>NZ_CP133264.1 GCF_030915445.1 Clostridium sp. OS1-26
CTTGTTCTCTGAAAATTGCACAGTGAATGTGTATTTGGTCAAGCCCTCGACCTATTAGTATCAGTCAGCTGAACATGTTACCATGCTTACACCTCTGACCTATCAACCTTGTGTTCTTCAAGGGGTCTTACTAGCTTACGCTATGGGAAATCTAATCTTGAGGTGGGCTTCACGCTTAGATGCTTTCAGCGTTTATCCCGTCCCGACATAGCTACCCAGCTGTGCTCCTGGCGGAACAACTGGTGCACCAGAGGTCAGTCCATCCCGGTCCTCTCGTACTAAGGACAGCTCCTCTCAAATTTCCTACGCCCGCGACGGATAGGGACCGAACTGTCTCACGACGTTCTGAACCCAGCTCGCGTGCCGCTTTAATGGGCGAACAGCCCAACCCTTGGGACCTACTTCAGCCCCAGGATGCGACGAGCCGACATCGAGGTGCCAAACCTCCCCGTCGATGTGGACTCTTGGGGGAGATCAGCCTGTTATCCCCGAGGTAGCTTTTATCCGTTGAGCGATGGCCCTCCCACGAGGAACCACCGGATCACTAAGCCCGACTTTCGTCCCTGCTCCACTTGTATGTGTCGCAGTCAGGCTCCCTTCTGCCTTTGCACTCTACGAACGATTTCCAACCGTTCTGAGGGAACCTTTGGGCGCCTCCGTTACTTTTTAGGAGGCGACCGCCCCAGTCAAACTGCCCACCTAACAATGTCCCGTGACCAGATTCATGGCCGCCGGTTAGAATCCCAGTACTGTCAGGGTGGTATCCCAAGGATGACTCCATAAGAGCTGACGCCCTTACTTCTCAGTCTCCCACCTATCCTGTACAGACAATACCGAAACTCAATGCTAAGCTACAGTAAAGCTCTACGGGGTCTTTCCGTCCAATCGCGGGTAGCAAGCATCTTCACTTGCACTACAATTTCGCCGGATTTGTTGTCGAGACAGTGCCCAAGTCATTACGCCATTCGTGCGGGTCGGAACTTACCCGACAAGGAATTTCGCTACCTTAGGACCGTTATAGTTACGGCCGCCGTTTACTGGGGCTTAAGTTCACACCTTCGCTTACGCTAAGTGTTCCCCTTAACCTTCCAGCACCGGGCAGGCGTCAGCCCCTATACATCAGCTTTCGCTTTAGCAGAGACCTGTGTTTTTGCTAAACAGTTGCTTGGGCCTATTCTCTGCGACCTACTTGCGTAGGCACCCCTTATCGCTAACTTACGGGGTCAATTTGCCGAGTTCCTTGACAACAATTCTTCCGCTGGTCTTAGGATTCTCTCCTCACCTACCTGTGTCGGTTTGCGGTACGGGCACCAACTTCCTCCATAGAGACTTTTCTTGGCAGCGTGAAATCAGATACTTCGCCCGAAAGGGCTCCCCATCACACCTCAACATTGACTAAACGGATTTGCCTGTCTAGTCTGTCTAAGTGCTTAGACACACATCCAATAGTGTGCACATCTTATCCTCCTGCGTCATCCCATTTGTAATAACGTCAGTTGGCGGTATCGGAATATCAACCGATTGTCCATCACCTACGCCTTTCGGCCTCGGCTTAGGTCCCGACTAACCCTGAGCGGACGAGCCTTCCTCAGGAAACCTTAGGTTTTCGACCAATAAGATTCTCACTTATTTCTCGCTACTTATGCCAGCATACTCACTCCTGTACAGTCCACCGCTCCTTTCGGTACGACTTCAATCCATACAGGAAGCTCCTCTACCGCTCTTTCGAGCCCATAGCTTCGGTGGTAAGTTTTAGCCCCGGACATCTTCGGCGCAGGATCTCTCGACTAGTGAGCTATTACGCACTCTTTGAATGAGTGGCTGCTTCTAAGCCAACATCCTAGTTGTCTTAGAAATCCCACATCCTTTTCCACTTAACTTACACTTTGGGACCTTAGCTGATGATCTGGGCTGTTTCCCTTTTGACCACGGATCTTATCATTCGTAGTCTGACTGCTGAGATTCAAGTATATGGCATTCGGAGTTTGATAGGGTTCAGTAACTGTTGTCAGCCCCTAGCCCATTCAGTGCTCTACCTCCATTACTCATTCTCAACGCTAGCCCTAAAGCTATTTCGAGGAGAACCAGCTATCTCCGAGTTCGATTGGAATTTCTCCGCTATCCACAGCTCATCCCATGGTTTTTCAACACCAACGTGGTTCGGTCCTCCACGGAATTTTACTTCCGCTTCAACCTGTCCATGGATAGGTCACCCGGTTTCGGGTCTACGATATGCAACTTATTGCCCTATTCAGACTCGGTTTCCCTTCGGCTGCGCACCTTAAGTGCTTAACCTTGCTACATATCGTAACTCGCTGGCTCGTTCTACAAAAAGCACGTCATCGCACGTAAAAGTGCTTTGACCGGTTGTGGACACACGGTTTCAGGTTCTATTTCACTCCCCTCCCGGGGTTCTTTTCACCTTTCCCTCACGGTACTGCTTCACTATCGGTCACCAGTTAGTATTTAGCCTTGGGAGGTGGTCCTCCCTGCTTCCCACAAGGTTTCACGTGTCTCGTGGTACTCTGGAGCAGATCTAAAAGTCTTCATTTTCACCTACAGGGCTGTTACCTTCTACGGCGGAGCCTTCCAGCTCTCTTCAATTAACTCCTACTTTCGTTTATGATCTGTCCTCAACCCCAGGAACAAGTTCCTGGTTTGGGCTCTTTCCCTTTCGCTCGCCGCTACTTAGGAAATCGATTTTTCTTTCTCTTCCTCCGGGTACTTAGATGTTTCAGTTCCCCGGGTATATCCCTATAAACCTATGAATTCAGTTTATAGTACACTACGTTAGTAGTGTGGGTTGCCCCATTCGGAAATCTTCGGATCACAGGCTATTTGCGCCTACCCGAAGCTTATCGCAGCTTATCACGTCCTTCTTCGACTACTGGTGCCAAGGCATTCACCATGCGCCCTTTGTAGCTTGACCATTTAAGCGAAAATTGCTATAAGCTTCGCAGCTCTTCGTCAAGCCCCTCCCTGTGGTGCTCATTTACCAGTCAGTAAACTCCGCTCCTCGCTCGGGTCTTTCCTCGATCTACTTGCTTCTATCAATTTTCTTGGTTTCATTCATAAAATCTAGTTCTACTCATGAAACTTAAAAATCTACAAAGGTTACTTACTTATATAATAAGTAGTTTTACCTTCAGCTTTACTTTGCTGATTCTTCTAAATCTTCGATTTAGCTAAAGAATCAGTACTCCTCAGCTTTGCTGAGTGAGTTTCATTTTATATATCACTGTGCAATTTTCAAAGAACAATTATGGTGGAGATAAAGGGATTCGAACCCTTGACCCCCTGCGTGCAAGGCAGGTGCTCTCCCAGCTGAGCTATACCCCCATAAAAGTATTAAGGGAATCTAATCCCTCAAGATTAAACAGAGTGTAAACGAACCTTCAAGATAGAATTACCTATCTTGTCGACTCCTTAGAAAGGAGGTGATCCAGCCGCAGGTTCTCCTACGGCTACCTTGTTACGACTTCACCCCAATCACTAACCCCACCTTCGGCCGCGTCTTCCTTACGGTTAGACTACGGACTTCGGGTGTTGCCAGCTCTCATGGTGTGACGGGCGGTGTGTACAAGGCCCGGGAACGTATTCACCGCGACATGCTGATTCGCGATTACTAGCAACTCCAGCTTCATGTAGGCGAGTTTCAGCCTACAATCCGAACTGAGGGTAATTTTATAGTTTTGCTCCACATCACTGTATTGCTTCTCTTTGTATTACCCATTGTAGCACGTGTGTAGCCCTAGACATAAGGGGCATGATGATTTGACGTCATCCCCACCTTCCTCCCGGTTAACCCGGGCAGTCTCACTAGAGTGCTCAACTTAATGGTAGCAACTAATGATAAGGGTTGCGCTCGTTGCAGGACTTAACCTAACATCTCACGACACGAGCTGACGACAACCATGCACCACCTGTCTTCCTGCCCCGAAGGGCTTCCTCCATTACGAGTAATTCAGGAGATGTCAAGTCTAGGTAAGGTTCTTCGCGTTGCTTCGAATTAAACCACATGCTCCGCTGCTTGTGCGGGCCCCCGTCAATTCCTTTGAGTTTTAATCTTGCGATCGTACTTCCCAGGCGGAGTACTTATTGTGTTAACTGCGGCACAGAAGGGGTCGATACCTCCTACACCTAGTACTCATCGTTTACGGCGTGGACTACCAGGGTATCTAATCCTGTTTGCTACCCACGCTTTCATGCCTCAGCGTCAGTTACGGTCCAGAGAGTCGCCTTCGCCACTGGTGTTCTTCCTAATCTCTACGCATTTCACCGCTACACTAGGAATTCCACTCTCCTCTCCCGCACTCTAGACTTCCAGTTTGAAATGCAGCACCCAAGTTAAGCCCGGGTATTTCACATCTCACTTAAAAATCCGCCTACGCATCCTTTACGCCCAGTAAATCCGGACAACGCTCGCCACCTACGTATTACCGCGGCTGCTGGCACGTAGTTAGCCGTGGCTTCCTCCTTTGGTACCGTCATTATCGTCCCAAAAGACAGAGCTTTACAACCCGAAGGCCTTCATCACTCACGCGGCGTTGCTGCATCAGGCTTTCGCCCATTGTGCAATATTCCCCACTGCTGCCTCCCGTAGGAGTCTGGACCGTGTCTCAGTTCCAATGTGGCCGATCACCCTCTCAGGTCGGCTACGCATCGTCGCCTTGGTGAGCCTTTACCTCACCAACTAGCTAATGCGCCGCGGGTCCATCTCAAAGCGGATTGCTCCTTTAATTAGTTCTCCATGCGAAAAACTAATGTTATGCGGTATTAATCTCCCTTTCGGAAGGCTATCCCCCTCTTTGAGGCAGGTTACCCACGTGTTACTCACCCGTCCGCCGCTAATCCACCCCGAAGGGCTTCATCGCTCGACTTGCATGTGTTAGGCACGCCGCCAGCGTTCGTCCTGAGCCAGGATCAAACTCTCAATTTAAAAGTTTGAATGCTCATTACTGTTGTTTTTGACTACTAACAAGTAGTTCAAAAGAATTGCTGGTTTAGTTTACTTAATAAAAGTCATCTTGACTTTTAACCTCTGTTTAATTTTCAAGGATCATGTCGATCTCTATCGACTGCTTACGTAGCTTATCATGTTTATTTCACCTTGTCAAGAACATTTGAAAGATTTTTATTTTCTGTCGTTCTTAACAGCTTTCACATGATATCATGAACAATTCCTTAATGTCAACAACATTTTTCTTGTTAACTTTTGTTCATTTATTTGCCGCTTATCCAAGCGACGAATGTTATTTTATCATCTTTAACGCTATTAAATATTTAATGTATATATCACTATTTTAAATTAAATGGGTTATGCTTTATTTTTCTTTAAATATCTCGTTTTTTATTATATGGATACGCTAGACATAGTTTTCTTTGTGTATCTCAATTCTATTTACTAAATTAATAAACCTCTAATAAAAACAAATTGTTTTTATTAGAGGTTTATTTAAGTTTTACTTTAAATATTCATCAATAGCCTTAGCAGCTTTTTTACCTGCTCCCATAGCAAGTATAACTGTAGCAGCTCCAGTTACGGCATCTCCTCCAGCATATACTCCTGCTCTTGATGTAAGACCAGTTTCTTCTTCTGCTACTATACACTTATGCTTATTTATTTCTAGTCCTTCAGTTGTTGAAGATATTAATGGATTTGGCGATGTTCCAAGTGACATAATTACTGTATCTACGTCCAATACAAACTCTGAACCTTCTACAACAACAGGCTTTCTTCTTCCTGATGCATCTGGCTCACCTAACTCCATTTTTACACACTTCATGCCTTTAACCCATCCATTTTCATCTCCTATGATTTCTGTAGGGTTTGTAAGGATGTCTAGTATTACACCTTCTTCTTTTGCATGATGTACTTCCTCAACTCTTGCTGGAAGTTCTGCTTCTGATCTTCTATAAACTATATGAACTTCTGCTCCAAGTCTTAATGCAGTTCTAGCAGCATCCATAGCAACGTTTCCGCCGCCAACTACAGCTACCTTTTGACCTACTCTTATAGGTGTATCATAACCTTCTTTAAATGCTTTCATTAGATTGTTTCTTGTTAGGAATTCATTAGCTGAGAATACTCCATTTAAGTTTTCTCCTGGTATTCCCATAAACTTAGGAAGTCCTGCACCTGATCCAATGAATACTGCATCAAAGCCTTCTTCCTCTACAAGTTGATCTATTGTAACAGTTCTACCAACTATAACGTTAGTTTCTATCTTAACACCTAACTTTTTAACATTCTCAACTTCGTGTTTAACAACTGTTTCTTTAGGAAGTCTGAACTCTGGAATTCCATAAACTAAAACTCCACCTGCTTCATGTAATGCTTCGAATATAGTTACTTCATATCCTAGCTTAGCAAGGTCTCCTGCACAAGTAAGTCCTGCAGGACCACTTCCTATTACAGCAACTTTTTTACCATTATTAGGTTTTCTATCTGAAAGATCTATATTGTTTTCTCTTGACCAATCGGCAACAAATCTTTCAAGCTTACCTATAGCTACAGCATCTCCCTTTATACCAAGTACACATTTTCCTTCACATTGAGATTCCTGTGGACATACTCTTCCGCATACTGCTGGAAGTGCACTTGACTTAGCTATACTCTTAGCTGCCTCTTCGAAGTTTCCTTCCTTAACCTTTAATATAAACTCTGGTATGCTTATTGATACAGGACAGTCACCTACACACTTAGGGTTTTTACAATTTAAGCATCTTGATGCTTCTTCCATTGCTTCTTCGTTAGTGTATCCTAAACAAACTTCAGCAAAATTAGTGCTTCTTTCTTTTGCATCTTGTTCTCTTATTGGTATTCTTTTCATTCTGTCCATTATTTGTCACCTCCGCATCCACAGCCTTTTCCATGATGAGTATCGCCTTCAACTTCTCTTAGAATTTTTCTTCCTTCTTCAGTTTTATACATAGCTTGCCTTCTCATTGCTTCGTCAAAATTTACTAGATGTCCATCAAACTCTGGGCCATCAACACAAGCAAATTTTACTTCGTCGCCAATTGTTACTCTACAAGCACCACACATTCCTGTTCCATCAACCATTATTGGATTTAAGCTTACTACAGTCTTAATTCCATACTCTTTTGTAAGCTTAGCAACAAATTTCATCATGATCATCGGTCCTATAGCTACTACGTGGTCATATTTCTTACCTTCATTATCTATAAGTTCCTTCAATAAGTTTGTAACAAGTCCTTTATATCCGTAACTTCCATCATCTGTAGCAACATATAAATGTTTACATACAGCCATCATTTCTTTTTCAAGTAATAAATATTCCTTTGATTTAGATCCTACGATAACGTCTACATCGACTCCATTTTCGTGAAGCCATTTAACTTGTGGATACACTGGTGCTGTACCTACACCGCCAGCTATAAAAATTATATTCTTTTTCTTTAACTCTTCTATATCTTCATGAACAAGGTCTGATGCTTGTCCTAATGGTCCTACAAAATCTGTAAAATTTTGACCTTTTTCATATTCTGCCATTCTCTTAGTAGAATCACCAAGTGTTTGGAACACTATAGTTACAGTTCCTTTTTCTGCATCATAGTCGCAAATTGTTAGAGGTACTCTCTCTCCTCTTTCATCCATCTTTACTATAACAAATTGTCCTGGATAACATGACTTAGCAACTCTTGAAGCTTCTACATCCATTAGATAGATATTAGGAGCTAATTCTCTTTTGTTTAATATTTTGAACATACCTATTCCTCCATATTTATATCTAAATATAAAAATTAATATACAGTATAAATTAAATTTACACTCACCCTTGATTACAAAAATTAACAAAGGAGAGTGTAATAATTATTTATCTATTATAACTACTGGTTTAATTAAATCTCTTGGTTTATCCTTCATTAATAAAAGTGCCTCTTCAACATGTTCGAACCCATTAAACACATGTGTAACTAATTTACTTAAGTCAACGCGATTGTATTTTACAAGGTCTATAAGCATCTCCATTCTAAGACGTCCGCCTGGGCAAAGTCCTCCAATTATCTTCTTGTGCGCCATTCCACATCCCCATTCTAAACGAGGTATTGGAAGACTGTCTCCACTTCCATGATAGTTAACATTTGATACTACTCCACCAGGCTTAACCACAGCTACTGCCTGTGCTAGTGTTTCAACACCACCACCTGCCATGATTACACGATCAACACCCTTTCCTTTAGTTAAGTCCATAATTTGCTTAACTATATCTCCGTTTCTATAATTTACAATATCTGTTGCTCCATAGAATTCTGCAGCTTCTATACATGTTGGTCTGCTTCCAACACCTATAATTCTACCTGCACCACGCAATTTTGAACCTGCTATTGCCATTAACCCAACTGCTCCAATACCTATAACTACAACACTTGATCCCAATTGTATATCTGCCATTTCTGCTCCATGGAATCCAGTAGTCATCATATCTGTTATCATAACTGCATTTTCTACTGATATTTCATCTGGCAAAAGCGCAAGATTCATATCAGCATCGTTTACATGGAAGTATTCAGCAAATACACCATCTTTAAAGTTTGAAAACTTCCATCCTGCAAGCATACCATTTGAATGTTGATGGAATCCTTCTTGAACTTCTAATGATCTCCAATCAGGAGTTATTGCTGGAACAACAACTCTATCACCATGTTTAAAGTCTTTGACTTCACTACCAACTTCTACAACTTCACCTACAGCTTCATGTCCTAAGATCATATTGTGTCTGTCCCCAATTGCCCCTTCAAAAACAGTATGAATATCAGATGTACACGGTGATACAGCTAATGGACGTACAATAGCATCATATGGACCTACTGCTGGGTTCTCCTTTTCAATCCATCCAACATTGTTAATACTTAGCATTGCAAAACCTTTCATGACGACAACCTCCTAATAATTAACTATAATTAATTATCATTGATAAACTATTAACTTTGTTAAACATTTTCAATAATAATCTTAATTAATAAAAATATTTTTTCACTATACAAAAACTATATATTTAATAATCACTTCTTAGCTTTGTATACTTATTTTTAATAAGCAATTGTCATGCCAAAGTTTTCACAAACCGAAATGCCTTGAATTTACACAATATCTTATTATATTTAAAATTGTTGTAAAAAAATGTTGTAAAAAGCAACATTTTTAGAAAAATTATTGTTGTTTTTTACAACACTGTTGTGTTTTTATACATTTTAAAAATCGATTTTACATTGTTTTAACAATTTAAATTTATTTATTTTTGAATATAATGTACTCCTATTTATACCTAAGACTTTAGAAGCTTTAGTTATATTTCCCTTGCATTTATCTATACAATTAATTATTGCTTTTCTCTCCCATTCTTCTAGGGAACACATATTGTATTCTAATGCTTCTATACTATAATTTAATTGTTCTTTTTCTAAAGTTTTTGTTTCAAAAGTAAAAGAAGTATTCCCATCCATATTCACAATATTTTCAATACAATTTTCCATTTCCCTAACATTCCCAGGCCAAGTATAATTTATAAGCTTTTCATATATATCGTATCTTATCTTCGGTATAGGCTTACCTAATTTAATAGCTTTAGCTTTTAAAAAATGATTTATAAGTATCTCTATGTCCCCTTCTCTTTCTCTTAGCGGAGGTACATATATGGGAATTACACTTAATCTATAGTATAAATCTTCACGGAAGGTCCCCTTCTCTACTTCCTTTTTTAAATCTTTGTTTGTAGCTGCGATAATTCTTACATCCACATTTATATGTTTGCTTCCACCTACCCTTGTAACACACCCCTCTTGTAATACTCTTAAAAGACTTACCTGCATATCCAAAGGCATTTCTCCTATTTCATCTAAAAATAAACTACCTCCACTAGCAAGCTCAAATTTTCCAGGATGTCCGCCTCGCTTTGCACCTGTGAAAGCACCTTCTTCATATCCAAAGAGTTCACTTTCTATAAGACTTTTCGGTATAGCTCCACAATTTATTGCCACAAATCCATTATTTCTTCTATTACTGTTATTATGAATTGACTGAGCAATAAGTTCTTTCCCTGTCCCGCTTTCTCCTTGAATAAGTACTGTAGAAGGACTATTGGATATATTTTTTGATTGTTCTTTTACCTTTAAAATTTTTTCACTTTTGCCAACTATATCATCAAAAGTATAAGTAGCAGTCTTACCCGTATACTTGTTAACTAAATTATATACATTTTGCATATCCTTAAACATACCTACCATCCCTGTTATGCTACCAGCTTTATTTCTTATAGGATATACAGTTAAATTAAATCTTTTCTTTCCATTACCATCGGCACTACCAGAATACATGATTTCTTTATTTTCATAAGCCTCTCCTGTTCTAAGCCGATCAAGTATATATTCCCAGTTATCTAAAATATTGCCCACATTTTTGTTTATAATCTCTTCCTCTTTAAGCTCTAACATGTTAAATGCACTATTATTCATAGCTCTTATTGCTCCATTAGTATCTACGGCAAAAATCCCTGAATCTATGGAATTCATGACTTTATTTAAATATTGATAAGCCTTAAATAGCTCATTTTGAGTTTTTTCAACCTTTAGCTGATTTTCAATAGATTTTACCGCTGCAACTACAAGACCTAAGGTATGAGGATGAGCTAATTGGCGCCTTCCTGTCAAATTAAGACATCCAATTATATCTCCATATTCATTATGGATAACCGCAGCTGAGCACGTCCAAGCATAATATGCAGTTATAAAATGATCTTCTCCTGAAGTTTGAACTGAGCAATTCTCATAAAGCGCTGTACCTATAGCATTAGTGCCAGTGCTTTTTTCACTCATATCTGAGCCAACAACAATTCCTGTTTTTGCTTGACCTTCTATTATATCCTCATCCCCTATTATAGTAAGAACTACACCATCCTTATCTGTTATATATAGTGAAAATCCTGAACCTCTTAGGAAGTCATAAAGTATTTCCATAAATGGTTTTGCAACTTTAATCAGCTCATTATTTTTTTCTAAGATTATATTAAATTCTTTACCTTTAAGTATATTTACAGGAAAAACTCTATCCTTTTCTATACCATATTCGATACATCTGCGGTGTGATCTATTTAATATTTCACAATAACTATCTATTTCAAACATTTAGTACCACCTCTTTTATATTTATTTGTTATTTGCAATGCCAATACGATTTGCCTATAGATGAAATGACTACTACTGCTGAAAAAACAGATATTTCTAACTAGAACAATTGAGTGGTTTAACCATGTACAACTAGGGTAGAATTCTACTAAAATTTTTTATTCTATATAAATCACAATATTCAATTTATTACTTTTTAGATTTTATATTTCATACAAACAGAATTACTTTCTCTACAAAAAGCTGTTTGATAAAATTATATCATCGAAAATTAGATTTTAAAATAATAATATGTAGAATAGTAATTCTTATTGGTATGTTACAAACTTCTTTGCATAATAAAGAAGATGACTCCTATTCAGCACAGAAATCATCTTCCTTATTTACTATAATCTTTTTAAATATTGGTGACAAAGGTTATATATTATATCATTTAATACCTTCTATTAAGGATTCTATTACATTTTCTCTTCAGTTTCCTTTTTATTCACTTCTAGACTACTACTTACATTATTTAATGTACTATGTTTTTCTCCATATAAGAAATAAATTGCTATACCTACTATCGTCCATACTCCGAATCTAATCCATGTAACTCCAGGTAAACTATACATGAGATAAAAGCAGAATAATACAGTTAAAACCGGTGTAAAAGGAACACCTGGACATTTAAACTTTCTTTCTACACTCGGCATAGTTTTTCTTAAAATAATAACACCTATAGATACAATTATAAATGCAGACAAAGTTCCTATATTACATAAATCCATAAGTACTGTCAGTGGTAAAAATCCTCCTATAACAGCTGTTAAAGCACCTGTTGCTATAGTACATATTCCAGGTGTTCCATATTTTTTAGATATTCTGGCTAATGATTTTGGTATTAACCCATCTCTTGACATAACCATAAATATTCTAACTTGTCCATATATAGTTACAAGAAGAGTAGAAATCATTCCTATAACAGCTCCTACACCAACAAGTGCTGAACCCCAACTTATTCCTATTCTTCTCAAAGCAGCAGGAAGAGCATTTTCTACATCAATTTCTTTAAAAGGAACCATTCCTGTAAGCGTTAATGAAACAGCTACATATAATATGATAATTACAGTTAAACAAATAGTTAACCCAAGGGGGATGTCTCTTTTAGGGTTGATTGTTTCTTCTGCTGCAGTAGAAACAGCATCAAAACCGATATACGCAAAGAATATAATTGCAGCAGCTGACATTATTCCTTTAGTTCCATAAGGTGAAAATGGATGATAGTTAGCAACATTTATATGCGTTGCTCCAAGAACTATAAAAACAATAATTACAGATACCTTTATAAAAACTATTATATTATTTACTTTTGCACTTTCTGATACACCAATGTAAAGTAACCATGTTATAAAAGCAATAACTAAGATAGCAGGTAAATCTACAATTCCACCAACCAGTGGAGACTTTATTAGCATTGCAGGTAAATGAATGTTATAAGCTTCAAAAACTCCAACTAAAGTTGATGACCATCCTGATGCAACAGCCGCCGCAACAACAGTATATTCAAGTATTAGGTTCCATCCGATAATCCATGCTATAATCTCACCAAAAGCAACATAGGTATAAGAATAGGTACTTCCCGCAACTGGAAACATAGTAGCGAGTTCTGCATAAGTAAGAGCACATAAGGCACTGGTTATTGCTGCTACTATATAGGATATTGTAACCGCAGGACCAGCCAGCTGTGCCCCCTGACCTGTAGCAACAAATATACCAGTTCCTATTACTGACCCAATTCCAAGAGCTGCTATATCAAATGCAGTCAGTTGTTTTCGCAGACCACTATCTTCTATTGCCTCTTTAAAGTCCGCTACGCTCCTTTTTCTAAATATGTTCATAAAATAGCCCCCTTATATTTATTAAAAAATTTTTATCTATCAATACCCTATAACTTAAACCAATTAAACATACAATTTATTCCCATACACCTTTAATATTAACATCGCTAATGTACAGGTACACTAAGAAGAGAGTTAATTATGTGCTTATATAGCTCCGGTATTACATTTAAAGAGTATGGAACATTTAGCCTTTCAGTAGACTTATGAAAATCTTTGCCTTCTCCTCCAAATACTACTCCTGGAATATCAAGCTTACTTAAATCTTCTAATGGTAAGTCATAATTCACTCCATATCCAACAATATTAGAAGACAGATTATCTAAATCTTTATTTTTCTCACATCCTGCATAGCTTAGATCAGATATAGCCATGAAAAAGTCATCCTTAATAATTTTTTCATTGAATTTTTCATCAGCATATTCTATTGTTGCATTTATAGCATCTATAAATTTTCTACTCTTTTCATCTTTATCTTCTAAATGTCTATGAGGATAGTATGGAGGAATAAAAGAAACTATTATCATAGGCTTTTTATTTTCATACTTTTCATAGGTTTCTTTTACTATATTTATGGCTATGGTTTGATTGTCCTTCTTTTCCTTTTTCCAAACCTTAACTTTTTCTTTAATATAACTTTCAAAATCTTTATTCTTAGTCTTAACTTCTGAAAGTAATTTTTTATAAAGCATAACACAAGGTTCCACTTCAATATATTGAATTTCTTCACAGTACATTTTTATATAATTTTCTCTTTTTTCTTTAGCACTATTTAAAACATTGCTAAATGCCTTAAATGCTAACTTTTCTAAATCACTTATAATCTTCTCCTCCGACATATTAAGGGTTAATATATTATAGTATGCTGCTGCTAATAGAGGACTTTGCACAGAATATAGTTCCTTTAAATCTGTTTGTTTTAGCGCCATAGGCGGTGGAGTAGTTGTCTGGTTAACCTTATCGCAAAAATCAGGACTACCTTCTAAGAGTCTATTTATTTCTGACACCAATGCATTAGGATTTAAGCCCTTAAAGGACTCTCCTACATGTGTTTCTTTGCCTACACAGAAAAATAAAGGCATTACTTTACCTACACTTCCCATATATATTCTTTTGAATTTCTCATCTTTATTTTTAGGTATACTACATTCAGATACAATTGCACCAACATAGTTATATCCCATTTTCTCCTGAAGATTTACAAGAAAAGGAACTGAGGCTATCATCCCCTCTGAGTTACTTTCTTCTCCTGGTACTCCTAAAAACAATATGTTTCCTCTGAAATTTCTATTTTCACTAAATTCTCTTATAATCTCAATATCTATAGCAATACCAGATTTCATATCTGCAGTTCCTCTTCCGAAGATCCACTTGCCAGATTTAAGATCTCTTAGTGCTTCATTGTCTAAAGTTAACTCATTAATTCTTTTTGTGCATTCTTCTACATTAAAAGCAATATCTTTTAATTGTCCATACTCTTCTACTTCAACTACATCTATATGTCCTGTTAATATTACTGTGTCTTTTGATTCATATTTCCCATTTACAAGAGCCCATACAAATTTTCTTCCTAAAGGATCTCCTTCTATTTCGCCCAGTCCGAAATTATTCTTATTTTCTTTAAAGTAAGAAATTTCTGATAATATGTTGTGTATTTTTTGAGATATAAGCTTTTCGCCTTCTGTACCTGATACACTTGGAACTGACACTAGTTCCCTTAATGTGCTATAAATCTTTTCTTGTAATTTCAATTTTAGGCCCCCCATTTTTATTAAATTACTTGATTATTAGTAGAAAATATTGATGTATAATATACATCAATATTTTCTTTACAATTTCTAAATTAAATTTATGCAAAACTATCAATATTTAATTACCATTGTCGTTTGTAAATTTCATCATACTTTATGTTATATATCATAGGAGGATGGTTTTTCTATATTATTCATGACACTGTGTGTTTTACCATATCCAAAGTACACAAATGCTCCTATTGTTAACCATACTAAAAATACTATTTTAGTGATTGTAGGCAATGACCAAATTAAATATAGACTAAATAACATAGCTATTATAGGGATAAGGGGGACTCCTGGACATTTAAATGCTCTCTGAATATCTGGTCGTTTCTTCCTAAGAACTATGACGGATGCAGAAACCATACAGAAGGCTGTAAGTGTTCCCATATTTGCTAGCTCAGCTAATCTCGTTATTGGCAAAAATCCAGCAAGAACTACTGCTATAGCACCAACTAAAATTGTGCTATTTACCGGTGTCCCAAACTTAGGGTGAACATCTGCAACTATCTGTGGTATTAATCCATCCCTTGATAGTGAGAATAGTATACGAGTTGCTCCATACATCGTAACTAGCAGTACTGAAGTTATGCCACAGATTGCTCCAACAGATACTAATGCTGAACCCCATTTAATACCTATCTTTAATAATACAAAGGCCACTGGAGCTGCTATACTCTTATATTGAATGTAAGGCACTACCCCTGTTAGTATAGCTGTAACTATAATATATAAAGTTGTACAAATTAAAAGTGCTCCAATTAAACCTATTGGTAAATCTCTCTGAGGATTTTTAACCTCTTCTGCCGCTGTTGCTACAGCATCAAATCCTAAATATGCAAAGAATACGATTGCAGCTCCTTTAAAAACGCCATTAATTCCATATGGAAAGAATGGGTGCCAGTTAGCTGGATTAACATGTCCGACTGCTAAAACTATAAATAAAACTACAACAGCTAACTTTATTATAACTAACAAGTTATTCAATTTAGTACTTTCACTGACTCCCCTTATTAGTAGCAGCATTATAACAAATATAATTAAAATTGCTGGAAGATTGATTATACCGCCATTTTGTCCTGGAGGATTGCATAATGCTGAAGGAAGATGTATCTCTGCTGATTCAAGTAGTGTCACTACGTATGCTGACCATCCAACTGCAACGGTTGAAAGAGCAACTATATACTCAGATATAATATCCCAGCCTATAATCCATGCCCAAATTTCACCCAATCCAACATATCCAAAGGTATACGCGCTACCCGCTATTGGAATCATAGCAGAAAGCTCTGCATAACATAATGCTGCAAATGTACAAGTTATACCTGAGAATACAAAAGAAAGAATAAGTGCTGGTCCTGCATAATTGGCTGCTGCAACCCCTGTAAGTACAAATATTCCTGTTCCTATAATACAGCCAATTCCTAAAGCTATTAATTCAAAGGGACCAAGCACTTTTTTTAGTGCTCTTTTACCTGATGCCTGTGCCAGTAGTTCTTCAATAGATTTAGTTCTAAAGATAGAATTTCTATTTGCTGACATTATTCGCGCTCCCTTATTTCTTGATTACAATTTCTAGAGTAGCTTATAAGCTTAAACTATATAGTATTCTTTAAGACAATTACTCTCTATCTTTTATAAAATCTCTAAAGTCTCCCATAATAGCTCTTGGAACCGGAAGGTCTATCATTGTCTTAAGCCCTGCATCAGCATTAATTACGTGAGGAATCATATTTACACACATAGCAATTGTTCCTATTCCTCCATCAACTTCTGGTTTGTTTGCCATATGAATAGCTGGGTTTCCCTTAATTGTTATATAATCTCCTGTTTCTGTTCCTTCCATTTCTGGTTCAATCTGCTGTGGATGAATTAAGTCTATTTTAACCTCTCCATCTGCCCATCCCTGAGCTGTCATACTAACACCAGCAACATCTCCAGCCTTTGCAAATCCAAATGGTGATTTTCTGTCAATTGATGTGACTATTGGTTTCACTTGCTGCTCAAACTTTTCAATCTTCCAGCCAAGCCCGTCAGCAATCATTGCTGCTGATTCAGCAAAGCCAACATGTCCAGAAAGTGTACCATTTTTAACTCCATTCTCAAATTCTTCAACAGTAGTACCAACACCCTGTTCCTTCATAACAAATGGTCCAAATGGTGACAAACTATTTACTCTTTTTGCTTCAATATGTTCAACATCTTCCATACATCCAGTTAAGCAAAGCACAAGTAAATCCATCATAAGACCTGGGTTTATACCAGTTCCGAGTATACTAACTCCATTTTCTTTAGCAATTTTATCAATCTCTGAAGCAATCTCTGGATCTTGAGCATATGGATATGCCATTTCTTCTGCTGTTGAAATTACATTTACTTTATTTTCAAGTACAACCTTTAATTTTGGAAACGCTTCTTTTGTAAATGAATCTGTTGCACAAAGACATACATCTGGATTTGTCTCAGTTAATATTTTTTCAATATCAGAATTTATTATAACTTCTGGTCTATCTCCTCTTTCCATTTCCAATAATTCATATATGCTCTTTCCTATTTTTTCACCTCTAGCGCATACTCCAACAATGTCTACACCTTTTTTCTTTAAAAGCATTTTTGCCATACCACTACCCATTGCTCCAAATCCCCAAATAACAACTTTTACATTTCTTTTCATAATAATTCCTCCTAAATATATTTAATTTAATTTTTACCTTCTAAGACATACTAGCTACAGCCAGTTCTTCTTCATAATATTTTTTTACGTAGAATGAAGTCATAGCAGCAAGAAGACATCCATAATCCATTTTAAAATCTATGATATCTCCTACTCTAAGAGGTCTTGTACTATCTGTAACGTCTAAAATCAAATGATCACTGCTAGCACCAAAAATACTTATATTATTATCTAAAGGAATAATCCCATCTACTTTTATGTCTTGTCTACCTATAGCTACAATAGCTCTTTTTCGTATTCCTTTATCTTCAAAATTAGGTTTTTGGCCAAAAGCGTCCATACCTATCTTACCTTTAGGAACAGTTGGCTTATCTTTTATCTCTACTATTTCTCCACTTAATATAAAAGCATCATCATAACAACCAGGTATTAATTTCCCAAAGGATGTTTCCCTTCCTAGTACAATACCTTCACCCACTCTTAATTGGTTAACTTCTTCTGGCATAGTGTTATCCATAACCATATAGAGGCTGCTTGAATTACCACCTGAGATTATTGGCAACTCTATATTACATAAAGCTTTGATCTCACTTTTTAACCTTATAAGTTTGCCTAGGTTATCTTTATCTGGAAGAACTCCACCATAGCATGTAACATTAGTACCTATACCTATAAGACTTATGCTGTCTAGTTTTAATATTTCCTTAACTACGGCAACAGCATCCTCCTCAAGTACACCTTCTCTCAGGTCTCCAACATCTACCATCAATATAATATTGTGTTTTTTACCTAAGCTTTTAGCTGCTTTTGCTAAGGTTTTTATAGTATCCAATTCAGAATTTAAACTTATATCACTATACCTGACAACATCCTCCGCTTCGCTTTCCATAGAAATCCTTAATAAAGTTTTTCTACAACCCAAATTGCTCATCTTTTTTAAGTTTTGTATTCTTGAATCTCCAATGTGTGTAACTCCCCCATCTAATATAGCCTGTACTATAGGGGATTCCGCACAAAAAACCTTAGTAACTCCAATAACATCTATTCCTTTTTTATTACACAGGAATAGTATCTGCTTTGCATTGTGTGTTATTTTTGAAAGATTTACATCTATACAAGGGTACTCCTTCCTCATAATAACTTCTCCTTTTACTAAATATTAATTGATCATTTAAGCTCTTTAATAATGCTATCTAAATTTAAGCTCTGCCTTAAAAGCGCTTCTGATGCCTCCTTATCTTCTTTGCTCAATACTCCTGCGCAAGCCATTATATAATCCTTATCTATTAAAGCTTTAGCACCTTTTCTTGGAAGCATAGTGATGTCATCCTTTAAATACCTTATTTCCAAGAGTGTTCTTTCACCACTAGGAAGTCTTGTTAGTGCACCACCGGTGCCTATTATATATTTAACCTGTGATAAATCCTTGCCATAAGCTATAAAGCCACTTTCTCCGCTGTATTTTCTTTTTATAGTTCCTATATGTCTATTTACAGCTACATCTACAGCTTTTTTAGTAAGCAAACAACTGGCTTTTATATCTTCTTTTTCAATAGGGATAGCTTTTATATGCTCAGCAATATATTCCTTATTTAATTCTCCAAGATCTCTTATATCAAGCAATTCTATGACGTTTTTACTATTTACAAAAATCCCTAAATCTCCCTCCACTGTTCTTTTAGCTTTGGGCTCCGGATTTACTAGCATATCTAAAATCACTTTACTGCCTTCAGTAACAGAATGTACATCTGTTGTAGCTCCTCCCACATCTAATACCACTAAGTCTCCTATTTTGTCATAGAGGATTTTTGAACTTTCCATTACAGCGCCAGGAGTTGGCATTATGCTTCCATCCACCAGTTGCTTAATTTTATTCATGCCTGGAGCTTTTATAATGTTTTTTTCAAAGGCATCCTGTATTATCTTTCTTGCAGGCTCTACATTTAACTCATCTACTCGTGGATATACATTATCTATAATATATAGCTCCTGACCTTCAAATATTTCCTTTATTTCTTCTCTATTTTCAATATTGCCGCAGTATACTATTGGTTTATTGAACTTTTCTGCACTTATAAGTTCTGCATTAAAAATTGCAGTCTCTCTTTCTCCATAATCTGTGCCGCCAGCAATCATTATCATATTGGGATCAATGTCATGTATTCTTTTTATATCGCTCTTTCTCATTTTGCCAGCAGTAACCATTTTAATAATGCCACCGGCCCCTAAGGCAGCTTCCTTTGCTGCCTTAACAGTCATCTGTTCCATGAGACCGTGTACAGTAATTTTTAGCCCACCAGCTGCACTGCTGGTGGCTAACATTTTTCGCCACAAAAGTGATTCATTTATTTTATTTTCAATATCTTTTATTGCGTTTTTTAGTCCTATAGTCACGTCACCATCCAGCACTGTTGTACATGCCTTACCCTGAAAAGGAGTATCTACAAAAATTTTGTCATTCTTATCACGCTGTACATTAAAAGCCGTCACTAAAGTAGTAGTACTACCTATTTCTGCAACTAAATAATCAACTTCCATAAGATTCCCTCCTGTATCAATTGCTGCTTCTACCTTGTGATGTCATGTATCAATATACTCTATCTAAAACTACTTCTTATTCCTCTTCATCTGGATTAATGCCCATTAGCTTCTTGATAATAAATGATGCTACATCTGTACCATTTGAACCTCTTCCAAATCCAACATCCATACCACGAGCTTTTGCAATCTCATCAGTTACCTGAGTTCCGCCAGATACAAGTATCAACTTATCTCTTACACCTTTTTCTACGCACAAATCATGAAGCTTTTGCATATTCTTTGTATGAACATCATTATGGGTTATTATTGTACTGCATAATATAGCCTGAGCTCTTGATTCTATTGCCGCATCAACAAGCTTTTCTACAGGGCAGGATGTACCAAGATAAATTGCCTCTATACCAAACTTTTCAACCCCTCCGTGCTTAATATCTATAACTTCTCTTAATCCTACAGAGTGTTCATCCTCTCCCACAGTAGCTGCAACAACTTTTATTGGATTTTCTTTTACATAATCTCTCATTACATCTGGAGGCAGGGTTTTTCTTCTCTTCGGTAAGGAAAGCTCATCTCGTTTTACAGGTATAAAATCACATACGCCCTTAATTTCTACTAGAGTTCCTTCTGACATTTGTAAAACTTGTTTATGAATAATTTCTACATCCTTTAAATTCATTCTCTTTCCCATTTCAAGTGCAGCAGCTTCGCTTATTTGTTCATTTTCAGGTATGCATAATGTAACTTTTACATATCCATCTTTTGCCCACTGAACTTCTGGAATCACTGTACCATCTTCTTTGATTCCCTCTAATCTTTTGAATACGTTGTCATTTTCATCAAGTTCATCAATGTATTTAATCTTTGAATGATCACATAATGTGCATCCATTTATAGCATCACATGCATTCTTATATTCCTTAGGGATGTTATTATATCCAAAATGAGCACAAACAGGTGCAAGGTAGTCTTTGTCTCTTTTTATTATGGTTCCAACAGCATCTCCACCATCCATCTTTCTTGCTATACCGTCTCCATTTCTCTCAGGATATTCTCCTGAATCTACAAAGAATCCGGAATCGACTGCTTTAAAGTACCCACCAGCTTCAATCATTTCCTCTAAGAATAGAATAGCTCTTTCTTTTAATTCTCTTACTTTTTCTGGTAGATAACCCTCTTTTCTTAGCTCTATCATATCCATCAGTCCATCCATACCAATAAAGGCCTGCTTAGCAGTATTTACAGCATGTATATTATTATAATGCCATGGAACATTTCTTCCCTCATCAGGGGTTATTGTGCTTTGAATATCTGCAGAAGTTAACTCTGATATCAACAGATTTAAAGTATGTCCTACAGTAGCCTCTCTTTCACAGGACTCTATATATTTTGTGTTCATTTGAGCTCTCATTTTATATTTGCTAAATAACTCTCTTAATGCTACTGCATATGGTAAGTCATATTTCATGCATGGTGCTGGCGCAGATGTTGGTGGAACTGTTGAAAGAGCTATATTCTCTGGCTTCATTCCAACCAACTCTGAAAACTTGGCATTTATGGCATGCTGTACCATTAGTTCTGGCATTACATTATAGCCTTTCATTGCTGTAGCATTAGCATTATGAGCTCCATCTATCTGCAGCATATCTGCCCAAACCATTATTCTTTTCGCTACCGCCGCATCTACAAAGGATCTAAACATATTCACATTTCTATAAAGTACGTTATACTGAGGGTCCTGGTGCGCTCCATTTACTCCCTCTTCAGCAAACATAACAGCTATGTCAGGACCAGCCACTCCAGATACATAAGAATGAAAATTTATCTTTCTTCCTACTTCTTCTTCTATTGAATCTATAGCTTTTCTTGTTGCCCTAACTTGCTTCCTTGTAATAGGAACGCCACCTATTCCTTCTGGAGTGCCTTCTATTAACCCATCAAAATGGCTTTGGCCTGCTGTTCTTATAACCATCAAGTGATCTGCACCATGCCATGCTGCCATTCTCATTCTTCTTATATCATCTTCAAACCTACCGGAAGCTATTTCCGTGGTAATAATCGGTTGTGGCTGCGGATCAATATTATTAAAGCTTCTTGCAGCCGGAAGCGGTTGACTGTTTTTTAAGGATTTAGATATCTCACTATAAGTAAATTCTCCAGCTCTTCCTTCTTGGCTTTCCTCTCTCCAGTGCCAACCTCTCCATTTTGGCTCATATTTGTCTAAATCTCTTAATATTTCCTCTATATCTATTTTTTTATTTGCCTCTAATCTCTCAATCATTACTTGTCACCGCCCTTCATTTTGTCAATAACTAAATCCCAACCTACACCTTTTGATAACTCTTCTCCTGCTTTTAGATAATTAATATTTTTTATTTTTGCATAGGTTAAAACTACATTGCCGATTCCTTTATCTAATAAATTCCACTTTGCTCCATAATCAACTATTGGCTGTGCATCTAAACTGGAAAATCCCATTCTTAAAAGTACCGAACGTTCAATAGCTGGTGATGTATGTGTATATGCTAAGTCTACTAAAGGCTTTACAATTTGTTCTGTTAAATTCCAAAATCTTTCATATAACTCTTCATCACTTAAATCTTTTAAATGCTGTCTTCTTATTTCAAAATCACTTTCCCTTTTCATACATTTCCCCCTATTCTACACTTATATTATTTTCTTTTAATAACTCTGTAGCTTCTTTTAAAGATAACTTAGTTTCCTCTAATAGGAATTTAAGATCTCTTTGTTCAATTTCATTTCCCTTTATTCTCTTTAAAGAATTTCTTAGATATGACTTTCTTAACTCTTTCATATTTGCATCTGTTACTGATACTAATGAAGGATGAGAAGGTAATATTATGTTCTTACCCGGAACTTCTTCCTTTGGGTTACCAATGATAATTTCAATACCATTTTCTCTTGCAAAATTAAGTTGAGCTATAGGATGTTTGCCTGCTCCTGTGTATTCAGTTTCTTGAACAACTATTATTTCATCATTATCATATTCTTGCGCAATTGCAAAAGCAGCCGCCAGTGATGTATTTCCTGCTGGACCTCTTTCTAATCCCTCTAGTTGAGCCAGCACTTCAGTCATCCAGAATACTTCACCCTGGCTTATGGTTATATATCTATCCATATACCTTAATGGTCTTGCTGCACTTCTTGGAACATCTGATCTATCAGGATTTGTCATGAATGGAATTCCAAATCCTGTATGACCTGTAGTAAAGGATTTCTTATTGAAAGCTATATCTGAAGCCATATGAAGTCCGCTTAAATCTACAGATGCACCTATTATTTTTGTATCTAACGCTCCTGCTTTTATTAGACCTCTAGCTGTACCAGTAACATTGCCACCGCCTGCATGTGTTACCACTACAGCAATAGGATCTCTTTCAAATCTTTCTCTGCATTGTTCTGCTATCTCATAACCTAATGTTTCTACCCCTGCTATTCCATAGGAGGAATATAAGGATGCATTATAATAACCTGTATCTTCAAGTATTTTTAGATATGTGTAAAACAACTCTGGCCCGACAGTAAGCCTTACAACTTCAGCTCCGTAACCTTCGCACTTTCTTCCTTTTTCTATGATTTCAGGCTGTCCAACTTTTCTTGAATCATAGCATTCATTTGCAATTATACATTTAAGTCCTCTTATATTGGCTTGAGAGGCTACTGCTGCACCGTAATTACCAGAAGTAGCTGCAGCTACACCTTTATAACCTCTTTTCATAGCATCATATACAGATACCGATGCTCTTCTATCCTTAAAGCTTCCCGACGGATTACAACTTTCATCTTTTATAAATATTCTAGCAGCCTTGCCTGTTTTAGAAGCTTTTCTTGCTAATTTTGTTATGTTTTTAAGCTCTATTAATGGAGTATTTCCAACTCCAGCCTCTTTTCGAATTTCTCGAACTTCTTCTAAACAATATCCTACATCCCTCATAAGGCCTTCATAATCAAATGAAAGTTTTCCAGTTTCGTATTTATCAAAATCAATTCCAACAGATTTAAGCATAATTTGGCTCTTTCTTGCCATAAGCTCTTCATACTTATTCATTATTTATTACCCCCTTCTTTTCTTAAATGCAGGCTTAGTAATTACTCTTTTATAATATCTCTAACTTGTTTCCCAACGTAGCTTAGTTCTTGAACATATTTCCCAAAGGAATGGTTATATCCTGGCTCAACCTCAACAACTTTTCCTCTTGCAATTCTTCCTATATTTGTTTCAACTTCTACCTCACCACCAATTTCGCAATCCTGTAGACAATTGCCTCTTATCCAGCACTTAAGTGGTGTTTGTTTTGTTTCTTCAGGTATACTTTGAGATCTCTCCTTAGATGTTAAAACAGTCTCTTCAATTTCTACCCATGTACCCTTTTTTATCATATAATCTTCACCTACCACATAAAAAATTTTAACTTAAATAAATTAGCCTATTACCGTATACACATTTCAAAGTAATTTCTTAGGCAAAATTTTATTTACTTTTATGCATTATTTATATAGCAATTGCCATGCCAAATAAAAAAGCATGTATTTTGGCCTAATTCCAAAATACATGCATAAATTATGTAAAAATTTTTTGCACTATTTCTTTATATATTTTTAATAGAATTAAATAAACCTACTATTACGTACACACAAAACCCAATTATTGTAAAAGCAATTTTTTTTGCATATCTAGCAAGGATTTTTGCACTTATGCAGATTAATCAAATTTAATTAATATTTATACAACTCCTGCAAATAGTTCACTACATACTAATCTATTTTGTTAATATTATATTTTTTAATCTTATATTGTAAGTTTTGTCTGGAAATATTCAACTGTTTAGAAGTTCTACTAACATTATAATGATTATTTTTTAATGTCCTTTTTATTATCTCTTTTTCAATATCCCCAATATATTGTTCTAAATCAAAATTTTGCTTTTCATCTATAATAAAATTTTCAATATCTATTTGAGTTTCATTTGAAGACTTATTGAATATCTTGGGATCAAAATGCCAGTAGCTTAAAATAGAATTGTTATCTGCCATATTCATAGATGATTCTATTACATTTTTTAATTCTCTTATATTCCCTGGCCAATTATATTCTATTAACTTCTCCATAACATCTTTATCAATTCCTATTATATTTTTATCTAGAATTTTATTATAATTTTTAATGAATTTATCTAGTAATATGGGTATATCCTCTTTTCTTTCCCTCAATGGTGGTATATTTAACCTTATAACACTTAATCTATAATAAAAGTCTTTTCTAAGCTTTCCACTTTCAATTAGTTTTTCTGGTTCTTCATTTAATGTTGCTATTATTCGAACATCACAGTCTATAACCTTGTTACTTCCAATAGGTCTTATATATCCGTCTTGTAGTACTCTTAGAAGCTTAGATTGAAGATAGGGCTCCATAGAATTAACTTCATCTAACAAAATCGTTCCCCTATTTGCTTCTTCAAATAATCCTTTTTTATTTTCTGCTCCTGTAAAACTTCCTTTTTCTGTCCCAAATAACATTCCTTCAAGTAAAGCGGCAGGAATAGCAGCACAATTTATAGGTATAAATGGTTTATCTTTCCTTAGCCCGTCATAATGAATACTTTGTGCGAAAACTTCTTTACCACATCCAGTTTCTCCATAAATTAAGACAGAAGAATTTGATATACTTGCTTTTTTAGCTTTTTCTATAGCACTTTTCATTGCAATGCTATTTCCACATATATCGCTAAAGGTATAATTCTTCTTTACTTTTGCATTTATTTCCTGTAATTTACATATACATTCTGTTAGTTCTTTTAGTTTCGTCATATCTTTAGCTATTTCAATAGCTGCTATATTTTCCCCATTATGAATTATTGGTACAGTAGTATTTATGGTTGTAACTTTCTTCTTATACTCATTACTATATTGCTGAATTAAGTCTACAATTTTCTTACCGGTTTTTAGAGCATTCATTAGAGTAGATGTATCTTCTTTTACGTCTTTTAGGTATTCGTTAACCCTTTTTCCCAGAACTTTTCCAGGCTCAATTCCTTCTATCTTACCCATCGCCTTATTGTAATACATTGTCTTACCAGTAGAATCAACTATTTGAATTCCTTCATCTAGATTTTCTAGTAAACACTCTAATACCTTTTCTGCATTAAATAAATTTGAAACCATTTTATCCCCCTCAGTTCCATAGTATGTATAATTTTAACTACAGAGTTAAAGTCCATCTCCGTATAAATAAAAGCAATCCATTTACCACATTATTACATATATATAAATTATAAGTTTAATTACCTTTAAAATCAATATACTGATTATTCTAAGTAATATCTATATTTACTAGGTAAAATAAAAAAAACACTAAGCATACACTTAGTGTTTTTTTATTGAATCCGGCAGCGACCTACTCTTCCACAGGGTCTCCCCTGCAGTACCATCGGCACTCTGAAGCTTAACCATCGTGTTCGGAATGGAAACGGGTGTTACCTTCACGTCATTACCACCGGGTAAATATGAACTTTTATAATTGCTTTATATAATATAAAGCATATGTTGGAGCGGAAGACGGGATTCGAACCCGCGACGTTCACCTTGGCAAGGTGACGCTCTACCACTGAGCCACTCCCGCAAACTCATGACATCTCAATAATTATTAAAGTTTAAATGGCTGGGATAGCAGGATTCGAACCTACGAATACCAGAGTCAAAGTCTGGTGCCTTACCGCTTGGCGATATCCCAAAATAATGGTGCGTCTTAAGGGATTCGAACCCCTGGCACACGGCTTAGAAGGCCGTTGCTCTATCCAACTGAGCTAAAAACGCATATTTGGAGCGGGTGAAGGGAATCGAACCCTCGTAACTAGCTTGGAAGGCTAGCACTCTACCATTGAGTTACACCCGCATATAATTACATGTCCTTGGTACATTTATGAATTATATACTATCTTATACTGCTTGTCAACTATATTTTAAAATAAGTTTATATTTTTATCCGATGACTACCCGCTCTAATACTCCCGCTTCTCCAAGCGGGAGTAAAGAGCGGCTACGTCCCTGGATAACGATTTCTAAGCATCAGGTGGAGTTAAAACTCCATCTGACGCCAAGAACTCTGTTTATCCGATTGCTGTCATTGCTAACCTCTCATCGCAAGTTATGAAAGCGATTAGCGTCAAATTGGCACTCTATGTAGGCATCACATTAAGTTAAATCCAAGAACTCTACTTATTTTGGTTTCCTATAATGCTATATATAAATAGTAGTTTAAATTTTCAAAACAAGCGTTAATTATTAACTCTTAACATAATTAATTTTTATATTTAAAAACATATTTATAACTTGACTAACAGGAATTCATGTGATATTATAACACTATAGAATTTAATAAAGTTAGTTAAAAGGGAGTAATTTAAACTGCAAAATCAACATTCCGATTTGAATATTTTTCAAATCTGGTTTTGTAGGCCTTTGTGAGGTAATAAGACTTTTAACATAATCCTAAGGATTATGTTAAAAGTCTTTTGTTTTTTTACTACATAGTCTCACAATATTAAATTTCTTAATAATCTTATTTAATTAATACATTATTAAATTTACCTAAATAATAAAGGAGGAATTTTATGTCTACTAAAAAATCAATGTTAACATTAGGTATGTGGGTGGGACTAGCTTTACTATTTAATATAGGTATTTATATATTTATGGGTTCCGAAAAAGCTTTATCTTTCTTAGGTGGATATGTAATTGAGCAAAGCTTAAGTCTCGACAATCTATTTTTATTTTTACTTGTTTTTGAAGGGTTTTCAATTAAACCAGAATATCAAAAGAAAGTTCTTTCCTATGGTATATGGGGTGCAATAATTTTAAGATTTATATTTGTTGTATTAGGAATAACTGTAGTTAATAAGTTCCACTGGATGCTATATATATTTGGATTAATACTAATAATAAGTGGAATTAAAATGTTTAAAGAAAATGATAAAGTTAACGACATAAAAGATAGTAAATTGCTTAAATTTATTAATAAAATTATTCCTGTTTCAGATAAACTAGAAGGAGAAAAGTTTTTTATAAGAAAAAATAAAAAACTTTATATAACTCCCCTATTTGCAGTATTATTGCTTATAGAATTTTCCGATATTATATTTGCTATAGACTCAATCCCTGCTATATTTTCTATAACAACAGATCCTTTTATAGTTTATACTTCAAATATATTTGCAATTTTGGGACTTAGAAGTATGTACTTCCTTTTATATAAGCTTCATGAAAAATTTGCTTATATGAAATATGGTGTTGCATGTATATTAATATTTACAGGTATAAAATTATTGGCATTATTATTTAATATACACATATCAGTAGTAGTGTCCTTAGTGTCCATATTTACTATACTTTCAGTAAGCCTTTTAGCTTCTATATTTATAAATAACAAAAACAAAGAAGACGAAGCTGCTAGCTATTCAAATATACAATAATTTAAACTTAACAATTATTATTTAACTAATTATAGTATATGTATTAGTTAAAAATAGAGGTCACCAGAATCAAGTAAATTATGATTCCAGTGATCTCTATTTATATGTAATTTATTAATTTATTTCCTTAAATCTACATATTTGAGTACAGTTTTCATGGAAATTAGTTTTAAATAAGCTTGAAATTTGTCTTATTTTGTTGTATAACATTATTGTACTGACTGGTCAGTACTTATTTTATTATAGGAGGATGTGTTTGATTTATGAAATTATTTAAAATTTTTAAAAGTGAATTAAAATCAATATACCAAAATAAAATCAAGCTAGCAGCAACTGCAGCGGTCATAGTCATTCCTCTTTCATACAGCTTATTTTATTTAAAAGCTTATTGGGATCCCTATGGCAATTTAAAAAATTACAATATAGCTGTAGTAAACAAAGACAAAGGTACCTCTGCAGAGGGCAAAAGTTATAACTATGGTAATGACATAGTTAATAATCTAAATGATAAGAAGGATGTAGGCTTTAAATTTGTTTCTGAAGAAGAAGCTACTAAAGGCATAGCTAATGACAAGTACTTTGCAGAAATTCAAATTCCTGAGGATTTTTCTCAAAAAATAGTAAGTGCAAAAGATGGTAAAGCTATAGCACCTAAAATCATTTATCTTTCAAACAACAAGAAAAATTATATTGGCACAAAAATCTCTGATGCTATAAAAAATGAATTCGTTAATGAGATTAAGAAAAGTATTTCTGGGGAATACGGTGCAATTGCATTTGATAGTATATATGAAATGAAAGACGGTATGAAAGATGCTTCAAATGGAACAGAAAAGTTATATGATGGAACTAGTAAATTAAAAGATGGAAGTCAAAGTCTCAATACTGGATTAAAGGAAATGGACAGACAAGTTCCTGAGCTTCAAAATGGTGTCAGTTCTCTAGCTAATGGTTCAGATCAATTGAATAATGGTCTTGGACAACTTAACTCAAAGATTCCAGAATTATCAGCTGGCGCAAATAAGTTGACTTCAGGAGCAACAACATTAAATAAAGGTATGAACAGTCTGCAGGAAGGTGCAAAAGAGTTAACGAATAAATCTTCGGATTTAAAAAATGCTGGAGACTCCTTAAATGAGAATTTTGATAGCAAGCTTATATCAGGTTATACTCAGGTTTCTAGTGGCTTGAAGAGTGGCGCAGATCAGCTAAGCTCTGGAGCTAATCAGGTGCAGAATGGAGTAAATTCTTTAATTACTACATTAAATCAAAATCAGTATGCTATGAGTAATGGACAGAAACAACTTCAAGTATATCTGGCAGCGCATCCAGAAGCAATGCAAGATCCTAATATGCAAGCATTTCTATCAACAATGCAATCTATATCAGATCGGTCTACTAATCCTGATAATTCAAAAAATATAGAAATGCTAAAAGATGGTGTAAACCAATTAGCTACTGGTGCCTCAAATTTATCAAGTCAACTTGATATAAATAATCAAAACTCCGCATCAGGAATGTTTTATTCTGGACTTAATAGTTTTAAGTCTCAAGGAATTGAACCATACACAACAGGTGTTAACCAATATGTTAACGGGGTGTACCAACTATCTTTAGGAATTAATTCAACATCACAGGGATCATCTCAGCTAGCAAGTGGTTTAGAAAATCTCGACAGTAATATGCCGTTGCTTCAAAATAGCTCTAAACAGCTATATGACGGTTCTTATCAGCTAACTAAGGGTCTAGGTCAACTTAATAGTCAAGTACCTAATCTAGCTCAAGGTGTAAATCAGCTAACCGAAGGGTCTGGTCAGCTAAGTAATGGGTTAACTGATTTGAAGAATGGAACAAAGGAACTCGATACTGGATTAAATAATGGTATAAAGAAAGTTGAAGACAATGTTAAAACTCCAAGCAAAGACCTAGGAAACTTTATAGGTAACCCAGTAAAAGTGGATGAACAAAACTTAAATCCTATAAATAACTACGGTTCAGGATTGGCACCATATTTCTTACCGATATCCATATGGCTTGGTGCAGTTTTCATGTTTCTTGTAATTAAAACTAAAAAAGATGATTATAAAGAACTTAGCAATGTTCAGCTTGTTCTTGGAAAATTTATTCCATATGCTGTTATAGGTATAATTCAAGCTGTATCATTAGGTGGAATAGTACTAGCACTTGGAATTGAGCCATCGAATACTTTACTTCTATTTTTACTATTAACCTTAATGGCTCTTTCCTTTGACTCTATAATTCATTGCTTTATGAATCTATTTGGACTTGTCGGTGAAGGACTAGCTGTTGTATTATTAGTACTTCAATTATGCTCAGATTCTGGTACCTTCCCTATTGAAGTGTTACCTAAGTTCTTCCAGGCTATAAGTCCATACTTGCCTTTCACTTACGCTGTAGAAGCTATAAGGGAAATATTATTTGCATCAAGAATAAACTATTCAATTATTCAAAAGGACGTATTAATATTAGTTCTCTTTGGATTAATAGCAATGATTGTTAACATTATATTCGTTAGAAAAGGTGAAAAACTCTCAGAAAGTCTTGAAGAAAAATTAGCAGCTTAGTATATAAAAAAGCCTTGTTAAAATAGAAGTTTTCAAACTTATTTTAACAAGGCTTTTTTAATTAATCTTCTATTTGTTTTTTAAGAAATCCTAACATTATTGCTGTAACAAAAGATCCAATTAATATAGCCGCTACATATAATAATGGGTTACCTTTTACTATAGGAATTACGAAGATTCCTCCATGTGGAGCTGGAAGCCCTATATTAAACATCATAGTAAGCGCTCCTGCTATCGCTGAACCTACAACTATCGAAGGTATAACTCTTCCAGGGTCAGCTGCTGCAAAAGGTATAGCACCTTCAGTTATAAAACTTGCACCCATTATATAGCAAGTTTTACCTGCATCTCTTTCCTCTTTTGTAAATCTATTTTTAAATAATGTAGTTGCAATAGCAATACCTAATGGTGGAACCATACCTCCAGCCATAATTGCAGCATGAGGATAATAATTTCCTGAACCAATCATTGCTATTCCAAAGGTAAATGCAGCTTTATTTATTGGACCACCCATATCAACAGCCATCATTCCACCTAATACTACACCAAGAATTATCTTATTGGCAGTGCCCATAGAACTTAACCAACTCGTAACACCTGCATTAAGAGCTTTAACTGGATTAATAACAACGAGGAACATAATAGCTCCAGTAATGAATATTCCAAATAGCGGATATAACAATACTGGTTTTATCCCCTCTAATGACTGTGGTAACTTAGAGAACATATTTTTAAGAGCTACTACAACGTAACCGCCTAAGAAACCTGCAATTAACCCTCCTAAGAATCCAGCACCATTATTTGCTGCTATAAATCCTCCAACCATAGCTGGCGCATAACCTGGTCTGTCAGCTATACTACTGCCTATGAATCCAGCTAGAACTGGTATCATTAGTGAAAATGCATTTCCACCACCTATATCCATTAAAAGCTTAGCTGTTGGATTAAAGGATGGGTCCTTTGGATCAAAAGCTTTTATACCAAACATAAAGCATATTGCTATTAATATACCTCCTCCTACAACAAAAGGAAGCATATTAGAAACACCATTCATAAGATGTTTATAGAATCCAGTTCTTTCATTTTTATTTGCTGATACATTTTTATCATTTCCGCTATGATGATATACTGCCGCATCACCACTTAACCCTTTATTTAAAAGTTCTTCTGACTTCTTAATGGCTTGGGCAACAGGAACTTGAATTAGTTTTTTACCCTCAAATCTAGACATTTCAACTTGCTTATCTGCAGCAACTATAATAGCAGTTGCCTTTTCGATTTCTTCTTCTGTTAATCTATTTTTAACCCCTGTAGAACCATTAGTTTCTACCTTTATATCTACTCCCATATCTTTTGCTTTATTTTTTAATGCGTCTGCTGCCATATAAGTATGTGCTATGCCAGTTGGACATGCAGTTACAGCTAATATTAAACCTTTAGATTCTTTATTTTCAGTATCTACACCTTGTTTTTGTTCCTTTAAATAGCTCTTTTCTTCGCTATCAATTAATGCTAAAATCTCATTTTCTGAATTTGCACTCATAAGCTTTTCTCTAAAGCTTTCACTCATAAGCATGCTAGACAATCTAGACAATGTATCTAAGTGCTCATTATGAGCTCCTTCACTAGCCGCTATCATAAAGAATATATGAGAACTATTTCCATCTAAAGAATCATAATCTATTCCACTTTTAGATCGACCAAAAGCTAATGCTGGAGTTCTAACTGCAGATGTCTTGGCATGTGGAATCGCTATTCCTTCTCCTATTCCTGTTGAAAATTCATTTTCCCTTTTCCATATGGCATTCTTGAATTCTTCTTTATCTCTTAGTCTTCCTGCTCTATCTAATTTATTTGTTAATTCATCTATTACGTCAGCTTTTGTGTTTGATTTTAAATCTACAATAATCGTTTCTTTTGTCAGAAGCTCTGTAATTTTCATAACTTCCCTCCTATTTTTAAAAGGTTTTCATCTTAGACATTAACTTTTTTTATTTAAATTGTACTTCAGAGAAATTAATTTCTCTGAAGTATAACTTTTAAGAAAGTAATTTAGTAATCTTAACCTGTACAAGTAGCTTTTCTACCTCTTCCCTCTTGCATAAGTCCATAGAAAATGCCGTAGCGCTTCCCGATGCTACTCCGTATTTAAAAGCTTCAGTAATATTGTAAGTTTTAGAATAGCTAGCTAGGAACCCTGCTATAAGTGAATCTCCTGCTCCTACTGAATTTTTTACAATTCCTTTTGGAGCAGATGCATGATATACTCCTTCACTACATATTAATAGCGCACCTTCACCTGCCATAGATATGATTACATTCTGTGCACCCATTTCCCTAAGCCTTTGCGAGTATTTTATTATATCCTCTTTCTTATGAATCTCAATATTAAATATTTCACCTAGTTCGTGATTGTTAGGCTTAATTAAAAATGGCTTATGCTTTAATGTAGATATCAAAGCCTCACCAGTAGTATCTACAATTACTTTTACCTCTTTATTTTTTACCTTCTCTTGAATTTGCGAATATATATTTCTTTGAAGAGATTTTTGCACATTTCCAGCCAACACTAAAATGTCTTCTGAATTTAAAGTATCTATCTTTTCAAATAACTTATCTAAATCTTCATCGCTAATATTTGGACCACTACCATTTATCTCTGTTTCTTCATTAGAACTAAGCTTAACATTTATTCTCGTATCTCCGTTTACCTGGATAAAATCAGTATATACTTCTTCCTTTTTAAGAAAACTCTCTATAAACTGTCCTGTAAATCCCCCAATAAAACCTAGTGCCCTACTTTTTATTCCTAAGTTATTTAAAACTCTTGATACATTTATACCTTTTCCACCTGCATATTTATTTTCGTTAACCACTCTGTTAACAGTTCCTGCTGCGAAGTTTTCAACCTTAATAACATAGTCTATTGAAGGATTAAAAGTTACAGTATATATCATTAAATTGTCACAACCTTTACTTTAGTTTTTTCATTATATTCTTTGTAATTTTCAAACTCCGAATTTGTAATTATAATAGCATCCTTCAAATCTGCCACTTTTACAAAGCTAACTTCTCCAAATTTACTTTCATCAGCCAATACAAAGGATTGTCTTGACTGTTTGATAGCGTTTTCTTTGAGCATAGCTTCTTCAGAATCTGGAGTGGTAAATCCATATTCTATGTGTATTCCATTTATTCCTAGAAAACATTTATCAAATCTGAACTTTTCAAGACTTTTTAGGGCATCTGAACCTATAACTGCCTTTGTTATATTCTTAATTTTCCCTCCAAGTATATAGGCATTTATACCTTTATCAACTAGAGCATTTATATGCTTAAGACCATTGGTAACAACAATAATGTTGCTTTTATCTATATACTGAATCATTTCATAGGTTGATGTACCAGCATCTAGATATACACTGTCGCCATCTTCTATTAAAGATGCGGCATATTTAGCAATAATCTTCTTCTCATCTACGTTTTGAACCTCTTTTTCACTATAACTAGGTTCAATTAATCTTCCTTTTGGCAATGTTGCACCACCATGTATTCTTTTCAAGGCATTAATACTTTCTAAATAAGTCAAATCCCTTCTTATAGTGGATTCTGAAGTATTAGTAGCCTCCATTATATCTATTATTTTTACTACGCCTTTTTCTCTTAATAAATCTAATATAATATTGTGTCTTTCTTCAGTCAGCATTTTATCACCTACTTATTGATATATGATATCTTTACTCTATGTAAACATTATAATATAGGAATTTTCAAAAATCAATCATTTTCATTCAAAAACATTTAAAACTTTTCGTAAAAACCGCCAATATAATTCACAAATCAAGAAAAACCTTTCATCAGTAATAGTAAATTTCTTCTTCCTGTGATAAAATATTTTACATAACAATTAAGGAGGATAACTATGAATACTATTTTATTTGATCTAGATGGAACATTACTTCCACTGAATATGGCTTTATTTGAAAAAATATACTTTGAAGAACTTACAAAATCATTTTCTGATATACTTACTCCAGAGGAGATTGCAAAAAATATATGGGGTTCTACTAAGGTTATGGTGGCAAATTTAGAACATAGAACCAATGAAGATGTATTTATGAATGACTTTGGCAAAAGAGTAAACTATGATTTATCCAAAATTAAGCAGCGTTTTGATGATTTCTATGATACTACTTTCTTTAAAGTTAGAGAGGCGGTTAAAGATGTTGAATCTATTAGAGAAAGTGTCAAAATCTTAAAAGAAAAGGGATACAAAATTGTAATTGCAACAAATCCACTCTTTCCAATTAAAGCAATCCATCATAGAGTTCATTGGGCTGGATTTGACCCTGAAGAGTTCTCTTACATATCAAGCTTTGAAAAAAATCATTATTGTAAACCTCAGTTAAAGTACTACGAAGAAATATTAAATGATATTTCAAAAAAGCCAGAAGAATGTCTTATGGTTGGAAATGATGTACAAGAAGATCTTGTGTCAAAACAATTAGGTATGAATACATATTTAATAACTGATAACCTGCTCCATAGAACAAAAGATGAAATAGTGTCAGATCACATAGGAGAATATAAAGATTTCTATGAATTTGTCAAAACCTTGCCTTATGTTCAAGATTAAAATTTGATAACGAATAATTTAAGTCACAAAAAACCAATTAGCTTTTTGTGACTTAAATTATATTCTTGATTTCTACTTAAGTAGAGAAAAAATCATATTTTTGTACAATTCAGGAACTACATTAAATGAATATGGGACATTCAACCTTTCAGTATACTTATGAAAGTCCTTTCCTTCACCACCAAAAACTATACCTGGAATATTAAGCTTATCTAAACAGTCGAATGGTAATTTATAATTTATATCATAACCAACAATATTAGATGATAAATGATCTAAATTTTTGTTTCCTTCTATTCCAGTATAACTTAAATCAGATATAGCCATAAAAAAGTCTTCTTTTATAAGTTTTTCATTAAATTTCTTTTCAGCAAGTTCTATTGTTTCGTCTATAACTTCTATTAATCTTTTACTTTTGTCATCTATACCTTGTAAATATTTATGTGGATAGTATGGAGGAATAAAAGAAACTATTATCATTGGTTTTTTGCTATTATATTTTTCATAAGTTTCTTTGACAATGTTTATTGCAATGGTCTGGTTGTCCATTTTTTCTTTTTTCCAAAGCTCAACTTTGTCCTTTATATATTTATCAAAATCTTCTACTTTAGCTTTAACTTCCATTAAAAGCTCTTCATAAGTCATAACACAAGGTTCTACTTCCATGTATTGAACTTTATCTGGAGATTTTTTTATAAATTTATCTCTCTTTTCTTTTAATAAATCTAAAACGTTGTTAAAAGCTTTTAAACTTAACTCCTTTAAATCCCTCATAAGTTTATCTTCTGAAATACTTAAAGTTAATATGTTATAGTATGCTGCTGCATATAATGGAGTCTGTACAGAGTATAGCTCCTTTAAATCTAACTGCTTTAGGCATGTAGGTGGTGGTGTAATAGTATCGTTAACTTGATCCGAAAAATCCGGATTATACTCTAATAGCCTATTTATTTCTGAAACTAAAGCATTGGGATTTAATCCTTTAAGAGATTCTCCTACATGAGTTTCCTTACCTACGCAGAAAAATAATGGCATTATCTTTCCTACAGTTCCCATATAGAGCTTTTTTAACTTATCATTTTCATTATCAGGTATACAACATTCAGAAACAATTACTCCACAATAGTCGTATCCCCTCTCCTCTTGTAATTTTAAAAGAAAAGGTACAGATGCAATCATTCCTTCTGAGTTGCTTTCCTCTCCTGGCACTGCTAAGAATAATAAATTCCCTTTAAAATTTCTCTCTTCGCTAAATTCTCTAAGCATTTCTATGTCTAAGGCTATGCCATATTTCATATCGGCTGTACCTCTTCCAAAAATCCATTTACCAGATTCAAGATCTCTTAATGCTTCTTTATCTAGATTTAACTCACCGATTCTCTTAGTGCATTCTTCAATATTGAAAGCAATAGGTTTTAAGTGCCCAAACTCCTCTACTTCTACTACATCTAAATGTCCTGTTAATATTAGTGTATTATTTGATTGTTCTTTTCCATGTACAACACCCCATACAAAACTTCTTCCATATGGGTCTTCTTCTATTAGTTCCATACCAAAATTCTTTTTATTATTTTGGAAATATGGTATTTCCGATAGTATACTGTATATCTTTTCAGATGTTATATTTTCACTTTTCGTACCTGATACTCCAGGTGCTGCAACTAATTCTTTTAACGTACTGTAAACCTTATCACTTAAAGTCATTTCCATTCCTCCTTTTTTGTGTCCCTGTATATTATATATTAAAAAACTACAAATTCAAAATAATTTTTATAGCAAATTATTTTAACCAAAAATAAAAAACACTAGATATCTATCTAGTGTTTTTTGGTCGGGGTGACAGGGATTGAACCTGCGACCTCATGGTCCCAAACCACGCGCGCTCCCATCTGCGCCACACCCCGTTATATTGGAGCGGGTGAAGGGAATCGAACCCTCGTAACTAGCTTGGAAGGCTAGCACTCTACCATTGAGTTACACCCGCATGTTTTGCAAAAATTGCTATAAGCTTCGTATTACTTCGTCAGCTCCCTCCCTGCGGTACTCATTTACAGATAAGTAAACTCTGTTCCTCGCTCAGTCGCTTCCTTGTACTACTCGCTTCTATCAATTTTTAGTTGTTACTTTTTGTTTTTCAGAAACTATTGTTCTCTGAAAATTGCACAGTGAATGTGTATTTGGTCAAGCCCTCGACCTATTAGTATCAGTCAGCTGAACATGTTACCATGCTTACACCTCTGACCTATCAACCTTGTGTTCTTCAAGGGGTCTTACTAGCTTACGCTATGGGAAATCTAATCTTGAGGTGGGCTTCACGCTTAGATGCTTTCAGCGTTTATCCCGTCCCGACATAGCTACCCAGCTGTGCTCCTGGCGGAACAACTGGTGCACCAGAGGTCAGTCCATCCCGGTCCTCTCGTACTAAGGACAGCTCCTCTCAAATTTCCTACGCCCGCGACGGATAGGGACCGAACTGTCTCACGACGTTCTGAACCCAGCTCGCGTGCCGCTTTAATGGGCGAACAGCCCAACCCTTGGGACCTACTTCAGCCCCAGGATGCGACGAGCCGACATCGAGGTGCCAAACCTCCCCGTCGATGTGGACTCTTGGGGGAGATCAGCCTGTTATCCCCGAGGTAGCTTTTATCCGTTGAGCGATGGCCCTCCCACGAGGAACCACCGGATCACTAAGCCCGACTTTCGTCCCTGCTCCACTTGTATGTGTCGCAGTCAGGCTTCCTTCTGCCTTTGCACTCTACGAACGATTTCCAACCGTTCTGAGGGAACCTTTGGGCGCCTCCGTTACTTTTTAGGAGGCGACCGCCCCAGTCAAACTGCCCACCTAACAATGTCCCGTGACCAGATTCATGGCCGCCGGTTAGAATCCCAGTACTGTCAGGGTGGTATCCCAAGGATGACTCCATAAGAGCTGACGCCCTTACTTCTCAGTCTCCCACCTATCCTGTACAGACAATACCGAAACTCAATGCTAAGCTACAGTAAAGCTCTACGGGGTCTTTCCGTCCAATCGCGGGTAGCAAGCATCTTCACTTGCACTACAATTTCGCCGGATTTGTTGTCGAGACAGTGCCCAAGTCATTACGCCATTCGTGCGGGTCGGAACTTACCCGACAAGGAATTTCGCTACCTTAGGACCGTTATAGTTACGGCCGCCGTTTACTGGGGCTTAAGTTCACACCTTCGCTTGCGCTAAGTGTTCCCCTTAACCTTCCAGCACCGGGCAGGCGTCAGCCCCTATACATCAGCTTTCGCTTTAGCAGAGACCTGTGTTTTTGCTAAACAGTTGCTTGGGCCTATTCTCTGCGACCTACTTGCGTAGGCACCCCTTATCGCTAACTTACGGGGTCAATTTGCCGAGTTCCTTGACAACAATTCTTCCGCTGGTCTTAGGATTCTCTCCTCACCTACCTGTGTCGGTTTGCGGTACGGGCACCAACTTCCTCCATAGAGACTTTTCTTGGCAGCGTGGAATCAGATACTTCGCCCGAAAGGGCTCCCCATCACACCTCAACATTGACTAAACGGATTTGCCTGTCTAGTCTGTCTAAGTGCTTAGACGCACATCCAATAGTGCGCACATCTTATCCTCCTGCGTCATCCCATTTGTAATAACGTCAGTTGGCGGTATCGGAATATCAACCGATTGTCCATCACCTACGCCTTTCGGCCTCGGCTTAGGTCCCGACTAACCCTGAGCGGACGAGCCTTCCTCAGGAAACCTTAGGTTTTCGACCAATAAGATTCTCACTTATTTCTCGCTACTTATGCCAGCATACTCACTCCTGTACAGTCCACCGCTCCTTTCGGTACGACTTCAATCCATACAGGAAGCTCCTCTACCGCTCTTTCGAGCCCATAGCTTCGGTGGTAAGTTTTAGCCCCGGACATCTTCGGCGCAGGATCTCTCGACTAGTGAGCTATTACGCACTCTTTGAATGAGTGGCTGCTTCTAAGCCAACATCCTAGTTGTCTTAGAAATCCCACATCCTTTTCCACTTAACTTACACTTTGGGACCTTAGCTGATGATCTGGGCTGTTTCCCTTTTGACCACGGATCTTATCATTCGTAGTCTGACTGCTGAGATTCAAGTATATGGCATTCGGAGTTTGATAGGGTTCAGTAACTGTTGTCAGCCCCTAGCCCATTCAGTGCTCTACCTCCATTACTCATTCTCAACGCTAGCCCTAAAGCTATTTCGAGGAGAACCAGCTATCTCCGAGTTCGATTGGAATTTCTCCGCTATCCACAGCTCATCCCATGGTTTTTCAACACCAACGTGGTTCGGTCCTCCACGGAATTTTACTTCCGCTTCAACCTGTCCATGGATAGGTCACCCGGTTTCGGGTCTACGACATGCAACTTATTGCCCTATTCAGACTCGGTTTCCCTTCGGCTGCGCACCTTAAGTGCTTAACCTTGCTACATATCGTAACTCGCTGGCTCGTTCTACAAAAAGCACGTCATCGCACGTAAAAGTGCTTTGACCGGTTGTGGACACACGGTTTCAGGTTCTATTTCACTCCCCTCCCGGGGTTCTTTTCACCTTTCCCTCACGGTACTGCTTCACTATCGGTCACCAGTTAGTATTTAGCCTTGGGAGGTGGTCCTCCCTGCTTCCCACAAGGTTTCACGTGTCTCGTGGTACTCTGGAGCAGATCTAAAAGTCTTCATTTTCACCTACAGGGCTGTTACCTTCTACGGCGGAGCCTTCCAGCTCTCTTCAATTAACTCCTACTTTCGTTTATGATCTGTCCTCAACCCCAGGAACAAGTTCCTGGTTTGGGCTCTTTCCCTTTCGCTCGCCGCTACTTAGGAAATCGATTTTTCTTTCTCTTCCTCCGGGTACTTAGATGTTTCAGTTCCCCGGGTATATCCCTATAAACCTATGAATTCAGTTTACAGTACACTACGTTAGTAGTGTGGGTTGCCCCATTCGGAAATCTTCGGATCACAGGCTATTTGCGCCTACCCGAAGCTTATCGCAGCTTATCACGTCCTTCTTCGACTACTGGTGCCAAGGCATTCACCATGCGCCCTTTGTAGCTTGACCATCTAAATTAATATTACCTTCGCATTACTGCGTCAGCTTCCCTCACTGCGGTGCTCATTTACCTTAAAGTAAATTCCGCTCCTCGTTCGGTTGCTTCCTTGTTCTGCTCGCTACTATTAATTTATATTAATTCTTAAATCTACAAAGGTTCATTACTTATATAATAAGTAGTTTTACCTTCAGCTTTACTTTCATTTTATATATCACTGTGCAATTTTCAAAGAACAATTATGGTGGAGATAAAGGGATTCGAACCCTTGACCCCCTGCGTGCAAGGCAGGTGCTCTCCCAGCTGAGCTATACCCCCATAAAAGTATTAAAGGATTAATAACGAGCAATTTACAACCCCAGATTGATGTTATTGAAACACCTGACCGGGGTAATTCTTAACGCCGAAGGTATTCGGCTAAATTACCCATTAAAAGCCATTTAGGCTTTTAATCCCTCAAGATTAAACAGAGTGTAAACAAACCTTCAAGATAGAATTACCTATCTTGTCGACTCCTTAGAAAGGAGGTGATCCAGCCGCAGGTTCTCCTACGGCTACCTTGTTACGACTTCACCCCAATCACTAACCCCACCTTCGGCCGCGTCTTCCTTACGGTTAGACTACGGACTTCGGGTGTTGCCAGCTCTCATGGTGTGACGGGCGGTGTGTACAAGGCCCGGGAACGTATTCACCGCGACATGCTGATTCGCGATTACTAGCAACTCCAGCTTCATGTAGGCGAGTTTCAGCCTACAATCCGAACTGAGGGTAATTTTATAGTTTTGCTCCACATCACTGTATTGCTTCTCTTTGTATTACCCATTGTAGCACGTGTGTAGCCCTAGACATAAGGGGCATGATGATTTGACGTCATCCCCACCTTCCTCCCGGTTAACCCGGGCAGTCTCACTAGAGTGCTCAACTTAATGGTAGCAACTAATGATAAGGGTTGCGCTCGTTGCAGGACTTAACCTAACATCTCACGACACGAGCTGACGACAACCATGCACCACCTGTCTTCCTGCCCCGAAGGGCTTCCTCCATTACGAGTAATTCAGGAGATGTCAAGTCTAGGTAAGGTTCTTCGCGTTGCTTCGAATTAAACCACATGCTCCGCTGCTTGTGCGGGCCCCCGTCAATTCCTTTGAGTTTTAATCTTGCGATCGTACTTCCCAGGCGGAGTACTTATTGTGTTAACTGCGGCACAGAAGGGGTCGATACCTCCTACACCTAGTACTCATCGTTTACGGCGTGGACTACCAGGGTATCTAATCCTGTTTGCTACCCACGCTTTCATGCCTCAGCGTCAGTTACGGTCCAGAGAGTCGCCTTCGCCACTGGTGTTCTTCCTAATCTCTACGCATTTCACCGCTACACTAGGAATTCCACTCTCCTCTCCCGCACTCTAGACTTCCAGTTTGAAATGCAGCACCCAAGTTAAGCCCGGGTATTTCACATCTCACTTAAAAATCCGCCTACGCATCCTTTACGCCCAGTAAATCCGGACAACGCTCGCCACCTACGTATTACCGCGGCTGCTGGCACGTAGTTAGCCGTGGCTTCCTCCTTTGGTACCGTCATTATCGTCCCAAAAGACAGAGCTTTACAACCCGAAGGCCTTCATCACTCACGCGGCGTTGCTGCATCAGGCTTTCGCCCATTGTGCAATATTCCCCACTGCTGCCTCCCGTAGGAGTCTGGACCGTGTCTCAGTTCCAATGTGGCCGATCACCCTCTCAGGTCGGCTACGCATCGTCGCCTTGGTGAGCCTTTACCCCACCAACTAGCTAATGCGCCGCGGGTCCATCTCAAAGCGGATTACTCCTTTAATTAGTTCTCCATGCGAAAAACTAATGTTATGCGGTATTAATCTCCCTTTCGGGAGGCTATCCCCCTCTTTGAGGCAGGTTACCCACGTGTTACTCACCCGTCCGCCGCTAATCCACCCCGAAGGGTTTCATCGCTCGACTTGCATGTGTTAGGCACGCCGCCAGCGTTCGTCCTGAGCCAGGATCAAACTCTCAATTTAAAAGTTTGAATGCTCATTAGTTAAGCAGACATCCAAAATCTCTGATTTTGTGATGGTCGCTTAGTTAAACACGTCAGTGTTTAACTTCCTCTACTAATTATATTAGTAGTTCAAAAGAATTGCTGGTTTAGTTTACTTAATAAAAATCATCTTGATTTTTAACCTCTGTTTAATTTTCAAGGATCATGTCGCTTTCCCTGGCGACGAATATTATTGTACCAGCTATAAAAATATTTTTTAATCATAACAAGTATCATTAAACTAAAATATATTTGAGTTTCTCAATTATTCTTCAATATACTTTAAATTTTCCTTATGGATACACCAGACTTCGTTTATCTTAAATATAATCGAAACTAAATATATGGAGAAGTTGCAATAATACTTATTGCAACTTCTCCATATATTTATTATGAACTTTTCCAAACACTAATACAGATATTATAGACCCTATTAGCGCAAAAAACATATCCCACTGAGTATCCCAAACGTCTCCCTGAGTTCCTAAAAATGCGTCTGCAGCAGTGCCTGTCGCTTGGGCAACTCCCCATTCTAGTAGTTCATAAGAAGCACTTATTGATAAACAAATACAAATAATTAAAAAGTTCAACATTTTACCCCTTTTCAAATATGACCCTTTAATTAATACTTCTTTAGCAATAAAAGCAGGTATAAATCCCTGAGCAAAATGTCCTAACCGATCATAATAATTTCTGCTCAAATTAAAAGCATCTCTTACCCAGTTGAATAATGGCATCTCTGCATATGTATAATGTCCTCCTACCATTAATATAATTGTATGGATGAGAATTAATACATATACAAAGGTTGTAAATCTAAACTTACTATAAGTTATTGTGATTACTATAACTCCTATAACTGCTGGTAAAACTTCTAAAAACCAAGTAAATAAATCCTTAGGATTAACTGCCGACCAGATAAGAACTACAATAAATATTATTAGCAAAACTATGTGCAATCTATCTCCTACACCAGCATTTTTATTAGACATTTCATCCACCTACTTAGTTGTATATTGCTAATTATCATAGTAATCCTCAGAATCTTCATCTAAATCCTCATCAAACTCTTCTTCAAAGGACACAAATTCAACTCCATCTTCATAATTATCATTGTCATAAGAATCTTTGCATGCTTCACATAATCCTCTGGTTAATTCATCAGAATCAAATATATTTCCACATCCTCTGCATCTTGTAATTCCTCTTTCAAATTCATATTCAGCACATTCTTCACACAATCCTGCACTGCTTTTAGAATATGCTTTAAAATATTCTCCACAGCGTATACACTTTTTCATTTTACTCCTCCTATTTTTATATTATTATGCGCTTAGTGATCTCTTTCCCATCTGCGTATTTTTTAATAAGTTCTTCGCAATACTCCATATATTCTTCCAAACCCTCTTTTCCATTAAAAGAAACTACATTTAATAGAAGCCTTTCAGTATCTTCTGTTACCATTGCCCTTACTGAATCAGAAGTTGTACTTCCAAAGTTACCCTTACTGTCTCGAAATACTGGTAAATTGGATAAGTTAACTTGCCCTCTTCCAATTCCTTCATAATAATCTCCTTCTTCTCCAATTGTAAGAACTATATCTGAATCTATTTTATCTAAATCATAGGCACAAACAGGATTAAAAGAACGTATAGATATTAAATTATTTATATCTACTATATTATTTACTTTATAAAGTTCATTTCCTTTAACAATTCTTCTTACTAATGATTCAGATGAAACTCTATATCTACTAGGATCTTTCCCCAATTTTTTATATGCTTCTCTAGCCGCCTTTATATTATTAATTTTTAAAACATCTTCCAAAGAATTCTTGCTAGATATTTCATTGCTTGCTGAAGATATTTCCTCCCAAAGTAGTTCACTAGATTCTCCTACCTTAATCTTAGCTTCTATAGATCCTAGTGCTATTTTACCATTAAGTGTACTCTTTATCTTTTCGCATATGTTTATATTTGTCATAATTCTCTCCTCTTTCAAGTATATTCTTTTATGATACTAAAATTAATTAAAACTTCTCTGGCTTACAAATTATTTCATGTATCTTTGTTGAAAATATGTTATTTGCATGAGCAGGGGTAATAACTACTGCAGTATCCGCTCCTACTCCAGTCCCACCAATAGCTATTACTTTTTCTCCATATGGGATAACTCCTGAGTCAAGAGCCATAACTGCAACTTCTACACAGACCTTTGTTCCTTGTCCAAGCATTCTCAATGCATGAGCTATAATCTCTACTGGATTTGCTCCACCAAATTTTGTACTTATTCCTCTTTCTGCACCACTTAAGACATGTGTTGTAGTTAAAACTTTTATACCCATGCTTTTTAACTCTTCTCTTACATTGTCTGGCATCTCATTTTGCCCCGGTCCTTGAAATCCATAAGCATGGGTAACACAAATTATATTTAAATCTTTGTTGTCCTTAATGAGCTTTACTGTATCTCCACTGCATGATGCCACAACTATATTTTTTATATTCTTTTCTTTTGCTGATTTTATTGCTAACTCTACTGTTTCTCTTGTATTTGCTTTACCTTTTTCACTAAAATACATTGATCATCACTCCTTAATTCTTTTATTATATTTATTTCTAATTCTACATAATACTTCATTAATTTAAAAGAAAAATTCGAAAAATAATTTACATAATTACTATTTATTAAATTTATGCAATTCCGAATTGTTTGCCATATATCTCATATGAATCCTGCACTAAAACTAATGCATTTGAATCTGCATTTTTAACAACTTGTTTTAATTTAATTAACTCACTATTTGTAACAAGGCACATTAAAATAAAACGTTCACTGTCTGTATAGCCGCCTCTTGCTTCAATTTTTGTTGTTCTGCCATTTAACTCTATTAGAATCGCCTTATTGATCTCTTCTATTCTATCCGAAATTATGAAAACTGATTTTGAATCTTTAAAGCCTTTAATATAGATATCAACAACTCTTCCAACTAAGTATACCGCAACAATACCATATAGTGTTTTTTCCACTCCAAAAACACAAAGTGTAAGTAATGCAATTGAAAAATCAATAAACATCATAATCTTACCAACAGGCTTAGCAATAAATTTTGATATCATTTTTGCAATAGTATCGGTACCACCTAAAGATGCTTGATTACTCAAAAGCATACCTATTCCCACTCCAGAAATAACACCGCCTAATACTGTAGCCAAAAACACATCTTTTGTAAGTGGACCAATACTACTAGTCAATTCTACGAATACTGGAACTAAGAAAACCCCTAATACTGTATTTATGACAAATTTTCTACCAAGTATTAATAAACCTAGTAAAAAAATAGGCACATTAAATAGTCCTATTATAATCGACTTCTTTATATGTGTTAAATATTCAAGAACTATTGCTAACCCTGAAATCCCTCCTGGTACTATGTGGTAAGGAGCGAAAAATACATTTAACGCAAAAGAAAATAAAAAAATCCCAAAAGTAATGATAAATAAATCTAATATCCTGTTCTTCATATTCCAACCCCCTTGAAATTTAATATAAAAATATAAAAACCCTTCATCCTAAAATTAGGACGAAAGGTTTTGCTTCCGTGGTACCACCTAGTTTGACAAAATGCCCACTCATAAACAGCATAAAACATTTTATACTGATTTAATATGTAACGGTAATTAACCGGTAGATTTACTCCATCTTTCAACCTACTACTCCAAGGCTTCTTTCAGCAACTTCAAATATCTACTTTTCACCACCGTAGATTCTCTTTGTTTTGAGTATTTGCCTACTCTTCCTTTTCTTAGTATTTATCTATATATGATGATTATAATAATAAATTATTCAAAAATTGTCAAGTTCCTATTAATTTCAAACAATCCTTAATATTATAGTTATATGCATTATGTAATTTTAATATTATATTTTAGTTGTTATATACTTACTAGTATCTCATTTATATCTTCACTTATCTTTATTCTCTCTTCATATACCCACTGCTCATCAAACTCTAATCCAAAGGTTTTTGAAAATGAATAATAAAGGTTTATTTTTTGATAATAATTTTCTAATTCATATAAATCTTTTAATAAACATTGAGGCTTTGATATTATTTCTCTTTTAGCTATGAAAACTTCATCTACATAGCTTAAAAATGAATCCATCATAACAGGATTAGATACATCAAAAGGAATCCTTAACAACTTCCACTGTATTCCTTCATCTAGTTTATATGCTTTTACATTGTCTAATACTATTAAATATTCTGTTATATCCATTTTTCTATAAAAATGTACTTTTTCATTTCTCGTGCTCCATAATGCCAATTTTTCTCTAAGATTAAGGTTCTTTATTTTGAGTATAGCTTCACTTGGGCCTACCACACCTTCCTCAATAATTTTATCTGACATGTCTATCATTTCTTTTATGAACTCTTGTGTATCACCATAAGAAGCTACATATCCAACTTCATATATACCTTTTCTTCCTGCCCTACCTGCAATTTGCTTAACCTCTTGAGAGTTCAAATATCTTATATCATTACCATCAAATTTTTTAACATCCATAAATATTATTCTTCTTATAGGCAGATTAACTCCCATTCCTATTGCATCTGTAGTTATTAATATTTTTGTTTCTTTATTTATAAATTGATCATACTGTTTTCTCCTCACTTCTAGAGGTAAATCTCCATAAATAAGGCTAGCTTTTATGCCTAAATCAGCATAGTGATATGCTAGCTGCAGTACTTTCTTTTTAGAAAATACTACGAGTGCATCACCATCTTCAATTTCTTTATACTTAAATGCTTCATACTGTATTTCAAGTGGGATACTTCTCTTATATTCTCTAAACTCGTATTCATCTTGACAATCTTCTATTATTTTAACAAGAAGTTCTTTGGCATTTAAGGCACCACAAATATGTATCTCTTCACACTTTAATCCCAAGAGCGCTCTTGTCCATGCTGTTCCTCTCTGATCATCATTAATCATTTGAATCTCATCTATAATAGCAATATCATAATTTCTTTCAATATCAAGCTTCTCTATAGTACAAGATATATGCTTTGCACCTTCGACTATTATTTCCTCTTCCCCTGTTAAGAGACTGCATTTTACTTCTTCTGCATTTAATTTTTCGTAGTTTTCTAGTGCTAATATTCTAAGAGGAGATAAGTATATCCCATTTCTTGCCTCTTTAAGTCTTTGCATAGCATTATAGGTTTTCCCTGTATTGGTTTCTCCTAAATGAAGATAAATTTTTCTCTTAATTTTTCTTGCACTTTCATACTCATCTTTAGGATTTGAAGGAAACACAATATCAAATTCCTTAGATATAATTCTAGGAATATGTTGAGTTATAAGTACACTTATAATCCCAGATCTTAAGTAGTTTTCATTATTATTTCTTATTATTTCATTAAGTCTGAAACTAGTATTATTTTTTCTATTGTAATCCTCCACAAGTCTTTCTGATATATAGTCAAAAATCTCTATATATTTTTCATAAACTGCTTTATAATCTCTTAACCCCTGATTCTCAAACTCCTCTAATAGCTTTATTTTTTTTCTTATTGAAGCTTCATGTTCCCAAAGTGCATTGGTTTTAGTATGTCTAACTATTTCATCTATCTGATTTATTTGGTTCTTTATTTTTCTAAAATTTCTTTCTACAGCTCCTCTTTTCACTGGCCTTCACTCCTTTATTACTTTCTGATTAACACTTAGTTTATTAAATTTCAAACCATTTTATTTAAATTATAACAAAATAATAAAAATTCCTATATCTATAATTCTGATATAGGAATCTATTATATGAATGCTACTAGCAAATTGCCAAAATTATTTATTACTTGCTTCATTAATTTTTTCTTTAAGTACATCGATAAAACTTACATTATTCTTTATATTAGTGGCTTTTCGAGTTTCATTATTATTTTTTTTCATATAATCACAATAATTATGTGAATTGCTTATTGCCTCAATTCTAGACATTCTCCTATAATAATCTATCCCCATTTAATTACCTCCCAGTAAAACATTTAATTATTAGTTTTCTATATATTTACAGCCCTTATATAAATATTAAAGCGTTATACCATATTTTGTAAATGTTTTTAAATATTGATATTTTTCCAATATCTGATAAAATAGTTGTGTAAAGCTCAAATATTTCATATGTGATATAATTTTAATGATAATAATAGCTAAAGGAGAGGTATTATGGATAATTTTGAAAATCTTCTAAGTAAATATGCTGAACTGTCTGTACGAGTTGGGGTAAATCTTCAAAAAGGTCAGACTCTCGTTATAAACTCACCTATAGAATGTGTAGAATTTACAAGAATTGTAGCTAAAGAAGCATATAAGGCAGGTGCTAAGGAAGTTCATGTAGAGTGGAGTGATGAAGAGCTTACTCTTATTAAATTTATGAATGCACCAGAGGAGGCATTTAAAGAATTTCCTAAATGGAAAGCTGAAGGTTATGAGGATTTAGCTAAAAATGGAGCTGCATTTCTATCTATTTCAGCATCAAATCCAGAGCTTTTGAAAGATGTAGATTCTAAAAGAATTGCAGAGTCAAATAAAACTAGATCTATTGCACTAAAAAAATATAGAGAATATATAATGAATAGCACAGTAGCATGGTCTATTGTTTCAATACCTACTAAAGCATGGTCGAAAAAAGTTTTTCCTAACCTATCTGAGGAGAACGCAATTGAGAGGCTTTGGGAAAGCATATTTAAAATAGTAAGAGTTGATAAAGATAACCCTATAGATGCTTGGAATGATCATTTAGATAATCTTCAAAAGAAAGTTGAATTTTTAAATGAAAAGAAATTTAAAAAGCTTCACTATATTTCAAAGTGCACAGATTTAACTATTGAATTGCCTGAAAAACATATATGGGCTGGTGGAGGAGAGTATAACTCAAAACAAACATATTTTGTTGCAAATATGCCTACAGAAGAAGTATTTACTCTTCCTTTAAAAACAGGAATAAATGGTAAGGTAAAAAGTACAAAGCCACTTAATTATAGTGGAAATCTAATTGATAATTTTACTTTAGTTTTTAAAGATGGAAAAATTATAGGTTTTTCAGCTGAGAAAGGTTATGAAACATTAAAGAAACTAATAGAAACGGATGAAGGTTCCCATTATCTTGGAGAAGTTGCCTTAGTGCCTTATGATTCACCTATATCAAATTCAAATATAATATTCTACAATACATTATTTGATGAAAATGCCTCATGTCATTTTGCTCTAGGTGAAGCCTATCCTATATGCCTTGAAGGTGGCAGTAATATGAATGAAGAAGAGCTTAAAAAATCTGGAGCAAATATTTCTTTAACACATGTAGATTTTATGGTAGGTTCCTCAGATCTTGATATAACTGGAGAAACTAGAAATGGTGAAATAATTCATATATTCGAAAATGGTAACTGGGCTTTTTAACAACATAATATAAAAATTATGCAACACAGTTTTTATAGGAAAAGTAACTTGAAAGTTAGCTTATACAGAGGGATATGTTTCCAAAGCTGAAGTAGATTTAAAAATTTTGTGTCAGTCTTAGTGAAGGGTTTTAAGAGAACCTTAGAACTTTAGAGTTGTTTGAGCGCAGCGAGTTCTCGAAAGTTCTTAGGTTGTCTTGAAGCACAAGCTTTAGACTGGCTAAAAGTTTTTAACGTGCTGAAGCTTGGAAACATATACCGGCGTATAAGCTGACTTTCAGCCTAGTTCTCTATACAGGGTCTTGTGTCGCATAATTTTTATAATTAAGCTTTCTTTTTAATTTCTAAGTCTTCCCTATCATTTAATGTACTATGTTTAATACCATACATAAAATAAATAGCAGTTCCTATTGCCGTCCATACTGCAAATCTAATCCAAGTAACTGATGGTAAACTTGCCATTAGATATAAGCAAAAAACTATTGTTAAAATTGGCGTAAAAGGAACACCAGGACATTTAAATTTTCTTTCAATATTTGGCATAGTTTTTCTTAATATAATAACTCCTAAAGATACAAATATAAAAGCAGAAAGAGTTCCTATATTGCATAAATCCATAATCATACCTAAAGGTAAGAGTCCAGCCATAATAGATGTTACAATACCTGTAATTATAGTGCATCGTCCAGGAGTACTATATTTTTTGTTATAGTAGCAAAAGATTTAGGTAATAGTCCATCTCTTGACATAACCATAAATATTCTAATTTGCCCATATAAAGTTACAAGTAATGTAGAAATCATTCCTAAAACCGCTCCAGCACCAACTAATGCAGATCCCCAAGTAATTCCTATTCTTGACAGAGCTCCTGGAAGGGCATTATTTACATCAATTAATTTAAAAGGCACCATTCCAGTAAGTATTAAAGAAACAGATATATAAAGAATAATAACTAAAACCATACATATTGCCAATCCAAGCGGCACATCTCTTTTTGGATTTTCAGTTTCTTCTGCAGCTGTTGAAACTGCATCAAATCCAATAAACGCAAAAATATTATTGCAGCTCCAGACATTACTCCTTTGAATCCAAAAGGAGCAAATGGGTGGTAGTTTACAGGATTCACATGAGTTATTCCAAGAACAATAAATACAAGTATAACGAATATCTTTACACCAACTATAATGTTATTTATTTTTGCACTTTCCGATACACCAATATAGAGCAGCCAAGTTACAACTGCTGTAATTATAATAGCTGGTAAATCTACAATTCCTCCTGAAAGTGGTGAATTTGTAATTGCTGTTGGTAAATTTATACCATAATCTCTTAACATTCCAACAAATGTTCCAGACCATCCTGCAGCAACAGCAGCTCCAGAAACAAGATATTCAAGTATTAAATTCCACCCTATAAGCCATGCCCAAATTTCACCGAAAGCTACATATGAATAAGAATAAGTACTTCCTGCAACAGGAAACATCGTGGCAAGTTCTGAGTATGTTAATGCACAAAGTGCACTTGTAATAGCGGCTATTATAAAGGATAATGTAACAGCAGGGCCTGCTAATTGTGACCCCTGACCAGTAGCAACAAATATACCAGTTCCCACTACTGATCCAATTCCAAGGGCAGCTAAATCAAAGGCACTTAACTTTTTCTTAAGTCCGCTTTTCTTAGCTGCATCTCTAAAATCTTCTACAGATTTTTTTCTAAATATATTCATATTTTATCCTCCAATATTAATTCACAAAAATCTTTATTTATGCAAGCCCAAAGAAACTTCTATAAGTATAAAAAAAACTAAATAATTATACAACAACTCTACAAGGTAGTTTTTTGCACTTTTTCTACAAATTTTTTTATATTTCTTTATATTTCTCCTAATATTATTTAATTGATATTTTTATCAAAAAAAGAAAGGTATTCTCCTTTCTTTAAAATATTTAAATATTTATCTTTTTAATTAGCTTTTCTAGATACACAGATTTCATCTGTTTGCTTGCCATTGCCTGTTTCATAGGGGGCAACTTTAATATAGCTGATAAAATTGCTGCCATTGCTCTATGGCTCCCTAGCGCACGATTATCGAATATTAAATTTTGCAGCTGATTTTTTTCTACTGCCATTAATACTGCTCTATGAACAGAATTGGCGGGAGTTATTATATGTTCTTTTCGCCTTTCTAAACTAATGCTCTTTTTTGAGCAGGACCGTACACATACTCCACATCCGAGACATATATCCTCGTCAACTTTAGCATAGTGTTTCTTGCTATCGTCACCGTTAGAAAACATTTTTATAGCCTCTATTGGGCATGCTTTTACACATTTCCCACATCCTATACAATTATCTTCATCAACCTTAGGTATAAAATTTGTAGTATGTACAGGATGAAGCATTCCAAATTTTTTTGCTGCTATCATAGCTTCGCAGCAACAACCACAGCAGTTACAAATAAATGTGACCTTTTCTCTTACATTTTCTCCACATTGAACCAAGTTATGTTCATATGCTTGGTGAAGAAGTTCCAATCCTTCTGACACTTCTACTTCACGAGCAAACTTATGCTTTATTAAAGAGGCCGCAACGTTGTCAAAAGTCATACATATATCTAATGGAGCATCGCACCCACGATTGACATGGTGCATTTTATGTCTGCAGTAGCACATACTTATTCCTATATGAGAAGCATTTTTTATAACATTACTAGCTCTCTCATAATCTAATATATGAACAGAATTCTTATTTGACAGCACTTCCTCCTGTACAAACACTCTTCCAAGCCGTGTTTCAGAACTAAAAAATAATTCTTTAATAAAATCCTCTTCTACATTCATATATTGGTAATAAAGTTCACTTAATAACTTTTGGTCTATATCATTTCTGGTCCTCATAAGTGCAAATTCAAAAAATCCTGCCATAGGTGGTGGAAGCATGTATTGCTGTGTTCCATTATTATCAACATCTAATAATATAGCCCTACTCGCTAATCTATCTAATATCTTTCTAGCCTCTACCTCTTCCATATTCCATATCTTACTTGCAGTTTGGGCTGTAAAGGGTTTTATTGGAAGAGTAGCTACCAACTCAGCCTCCTTCTCGCTAAATAAAATACTCAAAATTTTATATAAAGTTTTAGAAGTAGGGGCCCCCTGTGGAAACCTATTAATTCTATCTATAAGATGTTTATAGCTTTCTTTAGCAGATAAATGAGACATTCTTTCACCTTCTTTTTTTACCTATTTTACAAATATAATTATACCAAATTTTTCATATTATTAGTATTGCCATAAATTTTTATAGTATAATCCTTCATTTATATAACCATGTTTAAATTCTTATACTTTTAATATTTCTACACTGTTCTTAAAAGTATATTTATTATAAATCTTTATATTAAATTAAAACCCTTAGATGTTTTTTTCCATCTAAGGGTTTTAATACTATCTTATAGTTTTTATTATTCCATTTGCTATTGCCTGGGCAAGTTTGTTTTGGAAGCTGTCGTCTGCTAAAAGTGCTTCTTCAGTTGGGTTGCTTATGAATCCAAGTTCCACTAATACAGAAGGTGCTGCCGTGTTCTTTATAACATAAAAGTTTGCAGTTTTTATTCCTCTATCTACAAATCCTGTAGAATTAATAAGTTCCGTCTGTATTGCCTGTGCTAATTTTTGACCTGCTGAACTTCCATCATAATAATATGTTTCTGTTCCACGAGCCCCTGATGCGTCTGCACTATTAGTATGTATTGCAACAAAGTAATTAGCCCCAGCATTGTCAGATATATCACACCTTGCCTGAAGGTCTTGAGAAACATCTGCTGGCCAAGGTACATTATCACTTGTTCTAGTGTATACTACACCTATTCCATTCTGTTGAAGTATTTTCCCTAACTTTAACGATACAGCTAAAGTTACGTTTTTCTCATAAGTTCCATTCGGTCCTACAGCTCCAGAATCATATCCTCCGTGACCTGGGTCTATAGTTATTATAATAGGACCAGTTATAAGATTTTGTATCACATAATCTGCCACTACCCCTGTTCCTCCGAGTACATTAATTGCAGATATAGATTTTATATTACTCTTAACTGTAGGCTGCTGACTTCCATTTGAATTATATACTAATACTACCGGTGATGAAGTTTTTGCTGCCGCTGCTGAGCCAGATAGTGCATCTGCAAAGCCTTCACCATTCGCTACATATACAGTATCAAAACTTATGCTTGAAACAAATTCATTTATGATAGCTGAATTTGTTTCATACCTATCTTGTCCACTTAATCTTTTATAATTTACAAGACTGCTTGCTGCCGAATCACTTACGGCCCCTGTACCACCTACAATATAGCCATTTTTAACATTATTACTGCTTATAAATTTTGCTGTAACATCAGGAAGCTTATCTTTTGGAGTAAGTAAGATAGGCATCTGCTTTACAGCGGCTATAGAAGCAACAGACACTGCATCTGGGAAATTCTCTCCTGATGCTACTATTATGCCATTATCTACACCTATATTTTTAGCAACTTCCACGCTTGTCTCATATCTGTCTTGGCCCTGTAAACGACTTGATTTTATACCCATAGAACTTAGTTGGCTCTCTATGCTAGCAGGTATTACTCCAGTTCCCCCTACTATCATAACATTTTTTACACCAAGTCTTACGATCTCGTCTTTGACAGAATCTTTCAGTATATTTCCTGCATTTAATAAGATAGGCGCATTATACTTTTTAGCTAAAGGCGCTGCACTTAAGGCATCTGGGAAATCTTCTCCAGATACCAATATTATGTAGTCTGAGTTCTGCCAGTTGTTTTGAGAAATCTTAATAGAAGTTTCGTATCTGTCGCTGCCTCCAAATCTTTGAATTGTAGGAGCTGCAGATACTTTAATAGTTGATAAAAAAGTAATAAACAGGAATGCTAAAAATGTTAGTAAAAAATTCTTTCTGCTAAACATAGCTTCATCTCCTTGCACATGTATTATTTAGCCTGTCCTTTTTATTCTAACATAACTTTAGTACTATATATCAATGTTATTAATTCCACATTTGGAATTATATTCATATAAAACTGTGAATTTACGGAAATTTTACATCTTTTAAAAATCTGTGATTCGAATCAAACTTTAATAATTTAGTACATTTTGGGTAAATCTATTAATATATTAGCTTTGCAACTAAATATAGAGGTGTTAAATTCATGGACAATAATACAATACCTTCATATAGTGATATCCTCAAAGCTCTGAGTGAAAGCTTTAGTGATTGCCCTGATATTATTATGAGAAAAGTATATTTAAAAAATGGAGTAGAAGGCTACTTTATATTTATAGAGGAATTAGTAAACTTTGATTTAGTACAAAGAGATTTTATATCTCATATACTCTCCATGCCATCTGAAGATCTTTGTAATGAAATTAAAGCTAGATCTCTTCCAGTATCTAACATTAAATTTTATTATGACATTCCCTCTATAGTAGATAATGTGTTATCTGGTGAGTTTATATTTATCTTTGATGGAATGAAATTTGCTATATCCTGTATTTTAAGAAGATTTGAAGGAAGAGCTATTGAAGAACCAATTGTAGAAAAAAACGTAAAGGGCTCTCATGAGGGTTTTGTTGAGACCCTTAATACCAATATTGCAATATTAAGAAGGAAAATAAAAAATAACAATCTTAAATTCAAAAGGCTACGTGTTGGAACTTCAACTAATCAAATTGTAGTTATTGCTTACATGCAAGGTATTGCTAACCCAGAGATTCTAAATGATTTATATAACAAAATCAAAAATATTAATATTGATGGAATAATTGGAATTGGATATATAGAACAACTTATATCAAGTTCCCCTAACTCCCCGTTCCCACAGTTCTTGTCTACCGAAAGACCTGACAAAGTTATGGCTATGCTACTTGAAGGAAGATTAGCTGTTATGCTAGATGGTACTCCTGTTACCACAATTGCACCTGTTTCAATCTTTTCCTTTCTTCAAGCACCAGATGACTATAATTCCAGCTGGATATTTGGCTCCTTTGTAGGTTTGTTAAGAGAGTTAGCAATGTTAATAGCTCTGTTTCTCCCAGGGATATATATAGCTATAACATCTTTTCACTACTATATGGTCCCTCTTAGATTATTAATTCCGCTGGCAGAATCTAGAGAAAGAGTACCTTTCCCTCCATATATCGAAGCTTTAATTATGGAGCTTACAATAGAGCTGATAAGAGAAGCCTCAATAAGACTTCCTTCATATATAGGCTCAACTATAGGTATTATTGGAGGTATTATTGTAGGTCAGGCAGCAGTTCAGGCAGGATTAGTCAGCGTATTAATGATTATAGTTGTTGCAATAACTGCAATAGCTTCATATACAACTCCTATATCGGATATGGGCTTTGCTATAAGATTTTTTAGATTTATAGTTATGATTGCATCTGCCACCTATGGACTAACAGGAATATTAATATGCTGGATATTACTACTTACCCACTTACTATCTTTAGAATCTTTAGGTCAGCCTTATTTTTCTCCTATTGTTCCATTTAAAGCTAAAGACCTAAAGGATGTATTCATACGTCTTCCACTTAAATACATGAAAAAGAGACCTGATTTACCAAGACCTATTGACAAGGAGAGAGGTAAAAATGATCAATAGTAAAAAACATAATATTACTTCCAAGCAACTTATGATATTTATTATATCCTCTGAAATAGGTTTCGGAATCGTTTCTCTACCTTCTACCTTAGCGGAAAAAGTTGGTCATGATGGTTGGATATCAGTATTGTTAACAGGAATTCTGTGCACTGTAGCCGTATATTTTATAATGATTCTCTTAAGGAGGTATTCAGATAAATCTATTTTTCAAATTAATATACTTTTGTATGGCAAAATTTTAGGTACCTTTATAAATTTTGCTTTATTTGCATATTTATCTTTTACTACTAGCGTTGCATCTAGAACTCTTACAGAACTTATTAGGGTAACATTGTTAAAACTTACTCCAAATATTGCTCTTTCCGCTGCGTTATTATTACCAACTATATATGTGTGCTCTAAGGGTCTTAAAGTTTTAGCTCGATTATCTAGTTTAATATCTTTTTCTTATATTGTTGCTATAATATTCTATTTGTCAGTACTAAAACATGCAAGTTTATCTTTTATACAACCTGTGGGAATTTCTGGAATACAAAAAATTTTACAAGGAATGCTTATTACTGGGTTTTCCTATTTGGGTTTTGAGCTGTCTGCAGTCGTATATCCTCATGTTACTGATAAGGATAAAGCTATTAAGTATGCCGTATATGCCAATATATTTACTACTTTCTTCTTTACCCTAATAGTTTTTTTGTTAACTATATTAACTGGAGAAGAGAAGCTTGGACTAACTACTTTCCCTCTATTTAACATAGCAACTTCTATTAGAATTCCTATATTTGAAAGAGCAGATATTTTCTTTGTAATGCTTTGGTTTCCTGTAATGGGAAGTGCTGTAAGGAGTTATTATTGCTCTACCTACCACTTTATAAGATTAATTTTTAAATTAGACGATGAATTGTTCCCCATGATATTGTTCTCTATATTTATTGTAATATTAGGGAGGATACCAAAAGGTTTAACTCAATTAAGTCAGTTTACTAAAATAGTAGGATACTTGGGAATTGGGGTTGTTGTTTATCTTATAGTATCTTTTCTATTTTCTTTTGTTAATAAGAGAGGTGTACTTATGAAATGAAAAAATATTTTAAATTCCTTTTTATTATTATATTTATTCCTTTACTGCTTACTGGATGCTGGGATCAAAAAATATATGAAGAAATCGGTTTTATCCTGCAGGTTGGAGTAGAAAGCGCTGAAGATCATAGACTACTCGCATCCTATACCTCTCCAGTAACAGACCCTAAAAAAAGAGAACAAGTAGAATTAATTTCTAGCAATGTAGGGAGTATTAGGGAATTTAGGGAAAATTCCAAAAGGGTTTCTGCAAAGCTACTTCAAGGAGGAAAGATACAACAAGTTGTAATATCGAGCTCTCTTGCGCAAAAAGGCATCATAAATCTTCTAGAAATATTTGAACGAGACCCTGCCAATCCTGCTATTGCACGTGTAGTTATTAGTGAAGATAGTCCTAAAGAATTATTTGATTATGCTCAGAAGCTCGGAGATAAGCCGAGACCTTCATTTTATTTGGAACAATTAATTAGAAACAACTCCGAAAGCGGATTCTGCCCTGATGTATCTGTATTTGATTTTAGCCGTACTTATTTTGCTCCTGGTATAGATCCTATAACTCCTATGGTTAAGATAGAAAACGAAATGGGCAAAGGATTACGTATTGATGGTTGTGCACTATTTTCTGGTGATAAAATGGTAGGGAAAATTAAACCTAAGGAAACCTCATTGCTTTTGGCAATGAAAGGTAAAATGTCTCAAACAGAATATATTTTTACTACTGTAGGCCCTCCTAAAAATGATTCGTCTGGAAAAACTGGAGCTGCCGTTATGCTTGCTAAGCCAAAGAGGAAAATAAAAATTAATATTGAAAATAATATTCCTACAGTTAAAATGTCCCTATCCTTTAAAGGTGATTACGATGAGCGTGAATGGAACCATATAGATAAAAAAGAAATACAAAAAGAATATGAAGAAATAATGGCTAAAGAGCTAAAATCAGAATGCATGAAAATACTAAAATATACACAAGAAGTAGGTAGTGATCCTTTAGGTATTGGTAACTTAGTTAGAGCTAAACATAACTCCTTTTGGCAAAACCACAAATGGGGAGAAGTATATAAGAGCATTGTATTTGACGTGGATGTTACCTTAGATATCGTCAGACATGGATTAATTAAATAAATCTGTATTCATGTTACTAGGAGAATACAATTACAATATTCCTATAGTAACATGAATACCTATTAATATGTAATTGTTATATTTGGAGCTATTCCAGCTAAATGAGCTTCATATTCGCACTCATCGTATATATTTTCTGCATCACCATATCCATTAAGAATATTTTCAAAATACAACATGATCACCTTTTTTATGTATTCTGCATAGTGAAATTCCCTAGTTTCCTCTCCCTCTTGCAAACATTCAAAATATAAATTTTTAAATCTTTTTGCCATCCTACCCATATCCTCGGGTTTATCATTATTAAAAGCTTTTTCAACTTCTTCTTTGGCTTTATTTAATCTATTTATCATTATTTAAAATCCTCCTAACTACCACAAGACAAAATTATTACTTTTGTTTTTGCATCATGTTTAACCACCTATATTATGCCACATATTTCATAAAAATTGTAGTATGTTTGAATGAAAAAAGGAGCAAAAATCGCTCCCTTGGTTCATTTCATAAATTATTAAAAAGTCTTTATTGTTATCTACTCTTCAACATTCTCCTTATCACCTTCAATACTGTGTAGAATTGCTACCTGGCTATCCAGCTGTTCTTTTTCAACTACAATTTCTGTCCATTCTCCCGCTAGGTTGCTGTTAAAGCTGCGAAGATGATCATAAAGATTCTCTGAATCTACGTGGCTATTTTTATCAACAATAATGGACAATCTTTTAATCCTCTTTATGTTATGAGCCTTGCAAAGAGCTTCTAGAGAATCCGATATTTTATTTAGCAATACAGTATCATGCATATATATTCCCCCTTATTTTTTTATAGTTCCTATCTTAGGAATGCTATTTAAAACCTCCGCATTCCCCATATGACATCCAGAAAATTCACCAGTTAAATCTTTTCCTGAATATAGTCCATAATGAGTTCCGCCTCCCCATGCAGGATTTACACTTACGTCATATACTATCCCATTTACTACAACATAAGCTGGCTTCCCTCCTTCTCCATTATAATTAGACAATTCCTCTAATGTGAGCTCTTTCTGCCTTTTTAGACTTATGTTTTTAAAAGTATCTTCATCACATCTTTTGATTATTAACTTTTTTAATTTTTTTATTTCTAGTTGTTTTAGCTTCATAAAATGATGTCTTATATATGGACATAAACTAAAAGTTAACAAGTAATTATAATAAAATATATTATCCTTAGCATCTTGGATTTGCTCTTTTAGCTTATACTTTTTATACATATGCTTATTTCTCCATACTTATTCATTCAATAAAATATATGATTTTTAATTCTAACTATTCCTTAAATATGTTTATTTTGATAAGCGATATAGTTATCTTATACTAATTTTATAGCTATAAATACAAGCCTTTCAATAAATTATATACATCAAAAAATAAAATAGCACCACGAATATTTCTTAGTGCTAATAATTGATAAAAACTGTTATACCTATAAAAAAGACTATAATTATATTCATAAATAGAAAATTTTTAACGGCCAATGCAAAGGTTTCACTCTTAATAGGTTTTTTAACAAAAATGTTTATATTCTTATTTATCGGAATTATTGTAATTAACGCTAGTATAGCTATACTAGGAATTATCTTTAATACAAATAATATTATTATATCTATGTATCCAATAAAATAAAGAATCTTAAAAAGTTGTAATGCCCTTTTTTTACTTATATAGTAAGGTAATGTATATCTATTATTTATTATGTCTTTTTCTATATCGCATATGTTATTAGCTAACATTATGTTTGATATACCAACTATAGATGGTATAGAATATAAAAATATATAAAATATCTCTATTACATTTATGCTTAATGTTAAGATGTTATTTCTATACACTAAAGACACAATATTTTGATCATATATATGAATATAAATTGATAAAAATAAAATTACAAACCCCATAAAAAAACCTGAAAATAGTTCACCTAATGGCATACGAGAAATCGGAATTGGACCAAAAGTATAAAATATACCTATAAAGAATGAAACAACACCTATAAAAAGAACAATTATATTTGTATTTAAGGTTAATATAATTCCAAAAGTAACTGCAATAGTTAACAAGCTAAATATTGCAACTAAGGCTGTAGATTCTTTAATACTACCCTCTATAACTATGTTTTCAACTTTACAACTGTCCAAATGAGATTTATTTGCTTTTTTATAGTCACAATAGTTATTTATGGCTGTTGTAGCCATATCAAAAGCAATTAGTGATATAAACATTATTATAAAATTGTAAAATTTAAAACTTTTATAATGATATAAAGAATACACTGCTCCTAGCGCAAAAGGAATTACACTAGCTATTTTAGTTCTAATTTCAACAAATTTTAAAAAACTGCCTAATGACAACTTCTAACCCTCCAGTTTTATTAAATGAAACTCCTTCTCCTTCCGTCGAATGAGTAAGCGATTCACTACAAATCAGCACATCTGTGTAAGCGACCATCTCAAAATCATAGATTTTGGATGCCTGCTTAAGATTTGAGTTCTATGCTTAATAAAAGGCCTTAGGTTTATCTAATACCTAAGGCCTTTTTAAGACTACTTATCTATTATTTCATTACTTGCCTATAGTAACCTTTGATACTGAAGTATCACCTTTTTTCGCATTTTCAACTAGCTGAGTAGAAAGCTTTTTAAAATTGTTTGTAGAAGTAGTTGCCCCAGTTACAGTATCTACTTTTGCTGGATCCTGTTTTGCTACTAGTGAGTCAGTCAACTGCTTAGTATATTTAACTGGACTTGTTTTATTCTTTTCTTCCATTGCCTTGTTATAACCTGCATCTTGAGTTTTGAATTTTCCATCTTTATTAACATAGTCAAATTTAGCTGAAGCGATTTTTCCATCCTTTACTTCCATCTCTGCAAATGGCTTCCATCCTCTTTCATCGAAGTCTGAAGCCTCAGCCTTGTAATTTCCATCTTTAAAAGCTGCTTGAGTAGTTGAATTTGAATTAGCAGGTGCTGCTTCTTTCTTTTCACCGCATCCAGCTAGTAAACCTGTACTTATAATTACCGATGCTAATAAACCTAATAAAAACTTTTTTTTCATAATGCATTCCCCCATATTAATATATTAAATATTAAAACATTATTAGAATTTTTGGACAATCTAATTATACTACATTTGAACAATATTGTATATGTTTTACAAGGTTATAATAACCTAATTTTCGTAATTAAATTAATTTTAGTTATAATTATCAAAAAATTTATCCATTCAATTGATTAAATTTGCTATTAAATTACATGTTTAGTTAATTTATAACAAATAATTCCTCTTATATCATCAATAACACATATGGACATATTATGGATTTAGATATAAAATCTTATTATAGATTAATTTACATTTCGACCAAATTATGTGGTATTACAAGGGGGTATCTTATGTTTAATGATTCGAAAATACTTATTTTAGGTGCTGGATACGGTGGTGTAAGAGTAGCAAAAAAACTAGCTAAAAAATACAAAAAAAATCCTAATGTAGAAATTACACTAATTGATAAAAATCCATTCCACACTTTGATGACAGAACTTCACGAGGTTGCTGGAGGGAGAGTTGAACCAGAATCTGTACAAATTGAGTTAAGTAAAATATTCCACAAAACAAAGGTAAAGGTAGTTACCGATTATATTACTAAAGTAGATACTGATAAAAAAATTGTAACTACTACTTTTGGAGAATATAATTATGATTACCTGGTAATAGGCACTGGCTCTGAACCAGCATTCTTTAACGTTCCAGGTGTAAAAGAAAATGGTTTTACACTTTGGTCCTTTGAAGATGCAATTCGTATAAGAGAGCATGTACATTCAATGTTCTCAAATGCAGCAAAAGAAAGAGATGAAAACAAAAGAAAGGAACTTCTTACTTTTACAATAGCAGGTTCTGGCTTTACTGGAATCGAAATGGTTGGAGAGCTTCTTGAATGGAAAAGTAAGCTATCAAAAGATTACAATGTAGATGAAAAAGAGGTTAGAATTTTAGTTGTGGAAGCCATGTCTACAATTTTGAATATGCTAGATCGTAAACAGGCTAATAAAGCTGAGAAATATATGTTTAAGCATAAAATAGACCTAATAAAGGATTCACCTATTGTTGAAGTAACATCAAATTCTATAAAACTTAAAAATGGAGATGAAATTTCAACTAAAACTCTTATTTGGACCTGTGGTATACAAGCTAATCAACAGTCCTCTGAATATGGTCTAGAAAGTGGAAAAGCGGGCAGACTAGTTACAAATGAATATATGCAAGCAATGGGAAAAGAAGATGTATTTGTAGTTGGAGATATTTCTTACTATGAGGAAGAACCGGGTAAAGGAAATCCTCAAATAGTTGAAGCAGCAATGCACACTGGAGACACAATAGCGAATAATATATCTGCATTACTAGAATCTAAAAAATTAACTAAATTTAAACCAAAATATCACGGTTTTATGGTCTCTATTGGTGGAAGATACTGTGTAGCAAACCTTTCAGGATTTAAATTATCTGGATTCTTTGCTATGGTTATGAAACACTTAGTTAACCTTCATTACCTATGGGGAGTAAATGGGATAAATGCTTGTTATCATTACTTAGTACATGAATTTTTCTCAATTAAAGATAAACGAAGTATAATGAGAGGGCATCTATCATCAAAAGGAAACCGACTATGGCTTATACCTCTTAGATTATTTATAGGGTCCCTTTGGGTATTAGAAGGCTTAAAGAAATTTGTTGGCGAAAGTACCTGGGCTAAAAAAGGACTTCAATCTATATTATCTGGACCTGGTCCTGATAGCTGGATTAAATCCGGAAATATAAAACTTCCTTTTGAATGGTTAGCTTCTGCTGCTAACTCAGGAGCTTCAGAATATGTTAAAAGTGCTGATGCAGCTGCACAAACTGCTTCTGCTCAACCAATACCTATATTAAGTCATATGCCAGGCTTTTATAAATTCTTGATGAATATAATGATACCTAATCCTGATATTGCAATTTGGTTTCAAAGAATGGTTGTATTTACGGAAATATGTATTGGATTAGCTTTACTTGCAGGATTATTTACATTTTTAGCAAGTGCCGCTTCTGCCTTTTTAGTTGTTAACTTTGTACTTTCTGCTATGGCAGGATGGGATATACTATGGTACTTCTTCGGCGCTATTGCATTAATGTCTGGAGCTGGAAGAACCTTTGGTTTAGATTATTGGGTAATGCCATGGATAAGTGAACAATCGAGTAAATGGTGGCTCGGAAAAAGAATACCTGTTTATAATCAAGAGCTACAAGTTAAAGAATTTATATCCCATAAAGAAAGTATAAACTCGTAGTTAAAAATAATCACTAGATTTGAGGAATAATCTTATGGATAAAATATGGAATAAATATGACGATGTAAGTAATGAGCTAAAAGCTGTAGTTTCTTTAATGGAAAGTAATATTAAATGTAAAGATAAAAAAATAGAAAATTCTATAAAGGAATTAATTCACTCTGGCGGAAAGCTACTAAGACCTGCTTTTGTTATAATATCTTCCCATTTTGGCAGCTATAATCCTAAGAAAGCAATACCTTTAGCAGCTGCCGTTGAAATGCTTCATATGGCAACTTTAGTTCATGATGATATTATCGACGATGCTAAGCTTAGAAGGGGGCAAGAGACTATTCAATCAAAATACGGAAAAGATTACGCAGTATATATAGGTGATTTTCTTTTCTGTGTATGTTTCAAAATTTTAGCTTCTTCTACGACCTTAGAAAACATTAAAATAGATAGTAATTCTATGTCGAGAATTTGTTTGGGTGAAATAGATCAGTTTAACTCGAGATTTGATAGTACTCTTTCGGTCAGGAATTACTTAAATAGAATTTCCGGAAAAACCGCTGAGTTATTTTCACTGTCATTATATATCGGTGCCGCAGAAAGTGGTTGTGCTGATGCCCTTTGCAAAAGATTTTGGCATATAGGTCATAATATAGGCATGGCATTTCAAATAATCGATGACATATTAGACTATACAGGCTCTAATGATTCAATAAAAAAATCTGCCGCAGTTGACATAAAGCAAGGAATATTTACTTTACCCTTTATCTATGCCGCCCGAAAAAACAAAAGTTCCTTTATTCCATATCTAGAAAAACAAATTTTTTCAGATAAAGATGTTATGGATCTTATGCTTTTAGTAAACAAATATAATGGCATAAATAGTGCAAAACAACTTGCACATAAATATACTGAAAAAGCTTTTAAACTAATCAATAAACTGCCAGAAAACCCATATAAAATAGTTTTAAATGAAGTTACTGAATATCTTCTTAAAAGAACTTATTAAAAAATGGAGCAGCCAATATATTACTATATTGGTCGCTCTTTCTTATATTTAAAATGAATAACATCAGGCTCATTAGCATATGCTTAAATTCCTATTAACAACTTTAAAAAATTAGCATTTAATAGCTGTTCATATGCATATATTTTATTGAAACAAATGATTGGAGGTTGCTATGAACAAGAAGATTATTGCTGTAGGTAATATAGTCATGTGTGACGATGGAATAGGTGTAAAAATCGCCGAACTTTTGCACCATGATTTTAAGCTATTGGGATTTGAAACGGTAATTGGTGAAACAAATATAGAATATTGTATGGATAAAATAAGAAACGACGATTTTTTAGTAGTTCTAGATTCAAGCTATTACGATATTGAACCTGGAACTGTTACTGTAACTCCATTAGAACAAATCGATCCTGATACTTTACATTTTTCACAAAACACATTGACTTTATTAGAGCTAATAAAGTTGTATAATAAAAAAATTTCGGGCTTTCTTATATCTGTTGAAGCTTCCGAAATATATTTTAATCCTGACCTTAGTGAAGATTTGAAGGTAAGATTTCGTGATATATGTAATCACTGTCTAAATTATGTTACTATAATTAATAAACTAAGGACTACATCCTAAAGCTATAATTTTTTTAACATTGCTTCGAAATTTTTATAGATATTCAACTTAAGTATTTGACTTATTAGCGGTATTCATAGGGGTACCTCTTCTGTACTGTTAATAATTTTAGTTATCTCTAAGGCTTGCTGCTAACATAAAATCATTAAATGTACTGTCAGATGTACCCCTATGAATACCTTAGTTAAGTCAATTATCAAAGTTAGATATCTATCAGAAAAGTAACTAGAAAGTTAGATTATACAGAGGGATATGTTTCCAAAGCTGAAGTAGATTTAAAAACTTTGTGCCAGTCTTAGTGAAGGGTTTTAAGAGAACCTTAGAACTTTAGAGTTGTTTGAGCGCAGCGAGTTCTCGAAAGTTCTTAGGTTGTCTTGAAACACAAGCTTTAGACTGGCTAAAAGTTTTTAACGTGCTGAAGCTTGGAAACATAGCACGGCGTATAATCTAACTTTCAGCCTAATGCTATATATAGGGTCTTATGTCACATAATTTTTATTTCACGAAATGTAGGTTTTAATGAATTCCTTCTACTGATTTTCTCTCTGGTTTTTTGTTGCATATTTTTTGCCTTCTTTTTTCAAGCTCTGTTACTATATCATCAATAGTTATATCTTGATATGCCATTAATACTAATAGATGATAAATTAAGTCACAGGTTTCATATACGACTTCGTCTTTATCATTATTTTTGCTCCCTATTATAACCTCAGCACTTTCTTCGCCAATTTTCTTTAGTATTTTATCTATGCCCTCACTAAAAAGATAACTTGTGTAAGAGCCTTCTATAGGATCCTTTTTTCTTTCTTGTATTACCTCGTAAAGTTGTTCTACAATATTTTTTAATTCCATTAATACAACCCCCTATTTATATAATATTTCTATAAAAACAGCTTTTACTTCCAGTATGGCAAGCTGCTCCTATTTGATTAACTTTTATAAGTAAAGTATCTCCATCGCAGTCTAAACTAATATTTTTTACATATTGAAAATGTCCCGATGTTGCTCCTTTATTCCAAAACTCCTGTCTCGATCTACTCCAGAACCAAGTTGTTCCTGTCTCTATAGTTTTCTTTAAAGATTCTTCGTTCATATATGCAAGCATTAACACTTCTCCACTTTTAAAATCTTGAATAATTGTCGGAATTAAACCTTTAGCAAAATCTACTTCTTTTAATATTTCTATATTTACATTATTTAATTCTACATTTTCCATATTTATTACCTTTCTGCATTCATCACCTGTATAATGCCCTACCTGCTACAATGAGAGTTAGTCATTACTATTAGCTGAATTTATTAATAAAATCCTTTATAATCTTACTTCAACTGATTTTTCTTTAAGATAATTTTTAACCTGAGATATACTCAATTCTCTATAATGAAAAAGTGAAGCTGCTAACGCTGCATCTGCTCCAGTTTCTTCAAACACATCATAGAAGTGCTCTAATTTCCCACAACCACCTGAAGCTATGACTGGAATATTGCAAGACTCTACTACTGCCTTTGTAAATTCTATATCGTAACCATTTTTTGTTCCGTCTGCATCCATACTTGTTAAAAGTATTTCTCCAGCACCTAAAGCTTCAACCTTTTTTACCCATTCTAAAGCATCAAATCCTGTATCTATTCTCCCACCATTTATAACTACATTCCAACCAGAACCATCTTCTCTTTTCCTTCCATCTATGGCAACCACTACGCATTGACTCCCAAATCTTTCAGCTGCTCTTTTAACAAGTTCTGGATCTCTTATGGCTGCTGAATTTACGGATATTTTATCTGCACCAGCTCTTAATATATCCTTAAAATCCTCCAAAGTTCTTATGCCGCCTCCAACAGTAAGAGGAATAAAAACTTTTTCAGCGGTTCTTTTAACTACATCAATCATTGTGTTTCTTCCTTCATGAGTAGCAGTTATATCTAGAAAAACTATTTCATCTGCTCCCTCTCGGTTATAAAAATCTGCTATCTCAACAGGATTACCAACATCCTTTAAGTTAACAAAATTTACTCCTTTAACAACTCTTCCCATATTAACATCAAGGCAAGGTATTATTCTTTTTGTAAGCAAACTCTACACCTCTCTCCATACTTTATACTTAAGTAACCTTCCTAACAACAGAACCCTATGATTAGATCCTTCGTTGAAACTATCTTTAACTACAAGAATTGAGTCACCTAGCCCTTAAGTTCATCTATAATTTCTTTGACTTTTTCTACAAAAAAATCCATGTCTTCATCTGATCCTATACTAATTCTTAAATAATTATTTATTCTATCTTTATTAAAAAATCTTACTAATACACCTTTTTCTCTTAGTTTAGTAAAAAGTTCTTTTGCAGAACATGTAGAATGAGATACAAAAATAAAATTAGCTTTTGAAGGCACAACATTAAAACCAAGTATCATTAATTTTTCAATAACTTTTTCTCTTGTATTTATTATTTTTGATACACATTCTTTAAAATATTCTTCATCCTTTATTGCTTCTACTGCAGCTATGGCAGCAACCCTGTCTATTGTATAAGAATTAAAGGAATTTTTTATTCTATTTAGCCCATCTATAAGCTCCTCTTGACCAAGGGCAAATCCTAAGCGAATTCCTGCTAAGGAACGAGATTTGGATAAAGTTTGTATTACTAAAAGATTTGTGTAGTCCTTTATAAGACTCACTACTGAAGTTCCTCCAAAATCTATGTATGCTTCATCAATTATAACTACTTTATTAGAGTTATAATCTAAAATCTTTTTTATTGATGCTATATCCAAGCATTTCGCTGTTGGTGCATTAGGATTAGGAATTACAATCCCACCATTTTTAGCCATAAACTCATCAATAGGTATAGAAAAATCCTCTTTTAATTTTGCAAGCTTATAATTTATATTATATAAATCTGCGTAAACCGGGTAAAAACTATAGCTTATATCCGGGAAAATTATAGTTTCATTGGTATTAAAAAATGCTAAGAATGACAATGCTAAAATCTCATCTGAACCATTACCTATAAAAACTTGATTTCTATCTAAGTTATAGTACTTTGCAATAGTTTCACTTAATTCATCACAATTAGGATCTGGATAGAGTCTTAAATCTGCATTTGCTGCATTTCTTATTGCTTCTAAAACCTTTGGCGATGGTGGATATGGATTCTCATTGGTATTTAATTTTACATACTTTTTATCCTTTGGCTGTTCACCGCAAACATAAGGTTCTATGCTTTTGGTGATTTCACTCCAATACTTACTCATTATTAACACACACCTTCTACTTTGATCTTTTTCACCAACTTAATTTAAATAATTATCTACATTCCTCTATAGCTTCTTTTAAATCTATGTTTCCACAGTATATTGCTTTACCAGTAATAGCTCCATAAATACCCATTTTGTTTATAGTTATTAAATCTTCAATATCTTTAATTCCACCTGAAGCTATTATATTACAACTTACACTATTCTGAATTTTACCAAGCTGCTCTAAATTAGGTCCCTGAAGAGTACCATCCTTGCTTATATCCGTAAAGATAATAGTCTCAACCCCTATTTTTTCCATTTCCTTAGCAAAGTCTATATAATCTACATTACTTACATTAAGCCATCCGTTTACTGCAACCTTTTCATTCTTTGCATCTATTCCTACTGCTAATTTTTCTCCATATTTTTTTACTGCTTCCATTACAAACTGTGGATCTTTTAAAGCAGCTGTTCCAAGTATTACTCTTGATACTCCTGCTTCAATAAGCATATCTACAGTTTCCATATCTCTAATACCGCCACCAAGCTCTACTGGAATCCCTACTGTTTTAACTACTTCAGATATAACCTTTAGATTTTTAATCTCTCCATTAAGTGCACCATCTAAATCAACCATGTGGATATATTTTGCCCCACTTTCTTTAAAGCTTATAGCAATCTTTAAAGGATCCTCTCCCACTACTTCTGATTCTTCAAACTTTCCTTGATACAATCTAACACATTTGCCATCTCTTAAATCTATAGCCGGAAATATTATCATTTTATCAACTCCCAAAAATTTTTTAACATTTGCATTCCAGGTTCTCCACTTTTTTCGGGATGAAATTGAAGTCCAAATACATTACCCTTGCTAACTACTGCTGGAGTATCAATGTCATAAAAGCTGTGTGCATTAAGTACTCCTTCTTCCTCAATTTGTGCATAAAAAGAATGTACAAAATATACGTAGCTGCCTTCTTCAACATCTTCTAATATTTCACAAGGTTTATCTATAATAAGGTCATTCCAACCCATATGAGGTATTTTTAAATCAACCTCAAACTTTTTAATCTTTCCTTTTAAAAATCCAAGACCTTCTGTTATCCTAACCTCTTCACTTTCTTCAAATAAAAGCTGCATTCCGAGGCATATCCCCATAAGAGGAGTTTCGTTTTTAACAGCTTCCTTTAATACTTTATCAAGACCTAACTTTTTTATATTTTCTATAGCATCTGGAAATGCTCCCACACCAGGTAATAATATCCCGCTGCTACTCATTATTTCTTCCCCATTATCTGTTATTTTAGCTTTAGCTCCTATGAACTCAAAAGCTTTTTCAACACTTCTCAAATTTCCCATTCCATAATCTACTATAGATATCTTTTTTTCTTTCAACTTTATCCCTCACTTTTTATAGGATTATAGATTTCCCTTTGTAGACATAGCCCCTTTAATTTTTTCATCCTTAATAGTTGCTTCTCTTAAAGCTCTTCCAAGTGCCTTAAAAAGACCTTCTATCATATGATGAGCATTTTTCCCATAAAGCACTTTTGCATGAAGAGTTATTCCTGCATTAAAAGCTAAGGCTCTAAAAAACTCTTCTACCATCTCCGTATCCATCTCTCCAACCTTTTCTGAATTAAATTCACCTTCAAAAACTAAATAAGGTCTTCCACTTATATCCATAGATATCATACATAAGGCTTCGTCCATTGGAACAAAAGCAGTGCCATATCTCTTTATACCCGCCTTATCCCCAAGAGCTTTTTCTATACATTTGCCAAGAGTAATTCCTACATCCTCTATTGTGTGATGGCAATCTATATAAAGATCACCCTTTGCCTTTACATCTAAATCTAAGATGCCATGTTTGGCAAAAAGTGAAAGCATATGATCGAAAAAACCAACTCCCGTTTCTATGCTGTAATTTCCTTCTCCATCTAAATTGACTTCTATACTAATATCCGTTTCCTTAGTGGTTCTAGTAATTTCTGCTTTTCTTATACTTTCCATGTATACCTCTCCATTTCTATTGCTCTATACTCCTACTTCATTCGCACTGCTATTGAATTAGCGTGAGCTGTAAGCCCTTCTGTATCTGCAAGCTTAATTATCTTACCTCCAACATCAAATAATGCTTCTTTTGAGTAATACATAAAACTTGATTTTTTCACAAAATCATCTACTGAAAGTGGTGAGAAAAATCTTGCTGTTCCACTTGTTGGCAGAACGTGATTTGGTCCTGCTATATAGTCTCCTAATGGTTCTGGCGAATAAGATCCTAAAAATATAGATCCCGCATTTTTTATTTCTCCCAAAACTAAAAATGGATTTTCAACACAGACTTCTAAGTGCTCTGGTGCAATTTTGTTTGACATATCAATTGCTTCTTTTAGATTATCTACTACTATAGTTACTCCGTAGTTTTTAAGAGAATCTAAAATAATATCTTTTCTGCTTAGATTTTCTACCTGTAGCGCTAATTCTTCTTTTACTTTTTCCGCCAATTCTAAAGATGTAGTAACTAGTATTGATGACGCTAATCTATCATGTTCTGCCTGTGACATTAAGTCTGCTGCTATATATTTTGCATTTCCACTTTCATCTGCTATAATTAGAATTTCGCTAGGACCTGCTATCATATCTATATCCACATAACCATAGACACTCTTTTTTGCCATAGCCACGTAAATATTTCCTGGTCCAACTATTTTATCTACCTTATCAATACTCTCTGTTCCAAAAGCAAGCGCCCCTACTGCTTGTGCTCCTCCTACCTTGTAAATCTCATTGACTCCAGCTACGTCTGCTGCTACAAGTATATTAGGATCAATGCTTCCATCCTTTGAAGGAGGGGTTACCATAACTATATTTTTAACACCTGCTACCTTAGCTGGAATAGCATTCATAAGCACCGATGATGGATAAGATGCAGTTCCACCTGGAACATAAATTCCTACATTCTCTAAAGGACTTATATTCTGCCCAAGCATAACTCCCTTTTCTTTAGTAATCATCCAAGAATTTCTTTTTTGCTTCTCGTGGAAGAATTCTATATTCTGAGAAGCTAACTTAATAGCATCCAGGAATTCCTTATCAACTACTTTATACGCCTTCTTAATTTCTTCTTTGCTTACTAAAATGTTATTTTTATTTACATTCTCGCTATCAAATTTATTTGTGTATTTTATTAAAGCTTCATCTCCATTTTCTTTTATGTCATCTAATATATTTTTAACTGTATTTGTTACATCTTGTTGTACACTTTCTTCCCTATCCTTAAGCTTATCTAGATATCTTTTACCTTCTTCAGTATTTCCATATACCACATTTATAATGTCCATAACTTAACCTCCAATTACAGCGATAGTTTGTCATTCTTCTCCCTTAGAAATTTCTATGCATTACTTGCTAATAAAACGTCTCTTGAACTTACCTCTCTATGAACTTTTTCAATTATTTCCTCTATCTCATCCTTTTTCATCTTCATGCTAGCCATATTTACTACCATTCTTGCACTTATGCTGCATATATCTTCGTAAACTTCAAGACCGTTTTCCTTTAGAGTATTCCCTGTTTCAACAATGTCCACTATGGCATCCGATAAACCTAATATAGGAGTAAGTTCTACTGATCCTTCTATTTTTATAATTTCAACATCCTGTCCTATTTTTCTAAAATATTCTCTTGCCACATTTGGATACTTAGTTGCAATCTTTTTTCTGTTATATCCTTCATAAAAGTTTGAGTTTTTTGGTCCAGCCACTGTAAATTTGCAGCAACCAAATTTTAGATCTAAGACTTCATAAAAATTTTTATTCTGCTCTAATAGAGTATCTTTTCCGACAATACCTATATCAACTACTCCATGTTCAACGTAAGTTAGCACATCTGGTGCTTTTACAAGTACAAAGTCTATATTATAACGTTCATCATGAAATATAAGCTTTCTTCCTTTATTTTTAAGTTGGCTACAGTCAATTCCTGCTGATTCAAATATATCTATAGCACCTTCTTCAATTCTTCCTTTAGTAAGGGCTATTCTAACTGTGTTTTTATTTTCCATATTAAAACTCCTTATCCTGATTAAAATAAATTTACACTATTATGACCTTATTTATTCCTTTTTCTTTTGCATACTTCATAGCCTCTTCCTTAGACCCTAAAAGACTGAGTTCGGCAATTATATTTTTTTCTCTTAACTCCTCAGCTTTTTTATAAGCTTCCTTAAAAGATTCATCTTTATAATAAATTAATACTCTCTCTCTAGTTTCTACTTGATTTGCATTTTCAAGAGCTCTAATTACACTGTCCACATCTAATGCAAAACCTGTAGCTGGCTGATCCTCACCAAATTGGCGGATTAAGTTATCATATCTTCCTCCGCTCAGTATGTTTCCACCTACTCCGTGAGTATATCCTCTAAAAATTATTCCAGTGTAATAATCCAAATGCTGCACCATTCCCAAATCTACTGATAAGTAATCTTTAAATCCTGCACTTTTAATTATGCTGTAAACTTTTCTTATGCTCTCAATAGATTTAAGTACTTTAGGATTATCTGTTAGCTCTTCTGCTTTGTCCAAAATTTTAATATCTCCAAATAATCTTGGTAGTTCCTTCAGCATACGTAGTGTACTCTTATTTATTACATCTTTTTTATCTTCTAAAAGCTCCGACAGAGCTGTGAAATTTTTATTTTCTATATATTTTCTTAATCTTTCTTTATCTTCATCACTTATATTTATTTCTTCAATTACTGCTTTAAAAAATTCCGCTTGCCCGAGCTCTATTTTAAAGTCCTTAAGCCCGCATTTAATCAATGCCGTAATTCCCATTATTATAGCCTCGGCATCTGCTATAAGACTTTTAACCCCTATTATCTCAATACCGGATTGAGTAATTTCACTATTTTTACCATTTAAACTTTCATTAACTCTGTATATATTTGATGTATAACATAATTTTAATGGATGAGGTGCCTCTCTTAATTTAGTAGCTGCAATTCTTGCTATTGGTGTAGTCATATCTGGCCTTAACACTAATATCCTCCCTTGATTATCAAATAGCTTATACATTTTTTCTTGAGGCAATGTAGCATTTTCACCATTGAATACATCATAGAACTCAAGGGTTGGTGACACTACTTCTAAGAATCCACTATTCATATAGGTTTTTCTTAATATATTTTCAAGTTCTATTTTTTTTGTACACTCTTCAAATAAAGTATCCTTTGTCCCCTCCGGTATATATCTTCTCCACTTAACCATCACATTCATTTCCCCATTTCATCACGTTACCAATTTATCATGGTAAAGCACTAATTCGTCATAGTAATATACTAACAGTTTATTTCTATAATTTCAATAGGATATCCAAAATATTAATAATTTTTCTATGATTAAAATGAAACTACTTTTCCTTTCGTCGAATGAGTACTCGTTGAGTAAGCGATCATCATAAAATCAGCACATCTGTGTAAGCGACCATCTCAAAATCATAGATTTTGGATGCCTGCTTAAGATTTGGGATATCTACTTAAGATTTTGGATGCCTGCTTAATTGACTTTTTATTTTATAGACTTTTAATCTTATATTTGGTATGTTTAAATTATTAAAAATTACTATATGCTCTATAATTTATAAGAATGTAGAATCCTAACCCAGAAAGTTAGTTTTCAGCTTTATATCCTGTATTTTATATTAGAATAAAAGGAGTAGTTATTAATGAAAAATTATCTAAGGCTTAAAATAACAGCAAAAGACCGAGTTGGCATAGTGCTGGATATTTTAAAAAAGCATTATGAGAATAATATAAATATACACTCTCTAGAAGTTTTTCCCGGCAAAGCATACATAAAAATTGAAATTTTAAAAACTGAAAACAAACTGAATTTAATTAACAGCATACTTTCTTTAGGTGAAGTATTTGAAGTTCAGGATGTAGAGTTGCTTCCTTATGAGAGAAATGAGCGAAGATTACTTGCTATGATAGACGCTGTACAGGATGGTATTATGGCCATAAACCAGAACGAAGAAATTGAACTTTTCAACAAGTACTGTGAGAACATATTTCACATAGATAAAGAAAGTGTTCTTGGAAAAAATGTCGGTGAATTTTTAGGCTTTGAAGCACCTATGATTAAGCTTTTAAAAACTGGAGAAAATTATGACAACACTGAGGTACATATAAAAAATAAGAATGGTCATATTCATTATATTACCACAGGACGTCCTATAAAAGATGATAAAGGAAAAACTATAGGTGCAGTTGCTTCTCTTAAGGATATAAATGAAGCAATAGAATTATCTAATGCTATTACATCAAAAGAAGAAATAGCTTTTAAAGATATTATTGGAAATAGTTTTTCAATTTTAAAAGTAAAAAAAATATGCTCTGCTGTGGCTAAAAGTAATTCTACTATACTACTTCGAGGCGAAAGTGGTACAGGCAAAGAACTTTTTGCAAAAGCTATCCATAATTTGAGTTCAAGAACTGATAGAAACTTTGTTGCTATAAATTGTGCTGCCCTTCCTGATAATCTTATAGAAAGCGAACTTTTCGGATACACAAAAGGAAGCTTTACCGGTGCAAAGGAAGAGGGAAAAGATGGTCTTTTTAAAATAGCAGATAAGGGAACTATATTCCTAGATGAGATAGGTGAACTTTCTCTTTCCCTTCAAGCAAAACTTTTAAGAGTACTTCAAGAAGGAACCATAAGAAAGATAGGAAGTGTGTTAGAGGAAAAGATAAATGTAAGAGTAATAGCTGCTACAAACAGAAATCTGGAATCTATGATTAAAGATGGAACTTTTAGAGAAGATTTGTACTACAGACTTAATGTAATACCTATATTTATACCTCCTCTTAGAGATAGAATTGAAGATATCCCTATGTTAGTTACTTTTTTTATAAATAAATTAAATAAACAGCTGGATAAAAACATAAAAGGTGCTGAAACTGAATTTATCGAGAAACTAGTAAAATATCAATGGCCTGGAAACGTAAGAGAATTGAGAAATGTTGTAGAGAGAGCAATGAACTTATGTTATAGTAATCTACTTAATGAAGATAACTTAATTTTAGATTTAGAAAAAAATACAAATTATATAAATGAAGAAAAAAGAGATGATTTTAGTTTTACTCTCAAAGAAGTGGTAGAAATCGCTGAAAAGAAAGCACTGTTATCAGCAATAAAAAAACATTCTAGCTTCAGAAAAGCTGCAAAAACTTTAGGTATATCTCATACAACTATAATGAATAAAATAAAAAAATATAATATAGAGTGTAAAGAATAATTTACATACGTAAAGAAAAGTTGCCACAATTTAATATTGAATGGCAACTTTTCTTTACACATTGACACAAATAGCCCCTTAAACGATTGGCATGGGTTTTGCTTTATATATAATCAAAATTATATTTTATAGAAATAAGGGGGATAAATCTCATGGAAAATATAAAGGAAATGGGTTTTGACACAAGAGCAATACATGGAGGACATATTGGGGATAAGCAATTTGGTTCTTTAGCTACTCCTATATATCAAACATCAACCTTCATATTTGATTCAGCAGAACAAGGCGGAAACAGATTTGCTGGACAAGAAAACGGATACATATACACAAGATTAGGAAATCCAACTTGCACAGAAGTTGAAGAAAAATTAGCTCTACTTGAAGGCGGAGAAGCTGCAGTAGCTACAGGATCAGGCATGGGTGCTATTTCATCTGCTCTTTGGACTGCATTAAAAGCTGGAGATCATGTAGTTGCATCCGACACTTTATATGGTTGCACTTTTGCTCTTTTAAATCATGGTCTTACAAGATTTGGCATTGATGTAACTTTTGTAAATGCATCAAATCTTGAAGAAGTAAGAGAAGCATTAAGACCAAACACAAAAGTAGTTTATCTTGAAAGTCCTGCAAACCCAACATTAAAAATTAATGATATTAGACAAATATCTGACATTGCTCACAAAAATGACAGTGATTGTCTTGTATTTGTTGATAACACATTCTGTACTCCATGTCTTCAAAGACCATTAGAGTTAGGTGCGGACGTTGTAGTTCACTCTGCTACTAAATACTTAAACGGTCATGGAGATGTTATAGCAGGATTTGTTGTTGGTAAACAAGACTTTATAAACCAAGTTAGATTCTTTGGATTAAAGGACATGACAGGTGCTGTACTTAGTCCATTTGATGCTTACCTTATCATAAGAGGTATGAAAACTTTACCTATAAGAATGGAAAGACATTGTAAAAATGCTATGGAAGTTGCTAAATTCTTAGAAGCACATCCTGCAGTAGATAAAGTTTATTATCCTGGACTAGAAAGCTTTGAAGATTATGAGCTTGCAAAGAAACAAATGAGCCATCCAGGAGCTATGATTTCCTTTGAATTAAAAGGAGGAGTTGAAGAAGGAAAAACTGTTATGAATAATGTTAAACTTTCAATTCTTGCAGTAAGTTTAGGCGATGCTGAAACACTTATTCAACACCCAGCTTCTATGACTCACTCACCATATACAGCAGAAGAGAGACATGCTGCTGGTATTAGCGATGGTTTAGTTAGACTATCCGTTGGTCTTGAAAATGTTGAAGACATAATAGCAGATTTAAAACAAGCTCTTGACTTAATAGTAAAATAGTTTGTAAATAAAAAAGAATCACCAAGGTGATTCTTTTTTATTAATGAGATTTATTATATTATATATGCAAGCTTTTACTCTTTTTATTAGAAATCTACTTTTTTACCGCTGTATGTGCATTCGAACACTTTCTTCATTTCTTCTACAGTTATTGGTCTTGGGTTTGACCCTGTACATGCATCTAAAATAGCATTCTTTGATATAAAGTCTAAGTTCGAATTAAAATCTTCTTCAGTTATTCCGTATTCTTTTAATGTTAGAGGTATATCTAACTTTCTGTTCATATCTTGTATCAAAGCTACTAATGAATCTGTTAATTCAGCATCAGTATTTCCAGCTAGTCCTAAAGTTTTAGCTATAGTAGCAAATCTTGATTCACAAGCTTTTCTATTGAATTGAATTACATATGGGAGGTATATAGCATTAGCACATCCATGTGGAATGTGGAATACAGCACCAGTTTTATGTGCCATACTATGAACTATTCCAAGTAAAGCATTTGAGAATGCCATTCCAGCTAGACATTGAGCTATATGCATTTCATCTCTTGCTTCCTTGTCTCCTTTATAGGAGTTTATTAAATGCTCATTTACCATAACTATAGCCTGCATAGCTAGAGGGTCAGAAACATGTGATCTTGCAGTTGCTACATAAGCTTCTATTGCATGAGTTATAGCATCCATTCCTGTGTGAGCTGTTAATTTAGGTGGCATTGTTTGAGCTAAAGCTGGATCTACTATAGCTATGTCAGGTGTTAAATTGAAATCAGCTAAAGGATATTTTATTTTAGCTTTGTAATCAGTTATTACTGAAAATGCTGTAACTTCTGTAGCAGTTCCACTAGTTGATGCTATAGCAACAAATTTAGCCTTTTGTCTTAATTCTGGTATTCCAAATGGAATAACTGCCTTTTCAAAAGTAAAATCTGGGTATTCGTAGAATATCCACATTGCCTTAGCAGCATCTATTGGTGATCCACCGCCTACAGCTATAATCCAATCTGGGCCAAATTCTCTCATCACTTTAGCCCCATTCATAACTGTTTCAACTGATGGGTCTGGCTCAACACCTTCTATTAACTTTATTTCCATACCAGTTTCTTTTAAATAATTTTCAATCTTTCCTAAGAAGCCAAATTTTTTCATTGAGCCTCCACCAACAACTATAATAGCCTTCTTACCTTTTAATGATTTTAATACCTCTAAAGAATTTTCTCCGAAATAAATATCTCTTGGAAGTGTAAATCTTTGCATCCCTATACCCCCTAATAATTTAAATTTTTCCTGTACCCATTTATATAGCAAAATCTATGCCAAGTGCTTAAGCTTTATTTTGCGTATATAAATTATGAGAAATCTCAAATTGAGATTTCTCATAATCTCAATTTGAGATTTCAATGTTTTTTATAATACTTAATAACTATTTATAGAGTATTTTTTAATTTTTCTATATATAGTGGCTCTACTTATATTGAGCATTTCGGCAGCCTTTATTAAATCTCCCTTTGCTTCTTTAATAGCCTTTCTTATGCTCGACTTTTCCATTTCTTCTATAGTCATAACCTCAGAATTTTTATCATCTATGGTTGCAACCTCTTCATCATTTACTAAAGAAAGTCGCTTCTTAATATTGATGTAATCATATAAATACTCCTCTGTAATATTATTACTTTCACATAAATAATAAGAGCGTTCTACAACATTTCTCAACTGTCTTACATTACCAGGCCAACTATAGTTACTTATTAATTCTAAATAGCGACTACTTAAAGCTTTGAAGCAGCTAGGGTTCTCACTGTTTAATCTATGAATAAAATAGTTAGCCAGTATTTCAATATCCTCTACTCTTTGCTTTAACGAAAGAGTCTTAATATTCATAACATTCACCCTGTAATATAAGTCTTCTCTAAAATTCTTATTTTTTATTTCCTCTATTAAGTCACGGTTTGTAGCAGCAATAATCCTAACATTTAGTCTTTTTTCATAAGTTCCACCAAGTCTTGTAATTTTATTGTTATCCAGGACTCTCAAAAGCTTGGACTGCATATCTAAAGGCAACTCTCCTATTTCATCTAAGAAAATAGTTCCTCCATCAGCTAATTCGAACTTACCAGGATGTCCATCTTTAGCCGCTCCAGTAAAAGCTCCCTTTTCATATCCAAAGAGTTCACTTTCCATAAGTTCCTTAGGTAAAGATGCACAATTTACTGCTACAAAGGGACCATTTTTTCTAGTGCTATAGTTATGTATTGATTGGGCAAATAATTCTTTTCCCGTACCACTAGGCCCTTCTATAAGTATGCTGCAGTTAGTTATAGCAGCTTTTTTGCAAATTCTATAGTCCTTTGCATATCTTTATTCTTAGTTACTATATCTTCAAAATTGTACTTAGCATTATATCCTGCCATAACATTTACTATCTTATGTAAATATCCCTCATCTTTAAAGGTTATGACTATGCCATTAGCTTTTTTATTAACTATAATAGGAAAGGCGTTCATGCTGCATTTAATTCTTCTGTTTTTTATATAAAGATTACAATCTAAGTTATAGTATACATTCTCAATATTTAATATTTTCTTTATAAAATCCATATCTTTAGTTAACGAATTAATATCAGTACTTAAAATTTCCTGTTCAGATATTCCCAGTATTTTTGATGCCATTTTATTGGTTCTTTTAATTTTCAAATCTTCATCTAGTACAAGCATTCCTTCAGAAATAGAATTAAATATTACATTTAGAAGCTTATTAGATTCTTGTAGAGCAAAATGCTTTTCAATTAAGCGGGCTCCCGAAGCTACAATTCCTGTAGTATGTGAATGTGCTTCAGAATAGTTTCCAGACATATTTATGCACCCTATAATTTTATTTTCTTCATCATGTATAGTTGCAGCAGAACAAGTAAGGCAGTGATTTTTTGAACAGTAATGTTCCGCTCCTATTATCTGAACGGGCTTATCTAAACAAAGAGCAGTTCCAATAGCATTAGTTCCTGCAGATTTTTCAGACCAATTAGCCCCTACCACAAGATTTAATTCCTTTGACCTTTTAAACTCATGATTACCTATAGCATCTATAATATAACCATTCTTATCTGAAAGTACTATTACAAAACCTGACCCAGCGACTATATCATATAAACCTTCCATTATAGGATGTGCTACCTGTATTAACTGAGCATTTTCCTTTATTATGAAGTTCATTTCCCATTCTGATAACTTTTCTACATGTTTTTTAAAAGGATTAACTTTAAGCTTCCTACATCTCATCCAGGATTCTCTTATTATAGAATCTAAATTTTCATCTAATCTATCACTTTTAATACAATCTTCCCAATATCCTCTTATATACGGTAAATTTATTCTCACAAAATCACCTCTAATCTAAATAGTTACCTTAATACAATTTTAACCTATATTAGTAATAATAGCATATAATTTACAAAAATATCAATGCGACAAAAAGCATATATTGTAAACAATATATGCCCTGTAACATATTAATCATGTGCTTTAATTATAACTTTGTAATACCTTTTCCAATAATTCCATAGCTTTATCTATATCACAATTCTCTACATTAAGTGGTGGTAAAAGCCTTATAACATCGTTCCCTGCAGTAACCGCTAGCAGCTTATTTTCAAAGCACTTCTTGCTAAACTCCTTTACATCTACCTTAAGCTTTATACCGAGTAATAATCCTACTCCTTTTATCTCTTCTATTATTGGATATTTCTCTTTTAAATCTTTTAATTTAGAAATAATATATTCACTTTTCTCATTTACCTTATCTACTACTCCGCCATCTGTTAACTCCTTTAAAACAGCAAGACTTACTGCACAAGCGAGCGGATTCCCACCAAAGGTACTTCCGTGGTCTCCTGGTACAAGTACAGAAGCTTTTTCGTTAGTCATTACAGCTCCTATTGGAAATCCTCCACCAAGTCCTTTTGCCATGCATATAACATCTGGAATCACTCCAAATTTTTGATAAGCAAATAAAGTTCCTAGCCTTCCCATTCCACATTGAATTTCATCAAATATAAAAAGAGCATCATACTTTTCACATAATTCTTTAACTTGCTTTAAATATTCAATGGCAGCTGAGTTTATTCCACCTTCTCCTTGTATGGGTTCAATTATAACTGCACAAACTTCACTACCCATTTTATCTTTCAAATCTTCTATATCATTAAATTTAGCACTTCTAGTTCCACCAATCAATGGCATAAAGTCTTCTTGATACTTCTTCTGTCCTGTTACAGACAAAGCACCCATAGTTCTACCATGAAAAGAATTTTCCATGTATATTACTACATTTTTATCTGCTCCACCTTTTATCTTTCCATATTTTCTTCCTATCTTTACTCCACATTCCATAGCTTCTGTACCACTGTTACAGAAAAAAACAGATTTATGGTCACTATAAGAACATAGCTTTTCAGATAACTCAATAGCTTGCTTACTCCAATAGTAATTAGATATATGCATTAATTCACTGCACTGATCAGCCATAGCTTTCGTTATTGCTGGATGGCTGTGCCCTAGACAGTTAACAGCTACCCCTGATACAAAATCCATATATTCTATGCCATTGCTATCATATAGCTTACTTCCTAAACCTTTTTCAAAAACTATATCAAATCTTCCATAAGTGTTCATTATATTACCTTTTGACATTTTCTCTCTCTCCCCCTTGAAGTAATCTTAGTTCCAGAATCATATACTATATTTGAAATCAAACTGTGTTTCTTTCTGCCATCTATAAGGTGTATATCTTTTGTTCCATTTTCTATAGCCTCTATGCAACACTCCATTTTTGGTATCATTCCACCATTTATTATTCCTTCATCTATATAATTCTTCACATCTTCAGTAGTTATATTTCTAATAATACTTGATTTATCATTTATATCTTTATATACACCTTCTACATCCGTAAGAATCATAAGTTTTTCGCACTTAAGTTCGGAACTTATAAAGGATGCTGCATAATCTGCATTTATATTATATTTATTTCCATGAGAATCACAAGCTATAGGAGAAATCACTGGCACTCTTCCTCTTTCTAGAATACTTAATAAAAAGGCTTTATTTATACTTACTACTTCTCCAACAAAACCTATATCTATTTTCTTACCATTTTCGTATATATATTTTTTCTTTGCTTTAATTAGATTGCTATCTCTTCCACTTAGCCCTATGGCGCTTATTCCTTGATTACTTAAGCTTGCGGATATATCTTTGTTTATATGACCTGAAAGAACCATCTCAGCTATATCCATTACATTTTTATCAGTAACTCTAAGTCCATTTTTAAATTCACTTTTTACACCAGTCATTTTTAACCACTTAGATATTTCCGGGCCACCACCATGGACAATAATTATATTTATACCAAAGCGCTTTAGTAGAACTATATCCTCAATAAAGGCTTTAGATGCGTTTTCATCATTCATTATGCTTCCACCATATTTTACTACAAAGGTTTTACCTTTAAACTTATCTATATCATGTAGTGCTTCTAAAGGTATAGAATTTTCTTCCTCCAACATGTGCTCCACCAACCTTATTAAATTTTATGAGAATAATTATACTCTTATTGTTATTAATATGCAATACATTTTAAATAATTTCATATTTTTATTGCATAATTATATTAGCTTATGTATAATTATTTTTATGAATAATTTAAAATATTTAGAGGTGATAAGATGATTAATGTAGGAATATTGGGTTCCACAGGCTACGCAGGCCAACAACTGGTATGGCTTTTAACTAATCATTCAAATGCAAATATTGTTTTTCTTTCTTCTCATAGTTATGAAGGAGACTTATACAGTGATATATATAAAAATTATTATGGTTTCAATAAAAATATTTGCATAAATATGCAAAGAGCTGAATGTAAATTAAATAGCATCGATGTGCTTTTCATAGCTCTACCCCATGGAAAATCTTTTGATATAACAAAAAAGCTCTTGAAAAAGGAGTAAAAGTCATAGATTTAGGGGCTGACTTTAGAATTAAATCAAAGGCTACTTATGAGCAGTGGTATGGATTGGAACACCAATGTAGTGAGCTTCTGGAAGATTCAGTTTATGGACTTCCTGAACTTAAACGTGAAAGCATAAAAAATGCTTCTCTAATTGCTAACCCTGGCTGTTACCCTACTGCGAGCATTTTAGCACTTGCTCCACTTTTAAAAGCTAAAATAATTGATCCTAAGTCTATAATTATAGATGCTAAATCTGGAGTTTCTGGTGCAGGAAGAAATGCTGCTATACCAAATATATATACAGAATGTAACGAATCCATAAAAGCATATTCTGTTGCATCTCATAGACATACTCCAGAAATTGAACAAGAACTTTCATATTTATTAGGAAGTGATTTAACTCTTGTTTTTACACCTCATTTAGTTCCTATGAATAGAGGAATTCTATCTGTATGTTATGCAAACTTGACTATTGATATGTCACAAGAGGAATTATATAAGCTATATAATGATTTTTATAAAGATGAGTTTTTCGTAGGAGTTACAGAAGATATGCCTGAAACCAAATATGTTAAGGGTTCTAATATGTGCCACATAGGTCTAAGATTAGATAAAAGAACAGGAAAAGTAATAGTATGTTCGGCTATAGATAATTTAATGAAAGGTGCCGCAGGGCAGGCCATTCAAAATATGAATATTATGTTTGGACTAGACGAAAAAACGGGACTTAACTTTCCAGCAATGCTTCCTTAAGGCATCTAAAATAACAAGTTAAAGCTCTTTATGCAACTGCATAAAGAGCTTTGTTTACTACTAAACAATCAAACTCGCTATTATTCATAAGTTATCTTCTTATTTTCATCACATACAATCTTTGTATCTTTTCCATTTAGATTGGTTTTTAAAACTACTTTATGCTTCCACAAATCAACTACATGTTTGAGAGTCTCCACTGCATATTGAAGTTGAAGCTCTCTTCCTTCAAAGACGTGCTCAATAGTTAAAGTTTTATCCATTTTTGACATATCTTCAACTCTAATGTTCGGAATACCACCCATGCCACAACTATTACTTAGAGTATTTCTTATTTCCTTCCATCCTTCATCATCAGATATTTCATCAATGACATAATTCTTATCTTTCTTAATATACTGGAATAAATTAAGCTTAGTACAAAGTTCCTTTGTCAGGTACCTTCTTAAGAAAGACTCATCTCTTTCTATGAGCCTTACCTCAAATATTTTTTCTTCTCCGTATTTCTCAACTAGGTCTTTATAAATTTCAAAGCCTAAGAAATATGGATTTATATTTCCTTGAAGAGGTACAATAACGTCATTATGTCTTTTTATAAACTCAAGATAAAGCTTTTGAGGTAATTCTAATTTCTTTAGAATATTATAATGCCAGTAGCTGGCCCATCCTTCATTCATAATTTTGGTTTCTATTTGAGGAACAAAATACTTTGTTTCATCCCTAACTATTTCTATAACATTCTTCTGCCACTCAAACAAATCGCCATGCATAGATATAAAACCTAATATATCTTCTACCGGCTCTTGTGGTATTTTTTCAACATCAGGAGGCTCTGGCTTTTCCCTCGGTACAATTGGACTATAATTTATATCTATGCTTTTATAATCTTCCATTTTTCTTTTTCTAATCTCTTCATCGCTTAAATGCTTAACTCCAACAGCTCTATTTGTCTGATATTTTAGAGCATGAGCTGCATTTAACATCTTTTCAACCTCTACATACCCTATACTCGGATCGTTAATATATGACCTTATAATATCTGCATGATTTTTAAACATTTCCAAAGTATAGATTGCACTTGTGGCTTCTTTAAACATTCTATTATTTTTGAAAAAATCGTTATGTCCATAAACATGGGCCATTGTTAATATTTGAAGCAGCATTGTATTATCCTTCATTAAATATGCGATGCACGGATTTGAGTTTATTACCATTTCATAAGGAAGCCCTGTAAGATTATAATTATACAGAGTTCTGAGCTTTTCATATGCTTTCCCAAAGCTCCAGTGCGGATACATAGAAGGCATACCTACATAAACTTCGTATGCCAGCATATCATTATAGTTTATGATTTCAAATTCCTGTGGATAATAATCAAGTCCAACTTCCCTTGCCTTTTCTTCTATTAAGTCATTCCACATCTCCAGATCAGCTATAGTGTATTCCAATTCCTCACCCCCTTTAACAAATTAATAGTCATTATTTATTTCTACAGTAAGCATTTCTCTAAGAGCATCCCACATATCCTCTTTCTTTTTCATTGCTACAGATACAAAATTCTTTCTTTTAACTTCATTAGAATATCTCTTTTTTATTGCACTGGTATATCCATAAGCCATAATTTCTGCATATCCAAATAGGTTGCTAACATCACACAATGTATTAGCCGCTTTAACAGCCCTATCATTATCTTCACTCCAATTATCTCCATCACTTACATGAAAAGCATATATATTCCATATAGCCGGATTGTATTTTTCGTTAATAATTTCTAAAGCCTTATTGTATCCGCTAGATATATAAGTGCCTCCAGATTCAACCTTGTGAAAGAATTCATTTTCTGTAACAACTTTAGCAGTGGTGGAGTGTGCAATAAACACAACCTCCACGTTTGAATACTTAGCTTTCACAAACTGATACAACATAAAGAAAAATGATCTAGCTAAATACTTTTTATTTTGATCCATAGATGCCGAAGTATCCATTATGCACATTACCACTGCACTGTATTCTCTCTTCTTGGTTGGTTTTACTCTATAATATCTTAAATCATCTTCTTTAAAAGGAAATCTCCCTACAAGATCTTCTCCATCAAGAGAATATTGGTTTAGCACTTCTTCATTCATTCCATTTTTTTGAACATCTTCTTTAAGCGCTCTTTTCATACCCTGTTTTCTTTTTAACTTTTCAACAACAGTTTTCTTCTTTGCAAGCCTTGGGGGGATTCCACTTTTCTGATAACCACACTTCTTCTTTGAACCCTCTGACAATATTTCAGAAAATCTCTTTTTAGTCAAATTAGGTAAATTTAAATCCTGAAATACATATTCCATAATTTCTTCTATGGTTATCTCAGTTTCGTATATGTCTTCTCCTTCCTCATTACCTGCCCCTTTATTTCCACTTCCTTTGGCTTCTTTTTCGGTGCCTATTACGTCTCCTCTTTTCTCTGTGCCATCACCACTTCCTACACCAGGCACATTTTTCCCATATACAAATTGATATTCTTTGAGCCCTTTAATAGGAATTTTTATCTTTTTATTTTTTGTCTGTCCTATAATACTTTCCTCTGACAGAATATCTACAAGATTCTTCTTTATCGAATCTTCAACAAGTTCTTTATGTCTTCTCCTATCCTCGCCAGCCCTATCATGCCCTATAGGGTTGAATTCTCTAAATACTGCCATAATATCAATCCTTCCATAGATTATTAGCAGCATATTTTAATATTACATCACAGCAATGATCGCAATACCCGTTTTTCTTCATTTCTTCTACCATTGAATTATATTTCTTATGCTGTTCCTTATCTCTAACTTTTGATTTAGTAACTATACGTGACATCTCTCTTACTGATGATGTTATTTTCTTTTCTATAGCTTCTTTTAAAGGCTCGTATGATGTATAATCCACTTTTCCACCTTTTCTCATTAGATAGAACATATAAGATGTTACATCTGATCTAAAGCCTTTAGCAGAACCTTCTGATATTCCAATTTGCTCTTCTATAGAACGCATAAATTTTTCGTCTGGATCTAACTGTTCTCCAGTTGATTTATCTTTAATTTTAGTCCTATTAACATAAGCTTCTGCATGATCTAAATAATTATTGAATAAGCTCTCAGCTTGTTCCTTAAAGCTTTGAATAAATGCCTTAGTTATTTCTTTTTCAAGAACCTTATTATATTCTTTTCTTATGCTATCTTGAATTAATCCAAGATATTTCTTTCTCAAGTCATCAGCTACGTCTAAATCTTTTATCGATTTAATGATACTTTCCATTACACTTAATGGATTAATGCAATCATGTTCTGAATCTGAAAGAGCATTATCTATAGCTTTAATAATGAATCTTGTTGATATACCTTCCATACCCTCTCTTATTCCGGATTCTTCTTTAAGTTCCATAATATCCATCTTCTTAGTAGTTCCTTTTTCAACTATTTCTTCTCCGTTATAAATCTTTAACTTAGTCAAAAGATCTACTTTATTGGATAGAGATAGTCTGCTTAATATAGCAAACATAGCAGCTACTTCAATAGTATGTGGTGCTATATGAGCTTTAAAGTGACTCTTCTTTAATATCTTTTCATATATCTTTGTTTCCTCACTTAACTCCATGCAATATGGAACTTCAACCTTAACTATTCTGTCTAATATAGCTTCATTCGTATGGTCTGATTTAAACTTATTCCATTCAGCTTCATTAGAGTGCGCAATTATAACTCCATCGAAATAAATCATAGAACCTTTTCCTGGAGATGGTATAGATTTTTCTTGAGTAGCAGTTATAATAGTATGAAGATACTCTACATCATTTTTAAATACTTCTATAAATTCAACCAATCCTCTGTTTCCAACATCGAAAGCACCATTTAAGGAGAATATACGAGGATCATCTTCCGGATATAAATCCATCTTCGAAATGTCTACTGATCCGACCAAAACTGATGTGTCTTGATTATTTGGATCAACAGGTGGTACTACCCCTATTCCTTTTCTGGATCTAATAGAAAATCCTGTTTTAACCACTGGGAAGTTTTCATACTGTCCTTTAAACTCTTCTTTTAATCTATGTCTGCATATCGGGCATAAATCTCCTTCTATTTTTATTCCTAAGTTTTCTTCAAACTGTTTTCTTAAATGTTTAGGAATAAGATGGAGAGGCTCTTCTCTCATAGGACAGCCCTTCAAAGCATATATAGGTTCGCTTTCCTCTAGAGCCCTTTTTAATACTTCTACTATAGAAGACTTTCCTGAACCTACAGGCCCAACTAAATAAAGTACCTGTCTTGACTCTTCACCATTCATAGCTGCTGAATAAAAATAACTAGCTATTTTCATAAGAGTTTTTTCAATGCCGAAAAAATCATTTTTAAAAAAATTATAACTTTTTATTGTTTCATTACCATATATTTTTCTTATCCTTAGGTTTTCTTCTGATTTTAAAATTTCCACACCTGGATCTGTTATTAAATTATACATTCTTCTATGTGCAAGTTGAGCAACTTCCGGATTTTCTTTTATAATCTGGAGATACTCTAATAAGGTTCCTTCAAATTCGTCTTTTCTTCCTTTTTCTCTATCCTGCTCTATTAATTCTTTAAAATTCATCCCTCAACCTCCATATAAAGTGATAAAAGAAAGACTGTTTATATAATGATTTTAGATACATCATTATTTGATATATCTTTGTAGTATTTATATTAAATTTTTGTATGTTTTAGAACAGAGTTAGATATCTGAAATAAAATAACACTTTAAAGATGCGACGGATATTTTGCGCAAAACAAGGAGACAAGCTCCGCGGATAGTTGTTCTATCAACGGCTTCTGCCAGCGCAGCATGATGCAAAATATATTAGCATACTTACTAGTTATTTTTTGAAGATGCCTTAATTGGGATAAAAATTAAGAATTCGTTAAATACAAGCAAAGATAGATATAAAAAATTGTTATGTATGCTTGTACATCTTGCAAAAAGAAAAAAGAACTAGCTCTAATTTACTAGTTCCAAAGTAGTATTAATAAATATGAGTAAAAAAGTACATTTATATTATTGCCATATAATTATAATTTTATACTTCTACCACTTTACCTATTCCATTTTCTAATGCTTTTTTATATATTTTATTTGCAGTTACCACATCCTGCACAGCAATCCCCACCGTCTTAAATAGAGTTATTTCACTATCATTTTCTCTTCCTTTAACTTTGCCTAGTATTACTTCACCTAACTCCCCATTTATTCTATTAGGATTTATAAGTCCTTTTTCCATAGGCTGAATAAAGTCACCAGCCTCAGCAGTTACTGCATCTCTTGAATCAACAAATACCTTATCCGCTTTTGCAACGATGTACTCATCTAACTCCTGCATTTCTCTCGTATATGAACCAACTCCATTTACATGAGCGCCCTTTTTTACTAAATTTCCTGGGAAAACAGGCTTTTTAGAGGTTGTAACGGCAGTTATTATATCAGCATCTTCTATTGCCTCCTCAGCACTTTCTGCTGCAATAATTTCTACTCCATATTCTTTTAATTCTATCTTGGCATCGTCAACAAATTTCTTAGCTCTATCACTTAGGGAAAAAACCTTTACAAGTTTAAGCTTTCTAACTGCAAGCAATGCTTCAAGCTGGCACATAGCCTGGCCTCCAGCTCCAAAAATAGCTGCTACCTTTGCATCAGTAGACGCAAGCACATCAGTAGCTGCTCCTGAAGCTGCTCCTGTCCTAAGCTGAGTTAAATAAGTTCCATCCATTATGCAGCAAACCTCACCTGTGGTTCCATCTAATAAAATCATTTGAGCTGGTACTGATGGTATTCCTTTTTCTACATTCTTAGGAAATACTGAAACTATTTTTATTCCTACACTATCTAAATCTGGAACATATCCTGGCATAAATAAGCTTTGACCACTCTGTTTAGCAACATCTATATTCACTCTTAGAGGAACTATGCTTTTCCCTTCTGAATAAATCGAAAAGGCCTGTTTAACAGAATCTACGGCATCTTTCATAGAAAATACCTTTTTTATGTCTTCTTTAGATAAAATTAGCATCTCTTTACCTCCATTTACTTTTATGTACATATAAACTTTGAAAGTCTTTAAGTATATTTTAACAATTTTTCAGATTTTCATCAAACACCTTTCAATCTTATATATTAATAATAAAATCTTAGAGGATATAAAAAGATACAGCTTATATTAAACATAAACTGTACCTTCTCTAAAATTATATAATTTCATCTAAAAGTGTTTTTCTACTCAGTAGAAATTTCTTCATTCCCTAAACTTTACTTAAAGTATTGTACTCCAGCTTCAAATATTCTTTGATCCTTATTACCTAGAATGTTTTTTAATACATTTTCTCCAAGTCTCTCAGAGTGACCCATCTTTCCAAGTACTCTTCCATCAGGGCTTGTTATACCTTCAATAGCATAAATAGAACCATTAGGATTAAATCTTATATCGTAAGTTGGATTACCATCAAAATCTACATATTGTGTAGCTATCTGTCCTTTCTCTATTAGCTTCTTTACAACACTATCACTTGCTACAAATCTTCCTTCTCCGTGGGATACAGGTATTGAATGTATATCTCCAACTTTTACATTTTTAAACCAAGGAGAAAGATTGGATGTAATCTTTGTATTTACTACATTCGAAACGTGACGTCCTATTTTGTTATAAGTAAGCGTTGGATAACTTTCATCTATATCTACTATTTCTCCAAATGGCACTAATCCTAGCTTAATAAGCGCTTGGAATCCATTGCATATACCAAGCATAAGACCATCTCTGTTCTTTAATAAATCCATTACAGCTTCTTTTATTTTGGGATTTCTAAATACAGTAGCAATAAACTTACCTGAACCATCTGGCTCATCCCCTGCACTAAATCCACCTGGAAGCATAATTATCTGAGATGATTTTATAGCTTTTTCCATGTAATCTATGGATTTTTCTATATCTCTACCTGTTAGATTCTTTAATACCATAACCTCAGTATCGGCACCAGCTTTCTTAAAGGCTCTTTCTGAGTCGTATTCGCAGTTAGTTCCTGGGAAAACCGGTATAAATACCTTAGGCTTAGCAACTTTAATAGCTGGACTCTTAATATTCTCTGTAGTAAACTGTACTAATTCTATTTTATCATCTATAACTTCTGTATTTATAGGGAATATATTTTCTAGTGTTTTTTCTGAAGCTTCTATCATACTATCAATGCTTATTTCTACTCCATTTACGGATATAGTAGAAGTAGTCTGTGTTTCTCCTAATACCTTATATTCTAATCCTTTTAACGCTTTTTCTAAATCCAAGCCACTAGAAACTTCTATTATTATTGATCCATATTGTGGTGCGAATAATTCCTGTTCATCCATATTATTAATAAAGTTCATTCCTATTTTGTTTCCAAAGCTCATCTTACTTATCGCTTCACAAATTCCGCCTCTTTTAACTGTTATAGCAGATACGACTTGCCCCTTGCTAACCATGTTATTAATAGTATTATAATTTTTCTTAAGAATATCGAAATTCGGAAGGTCAAATTGGTCTCTTAATAACGGAATTATTACAACTTTATTCCCTGATGCTTTGAATTCAGGAGATATAACTTTATCTACATTAGTTACATTAACTGCAAAAGATACTAAGGTTGGTGGTACATCCATATCTTTAAAGCTTCCTGACATACTGTCTTTTCCACCTATTGCAGCAATACCAAGTTCTTTTTGAGCATGCATTGCCCCAAGTAGTGCTGAAAATGGTTTTCCCCATCTTTCCGGCTCATCATTTAATCTTTCAAAGTACTCTTGGAAAGTAAGCCTTACCTTGCTAGCATCTCCACCGCAAGCTACAATCTTAGCTACAGATTCTACCACTGCATATACAGCGCCATGGAATGGACTCCATCTAGCAATTTCAGGATTATATCCATAAGTCATTATAGTTCCTGTTTTAGTTTCTCTATTTAAAACTGGAAGTTTTGCAACCATTCCTTCTGGTGGTGTTAACTGATATTTACCTCCAAAAGGCATAAGTACAGTTGCCGCTCCAATACTGCTATCAAATCTTTCAACAAGTCCTTTTTGACTGCATATATTTATATCACTTAAAGTATCAATCCATTTATCCTTCACGCTATCTACTTCTATATTAAAACTAAAGTAATTTTTATCTTCTTGTGGTGCTTTTACTTTTATATCTGTCTTATTGCTTACTCCATTTGTATCTAGGAAATCTCTACTTAAATCTACTATTGCATTTTCTCTCCAATACATTTTTAACCTTCTACTATCTGTCACCTCAGCAACAGTTGTAGCTTCAAGATTTTCAGCTTCTGCATACTTTATAAATTTCTCTTCATTTTCCTTCGATACAACTACTGCCATACGTTCTTGTGATTCTGATATAGCAAGTTCAGTTCCATCTAAACCTTCATATTTTTTAGGAACTAGATCTAAATTTATATTTAACCCTTCTGTAAGTTCTCCTATTGCTACGGATACACCACCTGCACCAAAATCATTACATCTTTTAATCATAGCGCTTACTTCTTCTTTTCTAAATAGCCTTTGAATTTTTCTTTCTTCAACAGCATTTCCCTTTTGAACTTCTGAACCACAATTAAGGATTGAATTTTCAGTATGCTTCTTAGAAGAACCTGTTGCACCACCACAGCCATCTCTTCCTGTTCTTCCTCCCACTAATATTACAACATCTGTCGGAACAGGTGTTTCTCTAACTACATTTTTCATTGGAGCGGCACCAATTACTGCACCAATCTCCATTCTTTTAGCTACATAACCTTCATCATATATTTCAACTACTTGACCAGTAGTTAATCCAATCTGATTTCCATAAGAACTATATCCATGAGCCGCTTCTGTAGTTATCTTCTTTTGAGGAAGCTTTCCTGGAAGAGTATTTTCTATTTTTACCCTTGGATCTCCGCTACCTGTAACTCTCATTGCCTGATATACATAAGATCTTCCTGAAAGCGGATCACGAATAGCACCACCAAGACAAGTTGCTGCACCACCAAAAGGTTCAATTTCTGTTGGATGGTTATGTGTTTCATTTTTAAACATTACTAACCATTTTTCAACTTGTCCATCAATTTCAGCATCAACAACTATGCTGCAAGCATTTATTTCCTCAGATTGATCTAAATCATCAAGCATACCTTTTTTTCTAAGTTCTTTCATACCTATTGTTGCTATATCCATTAAACACATTGGCTTATTTTTATCTAGATAAAGGTTGTTTCTGGTATTTATATATTCTTCATATGCCATTTTAATTGGAGCATTTAAGCTTCCATCTTCTATTTCTACTTTATTTATTTCTGTCATAAAAGTAGTGTGTCTACAGTGATCTGACCAATAAGTGTCTATTACTTTAATCTCTGTAACAGTTGGATTTCTTTTTTCTGTATCTCTAAAATATTGCTGACAAAACTTTAAATCATTAAAACTCATGGCAAGTCCTCTAGTATCCACGAAAATTTTTAGCTCAGCATCATTCATTTCCACAAAACCCTCTAAAGTTTCAACTTCATCTGGTACTTTTAACTCCATTTCTAAACTCTCCGGCTTTGTAAGCAAAGCTTCTCTAGAGTCAACAGTGTTTATACAATAATTCTTAATTTTATCAAACTCTTCTTTAGACACATCTCCTTGTATCACATATACCTTAGCTGATAAAATGTTCAGCTTTTCACTCTGAGTCAGTATTTGAATACATTGGGAAGCAGAATCAGCTCTTTGGTCATATTGGCCTGGCAGATATTCTACTGCGAAAGCTTTATCACATTCATTTATGGTTAACTCTTCTTCATAAATATAATCAACTGTTCTTTCAGAAAAAATAGTACTTTTAGATTTTTCGTATTCTTCATCTAAAATTCCTGATATATCATAACGGTTAATAACTCTTACTCCTGATAAATACTTAATATTTAAGCTTTCTCTTAAATCCTTAAGTAAATTTTGTGCCTCAACATCGAACCCTGCTTTTTTTTCAACATATAATCTTCTAACATTACTCTTCATATTCATTTCCCCTCACATTAGAATTTTTACGAACATTTTTCACTAAACTTAAAATATAATTCGCAATTATTATATCACAAATTCATTATTTAACCAATATTAAATTAGCAAATATATTATAAATTTTAAAACCGCTAAAAAAAACAGTATTATAATCAGCTTCAATTGATTATAATACTGTTTATGCCTTTATTCGCTGGCTACCATCCTTAATGCTTTCAGTAAGGGATGATATGCTCCTTGATAAGTTCTGCTAATTATTGATTTTTCCAATCATAAATATTTCTTTAGCATCTTTACCTAAATTACGAACATTATTATATAATGGTTTGTCCTTTGAAACTACACCTTTTACTACATGTCCGCTAACAGTTTTAATTTCCACTTCTTCTCCTACTTCACAATTCTCTAAACAGCACCCTCTAATATAAACTTTAAAAGAGTGATCTCCATTGCCGTGATCTATTTCTTCGATTTCAATCCAACTTCCTCTTTTTATCATTAAAATCCCCCCCACTTTCTCATCCTAAAATTAATTTACTTTTATAAATTATATGCAATATAATTTGTAAATATATTTATATTTTTAAAAATGGGGATAATAATCCTAAAATATTAATCTTTAAACAAGGAGGAACATAACAATGAATAGTGATTGCAGAAACGCTAATAACCCTATAGGTAATGGAATGGAGAATAGCAGCGGCGTACAAAAAGATGATAAAAATATAAAACGTAAGAAAGCTAGTTTTTTCTTTGTTTTTGTCACAATAGTTTGAGGAGGCATCGCGCTAGTGGAACTAGCATCAGTAATCATAGGTGCATTAAGAATATGAATAAACCCTGCCCAGTTTATCCACTGAGTAGGGTTTTGTTTTTAGTTATATATTGGATATCTACTACATAGTTGATTTACTTCTTCTTTAATGTTAGATAAGTCTTTGTCTCTGTTCTCTATCGTATAATTTATAAAGTAGGCTATCTTTTTCATTTCATCTTCTTTAAATCCCCTTGTAGTAACAGCCGGGGTTCCTAATCTTATACCGCTAGTAACATTTGGACTTAGCTTATCAAATGGTATTGCATTTTTGTTTACCGTGATTCCTACACTGTCTAAAAGTATTTCCGCGTCTTTTCCCGTTATGTTTTTACTTGTTAGATCAACTAAAATTAAGTGATTGTCCGTACCACCTGTAACTAGTCTGAACCCATATTTAATTAATTCTTCCCCTAAAACCTTGCAGTTTATAATTACTTGATTAATATAATCTTTATATTCATCACTTAATGCTTCTTTAAAACATACTGCTTTAGCAGCAATAGTATGCATTAATGGACCACCTTGAATGCCTGGAAAAATAGTTTTATCTAAGTCCTTCCCATACTTTTCCTTACATAAAATAGCTCCCCCTCTTGGTCCTCTTAAAGTTTTATGTGTTGTAGTTGTCACAAAATCTGCATAAGGAACTGGCGATATATGTCTTCCTGCAGCTACAAGTCCAGCTATATGAGCCATATCTACCATCATATAGGCTCCAACCTCATCACAAATCTCCTTAATTCTTTTAAAATCTATTTCTCTCGGATAAGCACTCGCTCCAGACACTATCATCCTAGGCTTGTACTTCAAAGCCAAGTTTCGCATTTCTTCGTAGTCTATTTTTTCTGATTGCTCATTTACTCCGTAAGATATAAAGTTATAAAGTTTACCAGAAAAGCTAACGCTGCTTCCATGGGTCAAATGGCCACCATGAGCTAGATTCATGCCTAAAACTGTATCTCCAGGCTCAAGAACAGTCATATATACTGCCATGTTCGCTTGTGAACCTGAATGGGGCTGCACATTTACATATTCTGCGTTAAACAATTTTTTAAGTCTTTCTCTAGCTAGGTTTTCTGCTATATCCACAACATGACATCCACCATAGTATCTTTTTCCTGGGTAACCCTCTGCATATTTGTTAGTTAGAAATGAACCCATAGCTTCCATAACCGATTTACTAGTAAAATTTTCTGAGGCTATAAGTTCTATTCCATTCTCCTGTCTCAACTCTTCTTTCATTATGTTTTCATAAATTTCCTTGTCAGCATTTTTTAAATTTTCAAAATTCAAATTACACACCTCTCCCCTTTTTTCAAATTTTAAGTGGTAAAATTGATTTTAGCACTGAAAACAAGCAATTATTAAAAGTTCTTTAATTATATTATAAATCTTTCTTGTCATTTTATCAATATTTAGCAATAAACTTATTTATTTACATATGTAATAAAGCTAATTGTAATGTTAAGGTTAAAGTTTTTTAAAACTAATATATGTAAGTTTTACTTTATGTTATAATACTTTATATAATTTTTAATATAAGGGGAATGATCAATGGATTATAACAGAATAATAAACATAGCTACATATGCTGGTAAAATAATGTTAGAAAGTGGAGCCGAAATATATAGAGTTGAAGAAACTATGGTAAGAATTTGCAGCGCATGGAATATTCATAGTTTAGATACCTTTGTAACCCCAACTGTAATAATGGTTTCCGCTTCAACTACATATGGGCAACCTATATCTATCGTTAAAAGAATAAAGAAAAGAACAGTTAACTTAGAAAAAATATCACAAGTGAATGATATTTCTAGAAACATGAAAAGTAAAGCTCTAACACTGGATGATATCGAAAGCAAGTTATCTAAAATAGAATCATCAAAAGCTTATAGTGATAGATTAAATATAGTTCTTTCAGGAGTAGCTGCAGCCTTTTTTTCACTGGTATTTGGCGGAAATCTAAGAGACTTTTTTGTGTCATTCTTTATAGGGTGCGGTATTAGATTTATATCCTTGAACTTAAGTAATTTATCTGCAAATGATTTCTTTATAAATATATTATGTGGTTCTTTTACAGCCATAGTGGCTTTAACATCTACATATTTAAATATAGGTTCTCATTCAGATAAGATAATAATAGGTTCAATTATGCTCCTTGTACCCGGCCTTGCAATAACGAATGCAATAAGAGACACTATAGCCGGAGACTTACTTGCTGGAATTTCTCGTGCCGTAGAGGCGTTTTTAATTGCCGTTGGTATTGCTTTGGGTACTGGAGTTGTCTTAAAGTTTTGGCTTGTTTATTTTGGAGGTGTAAAACTATGATTTTAAGTTCTATATATACACTTATTGCTACACTATGCTTTTCAGTCATATTTAATATAAGAGGGAAAAACTTGGTATTTGCGGCTTTAGGCGGCGGCTTAAGTTGGTTCATTTACCTGCTTGCCTCTTCTCATTTAAGCGAATATAGTATTTTACCTTTTTTTATCTCCTCAGTAGTTGCTTCAGTGTATTCGGAGATAATGGCACGTGTCTTAAAAACTCCTGTAACTACTTTTATAATATGTGCAATTATACCTCTTGTACCTGGCGGCGGAATGTATAACACTATGTTTCAGTCTATACAAGGAAATTTAAATGAATCACTAACCTTAGCGTTACAAACTTTATCTATTGCTGGAGCAGTGGCTATAGGAGTATTTTTCGTTTATTCTACATCAAAATTATTATTTTTGGCTAAAAGAAGCTTTAAAATGAGAGTAAAAAAGTATCTGTAATACTTTTATTAAAAAGTTTTCCTAATTGAAACTTTTTAACTTTATATATAAAACATTATAGGGTTACAAGACGATCAGTTAACTAACTGTCTTGTAACCCTATGCTTATTTCAAAAACATTGTAAGTGTTGAAACTAATTCTTCTAAGTTTTTTATTTCTTCTTGATTTTCCGAATCATGTCCAAAACATCTCTTTGCATAGTTTTCTAGTACGATTGCTCCTACCTTGTTAATGGCAGCTCTTGCCGCTGCAACTTGAATTAGTATCTCTTTACAACAAGCTTCATTATCCACCATTTTTTCAATGCCTTTGATTTGACCTTCTATTCTTCTTAATCTCGTTTGTATATCTTTTTTCGTTACTATACTCTTATCCTCCATAAATACCCACTCCTAATTATCATGAATTTTAAATACCTATACCCCGTATTTTAAAATTATACCATCTTTATTATTGACTATCAATAAATTCTTTATCCATATAAAAGAGATACGCAATAATACATATCTCTTTCAACAATATTTTTTTCTAACTATTTAAAGCATCTTCAAAAAATAACTAGTCAGCCTGCTAGTCTATTTTGACTTGTTATTTTCTTTCAGATGCCTAATATAAATTTTTGTATAACTTCTGCTATAGCATCATTATTATTATCTTTTTCAGTTATGTAGTCGGCATATCTTTTTATGCTGTCCCTTGCATTATTAACTGCAACACCTAAGCCTGCACAATCTATCATACTTATATCATTTTCATCATTGCCGATGGCAATACACTCTTCTATAGGTATACCATAATCATTAGCTAATATTTTAAGAGCGTTTCCCTTAGATACCCCTTTACTAAGTATCTCTATATTATTTATTTCTGACTTTGTAGTCTCTATCCCTATTATGCCGTCTATTCTTTTTCTTAGTTCATCCAAATATTCTATGTCATCATCAATAACAACAATCTTATTAATATCAAACTCAGCTTTTTCTACAACCTCTTTCGCATCAGGTACTAACCTTATTTCAACTCTAAACTCCCTATCTATTTCTCTATTAAAATTATAAAATCTTTCTGTTGCAAATCTAAATTGCTCACTATAAATAGCACTTTCATCATAAAAATGAAAGTATGTATCCTTTTTTTCCCTTATCACATCTATAACTCTTAAAATACTTTTTTTATCAATTGATTTAGAATAAATTATCTCTTTATTCTCATCCAATATTATAGCTCCATTACAACAAATCATTGGCTGTTTTTTTGATACAGTATTCCCATAAAACTTTAGCCCTGAAGGTATTCTTCCAGAAGATATGACAAATTTAACTCCTTCATTAACAGCTTTACTTATCATATCTAGATTAATATCTGTTATATGCTTATCGTCATTTAATAAAGTTCCATCCATATCTACAGCTATAATTTTATATTTCAATAATATCACTCCTATATTGTTGTAGTATTCGTTATATAAATCTACAGCAAATATTTTTTTAACTTTAACTATCTATGTAATAAATAATCAAATATTAACATAATGTAATTTAGAATTAATTTATATTAGGGTGGTGTAATTGAAAAAAATACTAATTCCCCTTTGCACTTTATTTATTATATCTATTTTATTTGTAGGGTGCAATTATAATTTTAGTAATATTAGTTTTAATAAAACTAAACCAAATAATTTTTATTATACAAATATTTTAGCTAAAAACTTTGCGCTAGAGCCATCTGCAAAATGTGTAATATTGGATACAAACTTTTATAAGGAAAAAGAGCTATCCAAAGAAAATCTTGATACAGTAAACTCTATGCTAAAGGCTCTAAACAAGAACAATTTTATCTCCAAACCTAAAGACATTACTGAAAAACCTGTATATAAAATGTTTTTTACCTTTAACAAAGAAAAGCTTGTAATTAATGTTTATAGTGAAAAATATTTATCAGTATATCCATGGGACGGCAATTATCCAATGGATTATATAGATATGAGCAGTCTTCCCACCTCATTAAACTTATATAATCTTTGTAAATTTATGTTTAACTAAATAATTTTTTAAGTAAAAATTTACGCTAGGTACCACCCTAAAACTTTTTAAAAAGTAATACAGGGTATATCTAGCGTAATTTTATATAATAATTAACAAATTTCTCTTTATATAAACCATAAGACTTCATCAGTATATATATTTTTACTAAATACAAACTAAATATTGTATCATATATCTAAAACTAACATACATTGTTATTATGATTAATTTTATAAAAGGTGTTCAAATGTTTATATGTCCTTATGTTTTTAGATCCAATATTCTATTTAGAAATCCTACATCTTATATAAGGGTGCTACACGCTAGTCCCGGTTCCCCTGCTGTAGACATATATTTAAATGATACTTTAACCTTTAGAGGACTTGCTTATAAAGGCTTTACAGACTATACACCTATAGCTTCTGGTTTATACAACATAAAAGTATACCCTACCGGCAATACAACACATCCTTTAATAGATACTCGCTTATTTATACCTGATGGAATCATTTATACTATTGCTATAATAGGAACTACTCCAAATATCAGTCTGCAAACAATCGAAGATACACGCAGACCAATAATAGAAGGTAAAACCTTATTGAGATTTGCCCATTTGTCACCAGATACTCCTAATTTAGATATAACCTTACCTGACGGTACTGTATTATCTAATAATATTGGATATAAACAAGTTACGAGATATATTCCTATAAATCCTGGTCTATACAGGGTACAGGCACGTTTAGCTGGAACAAATCAAGTAATTTTAGAAGTGCCTAATATTAATTTGTTTCCTAATAGATTCTACACAATATATGCAGTAGGTCTTAGCTCAGGTAATCCTCCTCTTCAAGTTTTAATACCACTAGATGGAAATAGTTATCTAACTCCTTAGTTTTGAAAGTCTTTTAAACTAATTTAAAAGGGCTTGGTTAAACCAGGCCCTCTATTAATATCCTAAATCTTTTGCTACAATTATTACTTTAATTCTTCCTTTTTGACCTTGTTTCCTAATAAGTACATAGTCATTGCATATTCTTTCTGGGCTATCACACTCCATACAGTATCCTACCTTTGTACACGGAGTTTTCCTATTGAGACGTTTTGTATTTGCAGGAGCTGCGCAATATTTCATGCGATTATCTGCTTCTTGTATGTCTTTTACAATTTTATTCACTCCTACTATTACAATTACCTTATCTGGACCATAAAGCATTGCCGCTACTCTATTTCCATTACCATCAACATTGTATAATTCGCCACTTTCAGTTATGGCATTACTGCTTACAAAATAGGCATCCGCACCAAAACTTTTTCTATGAATTTTCTTTATCTGCTCGCCGGTTAGTCCTGGTGCATATCTATCTAGAAAATTATATTTTCCATTTCTTAAAAAATCAATAACTCCTGTTTCAAAAAGAGTCATCGACCCTCCAACTGAAACAGTATCACCTTCTTTTATAAATTCAGCAACTTTGTCTATTACTGCCTTTTCATCTGGAACATAATATGTCTCCATATTATTTTTCTCAAGGCTCTCAATAGTTCTCTTTATTCTCATATCCATTACATATTTAATATTATTATCCATATCTATTCCCCCCACAAATTTCATATAAACAGAATTCTTGGCTTCAGGTGGAGTTTTGACTCCATCTGAAGCTTAGAAGTCGTTATCCAGGGACATAACCGCTCTTTACTCCCACTTTGAGAAGATGGGAGTATTAGAGCGGGTAAGTCATCGGATAAAACAACTAATTGCCACTAGTAAGATATTATCATAAAAGTGACTATAGGTCTCACTTTATAGTATAAAAAACTAAAGCTACTTTTTCAATGAAAAGTTAAAAATTTACAGTTGGCAGTGAGGGTAAGTTTTCTAACTTACCTTCACTGTCAATTGTCACCTAATAAAAAAGATGCCTAATAAAAAGACATCCTCTTATCCTCTCTATATAACGTTTTCCAATCTTTAAAACAAGGCTTTAACCTTACTCTAAAGCTACAAACACTTCCTTAATATCTATGATTTATGTACATTAGTTGCTTGTGGTCCTTTTGGTGTTTCAATTATATCATAACTAACTTGTTGCCCTTCACTTAAATCTTTTCTTCTTCCTTCTTCTTTTATAGCAGAAAAATGAACAAAAACATCACCGGATCCATCATCCCCTGTAATAAATCCAAACCCTTTTTCATCATTAAACCATTTTACTATACCTGTTGACATTAACCTTCTCCTTTCTTCTTATATTTACCAACTTGCAAGAAAAAGTTTTACGCTTATTTTTCATACTTTTTCTTTAATTAAACAATTAAAATCCTTAAGCCCTATATTTAATAGTTGGCACCAAAATATGTGATTTATTTTTATTATTTACATTATTCTTATATTAATACAGTAAGTTTTAAATTAAAAAGGAAATTGCAATTATAATATACACCGCTATTAACTGGATTCCTTCGAGCCAATTAGATTCTCCATCACTAGCTACTCTGTTTACAATAAGAACTGATACTATTAGTGCTACCATTTCAAATTCATTGAATATAATACTCATTGGTTTAAACAGGAGGCTTATGAATACCAATACTGGCGCAACAAATAAAATTATCTGCAAACTTGATCCTACCGCTATTTCTACTGCTACATCCATTTTATTCTTAAGCGCCATAAGTATTGCAGTACTATGCTCTGCTGCATTACCTATAATAGGAATAATAATTATACCTACAAAAAATTTACTTAATCCAAGTGATTCCGTCATTGGTTCCACAGAACTTACTAAATATTCACTTTCTAAAGCAATAGCTATAGTACACACTAATAAAATAATTACAGACTTTGAAATACTCCATTTTGGCTCTGATTCATCTGCATGCTCTGATCCATACAAATCTTTATGAGTATAAAAAGAAAAATAAAGACCCAATAAATATATTATAAACATTGCCAAAGCAACACCTATACTAAGCCATTCATACTTTCCTGTAAGAAGCTCTATATTTACTGTATGAGTAAATATAGCAGGAATACTTAATCCTATAACCGCAAATAGAAGCATACTTGCGGAAACTTCTACTATGCTTTTGTTAAACTTTTGAACCTTATATTTAAGTCCTCCAAAGAACATACTTGCACCTAATACTAGCAAAATATTCCCTATAACGGAACCTGCTATAGAGGCTTTTACCACATCAAAAAGGCCCTCTTTCAACGCAAAGAAAGATATTATAAGCTCAGTAGCATTCCCAAAGGTTGCATTCAAGAATCCTCCTATCCTAGGTCCTGAATACATTGATATTTCCTCTGTTGCTTCCCCCATCAATCCTGCAAGAGGTATTATAGCTAAAGATGAAAATATAAAAATCCACATAGGGTTCATTTTCATAAATTCAGCCGCTATACTTATAGGTATAAAAACAAGTAAGTATTTTAAAAATTTCATCATCTACACCTCACAAATAATTTCATCTTATATACATCTTTATTATTATCCATAATATTAATGCATTTCTATACACTGAAGTCTTAAGTTCATATTTTCATATTTATTTTACCAGGATACCAACAATTTATAAATGAAAATAATTATAAAGTTCTATTATTTTGTCACTTGAAGTTGTAAACACTTATGTATTATAGTAAAATTTTATATATGTTGACTTTTGTTTATTATATGGTTACTGTCGCAGCTCACAATTATAATATCGTCTTACTTTATTAATGACGGAAACTCCTTTTCGATTCCTCAAAGGAGTAAGCGTTTCACACAAAATCGGAGATTTTGGTTCTCTGCTTATCAGAAAGGATACTAAAATGAAAAAAGGAGATAAAATTGCAGCTATATTAATCACGGGTTTAATCATTTTGAGCTTTATTGGCGTTTTTGCATATAAGCACTATATTAGCGGATCTAGCCGTATAGCCGTAATTGAACAAAATGGTAAAGTAGTTAAAACTATAGATTTAAATAAAATAAAAGAGAAAAGTGAATTTATTCTCCCTTATAACAACGGTCACTTTAATAAGATAGAATTGGAGCCTGGAAAAATTCGCATTATAGATGCAGATTGTCCTGATAAAATTTGTGTCAAAACTGGTTGGATATCAGAGCCAGGGCAAACAGCAGTATGTTTACCACATAAGTTAATGATAAGAATAGAAGGCAAAAACTCATCATATGACCAAATATCTAGCTAAATTTAAATTGTTTTTTAATGATTGTAAGTTACAAATCTAAGAGTTACCTAACAACTTAAAAATTTTTATTAAAGAATTAAGGTGTAAACATGACTAAAACAAAAAGAATGGTATTTTTAAGCTTTTTAGTGAGTATTGCTCTTGTAATCTATATAATTGAAGCCCAAATACCGGTTTTATTTCCAGGTATGAAACTTGGTCTTGCTAATATGATATCACTTGCAGCACTTATATTATTAGGATGGAAAGAAGCTCTGTTAATAATGATTTTAAGAACAACCTTAGGTTCTATATTTGGAGGGACTATGCCATCCTTTATGTTCAGCTTAGCAGGAGGATTTTTAAGTAATATCATAATGATTATTCTCTATAAAAATTTTAAAAATTCTATGAGTATATGGACAATAAGTATATGTGGTGCTGTATTTCATAATATAGGTCAGCTATTTGTAGCCTCAATTGTAGTACAGAATTTTAGAATATATGTATATTTGCCAGTGCTTTTAGTATCAGCAGTACTTACTGGATACTTTATAGGACTTTGTACTAAATTTTTAACCGCTCACATAACTAAAATTTCTATTTTCAAAGAGTTTCAATAACAATAAATATATTATTTTAATTAAAAATAACTTTGATTAATTTCAAGGTTATTTTTTATATCTAATTAAATACAATTCTAAATTTTTGACTAATATTTAACTAACAAATCTTTCTAAAAATAAAAAAATTTATATTATTGAATAATATCTAAATTTTCATAACTTTTTATTTAAAATAAAAATAATTTATAATAAATGGTATTTTTTCATAAAGCCCCGTGTATACCTAGCTTTTTGATTAATAAAATGTTGAAAAAAGAAAAACGATTTTTATATAACTGCAGCAATATTCACGGAAATTTGATAGAGTTTTCTGATAATTGATGTTAAAATAATAACAATATTATTGTTAAACTTATACCAATATTATAGATATCTTATTGTAAAATAATATTATTATAAGGAAGTGTGTATTATGTTAGAGTTTAAAGTTTTATCAAAGAAAACCATTACTGTGGATATTAAACCTGGTGAATCTTTATTGATTATAAACAAAAAGAAAAAACTATCTCCTAGCAGCCAAGTCACTTTTGAAGGTGAAAATATTATAGATATAGCAACAGAACATGTTAAAAGAATAGATAACTCTTTTATGTCTTTAATCAAAGCCTATTTGACCTCTCTTAATCCTATTAGAACTGTAGGAAAACAGTGTAATGAGGTTATCTCTAATTATACTGGCTTGTCTCTCATAGAATCAGAGGTTAAATTAAAGGAAATCTTGTATAATTTATCTTGTCCTGATACTGATACTTTAATGAAAAAATTTCCTTTTAAACTAGAAGCTTATGAAAAACAAAGATTAATGTTTGCATTGGCCTTTCTAATTAAACCAAAACTTATAATTTTGGATGATACAATTTTTAAAATGGAACCTAAAATAAAATCTTATATATTAAAAGAGCTTGAAAAACTCAGAAAAGAAAATAAGACTAGTCTAATATTTATTTCAAAGAAACTTGATATTGTTAATGAAGGTATAGATATTATTGCAATTATGTATAAAGGTACTGTAATTGAATTTGCAAAAAAGATTTAATTCTAACAGACCCTATTCATCCTTATACAAAGCATCTTCTAAATCATAAGAGTACTTTAGATTTTACGGAAGAACAACCAGAAATTGTTAACTACGTAAAGAACATTAATAATACACCTAAAAACGGCTGTTCTTTCTGTCTAAACTGCAAAAAGCATCATATGACTGTGTATATATGCCACCAAAAATAAAAACCATAGGCATGGAAAGACAGGTAATTTGTAATGGAGCTTAAAGGTAATTATTTCTAAATTTTATCTATAGATAAATACTCTTAAAAATTGACTTATTCTTGGCTAAATACATTGATATACAGGGCTTCTAATGAAGGAATAAGTCAACTTTATGGTTAAGAAATCTATATAGGGTTCCAAGCTAGAAAATTGACTTACACAAAGGACTATGTTTCCGAGCTTCAGACTGACTAAAAGTTTTTAACGGACTGAAGCTCGGAAACATAGCCCGGAGTGTAAGTCAGTTTTCGGCCTTTGAGCCTTATAGATGGAAACTAACTGATCGCTTTTTATCCCTATAGATTCTATTTTTCTTCCTTATAAGCATCAATATCTAGCTTCAACACCTTTGCAAAATACTTAGCTGTACTTGCTTGAACCCCAATAGTAATAATTATAGCCATAGATGTCACTGCTGATATTATATCTGCATGCTGCACTTTCATTGATATGATCATTCCAGCTAGAGCTGCAGGTATAACACCTGTTTCTCTTGTCCACATAAGATAAGCTATTTCTCTAAAGTTCCAAGATGCTTTTCTATCAAGTATGACAGAGAAGAATACAGATACTGGTCTTGCCACAAATATGAAGCCAATTACTATAATTAAAGCTCCTCCCCAGTATTTAGATAGAATACTAAAGTTCATTTGAATGCCTAGTAGTACGAATATCATTATTCTTAATATAGAGATAAGTACTTCTTTAAATTTTAAGTGTAAATCATAGGATTCTTTTTCTATAGCTGAAAGTTTACATGCTTCTTTATTGCCACAGACCATACCAATTATAAAAACTGCCATAAATCCACTGAATCCCATATGAGCTGCAGTAAAATAAGCTAAAAGTACTGCAACTACGGCAATTTCTCCTGCATATCCTTTTAATAAACCAAATTTACTTTCAGATACTAATAATGTTGCTATGTATCCAATAATACCTCCAACCATTACACCACCACCAGCTTCTTTTAACAAATCAATGATGCTGTGGCTTAGTGAGAAAGAACCTCCAGAGATTATGCCTATAATCGCAAAGGTTATTATTGCTCCAGCTGCATCATTAAATGCTGATTCTGATATAATTGTTTGCTTAAGCTTAGGACTTATATTCATATTCTTAAATAATGGTACAAGTACTGATGGATCAGTAGATGCAATAACAGACCCTAAAAGTACAGCATACATAAAGTCAATATGAAGTACCTTATAAGCAAAAAATCCTGTTACAAAAGTTGATATTAGCACACCTGCGGTAGCTAACATTCCTACTGACAACTTAACTTCATTTAATACTTTAAGACTAATCTCTCTACCGCCATCATACAATATATATGATGCTCCAAACACTAATATAAGTTGATTAGCCACAGGATATTGATTAAAATTTACTAAATTTAAAACAGAAGGCCCAATTATTATACCTGCTACTATAAAAAACACTACATCTGGCATATGTACCTTCTTCCCTATTTTAGCAAATACAACACCTGAAAATATAATTAAAGCCAGCAACTTCATTAGATTTTCCGTTATTAATACCACGTTTCCTTCCACTATACCACACTCCATCGCAGTTATTATTCCTATGAGTTGTCATCATATTCACTATAACTTAATTTTACATATATATTTATCTTTTATCCAATTTAGTTTAATTTTAGAATTACTGCTGTCTGTTTAAAATTCATTATATCATAGCAACTTTTCTTTTGTAACTATAGATTATGTCATACTAGGCATGTATAAAGACTATTATATGCCGAGATATAGTTAATACTATATGAATATCTTCTACAAATATAAGTTTTTTAGCGATAAAAAAATTTACTAATACATAAATTTATAATTATAAATTTACGCATTAGTAAATAATACATACATTAATATCTAAATTATTTGTCGCACTTGTTGCACTCACCACAGCTATCGCAACCTGAAGAATTCGCTGCAACTTCCTGCTTACTTGCTATTATAGCTGCTGCTCCTACTCTTTCTTGTATAGCTTTTGTCGGACACTTAGCTATACATGTAGGTTCAGTACACTTCTCATAGCATATATGAGAATCAACTACTGCTAAATTATTTTCGATTTTGATTGCACCATGTGGACAGTTTTTGCCGCATATTCCACATCCTAAACAAGATACTGTACAAACCTTACGAGCCTGTGCTCCCTTATCTTTTGAGTTACAGTTTACATTTACATGTGCTCCAGCAGGCACCATATCTATAACTTTCTTAGGACAAATAGTTTCACATTTTCCACAACCTGTACACTTATTTAAGTTAACTATTGGCAGACCATTTTCTCCCATTGATAGAGCATCAAATGGACATGCTTTTGCACAGTTTCCAAAACCAAGACATCCATTTTGACATCCTTTTTGTCCACCTTGCATTAAACTTGCTGCAAAGCAATCTTGTATACCTTCGTAGTTATATACCTTAGCTGCTTTATCTATTGATCCTGCACATTTTACATGAGCAACTCTTGGCTCCATTTCTGGAGCAGATTTACCTGTTAGCTCTCCTACTATTTTCGCTACTGGAGCTTTACCAGGAGCACAAAGATTTGGAGGTACATCTGGATTTAAAACTACTGCTTCAGCATAAGCCAAACAACCTGCATATCCACAAGCACCACATTGACCCTTTGGAAGAGCATCCTCAACTATATGAATAAGTGGGTTAACCTCAACAGCAAATTTTTTATTAGCATATGCTAAAACCAAACCAAACACTAGACCAACAAGTGTCATTACAATTAAAACCATTATTGCAGTATTCATTTATCCCTCAGCTCCTTTCTATAGACTTATCATTCCGGAAAAACCAAGGAAGGATAAAGCGAGCATTCCTGCTAATATAAATGCAATGCCAAGACCCTCTAGTGGTTTAGGTATATCCGCTAATCTTAATTTTTCTCTTAAACTTGCCATAAGAATTAGTGCTAGAGCAAACCCCATACCTGATCCAATGGCATTAACCACACTCTTACCAAAAGAGAAACCTGAATCAGCATTCATAACAGGTACACCAAGCACAACACAGTTTGTAGCAATTAATAGCAGGTATATGCCCCACATATTATATAATGCAGGTGCTTGCTTTTTTATAATCATTTCCAAGAGCTGCACGAAACTTGCAATCAAAAGTACAAAAACTATTGTTGTTAGGAATGTTAAGTGATATGGAACTAATACAAAGCGATGAACTAACCATGCTAAGGCTGAACTCATAGTCATAACTGAAGTAACAGCCATACCCATACCAACGGAAGCATTAAGGCTCTTAGAAACACCAAAGAATATACATAATCCTAAGAATCTAGTTAAAACAAAGTTATTTACAACTACCGCACTTATAAACAGCAATAAGTATTCCTTCATTATGCTTCACCCCTCTCAGCTTGAAGTTTAGCTTGACGTTCCAAAAACATTTTGGAACCAGCAACCAGATAACCAATTAGTATAAATGCTCCTGCTGGTAGTATCATTATAAGTGCAGGATTATACCATGATCCAAGTACCTGAATCCCAAATATAGATCCAGCTCCAAATAATTCACGAATTACACCTATTAATGTCATGGAAAGTGCAAAACCACATCCCATTCCTAAGCCATCGAAAAATGAAGGAATTACAGGATTCTTTGAAGCAAACACTTCTGCACGAGCAAGAATTATAGCAAAAACAACTATTAATGCTAGGTATATACCTAGTTCTTTGTAAGCTGCTGGAAAATATGCTTGTAATAACAACTGTACTAATGTAACTATAGTTGCTATTGATGTAATATACACCGGTACACGAACTTTAGGATTTACAAACTTTCTAGTTATAGATACTACAGTATTATTAAGAGTTATAACAAACATAACTGATAAACCCATTGTTAAAGCATTTTTTGCCGTACTAGTTGTTGCAAGTGCAGGACAAAGGCTAAGAGCTAGAACAAAAATTGGATTTTCAACAATTACTCCCTTTTTAAATATATTCCATAATTCTTTCATACTTATTTACCTCCTGCATACTTAGTAACTTCTTCTACGGCTTCCTTAACGCCTTTAGTTACTGCTCTTGAAGAGATTGTAGCACCAGTCATTGCTTGAATATTTTTATTGTTCGAAGGATCCTTTGTAACCTCTAAATCTTCAGCACCTTTGTTTTTAAACATGCCTCTAAAAGAATCCTTTTGAGCATTATCACCAAGTCCTGGAGTTTCATTATGAGCTAGTATAGTAAAGTCAATTACTTTTCCTTCTGGAGTAACAGCTACAAGCATTTTTATTGGTCCACCGAACCCTTTGCTTTCTGAAGGTACTACATAGGCAATAGTTTTCCCGCCCTTTTGTGCTTCAAACCATTCTTTCTTACCTTCTATTTCCTTAAATTTATCCGCATCTTTTACTAATCCTTGCATTGATTTATTTTTCATCTCAATAGCTTTTTTCTCTGCAATTGGATTGGTAACAAAGTAAGTTGCAGCAATTATTGCTCCTGATATAAAACAAGCTGCAGTTAAATTCATAGCTATTTGAAAAATACTATAGTGTTTTTCTGTGTGTTCTGCTGACATTTCCAACTACCTCCTTACTCCAAATTTAACTGGCTGGCATAAACGATCAATTAGTGGCGTAAGAGCATTCATTAATAGTATTGAATAACAAACACCTTCTGGGTAACCGCCTGTTAATCTAATTAATGTAGTAAGTGCGCCAGCACCTACTGCAAATATAATTTGTCCTTTTACCGTAATCGGAATAGTAACCATATCTGTTGCCATGAAAAATGCTCCTATAACTAATCCACCAGCCATCATGTGGAATATAGGATCTCCTGTGAGCATACCAGCTGGTCCAAATATCCAAGTCAAAATTCCTACTGTACCAATCATGAAAACAGGTACGTGCCAGTTTATATATTTCTTATAAATTAAGTAAGCTCCTCCTAGAATAAGTAATATAGTAGAAGTTTCTCCTATACTACCGTTACGAGTACCAATAAATAATGCCTTATACATGTTTGGTGTACCACCAAAGGTTTCAACAAGTTTTTGATAACCTTGTAATTTTAAAATTCCTAAAGGTGTTGCTGATGATACTGTATCAACAGCAGTATGCATCTTTGTCCATGTTGTCATAGCTACTGGGTAAGAAACCATTATTGCGGCTCTTCCTATATGAGCTGGATTGAAAATATTGTACCCTAATCCTCCCATAGAATGTTTAGCTACAACAATTGCAATAAATGAACCGAATATTGTCATATACCAAGGTAATGCTGGTGGTAAACACATAGCCATTAATAAACCAGTTAAAAATGCGCTTCCATCATTTATAGTTATAGGCTTGTTCCTAAATTTCTGTACAAGATACTCAAAGGCAACTGCAGAAATAATTCCTAATAATAATGTTTTTAATGCAGGCATACCAAAATTATATATTCCAAATAAAGCTGCTGGCGCTGCTGCCAGATTAACCTTCCACATTATGCTTGATATTGACTCTTCTGAACGAATGTGTGGTGAACATGAAACGGTGAAAAGGTTTCCTTTTGTTTCAGCTTCTTTTTCTTTCAGTTTTGTATCTAAATTCTTATCTTTTATTACTTCAGCACTCATTAACATTCACCTCCTACTTTTTTGCAGCCTTTGCTGCATTTTGAGCTTTACTATATCTGATGTACTGTACAATATTACGTTTAGCTGGACAGCCATAAACACAGCTTCCACATTCTACACAATCTAAAAGATTAAACTCTTCTTTAGCTTCTTCAAATAATCCACGTTCACCAAGAATGCTAAGCATACTTGGATTTAGTCCCATAGGACATGCCTCTAAGCAGCGTCCGCAGCGAATACATGCTGACTCTTTTCCTGAGTTAACATCTTCTTTGCTTAATGCAAGTATTCCTGATGATCCTTTAATTATAGATACATTTGTGTTAGATTGAGCGAATCCCATCATAGGACCACCACTAATTATTTTTTCTGGTGTTTTTGAAAATCCACCACAATATTCAATAGCATCTTGGAATGTTGTCCCTACTCTCAATAAAAGATTCTTAGGTTCCTTTATAGCTCCACCACTAATTGTAGTTACTCTTTCAATTACTGGTATACCTTTACAGACAGCATCAGATATAGCTATAACTGTACCTACGTTTTGAACAACTACTCCCACATCCATAGGCAGTCCACCAGAAGGTACCTCTTTACCTGCTAAAACTGCTATAAGCATTTTTTCAGCACCTTGTGGGTACTTAGTTGGCAATCCTACAACTTCTACACCAGTGCCTTCAAAAGCTTTTGTCATTACACTTATAGCATCTGGTTTATTATTTTCAATACCTACATAGCCTATAGTAACTCCAAGTATTTTCATTGTTATTTTAACACCTGTAACTATACGCTCTGCATATTCAAGCATAGCTCTATGGTCTGCAGTTAAATAAGGTTCACATTCTGCTGCGTTTAAAATGAAAGTATCAATTTTCTTACCTTCTGGTGGTGCGAGCTTAACATGAGTTGGGAAAGTAGCTCCCCCATTCCAACTATACCTGCATCTCTAATTATACTGCGTAATTCATCATTGCTTAAAGCTTGCCAATCGCGGTCAACAGGAAGTCCTTCAATCCATTCATCTTGTCCATCATTTTCAATAACTACTGACAAGCATTTGCCAAATACACTATGTGGGTAATCAGCTACATCTATAATCTTGCCCGATATTGATGCATGTATATTACTTGATACAAAAGCATCACTTTTAGCAATTATTTGTCCCTTTTTAACTATATCTCCTTTATTAACTATTGGCGCACAAGGTGCCCCTATGTGTTGTCTTACAGGAATTATAACTTTATTTGGCAGAGGCGCTACTTCGATCGCTTTGCTTGATGTATAGCTCTTACGATCGTTCGGGTGCACTCCTCCACGAAAACTTTTTGCCATTTTTTTCAACACCTCACTCAATATTTTTAAGATATTTATAAGAAAGCATAAAACTTAGCAATGCTTTAACGACTAAGATAGTATACGTGTAATAATTGGTATCATTGCTTTATCACTTTGCGTAGACTTATCAAAAATCTTTACATAAATAATAGATAAAATAAATGCTACTATTCCACCACCAATTTGAAATATCCTAATAGATTGTCCTGTCTTTTCTCCCAACCATGTACCAGCAACGGCACCTAAGAAAATTGCAATAAGAGGCATAATATATACAATAAATGCTGCTTTTAGCATATTTGTCTCTTTCATTTCAAAAGAAACTCGTTGTCCAGGTTTAGCTCCAAGTGGATTTTGTACATCTAAGACTGTAGCATTATCTCCTGGGCATGCACCACAGTTTTTGCAATCACCATGTCTATTCGATTTCACCTTAGCCATGTCTCCAGAAACTTCTATTACTACACCCTCATTTTCTCTGGTCATACTTCTCCCCCTTCCAAAATCACTAAAACCTACTATAGCTGTTGGAGTATGAATTAATCTTTAGCAATTAATATGCCAAGTATACAAATTATTATATTTTAAGCTAAAGCTTAGTTGATTAAAAATATGATATATTCTACTTTTTGAGAAAATTTCAAATATAACTTAGCATAAATAAAACTACTTATTAATTCCTCTATAATATATTTATTACAATAAGGGCTATAAAAACTATTCTCAAAGTGATAAATCGTTATCGATTTGATAATATTTTATCAAGCCACTTATATAGCGCATTTTATTTTTAAATTCAATGAACTATATTATCACCTTGATAAAAATTCACTTTTAGCTTATACTAGTTTACTACTTTTTCTAGAATTTAAGATAAGATGGATCATATTTGATTAAATTATTAACAATGAATAACTTTAGATAACATAAATGTAATTGTACTTTTAATATTAATAAATTAATTTATTTTGTCGATTTTTCTAATCGTAGCATAAAGATTTATGCTGTACTAATATTACTATATGAACTGTGTTAGTATGTTTATGTTTATATTTTAAAAGCTGTTATATTTTATAGTGAAATCATTTACAAAAAACAATGTTAAGATCTACTTAACTTATAGTATATTCTGTTTGTTTTGTTCTTTGCAAACTTTTGATGATTTTCTTTCATTTAAATGCATAAATTTATTGATACAAACTTTTGTATCAAATTAACCCTTTCCACTGTAATTATACATGTTAAAAATTTAATTACAATAGTATTTATAATCCTTTAATGAAAATTTTTAAAAAAATTTCATAAATAATTAATATATTTTATGAAATTATTCACATGTACCTGTTAAAAATCAACATTAATTATTGTGTTTATTTTTCGAAATAGTATGTTTTTAGACTCATACTCAATGTTTTTTTTCATATTTCACTAATTTACTAGTTAATTATTAGCATTTTTTCTTATATGCATATTATATTCCTTATGATAAAATGAATAATTTAACAATTTAATATTTCATATAACACTAACTTCATTTTTTTACATTTTTTTCATTAAGCAATATAGAGTAAATTCCCACTTTTTTTTGTTATTTTTAAAACTATTTTTTAGATATTTAATCTTTAAATTTTACATGATATGTATATTGTGTATAAACTTTAACAATATGTATGTTTTTGAATTTATTTTCTAATTAACCTTCATTTTTTTATCAATTTATTGAATATAAATTTACCGTACTGTCTAATTCAGTAGCTGTTGTTATAGATTCTTTTGAAAACTTTTTCATAATCAAAATTCATAATGTTATATTGTTGTACCATAAACTTTATAACTGTTGTATCATTTTTATACATGAGCAAAATTTGTTTTTACATCCCAATGGATTGAAATGTGTTATACAATAATATATTTACGTTTATTTTTTTCTACAACTATTGAAATTTACCATAATTTGTTATATGCTAATATTAAGATAGAAGTCTTTTTGTAAAATTCTCACTTTTAAGTTTTGGCTCAACTTTATCAAATCCTTGATTAAGTTACATTTAAGAAAGGAGTTGACCTTATGAGCATTTACTTAATTATTATTTTCACCTCATTGTTTTTAGCTCTACTATCCATCATCTTTCTTATTAAATTTATATTCACACAAGAAAAGGGTTCAGAACAAATGCAAAACATATCAAATGCCATAAAAGAAGGCGCTATGGCTTTTATGAGAAGACAATATAAAACAATTTTTTGTTTGGCGCTCGTAACTGTTGTTTTAATTGTAGTTGCAAATTACTTTGGTAACTTGTCAAAAGGCTATGATATTGCCATAAGATACGCTTCCCGTATTGGAATTGCTTTCATAACTGGTGCCTTATGTTCTGGTATATCTGGATATATAGGTATGTATATGGCAGTAAATTCAAACATCCGTGCTGCAGCAGGTGCAAAAAAAGGATTAAACTCGGCTTTAACCATAGCTCTTAGAGGTGGTGCTGTTACTGGTCTTGCTGTTACATCTCTTTCTCTTTTAGGTGTGACTATACTATTCCTAATATTTGGCGGTATATCAGGAAATGATGCCTTGATAAAAGAGGCTCCTTCTCTTTTAGTTGGGTTTGGTTTTGGAGCTTCATTTGTAGCTCTCTTTGCTCAACTAGGTGGAGGTATTTATACAAAAGCAGCAGATGTTGGAGCAGATTTAGTTGGAAAAGTCGAGGCTGGAATACCTGAAGATGACCCAAGAAATCCTGCCGTTGTTGCAGATTTGGTTGGTGATAATGTAGGCGATTGTGCTGGTAGAGGCGCTGACCTCTTTGAATCAACTGCAGCTGAAAACATAGGCGCAATGATTCTTGGCGTAGCATTATATCCTGTATTTGGATGGAAGGGAATTTTATTCCCCTTAGTAACAGGGGCAGTAGGAATAATATCTTCAATAGCCGGTTTATTCTTTGTAAAAGCTGATAAAGACACCGACAATCCTATGTCTGCATTATATAAAGGATATTTAGTTACAACAATTTTAAACTTAGTATTTTTATTTTTAATAGTAAAATCTATGTTTTCTGGTATTTTACCAGATGGGAGCAGCATAAACTATTTGTACTTGTATTTCTGTGCCTTTACTGGAATAGTTCTTAGTTATATGTTTGTAATAATTACCGATTACTATACATCATATAAATATAGGCCAGTAAAATCAATTGCAGAATCTTCTAAAACAGGTGCAGCAACTAATATAATTACTGGGATATCTGTAGGTATGGAGTCAACAGCTCTTCCTGTTTTATTCGTTTCAATTGCTATTTTTACTGCTTATAAACTTGGTGAGGCTGCTCTTGTTGGAATATCTAACGGAGGTCTTTACGGTATTGCTATAGCTACTATTGGTATGCTTTCAACCTGTGCTTATATACTTGCTATGGATACTTTTGGTCCCATTACTGATAACGCAGGTGGTATAGTAGAAATGTCCGGTGCTCCTGATGAAGTTAGATTAATAACGGATAAACTTGATGCCTGTGGTAATACAACTAAGGCATTAACAAAAGGTTATGCTATTGGTTCTGCTGCCTTGGCTACCTTTCTTTTATTCTTTGCATATTTAGAGCAGGTAAAAACAATTTTAGGGAAACCTTTAGATTCATGGTTTGCAGTAGATATTGGGAAAACAGAGGTATTTATTGGCGCATTTTTAGGAGCCATGGTAGTATATCTTTTTGCTTCTACAGCTATACGCTCTGTTGGAAAAGCTGCTCAGTATGTCATTTTAGAAGTTAGGAGACAGCTTAAAGAGATACCTGGTATATTAGAAGGTAAATCAAAACCTGACTATGCTACCTGTGTTGATATTGTTACTAAAGGTGCTTTAAAAGAAATGATACTACCTGGGATTATTCCTATTGCAGCACCAATCATTGTCGGGTTAACTTTAGGTAAAGAAGCTGCTGCTGGATTTTTAATGATATGTACAATATCTGGTGTTGTTATGGCTCTCTTCTTAAATAACGGAGGTGGAGCCTGGGATAATGCAAAAAAATTTATTGAATTAGGAAACTTAGGCGGTAAAAAATCAGAAACTCACAAAGGAGCGGTAGTAGGAGATACTGTAGGAGATCCATTTAAAGATACTGCAGGACCTTCTCTACACGTTTTAATAAAGCTTATAAGTACTTTAACATTAGTTTTAGTATCCTTATTTAGGTAAAGCAGTTTTAAACGGATGATCTTTATGATTATCCGTTTTTATTTTAAAACATAGATAGAAAAGGCAGAAAGTTAACTTATCAATTAGCATAGATAAGCCACTCGTAAAAAGCCATTTAGGCTATTCACCACCTCGAAGGTACTAAGTTAGTTTATCTATATATTTTTTTATACAATTATGTTTTAATAAAATTATATACTAAAATATGCATTATATATAAGAAAGGATTTTTAATATGTCTAACAAAATGGAAATAACAAGGCTAATCTGTAAGTATTGTATAAATAGATATCAAATCTCAAATAGTGCTCCTATAATATCAAGCTTTATATATCAATTATGCAGAGAATTAGACATAGATGTGCCTGCAGTTCAAGGTATTTTATCGGTGGAAGTAAAAGGATATAAAAGACAATTTGCTCATTGTTTTAATACATATAATTGTGATATTATCGATGCTACTATATATCAGTATGCCTTTATAAATAAATCTATATATGCCCTCTTTCCTATTTTTGTTGCAGGAAGCGTGCCGGAGAATATTGATTATTTAATTCATAATGAAATTAAGTTGGATTCTCAAATTAAGTTTAAGAAAGATTATCTAAATAAAGTTTTGAATGAAATTAATCAAATTGATAATATTAACTTGAAAAAATTTAGCTTGCTAGAGGACTCAAAAAAGAAAACTTATTTTATTATAAATAATTAGTTGAGAGTTGACACTTTCACTTCTCAACTCTCAACATAAAAAGTATTTATTTCAAATTTAAGTATCACCAGTACATTGCAGTGCATAATTTAACTGATCGCTAAGTAAATTTATATTATAAGTAGGTTTTACTTTATTATTTTTTTAAGCCACTTAGGAAGTTGCTTTACTTTAAAAGTATCCGATGATTGAAGAGAATTACTATATATTAATTCCCCATCAGCATAAATGCAAACTTTTCCTATTTTATCTCCTTTATTTATTGTGTAGTCTATTTTTTCAGGCTTTATAATCTTTACTGTGTATTCAGCTCCATTTTTCACAGGAATCACCACATCATCCTCAAACTGCAATTTGATATTTCCTCTCCTTAAAGTAATATCTCCTGCACTATCTCCTTTTAAGAACATCTTTTTAAATTCATAATTTTTGTTTACGTAATCAAATATTTTTATGCTTTCCTTCCATCTTTCTGTGCAGTTCAATACTACAACTATTACATCATTTCCTTGTATATTTGCTGAAGAAACTAAACACTTTCCAGCCTTTCCTGTATACCCTGTTTTTACACCAGTAGCCTCAGGCATTTGCCATAATATTTTATTTATATTATGATAGCTTCTTGTAAATCCCAGTGTTTTCCCATCTACATCTTTTGAACTTACTATTTCATTAAATAATTTGTTTTCTTTTGCTTTTGCTGTAACCACAGCTAAGTCGTATGCTGTGGAGTAATGTTCATCTTTATCTAATCCATGTGGAGTCTCAAAATGTGTATTTATAACCCCTATTTCTCCAGCATACTCATTCATAAGTTTTGCAAACTCTTCTACACTTCCACTTATTCCTTCTGCTATTGCAACAGCTGCGTCATTTCCTGATCTTAACATTAATCCATATATTAATTCCTTTGTAGATATTTGCTCGCCTTTTCTAAGGCCCACTACTGATCCTCTCATTGAAGATGCCTTCGAAGATACTTCTATTTTTCTATCTAAATCACTATATTTCAAAGCAACTAATGCAGTCATTATTTTGGTTGTACTTGCCATAGGCACTAATTCATAAGCATTTTTTTCATAAAGCACAACTTTTGATTTACTATCTAAAGCTATAGCACATCTTGCACTCATAGTAATACCTTTATTGGTACTATTCTTAGTGTTTGGATTACTTATTTCCAAAGCTTCTACTCTATAGGAAACAAATAAAGATAAAGTAAAAATAAATAAAAGCAATGAACATATATATCTATGTCTTTCTTTCACCTTTTTATGCATAAATTTTCCTCCTTTTAGTCGGAACACTTGGTAATTTTGCTTGTTTCCCTTCGGGTACTGGGTAATTTAAGATTTTAGATTCCGCTCACAAGTTACCAGTAAAATTACTCGTTAAAGTCCATTTAGAACTTTACCCTCCCTTACTATTAGGGTCTAATGTCCTAAAAATTAATATCTATATTATATTTTTTCTTTAATTCATTAAATTAATCCTTAAATTTGTTCCATATGGTTATATAAATTCCTCATATGGATATAATTATTATTGTATACATAAATGGAGGAGTTTTTAATGCATATTCTATATATTGGAATTTTAATTTTGCTTTTAATTCTCTTAATTCCAATTCCTATTAAATTTAAAGTTAAATATAGTGAAAAAGAGTTAAGATTTATTCTTTATAATATAGATATTACTAATAAGATGACTTATTTAAAGAATAAAACTAAACTTGATATTAAATATAAAGAAAACCGTATTCCTATTTTTTCTAATACACTAAAAGTATCATTAAATTCATTAAAAGCTATAAAATTCAAGCCAAGTCTAAAGATTAAAATAAATGTAAACTATGGTCTGGATGATGCTGCACAAACTGCATTAGCTTTTGGGTTAATCTCCACATTTATTTCAATATTATTAAAGGCATCTAGTTTCTTCATACACATAAAAGATGAAAAAGTAAATATAAAACCTGAGTTTAACAAATTAACCCTAATATTAGAAATAGATAGTATAATTTTTATTAATTTGGCTAAAGTTATTTATATATCCGCCATAATTTATCATAATCTTCGTAATAAAGAAAAAATTAATCTTGCTAACACATAAATAAAGGAGGAGTTAAATATGGAAGGTCATCCTATAGAAAATTTACTAAAAAGTACTATGGAAAACCTTAAAGACATGATAGACGTTAATACAATAGTCGGAGATGCAGTTGAATCAAAAGACGGTTCATTAATCATACCGATATCAAGAGTTTCATTTGGCTTTGTATCTGGTGGAAGCGAATATGACTGTAAAAATACTGGTGGTACAGGTTCTGATTACCCATTCGGCGGTGGATCTGGTGCTGGAGTTACAGTAAAACCTATAGCATTTCTTGTTATAAAAGGTGATTCTATAAGACTTTTATCTTTAGATCAACAAAATACTTATGATAAACTAGTAGATTCTATTCCTCAAATAATGGACCTTTTTAAGAATATGTGTCATAGTGATAAGCAATCTAAAAATAAAGAGCATTGCTCTCATGAATCTACACAATCTACTACTGATTAATATATAGATTTTCTTATCTATAAATATAATTGTAAGAAAAGATTAACCCGATGTCCTAAAACATCGGGTTAAATTTATACTTAATCATTTAATTCCTCTCGATCCAATGCAACCTCTTCTATAAAACTATCAAGACCAGGCATTTGACCAATATTTTCAAGATCAAAATACTTTAAAAATTCTTCTGTTGTTCCATACAATATAGGCCTTCCTATAACATCTAATCTTCCACATTCCTTAATTAATCCTTTTTCTACAAGACTGGATATAGCTCTATCACTTTTTACTCCTCTTATCTCATCTATATCAACTCTAGTTATAGGTTGTTTATAGGCCACTATGGCTAAGGTTTCTAATGCTGCTTGAGACAATCCCTGTCTCGAATTAATTCCTAAAAGCTTTTCAATATATACACTGTTGTCAGCCTTTGTAGCAAGGCTATAACTTTCATTATTATTTATAATCTTTATCCCACGACTTTCACATTCATATAATTTTGCCATTTCCTTTAGTAGTTGCTTTGTAAAATCTAAACTACATTCTATTATAGATGCTATTTGTTTGATATCTAAAGGCTCACCTGAAACAAATAACAATGATTCTATTATGGAAAAATAAATATTTTTTGTTGAAACCTCTTCTACTTCTAATTGATTAATATTCTTATTCTTCATGTTCATTTACCCTCTCTACATATATTTCTCTAAAATTCCTCTCCTGTATTACAGTTACATATCTTAATTTCATGAGCTCCAAAAGAGCCAAGAAGGTTATGACTACTTCTATTTTTGAAGAACATTTTACTGCGATAGTGGAAAATGGTATTCTAACACCTATTTCAATACTTTTTCTTAAGTATTCCATTTTGTCTTCAATTTTAAATTTATCTATTGGAATCTCCTTATCTATAATATTTGTAGTATTTATTTTGCTTCTATAAACTGTTATAATCCTATTATATATTTCATATAAGCTGAGCATCGTAACTCCCTTAAGAAGTTCTTGATGAGACTGCGGTTTCTTCTTTTCCTCTATAATTTCAGGTTTTTTCCCAAACATTCTTCCTAGTCCCAACTCCCTGTCCTTAAGTAATTTAGCAGCAGCCTTAAACTTTCTATATTGGAGTAGCTTGTCCACTAATTCTTTTCTAGGATCTTGAGCATCTAAATCTTCAGCACTTTCTTCAATTTTAGGCTTCGGTAGCAGCATTTTTGATTTTATTTCAATAAGAGTAGCCGCTATAATTATAAATTCCGAAGTTATTTCAAGATCCATCTCTTCCATGGTATGTATATATTCTAAGTATTGCTTAGTAATTTCATGTATCTTTATATCATATATGTCCATCTTACTCTTTTTAATAAGATGTAGAAGTAAATCAAAAGGTCCTTCAAAATTTTCAATTTTTATATTTAAAGACATTTAATTATCTCTCCCAAATTATCCACTAAATATTTTTTATCATCTTTTATGCCCGTATTCAACTTTAATTTCATTATAAATTTCAAAATCCTTCCTACATTTTTCCCTTCATTTATGCCAAGTTTAGTTAGGTATTCACCATTTATATGTAACTTTACTTCTTTTAATTTGAAAACATAATTAATAATTTTGTATTTTAATTTTGTATTCCAACATAGAATCATTAAAGCATATAGATCTATATTTTTTAATACACTACATATCTCATAATTATCCATAGCTTTCATTAGCAAGTCAACTATTTTATCTTTGTTATAATAATAATATTTAATTGTCTTCTTTAAATCTTTATCTAAGAATGAATTGTTGATAAAAATATCTATATACTTTTCATCCTTTAATGAGTAAAACACATTTACTAGTCTTAAATTTATATCCTCATAGCTTCCTAAGCAATTTTCTATTCCTAAAAAATGTGCTTCTAATTTTAATACTCCTAACTCATTACATAGAGCCCAATTTTCTATCCAATTATCCTCTCCACACATTAAAAATAATTCCTTTATTATTCTATCAGAGCTAATAGTATTAATATCACCTATATTTATACTTTCAATTATCTCATTTTTATCATATAGTTCTAAACCATATCTTACGCTATATTTAATCGCTCTGAATATCCTTGTTGGATCTTCCGCATAGCTATTGCTGTGAATTTTTTTAAGTTGTCTATTTCTTAAATCTAAAAGCCCGTTAAACAAATCAATGATCTCATTATTAATTATATCATAAGCTAAAGCGTTGATAGTAAAATCCCTTCTAGATAAATCATCCTCAATACAAGAGGGTTCTATTATAGGAAGTGATCCATTTTTCTCATAAGTCTCTTTTCTGCATCTTATTAAATCTATTACTATACCATTATTGAATTCAATCGTTGAAGTTTGAAATTGGGAGTGATACTCATATTTTTTTATAAATGACAAATTTTCTATAACAATTTTAGGATCTCTGTTTATGCATATATCTATATCTCTAGTACTCTTTCCTAAAATACTATCTCTTACTGCTCCCCCTACTATATAGGCTTTAATATCACAGCTTTTGCATAAATCTTTTATTATATTTATAACATCTATCTGATCTTTATTATAACCGCCAAAAATATCCATATTGCCTCCTTTTATAGAGAAGCTAACTTTCGGCCTATTTTCCCTATAAATATATTATACAATGTAATTCATTATAAATTCTATAATGAAAAGTGAACAATGTATAATGAACTATTTGTTCACTTAACATCGTTCACTTCTTAATTTTAAATACCTCTATCTAAAATTCTTGTAAAATTATTTTTTAAATTTTCAAAAACACCTGCTTTTTTAACATCTCTATCACTATAGATTTTTGTCTTTCCAACTAATTCACCATTTATATATACTTCGCAATGACCAACTACTTCATTGGCTTTATATGCTTTTCTATTTGTATCCACAATACACTTTTTAGTTATCTTACTATCTTTACCTTTTTCCATTACTATGTTTAAATCTTCTTTCGCTTTAGCTATGAAAAATCTATCGCCTTGTTTATTTAAAGTAATTTTTTCTACATCTGCGCCCTTAGATAAAAGTTTCTTACATTCAAATTTTGAAAAACCATAGTTTAAAAGCATGCCAGCGTCTTTATTTCTTACTTTAAATGTTGGAGACCCCATAACAACTGAAAGCATTCTCACTCCATCTCTTGTAGCGGTCGCTGATATACAGTACTTAGCTTCATCAGTAAAACCAGTTTTTAATCCATCACAACCTTTGAAAAATCTCACTAATTTATTGTGATTTACTAATCCTATTGGGCTTTTTCTTCCTTCGGATATTGTCTCCATATATGTTCCTGTGTATTTCAGTATAGCTGAATGTTTTAGAAGTTCTTTGGACATAATTGCTATGTCATAAGCTGTAGTTATATGGCCAGCTGCACTTAATCCTGTACAGTTCTTAAATGAGGTATTTTTCATACCAAGCTGACTTGCTTTTTCATTCATAAGCTTAACAAAAGCATCTTCGCTTCCTGCTAAGTATTCTGCCATAGCTACTGCTGCATCATTACCAGAAGCTATTCCAATACCTTTAATTAGGTCCTCTACACTTCTAACTTCACCAGTATCCAACAGCATAGAACTTCCACCCATTTTTTTAGCATTTTCACTTACTGTAACTTTATCACTCATCTTGATTCTTCCAGAGTCTACTGCCTCCATCGCTAGAAGCATAGTCATAATTTTAGTTACAGATGCAGGTGGTAATTTCTCATTGGAATTTTTTTCAAATAATATTTTACCACTTGTTGGTTCCATCAATAATGCAGATCTTGCATCTACACTTAGTCCAGCTTCTGTTACATTAGTTTCTTCTTTTTTGTTTGGTTCCGCTTTAACAATTGTTGAAAAAATACCTATAACAAAAAATAGAATTAATAGTAAACTTATTAAGGCCTTATTTCTCTTTTTCATTTTTAATTTCCTCCTTCCTTCAATTCTATTTTTTCCCGAAATTAATAATATTATCACCAAAATATTTAAAATAGACGCAAAACAACAAACCAGAGATATCTAATTTGACACCTCTGGTTTATTATAAAATTTAAATTACTTTAGTATTTCCTTTGCAAAGCTATCTCCATATAAGTTGTTCTCAATTTTGAGCAAATCAAGTATAGTCTTGCCTATATCAGAAAAGCTTTTTCTTACACCTATGTTTATGCCACTTTTTATTCTTTTACCATATACAATCACTGGTATGTATTCTCTGGAATGATCTGTACTTTCAGTAGTTGGGTCACAACCGTGATCCGCAGTTAATATTAAAATATCATCTTCTTTCATAGCGGATATAATTTCAGGTATTCTATTGTCTACGTCCACTAAAGCTTTAGCATATCCTACAGCATCATTTCTATGACCATACAACATATCAAAATCAACTAAATTAGTAAATATAAGCCCATTCTTGTTTTCTTTCATGTATTGTAATGTTTTGTCTATTCCATCCATGTTATTTTTAATATGAACAGCATCTGTTATTCCTTTTTTGTTATATATATCTTCTATTTTCCCTACGGCCATAACACTTATATCCTTTTCTTTGATATATTCCAACATAGTTTTATCAAAAGGATCTAGTGCAAAATCTCTTCTATTTGATGTTCTAGTAAATTGTCCAGGCGCTCCTACAAAAGGTCTTGCGATTATTCTTCCTATAGCCTTTTCTCCTACAAACATTTTCCTTGCTATTTGACACATATTGTACAACTCATCTAAGGATATAACATCCTCATGAGCAGCTATTTGAAATACACTATCAGCTGATGTATAAACTATAGGCGATCCAGTTTTTATGTGTTCCTCTCCTAGTTCTTTAATTATTTCCGTTCCTGATGCTACTTTATTTCCAATTATTTTTTTTCCAATTTTTGATTCAAATTCTTTTATTATGTCTTCAGAAAAACCTTCAGGATATGTATTAAGTGGTTCTTTGAGTATAACTCCTGCTATTTCCCAATGTCCTGTTACTGTATCTTTTCCTATAGATAGCTCTGCACATTTACCAAATGAGCCTATTGGATTTTCACACTTAGCTATATTTTTTATTCCATCTATATTACCTAAACCTAACTTTTCCATATTAGGTAAACTTAGTCCTCCAACAGCCTTAGATACATTTCCTAAGGTATTACTTCCTACATCTCCATACTTTGCTGCATCTGGCATTTCTCCAATACCAACGCTATCTAATACAATCAATATAGTTCTTTTTATCATATATACCTTCCTTTCTTCTCATTTATCCGATGACTACCCGCTCTAATACTCCCTCTTCTCCAAGCGGGAGTAAAGAGCGGCTACGTCCCTGGATAACGATTTCTAAGCATCAGGTGGAGTTAAAACTCCATCTGACGCCAAGAATTCTGTTTATCATATGTTCATTAAAGCATCTAAAAGAAAATGACAAGTCAAAGATGCAACGGATATTAACTTATATTATGCTCTTGGGTGAGAATTTTTATAAATTTCAGCTATTTTATTTTTTCTAGAAATACTAGAGTATATTTGTGTTGCAGATAAGTCTTTATGTCCTAATAACTCCTGTACAGATTTAATATCTGCACCATTTTGAAGTAAATGTACAGCAAAAGAATGCCTTAGAGTAAAAGAATTTATAACTTTATCTATTCTAGCTTCTTCTGCATAATGTTTAACTATTTTCCAAAAACCCTGCCTGGTCATTTGAACACCTTTTATATTTAAGAAAAGCAAGTCCAAATTATATGTATTCAATTCAGCTCGAATATTTAAATAATCCTCTAGACACTTTATTGCTACTGATCCTATAGGTATTATCCTTTCCTGATTCTTTGAGCCCTTACATTTAACATAACATAATTTTAAATTTATATCATAAATAGTAAGATTTAAAAGCTCAGATACTTTCATACCTGTAGCATACATTACTTCAAGCATTGCTTTGTCCCTTATACCCTTATTTAGCCTTAAATCTGGTGCTGATAAAAGTTTATCCACTTCTTCTATTGTTAATACTTTTGGGATATTATGTTTAATTTTTGGTATTTGATAACTTATTACTGGATTCTCACTAACAATTCCTTTTGCTAGTAAATATTTATAAAAATTTCTTAATGATACAATATTTCTAACTATTGACGAAAGAGCTCTTCCTTGCTTCTGTAGATATTGAACATATGCCATTATTGAAACTGTTCCAACATCTTGAATTTTCTCTTCCCTTTCCTTTATGAAATCACAAAATCTGCTTACATCTCTAATATATGCATCCATAGTATTTTTACTAGCATGTTTTTTTTCTAAATTATCAATATACTTTAATAAATAGTTATTCATAACTTTCTCCCACCTTTTGGGTATTATATTTGTTAAAATCCCAAAAATTTTTCAAAAACGTAATTATAATTGTAAATTACGTCTAAATTTCTACGAACTAAACTGTGTACAAATATACTGTTGTCATACACATTAGGCTTACTTATAAAATTATATAATAAATAATCTAAAAATCTAGGTAAAAATAATCCAAAAAAATAAGTATAAAGAAACATTTTAACACAATTATGAAAAATGAACTAAACTCTTCATTTTTAATCATATGATTACACTTCCTATACTTGCTATTATCAATTTAATCATATTAGGGGTAATATATGCTTCTGTAAAAAATCCTATAAACATAACAATTATAACAAGTATAAAAGAAAGTGAATAAGAGGTTATTCTAATCCATATATTGGAAATCCATTGCTTATTCGTTTTATCTTTTAATATAGTTAATGAAAATTCCATAGCAAGTACAGAGGCGAATATTATACATGGGATATATATAATATTTTGTGGAAGTACGCCTAAAAGTGAAAACCACATTCCTTTTATCCCCATTCCATTTATTACAAAACTAATGGTAAATCCTATGGTGAATCCTTTTATAATGTCAATTATTAATATTACAGGTATACCTATCATAGTTAAGCCTAGAAACCACACCGCTGCCAATATAGGTATATTACTTTTTATTGTCTCAATAAAAATAGACTTATAATTTATGTTTCCCGATCCAATTGAACTATTAAAGTTCTTTAAATAACTTAAAAGATCACTTTTTTCAAAGCTCCCCATATACTTAACACTGTATATTCCTAGTACTATTCCTGTGCATATACATAAAAGACTTATAACATAGAGCCAAAAATTATTTTGTACATGTTTATTTATGATATTTAACATTTTGTTTTCTGACATAGTTTTATCCCCCTTTGTTTAGTTACCTTTTTAATATTTATGATATTCAAAGGAGTTATATGACTATGTTTAAAATCATATATTTATCCGACTGGATAACGGCTTCTAATCTTAAGCTGGAGAAAACTCAAGCTTAAGCGAAGAATCCTGTTTATAAAAACATAAGTGCACTTATAGTTTTAGCATCTGTTATTTCACCATTTTTTATCATTTCTTTAATTTTATCTATCTTCATCTCTCTAACATTAATAAATTCATCTTCATCCCCTAAATTGTCTTTGCCTTTATACAAATTCTCAGCCTTATATATATAAATATACTCATTACAAAATCCCGGACTAGTAACTACCTTGCCTAAATAGCTAAATTCTTTAGCTTTATACCCAGTTTCCTCTTCCAATTCTCTAATACCACATAGTTCTATATCTTCATCTTTTTCAATTTTTCCTGCAGGTAATTCTAAAATAACTTTCTCTATTGGCTTTCTGAATTGTTCAACTAAAAGTATTGTATCTTTATCCTTGTATGCCACTATGGCAACTCCTCCAGAATGATTAACAATTTCTCTATTAGATTTTCTTCCATTTGGTAATTCAACAGTATAAACATTTACATCAATAATTTTACCCTTATATATATTTTTAACTTCCAAGGTCTTTTCATTAAAATTCATATTAGTATCCCTCCGCTATATTAGCATATAAAAACTTCATACTCAAAATTATAATAATGTATTTCGAGTAATTTATTATAATTTTATACTTTCAATATATAATTGTCAATTAAAGGAACATGTTCAAATCTAATCATGTGAAATAAAATAACAAGTCAAGGATTCCAAGGATAAATTTAACCCCTAGATTGCTACAATCCAGGGGTTAATCAAATAATCTCTAAAAACAAAGTATAGACTTTACATATAAAATCAATAATAAAACTTACGCAAGGTGAACTAAAATATTTACTCTTCTATTTGCTCATTAATTTTCTTCATAAGTCTTTTATAATATCTAATAATTTCTCTTAGTTCTTCTTCCTTATCGCCATCGTCTACAAGTTTTTCTCTTAGTTCATTAATTCTATTCGATATGAGATTTTCTATGTTTTTTATTTCTTCAAATTCTAATTCTAGTTTCATTTTATCACCTTCCTTGTTAAATTATTATGTCAAGATTTTTTATTTTAGAATATTATATAAAAAAAGGCAGATTCTTAGGTCCTATTATCTGCCATTTTGAGAATTATCTATGTTTAAACTTATTTTTAGGACACTTTATTTTTTAATCTCAATTTGTCCGCTACCATTGCTATAAATTCACTATTTGTAGGCTTACCTTTATCATTATGTATAGTATAGCCAAATATTTTATTGATAGTTTCAACTTGACCCCTTGACCATGCCACTTCAATAGCATGTCTTATTGCTCTTTCTACTCTGCTAGCTGTTGTATTATATTTTTTTGCAATGGAAGGATATAATTCTTTAGTTACTGCAGATAAAAGTTCCATATTATTTACTACCATTGTTATAGCTTCTCTTAAGTACATATAACCTTTAATATGAGCTGGAACTCCTATTTCATGTATTATATTAGTTATTTCTTGTTCAAGATTTGTAGGTTCACTCTTGGTAAATTTTATTTCTGTTGTATCAATTAATGATATTGTCTTTTTTGTCTCATCTCCACCACTTATTGTGTTGTTAAACATTTGTCTAATTCTTTTAGTAAATACATCCATATCAAAAGGTTTTACAACATAATAATCTGCTCCTAATGTAATTGCTCTTTGAGTAATTTTATCTTGCCCTACTGCAGAAAGTACAATTACTCTTGGCATAGGATTTATATCCATACTATTTAATCTTTCTAAAACACCAAGTCCATCAAGATGAGGCATAATTATATCTAATACTACTAAATCTGGCTTCTTTTCTTCAATAAGCTTTAAAGCTTCTACTCCATCTTTTGCAATACCAGTAACAACAATATCCCTTTGGTTTAACAGATAATCATTTAGAATGTTACAAAATTCTTTATTATCATCTGCTATAATTACACTTATTTTTGATTGTTCCATATTCCTTACTCCCCTTTATTTTTATTTTATTCCCATATCTTAACAAATAATAGATTCGACAAAACAATTTTAATTCCTTCTTGTAATGAAAAATTTTTATCAAATATGAATAAAAGATAGCATAATTATCATGCTATCTTTTATTATACTACTTTTTACATTCATTTTACCATAGATTTTGATATTATTAAAAATTTTTACAGTATTTTTTTCATTATTCTTAGTTTTACTACTATTCTATTTTGTTAGTATATTTGCATCTTTAAGCATCCATTCTATATATATTCCGTATCCAACATCCGGTTTATTTATCAGAACATGTGTTACAGCTCCTATTATTTTGTTATCTTGTATAATAGGACTTCCACTCATACCTTGAACAATCCCTCCTGTTTTCTCTAAAAGCACTGGATCTGTAACTTTTATAATCATGCTTTTAGGCCCTGGAGTATCTTGTGATAAAAGTTTTTCTATTTGTATATCATAATATTTAGGATCATCTCCGTCTATAGTAGTTAATATCTTTGCTGGGCCTTCTTTTATTTCATTACGTAATGCAACTTTCATTGGTTTGTTATATTTGTTTGCCAATTTAGTGTTGCTTTTACCGAATACACCACATTCAGTATTCTTTTGTATATGCCCTAGTATTGTTTCTTCATTTACAAATATACCTTTTAATTCTCCTGGATTTCCTCTTAACCCTCTTTTAACTGATACTATTGAAGATGATACTATTTCTCCAGAATTTATACTTAAGATTGTACCTGTATCAATATCTGTTATAGGATGACCAAGAGCAGCAAACATTTTAGTTTTATCATCGTAGAATGTTAAAGTTCCTACTCCAGCAGTAGAATCTCTTATCCAAAGTCCTATCTTATAATTTTTATCTTCTGAACTTTTAATAGGCTTTACTATTTTCTCAAGTTGTTCTCCTTTTCGTTCTATAGTAATTTTTAAATTTTTTCCTTCTGAACTATTGATTTGGCTTTGTGTCTGTTCTGCATTTTTAACCAATGTATCATTAATTTTTATTATGTTATCTCCTATCTGTATTCCACCTAAGGCTGCTGGGCTTGACACTTTTCCATTTTCAGTTTTTATATCTGATAAAGCCACAACCAGTACTCCTTTTGTGCTTAGCTTGACTCCTACTGGCTGACCTCCTGGATACAAAACTATATCATTGCTTACGGATTTTATTGAAACAGATTTTACTGGAAAAATTCCTAATAAATTTACACTTGCCTTTTTATCTTTATTAGTATTACTAGAAGCTTTTACAGTATCAGTTTCCTCACATACTTTCACAAATGTATTAGATTTTATCGATTGACCTTCTCTTATAAATATTGTTGTAGGTATATTTTGAACTTTAAAATAGGCAACTAATGTTATTAACAGGATTGGAGTTAACATCCAGCACAATATCTTGCTTGTTTTCTTAACCATGCTTTTACCTCCTGTCATTTTTGCATTTTTTATAATTTTAAGTTGCCCTCTTAAATATCTTATTATGCTATTATATACTTTCAATTAAAGTTAATACTTTGATGTAAAAACTAATTTTTTGACTATCGTTAATTTTTTAAATGGATTAATCTTATTTTTACCAAAAGAATACAATTTTATGAGTGAAATAATAAAAAAAGACTGCAACTAATGCAGTCTTATCCAATATTACACTTTAATTCTATTTTTTTTAAATTGGCCATATTAATTAACTCTTTTGCATGTTCCAGCGTTAACTTTGTAACTTCAGATCCACCTATCATTCTTGCTATTTCATATTCCTTTTCATTTTCACTCATTTGTCTCACTCTTGTAAATGTTTTATCTTCTTTAACTTCTTTAGATACCCAATAATGCATGTCAGATATACATGCAATTTGAGGTAAATGTGTAACACAAAATACTTGATGACCTTTAGAAATAGTATACATTTTCTCAGCTACACATTGTGCTATTCTCCCACTTATTCCAGTATCTATTTCATCAAATATAACTGATGGAATTTTATCTTTATCCACAAATACTGTTTTTAAGGCTAGCATTATTCTAGATAATTCTCCTCCAGATACAACCTTTTCAAGAGGTTTTAAAGGTTCTCCTGGATTTGTGGATATAGAAAATTGTATCTTATCTGAACCGTTTTGAGTGAATTTATCTTCTAGCTCTACATTAATTTTAAATGTGCTTTTTTCTAGTCCGACAAAATTCAATTCACCTTTAATTTTAGCTTCTAGACTTTCAGCTATCCTACATCTTTCTTTATGAAGTTTTTCTCCTTCGATTTTTAGCTCTTCTATTATCTTAGCTTTATCTTTTTTTAGTTTTTCCACAATTTCGCTACTATTTATCATCTCTTCATATTGAAGCTTTATTTTATCTCTATAGTTAAGAATATCCTTAATAGTATTTCCATACTTTTTTTTATAGGAGTTAATCAAATATATTCTACTATTTATATATTCTAGCTCTTTTTCATCATAATAAATATTTTCTTTTATACTTCTAATCTGTTCTATACTACCTTCTATATTATAAAAGGCTTCTTCTAATGAACCTTTTATATCCTTTACTTTAGGAAGATTCTTCTCTAAGGAAGATATCTCCTTTATAACCATCGATAGACCATCATAAATAGATAAAACGCCCTCATCATTAGTATAGAGATTGTTATAACACATGTTTAATGTATTATTTATTTTCTCTGCATTTGAGAGAATTTTATACTTTTCTTCTAACTCTTCCTCTTCTCCTTCCTTTAAGTTCGCAGAATTTATTTCATCTATTTGATACTTAAAGAAATCAATAAGTTTTTCCTTCTCTCCATCTTTACCTAGAAGCTTAAAAATTTTATCTTCAATTTCATTTAGCTTATAATACTTTTTTCTATAATTTTCCAATAATCTTCTTATATTATCTTCACCATAGTAGTCTACATAATGAATGTGATTCTCATTTGATAATAAATTTTGATTTTCATGTTGTCCATGAATATCCAGTAATGTACTACTTATATACTTAAGTGATGATATTAATATTGATTTACCATTAACTTTAGCAATACTTTTTCCAGATTGAAATGTCTCTCTACTTATTATAATTAAATCATCGCACTCTATATCTTGTTCTTTTAGAATTTCTTCGGTTTTAGGATTTTCTATTGAAAAAATTGCCTCAACAAAAGTTTTATTTTCTCCGGTTCTTATTAAATCTTTGCTGAATTTGCTTCCTAATACGTAATTAATAGCATCAATAAGTATTGATTTACCTGCTCCTGTTTCACCCGAAAGCACATTAAAACCTTTTTCGAATGAGATAGTTAAATCCTCTATTAATGCAAAGTTTTTTATGTTTAATTGAAGAAGCATAGAATAAAAGCCTCCTACTGTGCAATCATTTTTTTCATTTTTTGAGATATAACTTGTGCCTTTTCAGCATCTCTTGCCATTACAAAAATAGTATTATCTCCAGCAAGAGTTCCTGCAATTCCTTCAAAATTTAATGAATCTATAGCTTCTGCCGCTGCAGATGCTGACCCTGATATAGTTTTTATAACAACAAAGTTATTAACATTTTCAACACCTATAACAGTTTGAGAAAATATATTTACAAGTTTATTAGATAAAAAATTTTCTGTATGCATTATAGTAGCATACTTATACTTTCCACTATCTGATAAAACCTTTATAAGCTTTAGCTCTTTTATATCCCTAGATACGGTAGCTTGTGTAACATTCATTCCACCTTTTCTAAGTTCTTCTGCTAGTTCTTCTTGTGTTTCTATATCCCTTGAATTTATAATTTCTAATATTTTAGCGTGCCTTGTCACTTTCATATTGTTCACCTTCACATTCCTTTGCTCTAAAAGTAATTTTTTTTCGTAAAGTGTTAAAATAATCGTTATCACCAAATCTTACAAGTTTACATTTATAATTTGATTTACTGATATCTACTGCTACTGTACTGTCAGTTTCAATCCATTCCTGTCCATCTACTGATAAAAATATGTTTTCATTATTTTTCTTAACTCTAATAGATATTTTACTTTTTCCATCTAATACAACTGTTCTAGATGTAAGTGATTGAGAATACATTGGAGTTAAGGCTAAAACATCAAGTTCAGGATGTATTATAGGTCCACCTGCTGAAAGATTATATGCAGTGGAACCTGTTGAAGTACACACAACAACTCCGTCAGCGTTAAAGGTATTATAAAATTTATCATTAATAAAAACTTCATATTTTTGTATTCTTGACCAAACACCTTTGTACATTACTATGTCATTTAATCCATGATATACCTTAGTTTCCCCATTATAACTATAGGCACATTGAAGCATAGTTCGTTCTTCAACATCATATCTCCCATCGATTAAATTTCTAATAGAAGTCTTAATATTTGAATTTTCTACCTGAGCCAAAAAACCTAAATGTCCTATATTTATTCCTAGAATAGGTACGCTATGCTTATAAATACGTCTAGTAGTACTTAATATTGTTCCGTCTCCACCTAACACAATAATTGCATTCAATTTAGCACTTTCTTTTTCATCAAGGCCATTACCGTCTTCATAGACCTTAACTTCTATATCTTTTCTTTCGCTGCGAATCAAGTTTACAATAAAATCTAACGTCTCCCCATTGTTATCTTTTGCTGTATTTACATTAATCCCTATACTTTTCATAATGCCTCCCCATTAAGCCCTTGATGGGCTGAGCCAACTACGCTTTTCATATCTTCGTATTTAAATGTTTCATTAAATTCCTTATTCTTTGTAAAATAAATTAAGTATTCTATATTTCCCTCTGGTCCTTTTATCGGCGAATAATCTAATGCAATTATTTTGCAATTACATTCCTTAACAAATTCTATGATATTGCCTACTACTTCCTCATGAGTTGATTTTTCTCTTACAACTCCCTTTTTACCAACTTTTTCTCTTCCAGCTTCAAATTGAGGCTTTATTAATGCCATAATACTTCCATTGTCATCAAGCAACTTTAAAACAGTAGGGACAACCTTTTTTAGTGATATAAAGGATACATCTATACTAGCAAAATCACTATACTCACCAATATCATCTAAAGTAACATATCTTATATTAGTTCTTTCCATACATACTACTCTTGGATCAATTCTAAGCTTCCATGCAAACTGACCATATCCTACATCTATAGAAAATACCTTTTTTGCACCATTTTGAAGCATACAATCTGTAAATCCTCCAGTAGAAGCTCCTATGTCAAGACAAATTTTATCATTTAAATCTATATTAAAATTCTTGACTGCCTTTTGTAATTTTAATCCTCCGCGGCTTACAAAAGGTAATTGTTCTCCTTTAAATTCAATATTTGAACTTTCCTTAACCTTTTCACCGCATTTATCTACTCTGTGACCATCAATAAATATTTCACCAGCCATTATACTAGCCCTAGCTCTTTCCCTTGAGTCAAAAATTCCTTTTTTCACTAATAGAATATCAAGTCTTTCTTTATTATCCGACATAACAAACTCCTTTTAATATTATATCCTAGCTAAACATCTGAAAAAATAATAAGTCAAAAATGTTAGTATATTTTGTGATAGACAAGGCAACAGTTCCTCTTATAATAGAGTATAATCTAGCTCCATTGCCGCAGTATGGCACAAAATAAACTGGCATACTAACTTATTATTTTTTAAAGATACCTTATTCAACTAAACTAAAAATATAAGCTAATTATACAAAATTCTTGTTTGATATTATTTTATCATTAATTTACTATTTATCATACTATTTTTAATATGTTTTTTATGATCCCGTCAACATCCAATCCATATGTCTTATATAATATATCTGTTTTTCCATGTGGAATAAATTCATCATTAAATCCTAAATTTAAAACTTTTACCTTTTTATCTAAAGTATTCATATACTCAAGTACACTAGATCCTAATCCACCGTGCACCACATTATCTTCAATAGTTACAATATTGACGTTTTGCTCTGATAGGTCTTTAATTAATTCTTTATCAATAGGTTTTACAAAGCAAGCGTTTATAACCCTTACATCTATTCCTGAATTCAGCAATTTTTGCCTAGCCATAATAGCATGCTGTACCATTTTTCCTTGGGCAACTAAAGCTATGCTTCCTTTATCATATATCTTTTCCCATTTTCCACGTTCAAAATCCTTAAGTGGTTCGATTGAATCATTTATACTGTCACCACCCCTTGGATATCTTAATGCTATAGGATAATTTTGCGTAGTTGCCCATTTAAGCATATATCTAAGCTCTGGTATACTCTTAGGTGACATTACCGTCATATTAGGTATATGTGTTAAATATGATAAATCAAATACACCTTGATGAGTTTCTCCATCATCACCAACTATTCCTGCTCTATCGATAGCAAAAACCACTGGAAGGTTTTGAATACACACATCATGTAGAATTTGATCATAAGCCCTCTGCAGAAATGTAGAATATACAGCAAAAACCGGTTTTAGTCCTTCTCTTGCCATACCTGCTGCCAAAGTTACAGCATGCTGTTCGGCAATTCCGACATCAAAAATCTATTCGGAAACTCTTCCGAAAACGATTTAAGTCCCGTCCCATCTCTCATAGCCGCTGTTATAGCTACAATATTTTTATTTTTTGATGCAAGTTCTACCATCTCTTCTCCAAAGGCTTTTGAATAAGAATCACAGGAACTAAAACATACTTCTCCACTATCACAATGAAAAGGACCTAAACTATGAAATTTACCAGGATTTTTTTCTGCAAATTCATATCCCTTTCCTTTCTTTGTTATAACGTGTATAATAACTGGCCCTTTTATGTTTTTAGCTCTAGATAGAACTTCAGTCAATTCTTCTAAGTCATGCCCATCAATAGGACCTAGATACTTTATGCCCATATCTTCAAAAAACATCCCAGGAACCACCATTTGTTTTATTCCTTTTTTTATTCTTTCAAGATATTTTGCCATTCCATTTCCTATATTGGGTATCTTTTTTAAAGCACTTTCAACCTCTTCTTTTAATCTATTATATCTAGGGGCCATTCTTATTTTACTTAAATATCTAGACACCCCACCTACATTCTTAGCTATAGACATTTGATTATCATTTAGAATAATTACTAGTTTAGTCTTTCTATATCCTACATCATTGAGTGCTTCAAGAGCCATACCACCGGTTAATGCTCCATCTCCTATTACAGCAACTACATCATAATTTTCATTTTTCAAATCTCTTGCTCTAGCCATTCCTAACGCAGCTGAAATAGATGTGCTGCTATGACCGGTTTCAAAAAAGTCATATATACTTTCATTTCTCTTAGGAAATCCACTTATACCACCAAATTGCCTTAATGTATCAAACTTATCTTTTCTTCCAGTAAGTATCTTATGTATATAAGCCTGATGCCCTACATCCCATATAAGCTTATCTTTATTTAAGTTAAAAACATTGAATATACTTAAAGTAAGCTCTACTACTCCTAAGTTAGAGGCAAGATGTCCTCCGGTCTTTGAGACTTTATCTATTAAAAATTTTCTGACCTCTAATGCAAGTCTTCTTTGCTGTTCTAATGTCATTTTCTTTATATCGTTAATATCTCTATAGTTTTCTAATAAACTAGGCATCTTTCATCTATCCTTTTTTTAAAATATAGTATCTCTATTTATTTTTCTCTATTAAGTAAAAATAATGTTATTTCTTTTAATTTAGAGGTATCTCCCTCAACTTTATCTAATACCTCTACACATTCACTTGTTAATGAGTTACACATCTCCATACACTTATTTAATCCATATGTGGTGATAAAAGTAGTTTTATTGTTATCTAAATCACTTTTAGCTTTTTTACCTAAAACTTCTGTATCTCCTACTATATCTAATATATCATCTTTTATTTGAAAAGCTAACCCTAGTTTTTGCCCATAATAATCTAATTTTTTAACATCCTCTTCTGTTGAACCACCAAGAATTGCGCCTGCAACTATTGCCGCTTTTATTAGTGCTCCTGTTTTTTTACTGTGCATATAATATAGTTGATCTATTGGTATTTTTGTATTTTCACTTAGTATATCCACTGTTTGTCCGCCAACCATACCCTCTATCCCTGCACTTTCTGAAATTAAACTACAAGCTCTTATGGCATTCTTATCATTATCCATACAGTATCTAAACATGATGTTCATTGCCTCATTTAAAAGGCCATCCCCAGCAAGAACTGCGATTGCTTCACCAAATACTTTATGATTTGTAGGTTTTCCTCTTCTTAAATCATCGTTATCCATGCAAGGCAAATCATCGTGAATCAAAGAATAAGTATGAATTATTTCTATGGCCGCAGCTACTGGAAGTACAGACTTATAATTATTATTTTTTAGCATATATGTTAGCAAAAATAATAATGGTCTAATTCTCTTTCCGCCTGCATCTAAGCTGTAAGTTATAGCTTCGTATACCCTTTTATTGTAGGATCCTTTGTCTTTAAAATGCTCTGAAACCCAATTTTCTATTTCTTTCTTTAATTTTTCAATTGTAATCTCATCTTTTATATCCATATCCCACTTCTCCATTCATATTCTAAATATTGATAATCTTCCCCATATGGCATTTATTACTCTTTTAAGATTTGCTAACTCCTAATTTTATTCTTACTCTTCTTCAAAATCTTTTTCTCCATCTTCTGTTAGAAGCTTTATTTTTCCTTCTGCATCATTTAATACTTTATATAGTTTATTACAAAGTTTTACGCCTTCTTCATACTTTTTTAAACTTTCTTCTAATGATAGTTCTTTGCCATCCATTATATTTACTATATCTTCAAGTTTTTCCATCATACTTTCATAAGACTCACTTTTTCTAGGCATAAAATCACTCCCTTAATGCCATTTTTAGAACTTACTACTATCTTTAACTGTAAGCTTCGCACAAACATATCCATCTTTTAATGTAATTTTCACTTTTTCTGATTCTTTGAGTGTAGAAACTCTACTAATTAAATTTTCATTTTCATCTTGAATCATAGCGTAACCTTTATTTAAAACATTCAATGGATTGTGTGCTGAAAGTAGAGCACTTATTTTACCTAGTGCCTCTTTTTCTTTGTTTAATCTTCCTTTAACTTTTATATCTATCAATTCCCTTAATCTATCAATATTGTTATATTCGTTTATTATATATATTGATGGGCTAAGAGACATTAAATTTCGCTTCAATAAATTCATTTCGTTTTTTCTATTATTTAAGTTTATTTGGATACGAGTCTGTAGAATATTTTCATATGCTAAAATTCTATTTTTAAATTCCTCTAAATTAAATACAGCAATTTCTGCTGCCGCTGATGGAGTTGGTGCTCTTCTATCACTAACAAAGTCTACAATAGTATAGTCAATTTCATGACCTACACCAGTGATTATAGGTTTTTGAGAGTTAAAAACGGCCTTAGCCAGTTTCTCATCATTAAAACACCAAAGCTCTTCTATAGAACCTCCACCTCTTGCAAGTATTATAAGTTCAATATCTTCCACTTTATTTAAGGTTTCTATACCTTTTATCATGTCTGCGCTTGCGTTTATTCCTTGAACCAATGCAGGATATATTACTAGTTCTACATTCTTATTTCTTCGTTTTGTAACATTTATTATATCTCTAATTGCTGCACCAGTTGGAGAAGTTATTATCCCAACTTTCTTAACATACTTAGGCAAAGGCTTCTTATACTTTTCATCAAATAAACCTTCACTTTGTAGTTTGTTTTTTAATTTTTCAAATGCTAAATATAATTCTCCTACTCCATCTGGCTCCATCATATCACAATAGAATTGATAGGCTCCTTCTTTTTCATAAACTGAAACTCTTCCCTTAACTACAACTTGCATTCCAACTTCGGGAATAAATTTTAAATTTTTTGCTGCACTTCTAAACATTATACAATTTATTTTACTAGACTCATCTTTAAGAGAAAAATATATATGTCCACTACTGTGAAGTTTAAAATTAGATATTTCTCCTTTTACGCTAGAGTTAGATAGTATAAAATCATTATCTACTAGCTTTTTTATATAACCGTTTAAAGCTGATACTGTTAAGGTTTTTATATACATATTTACTACCTTCTCAAATATTGAAATTTTAATTTACAATTTAAAGAACATGAAAAAGCAGTTAAAAGAAGCTTATTCTACTGAATAACTTCCTTTAACATACTTCCAAGTACACCATTGATAAAAGATGCAGATTTATCTGCTGAATACTTTTTAGCAAGCTCTATAGCTTCATTTATAGATACATTCTTAGGAATATCTTTTTCATATAAAAATTCATATGTACATATTCGGAGTATAGATACATCTATCTTAGACAATCTATTAATTTTCCAATTTCTAAGGTGCTTTTCTATTTCTTTATCTATATCCTCGCCATTTTCTTGAACTCCCTTGAGAACTCTTACGATATATTCCATATCAACATCTTCTAGATCAATACTTTCAGGATCACTTTCCTTATAAGTTGATAGTCCAGTCATATCTAGCTCTGAATTTTCAACCTCAATATTTTCCTTAAGATTTGCGATAACTTCTTTAAAGTCTTCCTTATTTATAGTGGTTTGGAATAATAATTTCATGGCAATTTCTCTTGATTTTCTTCTATTCATTTCTTCCTCCTGATTTGGCTAAATGTTCTTCTACAATTAATTATTGTCAGTTTAGATATAATTATACTTAAAGTAATATTGCAGTTCAAGTATGCATATGCAAATACTCAAATTTTTAAAAATGCCCAAGAATAAAAAAACCCTCTAAACACAGAGGGTGTAGATACTATTCTTCCATATCTTCAACAACATCCATTACTTTAGGAATCATAACATTCTGTACATGCACATTTACTGCGGAAACGTCAAGACCTGTCATAGACTCAACAGCTTTCCTTACATTTTCTTGCACTTCTAATGCTACATCTGGAATTCTTATTCCATACTCTACAACTACATATAAATCAATAGCAGCGCTATTTTCTCCAACTGTAACTTTAACACCTTTTGATAAATTCTTTTTTCCAGTTAATATTTGAGTTATACCACCTACAAGGCTTGCGCTCATACCAACTATTCCTTTTACTTCTGTAGTAGCTAGACCTGCAATTACACCTACGACTTCATCAGATATTTTTACGATACCCATGTCAATTTCATTTTTAATATTCTCTTCCATTCTCGTACCCCCTAGGTATTTGATATCAGCCAAAACTAACTTTACGTATATTATATCAAATAGCTTTCCCTTTTACAAATTAAACATTACCAAATTGATAAATAATTTCTTGAAGATACCTAAATAAAGATTTAGCCTGTACACTTTAATTTAGTTTTAAAGTGTACAGGCTATTTATAGTATTAAAATATGTTATTAATTCTATTGTTTAACTTCTATTTCAACTTCTTGAATTTTAGCTATTCCCATCACTACATTTTTTATCTCTCTTGTATCTTTATCCGTAAGTTTGTCCTTTCCTTTTACTACAACTCTTGCCTTACCACTTTCTTCTATAGAACAAAGTACATCTTCATAGCCTTTGCCCTTTAAAGTAGTTTCAATTTTTGATTCATAATTTGTACTCATTGCTAATTCAGTATATTTTTTAGTTGCTTCATCTCTGTTCTCTTTAGATATATTTTTGTCGTCAATTAAAGTTTTTAATGTCTGTAGTGTTTGTGCATTTTTCTGCTCACGGATTAATTTACCCTCATCAAAGAATGTAGATTTACTATTTTTCTTATCTGTATTGTTAAAAGATACTGCACTACTTTTTGCGCCACTGCCGTCATCACCATTCACATATAATGGACTATTTAATTTTGTAGCAAGTACCCCCGCACAAACAATAAGAGCTAAAAGAGTAGCAATAATTATCCCTTGTTTTTTATTCATTTTTTATTCCCCCTATCAACCTTTCTAACAAATTATATGCTTTTAGAAACATTTATATACTATTTTTTCATAGGATAAACATTAACTTTATTCTCTGGAATATTGAATAAATCAACCACTGCCTTAGTTATTCTAAGTGCAGTAACTTTATCTTCAGCGCCTTCAGCTACAACACAGATTCCTGAAACCTTTGGCTTATAGGTTTTAACTATAAGAGGCTTGGACTTATCACCCTCATTTGTTACAACAACAGTGCTTCCGTTATTCTTCTGTGTGGTATTTCTAGTTCCGCCTTCATTGTCTTTTTCTTCCGTATTACTTGTTGAATCATTTATATTTACTGCAGGAACCTGCTCTTCTCCACTCTCAAAACTAACCATAACCTCTACTTTACCGACACCTTCAATTTTTTCTAAAGTATCTTTTAACTTTTGTTGAATTGTATTTTCATAATCTTGCGCCGATCTATCGTTACTTGTCTGTTGGTCAGTTTTACCTGCCTTATTTGCACCTTTATTATCTCCAGTACCTAAACTTTGAATTCCAATTGTGTTAGATGTTTTAAAAAAGCTTACTGTTAAGACTATTAGAACTCCTGCTAATAGCATTATAAGCAAATTAGCTACATTCTTTTTATCCGATGAGTTTTTCTCACTATCTTTAATAAGTTTCTCAAAAAACTTTTTAAAATCCATATGGTCCTCTCCTTCTTATCTTTTAATCTTATAAAAGTTAATCAATTTTATATTTTGTATACTTGTATTACGTCCTTTGAGACATTAAGCTCATCACCTAAGTATTTCTTTATAGCCTGGCTTTTTTCGTTATTGATTTGTTTATCACCGTTATCAACAGTCTTACTTTCATCACCTATTTTTATTTTTTTTATTCTTTCTATACTTCCATCCTTAACTCCTACTTTTATATCTTTTATAACAAGTTTATCATTATTATCATCATAGGAAGCTTCAACTTGTACTTTATAATTATTATCTGGATATTTTTCTTTTAGCTTTTTTTCGCAGTTAGTCTGAAGATTAAGTTTAAATACTTCTAAAGTGTCTTTTATATTCTTTTCTTTATATTTTTGAAACTCATTTTCCGTTTTTTTGCATCAAAGGATTGAATAGCATTGCTTGTATAGGTGTTTATATCAAAATTTCTATCAAAAACTTTTATTAAGGGATTTATAAAAACTGTAATCAAAATTAAACCTAGTACAAACTTTGCATACTTTTTTAAACTGTTATCTGGAAGAATTATCTCTACAGCAGTTATGAAAAACACAGCAGTACAAATGCCTATAAGCCATTCCCTTAGAGCTTGTAACAATGTTTATCACCTTCTTTCCTATGTTCTTTTATCCTCCTATCATTACCTTACCTGCTGATGCTATTATAGCTACCATTATGAAAAACATAACTGATACACTGATAAGGCAAGCTGTCACCAGTACAAGAGAGTCTCCAGCTGCGCTTATGCAATTTACTAATCTGCTATCACTTATAGGTTCTATTAATGCCGCAGTAAATTTGTATAAAAGTGACATTATGAGTAACTTAATTATTGGGAACAGCACTATAGCAATTAATATGACAAGTCCTAAGCTGCTTAGTGCATTTTTTAATAAAATTGAGTAACCAGCTACTGTTGATACGGCATCTGAAAGACTCTTTCCAACTATAGGTACAAAATTGTCTACAGCGAATTTTGCTGTTTTTGCAGTAACTTCATCGATAGTTTTAGCTGTAATTCCTCTTATCGTAATTATTCCTATGAATATTGTCATTACAATGCCTTGTCCCCACATAGCTATTTGATTTAAAAGTTTTGTAAGTTTACTAATTTTGTATTCTTCAGACATATTGTTCACAAACTGTAATACAAAAGTCATGCATATTATTGGTATTATTATGTCCATAAATATTTTTGCACTTATGGTTATCGTTCCTATTATAATAGGGTCCATAACTGCTGCTTCCACAAATCCTCCTACGCTTGCAATAAGCATTATAAGGATTGGCACAATAGCAGTCATAAAGTCTGTCATTTCCTTCATCGTAGATCTTGCTGTATCTACTCCTATATAAAAGCTTTTAGCCATTACTATTATAAGTAGAGAGTAACACGCAAAATAAGCTATGTTAGATAGGCTTTCACCACTAAAGGCCTTTTGCAAATTAGTAAGAAGTGCACATATAAGTGCAATTACCACTAATAGTGCTAATAACTTTAATGATGCAGCAATCTCTTTAAACATATATATGCCTAACGCATTAAGTAGCTTTTTTGTGGATACTTTACCATCTCCAGTTTTCATAAAATCCTTTACATATGTTTTTGCTTCAATATCTTTAAGCAGTTCATATTTTGTTTTCATATTGGAAATATAATCATAAAATTTCTCTATTTGTTCAGTTTCAACTTTTTCACGAGTATCTGTTTTAATGTTATTAACCTCTAATGCCTTCACATTAAAGGATGTTACAAAAATCATAAGTAAAACTAATATAATCTTCTTCATAGTTAACACCTACATAATCTTTAGAATTGACTGTAATACAGCCATAAGTATAGGAATTGCCAACACTAAAATAAGTATTTTTCCTGCAAACTCCACTTTAGCCCCTAAGCTTCCTTGTCCGGCATCTCTACATAATTCACCGCAAAAGGAGGCTAAATAAGCAATGGCTAATATTTTAAATACAGTAGTTAAATATATAAAATCTATATTAGCTTTAGCTGCTAGCTGTTGTAAAAATTGGAGTACTGCGGTTATCTTTGTTATCATAAATAAGAATATCATGACCCCAACAGCCATGCTTATATATACTGCAAAATCTTCTCTTCTCTCTTTGAAAAGCAGTACAATAAATAATGCCATAAACGCAAAAGCAACTATTTTGATTATTTCCATAGCTTCCTCCTTTCAGTCGGAACACCGGGTGATTTTGCTCGTTTCCAACAGCAAAATTACCCGTTAAAGTCCATTTAGGACTTTAACCTCCTAAAGTTGAAACATTGTTCTTACTGTAGTAAATAGCTTGTTTACTAAATTTATTACCATCATTAAAACTATTAATATACCAGCTAAATTTGTTACTACAGCATAATCTCCTTTTCCACTAGCTTCTAATACTTTATTTATAATTATTACAATTATACCTACACCAGCAATTTTAAATATTAAACTAATATCCAACATTTTAATTACCCCCTTTTTTTACAAACATTATTTAGGCATCTGAAAGAAAATAACAAGTCAAAGATGCGACGAATATTTTGTGTCAGACAAGGAAGCAGGTTCCGCAGATAGTCAGCACTATCTAAGAATTCTGCGGTTGCAGTATGACGAAAAATAGACTAACATACTGACTAGTTATTTTTTGAAGATGCCTTAGTTAGCCTAAACGAGTATTATAACTATAATGGCCCCCAGCGAAAATCCGAGGTATCTATACATCTTCACATTTTTACTCATCAAAATCTCTGAGTCTTTTATTCGCTTTTTTAAATTTTCTAAAGTAAGGTGAAATATTCTTTGTTGACCTTCTATGTCTGATTCTCCTAGAGTTTTTGAAAAATCCAATAATATATTCATATCATCTCTTTTTAGGTTCAAAATATCTTTTCTTCTATTTAATACATTACGGAATGCTTCATGTACATTGTTTACTTTATTATCAAATAATAGACATGACACTTCTTCGAATATTTTTTTAATTGGATACACACTTTTTTTAGATACATCTTCAATCGCTTCAGGCAAAGGAGTGTGGGTATATACTATTTCATTTTGAAGTTGATAAATACATCTCTGGAGCTCTTCTAATTGTCTAGTTCTCTTTTTAAACTTCGCTGAATAAATAAACCCTATTCCTGTGGATGCGGCTAGAATCATAATACAACCTAGAAATTTTAACATTCTACCCCCTCCATATCACTGATTTAGTTGAAAAATCATATATACACTCTACGGTTCCAGCACCTTTCTTATTGCTTAAAACAATAGCTCTTTTAAAGACATTATTTTCAACAATTTCTTTAAATACAGGTCTATTATATAAATCCTCTACATCATACCCGTGAATTGTAGTAATTAAACTTACTCCTGAGTTAAGTGCATTTAAAATACTATCAATGTCCTTATAGGCCCCTATCTCGTCGCAAACTATAACATCTGGAGACATGCTTCTTATAGCCATCATTATCCCTTCACTTTTTGGACATCCATCTAAAACATCTGTTCTAAGTCCAATATTAAGTTGAGGTATTCCATTAAAACATGCTCCTAATTCACTCCTTTCATCAACTACACATACTTTTTTTCCTTCAAAAAACATCTTGTCCATACCATCTGAAATATTTCTTGTTATGTCTCTTATCAGTGTAGTTTTTCCGCACTTTGGTGGAGAAATTATTATAGTATTTATTACTTCATTGTTATTTATAATAAATTTCATTATAGAATCTGAACAACTTTTTACTTCTCTACAAATTCTAATATTAAGGGATGCAATGTTTTTTATAGTTTTAACTTCATTTTTTTCTATTACACACTTTCCGCATACACCGACTCTATGTCCACCTTTAATTGTTATATAGCCCTGTTTTAATTCTTCTTCAAAGGCATAAATAGAATAGTTGCTCATCCTTTGAATGATAGTTTTTAAGTCATCTGATCTTGGTGTATATTTGTTAACTATTTCTCTATTACCTACTTGAAAAACTAAAGGCTTGTCCGCTCTTATTCTGATTTCTTGAAGTGTCTTTGATTGAGCTAAATCTCCAAGAGCATCTTTAATACTTTGTGGTAAAATATTTAAAATTTCTTTTGTATCTATCTTTCTCATCTCCTTTCTTTATATTAATTTCTATTTTAATTACTCAGAAATTATTCCAAATAAATAAAAAATTTTATCCGATGACTACCCACTCTAATACTCCCATCGCGCTCTATGAAAGCGATTCACACAAAATCAGAAATTTTGTTTCTCTGCTTGCACTCTGTGAAAGCGGGAGTAAAGAGCGGCTATGTCCCTGGATTCGTTCAACTAAGAATCAGATGGGGGTTAAATGCCTAAATGGCATTTAACCCCCACCTGATTCAAGTTTCACTTCATAACCAAATAAAAAATACCACATAAATGAGTAACCTCATTTATGTGGTATTAAAATAACTTATTCAATAAACTTCCACTCTAATACTTCTATTTTTGCTAGAAGTATAAAGTAATACCGCTCTGAATTCGTTCAATTATTCACAACAACAATTTTTAGTTGCTATTTTTTTATGGCAATTAGGACATGTAATTTCTTCACCCTTAGCTATTATGTCCTTATCAACATACACAGTATCTCCACAGTTAGGACATTCAAGTTGGATAAAGTTATCACCTTCATCCTCATATAGCTCATAATCTTCATCATAAAAATCTTCTTGAAGTTCTGCTAGGTCTTCATCTATGGCATCTATGTATTCTTGAACAACTTTTTGGGATTCTGAGATTTCAGATATTTCTACAGCTATGTCTTTAAGTACACTAACAATTTCTGTTAATATTCTTCCTTCCTTAGTGCTTTCATCGATACTTAATCCGTCAACTAATCCGCTAAGATAAGAAACCTTTGACATAATAGAATTCATTTAACCACATCCTTAAATTTATTTTGCCATAATAGTATTCCTTAAACTCTTTCCATATATTCTCCAGTTCTTGTATCTATTCTTATAATTTCTCCTTCATTTACGAATATAGGAACCGGAACAACTGCTCCAGTCTCAACTGTAGCAGGTTTTAAAACATTTGTAGCTGTATTTCCTTTAACTCCTGGATCTGTTTGAGTTATCATTAATTCTACAAAGTTTGGAGCTTCTACTGAGAATGCTTCACCTTTAAAGAATTTTATTACAGCAAACATATTTTCCTTTAAGAATTTTATAGCGCCTTCAACTTTCTCGTAATTCAAAGGAATTTGTTCAAAAGTTTCTTGATCCATGAAGTAATATAATTCACCATCTGAATATAAGTACTGCATTTCTTTTCTTTCTATAACTGCTTCTTGAAGTTTTGCAGTTGGGTTAAAAGTTGTATCTGTAACTCCTCCAGTTATAACATTTCTAAGCTTTGTTCTAACGAAAGCTGCTCCTTTACCTGGTTTAACATGAAGAAACTCTATTACAGTAAACACTTGTCCATCTTGTTCAAAAGTAGTTCCTTTTCTTATTTCTCCTGCTGATATCATTTGTGTATCCCTCCAAAACTTTATTATTCATTTATTATATTATGACCTTTTACAGGTAATCATATATACTATTCTATACATATTAAATGCTTAGGTGATTTTGAGAATATTTCTATTCCATCTTCTTTTACTAATAATATATCTTCTATTCTTACTCCACCAAAACCTGATATATAAATTCCTGGTTCATCTGTAACAACTATACCTGCTGGGAGTGGTTTATCATTTCTATATCCAACCGTTGGTGCTTCATGAATTTCTCTACCTACTCCGTGACCTAAACCATGGCCAAAATATTCTCCATAACCTTTTTCTTTGATGTAATCTCTTGCAATTTTGTCAACTTCTATTGCAGGAACTCCTGGTTTAAAACCTTTTAAAGCTCTTTCCTGTGCTTCTAGTACAATATTATATATTTCAACCATTTTTTCAGATGGCTCACCTATAACAATTGTTCTTGTCATATCTGAACAATATCCTTCATAAACGCACCCAAAATCAAGTGTTAAGAATTCTCCTTTATTAATAACCTTATCAGTAGCTTCTCCATGAGGTAAACTTGATCTAACCCCTGATGCAATTATAGAAGGAAATGAAAGGTCTGTAGCCCCTAATTTTTTCATATAAAATTCAAGCTCAAGTCCTACTTCTCTTTCAGTCATTCCCGGTTTTATAAAACTAAGCATATGTTCGAAAGCCTTGTCAGCAATTTCTGCTGCTTTTCTCATAAGTACTATTTCGCTTTCGTCCTTTACAACTCTTATTTCTTCAACTATACCTTCCATAGGAACAAATTCACAATTAAGTTTACTTTTATAAAGGCTGTATGTACCATAAGAAACTATATTTTCTTCAAATCCAAGCTTTTTAATATTATTTTTATTTATCAATTCTGATAGAAAGTCAGCAAAAGTAGTATTCTTACTATATTCTAATAGTTCATAATCTTTAACTTGTTGCTGTGCTTGTTCAGTAAATCTTGAATCTGTAATAAAAAATGCCTTATCAGTTGTTATTACTGAAAAGCTTTCATTTCCAGTAAATCCACTTAAATAATTTCTATTATGATCTCCAATTAAAAGAACAGCATCTAATCCTTTTTTGCTCATTGCATCTCTTAATTTTCTCATTCTTTCTTTATACATCTTATATTACCCCCATATTTACGTAACGTGTAGCATTCACTATTACTTTCTCCAATTTATGTAACAATTATTCCTTATTAAACTTACAATTTAAGAAATAAACGCTCTATGTTTTCACTTTTCAATATATAGACTACACAATACAGTTCTATTTGAACAATGTTATTTTATCAAAACTTGTGATTATTTGCAAATAATATTAATTTATTTGCTTTCAGATTCTCTACTTGTTTTTTATAAAATCAATATTCACTTTAGTAGTGTTATTGCTGTTTTCATCTTTATTTATTTTTATATTATTAATACGTTGATAATTATCTTTATTTTTTATATCTTCTAGTGTACTTTTAACTACAGAAATATCACCTAAGATTTCAAGTTCTACTGCTGCTTCTTTATTACTTTGAATTCTTAAACCGTTTATTTTAACCTTTTCTTTTTCACTTAACCCCTCTAATATCTCAGTAAATCCAAATTGTTTTAATTTGCTATTATCACTTTTATTTTCATCTATAACTCTTAATTTAGCCTCATTTTCAGCTATTTTTTCTCTAACATTGAAATTCTGCACAATTAAAAATAAAAATAATATTAAACACAGAATGACCATGATTGGCTTATAAATACTATTTTTAAACATATATTTTCCCCTCTCACTTTAACTCCATATTTATTTTTATATTTCCCGGATTTTCACCACTCAGAAATAATATCTGTTTTATTATAAATTTATTTTTCATTTCTATTTCTTTTATGAGTAATTTATAATCTAATTTTGTTGAATCAAAATTTAGTTCTATTCTTCTTCCATCTATATATATACTTTCATAATTGTCATATTCCTGTACGCTTGTTATATAGGTTAAGAATGTATCTAATGTTCTATTATTTTTGCTCTTCGTTTCATTCATTTGTTCACTATCTTTCTTTTGTGGTACAAGTCTCTGATTAATTTCAGTATCTAAAAGCTTTTTTTTATTTGTATTTACAATCAACAGTTCCATAAGAATTAGGTCTATTATAATAAATATACTTATAAAAACTTTCAGTAACTTTTTTCTCTTAACTTTTCTATCTTCTAAATACCACTCTGGCAAAAAATACATCTTTTCTATTTAAATCATCTCCTTATGATGCCTAAGCTTTAAACTCTATATAAAATAGTTATTATCACAGCAATCATTCCCTAAGTCTATGCAACTATATAGTTCCTCTGCATCTTTAATTAAAGTTTTGTAAGGAAAGTTTAGAAAAAATATTTTGTTAAATTGATCATATTCTTGTGATATACTGCATTTAACTTGAAATTTTTTCAACTCATCTATAAAACTATTCTCAGTAAATGTTTTTATAACACTGTTAGCAATCATCTTATCGTCTGCACAGGCTAATAAATATAAAATATTTTCATGTATAAAAATAAGGATGTAATTTTTATCTTTAATTCTATTTTTATAATTGTTCAAAATACAAAATTGTATTGGAAATATGCCCTTTATTTTTCCGCCTCTTTCTGTACACTTTTTTATTAAATTTAGTTTATTCCAATTTAAGCAAAATACTATCACATCTAAGCTTGAACCATTATCTTTGATGATTTGATAGGTAAACATAATGTTATCTATATTTTTAAATCTATACTGCAGCTCGCCTTTAATAATTGCATGAAGCTTCTCCTTTTTTACCTTTGGAAAAGTCATAAATTTCACATATACCTCTTCACCATCTACTATTATAAATAGACTTTTATTTTTAAAATCTACTTTAATATCATCAATATCTTCTGCATTGATATTAATTTCATCATATTTTTTTAAGGCTATTATTCTGTCTATAAAACTTTTTCTGAGAATTTCTTTATAAGTTAAACTATCATTATAAACTTGTAATAATCCCTTTTTTCTCATCATTTTATTCCTCCTTTTTTATAAGAATAATCGATGCATCCATAAAATATTGATCCATTAATAACCTTATACTCATATAGCTCCTCTTTATAAAACTTATGATTGATATAGTATTCAGCTAAAAAATAATTTGAATCATTAATATATTTAACCAAATTATCATCATATTTTATAGCAGTGCTTGTTGTGGCATTAAAAAATTCTTTTACTCCTTCTTCACTTATAGAGCTAACATTTTTATAGATATTCTCGTCTAATTCAGTTAGAAGAAACTCTCTTGGTTTTTGTATAACGTCCACTTTCATTGTATTTTGCTGAAGCTTTAAATCATTATTTCTTATTAAAACTTCCATTTTATAAACACCTAAAGCAATAAGAAAACATAGGCTGCAGGCAAATAGAACATAAATTAAAATAAATCCTTCTTTGCTTTTCCTCTTTCTAGTCCTAAACATCTTTTATACACTTTACCTTTCCTTGTTTCTATAGTTATATATACCACTCTTCCTTTTTCCTCTACAATAAATTCCTTAACATTTTTTAAAATATTATTAGTTGTAGGTGAATATACAGTGCCATAGGATATTATAATGTCTGAGTCACGATCTTTTCTAATATAATCATTCCCCTTACCATCATATCTTTTTATAGTAATTCTGTTATCTGATATCTCCGTATACTTAGCATTATTTATTTGGCTTTCAATTATCATAAAAGCCTCATTTACATAAAAATATTCTCTGCTTTCCTTTATTTCTTCTCTATGGATTCTCATATACTTTGAAATAATAATTACTTGAATAGATGATATAATTCCTATTAATGCTGTAACAATCATTAATTCAATTAATGTAAATCCTTTTTTAGTAGCTTTTCTACCTTTTATATTTTCCCTTATAAATCTCACACTCCATAACCTTAGTGTTATTTTTGATCTTTGTATATAATTTTAAATTTAGCTTTAATACTTTACCTTGCTCTATATCAATAGCTATATAAGGCTCTTCTGATGGTTTATTCTGAGCAAATAAATTAGTTATTCCTTTTTCTTTGATTTTATCCTCCTGAATATTTTCTTTAGAAATATAATATCTATTTTCAAGAGTAAGCTTATGTATTTCATCATACGAACAATTATAAATTATGTTATTCTTTGCTGCTTCCATAAATATTGTATTATTATGTATCTCATTACTTGTTTTTTTTAGCCTCACGTTATTCAGTTGAATTGATAATATTGTAATAAATAATATTGAAAATACTGCAATGCTACATATAACTTCTATCAAGGAGTATCCTTTATTAGTATTTAAATTCCACGAAGGCTGTTCCCACACACATCGTAATGCAGTGCATCTTTCCTTCACGATCTTTGTATTGAATGGTACACGCATCTTCAGTTATACCTCTGTTATCTATTTTTATTTTATTTCCTGGCCTCACTATATTTAATGTAAATTTATCTGGTAACTCTAATTTATAAACTCGCTGTGTTTCAGAGTTTAAACATATAAAGTTTTTTTCAGTATCAAAATATAAATAGCCTCCTATATTTTTATCTCTACAATACTCTTTTGAGTTATTTATTAAGTTAATCAGAGAATTACTGAAAATATCAACATCTATTCGATTTTGTAATTTGCTGTATCCACCAAAATTTATCAAACTGCAGCTAAATAGTATGGATATTATCACCAGCACTATCAATAGTTCTATAACAGTAAACCCTTTCTTTTTAGTCTTCATATAACTACTCCATTATGATTATCTCTATAAAATTATGTACCAGACTTGGTACTTTGTTGTGTGTTTGTAGACATGGCTTTCGGATATACGGTTTTCTTATCATATATTACTACAAAAGAATTTTGAGCTGCGTCAACTGTTACTTTACAATCCTTATTATCACTTTTATATTTTATATCCACACTCTGGTCGTCTGAAGATGGATTTTCTACCGTAACATCATTTCCAACTGAGGTAAGTAGACCTATATTGGATTGTACATTTTCTTTGTCAAATTTGCCTTCATTATCTCCATAACTTGCCATAGCTGCTGTCTGAATTTGTTTTGCTGTATTTATAGCTTTTGTTACTTTAGCCTTTTCTTGATAAGCTGAAAATTTTGGAACTAAAAATCCCATAAGAACTAATATTATAGAAACAACTAACATAAGTTCTATTATAGTAAAACCTTTTTTCCTTGAATTTGTTATTTTATTATAATTTATTTTCATAATCTTTTCCTTTCTCACAAAGGTTTTCATCCAATGACTACCTAATCTAATATTTTGTGCCAGATAGAGAGGCAGGTTTCGTATCTAGGGGTTCTGCCAACGTAGTTTGACGCAAAATAGACTAGTATACTGACTAGTTATTTTTTTGAAGATGCTTTATTCTATAGAATCCATGATGTTTATAATAGGCATAAAGGCTGCTATTATAAATACACCCACAAATAAAGCTAAAAATATAATAATCATTGGCTCCATTAAACTTAAAAGCTTCTTTAAATATCCCTCTAATTCATTTTCAAGTATCTTTCCGAGTTTTGATAACATCTGCTCAACCTTTCCAGTCTCCTCCCCAATGGAAATCAGAGATAAAAATAGTTCATTTCCTAGTTCTTGCTTCTTAAAAGAAGAATTCATACTTTCTCCTTGCTTTATATCTTCTATACAATTCTTAACTTTATTCTCTATTACTTTATTACCTAAAACACTTGTAACAGTTTCTAAAGCTTCAATTATATTAAAACCTGCTTCTATAAGCATAGATAGTGATACTGAAAACTTGTATAAAACAAGATTATTGTAATATCTTCTTAAGTAGGGAATTTTAATTTTTATATTATCAAAATAAAGTTTACCTTCATTTGTTCTCGAATATTGATATACAGCAATCATGATGGCAAGTAAAATTATATTTATTAAGTAAAAGTTTGCTCTAAGAAAACTATAAAAATCTAATGTAACCTGCGTTAGAAAAGGAATGTCTCCACCAATAGACAATAATGTATCTATAAACTGTGGTATTATTTTAGCCATTAAGAATAAAACTATAAAGAAAGAACTTATTAGTACAACAAAAGGGTAGGTAATTGCTGACTTAATTTTATTAAATAATCTATCTTGTTTGTCATAATATTCCGACAAATCCTTCAGTATCTTATCCAGTTTCCCACTTTCTTCTCCTATCTTAATCATTTCATTCATAAACAATGGATACATACCAGATTCTTTCTTTAAGCTTTTATAGATGCTTTCTCCCCTTGATACATTTTTCTCTACTCTATATAAACTCTGCCTCAATGTCTTTTTATTGCACTGAGATGCTATAGTATTTAACGCTTTAGATACTGAAATTCCAGCATTTATCATACTACTTAATCCATTACATAAAAAACTTATATCTCGGGAGTTAATTCGCTCTTTAAATCCATATTTAAAAATGTTATTATTTTTCTTTTTAAAATCCAAAAGATAATATCCATTGTCCTTTAATTTATTTCTTAGTTCAATTATGTCTTCGCCTTCATATTCTCCTTCAAATTTATTCCCTTGAATATTTATGGCACTATATTTAAATATGTTACCACTCCTTCCATATTGCAAAAGTATCACTCAAATCCTTAATTATAGATTTATTCTTATAAATTCTTCATAAGTAGTCACTCCACTTTTTATAAGATCAACACAATGTTCTCTCATAGAAATCATACCGCCATTAATATTCAAATTTCTAATATCCTCTACAGATTTTTTATATTTGATTTTAATGTTTTTCAATTTATTAATATCCATTATTTCATATACTACAGTTCTTCCCTTATAGCCTGTATAGTTACATTTCCAACATCCTGCACCCTTATATAACTTATAAGATGGCAAAAGCTTTAGGTCTTTAATTTCATTATCTGAAGCATTATAAGACTTTTTGCAGTAAGGGCATATTTTTCTAATGAGTCTCTGAGATATGACAGCTTTTAAAGCTTCCTCAATAAAATATGATTGTATTCCCATATCTTTAAGCCTTAATATAGATTCTGCTGCGTCATTAGTATGCAGTGTGCTTATAACTAAATGCCCCGTTACTGCTGCTCTAATAGCAATCTGCGCTGTTTCCTCATCCCTAATTTCACCAACCATTATTACATCTGGATCTTGTCTCAATATCTTATTTTGTAATTTAATACTAGATTAAAAGTATATTAATATGCTCAAATAAAGATTTTAAGCCACTTTTTTAATTTTCATATTAGATAAAGTTTGTATATTTTAGAATATTATTTTTGACGTATTTTTGACGTCAAATGATAGTTATTATGATTATTGTCAGGAATTCAAAAATATATTCTTACTAAATATGAAAGGAGTAATTAATAATAGTGAAATTAATAAATCATTATGAAAGAATAGAGAATGATCCTAGTAGCAATTCTCATAGATTTGTTTTTAAAATTGCTTCATATAATAATAGCTTTTTACACACTTTCTTGATAAGTGTAATTAATAAAATAGAAGAGCCTGCATCTTAAGTGGATACAGGCTCTTTTCCTTTAATAAAATTCCTTTATTTTCATTGGTAAAAACTTCATAATTGTATTAATACATAAAATCATATTCAATAATTTATTGAGGTAGAGTGTTTAACTAAAGGAGGGTATTAAGTTGGACAGATGGGAATATACAAGTATTAAAACTGTTAAAAGTGGAGGTTTTTTTGACAATTCATTAAAAATTGAGGACCTTAACTTTAAACTTAATGAACTTGGGGAACAAGGCTAGGAATTAGTATCTTGTGTTGCAATAAACAGACTTGAAGGAGAAACAAACGAACTAATATCTGTTCTTAAAAGAAGAAAATAGAAGACTTTGTGAAAAATAAACATTTGAATTAAGACGTAACTCTTAAATTACAATTTAAAGAATGGAGGGAGCAAAGTGTTCAGTAGATATAAAATTATACCTACTAAAGAACAAAGTATCAGGAGAATAATTGAAAGTTCATTTCTCATGGTTTTTGGAATTTATATGTTATGCCTATTCGCTAAAACTGTTGGAATTATAAGCATCATAACTTCAAGTGGTATTATTTTGTTCCATTTATACTTCCTTATCTTTTCAAAGAATAGCCTATCTTCCATTGAGATTAAAATAATTGCAGGAAATCTACTATGGTGTGCCAAAAATTACAAAATAAAGGTAATTATATAAAATTACCTTTAAGTAACTACGATTGACATTATCATCCTGCAGTGTTATTATATACTCATAAAATTTAGTTTCGAGAGGGGTTGTAAATAATGTGGGGCCCATTTTGTGAAGATGATTCATCAGAGGTTGAAGATAAAAATGCTAAGAATGAATAGTAATATAAAAAAAGAAATCTCAAGTGATTAAGATAAGCCTATATAAAAATATATAGGCTTATCTTTTTATGCAGTCTTTCTCATATGTAATTTTTCTTTTTAATGTCATCTCTTTTTCAGTCTGCGATAAATACCTCTTAGACCAAATATTGTGTAATTTAATTATGTTAGTGTAATATTTGTCCTTTCCGCTAATATTAAGCTCTGCTATCTTAAAATATAATAGCCTTACAATCTTAAAGAATGTTTGATGCAAGGACTGGTAAACAGTTCCTTCATCAGCTATACCACTATTAAAGTTCATACAAAAATATTCTAACTGGTTTAGTACATCGTTTATAATAGCATTTAGTTGTACTCTATATTTATTCTCACAATATTTATAATGTTTTTTATTTTTATCTTCTCCTTCACGGCCAGCCGCTGCTTCATTATAGGTTTCTTTTAATCCTATATTAACTTTTGATAAATCACTCCAACATTCATCATAAGATTTATGACGTAAAAGTTGGCTATTCACTACTAATATTTTCACATCTATATTCTTTAACTTATAACCAATTTGTTTTTGTTTGTCTTTATCTAACAACTCACTAAGTTCTTGGTTATCAAATTCTCTTAAATCTGTATGCTTTAAGTTTCCTATCAATTCCTCAATTCCGCAATCTTTGAACACGTACCATATATATGTTATTTTATTAATAATTTCTTGTTGGTAGAACCTTGATAGTTCTATTGCCTTCTCCCTCTCTGCCCTTTCGTTTTTTATTCTGTAATCCTTTTTAAACATACCTGCTTGATATGCTACAAATAAAAATGAACCAATGCCTGCTATTTTATAAAGATCATCAAGCATAGCTGAATAATTCCCCCCCATTTTTGTCCTCCTATTAGCATATAATTGAATTATTAATAAAATTAAGAATTCTATTAATTTACAAATCTATTTTATCACAAATGTTTACAAATTGTCCATTTATATTCATGATCATAATAATATATGACATTTTTTAAAACGTATACATTAATTTATCTAATAAACAAATAAAATAAAAATCTCTAGGCTTTCGACCTAGGGCAAAATTATTTCTCTTGAATATTATTCTGCTCCTTTAGTGTTTGTCTTATAGAGCTTTGTCCAAAATAAAAACCTATGATCATTGTAAATACGCTTAAAAATTCAGTAGTACTTACATACTTAATAGCGCTTAAGTAACAAAATACTATAAGTAAGTAATAGCGCTATAATCTTTTTAATTTGTAGTAGTTCTTTCATATGTTATCATCTCCTATTTTAAAATCTTACTCCAATCTTTCTGTCTTATCGCACCATCAGGATCACCCCAGATTCCTTCTTTCTTCTGCCATTCTTTAACCTTTGCCGTTGTATTAGCATCAAACACACCATTCTTAGAATTAATACCTATGAACCATTGTATAAACCTAGTCGCAACTATATTGGCTGACCATCCTACTCCTATAGTAGTCATTTTAGTAATTGCGTTCAGCGCATCTATAAGCTGAGAGTCTATATTTTCACCATCTGGTAACCCTACCACATATCTAAATTGTTTTATTGCTGCTTTAGTCTTAGGTCCTAATACTCCATCTGCATTAACTTCACCAGCAGCTAGGCAACTGACTCTTTGCAAGTCATGTTGTACAGATCTTATAAAGTCAGAATTACTATTATCCGCCTGCACTATTTGTCCAGTGAGTCCTTGAACTATAGCATTAGCTACTGATTCAGCACCTAATTTATTGTATAAATCTGCATCACTTTGAGTATCTACAAAACATACTTCTATAAGAATTGCTACAGGCTTACTATGATTTATTACATAAAGGCTACTACCATCTTTTACATCACGATTTACAAAGCCTAGTGATACTAGACATTTCAATACATTTGAAGCTAAAGTGTTTCCTGCAGCACTCATTGCAAATACTTCTGAACCTTTTCCACCACCTGCATTCAAGTGTATAGAAACTAAATAGTCTGCATTAACTGCATTATCACATCTCTGCTGCAGTGAATTCGTGACGCTTGAGGCACTAGAAGGTCTTACATTGTATGCTGTATGTCCTAGAGACTGCAATTTAGATATAACTCTATTCGCTATATCTAAAGCACAATTTTGTTCATTTAAATATTCTTCTGCTCCTGTATCTGAATAACATCCATGTCCAGGGTCTATTGCAAATTTGCTCATAAGATCATCTCCCATTTTATTTAAATATTTTATCTTTAACCTCTTTCACATCATCTTTGATGCAATTAAGCCCTTGCTCTATGCATTCAAATTTCTCTGTAAGGTTAGCTATTATATCCTGATATTTTGATTCTCTTTTACTATTTTCATTTAATACAAAGAAAAGTAGTGACACAAAGAGCACAGCCCATATACCTTGTTGCATTGCTAGGTCTAATACTTTACCTTCCACGTTACACCTCCTTTTTCACAAAATAAAAAGAGCTTGGACTAACCAAACCCTCATAAAAGTTTTTTATTTTATAGGTACGATTTTTTCTATATGATAAATGATATTTCTTACTTCATAAAGCTCAGAGCCTACTGGATGACATTTATCATAATTAAATATTGTTATATTTCTTCCACTCTCATGAAGAGAACTACTAAATCTTATCCCGTCAAACTTCAATGTCTTAATAAATTCTGAAACATATTGAGTTGCGATATAATCTTTTTTATCAGAATCTGATGGAGTCGAAAATTCCAACATAATTAAGCTCATTAGCTTACGTTCTACTCCATTAAAGCTTAATAATGATTCAAATGAAAAATCGACAATATTTAATGGTTCATCAACTCTTATTTTAGCTATACTTACCTTATTGTTCATATAAGGTCTAACTTCAGCAAGGGCTGTATATAAATTCTCAGCTGTATACAGATACTTGATAAATGCAGGATTCGCCCTACCATCCTTTATCAAATTGTTATCAGACGGAACATATGAATCTTTATGATCATAGCCCCAAAAACCCGATTCTTCCCTTAAACTAATATCAGCTCTATTACGTGATATATCTAATTGTTCTTCTAAACTTAGCTCATGATTATTAAAATTATTGCCAAGATACTTAATAAAATTTTCACTTCCATTATATATCCTTGCCCTATATAGAATACTACCTTCTTTGATAACCTTGCAGCTTTTATAAGCACATTCTTTTATATAATCAAGTACTATATGATTTACCATAAATCTGTTTCTATAAAGTATTTCTTCTTTAAACTCATACCATAACTTTTGTTCTTTAGTAAGTCCTTTACCCGAAGTAGTATCCATTTAATCTCCTCCTAAACTATAATTTATATAAATAATTATAATTTAGTTAGTCTCAATTAGTATACATTATTTTAGTTTTTTCTTATGTATACTAATAAATATTAACGTTTTCCATAATAGCAACCCAAAATTATGATGTATAATTTTTCTATCACGAAAAAAGAGCCAAAATAATTAGGCTCTTAGCAAAACTGATTTACTTTTTAAAGTACTGCGGAAATGAATCCTTTAAAGTCTCCAATAACTCATATGAAATCTGACGTATTGAATGATATGCTGGATTGCTATCTACATCAAATTCCATACCATTTTTTCTATATTGCCATCCTAATGAATTGTTTCTGGTTAAATTTGCATATACTTCATTTAGTTTAGGGTCTACATGTGCTCCTCCATCTTGATTTACAATGCAAAGTACTAAATCTTTTCTTGTCATTCTACTCTTTTTACCATCAGTAAAAACTATTTTCTCCCACCACGTATCAAATATTTTTTTAGGAACTCTCTTTTTTTCATCTGGAATATCATCCAAAGGAGCGCGGTATTCTGGTTTATCACCAACTACTATCCTCATTTGTATTAATCCCATATGAGGAAGTAAATTTTTAGGGTTATAATCCCAAGCCGTATCCAGATAATACATTTTTTTCTTCATTGAAAGTTGTGTTAACAATGAAACAGAATTCTTTGTATCATGTAATAAAACTCTAATTGCAGTAGCCATTCTTTTAGCTTCACCTAAATATCCCTCATCAAAAGCTTTAGCTGAGCTTTCTAGGAAGTATATATTATCTATCAGATGTTGCTCTAGTTCAGCAGTGCTTTGTTGAATTTTCCCCATATTTTCTTCTCCTTCCTATATTAAAATGTTAATATAAGAATTCGACAATCTCCTAGTATATCCTCTTATTTTTCTATTGTGTAGCAGTCTGAGATGGATTAAGTATTACTTTTACTGAATCTTTATATTCTTGTATTTTAATATCCTCCGAAATAAAAGGTTTACCTATTTTTTATATTATTTGATACTGGCATTTTACACTTACTTTCTAATAAAAATAAACAAAAATAAAAGACCTATAATAGATCTTTATTTTGCTTTACAAATTTTTATATTTAAATTCTGCATCTTCTGGTATAATCACATCACCATCTATCACCATTTGAGCTTTGCCGAAGAGCCATGTACCGTACATCCATTTACATATTCCATTAGGCCTTCTGAGCCTTGACTTATCTATTTTAAAAATAATACAAGCCTCATTTCTTTTTCCAACCATTCCAGACCATATCATATTCAAAATGCTTGGACGCCCCATTGAAACCCAAACTACTCTATTTCTATCTTCAATATACCTCATAAATATATTATCAGTAGTCGGATAGTTAGCTCTTAAAAGCATCTCATTTTGTTTTTTGCTAATACTTTCTTTTGTCCCTCTATGAGTAACAGTAATTCTATTATCCATTTTAACCACCTCTTTTGAAATGATTATATATCATAAAGGTTTATTTGTCATTTTTATATACATCAATACACATCAATAAATATAAATATATACGTATAATCTTTCTATTGTGTTGTAAGTTTTTCTTGTACTTGTGCTTTAATATCAACATTTTTAATACTATCAATATTAATGATGCCTAACTTGATTAATCTTACTAAATCATCAATCATACTATATTACCCCCATAGTTTTATAATAAAGATAGTTAATTTTATCTTCAAGGGTAGCTTCAGGTTCAGGAACAACTTGTGGAGGAGCTATAAGCGTTCCATCTTCCTGCATTATTTGTCCAATATCACCTTCATTAGTCTCCAAATCGTTAGGTTGCAAAACATAATCGTCACCAACGAACTTTAAACTAATAACCTTTTTATTATCATCTAGAGTTAAAATTCTCTTCATAATACAAACAATCTCCTTTAATAAAATTCAGCTACTTCCCAATTTATAGGAATGCCTGCCGTAGCTGTATTACACCACAATCTTAAATTTGTAGTAGATGTTAAATAGGCACAACAGTTACAATCATAACCAGTACCAGTTGTAGCACTCTCTAAACCAGGAGTAGAAACTATGCATTTAGAGATACTTGAAACAGCAGAAATAGTTGTATCAACATAACCATTAGTAATAGTTGTAGCAATGCCACGTTGAACTTGTTTTATCATATAGACACCCCCTTGATATTATACGAATTCTACGACTTCCCAAGCTACATTAGGAATATTGTTATAACCAATTTTTAGTTGTAAATTTGTTGTAGAAGTTAAAGTAGCTCTAACAGAAGTAGAATATTGTTGACCATAATATGAACTATAACCATACGTTGGTAGAAATACCATACATTTTGTAATGTCACTGACAGGAGAAATTGGTATATTAAACGTTCCATAGGTAGTAGGACGATATACACCAGATTGAACACTTTTTATTGTAGTTTTATCTGCCATATTCACATAACCACTACCATTATGATAACCTGCAGGTATAGGTACTGTTGCTGTAAAACTCGGTGTTAAAGCTACTGCACCATTATTAGGCATTGTTCCAACTACAATTCCTGTTTCTGTTCCTATTGTGTTTGGTGCTAATACTTGAGAAGCTGTTGCTGTTCCGTACTCACCCCCTTCACCCAATTGGATAAAATTTGAGCCATCCCAAAACAACGTATATACACTTGCATATAATTTAGCATTATTTCCGTTAGCTTTTTTAACCGTATAAGCTGTACCAGAATTAATTTTTAATGTTGGTGTAGATGTACTTACTGCATTGAATTTTATAGTAAATTTCTGATTAGCATTAATCGTTTCTGTTGTTGTTATACTGTAAGCATCCCCACTATTTGTAGTTGTCCCTAAATGTGGTATCTTCTTCGCGTTATCAGCCTCATGCGACGTAATTCTTTCCTCAATTGTCTTGCCATTGGCCATTTTTATATCTGCTGCATTTAATACTATGTCGCCCGTTTTGGTGTTAACGCTTTTAACTGGTATGTTTATACTTGCAATTTTATTATCTAAAACCTCAATGTCCTTTTTAGTTGCTATTATCACTGTTGGATCTACTTTCAATGTAACACTTGAAGTATTACTTACCTCTAATATAGTTCTTATAAGCAGGTCCTTAGAACTTCCTTCTGCAGCAACAGGCTTGTAAGTTTCTGGGTATTTTGAAATTGCTATTACGTTATTTTCATCATCTAAAATAGCAGCTTCCCTAATCATAAAGCCGCCAACATTGCTAGGTAATAATACCTCTATAACTATCCAATTAGGATTATCTTTATCTACTGCTACCGAATTAATATTTCCTTCCCATACTTTATTTTTAAGAGCTGCTTGGTCTTCTGTTGGATTGTAGTAGCTACCTCCACCGTCTCCAACCTGGAACTTAAAAAAGTTTACTTTTGTTCCAAGAGCACTAGCATTTGCTATTTTTGCTTTACCTATCTTAGTTAAAATCGTGTAAAATTGTTCTGCCAAGATTATCCCTCCCTTTTAGGATATATTGTTATACTTTCTACTCCTGTATTGCTTCCCATAGCTATATCAGCTCTACCTCTGGATGTTATGTCCTTAGGACTCCATGGATACACCGTAACTTCTTCTCCTGCAGTCATACAGGCGCCAACATATACATTAGTGTTTATTATTTGTGCCAATGTTGATTGCAAAATCATATTACATGGAATAATGTATCTAAAGTTATCTACTATCTCATAAAACATATTCCAATCAAATGTGTTAACTTCAACATTTAGAGTATATTTATTACTATCTACATTGACTTTATAGTTCCCTTCACCAAATAGAGTTCTTAACTTCTGCTCTAATGCTCTATGAGTTGTTGGCATCTTATCCATTTTTCTATTTTTAAGCCTTAGTTTTCTCATTTCTAGACTTTCACTAGAAGCATCTGCTCTTATTTTAAATAAACTTTCTAGATACTTTACTCCATATTCTGTAGCAGTATCAATAAAGTTTTCATATAGGATTCTTTGCTGGCCCTGTTCCAATAGCTCTAGCTCAACATCTTCAGTAGAAGTAATCTGTTTAAATTCTTCGATTTCTGCAATCTCTGGTGGAAGAAATTCTATAAGCTTTTTATACACTTAACACCACCGCCTTAAATATTGGAACTTCTTCATGACCTAGAGTAAGATTTTCTTCTTTATCATTAATGCTAGTATGAAACATATCTGCAATTCCTTCTATATCCAATATTCTAGCTTCAATCTGACTTACTCTAACTATAGTAGTGTCATTATCCTGCCACTCTTTTCTTAACTTTAAAAAATACTCTTTAATTACATTCTCTACTTCACCTTGTACTTGTCCTACTGTTAAACCTGTTTTTAAACTTAATGTTGCCTTAATAGTTATTTCTATATTAGTAGCACTTTTTACAGTAACTACATGACCCACTGGAGCTATGCCTAAACCTTTCCCTTGGTTTATTATTGGGTCTAAAGTAGTTTGTATTGTGCCTATTAAATCTGTTGTAGGAACATTAAAGGAACTATCTAAAAATACTATTTTTACAGTGCCGCCACCGTTCCATATAGGGAATACTTTAACTGCTCCAACACCTTCTATAGATTTAGTTTTCATTTTATAATCAGCAACATTTCCACCATAAGGCTTTTCGTTTAAATGCTCTACATATCTAGCATAAAGACTTTCATTACTTTCTTCCTCTTCTCCTGGTATTAAAAGTTCTCCTAAAGTAGCAGTAGATAGCCCTTCTACATATTCAATTGGTATTAGTGATCCGATTATAGAGTTACTAGAAATTCCTAAGTTTTCACATTGCATTTTATAAATACCTGCAGAGATTTTTTCTATAGCCTTAAAGTTAAAGTCCTCTATGGAGAATCTAGCTCCCATAGGAACATCTATTAATTTATTGTCTTGGTTATAAAAGTAACCTTTTTTTATGGAGTAGGTTGCCGGTTCTCTTTTTAATCCTTCCTCAGCAACTCTTAGGTCTAAAAATGCTGATGGCATATCTGGGCTTGCAAAAGTATAAATTAAAAACCTATCCATATCAGAATACATTCTAGCTACTTCCATTGCTGCTGGAGCCAATGCATTATATATTATAGAACCTTCTCTTTTGTCTAAATCATTGGGCACTCTATCCATCATTCTTTTAAGGATAGCTTCTTCTGTATTTTGTTCAAACATCAACTATACCTCCTTTCCATAGAAAAATCTCCGTAAATAGAAAAGATAGTGAATTCTACTAAAACACTATCTTTTTCATATTTAAATATAAAATTATCTACATCTTTTATTCTATCGTCTTGAGACAGGGCTTCTCTTACTCTCCTCTTAAATTCACTTTCTGCTATATCTTTATCCTTAGCTATAAGTCCTTTTAACTCACTTCCATAATTCCAACTGTATATAAGATACTCATATCTCTCTATGCATAAAATAAGCTCTATAGATTGTTTTAAAGCCTCAATTTCATCTATAAACCCTGCTATCCTACCATCTTTTACCTTATATGTCCTTGTAGGTTGTACCACTTGTTCTTTAACTTCTAAGTTCGCTACTATGATAGCACCTTGAGGTAGTATGTTAATCTCATTCATACTTAAACCACCTTGTCCAGTATTACATATTGTTGTCCACCTTGAACTCTTAAAAGTAATACCTTATCTCCTATTTTTAACCCTTCTCTTATTACTAACTTTCCTAGCGCAGTACCAGTTGAACCATTAGGAATACTATGAATATGTGTTAGGTCTATCTCATACTTGGTTAAACTTTCAGGAATAATAAAAAATTGTTTAGAAAGTATTTGTTTTTGATCTATTCTAATTTGTAAATCTTCTACGTTGAGCACTTCTCCAAAGGATATTCCAACAGGATTGCTAGCACCAACTGCATCAAGACCAGCTTTTTTTATAATATCTATTATCCCCATAACTTACACCACCTTTAAATCAAAATCCATTATAAGATTGCCCTTAGAAAACTTGTGTGTAGCTTCTTCTATAAGATAATACTGATTAATACCTTTTTCTTTTATATCCACATATACTCCTGCTCCTGCTCTTAACTTTAAATCTTCAGCAACATCTGTGCTAATTACATCTTTTAACTTCAATGTCTTATTTTCTCTGTTTTTAAGTTTTAAAGTGGCCTTGCACATCTCTTGTATTTGTGCCTTATTCATTTTTTCATCCGCCTTATAGAAGTACTGCAGCCTTCCCCACTTAGCAATAGAGCTGCTATCCTGTTCTATATAAACGTCTCTGCCCTTAGTGTCTTTATTATCTCTAACGATTTTGACTCTATTATATGTTTCAGAATCAATGCTATTTTTCCAATCATAATCACCTAAGTTACTATCATCGCTAATTGCTATGCTTTGCCTCATGTTGTTTATATTCTTAAGTGTCAAAGATCCAAAATCATCATAAAGAGTATAGGTTTGTCCTGTGCTTAATAATGTCTTTTCTAGGGCACTGTACATTATATCTAAAAGTTTTTTATCATCTTCTAATAACTGTTGTATAACAAAGCCTGTATCCTCTATAGCACCTATCCTTAAATTTATATCCTTCGCTATCTGAGCTATTATTTGAGAAGCTTTTTTGTTAGTAAATACATAAGTATCATTATATAAAAGGTATCTTATCTGGTCGTAGGCTGTTACTTTTATGGTAGGTTCTTTACTCCCACTATTTTCAAATATATAGCCATAAAAGACATTATTGCTATCTACTTTGAAGCTAATAACATCACCATTACTTATATTTACATTCGAATCTTTTAAAAACTCAAACTCTAAGCTAGATGCCTTACCACTTCTTTTAGTTTTCCATGTAACTTCTGTAATTAATTCAGATATATCAAATACATTACCATTTTTATTATCTAACAATAATTGTATCAACCTATATCACCACCTGGAATTTTTAACACTTGTCCATTGGAAATAGTGTCTGGATTTTTAATATTATTTAGTTTTGCAATTTCCATATACCTATTTCCATCCCTTAAGTACTTTTTAGATATATACCAAAGAGTGTCCCCTTCAGTTACAGTGTGTGCTTTTGGCGTTTCTGTAGTAACTGCTCTGGGTGTAGTAGTGTTTTTTATAACCACCACATTTGAGTCTGTTTTAGTAGCTTGCGACTGAACTATTGTTACCTTTTTAGCCGCATAGCTCCGATATCTTTTAAGTTCTATAGAATAATAAATGTCTCCAACTTCTCCGCCTTCTTCTCTACATTTAAAATTCTCTATAGTAAATAAATCGTTAACCTCTAAGGGACTTCCTACAAATATAAACCTTATCTTCTGTTTTTTCTCTCTCCACTCTCTAATTTTAGAAAGATAAAAGCTCGGTTCAAATAATTGTTCCGAACTTACATATGGACCTCTATTCTTAGGAAAGAAACTTTCAAATGATATTTCTGTCAACTTAGGCAAGTTAATTATATTTATTTCACCTAGATTTATAACATCATAAGTTTTATTGTTTCCGTTCTCATTAAGCTCTATTTTTTCCGGTAGTACAGGAAGGTTAAATCCTTCTTCTCCACTATTTATACCTAGATACATCTTATACACCAGCATACACTCCTTCTGCGCTACTTTTTAATTCACCCTCCATGTAATTCTCTATATGCGCTATTATTTTATTAATGTCGGCTTCTTCTCTTATATCTCCTGTAGTAACTTGCACGGTAGGAGTTAATGTAACGAAGTTTTGTATACTCTCCATTTCGGCTAAGTCTCTAAGCATTTCTAAGTGCTCATTACTAACATCTATCTTATCATCAATATTTTTAAGATGCTTTTTAGATCCATCATCTAATCCACCACCGCCATCAGAGCCATCGCCAAAATTACCCAAATCTGAAAAGTTTCCAAAGTTACTTAAATCTTTAGGGGTACCATTGTTCCCTAAAATATTTGATACATCAAATTTTCCTCCTAAACCTTTTCCCCAATTATATCCGGTATTCCAAGCATTACCCATATCCATCATATCCATACGAGGAACTGAAACATATCCTGAAGGAGCTTCCCCGACCCAAGAATTGATATTTGCTTTTGCACTCTCCATTGAACTTGTTATAGAGGTTGTATGCCCTATGGTTCCTGCCTTACCAAGTCCTAATTTATCACCAAGACCTCCAAAACTATTTAATGCATCAACAAATGAATTCCAAGCCTGTAACGCTAAATTTATACCATCAATCATTGCATTGGCTAGATTAGTTGCAAAGGAATCGAAGCCTTTTGTCATAGCGATGCACATATCAATCACGTTTACTGCTAAATTTGCAAATAGCTTTTTAATAGAATAAACCGGATTATTAAAAACATTTGATAGAAACTCAACGTATGCCGCAAATATATTCCACATATAAGCAACTATGTTATATATGCTGGCTCCAAGAAAGGCAAACACACCTGCAATAATACCTGTCGCACTTATCGAAGTACCCGCAAAGTGATTAACTGCTGCAACTGCTATATATAATACTACAATTAGCGCAATAATCGCTAAAATGATCCATGTTATTGGACATGCTAATATTGCAGCATTTAACCCCCATTGGGCAGCTGTTGCTGAAGCAGTTGCCATAGCTTCAAGAGTTTGTGCTGATATTTTCCCATATATAGCTAATTCTGTTGCAGCTAACGATGCACATGCTTTATATGCGCCTACTGCATATAAGGAATTTGCCAGTGAAGATATTCCTGTCGCAATAGCACTCGCAAGCATTATTCCTTTGTATATAGCTAACGCACCTATAATTCCCCAAATAATAGGAGATATCATGGTCCAGTTATTATTAAAAAATGTTGAAACTGCTATAATGCCGTCAATTGTCAAACCTATTACCCCTGAAAGAATTGCAATGGAATTTATTATATTATTTATAAATATCGCTCCATTATTACTGTTTAAAAAAGCATTCACTTTCTGCATTATTCCTGAGAAAGTCGCAACTGTTTGGTTTTTAATTCTAGTCCATGCTGTTTCAAATGTATAGGGCATGGTTTCAAACTTCTTATTTATATCATCTGCCGCACTAAACAGTGAATTTTTAATGATATTTGCAGTTATTTCACCTTTAGAGGACATTTTGCGAAGTTCCCCCATAGATTTACCTGAGTATTTTGCAATAGCTTGTGCTAGCATTGGTGCATTTTCCATTACACTTCTAAACTCATCGCCCTGTAATCGACCAGATGCCATAGCTTGCGTAAGCTGGTACATTCCATTTGTTGCCTCTGAAACACTAGCGCCAGATATCTTGAATGATTTATTCATAAGTTCAGCAAAAGCTATTGTCTCGCTGTTACTTTTGAAAGCGTCCTTTGCAAGTAATCCAAGTTTTGCAACGGTTGAAACTGTTTCTCCGTATGCTCCACGTGAACGCTGTGACGCTTGATAAATCTTTTGCTGAAGCTGCTCTTGAGTTTGAAGTCCATCATTTATTAGTGCAAGTCTTGAATTTTGATTAGTATAATTATCTGTTGCATTTATTCCGGTTTTAAGTGCTTGGAACCCTAAGTAAGCACTAACTAAACCTTTAACCTTATTAAGTAACCCATCAGATGCACTAGCACCTCTATTAAAAGAATTGTTTAATCTTTCTTGACTATTTGTAGCTCTATTTTGCTCATTAGCTAATTCTTCTAATGCTGCCCCAGCTCTTTGTGCTGCTGCTCTTGCTGCATTTAAGCTATTAGTTACTTTTATATCCCTATTTGCTGAATTGCTTAAATTGTCCATAGCGCCTATAGCTAAATTTAGGGCCTGTGTAACCTGTTGAAGTGGCCTAGTCATCATATCAAACATTTTCAAGCTTGCTGTTACTGTCGGCATAGTTTACCTCCTTTCGTGCATAATAAAAAACACCTACATTATGTAAGTGCTTTTAACTTTATCTATTTTATATATTCCTCTCCACCTAATATAAATGACTTAACACTATTTCCATCAGGTGATAGTGTTATTCGAAATTCACTTCTTACCTCTGCTCCAAATGAATTCTGCGAGTCAACATATGATTGTACTATTATTTTTTCTTTATTTTTCGCGAACTTCCATTCCAATATATTAGGGAATTTTGCAGTAGATGGTGATTTTAAAACTGATTTAACAGCATTTTGGCATTTAACTTGTAAATCACTTACTTCTTTATTAGAAAGAGTAAAGTCTGTAATTTTAGAAATTACTTTCCCATTTTCATATAAAGAATTATCAGCCCATCTTACCATATTAACTTTACTATCTTTTGTAATATATAGTATTATATTATCTATATTTTCTGCTTTTAACCTATATCCTTTTTCACCTTCAATATTAATTCCATCTAAACTACTATCATGTTCGATTTTTTGTATTTTATTTATCCCACATTCTTTTAATATGGTAATCACTTCATTTTCTTGCTCTTTGGTTATACTTGCTGTTTTCATAATAGTGCCGCCTTGCATTGCTCCTAATTTATCCTCATTTTTAGCCGTATATGCTACTGCAAGCCCTAGAATACATATAATAAAAACTGGTATTAACCACCCTATTTTTTTCTGTGATTTAAAATTTGGCAATGCATGACTATTCTCTTCTTTATTTTCTTTTTCCGCGACTTCTGAACTGCTATGAAATTTATATTTTTTAAAAAAGAACATTTCTAACTTTATAATCAGTGCATATAGAATAACAACAATCACATAGTCTAATATTTTATAAGTAGAAATATGTTTAATTACATTGTATATACCATATAATAGATATCCTCCTGTTAAAATACTAAGAATTAAAAATATATTTGCTTTTTTTCTCATTACACTCCCCCCCATTCACTAACTTGATATTAGCAAATAACGGAATATTATTCAATATTATCTTTTCTTGCCTTTCTTAGCTTTATCTATATTCTTTTTTTCACTTTTTACATGTAAATCTATAGAAGCATATATAAAAGCTTTTTCTCTTCTATCTATTGGATCTAACGGAGATTTACCAGCTAACACTGCTGGTCTAATCTTTAATCTATGGAGGGCATAGTGGGCATAATTAGCCTCACCGTCGCCCCCCTCAATTAGTTTTTTGCTTCTTCTACTAGCTCCTGTAATCCTTTATCGTATCCATTTACTTCACTTACAATGCTGGACCACTCACTATACTCTCCATCAAGCATTTTAGACTTCATAGCTTTTAATAATTCCTCGGCTCCGATAACACCCCATGCACCTTGTAGCTCTGCATTTTTTAAATCCGGATAAGTTGTAGTCTCTATGATTAAATTTGCTAAATACTTATCCTGATCTGTTTCAGATATTTTTTGCCCTTTAAGAATAGTAACCTTTCTACATTTCTTTCTAAGATCATCTCCTGTAGTTGCTCCTATAGGTTTAAATTTCATCTTTTTAACCTTACCACCTATGGTTATTTCCCTTTCTATCTCTGCAGCTTCCTCAAAATTATCCATTAAAAAATCCTCAAAATTATTCATGCCTTAACTCCTCCTCTTAACCCAATACTGGTTTTTTAAATTTATTTAATATATCTACATCATCAAACGTAAAGCCTATATCTTCTTCTAAAGCCTCACTCTCAATATCAAACATGGCCATAGGGCATTCATCTAAGTTTACATCTTTTAACACAATAGTTTGTGGTCCTACTGAACTTGTTGGATCTTCATTTGTAACACTTATATCGAAGTACGTATCAATACCATCCTTCATGTACTTTAACATAATTTCTCTAAATAAAGATGTAACATAGTAGATAGTTAGTTTACCTTCGCCACTCCATCCTGCAGCTTTATTCTGATCTCCTCTTTTACCTAATGTTCTTATCTGCTTCTTTTTCTTTTTTACAGTTGATTCAAGTTTTTTAGCATAAAAAAGTTCTTCATTTCTTCCATCTATAGTTATATATGCTCTAGCTTCTTGTCCGCTTATTACATCTCCAGCTTTAAGAAATCCCATTCTATCTCACCTCCACGGTCATGTACAATTTTTCCATAGCATCTATAGGTTGTACTTCTATTGTTGCTACCACTGAATCCTTATCTTGTCCTTTTTCAACAGAAACATCTTCTGGAACAACATTTTCAAGCGCTCCAATTCCCTGTAATTTTTCTAAGAACTTAATAACATCTTTTTTAAATAGATTTCTACCATCTACTCCGTTATCACCTTTGCCAATGTAATTAGTTTCCCATAGCAGCCTAGTTCCATTGTTTACTTCAAATAAAGTCCTCACTACTCTATTTTTCCTATAGTCTTTTCCCTTATCAGTCACAAAAGATTTAAATGTGTTAATATCCTGTTCTATAACTACTCGATTATTACTAACAGAAAACAACATTTCTCCATTTAAAAGAGCTTCTTCTATTTCTCTATTTGTATATTTTTTATCTACATCAATCGCACCTGGGTATTCTAGATAGGTGTTAGATTGATTTACATTTGCTCCTGCTGTAGCTCCTGTTACAAATGCAACTGCTTTATCTGAGGTTATTATTGTTCCATCACCTAAGATAACTCCATTTTTAACGCTAATAACATTTTCGCTATCAGCTTCCGAATAACTTTCTAACACTAACTGAACTTGTCTACCGTCTTCTTTTAATCTTTTTATAAATGTGGTTGCAACTGCTTTTATACTAGGGTCTTTTACTGGTATTCCTATAGTATGGAATTCATAAGGTTCTATAGCTGCTAAATAGTCGGTATAGTTTTGATTAGTAACAGTGCTATCTGTCCCACCACTTAATGTTACGCCAGCAGTAGCTTTTAAATCTCCAGTACCCTTAAATTCAACATAATTATTAGGTTTTAACCCACTAATAGCTTTAACTAATTGTTTATCTACCTTATTCCCTTCAAACATTGTTACAACTTCAAAGCTGCCTGGGATATCTATACTATTTTGAATTGTTACAGTAATGTTATTTCCTTTAGTTCCTGTATATTTAGCACTAACAGTTAAAGTATCTAATGTTGCAGTAGCCTTAGTTCCTTCATTAAGCCTATATAAAAGCAGTGTCTTAGCTTTCTTAAATACTTCCCTAATTAATAAAGCACTTTCATCAGCTATATTAATACCTAATACTTTAGATAGATCATCGTCAGCATATATAGTAAGAATCTGCTTTTCAGGCCCCCAAGGTAATATTAAAGGCATTGTGGCAATACCTCGCTCACCAATGGGTGTTTGAGTACTCTTTTTCGATCTAAAATTTATATATGCACCAGGTCTAATCTTATTTTGCTTTTCCCAAGTTCCGCCAGCCATTAGCTCTCCACCTCTTTCTCATTAAACTCTTCTAATAACTCCTTCACTTCTTCTAAGCTGTACTCCTTATCTTCTAAGATAGCTTTTAATATGTCTTTCTCTATAACTGTGAATTTGTTAGAAGATATTATCTGTTCCTTGCTAAACTTAACTTCTTCATTCTCCATTCTTTAAACCAACCTCCTGTGCTAATTTATTCATTTTAGGAGCTTCTTCAATTTGTTTCAAAACATGGTAATCAAATTGCAGCATAAAGTGTAAAACTCCATCTATAACCTCATGTTTCATCTTATTAGCCCTATATAAGCTATTACCTACAGTTACATACTCAAGCACCTCATATAGCTTATCAGCCATATTATTATAATCACTATTTTTATCTTCTTTATCTGAAAAATAATGAACATCAAAAGATATATTTTTCTTATACCTAATATTAAGTTCCTTATCTTGTAATGAACTTAATATCTTAACAAAAAGCAAGGTTCCTCAAAACCCTGCTCTATTTCTTCACCATATATAGTTATGTTAGGAAACTCTTTATCTAGCGATTGATTAATACCTATTTTTAAATCATCTATATTAGCTATTACTATCACCTACCATTAAGTATCTGATTTAGCAATTCTACTTGCTTGCTTTCCATAAATCTAGGCAACTCTCTTTCTATTTCTGCCATAGATATGGTTGCCATGAATCTACCTTCAACCCACCCTTTATGATTTTTAGTTCTGTGGCCATACTCTAAATAACTCGCATACTCAACATTATTAAATATCTCTATTATATAAGCATTGCCTTGCTTTACTACACTTCCTACTTGCCAGTTTCTTCTTAAGTGTCCACTATCAACAGGAGTTCTCTTTTTAATTTTTCTTTCAGCCCTAAAAGCCATTTCTAAAAGGAATTCTTTAATCCATCTTTCGATTACTCTAGTGTCTAAAGCCGTTTGAAAACTCTCTGCAAGCTTTTTAAATTCAGAGTAATCAAAGTTCCCTAACCTAGCCATTATGCTTTACCATCTTTATTTAAAAGAATTATTTCTTGATGACTTGAATATTTAAAGGGTTCACCAGCTATATATTTTACTTTTAATTCTCTAGTAGTAACTTCTATTTCATCACCTTGGTGTATTTCTAGTTCAGGAGCAATAAATAGTTTTAATTCATAAGCTACTTGGTTAACTATATCAGTTTGATTATTCTTGCTTAAACTTTGCTTAGATACTCTACATTGAACATCTTTATATTTAAGTGCTAATTTACTCTTAGTTTCCTTAGTTATAGAGTCTTTAGCCTTATCATATCTACTTATATTACAAGTACAATCATATAAACTCTCTATAGCTTTCCTTGCTTGTTTAAATGCTTTGTTCAACATTACCACACCAACTTTCTACACTTATTAAGTTTGGCTTTGTAATCTTTTAACAAGCTATCTTTAAATTCAGCAGCATTGCTCCTATAACTTACAGAGGTATCACCTTCGCTTATGGACGAAATAGAACCTAGAGGGCTTTCTTCTTCCCCTAAGTTCTCATTTCTATATAAATCTATAGCCATCTTTATTACTGTGTTATTTAAAGCTTCTGGTACTTCGTCAATGTGGCAATAATCTTTTATTGTCTGCTCTGCATCATCTAATGCAAACTGCAATGAAAAATCCTTAGAATCATCTTCTAAAGGTATACCTAAAAGCTTTTTTAATTTTTCCAGTTGAGTCATAAGCTCACCTTCTTATATTTTATGCTTAAATGCTACTATACGAATTTGTTTTGGTTCATAAACTCTATTCCAGTTTAAAGCATCGGCTAATTCTGCTCTAGAAGGTCCTTCTGTCTTAGCAACACTAGCATTAGTAAATTTAATTCCTCTTGGATGAAGAATCATAGTTTTTCTATTGATTAGATAGTCAACTCCAGATCCCTTTTTCTTATCTCTATCTGTTTCAGTTGGTACAAATCCTACAGGATTACCATTACCTAATGCTATAGCTCCTTGTCCAAATAAATAAGTTATATAAGTTTGAGTAGCGCTATCGTATGGGCATCCATCATCCACAATAACTCTTTTCTCTTGATAAACATCAAACTCTGGACTATCTGACGGTCTTATTGTTTGAATTAGATTTTGTTTTTTCAATGCTGATTTAGTAGCACTATGCATCATTACTCCTGTTAAAAGCTCTTGAGCATCTCCTAAAAGTTGTTGAGCATCTATAAAAGCACCAGCTGACCATTTAGCAGCATTTCCAGTTCCTCCACTTATATCTAGTAAGTTTCCTGCCATAGAAGTTGAAGCAAATATACCTTTCAATATTGAAACAAGTTCTTTTTGCATATCTCTTGTCCAAAATCCAGATACTAATTCTCCTATTGCAGCCATTGGATCTTTACCTGCTAATGCAGCACTCAAATCTGTTGCACTCCACATTTTAGCTCTTCTTATAATTGCTGCTACATCACTTTTTGAAGTAATTTTAGCTGCTGCTAAATCTGCGTCCTCAATTATTTGTTCTGATTCTCCAGTTAAATCCTCAAAGAATGGCATATTAATTAATGGTGAGGCTTGGGATGCTAAAGCATCAAACTCACTATTACTTGTTATAATGCCACTTTGAACTAATGCACTCTTCTCCATAGTTTTATTAATTACATATGGATTAAATAACTCTGGTACAATTACATCGCTTAGTTTTGTGCCTCCAGTTGAGGCAAATAGTTGTAATTTCATCTTTAATTTTGTTCTCATAATATCACCTTTCCTTTTCTTATATACTTACTCCAGCTTGGGTCATTAGTTGTTTAGCCTGTTCTGGATTTTCTTTAAATATTTTTCCTTGGTCTGTTAAATTAAAAGTATCTTTCTTCCAAGGATTATAACCTTGCTGTGGTTTAACTCCATCTACTGGTTTTACACCTGCAAATGTAGTCTGCTGCTCTTCTGCAAATAAATAGCTATCGCTCTTCTTTAAGACTTCTAACTGGTCATTAAGACCTATAAGACTTTCACCATCTAACTTAACATTCTCTAAATTTAAAAGAGCTTTAATTGCCTTTATGTTTCTCACATTAGCACCTTTTAAAGCTCCTTCTAATGCATAATTAAACTGCATATCATCTATTTTCTTTTCGTAATCTTTAACCTTAAGTTCATAACCAGTAACCTTAGTCTGAAGATCCTCATTATCCTTATTGCTCTTCTTTAAATCATTAATAGTAGTATTAGCAGTTTTAAGCTGCTCATTTAGTGTATCAAATTTATCTTTAGTAACATGCTGTGAACTATCAACTAAATCTACATCTTTATATTTAGTTTTTAACTCCTCTGGTATTTGAGAATAAGCATCTCCTAGTATTTCACTTAACTTTGGCATTGTAATCTTTCCTTTCTTTTTCTTATTTTTGTGCATAATAAAAGCACCTACTATTTTTACTTAGTAAGTGCTTATTAATTAGTTTGATTGTATACTTCATCAATTAATATCTGTATTTTTTCCCATTCCTCATTAGGTTTGTAATCTTTATCAAATCCAATTTCTACTTGCTTATCCTGTAAAAAATCATAAAAATCAATCTCTAATTCATCATCCATATCATATTCATAATCATTATTTATTAATGAAGATACTTTAAGAATTCTATCCTTAAGAATATTATTTTTGTCTAATATAGATATAACATAATTATGCTGTTCTTTACTTAGTTTTATCATCTTCTATCCTCCTTTTCAGCCTTTCAGCAAGTTTTGAGCTTGTCGGGTTAGTTTGAATTATGTTTCCTGTTTCAGGATTAATTGAAATCGTAGCTTTTTCGCCAATAAACTTTTGACTTTTTCTACCTAAATTATCTGTTTTCACATCTTTTATGTCTAATGGATTTAGCAACGCTTCACTTGCATTTTCAACTGATACACCTATTCTTTTTTGTCCATCACCAATAAATCTTTCAATTCCATGGTGACTTAATCCTGATATCTTTATACCATTAGGAGTAGTTATTCCTACGATTTTATCATTTACCTCTTTAGATATATTTTTCCACTGTTTCAATGTTGCATCTGGCGATATTCTACTATTAATTTTAGCATCTACAAATGCTTTTATCTCTTGCCATTCATTAACATTATTATACTTTAATTCTTGGAACTTATCAAAGGATTTAGGAATATCTTTTCCTAGAACTTCTCTATAATTTTCATGCTGCTTTTTATCACTAGCTTTATTTTGAAGCTTCTTTTCTGCTATTTCTTCCTTTGAGTTTCCTTTTACATACTTGTTATACCACTGCTCATAATCCATGTTGCCATCAACTTTATAAGTTTTCCCCTCATAATCTCTGGCAATTCTTTCTTCATCTACAGCATCCGGAAAATAAGCAACTGTAGTTGTTCTACATCTTGGATGAAAAGGCGGAGCATTAATTCCTATTTCTTTTTCACTAACTTTAAACACTTTGCCATCCATCCACCTACATATTGTACTGGTTCTTAAATCTAAAGTAGCCAGTATTTCATATTGTTTTACTACACCACTTCCAATATAGCTATCAAAGGTAGATTTAGAAGTTATATATGCGCTCTCAGTACTCACTAATGTTATTGCTCTGTTTCTAGCTACATTCATTCGATCAGCTATTATTTTGCTTGTTTTATCTATAGAATCTCCTCTAATAAGAGCTTGAGTTAAATTAATCTGTAGCTCCATAGCTAACTTTTCTTTATTGTTCCATATTCTGCTACTATAATTGTCACCATGCCAAGGTTCAGCAACAGCCTTCTCTGTTGAATTTTTGTCTAACTTAGCAAAGTTAACTCCAATACCTAATCCTTTGTGTAATTCATATATGTTTCTATAGTAAGTATCTTCATATATCCCTTTTAAAAGGGCTGTAGCACCTTTTTGTTGTTTAATATACAAATCCTCTATGGCACTTTTAATCTGTGTTTGTAAAGCCTGTAATCTTGTTATCCTTACTTTATAAGATACATTATTAAGTTCTTTTTCCCACTGTTGATTTTTATTGTTTTTGGCTTTTTGAGTAAATTCTTCTAAAGACATTTTAAACTCTTTAAGTTGATTAGAATTTAATAACTGTCTTGCATCAGCTAATGATATTTCATTATTCTGTGCGAATCTTGCATAAAAAACTTCTATATCCTTTTGTATGCTGCTTAAAGCCTCTTGATATTCTAATTGCATACTAAACAAGTAATCATCAGTTTTTTTAAACTGTTTAGCAGCCACTTCCTCAGAACGTTTCTTCCAGTAATCCCTACTTTTCATTTACGTTAACCTCTTTAGTATTCTTATTTTCTAAAGGGAATGTACCTGGAGGATAAGTCCCTTGATTTTCTTCTTTCTCCTTTTTTATCTTTTCTAATTCATCCTTTGTGGCCCATGGATGATTAGCCACTATAGTTTCATCACTAATAATTCCAACACTAGACTTACAATTATTAATACTATCTGTTTCATTTGTAAGCATATCCCTATTAAATACAAACTCTACATTCTCATTAATAAAATCACCTTGTCCAGTATTAATTAAATGCTGATCTACAAACCATAATAGATATTCCAATGAAGCTTGAAATTCTGTCTCAATAATATTACAATCCATGTCTAAATCATTGTATAGAAACTTAAGAGCTATACCACTAGGACTGTTACCAAACTTATCTGATTGAGTGTCTACACCTCTTCCAAACTCGTATATATCCTTCCTAGTCTGTTCTATATGAGTTTTATAAGCTTCAACATTAATATCTAATGTTTTAGTATCTACTCCTCCATCATCACCAACTTTAACAGCTCTATAAAGACTCATGTTTCTTCTAAACTCTCCTAGATTAGTTCCATCATAGTTTTTAATTACATATATGGAGTTAGGAAGATCCTCTAAGTTATTACTATTATCTGATTTTTGCTTATCATAATCATCTACTAAAGACTTTACAAACTTAATTAATGGCTGCTCTTCATCATTATATTTAAAATATACAAAAGGCACTTTAGCCCAGGTAAATGATTGTTTATTCCCTTTATCATCTACCATACTAAAATGCCCTGTATCTTCTGGAGCTTCAACATCAGGTATCAAAGTTCCATTTTCATTTACATACCTTAATACTTGTTCAGTATCCCAGTATTCAACCTTCTGTACAATTTTCTTTTCTTTGCCATAATAGGTTACAACATTATAAGCTCTAATAATTGCATCAAGCTTAGTATGTTCTGAGTCCTTCCAAAGTGGAATTATCTCTTCACTAGGTAATCTTTTAAATCTTAGCTCACCATCTTCATTGTAATAAATTTGTGCCCAAGCTATCCCTTTATTAATAGCGTCTTTTCCTAGATTCTTAAGTAATTTCATGAAAGACTTATCAAAAATATTATCTAATGCTTTTTTATATGTTTCATTGTCAGATTGAATAGAGAAAGACTTTGATAATAAATATCCTACTTTCTGATCCACAAGCTTTCTAACAAAATTATGAACTAATTTGTTATTTGCTAGATTCTTTACTTCTTCTAATACTCCACCTTCTCCTATAGCCATCCTCTTGCGATTTAATATATCTGTTTCACCCTCATAATATCTTTGTCCGTCCAACATTAATTGCCTTGCTACTGAGCTATTCCATTCTTTAATCTCTTCTTGAATTATTTCCTCTAAGCTCATTACACTATTAACTCCAGAAATTATTGATTTTAAGCTATCTACTAAAAACATCTTATCACCTCCTAGTCAAATGATATTGAAGCATCCTTACCTATCTTTTCAGCAACTCCAGTAGTTGCATCTTGAGCATCATCATTTTTGTTCTTACCTTCTCTTTGATATTTAACCATAGCATTATAATACTCTGGCCATCTATCTCTCCAATTAGCAGGATAGTATATATGGTCCATAACCCAGGTTGCATTAGAAAGTATCCTGGCTTTCTTATTCTTACTTTGATGAAACCATTTAATTTTTGTTTTATTGCTCCCATATGTTTCTCTTAGAATTCTCTCTACACTTCTTGCAAAGCCTCTGCCACCATTATTGCTTTCTATATCAGCTATATTTACCCCATTTTCACAAAGCATTTTAGCAGTGCTTGGTTCTGTTACTTCCATTGGATCCTTTGTATAGTAAACATCTAATACATAGGCTTCTTTATTGTATTCTCCATACGCAATTGCACATAAATAGTCAGTTCCTTCATCTGCAGTATCAACATAAGCTTTAATAGATGTAAATAGAGGGTTACCCTTATCATCTCTTGGTATATCTGTATACGTCTTGAAGCTGCTGTATAACCTTCCCTTAAGGTCTATTGGCTCCTGTTGATAATTAGCACTTGCTATATCCTCACCCATGGCTTTAACTTTATTTTTATAACTTCTATAGCTTAATACTTCTGGGCATAACATTTCTTCTTTCTCTATATCAATCAGTGCTTTCATAGATATATGTTTAACTTTTATTCCTTGCTCTTTGTAATATTCTAAAGCTCTACCAGCTAAATCACCACTTGCCCATCTTGTCATTATAATAATTATTTTTCCGCCTTCTTCTAAACGTGATAGCATGGTATTAGTAAACCAATCCCAATGTTTCTCAAGTACTGCTTCATTATAAGCTTCTTCTGCATTTTTAATAAGGTCGTCTATAATCATTAAAGAGCATCCAAAACCAGTTGCAGTTCCTGTAGGTGAAGTTGCTAGATAGTTATTATATCCACCTTCTAAGGACCATAGGTTCATAGCTCCATCACCACGTTTAATTGCTACTCCAGGAAATACATCACTATAAACTGGCTTATATTTATCGGCCTTTTCTTCTTGTATAGAATTTCTAACATTCTTAGAAAACATAGTTGATAGAGTTTCATTGTATGAACCTGTCATAATCTTTTTAGATTGATTCTTTCCTAATACCCACTCAACAAATAAACCTGCTGTTCTAGATTTTCCATGTCTAGGTGGCTCATTAACAATTAATACTTCATCATCACCTTCATAGAATTCCTGTAGATCATTGCATAAATCAACTAAGTATTTTCTATTAGTTTTATAAAAATCAGGCGCTTTTAAATTACAATAAAAAAAGAACTCACGTCTTGCAAGCTCTATCTTTGCTCCTAACTGTATTAGCTTTTTATCCATCATCTTCACTAGCTAGTTTTAATAGCTCTTCCTTTGTAAGTCCTTCAAATGGATTATTAACGTTAACACTGCCAGTATACTCTACTTTATCAGTAAATATTCCTAAGTGCCTACCTAACAGTTCTAAGGCCTTAACCTTATCACATGATTCCACTGCTATTCCAAACTTAGTTTGTTTAATAACTGCTATAGCTTTCTTTTTATCTTCTGGTAAATCATCTGTAAGAACTAAATCAACATCTCTATAAAAAACTTCTTCCTCATCTATCTTATTACCATCTTTATCGAATATAGGCTTCATATAAGATTTTTGAACTACTTTAGCAAAGTCTGAACCCTTTGCAGATGCTATAGCATAAAGCTCCTTAAGTACAAAGTCCTGAGTGATTTCAGTTCGTTCTTGTCTGTCTTTCATTCGTTTATCAATATATTCTCTAACCTTAACATTTCTTAACATCCTACTAGCTGCAGCATTAATTGTTTCTTCTTTTTTACAACTAGGATATGCTACCTTATAAGCTCTAGTGGCATTAAGATCCACTAGATATTCATCTACAAATATTTTTGTTTTGGTGTTAGCTTCACAATGCCACCTCCTTCACTTTATCTTTTCTCTAAATGCTATTTGCATTGTTTACTTTTGTAATAAAAAAAGAGCCCTATTACAAGCTCTTAATGTTTTGTTATCCTCTTATCATCCTAATATTGGGATCATTTAAAAACCTTATACCTTTTGTTGATACTGTTATCTCACTTCCACCATTTAGTATAATATATGCATCCCCATTCATCGTTTCAACAACATTAAATTTTTCAAGATATCCAAAATCTTTTAACTCTACCATGAACAATGCCCAGTCTTTTTCGTTTAATAAATCCTCAAAATCTTTTGGGTTCTTCTTTCCTGATAGTAATCTTGATAAGACTTGTCTGGCAAGTCCTTCTAAATCATCTGTTAAGACTCTTCTCATTATTATCCCCCCTCACACATAATAACTTCTATGCTAAAAGGAGGTTTCCTGCTAAAAGTCGAATGATTTGTATTACTTTGTTGAATATCATAACATTTTTTCTATTTATTTCTTAAATTCACTTGACGTACGTCAATAGTTTTGATATAATATAATTGTAGGGAGGTGATAAACATGAAAAAGAAGAAGTCGAAAGGGTCGGATAAAAAAGATATAATCCAGTTGGTAACTGCAATAACGAACTTGATTATAGCTTTGATAAACCTAATAATCTTCATGCTGAGGGCTAACAAATAGCCCTCCCCCTTAAAACTTCTTCTTCCTTAATAATATCATAATTAAAATATTATTAAAAGGAGTGTTACTATGAAAAATATTCAAAAGGTAACTCTAGCAATAATTAGTATAACCATAGTTATTATTTTAATAACATTAGTTCTAACGCTTAGAAAGTAGGTGCTTATATGTTTAGTTTTAATTCTAAAGAAGAGTTAGCTCAGTTTATTGCTTCGGAGATTGTAGATACTTCAGAAGCAGCCGAACTCCTTCAATGCAGCAGACAAAACCTTGACGATCTTGTCAAAAGAGGTAAGTTAACCCCTATACGTAGTTTATCTAAAACTAAAATCTTCTTTAAAGAAGACATACTTGCACGTTTAAAATAGGGTGGATTGTTTCTACCCTATTTTTTTATCTCTGTTCAATAGCTCCACGCCTATTTCTTCTATAGCTTCTTTGCTTCATGCATTCCCTAAGACTGTCAGCAATCTTTTCTTTACCTACTCTCTTGCTGTTGCAATAAGGACATGTTAGATATCTATCCTTAGCCATTTTATCTACATCTTCTGATAGCAATACAAATTCTAATTTACATGTTCTACATTTATAGCTTGTATAGATACTTAACATATTCTTCACCTACTTTTAACAATATATAGTATATGTTATTCACACTATCCACAATATGTTGTGTATAACTTTTTGAAACGAAAATAAGCACCAGTATTTCTACCAGTGCTTATTTTATATATAATAAAGGGGACTATTATGCATTAAAAGCATTATTTCTTCCTCTAAGCTTTATTAGCTTAGGACAATTATTATTATAAATGTCAATTGTTACATCCTTGTGTCATTATTGTAAAATAATCATATACTTCTTTAACAACTTGTAAAAGAATAAGCACCTGGAGTTAACCAAGTGCCTTACCTCTTCTATATTGCTTATTTCTATTTACTATACTCATCTACTTCAAATGATGATATTTTATCAAATACTACATATTCAGTTTTCTTTGTGAATGGTTGTAAACTGTCTGTTTTATCAAATGAATAATAAGGACTTCCTGAGCTACCACTTGATCTATTGTTATACCAGCTTATAAAATCATTTACCTTAGTCATACTTACTGTATATGATTTTACATTTCCATTTGTCATTGTTATATTTAATATTGCATTACCATTATTATCTGTTGGATTTGTCGGTGTTGTATCTTTTGGTTTTACAGTTACAAGACATGAAGCACTTAAGTTACTTCCATCTGTTGTAATTGCTGATACTGTTGTTATTCCTTCTTTTACTGCTGTAACTTTTCCATTTTCATCTACTGTTGCTATACTTGGATCACTTGATATCCATTTTACATTTTTATTTGTTGCATTATCTGGTGTTATTATGGCTACTAACGTACCTGTTTCTCCTACTTGCAAGGTGTCTGTAGATTTATTAAGGGTTATATTAGAAACAATTATTGATGGATTTTCATTATAAGATTTTAACTGTCCATTTGAATCTATATCAATTGCATCAAATACCCCTTGTCCTGAACCAACAAATTTATATTCAAAATGATGCTCACTATTACTTAAATTTTCATTTTGATACATAATTACTTGAGTAACACCCTGTGAACTATATATTGAATGGTTATTAACTTTAACTCCATCTATATAAACTTCTGCCAAATTGTTATGTCCAGAATTACAGTGATTTATTATTCTTATCTTATTACCAGTAAAGTTAAATCTCACAGAAGCTCCTATTGGATTTGTTGTATAGTTTACATTTCCCCCTGATTCTGAAGCCTCAAAATATGATGTCCATCCTGATCCTATATAACTAATATTTTTATCAATATTTTCAAATCTCCTCCAGCCACTTTCTGGTGCAGTTAACCTTTGTCCTACCGTAGCAGCATGCACATTAGTATGTCCCATAATTCCAAACATCAAAGCCATAGCAAATATTAATATAATCTTACTTATAGAGTTCTTAATCTTTATCATTCTATATTCCTCCATTTAAAATAATTTTTAACATTTTTTGAACATGTCCAACAATTATTTTAAATGGATTTTTAATCTCTTTCAATGAAAACCGTAATACAAATTATTATAAATGTCTACATATGTTGAAATTTGAGTAAAAATTTTATTTTAAAGTATAATTTGCCTAAAGTTAACATTTAACATTCCACATTTTGGTACTATTTTATTTGTTCTTAATATTAAATAAGCACCAGTTTTTACACCAGTGCTTGGTCAAATGTATTGTTTGATAAGATTGGGTAATCTATCACCTAAGATTTTAATAACTTAGGACAATCATATTATAACCTCTAATTATTACACAATCATAACCAAATTGTTACATTTTTGTATATTTTAAAAAACAAGCACTTAGATTTCTCCAAATGCTTAAAATATAAATAACGGACATTTATAAAAATTAACTTTTAAGGCACTTATTATTATATAGGTTTATTGTTACGATTTTATTGCATATATATTAAATTATTATGAAAATAAAATAAGCACTCAGATTTCTCCAAGTGCTTTACTGTTGCCACACAGTTGTAATCCCTGCCGTGTGGCTCAGTCGTTATATTAAATTTTCTATGATACTATATTAACATATGCTATGCGTAAATGTGTCAGAAAAAATCCGACTATTTTTCGTAATTAATCCGTATATTTTTTTCTTGTCCATATCAATTCTGATAATTTATTTATAGCTTTTCTTTTTATACGTCCACAGTAATCTCCATCTATTTTAATTATCATACCTACTATTGCCCAAGATTTCTTTTCAAAACATCTTAATTTTATAATCTCTTTTTCATCTTCTTCTAAAGCATTGATTGCATTATCTATTTTATTTATTAATCTTTCTTTACTTCTTTTTTCTTTTAAGAGCCTGTTTATTTCTTTTTCTTTTTTTAGAATTTCATTTTCGACGGTAGAATTAAATTTATTAGTTGAACCCGTCCTTTCCTCATAAGTTATTCCTGATACACCATCTATTTGTTCTTTAAGTTCCTCTATGTCTAATTCTATGTTACTTATCTCTGCTTTTATAGTCTTATAGTTGAATAATACTCCATCTGTTTTTTTATAAAGATCCTGTTCGTTTTCTTTATCTATCATGTTTGTCCTCCTGTCCTTTATATCTAAATATGCACCAGTCTTTCTCAGTACAATCCTTACACTCTACATTACACATCCCGTTTTCATTCCTTTTTCCTGCAGCTCTTAGTAGTGCTAATGTTGTACCTATACTTAATACTGCAAGTGTTCCTAATATCACCTCTTTCAAATTAGGCACCTCCTAACAACTTGTCCATTAACTTTTATTCTCCCAGTTTGAAAGCTTATCCTTGCCTTTCTCCAACGTCCATCTATTTTGTATCTGCAACTATGATATACAGGCCTGTGTATACTCTCAAATCTTATTTCTGTCCCACCTAAGAAGTCTTTTATGCTTACCTTAGTTGGATACATTGCATTTTCCTCTCTTTCATTTGATTTATTTATAAATTCTTGGTAAAATCATTACATAACATTCCATTTTCACAGCAAAGGTCGTGATATACTTGTTTAAACATTCATGGATATATCCTCTTATATCTCTACTAATAATTTCTACTCTACTCTTTTTACTTTATGGATTACATATTGGTAATGATGGTAGCTTGTTCGGCGCATTTATTTTTACTTTTTTTATAGTACCAATCCTTACTTGTATAAGCATATGGATATCATTGTCTTCTATAGAATCTAAAGAAAAGCATAGCGCTGAAATACCTATAATAGTAGCTAATTTAATTATTTGTAGTAGTTATATTCTATGGTTCCTTAGTAAAACTAGAGCTTTTTAAAATCTCTTGAGGATTAATTTATACTACTTTAATTTACTACTTTTCTATTACCTCAGCATCCGACTTAAGTACAGATACTAACACACCCTTTTGATTTACATAGAATCTATTCTTATCTTCTCTTTTAACTTCGAATGTCTTTCCTATACTGTTTTTATACCAGAAGTCTTTCTTAGAACAATTCATAATCATTATTTTCACCTATATATCCTCCTGTCGCTTATATAATGTTTGTAGTGCACTTATTTCGGCTTGCAATGCTTGTGCCTTGTCTCTGCCTGCCTTATATTTATATTCGGCCATATCTCTATTGAGTTTTAAGTCAGATATATTTGCCCTTGCTACATCTCCTATAAGAGTGACAGGAACCTTCTGTTCTCTTAGCTTAAGGAGTTCTATTCCTAAGGCTTGTCTATATTTTTGTTCAGCTTCTGCATATTCTCTAGCTAATGTAAAAAGCTTATCTCCACTTTTTTGAAGCCTTTTAGCTGCAGTGTATATCTCTTGGGCTATGTCTATCATATCTAGTGCCATACAGTCACCTCATTAAATTAACGCCTTTATCGGATTTACCCATATAGGTGTCCACCCTAAAACTATTTCATCCTTTAATGCTGGCAACATAGCCCTTAACATTGTTTCTGCTATTGCTTTTCCTGCTCCAACTGGTACCATATTGCCTATTCTTTCTCTCCATCTACTATCACTATTTCCAGCTAATTTTAATGGTTGTCCATCGATTTGTGTTGGTAGCCCTTGCAACGCTGCTAATTCTAATGTTGTTAGAGGTCTATGCCAAGCACCATCCACTGATATAATTATCCATACTCCATTTTCTGTTTCCTTTGGTATTCTTGGATCTGCTATAGCTGTAGCTCCTGAGTATATATTTGCACTAGTAATGGTTTTAGCCGATTCATCCCATTTCATAACTTCCATTGTGCCAGCTCTTTGAGTGCAATTGTATCTGACATCTTGTACTGAAATTAATCCATTTGCGACATGAGTAGCACCCGTTACAGTTCCTGAGGGTTCGTTCCAAGGAACAATCCTATAATGTGATGTATGTCTATTTTCTTTTATTCTTGGGTCATTTACAGACAAAGCACCACACTGTATATCTGTCTGACCTATAATTGTTGAAGCAGGTTCTTTCCAATCGTTAACCTTATATAATCCAGGATATCTTTTCTTTCTCTCTGAAAGTCTTACATCAGCTACCATTGGTGCTCCCGAACCTATTCTGCTGCCTGTTATGGTTGTACATGCTTCATTCCAGTCAACCACTTGATATTTATTACCGTAACCTTGTACATTCTCTATTCGTGGATCTGCTACTGCACTAGCTCCATTACTCTGACCTACTCCCTTAGTAGCTGCAGTAATAGTTGTTGAAGGTTGTTCCCATGGAATTATCCTAAATGCTCCTGCTCTTGGTTCATATCCTAAGCTATTTAAATCTCTCCAGTCTCCTCCTGCTGGTATAAGCGCAAGCCTCACCCAAGTTTTCCATGCTAATCTTGGTATTCTGTGCATTACACCCATGCTTTCATCTCCTGGTAACGACAGTTCTTCTAATACCTCTCCTATGGCCTTTACCCTCTGTACTGGTGGTTCATATACAAACCCTTGAAGCTTCTTAACATTTCTGCATATAAGTAAGTATCTCTTTCTATGTTGTGCAAGTCCTCCTATCTCTCCACAGTCATGATAACCATCTGAAAACGCATATCCATATTGTTTAAGGATCTTCTTTATTTCATCCAATAGCCCCTTACCTCTAGTTGTTATTCTTGGCACATTTTCAAGTAGTATAAGACTTGGTAAGCTATCTTTAAATGCTTCACATATAAGCTTTATCCCTCTGATTGTTAGCTTATTTAACGCTTGATATTTTTCACTCTTTGCTGACTTCTCTGGTAGTAATCCCGAAAACCCTTTGCATGGTGGAGAAGTAAATACTACATCTGGATATTCTCCATCACATGCCTTTTTTATATCTGCTGCAGTGACTTCTCTCCAATCTGCACCCGGTTCTTTACCATGAAAAGATATATACTGTTCTCTACTAAATAAGTCCATACACTCTGCTCTGCTGCCGGTTATATACTGAAAATCTTGACATGCTTCTGGATCACAATCTATTCCACATATAGTTTCAAAACTTCCTTCTATACCTTTATATTCTTCCTCTGATTCTTGGAATCCTAAAGCTCCACCACCAATTCCACAGAACAAATATAACGCTTTAAATTTATGTTTCACTTTCTCACCCTCTTATATTAACCAGGAGCCGAAGCCCCTAGAATTTATTTAAATACCTTCAATACTCATTTGTTCATCCTTAATTTTTACTGGAGCCGCAACAAACTTGCCATCTTCAAATTGAACTTCTCTTTCTTCAAAATATGTGCCTTCTTGCTTGAATTGCTTTTTAAGAGTTGTAGTTACGCTATGTTTAAATTTCGGTGTTCTATAAGTGTAAGTTTCAGTTACTAATTCGCCTAAATGATTTTCCTTTGAAAAATTTTTATATGCGTTTGGTATCTCTATATTTAGCTTTAATGATATTTCACCACTTGCAAAATCCTTATCGTAAACCTTCTTGATGCATCTTAGTATTTCTTTATTCAAATCATTTCGCATATCATCAAATATTTGACTATCTATATTTATATCTAGTACTTTTTTTGATAAATCTACCTTTTCATTTACTTTAAACATTTTAACCCTCCTTATCTTTATTTAAATGCAGATCATAATAAGTAGCACCAACTGCATAAGCTGCCCAAATATCAGCTTTAAACCCATAGAACCAGTCTGGATTTTTCTTCGTCCCTTTACCGTTCTTAAAATCATGTTTTGCAAATCTATCTATTAGAGCCTGTCTTATATTTGAGTCCTTAGCTTTCATACTGTTACATAGGTTTATCTTTTCATCTTTACGGTAGATAAATTTTACATCAACTGAAAATCTAATTGATACTTCGTGGAATCGCCCTATCCAAACGCAAGTTTCAAAGACTTCTTTACCTACTGCCATCCCATAACAAGCAACCATTTCAATTATTGTGTAATCAATCTCATAATTGATGTATATCTTTTCTAATCTATCCTTTAATATTTCATTGTTAACTTTTCCAAACTCAACTGGCTTTAAATCTTTATCTAACACAACATATGCTGAATCTATATTCCCTGGATCTATTGCTAATATCATATTATTTTGCATAAATACGTCCTCCCATAAGTCTTGCAACTAAATCTACTCTCTCATAACCTTCTTTATAGAGCTTCAGCTTTTTAACTATTTTTCTAACTTCGCTCGATGTGGTTTCTAGCAAATCCTTTATTTCTTTTTCTGTATAATATGGTTTATTGAACATTCCAAATAGCTTTGTCTGCAGCTCATACTTGTATTTAAAATCTATCTCCTTATTCATGTGAGGACTGTCATTTCCTCTATGATGATCTGGACACAAATACATGAAATTTATTTTTATATTAGCCATGTAAGATGCTTGGCCCCTAAATACGATATGGTGTAATTCTGTTATATTCTTGTTGCACTCCTCACAACATTTATACTCTTCCAAAACATTGCCCCCTTCTCTGTCCTATTTTATACGTTCCTCTGCTGCATCTCTCTACGCCCTTTGCTTGAACGTCTGCTAGGTCTATAAGAAACTTTCTCCTTTTATATTCTTTTTCTCTTAGTCTTTGTTTGGCATATTCCATAAACTTTTCTTTATTAGTCATAGCAACCTCCATTGTATTATTGTTTTATTTTACTAATACACTTATGTTGTGAATGTGCGTGAACTCATGTTTATATTTGTTAAATTATACTTAATTGTTCAACCCCTATAGGTTTATAATTCATTAAAATTAATTCAGTCCGGACTGGACACTTATCTCCGGTTTCTCTTACTTCTATTTGTGAAGCAGTTTTATACTCAGCTCGGTACCAGTCGGAATATATCTCATCGATCAATGGATCAGGATAGTAACATAACATTGCTTTCCCTTTTATAGTTTCAAGTCTCTTCCTAAGTCTTAAATGGTCCTCTGGTTGGAAACCACCTGCATAAATATTTTCAAAACCTACGTATGGTGGGTCTAGGAAGAATAAAGTTTCATCTGTATCGTAAAAATTGATTACATCTTCAAAGTCCCTGCAGAGTATATTCCATGTTTTAATTAATTCTGCCATCTTAGGAATTAAGTTAACTGCTGATTGGTATGTCTGGGCCTTATCCTGTGTCTTTGAAAGCCCTATACCGTTTCTGTACTTATGACCGCCACCTGAGAATGTTAATCTCATTTTGTAGAAAAACCTCACTGCTCTTTCTAAGTTATCATCGGGTACCGGCTCCCACTTATATTTTTCATATAGACTTTCACTATAAGGAAGTGCATTACATGCTTTATATAATTCCTCCGACCAGTCTCTAAGAACTAACATGTAATTAATAAGTTCATCATTCTTATCATTTACAACTGTTATCTTGGCCGGATCCTTAATACTTTTATAAAAGGTTACTGCACCACTTCCAAAATTGCAGTCAGCATATATTTTATGTTTAGGCATTAACTCCAGGTACCGTTCTTCTTTGCCATGCTTGCCACCTATCCATTTTATATTGCTTAAATTTTTAAGTTTCAAACTATCACTCCTTAACAATGTATCTGAAATCTATCTTCTATTTATCTGTATCTTTATAACTGCTTTTGGTTCCCATCCTCTATGAATTAATTTTTTATTGTTCCTGTGCACTGCTTCTTGAATATCTAAGCCTTCTATATGCAGCTTATTTAATGCACCTACACAAATCTGCATTACATCTAAAACCTCTTCTGCAACGTGCTCTTTGCTCCCTTTTGAATTCCTATATTGATGTATTGCATTTATCACTTCTACAGTTTCTTCTAAGAGCTTGTCTGCAAATTCTATTAAATCTACCTTGTCATTATCTATGTTTAACTTTTTATTTTTACCTAAGACCATTAATTCTAGCATGTATATCACTCCTTTTATTCTTTTCAAATTCTACATTAGCCCACTCTGCTAGTTTTATAGATTGTCTTACTTTACCCTTCTGTGCAAATCTTATCTCTGCATCTATATAGTATATAACCATAGGTTAAGCTCCTTTTCTTCTATACTTTATTCTTTTATATACTGCATGATCGGATATACCATATATGTCTCCAATTTCTTTATAAGTCATCCCTCGTTGTTTTAATCCAGCCATCTCTAACTCATCCTCTTTTGTTAAGCTTCTATTTATTCTATTAACTTTGCCTGTCCAAAAGGTTTCAAATGCCTGCTCTGGAGTTATGTTATAATATATAGCTATAAACAATGCACACCAACTTTCATTCAATTCTATTCCTCCCTCAATAATTCGCTTAAAATCTTAGTCTTTTCCTTAGCTTTTTCAACTCTTATACTCTTACCATCATTCCTAACTGGTGTACACATTTCTATAAGTCTGTCATAAGTTCTAGCATGGTATTTCTCCTTTAAGTCTTCTAGAGTAACATTAGTTGTTATGATAAGTGGGAGCTTGTTTCTATATCTACTATCCAAAATGTTATAAATTCTCGTTTGTGACCACTCTGTATCCTGCTCTGTCCCCAAGTCATCTATGATTAATAAGTCTGCATTTTGAAGGGATCTTATTACTGTTTCCTCACCATCTTTTCCCCATTTCCCATAAGTTTCTTTAATTCGGTCTAAAAGGGCATTTATACTTACACATATAACAGGTATCATTTTATCTATTAACTCATTAGCTATACATGATGCTGTGTGTGTTTTCCCATTACCTGGATTACCGTATATCAAAAGACCTACTGATTCTTTTTTTAGTTCTTTAAACTTGTCACTATACTTTTTGCCTATGCTATACATTTTTTTATTACCTTTACTGAAATCCCAAGTTTCAAATCTACTATTTTTAAAGTTTTCATCCATCAAACTATTTTTAATAATCTGCTGTAACCTTATCTGCTTTTCCTTGTTTTGCTCCCTTGTTTCTTTGTCTTCTATTTCTGCTTTTTTACATCTGCACATTACTGGTCCTTTAATGTATCTATGAAAGCCTGGGAGATATGTTACTTTTTCTATTGGTTCTCCACACTTAGGGCAAGTTTTACAATCCGATTCCTTGATCTCTGAGGTTACTTCCTTCATCACTTCGCTTAGTTGATTCATCCTTCTTAACCTCCTTTTTTTTCTTAGCATTTATATTGTTCCAAAGCTTTAGCACTACTGGTTTGCAATAATTAAACGAGCTTATCTTTTCACCTTGAAAACTTGGCTTGTAATTTTTAAATGCTTCATCTATACCTTTTTTAATTACATCTACAGGTATTTTTTTATTTAACAACTCTTTTGCAACGTCAACTTCTTTTGGCTTAAAGTTAACTGACAAAATTCCAGCTTTTGAGCAGTAATATTCAATTATATTTTCTATATAAAGAAGATAATTATCTTCTTCTATTTCTATTTCTTCTTCTTTATCTTCTTCTAGATGCGTTAATTTCGTGTTACACTCCGTTTCATGTAACGTTACATCAACGTTACAACTTTCTGAGTTATTATTTTCCTCTGCTGCTTTAAGAAGTTCTTTTTTCTTAGCCCTATGTCTCTTAACTCTTTCATTTGTAAGCACTTTAGCCCTTTCCATGCCTTCTACGTTTTGATGTTCAGACCATCCCATTATTGCAATAGTCTCTTCCTTAATTGTTATCATGCCGAATTTGCTAAATATCTCTAAAGCCATTTTTACTGTATTTAGTTCTATATCACATTCGGTCGATAGCATCTCAGGTGTATATGGAATATTCTCAGTAAATAGAATGTACCCTTGACAGTTGCTTCTACCAGCTAGAGTTAAAAGCATAACCCAGAATAAAACCATATCATTACCACCTGGTAACTTTCTAATCTGCTTTATTTTTCTATTATCAAACATATCTAAATTTAACTTAATCCATTTAAGTTCTGCCATATATATTGCTTCATCTCCCTTTGTCTAAAAGTTCTTTCCACAAGCTACTAATAACTTATTTGCTTGTGTATTCTTCTTTGGTGTGCTTGCTACTTTAATAACTAACTTTTTCATAACTTGCACTCCTTTATATGAATAAAATTGTTATTTTCTGCTTATACTACGCTTATGATGATTTTACCTACTCTACTTATAAGTATTGATAATACCCTCCAATCTGTGGTATTATCGGGATATAGGTGTTCTCGCACCTATATCCAAACAAATTTATCGAAGCGTGCACCTATTTATATGGGTGCATTTTTAATACGGAAAACTTCTATGAAGTTGCCTTTCCTCTTCACAATCTTTCTCCCACTCTTCTATAAACTTTTCATATTCTGACCTTGGCATTATATAACCCGGAAACTCTAACATCATTTCTATTTCATCTTTAGTAAGTTCCTCAACACTACTAAACTTATCTACCATGCTTTTATAGCCCTCCATAGTTACTTGCTTATTTTCTTTTGACAATCTATACATAACTTTTTACCTTTAAAATTTGATGTACTAAACATAGCAATCTTTTCGGTTATTTCCTTCCCACAACTCTCACATTTCAATTCTGATGAAAGTTTATTTTGAGTAGACTTACTGCCTTGTGAAGATGTTTTATTGTTCTCTGCGTGGCTCTGTGATGTTTCTAGTGCTTTGTTTAAAAATTCTTCAGCATTTTGAGTATGCCATTCAGTTGATAGAGGTTTAGCTTCACCTAGTTTGTATCTAACCTTGCTTTTGCTATCTTTTATTTCTAAATTTACAATTTCTTTTTCATCATTATAAAAGATTTTAGATACTGTAAATTTACACGAACTATTTAGTCCAATCTTTCCATTGTTTTCATAGTACTCACTCTCTTTTAAGTCAATCCATATAAAAGGTGCTGTATAAAGTTCTCGGCCTATTCCTAAATTAAAACATGCTCTTTTAAAACTATCACTAGCTTGTCCCTTTTCTTTTTCTGTGTTACTCTCTGTACCTACATCTTGTTTACTGATCCACATTTTCTTTTCGTTGTCCCAAACTCTCACAGTACAGAATAAATTGCCATTTACTAATTGATGTTCCCTCTCCCATCCAAGAGGTCCAAATACTTCGTCTAATATCTTCATATCGCATCTGGCATCTTTGTAAAGTAACATTATTCCCCCTACACTTTTATTTGTCTTCTTAACTGATTGAACTCTGCATTCAATTTCACTAGATTTCAATACTCTTATATTCATAAGGTAACGCCTCCTTAAAATGGTGTTATTTCTTTACCTTTACGACATTTAATACTTAACTTTAAAAGCCTATTTTGCGACTTTAAGGCATTTATATATCCATAATTGTATAAGTCGGGGCTTTCCTTCTTAATTTTTGCTATAACCCTTTCGTTGCTCTTCTTAATAATTTCTAATTCCCGTATAACTTCATCGGACATCTGTAACACCACCTATAATTCATATAGCTCCTGATGTCTAATAACTGGATTACCAAAGGCATCATCATACCCTGTGAATTTAGTTATAGACTTAAATTTCTTACCAGTTTTAGTATCTTGATGTATAACTGTTGTTGTATCTCCAACAGTGTTATAATCAATCATTTTCCATTTTGGATCTCTTAAGTCTTCATTAGTGCTTGTACTAATAAGATTCATTATTTTTCCCTCCTATACTTGTACTATTAATTCACATTTCTAAGTGTTTCATCCATATCTATTTGTCCGTTTAAAATTTGCTCTCTAGTATCGATTTTTCTAAGAGACTTATTCAATCCTCTGTACTTTTTAGAAAGCTGATACCTAACCTTTTGCAAGTCTCCTTTATCTGTAGTACGGCTTACATTTACATACTCACTAGTGCCTTCTGCCTTTACAGAAAAGTAATCTCTTACACCAGATTCGTCCTTATATGAAGCCATAAGCCTTTGAGCTATTCTTCTATATTCTTGATCTTCTAACTTCTTTACGTCTGGCTTTGGTGTGTATTCTCTAACTATTCCTATAAGCTCGTCCATACTTATACTAGGGTTATCAGCTATTATTGAATTAATTTTTTCCTTTATCCTCTTATCAAGTGCCATGCTATTTCACCACCTTGATTTTTCCCATGTTCTCAAATATACTTTTAACTTGTTGTAACTTCTCTATTGCTTCATCACATCGACTAATATGTTTATCCAATGATTCTTGAGGGGAATATTCTAAGTAATATCCCATCCTTTCTTCATCGATAGTTGTAGTTAGAATCCCAAAAATAACATCTGCTATTTTATCAGCTATTTTCTTTTGCTTGTCTATCTCTTTGGCTTTAGTATCATACTGCTGATTTAGTAACTCTGCTGCCTTAGATTCTTTTTTCCCTTCTTCCAGGTCCTTAACTTCTTTAGTGAAGTTATATGCCTTATTTATACTTATGTCATTATCTCTTGCAGCTTCTTTGATTACTTCTGGAGCTTCTTTTACTATGACTTCTACTTTGTGTATAGTGTCATGACTTACTCCTGCAACTTTTGCAACTTCCTTTAATGTATTTACACTGTTCTTTTCTTCAATTGGTTCATGTATAGCTTTAGTTTCATCTTCTAACCATTTATCAGACTTCTGATTAACGATATCTTCATTAATAACTTCATCACTTAAAGGTTGTATTTTAATATCTTCTATCACTTTGTCAGATTTCTGATAAAGCGATTTTGCTTCTTCACTTTTCTTGTCGCCCCCTGCTAGTGATTGATTTTCTTTAGCTTTCTTTGCTATGCTTTCCTTAAGCTGTAATGCTAACTCGGACCTTTGAAAACTGGATATATTCCTTCTAGCAAACTGATTTTTAATAATCCATTGTTTAACTTCTTCTTCATCCTCAAACTCATAATCCATACTTAAAGTTTCAAATTGAATTCCGTTTTTATTACAAAGTTCATAACGATTATGTCCATCTATAATGATGTTATTCCAAGTTATTATCTGGTCTCTGCATCCAAACATTAGTAGACTTTTTTCAAGGAACTCTCTTTCTTCTTCTGTTGGTGGTGGAATTAGGTTTTTAAATTCCTCTTTTACTATTAGTTCAATCAACTTATCATCTCCTTTGTAGCTTATTTACCTTTAGTCACTGCTAGGATTTTAAACAGTGCTCCCAACACATCTCCTTAGTCTCCAGTGGAGTGTGATTTTACCTGGAGCTTGTACAACATTTATATTTTTAAATATTACTTTGTTTTGATAAATCAAATACTTTACTGCTTTCTGAAATAATATTATTTAATATTTGTCTTAAGTAATCTCTTTCTTTTCTTATTTCTTCAAGTTCTCTTTCTAATCTACGCTTTTCAATCGGCGAAAACTTCTCAAGTTTTACCCCCTCAAGTTCTGCTATATATTGTGATGAAAATCTTATTGCTGGTATTCCTTTGCATGGTGTTAATATTCCCTCTGTTCTATATTTATCTATTGTTCTTTCATCCAGTTGCCACTTTATTGCTAAGTCCTTTTTAGTTAAAAGCTTGTCCATTATGATTCACCTTCTTCCAGTTAATATTTACTTCTGGGAAAACTTCTTTAATATCTGCTTTTAAAGCTTTACAAATTGCTATTGCAGTTGAAAGTTTTGGAATACTTTCACCATTTAACACTGCATAAAATTGTGTTCTGCCTACTCCACTATTGCTTATGATTTCAGTAGTTGTTATCCCTTGACTATTTAAACTCTCTAATATTTCTTTTATTTTGTTATCCATTCTTTCTCCCCCTTTCTTCGGTTTACCGACCATGTTTAAATTATACATTCGGAAACCCGAATTATCAAATAATAATTATTCGGTAAAACGACTTCTCGATAAAATACTCCATTATTGCTTTAATTTTCTAATAATTTCTTTATTTTTCTATTTACTTTCCCGAATAAGTATTATATAATAGTTCTGTAAACCGAATAAATCAAAGGAGATACTTTAAAAATGGCTAAATTAGGAGAGAAAATTAAAGAGTTAAGGACTAGTTTAAATATGACAATTAAAGAATTATCTAAAAAGTCAGGAGTTGGTCAAAGTACAATATCAGAAATTGAAACTGGTAAGGCAATTAACCCTAAAACTGACACATTACAAAAAATATCAAAAGTACTTGGTGTAACTGTTAACGATTTGCTTTCTACAGAAGAGAAATTAGATATTGCATTAGACTCTATGAGTAAAATTAGAGAATTAGCGAAAGAAGGTTTAAATTATAAAAGTGATCTTAATTTAAATGATGATACTGCTTTAATAAAAGAATCTAACGAATCGTACTTAAATAGAAAAGATGAAAAAGATATAGGGAAAGCATTAAGTAAAGCATTAGAGCAATTACAAAGTTCTCAGGATGGTTTAATGTATGATGGTGATCCTATAGATGATGAAACAAGAGAATTATTGAGAATAAGTCTTGAAAATTCAATGCGATTAGCTAAACAGATAGCTAAGAGTAAGTTTACTCCTGAAAAATACAAAAAATAATTTTTCTTTGGTGGTGAGTTTAATGAAAGACTTTATTCAAAAAAGGTAGACAGACTAATTAAAAAACATAAAACAAATAATCCTTTTGAAATTGCAAGTGGGGAAAATATTTTAGTTTTAGTAGAACCTCTAGGATCCATTAATGGATATTATAATAAATTTGTTAGACAAAAAATGATACATATAAATTCTAATCTAAGCTACACTAGACAACTTTATACATGTGGTCATGAATTAGGTCATAGTATACTGCATCCAAATTCAAATACTCCTTTCTTAAGGGATAATACATTTTATTCAATTAATAAATTTGAGCGTGAGGCAAATATTTTTTCATCTAAACTATTAATACCTAAAGACCTTATAAATGCTTATGAAGGGTATACATTGGAGCAAATAGCTTTATTTGAATGTATACCAATAGAATTACTAAAATTACGATTTAATATACTCTAAAAGCCATAGAATATAAATTTACAAGAGGTGAAATTTATGGATTACAATATAACTTGGAGAAAAAAAGATAAGGGTTGGCAGTGTATTATTTCTTATAAAGATTCAACTGGTAAATGGAAACAGAAGTCAAAACAAGGATTTAAAACTCAAAAGAGGGGAAGTTTTATATTGATAAAACCGTAAAAGAATTAGAATCTACTGTTAAAAACTGCATAAATATAGATGATGGTAAAAAAACATTTAAGGAAGTTACTGATATGTTTTTGGATCATATTAATTTGTATAAAGAATATTACACTGTAAAATCATATAGAAATTGTTTTTCTAAATTTAAATTGCTTAATGATAAGAAAATTAAAGATATACAAAAATATGATATACAAAATATTATGGACAGTTTCATAAGAGAAGGTCTTAAATGTATTTCAATTGAAACATACTTAAGACGAATAAATGTATTTTTTAAATATGTAAGAGATGATTTAAATTTAATTATAGAATTACCTACTGCAAATATAAAAATTCCTAAAGACAAAGAAAATATAAATAAAAAAGCTCTTAATAAAAAAGACTTGAAAACACTCTTGAAAAACTTAAAAAACAATAAATTTTATATAGTTGCTTTTATAGCTGCTAACACTGGCATGAGAGTAGGAGAAATTCTAGGGCTAACTTGGAATGATTTAGATGAAATTAATTTAAGTTTAAATGTAAATAAACAATGGAAAGTGTTAAAAGATAAAAAATCTAACTTTGGAACTTTAAAATCTAAAAATTCCTATAGAGATATTCCGATATCAGCTAATACACTAAAAGAACTTAAAAATTATAAAAAAAATAATCCTACTGATATAAATAATAGAATTGCTCCTTTTAATCGTGCTAGTATTGATAAGTATTTAAATCCAAAATTAAGGGAGCTTGCTGGAATCTCTATACATGAATTAAGACACACTTATGCAACAACATTAATATCTAATGGAATAGATTTTAAAACTACGGCTCAGATTCTTGGTCATACTGTGGGAATGACTATGAGAACATATTCACACGTTAACAATGACATGATGAAAAAAGCTAGTGATACTATTAGTAAAATTTTTTAAAAATTATTTTTGACGAAATTTTTGACGAAATTATTTAAACCTATCAAAATCAATACTTATAGAGGTTTATCTGGATCTTGTCTCAATATACTTCTAAGACCTTCTGCAAACGTAAAACCTATTTTGGTATTCACATTTACTTGATTAACATTTTCAAGACTATATTCTACGGGATCTTCTATGCTTGTTATATTTTTTTCTATCTTATTTAAAGAATTTAACATAGAGTATAGAGTTGTAGTTTTTCCACTACCTGTAGGACCTGTTACGAGTATAATTCCATATCTGTTCTTAACCATTGATTTTATTGTACTTACATCTCTATCTTTAAACCCTAATCTATCTAAAAACTTCATTTTATCAGATCTATATAGAATTCTTATAACAATTTTCTCTCCATATACGGTGGGAAGAGTTGAAACTCTTAAATCATAATCTTTATCCTCATATAAGTATCTTATTTTTCCATCCTGTGGTATTCTCTTCTCTGATATATCCATTGTGCCCATTATTTTAAGTCTGGTACATATAAGGAAATATATATTTTTAGGTATCGATGTAAAGTGGCTTATAATTCCATCTACTCTAAACCTTACTATAGCTTCTTCTTGAAAGGGCTCAATATGAATATCACTAGCATTTTGATATATAGCTCCATTCAATATAGAATTAACTATTTTAACTACAGGAGCATCTTGCAATTTTTCTTCATCATAGTTTTTTATACTCTGTTCTTTAATACTTAATTTGCTTTCCAGCTCAATAATTTTTATAGCATTCTCTAAACTGTACTTACAATAATATTTATTAATGGCGCTTACTATTTTTAATTCGTTAGCATAAAAAAATTTTATATCTTTTCCGCTTATAAATCTTAATTCTTCTTCTAATAAAATAGTTGGTGTTTTACTTGTCGCTATATAAATATAATCATCGACTTCTTTGAAAGCTAATAAACAGTTATCGTTTGCTATTTTTTCTGGTATCTTTTGTACAACCTTACTATTTATAGCTTCATTTTCTAAATCTACAGTCTCCATAATCTTATTCATATAAGTACCTTTCTCACCTCAACTTTCTTACTCTCATATTAAAATTATGTCCACTGTTTTAATTCGTAAACAAATTTTCTATAATTTATTAGGCCAAAATAAAAATCACATAAAATCTACTAAACACTTAAGTAGATTTCATGTGATTAAGGCATCTAAAAAAAATAACAGGGCAAAGATGCTACGGATATTTTGAATGCTATCCTGAACTATATACGTTATACTTTCCTTTATGAGTTGATATAAGATTTATAGAGCCTTCTTTTCTGTCATACATATATACGTCTAAAGAATTTTCTTGGTTTGTTTCATCCATTCCACAAAAATATATGTTTCCTTGGACATCCATAGCTATTTCAGAATCCTCATCCAACTCCTTTGGAAAATCATAAGTAAGCCTCTGTATTTCTAAATCTTTAGTTGAAAATTTATATACTGCCATTTGTTTTTCATCACCTTCACTGCCAATAAAAAAAGCCTCTCCATTTTGGTAATTTGCCGCTGACCTAATTATGCTAGTTACATTAGTAGCTATACTCTTTGTTGTGTTTTTTTCACTATCAAAATAATATACAGATTGTGAATTTCCCTGACTTGAAATAAATAATATATTATTTCCAATTGGAGTAAAATTTAGACAATATCCATTTGTATTATCTAAATAAACTTCTTCTTTATTGCTATCAAGATCATAGGAATAAATTTTATCTGAATTAGATTTTCCTTCCACGCTTCCATAGTAAATTATTTTATTGTCACTTATCCATTCATACAAATTACCTGAAACTAACACTTTCGATTTTAAACTTATATACTTACTTTTTTTAATATCGTATATCTTCATTCCCTCAGCACTTTCCCTTGAGTCCTCTTTAAAGCTTCTGAAGGCAAGCTTATCTCCTGTTGGACTAAGCTTTGTGTCTAAAGCAGAATAAAAATCCTTTAGTTCCTTTTTTCTATTATCTTTTATTATTGTAATTTTATTGTGATTAAAATTCTGGCCTTTAGATATATTTTCAGTATAGACATAAATTTGATTTTTAGAGTTGTATGTTAATCCAAGCAGACTTTCTATTGTCCCAATCTTATATAAATCCTCATTTTCTATTTTATATACCTCTGAATTCTCTCCCTTATTTTCTAATGCAGTCACCTGAGAATAATGTGGTAGATTGCTCACCTCTTCAGAAGCTTCTTTACTAAAACTACAAGCTGTAAAATTTAAGGCAAAGGACAAAATTATAATAATAGATAAAGCCTTGTAAAATACTTTCATTTAAACTTCATATTCCCCTTTAAAAGAAACTACTGCAGGTCCTGTCATAAATACTTCATTTTCTTTTATTTCTATAAATAGTTTTCCACCTGGTACTTGAACTTCTACATTTTTACCTGTAAAACCCAACCTATTGGAAGCTATTACACAAGCACAACTTCCAGTTCCACAAGCCAAAGTAGGTCCTGCACCTCTTTCCCAGGTCTTAACTCTAATTTTATTATCGTTTATAACTTCACAAAAATTAACATTAGTTCCTTCTGGAAACATATCATATTTTTCTATAACTTTTCCTTCCTGAATATCATACTCATCAAGCTTTCCAAATAAAACTGTGTGGGGTACACCCATAAACATAGTTGTTATATTATATTCTTTGCCATTAATTTTTATTTGTTCATTTATAATTTCTTTATCAAACTTAGAAGGTATTTGTTCTGGAGCAAAGGCCGGGGTCCCCATGTTAATTGTAACCTCTTTCGCTTCATCATCTCTTACATGGATAAAAGCCTCTTTTATTCCATCTCCAGTTTCTATTTTTATGCAATCTCCTTTTGCGATTCCTTCATCCCAAACATATTTTGCAAAGCACCTTATACCATTGCCACACATGGAAGCATAAGAACCATCTGAGTTTATAATAATCATTTGCGTTTGTGCAATATCGCTATTTCTAACTATTAATATTCCATCTCCGCCAATTCCAAAATTTCTGTTACAAAGTTTCCTTGCAAGTTCTCCTTCTTTTCCTAAAAACATACCATTTCTATCATCAACTACTATAAAGTCATTTCCATTACCATTCATTTTCGTAAATTTCATTTATAATTCGCCGCCTTTCTTAAAAATGTTCTCATTAAACAAAACTTCAAATTTAGTTTACTACTACACTAAAATTTTATCAATAGATTATGCTGCATAATTATTAAATTTCAGTTTATGGCACTCTAAATTATGATCTTGGCTTATCCAAAGGTATAATTCGTTAGAATTTTAAATTAATCATTTGTCACAGCAAAGATATAATTTGATAGGCTGCTTTAACTAACATGACTAGTTAAATTACCAAAAATATTACTTAATATAGATATTTTTATGTTATAATATGCCCATAATATTCTTTGATACGACATTGATATAGAAAGGATGATACCTGTGGCATTAGACGGAATTTTTATACATAGTATAGTAGAAGAGTTTAAGCATACCATATTAAATGGTAGAATTGATAAGGTAAGTCAACCAGAAAAAGATGAAATAATTTTATCTATAAAAAATGAACGAAAGACTTATAAGCTTTTGATTAGCTCAAGCTCTGTTTATCCTAAAATACATTTTACAAAAATAAGTAAAGTAAATCCAATGCAACCACCTATGTTTTGCATGGTTTTAAGAAAACACCTAAATACCGCTAAATTAATAAAAATACATCAGCTTGATACTGACAGAGTTGTTTTGTTAGATTTTGAAACTACTGATGAATTAGGATTTAACAGCATTTACACCCTTGTAATAGAAATCATGGGAAGACATAGTAATATTACTTTGATTAGACAAAGAGACAACATGATTATGGATAGTATAAAACATATTACTCCAGAAATAAATTCCGTAAGGTCTGTTTACCCTGGAATTAAATATATTTTCCCTCCAACTTCAACTAAGTTAAATCCTTTTGATTATAGTATAGAAGACTTCAAGTTATATATTGCTGAAAACAATATTAAATATGATAGGAATTTTTTCTCCAAAGTATTCACAGGAGTAAGCTCTCAATTTTCAAAAGAACTTACTTATCAAATTAATAATTTAGGAAAAGAACTTGCTGAAAGCAACTTAGAATATATATATGATTATTCTGTAAGAAGATTTAAAAATATAAAAAATGGTGAGTTTTGCTTCTCTGAATACTCACTAAATGGAGCAGTTAAAGACTTTTACTTCCAAAAACTTACTCACTTATGTGAGTATGATGAAAGGATTTTTAATTCACCATCAGATTTAATTGAAGAGTTTTATTTTGAAAAGGATAAAGCTGATAGATTAAATAATAAAAGTTCTGATCTTCAAAAACTTGTAAATATAAACCTGGATAGATGTAATAAAAAAATACAGATACTGAAAAATAACTTAGAAGAATGTGATCGTAAGGATACTTATAAGATTTACGGTGAACTTTTAACAGCAAATATATACAGTTTGAAAAAAGGAGATACATCTGCTGAATTACAAAATTACTATAGTGAAGACTTAGAATCCATTGAAATTAAGCTTGATCCTAATAAAACTCCATCCGAAAACATTCAGTACTACTTTAAAAAATATGGAAAACTAAAAAAGACGGAGGAGGCAGCTAAAACTCAACTAGAGGTAACAGAACAAGAAATGGAATATCTGAACTCCGTACTGACAAATATAAAGAACGCAGAAGATTATGAAAGTATTGAAGAAATTAAACGAGAACTAATGGAAACTGGTTATATAAAATTCAAAAAAGTGAGCAACAAAAAAATTAAAACTACTAAACCTATGAAATTTATATCTAGCGATGGCATTGAAATATATGTTGGTAAAAATAATTTTCAAAATGATTATTTAACCTTAAAATTTGCAGATAAAAGAGACATATGGATGCACACTAAAAATATACCTGGCTCTCATATTATAATAAAAAACTTTGGAACTGTTCCTGATAAAACCTTAGAAGAGGCAGCTATGCTGGCTGCTTTTTATAGCAAAGCAAAAGAGTCTACAAAAGTAGCTGTAGATTATACTGAAGTGAAAAATGTTCATAAACCTAATGGTTCGAAACCTGGAATGGTTATATATTACACCAATAAAACAATATATATAGACCCTAAAAAACCTGACATAGAACAGGTAAATTAGGCCTTATAGGGTTATTAACTAGAAAATTGACTTACACAAAGGGCTATGTTTCCAAAGCTGAAGGCAGATTTAAAAACTTTGTGTCAGTCTTAGTGAAGGGTTTTAAGACAACCTTAGAATCTTAGATACTGGTGAAAAGTCTAAATGGCTTTTCACGAGCGGCTTATCAATGCTAATTGATAAGTTGTCCGACTGAGCATAGCGAGTTTCTCGAAGGTTCTTAGGTCGTCTAAAACACGCACTCTGTGTAAGCGACTATCACCAAATCAAAGATTTGGGATATCTGCTTAAGCTTTAGACTGACTAAAAGTTTTTAACGTACTGAAGCTTGGAAACATAGCCCGGGGTGTAAGTCAATTTTCGGCCTTGTAGCCCTATATTCTATTCATAATACTTCTTTTCAGGCTTTGGTCCAAAATATTGATAATAGTAGCATTTAAGTCTACCGTTATAAAGCTTTCTATTTTTATCAGCATCTTTTCCAAAATGTCTTTGAAATTCTGAATGTGCTGTTATCACAAAGTAGGACCAATCTCTAAGGTTTTGAAATACTTCTCCCATATCTTTATATAATTTTTCAACCTCTTTAATTTCTCCCAAATCTTTCTCCATATGGAGGATTAGTGATTATAAATCCATATCTTTTTTTAGAGCTAAAGTTTTGCATAGGCATTTTTTGAAAGTTTATGTAATTCTCTACCCCTGCTTTTTTTGCATTTTCCATAGCAGTTCTAATCACTCTGCCATCCATATCAGAGGCTAGTATTTTGAATTCTTTATTATTTATTGCATTTGTTGCATATTTCCTGCTTTCATCCCATATGCTTTTAGGTATTATATCCCATTGTTCTGATATAAAAGTTCTATTTAATCCTGGAGCAATATTTTTTCCTATAAGTGCAGCCTCAATAGCTATAGTTCCTGAACCACACATTGGATCTGCCAATATTCTTGATGGCTCCCATTTACTTAAAAGTACTAGTGCTGCTCCTAAAGTTTCCTTTATAGGCGCTCCTCCTGCATTTTCTCTATATCCTCTTTTATGAAGTCCTGAACCTGAAGTATCTAAAGTTACAGTTGCTATATCTTTTAATATCCCTATTTCTATTTTGTATTCTGGGCCATCTTCACTAAACCATTCTGTTTTGTACTTTCTTTTCATAGCCTCAATTACTGCCTTTTTTACAATAGACTGGCAATCAGGCACACTAAATAAAGTAGATTTAACAGACTTACCTGAAACATGCATAAATGCGTTTACTGGCATTATGCTTCCCCAATCAACAGCGAGGGTACCTTGGAATAAGTCTTCAAAAGTTTCTGCTTTAAATTCTGCCATTTTTATTAAAATTCTATCTGAAGTTCTAAGCCACATATTGCATGTTACTATGTCTCTTTCATCACCTTCAAAAGTTACCTTACCGTTTTCTACTTTTAAATCATCATATCCTAATTCTTTTAATTCGCTTGCCACTACTGATTCCAACCCAAAAGTTGATGTTGCAATTAATGTATAGTTCATTTACTTCTCTCCCTTTTCTCTAATCATAAGCCTATTATATACTATCATTACCACATTCTTAAGACAATATCAAAATGATTCAGTTTATAGAAAAACTAACTAGAAAATTGACTTACACAAAGGGTTATGTTTTCAAAGCTGAAGGTAGATTTAAAAACTTTGTGTCAGTCTTAGTGAAGGGTTTTAAGACAACCTTAGAACCTTAGATAGTGTCTGAGCACAGCGAGTTTATCTAAGTTCTTAGGTCGTCTAAAACACAAGCTTTAGACTGACTAAAAGTTTTTAACGGACTGAAGCTTGGAAACATAGCCCGGGGTGTAAGTCAATTTTCGGCCTTTGAGCTCCATGCTGAGTCACTCTTATTTTAGTGCTAAATCTATTCCATCCGCTAAAGCTTTAGCTATTTTGTTTTGATATTTAGGGCTGCTAAGTAATTTGTCTTCCTCAGTATTTGAAAGAAAACCCATTTCCACTAACACTACGGGAATCTTTGACCAGTTAAATCCTGTCAAATCATTCCGCTCACTTACCCCCCTATTCTGCATACCTACATCTTTAACTAATGTATCTAGTATTATCTTTCCATACTTAGAGCTTTTATCATATATTAATTTTGTATTTTCATTAACTGATGCTGGAATAAGCATTGATGCTCCTTTTACATTTGAATCATCATTAGAGTCTGCGTGTATTCTAATTGCTAAATCGGCATTTTCTTTATTTGCAATCTCTGCTCTTTCAACATTTCCCAAGCTTTTAGAATTCTCTAATTTTGTCATTTTAACAATATATCCTCTTTGTTCAAGAATCGCTCTGAGCTTTAATGCAACTTGCATATTTACAAGATACTCTGGAGTTTTACTAAAAACCCCCTCTGCTCCTCCTCCATCCTTTATTTTCATCTCTGTTGAATTAGGTTTAATAGGTTCTTTATCTAAATTAGACTTATTGGCATGTCCAGGATCTATAACAATGATCTTCTTCTTTATTTCTCCTGAAGAACTTTTTTTATCTATCTTCACTTTGCCATCTTTTCTTTCAGATTTTTCTACGTTTTTACTATGAACGGAAATGTTATTCACTTTCCAGAGTATAGCTTGTTCACTTGTTATTTTTAAATAAGATTCCTGCAACGCTTTTGATACAAATACGACAATTAAAAGAACTAGAATTAAACTTACGACAATGTTTTTAGATTTTCTCATGAACGTTGATACCTCTTTTTATTAAAATTGTCATTCTATAAGGCATTATAAAATCCCTAAAACTATTATACCAAGTTTTAGGGATTTTTTTAACATCAATTTGTATTCATTGTTTTCTCTTGTCTTTTAATATGCGCTATACCGCTTCTATTATCTTCTTTTTTGTTTCTGAAGTTTCTTCTACAACAGAATCTTCCTCTGTTGCACTCTTATCTGGAAGTATTAGATTTAAAACTATTCCTACTATAGTTGCAAGAGCAACACCTGCAATCTCTACCTCTGCACCATTAAAGTTGAACTTAACTGCTGCTCCTCCAATTCCTATAACTATTATAACTGAGGATAGTATTAAATTTTTCTTTTTGCTAAAATCTATTTTATCTTCTACGAATATTCTAAATCCTGATGAAGCTATTATACCAAATAGAAGTATACTTACTCCACCCATTACCGGCATTGGCATGTTTTCGATTATAGCTGCTACTGGACCAATAAAGGAAAGAATTATTGCAATTACTCCTGCTCCTCCTATTACCCATACGCTATATACTTTTGTTATTGCCATAACACCTATGTTTTCTCCATAAGTTGTATTTGGCGGTCCTCCAACTAAACCAGCAAACATTGTGGCTACTCCATCACCAAGTATAGATCTATGAAGACCTGGCTCTTTTGTAAAATCTCTTCCTACTACATTGTTTGTAACATACACATGTCCTATATGCTCAGCAAGTGTTACGAAAGACACTGGAGCCATTAACATCATTGCATTCAAGTTAAATTTTGGTGTAACAAATGGTGGAAGTCTAAATAGTTTTGCGTTTGCTATTGCTTCAATTGCTTGGTGAGGAATTACTCCAAGAACTAATGCTGCTATATATCCTGATATCATTGCAATAAGTATTGGTATAACTGCTAAGAAGCCCCTAAAGTACATACTTCCAAGTACTCCTATGCCTAATGTTATCATAGAAACTGTAATCCATGCCCATCTTGGTACATTTTGCATTGCTGGGGTCGTAAAGCTTGAATTTAATCCTGCCCAATTTATAGCTACAGCTGCAAGTCCAAGTCCTATAACTATAACTATAGACCCTACTACTACTGGTGGCAGTGCCTTATTCAACCACCTTACTCCACAGAATCTTATTATTACAGCTACTGTAATATATACAAGCCCTGCTGCCATAACTCCTGAAAGCATAGCTTCTGGACCATAATTTTTGGAAGCCACCATCATAGGTCCTATAAATGCAAAGGATGAACCAATATATGCTGGTAACTTTGCCTTAGTACAAACTATATAAAGCAATGTTCCTATACCACTACAAAACATTGCAATAGATGGACTCATTCCTGTTAATATAGGTACTAATATTGTGGCACCCACCATTGCAAAAAGATGTTGAAAGCTCAATGGTATAGTAGTAAAAATCGGTAGTTTTTCTTCTACGTCTACATAATTTTTCATTTTTATTTCCTCCCTTTTTTAGCCTCACAGGACTACTTTAAAAGTAGTAGTTATATTTCATAATTCAGTAACTAATATTTGTTTGCTATACTTAAACTATTTCACATTGATACATAATTACAAGCCTATATATCATATATTTTTACTGAATCATTTCCATCGATTTCAGCAACTTCAACAGATACCATTTCATTCTTGGATGTAGGTATATTTTTTCCTACATAATCTGCTCTTATAGGAAGTTCTCTATGACCTCTGTCAACAAGTACTGCTAATTGAACCATCTTAGGTCTTCCTGCATGCATAACTGCATCGATAGCGGCCCTCACTGTTCTTCCTGTATAAATTACATCATCTACTAATACTACTTTTTTATCTTTTACATCTATTAGTTCTACTTCATTTACTATCGGCTGGTCATTTAATTTGCTTAAATCGTCTCTATAAAGAGTAATGTCTACACTTTCTACTTCAATTTTTATACCTTCAATTTGCTCAATAATTTGTGCTATTCTTTGTGCTATTGGATATCCCCTTCTTTTTATCCCTACAAGAATTACATCTTCTACACCTTTATTTTTTTCAATTATTTCATGAGATACCCTAGTTAAAGTTCTTTTTACTCCTTTTTCATCTAGGATTACCGCTTTTGGCTCCATTTTCTGTACCTCCCCAGGTTTTATAATTTAAAAAAGCCCATGCTTAGTGAGCATGGGCGCAAAATGCCTATAATAATCATTGTTCGTCGCCTTATGACCTCACTGGATCATCTTAAAGGATACTCATAATTTAATTGTTCAAAGGCTGTAAATCAGTACTTCCCAACCTATTGAAAATATATTAACACATATTTAGCCACATTTCAACTACTATTTTGTCGATTATTTTCAAATATACTTTGCTAAATTTTAAGTTTTCAGTATTTGTTTAACTATTATTTAAATTCATTCCTAAGAATATTTAATACTCTTACAAAGTAATCGGGTAATTGGGATTGAAATTCTATGTACTCTCCACTTTTGGGATGTACAAATCCTAGCTTTTTAGCATGAAGCATTTGACCATCTAGATTAAATCTCTGCTTTTTATATCCATAAACGGGATCTCCAACTAATGGATGTCCTATATGAGCCATATGTACTCTTATTTGATGGGTTCTGCCTGTTTCTAAGCTACATTCAACTAACGTAGTATTCTTTAACCTTTCTAGGACCTTATAGTGTGTAACTGCTCTTCTTCCATCCTTAACCACCGCAATTTTTACTCTCTCTACAGGATGTCTTCCAAGTGGTGCATCTATAGTACCTTCATCATTTTTTAAGATACCTTCCACTAACGCCATATAAGATCTTGTCATTGAATGATCTTTAAATTGTTCCGCCAATTTATTATGAGCATTGTCATTTTTAGCTACAACAAGAATTCCTGAAGTATCTTTATCAATTCTATGAACTATTCCAGGTCTCGCAACTCCATTTATACCTGATAAATCTTTGCAGTGATTTAGAAGAGCATTAACTAAAGTGCCATTATATATACCAGCAGCTGGATGAACTACCATTCCTTGAGGCTTATTTACTACAATTACATCAGCATCTTCATATACTATATCTAACGGTATATTTTCAGGTTTTACATCAAGTCCTATAGGTTCAGGAATAGTAATCTCTACTTTATCATTAATCCTTAATTTATAGTTGCTCTTTTTTAATGCTCCATTTATTTTTACATTTCCTTCTTCTATCAAATTTTGAATATACGATCTTGACTTATCTTCAAATTGATTGGATAAAAATACATCTAATCTTAAATTTGTTGAATCCTGCTCTATTATAAATTGTTTATTTTCCATTATTATCTTCCTTCATCATGTAAATTACTAGTAACATAGTTCCAATTACCACAAGCATATCTGCCACATTAAAAGTAGGGAAATAATATATATTCTTATAATGCAGCATAATAAAATCTACTACATACTTATACCATACTCTATCAATTAAGTTCCCCATAGCTCCACTTACTATAAGCGCCAAGCTTATTCTAAGAATTTTAGAGGTAGGTTTGTACTTAAATAAATAAAAAACAATTGCTCCCATTATAATCAATGTAATTAATGTCAAAAAAATCAACTTATTTTGCAGAATGCCAAAGGCCGCCCCCCTGTTTTCGAGATATGAAAAACTAAAGAAATCTTTTATTATAGGAATTTCAGTAGTTTTAGTCAAAACATTAAGGGCCCATATCTTAGTAATCCTGTCTAAAATCAGTCCTAGAACTATTATTATAAATTCCACTTTTATCCCCCCAACTGTTAAATTGACAAATATCAATTCTCAATTTAAAAATCATTAATTCGTAATTTTAAAATATTACGACACAAAATTTTTATAGGAAAAGTAACTAGAAAGTTAGCTTATACAGAGGGATATGTTTCCAAAGCTCAAGTAGATTTAAAAACTTTGTGCCAGTCTTAGTGAAGGGTTTTAAGAGAACCTTAGAACTTTAGAGTTGTTTGAGCATAGCGAGTTCTCGAAAGTTCTTAGGTTATCTTGAAACACAAGCTTTAGACTGGCTAAAAGTTTTTAACGTGCTGAAGCTTGGAAACATATTCCGGCGTATAAGCTGACTTTCAGCCTAATCCCCTATATAGGGTCTTGTGTCGCATAATTTTTAAGTTTTGATTTTACCTATCTGCTCTTAGTCTGGTAATTGTTCTCTATATTGTTGATTGCTTATTCTCTCCATTGGGTCTACATAGCTATTATCACTATCTGTATACCATTCTGTTCGATCTTCCAATCTTTCAAATTTCATAACCGATTGAAGACTGTCCTCAGCATCAAATTCTGCTTCTGCATCTTCATCATAATCATTAAAGCCATATCCAAAAGGATAATCAATTACATATTCCTCAAGAGGTCTATTATGTTTTTCAAGAGGCCTTGAATCATTTACCTCCCTCTGGCAATCAACACAAAACTGTGCATAAGGGATAAATTCCAGTCTTTCCTCCACTATGTCCTTGCCACACATTTTACATTTACCATAAGTACCTTCATCGATACTAGCTAATGCATCATCTATCTTTTTTATTATGGTTATTTCGTTTTCTTTGAAAGCTAGACCTCTCTCTTTATCAAATAGTTCGGTAGCAGTATCTGCTGGATGGTTATCATAAGCTGATAACTCCCTTGACATTGCTGAATTGGAGTCAATTGTTTCATTTTGTTCCATCTGATTCAAAAAATCATATACCTTGCTTCTTTCCTCTTTTAAAGTTCTTTTAAAATACTCCAATCTTTCCTTATCCATAGCTACAGAAACTCCTTTCTTAAGGCATCTGAAAGAAAATAACAAATCAAAATATATTAGAATACTGACCAGTTATCTTATGAAGACGCCTAACATTAAAATAAGAATATTAACAATATAAGTATTTTAACTACACTTTTACATATGTTTCACTTTATATTTTACTTAATTATTTATTGTTATTCTTATTTTAACTAGAATTTTTTTATTTATTCTGCAAGTATGGAATTTATTAGATAACAATACAACTACTGTTCTGTACATAAATCGTAAAAACACTTAAAATAATCTATTGCCTTGGGAAAGGATATTTCTGTACATTCAAAATTCTCAATGTAAGTTTTACCTTTATTTTTTGCAGCCATAGCTAAAAAACTTAGAGCTATCCTGTGGTCCTTTTTAGGATTTACAGTTACTTCAGCATCTATATAGTCATTATCGCCATATATAATCAGGTTGCTATTTATGTGTTGAGATTTTACTCCAAAAGCTTTAAGGTTATAAATTATAGCTTCAATTCTATTGCTTTCTTTGTATTTTAATTCATCTATCTCTTCAAAAACTGTAGTTCCTTTAGCAAAGGCACTAATAACTGAAAGAATAGGTATTTCATCTATGATATTAGGTATTTTTTCGCTGCTTATTGTAATTCCATGAATATTACTGCTTTTAACCTTTATTGTTCCTATCTCTTCTTCATTTACTTTTTCTTTTATATATACCTCAATGCTCGCTCCCATGTCCTTTAATATATCTATATAGTTTTTTCTTCCTGGGTTTAATAAAACATTTTCTAATACAAGTTCGCAATTATTAGAAATTATAGCTGTTCCAATTAAAAATGCAGCAGTAGAAATATCTCCTGGGACGTAAATATCTTTACATTTTAGCTCGGAATTTTTTATCTTTATAATATTATCTTCTTTGTTTATAGAAGCATTTATATACTTAAGCATTCTTTCACTATGATCTCTTGTAGGCGATTGCTCTTTTATAACCGTTTCTCCTTCGCCTAAAAAGCCAGCAATGAGTAAACAGGATTTTACTTGAGCTGAAGCTATAGGCATTTGATAATTTATAGCCTTTAACTTACTATCTTCCTCAAACTTTAATGGTAATAATCCCTCACAACTTTCTATTTTTGCTCCCATTTTTTCTAATGGATTAATTATTCTTTTCATTGGTCTTCTACTTAAAGATTCATCTCCAATGAAAGAAGCATTAATACCACAGCCAGCTAAAACTCCTGACATAAGTCTTACCGTAGTTCCTGAATTTTTGGCATCAAGAACTCCAGGATATTTATTAAAGCTTTCATATCCTGGTGAATCTACGAAAATTGTATTTTCTTTCATCTCTGCATTTACACCCAATTTTCTTACACAATCAAGTGTAGCCAAACAATCTAATCCCCTTGGAAAGTTTTCAATTTTATACTTTCCCTTTGCAAGTGAACCTATTATCAATGATCGGTGAGCAATAGACTTATCCCCTGGAAGATTAAAGCTTTGTTTCACATTGTCCCTTACTTCATTTACAATTAATCTCAAACTCAAGTTCACCTCTCTATTTATAGGGAAACAAACTAGAAAATTGACTTACACAAAGGGATATGTTTCCAAAGCTGAAGGTAGATTTAAAAACTTTGTGTCAGTCTTAATGAAGGGTTTTAAGAGAACCTTAGAACTTTAAGTTGGTGAAAAGCCTAAATGGCTTTTCACGAGCGACTTATCAAATGCTAATTGATAAGTTGGTCCGACTGAGCGCAGCGCCTCAAAGTTATATGAAGCTCCTCTTCCTTACGTCAGAGGAGTAAGCGATTCACACAAAATCATGGATTTTGGTTCTCTGCTTAAAACACAAGCTTTAGACTGACTAAAAGTTTTTAACGGACTGAAGCTTGGGAACATAGTCCGGGGTGTAAGTCAATTTTCGGACTTGAACCCCTATATATTAAAGTACTTCTTCTAACTTCTTTACACCGGATACAATGTTTTTAAGGCTTTCCATTGATATTGTCTGCCTTGCATCAGATACAGAGTTATCTGGACTTATGTGACTTTCTATAATAAGTCCATCTGCTCCTGCTGCAATTGAAGCTAAGCTCATAGCAGGAACAAGTTCTCTTAATCCTGTTCCATGACTTGGATCTACAATAACTGGAATTCTGTACTTTTGCTTTACAACTGCTACACTATTTAAATCCAAAGTATTTCTTGTATAGTTTTCAAAGGTTCTTATACCTCTTTCACATAATACTACATTATTATTTCCTTCAGACATTATATATTCAGCTGCGTACAACCATTCACTTATTGTGGCACTTAGTCCTCTTTTAAGAAGAATTGGTGCTTTAGTTCTTCCAACTTCCTTAAGAAGAGTATAATTGTACATATTTCTAGAGCCTATCTGAATCATATCTGTATAATTAAGAGCATTATCAATATCTCTTGCATCCATAACTTCTGTAACTATTGGAAGCTTTACTTCTTCTCCTACTGCTTTTATTATTTCTAATCCTTCTTCCTTCAATCCTTGGAAGTCATAAGGAGAAGTCCTAGGCTTAAAGGCTCCACCTCTAAGCATATGAACTCCCATATCTTTTAGCTCTTTTCCTATTCTAATCATTATATCGTAGCTTTCAACAGAACAGGGTCCTGATATTATTATTTTTTCTTTTTCTCCAAAAACTACATTTTTAACTTTTACTTTAATAGAGTCTCCACTATTTTGGTCTATTAATAAATTTTTCATTTAGTAATCACCTACATAAAATGCCTATATATTCATAAGCATATTTTTTAAAATTTCAGTAGAATTTTGTATAGCTATAGGCGCAAATTTTTCATAATCCATATGAGCACCATTATTTCCATTGTCAGATATAGATCTTATTACAACAAAAGGTATATTATTCAAATAACATACTTGTGCTATACTTCCACCTTCCATCTCACAGGCAATAGCTGCAAATTCTTCATTTAGCCATATTATTTTGTCTGTACTGCTGATAAACTGATCTCCTGTTACTATTCTGCCTACAAAACTCTTTATACTTCCAATATTCTTACATGCTGAAATAGCTTTGTCCACAAGTTCTTTATTGCACTTGAAATCGTAAGTGTCTAATCTTGGTACTTGACCTATTTTATCTCCAAATGCTGAAGTATCTACATCATGTTGCACCAGACTATCTGCTACTACAACATCGCCTGGATATACATCTTTTCCAATTCCACCTGCTATTCCTACATTAATTACTCTATCAACATTAAAATCATCTATTAATATTTGAGTACATATAGCTGCATTTACCTTACCAATGCCGCTTCTTACAACAACTACATCTTTATTATGTAACTTTCCAGATTTAAAATTCATATTTGCCTTAACTTCCACTCTATCTAACTGCATTTCTCTTAATAAAATTTCTAGTTCTTCATCCATAGCTCCAATAATTCCTATTTTCATTATTATTACCCCCTACTAATACTTTCTTCTACTGCTGAATAAATTTCTTCAGCAGCAACTTCAACTTTTATTTTGCACTTTGATATATCTTCTAATAGTACAAATCTTATTTTATCAGTATTTTTTTTATCATGATTAATAGCATACAAAAAGGTAGAATAATTGTCAACTTTATATCTTATGGGCAACTCTAATTTTTCTAGTAAAGCTTCAAGTTTTACATATATCTCATTATTAAGTGACAATTTTTTTTCTGATAACTTAACTGCTACAAGCATACCTAAAGCTACAGCTTCTCCATGTGAAATTGTAAAGTTTGAAGATACTTCTATCCCATGTCCTACCGTATGTCCAAAATTTAATATGTTTCTTAGGTTCGAATCATTAAAGTCCTTTTCAACTATTTCTGCCTTAATATTTAAACATTTCTTTACTATATAAAATAGTTTGTCATTTTTCTTTTCTAATATGTATTTATAATTTTCATTTATAAAATCAAATAGTTGTATGTCTTTTATCATACCATACTTAACTACTTCACCTAATCCATCCTTAAACTGCCTTTCTTCAAGAGTCTTTAAAAATCTAGTACATATGTATACAAAAACTGGATTATAAAAATTACCTATAACATTTTTTATTCCATTGTAGTCATAGCCTACTTTTCCACCTATGCAGCTGTCAACCTGGGATAAAAGTGTTGTGGGTATATTTACAAATTTAATTCCTCTCATATATGTAGAAGCCACAAATCCTACTAAATCTCCCACTACTCCGCCGCCTAAAGCTATGAGAGTACTGCTTCTATTAGCATTATTTTCTATAAGAAAGTCATATATGGACTGCACTGTATTTATATTTTTATTATTTTCACCATGGGCAAAATAATAAACTTTACATTCTGTCTTAGACTGCAGTTCATCTATTAAATTCTTATATATATTATAAATAACATCGTCAGTAATTAAAAATATTTTGTTTTTTATTTCAATTTTATGTTTGTTAAGTAAGGTATAAAATCCATCAATATTTTCATCTATATATATTTCATATCCTTCCTTTGAATATGACGTATTTAATGTTTCCATAGACACACTCCTCAGTCTATATTATACCATAAATGGATCGACTTTATTAAAAATAAAAAAATCTCACTCAATATGAGTGGGATTTTTTAATCTTTTACAAAGAAATTTTTAATTTCTTCTAATTCGTTACTGTTTGTAAATACTTCATCCTTTGGCATAGCTTTCTCTTCTTGTTTTTCTTCACTATGTGTCAGTTCTATTTCTTTTACATTTAAATCTAAATTTAGATTTTCGTTTGCTTCGTAACCTATATTATAGTTCTTTACAAGATCTTTTTCCATATCATCAAACATTTCTAACTGTGATTCCATAAAACTTCTAAACTTTGTTCTAAACTTACAGAACTCCTGTTTCATTCTCTCAAAGTCATCAGTAATTTGAAGCACGTCATGATGAGCTTTATCTATTATTCTCTGAGCAGTATCATTAGCGTTTTTTACAATAAGCTCACTTTCCTTTTTAGCATTTTCTCTAGCTTGTTCAGCAGCATTTTGTGCTAAAAGAAGAGTATTTTGTATTGTACTTTCCATCTTATTATAGTGCTCTATCTTGTCTTCTATATTTGAGAGCTTTTCTTTTAAAGTTGAATTTTCTTTATAAAGATTCTCGTAGTCTTCCGCTATCTTATCTAAAAATTCATCTACTTCATCTGGACTATATCCTCTTATAGTTCTCTTAAATTCTTTATTAGTTATCTCCATAGCTGTTATTTTCATTGTGAACACCTCAAATCAAATAAATTTTTTTACTTGAATTTTAACTCTTCCGCTTCCTGTCCATCCAGCTTCTTCTAAAATCTTAAATTTTCCGTATCCCCTTATAGTTATTATACAATCCTCTTTTAAAATCTTATCTTTTCTTAAAGCTTCAGAATAATCTATAAGTACCTTACCCTGTCTTATTAACTCTTCGGCTTTACCTCTTGATATATTGCATAATGCACTAACTACACAGTCAATTCTGAGAGAGGAAACATTCACAATAATATTCTGAAAGTCATACACAGGAATTTCGCTACTGTTTACATCTAAAATATTAATAGTACAAGTAGACTTACCTACACTTGTTAAATTCATTTTTATATAATCTGTTATCTCATTATGAACTGCTAAATAGCACTCATCATTTTTTAATATTAAGTCCCCTAGCTTCTCTCTCTTAATCCCAAGAGCCATTATTGCTCCAAGATAATCCTTATGCTCAAGCTTAGTAAACTTAGCATTAGTAGATATTTTAAGTAAATCTATTGGATAATACCACACATCTTCCTCTGAAAAAGCTATTATCTTTCTTTGTGCATCTTCAAAAACTCCATAACAATTAACTTTAACATCAAGCTCACTGCTTATATGTTCTAAAGTTTTGTATATATCAGGTGTATAGAACTCTGACGTATATGTCGTTCTAGTAGTTCTTTGTGTTAAAATAATTTTATCATAAATTTTAGAAGCTATACTATTGTCTATAAAAGACATTTTATTTAAAAAAGTTTTCTTATCCATAAAAGCTCTATAATATACTAAATACTATTCTCTGTAAAATATCTAATATTAATAAAGCAATTATAGGCGAAAAATCAATCATTAATCCTGGTATAAGCTTCTCTTGAATTTTTCTTCCCGGAATCATAAAAGGATCTGTAAAAACATGAAGCAAGTCTATAAAACCGCCTCTTCTCCCTGGCATAACCCAAGAAAGAATTACATCAATTAATATAGCTCCCTCAAGAAGTCTAAATAGTAAAGAAAGGGCAACTCTTAAAGTATCTAACATTTTAGCCTCCAATTATTACTTATTCCAATTAAAAAGTCCTTTACTGGATAATTCATTTTTTAAATCATTGCTCACTTCTACTGTAGCTGGTGACAATATAAATACGTTTCTTTCAATTTCCTCTAAATCTCCACCTAGAGCATAACTAGCTCCTCCCATGAAATCTAAAAGCCTTTGAGCTATTCTTGCTTCTAAACCAGTTGTATTTATAACTACAATTTTTCTATTTTTTAACTCATCACATATATCAGCAGCTTCTTCATATGTAGTTGGTTTAACTATTTTAACTTTAGCGGCGATATTGTTATGTATGCTTACAATCTTATTCTGTCTTTTTGAGTTTGATATAACAGGTTCAATTTCTGATATACCATTAACTGCTTTTTTCTCTTCTCTTTCCTCTGATAGTTCTATTTCTTCCTCTAAATCATCTTCTAATCCCAAAAATCCCATCATTTTAGTTATAACTTTTCCAGCCATTTTATTACCTCCTACTTACTTATTATTATAGTTTCTTTTCCCAAATATGCCTTCACCTACTCTTACCATATTTGAGCCTTCTTCAATTGCAATTTTATAATCTCCAGTCATACCCATAGATAAAAATTCCATATTAATGTTTTTAAAGTTTCTGCTTTTTAATTCATCAAATATCTTTTTGACTTGATAAAAATAACCTCTGCAGCTATCTTCATCACCTTGAGGAATTATGGACATAATTCCTCTTACTTTTACGTGATTACAGTTTTCACAAGCATTAATCAATTCTTCCAAGTCCTCTACACCGGCTCCTGTCTTATTTTCCTCCCTGCCAATATTTACTTGAATCAATACTTCTGCAGTCATTTTACTGGCTGCATAATGTTTTTCAATCTCATCAAGAAGTCTAATACTGTCTAGAGAATGAATAAGATATACCTTTCCTACAATATACTTAACCTTGTTTCTCTGTAGATGACCTATTAAATGCCATCTTATATCCTGCGGCAACTTTTCAAATTTATCAGTAAGCTCTTGAACTTTATTTTCACCAAAGTCCCTTACCCCCATGTCATATACCATTTGAAGGTCTTCCACGGGTTTTGTTTTAGAAACCGCTATTAAAGTGACACCTTCTGGAATAGTTTCTCTTATTTTAATTATATTTTCTTCAATTGACAACTCTACCGTCTCCTTTTAATGCCAAATTGAATTGTGTACTTTACCTTATAAGGATATTTATTCTTCATAAATCTTAAAATTCCTGCAAAAATTAATAAAAATTTTAATTAAATTTAAACAAATTAAAGTAAAATATTAGAGTAAAATGTAAATTCATCGTTATTGCTTTACTTTCATAAACTCATTTTTATCTTCTACATTATAGGCAGGTACCTTAACATCATCAGTTTGTTCAACATCAACCCTAATTTTTCTAATCATCAGCGTTTTTAAGTAGTTTTCGTTAGATAACATATAATTATACAAAACTTCCTTATTTCCAATAGCATTAATAGTAAATGGTACTGCTATTTTTACTCCATTAGCTCTTATAAAAGGTCCGCTGCAATAAATCTCCGTCCTATCCATTATTCTCTGACCATTTATAGAAATAGCTTCTGCTCCTGCATTCTTTAAATCATTTATTACCTGTATTATATCTGTATTATGAACAAGTCTGAGTTCACGCTCATACCCATAGGAGTTGTTTATGTTTTCTGTACTTGCATCATTCAAGTTTATTACTATTCCCTGTCCGTATAATGGGACCTTTCCTAATACAATGTTATTCTGATTTAGCTCTTCATTTATGCTTTCACTAATATGAGTTTGATTTTCCTCATTACTATTATACTTTAGTAGTTTTGCATAATAATTATCATATTGTTCCATAAGTCCAGCTATATCACTATAAAGCTTATTTCTATAATTGTATGCATCTTGATATTGCTTTGCACTTAAAAATACTCTATCCGACCCTCTTGAAAAGCTAATATTCATGGATATTAGTATGCCTATAATTATAGAAGCTATGAACACAAATATATCAGCTTCATGATTTTTCATCTAATTCACCTCATTGACGGGCTCTAGCCTTTTCAATTAACAATCTTCTTATGGTAGCAAAGTTGTCGAATATTCTTCCACCGAAAACTATTACTGCTGCTAAATATATAGGAACTCCAAGTTTATCACCTAAATAAGCAAGTCCTGCTGCCAGAACTGCATTTCCAAAGAAACCTGATATAAATATATCTGGTTGAAACTTTTGTGAAAGACTTCCTTTAATAGCTCCAAAAACTGAATCTAGACAAGCCAATATTGCCACTGACATATATGGTGAAAATTTATCTGGAATATTAACATTACATGCAATACCTACAATAATACCTATTACAAGTCCAATAAATCCTATCATATTTCTCCCCCCTATTGTTCTTTAACTGGTTTAGCATACTCAAATTTATAAGTCTTATTATATTTCTTAATAGAAATATCGTCAGTTTTTTCAAACTTTACATCACATATTGTCTTAAAATCTGCAAAAGTCTCTGGAAAGCCCATAGAACTATACAATAAGTTTTTATCTCCTATAGCCTTTATTACTATTCTGCTTGAAGGAGAAATTTTCTCATCATTAATTAATATATAATTGCCTGCATTTCTTATACCAGTTTTGGAAACTACTCTAACATCATTGATAGATATAGCTTCTGCACCTGCAAATCTTAATTCATTTACAATATAGACCAAATGTTTATCTGTTATATGATCCTCTGTATTACCAAAAAGCTTAGTGTCCGGTGTAAGGTAAATAGTTATTCCTGGTCCACTAACATCTGTTAAACCCATAAGAGTTCTTGTATTATCTAATTCATTTAAGAGATTTTTAGTAGTATCACTTTTGCCTGCTGCTGCACTTTCATAGTTTTTAATTTGATTTTGAAGCTCGTTTACCTTTTGATCAAGCTCCTGCTTTTGTTTTTTATACTGTTCTATCTCCACAGTAACATCAGTGCTGTTTTTATTTGTAAAATTGAAAGTTTTATCTTGTTTCATAAGAATTTTAAATTGATATGCAAGCATAAAACCCAATATGCTGCAAACAACTGCCACACTAATCTGTGATCTAACCTTTCGCATCTATTACATCCTCCTACTTTTGAATAAAAAACACAGGATTTCCATTAAAACTTACATCAATGTATCCCTTAGCCCCTTTTAATTCTTTTCTATCTAAGATATTTAAAGCCTTATTGAACTTTTTATCTATATCTTCAGCATTTCCAAACTTTATGCAAATATCACCATAGTAAACTTTAATGTCTATTGAACTACTTACATCAATAAGCGCTATGCCCTGAGAAACTTTGCTATTGGAAACAATATCGCCTAAATTAACAACTGCATCGACTTTTCTCTTATCACTATCTTGTATAGGCTTTCCAACTTCACATTTTGAAAAATCAATTCCATCAAGTTTAATAAGTTTCATTCCTTTAATATTATCTCTCTTTTGTAAAACAACTCCAGCTTTATCTATAATGAAATACTGGTTGTCCTTAGTATTATAAAATACAGCTTCTCTTTCTTTTACACTTATAATAAGAGTAGATGGGAACTTTCTAGTTATAGTTGCATTGGATATATATGGATTACTTAAAATATTATTTTCCCCCTCTTTTAAATTAATATAGAAAATGTTATTTCCTGCTTTTATATTTGAAAGTGTAATGACATCGTTAATAGAAATATTTTTATTGCCATTAACTTGAATGTTCATTATATTAAAATAAGGAAGCTTTAAACAAAGAGTAACACACACTGACAATAACATAATAAATAACATGAATAATTTCTTTATTTTTTTCTTCTTTCGTCTTTTAAGTATTAATTCGTTATCTGCTTTACTTAAAGCCTGACTCATTTATATCAACCTTTCTTGCTTCATAGATAGATTCGTAAATATTTTAATAAAAATTAAACAAGCTATATATATAATAACATTTTATAATGTGAATTTCATTAAATTATGTGTTAATTTTATATACTTTTTCTATAAAATTTTACATAAATTATAGCATTGCGAAACGCAATGCTATAATTGTAATATTTGGCATCTTCAAAAAAATAATTAGTCAGTACACTAGCCTATTTTGCGTCAACAGAATCCTTAGATAGGGTCTGCTATCTAAGGATTCTGTCTCCTTGTCTGACACAAAATATTCGTCGCATCTTTGACTTGTTATTTTCTTTCAGATGCCTTAATTATATTCTTTTTGCCGTGAAATATTTAAGAGTACACCTACTGCTACCATATTGAATATCAGGGCAGACCCTCCATAACTTATAAAGGGAAGTGGAACGCCTGTAACTGGCATTGATCCTGTAACAACAGCAATATTTATAATTGCCTGCACTGCTATAACAGCTGTAATTCCTGTGGCTAGTAAAGTTCCATAAGTGTCCTTAGCCTTTACAGCGGTAACTATCCCTCTCCATATGAGGACAACAAATAATATTACAATTAAAGTACATCCTATAAGACCTAATTCTTCTCCTATTATAGAGAATATAAAGTCATTATGCGGTTCCGGTATGTAGTAACATTTTTGTCTTGATCTTCCTAAGCCCATGCCCCAAATTCCACCTGACCCTAAAGCAAGCAGTGATTGTATAAGCTGATATCCATCTCCTTTAGGATCTCGCCAGGGATCTAAAAAGCTTGTAAATCTAGCCATTCTGTACGGTTCAAAAACTATGCCTGCTACCCCAGCCAGTGCTACTATGCCTACAAGTCCAATCATATGAGAAGTTTTAGCTCCTGAAACATATAGAACTATAAGTGTAACTATCATTATTACTGCAGCTATACTTAAGTTTTTTTCTGCAAGTACCATGCCAGCATAAAATCCTGAAACCATAAGGTATGGTATAACTCCATGAGTTAAGCTTTTAATTCTTTCACCTTTACGTTCTATACTTTTAGCCATATATAAAACTACTATATATTTTGCTATTTCTGAAGGTTGCAGTGAGAATGGTCCTCCAAGTCTTATCCATCTTCTAGCACCATTTGTTGCAGGGAAGGCAAATACAGCTGCCAAGAGTATTATTGTAACTATCATAATTATTTTTGTATGTTTCTTTATCTTATGATAATCAGTTTTAATTGTAAAAAACATCGCTACAATTCCTATTATAGCGCTTATTCCTTGTTTTTTTAAGAAATACATACTATCATGATTTGTTGCAGAGCTGAAAAATGCACTATATGAACTAGCACTATAAACCATAATTACTCCAATAGCTACTAAAAGCATTATAGTTGAAAATAATACAAAGTCTATAGGCCCCATTTTGATATTGGGTTTGTTCATTTTAAATCCTCCTACCTGATTACTTATATCAATCAATAGCAAGATTGACAACTGTCAATCTTTCTGTTTATAAATTTACAGTTAGTGATAAAAATGCTACTAGGCAAAGTATAACAGTAACTATGCAAAATACTGAAACTACCTTAGTTTCATGCCATCCAGATAACTCAAAATGATGATGTATCGGACTCATTTTAAATATTCTCTTTCCTGTAAGCTTAAAGGAAATAACCTGAAGTATTACAGATAAAGTCTCCATTACATATATTCCACCTACTATTATAACCAATAATGGAAGTTTTAATATCATAGCAACTGCAGCAATTGCTCCACCTAATGCTAGTGACCCCGTATCTCCCATAAATACTTGAGCTGGAAAAGCATTATACCTTAAGAATCCTAATAAGGCTCCTGCAACTACTGCACAAAATATTGCTAATGTATAGTGCCCCATAGCCAAGCTAACTAGCGCAAAGAAGGTCATAACTAGTAAAGTAACTGAGGTTGCTAGTCCATCAAGTCCATCTGTTAAATTTACAGCATTTGTTGTACCTGCAAAGTAGATTACTATAAATGGTATATAAAATGCACCTAAGTTCCAGGTTTTATGAGCAAATGGAACAATTATTGATGTTCCTATATAGGGATTGTGTGCCGCATAGTATGCAAAGCTTCCTGAAACAACTAGAAGCAAAATCATCTTTTGATAAGCTCTTAATCCTAGGTTCTTCTTGCGTATAATTTTTAATCCATCATCTAACGCGCCTATTACTCCAAAAGCAACAAAAGCATAAAGTGCAATCATAGCTTCATCATCAAATTTTCTTATTATAAGTGACATAGCTATAAATGAAGAAAGTATAAATATTATTCCTCCCATTGTAGGGGTTCCTGATTTTTTTTGATGACTTTTAGGTCCTTCATCTCTAATACTTTGACCAAATTTAAATTTACGTAATAATGGTATTAAAATAGGTCCTTCTAGTATTGATATAAAAAATGCAACTAGTACAGAATAAATTAGCTTATTCATATTAAAATTCCGCTCTAAATTCTAGAGCGTCTTCACCTCCTATTAGCTGATGCTCCTCTTTAGTTTTTCTACTATTAATTCAAATTTTGCTGCTCTTGAGGCTTTTACTAATACTGTATCTCCTTCTTGTAAATAATCTTTTGTAAGAAAATCTACTGCATCATCATAGTTTTCAAAAGCCCTATATTGCTGCCTACTATCTTGTGCTTCACTAAAGCCTTCTTTATAAGCCTTGTTGTACTCGCCAATTGTTATAAGTAGGTCTACATTATTTTTTCCTGCGTACTCTCCTACATCTTTATGTGACTTAAAAGCCTCTTCTCCTAACTCTCCCATTTCTCCGAGTATTGCTACCTTTCTTTTTGCATTAGAATTTTTAAGCACATCAATAGCAACTTTCATAGAATCCGGGTTAGCATTATAACAATCATTGATTATAGAGAATTTTTCACCTTTAATAATGTCCATTCTCATAGATGTAGTCTGTAAGTTTTTTAATCCTTGTCTTATATTTTCATAATCCATATTCATAATTTTACTACAGCCTATAGCAAGTAGTGCATTTGAAATGGTATGCTTACCTGGCATATCTATGCGAAACTTTTCTCTAGTGCCGCCTTTACCTTCTATAATTTCAAATTCTACGTAGTCCTCTCCGAGCTCTATATTATTAGCTTTAAAATCAGCATCACTGTCTATTCCAGTTTTAATTACTTGGTAATTACTATTTTCAACTGAGGAAAGCATATCATTATCCCCATTTATTATTAAAATATTTTTTGAGTTAAAAAAGTCTGTAATTTCAAGTTTTGCCTTCAAAATATTTTCTCTGCTTCCTAGTTTCCCTATATGAGCAGTTCCTACATTAGTTATTAAAGCCACATCTGGTCTTGCAGCCTTTGCCATTGTATGTATTTCCTTTAAATTATTCATTCCCATTTCTAAAACTGCAATATCGTAACTGTTGTCTAATTTAAATATCATAAGTGGAAGTCCTACTTGATTATTGAAGTTTCCTGCTGTTTTAAAAACTTTATACTTACCACTTAAAGCTGCTGCCACCAAGTCTTTAGTTGAGGTCTTACCAGCTGAGCCAGTTATACCAACTACCTTCAAATTCAGTTTTGCTCTATAAGCTTCTGCTAGATCCAATAGAGCTTTTCCTGTACTTAGTACCTTTATAACCGTAGTATAATTTTTAATTTCTTCATCTTTATATCTAATTTCATCTACTATGCAAATAGATGCACCTTTTTCACTAGCAGTTTTAATATATTCATTACCATTAAAATTTTCACCCTTTAATGCAACAAATATATTTCCTTTTTCTATCTTTCTAGTATCTGTGTTAACAGCATTAAAACCAGAATACTCTCCTTTTAACACTACATCTCCTTGTACTGCACTTACTATTTCATCAAAGCTCATATATTCCAACTATGAACAACTCCTTTCTTCTTGGGCTTTCAAGATTTGAACCTTATACAGGGGTGTAAGGCAATTTTCTGCCTTGTCCCCCTGTGTTAATGGAGTTCTTTTATTATTTCTGCAATAACTTCTCTTTCATCAAAATGTATAGTTTTATCCTTTAGTACTTGATAGTCTTCATGTCCTTTTCCAGCTACTACAATTACATCATCTTTTTTTGCTAATTCCATAGCTTTTTTAATAGCATCTCTTCTATTTTCTACTACAATATAGTTATCTTTTTGAATACCGGCTTCTATCTCCTTTATTATAGACATAGGATCTTCTGTTCTAGGGTTGTCAGAAGTAATAACTGCTAAATCACTTAGCTCTGTACCTATTTTACCCATAATTGGTCTCTTAGTGTTGTCCCTATCTCCTCCACAACCAAATACACTTATAAGTTTTCCTTTTGTGAATTCTTTTGCAGTTTTTAGTATATTTTCTAATGCATCAGGGGTATGAGCATAGTCTACTATAACTTCATAGCCTAAATTATAATTTTGAGTAACTATTTCACATCTCCCTGGTACAAGCGTATTCTCCAAGCCTTTTTTGCAATGTCTATTGATATTCCTTCGCCTAAACATGCTCCTATACATCCAAGGGCATTCATTACATTATATTTACCTGGTATATTTAAATTTATATGCGCTATTTCATTTTTGTATGTTACATCAAAGTCCACACCTCTAGAATGCATATGTATGTTTTTAGCTGAAATATCTGAAGGCATATCTATGGAATAAGTAACTTTATTTCCACTAGAATCTCTATATACTCTTTCTCCATATTGGTCATCTATATTTATAATTGAATTTTTAGTATTCTTAAATAAAATAAGCTTAGCATCATAATAGTTTTCAAAGGTTTTATGAAAATCTAGGTGATCCTGAGTTAAATTAGTGAATATTGCCTGGGCAAACTTAATTCCATAAACTCTATCAAGGTATAGTGAGTGTGATGATACTTCCATAACACAGTAATTTACTCCATCATCTACCATATCCTTAAATAACTTTTGAAGCTCTAGAGACTCAGGTGTGGTTCTATGAGAAGGTATTTTTTTATTTCCTATGTAATTTGCTATTGTACCTATAAGGCCTACTTTGTGTCCTGCAACTTCCAATATAGACTTTATCATAAATGTGGATGTAGTTTTTCCGTTAGTTCCAGTTATTCCTATAACCTTCAACTTATCTGCAGGATTATCATAATAATTAGCTGCTGCCAAAGCTAGTACTTTTCTGCTGTCCTCAACCATTATTACAGTACAATCTGGTATACTTTCTACATTCTTGCTGCATATAATTGCTTGTGCTCCTTTGCTGTAAGCACTATTTATGTACTTATGGCCATCAGTGCTATACCCTTCAATACATACAAACAAATCTCCAACCTTAACTTCCCTTGAATCATATTGTATTTCTCTTATTTCTAAATCATCACTGCCTTTTATTATCTTATAGTCTATTCCACTTAGAATCTGTTTTAAATTCATAGTATACACCCCTTATTTTAAGTTGACAATTGATAATTATTTATTTGCTCTCTTCTTCTATAAAAATTACTAACTTAAATTATAGCATAAACAGAATTCTTGGCTTCAGGTGGCGTTTTGACTCCATCTGAAGCTTAGAAGTCGTTATCCAGGGACATAGCCGCTCTTTACTCCCACTTTGAGAAGATGGGAGTATTAGAGCGGGTAAGTCATCGGATAAATTAACTTTAAAGCTGTTTTCCATATAATTCTTCACATATGTACTGTAGTTTATACAGAATATTGGCATGCAACACATATTTATTCCGTATTGCATGCCTAAAGTTACTTTGTAATTTACTTTTAGTCTCCTAATATATCAGTATGGAGAATTATAACCGTTCCTTTTTCAACTTCTTTTCCTGGTTCTATACTTTGTTCCGATATCATTCCATCTCCCTCAAAGTCTGCTTTAAGTCCTACGCTATTAAATACAGCAACAGCTCTATCCCTACTTAAACCTTGAACATCTGGAACTGTTACTACTTTATTATAGTTTGGTGTGCTGCCTGTGTAAAGAATAATTTTGCTACCTTCCTTTACTGTATATCCTGGTTTAGGATTCATATCTACAATATATTCTCCATTAGAATCAGATTCACTATTTAAATGCTGTTCTTTAAGGGCCTTTTCAGCATCAGCCTTCTTCATGCCCCTTACATCTGGTATAACTACATCCTTTAGCATGCTTCTAGCAATATCCTGGCTATCTGCATCACTCTTCATAGCTAGATAATTAAATATATCATTAAATACCTGCTGTGCTACTGGTGCTGTTATTTGACCAGCATAGTAATTAGATGGATCCGGTTCATCTATTGACACTAAGACTGTTATTTTAGGGTCGTTTGCAGGTGCCATGCCTATAAATGAAGATATATATTTTCCTGGTTGGTACCCTCCTTGACCTGCTTTTTGAGCTGTTCCAGTTTTTCCACCTATATGATACCCTTCTATAAAGGCTTTTTTACCGCCACCTTCTGAAACAACTTTTTCTAAATACCCTCTAAGCTGTGAAGCTTTGTTAGCATCTATTATTTGTTTACTATTATCTCCTGAAATATCAAACTGCTTATCGATAACTTTATTATCTTTTTCATCGTCGTAACGAGATATTTCTTTCATAATGTGAGGTTTTATCAAAGTTCCACCATTAGCTATGGCGTTAAAGGCAGTAATAAACTGAATAGGTGAAACCGTATTAGTCTGTCCAAAAGATATAGTAGCTAAATCAATCTCACTTATGTTCTCAGGCTTTTTGATAATTCCTTTTGCTTCTCCTGGTAAATCTATACCTGTCTTTTCTCCAAAACCAAACTTTTTAATATATTTATATAGATTTTCTTTACCTACTTTTTTACCAACTGCGGCAAAACCAACGTTACAGGAGTTTTTAAGTATTTCAACAAAACTTTGTTCTCCATGTCCAGAAGTTTTCCAACAGTGTATTATTTTTTTCCCCACAGTAAAACTTCCGCCGCAGGTATACTTATCACTTTCACTAACAGCATTTTCTTCTAAAGCTGCCGTTGCTGTTATTACCTTAAAAATTGATCCAGGTTCAAAAGTATCACTTACCGCTCTGTTTCTCCAGCTCTTTTGAAGTTCATCGTAGGACATACCCTTAATCCAAGGGTCATTTGGGTTATAATCTGGTTTGTTAACCATAGCAAGTACTTCTCCATTTTTAGGATCCATAACAACTATAGAGACAGCCTTTGCCTGATTATCCTTCAGTGCTTGGTCTGCAGCTTTTTCTACAAAGTGTTGAATCATATCATCTATTGTTAAAACTACATCTTTACCATCTATAGGCTTAGTATATTCAGAAATTGTGTATGGAAGTTCCTTACTCTTTCTATCGGTCTCTGCAATTCTAACTCCTGGAGTTCCAGATAGCTCTTTGTTATAATTAAGCTCAACACCGGTTAGCCCATTTCCGTCTGAATTAGTATGCCCAAGCACATGAGCTAAAAAATTATTATTAGGGTAATATCTCTTGGTATCAGCTGATATCAATACCCCTCTTAAGTTCAAATTTCTGACCTTATCAGCTTCTTCTTTTTCAATTCTTCTTTTTAATGTGGCTGAGCCAAGAGGAAGTCCTCCTGGAAGTGTTTTACCTAATACTTTTGAAACCTCACCCTTGTCCATGGCTAAAGCCCCACTAAGCTTTTCTGCTATCTCATCTTGGGACAACTTTTTCTCTTTCATAGTGTCTCTTAAGGTGTTCATATCCAAATCTACTCTATAAACGTTAGCACTTACTGCTAGTTCACGGCCATTACGATCAAGTATCCTTCCTCTTTTAGCATCAATTTTTACCTCGCTTGTCCATTGATCTATTGCTAGGGATTTCAATTTATGAGACTGATATACCATTATGTAAAACATCCTACCAAACATCAAGAGGAAGGCTAAGAAAAGAAAGCTGAAAATAACTACCATTCTTTTTCGTATAATAACTTTATCTCTGTATTCCTTTTTGACAACCTGTTTACCCCCGTTAAAATTACTATAAAAACAAATCAAACGAAAAATAGTTTTTTTCTGCTGTCTTTCTTAATTTTTCAGTGGTAAAACTGATAAATCTTCATCTAAAAAAGTAATTTTGTAAGCTTATTCCAAATGTTCTGTTTCTCTACTTTATCCTGAGCTTTCTTTTCTGTTATTTTAATATTTTCTTTGTCTAAATTTGTATAAACTGCCGTCCCTTTATCCGGTGGTAACATTTGAAGTTTATTAATTGCTATATCCTCAATGTACTGTAAATTATTGTATTTAACGAGTTCAACCTTTAAATTTTCATTTTCTCTATTAATTTCATTTATATTATGTTTTGTTGAATTTAATTCCATCTGCATATTATAAATAGCACAATATCTTCCTACAAGTACTAACCCAACTATAAATGTTAAAACAATGTTTCTTATTACTTTCACCTTATTATTGAGTCTTTTTTTAGCTTTTCTTTTTTTCTTTAACCTTTCCTTTCTCTTTTCTTCATTATAGCTTTCGTTATCCCTATAAGGTCTGTATTCAGGCTGTAGAGCAGTATTACCTTGTATGAAGCTCTCTTCATTTACCACTATCACTTTATTCACCTCACCTAAAATTTAGAACTATATTCTTTCCGATACCCTGAGCTTAGCACTTTTGCTTCTTGAATTTGTATTCATCTCTTCTTCCGAAGGTTCAATAGGTTTTTTAGTTATAATTTTTACATAAGGTTTTTTCCCACATACGCAAATTGGAAAATCGGCTGGACATGTACATGGGTTTTCTAATTGCTTGAATTTATTTTTTATTATTCTGTCCTCTAGTGAATGGAATGTTATAATTGCTATTCTTCCTTCTTTATTTAAATGTTTTACACTATCTTCTACAGCTTTGTTTAATATTTGGAGTTCTCTATTAACCTCAATTCTTATAGCCTGGAAGGTTCTTTTGGCCGGGTGCCCTTCCTTTTGAAATTTAGCTGGAATAGCTTTTCTTATTATTTCTACAAGCTCTCCTGTGGTTTTTATACTTTCTTTTTCTCTTCTTTGTACAATAAAGTTTGCTATTCTCTTAGCAAACTTATCTTCACCATATTCTTTTATTATTCTAGATATATCCTGTTCACTATAACTATTGACTACATCATAAGCAGAAAGTGTATCATCTCTATTCATTCTCATATCTAAAGGTGCATCCTTCATATAACTGAAGCCTCGCTCACCTTCATCTAATTGGTAGGATGAAACCCCTAAATCCATCATAATACCATCAATTTTTTCTATTTCTAAATTTTTCAAAACTTCATCTACATTATAAAAGTTGCTATGAACATAAGTTACATTATCAAATTCTTTTAATCTTTCTTGTGCCGCTTCTAGCGCACAAGTATCTTGATCTATTCCTATAAGTCTTCCTTTTGAAGATAATCTTTTAAGAATTTCAAATGAATGTCCACCGCCACCTAATGTACAGTCTACATATATACCATCTTCTTTTATATTGAGTGCTTCTATTGTTTCTTCTAATAATACTGATACATGTTTAAATTCCATAAATTATTTCCTCCACTACTATAAATTCCGTTATATCTCTAAATTCCAAGCTCACTCATCTGTTCTGCGATTTCATCAAAGTCTATATTTGAATTATTATATTCTTCCCATTTCTCCTTGCTCCATATCTCTACTCTATTGGATACTCCAATACTTACTATTTCCTTTTTTACTTCTGCATATTCCAAAAGATTCTGTGGAATTAGGCTTCTTCCTTGCTTGTCCATATCAATCTCATTAGCTCCTGAAAAGAAGAATCTAACAAAAGCTCGAGCATTTTTACTTGTTAATGGGAGATTTTTTAATTTTTGTTCTAGTATTTCCCACTCACTTAAAGGGTATGCATATAAGCAACCATCCAATCCTTTTGTGAGTATGAATTTGTTTCCAAGCTCTTCTCTAAACTTTGAAGGTACAATTATTCTATTTTTACTATCTAAGGCATGCTCGTATTCACCTATAAACATCTTTGCACCCCAATTTTGTTATTTCCCTCCACTTTACTCCACTTTTAACCACTAAGTGTACATATTCTATATTAACATAAAAATTCCTCTTTTTAATAATCTTTTTTTAATACATTTTTTAAGCCTATTAAAATTGTTCTTTCTATCTTTATCGACTCTAGCTTTTCAGCACTTTATGATATATTTTTTAATTATTTACATATCTATTTCATATTAGCCTCAATTCGACATAAGGCATCTGAAATAAAATAATATTGCCTTTTTAATCTCTTCCATATTACCCCACTTAAGCCTTAATATTTTTTAATAAAAAACACCTACTTTTAGAATAATAATCTATAGGAGTTTTTAAAATAAGGAAAGGATGATTTAGTTATGATGGGTAATACTCTAATGAAACATATGTTTAAGCATCACCATATGCGCTGTCTTAATAAAAGTGAAAAAATGTGTATTGCAGCAATTATAGGATATAGCTTTATGAAAGGTATATGCATAGGTATGTATCTTGGAAGGAAATAATGTTTGGGAAAATATTATTTCCTTAGGATGGTGAAAAGTCTAAATGTCTTTTCACCATCCACCTATCAGTGATGATTGATGATCCGGTTCGGCTAAAGTTATATGCTTATCAAAGGTTATTAGGTTCTTTAAGGTCAAATATCAATTACCAATGAGGAGGAATTTTAGGTAATATGTAGAACCTTTATACATTAAGTATCTTAAATTTACTAAATGGGGGATCATAATGGACTATCAGTTATCTGATCTTATAAGCATACCTCAACTTCAAAAATTGCTAGATGGCTTTTATACTGCAACTGGTATTGCGACAGGAATTGTATCTGCAAATGGTGATATATTAACAGCTACAGCTTGGAGAGATATTTGTACAAAGTTTCATAGAGTAAATCCTAAGTCAAATATTCGTTGTACTGAAAGTGATAAGTGTGCCTTTCAGCCTTTTGCAAGAGAGGAAAAAATTATAAGCTATAAATGCAAAAATGGACTTATAGAAATGGGCACTCCAATAATAATAGAAGGTAAATTCATTGCTATTATATACGCTGGACAACTTCTCTTTGAAGAGCCCGATATAGAATACTTTAAAAAACAGGCTGAAGAATTTGGCTTCAATGAAAAAGAATATTTGAAGGCACTAAGAAAAGTTCCTGTTGTAAAGAAAAAAGAGTACATAAAAATTCTTCAGTTTTTAAAAGATTTATCTGAAATGATTGGAAAAATGGGTTTAAGTCAATTAAAATTATTGCAAGCACAAAAAAAGTTAGAAATATCTGAACGAAGATATAGGTTAGCTCTTCATGGCTCTAATGATGGTATTTGGGATATAAATTTTTTAGATAATACTGTCTATTTTTCACAAAGATTTATAGAAATTTTAGGTTATAGTAACGATGAACTTAAATCATTAATTAATCATTTAGATAAAATTATTCATATTGATGATATAGACTCTTTTTGGACTGAATATTATAATCACTTAGACAATAAATCTGACCATTTTATTAAAGAGGTGCGAATTAGAACCAAATGGGGATATGATAAATGGGTACTAGTTAGAGGTGCTGCTACCTGGCATGACAACGTTCCTATAAGAGTAGCTGGATCTCTAACAGATTTATCTAATCAAAAATCTGCTGAAGCCAGCTTAAAAAGTGAACAAGTTTTTTCTAAAGCAATTATGGACTATGCAAATGTAATATTATGTATATTTAATTCTAGTGGAGAGTTAACACAATTTAGCAAATATGCACAAGAGCTTTGGGGATATTCTGAAAAAGAGGTATTAGGCCATGCTTGGATGGATACTCTTTGTCCTGGTGAAACTGGAAAAAATATTTTAAACTTTATGTCAGCAATAGATGCAAAAGATAATTTACCTCAATTAGAAAGTACTCTAACTTTTAAAGATGGTTCCATGCATACTATACTTTGGAATAGCAAAGCATTAACAAATGGAGACGGATTAATAAAAAATTTCATATGTTCAGGATTAGATATAACTGAAAGAAAAAACACTGAAAAAAGATTAACAGAGTTTTTTGCAAATATTTCTCATGAATTAAGAACGCCTCTAAATATAATATTTAGCTCTCTTCAATTAATAGACCACTGGAATGTTGGAGTTTCAGATAATATTAACAGCTGTATATGTAAAAAATACACGAGAGGCATGCAGCAAAATTGCTACAGATTATTGAGATTAGTAAATAACCTAATAGATATTACAAAGATTGATGCCGGGTATCTAGAACTAAATATGAATCGATGCAATATAGTAAGTCTAGTAGAGGACATAACAGTGTCAGTTGCTGAATACATAGAGAGCAAAAACATAAATTTAATATTTGATACAGATATTGAGGAAAAAATCATATGTTGTGATTATGATAAAATTGAAAGAATTGTTTTAAATCTTCTTTCAAATGCTACTAAGTTTACTAATCCTGGAGGATTTATATTGGTAACCTTACAAGACAAAGGGTCTAGTGCTATTATTTCTATAAAAGACACAGGAATAGGTATAGAAAAAAACAAGTTAGAAATTATATTTGAAAGGTTTAAACAAGTAAATAAATCTTTTACACGGGATCACGAGGGTAGTGGAATAGGATTATCTCTTGTAAAACACCTTGTAGAGCTGCATAAAGGATCTATTAAAGTTATTAGTGAATATGGACAAGGAACTGAATTTATAATTGAACTTCCTGACAATTTAAATTTTGAAGATAACTGTAATAAAATCAAAAAACTATATACTAATGAGCACTCTAAAGTCGAAAATATACATATAGAGTTTTCGGATATATATTTCAACTAACTCTAGGAAATGAATTTAATTGCAGTAAATTATCGGATAAATATATAGATTAGAAGCAAACTATATATAAGCAGGCATCCAAAATCTATGATTTTGAGATGATCGCTTACTCATTCGACGAAAGGAGAAGGAGTTTCATTTAGTAAATTTAAAAGGATATATAGGAGATGTTTACTGTATGAAAAAGTGTTTATTCTTATCCACCGCTAATAGAGTTCAATGTCATACTTCTGATAAGGCGAATCAAAAAATTAAGGAAGAAACTTTAAATAATATAAACTATTATAGAGGAAGAAGCGATGTAGAAATATCTAATCGCATTAAGGAATTAAATAATGAATGGGATATAGAAAGATTTCTAGAGACTAATGCGTCCATACTAATTGTCCTTGGATCAATTTTAAGTATTACCAGCAATAAGAAATATTGGCCATTTTTCACAGGCGCTATAGGTGGCTTTTTATTGCAACATGCAATAAAAGGTTGGTGTCCTCCTCTTCCAATAATAAGAAACCTAGGCATAAGAACCTCAAGTGAAATAGACGAAGAAAAGTTTTATTTGAAATACTTAAGAGGCGATTATCAAAAATGGAGTAGCCAGACTGATAATAATTAAACTTACACTGTCAACTATCAATTGTCAACTCTAAACTATATAAATTTTGCTTAGCAAAATTTATATTACGAATTGCAGATATTCCTTTCTTATTCTTGAAATGGCCAGGCTTGTAGAGTATAATTTAATAGGTAATTTATAAATCTTTATATTTTAGTGTAAGAATCATGGAAAAGTGTAAACTTTTAGCTCATAGATTTGAAACTTAAAATTTAATATAATTTAAGAAAGGAATGTACACAAATGAAACTTGGAATTGTAGGACTACCAAACGTAGGGAAAAGTACTTTATTTAATGCTATAACTCAAGCAGGAGCTGAATCTGCAAACTATCCATTCTGTACAATTGAACCAAATGTTGGAGTAGTTAGCGTACCTGATAAACGATTAGATGTACTCGAAAAAATATATAATACAAAAAGAAAATATATACAGCTATTGAGTTCTATGATATAGCTGGACTAGTTAGAGGTGCAAGTAAAGGTGAAGGTCTTGGAAACAAGTTCTTATCACATATAAGAGAAGTTGAATCTATAGTTCATGTGGTAAGATGCTTTAATGACCCTAATGTTGTTCATGTGGATGGTTCTGTAGATCCTATCCGTGATATCGAAACTATAAACCTTGAGCTTATTTTTTCAGATTTAGAAACGATAGATAAAAGAATAGAAAAAGTTGTTAAGCTAGCTAAAAGTGGAAATAAAGAAGCAAAAGCTGATCATGAGTTAATGCTAAAGATTAAAAATCATTTAGAAGCAGGTAAACCTGTAAGAACATTAGAATTGACTGATGATGAAGCAGATCTTGCTAAAGGATATTTTTTACTTACAACTAAACCTGTACTGTATGTATCAAATATCTCTGAAGATGATTTAGTTTCAGGAAACTTAGAAAACGAATATGTAAAAAAAGTTAAAGAATATGCTGAAACTGAAGGCTCAGAAGTAATTATCATTTCAGCCAAAATTGAAGAGGAACTTTCTGTCCTTGAAGGTGAAGAAAAAACTGAAATGCTTGGCGAGTACGGCTTAGATGAAGCTGGACTTGATAAATTAATACATGCAAGCTATAAACTTCTAGGTCTTATGAGTTTCTTAACTGCTGGTGTTCAGGAAGTAAGAGCTTGGACTATAAAGCAAGGAACTAAAGCACCTCAAGCTGCAGGAAAAATTCATACTGATATAGAAAAAGGCTTTATAAGAGCAGAAATTATTTCATATGATAAATTAATAGAAGTAGGTTCAGAGGCTGCAGCAAAGGAAAAAGGCTATTATAGACTTGAAGGAAAAGAATACGTTATGCAGGATGGAGATATAGTTCACTTTAGATTTAATGTTTAGTTTTATAGGGTTCCTAAATTAGGAACCCTATATTTGTTATTCCGTCTTCTTAGTTGTTCTCTTCACCCTGTACTTCTTAACTTCCTTCTCTACATCATTCATTATCTCTTTATATCCAAGAGCTTCTTCACCCATCAGTATTTCTAAAGCATCTTTTATACTGGACATTGAATATATGTGAAAGTTTCCCTTTCTAATCTCATCTTCCACTTCTCCATCTAGCACAAGACTATCTATATTAGATTTAGGAATCAGCACGCCCTTGCCTTCTACCTTATCTACTAATTTGCATATCTTATAGAATCCTTCTATTTTTTCATTTACTCCACCAATTGGTTGAACTTCTCCAAATTGATTTATTGATCCAGTAACTGCTATATTTTGCCTTATTCCTATCTTGCTTAAAGCTGAAATCATTGATATAACTTCAGCTACGGAAGCACTATCTCCATCTATTTTTCCATATAGTTGCTCAAAACTTAAATGAAAATCTACAGGCAATTTTTCATATCCACCAATTAATGTATTCATATAACCTTTTAATGTGTTTATGGCTTTATTGTGAATTTTTCCACTTAAATCACTTTCTTTTTGAACATCTATTATGCTGCTATCTCCTTTATAACATAAACAGGTTATTCTTATTGGTTTACCAAAGCTGAAATATCCAGTATCTATTACAGAGAGGCCGTTTATCTGTCCCACCAGCTTATCTTTAACATTTATAAATATCTTGTTTTCTTTGTAACTTTCACCAATCTCCTTTTCTATAAGTTCTTCATTATAAACTATATCTTTGATGTCACTGCCTTCAATTTGAGTTCTGTTATCATTCTTTACCTTACTGTTAGATAACATTATAATTCTTCCCAGCTCATGATCATCTATAAATAGCTTATTTCTATTTTCCGCTTTTCTAGATGAAAATTTTGCTAACTCTTTCATAGCTCCAGCTGAAAGTGGATTTAACTTATTACTCTTGCATATAGTATTTACCTTTCCTAAAAAGGCCTGTTTAGTTTCATTATCTATATTTAGTACAGATTTATATTCTGCTCTTATTTTAAAAATCTTTTTAAAGTCTTCATCATAAGAATAAAGCAAGTCATAGGTTTCATAGTCCCCTATAAGTATTATTTTCTCATTAAATTTTACAGGATCTGGCTTAAGACCACTAAGAGATAAGAGTTCAAGGTATCCTCTATTATAATCAAGATCTACCTTTCCACTCATAAGAGATTTTTTAAAATAATAATATGCTGCTGGATTAGTTAAAAGACTACTTATCCTTAATAACAAACAACCTCCATTTGCTTTTAAAAATGATCCTCCTTTAATTAAACTTATATCTGTAATATAGGTTCCATTTTTATTCTCATATTCTATACTTCCAAGGAGATTGTTAATACTAGGATCTTCTTCAAAAATCACTGGCGGAATTTTATTGTCACTATTATCAACTATAACATTTACTACATACTTGTAAATTATTTCATTTATCTCATCTTCATCATCATCATAACTTATAGAATATATATCTTTGATTCCCTTTTCTATATTGTCACAAACATCATTTAAAAATTCTATAACATCTATATCCTCAGCAAACTCATCTAGATATTCTTTTCTAATGTCTTTTGCCTCTTTATTATAATATTCCTCTATAATACTTTTTATTTTTTCAATTTCATTTAACTCCATTTCTCTTAACTCTTCAATTATTTCTTGAGCATTGCTTTTCAAAGTGCTTACCTTGCTTAATATACTTTCTTTTTCTTTAATCTCTAAAGAATCGTATTCCTTTTCATTCATTAATTCTCCTTCATCCTTTAGAGGAATAAAAGAAAATCCATTCTGAGTAGGCCTTACTGTAAAACCATCTTCCTCTGCCATTTTAACAAGTTTATTTATTAAATCGCTTCTTTTTGTTGAAGATTTTCCACTATTTCTTCTTTTTCCTTATTTACGGAGCCATTATAAAACTCATAGGTAATTTCCGCATAGCTTTTTTGAACACTTTCAAGAATTTCCTTAAGTTTTTTCCCTGTACCACCAGGTAGAAATAAAGTTCTTGGATATTTTTCATCATCTTTTACAACATAGCATATATCTTGAGGTTTACCTCTATTTTCTAAATTTTGTCTAATGAATTCCATTATAGAATCTAACTTATCTTTTGAAAAGTCATCTATAAGATAAACGTTGTATCCTTCCTTATCTATTTCTAAAGCTGTTTTTATTTTCTTATACACTTCGTCATATTCAGGTATATTATTGATCTCTTCTCTTACATGGATATTATCAAAATTGAAGTCGTATATAACCTCCTGTGGTGTCAATTCTTTCTTCATATACTATCCCCCTTTCAGCGCTTACTATAATAATATTCTTAAAAATAATATTTAGGCACAAAAAATTGAAAAAACATTTATACTTTTTTACATCTAAACCTTACAGAAGGGAAAACTATAATAAAAATAATCTATTATATTTTAAAAAGCACAATACTATGTTATAATATACATAAAATTCTACTTGGGATTACTGCTGATTACTCAGCATTTCAATAAAATATATATATCGTAAAGGAGTTAAAGACATGAGTTTCAAAGAAAAAATTGCTCAATACTATTCAAAAGCTTATTTAAAAAAATATGGAGATAGACTAACTCAGGTTCAGGGTACTGTAGTATCTGTAAAAGTTGCTGAGAAAACTATATTATGGATATTTCATAAATTAAGTGTTGTTCTTTTAGTTAGACCTGATAGAAGTAAAAATATAGTTAAATGTACTTATACAAGAAATAGATGGTTTAAAAAACCTGAATTTATACCTGTAACTCAAGGCAATTTAGTATTAGCTCAAGGCCTTAAAGGTAAAAAAGGAAAGCAAAACAGTGAGCAAATTGAACTTATAAATATTAGAAACATGACTACAAAAAAGGATCTTGTTCCAATGGAAGGCAAAATGCAAAGAGTTCAAAAAGTTCAAAGGATAAAATAAAAATAGAATTGCATATGCAATTCTATTTTTATTTTAAGGATAATAGGTAAAAAGTTATTTTATTCCCACAACATATTATTTAAAATACAAATACAAACTGTTAATTAATGCAATTATACCTGAGAAAAATATTACTATGCCCCATTGTCCTAAGTTAAGTCCTGCAGTATGGAATACTGCTTGCATAAATGGAACATAAAGTACACATAAAAGCATTGTTATAGAAATAGCTACCGCTCCTACAAGATAAGGATTTGTAAATATCTTTATCTCAAATATTGAATGTCTTTCAGATCTACACTCAAATACGTGTATTAACTGAGACATTATTAATGTAGAAAGAGCTAATGTTCTGCATGTAGTTAAATCATAACCGTAGTACCTACCTGCAATAAAGGCAAGTACTGTGCATGCTCCAATAAGCGATCCTCTAACAATTATTTTTTCACTTAATCCTCTTGCAAATATACTTTCATTTTTAGGTCTTGGCTTTCCACTCATTATATCACTATCAGGAGGGTCCACTCCTAATGCTATAGCTGGAAGCCCATCTGTTGCAAGATTAACCAATAATATTTGTATAGGAAGCAGTGGTGTATCTAAATAAAAGAGAGATGCCAAAAACATAGTTAAAACCTCTCCTAAATTACAGGAAAGAAGATATCTTATAAACTTTCTTATATTATCATAAATTATTCTTCCTTCTTCTACAGCAGAAACAATAGTTGCAAAATTGTCATCTAAAAGTATCATAGATGAAGCTTCTTTAGTCACATCAGTACCAGATATGCCCATTGATATACCTATATCCGCCTCTTTAACTGCCGGTGCATCATTTACACCATCCCCAGTCATGGCAACAATCTTATTTTTAGACTTAAAAGCCTTTACAATTCTTAATTTATGATGTGGACTTACTCTTGCAAAAATAGAAATTGCATCAACCTTTGAATTCAGCTGTTTATCGTTTAACTTATCCAGTTCCTCTCCGGTTATAACTTCTGATTGATTTTTGCATATGTTCAGCTCTTTCCCTATAGCAAAAGCTGGTATTCTTATGGTCTCCAGTTATCATAACTGCTCTTATACCTGCCATTTTACACTTTAAAACTGCATCCTTAACCTCTTTTCTCGGTGGATCTATAATACCCGCTACACCTATAAATATTAGATTATCTTCTAATCCCTTTCCTTTAACGATACCAGTATCTTTATAAGCTCCAGCTATACATCTTAATGCATCGAAGGACATAGTTTCCACTGCCTTTAATATCTTATCTCTATAATCAGATGTAAGTAACCTTACTTCCCCTTTGTCTAGTATATATTTGCATCTATTTATTATTCTTTCTGGAGCTCCTTTGACATAACATATTTCCTTTGAGCCTTCATTCATTATTACAGACATCATCTTTCTATCTGAATCAAAGGGAATATCGTAGACCCTTCTTGCTTTATCCAAAAAACCTTTTAATTCTTTATTTTCTTTGAAGAAGGCTTTTATTAAGGCAGTTTCTGTTGGATCACCAAAGAGGCTTTTTGCAATATTGTCTCCACTGTGATCAAAATTACAATCGTTGCAATATGTAAAAGCTTTCTTTAATGATAAATTTTCCGGAATCGACTCCTTGTCCACATAATAAATTTTGCCATTAAAATACATAGCTTTAACTGTCATCTTATTTTCTGTAAGCGTTCCAGTTTTATCACTACATATTATAGAAGTACAACCTAAAGTCTCAACAGCAGGAAGTTTTCTAACTAATGCATTCCTTTTAAGCATTCTGGAAACTCCAAGAGCTAGTGCAACTGTAACTATAGCTGCAAGCCCTTCTGGTATAGCAGCAACAGCCAAACTTACTCCTAGTAGAAACATTTGATACTTATCTTGACCTCGCCATATACCGGTTAAAGTTACTATTACACATATAACAATACAAAGTATAACTAGTACTTTCCCAAGATGTGCAAGCTTCTCTTTTAATGGTGATCTATCACTTTCTATGCTCTGAAGCATACCTGCTATTTTACCCATTTCTGTCTTCATACCAGTTTGTATTACCCTTGCCTTACCTTTTCCTGTAAGCACAATAGTTCCCATATAAATTGAGCTATTTTTAGTTCTTGAACTCTTTTCAACTCCAACAGATTCACCAGTAAGTAGTGATTCATCAACCATAAAGTTACTTTCTTCTACTAGCATACAGTCTGCAGGAATTCTATCTCCGCTTTCCAGTATTAATAGATCTCCCATAACCAGTTCCTCTGCATTTATTACTCTTAATACTCCACTTCTTATTACTTTTGCAGTAGGAGCAGCTAGTTCTTTAAGAGCCTCTAAGGACTTTTCAGTTTTATACTCCTGTACGAACCCTAAAATAGCATTCATTATTATGATTATTAGTATTGTGATTGCATCTGCTTTTTCTCCCATAAAGCCTGATATTAATGTAGCAACAATAAGAACCCAGACTATAAAGTCATTAAATTGAGAGAAAAATATTTTAATGGGAGATACCTTATTTTTCTTTTCCAATCTATTTGGTCCATATTTTTTAAGCCTTCTCGCGGCTTCAGCTTGTGTTAGTCCATCATGTAAATCCCTTTCGTTAATCAAATTTATCACCCCTTAAAAAGATTTTGCCCTTCATTATTTAAGTATATGAGATGATATATTGTTATTATGATTATTTTATTCCTTACGTCATAAAATGAGAAAAATGCCTCGCAAAATTTTTAAAATGTGTTTGATAAAATATTAGTATTGTATATAATAATATATGTAATTAATAATAATTACTCTATGTTAGTACCTTTTACTAACTAAGAGTTAAAAATATGAAATTAATAGGGAAATTAACTCTAAAGCTAATTTTGAAGTTAGAAACCCTATAACTTAGGAGGAAAAAATAATGAATGATGTTGTATACATAACAGGACATAGAAATCCTGATACAGATTCTATTTGTTCTGCTATATCTTATGCAGAGTTTAAAAACAAAATTGGAGTAAATGCACTTCCAATAAGATTAGGAGATGTGAGCAGAGAAACTCAGTTTGCATTAGATTATTTTGGTGTTAAGGCACCAAAGCTAATAGAAACTGTTAAGACGCAGATAGCTGATTTAGATATTGACAATGTTACTCCTATTTCTCCTGATACTTCATTGAAATCCGCTTGGTCAATGATAAGAAAAAATAATGTAAAAACTCTTCCTGTAGTTGATGATGAAGATACACTAGTAGGTTTAGCTTCTCAATCAAATATAACTTCCTGTTATATGGATATATGGGATACTAATGTAATTGAAAAAAGCGGCACAAGTCTTGAAAATATACTAGATACTCTTTCAGCTAAGTGCATATATGCAGCAGAAGATAATCCAAAGTTTACTGGAAAAGTAGTAGTTGCTGCTATGGAGCCTGAAAATGCTGAAGAATTTATAGACGCAGGAGACATTGTAATTTGCGGTAATAGAGAAGATGCTCAAACAGTTATTATTAACGGTCATGCATCTCTTATGATAATTACTGGTAATCATAGTGCAAGTGATGAAATACTAGAAAAAGCGAAAGAAGTTAAGTGTTCAGTAATAGTAACCCCTTATGACACTTTTACAGCATCTAGATTAATAACTCAAAGTATTCCAGTTAGCTATGTAATGACTAAGGATAACCTAGTATCCTTTAAAACTGATGATTTAATTGATGATGTAAGAGAAGTTATGCTCCAAACTAGATATAGAAGTTATCCAGTAGTAAATGCTGAAAATAAAATAGTTGGAAGTATTTCAAGATACCACTTAATCTCAAAGGATAAGAAAAAAGTAATACTTGTAGATCATAATGAAAAGGCTCAATCCGTTCATGGTCTTGAAGATGCGGAAATCGTAGAAATTATTGATCACCATAAAATTGGAGTTGTTCAGACAGGCAATCCTATATACTTTAGAAATGAACCTGTAGGATGTACTTGTACAATAGTTGCATCTTTATTCTTCGAAAATGGAATAAGACCATCTAAGAAAATCGCTGGTCTTTTATGTGCAGCTATTATTTCAGATACACTATTATTAAAATCACCTACATCAACTAAGACAGATGAGCTTGTACTAAGAAGATTAGCAAGTATAGCTGATATAGATCTTGAAAAATTTGCAAAGGAAATGTTTAAAGCTGGTTCATCATTAGAAGGAAAAACTCCAGAGCAAATACTTAACCAGGACTTTAAGCCATTTACAATGAATGATATTAAAGTTGGAGTTGGCCAAATTTCAACTATGGATACTGAAGGATTTGAAGTAGTAAGAAAGGATATGCTTCAGTTAATGGAAAAGAGATGTGAGTCTGAAGGTTTTGGACTAATATTGCTTTTAGTAACTGATATATTAGAAGGCGGCTCAGAATTAATTGCTGTAGGCCCTTATAAAGATGCAGTTGAGAGAGCCTATGGAGTAACTCTTGAAAATAATAGCGCTTACGCAGCTGGAGTTATGTCAAGAAAGAAACAGGTTATTCCACAACTAACAGCTGCAATGTCAACAAGAAAATAAGATTTAACATCAATATAAAAAACACTTACAATATATACAAATTACAAGTATATATTGTAAGTGTTTAATCTCTTTATTTTGCAGATAGAATTGTGATCATAAGTGCTCTTATAAATTCAATGGAGTACATCTTATCTTAGTCTTCTATTTCTTTCATATCTACAGTTTTTATCTTTACATCAACAAGGTTTTCAGATATTTTCTCTGCCATTATAGGTTGTTTTTCATATTCCATATTCATTGTTGGAGATGTCATATCCATCATTGGTTCCTGCATTGGCTGATACATAGGCTGCGTACTCATCATTGGAGATTCCATATGCATCATAGGTTCCTGCATTGACTGACACATATGATGCATACCCATCATTGGAGATACCATGTCCATCATAGGCTCCTGCATTGGCTGGTGCATATGATGCATTCCCATCATTGGAGATTCCATATCCATCATAGGTTCCTGCATTGACTGACACATATGATGCATACCCATCATTGGAGATGCCATGTCCATCATAGGCTCCTGCATTGGCTGGTGCATATGATGCATTCCCATCATTGGAGATACCATATCCATCATAGGTTCCTGCATTGACTGACACATATGATGCATACCCATCATTGGAGATACCATGTCCATCATAGGCTCCTGCATTGGCTGGTGCATATGATGCATTCCCATCATTGGAGATACCATATCCATCATAGGCTCCTGCATTGGCTGGTACATATGGTGCATACCCATCATTGGAGATTCCATATCCATCATTGGCATATATGGCTGCATATTTCCCATACACATCATTGGACACATCATTAATGGCATCATTTCCATTGGTTCCATCATAGGCATGTAATCGCACTTATGCTTATCATGATGGTGATGATCCTCATGATAATAGTGATCATAATGTTTAGAGCTTTGTTCCATGCGCCAGCGCTTCATATCATCCATATCACACATATGTTGTGGTTGCATTAAAGGTTGCATGTACATACAACCCATCATAGGGCAATGGTAATACATATCCTTGTCATCTTTTTTATTACAGGATTTTTTTCTTGTATCCACTCAAAATTCCTCCTAAAAATAACATACATCAATATAGTATATGTGAATACAAGTATTTTGTTTACAAAAATCTATCTCCCCTTAATATTGTTTATCATTCCCCACATTTCATCACCAGTTTTTAACGCTCTTGATCCCATCTCAAAGGCTCTTTGTGCTACTATCATTTCTGTAAGCTCTTTTCCAACATCTACATTAGAATCTTCAACAAATCCTTGAAGTATATTTGCCTTTGTCGTTCCATTCATTTGTGCACCTTGCTTTAGCACATATAGATTTTGCCCTATAGAATTCAATGACTCTTGACTTACTGGGTTATAAAGATTTATTTTACCGTAATAAACACTGTTATTATTATGATTTAAATATATCTCTCCATTTTCCTTTACGGAAAAATTATCATTTGTAAACCCGACTCCCTCATTACGTAAATTTTGTCCTTCCTCGGTAAACTCTATATCTAATCTATTACCACTTTTATCTACAAGCTCACCATTTGAATTTATATTAAAACTTCCCGCTCTTTCATATCCTTTAGACCCATCTGGCAGCGTAACTCTAAAATATCCTTCTCCATCTATTGCAAAGTCTGTTTTAGAGTCTGTATTTCTTAAATTACCTTGTTCAACATCTCTTATCCAATTTCCAGCCTTAACTCCTGTACCGTTTAGAATAGTATTTTGATTATCATTAGTAGGATATCCTTGCCTTTTTAAACTTTCATAAACTAAATCCTGAAAACTAACATCCTGTCTCTTATATCCTACAGTATTAACATTGGCAATATTATTTGAAATACTATCTAGCTTTTGCTGCTCAGCATTCATAGCACTTCTACCAGTCCATATAGTTCTTAACACCATACAAATTCTCCTCTCTTTAATGAGTCCTATCTAACGCTTCCAACTTCGTTTACTGCTTTTCCTAAGGTCTCATCCAATGATTGTATAATTTTTTGATTTGTTTCAAAACTTCTCATAGTAGTAATCATGTTAGTCATTTCATTTATTACATTTACATTGGATTTTTCTAACGAATTTTGTTTGACTACAGCATTATTTTCTACAGCGTTATTACCTTGATAAAGGTTGTCTCCCATCTTCTTTATACTATTATAATCGTTAAAATCTACTGTATATAACTTATACATTTTATTACCATCTATGCTTATATTGCCATAAACGTCACTAGTTAACTTACCGTCACCTACATTTATCGGCTCTAACTGATTTGTTGCTAAGTTTCTTCCAATTACTGCATCTCCAGAATCATTTACAAGAATTCCTTTTATATTTACGTGAAAGTGACCATCTCTTGTGTAGTATTGTCCATTATTAATTCCATCATTTCGCTGAACAGTAAAAAATCCTTTTCCATCAATAGCAAAATCCGTAGGCTTTCCTGTATCCTGTATCATCCCCTGAGTAAAATCTGTATTTACTGAGTCTACTTTACTTCCAAGACTGAGTGTTCCTATTTCATTTCTTACATTTTTTCCACCAACTACTTTATCATAGTTTTCCAGTAGAACATCATCAAATCTTCTGATAGCTAGGTTGTCTTGTTTAAATCCTACAGTGGTTGAATTACCTAAGTTACTTGTTATTACATCCTGTTTTGCCTCCTGAGTTATCATTCCTGATACTGCAGTATAAAGCCCTCTTATCATTTGCTCACTCCCTTATCATTAATAACCTTTACTTCGTCTGGATACATCATTCCCATGGATCTAGCTCTATCTTCAATTTGACTTTTGCTCAATTGATAGTTAACTTTAGCTCCTGCCATAGCTGTTGTAGCTATGACAATACCTATACCTATACCTATTAAAATTTTTCTGTCACTTAAAAAACCTATTACAATCTTTACTTTATGTATAATTCTTTTATTAATAGTACTTCCCCCTTGCCAATACCTATCTTTTCTGATATTTCATCAACAGATAAACCTTCATCTAAAAGCTTACTTATTTCTTCTACTTTTACGTTATTATGTTTTACGTTGTTATCTTTTTTCTGATAAGCTTCATTAGTTTTATTTATATTTTTATCTACTGTATTATTCTCATCTATGCCATTTATAGGCGTACTATCATCGATTAAATAATTGACAAATGCATTGTTCTCATTTACATCTATACTATTAATTACATCCTTACTACCACTAATATTTTCGTATTTTATATCCTCTTTATTTAGTATATAATCTTCATTTTTATAATTATTTTCTGTTTTTTCTTTATTATTACTTCTATAATCATTCTCTATATAAATATCATTTTCACTTAGTTCTCTATCAGCTTTTAAGTTTTCAATCTCCCTTTGCAACTCTAAAATAGTTTCCGCAAATTCTTTTCTAAGCTTTCCTATCTCTATATCATAATCCTTCATACTGTTTTCACTATGTTCTAAAACATTACTGAAAGTTTTCTTTTCCTTTCTAATAGCATTAACATTTAGCGCTATTAGAAGTATTCCAATTAATAAAAGCCCAACCGCAGTCATAGCTCCTCCTAAATTTAAATTTTTGTAATTTTATTAATATATGAGTTAGAAGAATATTCTTCTAACTCATATATTTCAATTTAACCATAGCTTTCCTCAAATGAACTATAGCTCTACTATGAAGCTGACATACTCTAGATTCTGAAACACTTAGCACCTGTCCGATTTCCTTTAATGTTAGTCCATCATAATAATATAGAGACAAAACTGTCCTATCTTTTTCATTTAGCAGATCTATTGCCTTAGCTAAATATTCTAATTCTTCTTTCTCTTCAAGACTTTTCTCAGGACTTGGACTTTTATCGTCCTGAATAGTACCGATAAGAGGAATATCATCTTCTTCTGAAAATATTAAGTCCTCTAAAGACACAATTGATATATAGTTTATATAGTTCTCGATTTCCATCATTTCTTTTAAGCTAATTTTAAGCTCTGCAGTTATTTCTGCATCTGACGGCTCTCTTCCAAATCGTTTTTGAAGTCTTTCTACTGCATCATTATATCTGTTGAGCTTATCCATAGCTCCCTTTGATATCGGGCTATTTTTTCTCAATTCATCTATCATTGCTCCCTTTATTCTTATAGATGCATATGTAGAAAACTTCATTCCTCTTGTTTCATCGAATTTACTTATTGCATCCATAAGCCCAAGCATTCCATAGCTTACTAGATCCTCATATTCTATATACTTAGTCTTTCCTATTATTACTCTTGAAGCTATATATTTAACTAATGGTATATACTTTTTAACCAGTTCTTCTTTTACATCCAAGCCATCAACTAGTGACATGAAGCTACTCCCCCTTTGCTCCCTTCTTCATCTGCTCTCTCATAGTTTTAAAAACCAACCTTATTATAGATTCTCCAGTTAATCTATCTAAATCTACAAAGGACACTCCACAAATAATTTTAGGATTTTTTCTATCATTTTCTATTCTCACAATTTTCCCTTTTACTGCAAGATTTTCATCACCAAATGGAATGTTCATCATCAGCATACTTCCTAAGCTAAGTCTTTTCTCAAGTTTCCTATCTATTGCTAATCTTAATCCTCCACCACTTATATCAAGTGAATATGCATCAAAGAACTCAATTTGATTATTGCCTATATTCTCAATTTTCTTGCTATTTTCTAATATTCCACAATATATATTAATCATCAAAGGTACTCTTGCAAAGTTTCTTCTCTGATACATTACTACCTTTTCTGGTCTTTTTAACATTATTATCAGAAGCTTGTCTATTTTTCTTCCTGAAACTACCGTTTCAAACCTATAAATATCCTTATTATAGTAATAAAGACATACCACCTTCTCGCCTTTTCTAAGCGGTACATATTTTCCTTCATTTACTGGTATGCTTATTCCAATATATTCATCTGTTATATCCTGAATATTGCTTTTATAGATTCCATCTTCCATTTCTATTTCTATTTTCTGATTAACTAAGAACTCCACATTGTCGCTCATTAAAACCTACCCCTTATGAAAAAATATTGAAAACCTTTTTGAAAAAATCCTGTACACTACGTCCTCTTTTATCAGTTTCTAATCCTATAATTTTACCTGCTATGTAGTTTAAATCTTTAGCCACATCAGAATTAGGATAGCTAATTAAAAAGGGCTGCTGTTTACGGACAGCTTGAATAAGTTTCTTATCATCTGATAAATATCCTAAATACTGTAAGTCAATATTTAAAAATTTCGATACAGCATTATTAAACTTATTAAAAGTACTTTCACCCTCTTTTGATTCTATAGTTCTATTCACTATAACCTTTGCGTTATCCCTTATCTTAAAATGACTTACAGCTTTAAGTAAACTATAAGCATCTGTAAGAGAAGTAGGTTCTGGTGTAGTTATTACTATTAATTCCTCGCAGCAAGAAATAAAACCAAGCACGTCTCTATTAACACCAGCACCTGTATCCATAATAATATAATCAAGGTCTTCTAAACATGTTAACTTAGCCAAGAAACTATCTCTTTGTTTGTCAGTCATTTGCTCAATTTTTGAAACCCCTGTACCTCCTGGAAGGAGTTTTACTCCAAAAGGTCCTTCTACTATCACCTCTTCTATTTTTTTGCCACCAAATATTACATCATAGACATTATATTTAGGCAAGAATCCCATAAGTACATCATCGTTCCCTAGTCCCATATCTGCATCGAATATTAACACTTTATTACCCATTTTTTGAAGGGCAATAGATAAGTTTACTACAAAATTACTTTTTCCTACTCCACCTTTACCAGAAGTTACTGTAATTATTTTAGGTCTCGATATGTTTTCTCTTTGTTCGTTACTGTCTTTATTTTGCTGCTGTACTAGCTGTCTCAGTTTCTGAGCTTGATCTAACATACTTTATCCTCTCCTAGTATAAGTTTGGTTATTTCTTCAGAAGTCAGTACTTTTACGTCATCTGGTACATTCTGACCTGTTGTAATAAAGCTTATAGGCTTCTTTGCACTTTTCACTATATTTAATATAGAACCATAAGTAGAGGTTTCGTCTAGTTTCGTAATTATTATATTATTATAGTTTAGGGGTTTATATCCATCTATTATTATATCAATATCTTTATTTTTTGTAGTACAACTTATAACAAGATGTATATTTTCTGTTCTCACCTTATCAATAAAGGCCCTAAGTTCGGAAATCTGCATAGTATTCTTGCTGCTTCTTCCAGTAGTATCAACAAGAATAACATCACAATCTGCCATACTTTCTAATGCAGATTGCATATCTTTAATGGCAAATACTACGTTAAAAGGTATATTCATTATGTCAGCATATGTTTTAAGCTGTTCAACAGCTCCTATTCTATATGTATCTATAGTTATAAGTCCGACTTTTTTATTTTCAATTAGTGAAAGTCTTCCAGCAAGCTTAGCTATAGTTGTAGTCTTTCCAACACCTGTTGGGCCAACTAATACTATTACATTCTCTTCTTTGCTTTGAGATACCTTAACCATATTATTTACTATTTCTTTAAGCTTTTCTTCCTCTGTTCTATCATCATTGATTTCATTTACCATTTTCACGATTTCACTAATAATTTTGCTATCAACATCACTACTCTCAAGTTTCATGTGAGTCTTGTTTTTGGGTGTATTAACCACTGATGATGAGTTTATCATGTCCTTAAGCATATTTCGCATCTCTTGTACTTCTTTTACAAGTTCTTCATTATCTTTACTTGGACTATCTTGAGCTTTTATAAGCTTAGATGCTGCTGTTTCTTGATTATAAGTATTTTTATGCTCACTTACTTTATTTTTCATTAATCTTTTTACTGCTTCAATTCCTTCTTCGATACTTTCCTTGTTGCTATTTTTATTATTATCTATTGCTGCAGTAACTTCAATCATTTTCTTTGAAAATAAACCTAAAAAACCACCTTTTTTAATCTTTCTCTGGCTTACTATGATTGCATCTTTTCCCAGCTCATACCTTATTCGAGTTAGTGCTTCATTCATATTATTTACGGTATATTTCTTTATAATCATTATATTGAAACCACTCCTTCGGTTTTTATCTCAATATCATTAGGTATTTCATTAAGTGATAAAACACTCACTGCTGGAAAAACCATCTCAATCAGCCTCCTGAAAGCCGGTCTTACTTTTGGTGAGACCAAAACCACTGGTTGATTTTCATAAAAATATACTGAATCTAAAGTATCCTTTAGTGCATTCAATATTCTTCCTGTAACTTCAGGATCTATCGCCGGGAATGAACCCTGCATTGATTTTTGTATATTATTACTTATTAAATCTTCTATTTGTGGATTTAATGTAATTACTGTAATTGATCCACTATCGTCTACCATAGGATTACATATACTTCTTCCAAGTGCAAATCGCACATACTCAGTTAAGACTTCAATATCCTTTGTAGTTCTAGAATTATCTGCTAAAGACTCCATTATTGTTACCATATCTTTGATTGGCACTCTTTCTCTTAAAAGATTCTGAAGTACTTTCTGCAGCTCTCCTATAGTTAGAAGGTCTGGTATAAGTTCTTCTACAACGGTGCTGTACTTCTCTTTTACAGAATCTACAATTAACTTAACTTCCTGTCTACCCAATAATTCATAACAATGATTTTTTATAGTTTCAGTTAAGTGGGTAACCATAACCGTAGTGGGATCTACTACTGTAAGCCCCTTTATCTCTGCTTCTTCTCTTTGGTCTTTATTTACCCAGATTGCAGGTAATCCAAAGGATGGCTCAACTGTTCTTATTCCTTGAATTTCCGTTTCTCCATTAGTAGGATCCATACAAAGAAGCATGTTAGGCATAAGTTCTCCTTTAGCTACTACTGTACCCCTTATCTTTATAACATACTCATTGGTTTTTAACTGAAGATTGTCCCTTATTCTAATAGGTTGTACCACTATTCCCATTTCTATAGCACACTGTCTTCTTACAGAGGTTATTCTTTGAAGAAGATCTCCCCCTGAAACCTCGTCTGCCAGTGGAATAAGTCCATAACCTATTTCTACCTCCATAGGTTCAACAGAAATCAAGCTCATAACATTTTCTGGCTCCTTGCTTTCTATTTCTGTTATTTCCTGCTGTTCTATCTCAATTTGCTCTATAGTCTTCTCTTTTTCTTCTTTATATAGAAGATATGCAGATATTCCACAGGCTACTGATAAGATAAAAAAAGCTAAGTGTGGAAGTCCTGGTATAATAGCTAAGAATAAAAGTACTACTGAAGCTATTGCTATAACCTTTGGAAATCCTGTTAATTGTCTTATTGCTAAGGTACCAAAGTTTTCATCACTACCTGAACGAGTAACTAGTATACCTGAAGCTGTAGATATTAATAGTGCTGGCACTTGTGTTACAAGACCATCTCCTATAGTAAGTCTTGTATAAGTTTGTGCAGCTGTGGAGGCATCCATATTCAGCATCACAACTCCTATGATGATACCTCCAATAATATTTATTGCTGTAATTATAATACCTGCTATAGCATCTCCTTTAATGAACTTAGAAGCACCGTCCATTGCTCCATAAAAATCTGCTTCCTGCTGCAATCTTTTTCTTCTTTCCCTTGCTCCCATTTCGTCAATTAAGCCTGCATTTAAATCTGCATCTATACTCATCTGTTTACCTGGCATAGCATCAAGTGTAAATCTTGCAGATACTTCTGATACTCTACCAGCACCGTTTGTAATTACAATAAACTGTATAATTACTATAATTAAGAATATTATTATACCAACAACATAGTTTCCTCCAACAACGAAACTACCGAAGGCATTTATTACTTCTCCTGCATAAGCATCCTTTAATATTAACCTTGCTGAAGATATGTTTAAAGCAAGTCTAAACAAGGTTGTTATAAGTAGTAACGTTGGAAATACAGAAAACTGCAGCACTTCTGTAGTAAACAGTGTTAAAAGTATAATTACTACGGATATAGTAATGTTAAAAGATAACAGTATGTCCAGTATTTCTGGTGGAAGTGGTATTATGATCATAAGTACTACAGATATAACCACAAAGGCCATTATTATATCCATATTATTTTTTAGACTAAACCTTTTTCTGCTGTTTTCCAAAATATCACCCCGGTTTTACTTCTTCTTTTTAATCTTATATACAATCGCCAGTATCTCTGCTACTGCTTGATACATTTCAACAGGAATTTCTTCTTCTAAATCTACCTGTTCATAAATCAATCTAGCTAAAGGTTTATTTTCGATAATAGGTACTTCATTTTCTTTAGCTATTTCTTTTATTTTTATAGCCACTTTGTCAGCGCCCTTTGCTAAAACTGTCGGAGCGCTTTGTCCTTCCTCGTAACCTAGGGCTACTGCTATATGTGTCGGATTTGTTACAACTACTGTAGCTTTAGGCACTTCCTGCATCATTCTTCTCATGGCCATTTCTCTTTGTTTCTGCCTAATCTTACCCTTTATTTGAGGATCTCCCTCATCTTGCTTAAACTCTTCCTTTACTTCTTGTTTAGACATTCTCAAATCTTTATTGTACTGAAACCTTTGAAATAAATAGTCTATAATTGCTATAACAATCATTATAATTGTTATCCTAAAGAAAATGCCTATTGTAAGATTTCCTACAGCTTCCATTACCGCAGCTGGCTTTAAATCTCCTAGTGAAAGTATGTACGTATAGTTACTAAGCACATATTTAACACCTACATATCCTACCACTATAACTATAGCTGAATCTTTAAATAATTCCATTACAGCTCTCATGGAAAACATTCTCTTCAAACCATTTAAAGGATTCAACTTGGAAAAATCAGGCTTTAATGGTTCTGAGGTAATTAAAGCTCCTGTCTGAAGAAAATTTGCTAAGATTCCCATTAACATAATAGGAATAACAATTGGTAAAAATATTATTCCAATTCTCCATACTACTATAAAGGCTATTTTCTGCACACTATCGTAAGTTAGGGCTGTTGCTGTGTAATTATTTAAAAAGGCAATCATAGTTTCTTTAAGTTGATTCCCTGCATACCCTCCTAAACTTAACAACACAATCGTAGATACTAATAAAGTCAGCGTTAAAGCTATTTCTTTACTTCTAGCTATTTGACCTTTTTTTCTGGCCTCACTCTTTTTTCTAGGAGTAGCCTCTTCAGTTTTATCATCTGATGCGAATATTATAAGTAAGGGTATTGTTTTATAAAATCCCCTTATTGCGTCCGGTATTCCATAAAAAGAATTTTCTATTATCCTTAAAAATATAGGTAGCGCAAAACAAAAGGCTCCAAGGCCTACAAGAATTTTAATTGGTAGTCCAAGAATCATTATATTTAACTGAGGAACAGTTCTTGAAATAAGTCCCATAGTTAAATCTGTTATAAAAATTATCAATATAATAGGTATTGCTATTTTCAACGCTATAGCAAAGTATTCAATAAAAACCCTTATTATAATATTTATTGAACTCTGACCCAAGAAAAAATTTCCAAGCTTTATCACACTAAAACTTTCCATTAATGCCTTAATGAGCATATGATGTCCATCCACTATAAAAAAAACTATAATGCTAAGCCAATATAATAAATTTTCTAATAATGTAGTATTGCTTTTTGAATTTGGATCAAACATACTCATCATTGAAAAACCAATTTGCATATCCATAAGGTGACCTGCAATTTTTACTGAGGTAAAACATAAATTTGTTATAAAACCTAAAGTCAAACCTGCAGCCGCTTCATTTAAGCAGTTAATTATAAATGGTAAATTGTTATTTATAGTATGTATTCCTGAATAGTCAATTCCCGGTATTAATATATATGCCATAATTAAGGTTAATCCTACCTTAATAGCGTTTGGGGTACCATTTGGGAAAAATACAGGAACTATAACGAAAAAGCAAAACATCCTAATGGTTATTAATATTAATGCTGTAAAGTATATGGTATCTATCAAAGTTTTCACCTCATTGGAAAAATGCGATGCATTTTTATGCTACTGCGTAATATGTGATATATATGTAAATATTCTTGTAGTGAAATTTACAAGTTGATGAAGCATCCAACTTCCTGTAAGAAGTCCAACTAAAGCTCCTGCTATAATCTTAGGTACAAAAGTCAAAGTTTGCTCCTGAATTTGAGTTGTAGCCTGGAATATACTTATTATAAGTCCAACTATTATTGAAACCAAAAGAATAGGTGCTGCTACCATAAGTCCTGTTTGTATGGCATCTTTTATAATGCCTATTACCATGTTTTCGCTCAATTAACTCACCTCATGAAAAACTCATAATTAAAGATTTTACAATTAGATACCATCCATCTACCATCACGAACAATAACAATTTGAATGGCGTAGACACCATTACAGGTGGAAGCATCATCATACCCATTGACATAAGTATACTACCAACAACTAAATCTATTATGAGAAATGGTATATATATTAAAAATCCTATTTGAAAAGCGGTTTTTAATTCACTAATAATGTAAGCTGGAACCACAACGTTAAGAGGTGCATTGTCTTTTGTTACCTTATAATTTAATTTTGCTTCATCAATAAACAGTTTAAAGTCTTTTTGTCTTGTCTGCTTAAGCATAAATTCTCTTAGAGGCTTAGCTCCCTCTTCTATAGCTTGTTCTTGAGTTATTTTATTTTCAATATATGGTTGTATTGCATTGGTATTTATTTTATTATAAACTGGCTGCATTATAAATACAGTTAAAAATAGAGCCAGTCCAATTAATACTTGATTAGGTGGAGATTGCTGTGTTCCCATTGCACTTCTTAAAAACCCAAATACTACTACTATTCTCACAAAGCTTGTCATCATCATAATAAAAGATGGAAGTAGTGTAAGTATTGTAAGCATTATGAGAAGCTTTATATTTCCTACATACTGATTTGGTGTACTAGCATTATCCACTGATATATTTATCTTAGGTATAGGAAAGGTATCTGGTGCTGCATGCACCTTTGCTGCTGCAAATACCATAGTAATAAAAATTAAAACTAGTATTATGGCCTTGCTATTTCTCTTATTCATTTCAATCTTCCTTTTTAAATCTAAGTTTTTCATAAAAGTTCTTAACAGGTGCTTTTTCACTAATTCTTTTCAGTCCGGTTTTTTCATAAAAATCTTTTAAATCTTTATATTGAGGTATAGCCTTTGAAGCTTCTACCTCAATTATTTCCTCCTGAGACAGCTCAGATATTATTTCTATTTTCCCATTAGTTGAAGCCATCACATAACCTTTTTGTCCTATCTTTACGACTAAAAGACTATTCTCTTTCGAAATAGGTGCTCTTTCTAAAATTTTTATATATTTTCCATTCTGGATATTTTGCAGTTTACTTCCACCGTATTTCATTGATATATATATGAGTATCAATATAAATGGCAAGAATATTACTATTTTCAAAAACATCCACCAAAACTGCACATCCATCTACATTCTCCGTTCTTTGTATAGTGTGGTATGCTACTGCACAAGTAGATCGTTAAAATAAACATTATTCAATTGACCTTTTTCTAGTGTTGCATTTATTCTTTGAATAATTTCTATCTTAATGTTATCTATTCCCTTAGCACTTATATCTGTTGATTTTTTTGATCTCAAAACACTTATAACAGCATCTCTTAGTATAGGCTTCTTTTCCTCTAACTCAGTATCTAGTTTCTTGTTATCATAACCTAAAAAAACTTTTACTTTTAAATATCTTTTTCCATCCTCATCTGCAAGATTTACTAAAAACTCATCTAGTCCAAATGTTTTTGCTGAAACTACCTGCTGCAGATAGCTTCCATTTTGAACCATCTGTTGTCCTTGCTGAACCTGGCTCTGTTGAACTTGTCCTTGTTGTACCTGCTGCATAGGTATTTGCTGTTGAACCACCTTCTTAGTAGTATTATCTTTTGAAGCAAAGAAATGGTTATATCCAAAATAACCTCCAGCTCCTAAAACAGCTACTGCCACAACTGCTATAATAATAATTTTTAATTTACTTCCACCTTTTTTTTCTTTGTTATTTTCCATAATGCATGTCTCCCTTTCATTTATATGTACTAAATAAATCAGGAGGTTAACTCCTCACTTTAAATAAATAGAATATAATTATTGTCTATTTTATAATTGAGAAAGAAGCTATTCTTCTTCCTCAATTTTATGTTCATATTTAATTTTTACAGTTAGATTTTTTAAGATTACACTACATTAAACTTTTATCTCACATCTCCAATAAATATTTTTCTCTTATATTCGATTACTTTTTTTATTATTTCATCATTAGATTCTTTTACAAGATATTTATGACCGTTCGTTAGCGTTACAACGCTTTCTGGTATCTGTTCTAGTTTTTCAATATGCTCTGAGTTAATAATAAATTCCTTGTTGTCTAAGCCTGTAATCTTTATCATAAAATCCCACCCTTTTTATTTAGTTGAGAGTTGAAATTTTCAACTCTCAACTATATTTCTATCTCTTTAAGTTAACTAAGTCCTGAAGAATTTCATCTCCAGTAGATATTATTTTTCCGTTTGCCTGAAAGGCTCTACTTGCTATTATCATATCTGTAAACTGTTCTGCTAAGTCTACATTAGACATTTCAAGCATTCCTTGGAGCATTTCTCCATAACCTCCAGCATTATAGCCATCCTCTCCTTCTTTGATGTTAGCACCACATCTAATAGTAGGTGCTCCTGAGTTGGCAGATGCATTATAAATATTCTTGCCCATTTTTGTAAGACCTGCATCATTTTTAAAAGATACCATAGCAATCTGTCCCAATGCTGCTGTTGCTCCTCCATCTAAAACTGCAGTTACGACTCCATCTTTACTAATGGAAAAAGATTGAATTCTAACATCTTTATCTCCCAATTTTACACTATCTGGTATAGCCAGAGGTACTAGTGATGTATCAATTATTTCAGTGTCTGCACCACCCTTACCGTTATCTGTTAAGTCTATTGTATTGGCCTTTTTAACATCGTCTGGACTATAAGTTATTTTTGCATTATTATTAGCATAACCATAAACTCTTAATCCATCTGAGGTTAAAAGATTGCCTTGAGAATCTAATGTAAAGGATCCATCTCTAGTAAACCCAGTTTCAACTCCATTGCTACCAATTGCATGCGCTGCAGGTTCAACAGTAAGTGTTCCTGCATCAGTAGCTGTACTATCTGCAGGAACAGGACCTGAACCTATAACAAAGTATCCTGGCCCATCTATAGCAAAATCTAAAGGTCTACTAGTTGGCTGCATATTTCCTGTTGATGTTACTGTATCTATGCCTGCTATTTGTACACCAAGCCCTACCTGTTTAGGATTTGTGCCTCCTGTAGTTGAAGTAGCCTGTGTCGCTTGTGCCATGTTTTGGCTTATCATATCCTGAAATCTTATTCTTTGTGATTTAAATGCCGTTGTACTTGCGTTAGCAATATTATTTCCAACTACATCAAGTTTTTTCTGATTAGCTTTAAGTCCACTAATCCCTGAATACATTGATGGTAACATAATCTTTACCTCCAAATTTTATTTTATGATTTTATCTTATTTTTGTTACATTTTATAATTTTTGCTTTGTTTCTATCGTTCCACAAAGCTCGGCATCCTAAAGGTCCTGCCGCTATAAAACTACCACACTATCTATATTTGTAAAAACGCTTCCCTTGCTGCTTTCTTTATCTACTGCTGTGATTATTGTCCTATTTCTTATTGAAGTTATAAGTGCAGTATCTTTATATAATATTAATGATTCTTTAGCTCCTTTTTCCTCCGCTTTGTTTATTCCTTCATTTATGTTTTTCATATCAGCCTCATTAAAGCTTATATTTCTCTGCCTTAGCCTTTCAGCAGCATGACTGGATATAACAAAGCTTTCTTTATTGCCTATTTTTTTATCGAGTATGTCTTTAAAGGAAGTATCATTATTTTTATTTTTTTCTGCTTTATTATAGGTCGGGAAGTCTCCAATTAGGTGCAGCTTACCATTGATAACTCTATATCCCATAACATCACTCTTTCTAGGCTAGCTATCTTTTACCCTAATTACTTTATCAAATGTAAAATCTTTAGTTTCTCCACTTGAAGTTTGAACAGTTACTTTTATACCATTAGCATCCCTTGATACCTGCTTTACCATTCCTGTATAATTGTTTCCGCTGCTGTCCTTTTCATCTAGCTCTACAGTCTTTCCTATTAAAGCTGCCGCATTTAGTAGATTCATACTACTATTTGCTGTGCCTGCTACTTTGTTATTGTTCGTTATTCCAATTACATCTTCTATAGCAAACTCTTTAATATTATCAACAATGTTTCCATCTTTGTCTTTTCCTTTTCCTACTATTACATCAACCTTAACAATATCTCCATCTTTAATTACATCTTTAACCTCACCACTATAAAGATTTCCATTATCGTCTAGTTTTTTTAGAGATACAACTTTTCCTATAAGGCTATTTGCTCCTGTAACTCTCATAGTGCTATTTAAGTTAGCCATTTGCTCAAGCCCTGCAAATTGTGCCATTTGTGATACATACTCAGTACCATCTTTTGCATTCTGCGGATCCTGATTGGAAAGCTCTGCTGAAAGTATTTTTAAAAAAGCATTCCTGTCCATATCCTGACCTGATCTTACTATTTTTGTACCTCTTGCAGTCTTAGTGGCATTAGCTTGATTTACGATGTCTAAAAGGCTTTGATTTTGTGTACCATTAACTGTATCTGCCATGAAACTTCACCTCCTCTATTTTTTATGTCTGCTTAGGCTAACATATTTACATTACTGTCAATAGAACTTATATTATCTGCAGTCTCTTCCTCTGATATAGATTCAATTGAATGATTTCTTTTACCTTTGTTGTCTTCATGATTCTGCCCATTGTTAGAACCATCTTTAAAGAAAGTTGTATCTTCGTTATAAATGTTTAGTGCTACACTCTGAACCTTTATATCACTATTTTGAAGCTTGTTAGTCATATCTGATAAATTAGAATTCAATAAATTATAAGCTTCTTTGTTAGCAGCTGTTATAGTTGCTTTCATAGCCCCAGCTTCCATAGTAAGTCTTATAACTACTTCTCCAAGTTCTTTTGGGTTTATTTTAACTGTAAGGTCCTTCATATTATTTAATTCCATATATTTTATAGATTTTATCATATCTGCACTAAAGTTATTTTTGTTTATAACCAAGTTCTCCATTTCAGCTACATTAACATTTTCTACTTTTGCATTGTTAAACTGTGACATAAAATTAGTAACCTTTGAAATTTTATCATCACTATTGTTTGACAAAAGACTTTTGAGGAAATCCTCATCTGATTTAGATTTACCATCTTCCATCATTAAATTTGTGTCAGAAGATTTTTTGTTATTTTTAACAGGAGTTTCTATCTGTTCACCTTGGGTGTTTTTAATAACATTCTTTATATCTTTTAGCGCATCATTTTTATTTGTATTACTGTCATCCTTAATATTTTTTAAAGCAGCCTTTGCATTATTTAATAGAGGATTTATTACTTTTCCTACAGCTGATTCTTCATTATTATTATTGAAGTTTGTAGTGATATTAGCATTTTTTTCTTCATTGCCTAATATAGCTGAAAGCTCAGTTTTTATTTTCTCAATGACATTATCATCATTCAAATTTAAAGCTTGTACCATATCTGGGGAAAGTTCTTTTTTAAGCATTCCAAGCAAATCAGTATTTGACTTACTCTGAGATGTAAGGTTTGAAAGGATATTAAGTAACTTTTCAGCATTTCCACTATTTTTGTCAATAACATTCTTTATATTTATATAGTTAGTGTTATCAAAGTTCCCCTGCATAAAAGTCATAAGCATAGCTAAAAGTGAATTTAAATTCTCATTTTCTTTTACATCTCCACCTAAAAGCTTTTTTATTATAGCTTCTTTTAAATCCTTTTCTGATTTTATGCTGTCTATTTCATCATCATTAAATCCAGCTTCTTTTAAGGCAGCCTTTTCTTCCTTTGATAAAGGCTTATTTTTTGAATTATCAACATCATTACTTCTAGTCTTTTCTACATTTCTTTGTTCATTTAGATTAGTCTGATTACTTTGCCTATTTTCAGTAGGTTGACTAGCTTTTTCAAGTACTTTATTAAAAACATCATCGTTTAAAGGTTTCGTACTTGGTTTAGTCGTATTTGCAAGTATTCTTTTCATGTTTAATGCATTAATCTCCAATTATCTCACCTCCTTTCAAGTTCTTAAGATTTCTTATAAAACCATATAGAGCAAACTCATCATTTGCTTTTTGCTCTATAAGATTTTGCTCTTTTAAAAAGGTTTCTTTTTGTTTTTCCTTTAAGGTCTCTACAGTCTTTCTTTCTATCTGCTTCTGCTTCAGCTCATCTCTTTTCTCTTCTAATACTTTTTGTTTTTTTGCAAGTTCTTCATGAGCTTCATTTATACTGTAATTTATAGCATTTAAATAAACATGTCTTATCTTTTGCTCAATAACTGATTCTTTGCTTGATATCGTTCTATATTTTATATAGTTTTCCTTTAATTCATTGAGCTTTTTCTCTACTTTAAGCTTTTCACTTTGTGCCTCTTTAAAGATCCTTTTGCTTTCATCTTCTTTTTGTAATCTAATGTCTAAAAGCTTCTGCAATCTAAAATGGTATTGCTGCATATCCTACACCCCACTTTTTTTGAGTTGCTCATTGTCAACTAATTAAAAATTTCCCCTAACATATCAATGCTTTCTTGAAAACTACAATGATCATTCATGCCCTGTCTCAAATATTTTATTATTTCATCATAAAACTGTATTGAAAGGTCTACTTTCTTATTACTTCCTTTCACATAAGCTCCGATATTTATTAAGTCCTCTGAATTCTTATAGGTTGCAAGTAAATCTCTAGCATAAGAAGCTACATTTTTATGGTTACTTTCTGCTACCTCTGACATAAGTCTGCTTACACTATTAAGCACATCTATAGCAGGATAGTGATTTTTTGTAGCTAATGTACGAGAAAGTACAATATGACCATCAAGTATACCTCTAACAGCATCTGCAATAGGCTCATTAAAATCGTCTCCATCCACCAGTACAGTATAAAATGCAGTAATAGAACCTTTATCTGACATTCCTGCACGTTCCATAAGCCTTGGAAGCTTTGCAAACACAGAAGGTGTATATCCTTTTGTAGCTGGTGGCTCACCTATAGCAAGTCCAATTTCTCTTTGAGCCATAGCAAATCTAGTAACTGAGTCCATCATTAATATTACTTTTTTACCTTTATCTCTAAAATATTCTGCTATTGCTGTTGCTGTAAAAGCTCCTTTAAGTCTAACTAAAGCCGGTTTATCAGAGGTTGCGCAGACAATTATAGATTTTTTTAAACCTTCTTCTCCTAAGTCCTTTTCTAAAAAGTCTTTTACCTCCCTGCCTCTCTCACCAATTAATGATATTACATTGACATCAGCTTCAGCATACCTTGCAATCATTCCAAGAGTGGTACTCTTACCAACACCACTACCAGCGAATATACCAATTCTTTGTCCTTCACCACAGGTTATAAAGCCATCAATAGCTCTAATGCCCGTCGGTATAACATCTTTAATTCTTCTTCTCTTAAGAGGGTCTGGAGGATCTGTATCTAAGGAATATGGTGTGCCTCCAGATATTAATTCTTCATCTAAGGGATTCCCAAGGCCATCTAAAACCTTGCCAAATAGCTCATCTGAGCATTTTACACTCAGTGGTTTTCCTTCTGGAACCACTCTACAACCTGGAGCTATACCTATAAGCTCTCCCAGCGGCATTAGTATTACATTATTGTCTCTAAATCCAACAACTTCACAGGGTATAGGATTTTCTTTTTCACTATATACCGTGCATAACTCTCCTACAAAGGATCTTATTCCTTCTACTTCTACAGTAAGTCCTATAACCTTTTTTACAATACCCTCGGAGTATGTGAAGTTGGTTTCATTTATTTTTTTATTTAACTGATTAAAATTTATATTAATCATTAATTACACCTCTGAATTCAATTGACAGTTAAGGAATAAGTTAACTTTCGGCCTTTTACCTCTATAGTTACTCCACACTATTAAATATTTCCCTTACCTTCTCCATAGCTATCTGAGCACTAACTACTATTTTCCCATTATCTCTCTCTATGATAGCACTGCCTTCCTTTACGGAGTCATCAGATATTATAAATACTTCTCCTCTTAAAGGAATTTGTTCCTTCCATAGCTCTATATTTTTGCTGAACTCTTCACAGTAAATTTTATTGCTTTTAATTATTATATTTTTAGAGTTTTTTATTTCAGATAAATTTTCAAAAACTAAACTATCTAATGCTTCTTTATCTTTTATCTCTCTTTTTAAAATATTTTCAATGCAATTTATAATTAAACTTTTTATTTCTGCTTCTTTTTCTTTTAAATATCTATCTTTTTCTTCTATGCAGCTTTTTAATATATTATCAGCATTGTTTTTTATAATCTCAGCCTCTGCTAAAGCCTTGTCCAAATTGCTTTTATAACCATCTTCATAGGCTTTATTAAATCCATCATTATAACCTGTTTCATTTCCCAGGCTATATCCTTTCTCATAGGCCTCTTTTTCAATTTTTTCAGCCTCTGCATAGGCAGCGGATAGTATATCATCACTTTGTCTTCTGGCGTTTCCCACCATAGTTTTTGCTAAATTTTCATAACTATCAATGAACACTCTAGCATTAGTTTCATTTTGCTCTTTCTGTTTAATTTCTTCTTTTTCCTGAAACCTTGTAACTATTTCTTTAGGTTTATCACTAACTACACTGGAATTCTTGATGACTCTATACGATGATTGCATCTTCTCCACCTCTTGATATTACTATTTCTCCTGCTTCATCAAGTCTTCTTATAACGCTGACAATTCTTTGCTGCGATTTTTCTACGTCCATAAGTCTTACTGGACCTAAGAATTCAATGTCTTCTTTTAGTGCCGCAGCAGCTCTCTTAGATTGGTTTCTATAGATAGCATTTGCCACCTCTTCTGAACATCCCTTAAGTGCCAACGCAAGCTCTTTAGTTTCCACTTCTCTAAGAACTCTCTGAATAGAAACATCATCAAGAGTAATAATATCCTCGAATACAAACATAGATTCTTTGATTTTTTCTGCAAGTTCTGCATCTTCTTTTTCCAAGGATTCTGTGATATTTCTTTCTGTAGTTCTATCAACTTGATTCAGTATTTCAACAAGAGTTGGAACTCCACCTATTACCTTCATATCAGATTTAACTACAGATGATAGTTTATCATCTAAAACTTTTTCAATTTCTTTAACTACTATTGGTGAAGTATTGCTCATAGCAGCAATTCTAAAAGCTACTTCTGCCTGCACCTCTTCTGGCAGGGCAGATATTATCTGCCCTGACTTATCTGCCTGTAAATAGCAAAGTATTAGCGCTATAGTTTGAGGGTGCTCATTAGATATAATATTTAATAGTTGCTGAGCATCTGCTTTTCTAGCTATAGCAAAAGGTCTAAACTGCTGTGTAGCTTCTGTAACTTTTTCAAGTATCTCAAATGCTCTTTGACTTCCTAAAGCTTTAGAAAGCAGATTTCGTGCATATTCAATACCACCTTCAGTTAAATAGTCCTTAGCTTTGTTTATTTGTATAAATTCCTGTAATATCTCCTGTTTTTGATCTGACTTTACAGATGCTATATTAGCTATTTCATAAGTTATTTTCTGTATTTCAGACTCCGGCAACTTTTTAATTATATCTGCAGAAGCTTCAGGACCAAGAGTTATAAATAATATTGCCGCTTTTTGAACTCCTGTTAACTTTTGTGCATCTCTTGGCATAATTTATCACCTCTCATCCTCTGCTAACCATGATTTCACAATATCTGCAACTTGTTCAGGTTTTTCTTTAGCATATTTCTTTATTTCATTTTCGATATGAGTCTTTTCATCTTCTGTCTCGAAGTCTATAGGTTTAAACTTAGGATGTCCACCTGCAGCATCCATTTCATCACCTATGATAACATCAATGCCTTGAGATTGAAGTTCTTCTTCAAACAGTTCCTCTTCTTCTTTCTTTTTCCTTCTCCATGCTATAAATCCTGCTGTTGCTGCTGCTAATAATATAGCTCCTACAATTCCTGCTATTATATAAGTCTTACGTTTTGCAACATCCTGAGCAGCTTTGTTCATAGCATCTAAATCTTTCTTAACATCATCCTTTGATTTAGTATCGAAAGGAATTCCTTCTACACTTATGCTATCTCCTCTATTATTATCAAAACCTATAGCAGATACAGCAAGATTTTTTACAGAAGTTATTGTTGCTGGATCTACATTTCCGTCTAATGCTATAGATGCTGTTAACCTCTTAACTGCTCCTGGAGCCTTTATAGTTTTTTGCTCAACCTTTGGTACATTGTAATTTTTCGTACTTTCTTCATGAGTTGAAATTCCATTATTATTATTGTTATTTGCAGTCGTATTAGTCATATTATTATCTACTGGGCTATTAGAGGCTCTTGTATTTGGAGTTGTGGAACTATCCTTTACATTATGCTCACTAACTACAACGCTTTTTGGGTCATAGGTTACAGAATCCTGCTGCACTGCATCAAAATCTAAGTCTGCATTTACCTTTACTTTAACCTTGTCCTTTCCATAAACTGCCTCAAGCATGCTAAGCAATCTTTTTTCCACATCTTTTTCGTACTGCTGTTTTAACTGCTGTTGCTTTTCTGCAGGCGTTGTAGAATTTGACATATCTTTATTATTGTTAAATAAGTCTTTAGAAAGTAGATTCATCTTGTCATCTATTACTTCTACATTTTCTTTTGGTATATTTTTAACACTTCCAGATATTAAAGAAACAATTGATTTTACCTGATCTTCACTTAGTTTTGCTCCTGACTTTAGCTTTATTGTAACAGAAGCTTTTCCGGGATCTGTGTCTTTAACAAAAGCTGTATCATCTGGCAAAACAATATGAACTCTGGCATTTTCTACTTCATCAAAACCCTTTATTGTTCTTTCCAACTCTCCTTGAAGAGCCCTTTGATAATTTATTTTCATCTCCTGGTCTGTAGACCCAAATTTACTTTTATCCAAAAGCTCAAAGCCTTGACTTCCATTTGTTAATGGTACATCTGCCAGCATTTGCATTCTTAGCTTGTCCACTTGATCTTTAGGAACTAAAATAGAATTCCCACTTACTTTTGCATCAATTTTTTGATCTTGAAGTTTTTTATAAACTGCAGCAGAATCAGTAGGATCCATATTGGAAAACAAAACATCATATTTTGTTTTGCCTAATGATATACTTAAAAATACTATTGATGCTATAATTCCTGAAACAATTATTCCATAGGCTATTTTTTTATTTCTGCTGAGCCCTTTCCATTTTTCCACCAAATTTTTTAATAACTGTGATAGCTTACCCATTAATCTAGCACTCCTTATTATAACTGTGTTCTACTTAATTCTTGGTAGGCCTCCACAAATTTGTTTCTAATTTGCACTGCCAATTCTAATGACATTTTAGCTTCTTCTGTATCTAACATAACCTTATGTATATCAGTATCTTCACCTGAAATAAACTTTTGCGTTGAATTCTCAGCATTAAGTTGCTTAGCATTAACATCATCAAGCTTTTCTTTTAAAATATCTCCAAATCCACTTCCTGCACTTTCCTCTTGATTGTTTTGCTTATTTCCAATTTTCTCAAAGATTTTATTATCTGGTACAAATTCATTTATTCTCATAATTCACTTCTCCTTATCTGCCAATTTCTAGAGCCTTTAAAAACATGCTTTTTTCTGAATTAACAGCACTAACATTTGCTTCGTAAGCTCTTGTAGCTACTATCATATCTGCCATTTCATTAAGTATATTTACATTTGGCATTGTTACATATCCTTGAACATCCGCATCCGGATTAGAAGGATCATAAACCCTTCTCATAGGAGAGTTATCTTCTTCGATTCCAACTGCTTTTACTCCCGTTGGTACATCTTCGTATCTTCCAGTTTGCTTATTTAATTCATTATTTAAATTTTCTTGAAAAACTGCAACCTTTCTCTTATATGGTTGTCCATCTGCTCCCCTTGTAGTATTAACATTTGCTATATTTGAAGCTATAGTATCCATCCTAAGTCTTTCTGCTGAAAGTCCACTTGAACTTATTCTTAAAGTGTTAAATGCTTTTAACATTTATTTTTATCCCCCTTCTTTATATTACTTTCCATTAACCACATATCTTTCCATAGACAATCTACTGTTAATCTGACTTATTAATGCATTATACATTAATGTATTTGCTGCTTGATTTGTCTCCTCATTCTCTATATCCACGTTATTTCCATCTTCTCTTATGCTGGAGCTTTTATCCGTTTCCACCTTAATTTCTCCATACTCACTTCCATACTTCATATGCTTTTCATCACTAGTCTTAAGTTCCAGATCATCTATACTTCGATTAAGTGACTCTTCAAAGGTTACATACTGCCTTTTATATCCTTTGGTATTTATGTTGGCAATGTTGTTCGAAATAGCCCTACTCCTTGTAGAAGAAGCATCTAAAGACTTTTTCATTAAATTATAAGTTACTTGGTCTTTTGACATATTTTGTATATTCAACTCATCAACCCCTATATTTCATAAATTATACTCAACTTTATATATAATTAGACATTTAGAATAAAATTCCTGCTTAAATTAAAAAAAAATTTAATCTAATTTTATTTTATATTAAACTTGTATTTTGTTATTAATTTTTATGTTACTATCCTAGTTATAATTAATTATATAATAGTACTTATCGCTTGTGTTAATATATTTTTAAAAATTATTTAAAAGTATATTAATAATTTAATGATTTATTGGTTTATTGCTTCATTGATTTAACTCCAAATTTTTACATAAAATTATTATTATTTAATTTTGTCCTTATTATTATACAATAGATTAGCATATTTTGTCATGAATATTCAATAAGTATTTAATCAATATTTAATCTAACATATAATTAATTTATTATATTTTTTAAAATAAAAACAGTCATCAACTTTTAGTTTTTGTTTATGTATCTAAAAGTTGATAACTGTTTTTTATAAACTTAATATATGAAACTCCTTCTCCTATTGTCGAATGAGTAAGCGACCATCTCAAAATCATAGATTTTGGATGCCTGCTTAAGATTTGGGATATCTACTTAAGATTTTGTATGTCTGCTTATATGATTAGCGGCTTTTTAAATTTTCCAATATTCTAAGAACATCCTGTGGAAATTTGTTTGATTGTGCCATCATTGCACTTCCAGCTTCTAGCAATATATTATCCTTGGTAAATTTAATCATTTCTTCAGCTATATCCGCATCTCTGAGATTGCTGTCAGCACCTTCCATTCTATCTGAAATCTCACTTACATTATCCATAGTATCCTCAAATCTATTTTCCAGTGCGCCATATTTACTTCTTACAGAAATGGTTTTATCAAGAGCATTGTTCAAAATACTTAATGCATCATCAATAGATTTTCCACCGCTTTCAATATTAACATCTTTAAGACTCTTTCCTGCAAGAACTCCATCTTTTACTTTAAGCTCTCCTGGTGATAGATCATAAATTGGGATCTTTACACTTTCTCCAGCATTGGCACCTACAGGCATATCTAGTTCTACAAACTCTCCATCACCTGATACTGTACCTTCATTCAATTTAGTCTTATTTAAAAGGCTTTTCCCATTAAATTCTGTACAATCTACTATACTTCCAATTCCCTCTACCATCTGATTAATTTCATTTTGTATAACTTTTCTATCTCCATCTGTGCTAGAGCCACTTCCACTTTGTACAACAAGCTCTCTTATTCTTTGAAGCATCTGAGTTGCACTGTCAAGGCCACCTTCAGCTGATTGAAGCATACTTATACCATCTTGACTATTTTTCCCTGCCATTTGAAGTCCTCTTATCTGCATTCTCGTTCTTTCACTTTGTGCTATGACATTAGGATCATCCTTCGCATTATTAACCTTATAACCTGTTGATATTTTATTCATTGCAGAACTTTGGCTTTCTAGGGTTCTTTTATGTGTCATATATATATTTAATGAAGCCATATTGTGACTTAGTCTCATATTATCACTCCAAACCTATTTTTTTACATATTTACATTAGATCTTACACTATACCATTTTTTGCCCAATAGCTATTATCTTGAATAAAAAGTATAAACTTATTACTCTGCATTGTTAATTTTTACACTTAAGTTGTTTCTTGACTGACTTACATCTAATGTTCCTTTTCCAATTACAGTAATACCATCGCTACCATAAAAATATATTGTTGCACTGCTTGCATTTATCGCAGAAACTGCTTTATCATCTATTGCAAAAACTTTATCATTTCCATCTATTTTAAATTTCTTTATCTGTGGAAGATCGGTTGTATTAATAGCTATCTGTTTTAATGCTGGAATAATTGGAGAAACAACTACATTTATATTAGCAGAGTAGTTACTTTTACTTAGATCCATAACCGTAAAATTCATAACTGCCTTTCTATTTGGATTTTTACCCGTTCTAGATCTTATGCTTTTATCTACTAAAATTTCATAATTGTGTTCTAATTTATATCCCTGTGAAGGCGCATTGATTTTTATTGTATTCACATCATCACTAGGTAATACAGTCACCTGTTGTACTGTTCCATCAGTTATATCTTTTACTTGAACAACCCCTGATAAATAATTAGTGTCCACAGCTGAGTTAAATCTAATTATCCAATTTTTATATGTATTAGTGATAATTTTATCATTTATTCGATTTATATCATTATCATAGGCTAATGCTGCTGTAGGAGTTAAAGTTGAAGCCATAACAAAGCCCATTATTAAAGTCGCTAATTTTTTATTAAGTTTCATTTTTTCACCGGACCTTCCTTATTAATATATATTAAATAAACTAACATATTTTTTATAATTATCGTTTTTCTTCATTATATCTTTACAGGCTATCTTGTTTCATTCTAACTACTCTAATACTTTTTTAAAAAAGCAGCAGGATATCCTACTGCTTTTTTAGATATATGGGTATCTATGGTTTTATTGGTATTGTTATAGTTCTTACGTCTATAGAGTTGTTAGTCATTAATGTATCAGCGCTTACACCATTACCATTTAAGTCAATACCTATATTACAATTATTGATTATATTCCAATAATCTCTTGCAATTCCACCTATAATACCACTAAATCCTGATCCAAGTTTAATAGCTGATTCGTTGTTTTGATTATAGTTTGTAAATGTATTTCCTTGCAGAGTTACACTTCCACTTACCTTTACTGCACCAGTTTCAGAACTATTATTACTATTACCAGTGAAATAGCTGTTTGTTATGGATCCACTAGTTATTACTACAGCATTATTCACAACATTTGATGGTAAGAACTTAGAATTATTAATTGTTACAGTTCCTGCACTTTGATTAATTACAGAAGTACCCTTAATTGAATCAAAGGCTACTCCATCTAAAGTTAATGAACCACCTGAAACTGTAATTAAATTGCCATTTGCTCCATTGCCCTTAACGGTTAAATTCTTAAGATTCAAATTAGCAAATCCTGAACCACCATCTACTGCTGCTAAGTTACTTGAAATATTTAATACAGAAGTCAAGTCTTGTCCTATTATAGTCAACTTCTTTGAAGCTGTAACTGGTAAAGTATTTAAATTATAGCTTCCGCCTATACCTACAAGTTTAATCACTCTAATATAACCTGAATTAATTGCATTTGCTAATTCAGCAGTATTTTTTACAGTAATAACTGGTTGATTTGTTATATTGACATTTACATTACCTTGTATGTTGCTGCCATCAGTTGTAGTTGCAACTACATTTACAACTCCATTTTCGTAACCTGTTAATACTGCATGAGTGCCGTCTGTTTGTTGAATTGAAGCAATATTAGTAGCTTGACCTCTTGAATCTACTACCCTCCAGGTTACTGGAACTGAAGATTTCAAGTTGATCACGTTTCCAGTATTAGTAATTGTTCCATTAGTATCATCTACTGTTGCTGGAGTGGTTATTGCTAGATTTGTGCTTGTACCTGCTAAGTCTGTTACCTTAACCTGAACTACTTCTAAACTTGCTAAAGTGCTTTGAGTAGGTTTAATTCTAACCTGAATAGCATATAAATTTGGGAATCCTCCACTAATACTAGTAGTATTGTTAGTACAATCAATCCAAGTTGTGCCTCCATCTAAAGAATATTGTTGTCTGTCAGTAGTTCCTCTTATCACTCTAGCAGCTTCATCAAAGGTTATTCCATATGGTGCTGGAATTCTTGGATTAATTACAAATGAAGTAGCCTGACTTGCTGGGCTGCCTTGCTTTCTAAAGAATACTTTTGCTCCGTTTCCGCCAAATCTCAAATTAGCAGATGGAACAGTAATCCAACTATTAGCTGAGTTACCATTTAAGGTTAATATTTTTGTACTAGAATTATACGTACCATATGTTGAAGGTAGTGGATTACTACCAGTAGAAGCTAAATCATACCAATTGCTATCATCATTACTTGCTCTGTTAATATCTGTCTGGCTGCCAACATAAACTTGGTAAGTATCCTCTGCTGTTATTTGAATTCCTTTAATGGTAATTGTATCATTAGCTGTATTATAAATTAACTGTGTATTTGCTAAATTCCAAGCGGCTATAGTTGGAGCTGGTCCTCTTTCTGGTCCAAAGTTTACAAATAACGGAGAACCTTCAGCCTTACCAGGTTTTGTTACAGTAACTTTTACTGAACCAGCGTTTACTCCAAAGTCTAGGCCTCCTATAACTACCCCGCCAGTAGCATCTACTGTAGCAGTCTTAGCCACTTTACTCGTATTTCCTACAGTATAAACTTTAACTACATCACCGCTTGACAAAGCACCAGTATCTATTACAACACTGTCATTTTTGCCGACTTCATTGTAAGCATGTGTGTTACCACTATTAATACCTGAAAGCGTAGCTATTGCTAAATTTATAGTTACTTTATTTCCATAACCTAATACAGTACCACTATAAGTATAAATTCCATTTTTCGCCTTAGGCACTGTGATATCCCATTTTACAGGCACCTGTTGTATTGTTCCATCACTCATTATAGCCGGAATTTTATCTGGTAGATATCTTAAAACATCTATTTTATCAATAGTTTTTGATGAATCGCTGTAATCTGTATATACCATTGGTATTGCATCTATTTTAGATATTTTTAAATTAGCTTTAGGCTTTGTTATTGCTATAGGTTTTGGAAGTGTAGTTCCTGTTAAGGAATCTGCAGTAATCATAAACATTTTACCTGATTTTAAATAGTAAACATCATCCTTTAATCCATTATAAGAATATACAAATATAGCATCAACACTATCATTGCTTATTTTTTGTGCAACTCCGCCATTTGCGCCAACCTTATATAGCTTACCACCATCTACTAAACTCTTATAATATATAGAACCATTAGATACATTTATATTTGCTATCTTATCAGTTACAAGCCCATTGGTGGTTTGTACACTTATCTTAATTGGATTGTATGGATCTCCAGAACGATACACATTTCCATCATTGCTAGAGTAATAAGCCACACTGGAATTTACTGATACATTTACATAGTTAGCTGCATTACTCTTCCCTAAGTCATCGACTTTGCCTCTATTACCATAGGTATCAATTTTATAGAGATTTTTGCTGTCACTTATGTTACTGTAGTAGAGATTATTGCCAGCACCTAATACTAAATATGCAGCCTCATCATCACTTAACTTTGTTGAGTTTCCAGCAGAATCTAAAGAATAAATTCTGCCTCTATCTGAAGCATTTACATAATATACCTTATCGTCTAATACATTCAAATAAGTACCCTTATTATCACTTATTTTTTGACGTTGAGTTCCATCATTTTTTACCTTGTATATTTTCCCTGAATCTGAATAATTACAATAGTATATCCAATCTCCATAAACAGTTATATAACCGGAATTATCATCACATATTGAATAGTTTTCCGTTCCTGCTTCATTTTTCTTATATATTTTATTTCCATCACCAGTGTTTACATAATAAATATAGTTTGTATCACAATCTAAATATCCGCCATTACTTGTATTTCCTAAGACTACATATCTTGATAAAATCGGTGTTATAGGATTGGATACTGTGTTAAACTTTATTGTTTTTACAGCAAAACCTGAAATTGCTGCTGAACTAGTAGTGCTGGTTAATAAATCGCTTGCCTTTAATGATGCATCGGCTATCTTAGTTCTCATATCACTTGAATAGATATATAATGGAATAACCGCACTAGAATTTGAAACAAATGTGCTTGTATCAATCATATAGCTAAGATTAGTCTTAAAGGGAGAAACGTTAGTTCCAGCAGCCCCTATGCTATAATATGCTGCACCAGGTACTCCTACTACTTGATCAACCTTAAAAGTATAAAGATATAAAGATCCAGCTACATTTTTTGAATCTATTTCTAAAGTAATATATTGGTTTTGGGTGTTGTTTGAACCTTGTCCTATATCAGAACTACTTTTATATTGATTATTTTGATTTACCCAATAATCGCTAACTGCAGTACTGTTTCCTTGATAGTAATTTATTCTACCTCCAGTTTTATTAACTAAATCAGCTTCACCCATCGTTTGTCCATTAAAAACATCTTTAACAATTGTAGGTGTACCACTGCTGTCACTTTTCACATAATACATATTATTCATATTGTTTGCTACATAGTTTGCAAAGTCAGGATCACTAAATCTACCTGTCAATGAATTTATATCACTTGTATTTGAGCTGACATCAAAAGCTCTATTCCCTATTATTAACACTTCCTTGTTAGCTGGAAAGGCATATACCGCTGAAGAAGTTCCCAGAGCAACTGCTACAGCCAGTAATAACATTTTAGTTTTTTTCATATTTTACCTCCTTCTATTCTGTTACAGTAACAGTAAGCGTTACTGGACTTGAATACAGTTTTACTTTTCCTGTAATTTTATAGGTTTTTATTGTACTAATATTTATATTTGGTACACTCCAACTGTCAACAGCTATATTTCTTTTAGTCCCATCTGACAGCACTGCTGTTAGCTGACTAGGTAAAGTATAGGTTCTGCCATAATAACTAGATTTGCTAATAGTAACATTTAAACTATCAGCATCAATTCCCATAACTTTAGGACACATATTCACTACAACTGTTGCAGTCATATTGGAGTCCTTAGATTTTCCTTCAAAGGATATAGCTTCAACTCTACTTGTTTCTATATTTCCAGTATCTATTACATTAGTATCTATGTACTTAGTGGTCCATGTAACACTTTCATCTTTTCCTGTAGCAGGGTTCTTGACCTTAGCTGGTAATGTATACTTATCACCTTCCATTATATTTATTTCAGGTAAGCTAACAGTAGCACCTCCTGAACTGCTAGGTGTACTTGGACTAAATGGATCAGATGGCGTTGGATCTTGTGCATTTCCAGTAACCAAGATTGCAGTTATGTTAGAGGAGTATCCAGAAACTTTACCACTTACCTTGTATACTCCAGAATAGCCTGGATAGTCAACTAAACTAGACATATCCCAGTTTATATATACAAGACTGGTACTTCCATCTGTCATATTTGCAGGAACTTGAGTATAATATGGTGATGAGTAAAAGCTATTTAAATCATTTAATCTTAACTTAATATTATTGATAGAAGATATTTCAGTTTTTACATTCACAGTTAATGTCAGTTTAACTTTCTTGGAATAATGATCTACAGTGCCTGTAAAATTATAAACTCCTGGAGTTTTAATATCCTGTGTTCCATAATCCCAAGTAACAGGAACCTTATTTGTAGTTCCATCAGACATTTGAGCAGTTACCGTTTCTGGCAATGAAAAGGAGCTTCTGCTATCTGCTGTTGAAGCAATGTCTCCAATTTTTACTGGTAAAGGTTTAACCACTAAAGTAGTAACTACAGATCTATCAGTACCTTCAATTTTTCCATTAATAGTGTAAACACCAGGCTTTGTTGTGTTTATTTTTGATAAATTCCATTTAACAGGCACTTCTTTTATATTACCATCACTAGCAGTTACTACTATAGTAGGTCTAGGAGTGTATTTTTCTCCCTGCCATATAAAATCTGTTATATCATTAACATTACTAACTTCTAATGGAATATAACTAATTCTTTCCTGAGTATCATAGTCTACTACACCAGCACCTCCTAATATTTTTATATTATTAATTATTTTAGACCTCAAATAGTTAATTGTTGAAGCTGACATAGGCGAATCTACATATAAAATTGGTGAAGAAGTCTTTGGAGCCAATGCTGCTGCTACTAAAGAGTCTGGAAAATCCTTTGCAGATGCAATATATAAAGTTCCCGTACTAACTTCGTTCTGGAAAGCATCTATTACCCCGGTATTTCTTCCATAAATATCTCCATTGCCTATTCTTTTAGCATTTGGAACTAAACTCACTACACTATTAGTGACTTGTCCGCTATTTCCCACTACATATACCTGGTCAACTTGTCCATTACTACCAAAATAGTTTTTTGTAACACTAGGCATATAATCTCTTGCTGTTAAAATTACAGGCATTCCTTTTAAAGCTGCTATAGCTGCTATAGACAAGCCGTCATGAAAGTCATCTCCGTTAACCAAAGCAATTTCACTTGGTTTTCCTAGTTTTTGCGCCACCAAAACACTAGTCTCATATCTATCTGCTCCTCCAATTCTTGTAACCTTAATACCTCTAGCTTTAAGAGCATCTTCTATACTCTGAGATACAACACCTTTGCCACCTATTATGAACACATTTTTTACATTTAATCTATTAAGCTGAACTGATGTATATGGATTTAATATTTCTTTACCTGTAAGCAAAATGGGAGCCTCATATTTTTTAGCAAGCGGAGCCGCAGATAGAGCATCGGGAAAATTTTCTCCGTTAACTATAACTGCATAATTAGAATCTCCCTGCCAGCCGTCTTCACAAACCTTTGCAGCGGTTTCATATCTATCAATGCCATTAAACCTAACTGCAGTAGCAGCTGCATGTGCCTTAGTAAAACTAAAAGAAATACTTAAAGCTACTGCTGCTACTAGCACTGCAAGTTTTTTACTTTTAAGCACAAATAAAAATTTATTGTTATTCATGTAAGGCAAAACACTCCTTTTTCCGTTAATTATAAAATCACTATTATAATGCTATAAGAATTTAACTCCCAATAAAAGATCTTCCATAACTTAAACCTATATATGCTTCTACTGCTGTAATCTTTGCTAAGTAGAGTTATTTTATCTATAATTCACATTTTTAATATTATCGTCCATTTTTATGGAATATTTATATAATATTTACTGAAAATTAGTCTTAAAATAGTTATATTAACCAAATATTTTTACTACATTATAATTAAAGCCGTCAAAATAACCATATGTAAACAGGTTATTTTAACAGCCTCTCGAAAACTAATGTTATTCTTAATAAAATCTAAGACCATTTCCTTCATCTTTAATATACATCTCAAACATCTGCAGCGCCTGTTGTTCAGTTATTTGATTATTTACTAATTTACGGTGTAATATGTATAAATTAGCATTCATATCTGGATCTATACTTTTTGCTTCTTTCATTTTTTTAAGAATTCTTTCCTCAAGAGATAGTCCATTTACAGCTGTCTCAGCTTCTAATAACTTTAATAAGTCCTCTGTTTCCTTTTTTATATTTTTATCTTTAGTAACAACTTTTATCGTATTTAATCCGGATTTAATTTTATCTATACATTCTTTACTTATTAATATTTTTTCTTCGCTACTCAAATTAAATTCCCACCTTTTCGATGATTACTATAGTTTTCAAACCATGCTATATATTTCTATTTTATCAGTGCAGTTTCTTTAATGTCAATTATATAGAAAAAAAAATGTAAAAAACTATAGAATTTATAGCAATTAAATAATCTATTATCATAATTTTTAATATAGTATCACCACTTTACAAGAAAATTAGCTAACTTCATCTAAATAGATTAAGAAATTAATTGCCTCTAAAATTGATATTTTCGAATTATGATAAACACCTACTAATTATTAATAAATTGTTTGTATAAACATCGCATTACTTAGTTATCAAAGAAGGCTTTTCTATTTAAGTCACATTTTCAACATATTATGACATAAAATGGTTCTCATATGACAAATAATATGGTACTATAATTACATGATAAATTTACAAACTAATATAAACATCGACAAATTTATTGTAACACATTATAAATAGAGGTGAAAAATGGATATATTTTTAATAATAGGTATTATTGTTGGATTGTTTGCTGTTAGTACAGGATTGCTTTTGAAAGGTGCAACTGTAGCCATACTAATCAATGGTGAGGCAGTTATAGTAATTCTTGTAGGTACAGCAGCAGCGGTAATGAACTCTTTTCCAAAAAGGATTTTCTTAACATACCTAAATTATTTGGAGCTGTTTTCAGCGAAAAGGGAAAAGAAGATCCAATAGAAATAATTAAGCTAATGGTTGAAATGGCACAAGAAACTCGAAAAAATGGATTATTGTCTTTGGAAAGCAAGGTTCAGGATATGAGTAACCAATTTATGAAACAAGGACTAGAGATGGTAGTTGATGGTACTGAACCGGAATATATTAGACAAGTCCTATCTGATGAAATTGAGGCAATGGAAGAAAGGCATCGAGGCGGTGCTTCAATTTTTACAACAGCAGGAGGTGCTTCTCCAACTCTGGGAGTTTTGGGGGCAGTTATAGGTCTGATTGGTGCACTTGGAAATTTAAATGATACAGCAAAGCTCGGAGAATCTATAAGTGCTGCTTTCGTAGCTACTATATATGGGATTTTCTTTGGATATGTTGTCTGGCATCCTTTGGCGTCCAGATTAAAAAGGAAGTCACATGAAGAAGTTAGTAATAAGCATATAATATTAGAAGGTATTTTAGCAATTCAAGAAGGAAAAAATCCTAAGACTATTGAGAGAAAACTTTTAAGTATGTTAAGTCCTAAAGATAGAAAAAAATTTGAATCGACAAGTAGTAATGATTAGGGTAAAGGAGATTAGTAATGAAAGGCAAAAAACAACATCATGAAGAACATGTAGATGAAACATGGCTGCTCCCTTATTCTGATATGATGACGCTACTATTAGCACTTTTTATAGTTATGTTTGCTATGAGTAAAGTAGATAACCAAAAAGCGAAACAACTTAGCCACCAATTTAATGTTGTTTTTTCAGGTGGTAGTGGAGCATTGCAAAGTAACGGTAGTAATGGAGATACTTTCAAAATAGATGATTTGGATACGTTAAATGAAAAAAGTGGTGTAATTGAGCAGGATAAGATGCTTCAGGTTAAAAATACCTTAGAACAAAGTATTAAAAATGATGGCTATGCAGATAAGGTAAAAGTTGAACTTAATGGTGAAGGCTTAGATATAAGAATACAGGATACAGTACTTTTTAACTCAGGAGAGGCAGACATATTAAATGAATTTACACCAGTACTTATGAAAATATCAAATATGATAAAGGATTTAGACAATGAAATAAAGATTAGCGGACACACAGATAATGTTCCAATAAAAAATGAAAAATTCCGTTCTAATTGGGACTTGAGCTATATGCGTGCTTCAAATGTTATGAACTTTATGGTTGACAAATGTGATTTTTCACCTGATAAATTTTCAATTCAAGCCTATGGTGAATTTAAAGCTAAATATAATAATTCAACAGAGGATGGAAGATCAAAAAATCGAAGTGTGGATATACTTATAGTTCGAAGGTATGTATCAAACTCTAAGAATGCAAATTAGTCTAATTATATTACATGCTTTGTGAAGAGAATGTAATAATAAAAGAATTGTAGGAATTTATAAATCGATCTTGTGATAATATTAAAATATGCTTTATACATGAAAAGCTTAAATATGATATTCTTACTTTATTAGCGAAAGGGACCACATTTGGTTCCTTTTTTATGTTTTAGATCAAAAATATAGAGAAATAAAAAGAAGTAGAATTGATTCACAATCCCCAAAAAGTGGTGTATAGTATTTAATAAATTAAAAATTAGTTGCATTTTTATAATTTTTTACAATTTTTCAAAATTATATTTATCATAACCCAATAAATGTATTATAATAGATTATATCATAATATTTTTTAATTAATAGTATACTTAACTTAAATACTGCAATTGTAATATATATCTCTAGCTTCACTTTATCTAAGAAGGAGATTTCTCATATGGAACTTAGAATTAAAGAAATATTAAGTATTGAAAAAGCTGCTAATTTTGATTTAGAAGAATATAGAACCATAATGTGCTCATCAAAATATGGTCTATGGAAATGGGATATTTTAAACAGCAAAATTTATTTTTCCCGAAAATGTTTTGAACTACTTGGCTACAACGAAAATAATATGTGCAGCTCTCTCACCGAACTAATCCACAAAGAGGATATCAAAGAATTTTTTGCAACTATAAATAATAATATAAAAAACAAAATTGACATATTCAACTTTGAATGCAGACTAACAAAATATGACGGAAATTACATTTGGTCTTGTATTGAAGCAAAGTTTTTCTACAATAAGTATGGTAAAATTACTAAAATGTTAGGTTCTATCACAGATATTACAGTTCGAAAGGCCTGGGAAAATAATCTTTACAGCATAGCTTATTATGATAATCTTACAAAACTTCCAAATTCAAATATGCTGCAAAGTGACTTGGAAAAACTGTGCAGTGATGACATTGTATTTTCTGTAATTTGTATGAACATTGATGATTTTAAAGCTATAAATAATACTTTAGGCCATGATGTAGGTGATAAATATCTAGAAAAAATATCAAAATTACTTCAAAACTTTTGTAGAGATAACTGTTCAGTATACAGGCACTCTGGTGATGAGTTTGTTTTCCTTCTCAAAGATGTAGACGAGATAGAACTTATAGAGCATTTTGTTAACTTAGTTCAAAAGACTTTAACTAGTAATACATTTCAAATAAATGATAATCAATTAGGTATAACCACAACAATTGGAGTAAGCATTTTTCCAAAGCACTCCACTCTTCCCTCTGAACTTCTAAGGTTTTCAAGCAACGCTATGTATTTTGCCAAAAATTTTGCTAAAAGCACTTACATAATATATAGTCACAATATATCTTTAAAAGCTTTAGAAAAATCAAAATTTGAAAATAACTTAAGACTTGCTCTCATAAATAATGAATTTCAGGTTTATTATCAACCTCAAGTTAATATAAAAACGGGAAAATTAATAGGAATGGAGGCCCTTCTTAGATGGATTAGACCAGATGGAACTAAAATTATGCCCTCGGAATTTATTCCAATTGCAGAGGATATCGGACTTATTTTGCCACTAGGTGAGTTTGTGCTAAGACAAGCCTGTAAACAAACAAAATTCTGGCATGCTAAATACGGTTATCCCTTAAAAATTTCTGTAAATATATCTGAAAAACAGCTTGAAAACAAGAATTTTGTTGATATAGTTTCCAACGTTCTAACTGAAACAGAATTCAACCCTAAATACTTAGAGTTAGAGATAACTGAAAGTACAGCAATTAAGGATATAAATAATATTGTAATACTTCTTAATAAGCTTAAAGATATTAACGTTAAGATAGCTTTAGATGATTTCGGTACCGGCTATTCGTCTCTAAGTTACTTAAAGGAGTTGCCCCTAAACACGATTAAAATTGATAAAAGTTTTATAGATAACATCGAATATGATCATAAGAAAAAAGCAATAATGAAATCCGTTGCTATTTTATCTCATGATATAGATTTGAATATAATATGTGAAGGTGTGGAGACTGAGAACCAATTGGAATTTTTAAAAAGTATTAACTGCGATGAAGTGCAGGGATATTACTTTGGGAAACCTTTTTCCGCTCCCGATTTTGAAACTAACTTTCTAATATAGGGCTTCTAGGCCGAAAGTTAACTTATACGCCGGGCTATGTTTCCAAGCTTCAGCACGTTAAAAACTTTTAGCCAGTCTAAAGCTTAAGCAGATATTCCAAATCTTTGATTTGGTGATAGTCGCTTACACAGAGTGCGTGTTTCAAGATAACCTAAGAACTTTCGAGAACTCGCTATGCTCAAACAACTCTAAAGTTCTAAGGTTCTCTTAAAACCCTTCACTAAGACTGGCACAAAGTTTTTAAATCTACTTCAGCTTTGGAAACATATCCCTCTGCATAAGTTAACTTTCTAGTTAGTTCCCATATATTTAGAAAGTTCTAGACACACTATCCCTGTTAAACTGCAGTTTCTTTTTTGCTATCTAGGAATTGAATGCCATCGGCTTCAACTTGGGTAATATATTTTTTATTTCCACTTTCTTCAGTATAGCTTCTTGTTATTATCTTTCCACTTACCCCTATAAGTTTTCCCTTAGTAAGATGGGGACTGATTTTTTCTGCATGATTACTCCAATAAACAACAGAAATAAAATCTGCATCTTTTTCTCCATTTTTATTAGAAAAGTTTCTATTTACCGCAAGTACAAATTTCACAACACCTCTTGTACCATCATCAAGCTGCATAAAGTCAGCATCCTTAGTAAGTCTTCCTATAAGTACTACTTTATTCAAAATCTTTCCCTCCTAATCTGTTTTCTATAATTATGTCCAAATTAGGAGGGCTTAAACAATAAATCCGTCTCTATTGCTTACTTCCACATTTATCACAAAAATGAGCCTTTTTATCTATTAGAGTACCACAAATTCTACATTCCTTTTTATCCTTTAGCTTAAGAATTTTCTTTTTAATTTTTTTCTTTTCTTTTTCTAATTCTTTAATTTCTTCGCAGTGTTCCATTATTTTTTTAGTGTTATCTTCACCACTCTTATACATTTTATATATTTTTTTACCTATTTCCATGCATATTTCATTTATAGCCTTATCACAGGATGACATAGACAGCGACAAATCTGAATACTCAATTAAATCTTGAGATTTTTTAACAGCTATATCTGCATTTTCTTTAAGAGACATTTTTATAAGCTTTAGTTTATCACTCATTGACATGTTTAATCTTCATCATCCTTAATAGTCCACATTGGATATATAGATGGATTTTCTATATACCTCATGCTATCTGCTGCAGATTTAATCATATTGTATTTTTGCAGACGACTATTAACTATTCTCCAATTTATATTTTTTATGAATGTATCAATATACTTACTTCTATCTGTTCCAAAATCCATAAAATATGCATGTTCATATACATCCATAACTAATAGAGGATATGAATCCCACACTGCTCCAACATCGTGAGCATCTGCACCAAAAACATGAAGCTTATTATCCAGAGGATCAATGGCAAGTATGGCCCATCCCCTAACTGCTAATCCTACATTTTTAAAGTATTGGAGAAAGTTTTCATAGCTGTTAAAATCTCTTTCTATTAGCTTAATTATTTCTCCTGTTGGATTATTAAATCCTCCTGTCATATTCTGAAAATAAAGTTGATGTAATTTTACTCCATCAAGGGCAAAGGTTTCTCCTAATTTTAAGCTTCTCATTTTACTATAAGTAGCATTACTGTCCTTAAATTCCTTTGCATCATTTGGAATATTCCATATTTCATTTAGTTTTGATACATAACCCTCATATAGTTTATAATGCTGTTGAAGCTGTCTCGGTGTTATACCCTTCACAGATGAAAAATCATATTCTTTTGGTGTTAGTTTAAACACTTGTATTTCTCCCTGTAATATTAATTCATAATAATTATATTCTACAAGTTAACAAAAAGTACCTGATTTAATAAAAGATGCCTCAACTACTTAGAAAGTAATTGAGGCATCTACATTTTAGTCGTCTTCCCTTAATATGTTTACATTTTTCCCTTCCATAACTCTATTCATATTTCTTACAGAACACATCTTTCCGCACATAGTACAGCTGTCACTATGTTCCGGCGTAGATTCTCTTCTATACCTTCTTGCTTTTTCTGGATCTATAGAAAGTTCAAACATTGACTCCCAATCTAGCTTCTGTCTTGCTTTTGCCATAGCTAAATCCCATTCTTCAGCGCCTTTAATTCCCTTTGCTATATCTGCAGCATGTGCAGCTATTTTGCTTGCAATAATACCTTCTTTCATATCTTCTAAATTAGGAAGCCTTAAGTGTTCTGCTGGCGTAACATAACATAGAAAATCTGCACCATTTGCTGCTGCAATAGCTCCTCCTATAGCACTTGTTATATGATCATACCCAGGAGCAATATCTGTAACCAAAGGTCCTAAAACATAGAACGGAGCTCCATGACACAGCTTCTTTTCTAGAATCATATTGGAAGCTATTTCGTTTAAAGCCATGTGTCCAGGTCCTTCTATCATAACCTGTACATTTTTCTCCCAAGCTCTTTTCGTTAACTCGCCTAAAATCATAAGCTCTTTAATCTGGCTAGCATCTGTAGCATCTGCAAGACAGCCTGGCCTACAAGCATCTCCAAGACTTATAGTTACATCATATTCTGCACATATATCTAAAACCTTATCGAAATATTCATAGAATGGATTCTCTTTATTGTTAAGCTCCATCCATGCATATAAAAGTGATCCTCCTCTAGAAACTATATTCATGACTCTTTTGTTTCTTTTAAAAATCTGAGCAGTTTCTCTATTTATTCCAGCATGAATAGTCATGAAGTCAACTCCATCCTTAGCATGCTTTTCAATTACTCTTAAAAATTCTTCTGAAGTTATATCACTTAGTTCTTTATCATAAAAGCCTACTGCATCATACATTGGAACTGTACCTAGCATTGCTGGACTTATTTCTACTACCTTTCTTCTAAACTCTTCAGTTTTTCCAAAGGAACTTAGATCCATTATAGCTTCCGCTTTCATTTCTATAGCTTTTTGTACCTTCTCAACTTCTGCATCTACATTACAGCAGTCCTTTGAAATTCCCAAATTGACATTTATTTTTGTTCTTAAACCTTGTCCTACTCCTTCAGGACTTAATGCTTTATGGTTCTTATTCGCAGGTATAACAACTTTTCCTTCAGCTATAAGCTCTCTTAATTGTTCAACATCCATATGTTCTTTTTCTGCAACTACTTTCATCTCAGTGGTGATGATGCCCTTTCTAGCAGCATCCATCTGCGTTGTATAATTCATAATCTTCAGTCTCCTCTTCATATAATTTTAGTAGTTCATAAATATCCCCATATGCAATGCTGGCTTTTTAACTCAAACATATTTCTAATAAAAAAATGAAAGCTTACCAAAAGATAAGCTTTCATGTAAAATCCAAAGAATATACTAATTTACACAATTGCTTCCCTCCGGTAGTGTTAACTACATCAGGTTCCAAGGTTTAGGCAAACGCCCTCTCAGCCAAACGGCACACCTAGCAAATACAAAGGCTCTATTTATTTCTACATAAAAATTATACTTCAATATGTTACCTTTGTAAAGGATTAGAATATATTTGTTTAAACTACACTTTTTACTACTAAATTTATGCTCTCTACCAAGTCGATTTCATAAGGTTCTATATTATTTTTGGTCTCAGTATTATATATAACTCTTATTACAGGCCTATCAGGAAAATTTTCATTCTGCCTTACTACATATCCTTCAACACCATTTGATAATTTAACACAGCATCCTAAAGGATAAACTGAAAAGGATTTTCTAAACACCTTAACTATTTCTTCATCAAAAATTGTACCACTTCCCGCTAAGATTAATTCATAGGCATCATTTGGACTGAAAGTTTTTTTATAATCTCTACTATTTGCTATAGTATCATACACATCACTTATAGTAATTATACGAGCATATTTTGATATACTCTTTCCTTCTAAACCGTAGGGATATCCTTTGCCATCCATTCTCTCATGATGTTGTAGAACTGCTCTAACTACTGTCCCAGGAATTCTTACATTCTTTCTTAAAATATTAGCTCCTATATAAGGGTGTTCCTTAAATTCATTTAATTCTTCTTTTGTCAAATTCCTTTCTTTTTCCAATATGCTCTTTGGCAGCTGAGCTTTACCTATATCATGCATAACAGCAGCTAGTCCTAACTCTTTCACTGAATAGGAATCCATCTTCATAGCATGTCCTATAAAAGTTGCCATAACACAAACATCTATACTATGCACATAGGTCTTGTTACTGTTTGTTTGAATGTCGTATAAACTTTTATTTATATCTGCACTTGTGCCTATATAATCTATAAGCTCATCAACAATTTTCATGTAATCGGACATTATCTTTTTATCAGAAACAGCAGTTATATTCTTCATCATCCTTGACATACATTCCATAGTTGTTTGCTTTAATCTGCTAACATTTTCATCTTCTACTTCAACATCTTCTAACCTTTTATCTTCTACGTATACATAGAATATTCCCATTTCCCTCATCTTATTAATATAACTATTATTTAGCACTGTACCTGCTCTTAATAATACTCTTCCATCATTAGTAAATATATTTTTACCTAATACTTCATTTCCTTCTAATCTATTTATAATCTCTAGCTTCATATTTCACCTCGAAAATTAAATTTGCTAACAAATATTAATTCTATAAATAATTATATAATATTCTATATTAAATCAGTAATAGATAATGTGCCAATATATCTCAATATATATCTATCTTTTCATGTATTACTATAATTATATATTTAATTATACTGCAAACGTAATTATAAGTGCACTACTATTTATAAAAAAATATTATAACTTCACCTCATTAAAGCTTTGTTATAGTTTTATTTTTTTGGTAGAGGAATTTATAATTTAATTGACGAATATTTACTTAAAATATATAGATAAATTTTACATATTATTACACGAAAGGCAGGTAGACCTTATGCTGCTGTATTTTTTATTATCCACTGCACTTTTTATAGCATTAATAGAGGTGATTACAGTTTTATTTAAACTTACTGGTTTATCAGAAGAAAAAGCTCGTTTTCAAGTAATATCTTTACTAACAGGTTCAGGCTTTACAACAAAAGAATCAGAGCTTGTTACTCAACACTCTACCCGTAGAAAGTTGGCCCAATTTCTTATGATTTTAGGCTATGTAGGTTTTTTAACTGAAACATCTTTTTTAGTAAACTTGATTAAAAGTTCTATGACTTTGCAAAATATCTCTATAATACTATTATTTTTTACATTTATTTGGTCAGTTATAAAAAACAAAGTACTATTATCTTTTTTTGATAATTTTATAGAAAGGGTAATTTTAAGAAAATATACTAGAAAAAAGTCTCCAGGAAAAGGATACAAATTAGTTACTAGAGCAAAAGGATATGGCATTTATAATATAGTTATAGATGAGAATTCACCTTTATCAGGAGTATCCTTAAAAGATTCAAATTTGAAGCCTAATAACATAATAATTTTAAATATAGATAAAGGTAATGAATTTATTGGTTTCCCTAAGAGAGACTATGTACTGGAGAATGGCGATAACATTTTGCTGTATGGCAAAGTAGATCAGGTTATAAAAACTTTTCATTTAGAACAAAATAGATAATTTTGTTAGCATTTTGGCGCTCTAAAAAATGAGCTACCTTTGAAAGGTAGCTCATTTTCTAATTTTTCTTATTCCTTTTTATACTCTTATGTCCAAATTCTGTCCTAGATTAGGACTAACTGAGCTTTCAAGCATATCTGTCATAGCTTGTGCATTTTCTTTACCTGTGTTCATGGCCATTCTCATCACCGCAATACTAGCCTGATCCATTGCCTTGGATTGACTCATTACCATTGATGCTCCTGCTATATCCATAAAAATACCTCCCATTAAATTATTTATTAATCTCTTACTTATAAATATCGTCGATAAACTAATAATTTGAAGGCCTTTTAATTTTAGATATTATATTTCTCTAGTTTCATGCTTTAACCATTCTTTTTCATCTTCACTTAAATATGGAGAAAGCTTGCTGTAAACTTCTTTGTGGTAGTTGTTCAACCATGCTTTTTCTTCTGGAGTAAACATTTCTGGTACTATTCCTTCTAAATCTATTGGACAAAAGCTAATCGTTTCAAACTTCATAAATTGTCCAAATTCTGTTTCTTCATCCTTAACTACAAGAAGAATATTTTCTGTTCTGATTCCATGTCTGCCTTCTTTATAAACTCCAGGCTCATTAGTTACAATCATACCTTCTTCAAGTATAGTAGGAACTACATTGCAGCGAATAGCATGAGGTCCTTCATGTACATTTAAGAAGAAACCTACACCATGACCAGTTCCACATTTGTAATCTATGCCATGCTCCCATAATGGTCTTCTAGCAAGTATATCAAGATTAGTTCCATTAACTCCGTGTAAGAATTTAGCCATACTTAAATCAATAACACCTTTAAGTACTAGCGTAAAGTCTCTCTTTTCTTCTTCAGTAAGAGTTCCTAATACCGTTGTTCTAGTTATATCAGTAGTTCCGTCTAAGTATTGTCCACCTGAGTCTACTAAGAACATGCCCTCTTTTTTAAGTTTATAATCACTTTCTGGAGTTGCTGAATAGTGCATCATAGCTGCATGTTCTTTATATGCTGCTATAGTAGTAAAACTAATACCTTTAAATAGTTCTTGTTCTGCTCTAAAGCCTTCTAATTTATCCGCAGCAGATATTTCACTAATTTCTTCTTTGCCTAAGTTATTATCTAGCCAGTGTAAGAACTTAACCATTGCTACACCGTCTTTTATATGAGCATTTTTAATGTTTTCTATTTCAACTTCGTTTTTTATACCCTTAATTTTTGTTGTTATATTATCTTTTTCTATAATTTCAATGCCTTCATTTAAACCTTTACAAATACCAAAGCTTGTTTTAACAGCATCCAGCATCACTTTACTTTCTTTCGCAAGTGTTTTTAAGTAGTCATTTACATCTTCATAAGCTTTTATAACTATTCCATCTTGTTCTAATTCTTTTTTAACTTCATCTTTAACCTTTACAGAATTTATAAATAATACAGTTTCTTTTTCTGAAACTACTACATATGAAACTGCTACTGGGTTACATGGCACATCAGTTCCTCTGATATTTAAAAGCCATGCTATATCATCAAGAGAGGATAAAACAATATGAGTAACTTCATCCTTTTTCATCTCTTCTCTAACCATGTTTACTTTCTCTACTCTTGATTTACCAGCATACTTAACATCATGAACAAAGATTGGCTCTGTAGATATACTTGGTCTATCCTTCCATAATTCATCAATTAAATCATATCTATGCTCTAAAGCTATTCCTTTTTTGATACAGTCTTCTCTATGTTTCTAGCTAAAGAAGTTGATAAAACACTTCCATCGAAGCCAATAACTCCATTTTGAGGTACTACTTTTGAGAGCCATTCTTCTATTGTTGGTACTGATGGTTGTCCCATTTTAAATAACTTTATACCTGAGCCTTCTAATTGTTTTTCAGCCTGTATAAAGTATCTACCATCAGTCCATAGACCAGCATCTTCTAAAGTGATTACAGCTGTTCCAGCAGAACCTGTGAAGCCAGAAATCCACTGTCTACTTTTCCAATGCTCTGCAACATACTCGCTTTGGTGGGCATCTGAACTTGGAACTATATATGCATATATGCCCTTTTCTTTCATCTTCTCTCTTAAAGAATTTACTCTTTCTTTGATACTCATAATAAAAATCCTCCTCTTTTATAGAGTGTTTATTTGAAAACTTTATAATAGGAATTTATTTAAAATTTTGAATATATTCTCATTATACATTAATCATAAGTTTTTTCATATAGTTTTACAGTAAAAATTTAAGTATAACTATAAAAAATTTCAGTTTAATAAAAATAAGTTGATTAATATCAAAAATTTATTCATATTTTTCATATTTATTAACACATTAAACTATAAAAAGAGAAGCTGTATAAACCATTATACAACTTCTCTTAGTTTTTCGAACTATATTCTCTTTAAGTTATAAAATTATTATTCTATTTTTAAACTACAGAGATTTTAGTAGTTGTATAACTCCTTCTGCCTGATGATTAGCTTGTGCAAGTATTGCTTGAGATACTTGAAGAAGAATGTTATACTTCGCATAATTCATCATTTCTTTTGCCATATCTGCATCTCTAATTCTTGATTCTGCTGCTGTTAGATTCTCTGCTGTATTGTTAAGGTAGTTAATTCTATGTTCTAGTACATTTTGAGTAGCTCCTAGTCTTCCTCTAAAAGAAGATACATTTTTTATAGCATCGTCATATATTTTAATTGCCGCACTAGCATTCTCATGATTTGAAACATCTAAAGCACTCTCTAGATTGCTTCCATCAAGTCCTATATTAGAAAATTTAGCTGTTACTTTTCCATCGCTGGATGTAATGCTTGTCCCTGTCTGTCCACTTATATCAAGTGCTTTTGCTCTCATGTCTTCTAACTTAATTCCTAGATTGTCGCCCGCGTTGGGACCTACCTGAAGCCTAATTTCAGAGTTAACTCCATCATATTTATTAACACTTCCATTTAAAAGTTTCATAGTATTAAACTCTGTATTATTTCCAATACTGTTAATTTCCGAAGTTAACTGATTAATTTCTTCTTGTATATGATTTCGATCTTGATCACTTAATGTTCCATTGGCCGCTTGGGTTGCTAGCTCTCTCATTCTTTGAAGAATTGAATGGGTTTCATTTAATGCCCCATCTGCAACTTGTATAGAAGAAATGCCATCCTGAGCATTTCTTGCTGCTTGTTCCAATCCCCTAATTTGTGCTCTCATTTTTTCTGAAATCGCTAGACCTGCAGGATCATCTGCTGCTCTATTTATTCTTAGCCCAGAAGAAAGTCTCTCCATAGCTCTTCCAACCATATTCAAGTTGTATGACATATGTCTATATGCAATCATTGCATTTATGTTATGACCGATTATCATATGCCTCACCCCTTTATCCCATAAATATACCCTTATCCAATATTTAGTCACTTAACATCATTATACCATATTTTCTAATCACCTACACCAATTTATTATTACTGATTCATCAAATCCATATCTAGTTTTTTCCATAAAAAAACTGAATGCGAAATCTAGGTCTCACATTCAGTTTAAAATCCTGTTTATACTCTTATATTAATTATTAGCTTATTTTAACATAAATTGAGAGCATCAAATCTATTTAAAATCCATTGATGCTCATTCAAATACTAAATTAATCTCCTATTTTAGGAGTTTAGTACCTTTAATCCACTGTTCTGTTTCTTCTATTCCCTGCTCTAAAGTGTATTCAGGCTCCCAATTCATAAGATCTTTAGCTTTAGAATAGTCACATTTCAGCTTCATTATTTCACTTTGGGGATGAATATGTTTTACATGTTTTACAGATACCCTATCCTTAGTTATAATTTCTGCTAATTCATTTATAGTTACATCTCTGCCAGTCCCAGCATTAACTACCTCACCATTAACCTGTCCACAATATCCTGCCATAACTACAAATCTTGCACAATCTTTAACATAAAGTAGGTCTCTTGTTTGCTCTCCGCTTCCATATATGCTTATATCTCTTTTGTGTAATGAATTATTTATAAATATAGCTACAACTCCACCTTCTCCACCAGTCTTTTGGAAAGGTCCATAGGTATTAAATGGCCTTATAACTACAGTCGGCAGCTTATATGCATTATAATATGAAAGCACCATATTTTCAGCAGCTATCTTACTTCCTCCATATGGTGATACTGGCTTTGTTGGATGGTTTTCATCAATTCCCTTTTCATTGGCTACATCATAAACCATACAGGTACTCATAAAAACTACTTTACATGGATAGGTATCTTCACTTGAATCTAAAACCCAACCATCTCCATCCATCCTTCCATTTTTACCGAACATCTGAACTTTAGCTTTTTCAAGTATATTAAAAGTACCTACTGTATCATTATAAAAAGTAGTCTTAGGGTCATCTATGCTGTCTTGAACATTTATAGATGCTGCAAGGTGATATATTATATCAAATTTTTCTTTAAAAATTTCATCAAGAATCTTTTCATCCTTAATGTCACCTATGGTAAATTTGAAATCCTTTCTATGCTGAAATTCCTGTATATTTTGTAAACTTCCATTAGACAGATTATCTAATACCACAACCCTATGTCCATCTTCTAGGAGCCTTTTTACTACCCAACGTCCTATAAATCCTGCTCCTCCAGTTACTAAAACATTCATGAATATCATCTCCATTTCAATATTTATTTAGAAAAACTACCTTTCTTAATTTAGAATTGAAACTGTTTTAAGCTCTTTTGCAATCCTTTTTGGACCTTTGCCATCAACTAATTTTATCATGTTATAGGAAATCTCTCTTCTTCTTTCATAACACTCCAAGAAAGAAAGCTCCTTAATTAATTTATCCTTTGTTAAGTTTTTATACCAGCCTAAATTATTTATTACCCCTATTTCATGAAATTTATTCGCAACTCCTACCTGATTATCAGCTAATACAATACCTAAAGTAGGCGTCCCAACCCTACATAATTCATATAATGTGCTTCCACAGGCCGAAATAGCTACATCACATTTTTTCATAATTTCACACATATCTGCATTATAATATAGTTTAATCTTGTCACACTCAAAATCTTTTATATTATTATTATCAAAGGAAGGCCCTATAACTACATGAAAATTGTATTTTAAGTTTTTTACCCATGCTAATATTCTTTCTGTAATATGATATGGATCCGCTCCTCCAACAGTAAGCATTACATCCCTAACCTTTTCACTTATATATCTAACAGCCATATGCTTAAATTCATCTCTCAGCATTACATATTTAGTTCCCAGCATAAGTCTTGTATCTTCATTTGCATTATAACTAAAATCCTCAGCATTAATGTTTTGATTTATTAAAATACTTACATTAAAATAATGCAGATTCATATCATCTATATAAACTGTTTGGGGAAATATGTCTTTAGTTTTATTAAAATAATCCGCATCTACCTCATAGCTGTCAGTAATTAGAGTATCTGCTTCAACTTTTTTTAAATCTTCTATCAAATTACTTTCTCTTACTAAATTAACCCTAAATCCTTCACTTAAAACCTTTTTTATTCCCTTTATATACTCATTTCCTATTAATTCCTCATAAGCTTTCACATTATTATTTGTAATAGTTATTATATTTTTATTAAATAATGCAAAAAAATCTATATTAGAGCACTTTGCTCTACATATGTATAAGACCTCATTATTATACTTTAAAAGCTCTTTTGCTAAAGCTAAGGTCCTAATTATATGTCCCATACCTATTTTACTACCTCCATCTGCTCTTATACCTATTTTCATATAATCACCTACTTTAATTAGTTGTAAGTTCATATCTCTATCATTATCTTTACACAGTTTTTTCATAAGACTTTACTTTCCATAATTCTATCAAAAACAGGGTTAGGATAATAAATAAAAATAAGTTACAAGGTAAAGTATAACTTATTTATTACTCAAAATTTTATAGATAGCATAATGATTTTCTTTCAACATTATTTTAATAGCTCATATCTACTAAAAAAGACCCTATTGTAATTTTATTTCCTTTACTAGAAAGATTCTTTCTATCACTTACCCTGATTATTATATCATGATTTCCTTCTGACAAATTAAACAAATTTATTGCGGAGGAAAAATAAAGTGGTAAGTTAGTATATAAATCTAAAAAATAATTTATTCCATCTATCTTTATCTCCATACAGCCACTTTCTTCTGAAAGTAGTGTTGTTATGGCAATGCATTTCCCATTAAAATTAAACTCTAAACAATCTCCAATAGTATCAGAAACTGCAGCTATCTCTATTTGAGGTATGTTTATGTTTTCTTCTCTCCAATGCCCATAAAAAGTTGCTTTTTCATAGCTTATAATATTTGGATTATTGAACTCATATCCTGTTATTGTATTTATTTTTTCAATAGGTTTTCTATTTAATATATCTAAGTCTTTTATGCTATTTATTATACACTCCGCATATATGCTGTGACCTTTGTCATTTGGATGCAGATTGTCTATGGATATATCCTGCCAAGTATAATCGTCTACGCCTATATGTCTATACATATAATCCTGTATATCTATAACTGGTACACCGTAATAATAGGCTACCCGTTTATGTACACTGCTGCAGGCATCTGCAAGGCCAGTAGGGGTAATTAGTATCACTACTGCTGGTTTACTTTTGAGTTTTGACAGCTGTTTTAATATACCCTCCATAGTAACAGCAGCATTATATGAGTTTTCTATTCTATCATTTACTGCAAATTCAATAAATACTAAGTCAGGATCTTTAGCTATTACATCTGTTTTTAGTCTAAACACTCCAAAATTAGAACCAGTACCACTAACTCCTGAGTTTATTATATCTACATTTTTATCCTTGTATAGGACCTTTAAATATTCTCCTACTTTATAAGTGTATGAATTTTCATATATTGAAGCTCCTGTGCCTTCAGTTATGGATCCTCCTAGGAATACTATGTTGAATTTATTATTCATAACAATCTCCTATATCTCAAAACAATACAACATATTTACTTAAAATTTTTTACACTTTATTATACTTCTAAAATATTATTTAACTTAAAAACTTATATAAATTCGTTCATATTATTTTCTTTTAACTTATCAATAATTTTTTTTATTTCCTGTGCCTTGTCCTTTGCACAAACTAAAACAGAGTCCTTAGTTGATACAACAATCAAGTTATTTACCCCTAACGTAGTGATTAGTTTATCTTCTGAATATACTATAGAATTATCCGTTTCCAGAACTATATCATTGCCTTTAATAATATTTCCGTTTTTATCTGGCGGATATATCGCCCCTAAAGAATCCCACGCACCAACATCATTCCATTGAAAGGAGGAAGCTACAACTGCTACATCATCACTTCTTTCTAAAATGCCATAATCAATTGATATTGATGGTATTTCTGAATATATTTGTTTTATCTTTTCTTCACTATTTTCTTCATCTAAAAGTTCACTTATCTGATTAAGCTTATCATATATTTTAGGCAAATATCTTTGTATATTTTTTATAATTTCAGAAACTTTCCATATGAATATTCCACTATTCCACATATATTCACCAGAATTTAAATACTGTTTTGCTTTTTGAAAATCTGGCTTTTCAACAAATTCCAATACTTCGCAAGCTACTTCACTTATTGCTTTATTTGAATTATAATTTATGTATCCATATCCTGTTGCAGGATACGTTGGTTTAATTCCTATAGTGACAATTTTATTCTCTTGTTCAGCTACTCTCACTGCTCTATTGATAGTATTAGTAAACTCTACATCATTGTCAATGCAATGATCTGATGGATAAACACACATAATTCCATCACCACGTCTTTTCAAAATTGTAATAGCCGCAAGACCTATTGCAGCAGTAGTATTTCTTCCCATTGGCTCTAGTATAATATTTTCTTCTTTACACTTTCCTTTTACTATTTGCTTCAGTGATTCCTCTTGCTTACGATTTGTCACAATATATAAATTATCATTATCAGATATCCTATTAACTCTTGCTATAGTTTCGTTAATTAGCGCATCTTTACCAGTAATATTTATTAATTGTTTGGGTCTAGATTCTCTACTTAAAGGCCAAAATCTTGTCCCATTTCCCCCAGCTAATATAACATTATATATATTCATTTTCTTCATTCCTCTCACTCCAACCAAATCACTAAATTTAACTAAATATCTTACCCTTCTAATCTTAAGTTGAATAAGGTTTAACTACACTGTATCCTCTTGCTCTTCAATTATTTCATGAAATTCTTCTTCAACTCGTTTTGAAAAGTATTATAATTTATTTCGTTTCTATTTATCCAATAATGGTAGATCGAAGAAAATACCTGCTTACACTACCACTCTATTTCTTCATTCAACATTTTGGTAAACTTTTCTGCTCCTTGATTATTTAAATGTGATACATCTGAAAAATCATCGTCATCAAATAATTCTGATCTAAAGTAATCTATGTATTGAAAATTGTACTCTTTTTTCACTTGATTTATAATACAATAGAATTCATCTTCTATTCGTTTTGAAAAGTACTCTGTATAGTATTTAGAAGCTGGGAATACCACAACTATGGGTTTTATATTATTATCTTTTAAAAAACGTAAATAGTCCTTAAATATTTGAATATTTTCTTGTACAGTTTTAGGATAGTCTTTATTACAATCTAGTTCTGCTTGTTTTCTTCCAATCTCTACTTTATTTTCATACTCTTTAAAACTAGGAACATCATATACAAAATCAAAATAACCACCATTAATTCGAAATGTTTTTTCTGCAATCTCTCTGTTATTTTCATACTCTTCACTTAATCTATCTGCATTGCTATAATGGTGTGCTGTTTTCAAAATTGAATAATACCAAACAACCTTATTCTTCATAGCTGAAAGCGACATATCATACTGAAAACTATAATAACAAAGCCCAATAATAGCATATTTTACATTTATAACTTTTTCCTTAAAATTATTGAATAAATATTTAATAGTATGATAATCATAAAAAATATCTTGGCTACTCAAAGAAAACTTGTAACAACTTTTTAAACATTTCTTTTCAGAAAATCCAGTATAAGCATAAGAAATTCCTGTGCAAATAGCTTCTAAATCATCATTATTGTTTTCAATAAAATTATCAATCATATATTTATATTCATTTGAATAATTATCCATAAACTTATAATATTGAAATATTTTATTCTCCACTACTCCCAAATCAATAAGCTGATTATATATTTCTTCATTAAATTGGCTAGCAATTATTATATAATCGTAATCATAATTTTTTATTTGTTCTGGTTTTACTATCAAAATATTGTTTCTTTTTGTTCCCCATTTACTTTCGTTATTATCCACATAAGCCAATATTTTAACTTTACAATTTAATACATTTTCAATGATAATTGAACTCTTACCAGTTCCAAACATTAAAACATTGTACATTGAAATCACTCATTTCATAAAATGTTAATATCTAATCAAAATCTTTATATTTACCTTCACATATGTTTATATACAATTCATTATATTTTTCTATCATAATATCTATATCGAATTTGTTTTTATAATCTCTATAGGCATTTTCTACTATAGTTTTTTCATTTTTTAATCCAAAATTATTGGCTTCAATTATCAACTTCTTCAATGAATTTTCATCATTATTGTTAAACAGATACCCAGTAGAATTTTCTTCTATAATCTCTTTGAATACATCTATATTACTGGCAATCACCGGCACATTTTCCCTATATCCTTCAGCTATTACTAAACCAAACCCTTCACTTAATGATGGAATTATCAAATAATCAAATAATTTTATGTACAGACTAGCATTTTCTCTATATCCATAAAATCTTATTTTATCTTCAATTTTATATATTTTAATTTTTTCACTTAATTCATCTAGCAAATCTCCTTCGCCAATGAATACACAAAAAACTTTTTCTTTTAAATTTTTCACTGTTTCAACTACTAGTTCTTGATTTTTTCTTTTACAGACTGTTCCAATGCATCCAAATATCTTGTATCCTAAATCTTTATATCTAAATATATCATCAACGATATCTTTATCAATGCTCTTATCTTTAGGCTGATTTTCAATGCCATTATAGATTGTAGTTAATTTTTCTTTGTAAATTCCTTTTTCAATCATCAGCTCCTTGTCACTTTCAGAAACAGTTACTACAGCATCCAACCCATTTATAATAGCAATATCCATTTTTTCATGCTCTGGTCTTTTATTTGTTCCCCACCCATGCATGGTTTGAATAACAGGAATATATTTATTAATTCCAGACCTTGCTACTATGCTTACCATTGCTGGCACTGCTGAATGTGCATGTATTATATCAATATTCTCTCTTATTAAAATTTCTCTTAATTTTCCTGCAACATTTAAATTAAGGTAAATATCTCTTTTAAATGTGGAATCTATTTTTAAGCATGGTATCTTTAATTCTTCTAACTCACGCATATATTCACTATAATTACAATAACCTAACTCATCAGATAAGCTAGCTACTATATATACATTATTTTCAGATTTTTCCTGACATGAGGCTATATTCTTTATTATTCTACCTGCCCCTCCTTGAAGAAAAGTGGTTATATGCAATATATTCAATTTATCACCTCAAAATATTATTTAAAACTCCATCAGAAAATTCTAATGGAGTTTTAAAATTATAAATTCAACTTTTTTCTAACTTCATTTTCTATCCATTTGTATGTTCTTTCTAGACCTGTCTCTAAAGTAATCTCTGGGTACCAACCTAAAACTTTATTTATCTTTGTATTATCAGAGTTTCTTCCTCTAACACCTTGTGGTCCTTCAATATGTTTTTTTACTACTTTATAATCTGAAACATTGGAAATTATTTCTGCCAATTCATTGATAGTAACCATTCTATCTTGTCCTAAATTAAGTGGTTCATAATAATCACTTTTCATTAACTTATATATACCTTCTACACAATCATCAATATAGCAGAAAGAACGTGTTTGTTCCCCATCGCCCCAAATTTCTATTTCATTGTTATTTGTAAGCTTAGCTATTGCAATCTTTCTGCAAAGTGCAGCTGGCGCCTTCTCTCTTCCACCTTCCCATGTTCCATGAGGTCCAAAAATGTTGTGAAAACGAACTATATGTGTATTCATACCATAATCTAATCTATAATGAGTACATAACCTCTCAGTAATCAACTTTTCCCAACCATAAGCATCCTGAGGTTCTGCTGGGTAAGCATCCTCTTCCTTTAACGGCTTAACATCTGTAACTTTTTGCAGATATTCCGGATATATGCAAGCAGAAGATGTATATAAGTATTCTTTTATGCCATTTAATCTAGCAGCTTCTAATGTATGAAAATTTATTAATGTATTATTATGTAATATTTCTGAATGGTGATTAGAAATAAAGCCCATCCCACCCATATCTGCAGCTAATGCATAAACTTCATCTACTCCAATTGTAGCTTGAAGGCAATTGTCCCATCTTCTTAAATCTAGAATTAAAAATTCATCTGCATCTGTTTTTGTAAATTCTGGATACTTTAAATCAACACCTCTAACCCAGTAACCTTTTTGTTTTAGAAAAGTTACTAAATGATGTCCTATAAATCCACCTGCTCCTGTAACTAATACTTTTTTCATTTCAATACCTCCCTAGTATAATTGTTAGATTAAAACATTTATTATTTAATTAGCAACAAATTGTTGTTATAGTTAAAGCATATTTATTATTTCTTTCCAAGTAAAAACTTCTATTTTCTTCTCTTTCATTATTTCCTTTATTTGATTTTTCACTTCAAGATCATGCAAATCTGACTCTATGGAAATAATTATGGCATCTAACTTATCTTGATTATCTTGTAACCAAAAAGGCGACTTTACCCTTACATCATCATATATTATTTGTTCATGTGTACTTTTATTATTGTCAATAAAAGCTAAAACTTGGATTTTTTCATTTCGTAAATCTTTATACATATATCTAGCAGTTTTTAGAGTACCCCATATAGCCACAGACTTAATATTTCTCTTAGTTAAAACACTTGTAGCATTTTTATCCATAAGCAATAAAGATTCTAACCATACTCTGTACAAAGCCTGATATTCTAAACCACTCGAATAATTATCTACTCCGAAATGTTTTTTCATCACTTGCTTTTTATACTTGTCAAATTTCTCTAAATTCCTAACATCAGAACACTCACCCTGCAACCTAAAAACTGCAATAGTTTCATCATAATATATGGTATTTTGCTCTTCACCTTTAAAACATTTTACTGTAAAATCATAATCTGCGACAATAGGATATTTTATATCAAAAAAACCATATTTATCGAATAAACTTTTTCTAACAAATACTCCTTGATGTGGTGTCATATAGCCTTTGGCTAAATCTTCTAAGCCAATTTTTTTGCCTTGTATATACTTAATGCCATATTTTTCATCAATACATAGAACATTACCATATAATATTGATTTTTTAGGATTATCTAAAAACTTATCTACCACTTTTTGTATTATGTTTTGGTCATATAAATAGTCATCTGAATTAAGAAAATATATTATTTCACCAGTAGAATACTTTACCCCTTTATTAAACGCATCGATTATGCCTTCATCAGGCTCACATATTATAATGCTTTTATTATAATTTTTAACAATCTCAAGGGTTTTATCTGCTGAAAGTGCATCTACTATAATGTGCTCAATATTTTTATAAGTTTGACTAAAAATGCTTTTTAAAGTATTTTCAATATATTTTTCGCTATTTAAAGTTGGAGTTATAATAGAAACTAAAGGTAACTTAATATCTGTCAATATACTCTTCCTCCAAAATATCTATATTTTCATATCATTTTCTGCTAAAATATACCCAACACTTATATATATATACATACTTGAAAGATAATCAAAATAATGGGTATCCTCTGAAAAACCCAATGAATTTAATTGTTCTTTTATCTCTTCATAAAACTGAGAACAAACTATAATTAAAGTGTCTTCCTTCTTTTCATCTAACAGCGTTTCTACTGGCAATACTTGTATTCCATTAATAAAAGCCCCATGTTTATTTTTATCATTATCAATTATATATAATGGATTTTTATTGAATAAATTTAGTATCTTACTAAAAAAATTTTTATATCCATTACTAGCTCCAAAAACAATGATTTTTTTCTTGTTTAAATGTTGTAAAAAATATCTTATATAGTCATCTTCTAATAATTCATCATTCACATATCTTCTTCTTATAATTAAAAGCTTTTCAAAGAACTCTTCAAATGTACTAGTACCTAAAGTCAATAACTTATTATATTCGGCTTCAACAAAATAGAGCCATTCTTCAGTGTTGCATACATTATTAGGTTCAAAATCAGTGTTACAATTCTTATTTATATTTGTCAGTTCTACATTATTTAGTCCCCAATTTTCATCATTAAATATTATTGGTTTTTTATTTAAAGCCATATTATTAGCAAAGGTAATTAATTGCAAATATGTTAAAGAATCAACTTTCCTCTTATTTAATTGGCTTTCTAACTCTTTATTTTCTGGTTGAAATCCTGAAGTATGTTCCATGTGGTAAGTAACCATAGGATTATTCAAATATATTTCTTCTATGCCATTAGCCCTTGACATATATTGCATTAAAGAATCAATATGCATTGAATACATATCTAACTCTGGATAGCCATTAAGTTCAAACCAATGTTTTCTTGCCATTAATTGAAAATCCCCACAGGCATTACAATGGGGTGGCTCTTTAATCTTTTTATTATTTGCTAATTCTTCAATTTCTTTTGGATAAACTAAATATTTTTCATTATTAATATAACTTTCTGTATAAAATCTTTCATTTATCCTTATAATATTTTTTTTGCAATAGTTAATTTTATCTTCGTGAGTTCCACTAATAGGAATCTCATTTCTCACATCATATCTATCCACTCTATAAATCTTATTTTCTTGTAGCTTTCCTGAAATTAAAAACTCAAAAAGTTCGTCAGAAAAAATTATATCTACATTTGTAGCAAGAATATATTTTCCCTTTGCTCTACGTATCCCAACATTCTTCCCAATCATTTGATATAAAGGAAGAGATTGAGAAAAATTATATTTATTATGCATTTGTTCTGGTACTTCAATAATTCTTATATTACAATAATCATTTTTTTTATTCCAACATAATTCTTCATTTAATCTTTTTTTATCTTTTGGCGGATTCCACTCAACTAATATTAACTCAACATTAAACTTATATTTTTTCGTTTGTTCAAGTATATTGTCAATGAAAAGCTGCATCCTATATTTTAAATCGCCACCATGGTTATCATTTCTAGTTGTCGCTACAATTGAGAGTTCAGGACAATCAGTAAAATTATTCATATTACTCCTCCCTTATTTTTGAGAATTATATGCCATTAATATATCTTCAGATTTTATTCCTAACTCATTGAGTTGATTGCAAATTTCATTAACTTGTCCCGATGCAATGATAACTTTTTCCACATTTTTCAAACTATTTGTTGTAGGTTTTTCTATTCGGATACCATAAAAATCTTTACTTATTTTATTAAGATCATTATCTACAACTAACTTTATTTCTATCTTTATTTCATACCTTCTATTTAATTCTTCAATAAGTCTATAAACAGCTTTAGCTAGTCGCCCTGCACCAAAAATTGCTATTTTTTTTTCTTTATTATTAATTAAAGAGTTAACGAGCATTATATCAATATCTGTGTTAAATATTTTATCTATAATTTCATTTTCATAGGCCATTTCATCATATATATGAATCCTCGGAAAAGTAAACGGACCCTCTTCATTATTTAAAGTAAAGCAAAACCAATGTCCATTAAGTGAAAACATTTCATTTCCTAGTTCTTTTTTCATTTCTTCTACTTTTTCTATATCTTTACCAATTTCCTGGTGAAAACTGTGATCAGAAGAAACTAAGTCTATATTATTTCTTGAAACAAAATCTACTATAGAAACACTTTGCTCAACTGCAGAGTTTATATTTCCTAATACTACCCTCTGACCAACATCATTGTTACCTCTCCAAAGATAATTATTATCATAAGATAAAATTTGTTTAGGCATATATCTATTATCCGATAAATCATGCATTATAATATGATGCTTCTTATTCTGCAACAAAGGCAATATCTTTCCTAGTACACATTCAGCTATACTATACCCATGGGCATCCCAAAATACTAAAACTCTTTCATAATTACTAAATAATTTTTCATAATCATAATCAAGAATATCTGTATTTATACACTCTAACGGGTTAAACCATTCTTCAGATACAACACCATTGTCTTTAAGCTTAGGTATAGTTTCTTTTTCAAAGCTATCAGATATACAAAGACTGACTACTCTACACTTGTCTTTTCCACCGAACCAATTAGAGACTTCTGTAAAAACACAGGTAGAATTGCCTTTTCCTCTTCCTAATTCTAATATCAAATCAGGTTTAAATTCTAAAGTAAAAGCAACCAATTGGCTCCACTGACATATATTCAAATCGTTTAAATAATCAACTGCATGGGCTAAATCTTTTATACGTTCTTTATTTTTACTTATTTTTTCCCTTTGATTCCAGTATGCACTGGCTGGAGAAATTACCACAATTAATCATCACCTTTATAATAGTTTTCTTGTTTTTTCCGTTTACTTATTTTTTTATACCTACAAGTATCCAACTTGGCTCTACCCAAAATAATTTTTCAGTATTACTATTTATAAAATCCCACTGGTCAATTACTCCCTCCATAACTCCTTTTGTTGTTTCAAATACATTTGAAATAGGTGGACAGAAATCATGCCACATAATAAGTCCGCCATTTTTTAAAACTTGAAATGCTTTTTTCGTATCATTTGCAACTATTTCTTTTGTATGTCCTCCATCTATCAAAACTGTATCAAAGAAGTTATCTGGATAATTTTTTGTATCCCATAAAGTACTATCACAATATATTTGGCAAACTCTATGTCCTAAATTTTCTTGCAAATACTTTCTTCCTGTAAAACCAATGGAATCAGTGGGGTATACGTCCTTGGCTGGAAATTGTATTTTTTTTGCCCAAGCTTGAAGTTCCTCAACCTCATAACTATAGTTGCCATAAACATTATCTCCAGAAATGTTTTTTTCTCCAAATGGTAAATTTAATGTCCAAACTGTAGCCTCTGTCTCCTGCAAACAATATAGGGTACCTATTCCTTGCCAGGTTCCAAACTCAAGATGTCTTCTAGGCTTAAAGTTCCTATAAATATACCTGAATATTGGAGAATCATTTATTTCCATTTTAAACTCATTGAATGGTTTATCAAGTGATTCTTTGGGACAGTCAATTTCTTCATTAAAATTTAAAACTTTGTTTAAATCATTTATATTAACTAATGGGATACTGACGATTTTTCCATCTATATTAAATTGTTTCTTTGTAATGCACAAAATTATCACATCCTTAAAATAGGGAATAGTTATTTACTATTTATTTTTTAATATAGTTTTTATTATAACTTTTCTATAACAAGCAATATTTCGCAAGCTTTAATATCACCTAACCACTGATGAGATTTTAGCTCTGGATAATCAGAAAATTTTTCTGTACAAATATCTTTATTTTTTTCCCATTGTTTATCACTATAGTTCTCCATTCCAGGAAATATATTCATTTGAATATTGTTTACATTAACTTCTATATTAAGTTTATCAATTATCTCTTTAATGTTTAATGGTATATATATGCTATAACCTCTATTCTTAAAATAGGAATGATTTTTTATAGATTTTTTTACCTCATCTATATCTTTAACTCCTAAAAAATGTCCTATACTTACAGCCAATATTCCTCCATTTTCTAAGAGATTAACTGAATTTTTCAAAATTTTAAACATTTTCTTAGGGGAAATGTGTTCTAATGAACTAACAGAAACTATACAATTAAACTTTTTATTAAATGGTAAATTTTCATTTTCTAAATTGCATTGTGTATAATTTATGAACTCAGAAATTTTATCTTTTGGAGTAGGCAATATGTCCACAAATTCTGCCATACAATTGTTATCTTTTAAAGCTTTAATAATATATGGATTTCCATAACCAGATGCTATATCTAAAACATAGGCATTCTTAGGAATATACTGTGAAACTCTTTTACTTGACCAATTCCAAGGAGTATATCTTTGCTCATCTTCTCCAAAAATTTCTTTACATTGAGAAATACTACTATATTCCAAGGTAACTAGTTGCAAATTAGACTTTTCTATCATTTCCCCTAATCCTTTCTATATCTAAGTTTATTTATTGTCCAAACATTCATTTGAAATCTTAGTTAAATCAAACCAATTAAACTCTATATTATCTTGTCCAAAGTTTCTGCTCCACTCTAAAACAAAATCCTTTCCAAATAACTCTTTAATTTTTTCATCATCATACCATTCACATAAAGGTGTTCTTTCGCCATCTGTCATTTTTCCAAACTCTTCAAAACTTTCAGCCCCTGATGCTATATATCTCTCCTTTGGATAAGCAAGCATCAAAGCCTTGCCACCTACTTTAACATGGCTCATAAGTGCATCTACCTGTTTTTTACTAAATTCAAATGGTGCGTTATGCATTGACCCAATAAAGATCATTCCATCAAACTTATCAATAAATTTATAATTAAAGAAGTCATCTATAAAATAATAATTAGCTTTAATACCTTTTATATTACAAACTCTTTCAATCAGTTTTAAATTATCTTGCACAATATCAACAAAAGTTACTTCTGCACCTTGTTCAGCAAAATGTATACCGTCAATTCCTACTCCTGGACCTACATCTGCTATTTTAAGTCCTTTAAATTTTTCTTTATATAAATTCTGATACCATCCTCTTACTTCAAGAGTAGAAGTTTCTTTTTGCATTTTCCCCAATATTCTAATATATCATCATCTGTCCATTTTAATACTTCAGAACTAAAAACTCTCCCCTGTCTTGTACCAGGAACCTCCTGCCATTTTTTTCTTAATTCTTCAGAAATGTTTTCAAAATTACTGTTCATTTTTTTCCTCCTAAAAATAGTTATTTATGCAATTTATAATTATTGAAAGTATAAATATATTTTCTAAATGCAATGACTAGGTTGAATACATAAAATTATACTTTAACTACACTATTTATAATGTTAAAAAGAAAATAGAATTTTTTCCTCTTTAACTCCTAAATTAATAAGTTGTTCTTTTATTTCTAACTTCCAATTAGATGCTATAATAACATAATCAACCATATCAATATATTCTTTGCTAGGTTTCATAATTTGTATATTATTTAATTTACTACACCACTTTTGTGGGTCATTATCCATATAGATTTTTATGTCTATTTTACATTGAAAATTTTTATTAGTTTTTTGAATTTCATCATAAATATATTTGCCACAACCACTAGCTCCAAATATACATACTTTTACTCTTTTGTTTATATCATCATGTCCTTTTAGCACTTCTGTATATTTCATATTAATTCTGTTTTCTTTAATACTATCCCCAAACCAAAATTGTGAATTTGAAATAATTGCTTCATTTGCTATACTTAAAGCCTTTTTATAAAGAAATTTAAATCTATCAGGATCTATTTCTGCGTATACATTGCCATTTTCTAGAGCTTCACCAATTCTTCTCCATTCATGAGTGTCTTGAAATTTTACCAAACCTTTTTTCCTTAACTCTTCATAATCATTTGATCCTGGCAATGGAACGTACCAATTAACTCCTATATTAGTGGGCGAAATTGATTTTAAGAACTCAAATGTTAACAAAATATCTTCTTCTGTTTCATTTGGATATCCTAAGAGAATGGATGCATGATAAGGAAATTTTAATTTTTCATGCAATTTAGAAGCTATAATATTTTGTTCCACAGTACAACCCTTATTCATAGCATTCAATATCTTTTGACTTCCAGACTCAAAACCATAAAATAATAATCTACATCCTGATGTCCACATCAATTTCAATATTTCTTCATCAACTTGATTTGCTCTTATGTTTGCAAACCATTGAATTTTTTTGCTTACACCAGTTTCAATCATTAAATTACAGAACTCTGATAACAACCTCCTATTATTTCCAATACTACTATCTATAAAGTATACACTGTCTATATCATACTTATATATCATATCTTCAATTTGTTTCACTAAATATTCAGCTGAATAAAACCTTACACTACTTAAAGCAGAGTAAGCACAAAACTTACATTTATTAACACACCCACGTCCCATCATTAAATCTAAAGTTTTTGCTATTTTCACCTTTGTTTTTGCTATTGAAGGAGTAGAATAAAATTTATAATCACACAGACTCCAATCTGGAAAAGGCAAATCATTTAAATTTAAAACTTCTTCACCACTTTGGTTAACTTGTAATTTTGATGATATGATACCTTTAACTTTTGTAGGATCGTCACATAAAGCCAAATCAATAATTCCTAAATCACCTTCACCAACAAAAGCGTAATCAAAACCCAATTCTTCTATAGTTTGTAATGGCTCTATAGAAGCATGTATACCACCAGCTAAAAAAATTGAATTGAGACCTAATTTTGAACAAGTATTCCTTACAAATTCTACAATAGATTTAACTTCGTCTAATTGAAAAGAAAAAAAACTAACACCTATTATATCCGGCCTAAAATCCATTATTTGCTCATATAAATGTTCTAAACACTTATCAAGTTTACCTTTATTGTGTACTAATATAGGTTCTAAATCAACAATTTTTACAGGTATATTATGAACTTTCAGTTGTGTAGCCAAACATAATAAATTATATGGTCCATTTCTCCACTCTTCACATAAATTGTGAAGAGATATATTTTCATCATGATAATTCCAAGGTCGGATGAACATTACCTTTTTCATGAAAACCCTCCTAAAATTTGGAACATAACTGTCAATTATAGGTTTATAATCAATAAAATAAAAAATTCAAGTTCATTTTTTATTTTATCTTTTAATTTCCCAATCCTAGTCCCACATAACGAAGTCTATTAAATTTAGCTTCTTTATATGTTCTCCAACTATCTATTATTACAGCATTTTCTGCAGCAATTTCATTTACTTTATTCCAATCAATTTTATTGTACTCTTCCCAGTTTGTTAGAAAAACAATAGCATCCGTACCTTCCATTGCTTCATATACATCTTCAGAATATTCTACTAAAGTTCCTAATTTATCTTTAACACTTTCTGATGCCTGAGGATCATGTATAATTACCTTATATCCATTTTTCACCAACTTATCTGCAATCATTACTGATTGTGACTCTTCAATTATATGAGTACCAACTTTATATGACATACCTAACATTGCAATTTTTTGACCTGTTTTAACTTTTTCAACAATTATATTATAGATTCTCTCCACAACATCATTGTTAATGTTTACCACTTGTTTTCCAAGCCTAGCTTCTGCACCATATTCATTTGCAAAAGCTTGAAAAGCTATATTATCTCTTGGGAAACAAGGACCTCCAAAACCTAATCCACCTTTTAAATATTTCTTACCTACCCTTGTATCTGCTCCTATTGCATTAGTAATTTCATCCACATCTGCACCTGGGATTTTTTCACATATAGAAGCTAGTTCATTAGCAAAACTAATTTTCATAGTTACATAACAATTTAAGCTGATTTTTGTTATTTCAGCATTTGTTAATGACATTGTAGCTATATATGGATTACTTTCACAGCTTTCTTCATATAGATTTTTAACCTGTTGTGCTGAATATTCATCAGAAGCTCCTATTAAAACCATGTCCGGATTTAAAAAATTTCTTATAACAGAACCTAATGCAATAAACTCTGGATTATATACTAGACCGAAATCCTTACCACAAGTCTTGCCAGTTAATTTTTCAAGTAAAGGCTTGAATATTTTTTCTGATGATCCTGGCATAACTGTAGACACTACATCAATTATATGAAAACTACTTTTTTTCTTTATATAAGGAGCTATTTCCTCAAAAACATTTTCAACATAAGCATTAGTAAATCTACCATCTGGATTACTTGGTGTTGGAACAATTATTAAGGTAATATCCGAGTTATTAATAACATATTCTATATCTGTGCTTATTTTTAGTTTATCCCAAGAATTTTCAAGAAGTTCTGGTAGGTCATTCTCATCTATTGGGCATTTTTTTTCTTTGAGATTATTAATTATGTAATCATTTTTATCAAAGCCTATAACGTTATGTTTTTTTACAGCAAAACATGTTGCTGTACACAATCCAAGCTTTCCTAATCCTATAACTGAAATATTCATTTATTGTATCCCCTTTCTAGTAACTGATAAAATTCATAAGTTTTTTTATTTGATTTATAATATATATCATCAACATCCTCTAGTATGTCATAGTCTTAAGATTCAATTTTGATTAGTAACAACAAAATTTCTATTTATAGCGATATTTTTATTTAATCTTTTTACAATTATCTACATCTCAATTTCTTTACCTAACTGTTTTAAAAACTGTTTAGATTTTTCTTCTGTCGAAAAACGTCAAAAACCTCTCCCTTTTCCTCTAAATCTTCGAGTATTTCCTTTATATAAAGCTATTATTTTTATCGTAGTCATTTTTATAAACTTTACATTGCACTTTTAGATATGTCAAAACCATTAGTATTGTTATTTTCTATTATCAATACTTTTTTCCTTGGAAACATATTTCAATCAAAAATTCGTGCTATGCTTTTTCACTTTCTGATGCAAAAAATATATCATATTCCTTTTCTTGTGATGTTTTTCTTTAATATAACAACAGAATGCCAGCACCTTCGTTTCGCTATTTAAATTTGTCCTATACATAATTTAAATAGTCCCTATATGTGCTTTTCACGCCATCATAAAGCTCCATCTTATGACTCCATCCCGCTTGCTTAAGTCTTGATATATCCAAAAGCTTTCTTGGCGTCCCATCTGGCTTACTTCCATCAAACCTCAATTCTCCTTCATACCCTACGATCTCTTTTATCATTTCTGCTAGTTCTTTTATGCTAATCTCTTTTCCTGTCCCCACATTAAAAAACTCATCTCCATCATAATTCTCCATCAAAAACACACAAGCATCTGCCATATCATCCACATATAAAAACTCTCTTAAAGGCTTTCCACTTCCCCATACTTCCACATAAGACAAATTATTAAGCTTTGCATCATGAAATTTTCTTATAAGAGCTGGTAATACATGAGAAGTCTTCAAATCATAGTTATCATTTGGTCCATACAGATTTGTAGGCATTACGCTTATAAAGTGATCTCCATACTGCTTTTTATAAAATTGACACATTTTAAGTCCTGAAATTTTTGCCAGTGCATAAGCCTCATTAGTAGGCTCTAAATAACCTGATAGAAGATACTCTTCTTTAATTGGTTGAGGACAATTTTTAGGATATATACAGGAACTGCCTAAAAATAATAACTTCTTAACCTTAAAGTCATGAGCTGCTTTTATAATATTACTTTGAATCATCAGATTTTCATATATAAAATCTGCTGGATATATATTATTAGCGTTTATTCCTCCCACCTTTGCTGCTGCTAGAAACACATACTCAGGTTTTTCTGCTTCAAAAACTCTCTTACATCAGCTTGGTTTGTTAAATCTAATTCTATATGAGTTCTTTCTATTATATTTAAATATCCTTTTTTCTCTAAGTTTCTTACTATAGCAGAACCAACAAGTCCCTTGTGCCCTGCCACATATATCTTGCTGCTTTTGTCCATAATAACCTCCAAAACAATGTAAAGATATTAAATATCTCTATTATTACCTTCTTCTCTTTTAAAATAAATACAAATATATACCTAAATATACTTAAAATCTAATATTTATTTTGTACTTGCTGCTTCTTTATACTGTTTCAAGTTTATTCCACATATATCTTTAACGTCTGCTTCCACCATTATATGTACTAACTCTTCAAAGCTTGTTCTTGGCTTCCAACCTAATTTATTATTCGCCTTGGATGCATCTCCTAAAAGCAATTCAACCTCTGTTGGTCTAAAATATCTTGGATTTACATCTACAAGAGTCTTTCTCGTTTTTTTATCTATTCCTTTTTCATATACTCCTTTTCCCTGCCATTCTAATTCCATTCCCACTTCTCTAAAAGCAAGCTCAGCAAATTCTCTTACCGTATGGGTTTCTCCTGTTGCAATAACATAATCCTCTGCTCTATCTTGCTGAAGCATAAGCCACATACCTTCTACATAGTCTCCTGCAAATCCCCAGTCACGTTTTGCATCTAAGTTCCCCAGAGATACCTTGTCTTGGACACCTTTTATTATGTTTGCTACAGCCCTTGTTATTTTCCTTGTAACAAAGGTCTCTCCTCTTCTTGGGGATTCATGATTAAAAAGTATTCCATTGCATGCAAATATATCATAGGCCTCCTTATAGTTTACTGTAACCCAATAAGCATAAAGCTTTGCTGCTGCATAGGGGCTTCTTGGATAAAATGGAGTTTTCTCATTTTGTGGTTCTGTACCTGGCATTCCTCCAAATAATTCAGATGTGGATGCTTGATAAAACTTACTCTTTACTCCCGTTTCCTTAATAGCATCTAGTATTCTTAAAGTTCCAATAGCATCTGTCTCTGCCGTATATTCAGGTACCTCAAAGGATACCTGCACATGACTTTGCGCTCCAAGATTATATATCTCATTAGGTTCAATTTTTTCTATTAATCTATTTAAATTACTTGAATCCGTTAAATCTCCATGATGTAAAAAAAGTGTTTTATTCCCCACATCTAGATTCTCAAATAAATGATCTATTCTTTTGGTATTAAAAGTACTAGCTCTTCTTATTATTCCATGCACTTCATACCCTTTATCTAATAAAAATTCTGTTAAATAAGAACCATCCTGTCCTGTTATACCTGTAATTAAGGCTTTTTTCATCTAGTTAACCTCCGTGATTTTCTTTATATAAAACTATTATTTTTATCGTAGTCATATTTAGAAGCTTTATGTAAAAAGAATGTCTTACATATTGAAAAAACTGCAAAAGCTTAGTTTTGCAGTTTCTATATATTCTAAAATTCCAACAATTTTAACACAAATTTGGCTTGTGAATTTGCCTGCACAAGCATTGCCTGTGTAACTTGAAGCAAAAATTTATTACCATAACACTCACCTACCATTAACTTAAATAATTAAAACACTTACTATTGTTTACATTGTACCATAAATAAACAATTAAGAATATAGCTACATTTAAGTTAATTTCATACACCTTAAGTTTTATTTTTCTATAAGATTCCACGTCATTGGAGTTCCCTTTTTTATATCAGCTGATGCCTTTTCACCAATAACATCTTTAAAATACTTCGTCTCCATGCCAAAAGCAGGCCTTATACTTTTTACATTTTCTTCAGTAAATAACTCTCCTTTATTTATATCCTTTACAATAAATAAAGAACGAGAGTGCTCTCTGCTTCTTTTTGCTTTTCTGTGAGCTCATAGGTTACAGTACCTAATGCCTTTTCTACATTCCTTATCCCTTTTACCATTTCTTTAAATTCAGCTGGTTCCATAGAAAATGCTGCATCCGGTCCACCTTCACTTCTACTTATAGTAAAGTGTTTTTCTATTACCTTTGCCCCTAAGGCCACAGAGGCTACTGATACATGGGTTCCCAATGTATGGTCTGATAACCCTATAATAGTATCGAAGGTTTCTGCCATATTAGGTATAGTTCTTAAATTTATTGTATCCATTGGAGCTGGATAAGCACTAGTACATTTTAATAATATAATTTGTTCATTACCCATTCTTTTACAAGCATTTATTGCTTCTTCAATATCCGATAAAGTAGCTATACCTGTAGACATAATAACAGGCTTTCCCTTTGAAGCTATATATTCTATAAAAGGTATATCAGTAATTTCGAAAGATGCTATTTTGTAAGCAGAAACATCCATTTCTTCTAAAAAATCTACTGCTGTTTTATCAAAGGGTGAAGAAAAACATATTAGTCCTTCTTTTTCAGCTTCTTCTTTAAGCCTTGGCTGCCACTCCCATGGAGTATGGGCTTCCTGATATAACTTATGAAGAGTAGTTCCGTCCCATATAGTTCCTTGCTTTATTTGAAAGTACTCATTATCACAATCTAAAGTTATAGTATCTGGTGTATAGGTCTGTAATTTTATAGCATCTGCTCCCGCTTCTTTTGCTCTCTTTATTATCTCTACAGCCTTATTAAAATCCTGATTATGATTAGCTGACATTTCTGCTATAATAAAAGTTTCACTGCCTTCCCCTATCTTCTTGTTACCTATCTGTATATGTTTTTCCATGCTGCTCCTCCTACTTATATGTTTACCTTTGTTTTATATCTTCATTTATTCTAGCTACTTCAGGATTATTGTCTAAATACTTTATAACTTCTTTTGCAGAAACAAATTCATCTCTAAAATTATTATATATTATCTCTACTAATTTAAAGTCCTCTTTTGTGTCCACACATAGCCTATAATCTTTATTATAAAAATTACTTCCCTTTACATAGTCTATTTTAAATTCTTTTGGATGCTTATAAATGTAATAAGTAACATGTTCCTTATACATATTAATTTCTTCTATATTACTTATACACTTAGAAGTATTAACTATATCATAAACTTTATCCAGTGCATCTTTAGTAATTATCTCGACGTCAAACCCTCTTACAAAAGTATCTGGTACATCTAATCTTACATAATCATAATCATTTGTTTTAAAATAGGTTATTACGTTATCTACTATTTTAGAATCTATTAATGGACAATCTCCTGTAACTCTTATGATTATATCTCCACTAAACTTATCTGATGCATCTTTATATCTTTTTAGTACATTACTCTCATGCCCTCTAAAAACCTCATACCCAGCTTTTCTTACGGCATCTACCAATTGTTCTTCTCTATCTTCTGTTGATGTAGCTAGAATAATATTATCTATATATTTACTTTTGCTTAATCTATCTAAAGTGTAAAGTATCATAGGCTTATTCATTATAGGTTTTATAACCTTTCCCGCTAGCCTTTCCGATCCCATACGGGCTTGAACTATACATAATATTTTCATTTTAAGTTCCTTTCAACATTATAAAATTTATTTATATATAGAGTAATTGAATTTTTCTAATTTATCATTCAATAATTTTGTAAATTTCATAGTACCATTTTTATTTAAATGAGATACATCATAAAAATCTTCCTTTAAAAAAATATTAGAATCAAAATAATCAAATACTTCAACATCAAACTCTTCTTTTATTTTATTTATGATTTTCTCAAACTCTTCTTTAATTCTAGGAGAAAATTTTTCATAGTAATACCTGCTTGTTGGACAAACAACAATAATAGGTGTAATTTTTTTTGATTTAAGTAGTGAAATATACTCTTGGAGTATCTTAGTGTTCTCCTTAACAGTTTCTGGGTAATCCTTATTACAATCTTTTTCTACTACCCATTTGTATATTTCTGCCTTTTCATCGTCCAAAATCCCGCTTATCATGTCATCCCACCAAGATTTATTTTGCTCATTTAGAAAATTATGTAGTATCATATTATAATCTTTCTTAAATATCTCCGATGCTACTTGTTCAAACTTAATATAATTATCTATCATCTCCTGATTACAAGGATGATTTCTCAGAAATCCTAAAAAACGGATAATAATTATATATCATTTTTTTAAAATTACTTTTTGAAAGATCGTATTCAAAACTATAATAACTCAATCCTATTATAGCGAACTTAATATCATTGACTATTTCATCATTATTTAATATCATCCTAGCCCATTGATAATCATAAAATAAGTCCTGACTAGAAACAGCTACATTTGCTACATTATAAGGCAACTGTTCTGTATCTATCCCAACTTCTGCATAAGATAACCCTGTTATAAATCCTTCAAAAGGTTTCTTACAATTAGAATAATTGGCATATGCCCTAAAAATTTCATAGTGATAGTAGCATTTTAAATAATCATTAATACTAATAACTCCTTTTTCATCTTGAGCACACATGGAGTAATCTGCCACTAGTAAATAATCATAATTTACATAATGAATTTCATGTTGTCCAAATACAGGAATTCCTTGTATATACTTTCCTTGCAATTCACTATCGTTGCTAATAATCGCAATTATTCTGCACCTTTCTAAATCCATTAATTCTTCAATATTTGTTAATAAACAATTTATGTCTATAGCAACCTTTTTAACCGCTGTTATATTAGAGAAAGAGTTACCCATATCTTTACGAAATTCACTAAACTTTGGAATCAAATAGTTTTTTAATATATCTTCGACTAAATTACTCTCATTTATTTCACAACAATAAATTATCTTCTTAAAATACTTAACTAATTCATCTATACTATCTGCTAAATTATTCTGAAGGTATTGTGGTAAAATAAGCTTTATATTCTCTTTTAACTTAACTAAAGCACTAATTAATGAATTAGCACTTTTTATAAGTTCTGTCGAGTTGGCATTACATTTCCATTCTTCATTTGTTATATTTAAAATAATATCTATGTCTGTAGCCATCATCTCAATTTTAAAAAGTTCATCCATTTTTTTCTACCCCTTAAATGTTATTAATTATTACAAAGAATATTTTCTAACTCATAAAGATTTTTAATCGAAAAATCCGCCTCATAACTTTTCTCCAGAAAAGTATTCATATGATCACCTATTTCTCTAATTACCCGTACAGTATACATATTGACTTTTCTAGCACCTATAAAATCTTTATTAGGGTTGTCTCCAACATACACACATTCTTCTGCTTTACAGTTAAAATACCTCATCATTTCCCTATATGCAAACTCATTAGGCTTCCAATATTCTAATCCATAATCGTCTGTAACTACTATTTTATCTATATAATTTTCAAGCTTTAAAGCTTTAATTTTATTCCACTGAACTGAAGCTTTTCCATCTGTAATAAGTCCTAAGTTATATTTGGCATTTTTATTACTGAAAGAATTTTTTTCCAAGAAATACAAAGCATCTTCATAAAGCTGTAAGCTTGGTTCTGAATTTCTATAGATATCTATCAAGTTACTTATATCCTCATTTATATTATGCTTATCACACAGAATGTTAAAAATTTCCCCTCTGCCATGATTATTTAAAATATCTATGGTGTTATTATAAAGAATTTCATAATCTTTATTAAATTTTGTAGCCAAATATTCACATACTTTAGCAAAGGCTCCATATACAAAATCTCTTTCTCTGTATAAAGTATCATCTAGATCAAATACGATTGTTTTTATCATTGCTACCTCTCTATCCTTTAAATGCTACCTAATAAATACTGCATCATCATACCTTAGCATAGTCATTTCTTCAAATTGTCCAATTATAGGTTCTATATTTTCTCCCTTTATCATCATATTGAAGTATTTTCCATAGTCTACTTCTGCCTCAAAGGTAAGCGGTACTCCCCCTCCAAAGCGGGGGTTTATTTCTATGAATTTTATTCTATTGTCTTCTGTAACTTTGCACTGTATCGTATATGGCCCCATGACAGCCGCTTCCTCTGAAGCATCAACCAATTTCATTAAGCATTCAATAACTCTATAGGTTTCTTTTATTATTTCTTTATGTAATACAGTTCTAGTTTTAGAAACTTCTCCCGAGCGTATCTCTAACCTTTCCCTAGGTACTATAGATATAGGTTTTCCCGTTAAATCACAAAGAACATCTATAGTATATTCTGGCCCTTCTATGTATTCTTGTATTATAGGTCTTTTTACATAATCTATAAAAAACTCTAGTTCTTTCACACTATTAACCTTAAATACCCCTGAGCTTCCCATTCCATTAATAGGTTTAACTATCAATGGAAATACCAAGTTAAACTCTCTTTCTAAAAAATCTTTAATTATATTTTCATTCTCTTCATGTTTTAAGTTTGCAGCTTTTAAAATGTTTATGATTGTTTCCTTAGAATAAGACTCAGGGGAGCCTATATCATTTTCCATGAAAAAGTTATACGTATTTAATTTATTCTGGCATACATCAATTATTTTTTTATTGCTTAACAATAGAGTGGTTTCTACACTTTTAAATTTACTTCTACTTTTGCATAATATATCAAATTCGTATTCATGAAGTGGAATTAGTAAATCTATGGCTTCTTCTTTGCATATACTTAAAATGGTATCTACATACCTCTCATCAGTAAATCTAGGTATTTTATAAAATTTATTCACAAAATTAGCTGCAGGAGCGTTATCACCTGAATCAACTCCTACTATAGTACAGTTTCTCTTTAAATATTTTATAAGCTGTACTCTTTTACCTATGGATGTAATAAGTAGCTTCACTATACCGTGCCCCTTTCACTATCTACATTTAATCCCTGTAATATAAGATCTCTGGTTTCATTCTTTGTTAAAGGTTCTATACTATGAGAAGTATAACCTTTTTTAATCGAGTGGTTAAATGATTTATAAAATTTTTCGTATTCACTTCTATTAAAGGTTGTTGGCATCACAGCATACATATTCCCCAAATCATAGGCATATTCCGATTCTTCTTCCGTCATAAGCTCCTCGTACATTCTCTCCCCTGGTCTTAAGCCTATATTTTCTATTTTTATAGTTTCAGTACTTATATTATATTCCTTGCAAACTTCTTCTATAATTACCTCTGTCAAATACTTTAACTTAACTACAGGCATTTTTAATATGAACAGTTCCCCACCATAGCATATCTCTGCAGCCTTCATAGTAAGCTTTACAGCCTGATCTAAAGTCATCATAAATCTACTCATAGTCTCATCTGTAACTGTTACTCTTTTTTCTTCTATTATTTGCTTTTTAAATAAAGGTATAACTGATCCTCTAGAACCAATTACATTACCAAATCTTACAGCTACAAATTTAGTTTCTACAGGTCCTTTACTATAATTTGCTGCCTGAACTAGCTTTTCTGCTAAAAGCTTTGTAGCTCCATAGGAATTGGTGGGATTTATAGCCTTATCTGAACTGGTAAATATAACACATTTAACATTATTATATACCGCTGCCTTTATAACATTTTCCATTCCATTGACGTTAGTTTTTATAGCTTCTGATGGGTTGTATTCACAGGCTGGAACATGCTTCATAGCCGCAAGATTAAACACTATATCTATGTCGTTCATAGCTCTTTCTACTCTGTCATAATCTCTTACATCTCCAATAAAAAACCTAAACATACCACCGCTTCCGTACTTATTTTGCATTAAAAACTGTTTATATTCATCTCTACTGAGTATTCTTATAACCTTTGGTTTATGTTTTATAAGTTCTTTTACAAGACCTTGACCTATGGTACCAGTACCGCCTATTATTAAAATTCTTTTGTTTGTGTAATAGGTCATTTTTTTACTCCTTTATTGAAAATATTTTATATTAAAATTAAAAAACCTCACACATCATAAAATGTACGAGGCCTTTATCCTAACACTTAACAGCATTTATAACCTTCTTCCATGATTCTAACAAAGGCTTTATCTCAAATTCTAAAACATCACTCATTAAGGTATAGTCTTTATTTTCATAGGCATCTACAAGCATATCTAATTTTTTTGACATGAGCACTTCATCCATTTCCTCATACTGAACATCTTTAGTAAGCCTGGCTACTTCCATAAGCCACTCTAGACCTTCCTCTATATATGAAGATAAATTAACCCCTTCTTCATTTTCTCCAGCTTGGAACTTATTAATTGCCATGTCTACACCATTTTTAAGCTTCACTACATATTCTGAAGCTGTTGGCATCGTATCTCTTTGAAGAGTTTTAAATTCTTCGATTGCTCTTACAGATTCTTCGTTCATTTTTATTCCTCCTAAAATGCATAAGTTCTCTTTATATAATTATCGTAGGTTTTTATAAAAAACTTATATTAATGATAGTAATTCAAATAATAAACTATATTAATAAATCTAAATTTCTTAATATATAAAGTTTAATCCATATATTGTAGTGCCTCTCCTACAGCCTTTGATATTTCTTCATATAATGCTTTACTTTTTTCTGCCGTTCTTTTGCCAGCATCTAGTTCAGACTCATTTAGCTTTTCGGCATATTTTTCATTATTTAAAACTTTATCTATATAAGGTGCTAACAAATACGCTATGACTCCTATTTTTTCAATATCATTTATTATCAAGTCTATCTCATCTAATTCACTAAATACCTTATTTATATTTATTCCTTTTTGTCCTATATAATACATATACATTTTTTCTGTATATTTTATCCCCTTTTCACAAGCTGCCTTTATATTCATTAAGTTATCTTTCATTATACTTAAATTATGCTCTACAGTCTCATGCTTTATGGTATCTTTAAAGCTTATATTTTTATTTATTTTTTCTACAGCATATTTTTCTATAGAAGTCTTAAGAGAAACTACTCCCGTTCCCTTCATATGAGCTCCACCTTCTGTGCTGTTTATGAAGGTTATGCCACTGCATTTTTCTATAAGCTCTTCAAACTCTTCTCTATAAGAGTTTAACAGCACACTTGTACGTACCAATTCTCCATTTATATCCTTTACGTACATCTCCTTCTCAGTGCTAAGCCAAAGATCCTTATGTTGTTCTAAATAGGTTACAGCTACATCTCCTGGGTTTTCCATAGCCTTAGCGCTTTCTGCATGAAACTTATCTCCTGTATAAGCTAAATCTTGACCAATAAATATAATAGGATTACATCCTAAATAAACGGCTAAACCCATGCATATATGAGCTACAGAACCCCCTTGAAGCAGTGAATCTACCTCTCTACCTGTTATACTCTCTACATAACCTTCCATTCCTTCATTAGAGAATAGTATTTTATTACCCTTATATTCTTGAACAATTTTATAGTTTACAGAATCCATAAATACTAAAGGTACTGTACTTTCAAGATTATGTTTCATTATAGTATAAGTAACTTCTTGAGGATCTATCGCGCATACAAAATCCGGAATAATATCTGCATTTTTCAATGCTTTTAGAGTTCTAGCTCCACATATTATAATAAATTTATCCTGCACATCCTTTAATAAGTGTATATTTTTTTCTAAGGAAGGTCCTGCTGAAACAATAATTGCAGGTCTTCCTTTAAATAAATCCTTGTAAGAATTTATAACGCTGCATCCAGCGGATTGTTTCATGTTTTTTATAAAATTTTGAAAGAATGTCTGTGAAAAGAAAGCCATGGTATCTCTACCTATTCTTTTATTTTGAGTAATTTTTCTTAAAGAGGTATTTAAATTCTTAAATTCATCTTCAAATAAAGATACATAATTCGCAAAACTTATAAATTTGATAGTATCTATTTCATAACTTTCTATACTACTATTTAAATCCTTGTCTATATTTTTTTCATCGTAGATAAATATTTTTACTCTTCTATCCTCAAGTATATATTTTAAATTTTCTACATTAGAAAATAAATTAGCTATTTCTAAACTTGGCTCTATTATTATAATTTTATTGCTATCTGTTATACTTTTTAGCAATTCTCTTATATGTTCACCAGTACCCAATCCAAATACTAAAATCAAAGCATTTCCATTTATGCTTCCTAAATCACTTATAAATTTGCTTATATCTCTTTCTACTGAATATTTACTTCCTATATATACTTTTTTATCTTCACTCACAGCTCTAATTATATTTCTATCATCCATTGAATTTTCAAGGTAATATTTACCATCCATAGTTTTTCCCCAAACTGTAATTTAGTTCTATATGTACTTATTGCTAATCATTTTAATATACCTTATGCATTTTTAACCTCTCTATCGCAGGTTCATAGTCTTTACACATTTTATAGTATTTTACCGATTCATCTTTTAAACCTAAACATTCATATATTACACCTATATTGTAACAAGGCAAATATGATGTAATTCCTTCTGCCTTTCCATCCGTACAGCTTGTACATTTAAAAAAATTATCTACAGCTTCGTTAAAATTAGCATTATTCATATAAATAAGTCCCATTAAAAAGTTATAATCTGCTGATTTTTTATAGCCTTCCCTGTATTTCTCAAGCTTTAAAGCCTCTGCATATTTCCCATTATTAATCAATGAATACCCATAAGTTTCTACTAAATCTTCTACATACTCATAATTAAAATTTCCTACATAAGATAATGCTTTTTCAAAACTATTACTAGAATTACCATACTGCTTATCCAAGTAATAAGATTTACCAAGCTGATATAAATAATATGCATCTTTAGGGTTATCCTCTACTGATTTCTTTAAAAGTGCTATGTTTCTTTGTAACTTTTTAGTATTATTTAATGCTTCTTCTGTGTATCCAATATGTTCTACAGCAATATTAACCAACTCTGTATTATGAATTTCTCCGTTTAAAGCTGTAATCTGTTCATGAATAATTCCCTTATACTGAAAGTAATTTTTATTAAATAATCTACTTACCCTTTCTATTTGCTTTTTATTCTTACTTCTTTCTTCTAATAAATTTACTATTTCTATTCTACCTACACATTTCAAGTTTTTATCATTATTTATAAATTCAAAAATACTTTTAATATCAAATTCTTTAATTACTTCATCAGCATCTAATACCAATATCCATTCATTAGAAGCCTTCTCTATTGAATAGTTTCTAGCCTTAGAAAAATTATTACACCATTTAAAATTATAAATTTTATCTGTAAATTCCCTAGCTATTTCTTTAGTTTTGTCTGTAGAACCTGTATCTACTATAATTATTTCATTTATAAAAAGAGATGCCTTTGCAAGGCATTTTCTTAGGTTTTGTTCTTCATTTTTAACTATCATACAAAGACTAATCATATTTTTTGTGAACTCCTCTTATTATTCTTTCCACTCAACTAGATTTGGTATTTCATCTAAAATAGAGTCATATTGCTCTACTACTCCATATCTTCCTTCTGGGTCATGGCTCATATATCTATCATATTTTTCTATACGCTCCTTTTCGTTACACCATCCGTAATGTTTTATTCTTAAATTACTTATAGCACCAGGTAAATTATATATATTTAAAGGAAGTCTTCCACAGTGAACTGGGGTTTCATTCCATACATATATAAAATTAGGCTGATATCTAACAAGAAAACTTCTATAATATTTGTGTGCACACCAATACTTGTCCTCTCTATAATGCTCCTTATCCCAGAAATCATATAATCTAAAATCATAGTAATCATAATATGGCTGATTTATAAGATTTGTTATTTCATATTTAACTTTATCTTCAAATATTTCATCGGCATCAAGACATAGTATCCAATCAGGATTAGTTTTCACTGCCATATCCCATAATTGTTTTCTTAAATTCACTTCATTATTAAATCCTGAAACTTTGTTTGAAACTATAGTTAGTGGTATATCTTTTAGTATTCTTTTACATACTTCTACTGTATTATCTGTGCTGCCATCATCTAATATAACAGCTCTATCAATATATTGAGCTGCATATTTAAGTACATTTTCTAAATATCTATCTGCTTCATTTTTAACCAACATACATAAAGTCAACGTGTTACTTTTTGATTTTACAGCTGTTCTTGTAAAAGTATCATATCTATAAATAATAGATTTTCTACATTTATTTTTATAATCTTCAACACCCTTTAAATATTCTTCTCTATATATGTGATATGCTGGAATACTTGTTTCTACATATAGCTTTAATCCCATTCTTAATGCTCTAATACAAAAATGCCTATCTTCTCCTCTGTAGTTAACACTATCTAACTTTTTATAGCATACCCCCTTATCTAAAGCTTGTTTACTTATTAGAGTACATGCACCTAATCCACCAACTTCATAAACACCAGGAATTCTCATAGATTTAATAAAAGCATTCGTTCTACTTGTTATTTCTTCTTCAGTTAAAACTTCATTTTCTGCTTTATAATACAAAGTATAATTGCCACTAACCCATACCTGTGGCTTCTCTATATCACTTGAATTCCATTTGGTCCAAAAAACCTCAGATATTATATCTTTTTTAGTAGAAATTAATTTTTCCAATGTTTCAGGATGAAGTACTAAATCAGAATCCACTAAAAATAAATAATCATAATCATTTTCTTTAGCATAATCAATTATTCTGTCTTTATATTCAGCTACTTTCCAGATAAGCTCATCTTTCCACTGATGGCTAATATCATCACAAATGTATCTTCCTTGTTTTTCACCTCTTAATATTATGGTTTCACAATCTTGAATTTTAAAATTATTTAACATCTGTGAAGATACCAAATCTTCATTATCATCAAAAAACATAAAATTCACATTATAATCTTGTATATATAATTCTGATAGTGATTGTAAAAATTCTCTTAGTATTGATGTTTTCTGCCTAATAGTACTTCCTATTAATACTCTAGGTGCATTTTTTTTCTTTTCTTCTTCACTAGTATATTTAGACTTTTTAGGTTGAAGTTCTATTAAAACCTTATCATTAAATTTATCTTTATTTAATACCGCTTCAGCTTCACTATTAAAATATTTTGCTAACTCATTATTACCTTTCAATTGTTGAACATAAGCCATATTATATAATAAATCATAATATTGGCTATCTATACCTAGACCTTCTCTTAAAATTTCTTCTGCATCATCTAATCTACTTTCAATAACTGCAACAACAGCTTTAATGGAATAAATTTCAATATCGTTTTTTATGCTTTTCTCATATTCCATTATTAATTCTTTAGCTTGAAAAAGTTGTCCATTATTTATGATTTTAGATATATTTTCTTTTACTTTAATTTTATATTCCTCGATTAAGTTATTATTTTTATTCATATTTTTCACCTTAATTTATTTGGTATTCTTCAATAGCATTTTTTAAAACTAATTCCATCTTCCTTACTATTTGAGTATCTACATCTACACAACTTTTTGCATATTGAATAGCACTCATTGCTAATTGTATAGTTGAAGCATGCATCTCATTTTTATTTTCAATAATATAATTAATATATTTAATTATTTTTTTATATTCACTATTAGCACAACAGCAGACTAATGCCATATTTATAGCTTCTTCACTGCAAGATAATGAATTAAATATAAAAGCAAGATCATTTGCAATATCGTGTTTGTAAAATTCTTTTAATAAATTTAAATATATTTCTATATACTGTAATGATTTTTTATATTCTTCTTTAATAAAGAATATTTTTCCTTTCATAAATATAAAATCTATAAAATCATTTTGCTTTTTAAGAGCTAAGTCACAAATTTCTATAGCTTTATCAAGCATACCTTTAGCCATATACACACTAGCTGCTTCATTATAATATGTTAAGTATTGTTTGTTAAAAGCACTATCCTTCATTTTATTTATTAATACTTCTGTAAACTTTAAAGCTTCCTCTAAATCCCCATGACCCTTATATGTACCAATTATTTGATATATATAATAAATCCTATCTGGATTTTTTCTCAATTCTTCCTTTAGTAACGATAAGTTTCTATTATGTTTTATTTTTTCAGCTTTTTCATCCATAATATATCCGTAATGTAGAATATATGTATTAAAATTTTTAGTATTATTTAAACTATTATTATCAAATACAATTATAGGTTGTTCGTGAATTCTTCCTAAATAACAAAATCTCTCTTTATTTTTAAATATAATTGTTCTATTAAAAACTGAAAAACTTTTCAAGTCTTTATCTAAAAAATTCTTTTCCTTAAATAAGAAGGAGTTATATTTTTTATATTCATTACTATTAAAAAGCTTTATTAATTCCTCCGCAGAAGCTTTATCCAATTCTTCATCCGCATCTATTACAAATAAATACTCACCCTTTGCCATAGCTATACTATAATTCCTAGCTTCTGCAAAATCATCTTTCCATGGATGAAAATAAATTTTATCTGTATATTTTCCGGCTATATTTATAGTATCATCCGTTGATCCTGTATCTACTAATATTATTTCTGCCAGTCCACTTTCGACTAAAGGCTGCAAACTTTTTAAACATCTTTCAATATGCTTTTCTTCATTTTTAGCTATCATACAAACACTTAATTTATAATAGTACATATTATTTTCATGTATTATTCTTTGTATATAATATCTAACAGGTAATGCTAAATACTCAACTTTCATTGATGCTTTTTCTAATAAAGTAATTGATTTTCTTATTTCATTAATATTTAAGTAATATATAGCTTTATCGACATCTAACATAGAGATTTTTTCCTGTGAAGAAATAAGTTCACTATTTATTCCGTTTAATTTATCTAGAATATAAAATGCATAATTAGTATACTCTATAAATACTTGTATTAATTTATCTTTCTTTTCTTGAATATAGGATTTATCACACATATATATCAAGTAAGCTTTAATCACAGTAAAATATATAAGCACATTTTTATTATTGTGTCTTTTTAATTCATTCTGTATATCTATAGATATTATAAAATCATAAATAAATAGATATAATCTATCATTTTCATTAAAAAGTTCATTTAAATATTCAGCCATTAAAATTAGCTCATTATGATTTAGAGCTTCCATTAGCTCTCCAAAATTTTTTGAATAAATAAATTCTTTAATGTTATTTTTATTCATATCATTCACCTTAAGTTTTTATTTCAAAGTAGATTTTTTTACTCCATGTGCAAATCCCCTACATTCTGCTAAAATATCAGGTTTATCTTTAAGCTTCCAAAACTCTATATCTTGAAATCCTGCTGCTAAAAGCATATGGCCTAAACATTGTAATGATGGTACCCACCAATTAGTATCATTAGTTCCATATTGGTTTCCGGAATAAAATTCTGCTACTACTTGATTTCCTGAATATCCATGTCCGAATCCGCCATTAAATATGCTACAATCATCTAGTATAGCAGTTTCAACATATATTTCACCATCACAGAGTGCTGATACCTTGTCCAAAGCCAAAGAGGGTGTCTTAAATGATATAGAACACCAAAAAAGAATACAACATCAAATCTTCCAAGTAACTCTTCACTAATATCATAAACTGACATATCATAACGCTGACACTGCTCATCTGTGTATCCAAATGCTTCTTTGCATAAATCAAAAGTTTCCCAAGCTTTCCTATCAGAATTCTCTAGCTTACCAAGGAAATCTGAAAAATCATCTATTGCCACAACTTGTTTTGCTCCTCTTTTTAATGCTTCAAAAGTCCAAAATCCATCCCAAGCTCCTACATCTAGAACTCTTAATCCTGTCATGTCCTGTGGAATTCTATACATCCCTCTATTTAAAGGTGCCCAGCCAGGTGTTACAATTCCTTCTGTTAGCTCTATTTTATGATACCAAAATGGAAACTTATTAATTTTCTCTATTAAACTTATTTTATTATTTAAATCACTAATTCCATTTATTAAACTATTTTTCATTTCCATCAGAATATATTTACTATCTAATCGTTCATAGGCCTCATATAAATTTTCTAGAATTTTATTTATATATGAATATAATTTATTCATTAAATTATCGTTTGTATTTTTAATATTTAAACAAGCTTCTTCTATATCCATTATATTATTCACTATTCTATTAAAATCACTTACAGTACTGATTAATTCACCTTTTTCTATTCTTATTGCTAAATTTTCAAGTTCTTTTAGAACCTCATTAATTTTTTTTACTATATTTTCACTATTATTTATATTGTTCATTTTTCATACCTCACTAAACTTCTACTGATTTATTATATTTTTTGAATTATATATTTTATATATTTACTTCATTGATTCTAATTCATTTTTCTCAATATCATTTATTAAACCTTTTATTGCTTTTAATTGTTTTTGCAATGAATATCTATTTTTTATAAATTTTCTATATTCTATTGAGTTATACTCATTAGAGATTATCATGTTAACAGCCTCTTCTATAGTGTTAAAAATATATTTTTTATCATAGTGGTCTTTTATTCCTTCACAATTATGAAGTATAGGCTTTATTCCACTACACATAGCCTCCGCTGCAGCATAACATAACCCTTCATCTATACTTGATATAATCATGTAATTTATCTTTTTAAACCATTTAACTTTACTTTTAGAATCTTGCCACCCATCAAACTGAACATTTTCAAGCAAGCCATGCTCATTTACAAAATACTTAATATATCTAAAGGTTCTTGCATCTTGAATCTCACCTGCAAGATACAATTTATACCTGCTGTCTATATCATGAAGTTTTTTAAATATATCCATGGTTAACGGTAAATTTTTCTTAAAATTAATATATCCCAGGTATCCTATATTAAATCCTTTTTCTTTAATATTTAAAGGATATGCATCTAAATTAACTCCACAAAAAACTGTATCTATTTTTAAATTACCTTTATTTATATCTTCTGTATTTTCCTCAAATATTCTTCTAATATGAGGAGTAACTATTATAAGTTCATTTACATTTTTCCATTCTACGTTTCTTATAGAATCAGTATATACTTCATATCCATGTATCCTACATATTATTTTCTTCCGTTTTGCTAATTCTAACTTACTTCCATATCCAATAAGTTCATCACACCACTCAAACCAACATATATCTGCCCATTCCATTCCCTTATCAATATGATTATATTCTGTTACTATAATCTTTTTAGTTTCATACTCCTGTGATAACCCATTTATAATATCGTCAAGAAAACTATCTAATCCTTGCTTAACAAAAAGCTTATCTCTTTCTTTCCTTATAATCAGTAACTTTATGATGCTTTTTTATATTATTTACAATATTATTTATTTCTTTTATCATATTGTCATCACTACAAGTTTTAAGAGCATTTTCATAATAATATGTAGCCTCATTAAACTTTTGCAATCGTTCATTTACATATGCTAAATTATAATTTATATCAAAATTATTCTTATCTATATTAAATCCATCTTTAAGTATTTCTTCAGCTTCATAAAGATTATTCTTCATTATAAAAACAACAGCCTTCATAGAATACGCTTCAATATCATCTTTAACTATCTCAAAATATTCATTAATTAAAGAATATGCCTCATCTAACTTACCCTCATTTATTAAACCATCTATTTGTGATTTTATTTGTTTTTTCATATGTTCCATATTATTATCCATTTCACACCATCCACCTAAATATACTTTAATTTTATGTATACAAATTAATTAACATTATATCCTGGTATAATAGTTTCAAGGTATATTGCCATCGCATTTGCCATATCTTCATCTTCTGAAACAGCATTTTTAATTGCCCTTACAGCTGAAAGTAACTCTTTTTCCTGCATATGTTTAAAAGCCAAAAGTATATTTTCTAAAAATAATATCTCTTTTTCATTTAAGCTTTGCTTACTATTTTCATATATAAAAAAACTATAATCCATATATTTATATATGATTTTTAATATTTGCTCTTTATTTAAACCATTAATGGATTTTTTATTAAGAACTTGTACCAAAACATTTTTTATTGTTTTTCTCATCTCTATTATTTCATTTAATGTCAGGCCTGCATCCTTATTATTAATTAAAATAATAATAAACTCATATATGGCTTTTTCAAGTATTATCATATTTGAACTTTCCATATCGTGCTTTGCCAAAAATCTAATTATATCTTTTAATGAATTCTTCTCCTTTTTCTCTATAGCTTCTTTTAATAAATTAAAATATTCGTCTTTTATTTTTAATTTATTAAATTCATCTAAAAGCATTTTTAATTTATTATCATCTAAGCTTTCTATTTCATTTTTAATATAATAACTAAAGTTTAACTTATCATTTTCTGAAGCGGAATCTATATACGTTTTATAAAAAATAGCTAGTTCTTTAAATTTATTAAGCTGTATATAACTATTAATCATTCCAAATTGATATGTCACTACCTTACGCTTATCTTTATCCAATATATACTCTATAAATTCAGAATAATTCTCAAGCTTTAAATAAGCAGCCATTATATCTTTTTCTGCTATCTCACTTGAATCAAGGCTATAGAATTCTAATCTAGTATCATTTATTATAGGATTTTTTTGTATATTATTAAGTGAATTTAAATAAGACTTGTAATCCTTTATAGCTTCTCGGTAATTTGTTTTCAAAAACATTGATTGAGCTTTAAAATAAAATGCATCCATAAAGTCTGGAATTATACTTAAAATATCATCACATATTTTTATTGTTTCGTCATATAATCTATTGCAAAAATATACTACTGCAGCTGCAGTATAATACATAACATAATCATAATTTAATGGTTTATTATCTAATATTTTCATAAATAGTTTTGTTTGATTTAAACTTTCTTTATGATTTCCATATATAGAATAACTTTTTGCTAATTGATATCTATAATAAAGATTTAATGGATCTTTTTCTAATTCTTTTTTCAATATGTAGCTCGTTCTATTAAATTTCTTCTCTCTAACTTCCTTGCTATTCATGATATAACCGTAATGAGACAGGATTATATCTAAATTCCCAACTGGTTCTTTAAAGTTAGGTTGATTATGTACTGTACCAGAATAATAAAAAGTTCCATCATTTTTAAAAATATAATGCTGAGCTATTATACTAAATTTAATATTATTTTCATCTTCGTAATTCTTTACTTTAAATGAGAAACTATTAAAATTTTTATAAGCTTCAGAGCTAAAAAATTTAATACATTTATCTATTTCTAATTCTTCAAATTCGTTATCAGCATCTATAATGAATATGTACTCTCCCGTAGCTAATGATATACTCCAGTTTCTAGCTTCTGAAAAATCCCCCTGCCACTGATGGAAATATACTCTGTTAGTATATCTTTTTGCTATATCCACAGTTTTATCTGTAGAACCAGTATCTACAATTATAAGCTCTGCTAGCTCATTTTTTAATAAAGGAACTATGCTTTTCAAACATCTTTCTAAATTTTTTTCTTCATTTTTAACTATCATAGTTATACTAAACATATGTGAGTTCAATTTATTCTCATATATAAGTTTCTGTGCATAATATCTAGCTGGAAGCGTAATCACCTCATAAATTTCTCCTAGTTCCATTAAAATATTAGTAGCAGATTGAATTTTATTTGAGTCTATTAATTTTTTTACATCTTCTAGTCTTATTAATAATTTCTTTCTATCTGCATCTATACTTAAGTTATTTTTTAATGCATATGTTCCATAGTTTGAGTAATGAATTAGTAATCTTATTAATTTTTCTTTTTTATCTTTATCCATAAAAGAAGCAGATGTATTTTCATAGTACATTTCTATTAAATTTATGTATATTAGTACATTCTCATTTTGTGTAATCTTTAACTCTTCCTCTACATCTATTGAAGTCAAAAATTCATATATATTTGAATTAAAATTCTTATATTCATCAAATAAATTTTTTATATACGCTTCAACAACATCTTTCTCCACTATACTAAATATCTCATTTATTAATTTTTTTCTTTTAAAGCATTCAAATATGATATAACTAAAATAAACATCTCTCTCATTAAATTTACTTTTTTGTATTACATTTATTAAATTGTCTTTTGATAGTTTATTTTCTTGAAGCATTTTCATTGTTTTTAAATACTCACAGTATTTAAAATCTAATCCTTCAACAATAAAATATCTCTCTATTGATTCTCTAATATTATGATTTAATTTCATTTTACATTTCTCTATGTAATTATAAAATTTAAACTTAATATCTTCCTCTTTTATGATATAACTTTTATACCATAAATAAAGTTCTTCAAACTTTTCATCTTGTATAAATCTAGATATGTTATGTTTAAGATTAATACCTAAGTTGCTTAAATATGTGAGATTATCAATTTCAATATTTACTTTTTCTTCTCTCAAACTTTTATTATTATAAATAAGAGCTTCTTCTTTGATATAATAATTATTTTTATCATAATATTTTTTGAAATTTGCTTTTATATTTACATCTTGATATTTTAATAAAAATTCCTTTATTGTTTTTACTAAGACTTCAGTTAAAACCATTCTATCTTCTATAATCATTAAATTATCATTAAAACTTGAAGCATTGCAAAACTTATGAAATTTTTCATAATCTTCTTCAAACTCATATATAATATAATCATAATCTATTTTAAATTCGTTTTTTATATTATTTATTAATATTAGTTGAGTATCTCCATCCTCTAGAAGAGGCTTTAACATTTCAATATATCTATATATATTTTCTTTTGAATCTTCTTTTATAACTATACTTAAGTTTTTCATTTTCTCCTCCAGAATATCTTTATCTATTCTTTGTCGTATTAGCCTTATCTTTGTAATACTCAGCTAGAACTTCATTTCCTTTTAACTCTTGAACATAAGCCATATTATATAATAAATCATAATATTCTTTATCTAGATTAATTCCTTCTTGCAGAACTTTCTCTGCTAAAGCTATGTTTCCTTCTATAATAGCTATAACTGATTTTATAGAATAAATCTCTATATCTTCTTTTGCTATTTTTTCATATTCATTTAATAATATTTTAGCCTGTTGCAAATTACCTTGCTCTATAATTTTAACTATATCAGCTTTTATTTCTTTTTTCTTCTCACTATTACAATAATCTATCCATAAATTTTTATAAACTTTCTCTAATTCCTTTGTAAACTTATCCCCCTCCATTAAAGGAGAGCTTTTCATATTAGTTCTAAGATTTAATTTTATTTTCTTTAGTTTTTCTATATTTCCAGCTAAATCTACAGCTTTTTGAATATATTCCTCTTCGCTATAAGCTATAAGTTCATCTAATCCTACATTAGTAAGTAAGCTAACTCCTACTCTTGAAGCATGCCTTTCTCCAGCTAATGTTATAACAGGTACTCCCATATACATTGCCTCACAGGTAGTAGTTGTTCCATTATAAGGATACGTATCTAATGCTATATCTACATCATTATATCTATTCATATGGTCCTTTACACTTATATCTCTTTCTATAAATTCTAACTGTTCTTCCTTTATTCCATATTTATAGAATCTCTCTTTAGTACTATTTATAATTTCTTCATCTAAAAAAGCAGTATTTTTAACTACTAATACAGATTTATCTACTTGTTTTAATATATCACACCATAGTTTTATAGTGTCTTCTGTTATTTTAGCCATATTATTAAAACATCCAAAAGTAATCTTATTGTTTCTAATGCAAGGCATTTCTTCTTTTATTTCTGGACATTCTGCTGCTGAATAACATAGAAAACTTTTTGACATCCTTACTAATTTTTCACTATAGTATTTATCTGTGATACCCTGAGGGTCTGCATAGTTATCTGTTATCCTAAAGTCCATATTTTTTAATCCTGTAGTATTAGGATATCCTATCCAGGTTATTTGTATAGGGGCTATCCTCTTTGCAAATACGCTTAATCTATTTCTACCTGCATGTCCATTTAAATCTACTAATATGTCAATATCATCCTTCAATATAAGCTGTTCCACATCTTCATCTTTCATTTCGGATATATCTCTCCATTCATCTGCAAAGGATTTTAATGATTTTGTTATACCATCTTTCATTATCACATCAGAATAGCAGTAGATTTTAAAATCACTTTTACTATGTGCTACCATAGGCGCAGCTATAAAATACATAACTGAATGTTGTCTAAAATCTGATGATACATATCCTATTTTTAATTTTTTATTTAATTCTAAACTTTTTTGTTTTAACTTAAACTTTATTTTTCTTTCTCCTATAATTTTTCCAAAATCCAAATGTTTAAAAAACAACTCACTATCACTTAAAAAGAAATCATAATTTAAAGTTAATAATAAATTACCGTAAATATTAACTTTATTTTCTGAACTTTCAATAGCTTTCTCAAAATAATAAATAGCCTTTTCATTTTCCCCGGTCTTACTTAACAAATGTGCATAATTATTAAAAGCTGAGGTACTATACTCCTTTAATTCCATAGCCTTTTCAAAATATTTTCTTGCCATACTTACATTACCAAGGTTTGAATAACATTCTGCTATATAGTAATTTGCATAAGGGTAATCCGGAACTATGGCAACTATTCTTTTATACCAATATAATGCTTTTTCTAAATCTTCTTTTTCAAATAAATATTTCCATCCTAGCTTTGCCATACTTTCAATGTCCTTAGGATTTTTGCATATATCTTGTTCTAAAATTTTTATTTCCTTTACCATGTGTTTTCCCTTTCTAGTTTCTTCACTAATCCATCCCTTATTTCTTTAATCTTACATAGTTCTAAGCTTTTTCTATAATAATTTAAAGCTAACTCTCTTCTTTCAGTAACCTCATACACATAAGCTAGATTATATAATAAATCAAAAGAGTCACTATATTTTAAAATAGCACTTTTTAAAATATCTTCTGCTTCATAATACTTATTACTCATAATCATTATTATTGCTTTCATTGAATATATATCTTCATCAATTTTATATTTTTCGCATTCATTAATTAATAACTGTGCTTCTTCTAGTAACCCCTTCTCTATACGCTCTTGAATTTTAATTTTTAATTCTTTATAACTTTTCTCAAATTCATTATTATCTTTACATTTATTTTTCTCTTCTTCCTTTAACAGTTCTTCTATATAAATCTCCATAGCTCTTGCCATATTATTGTTTTTTTCTACTGCTATTTTTATAAACCTTATGGCAGTTAATAAATCTCCTTTTTCTAAATTTATAAAAGCATTTTTCATTTCTTTTAAAAATGCTTTTTCTTCTTCTTTTAGAATTGAATCTCTTTCTGTAAGTAAATCCATGGATTTTAAATATTTATCTATTATATATAAATACTCTTCTTTTGAAAGCCTTTTTATCTGCTTTGAATTTAATGTTCTCTGTAGTATAAAATCTACAGACTTTTTAAAAGCATTTAAGCCTTTTACATCTACTTCATTATTAAAATCTTTTACAAATGCAATTAAATCTTCTATTATATATTCTGTTGATGTTTTATCTATATTTTCAAGATTGCAACTTTCTATAAACTGTAATAAAGATATTTTTTGTGTCTTGTAAGAACATACTAGATATATATTTTGTGCTGTTTCTCTACAATTTAAAGAATAAAACAAAAATCTTGTATCATTAAATATTTCATGATTTTTAAAATCACTTAATAATTTAAGATACTGTCCCGCATATTTTAAAGCTTCTTTATAACATTTTTTTTTGTAAAAAGCATAAATCATACTATATATTAAATCAATAAAATCTTCTTGTCTTCCTAAACCTTTGTTGCAAATTTCAATAACCTTATCATACATACCTGCGGTTGTGTAAATTCTAGCTGCCGCGCTATAGTAAAGTAAAAACAATTTATTATACTTCTTATTTTTTATTAAATTCATTAAAATCTCTATTTCTTTTACTGATTCATTTAAATCGTTATGCATTTCATAAGTTACACTTAATTGATACCTATAATAAAGATTCTCTGGATTTTTTATTAACCCTTTTTTTAGTATTTCAGAATTTCTCTTATATTTTTTTTCTTTAACCTCTTCATTCATTATGTATCCATAGTGTAATACAATTACATCTAAATCCTTACGAGGTTCTAATATACTTGGCTGTTCATGTATACTTCCTACATAAAAAAAATCTTGTGAATTCTTAAATATAAATGCCCTAGTAAATACTCCAAAATCTTTTAACTGTTTATCTATAAAATTTTTTTCTTTAAAAGTAAAAGCATTAAATTTTTTGTATTCATTATTATTAAATAAATTAATTATTTTTCCTAAAGAATCTTCTTCTATTTCCTCATCTGCGTCTATGATTAAAAGGTACTCTCCTTTTGCTTTAGATATACTATAGTTTCTAGCTTGAGCAAAATCATTTTTCCAATTATAAAAATATATATTATTAGTATATTTTCTAGCTATTTCTACAGTAGTATCTGTAGAGCCTGTATCTACAAAGACTATTTCAGCTAAACTTTCTTCTACTAATTGATATAGACTTTTTAAACATCTTTCTATATGCTTTTCTTCATTTTTAGCAATAATACATATACTTAGTTTCATGCTGCACCCAACTCTCAAATTTAAATTTCACTTGATACTATTATAAGTATCGGCTCAGTTTAGTGTTTCTTTAAAAAATAAAAGACCAGAAATTTCTTTCTGATCTTTTATATGAATTACTATAAATATTAACCTCTTAATAATTGAAGAACTTGTTGTGGAGCTTGGTTTGCTTGCGCTAACATTGATTGTGCAGCTTGTGTTAATATGTTTGTCTTTGTGAAGTTCATCATTTCTTTTGCCATGTCTACGTCTCTTATTCTTGATTCTGATGCACTTAAGTTTTCGCTTGCTGTATTTAAATTTGCTATTGTGTGCTCTAATCTGTTTTGGTATGCTCCAAGTTTTGCTCTTTCTGTTGATACTGAATTTATTGCAGTATTTATTGTTGTTAATGCGCTTCCTGCTGCTGCTGTACTTCCCACGTTTAATGCATATTCATTTGCACCAGTAACTGATATATCTGTTAATGTTGCTGTATTCGTTCCAGTACCAGCAGTAACAGTAGAAATTCCAAGTGCTCTTGCTCTCATATCACTAATTTGCATCTTGAATGTTTGGCTTTCATTAGCTCCTATTTGTAATGTTGCTGATAATGTTTGTCTTGTTGTTGATGCTGACGCACCATTTAATAATTTTTGTGTATTGAATTCTGTTGTATTTCCTATTCTGTTGATTTCTGATGTTAATTGGTTCATTTCTCCTTGGATAGCTTGTCTGTCTATTGATACGTTTGTATCATTAGCTGATTGTGTTGCTAACTCTCTCATTCTTTGAAGAATTGCATGAGTTTCGTTTAATCCACCTTCTGCTGTTTGTATCATTGAGATACCATCTTGAGCATTTCTTGAAGCTTGATCAAGACCTCTGATTTGTCCTCTCATTTTTTCTGATATTGCTAGTCCAGCAGCGTCATCTCCTGCTCTGTTTATTCTTAAACCTGAGCTTAATTTTTCCATTGACTTTCCAGCTGTTGTTGTGTTAGCCATCATGTTTCTGTGTGCATCCATTGCATTTAAGTTGTGATTAATTATCATTTTTTATTCCTCCCTGATTTTCAAATTAAGTAAACTTCCTTGTCTACTTATTTTTATTTTTAATGTTTGTACTAAATATATCGGATTATATTTTTTATCCTTTATACTTTTAAATAAAATTTTTTAATTTATTTAAAAATAAAATTTCACATTGTTTTGTTAAAAAATAAAGAATCTACACTAGATTTTTTATTATAACTTTTCCTTGCTGATTTATTTTTAGCTATTGAATTAAGCTCATTCTTTATTTTGCTTTTCTTTTCATTCATTAAATCTGTCAGCCTTTTTTGCAGAATCAAAATCTGTAAGTCTTTTACTATTCTTGAGAATTCCTCTTTTGTATGCTCTATAGAATTTATCTTATCGATTATATTTTCTCTTTTTTCAATCAAACCTTCTATATCGTCATACAGTTCTGATTCTACTATACTTATAAGCTGCAGAGTACACTCCTTATATTGATTTAAAAGACCTTCTAATTCAGTATTCATCTATTTTTATTGACCTCCACCAAGCTGCTGTGCCAGCCACTGTGATTGAGAATTTAGTTTTTGAAGAGCTTGTTCCATAGCTGAAAATTTTTTGTAATATTGATCTTCCTTATCAGATAACTTATCTGTAAGACTCTTAATAAGATCATCTTTCTCCTGTAATTGCTTAGGTATGAGGCCTCTTGTGTCTGTTATATCTCCTTGAACTCCTGCCTTTTCTATGAGTATTCCCTTATTTCCCTGAGAATCTCTTGACATTCTTACACTATCTTGTATAATATCGCTTATTCTTTGAAATATTCCTTCTTCTGAATACCTTGTTGCTCTGTCAGTATTACTCATAGTTGGGCTATAATAAGGCTTAGAAGTAGATTTCTGTGTAAATAGTTTAGCTATTTTATCACCATCAGTTTGTAATGCCTGCTTTAACTTATCTTCATCTATTATAATTTTTCCTCTCTGAGTTGTATCATCAGATGTAGATAATCCTATATCATATAAATTTATTCCTGCATCCTTTACTGCATCATAAAAAGCTGTTCTCATTTGTGAAGCCATATTACTAAGTGTTAAATCATTTTTTAACAAACCTTGCTTCGCTTTATTTTCTAATTCTGTTATCTTATCTTCCTGTCCCTGATCTTTTAAAGCTTTCTTTTCATCGTCACTTAAAGGTTTGTAGCTATACTGTCTCTTTTCATCTGTCTTTGTATTTATCTTCCCTATCAAATCATTATACTTGCTTATAAAGTCCTTTATTTTGTTAAGAGTAGCATCTGTATTTGGCGCTACATTTAATGTTGCCGTGGAATTATTAGCAGCACTAGGATCTATTTTGTAATTTACACCATCTATAGTAAAGTTATTTGAAGATTGTGTAACAGTTGTAGCTACTCCCCCTGGCTCTGTTATAGTAAAAGAACCATCAACAGCTTTTTGCACGGTTAACCCTGCTGGAGCAGCTGCATTTGTATCTACAGTTCCAGATCCAAAAAGGGTAGACATAAATGTTCCTGAGTTGTCTTGTGCCGTAAAGTTTTGAGATACTCCTGTATTTCTACTAGTTACTGTAAAGTTTCTTGTAAGTTCACTATAAGCAATATTTACATTAGCCTTAGTAGAAATTTCAGTCATTATACTGGATATACTTCTACCACTGGCACCTATATATCCACTTGCTAATGATGAATCTCCTGCAGCCTTTGAAAAATCATACTTAAATTCAACTCCATTAATTGTAAAATCTGCTTGTCCAGTTAAAAGATTATTAATACTATCACTTTGAGATTGGGCTAACTGAGAACCGTTAATAAAACCTAAAGTGTTTGAAGCATTACCACTTAACGTTATTTGAGCCGAAGTAGTTGAAACTAGCTGAATTTTATTACTACCATCTATTGCAGTTCTCGCTGATATAGTGTTAACGCCTGCTGCTGTTAACTGAGTATTTATTTGTGAAATTAAGTCTGCTGTTATGTCAGCATCACTTGTCCCTAAAGCTGTATAATCCTTTGCAGCAAGAGTGATGGTAGCTCCACCTATACTAAAAGTATCATTTTTTCCTGTTATTATTTGTCTATCATAACTAAAGCCATTAGATGAAAAGTTTAATTTACTTCCTGTCGCCCCTGCTGTATCTCCGTTTCCAGTAATGGTAGGCAGTGTAGTTGATACAGCTGCACCTCCTGCGGTATAGGTTACAGTACCTGCATGAGCTGATTTATCAGAAGTATTTATAAAGCTTATAGTTTGCCCATCTGTAGACTGTGCTGCTACTCCTGTTGGAAAAGTCGTACTACCATCTGCAGACTTTAAGCCTGATATCTGACCATTTATCATTCCTGCAATATCACTAGTAGTAAAGTTTCCTTTGGCTAAAGTTATATTATAATCTTTTCCATCCACATTAAGAGTTACAGCTTTATTTGTATCATCTATTGTTATCTTTTTATTAAATTGAATGCTTTTACCATCACTACTTATCACAGCTACCACATTATCGCTTAATTTTCCTGTGCCTACTGCAGTGTTGCTCATTTTAGTATTTAAATCTGCAGCCATTTGTGATAAGTTTCCATAAACTTTTCCTGTATCCAAAGTAATATCATAATTTGACCCTATATTCACATGAAATGTATTATTAGTATTGTCTACAACTATTGGGAATCCAATAGTTCCGCCTTGCTCTACATTTATAGACTTACTTGTTATACTTGCTCCTTTTGCAACATTATTAACAGTTACGTTATAAGTACCTGTTCTTGCAGTTGAGATAGCTGTTGCATTTATCTTACTGGTAGTATCTGAACTAGTTACACTAGCTGCTGAAAATGTGTTAGAAGATAAAATATAGGTATCGCTTTTTAAAGTGTCGAAATAAGTGCTTGAAAATGTATTTAAATTTCCAATCACCTCTCTATACAAGTCTTGCTTCCACTGTATTACTTGTCTGTCCTGTTTTACCTTATCTATCTTGGCATTCTCAGCTTTCATAAGCTTTTGAATAGTACCATCTACATCAAATCCTGAAAAACCAGTTATTCTATTTATATTACTCAATTTTTAAACACTCTCCTTTCTCCTAGGACATAAGCTATTTATAAATAGCATTTTATATTTTATAAATCAAATCTATACTTTTTCTTATTTTGCCTCTTTAGATATCTTATAAGCTTCATTCCACATATCTCTTACACTTTCTGCAAGAGGTATAATTTCATCCATTATCTTTACATCTTTTTTTGTATTTGCATCTCTAAGTCTTCTTATGATAAAATCATATATCCCAAGTAACTTAGATCCCCACTCTCCTGTCTGCGTTGTATCTAAAGTTAACATAAGTTCATAGAATATATCTTGAGTTTTTACTATGTTTTCATGCGCCCTAGGTATATCTTTTTCTTCTATGGCTTGTCTTGCTATCTTTGAAAACTTAACAGCTCCATCTAAAAGCATTAATAATAATTGTTCCTTTGAAGCAAAATTTACACTATTAGTTTTATATGCATTATATGCGTTTTGTGCATACATCTAAAACTCACTCCTTCTAATAAGAATTTAAACTGATATCTTTGGTATGACTTTTTTCTAATTTAGTAATGCTATAAATTAATTATCGTATATTTATTTCCATTATTTAATTTAAATTAAGAATCAAGATTTATTTCTTATCTTCAAAGTAATAAATACTAATTCTCTTTCTGTTATTTTTTTACATCTATCATATAACCTCTAACTTCATTCTCAGATAAGCCTTCTTTTTCTTCCTTATAAACCGAAACCTCTACTTCTTCAACTTTTACTGCATCTACAGAAAAAATTTTTTCTTTTCTCTTATCTTTTTGTTTTTCAAGCTCGGAACTAAAATCTTCTCCATTTCTATTTTTTTTATTTTCATTATCCTTATTTGTAACTATACCACTCTTAGTGTGAATCTTACCAGAACTTGTGGTTTCTTTAACTCTTTGGCGTACTTCAGGGTCTATTTTATTTAATCTAAATTCCATAGAATCATCCCCCTTTTAATAATTGAAACTTGACAATCGAGGCTACTCTTCTTTGTCAAGTTTCAATTAAATTAAGCTTTTTGATCTACAAATACTCCCGCTAGTTCACATAATTTGTCTATCATGTCTATAATTTTTTTAGGTGGTATTTCCCTTATTACTTCCTTTGTTTTACTATTTACTATTCTTATTGTTATATCTTTAAATTTTCCGTATACTTCATATTCCACATAAGTAGACTTATCTTCCATTAGTTTATTAAATTTATCTACTGATTTTTTTACCTCTTCTTCACTTATATTTTTATCCTGTACGCCTATTCCTTCTGAACTTTCAATATTTTTAGTACTAGGATTCAAGTTAACATATTCATTTTGCTGCAGGAAATCCACTTCATTTATTTGTCTTCCTTGACCTAAATTTTTTACTTCCATGCTTTACTCCACCTTTAAATATATTTTTATATATTTTTAAGCAACGAGATATCTGAAGCTACTGCATTTTTATTTTCCTCTACAACTTCCTTATACAATTCTTTTCTAAGGATAGTTACATTTTTAGGTGCATTAATTGAAAGTTTTACAGATCCATCGTCTACTTTAACCACTGTAATCTCTATGTTATCTCCGATTAATAAGGACTCACCTTTTTTTCTGCTAATTACTAACATTTAATCATCTCCTTAGCAGGTCTAATGCCTCCAATATATAATTATTAAATAATTATGTACCAAACAACGGATGTTTAATAGCATAATTAGGGCTATCTAGTATTATTTGTTCCCCTAATTTCTTGTTTATATTAATTACAATTGGAGCTTTTAAATTTATTGTTATATCTTCAATTTTTGAATTTAATGTTACCGTATTTAAAACAAGTACTTCCTCATGTCCTTCTACTTCAAGCTCCCTCATTTTTTCTTCATTTAAATCAAACTCGTAATCTTTAATGAAAAGGAAGGGCGAAACTACTACAATGCCTAACCCCTCGTCTTCTATAGAATGGAGTATGCTAAATACTTCATTTTCTTCTGCTGGAAACAAAATAAACTTTTTTGCTTTCTCAAAACCTGGCATTCCTTTTTCAAATTTTATTATGTCTTTTTCTTCATACTCCCTTACACCATGATACTTTGTATTTAATTTCATACTTAACAACCCCTTTTTCAGTTGACAGTTGAGAATTGATAATGAGAAATAAACCATTAGGCTCCCCACTATCCTTCTATTTGCTTATCTTATATAGTCCATAAGTGTTGGTTGAATCACTTTAGCACTAGTTTGTAATGACGCTAAATATACCGTCTGCATTACTGCAAATTCCATAGTCTTTTCAGTTATATCTATATCCTCTGTTTTTGAAAGTATATCTGTCATATCGTAATTTGACTGTTCATTTTGATCTTTAGCACTATCCATTCTATTTTGCATAGCACCAACCTCCGAACGAACTTTTAATATTTGTGCCATTGCATCACTTACGTCTTTTAAATCCTGATTGGTTAGGTTTGTTACAGCATTCGGATCACTTGCATTACCAGTATCATCTTTACCATCTAGATGATTTACTATTCTTTGAAGAAGATTTCTTATATCATCTTCACTTCCATCCTTTTTCGTATAGCTTATAACACTCTCTGCAGAAATATTATACTTTACTAATACCCCTTGAGAAATTTCTGTTTGTCTGTTTGATTTTATCGCTCCCAATTGAATTGCATCTTGTGAAGCTGGGTCAGTACTATTAGGATCTAATTCTGTTCCGTCTGCTTTTAGATATACAAGTTTTGTATTGCCTGATGACTCACAATCAAAGGTATAAGTAGTTCTCTGTGTAGGATCCGTAGCATTGACCTTGTTTCCCATATCTGGTGGTATTGTGAAAGTTAATCCATTTCCTATATCAAATGTTCCATCACTTTTAACACTTGGTGTAGATGCTAGGTTATAAGTAGTCCCTCCGTCTGTGCTTTTTAAAACATTTATCTTTGTAACCTTCGGTGGAGTAGAAGAATCTACAGCTGCTGCTTCTATCTTAAAGGTTACTTTTCCAGAACCATAAAAAGTTCCTGATACGCTAGCGTCGCCTCCAGTAGTAACCTTTGTTACTGAACCAACCTTAGAATTTGTTACAGCATCTACAGGTTTTGAAGTAGCTCTTATTCCACCAAATATATACTCACCATCAAAGCTTGTGTTTAATATTTGAGAAATCTGTCCTACTCTTTGGTTTAGTTCGTCTTTTATCTTAGCTCTTTCTTCTGATCCATAAGCTGCATTTCCTGCAGAAACTAATCTTTCTCTTATTGACTGAAATACATTCCCTAACTGCCCTAGTGCTGTGTCCGTAGTATCCATCCAATTTATTGTATTAGTTATATTTTTATTATATTGCTGATTTGCACCTATTGCTGTATGCATCTGCATTGATCTTGCCACGTTAAATGGATCATCAGAAGGTTTTGCAAAGTTTTTTCCTGATGTCATTTGTTTCTGAAGAGTTTGTAAACTCTGCAAGTTTCTATTCATATCACTTAAAAAGTTATTTGAAAGCATCTTGTTAGTTACACGCAATTTTTATCACCTCTTTATTTCTTTAGTCCGTTAACCACAACATCCAGTAGCTCATCTACTGTTGATATAATCTTTGCATTTGCTTGATAACAGTGCTGAAACTGAACAAGATTTGCCATTTCTTCATCAAGAGACACTCCTGATACAGAATCTTTTGATTCCTGAAAGCTTGAAAGAAGTTTAGCTTGATTTGTTACCATTCTTTTAGCTTCTTGTTCCTGTATACCAAGTCTATTTACCGTATCTTTAAAATAACTGTCTAATGTCATGCCGCCAGTAACATTTGTAACTACAGATATATTTAACTTTGGATCTTTATTAAAGTTATCTTTCAAAAAATCCGTTCTTGTAGTATCAGAACTTATATCTTGTATTTTCATCAAACTATCTCTAAGCATTTCAACAGCTAAAGCTCTTGTTCCATCACTTTCTCCTATTGGGTTACCGCTAGCATCGTATTGTGCTGCGGATTTTATAAGCATAGGATTTTTTAATATTGCATCATTTACTGTAATATTTGCAGCAGTAATCTCTTTTTCTGCTGAAGTTATTTTACTAGCATCGGTTCCAGTATAAACTCCATTTTTTGCAGCATCTGCATTTACAAAAAAGTTATTTATATCCGTAGCAGTATCCACTGATGGATCTAAGCTTTGACTCATTATAGAATTTACAGAAAGCGCTAGGGCTTTTGCGAATTTATTTAGTTGACCTTCATAGGTATCTACATCTTTCTGAACTGACATATACCCTTTTAATTCACCGGATGGAGCCTTAAATAATGCTAAATTTTCAAAATCTACTGCTAGTGGTGTATCTGAATTAACTAAGTTATCTGCATCTTTAATACTAGCTACGTTTCCCTTACCGTCAGTCTTTAATGCCACTCCATTGTTGTTAGCCCAAAGAACTCTGCATTCACTCAGCTGCTTAAATTTATCTTCAGCACTCACATAGCCTGGATCTCCTTTGGCACCAGTATCATTAATATTAACCTTTATTGTTACTTTATTGGCATCTGTAGTCTTATCACCATTTTTATAATAGGTAACTGTATAACTCCCAGGACCATCAAACTTTTCTTCTGACGATCCGTCCTTAATAATACTGTCTATAGATGAGAATCTGCAAGTATCCTCAGGATTAGTAGACTGCACTAAATTTAATATTCCTTTGGGTCCTGTTGGTGCAGTTCCATTGTCTCCTGCATCAGCATACTTGGATTCATTAGATGTAGTTACATCATAGCCATCAAAGGCTCTTTTATCTATCTTAATTCCAAACTTAGAACTTAATTGATCTAGTAAAAGATCTCTTCTGTCCATTAAATCATTGGGATTATTTCCTGCTACCTTAACTTGTGCTATTTGCTGATTTATTTGATTTACCTGTTTTAGTATGCTATTTATATCAAATACAGTATCCTTGATAACTGTCTGAGTATTCTTTTTAAGGCTTTCAAGCTCTGTATAGGTATGATTTAATTCATTAGCAAGTGCTAGTGATTGCTGTGCTACTATCGACTTTGCATTAGATTTACTTGCAGAGGTTCCTAGAGTATTCCATGAATCAAAAAACTTACCAATTAAGCTAGATATACCTGTGTCTGTTGGCTCATTCATTATATTTTCTATTTCGCTCAAGAACTTGTCTCTACCTGAAAACTGACCATTTACTCCCATTTCTACTCTTACCTGATAGTCAAGAAAACTATCTCTTATTCTGTCAACAGATTTAACATCAACTCCTGTACCCATTTGTCCTGGGCCTACTGCATTGTTTATACTAGGCATAGGAAAAGGTCTAGAGGTTTGAAGGGTAACCCTTTGTCTTGAGTATCCCTCTGTATTAGCATTCGCTATATTGTGAGAGGTTGTATCTATTGCTTTTTGCTGAGCAAATAATCCTCTGGTTGCTATATTAAAAGTTCCAAATAAACCGGACATTCTATCACTCCTCGTATTTTTGTTTCAAATTATATATAATATAAGTTTTTAACTCAGAAAGCTCACTTTCTAACTTACTTACGTTTTCCATAAGAATTATAGGTCTTTGGACCTTTGTCAGGGTTTAGGACACTAAGCATCTGCGTTGTAAATCCTAAACCCTGCCTTATCAACATATCATTTGTGTCCTTTTGTAGTTGTATTTCTTCTAAAAGTCTTACTATATTTCTGTAGTTATTCTCTAACTCTTCATCCTTTGCTTGCTCTATGATTTTACTCATAGCCTCACCGTCAGTTAACTTCCTTCTTTCCATCTCTAAATGAGCTACTTCTATACTGCACTCATGAAGCTTATGTGATACCTTATCTAAGGAAAACATATCTCTTTTTGTAAGGTATTCAAACTGCTCATCTAATACTTCAAGCAATATTTTTAATGCTTTATGCTCTTCTAATATTATTTTGTTTAACTCAGCAGTCATTATACACCTCCAACTCTTTTTTTAGTTGACAATGGACGATTTTTACACTCTCAGTTATCTACTCTATATAATCTACTTCTTCATTTCCTCAATAATTTTTGCTGCTACAAGTTTTGAATCTCTTTTATAAGTACCACTTGCTATTTCGTTTTTTATCTTTTCTATTTTTTCCTTTGAATTTACCAAGTTACCATCTGGTGAATATGTGCTTAAACTCTTTCCTAAAGATGATATCTGTATTGAATCACTTTTCTTTATTTCACCTTTTTTCTCCACGCTCTGCTTTGCATTTGAGTAAAGCTTTATCATTTTACTTGGATCAACTCCATTGATCTTCATATCAATACACTCCTAACGTCTTTTAACCAACTTATTCTCTTCTTATTATTAGTATTATCGAATATATATATATAATATTTATACCTTAAAAACAAAAGAAAACAGGCTATTTTTTGCTTAAAATCCCTGATTTTTGCCTATTTTAATATTTGCATTAGTTTGATTAAAATAATTAATTAATATCTAATAAAGAATAGTAAAAAACAGCCCAATTTAAGGCTGTTTTATTTTCCTAATGATTTAATTCTATCTTCACTACTTACTATACTTGTAATTCTTACACCAAAATTTTCATCAACTACTACAACTTCACCATAAGCAACTTTTTTGCCGTTTACAAGTATCTCTACTGGTTCTTCTGCTAATTTATCAAGCTCTATGAGAGACCCTGTTCCAAGATTTAATATATCCTTTATATTCTTTTTTGTACGTCCAAGAACAACAGATATTTCAAGAGGTACATCTAATATTAAATCTATATTTTTAGGCATACCTGCATTTGCTGGTGCCTGTGCTAGAGGCTGGAATGTTGCTTTGTGTACTTCCACAGCAGGCTGCTTAGGTACATCTGCAGGTTTTTCATATATATCATAAGACCCACTATACGCCGCTTGTGGTTCAGGCTGCATATACTGTATCTCAGGCTCAGAATACTGAGGTTTAGACTGTACACTTTGCGGCTGGGCCACATTTTGTGGTTCAGCTTGCTGTACGGCAGCTTGTGCCTCAGGTTCTTCCTGTCCCATCATTATTGAAACTATTTTTTTAGCCGTAGCTACTGGCAACAGCTGCATTATATGGCTATCTACAAGATCGCCTATAGCTAGAGAAAATGATACTTTCACAATTACTTCATCATCAGAAATATTCTCTGATAAAGGAGAAGTCAAATCAGTCCAAATTGTTGATAATGGCGGAGATATATTTACTTCTCTCATGAACATGGTTGCCATCGATGTAGCTGCTGATCCTATCATCTGATTCATCGCTTCAGATACTGCACTTAATTCTATCTCTGAAAGATCCGCTACATTCTCAGAAACCGTTCCATCTCCACCCATCATTAGATTTGCAATTACAGCAGCATCTATTAACTTCATTACGAGAAGGTTTTCTCCAACTATACCACTGGTGTATTTAACCTCCAAAGCAATATTAGGAACTTCAAATTCATCCTTTAAATCCTTTAATCTCGTTAAAGTTACCACTGGTGTAGTTATATTAACCTGTTGAGCTATAATTGTAGAAAGTGCAGTGGAGGCTGATCCCATGGATATATTTCCAATCTCCCCAAGCAAATCCTTCTCTACATCTGACAGCTCAACTGCCGGTTGTTCTGTTGATTGCTCTTCTGATGGGCTGGATTGCGTATCTCCTCCATTTAAAAGTGCATCTATTTCTTCTTGTGAAAGAAATCCATTACCCATAATTTTCCACATCCTTATCTATAATATCTAGTATCTGAACACCCATATTTTTGCCCAATATTCCTGGCTTTCCGTAGTAATATGGTTCATCTTCCACCACTAATTTAATAGGACTACTGATTTTTTCATCAAGCGTTATTACATCCCCTACACCAAGCCTTAAGAATTCATTCACAGTGATTTGCGCCCTTCCAAGCACAGCCGTCAGTTTTACATTAACTATATTAAGTCTTTCTCTTAATTTCTCCCTTGATTCCTGTAGTACATATTCGTCACTTTCTTGGAACCAGTATTGAACAACCAATTTATCAAGCACTTTTTCAATACTTAAGTATGGTATACAAATGTTTATAAAAGTACTACTTTTGCCCATTTCAACTGAGAAAGTAATTAATGCTACTGGTTCATTTGGTGCTAAAGTTTGGTTAAGAGCAGGGTTTGTTTCAAGACCCTCTATTTCCGGATGAACTTCTAATACATCCTCCCAGGCAAGTCTTAAATTAGATATGAGCCCTGAATTTACAACCTTTATAATGTTTTTGTCAATATCTGTAAATTCTCTATTTTTAAACTTCCCAATTCCATTTCCTCCAAGCAGTACATCTATTACTTGAAAAACAAATTGAGGGTTTGTCTCAAATAATACAGATCCATTTAAAGGAGGCATTTTAAATACCGTCAATATAGTTGGATTTGGTACTGAATGAATAAATTCTTCATAGGTTATTTGCTGTACAGACTCTATCTTTACTTTTACATTATTTCTAACTTGGGCAGTTAAATAGTTTGAAATTATTCTAGCGTAGTTGTCATGAATAAGTTCTAAAGTCCTTATATGATCCTTGGAAAACTTTTGAGGACTTCTAAAATCATATGGTTTAACTTTTTGCTTGTCTTCTTCTTTGGGCATTTCATCTGGAGTAAGCTCTCCAGTTGATAAGGCAGCTAAAAGGGCATCAATCTCACTCTGTGACAATACGTCTGCCATAGTTTTCCCTCATTTCTAAATGTTAGTACAAATTCTAATTGGAAAGAAGTTTATCTATATCTATTAGCGTTACTATTCTATCCTTAAAGTTTATTACCCCTTCAATATAGGCTTTCTTTCCATCGTTGAGTTTTTCTATTAATTCTTCTTCAACATCTAAAACTTCATCTACTTGATCTACTGTTATACCAACTAATTCATCTTCCATTTCAAGTATAATAATATTATTTTGCTTTTCATCTTGTTTTGGAGTACCTAATAAAAGGTTTATATCTAAAAGTGAGATTACATTTCCTCTTAAATTTATAAGACCTTTTATATGAGCTGGTGCCTTTGGAACCTTTGTTATTTCCATAGCATCATTTATACTCTGAACTTTTCCAGTTTCCACTGCAAACTGTTCTTCATTTAATTTAAATATAACAACCTGCATGGTTGCACCTCCAACTATTTTCGTAAGAATTTTTAATATCTTTAGCAAAATTTAATAAAATTTTAATATTTATTTTTCTTTTATTAAAAAACAAATTAAAATTTAATGGATAAAAAAGCCCTAAGGGCCTTTTCTATCCTGTAATTTTTCTTATTGCTTCTAATACTCTATCTGGTTGGAATGGTTTTACTATAAAGTCTCTAGCTCCAGCCTTTATTGCATCCATAACCATTGTTTGTTGTCCCATAGCTGAACACATTATTATTTTTGCAGCCGGGTCAAAAGCTTTTATTTCCTTTACTGCTTCTATACCATCCATATCCGGCATAGTTATATCCATAGTTACAACATCTGGTTTTTCCTTTTTATATAGTTCTACTGCTTTTAATCCATTATTTGCTTCTCCAACTATTTGAAAACCATTCTTTTCTAATATATCCTTTATCATCATTCTCATAAAAGCTGCATCGTCAACAATTAATATTTTTGCCATTTTATTCCCTCCAAATTTATTTACTCCTAATATTATTAAAATACGCCTAATGTGCTTAATATTTTTTCTAGTGAACCAGGCATTGGTACATAATAAAAATGTCCTTTAATTTGTTCATTATCTTGTACAAACATAGTTTCTATGTCAAGTACATAGTCATCAAATTGTCCTGATTCAATAAATGTCGTAGAAAGTATAGCTCCAAGCATATCATATGTCACTGCTGGAACAGAAGGTGTTATGCATAATCCAGTAAATTTTGCAATTGCATTCATATATGAACTTGAAACTATATTTCCTATTTCTTGTACAACTGAGTTACCCATTTCACTTAAATACTCTTCTTTTTGTCCTGTTAAAGTTTCAACTAACTTTAAGGCAGTTTCTTTGTCAAAGACAAATAATATATTTCCAGGAGTGTCTCCTAGTACCCTTACAATAACGCCTACAACTATTTCATCTCCTCCTATACTGGAGAAAATATCATCAAAAGGTACTATATTTATTGCAGGCACTGTCATATCTATCTTATTGTTTACTAACTGTGATAGAGATGTAGCTGCATTACCTGTGCCTATATTTCCTACTTCTCTTAATGCATCAAGCTGCATCGGAGTAAGATCCTGATAGGTCATTATTTTTACCTCCTTAAATTAGAGCAGCAACATCTAATATTAGTGTTACAAGCCCATCTCCCAATATTGTTGCTCCTATATATTCTTTTAACCCTTGTAATGTCTTTCCAAGTGGCTTTATAACAATTTCTTTTTGTCCAAATAATCCATCAACCATAAGACCTACAGTCTTTTCTCCAACTTTAACTATAACTATATAATTTTTCTGAGCAGAGGATTTTTCAAGATCTAATCTCTTATGAAGTCTTATTAAAGGTATTACATTCCCATTATGAATTATAACTTCTTTGCTATTAGTTCTCTTTACTAAATCATCACTATAGTCAATGACTCTGTCAATGTATCCTAAGGATATAGCCATAGTTTCTTCTCCTACTTTTACAAGTAGTGCTTGAATAATTTGTAATGTTAACGGAAGTCTTATTATAAATGTTGACCCCTTATCTCTCTCACTTATTACATCCACAGTTCCGCCAAGAGCTGATATTTTTGTTTTTACAACATCCATTCCAACTCCTCTACCGGAAATATCTGTTACTTGCTCATTTGTGCTAAATCCCTGCATAAATATCAGATTTCTTATATCGTTATCTGACATACCATCGGTATTTATTCCTAATCTTTCTGCTTTCGCTTTTACTTTCCCTACTGGTATTCCAGCTCCATCATCTTCAACCTTAATTACAGCTTTTGTACCTTCTTGGTAAGCTATTAACCTTATTTTCCCTACAAGGTCTTTTCCCTTTGCCATTCTTTCTTCTTTTGACTCTATACCATGGTCTGCAGCATTTCTTATTAAATGAATAAGAGGTTCTCCTATTTCATCTATTACAGTTCTATCAAGTTCTGTATCTGCACCTTGAATTATAAGTTCCATTTCTTTTTCAAGCTCTACGGATAAATCCCTTATCATTCTTGGGAATCTATTGAACACTGTATCCAATGGAAGCATTCTTATTTTCATAACCAAATCTTGAAGATCAGAAGTAGTTCTTGCAACCTGCTCTAAAGTTTCATTTAGTTCATTAAGTCTGTAGCTGCTGCTTATCTGCTCTAGTCTTGTTCTATGGATAACTAATTCAGATACCATGTTCATGAACTTATCCAATCTATCTAAGTCCACTCTTACAGATTGATGTGTTTTTTTGTGAACTTCTTTTTGAGCAGTCTTAGCATTATTGGTTTTCAATTGCACTGTATCTACAGCTGGTTTTGACTGTATAACCTCAGCTTCCTTTTCAACTTCCTTTTCAGCTACCTTAACTTTTATCTCTTCTACCTTTAGCTGATCCTCCACAAGTTTCTTTGCTTTTTCTGCCTTTACATCTACATTATCGACTATAACTTTTTCTACTTCAGATATATTCATTAAAATGTCATATATTTCTTCTTTTTTCTTTGTTGAAAGGAATACCAAATCTATTTCAAAGTCAAAGTTTTCACTTTCTATATCTTCTGCACTAGGAATAGATTTTATTATTTCACCGCATTCTTCAAGCCCTTTAAATATTAAAAATGCTCTTGCAGATTTTAATAAGGTATCTTCACTCAATAATATTTTTATTTGATATGCACTATACCCTCTGTCTTCTGCCTGCTTGACTATATTTATATCATATTCATTTAATTCTATAGGAGAATCTAAGTCAGAACCTTCTTCATTTTGCTCTTCTTGAAGAATCTCCTTAGTTTCTACATCTTCTATTTTTCCTTCTGTTATAGATTCAAGTTCACTTATTATTTCCTCAATTTGAATCTGCTCATCAACTCCATCAGATATATTGTTAACCATCTGCTCAAGAGTGTCAAGGCATTTAAATAATACAGTAACAACCTTTTGAGTAACTTTTAGATGTCCTTCTCTAAACTCTGATAAAACATCTTCCATTTTATGAGTTAACTCTGCCATTTCATTAAATCCCATTGTGGCTGCCATTCCTTTGATAGTGTGAGCTACTCTAAATATTTCGTTTAACTTATCTATATCATTTGGTTCCTGCTCCAACTGAAGCAGTGAATCATTTAATGTTTGTAGGTTGTCCATAGATTCTTCTAAAAACATAGATAAATACTGTGATGTATCCATTTATATATTCCCTCCTTATAGTTTCCTGTATATAAATGTAGAAGCTTTTTCAAATCCATAGTCCCTATAATTATATATGCTTTCGGTAGCTCCCACAAATAATAATCCACCTTTTTTTAATGATTGACTGAATTTTTTGTATATTACATCTTTTACATCCTGATTAAAATATATTACCACATTTCTACATACAATTAAATCAAAATCTTTTTCATAACTTTCAAGTATTAGGTCATGTTTTTTAAAAGTTACCATACTTTTTATTTTAGGACTTATACTATATTTGTCGTCCGTTATAGTAAAATATTTATTTATATAATCCTTCTTTACATTTTTAATTTCGGAGGCAACATACTCGCCTTTTTTAGCTTTTTCAATTATAGTGCTGTCTATATCTGTAGCAATTATTTTATGCCTTACATTTGGTGAAAGATCGTCTAAATACATTGCTATCGAGTAAGGCTCTGCACCAATAGAACATGCTGCACTCCATATTTTAAGTGAGTTACTACTTTTTAAAAGTTCCCCTTTAAGTTTATTTTTTAGTTCTTCAAATATTTCAGGATTTCTAAAGAATTCGGAAACATTTATAGTTATAAAATCTAAAAATTTCTGCCTTTGAACTGGATCCTTTTTTAAAAGTACAATATATTCATCTACAGTTCTTACCCCTACCCTTGACATTAAACTATTTATTCTTCTGTGAAGTTGATTTGATTTGTATGCGGATAAGTTAATATTAAACTCTTTCAGCACCCACTGTTCAAATTGCACCATATCCATAAGATCTACCCCCTATTTAGCTGACACTGTTTTATTATTTCATTTGCTACACTATCTATTGGCAATACTATATCAACCATACCTGTTTCATAAGCTGCCTTAGGCATACCGTATATGGTACATGTAGACTTGTCTTCTGCTATAGTAATACCTCCGCTTTTTTTAATCTCCACTGTTCCCTGAGCTCCATCTTTGCCCATACCTGTAAGCACTACACTTATAGAATGTGGTCCATATATCTTTGCTGCTGATACAAATAACTTATCTGCCGCTGGACGCACACCCCATAAAGTTGGCTCGCTATTTAAGTGAATCCTTGTATCTGAGCCTATTTCCATATGGAAGCCTCCTTGTGCAATATATACTGTATCTTTTTCTATAGCCATGCCATCTGCTGCCTCTACTACCTTTATTCTGCTGTTTGAATTTAATCTTTCAGCAAAAGCCTTTGTAAATCCCACCGGCATATGCTGCACCACAAAAACTGGTACACCTAATCTTTCTGGCATAGCTGTTATAACTGCATATAATGCTTTTGGTCCCCCTGTTGATGCACCTATTACTACCGCTTCTATTTTATCATAACCTAATCTTTTAATACTTTTAGTTTCAATTTTTGGTCCTTCAGACATAACAACTTTAGGTACAACTTTGTGCTGCTGCACAGATACCTTTTTCTCATTAGCTAGCCTTATTTTCTGAACTAAGCCAGCCTTAACCTTATTTATATCTAGTGATATAGCTCCCGATGGCTTTGGTAGAAAATCAAAAGCCCCTGCTTCTAAGCACTCCATAGTTAGTTCTGGACCTCTTTGTGAAATACTGCTTAAGACTATTACAGGTATATTTACATTCAATTTTTTCATTTCCTTAAGAGCAGCAATCCCGTCCATCTTAGGCATTTCTACATCTAAGGTTATTATATCCGGCATAATTTTAGGCAGTTTTGTTAGTAAATCTTCTCCATTTCTTGCTGTGTATACTACTTCCATATCAGTTTCTTCATTTATCATATCAGAAATAATTTTTCTCATTAAGGCCGAATCATCTACTACTAAAACTTTTATTTTTCCCAAACTATTATCACTCCATTAAATTTTATAGTTCTTTGATTCCCATTCCTACAGTTTTAATTTGAACTAACCCATCTGTAGTATCAAAAATCATGGTTCTCCCCTTATTGCCTCCAACATCTTCAGCAATTATAGGTATAGAATGTTTATTTAAAGTGTTTTTGACTGCTATCCCATTTCTGTTTCCTATATCCATAATCATACTTTTATCAGAAAAATTAAACATAGATGCGCCTCCTGCTATTTTAGCTTTTAAATTTCTTTTGGAAGCTCCTAATTTTTCTAGTTCTGCTATTAATAATGGGATTGCTAAATCCGCAAATTTAAGCGGGTTTGTTACATTATTAAATTGAGTACTGTCCGGCAGCATTATATGTGCTAGCCCACCTAAAGCTCTTGTTCTGTCGTATAACACTATGCCTATGCAAGAACCCAATCCCACAGTTATAATTTTATCCGGAGAAGAGCCAGTATTCATATCTGCTATTCCCACTTTTATTTCTCGTTTTTCCATAGTATGCACCCTTTACTTCACGCTATATAAGCTTTTTTTCTTCTTCAGTAAGTATAGTGCCAAGATTTAAGAATATAATTATCTTGCCATCTATTTTAATTAACCCTTTTATGTATCTCTGTGATATTCCTGCTACTATATCTGGTGCTGCTTCTATATTTTTATCGCTTACATCCCTTACTTCTGATACTATATCAACTATTATGCCTATTTTATTTCCATCCTGCTTGGCAACAATTATTTTTGCATCATTTTTAATTTCATCTTTTTCTAATCCAAATCTCTTTGTAAGAGATAATACAGGTAAAATGCTTCCTTCATAATTAATTACACCTTGTATAAAATTCGGTGAATCTGGAAGAGTTGTTGGCTCCTCATATCCTAAGATTCTTTCAACTTCCATGATATCCGTTGCATAATGTTCTCCATTTATACTAAATATTAACACTTTAACTTCCTTATTCTCCATTATAATTCCTCCTCGTTAACTCTATAACACCATGCTACATAAATTTTCTTTCTTACTTGCTGATTGACTTGTTCTTTACAGTTTTAGCCTATCTACAACTATATCTCCTGACTCATCCAAGTAAGCATGTACATTTTTACTCGGCATATCTAACATAAACTCTCTTGTACCAACCGTAAATATTGTGTTCTGGTAAGCTACATCTACCCATATATGACCTTCTTTTTCAACTTCTATTCTTGTAGATACTCCTGCAGTACTGCCAACAACTTTACATTTAATTTCATTCTTAGCTTTTAATCGTCCTCCTCTTGCTACACTTTTATCTTGTATAAAATATATATTACCATTTGCTGTTATATCAGATATGTATTCCCCTTTTCCAAGCATAACTACATCGCCAGAACTTTGTATAATAGAATCTTGGCTGTAAGCCAGCTTAACACTTACTGGAAGAGCCAAAGTGGCCTTCAATGATTTAAGCTTGTCTTTTATACAGCTAATTATCCCATCCAACTCAGCATAGTGTTTTATGTTAATTGGTCCCATCCCCAAGAGTTTAGACTTCAAAAGAACAACTAATTCCTCTTCAGCATAATCTTCTTTCTGCATATTTAGGCTAGCGATTACATAAAAACATATTTTAGGCAGCATTTTAAATTTATTTTCAATGAGAATTTTTATTATTTCTCCATCTTTTTTGTTTTCCCCTAAAAGATTATATTTTTTTATTTCTTCTACTGCTGAAACTAAGTTACCTAATATTTCTCTAAGTTGTTCAATGTTGTTCAAAGCTTTTAGCTTTTCTACATCATCTCCTCCTCCATATATTTTACCAGCAATTACATTTCCCTTTATAATAATATCTCCTCTTGCTCTTATTACCGCTCTTTCTACATCTTTTGCAATATCCACAAGGTTGCCGCTGTCAATCTCCATACCTTCTTTTACACTTCCATATACTATTACATCGCCAATAAACCTTATATTTCCTGTCTTTAAATCTACGTCTCCCTTAATGTCATGAACTGGATAAACGTAAAAAACATTGCTTTTCACGCAGGGCTTTCCGTCTATATCTGCTACTACTATATCTCCGTCTTTTATTGCAGCACCATTTCCAACCTTTATTTTTATTTTCTTACCTATTTTATACTTTATTATTTTTCCTGTAACGTCACAACCATCTTGTCCATCATTTCCTGGATTCCTTATTGCAAGTATATCTCCTTTATGTACTGCTTCTACAGCTCCTATACTTTTAAAGTCAACATTGCCGCCTTTATCTTCCTGTAATTGTCTAAGCGCTTCTTCAAGTTTAAATTTTATTTCTATAAAATCATCTTCTCCGTCGATTACCGGTTGTCCTTTTGCAATTAAGATCTTTTCTCTACAACCTTCAACACATTTTTTCAAGTTTTCTTCTATTATACCATAAACTACATTATTATTCGCTAATTCTTGCTTAACTTCTGACTCATTAAATTTAGGAGGATGAATTTCAGATTCTACTTCCACCTCTAATGTTAACTTTTTGCTCTTATTCTTGTCTTTAAGCTTATATATATTTTGTGGTGTGTAAGTTACACTCGCATAAGCTTCCAGTTTATTATTATTGAGAGAAATATTTAATTCTCTTGTAGCTTTAGTTTCTTCAAAAATAACTACTATATTACTTTCTTCAAATACAGACTTCTGCCCACTTAACTCCACACCATCAACAATGACCTTTATGTTTTTATCTTTTAAAATAATACGTGCAGGATCTCCACCCTCTTTAGGGTTTGTAACTACTATTTTCCCTTGTATTATACTTACAGTTCCATCATTTTCATTTATCTCTACATACTCTTCAATTTCATTGCTACTTTTTAAATCCTTATCTATTATTTCTAGTTTTTCTAAATTATAATTTTCGTCATCTTTTTTTCTTTCAATTTTCATCTCATCTTCTAACTCTACTTGTATAGTTACTTTTTTTCTAAATAGTGATTTTTTCTGTTCTACAATTTCATATTTTAAACTTTCTTTGGATATGCCAAGCCCCTCACTGGCAGTTTCAATACATTTTTCCAATGAAGATTCCGTGTATAACTTTTTCACAATTAATCCCCCCATAGTCATTAATGTATGTTTTCTTTAATTCATAATTTCAAAAAATTTTGCATCGCAAAATTTTCATTTTCTGAATTAGAGTATAAGTATTATCACAATTTATATTAAAGTTCTAAAATTGTCTAGCTATTATATTATTATCGTTAACTTTTTCTTCCTCTTTATAAGACACTTTCTGGGCCATTGGTAATTAGTGGATTTCAGATTCATTATAACATGTCTATCTATTGTTGTGAACTTATAGATAAAAAAAATAGACACTTGTTTCAAGCATCTATTTTTTTATTATAGCTCTAGCTACTTTATTACCGACTTCTACATATCCAAAGCTTACATCTATGTCAGATATTTTATCCATACTTGTTATGATTATTGGTGAAACCATAGTTTTTACTTTTTTCTCAATTAATTCTTTATTGAAAGATATCATTAAATCTCCTTTTTTAATTTTATCTCCTTGTTGTATGTATGTGGTAAATCCTTCCCCGTTTAATTTTACGGTGTCCACTCCAATATGTACTAATATCTCAATATCATCCTCAGTTTTTATTGCCACTGCATGCTTTGTAGGAAATAGAACTCTTACAGTTCCGTCAACGGGAGCATATACTCTATTATCTTGAGGTTTAACTGCGAATCCATCTCCAAGTATCTTTTCTGAAAATACAACATCTGGCACTTCTTCTAGTTTTATTATTTCTCCTTTTATAGGATTTGCAATTATAAGTTCCAAATTAGTATTATTTGTATATTCAGCACACTCTTCTATAGATTTTATATTCTTTAATAATTCACTAGTATCTTTTTCATGATATCCACTATTTGAAATTATTGCCTTAATATCATCTTTGATGCTCTCAGCTTCCGTGCCATATATTATCTGTAAATTGTCTCCTACATCAAATATGCCAGAAGCACCAGTTACTTTTAATAATGCCTTATCTATAATTTTAGGATTTTTCAAAGTAAGTCTTAGTCTCGTGATACAAGAATCAAGCATATCTATATTATCTGCTCCACCTACAGCCTGTAGTATTAAAGCAGCTTTATTTGAAAAAGCCTCTTTAAATCGCAGAGGCTTTATTTCCTCTTCATCTTCCCTGCCTGGAGTCTTAACATTCCTGGCTTTAATTACAGTGTAAAACACAATAAAATATAACAAGAAATATGCTAACCCTACTGGCCATAAGAGTAGTGGATGCTGTGCAAAATTATAGCCAATCATATAATCGATGGCTGACGCAGAAAATGTGTATCCTAATCTTATATGTAGAATACTAGTAACAATACCTGATGAAAAAGCGGCAATTACATGAAATACAAATAAAATAGGGGCTACAAAAATGAAGGAAAATTCTATAGGCTCCGTTATCCCTGTTAAAAAGGACACAAAAGCTGCTGATAACATTATTCCCGCAACTTTTTTTCTATTTTCCGGCTTTGCTGCTGCTATCATAGCAAAAGCTGCCCCAGGAAGACCAAACATAAGTATTGGAAACTCTGATGCCATAAATATACCAGCTGTAGGGTCTCCATGAAAATATCTAGCCGCATCTCCAAAATATTTTACACCATCTGGCCCTATATATGATCCAAATTGATATAAAAATACTGGATAGTATATATGGTGTAATCCTACAGGAATCAGTAGCCTTTTTCCTGATGCGTAAAATGCTGGTCCTAAATAAGAAGAGGATGCCCACCTTGCAAATACATCTATATAGTACTGTATAGGTGGCCATATAATTATTCCCAATATTGAAAAAATAAGAACTGTAATAGAGGTAATTATAGGAACAAATCTCTTCCCTCCAAAAAACCTAATACTTGTGGAAGTCTAATATTATGATATCTATTGTACAAAACTGCGGCAATAATACCTACTATAATACCTCCAAATACTCCCATATTTACATGTGCAATATTTACAACTCCTTCAAGAATTAGCTGACCAACTACGGCAGCTAGTGCTGCAACACCTTCTCCACCTGAAAAGCCAATAGCTACACCAACTGCAAATATCAATGGTAGGTTGCTAAATATAACGTCTCCAGCTTTGGCCATATATGGAATATTAAATAAATCTGGCTGACCAAACCTTAGCAAAAGCCCTGCTGCAGGAAGCACAGACACCGGCAGCATTAAGGACTTGCCTATCTTTTGAAGTACAGCAAATAGCTTTTTCATATTTTTCTCCTTAGTATCTGTTATCATTCTGAAAGTCTCTTTAAATGCAACGCTATATATCCTATTTCATCTTCTGTTATTTTTACTGAAAATAAATCTTCTATTTTTAACGCTACCTTAACAGCAACACTATATTCTCTGTACATCTCTCTTTTTATTATATCAAGCAAGTCATTTTTTATAGGTTTATTCTTCTCAGCTCTTTCTATCATGAAGTTTATATGAGTTACTGTTCTTACATATCCTAAAGAGTTTTTTTCTAACTTTCTTCCTGTAAGCTTCTCTATTAAATCTAATACCTGACCTAATTTTTTAGTATAGGCTAAAGATTCTGACACATCCTTTTGTGTAAGTGCAGCCCTTATATGTAGACATATAAAACCAGCCTCATCTTCTGGAAGATTTGTATTGCATCTTTTGTTGATAAATAACACAGACCTAAGAGCTAATTTATATTCTGTAGGATATAATATGCTTAATTCGTTTTTAAAAGGATTTTCTATATTTAATCCCTTTTGTATCCTTTTTAACGCAAAACTTATATGATCAGGCAAAGATACGTGCACTGCTTCATTCAGCTTAGTATTAAGTTCTCTCTCTACAAAATGTATTATTTCTTCTGAAAGACCAACAATACTGTTATCTATACTTTGAAGCACTTTTTGGTAATTTTCTCCTATAGCAGCTGTCTTTTTTATAAAAACATTTTCAACTCTATCTTCTGGAATATTTTTACTTTTGGGAAAATCGAATCCTATACCTTTCCCAACTAATATAACTTCATCCCTATCTTTTTGTGCTATAACAACATTGTTATTCAATATTTTTTTTATCTTAAAGGACTCCATTTAATTCACTCCAACCAAAAATTATTAATCGAAACTTTTAATATCTTCTTGTACTACCTCATTATATTTTTTCATAATTTCTAAAATAGCTTTGTTATTTACTGAATTAAATTCTATGTCATCAACTCTGCTTATTGGTAAAACCTTAGGCGATGTACCAGAAATAAACATTCCCTCTAAATCCTTTACATCACTATAATGAACATTTTTCTCCGAAACTTGAAATCCTATTTCAGTGCATAACTCCATTATAACAGCTCTTGTTATGCCTGGAAGCACATCCACTAGCGGTGCAGTTATTACATTATTTCCTTTAATCATAAATATATTTGATTTACTTCCCTCTGTTATATATCCTTTTTTATTTACAAGTATAGCTTCATATGCATTTTTTTCTTTTACCTCTTTATCAACCGCAGCTCTAAAATTTATATTTATAATTTTAGCATTTGGATTTTCTCTTTCTCCGTGATATAATACTGTCTTTACACCATTTTTATAGTCTTCATCTCTAGGATAGTGATGTCTTACAAAGTAAGCAAAAAATGAGTTGACATTATCAAATTTAAATACAATTTTTACATTGCCTATGTCTATTTTATTTGATTCTATTAGTTCAAATATTTTATTTTTTATTTCATCCTTTGAAAACCATATTTGCAAATTAGTTATATTAGAGGAATTTTCAAGCCTAGTTAAGTGTTTGTGTAGAAATAAAGGTTTCCCATCTATTATTCTTATAACTTCATATAGCGACTTTCCACCTTTTAAAAGATTATCATCAAATTGCTCACAAGCTTTTATCTCATTATTATATATATAATATTCATTTACACATTCACTCATAAAATCGCTCCTTTCTTTGAGTTAAGAATTTCAATCTATTTCCAATTAAGTATTCTTATCTTGTCATGATTCTTCTTATAATTTATAAGATAAGGATTGCCTACCAAATTAAATAAAGGTAGATCTGCTAAAGAATCTGAAAACATATATGAATTTTTAAAGTCCACTTCTATATTTTCTTCCTTCAGTACTTCCATAAGTCTTCTTACTTTCTCTTCACCTTTACAGTTTTCTCCTGCCATTTTTCTGCTATATTTACCGCCTACACTTGTAAATCGAGTTCCAATTATTTTATCTACTTCTTTTATTTTGTATAATTCATTTAAATAAAATTCCGCTGAAGCAGATATGAGATATACTTTATAACCTTCTGCTTTTAGCTTTCTCATAGTATCAATAGCGTCACTATATATTATTTTACTTAATCTTTTTTCGTAAAATTCTTCTACTAACTCTTGCATTTTTTCTTCTTTTATTCCATCTATAAAAGCTATGAAGTTTTCCTTAGCAGTTTTTGAGTCCAATACCCTTACTGCATATAAAAATGCTGATATAACAGCTCTTGGTGCATGAATTATAAGTCTTGGGCTCTTTTTTATCATAAATGCATAAAACTCCATAAGGGTTTCTCGTTTAGTTAAAGTATAATCTACGTCGAATATTGCTAACTTTTTCAACTTAACACCTCTTTAAATATAAGCTAAGAGTTAAGAATTAAGAGCTACAATTGATTTTTTGCTTAGTTAGAACGCTCTTAACTTTTAACTGAAATAAATCATTAAGTCATAAAGAAAGTCGATGCATTCCTGCAACGACTTTCAACTTTTTTATTCTTCTTCAGCCATTAACTGTTCATAGTAAGCTGATACTTCTTCGAACTCTTCATCCTCTGGAATTACAAGTTCTCCCTCTTCACCTTCTCCTACTACTTTGAATAGGAATATTGATCCGTTTTCTGGATGTTGAACTATAGCATATTCATTTTCTTTATATTCAAATCCGTCGATTACTTCGCATGGAACAACGTTTCCATCTTCATCCTCTAAATCAACTATTAGAGTTTCATGTTCGCCACAGCCGCAGCCGCAATCTTCATGATCATGTTCGTGATTATGTTCACCACATCCACAACCTTTTTTTTCTTCTCCGCAGCCACAGCCACACTCATGTAAATTTTCCTTATCCATAGGATATTACCTCCTTTTACTGTTATGTTCTAATTTTAACCTTAATTCCACAATTTTAAAAGGTTTTTTTTAAATTTAAATAAATATTTTTAAAAAGTTAAGAGTAGACAATTCTCAACTCTCAACTAAAAAGGCGAAGTGCCAAGCACTTCACCTTTTTTATATTATTGAGCTGCTAATTTCTTGTATCCTTCAAGTCTATCCATAGCATCTCTTTGAGTTTTTTCAAATAATGCTTCTGCAGCTTCTGGGAATTGTTTAGCAAGTGAAGCATATCTTACTTCACCCATTAAGAATTCTCTGAAGTCTCCTGTTGGCTCTTTTGAATCTAACATGAATGGATTCTTTCCTTCTTCTTTTAATGCTGGGTTGTATCTGTACATTGCCCAATATCCGCACTCAACAGCTCTTTTACCTTCTTGTTGGCTCTTGCCCATACCATTTCTTAATCCATGGTTAATACATGGTGAGTAACCAATGATTAATGATGGTCCTGGATATGCTTCAGCTTCAGCTATAGCTTTTAATGTTTGGTTCTTATCAGCACCCATAGAAACTTGTGCTACATAAACATAACCATAGCTCATAGCCATCATTCCAAGGTCTTTTTTCTTAGTTTGCTTACCGCTAGCTGCAAATTTAGCTATAGCAGCTGTTGGAGTAGCTTTTGAAGATTGTCCACCAGTGTTTGAGTAAACTTCTGTATCAAATACAAATACATTTACGTCTTCTCCTGATGCAAGAACGTGGTCTAATCCGCCGTATCCGATGTCATAAGCCCAACCGTCTCCACCGAAGATCCAGTTTGATCTCTTAACTAAGAAATCTTTGTTTTCATATATTTCTTTTAATGTAGGACAGTCACAATTTGCAGCTTCGATTGCAGCTATTACTCTGTCAGCTCTTTCTCTTGTTCCTTCTCCAGCATTCATGTTGTCTAACCAATCTTGAAGAGCTGCTTTTACTTCACCTTCTGGAGCATTAGCTATAGCTTCTGTTACAGTCATAGCTAATTTTTCTCTTAATTGTGTAACTCCAAGATACATTCCAAGACCAAACTCAGCATTGTCTTCGAATAATGAGTTAGCCCATGATGGTCCGTGTCCTCTGTGGTTAACAGTGTATGGAGTTGCTGGTGCTGATGCTCCCCAAATTGATGAACATCCAGTAGCATTAGCTATCATCATTCTGTCACCAAATAATTGAGTTACAACCTTAGCATATGAAGTTTCCATACAACCAGCACATGCTCCTGAGAATTCAAGTAAAGGCTTTTCAAATTGGCTTCCTTTTACATTGAATTTGCTCATTGGGTTTGCTTTAGGTGATACTGCCATAACATAATCCCATGTAGGAGCCTTTTCTAATTGAGTGTCAAGTGGCTTCATAACTAAAGCTTTTTCTTTAGCTGGACAGATGTCAGCACAGTTTCCACAACCTGAACAATCAAGTGGTGATACAGCTATGTGGAATTTAAGTCCTTTAGCTCCATTAGCATCTTTTGATTGTAATGTAGCTGGTGCTTTAGCTGCTTCCTCTTCAGTTAAAAGTATTGGTCTTATTGCAGCATGTGGGCATACGAATGAACATTGGTTACATTGTATACACTTGTCCATTTGCCATTCTGGAACGTTTATAGCTATTCCTCTCTTTTCGTAAGCAGCCGTTCCGTGTGGGAATGTACCATCTTCCATTCCTATGAATGCACTTACAGGAAGTTTATCTCCATCTTGTCTATTCATTGGTATAACTATTTTCTTTATAAATTCTGGAACTTCTACAGCTGCTGCAGCTTCTTCTACTGCTTCAGCCCATGAAGCTGGAACTTCTATCTTAACTATTGATTCAACACCCTTGTCGATAGCAGCATTGTTCATATCAACAACTTTTTGTCCCTTCTTACCATATGAAGTTACAACTGCATCTTTTAAGTATTTTATAGCATCTTCAACTGGAATAACATTAGCAATCTTAAAGAATGCTGATTGCATTATCATGTTAATTCTTCCACCAAGACCTATTTCTTGAGCTATTTTAACAGCATTTAATGTGTAGAATTCAATGTTGTTTTCAGCTATAAATTTCTTATAAGAAGCTGGTAAGTTTGCTTCTACTTCTTCTGGAGTCCAGATAGTATTTAATAAGAATTTACCGCCTTTTTTCAATCCTTCTAATACGTTATATTTGTAAACGTATGATTGATTATGACAAGCTACGAAATCAGCTTTGTTTATTAAGTATGGGGACTTGATTGGAGTCTTACCAAATCTTAAGTGTGAAACTGTTATTCCGCCTGATTTCTTTGAGTCGTATGCAAAGTATCCTTGCGCATACATATCTGTGTGGTCTCCTATGATCTTTATAGCACTCTTGTTTGCTCCAACAGTACCGTCTGATCCAAGGCCCCAGAATTTACAAGCTTTAGTTCCTGATGGTGTTGTATCTATATCTTCTCCAACTGATAATGAAGTATTAGTTACATCATCAACTATAGATATTGTAAATCCATCTTTTGGAGCATCAGCTCTTAAGTTTTCAAATACTGGAAGAATGTGTGATGGAACAGTGTCTTTTGAACCTAATCCATATCTTCCTCCAACTATAACTGGTTGGAATTCTTTTCCGTAGAATGCATTCTTAACATCTAGATATAATGGCTCTCCTAGTGATCCCGGTTCTTTAGTTCTGTCAAGAACAGCAATTTTCTTAACAGTTTTTGGTATATATTTAAAGAAATGTTCTAATGAGAATGGTCTATATAAATGAACATTTAATAAACCAACTTTTTCTCCTTTAGCCATTAAGTAGTCAATTGTTTCTTCTATAGCATCACATACTGAACCCATAGCTATTATTATTCTTTCAGCATCTTTTGCTCCGTAATAGTTGAATAGGTGGTATTCTCTTCCAGTTAACTTAGTTATTTCTTGCATGTAGCCTTCTACAATTTCTGGAATCGCTTCATAATACTTGTTTGAAACTTCTCTTTCTTGGAAGTATATATCTGGGTTTTGAGCTGTACCACGAGTTACTGGATGATCTGGGTTTAATGCACTTCTTCTAAATGCATTTACAGCATCCATGTCAACTAAACCTTTTAACTCATCATATTCTAAAACTTCGATTTTTTGTATTTCATGTGAAGTTCTGAATCCATCGAAGAAGTTCACAAAAGGAACTTTTGATTTTATTGCTGCTAGGTGAGCTACTGCTGATAAGTCCATAACTTGTTGTACTGAACTTTCTGCAAGTAATGCAAAACCTGTTTGTCTTGCAGCCATAACGTCTTGGTGATCACCAAAGATGCTAAGTGAGTTAGCAGCTAGTGCTCTTGCTGTTACGTGGAATACTCCTGGTAAAAGTTCTCCAGCAATTTTGTACATATTAGGTATCATTAATAAAAGACCTTGTGATGCAGTATATGTAGTAGTTAAGGCACCTGCTTGTAATGAACCGTGAACAGCACCAGCTGCTCCTCCTTCAGACTGCATTTCCATAACCTTTACAGTTTGTCCAAAAATATTTTTTCTTCCTTGAGCTACCCATTCATCAACATGTTCAGCCATTGGTGATGATGGAGTTATAGGGAATATAGCTGCTACGTCAGTAAATGCGTAGGAAATGTGAGCTGCAGCTGTATTTCCATCCATAGTCTTCATTTTTCTCATAGAAAATTTCCCTTCCTTCTCGATTATATTTCTATAAATTTAAGATTAAGCAGTCGCTACTACTTAATCATATATAGACATGTTAAATTAATTTAATAATATTATTTTTCAAAACTGGTCATACCACCATACCACAAATAGCCTGTAAAATTGCACTTAAACATAAAGCTTTAAAATTAGATGGATCTATAATTAAACGATCATTTCAAAATCAGCACTCTGTGTAAGTGGCTATCACCAAATTAGCACTCTGTATAAGCGATCATATCAAAATCAAAATTTTAGATATGTGCTTAATTGTAATATTAAACTGTAAATCAATTTTCTAATATTTATAGTAAACTGTTAACAGTAAGTCCTTTCTTTTTAAATTTACACCAATTCTTTTTATTTTGCAAGTTATTTTCCGAGTTATTTAAATTTACTCGCTTATTTAGCACAAAATAAACCTTAAAATGTTTTGATTCACCCTTGTTTTGGTCATATATTCAAAATAATTTTTTAACATTTTTAAATTTAATTTAAAATATTAAAAAACTCACCTCAATTACCTTAATATTTTTTGTGAAAATTATACCACTCTATTAATAAAACTCCTTCTCCATACTGTCGAATGAGTACTAGCTGAGTAAACGACTATCTCCAAATCAGCACTCTGTGTAAGTGATCATCTCAAAATCAGCACGCTGTGTAAGTGACTATCACCAAATCATAGATTTGGGATATCTACTTAAGATTTTGGATGCCTGCTCTTAATTACGCTATAAAAGCTATATTCTACATTTACCTCTTATATTCCTTCTATTTTTTTAACATTAACACTTTTTTAACAATAGCTCAAAAGCTATATAGGGTTAGAAGTCCGAAAGTAACTTTCAGACTTCTAACCCTATATAGCATACTCTTGAATAAGCTTGATTATATTATTTACTCCATTTTTTATAGAGCTTGAACTCATTTTATTTATAAATCTATCCTTATTTTTATAAAGCTCTTCTAATTTTTCTAGAATTATTTTCTCATTTAAATCATCTTCCTGTATTACTAAACTATATCCATTTCTTTCAAAAGAAGCTGCATTTAAAATTTGGTCTCCTCTGCTTGACTTCTTTGATAGTGGTATCAAAAGATTTGGCTTTCTTAGAGCAAGAAGTTCAAATATAGCATTAGCTCCAGCCCTAGAAATAACTATATCTGCTGCATTCATTACATGTGGCAGTTCTTCGCTTATGTATTCAAATTGTTTATAGGATTTTCTACTTTGTAAACTTTTGTCTATGTTTCCTTTTCCACATATGTGTATAATATTATAATTTTCAACAAGTTTGTCTATAACTTTTCTTATAGTATCATTAATAAGCTTTGAACCAAGGCTTCCCCCTATTATAAGCAATACTGGCTTCTTGTCTTGAAAGCCGCATATTTGTCTTCCTAGTATTCTACTTCCATTTAATAATTCTTCTCTTATTGGAGTACCAGTAAGCACTCCTTTGTTATCTTTTATATTTTTTACTGATTCAGGAAATGTGACACAAACTTTTGTACAATAGGGAGCTGATAATCTGTTTGCAAGTCCAGGCGTTAAGTCTGATTCATGCGCGATAACAGGGATCTTGCTCAAATGAGCAGCAATAACTACAGGCACAGCTACAAATCCACCTTTAGAGAATACTATATTCGGCTTTTCCTTTTTCAAAATAATTATTGCTTGTAATATTCCTTTAAGTACTTTAAATGGGTCCGTAAAGTTTTTTATATCAAAATATCTTCTTAGTTTTCCACTAGATATTGCATGGTATTTTATATTTTCACCTTCAATTATCTTTCTTTCTATACCATCTTTTGTTCCAATGTATTCTATTTCGTATCCTAGTTCTTTTAGTTTTGGCACTAACGCAAGATTCGGGGTAACATGTCCTGCTGAACCTCCACCAGTCATTATTATTTTTTTCAAGTAAGTTTCCTCCTTTCAGTCGGAACACTGGGTAACTTAAGATGTTCGCTTCCGCTCACAAGTTACCCGTTAAAGTCCATTTAGGACTTTAACCTCTCAACCTTTCAAGTGGTTTAAAAGCTCAAATTAAAGAGAAAATTCGGCTTAAAATAATTTTTACCTTATCCTCACAATATATAATACTATATTTTTTTACTATAAACAATTAAGAGTTCTACACTTTTAATTTTATATTTTTATTAGATAATATTAAAATAAATTTCTTATTTTTAAGCAAACTATTAAATATTAGAGTAATATATTAAAACAGTTTCGGTATCTGAAATAAAATAGCAAGTCAAATATACTAGCATACTGACTAATTATTTTTTAAAGATGCCTTAATCTTGTTAAAAAATAAACTAAATGCAAGAGGTGGTAAAAATGCCTGATAAAAAAATATCACAAGCTAAAGAAGGATTAAATAAAGCCAAAATAGAAGCAGCTTCAGAGCTGCATGGCAAAGGTGAATATGAATACAAGGGAAATCTAAGCTCTAGAGAAAACGGCTCAATAGTTAAAAAGATGGTAGAAGAATATGAGAGGAATTTAATTGGAAAGTAAGTATAGGGTTTGAAACCCTATACTAATTTATATCTGAGAACTCTATGTTTATTCTATCGTCTAAGTTTTCGGTAAGAATGGCATAATTACTTACATGATTAGTTTTAACACTTATTTTTTTAAATTTCACTATAAATTCTGTTCCTTTTCCCGGTTCACTTACTACTTTTATTTCTCCTCCCATAAGTTCCACAAATTTTTTCACAAGGGCGAGCCCTATTCCTGTTCCTTCGGCCCTTCTTGATAATGAGCTGTTTACCTGTGCAAATCTGTCAAATATTAAATCTATCTTATCTGTTGGTATACCAACTCCAAAATCCCTTACGCTTAAATAAAAGTTATCCTCTTCCATACTTAGTGAAACAATAATTTGTTTGCCCTCAGGTGTGAATTTAACTGCATTTGATAATAAATTTAACAATATTTTCTCATACTTATCCTTATCAAGCCTTACATTACATTCTTCTTCATTGGTATCAAATATTAATTCTATGCCTTTACTTGTAGCATATGAATTAGTAGAGTTCACTACTGTCTCACTTATATATACTATATCAAAGTCAGTATTGTTTAAAGTTAAAAATCCAGCTTCAGCTTTTGATATATCAAGTATGTTGTTAATTAATTTTAATAACCTGCTACAATTTTGATTAATTCTTGCAAGAGTTTTATCTATATTGGGAGTTATTTCATTACTATATACGTCATTAGCAAGTTGTAGAGAGGAATACATTATTGTTAAAGGAGTTCTTAATTCATGAGAAATAATAGTAAAAAATTCATCTTTCAGCTTTGTTAACTTTTCAAGTTCAATGTTTCTATTTACTTCTTCTGTTATATCTGATCCATGGATATGTATTCTTGTAGTATTGTCCTTGTTTTTACGAGGTATAAATTTAATTTTGTAGAATCGCTCTTCACCTTTAATTGATTTTACTCTATAGGGACTTATCGTATAAGGCCTAAATTTTTCTCCTACATTTACTAATATTTTATATAAATCGTTATTTATATATTTAAGGATGCTTTCATCTTCAATTTTAGATACTAAATTAGTATCACCATATGTTATAATTTCATCATATTTTTTATTGTTAAGTCTGTATGTTATGTTGGGGTAATCTACCACTGCTATAGGAACTTCTACATTATTCACCACATCTTTCACAAAATCAGCTTGCTCCTCTGCATTTATCTGGTGAAGCTTGGTTTCTGTCACATCCTTGATTGTCAATATAGTATAAATCAATTCTTCATTTTTATTTGTAATTGGAGCACTACTTACCTCTAAATACTTTATTTCCGAAGTCTTCTTTTCTCTAAGTCTAAACACCAGGTTCTTTGCTGGTTTTTTATTTTTAATATAATAATAATATAACTCTGTAATATCTCGGCTCTCATTCTCAAGCATTGTAGTTTCATATTTTTCAAAGAATCTTTTTGCATTTACCAGTTCTATAGCACTTAAGTTTAAGATGTTAAAAACTGCTTTATTGCATAGACTTAGCTTTTCATTTGAATCTAAAACCATTATACCTTCAGATATGTTGTTTATGACATCTTTCAAATGCATAAGATGTTCTTTTTCTCTACTTCTTAGTATTTCTATAATATCACATTTTGTTTTTAACTCCGTTGATAATTCCAGAAACTTTTCTCTTTCATTTTTAATTTTTAGTTCTCTTAAATATTCATCTGTTATATCCCTCAAATTTATAATAGCTCCTATAACTTTATTATCTTTAGCTATAGGAAAGCTGGACATAGAAATGTACAAATCTCTTTCTTCAACTTTATACTTTAATGTTAAGTTCTTAACTTCTTCTCCATTCTTTAAAGATTTATATAACGGAAAGTCAATTAGCTCTAGTTTGGTTTCATTTTCTGAAAACACTTCATAATTATAGAAAAAGTCATATGCATTTTTAAAATTCGCAAAACCATTATTGATTAGTTTATCTTCACCTTTTTTGTTAATATAAAGTACTTCTCCCTCATTGTCAGTTATATATACAAGGTATGGTAATGCTTCTATTATATTTTCTGCAAAATTGCTAATCTTAAATAAATTATCTATAAAATTTTTCATTAACAACCTTCTCCCCCAAATAATAACATTTATCTTATGGCTATTGCCTCTAGATTTTTTCAAGTAAGTTTTACTTTATTTCAATTTATATTAAATTCTATGTTAAATATGAAAATTCCTTCTAATTTTATAATTTACTACAAAGTTGCATATGACAAATAAGTATTATTGTGTTAAACTTTGTCATGTAAAATAATAAGCCCCTTTACTTGGGGCTTATGAGTATATAATCTAGTTTGTTAATCTAAAGTCCTTTATAATTAGCTGTAGATTGGTATTCCCGTTATACTCATTAATTGACGGTGAAAATATTAAATCCATTTTTATATTAGCAGGATTATTATTTAAAATATCTAGAAGCTTTTCTTCTCCGTATGTATCCTCTATCAGTGTTTTAAACTTTTCTGCTCCATCAAAGCATATGGCATCAATCTTTTCAAAGCTTCCTTGAGGTCTACAGTAAAGCTTAAGTATATTCTTTTCTTTTCCTATAAAATAGGCTCTAAATATGGTTACATTTTTTTCTGCAAAAATAGGCGCGGAGTTCCCCTTTCCAAAAGGTTCTAGCTGTTCTATATCCTCAATTAATTTAAATGTTATTTCATTTAAATTCAACTGTTTATCTATTCTTATTTTAGGTATTGTATCTTCATTGGTCAGAACACAGCTATCATTTAAAGCCTTTCTTAACTTATCTATATTTTCTTCTTTTATTGATAATCCAGCCGCTAAAGGATGTCCTCCAAACTTTTCAATTAGATCTTTGCATTTTATAAGTTCTTCGAACATATTATATTCTTCGATAGACCTGCCAGAGCCCTTAGGCATTTTTTCACCTTGCGTTAGCACAATTGATGGAACATTATATTTTTCCTTAAGCCTTCCCGCCACTATTCCGGCTATACTTTCGTGGACATCTGGCTTATATACAACTAAAACTTTATCGTCCTTCATTTTAGAATTTTCTATTATGTCTATAATTTCATTTACACTTTCAACGGTCATGTTCTGTCTTTCTATATTTAAAGCATGAAGCTTTGTTGCAAGCTCTGATGCTCCTTTTTCATCTTTATGTAGTAAAAGTTGCAGCGCTAAGTTAGCACTTTCCAATCTTCCTGTAGCATTAATACAAGGTCCTAAGACAAAACCTATATGATAAGAGCTTATTTTTTTTCCCTCTAGTGACGTTGCTTTTATTAATGCTTTTATTCCTATATTTTGAGTCTGGTTTATCATTCTCAATCCATTTTTAGCAATTATTCTGTTTTCATCAACTAAATCTACAACATCGCATATTGTTCCTATTGCCGCATACTGCATAAAATCATAAGCTTCTTCTTTATTTATACCCATTTTTTCATAAAGTACTTGAATAAACTTAAATGCAACTCCTGCTCCACATAGAGACTTAAAGGGATAACTGCAATCTTTTTGTTTTGGATTTATTACAGCATCCGCTTGAGGAACTACAAATTCTCTTTGATTATTTTCAAGTTCTATAAAAGGTATATCATGATGATCTGTAACTATAACACTCATGCCGAGCTCTTTGGCAAGTTTAATTTGCTCAATAGCTGAAATACCATTGTCACAAGTTATTAAAACTTCATATCCCTCTTCTTTTAACTGTTTTAAGCTTTCACTATTTATGCCATATCCTTCAGTAATTCTGTCTGGTATATGGTATTTTACGTTGGCTTCACATCTCAATAATGATGAATACAAAATATATGTGCTGATTATTCCATCCGCATCATAGTCTCCATAGACTACAATTTTTTTGTTATTTTTTAAAGCATTTATCATTATATCTGTGCCTTTGTCCATGTCCTTCATTAGCAGCGGATTATGTAAGTAACCTATATCAGGGTTCATAAATTTTCTTATATCTTCTTCTGTGTTTACATCTCTATTTACTAATATGGAAGCTATGATTTCGCTTATTTCAGTGTTTTGTGATAATTTTTTAATGTCAATTTTACTTCGTCTTAACATCCATTTACTATTTATCAAACATTTTCACCTCTCTCCTTATATATTATACTATAATAATTTTGCGGCGCAAAATAGGAAATCTGAATCGCAGCTTTTTTATTATGTTATAATATTAATATAATTAGAAAAATATTGTAAAACAAAAATAGAAAGGTGGATGGTTTTTATGAGTAAAGAAATATCAAAAAATTTTTTAAAGGCTGATGTGTTTAAGGAATTAGATAATATTGAAACAGATCAAGAAAAAGAATTACCGCAACCTCCTGTTCAAAAAAGTTGTTCACCTTCTTCATCTTTAATTGATCTAGTTTCTGTAGAAAATTTTAATTGCGGCCAGATGAGTGTTTTAGATGTATTAAAATGTAGAAAGACTAGACGTCTTTTTACAGATGAGCAATTATCTTTGGAAGAACTTTCATTTCTACTTTGGAGTGTTCAAGGAGTAAAAAAGATAGTTAATAAAGGATATGCTACGTTAAGGACTGTGCCTTCTGCAGGAGCTAGACATCCCTTTGAAACTTACTTAGCTATTTTAAAGGTAGAAGGTCTTAAAAGTGGCTTATATAGGTATTTACCATTAGAGCATAAACTTTTATTTATAAATGCTATAGATGGCCTTGATAAAAAACTTAGTTCTGCTACTTTTAATCAAAGATTTGTAGCTAAATCCGCAGTAACCTTCATATGGACTGCAATCCCTTATAGAACGGAATGGCGCTATGATATAGCTGCACCTAAACTTATAGCTCTCGATGCTGGCCATATGTGTGAAAATTTATATCTATCAGCAGAATCAATAAGCTCTGGTGTTTGTGCCATAGCTGCTTATGATCAAGATAAAATAGATGAACTTTTAAATATAGACGGTGAAAATGAATTTACAGTTTATTTATCCTCAGTTGGAAAAATAGAAAAGGTATAGTGCTTAGCTATACCTTTTCTATTTCAATTACTTTATATCCTGCATCATCTATCGCTTCTTTAATTTCATCATTCTTTAGGTTTGGATTGCTTTCTAAAAATGCTGTTTTAGTTCTCACATCTACAGCTACTGATTTTACTCCGGGCAATTCCATTAAGGCACTGTGAATTTGCTTTACACAATTTTTACAGCTTATTCCTTCAACTGTTAGTATTCTTCTCATGTACATCACCCCTTATATCTTTAGATTTAATATATTTTACCCAATTTACCATATTATATAACTTTAACTTAATGTATTTAATTATATTTTATCTATTTCTTAACACTTTGTAAAATAATTCTAAATATTTTTAATAAAAAGTTAATTTCCAGGAATCAATATCTGTATAGTTGGCTTATTAAGGACCTTGTTAATAACCTTTAATATTTTTTCTTCATTAATATAATGAAACTCTGCTGCTTCATCATATACTTTCTTAGCCTCTCCATACATTAGCTCATAAGTAGCCAGTTCTTTACAAAGCTGAATTGATTTTTCAAGTTTCAGTTGTCTTTTAAGTTTTATACCTCTGCATAATGAATTCATTTTCTTCTCATTAAAATATCCTGTACTATTTTTAATTTTATATATGCTATCATTAACTATAGATAAAGTTCTCTCTAAGTTTTCCTCTGATGTTGCTATATTAATAGTAAAAAACTTTATGCCTCTTTCATTTTTAATAAAGCTTCCTACATCATAAGCAAGACCGTTTTTTGTTCTTATTTCATCAAACAATATGCCGCTGGTACCTTCTCCAAAAGCTGCATTAAATACACTTAATGCTTTTATTTCCTCTTCCTCTAGATCATCAATATTAAAAAGGTATTGCAATTTAGCACCTTTTATGTTGGAGATTTTCTCAGTAAATGTTCCATATTGATTAAATTCTCTTTCATCCTCTTCAATGCTGCAAAAGCTTTTTTTCCAATTTTTGAAATACTTTTCTACTACAAAAATTACATCTTCAACAGTTAATGAAGAACATATGCTTATAACACAATTTTCAGGTGCATAGTACCTATCATAAAAACTTTTTATATCATCTAAAGTAATAGCTTTTACACTTTCTTCTGTACCAATTATTAAATCTTTAATTCTCTTTTTATTAAAAGCATTACTTAATAAGCTATCTTCACAATGTTGGTATACATCATCTTTCCATTCCTTAAGCTCTTCTAATATAATATTTATCTCTTCTTTAAATCCTTGCTCTGGAAAGGTAGTATTCAAAATCATATCAGAATAAAGTTCGAAGCCTCTCTCAAAATCCTGTGAAAGTGAGGTTCCATAATAAATCACATAAGGGAAGTTTGTCATTGCATTTTCAAATCCAAAAATCTCATCACAAAGTTCATTTATTTCTTTTTCAGTTCTGTTCTTTGTTCCCTTTGATATCATGTGCTCTACAGCATGAGCAGTACCGAGCTTGAACTTATCTCTTTCCTCTAACGCACCTGCATTAAAACCGATGCAAAAGGATGTAATATCCGCAGCTCTATATTCATATATTAATTTTATTCCATTTTTTAATATGTGTTTTTCCATAACAACCTCCAAAATTAAATATATAGATATCCATTCTAAATAATTGACTTATTCTTGACTAAATACATTGATATACAAGGCTTCTAATGAAGGAATAAGTCAACTTTATGGTTAAGAAATCTATATAGAGAAACTAACTGACCGCCTAGTAACCCTATATATTCAAATTTCATATCTAGCTCAATTATACTTTTCTTCCAAAGTAAAATAAAGAGGGCCTTTAGCCCTCTTTAATATATTTATATACCCTTTATCTATCCATATATAACTAATAATCCTCAAGTATATATGGTATAGTTACCATAGCTATATTTCTTCTTTTTAAAAGCATTGTTCTAATAACTAATGATGTTTGATTATGAAGTATATTTCCCCACCATGTAGTAGTTATAAACTGAGGCATTACCACAGTTACCGTATCCATAGGTCCTGCTGCATATTCTTCCGATTCAATAAATTTAACCAATGGACTTACAATGTTTCTATATGGTGATTTTTTTACAACTATAGGGATACCTACACCATATTCATCCCATTTTTTTAGAAGTTTTGCGGTAGCTACATCATCAACGGATACATGGAAAAGTATTATATTATCAGATATAGTTCTCGCATAATTTAACGCCTTCAAGAATGATTTATTTAAAGTATCAATTGGAACTATAACGTATCTTTTTTGTTCTGCTAAATCTATATGCTTTGGTCTTTCGCATATATCTAGTTTTAATTGCTTTGCAACTTTTTCATAGTGATGTCTTATTTTTAACATTATTGTAACAAATATAGGCATCAAAATGCAAACAATCCAAGCACCATGTAAAAATTTAGTTACTCCAATTATTATAACAGTTACAAAGGTAACTACTGCACCCATTCCATTAATTGCTGCCTTATGTCTCCAGCCTTTTTCTTTTGTTCTAAACCATCTTGTTAACATACCAGTCTGAGACAACGTAAAAGATATAAATACTCCAACAGCATATAGCGGCATCAAAAGGTGAGTTTCTCCTCTAAATAATATAACCAAAATTGACGCCATGAAAGATAAAGCTATAATTCCGTTAGAAAAACCTAGTCTTTTTCCTCTTTTAGTAAACTGTCTTGGTACATATCCATCCTTAGCCATAAGCGCTAAAAGCAATGGAAGTCCTGCAAAGGCAGTATTAGCAGCCATTATTAATATAATTGCTGTAGTTGCCTGAATTAAATAGAACATAAAGCCTGTACCAAAAACCTGCGAAGCTATCTGCGCTATTACTGTAACCTCTAAGCTAGGTACTGCATGGTATAAAGTTGCCAGATATGATAATCCACCAAATATAAGCAGTACTATAAGGGCAAGCATTCCTAAAACTGTTTTTGCATTTTTTTGTGCTGGATCTTTAAAGTTTGGAATACCATTACTAACTGCTTCTATTCCAGTTAAGGCTGTACACCCTGAAGCAAAAGCCCTAAGAAATAAAAATAAAGCTATATCTCCTGTGGCATTCGGTATTGAAAACATTGCATGAGGAGTGTATCCAAATATATATACTTTAACCATTCCTATTACTATCATAGATAAAACGGATATCATAAATAAGTAAGTAGGAATACCAAATATCTTAGAAGACTCTCTTATTCCCCTAAGATTTCCTATAGTTAATAGTATTATAAAACCAATTGTTATAGATATCTTATGTGGTAAAAGTGACGGAAATGCCGACGTTATAGCTGCCGTTCCCGCACTAGTACTTACTGCAACAGTTAGAATATAATCTATAGTAAGTGATGCTCCTGCTGTAAGTCCTGGTATAGTTCCAAGGTTATCCTTTGCAACTATATAAGCTCCACCACCATTAGGATAGTTATCAATTGTTTGTCTGTAAGAAAATACTAATAAAAACATCAAAAATACTATACATAGTGCCGCATAAAACATATATTTGTAGGACATTAATCCTAATATAGGAACAAGTACCCACAATATTTCCTCACCTGCGTATGCTACAGATGATATAGCGTCACTGGATAAAATAGGCAAACCCCAAAACACATTAAACTTTTCGTCTTTAAGCTCATCTGTTTTAAGAGTCCTACCTATAAGCCATCTTCCTAATTTTATTTCCATTTTTTCCACACCTCAAAAAGTAAATTTTTTATAAATTCTATAGGCATGGAATGATTATATATTATCCTCCAATTTTATCATAACTTTATATCCATATATTTTTCATGGTTTTTAGTTGATATTTCGCATTTTTTAGATATCAGGATTTATCTTTGGGTACTTTTCCTTTAAGATTCTTCTTATAGATTCGTATTAAGCATTTTAAAAATCATCACATTATTCTAAATATACAGCATAATGAATAATTAATTATACACTTATTCTAATTATATATTTAGTATTATAGACAAGCTAAGCACCGTCAAACTTATAATGAATTACGATGGTGTCTTTTTATATTTTATGAATAAAGCTACATTATTTTATTCTTTTTTCGAAGTTATTTTGAATTTATAAGAATTTACTCTCTACAAAATTAACTAGCATAGCTTCTTTCAAATTTTTAACTGTTTCTTCGTTAGCAAGGTTTTCTAGTATTTTAAAAGCAAAGTATATAGCTGTAGCTGGTCCTCTGCTTGTGATAATATTTTTATCCTGCACAACTATTTCCTCACAATATAGTTCTGTACCTAACTCATTTTCAAAGCCTGGATAACAGGTAGCTTTCTTTCCAGTAAGTATATCTGCCTTTCCTAAAACAATTGGACCTGCACAAATGGCAGCTATTAATTTGTCTTCATTATTAAACTTTTTGACAAGATTAATAACTTCTTCACTATTTCTCAGATTGGCAGCACCAGGCATTCCACCAGGAATAACTAATGCATCATATTTATCTACATCAGTTTTCTCTAATAGACTATTTGCTTTTACATGAATACTATGAGAGCCCAATACCTCTTCTTCTCCATTTATAGAGCATGTAATACAATGTACTCCTCCTCTTCTTAGCACATCAACTACCGTAAGAGCTTCAACTTCCTCAAAACCCTTTGCAAGTAAAACTATCGCCTTCTTCATAGTTAACCACCTTTCTTCACCAATTGTTATTCTTTTCTATTATAGCATACAAGGGTAAAAGGCCGAAAGTTGACTTTCGACCTTTTACCCCTGTATCATTATAAAGATCATATAAGCTGAGAAAAACTATTTCGCCCATCTCATTGATCTGTTTACTGCTTCATGCCAGCCTTTTAATAATTCAGTTCTTCTTTCACCCTCCATATTTGGTTCGAAGTTCTTAGAAACAGCCCAATTTGTAGCTACATCATCTTTGTCTTTCCAGTATCCTACTGCGATACCTGCAAGATATGCTGCTCCTAATGCAGTTGTTTCTATAACTTCTGGTCTATCAACCTGTACACCTAATATATCTGATTGGAACTGCATTAAGAAGTCATTTGCGCAAGCTCCTCCATCTACTTTTAATGCTTTTAATTCTATGCCTGAATCCTCCTGCATAGCTTTTAATACATCATAAGTTTGATATGCTAATGATTCTACTGTAGCCCTTATAAAATGCTCTTTCTTTGTTCCTCTTGTTAAGCCTACAATAGTTCCTCTTGCATATTGATCCCAATACGGAGCTCCAAGTCCAACGAAGGCTGGTACTAAATAAACTCCATTTGTATCTTCTACTGCTGTACAATATTTTTCTGATTCTGGTGCTGATTTTATCATTCTAAGCTCATCTCTAAGCCATTGTATTGAAGCTCCACCTATAAATATACTTCCTTCAAGAGCATATTCTACTTTTCCATCTATACCAACAGCTATAGTTGTTAAAAGACCATTTTTAGATTCAACAGCTTTTTCTCCTGTATTCATAAGAAGGAAGCAGCCTGTACCATAAGTATTTTTAGCAGTACCTGGTTTAAAACAAGTTTGACCAAATAATGCTGCTTGTTGATCTCCTGCATCTCCTGCTATTGGAATTGATGCATTAAATAATGCTTTGTCAGTCTCACCATACACACAACTTGATGGCTTTACCTCTGGAAGCATTGACTCTGGTATATCAAGTGCTTCTAATAATTCCTTGTCCCACTTTAATTCATGTATATTATAAAGCATTGTTCTTGACGCATTTGTGTAATCAGTCACATGTACTTTTCCCTTTGTTAAGTTCCATATAAGCCAAGTGTCTATATTACCAAAAACTAAGTTTCCTGCTTCAGCTTCTTTTCTTGCTCCTGGCACATTGTCAAGTATCCACTTTACTTTTGTTCCTGAGAAATATGCATCTAAAACTAAGCCTGTTTTTTCTTTAACTACTTTATCGAAACCTTTTGCTCTTAATTCATCACACATGTTAGCTGTTCTTCTGCACTGCCATACTATTGCATTATAAACTGGGAGACCAGTTCTTCTATCCCACACTACAGTAGTTTCTCTTTGATTAGTAATACCTATAGCTTCTATATCAGTTGCTCCTATATTTGCCTTTAATAATGCCTCTGTTGCAACACTAAATTGAGTAGCCCATATTTCCATTGGGTCATGTTCAACCCAACCTGCTTCTGGATATATTTGCTTAAATTCTTTTTGAGCCACACTTACAACTAGTCCTTTTTTATTGAATATAATACATCTTGAGCTTGTAGTTCCCTGATCCAATGCCATTATATATTTTGCCATAATAATTATCCTCCCTTTAATCAACTAACAAAATTTAACAAACGTTTACACTTCATTGATAACTGCCACCTCTTATCCCCATTTAAATGATGCTTTGATAAGAGGCGGCATTTCTCTGAATTCGTTCAACTAAGGATTAGATATGCTTAAAACTCAATCCGATTTAAGTCTTTCTTTACTCTAAGCTCTCTCACTCTAGAGAGCTTCATTGATTAAATTTTAAATTAAGTTTATAATTCCCATAATTTTTTTTCAGTAGTAGATATAGCTAACGCTCCTGCTGCTAATGAATCCATAACATCTTTTTTTTCTTTTATAAGACCACCTGCTATAATAAATGAGTTAACTTCCTTTTCTAAAAAACTTATTATTTTAGTTGCAATACCAGGCATAACTTCTACAGCAGTTGGTTTTGTCTCTCGAATATTTTTTATCCCTGTTTTTAAAGATAATGAGTCAATTATAAAAATTCTTTGAATAGTATATAATCCAAGGTGATTTCCACATTTGATATTTGAAGCTTTAGTGCTTATTATACCATCTGGATTAGCATATTCTTTTATATATTTAACTCCTGCCGAATCTCCTCTTAATCCCTCAATAAGGTCTATGTGTACAAAAACAATTTTCCCCTTTTCCTTAAGTCTTGCACATACTTTGGAAATATTGATGATATCCCCATATAGTATAAATACGATAGCAGCATTACTGAACAAAACCTTCTCTAAATCCTCATCACTGCTTATAGCTGCTATTACTGGATTTTCTACTAAACTTTCTTTTAAATTAATCATAGTCAAGACTCCTTTAAGTTGTTATATTTTTGGTAATATACTTATTTTACCATTTAGCAGCACTTCATTCAAGGAGAATAGTGTTCCTTCTTGTCCATATCTTTTTAAAGGGTTGTATTATTAGAATACAGCTACAAATAAAAATGCACCAAGTAATGCACCAACTATTGGACCTAAAACCGGAACCCATGAATATCCCCAGTCTGAATCTCCTTTACCAGCTATAGGTAATATTGCATGAGCTATTCTTGGTGCCAAATCTCTAGCTGGATTTAAAGCATATCCTGTTGGTCCGCCTAATGAAAGACCTAGAACCCAGATTAAACCAGCGACAAAAATTGGTCCAAGACCATCAGCAGCCTTTATATTCCCTAAGCCAAGAATTCCAAATACTAAAGTAGCTGTAGCAAGAAGTTCTGTTAAGAAGTTTGAAGGTAAGCTTCTAATAGCTGGGCCTGTACTAAACACCCCAAGCTTAGCACCCTTATCTTCAGTTTCTGCCCAATGTGGTAAGTAAGTTAACCAAACTAGTGTAGCTCCTACAATTCCGCCTGCCATTTGTGCAGCTATATACCCTGGAACCTCAGCACCTGGGAACTTACCAATAGCAGCTAGTGCTATTGTCAGTGCTGGATTGAAATGAGCACTAACTCCACCAAATATTGCTGCAGGAATCCCAACTGCAAATGCCCAAGCAGTAGTAACAACTATCAATCCCGCATTATTTCCTTTAGTTTTAGTAAGAGAAACGTTTGCAACAACACTATCTCCTAAATAAACTAACATTGCTGTGCCCAAAAATTCAGCCATTAAATGTGACATGTTATTACCTCCCAAACATAATTTTGTTTTGAAACATTGATTTGTAACCGGTTACACTAAGCTTTGCAAGATCTAAGTAAGCTCAAGACGTAAAAAAGCCACATCAAAAAAAGTTATTTAAACTCTTTTAAACGCGGCTCTCTAATCTCTGCCTACTTAATATTTTCTTTGTAATTTATATTATACAGCAAGATTTTGCTAATTACAATTAGTAAATAAAAGTTAAATTATTAACTTAGTTTATAGTCATATTATGGCTTTGGTGCTTATATACTATTAGGTTATTTCATTTCTACTTTCTTTATATAATCATCCATAACAACCATTATTATAGGCTTTCCTCTTCCAGCTCTGTTTTGTGTTTTTATATCACTAACGTTTATTTTTTCTTCACTATTCTTTAGTGATTTTACTATGATATTTTTATTTAAATCTTTTTTATTATTTAATAGTGTTGCATATACTACTTCATCATCTTCCTTAAGGCTTATACCTGTAACGCCTGATGCTATTTTACCCATATAATTTACACTATCTCCGTCAAACCTTATGCACATTGCTTTCTTAGTTATCAAAATTACCTCTTCACTACAATTTTTACTACATTGAACATTTATTAAAATGTCTTTTTCATTTTTAAATTTATACCCAATAGTTGAAAGATACTCTCCCCCAAATTCACTCAATGGAGTTTTCTTTACCATACCCTTCTTAGTAAAGAAATATATACTTGCTTCTTCTTCAAAACTTTCTACCGAAATAATGTCAATTATATTATTTTTATTTATGTCGTCCCAAAGTTCAGTTATGTTTATTCCGGTTTTTCCTATATTCTGCAGCATTACTGCAGGCATCGAATATACGACTCCATCATTTGAAAAAACGAAAATTTTTGATGAAGAATTAACTAAAGTATTTATACCTCTGATACCTTTTGACTCATCTAGAGCTTTAATTGTTCCCATTTTATCAATACATATATTAAAACTTTTGTGTGAGAACTCCTCTGTAAATTCTATACTCATTACTTTATCCTTTGAACATAGATTAAAAACTTGAGTACTCATTATATTTCTGTCAGCAGCCTCTAATTTAGGCTCTTTTAGAGTAAAGCATAAACCTAATTCTGTTTTGATGTTTATAAATTTTTCATCCCTATCTTTTTCTACGCATTTAACATCTATAAGCTCTTCTGTATTTTTTAGCTTTAAGGCCATGATTTTAGTGTAATTTGTATTAAATTTACTTATCTCTGTCTTTTTCATAGCTCCACTGCTTGTAAACAGTATAAAATCTTTCTGCGCATTTAGATTATCAACGCTGTGGATTGCTATGACTTTTTCTTCATTAAGATCAATTCCTCGTATTATACTATCCAGCCTTTCGCCTTTTTCTTTCCACTTAAACTCAGGAATATTAATCCCCTTAGTTTGATACATATTCCCTTTATCAGTAAAGAACATTAAAACATCTTTTGTATTTGAATTAATAATGTATCTATTAAAATCACCTTCTCTATACTCTATATCGCTTACTTCTGCATTGGAACGATTATAAGTTTTTAGAGAAATTCTTTTAATGAAACCTTCATTTGACATTGTTATAACAATGTCCTCTTCTACTATAAGTTCTTCCACATCTATTTTGGCTTCTTCATCATTTTCGATTACAGTAGTTTTTCTTTCATCTGCATACTTTTCCTTTATTTCTAGAAGCTCTTTCTTTATTACTTTAAAAAGCTCTTTTTCGCTTCCTAGTATTTTATTAAGCTTTTTTATTTCTTTTTCCAGCTCTTTATATTCCTTTTCAAAGGCTACAATCTCAAGTCCAGTAAGTCTATAAAGCATAAGCTCTAATATAGCTTCTGTCTGAATTTCCGTGAATCCAAACTTATCCATAAGATTTTTACTAGCATCTTTTTTTGACTTTGAAGCCCTTATGGTTTCTATGATTTCATCCATTATGCCTATTGCTTTAATGAATCCCTCAACAATGTGAAATCTTTTTGAGGCTATCATAAGTTCTCTTTCTGTTCTTTTTGTAACAACTTCTTTCTGATAGTTTACATAATGATGAAATATAGATTTTAATCCCAATGTTTGAGGTTTTCCATCAGCTAGTGCAACCATATTAAAAGAAATATTGCACTGCAGGTCAGTTCTCTTAAATAAGTACTTAAGGACCTTATCTACCATATCCTCATCTACAGACTTTTTAAACTCTATTACTGCTCTAACTCCAGTTCTATCAGATTCATCTCTAATATCCGAAATTGCTTCTAAGGCTTTAGAATGCTTTTTATCTGCAGTCATTTCAGAAATAGTTTGAAGCAGCTTTGCTTTACTTCTTCTATATGGAAACTCGGTAATTACTATACCTAGTCTTCCATTCTCCAGTCTTTCAATAGAAGTTTTCGCTCTTAATGTAACTCTACCTTCTCCAGTTTCATAGGCAGATATAAGAGAATTCTTTCCTATTATAATACCACCTGTTGGAAGGTCTGGTCCCTTAACATAATTCATAATCTCTTTAGTAGTTATTTCTGGATTATCGATGTAAGCAATAGACGCATCTATTGTTTCTCCTAAATTATGTGGTGGTATATTAGTGGCAAGACCTACAGCTATACCAAAAGCTCCATTAACAAGCAAGTTTGGATATCTTGCCGGTAATACTTCTGGTTCTTTTTCAGATCCAGAGTAGTTATCCACCATGTTAACTACTCCTTTTTCTATATCTCTTATCATTTCCATAGCAATAGGCGTAAGTTTTGCCTCTGTGTAACGCATAGCCGCTGCATTGTCTCCATCTTGAGATCCCCAATTTCCCTGTCCATCAATTAATGGTTCTCTTGTTGTAAAATCTTGAGCCAGTATTACCATAGCATCATAAACAGATGTATCTCCATGTGGGTGATATTTACCTAATATATCCCCTACTATTCTTGCTGACTTATAATATGGTCTGTCTGGAAATGCTTTAAGCATATATGACCCATATATTATTCTTCTATGCACAGGCTTTAATCCATCTCGTACATCTGGAAGTGCTCTATCTTTTGCTACTTCTACCGCATATGGAAGATAGTTATCTGGCATAGCTTCTTCAATAGAAATTTTAATTATATTTTTATCACTTGGAATAGTTGTCTGTTTTTTAGCCATTACCTAACTTCCTCTCCCTAAAATTCCGCATACTTATACATATAATTTTTTCTTGGTGCTACTACATCTCCCATAAGCAGCGATACCATTTTCTCTGCCTTAGATGCATCCTCTATTGTAATCTGATGCAGAGTTCTTGTTTCTGGATTTAGCGTAGTTTCCCAAAGCTGCTGAGGGTTCATTTCTCCAAGACCTTTATATCTTTGGAGCAGTGCACCTTTTCCTACCTCTTTTTTTACTTTTTCTAGTTCATCATCACTGTAAGCATATTTCACAATTTCTCCGCCTTTTCCCTGCTTATATACTTTATACAAAGGTGGCTGTGCTAAATAAAGGTGTCCATTAGCTATTATTGATCTCATATATCTATAGATGTATGTCATCCATAATGTTCTAATATGATACCCGTCCACATCAGCATCTGACATTATTATTATCTTGTCATACTTTAAATCATCTTCTTTACAATTATCTAAAACTCCAGTACCTATAGCTGTATTGAATATCTTAAGCTCCTCACTTCCAAGTACGTTTTCAAGCTTCTGCTTTTCGGTATTCATTATTTTACCTTTAGAAGGCATTATAGTCTGGAATCTTCTGTCTCTAGCCTGCTTTGCAGAGCCTCCTGCAGAATCCCCCTCAACTACAATAAATTCACAAACAGTAGGATCTTTCATAGTACATACCGCTATTTTTCCTGCTAGCGGTGCAGTACCTTTTCCTATTTTCTTTTTTTCCGCTTCATTTATCTTTTTAATCTTTTCGCGTCTTGCAGCTGCATCTAGGGCATTATTTATCATAGATGCTGCAGTGTCCTTGTTATCCTCTATCCACTCAGAAAATTTAGTATAAGCTAAATCGTTCATCATGGTATAAGCTTCTGTATTTCCAAGCTTAGTTTTGGTCTGACCTTCAAATATAGGATTACTTATTTTGATTCTGGCTATAGCAGTCATTCCTTCTCTTAAGTCATCCCCTTCAAAGTCCTTATCTTTCTCTTTTACCAAATTAAGCTTTTTAGCCCATTCCTTAAAGGCCCTAGTCATGCCAGTTTTAAAACCGCTTTCATGAGTTCCTGATTCCGTAGTTGGAATATTATTTACGTAACTAGCTATATATTCCGTAGTAGAGTCAGTGAACTGAACACATACCTCACCATACATGTTTAAACCATTTACTTCTCTTTCTCCATCGAATAAAATAGGTGGGTTATGAAGCGGCGTTTTGCTTTCATTTAGATAATCTATAAAATCCAGTAGTCCTCTTTCAGAATGATACTCTTTTTCCACTACTTCATCTTTTCTATTGTCAACTAATTTTAACGTTATTCCTTTATTTTGAAATGCTAATTCTTGAAGTCTTTCATCTATAACTTCAAACTTAAACTCAGTAACAGAAAAAACATCTTTGTCCGGCATAAAAGTTACTTTTGTACCTGTCTCCTTAGTACTTCCTAAAGTTTCTAATGATGTCACAGGAGTTCCTGGCATTTCTCTTTTCACAGTTCTATCATATGCATTCTCAAACCGCTGTTTATAGATACGTCCATTCTGTTTTACTTCTACTTCAAGCCATTTTGATAGTGCATTAACTACAGCAGCTCCAACACCATGTAATCCTCCAGAAGTCTTATATACATCGTTGTTAAATTTTCCTCCTGTATGAAGTTCAGTAAACACCATTTCAACACCAGATTTTTTCTTAGTAGGGTGCACTCCAGTAGGTATTCCTCTTCCATTATCTACAATAGTTACAGTCTTATCTTTATTTAAAATAACAGCAGCACTATCTCCGAATCCATTTGATATTTCATCTATAGCATTGTCCAATATTTCCCATATACAGTGATGAAGTCCTTTAATTCCTGTAGAACCTATATACATTCCTGGTCTTACTCGAACCGGTTCTAGTTTTTCTAAGGAAGTTAAGGCTGTTACATCATAGACCTGTACTCTTTCCTCTTTTTGTTCCATCTGCTTCCTCCTTTTAGTCGGAACACTGGGTAATTTTGCTTGTTTCCCTTCGGGTACTGGGTAACTTAATATTTTCGCTTCCGCTCACAAGTTACCCGTAAAAGTTCATTTAGAACTTTTACCTAGCAAAATTACCCGTTAAAGTCCATTTAGGACTTTAACCTCCAAATTTTATTTATACTTATCCGTAGTATTCTTTGTTACCATGCTTACGATTATAACAAAAAACAAAAACAAAAACAAATGTTCTCATTTTAAGTTCATATTCAACCCTAAAATCTTTCTAGGTTATCAATTATGAATTATACAACAATAAATCCTCTAATTCAAACGAAGTAGAGGATTTTGTTGGGATATAAACTAGAAAATTGACTTACACAAAGGTATATGTTTCCAACGCTGAAGGTAGATTAAAAAATTTTGTGTCAGTCAATTTCGGACTTGTAACTCTATATTAAAATTCTAAATTAGATTTTGCCCAATTAACTATTATATTACAAGTTTCATCTATATCTTTATGTTCTAAAGTTAATCGAAAGTCATACTTATTATTTTCATACATAGGATCGTAATATTTAATCATTAATTCTCTAATTACATATTCGTAATTTTTATTATTTATCTCATTAATATACTTATCAATATTTTTTTCACTAATATATTTTCTTAACTTATTTAGCGATTCTATAAGTTCTGAATTATCATTTTGAACATAATCAGCTAGTATATTTTTTACTCTTAAATCTATATCTGCAGTTACTTTTATATGTTCCCCACTTTTCATTGAGTTAAATATATAGTCTGGTATCATGATCCTTCCTATTCTTCGGCTTTCCCCTTCAACAAAAACAAGGTTGCTTTTTCTATTTTTTAATTTGTCATATACTAAACTTTCAAATTGCTTTTGACTATTTTGTTCACCTAATCCCACACTTCCTAGAAGAGAACCCCTATGGTTAGCATATCCCTCCAAGTCTAATATATCATGCCCCTGGTCCTCTAATCTTTTCAAAATATTTGTCTTACCAACTCCTGTGTTACCATGAATCACAACAAATTTAATATCACTTACAGTGCATGGGAGTTTCTCATTTATATAGGCTCTATAACCCTTATAACCCTTATCTAACTTAAATGCACGTACACCAAGCGCTTCAACTAAACCTACCACTGAGCTACTTCTCATACCGCCTCTTGCACAAAAAAATACTAATTCTTTGTAATTCTTATTTAACTCGTTTATTTTATCATAAATACCAGGCAAATTTTTAGAAGCAGCCTCTACACCTATTCTCTTTGCTTTTTCAATACTTTCCCTTACATAAACAGTTCCTATAAGCTCTCTCTGTTCATCTGTAAAAAGTGGAACATTAACTGCTCCCGGAATAGTTGAGTCTGAAAACTCTTTAGGACTTCTTACATCAATAAGAACATACTTATTTTCTATATCATTTTTTTCAACTTGTGAGTATTCTATAGTTTTTACCATAATCATTACCTCTATCTAATTTAAACTTTAACATTAGTTCCATGCTACTCAAGCTTATTCAACGACTAAAGAACACCTTAATTTTAAAAAAGGTGTCCTTCTATAAGATAAACTTATTCATAAAACTTTATCTATAAGAAAATTTTATTCATCTTATATTATATCACAGCAATATCTATTTTCAATCCTTTCACAACTTGATATAGGGAAACTAACTATAAAGCCTATATAAAGTAAAAAAATTCCAAACTATGATATCTCTATATTATCACAGTTTGGAAATGAAATTATTAGGAGTGTCTTTAAAAATTCAATTATATTTTATTATATCTAATTCAATCAATTCAATTCACATTTAATTCAATCTTATTTTTTAATTGTAGGGAAAAAGTTCGTTTAATATTCAATCCGTTTTAATTCAATCAAATTTTAACATTAGAAAAAAATTTCTTATAGCTTATTTTATTCACCTTTATCAATTTAATATAACTCTATTCTACTTTAGTCTAATAGGCAGTATTATTACCGCTCAATTTTACTAAATTATATTACTAACCTATAAGACTCGAATAACCTTTTCTAAAGAAGAAGTTTATCCCCCATTTTGCCCCCTATTTTTTATGTAAGGATATTAATTTATCTTTACACAGACGCTTCTTTTTTTGTTGAATCGGTTTTCTTGATATACATATATATAGGTAACCCTACTAATGTAAGTCCAATTCCAAATAATGCATTCATAGTTCCAGTAATAAGAGTACTTATTACAACATATAATGCTCCAACTACACCTACTATAGGTATTATAGGGTACAATGGAACCTTATATGAATTTTCTGGTATTAAGTGTTTGAAATTTCTTCTTAATCTAAATACACCAGCTATACCAAGTATAAAGAATAACCACATAGCAAATGTAGCTAAATTAGTTAAAGTTTCAAAAGACCCTGATAGAGCATATGCAGCAGCAAGCACACTTTGGAAAATAACAGCATTAGCAGGTGTTGATGATTTTTCGCTTAGTTTTCCAAAGAATCCTTTGAATATAAATAGATTATCTGCAGCCATAGCGTATGGCATTCTACCACCTGTCATTATAAATGCACTTAGACATCCAGTAATTGAAATTAATATTCCAGCTGCAATAAGCTTTGCACCCATTGGTCCAAATAGAATTACTGAAGCATCAGAAGCTGCTTTTTTAGATGCTGCAACTTGATCTACTGGCATAGTATTTATTATAGCTAAATTAACACCTAAGTAAGCTATAGTTATTATAATCATTCCAAGTATTATAGCTTTAGGTAAATCCTTTGCAGGATTCTTCATTTCCTCTGCCATATTAGCTACTGCAATCCATCCTTCATAGGCAAATAAAACCCCTAAAAGTGCAGTACCAAAGCCTGATCCAGTACTTGCTGATGTTACAAATGGAGTAAACTCGTGAACTTTACCCATAGTAAGACCACAAACAATAATTACAGCTATAGGTACGAGTTTTCCTATAGTAAATAAAGATGCAAACTTAGCCCCAAACTTTGTTGATACAATATTTACAATAGTAAGAAATATAATTAGTCCTACGGATACTGCCTTTTGTGCTGTTGGTGACAAGTCGATAAAGGTTGTACATTGTGTAGCAAATACTACGGCCAAAGCAGCACTCATTCCTGGATAATATATAACAGTCTGCATCCATCCAAGTAAAAATGCCCACTTTTCTCCATACAATTCCTTTAAATAAACAAACAATCCACCTGCCTTTGGAATAGCTGAGCCTATTTCTGCAATTGTAAGTGCTCCAGCTACAGTAATTACGCATCCAACTACCCAAGCAAATATTCCAAGTCCTGGTGCCCCTGCATTTTTAAATACTGCTGCAGGCTTGAAAAATACTCCACTACCTATTACTATACCAACCACAAGCAATGTTGCCTGCATAAGGCTGATTTCTTTTTTTAAGGTAGTTGCTCCTTCTTTTGTTTCTTGCATAGTCCATTCCCCCTTTTTATTTATTCATTATTATATAAAGCAAATTACGTGCCAATATATTTACACCTTTTAAATGCTATAGATACGTGTATATAATAAAAAAGTTCATAATAAAAGTGAAATTTTCTTCACTTTTATTATGAAAAAAATTTCACTTGATATTATGTTCTGCAATTTTATTAAATAGCTGTCTTTTACTTATTTGAAGACATTCTGCTGCCTTGTTTAAGCTACCATCACACTCTTTCAGTACTTTGTTGATATAATCTTTTTCTGTATCCTTTCTAAACTCTCTTAAAGGTATTATCTCTTCTAAGTTATCCGTATTTGCTATAGTTACCTTTCTTCTCTCCGGCAAATCTTCAAATCTTACAACACCATTTTCTGATAAAACAACTAGTCTTTCAATTATATTTCTAAGCTCTCTTATATTTCCCGGATAACTATAAGAAAGTAAAAAATCCATTACTCCCTGCTCTACATTATCAATTTTTTTCTTTTGTTCCTTTGCACATTTTTTAAGGAAAAATTCAATAAGCATATTTAAATCTTCTTTTCTTTCTCTTAGAGGAGGCACATCTAATATTATAGTGTTAATTCTATAAAATAAATCCTCTCTAAAAGTACCCTCTTGAATAGCTTTTTCTATATTTTTATTAGTAGCAGAAACAAGCCTTAAATCTACGTTTATACTCTTATTGCTTCCTATCATTTCAATAGTTCTTGTTTCTAAAACTCTTAAAAGCTTTATCTGAACACTTACAGGCATTTCTCCAATTTCATCTAGAAATAGTGTTCCTCCATTAGCCTGTTGAAATCTTCCTATTCTTCTCTCAATAGCCCCAGTAAAAGATCCTTTCTCGTGTCCAAAAAGTTCCGATTCTAATAAATTTTCAGATAATGCCTGGCAATTTACAGCAACAAAATGGCCTTCTTGTCTGTTACTAGTCTGATGTATGTACCTAGCTAATACTTCTTTTCCCACTCCAGATTCACCAGTTATCAATATATTTACATTACTTTTTGAGGCTTTGCGAATTATATTAAGAATATTTCTATACTTTTCATTATAAGTTTGCAGTATATAATTATTATCATTTTGCTGATCTCTAAAGAAATCATTATCACTTTTAAGTCTCCAAAACTTTCTTATCTTTTCAATTTCCAGTAATAGCTCTTCTGGCTTATTGTTTCTCACAAAGTAGCTAAAAGCTCCTTTTTTCATTGCTTGTACCGCATTTTCAATAGAGCCATAATTAGTTACTATTATAACTTCAATATCTGGATGGTCTTTTTTTATTCTATCCATTAATTCAATTCCATCCATACCAGGCATTTTTAATCCAGTTATAACTAAGTTGAAATTTTCTTCCTTTAGCTTTTTTACTGCTTCCATACCAGATAGAGCTTGTTTTGAATTATAACCTTTCTCATCTAGCAATTCTTTCATAGTATTTAAATAATCTACTTCATCATCTACATGCAATATTTTAAAGTTGTCTTCGTAGTTCAAAATATCAACCCCTATATGTCTAATAATTCATTTATTTATTATATTATGTCATATTTTTTAAGTAATTGCATTTATTTCTCGCTTACTTTCATAGTTTTTTATTTTATTTCCACTATATCCCATGATTATATCTATAGCTTTATCTTTAATTAATGTCAATAACATACTCCACCTGCTGTATATTATGAAAACTTTAGCTAAAACTAATATTGGTTTATTAAAATCATAAAGATTTAAGGAGGTAATTTTATGCCTAAAATAGTTTGTGATGTTACTAAATGTTCTCATAATAAAAGTAACGTCTGCTATGCCAATCGTATAAATGTAGCTGGAGGAAATGCAGAAAACTCTGAGCAAACTAATTGTGCTTCTTTTCTAGATAAAAATCATTACAGCACACTAACTAACAATACTAATTATAATGGTGATGAATGCAATGCTATAGTATGCAATGTACATAGCTGTACATATAATCACAACAAATGTTGTTATGCTGACAGCATACAGGTAACTGGTGATGACGCTAATTTATACGAAGAAACCAATTGTCATACTTTTATACCAGAATAATGCCTTACTAATAATAAAAAGGAATGCTTGCAAAAGCATCCCTTTTTATTATTGAAAATATCTTTCTAATAGGCCTTTAAAAGCTCTACCATGTCTGGCTTCATCCTTACACATTTCATGTACTGTATCATGTATAGCATCTAAGTTTTTTTGTTTTGCTAGAGTTGCTAGCTTCTTCTTGCCCTCACAAGCTCCATACTCAGCTTCAACACGAGCACTTAAATTTGACTTAGTATCAGCCTTAACGACCTCACCTAAGAGCTCAGCAAATCTTGCTGCATGGTCTGCCTCCTCAAAAGCAATTCTTTTGTATGCCTCCGCTACTTCCGGATAGCCTTCTCTATCAGCTTGCCTTGACATTGCTAAATACATTCCAACTTCAGTACATTCTCCTGTAAAATTAGCTCTTAATCCCTCAAGTATTTCTGCATCTGCATCGGAGTCTGGGGCAATTCCTATTCTATGTTCATCTGCCCAATCTAACCCGTCAGTCACTTCCTTGAATTTTTCTGCAGGTGCTTTACATATAGGACATACTTCTGGTGGTTCATTTCCTTCATGTATGTAACCACAAATTGTACAAACAAATTTTTTCATAACTTCATTCTCCTTTTCATTGTGTATTAGACTTTTGTTATGTATCCTATATTAGTTTATCTATAAATGGCATTATTAATTCCCTTAATTTCACAAAATATCACAAAAAATTTTTGTATCTTTCAAGATAAAAACAAAAGCTTAGCATGTAACTTTATTGTTATATACTAAGCTTTTACAGGAAAACTAACTAAAAATTTAAACTAAAGTTTAAATTTACCTATTTCTATCTCTAGCTCTGCTGAAAGGTCTTTTAGCTGCTCTGCATATCTTGTAAACTCGTCCATAATAGCGTTAATCTCCTCTGTAGATGCAGATACTTCCTCTGTAGCAGATGCTGTTTCTTCTGATATAGCTGAAATATTTTCAATTTGTCCAACAACTTTTTCTTTCTTATTATTAATATCCATTGTTTGATTCTTAATTTCATCAACCTTTTCAGTTAAAACTCCAATAGAACTTATTATTTCTCTAAATATCTTTTGCGTTTTTACAACAGCTTCTTCCTGATCTTTTACAACAGTCTCTGTTTCATCTATGGCTCTTACAGCAGTAGTTGATTTTGATTTAATATCTTCTATTATTTTTTTAATTTCTTCAGTAGAATTTTTAGATTGCTCTGCTAATTTTCTTATTTCATCTGCTACCACAGCAAAACCTCTACCGGCTTCTCCTGCTCTTGCAGCTTCAATAGATGCATTTAAAGATAAAAGATTTGTTTGTTCAGTTATATCTGAAATTTTACCTGAGATAGCATCAATTTGATCTGTACTACTGTTCATTTCTTTAACTATATCGCTAACCTGTAGTGCTGCCAATTTAGTTTTATCTGACTTCTCTACAAGAACCTGTACAATTTCTAATCCTTGTGAGCCTAGTTGTCTTGTACTAGCAGATACTTCTTCCATTTTTTCTGTAGATATCTCAATTTTATCTAAGCCCTCAGATAAATTTTGTATGTCCTCAGCTCCCTCTTGAGCACTTTGTGCTGTATGTGTAGCTCCTGAAGCTATTTCTTCTATAGCATGCGATACTTGTCCTACTGAATATGTAGTTTCCTCTGCCATAGTTGCAAGAGTTGAAGAAGTTTCTAACACAGTCTTTGAGGAAGACTCCACATTTTTCATTAAATTTGATATATTATCAATCATAATATTGAAGTCTTTTCCTAACTCACCAAACTCATCCTTAGATTTAATATCTGCTTTTGCAGTTAAATCCCCATTAGAAGCCAAGTTAAAAGCATGCTTTATTTTATTTAGATTATTTGCAATTCCCTTACTTATAAGTGTAGCTATAAATATAGCAATAACAGCTACAATTAGTGCTACTATTAATATTAAAGATCTTACGCTATTTAAATCTTTATTTAGTTCATCTTCATTCATAGAAGCTACCATTTTCCATCCAGTTACTGTATTGGTTTCATATGTAGAAAATTTATTTTGCCCTTGGTAATCGTATTTTGTAAAGCCACTTTTATTATTCTTCAAATCATTCCAAAAACTCAGTTTCGTAGGGGTATTTCCTCCAATCTCCTCTTTTTTAGGATGTGAAATAACTGTCCCATTGTTATCACATATAAATACATAACCAGAATCACCTATTTTTGATTTAGATAATGTATTGGATAATGTGTCTAATGACATATCTATGCCCACTACGCCAACAACTTTACCATCTTTCTCCACAGCTTTAGACAAAGATACTACTAATTTTCCTGTTTGAGCATCTTTATAAGGCCTTGTAATAGCTATTTGTCCCTTTTTTTCTAGTGCTAAGGTATACCATGGCCTATTTTTATGATTAAAATCTTTTGGTAATTCAAGTTTGGGATAAGCAGCAAACTTTCCCGATTCTGTGCCATAAAATGTGTTTAATATATTAGGATTACTTTCTTTTACATCACCTAGTAAAAGTTCAGCATAATTAAGTCTTTCTCCAATATCAGCCTCTGTAAAATTAATGTTAGTTGAGAGCATTTTTATTGGTGCTGATGTAGCAGCAAAATAATTGTTTAAACCGTTATCTATTTCAGTTAAAGTCTGCTTACTTGTTACTTCTAGTTTTTTAGATAAAATACTTTTAGATTGGAAGTAAGTTGCTATTCCTAAAATAAGCAGCGGTACTAAACAAATACTGATAAGGTTTATTATTAGTTTTGTGCGAATACTTTTAAAGTTGAAACTTGGTTTCATGATTAATCCTCCTTGGTAATGTCCGTCGAAATATATATTTTTTTACAGTATTATGTATATTATCGAAGCTTTTTATACTTCCAACAGTGGTTTTTTATTGTAAAAACAAATATTTTGCAACATTTTTTATTAATACTAAATAAGCTCCAGTATGTTTTTACATAAATAAAAGGAGAAGTAATTACCACTCCTCCTTACCAATTTCACAAATTGTCTGTTTAGGAAATTGTACTATAAATGTACTTCCCTCTCCTACTTTACTTTGTACACTTATTTTTCCACCATGAGACTCTACTAAACTTTTAGTAATAGTCAGCCCTATCCCAGAACCTCCGGTATTTTTGCTCCGGGATAAATCGGTTCTATAAAACCTCTCGAAGATATAGGGTATATCTTTTTCTGGAATACCTATTCCATTATCTTCAACTTTAATGCAAATACCTTCTTTTTCTTTCTTAAGTTCTACTACTACTTTCCCCTGAGATTTTAAATATTTATAGCCATTTGATAATAAGTTATGCATTATCTGCTTCAACTTATCTTTATCCATATACACCCATATATTTTTATCAATGTTAGATATAATAACATGATTGTTTTTTGAATATAAAGGCTCAAAGCTTAATATAACTTTTTCTAATTCACTTGATAAGTTAAATTTTGCCTTATTTAATTTTGAATCTGCTTGTTCCAATTTTGCTAAATTACGAAGATTATCTACTAAGTTTGTTAATCTTTCTATTTCATCATAAAAACTCTTAAGTCTTTCTTCTGTTGGTTCCCATATACCATCTAGTAATGCTTCTACATGAGTTTTAAGCGTAGTAAGAGGAGTTTTAATTTCATGTGACATATCAGAAGTCAACCTTTTTCTAAGCATTTCTTGATTTTGCAAGGTTTCTGCTAAGTAATTTATTGAAGCTGAAAGCTCTTCTATTTCCTTAGTTTTCGTTTTAACTTCTGAACGAACAGTTAAATCTCCTCTTCTCATTTCATTAGCAGTTTTAGTTATCTTGACTAATGGCTTGGTGAGCTGCTTAGCTAAGATAAAACTTACCCCAAGTCCAAATAGTAGAGCTATAAAACCTGAGAGTATAAAGGAATGATTTAATGTCATTTTAAAAGTCAAAGCTCCTTGATTTAAATATGAGGTTCCAAAATATCCAACAACTATTGTACCGATATTTTTTTTATCTTTTACTAAAGAGTGTATCTCTTCTTTATATTCTCCTACATTCATACTAGAGTGATTGCTCATATCACCTTTCATCATACTTCCCATCATTGATTCCATCATACTTCTATGCTGAAGGTGAGAATTACCTGAATCAAATACTACATTTCCACTCAAATCCTTTACTTGTATATAAAATTCTTCTAATACTGCATATCGCAATAGTTCATCTTTATTAGCATTCGAAAATCCAGTTTTATCATTATATAAATCCTGGGCAGTAATTATAATTTTATTTACTTTATCTTTGTGTTCATCTATTAGATAATTGTTAAACTTTTTTCCAACCATATAATTTGAAATAAAACTTACTATTAATATCGCTCCTATTACTGCAAGAAGAAAACCTGCAGATAACTTTTTCATCAAGGACATTTTCATTTCATCAGTCCACTCCTACTCTTTATTAACCTACAAACTTATATCCCATACCGTAAACTGTGATAATATATTTAGGTTCTTTATGATTATCTTCTATTTTTTGTCTTATATTTTTTATATGGCTATCAATAGTCCTATCAAAGCCTTCATAATCTAATCCAAAAGCTCTTTCAACTAATTGTTCCCTTGAAAATATCTGTCCTGGATTAGTTAATAGCGCTACTAGTATCTTAAATTCATTAGTAGTTAAATTTACATACTGGCTATCTTTTTTCACTTTCATCTTATTTATGTCTACCTCTAAATCTCCGCTATTAAAAATCAAGTAATCAGCAAGAGGGCTAGAATCTCTATAAGACCTTCTAATCAGAGCTTTAATTCTTCCCACTAACTCACGAGCACTAAAAGGTTTAGTTAAGTAGTCATCTGCTCCAATAGCTAAACCTTCAATTTTATCATCTTCTTCTGATTTTGCTGTTAGCATAATTATAGGAACATCAGATGTTGACCTTATCCTATTGCAAATCTCTTCTCCTGATATTTTAGGAAGCATTAAATCCAAAACAACTAGATGAATTACTGCATTTTTAAATAATTTCAATGCTTTTTCACCATCTTCAGCAGTTAACACATTAAAGCCTTCCTTTTTTAAATAGGCCTCCACTACTTCAACAATCTTAGGTTCATCATCAACTACCAATATTGTCTTTATATCACTCATTATTAGCACCCCTTTATTATAACATCTCATTTTTAAACTTTATTATATTTTACCATATGTCAAACCGTCATTATTAATAAATAAATCAACCCTCTAGTACCAAAACTAGAGGGTATACAATTAGCTTTTGTAAAAATTAAATTTTTTATTTTTTCTGTGTCATAACAGTTCTTCTTTTAATATACTCTTCTTCACTAATTTCTCCACTAGCAAACTTTTCATCAAGTATTTTTAAAGCACCGTTAGAGTTTGATGTATAATTTTTTATAAGCTTAACTCCAAACACTATTAAAATTATGAATACTAATATCCTAATGCCCATCATCACAGACATCCATGGACTAAATCCAAAACTTGAACCTCCAAATCCACAAAACATATTGATTCCCTCCTAAAATATTAATTTTTTCAACTACCTCGATCTGTTATTTGAGTTAATTATAAATTATAACTATGGAGAAAATATGGAGAAATTCCTATGATAAAAGTACAAAGGAGTAAATTTCTCAAAATCTACTCCTTTGCACTTTATAGTTTTAATTTATTAATATAAATCCTTTTTCTAAGTATCTATTCCATCTGATTGGATTCTTCATCTGATGATTTTTTCTCTTTAGAAGTGAAACCAAATCTTTGTATATTAGGATAGTCGCAGCTTCCAGATTCATTAGCTCCTAATTTTAGTCTATTTAACGTTTCATTGTCTTTAGATATTAATTCGTCTTTATCTCTGCTTGGCATTTAGTTATTCCTCCTTTTAATTACTTTTTGCTTGCATTTTATCTTCTATACATAAGTTTGTACAATTACACAATAATTACTATATAAAATTAAAGTAAAAATATACATTTATTACAATAACGAAAATAGTGTTGTAATTTTGTTATAAATCCCCTTAAATAAAATCAAGTACATTTAACATTAAAGATTGTCTAAAATAATTATAAATAAAAATCCTTATAAACTACTATAAAAATAGCCTATAAGGATTCCTATTTATCTCATGGATTCAGTTCTCAATAGCGTAGTGTTATAATTATAATCGACAGCACGAAAAGTAAGTTTTTATACTTTAATAATGAACTGCTAAATATTTTTCTTATACATAAAGTTTCCTATCATTTGAATTAACTGTACCATAATTAGTAAAATAAAAACCGATGTATAAAGTATTGTGTTATTAAAGCTTTGATATCCGTAATTAAGAGCTACTGCACCAATACCACCTGCCCCTACGGCACCAGCCAAAGTTGTTGCTGTTAAAAAAGTGATAGTAGACAATGTTGTCCCAGAAATAATAGAGGGAATAGCCTCTTTTATCATAACCTTAAATATGATTTGTACGTCTGAAAAACCAAAGGACCGTGCAGCCTCAATTAGCTGATAATCAACAGAAAGTAGGCTGTTTTCTATAATACGCGCCATAAATGGGGATGCTGAAATAGTTAGAGGCAAAATAGCCGCCTTTTCTCCTATTGAAGTTCCAAGCAGCATTCGTGTTATAGGCGAAATAGCTACAATTAATATAATGATAGGGAAAGAGCGAATAGTATTTATAAAAAAGTCCATCACTGCATAGCCTTTTTTGTTAGGTTTCAAACCTTTTGGTCCCCATAAAATCAGCAGAATAGCTAGAGCAAATCCAATTATAAAAGCAAAAATCATAGAAGCCGACAGCATACGTAATGTTGACCAAATGGAAGGTATAATTAATCCCTTACAATACCTCAGCCATTCTGACCAAAAATCACTGTTATACATTAATCTCTACCTCCTTCAGCAGATGATACAATGTTCCAAACTACTTGTCTACTATTTAAGTAATTCTGCACACTTTCAAGACTCTCACTTGAAATATTAATCATCACTGAACCTAAAATATGTTCACGAAATCTATCCATCTCCCCGCCCAAAATGATAAAGTTAGTCTTTAAGTCCTGCGCCATTTGAGTAATAATCGGTGTATCTGAATGCTCATTCGACAGCATAATCTTCAGTGTTATACCTTTATTATGAACTAATAAATCCTTCTCACCAATAAGACTTTTTAATGCTGGCGGCTGCTGCAGAAATATTTGTTCTACATTACCTTTTTCTGCTACCATACCATCTTCAAGTATGACCATTTCCTCACAGGAAGCTTGTAAAACTGACATTTGATGAGTTACCATTATAATAGTGATTCCTAACTCTCTATTTATTTGATTTAAAAGATTGATAATAGAATTAGCAGTTTTAGGGTCAAGAGCACTTGTTGCTTCATCACATAATAGGATTTTAGGATTCATAGTCAGGGCACGTGCAATAGCAACTCTTTGTTTTTGCCCACCTGAAAGTTCTCGCGTCATGGAATTAGCTTTATCTTGCAGGCCGACCATTTCCAATAAGTATTTAACCTTATTTTCTATATAATTATTGTCATATCTCCAGCCTTTAAGAGGTAGTGCAATATTTTCATAAACTGTTAAACGTGAAAGTAGTGAAAATTGTTGAAAAATCATCCCTACTTCTTTTCTAAACTGTCGCAGATGAATACCGGAAAGAGTTTGAACATCAATTCCCTCTACAATCAGGCTGCCAGATTGATATGTCTCTAATCCATTTATACATCTTAAAAGAGTAGACTTTCCTGTACCACTGCGACCAATGATACCATAAATCTTTCCTTTAGGAATACTCATGCTAATATCCTTAAGCACTTGTATATTGTCATAGGACTTAAATAAATTTTTAATTTCTATCATATAATTTATCCCTTACCTTTATTTAAGATATGCACCTGTATAATAGTTTTTATTATACTCAATGGTAAGCTCATCTCTTCCTGCCTCTTTAAGCTTTTCTTCTATAATAGCTTTGTCTTTATTTGGTTCCATGATATTTATCGTATTATAAAGACCCTCAATCATACCAACAAATTTATTGAATGGGATTCCAAGTCCCATTTCATCCTTGCCCCAGCCAGCCATATATCTAGTTCCAGCACATAGTACTGAAATATTTATATCATTACTTTCAAATGGGTAAGCAGTACATTCAGAGCAAAGAGCCTGATTGCCTATAACTTTAAAATTTTTATATGTACCATAGGTGTAAGTATATCCTTGAACAAGTCTCATAATATTGTATGGATTTGTAACCATAATAACAATATCAGGTGCTTCCGAATATTGATCCAATGGCTTTACCATTACACCATATGCCTTTTGTTTTATACAAGTGGTATTATTAACAACCTTCTTTGCTGTAGCCAAATCTTGATACATACCTTTATCCCGATATTGGCAGCCTGATAGCCATTTTTCATCTGGCTCCATAATGCCTAATGCCCGTGCAGCTGAAAGGCAAGCGAAATTATCAAGATTTGCCTTAAAAGAGCGACCAGACATTGCAAGCTTCACTAAAACACAATAGGTTACTCTGTTTTTAACATTCTGAACATCAATGCTGTTAAATTCCTCCTCAGAATAAAGAAATTTTACACCAATGATTTTACGTTTAAGTTCTAGGGAACAATTAGCCTTTGTAACTATCTCTTTAATTATATTACAATTCATAATTTCTCCTCATTTTCAGTATAATATGTCTTAGTATTATTTAACTATCTATCAATAAAAATGGAGTTAAAGATAATAATATTAGTAACGTTTTCCACCATTCTTACAACTAATAAAAACTTTATAAAGAATTCTATTGACATAATCAATAAAATTCCTTATAAAGCTACAAAATAGTTTATTTAAAACATAATTCGTTTATATTATGTACATAGTTTAATCTAATTAATTAATGTAAATGCCCCTTTAAATGTATCATTGAATTTTGCTTTATTTTCATCAGTCTTAAGAAGTTTCATTGCATCAACAGCCCACTTTTCGTTAACATCCTTAGCTTTCACAATAAGTCCCATTGGATAGTTTGATGATTGAGGATCCTCATAAAGATATACATTAGGATCTATATTTCCTGTTTTTTGAGCAATAAATGCCATAGCAAATACTGCATCAACATCTCTAATGCTGCGTGCTGTATTAGTTACTTCTACTTCCGTAAATTGTAAGTTTTTCGAATTTTCCACAATATCTAATTTTGTATAGAAGTTACCCTTTTTTTCTCCAAGTTTAACTAGTTTACACTCAGATAACATTCGTATACTTCTATCTTGATTAGCGGGATCATTAGGGATAATAATCTTTGCATTATTAGGTAACTGATCCACAGATTTATACTTTGTAGAATACATTCTGAATGGTGAGTAATAAAAATAAGGTTGAACCATTTGTAAGTCAGCGTTATTTTCTTTATTGAAAGTTTTTATCCATGGCAGATGATTAGCAAAAACTGCATCAATACTGCCATCCTTAAGTGCTGTTGCAGGTAAGTTATTACTATCAAACATAACTAACTCTGCGGTATTACCACCTTTTTCAATAGCCTCTTTAATCAATTTTGCAGCTGGTTCAGTTGTAGCAACACAACCAATTTTAATATGACGAGCCCCTGAGTTCTCCTTGCTTTTTGTGTCTGTCTGAGAATTTGTTTTTTGTGAGCATCCAGATAATGATAATAAAAGAACTAGAATAAGAGAAAAAGAAAAGGTATTCAATAGTTTTTTTCTCATAAATATTCCTCCTAAAAACATATCAATTTTAGTCTCCTGTGAAATTTTATATTTATTTCTTTTGCAGCATAATGTAAATACACTACATAAAACAAAATATCACAGAAAATTTTTCGACATATGGTAAATTATATCATTATTCTACATATTTTTTACCAACTATTAATATATTTTATAGAAGGTTGTATAATTATAAAATTTTATAATTATACAACCTTCTGATTCAAAGTGTATTCAAGGAGGGAAAAGATCAAGGTGAATGGCTTGAGGGACTGGCATACGATTAAAAATATACAATGATGACATTTGAAGCTGGAAAGACCTTGACAAAAGGGTATAACTTATCTTAAAATCTGAGTACTAGATTTTAAGACATCGTTTTCAAAATTAGGTTTATAATTTGAGGTAGATAAACTTTTATATCCTCCAGTTATATTTTTAACCTTATATCCATGCTGCAAAAGTATTCTTGAAGCAATATGCCCTCTAAGGCCAACTTGACAATATTCAATAATTTCCTTATTTTTGTCTAACTCACCAATCCTTTCTCTCAAATTATCAACTGGAATATTTAAAGCACCTTTAATATGCCCATTATTAAACTCAATTTGTGAACGCACATCTAGAAGTATTATATTTTCTTTATCATAGCTTTTGAACTCCTCAGGTGTAATGACTTCCATTTTTTCTGTAAGAACATTTTCTGCTACAAAACCTGCCATGTTTACAGGGTCTTTTGCCGAAGAAAATGGTGGGGCATAACACAGTTCAAGTTCTGTCAAATCCCATATAGAACCGCCAAGTCTAATAGTCGCAGCTATAACATCAATTCTTTTATCAACACCTTCATAGCCTATGGCTTGAGCACCTAAAATTTTACCTTCATCGTTGAATATAAGTTTTAATGTTAATGGAAGTGCACCAGGATAATAAGATGCATGAGAAACAGGATGAATAGTTATAACTTTATAAGGTATATTAAGTCTTTTTAAAGTTCGTTCATTATTGCCTGTACTTGCTGCTGTTAAATTGAAAATTTTAATTATTGCAGTACCTTGGGTGCCTTTATACGTTGAATTTAATCCTGCTATATTATCTGCAGCTATTCTTCCCTGCTTATTTGCTGGACCAGCTAAAGGAATTGCCGTATTTTGTTTATTAATAAAATCAACTACTTCTATAGCATCACCAGCAGCATATATGCCTTCAATATTTGTTTCCATTTTACTGTTGACTAATATATGTCCTTTATCGCCAAGTTTTATATTGCTATCTTTTATAAAGTGAGTATCTGGAACAACACCAATTGCTAATATAACTATATCTGAAGTTAATTTCGTATTACTATTTAAAGTAACTTCAATGTTATTTTTATTATCTTTAAAAGATTTTACACCATCATTTAAAATTACCTGCATATTATTATCTACAAGTTCTTTTTCAGCCATAACTACAATATCTGAATCAAAAGGTGCTAGAATATGAGGAGCAGCTTCAACTAGAGTAACCTGTAGCCCTTTTTGTTTTAAGTTTTCAGCCATTTCAACGCCTACATAACCGCCTCCAATAACGACGGCACTACTTGTACACTCTTTATCTACAAGCATCTTTATTTTATCTGTATCTGAAATATTTCTTAATGTAAAAATTTTATCACTATTAATGCCTTCTATATTAGGCTTAATAGCCTTTGCTCCAGGAGATAACAGTAAATAGTCATAACTTTCTTCATAAATTCCTTTTTCCTTATTTTTAATCTTAATAGTTTTTTTATTAGAATCGATATTTATTACTTCACTGTTTATTCTTACGTCTATATTAAATCTATCATTAAAACTTTTAGGTGTTTGTAATAAAAGTTTTTCCCTTTCTTTAATTGACTCACCGATATAGTATGGTAATCCACAGTTTGCAAAGGATATATACTCATCTCTTTCAAACATTATTATCTCAGCATTTTCATCTAATCTTCTAAGTCTTGCGGCTGCTGATGCTCCACCAGCAACCCCTCCTACTATTAATACTTTTTTATTCATCAAACTTCCTCCTTAAGGACCTATACATAACAATTATTTATAACTTAGCTTGCTTTTCTTCTTGTATAGAACATTTCTTTTTGCAATAAATATATACTGGTACACCTACTAGAGTTATTGCTAGTCCCATTAGAGCGCTAGAAACCGAATCTTTAAATGTAGCATATAGCAAGTACACACCACCTATTACTCCTATAATTGGAGTTATCGGAAATAGTGGAACATGATAAAGTTTTGGGTTATGTGTTACTTTTTTTCTAAGAATAAAAACACCAACAACACCTAAAATGAAGAAAATCCATAAAACGAATACAATTAAGTCAGTAATAGAATTGAATGTACCTGTTAGAATGTATATTAGTGCAACAACAGCCTGAAAAATTAATGAGTTAATAGGAGTGCCTAATTTAGGATGAATAGCACACAAAACATCACATTTAGGTAAATGCTTACGTTCACCCATTGCAAAAGTATATCTTGATCCACAAGTTAACATTCCATTTACAGTTCCAAATACAGAAATCATCATACCACCAGTTATAAATGCTGCTCCACCGCTACCAAAAAGTGCTCTACACACATCTACACCTATTTTTTCTGAAGCTACTACAGAAGAAGCTGGTAATACATTAAAAATAGCTACGTTGTATATAACATATACAGCCATAACAAACAATATACCTGTAACTACAGCTTTAGGTATGTTTTTTTCAGGGTTTTTCATGTCAGCAGCCAGTGTACAGGTAGTAACCCAACCATCGTATGCCCATAGTACTCCAAGTAGAGCTACTCCAGTACCAGCACTTTTAATATTACCCACTGCGGCAAAACTTATGTCGTGCGCAGTTCCGTGAATTAAACCAAAAATGATTATAGCTATAATTGGAGTAAGTTTACCTATAGTTGCTAATGTCTGCAGCCAAACACCATACTTAGTTGAAATGGACTGTGTAACAACTAAAAATATAACTAATGATATAGCAAATATTCTTTGTTGCCACAGAGTCATTGGTATAAAAAATGTTGCAAATGTAGCACAGGCTATTCCAGCAGCAGCTATCGTTCCAGGAGCATTTATGAAAGTTGATACCCACCCAAATAAGAAACCGATAAAGTCACCATATAATTCTGATAAATACGTATATAATCCGCCAAGTTTAGGGATATACGCAGCAATTTCTGCAATTGAAAGGGCAGCGGCTATGGTTATTAAGCCTCCAAAAATCCAAACTAAAAGTGCTGCACCTGTTGAGCCAGAATTTTTTAGTACTATTGCTGGTTTAAGAAATATTCCTGATCCAATTACTAAACCGATTACATATGTCATGCCTTGAAATAAATTCATACTTCTTTGGAGTTCCTGTTTTTGACTCATGATAATTTCCCCCTAATAATAAATAAATTTGTTTAACTCATCATTATTCATACCAAATTCATTACAGTCACTCCAATTAAGATAACGATTACACAAACCATACCTTGAAATAAATTCATACTCTTTTGGAGTTCCTGTTTTTGACTCACGATAATTTCCCCATAAATAATAATTTAATTTGCTGTTTTAACTTGTGCACTAAATTGAGAAATTTCAACTTAGCTCATAATCCAAGATTTACATTACCAAATTAAAGGTAAAACAAAAGCATAAACCGATCCTATATGTTAATTATTGTTGATGAGACAAAAACTAAAACAATAGGAGGTCAATTTATGCCTGAAATAATAACTCAAGATGAAAGTATAATCAGATATATAACAGCTCATTCAGTCTCTGATAAATTATAAGATAACCTTGAGAAAGTATTAAAAACTATTCTTCAATGAGATTAAAATCCCAAGTGATATTAGATTTATAAGTGTTTGCAACACCACTTTCAACTTCAAAAGCAATTTTAAGCACATCTTTTATCATTTCATCTGTCATGCCTTTTCCTTTTATATTATATGTAAGTTTGATTTCTTCTATAGGCTTTGGAGCTACTGCTCCTCTGTCTCCTCCAACAATTACCTCGTATTCTGAAATTTGAGCACCTCTAGCCTTAAGCATTGTAATTGTGTCTACGCTTGTACATGCTGCAACTGCATGAAGAAGTACTTCTATTGGCTTTGGACCTAGAACCTTTCCATTATTCATTTCTGCTGGACCTGCCATCACAAATTTTGCACCCTCTGGAGTTGTACCTTCAAATACCACTCCTTCTCCAAGCCATTTTACTACTGCATTTAACATCATAATTAATTCCTCCTATATTCATAATATGGTATGTGTTTAATTAAATAATAGCTCATGACACTCTAAAAGAAAAATTGATATAATAAATGATGATCATATAAAAAATCTATGGATGAAGAAAGGATAGGGCCGTAAAAAGAAAAGAATGGATCTTTGAAACTCCTAAAACTAGCAGCTCCAATAGAACCATTCTAATTGGTAATACTCTCGTTAATATATTAAAACACCATAAAAATTCAAAATAGAAAATAAACTATGATATTACTTGCTTAGCTTCACCACAGTTTCAATATGCGGTGTATGCGGGAACATATCCATCAGTTTAACCCTATCAACCTTATATCCAGCATTTTGTAATACCTGAAGGTCTGTCGCTAAAGTCTTCGGATTACATGATACATAGATTATATCCGGTGCATTAAATTGTATAACATAATTTAATGCAGTAGGGTGAACTCCTGGTCTTGGTGGATCTAAAATTATCACATCCGGTTTATCTTTAATAGTTTTTATAACTTCTGCTACATCTCCAGCTATAAAGTTACAATTAGACAAACCATTAAGTTTTGCGTTCTCATTGGCAGCCTTTACAGCCTCTTCTATAAGTTCAACACCTATAACTTTTGCTGCCTTAGAAGCCACAATTTGCCCTATAGTTCCAGTTCCACAGTATAAATCAAAAACCACCTTAGAAGAAGCATCTCCCAAGAAGTCTTTTACGATGCTATAAAGACTTTCAGCTCCCTTTGAATTTGTTTGGAAAAAGGATTCTGGGGCTATTTTAAATTTAAGACCTAAAATCTCTTCTATTATATAGTCTCTTCCATATAAAATTTCAACGCTATCAGCTTGAACTACATCAGAAAAACTATCATTTATAGTATGTAATATGCCCTTTACTTCTCCATTATAATTTAAGTTTAGTAGTATATTGGTTAATTCGCTAAAATCAAAATTTATCTGTGAAGTAGTAACAATATTCACTAAAACTTCACCAATATTTTTCCCTTTTCTTACTACAAGATTTCTTAAATAACCTTCCCTTTTCATTATTCTATAATAAGGAAGTTTTTTCTCTCTAAAATACTTTACTACAGTATCTAAAAGAATTCTAAAATCTTCATCTACTATCTGGCAACCGTGAACATTTACAATTCCAAAGCTTTTTCCTGTTATATGCATGCCTAATGTGAGTTCTCCACCTTTTTCTTCGTCACCAAAGGAGAATTCCATTTTATTTCTATACTCAAATTCCTCTGGACTTTTTTCTATGCCAAGGAATTCAAAGTCTTTAATACCTGCATTGCTTAAAAGCTCCAGTACTTGATTTTTTTTAAATTCTAATTGATTTTCATAAGGAAGAAATTGAGAATTACATCCGCCACAAAGATTAAAATGAGAACAAGCTACTTCTTTTGCATAATCTATATTCTCCAGTACTTCTGTTATTTTAGCTTCCGCATATTCTCTTCTTTTTTTGAAACTCTAGCCTTTACTTTTTGTCCTGGAAAAGCATTTTTTATATACACCTTAAGTCCATCATAATTTGCTACACCTGTAGCTGGGAATTCCGTTTTTTCTATGTAAAATTCATATTCATTGCCTTTTTTCAATTATTACTCTTCCCTTTCTTGTGTCTATATTTTACTGAATTTTTGCCCTAAAGTTTTTCCACACTTCGATTTCTGCATGATAACTGGATACAAAACTAGTATTATTAAAAATATAATTATATATACTCCTTTAAAGTCTGCTACATAGTATCCAAATATTAGCCTTAAAATCACATCAAATAAGTAAACACCAACAAGGGATGTTAATGCCGTTACTGCTGTATCTATTAAAGAGACTTTAAGTGAACTGTTTAAAAATGATTTTCTTTCTTTTGAAGGAGTATCACTACCTTCTGAGACTAAAGCTGTACTTTCTGATTTCTCGTCCTTATTTGTTTCTTCATCTTTAGACTCTTCCAGCTCTACTGTATCTTCCTTATCTACTATCTCTTCACTTACTACTTCTTCATTCTTAGGCTCTTCATTTATTATTTCTTCTTCCTCTACTGTATCCTTCTTGCTTTCTGTATCCTTACTGCTTGCTATTTGCTCTTTGCTTATTACCTCTTCATTTGCAACTTCATCAACAACTGTTTCTTTAATATTTGATTCTTCATTGCTTACTACTTCGCTATTTTTAGCATTGGCATTATCATCAGTAGTACTGTTTTCCTTTTTCTTATTTTCTTCCATATTTTTATTTCTTAACTCTTCTAAGAATTGTCTTTTAGCTTCTTTTTCATCTATAATAAGTCCTTCATGTTTTAATTCATCATCTAACATTTCCAATTCCTCCTATATTTTTTCTTTATAACAAATATATTATGCTACACTATTTGTATTATGTAAATAGTCCCTTTAAAATCCCCTTTCATATTTCCTTAACAAATGAGATTAGGAAAATATTTTTACAAATAAACTCTACGACAAAATTAGTTATTTTTTAACTAATTATTCCTTAATTAAACATTATTTCAACATTATTATCATATACTATGAATTCAAATTACATTTTTACGCAGAATAGTTAATATTTTTACTATATAATTAAATCATACTTGTAAACAATTTATTAACATATTGTTTTACAATTATACATATATTAGTTTTATAATTTATTGTGGTGAGTAGTTTATTGTGTGGAGGGTTAAAGATGGAAAAACTAAATTCATATATCCGTACATATTTAGATATATTATTATTTCTTCTTTTAGTAGTAACAAAAGTTCTTCTTTATGGGAGGCAAATGGAAACTGGTTATTTTTCCTATCTTTCGTTATTTCCACCTGTATTTGCTTCTATCTTAGTCCTTGCAGCAATATCATTACTTTTAAACAGTCAGAAAAGAGTTAGATTCTTATATATATGCAATATAGTTATAACAATCTTTATTATAGCAGATCTTACATATTTTAGATATTTCAAAGATGTAATATCTATACCAGTTTTAATAAATGGACTTCAGTTAGGTGCAGTAAAATCTAGCGTCAGCAATCTTATAAAGTTTTCGGATTTTCTGTATGCTATAGATATAATTTTTATATTTCCGAAAATAAATAAATTTAGATATATAAATAGGATAGAAATATCTCGATCATTAAAATTATCACTTTTTTTCATTCTGATGATTATAAGTTCCGCTATCAATATAAATAGTTTTTATGCTTTGTCTAAGGAACAACCAAGACTTTTGAGTACAATGTATAATAAGGTTTATGTAGTAAAAAATCTTGGTTCAGTTAACTATCATTATTTAGATTTCTACAATTCACTTTATGCTAGTATAAGTAGAAGAACTCCTGTTTCAAAGGAGAAAGAAAGTGAAATAAAAACCTTTTTACAAACTAATTCCCAAGATACATCTTCTCTTAAGGGAATTGCAAAGGGTAAAAACCTAATCATGATTCAAGTAGAAGCTCTTCAAGGTTTTGTAATAAATAATAAGATAGAAGGACAGTATATAACTCCAAACTTAAATAAATGGGCTACGAATAGTGTTTATTTTGATAATTTTTATTATCAAATTGCCGCTGGAGGAACCTCAGATGCTGAATTTATGTCTAATAATTCCCTCTATCCCGCAGCTTCCGGTGCAGCTTATTTTTTATATTGTAGTAATGAATTTAATTCCATGCCTAAGAATTTTAGAGACTTAGGTTATGATACTGCTGCTTTACATGGGTACAGGGAAACCTTTTGGAATAGAAATATAATTTATAAGAGATTTGGATTCAATAATTTTTATGGTGAAAAAAGTTATGATATAAATGAAACTATAGGTCTTGGATTGAGTGATAGATCATTTCTTTCTCAATCTATAGATAAGATTAAAGAGCTTAACAAACCTTACTATTCATTTTTAATAACCTTAAGTAGTCATTTTCCCTATGACGATGTTGATAATTATGGTACCTTTGATGTTGGACCATACGAAGGAACTCTTTTAGGCAATTACCTAAAAAGTATCCATTATACTGACGAGCAGCTTGGCATGTTTTTTGATAAGCTTGATGCAGAAGGGATTTTAAAGGATTCGGTAGTAGTATTGTATGGAGATCATTACGCTATTCCTAAGGACCATGCATCCGAACTTGCTAAATTTTTAAACAAGGATTCATTATCTGATCTTCAGTGGATTAAACAGCAAAAAGTACCTATGATGATTCATTTTCCTGATGAATCTAACAAAGGTGTGAACAGTATTTTGGGTGGTCAAATGGATATATATCCAACTATCTGCAGCTTATTTGATATTCCAAATAATAATTTAATGGGTAAAGACTTATTTAATTCAAAAGAAGGCAATGTCATTTTCAGAGATGGTTCCTTTATTGACGGCAAGTATTATTATATGGCCCAAACTAATACTTATTTCGATATGATTACTGAAGAAAAAATAGATGAAAATGAAGACCTTAAAAATAAGAAGGAAAATTCTTTAAATCAATTAGAGTATTCCGATGAAATCTTAAAGCATAATTTATTAAAAAAATTTGAAAGTGAAAATCAATAAATCCAAAAGGTTGTTTCAGTAATATGAAATAACCTTTTTGTATATTTTTTCTTTTGAAAAGGATTTATAAGTGTTAATGAAGAATATCTATAAAAAGATCAAACTTTTGAAGGGGGTATATTTATGTTAAAAAGAATAAAATTAAACATGGATTTAATTGAAGCTATGCTTTATTTTTGGCAAGCTACAAACGACAGAGAAAAAGTTTCTGAAAAATATCTTAATGACGTAGCTGATATGGCTGGTTTAACTCTTATATACGATAATGAGTTTAATGCTGAATCTGTTCGTAAAGTCCTCAGCGCCATAACTAACAGAGAGCCATTTTCAGCTAGCAACAAAAAAGAGGGAAGATTTTGGAACAACAATATGTGGATGATGGAGGATCTAGAATATACTAACTTAATGATTCAGCCTCTAAAAAAACTTAACTTAGATGATCTTATGGAAAAACTCCAAAATGAAAAATATGAAGAATTAGAAGTTATAATTTCTCCTATGCATTTAGATGAGTATAAAATTGTGGATAATAAATTAGTTATAAATTTCTTCAGAGTAAAACCTAGTGACATAGATGATAATCTATACATTAATGAAAAAGAAATAAAAAATTACATAGAAGAAAAACTTAATGAACTTATGTAAAAAGTACTATTAGGACTGCTTAATTTATGCAGTCCTAATAGTATTTGCTTGTTAATCCTCTATAAGGTATTTCAACACCTATTATAGTAGGATAATAATCCTTTGAATCTTCTTCTTTGTTTTCCTTACTTTCTGTCTTTTCTTCATATAATTCTTCATCTGGTTTATTTTCCATTAAACTCACCTCTGAGTTTATCTTTCCCAAGGTAAAGCCATTATATTAATATGTTTATAAAATTATTTTAGATCCTTAATAAGATTTGACATTTCTATTGCTGTCATTGCCGAATCATATCCCTTATTTCCAGCCTTAGTTCCTGCTCTTTCAATTGCCTGCTCTATACTTTCAGTTGTGAGCACTCCGAAGATCACTGGCATATCAGAATGTAGTGATACATGTGCTACTCCCTTTGATACTTCACTGCAAACATAATCAAAATGAGGAGTTGAACCTCTAATTACTGCACCTAAACATATTATTGCATCATACTTTTTCATTGCCGCCATCTTTTGCGCTACCAATGGAATTTCAAATGCTCCTGGCACCCAGCTTACTTCTATATTTCCCTCTGCTGCTCCATGTCTCTTTAAACAATCTATAGCTCCACCAAGAAGTTTTGAACCTATAAACTCATTAAACCTTCCAACTACTATTCCAAACTTCAATCCTTCCGCTGTTAACTTTCCTTCGTATACTTTCATTACTTATTCCTCCTCATAGCTATTTAAATTATAATTTAAGAATATGACCCATTTTTTCTTTTTGGTTCTCATGTAATGTTCACTCTCTTTTGCATGCTCAATTTGTATTGGCACTCTATCTACTATTTCAATACCATAGCCAGAAAGTCCAGCTATTTTTTTAGGATTATTAGTTAAAAGCCTAACTTTTTTTATACCTAGATCTTGAAGTATCTGTGCTCCTATTCCATAATCTCTTAAATCCGCTGGGAAACCTAGTGCAATATTTGCTTCCACTGTATCCATACCCTTTTCCTGAAGGGCGTAAGCTTTAAGCTTATTTATAAGTCCTATGCCTCTTCCTTCCTGTCTCATATATAAGAGTACACCTTTTCCCTCCTCCTCTATTTGTGTCATTGCTGCTGCTAATTGATCTCCACAGTCACACCTTAAAGAATGGAATACATCACCTGTTAAGCATTCAGAATGTACTCTTACTAAAACTGGCTCATCCCCAAAATTTTCGCCTTTAACAAAAGCTACATGGTGTTCTCCTGTTAATGTATTTTCATATCCTACTGCTCTAAATTCACCGAATTTAGTTGGTATGTTTGCTTCTGCTGCTGCCTTTATAAATATCTCATTCTTTCTTCTGTAAGCTATTAAATCAGCTATGGTTATAATTTTTAGATTATGCTCTTCAACAAATTTCATAAGCTCCGGAACTCTGGCCATTGTTCCATCTTCATTCATTATTTCGCAAATTACTCCTGCTGGATAAAGTCCGGACATGCGAGCTAAGTCCACTGCAGCTTCAGTATGTCCTGCTCTTGTAAGTACTCCACCTTCTTTTGCTTCCAATGGGAATATATGTCCTGGTCTTTTAAAGTCATCACCATTAGAACTCGATATTAATTTTTGTATAGTCAATGCTCTGTCATAGGCAGAAATACCAGTAGAAGTGCCTACCGCATCAACAGATATTGTAAAAGCCGTATAAAATTTATCAGTATTATCCTTAACCATGTGATCAATATTAAGTTCTTTAAGTCTTTCTCCTGTCATAGGTGTGCATATAAGCCCTCTTCCATACTTAGCCATAAAATTTACATTTTCATGAGTAGCCTTTTCTGCAGCCATTAGAAGATCCCCTTCATTTTCACGGTTCTCATCATCTACTACAACAATCATTTTTCCTTCTCGTATATCCACTAATGCCTCTTCTATAGTGTTAAATTTGTATTCCATATTGTACATCTCCCTTTCGATAAACTAATTGTATGCCTGCTTACATAAATCCATATTCTTTAAGTAGATTTTCTGTAACTCCATTTTGCTTGCTTTCTTCTCTATCTTTCATGAATAAAAGTCTTTCAACATATTTTCCTACTATATCGCATTCAATATTTACTTCATCTCCAACTTTTTTGCCATGAAGAGTAGCTTCTTCTTTTGTGTGTGGTATAAGCGAAACTTTAAAAAAATTATCTCCTAAACCAGCGACTGTAAGACTAATACCATCTATAGTCACAGAACCTTTTAAAACTATATATCTTAAAAGATTAGAATCACTTTCTACTGTAACCCATGTAGCTATGTCTTCATTTTTTGTACCTATAATTTTTCCTGTACCATCTATGTGTCCACTTACTATATGACCTCCAAATCTTGCACCAAGAGCCATAGCTCTTTCAAGATTAACCTTACTTTTTTTGTCTAACTTTCCCAAATTGCTTTTTCTCAAAGTTTCTGCCATAACATCTACAGTAAAACAGTTTTCATTAAAACTAGTTACAGTTAAACAAACACCATTAACTGCGATACTATCACCTAACTTCACACCTTCCAGTACTTTTTTTGCTTTTATTGTAAGCCTTGCAGATTTTTCTCCATTAAAAATATTAGTTATTTCTCCAATCTCCTCTACTAAGCCCGTAAACATATAATCACCACCATGCTAAGAATATAAGTACCCTTGTAACAACAAGTCACTTCCAAACACTTTGTATGTAATATTTTGAACCTTTATTGCTTCATTCATTTTTTCTATTCCCTGTCCCTCAATTGGAGTTTTAGAGTCTTTACCTCCAAGGATTTTTGGGGCTATAAAACACATGATTTTATCCACTATTCCAGAGCTTACTGCAGCAAAATTTAATTCACCTCCTCCTTCTAGTAATATGCTATCTATGCCTAGCTTACCTAGCTCCTTAATTAGATGATTTAAATCCACTTTATTATTCTTATCCTTAGGAGTGATTACAACTCTTGCTCCTTTTTCTTCTAAAATATCTTTCTTTTTATTATCAAAGCCCTCTGTACAGACAATTATTACTTCTCTTTCATTCAAAGTTTCTAATATTTTGGACTCCATAGGTATTCTCAATTTAGAATCTATTATTATAGCTTTAGGACTTTTACCGCCGCTCTCTTTTAATCTTGTAGTAAGCAACGGATCATCTGCTATTACTGTACCTATACCTACCATTATTCCCATAACCTTGTTTCTTATCTTATGAACATATTCTCTTGATTCTTCTCCACTTATCCACTTTGATTCTCCTGTATAAGTGGAAATCTTACCATCAATAGTCATTGCGGTTTTTAAAATTACAAAAGGTATTTTTTTTGTTATATATTTAATGAATATTTCATTTAATTTTTTTGCTTCATTTTCTAAAACTCCAGTGATAACTTCAACACCCTTTTCCCTTAAAAAATTAATACCTCTTCCTGCTACCAATGGATTGGGATCTTGCATGGAAATAATCACTCTTTTTATACCTGCTTTTATAATAGCTTCTACACAAGGAGGTGTTTTACCATAGTGACTGCAGGGTTCTAAACTTACATAGATATCAGCATCTACAGCTTTTTCTGCCGCCTCTTCTAGTGCATAAACTTCCGCGTGTGGTCCTCCATAAAACTTATGATAACCTTTTCCAACTATTTCTCCATTTTTCACAACTACTGCACCTACTAAAGGATTTGGATTTACTGCTCCTTCTCCTTTTTTAGCTAGGCCTAGTGCAATACTCATATAGTGTTCATAAGAGTTATTATATCCTCCGCCCATTTTCTCACCTCTTCAACCTATGATTATTAAATATACAATTATCATTTTTATTATTTTTTACATATTTTGTATAAATTTACATTATAAAAAAATAGAGATATACATATACCGATGTTTCTTTATCTACATTTTAGTATTCCATAAACTCGGCACATAATGCTTATATATTATGTGTTTTAAATCTGAAGATGCCTAAAAGCCCCTGAAAAAACTTTCAAGGGCTCATATGTCAAATATAAATAATGACAATTAATAATAATCTTTCTTTCATCCAGACTTTACTGTCGGTACTGGAGTTTCACCAGTTCATGCTGATTACTCAGCTCGCGGACTTTACCGCCGGTCGGGAATTACACCCTGCCCTGAAAGCTTAATATATTTAATTTTTGATTACAAACTTAATATATATTATTCCAATAATTTTGTCAATTAATTTTATAAATTTTCTTCTATGTTTAATAAAAATACATAACTCTATTCTGTTATTTACATTTTATTGTATAATAGTTATAGGATTCAAAGATTGAAAGTTTAGTTATTAATCGGCACATAGTACCAATTGGAAAGTAAATTTTAAAATTTTTTAGGGGGAAAATTTATGGAGGTTGTATTAGATTTTAACTTTAAGCTAGATAAAAAAATAGTAATTAATACTCTAAAATCTTACTGCGAAACAATAACTGATGAAGAAATCAGTTCAATGTACGAAACTTTGCTGCCTGTTCTGTATGAATCTGTACAACCAGCAGGAATATTCAAAATAGATATAAAGGATAAAGACTTTACTTTTAATGTAATTAATGACTTCGACTACATTGTATATTGTATTGTTACCATAGGAGACAAAATTAGTGAAAAGGTAAATGAGTTTTTTTCTTACGCTAAGATGAAGGAAGGTATGGTTCTTGATGCCATGGCCACATCTTACCTTTTTGATATAAGTTCTCAGCTATTTGATCACATATATAAAAAAGTTAAAACATTAGAGTTAGGACTTAGTCACAGAATAGCTCCTGGTGATGGAGAAATTCCCCTTTGGTATCAAAAAAATATTCTAGATGCACTAGATTCGAAAAATTTTCTTGGAATATATGTAAATGAAGACTTCATGCTTACATCTCTTCGATCACTAGCGTATATTTACGGGGCAGATGAGTATAAACCTTTAAGCGACGTAGACCACGATTGCAGTAGGTGCTCAAACAAGGAATTTTGCAGCATGAAAAAATAGTAGCTATAGCATAAACAGGATTTTTGCTTTCAGATTAAAATTTTTTGTAATTCATCGGATAAAGCAAAATCTAACTACGGAGGTGAAATGGAAAGTGTGGACTATTTTGATTTCTTTATCGATTGGTATTCTTATAGGCTATTTTTTTAACCTAAGTGACAAGCAAAAGAGTTATAACGGACGTATACAGCAAATAGGTGTTATTTTTCTTTTGTTCTGTATGGGAGCATCAGCTGGAGGCAATAAGTCTATTATGGTCAACTTAAAAAATATAGGCAAAATATCTTTGACCTTTGCCGTATTGACTTCTATATGCAGTATAATTTTAGTTTTCTTTGTAACTTCGTATTTTATGAGAGGGGGAGAGGAGTAATGACAGTCTCAATAATTATTGCAGTTATTGCTGGAATGTTATGCGGATACTTTGTAATGCCTCAAAATATAGTAGATAATCTCAATACTTTATCTACTATATCTCTTAACTTTTTAATATTATCTGTTGGAATTGACGTAGGATCAAATAAAAGTCTAATTAAGAATTTAAAAAAGAGCGGTTTTAAAATTATATTAATTCCTGCTTGTATTATTCTCGGAAGTTTTGCTGGTGGTATTTTAACTGCATTAATTTATAATCTTTCCTTTAAATCTAGCTTATCTATAGCCTCTGGTTTTGGATGGTATAGTCTTTCGGGAATACTGCTTACAAATCTAGATGGCGCACAGGTAGGAACCACGGCTTTCCTTACAAATGTATTTAGAGAACTTATTGCCGTTATACTAATACCTATAGTAGCTGTAAAACTGAATCATTACACAGCTATAGCACCTGCTGGTGCTACTTCAATGGACACAACTTTACCCTTAATAGCAAAAGCTACAACTCCAGAAATTACTGTAATTTCTTTCTTAAATGGAGTTATATTAAGCTCTTTAGTGCCAATATTTATATCATTTTTTTATACATTGAATTGGTAGTATAGTACTGCACTTTAGAAATTTAGCTTATATATAATAGCACTACCAAACTTCAGCAAATAAAAATTAGGTTATTCCATAATTTTCAATTGTAGGAACAACCTAATTTATATGTTACTAGCTTAGCTTTGACGTTTTCTGTTTCTGATCTTTTTATATATAACATCAGATGTTATTGCAAGAAGTAAGAAAGCTGAAAGTAATATCTGAAGTTTTTCTCCAGTTGAAGGATTAAAATGGGCAACTAATTGAATTAAAAGTATAAATGTTCCTGTAAAAATAAGAAAATTTATTTTAAAGTTAATATACTTTTTATCTATTCCTTCTGCGTCAATCATAAGTTTTTTTCTAATAGCTTTGTTATACTTCATTCCTAACCCCTGTAGGATACCTGTTATTCCAAAAAGTGTTAGTAGTGGTCCCCAAGCAACACTATCCATATTTAAAAACCTCCAATTTCTATATACTACAGCATAATTGCCTCACAATAGCTTATTAAAGATTATACCATGTATAGAGCCAAATTTCAAAATTTTTCGCAACTTCAAGTCTCAGCAAATTTTACCACACTACAAGTGGTGTTAACTTAAATTAAGGATGTGATTATATATGACACTAGCTAAGATAAAGGGAAATACTTATTACATACACTCAGTTACAAACTCAGGAATATTTGCATTTAAAAATAAAAACTGTCTCATCATCGATACAGGAAGTAATAATTCAGATGCTAAAAAAATCGAAGAGATACTTATAGAAAATAGCCTTCATCCCAAATATATAATAAATACACACAACCACCTTGATCATAACGGTGGTAACACGTATTTTCAAAAGAATTATCCAGGCTGCTTAGTATATACCTCATTAAAAGAAAAGTTATTTATGGAGAACCCAGAACTTCAAGCTTCTATATTATTTTCTTCTACACCTATTAAAGGAATAGACAAAAGTAATAAACCTCTCCATGTAGATTTTGTACTTGATTATGGAGTAAATAAAATTAATGATGAAAAATTTGAGATAGTTCCTCTAAAAGGACATTCTATTGAACAAATAGGTATAATAACTCCTGAAAAAGTATGTTTTCTTGGAGATTCTATATTTAGTAGTGAAATATTAGAAAAATATTCTTTTCCCTATCTTTATGATATAGAAGAAAGTATTGATACCTTAAATAGAATTAAAACAATAGATGCAGATTATTTTGTAATAAGCCATGCTAATGAAGTATTAAATAAAGATGAAATTAAAAAGTTGGTTGATAAAAACCTTGAAAATATAGAAAACTATAAGAATCAAATTTTAGACTTATTAGATCAGCCACTAACCCGAGAAGATATACTTGAAAACTTATCGGTTTTAAATGACTTATCCCTTAATTTTTACCAATACCATCTAAATTTCGGTGGTGTTTCTGCATTTATTTCATATTTATTTTCTAAAGGGCTTATTCAGTACTCTATAGAAGATGGAAAGCTTTATTACTTCAAAAAAACCTGAATAAAAAAACATCTTCCCATGCACTTATGTACATGGGAAGATATAACAACGATTACATTCTTGTAAATACTTATATTTAAGAAGCTTTCTTTTCTCGATTCATTACGCTATGACTTCTTCCATATGCAAAGTATACTACGAAGCCTATAAGAAGCCATATTACAAATACCATTTTTGTGAAATTTGGTAATTTAAAAATTAAGAATACACAGAAAGCCACTGATATAAATGGAGTAACTGGAACTCCTGGGCATTTAAACTCTCTCTTAATATCAGGTCTTTTCTTTCTAAGAACTACAACTGATATTGAAACTATAGCAAATGCACTTAGTGTACCTATATTTGTCATCTCTGCTAATTTTCCTATTTGTAAGAATCCTGATAAAACCATCGTTAATATACCAATTAATACTGTACTCTTTACAGGTGTACCAAACTTTGGATGAACATCTGAGAATACTTGTGGTAATAATCCATCTCTTGATAATGAGAATAGTATACGAGTTGCTCCAAATGTCATAACAAGTAATACGGATGTAATACCTGCAACTGCCCCAACAGCAACAAGAGCTGAACCCCAGTTTACTCCTATTTGAGTAAGTGCATAAGCAACTGGCGCTGCATTATTTTTATATGACATATAAGGAAGAACTCCTGTTAATATTGCTGAAACTACAATATATAATACTGTACAAACTAAAAGTGATGCAACTATACCTATTGGTAGGTCTCTTTGAGGATTTTTAACTTCTTCTGCAGCTGTAGCAACAGCGTCAAATCCTACGTATGCAAAGAATATGATTGCCGCTCCTGTAAATACACCGTTAACTCCATATGGGAAAAATGGGTGCCAGTTAGCTGGTTTAACGTGACCTACTGCTACAACTATAAATAGAATAACACAGGCTAACTTAACTATAACAAGTATGTTATTTAGCTTAGCACTTTCACTAACACCTTTAACAAGTAAAGCCATTATTACTGCTAGTATAAGTATAGCTGGAAGATTTACTATTCCACCATTTTGTCCTGGAGGGTTAGCTAATGCTGCTGGTACGTGTATACCTGCCGCTGCTAAAAGCTCTACAATGTATCCTGACCATCCTACTGCAACAGCAGCAACGGCAACAGTATATTCTAGAATTAAGTCCCATCCTATAATCCATGCCCAAATTTCACCTAATCCAACGTACCCATAGGTGTAGGCACTACCTGCAATTGGAATCATAGCTGCAAGTTCTGCGTAACATAAAGCTGCAAATGTACAAGTGATACCTGAAACAATAAATGAAAGAATAAGTGCTGGCCCTGCATAATCTGCTGCAGCAACTCCTGTAAGCACAAAGATACCTGTTCCTATAATTGCACCAATACCTAGCATTGTAAGTTCGAATGCACCAAGTACCTTTTTAAGTGATCCTTTTCCCGAAGCTTGAGCTAACAATTCCTCAATAGGCTTCGTTCTAAAAATTGACTTTGAGTTTGACATTAAAGCCACTCCTTCCCCTTATTATTAATAAAATAAGTGTAAAATATTGAGATATAATGTGAAAAAATTGATAAAATAGTGAAAAAATTTAAAAAAATTTGATTGAATTGAATTACTTATATAATAGCATAGATTTTTTTGAAACCTTTAAAAGTTTTATTATTTTATATTTTCTTAATTTTCTTGATATTACAGAATCATAAATACTATAAAACCAGTCATACCAATATATAGTTATAAATATTAAAATGCAAGATTGCAATTACTTCTTAAAATTTTTTTTTCAATTAGCCAAATGACTAAAAAAATTTAATCGCAAATTAACTTTTTCAATTAAGCATTGATAAAATTTAAAAGAATTTCATTCTTATGTTTGAATAATTTTTATTTTTAAAAAAATTTCTTCTTTTTACATTCTAATTTTCTACAAAAGATGCTCTCATTAAGTAATTTTCTTTAAATAATAATTTAGACTTCCGCATTTTTATTCGCGGAAGCCCAATCCCTTATCAGCTTTTTTTATATTACTCTTTCAAATTCATCACACTATTTTTTCTACCATAACTAAAGTAAACCACAAAACCAATAATAAGCCAAATTACAAATACCATTTTTTTGTAAAATATAGTAAAAACTATATCAAATATAAACAGAATAATAGCGATATTATAGGTGTAACCGGAGCTGCATTATTTTTATATGCCATATAAGGAAGAATTATAAATAGTATAACCACTCCTAACTTTATTATAACAAGAACATTATTTAAAGTCGCACTTTCTCTTACACCTTTAATTAAAAATACCGTAACAATAGATTATAATGTATACATTTCACGAACAATTTACATTGGTGACTATACAATCATCAATTCAAATAATTAATAAGATATTTTAGTGCAAAACAAAGAGATACCTTGCAATAAATCGCAAGGTATCCTTTTATTATTAAAGTATTATTTTTTATTTTGTTTGTTCTTCAAAGTTCATAGTACTATGAGCTTTACCATATCCAAAGTATATTACGAAACCTATAACAAGCCAGATTACAAATACCATTTTTGTGAAGTTAGGTAATGAGTATATTAAGTATAAGCAGAATATTATTCCGATGATAGGAACAGTTGGAACTGCTGGACAGCTAAACGGTCTTTCAACATCTGGTCTCTTCTTTCTAAGAACTATAACTGAAGCAGCAACTACACAGAATGCTGCAAGTGTACCTATGTTTGTCATTTCTGCAAGTCTTCCTATTTGAACAAATCCTGAAAGTACCATAGTCATAATACCAACAAGAATTGTACTCTTTATAGGTGTTCCAAACTTAGGGTGAACTTCTGCAAATACTTGTGGTAATAATCCATCTCTTGATAGTGAGAATAGTATACGAGTTGCTCCAAATGTCATAACAAGTAATACTGAAGATATACCGCAGACTGCACCTACTGATACTAAGGCTGAACCCCATTGTATTCCTACAGAAGATAACGCATAAGCAACTGGAGCTGCATTACCATGGAACTGTGCATAAGGAACTATACCTGTTAGTATACCTGATACTATAATATATAATACTGTACATATTGCTAATGATCCAAGTATACCTATTGGTAAATCTCTTTGAGGATTTTTAACTTCCTCTGCTGCAGTTGTAACTGCGTCAAATCCAAGATAAGCGAAGAATATTATAGCTGCACCTTTAAATACACCATTAACACCATATGGGAAGAATGGATTCCAGTTAGATGCTTTAACATGTCCTACACCAACAACTATGAATAGTATAACAACTGCTAATTTAATTACAACAAGTATGTTGTTTAACTTAGCACTTTCACTAACCCCTTTAATTAGAAGTAATGTAATAACAAATAATATTAATATAGCTGGTAAATTTACTATACCACCGTGTTGTCCTGGAGCATTAGCAAATGCATCTGGGATATTTATGCCACCTGCTTTAAGTAATGAAACAATGTATCCCGACCAACCAACAGCAACAGCTGCAACCGCAACTACGTACTCTAGAATTAAGTCCCAACCTATAATCCAGGCCCAAATTTCACCTAGTCCAACATACCCGAAGGTATAAGCACTACCCGCAACAGGAATCATAGCAGCAAGCTCAGCGTAACACAATGCAACGAAAGCACAAGTAATACCACAGAATATAAATGATAACATAAGTGCTGGTCCTGCATAATCTGCTGCAGCAACCCCTGTAAGAACGAAAATACCTGTTCCTATGATTGCACCAATTCCTAACATTGTGAGCTCAAATGCTCCTAGAACCTTTTTAAGTCCCTTTCCTTTCGTTTGAGCTAGCATAGCCTCAAGTGACTTAGTTCTAAAAATAGACTTGTTACTCGCCATTTTAAAGACACTCCTTTCGAATAAAAAAATATAATAAATATAATGAATTTTTTAACTATTGTAATTATAGCATATATTTTGGACAAGTATTTATTTTTCGTAATATTTTGAATATTCTAATTTTAACATTTATTTATACATACAACCGCTTAAAAATCAATGCTTTAAAGGATACTCTGAATTTTTTTGAAAAATATTTTTTTAAAATTTTATTAATTTTCTATTAACCTTCAATTTTATTTGAACAATTGTTGTTAATAACAATTCATTTTTATTCATATTACTTAATAATCTTTATTTTCTAAATATTAAAAATATTATTTATAATAATGTTAATTTTTTATTTAATAAGAAAAATAAGGAGTAGCTGCATGTATTTCTGCATTTCTACTCCTATGTTCCTTATTTATATATATGCTGTTAGATCATTTAAAATGTGCTTCCTAGTAATTTATTATTGTCTATAGATATAACACCCAAATTATATATTTGTACTAATTTTCCCTTGTATTCAGTTTCTTTTCCTGTACCAAGCTCTGTAACTACAGCTTTTGAATGATTGTTAACAAATATTCTTCCATCCCTAGCTATATATATGTTGCTTTTATCAACTGATTCAGGTAAAGTCATGGTTTTCATATTATCCTTCGATTTTTTCAAACTAATAATAAATATTTTTTTAACTTTTCCATTCTCGCCGTTTCCAATATAAATTTGATCTTCAGCATCTGTATTTAAAAGATAATGAGTAGCATTTTCTCCTGTAGCAATAGGATTTTTTAAACCTATTCCTCTTATTCTATTATAAGTTGTATCCTCGTAAATTAGCCTATCCTCTTTATTTTGCGCAGCTATTTTACCAAGCTTACAATTAGGATATTTAGTTTCTTCAACTTGAGCCATTACATTTATACGATACAATCTGCTTCTTACTCCTTCTTTTCCAACTTTAACATATGTTACATTTGTAGCACTAGATATAGCCATATCTAATACTTCATATTTATCATCAGATAAGGATATTTTCATTTCTTTATTCTTTTCATCGCTTAGAAAGCTTTTATCATCTTTTTTTGCATTGTAAGATTCAAACTTTAAATAATTTGCATCGAAGCCCCCCGTAAACTTCTCTGCTATTAACATTATATCTCTATCTGGAAGCCACTTATATGAAGAAAACTTTGCACCATTTTCAAATTTCAGTTCTTTCTTCTTATTATTTGATGTATCAACTACATATAATACATCATTATCACAGTAAGAAATGTAATTGCCATTATAAGAAATTCCAACATTTTGGGCACTTTCCGGAATTTTTACGTTAATTTTATTTGGTCCTTTCTTTGAAGTAATATCAACTTTTTTAGCATTAAAATTAGTTTCATCACTTAAGTAAAATTTATCAACGTATAGGAGGCCAATCAATTCTAATGTTATAGGAATTAAACTCCATATAATTAATCTTTTTAGTACTTTCATCATTGCACTCTCCTCTAAGGTTTTACATATATTGCCGTAGCAACAGTTCTTTCGCCATTCCAATCACAAGGGTCATTTATAACCTCTCCATCTAAATACATAGTTGACGAGGAACCACCATCAAGGTTACTGGCGTTAAATGCACCTTGTTGTATGAGTAAGTTTTGCACCTCTTTTAAGGAAGCACCAGGTTTTAACCCTTTTCTACCATCAATAACTAACATTATTACGGTTCCATCCTGTTTTTGTCCTATAGCTGTTCTAGGATTTAATCCTTCGTCATCAACAGCCACGGGTTTACCATTTATTACAAGAGTATTTCTAAAAGAAACAGCCTCCACTACATTCTTTTTTTTCAAATCACTTATAGTATGATCTCCAACAATTAACTTTCCATCCTTTGTAAATGCAGTTACATTTACTCTCTCATTGTCCTTAATGTCACTATAAGCTACTTTCCCATCAGATATAACAACCCCTTCTGGATAAGCCCCTGTACCAGACCATAACTTACCATTATTAGGAGATCTATCAGTAAAGCCTCCGCCGTTTACAGCAGCTACAGCATTATTTGCCGCTGCTATTTCACTAGTTCTCTGACCCACTTCTCCAATTTTATTTGTGTACCCTATTTTCATTCTTGTAGGGTCCTTAATTTCAAGTATATACCCGTCAAACTTTTTAGTATGAATATCATATCTTTCTATACCCTTATCACTTGCATGACTTACTTGAATCGTATTCAAATTTTCCGACTCACTTCCACTTACCCCACCAGCTTGATCACTCTTTATTAGCTTACTTATTTGATCCTTTGATAAAAAAGCAGTTGCAATATATTGATGGCTAAAGGTCGCCATAGCAGTACCTACTATAGTTTTTTTAACATTTTGAAAAGGTCCGTAAAAAACTAGTAATGGTGTCGTAATAGCCGCTACTATAAATTCATAAATTATAAATGTTATAAGCACTTTTGCAGAAAATTTCTTCTTTTTTTTAGCCCTGGTACTTTTTTCTTCTTTTTTCATATTTACCTCCAAACATAATAGTCATTTTTGCATATAGAAAGTTAAGCATTAAATATTCTCAAATTAATAAAACATACATAACACATTTTACTATTATTTTAGTTTTTTTTCTACCACATAGTTTTGAACAAGATTTAAATTTTACTATTTCATTATACGTAATATTACTAATTTTTACAATATTGTAATATTAAACAAAAATGTAAAAGCGCGTACTGTTCTAACAATACACGCTCTATTTATAGGGGTACTAAGCCGAAAGTTAACTCTCTAGTTAGTTTCTCCATATAGATTTTCAATTTTGATACTTCATTTAATCAAGGTATCCCTATGAATGCCGCTAATAAGTCAAGCACCCAATTTGAAAATCTATAGTTTACCTATATCATTTCTATAATAAATTCCTTCAAAACTTATATTCTTTAAATCTTTATATGCTTTATCCATAGCTTCATCTACAGTATTTCCTAATGCTTCAGTACATAGAACCCTGCCTCCATTAGTTTTTAAAATACCATCTTCATATTTAACACCAGCTGCAAAAACTCTATTTGCTTTACTTATGCCTGTAATCTCTAGACCAGTGTTATATTTTCCCGGATATCCCTGAGATGCTGCAACAACACAACAAGATGTCCCATTATTCCAGCATAATTCAAACTGTGATAATTTTTTATCTATGGCAGCATATATAAGCTCTACTAAATCACTATTCATAAGAGGCAAAACAGCTTGAGTTTCAGGGTCTCCAAATCTCATATTATACTCAAGTAAATATGGACCTTTTTTAGTTATCATAATCCCAAAGAATATTATGCCTGCAAAATCTAAACCTTCTTCTTTGAGGCCTTTTAGGGTAGGTTCCATTACATCCTTTTTAAATGCTTCTAATATCTCTTCTGTGCAATATGGGTTTGGGCATATAGCTCCCATTCCTCCTGTGTTAGGTCCCTTTCCACCATCATAGATTTGCTTATGATCCTTTGCGGAAACAAAAGGGATTATTGTTTCTCCATCTGTTATAGAAAGAATAGAGGCTTCTGGTCCTTCCAAAAACTCTTCAATAACTAGTTTTTTCCCTGAACCTTTAAAAATATCTTTAACCATAAACTCTATTACAGTATCTTCCGCCTGTCCATAGTTTTCACATATAACTACACCTTTGCCAGCTGCTAATCCATCTGCTTTTATTACTATAGGATACTCACAAGCCTTGAGGAACTTTAAAGCCTCATCTTTATCTTCGAAAACCTCATATGCCGCTGTTTTTACATTATACTTTTTCATAAAAGCTTTAGCATAGGCCTTACTGCCTTCAAGGAGAGCAGCATCAGCTGAGGGCCCAAAAATCTTTAAGCCTAAAGCTTTAAATTTATCTACAATACCTTCCGTAAGAGGAACTTCAGGTCCTACAATAGTAAGTTCAATATTATTTTCTTTTGCAAAGTTTGCAAGGCTATTTATATCTTCTATATTTACATTTTCACACTTTTCCTCTATAGCTGTTCCGCCATTTCCTGGTGCACAATAAACTTTCTTTACAGAATTATTTTGAGCTACCTTCCATGCAATAGCATGTTCACGTCCACCAGAACCAACTATTAGTACATTCATACATCACACCTCTTATCTCTTTTAATGTTTAAAGTGTCTCATACCAGTGAACACCATAGATATTTCATTTTTGTTACATTCCTCTATAGACTGAGCATCTCTTATAGATCCACCTGGCTGAATTATAGCTTTTATACCGTACTTAGCTGCTTCTTGTACTACATCTTCAAATGGAAAGAAAGCATCTGATGCAAGTACTACACCGTCACCAGCTCTATCAAGAGCATGACAAGCTGCCCATATTCTATTAACCTGTCCGCCACCAATTCCTTTAGCCATTCCATCTTTTACAACAACAATAGCATTAGATTTTACATATTTGCATACTTTCATTCCAAATAATAAATCATCCATCTCCTGATCTGTTGGAGCCTTTTCTGTTACTACTTTTGTTTCGTTAACTAATTTATCATCAGCTGATTGTACAAGTATTCCCCCATCAACTTTAGCAATTTCTGCTTTATTTTCAGGTTTTATGGCACATTTAATAACCCTTAAATTTTTCTTAGATTTTAAAACTTCTAAAGCCTCTTCTTCAAAGTCTGGAGCGATCACTATTTCTAGAAAAATTTTAACCATTTCTTCTGCCGTCTTTTTATCAACCTTTTTATTTACAGCTACAATGCCGCCAAAAATTGAAGTAGTATCGCACTGATAAGCTTTAATATATGAATCATAAATACTATTTCCAACTGCTACTCCACATGGTGTATTATGTTTTACTGCACAGCAAGCAGCTTCTTCAAACTCTCTTGCTACCTTCCAAGCAACATCCATATCTTTTATATTGTTGTAGGAAAGCTCTTTTCCATTTAGTTGTTCAAAATCTTTCATAGAACCCTTTTCTACAGTAGATGTATAATAAGCTGCACTTTGATGTGGATTTTCCCCATATCTCAAGTTCATGGATTTTTTATAAGAAAGAGTTAAATACTCTGGATATTCTTCTTCTAGTAAGAAATTACTTATAGCTCCATCATAAGCTGACATAAGATTAAACACTTTTCCTGCTAGTTTTCTTCTTGTTTTAAAATCTACATCTCCACTTTCTGCTATTTGTGTTATAACATCGCTGTAATCATTGACATCTGTAAGCACAATAACATCTTGAAAATTTTTAGCAGCTGCTCTTATCATTGTAGGCCCGCCAATATCTATAAACTCAACTTTTTCTTCAAAGCTTAAGTCTTCTTTAACTTTATCAAAGAAAGGATATAAATTTACTACAACAACATCAATTGGTTTTATTCCCTTTCTCTCTATAGTCTCCATATGCTTCACGTTATCTCTTATAGCTAAAATTCCTCCATGAATAAAAGGATGAAGTGTTTTAACTCTTCCGTCTAATATCTCTTCAAAACCAGTTACATCTGAAACCTCTGTAACTTCTATACCATTATCCTTTAAGTATTTAAAGGTTCCACCAGTGGAAAGTATTTCTACACCTTTCTTTATTAAAAAGTTAGCCAACTCTAATACGCCATCTTTATTAAAAACACTTATAAGAGCACGATTTAACATTTTGCATACCTCCAACTATTTTATAATTACTTTTCTTCCATTAACCTTCACTCTTCCATCAGATATAAGTTTTATAGCTTCCGGAAGAGCTTTATGTTCCTGTTCTAATACTCTTTTCTGTAAAATCTCAGCAGTATCTTCTCCATATACTGATACAGTTTTTTGCAGTATAATCGGACCAGTATCTGTTCCATTGTCTACAAAATGTACAGTACATCCTGAAATCTTAGCTCCATGCTCTACAGCACTCTCATGCACTTTAATACCATACATACCATCCCCACAGAACGCAGGTATTAAAGATGGATGAATATTAATTATTTTATTTTCAAATTTTGAAATTAAGTCACCTTTAAGTATAGATAACCATCCTGCACAAACTATAAGATCTACTTTATCACAAAGAAGCTTAAGTATTTCATCAGAAACTCTGCCTTTGTGTATTTTTCTATCAATAACATAGGCTTTTATATCATTTGTCACAGCTCTTTCAAGTGCATATACTTCTTTCCTATCACTTATAACAGCTTCAATACTACAGTTTGATAAATATCCGCTTTTAATAGCATCTATAATCGATTGAAGGTTTGTTCCCCCACCAGATACAAGGACAGCTATTTTAAACATACTTCTTTTTCCCCTTTTTTAACATACCCTATTTTATATGCCTTCTCACCCATTCTGCCAAGTTCTTCAATAATATTATTTGAATCCTCTTCTTTAACACATAAAACAAATCCTATCCCCATATTGTATGTGTTAAACATATGATTTTCATCTACACCCTTGCTAATAATATACTTAAATATTTCTGGAACTTCAAAACTATCTCTATTTATAACTGCAGTAAAATCATCTTTAAACATCCTTGGTATATTTTCAAAGAATCCACCACCAGTAATGTGTGCCATTCCTCTTATTTCGAACTTTTCTATAAGATCAAGTACAGGTTTAACATAAATTTTTGTCGGAGTTAATAACTCTTCTCCTATCTTCTTTCCACCAAAATCCTCTTCTAGATTTATAATAAGTTTTCTGATAAGTGAGTAACCATTGCTATGAGGTCCACTGGAAGCTATTCCTATAAGCACATCATTTTCTTGAATTTTGCTGCCATCGATAATACTGTCTTTTTCTACGATTCCAACTGAGAATCCTGCTATATCATATTCTCCTTCTGGATAAAAACCAGGCATTTCTGCGGTTTCTCCTCCAATTAAAGCACATCCAGCTTGAACACATCCATCAGAAACTCCTTTAACCAAGTCTGCAGCAACCTTTGCATCAAGTTTTCCACAAGCTATATAATCAAGAAAGAATATTGGTTTAGCACCATGACACAAAATATCATTTACACACATAGCTACACAATCTATACCAACTGTATCATATTTTTTTGTTTTAAAAGCTATTTCAAGCTTTGTTCCAACTCCATCAGTTCCTGAGACAAGCACAGGATTTTTATATTGACCAAGCTCAAACATACCTGCAAAGCTTCCTAAATTATTTAAAACCCCAGGAATAAATGTTTTTTCTGCATGTTTTTTTATAAGCTTTACTGATTCATAACCCTCTTCTATATTAACTCCTGAATCCTTATAGGTTATCATAGTTTCACCCCTACTCTATTATTCTAAACGTTCCTTTGCTACTTCCATCGGTGCTGATACAGGATATACACCACTAAAACAACCTAAGCAAAACCCTTTATTTTCTTCTAAGGATTGTATTAGGCCTTCCATACTTATATATCCTAAACTTTCTGCTCCAATTTCCTGCCTTATTTCTTCTACTGTATAATTGGCTCCTATAAGTTCACTTCTATAAGGAGTATCTATTCCAAAATAGCATGGATATTTTACTATAGGAGAAGAAACTCTAAAATGAACCTCTTTTGCTCCAGCTTTTCTTAAGGTTTCTACTAATCTTCTGCTAGTAGTTCCTCTAACTATAGAGTCATCTATAATTACCACTCTCTTACCTTCAACATTTACTTTTAGTGGATTAAGCTTTACAGAAACAGCTCTTTCCCTCATCTCTTGAGAAGGAGTTATAAAAGTTCTTCCAACGTACTTGTTCTTTATAAAGCCAATGCCATATGGGATACCAGATGCCTCTGCATAACCTACTGCTGCTGGAATACCTGAATCTGGAACACCTATAACTATATCTGCTTCTACTGGACTTTCTTCAAATAACTTCTTACCAGCTCTTACTCTTGATTCATATACATTTATGCCGTCTATAGTACTATCTGGTCTTGCAAAATATATATATTCAAAAGCACAGGTTTCACATTTTGTTTTTTCTGCAAAATTTACTGATCTAATTCCTTCTTCATCTATTATAACAATTTCTCCTGGCTCTACATCTCTTACAAACTCTGCACCAACAGAATCTAATGCACAGCTTTCTGAAGATAACATATAACTATCATTTATTTTTCCTATGCATAATGGTCTTATTCCATTTGGATCACGAACGCCAATGAGTTTATCCTGAGTCAAAATCACTATAGCATAAGAACCCTTTATGGCTTGAATAGCATCAACAGCTGCTCTTTCTATACCTTTCTTGCCTCCTCTTGCTATAAGATTTAAAATTACCTCAGTGTCTATAGATGTTTGAAAGACACATCCACAATCTTCTAAAAGTTCTCTTATTATATCTGCATTTACAAGATTCCCATTGTGAGCAATAGCAATGGATCCTAATTTATATCTTCCAATTATAGGCTGTGCATTATTAACATGACTAGCTCCTGTAGTTGAATATCTTACATGTCCTATAGCTGATATTCCCTTTAGCTCTTCTAGTACGTTCTGATTAAAAATATCAGATACTAGGCCCATATTCTTGTGCCCATTTAATTCTTTTCCATCAGATACTACAATGCCTGCGCTCTCCTGCCCTCTATGCTGAAGAGCATATAATCCATAGTAGGTAATAGATGATACATCTAGATTTTCCTTAGAAAAAATACCAAATACTCCACATTCATCTTTAAACTTGTCCTCTTCAAAATCTAAGGATAAAGGAGCATTAAAATTTTCTGTTAGGTTGCTCATATAACCTTTCCCCTTCTCTTTATAAATTATTATTTAATATGCCACTTATTATTTTCCGCTTATTCTATTAAGTATTTCTATATATGCTTCCTTTACATTTCCTAAATCTCTTCTAAATCTGTCTTTATCAAGCTTTTCGTTAGTATTTACATCCCAAAATCTACATGTATCTGGTGAAATCTCATCTGCTAAAAGAATTTCTCCATTATATCTTCCAACTTCAATTTTAAAGTCTATTAATTTTATTCCTTGCTTTAAGAAAAACTCCTTTAATGTATCATTAACCTTTGCTGCTATTTTATATATAAGATCTAATTCCTCAAAAGTTGCGAGTCCTATTCCAACAGCATGATAGTCATTTATTAAAGGATCTCCTAAATCATCGTTTTTATAGCTTAATTCAAAAACTGTAGTTTTAAGTTCTGTACCTTCTGCTATGCCATATCTTTTAGCCATACTTCCGGCTGCTACATTTCTAACTATAACCTCAAGTGGAATGATTTCTACCTTTTTACAAAGTTGCTCTCTTTCATTTAATTTTCTTTCAAAGTGGCTTTTTACACCATTCTTCTCTAATAACTCAAATAACATTGAAGTTATTGCATTATTTAATGTTCCTTTATCTTCTATTTGCCCTTTCTTTTCTCCGTTAAAAGCAGTAGCATCATCCTTATAATAAACTATTACTTTATTTGCATCATCTGTAGAATAAATTTTCTTTGCTTTTCCTTCGTATAACATTTCTCTTTTTTCCATTTTAAAATTCAACCCCTTCTTCATTTTCTTTAATAAACTTTTCTTTCATGTTCTTTCTATATTCTTTTAATTTATTTTTAATTTCTGGATATTTTAACGACAAAATTTGAACCGCAAGCATGCCAGCATTATAACTATTGTTTATGCCTACAGTAGCTACCGGAATAGATTTCGGCATTTGAACTATTGATAAGAGAGAATCCATGCCATTAACTGCAGCATTAATTGGAACTCCTATAACAGGAAGAACTGTGTGAGAAGCTATAACTCCCGGAAGGTGAGCTGCAAGTCCTGCCCCAGCTATTATACATTCGCATCCGCCCTCTTCAACTTTTTCTATTGTTTCCATAAGCTTTTCAGGTACTCTGTGCGCTGATAGTATGTAGGCCTTATATTCTATATTAAACTCCTTTAATGCATTAGCTGCACCCTTCATTTTTTCAGTATCAGATTTACTACCAAAAATAATAGCAACTTTCATGGAAAATCCTCCTTGTAATTTAAATAAAATAAAAGTTCCGCTAGAATTCCTCGGGGAATCCAGTAGCGAAACTTTACGCTTGCTAAATATTAATCCAAATCACTAGGATTAATAAATATCACTGCAATACTAGATTCACCCATAGAGACAGGAAATTTAAGGTTTCCTCGTAGAGACTCCTGAACCATATTATCAGGATTATACGGATGACTTTTTATTATCTTGTATATTCATGTTAACATAGCATTTTTAAAAAATCAATATGTTTGTATTTATTTTTAATTAAATATTCGCCTTTTATAAAGATCTATTGCAATCAAAGTGCATTATCATTCGTATCATTACGAACTTTATATATTAACTATTTTACACCAATATATTCTTATAGTATGTAATTCTTTCTTTTAATTCATTTAATTCATTAATATATTTAAGGCATAGTTGTTTTAGCTAGATTTTAGAATATGTTATAATAATTAATAATTAATTAATGGGAAGGTAATCATAAAATGTTTGAAATCTTAGTAATCATATTATTATTTGGTATAACTATTTTTATGTCAAAAAATAATTTTAAGTCAAGATCAGATGAATTGAAGGCAAATCTTAAAGAATTTAATTTAGAAATAAAAAATAAATTTTATTCTATGTCAGAGGATAAGCAAAAGGAATTCTTATCTTTGCTAAATGCTGAGTGGAAAGCTAATTTCGAAAGCATACTTAGCAATAACTTCAATTATGCTGCAAACGCTTGGGCATTACAACAACAAATAGCTAAGCAGCAAGAATTATTTATAGAACTTAATAAGTATGCAAATAAATAATAGGGGGAATAGTCTATGAAACTTGTATGTATAGGTGACAGCCTAACTTACGGATATGCAATTTTTAGAAAGGATTGTTGGGTAGAACTCATTAGAAATAAACTAAATATAGATGTTATAAACAGAGGAGTGAATGGAGATACTACTGCAGGTATGCTTTCAAGATCCTATCAAGATGTTATACAAAGCACCCCTACCCATGTCATTATAATGGGAGGATCCAATGACTTTATTGCTAACCGTTCTCTGCACTTGGTTCAAGAAAATATAGAGCAACTAGTTAATGAAGCCATCGAGAATAATATTGTTCCAATATTAGGCATTGAACCTCCTATAGACAAAGTATTAGCACAAAGAAAATGGACCGATGCCGTAGACTATGATCAAATAAATTCTGTATTAAGTAACTACAGAAATTGGATTATTAAATTTGCAGAAAACAATAATGTACACTACATAGACTTTCATGGGTGCTTTTTAGAGTTGCTTAAAAACAAAGACCCGAGAGAACTATATGTTGATGGATTACACCCAACTCCATATGGACACACAGTTATGGCAAACTATACCATTGAACTTTTAAAAAACATATAGATTTCACAATTTAAAAATTGACTCAAAAGCTTGAAATTAGTAATATAAAAATTATGCGATACAGTTTTTATAGAAAAAGTAACTAGAAAGTCATCTTATACAGAGGGATATGTTTCCAAAGCCGAAGTAGATTTAAAAACTTTGTGCCAGTCTTAGTGAAGGGTTTTAAGAGAACCTTAGAACTTTAGAGTTGTTTGAGCATAGCGAGTTCTCGAAAGTTCTTAGGTTGTCTTGAAACACAAACTTTAGACTGACTAAAAGTTTTTAACGTGCTGAAGCTTGGAAACATATTCCGGCGTATAAGCTGACTTTCAGCCTAGTTCCCTATACAGGGTCTTGTGTCGCATAATTTTTATGTTCTGAATTGCAGTTACAAAACCTATAATACCTTTCTTAGTTGCTCTGCGTTATATTCTTTAAGTAATTTATTGTTAGCTTCATCTCTAATAATAAGATCTACTTTACCTTCCTTAATTTTAAGTACTTTTCCTTTAGTTTTTGTTCCTATAACATTTACAGGAGTCTTTAACATAAGCTCTTTTACGTCACTAGAATCACAGTATGCGCACTTACCTTCATTTGTTATAACCCTTTTACATTCTGAACAATAATAGAGTCTTTCCATACATTTACCTCCTAGCATGTCATTTAAATTAATAACCATTGAAGCTCATCAGCAGAGCTGAAAATCAAAATTTTATAACATCTGCCTTTTGCTCTTATCGGTACTTAATATATTCTATATTTTACTCAAATTTCCTTTTAAAAAATTAAAATAATTTAAAACATATTAACTGAAGGTAAAACTTTATCATGGCTGGAACTTCTCTTAAATAACCTGCTATTTCATGAGATTTGTATTCCGTAACAAAAACCCCTGAATAAGAAGCCTTAATATCATAGTATTTTGCTATTAAGGAAGCTCTTTTTAAATGATATTTATTTGATACCACAACAGCTGTTTTTAGATCTCTCTTTTTCATTATTTCCTTTGAATTTTGTAGATTCTCCATAGTTGTCATAGACTTATCTTCTTCTATGATATTAACCTTATTTACTCCTTTGGATATTAAGTATCTTTTCATAGCCTCAGCTTCAGATATATCTTCCCCGCTTCCACGGCCTCCTGAGACAATAACGTAATTCCCATATCCTTCACTGTATAACTTAACAGCACGATCTAGCCTCCATGCTAAAAAAGGGCTTGGTATCGTTCCATATACCTTACAACCTAGAACTATTATACAATCTGATTTTTGAGGCTTAGAAATTTGTCCAAAATAAATTACTGTAGATAGTGAAATTAAACCAAACACACCCCCACATATTAATATAATTTGTAAAAATCTAAATATCTTATTCATATTGTGATCACCCTTACCCCTAATTAAGCAGTCTATATAAATCATTCTATGACTTATATACAAAAGTTGTCAATGTTGAAATAAAAAAACTGCCTGCGGTATATCTCCACAGACAGTTCTTATACAACTATTCCGGTAATAGTACAAATCTAATTATAAATAAAAGTGCTAATATATAAACTATTGGATTAACTTCTTTTTGTTTTCCTGTTACTAATTTTACTATTGGATAGAAAATTATTCCTGCTGCGATACCATTTGCTATACTGTAGCTAAATGGCATAATAGCTATTGTAAAGAATGCTGGAAGTGCTTCTGTAAAATCTTCGAAGTTTATCTTCGTAACAGCCCCCATCATTAGTACTCCAACAATTACAAGCGCCGGTGCCGTAGCTTCTGCTGGAACTACTCCTACTAACCCTCCAAAGAATAATGCTAGTATGAATAGAATTCCTGTTGTGAGGGATGTAAGTCCTGTTCTTCCTCCTTCAGATATACCTGATGTAGATTCTACGTAAGTAACTACTGTACTTGTTCCCATTATAGAACCAAATGTAGTAGCTAAAGCATCTGATAAAAGAGCCTTATTCATGTTTTTAACTCTTCCATCTTTGTCTAGCATTTTTGCTTTTTGTGCTGTTCCAACTAATGTTCCTATAGTGTCAAATAAATCTACTAAGCTAAAGGTTAACACAACCATAACTAAGCTAGTGAAAGCTCCTACCATACCTGCTTTACCAAGTCCTAAAAGACCTTTAAAATCAAAGGCAAAGAAAGTAGGTGCTAATGATGGCGGTGCACTTATTATTTTTATACCAGCAAGATGAGTTATTCCAAAAGGTATTCCCACAATAGTAGTTAATATTATTCCTATAAGTATAGATCCTTTAACTCCTCTTGACATTAATATTCCTGTTATAACAATCCCTATAAGTGTTAGAATTGCATGGGGATCTGTGAACTTTCCAAATCCAACTAAAGTTGCTGGATTAGCAACTATTATACTTCCACTTTTAAGTCCTATAAGAGCTATAAAGAGTCCTATACCACCTGAGATAGCAAGTTTTAGATTATGCGGAAGCGCATCTACTATTTTTTCTCTGATTGACGTTACTGTTATTATTATAAAAAGTATTCCTGATACAAATACTGCCGCCAATGCTTGCTGCCATGTATAGCCTAAAGTTAAACATACGCTATAAGTGAAGAATGCGTTAAGTCCCATTCCTGGTGCTTGTGCAAATGGCAGATTAGCATAAAGTGCCATTACTAAAGTACCTATTGCAGCCGCTATACATGTTGCACCAAAAACCGAAGCAACAACAGGGTCATTTATCGCTGAAATCCCAGCTTTAACAGCAGCATCTCCCATAAGTCCTTGAGAGTTCATTCCTGCTTGCATCAATATACTTGGATTAACAAAAATAATATAAGCCATTGTAATAAATGTGGTTATTCCGGCAACTATTTCTGTTCTTACATTAGTCTTGTTTTCTGATAGTTTAAAAAATGAGTCTAAAAATGATTTTTTTTCGTCTTCATGATTAGGCTTTTCCATATACATTGTTTTTCCCTCCAATAAAAAAAGCTCCCAATTCGAATCTTGAGTAAATCCGAATTAGAAACTCTAATAATTAGTATAATAGTTTAAACGGATCCACCCATAGTCAGAGATTTACGGTACTCTGGTAGAGACTCTTGAACCATATTATCAAGATTATACGGACGAATTAATTTATTTCATTTTTACACTTCATATATTAACATCACATAAATATAAAGTCAATATATTTTATGGATTTTTTAATTATAATGTTCTTAACTGTATTTACCATACAAATATTTTGGCATTTAATATTCGTTACAATTCGAACATTCAATAATTATTTTTAAAATAAATCCTTCAATTTATCGAAATACATTTGATGTAACGCTGGCATAGAAATAAAATTTTCCTTATACTAAGATAATTTAGAGTTTTTAATTTGGTAATCATCGGATAAAGTGAAACTTACTCTAAGTAAGGTCTTAACCCACACCTAAAATTTATCGGATAATTATTAGCTATAATATAAATTTAATATTTTATTTTAAAATAATAAATATAATAGCATATTTTTTGCATTTTTCAAAAATTTTATTAGAAATTTTCAGAAAACAACATTTTTTTCTTTTTAAATAATTCATTTTTTTATTTCAAATGCTATTTACGGACTGTATTTTTGTCGATTTATGCTGATATCTTTCATTGTTTTTGTATACTTATGCAGTTATTTTTTTATTCTTTAGTAATAATACTATTTTTTTATTGACTTGCAGTAATTTTTTTGCTATTATTTTAATAATAAATAACTTGAATGTAAATTTTTAGTTAAATTTTGTTCTAAAATGGCAACTTATCAGTTTGGTTAAAATATTTTGAAAATTGAATTTTAAAACGTTAAAATTTCTCAATTTTGATATATGAGGAAGCTATATATAAAATATAAATTTGTTTCCTCTAATGATACCCCTTTCACTTCCCCTCCACATGTATATCATGTGGAATTTTTTTTATTAACTTGAGGCATCTTCAAAGAAATAACTAGTCAGTATACTAGTCTATTTTCTTTCAGATGCCTAACATTAAAAGGAGCTATAGAATATTATTCTTAATATTCTAGCTCCTTTTGTTTTATATTATTCACCACAACCATACATAAATTTAAAGTTCATCTTCAATATGGTTTTTTAATATCTAAATTTTATTGATAATTTTCCTCTCATATGAATTAATATTATACAAATTAAATATTTCCGTATTTAGTTTTTCTTCAATTTTATTAATATGCTCTGTGTCATTATGTTTGATTGCATCTATTAAGTTATTAACTATTTTTTCTATGTCTTTTTGTTTATCTATACTACATTTTTTAATTGGCATTTTATCTAAATTATACTTTTTAATTTGAGGAGTAGAGTTTAAATTCGTTACTAAAAAATTTAAATAATACCATCCCGCTAACTTTGAGTTTAATACAGCCAAAATGTATTTATATAAATATTTATTATCTAGCTTCATCAATCCATAGAGCGACTGCTCTACTATATATCCTTTTGTATCTAAAGCAGCTATTATTTTATTTCCAGTCTTTCTAATAATTATCTTTGCTGCGGAAGATAACTTCGATAAATCCTTTGTTCCACCTTTTATATTCTCTGGCACAAACTCGTAATAATATGCTTTTAATATATTGTATCTAGCTATATTTTCTCCTTTTAATATTTCTACCTGTGAATCACTTACCCTTTCTTTAGTTATCTTCTTTGAATCTCCAATGAAGCCAGTAAATGTTGAACCTATCTCTCCCAAAGATTCGCTTTCTTTTTCAATCTTATTCTTTATAGCTCTGTAATTATTGCCATCTTCATATGAAAGCTCATAGTTTACACTTTTTAGGTATTCCTTTTGATTAACATAATAGCTTCTCTTATTAAATACATTTATTCTTATCTTATTATCTTCAGAATAATTTTTTTTAGCCACAAAAACCATTGTATCAGTATTTATATTGGGAAACTTTATTTCAAAAGTTAGATTTAAAATATTATAATTATTTAATATATTTTTTCTTAATAATTTATATTGTAAGTTCTTCGCAAATCTATCTGGTATGATAAATCCGATTGCTCCTTCATCCTTAATCATTTGAAATGATCTCTTAATAAAATACTCATATAAATTAGGCAAATAGAAGTTACCCTTATATTTGTCTATATAATAACTTATTAACTTATCTTCTATGTCTCCCTTATGTTTTCTACTTAATGAAACCCAAGGGGGATTTCCAATAATATAATCATACTTATTGCTCCAAAACTCACATCTATTAGTCAACTCTTTTACTTCATTGCAGTTTAACTCTTTCTTTTTTAAGTTTCCCTCTATATCTGTGTATTCACACAAAAATACTTCATTATTTATTTCTGTTATGCTTTCTAAATTGTAATCTTCTTCCCATTTTATCAAGCTGTCACAACAAATTACATTAGGTTCAACACAAGTACTTCCCTTAGACTTTGAAGATAAGTTTATTTTAGCCAGTTCAACTGCATTAATATCTATATCTGATCCAAATATACAATTTTTAATTATATGGTAATGAATATTTTTACTATACCAATAATCTTTGCCTTTAATTTTTAGTGCACCATTATCTGTATACATTACAAATTCATCGTAATAATACTTTTTATTTAACATAGGGAGATTTTTTGAAAATTTATCCATTAATATATCATATACCTTAATTAAAAAATAGCCACTGCCACAAGAAGGATCTAATATTTTTATAAAAGGATTTTCAATTATATCAATGTTATTCATAGTATTTTCTATAATATAAGTAACAATAAATTCTGGAGTGTAGAATCTTCCATAATCTTTACGAATCTTTAAATCTAAATGCTTTTCGTATTCTTCTCCCATTACAACTGTATTATCATGTTTGCCATCCATACGCATACCTTCCTGTAATTAAACCTTATTTTACATGTATCTACTGTTTAAAAGTAACCTCAGTTTTAACAATTTCCGAGCTGCTTCCTACCCTTATAGGCGGACCCCAGGTTCCGAATCCAGAAGTTACAATAATATTAAAATTATTCTCTTTCATATGTCCCCAATCTATTTTAAAAATTCTCTTTGTAATTAAATCAGTAGGAAAAAACTGTCCTTTATGAGTATGACCTGAAAATTGAAGATCTACGCCTGCTTTTTCTGCATCTTCGAGTTTTACTGGCTGATGATCTAGAACTACTATTGGTAACGACTTATCACACTCTTTAATTAACTTAGAAATGTCACTTCTAATTTTACCGCTAAACCTCTGAGTTGAAACATCATCTCTGCCAACAATATAAAAACTGTCCTGTATCTTTTCTACATTATCTTTTAAAAGCTTTATACCAGCATCTTTGTATGCTTTTTCTATTTTTTCAATATCTCCGCCTATATATTCGTGATTGCCAAGCACTGCATAAACACCATATCTAGATTTTATTTTTTTAAAGGATTCCTCCATATGTTCCTCAATAAAAGTGTTTGTATCATCATCTATAATGTCTCCACAAAATAAAACTATATCAGGATTTAGCTCATTAACTTCCTCTACCATTTTATTCAACCTATTTTTGCCTATTATACTCCCTAGATGAATATCTGATATCGTTACAATATTAAGCTGCTTCAAGTTTCCTGCCTTTTTATTTATCGTTATATCATATTCAACTACCTTTGAATGATTTGCATTATAAGTTCCATATATTAAAATTATAGAAATTATAAAAATTGCTGCTACATCTAAAATTAATTCTATATCGTAAGTTCCTCTATAATAAGTGCCTGCACCTGTTACTTTAAGTATTAACCTTATTACTATAATAAAGACTGTCATAATTAAAAAATAAAGCAATATTGCCAGCCAATAAGAACCGATTAAGTTAAATATTCTATCAATAGATGTAGGTAGAAACCTTCTCCCCATTCTTCCTATGAAGAATGATAGAACTATTAAAGCGAAGAAGACCCAATATAAATATATATTAACAAAAGGCACTAATTGTTTGACGATTTCCCATCCTCTTAAACCTACAAATATATTTGCTGCCGCAAAAATGGACAGAAATAAAATTCCTATCAAATATACCATTTCGACCACCCTCAATTAATAATTTTGTAATTATTATATTTTAACATAAATTATGGAAAAGCATAAAAACTTTTTTAAAGGTTACTCTATAAAATATAGAAAGGAGGACTAACTATGACTCATACCGAAAGCAAAAAAGCTACAAAACCGCAAAACAAAAGACTTGCAAAACCAGATATAAAATATGAAGAAGAAATGGAAAAAAGACAGCCAAAAAGTGCCTTGGATATTGATAGAATCAGTAATTCTTAAAAGAAAAACCCCAGCAAATTCTGGGGTTTTTCATATTAAAATTTCTTCATCTCAATTATTCTATGCATTCTTTAGGTGATTGTGAACCTAATTCAGGTATATCTTCTAACTTTAATTTCCTTACCTCTAACATCAGAAATATTAAAGTTAAAATTGATGATATAAAATCTGATATCGGACCTGCCATCCATACACCATTTAATTTAAATATTCCTGGAAGAATTAGCAGCATAGGAATTAAAATTATTACCTGCCTTGAAAGAGCTAAGAACATCGATACTTTTGCTTTTCCTATAGCTTGAAAAAAGTTTGAACTAACAATTTGGAAACCTACTACAGGAAACATTATCATAAATATTTTCATTCCATGTACTGTTATTTGTGTTAGCGAGACATCTGACTTATTAAACATTTGAACTAAAAATTCTGGAAAAATATGAACTAGTAGGATACCAACTGTTGAAATTACCGTAGCAGAAATAGCAGCTAATTTTAGTGCCCTTTTCACACGTTCATATTTTTTTGCCCCGTAATTGAAACCTATTATAGGCTGAGATCCTTGATTAATACCAAAGATAGGCATCAAAATTATTGTAGCAATACTATTTATTATTCCAAAGGCACCTATTGCTAAATCTCCGCCATATATTCCCAATCTTTTATTCAAAATAACATTAACTAAACTAGCGGCAATCTGCATCGCAAATGGAGACATACCTATAGCAAATATACTTAGAACCACTTCTTTTTCTAGTCTAAAGTTCTTTGCTTTAAGTTTTAGCAAGCTGCTTTTCCCTCTAAAGTATGAAATTACCCAAATAGTATTAACAGCTTGTGATATAACAGTTGCAGTAGCAGCTCCTTTTATTCCGAAGTTAAATATATATATGAATATAAAGTCTAAAATTATATTTAAAATACAACCAATTAGCATAGTTGTCATTGCTTTCCTAGGATTTCCCTCTGCACGAATTATATTATTCAATCCAAAGCCTAAATTCTGAAGAACTGCACCAGCTAATATTATAGTTATAAATTCTTTTGCATAAACAATGGTGTTACTACTTGCTCCAAAAGATCTTAGCATAGGATCCATAAATACCATGCCAAAGAATGTTACTAACACCGAAACTATTATAAGCAATGTAAAAGCATTCCCTAATATCTTTTCCGCCTCATCTTTTCTGTGTTGCCCTAATTTTATTGATATATGAGAAGCTGCTCCAATTCCTACAAGCATTCCAAAGCCCATAATTATAATTCCAATAGGAAATGTAATGCTTACACCGGAAATTGCCATAGCGCCTACTACTCTTCCTATGAATATTCTATCAATTATAATATATAAAGAATTTACTAACATTCCAACTATTGCTGGAATAGAAAATTCAAAAAGTAATTTTCCTACACCTTCATTTGCCAGTTTTTTTGAACGATCCATATACTACCTCCTTCTATTTCTATAAAGCCATCTATTTATAATAGTGTTTTTCAACAATTAGGTTCCTAAACGTTCCTTAAAACTCCAATTTAATATTCACTCAACCTTCATTTAATCTAAATTGGCATATATCTTTTTTATCCAACAGAATAACAACTGCTTCTCTTCAACTGTGAATCCTTTGCATAATATATCTTCCATTTCCTTTGCAACTTCTAGGCTTTTAAAGCTAAGCTCTCTTCCTTCCGCTGTAACATAAAGCCTTTTAATTCTTGCGTCTTTTTCATCTTCTTTCCTGAGTACCCATCCCCTAGAGACTAAAGTATCTACTAATCCTGTAAGAGATGGTGGTTTTATTTGAAGCCTTTCCGCAATTTCCTTCTGAGTTAAGCCATCTTCTCTCCAGAGTTGAGCCAGTACACTTACCTGTGATACAGTAAAGCCATATTTCTCAAGTTTATGATTGTGTAAATTTATCATATTTCTATATATTCTTTTCAACCAATAACCTATTAACTTATCTACCTCGCAGGTTGAATTTTCCTTCATTTATTTAGCCTCCTAATTAATTACTCAGATCATTATACACGTATAAACTTTATTTGTCAACAGTAACTTATAATTAACAATTAAGTGACAAAATTGTTATATTCATTTAACATTTTTGTCACTCAACTGTAACAAACTAAAATTAATATTAATTTATCCGATATGGATTTATTCAACTTATTTCAGATATGATCTAAAAAATCCACCCGAAATAAGTTTCACCTTATCATCATGATCTAAAATTACATTATTAATGCCTAAAAGGAGGAATATTTTATGGATAACTTTAATAATGAACTTACAAAAATAGAAAATACAGATATTGTTGAAAGTACTACTGGGTCTGGAGGTAATAACTTTTATGACTATAAAGCATCTAAAAACTTCAAGCCCAAATTATAAGCGTAAGGGAAAAGTATTTTCCTATATAATAGTGGGCTTAATTTGCAGTGTAATTGGTGGAACTGCTTCTACTGCTTCTGCATTATACCTTTTGCCTAAATCAGATTTTTTTAAAAATACTCCCTTATATCAAAGCATAACACAAAGCACTAATACTCAAAGTTTTAGCGCTTCCCCTATGTCTTCATTTAAAGGTTCTCTTTCAGTCCCAGAGATTGCTAAAAAAGTTGGACCTGCAGTAGTTGGTGTATCAGTTAAAAGTTCTTCTCAAAGAAATATGTTTTCTACTCCTACGGAAGAGGAAGGCATGGGTTCTGGTATTATAATCAATGAAGATGGATATATTCTAACTAACTACCATGTTATAAATGGTGCCGATGTAGTAAGTGTAATTTTTAATAATAACGAAGAAGTGCCTGCAAAAATAATAAACTATGATTCAAACCTCGATTTAGCTGTAATACAGGTCACAAAAAAGGTTAAAATGCCTGCTGTAGCAGAACTAGGTAGTTCTAAAGATATGCAAGTTGGAGATCCAGTAGTTGCTATAGGAAACCCATTAGGAAAGGAATTATTAGGTTCTGTAACAACAGGGGTAATAAGTTCATTAAATAGAGGAAATTAGTGTAGGGGATTCAAAACAAACTCTTCTTCAAACAGACGCTGCAATAAACCCTGGGAATAGCGGTGGTGCTCTTGTTAATTCCTTAGGTCAGGTTATAGGAATTAATAGTGCTAAAATTGGTGGAAATGGTGTTGAAGGCATTGGATTTGCTATACCTATAGATATAGTTAAACCAAAGATAGATAGCTTGCTAAAGCCAATATTAAAGCTTGGTATTTCAGCTAGGGAAATAACTTCGGATATGGCTAAGCAATATCAAATACCTCAAGGAGTTTATGTAATTGGAGTCCAAGAATTTAGCGCCGCTGAAAAATCCGGGCTACAAGCTGAAGATATTATTCTAAAATTTGATGGAAAATCTGTTAAATCTGTAGATGACATTAATAAAATTAAATCTCAACATAAATCTGGTGATGAAGTTAAACTAGATATATACAGAAACGGAAAGAATTCAACTTTAAGTTTAAAGTTAACAGAGTAAATCATGACACCTTAGCAGCGCACTTTGCTAAGGTGTTTTCCCATTATTTTCAAACCATGTTTCATGAATATCTTCTTCCCATGAAGCTAAGCCGTATTCATGCCTAGAGTATTTTACTAAATCTTTCTTATTTATAGCAGTTTTCCTACTTCTCATATACTTATTCCATGTATCAGAATAAGTATTTAACATTTCTTTTACTATACATGAATTACTGTTCTGATATCTATATTTTTTAATTATCGTAATTATATCATAAAAATTTTCTATCCTATCTTTTATGCCCTCTTCTATTTCCTCAACAGATAGATATCTTTTATTTTCTTTTAAAAGTTTTATTGTTTGAGATTTTAAAACATTAAAAAGCTCATCTAATAACTCATTATAGTATGTATAACTATCCTTATTCAATTGAAAAACTTTATTATACTGCAAAACATCATCAGCGTCTTTATGATTTTTACTTAATTTATCACATATTAAAACTATATCTTTTTGAGTAAACCTGTAGGCTTCATATAATATACTATTACTTTCTATAATACATTCTTTAAGCTTTTTCTTAAAGTTAAGTTGATGTTCTTTGAATTGATCATAATGATACATAATCTTATGATAATCTTTATTTTCGGTTATAAGATTAAATTTCAAGTTTTTAATTTCATTTTTTGCACCTATTATCTTTTTAATAAGTTCTCCATATTGCTTATCATACATTAATTCTAAATTTATAGGTAGTCTTTCTGCATCATAATGCTGTATATATGGATAAGCCTTTGGATTAGTTATTAAAGCTTCTTTAAAATAAAAATTACATACTTCAGATTGAATTTGTCCGAGTAAATTAAAAATATTACAGTTTTCATAAGGTATAATCAAATACACTGATTGCTCTGCAAAGAGTCCATACTCATCAATAGCTGCAACTATATTATCTCCAGTTTTTCTTAGCAAAATTTTAGGATAGTATTTATGCTTTTCTACATTTTTAGTTCCACCAAATATCTCCACACGATTTGCATTAAAGTACCTGTCCTCATTGTCTATTATATATTTATCTAAGTCTCTTCCCACTACTACTCTATCTCTTTTGTTATCATACGGTTGATCCTCAAAATGATGACTTTTATCTTTAATCATCATCCCAACATGTACACTACTAAAATCCCTCAAGATTTTTGAGTTATCTTTTACTTTTTTAATTAAACCTTGGCATTCATTTTTTGTAAGTATATTTACTGCAAATTTATTATTTTTATTTATATCTTTTGGATTAATGCTGCTGCTGTAAAAGTTTTTATCATCAATATAATCTAATTTTATCGGTATACTATAATCCTTTTCACAGCTTCCTTTCTCTATAATATATACAACACTATCAACAATAGCATCTTCAAATACTTTATTTGAAAAACCAGTTATATTTATTATTTTAGAATTTTTGAATAAACTCTTCCTTGATTCCTCATAGCTATTTGCAAGAAAATATCTGTCAGGTACTATAAAACTATGTCTTCCTCCATATTTTAATACATCAATGACTCTTTCCATAAGCAGATAAAATGTATTTTTCTTATAACCAATGGTTTTGTAATTGTTTATAATATAATTCCAATAATCTTTTTCTATTTTAGATTGCAACAATACTATATATGGTGGATTGCCTATTATATAATCAAATTTATTACTCCAGAATTTTCTCAAATTATCAATTGTTCTGTCAATTTTATTTGTAGTTAAATATTGTTCCCTTCTATTCTCATCTTTGTAATCTTCATATATGATTGATTTTACTATACTAGCTTCATTATTTAAATTTATTTTTTCCCATCTTATTAAACTATCCCCTTGAACTATATTCATATCAATTTCTACTTTACTTTGACACCTGTTTAGGAGGTTTCTTTTAGCAAGTTGTACTGCTACTATATCTAAATCCATTCCATATAGACAGTTCTTTATAATATGATAATCTATATTTTCTTCTATCCAATATTCCCTTCCCCTAATTTCCTGCATATCGGCACATGTAGATTTCTTATTTTCCATGTAATAGACGTGATTTCCATATTTCTTTTGTAAAGCACTTAAGCTAGAAATAAACTTCTCTCTCAGTATGTCATAAGATTTAACTAAAAAATACCCACCCCCACAAGTTGGATCAAGAATCTTTATGAAGGGGTTGCTTACTATATCTGCTTCTAAAACTGTATACTTTAATATATAATCTACTATGTAGTCTGGAGTGTAGTAAATACCTTTAGATTTTCGAGTATTTTTATCTGTTAATTTTTCATATATGGCTCCGATAGATTTTTTGTCCTCATTAAAACCCTTAATCATAAGCCTACTTCCTCCAAAATAATATGATACATTAAATTCTAAGCTTCAGATAGAGCACTGGGCAAGTCTGCCAGTTGAACTCCACCTGAGGTCAAGAATTCTGTTTATTATGATTTTTTATTTTCACTTCTTCTATAAGTAAATATATAAAATCCTATGCAAATTATAATTCCTGATAAACTTATTAATTGAGCGACTCTTATAGGACCAAACATTAGGCTGTCAGTTCTCATTCCTTCTATAAAAAATCTCCCTAGGGAATATAATCCTATATATGAGAAAATTACAGTACCTCTTCTTAGTTTTCTCCTTAATAGATAAATTAGTATTATACAAACGCAAAAATTCCAAATAGATTCATATAAAAAAGTAGGATGATAATATATACCATCTATGTACATACCTTTTTGTATAAATTCAGGAAACTTTTGTATGAACTCATAGGTCACAGGACCACCATGTGCTTCTCCATTAAAAAAATTTCCCCATCTTCCTATTGCCTGACCTAGTATCATTGAAGGAGCTGCTATATCTGCCATTTCAAGAAAATCCAAATTTTTATGTTTAGTATATATATAGGCTGAAGCCAGTGCAAATATTACTCCTCCGTGAATTGCAAGTCCTCCCTGTCTTATATTAAAAATATTTATTAAATTATCCCTGTAATCATTGAACTGAAATATTACATAATATGCTCTAGCACCTATAATAGCAAAAGGAAATGCTATTAAAAATGTATCTATGAGTTTATCATAATCATACTCTCTCATCTTGCAGTTAAAGCTTGCAAGCAGCAATGCTGCTGTAATTCCAAGTGCTATAATTATTCCATACCATCTAATTTCAAATCCATTTATTGAAAATGCTATCGGATTCATAAAATTACATCCTTTCTATTATTACAAAAATTATATCACTATATATAATACTACAAAGATTAAAAGACTTCCAGCTTATAGAATTAAACTGAAAGTCTTTGAACTCCATATTATGTTAAACTATTTCTTCCGTGCTTGATTTAAAATCTCTATTTGCTTTCGCTGATTTAAACATTACAGATGATGTATATATTATTACACAAACAACTACCCATTTTAATATATTTAATGGCAGAGATTTTACTATATATGCAGCTATTAGAACACCTATTGACCCTAATATAGCCGTAGCCATAGACGCTTTAGTAGAATAAGCACCATTTTTGATAAACTTATATGAAGCAAAAGGCATTAGAATTGCACAAGAGCCCATCATTATTGGAAATGCAACCTTAGGTCCCATTCCTAATGCAAATACAAGAGCCATACAAGGGGCGTATAACCCTATCCCTACAGTCATTAATGCTCCAAAAATAAAATTACCTATAATTCCTATTATTAATTTTATCCCCGTAAGGCCTACTGCATCTCCTCCGACTGGGAAAAGTTTTAATTGACCTGCAACCATGAGTCCAGCCACCGCAATCAGCGCTACTCCCATGCAAATTTGGATGGTTCTTTCTTCAAACTTGGACACAATCTCCGCCCCAACAACTGCACCAGCTATTGCAGCTACTAGCATGCAAATAAGTGTAATAGGTTCAACTTCGATAACTGTCATAAAAATGATAGCTTCAAGAATTGTTGGAATTGTGTTAGCTACATTTAACGTTCCTGGCAATTTTACATCATCAACAAGCTTTAAATTTTTGAAAAATGAGGTTTCAATGGCAAAGCTCCCTATGCCTAAAGTATCAAAGAAGTTTGCTAACATGCCGATAAGCCCTAACTTTATGAAGCTTCCTTTTTCTAAAGTTCCCTCTTTTTTCTTTTTTAAATAGTCTTTAGTTATAATAACCATGAGCCAAATACTACTTGCAATCATAAAACCTAAAATAAACTTTAGCATATGTTTCCTCCCATTTGGACTTTTTTTGACATATAACTTTAATATTTTGCATTTTTCTACTTTTTATATTATTTTATAATATTTCTGACATTTTTTCAATACATCCTATATCATGGTTCCTACTGAAGTTCCTATGAAAAGTCAAAAACATTATTTGGTTTGCAAACGTATAATTTTTATCTATATTACGAAAAGCTATTATATAATGGTGCTTTGTAATTATATATTAGCTATTAAAATATTGGGAGAATTCCTTTTTAAGAAGGTGAAGCAATGGATTTAAAAAGAAAAGCAATTAGAGTTGGATTTGCGGCTTCTTTATGCATGCTAATATCAAACTTATTAAATTTAAAATATCCTTTTTTCGTTTTACTACCTGCTGTCATGCCAATATCAACTTTCTTTGGAGAGACAATTAAATTTGGACTAAACAGAATTATTGGGAGTTTCATTGGCGCTGTTATTGGCGTTATACTTGTAACTATTCAATCACAGAATGTACTTTTAGCTGGCGCAGGAGTTATATTAATTATTTATGTGTGTAACTATCTAAAATGGGACAGCACTACATCTATTGCATGCTTAGTATTTGCATCTATTATAGTGGGAATAAAAGGCTCCTCAGCCCTCATATACAGTGTTCACAGACTTCTTGATACTTTTATAGGTATAGCTATCACCACACTCGTAAATCACTATATTTTCAATCCAGATATGAAACAGTTGCTAAAAAAACAAGCAGAAAATATACAAGAAAAACTACTAAATATAGCTAACACCAAAGGTTTTTTCGGAAACAAAAATGAGTTGGACAAAATTGAGCAAGAACTAAATGATATGAAAGAAAAGTTGAAAATATGTACTGAAGAATTTAAACTTAACCCAAAGTTCCTTCTTGTAAAAAATAAACTAGAGAATATGATCTATACCCTTACTATCATATTGGAACAAATAAAGATAATTAATTACATCAATACCAATAAAGATGCTAGTCATAGTACAAAACTTGATGCAAATAATAAGGATTTAGTTATTGGTGTTCATAAAGACATATTTTTTAATGAAATGAAAAACCTAAATAAAATCGTGGACGATATTACATAAACTTCAAATACTAAAAGGAGGTTTACTAATAAGTGAACTTCCTTTTTATTTTCTTCATAAAGAAACTTTCTAACTCTCTATATATTAATCTTTCTAAACTGTTAGATTTATTTAGATGACATAACTGATTTGATAGCATTCTTTATCTCCTCATAACCGGTACATCGACAAATATTAGATTGTAACCATTGTTCTATTACATGGTCATTTGCATCAGGATGTATATTAGCTAAAGCATGGCAGACCATTAAAAATCCTGAAGTACAATACCCACATTGAAACCCCCAATTATCTACAAAAGCCTTTTGTATTGGTGCACTTTCTAAGCCTTCAACAGTAACTATTTTCTTCCCTATTGCCTCAACAGTCAGCATTAAACAAGATTTTATAGGCCATCCGTCTATAAGAATGGTGCATGCACCACAATCTCCATTTTCACAACTTGGTTTAGCCCCTGTAAGTCCTAATTCATTACGAAGAGTATTTAATAGAATATCTGAGGGCTTTGCAGCAACTTCTTTATCTTCTCCATTAATATTCAAGGTTATTATTGTTTTACCAGAGATCTTCAGCACTTAATCATCCCTCCAGTTTCTCTAAAACTTCTATAAGCATTTTTTGTAACATAAATTTTCTAAAGTCAGCAGAGCCAGCTAAATCATTTAATATTAAATCTGGTGTATTATCTATTGCATTATTAATCCTTATGTTATTTTGCACACTAATATCATTTAAATAATCTTCAATTAAAGAAGATCTAAATGGATAACTACAGACTCCGCTAAAGGCTATGTTTATTCTATTATTGTTCTTAAGTGCTGCAAGAGTAATTAACGGGTAGTCTATCTTATCGCTCTTAGTTCTTTTTACATGCAAATATGGTAGAGAGAGAAAATGGCTATCTACTATTACATTTACTATAAACTCTCCATCATTAAGTTGTATTTTTTTATTAAATATATCCTGAAGTAAAATTTGCTTTCTCCCACTTGAATTTGCTATAACCACTTCGCTATTTGATAATAAAAGAGGCAGCACAGCTTCCCGATATATAATTGTTCCTGCTATGTTTCCTCCAAGTGTTATTTTATCTTGTATAGTATGGTCTGCAATTCTTTGTACTGTTAAACCAAGTAAAGGAAATGAATTTGTTTCAGCAATTTGTGTAAGTGTAACAGCAGAACCAATAATAAGTTTATTATCTCTTAATTCCTGAAGATTACATTCAGATATTCCTTTTATATCAATTACGGCTTCAGTATATACATTATGAGCCCTTGACATACTTATAATCTCGGTTCCGCCGCCATAATATAAAGGCTTCTTTCCTTTGCCAGTTAATTCATTATATACTTGAACAGCTTCCTCAACGGTTTCAGGTTTATAATATTCAAAATCAAAGGGTATCATATTTTCCTCCAGTCTTAGCCTTCCAAATTACTTCAGACGTGATAGGCAGTTTATCAAATTCATAATCAGCTGCATGTGATATAGCATTTGCAAATGCAGCTGGAATTGCTATAATGCCATGTTCAGCAAATCCGCGTGCTCCAAAGGGTGCATCAATTTGAGGCGTTTCAATAAAATCAACTATATATTCTGGATTTTCACCAAACCTCATAGGCTTATAAGTTCGCAGTGTAGTGGTTTTCAGTCTAGCATCCTCATCATATTCAAAAGCCTCTCTGGTAGCTATCCCAAACCCCATATTTACTCCTCCCATTATCAATCCCCTAGAGGTTTTGGGATTGATTACTTTTCCTGCATCTAGAACAGTAATTGCTTTTAAAAGTCTATACGTGAACTTAGCAGGATCGTATTCAATTTCGACTGCTTGAGCTCCTACCGTCCATGCCGGTCCAGGTTTACCTTTTCCTGTTTTTTCGTCCATGTCAGTAATATGGCTCATTATAAAGGTTCCGCGGCCAATTATTTGACCGTCAACTGCAAGACCATTTGAATGTTTATATCCTCGAGCTAAATCCTTGAATGAAACATATATTTCTGGGTCTTGCTTTAAATACACTTTTTCTTCTGCAACCTCTAAATCTTCTGGTGGAGAATTCATAACAGTAGCAGCTAGGCTTTTCAGCTGCCTTATAAGATCATCAGCAGCTCTAAGAACTGACCTGCCTGCCATGAATGTTGTCATACTTGCAACAGTTTTCCAATGTTCTGGTGAGACTTGAGTATCCACTCCCATAAACACATGAACTCTACTTACATCCATCTTCAGTTTTTCAGCAAGTATTTGAGCTAAAGTAGTCTTTGTGGCGGGTCCAATTTCAACTGCGCCGTTATTAAGATTTATGCTTCCATCTGTATTAAAAGTGAGAAAGGTTCCAGAAACAGCATCAGTAGGTGAATCAGATGTTTTCCAAAAACATCCTATTCCTTTTACCTTTATCACACCATCTTCTGTTTTTATTACCTGACCTTCATCCCATTTAGCTAATTCTTTTAATTTTGTCAAACATTCTTCCAGTTTGCCTATATTACTTAAAGTTGTTTTGACTTGCGTAGGTGTGTACTGCCCAGGCTTTATAGCATTTTTAACCCTTAATTCTAAGACATCAATTCCAAGCTTTGCTGCTAACTTATCCATCATTCTCTCTATGCAGAAAGTATATTCTGTATGACCAAATCCACGATAGGAAGTAACATAAGTATGATTAGTATAAACACTTATTGAATCACACCATATATTTTCAATATTATATGGCCCTGAACAATCTATCGCTATGGCCTTAGCCATACGTGGACCAGTATCTGCATAGGCCCCATTGTCAACCATATATTTAGCTTCTAGAACTTTAATAATTCCATCCTTTGTTGCTCCTATTTTTAAATTTGCCTCAACTCCAATTCTAGATGGCGAAGTTTTAATATCCTCTTCTCTTGAGTTGGCTATCCTAACCGGTCTACCATTAGCAGCCTTCGAGGCAAGGTATGCAATAATCTCCAAATTAACAGCTGCCTTGCCGCCAAATCCCCCACCTACAAATGGTACTTTAACAATTATATTTCCTTCTGGTATATTATAAATCTTACTTAGACGCTTCTTAACAGAATAGGGAGCTTGTGAAGAAGTATAAATTATTATCCTTCCATCAGGCATAATTTGTGCTCTCACATTTCGAGTTTCCATTGCAATATGATCTGACTGTGGAAGTGAAAAGCTTCCCCCTACTATGACTTCGCTTTCTGACCAGCCCTTTACCACATCGCCTTTTCTTATTTGAATTCTGTCTGAAATGTTAGTATTTAGCTCAGGATACACATCCTCCACTGCATGTTTGTACTGACCCAGATTTTCATGTATAAGAGTGGCACCTGGCTTTAAGGCGTCACTTATTGAGTTAACAACAGGTAAAGGCTCATATTCTACATTTATTAGCTTTAAAGCCTTCATTGCTTCCTGCTCACTATTAGCAACAACTACTGCGACAGGTTCACCATTATAACGTACTTTATCTCTTGCTATCGGAGGTCTATCCTCTATTACTGATCCAGATAGCACAGGAAAATAATCCCCTGTTATTACTGCCTGAACACCTGGTGATTTCTCAGCTTCAGATATGTCAATGGATTTAATCTTTGCATGTGCAAAGGGGCTTGTGAGCATTTTGGCGTGTAAAATACCAGGAAGAATTATATCATCAGTATATTTTGCTGCTCCAGTAACTTTATCAAAGGCCTCTTTTCTTGGTATGCTTACACCAATTCCATTTATATTACTCAAGTATCTTACCTCCTTCTAGAAAGATATATCTTAGCAAGTTAATCTACGTATCTAAGAGATAAGCTTATTTTTTCCTAATTTTTTGCACTTTATTCAATGATTACTAAAATTTATATATAACTATCTATGTAATGAAACAAATATATTTTGATATACTTCTTCTCTTGATTGTTCTGTATTACATATGAAAATTTAGAAAAGCTCTAAATAATATGAATTTTGAAGAGAATATTAAGATTTTATGATTTTAGACATATAGATGACAAAAAAGTAAAAAACCCACTCTCAAGTGGGCATATATAACCTGCGACCAAACCTATAAGCCGAGTTCTGTATTAGACAATCATCTATCTAGGCCCATTGTTACCAATAGGCTCAAGCGATACTACCCGGAAGCGGAGCGGACCACCCCTTTAATGCTTCTCTATTCGATCTTGCTCCAGATGGGGTTTACATAGCCGCAAAGTCGCCAATGCGCTGGTGAGCTCTTACCTCGCCTTTCCACCCTTACCGAAACAAAGTTCCGGCGGTATATCTCTGTTGCACTTTCCTTCAGGTCACCCTGACTGGGTATTACCCAGCACCCTGTCCTATGGAGCTCGGACTTTCCTCTCCTGTGTTATCACAGCAGCGATTGTCTGGCTTACTCGCAGATATTATAATATCATATACTATCACAAAATGCAAATAGTATTTTACTGTAAATTATAACTTATCGTTGTAGTATAGTATTCTTCCACAATGATCACAATAAACTATCTTTTTACTTTGTTTTATATCATCTAGAACAATAGAAGATAAATACATCCTACAGCCAGAACATACATTATTTTGTACTTCAGCAGCCCCTGTCCCTTTTGTCTTTTTTATATTATTAAAATCGAGTAATAGCTTAGGCGGAATTAATTTTTCTAGATTATGAATATTGATTTCCACCTTTTTTATATCTTCCTTAGCTTTATTGATCTTCTTATCTGTATCTTCCTTACAGCTATAGAAGCTATTTTTTAGTTCTCTAAGTTTTATTTTTGAGTTCTCCTTATCTTTTAGAATCTTTTCTTGACTCTTCATCAACCCTGCTTTCTGATCTTCTAAGTCTTTTATTATACTTTTCCTATATTCCATAGAGTTTTGTATTGCTTCTAATACGTGATAATTGCTTACACCGTTATTGTACAATTTATAGTCTTCTTTGTTTTGTTCTTCCTTAACACTAGTGAGTTCTATATTCAGTTCGTTAATCCTGTTGTTTAAATCACTCAGTTCTTTTTCCTTTTTTTTAAAATTTACCTTTTCATTTTCAAATTCTTCTTTAAGCTTTTTCAATACGTTGATATATGAATCATCTTTTAATACTTTAATGCCTTCTTTTAAAATCTTCTGATTTTCTTGGATTTCTAAAAGTAAATCTAATGAATTCATTGTTTACTCCTCCTCATAATCTTTAGCATTAATACTTGCATATAGAATTTATAATAATAAAAAATAGAAATAGGTATATGAAACCCATTTCTATTTATATTTATACGGACTTCTATTAAATTCAGATATATATACAAAATTACTAAATCCCATAAATTCCAACTTATCCTTTAACCATTTAGTAAAAACCTGCATAGCAGGCCATTCAGTTCCAAAATGCCCAGCATCGATAACAGCAATGTCTTCCTCATTTAAATCGCTAACATAATGATAAGTTGTATCTCCTGTAATTATACAATCTGCACCTAATCTTTTAGCAGCGTTAAAATAGTCTTGACCACTGCCATTTATAACAGCAACCTTCTTAATTTTCATTTCATCTTTTCCACTATATCTAAGCATAGAAATATTTAAATCTTTCTTGATTTTATCACATAGTTCTAATACTGTTATAGGCTCATCTAAAACAGCAATTCTTCCTATTCCTGTACTATAATCATCAACTTTTCTTTTATCAGAAAGACTTATAGTCTCATATTTTTCAAAACCCAACAACTGCATAACAATATCATTTATTCCACCTTTGATAGAGTCTAAATTAGTATGACTTGAATAAACATTAAGGCCACTTCTTATAATTTCAATTATTTTCTTTCCTAATAATGTGTCTGTAGTTATGTTCAAAGGCTTTCTAAATAATAGTGGATGATGAGTCAATATAAGGTTGCATTTTTTTTCTTTTGCTTCCTCAATTACATCCAATGTACAATCTAAAGCTACAAGTATTGATGTTACCTCAGCACTTCTTTCACCAATCATAAGTCCAACATTATCATAGCTTTCTTTAAATTTTGATGGGGCATGTTCTTCCATTATTTTATCAATATCTTTAACTTTTAAAGACATTCTAACAGCTCCTCAAGTTTTGTTATTTTATTTTTTACTTCGACCTTTCTTTTATTGGATGACTCCGACTCTTCTACTATATTATTTAATATTTTTATATAGCGATCAATTTTTATCTTGATATATTGCTTTGCAAGTGGATGTTTTTTTTCTATTAATCTCTTCCCTACTTCATAGTAAATGCTATCTGTATTTTCAATTTTATTATCATAAGTTACTTTAATGATTTCATAAAGTCTATTATCATCTATACATAACTCTTCATCAATTATTTTATATCCTTTTTTATAAATATATTCCCTCAGCACTTCAGGATTTTGAACAGGCTGAAGCACTGCAAATTCTGCCTTTTTAAACTTATCTAAGCCTTCCTCCATAATATCCCTTATTAAGTTTCCACCCATTCCAGCAATAACTATTCCTTGTACCTCTCCTGGCTGAATTGTAGTAAGTCCTCCCCCTAATCTGCACTGTATTCTATCCTGCATATTTTCAAGTTTAATATTAAATCTTGCTTTTTCTACAGGACCTTTATTTATATCTGATGCTATAGCTTTTTTGCATACCTTATTCTTTACTAAATATATAGGTATATATCCATGGTCAGTTCCTATATCAGCTACAGCTTCACATTCATCAACCATTCCAGCAATAGTCTTAAGTCTTAAACTAATTTCCATTGAATTCTACTCCATTCTAATTATCTAAAAGTTAATAATATTCTTACCTGCATAATAAAAAACATCATAGACAAAATTAATGGTATATAAATAAACTTATATGCAGATTTTCTATCGTATTTTGCACAAAAGTAGGCAGCATAATACATACAGAATAAAATAGCCATATTAAGTATTCCATAAAACATATGTTTAAACGCAAACTGCTTTGCCGTTCCAAACTTAATAGCTACAAATTCAGGATTAAAATTTAAAGGCATCATGCTTGGGAGCTTATTATAGAGATACAATATTATAGGTGTTACTGTTATTATAGTTACAATTATAGCTACTATAACAAAAGGAACAAAAAATTTTTTATCCTTATAAAGGTTAACATTCTTATTTATTTTATAATCCCAAATTAATTGATTAATGCATTTTTCGTTTAATTTTTCTTCGAATTTATCAAAGTTTTCCGGAGATAATCCATAATTTATATCCTCTGTTCTTAAGTAAATTATATTTTTTGTAGAGGTTACAAACATATAAGTGCTTCCTATTTTATCTATTATGGACCTTCCTATAGCAAACTTGCTATTGCCATATCCAGATAGTTTTACACCTCTTATATATCCCTGAGCTTTTTGATATCCTTGTATTTCACTAAAAGGTATAACTATGTTTTTTAGCCCTAAAGCACTATTAATATATATGTTTTGATTATCTATAGAATATGTTAAAGAACAGCTGATGATCATATAATAAAATTGGTATATATTAAAAACAATCATAGTCATTTTAATCAGTGTTGAAATTTCATAATAGCTTACCATATATAAGATTATAGCTAAAAGAATATCATATGCTGCAGTTATTCCTAGTATAGAATATACACCGGACCCTTTAACTGATTTATAAGTTTTCACATCATCACCTTCCTTTATACATTATAACATAACTGCCATTTAATATTAAGGCATCTTCAAAAATAACTAATTAGCATAATAGTGCATATAAAAAAAGCACCATAATCTGGTGCCTTTAGTCTAAATAATCCTTTAATTTTTTGCTTCTACTTGGATGTCTAAGCTTCCTTAAAGCTTTGGCTTCTATCTGTCTTATTCTTTCTCTTGTAACATTAAACTCTTTACCTACTTCTTCAAGAGTTCTAGCTCTTCCATCATCTAATCCAAATCTTAATCTTAGTACTTTCTCTTCTCTTGGTGTTAGTGTATCCAAAACGTTTATAAGTTGCTCTTTGAGCATAGTGAAGGCTGCTGCTTCTGCTGGTGCTGGTGCTTCATCATCTGGGATAAAGTCTCCTAAATGACTATCTTCTTCTTCTCCTATTGGTGTCTCTAAAGATACAGGCTCTTGAGCTATTTTCATTATTTCTCTTACTTTATCTACTGGCATTTCCATAATTTTCGCTACTTCTTCAGGTTGTGGCTCTCTTCCAAGTTCTTGTAAAAGCTGTCTTGATACTCTTATTAATTTATTAATAGTTTCAACCATATGAACAGGTATTCTTATAGTTCTTGCCTGATCTGCTATTGCTCTAGTAATTGCCTGTCTAATCCACCATGTAGCATAAGTACTGAACTTGAAGCCTTTTCTATAATCAAACTTCTCAACAGCTTTTATAAGGCCTAGGTTTCCTTCCTGAATAAGATCAAGGAAGAGCATCCCCCTACCTACATATCTTTTAGCTATGCTTACAACAAGTCTTAGGTTTGCTTCAGCTAGTTTCTTTTTAGCAGCTTGATCTCCAGCTTCTATTCTATTTGCTAGCTCAATTTCTTCCTCTGAAGAAAGCAGAGGTACTTTACCTATTTCCTTTAAATACATTCTAACAGGATCATCAATTGCGATACCTTCAGGAATTGATAAGTCTAGATCTTTTTCATCTACTTCTACACCCTGCATATCTCCTATAACTTCAATTCCCATTGATTCAAGTACTTCATATATCTTTTCTATTTGTTCAGGACTTAAATCAATTTCATCTAATTCATCCATTATTTCTTTATAAGTTAAAGTGCTAGTTTTTTTACCTTTTTCTATTAGTTTTTTAACTATCTGCATCTTTGCACTTTTATCTTTCATGATTTTGCCTCCTTCAGCCATTACTGTATCCCACCAATCTTTTTTTGTATTTCAATCAGTTCGTGTGCTAACTTTAGCGATTCTTCAAGCTTTCCCTCTGATTCATAGCGTTTTATTTTATTAATTAGCTCTTTTTTTCTTCTTCAAGTTTATATTTTTGGATTCCCTTTATAAAATCTTTTATCATATTTTCATAATCATATTCGTCATATACTAAATTAGTTTCTAAAATATTTACCCATTCTTTTGAAGTATCTATATCATCACATCTTGACTCTATGCGTTTTTCTCTTTCATTTTCATCAAATTGCATGTTTTCAACAATATAGTCAAATATTTTTCTGTGACTATCCATTATTAATTCATCTTTTTTTATAGTGCTTAATGCATATTCTAAAGCATTATTGTCATTTACCATGAGCTTTAATAGACCTCTCTCAGCCTTTAGATATGCCGGCTCTAAATATAATTTTTGTCCAAAAATGTTATCTGTATTCATATTTTCAGAATTTTTTACATTTTTTTGAATTTTATTATTCATTATGTCATATAAAGCCTGATCTCTAATTTTAGTTTCCTCGGATAATCTTTTTATATAGACCTCTTTTTCTAAAGGATCCAACTCTTCTAACATTTCTAAAGTTTTTTCCGCATATTTTACAATATCATCAGAATCACTTAAATTCAGTTCATTTTTAAGTACGTTTATTCTATAGTCAATAAGCGGGAGAGCCTCCTGTATAAGTTTTAAGAATGCTTCCTTTCCATTATTTCTTATAAATTCATCTGGATCTTTACCCTGTGGAACAATTAAAACTCTCACATCTAATCCCGCTTTTTTTAATATTTCTAATCCCCTCAATGTGGCCATCTGACCTGCACTATCTGCATCATAGGAAATTATAACTTTATCTGCATATTTTTTCATAAGCTTAGCTTGGTTCATAGTTAAAGCTGTACCAAGAGAAGCTACAGCATTGGTTATACCATGCTGATGAAGAGATATACAATCCATGTACCCCTCTACTATTATAAACATCCTTGAATTATTACTTTTAATTGCAAAGTTTAATCCATAAAGGTTTATACCCTTCTTAAATAATGATGTTTCAGGTGAGTTTAGATATTTAGGCTTAGAATCATCTAAAACCCTTCCACCAAAGCCAATAACCTTACCTTTATAATTAAAGACAGGAAATATAATTCTATTTCTAAACCTATCGTAATAGGAGCCTTTTTGGCTTTTAATTACAAGTCCTGCAGTTAACATGTCTAATTCAGTATATCTCTTGGCTCTCAAATGTCTTATTAATCCATCCCATCTATCAACTGAATATCCTAACCCAAATTTTCTTATTGTAGCTTCAGTTATCCCTCTATTGATTAAATATTTTTTGGCAGTGTCGTCTTTCTGTAGACAACTAAAAAAATATCTAGCAGATTCTACATTTAGTGTATACAACTTTTCAAAACTATTGTTCTTATTATCATTATCATGATCTAACTCTAAATCTATATTTACTCTATCAGCTAACAATTTAACCGCTTCTGGAAAACTTAAATTCTTAGTTTTCATAACAAATGTTATAACATTTCCAGCTTCACCACATCCAAAACATTTGTAAATCTGTTTATCTACTGAAACACTAAAAGAGGGTGTTTTTTCGTGATGGAATGGGCATAATCCAGAATAATTTCTTCCTGCCCTTTTTAACTTTACAGTTTCTGATATAACATCCACTATATCATTTTCCTCTTTAACCCTTTGAATGACATCTTCCGATATCAATAAATACTCCCACCTATCTTAATAATTTAAATGAAACTCCTTCTCCTTTCGTCGAATGAGTACTCACTGAGTAAGTGACTCACTCCAAATCAGAGATTTGGGTTCGCTACTTAACCGATCATCACAAAATCAGCACTCTGTGTAAGCGATCATCTCAAAATCATAGATTTTGGATGCCTGCTTAAGATTTTGGATTCCTGCTTAATTGTACTCGGATTAATTATATTCGACACCAATCACGACATTCCTCCTAATAATATTAAATTTTTTTCTTCTAATCTACTATATATATTCTTTATATATAATAAATATCCTTCAAAAACAATATTATTAATAAACAAATTTTGCAATAGTGTCTATATCCATTTAAGTTTATACTAGACAACCTATTATACTATTTCATCATTAGGCTAATCAAATGGATAATATTATATAATTAACTTCTTTTGGCTTTTGTTATTTTACCCATTTAATACTAGAAATTATTCCTAATACACAACAATTTTAGGAACATATATGTTATTAAATAAAAGTAAACAGTAATCATCACTCATGCCAGATATATAATCTGCGACACCTCTATATAATCCTTCTTTTTCAACAATATCTATGTAAAATTCAGGCATCTTATCTGGATTCTTAAGAAAATAATTAAACACTTGCTCTAACACAAACTTTGCCTTATCTCTCTCTGTTTTAAGAACAGTTCCCATATAAACTTTTTGAAACATAAAAGTTCTAAGCTCTGCTAGAATTTTACCCATTTCATCGCTTAGAGAAACCTTGATTGCACCTTTGCTTATATTGTCTATAGTTGTATATATACAATCTTTAACCAGTGTATCTATCCTTTGTCCATGCGTATTTCCTAATACTTTTATTAAATTTAATGGAAGTTCTTCCTCACTTAAGAGCTCAGCTCTTATAGAATCATCTATATCATGATTCACATAGGCTATTTTATCACTATACCTGACCACTTGCCCTTCTAATGTATGTGCCTTTGAATCAGAATTAGAAAAACCGCTGTGATGCAATATTCCATCCAATACTTCTTCAGTGAGATTTAACCCTTTTCCCTGTCTCTCTATTTTTGTTAAAACTCTTATACTATTTTCATTATGTCTAAACCCCTCTGGTAAAAGTTTGTCCAGAACTTCTTCCCCATTATGAGCAAAAGCTACATGCCCAATATCATGACCTAAAGCAATAGCTTCAATTAAATCCTCATTTAGTCCAATCCCTTTCCCTATAGTTTTAGCTATTTGAGATACTTCGAGAGTATGGGTAAGTCTTGTTCTATAGTGATCTCCCCAGGTTTTTATATATACTTGCGTTTTATGTTTAAGTCTTCTAAAAGATTTACTATGTATAATTCTATCTCTGTCAACCATAAATGAGGTTCTAAGTTCATCATTGTTTTCTTCAAAATTTCTTCTCTTTGAATTAGAAGAGAACGTTGCCTCTGGAATTAATATAAGTTTTTCGTTTTTTTCTATTCTCTCTCTTAAAATCATATAAATCACCTAAATAAATTATTCTATATATATATTTAAAACTCCTTTTTTTTAATGAAAATGTATATTGTAAGGATTTTCTTAATATTATTATAAAGAAATAGCTTTTAAGGAGTGTTAATAATGCCTTATGCGGCTAAAAAATATAATTTAGATTTATTATCTGAAAAAAACGTAAAAAAATACGTACTTCCACACTATAACCTTAATGAAGCAGAAATATCCAGAATTAAGTTCAAGGATACGGACAAGCAAAGGGCAGTATATAAAATAGGCTATAATGATAAAAGTTATTGCTTGAAAAAGGTTTACTTTTCAAAGGAGGACCTACTTTTTGTTTATTCTGCAATAGAGTGGTTATTTAGAAATAATATTAAAGTACCTAAGATACTTTCTACAAATACAAATGACAGATTTGTTAACTATAATAATATGTTGTTTATACTCACTCCATGGATAGAAGGTGAAAAATGCAATTATGACCTTAAAGAACATATTTTATTGTCAATAAATAATCTTGCCCGAATGCATAAGTCATGTAGAAAATTTACGCCTATAGAAGGAAGTACTATGAGAGGAAGCTTTGATAGTATAAATATTTCAATAAGCAAACATTTTCACCAACTGTTATCTTGTTCTAATTTAGCATTTAGGTATGGAGACAAGTTTTCAAAACTATTTTTACAAAACTTTGAAAACAATCTATTTTTAGCAGAAATAGCTGCGCAGGTATCATCAACTATAAATAATAATAATCTAAGTAAATCACTGTGCCACTTAGATTATGTAAATAAAAATATAATATTTGATGATAAAAAAAACACCTGGGTAATTGATTTCGATAAATGCAGCACTGATTATTGCACTCACGATATATCTTATTTTTTAAGAAGACTTTTAAAAAGAGATAGTACTAACTGGGATTTGGACCTTACTTTAAACTGCATAAATATTTACGAAAAAATTTGTCCTCTCACTCTAGATGAATACAAATATATTCTAGCATACTTGTCCTTCCCTCAAAAGTTTTGGAAAATATCAAAAGACTACTACAATAATATAAAGAAATGCAACCATAACTCTTTCTTTTACTTATTAAAGAAGACAGTACAAAGAGATACCGAACACTTAAATTTTGTAATAGATTTTGGTAAACATATAGAAAATAAATTTAATACTCGAATAACATAAACTAAAACCCTTGAAAGTTTCAGGGGTTTTTAATTTTTCTTTATTAATATAAATAATTACTATAATTAAATAAAGAATAAGAAAGTACAATATAAGTTACTCTTTCTTAATATTGTACTTTCTTTTTATTATCTAACTTTTAGAATAAAGGCCGAAAACTGATAGTCAACCATGTACTTGACGTCATTAACCTATACCAGTACTTTTACTCATTAGATTACATCAAAAAAGCTCATTTGATCACTTTCAGGAAGACCTTTTAAGCAGCCAAACTTTTTAAGCGAGTCTATAGCAGAATTCCCGATCTTAGCACGTTTTTTTAGATCTTCTATAGAGCTGATAGGCTTTCCTTCTTGTTCTGCTTCTTGGACCGCATTATATATACCTTCTGCTGCCACGTTTCCCATACCGGCTATACTGCTTATAGGTGGCCTTATGCCATCCTCCTCCATTAAGAAGTTTATGGCATGAGATTTATATAAATCAATTGGTAAGAAATTAATGCCCCTCTCATACATTTCTAAAACCAATTCCAAGTCATCATACATATCCTTATCCTTAGGACCCGCTTGATTACCCATCATTTCAATTTCCTTCATTTTTTCCTTAACTTTCTCTTTGCCGAATATCATAAATTCTGAATCAAAGGCTTTTGCTCTGATGGAGAAGTATGCTGAATAATATGCCTTAGGTATGTGAACCTTAAACCAAGCTATTCTGAATGCCATCATTACGTAGGCAGCAGCATGGGCCTTAGGGAACATGTATTTTATCTTTTTACAGGATCCTATGTACCACTCTGGCACCTCGTGCTCCCTCATTAAAGCCTCATATTCCGGAAATTTTGGGTCTTTTAATGCCTTTCCCTTACGCACCAACTCCATTATCTTAAAGGCTGAATTTGGTGGCAGATTTTGTTTGATAAGATAAACCATGATATCATCTCTGGTACATACTGCTTCACTTATGCTGGTAACTATTTTTTGATCGATCAAGTCCTTAGCATTTCCAAGCCACACGTCAGTACCGTGGGAAAGTCCTGATATACATATTAAATCCATGAAGGTTTTTGGCATTGTATCTAAAAGCATTCCTCTTACGAACTTAGTACCAAATTCAGGAATACCAAAGGTTCCTACCTTGGAATTTATCTGCTCTGGCGTTACTCCTAAAGCTTCCGTTGATGAAAATATAGACATAGTAGCCTTATCATCCATCGGTATGGTTTGAGGATCCACTCCCGTTAAATCCTGCAGCATTCTTATTACTGTAGGATCGTCGTGGCCCAGTATATCTAGCTTCAATAAGTTCTGATCAATAGAGTGATAGTCAAAATGTGTTGTTATAATCTCTGAATTTGGGTCATCAGCTGGATGCTGTACAGGGCAAAATTCAAAAATTTCTCTTCCCTTAGGTACAACTATGATTCCACCAGGGTGTTGCCCTGAAGTTCTTTTTATACCTGTACAGCCCTTTGAAATTCTGAGGACTTCCGCCTTGTTTACTGAAATATTTTTTTCATCATAATACTTTTTCACATATCCAAAGGCTGTTTTTTCTGCTATGGTACCTATGGTTCCAGCCTTAAAGGTTGTGCCCTTTCCAAAGATAACCTCTGTGTATTTATGGGCTTTTGCCTGATACTCTCCTGAAAAGTTTAAGTCTATATCCGGCTCCTTATCTCCATTGAAGCCTAAGAAGGTTTCGAAAGGGATATCTATACCGTCCTTAGCTAAGTTTTCTCCACAAACAGGGCAAGCCTTATCTGGCAAGTCAAAGCCAAGTTTAATGCCGTAATCCTCAAAGTCTGAATACTTGCATTTTGGACACCTGTAATGTGGCGGCAGAGCGTTTACTTCCGTTATACCGGTCATATATGCAACGACAGATGAACCAACAGATCCTCTGGAACCTACCAGATAACCATCCTCATTTGATTTCCAAACCAGCTTTTGAGCTATAATGTACATCACGGAGAAACCATTTTTTATAATGGAATCCAGCTCTTTCTCTAGTCTTTTCTGAACAAGTTCAGGAAGTGTATCTCCATAAAGCTCATGAGCCTTTTCAAAAGTAATATCCTTAATGGTCTGCTCACAGCCATCTATGTGTGGTGTAGCTTTATCTGGCGAAATAGGACTAATCTGCTCACACATATCTGCTATCAAATTGGTATTTGTTACAACAACCTCATAGGCCTTTTCTGCTCCTAAATATGAAAATTCTCTAAGCATCTCCTCAGTAGTTCTTAAATATAATGGAGCCTGATTATCTGCATCCTTAAAACCCTGTCCTGCCTCCAGTATACGTCTGTATATCTCATCCTCAGGATCCATGAAATGAACGTCTCCTGTGGCAACTATAGGTTTATTTAATTTTTCTCCAAGAGCTACAATTTTTTTATTGATTTCCTTTAGATATTCTTTATTAGGAACCTGCTCTTGCCTTACTAAATAATCATTGTTTCCAAGAGGCTGGATTTCTAAGTAATCATATTCCTCAGCAATAGCTTCAATTTCCTCATCGGATTTTCCAAGAAGTATTGACTGATACAATTCCCCTTCACTGCAGGCACTTCCAAGAATTAAGCCCTCAGAATATTTTTTTAACATGCTCTTTAATATACGCGGTTTTTTATAAAAATAATCTAAATTAGAATAGGATACTAGTCTATATAAATTCTTTAAGCCCTCATAATTCTTTGCGAATATTATTGCATGATAAGTTTTAAGCTTTTTATAGGCTTCCTTCTTTGCAACTTCATCAGATCCGTATACATCTATATCCTCAAGAGTTTTTGCGCCTCTTTCCTTTAACTTTTCAAGCATTATCTTAAAGACCTTAACTGTGGTATCCACGTCATCTAAGGCTCTATGTGCAACCTCTACCTTTATACCAAGGTTTTTAGCGATTCTTCCTAATTTATAGGTTTTAAATTCAGGGAAGAGTTCCTGAGCTAAGGTCAAGGTATCCAAATATGTGAAGTCGAAGTCATATCCTAAAACTTTTGCATTATGCTTTAAAAAGTTTATATCAAATCCAGCATTATGGGCAACCAAGACACTTCCCTCAATAAACTCCAGCATTTTAGGAAATACCTTATCTATGGTTTCTGCATCCTTTACCATATCATTAGTTATATTTGTAATCTCTACAACTCTTGGTGGAATAGGCTTTTCAGGATTTACAAAACAGCTAAAGCTGTCTACTACCTTTCCATCCTTAAATTTCATAATTCCTATTTCAGTAATTTTTTCTGTTACTGGTGAAAAACCTGTGGTTTCTAAGTCTAACACACAATAGGTGGTATCTATACTCTGTCCCTTAGGGTTTGTTACAGAAGGTTTTTTATCTGGCGCTAAATAGGCCTCCACTCCATATATAACCTTCATGTCTGGATTATCTCTTCCAAGAAGCTTATGTGCATCAGGAAACGACTGCACCACTCCATGATCCGTTATGGCAATGGCTTTCATGCCCCAGCTCATGGCTCTCTTAATCAAATCAGAGGCACCGGTCATAGCATCCATCTGACTCATTTGTGTATGCATATGCAGTTCTACTCTCTTAACTTCAGCATTATCCTGCCTCTTAGTCTTCTTTATGCCTTCTGTTTCTATTATAATATTAGCGATCATCTCAACTTCACCAGAAAACTGGCTATAGCCTGCATTTCCAGCAATCCTAACACCTTTAGCTTTTTTAAGTCTAGATGTTACCTCACCCTCATCACCAGGCTTTAAAAAGGACTTACAGGTCATGGAGCTTGATCCGTCATATAAGTCAAAGGAAACTAATGTTTTTCCGCTTCTTAATTCCTTTGCCTCCATATTGGATATTTCACCCTCTAAAACTACCCTACCCTCATCTGGTGTAATATCTGTAATTTTTATTACAGGTTCCTTAATTTTAGAGCTTCTGCCTAATATCAAGAATGGATCGTCTTTTTTATCGGTGTTTTCTGCTTTTCCTTCTTGTTTCTTTTCCGGTTTCCATTCTTGTTTCTTTTCTGCGGCTTCCTTAGGCAACTTAGGAATATTATTGCTTGGTGCTGCCTTAATTTCCTTTTGAACAATCAGCAGTTCCTTTGCAAATGTTTCATCTTGCATTCTTATAAATTCTTCACAGCTTACATTATCAACAAAATTTATTTTATATGCTGTGCCGTACAAGTTTTTTATGGCATCATGAATTTTTTTATCATAGCCCATGGATTTTAAAAATCCTGATGCTGCCATATTAAAATTAAAATTTATGATATTTTCAACCACTTCATATTCACTATTATTTAGCACAGCTTTTAAGGCAGGATATTTATCCGCTACTGCAAATACAATATTTTGCAATTCCTCTTCTATGGGCTTTTTATTCGTTCCCTCAGCATATTTTACAGCTATTTTAGAATCTTTTAATACAAACCTTTCTTTTATAAACTTATTAAGACCTTCAAATTCTCTTATTTCAATATATTTATCTGAGCTGATTTTCATTTCCAGAGTTTTAGTTTTTTTGCTTAAGACTACCGATTCCACAATGGCAGTATTTATATTGCCCTCAGCTTCATAATCACTAAAAATTTCATTTATTTTTTTCATACTACCCTTTAACCTTCTCTCAAAAATTTTTAGTACGTTACTATTATATAAGATAGGCTTATGCTTTGTCATGTAGGAAAAAAATGTAAATACATAAAAAATCAGGAAAGTTTTCTGCAAATGGAGAAAACTACTTCCTGACTTTTTATCAACTTATTATTGATTTTACTTTACAGATTGTCTTGGATTTTTAACCTGTGACTGTGCTGCTGCAAGTCTTGCTACTGGAACTCTAAATGGCGAACATGATACATAGTCTAATCCTACATTGTGGCAGAATTCAACTGAAGATGGATCTCCACCATGCTCTCCACATATTCCAAGATGGATATCTGGTCTTGCTTTTCTTCCAAGCTCTGCAGCCATTTTAACAAGTTTACCTACTCCAACTTGATCTAATTTGGCAAATGGATCAGATTCATATATTTTCTTATCATAATAATCCTTTAGGAATTTGCCAGCATCATCTCTTGAGAATCCAAATGTCATTTGAGTTAAATCATTTGTTCCAAAAGAGAAGAATTCCGCTTCCTTTGCAATTTCATCTGCAGTAAGAGCTGCTCTTGGTATTTCTATCATAGTACCTACTAGATACTTCATATTAACGCCTGATCTAGATATAATCTCATCAGCTATTCTTACAACTATATCTTTTACAAATTTTAATTCCTTTAATTCACCAACAAGTGGTATCATTATTTCTGGAACAATATCATAACCTTTTCTCTTCTTAACATCTATAGCAGCTTCTATTATAGCTGTAGACTGCATTTCTGCCATTTCAGGATAAGATACTGGTAAACGACATCCTCTATGCCCCATCATTGGATTAAATTCATGTAATGACTCTACAGTTGATTTCAAATCCTCAAAGCTTATACCCATCTCTTTAGCTAAATCCCTTATATCTTCATCTTCCTGAGGTAGGAATTCATGAAGTGGTGGATCTAAAAGTCTAATAGTCACTGGTCTATCTTCCATAGCCTCATATATGCCAATAAAGTCCTCTTTTTGCATTGGTAACAGTTTATCTAAAGCCTTTCTTCTTTGCTCTTCTGTTTTAGATAATATCATTTCTCTAACTGCTGGTATTCTATCTTCATCAAAGAACATATGCTCAGTTCTACAAAGACCTATTCCCTGTGCACCAAATTTAATTGCCTGACTAGCGTCTCTTGGCGTATCAGCGTTAGTTCTAACTTTTAATGCTCTAATTTCATCAGCCCATGCCATATATATTCCAAAGTATCCGCTTATTTCAGGCTCAACAGTTTTAATTGCTTGACCATATACATTTCCTGTACTGCCATCAAGTGATATATAGTCTCCTTCGTGATATACTTTTCCAGCAACTTCAAACATTTTTGCATCTTCATTAATTTTTACATCTCCGCAGCCGGCTACACAGCATGTTCCCATTCCTCTAGCAACAACCGCTGCATGTGATGTCATTCCACCTCTTGCAGTAAGTATACCTTCAGCAGCTACCATGCCTTCTATATCTTCTGGTGAAGTCTCTAATCTTACCAATACTACTTTTTCTCCCTGTTCATGATGCATCTTTGCATCTTCAGCAGTGAAATAAACCTTACCACAAGCAGCTCCTGGTGAAGCTGGTAAACCTTTCGCTATCACTTGAGCATTCTTAATCTCATCTTGGTCAAAATTTGGGTGCAAAAGTGAATCCAATTGTTTAGGATCTACCTTTAGCATAGCCTCTTCTTTTGTTATAAGTCCTTCTTCAACCATTTCAACAGCTATTTTTAATGCAGCTTGAGCTGTTCTCTTACCATTTCTAGTTTGTAAGAAGTATAATTTACCTTGTTCTATTGTAAACTCCATATCTTGCATGTCTTTATAATGATTTTCTAATCTATTTGCTATATCCATAAATTGTTTATAGCAATCTGGTAAATCCTCATGTAATTTTGTTATCGGTTGAGGAGTTCTGATTCCAGCAACTACATCTTCCCCCTGCGCATTTATTAGATACTCTCCAAATATTAGTTTTTCTCCTGTGGCAGGATTTCTTGTAAATGCAACTCCAGTTCCTGATGTTTCTCCCATATTACCAAATACCATCGATTGGACGTTTACAGCTGTACCCCAATCACCTGGTATGTCATTTAACCTTCTGTAAACTATAGCTCTTGGATTATCCCAAGATCTAAAAACAGCTGTTACAGCTTCTAGTAATTGTTCTTTTGGTTCCTGTGGAAATTCTTTTCCCATTTCTTTTCTATATAAAGCTTTATATTTTTTAACTACATCTTTTAAATCTGATGCATTTAAATCTGTATCAAATTTTGCTCCTTTTGATTCCTTTGCTTCATCTAGTATGTCTTCAAATCTTCTTTTTTCGATTCCCATAACAACATCTGAGAACATTTGTATAAATCTTCTGTAAGAGTCATATGCGAATCTTTCATTGTTAGTAAGCCTTAGTAATCCTTCTACAGTTTCGTCATTTAATCCTAAATTTAATATTGTATCCATCATACCAGGCATAGAAGCTCTTGCTCCTGATCTTACAGAAACAAGTAAAGGATTTTCTATATTGCCAAATTTCTTTCCAGTTAACTTTTCTATATTAGACAGTGAAGTATAAATTTGCTCTACAATATCATTAGATAATTTTTTACCATCTTCATAATATTTGGTACATGCTTCTGTGGATACTGTAAATCCTTGCGGAACAGTTATCCCTAAATTTGTCATTTCTGCAAGGTTAGCCCCTTTTCCTCCAAGCAAGTTCTTCATGCTTGCATTCCCTTCGTTAAAAAGGTATACGTATTTTTTACTAGCCATAAAGTAACATCCCCTCTTTAAAATATTTTTCAGTGTTTTGTATATATTAACGGATGTTTATCCGTTATTTAAATTAACTATTTTCTCCCATTTTTACAAATAACCTTGTAATATTAGTTTTAGAAACTTTTCCTACAATTTTTACAGCTTCCTTTGTACCTATATATGTTTTTTCTACAACTGGAAGACTGTCTACTTCATGCTCCATAATTTTTAGAGCAGCTAAGTATGCAATATCTTCTTTTTCAACAAAAACTATGTTAGGCATTCTTGTCATTATTATACCTACTGGTACTTTATGAATATCCGTACCACCCATAGCTATTTTTAAAAAGTCCTTTCTAGATACGGCTCCAGTAAGTAATCCATTATTTTCAATGAATAATGTACCAACATCATTTAAAAATAAATGTACTATAGCGTCATATACAGTTGTATTTTCATCAACTACTACTGGCTTTGACATTATATCCTTTACTTTAATATTGCGAATATAATCGTAGATTAAACTATGAGAGGGCTTTTGGGAATATACATAACCTACCTTTGGCTTTGCTTCTAAAATGCCTGTCATAGTAAGAATTGCCAAATCTGGTCTTAACGCAGCCCTTGTTACACTAAGTTTAGATGCAAGCTGTTCGCTTGTAATAGGCTCTGTTTCTTTAACTAACTTTATTATTTGTTCTTGCCTCGGTGATAATTTAATAGTAATCACCCTCCCTCTTAATAAATAGCCTAAGGGATTTTTCCAAAGTAAAATAGTCTCCCTTAATTAGCTACACATCTTGTTGATATACTATATATTCGCTTGAAGCTAATTATAACACACATTTAAGCAAATAGTATAGCACTTTTAAAAATTTAGTTCTTTTTTTGAATTTTTTTTAAATGAATTATGTAATTTTCTGAAAAATATTTTATGGTGGCTAACCCCTGTAATTAATAATTATATATTAATTATATATTATAACATTATCACTAAATAGTATGTTGTATTATAAAATTTTAATTTTTTAACGCTATAAAAAGTCAGCAATAGAAATATTGTTAGCTGACTTTTTAATATGTTTTCTTCATTAGTATATTATTTATTTTTATTTAAATTTTCTTAGATTTATTCATGATTAATTTACATTTTTTTGTTAAGATTATTATTAAACTTAAAATTAACAGCTATTCTATATTTCATCATTAGTATTTTTTGCATTTTCAGTATTTGTATCTTCATTACTTATAGTTCCATAGGTTACAGTTCCGTAGGTTTTGCTTCCATCTTCTATATCTTCAAATTTTACTGTGTATTGATAAGTGTTTTCTTCTTTATTTTCTTCTTTATTTTCATTTTTATGTGTGAATTTCTCTTTCACCGAAGATGCTGCATCAACTACTTTTTCTTTTACATCTTTCATTGTATCTTTTACACTAGTTTTTATAATTTTATTTACAACCTCTACAGTTCCATCATCTTTAGTTATTTCTATTGTTACCTTTGTAACTACAGCTGTTAAAATTCCAATAGCAATGAGTGGAGGCCAAACTAAAACTGTTAGAGTTGCAGCGATTCCCGCATTTACTGGTATATCAACAATAACTTTATCATCTTTTTTAATTTTTATTCTATTAATATTACCCTTCTTAACTAGGTCTTTTAGCCAATCTAAGAACTCATCTTTCGTAGTATAAATATTATCCATAGTTGTTTTTTTGCTTTGCTCAATATATATTAATGCATCAACTACGTTGCCTTGAGAAGCTTCCAAAGCCTCTTTAGCTTCTGTATAGCTAACTCCAGTTCTTTCTCTTATAATGTCAATTTTGTCCAAAGTAATTTCACTCATTTTCTTCACTCCTTTTTATTAATTATATGAAACTCCTTCTCCTGTCGTCGAATGAGTAAGCGATCATATCAAAATCACAGATTTTGTATGTCTGCTTATATGAAGTTATAGAATTATTAGTTTAGCTTTATTTAGTTTACTTAAAACTACTCTTGGTTATTCTGAAAGTTTAATAGATAATTAAGAGTCTCTAAACTTTTTGGTTTTCTAAAATAGTTTTGAGATATAACTAAAGATAATATATTATACATTTCTTGTTTTATCTCTTTGGATAATGAAACTCTATAAACATTTTCTAATGATATTCTAGACAAATATTTTAGTGCATTATAAGTTCCTTGCTTCACATATATACCATTAGACCTTTCGCACTCTGAACAAACTCCTCCAGAATACTGTAAACTTATATAATCGCAGTGATTTAATTTTTTTCTACAGATACAACAATTTTCTAAATTAAATCCATATCCAGTAGCCTCTAAAACTTTTATTTCATAGGCTCTTGCCAAGGTTTCTATATCTACTGCTTTATTTTTTATAAGGTAAAAGGCTGTCACTAAATGTCTGAATAACTCTCTATTACTTTCTTCATCTTGCATACATATATCTATAAGCTCACAAAAATATGAAGCATATGTTAATGTATCTAAGTCGTTAAGTAAATCTTGAAAAGAGTCTATTATTACACTTTCATTTATTGTGTAGAGGCTTTTTCCTTTATAAACTACGTAATCACCGTAACAGAATTGCAAAGTAGTTGTAAATAAATTATTTCTACTTTTTTTGGATCCTTTTGCAATGGTGGATATTTTTCCTAACTTTTCACTGAAAAGCCAAACTAGTTTATCTGACTCTTTTATATCTTGTGTTTTAATGACTACAGCTCTAGTTTTAAATATAGACAGAAAATCATCCCCCAAATGCTTTATAGTTACTTTATGTTAAATTATTATTACAAAAAGATAAATAAACTTTCATGTTTTTTCACTACTTATATCCTAGTTCTTTCAGTATGTTCATACTGTCTCTCCATTCCTTCTTTACCTTTACCCATAGCTCTAAATAAACCTTACTTACAAGAAACTTTTCAATATCTTGTCTAGCGTAGGTAGATATTTTCTTTAGCATTGCCCCATTTTTGCCTATAATTATTCCTTTGTGGGAGTCTTTTTCACATAATATAGTTGCCTCAATATGATAGATTCCCTTTTCATCTTTTTTCATTGTCATAACATCTACAGCTATACCATGAGGGACCTCCTGTGAAAGAAGTCTTAATGCCTTTTCTCTAATAGTTTCTGCTACAATAAATCTTTCCTGCTGATCTGTAATCATATCTTCAGGATAATATTTTGGACCTTCTGGAATATACTCTACCATCAGTTTTTTTAACTTATCAACATTTTTTCCGTTTAATGCGGATATAGGTATAATCTCTTTGAAGTCAAAGACATCAGAATAATTTTTTAACGTCTCTGCAACTTTTTCTGCAGGGTTTTCATCAATTTTATTTAGAACTAAAAATACAGGTACATTACAGTCTTTTAACTGCTCAAGTATATATAGATCTCCTTTACCAACTTCTTTTTCAGGGTTGGTCAAGAAAAGTATTAAATCAACTTCTTTAATAGAATCCTGAGCAATTTTAACCATATATTCTCCAAGTTTATGTTTAGGCTTATGGATTCCTGGTGTATCTACAAACACTACTTGAAAATTCTCTTCTGTCAATATTGTTTGTATGTTATTTCTAGTAGTCTGTGGTTTACAGGATACTATTGATAATTTTTCTCCCATTATTGTATTCAATAATGTCGATTTTCCTACATTAGGTCTTCCTATAATTGTTACAAATCCAGATTTAAACATATATTCTCTCCTTACTTACCTAAGTCACCTTTAGTAAAAGCTCTTGGCAATGCTTCTTCTAATTCTTTTACTATATATTTACCTTTGCTTTAGCAATTATTATTTTTATATCTTCTGATGCAAATTCAGCTATTACCTGTCTATAAACAGAATTCTTGGCTTCAGGTGGAGTTTTGACTCCATCTGAAGCTTAGAAGTCGTTATCCAGGGACATAGCCGCTCTTTACTCCCACTTTGAGAAAAGCAGAGAACCAAAATCTATGATTTTGTGTGAATCGCTTTCACAGAGTGCGAGGGAGTATTAGAGCGGGTAAGTCATCGGATAAATTTCATATGTATATGAAACTCCTTCTTCTATCGTCGAATGAGTGCTCGCTGAGTAAGCGATTCACTTCAAATCAGAGATTTGAGTTCTCTGCTTAAGCGATCATATCAAAATCAACACGCTGTGTAAGTGACTATCACCAAATCAGCACTCTGTGTACGTGATCATCTCAAAATCATAGATTTTGGATGCCTACTTAAGCATATTTTTACCTGATATAAATAATTATATCCTAGGTGGTGTAAATAAATTATAACATTATTTTCATCTATTGCAATATTTTTATTTAATACAATTATTCCTGCTTTAAAGCCACAGCTATCCTTAATAATATACTATCCAAACACCCTAAATAGCAGCACTGTAATTAGAATTCCAAAGATTCCACCAGCAATAACTTCTATAATAGAATGAATTTCAGAATCCACTCTACTTTGCGCTACTATTAATGCAAGTAAATAACTCAAAATTACTACTGTTAACTGTCCGGTTGTAAGTGCTATAGTAGTAGCAATAGAGAAAGCTATAGTACTATGCCCACTAGGCATTCCCCCTTTTAGAGGCGTTCCTTCACCAAAGATTGCTTTTATTACTATAGTAGCAATGCATACAATCGCAAGTATAATAAATATTATATATGGATTCGAGCTTTTTATTTTTCTAATTAATATAAAATTTATATATTTTAACTTATCCCAAAATACAATATATCCAACAACTATTGCATTTACAGCAGTTACTAATACACCTCCTGCTGCCACATTTTTAGCAAGTTTGGCAAGAGGATGATAATAGTTAGTGGTGGCATCTACAGCAAATTCTATTGCAGTATTTAAAAGCTCTGCCATAATAACCATTGTTATCGTTATGGTTATAGCTAAAATTTCCATCTTAGTTAAATCATAAAAAAAGCAAGCAGTTAGAACAACCAGCGCTGCGATCATATGTATTCTCATATTTCTCTGGGTCCTAACTGCATATATTATTCCTTCTATGGCATAATTAAAACTATCTAATAGTTTTCTAACTTTCATTATCATCACCAACTTAAATTAAATTTATTAAATAATTACTTGTTAAGCATATGAAAATAAATAACAGGTCAAAGATGATAGTATATTTTGTGTCAGACAAGGAAACAGGTTCCGCTGATAGGTGGCTCCTATCAGTGGGTTCTGTTGACGAAGTATGACGCAAAATAGATTTTCATACTGGCTTGTTATTTATTTGAATGTGCCTTATCTAGTTAAATGAAATTTATTCAATATTTCCTCTTCTCTTTTTCTCATAACATCTTTCTCTTCTTCTTCCATATGATCATATCCAAGTAAGTGTAAAACAGAATGCACTGTAAGATATGCTGCTTCTCTTAAAAATGAATGCCCAAATTCCTTTCTCTGCTCTTCCGCTTTTTCCAACGACAAAACTATATCTCCTAATATCAAATTTCCGTTATCTAAATCACTTATGTGAAATTTATGATTTAAATACACATCTTTAAACACAGAGCCTTCAGGATACTCTAGCATTGGGAAAGAAAGAACATCTGTAGCTTTGTCAATATTTCTATTTTCTTTATTTATCTCTCTGATCTCTTCATTATCAACAAATATAACACTTACCTCACAAGGTATGTTAACTTCTTCCTCTTTTAATGCATACTCGATTACTGACTCTATAGTTCCTTCTAATTCTTCAGAAACACAAATTTTATCTTGCCTATTATCTATAAAAATCATTTTTCGCACCTCTGTTATATATTACTGCTTTTAGCTTTATCCTCTGGGTATTCTATTCTCTGATGGTATATTCCTGTTAGAACTTTTAAAAAGGCATATTTAATTATGTTAATATCTTTTAAGGTTAAATCACAGTTATCAAGCTGCCCCTCATTTAACCTGTCTTTTATAATGTTATTTACCATTTCTTCAATTTTAGACTTAGTAGGTTCATTTATAGACCTTACAGCAGCTTCTACACTATCTGCAAGCATTATAATTCCTGCTTCTTTTGTTTCAGGTGTAGGTCCTGGATATCTAAATTCCTCTTCATTTACATCCTCTGGCTTTTCACTAGAGTTTTTTGCTGTAACATAGAAATACTTAACCAGTGTTGTACCGTGATGCTGTTCTATTATATCTCTTATAACTCTAGGAATTTTATATTCTTGAGATAGTTCTACTCCATCTTTAACATGGGATGTTATTATAAGAGTACTTAAATTAGGAGTAATTTTATCATGTGGATTATCATTTCCCAGTTGATTTTCTTTAAAAAAATATGGTCTCTTTATTTTACCAACATCATGATAATAGGCTGAAACTCTTGCAAGCACTGGATTTCCACCAACTTCTTCTGCAGCAACCTCCGCAAGATTACCAACTAAAATACTGTGATGATAACTTCCTGGGGCCTCAATTAGTAACCTCTTTAGCAGTGGGTTATTAGGATTAGATAACTCTAATAACTTCATAGTAGTTACTATATCAAAAGTACTTTCTAAAAATGGTAGAAAACCTATAGTTAATACGCCAGGATAATATACTGGCTATGCATGAATACATGGCTCTTTTGGTGACATCTACAACGTTATTGCTAAGTAAAAATCCTAATGAAAAAGTGAAGATAACATTAATCACTGCTATATATAGACAAGAGTATAATATATCATTTCTCTGCTGCATTTTCTTTAAAATTATCGCACCTATCACTGCATTTACTACGGCTAAAGCAGTCATTTCTATATTAAAGTCTACTGCTCCACTTATCAAAATACAGTTCAGCACATTTATTGTTAAAGAAATTTTATGATTTACTAAAAGAGTAAAAAGCATTGGTATACAAGCAAGTGGAATCAAAAATGGCGATACCACTGAAAAAGTTCTTGCTAAAAGTATAGATATACAACTTAATATGTTTATCATTATAAGCTTATTTGTATCACTATATATATCACTGTGATATCGTGATAAATAAAACCATTCTAACCCCATTACTAAAAGTATTACTATACTCAAACTAATATATACATACCATTGAAAATGAGAATTATCATTTAAAAGTCCTAAGTCTTTAAGCAATTCTATCTGATACTTTGTTATTGGCTCTCCTTCTTTTACTATTGTTTGATCTTTCTTTATCATAATTGGTGGAACTTTTCTTTTGGCTTCTTCTTTCAGTTCCTCTGTTTTATCTTTGTCATAGAAAAAATTAGGAGATATCTGAGAATAAGCTATGGTTATTACCATATCTCTAAGTGATTTTGAAATCTTTGAAGAATTTACTGTAAATAATATATTTTCCTGAGCTTTTTTTATATCCTCAAGGTTGTCCTTCTGACTATTATCACTTATATTATTATTTTCATAAAGTTCGGCCATAGTTGTATTCAGGAAATTTTGCATTGTTTTTAAGTCTTCCTTACTTAATTTTATTAAAGTTAAATAGTCTTCATCAGATAAACTGATTTCAGAACTGCTTTTTAATTTTTGTACTTTGTCTCGTTCTTCTCCTGCAGAATCTTTTATTTGAAGTAATTTAGTAAAGAAAGTGTTTATCCTATTTATTACTTCTGTTTTCACTTCTGTTTTTTTACTATACTGAATTGGTACGGAATCAACAGCTTGCTTAATCCTGGCTTCGGTAGATACCTGATCCTTCACCTCTCTTGGAGCCTTAATATCCACTCTAGCAATGTCGCCTTCTTTTAAGTTGTATCGTTTAGTAACTAAAGTAGTAAACAATACTGAATATATAAAAATAAATGTTAACATAAAGGTCAAAATTCTATTAGTTTTTTCCCTACCAAAAATTCTCTTTAGTGATAGTTTTTTCATCTTAACCACCTTTTATCCTAATAAATTAGTTCTGTTGCTGCTTTTGTTCCTGCTGTACATCTTGGTTCTGCTGTTCAGTAATTTTTTCTTCCAAAGCCACATTTTCTTCTGCTACAACTAAGACTCTCACAACATAGGTATCTCCAGCTTCGTAGTTTACTATTTTATCTATAATTTTAACAGACTTATCTACATTTGCACATATCTTTGAGTAAAGTTCATTTGCAGTATTATCCACAATTTTTTTAGCATCTCCATGTACTGTAGTTTCCTTTATCTCATAATAGGTTTCTTTTTTAATAAAAAGTTTGTTATCTTCTATTCTATCATATTTATTGAATTTATTTACAGACTTTTTTAGATATATATTCTTCCCTTTTATATTTAAATATATATTTTCAATTTTATTTCCTGTTCTCTCTCTCTTAACAGTATCAATTTTTACTTGTTTGATTTCTTCATAAAAGGTCCTACATATTACATCTCCAACAGCATGAACTTGATAAGCTGTACCTTCCTTTCCCTGTTCTCCTTTAACTAATACTTGACCTTTTCTTATCATATCACCTTTTTTTACTACGGTCGTGCCTGCTTTAGTGTAAACTCTTATAACTTCACCATCTTTTCTAGCTACTAAATTACAAGGGCTGCTTTCTGCAATAATATTAGGAGGCGATTGTCTTTCTGCTGCAGAAATTTTTAATTTAGCTCCCTCTACTCTTGCTCTAACCCACATTATATTCTCATTGTTTTTTATAAGTTTTTCTTCTATATCATAAACATTTATATTTTTTTTATTTATTCCTGGCTTTATACCAAAAGAACTTAGTTGTTGTCTTATTTCATAAGGAGATAAATTATGATCTACACTTATCTCAATGTTCCAAACAAAGGTAGATAAGTAATATAATATTCCCATAAATAGTATTATACCTAAAACTAGCGCTATTCTTCTTTTAATTTTAATAAGAAAGAATGCAAATCCTCTTCTTTTAATTATTTTAATTTTTGTCTTTGTCTTTTTAGCTATCTCTTCAATTTTATCATAATCTCTTAGATTAACATCCATAATCATAGTAGTAATATTTTCTTTTCTTAAGTTTTTTATATAAACACCATTCTTCCACATAAGGTTAACAAATTTTTCAGGTATTAGGGATTGAATCTCTATAGTAATTATACCATTTTTATATTTTTTAAAACTAAATTTACTCATTTCCTTCATAATCAATAGATTTGAATTTTCCTCCTATTGTTATGGTACTTCCGCCCATAAACAATATTTCAAATCTCTCTCCATATATTGATATTAACCCTACCCCTGAATTAATTTTAACCTGATTTTCACCAAAGAGTACAACACCTTTATGATTCTCTATGATTATTTCATTACCACCGGTAACCGTGATTTTAGGCATATTAAGTATTATATCCCTAGGCAAATCTAATTTTTCTGCAATATTTTGCTTTGTACTATATACTTTGTCCTTCACTTTACCACCCCTAAAAATTCTTTCATACTAATTTATGAGGCATAAATTTAATAAATGACAAAATAAAAAAGGTTGAGAACATCTCAACCTTTTATTTATTCAAATATTGCTTTACAATTTGACTTACAAGTTTACCATCAACTCTGCCTTTAATACTAGGCTTAGCTGCAGCCATAACTTTATCTATGTCTTTTATGCTATTAGCTCCCACTTCACTAACTGCCTGTCGAACAATTTCGCAAATTTTCTCTTCGCTTAACTGCTGAGGAAGGTAACTTAACAAGATTTTAATTTTGGCATTTGCCTTATAAACTAAATCCTGCTTATTTCCCTTTTCAAACTCCAGTATAGCTTCGTGTCTTTGCTTAACTTCCTTTGATATTACTTCATATATCTCTTCATAGTCAAGCTTCTTATTATCAGTTTTTTAACTAATAAAATTGCAGCCTTAGCTATACTTATTGTATCAGCTTTTAATTTATTTCTAGATTTCAAAGCTTGCTTCCAATCTTCCTGCAGCTCTTCTTTAAGAGACATTATTTAGTACTTTTTTTCAAAAGAATTCTATTTAAATTTTCTCTTTCTTGCAGCTTCTGATTTCTTTTTTCTCTTTACGCTTGGCTTCTCGTAGTGTTCTCTTTTTCTAACTTCAGAAAGAACACCAGCTCTAGCACATTTTCTTTTGAATCTTCTTAATGCACTTTCTATTGTTTCGTTTTCTCCAACTCTTATTTCTGACATATCTTATCCCTCCCTCCGCTAGCTCAATTTAATTTTAAAAATTAAATGCAGCCTGTGGGTCACATAGCACATTGTTTATTATACAACATTAGTTTAGAAGCTGTCAACAATTTCATTGCATATTTACAATATAACAAACTTGGTATTATTAATGAAACTCCTTCTCCTATTGTCGAATGAGTACTCGCTGAGTAAGCGACTCACTCCAAATCAGAGATTTGGGTTCGCTACTTAACCGATCATCTCAAAATCAAAGATTTTAGATGTCTGCTTAACCTGGAGGCCATTGAAGTGATCTGCCACCTAAAATATGAAAATGAATATGAGATACTGTTTGCCCTCCATCTTCTCCACAATTAGAAACAATTCTATATCCTGTTTCATCAACACCTAACTTTTTAACAATATCTTTAGCAGTTACAAATATATGTGCTATAACTTTTGAATCTTCTTCACTAACTTCATTTAAACTACTTATATGCTTTTTAGGTATTATAAGAACATGAACTGGAGCCCCTGGATTTATATCTTTAAAGCTTAAAACCATATCATCTTCATAAACTTTTTCACATGGTATTTCACCTTTTGCTATCTTACAGAAAATACAATCTTCCATAATTTCACCTCCTTTGACTTTATAATATTCAATATAAATCTAAAATATCCTCCTAAAATCAAACAATAATTTAAAAAAACATGACTTAAGGTATCTGAAATAAAATAACAAGTCAAAGATGCGACGGATATTTTGTATCAGACAAGAAGACAGGTTCCGCAGATAGTCGAACCTATCTAAAGGTTCTGCCGGCGCAGTATGATGCAAAATAGACTAGCATACTGACTAGTTATTTTTTGAAGATGCCTTATAATGTAATTTAATCAGATATTTCCTTTAAATTAGCTCTCCTACTATAAATTCTTTTCTAACTTCAGTTAACTTAGTTCTTACAATTTTTCCTTCTACATTACAACTACTTTTTGATACTACCTTAATATAATTAGGTGTGTATCCTTCATAGGAGGATTCTTCCCCATTGTGTTTTTGTTCATACAGAACATCCATAGTCTTTCCAATTAACTTATTCATAAATTGATCTTCCAGTTTCATGTCTAATTCGATAAGCTTACTGCTTCGTTCATCTTTTATGTTTCCATTTACCTGTTCTTTCATTACAGCAGCTTTTGTGCCTTTTCTTGGGCTATATTTAAACACATGCATTTTTGAAAGCTCTATACTCTTTAAAAATTCATATGTGGTATTAAACTCCTCTTCAGTTTCTCCTGGAAAACCAACTATTATATCTGTAGTTATAGAAACATCTTCTATATTTTTTCTTAGACCTGCAACTATATCTTTATATTCCTTTGTGGTATAGCGTCTATTCATCCTTTTAAGAGTTTCATCACAACCACTTTGTAATGATAAATGAAAGTGTGGACAGAGTTTCTTTAACTCACTAAGATTATCTATAGTTCCTTCTGTAAAGAATTGTGGGTCAATAGATCCTATTCTTATTCTTTCAATGCCTTCAACATTATCTAGTTCTTGAAGTATTTTCACTAAGTTCCAATCTCCTTCTAGGTCTGCACCATATGAAGCTATATGTATACCCGAAAGAATTATTTCTTTAAATCCGTGTTCTGCCAGCTCTTTAGCCTCGCTAATAACCTTCTCTGGTTCTTTGCTACACACTGCTCCTCTAGCAAATGGAATTAAGCAATAGGAGCAAAATCTATTACAACCATCTTGGATTTTTAAAAACGCTCTCGTCTTATCTTGATATTCGCTTATATTTAAATTCTCAAAAACATTATTTTTAAGTACATCGTTAACCTCAATTATCTTTTCTCGTTCTTCCCTTGCTCTATTCACCCAATATACTATATCACCTTTGTTTCTAGTGCCAAGCACTACATCAACACCTTCTATTTTAGATACTTCCTCTGGGGCAATCTGTGAATAACAGCCAACAACCGCTATTACTGCCTCCTCATTTTTTCTTCTTGCTCTGCTTACCATTTGTCTAGATTTTTTATCGCCAATATTTGTCACGGTACAGGTATTTATGACATATACATCGGCATACTCTTCGAAAGGTACTAATTCGTATCCTTCTTTTTTAAATTTTTCAGTCATAGCTTCAGTCTCATACTGATTGACTCTACAACCTAAAGTGGTAAAAGCGACCTTCATTAAATTCTTCCTCCCTTTAGTCGGAACACTGAGCAATTAAGATTACTCGCTCCCGCTCGCTAATTGCTCGTTAAAGCCCATTTAGGGCTTTAACCTCCTTTTAGTCGGAACACTGGGTAACTTAAGATTTTCGCTTCCACATCACAAGTTACCCGTAAAAGTTCATTTAGAACTTTTACCTCCTAAATCTCCTAGCTCATACATTATTAAGGATGTACATACAAAACCTGCAGTTTCTGTTCTAAGTATTCTAGGTCCAAGAGTAATTATATAGGCACCTAATTCTTTTAGAACATTTATCTCATCTTCTTCAAATCCACCTTCTGGTCCGATTATTATACCGATTTTATTTATACTATTTTGAGCTATATCTCTCACAACCTTTTTTATTCCATATCCTTCCTCATTTTCATAAGGAACCAAAATTAAATCAAGTTCTTTAAGTTGTGTTAAAAGCTGTTGAAATTCTAAGGGACCATTTATTTTTGGTATTATACTTCTTTTACTTTGTTTACAAGCTTCAAGTGCAATCCTTACCCATCTATCTAGCTTTTTAAACTCTCCTATTTCATTTTTAACTACAACTCTCTCAGTTATTATAGGAGTTATTTCTTTTACTCCAAGTTCTGTAGCCTTTTGCACAATTAAATCCATTTTACTGGACTTAGGAAGTCCTTGAAATAGGTAAATCTCTACTGGACTTTCATTATTTAAATCTAATTTTTCTTTTAGGCTTACAATAACTTCTTTTTTATCTATTTTCTCTATAATCCCCAAAAATTCTTCGCCTTCACAGTTATTTATGCTAACTTTTTCACCTTCATGAAGTCGTAAAACCTTATATATATGTTTTACATCATCACCTTCAATATATGCTCTATCGCCAGTTATGTTATTCTTTTCAACAAAGAACTTATGCATAACATTACCAACCTCTTTCCACTAGTTTTTAGCTACAATACAAACCCATTCTCCATCTACATTTACTTCTTCTATTTTAAATCCACATTCTTCAAGCTTATTTACTACGTCATCTTTTCTTTCTCTTATAATACCTGAAGATATAAATAGACCTCCGGTCACTATGAATTTTTTAACTTCTTCAGCTAGGAATATTATTACATCTGCAATTATATTAGCTATAACTATATCTGCTTTTCCATCAACTACTTCCATTAAATTTCCGTGCATTATTTTTATATTGTCTATGTTGTTATATTTAACATTTTCTCCTGCAGATTTTACAGCTACTGGATCTAAATCAACTCCTATTGCTTCCTTTGCTTTAAGCTTTGCTGCTGTAATAGCTAGAATTCCTGATCCAGTTCCTATATCAAAAACTACGGACTCAGGTTTAACATATTTTTCTAAAGCCTTAATACACATTCTTGTAGTTTCATGAGTTCCTGTGCCAAAAGCCATTCCTGGATCAAGTTCTACAATAATCTCATCATCTTTAACTTCATAGTTTTCCCAAATAGGTTTTACTACTACTTTTTCTCCTATCTTAGCTGGCTTATAATACTTCTTCCAATTATTTTCCCAATCTTCTTCATTTACTTTACATACTGTAATTAATCCTTTGCCTTTATCTATTCCAAACTGCTCTAAATTATTAATACTGTCCTTTATGTATCTCAAGTATTCATCCATATGTTCATCCTGTTTATAATATCCTTTAACTATTGCACCATCCTTTACAAGTAGCAAAGTTTCATCAAAGTAATCCCAATCTCCGGGATTTTTTTTCTTAAATTCTATATCCTCTGGGTCCTCTATAGATACCCCTTTGACTCCAGTATTGTAAAGTATACCCGAAACAGCCTCTACAGCTTCGCTGCTCGTAACTATCGCAACCTCTATCCATTCCTTATCCATAAGTTACCTCCACAAATTTTAATAATTTACAATTCACATATAAGGATTTTTTCCGTAAGAAAATAAAATCCTTCCTCATTGTCCATTTATAATTACTAACAAATCTACTTTATAATTACTAACAAATCTACTTTATAATTATAACCTGTCTCTGTCAATATATAATATTATCATAAAAAAACTTTGTTTCTTCTAAAATAGAATTAAGAAGAAACAAAGTTCATGCTATTTAAAACTATCTTTTATTTTATCTACGAAAGATTTTTTATTTCCTTCACCAGTTGGAGTTTCTCCACTAGCTTCCATGAACATTTCTAGAGCTTCTCTTTGCTTTTGGTTTAGATTTTTAGGTATATCTACTATTACATTAACATATTGATCTCCTCTACCATGTCCGTTAACCCTTGGAACACCTTTACTCTTTAATCTAAATATAGTTCCTGGTTGAGTACCAGCTGGTATCTCATATTTGACATCTCCATCTACTGTAGGGACTTTTATTTCTGTACCTAATGAAGCCTTTGCAAAGCTTATGTGAGTATCGAAGTAGATATCAGTACCCTTTCTTTTAAAGGTTGCATGAGGAGCAACTCTAATATTTACATATAAATCTCCTGCTGGACCGCCATTCGTGCCATGTTCTCCCTGACCTCTCATAGGCATTACATTTCCTGTATCTACACCAGCTGGAACATTTATCTTTATCTTTCTTTGTTTTCTTACTTTTCCTTTGCCCTTACATTCATTACAAGGATCTGTTATTATAGTTCCTTTACCTGCGCACTTATCACAAGTACTCATACTTACGAAGCTTCCAAGCGGTGTATTTCTTTGAGTTCTTACTTGGCCAGTTCCACCACATTTATCACAAGTTTTCGGATGACTTCCTGCTTTTGCTCCAGTACCACCGCACTTATCACAACTCTCACTTCTCGTAATATTTATTTGCTTTTCTACTCCAAAAATCGCTTCTTCAAAAGTTAAGTTTAGAGTATACTCAAGGTCCGCCCCTCTTTCAGGACCATTTTTTCTTCTTCCTCCTCCTGAGAATCCACCACCAAAGAAGGAATCAAATATATCTCCAAACCCTCCAAAATCTGAGAAGTCAAATCCTCCTTCAAATCCGCCTCCGTTGAAATCAGTTGTTCCAAACTGATCATACTGAGCCTTCTTCTGAGGATCTGACAGTACCTGATAAGCTTCATTTAGTTCCTTAAATTTTTCCTCTGCTTCTTTGTTATCAGGATTTCTATCTGGATGGTATTTTAGTGCTAATTTTCTAAATGCCTTTTTAATTTCATCGTCGCTTGCGCCTTTTTCCAGCCCAAGTATCTCATAATAATCCTTTTTTGCCATCCCTTATTTTTCACCACCTAATTAATAGATTAAATAAAATTATTTCTTAAATTTCACTAAAGATTGTACCCTTATTACCATAATTGAATTGTAAACTCCCATAAGACATCTGAAAGAAAATAACAACTCAAAATAGCCCATCATACTGGTTAGTCATTTTTTTCAAGATGCCTAACCTACTGATGTATATCTACAAATTGTTTATTACTTAAATTAAGGGAGGAGTATGAACTCTTCCCTTAATTATTAACAATTTACATTATACACACATATTATTAAAGAGTGAAGAGGAAATAATTATTTATCATCTTCTACTTTGAAATCAGCATCTACTACATTATCATCTTGCTTTGTTCCAGCATTAGCTCCACCCATGTTGTTTGGATCAAAGCCTGCGCCTGCACCTGCACCCTGTGCATTAGCATCTTGATATAATTTTGATGAAATTCCGTAGAATGTCTGAGTTAACTCTTCAGTAGCTTTCTTTATAGCTTCCAAATCATTTCCATCTTTAACTGCGTTAACAGCCTTTACTTGATCTTCTATTTTAGCTTTATCTTCTGCTGACACTTTGTCTCCAAGCTCTTTTAATGTCTTTTCAGTTTGGTAAACAATTTGATCAGCATTATTCTTAACTTCTATTGATTCTTTTCTCTTTTTATCTTCCTCTGCATGCTTTTCAGCTTCTTTAACAGCCTTTTCTATTTCGTCATCATTCAAGTTAGTTGAGGCAGTAATTGTTATATTAGCTTCTTTTCCTGTTCCTTTATCTTTAGCAGATACGTTAACTATACCATTAGCATCAATATCAAATGTAACTTCTATTTGTGGAATTCCTCTTGGAGCTGGAGCTATACCTGAAAGTGTAAATCTTCCAAGAGTCTTATTATCAGCAGCCATTTGTCTTTCACCTTGAACAACATGTATTTCAACAGATGTTTGACCGTCTGCTGCAGTTGAGAAGACTTGACTCTTTCTTGTTGGTATAGTTGTATTTCTTTCGATTAATGAAGTAGAAACTCCTCCTAAAGTCTCAATACCAAGTGTTAGAGGAGTAACATCAAGAAGTAATACATCTTTAACATCTCCAGTTAAAACTCCCGCTTGGATAGCAGCTCCTACTGCAACACATTCGTCTGGATTAACTCCCTTTGAAGGATCTTTTCCTGTAAAGTCTTTAACAGCATCTTGAACTGCTGGTATTCTTGTAGAACCTCCAACAAGTATAATCTTATCTATTTGGTCTATTGTAAGTCCAGCGTCATTTAATGCCTTTCTCATTGGTTCGATAGTTCTTTGTACTAAGTCATGAGTTATTTCATTAAATTTAGCTCTAGTTAAATTCATATCAATATGCTTTGGACCAGTTGCATCTGCTGTTATAAATGGAAGGTTTATGTTTGTTTGCATTGAAGCAGATAGTTCTATTTTAGCTTTTTCAGCAGCTTCTTTTAATCTTTGAAGTGCCATTTTGTCATTTCTTAAGTCTATTCCATTTTCAGCTTTAAAAGTGTCAGCTATATAGTCCATAACTTTTTGGTCAAAGTCATCTCCACCAAGCTTCGTATCACCATTTGTAGCTTTAACTTCAAATACACCATCACCAAGTTCTAGTATTGATACGTCGAAAGTACCGCCACCAAGGTCATATACAAATATTTTTTGGTTAGTATCCATCTTATCCATACCATAAGCAAGTGATGCTGCTGTTGGCTCATTTATTATTCTTAATACTTCAAGACCTGCTATTTTACCAGCATCTTTTGTTGCCTGTCTTTGGCTGTCATTAAAGTAAGCTGGAACTGTTATTACTGCTTGAGTAACAGTTTCACCAAGATAAGCTTCAGCATCAGCCTTTATTTTTTGAAGTACCATAGCTGATATTTCTTGTGGTGTATATTCTTTTCCATCTATATTTACTTTATGATTTGTTCCCATATGTCTTTTTATTGATATTATTGTTTTGTCTGGATTAGTAATTGATTGTCTTTTTGCAACCTGCCCTACTAATCTTTCTCCACTTGCTTGAAATGATACTACAGATGGAGTTGTCCTTGCTCCTTCAGCGTTTGGTATAACTACTGGATCTCCACCCTCCATAACAGCTACACATGAGTTAGTTGTTCCTAAATCAATACCTATTACTTTTGCCATACTAATTTACCTCCTAGTATTAAATGTACTTATCTTTCTAAATTTATATTTTTAAGAAATTTTCTTTTTTATTGAATATGTTAATATTAGTTAAACACATTGCTTGCGAAATAAGATTTCCCCTTAGTTAGCAACCTTAACCATACTATATCTTAAAACCTTATCTCCTCTTTTATATCCTTTTTGGAAAACCTCAACTACTTGATTCTTTCCATATTGGTCATCCTCTATGTGCATAACAGCATTGTGGAAATTTGGATCAAATTCACCTTCATTTGAAATTTCTTCAACACTTAGTTTTTCTAAGGCACTTCCAAACTGCTTTATTGTAATTTCTATACCTTTTTTAATATCTTCTGCGCTGCCTTCTACAGATATAGCTCTCTCTAAGTTGTCAAGAACAGGCAGCATTTCCTTTAGTACATCTTCACATGCATCTGTATATATTCCTTCTTTTTCTTTCGAAGTTCTCTTTCTAAAATTATCATATTCTGCATTTAATCTTGCTAATCTATCCTTAAGAGCTTCATTTTCATTTTCTATTTTATTATTTTCATCTAACAGTTTTTGATTTTCTTCTTTTACCCCACTTAGCAAATCATCAAAGTTGGTTTCAACATCTTCGACTTTTTCGCTATTAACCTCTTCTGCATTATCAACTTCTTGTAAATTTTCTTCTTTTTCTAATGAATCAATACACTCATTTTCTTCTATTTTTTTATCCTCTTCATTAATCATTCACACGCCTCCTCCAATCTAGCATTTTCTTGATTGATATTATCTCTATTTATCATCATAATAAATGTTTGTTAGGATAAAGTTTAATTCTCTAACAACATTAGCCAACACTGAAATCACCTTTGAATAAGGCATTCTTGTAGGACCAATTACCCCTATTTCTCCAACTGGTCTGTCTTTTACATTATATACTGCGGATACAACACTACATTCTTCTGCACCTTCTATAAAGCTTTCTGTTCCAATTTTAATTGAGATGTTTGAAGAACTGTTAAGTAAGCCGCTAATTTTATCTTTATTATCCAATAATGACAGAAATCCACGTGCCTTTTCTATATCTTTGTATTCAGGGTAATTAAAAATATTAGTTGCACCTTCCATATATATTTCGCCATTATCATCACTGCTTAAACTTTCATATAAAACTGGAATTATAGCATTAAATATATCTTCATATCCTTCTAAATCTTTTTTCAAGTTATTTATAACTTCTAGATTTATTTGTTCGCAATTTAAGTTTTTTAGTCTTGCATTTAATATATTACTTAATGTTGCTAATATATCAGAACTTACGGTTTTTCCCGCTCTTACAACATTATTTTTTATTATACCGCTATCCGTTATTATTACGAATAATATATTGTTAGAGTCTATATTTAAAAGCTGAACATATTTAATATAGCTCTTACTTACAGATGGTGTTTTTACAATGGATGTCAGATTAGTAAGCCCAGATAGAAGCGCTGTAGCTTGTTTAATTATCGTATTTACCTCGAATAATGCATTAGCTAAAATTTGATTTTTTATAATGTATTCTTCTTCTGGAGTTAACTTAGGAATTTTCATTAACTTATCCACATATAATCTATAACCTTTATTTGATGGTCTTCTTCCCGCTGAACTATGAGGCTGTTCAAGATACCCCATGTCTTCAAGATCTGCCATTTCATTTCTTATGGTGGCTGAACTTATCCCTAAGTCATACTTTTTAGCTATGGTTCTGGATCCCACAGGCTCAGCAGTCATTATATAATCATTAATAATAGCCTGAAGTATTTTTATTTTTCTTTCATCCATTTCCATAATATCACCTCTTTGTTAGCACTCATTAGTGTTGAGTGCTAATCACTATGATTAAAAAATATCACTCATAATTTTATTTGTCAATGTTGTATAAATTGCATTATATAATCAAATAAAATGATTTATCGAATTTTAAATAAATAATTATATAATTTCTCCATTTTGCTCGTGATTTCTAGTCATATTTATATTTTTTGTTGATATATCACAATTTTAGCCTTATTTCTTTAAAATTAAGGTAGCCTAATACGTTAATTATTGAATAAAGTCACACATTATACTATTAGAAAGCTCAAGACCTCTTTCGCTTAAAAATAATCTGTCATCTTTCTTAATGAGCATTTGATTATTTATATGCTTCTTTATTATTTCTCCATATACAGAGTAAATATCTTTCTGAAATCTCTCAGAAAAGCCAATTATAGAAATTCCATCTATTTTTCTGAGGCCCATAAACATAAATTCCTCCGTTTCATCCTTTAAGGAGTTTTTATGCATATCAAGTTTTAAATTTCTATTCATACGGACATCTCTAATATATTCTTCTATATTTTCAGTTTTTCTATACCTCAAACCATCTACATATGAATGAGAAGCCACGCCACAGCCTACGTATTCTTCTAAATTCCAATAAACTAGATTATGAACACATTCTCTCTTTGGCTTTGAGAAATTAGAAATTTCATACTGATGATATCCTTGTTGTCTTAAGAAGCTTACTATATGCCTATACATTTCCCTTTCCAATTCTTCACTTGGAAGATTAAGTTTATCTTCCTCATACATTTTATGAAAAGGTGTATTTTCTTCTATAATAAGACTGTAACAAGAAACATGTTCCGGATTTAATCTCACAACACTTTCCAATGTGTTTTGTAAGTCATTCATATTCTGATCTGGAAGACCAAACATTAAATCCACATTTATATTATTAAAACCCATTTTCCTTGCAAGTTCATATGCTTCTATAAATTCATCAGTACTGTGTATTCTTCCAATCTTTTTTAATATTCTATTTTGCCATGACTGTAATCCTATACTTAGCCTGTTAACTCCCATTTCCCTTAAAAATTTAAGTTTCTCCTCTGTAAAAGTACCTGGGTTACCCTCCACAGTAAATTCTAAATTCTCAGCTTTATTAAGCTTATCAATAGCCTTCTTTATATTAGTCCATGCATCTAAAGACAAATAGGTGGGAGTTCCCCCACCTATAAATATTGTCTTTATAACTCTATCACTTATGCTATCTATGTCTTTCTCTAAAGCTCTAGAATATTCGATCATAAATTCTTCTTTACCGCAAAAGAGGGAAAATCACAATATAAACATTTTTGTTTACAGAAGGGGATGTGAATATATAATGCTATTTCTTTATTCTTTAACATTATTAAGTCCCTCCAATATCTTAGATATTTTAAATTTTACACTCTTATTCTTCTGTCTTGAGAACCGCCATAAATGCTTCTTGTGGAACTTCTACGCTTCCAACCTGTCTCATTCTCTTCTTTCCTTCTTTTTGTTTCTCAAGAAGCTTTTTCTTTCTTGATATATCTCCACCATAGCATTTTGCTAAAACGTCTTTTCTCATTGCTTTAACAGTTTCTCTTGCGATAACCTTTCCGCCAACTGCAGCCTGAATAGGTATTTCAAACATTTGTCTTGGAATAATTTCCTTTAACTTTTCCGCTATAGCTCTTCCTCTTGCATAGGCTCTTTCATCTGGAACTATCATAGATAAAGCATCTACTACATCTCCATTTAAAAGTATATCAAGCTTTACAAGTTTAGCTGGTTTATATCCTGCTAATTCATAGTCTAAAGAAGCATATCCTCTTGACCTTGACTTTAAAGCATCAAAAAAATCATATATTATTTCATTTAATGGAATTTCATAGTTCAAGCTTACTCTGGTAGTATCTATATACTGCATATCCTTGAATATTCCACGTCTATTTTGAGCTAAATCCATAACTGGTCCAACATAATCCGATGGCGTAATTATAGATGCTTTAACAATTGGCTCCTCCATGTATTTTATTTCTGTAGTATCTGGAAGATTTGTTGGGTTGGTAAGTTCTATAACAGTACCATCAGTTTTTCCTATCTTGTATATAACAGATGGGGCTGTAGTTATAATATCTAAATTAAATTCTCTTTCTATTCTCTCTTGAATTACATCCATGTGTAATAGACCTAAAAATCCGCATCTAAATCCAAAACCTAATGCTATAGAAGTTTCTGGCTCGAAGGAGAGAGCTGCATCATTTACTTGAAGCTTTTCAAGCGCTTCTTTTAATTCACCATATTTTGCTCCGTCTACTGGATAAATACCACTGTATACCATAGGTATTGCTGGTCTATATCCTGCTAATGCTTCCTTTGCTGGTCTTTTAGCTTCTGTTACTGTATCACCAACACGAGCATCTCTAACATTTTTTATAGAAGCAGTGAAATATCCAACATCACCTGCTTTTAACTCTGGAACAGACATATATCTTGGTACAAATATCCCTGTTTCTGTAACCTCATACACTTTGCCCGATGCCATTAGTTTTATTTCTGTTCCTGGTTTTATCGTTCCCTCTTTAACTCTTACATGACATACTACACCCTTATAACTGTCATAGTATGAGTCAAAAATAAGAGCTCTTAATGATGCTTCTTCATCACCCTCTGGTGCAGGCACTTTCAATACCACAGCCTCAAGTACATCTTCAATATTAATTCCAGTTTTAGCTGAAACTAATGGTGCATCATGTGCTTCTAAACCTATTATATCCTCTATTTCCTGTTTTACCTCTTCCGGTCTTGCACTAGGTAGATCTATTTTATTTATTACTGGCACTACTTCCAAATCATGATCCAATGCTAAATAACAGTTTGCTAAAGTTTGAGCCTGTATCCCCTGAGTAGCATCTACTACCAATATCGCACCTTCACAAGCAGCTAAGCTTCTTGAAACTTCATAGTTAAAATCTACATGTCCTGGGGTATCTATTAGGTTTAGAATATACTCTTCACCATTAGGTCTTTTATAAACAAGTCTTACTGCCTGTGATTTTATTGTTATTCCTCTTTCTTTTTCAAGATCCATATTATCAAGTACCTGCTCATCCATCTCTCTTTCAGTAAGGGTACCTGTTTTCTGTATTAATCTATCTGCAAGTGTTGACTTTCCGTGATCTATGTGAGCAACAATAGAAAAATTTCTTATACGCTTTTGTCTTTCGCTCTGCATACCGTTTTACCCTCCATTACTAGTTAACAATTTAAAAGATTTGCACTTTTATGCAAATCTTTCTCATACTTTTAGTAGTATAAATAATCATAGTAAATTATAACACAAGGTTAGTATGGAGAAAAGTATATTACCTGACTTTATTTTGTAAAGCGCCATTTATTTTTTCCTCTACACTTTTAAATACCTCAGAAGTTCTATTTATGATACCAGAGGTGCTATTATAAACCTTGCTCTCTATATTATTTAATAATTCTACAGAGCCCTTTTTTATATTAGCAGCTACTTTATTATTTATGTAAAAGGAGTATTCACTAATATCCATTCTAAAATCAAAAGGCGACATATTATAGCTTATTTTAAAAGTAGATCTATCTTTTATAAACTTAGGTAAGCTATCACTTATTACTATGAAGCCATAAAGTACTATAACTAGAGATATTGATAATACTAATATAATATTTCTAACTCTAGTTTTCATAAAAAAATACACCCCCTTATAACAATTTATACCTCGTTATCTTAAGGATGTACCATTTTAATACTTTTATTCACTTTTTAAAAAATATGCGACATAGTTTTTATAGGAAAAGTAACTAGATCGTTAGCTTATACAGAGGGATATGTTTTCAAAGCTGAAGTAGATTTAAAAACTTTGTGCCAGTCTTAGTGAAGGGTTTTAAGAGAACCTTAGAACTTTAAGTTGGTCCGAGTGAGCATAGTGACTTATGTAGCGAAATTTTTATATTACAAATCAAAGTACTACTTATTTAGAGCTTCAGCTATTGCTCTAGCTAAATATTTTGTGGAGGCCTTTGCTTCGTTAGTGGTATTAATATCCGCTCCCACCTCTATTAAAATAGCGTTATTACTTCTATCTTGATTAAAGTATCTAGTTCCATAGTTGTAATAAACCGTATCTTTGTAAAAACCAGGAAAATTTTTATTGCAACTTTCTATTATTTTATTAGCTAGTACCATATTTTTGTCAAAGTGAGGATTCTTTTTTGCCATTACAAGACTTATTTTAGCTACATTTTCTCCGTTCATTTTAGTGGTAACAGCCTTCTTATTATCACCTACAGAATCCCTATGCAAGTCTATTATTAGCTTAAAGTCCTTATACTTTTTCAAATACTTATCTAGAGTTACTACTGATCTCGCATAACTTTGGGTATAGGCTTCAGCATCATGAACGGTTGTGTCATTAATTGCCGATATTCCGTAATTTGACTGTAACTCACTCACTAAAGCATCACCAACAGCACAAACATTTTGACTATTATCAGAACTAATAGCATCTCCTGGTTTATAACTTTCAGTGGTATGAGTATGATATATTAAAACTTCAGGTTTATCGGTATTTAAAGTCTTCTTAAGTTTTGGATCATATACACTAACTGATTTATTTTCTAGGTTCAAATCGCTATTTGCATCTGGGTTTGCTTTTTCGTTATCTCTTGCAATTTGTTTATCATCTAACTTAAAATGATTAAAATCTACATTTAGCTTATCTTTTCCTCCAGAGTTATCTATATTTATAAATGATAACTCTTTGCCTAGTACCGACATAGGATTATTTAAATTTAAGCCAACCATACCTAATACCGATTGTTCAATTGTAAAACCATTTTCAGCCATATCTTCTTCACTAAAGGAGGTAGCCTTAACAACTGGCATAGTATAGTTTAGTATTTGAACAAAAAACATATTTCTATTAATACTGCTACCATAAGAATTGGCTTTTACCACACAGGGCAAAATAATAACCATAATTGTCGTTACCATTAATATAAATGTCCTAAGTTTGAAATCCTTTTTGCTACTCATTCTTTTGTAATTCACTTCTTCACTGCTATGAAAAAACTCAAAGCAGTTCCCCCCTCTCATGTAGTCTAAGTTTTTCACGCTTTCGTGATATTAAATTATATGAGAAGGGACTATAATTTATAACTTAAGTTAAAAATCTGTTTATGTCTTCTAGATCTAAAGCTGGTTGAAGAGCTATGTTTATCCCATTAGCTATTACTTTTGAAACAGAATCTATAACCAAATCAACTTCTTTTGGAGTAACCATAAGATTTCCAACATAAGGGTCTAGTATCTCCTTAATCATTGCATACTTTTCTTCCTTGCCTAAAGACTTTAACATATTATAGAATTCTCCACCCTTTTCTGCTTGCTTTATCATTTGATCTAAAACCATATCTATCGTGTCATTAGCCATAGTAGCAGCATCTACAACAGTTGGCACTCCTATAGCTATAACTGGTATACCTAAAGTTTGCTCACTTAATTCCATTCTTCTATTACCTACTCCTGAGCCAGGTGATATTCCAGTATTTCCAACCTGTATAGTTGAATTTACCCTTTCTATTTTTCTTGAAGCTAAGGCGTCTATACATATTATTAAATTAGGCTTTATTTTATCTACAACCCCCTTTATAATCTCTCCTGTTTCAATTCCTGTAAGTCCTAAAACTCCTGGTGCTATGGCGCACACTGGTCTTATATCTTCATCTATTTGATCTGGTATAAGCTGCTTTAAGTGTCTTGTTACCATAAGCTTTGAAATAACTTTAGGACCTAAAGCATCAGGTGTTATATTCCAATTTCCTAGACCAACTACAAGTGCAGTCATGCTATCATCAAGTTTAACCATATTTGATAAGCTCTCTCCAAGAACTCTACTTACTTCGTCCATTGTATCAGCATCATAATGAGTAAATCTAGGCATATCTATAGTTATGTATGTACCTTTAGGCTTTCTCATCATTCTTTCACCAATATCATTTATTATCTTAACACTAGTTATTTTTATTTCCCCTTCTTTGCGCTCATCTACTTCCACTCCTGATATATCTTCACTATTCTGCTTCTCATATATCTCCTTTGCTTCAACAGCTAAATCTGTCCTAATACTAAACATAATTTCACATCCCTTTAACTCATTTTTTAATTCTCCATTATTAGTTTTTCCTTATTTTTCGTTCATATTCTTATTTCTGAATTCAGGCATATGAAAAGAAATAATAGACCAAAGATTCGAGAATACTGGTCTATTATTTCTTTGATTATGCCTCATAGTGAATGTTGTCAATTATGCTCTAAAAAACACTTGAAGTACTGAAAAATTAATGATATAATATCATTTGTTGAATAAACGAGACTCATTAGCAAATTTCCCCAAGCTGTTGAGGCCCTATAAAATTATAAGGGGGTGAAAATATGGCAAATATAAAATCAGCAAAGAAGAGAATAAGAGTTACAGAAACTAAAACTCTTAGAAACAAAATGATTAAATCAGCATTAAAAACTGCTATAAAGAAATACTTAGCTGCTGTAGGAAGTGGAAACGCTGAGCAAGCAAAAACTACTTTTGTAGCTGCTGTTAAATCTCTAGATATGGCTGCATCAAAAGGAATCATACATAAAAATAAGGCAGCAAGAAGTAAGTCAAGATTAGCAGCAAAATTAAATAGCATAACTGCTTAATAAATAAACCGGTTTTTTACAACCGGTTATTTATTTTTGTTTTTTATTGTTTAATTATATAAGTTATCCTGCTATAGCATTTACGATTAATAATTCCAACTCTGTTTTTTCATCAACTGTTGAGGTCTTCATCTTCTGCTCAGCATTTATACAAAGCTCAATAGCATGTTGAAGCTGTCTTAAAGTGAACTTTTTCCCTTGAGATAAAAGCATATCAAAAGCATAATCTGATCTTACATTGACCTCTTTCATAATAGTTTCTTTACTTTTTTTAGCATTAACCCCCAGTTTTACTTTAAATAGCAAAGTAAATTGTCTCTCAATCATATTCAGTATGTGATTTGTTTTTTCACCCCTGTATATAAGCTCATTTAGTACTTCAAGAGCTTCTTTCAATTTTTTATTTGAAATTGGATTCACTAAATCAAAAATGTCATCATCACTACTTTTTAGAAATAAAGCTTTGATATCTTCCTTAGTTATATCTCTCCCGTCTGTAAAGCAGCAGAGTTTCTCAACTTCATTTTCAACTACACTCAAATTATTTTCGTCCATTATGCTGCAAAAAGCTTTTAATTCAATACGCCCTATTTGTTTATCTCTATTTTCAAAAAAACTTTTATCTTATTCTCTAACTGTTGACCTTTTAGTTTGTCAACTTTTACTGTGCAAGCACTCTTGCTAAGTTTATTTATTCGCTTTCCCGGCTTATCTCTTTTTCCCTTAAACACATCATAAATTATAAGTATGCAATGATCTGGTATTGTGCCTATATACTCACAAAAACTGTTAAAAGCTTTATCTGCGGAAATCTTACTGTTTTCTCCCTTATCATCCTCTATGAAAGAGGCTCTATATACTAAAACGACCTTTTTGTCGCTCATGAAAGGAAGTGTTTGACATGCATTTATCACAGGCTCAAAGCTTTCTAAAGAATTACCATCAAACTCCATGTAGTTTAAATCCATAAAATCTTTATCTACAAACTTACTTACTAGAGACTTAACACATTCTTTTATAGTCTGTTCATCATTACCACATAATACATAACAATTATTCATAATATTTTTCTTTATATTTTGATGAAAAGTAGCTACATCTATCACTTAAATACACCTCATTATTAATACACTCTAACTATTCTATTGAATATTATAACATATAAAGATATGTTGTCTTCACTAATGTCCACTTTATTATTTTGAGAATTATTTTCTAATGACCTTTGTGGCAATTTTATAGCATCATAGCTTCTAAATACACTTAAAGCTTCTTTTTTCATATTATTGTTGATAAAAACGAACTTTTTATTTTTATTACTTATAATCGTATTAAAAGTGTTATCTTCACCATAGCACATCGCCTCTAGTTGAAAACTTCCGTCAATAGCAATTTTAAAATTTCGCTTAGGGTTAGTAAAAATTTTCTCTACATTCATTTTTTCCTTTATATTAATTACCTCCTTAACTGAAGATTGGCTATAGCTGCATACCATAGCTTTAGTAGTTTTGTACTTTATAACTACTCCTTCCCCTTCAGAAAAGCTAATGTGATATATTTGAGGTACAAAACTGTAACTTTGAAATAATATTAATATCAATATAAATGCTGGCAAGTATTTAATTTTTTTATAACCATGCCTATATAAAATAAAACTTAAATAAATTAAGATTAAAGCAAAACCATCTAAATATGTTAAATAACTTATAGGGGGACAAAATTTTAGAATTAAATAATTCGCACCTTCTATAGCAGTTAACATAAAATTTAATCCACTGTTTAAAAATCTAAACATTACAGGAATAGAGCAAAATAATAACGCCAAATTTCCTAATATAACTATCACGGAGTACATCGGAAGTAAAAAAATATTTCCTAATATAAATCCACCGCTAAAGTTTTGAACATTAAATGCTGTATAGGGTACAGAAAATATTTGAGAACTCAATGTTATGCTTAAACTCTCGTTTAACTTTTGAGGTAGTCTATATACTGTTCTTAGAATTTTTTTATAATATAAGATAATCCCAAGGGTAGCCAGGAAAGATAGCATAAAGCCAACATCTATGATATAGTAGGGTTTAATTACAAGCAGTATAAGAGCTGCCAACGCTAAGGATGATAGATTATCATAATTTTTAAAAAACATTTTAGAAAATTTGAATATAATTATCATTATAAAAGCTCTTACAGTTGAAGCTTGCATTCCTGTGAAAAGTATATAAATAAAAGATACTAAAATTGCAAATTTTAACCCAATAACAAGCTCCAATACCTTGTATATAATTGCCATATGAAATCCAGATACACTGACAGCGTGAAACACTCCCATTTTTAGAAACTCATTTTTCTGATCTTTAGTCAAATATCCTGTATCACCATAACAGAGAGCCAACACTAAAGCAGATCTCTCATCCCCTAATATTTCTTTATACTGCGTATAAATATTTCTTTTTATTTCATACAAATAGTACACATAATCCTTTTTACAAATATCATATCTATCTACTTTATAGTTTCCTATAACTCCTCTAGAGAAATCCCTATCATTTTTAAAAGTTCCATAAATCTTTATTCTTTCTCCTTCTTTAATTTTACTTACCTTCCCATTTAATAGCATCTTTCTTCCTTTATAGCTACTTACATAATAATATCCCTTATTTTCAGTCATTCTAACTTCTATAGTACTCGGAACCTTTATGTTGAAGTATATAGTAAAGCTAAAAATTCCTATAGCAAAGAAAAATATATTTATAATAAAAAATTTTTCATCTAATGTAAAGAAAAGAATAGCAAAAAAAGATGCAGTGATTACTGCACCTATGAGAGCATTTTCATACAACATCATTGAAGAAGCACATCCAATAAAAACTGAGATAGAATAATAAATAAGAGGTCTTTTCATATATATCACCACCTATTATAATATTTACCAAACAACAGGTGGCTTAATCATAATATTGTTCTTTGCCTAATTTATTAAATAGCGAAATTACAATACATACGGCCAAAATAGCCAATGTAATTTTCCAATAGTCTACACTTAAAATTACATGTAAACCTCCCATTAACACCATTATTCCGAACTGCAAAAGCAAGTTTAAACCTAAAATTAAATTCGAGAATTTATTTCGGAACAACTTCATCTTAGAGAAGCTAAGAGTAAAAAATACAGCACTCAAATTTAATGCAGTAAAAGATGCTGCTTGAGCAAATGCTATCCCCTTGCTGTATGTTAACATAAGCACTATAAATGCTCCTATTCCCATTATTGACCCATTAAAAATTACAAAAGGTTTATTCTCTTTTATAATATCTTTATCTAATTTATAATCGGCACATTTAACATCCTCATATTTATACTGAATTGCTAAAGCCATGCTGGATATGATTATTAATATATTGTGAAACCAAAAACTCTCTATATACATTAATGGAATATTATATTTCCGCAAAAACACTAATGAAGTAAATATAAGCATAGCAGTTGCACAACTTATAATATAGAGAATAATTTTTTTTATTAGATTAATTATTCTTCTTGAATCTTCAAGCATATCTAAAATATGCATAAATCCAATATCCTTTAGAATAATATCTGATAACTTTTTAACCATTTTACTAGTTGAAGTTGTAATTCCTATGTCAGATACTCTTAAAGCTGGTAAATCAATTAATTTAGAACCAATTATAGCAGTAGTATGTCCATAACTTTTTAGTGCTTTTAGTATCTTAACCTTATGTTTGGAATTTATCTTTGAAAAGATTCCTATTTTATCTCCTATTCTGTCAAATTCATCACTTGGCATATTGTCAATCTCTACTCCCGATATTATCTCATTCACCTTTGATACTAACTTCATCTTTTTACCTATAGCAAAAGCAGTAAGCTTATTATCATCAGTAATAATAACAGGCTTGATATTTAACATCTCACTTCTGGCAATAGAGTCTATTGCCTCACTCTTCAACATGTTCTCAAATCCTATCAATCCCACAAACACTAAATTGCTTTCAATATTTTCTTTAACACTGGGCTCATAGTTAAAATTCCTATAGGCAAATCCTACAACTGATAAACATTTAGCAGACATGCTAACCCCTGCGCTTCTTATTGCATTTATTTCATCTTCTGTTATATCTAATTCCACGCCATTCTTCATTATGTGTGTACATTTATTTATTATAGAATCTACAGAACCTTTAATATTAGCTCTATAATTTTCATCTACAGAGTTTATTGTGGTTAATATCTTTCTATCATTATCAAAAGGAATATATAAAACTCTTTTATGCTGTCTATCTAAACTTCTTTTATCTAACCCATTCATCATAGCAAATTTAATAATTGCCGCTTCCATTAAATCTTCTTTAGGACTTATTAACTTTCCAGTACTTACTTGTGTGTCATTACAAAGTAATCCTATATGCAACATTCTTTGTAGATTTTCAATATCCCCTTCATTTGAGCTGCCACTTACTACATCGCTGATAACATCTATAAAATTCCCATTAGTAAATATCTTTGCAACTTCCATCTTATTTTTTGAAAAGGATCCTACCTTGTCAGTACAAATAACTGATATTGAAGATAATTTTTCTATAATAGATAAATCTTTAAATTCAATAGAATTTTTCTTCATCTTTTTTAATAAGAATAATGAGACTACACTTAAAATAATTACAATGCCTTGTGGCACAGAATTCAAAATGAACTCAGCAGAAGTATAAATCATTTGCTTTATATTTTCTTTACTAACTATTTCTAGAGATATATTTATTACTAAAGCCGCTATTATAAACACACAGAAATAATTAATAATTTCATGCACCTTTTTCCCAACTTCTGTACTCTTATTCTCTTCTGAAAAGAAAAGCTTTACCATATTAGCTATTTGAGTATTCATACCTGTGGCAATTACTATACCAGTACCACTACCTCCAACAACAAAAGAGGACTTAAAAAGTATATTTTTCATATCAGATAATGTTATTTCTTTGTCTTCTATTTTTGTCTCATATTTCTCTGCTATATATTTCTCTCCAGTAACAGAAGTTTCATTTACTTTTAAATCCTCACTTTCAATAACTCGTAGGTCAGCTGGAACCCCTTCTCCTTGCCCTACAATAACAATATCACCTATAACTAATTCTTCAGTAGGTATCTTAAAAGTTCTACCATCCCTCACTACCCTTGCATAGCCAATATTTAAACTTTCTAGTTCTTTAATGTTTTTTTCGTTATTATATTTATCTAAGGATATGGGTAGTATACTCATCATTATAACTAGCAGCATTATGCCTGCTAATATAAACTGAGCAAAGTATAAAAAAACAATTAAGCATACACTCAGCATAAGTACCCAAGGTTCTTTTATCTGATTGATAATTATCCAGTATAAACTTTTGGTCTTTGGTATAAGAATTTTATTCCCACCATACTTTTCTCTCTTGATATTTATATCATCTCCGTCTAATCCGGAATAGATATTACTCTCTAGAAGTTTTACTATTTCACTCCACGAGGATCTATACCACTGAATCATACACTTTCACCTTTCTATTTTATTAATAAATGAAACTCCTTCTCTATAGTCTCGAATGAGTACTCGCTGAGTAAGTGATTCATTTCAAATCAAAGACTTGAGTTCTCTGTTTAAGCAATCATCCCAAAATTAGAGATTTTGAACGTCTGCTTAGAGGTAATAATTGTAACTTTAAATATATTTACAGACTTATATAACTAAACAATAGCTATATTGGATTTATATCACTTCTAATAGTCGTGCTAATATTATAAGACTTTAAAATAAAATAATAATTTTACTTATTCCTATCTTAGACTATAAACCACATGATTCGCACAATATATTAGATTTTAAATTTTTAGTATAAAAATTATAGTAATTTTTATACATTTTGTCTGCTTGTTAAAAACATTTATAAAATATTGTCATTGACTTTTCGACATTTTTATTTTTATTAAAATCTTTTTTCTAAAAAATGCATCAATAAATAATTAATTCACTTATTTTTTTACAACTTCCAAATGCAGTAATGCCAATTGACACAGCCTTCACACTATGGTAACATTATGTAAAAACATACTGTTTTTAAAAAATGATCATTGATAATTGAATATAATATAATTTAAAATTTCTTTTTTCCAAATACTCCACTAATCATGATATGTCATATTTATGCATATCTTGTTTTAAATTTCAATAAAATTCCAGAAAATAGTGAATAAATATTTATTTCATTTTTTAAAATTTCACAGCTAAATCATAAAAATTGGGGGTTGAAACATGATCAATTACATTCTAAAAAGATTATTTTACAGCGTTGTTACTATTTGGGTGGTTATCACTCTAACCTTCTTTTTAATGCATAAAATACCCGGAGGGCCTTTTGATGCAGAAAAAAAATTACCTCCTCAAGTTCAAGCAAACCTTGAAGCAAAGTTTGGGCTTAACAAACCTCTTGGGGAACAATATACAACTTATCTAAAAAATGTTGTTTTACATGGAGACTTAGGTCCTTCAATGAGATATGAAGGCAAAAGTGTAAATGATGTAATAGGCTACTCATTTCCTGCAACAGCAAAACTCGGACTGTGTTCAGTAGGCTTTGCACTTATAGTAGGATTATACATGGGAATAACTGCTGCACTTCATCAAGGAAAATGGCAGGACAACCTCTGTATGGTTATTGCTACTTTTGGCGTGACAGTTCCAAGCTTTGTTATGGCAACCTTCTTCATTTATTTTTTTGCGGTTTATTTAGGATGGTTTCCTGCAGTAGGCTTTGATGGACCAGAAAATTTAGTATTACCAGCAGTGGCTCTCGGCGGATATGCTACTGCATTTATTGCCAGACTTTCTAGATCAAGTCTTTTAGAAGTTATAAGACAAGACTATATAAAAGTTGCTAAAGCTAAAGGATTACAAAAGGCAAAAATAATTTATAAGCATGCCCTTAAGAATTCATTAATACCTATAATAACATATTTAGGACCTCTTCTTGCTGGTGTACTTACCGGAAGCTTTGTAATAGAAACATTATTTGGAATACCTGGACTCGGAAGAGAGTTTGTACAAAGCATAGGTAACAGAGATTATACCACTACCCTAGGAGTAACTATTTTCTACAGTACCTTATTGGTAGGATGTAATCTATTGGTAGACTTATTATATGTAACAATAGACCCAAGAATAAAACTAGAAAGTTAAGGAGGTCACAAAATGCAAGTAACTAAAAATTTAGATGAAAATTTAAACATAACAGTATCTAATTCTATACCAAAAGATATGTTTGAAAAAGTTCCTTCTGCAGATAAAAATTCTGAAGCTATAGTAAGGCCAAGTCTCACATACTGGCAAGATGTTTGGAGAAGATTAAAAGAAAACAAACTGGCTATGATAGGATTAACATTTGTTGTATTAATTACAATTATTGCAATTATAGGTCCTTTACTTTCAAAATACAACTACTACTCACAGGATCTAGATATGGCCAACCAACCTCCAAGTGCAGCTCACTGGTTTGGTACAGATAAATTCGGAAGAGACATTTTTGTTAGAATACTTTATGGAGCAAGAATATCTTTAGCAGTTGGATATGCAGCAAGTATTCTTAACATAGTTATAGGTATTTTATATGGAGGTATAGCAGGATATTTTGGTGGAAAAATAGACAACCTCATGATGAGAATAGTAGATATTCTATACTCCATCCCTATGATGATATACGTAATACTTTTAATGGTTATTTTCGGTGCTGGATTAAAAAGTATCATAATAGCTCTAGCAATAGCATATTGGTTAACTATGGCAAGAATAGTAAGGGGACAGATTATGTCTTTAAAGCAACAAGAATTCGTTTTTGCCGCTAAAACATTGGGAGCTTCTTCTATGAGAATACTTTTAAGGCATCTTATCCCTAATTGCATGGGTCCAATAATCGTAACTCTCACACTGTCAGTGCCAGAAGCTATATTTACAGAATCCTTTTTAAGCTTTATAGGCCTTGGTGTTTCCGCACCGCAAGCATCTTGGGGAACACTTGCATCAGAGGCATTAGAAGGGTTTCAACTGTATCCAACACAGTTGTTTTTTCCAGCCTTAGCAATCTGTTTAACAATATTGGCATTTAACCTATTGGGTGATGGCTTGAGAGATGCTTTAGACCCTAAGATGAGAAAGTAATAGGAGGCTTTTATTATGGAGAAATTACTTGAAATTAAAAATTTACACACATCATTTTATACTCATGTCGGAGAAGTAAAAGCCGTAAGAGGAGTTTCTCTAGATTTAGATAAAGGAGAAGCTATCGGAATAGTTGGAGAGTCAGGCAGTGGTAAAAGTATTACTATGATGTCTACTATGAGACTTTTAACTGACAATGGAAAAATAACAGAAGGTCAAGTATTATTTAACGAAAAAGATTTATCTAAATTACGAGAAAAAGAAATGGAAAAAATAAGAGGAAACGAAATAGGAATGATATTTCAAGATCCTATGACTTCATTAAATCCAGTTTTCACTATAGGTGAACAATTAATGGAACCTCTTATAAAACATAAAAAGATGAGCAAAACTGATGCTTTCAACAAAGCGGTAGAAATGCTTAAATTAGTTGGAATTCCTAGTCCCGAAAAAAGAATGAAACAATACCCACACGAATTTTCCGGCGGTATGAGACAAAGGGCTATGATTGCCATGTCTCTTGTATGTGCTCCAAAACTTTTAATAGCAGACGAGCCTACTACCGCACTAGACGTTACAATTCAAGCACAAATTCTTGAACTTATGAAAGATTTAAAATCCAAAATAGGTATGTCTATAATCCTTATAACACATGACTTAGGGGTAGTAGCAGACGTATGTAATAGAATCTATGTAATGTATGGTGGAACTATTGTAGAAAGCGGAACCTCAAGGGATATATTTTATAATCCTAAACATCCTTATACCTGGGGGCTTCTAAGAAGTATACCAAATCCTAAGGAGGATATAAAAGAAAGGCTAAAGCCAATTGAAGGCACACCACCAGATCTTTTAAAACCTCCTGCTGGATGTCCTTTTGCTCCAAGATGTGAATATACATTAAAAATATGTTTAACCGAAAGACCTCCGCAATTTGAAGCCAATAAAGGTCACTGTTCTGCATGCTGGTTAAATCACCCTGATGCACCAAAGGTTGAAGCTAACATCGAAAGGGGGAATTCATAATGGAAGATAAAAAAGTGCTATTAGAAGTAAAAGGATTAAAAAAGTATTTTGAAATAAGAAAAGGGCTTTTAGCTAATAAAAAAACATATGTGAAAGCTGTAGATGATGTTTCTTTTGCTATAAATAAAGGTGAAACTTTAGGCCTTGTTGGTGAATCTGGCTGCGGAAAAACAACCACAGGTAGAACTGTTATAAAACTCTATGAACCAACAGCTGGTCAAATAATTTACAACGGACAAGACATTTCTAAGTTGTCACCTAGTCAAATTCTTCCCTACAGAAGAAAAATGCAAATGATATTTCAAGACCCTTATGCTTCACTAGATGCAAGAATGACTGTAGGAGATATAATAGGCGAATCTCTTGATATACATGGATTAATGAGAGGCAAAGAAAGAGCAGAAAGAATTCACTACCTTTTGAGTAAGGTTGGATTAAATAGAGATCATGCTAGTAGATATCCTCATGAATTTTCCGGAGGGCAAAGGCAAAGGATCGGAATAGCTAGGGCATTAGCTGTTGAGCCTGAATTTATAGTATGCGACGAGCCAATCTCCGCTTTAGACGTATCTATCCAGGCCCAAGTAGTTAATATGCTTGAGGATTTACAAGATGATTTAGGTCTTACTTATTTATTTATAGCTCACGACCTTTCAATGGTTAAACATATATCAACAAGAATTGGAGTTATGTATCTAGGAAAAATGGTAGAACTAGCTTCTAGTAATGAATTATATAAGAAACCATTACATCCATATACTCAAGCTCTTTTATCTGCTATCCCTGTTCCAGACCCTGATATGTCTGCGGCAAATAAAAGAATTATGCTTGAAGGGGAAACTCCATCTCCTATTGATCCACCACCTGGATGCAGATTTAAAGGTAGATGTAGATATGCAAAACCAATATGTTCAGAGGCAGAGCCTGAATTAAAGGATTTAGGCGGCGGTCATTGTGTAGCATGTCACCTCTTTTAAAAATACACATTTATTTTAATCTCTAATCAAGTGAATACAGATACTAAATTCTGTATCTATAAAATATATGAATATATTTAATAAGGAGGGCTATTATGTTAAAAAGTAAAAAATCTAAAATGCTTGCATTACTTGTTACTGTAGCAGTAGCAGGTTCAGTATTTGCAGGCTGCGGCAGTAAATCAACTTCAGGTACTGCCAGTGGAAAAAAAGTAATTAAGGTTAATATTGGGGCTGATCCAAAAACTATTGACCCAGGTTTAAACAATTCTGTGGAAGGTGCTAAAGTTATATGTAACGCCTTTGAAGGGTTAACAAACTTAGATAAAGATGATAAACCAATCCCAGGTGTAGCAGAGAAATGGGAAATCTCCAAGGATGGCTTAACCTATACATTCCATTTAAGAAAAGATGCAAAATGGTCTGATGGAAAACCTGTTACTGCAAAAGACTTTGAATATGCTTGGAAGAGAGCCGCAGATCCAAATACTGCATCTGAATATGCTTATCAAATTTTTTATGTAAAGAATGCTGAAAATTATAATAAGAAGAAAGCTACTGCTGATGAGGTAGGAGTTAAGGCCACAGATGACCAAACTCTTGTAGTTACTCTTGAAGGTCCTACACTTTACTTCTTATCACTCACTGCTTTCCCTACTTATGCTCCTGTAAGAAAGGATATAGTAGAGAAAAATCCTAAGGATTGGGCTAATAAAGCTGAAACATATATATCTAACGGCCCATTTGTTATGAAAGAATATAAACCAAAAGACAGTTTAAACTTTGAAAAAAATCCTAACTACTGGGATGCTAAGGATGTAAAGCTTGATAGAATAGAATTTAAAACTTTAGAAAATGAAAGCAGTTACTTTGCTGCATTTAAATCTGGACAATTAGATATGCTTGATAAACCACCTGCACAAGAAACTCCTAATTTATTAAAGGATGGTACTGCAGTAGCTTATCCTTATCTAGGAACATACTACTATAATCTTAATGTATCACCAAATGCAGAAAACGTTAATGCAGAAGCTGCTAAAGTATTAAAAGATGTTAGAGTAAGAAAAGCTCTTACTTACGCTATAGATAGAACTGCTTTAGTTGAAAAAGTAACAAAATCTGGTGAGAAGCCAGCTACTAGTTTTGTACCAAGTGCAGCAAGTGACTCTAACGGTGGTAAATTCAAAAATAAAGAATACTACCCAGCAACTGCCGATGTTGCCCAAGCTAAAAAACTCTTAGCTGAAGCTGGATATCCTGATGGACAGGGATTCCCTAAGTTAGAAATATTATATAACACAATGCAGGGACACCAAAATGTGGCTCAAGCTGTTCAAGATATGTGGAAGAAGAATTTAGGTATAGACGTTCAATTAAGAAACGTTGAAAGAAAAGTTCACTTAACTGAGCTAAATAAACGTAATTATCAAATTGCTAGAGATGGATGGATAGCAGATTACAACGACCCAATGACATTCATTGATCAGTTTACTACTGGCAATGAACAAAACCATCCTGGATATGCTAATGCAGAATTTGATAAATTAATTAAAGCTGCTAAAGCTGAAGCGGATGCAACAAAACGAGTAGCTTTAATGCATCAAGCAGAAGATACAATCATGAATGATATGCCATTCATACCTTTATATGAGTATACTGAAGTTGTTTGTATGAATAAAAAACTTAAAAATGTTCATGTATCACCACTTGGATTCTTCTACTTTAGAGATGCTGATTTAGAAAAATAATAATATAAAAAAGGACTAGTTTTAATGCTAGTCCTTTTTATATAGGGATAATAGACCAAAAGTTAACTTTCTAATTAATTCCTCCATGTAGGGTTTCACAATCAAAATTTATTTCCATAATATGGTGCGAAATTCAGTATTTTAAAGTCTTTTACTTTATATAAATTTTATATTTTAATACATACTATACAATGGAGGTGTTTAACCATGAAAAAAAATTCTTCAAATGATGTAGTTTTATCTACACCTGCTATAAAAGAATCTTTAGGAGAAAGCACAGCAGCAGGCCTTACTAGTGATTTTGGACCTGGATATGATGGTTTAGCAGGTGATACTCCTCTCCTACCTAATTATAGTAATCCAAAAAAGCATAAAGAAATTCACTCAAAACAAAGTAATTAAATGTAAAAAAAGGATGACTCCAGTACAAGACAGAAGTCATCTTTTTCTATTTTAGAAAATAAACCTGTTATAATCAACACCAGCTGTTTACCACTTATGTGATTTACACAGCCTCAGCTTTAGCTGGTTCTTTATCTTCAAGCAGGCCTACAAGCTTCTTATCAAAGAAGAACAACAATACTGAGGATACAAACAAAATAATCGGAATAACAACATATGCCTGCATAATTGGGAATTTTGAAGCAAACTCATATAAATATCCATAGGATTTACCTGCTATGAATGAAGCCAAAATCCAAACCCCCATTAATACAGAGTAAATCTTGTTCGGTGCATATTTAGTAACAAATGAATTACCAAGTGGTGAGAATAACATTTCACCTATACTAAGTAGAATACCAAATGCCACGATCCAAATAATGTTTGCCTTAGCTGTAGCAACTCCACCTCTTGAAAGTTCTGCAAATACAAGCATCAAGAAGGATAACCCTAAGAATCCAAGACCTAGAGCTAACTTTTTAAACAAACTTAAATCTCCTTTAGGACCCTTGGACATCTTAAACCATAATGCAGCTAAAACTGGTCCAAGAGCAATACATACTAAAGCGTTTAAAGAGTCGAACCATGAAAGTGGCACTTCAAATCCGCTCACATTCATATTAACAAATTGACCACCGTAATCATAAACAGCAAGATAAGTCAAGTACCAGAACACCCAGAACACAACTGAGAATAAGGATACTAAAACAATAGCAAATACTTTTCTTTTTTCCACCTTTGTCAATGGTTTAACTTCTTCTTCTACTTTCTTTTCTACATGCTTACCCGCTTTGAACGGTTTTTTGCCTGCTTCTCCAAGGAATTTCATACCGAACAAAAACCATAGAGCATCAATAGCACAAATAATACCACATAATTGAAACGCAGGTCTGAAACCTTGAACACCGCCATGAGCAAAAGTAGTTGCCACAAGAATACCTACAAAGGTTGTTCCGATAAATGAACCAATATTTACGAAAGAATACTGAACCGAAAATGCTGAATCCAGCTGTCTTTCGTCATCAAATAAAGAACCGTTTATTGCAGAAACGTTACCTTTGAAAAGGCCTGTCCCAATAGCTACAAGGGTAACCATTAAATTCATGGTTGTCACAGTTGTTGCAGTTCCACCTAGAAAATACCCTACACCCATCAAAGCTAATCCAACCGGAACACAGTATCTAGCTCCGATGTATCTGTCAGAAATATATCCGCCAACAATAGGTGCAAGATAGGTAAAGGCAACAAGATTTGATTGAATAAGTGCAGCTTCAACTTTTGTAAGACCCAATCCACCTGTTACTACTGTAGCAGCAACGAAAACAAAGATCAGGTACTTAGCAGAATAATACGCCATTCTTTCGAGCATAAACGCGATGGAACAAACGTAGAAACCAAAAGGGCGTTTGTTTTTTACTACCATTTCACTCATAATTTTTCCTCCAATCTTATTTTTAACTTCTTCTGTATAGGATTTCAGCCACGCCCATTTTTCATCGCTCAGGTGCTCAGCTAATCTCTCGTACACAAGTTTATGATAACTGTTTAAACACAGTTTCTCATCATTGTTAAGGTCTCTTCTGTGGTTATGGCATCTTAATAGAAAACGCTTACACAAGACCTATAATTTACCATAACCTGAAATGTTAGATAATATCAAAAATACTTATATTTTAAGTATTTTTATAATTTTATGTCTTTTTTTGCTCACAACTAATTATTGCACATATGCTAGAAAAAATCAAGTTATACTAAAATAATTTTACTTATACTAAATTTAATTTTTACTATTTTATCAATATAAAATAATATAAAAACAAAAGTAAAATTATTTATCTATATAATTCTAAACAATAAAAAAACCCTCACAATAGAAATCCTTTTCTATCGCGAGGAATTTTTTCTATATATATTTATTAAATTATTCAGTAAGCTCTGTAATCTTCTTATTGCAAGCAAACAGTATAACTGCTCCAACAAAAAGTATAGTTGGTATAGCTATAAATACTTGCATTAATCCTAAGTTTCCTATAATTCCTTCTATATATCCTGATCCCTTTTGAGCTAAGAAGGTAGCGAAACTCCATACACCCATTAGTAATGCTAAATATTTAGGTGGTGCAGTTTTACTTACTACTGAATTTCCTAGTGGTGAGAAACACATTTCTCCTATAGTTTGGAATATTGTAAACATTAATATCCATAACATGCTTAAGCTAGCAGTTGTAACTCCACCTCTTACAAATTCAGCTCCTACCATTACTAAGAATCCAATACCTAGGAATATATATCCTAAAGCTATTTTTTGTGTCATAGTAAGATCTCCATTTTTTCTTGTCTTAGAAAGCTTGAACCATATTGTAGCCATTATTGGTGATAATACTACACAAAGTAATCCATTAAAGGAAGTTGTAGTCCATGTAGCAGGTATCTTAAAGTTGCCAACATTAAATTTAGTATAACTATCAACATACAATAATAGTGATGCTTCTGATTGATTGTAGAACAGCCAGAAGAATACTGAGAATAATGCTAAAATAAATATAACAAGAACCTGATTTTTTTCTCTTTTAGTTAATGGTCTATTAACATCTACTTTAACATCTGCTTTGCTGGAAGCAACAGAATATTTATTAGGTTTTTTCCCTAAATCTCCCAGATTCTTACAAGTAAATAAAAATACAATTCCTGACATTAGAGCAAATATTGCTGCTAATAAGTAACATATTCTAAATCCATGTGTAATGTACATTCCACCTAATGCAAGTGAACCAACAAATGCCCCTCCATTAACAAATGAGTAAATAATTGAATATCCCATATCCTTACGTTGATCTTCTTTTTCATATAATTCACCAACTAAGGCATTTAAGTTACCTTTAAAGAAACCTGTTCCAATAGATACTACTATAATAAGTGCGTTAATCCATGCAGCGCTGGTAGCAAAATATCCTAAAGACCAACCTGCAGCCATAAGAACTGTGCCTATCATTATACAATATCTTGGTCCTAGCCATTTGTCAGCAATGATCCCTCCAAATATTGGAGCCAAGTAAGTAAATGCTCCTAAATTTGCTGCTATAACTGTTGCCTCTGCCTTGGAAATACCAAGTCCACCTTTTGCTACCGCATATGCTAGGAAAAGTACTAAAATTGGTTTACCTCCATAGTACGCAAATCTCTCAAAGGTAAAGGTTAATCCTAACCCATAGAGAGCCTTAGGTTGCCCTTGCTTCGGCTCTGATTGCATAACTGTTTGTCCATTCATAAAAAACCCTCCATTCTAGATAATAAATATATGACTGAGTTAGAAACTCATATCATGCCCCCTAAGTATTATTATTGAATATATCTTCATATAAACTGCTTTGACTTTTATTAAAACATAATACTTTAATTACTTTTACATTTATGTATTATTTAATATAAAATTACATTTATTACAAACAATATCAATTATTACACAAATTTCACACTTTTGCAAGATATTTTCCCAAAAATTTTATATATACTTAATTTTTTCCCATTGTTTTTAAAACATTACACATATACTTAAATTTTTTTCATATTTATGCAATTTTATGCAAGATTATCATTTTAAAATTTCATTATATTTGTGAAATAGAAAGCAAGGATTTCTATTTTTCGAAAGTCCTTGCTTAATCGATATTAACTTCTAAGTATTTTTATACACAAATTAAATCTTTGGAAGACTTAGTTAGCCTTTCATTTCCTGTCTCAGTTACAATAATTGTATCTTCTATTCTTACTCCACCCCAATTAGGAATGTAAATTCCCGGCTCTACCGTAATGATACAGTTCCTTTCTATTACTCTATCTCCATTTTTGCCAAGGAAAGGTTGTTCATGTAGTTCTCTTCCTACACCATGTCCTATACCAGGATAATAATATTCAATATAATCCTTCACAATTTCTCTTATTTTATCATCAGGCGCTTTCGATGTAACTCCTGCCTTTATTGTATCCAACCCAACCTGCTGCGCTTTTTTAACAACATTATATATTTCTATTTGTTTTTCATTCGCAGTACCAACTACTATAGTTCTTGTCATGTCAGATGTATATCCCTTATACAATGCTCCAAAGTCTAAAGTGACAAAGTCACCTTTTTCTATAACTTTATCATTTGGCTTTCCATGAGGCAGAGATGTTTTTTTACCGGAAATTAATATTGTTTCGAAGCCAACTCCACTTGCTCCATTTGATTTTATTATATATTCTAGCTTAGCAGCTACTTCATTTTCTGTCATTCCAGGTTTTATAAAGTTTAATATATCTTCAAAGGATTTATCTGTAATTTTAGAAGCTTCCTTTAGTATTTCTATTTCTTCTTCATCTTTTACATATCTTAAATCTTCTATTACATTATTAGTAGGAATAAGCTCAACGTCAGGTATACTCTTTTGAAGTTTATCATATAAGTCATAGGAGGTTGCAACTCTTTCAAATCCAAGTTTCTTTATGTCATTGTTTTTGCATAATTCCTTAATTGCATCTACAATGCTTGTCCCAATCTTTTGCCAATTTATTATTCGAAACCCTTTACATTCTTCTTGCGCAAGTTCAAAAACCTTCCATCAGTTATAAGAAACTGTTGGTCTGTACCTATTAGCGCATATGCAGCTTCATCAGAAAATCTACTTATGTAATTCACATTAGCTCTTTTTACTAAAAATAAAGCATCCCATTCGTTATCTTTTAATATGGCTTGTGTTCTATTTAACCTTTCCATTTTACATCCTCCTTTTATTAAATGTTTTGTAAATATCGTCCAATTCAAATTATATCACAACTCTTTTCCATTAGAAACACCAAAATGAAATTTTACCTTTATTTTTGTATTTATATTTAAAAAAATTTAGTTATAGTAAAACTTTATCAATTTTATCAATTGAATATTTTATATATATGAACTTTGGATACTTTAAAATTATCAGTTTAGCATTAAATATATTTTTCAATAAAATAGCTATTAACGAGATTGGCTGTTTTTTCCAAAGCTATAAGTGTTGGCGCCTTAAGTCACTTTTTTAATAAATCGTAAAATAATAAGCACTAGTGCTTCACTAGTGCTTATATCAAATATTTATTTCTTTAGAGAAATCTTTCCTCTAAGCTTTTATTAGCTTAGGACAATTATTATTATATTTTCCAATTATTACAAAATAATGACCAAATTGTTACATTTCTGTATACTTTAAAATAAAAAACCTCTAAACCATGTAACACATTGATATTACTAGCTTAGAGGTTATCTTTTTATATTGGCGGGAATATGTGGGAATCGAACCCACCCGACGAAACTCATACTTTTTGTTTTTTCAACCTAGTTAATAAAAAGCTTTATTTTCAATACTTTAAATACATTTCATCTTCAAAATAAATTACTTATTTTCATATAAAATTTAGTATTACTGCACACCTATTGCACGAAAATTTTTCTATCTTTAATTACATATAACGTCTGTGCTTTCAGCATCTAAAGCTTATATATAAATCAAATTATATACTAAAACTCCATATAAAAAATGACTTAATTAGACTAACATAAAAATAACTCTCTCATAAATCGCATAATAAGAAAAGTGCGTAACATTTTTTATTAAAAATAATTAGGTATTTCTATCTGTGGAGCATTAGTATTTATATCCCAAGTATTAGGCTGACAATAAGCCATTAAAAGACTTGATGTACGTTTTTGAAAATTATTGGGTAATGCTTCAAATTTAAGTTTATTATAAAAATCTGCACCAATATCTGAATATAAAAACCAAATATCTATAGGAATATCTCTATTTATATATGACATAGTCTTTTCTATTAAGTTTGACCCATAACCTTTCCTTCTTAAATGTATTGGTGTAGAAATAGAACCAATTCCTCTTATTTCTAATCCAGTACCACAATTAAGATGATTTAAGTTATGTATAAGTAACGAACTTGATAAAACCTTATCATCATTTTCTAATACATACCACTTTCCATTTGCATACTTAATAGACGACTTACAAGTTAAAAGATAATCTGGTTTAGAAAGACCATCGCCCCAAGCATCATAACCCATCATGTATATTATTTCAAAGTCCTTTTCTTCTGCTTCACGCAAATTCATTCCAATACCTCCTGTCAAAAATACATAAAACCTGTAGCAAAATTTCATACTAATATTTATTATAATATATTCCTCGGTTGAGACACATTTTGTTCCGAATATGACTTTATGTATTAATATAATTATATAGTTTTTAATAATACAAATAAAGGAATTTTATTAAAGAAAAAGAGCTTGCATCCATTAAGATACAGGCTCTTTGTTAAAAATCATTTTCTTGTATACTTCTTATATGTCTAATAAAGAATACTGCTAATACTGTTATGTATATAAAAAGTAATATAATTGCAGTTCCAAAACCGTAATACACTAGTTTTATTAATTCCAATTTCAAAATAATCACTTCTAATTCATATAACTATAATTTAAATTCTAACCACATTTAAAAATACTGATCCTTTCTTTTTTTAAAACCTTATTTTAAAAATTTATCACATAATATACTATGAATATATTTTGTCAATGCTCCAGTGGAGTAACATTTCAAATTGGCCATAAAGCTAACAATTTTAAAAATGATCTTAAAGGATAATAACATATATATCAAAATTTCCATTAATCATTTTTAACTTAATGTGATGCTAATATCCCACGTTTGGAACTTTGGTGAGCAGGATCCAGCGTTGCATTATATAAGTTTCTTCTCGATATGAGTCTGCACTTTATAAGCAGAATATAGCAACTAGAGCATACGAATGTGTGCTATGTAGCTTTCTCTGTTAGCATAAAAAATTATGCTTGAGACATATTACTGAGCAAATTTAAAAGTGAATATTTTATTTTAATTCGATAGATACAGACTTGATTTTAACACCTTAAGCCCTTTATTAGGCAGGTTTGTACTATTAGAGTGTATAGGAAAACACAAGAAATGATATCAATTGCCATAGGTCCTGCTATGCAATTTTGTATATGCCTAAAAGGAAAGGATGTTTTAATATGAATGGAAAATATGAAAATTTAGAAGCTCAGATTGATAAATTATTTAGAGAAAATAATAGGAAGAGTATAAAGACCAGATACAGATATAAAGATGCTACATGTAGATTTTGTCAATGGCTTTCTGAAACTACAAATATAAAAAAATTTTCTAATATAAAATCTAAACATATATACATGTATGTAGATTTTATGAAAACAAAATATGCTCCAGGTACAATCAAAATGGAGTTAAGTGGAATAAGATTTTTTTATTCTTTAACAGGTAGCAAAGAAAGATTACCTGAGAATGAAAAGTTGAATTTAGAACAAAGAACATTTGGAGGAGTAAAAAGATCCTGGAGTGAAGAAGAAATTGAAAAGGCTATAGCTCTAGCTGAAAAAATGAATAGGATTGATGTAGTAATGGCATTAAAACTTTGTTTTAATTTTGGTACAAGATTAGAGGAAGCTGTAACTTTAACCGTATGGCAGATAAAGAAGGCTATAGAAAAAGGATATTTGTATTTAGAAAATACAAAAGGAAACAATCCAAGAGAGGTACTTGTAGAGGAAATTAAATTAGTGGTTTTATATTATGTGCTAAAAAATGCTAAGAGCAAAGAAAGAATCTTTATTGGAATAGGAGATAAGACTCATAAAGTTAAGAAGTCAATTCAGGATTGGATAAGGAATCACAGAAAAGAGTTTCAGGATATTGATAGGATCAATAATACTGCAGTTAGAGAATTAGTCAAAACAGGTGAAACTCCAAAGGCCAACGTAACAATACATGGAACACGTCATTCATATGCACAACAAAGTTTTTTGGATTTTACGGAATCTGGAGAGGATAAAACTACAGCTAAAAAAGCTACATCTGAAAGGCTTGGTCATCACAGAATTAGTGTTACAAATATTTACTTAAATAAGAGCAGATAAGATTAATATTGTTTTTTACTAATTTATCATTTTTTATTCCAATTTAAATTAGTAGGTATCAAAGTGAGGATATCTTATATTAAAATTCAGCAGTAGTTACCTCTAAAAAATGACATGAAATAATTATGAAAGAAAAAAGGAGGAATCCTGAAATTTGCGAAGTAGTTTGCTATGGTATTATTTAATCATTAATAATAAAAAAAGAGGTGTTTGTAATGATTAACAACATTAATGAGTTAATTTCTGAAATAATTGTTAGGAGAGTAGAGGCTATTTATAACAATATAATTAGTAAAGATGAAAAATATTTTAAAAGTGAAAGTAAAATAATTTCTTTAATCGATGAAATAAAGGATAAGCTTCCAGATGAAAACAAGAATCTAATTTATGTATTAGAAAAGGCTGTAAATGAACAATTAATTATTGCTGGAGAATTCATATATATGCAGGCAATTAAAGATTTAGCACAATTGAGAAAGATTTTATTATAATAATTTATTATTTTCAGTCAACATAAGTAAAAGAGTAGATTTTTATGCCTACTCTTAATTCATAGTGATATCAAATTGTAAATCTTACTGAATGAGTTTGTATGTCTTATCAAACCAAGCTACCAGTATCTATTGATTTTGCAACTACTTTCATGTCTTACCATTCCAAATAAATATTTTTATAATGATTATATAAAACATTTGTTTGTGATTAATTCACTTATTAGATAATTTAATAAAGGCCACTTTAATATTAGTATAAATATGATATTAGATAGATACAGATTAGACAAATAAACATATCTTCTGAGCTTCTTGTTTTGATTAGTTTGAAACCATAATACTTATTTTTAATTGGATATAACAAAGGTACACCTGTAATAGTTAAGCTATCTAATAGTAAATGAGTACTATAATTAAGCCCCCATAAAAGTCCTAGTTGTAGCCTATATAAGCTTAACGCTCCTGTAGTTATCAAGAGAGCTAAAATAGTATGTGTTATTCCTCTATGCTTCAATCCTATCCTATAGTCCCAGTCAGCCACAAATGAACCTATTATGGCTATAGGAAGAAGCATAACATTAGTTGCATTTATAAAAGGTAATGTTGTAGCAGCTCCAGCAAACATATGAGTTCTTTTCATCATAAATTTTTATCACCTCTATCTAAAAACATATTAAAAAAGGTATCCAATTCACTGGATACCCTAATGTTTCTTAAGCTATTGATTTTACTTACTTTATATCATTGATTTAAATTGTGATACTATAGTACTATCTATTTATAACTTAATATCTTTTATGTTTTTCATTTCTATATATTTTATTCCTCGCACCTGCTCACGCCTCTTGCACTTGCAGACAATCCAAAATTCTACTGCTGCTTTAGTTTCTGCTAGTGCATCCATTACGTCTTTTACTTTAGTCTCTTTTGTGCGGTTATATATATCAACTTCCAATATTATTATTTTGCCCGTTTTTAAGATAAATATACAATCAACTTTATTATTTTTTATTTTATATTCTCGCTGCATGAATTTTATTTTATCACTTAGCAATATAGTTATGTCTGTTATAACCAGAGCATGAAAAGAGGGTATTCTTTTAAGATAGTAAACTTTCTTACCTAGAATCGGATGTACTTGTGCTTTTAAAAATTTATTATCTGCCAGTAATTTTAATCTCTTAGCTGTCATATCATAAGAAGGAAAGAATAACTTTTGAAGTTGCTCAATAGTTGCTCCATGATTGTTTTGTATGAAATTAATTATATTAATATCTCTATCTTGCAATTTCATTTAGGATACTCAATATACTACTTATGTCATTTCCATCCTTGAACGGAGCAACTTCTTTTTTCTTTTCTATAATTCTATTTTTTATAGTTTCTGTAATCATATCATGATCTATTGTGAAGCTGTAGCCTCTCTGTTCATCTAATGTTCTACAAATTACTTCTCTTTCTTGGAGTTTTGATGCTTTTCCATTTCCTAAAACAACTACTGCAGCTGGTTCATCTGCTATTTTAAGGCTTATCCTGGTACATAATTGAGCTTTAATATCGCTTGGTATGCTATCATTCGTAGGTTTTTGAAGTGCTGTAATAAGAAATACTCCACTAGATCTACCAACGTTGACTATAGTTTTGATGTGCTTTAAACATTGAGCTTTTAATTGCTTTTCTTGCTTAGTATCTCCTTTGGATATGTTTAAGAAGCTAAATTCCTCTATCACTACATAGATATATTTCAATTTGTTATAGGCTTTCTTATTATAATCTTCTATATTGTAATAGCCTTTAGTGTTATCAATCAACCTTTCTCTTCTACTACATTCCTTATCTATTTTTATTAAGCTTTCCAATACCTCTTGCAACGTTTTGGAGTTTACCACTACCTGTTTACAATTTTGAAAAACTCCTAAATCATTCTTCCTAACTTGCAGTAAATAAATATCTATATTATTACACCAATTTATTAAGTTACTTAATATTAAAAGAAGTATTCTACTCTTTCCGGTTCCAGTGTCCCCTCCAACCAACATATGTGGAAACTTATTCATGTCTACAATAATTGGCTTTGTTAAACCATCCGCAATTAATAACTTATTTGCTGGTAATCTAATCGGAGAAAAATCTTTAAATTTAAACTGTTTAACACAATACATATACACAATATTACTTTCGTTTTTAAGTTGTATACTTTTATACCCTAATCCTTCTTTAAATATATCCAGGTTACTTTCTAGGTCGATTAATGTGTAAGAGTATGGTAATTCAATTTTAATTATATGCCCGTATTCTGTACGCTCTATGCTCCATATTTTAAGAGTTTTTTCTAATCTATTAGTGAATTGACTCTTAGAATAAGTAATTTGTTTCCATCGTCTTCTTATTCGTATTTTATCCATATTTTTGTAAGTGTAAGTAATTCCTCCCAATAATAAAGCCTCAGTAATCATTTTTTCACCTTCTTATTTGGAAATACTATCTCACTTATTACCCATAAACAAGTTAAAAGTGAGGCTTGCAGATACATATTTGACATTAAAGATTTAGCAGAATTTATAATTAGTTTATCTAATTCAAACACTTCACTTATTCCCTCCTATCCTTATTTTCTAAATATTTAAGATAAAATTCTATTGCATCCTTAACAAAATCCGACTTTTCTTCCTTAGTAGTAACAGCCGAATATAGTTTCATATCCCTAGTAGTTTTCTTAAAACTTACATCTACTTTCGGCATTGCTTCCTCCTGCTTTCTTATTCTTTACTATAATGTATGCAGAGTTTCATGAAATGTTTCTTATTTTGAACTAAAATATTTTATTTCGAACTATTTTTATAAAAAATAAGAGGATACTATTCCTCTTTTAAGTAAATAATATCCTCCATCTTCATATTCAATTTTTGGCTTATTTTGCATAAAACTTCTAATGTTGGTTGTTCCTTATTATTTTCATATTTATTATACTGCACACGTCTTATTTCTAAGAACTCAGCAAAGTCTTTTTGCGTTTTATAACCTCTCTGTAATCTTATTTGCAATAATCTATTCTTTACCCCATATGCATCACCTCACTTTAGCTTATGTATATATTCTGCAAAGTGTTTATAATTTCCTTTTCTTGTACAAACTTATAAGTAAAAGGAAGGTGTTTATATGGAGCTAGAATTAATAAAACTAGTGTATTACGGCTTTGGAAGTGCAATTATATTACTTTTTATATACATAACAGTATTAGCAGCATTTTTTATTAGACATATAAAAAGTGTACAAGAAAAAGATTTTTAACAAAGAGCCTGCATCTTAAGTAGATACAGGATCTTTTATTATAATGAAATTCCTTTATTTATACTGGAAAAATCCGTATAATCATATTAATACATAAAGTTATATTTGTAAATCATTGTAAACCCAACAAGTCCTACACTCTTAGTTAAAAGAATGTAGGACTATTGGCTGCTGTAATAAAATTCCACTGTGAAATAGTGAGATTATTTATAGCACCAACTATTATAGCTGGTGTTTCTTTTGCATGAAAATAAGCCCAGGTGACAGGGCTTATTTTTATCACTATATTTGTTAAGCACAATAACATATTTTTTTTCTTAGAATACTAGTATATTTGTTGCTTAATATTTTGTCTGTGGTAATAAAATAGTTAATTAAATTTAAATTATTTCCATCAAAATTATCCGGCCAGTATATAAACAACTTATTAGTATTAAGTAGGTCATCATATGCAAGATTCAGCTTATTAATAATTTCTTCAACACTAAGCAATATATTTGAAACAACATTGTTATTTATTGTATCTACGTTAACCTTATAATATAAACTGCCATCTTCTCTTAGCTTTATTATTTCATTTTTGTTATTCTTGTATATAGAAAGTCTACCGACATAAGAAGTGCTTTTAAAATTGAGTTCATTCAGTATCTTTTCTATTTTTGACTTATTTAAGTTAACAAAATACCTTCCTGGAGTTAAACTTATTGTAATACAACTCAAGTGTTTCACCTCCCTTTCTATATAAAAAGCTCTTTATGCTGGCTTTTAAGGTCTTCATACTGACTTCTAGCCTTAAAAACAATTTCAGTAATTTCATATATGCATTCTCCATCTAGTACATCTTTATTTTTATGGTTATTACATATAGTAATTACTTCTTTAAATAATTCTATTACATCTTCTATTATATCATACTCTTCATCGCTATTTGGATCTAACTTACATTTTATATCCTCTAATTTAGACAACCTCTTTTTATATGTACTCCTTATTTCAATTATACTATTTCTATTTAAAGCTGGTTGATTATCATGCATCATTACTCCATAGTCATAAACAATATCGTCACTAGCTTTAGAAGTATCACTATAATCTACCTTTCCCGTACCATTGGCACTATTTATAGCCAAAAATATATTCTTATGTGTATTATTATGTTCATTAGTATCTATTTTAATAACTATAGTATTTGTAGGTTGCGATAAATTCATTATATCTTCACCTACACTTAATTCATTTTCTTCTTTAGAATTGTCCATTTCTTTATCAGTAGACATTGTTTCACCTACTTGCTTATTTATACTTTGATACATATACCTTTTCTATTGTTTCATAAAGGTTTTTTAATTCACTTTTAAGCTTCTCTTCATTCTTGTCACGGGAATAATCTCGTATATTAACTAATATTGGCTTTATCTCTTTGTTAGACAAAAAATACCAACATATATTATTTTCGAATATAGAATCTATATTCTTATATATTGCTGAAGATATTAATTCTTTTGGATTGATTTTTTCTCTGTCTTTAATTTTATTATATTCACCCAAGAGCGGATTTAACACCTTATCTGGTATAACTTGAAGTTCTGTATAATATTGCCTTTGAGCTTTAATAGACTTAAAAGAAACTACTGTTGTTACAATACAGGCTAAAACACCACCAATAATGCCATTTACTATACTAAGAAAAAATGGGTTATTAAAATCAAACATATTTTTCCCCTTGTAAAAAATGATTGCACCTTTTAGTAAACATAATTCTATCATTTTAAGAATCTAATGAATGTCCTTTGATTTTTTAAATTGAATTATTGTACTGTTAAGATTATCCGATTCTTCTAAATATCTATTTAGCAATTGCACATCTATAATGTTATTACCTGAGTTTAACTTATTTCCTGCAACAGACACTAATTGACAGAGCATATTTAATAGTGAATTAAAATTTAAAGTACAGGAAAACTGAGTTAAATCGTTTCTCGACAGTGTCAAATTTATACTAGGTGATTTTTCTTGTACTGAAGTTGCTGTTCCACTTATATTAAATGGATCTGATACCATATTATTAAATGCCATTATGCACTCAAAATATATATCTCTCATTCTTCTTAACCTTGCATTGATTTGCGCATTAGAAGTTGTTCTATTGTTAAAATTTATATTAGGCGTCTGCATAAACTTACTAAGTGTCTCAATGTACTCTAATTGTCCATCAAACAATCTCACTAATATATTATTTAGTCTACCAATCATTGTGCCATTTAGCTCACTTGTACACGTAATTTTATATGCATCTTCGATATAATCAATTAGATGATTTTCATTTATATACTGAATTAGTTTATTATAACTTATTAAAAAATCATCATTATCGCCTTCATTAAACAAATTGTTTTTAATATTTAGCTCCATATTCATCCCCCCAATAAATGTACCTACTTAGCACTTCTGTGTTAATATAATTATTGTGTAAATTTTACTCAATAATAAATATGTTCTACATCTTTAAAGAAAATCCTCCAAAAAATTTAAAAAACTCTAGGTTTTTACACCTAAGGTTAAAATTATTATTGAGCCATTTGCGGTACGCCAATTGTATTTTGAACTTGAGTTATAGTTTGTTTCAACTGAGAATTTTCCTGTTGTAACTGAGATACTTGAGATTGTAGTTGTTGCTGTGCCGATAATTTTTCGGCTTCTGTCTTGTTATGTTCAAGGTCATTTACAGCTGCTTCTATAGCTACATTAATTAATTTTTGCTGTTCTTCATCTGGTTCAATTCCAAATTGTTTTAAGGCAGTGTATACAGCATCTTTTGCTACTTTATTTCTATCTTCACCTTTAAGATGTCCTGAATAATATAGTTGCTGAGCTCCTTTTACTCCCTTCTCTATCCATTCATCAAGTACTTTAGCAAAATTCACTACTGGGTTATTAGGTGCTATTTTTTTAGCTAAATTAATAATTGACTCAGTAACACCCAGAATCTGATCTGCAGTATCAAATATTTTAAGAACATTTATATAGGTACTGCACTCACTACATCCCCTACAACTCCGACTATAACTAATAATTGAATTTCTTGTCCTGTTATCATAATATATTCCTCCTAAAATTTTTTATAAATTGAAAGAGAGCCTCTCAGCTCTCCTATAAACTACTTTAAAATTTTATTCCAATCCTTTTCTCGAATAATTCCGTCAACTCCAGAGGCAGACCATATCCCGGTTCTCACTTGCCAATTTTTCATTGCTTGTGTCATTTTAGAATCTACTACTCCAGTTTTAGACAATCCTAAATACCATTGTATAAACTTAGTTGCAACTACATTGGCTGGCCAATCTGACCCAATAGTTGGCATTTTAGTAATTGCATTTAAGGAATTTACTAAACTATCATCTATATTTTCGCCATTTGGCAGATCTACCACATATCTAAACTGTTTTATAGCAGCTTTAGTTTTAGCATCCAATACACCAGTAGCATTAATCTCTCCTCTCTCCAGACAGCTAACCCTTTGCAAATCGTGTTGTACAGATTTTATAAAGTCAGAGTTACTATTATCCGGCCCCACTGTTTGTCCAGTAAGTCCTTGAACTATAGCTCTAGCTATAATTTCAGCACTTAATTTGTTATATAAGTCCACATCGCTTTGAGTATCTACAAAGCATACTTCTATAAGAATTGCTGCAGGTTTACTATGTCTTATTACATATAAGCTGCTACCATCTTTTACACCACGATTGGTAAAACCTAAAGCTACTAGGCATTTTAGTACATTAGAAGCTAGAACATTACCTGCAACACTCATAGCAAATACTTCTGAACCTTTTCCACCACCTGCATTTAAGTGTATAGAAACTAAATAATCTGCACTATTAGCAGCATTACATCTCTGCTGCAGTGAATTCACAACACTCGAAGCTTGAAGGTCTTGCATTCCAAGCCTGGTGTCCTAGTGATTAAAGTTTAGATATAACTCTATTCGCTATGTCTAAAGCACAATTCTGCTCATTTAAATATCCTTCTGCTCCTGTATCTGGATAACATCTATGCCCAGGATCTATTGTAAATATACTCATACTAACATCTCCTAATTAATTTTATTTTTTATATCTTTCATGTCCTCTTTTATATCTTCAACAATATCAAATTTTTTCGTTAAATCTTGTATAATGTCTTGATTTTTTCCTATAGTTATTTGATAGTTTTTTCTCTTTCACCTGTAGTCTTTAAGGCATAAAGTAATAAGAATACAAATAGCCCATATCCTAACCCTTGCTGTAGTGCTGATTTAAGTAGCTCATCCATAAAGCACCTCTATTTATGTAAAATAAAAAGAGCTTGGACTAACCAAACCCTTATAGCTCATAGTTTTCTTATAATAACATGTACTTATCGGACTTGTTATTAAAAAAATCCGTCCACTTTTCGTAATTATTACGTATAATTTTTAAAATACGAATCAACTTAGCTTTATGTCATGCTCATTTTTCTCAACTATATAAATTGGAATTTATCTTTGCAAAGCACTTATTTTATACTATAGCTTTTCATTATTTTTATAATTGTCATTCAAAAATTGCGTAAGTGCTTCGATTTTATCTTCTACATTTTTCTGGCGATCTCTAATCCCACTTTGGCTTAATGGTTTTCTTTCCTTAATAAGTTCCATTTCTCTTTTTTTTCGTGATCCGTTATTACTATTTTTTTCAATTAACTTAAATTTCAATGTTATGCCTGGATCATCAATTGTTTTGTCTGTAAAACCAAAATATTCCGGTTTCTTTTTTAACTCATATAGATGTGATGCACATCGTACTAAAACAAAAACTGACTCGCCAATATAAAGAACCTCAGATTTTTTATTTTGATCTATACTAATCTCATAGATACCTGAACCTATCGCTTGGATTAAATCATCTTGAAAAAATTCAACTTTGATATTCATATTTATCCCCACTTTCTTAGACAAAATACTATTTATATGGAACTCAATAAATGATGTTTGCTTCGCATTTTCCTTCAAATGCGAACTAATAACCATGATGCGAGACTTTTCAACGTGATATTTAATGAGATCCACCAGGTACTAACTACAGCAAGATTTTTAAGTAACCATATTAAAGAATTGACGACTCGGTAAATTCTCGGAGTCCTTTTAATTCATTTAAGAAATCTGTATATTTTAAATCAGTATTAATCTCTAACATTATTGTTTTCTCCTTCTCTAAATTTAGGGATTAACTTTGCTTCATCATTTTCCACTTCAAAAACTAAAAAATCGCTATCTTCCTCAACACATTCTTTTTCATATTTAAATTCTTTATCAATTAACATCTCAAAATAGTTTGTTTCTTTGTTTAATTCAAATACTGGACATTGTTCAAATCTGACATCACCAATATAGATTGCTCTAATCTTCTTCACAAAATCACCTCTTATTCTTTTCTTAGCGTGGTATTTGCCGGAAATGTTGGCTACACCTCTTATAGTTAAATATTGAATATTAAATGTTAACAAATATGCAGAATACGTCTTCTTACCATTAGTCCAAGAGATATAGAAAAGACGTATAAGATATAAAACTATATGTCTTCTCTCCTTTTTCGTACCTCTCTAATTAGAGTACTTTTGCTTATATTAGTTATTTGTACAACTTCATTATAACTATATTTCCCACCCTTTATCATTAACATATCTAATGCATTATCTAATTGTTTTTTACTATATTCCTTAGGTCTACCTTCTCTAAAACCTTCTTTTGTTTTTGCTATTGCCTTGCCACTTTGAGTACGTTCTATAATCATAGCTCTCTCAAATTCTGCAAATGCTAGCAAATTAGTTACTATTAATTTACCCATAGGAGTATCTTCTATTAGCCCCATATTTAATATATGTATCTTAACACCTTTTTTTAATAGCTTATCAATATATTCCAAGCCTTCTTGTGTGCTTCTACAAAACCTATCTAGCTTAGTAACTACTAGAACATCATCATTTTGTAATTTATCAACTAATTCATTGAATATCTTTCTATCACTCTTGGCACCACTGTATGCTTCCTTTTCAATTATCGCATTTATATATCTGCTTAATATTTGCTCTTCTTGTTCCTCAAAACTATTTCCTTTAATCTGTGCTTTTGTACTTACTCTACAGTATCCATAAATCATAAATTTTCACCCTCACTTTTGGATATAAGTTTTGACACCGTTGTATGTATTGATTATACGTCATTAATTTATTGGTGTCAATACTGTTAAGTTAAGACACTGACAAATTTTATTTTTGCGCTTAGTATGAATTTGGGAATCGCATCCTCGATGTACGAAATTCGTACATCAGAAAGAACTATTCATTTTACTAAAATTCTTTGTAATAGAATTATATTTCTAAAGTTGCATAAAATACTGAATAAAAAGAAGGTTGCTATGATGAATAAGTGTATAAAAGTTGCAATTAAACATTGTGATGAATTAGATATGAAGTTATTAGATAAAATTCTAAAAGATATAAGCTATAAGACTTGGAAAGCATGTAATAGAGCTATGACTTATTTCTATACTTTCACTATGAAAAGTATGATATATAAGGATACTACTGGCAAAAACATAGATGAAAAGAAAACTTTTGGTAAGACTCATGGTGCATGGATTGAAAACCAAATGAATGAAATAATGAATATATGTAATTCTAGAAATGTAGCACAAACAAGGCAATTCGTATCTAAAAGATTTAATGATGATAAGAAAAAAGGCCTGTTAAAAGGTGATGTTGCTATTACAAACTTTAAAAAAAATATTGCTATAATAATTCACAATAAAAGTTTTAAAGTAACTCAAGGAAATAAGGGTTATGAAATAGAGTGTAGTTTGTTTAATTCAAAATACCAAAAGAAAAACAACATTGCTAAGCTTACTCTTTTAGCTGATAGGATAGATAATTCTAAAAAGGCAACCTTAAATAAACTTGCAACAGGTATTTACAAACAATGTGCATCTAAAATAACTCAGGATAAAAAAGGGAAATGGTATTTTCATATATGTTTTAGTTTTGAACCTAATAAAAAAGAACTAGATTCAAATAGAATACTAGGTGTTGACTTAGGCATAATCAATGTCGCAACTATGCAAATATTTGATTCTAACTTAGGAATATGGGATAAACTTAGTTGGAATGAATGCATCTTAGATGGAAGAGAACTTATACATTATAGGCAAAAAATAGAACAACGTTACCATGACTTATTCAGAAGCAGTAAAATTGCTGGAAATGGTAGAACTGGTCATGGGCGGCTAACTAGAATTCAACCAGCTAATAGGTACAGAAATAAAATATCCAATTTTAGAAATACTTTAAACCACAAATACAGTAGATACATTGTTGATTTTACAGTGAAACATAATTGTGGCATCATACAAATGGAAGACTTAAAAGGATTTAACCCTGAAAATAAGTTTCTAAAACAATGGGCTTATTACGATTTACAACAAAAAATACAATATAAAGCAGAAGAAAAAGGAATAATTGTAATGTATAAAAAACCTTTTAAAACTTCACAGAGATGTAGTATTTGTGGTTGCATTAATGAAGAAAATAGAGATTGTAAAAATAATCAATCTAAATTCAAGTGCGTTGTATGTGGATATGAAGAAAATGCAGATATTAATGCGGCTAAAAATTTAAGCATTCCAAACATAGAAGATCTTATAGAAGAACAATTAAAAGCAAAATAATTTTGTCAACAATAAAGGGCGACTTAACGTCCTTAGGGCGAGAAGTACCAGTAAGTTTGACATAATCAACATGGCAACACTCGCTAAGCCTCAGCTTGACTGGGAAATTCTATGCAGATGCATTATGCAAGGCGCATAGAAACATATCAGTAATTTTAAAAATCGCTTAATTGTATTAATTAGTAACTAATATATGATATGTTTAAGCCTAAACATAAATTTAACGAATATGTAAATTTTGAATTAGTACTAATATATGATATGTTTAAGCCTAAAACCTTATTTATCGATACTAATCAAGGTTCGATTTGAAAATAATTCAAATATTTTACATTATATACGATAAAAATTTCTATATAGAACTACATTTATTTGTCTCTTATATGATGATTTGAATGTTACTTAAACTTATCTTTTCTTCTATTATAGAATCAAAATATGTTTTAATAATTTCACTACTTTTAGAACCTAATTCACTTATTAAATAATGATTTGCCTCAAACTTAGTTCCAAGACAACAGGCCACAGTAAAACAGTCAGCAAATACCTCTGGTCTATGTTGTTGCTCAACTATATCCCATTTGTTATGGAATGCTTTTTCAAATATTAAATCAAATCCATCTGGAAATATATTTACGTTTCTAGTTAGAGCTATATGTAATGCATGTCCAACTTCATGCAAAAATATAACTACAGATATATCTGAATGACCTTCTGTATATTTACTTCTTGAATTAATTATTGTATTTATGTGTGCTAAATAAACAGAGTTAGATTTTTCATTTACTAAATTAAAATTTAATATTGATAAAGAACGTCTCTTGGTAATTACCTTAAGAGCCTTTTCTACCGTAATTAATTTTAATAACTCAATAATTACTTTTTCAGAGATTAGGTTATAGTCATTTCCATTTGATTCTTTATAAGCATTAAGAAATTTTAACACTTCATCTAGCCATATTTTATATTGTCCAATGGTAGGACTTTTTCCTAATGGAATAGCAAAGTAGCCTAATAACATAGTATAAGATTCTGTTTGTTTAAAATATCTACAATTATTTCTATAGAATCCCCTTGAATTTTTATTTAGTATTAAATACCCTCCCATACATGCAGCAATAAAATGATTATTCACTAAACCTATGAATTCCTTGATAAGCTTTTTTCTATTAAATGATGCATTTATAATGCTATCAATTTTTATAAGTTGCTTTATAAAACTTTGATTAGTTTTACACTTTTTAAATAATTTTTTGGATTCTATATTAAGTAATTCTATATCTTCACATTTTTCCATAATACACCTCATTCATTACATTAATAATTGTGTTCAGTAGACATTAAATCAAACCTGATGGTATAAAGTAGCTGTGGGATATTCCTCCCATATCTTTTATAAGTTCTTAATTAATATCATCCAATATTTTTAATCATAAGGTCCTTACTTCTTCCAAGCTCATTCTATTTATAATTCTTAACAGCTCTTTTCTATCCTGTTGTATGTATATACCTGTTACTGTTAAGCTGTGTCCTAATAATTGAGATATAATAGTTTGATTAACACCCATCTCTGATAAATTTTGACTATATCTATGCCTGAAAGCATGAGCGTGGGCAATTTCTTTTTTTATCCCTCTGGCTTTTCCGCAATAAATTTTAATTAATTTATGTACAGTCTGCCTTGTAATAACTCCCTCTCTACTTGTAAATAAATATTCCTTATATTCTTCTTTAAGTGGCTCTCGTCTGTATTCTAAATACTCTTTTAGCTGAACTTTTAATCTTTCTGCTATTAATAATTCTCTGTATTTATTCCCTTTACCTTTAATCATTACAGAATCTTTGGCTACATCATTTATCTTTAGTTGCAACATTTCTGAAACCCTTGCACCTGTATAAAATAAAGTATAAAAAATTGCTATTGCTTTATGGTCATTTGCTTTTTTAGCTTGTCTTAAAATTCTTATAATGTGGTCATTAGTTATTAGTTCATTTGCAAAGTTCTGTTGCTCTATCTTAATTTGCTTAATCCTTATAATTATTTTATATCCCAGCTCTTCATCAAGATATTTTAAAAATTGATTTGCGGCCACAATCTTTGTGTTAATAGATTTTATTCCTATAGCTCTACCCTTGTATTTATAATCTTCTTTTAAATAAGCCCTATATCTTTTACTATCTATGCGTGAGAATTCCTTTAATTCTTTCCCTCTATACCATTCTAAAAATAGCTTTATATTCCTGGTATAGTTTTCGATAGTTTTTTCACTTAATTCTATTTCTCTTGTAAAACAGTTAATAATAAAATCACAAACAATACTTTTATATTGTTCTTTTATCTGGTCAACTAATTTTATAATAACCATTGCTCTTTCTTTTTCATTCATTATATTGAGCAATTCTGTTTCAAATTTTCCCACTTATAAAAAAAACCTCCTTAGAATCTTCTTTAGCTTTATGTTTGTCCACCATTATACTTAAATAAATTTAACTTATTATTCAATAGAGTTTCTAAAGTTGTACCCGTAGTTTAACATAATTATTTTATCTTTATCATACTTCCACCCATTGAACTCCAAGTATCTAAATAAATGTCCTATTTTTAGTGATATTGTTTCTCTCTTTAACCCTCTCTTTTCTAATAATCTTCTATAAGAAAAAAGAGTTATTTCTTTTACATCCTCTATAGTTAATCCTAAAATATCTAAATGCTGTTCAAATTCAACTATACTATTTTTATAAGCTCTTTTTGTTTTTTCTGACATTGGCTTTAATTCTTTCTTTTCAAACTTTTCTATACGTTCTTTAACTGCTTCTTTAACTATAAATCTTGTCATATCCCCACTCCTTCTTTAAAACAATTATTTAATATCTATTACTGCAGTAACTTTGCAATATATTTGATGTAATATTCCATCAAATGTGGTCTTCTATACATTGATTTAATTAAGTTCTCAATTGATATGCAATTAAAATTGAGTTGAATTAAGTTTGTTTTTAGTAATTATAATTGAGTGTTGCAATTTTTAAATATTCTCATTTCATAGTCTTAATCATATTTTTTACTTATTATCCTTTTATTAGGTTGATTTTAAAATTTGCGTTTATTCTTCCCCCATATAATTTAAAATTTAGCTTCTATTTAGTGATTTTCTTATAACATTCTTAATCCCTTTATTTTCAGTGCATAACAATCGATTTCATTTTTTTTACTTTTATTCTATGTTATTACTTTAATGTAATTTCAATTTTTATGTTGAAACATACTTTTTTATCAATTAGGCTTCTTTTTTTCTGATTCAGTTTACCTTACTCTAATTTTGTTACTCTTACATTTTATCCCTTAATATACTGTAAAATCTACATTTTCTAAAATTTTTACTTATAAATAACTCATTCTCAATTGTTTTATACCTCCCATCTCTCTTATTTTTTCCATTTCTCATTTTTAAAAAACGTTACTATAAATCCATTGATTTCATACCTTTATACACACTCATAAAAGTAGTTTTATTATATGGTATTTAATACCTCATTAAAGTTGAAATATAATACGGGTATTCGGAATTTATTCAAATTCCTTTTCCCGTATTTAATAATTTCCACTTTAGAACTCTCAAGTATCTGGGTTTTTAGAGCTATCTAATATTATTTGTCAAAACCTTAATCTTCTTTCTATCTCTTGAGGTAAAACTTATTACTATTTCATTAATTTTAAATGTTTCACTTTAGGATCGCTTAGTTTCATTGTCTTGCCAGTTTCATTATCAATAATAAATTTAGTTCCATCTTGATCTGTATGAACAGTATAGATTTTAAGTCCCATTTTGTTAGCAAACTCTTCACCTAATGAAGTTTGCCCCTCCAAACGCCTTATTCTACTTATATACTCCATAACTTCAACGTTAAAATCTGTAAGCTCCCAGTTGTGATATTCCCATATAAAATTTAATATTTCTTCACCAATAGGCTTGTCCTGGTCTAAAGATTTTACATAATTCTTAGTATAAAAATAATCTTTCATACCGTATTTATGGCCCTTATATTCCTTTGTCATAGGGTAAAGCTGCAAAAACTCCTTTGGTGTTAATGTACTCATTAAATTTTTTATGACGCTTGCAAACTGAAAGTCATATTCCGCAGTCTCCAAATCTATATATTCTGGTTCTTCTTTTGTATTTATTGCTTTTACTCCGTAAACAATTAGCTTTTTAATAATAGCTCTCCAATCTTGATCTGAATTTTCATCATAAAGCTTACTATACTCTTTTAAAGTATTATAATAAGCTTTGAAATATAAATCATGTTTACATGCATTATTTTTATCTTGCATAACTTCATTTCTCCTTACTCCTATAACTTTTAAATCTTACTAGCAGCCTCCCCAGAAGTCTGACAACCTAAGAAAGCATATAACTCTTTTAATTTCATCCTTACTTTATCAATACATTTTAAGAACGAATTTTCTAAAATGAACTAACCTTAAATCCGTTTTCTACTACTTTACTTCCCAATGTTCCTAAACTCTTCCTCTAACATATCTAAAAACCTTGAAGCTTCAACTATAGTCATTGGTATATCTGCTAATGCTTCTTTTATAACTTCTTCTACAGTTTTATTTGTTGTATTAATTACTTTTTCATTTACTAACTTTATTAAACTCATGTACTTCACACTTCCTTTTACATTAATTTAAATTATATCTCTTAATTCCAGTATTCTTTCTAACTCATAAAAATACTTTTGTTGTTCTGATGAAAGCGTTTTTTCAAATTCATTGCATTTACTGGCATATATGTTATCTTTGAGTTTTAAAAATTCCTCTATCGTTATTTTTTCCAATTCAACAATATCGTCTATTGTTATTTGAGCACTTTTAAGAGATTCTATTAAATTCTTTAACCCTCTTACAGTATCAGCCAAATCTACTGGATTTATATAACTTAAATCCATACTAGGATATTCTTTCTTAACATTATTGATTATATTTTTAGTCATTGTATATTTGTCCATATTTTACATTTCCTCCTTGACATTTTTGCTCAAAGGAGTATACTTATAACTGTGATTTATGAAGCTTCGCTCCTTTGAGCAAGCTTTTATTTTTTACATTTCTAATCTTTGATTATTTTCTTCTCCAAATATATCAAGAGTTCTACCTTTACACATTTCTATAATCCTACTACCTATTCCATTATCCAATATTAATAAGTCTTGGCTTAAGTATTCACTGGATACTATTATAGAAAGTTTATTTAAATATCTATAGTTCAATATTTCAAACATAATTCTTATGTCTGGTTCTGTGGCACCTCCCTTAAAAAGATCATCTATGATAAGAATCTTTGATTTTTTATACTTATTAATTTTTTCACGATATATTGTTTGATTCATAATATTTTGCTTTAACTCTGTAATGACTTCTCTATATGGAAAATATAAAGGTCGAAATCCCTTTTTAATTAACTCTAGTGCTATCGCCATACATGCATGAGTTTTGCCTGCCCCTGGTTGTCCTAAAAATGCTATGCTATGATTATTATTAAATTGAATAACCTCAAAATTTTCCACATAATTCAATGCCATCTCTTTCATTCTTTGAGATACTTTATTATTTATTTTAAATGTTTTAAAATTTTTGTCAGTAGACATTATATTAAATCCTGCATCTATCCACTGCTGCTTTAAAATCTCTTTTTGTTTACATTTACATATTTTAATTATAGATTGCCCTTCAGTTTTTACTAGTATACTTCCGGTATCTCTACAGATAGGACATTTGTAATTTTTCTTTTCTGCTTTCTCTTTACATCTTAAAGCTATTTCAGTAATTTTATTAATTGATTCTGAAATATTTTGCAAAACATAATCACTCCTTTTCTAATCCCAACCTAATAACTTTTTAGGTTTTTCTTTTTTGTCTTTTTTCAGATCTACAATACTAGAATTTTTTCTCTCCTCATTCATTTCTAAAATTAATCTGTCATATTGATGTCTAAATTTATCAGGACTTAGTATATTCTTGTACCAGAACTTATGTTGCTGACTAAACTTTATTAATTCTTTAACTTCCTCTAAATCTCTTTTATCTATCCTAAGAACGTAGTCAAATACCTTGGCCCAATTTTGTAAACTGGGTTTTTTAGCTTTAGCATTATTTTTTAATATGTAATTATATAAATACTCCGCAAGTCTGTATTCTTTTGAATCAGATGTATAATATATTTGTTTTTTATTTTTATTTTTAGTATATTCTTTTTTAGGGTTATCACTTTGATTATCATTTTGACTATCATTTTGATTATCACCAATGCCATTTAAATCATTGATTTCACTATATTCTTGATTATCATTTTGACTATCACTTTTACTATCACTTTGATTATCACTTTTTACTGCACTTAAATACTCCCATATTGAAGGTTTTTTCTCCCATTTCTCATACTGAAATATAAGTTTTATAATGCTTTTATCTTCAAATTCTTTAATAAGTCTTTGAGCCTTTGCAAATGTTACATTCAAATCTCTACTTACTTGATTTATAGTCATATAAAATTGACCTCTTGGCAAATCACATTTTAACCTTTGAAAATTTTCTTTTTTAGTTATATAATGATTAAACCTTATCTTATCCAAGCCTTTATCTAAATCAAACTTCAATACCTCATTGTTTGTTTGATAAAATCCTTCTGCCATTATATATATCTACCACCTTTTAACTAAAAGCTCACAACATGGATTAATTTTAAGGTGGCTATTAGTTTTAAAATTGTGTTCCTATATACTTCTCTAACCATGCATCTAATTTTGATATAACAATACGTCTCGATTTCCCTATTGATATACAAGGAAAATCCTTTGCATGACTCAACTGTAATGCTTTTTGATACGTTATGCCTTCAATTTCCGCCCATTCTCGAATACTCATAGTTTTTCTTTCAATCATTTTTTTATGTTCTTCTATTTTCTGTGTAAGATCAAGCATATTAACCCCCATTTGTTTAACAATTTTTCTTATCCGCTGAATCTTTATAATCATATCTTCTTGCTTCTCTGATTCGGTAATATACATTATTTATTTCTAATACAAAGTCTTCTCTAATAACTAAACTTCCCATCTCTATATTCCCAGAAAATAACTATATATAATAACATTCTTTAGAATTACAACGGTCTCTTAGATCATAAACTATTCTTTAACATATAGCTCTTTTACTGGAACTTCAAGAGCCATTGCAATTTTTCCAATTATATCTGCTCTTGTAGATACCTCCCCTTTTAAAAGTCTCGATATTGTTGCTCTGCTAACTGATGCTCTCTCACATAGTTCAATAAGTGATAAGCCCTGTTCAATTCTTATCCAATTTATTTTTTCTACATTTATCTTCATTTGTATTCACCACCCTTTCTTCACTCTTCATCTTGAATCAAGTATAACTCTTCACTATTAGACATGTCAATACAATTTTCTTCTTTCGTATAATTCATGTTTCAGAACTCTTCATTTGTGGTATAATATAAAAAAGGAGTGATAAAAATTGTTCAAAGAAAGATTAAAAGAATTGCGAGAATGTAAGGGTTTAACTCAATCACAGCTATCTGAAGAGCTTAAAATTGGTAGAGCATCTATTAGTAATTATGAGTTAGGAACAAGAATCCCTGATATAGATGTATTGATAAAAATCTCTAAATACTTTAATGTAACTACAGATTATTTAACTGGACAAAGTAAATTTAAAACATTAGATGAAGCAATTAAAATGTCATCAACAAATGAATTATTAAAAGATAGTATTTCAAAACTATCTGTACCAGTAAATAATGGAATCATCAAACAATTAAGTTCAATATTGGAAACAATCCTTTTCCTTCTTGAACATGATAATAAATATGCTGTTGATTTTTGTGAATCTATTAGCTATCTTATAGATTTATATAAGTCATTAGTTGACTTTGTAGAAAATCAGGAGCCTGTGGAACTTAAAAAATATAAAGAAGAACTGCAAGGCACACTTAAAAATAGTTTGGATTATCACCCTGAAAATAAATATTCAAATGAAATTTTTGATGAGCTTAAAAGCAGAATAAAATCGTCTATAACATATTCTCGATATTATGCCTTAAAAAAAAGATGCCCTGAGTTATTTAAACTCCTTAATAATAGAGAAATATAGCTATTTTAATCTTAATAATCTAAGTAATACATGTAAAAAAGCTTTGCATTGAAAATTAACATGTAACTTAAGAGGTGATTTAATTATGCCTAAAGCTAGGTCAAAAGCTAATGGTGAAGGCACTATATATAAGTATGAAAAGAATGGTAAGACATATTATAGAGGTATGCTTACTATTGGATATGATGAAGATGGAAAACTTATACGAAAGTCATTCAATGGCTCTAAAAAGCAAGAAGTAGTTAATAAGATGGCCGAATATAAAACAAAAAGTAATGCAGGGTTGTTGCCTTCTGACGATAAAATTACCCTGCAGCAATGGTTTTATACATGGCTATTTGACTTTAGAATTAACGATTTAAAACCTTCTTCTCTTGAACGCTATGAAGGTATATATAGAAACTATATTAAAGATACACAGATAGGTAAAAAGAAGTTATCTGACTTAAGAGCTGCTGACATTCAGATGTATTATAATAGTTTATCTGAATCTAACAAAACTGCAGATACAATTAAGATGATAAATAAGAATCTTAAAACTTGCCTTAATGAAGCTTTAAAACAAGGCTTAATTACTAAAAACTATTGTACTCTTGTAACATTACCTAAAGTAGAGAAAAAAGACGAAATAACAGTTTTTTCAGTAGAGGAACAAAAGTCTCTTATAAACTATCTTGAAGGTCATAGGCTAAAAATGCTGCTTGCAATGGCTCTAGGCACTGGTATGCGGCAAGGTGAACTCCTAGGATTAAAGTGGAGTGATATTGCTTTTGATAATAATACGGTTTCAATTAACAAGTCAATAAAATTAGTTTACGTTGTAACTAAAAATGGCAGTAGAGAAAGTAAGATTATTGAGCAAACACCCAAAACCAAGAATAGTATAAGGACCATTCCTGTACCATCTAAAGTTATGGATGAATTAAAACAATATAAAGAATTTCAAAATCAAGAAAAAATTAATAACAAGGATTTATACCTAGACAACAATATAGTATTTGCTACAGAGTTAGGAGCTTATCTTGATAGTAGATATCTGACCAAGCGATATACAAGTATATTAAAAAAAGCTGATATACCTTATAAAAAGTTTCATTCACTAAGGCATACATATTGTACCAGGTTATTTGAAGCTGGGATACCAATAAAAATAGTTCAAATGCTAATGGGCCACGGTGACATAAAAACCACTATGAACATATACACCCATGTTATGCCGGATGAAAAAATAAAGGCTGTTGAGAAGATCAATAATCTCTTTTAAATTTTACTGCACAACTACTGCACGAATTTTAATAGATTTTCGTAAAATATTAAAACCTCTAAACTTTGCAATACGTTGGTATTACTAGCTTAGAGGTTATCTTTTTATATTGGCGGGAATATGTGGGAATCGAACCCACCCGTCGTGGTCTTAGCACGGCAGAACGGTTTTGAAGACCGGCAGGCACACCAGCACCTATCTACTCCCAAATCTAATTACATAAAGTATTATAATTTATTAAAATTATTATGTCAACATTTTTCACCATTATATCATATCACATTATGTAATTAATTGTATTATTTTTAATAATACCACAATAAGTATGAAAAAACAAAAACAATTTATCCAATGGCTGCAATCTTTAGATTCAGATTTTACTTTATTATTGTTTTAATAAAGCACTCTCTTGTCTTCTAATCTCTTAGTTAACTTTATGCTGTCAAAGTGTTCTATAAGTGCCATAGCGTATTTTCTACTTGTATCTAGTTCATCTCTCAGTTGTGCTAAAGTTATGCTTCCGTTATCTGTTATAAACTTTATAATTAGGTCTTTTACTCTATTGTAATCTTCTAAAAGGAAAAAGCAATCTTCTGAGACTTTAATTAAGACTCCCTCATCCATTATAGATTCAAAAACCATTTTAAAGTTTTTACTATCATTTTGTGAAACCTCAAGCTCATTATACTTTGGCGGTGAAAATTTAGCGACTTTAAATGCTTTTATAATATTTTCTCTTATCAATTTTTGATCTTTAGTATAATTTATTGTGAAATCAGGTAATGAGATAAAGCTGCCATGCATATTTATAATCTGAGAATTTATAAGCATTTCTATCATCTGATCATAGATTTTCTGTTTTATTGCTTTTCCGAATATCTTGTTTTTTATTTCTTCTTTCGATATTCCCCACTTAAGCGGATTTTCTTTGTGATATTTGCTTAGGATATCCTCTAGTTCATCTACTTTTTCACCAATAAATTCATTATGAAGATATATAGCTTTATCACCAGTGTCAAACTTTACTATCTTTTTATCATTAATTAACTGTTCTAGATTACTCTCAATATTTTCTTCATTTTTCCCCAAAGCTTTTAATATATCTACAGCCCTCGGGTATCCTTCGCTTAAATTTTTAATAGTGTTTTCTAATATGCTTTCTGTTTTTCCACTCTCTTTTATCTTTAGCTCTTCAATATATTCTTCATTAAATCTTTTTGCTTTTTTTGCAAGAGGTTCAATTATAGAGCCTCCACCTATAGTATCCATAGGAGAATAGCTTCTAATTACATACCTATCATTTCTCTGAGCAGTTAAAGGTTTTTCCAGTCTTAATTGCACATACGCCTCTTCTCCTGGTTCTACTTGCTCTTTATCCAGTATTACCACTCTGCATATAATCTCGCTAGTTCCATGATAAAGTCTTACTCTCTGCCTATTTTCTAAAGGTCTTGATGCACTCTTTAAATAATATAACTTACAGTCAACCATTAGAGATGGTTCCATTAAGTTCTCTACAGATACTACATCTCCTCTTCCAACATCACTAACCTTTACGTTTGCTATATTTACAGCGCATCTTTGGCCCGCTTCTGCAATTTTTGCAGGCTGATCATGTATCTGAATTCCTCTTACTTTAGATACAACCTTTGATGGATAAACTTCTATAGTTTGACCTTCCTTAATAGAACCACTTATTACAGTTCCTGTTACTACTGTACCAAAACCACTTACAGAAAAAACTCTATCTACAGGAAGTCTAAAATGTCCCTGCGTATCTTTAGCTTCCACTTCTTCTGTAAATTCATCTATATTTTTTATAAGCGCCTCTAATCCAGCTCCAGTTTTAGAAGATACAGAATGCATAGGAGCATCCTCAAGAAATGTCCCCTTAAATTCCTTTCTAATATCTTCTTTTATCATTGTAAGCCACTCTTCATCAACTAAATCTGCTTTAGTGAGAACCACTATCCCCTTCTTAACATCTAATAATTGAAGGATTTCAAAATGTTCTCTTGTTTGAGGCATTATTCCTTCATCTGCTGCTATTACTAATAAAACTATGTCAATACTGCTTATACCAGCTAACATATTCTTTATAAACTTTTCATGTCCAGGTACATCTATAATTCCTGCTCTTTTTCCTGATGGTAGATCAAAGAATGTAAATCCAAGATTTATAGATATTCCTCTTTCTTTTTCTTCTCTTAAAGTATCTGTTTCCCTGCCAGTTAAAGCCTTAATAAGAGTAGTCTTTCCATGATCTATATGTCCAGCTGTGCCAACTATAATATGCTTCATAATTTACCACCCGCTCTCCCTATCCTTTTAATCTAGTGCATCAAAAGCATCAACGATTGTGTCAAAATCCTTGTCAAAAATGGTTCTTAAGTCTAAAACTACCTCATTATTTGATACTCTAATTATTATAGGTGTCTCATTTTCCCTTAGCTTTCTTTCTAATTCCTGTGGAGAAAACTTATCACTTTTAACCTTTATGACATAAGTTTCGATTCTCTCCGCCGGCATTGATCCTCCACCTACCATAGAATAATCCTCTTCTAAAGCAAACTTAAAATTATTTACTTTATTTTGAAGCTTTCTCTTTAGCCTTTGTGCTCTCTTTTTATGTTCCTCTTTAGAACTCAGTATCATATGTAGTGTAGGTATATTTTTTACTGCTTCACTTTCATCTAAGTAGTATTTAAGAGTTCCTTCTAGTGCCGCAAGAGTCATTTTATCTATTCTTAAGGCCCTCGTAAGCTGATTTTTTTTCATTTTATCTATATACTTCTTTTTACCTATAATTATACCTGCTTGCGGCCCGCCAAGCATTTTATCTCCACTAAAGGTTACTACGTCAGCTCCTTTTCTAATACTTTCTTGTACAGTTGGTTCGTACGTAAATCCGTATTTAGAAAAGTCTACTAGCGTACCACTTCCTATGTCCTCAATTACTGGTATATCCTTTTTATCTCCAATTTCAACCAACTCATCTACAGATACATCTTCTGTAAATCCAAGAATTTTAAAATTAGATGTATGTACCTTTAATAAAACACCTGTATTTTCATTTATATTATTTTCATAATCATATAAATGAGTTCTATTTGTTGTTCCTACTTCTACAAGCTTTGCTCCACTAAAAGTCATAACATCAGGTACTCTAAAAGAACCTCCTATTTCAACTAACTGGCCACGGGAAACAATTGCTTCTTTATCCTTGCATAAAGTATTTAACGCCAGCATAACTGCTGCTGCATTATTGTTTACAACTACTGCAGCCTCTGCACCAGTTACTTTTTTAATAAGTTCCTCTACATGACTGTATCTTGAACCTCTTTGACCTTTTTTCAAATCATATTCAAGATTATTGAAGTTGTCAGCTACATTAATAACGTTTTCTAAAGCCTTTTTAGCGAGTAGTGATCTTCCTAAGTTAGTATGTATAACTACACCTGCTGCATTTATAACTTTTTTGAAATTTGAACCTTTTTTATCGCTTAAAAGCTCTAAAAAACTTTTTAGAACATCTTCTTTTGAATATTCCTTTATATCATCCTTTAATATAAGATTTCTGTAGTTATCTATAGTTTCTCTTAAGGACTCAACGACGATAGTCCTCATTGTAGAACTTAATTCATTAATTACGGTTTCTTCTTTTAAGAGTTCATCTATTTTAGGTAGATTTCTTAATAATTGATTTTTTTCCACTTTCTCCCCACCTTTTAAGCTATTCTATTATTATGTAATTTTCACCTTGCTGTGGTATTACTTCCCCTATAACTGCTGATGGTATTTCTAATTGTGAAAGTTCCTTCATCATTTTATTACTTTCTTCTTTTGAACAGGTTATCAAAAGCCCTCCTGATGTCTGAGGATCAAATAATACATCTTTCATCCACTCTGGAGTATCATTAAATTCAAATTTACCTTCTATATATCTTCTATTGTTGTAAGAACCTGCTGGCACAAGACCCATCTCTGCATATTCTTTTGCCTCTTTAATATAAGGTATTTTATCTTTATATAACCTTAATGTAACTCCTGATGCTGATGCCATTTCATATCCATGCCCCATTAATCCAAAACCAGTTACATCTGTACATGCCGAAACATCATAATTTACTATTATTTCTCCTGCATATTTATTTAATGTAGACATAACTTTTACTGCCATGTCATATGCTTCTTTAGATGCTATCTCTCCTTTTATAGCAGTATTTATTATTCCAGTACCTAATGGTTTAGTTATAATAACATCCTCTCCAACTTTTGAACCAAAGTTTTTCAAAATTTTATCTGGATGAACCATTCCCATTACAGATAACCCATACTTTGGTTCGTCATCTTCTACTGTATGACCACCAATAACTACTGCACCTGCTTCAATTACTTTATCTGCTCCACCTCTTAATATTTCACCTAAAATATCTATGGATAAACAATTAGGAAAACACACTATATTTAAAGCTACTGTAGGTTTACCACCCATTGCATAAACATCACTTATAGAATTTGCTGCAGCTATTTGACCAAAAGTATAAGGATCATCTACTACTGGCGTAAAGAAATCTAATGTTTGTATAACAGCCATTTCGTCATTTAACTTATAAACTGCAGCATCATCAGAAGTTTCTATTCCAACTATCAAGTTTTTATCTTCCATCTTAGGTAATTTACCTAGTATTTTTGATAGGGTCTCCGGCCCTATTTTAGCCGCTCATCCTGATGTTTTCGTTAACTCTGTAAGCCTTTTCTCTGTCATATTGACACCTCCCGTCAAAATTTTTCAAGTTTTACTTTATTATATAATACTTTACTTATTTTTTAAACAATTTACCCATATTGTTTTATTAGAAATGTAATTACATATACAAAAGTAAGGAGTTCAAAGAATTGCTTACTAAATTCCATTTTAGATATTACCTAACGTCAATTTTGTCTTTTATTTTATCCAGCGTTTTTTCTCCCATTCTGTCGATTTTCTTTAAATCTTCAACGGTTGAAAAATTACCATTTTTCTCTCTATAATCAATAATTTTTTGAGCTGTAACATCTCCTATGCCTGGAATGGTTTTTAACTGCTCCTTTGAAGCAGAATTTATATTTATTTTACCGCCTTGTACCGAACTAGTCACTGCTGATGATTGCACAGAATTACTAACGGCATTAGCTTGACCTTCAACTTTTTTATCTACATATATGTAATCCTCATCTCTTAATTTTTTTGCTAAATTTAGTTTAAACTTATCTGCACTGTCAGTAAATCCTCCTGACATTTTTACTAACTCCTCTATTCTGCTATCATTTTTTATTTTATAAACTCCAGGATTCTCTACTTCTCCATTTATATATACTGTTATTTCTTTATTATCTTTACTTTCTACAGATGTTGCTTCATTAAATACTTCTTTACTATTAAATTCTTTAGCTGGTTTTGATATATAATATCCAACACCTAAGAATATAACGAATATAATCAGTATAATAATTGAACCAATAATTTTTTTCTTATTTCGCATTTTGCCCTCCTACATGTGATATTTTTCATATATATTTAGATTATTGACAGGTTTATAAAAATTCTGTCGCACAAGCTGTCTTTTTTTGATATAATTATGATTAACAATGTTTTAGGAGGCTAAAATGCGAAAATTAATAACCTTTATAATATCGTTTATACTTATTTTTTCAAATATTAACTATATAACCTTTGCTAAAGATAATCCACCGGCTGTATCTGCAGATGGTGTTGTTTTAATGGATGCTCAAAGCGGTGAAGTACTGTATGCAAAAAATGCGTATGGAGCTTATCCTCCTGCGTCTACAACCAAACTAATGACTGCACTTTTGACTTTAGAAAAAACTAAACTAGATGATGTAGTTAAGGTTGGTAAAAATCCTCCATTGGCTGATGGAAGTAAAATATATTTATTTGAAGGTGAAGAATTAAAGGTTCAGGATTTATTATATGGTTTGCTCCTTGTTTCTGGTAATGATTGTGCAGAAGCCCTTGCTGAACATATAAGCGGGTCTACTGATAAATTCGCAGAAGAAATGAATAAAAGAGCTTTAGAACTAGGATGTAAAAATACTAACTTTGTTAACCCTAGTGGTTTATATAATGATAAACATAAAACTTCTGCTATGGATTTAGCTCTTATAATGAGAGAGCTGTCAAAGCATCCAGAGTACACCAAAATTGCTACTACAAGTTTTTATAAAATACCAACCACTAATAAGAGTTCATCGGAGCGTCCTCTATGGAATGAAAATAAGTTAATACAAAAATCTTCTAACCTTTATTATGAAGGTTGCCAAGGTGGTAAAACAGGATATACTGTTCAATCTCAACATTCTTATGTATCCTGTGCAACAAGAAATGGTCAAACCCTTATAGTAGCTTTAATTCATGATAAGGAAAAGACATTTTTCCCAGATGCCGCCGCTTTATTTAATTATGGGTTCAATAATTTTGAGCTTGTTCGTTTATTTTCTAAAGGAGACTTAGTAACAACTTATACTAAAGATGGCACTAATATACCTTTGCTTGCTTCCACTGACTTTTATTATGTTAAGGAGAAGGGTAGCAATCCTAATACTAAATTTGATGTAAATAATAAAAACTTATCTGATAAAAATTTCAAACAAGGTGATATAGTTAGTGAAGCAACTATCACCTTAGATAATAAAAATATTGGTACTTTAAAACTATCAAGTGGAAATAATCATCAATTAAAACAAGTATTTCAATCTAAATTACTTGAAGGTAACTTTTTAAAACTTCAATATATAATACCTGCTATAATTGTAATCTTTGCAGTGCTTATATTAATCTTAAAAAAACTTAAATTAATTGGTAAAAATTTATAAAATAAGGAGCTGATGATTTTAGCCTTTTGCTTATCATCAGCTCTTAATTTTATCTAATAGTTCTTTCATATCTTCTGGTATATCTGTCTCTAAACTTAAGATATCTCCAGTTCTTGGATGTGGAAATTTTAATTTATAGGCATGAAGGGCCTGTCTTTCTATATAATCACTATCATCCTCAGTTCCATATAAACTGTCTCCATATAACGGATGTCCAAGATGAGTTAAATGTACTCTTATTTGGTGTGTTCGGCCTGTTTCTAAAGTAAGCTCTACCAAATCACCTTTATTAAAGCTTTCTACTACTTTAAAATGCGTTACACTTTCCTGGCCTCTCTCATCTACAATTCTTTTTATAGTATCTCCGCCAGTTCTATATATAGGAAGATTAATAGTTCCCTGTTTTTCTTTCATATTACCATGCACAATTGCTAAATAACTCTTTTCAAAATTCTCATTGCTCATGTCTCGTGCCAGGGCCATATGCGAGAATTGATTCTTAGCTATCATAATTAATCCTGATGTATCCATATCAAGTCTGCTCACTAGTCTCACAATACAGTTCTCGCCTTTTTCTTTAAAGTAGTATAATAGGCCATTAGCTAATGTTCCATTAGGATAACTCTTTGTAGGATGAACTACTATTCCTGGTCGTTTATTTACTACAATGATATCAATGTCCTCGTAAACCACTTCAATATCCATTTTTTCTGGATCTATATTTTGACCTTCTTCTTTAGCTACATTAAACCCTATCTCATCATTATGCTTAACTACATAGTTTAACTTAGTTATTTTCTCATTTACAGTTATCCTTCCTTCTATAGCTGCACCTTTTATAAGTCTGCTAGATAACTTTTGTTTAGATTTTAAGTACTCTCTAAGTTTTAATCCTTCATCTTCAGCTGCAACCTTAAATATAAGCTTATTTTCCTTCATGTTATTTCCTCACAATTAAGGCACATCAAATTAAATAACGAGACAAAACATACTTTCGTATTGACTTGCTATTTATTTGAACGTGACTAATATTAAACCTAAAATTATTTTTAATATATACAGGATTTCAAGGCTTTGAATCCTATATAAAAGAGTGAACTTTAAAAGTTCACTCTCATATGTAAGTTAGATTACTCAGCTAATGCAATTACTTCTATTTCAACTAAAGCATCCTTTGGAAGTACTACTTGAACGCATGATCTTGCAGGCATATCTTTTTGGAAATACTTTGCGTAAATTTCGTTAACAGCAGCAAAATCACTCATATTCTTTACGAATACAGTTGTTTTAATAACTTTGTCTAATGATGTTCCAGCTGCTTCAAGAATAGCTTTTACGTTTTCTAATGATCTTTCAGTAGCTTTTTGTACATCTCCACCAACTAATTCTCCAGTTGCTGGATCTAGTGGGATTTGTCCTGATGTAAATACTAAGTTCCCAACTTTAACAGCTTGTGAATAAGGTCCTACTGCTCCTGGAGCATTTGTTGTGCTTATTATTTTCTTTTCCATAATTATAAATCCTCCTAATATTTTAATAACATAAGTAAATTAATACTTATTTTCTCTTTATTATAAATTTCTTCAAACACTACTATTATATCAAAATCTTCGGTTTTGTATATAAATTTTTTAATTATTTTATAAAAAGTACATAATTTCTAGCTTCTATAGTATCAAAATGCAAAAGTTGCCCTCTATCAATGACAAATTTTATAGTATTATCAAAAGACTTCAGCAGTGATTTATCTATATCTTTAAAGGCTATATTTCTCAATTCTTCAACTCCTGGAAAGTTTCTCAATGGTTCTATATAATCAGCTATATATATTATTTTATCAAGCATACTCATATTCTTTCTTCCAGTAGTATGATAAGAAATAGCATTAAGTATTTCTTCATCACTTATACCCATAATTTCATTAGCTATCACAGCTCCAACTGCTCCATGAATTAGCTGAGGACTTTCTTGACACACTTCATCTATTCTTATTTTATGATTTGATGCTATATTCAATAGTTGATCATCATTCATATTTTTAGCACAATCATGTGTTAATCCAGCTATTCTTGCCTTTTCAATATCTACATTATAAATTTCAGCTAGTTTAACAGCTGTATCTCTTACGCTTAAACTATGTTCATATCTTTTATATTTAAGATTTTGTTTTAAATAATCTTGGATTCTATCCTCACTCCACATCCCTAAATCACTCCAAAATAATTAATTGCAAATAATATAACTTCTCTTATATATGAAAATAAAGATTTAATTGTTTAATAGTATTATAAACGCTTTCTGGTAAAAGATAACTTACATTCTTTTCTTTCATTACAGCATTTCTTATATTAGTTGATGAAATATCTAAAAGAGGTACATCTAAGAATATTATCTCATTAGAGTATTTTTTTTCAACCTTATTTTTTTGTTCTTGTATATTTTCCATACTGTACCCCGGCCTGTTAAATACTATAAATTTACAAAGTCTAAAAATCTCTTCAGAGTTCATCCAATTATCAATATCCATTAGACAATCCACACCGGTAAGAAAATGCCATACTGTGTCTGGCTCAATATTATTAAAATATTTTAGTGTCTCATAAGTATAACTCAGATTAGATTTCTTTATTTCATAGTCACTTATATCAAATCGTTCTTCCCCTCTTGTCGCCATTTTTACCATTTCATATCTTAAAAATCCATCAGTTATGTTTTTTCCAAGTTTATGTGGAGGATTACCCGAGGGCATAAATATTATTTTATCTAATCCAAGCTTATACAATGCTTCGTAAGCTATATAAAGGTGTCCATTATGAATAGGATCAAAGGTTCCGCCAAAAATAGCTTTCTTAATCATATATTCGCTCCTGCTTTATGGCAACTCTATTCTTGGGTTCTTTTTGGATCTTTTATAAAGCACAATTTTATTTCCTATACTTTGAACTCCCTCACACCCTAATTCACTGCAGATTTCATCTGAAGCCTCTCTAGCACTATACTCACTATTATTTAATATAGATACTTTTATAAGTTCTCTAGCCTCTAAAGCATCATCTATTTGTTTTAAAAAATTCGCCTCTATACCATCCTTACCAACTTGAAATATAGGATTTAGCGTATTGGCTAAAGATCTTAAATAACTTCTTTGCTTGCTTGTAATCATATTTTCCTCCTTTTGTGGTCACACTGAGCAATTAAATCACTGAGTTGCCTATCCAGTTTCCTAGGCTAGGCAGCCCGTTAAAGTCCATTTAGGACTTTAACCTCCAAATTATAATAAAAATTCAAATTCAAAATCATTAAGTCTAACAAGATCTCCATCTTGAATTCCCATTTCTACAAGTTCTTGAATAACACCTTTATTGGCTAAAACTTTATGGAAATATCTTAATGCATCTGGATCATTTACATTTACACTAGCTAATAATCTATCTACAAAGCTTCCTTCAACAACAAATATGCCTTCTTCTTCCTCTTTTATAGTGTAAGTAAATTTCTTTTCTTCAGGTACAAATTTATCTTCTTCACTTATCTCTATATCTTCTATAGGAATAGTGCTTAGTATTCTCGCAGCTTCCTTCATTAAATCCTCTGCTCCATTTTTAGTTGCTGCGGATATTTTAAATATTTTGTCGTATCCTAATTCTCCAACTTTTTTCTTAAAATCTTCAAATATTTCTTCATCATAAAGCATATCACTCTTATTTGCTGCAATTATTTGAGGTCTATCCCAAAGTTTTATACTATATTTTTTAAGCTCTTCATTTATTTTTAAGAAGTCTTCAAAAGGATCTCTTCCTTCTACTCCTGATATGTCAACAACATGTATTAAAAGTCTTGTTCTCTCTATGTGTCTCAAAAACTTTATTCCAAGTCCTACTCCTTCTGAAGCTCCTTCTATTATTCCTGGAATATCAGCAATTACAAAGCTTGGAACTCCTGGCATATCTACAACTCCAAGGTTAGGATTTAAAGTAGTAAAATGATAATTAGCTATCTTAGGTTTAGCCTTTGTTACTACTGAAAGTAAAGTCGATTTTCCTACGTTTGGGAATCCTAGTAAACCAACATCTGCAAGAACTTTAAGCTCTAAGGATACCCATCTCTCTTCACCAGGCATACCTGGTTCTGCAAAATCTGGCGCCTGTCTAGTAGCTGTTTTAAACCTTACGTTTCCTCTTCCTTTTCTTCCTCCTTTTGCTATTACGTACTCATCTCCTGAATGAGATAAATCAACCATTATTTTATCAGTAGCAATGTCCCTTACTACCGTTCCCATAGGAACCTTTATATATAAATTTTCTCCATCCTTACCAAAACATTTAGAGCCTTCTCCATTGCCACCTCTTTCAGCTACATATTTCTTTTTATATGTAAAGTCTAAAAGAGTAGTCATATTTGGATCTGCTACAAGAATAACATTTCCTCCATCTCCTCCATCTCCTCCATCGGGTCCACCTAAAGGTATATATTTTTCTCTTCTAAAAGAAATAGATCCATTTCCTCCATCTCCGGATTTAACAAATATCTTGGCTGTATCTACGAACATAAGTATTCACTCCTTTTTTATAGTTAACTACTAAAATTTTTGTGCATCTATGCATTTAAATATTATTATTCCCATAAACTGAATCCATAAAAATATATATATGAATGCTTTACGCGATTTCTTTCAAATTTATATGTTTCTATCTTAAAAGTTAATTGAATATATTGTTAGCTAAACATTATTTTTTAATATAGCATTTTAAAAAATACCTATAAGGATTATGTTAATTTTATTAATAAACCCAAACTTATTCTTCTCTAATATCCTGCTTATATAATACCACAAAATTTGCTAAAATTATTGTTCTTTTGTGGAATTTTGTTCAACTCTTTAAAGCTTTAAAAAAGCACCCTATTTAAGGGTGCTTTATGTTAAAACTATTCTGCTATTGCTTCTTCAACAACTACAGGGTATACGCTAGCTCTTTTCTTATCTTTTCCAACTCTTTCGTATTTAACTACTCCGTCGATTTTAGCGAAAAGAGTATCGTCACTACCTTTGCCTACGTTATTTCCTGGATGGATTCTTGTTCCTCTTTGTCTAACAAGTATGTTTCCAGCTAAAACGAATTGTCCATCAGCACATTTAGTACCAAGTCTTTTGGATTCACTGTCTCTACCGTTTCTTGAGCTACCTACTCCTTTTTTATGAGCAAATAACTGAAGGTTCATAAGTAACATGTACTACACCTCCTCTACTTTAACTTTTATATATTCATCGTAACTTAATTCTACACTTTTCAAACCAAGTAACATAGTTTCCATAAGTACTTGACACTCTTTTATCTCATCAATAGATAAGTCTTCTAATGAAAAGCTTAAAAAGCCATCATCTATAGAGTAATCAATCTTTAACTTTAAAACCTCAACTATTCCTATTAAGATAGTTTGAGATATGCTAGAAACAGCGCAGCATACTAAATCGTACCCTTCATCTACTGATTCTGCATGACCTTTTAAAGCAACTGAAACCAAATTACAGGATTTTTTCTTAAAGTCTACAGTAACCATAATTAAGCATTAATTGCTTCTATTTGAAGTTTTGTATATGGTTGTCTGTGACCTTGTCTCTTTCTGTAGTCTTTCTTTCTCTTATACTTGAAAACAAGTATTTTCTTGCCTTTTCCTTGAGCTAAAACCTTAGCAGTAACTTTAGCTCCTTCAACTACAGGTTTTCCAACAACTAACTCTCCGCTTTCCTTGCTTACTACAAGAACATTGTCAAGCTCAACTGTTGTATCAACTTCAGCGTTTAACTTTTCAACGTATATAACGTCTCCTTGTGCAACTCTGTATTGCTTTCCTCCAGTAACTACAACTGCGTACATCAAAACACCTCCTCAATCCAGTCTCGCCAATTAAGGTACATAAACATATGCCTGCTTATGATTTACATAACCTTCTCTGTGCGGTCTACAAATGCCATTCTAACACATATGTAATGGCTTGTAAAGTTTTTTTAGCCATAAACTTTAAAAATCTGCAGGTTTTCTATTTGATTCATAAATATTAGTGGTTCAACTTTAAAATGTTCTCCTTTAATATAATTAATGTATACTTTTTTATCTAAAGCACTTATATTTTTAATAAAACTTAATATATCTCCTTCTATATCCTTTTTATAGTTTTCATCTAACTCAATATATAAATCTTTTATTTCTCTTTGTTCATCAATTCTAAAAATTTCATTTTTTATGAGCATACACATGTAAGATAACTTTATTCTTTTACCCTTTCCACTGCATATACCACAATCTTCTTCTATGTATTCATATATGGATTTTCCTGATCTTCTTCTTGCAATCTGAACTAAATTTAGTTCAGTAAAAGGATATATTATGGTTTTATTCTTATCCCCAAGAAATCCTTCTTTTAATAAATTCAATATCTTTTGTTTGTTATTTTCATCATCCATATCTATGAAATCTACAACTATAATACCACTTAAATTTCTAAGTCTTATTTGTCTTGCAACCTCTTGTGCTGCTTGGTAGTTAGTAACATATGTTGTCTTCTGTATTGAACTGCCCTTAACGTTCTTACCAGAGTTAACATCTATAACATACATTGCTTCCGTTTTATCAATAATTATGTATCCGCCACATTGAAGCATAGTTTTGTTATTTCTTAAACTCAATATCTCCCTTTCGATACCATAGTAAGCAAATAAGGTTCTACTTTCTTTATGAAGTTTTATATTAATTTTTGCATCAATTATACTACGTGAAAATTTACTTATATAATTATAATCCGCTTCATTGTCAACATATATCTTTAAATTAGTTCCACTTAGCTTATCTCTTAATACTCTTCCTAGAATGCCACCATCATCAAATAATAGACCAACACCAGTAGAATATTTGGCCTTATTGCGCATATTTGAATATAAATCATAAAGCCTATTTATTTCTTCGTTTATTACATCTATTGAAGCATCTACTCCATTAGTTCTTATTTTCACACCTATATCTGTAGGCTTTTTTAAGTTTTGGGCAATATAATTTTTTATATCATTATCAGTTATTTTTTTTGAAAAACTTACATCTTTATTAATAGTTTCTAAAACACAATATGTCCCTGGCAAGCTTAATATATTACTAACTTTAGCCCCTTTACTCCCCAAATCCTCCTTGATTACCTGCACTAATATTTCTTCGCCTTTTTTTAATTTTGTATTTTTGAACTTTTCGTCTAAATACATATATACATTTTTTTTATGGCCTATATCTATAAAAGCGCATTTTATAGCAGGTACAATATTCTTAACTATACCTTTATAAATCTCTCCAGGATAAGGTTCTCCAGTTTCTTCTTCAATTAAGCACTCCTTTAATTCGTCCTTTTCTTTTATTGCAATTCTTAAAAGTTCCTTTTGTCTTTCTATAAATATTTCTTTCAACATACCCACCTTCTTTTCTGTAAAACAAAGCTTATAATTTAACCAAAGCTAAACTATAAGCCAAAATTTGGACTAGAAATTCTATATAAGGAAAATAACTAGAAAGTTAACTTTCGACCTTTGAACTATAGTATTTTTGCATATTTGTATAGCGGAACTAATTTCCTTTTCACCAATGCATACATTTCTTCTCTTTTTATATCCACAAACGCATCAACCTTTGCTTCTCTGGTATTTTCTTGAATGAATTTCGCTAAAAGCTCTGATGATAAATTCTCTCTACTTCCGCAAGAAACAGTTGTGTGTATAATTAAAATATTATCAACTATTTCATACTTAATTTCTTTAATCATCGATTTTATATTAACTTTACTTTCTCCACTTTTACTTTTCTTTATAGTTTCCCATTGTTGAGCATTTAGCAACTTTTCCATATCTTGATTCAAAAATTCTACACTATTATATTTTACCTTTATAGTGTACTTTGCTGCATCTATTGCCGCCATGGACTTAAAAACTTTTTTATTTTGCTCTTCTTTTATTTTTACAGCTTCAAATACTTTTATACCCATAGGTGCACTTAAGTTTAATTTTTCCACTATTGTACTTTCATCTAACTCTTCATCAAATGCAGCATCAAGGTAGTCTCCTGAGGAATAAACTCCTACTGCCAACGGTTGTGCTAGTGACATATTTATATGAGGATTAAATCCCTTGGAATATTGAACTGGAAGTCCTGATCTTTTCATCATTCTTTGTATCGTTCTCATTAAATCCAAATGAGCTACAAATTTTATACTATCTTCTTTACTGAATTTTATTAAATATCGCACCCTCAAAGCACTTCCCTTCCAATTTAGTGTTTACTCCACAATTTGTACACCCCATTCTGCAATCAGGTGTTAACTCTGCTTTTTTTGCCATTTCATTTTCTCTTATTAAGAATTCTTTGGAAACCCCTATATCTAAGAAATCCCATGGAAGTATTTCATCATAACTTCTTTCTCTATATGAATAAAAATCTCCATCTACTCCACATTCTTTAAAAGCTTCCATCCATGCGTCATAGTTGAAATACTCTGACCAGCCGTCAAATTTAGCTCCTTTTTCAAAAGCCTTTACTAAAACATCACAGACTCTTCTGTCTCCTCTTGCAAATATAGCTTCTAAATAGCTCACAGGAGTTTCATGCCAGTTGTAAGAAATACTTCTGCTTTTTATAGCTCCTCTTAATGCTTTTATTTCTTCCTTCACATCTTCCATTCTTATTTGTGGCACCCACTGGAACGGAGTAAAGGCCTTAGGAACAAATATAGCAGTGCTTACAGTAACCTTTAACCCTTTCTTTCTCTTATCTTTCGGAACTTTAAAGTACTGATCTGTTACTTTTTCAGCTAAATCTGCTATACCTATCACATCTTCAATAGTTTCATATGGTAATCCTATCATAAAATATAGTTTTATTGTGGACCAACCAGATTCAAAAGCATTTTTTACTGAATCCATTAAATTCTGCTCAGTTACCCCTTTATTTATAACATCTCTCATTCTTTGTGAACCAGCCTCTGGTGCAAATGTTAATCCTGTTTTTCTAACCTTTTGTATTTCATTTATTAGATCCACAGAGAAAGAATCTATTCTTAATGATGGTAGAGATACTCCTACCTTTTCTTTTTCATACTTTTCAATAAATTTATGAATTAGATTTTGTAAATCTGAGTAATCACAGATGCTTAATGATGTTAATGATATTTCTGGATATCCTGTATTCTTTAAAAGTTCTTCTACTGTTTCTAAAAGTTTATCTGTGCTCTTTTCTCTCACAGGTCTATATATCATTCCTGCTTGGCAGAATCTACATCCCCTAGTACATCCTCTAAAGGTTTCTAAAGTTATTCTATCATGTACTATCTCAGTATAGGGAACAATTAAGTTTTTAGGATAAACTACATCATTAAAGTTCTTTATTATTCTCTTTTTAACTACTGCTGGTACATCATCATATAGAGGCTTAAATTCTTTTATTGTTCCATCTTCTTTATATTCTACTGAATAGAGTGATGGAACATAAATACCCTGTATATGTGATACCTCTCTTAAAAATTCTTTTTTACTCTTACCCTTATACTTTCTATAAAGATCCATAATCTCTTCCATTTGCTCCTCTCCTTCGCCTATAGCAAAGAAGTCAGCTATATCATAAAGTGGCTCAGGATTATAAGCGCAAGGACCTCCACAAAATACAATAGGATCATCCTCTCCTCTTTCTGAAGCCCTTATAGGTACACCAGCTAAATCCAACATATTTAGTATGTTAGTATAACTCATTTCGTATTGAAGTGTAAAAGCAATAAAATCAAAGTTATTTATAGGATCTTTGCTTTCCAATCCATAAAGAGGAATATTATTCTCTCGCATTTGCTTTTCCATATCAGGCCATGGAGCAAAAACTCTTTCACAATAAGTATCTTTTCTTTCATTTAAAATATGGTAAAGAATTTTCATCCCCAAATGTGACATTCCTACTTCATAAACATCTGGAAAACAAAATGCAAAACGAATATCTACTTTATTTTTATCTTTATTATAAGAATTTAACTCTCCACCTATATAACGCGCAGGTTTTTCTACTTTAAACAATATATCATCAGTAACCTTATTCATTGAAAATCCTCCTCTTGTGTATATCACATTTTTATATTCTAACATAATAAATTATAAATTTAAAATATAATTTTTATCCGATGACTATCCGCTCTAATATTCTCACTTCTAGAAGTGAGAATAAAGAGCGGTTACGTCCCTGGATAACGATTTCTAAGCATAAGGTAAAATTAAAATTTTATCTTATGCTAAGAACTCTGTTTATCTTTCGTTGTTTTCTATTTTCATAAATTCTTCTATGGTAATATTCCCATAGGTTTTTAAAGCGCTAATTATTTCTTCCTCATAAATTATGTCCATAACTTTCATCTCTTCATCTAGAACTGTGAAAACATTATATTTATTTTTATCAAATAGAGCCATTACACTTAATAAATCTTTTTTATAATATATAGAGGTATTCTTATTTTCAATATAACCCCTATATATAAATTTATATTTCTTTTTTATAATATCTCCCATAATTATATATGATATCCTTTCATTCTCTTTGAGTGATGATATTATAATAAATATACCTATTATTCCTATACTAAAACTATTATTGCCTTTTAAGAATAACAATATATAAATAAGCATAATTACTGATCCAATAATTATACTAGTAGTAATCATTATTTTATTAGACTTTTTATACATAAACTTAAAGTTCAATATATCTCTTAATATTCTTCCACCATCCAATGGGAATGCAGGAATAAGGTTAAATAATCCTATAGCCAAATTCCCTTGAAATAACATATAGAGTTCCCTACAGGGAAATTCCTTATGTAAAATAAAAAAAACAATACATAGAACTAGATTTGCCATAGGTCCAGATATAGATATAATTAAATCTTCTTTTGGAGATGCCTCATCAAGTTCTCTAAATCTTAATGCCGCCCCAACAATCATAAGTTCTATATCAAAACCGGAAAAATTATAATATCTAGCAACCAAATAATGAACAAATTCATGAATAATAACAATAAAAAAAGAATAAATTAATTGTCCTTTGTATCCTATAACAATTAAAAATATTATATAAGGAACAAAATACCTACTTACTTTAACCACAGAATTACCTCTATACATTATTTTTTGGCTATATTAAAATAATCATCTGGATTTTTATTTTCTCCCATGTATAAAAGCTCAAAATGAAGATGCGGTCCAGTAGATTTGCCCGTATTGCCACTTTTGGCTATAATCTGACTCTTTTTAACCGCATCTTCTTTTCCTACAAGTATTTCATTTAAATGTCCATATTTAGTTTCTATGCCACCACCATGATCTATCAGAATATACTTACCTAACTGCTTATCCTCACCACAAATTTTTATTCTGCCACTATAAGCGGCTTTTACCTCTGTATTTTCCTTAGCATCAATGTCTACTCCCTCGTGAAACTTTTTTTCTTTTGTCATGGGATCCTCCCTATACCCAAAAGGAGATGTTTCTATTCCTGCTACAGGAAGTACAAATTCATTTTTAATCTTGTTATCCACAGTTTCATTTCCAGTAACTTTACTTCTTATCTCTTCAATTATATTAATAATCTTGTCTTGAAATTTTCTAATATCTATACTTTTATATTTCTCTTTTAAATTAGTATATTCATAGTTTTGATTTAGAATTTGTTTAGAATAATTGTATACCGCCTGAGTTTTAGGTGTTACTATTAACTTACAGCTTAAAACAATCATAAATAGAATAAGCACACCTATTAAGTCTCTTGTTATTCTTGATAACCAATAATTTTTTTTAAATTTTTCTGTATTATTATAGCCAAAACTTTTATTATAAGATGGAAAATACCTTGTCTTGCTGCTCTTTTTTAAAGAATTATAATAACTTTCGTACTCTGAGTTATAATTTCCCATAGATAAAATTGCCTCCCAATTTTTTATTAACAGGATTCTTGGTTTCAGATGAATTTTAAATTCCATCTGAAACCAAGAATCCGTTATCCAAGATCGTAGCGCCACTTTGTTAGTGGCGGTAAACATCGGATAAACTGTTCGTATAATGTAACTTCACATAGTTACTGATATATTATATATATTTTAAAATCTATAGTTTTATGACTTTAAGATACCTAAACACTCTTAGCAATCTATATAATGGGGCAATATTATGAGATTTCAAACTAGAAAATAAGCTCTAGCAAATTACTTGCTAGAGCTTGTACAAAACTATTTAGATTCTTGACGATTCTTTAATGCCTTTACAAAAACTTCTGCTGAGCCTAAGTTAGTTGCAAGGGGTACACAGTGAACATCACATATTCGTAGTAATGCATTAACATCTGGTTCATGTGGCTGAGAAGTAAGAGGATCTCTTAAAAAAATTATAAAATCCATCTCTCCTTGTGCTACTTTTGCACCTATTTGCTGGTCTCCTCCTAAAGGTCCTGAAAGAAATCTATGAACTTTTAATCCAGTAATTTCAGTTACAAGACTTCCTGTTGTTCCCGTACCAAATAATTCATGCATTTCAAAAATGTCTCTGTATCTTTTTACAAATTCTATCATGTCATCTTTCTTTTTATCATGTGCAACAAAAGCAATTCTCATAACATTCATCCCCCTAAAAATTGATTTTCTTTTTTCTCATTCCTATATTTAAAACAAGTCCTAAGCTCATAAAGCCTGTTAGCATGGAGCTGCCTCCGTAACTCATAAATGATAACGTAATACCGGTTATAGGCACTAACCCTATAGTCATACCTATATTTTGTAATATAGAAAACATCATAGTAGAAACTACACCTACACAAATTATAGATCCAAATCTATCTTTAGAATTTTGGGCTATCTTTATAAGTTTATAGATAATTATTCCATAGAGCACTAATAAAATTATTGCTCCAAACAAGCCCCATTCTTCTCCTACAACAGAAAAAATAAAATCTGTATGAGCTTCTGGAATAAATCCTCCTGCTATCTGGGTGCCTTTTAAGAATCCTTTGCCTAGGATTCCACCAGATCCTATTCCTATTTGAGACTGTTTAAGCTGGTAGCTAATGCCTAAATCATATGCATCTGGATTTATAAATGAAATTAATCTGTTTTTCCAGTAGTCCTCCATTAGAGGTGAGTTCCAGACTATAGCAACAAGTGCAATTAAACTCATAATTCCGCCGCCTATTATTTTTAAATCTAATCCAGCTGCAAAAAATATTCCTAGGACAATAAAAAAACAAACCATAGTCATCCCCATATCAGGCTGAATTACTATTAAAAGCATAGGAAGTGCAGCGTAAGCAGCCAATTTGAAGAAATTTTTCACATTGTTAATTTTTCCCTCCATACTATCCAATTGCTTTGCAAGCATTATTATCATACCTAGCTTGGCAAACTCGGAAGGCTGCATAGAAAATCCTCCTATTTTCATCCAAGATGAAGCTCCATTGACAGTAGATTTAAATATCGTATCATTTAATATAAGTAGAAAAATCCCAAACCAATATATTATATTAGCATATCCTTGAATTATAGAATAATCAAATATCAAAATACAATAAGTAAGTATTAACCCTACAACTAACCAAATAAGCTGGTTTCTCGTAAAACTGTTTCCATATCTTAAATGCGTAGCACTATATATATTCATGGTTCCAAATACTACTATAAGTATAACAGCTATTATAACTGTAAAATCTAGTTCTCTTAGAAGTTTTCTACTAATAATTATTTTATCTAGCATATCAATTTATCCCTCCAATACAAATATGATTATACCATACTGAAAAAAAAAATCTATGTACAATTTTATCCGATGCCAAGAACTCTGTTTATTCAATAACTAACGCCTCTAATACTCCATCTTACATAAAATGAGGTATTAGAGGCGTTAGTTATATGAATAACAATTTATTTATTCATTTTCATTTTCTTAATTGGTATACTTGCAATTAAAGCTGGCGACTCTCCTGGAAGCTCCTCCATTTTAGCCATCTTTACATCGATTTCTTCATTATCAATTTCAAAATACTTAGAAATAACCTTTAATATATCCTCTCTTATAGACTCTAGTATTTCTGGAGGAACATGAGCCCTATCATGTATTAAAATCAATTTTAGTCTTTCTTTTGCCATATCCTTAGGGGAAGGTTTTGTGGAAAATATTTTAAATAAGTCCATATTACAACCTCCCTACTTAATACCAAATAATTTTTTTATTGATGAAAATATGCCCTCATTTCCATCGCTTAGTTCAATAAAAGGAACTGTTTCACCAGTTATTCTTTTTGCTATATTTCTGAAAGCTTGTCCTGAAATTGCTTTATTATCTAAAACTACAGGCTCCCCTTTATTTGTAGAAATAGTGATGCTTCTATCATCTGGAACTACACCAATTAGCTTTATTGCTAAGCTGTCGAGAATGTCGTTAACATCTAGCATATCTCCATTTTTAGTCATTTGATAGTTTATTCTATTTACAATTAATTGATGGTCTTCTAATCCCTTAGCATCCAGTTTTCCAATAACTCTATCAGAATCTCTAACAGATGTTACCTCAGGATTAACTACGACTAAAGCTCTATCTGCGCCTACTACTGCATTCTCAAAGCCCTGTTCAATACCAGCGGGACAATCTATTATAATATAATCAAATTCTTTCTTTAATTCGTTTACTAAATTAAGCATTTGCTCTTGTGTCACATCATCTTTATCTCTAGTTTGTGCTGTAGGAAGTAAATATAGATTTGGAAATCTCTTATCCTTTATTAGTGCCTGTTTTAATCTGCATTTATTTTCTACTACATCTAAAAGTGTAAAAACGATTCTATTTTCAAGTCCCATTAAAACATCTAAATTTCTTAGTCCAGTATCACCATCTACAACAACAACACTCTTACCAATGGCTGCCAGTGCTGTTCCTATATTAGCTGTAGTGGTAGTTTTACCGACTCCACCTTTGCCTGATGTTACTACAATAGCTTCTCCCATTTACATTACCTCCATTAAATAAATTTATTAGGCAAATATGGTTCTACAATTATTGTATCACCTTTAACTCTAGCAACTTCCGGATAAGGAGGCTTAACGTTATCCTCTGGTGACCTTGTCATTATATCTGCAATCTGTAATATTTCAGGTTGTAAATAAAATGCTGCTACAATAGCCTTAGGATTTCCCCCATAACCTGCGTGTGCATATCCTCTTAAAGCTCCAAGAACGATTATATTGCCACCAGCATATATTTCTGCGCCGGCATTAACGTCTCCAACAATAACTACATTTCCAGGGTAATTTATAACTTGACCGCTTCTTATAGTTCTTCGCAAAAACTTTGTACGACCTTCATAAATTCCGTTGAAAGCTTTGTTATCTTTATCATCTTTATCCTCAAATATACAATCCTTAATTAAGAATTGTTCAAACAAAATATCCTTAAGTTTGCGAAATTCTTTTTCATTTATATATTTAAGTTGAGTGGTTATTTTAAGGGTACATCCCTTATAAAACATTTTTCCTGCCGAGAGCTTTACAATTAAAGTTTCGAGCATTTCTTCAAAATCTTTAAACTTATTCATATTTATAATTGCATTTATACCATCTCTATTGCCTTTAATAATTATATTATCGTTCAACATACTAGACCTCCACCAAGTCACCTTATGTAATATTTCAACATAACAAGTTCAAATCCTTCTAAATTCCTATTTAATTTTAAAAAAAAGATATATACAAGCAGTTTTTTGTATGTATATATCAGATCTAAAATTAAAAACAAAAATTGAAGGCCAAAATAGCCTTCAATTTTCAATTCCTATTGACCATTGTTATTTTGAGTAGATTGATTTTGGCCATTGTTTTGCGTATTATTTTGATTGTTATGATTAAAATATGCATCATATATATCTCTTGCTATATAAGCAGCACCACTTCCGTGACCACCATCAAATATCATAACGCATACAGCTATTTTAGGATTTTCTAAAGGTGCAAATCCAACATATACAGCAGTATCTGTTCTTCCAAAGCTTTCTTGAGCATTAGATATAGTAGCTGTACCAGTTTTTCCTGCTGCTTGTATTGTAAAACCTTTAAACGCCTCTGATGCAGTACCTTTTTCGTTAACAGCAGCCATTCCCGCTTTAACTGCTTCTATATTTTCAGGTTTAACTCCTGTTTTTTCTACAATCTCAGGCTTAACCTCTTCAATTGTTTTTCCATTAGCATCTAAAAATTTATCTACAAGATGCACACTATATCTTGTTCCACCATTGGCAATAGTTGCTATGTAATTTGCCAACTGAACAGGAGTAAATTCATTTATACCTTGACCTATAGAAGCATCCTCTATATTAAAAGGCGCTCTAATCTGACTGTTTGCATCAGAAACTGTTATATAATAAATAGTATTCAACATAGCACTTATTTCTTTTTCACTTATATTTTTTCCGCTATATTGAGGATCTAATTGTATTAAATTAGTAATCAGATTTTTATAGTTAGCTTTATCAAAGGCTTTATCTCCTTCCTTTATGGAATCTTGTATTGCCTTTTTTAAATCACTTTTTGCTGTTTTAACTTTATCTGAATCTTTATCATTGTCATACAAGTCTATAGGAGTATATTTATTTCCCCTATCATCTCCACCAGCCTTTAAACTCTGCATAGTATTCCACAAATATGATTGGGAATATCTATTTTTCAGAGACCAGTTATTGAATACCTGACCAAAGGCCTCCGGTATTTCTATACCTGTAGATGGTTTTACCTTTGAATTAGGATCAGCACCTAATCCAAATTTCCATGCATATTTAGCTAATACATCATCACCAAAGGAATCTCTAAGCATTTTTCCTAAAGTCATAAAGTAAGGATTACTTGATCTTTCTAATGCTTTTGATAAGTTTACCCAGCCATTAGCGCCATCATTAGTAAACCACACTCTTCCACCTGGTCCAGTCCCCTTATCAAAATACATTTGATCATTTACTCCAAAATCTGGAGTTATTACTCCACTTTCAAGTCCAGCAATAGCTGTCATTGGTTTAAATGTAGATCCTGGAATGCTTTTTGATTGAGTAGCATAATCAAATAATGGTTTAGGTAGTATATCATGCATATCCTGTCTCACAGTTTTATCCTTTATGCTTTTATCCACAGGAAAGAGTTTATTTATCACATCTTCTTCACTTTGTCCTGGATAATAACTTGTAAGCCCTCTTTGTTCAATGAATTGCCTTCCAATTTCATTTACATCAGGATATAATTGTTTGTATTGTTCTGGCGTTAATCCTCCTGGCGCTGCAAACCAATTAGGGTTATAACCTGGTCTGCTGGCTAAAGCTATTACAGCCCCAGTATTTACATCTATAGCTACAGCTGCTCCTCTAGTGGCATTTGTGGTATTGGAACCAATTTGAGCATAAGGGTTTGCCCTTAATTCTGCCATTTTATCATCTAAAGCTTTCTCCGCAGCAGCCTGAACGTCTTTGTCAATGGTAAGCTGAACAGTTTGACCTGGGTAAGGGTCTCTTCTTCCAAGCTCCTCAAGAATTCTTCCATTTTTATTTAATTTTACAATTTTTCCACCCTTTGATCCTTTAAGTCTATCTTCAAATACACTTTCTATGCCAGCAGTACCTACATAATCACTACTGATATCATACCCCTTTTCCTGATACTTATCCTGATCCGATGCTATTTTAGATATATAACCTAAAAAAGCAGAGCCTAGTTCGCCATTAGGATAAGTTCTTAAAGGCTGAGTAGTAACATCTATTCCTGGAAGATCATCTAACAGTTGCTTAAACTTAAATGCAGTCTCTTTCTTTATATTGCTTGCTAAAACTACCTGTTTATAGCCTGAAAAACTCTGCATTTTCATTTTATCTTTTATTATCATAAATCTTCTTTGCTCTTCTAGTGAATATTTCTTATCATCTATTCCATATTGTTTTATCAATTTTTTAAAAGTTTCTTCAGGTGTTATCTTTAATAGTTCTTCATCTACAATTTTATCTTGTTCTTCTTTGGTCAACTTATTTTTTTTATCTTTAGACAATTTTCTTTCTAATTCCTCGTTTAAACCTTTATCTCTTTTAAATCTTATTTCAAGCGCTCTTTGTGTTTGAGCATCATTACTTCTAAAGACAAAGCTAAAGGGGTCTATTTTAAGCTCGAAATCATCTTGTTTCGTTTCCCCATTTTCATCCAGAATTTTAAAGACCTTGTCCATAGTATCAAAGAATGTTTTATCACTTTCATCCGTCTGATTATAAACCAAAACATAGCTTTGTTCACTTTTAGCGAGTACTGCTCCATTTCTATCTATAATATTCCCTCTTGGTGCAGCATCTGGTATCTCTCTTATTGACTTATTATTTGCCTTTTCTTTATACTCTTCTCCTTTTACCACTTGAAGCACAAACAGTTGTGAGGTAATAGCAGTAAATATAAGACACATAATTACTATTAACGCTGTGTACCTAGTAAATTCTCTTTTTTTATCACCTTTCATAAAATCACCATTCCTCTAAAACTTCCATCTTTTCTGCATGTACTCTTTCTGACATAATTTGTATACCTTTTTGTATATTATTGCACTAATAACCATATTATAAAGAGCAATAAAAAATACATCTTTAAAGTTAACATTTATTTTTAAGAAATACAATACTATTAGTAGTACGGTGCCTTTTAAAAAACTTAAAGAAAAACAGGATGCTACAGGAATAAGGCTTTTTTCCTTAAAAATGTTATCACCTATTATGCCTGCAATTATACATATAATCATATTTATTAGAGCATTTAATCCAAATCCACTAGTAAAATATATATCTTGGAGTAATCCACAAAAACTCCTAGCCACAATCCTTCCCATTTTCCATTAGCTATAGAATAACAAATCATAAAAACTAAGAGTAAACTTGGATATATGGTTTTTATAGAAAAAAATGGCATCAGTACATTATCCAGTATAAAAAATAAAATTGACAGAAGGAATAAAATTAATATTTTTCTCATTTTATATCACCTTAGTATTTTATATCTATTTTTTCCTTAGGAACAACTATAAATAGTTCTTCAAGCTTATTGAAGTCAACATATGGCTTAATTATGGCATTTTTCATTACTTTCCCCTTGTCTTCTTCTATATCTATTACTGATCCAATCCTAATTCCTTTTGGATAAAGTCCTGGGTAAGGAGTTGCAATATCTGAAGTACAAACTACATCACCCTTTTTTATATCTGAATCCAAAGGCAAATAGCTTAACTTAGCAAGTAATTCATTACTGCTATTTTTATATCCCTGTACTATGCCATTGTCTTTTGTTCTTTCTATATATCCACTAACTGCAATATTTATATTAGTATTGGCATTCGCTAAGATTTGAACCATAGACCAGTTACTACCTACTGAAGTTACCTGGCCTACTAGTTCACCTTGAGAACTTATAGCTAACATATATTTTTCAATGCCATCTTTACTTCCTTTGTTTACTATATATTGATCTAAAAGCCCACTTGAACCTTTTCCTCTTATATCACAGCCTATATAATTATACTCAGAGTTTTGGCTTTTAAAATTAAGCATATTTCTTAACCTATCATTTTCACTTTTAAGAGATTCATAATCAATTGCTTTGCTTTCAAGCTCATTATTTTTCTTCTTTAATTCTTCATTTTCTTTTTTTACATTAGAAAAGTTAAAAACAAAACCAAACCAATCTTTTACGCCGCTATTGAACTTAAATATTCCACCCTGCACAGAATTAAAAGTTACGCCTATGCCATTTTTCATAAAGGACATGTTATCTCCCTTGACACTACGTGAAATTAAAATTAAAAATGTAACTGACAGTACTACTATAGTTACCGCCAGTTTGTTTCTAAAAAATTTCATTGTTATTTACTATTTTCTGCTAGCTACTATCTTATCAATAGTATCTAATGCTTTTCCAGCACCAAGGGCAACACAATCAAGTGGAGATTCAGCTATGTGAACAGGCATATGTGTTTCTTTATTTATTAATTGGTCTAGTCCTTTAAGCATCGCTCCTCCACCAGCAAGCATGATTCCTTTGTCCATAATGTCTGATGCAAGTTCTGGTGGTGTCTTTTCAAGTGTTGTTTTAATAGCATCAATTATTGCTGCTACAGGTTCCTTTAGGGCGTCTCTTATTTCACTTTCTGTAATATTTATAACTTTAGGAAGACCTGATATTAAGTCTCTTCCTCTGATTTCCATTGAAGCATCTTCTCCAGTATCAAATGCTGAACCCAATTGTATCTTCACGTTTTCTGAAGTTCTTTCTCCAATTGCAAGATTATATTCTTTCTTTATATAGCTAATAATTGCATGATCAAGTTCATCCCCAGCAACTCGTAAGGATTTACTTGTAACAATACCACCAAGTGATATTACCGCTACTTCAGTTGTACCGCCTCCAATATCTACAATCATGCTTCCAGTTGGCTCATTTACAGGAAGTCCAGCGCCAATAGCTGCAGCCATAGGCTCTTCCATAAGTAAAACATCCCTAGCACCAGCTTGTTTTGTTGCCTCATCTATAGCTCTCTTTTCAACTTCTGTAACACCTGATGGAAAGCACACAACTATTCTCGGACTAGTAAATGCAGATTTAGGGCTTATTTTTTCAATAAATTTCTTAAGCATTGCTTGCGTTACATCAAAATCAGCTATTACACCATCCTTAAGAGGTCTTATAGCTACAATATTTCCTGGTGTTCTACCTATCATCTGTTTTGCTTCATCACCAACAGCAAGTACTTTTTTAACATCGCTATTTATAGCCACAACTGAAGGCTCTCTAAGCAAAATTCCTTTTCCCTTGACATATATTAATGTATTAGCTGTACCTAAATCAATTCCCATATCACGAGACATACCAAAAAATCCCATTTAAATTTCTCCTTTCGATTTTACAATATTCCTTTTTGTTTTAAACTTATATAAATCCCATTTCCAATTATTATATGATCAAGTAAATCTATACCCAAAAGCTTTCCACATTCTTTCAATCTATGGGTTACATTTATATCCTCATTGCTTGGTGTAGGATCACCGGATGGATGATTATGGCATACTACTATAGATGCACTGCTTTTTCTAATAGCATCACAAAACACTTCCCTTGGATGAACTATAGAAGAATTGAGACTTCCAACGGAAACGTCTTTTATGCATATTACAATATTTTTTGTGTTTAACATAACTACTTTTAAATATTCTTGTCTAAGATATCTCATTTCTTCCATTACAAGTTCTGCTGCATCATTTGGAGTAACAATCTTATATTCATTACCATCTTTGTAAGATTTAAGTCTTTTTGAAATTTCTGCTAAAGCTATAAGCTGAGCAGCTTTGGCCTTTCCAATTCCATGCAAATTTATAAAATCATCAGCTGTACAATTTAAAAGTCCATTTAATCCACCATTTTCTTTAATAATTCTACCGCTTAGATTTAATATATTTTCCTTCTTACTTCCTGATCTTAAAATAATTGCCAAAAGCTCAGAATTAGATAGGGTTTCTACGCCATATCTAAAAAGTCTTTCTCTAGGTCTTTCATTTGTAGGTAAATCCATAATTTTTAATGTTTCTTTCATGAATCATACTCCTTTTATGAACTTACCCCCATCTCCCTTAACATTTTTGATAATTTATTTAATGGAAGCCCTACAACATTATAATAGCATCCGTGAATTTCTTCAACAAAAACTCCACCATATCCTTGTATGCCATAGGCTCCCGCTTTATCCTTATATTCTCCTCTTTCTATGTATTTTCTTACTACATCATCAGATAGATCAGAAAACTTAACATTAGTACAGACATAGTCCTTTATTACTTTGCCTGATGCATTATTTAGCACAACTATACCTGAGTATACTTGATGAGAAGTACCACTTAAAAATTTTAGCATATTAAATGCTTCCTTTTCATTCTCTGGCTTTCCTAATATTTTGTTTCCAAAGGACACAATAGTATCACAACCTATTATAATTGATTCATTATGTACACCTTTGCATACGTTTAATGCTTTTCCTTCAGCAAGCTTCATTACATAAGAACCACAATCGCCATCAAATTCAACTGCATTTTCATCAAAATCACTTGCTATTATTTCAAATTTATCTGTAAGTCTTTTTAGAAGTTCATGTCTTCTAATTGAAGCTGATGCTAACACAATATTCATTAAACCACATCCTATTTAATTATCAAAATGCCTAGTATCTTCTGTATAGTATTATAGCCATAATTACACCAATTATAGTCATAATATTAATATTAAAGTTTAAACCCAATGTTAAAACCATAACTTTCAAGTTTAATACAATTGGTGTTGACATACCTACAGAATAAGAATTTTTTAAAAAACTTAAAATACTTAAGCTATCCCCCAGTATATCACCTATAAGGCTTCCACATACTGCTCCTAGGAATATTACAAACCATAAGAAACTTATGCTTTTTTCAGCCCCTCTCACAAACATCCCCTACCTTAATAATATATCCTATATAGTTTAACATTTAATAAAATTATACACAAGTGCATAACAATATAGTTTAAAAAAATTTTAAATTAATTCATATGTATTTATTTTTCTCATAAGGTTAAACTTAGATTTTGTGTAAATCCATTAACATTATAAAACAAAAACAGACAAACAGTTATTTATTTACTGCCGTCTGCTTAATTCTATTATTTCGAACCTATTTTTTTTAAGAGATTATATAAATACGTGTAATTTTCTGCAACATTTTCCTTTGTTAACTCCTTAGGCATTTTGCTTATATGATCTTGTATATCCTTTAGTATTAATATGTTCTTACTATCTTTGTCCACTTTTTTTAAAGCTACACACCATTTCTTTAATTCTTCAGTTTGTATTGCTTTAACATTTTTCTCAGCAAGCTTATTTAATATTTGTATATTTGCATTTATTATTTCTGCTATTTCTATATCGCATAAGTCATTATTATTTAATATGAATGTCATTTTTGAGTTATCAACTTTTTGTTCTGTAAGAGATTTCATGATTCTCTCAGCTTGTTCTTCTGTGTATATGCCTAAAAATACTCTTGTTTTGTTATCTTCAGTTACAGTAAAAGGAGTACCATACTGTGTTAAGAGAGTTCTCTCTGCATCAGCATTCTCTTTACTCTGATATATGCCTCCCTGTATTGCCACAAACTTAGTAATTTTACTATTATTTAAGTTACCAGAAGATTTAGTATCAGTTTTCTGATTTAACGTGTTCGAAACACTGTCGTTCTTTATATTTGAACTGATAGGACTTTTTATAAATAATTTAAAAATAGCAGTTCCAAATAAAAATGCCAATACTAGTATTAAAAATATAACGGCAATAAAGGCTTTATTACCATTATCTTTTTTCAAGTCATATCGTGTGTATTTCAACTTTTTCCCCTCACCTTCTGGGTAGTAAATTTAATTTGTAAAAGTTACGTTTTACTATATATTAATATTTACTTGAAGGTCAATTTATTACTTTTATTCTAAACTTCTACTCTCTTCATAATTAACATATCCATGTATTTCCCATTTATACTATAAAAATCTTTTACAATCCTTATGGATTTAAACCCAATGTTTTTCCAAAACTCTAAACTTTCTCTATCACTTTTTATTATTCTCGTACAAAAAATATCTACATCATACTCGCATAAAAAATAATTTAATAGTTTTTCCATGACTTGATTATTTAAATTGGTTTTTTTATATTTATCATCAATGTAAAAAAACCAAATCCAAGCCTCGTTGGGATTTTTAAACTCTAATCTTCCCTTTATAATTCCTAATAGTTCTTGTTCTTTATTAATTTTTAAGAAAAATTCGCATTCACTTATATAGCTCTCTAAAAATCGCTCTTTTAATTCTTGTAAATCTGTTTCATCATGTACAAATTGTTTTTGCAACTTCATCCAGGTTTGTATTTGCGGTAAATCACTTTTTTCAATATTTAAAATATTAATATCGTTAAACCTTAGTTCAACATCTAACATAACCTCACCTCTAAAAGTACGTTAACTCTTAAATTCTACACTAAATTATAAATTCCTTTTATTTTTAATTAAATCTACAGACATTACTTTAAAATATAATTTTATTGAGGATTTAGGATATGCTAAAAAATATATAATTATTTTTATTTAAATTGCCTTATTCAACTGCTACCAAATCAACTTTAATTACATTCTTAGTAGCTCTAAATTCTTCTACTAATGTATTAATTTCCATTTCAAGTTTAGATGCATCAAAGGTTATAGTAACACTAGCCGCGTTATTTATAGGAATATCCTGATTAATTGTAAGTATGTTACCTTTTTCTAATGCTATTTTATCTAATATTTTAGAGAGAGTACCAGCCTCATGTACTAATACTAAGCCTAATGTAACTTTATGTCCTACTATTCCCTCGGACAATGTAAATACAAAATCTTTATATTTATAATAAGTGCTCCTGCTTATTTCTACTAATCTTACACCTTCTGATATGTCCTTTACTTTTCCAGTTCTGATCAATTCTTTAACTTTAACAACCTTAGTAAATACTTCTGGAAGTATTGCTGTATCAATTATTAAATATTTATTATTCATATTATTTTCCTCCCTTTAGTCGGAACACTGGGTAATTTTGCTAGGTAAAAGTTCTAAATGAACTTTTACCTAGCAAAATTACCCGTTAAAGTCTATTTAGGACTTTAACCTCCATTAGTTCTCAATCAGCGGATTTCACTTAAAATACAACTATATTTACAAATATATCAAGTTAATGTTAGCATGATTTACTATAGATTTCAAGTTTTCAAGCAATACATCCAATTTTATGACATATTAATATTCAATACATATTGGATATATATTGGATATATAAAAGAAAATAATAAGTTAAAGATGCAAGAGATATTTTGCATCTTACTGACTAATTGTTTTTTGAAAGTACCTTATATAGTGATAAAAAATTAGTCTAAAGCAGCCTTAATCTTTTGCTACTTTAGACTAATTCTGAAAACTCTTGTTTAATCGAGGAGTTCTCACCTATATTAAATATATATTTAATTTAGCTTTCTGATAAGGAAACATTTATCTCAAAAGAAAAGTCATCTTGTATAAACAATGGTACACAAATAGATTGTGACTTAGTAGTAGATATCTCAATGTTATCTCCTATCATTATAGTTGGTGGCGTTATGTCTAAATTAATTTTCTGCTCTGAAAATAACGTAGCTGCATTTCCTGATATCATATTGGCAAGTTCACATATGGCAGACTTTGCCATGTCATCTAGGCTTGATACAGGCATTCCACACATCATCTTTGAAACTACACTGCATGCTGACTTCTGAGATAAATTAAAGATAACTTGTCCTCTTACATCTCCTGCAATACCTATTATTATTATAACATTATCTCCATGAAAAGTTGAATCCTTTAGGAACAGTTTTCCTTGAACTGCTTCCTCATTAACTATCTGCAATAATATATTCTGGCTTGCTTGTATAAATGGCTCTATATACTCTACCTTCATCAATGCTTCCTCCTAAAAAATATTTAACTGATTATCTAACTAAATTGAAGAAATAACATAATTTATTATATAAATAATATAAACTAATTCTTAAAAGTATTATATTAAGTTTACCAGAATAACTATAAACTTAAAAGGTAATTAAATATATGTAGTGTTCATAAAAATTAACAAGGAAACTATTTCTATGTTTAATATTCAACAAAAACTGTTTAAATCCTTTTATTTTTATAAATATTTGTTATCGGATTGTAAAATATCTTAATATTCAATATTTTATCTTTATCATAATGAGAAGCAAAATGTTTCAAAATGATAATTTTATCCACTATTATCATTTTGAAACATTTTGTTGTTTAATTTATTTTTTAAAAGTGATATACTAAATTTGTAGATAAGAAAAGGAGGATAAATTATGGAGTTAGCAGATTATTTTGAAGATGTCAGCGATATGTGCAGAATTGACATGGACAGCATTTTAGAATATGATATATCTTCTTTTATATTGCAAGCTATTTTTGAATCTATTTATGAAGGGTTGATTGTTACAGATGAGAATCTTTTGATTAAAAAGGTTAATATCACTGCTGTTAAAATATTAGGTATAAAAGAAGAATTTTTATATGAAACTCATCTAAATGACATACTAAAAGAAGATATTTTACATACGATCTTATTAACTGGTGAAAAACAATTTAGCGAAGATTGTATTTTTGATATAAATGGCAGCAGAATAAGATGTGTAACAAATATAATACCAGTGAGATTAAGAGGAAAAATTATTGGTTTGGTTTTATCCTTAAGAGATACAAAAAATCTTCATAAAATGGTGAATAATGTTGTGGGGTATAAGGCCTCTTTCACTTTTGACGATATACTCACAAAAAACGAAAAGATGAAGGGAATAGTAGAGCTTGCTAAAAAAGCAGCCAAAACTAACTGTAATATATTAATAGAAGGAAATAGTGGGACCGGAAAAGAAGTATTTGCTCAGTCCATCCATAACTTTAGTTCAAGAAAAAACGGTCCTTTTGTAGCAGTTAACTGCGCAGCAATTCCTAGAGAGCTTGTTGAAAGCGAGCTTTTTGGATATGAAAAAGGAGCTTTTACAGGTGCCTCTAAAGGTGGATACCCTGGAAAATTTGAGCTAGCAGACGGTGGCACTATATTTTTAGACGAAATTGGAGAGCTTCCATTGGATATACAATCCAAACTTCTTAGAGTATTAGACAATCTTAAAATTACTAGAGTTGGTGGAACATATGAAAAGTCTGTAGATGTTAGAGTAATAGCTGCTACCAATAGGACTTTAACAGATGAAATAGAAAATAAAAATTTTAGAGGTGATCTATACTATAGACTAAATGTAATGAGTCTTCAACTTATTCCTTTAGAAGAACGTAAAGAAGATATAGAACTTCTAGCTCAGTATTATATAAATAAGTTAAATTCTAAAAATCCTTGCAATCCAAAATATATTGACCCATCCTATATAGAGAAACTAAAAACCTATAACTTTTGCGGAAATATAAGAGAATTAAGAAATGTGGTTGAGCGATCATATTATCTTTGTGAGGATACCATGATAAACTCCAGACACCTACAAACAAAGGTTCCAGTAAATAAGCCAGTTGACACTTCTCCGTCCAAAAAAGAAATTATTTCATTAGAAGCTGTTGAGGAACAATGCATAAAAGATGCTCTCATCTATTGTAACGGTAATGCTATAAAGGCGGCTGAGTTATTAAAAATAGGAAAAGCTACAATATATAGAAAAATAGCTAAATTTAATATAGACTTAAATAGCTTTAGCTAAAAATATAGGGTTACTTGGTCGAAAGATAAATTTCGGCCAAGTAACCCTATATAATTCTACTCTTCTATATCTTCATAGTTAATAATTCTTAAAGCGGATGTAGGACAAACATCTATACAGGCTGGTCCTTTTTCTCTATTGCTGCAAAGATCGCATTTAATTGCTATAATTTTTTCTTTGCCTGTATGAACTTCTCCTTCATCTGAATATCTGAATCTTTCTTGTAATATCTTTTCCCCATCTTTATACTGGCTAACTAAATCAATAACACCATAAGGACATGCCATCATACATGTTTTACATCCTATACAGACTGTTTCATCCACATGCATATATCCATCCTTATTACTTATGCAGTTTACTGGACACGCACTAGCACATGGTGCGTCCTTGCACTGTCTGCATTGAACGGGTGCGCTTACTTTAGCAGTCTTTATTACTGTTAAACGAGGTTGAAATTGAATATCTTCAGTCTTAGCGGTGAAAATATCTTGCTCTGAATGCGCTACAGCACATGCTATTTCACAAGTTCTACAACCAATACACTTATTTGGATCAGCTGCTACAAAACGATTAGACATTAATTAATTCTCCTTTCTGGATTTATAATGTGTATGCAAGAGCTCATGTGACTTGTGTCCTAGAGGCTCTCCTAAGAACTCATTATATATTTCCTTTATAGCAGGATTTTCATGTGATTTTCTAACCTCTAAATTGGCGTCGTGGTTATAAAGTCCAGCTTTTCTATTACTATAAGCTATGCTCTTATCCTCGTCGAAAATTAACTTTGGCTGTCCGCCTCCACTTATACATCCTTCAGGACAGGTCATAACTTCTATAAAGTGTAAATCACACTCACCAGCCTTTATCTTTTCCATTAAAGGCTCAACGTGTTTTAATCCTGAAACCACTCCAACCTTTAATTTTAAGTCACCAACCTCCACTTCTGCTGTTCTAAAGCCTTCTCCACCTCTTACAGCAGTAAGGTCTACACTTGGAATTGACTGATTAGTTATAAGTTCATATCCTGTTCTAAGAGCCGCTTCCATGACTCCACCAGTTAATCCAAATATAGTACCTGCACCAGAATAATTTCCTAGCGGATTATCAAATTCTTCTTCCGGTAAGCTGTGGAAGTCGATAGATTTATCTTTTATCAATTGAGCTAGTTCCCTTGTAGTTATAGCAACATCTACGTCCCTGTATCCACTATCATTCATTTCCTCTCTGTTTGCTTCAAAAGGTTTACATGTACATGGCATAACAGATACACTATACATTTCGGCTGGGTTTACATTGTTAATTCTTGCACCGTAAGTTTTAAACACCGCTCCAGCCATCTGCTGTGGAGATTTACAAGTTGAAAGATGCGCGATAAGCTCTGGATATGTCTGTTCTACATATTTAACCCATGCAGGACAACAGGATGTAAACATTGGTAAAGTTCCACCTTCTGTTACCCTTTTTATAAGCTCAGTACCTTCTTCCATTATAGTTAAATCTGCAGTAAAGTTTGTATCATATACTCTCTCAAATCCCAACCTACGAAGTGCTGCTGCCAACTTTCCTGGAGTAAGTGTTCCAAGCTCTAATCCAAAATCTTCAGCTAAGCCTACTCTTACTGCTGGCGCACATTGTACAACTTTAAACACATCTTTATTTTGTAATAAATCACTAACTTCTCTTACATGTCCTTTATTGTAAGCTGCAAATATAGGTTCCTTTACACTTTTTAACATTCCTCTGTCATAAAGCTTTTTGCTTCTAGGTGTCGGAATTTCTTCATACATAGGAGCATAACCTTTGCAAATCTGTACACACTGTCCACACATAACGCATTTATCTACATTTATTTGCTGAGGCTCTCCATCCTTGCCTTCTATTGCATCAACAGGGCAAACTTCTGAACAACGTCTGCAACCTGTACATAATTCTTTATCTATATTTATTATGGCAGTATTTGTTGACATCTCTAACATCCCTTTCTTTCATGGATTTTTATAACCTAAAGATTTTTGTTAATATTAAGCAATCCTAAAACCGCTTTAACATTACGATCTGTCTTATCTTCTTTAGGAGTAGCTACTTTTAAAGCATCTTTCGGACATGCTTTAATGCAATTCGGTGTGCCACCAACCTCTTTACACATGTCACACTTATACGCCATTATAGTTAACTTTCTATCAATTCCACCATTTACTACTGATCCTACATATTTAGGTAATAGATCAATTGCACCAACCGGGCATACTAAGCTGCAGGTCTTACATCCTATACAAACTTTATCATCTATAGTTATAGCTCCGTTAACTTGAGTTATTGCACCAGAAGGACATGAATTTGCACAAGGGGCATCTTCGCAATGCCTGCACTGAACTTCCATAGCTGCATTTTTATTTTTTATAAAAAATAATCTTGGGATTATAGGAGTATCTATAGTGCCTATTGTTGCACCTGTATTATTTTCTCTATGAGCTGCCGCACAAGCTACTTCACAGGATCTACATCCAATACACTTATTTGGGTCTCCTATTACAAAAGAGTTAAGATCTGGTTTCATTTAACTTACCACCCTTCCTTAATTTCCAATTCTCAATTCTAAAAAGCTTTATGCTACAGCTCTAAACCTTCGAAAACATTTTTTATATTCTCAAGACTTGCCTTTCTCCTACATTCTTCGCAAAGTACTTTCTCTAGTTTTCTGCCTGCCTTTGCAAATGCAAACTTTACATGATCTACAGTAGCAAATTCCTTGCCACACTCTTCACATGCTTGTAATTTTAATTTTTTACCCCATATTTCTCTTTCACCATCTTTGTCTACCATCTTTATTGCATTAGTTGGGCACACATTTGCGCAAGCAGCACAACCTATACATTCTGGTGATGGATCGTCAAAAGGTGTAGAAACCTTTTTGAAAATACCTCTATCAACTGTAGCTATAGCGCCTGTTCCCATTTCTTCACAAGCTTTTGCACAGAGTCCACAAAGTACACAGTTTTCGCTTCTATCTAATTTAAATCTGCTTACTCTCTCTTCTTCAACTCCAAATTCTGCTGCCATTTTCTTAAGTTCTTCATTCTCAGGACATCTAGCTTGAAGAAGCATAACTAAATCTTTTCTTATATCTCTTATTTTTTTAGAATTAGTTACAACTTCAACTTCCTTTGTAATAGGGAATATGCAAGAAGTTACAACCTTGGACCATCCCCTGTCTATTACCTCAACTACACATAGTCTGCAGCTTCCTAGTCCTGAAAGAGCATCACTATGACATAATGTAGGTATATATATATTATTTCTTCTTGCTACTTGTAGTATATATTCACCACGTTCTGCTTCACATACTTTTCCATCAATTATAATTCTCATAGCAACACCCCCTATTTAACTTTAACTGCATTAAACTTGCAAATGTTCATACAGTTACCGCATCTTACACACTTTTCAGTATCAATTGTATGAGGTTTCTTAACATCTCCTGTAATAACATCTACAGGACAATTCTTTTTACATATATCGCAGCCAACACATTTATCTTCATCTATAATAAATGTTGTAAGTTCCTTACATACTCCTGCACGACATCTCTTATTTTTTATATGCTCTTCAAATTCATCTCTAAAATATCTGATAGCTGCCGCAACTGGATTTGGAGCACTCTTTCCAAGTCCGCATAAAGCTGCATTTTTTACAGTTTTACAAATTTTTTCAAGCTCTTCTATATCTCCTTCTCTGCCTCTTCCTTCGCAAATATCAGTTAGTATTTCAAGCATTCTCTTTACGCCTTCTCTACATGGAACGCATTTTCCACAGGACTCTTCAGCAAGGAAGTTTAGATAATATCTTACAATGTCTACCATACAGGTTCTGTCATCCATAACAATCATACCACCAGAACCCATCATAGAGTCAGCTTTTACTAGAGTATCATAGTCTACTTGTAAATCTAAATATTCTTCAGGTAGACATCCACCAGAAGGTCCACCTATTTGAACAGCTTTAAACTTTCTGTCGTTTAATACTCCGCCGCCTATATCATATATTATTTCTCTGAGAGTAGTTCCCATCGGAACTTCTACCAATCCAGTATTTTTAACCTTACCAACTAGTGAGAAGGCTTTTGTACCTTTACTATCTTTCATAGTTCCTATGGAACTATACCAATCTCCACCTTTGCTAATTATTATCGGAATATTAGCCCAAGTTTCTACATTATTTAATACCGTTGGTTGACCCCATAAGCCTTTTTCAGTAGTGTGAATATACTTAGCTTTTGGCTCTCCAACTTTTCCTTCGATTGAGGATAATAGCGCTGTAGATTCTCCACATACGAAGGCACCACCACCTCTTACTATATCAATATCAAAATCAAAACCACTATTCATTATATTTTTGCCAAGATATCCTCTTTCTCTTGCTTGCTTTATTGCTAGCTTCATATTTTCAATAGCTAGTCCATATTCATCTCTTATATATGCAAAGCCTTGGTTTGCTCCGATAGCATAAGCACATATGGCCATACCTTCTATAACACTATGAGGGTCACCTTCCATTATACTTCTATCCATAAATGCACCAGGGTCACCTTCATCACCATTACATACTACATATTTAGGAGCAGTATCTATTTTAAAAGCAGTGTTCCACTTACGTCCTGTTGGGAAGCCTGCGCCTCCTCTTCCTCTAAGACCTGACTTAGTTACTTCTTCTATTACATCGCCCTTTTTCATATCAAATATTACTTTATGAAGAGCCTTATATCCATCTTTTTCTAGATAATCTTCAAAAACAACAGGATCTATTTCTCCTACATTTCTAAGTGCTATTTTTATCTGTCTTTTGCAGAATTCACTTTCCCTATGGTGTCTTAATCTTTGCTTTGTTGATGTTTCAAAGTAAAGAAGCCTATCGATAACCTCGCCATTCATTATTGTCTTTTCTACAATTTCTTGTGCATCTTCAATTTTTACTTTAAAGTAAGCAATATCATCAGGCTGAATCTTTACTACTGGCCCCTTTTCACAAAGTCCATCACAACCTGTAGCTTTAAATTCATATTCTGCTTCTACAGAAGCTGCTGCTCCTAATTCAGCTACTTTTTTCTTAAGCTCTTCATATAACTCCATACTATTTCTAGCTAAGCAACCTGTCCCACAACATACATAAATAGTTTTCTTTACACTCATCACTATTCACCTCTATATTCATCAAGAATTTCTTTTACCATTTTAGGCGTTAAGTTACCATAGTATCTTTCATTAATCATCATTACAGGTGCTATAGCGCAACATCCTATACAGTTAACAGTATTTATTGAGAACTTAAGATCTTCTGTAGTTTGTCCTGCTTTAATCCCTAAACATTTTTCAATCTCGTCAAGCGCAACCATTGAGCCTGCAACGTGACAAGCAGTTCCGTCACATACAGTTATAATATACTTTCCTTTTGGTGTTAAACTTAAAGCTTTATAGAAAGTTGCCATACCGTATAATTTACTTACAGGTATTTCTAAGTATTCTGCGAGAGTTTCTAATGCTTCTCTTGGTATATACTTATACTTTCTTTGTATATCCTGAAGTATTGCCAGAGTAAATCTCTGCTCCTTAGGATACTTTTCTATTACGTCTCTCGCACACAAGCTGTCTTCGCGTAATTCTTGTTTTTGTGCCGCTTGCATAAATAAATCCCCCTCTTATTGCAAATTTATATAAACAGAATAACAATAATTATCCCGCTTATCCCTAAAACCTAAAACCTATTTAAAACCCAAAATCAATTTAAAACCCCAAACCCATTTCTAATAAAACCTTATTTTTAAATTTTTGATAACTATTTTATCCTATAAGGACATGTATAAATCTTCATCTTTTCTCCTCTTACAAACCCAGCTAATGTTATATTTAATTTTTGTGCAAGTTCTATTGAAAGACTAGTTGGTGCAGACTTTGAAATAACTATTGGTAATCCAAACCTAGCAACCTTTAATATCATTTCAAAAGACACCCTACCACTTATGAAGATAATCTTATCATTTAGCGATATATTTTGCATAAGTGCCTCTCCAATTGCTTTGTCCATAGCATTATGGCGAGCTACATCTTCGCAAATCACAACTATTTTTTCCCCATCTGATAAAGCTACGCAATGCGCTCCTCCTGTTTGCTTAAAAGCCTCAGAGTATGATAAATTCTCTTCCATTAATTCGTAAACTTTTGAAACATCAATAGAAAGACAATTATCCTCTGCAGCTTTACAATTTAACGATTCAACTAACTTCGAAAAAAAATCTGCTCTACTCTCTTCATTAAAACCTACCGGTAATAGTTGTCTTAATTGTTTATCGTTATTTGCATCTAATTTTATCTTAACTACACCACTTTTTTCATCTAACTCAAAACTTTCTACTTCATTCATATCAGAGATTATTCCTTGAGTTCTTAAAAATCCCCAGACCAAAGCATCTAATTTTTCATGTGTACATAACAGTGTTGCTATATGTTTTTCATTTACGAATAAACTTAAAGGATACTCATAAATCATACTTTCAGAGCTACTTTCTTTTTCATGCTTATCATATCTAATTACAGGATATTTTTTTATCTTAATCAACTACACTTCCTCCCAAAATGTTTCTCTCAATAAAATCACACACTTCTTCTGGGCTGTTTATATCTAGAACTGGAATATTTATATTTAATGTTTCATTACTTGCAACAGCAATGAAGCTTGAGCTATCAAATTTAGGATTTTGACACAACAAATTACTGTCAACTTCCTTTCTATGAATCTCTATTTTAGGGAACTTGTTATCTTTAAACCCTTCGATTATAATGATATCCATATCTTTAAATAGCCATAGCAATTCATCTATTGTCCTTTTAGTTTCAATTCTTTGAATCATAGCTAATTTTGAGTCTGATGAAACTACAACCTTATCTGCTCCAGCCTCTGTGAGCTTAAAGCTATCTTTTCCTGGGTAATCTATCTCAAATTTATGGACATCGTGTTTTATTGCTCCTACTTTATATTTTTTATTTTTTAATATTTTTATAATATTCTCAATCAAAGTTGTTTTTCCAGTATCAGACTTTGTTGATACAATCGAAATTATTGGTACTTTATTTAAATATGAATCTTCCATTGACTTCCTCTCCTGCTTTTACAATTTCCTTATCTATTATAATAATTCCATTCGCCTTGCTTATTGTTAAGAGTTGATTTGAACTTTGAGAACCTACTTTGTATGCATAGCGGATTCCATCTTTTTCTTCAATATTTACATAAACATAGTTTATTCTCCCCTTCACAGAGCTAAAGTCTTCTCCTAAAACAACTTTAAATTCCTTATTATGTGTATCACTTTTACCCATCATCTTTTTAACTGCAGGTCTTACAAACTGTTCAAATGTATTTATTACTGCTAAAGGATTTCCTGGAAGCCCAAAGAATAACTTATTCTTGCATTTTGCAAATGTGAATGGCTTGCCAGGTTTTATAGCTACTGACGAAAATTTAACATCAGCACCTAATTCTTTTAAACAGTTCTCAACAAAATCATAATCTCCAGCAGATACCCCTCCAGAAGTTATAATAATATCACCCTCTTCAAAGGCATCTTTCATCTTTTTAAATAATAAACTCATATCATCTCTTACAATGCCATAAGACTTTACATTAGCTTGAAGATTTTTTCCAAGCGCCATAAGTGAATATCCATTACAGTCTCTTATCTTACCTGAGGTTAACTCTTCATTGACATCTATAAGTTCATCTCCGGTAGTAATTATAATTATTTTAGGTGCTTTAATAACTTTAGCAGAATTAAATCCCAGTGAAGCCATAAGCCCAATTTCTGATGGTCTTATAGTCATACCTGATAATAGAGCAATATCTCCTTTTCTAATTTCTTCACCAAGATTTAATATATTTCTATTCTTTTTTACCGGATTGAATATAGCTACCTCTTCGTTGTCGGCTTCAACATTTTCAATCTGAATTACTGCATCAGCCCCATTAGGTATAGGCGCTCCTGTCATTATTTTCAATGCTTCTCCACACTTTAGCTGACCTTCATAAAAATCACCTGCTTTAATTATCCCTTTTATTTTAAGTTTTACAGGCTTTTCTTCTGAAGCATTTTCTGTATTTTCACTTATAATGGCATACCCATCCATAGCAGATTTATCAAAAGGAGGTAAATTATCTTTTGAATAAATATCCTCCGCTAAGACCTTTTCTAATGAACTTAATATATTTACTGTTTCAAATCCTAATACTCTTGTTTCTTTTAATACTATTTCTAAAGCTTCTTCGATTGTTATCAATTTAATTTCCTCCTATGTTCGCTAAATAGTTTCTCAAAAGACCTATCTTTTCCAAGATAGGCCTTTATATTATTTTATGCTTCCACTTTTTCGGTTTGAACATTCATTGCTTTTCTTACTCTATTGTATTCCTCCTTAACAAACTGCTCTGCTTTTTCTTGGTCTTCTATTGTTTCAATTTTTACAGCACAGTATTTATATTCAGGAGTCTTCGATATAGGATCTAAATTATCTATAGTCAATTCGTTGCATGCACCTATCCACCATTGATATGTCATGTAAACTGCCCCTCTGTTAACTCTATCTGTAATTAGCGCCCTAGCTACTACAGAACCTCTTCGAGAGCTTATTCTTACTAGCTCCTGATCATTAACCCTAAGCTTTTCTGCATCCTTCGGGTTCATTTGTATGTAGCCTGGTTCATCAGCAAGTTGCTGAAGGGCACGACAATTGCCTGTCATTGTTCTTACGGAATAATGACCTACTTCTCTAACTGTAGATAAAACTAAAGGATATTCTTCATCTGGAGTTTCCATTGGCGGTCTCCATTCTGAAGCAGATAACTTTGCTTTTCCACTTGGAGTTGAAAATTTATTTCCTTCATACAGGTATGAAGTTCCTGGATGTTTCTCATCAGGGCATGGCCACTGAATACCCCCAAGTTCCTCTAATCTTTCATAGCTAGCTCCTGTAAAGTTTGGACATAAATTTCTCATCTCATCCCATATTTCTTTTGTATTATTATAATGCATATTATAGCCCATTGCAGTGGCAACCTCTGAAAGTATTTGCCAATCTGGCTTAACATCACCACTTGGCTCTATTGCTTTTCTAAACCTTTGGAAGCCACGATCAGCACAACTATAAACACCTTCATGTTCCCCCCAAGATGTTGCTGGTAATATTACATCAGCATGCAATGCTGTCTTGTTCATAAATATGTCCTGTACAACTACAAGTTCCATTTTCTCTAATGCTTCTCTAACTTCTGCTGAATTTGGATCACTTTGAACAGGATCCTCTCCCATAATATAATAAGCTTTAATCTTGTTTTCTTCCAATGTAATCCTTGGAACTTCAGTTAAATGATATCCAATCTTATTGGAAAGCTTTACACCCCATGCTTCTTCAAATTTTCTTCTAACATCATCATCATCCACTTTTTGGTAACCAGGATATACATTTGGTAAAGCTCCCATATCGCAGGCTCCCTGAACATTATTTTGGCCTCTTACTGGTCCAATGCCTACGCTTGGCCTTCCAAAATTGCCAGTTAATATAGCAAGAGCTGCTAGTCCTTTAACAACATCAACTGCCTGCCCAAATTGACATACTCCCATTCCATATAATATCATAGGATTCTTAGCTGATGAATACATTCTCATTGCTTTTCTTATATCTTCTTTCTGAACACCTGTTATTTCATTCGCATATTCAGGAGTATATTTGCTAACTAAGTCTTTGTACTCTTCAAAGCCTTCTGCATGCTTTTCAACAAACTCCTTATTATAAAGGCTTTCGTTTATTAATGCATTCCCTAGAGCATTAACTAACGCCATATTAGTTCCATTTTTTATTGGAAGCCATAAATCAGCTATCCTAGCAGATTCTGTTATACGAGGATCAACAACTATAACTTTAGCTCCATTTTCCTTTGCTTTAACAATTCTTCTAGCAACTATAGGATGAGAGTCTGCTCCATTATAACCAAAAATAAATATTAAGTCAGCATTGTCTAGTTCATGAATCCCATTAGACATTGCTCCATTTCCCAATGTGTAGGCCAAACCGGCTACTGAAGGAGCATGTCAAACTCTTGCACAGTGGTCTATGTTATTACTCCCAATCACTGCACGAATAAATTTTTGCATTATATAATTTGCTTCATTTCCTGATCCTCTTGCACATCCCGTTCCCATAATTGATTCAGGACCATACTTTTCCTTTATTTCACTTAATTTTGAAGCAGTAAAATTTATAGCCTCATCCCATGATACTTCCTGAAGCTCTCCATTTTTTCTAATCATTGGTCTTTTAAGACGAGAAGTTAAAAGTTGTGGATCATTTAAAAAGTCCCATCCATAATAACCTTTCAAGCATAAAGTTCCTTCATTAGTTCTACCATTTGCTGGCTCAGCTCTAACTATCTTATTATCCTCTACAATCAGATTAAGGTTGCAACCAGCACCACAATAAGGGCACACTGTCAGCACCTTATTTTCCATTGTAATTCCCCCCTTTTTGTCTATCTCTTAATTTTTCTTATTGATACAAATTTATTTATAACCATTGTTTAATATATTAGAATACCACAATGTCTCTCACGAGTCATTTGCAGCATACCTATCAGTTCTTGTAATTTACAAATAAACATGAGATTAATTAAATTATCAAATAATTAATTATTTTAAAATGTATAGCGGGAATTTATTCAAAGTATACTAGAGATTAGTGACAAGAACGATTACTGAGTAACTTAGTATAACTATTTCAATGAATATATAATTTAGTAGATTAGTATGTTTGATCAACCTTTAATTCATTTACAATTTTATTTGTGATTAATTAGATTAGTTCTACTTATAATAATATATTAAAATATTAGGAAATTCATGTCAAGTTCTACTAATAAAGCAAAAAATAACTATAATTTTTTTAAAATAACATTAAAATAAGTTAATTCTTAATTTTCTCACATATCATTTAATCACATTAAACTCACATAAAAAAACACAAATTCGCAGCAAATTTTTTATCATCTATTGTATATTATTGTATTACTGTTATTTTTTTATCAATAATTTATTATTTCAATTTATTCACTTTGCATTAAGCTGCACTTCTTAAATTAAAGTTATTGTAAAATCTCTCAATTAATAATGAGTATATCAAATTTCATAATTTCACTATTAATGTTAATAAGATAATAGAATACTATTATCTCATATGGGAATTCTACTTAATGGATTCACAATTATGAATCTATCTTAGTAATTTGCATTTTGAAAGGAGATTTTCTCATGGATAACAAAAAAGCTTTAGAAGAAGCAAAACAATTAAATCAACAGTCTAGACAAAGCATGTCTAGTACAGGAATGGCTGGTGGCATGACTAGCAGCACAAATACTTCAGACCTACAAGAGGCTGTTCAACTTAATCAGCAATCAAGACAAGGCGGCACTTCAGCAATGGCTAGCAGTACTAGCACTGGAATAACTAGTGGAGCAGATTCTGCAGATTTACAGGAGGCTAGACAACTTAATCAGCAATCAAGACAAGGTAGTACTTCAGCAATGGCTAGCAGTACTAGTATGGGAATGACTAGTGGAGTTGGCTCTTCTGATTTAGAAGAAGCTAAGAAGCTTAATGAACAATCAAGACAAAGCAAAAAATAGTTATTAATTATATAAGTTATGCAGAATATAACATATAATCTGTATAAAATAAAAGAGAGGTAAATTTACCTCTCTCAATTACTTTTCAAAAGTATAATCCGAAATACCGCCGCTCTAATTTTGACACCTATCTCTCCGATAGGTGGGTGTCCTCACAGATGTTTCTATCGCCTTCAAAGCCGTCACAAAGGGTCTCACAAGAAAGTACATATCTACGCCTAAATGTTGAACTCCCGTTCTAGTAATGTAGGTTCAAAATATAGAGCTTCTCAAATATCTCAGAAATTATACAATTTTAATGGTGCGAAAGACGGGACTTGAACCCGTACGGTCTCCCACACGCCCCTCAAACGTGCGCGTCTGCCAATTCCGCCACTCTCGCGTCTCTACCTATATTATAGTATATTTTATTTAATTGTCAACTGTAAAATAAATCTCCTAGTTTTTAAGCCTTACATATTGCATAAATATATCTATTGCTGTTTTTAATGATTTGCTTTGGTTTTTATCATATAAATACTTATAGATGTTATAATTTACTTTAACTTTTTTTACATACTTGTCAGTCTCCTTGAAAGGTATGTAGTGAAGATTCTTTCCATCTGCTGAATGATCTGAACTCTTTAACCATTTTTGTACATTTCCTCTACCACCATTATATGCAGCTAATACTACATCCATATTTCCGTTAAATTCTTCTCTTAAATTATTTAAATACCAGCATCCCATTCTTATATTAAATTCAGGATCATTTAACATTGAAACATTAAAATCCTTTATATTCATTTTCTCTGCAGCCCACTCCGCTGTATCAGGAGTTATTTGCATTAGTCCATAAGCATTCTTATGTGATCTTGCTCCTTCTTCAAAATTACTTTCTGCCTTTATTACTGCAGAAACCAAATAAGGATCCAATGCATATGTCTGAGAATATTTAACTATATAGTTAGAATACTTTAACGGAAAAAATAACTTTATTATATTTGCAATGTTCATTATAAAAACAATAAATACTATAAGCAATAATGCACGTTTAATAGTTTTCAATATACTTTATGTCTTAAAATATCTATAATTTAAGACACTCCACCCCCCTATACTTTTTGCCAATTTCTCTTAATGCTCTATATAGTTCCTTTTCAGTATACTCTAAAGTTTTTGAGTTATCTATTATAAAATCACATACCCTTTTTTTATCTTCTAAAGGCATTTGAGAACTAATTCTATCAATTACCTGTTCCTCTGTTAAGTGATCTCTATTTTTTACTCTTTCTATTTGGGTTTTTGAATCAACCCATACAAGTATATTTACATCCATATACTTATGAAGATTATTTTCTATTAACGTAGCTGCATCAACGAAACATACTTGTTTTCCTTCTTCTTTAAATCTATCTAGCTTGATAAATATATATTCTATTATAAATGGCATTATTATTTTTTCGTATTTTTTTCTTCTTTCTTCCACAGCAAATATGTAATTACCAAACTCTTTTCTTTTAAGTTCTTCCTTTTTATTAAAAAACTCTTTTCCAAATTGTTCTTTTACTTTTTGAAGTATCTCAGGATAAACTTTTAATACCTCTCTTGCAGCGATATCTGCATCTATAATGCTGAATCCTTTTTTTCTAAGCATATCAGATATAGTACTTTTCCCGCTTCCTATACCACCTGTAATACCTATTTTTAGCACACAGCAACACCTCTTTAATTACAGTTTTATATTATTTAGCTTCATACCAATTTTCACCTATATTTATATCAACTTCAAGAGGTACCCTTAAATCCAAAACCTCTTCCATCTCTTTTTTTACTATGGCTTTTACCTCTTCTAACTCTTCTTTGCGTACATTTAAAATAAGTTCATCATGAACTTGTAGTATTAATTTACTATTAAGGTTTCTTTTTCTTAATTCATCATATACATTAACCATAGCTAATTTTATAATATCTGCAGCACTTCCTTGAATAGGAGTATTCATAGCAAGTCTCTCTCCAAAAGATTTTACTATCTTATTTGATGCCTTTATCTCTGGAATAAATCTTCTTCTATTCATAATGGTAGTTACATATAGGCTTCCCTTCGCTTGCTCAATTGCATCATTTAAATATTTCTTTACACCCGGATATCTCTCGAAATATGTATCTATATAACTTTTAGCCTCTTTTCTAGATATCTTTAGATCCTTTGCTAAACTAAAATCTCCTATACCATAAACTATTCCGAAATTTACTGCCTTAGCATTACTTCTCTGCAGCGGAGTAACTTCATCTATAGGCACTCTAAATACTTCTGATGCAGTTTTAGTATGAATGTCACTATGGTTTACAAAAGCATCTATCAGATTTTCATCATTAGCTATGTGTGCAAGCACTCTGAGCTCTATCTGTGAATAATCTGCTGAAAGTATAACACAATTATCATTCTCTGGCACAAAAACTTTTCTTATCTCTCTTCCCATTTCATATTTGATTGGTATATTTTGAAGATTAGGTTCTGTACTTGAAAGTCTTCCTGTGGTTGTAACAGTTTGATTAAGGCTTGAATGAATTTTCCCATCCTCATCTACTACAGCTTTTAATCCTTCAATATATGTTGAGTAAAGTTTTGTAAGTTGTCTATAGTAAGTTATCTTTTCTATTATTGGATGCTTATCTGAAAGCTCATCTAAAACTTCAGCGTTAGTTGAATATCCTGTTTTAGTTTTCTTAATTACTGGCAAATCAAGTTTTTCAAATAATATTTTTCCTAATTGCTTAGGAGAATTTATATTGAATTCTTCTTCTGCAAGATCATATATTTCTTTTTGTATAGTGCTTATTTCAACTTTAAATCTCTCACCAAGCTCTGTTAACTTTTCTGTATCTACCTTAAATCCTTCATATTCCATATATGCTAATACTTCAGTAAGTGGTTGTTCTACTGTATATAAGAGTTCATCCATATTTGCTTCTTTTATACTAGTTTCCAAAGACTCAAATACCTTACTTAAAAGAGCAGTATGCTTTATTTGCTTTGTAAGTTCATCTCCTGTAGGCCTAATTAATAAATAATTTCCTATAATATCTTCAAGTTCATATTCTCCTTTTGAAGAATCAATTAAATATGCAGCTATTTTTGTATCAAATTTTATTCCTTTAAAGCTTATGCCCATTTTGCGCAATATAGTATGTGGTATCTTAACATCATGACTTACCTTCTGTATGTTTTTATCTTCTAATATAGATTTAAGTAAGTTTATTGCTTGCTCTTCGTTAACATCCATAAGTTGTTTTATTTCTATAACATAATTATTTTCATTTAGATTTACAAATATTTTTTCTATATAACTTTTAGAGTAAACACTAGCATCTGTTATTTTAAAGGTCATATACAAAAGTTCACTCTTATTTTTACAAACTGTAAGTATTTGCTCTATAACATCTTTAAATCTATCAATTTTGTTAATACTTTCAAATATAACATCTTGCTCTTCATCACTCTTATCTGACTCTATATCTATGCTTTCACTACCCTTTTCTATTCCTGGAATTTTATCAACTAGCGTTTTAAATTGGAGTCTCATAAATAACTTTCTTAAACCTTCAGCATTATAATTCTCCTTTGATTTTATAGAATCTAAATCTATATCAATAGGCACATCCTTCATAATTGTAGCTAACTTTTTACTAAATATGGCCTGCTCACTGTACTGCTGTAAATTTTCTTTTATTTTCTTACCACTTATATTGTCTATATTATTAAGTACATTTTCTATGCTCCCATACTCTTTTATAAGTTTAAAAGCAGTTTTTTCTCCTATTCCAGGAACTCCAGGTATGTTGTCTGATGAATCTCCCATAAGACCCTTTACATCAATAAATTGATTTGAAGTAACACCATACTCTTCAACCATTCTTTTCCCATCGTAAATTTCCTTTTCTGTAATTCCCTTTTTAGTTATTATAACCTTAATATCATCTGAAGCTAATTGAAGCGCATCTCTATCTCCCGTAACTATGTATACTTCTATATCTTTATTTTCTGCAAAAGTAGAAAGTGTTCCAATTAAATCGTCTGCCTCGAATCCGTCTATTTCAAAAATGTTAATTGAAAGCAATTCCAATAACTCCTTAACCACTGGGAACTGCTCAGCTAACTCCTCAGGCATTTTTTTCCTTCCAGCTTTATACTCCTTGTATTCACTATGTCTAAAGGTAGGCGCACTTCTATCAAAAGTGGATACAATATAATTAGGACTTATTTCTTCCTTCATTTTTAAAAGCATAGTAATAAACCCATATACAGCATTAGTGTGTAAACCTTCCGAATTTGTTAAAGGTGGAAGTGCGTAAAATGCTCTATTCATTAAACTATTACCATCTAGTATCAATAATCTTTCTTTTGTCATGTAAAATTACCTCCATTATAGTTTATATATCCTTATCTCTCATATACTTCTCGTCTGTATTCTACAACATATTGTTTTAGTTCTTGAAAGCTATCACAAGGAAACTTACTCATAATCTCTTTCAATATCTCAAAGGCACAAACATTTTCCAATACTACTGAAGCTGGAATAACTCCACATACATCAGATCTTTCATATCTATTTACTACATTTGTTCTATTAACTAAATCTATAGAATCTAAACTCTTTTTCACTGTGGGAATAGGTTTCATATAGACTTTCATATCTATATTTTCTCCATTAGAGACTCCTGCTTCTATGCCTCCACAATTATTCGAAGTTCTTATTATTTTTTCATCTACATAGTATATAGGATCGTTAAAGCTACTTCCTAGCTTACTTAAATCAAGCCCATTGCCAAATTCAATTGCCTTTATTCCTTGTACCGACATCAAAGCTCTGCTTAAATTTGCATCAAGCTTCCTATCCCATTGAGTATAACTTCCTATACCAATCGGCATGCCTTTTACAGAAATAAAAATACACCCTCCTATAGTGTCTCCCTGTTCTTTGCACATATCTATTTTCTCTATTATCTTTTCTTCAACTATACTATTATAACATCTTATTGAACTGCTCTGGATTTTTTTAAATATTTTATCGTCATATAGGTCTACTGTATCATCAAAAATATTACCCACACTATTAACCTTACTTCTTATCTCTATATCTAGATCTCTTAATATATTTCTGCACAAAGCACCTACAGCGGTCCTTATAGCTGTCTCTCTAGCTGAAGTTCTTTCTATTACATCTCTAATATCTCCTGTACCATACTTAAAGAACCCAACCATATCCCCGTGTCCCGGACGCGCTACCTTAATTCTTTCCTCATCTTTAGGTTCTCTACTCATTAATTCTTTCCAATTTTCATAATCCTTATTAAATATTACCATGGTAATAGGATTGCCCGTTGTTTTTGTCCCTCTAACGCCGGACCAAAATTCAACCCTATCTTGTTCAATTTTCATTCGATCTCCGCGGCCATATCCATTCTGTCTTCTTTTAAGCTCATTATTTATAAAATCTATATCTATATTAAAATTAGATGGTATACCCTCTATTATTGCCACTAAGGCCTTTCCGTGGGATTCACCAGCATCTAAGAATCTCAGCATACTTTAACTCACCTTTCACGATTTAAAATTAGAAAATAACATATATAATGTACCGTTGCTTTCTTTTACTATTATAAATTAGAAAAAGTCTATTGTAAAAAGTTAAATAAACTATACCCTTTTTCATATGATATATCAATAGAAATACTGGTAAATATTATATGAATTATATAAAAGTAAAAAAGATTATATCTGATACATATTTAATAGCTATTTACAAAATATGTCTATTAAATAATTATTTCAGATATAATCTTTTAAAATATTTTATCACCTATCTAAAATATACTTAAATCTAATTCTTTTGATAACTCTTCTAGAATTTTTACTCCAGCAATACTGTTACCTTTAATATCAAGTGCCGGTCCAAATACTCCAATTCCCATTCTCGTAGGAACTGCTGCAAGTATGCCTCCACCTACTCCACTTTTACATGGTATTCCTATCTTTACTGCAGTATCACCTGATGCATCATACATTCCACATGTAACCATTATTGTTTTAACAATCCTAGCCACATAGGCTGGTACAACCCTTTCACCATTCCAAGGTAAAACTCCATTATTAGCTAACACAGCTCCGACTCTTGCTATATCCTTGCAAGTTGCTTCTATAGCACACTGCTTAAAATATACATCTAGTACTTCTTCTACCTCTCCCTCTATTATTCCAGTACTCTTCATGAAATAAGCCAAGGATCTGTTTCGATGTCCTGTATTTTTCTCTGATTTATATACGTCTTCATTGATATTTATATCTGGATTTCCTGTTATTTTTCTAGTAAACTTTAAAATTCTTTCAAAGATCTTGTCCCCATCACTACCTGCAATTAAAGAAACCGTTGCAATAGCTCCTGAATTTATCATAGGATTTAAAGGTCTTTGTGGACTCTTAGTCTCTAGATTTATTATAGAATTAAATGCATCTGCAGTTGGCTCCATTCCAACCCTTTTAAACACATTTTCTTTGCCATTATCTAAAATAGCTAACATTAGAGTTATAACTTTAGAAATACTTTGAATTGTAAACTTCTCATCGCAATCTCCAGAACAATACTCTTCTCCATCTAAAGTAGTTATACATATTCCTAATGCTTCTGATTTAGCCTTAGTTAATTCTGGTATATAGGATGCTACTTTTCCATCTTTCGTATAAGCTTTATTATTTTCAATTAAACTATCTAATAACTTTTCCATATATTCTCCCACCTATCTAATACTTTAGATTATATATAATTTTAGTATTTCATTAAATTCATTCATATATTTAAATGAAACTCCTTCTCCTTTCGTCGAATGAGTAAGCGATTCACTGCAAATCAAAGATTTGAGTTCTCTGCTTAAATGAAATTTTTTCATAATTTGTTTGAAACTTAATTTATATCTTTTAAACTTTGATGAATTTTGTATTAATACCTGCATATATCATTATATATCGTTTTCACCTGTTTGTAATCACTTTTTTTGTTATCATTGTATAAAAAAAAGCAGCAGAATTTTATTAAATCTGCTGCTGGTATATTCAAAAATTATTAACCTCGTGGGAGGATTCTACCTATCATATCAAATAAAAATCTGCATGATTCCTTCTTTTTAGTTTTTACCTTTTTATTGTCATTACTTTTTTTGTCATCTCCAAAATTCATATTCTTTGTCATTTCCTTCATACAAACCACTCCCTTTTCCTATTTTTATTTGCAGTTTGTATAGCATTAAGCTATTCAAATCTTATATTTCTACTATTATAATATGTTTATATTAAAATGTCACTATAAAAATAAAAAATTTTTAGAATTTTTTTAATTTTAAAAATTTATGCCTCTATGCTTGACATAGAGGCACTTTAACAAAATTTTATTTATGAAATTTTTGCTATTTACTCATTGCTTCTTCGATAGCAACAGCTACTGCAACGGAAGCACCTACCATAGGGTTATTACCCATTCCGATTAGCCCCATCATTTCAACGTGAGCCGGAACTGATGAAGAGCCTGCGAATTGAGCATCTGAATGCATTCTTCCCATAGTATCTGTCATACCATAAGAAGCTGGGCCTGCTGCCATGTTGTCTGGGTGAAGAGTTCTTCCAGTACCGCCACCAGATGCAACGGAGAAGTATTTCTTGCCCATTTCAACACATTCTTTTTTATATGTTCCTGCAACTGGGTGCTGGAATCTTGTAGGGTTAGTTGAGTTACCAGTTATTGATACATCAACTCCTTCGTGATGCATTATAGCAACACCTTCTCTAACATCATCTGATCCATAGCATTTAACTTTAGCTCTTGGTCCATTTGAGTAAGCTTTTTCTTTAACTATTTCTAACTTTCCTGTATAATAGTCAAATTTAGTTTGAACATATGTAAATCCATTTATTCTTGAGATTATATAAGCAGCATCTTTTCCAAGACCATTTAATATAACTCTTAATGGCTCTTTTCTAACTCTGTTAGCTTTTTCAGCTATTTTTATAGCGCCTTCAGCAGCTGCAAATGATTCATGTCCTGCTAAGAATGCAAAGCATTTAGTTTCTTCTCTTAAAAGCATAGCCGCTAAGTTTCCGTGTCCAAAACCAACTTTTCTGTCATCAGCAACTGATCCTGGGATACAGAAAGATTGCAATCCTTCTCCTAAAGCTTCAGCAGCTTCAGCAGCTTTTGCACATCCTTTTTTTATAGCTATTGCAGCACCTACTATATAAGCCCAGCAAGCATTTTCAAAGCATATTGGCTGAGTTGATTTAACTATGTTATAAACATCTATTCCTTTTTCATCACATACAGCTTTAGCGTCTTCTAAAGTCTTCATACCATACTTTTCGAGCACTGGTGTGATTTGATTAATTCTTCTTTCATAACTTTCAAATAATGCCATTTTCGTGTCCTCCTTATATATTATTCATGTCTTGGATCGATAACTTTTACGGCTTCATCAAATCTACCATATTGACCAGTAGCTTTTTCCATAGCTTCGTTAGCATCCATTCCTTTTCCTATAAACTCCATCATTTTCCCAAGGTGAACAAATTTATATCCAATAACCTCATTATCTGCATCTAAAGCTATCTTTGTAATATATCCTTCAGCCATTTCTAGGTATCTTGTTCCTTTAGCCTTTGTTCCGTACATAGTACCAACTTGGCTTCTTAATCCTTTTCCTAAGTCTTCAAGTCCTGCTCCTATTGGTAGTCCACCTTCTGAGAAAGCAGTTTGGCTTCTTCCATATACTATTTGTAAAAATAATTCTCTCATAGCTGTATTTATAGCATCACAAACTAAATCTGTGTTTAATGCTTCAAGTATAGTTTTTCCTGGAAGTATTTCTGATGCCATAGCAGCAGAGTGAGTCATTCCTGAACATCCTATTGTTTCAACTAAAGCTTCTTCAATTATACCGTCTTTAACATTTAAAGTAAGTTTGCAAGCACCTTGTTGTGGAGCACACCAACCTACACCGTGCGTTAAACCTGATATGTCTTTTACCTCTTTAGCTTGTACCCATTTTCCCTCTTGTGGAATTGGAGCTGCTCCATGATTTGGTCCTTTAGTTACACAACACATTCTGTCAACTTCTGTTGAATAAATCATTTTTTATTCTCCTTCCTACATATATAATTATTATTTATATAGAACATAGTTATACTTATGTTCTAATAGTGTTATTTTTAACCCGCAGGGACTTTTTTGTTCCCACAAACACATAAAAAAATACATCTTTTCAACAATTATATTTTAGCAAATAAAAACTACTATCACAATAGATTTTATACAAAAATTGAAATCAAAACTATATACATAACATTTTGACAATTCAAGTAGAATATTTAATTATTTATATAATCTTAAACTCCTATTGACTATGTTTGGTATATGTGATATTATAATTTTGTCACTTGCCGAAGTGGTGGAATTGGCAGACGCAACGGACTCAAAATCCGTCGTTGGCAACAACGTGCGGGTTCAAGTCCCGCCTTCGGCACCAAGTTATATCAATGGTTAAAGGCTCCTTGGATGAATAATCCAAGGAGCTTTTTTCATGTCTATGTCCTCCAACAAATAAGCATACTGATGGAATCAAAGAACTTAATAATATTAACTTCAGATTATAAACACCATATATAGAGAAAATATCTTAGTGCAGAAAACCCTATAGCAAGAAAAGTTTCTAGCTATAAGGTCCTATTTAAGCATCAAATACTACATACTGCTCTTAATTTTATCCGCACTATTCTCTCTTCACAATAGCATGAGTCGGGCATTTCTCTATGCAGATTCCGCAACCTACACACTTCTCATGATCTATAACTGGAAGGTTATTAACCATTTCAATCGCTCCTTCAGGACAGTTTCTTGTGCAAAGGCCACAAGATATGCATCCAACGCTGCAGTTATTCTTAACTTCTATACCTTTTGTTCTCGAATTGCATCCTATCTCAACCTTTTTTGATAATGGTAGCAGATCTATAACTTTTTTAGGGCAAGTTTTTACACAAGCACCACATCCTATGCACTTCTCTTCATCTACTACCGCAATATCATTAATAATACTCAAAGCTTCAAACTTACAAGCTTCAACACAGCTGCCAAGGCCTAAACATCCAAACTCACAGCCTTTTGAACCGCTACCGGGTATATTCACTGCATCAGTACAGCTTGCTATACCATAATAGATTCCTTTTTCCTTAGCTTTATCGCAAGCTCCTTTACATTTTACAAAAGCAACATTGGCTTCTCCTGCATCAATAGACACTCCCATTATTTCTGCGATTTTTGCAGCTCCTGCTGCTCCTGCTGGAACGCAACAGTTTGTTGCAGCGATTTCGTCTGCAACAGCTTGGGCATAGGCATCACAGCCTGCATATCCGCAACCACCACAATTGGCTCCTGGTAAACATTCTTTTATTAATGGTACCTTTTCATCTACTTCAACAGTAAATTTCTTAGATGAATATCCTAAAATTATTCCAAATAATAAGCCAAGTCCACCTAAAGTTATCACTGCTAATAATAATTCTTTCATTCGTAGATATCTCCCCTCTTAATGTATTAATCCTTGAAATCCTAAAAATGCTATAGACATTAATCCTGCAGTTATTAATGATAATGGTAATCCCTTTAAAGCTTCAGGTATTTTATCATTAGCTTCCATTCTTTCTCTAAGCCCTGCGAGAAGCACTATCGCAAGCATATATCCGAGACCAGATGCAGCACCAAAGACTAAAGATTCTACTAAAGTATATTTTTCCTGTACATTAATTAATACCGCTCCAAGAATAGCACAGTTTGTTGTGATTAACGGAAGAAATATTCCAAGGGCAGAATAAAGAGATGGACTCATCTTCCTTATTACCATTTCAACGAATTGTACCAAAGAAGCAATAACTAAAATATATGCCATAGTGGTTAAATAAGTTATATTTAAAGGTATTAATATAAAGTTGCTTATTAAATAAGTAATAAGCGATGCAATGGTCATAACAAAGGTAACTGCAAGGCCCATTCCCTTTGCTGTTTCAATTTTTTTAGAGACTCCAAGGAAGGAGCATATTCCTAAAAATCTTGACATTACAAAATTATTAACAAATAAAGCTCCAATAACTAAATAAAATAGTTTCATTGTTAAACATCCTTTCTTTCAATACACTGCTATTTGGTAGAAGAACAGGCAGACTTATTGGGGCAGTGTGCACAGCCTTCAAATTCGGAAATTCTTTTACTTCCTTTTCCACTCTTTTTAAGTTTTGAGTAATTAAGAAGTGCCATTAAAATTCCTAATGTAAAAAACGCACCTGGTGCAAGTATCATAATCAAAGCAGGTTCATATGAAATTGGAGCAATTTGAATATCAAATATTTTACCAGTACCGAGAAACTCCCTTATGATTCCTATAACTCCTAAAGCCAATGTAAAACCTATTCCTTGACCAAGCCCATCAAATATTGAAGAAATAGGATCATTTTTAGAAGCATATGCTTCCGCTCTTCCAAGAATAACACAGTTAACAACAATAAGTGGTATGAATATACCAAGAGACTTATATAATGAAGGCACAAAACCTTGCATCAAAAACTGGATAAGAGTAACAAATCCGGCTATTACAACTATAAAGCTAGGTATTCGTATTTTATCAGGTATAAATTTTCTAAGAAGAGATATAACAAAATTAGAACCCATTAATACCACAGTTGATGCTAATCCCATTCCTATGCCATTTTTTGCACTTGTAGTAATAGCTAAAGTAGGACACATTGCTAGAACTTGTACGAATATTGCATTTTCAGTAAAGATACCATTTTTAAGCCTTTCCTTAATGCTTGCCATTATTTTTGTCCCCCTTTCAACTTGTTTTTGTAAAAATCTACTGCTTCGTTAACTCCAGTAGTAACTGCTTTTGAAGTAATTGTAGCACCTGTCATAGCTTCAATTTCATTTGGTTTTGATACAGCACTTTTTACTACTTCAAAAGCATTGGCTACAGGTTTATTCTTATATTGCCCTGAAAATTTTGGCTGCACAGCATTAGCACCAAGTCCTGGCGTTTCAGATTGAGACAATATTTTAATTCCTGTGACCTCTCCTTTAGTAGAAATACCTATCATAGTTTGTATTTCTCCACTATAGCCTTTGCTAGAAACTTTTATAGTGTATCCTATAGTTTTAGAATCTGCTATTGCTTCATTAACTTCTAAAATATTTTTTTCATCGACACCTTGGACTTTTTTAAAATCCTCTGCATCTGTAATTAGCTCTTTCATAGCCTCTTTATTAGTTTTAATATTTTGATTTTCTATAGGTGCCTTAGTAATTGAATAAGCACTTGCTAGTATAAAGCCTGCCACTGAGGCAATAACTAAAAGAATTAACCCTAATTTAATTATTTCTTTATCCTTCAATTACTTCACCTCCCCAAACACTCTTGGCGTTACATATTTATCTATTAACGGAACAAACAAGTTCATAATTAATATAGAATAGGACACTCCTTCAGGATAACCTCCAAAAATACGGATTACTGTAGCTAAAAAACCACAGCCTATTCCAAATACAATTTGTCCATTGGCTGTCATTGGAGAGGTAGTGTAATCCGTAGCCATAAAGAAAGCTCCTAACATGAGCCCACCAGCAAATATTTCATAAATGCCGTTTCCAGCCATTAATCCATTTCTACCTATAATAGTTGTAAGTATTAAAACCGTAACTATATAAGATACTGGTATATGCCATGTAATAATTCTTTTATAAAAAAGATAAGCCGCACCGACTAGCAGTGCTAAAACTGAGGTCTCACCTATACATCCACCTACATGTCCTATAAAAACATTATATAAGCTCGGTAAATTTCCCTGATGTAACTTTAGAATTGCAAGTGGTGTGGCTGAAGTAATTCCATCTATTTTCCATGTAGTCATAGCAACAGGGTAACAAGCAAGTAAAAACGCTCTTCCTGCTAGTGCTGGATTAACTATATTTTGCCCTATGCCTCCAAAAACTCCTTAACTATAAGTATAGTAAAAACACTACCTACAACCGCCATCCATAGAGGTAAGGTTGGTGGAACATTAAAGGCAAGTAAAAGACCCGTTACTACCGAACTATAGTTTCCAATAGTAATAGGACGTTTTGTAATCTTTTGCCATGCATACTCTGTGGCAACACAGGATATAACTGTTGTTAATATCACGAGTAAAGCTTGAGTTTTAAAGAAGTATACTCCCGCTATGTTTGCTGGTATCAAGGCAATTATTACATCCCTCATAATTGATTTTGTAGAATCATTATCACGAATATGTGGGGATGACGATAATGCGAAATTTGTTTTAATCATTATAGTGCCACTCCTTAATCTATTTTTTTTCTATTTGCTATAATTCTTCTCTTCGCTGTACGTATAGATTGTACTAAATGACGTTTAGCTGGACATGAAAAAGCACAGCACCCACACTCAATGCAATCCATGCCATGAAGCTTTTCAAAAGCCTCGTCTTCTTTTCTTCTTGAATAAGAATCAAGAAAACTTGGAGTTAATTTCATAGGGCAAACTTGTACACATCTACTGCATCTAATACAACTTGATTCCTCTGGTATTACCCCTTGTTCCTTCGTTAAGCAAAGTATACCTGAGGTTCCTTTAACAACTGGAATTTCTAAGGAAGATATAGTCATTCCCATCATTGGTCCTCCTCCTATAACCTTTATAGGCTCTTCCTTAAATCCTTCGCAGGCTTCTATCAGTTCAGACCAAGATGTACCAATCTTGACCTTTAAATTTTTAGGGTTTTTAACAACCTCCCCCGTTACAGTTACAACTCTTGTCATAACTGGCCTTCCAAGCACTACTGCATTATATATTTCACGAACAGTTGTAATATTTTGCACAATACATCCTACATCTGCTGGCAACTTACCTGAAGGAACTTCTCTTCTAGTAATAGCATATATTAGCTGTTTTTCGGCACCCTGAGGATATTTTGTCTTTAAAAGAGCTACCTCCATATTAGATATATCCTTAAGAGTTTTTTTCATTAACTGCACTGCATTCATCTTATTATTTTCAATTCCAACATATATTTTGGCTTGCGGAAATAAGAATGCTAATACCTTTAACCCCTCAACTATCTCACCGGTTTCTTCAAGCATTAATCTATGGTCACAGGTTAAATAAGGTTCACACTCTGCAGCATTTATCACTATAGAATCAATAGGCTTATCTGGTGGAGGAGTTAGCTTTACATGAGTTGGAAAAGTTGCTCCACCCATTCCCACTACTCCAGCTTCCCTAATAAGACCTATTATTTCTTCTTTAGATAACTTGTGATACTCTTCGGGTTTTGGTATTTCTATTTCTTCATAAAGCTCATCATTCTTAACGACTATAGACTTAACCTTACTTCCATTAGATGTAGGCATATCAATAACTTTTTCCACTGTTCCAGAAACAGAGCTATGCACCGGAGAGGAAACAAAACCGCTTGCCTCACCAATCTTTTGTCCGACTAATACTCTGTCTCCCTTTTTTACTAAAGGAGTACAAGGAGTACCAATATGTTGTGACATCGGATATATTAATAATTCTTTTGGAAGTAATTCTTCAATAGCTTTATTTTCAGTAAGATATTTCCCATGTGGTGGGTGAATACCTCTTTTAAAGGTGAATATATTCATAAGTAAACCTCCCTTATAAAAATGTATTTAAGAATTCTTTAGGCCTTCATTTATCCTAATCCTAGAGTGTTTTTTTATTCTATCCGCTAAAATTTCAAACTAAATTTTAAATGGTTCTTGTATTTTTAAAAAAATGCCTAAAAGAAGAGAAAATTCTCTAAGGAAATATATTTTCCATGGTCTAAAAATACATTTCTTTAGAGAAAAATTTAAAGCTATTAGCAAAACAAATAAAAAAGTAAATTTAAACGCTAGGCATTTCAAAAAATAAAAAAATGGGATACTCAAATAAGAGTTTCCCACCCTAGAAACAAATTTCTTGGAACCAAACTTTAGTTTGTCCAACCGATAAAAAAAATATTACATAAAGAATATACCATAAAATTTATATTAGTTCAATTTTCAAACAAAAAAAGCTCGATAATTACTCCTACCCCAATTCCTATAGCATAAGCTAGTAAATCACTCCATAAAAATACATATCCTAATACATATCCTAATACCAATCCTCCTATTGCTGTTTTTCTAATACTATCTATCCAACTTGCATGGTATAGCTGGCTTAATTCAATAAAATAGCAAAATACTATTGCTATTAATGCAACTTTCTTTGTTTCTATAGTTCTAAAAATAAAACCGAATGTAAAGAAAATCATTAACGCTCAAAGAGCATCACCTAAATATGTATTTAAAAATCCTGGTATAAGATTACTCATCCTTCTTGAGCATAATCCTAAAATAATTACAACTAGTACCATAACCCCATACAGCAGTCTATTGCGTTTATAAGTCATACTTAAACCTCACCTTAAATTAATTTTTTAAATTAATGAACTGATGATTAATATATAAATTTTTAAGATTTAAATGAACAATCTATTGTACTCATTTAAGCTACAATCTAGCATTTGGCTTGCTAATATCACTTCCGGATCAGTTAAACTGCCCTTTCTATTTATCAAGTCATGCATATAGTCTCTCATCTTTTCTATTTTTTTAATTTTTTCAATTAACTGCTTGTCCACTATAGGCACCTCCATTTTTAAATAATAATATTCGATATAAATTACTATGAACTTATCATTATTTGGTAATTATAATTATATTATACATCATTTAAAACAAATATTCAACCATTATTTACAAAATTTAAGATTTTTTTGAATTAAATTTGTATAAAAAACGGTATTTTAATTTTTTAGTTAATTACACAGTTCAAAAGTACAAAATTTAATTTCATAACAAAATAAGCACCTGAATTTAACAAGTGCTTTACTGTAGCGGCATTAAATGCCTATTTTTTATTATCTATTTATTTTTTGTAATATCGTAATATTAATTTAATATATTTAGCTTAAGGGGGTTTTAGTTTGATGAATTATCATATATTTGCTATAGTGGGTATTCTCATTATGGTGCTATTTATTTCATTGATGGGGTTGCTTATATATTCACTTATCCTATTTATTAAATTTGCTAATTTAGGAATAGAGTCATTTACTATTTACATTAGTAAGAATTCCAAAAGTAATAATTTAAACTAATATGTTAAAAGTCTATAGGCAAATAAAGAGTCAGAGCTAATTTAACTCTGACTTTCATTCTAGTATATTATTATAAGCCTTTTTCATAAGCTTCTACCATTTTTTTAACCATTTGCCCTCCAACAGAACCATTTTCTCTTGAAGTAAGATCTCCATTATATCCTTCTTTTAAATTTACACCTACTTCTCTAGCTGCTTCCATTTTGAATCTATCTAATCCTGCTTTTGCTTGTGGTACTAACACTCTATTTCCTCTGCTTGCCATAATCTAGTTCCTCCTTTTAATTTATTAAATATTTGATTGTAATATAAGTTTATGTATTTTTCTATTTAATAACCTATTAAATTACATGTAAAAAATCTACTTATTGCTAAAGGTTGTATCAAAAACTATTAATTAATGTTTGTGGCTCATTAGTATAAAACTTAAAATTTTGGCTAAAATATATAATGCCTTGATAATGTAACACTACCCATAAAGTTATGATTAACATCTACTTAAAACATTTAGCCGCATAATTAAAATAACTCTGATTAAATTCAGAGTTATTTTAATTTAAAACCGTAAAATATTATATCTATTTTCCAAACTTATCTTTTATATTTTAGTATAAAAATTTTTATTTGAGGTTAAACTTTACTTGAGATTAATAAAATAATTAATCTCGCTATAATAAATTTCCTTCATTTAAAAAAGAAGCTAGGCTTAAAACCCGGCTTCTTTTAATTTTTTTATCTATGCTCAATTAAATCTATAGTTCCTAGTACTATATGGGCTAATCCAAATCCTAATGCAGCTGTTTCTGCCATAGGCAACATTTCTTTTCTCTTCATTCCTCTCTTCTTCATATCCATTGCTCTTAGAGCCACTGCTCCTGTAGTTACTGCGACACCTAAAACTGTAGGTACTAAACCTTCTCTCATATGACTACCTCCTAAAAATTAAGTGTATTATTATTTTCTCTAATGCTACTTTACTTTATTCTGAATTTAAGCACCTTAGTTTCCACATTATTTATTCATTTCTAGGATTATAGTAATAATTTGTTGTAATTTGAGTAGATATATGAGTATCATCTCCATATACTTGACTATCTATATCAGAATCATTTTGTGGAGTTAGACTTTTTACCTGTTTTCTATCTGATTCTTGCTTTGAATATGTTTTTTCCATATAAACACTCCCTTCTAAACTTATTTTCTTACATAGAAATTATTTTATACTTTGTAATAATATTTTAGATTAAAATAAACATTCCTAAGGTTAGTAAATATAACCTTAGGAATATTACACTATCTATTTTGTTCCATGACCATAAAATAATATGCTGTACCAAACTCTTCATTAAACTTTTTTTCTAATTCTCTCATTCTTTTTTCTTGATGTTCCTTTAAATCTGCATATTCTAGAGCTTTTATGCTATTTACAAACTTATCTTCCATGTAAATACCTCCTAATGTTCAAATATAATTAAGATATTAATCTCTTATTATTTTAATAATTATATTACACTTTTATGCAACAACTTTATATTATAAAAAGTCAGATGGTAAATGACCCATCTGACTCTTATATATATTTAACTTAAGCCTTTTTCATATGATTCAACCATTCTTTTAACCATTTCTCCACCTATTGAACCATTTTCTCTGGATGTTAAATTTCCTTTATCTATATTCTCATAATTTGGCAACCCAAAATCACTTGCTACCTCTATCTTAAATTGGTCTAATGCATATTTAGCTTCTGGTACTAATACTCTATTTCCTCTGCTTGCCATAAAATATTACCTCCTCTTTAAACCTTTATAAGTTTTGGTGTGGTTGCATATAATATTTACTTGTATTATAAGTTTGCTCCATTACAGATTTATTAATCTATTTAATTAGATGAAAAGCAGCTATTATTTTTCAAAATTGGGACAGAATATTATTATATTAATAAACAAATCTGTATATTAAATAAAGAAGGGAGCTTTGTATTTATGGCTGGTTTCATAATAAAAATTATAATTTTTCCCGTTATATTATTACTATCTAACTATATATTTACTGATATATCTTATCCATATTTTTACCAATCTATATTTGTTGGTGTTGTGCTTGCCGCAATAACTCATTTGATAGATTTAGTTCTATTAAGACCAGGTTTTTTACTAATAAATACAATATGTGAGTTTTTAGCAGCATTTGCAGTTATTTATTCTACACAGTTTTTACTTCCAGGTTCTTCAGTTAACTTGATTGGAGCTTTAATAGCCGCAACTATTCTGGCAATTGTTGAATTTTTTATTAATAGATATTTATTAACTAACACTAAATTAAAAAAACTTGAATAATTAACTCTAGATTTATACATTAATAAAATAAAAGAGCTTTTCAGCTCTTATTTGTCTTTTATGCCATTTAATTCGTACATAAATGGCCTTATTTCTTCTTCTTTTATTGTTCCATCTTTATTGTACCCTGTTTGCATTGTAGGTTTAATTTCTATTGTTTCTATCTCATCTGCACTTCTATTAGCTTCATTAATGTCTTTTATTTCTTTAAGTCTTTCCTCACTTATTTGTTGCCCTATCATATGCCTTTTCATAATACTCACCCTCTTTATAGCTTATATAATTCACTGGCTAGGCATTGAAAACCTCAGTTATATCTTCTGAGGTTTTCAAGTTCTCTTTGATCTATTTATATGTCTTCATTTTTTATTCTTAATATTTCTGTATGGCTTAACTGAGTTTGTTGTATAACCTGTGAAATACTATTCCCTTTATCAAGTAGTCTTTTTGCATGCCTAACAGCTTGCGCATGCGGAAGTTTTTGATTTTTTTTAACCATAGCATATCCTCCAAACATAGACTAATGTGGTTTTACATTATCATTTTTCTTTTGCTTTTCCACTCTATCTTTTTTGTATTTATTTTGACCATTATCCATTGCATATAATCCTATGGCTGCAGCTTGCTTGTTTGTCAATTTACCTTTAGCACTCATAAAAAAACACCTCACTCCCAAATTTATTTTTTCCAAAGCAAAGTGTTTTATGCTTTTATAATTAAAGCATAAATACCAGATGCATGTAATTTTTATATGCACCTGGTATTTTTCATTAATCTAAACTTATAAAACCTATAATTATGATTATCGAAAGATTGTTCTAGTAAAACATCATTGATAAATTTCTTTTTATTAATATAATCATCAAAATCGTAAGCACACATCATAGAGACATTCTTTCCTTCAACAGCCTCAGTTAACATATTTTCGAAATCTAAAAAATCTTCATTTGATACTTTTTTTAATAAATAACTTACTTGATTAACAATCCTTATACCTAAATAACCTTTATCTTTCGCCTTTCTTTCACAATCAAGAAAATAATCAGCTAAACATTTTATTTCTTTATTATTATAAATCTGCATTAAATGTGGGATATTAAAAGTTTCTATCTGAAAACCTTCTTTATGTAAGCTTTCTGAAATAACTTTATACAACTCTGGTTCTACATGTAAATATACTAATTGTTTCTCTTCAATTCCCTTATTTACATAATCGTAAATATTAACAAGCATATGTTCTATTCCACAGTAATATAAAACACAATGCACTCCGTATACCCCGTAATTATTCATGATAGTTATCCTTTTCATAATATAGTTTTAACAAGTATATTCTACAATTTATACATATATTCCTTCTAAAACTTAACTCTAGTCTATACACTTTTATTTACTTTTTCTATAATATTTTGACAAATTCTATCTAAATTCATTTGATATAATTCATCATATTTAAACCATTTTCCTCCACATTCTACATCAATATCATAACTATCAGATATCTCAATGTAAATTATATCTATTTTATATAAAATTCCATCGTTTTCACTTAAAAAAAACCCTATATTATTTATTAATTTGTTGTTAAGATTTCTAATATATTTCGATATAAATTGATTTTTTTGAGACGGTAACTCAAATTGTTGATTTTTTTCATTATAAAGCAATAAACAATACTTAGTTTTATTTACTATTTTACATATAAAAAATTCCTTTTTTTTAATAAACTTTTCCGAATCTATAATATTTCTAAATGGAACTATCTCATTATAAGTTATTCTCTCTAAATCACTATCATCATAGAAATCTTTCCACTTAATATCCACTAATCTGTAATATTGTTTTAATTCTGGTTCTGGTTCATATCCAAGCTTAGCCTTTCCCTCAGTAGGATATGCTAAAAAAGTAACTACTCGATTATACATGGACGTTTTTATTTGAGGTACCCCTTCTATTTTTATAGATAAAAGTTTAACTTTTAATCCAGTCTCTTCATATGCCTCTCTTATTGCAGCTTCTTCATCAGTTTCACCAATTTCTCTTCCACCTCCAGGAACTCCCCAAAAGTATAGATCTCTTTTTATATCATGATGCTTTAGTAAAATATACTTTCCATTTTCTACAATAAAAATTTGAACTCTTGTATCTCTTTTAAGCATTTCCTTCACCGCCTCGTAAGCTTATTCTATAAAATCAAAGTATTCTATTATATTTATTATACAACATTCTTCAAGGTTTATATCATAAATTTACATAAACAGAATTCTAAGCTCAACACACATTAAAAGGCTAATGAATTTATACTCCATCAGCCTTTTGTTTATAATTTAAAAGTGTTTTGTTATACCCTTTTGTACTCTTTTTATATCCTTTTCTCTTAGATGTGTTTCCTTTCTAATTTTGTCTCCTGTTTCTCCATCTATAAGCATCTCTCTAGCCCTCTCTTTTAAGCTATCTACTTTATCACTCATAGCTAGACCTCCTTTTATCTGTTACCATTCATTTTATCCTTAGCCTTTATTACATCCTGTTCATTAAGCTCTGTTATTTCTTTTATTTCTCCCATACCCATTCCTTTGTCAAGCAGATCTTTTGCTGTTTCCATTGCTTTTTCATGATGCCCTTTATTTCTCCATCTTCCCATAAACTAACACCTCTATCTATCTATATTAATTATTTTTCTTGTATCTACCAAATCATCTACTGGAACATAAACATTTTCTCCCATATCCAAAATTCTAACCTTAACTCTACCAGCTTTATCATCTACACCATCAAGCCATACTGAATGACGATTATATAGTACTTCTATATTCTCCGGTGAGCTCATTATTTCTTTAACTCTTTCTATATCCATAATAAATTACCTCCACCTTTTGCAAATACATCTAACTAGTTTAATCTGCATTCCAATTTTCCTTAGTATTTTTTCCATCTTTATGCTCTGCCTTATATTTTGCACTTCTAGAATGATATTTTGCACTATTAGGGTCATCTGACCACTTTTTAGGTTGCTTGTTTCTATTTTCCATAAAAACTCTCCTTTTACTCATTATTTATATAAAAATTATATTTCTGTATAATAACTTATTGCTCTTCGTCTAATCCTACTAATGAGTCCAAATGTTTTTCCGATTGTGTGCCAAACTTTGCTCTTGAACTTTCATCTTGTGGACTGTGATCTATATGTTTTTTTCTAAATCTTCCATCTTCTTTTTTATTATTATTTGTGTGCTCCATTTTGTTTTGCATACACATCTCTCCTTTCTAGTACTAGCTTTTCCTCTATAGTTGTTTTTATGCTTAAAGAATAAACCTTCAAATATAGTTAAACAATATAATTAAATTAATCGTATGTATTAATGTTTTATATTTACTACTAAACAGTACTTTGATAAAATTTATCTACCAGGTACTATATTAAATAAGTTAAACACTAATTTTTTTTATACGGAGGTACTTTTATGAGCTTTAAATTACCTGAATATCACTCACCAAATTTTGCAGAAGAACCTTTTATATCAGCTCCTAACGTTAAAACGGAAAGAGTTACATTAAAAGGAATAGCTCCTGATAACTATCATGCAACATCAATATATCCTGAATACTTTAAGATAGATGGAAAATGGATTCTCGCTTCTGAGAGCCGCATGGATTGTGTTGTAGTTGTTAATGAAAATAAAAAATTGGATATTAAAGAATTTAGAAATTTAAATGTTGGAGATAATGTTGTTCTAGGTAGAAGAGAAAATGCTGAAGATGGTATATTTGTATATGTTGATGGTTTTATACAGGATTCAGTTGAGGAGCAGTCATTTGCATTCAGATCCGGCCGAACAAGGGAAAGTTCATATTCAAAAGACTATGATAGTTTGTATGAACTATTAAAATATGAAAAGGATAACGGATACATATTATGGGTTTTAGGGCCTGCTGTAATATTTGATCATGATTCAAAAAATGCTATGTCTCAATTAATAGAAGGTGGTTATGTTGATGCCATTTTCGCAGGAAACGCATTGGCAACACATGATTTAGAAGGTTCAGTATTAAAAACTGCTTTAGGTCAGGATATCTATACACAATATTCAGTTTTTAATGGTCATTATAATCATATCGATATTATTAATAAGGCAAGACGCGCAGGTTCATTAGAAAAATTTGTTGAAAGTGAAAATATTACAGACGGAGTAGTTTACACCTGTGTAAAAAACAACATTCCTCTGGTACTAGCTGGTTCAATAAGGGATGATGGGCCTCTACCTCCTGTTATTGCTAATGTTTATGATGCCCAAAATGCTATGAGAGTTCACTGCAAAAAGGCTACTACTGTTATCTGCCTTGCGACACAACTTCACACTATAGCTACAGGAAATATGACACCAATGTATAAAGTTGAAAATGACAAAATAAGACCAGTATATATATATACTGTAGATATATCGGAATTTGGAGTAAATAAACTTAGAGATAGAGGAAGTTTAGAAGTAACCTCAGTTGTTACCAATGTTCAAGATTTTCTCGTTAATATAGCTAATAATTTAATTTAAAGAAAAATAGATTTTAGAGTAATTAATTTATTTAACTCTAAAATCTATTTTTTGTTTAAATTAAATTTTTTAGATTTAGTAATTGACATAAATTAGATTATTGGTTACTATTATAATATAATTAAAAAAAGTCAAAAAATTTTTAAATTACGTTACAATATTTAGTATTTGTATTGTCTTTACAATTAGTCACATTACTGGCGGAAGTGGAGTTTACCACAGGGAGTGTGATTTGTAAAAAAATGCCGACCGCCTGGGCAAAATGTCCAGGTGGTATTACGCTTTTCGATGCCTTCTGGACTACTAGTAAACTATTTTTTTATTTTAAGGAGGCATTTTTTATGAAGAAAAACGTATGGCAAGGATTCCAATTAGGAAAATGGACAGAAACAATAGACGTAAGAGACTTCATACAAAAGAACTATACAATGTATGATGGAGATAAAAGTTTCTTAGCAGCTCCAACAGTTAAAACTAAGAGTTTATGGGACAAGGCAGAAGCTCTTATTATAGAAGAAATTAAAAAAGGCGTTATGGACGTTGAGACTAAGGAATTCTCTGGTATAAACAACTTTAAACCAGGATACTTAGATAAAGAAAATGAAGTAATCGTTGGATATCAAACAGATGCTCCATTAAAGAGAATAATGAACCCATTCGGTGGAATGAGAATGGTTGAGCAATCCCTTGAAGAATACGGCTTCAAAATGGATGAAGAATTAAACAAGAACTTTAAGAAATACAGAAAAACTCACAACGAAGGAGTTTTCGATGCTTATACAGAAGAAACAAGAAAAGCAAGAACAGTAGGTCTTTTAACTGGACTACCTGATGCTTATGGAAGAGGAAGAATAATAGGTGACTACAGAAGAATAGCTCTATACGGAATGGACTTCCTAATAGCACAAAAGAAGAAGGATTTAAACGAATTAAAAGGATCCTGTGATGAAACTATAAGACTTAGAGAAGAAGTTTCAATGCAACTTCGTGCTATGCAAGAATTAAAAGCAATGGCTTTATCATATGGAATAGATATATCAGCACCAGCTTCAAATGCTGTGGAAGCAGTTCAATTCGTATACTTTGGATACTTAGCTGCAGTAAAAGAAAATAACGGAGCAGCAATGTCACTAGGAAGAAACACTACTTTCTTAGATATATTCATAGAAAGAGATCTTCAAAGTGGAGCTATAACAGAAGCAGAAGCTCAAGAAATAATCGACCAGTTTGTTATAAAACTAAGAATGGTAAGACACTTAAGAACTCCTGAATACAATGACTTATTTGCAGGAGACCCTAACTGGATAACTGAATCAATCGGTGGAGTTGGAGTTAACGGAAAGTCATTGGTTACTAAAACAGCTTTCAGATTCTTACACACACTAACAAACTTAGGACCAGCACCAGAACCAAACATGACAGTACTTTGGTCAGAAAAGCTTCCTGAAGGCTTCAAGAAGTATTGTGCAGAGATGTCAATAAAGACAGACTCAATCCAATATGAAAATGATGATATAATGAGACCAATATATGGAGATGACTACGCTATAGCTTGCTGCGTATCTGCTATGGAAGTAGGTAAGAGAATGCAGTTCTTCGGAGCAAGAACAAACTTAGCAAAAGCGTTACTTTATGCTATAAATGGTGGAGTAGATGAAAAGAAAAAAGCTAAGGATGGCAGCTTAATAGAAGTAGTACCTGGAATAGAAAGAATAACTGATGAAGTTCTTGATTTCGATAAGGTAATGACTAACTACAACAAAGTATTAGACTATGTAGCTGAGTTATATGTTGATACAATGAACACAATACACTATATGCACGATAAATATGCTTATGAAGCAGGACAAATGGCTCTTCACGATACAAAGGTTAAGAGATTCATGGCATTTGGTGTAGCAGGATTATCAGTTGCAGCTGACTCTTTAAGTGCAATAAAATTTGCTAAAGTTAGACCAATAAGAAATGAAGAAGGAATAGCAGTTGACTTTGAAATAGAAGGTAACTTCCCTAAATACGGAAATGACGATGATAGAGTAGATGATATAGCAGTAGAATTAACAAAGAAATTCTCAACTGAGCTTAAGAAGCATAAGACATATAGAAATGCAGATCACTCACTATCAGTGTTAACTATAACATCAAACGTTGTTTATGGTAAGAAAACAGGATCAACTCCTGACGGAAGAAAAGCTGGAGAAGCTTTTGCACCAGGAGCAAACCCAATGCACGGAAGAGATGAGAATGGAGCTTTAGCATCACTGAATTCAGTAGCTAAAATACCATATAGAGAATACTGCCAAGACGGTGTATCAAATACATTCTCAATAATACCAGATGCACTTGGAAAAGATGAAGAAAGCAGAATAAATAACCTTGTAAACTTAATGGATGGATACTTCGCACAAAGTGCATTCCACTTAAATGTAAATGTACTTAGAAGAGAAACTCTAGTAGATGCTATGGAAAATCCAGAAAAGTATCCAACTTTAACAATAAGAGTTTCAGGATATGCTGTTCACTTCAACAGATTAACTAAAGAACAACAAAAAGAAGTTATAAGCAGAACATTCCACGAAAAAATTTAGCCCAAAAATTAAACTTTCCAATCCCCTTCCGGAAAGTTTAATTTAACCTAATAAAACCTAAAACCTAAAAATACATCCTTAAGCTATTTTGTTTAAGGGTGTATTTTTAATTTCAATAATTGAATGTCTTCTTATATGAATTATTATCTACTTGATATATAATAATAGTGATATAAAATGCAACTTTGGGAGGTTAAAGTCCTAAATGGACTTTAACGGGTAATTTGGCTAGGTAAAAGTTATAAATGAACTTTTACGGGTAACTTGTGAGCGGAAGCGAAAATCTTAAGTTACTCAGTACTCGAAGGGAAACAAGCAAAATTACCCAGTGTTCCGACTAAAAGGAGGATTCAATATGTTAAAATCAAGTCTTACATCTGAATTAGTTAAAAAGTTTACTAAAGCCTTGGAAAAAATATTGGAATATAAAAATAATGGTAAAAATGAAGAAGCACTTTCCGTAATTGATGACACTTTTAAGGAAATATTCAGACTTAGCTCTAAATTTTTCAGTTCTTTTTCAGACGAAAACTTAATGGATATGATTAAAACCGATGGAACCTTAAATGCAGATAAATGTATAATGATGGCAAAGCTTTTGGAGGAAGAGGGAGAAATCTATGAGTCCCAAGGTAATCATAACGAAGCCTTTTGTTTAGATTTAAAAGCTATAAATTTATTGTTAGAAGCATACATAAATAAGGATAACAATTGTGATCTTCAAAGCTACTTTTCAGATATAGATTTAATAATAGAAAAGATATCAGATTATAAATTGCCAATCTCACTAGAAAATAAAATACTAGATTATTATGTTAAAATTGATAAGTACGATAAAGCAGAAGATATGCTTTATGATATTCTTCAACACAATAACTTTGATAAGGACTCTATAAAAAAAGGAATTGCTTTTTATGAGCTTTTACTTACAAAAGACGATGAATCTTTAGAGAATAGTAACCTTCCTAGAGAAGAAATAAACGATTCTTTGCAACAGCTAAAAAGAAAACTATAAAGAGAATTAGACTGAAATATAACCTATGCTCCGGAATATATTTATAGTCCCTGCGCATAAGTTATATTTCTAGTTAGTTTCTCTATGCAATTCAATATTTTTTTGTTGTTTTCCTTTGAATGTTATAAACGAGCCTATTAAAATGAATGCCATTTCAATTAATGTATTAGTAGATATGCTTTCATGAAGTATTATTAAAGAAAGTATTGGGGCTAGTGCAGGTTTTATAAAAAATATAATAGACGCTGTTGACGCAGAGGTCTTTTCCATCGCAAGAAAATAGAGGAGATAACCTAGGCCAGTCACTACTACACCAAGGTAAATTATCATAAGTACATTGCCGTAATTTATTCCGTATGCAATAGGTATATTAGCAAAAATAGATACTCCATGATTCTTAGCTCCTGCTGCAACTGAGTTTATATTAGAAAAAAGCATTAATATTAACATTATCATATCTCCAGTTAAAAAAGTAAAACAGTTTAATGATAAACTTCCATATTTATCAGAACGCACCTTCCCAATCACACTATATATAGAGAAAGTTATCGCCGCCAGTATAGCAAGAATTATTCCTTTTAAATCACCATTAATATTAAAATGGTTCAGTATAAAAGCCACACCTATTAGACTAATTAATAAGGATACTATAGTATGCTTGCTTAATTGTTCTTCTAATAAAAAGTAAGCAAAAGGAACTGTAAATACAGGTTTAATTCCATTGGAAGTAATATTAAAGCTCCAATGAGAAATCTTAAGAAGTTTAATTGAAAGGGATTTATTTGATCGGAAATCATTTTTCCTGCTATCTCTATAGTACTAAAAATAAATGCTGATAACATAATATATAAATATTCTTTTTTCATAACATATTCCCCCAGTCATAAAAAAACGAAATAAAACCCCACCACGCCGTATCCTGAGCTATGTTTGAACCCGCTCTCGCAGGTGGGCATCTCCTTTTTACTTCTTGTTCTCAGGGAAAACTGCCTGAGCATCACATTCCATAAAAAGAGTCCGATTCCCATTTCAAAATTGTTGGGTCAATATAAACTCACTCTACGCACATGGTAGGAATTTTTACATTAATTATATATTTTCTTTGAGAATATTATATCATATTTTTCAGAATTTATCTATAATTCATTTAATTAAATTATTCATTTTTTTCTTCTATTATACCTATTCCTAGGTCTTTTAATTGTCCTTCATCTACAACATTAGGTGCTTCAGTTAAAGGACAGAATGCATTTTGGTTCTTAGGGAATGCTATAACATCCTTTATGTTATCTGTACCAGCAAGGAACATAACCATTCTGTCAAAACCATAAGCAAGACCGCCATGTGGTGGTGGACCAAACTTAAATGCATCTAATAAGAATCCAAACTTTTCTTGAGCCGCTTCTTTTGAATGGCCTATAACATTAAACATTTTTTCTTGAAGCTTTGTATCATGTATTCTGATACTTCCTCCTCCAAGTTCCTCACCATTTAAAACTATATCATAAGCTTTAGCTCTTACCCTTGCTAAATCAGTATCTAAATATTGAATATCTTCATCCATTGGCATAGTGAATGGATGATGTTCTGCCTGGAATCTTCCTTCTTCTTCATTATATGAGAAAAGAGGGAACTCTGTTATCCATACAAATCTAAATTCTTTATTATTTTCAAGAATTCCTAGTTCCTTTGCCATATGAAGTCTTAAAGCACCAAGACTTTGGAAAACTGTACTATTTTTATCTGCAACTATTAATATTAAATCTCCAACTTTAGCATCTATAGAATTTAAAATATTTTTAGCTTGCTCTTCTGTTAAAAACTTACTTATAGATGACTTAATTTCATCTTCTTTATAAGCTATCCATGCTAATCCCTTAGCTCCATATGTTTTTACAAATTCAACCAACTTGTCAATTTGCTTTCTTCCCATACCTGCACTGCTTCCAGCCTTTATAGCTCTTACTGATCCACCATTTGTGATTGCATCCTGGAATACTTTGAAATCTACGTCTTTAACAGCTTCAGTTAAATCATTTATTTCCATTCCAAATCTCAAATCTGGTTTATCTGAACCATACTTCTCCATAGCTATTCTATATGGCATTCTTTCTATCGGAAGTTTAACATCTACTCCTAGAATATCCTTAAAAACTCTTTGAATTAGTCTCTCATTCAATTCTATAACATCATCTTGTTGAACAAAGGATAGCTCCATGTCTATTTGAGTAAACTCTGGTTGCCTATTTGCTCTTAAATCTTCATCTCTAAAACACTTTGCTATTTGAAAGTATCTATCATAGCCTGATACCATTAACAACTGCTTAAATAGCTGTGGAGACTGTGGAAGAGCATAAAACATTCCTGGATAGTTTCTACTTGGCACAAGATAGTCTCTTGCTCCCTCTGGCGTACTCTTTGTAAGTATAGGAGTTTCCATTTCTAAAAATCCATTCTCGTCTAAGAAATCTCTTACCACTTTAGCTGCCTTATGTCTTGTCATAAGAATTCTCTGCATATCTGGTCTTCTTAAATCCAAATATCTATATTTTAATCTAACATTTTCACCAGCATCTAGGTCTTCTTTTATGTATATAGGTGGCGTCTCTGATTCTGATAATATCTTTATGGACTCACCCTTTAATTCAACCATTCCTGTAGGAATCTCTGTATTCGGAGACTCTCTTTTAACTAAGGTTCCTGTAACAGCTATACAGTATTCTGATCTTAATGAATCAGCTTTTTCAAAAGCTTCTTTGTTTATTTCCTCTCCAAATACTACTTGAAGAATTCCTGTTCTATCTCTTAAATCTACAAATATAAGTCCTCCAAGATTTCTTCTTCTTTGAACCCATCCCATAACAGTAAATTGATTATCTACATGGGATTCTCTTAATTGTCCACACATAATCGTTCTTTTAAGCCCTCTTAATGCTTCTCCCATTTTTTATTCCTCCAAATTCATAATTGATTTTAGTTGTTATTTATAAGCTCTACTATAGCATTTAAGTCGTTAAGGTTTACTTCAATTTGCTCACCATCAACCATTCTTTTAAACTTTGCTATTCCTGATTGCAATTCATCATCACCTAGAATCACAGAAAATTTAGCTTCTATTTTATTTGCATATTTCATTTCAGCCTTCACTTTTCTATTCATGTGGTCACACTCACATTTGACTCCCTTTTCTCTTAAAGAATTAACAAACCTTAAAGCTTCTATTTTAGCATCTACGCCAACTGCACCTACATATAGTTCGATATAAGCATCTTTTGGGATTTCAATTCCATGCTCTTCAAGAGTCAGAAGAGTTCTTTCTATTCCCATACCAAATCCCATTGCAGGCATAGATGGACCTCCTACTTCTTCTATAAGATAGTCATATCTTCCACCACCACAAACAGTAATGTTCTTATCTATTATTTCAAATACAGTTTTGCTATAATAATCTAATCCTCTTACTATATGTGGATCTATTTTAAACTCTATTCCTAATACCTTTAGATACTTTTGCAGACTTTCAAAGTGCTCATTACATTCATCACACAAATAATCTAAAATTATTGGAGCACCCTCTACTATTTCCTTGCAATTTTCAACTTTACAATCAAGTATTCTCATAGGATTTTTATCAAATCTTGTTTCACAAGTCTTACAAAGATTATGTAAGTTATCCTTAAGAAAAGCTTTTAAAGCATCATTATAATTCTTTCTGCATTTAGGACATCCTATGCTGTTTATGTTAAGGGTTAGCCCCTCTACTCCTAACTCTTTATAAACTCTCATAGCAAGGCTTATAACTTCTGCATCTGCTGAGGCCTCTTGTGCACCAAATATCTCTATACCAAACTGGTGATGTTCTCTAAGCCTTCCCTTTTGAACATTCTCATATCTTAACACTGGAGTGAAATAATAAAGCTTTGTTGGTTGAGATTCGTTATATAAGCTGCTTTCTACAAATGCTCTCACTGCCGGTGATGTTCCTTCCGGCTTAAGTGTTATACTTCTATCAGCTTTATCATTAAAAGTATACATTTCTTTCTGAACAACATCTGTAGTTTCACCTACTCCCCTTTCAAAAAGCTCCGTATACTCAAAAACTGGAGTTCTAATTTCTCTATATCCATAGGATGCTGCAATATTTTTAAATTTTTCTTCTAGGTAATGCCACTTATATGAGTCTCCAGGCAATACGTCTTTAGTACCCTTCGGCGCCTGTATAATCATCTTATCTCCTCCTCTGTCTCTGCAACTAAAGATATTATCCATAAAGAGTATCTAAAAGATTTAACTTTTTTTCTACCATTTCTTCTACTCTATTTATATATTCTCTAACATCTTTAACATTAGCGTGTCTCTCTATTCTATTTTCATCTAAAAATACGACTTTAGTTACCGCATCAGCACCGCAAGCTATAATGGTCTGTTTTTCTTCAATCATTTGAATATTATATAAACCTTCTTTTCCAGTCTCACAATAGCCTACGTTTTCCATATTACCTACCATATTTTTTTGTCTATACATGTAGTATGGATTTATATTTAATCTTTTGGCTAAATTTACTGTTTCCTCATACATTAAATTAAGCTCTTCCTGCTCTGGTACATGAAAATCCATCTTGTTAATAATATTTTCATGCAGCTTTGATCCTCTTTTTACTGACATACCATGAACAGTAATGCTATCTGGTGTAAGATCAAAAATTTTATCACAGGTTTTTCTTATATAGCTTAAATCTTCTCCTGGGAGTCCTACAATTATGTCCATATTTATGTTGTCTAATCCACATTGCCTTGCCAAATTAAATTTATCGATTACTTCATCTACACTATGTCTTCTACCAATTAACTTTAATGTATCATCATTCATTGTTTGTGGATTTATACTTATTCTATCTACCTTATATTTTTTCATACTTTCCAATTTGCTCATAGTTATACTATCCGGTCTACCACATTCCACTGTAAACTCTTGAACTTTATTTTCTCTGACAAAACTATTATATATATGTGCCATAATTTTTTCAAATTGTTCATCATTTATCGCTGTAGGAGTTCCCCCGCCAAAATAAACACATTCAATATCTAACTTTTTTTCTTTTATGTATCTTGCTATTTCTTCTATTTCAAAATACAAACCTTTTAAATAAGGCTCAACAACACTTTTGCAACCTTCAATTGGATTAGATGTAAATGAACAGTATAAACATCTTGTAGGGCAAAAAGGCATGCCAACATAGACACTAATTTTATTAGCATTTTCATTTATTAATTCTTTTTCAACCTTTGCAATCTTTATGCATAATTCTACTTTATCTCTTCTAGTATAAAAGTGTTTATAAAAATAGCCTACTATATATTCATCATCTTTTCCTTCATTTATTAAAGATAAGGCTATCTTGCTTGGCCTTATTCCCACTAATGTTCCCCATGGCATAATTTTGCCACTTCTCTCTGAAAAATACTTAAATATAAATTTTTTAATATTTTCTTTATGTGTTAAATCACTCTCAAAAAATCTTCTCTATGTAATTCTTCTTCTTTATCTTTTACAATAACACTTTCTTCATTAATATCAATATAAAAATCCCAATTATTATCAACAAATTCTACATCTACAGATGCATAGAATATGTTAACCATCAGGTATACATCATATCTATAGTCCATATTATTTAATTTTATACTAATTTTCATTGCTGCTTATTTATTAAGCCTCCTTTTAAATTAAAAAATGAAACTCATTCTCCTTTCGTCGAATGAGTACTCGCTGAGTAAGCGATCATCACAAAATCAGCACGCTGTGTAAGTGACTATCACCAAATCATAGATTTGGGATATCTACTTAAGATTTTGGATTCCTGCTTAATAGAGAATACTCTCCATTTTTAACGTGCATTTTACAAAAATGGGTTATGAACTCTTTCTCTCCCTATACTGCTTTGTGATCCATGCCCTGGAAATACTGTAATATTATCTGGTAATATCATAAGTTTATTTTTTATATTACTTATAATTGCATCAAAGTCTCCTCCTGCAAGATCTGTTCTTCCTATAGACCCTGCAAACAATGTATCACCTGTAAATACAACATCCTCTACCATAAAACAAATTCCACCTGGTGTATGGCCTGGCGTGTGAATACATTTGATTTCAATGTCTCCTATTTTTAAAGTATCACCTTCATTTAAGAATTTATCTACTTTTCCAATAACATTACCATAAATATATTCACCATTTTCCATCATTCTATAATCTTTTTCATTAATATAAATAGGTGCATTATACTCTTCTTGCAACTGAATTGCTGCTCCAGTATGATCTGTATGACCATGAGTTAACAATATATATTTTACTTTTGCGTCCATTTCGTTGACAGCTTTTATTAAATCCTCGGAATCTCCACCCGGATCAATTACTGCTGTTTCTTTTGTATCCTCATCCATTAGTATAAAACAATTAGCTGCATAAACTCCCGCAGGAATTCTTTTTATCTTCATAACATTCCCCTCCTGAAATTACTGACAACCTAATCTTAGGCACATGAAAATAAATATCAAGTCAAATAGACTACCATACCGGTCTTAGGCATCTTCACATGCCTTATTTCTATACAATAATTAAATGAAACTCCTTCTCCTTTTGTCGAATGAGTAAGCGACCATCACAAAATCATAGATTTTGGATGCCTGCTTAAAAGTTTTTCTTACTATCTATCATAATAGTAACAGGACCATCATTTTCTATTGTCACTTTCATATCAGCACCAAACTTTCCTGTTTCCACCTTGGAGACTTCTTGTCTGCATAGTCTCACAAATTCTTCATACATCTTTTCTGCATCATCACCACCCAAAGCTTCAATAAAACTTGGTCGGCGACCTTTTCTGCAGTCTCCATATAGGGTAAACTGTGAAACTACTAGTAATTCACCAGATATATCCATAAGTGACTTATTAAGTTTTCCATCTTCATCTTCAAATATTCTTAAATTTAATATTTTATCTTTCATGTAACTTATGTCTTCGGCTGTATCTTCTTTAGATATGCCAAGCAAAACATTTAATCCTTTTTGTATTTCTCCAATTTTCTCCCCATTTACTTCTACTTTAGAGTATTTAACTCTTTGCACTACTGCGCGCATATAATCCCCCCTTATAAGCCTTTCACATAATTAATTTTTTGTTCTATAAACATCAAGAACTCCCTTGAGTTTTTTTATCTTTTTCATTACATCCTTGAGGTCTTCAATGGCAATTATTTTTAATTTAATATTTATTAGAGCTATTCCATTCTTAGCAGGTTTAGCATTTACCGCATAAAGTGATGTTTTACTGCTACTTATTATTTCCATTGATTCAGCTAGCAGGCCTTCTCTATCTTCAGCCTTAATCTGTATTTCCGCTACATATTCAGCACCTTTTGGTCTACCCCAGCTTACTTCAACAAGTTTATTATCTTCATTTTTTAATAAGTAATCAATATTTTTACAGTCTTCTCTATGAATTGATACCCCCCTGCCTTTTGTTATATAACCAACAATCTCATCTCCCGGAACTGGATTGCAGCATTTTGCAAACCTTACAAGTACATTTGTTTCACCTTTGACAATTATACCTGGCGCTTTAACTTTTGATTTATTATTATGTTGCTTATTGTTTCTATTCAGCTGCTCTTGTATAACTCTCCATTCATTAACATCAGGTTTAGCAGACTTTGAATAAAGCTCCTTTAGTTTTCCAACTACAGTAGATGGAACAACAGCTCCTATCCCAACTGCTGCATATAAGTCATCTATAGAGTTCATGTTGTATTTTTTTAACACGCTATCCAAAATTTCACCTTTGGCAAATTCTCCAAAGTTGTATCCCTGCTTTTTAGTTTCTCTTTCTAAAAGATCCTTGCCTTTTTCAATATTTTCTTCTCTCTTGGCTCTTTTAAACCATGCTCTTATTTTGCTTTTAGCCTGATTACTCTTAACAAGACTCAACCAATCTATACTAGGTCCCTTTGGAGTACTAGATGCAAGTATTTCAACAATCTCTCCCGTTTTAAGGTGATATTCCAGTGGAACCATCTTTCCATTTACCTTTGCACCAACACATCTGTTTCCTATATCAGTATGAATCTTATATGCAAAGTCTATAGGCGTAGCATCATTAGGTAAATTTATTACACTACCCTTAGGTGTAAATACAAATACCTCATCTGAAAATAAATCTATTTTAAAACCTTCCATAAATTCTTCTGCATCAGAGGTCTCTCTTTGCCATTCAAGAATTTCTCTAAGCCATGTAAGTTTCTTATCTATATCTTCAGCATTTTCAACGCCTTCTTTATATTTCCAGTGAGCTGCTATACCATATTCTGCTGTTTTATGCATTTCAAAAGTTCTAATCTGTATCTCAAAAGGTTTACCCTGCGGCCCTATTACTGTTGAGTGAAGAGATTGGTACATGTTAGGTTTAGGCATAGCGATATAGTCTTTAAATCTTCCCGGTATAGGTTTATATATAGTATGAACTATTCCTAGAACTGCATAGCAATCCTTAACGGTATCAACAAGTATTCTAAATGCAGTTAAATCAAATATTTGATCAATAGTTCTATTCTTCTTAACCATTTTTCTATATATGCTGTAAAAATGTTTCGGCCTTCCATCTATATCTGATGGTATTCCTGACTTATCAAGACTTTCTCTAAGCTGATTTAATACCAAATGTATATAGTTCTCTCTTTCAACTCTTTTTTCAGCTATTTTTCTTACTATAAAGTAGTATTCATTTGGATTCATGTATCTAAATGCCAGGTCTTCTAATTCCCACTTTATTTTAAACATACCTAATCTGTGCGCAAGTGGAGCATAAATATCAAAGGTTTCCTTTGCCTTCTCTTTTTGCTTTTCTACAGGCATGTATTTTAAAGTTCTCATATTGTGAAGTCTATCTGCTAACTTGATTAGTATTACCCTAATATCCTTAGCCATAGCAAGCAACATTTTTCTTACATTATCCGCCTGCTGCTCTTCTTTTGTCTTGTATTTTATCTTTCCGAGTTTGGTTACACCTTCTACAAGGTTTGCAACTTCCTCGCTAAATTCTTTGCTTATTTCTTCATGAGTATAATTTGTATCTTCTATTACATCATGCAGTAGTCCTGCTGTAATGGTGCTGGTATCCATGCCCATATCTGCCAATATGCCTGCTACTTCTACTGGATGCATTATATATGGCTCACCTGATTCACGCCTTTGATCCTTATGTGCATCATAGGCAAGATTATATGCTTTTTTTACCATATCTTTATCTATATTACTGCAATTTTTATCAATTTTTTCCATTAATTTTACCAGCATACTACTACTCCCTTAAAATCAATGGCTGGTTTTGTTAACCAGCCATTATTTTTTATTACTATTATATTATATACTGTAGAAACTTGCAATTTTAAATTTGATACGCTTAAATGTCATATTGAACTAGAGATTTTATATTGTAGTTTTTTAATTTTTCTCTTCCGTTTAGCTCTGTTAACTCCATTACAAAATCTATAGATACAACTTCTCCTCCAACTTGTTCTACAAGTTTTGCAACGGAAGATATAGTTCCTCCAGTAGCCAACAAATCGTCTACTATTGCAACTCTTTGTCCTGGTTTTATTGCATCCTTATGTATTTCTAGTTCATCACTGCCATACTCTAGATCGTAACTCATGCTTATAGTATCGTAAGGAAGCTTTCCTTTCTTTCTTACTGGTATAAAACCTACACATAGAGCATAAGCTACTGGCGCTCCAAATAAAAATCCTCTAGCTTCAGGACCAATAACAACATCTATGTTTTTATCCTTTAAATTTTCTGCTATTTTGTCGATTGTATATTTATATGCATTACCATCCTGTAATATTGTAGTCACATCTTTAAAGCTTATACCTTCCTTTGGAAATCCTTCTATCACTCTTATTTTTTCCTTTAAATCCACTTGTATTCCCCCTCTAAATAGCATAGACACAATTTTAGAAAGTATTAATAAAAGTACTTTCTAATTATATATTAATTATTGACATGTATTCAAGTTTTTAAAATGCTTTCCTATAGAACGAATAATTCATTACCTCTTATTTCATTTTTCAAGTATTTAGCTATCTGCTCTGCCCTATCCATATTGGCAGTGGTAAAAAGCTCTATTGCTATTCTAGCATTGTCCACATATCTTCTATTTTTCATTGAAGGTATTATGCTGTGCGCTAACATATAGAGGTTTTCTTTATTTATATTAGCAACGTTATATATCTTTATTAAAGCTTTAAACCCATAATTATTTGTATAGTTTAAGTGATATATTCCTTGGCTAACCATTATTTTATTTTCACCTTTTACTGAAGCACATTTCGAAAGAGTCCCTAACATAACTAAATCCAGATATTTATTGATACATTTCATTTGATAGTACATCGATATAGCTTGTGCAAGCTTAAAAGCAATTCCAACTGCAGTTAAATCTTTAAAAGGATACTTACATCCTTTTTGATTCGGATTGATTATAACGGTCTCAGGTAAATCACCTTTACAATTATGATAATCTGTTATAATAACATCTATTCCTAATTCTTTACATAATTCTACTTCATCAACTGAGTTAATACCGCATCCTACAGTAATTATTAAACTTGCCCCTAAAAAATTTATGTGATTTTTTACAATATCAGAATTTATATTAAAGTCTTCGTCCATGTCATCTGAAATAAAATATTCAACATCTGCATTTAAATATTTTAGAACAAGCAGTAATAAGGATACAGACGTTATGCAATCTAGATCATAGTAACCATAAATTACAATTTTTTCTCTTTCATTTACTGCTTTTATTATTCTTTTTAAGGATTCTCCCATCCCTTTTAAAAGAAATGGATCACGTCTGCCCAAACCCCTAGAATAATATATATTTCTTTCGTGTTTTTCCATCATATAATCCTCCAAAATTATCGAAAGCATATATATTATATATGATATTGTCGTTTTTTACAATTACTTTGTAAATAGAATATTAACAGTAAAAAAATCTAGAGCGTTTTATACTCTAGATCTTTCCAATTTATCATAATAAAATGATACTTTAAATACATTTTTTAATTTGCAGGTTTTAGTCCTCCAACTTTTTTCTTGTTAGCAAAATGTTTTTTTAGTATTACCCAGAAAGGTGTAGCTATACACAAAGATGAATAGCAACCAGTAATAATACCAATTAAAATAGGTTCTGAAAAGTTTCTTACTGAAGGCACCAATACATATACAGCTGTTAATGTTATTACAACTGTTAATACTGTATTTATAGACCTTGCCAAAGTCTGAGTTAAACTAGCATTTGCAACTATTACAGGATCTACTCTTCTCATACTCTTTTCATTTTCTCTTATTCTATCAAAAACAACTATAGTATCATGTACTGAGAAACCTATAACAGTAAGTGCTGCTGCTATGAAGCTTGAATCTATAGGTACTCTAAGTACAGCATAAACAGATAACATTACAAGTACATTATGAATAAGTGAAATAATAGCTGCCATACCGAACTTAATTTCGAACCTTACTCCTATATATATAAATATAAACACAATAGCAACTGCTACTGCTTGTAGCGCTTTTACTCTGGCTTCTTTTCCTATAGCAGCTCCTATTTGCTCTTGGTTTGTAAGACTGCTATCTTTATATTTAGCTTTTATATCCTTTAATATATTGCTAACATCATCACTGGTTAAAGTAGCACTTTTTATTTCTATTGATGTATTATTAACTTTATTAGATTGAATATCAGAGGCATACTTTTTAGTTATGCTATCTATATCTGATTTATTAAAATCTTTCCCAACATTTATTTCCACCACAGTACCGCCTTTGAAGTCTAAACCATATTCTAAGCCTTTTGTGACCATGGTAAACACACCTATTAGAATTATAATGAGGGATATCGAAAACCATATTTTTGTTTTTTCTATGATTTTAAGCATATTATTTTACCCCCCTTCTAAAGTCATGTACTCCAAAGGTTCCTATTGTCCATTCTTTCTTAAACCAACCTATATCTGCTACCAAATTCATTAATGTTCTCGTTACTGTTATAGCTGTAAACATACTTAACGCAACACCTATTATTAGTGTAAGCGCAAATCCTCTTACAGAACCTGAACCAACACTATAAAGTACTAAACCTGTAAGAATGGAAGTTATGTTAGAGTCAAGTATTGATGTCATAGCTCTATGGAATCCTGAATCTATGGAAGCTTTAATAGACTTTCCACTTTTAAGTTCTTCTTTAGTTCTCTCAAATATAAGTATATTAGCATCAACCGCCATACCTACTGTAAGAAGGAATCCAGCGATACCTGCCAATGTTAAAGTAACATTTACACTAGCAAAGGCAAAAAGTACTAAGTATATATATAATGATAATGCTATGCTAGCAATAATTCCTGGAACTCTATAATATAAAATCATGAATAGCATTACTAATCCTATACCAATTTCACCGGCTAATACACTTAGAGGCAAAGCATTAGCACCTAAGGATGCACCTATTACTTTACTTTGTACATTTTTAATTGGAACAGGTAGTGCTCCTGAATTAATTATATTAGCTTCCCTCTTTGCTTCATCAAGGCTTTTACTACCGGAAATTTCAGCTTTACCATCAGTTATATGTGCATCAACTCTTGGAGCTGTAAGCTCCTGATCATCCATAGTGATTGCTATAGTTTGACCCATAAACTTTTGTGTAGCATCAGCAAATTTCTTTTTTCCTGTATCATTAAGCTCAAGACCAACTTTAGATTGGCTATCCGAACCTATATATGCTGAAGCTTTTTTAACGTCCTTACCAGTAAGAATGACCTGCTTGTCAGGACCTACAAATTTTAATTCACCAGTTTTAGCAATACCATCTACTACTTCTTTAGCATCAAATTTTCCTGGTATTTCTATTCTTATTCTTTTTTGTCCTTCTCTTGTAACAACAGTTTCACTTACACCTAGCTTATTAACTCTCATTGATAAAAGCTCTACAGTTCTATCTAGAGTTTCTTGGTCAACTTTATCTGCTTGAATTTCTTCTAAAACAGAAACTCCTCCTTGAAGATCTAGTCCTTTATTTATAACTTCATTAAAAGACTTAAGCCTATAATCTCCTATTGTAACACCATGTGCACCTGAGTAAGCTAAAAAACCTATCACAAGTATACATAGGAAAAACAAAGCGGTACTTCTTCCAGCCGAACTTTTTCCTCTACTCCTCATTTTTATCCTCCTTTGTTAATAATGGGATATTCCTTTTTTACATGTATTTACATTAGCCATTATATTACTTATAAACAAACCAGTCAATATATAGAAATGCAACTGTTATGTAAAAAACATCACTTAATACAAAATAATGTCATTATTACTTTTGCATAACTTTTGATTTTAACGCAATAGCACATTCAATTCTCTTTTTTTGCATTTTACAACCAATATGATATGGAACATTCATATCCTTATTAAAATTATAGTTATTAGCTTGACATCCTCCACTGCAATAGAATCTTGCCCAACAATTCTTACACTCTGGCTTATTATATATGTGCGCAGCTTTAAATTTATTAGCTATTTCCTTATTTAGGTCACGATTTGTTAAAACATCTCCCATTTTAAAATCTTCATTACCTACAAATTGATGGCATGGATATATTTCTCCATCTGGAGTTATGGCTACGTACTCATGACCTGCTCCGCACCCAGATATTCTTTTATATACACAAGGTCCACCTTGTAAGTCTATGTTAAAATGATAGAATTTAAATTCTGTACCTTCTTTGTGACGTTTTAGCATTTCTTCATAAAGTTTGTCATACTGTTCAAATATAACGGTCAGATCTTCTTCTCTTAATGATAGTGGATGCTCATCTGGAAGTACTACCGGTTCTACTGAAACTTCATCGAAGCCTTGATCTGCTAAATATTTTACATCTTCAAAGAAATCGGTATTTTCTCTTGTAAATGTTCCTCTAGCATAGTATTGCTTAGATTTATCTCTCATCTCTACCATTTTCTTTATCTTAGGCATTATTGCATCATAGGAACCGCTTCCATCTACTCTAACTCTAACTTTATCATTTATCTCTTTTCTTCCATCTATGCTTAAAACTATATTTCCCATATTTTTATCTAAGTAGTTCATTATTTCATCATTTAATAATGTTGCATTAGTTGTCATTGTAAATCTTATATTTTTATTATGAACTTTTTCCTGTTCTTTTGCATATTCCACTATTTCTTTAATTGTGTCAAATGCCATTAATGGCTCTCCACCAAATAAATCTATTTCTATATTCTTCCTAGGTCCAGATTTTTCCATGACAAAATCAATAGCTTTCTTACCTATTTCTGGTGTCATTAATTTTCTGCAACCTTTATATTCTCCCTCATCAGCAAAACAATATTTACATCTTAAATTACAATCGTGAGCTATATTTAAACATAAAGCTTTAATAAATGATTCAGATTTATCAGTGCTTAAAGCTATACTCTCATATAAATCTTTTGAATACAAAATTCCATCTTTTATTAACTGTTCTAATTCGTCATAAGCTTCCTCAATATCTTCTACCAAATACTTGTCCTTATATTTGCTAACAAGCTCATTCTTATCTCTTAATTCCTCTTCATCTAAGATATCATATACTAATTCGTCTACTATATGTACTGATCCAGAGTTCACATCTATCACGTAATACTCTCCACCCTGGATAAACTTATGAATATCTGCCAAATTCTTTTCCTCCCTAAACTAAATAGTCATTATTATTCTGAAAATTATCCCACAAATGTCCGCTTAAATTTAAAGCAGTAACATAATGTTACTGCTTGAATTTATATTAATTTTCGCAAGCTAAGTTAGCAACTGTACAAGAAGTTTTACATGCTGATTGGCATGAGTTAGCACATTCTTTGCATCCTGGCTTCTTTAAGCTATCCTTTATATTTGTTCTGTTTATAGTTTTTATATGTTTCATATAAAATTCCTCCATTCATAAAGTTTTCCGTTTGATTATAACACAAACTTTCAACAAAATAAAGTTAATTAATAAACAAGTTGTTTAATATTAACAATTCGTTAAAGGTTTATTCCAAGCATTCCAGACATCATACCTACTAATATTGCAAGTGAAAATCTCTCTATTCTGTTGACTCCTATTACTGCAGAGTTACCGGATATTACAGAAACCAAATAAAGTATTAATAAGTATAGAACAGTAACCATCATGCCTATAAGCCAGCCTCGTCTCTTCACCTTTTTTACTGCATATATAGACCCATACATTATGCTAAGTAATGTTGTAATTAGGTAAAAAGCTGAACTTGTTTTTTCATTGATATCAATGAATGTCATTATTACTGCAAAAATCAGCAATAATACTACAGTTAAAATAAATCCCCTTAGCACGCCTTCTGCGGCAGGAAGATAGCTTATGTTCTTTTCCACTTTAAAACACCTCCCATCTAATAGTATCTATGTAGAGAGAAGGTGTTTTATGATTAAATCTAAGCTTCTTTTTTATTTTCAGTTTTATTATTATCTACTTTTTTATTATCTTCATTTTTATTTGAAGATTCATAAGGCTCAACTTCTGAAAGTAGGTTTAAAACTCCTGTTTTATCTAGCTTTATTTTAACTTTATCTGGACCAGTTTGTAGTATTACAAATCTGTCCTGTACATTTATTATTTTTCCTACTATCCCACCTTTAGTCATAACTTCATCATTAACTTTAAGGTTATCTAGCATTGCTCTATATTTCTTTTTTCTCTTGCCTTCTGGTACAAATATTATCAGGTAAAATAAAGCAATCATAAATATTAATGGTCCAAACTGCATTAATGCCTTAGTCATTTAATTCACCTCCCTTTTTATAAGTTTATGTTATTAAGCTAAACAATAAATGTCTAACTTAGTAACTATTACAAAATTGAGAATTTTGATAGCCGCTTAATAGATTTTCTACATATAGGATTAAAAATCCTCTATTAAGCAGACATCCAAAATCTTAAGTAGGCATCCAAAATCTATGATTTTGAGATGATCACTTACACAGAGTGTTGATTTTGTGATGATTGCTTAAGCAGATAACTCAAATCTCTGATTTGAAGTGAATCGCTTACTCAGCGAGTACTCATTCGACGAAAGGAGAAGGAGTTTCATTTATATAACTACTATTCTAAGCTCTTCCGCCCCACTGCTCAAGTTTCTGCTTCTTGTATTCTTTAAAATAGTTACCATCAATAGCATCTCTTATCTCTTGCATAAGATTATTGTAAAAATATAAATTGTGTAATACACAAAGTCTCATAGCAAGCATTTCTTTTGCTTTAAATAAATGCCTTATATAAGCTCTTGAATAATGTCTACAAGTTGGACACTGGCATCCTTCATCGATAGGATTGTCATCAAGTTCAAATTTTGCATTTAGTAAGTTTATTTTCCCATCTTTAGTAAATACATGACCATGTCGTCCATTCCTTGCAGGAAGCACACAATCAAAAAAGTCCACTCCTCTATCTACCGCTTCAAGTATATTACTTGGTATTCCAACACCCATCAAATATATTGGCTTATCTTCTGGAAGATGCGGAACTACTGCATCTATAATTCTATACATTTCTTCATGGGTTTCACCAACGGCTAACCCTCCTATTGCATATCCATCAAGATTCATTTTAGTTATTTCTTTAGCATGTTCTATTCTTATATCTTCATAAACTCCGCCCTGATTTATACCAAAAAGCATCTGCTTCTTATTTATAGTTTCCGGTAAGGAATTTAATCTATCCATCTCATCTTTGCACCTTCTAAGCCATCTAGTAGTTCTTGCTACTGATTTTTCTACATAATCCCTTGGAGAAGGGTTTGGTATACATTCATCAAAAGCCATAGCAATAGTTGACGCTAGATTACTTTGTATTTTCATACTTTCTTCTGGTCCCATAAATATTCTTTTCCCATCTATATGAGAATTAAAGTATACACCTTCTTCTTTGATTTTTCTCATTTGCGACAAGGAAAATACCTGGAATCCACCTGAGTCTGTTAATATAGGTCTATCCCAATTCATAAATTTATGTAATCCACCCATTTTACTAACTACATCATCACCTGGTCTTAGATGAAGATGATATGTATTAGAAAGTTCAACTTGACACCCTATTTCTTTTAAATCCATACTTGATACTGCACCTTTTATGGCTGCTAAAGTTCCAACATTCATAAATACTGGAGTTTGAACTACACCATGAGGAGTAGTAAACTCACCTCTTCTAGCCTTTCCTTCTTTCTTTAGTAACTTATACATTTAAACACTCCTTCTTGCGTATTACTTACTTGATAAACATAGCGTCTCCGAAACTAAAAAACCTATATTCTTCTTTAACCGCTGTTTCATAGGCCTTCATAACATTATTCCTTTCAGCCAAAGCACTCACTAACATTATTAAAGTAGATTGAGGAAGATGAAAATTTGTAATTAGATTATCTACGACTTTATATTTGTAACCTGGATATATAAATATATCGGTCCATCCAGACTGCTCTCTTACTCTACCATTTTCATCACCTATAGTTTCTAAAGTTCTGCTAGATGTAGTTCCTACTGCTATTACCTTTTTCCCATTTTCCTTTGTGCTATTTATTATATCTGCTGTTTCTTTAGACATACTATAGTATTCTGAATGCATATTGTGCGCTTCAATCTCTTCAACTTTTACAGGTCTAAATGTTCCAAGCCCTACATGAAGTGTTAGAAATGCTAATTTAACACCTTTTGCTCTGATTTTATCTAAAAGTTCTTCAGTAAAATGTAACCCTGCGGTAGGAGCTGCAGCAGACCCCTGTTCCTTAGAATAAACAGTTTGATACATCTCTTTATCTTCTAATTTTTCTTTTATGTAAGGAGGTAATGGCATTTGTCCAAGTTTATCAAGTACCTCTTCGAATATGCCTTCATACTCAAATTTAACTATTCTACTGCCTTCTTCCCCCATATCTATAACTTCTGCCGTAAGTTCTCCGCCTCCAAATTGAAATCTCGCTCCAATTTGTGCTTTTTTTCCTGGTTTAACTAGGGTTTCCCAAGTATCTATATCAACTCTTTTTAATAGCAAAAATTCTATTTTCCCACCAGTGCCTTCTTTTGAACCAATAAGCCTTGCAGGAAGTACTCTTGTATCATTTAGTACAAGACAATCTCCAGCTTCTAAGTAATTAATTATATCTTTAAATACTTTATGTTCAATTTCACCTGTCTTCTTATCCAATATCATTAATCTAGCTTCATCCCTTTTTTCTATTGGATATTGAGCAATTAATTCTTCAGGCAAATAAAAATCAAAATCTGTAACTTTCAAAGTTCTTCATCCTCCATTTCTTTTATCTTACGTATAGCATTCTTAACTGTTATTTTCTTTATTATCAAAGATAGAGAACTGATCCTCTGACTTTTGACTTACACTAGAAGATTTTTTGTTTCTCTTTAGATGCTTATATGCCATATCTGAAACGACCCTTCCCCTTGGTGTTCTTATTATAAAGCCTTTTTGAAGAAGATAAGGTTCATATACATCCTGAATTGTATCTAGTTCTTCTCCAATAAAATAGGACAATGTCTCTATGCCTACAGGGCCCCCATTAAAATTATCTATTATAGCTGTCAAAATTTTATTATCTATGCTGTCAAATCCTTCTTTGTCAACATCCAAAAGTTCTAATGCATCCTGAGCAATCTTAACATCTATAATCCCATTTCCTTTAACGTCTGAATAGTCTCTTACTCTTTTTAATAACCTGTTTGCTATTCTTGGAGTTCCTCGGGATCTTCTTCCTATTTCTATGGCTGCCTCAGCATCAATCTCCACATTAAGTATTTTAGCTGACCTTACTATAATCTCTTTAAGCTCGTCAGTATCATAATACTCCATTGGACATAATACACCAAATCTATCTCTTAATGGTGATGTTAAAAGTCCTACTCTTGTAGTTGCTCCAATAAGAGTAAACTTAGCCAAGTCAAGCCTTATAGATTTTGCAGATGCTCCCTTTCCTATTATAATATCTAATGAATAATCCTCCATTGCAGGGTATAGTATCTCCTCAACACTTCTATTTAATCTATGTATTTCATCAATAAATAGAACATCGTTATCATTTAGGCTTGTAAGAATCGCAGCTAAATCACCTGCCCTTTCAATGGCTGGGCCGGAGGTTACTTTTAGCGTTCCTCCCATCTCTATCGCTATAATATTAGCTAAAGTAGTTTTACCTAAACCTGGGGGACCATAGAGCAATACGTGGTCTAAAGCCTCTTTTCTTTTTTTAGCTGCTTCTATAAATATCTTTAACTTTCCTTTTACTTTTTTCTGACCAATGTACTCACTAATTTTTTGAGGTCTTAAGCTATATTCATTATCCTTATCTTCATCTATATTTACAGGTGTTACAATCCTACTCTCCATAAGCTATCCCACCACTCCTAACTCATTAAGAACTTCAATGAACTTTTTATTATATTCTCTAATGATTCTTTTTTATCCACAGATTCTAAAGCTTTTTGAGCTTCTTTTTCCGAATATCCTAGTGCGACAAGTGCCTCTAGTGCCTCTGTAACACTCTCTTTATTTTCCTCTATAATTATATCTTTGTTATCCAGCGATAAAAGTTCGTTCGGCATTATTTTATCCTTAAGTTCTAATATAATCCTCTGAGCCATTTTCTTGCCTACACCTTGAGCTTTAGTTATTGTTTTTTCATCGCCAGATAAAATAGCATATTTCAAATTACTTACATTACTTATGGACAAAAGAGAAAGTGCTGCTTTAGCTCCCACTCCGCTTATAGTTAGAAGTAATTTAAACATATCAAGTTCTTCTTTAGTCAAAAATCCATATAATCCAATGAAATCTTCTCTTACAATTTGTTGAAGGTAGAGTAACGCATCTTCTCCATTTTTCGGAAGCTTAGCTAAAGTACTTCCAGATGTATGTATCTTATATCCAATACCATTATTTTCAACTACTATGTAATCCTTATTCATTCCTACATATGTTCCTTTTATATATTCATACATAGCATCTCCTCCTTTTAGTCGGAACACTGAGCAATTAAATCACTGGGTTGCCTAGCCAGTTTCCTTGGCTAGGCAGCCCGTTAAAGTCCATTTAGGACTTTAACCTCGCTCCCGCTCGCTAATTGCTCGTTAAAGCCTATTTAGGGCTTTAACCTTCTAAAACTATATTAATTGGGTTCCCTGCTTATATTACTTTACCATTTTAATAAGTTTAATTCAAGTAAACAAAAACACCTTGAGGCCTATTATTCATAGTCCTCAAGGCGTGCCTCTGCATCTTCTCGTGTGTCACATTGAAAGTATTTATCTCCCTTGGTTAAAAGTTGAATATCCGCTTGCTTTAATCTATCAACCTTAATATCTGTAATATCTCTCTTTTCATTTTCTATGGTCATATTGCTATCTTTATCCGTCTTATATATAGCGATAAATCCATCTTTTATACCTAAAACATATTTATTGGGAGCGTATTTATCAACTTTCTTCATTAAAATAACCTGTAGTGAATTTATATTTTGTACTTCATACCCATCATCCTTGTAAATTGCTTCAATATCGCTTTTTTTCTTCCCAGCTAGACTTCCAACAGGTTCTTCTTTTTCAATAACAACATCTCCGCTTTTATCATATTTAGTTTTAAATACTAAGTTAGCATTACGTGAAACTATTCCATCTCCATTAGAGTTTGCAGCTAAGCTACCTACTCCGCCTTCTTTGCCAGCATTTATTTCATATTTATTATTCCTTATATTTGCATTTCTTAGTTTATTTATACATATATAATAGCTTAAAGTAAATATTGAAATAGTCAAAACAACTAACACAAGTGTTCTTATTTTCCTTTTATCCATAATATCCCTCCTCATAAATATTATGGACAATTACCTTATGTGTTATTCATTTTTATGCATGTTTTTATAACAAATTAATTAATTAGCAACAAAACGTCCATCCCATCTTTAACTTGTCATTTTATTTTAGGTTCCTAAGTAATAAAATTATTTTTTAAAGAAACAATATTTATATAATATTATTATATATGCGGAGGTTAAAGTCCTAAATGGACTTTAACGGATAATTTTGCTAGGTAAAAGTTCTAAATGAACTTTTACAGGTAACTTGTGAGCGGAAGCGAACATCTTAAGTTACCCCGTTCCCGAAGGGGAACGAGCAAAATTACCTGGTGTTCCGACTAAAAGGAGGAATAAATCATGAAACAAAAATATTCTGTAATAATTGTAGATGATAACAACTCTTGTACAGTTAAGCAAGTAAGCCAAAATACCTATGATCACATACATAACATGGTAAAAAAAGATGAAGATGATATGAAAGTTCTTAACAGCCTTACAGAAATAACTACCACAGAAGATAACATTTTATTAAATGGTGTCAGCACAAATGAAGCAATAGATTACCTGTCAGATGCCGGTCAAAATTATGTTATAGTTCACTCTCGTTAATGCTCATATATATCCAACTTTGATAATTGACTTAACCAAAGTACCCCTATGAATACTGCTAATAAGTCAAGCATCTAGGTTGAATATATATAAAGAAACACTCTTTTATTTTGGATATATACCAATATAAAAGAGTGTTACATCTATTCATTCCTAACCTTCAAAACCCTCTGGGAACTCAGCATTATGATAAACGTCTTGAACGTCATCATCATCTTCAAGCTTATCTATAAGTTTTTGAACTAAAGCTGCTGTTTCCATATCTACTTCACTAGTAGTATCAGGTATCATAGTTACTTCCGCTGATAAAAATTCATATCCTGCGCCTTCTAAGGATTCTCTAACTGTACCAAAATCCTCTGGAGCAGTAGTTATTTCAAATACTTCTTCTGTTGCATTGAAATCTTCTGCACCTGCATCTAAGGCTTGCATCATTATTTCATCTTCATCTATGTTATCTTGTCTTTCTATAACAATTTGACCTTTCTTTTGGAACATGAAAGATACACATCCGCTAGAGCCAAGATTTCCTCCACACTTTGTAAAAGCTGACCTTACGTTTCCCGCACTTCTGTTTTTGTTATCAGTTAAAACATTTACTATAACTGCAACCCCTGCTGGACCATATCCTTCGTAAACTATTTCTTCATAGTTTACACCTTCCATTTCTCCAGCACCTTTTTTAATTGCTCTCATTATTGTATCTTGAGGCATATTATTAGCTTTTGCCTTAGCAACAACGTCTCTTAGTTTACTATTAGTATCTAAGTTTGATCCACCATTCTTAGATGCTATTGCTATTTCTTTACCTATCTTAGTAAATATTTTACCTTTTTTAGCATCCATTTTACCTTTTTTAGCTTGTATATTATGCCACTTTGAATGTCCTGACATCTTAATTACCTCCTAGATTTACGGTTTATATAAAATTATTTTAAATTAAGTTTAAATTAAAAAACAGTTAAAACTAATGAAACTCCTTCTCCTATCGTCGAATGAGTACTCGCTGAGTAAGCGATTCACTTCAAATCAGAGATTTGAGTTCTCTGCTTAATCGATCATCTCAAAATCAACACTCTGTGTAAGTGACTATCACCAAATCAAAGATTTGGGATATCTACTTAAGATTTTGGATGCCTGCTTATGTACATTATTGTTGGCAAAATGCCTAAATAATTATATCATATAAAACCTTGTAGATACAAATACTAAAATTTATATATTCTCTTTAAATAACCTGTTATCTAATTTAAAATAATATTCTTCATCTCCTACGATAATTTCACACTTTCCATTGGTAGCTTCTATTATTTCTCTTTGTACCTCTTCCAATTTGTCTACTTCACAATACATCAGAAGCTTTACCTTATCAGTGTAATCAGTGTTTTCTATATGCCATAACTTTTGTTCAAATAAATACTGAACCTTACCCAGCATATCGTACTCAAGAATAATATCAATTATAACACCTTTAACTTTTTCTACTATTCCACCATCATTTACAGCCATAGCGGCACCTTTAGAATAAGCTCTTACAAGTCCACCTTTTCCTAATAAAATTCCACCAAAATATCTTGTTACTACTACAACTACATCTGTTATTTCATTTTTCTTTATAACTTCAAGTACTGGAACTCCACCAGTTCCCTGTGGCTCTCCATCATCACTGTATCTCTGTATGCCCATATTCTGTCCTATAACATAAGCATATACATTATGTCTTGCTTCCTTTTGTTCATTCTTGATTTTATTTATAAATTCCTTAGCCTCATCTTCACTATAAACTCTTTTAACATGACCTATAAATATAGATTTCTTCTCTTCAAATTGTGAGCTCACTTCATCTTTTATAGTAAAATAACCCATACAAATCCCACCCTTCTAAACATTCTAGCATATTTTAAGTACTCATTTCTCTAACATATTCTTCCGATATTCTTTTTATATAATCCTTTTCTGAATTTATACAAAGTTCCTTGATTTTTTCAAGTGCCTTTTCGCTTTTTATTTTTCTCAGAGATTTTATGGAGTACATCACTACTTGAGGATTACTATCTTCAAGTGCCCTAATAAGCAGTGTCTCCATGTTTTTATCACCAATTTTCCCCGCAGCAGAAACTGCCATACGCCGTACATTAACATGCTTATGTACGGATGCCTTCATAAGTATATCTAAAACATCTTTATCTCCAATTTCTCCAGCTATCCATATGGCATTTTCTTTATCTTTAGTTTTCATATGTACATAATTATCTCTTATAAATTGAAGCATTCTAACTTTATTATTTTCATCTAAACATTTCAACGCCTCTATCTTATCTTGTTTTCCAGAGTTAGATATAGTTTGAAAAAGAGCATCAATACTACCGCTCTTTGCTAGAATTCCATACTTTATTTTACCATCCAGTATATGCTTTTGAATAGTTTCCTTATTTAAATTTCTTATCTTACATAAGCTTTCTACAGACTTTCCTTCTAAAAATAAAAAGTAGGTTATATCTTCTTCTGTATAGTTAATAATGTCATTCCAATTAACATGAACCATTCCTTTTCCTGACAGAACCGTCACCCCCTTCACGCCTCTATTAAATTATTAATTATTTTTATGCCCTTTTCAATATTACTTTCATTTGTTTGAGAAAAACCTAATCTAAAGTATCGCTCTCCATCCGAAGGGTTTTTATAAAAAAGTGTTCCGGGAGTTAATAAAACATTTTTATCTTTAGCACTTCTGAAAAGTTCAATAGAGTTAATATTTATATTATCCTTTATTTTTATATAAAAATGAAGCCCCCCACCTGGGCTTATAAAATCTATTTTGTCTCCTAAGTAATTCTTTAGACATTTTTCCATAAATAAATATCTATCCTTATACAGAAACTTTAGTCCACTTATATAATCCTTCCAAAAACCTTTGTTTATATACAAATCTAAAGCTCTTTGCATTAAACTAGATGTTGATATATCTGTATTTATTTTTGAATTTTGTATACCTTCTTTAAATTTTACTGGTGGTATTAAATATCCTATTCTTATACCTGGTAAAAATATTTTTGAAAAGCTTTTTATATATATTACTCTATCGTTTTGATCTAAACTTTTAAAACTCTTATAGATCATGTTTTCGTCATAAATTAATTCTGATAAATAATCATCTTCTATAATATAAAAATCATATATTTGTGCTAGTTTTAAAATCTGTATTTTCTTTTCAATGCTATAGCTCATAGCTGTAGGATTTTGAAAATAACTCATAGTATAAAAGCATTTAACGTTATTTTTCTTTAATATCTTTTCAAACTTTACAATATCAACTCCATCCACTTCCATGGGCACTTCAAAAATATCCGCTCTTCTCCATTTAAAAACGGATAGTGCTCCACTATAGGTTGGCTTTTCTATTATAATACTGTCATTTGTATTTATTAATGCTTTAGATATTATATCTATTCCTTGTTGTGCACCAGACACTATCAATATATCGTTACTATTTACCTTATCATTCCAAAAAACATGACTTATGCTTTTTCTTAGCCCCTCATATCCTAACGCTTCTTGATATATAAGGGCATCTGCGCCATCTCTATCTAATACCTCGTTTAACACATCTTTGAATAAAGCTACCGGAAAAAAGCTACTTGAAGGACTTTCTCCTGTAAAATCTACATACTGTTGCAGTGATCCTCCAGATACCTTTTTTAGAATCTCCGAGTACTCTCTTCTAAAATTTTTACTTATATCTTTTCTCTTAGCATAAGTTCCACTTCCCATTTTCTGAACTGCATAACCCTCATTTTCTAGTTTTTTGTATGCATTGACTACAGTTATATTGTTTACACCTAGTAATTCAGAAAGTCCTCTTATAGATGGTAATTTTTCTCCATCTTCTATTTTATTACTATCTATAAGCTTTTTTATATGCTTTTCAATCGTAATATACTTAGGCGTTTCTCCTCTACCTAGTTCAATAAAATACTTTTTCATAACATCCTACTCCATATTTTAACCTAATATTAAAAATTAAACGAACTTAAATTTATGCACCTAAAATTTAAGTTCGTTTAATTTATACTAATTTATATTTAAGACACCATTGTGAATAATCTGTAATTAAAATAACGTCGATTTTATAGAGTTTGTTAAAATAAAATATCGATATAATCAAATTATTATAGCTTTTCTATCATATTTTTAGTTTTATTTTAACAAACGCTATATACAACATTACTTTAAAAATCTCTTTTAAATAAAATACACATTTTCCTTAAATAAAACTTTGCCGTCCTCTGTTTTGTAATCTCTAGTTTCCCTTTTAAGTAAACTCTTTTCCCAAAGTTTACTTAGTATTTCTTCCATATTTATATCATAGCTACAAAATAATTTATCATTTTTAATGTCTTCCGCACTTAAGAAACTATCTTTTTCTCTCATATAGTCAATTAAAATATTTGTTAGATTTCTCATAGATGTATCTATATTTTTTTGCAAATAATCCAATGTTTTATTTATAGCCTCTTCTGTCTCTATTGTATTAAAAAATAGTTCATCTACACACTTTCTAAAATTGTCATTTAGATTCATAGCCATAGTCATAGCATCTTTACTTATCATATACCCTGAAGAGTTAACATACAATCTTGCAAATTCTTCTGAACATTTTACTGCTGCAGTGTATGCTGTATAAATTCCATTATTATATAGGTACTTTTTGCATACTCCCATATGTTTTAGTAAATTACCTAAATACACCATATTCCATCTTTCTCTATCTAAATCAGGATAATATCTTCCATTGTCATATCTAGAGGTTATTTCCATATCTTTAGAGAATACAAGTCTTGACGAAGCAAAGATTCTATGTATAAATCCGCCTCTTAAATCTTCCTCATGAAGCTGCAAAAACTTATTTTTACTCATTAATTTAATATGAACAGGTACACCTTTTTCTTCAGTGTAAATATTTTCTATATCTGGATTTTTTTTATTGAGTATAACAAAAAGGTCTATATCTGACTCATCCCATAAGTCTCCCGTAACCATACTACCAAAAACCATTACTGCTAGAACAGATTGATTGCTCTTTAATCTTTCAACAATACTATTGAATGCCTTTTGATACTGCAAGATTGTTCTTTCCATTTCTTAAATGTCCCCCTTTTTAAATTAATACGAATTAAATGAACATTGAATTTTTTTTTATTATATAATATATTTTAGTGTAATTACAATAGCAAAATTGCACAAATGAATAATTTCTTTCAGCAACTCACATAATTACTTTTAATATTTTAATCTTTTTTTTATCATCACACTTTTCACATCTAAACAAGTGAATACAGTAGCCGTCAGCATCATGTATTGGGTGCTGAGGTCCGTATGGATCGGAGTAATCCTGTACTCTTCCCATATCTAACATAACTCCACCACATATGTCGCAGTTTAAATTTATTTCTTTCATTTTATTACACAAAGGACATACATTTTCCAAATTACTCACTTCTCCTTAATATAGATTTAAACAAATCCATTTCATTAATTATATTTTCCCTAATTATTTTAAATTAATTTCAATTATTCTATAAAAATTTAATCAAAATAAACTTTATGTTAAATTTTTTATTGTGAAGAATAAAATAATAATAAAAAGAAAGGCGTAATGCAAAGCTGCACCTCGCCACTTATGTATATTTTTTAGAAAATAAAAGTTTTCAGTTGAATATTGCTATATTATGAAAATTTAAAAATATTATCACATTAGTAACTCGTTGATTTATTCAATGTCTACGCTCCCTGGTCAAGTCTGCCCGTTAAATGCCATTTAGGTATTTAACCTCTGCCTGAATCTAGGAATCCTGTTTATGAGCTTTGTAAATTAACAATATACTCCTTACTTTTATTATAAACCTCATCATCTACAAAAGCTAAAATATAAGTACCTTCATCCTTATATTCTTCACTTTCAATCTTTGCATTTCTATGGAGAAAAGCCACAAGGGACTGTTCATTATAAGGTATAATATATTCTGCTTTCTTTAGCTTATATGGAAGCAACTTGCAAATCTCAGATAACAATAAATCCAAATTTATTTCTTCTCTCGCAGATATCTTTATAGTTTGGATATTTTTATATTTTTCTTCAATATTGCTTATGCTTTCCTCTGTAGCTTTATCAATTTTGTTTAGAACTAGCATAATTGGCTTATCTTTTACACCTAACTGGTTTAGAACGTCATTAACTGCATCTATCTGCTCTTCTACAATTTCAGACGAAACATCTACTACATGTAAAAGTAAATCAGAATAAGTTACTTCTTCTAACGTTGATTTAAAAGCCTCAACTAGATCGTGAGGAAGTTTCCTTATAAATCCTACTGTATCAGTTAATGTAGATATTCTTCCATCCGGCAGCTCAATGGCTCTTGTAGTTACATCAAGGGTTGCAAAAAGCATATCTGCTTCAAATACTTTTTCCTTTTGTACTGCTTCCTTTGGCATAGCTAACTCACATAATTTATTTCTTAGAGTTGACTTACCTGCATTAGTATATCCAACTAATGAAATTTTAGGCAAATCATTTCTTTTTTCTCTTTGAGTTTCTCTAACCTGCTTTATTTTTTTTAGCTCTCTTACTAGATCATATATTTTTTCTCTTATATGTCTTTTATCTACTTCTAGTTTCTTTTCACCAGGACCTCTAGTTCCTATACCAGCCCCTGTTCTTGAAAGTACAGTTCCAAGCCCTGATAATCTTGGAAGCCTATATTTTAACTGTGCAAGCTCAACCTGTATTTTTGCTTCTTTGCTTCTTGCTCTTCGGGCAAATATTTCAAGTATCAGTGTAGTTCTATCGATAACCTTTGCACCTAAGTTTTCTTCAAGATTTCTTACTTGCGAAGCTGACAGTTCATCATCAAAAATAACTACGTTAGCTCCATATGTCTGCCGTAAAAGATCTATTTCTTCAACCTTTCCTCTTCCTACATAAAAAGTAGAATCTATAGTTGACCTTTTTTGAATTACTTTGTGAACCACATTTACATTACATGCTTTGGCTAACTCAGCAAGCTCATCTATACTTTCTTCACTTTCTACTCCAACCAAAATGGCTCTTTCACTGTCATCATCAATAATCTCTTTATTTTCCATAAAACCTTCAATATAATTTATTTCATCTAATAGGTTAATGTTTAAAACTTGCTGCATACTCAAAGGTTCAGTCATTTCTCCAATAAGTGAATCGTTTTCTACAGCACAAAATCCTAACGTTATATCAGTATAACCATTATCATCCACTCCAATAGCCGTCATACAGTCTAATCTAAGCTTTATTAGTGCAGATATATCTACAGCTGAAAGTCTTGAGTTACCATTAGGATGTGTATGTATTATTCTTATACCTGACAGCTTCTTTTCCTTTACATCTATTTCCGGCATTTCTACAGTAGTGCTATCTCCAATAGCAATACTAACTATGCTTCCTTTCCTATTAATTGCTACACTAACTTCTCTGTTTAAATATCGAGTAACATCGCATAGCAACTCTATTAGCTCTTCATTACATACACTATTCTTAGGAATCTTTATATCATATGCTCTTTCTAATCTTTCTAATATTGAGTTTCTTATTCCTTCAATATTTCCGTATATCATAGCATCATCTCCACTCTTATATTATTCCAGTAACCTTATAAATCAATACATAAAATATTATATTTTTCCAATAACCAAGTTTACTTGACAACTTTCATATAATTTTATACTATAAAATCAATATTGTAAATATGCATGGGTTGGAGGATCATAATGGAAGATAAAGCAAGAAACATATTAATGACTCAAGAACAAATTGCTAAAAGAATACGTGAATTAGGTGAAGAAATCAGCAAAGAATATTCTGGTAAAAACCTATATGTATTATCACTTTTAAGAGGAAGTTTTATATTTGCAGCGGATTTAGTTAGGGAAATAAGTGTTCCTGTTAAAATAGGATTTATGACAACTTCTAGTTACGGCCATTCCGAGGAATCCTCTGGATGTGTAAAGGTTGTAAATGATATACCAGATGATATAAACGGATATGATGTCCTTATAGTTGACGATATTGTAGATACTGGAATAACAATGGATTTTGTAATAGGCCATGTAAAAGCATTAGGTGCTTCTAGTGTTAAGTGCTGCGTGCTATTAGATAAGCCTGAAAGAAGAAAAATAGATATAAAGCCAGACTTCTGCTGTTTCCAAATTCCAGACCTATTTGTAGTAGGATATGGATTAAACTATGGAGATTATTATAGAAACATACCATATGTATTTAACTGGGAAGAAAAGTAAAGTTTAAATAATAAAACTGCTGTGTATAAGAGTCACAGCAGTTTTATATTTTTTGTGGCTCCAAAGCCACATCAGAAGCTATTTTATTCACATCCTTTAGATTTGCTCTTTATATATTTATAAATGAAACTCCTTCTCTTTTCGTCGGATGAGTACTTGCTGTGTAAGTGACCATCTGAAAATCACAGATTTTAGATGCCTGCTATGTGTAATATTTATTCTTTATTTGATAAAATTACCATACTGTATTTCATAATTACTTTCATTTATGTTATAATAGTTAAAAATTATTAAATAGCCGTAAGAAAATGAGGAGGACAATTATGGGTAAAAAGCATAAAAAAACCCCCTATACTGCTCTACGAATTACCCTTATTACTATATTTAGCTTATTTGTAGTATCAGTAATAGTTTCAACAGGAGTAGTCTTCGCTATGATTAAAAATGCTCCTGCATTAGATGTAAATCAACTTCTAACTCTAAATGAGCCATCCGTTTTGTATAATGGCAAAGATGAATTTATGGATGTTGTAGTTACTAATGAACAAAGAACTGTTATACCATTCAAAGATATGCCTCAAGACCTAAAGAATGCTTTTGTAAGCATTGAGGATGAGAGATTCTATAAACATCAAGGTGTTGATCTTAGAAGAATAACAGGAGCGATATATATAAATGTAAAAAATAAGCTTAGAGGCCAATCCTCTTTACAGGGTGCATCTACTATAACCCAACAACTTCTCAAAAATACTCTTTTGTCTTCTGAAGTGTCCCTTAGGAGAAAAATCCAAGAAATATATCTTGCTCTTAAGCTAGAAAATTATCTAACTAAGGATCAAATCTTAGAAGCCTATATGAATACTATTTTTTTAGGGGGAAAAGCTTGGGGTGTTGAAGCTGCATCTGATCAGTATTTTAGTAAACCAGCAAAAGATTTGAATTTAATTCAATGTGCTTTTATTGCAGGAATAACACAAAGCCCATCTGTATATTATCCCTTTTCATCTGCGGCTAAAAAGGATCCTTCTTTGTATTTAAATAGAACCCAAACAGTTTTGATGAAAATGTATGAAAATGGATATATCACACAGCAACAATATAACAGCGCTGTAAATGACCTGACAAACAAAAAATTAACTTTTCAACCTCCTTCATCATCTAAAAGCAGACTTAATTATGAATGGTTTTCACTGCCTGCTATAGACCAGATAAAAAAAGATTTAAAATCACAATATCGCTATAGTGATACGGAAATTCAGCACCTCCTAATGTATGGAGGTCTTAAAATATATACTACTATGGATAAAGATATTCAGGACAATACTAAGAAAATTTTAGACGATGATAATACCTTTGGAATTACTTCTAGAAAAGATAAAAACGGTATAATACAGCCTCAAGCATCAGCAGTGATAATGGATTATCACAATGGGGAAGTAAAAGCAATTATTGGAGGTAGAGGTGCTCAACCACCAATGTCCTTTAATAGAGCTGCCTCAGATAAATATTTAGTTGCTCCTGGCTCAAGTATAAAGCCTTTAACAGTATATGGTGCAGCTATAGACTCAAAGCAAGCTTCTGCTGCTACTTCAATAGAAGATTCTCCATTTCCAGATAATATCGCTAAATTGTATGGACAAAGTGGCAATAGCTATCCAAGAAATGATAATGGCGAATATGGTCAATATGGTGAAACCATAACTCTAAGGACTGCTATAACGCACTCGGTAAATACAATAGCTGCAAAACTCGAACATGAAATCGGATTAAAGACTGGAGCAGAGTATGCAGAAAAATTTGGGTTAACCTTAGACCCTAATGATAAAGTAAGTGTAGCCTCTCTTTCACTAGGAGAGCTTACTCACGGAACAAATACTTTAACAATGGCAGCAGCTTACGGAGTTTTTGGTAATAATGGTTTATATTCACATCCTAAGCTCTACCGTAAAGTTGTTGATAGAACTGGAAAAATTATATTAGAAAATAAATCTGAAGCTAAAAAGATTCTTTCACCAGAAAGCGCTTATATAATGTTTGATCTCTTAAAAGGTCCTGTCAGCTCAGGTGGTACAGGACCAAATGCGAATTTCGGTTCTATGCCTGTTAGAGGGAAAACAGGTACTTCTGGCGATAAAAAAAATCTATGGTTTTGCGGACTTACACCTTATTATTCTGCTGCTGTATGGATAGGAAATGATGATAGAAGTCCAATAGGTGGAAATGAAAAATATAATTATGAGTGGAGTTTAACAAGTAATGCTGCCGCTGGAGTATGGTCAGCTATAATGCAATCTGCCCACGGAGATCTTCCTCCAAAGGATATCGAGATGCCCTCTGATATAGTAAGTGCTGCAATATGTAGTAAATCTGGAAAAATAGCTACTTCCCTTTGCTATGGAGATCCAAATGGTAGTACTGTATATACTGAATTATTTATAAGTGGTACCGAGCCAAAAGATTATTGCAATCTTTCTCACACGCCAGCTAAAAGTAATTCTATTATTGACAAGATTTTAAAACCATTTAAAGACAAAACTGATATCAATACAAACAAAGAGACGAAAACGAATAATAAAAATACTGACAATAAGAATACTAATACAAATAACACTAATGTTAATAACGCTAATGTTCCTCCTGTGGAAAAATCCGTAGAAAATGATAAATCACAGGATACTACTAATTCAAAGAATACTACGGACTCTAATAAAGAGTAAAATCTAACTATAGATATATATCACAGTATTCACCAGTTAATGTTTGATATCTTTTATAAAAATAAAAGGCGTAGATCAATTGTTTTTGATCTACGCCCTTTATATATATTCTATCCACTTAATCTCTCTCTCATAGTCTTTAAAACCTTTTTTTCAATCCTTGAAACTTGAACTTGGCTTATACCTAACATTTTAGCAACCTGAACTTGAGTTTTATCCTTAAAATATCTAAGCATAATAATTTGTCGTGATTTTGTATCTAAACTTTTCAACGCTTCTTTTAAAGCTATTCTATCTACCATTTCGTTGTCTTCTTCAGGATTTTCACTTAGTTTATCAATAAGAAGAACAGGTGATCCATCATCTTGATGTATAGTATCATATAAGTATTGAAGACTATTTGCAGACTCTACTGCAAATATAATATCCTCCACGTTTACACCAGAATACTTAGATAATTCTTCTACAGTAGGGTCCCTATTAAGTTCCTTAGTCAAGGCTTCTTTATCATAATGTAGCTTTTTGGCAGTATTTTTCACACTTCTACTTACCTTTATCATACCATCATCTCTAATAAACCTTTTAATTTCACCAAGTATCATAGGTACTGCGTAAGTAGAGAACTTAACATTATAACTTTCATCAAAGTTATTTACAGCCTTAACTAATCCCATACAACCTATTTGAAATATATCTTCATATTCATACCCTCTATTTAAAAACCTTTTACTTATAGTGGAAACTAACGGTAAGTTAACCTCTATTAGCTTATTTAAAGCGTTTTTATTGCCCTCTTTAGCTAGTCTAATCAGTTGAATATTATTATCATAGTCATAGCTTACATTTTTCATCGCTTCTTCATTCATATTGTTCACCTAACTCAAAGACTTAAAAATCTTTTTCATTGTCAATCTTGTCCCTTTATTCTTCTCAGATTCTACTTTTAGACTATCCATAAAGGTTTCCATAACCGTAAATCCCATTCCTGACCTCTCTAGTTCTGGTCGAGAGGTATATAAAGGTTGCATAGCAAGTTCAACATTTTCTATTCCCATTCCTGTATCCTCTATTACTATGGTAAGCTCATTATCTTTTATATATGCTTCAATTTTTACTATACCGTCTTTACTTTCATAACCATGAATAATAGAGTTTGTTACTGCTTCCGATACTGCTGTTTTTATATCTGTTAGCTCTTCTATAGTAGGGTCAAGTTGTGAAGCAAAGGATGCTACAGCTACTCTAGCAAAGCTTTCATTTTGTGATTTGCTTAAAAACTCTATTTTCATCATGTTTTCGTACATTTTTAATCCCCCCCGTTAAATACTCTTAACTGCTTCTTCAATGCTGTCATATAACTTAATTATTTTGAACATTCCTGATAACTCAAAAACTCTCTTTACAGAGTCACCAACCCTAACTATACAAATGTCACCTTTTTTCATACTAAGCTTTTTGTATCTACCAATTACTACACCTATACCAGAGCTGTCCATAAAACTAACTCCAGAGAAGTCCATAATTAATTTTGTAATATTATTCCTATCTAGTCTATCATCAATTTTATTTCTTACTTCTTCAGCACTATGATGATCTAATTCACCAGCCATGGAAACTATAAGTTTATCATTTTTGTTTTCAAATTCTAAATACATATTCCTCTCCGCTCTACTAAAACTACTTTTTTCATATATCTGTCACCTGTAGTTTTAGCGTTAAGACCTTTGTCTTAACTTTAATTTCATATATCACAATCTATGACTTGATTATGATATAACTGTAATTGTATTGCAAAATATTAATTACAGTATATGCAGAAGTACTCTGCATAGTCCGAGCCAGACCTTCATTTCCCCCCTTCTTTCTATCTTTATGTAATAATAATTAAAAATTGTACATATAATAGAGTACTTTAATTATATTCTACATATGTAATATTTTTCCTGCATTTTTACATAAGTGTTTCTATAATTTATTATTGACATATTATTTATTTTTTATACACATAGAGCATTTTTTAACATCAAAATAAAATAAATTCTGCTAAATTAATTAATTGTCTTTTAATTAAATCATTGCTATAATATTATTTGTTTAATTATATAATCTACAATCATACAAAGTTACATAAATTTTGTAGATTTTTTTATTTTAAAGAATAATTTAAATTACTAAGGAGGTTAGTACTATGGATATGTGGTTAAAAGAAGGTCAAATAGAGGATGCTGCTATGACCTACAAAATAAAAGAAACACTTGTTACAAAGAAAACTGAATATCAAGATTTGGCTATAGTTGATACATATGCTTTAGGCAGAATGCTGGTTCTTGATGGTATAGTACAAACTACGATAAAAGATGAATATGTTTATCATGAAATGATAAGCCATATTCCACTATTTACTCATCCAAATCCTAAAAAGGTTCTTGTAGTTGGTGGTGGAGATGGAGGCGCTATTAGAGAAGTGCTTAAACATCCATCAGTGGATAAAGCAGTATTATGCGAGATAGATAAAAATGTTGTTGATGAATGTAAGAGATTTCTTCCGGAAATAAGCTGTGCATTAGAGGACCCGAGATGTGAAGTGTTTATTGGTGATGGTATAAAATACGTTCATGAGCATAAGAATGAGTTCGATGTTGTAATTGTAGACTCAACTGATCCATTTGGCGCTGCTGAAGGATTATTTGGTGGAAGTTTTTATAAAGAAATATTTGAATGCTTAACTGAAGATGGAATATTTATAGCACAAACTGAAACTCCATTCTATCTTCCAGATGTAGTAAAACGAGTTTATGAAGATGCTAAAGCAGTCTTCCCAATTACAAAGCTATTCATGGCAGGTATTCCAACTTATCCGAGTGGATTTTGGAGTTTCACTGTAGGTTCAAAGAAATATGACCCAGAAACTATTGACCTATCAAATACCATAGATATAGAAACTAAATATTATACTAAAAAGCTTCATAATGCATGCTTTGTTCTTCCTAAGTTTGTCGAAGATCTAACAAAATAAAATATGTGACACATTTTTATAGAGAAACTAACTAGAAAGTTAGCTTATACCGGCGTATAAGCTAACTTTCAGTCTAGTGCCCTATACAGGTGTTATGTCGCAAAATTTTTATATTATAATTCAATCTTATCCGTTATTATTTACAATCTCAATCTCTTCTTCAGTTAAATCAAAAAATTGTATAGTGAATTTTCATCTTTAAACTTCTCAAAATCTTCTATTAGTGGAATATACAATTTGTTAAGATTATTAGGATAGTATTCAAACAGATCCTCTCCTAACTTCTTTGCAAAGGTTTTAAAATAAAATTCGTACAATTTACTATTTAGTATGTATAGAAGATATTCATATGAAATAATAGAACTATTCTTTAGAGTTAAGCAATAAACATCTGCACTAAAATAACTACCTTTGTCTAATGCAAATCTGTTGCTACTTGATTTATAAGGAAAAACAATTTTTTCTTTTTCGAATATATCCTGCGTCCTTCCCCATTGAAGATGATACCATATCCTTAATCCTTTTTTACATTCTCTTCTATTTATAAGCTTCTCTTTGTAGTTTTTAATGTAACTTATAGCATTAGGATACTGCTGTTCTTCTTTAATTAAATTTGAATATACAATATACTTATCGTCTCTAAGGATGTTATTTTTCTGTATAAAACTGCTTTTTATCCAGGGTTTTATAATATCTACTTCTATATTCTCATTTCTTATAATGTCGTGGTTTACAACAAAAGCTCTATCACATCCAGTTATTATTCCTTGATGAAAATTGCACAAATTCCCGAGTAAGTCAAAACCTTTTCTCTCTATTTTTTCTACTATATTTTTCTCAATTTTATCTACTAATCTCCAACTCTTACTATCTAAGTAATCTCTGTCTACAAAAATCTTTTATGACAATTATCTTTTTTAAAAAAAACTGATTCATAAAAATCATCTTTAAACTTATTTTTAAGCTTTATAGGTCTTATAACTTCTATTTTGCTATTTTTTAATACATCATTATGTATAAAAATAATTGCTGGGTCTATTCCAGCTTTTTTAAAAGGTCTTATTCCATAAAAGTCAACTATTTTATAAATAGATGTTTTATTTATAAGTAGATTTCGTAGTTCTTCTCCGCTTGGAGATTCTAAGAAGTATCTAGATGTAATAAAAGATAATTTCCCATTCCTTTGAAGTTTCTCTAATGCGCTTTGAAAAAAGCAGTAGGATATATCTCCTTTATCTTTATATATTCCTTTATATTTTACTTTAAGAAGCTTAGAATATTCTCTATCTATAGCCTTATGCCCTATATAAGGAGGATTTCCAATAAATATATCAAACTTTTTATCGATTGAATCTATCAAGAAATCCTTAACTATGAAGTTTTTTTCATACACATTATAAGCTATATTAAATAAATCTATAATTAAAATCTTTATTGCATCCTCATCTATATCAAATCCGTGCAAATTGTTACATATGATGTGCTTATCAATATTCGTAACTGTTAAATTCATATTGTGCAGCTTATTTATTAACTCTAAATTTCTTATGTAAATCTTTTTTAGGTGATTAAAACAAGGAATTATTATATTTCCGCATCCACAAGCAGGGTCAACAATTTTTAAATACGGATTATTAACTATTTCTTCATCACTTATTACATTTTCTAAAATAAATGTTGAAATCTCTTCTGGAGTATAGATTATCCCTTTTTCTTTATCCCCTTCTCTTAATCTACAATATTCTTGAGAAAAACTTTGTTTTTCATCAATTTTTAACATTTTTTTACAGTTATATATAGCCGTTTTCTTGTGTCTAATATCTAATGGTTGTAAAATTACATCATAAAGTTCATTGATCTTATCAAAAAATCTATTGCACATTTTTTATCTCTCCACTATACATTAAGTATAAACTACAAAATTAAGCACATGATAAAGTATATCATATAATTGGCAGGTGATAACATATATGAATAAAAAAATACTTAGTCTATCTATTGTATGTGCGCTTTCTCTTTGTTCTTGTAGTAGCAAAAATTCTATTTCTAAGGATAAGGCTCCAAATAGCACTATTTCAACTTCCGTTAGAGAAAACAATAATGAGGAAGATGGCATTGTGGAAGATAAAGATATTGAGTCTAGTAATACACAAAATAATTCACTTAATAAAAATACTGAACCTACAAAAGAAGAACAAAAAAATGCTGATAATAACTCCACTTTAAAAAACCTTGATATTTCTAAGCTTAATAAAGCAGAAAAAAATTGGTTCTTTCAACCTAAAAAAAATAATGAACCTTCAGGAGAACCTCAAGATATACTCAATCTTATAAACAAATATTCAGCTTACTATCTAGGGGATACCTCAAAAAAGTCTTATTTTTAACCTTTGATGAAGGTTATGAAAATGGCTATACGCCTAAAATCCTGGATGTCCTTAAACAAAATAATGTAAAAGCTGCTTTCTTTGTTACAACACCATATATAAAGAGTAATAGAGAATTAATAAAAAGAATGGCTGATGAAGGTCATTTGGTTTGTAACCATTCTACATCTCATCCTTCAATGGCCGCTGTAGCCGCAAAGGATTCAGCTAAATTTGAAAAAGAATTTTACGTTACTGAAAAAGCTTACGAAGAAGTTACAGGAAAAAAGATGCCTAAGTTCTTTAGACCTCCTATGGGAAAATATAGTGAACTTTCTCTCTATTATACTCAAAAGTTAGGTTATAAAACTATATTTTGGAGTTCAGCATATCATGATTGGGATGTAAATGATCAACCGTCTCTACAAAACGCTAAAAAAATTGTAATGGAAAGAACACATAATGGTGGAATTGTATTACTACATGCTGTTTCAAAAACTAATACTGAAATATTAGATTCTGTAATTAAAGAATGGAAAAATAATGGATATCAACTAGAAAGTTTAGATAAGCTACCATAGTGTGGGTAATTATGCTATAATAATATATCAACAGTGTATAAAGTAAGTACATTTTACGTTTGGAGAGATATTATGAGAATTACCCAAGAAGTAGACTATGCTTTAAGAGTTATACTCTACCTATGCAAACTAGGCTATGGAGAAAAGATAGAAGCAAAAGTTATCTCGGAACAAGAGGGTATACCTTTAAGATTCCTTCTAAAACTTTTAAGAAAGCTGGCTCATTCTGGTATTATTAAATCTTATAGAGGAGTTAACGGTGGTTATGCTCTAAATGCACTGCCACAAGATATAAGCTTAAAGGATGTTATCGAGGTAATAGATGGTCCTATATATATGAATAGATGTCTTTGTGATCCTAGTTATTGTAATTTAAATCGTGCAAATAAATGCGACGTGCATAACGCCTTAGCTAAAGTTCAAAAAAACTTAGTTAATGACTTGAGAAATATAAATTTTAAAGATATTCTCGACGGAAAAGTATAATATCTATTTGCATAATCTTAATAAAAATAGTTTATATATAGGAGTTCTTATAAAGTGAAACTTGAATCAGATGGGGTTTTAACCCCATCTGATTCTTAGCTGAACGAATCCAGGGTCGTAGCGCCACTTATCCCCAACTTCGAGAAGTTGGGATGTTAGTGGCGCTAGACATCGGATAAATGTCGAAAAAAGATAGCTGCGGAAACTTGAATTTGCCGCAGCTTTTTTATTTATTCCGCTAATTCTTTAATAGCATTAGCATAAATCTTTGTCATTTTTACTAAAGCTTCTATTTCTATGTACTCGTTAGATTGATGACATAAATCTGGCTCACCAGGGAACACAGGTCCAAATGCTACAGTATTAGGCATTTCTTTTGCATAAGTTCCTCCTCCTATAGCAAGTAGTTCTGCTGCTTCGCCAGTTTGTTCATGATAAACTTTTGCTAGAGTTTTGATTAGTTTATGATCCTTTGGAAAGTATAATGGTGGTTGATGATCCATTCCTTCCACCTTAAATCCAATATCCTCTATTTTCTTCTCTAAAGGATTCATCATTTGTTCAAGGCTACAAGTTACAGGATACCTTAAATTCATGTCTACTGACATAATATTCTCATTCATATCGATAGTCCCAACATTGAAAGTTAATTCTCCTGACACATCATCATGTAGATATACTCCAAAACTCTTTCCATTAGTTTCTAGTGCTATATTCTCTGCAAGAAATTTTATTACTTCTCCAACTTCCCCTCTACATATATCTATACTATTTAAACACATCAAAGCCTGCATTATAGCATTTTTCCCAAGTTCAGGAGTACTGCCATGAGCTGAAAAACCTTTGGATTTTAGTATTAATAAATTTCCCTTTATCTCTGTACTTAATTCCATATTGTTAGCCTTCGCATAGTAAGCTACTTTTTCTATAATTAATTCGGGATCTTCTGCTTTTATGCCAGCCTCACAATAATCTGGAACCATATTAGCTCTATTTCCACCTTTTATATAAGCTATAGAGCAATTTTCTGACAAATTAATTTTTTTTACTAAATTAAATACTGTTAAACCTTTTTCTCCGAATATAATTGGAAAAAATCCATCAGGAGTAAAACCTAAAGTAGGCGCTTCTTCAGTTTTTAAATAATATTCTACTTCTTCAGACCCGCTTTCTTCATTTGTGCCAAGTAATATTCTTATTCTCTTATTAGGTTTAACTCCAATTTCTTTTAGTGCATATAATCCATATATACAAGCCATTATAGGTCCCTTATCGTCTATTGCTCCTCTTCCAAAAATCTTATCATCATGTATTTCTGCTCTATAGGGGTCAAAATCCCATCCATCTCCTTCAGGAACTACATCCAGGTGTCCTAAAACACCTACCATTTCTTCTCCTTCTCCATATTCTAAATACCCCATATATCCATCGACATTTTTAGTTTTAAATCCTAGTTTTTCTCCTAGGTTTAACGTATACATAAGGGCATTATTTATTTCTTCTCCAAATGGCATTCTTGGTCTCGCTTCACTTTGTACACTTCTAATTCTTATTAGTTCTTGAGTCTTCTCTATTAATTCCCCTTTTAAAATGTCAATTTTTTGATTTAAGTTCATTATAATTCCCTCCAACGCACTTTTACTCAGTCATTTTAGTTGTATCTAATTACTTTGAATAAGAATTTAGGAATAGATGTCAATCTTTTTATTCTCCACGGTTCCTTTGATACTCTATAAAGCCACTCTAACCCAGAGTTTATCATCCATTTTGGGGCTCTATTAATCTTACCTGAAAAAACATCAAAGCTCCCACCGACACCCATAAATATTTTGCATGTCAACTTATCCATATTATTTATAATAAAGTTATCCTGTCTTGGAGAACCCATAGCTACAAATAATGCATAAGGCTTCTTTTGCTGTATATCTTTTATGATTTCTTCACAGTTATTTAAATCGAAGTATCCATTATGGCTTCCAACTATGTTTAAATTCTTATATTTATTTTTTAGGTTACCTATACACCCTTGCAGTATATCATCTTTTGCACCTAAAAGGTACACACCTTTGTTTTCTTTTTCGCACTTTTTTATTATTTCTTCCATTACTTCTATACCTGCTATTTTTTCTTTCACAGGTTTTCCTATAATTTTTGATGCTACTACAGTTCCAATACCATCTGGAATTATCACAGATCTATCTCCTGTAAAATTTAAAAATAAGGAAGGATTATTAAGTCCATTATATAGAACTTCCGGGTTTCCAGATATTATATTAACTTTTTCAAACTTTTCAACATAATTCATAAGCTCTTGTTTTGTACCACTAAAAATATTATATTTTAATATTCTTATAAACATAAATTCCTCCAATTTTAAATTTCTTATGCTAAAAGCAAGGTTGCATTATATTAGCTTTTTATGTTAAAAAATTAAGTAGGTTATTACCTACTTAATTTAGAAAATATTATTAAAATGCACCTTCTTTTTTAGCTACTGAAAATACGGTTCTAAATAAGATTTTTATATCAAACCATACCGAAAATTCTTTTATGTATGTTAAATCAAAATAAATAGTTTTTCCTAGTTCTATTTCTCCTCTTCCACTTACCTGTGCCAAGCCTGTTATTCCTGGTAACACTAAAAGTCTCTGTTTATATGCCTCAGGATAAAACTTAACCACATCTGCAATTTCAGGTCTCGGTCCCACTAAACTCATGTTTCCAATAAAAACATTAAATAGTTGAGGAATTTCATCTAAGCTTGTTTTTCTCAAGAAATCTCCTGACTTTGTAATTCTATTGTCATTTTTACTTTGGAATACAAAATTTTCTAAATTACTAGGGTCTATATCTAACTCTCTTTTTTTATCTGCATTTACAACCATAGTTCTAAACTTATATATAGTAAAATTTTCTCCGTTTAATCCTACTCTGGTTTGCTTAAAAATAGCTGGCCCCTTTGAGTCCATTTTAATCCATATGGAAAGTATTATAAATAAAGGAGATAGTATAATTATACCTATAGCTGACAATACTAGGTCCATTATTCTTTTTATAATGAATTGTGCCTTCTTATCTTTAATATGCTTTTGCAAATCTATTTTTATATTTTCAGCCTGCATGAACATCCTCCTATAAATTTATATAAATATATCTACAAATATACAATATACCAAATATAAAGTAAGTTTACAAGGTCTTTATACGAATTACAGATAACATTTATGTAAATTTTATAAGAATCTTTTAGCCTCATTTAAAAATATGGACCCAATAAGAGTTACAATAAATGCTTTAACTTCAAATGCCGCACTCCCCACCGATAAGGACAATCCTGTATAATATCTCATAAAATAATATAATACTAATGCATGAGATAAATATATAGCATAGGAATTTTTTGAAATATAATTTACTATCTTCATAAAAATATTTTCTTTCCATTCTACACTAAATATAAAGAGTATAAGAAGTACGGAATATAACAACACAGCAGGTCTCATAAATGTAGCTGCGTACTCAAGATCTTTTCCAATTTTAATGCTAGATGCAGCATCATATAACATTATACATATTGATACTAAAAATGAGATCAATATTAAAACTTTATATTTTTTAGCTAACATTAAAAACTTTTCTAGGTTTTTTCCTATAAAAGCGCCAAATGAAAAATAAAAAATCCAATCTAATAAGTTTTTTTTATCAAAAAACCACTTAAGTTCATCTGATAGTATATAGTAACGTGTAAATATAATTATTCCAAATGTAATGAGGAAACTTATTAAAAGCCCTCTCTTTGTTCCTATAAACCTATATATAAAAGGATACACAAGATAAAACTGAATTATTAAAGGAATATAGTAAAAGTGATAAAATACTTTTCCATAAATCAGGCTGTTTACAACATTGCTAATTTCAATATTGCTATTTGTAAAGTATATATATATCATACACCATAAAATATAACTAGGGATGATTTTATTAAATCTACGTGCAAGAAACTTAAAATATCCCTGTTCTTTTTTATAGCTTAAAGTAAGTCCTATGCCTGAAATTAATATAAAGGCAGGCACAGAAAATCTCGCAATTTGATTAATTACCATAGATGCATTATATGTACGAGAGCTAATATTATTTCCAGTCATTACAATTGCAGAAACATGTATTAAAACTACTGCAATAATAGCAAATGCTCTTATAACATCCATTTGTAAGACACGTTTATTATTAATTTTTCACCCTCCTCTCTACCTTATGAAAAGAATCAGGAAATTTATAATTACTGAACCTATCTAGCTAAATTGTTTTGTGTCTGTTCGCTTACAGAAGCTGTACCCCCAAATATGATTTGATCAGAATACTTACCTAAATCTATAAACTTCTTTTGCTGATTGTTATTATCACTAATAAGTATCAACGGTGCATTCAACTTTGCAGCTAATACACTTCCAGATAATGCATCTGGGAAATCTACGCCTGAAGCAAAAGTAGCTATTTTATTATTTAGCTCAAAACTCTTAGCAATATTTATAGATGTGCTATATCTATCTTCTCCCCATATTCTGATAATATCTTTATCAGAAATTCCAGATATATTTTTTACACTTTCTTTTACCCCGTCAGATATTACACTAGTTCCTCCAATTATATAAATTTTCGATGGTCTTATCTTCTTAATAGTTTCTTCTGATTCAGCTGGTAAAGCATCAGTGTCTGACAAAACTATAGGATACCCTTTCGCTGCTGCTACTGCTGATATACTAAGTCCATCAGCAAAAAAGTTACCTGATGCAATAACTACAGGTGTTCCAGAATTTGCATTAATTTCATCATTTATAGCTTTTATACTTCCATACTTTTCTCCATCCTGAAGAATCTTTATATTGCTATATCCAAGACTTTTCAGGCTTATAATTATGCTTTCATTTATATTACCTTCATTACCCAATATGTATATTTTTCCACTCTTATTCAAATGATTCTGTACATATTGTAGTGTACTTGAATTCTCAGAATCACTTATTCCTGATAACAGTATTGGAGCATTTATTTTTTTAGCCAACACACTGCCACTTAGAGCATTAGTAAAATTATATCCTGAAGTAATTATTATGTTATCCACCATTGAACTGTTAAATTCCTCTGCAATTCTTTTTGCTGTCTCAAATCTATCCGCCCCACTTAATCTCCTAGTTGTATATTGCATTGCCTCCAATGGTTGCCAATCTTTAATGCTCTGTTGAACTTCATCTGGTTCATTTAAGTACTTTCCTGAATGCTCTTGTGAATAAAGCTTCCACTCATTATAATTTAAAATTTGATCGTATCTATTTACTACATATCCATTATTCTTATAATAAGTATTAAAATCAAAAGAATTATCCACAGAAGTTTCATCTGTTAACTGAACATTATAGTTACTATATCCTGTTAAAAACAAGTTATTTTTAAACCAGTTGTTGGTTGATTTCTCTAGCATGTACACATCACACCAATTGTTTCCATAAAATATATTGTTATTAATAGTGTTGTTAATTGCATTTGATCCAATGGCTATTCCATAAGCATGATTATTATATAATCTATTATTTATTATCATACAATTACTTCCACCATTCGGGCTTCCATAGAGCTGAATTGCTGCCCCAGCAGTATCGTGAATATCGTTTTTTTCAAAAGTCCAGTTATATGCTCCATAACCTATATAGATTCCATGGTCTTTAGGTCTATCTACTTTTAAACCTATGTTATATATCTTGCAATTTTTAACTGAACAAAAACTTGAACTCTCTCCATCTATACCTGAAGTTCCATAAGGTCTATAGACAGGATAATCTAAATCCCAAATTACTAAATCAGACATTTCTATATGACTACTTCTATTTGTTATATAAACACCTGCACCAGTATACTGTGTCATCTTTATACCTTGTATTTTCCAATAAGAGCTGTTGTTTAAGGTTATAGCATCTGGTGCCGTTTTTCCCCCCAGTTAACTTTATAATCACCAGTCATTGTAACTTCTTCATTTTTATAGTTTTTTATAGTAAACCAGGCATCTGAAGAACCCTTTTTATTGTAAACATCTGTCGTTTCATGATAGATTCCTCCTCTTATTTCGAGAGTATCTCCTGGTTTTAGCTCATCCAATGCTTTTTGAATTGTTTTATAGGGTTTTTCAAAACTACCATCATAGCTGTCATTCCCTTGTGGAGAAACATAGTAAGTCTTTCCAGCACTAGCATATACTTTTTCATATCTATTTTCCATAAAAAATTGAAAACTTAAGATAATAAAAAAGGTCAACAAAAATATTTTATAGTTAACCATATTTTTAACTTTTATCTTTTTCATAGTATAACTCCCCCTCACCTAATATATTATAACTAATTATAAATAAAAATATAAATTTAGGACAAAAGATTTCTAAGCTTCAGGTGTCATGGTACCTGAAGCTTACTAAATCATATATAACTTAACTACTATATTTTTCATGTCCAAGCAATCAAGGCTTATTATACCATAAAATAGACATAGTTTTCACCATCTCCCTTTATTGTTCTTAGAAAGTTAACCATAATTTAATAATTTAAATTACAAGTGGCAGCCTAAAGATATTTCTCATCTTTAAGCTGCCACCTGTAAAATAGTTATTTTTTAACCGTTTTTCTTTTTTTTAAACCATCTATTATTTGATTATATTCTTCTACCTTAAATAGATATACAGATAAAAAGTATACAAACATTCCTATTACAAAGGAAACTATTAAGGATATCAAACTCCCTTTCATTTCTGATCCAAATTTGTACATACTAGCCTTATTAATAATAAATATGATTCCTCCCATAATAGCCGAGGAAGCTGATATTTTCAAAAAACTATTTGTTAATTTTCTTAGCTCTATACCTTCCAATTTTTTATTTAAATTCCACGCCATCAATATAGTCGTAATAATAGCTGATATTGTTGTAGCTAGAGTAAGTCCTGATACTTTCATATACTTAATAATAAATACATTTATGACTATATTCATAACTATACCTATAAAGCTATTTATCATAGGCGTTTTCGTATCCTTTATTGAATAAAATGCTTTGTTTAAAATGTCTCTAATACCATAAGCAATCATAGCAGGAGAGTAAAATAGTAGTGCACTTGCAGTTAATTTTGCAGCCTCAGCATTAAAGGCACCTCTTTTAAAAATTACTGTAATAAGTGGCTCTCTTAGCACAGCTATAGCTATTGCTGCCGGAACCATTATAAGCATTATAGTATTTATAGCTCTTCCTAAAGCTCTCTTGTATTCATCTTTATTCTCTTTAGTAGCTAACTCCGATAAGGTTGGGTATACGATCATAGCTATTCCTATAGCAAATACTTCATAAGCCAACGTATTTATCTTATTAGCATAATCTAAGACGGTAACTGCTCCAAAGAATATATTAGTTGCAAAAGATCTATTTACAAAAACATTTAATTGTACTACTGAAGTGCTTATAATAATAGGCAACATTAATTTAAACATATTATGTATTTCTTTATCTTTAAAATCTACAATTCCTTCGTATCTATATCCTAACTTTATGTACTTAGGAATATTTATAACAAACTGCATAAAAAATCCTATTACTGTAGCTACTGCAAAACCCTTTATTCCATACTTGCTTGTTAAAAATAATAAATACACTATATAAACTATGTTTGAAATAGCCGCCATAGCTGCTGGCTCATAAAATTCTTTATGTGCCTGAAGCACTCCTGTAATAACACTTTGAAGACTTATGAATATAAGCGATATAATCATTATTCTAGTTATTTCCACGGAAATTGAAAGTATCTTTGGGTCATTCCAAAAACCATGTCCAAAAACATATATTATGTATTTAGCAAATATAATTAAAATTACGGATAACAGTATTGTAAATATAGATGACACATTAACCACATTATTTACAAACTTATCTCTAATTTTTTTAGTACTTTTTTGTAAATGTTCTGTATGAAGTGGTATAAAGGTTGTTGTCAATCCGTAACTTATAGTAGTAAGTAAATATACCATCCCTAATGCAAAATTATATATGTCTGTAATATAGGTTGCTCCAAATTTAGCTGCGATGAGTGCATCTCTTACTAGTGCTAATACTTTTCCAAGTATTATAAATACCATTACTATAACTGAACTTTTTATTAGCTTTTTTTCTGACATTATCTTCACTCCACTTATTTTAATGAATCTCCTTCTCCTTTCAGTCGAATGAGTAAGCGATTCACACAAAATTAAAGATTTTGGTTCTCTGCTTATCTGAAAGCATTTTTATATAAGCATTATAATATTCACTGCAAAAGCTATCCATAGAATACTTTTTTGTACAAGTTCATATAAATTCTGTCCCATAGTGCTTAATTCTTCTCTTCTATTATAAGCTTCTCTCATTTTTACATATATATCTTCAATAGAGTTAGGGTCTATAAGGAACCCTCTTTCTTCACTAATAGTTTCTTCTATATCTCCTACTCTTGAACATATTGAAGCTTTTTCTACTACTGCACTCTCTAATATTACTAATGGCGGAGAACCACCTTCACTAAAGGATGTCAGAATACTGATATCTGATGCATTTATAAAGTTCACTACGTTTTCCTTAAAGCCTGTGAAAATTATATACTCTTCTAGTCCTAGCACTCTAACCCTTTCCTTTAATTTTTCTTCTAATTCACCATTGCCTACTAAAATAAGTTTTATGTCTTTCTTTTCTTTTTTTAATTTATCAAAGGCTTCTATAAGACTTAGATGATTTTTAATAGGATGCATTCTTGCTACGTTCACATATACAAAATCCGTATTATCTATATTATATTTTTCTCTTACTTTATTTTTACTTTCAGTGAGCTCTATACCTTCATAATCTATTCCATTGTTAACTAAAAACTTTTCACTTTTAAACTTATCATTCTCTAATAATTTCTTTATATATTTAGATACACATATGTGATATCTAAAACTCCTAATTCCCTTTATACTTAGAGGTGTAAAAAACATATACTTAAATTTATTATTTAAAAAATCCTTCTTATAATCACTGTGTATAGTTGCCGCAGAAGGTATATCTAATTTATCTCTTAAAAAATAGTGTAAAAAGAAAGCTTTAGCTCCATGAAAATTTATTATATCTATATTATTTTTTTTTATATAATTCAAAACTTCTCCATTATAAAAGGACTTGTTTTGAAATTGTACTACATCTATACCCTTTTCTTTCGCTTTATCATAAAGAGGGCCTTTTCCTACTGTCCCTATTACACAATTAAACTTATCTTTTGAATAATAAGCTAAATTTAAAACGTGATTTCCACCACCACCATTATCATTCCCAGATATAATTTGAAGAACTTTAATTTTACACACCTCCACATAACTTCTAATATAGGGTTCCAAATTGGAACCCTATATGGTGTTAACTGTATTTTCCTATTTTCTTTTTTTCCATCATAATACTCTCTCCTATTGCTAATAGAAGCCAGAAGAAAGTTGTGGTTTTAGGTACAAAGAATAGATTGTCTGATAAGTTCATAAATAAAAATGCTACCACTGAAGCCAAGAAACCTGTATAAAAATATTTATAGAGCCTATCTTCTGCAAACATAATTATATTTCTGATTTTTGCTAAAGAAGATATCAAAATTCCTATAAAAAATATACTTCCCACTATTCCAAGTTCACTTTGAATCTTTAAATATGAATTGTGGCAAGGAAATCTTTTATATTCATAATAAGCATAAAGCTCAGGATACTTTGCTACATAGCTATCATATAAGCTTACAAAATTTCCATTACCTACTCCTAGTAAAGGATGCTCTTTTATCATATACCAAGCGGTTTTCCAAAGCTTTAATCGCGTAAAGTTCTCAGAGCTACTTCCTATTTCCTTAAGCCTTCCCCCAATTTGAGGAACTAAAAATACTAAGGCAGCTACACCACCAATAGGTAGTAAAAGCCTCCAGCTATATACTATTGCGAGAACTACTAAACCAATTACTAGTCCTGCCATAGCATTTCGTGAGTATGAAAAAATTATATTTATCAATAAAGAAAATGATAATATACCAAAAAATATTTTCTTTTTAATACTTTTTTCATATAACATAATCATTATTACTGGAAAAATAGCTAATATTAAAAAAGCGCCAAAATTATTTGAGTTGTCCAATGAAACTGTCACTCTAGGCCTTCCTAAAAAACCAGCTGTTTCATTAAAGCCTTTTGCTAATTCAAATCCAGTAAAATACTGATATATTCCAAACAAACTCATTATAGTAACACAAACTATATAGCTATTAATAAAACCTTTTATATACTTGCTTTTATTAAACTCATATTTTATTATGAAAAATAATAATACATACGTTGCAAATCTAAAGGTTTCTGACACCGCTAAACCCTTCTCTGTTGAATAGGTCACAGATAGACTCATTATTATCAACAATCCTGCCATAAACAAATTAAGGTAATCAGTAAAAAAGTTTTTTACACCTATAATAAAATTTGTTCTCTTTTCTTTAATAAAAAGTATTTGTAAAAAATAAATTAAAAAGATTGAAAATAATATTATATCGCTCCTATGTGTATGTACTTTATCAGTAATTATCAGTGGATTAGCTATAATATATAAGCATATCATTAAATATAATATGTAATTGGCTATCTGCAATTTCTCCCACCTACTTTACAATATATTAATAATGAAACTCCTTCTCCTATCGTCGAATGAGTACTCGCTGAGTAAGCGATTCACTTCAAATCATAGATTTGAGTTCTCTGCTTAAGCGATCATCTCAAAATCAACACTCTGTGTAAGTGACTATCACCAAATCAAAGATTTGGAATATCTACTTAAGATTTTGGATACCTGCTTATGAAACTCCTTCTCCTTAACACTATCTTGACATTTTAGTGTTCTTTTCTATAGCCTTATTAGATTTTAATAAATAGAAGCTAACCAGTCCCTCCATAAATCCAATACCATAACTTAAGTGCAATATTGGAAATATTAAAGGTATATATTTTAATAATTTATGGTTCCCTTTAGCAACCTTAATAGAAGCTACTATATCACAAACTAAATATAAACCTAACTCTAAAAACCATAAATAAAGTATAGGCTTAAAAAATAAACCTACTGCTGCTCCTAAAACGTTAGTTGTTACAAATATCATAGGAATTAAGTGCCTTAAAGATGCTGGTTTCCCGTGTTTTTGCATTACCCTAACCTTCCAGAAACCATATTGGTAATACTGTTTCCACAATTTTTTAAGTGATGACCTACTATAATAAGATGATCTTACTTTGGGAGTTAGTAATACTTTGTATCCGTTTTTAACAACTCTATAATTAAGTTCATCGTCCTGATTTCTTACTAATTCTTCATCAAAATATCCTATTTCCTCTAAAACTTCTTTCCTATAAGCACCGAATGCCACAGTATCTACATATGTTTCTTCCTGCGCATATCTAAAAAGAGCATTTCCAACTCCAAAGGGTGAGCTCATAGCATAAGCTATAGCAGTTCCCTTGTCATCTTCACTTATTGTCTCTATTGGTCCACCGGCACAACCTACTTCTTTATTTCTTAATGCCTCAACATTGTATTTTATAAAATCCTTATCTGCATAGGAATGAGCGCCAAATATTATAACAATATCAGCTTTACTTTTTCTAATTCCTTCATTCATACCTTTAGGTGCAGATAGACCCGGATTATCAACAATCTTTATATTGCTGTATTTTTTTTCATATTCTCTAACTATATCTCTAGTATTATCCGTAGACATTCCATCACAAACAAAAACTTCAAAGCATTCTTTAGGATACGTTTGGTTTATAAAAGTATCTATACATTTTCCTATATACTTCTCTTCGTTTCTACAGGGGATAATTATTGAAACAGTTTCCACTATATTCACCTACCTAAATCATAAAAATGAAAAACTATTTGCTTTTCTTAATAAATTTTCTGAGCACTAATTCTTTTATGCTTTTTAATTCATCTATACCTATTATTATTGACACTATTACAAATACTAATATTCCTGCTAGTGAAGAAATCGCAATCTTGACTAACACCAATATCATAGAATTGTAACTTAGCGAAAGAACGTTATTTAAAGCTCTTATAGTTATTACCATAGGTATGGATGCAACTATTGTCTTTACTGCTGTAGTAATAACATGTTTTCCGTTTATACTTCCAATCTTCTTCCTTAAAGTATAAATTAAAAGTCCACAAGCTACATACATAGATGTAGCATTAGCTAAAGCTAATCCTCTAAGCCCCATAACCTTTTTAAAAATAAAAATCAGCACTATATTAACCACCATTGCTATAGCACTATTAATCATAGGTGTCTTAGTATCTTTTAAAGTATAATAAGCCTTGCACACAAAATCTCTCATGCCAAAAGCTAAAAGCCCTATAGAATAAAAGGTTAGAAGTAAAGCTGTTTGTATTGTAGCCTCTTCTTTAAAAGCACCTCTTTGAAATAGAATATAAACTATAGGTCTACTTTGCGCCATAACGATAAAAGACATAGGAAGTATCATTAAAATTAACATTCCCATGGACTCACTTAATGTCTTTTTCATTTCTCCTATTTCGTTTCTAGCAGTTTGTTTTGCCATCTTTGGATAAATAATAGTGGATAAGGTTACTACAAAAATATCTACGAAAAGAGCAAATACTCTATAGGCATAGTTTAAGTATGTAACACTTCCCTCTCCAAAATGTGTCGCTTGGGCCCTTTCAATAAAGGTGTTAATCTGTTGAACTCCAGTTCCCAGTATTACAGGTACAAGCATTATACACATTCTTATTATCATAGGATCTTTAAAATTTACTTTAAAGCTATATTTAAACCCAACTTTTTTCATAGCAAAAACTTGAGGAATTATCTGAGCAAAAGTTGCAATGAAGGTTACTATTGTTAAACCCACTATGCCATGCTTACTTCCGAATAATATTAAATACCCTATAATAATCACATTTAGAGGCAGCGCTACTAAAGATGGAATAGTAAAATTTCCTTCCGATTGTAGTACCGCATTAAATATATATATTACAGCATTAAAAATTAAAGTTGGAATTAATATATTAGTAAGCCTCTGAGTAAACTCTAATTTTGCTCCAGTAAATCCTGGATTGAGCAATCCAACTATAGGCTTGCTAAAGAATATACATATTATTGATATCACAACAGTAATAATTATAAATACATTTAAAACATTACATATAAAATCTATTGCTTCTTTTTTTCCTTCTTTTAATTTTTCATTATAAAGAGGAATTAATGTAGTAGTTATTGCTGCTCCTATCATTATAAATAATACCATAGGAACATTAGATGCCTGAAAAAAGGCATCCAAATCACCTGTATTATATTTAGCAGCAGTTATACTGTCTCTCAAAAGCCCTAGAAATTTACTTATGAAAGTGCAGATTACAATTAATCCTGCTGTAGTCGCTAACTTACCTTTATTACTCATATATCATCTTACCCTTTGTTCTGTTTATTTGTATAAATGAAATACTTAATCCAAATAATAAATAGTTAGGTAAAAAATATGTAACTGAACTTGGTGAAAAACTTCCTATAGTGAACCCCACTAAAGATGTAAGCAGAGAATAGGCAATAAACTTATTAATACCATCTCCTCTTAAACCAATTATCAACAAATTGTATAGTAGGTATAAATAAAATACACCATATACTATTATAAACAATCCAAAGTCTCCTAATAGTTCAGTTGCAAGTCCATGAGGACTATATATTCCATGAGTATTGTTCATATCCATTAGATGTTGAATAGTATTACCGGCTCCAAATCCAAGTGCTCTTTTTTCTTTTATAACACCTTCAACAACATCATATATTATTGTTGCTCTTACATTTTCAGAACCTTCTTCACCTATATCTTCTTTGCTGATTTTAGCCATTTCTCCAATCTTAGCCATTTTTTCTATCATCTTTTGTTCATATTCAGCTCCATGCTTAACCATCATATAACTATATTTATATATGCCTGTAAATGCCACAGCTACAATTAGAGGGTATATTAAAGCTTTAAGCTTTCCTTCTTTAAGAATAATTAAAGTATAAACTATCATTATTAAACATACAGCTAAAATATTAGATCTCGAATTTGTAAGCACTAGAGCTGTAAATGTAAGCAGTGTAGCTATTCCATAAAACAATTTGCTTGCTGCAGTTCTAGCGTAATAGAATAAGTACATTAGGAAAGGAATTCCCATACCTAAAAATGTAGCATAGTTATTTGCATTGAAAAAGAATACAACTGGTCTGCTTCTTAAAACTATAATCTCTTTTAGTGTAAGCTTATTCATAATACTATCAAAATAATGCTTTACAGGTAATAGAGTTCCTGTTACAGCCTCTGTCATACCTATCACAACTGTAAGTAAAAATACAAATCCAACAACTTTCAAAGAATTATAAAATCTCTCCTTTGAAGTATTAAACATGATAACAATAAAAACAAACGAAAACATCATTGCATATATTACTATATACTTCATGTTAAAGCTCTTATTTTTTGACCAAATAAAACTTAAACATATGTATGCAAACCAAAGTATGTAAAAATATACAGCCTTTTTATTTATTTTTCTTAGTTCATGTTTATTCATAAATACATTAAAAAGTGAAACTATGCCACATAAAACCAGCATTATATGAAAATAATATAACTTTTCATGCCTTGGAAAATACGATGCATATTCAAAAATACTTGAAATTAAAAGTGTATAGTATACATTCTCGTATAAGCTATCTGATTTTGTAATGCTGCAAGCTGCAGCAATACTTAGTAAGAAAAGGCCATTTATTATAAAGTTCTTATTAATTATTGAAGAAACTAAAAGAAAAATAAAAGCCACAAATACATAAATAGTGCTTTTCTTGCTTAGTCCATACATCCATTGGTCCTCCTATTTGAAATAATTTTTTCATATAAATCATTCATTGTTCCTGCATTTTCAATCCAATTATATTTTTCTTCTGCTATACTTCTAGCATTAATAGAAAACTTTTTAGTTTTCTCTTCATCTTCAACTATTATCTGCAATTTTTCTTTAATTAAATCACTGTTTTTAGGATCAACGGTATATCCATTATAGTCGTCTATAACTATTTCTTTTAATCCTCCAACATTGGTAGATACCACTGGCCTTCCACAAGCACAAGCTTCAACTGCAGCTACTCCAAAGCTTTCACTTAAAGAAGGAAGACAAACAATATCCATCATATTAATGTAATCAGGAACCTTATTGTTGTCTATATTACCTGTAAAGATAACTTTAGATTTTATTTTTAGATCATCACAAAGTTTTTCAAGATTTTCTCTTTCCGGTCCATCTCCAACTATCATCAATCTTACATCTTTTTTAGTTTCTTTTATTAGGTCACTAAAGGCTTTTACCAAATATTCTATTCCATATATTTTTCGTAAATTTTTAATTACTCCGATAGTAATATATTCATTATTTAGAACAGGAGTTTTAATATTAAACCTTTCAATATCCACACCAAAAGGAGTGATAGTTATATCATCTTTATCATAATATTTTTTTGTTTCACAAGCCATGTCCACACTTGTAGAGCAAACTGCATCTGCACCTTTTAAAATAAAACTTAAAAGTTTAGCACTTAAGTTATTTGATTTTGGAAATTGGTAAACGTCACTTCCCCATACAGAGATTATAAAAGGATGATATTTACTTATCCTTCCATATAATCCATAGCTAGTAGCATAATGGCTGTGTAATATATCAGGCTTTATTTCAGTTATTAACTTTTTTATATATCTCACTATAAAAAAATAGGATAATTTGCTCTTAAATGGTGGTTTTACAACAATTAATTTAACATTATCCTTATAGCTATAGCTAGTGCCTCTCATAGATATTAGGTATATTTCGTTATTTAAATTTGAGAAATAATCTACCCATTTCCTTGTATGAATACTATCGGCATCTGCTAAAAAACATATTTTAGCCATCAAGTTACAACTCCTTAAAATATTTGACAGTTGGTAACTGGCCGATTTTATAACGTCAATTACCCACTGTCAACTTAATAATATACTAAACCAAATTATAGAAAACAAACTAAATAATTATTGATTTTTTAATAACTGGTCTTCTGGAACTCTTCTAAGTTCTTTTGCAGGGCTTCCAGCGACTATAGTTTCTTTCTCAACATCTTTTGTTACTACACTTCCTGCAGCCACAAAACCATCTTCATTTATTACTTTTCCTGGTAAAATAGTTGCTTGAGCTCCTATTCTTCCACCTTTTTTAACTGTAACACCCTTAAAGTGTTTATATCTTTCTTTTGATCGTGCAGCAAAATTATCATTAGATGTTACAACTCCTGGTGCAATAAACACGTTATCTTCAACTTCTGAGTAAGCAGTTAAATATACATTAGTTTCTAATTTGCAATTTGCTCCTACCTTACAGAAGTTTTCTACAGCTACTCCTCTTCCTATAATAGTTTTGCTTCCTACAGTTACGTTTTCTCTTATAGTAGCAAGATCAGCAACTAGAGTTCTTTCTCCGATTTCACATCCGCAATAAATTATTACCCCCGCTCCGATTAAACATCCTTCAGATATTATTGCTGGCGGTAACTCTTTTTCATCTTTAAAAATACTATTTACAGATCTCATTGGTTGTTTTCCAACAACTGTATTATCATCAATTCTAACATTACTGCTTATTTTCGTTCCTTTATGTATAACAACATTATGTCCTATTATACAGTTATCTCCTATAACTACTTCATCTTCTATAACCACAAATCTTCCTAAGCTTACATTATTACCTATGGTAGCTCTTTCAGATACATAATTACTCATCATCAATTCTCCATTCGTACTTTTATTAATTAAAATTGGAGTTATTTTACTAGTGAATTTTCTTTACTCCAACCATATCCATAGTTGAGAAGTTTTCCATAGGAAATTTTACAGGCATTCCTGTAAGCCTTGACTTATATGCTGCAAGAATTATTGACATGCCTTTTTTGCCTTCTTCTCCATTTATAAGTGGTTCTCTATCATAGTTTACAGCATCTATCATATCCTTGAATAAAGGAGTGTGTCCAAATCCATAAACTGTATCCGGATCTCCTTCCTGTGCTCTTAATATCTCATGTTCATCGTCCTTATTATCTGCAAATCTCCATGATTCCATCTTATTAACTGCAAGTCCTCCAATGCATACGGTTCCAGTTTCACCAAATATGCTTAGAGTTTCTTCTAAATTCTTTGGATATACACAAGCACTTCCCTCTACTATCCCTATAGATCCATTTTTGAATCTTATAACTATAGCTCCAAAATCTTCTGCTTCTATATCTCTTAAGAATGTATCACATTGAGCGTAAACTGTATCTATTTCTCCGCCCATCATCCATTGTAATAAATCTATATTATGTATACATTGATTCATTAACGTACCGCCATCAAGTTCCCATGTTCCTCTCCATGGTGCTTGCTCATAGTAACCCATATTTCTATTCCAAAGTATTCTTGCAGTACCATTGATTAGTCTACCGAATCTATTTCCTTCAATAGCTTCTCTTAATTGTTGAATTGGTTTATTAAATCTATTTTGGTGGCTTACACATAATTTTACGTTGTTATCTTTTGCACATTTTATCATTTTATCCGCATCTTCTATTGATAAGGCCATAGGTTTTTCAACCACAATATGTTTCTTTTTATTCATGCAGTATATAGCTATTTCTGGGTGATATCCACTTTCAGTCGCTATAGCCACTACGTCTATTTCTTCTTTTTCAAGCATTTCCTTATAATCTGTATAGACATTTACTTCTGCAATTTGTCCTAATTTAGTAATATACTCTTCTTTTTTCTCTTCTGCTTTTTCTTTAACTGTATCACAAGTAGATACTAATACTGCCTCTTCCTTGTTATCAATTAATGCTTCTACATGCTTGTATGAAATTCTTCCACATCCTACGATAGCAAATCTTAATTTTTTCATAATAAAGCACCCCTTAATTTCATTTAATAAGATAAGCCCAATGGGCTTATCTTATTTATAGCTTATGAATCTTTTCTCTGTTATTTTCAACATTCTTTGTAGCATTTCTTGTGTCGTATACTATCTTAGCCCTTGATACAATCTCTTCATATTCATAGCAGCTGTGATCTGTAGTTATTATAACTATATCTGAATCATCAATTACTTCTTTCCAGTCTACAGTATAATACTTTCTGCCATTGTGTTTGAATTCTGGTATATATGGGTCATCTATTAATAACTCAGCACCATTCTTCTCTAAATGTTCCATTACCTTCAAAGTAGGTGATTCTCTTGGATCATCGATGTCCCTCTTATACGCAACTCCTAGAAGAAGTACTTTTGCTCCATTCATTGCTTTTTTATCTCCATTTAAAAGCTTCATAGCAGTATCTACTACAAACTCTGGCATAAAGTCATTAATTTCTCCTGAAGTTTCTATAAGTTTTGTATGATAATCATATTCCCTTGCTTTCCACGCTAAATAGAATGGATCTAGTGGTATACAATGTCCACCAAGTCCTGGTCCTGGATAGAATGCCATAAATCCGTATGGCTTAGTTTTTGCAGCGTCTATAACTTCCCAAACATCTATACCCATTCTTTTACATAGTATAGCCATTTCATTTGCTAAACCTATATTTATATTTCTAAAAGTATTTTCAAGTATCTTTTCCATTTCAGCTACTGCTGGTGATGATACTCTAAATATCTCTCCTTCAAGAACATTTTCATATAAAGTAGCAGCAACCTCAGTACATTCTGGAGTGCAGCCACCAACTACTTTAGGAGTATTTTTAGTTTTAAACTCTTTATTACCTGGATCAACTCTCTCTGGTGAAAATGCTAAGAAAAAGTCTTTTCCACACTTTAAACCACTTTCTTCAAGAATTGGCTTTAAAACTTCTTCTGTTGTTCCTGGATAAGTTGTACTTTCAAGTACTATAAGCATTCCTCTTTTTAAATATTTTGCTACGCTTTTAGTTGAATTTACAACATATGAAATATCTGGTTGCTTATATTTATCAAGTGGAGTAGGTACACATATACATACTGTGTCTACATCTTTTACGAAACTGAAATCAGTTGTTGCTCTTAATTTGCCTACTTTAACTAACTCTTGCAAATCTTCATTTACTACGTCTCCTATATAATTAAGACCTTCGTTTACCATTTGCACCTTTTGCTCTTGTACGTCAAATCCTATAACTTCATATCCTGCTTTAGCTTTTTCAACAGCAAGTGGAAGTCCTACATAACCTAGTCCAACTACACCAAGTTTGGCTGTTTTGTTTTCTAATTTTAATATTAATTCATCTTTTAACTGTGACATTTTTTTCCCTCCTGTATTTCCTATTAAGATCTTTTTCTTATATATGTTGGGACCTTTTTTTCTACAAGTTCAAATATCTCTTCTTTGCTCATTTTAGCAACATTTCTAAACTCTTCTATAGATTTCTCAACAAAATTTATATCTATTTCATTAGGTTTTTCAACAAAGATTTTGTTATGTTCTGTAGACGTTAATGCTATTTCATCCATAAGAAGCTCTTCATACAGTTTTTCTCCTGGCCTAAGCCCTGTGTATTCTATTTTTATATCTACATCTGGCTTATATCCTGAAAGAGTTATTAGGTCTCTAGCCAAATCTACTATCTTAACTGGTTCACCCATGTCGAGTACAAATATTTCTCCTCCATCGGCTATAGCTCCTGCTTGAATAACTAACTGTGCTGCTTCAGGTATAGTCATAAAAAATCTGTTTATCTCTGGATGAGTTACAGTAACTGGTCCACCATGTGCTATTTGCTTTTTAAACAATGGAATAACAGAACCATTACTACCTAAAACATTTCCAAATCTAACTGCTACATATTCTGTACTGCTTATCTTATCAAAAGCCTGAACCATAATTTCACAGAATCTCTTTGTCGCTCCCATTATATTCGTAGGATTAACAGCTTTGTCCGTGCTTATTTGCACAAATTTCTTAACTTTAAAATCATGACTGCATTTTAAAACATTATAGGTACCAATTACATTATTCTTTATAGCTTCTGCTGGATTTGCCTCCATTAAAGGCACATGTTTGTGTGCTGCTGCATGAAATACCACATCTGGTCTATATCTCTCAAATATATCTCTCAAACGCTTTTCATCTCTTATAGATGCAATAATAACTTCTTTGTCAATATCTGGATGGTTATGGTTTAATTCCATCTGCACATCATATACATTATTTTCATAAATATCTAATATCAATAATTTCTTTGGATTAAACCTAGCTATTTGTCTACACAATTCTGAACCTATAGATCCTCCTCCACCTGTTACAAGAATTGTCTTATCCTTTATATATTTGTTTATATTTTCACTATTGAGTTTAACTTCTTCTCTTCCAAGTAAATCTTCTATGTTGACGTCTCTCAATTTAGTTATATTTACTTTTCCATCAATTATTTCATATAGTCCAGGTATAGTTTTTAATTTACAATCGGTATTTTTGCATATGTTGACAATATCTCTTTTAGTTTGTAAATCTGCTGATGGGATAGCTAGTATTATCTCTTCTACATTCTTTTTATTACAAATATCAATTATTCTATTCCTTCCACCTAGAACTTTTATTCCATTTATCAACCTTCCTCTTTTTGAAGGATCATCATCAATAAGGCCTACTATATCATAATTTAACTCCTGATGTCTTTTTATCTCCTTTATATATAAGGCAGATGCATCTCCAGCTCCAATTATAAGAAGCTTTGTTTTCTGTTTTTTTAAAGTTATATTATCCTTATTATCTTCTATAAGTCTATATGTGAATCTTGTTCCTCCTAAAGCTACTACAGACAATATCCAAAAAATAATATGCACTGGAAAAGGAAATCTATAGTACTGATTTTCTAAGAATCTATAATTCACAAGATAGCTGTATAATATAAAAGCTACATTAGCCAATGACACCGAATATACAATGGAAATTAACTCCTCAATAGATGCATATTTCCACATGCTTTTATAAAGATTAAAAAATTTGTTGCATAGTAATGTCATAACTACTACTGGTACAATAGATAATTTTAAAAATATCCAATATTCCTGTGGTACCTTAAAATCAAATCTCAATAATAAAGCAAAATATAAGGATGCTATAAGAAAAACTATATCATAACCTATAAGGGTTTTATCTTTCTGCATGTTAACACTTCCTCAACTATTATTGTATAATTTCAGACAAAAACTCTCTTTATCTATTTTACCTCATAGAAAAAATTATTCAATATATTTTTATCAATAAAAAGCACACATATTGTATATATTATGTTAATACCTTAATAATGGGTGTGCTAGTTTCTCTCTTAATTACCATCATTAAGCTAAGTTTTTAGAAATATTCCCAAATAAAAAGAGTTGTGAAACACAACTCTTTTTATTTTAAACTTCTTTATTAGACGCAACCTCATCACATACTTCTTTAAATAGTTCTTGCTCTTCTAAGGATAAAAGATATTTCATAAATGGCTTCTTTAATTCCTCTCTTTTTAAAGCATACTCAACTGTTGCCTGAAGAAAACCTAATTTATCACCAACATCATATCTTCTTCCTCTAAAATTATATGCATACATCGCTTCACTTGTTATTAATGTTCTAAGTGCATCAGTAAGTTGAATCTCTCCACCTTTTCCAGGAATAGTGTTTTCTAATATATCAAATATAGTTGGCGTTATTATATATCTCCCAAGTATCGCAATGTTAGATGGTGCCTCTTTTACTTTAGGCTTCTCAACTAAATCTTTCACCTTGTATACCCTATCTTCTATATACATTCCTTTAACTATACCATATTTATATACTTCTTCCTCTGGAACTTCTTGCACTCCTATAATTGAGGTTTTATACTCGTTATAACAATCTATAAGCTGCTTTAGACATGGAATTTCACTATCAACAACATCATCGCCAAGCATAACTGCAAAGGGCTCATTTCCAACAAAAGTCTTTGCACAATTTATTGCGTGTCCTAATCCTTTAGGCTCTTTTTGTCTTATGTAATAAATATCAGCCATATTAGATATATCTTTAACTAAATTTAGTAGCTCATCTTTTCCGTGAGCCTCCAATTCATTTTCAAGCTCAACAGATTTATCAAAATGATCTTCTATAGCTCTTTTGTTCCTTCCAGTTATTATTAATATCTGCTCTATTCCTGATGCTACCGCTTCTTCAATAATATATTGAATTGTAGGTTTATCAACTATAGGAAGCATTTCCTTAGGTTGAGCTTTAGTAGCTGGTAAGAACCTTGTACCTAAACCTGCTGCTGGTATTATTGCCTTTTTAACTTTCATCTTAGCATTCCCCTTTACTATCGAAATCAAATTAAACTTGCAGGATTCCTAATCCCAAGTAACGTGTTCCTATATAGTTATAATCCCTAAACAAATAAATTTTCGCAATTTGAATCATGATATATTAATCCCTTTGAGAATTATTTATTATTTCTTCTAGTTCAACAACTAGTTCATCTTTAGGGTCTAATTTTTTAGCAATATCTAAATGAAGTTTAGCATTTTTAATATCACCAGCATTTAAATAGCACATTATAATATTTGTACATATTTCTACAGACTTTGTTACTTCAAAAGCCTTTCTGAAATATGCTATAGCGGTTTCGTAATCACCTAATGATGCATGATTTATTCCTAACTCATTTACTACTTCTATTATATTACTGTCAATACTCATAGCATCATTCAAGTAGTATATTGCCTTTTCATAGTTTTCCAAAATCCTATATGCTATTGCTATATAATAATGCAAAGTAGCATTATCTCCAAATTCTTCAATCAGTGGAATCAAAAATTTTAAAGCTTCCTTTGGCGCATCATACACCATCTCTTTGCCTTTTTCAAAATCTATTATAGATTTTAATTCCTGTTTAAATTCTGTAATCTCTAAAGTTTCTTTACCACCTCTAGAGATATAATTATTAATACAGAAAAGAGCTTTAGCATAATCTCCCTCTTCTCTTCTGATTAAAGCCTCATAAAAATAAGGAAGCGCATAATTTTCCTTATTCTTTGCCTTTTCTATAACTTCTAATTCTTCGCTCTTATACATTTTATCAGAGTTTCTAAGGTTATCTACAATTGTAATTAGCTTATCATAAATCTCTATTGTATCCTCAAGTCTTAATAACCCCTTCAGCAAAATATACGCTTCTTCATAGCATTCATTTTTTACACATTGAGCTATTTTACTTTTTATAAAATTATTACTATCCTTGATATTACATATTAGCTTTTCATAATACCCGTTAAATTGGAAATTTTCATCTGCACCTAATACATAAGTCATCCCCTCAACAAAGAAGCTCACAGGGATTTGTTCTAAATTAGTTTCAGCTTTAACTTTATCCGCTATATTAGAAGCTTTAACTGGGAAATATATATCTTCGTTAGTTTCTACGTTAAATAGCTTTTTAATATTCTCTTTTTTTATTTCTAAAAACAACATTTTACTAAGTTTGCTTGCGAAATATGCTTTTGCGTCCATAAACTCTAACACCTACTTTATACATTAATTATTTTCATGTTTATTATTGCCATAAACTTTATTTAAAACCAATATGCTAGCAATTGCAAGACTTATCTATAATTTCGCAAACCATTTTCTCAAATTCTTTCATCTTTTCTTCTGAATCATGTAAACTAGCTCCTGTTACAGATAAGTAAATTTTCATCTTCGGCTCTGTACCTGAAGGCCTTACAACAAACCATGAGCCATCTTCTAATATAAACTTAAGCACATTTGATTTTGGTAAATCTATTCTATTTTCTTTTATATTCATTAAATCCTTTTCTACACTTAACTTATAATCCATTTTCCTTGCTATTCTATTATTTCCAAGACTAGAACTCATAGAATGCCTTAAATACTGAAGAGACTTTTCTATTTTTTCCTGGCCTTCTTTTCCCTTTAACTCAATTGAGATTAATTTTTCTTTATAAAAACCATACTTTTCATAAAGATTTATAAGAGCCTCATATAAGTTCATACCTTTGCTCTTATAGTAAAGAGTCATCTCACATATAAGTGCCGCAGTAATAACTGCATCTTTATCTCTTACAAAATCTCCTGCAAGATATCCATAACTTTCTTCAAATCCGAAAATATACTTTTTATCTTGCTTCTCTTCAAACTCTTTAATTTTTTCTCCTATATACTTAAATCCAGTTAGCACGTCAATAAGCTCCACACCATATTCTTTAGCTATATCTGCTGCCATTTCTGTAGTAACAATGGTTTTTATTACTATGCCATTCTCTGGAAGCTTATTCATTTCTTTTAACGAAGACAGTATGTAGTGAGTTAAAAGGGCTCCCATTTGATTTCCCTGAAAGTACTTGGTATTTTTCACTATTATCTTTAACAATAACTCCGATTCTATCGCAGTCTGGGTCAGTTCCAAATATTATATCTGGCTGAATTTCCTTAGCCATGTCTAAGGCTATATTGAAAACCTTTGGTTCTTCGGGATTTGGATATGCGGCTGTAGGAAAGTTTCCATCTGGTTGCTCCTGTTCTTTTACTATAAAAACATTCTTGTATCCAAGCTCCTTTAGTACCCTTCTTACAGGTATATTTCCAGCCCCATGAATAGGAGTATATATTATTTTTAACTCTTCTGAATGCTTTTTTACAAATTCTTTTCTTATAGTTAAGTCTTTTACTCTTTCTATATAACTTTTATCAATTTCTTCACCTATTATATTTAATAACCCTTTTTCTTTCGCCTCGCTGTAATCCATAGCTTTAATTACTGAGAAATCATCAATACCTTGTATAAATGAAAGAATCTCTTTTGCAGATTTATCAGTAACCTGTCCACCGTCTTCACCATATACCTTATAGCCGTTATATTGCTTTGGATTGTGAGAAGCAGTTATTACAATGCCTGCTTTACTTTTTAAGTGTCTTACTGTATATGAAAGCATAGGAGTTGGTCTCAGTGATTCAAACAAATATACCCTTATTCCATTTGCGCAAAGATTTGCTGCTGCAGCCTCTGCGAACTCTTTAGACATAATTCTAGAATCATAGGCTATGCTTACAGATATATCCTTCTCATATTTATTTAGTAAGTATTCCGCTAAACCTTGGGTGGCCTTTCCAACTGTATATATGTTCATTCTATTACTTCCCATACCTATAATTCCTCTTAAGCCACCTGTACCAAACTCTAAATCTTTATAAAATCTATCTTCTATTTCTGTTTCATCATTTAACTTTTTTAATTCTTCCTTTAAAACTTCATCTATAAACTCTGAATTTAGCCATAGCTCATATTTGTCTTTATATAACATTTTTTACCTCCTATGTTATGTAAGTATTTGACATTTATTATTATACTATAAAACCACCATAAAAACACTATTAATAATATAATTATTAATATATTTTTAATTAATTTAAACAAAAAACAGGTATACAATATTGAAATTGTTACCTGTTTTTTGATATTAATCCTCTGGCAAAATGTCAGATGGTTTTTTATTTAAAGTTATAGATGCTATTATACTATTAGCATCTTCTACAAAAGCTATATCCTCTGATAATTCTAAATTCATAATTCTGTATACATCTCCAATTTCTAATTTAGATAAGTCTACATTTACGCATCTAGGAATTTTTTCTGACTTACACTCAACTTTAACATTACTTTTTTCCTTTTGTACTGCTGCACCTTTTTTCATTATTAAATCTTCACCTGAAAATACTATTGGTATTTCGGTCTGTATAGTTGCATTTTTAGATAATTCTTCAAGATCAATATGCACTATTTTATGGTGTACTGGATCTCTTTGTACTTCCTTAACCAATGTTCTATGTAACTTACCTTCAAACTCCACATTTAGTACAGCGTGTTCACCATTTTTAGCAACTTCTTTATTTAATTCTAACTCACCAATCTCAAACATCATGTTATTTATGTTTCTTCCATATAATATTCCTGGTATTACTCCAGTTCTTCTTACCTTTTTAGCTTCATGCGAAGTACTTTTTTGTCTTTTATGTAACTTCAAATTCTCCATAATAAAAATCCTCTCTCAAAATAATAAATTTCATACTAATCATTATTTACAAACTTTGCTTATATTATTCATTATTTCTATTAACAAAAATATTATTTTATAAAATTTACTCATATTGTTGCATTTACAATATATTTAACATATAATTATATTGGCTTAAATGAAAATGTAGGCTAGCCCTTGAAACATCTGAGTTCAAAGGGCATATTTTTATGAAAGAAGGTGCTTTATCAAGGTGTATAAGTTAGATCAAAATGAAACTCCTTTATTCGATGCATTAATGGAGTATGTAGATAGAGAAACCATCCCTTTCCACGTTCCTGGTCATAAGAAGGGAGTTGGTATGGATGAAGAATTTAAAAATTTTATTGGGGAAAACCCCTTCAAAATTGATGTTACAGTATTTAAGCTAGTTGACAGTCTTCATCATCCTACGGGTCCAATAAAGAAAGCTCAACAATTAGCTGCTGATGCATATGGTTCTGATGCTGCATTTTTTTCAATACACGGTACATCTGGAGCAATACAGGCTATGATTATGTCTGTAGTTTCTGCTGGAGATAAAATAATAATTCCAAGAAATGTTCATAAATCTATTACTGCTGGAATTATATTAAGTGGTGCTATCCCAATATATATGCAACCCGCATTAGATAAGAATGTTGGTATAGCTCATGGGGTAACCCCTGAAACCGTTGAAAAAACTTTAAAAGAAAATCCAGATGCAAAAGCGATATTAATTATAAATCCAACTTATTATGGAGTAGCAACAGACATAAAAAAAATAGCTGATATAGTTCACAGCTATGATATTCCTCTAATTGTTGATGAGGCCCATGGACCACACCTTGGTTTTAATGATAAATTGCCAATGTCAGCAATGCAAGCTGGAGCTGATATTTGTTCCCAAAGCACTCATAAAATAATCGGTGCCTTAACTCAATGTTCATTATTGCAGGTTCGTTCTGAACGCATAGATATAAATAGAGTTCAGCAAGTTTTATCTTTGCTGCAAACAACATCTCCTTCATATATATTAATGGCTTCTTTAGATTGTGCAAGAAGACAAATTGCTCTACATGGCGAAGATCTTCTTAATTCCACTATTGAGCTATGCAATTATGCTAGAGAGCAAATAAACAATATACCTGGTTTTTACTGCTTCGGTAAAGAAATTCTAGGTAATGAAGGAGTGTTTGCCCTCGATCCTACAAAAATAACAATAACTTGTAGAGATCTAGGAATAACAGGTTATGACTTAGATATGATATTATCAAATAAATATCATATACAACTTGAGCTTTCTGACCTATATAATGTATTGGCTGTAGGTTCCTTTGGTGATACTAAAAGCAGCATAGATACTTTATTAAAAGCTCTAAGAGAAATAAGCGATGAGTATTATGGAAAAGGAAATAAAAAATCAGATTTCATTGATATTCCTTCAATACCAACGCAAGTAAAAATACCAAGAGAAGCATTTAACAGTGTAAAAACTCCTGTTTTACTAAAGGATAGTATTGGTATGGTAAGTGGAGAGTTTCTAATGGCTTATCCTCCTGGAATACCTATACTTTGTCCTGGAGAAGAAATTACTCAGGAAATAGTTGATTATGTTCAAACACTTAAAGAAACAGGGTTATATGTTCAAGGAACAGAAGATCCTGAAGTGGAATATATTAAAATTGTTAAGTAATTAAGAACTAAAGATGAGAATACGCTCATTTAGAAATGGGGAAGAATTTGTTTTCATACAAATTCTTCCCCATTTTTTTATCTGGTAGCTATCACCACGATATAACAGATTCTGAAGTTAAGAACTCTGTTTATACCTGCATTCCTTTTTGTAGAGCTTTCTTATTCAACTCCAATGCTTTTGGTGGAACTGTTGTTTCTAGAACACCATTCCAATCTATGTCTTCTAAATTGAGCGCTTTAATCAGTGCTCCAAGTAAAACTACATTTTGTGCTTTTATATTTCCAAGTTCCTCAGCTATTTTAGTTGCATTAACTACTATTGTGTTTTTAACTGTTTGTCTTAGTTTTTCATTAACATTTTCAGGGTACTCTTCCTGTCCTATTAAAACAGGTACTGGATGTATTTCATAATCATTTACTACTAAATATCCATCTTTCTTTAAATGGGAAATCCATCTTGCAGCCTCACTTTTTTCGAATGATACTATAACATCAGCATCTCCTTTTTCTATAAGTGGAGAATATACCTTTTTCCCAAATCTAACCTGAGTACTAACACTGCCTCCTCTTTGGGCCATTCCGTGAACCTCTGACATCTTTACATCATACCCACTTTTTAACAAACCTTCAGTCAAAACCTTTGAAGCAAGTATAGTTCCTTGTCCTCCTACGCCTACGAATAATATGCTTTTAACATCACACATATTTACTCACCAACCTTTTCTATGGCATCGAATTTACATACTTGTTTACATAATTCACAGCCGTTACACATATTTTTATTAATACTTACAACATTATTTTTAAATTCAAGTGCTGGACACCCTGTTTTTAAACAAGCCTTACACTTCTTGCAGTTTTCAGTTTGTATATTGCAGTGCATGTTAGCTCTTCTCTTTATTACGTCCTTCTTTAAAGCACAAGGCTGTTTTGTTATTATTACAAATGGTTCAGTGCTATCGTGTGCAGCTTTTACCGCTTCTTCTGTAGCTTTCAAATTATAAGGGTCTACAACTCTTAGATTTTCTTCCTTAATTCCAAGTGAAAGCACTACCTTTTCAATATCAACAATTGGAGCTGCCTTACCTTGAAGGGTTTTACCAGTACCTGGATTTTCTTGATGTCCAGTCATTGCTGTAATACTATTATCTAATATACAAGTAACAATAGGTGTACTGTTATATATAGAATTAATAAGTCCTGTAATTCCTGAATGGAAGAAAGTTGAGTCTCCTATAAAGGCAAAAACCTTATTATTTCTTCCTGCTATTTGATTTGCTTTTTCTAAACCAATACCAGATGAAACAGATGCACCCATACATACGCAAATATCTGTAACATTAAGCGGTGCAACTAACCCTAATGTATAACATCCTATATCTCCTGATGCTATAACATCTTTGTATTTAGATACAGCATAAAATATTCCTCTATGTGGACATCCAGGGCATAATACTGGCGGTCTTGATGGTGCTTGAATATCAGTTTTATAGCTTTCTACCTTGCTTTCTCCAAGCATAGCTTTTCTTATGATATCTGAGCTTAATTCTCCACAAATAGGAATAATTTCTTTTCCAGTACACTGTATTCCCATAACCTTAATTGCATTTTCAATATATGGTTCATTTTCTTCTACTACATATAGCTTGTCAACTTTTGAAGCAAATTCTTTGATTAGTTTATCTGGCAATGGATAACTCATACCTATTTTTAATATAGAAGCCTTATCACCAAGCACCTCTTTTACATATTGGTATGAAATTCCACTAGTAACAACTCCTATTTTAGAATCTGCCATCTCTATTTTATTTAGGCCACAGCTATTTGAGTACTCCTGTAGTTTTTTAAGTCTTTCTTCAACTTCATAATGTTTTTTTCTAGAATGTGCTGGTATCATAACATACTTTTGAATATTTTTTTCGTAAGGTTTTACTCCTACTTCTTCTCTTTCTCCAAGTTCTACTACACTTTTAGAGTGAGATACCCTTGTTGTAGTTCTAAAAAGAACTACAGTATCAAATTGTTCACTTATTTTAAAAGCTTCCTTCATAAAATCTTTGCATTCCTGTGAATCAGATGGTTCAACCATAGCAATTTTTGCATGTGGTGCAAAAAGTCTATTATCCTGTTCATTCTGAGATGAATGCATACCTGGATCATCTGCACTAACTACAACAAATCCTCCGTTAACTCCCTCATATGCGATAGTGAAAAGTGGGTCTGCAGCTACATTTAGCCCAACATGCTTCATTGTAGTCATACTTCTTGCTCCACCTATAGCTGCACCAGCTGCAACTTCTAAGCCAACCTTCTCATTTGGAGCCCATTCAGCATATATTCCATCATAGGTAGAAAGATTTTCTAATATTTCTGTACTTGGTGTTCCTGGATAAGCTGAAGCAACAGTACATCCAGCTTCATAAGCACCTCTTGCTATAGCTTCGTTACCTGTCATAATTACTTTCATAATTTATAATACCCCCATCCTATCTAATTATAAAATTTTATAAGCTTAATTATAGGGAAATTAACTAGAAAGTTAACTTATACAGAGGGATATGTTTCCAAAGCTGAAGTAGATTTAAAAACTTTGTGCCAGTCTTAGTGAAGGGTTTTAAGAGAACCTTAGAACTTTAGAGTTGTTTGAGCATAGCGAGTTCTCGAAAGTTCTTAGGTTGTCTTGAAACACAAGCTTTAGACTGGCTAAAAGTTTTTAACGTGCTAAAGCTTGGAAACATATCCCGGCGTATAAGTTAACTTTCGGCCTAGAAACCCTATAAACGATTTCAAGTATATTATGAAATTACTGATCCAAGTGCTATTGAATAAAGTTTAGATTCAGCGCTATCGGCTCTCGATACTAGAACTACAGGACACTTAGCTCCCATAATAACTCCTGCACTTTGAGCATTAGCAAAGTATGTCATTGATTTTCCAAGAAAATTACCTGATTCTATATTTGGAACTAAAAGTATATCTGCATCCCCTGCCACATCACTAACAATTCCTTTATGTTCAGCTGCTATCTTAGATATAGCATTGTCTAAGCCTAAAGGACCATCAATTATACATCCCTTGATCTGCCCTCTCTTATTCATTTGGCTAAGTACAGATGCATCTAAAGTTGCTTGCATTCCAGGGTTTACTACTTCAACTGCACAAATTGGTGCTATTTTAGGCATGTCTAATTCTAATTTATGTGCTACCCTAACAGCATTATTTATGATTCCTATTTTATCTTCTAAAGTAGGATATGGAACCATGCCTCCATCAGTTAAAAATATAAGTTTATGATATGTAGGAACTTCGTAAACCATAACATGTGAAAGTAATCCCTTTCCTCTTAACCCTGCTTCTTTATTTAAGACAGCTCTTAATAGATCTGCAGTACCAAGTAATCCTTTCATGATGTAGTGTGCTTGTCCATTAGATACAAATTCAACAGCCTTTGCTGCTGCTTTTAATATGTTTTTTTCATCTACTATTTTTATATTATCTAAGGATAATCCATTTTCTTCAGCTATGCTTTTTATTTTATCTTCATCACCAACTAAAATTGCATCTACGATTCCAAGCTTAACAGCCTCAGTTACTGCACTTAAAACCTCTTTATCATGTGCTGCCGCCACTGATAAAGTCTTTTTTTCTTTTGATTTGGCTAAACTTAAAATTTCATCTAACTTTTTTACCATGATTATTTCCTCCTTATTATATTAATAAGTATCGTAAGTCAAATATTTATAATAACTAATTTTCTAAATATTTGCACTTAATAATAATTATAGCATCAGATTATGGCATTTACAATGCACAGTTATACTGCTAATGAATTTAAAGCTTTATAAAATAAGATAAGTGATAAATTCAAAAGGAATTTATCACTCATTAGATATTCTTTACTATTTAGTATATAATTCTATCAGTAACATCTTTTACTGTTTTACAACCTGTTAATACCATAGCTGATTTTAATTCGCTTTTTAAAGTATCTACATAAAGCTTAACGCCTTCTCGTTGTGCACCAAAAGAAGCCGTTACAAAAGGCCTTCCAATAAGTACAGCATCAGCTCCTAATGCTATCATTTTAAGAACGTCTACACCATTTCTTACTCCACCATCTGCAAGTATTGTAACCTTACCTTTAACAGCCTGTGCTATTTCAGGAAGTACATCTGCAACTCCAGGAGTTTGGTCTAATACTCTTCCCCCATGGTTAGAAACTACTATTGCATCAACACCAGCCTTAACAGCAAGTTCCGCTTCATCTGCTGTCATTACTCCTTTTAATATAAATGGTAATTTTGTACTATTTACAATTTCTTTAATATCTTCTACAGTTTTAGGACCAACTGGTTTCCCATGAAGCGCTAAAGTTATAAGACCTGCAGCGTCTATATCCATTCCAACAGCAAAAGCTCCTGCTTCCTCAGCAAGCTTAATTTTCTTTATTACATTACTATTTTCCCAAGGCTTTATTATGGCAATTCCTTCTCCATTAAATTTCTTCAATTGTTCTAAATTTGTTATTAAGAATGAGTCTACAGCAGTATCTCCTACCATAGGATAAACACCTGAGTCCAAGCATCCACCTATCACCCATGAAATATATTCTTCTTCTGTAAACTTGCCGCCCATATTTAATGTAGTACCAGATACAGGGGCAGCAAATACTGGAACATCCATCTTCTTTCCAAACAGTTCAATTGAAGTATCAGGGTCTTTAGCATCATGTATTACTCTCATATTTAATTTGTATGAATCTAAAGCTTCTACGTTAGCTAAGAATGCATCGCCAGTTCCTTTTCCACCCATCCCTGGTACTTCTCCAGCACAGGCTTTACCATTGCACACTGGGCAAACTCTGCAGCTTCCATTTAGATTTTCACGAGCGCTTTTTAATAATTCTTTGTAGTTCATTAATATCTCCCCCTTCTTTTGACCTACCTAAACATCCTTTGGGGTTAAATGCCCAAATAGCATTTAACGGTTACCCTGCCTTAGATCGAAGACAATACCTCATCTGATGTATATTCTATTTAATGAAACTCCTCTTCGCAAACTCTAAGAAGCAAGCGATTTATACAAAATCATCACTCTGTGTAAGCGATCATCTCAAAATCAACACTCTGTGTAAGTGACTATCACCAAATCAAAGATTTGGGATATCTACTTAAGATTTTGGATGTCTGCTTAAGATTTTGATTCTCTGCTTATGTAAAAATTACTGATAGGCCATCGTTCCTTTAAAGTATTAAATTATTTAGGTTCACAATTTAATTATAGTTTATTAGTTTTAAATCTCAACTATTATTTTGAGAATTAAAGAATCTTTAATTTATTATTTATTTTCTATACCTATATTATCAATGTCATCTTCTTCAGTATAAACCTTAATTCCATTTCTTTTTAAAAGTTCAGCAGTGACCCCATTCCCATCAATCTTACTTCCTGTAAATGTTCCATCATAAATTTTACCAAATCCACAGGAAGGACTTCTAGCCTTTAGTATGGCTACCTTTGCATCACATTCTTTTGCTATTTTAAGAGTTTCATATGCTCCTCTTATAAATTCTTCTGTAGCATCATCACCTTCTGGTCCTAAAATTCTAGCCTTTCCATCTAATATATCGGCACCTGTTCCTTTAAATATCTCGTGTGCAGCTCTAGGTGTACTTTGCCCTCCTAGTTGTTCTGGGCAAACTGGTATAGCTTTACCCTCTCTCAAAAGCTTTAGCACTCTTTCATCCAGGTTATTTCCACCATTATACTTAGTATTAATTCCACATAAACAAGCACTTACTATAATCATTAAATCACCCCTAATTATATAAACTAAGTTCTAGAGCTAACCACCTTGAAAGTTAACTTATACAGAGGGATATGTTTCCAAAGCTGAGTGTGCATTTAAAAACTTTGTGTCAGTCTTAGCGAAGGGTTTTAAGACAATCTTAGAACTTAGATACTGTTTGAGCAGAGCGAGTTTATCTAAGTTCTTAGGTCGTCTAAAACACAAGCTTTAGACTGACTAAAAGTTTTTACCGTACCAAAGCTTGGAAACATAGACCGTCGTATAAGTTAACTTTCGGTACTACATCTTTTATTTTAACTCTACTACTGTAACTCCAGTTCCACCTTCTCCATACTCTCCTAATCTATAATTTTTCACATGAGTATGTCTTTTAAGCATGTCATTTATTGCATTTCTAAGAACTCCTGTGCCTTTACCATGAATAATGGTTACTTCCTTTAATCCAGCCATATAAGCATCATCTAAATATTTATCCACAGTATACGATGCCGCTATTGAATCCATTCCTCTTAAATCTACAGATGAAGAAACAGATCTTAAATTTAGTTTTGCTTCCCTTTTCATCATTTTCTTTTCTTCTTTTGATTGACCTTTAGAAGCTCTTAAATCTTTAAGCTTAACATTTATTTTCATAATGCCAGCTTGAACCTGTACCTCTCCCTTGTTGTCAGGCTTTGACAATACAATAACTTTTTGATTTAAAGAAGGTAAGAAAACCTCTTGGCCTTCCTTTACAACTTTTAACTCTTCGCCATCTTCCTTATTAACATAATTTGCTTTACTCTCAGCATCTTCAAGCTTTTCTTTGAGTTTTCTTCTCTCCACTTCTAACTTTTGTCTTACATCAGAGGCATATCCCATCTTCTCAAGCTCTCTCATTTCTTTAAGAATTTGATCCGCCTCTTCTTTAGCTTCTTTAATAATTTTCTTTGCTTCCCTTTGAGCCTCAATTAAAGCTTTTTCTCTTGTATTTTGCAGGCTATACATTTTTTCTTCATACTTATCTTTTATTTTTGCTGCCTCAAATTTTAATATTTCTGTCTCTCTTGCATGATTTTCAGCCTTTATACTTTTTTCTTGAAGATTCTGTATTAAATCTTCAAATTTGAGAGCTTCACTGGCAATACTTTCTTTTGCATCTCCTATTATAAATTCAGGAAGACCTAACCTCTTTGATATTTCAAAGGCATTTGATTTTCCTGGTACTCCAATTAGAAGCCTGTATGTAGGTCTTAAAGTTTCTACATCAAATTCTACTGAAGCATTTTCAACTTTTTCTGTTTTTAAAGCATAAGCTTTAAGCTCACTATAGTGAGTTGTAGCTACTATTCTACAACTTCTTTTTTTCAAATGTTCCAATATAGATACTGCTAGTGCAGCTCCTTCAGTTGGATCAGTTCCTGCACCAAGCTCATCAAATAATATTAATGATTTTTCATCAGCATTTTTTATAATATTTACTATATTAGTCATGTGAGATGAGAAAGTAGATAAGCTTTGTTCAATGCTTTGCTCATCTCCTATATCTGCAAACACTTCTTTAAAAAAGCTTACAGTAGAGTTCTCTCTCGCAGGTATCATAAGACCACTTAAAGCCATAATCTGCAATAATCCTATAGTTTTCAATGTAACAGTTTTACCTCCGGTATTAGGACCTGTTATAACTAACGAAGTGAACTCTCTTCCTAGATGCATGCTCATTGGCACTGCTATTTTTCTATCAATTAACGGGTGTTTTGCCTCTATAATATCAACCACGCCTTCATCATTTACTATAGGAGCTGTACAATTTGATTCACTAGCAAATTTGGCTTTTGCGAATATAAAATCTAACTCCCATACAATGCTGGCATTGTTCTTAACTACTGTTATATTGTCATAAACTTTTCCTGAAAGTTCAGCTAAAATTCTATCTATTTCAGCCTTCTCCTTAAGCATAAGTTCTTTAATTTCATTATTTAGATTAACTAAACTCATAGGCTCAATGTACAAGGTAGCTCCGCTAGAGCTTTGATCATGAACAAGTCCTGGTACTGAACCTTTATGTTCAGCTCTAACAGGAAGAACATATCTGTCTCCCCTCATAGTATATAAGTTATCTTGAAGGTATGCTGAATAGCTTCTTATAAGAGAGTTAACCTTCTCCCTTACTGATGCATTTTTATCCTTTAACGACCTTCTTATGTTATAAAGTGTTGAACTTGCTCTATCAGAAATTTCCTCCTCACTTTCTATAGCTATAAATATCTGCTCTTCAATATTTTTTAAAGGAACAATACCCTCGCATATATCTTCTATCACTCTAAAGGATTCCTCTTCTTCTTTATGGGATATATAATCTTTGAATTTTCTTGCAGCTCTGAGTACTGCTGCTATCTTTAAAAGCTGGCCCGGCATAAGGGTAGAACCTTTTTCAGCCATACTTATTCCACTTCTAATATCATAAACTCCCTCAAAAGGAGGCGCTCCCTTAGTAACTAACAATTTGAACGCTTCTTTTGTTTCTTCTAAATGTTCCCTCACCTCATAAATGTTATCATAAGGTTTTAGGTTATCTATTAAATCTTTCCCTGCACTAGTAACGTTGTACTTCTTTAATTGCTCTTTTATTTTGTCAAATTCTAAAATTTTTAAAGCTCTATCATTCATTATATTAACCACCTTTTCATCTAAGGCACTATATAGATTATTCTACTCCCCTTTTATAATGCCCTCTTGTAAACTTGCTTAAATCATCTTTCCAGCATTCTTCTTTAACGGACTCTAAAATTCTTTTAGCTTCATCATAGCTTTCATCTATTAAATCAACTCTATAAGATCTTATGCCCATTGTTCTCAATTCTCTAATATTAGATATTAAATTAGTAGGAACATTATTATAAATATAGCTTCTGCAGAATCTATCATTTTTTAGAACAAATTCCTCTCCTTTTCTATCTTTTAAAACAAATTGTCCTTTTTCACAAGCTCTGCTGCAGTCTTTACATGCACTTTTACCACCAAATACACTTCCAATAGGACAGTATTCACTTACCATAAGCTCAACTTTTCCATAAACTAATATCTGTGTCGGAGATTTATCTTTCTTAACTATATCTGACAACTCTTTTCTATTTAATTCAACACTTAAACAGTTTCCGCATAGAAATTTGTTATAGAAGTCTAATGCATAGCTATTAAATATATTTAATTTATAATCTCCTAGTATTTTTGTATTTTTACTAAACTTATGTATTATTCCCATATTAGCAGTTATTAATCCTTCTATATCTGTAAGCCTTGATTCTATAGAATCACAAATATAGTTAAACTCCGATTTTATTATATTGGGAATCTTAAAAAATACTTTTTTACCTTTCAGTTTATCCAAGCAGTTAAAGCCTAAATTAGAAAATGGATTTATAGCCGCATATTGAAAATCTGATTTAAGAAATGCTCTAACATGTTCTTCATTATTCAAGAATATTATAGTATTAGGAATTTCTGAATAATTTGTTTTAGCATTATTAATTGCTAAATTATTATTTTCACTATTATTCTCTCTTTCTAGTTTGTTTTTATCTTTTTCTAGTTTTACTAATTTATCTTTGTTGTCAGAAGTCAATATGTGCTCTTCTATCTTAGTTAGCAGTTCTCTTCTTATTTCATTTATGGAGGATACAGGTAAAAATCCTTCTTCAAAACCTACAAAGTCTATTTCTGTAAATTTAAATGGAATATCTCCAGTTTTACTTAGACTTTCAATAATTCTTTCTCTATCCAGTGGCCTCTTTATAGCTTTTTGAACAATCTCACCTTTTACTTCAAAAGTATTATCTTTATATGATGTAGATAACTCTATTGGCTCTCCAACTTTAAATTTTACCTTAAGTTCTAAGTCCATTTTTCTTTCAAATGCATTTTTATAAAAAGTCTCTAGTTCTTTTAAAAGCCTTGAATCAGAGGTTTTAAATAAAACATCTCCATTTTTATATTCCTGAGGAAGTAACTTTATCTTATCTCCTTTAAATGCTTCATCAACTTCTTTTCCATTTTTTAATATCTTTGAAATAATAAAGCCATTTTCACCACTTCTTATTCCATCTTTTAAGGATACATTCTCTTTTAATACTAGTGTTAAATCCTTTTGAACTTTTCCAAGCTCAACCCCTGTATTCTTTGGGAATGAATAAGCCATCATATCTTTGCCAGTATTACCAAATAGGTATGCTCTAGAGAATCCTTCTCTATTAAATAGCTGCATAAGCTTTTTCTTTTCATGTTCTAAGTCAAAGCCTTTGCTATAATCCAAATTCTCACCTGGTGAACTTTTATAGTATTCATCGATTGCTTTTCTATACGCTTGAACAACGCCTGCTACGTACTCTGGCCTTTTCATCCTTCCTTCTATTTTCAGTGAAGCTGTACCGCTTTCAATTATTTCTTTTACATTTTCTACAGTACATATATCCTTTGGGCTTAATATGTACCCTTTTTTCTCTGACTTATTTTTTTTATCAATAATTGTATATGGAAGTCTGCAGGGCTGTGCGCATCTTCCTCTATTGCCACTTCTGCCACCAATCATACTACTCATTAAACATTGTCCTGAATAACAAACACAAAGTGCCCCATGAACAAATATTTCTGTTTCCACACCCAAATCCTTAGATATATATCTTATTTCGTCTATTGAAAGTTCTCTAGAAAGAACTACTCTTTTAAATCCAAGATTTGTTAAAAGTAAAGCTCCTTCAGCATTATGAATTGTCATCTGAGTAGAAGCATGTAATTCAAATTCTGGTAAATGCTTTCTAACTAAACTTGCAAATCCCATATCTTGTATTATAAGCGCATCTACACCTATTTTGTATAATAACTTTGCATACTCCAATGCTTCATTTATTTCATTTTCTTTCAAAATAGTATTTATAGTTATATATACTTTTACATTATATAAGTGACAGTATTGAACTGCTTTAATCATGTTTTCATCATCAAAGTTCGATGCATAGGCTCTAGCAGAAAACTTATTTCCACCTAGATATACTGCATCTGCTCCTGCCTGTACCGCTGCATATAGGCTCTCAATGCTGCCTGCAGGCGCTAGTAGTTCTATTCTTCTCATGTTCATCTCTCCTAAAATATTCTAAAGTTCATTATACAATAGATTAAGCATATTTAAAATGTCATATTCACTATTATTTATCTCCCTCTAATATATTTTTAATAACAAGGATTAATCATGTATTATATAATAGCATAATAAAAGCAGTTATTATATTTGTAGAAACAACCCATTTATAATAACTACTTCTATAGAATCAGAATTCTATATCGCTCATCCAATCTTGATTATCTAAATACCATTCTATAGTTTTCTTTATTCCCACCTCAAAGTTAGTTTCTGGACACCACCCTAGTTCATTTTTTATTTTAGTTGGATCTATTCCATATCTTTTATCATGTCCTTTTCTATCTTCTACATATCTAATTAAATCCTCTGTTATCTTATTATCTACATTTTCATGCAAATATTTTATAACTATCTTAACTATTTCAATATTAGTTTTTTCATTATGTCCACCTACATTATAAATCTCTCCTACTTTTCCTTTATTTATAACCCTATCTATTGCCTTACAATGGTCTTCCACATATAGCCAATCTCTTATATTTAATCCATCTCCATACACAGGTATACATTTATAGTTTAAACAATTATTTATTAACAATGGTACTAGCTTTTCAGGAAATTGATATGGTCCGTAATTATTTGAACACCTTGTTATATTTATTGGCATTCTATAGGTATCATAATAAGCTTTAACGATTAAATCAGCACTAGCCTTACTTGCAGAATATGGGCTATGAGGATCTAATGGTGTTGTTTCAATAAAGTAATCATTTTCTCCAAGTGAACCATATACCTCATCTGTTGATATTTGAATATACTTTTTTCCTTTTTTAAAGCCTGTTTTTGTTTCCCATAATTTTTTGGCCGTGCTTAATAATGTAACTGTTCCAAATACATTAGTCTTTACAAATATTTCTGGTTCTCTTATACTTCTATCCACATGGGATTCTGCTGCAAAGTTTACGATGTGATCTATATCATAGTTCTTAAATAATTCTTCTACTAATTCTTTATCGCATATGTCCCCTTTAACAAATACATAGTTAGGTTTATTTTCTACCTCTTTAAGGTTTTCTAAATTTCCTGCATAAGTGACTTTATCTAAGTTTATAATTCTTATGCTGGAATATTTGTTTAACATATATATAACAAAGTTAGATCCAATAAATCCAGCTCCACCTGTAATTAAATAAGTTTTCATACTCTCCTCCAAATTTTAATATTAAAATTACTATACTTTCTTTAATAAAAAATGCTCTATTTTCCTAAAAATTAAGAAACTAAAGCACCTTCTATTACTCTTCTATATCATATAGTTTTTCATATTTTACTAATACTTTTTTGATACATAATCCTCATAATACCTACTTTACATTACTTATCCAACATAATTCTCTAAAATTTTATTAATTTTATTAACATCCTTCGTAATTAATCTTAATCCCTTATTATGAATTCGATGATAAAATTTATCAGTTGTATTATTAGGCGTATTAGTTGAATGAACATGATAAACAAAATTTCTCTTATCTATAATCTCATGAGGTAACTGTATAGCACCTGGATGTCCACCAGGCAGCGTGTATCTTAAACCATTAATATATTCTTTTGATTTATATATAAGTGTATAAAATGGTGGGCTTTTAGAAAAATAATCTGCTAATCGTTTTCCCACTGAGTCGTATAAATAACCTTTTTGATTAATAATTGCCTTTGTCTCTGACTTGGGTTCGAAGTCAGCTAATTGTTGCACATAGGATATATGATACATATCATCACAATCTATCCTTACTAAATACACATATTCAAAGTCTTTTATTTCTTCCTTCAATTTAACACTATACAAATTACTACTTACAAACTTAACATTTTCGGGTAATTTTTTATATCTACTAATTGAGTTCTGTACAAGATCTTCAGTTGTCTTATTATAAAGAAGATAAGACGTGAAATCTTGATTAGTTTGTGCTTTAAAACTATGCAAAGTATAATTCATAAAGATATCCATTCTAGTATCAATCCATTTTTTAGTAAGTGCTATCTTACTTTTTGAAGGAACGTTATTGAAACGGCTAACTATAATAATTTTCTTTTGTTTCATTTACCACTCATCCCCTTTTAAATTTATTTAAACCTAATTCTATTTAACCCTTTTTCTCTTTACAATATCTTATAATCTCTACTTAAAATATAACTTAAATCCATATCTCTAGATAATTCATTTGCATAAGCTAATGATTGAAAAGTCCCTGCATCTATCCACCAGCTTTGGAGAATATCATAAGTTAATGTGTTGTCTTTTATATATGAATTATTAACATCCGTAATTTCAAGTTCTCCTCTACTAGATGGTTTTAGGTTTTTAATAATATTAAAAACTCTACAGTCATACATATATATTCCTGTAACGCAATAATTGCTTTTTGGAACCTTAGGTTTTTCGTCTATATTAATAATTTTATCTCCTCGAAGTTCTGCTATTCCATATCTTTCTGGGTCTTTAACTGGTTTTATTAATACTTTAGCTCCTTTGTCTTGTTTTTCAAAATTAGATACATACTCTCTTATATTATCTGCAAATATATTGTCTCCTAAGATTACGACACATTTGTCATTATCAACAAAATCCTCACATAAACCTAATGCATGAGCAATTCCACCAGGTTGATCCTGAATTCTATAGGTAAAATTTACGCCATATTCGTAGCCACTACCAAAGCTGTTGGCAATAACCCCCATGTGCTCTTTACCTAAAATAATCATAATATCATTTATTCCTGCTTGTTTCATTTTAGCTATTGAATGGTCTATCATTTGGGTATTTCCCAACGGGAAGTAAATGTTTGCTTATTACTTGAGTCAAAGGAAATAATCTTGAACCGGTTCCCCCAGCTAATATAATTCCTTTCACTATTATTCAACTCCTATTAATGTCATAACTGAAAGTTTTTTAAACTCTTCAATTAACACTAAATTATTCTTTATATTTCTAATGCTCATATATACTATGTCTTGCTAGTATTTGTTGATACCTATAAGTTTACACTTTTGATAAATAAATATATTACTATAATACTAATATGATTCTTTATTCAACCAGGTTCAATCTACAAAACTATAGTGTTAATAAAATAAGAGTAAAGCCGCATCCAATCATTACCTAGCAACTTTACCCTTAGATAAATGCAAGAATATAGTATTTATCCTCTCCAATCAATGAGACATTCTACATTGCTTACATCAAAACATGGGATATTTAGTTTTTCTCTAACCAGTTTTCTCTCAGCAAAGGAATTATCAATAAATATACTTTTTTTATCGATATCCATATGCTTATATTTAAAATCACTTGGATCTACTTCAATAATTTTATCAAATAGCTTATCTGATATCTTTAAGTTCTTAAGCGTTTCCTCAATACTATTTTCATGCTTAGTTATTAATATTATCTCTTTATTATTATTTAAACACTGGTATAAGAACATAAACATATACTGATTATAATACTTTTTATCAAAAACAAGCGTATCATCAAAATCAATATATACTCTTTCATATTCAATATCTAATTTATATCTATTTATTAGTATTCTATCTACCTCTATATCATAACTATTAGGCAAAATATCTATATCTTCCTCACTAAAATCTAATGTAGATAACAATGGAAAATTAACATCTAAATTTCTACTTAAGCAAGAGGTACCAGCAAGTCTTGTAGATATCTCTAATAATTTATATTTTTGATTTTTATCTTTTTTTAGTTGAAAAAACCAATATCCTCTAAAACTTAATTCTTTATTTATTATATCAGCTATTTTATAAACTTCATTTTCAACACTTATTTTTTTAGAATTTACACTCATTCCTGCTAAAATTCTCTCTCTAGTTCTTGCACATATAAACCGTAAATCTGACTTTCTATCTGTAAAACAATCTACCGAAATTTCTTCTCCTGGCAAGTATTCACATATTAGTAGTTTAGGATTTTTATTAATGTAAAATTCTAATTCTTTTCTATTACTAGCTAAAAAGGTTCCTTTCCCGCCTTGTCCATCATCAGGTTTTAGAAAAACAGGAAAATTGTTAACTTCATCAGTACTGTTGTAAACTGATGGAATGAAATCATATTTTTTAAATTTATTATAAATTAGAGATTTATAACGGCAAGCTTTAGTTGTTTCTAAATTTGAACATACTATCTTTGGCAAAATATTTTTTTCATTTTTCATTAAATACATTGCTACTGTATCATGAGTTGGAATAACGAAATCAATATTATATTTTTTAATTACTTTATTAAACTCATCAATGAAGTTTTCTTCAGCTATATTGGGTAACCCTCCTATATAGTTCTTATATATATATCTTCCATGATCTTCGACACTTGAGGCACCAAATAACTCAATTCTCAAACAACTTCTAAGTGCAAAATTTATATCAACTGCCATAACTGACCCACAAGGGAAAACTAAAACTCTTTTTTTCAAAGTATCCACCCACTCATCATATCAACTGATATTCATCTAATAACCTTTTTGTTTCTTCTTTAGAATTAAACATCAGTACATCGATTATTGATAAACTTTGTATAAAATTATTGTTAAATTGTTTATATTTTATATCCTTCATCTTTATAAAATTAAGTTTAATATTATTTTTTTCAAAGTTATCTTTTGAATACAACTGTATTCCACCAATAGGATTAATATACCAAGAAGATTTCAAACATTTATTTATTCCAATTACTCTTTCTTCTCCTTTTAAACTATTATTTTTGCATAACTTAGAAGACATACTAATATCGGATTCAATTCCTATATAGTTGCAAATCTCTATAATACTCATCGTGTTAAACTCAGAAACATTTTTTATATTTTGCTTTAATATATTTATTATAAGTTTATAAATATCATGAAAGTTTGGTGATTTTTTATAGGCAATTTCTATATTCCTTAACAATTTATTTGACTCTTGCTCAAAATTGCTAGCATAATATCTTTCATTAATATTTTTGTAATAATGCTCCTTCTTTACACTAAATGTAAAATTAAATTTAGTGTTATTAATTAAAATGCTATTTCTATTTATCCAACCACCTTTAATATATTGAACATCATCATGGATAACAAATTTGTCCACAGCATTTATAAGTTGAAAATATCCTAAATACGGAAATAAATACGGTTGCATTATACCAACTTTCATTATATAACCTCTTTTAGTATTCTTATTATATTATCTAATTCCTTTTCACCTAAAGTATCATATATAGGTAAACATAATATTCTGCTGGAAATACTACTAGACACTGGAACTACAAATTTTTTGCTAATATACGGCAATGTGTTCAATGATGGGTAAAAATATCTTCTTGGATTAATTTGATTTTGATTTAAATTTTCTTTTGCTCTTAAAAGAGTTTCTTCTGAATCAAAAACGACTGGAAAATATGCATAATTCGGTGTACTATGAATGTTTTGTTTTTGTAACTGTAATTCTTTAGGTAAATTATTAGCATAATAATCATATACTCTTTTTCTTCCATCTAAAATATCTTGCATATTATCTAACACACATAACCCCATAGCTGCTTGAAACTCATTCATTTTAGAATTTGTTCCTAAGATTTCTACTCGTTCTCCGTCTCTTATTCCGAAGCTAACCATTACCTTGACTTTTTCATATAATTCGTCATTATTTACAACAATAGCTCCTCCTTCAATAGTATGAAAGAGTTTTGTGCTATGAAAACTTATAGTAGATATATCTCCATAACTTAGAATGCTTTTTCCTTTATAGTTTACTCCAAAAGCATGCGCTGCATCATAAATAACTTTTAGCTTATGCTGCTTAGCAATATTCTCAATTTTATCAATCTCACATGCATTTCCAAATACATGTACTGGGACTATAGCACAAGTTTCATCTTCAATTAAACAACTAATTTTAGAATAATCCATATTAAATGTTTCTCTATCAATATCTACATACTTTGGTCTTAAGCCTTCCCATACAAGACTACTTGATGTAGCTGCAAAACTAAATGGAGTTGTTAATACTTCTCCTTTCAATTCTAATGCTTTATATGCAATCTGAAGTGCTAAAGTTCCATTTGAAACTAAGACTAGATTTTTTACGCCTAGATATTCTTCAAGTCTCCTTTGTAATTCTTGAACAAACTGTCCATTATTAGTTAACCATCCTGATTCAAATATTTTATCAATATATTTTTTATATTTATTTATATCTGGCAAATGAGATTTTGTAACATTAATCATTTTATCAACCAGCCTTCTGTCCTATTATTAAATATTATAAACATGTTAATGACAATTTTTTACACAGAATCTCTTTAAACAGTTAAACTATGCTAAATATTGTTTTTTATATAAAATATTTTCCTATGTTAATCTATTCAGAAATATATTATTTTGTGAAACGAAACTAATTTTTAAATTAAAATAAAAGATAACAAAAGCTATTATTAATACTGTGCTTTTGCTATCTTTCATTCCTTTTATTTTATAATTTGATTATAACTATTGTATAATTCTTTTATACACCTTTCCCAATTAAAGTTATCTAGAGTATATTTTTTCAATATTTCAGTTTTAGGTTTCTTAATGCTCCTTACAATTGCTTCGGTAATGCTCTCTTGATTATAAGGATTACAATATTCAGCCATGTTTTTAAAATATTCCTTTGAACTACCTTCACTGGTAGATACTATATTACATCCAGCAGCTGCTGCTTCTAACGAAGAGAGTCCAGGTGTTTCGACAAAACTAGGTAATACATGTATTTTACAAAATCTATACGCATTGTATATATTGTAACTATCCATAAATCCTAAATATTTAACATTACTATAATTTATACATTTATTAAAATATTCCTTGTCGTTAACATTGCCAATAAGAACTAACTGTAATCCTAAATCATTACATACTTTTGCAAGTATAAGCTGATTTTTTCTATGACAAATTCTGCCTACACACAATACGTAATTATTTAATTCAAACCTCTCCTTAAAATTATAGAGAGGAACATCTTCACTTTCTACTTCAACACCATTATAGATAACATTATATGATATCCAATCACCAAACTCTTTTTTTATAGTATCGCCTTCCATTTTACTATTAGGATATATCATCTTGCATCCTTTTAGTATTTCTAACCTATAAGCTTTGCATTTATCCCAAAGTTTTATATTCTCTAAATCATTAACATAATTATAATATTTTTTTAAATCCCAATATACAGAAGATAGCACTATTGTTTTCTTATATGTCTTTGCTCTCTTATAGTAGCTATAAGTTTCACCTATTCTTGTTAGGTTAAATAGATGTACTATATTATATTTAGAGTAATTTACTATTGAACCATCATTTATATCTACCTCTACGCCCATTTTTCTCAAATATTGTGCTGTTTTTAATACTTGCATTGAATCTCCAGCAAAGTTTCTACAATAATCGCTCCTTATACATAATAATACCTTCATAGCAATCCTCCTAAATAAGTTGCTAATTTGTAAATGTTCTTAAAATATTACTATGCAGCTATTTATCTAATTATCACGCTTTACTGCTAGTAATTTATTTATAATAATTTAAGCATCTAAAGTTTAATTATTTTGTGTACGATTTTACAACAAAAACATATATTGTAGTATGTCAAGTTAAAATAATTGACAGAAAACAGTATAAAAAAATAAAGGGGTGTAAAAACCATGCCATTTGTACAAGTTATTCCTAGTGATGATGCGTATATATCTCAATTTTACTCCAATACTAACTTTGGCAGTTCACAAAGTTTATTTACAGGAAAATACCTTCAAGCTAGTGATTCATATAGAAGCTTGTTAAAGTTTAATTTAACTAACGTTATTCCTCCAGATAACATTATACTAAGTGCTACGTTAAATTTATTTGTTTATAGAAAAGATAAAACTGATGCTGAACTATCACCGCAAACTGTTAACGTATTTACAAACACAAGTAATTTCTCTCAAAACACAGTTACTTGGAACAATGCACCTGCATTGAGTTCAACCCCATATTCTATAAATGTAACTGACGTAGATGTTAACAATTTTATTAGTATCAATATAACTAACCTAGTGGTTAATTGGTTCTATAATTTATTACCAAATAACGGTATAACTCTAGTTGGAATAGAGAATGTTATCGATTCTATAATAGGTTATAGATCTACTGAATGGTCTACAATGGGACAAAGACCTTTCTTAAATATAGAATATGATATATCAGGCCCAATTGGACCAACTGGTCCTACTGGCCCTCAAGGACCGACAGGTCCAACAGGTGCTACTGGTCCTACTGGAGCCACTGGTGCTACTGGTCCTACTGGAGCCACTGGTGCTGCAGGCGCTACAGGTCCTACTGGAGCTGCAGGTACAACAGGTGCTACTGGTCCTACTGGAGCCACCGGGGCTGCTGGTGCTACCGGCGCTACAGGTGCTGCTGGCGCTACTGGAGCCACTGGGGCTGCAGGCGCTACAGGCGCTGCTGGAGCCACTGGGGCTGCAGGCGCTACTGGTGCTACTGGGGCTGCAGGTGCAACAGGCGCTACTGGTGCTACTGGGGCTACTGGGGCTGCAGGTGCAACAGGCGCTACTGGTGCCGCTGGGGCTGACGGTGCAACAGGCGCTACTGGTGCAACAGGCGCTACTGGTGCAACAGGCGCTACTGGTGCCACTGGGGCCGCAGGCGCTACAGGCGCTACTGGTGCTACCGGCGCTACTGGTGCCACTGGGGCCGCAGGCGCTACTGGTGCTACCGGCGCTACTGGTGCCACTGGGGCCGCAGGCGCTACAGGCGCTACTGGTGCTACCGGTGCCACTGGGGCTGGGCTAGCTGCATCTGGTTATATCTATGAACTTGCAACAATTGCTGATGCTACAGTTGTAGGTGGAGCAGATGTTCCATTCTCTAATAATGGTCCACTAAGTAATATAACTCACACTGCTGGAACTACTACTATCACTGTAAGCAATTCAGGCGTATATCAAATTAACTATGGAATTAATATTACAGCGGGTGTAGGATCCCAGTTGGCAATCGCTGTAAATGGTGCCGTAAATGCATCTACTCCTGTTGCTGCTCTTGTTTCTGTTGGCGAAATATCAGGTAGTGCAATACTAACCCTTGCTGCCGGCGATGTAATTACTTTACGAAACAACTCAGCTACACCTCTTACTATGACATTAGCTCCTGCAGTTGGTGCGCAGTTAACTCTTATGAAATTAAATTAGTCTATATTGGGAAGCCTTATGCATTAGTGCATAAGGCTTCCTCTTTTAAATTTTAAAGACTTTACCAAGTTATAAACATTTGACCCATGTGTAACATAATATAAACTATAAAGTATTTATTTAGATATGTTATTTAATTTAGATAATTAACATAATTAAGGAGGAGATGAGCTCTTGGAAAATCTTATAACTGTAAGCTTATGTATGATAGTAAAAAATGAAGAAGACACTATAGCTAGATGCCTAGACTCAGTAAAAGACCTAGTGGATGAAATCATAATAGTTGATACAGGATCTACAGATAAAACTAAAACTATAGTAAGTAAATACACTACTAAAATTTATGATTTCCAATGGATAGATGATTTTGCCGCAGCCCGTAATTTTGCTTGCAGCAAAGCTTCTATGGATTATATTTTTATACTAGATGCTGACGATTTTTTATCTGAAGAAGACAGAGATAAATTTAAAGAACTAAGAAATTTAATAGATCTATCTATAGATGCTATGACTATGAACTGTATCCTTGCTAAAGACTGCGATGGTAATATTACTTATAGTGTACGATCAATTAGACTTCTAAAACGTATAAACAATTTCCAATGGATAGGTGCTGTCCATGAATATCCTCAAATACAGGGTAAAATTATAGACAGTGATGTTTCTATAATCCATAGCAAAATACATCACTCTCCTGATAGAAATCTTTTAATATATGAAAATCGCTTAAAAAAAGGCGAAACATTTTCTCCTAGAGATTTATATTATTACGCCAATGAATTGTTTGATCATAGAATATTTGAAAAAGCTGTTGAATATTATAAAAAATTTTTAGACATAGAAAATACTTGGGTAGAAGATAGAATAGGTGCCTGCGGTAAACTAGCGGATTGCTATTATAATTTAGGTGATATCGAGCAAATGGATAAATATATATATAAATCTTTTGATTTTGATCTTCCAAGAGCTGAATTCTGCTGTCGTTTAGGTTATAAATATCTATCTAAAAATATGTTTAATCAAGCAGTATTTTGGTATAAACTAGCTACCCAGTTAGAAAAGCCTAATACCTGGGGTTTGATAAATAATGATTGTTGGACATGGTTACCTCATTTACAACTGTGCCTTTGCTATGATAGACTAGGAAACCATAGATTAGCATATGAGCATAATGAACTTGCTAGAACCTTTAAGCCTAATGATGAAAGAATATTATATAATAAGAAATACTTTGAAAGTCTAGGATTTAAATAATAATCTTCTATAGATAAACTAACTAGAAAGCTTTATATGTTTTATGTACGATTTTATAATAAAAACATATATTGTATCATGGAATACTAAGGTAATTGACAGAAAAGATGAGCACGAAAGAAAGAATATGAAAAAGTAAAGGAGAGTAAGAATCATGTCATTTGTACAAGTTATTCCTAGTGATGATGCGTATATATCTCAATTTTACTCTAATACCAACTTTGGCAGTTCACAAAGTTTATTTACAGGAAAATACCTTCAAGCTAGTGATTCATATAGAAGCTTGTTAAAGTTTAATTTAGCTAACATTATTCCTCTAGGTAACATTATACTAAGTGCCACGTTAAATTTATTTGTTTATAGAAAAGATAAAACAGATGCTGAACTATCACCGCAAACTGTTAACGTATTTACAAATACAAGTAATTTCTCTCAAAACACAGTTACTTGGAACAATGCACCTGCATTGAGTCCAACCCTATATTCTATAAATGTAACTAACATGGATGTTAACAATTTTATTAGTATCGATATAACTAATCTAGTGGTTAATTGGTTCTATAATTTATCACCAAATAACGGTATAACTCTAGTCGGAATAGAGAATACTCTTGATTCTATCATAGGTTATAGATCTACTGAATGGACTACAGTGGGACAAAGGCCTTTCTTAAATATAGAATATGATATATCAGGCCCAATTGGGCCAACAGGCCCTACTGGCCCTCAGGGACCGACAGGTGCTACCGGTGTTACTGGTCCTACTGGTGCCACTGGAGCTACAGGTTCAACAGGTGCTACTGGTCCTGCTGGTGCAACTGGAGCTACAGGTTCAACAGGTGCTACTGGTCCTACTGGGGCTGCAGGAGCAACAGGTGCTGCTGGGGCTGACGGTGCTACAGGCGCTACCGGTCCTGCTGGTGCCACTGGGGCTGCTGGCTCAACAGGTGCTACCGGTCCTACTGGTGCAACTGGGGCTGCTGGCTCAACAGGTGCTACCGGTCCTACTGGTGCAACTGGGGCTGCTGGCTCAACAGGTGCTACCGGTCCTACTGGTGCAACTGGGGCTGATGGCTCAACAGGTGCTACAGGCGCTACCGGTCCTGCTGGTGCAACTGGGGCTGATGGCTCAACAGGTGCTACAGGCGCTACCGGTCCTGCTGGTGCAACTGGGGCTGCTGGCTCAACAGGTGCTACCGGTCCTACTGGTGCAACTGGGGCTGCTGGCTCAACAGGTGCTACCGGTCCTACTGGTGCAACTGGGGCTGCTGGCTCAACAGGTGCTACCGGTCCTACTGGTGCAACTGGGGCTGCTGGCACAACAGGCGCTACCGGTCCTGCGAATGGTTTAATATCTGGGTTATCAGCTATAAATACTGGGGCAACTACTATAAACGCAGGGACTCCTGTTTCATTTGGTAATCCAGTATCGAGTTTTGGATCTACAATTTCGCAAATAAACCCCTACACATTCCAGATAAATGGTCCTGGCAGCTTTAGCGTAACTTTCCTCCTATATTCTAATAATGTATCTGCTCTTGCTGGAGCTGAGATACAAGTTGATGGAATTTCAACAGGCGGAACATTTATCTTAGTAAATTCAGGAACACCTATAGTTGGCCAAGGATTATTTACTGCCACTTCCGGCAATCACGATATACAAATAGTTGTTACTGGAAATAATCTATCCTTGTCATCCGGAGATAATGCAAGTATAATCATTGAACAAGTTCATTAAAATAATTTTATTAAGGCTCAGCACTTTGCTGAGCCCTCTACAGTTATGAAGAGTTCAATATAAAGGACTATGCATTATATAATACATAGCCCTTTAAACGATATCGCTAATACTATTTAATTCCTTAAGCTCTAAACGTACATATTAAATTCTATTATAATATATTTAACCCTATTCTATATGAAATTCATTATATAAAATTTCCTTAATCATCTTTACTCTCGAATCCCAGCTATTTTCATGAGCTGTTATAATTCTTTTATTTATCAGTCCATTGCTTCTTTCGTTAACGGCTTTATCAATATCTCTCTTAAATTCTTCAGCATTATTTGCAATATAACATATATCTGAAAATTTATATATTTCTTTCATGCCAGTAGTTATTACAGGTTTCCCTAAGGAAAAATATTCATAAAGTTTTACAGGGTTGCAACTATTAGTCATATCGTTAACTTTAAAAGGTATGATGCAACAATTAAAGTTATTTATATAATAAGGAAGTTCACTATAGTTTTTCATTCCTAAATAATATATATTACTTCTAATTAACCTTGGCCTAAATCTATTATAGAAAGGACCAACAAAAACAAAATTATATCTTAAATTTTTTGTTATAAAATTTATAAGGTTCCAATCCATCCAAGTGGCTACAGCACCAACATAACCCACAACAGGTCTAAAGGTAGGCAGATCTTTTGGACTTTCAATCTTATTTAAAGAAAAATTATCTAAATCAACAGCATTGTTCAGTAGGTAAACTCTAGGATGAAGCATTTTAAATTTTTCGTAAAGTCTATCCGCAGTCGTAAGAACTATATGAGCTCTTTCAAGCATTTTATCAATATAAGGCTCCCATCCTATAAATTCTTCTGAAGCATCATCTACGACATCGTATATTATATAATCATGAGGAATTTTATCTACATTAAGCACTTGTTCCGGTGAACTACACCATAAAATTACACTTCCCTCAGTTTTTATATCTGAGGTATTATAATCTTTTCCTATTGTGCTAAGATTGGGTTCTCTTTGTACTATTCCTTTCGGAGACTTATTATCAAAATAATAAACTTTATATCCACTTCGTGCAAGCTTGGTCATAATTTGTTGTGGTCTTTGAACCATCCACTCAAAAGGAACACTAGGCATTTGAATAAACGTTATCATCTCTCCATATTCCTTTCCTTTTTAATTCATTAATAAAAAATTTTACTTTATCCTTATAAACTATGATTAAAACTTATTTATATAATCTCAATATCTATCTCCAAATATTTCTAATCTTTAATTCATGTATAAAATTATCAACTTTTTTCTCGTAATTGTGCTTTAAATAACATTCCTTCTGCCCTTCCAAAGCTATTCTTTCCCTTCCATCCTTATTATTTAAATAGCGATCTACCATTCTTAAAGTAGCGTAAGAGCTTTCACTCCAGGTTAAATGCTTTTCATTTGAAAAATACCTTTGAATTGCTGGAGTATGTTGTGTCAAATAAAATCCTCCACATCCCATTATTTCAAAAGTTCTCATACTCATCATAGTATTAGAATTAGCAACTGAATGCATTCCAAGAGCAATTTTAGCCGTAGCATAAGCGTCTGGAAGTTCTTTATACTGACAATATCCTCCATAGTATTTTTTATCTAAGACAAAATTTTGAGAAGTGTCAAACCACCACTCATTGCCATATACCTTTAAATCATACCCTCTTTTTATTAGAGGCTTTAATATAATATCTACTCCTTTTTTTCTTGAAAAATGTTGATTATAATTATTTCCTATGAAGATTATGTCATGATCAAATTTAGAATTAAAATTTCCTTTATAGTGAAAATCTTTATTACATCCAAACATCATAAATACTGCATTTATTCCATATTTTTTGTATTTAGGAATGCATTCAGCCGCTGTAGTCATACACATTGAAGACATCATTGCATGTTTTAATGAAATATGTGTGAAATAAACTGGATCCTCAATAGCCCAATATATATAAGGGATAGAATAATTTTTTATAATGTTAAACATTGAACTTAAGTTATACATAACGCACATACCAGCATTTAGTATTGCATTAGGCTTAAATTGTTCTATTTCCTCTTGAAGTGCATATAAGTTTCCCTTGTGTATTTCAGAACATATTGATGCATATTTAACTTCAATTCCTTTTTTTATCATAGCAGCTGCAAAGCCATATTTAAAAATGGGTGCATCCTCTAAAAGAAGAATTCTCATAGTAACCCTCCATTTCACCCATTGATTGAACAATGTTTATTACAGTTATAAAACTCTATTATTCTATATATATTATATGTTCAACAAAAAAAATGGTGATTAGGGTTCTAAATGTTCGGATTTGATATTGGTGTCTTAATTTTAATATAGATAAAAGCTCATTTTAATAAAATTGAATTACTTAAATTGTATTAATAAAATTTTATTAAATTTCATATATATTAATACAGCTTAAATTATACATAGTTATTTTTAGTAATTATAAAGGAAAGGTTGATTTATGATTTATAAAGATTTGCCTTATATTATAAATAGCTCGCAAAATATTGTTTATAAATTTTGGTTAGATTCTTTTAATAATTTAAATGTAGAAAATTACGATGAATCTAATATTAATAATAGTAATAGGTTCATCTATAAGCACTCAATATTGGATTATTCTGTAGATATAGATGATATGGATAGAATTCATATCATCTATACAAATAAAGATGGTGTCTTAAAATACTCAACTTTAGATTTTCCAAATGTTGAAAAAACCATAAGTAGTGTACCTTCTAAGGATTATAAAATTAATTACCTTACCATAAAAATTATCTCTTCCAATATTCACGTTTTTTACATGGTACAGAGCAAATATGTTATCGATAAATGGAGTATAAATCATAGCTTCTTATATAATAATATGTGGAATTCTAAGAAACTAGATGAAATATATCTTATAAAAAAATCAATACCTTATAGTATTGATTTTTATAAGAATAATATTTATGTTTTTTATTCAACAAACTCACAAGATAAATATTGCATACAAAAGTTTAATATGAAATTTAACATGTGGTCAACTATTGATACAGATATCCTCCTTACAAATTGTCAAAATGCAGAACTATTTATAAATAACTTAGGTATAGGTGCTATATGTTACAATTCATATATTTCCAGAAATACTAATACATTATTAAAGTTTAAAGATTTTAATGTAAATAGTTCTACTTGGTCTGATGGATTGCCAGTTAGAACTAATACCTATGATCCTTTATTGCCATCTGTATTATGTAGAAATGATGCAATATTTTTATTTTGGCGAGATAACGATACATTGTTATTGAAAAAGTCTCTTTACGAAACTACTAGCTTAGATGAAAAAAAATTAATATTATATAAGGATATAATATCTAGTTGTCAATATATATCTAACAAAAATCTACAATATACTGCTAAAAGTAATTTCCTATTCTTTGTGAATACAACTCCTCCTTATACTATTTTAGAGCATAATATTGTAAAGGAATTCCTAAAAATTGATTTTAAAAAGATTGAGCAAAAATTTAATCCTCTTAATGGACCACTAAAAGAAACCTTAAAAATAATTACTCAAAATAGTAATTTGAACAATAAATCCATAGACAATAATGCGCAAAGTTCTGATATAGAAAATATAAATATTGCAGATTTAGAATCTAATTATACTAACTTTATAGGCTCTCATAGCTTAGGATTTAACGATTTTAAAGATAAGATTAGCAAAAAAACTACTGGCATTGATGAAATAGAAAAATTAAAAAATGATCTTTATCTAAAAGAAAATGTAGTTGAAGAACTTAAAAATAGTCTTATATTAAAAGATAGTGAAATAAAACAATTTGAAGATAATTTAAGCTTAAAAAATAGCGAATTAGAACAGCTCAAGAATAACCTTAATACAAATAACAATGAATTAGTACAACTCAAAGGTAGTCTTAATATAAAAGATAGTGAGCTAGAGCAGCTTAAGAATATCCTTAATTTAAAGAACAATGAAATTGAACAATTTAAAAATAATCTTGCCCAAAAAGAGTCTGAGCTTGAGGAGTTAAACGATTCATATGCTTCACTGAAAGACTTAGCAAGTGAAAATGAGCTATTAATACAAAATCTTAATATTAAAATAGAAAAACTTGAGCTTGAACTGCAAAACAAGGATAAAGATACAGATGGCTTAGAAACACCAAAAAAGAAAAGTTTTATGGATTTATTTAAAACTTAAAGGACCAATTACTGGTCCTTTAAATTACTTTTATATAGGTGTATCTAGGTCCATTTTTAGCTATTTTATATATACCTTTTACTCTCATAGCCCCAGCCTTAATCTCTGTTTTTATCGCTTGCATATCCTTTTCCATAAATTTTATAGACTGAGTACATCCTGCCGAAAGAGTGCATGGAGTGGATACAAGTTCAACTTTATATCCCTTTCTTAAAAGCTTATTAAATAAAAATACAGCTTGGTTATGTGAAGCAAAAACTAATAAATATTGAGATTGTTCATTATACACATTTACCAACTCCCAATTACAGTTCTTTTCTCAACCAATATATATTTTGTAATATATCGAGGTTAATATTATCCCTTAATAGTATTATATTGTCTGGAGATATAAATGTGACTAGCTCCTTTATGTTATGTTCTGATAAAAATTTAAAAGTTAACTTATATACTTGTTTAATATAATTTTTATCATCAATTTTCCCATTATACATATATATATTTACAAAAGCTTTTTCATCTTTACTAATTACATTTATAAAAAACTTATCTTTTTCTAGACTACCTTCATAAATATCATTTTTACTTTCAAATCGTGCTGGTATTACTTTACCTATACCTGTATAATCCATCTCAATATGTTTAACTCTTCTGATATCCCCGATAACAGATAGGTTGCTACAATTCTTTATATTTAATTTTATTTTGGAATTTTTCCATATGCACATATATCCCATATCCTTAATTTCTTCCAAAACTCTATCTTCATTCTCGTTATCATATTTAAAACTTATAATTCTATCAAAATATTGTATATTTCTATTTTTTAGTTTTTGTACTATAAGCTTTTCAAAATTTTTATAATACTTATTATCTTCACTATTCCTAAATCCCATAAAATGCAAAAATCCATATTTCCCAAAGTCCAACTCATTCTCATAGCTTATAAAAGCATACGCTACAACTTTATCTGAATCATACAATTCAATTAGTTCAGTTTTATCCTTTAACATTATAAGCTTATATTGGCTCATATTATACTTATCTTCCATAATTCTTTTTTTCTCTTCTATGCTGCTATAACTTTTTATTGTTATCTTATGAGACGTTGTTTTATTAGGATTTTTATTTATTAAATCATATATTTTTGATAAAGTATATAGAAATTCCTCATTCTGAATAAGCTTAAGTAACTCTTCATCTTTTTTATATTTATCATAAAAGTCTATTGCTCTTATTTTTAATTCTTCCTCAGTTATAGCATTTTTCAACTCTTCCATTAATTTCCCCTCCAAATAATAACAATTTAGAGCAGACAAGTGCCTGCTCTTTTTAACCCTTATATTTATTTAGCTATTTAAACAGTTTATATCCTCATATTGGTATGGAAAGAAATCTTCTGGGAATGGAGTCAGAGTAAAATCTATAAATCTTTCACATACATCATCTCCTGGTGGTTCTATCCATTCTTCACATTCTGGAGGTGCTGGACAATATCCAAATGCTGGTATTAAAAGTTGAACTTCTCCTACTACTTTGTATACTATAAATACTCCTACTGCAAAATTCAATACTCCATTTATAAAACTAGGATTATTTAAAATCTCTGATCTGGTTTCTACTACGATATCAAAACTAAACTCATCTCTAGCTTCTGGAATAAATAATATTACATCCTTATCAATATCTGGTAGGAATCCAGTAATTTCTCCTGTAACTCCTGCTGCGTTTCTATATTCTATAGTATAAGGAACTCTTAAAACAAATTGTACTCTTGAGAAATTCGGTCTTTCAGGTATTGGCACTCTAACTTCTGTTCCTGGTACTATAAAACCATTACCAAATGATATTTTTTCTATTACAAATGGTCCACCCGTAGCAGGAAAACTATCTACAGTAACATTAGGGAAGCAAACCCTTTGTTGACAATGTGCAAAGACCTTATTAGTTATAATACATACAGATTCAGAAATATCATCTAACTGATAGCTGTCAGTTAAATCAATAGGATCTCCTGGAGAAATTAGAGAGCCTTCATAAGCTCCTACAACATATATAGGACCGCTTATAAATCCACCAATGCTTCCTATTAAGACATTTGTTAAAGGATCTATCATATTTAGACTTAAATTCGCAAAGTTTGTTACATATAATCTTGTTTTATCAGGTGATAATGTTATTTGTTGAGGGCTTCCCCCTAATACTATAGGAGCCAGCAGTGTGTTGGTTATTATGTTTACTGGTATTACACTTCCTGCTGTATTTGCAACATACAATATATTGCCAAATATTGTTAATCCATATGGTACAACTCCTACTCCTAATGGTATGGTAGCTAAAACTGAATAATCAATGAGATTTACTACAGTTATGCTTGCGCTTCCCGAGTTTGATATATATGCCTTAGTTCCATCTTCGCTTAGCAATATAAAATTTGGAGCTAATCCAGTTGGTATTCTGAATATCTCAGTTAGGGTTACTGTGCTAATTACTTTTACAGAATTGTCTCCTGTATCTACAACAAACAATAAATTATAGCTCTTATTTAATTTTATATACTGTGCATTAGTGAATCCATTGATAGTTCCTATTAATGATCCACTTAACAAGTCATTTACTGTAACTGTTGTTCCATTAGCTACATATAATTTCGCATCCTCGGCATATACATCTAAAAATCCATTGTTAGCGATATTATAGGTCTTTACTGTACCATTAATGCATATAGCAGATATTGTATCTGAACCTGCATTCGCTACATACACACGATCATCGCTTCCAAGAACAACTTCTGTAGCTCCCAATCCTGTGTTAATTGTTTTAGTTATTGCATTAGTAAAGCCATCTACTATAGAGACATCGCTACCAGTAGATACGAAATATCTAATTCTTCTTGTTAAATCAGATACTGGCATTAAGTCATTCCTCCTTTAAATTATTTTAATTACATTTTTCCTACTACATTAATTTTTTAGGTGGATAAGGCAAGAAAAGCATAGCTTTCTAATAACAATATATGAATTTAATTAAGTTGTGTTACTGATTTTAATATAAAAATAATTTATTTTTTTAGAAAAGATTTTATTAACTATGATTAAGTAAGTTTCATATTTATATATACTTCAGAATAATATTTACTAATACGAGCATAATGACTAATTCAGAAATTAATGTGTTTTGAATTGATTTAATAATTATCTCTTTTTACCAAAGTGGGGTGTAAAATGTGATTTATAATAATAGATACTGTTTTGTAGTAAGAAACTCTAAAAGCATATTCTATAGATTTACATTAAACAATAACAAAAACTTATTCTTACAATCTTATAACTATAAAGGGATTACATCTTCATCTATATTTAAAGAAAAAATTATTGATTTCTCCGTTAGTATTGATTCATTAGACAAGCTTCATGTTCTTTATACTTCTGTTAACGGAAACATAAAATATACCATATATCCATCAAACTTTCAAAAAGATGTTACTATTTTTAATGCCAAAGATAGAGGATTTCATGTTTTATTTCTTACATTAAAAATAATTAAATTTAAACCCCATATTTTTTACATACTGGAAAATAAATCTCATCCTTCTCATCATAGTATCTATCATGGTTTTTGGAATAACAATAATTTTCATAACACAAAAATTGACGATATTGTATTTTCAAAATATATGTATCCATACACAGTGGATATATTCAATAATAATATTTATTTATTTTATACAAGAAGCTATGATAATAGTTTTACAATTAAATTATTTGATGTAGATCTGCAAACTTGGTCAAACTACGAGGACAAGATTTTCGTACCATCTGCTAATAACACTAATTTTCTTATTAATGACAAGAATATAGCACTACTTTGTTACAACAATTCTTTCAATAAAAATATTCAGACCTTTGTCAAATATAAAGAATTAGGATCCCCTGACTCTAATTGGTCAAAACCTATTATGATCTCAGATGGAACTACAAATTCAACACATGCTAATATAATAAATAAGGAGGGAGCTACCTATATTATCTGGGAAGAAAATGGACAGATAGTATATAGAAAGTCTTTTTACGGAAAAAATGATTGGGGAAATAAAAACTCTCTAATATATAAGAAAGAAAACTTTTTTACAGGTGTTTACTTAAGTAATCATAAAGCTGATGGTGACTATAAAGGTATCTTTACTACTTTTGCTACCGGTGCTTTTCCTTATCCTATAATAAACCTTGAAAATAAATCTTTAACTGAATTTTATATAGATAAAGATTCTTCAACTACTAACTTATTTGTACCCATAAATAAGTCAGCGTCAAACCATAACAAAAAAGAAAAGATATATATCGAAGAATTGCAATCTATCATAGATGATAAAGATAAAAAAATCATAGAGCTATCACAACATAATTTAATTTTAAAAGATGAACTTGATCAAAAAAGTAAACAATTAGAAATTCTTAATCAAAAACTTAAAAAAAGTTGGTTTTTGAAATTTTTCAAATTTAACTTATAAGCCCGGAGTAAATACCGGGCTTTATTAGCTTATATTGCTTTTAAATATGAATATAACTTTTAATACCATTTCTTATGAATATCTTATAGATATCTTTAAACATTATTTTACTTTTTGGGCTTCTTCTATAACCTTCTTTGCATCTTTTGTTTTAAAGACTATTGATTGACTACATCCTTTAGAAAGTCTGCATGGCGTTGAAACTAACTCAACATCACAATCTCTTTTTAGCAGTTCATTATACAATAACATTGCTTGGTTATAGGATTTAAAGATTAAAAGATATTTGCTTTCATTATCCTCCATTATATCAACTCCTAAATTTACGCTGCCATTAGTTTAAAAAGTATACTCTAGTTTTACAGGGTAATATTTTAATACATATTATGCAAATAAATTATATAAGTTCACATACTTTAAATTTATGTTCTCTAACAATTAAATTTTTACAGACTCATATTTTATTTAATAGTTTTCTTCTTTATATAACGCTCACTATTATAATAAAAAAACATTTTAAACAGTAACACTTTATACTCTATTACATAAAATGATATTGTAGATAGTATTATTCATTATTTTATAAAGGAGAGATAATAAGTGAAAGAAATTCAAGAAATAATAACCAATATGGAAAACATATCCAAAGAACAAGTGGCTACTGATTTAAGTAAAGAAGAAAAAGAAGAATTAATAAATTTGATTAATGTAAGTAATTTTACTCCTTTACAGAATGATAGCAGTGTTCCTTTTTGTACTCCTACGCCTACACCTACACCTATACCAACTTGTTCTCCTGACAATGCTTGTACTCCTCAACCATTTTGTTGTGCAGTTGCTTTCTCAAATGATCTAAATGTTGACCCTAATGAAATACATGCTGCTGTTGTTCCAAAGAACGTATCTATTGAATCTGATGGCCAATGTACTACAAGAATTGGCAACTGTACAATAACACTAATTAAAGGAACAATAAATGGATGCGCAGAAGTATTTGTAAGTTTAGGCGTTAAAGATAGGTGTGGAAATTGCAGCTTTGTATGTTGCACAGATTTCATATGTTTATTTCAACAAGATATTATTTGTTGTGTTCTACCTACTGATCCAAATAAAATTAAATTTATAGTTAACGATTTAATGGCAACGAGGATCGCTACTGCATGTGATGAAAGCCAACAAGTATGGCAAATTTCCGGAACTATTACATTTACATGTGATGAGTGCATGTAATCACCATAAAGTATGCTGAGTAGGGGAATAAGGTCTTTATTCCTCTACTCATAAAACTGTATACAAGATTTTTCTAAGTATAGTTTTCTAAATTTATCTCTCTTCTTTCTATATTTTAATATAATTTTTATCTTTTATTTGTACATATCTATCATATTTAAATATAAATAAAGAAGAGTCTCTTCCCTGTATGTAGTTGTGCTAACTACATAGTTATCGGTACTATCAACTCTTCCAACTTCATCTCTATGACCTAATGGTTTTCTTAACGCTAAATTAAAATGGAATGTTAAACTTTTCAAAGAAAAATTCATCATTATAAAGACGTTCTTTAAAATATTTCTTTCTTTGCTTGAAAATCAGATCTATATTAGACTTTATATCTGCTGCTGCTTTAGAAAAAAAATAATCATTTTTTGCAATATTAATAGCCTTAATAAGGCTTTCTTTTTCAAAATGAGAATAAGCAAGACATAACATGTTGTAAGTTACATTAGAAGTCGTTACTTGATACGGATGTTTTTGCCTAAAAAGATGATTTACTTTTACTTCCGGATTGATTACAGCTCTATAGCCATAAAGCCAAGCTTTAAGACAGAGTTCCTCGTCTTCTTTACCCCAAATTTGAAAAAAGTGGTCAAAACCATTTATTTTTTCAAATGTCTCCTTAGTTATACCAAATGCGCAGCCACATGCAATAGGAATTTCAACTATATTCTTAGGATTATTTGTTAACCATTTAATTTTAAGTTGACTATCCCATGTTTGACCGTAACCTGCTGCTAAGCTATTTGACATGTCTACAATACAGGGTGCTACCAATTGAGCATCAGCATTTTTTAATGTATTTACCAGGTCATCTAACCATCCATCCGGCACTTTTACATGGGCATCACAAAAAAATAAGTACTTTCCTTTAGCAACCTTTGCACCAGCATTTCTTGCTTCAGCAGCTCCTAAATTATTCGCTTTAATTAAAATAATATCTTTATATATATCTTTATTTAAATTCGATTCCAAAAACTCTGTGCTCAAATCTGTAGATGTATCGTCTACTACTATAATTTCAAAGCTAAGAACGTTTTTAGATTTCATTATAGAATCCACTGTTGATTTCAAATTTTCTACTTCATTTTTGCAAGGAATAATAACAGAAACCTCTATTGAATCTTCTGTTTTAAATTTAGCTTTTATTTCACTTTCTAAAGATTTATTTTCTTTTACTTCATTCGTGTTAATTTCTATATTTAAATTAGATAATGAATTGTTATTGTTTAACAATTTACTCAAAATACACTCTCCTTTTCATATTTTTTATTTTAGCTACACTAATTCAGTATATGAGCGATTTATAAAATTGTTAACTTTATTTTTTATCACAGTAATTATATAAATGAATATATTGTACTATGATATTAAAATATTCTATAGGAGCTTTAATTTTTATGGGAGGTAAAGTATGCTAGAACAAATAGCAAGGGAAAAAGCTTTACTTAAACAAATTAGGGAAAAATGTAGTAAAACTTCTCAACCTGAAGTCTCTATTATAGTCCCTACCAGTAAGGCAAAATACATCGATAATATATTTACTAATTATACAAGATTTAATTATCCATATAGAGAATTGATAATTATTTTAAATAACAACAAGTTAAATATGAAAGATTATAAGATAAAAGCTGAAGGTTTAAAAGGTGTGCGAATATTTCAATTAGATGAACGCTGTACTCTAGGTGAATGTTTAAACTTTGGTATTAAACAATCAAAATACAATTATATTTCCAAAATGGATGATGATGATTATTATGGAGAAAACTATTTAACAGATCTTATGAATGTATTTAAATATACAGACGCCCAAGTTACAGGTAAAACCACTCGTTTTATATATTTTGAAGATAATAATACCTTAGGTATTTTTTCACCAAATTACGAGAATAGATATGTGCCTAGCAATATAGCAGGAGGTACTTTAACATTTAAAAAAGAAATATTTGAAAAAGTTAAATTTAGAAGTGTAAATATTTCAGAAGATAGCTACTTTTTAATTGCTTGTAATAACGCTGGGATAAAAATATTTTCTGCTGATAAATATAATTATGTTTATATGAGACATAAAAATTTATATGAACACACCTGGAAAGCAAGATCAGAAAAATTTATGAAATATAGTATAAAATTTTTAGTTACAACAAACTTTACTCCTTTTGTAACAATATAAAAGTAAAAGCGATATCTAAAATAATGCTTCTTAAAATATAAATAAAACCTATAATCTTTATTACATTATAGGTTTTATTTTTTAAAAATGAATATTAAACTTTCTAAAGAAAAAATCATCATTATACATACGTTCTTTGAAATATTTCTCTCTTTGTTTAAGAATTAAGTCTGAACTACTTCTTATATCTGCCGCTGCAGTAGAAAAAAAATAATCATTTTTTACAATTTGAATAACCTTAATAAGACGTTCTTTTTCAAAGTGAGAGTAAGCAAGGCATAATGTATTAAAAGTAACATTGGCTGTAGTTACTTGATATGGATGTTTTTTTCTAAAAAGATGTCGTATTTTTATATCTGGATTAACTACGACTCTATAGCCATAGAGCCAGACTTTAAGGCATATTTCAAAGTCTTCATTACCGTAAATCTGATAAAAATGATCAAAACCATTTATTTTTTCGAATACTTCCTTTGCTATACCAAAAGCACAACCACATGCCAAAGGGATTTCAGTTATAGTATTAGGCTTATTTATTAACCATTTAGCTCTAAGTTGATCATCCCATGTCATACCATAGCCTGCTGCTAAACCATTTGACATATCTACAATACAAGGTGCTACCAAGTGAGCACCAGTATTTTCTAATGTATTTACTAGACCATCTAACCATCCATTTGATACTTTTATATGTGCATCACAAAAAAATAAATATTTTCCTTTGGCAACTTTTGCACCAGCATTTTTTGCTCCTGCGCAGCCTACATTATTTGTTGTCACCAAAATAATATCTTTATAGATGTCTTTATTTAAATCAGCCTTTAAAAATTCCGTGCTTAAATCTATAGAAGCATCATCTACTACTATGATTTCAAAGCTAAGAGAATTTTTAGAGTTTATTATAGAATCCACTGTTGATTTCAAATTATTTACTTCATTTTTACATGGAATAATAATCGAAACATCTATCAAAATACATTCTCCTCTTCATATTTTTTATTTAAACCTACACTAATCCAGTATATGAACAATTTATAAAATTGATAACTTTATTTTATATCATAGAAATTAAAAAAGACGCAATTCCGCGTCTCTCATAAATATTAAAATTGTCATTGTTGAAATTTTAATAAAAATGCTTTTTGGAACAGATTTTTAGCTAAAATTTCATTTTGTACAGACATAGATGAAAATGTTCTTATATTTGGAATGCCAAACTCTACAACCTTAAGCCCTTTTTCTGTTTTCATAATATCTATAGCGGCAAATCTTAGGTCAAATAATTTACCTACTTGCTGAGCTATTATATTCAATTGTTTTATTTTTTTAGAATTAGTTTCTACTAGTGCTTTTGCTCCTAAGGATAAGTTATGCTTACCTGTATTAGGATTCTTGTATTTCTTTACTATAAGTTCAGATACACCATTTAAATAATATACTCTGTACTCAAATGGAGCTTCATAATAGGGTGAAATTAATGGTTGGATTCCTTGTCCGCATATAGACGCTATCGCATAAATAATATCTTCTTTGCTCTCAACAAAAAATGTGTTAGTTCCGCAGGTACCCCTTTCTCCCCTTATTACAAATTTACATTTGTTGTTCTTAAGGTATTGTGCGGCAGTAATTAAAGCATCGTTTTTATTTTTCGGTAAAGGTGTTACTTCTATATGTGGAATACCAAGTTTGTTCATTATTATACATGACTTTAATTTTGAACCATTCAATTTAAAGCTTGTATTGTTAAGGCTCATATCAATTAAAGATACAACTTTAGTTTTTGATTTGTATGTGGCTAAATAATGATCATCATAAGGTATTTTTTCTAAAACTACACCTATTTCTTTTAACCACTTTTGTACTAATTTTTCTACTAATTTTTTTGATTGCTCGTTCATATCGGTTTTCTCCTTTTAATTCAAACAAATATACTCTGTTCTCTATAATTATAAATAGATTCTCTTCCCATTGAAATATAGTCAAAAGGGTTATCTAACATCTCCTTAAGGGTATATATATTTCTTCCATCAAATATAGCTTTATTTTTTAAATTAAGGTTTATAATATTAAAATCTGCTTCTTTGAACTCCTTCCACTCATTTAATATCAGCAACCCATCTGCATCTTTTAATATAGAATATTTATCAGTGCCATAAACCACCTTATCTCCAAATATCTTATGAGCTTCCTTTATAGCTTGGGGATCATAACATATGATTTTAACTCCCATCTCTAAAAGTTCATTTATTATCGTTATAGCTGGTGCTTCTCTCATATCATCTGTCTCCTCTTTGAATGCCAATCCCCATACTGCAAAAACTTTTCCCTTTAAACTTTCATTAATAGTTTCAAAATATTTTATCACTTTTTGGACAAAAATCTTTTTTGATTTTTATTCACTTCTTCTACTGCTTTTAATAAAAGCATATTATATTTGTTTTTGTTAGCCATTCCTATAAGTGCTTTTATATCCTTTGGAAAACAGGAACCACCATATCCTATTCCAGAGTTTAAAAATAAATCCCCTATTCTTTTATCTCTCCCCATTCCGTTCTTTACTTCTTCTATATTTACTCCTAAAATATCGCACAAATTTGATATATCATTTATAAAAGATATTCTTGTTGCCAACATAGCATTAGAAGCATATTTTGTCATTTCAGCAGCCTTATTAGACATATATATTATTTTATCTTGTGGTACTATGCTTAAATATAACTTTTCCATTATATCTTTTGCTTTATCATTATCACATCCTATTATTACCCGATCTGGTTCCATGAAATCTTTTATTCCATTTCCCTCTCTAAGAAACTCTGGATTAGATACAACATTAAAATCTATCACAATATTTCGTTTACGCAGCTCATTCTCTATTATTTGACTAATATTATCAGAAGTTCCTACTGGAACTGTAGATTTATTAACAATAACTTTATACTCATTCATGTATTTACCTATATCCCTTGCAACACTAACCACATATTTCAAATCAGGACTACCATCATCACTAGGTGGTGTGCCTACTGCTATAAATATAATATCTGAGTTTTCTACAGCAGATTTAATATTAGTTGTAAACTGCAAATTCCCATTATCAACATTATTTAGAACCATTTCATTCAAACCAGGTTCGTAAATAGATATATTGCCATTTCTTAATATTTCAATTTTTTCTTTATCTATATCAATACAGATGACATTATTCCCATTATCAGCAAGACAGGCTCCTGCTACTAAACCAACATAGCCAGTCCCTACTATTGATATTCTCATAATTAATTCCCCCTATGCAGTAACTATAATAATAGTTCTTAGAGTAGTGATATTATTCTTAAATCTTAATTAGTCTATTTAACTTGTATATAAATAAATCAAATACTTCTATTATTACAATATGCATAAAAATGAAATTAGTTAGTAATATCTTTTTACTATACCTATAATTGCTTTGTTATCACTACTTTATTTTTTATCACGATAATTATGCGCCTGAATATACTATACTAGAATATTACAATGTTCTATAGAAGCTTTAATTTTTATGGGAGGTAAAGTATGCTAGAACAAATAGCAAGAGAAAGGATTTTACTTAAACAAATTAGAGAAAAATGTAGTAAAACTTCTCAACCTGAAGTCTCTATTATAGCCCCTACCAGTAAGGCAAAATACATGGATAATATATTTATTAATTATACAAGATTTAATTATCCATATAGAGAATTGATAATTATTTTAAATAACAACAAGTTAAATATAAAAGATTATAAGATAAAATCTGAAGGTTTAAAAGGTGTGCAAACATTTCAATTAGATGAACGCTGTACTCTAGGTGAATGTTTAAACTTTGGTATTGAACAATCGAAATACAATTATATTTCTAAAATGGATGATGATGATTATTACGGAGAAAATTACCTAACAGACCTTATGAATGTATTTAAATATACAGATGCTAAGGTTACTGGCAAAACCTCTCGTTTTATATATTTCGAATATAATAATACTTTAGGTATTTTTTCAGCAGATTATGAAAATAGATATGTGCCTAGCAATATAGCAGGAGGTACTTTAACATTTAAAAAAGAAATATTTGAGAAGGTTAGGTTTAGACATTTAAAGGGTGCTGGAACAGATACTCACTTCTTAAGGGATTGTAATAATGCTAAGATAAAGATGTTTTCCGCTGATAAATACAATTATGTTTATATGAAGCATTTAAGTTTAGATGAACATACCTGGAAGATAGGCTCATCAGAACTTATGAAATATTACAGTAAAAAATTTTTAGTTACACCAGATTTCATTCCTTTTGTAACTGTATAATTTAATTTTTATAGGAGGTAAAGTATGTTAGAACAAATAGCAAGGGAAAAAGTTTTACTTAAACAAATTAGGGAAAAATGCAGCAAAGCTTCTCAACCTGGAGTTTCTATTATAGCTCCTACTAGTAAACAAAAATATATCGATAATATCTTTACTAATTATACAAGATTCAATTATCCATATATAGAATTAATAATTATTTTAAACAATAATAAATTAAATATAAAGGATTATAAGATAAAAGCTGAAGGCTTAAAAGATGTGCAAATATTTCAATTGGATGAGAGCTGTACCCTAGGAGAATGTTTAAATTTTGGTGTTGAACAATCAAAATACAATTATATTTCTAAAATGGATGATGATGATTATTATGGCGCTAACTATCTAACAGATCTTATGAATGTATTTAAATATACAGATGCTCAGCTTACAGGTAAAAACTCTCGTTTTATATATTTCGAAGATAGCAATATTTTAAGCATTAGACAACCAAATCGTGAAAACAGATATGTGCCTAGCAATATAGCAGGCGGTACTTTAACATTTAAAAAAGAGATATTTCAGAAAGTTAAATTTAAAAATATAAAAGAGAATGGAACAGATACTCACTTTTTAAGAGATTGTAATGACAGTAAAATAAAGATGTTTTCTGCTGATAAGTACAATTATGTTTATATGAAGCATATAAATTTAGATGAGCATACCTGGAAGATAACCTCAGAACAACTTATGAGACGTCATGCTCAAAGATTATTCGTTACAACAAATTTTATTCCCTTCGTAACAGTATAAAGCATAAATAAACCTATAATCTAATAAGGATTATAGGTTTATTTATTAAAAATAAATGTTAAATCTTTCAAAGAAAAAATCATCATCATATACACGTTCTTTAAAATATTTTTCTCTTTGTTTAATAATTAAATTCATATTGAGCTTTATATCCTCTGCTACGCTAGAATAGAATTGATGATTTTTTGCAATGTCTATAATCTTAATGATACGTTCTTTTCTAAAATGAGAATAGGCAAGACATAGCATATTAAAAATAATATTAGTTGTAGTTACTTGATATGGATGCTTTGTTCTAAAATGATGCTGTACCTCTACAGCCGGATTAACTACAACTCTATAGCCATGAAGCCATGCCTTAAGACATATTTCCTGGTCTTCTGCACCATATACTTGAAAAAATTGATCAAAACCATTTATTTTTTTAAATACTTCTTTAGTCATACCCAAAGCTGCAGCACCAGCCATAGGAATTTCAGTTATTTTCTTAGGATTGTTTAATAACCAGATAAATTGAAGTTTATCATTTCAAGTACCGCCATAATACTTAAAAGAGGTATTTGCCATGTCAGTAATACAAGGAGCTACTAAATGAGCATTAGAACTTTTTAATGTATTTACTAAATCATCTAACCATCTGTCTTCCACTTTTATATGAGCATCACAAAAAAATAAGTACTTTCCTTTAGCAACCTGTGCTCCGATATTTCTTGCCTTAGCACAACCTATTCCTTTTGTTTTTATTAAAATAACCTCTTTATAAATGTCTTTGTTTAAATCAGATCTTAAAAATGCTGTACTTTGATCTACAGATGCATCATCTACCACTATTATTTCAAATTTAAGAGAATTTTTAGAATTCATTATAGAATCCACTGTTGATTTCAAAGTTTTTATTTCATTTTTACATGGGATAATTATAGAAGCATCTATTAAGTCTTCTGGTTTAAATTCAGTTTTTATCAAAATGCATTCTCCTTTTCATATTTTTAACTCTACATTAATTTAGTTTATGAGCAATTTATAAAATTGATAATTTTATTTTTTATCACAATAATTATGTATGTGAATATTTTATATTATTAAGATATAACGCTTCCATAAAATTAGTTTAAATCAGGAAATTTAGGAGGTATAATATATGCTAAAACAATTTGCAAAAGAAAGAGTTTTAGTTAAACGAATTAGAGAAAAGTGTAGCAAAACTTCTCAGCCTGGAGTCTCTATTATAGTTCCTACCAACAAATCAAAGTATATTAATAGCATATTTAAAAACTATAATAGGTTAATCTATCCTTACAAAGAACTGATAATTATCTTAAATAACGATAAATTAAATATAAAAGATTATAAAATGAAAGCTGAAGGATTAAAAGATGTACGAATATTTCAATTGGGTGAAAACTATACTCTCGGTGAATGTCTAAATTTGGGTATTGAACAATCAAAATATGATTATATTTCTAAAATAGATGATGATGATTATTACGGAGCCTACTATCTAATAGATCTTATGAATGTGTTTAAATATACGGATGCTCAAATCACAGGCAAAGCCACCTGCTTTATCTATTTTCAAAATAATAATAACTTGGGTATTTTTTTACCAAATTATGAGAATAGATATGTAAATCATTTAGCAGGAGGTACTATATTATTTAAAAAGGAAGTATTTAAAAAAGTTAAATTCAGAAGTTTAAATATTGGAGAGGATAATTACTTCTTAAATGATTGTAGTAGTGCTGGTTTAAAGATATTTTCTTCAGATAAATATAATTATGTTTATATGAGGAATAAAAATTTACATGAACATACCTGGCAAATAAGCCAAAAAGAACTACTTACGAGTTGCATTATAAATATTCCATTTAAAATAAAACTTACTAATCTTATAACAATATGAAAATAGAAGCATATACTATAAATACTTTAACATAACCACCCGTAAAACGGGTGGCTTAGTTACATACTATAAGATACTGTTTTTATTTTATCTAAAAGATAGTAACACAAGTTTAAATAGTTCTTCACTAAAAAAATGTTTTTTCCCAAACTCTACTTTTTAACATTTTACTTTTACTATCCATAAAGTAATTTTTTAACTGCTTCCTCATTTCTATATTATTACTCCATAGCATATGAATTTGAGACTTATAAAGTGATATTGCTTTTATATAAATATTAAATTCTTCTTCATTAATATTATATGAATAATAATTAAGGCCTTTTGTAAGTTCAGTTTTCCAATTAACATCTCTATTGCTGCAAGCATAAGGAATATCCTCATAATAGTTGATTTTCTTTATATTTTTATCAACTTGAGTGCATAAAGTTTCAACAGCTTTTCTTAAGATTAAATGATCTATATGCCGACCAATTCCCAGAGGAATATAGATTCTTTCAAAATTATTTAATTTAAATTTATCTTTTAAAACTAAATTAACTTTATTTATTGTGTCTTTTTCCTTATTTAAGTTTGCATTATAGATATTACTTTCCCTCAAATATCTAGGTGACCCATTTGCATTTCTTCTATATAAACATTCATGCAAATTTAAATGTATACTATCAGCTTTAACAAATTTAGATGCATTTTTATCTTCTAATCGTCTGACCATCATAGCATTATTACCAAGCTTACACGTGCTATGAAACCATTTTGCTAATGGTGATAAATACTGTGGTTCTATTGATCCAGAAAAAACTGTGGCTATTATTACTTTAGAATTATTTTGTATTAATTTGTGTATATACATTCCACAAGATAATATTACATCATCCAAATGAGGAGATAAAAATAAATATTGCTTCATAAAAAACCCCTCCCCTAAATTTCATTTGTAATAAAAATTTACGATTTAATTATCTAATTAAATCGCAAAGCGGTAACTCTTGATAATTCATTAAATATTTTTATAAATGAAGTAAGCCTATACTTTATTGGAGATAACATTCTCAATTCATTGTCAATATTTATAAATCTGTTTGTCTTTTTCTTTTTTTCTAAAAATGAATTAGCTCTATACTTTAAAAGTAGGTTAAATTTGTATATCACTGATTCATATCTTTCTCTATTTTGCAATAACATTTTATATTCTGAAACACCATTAGATAAAGTTACTAAGTCTATTATATTTTCATTAAATAAACAAAAAAGCAGCATTTCAGTATCACCATACTTACTAAAGATTCTCTTATAACTATTAATCATCTTTTCTTCTCTTTTACTTACAATTACATGTTCTTGATGAGAACTTTCCAATTCTAAAGCACATATAAATTTAATACCTTTTTTATATAGCCTGTACCCAAGGTCCCAATCTTCTTCTCTTAGCAATGTGGTGTCAAATCCTCCTGCATCAATAATATGTCTTTTACGGATAGAGACATTACCTGTTCCAAAGAAAACCCAGGGATATTGAAACTTTTCTAAAGTTATACCGAAAGTTTTAATTGTTTTACCTAAAAAACCTTCACTCCAATCTGGAATATAACTAAATTTATTAATATATTTTATATCATCTTTGAATAAGATCTTAAAGTTATTTTTATAATTAAAATCTATATCTATAAGTCTATTATTAAATTTAGGTATATTTCTTCTAGCATACTCAAACTCAGATTTTTGTATAGAATCAAATTTGCTATAATAAATAGAAAAAACTTTTTTCCAACTAATTAATGCGCAAACTACTATATTTGAGGAAGTTTCATGGTATTTTAGATGACCACTTATAAAATTTGGAGGAACTATACAATCACTATCAGAAAAAATTATAATATCTCCGTTGGCAATTTTTATTCCTTTATTGCGGCAAAATGCTGCGCCATAGTTTTTTTCATTTCTTAAAAGTTTTAATTTATAATTTACTTTAAGTGATTTAATCATATTATACGTGCCATCGCTTGAACCATCATCAATTACAATGACTTCAAACTTATTTACTGGATATTCTTGATTATTAAATGAATATAGACTTAATTCAATTAAATCTTTTCTATTATATGTGGGCATAATAACGCTTGCTTCTATCTTATCCATCTAAAGTCCCCTTCCTGCCTAGAATCACAGATAACAATGAACAATACCTATATTCAAATTTATTGTTTTTGAAAAATGTGATTTAAAATTATTCTATATTTCTCAGCTACCCGTTCTATTGAATGCCTTGATTTCACCATTGAGTAAGCATTATTAACTATTTCTTTTCTAACTGCTGTATTTTCTTTATCAATTAATTCATTAATAGCCTTACAACCTTCATTAATATTATTAAGTTTATAGATTTTACCACTTTTGTTATTTACAATAAGTTCTCTAACTCCTCCTACATCAGTCGATATTATAGGACATTTGCAAGCCATTGCTTCAAGAAATATCATCGGCAATGATTCATTTTCAGAAGATGAAACTAAGCATCCACCTGTGTTTGCAGCTAGGGAAAAGAGTTCAGGCATTTTTTTATTTGGTATACTATGAAAAAATGTATAATTAGATATATAGTTTTTTGGTATATTACTTTTAATAAATCTAAAATAACTATGGTTGCCGCATTTATCACCAATCATTATAAAATGTAAGTCTTTATTATTTCGAAGTAATATATTACCCATTTTAATAAATTCAATAGGATTCTTATTTTTTTCTAATCTACCAATCCAAATAACATTTCTTTTATTAAGAAACTTTTGATAACTTTTATCTAATTGTGTGTTAGGTATATTAGTAAATTGCTTCATATTAATTGGATTATATAAAACAAAAATTTTTTTGTTGGTTTTTGTCAATTTTAAAATTGTTTCTCTATTAAAGATAGATGGCACTATAATGGCTGAAATTTTTTTGTGATTTACTACATTACAAGATTTTTTTATTTGATCTAACTCAGAACAATGTGTTTCATAAATTATTTTACTTTTAATATTAAGTTTATTTATTAAGTTAATAAATTGTGGGTAATCAATTATTGTTATAACATCAAAATCTTTATTTAATATATTTATTATTTCCTCTATAGTCAAGTTGCCTTTTATATTATTATTTAAAATATATTTACCACCTTCACTCCAAACATTTAACAAAATTGCTTCAGCATGTATTTTTAGACTTTTTAATGCTTCTATCTTATTTATAATGGAAGTTTCTACACCACCCAAGCCACAAAAAGGATACACATACAAAACTTTCATCTTTTCACTTCCTGTATAATTTAATTTTTATAAAATTCTATTGTTTTTTTTAATCCTTCTAAAATTTCATATTTGGGCTTCCAACCTATCTCACTAAATATTTTGTTATAAGTTATAAGACTATCTTTTATATCTCCATCTCTTTTTCTAATATAAATAGGTCTTATGCTTTTATTTAAAATATTACATATATATTTTAAAAGTTGATTAATAGAAATCTTTTTATTGCTAGATACATTAAATATACCTTCTATATCATTTTCTACAGCAAGTAAATTAGCCTTAGCTACATCTTTTACATATATGAAATCTCTAGTCTGACTCCCATCTCCATATATATAGGGCGATTCACCTTTCAGTACTTTATCACAAAAGATTGAAATAACGCTTCCTTCAGCCGATGAATCTTGTCTTGGTCCATATACATTTGAATATCTTAAAATAACATAATTAATATTATATAACTTTTTATATACACTCAAATAATGTTCTGCAACGTGCTTACTCACTCCATAATTAGATATCATATCTAAAGGATGTTCCTCATCAATTGGAAGATACTTAGGTTCTCCAAACACCGCTGCAGAAGAAGAGTAAATAAACTTTTTTATCTTTACACTTTTAGCTGCTTCTAGTAAATTTAATGTTCCTATAATATTAATCTCTGCATCTTTTATTGGATCAATAATAGAATTAACTGCACTTATTTGAGCAGCTTGATGTACAATGATATCTGGCTTTTCCATTTCAAATATATTTAATATATTTTTATCTAATATGTCATATATATATAATTTAGCTTTACTATTAACATTTTTCATTTTACCACGACTTAAATTATCGATTATACATACTTCATAATTATTTTCCACTAGTAAATCTACTATATGAGATCCAATAAATCCAGCTCCTCCAATTACCATCACTTTCATAATATCCTCTAATCCCCCCTTATCTAGCGCTTTATAAAGATGTTTTTTATATTTTAAGCATTAAATATAACTAAATCGTTCTCCTTAAGTCCTTACATAGCTGTAAACAAAAAACTTACTTGCACTTTTAATATATTCAACTTAGAATGAACGTGTTACCTATTAAAAGTAATAAAAATAAGGGCTTATAATCATACTAAGCCCTTAATAGATTCTTTAAATTATTTATTATCATTTATTTCTCTTATAGCTTTAACTATACTTTCTATATCTTCATTAGTATTAAAATATCCTGGACTTATTCTTACAGTTCCCGATTTATTCGTGCCTATTACACCGTGAATTAGTGGAGCACAATGATATCCTGTTCTAACGGCAATTCCTTTTTTATTTAATAAATATCCCACTTGAGAGCTATCTATATTTTCTAGATTAATTGATATTACTGAGCTTCTATTTGTATGATAATCTGGTCCATATAATTTTACATAATCAATCTTTTTTAGTTCTTCAAGCAAATGTTCTGTCAAGTTTTCCTCATGTTTTTGGATATTTCTTATTCCAACTTTTTCAATAAATTTAATTCCTTCGCATAAACCAGCTATTCCTGGAGTATTTAACGTTCCACTTTCAAATTTGTCAGGTAAAAAATCTGGTTGATTCATAGAATTAGAATTACTTCCGGTTCCCCCTTGCTTAAAATCACTTAAATTAATTCCTTCTCTTATATACAGCCCTCCAGTTCCTTGTGGTCCAAATAGACCTTTATGCCCTGGGAAGGCTAAAATATCTATATTATCGTTTTCTACATCTATTGGGATAGCTCCAGCACTTTGAGAAGCATCCAAAATAAATATGATACCTAGCTTCCTTGCTATGGCTCCTATATTATTTATATTCTGAACAGTTCCTAATACATTTGAAGCATGATTTATTACAATTGCTTTTGTGTTCTTCCTTATTTCTTTTTTTAAATCCTTTAGATTTATATATCCATTTTCATTAACTCCAAGTAATGTAATTTCTACTCCTTGTTTTGATAAATAATTTAAAGGCCTCAGCACAGAATTATGCTCAATTACCGTACTTATGATATGGTCACCTTTTTTTACTACTCCCTTTATTCCTATATTAAGACCCTCAGTAGCGTTACTAGTAAACACTACATTGAGCGGATTTGAAATATTGAATAACTTGGAAATACACTGTCTTGTTTCCATGATTTTAGATGATGCCTTTAAAGCCATGTCATGAGATGCCCTACCTGGATTAGCAGCATAATTTTTCATACATTCTACAACTGCGTCATATACCTCACCAGGCTTAGGAAAAGACGTAGCTGCATTATCTAAATATATCATAAATTCCTCCTTGATAATACTATTTGTAGTATATATCTATTACCAGTATATTTTTTTATTCTCAAATGGCACATAAAAATCTAACAAAATAAAATCCGAACTAATTGAAAACAATTAGTTCGGATTTTATTTTGTTATATCATTTAAAAACGGGTGTTTTTGCTTTTTTTCCCTTGCCAAATTTATTTGATTTTCAACTAGCTTGTGTTGTAAATCTATTATTTTATATTTGGCGGATTGAAGTTGAAACTTAAATTCCTTATTTTCCGATTTAAGAACTGAGTTTTCCTTTATGGCTTTTTGTGCTGTCTCTTGAGTTATCGCTAATTCCTCAGTAAGCTTATGCACACTTTGCTCAAGCTGCTCTAGCTGTTGATTGCTTAAATTACTTTTTAGCTTTAGTTGAAGCTCAGCATTATATTGTTCCATATGATTAAGTTGTTTTTTTAGAGCTTCTATCTGTTCCATATAACTATTTTGAGCCTTCTCCATTTGGTTTAACTTGTCAATAAGCTCTTCATATTCTTTTTGTTTTTTAAACATATCATCAACAACATTTACAGCAGAAAGAATTGCTGCAGATGATGTGCTTAATTTTCTATTATTTTCCAAAATATTTTTTACCTTTTTATCTACATAACCAGCTACTTTATGTAAATATTCTTCTCGTTCGTCACCTTTTAAATTATATTCAATGCCATTTATCTTAACTGTTACTATATTCATGTAAACACCCTCTTAGATAATTACTCTTTATTCCAATTTTTTATAATTTTATTCTATCATAAAATCTTAATGTATTAAACAGTTTATTTTTACCTAAGCTTAACAAAAGGTAGTATAATATATTTCTTACATTATACTACCCTTATCATACTAAATAAACTCTTTATAAACAGGATTCTTGGTTTCAGGTGGAGTTTTAAACTCCATCTGAAGCCTAGAAGCCGTTATCCAGGGTCGTAGCGCCACTTATCCCCAACTTTAAGAAAAGCAGAGAGCCCAAATATTAAGCAGGCATCCCAAATCTATGATTTGGTGCGAATCGCTTTCACAGAGTGCGTTGGGGTATTAGTGGCGATAGACATCGGATAAGTTTTTACTATTGTCTGTGTTGTGCTCCAAGTCTATTTTCTAAGGTTCTAACTATTTTATCATAAACCTTATTTACATCAGCATCAGTTAGTGTTCTATTGTCTACTCTATAAACCATAGAATAAGCTACGCTTTTCTTTCCTTCTGGAATTTGCTCTCCCTTATATACATCGAATAATTTAATGCTTTCTAATATATTTCCACCTTGTTTCCACATCACATCTTCTATATCCTGTACAAGCACAGCATCATCTACTAAGATTGCCATGTCTCTTGTTACAGCTGGGAATTTAGGAAGCGCCTTGTATTTTTTATCCAAATTAGCATTGCTGTATAATACATCAAGGTTAAGTTCTGCAACATAGCATCTTTCTGATATTCCATAGTTTTCTGATACATCTGGATGAACTTCTCCTAATATACCTACAAGATCCTTCTTTATATAAAGTGCTGCTGTTTTTCCAGGATGGAAGCTTGGATTCTCACTTTCTCTCTTAAAGGAAGCCTTATCAATTCCCAGTGTTTCTATTATATTCTCAGCTACTCCTTTTATATGGAAATAGTCAACGTCTCCATATAATCCTATAGTTACAATATTTCTTTCTTCAGGAAGCTTACTTAAATCTTCATTTGGATTATAAACCTTACCTACTTCAAATAATCTTGCATATTCATTGTTTCTAGAATAATTTCTAGCTAGTGCTTCCATAATAGATGGTATAGTAGTAGTTCTCATTATACTATAGTCTTCACCTAATGGATTTTTTATAGCTACAGTATTTCTAAAAGTACTGTCTTCTGGTAGACGTATTTTATCGAATACCTTAGGGCTCACAAAGGAATAACTTATAGATTGATTAATGCCGCTTCCAATTAATGCTTCCACTACCTTATCATCTAAATGCTGCTTTCTATTTTTTCCGCTTCTTGAACTAACACTTTCTATAAGGGTAGTAGGGATATTATTATATCCATATATTCTCGCTATTTCCTCGGCTATATCTTCCTTTATATTTACATCGCACCTAAAGGTAGGAACATTAATAGCTAGGGTATCGCCATTTATCTCTGTACCTAGTTCTAATCTATCTAAGTAATTTTTCATATCTTCTTTAGAAATCTCTGTTCCAAGGAACTTGTTCACCCATTTATAATCCACTTCTAAGCCATGAGGCTGAAGTTTTTCAGGATATATATCAATAGTTCCTTCCATAATTTCTCCTGCGCCTAATTCCTGAACAAGATTACATGCTCTATCCATAGCAATTTGAGCTAAATTAGGATCTAAATCTTTTTCAAATCTTGAAGAAGCTTCTGTTCTTAATCCTAACTGTTTTGAAGAACCTCTTATATTTGTTCCATCAAAATTAGCACATTCAAATACTACATAAGAAGTATCTTCTTTAACTTCGGAATTTAGACCTCCCATTATTCCGGCAAGTCCTATTGTTTTTTCTCCATCTTTTATATTCAACATATTTGATGTCAATATTCTTTCTTGCTCATCTAATGTAGTAAACTTTTCTCCATCTTTTGCCCTCTCAACTACTATAGTTTTTGATGTTATTTCTCTAACATCAAAGGCATGCATTGGTTGGCCAATCTCTAGCATAACAAAGTTTGTTATATCTACTATATTATTTATTGGCCTTACTCCAGCTTCTAAAAGTTTATCCTGCATCCAGCCTGGAGATGGTTGTATTTTAACATTTTTTACCCCTCTAGCCATATATCTTCTACATAGGTCATCTCTCACTTCTACCTTAATTTCATTTTGAATATTATCTTTGCAGACTGCTTTATAGTCCAGCTTAGGCATTTTGTAAGTCTTATTTAGTGTAGCAGCAGTTTCTCTTGCTATTCCAACTACGCTTAAGCAATCTGGTCTATTTGATGTTATCTCTAAGTCTATTATTGCGCTTGTCATATCCAAAATATCTTTTATGTCTTTGCCAACAGGCGTATCCTGTGGAAGTATCATAAGCCCATGAACTGGCTCATCTCCAGCTATCCCCAGTTCTTCTTCCGAACAGAACATACCATTAGAAACAGCTCCTCTAAGCTTTCCTTTTTTTATCTTTAAACCTCCATGAAGAGTAGATCCATGGAGAGCTGTCGGTACTACATCTTGCTCTTTCATATTTGTTGCGGCTGTAACAATTTGTATAGGTTCACTTTCTCCAATGTCTACCTGACATATAGATAACTTTTCTGCATCTGGATGTTTTTCTATTTTTATTATTTTCCCTGTAACAACATTCTGTATTTCCTCACCTGTTGTAACAACCTCTTCAACCTTTGAGCCACTTAAAGTTAATCTATCTCCTAATTCCTTTGGTGAAATATCTATATCAACATAATCTTTTAACCATTTAACTGGAACCTTCATAATAAAATCCTCCTTTTTAAATTTTAAGTTTTATCTTTATTCGTTGGATAATACCCTTATCCTTCACTTCTAAATTATTAGAACTGATTTAAAAATCTCATATCACTTTCATATAACTGTCTTATGTCATCTAAGCCATATTTAAGCATAACCATTCTATCTACACCAAATCCAAAAGCAAATCCACTATACACTTCTGGATCTATACCACAATTTCTTAAAACCTGTGGATGAACCATTCCACAACCTAAAAGTTCTATCCATCCTTCTCCTTTGCATACTCTACATCCTTCTCCACCGCATACAAAACATGTAGCATCCATTTCAGCTGAAGGCTCTGTAAATGGGAAATGATGCGGTCTGAACTTAGTTTTTAGCTTATCTCCAAACATCTTCTTTGCAAATGATTCTAAAGTACCTTTAAGATCAGCAAAAGTTATTCCCTTATCAACAACTAATCCTTCCATCTGATAGAATATTGGAGAATGTGTAGCATCCACAGCATCTGAACGATAAACCTTTCCAGGTGCTATCATTTTTATTGGAGGTTTTTGATTCTCCATAGTTCTTATCTGAATTGGTGAAGTTTGAGTTCTCAATACCAAATTATCATTTATATAGAATGTATCTTGTTCTCCCCTTGCTGGATGATTCTTAGGAATGTTTAAAGCTTCAAAGTTATAATAATCAAGCTCTACTTCTGGGCCTTCTTCTATAGTGAATCCCATAGATATAAATATTTCTTTCATCTCATCTAAAGTCTGTTCCAAAGGATGTCTTCTGCCTAAATTTTGTCTTATACCTGGCATAGAAATATCAATTATTTCATTTTGAAGTTTTGAATTTTTTTCTTTATTTTTTATTTCCCTTAGAGATTCCTCTAAAGCATTTTCTATAACTTCTCTTACTTCATTAGCCATTTTTCCAACTAAAGGTCTTTCTTCAGCGGATAGTGAACCCATACCTCTTAATATTTGTGTTAATTCACCCTTTTTACCTAGATATTTAACTCTGATATTTTCAAGCTCAGAGCTATTTTGAGCATTTCTTAATTCTTCAAGAGCACTATTTTTTATAGTTTCTAACTTTTCCTTCATTTTTTATTCTCCTTTCAGATTTTTATTCATAATACATATGCAATGCTTTTTTACAAAATAAAAAGTTCATCCCTTTAAAAGGGACGAACTTATATCCGCGTTACCACCCAAATTGATATTGCTTGAACAGTCAATATCCACTTTAGAAATTTTATCGGCTTTAACCGCTAACTGCTAATTTTAATCTCACAATTAGAACTCCAGAGTGAACTTCAATATAAAAGCTTTTAAGAAGGTTTTCAGCCTCGGCCTTCTCTCTCTAAAAAAACTATATATATTTACTTTCTCCATCATAGTAATATATGCAATTTTATATTTTCTTATTTTACATATTCATATTGAAATTGTCAATATAAATTTTTCCTAATTTTCTAATTACCAAAATAATATATTATATTAGTTTTTGCCTAACTGCTTCAAACATCATAATAGATGCTGCCACAGAAACATTTAGGGATTCTGCTCCACCAGGCATAGGGATTTTAATTTTAATATCTGCTATATCCATTAATTCACTACTTATGCCACTACCTTCATTACCTACTGCTATTATAACCTTATCATTCAAGTCTATATCATAAAAATTTTTATCTGTATCTAGAGAACTAACAACTAATTTAAATCCATTGCTCTTTAAGCTTTTTACACTTTCTAAGTTTATATCGTGAATTATAGGTATATGAAAAATTGATCCCATAGTAGATCTAAGAGCTTTTTCATTATATATGTCCACAGTTCCTTTTGTTATTATAACTCCTAGAGCCCCTGCTGCGTGCGCTGTTCTTATTATTGTACCCATGTTTCCTGGATCTTGAACTTTATCAACTAGTGTATAAAATCCTTGTTTGTTTTGAACTTCTATATTTTTATTATTTACTACTGCAACGATTCCTTGCGGAGTATCTGTACTGCTAATAATTTTTAGTACTTGATCTGTAACAGAATAAACCTTAGTGTTTTTTTGGACTTTATCTTGCATACTGAAACTCTGCCATCTATCTAAAGCATTTTCGCTTACAAAAACTAAAGGAACAACAAAATCAGATTGTAAGGCTTCACCTACAAATCTAAATCCTTCAATTAAAAACCTACTACTCTCAATTCTATATTTTTTGTCCTTTAGTTTTTTTATATCTTTAATCAGTGAATTATCTTTGCTTTGTATGGTTTCCAATTATATGCACTCCTATCCATTAATAACATCTAACTTATTTAAATGTTTATATGTTCCAATCGCTACTATTATATCACCACGTAGAATTCTATATTCAGGACTAGGAGCTATATCGATATCATCTTTTCTCTTTATAGCTACAATATTTATTCCATATCTTGATCTTAAATCTAATTGCTCTAAGGTCTTATTATTCCAATTTTCATTTGGTATTATTTCCGCAATACCATATTCTGATGATAACTCAATGTAATCTAATATGCTGCTTGAAACCATATCTTGGACAACTCTTATTCCCATATCTCTCTCTGGGAAAACCACCTTATCCGCACCTATTTTATATAAAATTTTCGCATGGATGCTTGTGTTAGCTTTAGCAATTACATATTTTACACCTAGCTCTTTAACTAATAAGGTTACCATGATACTATCTTCCATGTTAACACCTATGCCTATTATTGCTACATCAAAATTACTTATTCCTAATGATTTTAAACTTTCCTCATCTGTAGCATTTGTGTGAATAGCATGAGTCACATATTCTGAAACATCTTGAATTCTCTGCTCATCGGAATCTATTGCTAAAACATCATTATCCAGTTCATATAAAGTTTTAGCAACAGCTGTTCCAAATCTTCCAAGACCTATTACAACATATTGCTTTTTATCCATAAAATCCACCCCTATCCAATTAAAATCTTGTCCTCAGGATATTTTATTGTTCCTGGCACAGTTTTTCGAGCTAATGATAACGCCAATGTTAGAGGACCAAGTCTTCCAGCATACATAATAAAGCTCAATATTATTTTACCTGGTACGCTTAAGTCAGGCGTTAAACCAAGAGTTAATCCTACCGTACCAAAGGCCGAAATTACTTCATAAAGTATGTATTCTAGTGAGGCTGGCTTCTCAGTCATGCACAATATAATAGTGGCTACCATAACAATACTTATTCCTAATACAGTAACAACCAACGCTCTATAAACGCTCTCTTTTCCTATCCTTCTTCCGTAAACTTCTGCATCTTCTCTACCTTTTATAACTGATATAACTGTAATAATTAATAGAGCTGCTGTTGTAGTTTTAATACCTCCTGCGGTAGATCCCGGGGATCCCCCAATGAACATAAGGAGCATAGTTAAAAATATCCCAGGTCCAGTCATATCAGAGGTAGAAATAGAATTGAAACCTGCAGTTCTTGGAACAACAGAAGCAAATAATGAAGATAAAACTTTTCCCTTCATAGACATATTACCTATGGTTTTAGGGTTATCCATTTCAAATATAAACATTAGAATAGTACCAGATACAATAAGAAATACAGTAAAAGCTATGACTATTTTTGAGTGCAAAGAAAGCTTTTTTGTATCCTTGAAATAGTATATTTCTTGCCATACAAAAAAACCAAGCCCTCCTATAGCAATCAGCGCAGCTATAGTAAGTAATATAACCGGATTTTGTGAGTAAGGAGTTACACTTCTGAAATTACCTATAATATCTATACCTGCATTACAAAAGGCAGAAATAGAATGAAAAATACTATAGTATATGCCTTTACCCCAACCAAATTCAGGAACAAACTGAGTAGCCATAAGCACTGCCCCTGCACTCTGTACACAAAATGTGAAAATTAATAAGTACTTAGACATTTTTACTAACCCTTGTATCGTAAATGAATTAAGTGATTGTTGTATAACAAGTCTTTCTTTAAGTGTAATTCTTCTTCCCATTAGTAGCGCAATTAAAGTTGCTATAGACATAAAACCTAATCCACCTACTTGTATTAAAAACAAAATAACAGCTTGACCAAAATAACTCCAGTGAGTCCCCGTATCCAGGGTTACAAGTCCTGTCACACAAGCAGAAGAAGTGGCTATAAATATACAATCAAAAAAATTAGTATATGTACCATTGCGTGATGATATTGGAAGCCATAATAAAAATGCTCCAATTATAATTAATATTACAAAGCCTAGTGCCAGTATTTGAATTTCATTAACCTTAAACCATTTGTTAATTCTAACCTTCATATCAAATACTCCTTTTTAACATATTTGATAAGGATATAACGTTATCCGTGTCTTCTATATATGTATTTTGCTATTATAAAATAATATAATACAGACCAACTATTGCCATCATAATATATATTAAATTTAATATCAATGCAAACTCAGCATATAAATAAAAATGCAGCATAAATGCTGCATTTTTATATAATCACTATTACGCGTTTAACTGTTTTTTAGCTATTTCAACTAATTCAGTAAATGCTTTTGGATCATTTATAGCTATTTCTGAAAGCATCTTTCTATTGATGTCGATGCCTGCAGTCTTTATTCCATTCATGAATCTTGAGTATGAAAGACCATTCATTCTTGTAGCAGCATTTATTCTTGCTATCCAAAGTTTTCTGAAGTCTCTCTTCTTTAATCTTCTTCCTACATATGCATTTCTTAATGCTCTGATAACTGATTCGTTAGCAGTTTTGAATAACTTGCTCTTGCCACCATAGTAACCTTTTGCAAGCTTTAATATTTTTTTATGATATTTACGAGCATTCATAGCTCTTTTTACTCTTGCCATTTAATAAAACCCTCCTTATCGAACCTGCCTACTATTTTGCGTAAGGCATTAATGTTTTCATTGTTTTTTCTTGAGTTTCTGAAACATAACCAGTCTTTCTAAGATTTCTCTTAGTTTTTGTACTCTTCTTTGTTAATATATGGCTCTTAAAAGCCTTTGCTCTCTTAAGCTTACCTGATCCTGTAACCTTAAATCTTTTTGCTACACTTTTCTTTGTTTTCATTTTTGGCATGATAATTTCCTCCTCCCAATTATGCTTTCTTTGGACTTAAAATTAATATCATGTTTCTACCTTCTAATTTTGCTTCTTTTTCTACTACGCAAACTTCTTCAACTTTAGCATAAAAGTTTTCTAATATTTTTTTACCTATAAATGAGTAATCAGCTTCTCTACCTCTAAATCTAACTGTTACTTTAACTTTATCTCCTGCAAGTAAAAATTTTCTTGCATTATTAGCTTTTATAGAAATATCGTGGTCCTCAATAGTTGGGCTAAGCCTAACTTCTTTTACATTAATAACTTTTTGCTTTTTCTTAGCTTCTTTATCTTTCTTTGATTGTTCATAAATGTACTTACCAAAGTCCATTATTTTACAAACTGGTGGATTGGCATTTGGTGATATCATAACTAAATCCAATTCTTTTTCTTCTGCAAGCTTAAGTGCTTCTCTAGAAGATATTACCCCCATTTGTGAACCATCGTCTCCTATAACTCTTATCTCTTTTTCTCTTATCTGTTCATTTACAAGAAAATCTTTGTTAATGATTTTCACCTCCCAGGTGGATTTGAATCTATGTACTTAAGTATATATAAAAAAAGGACGGCATAAGCCGTCCTTTGAATACACCACTAGACATACTAGAACTGGATTCACATAACCTTACTAGCTACACTGTAAGGTGAGAAACGGCTGTTTCTTCTTAACAAATGAAATTATACTATCATATTTAAACTTTGTCAACAGTTTTTATTAATCAACTGAACTTACTTTTTTATCAATTTCCTCGGAAATTTTTGCAATAAAGTCGTTCAATGACATAGCTCCCATATCACCTTGTTTTCTACTTCTTACTGCTACAGTGACCTCATTCATTTCTTTGTCTCCTAATACTAGCATGTAAGGAACCTTTTGAAGTTGAGCTTCTCTTATCTTATATCCTATTTTTTCATTTCTTAAATCAGTTTCAACTCTTATTCCCTTTTTCTTTAATTCCTTAGCAATTTTATTTACATATTCTATTTGGCCATCAGTTATATTCATTATTTTAACCTGTACTGGTGCAAGCCAAGCTGGGAATGCTCCTGCATAATGCTCAGTTAATATTCCTATAAATCTTTCAATAGAACCAAATACAACTCTATGAACCATAACTGGTCTGTGCTTTTCTCCATCTGCTCCTATATAAGTTAAGTCAAATCTTTCTGGCATCTGGAAATCAAGCTGACAAGTTCCACACTGCCAAGTTCTTCCTATACAATCTTTTAAGTGGAAATCTATCTTTGGACCATAGAATGCTCCATCACCTTCATTAACTCTATATGGTAGACCTGCTGCTTCTAATGCTTCTCTTAATCCATTAGTTGCTGCTTCCCAATCTTCATCGCTTCCCATAGAATCTTCTGGTCTTGTTGAAAGTTCAATAAAATATTCAAATCCAAATACTTTATAGAATTCAGTTATAAGTTTTATAACATTTAATAGTTCATCTTTTATATTTTCCTTAGTTAAGAATAAGTGAGCATCATCTTGAGTAAAACATCTAACTCTCATAAGACCATGTAGTGCTCCTGATTTTTCATGTCTGTGAACTAATCCCATTTCAGCATATCTTAATGGTAATTCTCTATATGAGTGTATTCCATTTTTGTAAACAAGTATTGATCCTGGGCAGTTCATTGGCTTTATAGCATAATCTCCCTCATCAATCTTAGTGAAATACATATTTTCCTTATAATGATCCCAGTGCCCTGATTGATGCCATAATGATTCACTTAATATTACAGGTGTCATTATTTCATCATAATCTGCAGCTTGGTGCATTTCTCTCCAGAAATTTTGAAGAGTATTTCTTACTATCATTCCCTTTGGATGGAAGAATGGGAATCCTGGGCCCTCTTCCTTTATGCTGAATAAATCTAATTCTCTACCTAATTTTCTGTGATCTCTTTTCTTTGCTTCTTCTAGCATTTTTATATGCTCATCAAGTTCTGCTTTTTTCTCGAAGGCAGTTCCATAGATTCTTTGAAGCATTTTGTTCTTTTCGTCACCTTTCCAATAAGCTCCTGCTATTGAAAGTAATTTTAATGCTTTAGCTTTTCCAGTAGATGGTACATGAGGGCCAGCACATAAATCTACAAAATCACCTTGTTTGTAGAAAGATATGATTGCATCCCCTGGAAGATCTTGAATTAATTCAACTTTATAAACTTCTCCTTTTTCTTGCATTAGCTTCATAGCTTCGTCTCTTGGAAGCTCAAATCTTTCTAGTTTTAAGTCTTCTTTAACTACTTTATTCATTTCAGCTTCTATTTTTTCAAGCATTTCTGGAGTGAATGAAAATTCTGCATCAAAATCATAGTAAAATCCATTGTCTACTGCAGGTCCTATAGCTAATTTAACATCTGGATATAATCTTTTTACAGCCTGTGCTAGTATATGAGCTGAAGTATGTCTTAGTATCCATTTTCCATCAGCATCATCGAAAGTTAATATTTCAAGCTTGCAGTCGTCATTAACCTCTGTCATTAGTTCTGCTTTTTCACCATTTATTTTAGCTCCTAAAGCTTTTTTAGCTAATGATGTGCTTAATTTAGCAGCAATATCTGCTACCTTCGAACCATTTTCAACTTCTAATTGTTTCCCGTCTTTTAAAGTAATCTTTACCATTATTTTTTCCTCCTAATTTATATTTATATAAAATTAAAAATTAAACAAAATAAAAAACTCATCCCATGTATGGGACGAGTATTATCGCGGTTCCACCCAAATTCAATAGCAATATATTGCAACTTAAATAAAATACAAACATAAGCAGGCATCCAAAATCCGCCATTTTATGATGATCACTTAAGTAGCGAACCCAAATCTGTGATTTGGAGTGAGTCACTTACTCAGCGAGCACTCATTCGCCGATAGGAGAAGGAGTTTCATATTTTAAAAGAGATATATTAGCTATTATCTTTGTACCTTTAACGCAGGTTAACGGAAATACTTACTAAGTTTCAGTACTCAACTCAAAGGTGGTTTTCAATAACACTTACTCAAAGAACCTTTCAGCCTATGGGTTCTTCTCTCTTGGAGCAGCTACTTATTTACTCTTCCTTGTCATTGTTTTTATTTTCTATATTATAGTTTTTTATCAAATATATGTCAATCATTTTTTAAAATAAAAAACTCATCCCATGTATGGGACGAGTATTATCGCGGTTCCACCCAAATTCAATAGCAATATATTACAACTTAAATAAAATACAAACATATTTCAATAGAAATATACTAGCTATTATCTTTGTACCTTTAACGCAGGTTAACGGAAATACTTACTAAATTTCAGTATTCAGCTCAAAGGGGGTTTTCAATAACACTTACTCAAAGAACCTTTCAGCCTATGGGTTCTTCTCTCTTGGAGTAGTTACTTATTTACTCTTCCTTGTCATTGCTTTCATTTTGTATTCATTATATTATTTAATTTAGTTTATGTCAACACAAAACTATAAATTATTCAATTATTCTAAAATTTTACACTCTATGAATGCTGCTTTTGATTTTTTTGCATACCTTACAATCATTGCAAAAATTAACTCGATCAGTGAATACTTTTTCTATTGTATCAATTAACTCGTTGTTTTTGCAGTTTTCAACACAGTGAATTGTTACCTTTTCTGGTGAATTTGTTATTAGTACGCTTATGAGCATATCTTCCATATTAGTGCTTTCTTTATATCTTAAATCACTTAGATCGCTAAATAACTTTGATGTTATATCGTTACCATCCTCATCCTGTACTGAATACTCGCCGCTATTGTCAATTATTAAATTAATTTTACCTATTTTACTTTCTTGAACTTCTACAAAATATTTTAAGAGCTTTATAAACTCGTTATATTCTTTATCCACCATGTATTTTTCTACAACTTTGTCTATTATTGATTCTAAATCCTCTTTTAATTCCTTCATTCTAAAAGTTATAAATCCATTTATATTTATCTCTTTATTTTCATTTATACATTCAACTATTTTATCTATCACTGCATTTTTTTTATTCATGCAGTAGATCGAATTTTCATCAATTACACGTTCTTCTCCTCGTAAAGCGTCCAAGCTACTTTGTTTTATATCCTTGATTTCATCAAATTTCAAAAAGAAATATGTATCAGATAAAAAACCTAGTATATCTTTTTTATAAAATTCTTCTATAACCACATTGTATAGTATATTAGCCATATGAATGTTGAACACATTGAGAAGCTTAGGGCTAATTTCTTCGTCACAATAGATTTTTACGAAGTGAGTATTTGAATCTATGCTTTCTGAAATGCCTATATTTATATTTTTATACTTAAAGTATTCTCTGACTTTATTTATTCCATCTATTATATCTTCTCTATCATCATTGTAAACAACAGTAAGTAATAGCAATCTTCTCACTCCCTTCTTGAAATAGTATGTGTCTAAACCAAATGTATATGCAATTTTTTTTTGTCAAATATCGACAGTTGCATTATTGAAACTTTGCAGTAGAACATATAAAATAATATAGGGTTTCGAAGCTGAAAGTTAATTTTCTAGCTAGTTTTTCTATACCTATTTTCTAATATAAATATTACTTAGAAAGGATTTTAGTATGAAATATGCTATTATAGATTATAGAACAAGTGAAGAAGAAATTTGTAATTTAAAAAAATTAGGATGTGATGTCTTAGTATGTCCTCAATCTCCTATTCTTTATGAAGCTGTTTGTGGACATCCGGATATGCTTTTACATATAATTAATCAAAAAAACATTGTAGTACATAAGGATATGAATAATGGTTTTATTAACTTATTGAAAAATTTAGGCCTATCTGTAACTTTTTCCGAAAACAGTCTAGGCTCAACTTACCCTTATGATATAATTTTAAATAGCGTAAATTTACCTAACTTATTTATTCACAATATAAAATATACTGATCCTAAACTTTTAGAAATGGTAAATGTTAAAAAGCTTATAAATGTAAAACAAGGTTATGCTAAATGTTCTACTGCAATAGTAAGTCAAAATGCTGCAATGACTAGCGACACGACGATAGCTAAATCTTTATCTAAAGAAAATATTGATGTGCTTCTCCTTCCACCTGGAGACATACTCTTGCCAGGCTTAAATTATGGTTTTATTGGAGGGTGTTGTGGGCTTTTAGACAAAAATTTATTAGCTTTTTATGGCGATTTGAACTATTATGCTTATGGAAAAGAGGTTTCATATTTCTTAAAAAAACATAATATAGAACCAATTTTTTTAAGAAAACACAAATTAATCGACAGAGGGAGCCTTTTCGTAATCGAAACATAATGTTAATTATAATAAATAAAATTAAAGGCCAATTTGAATTTGCCAAAACTTCCAAATTGGTCTTTAATCTCTGAATTTATTCACTAAAATCAATTTAATACCTTAATTATATAGTCTATATCACTTTCAGAAAGTGCTGGATGCACAGGTATTGATAATACTTCTCCGCATAGCTTTTGAGATACAGCACAGTAACTATTTAGATTTAGTTTTCTATATAAAGGCTGATCCGGTATTGTAGAAGGATAATATATACCGTATCCTATTTGGTTTTTTTCAAGTAAATTAATTATTTTATCTCTATTTTCTCTACATCTTATTGTAAATTGATGAAATACATGTTTGCAATTATTGTCTACTGTAGGCAATATAAACTTGTCTGATGATAGATTTTTCAAATATTTATTTGCATTAGAAATTCTTGAATTATTAAAATTATCTAATTTTTTCAGCTGTTCTATACCTATAGCTGCACATATATTAGTCATTCTAAAGTTATATCCTAACATATCGTGTTCATATCTCTGAGCTTGGCCATGATTAATAACCTTTTTCACCGAATTATAGATTACCTCATCATCAGTAACTACCATTCCACCTTCTCCACATGTAATGTTTTTTGTAGGATAAAAAGAGAATGCTGATACTGCACCAAAAGATCCAACCTTTTTATGATTAAACTCTGCTCCATGTGCTTGAGCACAGTCTTCTATCAAAGTAATATCGTATTTTTTACATATTTCCATGATTCTATCCATATTACATGGCTTTCCAAAAATATGAACAATAATCATAGCTTTTATTTTTCCTTTAGTATTTCTTATAAGGCTCTCAACTTTATCTGGATCTATATTAAATGTATTTTCTTCTACGTCTGCAAATAAAGGTGTAGCTCCTACATAAAGAATTGCATTTGAAGTAGCGATAAAACTAAATGGAGTAGTTATTACTAAATCTCCCTCACCAACGCCTGCACCTAACAAAGCAGCATGTAATGCTGCAGTACCACTATTGGTACAAATTGAATATTTACACCCCAAATAATTTTTAAACATTTCTTCAAACGTAGTTACGTATTCGCCACTTGCAAGCTGCCCCGTTGATAATACTTCTGCTACTGCATTTTTCTCTTCATCTGTAATCAAAGGTTTTGCAATAGGAATCAAGTTATCCTCTCCTTTTTTATACACAGTTTACTATCTCGCCTGCAACCTTTAGAGCCATATATCCAGTTTCTTCATTGCTTATTGGTTTTTTTCTTTCTGTTATGCACTCAATAAAATGTTGCAATTCAATTTTTAAGGGTTCTCCCTCAAAATATAAACTTTCTTTTTTCCCTATAATTTTATAGGAATTACTTTCACTAATAGGTTGTTTTATATCACAAAGTCTAATTATATCTATTTTACTTTTTATATAATCAACATGAATATTCTCATCAATAGTAGTAATATCCAACTTTCTTATTTTTTCTTGCGATGTTCTGCTTGCTATGAGATGTGAAGTAGTTTCGTCATCAAATTGAATCATTGCTAACATGTTATCTAAATCTTTGTCATGTGATATTGCAGATATTTTACACGGTTGACTGTTAACAATAGAAAGAATTATATCAATGTCATGTATCATAAGATCAGTAACTACATCCACATCAAAATTTCTTCCATATTCAACTTTACTAATTCTATTAGCTGATATAGATAAAGCTTTTTTATTTTTTAAATACTCAGTTAAATATATAATCACTGGGTTAAACCTCTCTACATGCCCTACCATACATATAACATTTTTATCTTTCATAAATTCAATTAGCTCATTCGCTTCTTTTGTTGTTGAAGTTATTGGCTTTTCCAGCAATACATCTTTTCCCTTAATTATACACTTTTTGCAAGTTCATAATGAGTTGTTGTAGGCGTGCATATTATTACAGCATTCACATTATCTAAAAAACTATCTAAATCTTCATAGTGTTTAACATCATATATTTTAGACATTTCAATCATTGTTTTTATATCAGTATCATATATTGATATATCATCTACACTACTTCGCAAATGATTTAGAACTCTTAAATGATTTTTACCCATTCTGCCTAATCCAATGATTCCAATCTTCATAGTTCTCTACTCTCCATTTTATAGTTTTTAGTATATGCTATGAACTTTGTATAACATTTGACATACTAAAATTAATAAATTATATGATAGACTGTTAACCTTATTGATTGTCAATTAGCTGATCTTCTGGAACATCTCTAAGGTATTTCGCAGGATTTCCACAATTAATCTTTTTTGCAGGGATGTCTTTTGTTATAACACTACCTGCTGCTGCAAAAGCATCTTCACTAATTACTTTTCCAGGGAGTATAGTTGCTTGCGCCCCAATTCGTCCACCTCTTTTTACAGTTACCCCTTTAAATGAATATTCCTTATCTTTAAGTCGTGCAGCATAGTTATCATTAGAAGTTACTACACCAGGTGCAATAAAAACATAATCTTCTAACTCCGAATATGCAGTTATATACGAATTTGTCTCTAATTTGCAATGAGAACCTATAATACAGTTATTTTCTACAGCTACACCTCTACCAATAATTGTATTATCTCCTACTGATACATTTTCTCTTATGGTGGAAATATCTGCAATCAAGCAACTACTCCCAATATTACAACCTCTGTATAGTATAGCCGCTGTTCCTATTATGCAGTTATCTCCAATATTACAGCCGCTAAGATTATTATCTATTTTCAATGCACTTGTTGAAACACTCATAGGCAATTTTCCTATAACAGCATTATCATCAATTCTTACATTACTTCCTATAGTCGTTCCATCATGTATAATTACACCGTTTCCAATCTTAGTATTTTGTCCTATTTTGACATTTTTGCCTATTATCGTGTACCATCCAATGCTTACATTTTCTCCTAAAGAATTTCCTTCTTTTATAATCGCAGTAGTTTGAATTTCTATATTATCATTAAAATATTTCATATAAATTACCTCCAAACATTCGCTATAATACTATAATATTTATCCTCTAACTTATTTGTGTCATTGAACTATATCTCTTTAATACCAAGTTTAATAATTTTTCTATAACATTATCTACATTTCAACATAGTATGAAGTGGGGTAATCATACCTTTCTATATTAAAGAGGAGGTGCGGTGTGATGCCTAATAATCTAGTATTCAATAATGTTGCTGAAAATCTTAAAACGCAAATATATGGAAGCACATCTGGTGGCACTGTCACAAGTGTGTTAGTAGATTCCAATGGTAATATACAACTCGGTGGTAGCGTTACTGCTACAGTTGCAGCTGGTACTGTAACTGTCGTTGGTGGTAATATTACGGCTACTGTTGAGGCCGGTACTGTGACCGTTGTTGGTGGTAATATCACTGCTACAGTTGCTGCTGGTACTGTGACTGTTTCTGCTGTTTCTCAAGGTACTGTAACTGTCGTTGGCGGTAATATCTCAGCTACTGTTGAGGCTGGTACTGTGACTATTGCCGGTGGTAACATCACTGCTACTGTAGCTGCTGGTACCGTTACTGTTGTTGGTGGTAATATTACGGCTACTGTGGCTGCTGGGAATATCACCGCTACTGTAGCTGCCGGTACCGTTACTATTGAAGGCGGTAATATCACTGCTACTGTAGCTGCTGGCACTGTGACTGTCGTTGGTGGTAATATTACGGCTACTGTGGCTGCTGGAAATATCACCGCTACTGTAGCTGCCGGTACCGTAACTGTTGTTGGTGGTAATATTACGGCTACTGTAGCTGCTGGAAATATTACCGCTACCGTGGCTGCCGGTACCGTAACTGTTGAAGGCGGTAATATCACTGCTACAGTTGCAGCTGGTACTGTCACTGTCGTTGGTGGTAATATCACTGCTACTATTGCTGCTGGTACTATGACTGTCGTTGGCGGTAACATCTCAGCTACTATTGTAGGACATGGATTTACGACCTCTAATTCAACACTTAATACTAATACTGCAGCGTTGACTAATACAGCTTTCCAGTTTGATACTTCTCAGTTCGATAATCACTATTCTTTCTATATAATGAATACTGGAACAGCTACTGTATCTGTTAGATTGCAAGTTAGTCCAACAACCACAGATTCTTACTTTGTTAATGATAACACCGCTGATGTTACTCTAACTCAAAATCAAGCAGTTGTACTAGTTCCTGGTTACTTCTTGAACTATACAAGAGTACAAGTACTAGGAGTAGGGTCTGATACGTCAACCGTAGTCGCTTATATCAACGCTCAGAACTAATTATCAAGTGAACTTTAATTCTATATATGGCAGGGGTATCACGCCCCTGTTTGTTACATATATTAATTTAAGTGGGAGTGATTGATTTGAATGCTAAGCTTAGCGTGTGCATGATAGTAAAAAATGAAGCTAAAAGTATAGGAAGATGCCTTGAAAGCATAGTTGATATAGCAGATGAAATTATTGTTGTTGATACAGGTTCCATTGATAATACAAAAGAAATAGCAAAAAAGTATGGAGCTAAAGTATATGATTTTGAGTGGATAGATGATTTTAGTAAAGCAAGAAACTATTCTATTGATAAAGCTACAGGAGATTGGATTTTAATTTTAGACGGTGATGATGAATTTGAAAAACAGGATGCTCCTAAACTACTAGATATAATAAATAATTCCGATGAAGGTGATATATTTATCTTTAATTCTATATGTTACGTGGGCGATACAGCTGGTAGTGAAAAAATAATGAATGTCAACATTAGATTATTTAAGAATAAACCTCAGTTTAGATACCAAGGTAGAATACATGAGGGAATCAAACCACAAAGTAAAGATGTTATAACAAAATTTAGTGATATTCGCATATACCATTATGGATATATAAACACTTATGTAAAAGATCAAAAAAGACGAGAAAGAAATATGAGGATATTAAAAAAGGAATTAGATGAAAGTCCAGACAATCCTTATTGGTTATTTTGTATAGGAAATGAATACTTTGCCTTGAATGAGCTTGATAAAGCATTAGAACATTTCCTTTCTTCCTATGAAAAATGTAACATGCAAGATATTTATGCCCCTAAAGTTGTATTAAGAATAATAATGATCTATGATGCTTTAAATAAACCAGATGAAGCTTTAAAATATATCGATGAAGCTTTATTATATTACCCTCAATACACTGATGTTGAATTTTTAAGAGGAGGCATATACCATAAACTTGGACATATTACTAAAGCCATAAGAAGTTTTCAACACTGCATAGAATTAGGAGAACCTCCTTCCACTCTTAATTTTTTAATGGGAGTTGGAAGTTATAAAGCGTATTATGCTTTAGGTAACGTTTTTCATCAAGTAAGCGATTATGATGAGGCTCTAAAATGCTATAATCAAACCCTTCTAATAAAAAACGATTTTTATGACGCTATTATTAAAATAGGGGATATTCTCACAAAAATTTATAAAACACCAGAAGATATTAAGAAAAATTTAGAACAGTTTTTTGATTTAAATAATCCACTAAATTATTCTAATATGGAGGAAGTATTATTTTCAGCAAACCAGTATCAACTTGCTTTAGATTATGCTAATAGTGCACTAGCTAATGACATTAGAGTACCATATATGACTTATAAAAAAGCTATGTGTATGTATAATTTAAAATTATATGCTGAAGCAATAAAAGAATTTGAGAAAATAGATCCAGATAACGCAAATTATTTAGATAGTCAAATAATGATTTTTATATGCTATTCAGTTTTAGATAAATTTGATGCTGCAGAAAATGTTTTGTCAAATATCAAAAACACTGATAATAGTAGTAAAGTACACCAAACGTTCACCTGCTTAAATAGTATTTTCAAATCTCAAGGCAAAGACACCTTGTGCGAAGATGTAGAAGAATCTAATGAATATTTACCTATTATTATAAATGTATTAGATGCTTTTCTTCGCGTAAAAGAATTTGATAAATTTGAAAAAGCCCTTGAGTTATTTAATTGCCTAGAAAGTAATAATGCTTTACTTGAATTAGCAAAATTATATGCTAAACATGGATTAATAGGAATAGCTGTAAGTGAAATAAAGAGATCTATCAGTATTTTTGATAAATTAGATGAAGAATCTGCTCATATTTTATATAGAAGTTTTTCATTTAAAGAACTTAAATCCTAAAGTTTATTGCTACAACAAAGAGAAAATATTAGTTTTTTAATCAAATTTACACAAGAGACATTCAATAAAGGATGTGAGATGATGCCATCGGCGATTTTTTATTCAGATTCTAGTATAACATTAGATGAGGCAAATCCTTCTATTACATGGGCTGGTAGCCCCTATTTAATTGTAGGCCTATACTATAATACTAACCCGCCATCGGTCTATAGAAGTTTGCTTCACTTTAATATAAGTTCAATACCAGTAAATGCAGAAATTCAAACCTGTATTTTAAACATGTATGTTATAAATACTGTAGATTCTAATGTACAAGATTTTTTTACCCCATACCTTGTAAATTCATCCTGGAATCAATTTACTAAATGGGCAACTCAACCAGGAGTAAATTACTCTATTAAAGGGTCATCTACAGAAATATCAGGTATAGGTAACGTATCTTTTGATGTAACACCTATAGTTAAGTACTGGATTAGTTCTGGAATAAATAATGGTTTAGTACTGAAATCTACAGAGACTGTAGAACTTAGCCCAAAAACTTTTGTCAGCAGTAATGATACCAGTCATTCAGATCTTAGACCATTTTTAAATATACAATATAATGACCCAGCACCTGTAACAGTATTTAAAAGAAGATTTGAAACTACTTCAACTATTATATCAACTTCAACTACTCTACAGACAAGTCCTGCGATAGACGTATCTCAAATCTTTGATTACACAGTTTTTATTCAGAATACTGGTTCAAATCCGGTAAACTTAACTTTACAAATAAGCCCTGATGGAGTAAATTTTACTACAGAAGCCCAACAATCTATACCTTCTGGGAGCCTAATACCACTAGTATCTAGATATCTAGCTAATTATATAAGATTCGTATATGCTTCACCTGAAGGTGCTAGTAATTTTAAATACTGGATAATAAAACAAATGTAAAAACGATAACCTATTAGATAACATTATACGTAATCTAATAGGTTATTGTTTTTATAGATATTTCTTTATGATCTCATGAAGATTTTTGCTCTAAAAAGCCATGAATTTTGGTAAGCATATCTTTGCCTATTTTGCTTTTTTTTAATATTTTTTTCCTTTACCGCTATATTTAAAAGACTATTAAATTGTTCATAATCTTTTGCCACATATACATAATCTCTATCTATAGAAATTACCTCTAAAATAGCAGTAGATACTACAGGTTTACCTGTGCTTAGATATTCATATAGCTTAACAGGACTTACACAATTAGTCATAGGTGTAATCTTAAATGGATTTATAAAGACATCCATGTCCTTCATATATTTTATAAGATCTTTGTAATCTTTTCTGCCAGTAAAAACTGCATTGTTGTAGTTAAAATTAGGCTTTATATCATAGAAATCTCCTACAAATACAAATCTTTTATCTGGATTTTTATTTATAATATAATCTATTAAATTATAATCTAACCAAGATGCTAAACTTCCTATAAAACCTACTTGTTTTACTCTATTATTAGCTACTGTTTCAGCTTTTTTAAAATATTCAAAATCTGCTCCATTTCTTATTATATGGACTTTTTCACCATATTTTCTTTGTAACATATACAATCCTTGCGACGAGCATATTATTATATTTGCCTTTTCACTCAAAATATCAAAATTTTCCTTCCAATGTTCAAACTGCTCTGATGGAAAATCTATACAATCAAAAATTAGTATATTATGTGGAATCTGCCTATTTAAATTGTGTTCTGGAGGGTAGCTTTCAAATAATATTATAGGTTTGCTTAGCTTTCTATAATTAATAGAGTATCGCTTATTAACTAATAAAAAATTATTATTTATTTTCTCTATATCACTCTTCTGCTTTATATGGATGTCAGGGTTTATAAATATACATTTATATCCTAATAAACTCATATTGAGTAATAGTTGTTGAGGCCTTTGAAACATCCATTTAAAATCAACAGGAGATGGATAAATTATAGTAGGCATATGCCACCCTCCAAATTGTATTTATTAGTAATATGCTATATTTATAGCTAATTAATATCAATTTAAACAATCATCCTTAGGATAAAAATCATCTAGAAATAGCTTTAGTTCAAAAATCTCTTTGCATAGAGAAATCGAATCGTCTTTATACTCTTCACATTCTGGCGGATTAGTACAATATTCTAAAGCAGGTATAAGCAAATCTACTTCTCCGACAATGCTTACTTCAATGAATGTACCTACTGAAAATATAAAGGTACCATCTTTGAAAATAGGTGCATTTAAAAGTTGAGATCGAGTATTAATAATAGTTTTTAGTTCCGTTTCACTTCTTGTATTAGGTACATATAGCACTATATTTCTTTCATTATCTTCTATTACACCATTCACTATAAATAGATTATTACTTTTATCATGATACTTAAAAGCATACGGGATCACTGAAGAAAAACTTATTCTTGAGAAACTAGGATTGTTCTTTAGAGGAATTCTTCTATCTGATCCTGAAACAATATATCCTTTAGAAAACCTAACTTCATCTACAATATAGGGATACACAGAATTTAATTGAGTTTTTGCTTTAACCTCTCTAAAGCACACCCTTAAAACACATCTAGAAAACATTTTATTTTCTCTTATACATACAGCCTCACTTATGTCACTAAGTTGGTATGGATCTGTAAAGTTTGCAGCTTGAGAAGGTATAAAATCCAAATTTGAATTTACTGCAACAATGCCTATTGGTTGACTAAATCCTTGTATTGTTGATTCTACCATATTTGTTAATGGGTTTATTATAGAAATGGTATTTTCAGTAGTATTTGAAACTAACAACTTTTCACAATCTGGGGTAGAAGTAATTCTTTCTGGCCCCATTCCCACTGATATGCTAGATATAACAGAGTTTAATAACGCATTGACTATAGTCACATTGTTACCTAAGCTATTTGCTACATAAAGATTGTTTTTAAGCAACTTCATCCCAATAGGAGCATTTCCAACGTTACATATAGTAAAAATTACTTCTAGATTATTTATATCTATAACAGATATAGAGTTGTCCATTGTGTTTGATATATATGCTATATCATCATCCTCGTTAATTTCTATAAATGATGGTGCATTTCCAACCATAATATTTCCTATAACACTTCCATCTTTAGCATTATATATTTTTACTTTGTTATCATCTAATATAAATAGTTTATTTTTCGAATTGCTAAGTTTTATAAACTTCACACTATAAAAGCCATCAACCCTCCATAGTAAATTCCCCTTTTCTATATTGTAGGCCGCTACACTACTAATGTTACTGACGTATACTCTTGCCATATTAAAATCTACGTCTATATGGCCATTATTAGGCATTTTCAAAGTTTTAATGCTATCATTAGCACATACTATAGAAATAGTGTTCGATCCACTATTTGCAACAAGTATTCTATTTTCACTTCCTATTACAACGTCATAGGGTTGAAGTCCACAATTAATTTTTTTGATGATTTCATCTTTTGCTCCGTCTACTATCGATAAAGTTCCCTCTACATAATTTGCAATATAATATATGATTTTATTTAACAAATCTTTCATGTTAAAAATTCACTTCCCATTCACACCTCAAAATAATGGTTTTACATATACTTAAGTAGTTGATTAATTTTATAGATAACAAAACTAACAACTACTATACAGAGCTAATATTATAATATGCAGATGTTGTACTTTATTTGAAAAAGTTTTGTCAAAACTAAACCATTGTACTATATTTTTTAGTGTGCTTTAATTAAGCATATTACTAATATATGCTGTGAATTAACTTTTAATCTATCATATCTTCATCTTTTAAATGTATTAAATGATTTCATCTTAAAATCACTATGATATCTTTATAAAATAAAAAAAAGAGAATTGTTAAAAAACAATTCTCTTTTTTATTTGGAGGCGCCACCCAGATTTGAACTGGGGAATAAAGGTTTTGCAGACCTCTGCCTTACCACTTGGCTATAGCGCCATATTTGGAGCGGAAGACGGGATTCGAACCCGCGACGTTCACCTTGGCAAGGTGACGCTCTACCACTGAGCCACTCCCGCGTTATGTGGTGGCTGGACCAGGAATCGAACCAGGGACACGAGGATTTTCAGTCCTCTGCTCTACCGACTGAGCTATCCAGCCAATTTAGTTTTTTATGGCGACCCAGAAGGGACTCGAACCCTCGACCTCCGGCGTGACAGGCCGGCACTCTAACCAACTGAGCCACTGGGCCATATTTATGGTGGGCACAACAGGGCTCGAACCTGTGACCCTCTGCTTGTAAGGCAGATGCTCTCCCAGCTGAGCTATGCGCCCTCACCAATTTTCTAAGACATATAAGATTATACAACAGTAATTTAATCATGTCAACATTTTTTATGTTTTTTATAAATTACTGAGTATTCTCAATATATGCTTAACAAACACTATCATATAAAATTAAATACAATCTGTCAAAGCCCTAATTATGAACTGTATAAATTTATATTAGTTTATCTTAATCTATCACTATAATTCTTTTAGTTTCTAGATTTTTAAATTTTAAAATAATTCTATTTAGCCTTAGAAGACTTAAGAAGTTCGCCAATTTCCTCTGAATTAAATTTGTAACTTTTATTACAGAAATGACATTTTAATTCTTCTTCTTTTCCTTCATTGTACAGGTCTTGCAAATCCTTTTCTCCTATACTAATTAATGCTCTCTCAACTCTTTCTTTAGAACAATCACATTTATATGAAGGCTCCATATCCTCTAATATCTTTAAATCCATATCATCAAATATGAAATTTAAGATTTCTTCTATAGTCATTCCTTTGCTTATCATTTCTGTTATGGAAGGTATTTCTTGAAGTCTATAGGTTATTATGTCTGCAACTAATTCATTTGCTCCTGGCATCATTTGGATTATAAATCCACCAGCAGCACTTACACTTAAATCTTTATCCACAAGTACTCCTAATCCTACTGCAGATGGAGTTTGTTCTGAAACTGTAAAGTAATACGCTAAATCATCACCTATTTCACCTGTGTATATAGGCACCTGGCCAACATAAGGTTCTTTTAATCCCATATCCCTTATGATAAATAAATTACCATTTTTCCCTACAATCCCACTTACATCAAGCTTTCCTTTTTCATTTGGAGGCAAATCAGCCTGAGGATTACCAATATATCCTTTTACATGCCCATCAGAATGAGCTGTTACTACAACCCCTTGAGCCTCTCCTCCTCCAGAAATTTTTAAAGTTATTGAATCACTTTCTGACTTAAGCATAGCCCCCATAAGGCTTCCCGCTGTAAGCATTCTTCCAAGCGCTGCAGCTGCTGTAGGAGCACAATTATGAACTTTAACACCTTCATTTACAAGGTTAGTTGTTATTGCCGCTATTATTCTAATATCACCATTTTGAGCTGTAGCTCTCACTATCTTATCTTTCATTTTTTTCCTCCTTTTAGTCGGAAACACGAGGTAATTTAACCCGTTCGATCCCGCTCACAAATTACCCGTTAAAGTCCATTTATGACTTTAACCTCTTTTTCACCACATAAACTATTCTTTCTGTTATATCTTGTATATCTCTATCCTCATAATTATTCATTTTCATAACTATTTCAAGCCCTATTTCCTTTAAGATTGTTTCTATTTCTTCGCATTTATAAGCTCTTTCACTATGTTGCTCATCAAATCTTTTATACAGTTCTCCTTGCTTAACAAAAAAGTAAGATACATGTCCACAATATCATCTTCAAGAGAGTTCTGCCAAACATAAGTAACATTATCATCGTCATAATTATAGACATTATTTCCCAGTACTTCTGTAAGCTTATAGTATGAATTAATATCAAATATAAAAATACCTTCATCCTTCAAATGGTTTAAAACACCTAAAAAATATTCTTTTAATTTGCTATCTTCTAATATATAATTTGTAGAATCTAAGCAACAGGTAATTAAATCAAATTTTCTATTTAAATTTAATTCAGTTATGTCCTGACAGACGAATTTGATATTATTTCTATTGCCTCTTAATTTAGTCTCTGCTTCTGTAAGCATATCATAAGATAAGTCAACAGCCCAAGTACTATTAAATTTAGATACAATTTCTCCTGTAATATTACCTGTACCGCATGCAAGATCTAAATAATCTTTTCTATTTATCTTTAATTCATCGCATATATTTAGTATTTGACTTGCCCATTCCTTATAATTTATATCACTATTTATAAGTTCATCATAAATATGAGCAAATTCTTTATAACATTCCATATTAATTTCCCCTCAAAGTTACTAAATTACATTTCTAAATTATCTACCAATTAATATTATATATTTTTGATACATAAGTCAATAATATAGCTTATTAACATAAACTTATATATAGCTCTTTTATAATCCATATCTTTGTTCATTTAAAATAACTTCATTTTTAGGAATGTTTAACTCTTTTTTTCTCTTAGTCATTATACCGCCTATTCTCCCTGTTTCCTCAGCGGTTAAACCGCTCCACCCATGCTTATCTACCTTATCTTTTAGTCCTAACTCTTCTGCTATTTCATATTTTAATTTCTCCCTAAGCTTCTCTGCTTCTGTTAACTCTCTATGAGACTTTAATTTAGCTTTTATAACCTTCTTTAATGGTGTTTTTGTCATATTATACCACCCTCCCACTTTTCTGTTTATTATTTTTTACATTTAATAAATTATTTATACGTCATAATACTTGGTTATAAATAAAAATTAGCTTAGGCATCTTAAAGAAAATAGCAAGTCAAATATACTAGTATACTGACTAGTTATTTTCTTTCAGACGCCTTAATTGTAAATTTATAATACAAATCTAATAAGGGGCTGCCTCATAATGCATAGATATACATTATTAACAGTCCCTACTATTAATTATTTCTCCCACTAGTATAAGCATATTTTAATTCAACATCTGGCCCGAATAATGGTGTCATTATGCCCTTTACATATTTATATTTTAAGATTTGTCTGTTTTTATATACAATAGGTGAAATTACTGCATCTTTTAACACAAGTATATTTTCAGCCTCCTTAAAGGCTTCAAATCTCTCTTCATTCCCATTTACTCCAATACTATTTGCTTTTCCTACTAGTGAGTCATATATAGAATTTGACCATCCAGTTGGTATAACACCTGCGCTAGCGACCCATAGATTTAATTCAGCAGAAGGGTCATTGTAATCCCCTGTCCAGACTATACTAGCCAGTTGGTATTCACCTGAGCTTATTCTCTTCTGGAACACTGGATAATCAACATATTCTATTTTTAAATTTATTCCAAGGTTTTTACAGTACATTTTTTGAAAGAATTCCGCTATATTTCTTTGATTTATATCTGCCCCCGCTTGCAAATAACTTATTGTGATTTTACTTGTATCTGCTTCCATCCCCAGTTCTTTTAACCCTTCAATCAAAAGTTTCTTAGCATCCGGATATTCCTTCTTTAACTCTTTTATTGGTTCAAAGTTAGCTTTTTCTCTAAAGTATTCCTCTCCTATCTGCACAGACGGCGGCACCCACCCATAAGCTGGAACGTATAGCCCCTTCCACAAATCTTTACTGATAACCTCTCTATCTACAGCTAGTGAGAAAGCTTTTCTGACCTTTGGATTGTTGAATATCTTATTACTTTGATTGTAAATTTCACAATTTATAGATGGTTCCTCTACTTTTAAAATATCAATTTCATTCTTCTTGTTAAGTTTATTATTCCATTCCGGTGATAAACCACCTACCAGATCTAGCGAATCATTTAGAAATTCATTCATTATATCTATATCATTTTTTTCTATCTTCATTATTATTTTTTCAAGCTTAACAGATTTAGCATCCCAGTATGAGTTATTTTTTATCAACTCTAGTTCTTTGTTATGAGTCCACTGTTTTATTAAAAATGGGCCATTAAAAACTAGTGTATTCACCTCAGTTCCATATTTATCTCCATACTTTTCTACAATATCCTTTCTTTGAGGCTGCATTATTTTATAACTAGTTAACTTTAAAAAATATCCACAAGGGCTTTCTAGTGTAATTTCTAATGTTTTATCATCTAGTGCCCTTACTCCTAATTTGTTCGAGGATATATTACTAGACTTATTCGTTTCCAAAAGATTATGCTCCTTAGCCCCTTTTATTGGATACAATAAAAATGCATTTTGTGATTTAATTGTTGGATCTAGCGTTCTCTTAATTCCATACTCATAATCTTTAGCTGTTACCTTCTTACCATCAGACCATTGATTATCTCTTAAGTAGAATGTCCATTTCAATTGATCTGGAGACACTTCCCATCTTTCAGCACCAGCAGGCTTGACTATATTTTTGCCATTCTTATCTTCCTCGACTCTTGTTAGGGATTCATTAACCTCGAAGAGAATTTGAGATGAGTACCTATCAGTTGATTTAGATGGGTCTAAAATTTGGGGTTCATCTTTTAATATAATACTTATATATTGCTCACTATCATTTTTATTTAATTCCGAATTGGTTTTAATTGTGTTTTTTCCGCATCCCCATAAAGAAAAAATAGTAAAAACTATTATTATTAATCCAATTTTTTTAATCTTCAATAAATTACCTCCTTATGCCTATAAATTAGATCTTCATGGACTTTTTTACATATTATACATTATTGGTGGTTTACTATGTTTTTATTCAAGTGGTCTCTACAAAACTTCTAAAAATAGTTATATGTATGCATAAAAAAAACTTGAAATGTATAATTACGTATGTTAAACTAATTGTAATTTAATAACGATACTTACCTTAGGGTAGAGGTGCTGTAATTAATAGTATTTATTTTTAGTCGGCAGACGCTAAGAAATAGAGAAAGGAATTATGGCCGAAGAAAATAATTTGGCGGAATTATTTTCTGGCTTTGCATATAATATGTGTAAGGTTGTCACTTAAGTTTTTGTTTTATGCAAAAACTTAGCTATACGGTTTTTGTATGGTTTCATTTATGAAGGTGGAGAGCTACAAAGGGTACACAGAGTTGCATTGTATTTTTTGTGCAGCAAAGGTGTTCCTTTGCTGCTTTTATTTTTCTAGAAATTGCATGCAATTATATAATATAATTAATTTAAAGCACTTTTTGCAATATATTAAGCAATTTTAGCAATAATTTATGCAAAAATTCAACATATAATATAATTAGCTAAGTTGAATTCTTTAAGCAGGAATACAAAATCTTAAGTCATAATTGCTTGAGGTTTTACAATAAACTATAAATAAAATTTTAGGGGGTATTTAAAATGAAATACAATGTAGCAGTGGTTGGCTGTACAGGCATGGTTGGAAGAAAGTTTTTAGAAGTATTAGAAGAAAGAAATTTCCCAGTGGATAAAATTTACCTTTATGCATCTGCAAAATCTGCTGGAAAGGTGATAAAATTTAAAGACATAGATGTTGTTGTTGAAGAGCTAAAAGAAGATAACATTAAAGATAAAAAAATAGATTTCGCACTATTTTCTGCTGGCGGAGACATAAGTAAAGAATTTGCTCCTATATTTGCTAAATATAACGTTACTGTTATAGATAACAGCAGCGCTTGGAGAATGGATCCTGAAGTACCTCTAGTTGTACCTGAGGTAAATCCTGAGGACATCAAGTGGAGCAAAGGGATAATTGCAAATCCTAATTGTTCTACAATTCAAGCTGTAGTTGCACTAAAGCCTTTACATGATAAATATGGAATAGACAGAGTAATATATTCAACTTACCAAGCTGTATCTGGTGCTGGAATGGGTGGTTATAATGACTTATTCGAAGGTTATAAAGGTACTGCACCAAAAAAATTCCCTTATGCTATAGCTGGTAATGTTATTCCTCACATAGATGTATTCATGGATAACGGATACACAAAAGAAGAAATGAAAATGATTAACGAAACAAAAAAAATATTACATGATGATAACTTAAAAATCACAGCTACTACAGTTAGAGTACCTGTAGTTTATAGTCACAGCGAAAGCATCAATGTAGAATTAAAAAATCAATTTGAACTAGATGATGTATTTGAATTATATAAGAATTCAAAAGGAGTAATCTTAAAAGACGATGTTCAAAATCTTGAATACCCAATGCCTATAGATGCTGCAGGTCGTGATGAAGTTTTTGTTGGAAGAATTAGAAGAGACTTTAGTACTGATAATGGCTTAAATTTATGGGTTGTAGCAGATAACATAAGAAAAGGAGCGGCTTCTAACGCTATTCAAATAGCCGAATATATAATTAGTGAAAATAAGTAATTTATATAAATCTAAAACATAAATTACTTATGTATATAAAAATATTTAAGATGAGGTGTTTGTATGAGTTTATTTAAAGGTTCCGGTGTTGCTATAGTAACTCCATTTAATGAAACAGGAGTAGATTTTAAAAAATTAGAAGAACTACTTGAATGGCACATTAAGTCAAGCACAGATGCCATAATAGTTTGTGGTACTACTGGCGAAGCATCTACAATGAGCGAACAAGAAAGAAAAGAAACAATAAAATTCACAGTAGACATAGTAAATAAAAGAATTCCTGTAATAGCTGGAACAGGAACAAACAATACTGCTGCATCAATAAACATGAGCAAATGGGCTGAAAGTATAGGTGTAGACGGACTTTTAGTAATAACTCCTTATTATAATAAAACTACACAAAAGGGTCTTGTAGAACATTTTAAAGCTATAGCTACAAGTGTTAAGACTCCTATAATTATTTATAATGTTCCTGGAAGAACAGGAATGAATATTACTCCAAAAACACTAAAGGAACTATGTCAATTTGACAATATAATTGCTGTTAAAGAAGCAAGCGGAAATATAAGCCAAATAGCTGAAATAAAAGCTTTATGCGGCGACAGACTTGATATATACTCTGGAAATGATGATCAAATAATCCCTATACTATCTTTAGGCGGTGTAGGTGTTATATCAGTACTTGCAAATATAATTCCTAAAGAAACTCATGATATGTGCGAATTATATCTTGCTGGTAAAACTAAAGAGGCTTTAAAATTACAATTAGATTCTCTTGCTTTAACAAATTCTCTATTCATAGAAACAAATCCTATACCTGTTAAAACAGCTATGAATCTTTTAGGAATGAATGTTGGAAATTTAAGACTTCCATTATGCGATATGACTGATGCGAATTTAGAAGTTCTAAAGAAAGAATTGAAAAACTACGGGCTTTTAAAATAACTTTTTAAAATAAAATTATAATCTTAAGTATGGCATCATATAATATGAAGATAAACTTTGTAGAATAAAGACATAATTCTCATATTATTTGATGCTATAATTTTAACACATTTTATTTTTAATTAATTACTAGGAGGTTTACAATGGTTAGAATTATACTAAGTGGATGTAACGGAAAGATGGGAAGGGTTATTTCAAGTATAATATCCAATTTCCCAGACTTAAGTATCGTAGCAGGTGTTGATAAAAGTAACCAGCAAAACACTTATCCTATATTTTCAAATATTGCTGATTGTACTGTTGATGCAGATGTAATTATTGACTTCTCAAGACCAGATGCATTAGATAGTCTTCTTAAATATGCTAAAGAAAAAAATGTAGGTATTGTATTATGTACAACAGGTTTCAGTGATGAACAGATTTTAAAAATTAAGGAAGCATCTAAAGAAATTCCTTTATTCCGTTCAGCAAATATGTCTATAGGAATTAATGTGGTAAATAAAGTTTTAAAAAGCATAAGTGCACTACTTTATAAGGACTTTGATATAGAAATAATTGAAAAGCATCATAATCAGAAAGTTGACTCACCAAGTGGAACTGCTCTTTTACTTGCAAATACAATAAAAGAATCCTTGCCTGAAGAAACTATATTTGTTCATGGGAGAGAAGGCATAGCTAAAAGAAGCCCTAAGGAGATCGGAATACATGCTGTTAGGGGTGGAAGCATAGTTGGAGATCATGAAGTTATCTTTGCAGGGCAAGGAGAAGTTATTGAGGTTAGCCACTATGCTATTTCAAGAGAGGTATTTGCTGTAGGTGCTCTTAAAGCATGTCAATTTATGTACGGCAAAGGAAAAGGACTATACTCAATGGATGATGTAGTTAAATAGCTTTTATATAATTATTAAATACACTAATTTGATGAATATTGCTCATAGCAAAGCACCTCATAGGAAAAGTTCCATGAGGTGCTTAAAAATTCTTGTTTCTTTATTTACTAAGTCTTTATCTTAACAACTCCAAGAATATACTTTACTTAAATATCTGCTAAGTTAAATTCTAATGTTAACCTTCTTTAATTTGATTTTCTTCTACATAGACTTCATTTTTAACAGCCTTGTTTTTATTAAGGCCAAAAATATAATAGCAGGCCGTTAGCACTATAAGCCAGATTGGCCCTACAATAACTGCTACTAAGAGATCTCGATCCATACACATTGCTCCAATTACGAATGCTAAGTATGCAAGGCAAATATAGCTTGTATAAGGATATCCCTTCATTGGAAATTTTATTTTTTCTACCTCTTCAGGTTTAAGACCCTTTCTAAATTTTATTTGAACTAATACAATCATAAACCATGCAAAAACTCCTGCGAAGGTTGCAACACCAGCAACATAAGTAAATACTTTACCTGGAACAAAGTAGTTAAGTATAACACCAATACACATAACAGCTGCAGAACCTAAAATTGCATTCATTGGAACTTGTGTTTTACTAAGTTTTGCAAAAGGCTTTGGTGCTGAACCTTGAAGGGCTAAATTATAAACCATACGACCTGTTGTAAAAATACCGCTATTACAAGAAGATAATGCTGCAGTGAGTACAACAAAATTTATAATTCCAGCTGCGGATTTGATTCCAAGTTTACTGAAAGTTAAGACAAACGGACTTCCAATTGTTCCCAATTGGTCCCATGGGAAAAGTGATAAAACTACTGTTAATGCACCTACATAGAATATACAAATTCTCCAGAAAACTTTATTAATAGCTGCTGGTATTGTTTTTTCTGGATTTTTTGCTTCACCAGCTGTAACACCAATAAGTTCAACTCCAAAGAAAGCAAAGGTGACCATTACTAAGGCCCTAATTGGGCCTGATATTCCATAAGGAAAAAATCCTCCATGAGTCCATAAGTTTGAAAAACCTATGGCTTTTCCTGCATTACCTATTCCAAACAAAATCATAACTAAACCCACAATAATCATAGCAATTATAGTAACAACCTTTATAAGTGCAAACCAAAACTCAAATTCTCCAAAAGCTTTTACAGCAGTTAAATTTACAATTAACATAATAGCGAGAGCTGTAAGTGCTGATACCCATTGCGGAACAGACGGATACCAAAACTTAATATAAACACCTACTGCAGTAACTTCTGCCATACAAGCTGAAACCCAGTTTAACCAATAAGTCCATCCTGTTAAATATCCAGCAAGTGGACCTATATAATCATGAGCATATGCACTAAAAGAACCTGCAACAGGCTTCTCAACTGCTACTTCGCCAAGTGCACGCATAATATAAAATAAAATAGCTCCACCAACAGTATATGCTAATAGAATTGATGGACCTGCTGTTTTAATAGCTCCCGCTGATCCTAAAAACAGCCCAACTCCTATAGCGCCTCCAAGTGCCATCAATTGAATATGCCTTTCCTCTAAACCACGCTGAAGATTCTCTTCTGAGCCAACACCATTTTTCTTATCCATTGTAAAATCCCCCTACTTTTTATTTTAAATTACTAAACGTTTTCTTTTTTCACCCAAAATTAGTTAAACATATCAATTCTAGAATTATGTGATAAGTATAGATGATAGTTCACTCCATCTTTTTATGATTTATTTAGATTATTTTTCACAACAGTTTGCCATAACCAGTTCTTTATATCTTTTATTACTTTTTACTTCATTTACTTTATTAACTAAAAACTTTGTTGACATCTTATATTTCATACACGCATCTACAAATGCCTTGAAAATTAAAAATTGTTCATCATAATGTTCTATCATCATTTCCGGATGCCATTGTGTTCCTAGTACAAATCTGTCTCCTTTTAATTCTATAGCTTCAACTATTCCATCTGGAGCTACAATAGAAACGTTAAAAACATCCGCAACATCTTTTATTGCTTGATGATGATATGAGTTTACTTCTATAGTTTTTTTATTTAAAATTTCGTAGAATTTACTATTTTTATTGATCTCTACTTTATGCACCGGATTATACTTCGGAGACCCATACATAGAATGATTTATATCTAAATTATTTTTTAGTTCTAATGGTACCTGGTATAAATCCTGATATAGTTTCCCACCACAGGCAACATTTAAAAGTTGATAACCTCTACAAATCCCCAAAACAGGCATTTCACTTTTGCTAATTGCATTTTTCGCTAAATTCAACTCATGTTCATCTCTGCCTGGACTAATTGGCCCTATCTTAGAACCCATAAGTTCACCATAATGCTTTGGATGAATATCACTTCCTCCTGCAAATAATAATCCATCTAACATACCAGTAATGTCTTCAATATTATTTTTATAATTATACACTGGAATAATTACTGGGATGCCACCTGCCTTTTCAATTGCCTTAATATAATCATTTGTGGTAAGCTGCCAATCAAGCTTGCTACCTAAACTACCAAAAAGTTCACTTAATCCACTACAATAATCTGCACATATGCCTATAACCGGTTTCATTTCTACTCCTCCTACTTACTTAGTAAAAAATTTAGTTATCATTGAGAATATAATTAAATAATGTCTATCTGTTATGTATTGAATATCTACTCCTTTCCTTATATAAAATAATTTTTTACTATGTATATTTATAAGCAAAATATGTGCCAAAATAGAATTAACAGATTTAGTGCAGTTTTAATTACTTTTAAAATCTATATTGTCAAAATGACAAGTCATTTTGACAATATAGATTAAATATATTAGTTTTGATTAAATATTAACAATAGTAAAGTCTATTGTCATTTTGACAATAAGTTTTTCATTTTGAATAATAAATTCTACAAATTGTATTTTTTTATGTCTCTATATAAAGTAGACAGGCTTATCCCTAGCTCTTCTGCAATTTTTTGTTTACCTTTAAGCGTACTACCGTACTTAATCAATAGATTTTGAAGGCAGTTTCGTCTTATTGATTCTAAATTCTTATATTTTTCATTTTTTGCTTCACTACTAATTTTTCCTGGAATGCATGCAGTTGTTAATATATCTGTATTAGCCATATTAACCGAATACTCAATTGCATTCTCTAATTCCCTTACATTCCCATGCCATTCGTATAGCAATAATTGTTTTTTTACCTCTTCCGATATACTAATAATATTCTTTTTAAACTTTTCATTGTATTTGGCAAGAAAATATTCAGCTAATAAGATAATATCCTCCGGACGTTTTCTAAGAGGTGGTATCATTAGCGGTATTACACATAATCTATAAAAAAGATCTTCTCTAAACTCATCTTTTATTACCATATCTTCAAGATCTTTATTCGTAGCTGCAATTATTCTAACATCCAATTTTATTGGCTTTACTCCTCCTACTCTTTCCAATTGACCATATTCAATTACTCTTAATAATTTAGGCTGCAAATGCAGTGATAAATCTCCAACTTCATCAAGAAATATCGTTCCACCGTTAGCAAGCTCAAACTTGCCTGGTTTTCCTCCCTTATTCGCTCCTGTAAAAGCACCGCTTTCATATCCAAAAAGTTCGCTTTCAAGAAGATTCTCAGGTATAGCCGCACAGTTGATTGCTATAAAAGGTTCTTTCTTTCTTTCACTCATTTCATGAATAGCTCTAGCAAATAATTCTTTACCTGTCCCACTCTCCCCTAAAATTAAAACATTCGATTCATATTTTGCAGCCTGCATTGCAAGACTCTTTGTTTTATTCATTAACTTACTATTTCCTACTATACTGTCAAGATTTATATTTAAATGTGAAGCATCCGCTAAAAGGCGATATGCTATGTTGCTTAATTCTTTCTTATGTTTAAAAGTAAAGAGAACATCAGACTTCTCGTTGTTTTTATTAATAAACTTTATGCTTACAAACATTCTGCTATTGAGAGCTGGACATCTTAAATCTAATTCCCACTCCTTGTTACTGTCTTCTTTTGCATCACTTATTATATTCTCTAAACAAGCTTCTTGAAAAATATTTTTAATGTTAGTCTGATTCTTTAATATTTCTTTCATATTGCTGTTATATTTAATTATTTCACCACAAAAATCGGTTAATACAATTCCCTCACTTATTGAGTTTAATACTGTTATTAACCTATCTTCTGTTTCTTTTTCTTTTATCTTTGTTATAATCGCATCTCCGAGTTTTTCAAGAAATGTAATCAGCTTGCTCTTCATTTTAATTAGTTTATCTTTAAGCTCAGGTGTTAAAGATGCAATTGTAATCGCCCCAATACACTTTCCTTCATTTTTTATAGGATATATTATTGAGTATTCTCTTTCGCATTTATTGTAATCTTTCATTGGACATGCATTGCAAATCTCATTTTCCTGAGGATTATCAATGATTAAGAGAACTCCTTTTTAATAACATAATCATTTGCACAACCTTTAGGAAGTGCTATTCCAGTACTTTCCTTAAATACACCAGTTCCTGCTACTCTTATTAAATACTTGTCAGTAACATAAATATCAAATTCAATAACTGAACTTGTTGTTTCTATTAAATTCTGTATAAATTCTTTTATTTGATACATTAAACTGTGCATAGTGCTTTGCCCCTTTATCAATAAGTCATTTTTTTGAAAATATATCTAATGTTATAAAGTTGAGTATACGAAAAGGCAGTTTTAAAAACTGCCTTTTCCTAACCAAAAATCTGCTTATTTGTTTCTTCTATTTATTAATGCAAGTACTCTGTTCATTTCGTTGTTAACTATCATGTAGCCTTCGTCTACACCCATTCCTGGTTTTGCAAGTACTTGTTTTGCTCCACAAGCCATACCTATGTTTGTTGTAACTTCAGCAGATCTATTAGTTTCGTTGCAAGTTCCTCCACAATAAGCTCCCATGCCATGTTCTTTACAGTACATTATAGCATCAGCTATATTGTTAACTCCTCCAAGATCTGGAGTTTTGATTTGAACCATATGTCCAGCTTTATTATCTGTAAAGAATTTAACATCCTCAACAGTATTGCACCATTCATCTGCAACTAATTCAACTTTTATTCCTCTGCTATCAATTTCAGCTCTTAAATCTCTTAAAGCTTCCATTTGCTTTTGTCTGTCTTCTACGTCCATAGGTCCTTCAATTCTTAATTGGAATGGTTTAGCTGCTTCTTCTAATATTCCAATATAGTCAGCCATAGCTTTTGTATTACAGTCAAATGCCATTCCTATTGTTCCATAAACATCTATATGGAATATTGGATTATAATTTTCTGATGTTCTTAATTGAAGCACTCTATCTCTTAACCATTTTACATAGTCTAATAATTTCTCACCCTTTAATCCAAGCTTTTCTGCTACGTGGTTTATAAGTGCGTGAGGCATTACATCTGCACCTTTTATGATCATTTTGTCTGAGTTATCGTATCTATCATCACCAGATTGTGTGAATATTGGCACTCTTTTTATTTCAGCTTCTGGATTGTATTCATTTCTTATAACTTCAGCCATAGTTATTTTTTGTGATTTTGCTACAGCATCAAGTATTGCTTGAGATACTCCGTATCTTATAGCAGTGTGTAATCTATTTCCGTTAATTTTCATGTTATCAAACTCTTCAGCAAGAGCTTTAAAGCTGTTTAATTCTCTTCCTATAAGCTTTGGTGCTATTTCCTTTTCTATTACTGGTATAAAGTCTTTTGCTAAAAATAGTGGATCTCTTCCGCCTGCTCCTGAATATTGAACAGCAGCACAATCTCCGTATGCTACTTGACCATCTTCAAGCACTAACATAACAGATATAGCTTCTCCTGCCTGTCTTACACTAGTAAAGCCATCTGTTACAGGCTCTCCTACATATGTAAATCCATCATGTTTTGCTCCTTTTTTTATTGCTCTTTGGTCATCAAAATAAAATCCAGTTTTTCCTTCTGCACAAATAACGTCAACTATTTTCATTTTTTACACCTGTCTTTCCAATTATTTTATTTTTATGTTATAAATAAATTAATTAGAAAGTTAACTTATACAGAGGGATATGTTTCCAAAGCTGAAGATAGATTTAAAAACTTTGTGTTAGTCTTAGCGGAGAATTTGAGAAAACCTTAGATTATTCGATTGTCTGAGCATAGCGAGTTTATCGAAGGTTCTTAGGTCTTCTCAAATTCGAGCTTTAGACTAACTAAAAGTTTTTAACGTACTGAAGCTTGGAAGCATAGACCGGAGTATAAGTTAACTTTCAGCCTTATATTCTTATATAGATAAATGTGCTTAAAAGTTGACTTATTCTTGATTAAATACATTGATATACAAGGCTTCTAATGAAGGAATAAGTCAACTTTATGGTTAAGAAATCTATATAATGTTAAAAATTAATTTTATTATTCTGGTCTTCCTATAAGAACACCCTTACCTACAGCAAATATATCATCTATTGTCATTTGGAAGCTTACTTCTCTTCCTTCGAAGTTTCCTCTCTCTTGTAGCTTTTTCATGTTAAATTCTTTTAATTCATCACTTAGAGGTACATTCCCAAAGTTAAGATATCTTACAGCTCCATTGTTATCTCTTGCTGGCATCATCTGTCCTAAATTATATTTACTTGGAGCGAATGGTATATCTACTGTTCCAACTTCGAAACCTTTTACTGTTCCTATTGCTAAATCGCCATTTCCAAGTTCAAATAATTTATCCATCATACATTTAGTTTCAGCTTTAATTACAGCTATTTCTGTTTCTAATTCTTTTGACATAGGAAGTCTTTGTCCTTGAAGCATGTTTAATGCCATTTTTGTAGCCTTTATTCCAGCTGCATTCGCTTCTTTTGTTGGTATTCCTAGTGCTTCATGAGGAGTTTTTACTATAACCTTTGTAGCTCCAGCTAAAGCTGCTGTTGCTGCTCCTGATGATATAACTCCGAAAGCTTTTGCTTCATCTTGTGGGAATCCACCCATCCACTGATGGAATACTGTTGTTACATAAACATCATTATATCCATATTGCTTTAAGTATTCATTTACTTGCTCTTCTAAAGCTCTTATTGCTGCAACGTCTTGAACTAGGTTTCCGCATTGTCCATATCCAACAGTTATGTTTTTAACTCCTTGCTCTGCTGCAAGTAAAGCTTCTATTATAGCAACTGTATTTGATGTGCTTGGTGGAACTAATGTACCTGTTAAAGGACCGAATGGTTCTCTATTTATAGATATTCCTTGCTCTTCATAATATCCAGCAAGTCTATCACAGTACTGCCAATCTAATAAAGTCTTTTCTATAGATACACTCTTTGCATAAGGAATGTTGTAGGATATTCCACCACCTTCATTTGAAGTCCATCCTGCTGCATGGATTATCTCTGTAAGTAATCTAGCATCTGGTGTACCGTGTCTTGCTTGAAGAGGTAATTCTACTGATTCAAATACCTTTCTACATCCTTGCACTCCATGGTTAACTCCTGGGAAACCATTTAATAGTGATCTTCCTGCTGCTATACTTTCTTGAATTCCTACTTCACACTCATCGTATCTGTTTTGTCTTGTATAACTATCTATAGTTGATGGAAGCAAATCTGCTCCACCTTCATTTTGTAGGTATGTTAAAAGTTCTATATGCTCATTTAATAAAGCAACACCTGCTCTTGGTTGAGCTAATGTAATTCCTGTTTCTTTAGCCTTCTTTAATTTAGCTGGAAAGCTTTTACTTTCAGGTATGCTCTTTAAGTATTCAACAGCTTCTTGAAGATCTACTTCTTTACCAGTTGGCCACTGAGCTAAAACCTCTTTTCTCATATTGAAAAACTCTTCATCAGTCCATTTTTTATTTTTAAGTTCCAATCCGATTACCTCCTAATCTACATTAACCAAATATTTTTTCATTATTCTTACCGCTTTATCTGGATTCACTTCTGCTAATAACCCCATAGCAGATAAAATTTATGTATCATTATAAAGTAAATATTCTTCTAAAAGTTAGTCTTACATCGTTTTCAAGAGAGGCCTATTTAAACCTAAAGCTTTAGATCTGCCTTTAAATCTCCAATTGTTATTTCTGGAGATGTTCCTGGAGCATACACTTTGTCGAATCCCATATCTTTAAACTTTTGGTGAACCTCTTCCCATTTTTGCTTTCCAACAACTAAGTTTCCACCAACATACATTAATATTCCTTTTAAACCTGCTTCATCACACTTTTCTCTTAATCCTCTACAGTCTATCTCTCCATGTCCGTATAATGATGAAACTATTATGGCATCTGCATTAGTTTCTATTGCAGCATTTATAAAATCCTCTTGCGGAGAAAGAACTCCTATATTTACTACATTAAATCCTGCTTGTGTAAATGAATGTTCTAATATTTTATTCCCTACAGCATGACAGTCAGATCCAATTACACCTATTACTAAAGTTTTCATTATGAGACCTCCTAAAATTTACTTTTCATATTTTAATTCTATATATAATATAAAGCCTTTGTTTTAGTTATAATTTAGGCTATATAAAAATCATTCTATTATCTTATATCTAAGTTGTTTTTCTAGTAACTTGTACACTTTTTGAAAATTCCATCATTTTAAAATCTCAAAAACAGAATGGACTAATAGACCAATCCATTGTTCTTTTTTTATAATAGCATAATAAAAAATACATATCAAATATTTTTTCAAATAATTCATTTTTCATAATTTTCAAATAACTATATGTATTTTTATTCATATTTTTCATTCAATATTCATGGTCTGAAACTCTACTATTTCGTAACTAATTATAAAAATCTATAATTAATTACAAAATTCTATATTTATATACTAATATGCACAAGCATATTTGCTATACTGTTCAAATAAGCATTTTATAAGCCCTGCATATATTTTCATATAACCAAAAACATAACATGAATATTTCATTGCATAAAATTGCATACACTAATTTACTTATACAATTATTTTATCTTGCTATTATATTTCATAATAATTCTTAATTGATTCTAATATTAACTGATATATATTTAGATACTTATTATTTTATAGGTCCAATTTTAAAATTGGACTCATGAGATTTTATTCGATAACTATCTGCTCTAATACTTCTCGCACTCTGTCTATCTTAAATTACATAACAAAAAGTGCAATACTTAAGTATATAGAGCTCTTCTATAATACAAAAGACTGCACTTTTTTAAGTTTAAATTATAAATTCTCAATAAAGTTTTCTATTCTATCGCATGCTTCTTTTAATTGTTCCATGCTATAAGCATAGGAAATTCTCATATAACCTTCTCCACCAACACCAAAGGCCGATCCTGGTACAGCAGCAACTCCTGCTTCCTTTAAAAGTCTTTCACAAAAATCTTCACTTTTAAAATTAAATTTCTTTATGGAAGGAAACATATAAAAAGCACCCATTGGAATATTAGATTCAAATCCCATTTTGGTTAGTCTGCCATATAAATAGTCTCTTCTTTTTATAAATTCATTCTTCATATATTCTACATCTTCCATACAATTTTTAAGTCCTTCATATGCTCCATATTGGACAATAGAAGGTGCGCAGGATACATTGTACTGGTGAACCTTCATTATAGAGTTCATAAATTCTTCTACAGCACATACATATCCTATTCTAAGTCCTGTCATAGAAAACATTTTTGAAAATCCACCAACCACTATTACTTTATCTTTTATGTCATCGAATTGTGCTATAGAATAATATTCTTTTTCAAAATATAGTGCACTATACATCTCATCACTTACAACAATAATCTCATTTTCACTTATTATTTTATGAAGTTTATCATTATCTTCTTTGGATAAAATAGCTCCTGTAGGATTAGACGGATAGGATAACACCATAACTTTAGGTTTTTCTTGTGCTATTAACTTTTCTAGCTCTTCAAAATTAATTGAGAAATCTTCTTTTAAGTTATAATTTACAATATCGCCGCCTAATAGCTTTACACAACTTTCATAAGCTGGATAAGCCGGTGTTGGTACTAGAACCTTATCTGAAGGATCTATCAATGCCGCAAAAACATCCATTAACCCTTCACTACCTCCTACTGTAATACATATCTCGTTTTCATTATAATTTATATGTTGAGTTTTTAAGTAGTTAGAAATCTCTTTTCTAAGTTCTATAATACCTGCATTTGATGTATATGTAGTTTTATTTTCATTTATTGCATTAATCATAGCTTCCTTAATTTTCTCAGGTACATTAAAATCCGGCTGACCTAAAGTTAATGAAATTGTATTAGGATATTTAACTACTTTGTTGAAAAACTTTCTAATTCCTGAGATCTCTATACTTTGAACATTTCTGAGAAATAATACTGTTTATATCTTTCATTTTACAACTAGCCCCTTTCCATTACTTACGTTAAATCATACCTTAATAATGTCTAGTTTAATACTTTAACAATATGATATCGTGAACTTACTCCACCCATAAGGGGATGTGGCTTCCTGCTTCTTCGACCTCGTAATCTACTATCTCCACAGGCTTAACTCCGATAGTTCCTACGGTATTTATCTACAGGCTTAAGCTACTAATATTTTTAGTTCTTTCAACCCTTGTTTAAGAATATTTTTACTTGCATTGATGTCCCTATCATGTTTATTATCACACTTAGGACATACCCATTCCCTTATGTTTAAATCCTTTACTTCTGCATTTTGATAGCCACATATTGAACATAATTGACTTGAAGGGTAGAAAGTATCTATTTTATGTACAGTTCTACCATACCATTCAGCCTTATATGTGAGTAGTCTTGTGAACTCCGACCAACTGCAATCACCTATTTTTTGTGCTAACTTTTCATTCTTCATCATGTTTTTCACATTCAAATCTTCAAGAACTATAATTTGATTTTCTTTTATAAGTCTTGAAGTTAATTTATACAAAAAGTCTATTCTTTGATTAGCAATTTTCTCATGTATTTTGGCAAGTTTAACCCTTGCTTTATGATAGTTCTTACTTCCTTTAGTTTTACTGCTTAATCTTCTTTGAGACTTTATCAACTTTTCATAAGACTTTTGAAGATATTTAGGATTTTCTATATTTTCCTCATTAGATATAGTACAAAATGACTTTATGCCTACATCAATACCTATTGCATTAGGATTTTGAGGTAATTTTTCATTCTCAATATTACTACAACAAACTGAAACAAAACACTTATTAGAAGGCATTCTGCTTACAGTAACATTAAGTATCTTACCTTGAATTTCTCTATGCTTTTTAAACTCTACCCAACCAATTTTAGGTAGTTTAATTTTGTTCCCCTCAATTTTGATGTTTTTATTAACCGTTTGAGTTCTATAACTTTGATTATGGTTATGTTTACTCTTGAATTTAGGGAATCCACTGCCCTTAAAGAAATTTTTGTAGGCTTTATCTAAATCTCTCAAACTCTGTTGAAGTGATATTGCATCTATTTCTTTAAGCCACTCATATTGATTTTTAAGTTTTTTCATATCATTAGCACACTCACCATAAGACATGGATTTACCTTCACTTTTGTACAATTTTATCTTCTTATCAAGGTAGTAATTATATACAAATCTGCAAGAGCCAAAAGCCTTACTTAACATTATTTCTTGCTCTTTAGTTGGTGCTAATCTAAATTTAAAAGTCTTTTCCACAATATCACCTCACCTTCATGTAGTTCATATAGTCATTATACAATGATATTGAAATAATTCAAAGATACATTCAGAATCAGAAGTTAGTGTAATACTAAATTAATGGAGTATCGAATTCCCTTGGCTTAAAGCCTCTTACCTCCTCAGCCACAAGTATTCGAGGTTTTACGGGCCAAAATATAAAACTATTTTTATAAACAGACTTCTTAGTTTTGTATAGAATCTAAAAGCTCATGAAGTTATCTATTATTCTAAAGCATTTTTCGACTACTTTTTTACGAATTATGTTATAATACAAATAATGAAGAACTTAAGAAACTATAAAAAATTTTTAACAATTGAAAGGGTGATTGCTAAATGAACCTTAATGATCTTTTGAAGATTGGAGAAACACATGTTAATGAATATATAGTCAAGCCGGAAGATACAGCAGACTTTATCGGAAACAAAAGTGTAACTATGTTATCTACACCTGTTATGATTAAATTTATGGAAACCACAGCTACACATTCAATAATTAATAATATACCTAAAAACTATAGACCTGTTGGAACTAGAATTGATGTTAAACATATAAATCCAACTCCTGTCAATGCAAAGGTTACTGTAAAAGCAGTATTAACATCAATCGAGGGTAGAAAGCTTTGTTATGATGTAGAAGCTTTCAGCGAGGAACGTAAAATAGGCTTTGGAGTATATGAACAGCACTTAATTAACTTAGAAGATTTTTTAAGTAAAAATAGAAAATAGGAACTGGACCTTCGACTTCCAATTCCTATCTTTATCTATCACTATTTTAAATTAATTTTTGATTCATAACATCTGTCAACCCTAAGGTTTCTATTTTACTTTCAATTTCATTTTTATCAGTAGTATATAGTTTCATATCCTGCATTCGTTTAAAATATTCTGCTCCTGCAAAAGTATATCTATTCCTTCTTCCTTTCTTTGACATCATCTTGTAATTAGCATAAGATATAATATCCCCAATAGCTGTTGTTTTTGGAAGAACTAATAGTGGCATACCTGAAAGATATCTTACAGCATTATGCCCCGCTAAGCTTCCTGTGCATATAGCTTCTGTATGCCCTACAAAAAGACCGCTTTTCTCACCACCACAGAATAAGTTGCTTATATCTCTTACCTTCATATCATCGGTTCTTGGAGCTACGGATAAATATCTAATTGAATTGCCTTTTCCTCCTGCATAAGGATCAATATATTTTGCATTCTCTAGTCCTTTAATCTTTCTTAATTTATCCAATGGATAATAGGAAGTCATAAGCTTTACATGCCCTGTGTCAAGTAAAACCACGTTTTCAGCAAATTCTTTCAAAGCATACTGTTGACATACTTTCGCTTTTAATTTATCCATATTTATATCCTCTGGAGGAACCTTTAGAACAACTGCTCCTTTTTCATTTAACTCTTTAACCAATCCTTCATCTAAACTCTCTTTGCAGAGTTTACAAGAACCACTAAAAGCTCCGTATATATCGTCTTCCCTTTCTCCTTGAAGATCGTCCACGCCAGCCCTCATGCTTATACTTACTCTTGGGCCAAAAGCTGGACATCTTAATACACACATTGAGCAACCATTGCCATATCTCAAACAATTACCCATAGGTCCAGTTGAGCCTGTGGTTTCAATAAATACATCACCTTCATCATAAGTTCCATCTGCTAAATACAATCCTATTATCTTATCCTCAACTTTCTTTATATCTACTACCCTAGATAGCATTTTTAATTCTATGTCTAATTCTAGTAAATATTTTTTAACAGCAGGTTCTATTTTGTTAACATCATAAAGCCAGGCATGCTTATGTCCTGGGAAATCTATATTCTTATGTCGTGTATTTTTGTCTGTTATATTAATTAAATCTCCTGCTCCAAGTGCTAAAAGCTCTTCAGCAGCAGTATACCTTCCGTTATTTCTCATTATTCCACCAACGTTACCCAGTCCTAAAAGCATATCGGTTTTTTCATAAAGTGTAACTTTAGCTCCTGCTTTTTTTGCTGTTATTGCAGCAGCACAACCAGACCATCCACCACCGATTATAATAACTTTCATTAATAATCCTCCTTATTAATACTACCCTAAAATACCAATAGTTAGATTAAAATACATCTTATATTTCTGCAATTCATAATTTAAAGCAATTGTCAGCTTTAAATAAGCCTTCTTTCTTTAAATACATATTTAGGATCTATCTGAATCTTACATAGCTTCTTAACTACATGATTTTTATATCTTGTGCTGCACGTACCGCATACTCCTTCTCCACAGCACATTTTTGAGTTATTACAACAAGATACATCAATGGAATCACTTAAATAGTTTAACAATTTATAAATTAATATATCAGGCCCGTCACAATGAACTAAATTCACATTTTCAACCTTTAATATTTGGCCAATTATATTTTTAAATTCTTCTGAAAGCTCGCCTGCCTCTAACATATTGCAGTAAAATATTTCAGCATTACACATATCAAAATACTTTTTACCCAAAAGTTCCTTAAAAGGGGTTTTATCTATTATTGCAATAACTTTGTTTCCATTTGAATATAATTTTTTTAATACCGGTACTAATGGTGCAATCCCTATCCCCCTTGCCACTACAATAGAAATCCCTTCCTTTGCCTTATATACATTTTTCAATCCTAAAACTCCATTCCAAAATGGCCCTCTTATAAGTACGCTTTCGTCTTCTTTAAGCTTACAAATACTTTTTGTTTTTATTCCCTTTAGTTCAATAGCTACTTTTAGAGTATTTTCCTCAGTATCTGCTTCCATTATAGAAATAGGAGTATCATAATAGGTTGATGACTCAGGATTTCTTATGAATATTACACTACCAGGGTATATTAAATCGCTCACTAAACTATGTGGAGCATTTATTGTAAGAATAAATAATTTATTTTCCAATACCTCTTTTTTCATTATCTTGCATAGATATTCTTTCCTTACATCTTTAGCTTTTTTATTATTCAATATATATTCTTGATACATGCACACTCCTTTCCAGTTAATACAATCGCAAAAGGTTTTTCCTGAAAGTTGTGAACATAGTATGCAATCTCCAGTTTCTGCCAGATGACAAGGACAATATATAGTTCCAGCATCAATACAATCCTTTATTTCATACCCCATTAAATTACCTCCTAACGCACTATACTATTAGATTATTTTTCGAGGTTATATTTTGTTACTGAAACTTATATTTTGTTGCTAAAAATGTGCTTTACCCCTTTAATTCATGAAATATATTTATTATAATTATACTTATTATGATAAATATGATGATTTAAATTACTTAACTAAGGAGGTTCTAAATATGAACTATAATTTAACCGATCCATATGAAATTGCCAGATACATAAAAGAAGCTAAAAAATCCACTCCTATTAAAGTATATCTTAAAGGAGATATCTCAGATTGCAATCTAGGAAATATAGAAAGCTATAACGGTTCAGACTTTTATGTACTTTTTGGTGAGTCTGAAGAAGTTTCAAAATTTCTTGAAGATAACAAAGAAATGATTAAACAATTTAGAATGGAATCTGACAGAAGAAATTCTGCAATACCTCTTATTGATGTAAGAAATATTGAGGCAAGAATTGAGCCAGGTGCCATCATAAGAGATAAGGTTACAATAGGTAAAAATGCCGTTATAATGATGGGAGCTGTTGTAAATATAGGTGCTGAGATTGGCGAAGGTACAATGGTAGATATGAATGCTGTTGTTGGCGCGCGAGGTACTCTTGGTAAGAGAGTTCACCTTGGTGCTGGTGCAGTTGTTGCTGGTGTTTTAGAACCGCCAAGCAAATCACCATGCGAAATAGGAGATGATGTTCTAATTGGTGCTAATGCAGTTATACTTGAAGGAGTGAAAATTGGAAAAGGTTCTGTTGTAGCTGCAGGTTCTGTTGTGACCGAAGATGTCCCTGAAGGAGTAGTTGTAGCAGGCACACCAGCTAAAATAATAAAGCAAGTTGATGAAAAAACAAAGGATAAGACTAAGATTCTTGAAGATTTAAGAAAGTAAATTAATTCAATTTAAACAGTGAATAGTTTTTAATACCATTCACTGTTTACTTTTTAAGAAATCTGTTTTCCTGGTAGAGTTTCCTCTAAGTTAGTTTCATTCTCCTTATGGCTATATTCTACATCTTCATCCATCTCTATAGTGCTATTTATTTCATTACCATTTTCATCTTTATTTACTTTTTCCATTTTTGATATAGAAACTTCATATGCTATCTTTTTTATTACATCCTCTTCTGAAACCTTCTTTTGGTATTCTCTGCTCTGCAGCCTTCCCCAAATTCTTATGTTATCACCAACCTGTAAAGTCTTACAGAATCTTGAGTTTCTTCCCCAAGCAATAGTTGGTATGTAGTCCGATTTGTTATAAGACCTATTTACTGCAAGAAGCATATCTGATATTTCTCTTCCAAAAGGAGTTGTCCTATAAATTGGTTGTTTACAAATAAAACCATCAAGAAATATCTGATTAGGATTTTTGCTTCTTTCCTCGCAAGTGCTAATATTTCTTGCAAAAACCGTTAATATTAGCCTATTAGCCCCATCTACAAATTTGTTATAAGATCTTAGCTGACCCTCAACTATAATTTGGGCCCCAACTCTAATATCCATACCACTTATTAGTCTTTCAGAAACCGTGATAAATAATGAGTCCTTAGCATCACTTAATCTCGGAACCTCGATATAAAAAGTATAAAACCCCTCGCCATACATCTCATGACTAAATTCCAGCTCCGAGCTTACTTCTCCCTCAAGATAAATTTTATTATTTAACATTAAATTGTCCATCATAACCCCTCTTTCCCTTAGTTTTTGAATTATCTCATCAACATATAATTATTCAAAGAATACTGGAAATATACTTATTAAATTTTAGTATATATACTGTTTAGGTTAAAACAGTGAGTTTTTTTCCTTTAACTAAACTACTTATATCTTTTCCTTCAATAAGGCTAATAGTTATTCCAACCATAGCTGCATATATCTCTTCTTCTCCGCTAAAACTTATATTAATTGGGACTTCTGCAGGTTCTAATTTTCTAAATGCATTATAGTTTAAGTCCCTCTGTAGACAATACACAAAACTGTTATTATCCTCCATGCTCGAAACTGTTATTGTATTTTTGCTACCTAAACCATAAGTTATCATGTTTCCATATATGTTAACATTTCTATTACTATTTACTAAATCCATGTTAACAAAGCAATATCCTCCGTTTAATAATACATCTTTAATGCTACTATTAGAATTAAAGATTACGTAATCATAATAACTTTCTCTTTTTACAGCATATTTAGTAAAATACTTACAATCAACCTCTAATGATTTGAGAACTTTCTGTAAATAGGAATTAAAACTTTTATTACCACCTATTATGGATACTGTTTTCATTTTCCTACCTCCTCAAAATAATTGATTAAAATTATTTTAAACAAGAGATAGTTTTTTATACTATTTTATTAGTTTATATATAATATCTCCTTCCTAATCTACTTTTATATTTCCATTATAATACAAATTTGCACTAGGTTTCAATAACTCTTATATTAAACTAAGTAAAACATAGTATAAATTGACTTAATTAGGTATTTGTTTACCTGAGTAATCAATTTTATAATTATCTTTATAAATCAAATTTCCAATTTTTTCGAATTTATAACCTTCTCCTTGGAGTTTTTCTATGATTCTTGGCAAATTGCCTGGTGTATACTTTGCATTATTGTGGAATAGTAAAATGGAACCTGGCTTTGTATTTTTTATAATCCTACTATACTCTATATCTGACCCCTCTTCTCTCCAATCTATACTATCCACATCCCATTGTACGCAATAGTGTCCTGTTTCGGATGCAGTTTGTACTGACATATCATTATATGACCCTTCTGGGAACCTGAAGAGTTTTGTGCCTTCACCTGTAAGCTGTCTAATCTTTGCATCACTAATATCTATTTCTTGTATAATTCTTTCTCTTGATATTTTAGTCATGTCTGGATGCTTATTAGAATGATTTCCAATCTCATGGCCTCTCTTGTAAATTTCTTTTACCTTGTCTGGATTTTCGTCTACCCACCCTCCTACTAAGAAAAATGTTGCTTTAATATTGTATTTATCAAGTATGTCTAATATCTTTTCTGTGTTGTCATTACCCCAGCTTACGTCGAAACTCATAGCTATTTTTTTATCTTTTATATCAACACAGTAAATAGGCAAATTTCTGTTTATTCTTATAAAAGCTCCTCTTTCTTTATAGTTGATAAAAATAGATGTTATAATAGCTACAAAAAGCAAAAATAACACAAGTAAAATTTTTTTGATAACCCAAACCTCAAAATTTTCCCTCCAAAATATAATTGTTCTTATAAATTTATATAGTATCATTTACTAGCAATTATTACACAAATTAAATAAATTTCTTGTTAATATTTTTAGTGGTTAAGTTAACCTAATCTTCCTAAAACTCTATAGAATAAACTGATAATAAAAGTACAAACTATGATTACAGTACATAGTTAAAGGAGGATTTTATATGGCATTAGGTCAATCTGGAAGTGGAAGAACACAATTAGTACCAGAAGCTCATCCTATACTGGATAATATGAAATATGAAATAGCTGAAGAATTAAATTTAGGAGTTCACCAAGGTTCTGAAGATTATTGGGGCGAAGTTTCATCAAGAAACTGTGGTAAAGTCGGTGGTGAAATGGTAAGAAGACTTATATCAATGGCAGAACAAAACCTAGCTAACGGAAAATAGCATATAAAAAATAAAGCACTGAAGAAATTCAGTGCTTTATTCATTTTCATACATTTTATGTTATAATATAAAATATAATTATTGTGTAACTAATAATTTATCAGGAGGATAGAAATGTTTGAGGATACTGTAGAGCTAGCAGAAAACAAATTATTACTGCTTTACATACTTAATAAAATTAAACTTCCTATTTCGAATAATCATATAACACAGATTATTTTAGAAAATAATTTTATTAATTATTTTACTCTTCAGCAATATTTAGCAGAGCTTGTTTCTTCGAGTTTTATAAAAGATATAGACGACTCAGGTAACCACAGATTTATGATTACTGAAAAAGGGACTAAAGTGTTATCTTTATTTGAAAATAGGCTTTCTAATAGCAAAATAGATATTATAGATAACTATTTAAAAAATCACATAGAAAATATAAAGAAGGAAGTTGCTGTAACGGCTAACTATACAATAGAAGATAAGGATAACTATATAGTTAGCTTGAAGGCACTAGAAAATGATTCTATACTTATCGATATAAAAATTAATGTAGGATCAAATAAACAAGCTAAAGATCTATGCCAAAAATGGAAAAGTAATTCTTCAGAGTTATATAATAAAATTATTAATTTGTTGATAACCTAATAGCATGTTTATACTAAAATCATACCTGTAGGCTCTCCCCCTATAGGTATATATTTTTTATTTCCACTTTCAATATTTACATTTATTAATCTATTATTATAATTATCTCCTACGTATATATTTCTGCCATATTTCATTATTCCTCTTGGCATTCCACCCACAATTATTTTTTTATCTTCCTTATAATGATTTATATCTATAATACTTATGCTGCCATCTCCAAAGTTGGATACAAGACAAGTTTTCTCATCACAATACATATCAATAGGTGAATTTCCCACAGTAATTCTGTTAATAACCTTATAGTTTTTCAATGAAAGGATCGCTATACTTCCTCTAAAATCGGAGCCTATATTACTTTCACATACAAGAGAATATTGTCCATCAACTGTAAATAAGGCTTTTGTAGGATATGCACCTACTCTTATATTTTTAATATTATCGCTATTAGTACAATCAATTATTGTTATGCTATCATCATACATATTTGATACTAGTAAGAGCTTCTTCTCCTTATTTAAGCATATACTATGTGGTAAACTTCCACAGGGGATTTCCTCTACTATTTTATTTTCTATAAGATCAAATACTATTAAACCATTAAGGTCACCACATATTATATATGCATTTTTTCTAAAAACAACTACATCATTACAGTGTACACCTATATAGTGGCTGCTTTCCTCTACTTCTTCTAATAAATTTATAATTGATATACTATTACTATAATTATTTGCTACTATAAGTTTGTCTTTGTATAAACATATGCCATGTGGTCCAATTCTGTCATTCATATTATTTGACTTTAATATGATTCTACCTTCTTCTTCGAAATTATTTATATTAACCTTTGAAATAAAATCTGAAGAAGTATTACATACATATAAATGCCTCAATTCTATCCCCCCCTTACAAATATAATATGAACATCCCTCAAAATAGGTAATAATAATTTAAGAAATTTTATTAGGCATCCGAAAGAAAATAATAAGTCAAAGATGCAAAAGATATCTTGAAGATGCCTTAGTTAAACTTTAAGAACATTTTTTAATAAAACTATATCTTGAGTAATATAGATGTTTTGTTATATAATATTTTTGTCAATCGTAAATTTACTAATAAGATTCAAGGCAGGTGATATTATGTATAGCTACAAAACTAGTGGAGTTTGTTCTAAAGAAATAAATTTTGATGTAGTAGATAACAAAATTACTAATGTTTCTTTTGTTGGAGGATGCAATGGTAACCTTCAAGGATTATCTAGTCTCTTAGAGGGGTTAGAGGTTGAGGACGCTATTGGAAGATTAGAAGGTATATCCTGTGGCGGCAAGAGTACATCTTGTCCTGATCAGTTTGTAAAAGCTCTTCAAGAAATGATTATAAAGAATAATTAGTCTTTGTAGAGATATTTTTGTACAAGTATCTTTTATGCTATAGGGGTACAAGGACGAAAGTTAACTTTCGTCCTTGTACCCCTATAATACTAAAGTGATTTTAATATTTTCCTCATGTCACCTATCATATATAATGAGCCAGAAATTAACAATAGATCATCATCATTGCAATATGAAAGAGCTAACTCATATGCATCTTTATAATTCTCTACCGCTTCACATTTTGTGTTATACTTTTGTATTACATTTTTAAGTTCTTCTGCACTCTCAGCTCTATAACTATTAGGTGTTACTGCTATAACTCTATCCGCTAGTGGAACAATGGTGTTTACCATCTTATCTACTTCTTTATCTGCTAATATTCCTAATATTAACGTCATCTTATTATATTTAAAATATAATTCAACATTTCCCTTGAGTTTTGAAATACCATCTATATTATGTGCTCCATCTATTACAACTAAAGGCTTGTTCCTAACAACTTCAAGTCTTCCTATCCATTTCACAGTCTTTAATCCATTAATAATGTTATCAACACTTATCTTTATCCCTTGCTTTATAAGTTCTTCTATAACAAAAACTGCTGTAGCACAATTTAATAATTGATGTTTACCTAACAAAGCTAATTCTATATAATATGTACTCTCATTAGTCTGTAATTTAATGTTTTGACTGTAATTCGTGCTCCTATTGTCTATTTTAGTATTATTATCTAAGTATTCTACACAGTTATTTGGAACCTTTATTAATTTACAACCTCTCTCAAAGCATACTTTTTCTATAACTTCTTCCGCTTCCTTTTGCTGCGGATACATTATTACAGGCACACCATTTTTTATTATTCCAGCTTTTTCATAAGCAATGTCCGCTAATGTATTGCCTAATATTTGCATATGATCATAGCTTATAGATGCTATGACACTTGCTAACACTCCTCCACCTTCATTAGAAGAAAATGGTTCAATCACATTTGTAGAGTCTAATCTTCCACCTAATCCTACTTCAACTACTGCAAAATATACGTTTTTCTTCGAAAAATAATAAAACATTGTACAAGTTATAATCTCAAATTCAGTTGGATGTTCATAGCCTAATTCTATAACTTTATTTACTGAATTTGAAACTTCTGTAACAGTTTCACTTAACTCTTCTTTAGAAATATTTTCTCCATTTATTTGAATTCTTTCTTCAAAGACCTCAAGGTAAGGTGAAGTATACATACCAACCTTATATCCAGCATCCATAAGTATTCGAGTAATCATAGCCGTAGTAGATCCTTTTCCATTAGTGCCGGCTAAATGTATACATTTTAACTTTTTATGAGGATTTCCCAGCAATTCTAGTATCTTTTCCGTTCTATCCAATCCAAAGTTAGTTCCGAATTTGGCCGTATTGGTTATATAACTCATAGTTTCTTGATAATTCATAATGTCACACCCCAATATTTTAAAATTTATTCAATGGATAATTTGTTCTGATTTAAACTCTATCTTATTTTATCAAGAATTTAACAATCAATCAATTTTATTATAAAACTATATATTCTTATAAACAGAGTTCTAAGTATAGTATAAATTATTACTATATTAACAATTTCTGTATAACTAACCAAAAAATAAAAACTGCTATAATATTTCTACTACAACAGTCTTCTATATCAATCCTATTTTACAGATTCTATAATACTATTTATTTTTTGAATTTCATATTCTATCATATGCTTTTGCTCGCTTTGAAGATTTTCTTTCTTATTTATACTTTGTTTTAACTCTTCTATTTCTTTCAGCAATTCTTTAATTCTACTTTGATATTGATTTACTACTTCATCTGTATTCTTAGAGAATTCTTTAAGATAATCCCTAAGTACCACCACTCTGTCTTTACCATCCTTTAGTAAAGCATTAATGTTCATGCCTGATGCATTTATTATATTAACAACTGACTGTTTTTTTATTTCAGTTGGAAGATTACCTGGCAAAGCATTAAAAAAGTTATCTATTATGTACACCTTTTTTGTATTTTCATTTTCCAAATTAAACATGCTATATATTTCTTCTATACTTAGAACTGTATCTATATTCATACCACTAGTTTCCTCATATATATTATTTTCTATCTCTTCTTGGTTTGCTACTACAATTTCATCATCTTTTGATGAGTAACTTTCAATATTATTGTCTTCCTGTTTATCACTTTCGCTTAATATTTTATCTTCACTTTTACCCTCATCTTCTAGTTTTGTGTCCTCTATTTTCTCTACTAGCTTGAATTTTTCAAATATAGATTTTTTTGCTGCCATCTTCTTATCCTCCTATTTATTACTACAAAATTTAACACTATAATAAATCCTTTAGTTAGTTTTTATCTGTCTTAAACTAAAACTCCTGAAATAAATCCCAATATAATACATAACGTACTTTCTACAGTATATCTACATCTGTCGGTTAATCTAAATCTATTTTTAGCAAGCTTTTTATCTAGAATAAAAAAAGTAATCTCACAAAACAAAAGAGTAAATAGAAATATCATAGAAGCTTTAATGTATTTATCCATAATATACCAACCTTCCATTCACTTTAGCAAAAGTATCGTATATACAGTTCGACTCATATATAATATACGTAAGTTTTAAAATATACTTTAATGTATTTTTAAATATACTTTAAAATTTTTTAATACATAAAAATACCCTCGTAATTATTACGAGGGGTATTGGACTTAACCTGTTATTTTAAACTTTCCAATCTTGAAACTACTGCTGCAAGCATTTCTTTATACTTGTCACCTTTAGCTTTTTCTTCATCAACTACTGCTTGAGGTGCTTTTGATACGAATTTTTCGTTAGCAAGCTTCTTTTCTACTCTATCTATTTCTTTTTCTAGTTTTTCTTTTTCTTTATTTAATCTTTCAAGTTCTTTTTCAAGGTCTACTAAATCAAGTAAAGGCATAAACATTTCTGCGCCTCTTGTAACTACTGAAACTGCATTTTCTGGAGCCTCTTCTTTGCTATTTAAGAATTCTACTTCACTAGCTGAAGCAAGCTTTTGGAAATAAGTTTCTCCACTCTTGAAAGCTTCTAATGCTTCATTTTCAGTTACGAATGCCATTACTTTAGCTTTTCTTGAAGGTGGAACGTTCATTTCTGTTCTTACATTTCTTAATGACTTAATAGCTTCTATTATATATTCCATATCTTTTTCAGCTTTTTCATCATTTAGTGCTTCATCATATTCTGGCCATTTTGATATAACTATTGATTCAAACTCAGTGTAAAGGTGAGTATATATCTCTTCTGTTATAAATGGCATTATTGGATGTAGTAATTGTAAACTTGTTGATAAAACTTTGTTTAATACGTTAAATGCAACGCCCTTAGCTTCTTCATCTTCTCCGTACATTACTGGTTTTACAAGTTCTATATACCAATCACAGAACTCACCCCAAATAAAATCATAAACCTTTTGTGAAGCTATTCCAAGCTCAAATTTTTCTATATTATCTGTTACTTCTTTTACTACAGTATTCATTCTTGATAGTATCCACTTATCAGCAGCACTGTAGTTTTTGCACTCCTTGTATTTGTTCATAACTTCTTCATCTATATTCATTAGAACGAATCTTGAAGCATTCCAAATCTTGTTCGCAAAGTTTCTAGCAGCTTCTACTCTTTCTGGATAGTATCTTATATCATTTCCTGGAGCGTTTCCTGTTGTAAGTGCAAATCTTAAAGCATCTGCACCAAATTGCTCAATTACTTCTAGTGGATCTACACCATTTCCTAAGGATTTAGACATTTTCTTTCCATTTGCATCTCTTACTATACCGTGAATTAATACATTTTCAAATGGAATATCATCCATACAATATAATCCTGAGAATACCATTCTAGCTACCCAGAAGAATATTATATCGTATCCTGTAACTAATGTACTATTTGGATAGAAATACTTTAAGTCTGGTGTTTTATCTGGCCAGCCCATTGTTGAGAAAGGCCATAATGCTGAACTAAACCAAGTATCTAATACGTCATTGTCTTGTTGTAATTTTTCTGAATTACATTTAGTACATTTTGTTGGCTCATCTACAGAAGCTATAACCTCACCACAATCTTGACAGTACCAAACTGGAATTCTATGTCCCCACCATAATTGTCTTGAAATACACCAATCTTGAATGTTTTCCATCCAGTTGAAGTAAGTCTTTTCAAATCTTTCTGGTACAAATTTAATTTTCTTAGTTTTTACAACTTCTAAAGCTGGTTTTGCCAGTGATTCCATCTTTACAAACCATTGTTTTGAAACCATAGGTTCTATAACTGTATTACATCTATCATGAGTTCCTACATTGTGATTGTGTTCTTTTATATTTACTAAGAAGCCTTCATTTTTTAAATCTTCAACTATAAGTTTTCTAGCTTCATATCTATCTAATCCATCATATCTGCTTCCTGGGAAGTTTATTCTTCCATCTAGGTGCATAACAATTATTTCTGGTAGGTTATGTCTCTTTCCTACTTGATAATCATTTGGATCATGAGCCGGAGTTATTTTAACTGCCCCTGTACCAAACTCTAAATCAACATAATCATCTGCTACTATCGGAATTTCTCTATTAACTAGTGGAAGTATTAAAGTCTTTCCTATTAAGTGAGCATATCTTTCATCATTAGGATTAACTGCAACAGCAGTATCTCCAAGCATTGTCTCTGGTCTTGTAGTAGCTATTTCTAAATATTCATTACTGCCTACAACTGGATATTTAATATGCCAGAAATGTCCGTCCTGCTCGCTGTATTCTATTTCAGCATCTGATATAGCAGTTTGACATTTTGGGCACCAATTTGTTATTCTATTCCCTTGATAAATTAAACCTTCATTGTATAACTTAACAAAGAAATTTCTAACAGCTTTGTTTGCTTTCTCTTCCATAGTAAAACATTCTCGTGTAGAGTCTACTGAACAACCTAACTGTTTTACCTGGTCCATTATTCTGCCTCTATACTCATTAGCCCATTCCCAAACCTTATCTAGGAATGCTTCTCTACCCATTTCTTTTTTCTTAAGGCCTTGTTTTAGAAGTTCATTTTCAACCTTAACTTCTGTAGCTATACTTGCATGGTCTTGTCCTGGCAGCCATAAAGTACTATAACCTTGCATTCTTTTAGTTCTTATGATTATATCTTGAATAGTATCGTCTAGTGCGTGGCCTAAGTGAAGCTTTCCTGTAATATTTGGTGGAGGTAATACTATTGTATATGGAGTTTTATTCTCATCCACTTCTGGAGTAAAATAGCCTTTCTCCTCCCAATTTTTATAGATTCTGCCTTCAAATTCTTTTGGGCTATAAGTTGTTGCCATTTCTCTTTTTTCTGACATTCTAATTCCTCCTTAGATTTTTATATATTTTTGTATCTTGCCATTATATAATCATCAGCATATTTGCCATCTTTAATAGCAGCATACTTTTTTATTCCCTCAATTTCAAATCCAAAATTTTTATAAACCTTTATAGCTTTTTCGTTATCAGTAAATACGCCTAATTCTATTCTAATTAACATAAGCCAATTATCAGCTAAGTCAAGTATTTCTGTCATAAGCTTTTTCCCTATCCCCATACCTTGGTAAGCTTTGTGAACCATAATACCTAAGGTTGCAGTGTGCTTTGTTCTTGGATTACTACTTACATTTAATCCTATAATTCCAACTACTTTTTTAATTCCATTTTCCTGAACCTCAGCTACAAGTAAGTGGTCATTTCTGCCTAAGCCTTCTATGAAAGCCTTTGATTGATGAAAACTTTCACTTGTTATGCCTAGTATATTTTCTCTTACGCCATCCATACGTCTTATTTCATTAATATCTTCATAATCCCCCAATTTTACTGGTCTAATAACCATATCCATGTCTATCCCTCCCCTATATTTTTCCCCTTACCATAAGCTTTATCAAGTTTATCTATTTGTAAAACAAAAAGAGGTTTTCCATCCATAAAAGGACGAAAAAACCTCGCGTTACCACCTTTTTTCCTGCAAAATTACAGGCTCTTAATACAAATAACGGTTAAGAAAACCGTCTTTACCTACTATAAATTCAGCAAAGAAGCTCCGAAGCTACATTCAAAGTAATCCATATAGAAAGCCTTTCAGCTAATAAGCTTTCCTCTCTTAATACTTTTCTTACCTTTACTCCTCTTCATCATAGCAAATTGAATCCCTATATTTAACTTTTAAATAATATTATATCCTTATTTGTTCTACTGTCAAGTATATTTATATAAATTAATAATATTTTTTCCACAAAAGTACGAATTATTCTTTATATTTATCTATTACACTATATACTAAATCGCTCTGACGTTTCATAAAATTTTTTAGCTTGATTTAGATTTCCACTTTTTTCATAAATCATTCCAATGGTATAATATACTTCTGGACATAATGGATCTATAGATAAAGCCTTTTTCAAAATATCATAAGCCTCTTCATTTCTTCCTAATTCAATCAATTCTCTGCTGTACTTTAAGTAGTCCTCTAAAGCTTTAGCACTATCATTATTAAAAATTTCATTTAATACAGACTTAATTTTTTCAGCAGTAAAAGGTTTTTGCAAATATACCACAGCACCAAGTTTTGTGCATTCCACTGCATTTTTAATTGTAGCAAATGCAGTCATAATTACCACTGGAATATTAATGCCTTTTTTTCTCATTTTCTGCAAAACCGTGGTTCCACTTATTTCTGGCATTTTTATGTCTAAGAAAGCCAAATCAAACTTCTCAGTATTTAATAGCTCAATTGCCTCATGTCCATTTTTAGCTGTGATAACTTCATAATCATTTATTTCAAGACATGTAGTTAATAACGTTCTTATATTTTTGGTATCATCAACCACTAATGCTTTTTTCATTTAAAATAACCTCCATATCTAACTAATTTGCCACAGGAATAGTAAAGATAAAAGTGCTTCCTACATCTAATTTACTTTCACACCAAATTTGCCCACCATGAGCTTCTACAATTTCCTTAGCAATAGCTAATCCTAACCCGCTGCCTCTCATTTCTAAATCGCTACCTTTTACCTGAACAAACTTATTAAATATTCTCTTCTGGTACTCAACAGGTATTCCTACTCCTGTATCAGTCACAGATACAAATATCTTCTTATCTGCAATAAATGCTTTTATGAAGATTTCATCTCCGGCATTTACGTATTTTAAAGCATTTGACACTAAATTATTTAATACCCATGATATCTTATCTTGATCTAATAGTATTTTGGGTAGCTTCTCGCTTGCTTCATAATATAAATTTACTTCCTTATCTGCAGCCTGATCATTAAATCTCTTAATGCAGTTTTCTATTATTCCAATTATAGAACAGGGCTCTATGTTAAATAACGCCTTATCTGATTCAATTTTAGAAAGCTGAAGCAGCTCATTTATAAGGCTAGAAAGCCTTTCTCCATCCTCTCTTATTGTTCCTACAATACTTTCTTGCTTTTCGCTTAAATGTCCTATTTTCTTATCCGTAATCAAGCTTAAGCCCATCATTATCGAGGTTAAAGGCGTTTTTAACTCATGAGATATAGTAGCCATAAAATCTGCTTTTATTTTTTCAAGCTGTTTTAGCTTAGTAACATTCTGAAACAATACAACTATTCCATATATATTTAAATTTCTATCTTCTATAGCTGTAGCAATAATATTAAAGTAATAATCTTTTTCCCTTATCTCTAAATTCATTATTTTTTCTGCTCTTTTTTCATGTTCTTCCCCATAGACGCTGGATATATATTCATATAACTCTCTATTATTTATGCTTTCTAAAAAGTGCTTATTTAAAACATCAATTTCTTTTATACCAAAAATGTTTTCACAAGCATCGTTTAATAAAATAACCTTGTAATCTGTATCTAAAACAATTAAAGGGTCAGAAATACTTTTTACAATGGCAAGGGATTTATTTTTTTCTTCTAACAACTTCCCTTTACTACTATATTCAAATTGTTGAAGTCTTTTTGTCATGTTATTAAATTCATGAGCTAGAAGACCTATTTCATCAGTTGAGACTACAGGTATCTCCTGATGCAAATATCCTTCTTTAACAGACTTTATGCATTCCGTAAGAATGTATACTGGCTTTAAAAATCTATTAATGAAAAATGTTGAAATAAAGAACCCTCCTACTACAGCCAACGTAGATAATCCTAAAATTATATACATTGTTGCTATTGTGTCATTAGTTACATTATTTTTTCCATTAAACATTGCTTTTTCATTTAAAGATGATAAACCTTTTAATTCACTTTTCAAGTTATTATACTGAACGCTAATTTTCTTATTATAAAAGTCAAGAGCCTTATATGTTCCCTGTTTACCTTTAATTTCCTGTATGTCGGGAAATAACGTCATATATTTGACATACTCATTATTAATTTTAGTTACGTAGTCCCTCTCCCCTAGTTCTGTTACATTATTAGATTCTATGTTATACCATTTATAAAACTCATTACTACTTTTGTAAAACGAATCCTTTCCTATTTGTTCATTGTTATTGATATAGCTTAAAATAGCCATATTTTGTCCATCAATGGCTTCAATCATGTTGTCAACTGCACTTATACTCTTATAATTATTAACCATTAAACCATCTATAGACTTACTTAATATATGAAAACTAATTACTGAAGTAAATCCTACCACAGCAATCATTAATACAAGACAAATATATACTGCTGAAATTTTACCTTTAAGTGTTCTTATCATATTCTCCTCCGTTATGATACTCTTCATTTATTCCTCAGTATATGATTATCGGTAACTAACGTCAATTAGTTAAGCTAATATTAAAACGAGAAAACATCAAATATACCTATAAGTTAGCAAATTAATTAAGCTAGATCCTACTTAATAGCAAGGAAAATCAAAAAACAGGCAATTTTCAAGACTTCAGCTAAAAGACTATAGATTATATAATTAACTAATAATAAACCGTATGTTATAATTCTAGCTGTACTTATTTTATGTATTAGCACTATAAATACATTATTATATTTCATGATAACTATACAATAATTGTTGATTATAGAGGTGTAATATGAGTAAAATTTCAAAGAAAGGTTTTATTGAAAACTTGTTAGTAATCTTTTGTAAAAATACTTTAGAAAGAAAAGAAAAAAAACAATCTCATGACCTTAATAGCTTAGATAATAGCGTTGTAAGGCTTTTAGATAAAAAGGGAAACATAAAAACAGTCAATGCATGCCGTCTAAAAAAAGGAGATATAGTTGTTGTAGAGGTTGGTGATATCATCCCAAGTGATGGTGAAGTAATTGAAGGATTAGCTTTAGTAGACGAGTCTGCTATAACTGGTGAATCTGTTCCTGTTATGAAGGAAGTCGGTGGAGATTCCTGTTCAGTTATAAGCGGGACAAGGCTTGTAAGCAATTGGCTTAAAATTAAAGTCGTTAAACCTCCTGTAGAATCATGTTTAGATAAAACATTTTACTCTACAGAGCGCAATGCTATATAAAGTGAATCCTATATAAATAAAAATAACTCTAGATAGTCTAGAGTTATTTTTATTTATAACTTTTTATTTTATTTTTAATAATGTTGCTATTTCAAGATTTACCTTAAGAACGTTAACTCTAGGTTCCCCAAAAATTCCCAAAGCTCTTCCTTCCGTATATTTGTTAACTATATTTTGAAGCTCTGCTTCGCTTATGCCTGTAGCTTTTGAAACTGTTGGTATTTGTATCTTTGCTGATTCAGGGCTTACATTTGGATCAAGTCCTGAACCTGAGCTTGTAAGTAAATCTGTTGGTATATCTTCTTTCTTCACGCCAGGATGGGATTTTAAGAACTCATCTATATCTTTTTGTACCCTATCAGTTAAAGCTTTATTTGATGGAGCAAGGTTTTGTGAACCTGAACTTACACCAGTATATGCAGCTTTACCGTTCTTATCAGGTTTAGTATCTGCTTCAGTATAAGTATTATAATTAACTGCTGAAACTCTTCCATGGAAAAATCTTGGATCAGTAAAACTCTGACCAATGAGCTCTGAACCAACTTCTTTTCCATTGACAAATATCATGCTTCCATTGGCCTTTTTATTAAAAACAAGTTGACTTATCCCTGTCATAGCTAAAGGATATATTATTCCACATAAGATCAACAATACAACACTTATAAGAATTGATCTCTTTAATGTTTTCATGGTTTTAATCTCCTTCATAAAATATATTTATATAAGTATTTTATTAGGGATACAGGCTCAGAATTGGTGTGGATAATTCATCACCTGCATCCTTAAACAAAATTAAGATATTAGCTTAAATTTAATATTCTTAGTAATGGTGTTATAATTAAATCTATGACTTTAATCCCAACAAAAGGTACTATCATACCACCAACACCAAATACTAACATATTTCTGAGTAAAAGCATTTCCGATTTCATAGGTTTATACTTTACACCTCTCATGGCAATAGGTATCAACGCTGGGATTATTATGGCATTAAATATCAATGCTGAAATTATAGCACTAGAAGGCGTGGATAATTTCATAACATTTAATATCTGCATTTGAGGTATTACTACAGTAAATATAGCAGGGATTATAGCAAAGTACTTAGCAACGTCATTTGCAATACTAAAAGTTGTTAAAGCCCCTCTAGTTATAAGAAGCTGCTTACCAATTTCAACAACCTCCAAAATCTTTGTAGGGTCTGAATCCAAATCAACCATATTTGCTGCTTCCTTAGCTGCTGTAGTACCACTATTCATAGCAAGACCAACGTCTGCTTGAGCAAGAGCTGGAGCATCATTAGTCCCGTCTCCTGTCATAGCTACTATCTTTCCTTCATTTTGTTCTCTCTTTATAGCATCTATTTTATCTTCTGGCTTAGCTTCTGCTATAAATTCGTCAACCCCAGCCTCTCTAGCAATTGTTTCTGCAGTTAATGGGTTATCTCCCGTACACATTACAGTTTTTATTCCCATTTCTCTTAGCCTTGCGAATCTTTCAATAAGACCAGGCTTTACTGTATCTTTTAGATATATAATTCCATATATTTTGTTATCTACACATACTACTAATGGGGTACCACCTAATTTGGAAACTCTAGTTAGATTTTCATCTAAATCTGATGGAATTTCACCACCGGCTTCAGTAACGAATTTCTTTATCGAATCTTGAGCTCCTTTTCTCACCTTTCTTCCATCGGTCAGGTCTACTCCACTCATTCTGGTTTGAGCTGTAAATTCTATAAAGTCTAAATTCTCATATTTAGATGCTTCTACTGTAGTTCCTTGTTTTTTACCAAGTTCAACTATGGACTTTCCTTCTGGAGTATCATCTTTAAGTGATGATATTACTGAGTAATTGATAAGCTCTTCAATTTTTATACCACCTGTTGGAATAAACTCAGCTGCTAATCTATTACCATAAGTTATAGTACCTGTTTTATCAAGTATCATTGTATTAACGTCACCGCAAGCTTCAACGGCTTTACCTGACATTGCTATAACATTAAATCTTGTGACTCTATCCATACCAGCAATACCTATAGCTGATAAAAGACCACCTATAGTTGTAGGTATCAGACAAACAAGGAGTGCAATTAATGTTGATATAGGAATTTTAACTCCAGAATACATAGCCATAGGGTAAAGAGCTACTAAAACTATTAAAAATATTAGTGTTAAACTAACAAGTACTGTATTTAAAGCTATCTCATTAGGTGTCTTTTGTCTGGATGCACCTTCTACTAGAGCAATCATCTTGTCAAGGAAGGATTCACCAGGTGTAGCTGTTATTTTAACCTTTAACCAGTCACTTACAACCTTAGTTCCTCCAGTAACAGAGGCAAAATCTCCGCCAGCTTCCTTCATAACTGGTGCGGATTCGCCTGTTATAGCAGACTCATCTACAGATGCAAGACCTGCTATAACTTCACCATCATTAGGAATTAAATCTCCTGTTTCTACAAGAACAATATCTCCTTTTTTTAGTTCACTTGCACTTATTACTTTTACATCGCTATTGCTATCTAAAAGCTTAGCCATAGTATCTTTACGTGTTTTCTTCAAGCTTTCTGCTTGAGCTTTACCACGACCTTCTGCTATAGCTTCAGCAAAATTTGCAAATAAAACAGTTATAAAAAGAATTAACATAACAATCAAATTATATGTTCTTAAGTTATTACCAGTATCTCCAAATATGGTTGGAAAAAATGTTAATACTAAAGATATAAAGAAGCCTATTTCAACGACAAACATAACTGGATTTTTAATCATATATTTAGGATTTAACTTTCGAAAGGATTCAGTTATAGCTTCATTAACTATTTCTTTGGTAATAAACTTATTTTTTCTATCATTTTTACTCATACCAAATGCTCCTTCTTAAATATTTGTAAAACTTATATTACCATTAATCTTAACGTATAAGTGTTAAATGCTCTGCTATCGGTCCTAATGCAATAGCTGGTAAGAATGTTAATGCTCCGATTATTAAAACAATAACCACTAGAGTTATTGAGAACATAGCATTATCAGTTTTAAAGGTACCAGCAGTTACAGGTATAGCTCTTTTAGAAGCTAAAGATCCTGCTACAGCTATAAGAATTATCATGGATAAATATCTTCCAAGGAACATTACAATTCCTGTAGTAGTATTCCAAAATGTTGTGTTAACTGACATACCTGCAAAACCTGATCCATTATTAGCTGCAGATGAAGTATACTGATAAACCACTTGAGTTAAGCCATGGAATCCAGGATTTGATATACCAGCTAAGCCTTGAGGAACAATTAATGCTAGTGCAGAAAACATAAGTATTAGAAACGGATGTATTATTATAGCTAGTGCAATCAGCTTAATTTCTCTTCCCTCTAGTTTCTTAGATAGGAACTCTGGAGTTCTACCTACCATTAATCCGCATAGGAACACAGTTAACATTGCATACATAATCATATTCATAAAGCCTACGCCTTTTCCACCAAAGACTACATTTAACATCATATTAAACAGTGGTACTAACCCTCCCAAAGGTGTTAAAGAGTCATGCATATTATTTACAGTTCCCGTTGTAAAAGCTGTAGTTACAGTAGTAAATAACGAGGATTGAGGTATGCCAAATCTAACTTCTTTACCTTCCATGTTTCCCATAAGCTGATTAAGACCTATATGTGATAGCGCTGGATTACCTGCTTTTTCTGCTGAATAACAAATTGGAAGTACAAGTAAAAATAATATTCCCATAGCGGCAAATATTGTCCATCCTTGTTTTTTATTCTTTGCCATTAATCCAAAAGTATATACTACAGCACCAGGCAGTATCATCATTGATAACATTTCAATTAAATTTGTTATAGGTGTTGGATTTTCAAAAGGATGAGATGAGTTAGCACCAAAGAAGCCACCACCATTTGTCCCTAAATGTTTGATTGACTCAAGAGTCGCAACTGGACCTAATGCTATATCCTGAAGCTTACCTTCTATTGTAGCTACTGTATGAGTACCGGTCAGAGTTTGCGGTACACCCTGTGCTACTAATAACAAAGTAACTATAACTGATAGAGGAAGAAGTACTCTAGTTATAACTCTAGTTAAATCTACAAAAAAGTTTCCAAGAGTTTTATTTCTGCCAATGATTCCTCTCATAAATGCAAGTGCTGCAGCAAAACCAGTAGCCGCAGAAGTAAACATCATAAATGTCATTACAGTCATTTGACTTAAATAAGATACTCCAGATTCACCACTGTAATCCTGAAGATTTGTATTGGTTATAAAGCTTATTACTGTATTAAAAGTAAGTGACTGCTCCATTCCCCCTACCTTACTTGGATTAAAAAAGTGTATAGATTGTGTTCTCAATATTAAATATCCTAATGCTGCCATTACTGCATTTACAGTAATAATTGATAAAACATATTGCTTCCACGTCATTTCTTCATCTTTCTTTATTCCGCATATACTATATATAAAGTTATCTATAATATCGAAAAATCTGTTACCGAAATGTTTTTCAAAGGTACTTACCTTGTACAAATATTTACCAACTGGGATAACCAATAAAACAAATATTATTAGCGGTAGTATTATTTGCAAAGTTTCCATTACAACTTCCTCCTTATACAATTAAATTATTAAAACTTTTCAGGGTTAAAGAGTGCATAACATAAATATACAAACAGCAAGATGGTTATTATAATTAATCCCCACATTCTCTAGCTCCTCCTACTAATCCTTTTTATTTTCAGTTTGCTTATCGCACCAATCAATAAAAAATTTTAGACATACAAAACCTATAAAAAGTGATGCTGCAAATATAACATCCAACATATATATTTACCTCCTTTTTGTCCAGTTGAACATTAATAAATCATAATTCGTTATCAATGCAATTGAGCATATTGAGATTATACTGCCATTAAGGAAAAAAATGAAATTTAGTGTTGCCCTCAATTTGAAAAACTCCAAGCTATTGTACACAGTTTAGAAAAACTATTATCAATATTCTTAGTAATCCTTAGTATTTGCTTTACTTAACTTAAGTATTCTAAATTGACATAAAACAAAAAAGTACTAAAATATAAACTTTTTTTAATTTAAACCTGTATTAATATTCTGACTTTAGTACTAATCAATATTTTGCTATTAACATCAATTAACTAAAAAGTCAATATATTGTTCATATCATAACATATAATAAATAAGCACAAATCATAGAAAAAGTTTTATATTTCAATTTAACTACTTTTAATGTTATTGATAATGTTAAATAGAAAATGAATCTTGATTTTAAATATTAATAAATAAGTACTATAATCTTTATACATAAGATGAATTTTTTAATGAACTGAGGTGTTTATGTATGAAAAAGCTGTTATCGCTTTTAATATTCGTTTTAATCATTTTGTTTATGACAAGCTATGATAAAAATCCTTATTATGGCAAATATATTTGTCAAGTAAATACTAATTTAACATTGAATCTTAACAAAGACAATAGTTATAATCTAATAAATACATTTAATAAAGACGCAGAATACTCCTATGGAAAATATACAATTACTGATAACCAAATTACTCTTATACCTAAAGAAGATAATTCTTGTTTTTTTAATGACAAAACTATAAAAGGAAAAGTAGAAGGAACAAGAATTACACTTTCAAACTTTCTAGTCGACCAAAGCTGTATATTCAATAAACAATAATTAACATAATAACTTAATAAAGTCATAAGGCTAGATCCTGTAAATTTCACTGTGCAGGATCTAGCCTTATGACTTTATTTATCTTAAATCATTTGGTATGACATGAACTTCTATATCTTTTGTAAGCTTTAAAAGTCTTGTAACTGTCGAGCCTCTTAATATAGTTTGCCATTTAGTTCTCGTACTATGGCCAATAATTATCTGTGTTATATATCTCTGAGTTGCAAATTGTGCTAACTCTCTTGATATGCTCTTTCCAGTCAGATTTACAACTTCTGCTCCTAACTGCCGTGCCAATTTAAAATGTCCTTCAAGCCTCTTCGAATCTTTTTCGGTCATTTTCTGAGCAAATATCCTTGTGCTATTTATGTTAACTACAACCCATTCACATTTGAATTTTCTCGCTATTCTAGCGCCTCTTCGAATGAGCTTTTTAGAAGTTGGACTAGGACTTATACATACCATTACTCTTTCTATAATGTGCCAGTTTTCTTTAATTCCATGCTCTTTTTTATACTCTTCAAGTTCTTCATCAACTTCTTCGGCAGTTTGTCGAAGAGCTATTTCTCTTAATGCATTTAGGTTACCTAGCCTAAAAAAGTTTTTTAATGATCTAGCAATATTTTCATATTTATATATATATCCGCCTTTTAACCTGCTTTGAAGGGCTGTTGGAGTAATATCTATTACTACTACTTCATCTGCCTCTTCAACAATTTTATCTGGTATAGTTTCTCTAACTGTAACTCCTGTAATTTGTCTCACTATATCATTAAGACTTTCTAAATGCTGAATATTTAATGTAGATACTACATTTATCCCTTGGCTTAAAATCTCTTCAACATCTTCATATCTCTTTTTATTCTTAGATCCTGGTACATTGTTATGTGCCAATTCATCTATAAGAACAGTACTAGGCCTTCTTGATATAATAGTCTCAGTATCCATTTCCTCCATTACTATACCATTGTACTCAATCTTTTTTCTAGGTATAGTTTCTAGATTCCCTATTTGAGCCTCTGTTTCTTTCCTCTGATGGGATTCTAAATACCCGATTACTATGTCTTCACCTTTTTCAAACCTGCTATTAGCGTCATTAAGCATAGCATAAGTCTTTCCAACACCTGGTGCATAACCTATGTATATTTTTAATTGTCCTCTTAGTTCTCTTTTAAACTTTTCCAAAGCTTCCTCTGGGGTATCTCTTTTGAACTCTCTTCTCATTTATCTCAACCTCTTAAAATAACTATATATTTAAGTACATTATATCTAACAAAATATAGTAAGTAAACTTATTCTTCTACTGTTCAGAGATTCAGAAACAAGACTCCAGTAAGAAACACATATTCACTTAGTTATATTTTTTATTTATAATTTTCATAGAAAATTTAATTTTATACATTTCTCAATTTTGAGTTCTATATGCTATACAAAAGTTTAACCAAAATTTACTTAATTTCATAATATAAATTAATATCTAATTTATTTAACGGAGGTTCTATATGAAAAAACGTAAGTTTATTCCCTACTCCATTTTAATGACTTTTATTTTTATAGTCACTATTTTTGCCGGATGCGCTGAAAAGAAAAATGCTGATAAGGATGTTGTAAATGTTAGGTTGAATGAAGTTACTCGTTCAGTTTTCTATGCTCCAATGTACGCAGCAATGAGTCAGGGATTCTTTGCTGAAGAAGGTTTAAAAGTAGACTTAACAACTGGAGAAGGTGCTGATACAACTATCTTGAAAACACAAGTATTATAGTAAAAAAGTGTAAATAATATAAAAAAGGAGCCTGACTATAGTTGTCAAGCTCAGTTATTGATATCCATATATTACCTAAAGCATTGTTGTGAAATTTTATTAGTTTGCAAATTTAAAATCCTTATTTAAATTTGTAATTTTATCTTTAAATCCTTTTGTAGTATATATTTTATTATCTGTTGCAGTAACTTCACAGGATACTCCTGGTATATTACTTGCAAACTGTACACCTTTTTCCGGTCCTAATATAAAAATTGTTGTAGTCAGAAGATCTGCTAACATATTTTTGTCTTCAACATTGCTATCAATTATTATTGTATCAGACATTACACCAGTATCTGCTGGATATCCTGTAGCCGGATTCATTATATGATGATATCTCTTTCCGTTATTAATAAAATATCTTTCATTATCTCCTGATGTAGATAACGCTTGATTTGATATCTTAACTATTCCTAAATAATTTTGGTTATCTTCACTTCTAGGGTGCTTGATTCCAACGGACCATAGATTATCTTCTTCATTTGTTCCAATTGCATATATACTACTTCCCCCTAAGCTTATAAGGCCCTTTTTGATTCCATACTTATTAAAGATTTTTAATACTTCGTCAGCAGTAAACCCTTTAGCAATTCCTCCCAAATCAATAGCCATTCCTTGTTTTTTAAGCATGACACTGTTATCAGTCTCATTAATACTAATATTATTATAACCAACTAGAGGCAGCTTGGCCTTTATTTCAGAGTCCGCTGGTAATCTTTGTTTATCTGTTCCTATACCCCATAAGTTTATTATTGGCCCCGTTGTTATATCCCATGCTCCTCCACTCAACTTTGAATATTGTATTGATGTTTTTATCATTTTGATTATTTCTGGGTGAACCTTTACATATTCTTTTCCAGCCTCAGCATTAATTTTACTAACATCACTAGTACTTATATTAGGGCTAGCAATTTTATCAAGTTCATCTACTTTCTTAAACCCTTCATCAACAGCTGCTTTTGCATTTGGTCCATAAGCTTTTAAGCTTATAACCGTATCCATCATAATATTACTTTGCTCGTAGAGTTGATTATTTGCCTGGCTTTTAAAGCTTGAACAGGATACAAAAGATACAGTAAATAAAATACAAGCCACTAATACACATATAATTTTTTTCATATGTTTTTCTCCTTTACTCTACAAATACTTTGTAAAACCTTCATATTTTTCTAATTCTACAAACATATATCTTATATAGTAAAAAATAAAAGAGCCCTAAAAAAGACTCTAAAACTCTAAATGCGAATAAATAAACATTCTTACAAATATCCTTCATTGAGCTTTAGCACTATATAGCTTTGAGTTAAACTCAGCTACATTAAGTAAAACCTTAATCCGGCAGTACCTGTTGACCCATTGGCATCTTTCGATATTTTTGGGCAGTAGCGTATATCTAGTATAGGAGCCTCACCTAACAATATTTTATTTAATTTTTGTCTAAATTTATCATATATTGTAAGTATAGATTTTTTTATTTAGCTTGTCAATAAAATATGTAGTTTTCCGTGTTAAATTCAACTTACATTTTTGAAACTTTATGTAATTATATAAGCTAAAGTACCTAAATAGTTAAATATTGTTTTAAACCACTTTACAAATCTGTTATTTAAATATATTAAGACCTTAAATTCGTAATAATGACTTTTCCTTTATCGTAATGACTTTATTATTTTTAACAAAACATTATATCACTTGTTTTTGCATATTTTCATATTATTTATTGAAGATTATACAAAATTCCCCTTTTTTCGACTTGCCTTTTTGGTATAATATACACATATTAGTAATTTGATGTAGTAATCTTGATTAAATAAGATTACTAATTTGACAAAATAACCATTAACAAAATTTAATCTACTATTAGGATTAGATTTTGTAGATTTTTGAAAATCAATTTTAAATCTATTAAAACATGTTTATTCTCCTCCGCTGTGATTTATTATTTTGTGTAGATATATCTATCATTTCATAGTGGCGGAAAATATAAAAGCCTAACGGCTAAAAAGTTATACAAATCAGCGCTTGCAGAATTCCTCAAGCGACTAAAAAATTAATTATAGGGAGGAAACTAATATGAAAAGAGAAAAAATATTTAGACAGGGAAAACCAAATGAGTGTAGTTATACACTTGAAACAAAACCAGGACAAAAAAGAGTATATGAAACTATAACTGGGTTATTTACAGATGAAGAATACTCAGAATACCACAATGAATATGCAGTACAACTTTGCAGCGAAATAAAAAATATGGGAAAATGGATTAAAGTTGTAGATATGAGAAAATACAAAATGTCAAGCGTAGTAGAATCCGTATCAAAGCATCTTAAATGGTGTAGTGATAACGGATTGCAAGCATCCATTGTTATAGCTGACGGAGTACTAGTTAAATCTCAAATGAACAGATCAACTAAGGTAGATGGATCCAAGGAACTATTTCCTCAATTCTATGTAACTACTTTAGAAGAAGCTGAAGCCAAGGCTAGAGAATTAGGCTACTAAGGAGGATAAAAAAGGAATGGATGAATTAAACTCCGCTATTGCTGAGTATAAAGCTGATGAAATTAAATATAAAATTAGCAGAGTAAATAAACTCTATGAAGATTTATTTAGTGTTTGTCATGTTGGAGATATAAACTATCACCGTTTTAAAGATGGACATCTGGATCCAATACATATAATGGAAACAGATTTAATGGGCATCAAGAGATGGAAGGATACCCATAGAAGTATGAGAGGCAGATTGACAATAAAAGGCGATCCTGTTCTTGAAAGAATAATCAAGGGAGAGACGGTATATATTTATGATGTTCCAAATGATCCAGGTTCATCGCCAGCATTTAAAGCCTTTGGTATAAAAAGCCTTTTAATATTTCCTCTGTTTGATAAAGACAATCAAACAGCCGTAGGATTAATATGCATACCATCCTTGGACAAGCATCATGAGTTTACGTCCTTCGAAATCGAAGAATGTGGAAATCTCGTGAGAGAGTTTAATAAAGATATAAATGATGACTAGGAGCTGACAGATTTATGAAGGTATACGAAAAAGTACTTCAATACTTATCACTAAATGGCGTAAGAGAAATATGGGGAGTCCCAAGTGCAACCTTTAGCCCAATAGTGGATGCACTAATAGATTTTAAAGATATAGAGTATATTAGAACATTTCATGAAGGAGCAGCAAGTTTTTCCGCTGACAAGTATGGAAAAATTGGTGAAAAAATAGGTGTATGTGTGCTTTCTGGCTCTGTTGGATTAGCTAATGCTATAAACGGTATTGCAGAAGCAAGACAATGCAAATCACCTGTTTTAGTCATAGGTGGACAAATAAATACTTGGCAGAAAGGATTGGGAGCTATTCAGGAATTGCCTGGAGATAAATTAGTGGGTGGATTGGTTAAGTATACCGTAGAAATAAATAATGAAAAAAATGTTATCAAAGAATTAAAAAAGGCTATGGAAATAGCACTAGAACACCCTAGAGGACCTGTTCATGTAGAAATACCTCTAGATATTCAAAAATCAGAATACACTGGCGAAGAATATGGTGTTGTTAACTTTAGAAGTATTATGCCAAATTATACTGCCTTAGATGAAGCTGTAAAACTTATAAATAAATGTTCTAATGGATTGATAATTGTAGGCGGAGGGTGCAGAGGATTAAGAGATAAAATATTATATCTTGAAGAAAAATTAAATTGGAGAATGGTAACAACTACTGGCGGAAAATCAGTAATCGAGGAGACTTATAGGTTAAACATGGGTAACTTTGGTTTTCCAGGCACAGACTTAGCTAACAAGATAGTACTCAATGATGACAATATCGAATGTGTACTTGCGCTGGGTACCCAACTTGGTGAAAATGCAACCCAAAACTTTGATAAAAGACTTACAGCAGGTAGAAAGCTCATACACATAGATATAGATAATGAAACCTTTAATAAAGCATATAAAGCTGATGTAGCTGTTATTTCAGACCTTGGAGAAGCACTTGATTATTTGGCAAAACATATCATGCACAAATATGTAGATACTGATATTTCAGAACCATTAAATGAATCATATGAAGATAGCCATACAGGAGTTTCTCTAAGAAGATTTTATGAAAATATAACAAATATTCTACCAAAAGATACTTTCTATCTAAATGATATAGGCTCCAGCCAAAACTTTGCTTATAAATTTTTAAAAGTTCCTAAAGAAGGTGACTTCGAATGTAATATATCTCATGGAAGCATGGGTAGTTCATCAGGTGCTATGGGCATCTCAAGGTTATTTCCAAATAGGACTGTAGCTGTAGTTGTTGGTGATGGAAGTTTCTTTATGAGCAATTTAAATGAACTGAGAACTCATAAAAGATATAATATGAATATAATAACATTTGTAGTTAACAACAGTGGGCTGGAATTCGTAAGAAAAGGTCATGATGTTATTCATAGTAGACATCCTGAAATAATGGAGGATGAGAAAATCGATATAACAAAAATGGTTTCTAGTATGGGAATAAAGGCCATAAAAATAAACTCTGACTTGGAATTATTTAAATTAAAGGACTTAGATTTAAATAACGAACCTCTAGTTGTTGAACTTATGGTTAACTGCTCAGAACCTATGCCCCTAGGTAGATTAGCTCTACTTATAAAAAACTAAAATAATATTAATTTTTTCACCCATTTAGTAAAAATACTCAATTCCTAATTCTATACAAACAGTAAAACATAAAAAACTATGTGACTTAAAACGCCAATAGAATAGTTGTTACTAGCAAGTGACTTTAGAAAGATTTACAATAGTAATTTTACCCAAGTTTTTCTAAAGACATTTGCTAGTAACATATGATCATGTTTTTTATCAAAAATATGATTTATCTATACACCTCAATAATTCTCTAGTATCACTAATAATAACTCCCCTCATAATAAAATTGGTCTGTAACCTCAAATTTACTATAGAGAGGAGCTTGTTTGCATATTTTATTATTTACTAATTAATCTAATAGTCTTAAATCCACAGGACATTTTCCATAGGTCCTACCTGCTTCCATAAACATTTCAACCTTTTCTATTGGTGTATGCATTGGAATTTGACATCCTGTGCTTAGAATGTACCCTTTTTTAGAATCATGTCCCTTTCTAATTGATTCTTTAACTGCTTTAAAGATATCTTCTTTGCTTCCTGAATATACTACATCTACTGGTGGAACGTTTCCAGTAATAACTACTCTATCACCCATTATTTCTTTAGCTTCTTCTAAATCCTCTACATTATCAATACTGAAATTAGAAACACCAGCATTTACAACGTCTTCCCAAATTTCCTTACTTTTGCCGCAAATATGTATACCAGGAGCGCCTCCTGTTTTTTCTTTTATCTTATTTATATTTTTCTGTAGAGCAGGTAAGGAAAACTCTCTAAACTGCTTTGGACTTATAAGACTAGTAGATGAAACTGGATCTGCAAATCCAATAGATACACCTAGCTTAGCTACTTCCTCTATATACCTGTTGTTAGATTCTGCTACTATTTCCATCAAAGTATGCACTCTTTTAGGATACTTAATCATCCATTTTAATAAATTTTCTGTTCCCACTACTGAAGCCGCAACACTAAAAGGTCCCGACATAGCAGCGCCAACATCTACTTCGTCTTTAAGCGCATCCCTAGTAAGCCTTATTGCTTCAATTAAAATTGGCAAATTACCATCCTTTAGCGGATCTACAACCTTAAGAGACTCTATCTCATCTACAGATTTAATAGCTGGTTCCACTAAATATGAAATACCATACTCAGGATAACCTACTTTAGATCCCATAGCTTGAGCAACCCCTCTAAGGCTAGTAGATATACCTACGCTATCATGACGGAGTCTTTTAAATAAAGCTATTTCCAAATCAGCCATAAGTTGTGCTGAATGATAATATTCCCTGGCTGTTACTCCAATAAAAGGAACCATTGTAACTCCCATATCAGGAACACATATTACTCTATCAATTTCCTCTCCTTTAGAAAAAGCCTTCATTCTTTCTAGTGGTGTCATTTCTTCTCTAATCAACTAAAATCATCCCTTCTTTTGCTTTCATATATACAATTCTAACATTGTAATGTCAAGCTTTCTACAAACATATCAAATTGTAATAGTTCAAGCCTTTTCTATAAAAATTTCAATATAACATCATTTTTTAAAGTTATCTACTTCTTCTTAAATTTTAAAAATAAAAAACCGTTACTTTGACTTTTTCCTATGGTTTCCTTTGATACTACTTATATACTCTTCTAAAGTCACATCTCCATACTTCTCTTTTAGCACCTCAAACATAATCCTAATCTTTCTATTTTCTAATTCTCTTAAATTCTCTTCTTTATCTGGACAATTAACCTTAACTAAAACATCTTTTTTCTCTCTCATAAAAATCTCCATTAAAATCACTGTTATAACTATAATATTCAGCTCTATTAATTTCTTTCAAAAATCTTCTTTTAAATTTTACAAGAACATAAACTTTAATATAGAACTTTAACTTGATATGGAGGTAGGCTCTATGATTGCTGCAATATATGCTAGAAAATCTATTGAAACTGACAAAGGAGAATCTATAGAAAACCAAATACGATTATGCAAGGAGATTGGCGATAAAGCAGGAATTACAGATTTTTTATACTATAGGGATGAGGGATTTAGTGGTGGTAATACTAATCGTCCTAAGTTTAAGCAAATGATAAAGGATGCTAAAGCTAAGAAGTTTTCTATGCTTATTTGCTATAGGTTGGATAGAATTTCTCGTAATGTAGCTGACTTTTCTTCTACATTAGAAACTCTCCAAGAATATAATATAGCTTTTGTTTCCATCAAGGAACATTTCGATACTTCAACTCCTATAGGTCGTGCTATGGTTTATATTGCTTCTGTTTTTGCACAGCTTGAACGTGAAACTATTGCTGAAAGGGTTAGAGATAACATGCTTGAACTTGCCAAAAGCGGTCGTTGGCTAGGTGGTACCGCTCCACTTGGTTTTAAGTCTGAAGCTATCAATTATAGAGATGTAAATGGTAAGAATAAAAGAATGTACAAATTAACTTTAGTACCAGAAGAAATTGAACTTGTTAAGCTAATTTTTAATTTGTATTTAGAGAAAAAAGGGTTTCCTTCTGTTGCCACCTATCTTTGCAGTCATCATTATAAAGGCAAAAACGGTGGAGAGTTTTCACAAGGTACTGTGGAGCAAATTATAAAAAATCCCGTATACACCTATGCCGATAAGAAAATTTATGAGCATTTTAAAAATCTTGGTGCAGTAGTTTGTGGTGATTTTGATAGTAAGAATGGTGTTATCACTTATAACAAAAGAGAAAAAGGAAAGAAAACAAACCCTATTAATGAATGGATTATAGCTGTTGGAAAACATAAGGGTATTATTCCTAGTGACCTATGGTTGAGGTGTCAAAATATCAATGCTTTAAATAATAAAAAGACTTCTCCTAGAAGTGCTACTGGTAACAAATTTCTTTTATCTGGACTCTTAATCTGCAGTGAGTGTGGAAGTGGCATGAGTTCTTGGAGCAGAAATAATCCTAAAAGCGGTAAATACGAAAGATATTATAGATGTACCTTAAAGAACAGAGCCTCTAATAGATGTAGTTCTACCATGTTAAATGCAGATGTAGCTGAAGATTTAGTTTTAAAAAATATAAAGGGACTTACTGTAGAACAGCTTATAAAATATTATGATAAGATAGTTTCTAAACAAAAAAGTAAAGACAGTTTAATCAAAAAGGAAGAACTAAAACTACAAGCCCAAATAGAAAACAATAAAAAACTTATTCAAAGGTTAATAAGAAAACTAGCTCTTTTAGATGATGATTCTTTCATAGTTTCAGAGTTTCAAAAGGAAATTAATAATTTAAATTCTCAAAACCTTTCTTTAAAAAAGGATCTACTTGCCTTAAAGAATCTTACCTTAAAAATAGATTCCGATTTAAATTATATTAATGAAATAACCAGCAAAATAGAGAACTTTAAAGAACTTTTTGACTGCATTGAAAGTAAAGATAAAAAGCGTCAGTATCTTTTAGAAATTGTAAATACTATTGTGTGGGACAGTAAAAATAGAACTCTACAAGTTAACTTATTCAACTCTAATTCTGATGTTCCTATTGGCGGTGTTAGAAAAAGCTCTAAGGATAACTTGTCCTTTGAAAATGTTTCCAGATAAAACTATGCAACAGGTATTAAGCAAAAGTGCTGATATAGGATTTTGCGGACCTGAGCAAGTTATATATATCTACAATCAAAAAGGGATGATTATCCTGTATTGTTTGCGCAGTTAACTCAGACAGATGGTTCTTTTTTAGTTGGAAGACATGAGGATAGTAATTTTAAGTGGGAATCCTTAAAGGGAAAAACTGTTATTGGTGGAAGGCCAGGAGGAGTTCCTGAAATGACTTTTGAATATGTACTTAAAAAACATGGTCTACAGCCAGGAAAAGATTTAAATGTTATAACCAATATTGCTTTCGCTGCTGTTACTGGCGCATTTAAGGGCGGTACTGGAGATTATGCAACAATATTTGAGCCAAATGCAAGTATGCTAAAAAAAGTAAACTCTGGGTATGTTGTAGCTTCAGTAGGAAAAGAGGCTGGAGAAATTCCATATACATGCTATTTTTCAACAAAATCATATATGGATAAAAATCCTCAAACAATAGAAAAATTTACTCGTGCAATTTATAAAGGCCAGCTTTGGGTTCAAAAACATAGTGATGAAGAAGTAGCAAAATCTATAAAATCCTTTTTCCCTGGAACTGATGAGGAAATACTAGTATCTGTAGTAAAAAACTATAGAGGCATTAATGCTTTTGCTTCTAATCCAACACTTAAAGAAGAAAATTTCAGTAGACTTATGGATATAATTCAATCTTACAAAGCTGATCTAATACCTCAGAGACCACCATTTGATAAAATTGTAAATAATACTTTTGGCGAAAAAGCTATTAAGGAAATAAAATAAGGGTGCACAATGCACCCTTATTTTGTTAACAACCTTTTACACTTATCACAAAAATTATTTTCTATATTGAAAATAGCTAGTTTATTTGATTATTTCTATTGTAGTCATAATTATACCCATAGCCATAAAGCATATTCCCACAACCTTTTGCAATGTCTTTTCATTAACTTTATTTGCATAACGAGAACCTATAACTCCACCAAGTACTGCTCCTACAGATACTAAACTACCTAATACAAAGTCTATATTACCTCTAATCCCATAACCAACCGTAGAGGAAAGAGCTGTTATAGCCATTATAAGAGTAGAAGTACCTATAGCCTTATGAAGTGGAAATGACATTAATACTATTAAAGCTAAAAGTATCATAACTCCGCCGCCAGCTCCAAATATTCCACTTAATATTCCTATACCTAATCCTATAACTAAAGCTGCTAATATTTTTTGCCACTCTTTTTTAAAGTTAACCAATTTGCTTAAAGTATCTGATGAATCCTTTTTCTCTTTATAACTCCTACGGACCATTGATAAACCTGCAATAACTAATACAATTCCAAAACTTGAAGACAAGTTGCCTTCTCCCATTTTACTTGCAAATGATGCACCTAATTGAGCTCCAATAATAGAAGTTAAAGCTATCCAAATACCTGATTTAAGCTCTATATTACCATTCTTGTAGTAAGAATAAGATACAGTTAAAGAAGCTATAACATCCACAAAAAGACTCGTACCTATTGCGGTATGAACACTAACCTTAAAGAGCATAGTTAAAATAGGAACTATAATCATAACCCCACTAGCCCCTATAAGACTTGTTATGCCACCTGTGATAATACCTATAACTATTGCTAATAAATACAATACTAAATTCATAAAAATATATCTCCCTTGCTATTTCTATTTAATAGATAAACCTATGAAATTAACTAAAAAATTGATGTTATCTCCTTTATCATTTGGATGAAATTCTAACATTACTAATGTAGATACTAATAAGGATTCTGCTAATCTAGTATCAATTTTAGAATATTTGCTAAGAGTTTCAACCTTATCAAGATGGCTTAAAAAATTTTCTACTCTTAAAATTAAGCTATTTTTTAAATCATTAATCTCTTTATCATCTTTCAGCTCAGCTACTGAAGTATTTATCAGAGCTTTTCCTAAACCATTTCTTTCTTCAATGTCTTCATAAAGTGTGCTTATAAATTTTCTAAGTTTTTCTTCTGAAGAAATAGTAATATCACTTATAGAATCAAGTTTATTAAATGTATTTTGCCAACTTTCTTTAAGTATGCTTACATAAAGTTGTTTCTTATTTTCATAGTAATTATATAGAGTTCCAACAGCTACACCGGATTTTTTAGATATCATTTTCATATCAACATTAGTATAGCTAAGCTCAACAAACAATTCTAAAGCACAATTTCTAATAGTCTTCTCAACATCTTTTATTATCTTTGGCATAACATCACCTCTTTTTTATGAATCATGATTCATTTAAACATAATCCTATTTTATACTCTTATTTGCTATTTGTAAATAAATTTAAATGCCAAATTTGATAGAATTATAAATAACAGCTTTGGTAAAAAAACTATAAAAAAAATAAGAATGCTTAATGCATTCTTATTTTTTAGTTCCATCTTCAGCTGCTATTTGATCTTTAGTTTCAGTTTGGTTTCTCAACACTTCATTTTCCATAGCTTTAAAGGCTACTGAAAGCATGAGCTTTATCCTGTTTAATTGGTTAACCTCACTTGCACCAGGATCATAATCTATAGCTGCTATGTTTGCACCAGGATATCTTCTTTTTAATTCCTTTATCATTCCCTTACCTGTAACATGATTAGGCAAACATGCAAAAGGCTGCATACATATAATATTCTTTGTTCCACTCTCTATAAGTTCTACCATTTCTGCAGTTAAGAACCAACCTTCGCCAGTTTGATTACCTAATGATACTATTGGTGAAGCACCTTCTGCTAATTTTTCAATTTCTATAGGAGGACTAAATCTTTTGCTATTAGCTAAAGCAGCCTTCATAGGTTTTCTATAATACTCAATAGCCTTTATAAAAGCATTACGTATAATTTTGTTTCCTCTATTTCCTGAAAGATATTCATATTTAAACTTCGCATCGTATGCACAATACAGGAAGAAGTCTACTAAATCCGGCATTACTGCCTCAGCACCTTCTTTTTCAATAATATCTACAATATTATTATTTGCTGTAGGATGAAATTTTACAAGTATCTCTCCTACTATTCCAATCTTAGGCTTTCTAATATTATTTATCTCTAAAGTATCAAAATCCTCTACTATAGCATATACATTTTCTTTAAATTCTTTAAGATTTCCATTTATAACATTACACTTACACTTCTCAATCCATTTTTCATATAAAATATTAGCTGATCCAGGAATTTTCTCATAAGGTCTTACTTTATAAAGTACCCTCATGAATAAGTCACCATATAATAACCCAATCATAGCTTTATTTAGAAGACCTGCAGTTATTTTAAATCCAGGATTTTTCTCCATACCTATAGCATTCAACGATATTACCGGAATATTTGACATTCCAGCTTCCTTAAGAGCTTTTCTTAAAAAGCCTATATAGTTTGTTGCTCTACATCCCCCTCCTGTTTGGGTTATTAGTACGGATGTATTATTTAGGTCATATTTTCCTGATTTAAGCGCTTCAATTAGCTGTCCAACTACTATTATAGAAGGGTAACATGCATCGTTATTTACATATTTTAGCCCTTCATCTACCGCCTTCTTATCTACAGAAGGTAAAACCTCTAGATTATATCCAGATGCTTTAAAAGCTTCTTGAACGAATTGAAAGTGTATCGGAGACATTTGTGGACTCAAAATTGTGTGCGTTTTTCTCATTTCCTTGCCAAAAACAATTCTGTCTGAGTTCTGCAGCACCTTCTCTGGCTTGAAGCCTATGCTATCTCTTTCTTCTAAAGCAGCCTTTAATGATCTTATTCTGATTTTAACCGCTCCTAAATTACTTCCCTCATCTATCTTTAAAACAGTATATATCTTTTTATAAGAACTTAATATATCTTGCACCTGATCTGTGGTTACTGCATCTAAGCCGCAGCCAAAAGAGTTTAGTTGTATAAGTTCTAAGTTTTCTTGAGTAGCGACAAAGCTTGCTGCAGCATATAATCTTGAATGGTAAACCCATTGATCTACAACTTTTAGAGGTCTCTCAACTTCTCCTAAATGTGCTATAGAATCCTCTGTTAAAACAGCCATTCCGTAAGAAGTAATTATATTCGGGATTCCATGGTTAATTTCTGGGTCTAAATGATAAGGTCTTCCCGCTAATACTATACCTTTTTTGCCAGTTTCCTTTAGATATTGCAATACTTCTTCGCCTTTATTTCTTATATCTTTCTTAACCTTATGGTCTTCCTTATAGGCTTCTGCAACGGCTTGTTTAATCTCATCTCTACTTATATTGAAATCTTTTAATTCATCAAATAATCTTTTTACTAGTCTATTCTCATTATCTATAGGCAAAAACGGGTTCATAAATTTAATATCTTTATCTCTTAAAATATCCATGTTATTCTTAATAACTTCTGGATATGATGTAACCATAGGGCAGTTATAGTTATTGTCTGCCTGAACTTGTTCCTTCTGTTCATATGGAATGCAAGGATAAAAAATAAAATTTACACCTCTGTTAACAAGACTGATTATATGTCCATGAACTATTTTTGCAGGGTAACAAGCTGATTCAGAAGGTATTGTTTCTATTCCAAGTTCATATATCTCCTTGGATGATCTAGGAGACAGTTCAACTCTAAATCCTAACTTAGTAAAGAAGGTAAACCAAAATGGGTAATTTTCATATATATTTAGCACTCTTGGAATACCAATAGAACCTCTTTTAGCTTCTTCTTTCTTTAGTGGCTTATACTGAAATACTTTTCTATATTTATAATCAAATATATTTGGTATTTCATTAGTCTTATTTTCTAAACCGGCACCTCTCTCACATCTATTTCCTGAAATAAATTCTCTGCCATCAAAAAATTTATTTATAGTTAAGAGACAGTTATTGCTGCATTTTCCACACCTTTTCATGGTTATATCCGTTGAAAAACTATCTAGTTTATCAGATCCTAATAAGCTACTTTTTTTATCTTTTTTATATCTTTCTCTAGCTATTAAACCAGCTCCAAAGGCCCCCATAATACCTGCTATATCCGGTCTTACAACTTCTCTTTCGGATATAAGTTCAAAGGCCCTAAGAATAGAATCATTATAGAAGGTTCCACCCTGTACAATTATCTTCTTTCCGAGCTCCTTAGGATTTCTTATCTTTATAACCTTAAAAAGAGCATTTTTTATTACTGAATAAGAAAGCCCTGCCGATATATCACCTACAGAAGCTCCTTCTTTTTGGGCCTGTTTAACTTTTGAGTTCATAAAAACGGTACACCTTGAACCCAAGTCCACAGGTTTTTTTGAATAGGTTGCTGCCTTAGCAAAATCTTTTACATCCATATTTAAAGAATGAGCAAAAGTTTCTATAAATGAACCACATCCAGAGGAGCAAGCCTCATTAAGCATTATACTATCAATTACTCCATTCTTTATTTTTAGACATTTCATATCCTGTCCACCAATATCTAGAATAAAATCTACTCCCGGCTGGAAAAATTCTGCTGCCTTGTAGTGAGCTACAGTTTCAACTTCTCCTATATCCACTAAAAGAGCAGCTTTTATAAGCCCTTCTCCATAACCAGTAACTGCAGAATTTACTATGCTAGCTTTTGGAGGCAATTTGCTATATAAATCTTTTAATATTCTCACTGCAGACTTAAGCGGGCTTCCTTCATTACTTCCATAAAAAGAATAAAGTAAGTTACCATCATCATCAATAAGAGCTGCCTTAGTAGTAGTAGAACCTGCATCTATTCCTAAATAACAGTTTCCCTCAAAGTCTTCCAAACTTCTTTTTTGAACTACATATTTTTGGTGTCTTTCTCTAAAGCTTTGTAGTTCATGTTCATCTTTAAAAAGAGGCCTCAATGTCTGTACTGCATCACTTGTAAACTCTGCAATTTTAGGCAATTTTTCAATCAATGATTCAAAAGACATTATATTCTCTTTTTTAGAGGTTAACGCAGCTCCAATAGCTACAAACAACTGAGAATTCTTAGGAAATATAATCTGTTTTTCTGTTAATTGTAAAGTTTCAATGAATCTATTCCTAAGCTCAGATAAGAAGTATAAAGGTCCTCCTAAAAATGCTACATTTCCCTTTATTGATTTACCACAAGCAAGTCCACTTATTGTTTGATTCACTACGGATTGGAATATAGACGCAGCTACGTCTTCCTTTGCAGCTCCTTCATTTAAAAGAGGCTGAATGTCAGTTTTAGCAAATACTCCACATCTTGCTGCTATCGGATGAATGACCTTGTACCTCTTTGCAAGCTCATTTAATCCTTCTGCATCTGTTTGGAGTAATGATGCCATTTGATCAATAAAAGCTCCAGTTCCGCCAGCACATGTACCATTCATTCTTTGATCTATTCCATCATCAAAAAAAGTTATTTTAGCATCTTCTCCACCTAGCTCTATAGCTACATCTGTAGATGGAATAAATCTTTTTATGGTATTAGTACATGCTATTACTTCTTGTATGAATGATATATTCAACCATTCAGACACAGATAATCCACCGGATCCTGTCACCATTATTGTAATATTTGCTTCTTTGAAATAATCGTAAGCTTCTTTTATAACATCAATTATAGTACTTTTTATATCTGAAAAATGTCTTTGATATCTACTATATACTATACTGTCCTTATTATCACAAATGACAACTTTTACTGTAGTTGATCCTACATCAAGACCAATATGGAATAAGTTTCTCATAAATCATATCACCTTTTTTTACAAATTAATAAGTTTATGGGAATTACATATTTTTCTTTTAAATTATCCTAGGGATAAAATAACGTATGTACATTTTAATACATATTTTTATTATAACAATGTAAAACTCCAATTTTCATATGCTTTTTCATAAGCAATTTATATAATTCCTTAATACTAAATATATAGTTTATAAGAAAAAAAATAACCATATCGGCAATATACGGTTATTATATAATTTTGTTAAATTTACATAAATGAGATATAAGCGTATGAAATCCCATAATAATACTTTTCTATAGTAACATTATAACATATATTTGTCTCTATCTGTTTACTAATTGTTCAAATATAACATAATGTTAAAATTTCTATTTTAACATTATGTTATAGCCGTTCATATAATGAAATATGTCAAAACTTTTATAGGAGATGATCTCTTGGATAAAGTATCTGTTAATAACATTTATATGAACTATCATTCGCTAAAAGGATTAACCAAGGCTATAAATGATATAACCTTTACAGTATCAGATGGTGAATTTCTTAGTATAGTGGGGCCTTCAGGTTGTGGAAAATCAACCTTACTTAATATAATTGCAGGACTTTTGAAGCCATCTAATGGAGAAATATATGTTGATGGTGAAGTTTCAAGTTCTATATCAACTAAAATGGGGTATATGTTTCAAAGAGACCACTTATTTGATTGGTTAACAGTATGGGACAATATACTTCTTGGATTAAAAATACAACATAAGCCTGTAAATTTGTATAAAGAAAAGATTAACTCCCTGCTAAATGACTATGGATTATGGGATTTTAGATTCCATCATCCCTCAGAGCTTTCCGGTGGTATGCGGCAAAAAGTTGCCTTGATTAGAACTCTTGCCCTTAATCCTGAAGTTTTACTTTTGGATGAGCCCTTCTCAGCTTTAGATTACCAAACTAGACTTAATATAAGTGATGAAATTTATAAGATAATTAAAAAAGAAGGTAAAACGGCAATTATGGTCACACATGATATTTCTGAAGCCATATCAATGTCTAATAGAATAATTGTTTTAACAAATCGCCCTGCAAAGATAAGCAAAATATTTGATATTGATTTTTCAATCCCTCATGATTCGCCATTAAAATGCAGGGAAGACTCTAAGTTCAGACTTCACTTCAACAATGTATGGAAGGAGTTAAACTCTTAATGATTGATGAAATTAGAGAACATGAATTATATATAAAAAATGTTAAAAGAAGAAAAAGAAATATTGTAATTACTAGAATATCGATTTTAGTAGCAATATTTTTATTATGGGAAATTGCAGGAGATTTAAAATGGATAGATCCATTTTTGACAAGTACTCCATCAAGAATGTGGAAAAGTCTTGTTAAATTATATATGGAAGGAAGCTTATTTAAACATATTTGGGTTACTTGCTATGAGACTATATTAGGATTTGTCCTTGGAACACTCCTTGGTACTCTAATCGCTGTAATATTATGGTGGTCTGACTTCATTTCAAAAGTAATGGATCCGTATATTGTTGTGCTTAATGCCCTTCCAAAAGTAGCTCTTGCACCAATCATAATATTTTGGGTTGGAAACGGTACTCCTGCAATAATTTTAGTAGCTCTTCTTATATCAATAGTGGTTACTATAATAACTGTACTAAATGGCTTTAATGAGGTTGATATAGATAAAATAAAGCTTCTTAAAACTTTTGGAGCTTCTAAGCTTCAGATATTAATTTACTTGATAATACCATCCTCAATCCCTACATTGGTTTCAGCATTAAAAATAAATGTAGGACTTTCCTGGGTAGGAGTTATAATGGGCGAATTTCTAGTAGCTAAGGATGGATTAGGCTTTTTAATAATATTCGGTGGTCAAATAGCGCAATTGGATACAGTTATGCTCAGCATTATAATATTAGCGATACTCGCGTATTTAATGTATGAAGCGGTGGAGCTTTTAGAGAAAAAGCTAAGAATGTGGCTCTCGTAACTGCATAAAAAAATAAAATGTGGTTATGATTTTTAATGGAATATTTTTCCGAAAAATTCGATATAAATTTATTACAACAACAGAACGAAAAAATGTTTTGGTAAACCTAAGGAGGATCAAAATGAGCTACTTTCACAAGGCTAATGAATATTATAATGCTAAAGATTATAAAAAAGCGCTAGATATGTACGAAAAGGCCATTAAACTTAAAGAAAATGAAGCATCTTCACTTTATAATTCTGCTGTATGCTTTATAAAACTTAAAGAATATGATAAAGCTATTCCTCTATTAAAATCTGCTATTAGTTTAAAACAAGAAAGCAAGTACTTTTTTAACCTTGGATATTGTTATACCATGCTAAAGAATAATAAAAAGGCTTTAGTATATTTTAATACAGCATGGAGCCTAAATAATGATGATACTGACTGTGAAAAAGCAATAAATATAATAATTAAAAATCACCTATCAAAAAAATCAAAATAAAATACAGCTTGAAGTATCTAATCTTCAAGCTGTGTTTTTATTTCAGAGTATCAAAATTATATCCCTTAGATTGTAAATATTCTATTACCTGTGGAAGAGCCTCCACTGTAGTAACCTTAGCAGGAGCATCATGCATTAAAATTACTACATGGTCTTGGGTAGTGTATTTTTTCAACTCATCAAGCAAACCACTTACAGGAACATTGGGACGCTCAGCATCGCCGGTTAAGTCATTCCAGTCTATATAATGATAACCAGCCTTTTTTGCTGCTTCTCTAAAAGGTGCTAATTTTGTCCCAAAAGAGCCTCCTGGAAATCTTGCAAGCTTTAAATTATAATCATTACCTATTACAGATTTTAAAACCTTGTCCCCTTTATCTAAATCACTAATAAAAACACTTGGGTTTGAATATATGTGTTTCATGTTGTGAGAATAGGTATGATTTCCAACTACATGTCCTTCTGCTATCTCTCTTTTTACTAACTCGCTATTTTGCTCAGCATTTTGTCCAATAACAAAAAAGGTTGCTTTTATATTATATTTTTTTAGTATGTCCAATATCTTTGGTGTATTATTTGTTGATGGACCATCATCAAAAGTTAAATATGCAACTTTTTTACCATCTGGTTTATATGGGTCAAAGTCTCCACTACTATTGCTGCTTTTTTTATTATCACTATTTACCGCACTTTCTCTCTTATTCATAGCTTCGTCGGAAGGTTTCTTTTCTTGTTGCTTGGAGCTGTCATTTGCAGCACTTACAACAACATTACTCTTCTTATGAGATATTTTACCGCCAACAAAGAATCCAAAAGAAAAGAGTACTAATAAAGAAAATGCAGTAATGATGGCATTTCTTTTTTTTCTTCTTCTATTTTTCTTAATTCTTTCTTCATATTTCTCCATAATTCACCATCTCCTATAATCTCGTCAACAACATTATACTGCTTTTTGGTGAAAAATCATATTACAATTTAGTAACATTTTTACCACTCTCCAGCTATTTGAGATCCTCTATGATCCAAGTCAAATCTTTTGCTATTAAAGTAATTTCCTCCTTTATAAAAGGTTGTATCAACGTTAATCCATTTTCCTTCTTCAGGTATATACACTTGGTTCCATGCATGGCTTACCCAGCTGACACCATTAAACCCTTCACCAGTTATTAATCTTACTTTAATATGATTAGCCCTAGCCATCGCAACATACAAACAGGAATAGTCAAAGCAAATCCCTTTACCTGTGTTAAAGGTAGGTATAGCCCCTGACTCCACATTAAAGTTGTTGTTTAATACTTTATTCGCTTTATCATGATCATAACTTATGTTACTTCCTATCCAATTATATATTATCTTAGCTTTTCCCTTTGTATCAGATTCCTTAGCAGTAATTTCTCTCGCTGTCTTATCTATTTCTGCATCAGACTTTACACCCTGATCTAATGTAACTCCATTGTAATAGACTATAGTCCTGCCTTTGCTAACACTTTTTCCTGGCGTGGTTTCTTTAGACTCAGGTTCTTTTATTACAATCCTAAAAGAATTATTTATTATACCTGGTAACTTTTTAGCTATTTGAGAGTCTGTAATAGGGATAACTATTTCTTTGCATATAGTATTGTATGGTTTAGATGCTTCCAGGTGCTCATTAAGTTTTTCACTAGCACCAAATATAGACATTATATTTAATACAAAAGTTACTATGAGTACGTAACATACAGCCTTAGGAAACTGAGCAAGCATTCCTGCTATTCTCTTAAAAAAGCTGCTCTTTGAGCTCAAAAACTTTTCTAGCCCATCTAGTACGGGATAAAGGGTTACGTAGCTTATAAGGTCAAAAATCAATTTAATAATTCTATATACTATGAATATAAGTATTGGTATTACAACCGCATATACTATAAAACTATTGCTTTCTATATACTGAACTACACTATCGGGTATAATTTTATATATCTGTTTATAAACACCAGCTTCGTGCTGTAAAAATATTTTTTTGCCATAATAAATTCCTAATACTAAAGAAATAATAAAAGAAATATTTCTATTTATTTCATCTATTCCAGCCTTCAAGTTACTTGAGGAAAATTTAAATAAGAAACCTTTTAAAAGAGGATATAAAAATACTAAAACTAATACAAGTGTTACAGGATTAATATTCTTATTCATTATAATAATCACCTCTTAATCAGTTGATAATTTCTATACTTAACAAAATACTTTTACGTTTTAATCTAAGAGGCCTTGTTAAATATAAGAGTCTTTTATAATATTATTTAATGCTGCTTTTATGTCATTCCAAGAATATCCTCTTCTCAAAAGATAGTCTCCTAACTTCTTATAAAGTTTTCTAACATCACTTTCAGATTTTATTAATATTTTATATCTTTTCTCTGCCAGTTCATATAATTTATCTATATCCTCATTCACCTTATCTTCAGCTTCTTTTTCATATATATCATCTATATCCTGTTTTACTACTTGATTTAAAACACCTTGTACTATATCTAAATTATAGCCCTTTCTAATTAGGTATTCTCTTAATTTTTTATGAATATTTCTGATATCCTGTTCACTTTTAATTAATAAATTATATTTTTTTTCCGCCAATTTTAAAGCGGAGCTTTCCTCAGATTCTTTATCTATATAACATAGCTTTTCATTTATTATTTCTTCACTTATTCCTTTATTAATTAATGCGTATTTTATTTTATTTCTACCTTGAGAGTTCATTTTATCTTTTATGTACATTTGTGCATACTTATTATCATTTATAAAATCATACTGTTTGAGAAACTCTTTAGTTCTTTTCACAACTTTCTCATCGTAACCTTTTTCAATTAATTTATCAGTAATCTGCCTCTCTGTTTTATACGATTTTTCGATCATTTTTAGGGAGGTGCTCTTACATTTTATATAATTATCTTCATTTGCTATTTCCTCTAAAGTATCTTTCTCTATAATCTTATCCTTTGAAAGATTATGAGTATATACAAGTTCTGCACTACATGCGAAAGCAAATTCATCATTTACATATATATTAACTCTATCTTTATTTCTTTTCTGCACTTCAATCTTTGTAATAACATATTTATCTTTACTCATTTTAAACTCTCCAATTAAGCATATCAAGATTACCTACCATCTTCACATTTCAATATGTGTATAGTAGGATTTTCAAAGACAACTCTTGCTACATTGTATATATCTTCTTTCCTTATGTTCTCCAAGTTTTTCATATCACCAACAAATTTGAATATATCATCTTCGTCAATAGCTTGATGTAATACATAATTTCCTATGTCTGTAGAATCTTCTAAAGTAAATGCTACAGCTGTCTTTAGAACTTTTTTCATCAGTCCTATGGTACTGTCATCAAAAACAATATTTTCATTTTTAATTTCTTCTATGCAATTATCTATCGTGTTTATAGTTTCATCCACACTCTCATCACTAACAGCAGTATATATATATAAGGTTTTTACATTAGTAGTCAAATCCAAATCTGTATAAACATCGTAGGCAAGGCCTTTTTCCTCTCTAAGCTTCCTGAATAATATAGAGTTAGCACTTTCTCCAAATTTATGATTTAAAATTCTAAGAGCAAGCTCCTCTTCTTTTGTTATATCATAAAAAGTGAATAGATATAATATTGTGCTTTGTTCTATATCTTTTTTATAAGAAACCTTTAACCCAGGTATATTATTTTCAACAATAACTTCCTGTCTTTTAAATTCTTTCCACATCCACTCTTTAAAATACGTCCAAACTAAATTATATACATACTCATGTTCAAAGGATGATACTATAGAAATAAAACAATTATTAGGAACATAATATTTGTCATAAAAGTTTACTAATTTTTCTCTGTTTATCTTATTAATAGTTTTTTCATCGCCTATAGTTTCATATCTTAGAGGGCTTTTTATAAATGCCATCTCATTTATCTTTTTAAAACTATAGTCTTCTACATCATCTTTACTTGTCCTAACCTCTGCTAGTATTACATCTCTCTCTTTACCAATCTCTTCTTCTGGAAATGTTGAATTTCTAAGCATGTCTGATAACAATTCTAGTGATTTCTCTAACTCTTCACGTAGTGCTGTAACACTGTATACTGTACAATCATTGTCAGTATAGGCATTGTATTCTCCACCTAAGGTCTCTAAATCTAAGTTTAACTGCTCATTTGTTTTAGTTTTAGTGCCTTTAAACAGCATATGTTCAATAAAATGTGATATTCCCTTTTCCCCTGGATTTTCAAAAATTGCTCCTATTTTTATACCTGCATGTATTGAAGTAACTTGCGTATCTTTCTTTATACTAATCAATCTTATTCCATTAGGTAAGACTTTTTGTTTAGCATCAAACATAAAATTAATCTCCTTAAAACCATAGTTATAATACATTATATTATAATTTATGTTGACAGAAATAAAAAGATTAAAACCTATAAATAAAAAAACTCCCCGGATTTCTCCGGGGCTAATACCTATTATTTATTGCTTAGGTGATGGCGCAGGATCTAGTAATCCCGTTTTATTTAGCTGTAAATTTATTTCTCCAACAACAGCCTCTCTAAAGTGATCTATTTCATCTTGAGTAAGTCCTGGAACTTTGCTTAAAAGCAGCTTATTAAACATATCAGCTTTTTGTTGTCCGGAATTTGGTGTTAGTTTAAATTGTTGCTCAACAGCGAAAAATATACCTTTTGCAATGTTATAGGTTGCATTATACTGATCAGCACCCATTTGATTTATAAGAGCTTCTTTTTTCTTAGTCAAATACGAAACAGCAACAGTAGCCAGATATGAAACCAATACTCCCAAAATTGATAGAACTGCCTGTACAAAAATACTCATCACTTGATTTTCCATAAACTTCATCCTCCAAGATTAATTTTTATAGATAAAAACTTTTAGTTAGGCATCTGAAAGAAAATAACAAGTCAAAGATGCGACGGATATTTTGTGTCAGACAAGGAGAAAGGTTCCGCAGATAGCCAACCCTATCTAAGGGTTCTGTCAACGCAGTATGACACAAAATAGACTAGCAGATTGACTAGTTATTTTTTTGAAGATGCCTTATATATTATTTTAAAATCTTATTCCAGCTTTCTATTCTAACAACTCCATCTGGATCTGAGTATACTTTAATAGCTTTTTGCCATGCCTTAATCTTTTGAACCGTTGTATCATCAAACACTCCAGTCTTAGATGCTCCAACCCACCACTGAATAAATTTAGTTGCTATAGGATTATCCGACCAACCCTTTCCTATTGTGGGCATTTTAGTTATAGCATTTAGTGCATCTGTAAGCTGAGAATCTATATTATCACCATCTGGTAACCCTACTATATTTCTAAACTGTCTTATTGCAGCCTTAGTTTTAGTATCTAGTTGACCTGTAGCATTAATCTCTCCACTTTCTAGACAGCTAACTCTTTGCAAATCATGCTGTACAGATTTTATAAAGTAAAAATTGCTATTATCCGGCTTCACTGTTTGTCCAGTAAGCCCTTGAACTATTGCCGAGGCTATAACTTCAGAACCTAACTTATTGTATAGGTCCGCATCACCTTGAGTATCTACAAAACATACTTCTATGAGAATTGCTACAGGTTTACTGTGCTTTATTACGTATAAACCACTGCCATCTTTGACTCCACGATTTACAAATCCCAATGCTACTAAGCTTTTTAATACACTAGAAGCTAAAGTGTTTCCTGCAGTACTCATTGCAAATACCTCACTGCCTTTTCCACCACCTGCATTTAGGTGTATAGAAACTAAATAGTTTGCATTCGCTGCATTATCACATCTTTGCTGCAGCGAATTTGGAACACTCCAAGCACTTGTAGGTCTTACATTCCAAGCCTGATGGCCTAATATTTGAAGTTTTCCTATAACTCTATTTGCTATATCTAATGCACAGTCCTGTTCATTTAAATACCCTTCTGCTCCTGTGTCTGGATAACATCCATGCCCAGGATCTAACGCAAATTTACTCATAATAATCTACCTCCTATTTAGGTTATGTTGGTAAATTAAAATTGATAATAGTTATTTAAATATTTTATCTTTAACTTCTTTCACATCTTCTTTAATACAGTTTAAGCCTTCTTCTATACATTGAAATTTATCTGTTAGCTGAGATATTATCTCCTGATATTTTGATTCTCTTTTGGAATTCTCATTTAATACAAAGAAAAGCAGTGTTATAAAAAGTACCGCCCATATTCCTTGCTGCATAGCTAAATCTAATACTTTATCTTCCAAGTTGCACCTCCATTAAATAATAAAGTGCAGAACTCTTCATTCTGCACTAGCTTTTAGTTATTCTATGGTACAGGTTGTAGCCCTTCTTTACATATTTTTTGTAATGTCCATCTTCTTTAAGTCTTTTTGGTTATCTATAAATTCCTTTGACTCTGCTCTTTTAGCATGCTCTGGAGTAATAACAACTTCCGTAAAATGTCTAATACTTTTATCCGATGACTACCCGCTCTAATACTCCCGGCGCACTCTGTGAAAGCGACTATCACCAAATCACAGATTTGGGATATCTGCTTTTCTCCAAGCGGGAGTAAAGAGCAGCTACGTCCCTGGATAACGATTTCTAAGCATCAGGTGGAGTTAAAACTCCATCTGATGCCAAGAACTCTGTTTATGCTCTTCAACTATTTCGTCATCAGCGCTTTTCTTTTCTAAATGGGTTTCTTCCATAGTTACCATCTCCTTGTATTTTATAATATGAGATAGTAACTGATGGGTATATGTGAGGCAAAATAAAAAGAACCTAGTTAATCTGGTTCTTGTGTCGTATAATTTTTCTATTGTATAATTAGGTCTTGTCTACCTTTCTCTGTTAAATATGCGTCTATATTAACTTTTAAATCTGGTCTTTTACTTATTACATAATTATAAGTATAAACTTCATCTATTATTCTCTGTCCCATATATTCAGCCATTATAAAGCACCTCCTAAAATTAAATCATCAATTGTCTTTTGCATTAAATCAAATGATTCTTTAGGAACTTCTGTATAAATAATTTGTGTGGGAATTACTCTTGGAACATCTGAAAATATTAAGAAATTTCCCTCAAAAAGATTCTGCTCCTCAACTAATATTAATGGTTTATTTTCATTAATAAGATTTTCACGTTCCTCTAATGTATTATATTGAACTTTTTTTTCCATCTATATCACCTCATTAAAGTGTGTTTGAATAACCAATTGTAACACCTGGAATTTTATCACATAAAATTTTAATATTTGATATTGACATACCGCCAGAATTTGAACCAGAAGCGCCATATATTTGTATTCTATCACCAGCATTTATTGTAATATCGTCAGTATAAGTCATAGTGTTAGTAGAAGCATTAGGGTGACTAACACCTCTAGCCACATCATTCACATAAACTTGTGACACAGCCCCAGCACCATAATAATTTTTTGATTCTGTATAAATAACCCTTACACTTCCAGAAAAATTCAAAACACACTCTGCTATTTTTTTAACGTAAGTATATCCAAATGTATTACCATTCCAAACAGGAATCGCTAATGCACTAGCTGACCCTATAGAAAAAGAAAATCCTTGAATATAACCAGCACCGTTATGATAACCAGCAGGAATTGATATATTACCATATGTATAAGACATTGGTATTATATATGCACCATTATTAGGCATTGTTCCAGTAACTTTAGAACCATTTGCATAAGCAGTATAACTACTAAGAATTTGTGGTGCTGTAGCTGTTGCATCTGAGGTATAAGTACCAACTAAAGGACTATCCCATCTTCCAATTTTAGCACCTGCTTGAACAAATTGAGGAGCAACGCCCCATAATGATACATTTATTTGAGTATTTGCATCATAATATCCAGTAGGTAAATTCTTTATAGGAAATATTACTCTAAAACCAGGGTCACCTTGGTCAGTAATAATGCCACCATATTGTAATTGACTATCTGCTGTTGACGATATTGTTACACTTGATTTATTAGGCATTGTACCTACTAATCCTGTGTCGGTATCATTACTAAATTTTTTACCTGCTAGTACATCTCCGACACCTGCATCACCTTCTGCACTAGCTTTGATAAAAAAACAATTACTTGCTTGGTTGTACCAAACTGTATAAGCCTTTCCTGATATTAGATTTGGTGCAGTAGTAGTTCCAGGCTTATATAAAGGCTTTGTATTTATTGTTGTAGCACTACTATTGTTATTTGCACTAGCTATAAATGTTATTGGATAACCATTTATCAATGTGCCACCAATTGTTAGTGTTATGGCTGTTGCTGTTCCTCCTGCTGTTTGATACAGACTATCAGCCAAATGCGACATAAAATCATTCTGTTTAGCTGGCCCCCCTGCCTGCCCTAGTTGTGAGCTTTGTAAGGCTGTATCAGCCTTGATACCTTGTGCTGAAGTTGCTGCTCCAACATCAGTTGCTATAAGTGATACCGTCCCTGTTTTACCGTTAACACTTTGCACAGCAACTGTTGGTATGTCTGTTTTTAAAGCTCTTTTTGCAGCTCTGTATCAATAACATCAGCATTATAATTAAGATCATCAATATTTACTACATCGGTTCCTTCTGGCTTTTTTAATCCTAAATTTGCTGTTATCTTCATATTTATCACCTCTATCCATAAATTTTTAAGTCATTCCATGTTTTCATTTTGGACTGACTCCAAGTGAGTTCTATTAATTTATTCCACCAAGTATAAGTATATTTAAAAGAGTATCCCAAATGCGCTGGCTTAATAGTTTCTATTATTTCTATTAATCCTACCATATTCTTTGGAATACCCTTTATACCAATAAACTGTATTATAAAACTATAGTCTAAAAAGTTTTCTAATACCTCAACTTCTCCTCCTGAAAAAGCTTCAGCAACATTTTTAATCATATTTTTAGTTACAGTTCCAGCTCCTCTTAACTTTGCCTTTATAATCTCTCTTCTTTCTTCATAGGATTTATTTAAATCAATCTGAATACCTAGAGGTTTTTCCCATATGCAGCTTAGTCCCCAAGTTGCAGTGTCAATATAAAATTGATCTAATAAATCCTTTTTAGAATAATTTAGTTTACCAACTTCTTTTGATATAGTACTTTGAACACTTTTCATTAGTTCAGAATTTTCATAGTATGTTGGTAAGTATTTCATTAAATTAGGTGTAAAAGGTTGTAGCTGCTGTAATATTGGGTTATCATCAGCATATTGTGTGCTCCCATAGATAGTATCACCATACATTTATTGCACCCCCAAACTAACAGTGCCAAACACAGGTATTTCTTCATCCTCAATTATTACATTTAAAATACCTCCATTAACAAGAAGATTGCTGTAATCTATAACTCCATCAGTATTAAATATTAAATTGCCTATACTTGCATATGAAATATAGTTGCTTATAAAAGATATTTCTTTAGAATATTTTATTAGGTTATTTTCAATAGAAGCTTGAACTTGATTTAAATTATATAATTTAGTATCTATTACTAAATTAGCTGATATATTTATTGATTTTTCTTTTGCTGAAACTACTGTAATATCAGAACCTATGGGTCTATTTTCTTCTATATGATTTTTAGCGATATCTACAAGATTACTATCTGCAGCTCTTTTATTTGAGTTAATTATAATTACCTTTACAGTTCCATTGCCATTCCAAAGCGGAAATACTTTAGCATCTCCAACACCAGTAACCTCTTTAGCCCAATTTCTATAATGATATTTATTACCTGAAGTTGTTGGAGTTTGCAGTCTTTCAAAATACCTTTTCCTTAGGCTTTCATCCTCTTCAATATCATAACCATTTGTTATCGGACTAGGATTTGTAACAGATATAATCCCACTTATTTGCACTGGAATCTCAGTAATAATATTAGCAGGAACATTGTACTTACTTCCGACTTCACTAGCTTCTACACTCACAATAGTTGATTCGTTTGTTACTATAATATCTTGCATAACCTTATATACTAGACCGGATTTAGTTTGAAGTATTGAGCCCGATTTCAAAGTTGTGCCTACAACAGCTTTTACTAAAATTTGAGTTAAAGCTTTTTTACCAGGCTTCCTAGTAATTCCATAAGGATTTGTTATTTTTTCAAGATCCTCTCCTGCAGCTATATAGGGATCTGTTCTTCTTAATATATCATCATTTGATATATACGATTTTTCTAATTCTTTGCTTACTGGAGATAAAGCATCATAAATAAAAGAACCTTCTGATTTATCTACATCAGAAGGTATACCATCTTTCATTCTTTTCAATATATCATTAGCCAAGTTATTTTCACTATACAAATTATCGCCTCCTATGCAGAAGTTTAATTATTTTCGAATAGTCTTCCATATTTAATCCTTAAGAACTCTTTTTTCCTGAAGATTGATTCTTGTCGAAAATTTCTATTAATTCGAATTATATAAAGCATTTATCAAATAGTATTAATATCTGTTACTTTTCCATTACGCTAATATATATTTCTTGTCTTTTCCTAATTTTAGTAACATTATTCTCTCTTAGTTCATTTTAATTAATCGTTCACAAATTGTTTTTTACTTTTGTTGCTATTGTATTTATAAAATACTGCTATCGAATCCCTTTCCATCAACCTCAGAAGCGTCTATTACAGAGATAAGAGCATCTTTATCTATATTTTGTATTGAATATTTTAGCTCTGGTAAGTGAGATAAGTGTACTATACAATACAAAACTTTTCTTTCTTTACCAGTCAAGGTTTGCCCATTTAAAATGGTAGCTCCCCGATGCATATAAGTCATGATATAATCACATACTTCTTTCTCTTTTTCAGTAATTATAAACAAAAGTTTTTTTCTTACCATACCATGAATAATTTTATCCGTTACAACTGACGTGATATACATTGATATTAATGTATAAAGCGCAGTTAACATACCATTTAACAATGCACCTACACATACTATAACGCAGTTAAAAATAAGCCCAATTTTGCCAACATCATAATTATCGTGTTTTTTCTTGAATAGCATTGTTATAATATTAATTCCACCCATAGAACCATGATTTGCAAAAGTTAACCCTATGCCAAGCCCATTTAGTAGTCCCCCATATAGACAATACAGTAGGGTATCATTAGTACTTATTATAGTTTGTAGATCTTTAGTAATAACTAAAAAGACTGAGTAACAAACCGTACCTATTAAACTATAGATTGTAAATCTTATATTTAATTTTTTAAAGCTAATGGCGAGCAGAGGTATATTAGCTAACATTATTGTATAACCAGCTGGGAATTTAGTTATATATTGAATCAAGATAGCAAGACCTGACACGCCACCACTATACAGTTTTGCATGCACAATGAACATATTTAATCCTATTGAAGATAGCAAGCAGCCCAATATTATAAGAACTACATTTTTTATTCTTAGATTATTTGTTATTGTTTGCATATTCATCCCTTACCCTCATATAGTTTATTGTTATATTTACGTATATAGAGTATCAGACTATGCTTGATGACGCAATGATTTTCTATTGTTTACTTTTAAAACTTGACATCATCTCTAATTATATTAAAATATCTATTAGTGACTATAATTCTAAAGAGGTGATTGTAATGAAAAAATTTTCCTGTATTTCCATAGTATTGGTTATGTCCATATTCTTCGTTGCATGTGGTGCCAAAACTCCTAGTAATACTAATACTTCTAGTAATACCAATAATACAAGTAAATCAGATACTACTAACAACACTAGTGATCTGCCTAAAGAATTCTCATATCTTCCTTCTTATGGTGCTGATATGAAGCTTGAAAATTTCACACCACCATCACAAGGTAAACAGGGATATGGTACTGCAAAATATACTATAAAAAATACTAATAATAATGACGCATTAAAGCACTATGAGGACATATTAAAAAAAGACGGTTGGACAATTTATGAAGATAAAAAACCTGTTTCTATTGCAGCTAAAAAAGATGATCATCAAGTTGCAATACTCCCTGCAGCTTCCGGATCAGATGTACTGTTAACTATTATATCAAAATAAGGATAGTAGATTTCTACTATCCTTATTTTGATTAATGTTTCTATTGTTCAGTGTATACCTGTCCTGTTATTTGTTGATGCTGATCAAACGTAATTTTTTCCTTAGCTACAAATACTGCAACTTGAGCAGGTATATAATATCCTGCTTTATAGTAATTGCTTATTATGTCAAACCAATTCATATTGCATCAGACCTACCTTAACCATAACAAGCAGCATTTGAGAAATTAAAGTGTTAACTGATTGTATCCGTTGTTCTAAACTGTTATTCTTATTTCTCAAGTATATTGCTATTTCTTGTAACTTAGTCATAGCTAGAATGTAAAGTCCCATCTTCTGCTACACTATCAATTGCAATGTTAAATTGCACCTCATATCCCTCTTGAGAGTTCCTGTTATCTGCTATCGTCTGTGGCTTCTCGTTTAAAATTTTTATTGTCAAGCCTGTGTCTGGCTGATATAGTAAATATCGATACTCAAGATAGACGCTTGGAAGAATGTCATTTAATATAAGTTTACCCGTATACTTATTTCTTCCTTGTATTTTATAATATAAAGCAGTAACTAATAGACATATGTGAGGCAAAATAGAAAGAACCTAGCAAGATTGGGTTCTTAAGTCATATAATTTTTCTATTATGTCTTAAATCTCTCTTGGAATTAATAATATTTGTGCCTTTTCATCTGCTGTAATTAATCCTTTATCTACTGCATTATCTAAATTAATTTCTGTAAAATTACTATTGTACTTCCAACAAGTAACAAAATAATTATATAATCTGCTCATTAATTACACCCCCAATAATGCATTTATTGCATTTTGTGCTTCTAATAAAGCATTAGCTAAATTATCTCTTTCTTTTCTTAAAAACTTAACACTCTCGGGTTGTTTAATTACACAACACAAAGTAAGAATATTATCTTGATTAACTTCTTGAACACAAATATAATTTTCATATTCATATCCAACTTCAAAATTTCTGTTGTCTGCAATAGCTATTTTATTACTGTTAGTTATATTAACAGGCATTTCATTATAAATAGCCACAACATACCCATCTGAATTATATTCTAAATATCTATATTCTAACGCTTTTTCATTACCATTTACGTCAGTAAAATAAATTTTCGCATTATTTTTATCAAATATAAACACCTCCATTATTCTAACCAAACATTATATACATTTCCAGTTACAGTGTCGCTTCCAGTGCTATGATTTGATGAAAAATATATTTGTAAATATTGCACTCCAGTAAGACCAGTTAAGTCAAAATTAACAGTACTCCTAGAGCGTGATGTAGAAATAATTGTATATGAAGATGATGTTCCTACAAGACAACTACCACCTCCTTGAACTATAGTAAAATCCATATCGACTTTGAATGTTTTATATCCAGTTACATCTACATTCCAACGTATATACACACTTGAACCATGTCTATCATCACCACATCCATAAATTGATAAAGAAGAACCAGTATTAGTAACAGTTCCGTAACTACCCACATCAAGAGTATAAGGTACATTTTGAACACCTGCTGTAAATAAAGCATAAATTGCTTGATAAGCCGACCTCCATACACCACCTACATTAGCATAAGAATATTTAACTTGTCTCCAAACACCACCTACATTTGCAAATATATTTTTGACTTGTCGCCAAACACCACCTACATTTACTTTTGCTTGACCTGCCATAAAACTACCCCCTTATACATATTGCAACCAAATATCTCCGTCACTTCCACCAGAGGGTGCAGCGGTTGACATTGTAGTTCTATGCAATCCAGTTGTCCCTGAAGCCAAAGTTTCATTGTAAGTGAGCACATTTACTCCACCTTTTTGTAAAGCTGTTGCATTTACTGTAGCGTTTACAGTTAAATTACCTGACATAGTATCTCCTGCTTTATTGAGCTTAGTATTATCCGAAGGATGTACATGGTCTGACCTAGCGACATTATTTGATAAACCAACTGAAACAGTTCCATCCATCTTAATATTAGTTGTAGAAGTTTCAAAATTTTGATTGAAAGCTGTATTATGTGTCCCTATTCCATGAGCCGTATTATCAGCCAAATGCGAACTAAAGTCAACTTTATCAGCCTTAGCTGTCACAGAGGCATCTATCTTGTCCCAATTATCATTTAACATAGTTTTTATATTAAAAGTATCATTTCCATCTACAGTAGGATCTTTTTTATATAAATTTAGATTAGGGGTATTACCAGCCATTTATTTCACCTCCAGCGAATTTATTTAATGGAATAGCTTCAAGCTGCCTTAATGTTTTAACTCCATCAATGTCTTTTAAAAGTAGATATGAAAATACATATTCGAGCCTTAAATTTACTGGCTTTATATCTTCCAGAGCTTTTTTTAAATCATCTAAATTGCCTGGAATTCCTATAATACTGTTAAATTTAATATTTATTTTTCCATCAAAAGTAACATCGACCTGTCCGTTTGTATAGGCATCAGCTACCATCTTAATAAGTTTCCCATCTATTTTTCCTGTGCCCCTCCACTTGGATTTAATTACAGCTCTTCTCTCATCCAGAGATTTAATTAAGTCAGTTTTAATACCCATTTCATTTTCGTATATGGATAAAGCCCAGGTTGCAGTATCAATACTTAACTGATTATTTAGATCTTCAACTTTTTTATCTAAAGTATCAAATTCCCTAACTTCAGCATCATATATATTTCCAAATATTTTAGATTCAGTAATAAATGATGGCATACAGCTTTTCATGTATTCATTATTCAATTGTTACCACCCCTTTTACTGCTACTTCATTATCATCTATTGGGATGTTGGCAGCTCCTCCATTTATAGTTAAGCTTGAATAATCTAAAAAGCCTTTTGTATCTAGTATTAAAGCGCCTACTTTAGCATAGCTTATTGAGCTTTCAACGAAAGCAAAATTCTTGAGAAAATCAGTTAGATTATTTTCAAAATTAATCTTTCTTTGCTCATCAGTATAATTTTTATCTTTTACAGCAGTAAAACATACATTTATGGCTTTGCCTACTGCACTCACTACAGTACAAAATGCACCTATTGCAGCAACTCCCTCTCCTAAACCTTTACTTCCAGGATCTATATAATTTTGTACTGCCTGAACTAATTCTGTGCTTGCTGGCTGCTTATTAGAGTCTATTATTACAACTTTTACAGTGTTATCTCCATTCCAAAGAGAGTATACCTTTGCGTCTCCTACTCCTGCAGTTTCCTTTGCCCAATTCTTATATTGTGCTTTATTGTTACTTGTAGCCGGTGTTCTAATTCTTTCATAGTATCTTTTAATCAGCTCTTCATTACTTTCAGCATCATAACCACCTTCGGTAGTGCTTGGATTATTTACACTAATAATTCCAGGAATGACTACCGGTATTACTGTTATTTGATCAGCAGGAACATTGGAGCTTATTCCTGGAACAACTGCTTCTATGCTTATAGTTCCCTTATTAACAATTGTTTTTGTTTCTATAGATATAAATTGTATGCCCCCAGCAGTTTGAAACAAATCACCTGCTTTTATAGTAGCATTACCTATAACATTTAAAGTTGTATTGGCTTTTGTAGCCTTTTTTCTTTTTATTCCCGTTTTTTCATATATTCTTTGCTCTAATTCATCTCCAGATAAGGCTTCTACACTAAGTTTTCCTGCTATGTTGTCTAATTTAATATGGACTTTTTGAAACTCATTAGCTGCTGGTAGAAGTGAATCATAAATAAAAGAACCTTCTGATTTATCTATATCAGAAGGTATACCATCTCTCATTCTTTTCAATATATCATTTGTACTATTTTCTTCACTATACATTGATTTTCACCTCCCCATAGTTTGTAATAGCTATAAAGCTAATATCTAATTTATCCTTTGAAAAGTTCATGTCAAATTTTTCAATTCTTTCTATATAAGGATTTAACTTTAAACATTCCCATACTAGTCTTTTACCTTCACTTTGCAGAAGCCCTCCAGAAAACCCTCCTGATCCGATCAGTGTTTCTAAATCATGTCCATAGTTTTCTGAATATACATTGTATTTTAGTTTTACAGTATGGAGAGCCTTCCATATCCAAATCTTAACTGCTTCCTTTCCTTCTACTACAACCAGCTTTCCATCTTTCATGATAAAGTCGTTATTTTCAAAATCCCAGGCGTATTCCCTTGGAATCCTTTCTATTTTCTCATCATTCTTTTTTATTTCATTATTAATATTTACATCAACCTGTGGAAAAATGCTCATGCTTTCACCACCCTACATAAAATTATATATGTCTGTCTATCTTCCGTAGCCAAGCAGGCCAATATATCTTCTTTTTTAAGACTATCAGTAAAATTCAAATCCGCATCAGGAATACCTATTGTTGTTATGCTGCCGGTTGTGGCACTTCCAGTTGCGGATGTAGATGGAATAGTTATTTTTCTTTTGTAGTTTTTTAGAAGGTAATCCGCTACTAAAAGATTGTCTTTAGTTAATTGCAGATCGCCTATTTTTATTATAAGAGGATCTGAATTTAGGACCACTCCTAAATCTATACTTGGAGGGTTGTATGCTGATCCATGTTTTTTTATTATATTTATTAGTTTACCGTAGCAGTCTTCCATTTTACTCCTCCTTTGCATCCATAGTATTATAATAGGAAAGCTTTAAATCCATGGTATACTTTCCTGAAGCTAACTCCCATGTGTGCGTATCTCCATCAATGAACATAATAGTATCAGCTAAAATATCAATATAAGGTATTTTAACCTGCATAGCATATCCTGTTCTACATCTCCAATCACCTATCGCTGTTACAGAAAATTCTCGATCTATTCCATGTAACAACTTTCTAGCTTCCGTAACTGGATCTTTATTTTCTTCCTTTTGATATTCTTCTTGAAACACTCCGTAAAACTTTATCACATCTTCTAATTCAGTAGCACCAATAGCATTACCATTTTCATCGTAAATTTTGACCTTATTCACCATATTAGAACTTGTATCTTTGTATACAGTTCCTGCCATATTTAAATCTGGACTCAGCACAGCGTTAACATCTACAGTACCCGTATAGCTATGCCACTCCTGATTAGTTATAACTTCGCCTTTTTCCATAACTGAAAACATATCATAATCTGCATAAGGCATGTATTTAATGTTATTTACCTTATTCACTTGAGTATATATTTCCATAATAGCTTCATAAGCCGTTTTGTTTTGAATTAGCCTGTTTATTTTAATCCCTGTAGTAGGTATATAGTTATACATACCCCCTAAATCTTTACATATTTTTTCTACTGCATACTCACTTTCTATATTTTGAAAGTTATAGGTTACTTTAGACCTCAAAAAATACATTAGATAATCATAGGCTGTAAAAGTTATTTCTTGAGCCCCTGAATTTATTTCTCTATCCACTACAACGCCACGATATATTTCTTTAAAATCTAAACTTACATATATAATAGTACCTGGGCCTATCTGTGCATTAGGTTGGTTTTTGTCTCTTATTGAATAAGCCATATTTATATCTAATTTTCTAGCACACTGCTGCACATCTCCGCTAATTTGTACTGTTTTACAGAAATCAGTTATATTCTCTAGAATTTTTCTATCATATAAAGCCCATACACTAAGATACATTAAAATACATCCCTTCTAATTGGCGATATTCTCTAAGATCTAATGTAAAATACACATCTCTATCTCCAAATTTTTCACCATAAGTGAATTTTTCTATAGTACATAACATATTTACATCTGTTTCTGTGATTACTAAGCGTATTGGCTTACCACTTTGCTGCCACTTTTTTATCAACTTTACACATTCATAAGGCTCCGGAAAATCTAAATACTGGCAAAAATTATATTTTTCATTAGGAAAAAAGCTATTAATTGATATATTGGAAAGCTTACTTTTACCAATAAAACTTACTTCTCCTAGATTTTCTACATTAAAAACATCTACATTTATTTCATTAGGTAGATTGTACTCTGCCGGTGGTACGGGAAGTTGAAAATTTTTTTCATTCTGCATTAGCCAAAATTCCATAATCTATTCCTCCTATACACAATTAAATCCTACTTTAGTTAACTTTTTAGCTAAAGCGTCTGCTATTCTGTCTATATCTGAATCTTCTCTAACTACTAAGGTATCCGCTAATTTTTCTACGCTTATGGAACCACCTAACATGTTTTGAGAAGTTCTGTTGTCTAATATCTGGGTTCCTCCTGGAAGCTTCATAAGTTCGGGGCCTTGTTCACCGACCCATGACCAACCGCCATGAAAATAAGATGTGCCAACTGCACACTTATCAGCAGGATTTTTTTCGAATCTCGATCCTTCATTTCTAAGTTCCATTATAGAATCTATTGGATGGCGTGCTAAATGACCTAGTTTTTTTAAAGTATCATTCCATACCTCATTGAAATGATTATATAAATAGTCAAGTCTTTCTCCAATTTCTTTTATGTCTTTTTCAATATCGTCTCTTATTCCACGAAAATTACTTTTCCAAGCTACGGCAAATAATCCTACTCCTACTATTAGCAATAAAAGCATTGGATTAAGTCCCATCAAAGCCTCTATTGCTCCAATAGCAAATCTTGAAATTATACGACCAAGTCCAATAAATACTGCTCCTATAGGAGCAAATGCTAATTTTAATGTATTGGGCATTTCTTTCGAAATTGATTTAAAAATACTTGGCATTTCGTCAAATGCACCTTTTAATGTCTTTCCAAGTTGCATATTTTTTAAAATATTTGGTATTCCTCCAAAGGCTTCTTTAACCGTTTTTCCTATATTGGCACCTCTTATTGTAGACTTTATCGTATTAATTGCTCTAGATATATTTTTACCAATTCTACTAAATGATTTCGCTATAGGATTATTCGGAAATTTTTTATTTATAGCTTTATATATACTATAAGCATCTTTAGCTATGGTGCTTGTATTTACATAGTCTGTCATCGTATTTCTGATCTTAGATGCATTATCTTCTTTAGGCTTATCTGATTTTTTTAAAGCTTCTTCTTTTAATTTAATCTCTACTTCACTTATTTCTTTTATGGCTTTTTTAATAGATATTATTTGCTTTTCAAAACTGTCAGTTTTTAATTTAATCTCTACTTCACTTATTTCTTTTGTAGCTTTTTTAACAGATATTATTTGCTTTTCAAAACTGTTAGTTTTTAATTTAATCTCTACTTCACTTATTTCTTTTGTAGCTTTTTTAACAGATATTATTTGCTTTTCAAAACTGTTAGTTTTTAATTTAATCTCTAATTTACTTATTTCATTTATAGCTTTTTTAACAGATATTATTTGTTTTTTAAGACTGTCAGCGGCATTTACAGCTTTTTTCATATTTTCATAAAAACTTTCATTAATATTAAATACATTTCTATTTTGTTCTCCCAAATTTTCACCACCCTCCTTTTTATAAAATATACGAGATACGTTTAAGTATCTCGTATATTAGTTATACCAATACCACCGGAAAAATAGGAGTTTCAGAATTTTTCATCTCCTGCCTGTTTTTATTTTTTTCTTCTATCTCATTTTCATAAAAAACCTGTACTACCATTCTTTCACCTATAGGCATACTATAAAACACAGAGGGTCTTATACCTTTTTCTTTCCAATAATAATACATCATCTGTACAAGACCATCTGTGTTTATGAGTTTTTTATTTCTTTTACTGAATCCTTACCAAAACCTGAAAGGTCAGTTATAGTAGTATATATGCTTGATATTTCCCCGCTTAAAAATATCTTTTGGACTAAATCCTTTGGAGTAGGTACACCAAAGTGATCCATAAGCTCTTTGCTCTTAAAATCAGGATCTTTTGTCCCCTTTAGAATTGTTAACACTTGTATATTGTTATCTAGTTCAATGTTTCCTTCTATATTAATAGATATGCTTTCCTGTAGCTCATTAAATTCACTAGGAGTTAACGCCTGACACGTAACTATAAAAGGCTCTCCATATAACTCAGATAATCTAGTTATCTCTATATCCTTAGTTGGTCTCTTTAATTTACTCACGTCATTTTTTAATAATAAATCTATTGTCTTATTCATAATAAAACCCTCCTGCAAATATATCATTTTTATTTTCAATATATATAAAAGTATAGTCCCAAATATAAGTTTCCTTTCCCTTTATAGGGCTTCTAACTAAAAAGTTAACTTATACAGAGGAACATGTTTCCAAAGCCGAAGTAGATTTAAAAACTTTATGTCAGTCTTAGTGAAGAGTTTTAAGATAAGCTTAAAACTCTTCGAGTATGAACCCCATCTTCCTTTTGTCAGAGGAGTACTCGCTGAGTAAGCGATCATCTCAAAATCATAGATTTTGGCCCTCTGTTTAACAGACTGAAGCTTTAAAACATCTCCCAGTGTATAAATTAATTTTCGCTTAATACCTCATACTTCTTATATCATGTCTATATATTCAAAGTCTTCAAAAGTGAAAGGTAAACTCTCAACTAAAGCTTTATTTGCTGACCAGTCTGCTAAAGTTAAATCATCAAATTTAACACCCTTTAAGCACACTCTTTCAACTCCATCAGATGTAGGATCTGCTAATTTAGAAATTATGGTGCATACAACTTGTCTTCCTTGTCTTAAATTATCGCCAATTAGTTTAGCCATTCTACTGCTTACTTTGTTTAAAGTAACTGTTCCTTTTCCTTCCCATCCTGAAACTTTGAATGCCTTACTTAATCTTCCGCACATAGGTATGTCCACCTTCTGAAATGTAGCTTTAGCCTGTAAGCCAGTGCACTCTGAAATCAATTCAGAGTTAATCCACAATTCTCCCCAAGTTCCAATAATAGTTTTTTCTGCATTATACATAAAATATACCTCCCTAGTATAAAAATTTTAATATCTTTTAATCTTGCTTTTATATAGAAACATTAAAGCTCATATCTTCGATTGCATCTAAAATTTTAATATTTGCTGCTAAGAATACTTTATCTTTAGTATTGGCCTGTTTAATATCAATTTCTTTCATGCTATCAACGTTAACGCCTATACTCTTCAAGTAAGCTTTTTGTCCTGCTAAATCAATAGTTACCTTGTTTTTATCTCTATCTAGAAGGCCTTCCATTTCTAATTCTTCAAAATAGCCCCCAATGGAAGTTGTTAATAGGCACTTATTATCATAGGAATTGCTTACCTTTCCTATGTAGTTATCATCAACAACTTTCTTTATATCATCATGAATCTGGTCCATAATATCAATTATCTTTATCTTTTTAAACTCTTCCCCTTTATCACTAGTTGTAGTTACAAGAGAGTTTATCGCTCTGCCAACCTTAACCTTAGTTCCATCATTTATAAGTATAAATTTGCCGGAATCTACAGCAGCATCACTATCGTCCTTTGTTAAGTGATCACAATCCAATACTTCAAGTAAAGGTGCATAAGTAGCACTTATAGTTAATGGAGTACCGGCTAGTAATCCCGCTATTCTGCTGCAGTATTCTTTAGCTGAATAAGCTTTATTTTGAGTTTTTATATTTTGAGTAGCAAAATTAATTATTCCTTCATGATCAGCGGCACAATTAGGTAAAACAGCCTTAACCTTTATATCTCTATTATTTCTAAGGTCTTTAATCCAGCTTGCAAAAGCAGTAACATCTGCATCTAAAATATCTGGCACTGCAATATAATCCCACTTAACAGTTTCAAAATATTTCTGAGCCTCCTTATAATCAGCTGCGGTGTTTATATATGCTATAATCTTTTTAGGAGCTTTTTGATAACCCATAAGCGCTAAATTAATTTGCTCTTTATTTGTATCGCTTAGACTATTGGGAATGTCTTTTGAACTATATATAGTTACAGGATTAGTAACACCTGCGCCTATTGTGTCCTTTAATATTAGAGCAACAACCCCACGTTCTCCACGTTCAATAGCAGTTGTACCTGCTTCTTTAAATATGATATTAATACTTGGTAATTTCATTAAATTCCACTCTCCCTTATATAAATATTTTTCATAGTTTCAAAATTATTTTCATTACTGAATTTGTCTTCTCTAAATTCTTCTTTATCTAAAGTAAGTTGTAAAAATATATCTTTATCTTCTGTATAATTTACAACCATATCGCTAATACGTACCCAGTTATCTCCTACCCTAATTCCCATATTTGAAAATACTTTTTTTAATTTTTCTAAAGTAGCTAATTGATCTAATCTAATAGGTAGCTGGTATTTGCTTAATGGAGCAAAATATACTATTTTTATTAAGATATTATTGTTGTATTTTCTTCTATTCATATCTACTTGCTTTGTTGAGACATGATAAATAAAAAAAGAAGGTCTTTTAAATCCTTCTCCTATGTCTTGTAAATAGATATAATGTTCAAATTCTTTAGCTATATCTACTGCTATTGCCTTAATTAATTCTTCCATAATTATTCACCTATTTTTTAATATTTCAGTAAGTCAGATTCTTTCTCTAATAAGCTTATCTTCATTTACTACACTTCCTGATATAATATTAAATCACACTCAATATGATGATTAGCAGGTTTGTAAATATTTTTTACAATGTAGTTATCTCCATCTATTAAAGCTATGTCACCTGCTTTTACATTTGCACTTATTACAGTGTATAATCTTAAGTTTTGTGTAATTTTAGTCTGAGGCATAGATTGTACAAATTTACTTATGGGACGCCCTATTCTGCATGGGTAAGGTCCATAAGTTGTTTCTTGTTGTTCTACTATATGATTTGATCCAGCTGTGCTTTCTGTTCTAATAATAGTAAGACTCTGATTTAAAAGATCTGTAAACACCTCATACACTCCTTTTTAGTTGAGATAAATAAGGTGCGAGCATATCTTCATGCACATTATACTGAATATAATAGTCTCCTATTCTCTCATACCTTATATCATTTTTCCCCTGCATAATTTTGATAACTAGCTCTTCAACAATTCCTTCATATTCAGGCTTCAGTTGAGTATCTCCACAATAACTTTGAACTCTTTGGCTTATTCTGCTTACATAATATTTTATTAGTTCATCTTTAGAGTTATCTACCATGCCTAAAACTAGTTTTATATTTTCAAGCATATCTTACCACCTTCTAACTACTTATTTGCTTTAATGCACCTCTATGCCTTTTATAGCTCCTATGTTTCATTAGGTTTTCAATATCACTTAAATTTTCCTCCTTTGAATCATTTAATTTTTTATTATTTGTTAAATCTTTTCTATTGGGTTTACAATCTAAGGCTTTTTTTGCTTCCATATTCTCACCTCCTTCCAGTAAAGCAACAAGCACTTGAAGTAATTCCAAGTGCTTGTTTCGAATTAATTTGATGATATAATATTAGCATGTGTTTACTGTACTTGTTACAGAAAAAATCTGACCATTTCCGGGATTTATCCCGTGTACTTTTTACTCACCCAAATTAGTTCTGATATCCTATTTACAGCTTTTCTTTTAATGCGGCCGCAGTAGTCTCCATCTCTGTTTGTTAATATGCCTATTTTATTCCATCCCATTTTTTCAAAATACCTTAGCTTAATTATTTTTATTTCCTCTTCTTCTAATATAGTTAGAGCATTATCTACTTTGCTAATTAAAATTTCCTTGCTTCTCTTTTCTTTCGTTAAATCTCTTATTAATTTCTCTTTCCTTAATATCTCATTCTCTACTGAACTATTGAAAGCATTAGTTTTTCCTGTTCGTTCTTCATATCCTACAGCCTTAACACCATCGTATTCCGATTTAATTTCTTCTATTTCTAATTCTAAATTATTTATTTCCGCCTTAATTATCTTATAATTTAAAAGCAATCCATCAGTTTTTTTATATAAATCTTTTTCTTTATTCTTGTCCATTTTATCCGCCCCTTTTTTATATGTTTTTCTCTTTTATTTTTTCTAAGTAATTTACTAAGTTATTGATAACATAGCTAACTTATCAATATAAGAATAAGTCTGTTTATAGTATTCTTTATAAAAAGAGTTTCTGGCATCAGAGGTTTTTCCATGACTTGATGCTTAGAACTCGTTATTCAGTGAGTATTATAGCAGGCAGTCATCAGATGAAGCTTGTATTGTTAGTAGTTTTCATTATTTAATTTGCATTACGTTATTTACGTAATGCAAATTAAAAAATGCTCACTATCATCATTAATAACTTAATTAATTTTTTCAAGCGCACTTTTATCACCTCCTGTTTACAATTATTATACGTAAATATCGTAATAAATCATACATCTATATTATGTTATTTGGTTAAAATAAACTCATATTATTTTAGATAGCTCTAATTTTCTTATATTTACGCAAAAAACGTATTTTTACATATTTACTTCCGTTTTTATTGATGTATAATATAATTAATACGTTATTATCGAACTATGGGATAGTAACAAATTCAGAAAGGTGATATGTATGTCTATTAATAGTATAGGAGATAGAATAAAAACTCTTAGAAAAGAACACAGTTTAACCCTAAAGGATTTGTCTGAAAAAGCAAATATATCAGTTTCTTTTCTAAGTGATATTGAAAATGGAAGAAGTAATCCTTCCCTGGAAAGATTAAATGATATCGCTAAAGCACTTGACACTACAACCTCTTATCTTCTAGGAGAGAATCAATTAATTAACGAAAAAAAAGAAACTCAGTTAACTAAAAAAGATGAAAAAGACATAGAAAAAAGACTTAATCAAATAAAAACAGAACTTATGGAAGGGCAAGATGGACTTATGCTTTCAGGGGAACCAGTATCACCTGATGCTATTCAAAGCATTGTAGATGCACTTGAATTTGGCATGCGTCAAGCAAAATTAATTAATAAAAAGTATATACCTAAAAAATATAGAAAAGATTAAATAGGACTGATAAGTTAATGTTTGTATTGCGTGGGGGAGTTAAATTGAGAAATCATATAAAGGAAAAAGTAGATCAATTAATAAAAAAATTTAAAACTGATAATCCCTTTGAATTAGCTGAATTACTAAAAATTCAAGTAATTCATCGGCCTTTGCATGAAGAAGTTAACGGATTATATCAATATGAAAAGAGAGTTAAGTTTATCTATATTAATTCCACTCTCCCGTATTTAATGCAAAGAGTTGTATGTGCACATGAACTTGGTCATGCAATTCTCCATCCTAAATTAAATTGCACTTTTTTAAAAAACCATACCTTTTATAATATAAATAGATATGAAAATGAAGCTAACAGATTTGCATCCGAGTTGTTAATATCAGATAGTCTCAAAGAGGATTATCCAAGCTATTTTAACTTAGAACAAATATCCTTAAGTGAAGGTTTACCTATAGAGTTATTGAGGCTCAAATTTGAAAAATGATTTGAGTATTTTTTAGACCTTTTTAAGAAAATTTTAACACAAATGTATTATATTGAAATTAGCACCCACAAATAATATTTTTGTGGGTGCTAATAAATTTCTTTTTTATAAATTTTATAATTTATATTTTTAAATATATTATCTAATTCTTCTATATATGAAATATACTTAGAGTCTAATGTGTTCTTAGTTATGTCATCATATAACTTTTTAAATCTTTCAATATGTGCATTTACTCTTTTTACTGCATATTCAACAGTTGTATTATTTTTTATTATAAAGGGCCAGTCTGATGCTTCTGCAAGCATTAATTCTCTAGCAGCTTGATTTAATGCTCTTTTCTGAAGGTCACTTGGATTAGTATAGGTATCAGCCATCCTCACCATAGCCTCTGCACATCTATGAACCTCTCTATAAATCCAATCATTAGATTTGTTTATCCATACTGAATAATCTCCGTTTTCTCCCCAACTTGAAGGACATGGGTTGCTGCATTGAACCATTGGGTATCTTTCTAAATACTGCGACGGCGTTATTAACTCATAGTTCGTACATTCTTCTGCAGACTTTCTTATAAATTCATCTATAAAATCAGGTCCTTCAAACCACCAATGCCCAAACAATTCTGTATCATAGGGGCAAGTTATTATAGGCGGCTGCTCCATATGTTGAGAAATATGATTAATTTGATTAAATCTAGAAGATGCAAAATGTGAACTATGTTCCTTAACTCTCTCCATTGCAGCCTCTCTATTGTAGTATTCCTTTTTATCTGTTTTTTCTGTGATTCTGTAATACTTTATGCCCGTATCTAACCTTATTCCAGCTTTATTTATATAAGGTTTTATGTATTCCATAGGCAATTCATATCCTATATCCTTATAAAACTCTCTATAATAGTAGTCACCTGGATATCCATTAAAGCTACTCCAAACTTGATGTGAAGATTCCATGTCTCTTCCAAATGCACATACACCATTAGGAGTAGCTATTGGGGCAAAAGTTCCATATCTCGGCTTTGGCGATGCATTAAGTATTGCTGTACTTTCTGTTATAAAATATTGTATTCCAAAATCCTTTAACATTGAATCCAAAGAATATGTATAAGCACACTCAGGAAGCCATATCCCCTTAGGAGAATGTCCTATACAATCTATGTATGATTGTACTCCTGTTGCAAGTTGTGCTCTCACCGTTTCTGGGCTAACCATAAGCAAAGGTAAAAGTCCGTGAGTAGCAGAACAAGTTATTATTTCCAGATTACCAGACTTATCAAATTTTTTAAATGCATTCATTAAATTGCAATCATAGCCTTTATATATTGACATTAAATTATTAAATCTTTCATTATAGAAACATGCTAGTTTGTTTAATTCCCTACTATTTTTTGTCCTAATAGTCTCTTTTTCTGATAGTTCTATAGATTTCTTTAAATATTCTAAATATCTTTTTTGTAAATAGTCGTCCTCTAGCATAGCCATCAACGGAGGTGTTATGGACATAGTAATTTTAAAATTTATGTTATCCTTTATTAGATTATCGTAAACTTCTATTAATGGTATATAACATTCACCCATTGCCTCAAAAAGCCATCTTTCTTCCAATGCATCCTCAATTTCAGGATGCCTGACAAAAGGCATGTGGCTGTGAAGTATCATTGAAACATAACCCTTGATCATATTTTTCCCCTCACATTACTTAATTGGCGACGAACATAAATCGTATTTAATTATTACTTCATCAAAATATCTATTAAAAAAATCATTTTTACAATAACCTGAATTTACTATTATTTTAGGGTATCCACCCCACTTTTTTTTAACATTCATAAAAGGATATGGCTTAGGTTCTTTATGCCTATTAATATTGCTTGAACACTCTTCATAATTATCAAGACTTGATTTTGAACTTATATCAACATTGTCAGAGATATCCACAAAATATACTGAGCTATCTTTAGACTCATAATTTCTTGGAGTAGTAACTGTATTTGATGCTGCAAATGCAGCAAAGATGTTATTTGGTAATATTCTGCCAAGCTTTATAAATACATCTTGATCTCCTCTATCCATGTTTATATAACAGTTATTATCAAAATCATCTATAAGAATTGTTTTTATTTCTTTTGCTGCACCATTCTCTACACAGTAAACTTTAATAGCAGGCTTTGAAATTTTCCAAGATACTTCCCCGTATCTATCCTCAAACTCTTTTATAGTTATCGGTGATATATTAAAATAGCAAAATACTCTACTTGCACTTTGCACCATTAAAACTATATTTGATTTTTCGTCCCCCAGCATGAAATCACTCCTCAGAATATATAGTAAAGATATTATACCTTAAAATTCCATTTATGTCACTTATAGAAACTCTTAAATTTTCTTATAACATTTAATATAGTTCTTTGATATAATATAAATCATTGTATTTTATATTAAAGTGTATAAATGATTTAAGATAAATTAACTTATAACAACTGATAAAGGAAGGAGAAAATACATGTCTAAAATATCATTTAAAGGAAGTGCTATACTAAACCCAGTTCCAGCAGTACTCATAACATCTAAAAGCAGAGAAGGAAGCGTAAATGTATTTACGGTTGGTTGGATTGGAACTGCATGCACAAGACCGCCTATGATAACAGTAGCTATACGTCCCGAAAGATTATCATACAAATACATAAAAGAAACAGAGGAATTCGTAGTTAATCTACCTTCCAAAGAACTTGTCCGTGCCGTAGACTTTTGTGGTGTGAGATCTGGAAAAACTATTGATAAAATAAAAGAGTGTAATTTAGTATTGGAGGATAGTGATCAGGTTTCTGTGCCTGGTATTAAGCAATGCCCTGTTACCATGGAATGTAAGCTTAAAAGTATAACACCTCTTGGAAGTCATGATCTTTTTTTAGCAGAAGTAGTATCAATTCATGTAGAAGAGAATTTAATAGATGAAAGTGGTAAAATACATTTAGAAAAAGCTGATTTAATATGTTATTCTCACGGTGAATATTTTCCTGTTTTCAATAAACCTTTAGGTAAATTTGGATACTCCGTTCAAAAAAGAAAAAAACTAAAAATAAATTAAAAAAATAATATTTTGCATGTCCCTATCACATAGAATATGATAGGGGTGATTTTAATGTCAAACTTCAAAAAGTTATTATTTATTTTAATTTTTATACTTATTGTTGAAATCATATTTATATTTACAAAACATAAGATGTCTCCAAACAAAGATACATTAAAATATAACAACCTTTTATGTAGAAGCTATCATATAAATTTACTATCGTATAAATGAAGTATGTATGGATTAAAAGACTGAAAGTTAACTTATGCAAAGGGATATGTCTCCAAAGCTGACTGAAGCTTGGAAACATATCCGGTCGTATAAGTTAACTTTCTAATTTTCAACCCTATAAAACAACTAATTCATAATCTTGAGTACCTATACCTATTTGTTCGGCATGCTTTAAACCAGCCTCCCAGTTGGTATTTACATGTATATGAGTGAATTTATCTTCACCTTCATGATAGTGTTCATGCTCAATAACTGATCCATTTATTATCGGAGCTTTGTTTACCAAATCCACACAGGCTCTATCTAGTGCAACAGGATCAAAGGAAGCAGCTATACCTATATCTGGTACAATAGCTATATCATTTGAATTCCAGCAATCACAATTAGGTGAAACATTCATTATAAAGCTAATATGGAAGTTAGGCTTATCTTTAATAACCGCATAAGTGTATTCTGCAATTTTTTCATTTGCAGTATCAGCTGATTCATTCCATATAACTTGTGCAGCGTTAAATTGACATATAGCAACACATTGACCACACCCTATACACTTACTGTAATCTATATCTGCCTTTTTGTCTTTGTCAATTACTATAGCAGATTGTGAGCAGCTTTTTATACATTGTCCACATGCAACACAATTCTCCTTTTTTATCTTTGGTTGAGACGCGGAATGCATTTCTAATTTCCCACCTCTTGAACCTGATCCCATTCCTAAGTTTTTTATAGCACCACCAAACCCAGTCATTTCATGGCCCTTAAAATGATTCATGGATATAATTATATCTGAATCTGCAATAGCAGTACCTATTTTAGCTGTTTTGCAATGCTTACAATTGATTTCTATCTCTCTATAATCTGTCCCCTTTAAGCCATCTGCAATTATAACATTACATCCAACTGACAATGGATTAAAACCATTCTCAAAAGCAGCCTCTAAGTGGTCTATAGCATTTGATCTTCTTCCTGTATATAATGTATTGGCATCAGTAAGAAATGGTATTCCCTCTAATTTCTTAATTACTTTTACTAATTTTGCGGCATAATTAGGCCTAATATAGGCTAAATTTCCTGGTTCTCCAAAGTGAATCTTTACAGCTACAAATTTATTTTTAAAATCAATATTTTCAATGCCAGCCTTTTTTATTAATTTCTCGAGTTTATCTAATAAATTTAAGCCTGGTTTTGTTTTTAAGTCTGTAAAATATACTTTAGACTTTTCCATTTAAATTTCCCCCTTTAAAACTATACAAAATAAATGTATTGATAAGATATAGTATATCAACTTTCAATATGCTTTTAAAGTAAGATACTTTATTGAAATATAGTAACTTTTATGATACTAAGATAAACTTTTTATTATTAGTACTTTACAAAAGTAACATTTTTTAACTTCGTAGAATAGTATGAAATTATCAATGTTCGGAGGTATATAGATGTTACAAAAAAAATGGCTTTGTTGCCCTTATACCATGTGCCAATTCTGCAGCAGCTTTTATCAGTGCCATCCAAATATGCATACGAAAGGCAACGAAGAAAACTCTATTGACAAAAATGAGAGTAGAGAAGAAACCTCAGGAAATGATGTAGATGCAAATAACGACACTAACATAGAAGACTGAAGTGAGGATTTTAGTGACAGCAGGTCAAATTTAGATATAGATGTATACTTAGATGCATTTAGAGCGCCTCAAGATGAAATAAATCAAATATTAAGGTTGCTAGCTAGAGATGAGCCTAATATTTATAATACGATGACGGAGCATGGAATTAATAGACGTACTTCTGATTACTTATTTAGATTAATCATTGGATACGTACTTGATAATGCAGAAAAATATTCAGGAAACGAAAATCAAAAGATAAATGCCATCTCCAAGGATTTCGAGAAAAGATATTCCTATGTTTTATCGTCTTTAGTAAATATGGGTATACCTCGTAATAAACTTAATGAGCTTATAAAGAAAGTTATTAGATTTACACTAAATAATGCACAAATCTCTGCTGAAAAAGGATGGAGTAAGTGGGAGGACTTAGGTGGCAGTTTAACTTCTGCTCCTAGCGCATCTTCTTGGGGAGCAAATAGATTAGATGTTTTCGTTAAAGGGACTGACAATGCTATGTATAATAAATGGTGGGATGGTTCTAGGTGGAGTGATTGGGAAGATCTCGGTGGTAATATAGCATCTGAACCTGCAGCATCATCAGCTCGCCCTAATCATATTGATGTTTTTGCTAGAGGTAGGAATGGAGAATTACTCTATAAATCTTGGAACGGAAATCGATGGAGTTCATAGCAAAACCTTGATGGAAACTTGACCTCTGCACCTGCATCAGCGTCCTGGGGACCTAACCGTATTGATGTTTTTGCAAAAGGGAAAAATGATCATCTATGGCACATTTGGAAGGATTAATATAAAAATTATGCGATATAAATTCGCTGTGTAGGGTTAAATGCCGAAAATTGACTTACACAAAGGGCTATGTTTCCAAAGCTGAAGGTAGATTTAAAAATTTTGTGTCAGTCTTAGTGAAGGGTTTTAAGACAAGCTTTAGACTGACTAAAAGTTTTTAACGGACTGAAGCTTGAAAACATAGCTCGGAGTGTAAGTCAATTTTCCGTCTTGTACCCTTAGGATCTTATGTCGCATAATTTTTACTATATGAATTACGTTTAAAATTATATGCTTATGGGAAATATCTAAATGATTGTTATCTTGTTGTAATATTATATTGGTGATATTATATATAGTATAAACAAATAAAGCATGGTTGTAAGCAATTTTGCTATATTAATAAAATTTTAGATAGTGGGTGATTTTTTCATGCGTAATTTAATGTTGACAGAAGCGGGAAAGAAAAAACTAGAAGAAGAGTTAGAATACTTAAAAACTGTAAAAAGAGTAGAAATAAAGGCTGCGTTAAAAGCTGCTCGTGCACAGGGTGACCTTAGTGAAAACGCAGATTATAGTGCTGCTAAAGAAGATCAATCAATGACTGAAACAAGAATAATGGAATTAGAAGAAATACTTAAAAATGCACAAATCATTGAAAGTTCTGATGAAGAAGATGTATTTGGTATTAACAAAACAGCTTTAGTAAAATTTTATGATATTGATGAAACTGAAGAGGTTACATTAGTTAGTACCGTTGAGGCAGATGCTAAAAATATGAAAATAAGCATTGAGTCACCACTTGGCGAAGTATTATATAAATTAAAAGTTGGCCAAAAGAAAACTGTAACATCACCAGATGGCGAGTATGACGTAGAAGTTATAAAGATACTATAAGAAATACATAAGATTCACTCCTAATAGAAAAATTCATAGGAGTGAATCTATTCATTTAAAAAATCTTTGGCTTGTCATTTTCTTTCGGATATCTAATCAAGTGTTTTACTAAACTTCTTCATAGTTAGGCCAACAATTATAAGAATTAAAATTAATAAAGAAACAATCGGACTTATCAAATAAGTTATTCCAACTCCCTTCACTATTATTCCTCTTAAGACCTGTAAAAAGTAAGTCATAGGTAAAACATTACTTATATAATAGATAATCTTAGGCATAGACTCTCTTGGAAACATAAATCCAGAAAGTAATACACTAGGTAATAGAAGAGCAATTGATGCCTGCATAGCTTGCAGTTGAGTTTTAGCTACTGTGGAAATTAGCATACCCATAGCTAGAGAACATATTAAAAATAATGTCCCAAGTAAAATTAGCAATGCCACACTTCCCTTTATTGTTACCCCGAATATTATATTTCCTAAAAGCAAGGCCACAATCATATCAAAAAAACCTATTATAGTGTATGGTATAAGCTTACCAACTATTAGCTCAAAAGATGTAACTGGAGTCATAATAAGCTGTTCTATCGTACCCTTTTCTCTTTCTCTAACCATAGCAAAAGATGTTAATATTACTGTTATATTTTGAAGAATCAGCCCTATAACCCCTGGTACATTAAACTTACTGCTCTCAAGAGTGGGATTATATAGCACAAATGGCTTCAAACTTATACCTGTGTTTTCTTGTTTTCCTAGTGCTGACCTTTGGGTCTCAATTTCCCTCATTTTTAAAGAATAATTATTCCCAATGAGCAGTGAATATGACATAGCAGTTCTCGCTATAGTAGGATCTGATCCGTCCACCAATACCTGTACTTCAGTTGGGCTATTTCTTCTCAACTCCTTAGTATAATCAGGTGGTATAACAAGTCCAACTTTAACCTTTCCCATCGCTATATATTCCTCAACCTCTTTTGGTGAATTTACTTCCCCGTAAAGTCTAAAGTAAGAGGAATTCGTAAACTTACTTGTTAACTCACGGCTCTCTGAAGTTCTGCTTCCATCATAAACTATCAAATCTACGTTATTTACATCGGTATTAACTGCAAATCCAAACAATAAGAGCATCATTATTGGCATCATCAATGCTATTACAAGGCTAGCTTTATCCCTTTTTATGTGAATAAATTCTTTTTTAGTTATAGTCATTAGCCTCTTCCACTGCATTATTTATCGCCTCTTTTCTGCCTCGTTAATTTTAAATCATCAAAAGATGATATAACATCCTTATTTGAAAGCTCTTTAACATAGCTTATAAATATATCTTCTAAGTTATTTATACCATGTTCCTCATACAAACTATCAGTAGTGCTAATAGTAATGAGTTTACTATTATAGATAAAACCTATGATATCACAGATTGAAGCCTCATCCATGTAGTGAGTTGTTACTAATACCGTTATCCCACCTTTAACGAGATTAGTTATTGTACTCCAGAACTCTCTTCTTGATACTGGATCCACTCCTGCTGTTGGCTCATCTAGTATTAAAAGACTAGGTTTATGAATAAGAGAGCATCCCAATGCTAATCTTTGCTTCCATCCACCGGATAATGTACCAGCTAAACTTTTCTCTTTTCCTGTTAGATTAGCCATTTCAATTAATTCTCTTTTTCGTTCTTCTAGTTTATCCTTGGGTATCATATATATGTTTCCATAAAACTCTAGGTTTTCTTCTACTGTTAAATCCTCATATAAACTAAACTTTTGAGACATATATCCTATATTTTGTTTTATTTTCTCTGATTCTTTTATAAGGTCATACCCTAAAACCTTTCCTTCTCCCGAGGTTGGTTTTAGTACGCCACAAATCATTCTTATAGTTGTAGACTTTCCCGAACCATTAGGCCCTAGAAAACCAAATATTTTGCCTTTAGGAATGTCAAATGATAAATCATCTACAGCTGTAAAGTTCCCAAACTTTTTTGTAAGGTTTTTTATAGAGATGGCATATTCCATAATAAGCCTCCATTATTTCAAATTTACATCAAGAAGCATACCAGTTTTTACATTATCAATATTATCCAAAATTTTTATTTTCACTTCATATACAAGCTTAGTTCTGTCATTTTTAGTAACTATATTCATTGGAGTAAATTCTGCTTCTGGTGATATATATATTATCTTTCCTTTTATGGTTTTATCCTTTAAAAAATCACTTGTAAGTGTTACTTCCTTTTCTAGTTTAATGTTTGTAAGTACACTTTCAGGTACATAAATTTTTACCCATAGATTTTTGTCATCTAACAATGTAGCAACTGCACTACCTGGTGCTATATATTCACCTTTCTTAAAATTAATAGTTTCTATAATACCATCAGTAGATGTCACTATATTGCTTTTATCTAGCATAACTTTACTAAGCTCATAACTGTTCTTTGCTTTTTCTACTCCATACTGTGCTGAGTCTTTATCTCTTTCTGTAGCACCATTTACTAATAACTGCAGCTTTGCATTGGATGAATCTAGCTGTGCATTATAGTTGCTGGCCTGCGCTTTAGAACTTTCCAATGAATCTTTATCATTATTAAGTACGTTTGTAGCATTATCAAGTTCATTTTTAGCAGCATCCATTTTGTATTTTGAATCCGCTCCACTTTTGTATAATGCCGCTGCATCATCATATATCTTTTTCTTATAATCAAAATTTGTTTGCGCAGCGTTTAAATTATTTTCTGCAATTTTTACTGCTGCTTCTCCTTGATTTACTAATGATTGTGCTTGTCTCACTAAAGCCTCTTGAGCTTTTATCTCTTCAGCTCTAGTACCATCTTGTGTTTTACCTAATTCATTTTCAGCGCTTTTTATTGCTATCTCAGAATCTTGAAGTTTTAATGAATTTTCATCAGAATCTATAGTTGCAACTAATTCACCGGCCTTTACCTTGCTTCCTTCTTGAAGTTTAATCTCCTTTACCTTTCCACCAATCTCTGTAGATAGGTTTATCTTATCTGCTTCCACGGTACCGTAATATACAAATTCGTCTTTTTGCTTATCCTTAATGGATTTAAAAATAAAACCACCAGAAACTGCAATTATTAGAGTAATAAGTATTAACACTTTTACATTTTTCTTTTTATCCACTATATTTCACTCCTTTATTAAAACTATATATTACTCACTCCGTTTAAAAATATATCAACAATCTTTCTTAATTCATCTTCGTGATTTTCACCTTGAAAAAAATCTGGAAAAGTATTGGAAAATATAACATAACCTAAAAGTAAACTCATGAGTGTCCTTGTAACTAACTTAGGTTCTAGGTCTCTAAAATTATTATTTTTTATATTAGATTCAATGAAAAAATTTATAAATGGAATGAGTTTAGGTGCTAAGTCTTTTCGCAAAGTTTCTAATAATTCTGGTTGGTAAGCTGCCTCCATAAATACTGTTTTAATTAATGGTAGGTTTTTATCAATTAAATAGAATCTATCAATTAATAAATTATTAATTACCTCTTCTACTGGCTTATCTTCCTCATTTTTTATAATTCTCTCTGCAGAGTCTAAAATCATAGGCCTGAAAAACTTTGTAATGAGCGGTATTAATAGACCCATAAGCAAATCTTTTTTAGTTTTATAATATCTAAATATAGTTCCTTCAGCTACATCAGCTTCCTTTGCAATTTCACTCGTTCTGCTTCCATCAAACCCCTTAGCTGAAAATACTTTTACAGCAGCCTCTAATATCTGCCATTGTCTTTTCGTCATTTCTTCTTCTGAAAAGCCTTCATTTGATAAAAGCTTTTCAATAATCTCTTTATTTTCTATGTCCATCTTTATCCTCCATTTTATATAAGTAGAATATTTTTATAGTATTGACTCACTTAAAATGAGTGAGTACTCATTTTAAATTTATTATATTTTCTGAACTTTGTCAATTGCTTTTATCGAAATAAATTCACATTTTATTAAACTGGATAACTTATGTAAAAATATTGACATAAAAGTACTTTTATGTTAATATAAGATTAACTAAAAAATATATCATTAATTTATAAAAAGACGTTCACATGAGCGCATTTAGCATATGTGTAATGAGAGCATATTAATCTGAGGAATTTAATTCTCTTGGGTTTATATGCTCTTTTTTAATGAATATAATAAACGGGAGGGGTTAGTATGAAAAAAAATTTTAAAAGTTTCTTTGTAATTTTTATTGGAGCATTATTAGTGGCCGTAGGCACTTACTTTTTTCTAGCTCCAAACCATATTGCTGCTGGTGGAATAAGCGGTGCTGCTATAATAATAAATAGTATTTTCCCAAGCCTACCTATTGGAGCATTGATGATGGCTATGGAAGTAATATTATTTATAACTGGTATTTTAATAATTGGACCTGTTTTTGGAGGGAAAACTATATTCTGTAGTTTTTCTGTTTCAGGAATAATTCTACTACTGGAAAAGCTTTTCCCTAATGTTCGCCCTTTAAGTAATGATATGTTAGTTCAACTTATATTCGGTGTGTTAATATGTGGTGTAGGAATGGCAATCGTATTTGATCAAGATGCATCTACTGGTGGTACAGACATTATTGCAAAAATAATAAACAAGTATTTTAAAATTAGCATTGGTAAATGTGTGTTAATCGCCGATATTGTTATTACAGTAGCCGCTTCTATTGTATTTGGAATAGATAAAGGTATGTATGCAATTCTTGGTGTAATACTAAATTCAACACTTATAGATACTGTAATAAAAAACCTAAATACCTATAAACAAGTAGCTATAATAAGTAATGCAGGTGAGGAAATAAAAGATTATATAGTAGATACATTAGATAGAAGTGCTACCATATACTACGCTAAAGGCGCTTATAACAATAATGAAAGAGAAGTAATTACTACTGTTGTGAATAGAAAACAATTTATGAAATTAAAGGACTATATAAAAGATATTGATGAGAGAGCTTTTATCACAGTTAATGAAGTTAATGAGGTTCTCGGAGAAGGCTTTGCAGAAATTGCATAATAAAGAATGGGTACTAGCTTCGCTAGTACCCATTCTTTATTAAGTTTATTTAAGACTATCTGCTCTAATTATTCTCCGTGCTCTGTTTATCCTAGGATTTGTTTTAAATCTTGTTCTGGAGTAGTTATTGGAGCTAAGTTAAATGTTTCAACTAATACATTAACTACATTTGGTGATAGGAATGCTGGTAATGAAGGTCCTATCTTAATGTTTTTGATTCCAAGAGATAACAATGTTAGTAGTATACATACAGCTTTTTGTTCATACCATGAAAGAATTAGTGATAATGGTAGATCATTTACTCCACAATTAAATGCTTCTGCTAATGCTAATGCTATTTTAATTGCTGAATATGCATCATTACATTGTCCTACATCTAGTAATCTAGGAAGCTCTCCTATAGTTCCAAAATCTAACTTGTTAAATCTATATTTACCGCAAGCTAAAGTTAATATTATAGAATCCTCTGGAACAGCCTTAGCAAAATCTGTGTAGTAGTTTCTTCCTGATTTTGCACCATCACATCCACCTATTAAGAAGAAATGCTTAATTGCTCCTGCTTTAACTGCTTCTACTATTTTTCCTGCATTGCTTAATGTTGCATTATGCCCAAATCCAACTAGTATTGATTTTTCTTCTTCATCTTCAGTCCATCCGCCAAGTTCTAAAGCTTTTTCAATAACTGGTTTAAAATCTTTTACTCCATCTTTATCATCAATATGTGCAACACCTGGCCAAGCTACTACGCTGGAAGTAAATATTCTATCTTTGTAGTTCTCTCTTGGCTTTTGTATACAGTTAGTTGTCATTAGAACTGCTCCTGGAAGGTTATCAAATTCTTTTTGTTGGTCTTGCCAAGCTCCACCAAAGTTTCCTACAAGATGGCTATATTTATTTAACTCTGGATATGCATGACATGGGAGCATCTCACCATGAGTATAAATATTAATTCCTTTTCCTTCTGTTTGCTCTAATAATTGTTTTAAGTCTTTTAGATCATGTCCTGATACTACTATAAATGGACCTTTCTTTTTAGTTACTAGTACGCTTTTTGGAGCTGGATTTCCGTATTCACTAGTATTAGCTGAATCAAGAAGCTCCATAACTTTAAAGTTTACTTGTCCAAGTTCCATATCTAAGCTAAGCCAATCTGATACAGTTAAGTTTTTATCTAAAGTAGCTGCTAATAACTTATAGAAGAAGTTATTTACTACTTCGTCTTCTCTTCCTAATACATAAGCATGATGAGCATAAGCTGCCATTCCTTTTATTCCATATATGCCTAATTCTCTTAATGAGCGTACATCTTCATTTATTGTTGAATCTGACATAATACCTAGACCTTTAGCGTCTGATATCATCTCTTCTATAGTATTTGGCGCTTTATAATCTATCTCATCAGGAATTTCTACAGTAATTTCTCCTGCTACTCCCTTAAGTTGAGCTTTAACACTTTCAGATTCCTTTATTAAATCAACTAATCTATTAGAATCAAAATTTACATTTGTTAAAGTTGAGAATAATGCATCCATAGTGAATTTATTAATTTTACTATCTATTTTTATTCCTTTTTTAACTGCTTCATTTCCATAGAAACCTATTCCTTTTAATTCATGAATTAAAAGGTCTTGTAATGCAGCTACAGCCGCATCTTTACCACAAACTCCAGCCTTTGTACAACCTTTACCTCCTGCAGTTTGCTCACATTGATAACAGAACATATCGTAATCATTTGTCTTTAAGCTATATCCAAGTCCGTTGTTTAAATCTTCTACTAATTTATCTAAGTTTATGCCATGAACTGCCGCTGCTTGCTCTAGTGATTCCATTTGTGAAGATGGACATCCTACGCATCCCATACCATGATTCATTAATATTTGTGCTGCCTTGCTGTCTAGTTTTAAAATTTCTCCGATTAGCATATTACTAGTTATTTTCATTATTATTTCCCCCTATCAATATAAATTTTTACTTGCTATGTAAAATCCTGCGGGTTTTCTATTGGTGATTATACTTTACCAAAAATAATGTTATAAATCAGTAACCTATGTTACGGAAAAAAGAAATGTTTAATAATATAATAAACACATAAAATAATATCTAGTAAAATAAATACTAATCTAACTTATTTAAAATACATCGTCACTATATTTAAATTTCAGTGATAATTTATTTTATATAGTTGTTTAGAAGGGAGATATAAAAATGAGTAAATTTTTAGCACCTATTCATACATGGTTATTCAATAAAATAAAATTATATGAGGGTTTAGAATCAGATTTAGTCAATGCTTATACAGAAAAATATGGGGAGAGTGTAAAAAGCTTATATAAAGATATAGAAGAGAAGCATGGATATCCTTTAGAGAATAAACCTATAGAGGAATTGATAGATGTTTCTAATATACATGGTTGGTTACAACATAAAATATCACTTGCAGAGACAAGACAGGCTGCTTTTATAACAGAAATATTTAATAAGTATAATAAAGAAGAGGCACTAAACATAGCTCTAGATTTATATGCTAAGCAAGCCCGTATTTGTGCTGAAGAAGCAAAAGAAAAATATCAAATTAGTAATCCAGAAGAAATGTTTAATGCATTAAATAGCTATATCATTGAGGGTATGCCTTGTGATAGAGTAAATGACATTACTGTAAGCACTGAAGATAAGTTGCAGTGGGAAACTGCATTATGTCTGCACAAAAATTATTGGAGTTCCGTTGGAGGAGACATAAACATTTTTTACACATTAAGAGAGGCATGGATTAAAGCTTTCATTGAAACACTTGACAGCAGCTTTACTTATAAAGTAGCTCATAATGCTAATGGAACTCCTGTATCTGTAAATGAAATAATAAAAAAATAATAAAAAAGAGTAAAGGATTCAACATCTTTTACTCTTTCTTTGTAATATAAGCTTCTATTTAACCCACTTTTCTTCTAACTGCTCTAACATTTTTATGTAGTTATTTTGAGTATTTTTTTCATAAGCATTATCTTCTAACTCAATACAGCTGTCTTCAATTTCTTTAAGGGAATTTTCATTTAAGGATCTCTTTGCAAAATTGTATATAGCATTATCTTCTTTATCTATATGTCTATTCAATAAGTCACAATAGCCTATAGAATTAGCTATAATATCCACTCTTGCTTCCATATCTCCTTCTTTAAACTTTTTAAGTGCTTCTTCTAAATTACTTATGAATAATCTTCCTAAATCATGTTCTATAAGCATACCAGATAAAGGCGCTCTCACCTTTTCACCTAACTCATCTTCCATTTTCTTAAATAGTATATTTTCTTCTTTACTATGATGATGTTTGTCAGCATAGTTTCGTATAAAATCAATCATTTTTATAAAATCATCATAAGATACTTCTCCTGTTTCAAGTATAGATATGCATATTTTTCTTATGACTTTAAGTCCTCTTTTTATGAGCTTATGCTCTTCTTTCATTAGTTCAATAAAATCCATCTATAATCACCTCTATTTTATATTTTTGTTCTTTAATTAAGTAAAAGTTTAACATATTTATCATTACTAATACAGAACTTTTGAACTCTGTAGTAAAAAGATGTATGGAAATTTTATAACTTTCATACATCTTTTATATATTAAATAAAAGTAGATGACACTTAATTACTAGGATATCCTGCATACCCTATTCCTAAGCAATCTGACAAATCTTTGTCTACAGCAACTAAGTCTGCCATTGAAAGCTGGCTAAATTCAGTTTTACCCATTGCAACAAGGGCTAGTTTCATCTCTTCGTTGCAAGAATTCAAAAAATTAGACAGTGTTTTTGCTCCTAACTCTACATCTAATTCATCTGTTAGCTTTCCATCATAAAGCACAAGCTGTGGTGTGGGTTCATTAGGAGTCGCTTTCACTGCTTGAGCTTGAATCATTGCAATTAGTGCTATAGAACCTATGTAAACAGCACTAGCTCCAAGTGCTAAGGCCTTAAGGAAATGTCCTGGAGTGCTTAAGCCTCCTGCTAAAATAATATCATATTTATCCTTTACTCCATTTTGCTCCAAATATTTTGCTGCCCTAGATACAGCATACAATGTAGGAAGCCCCATATTATCTTGAAGAGTTGGAGGTGAACCGGCTGTTCCTCCTTCAGCACCATCAATAGTTATAAAATCTGCATTGGTTTGCATTACTATATCTAATTCTTTTTCAATAAAATGAGATGCCGCTATTTTAATTCCAACTGGTACTTCATAGTCTTTTTTTAGCTTATTTACTAAATCTATTATTTCTTTTGGTGTATTCGCTTCTTCAAATCTTGAACCTCTATTAGCTGGTTGATTTTCTCCAAGGTGCCATGATTCTCTCATGTGATCTCCTATATTTTCTGGTTTAATACTTCCAATCATTGCTCCTCCCCAGGCTCCTTGACCAAGTTGAACTTCTATAGCATCCAGCTGAGATAACTGTTCTACTGTGCACAATGACCTATATCTATTGTACTGACCTATTAGTAGTGTAGCAGATTTTCTTTCTTCATTAGTAACTGGTGCTTCACCAGTATTAGTAGCTATTCCCGCTAAGCTAGCTCCTTTGCCAATGCAACTTTAGCATTTAAGCTCAATGAGGCTCCATAGGACATACCTGTAATCATAATAGGCATAGATAATTTTAATGGTTTTAAAGCATTCTTACCTATAACTACCTGTGTATCTACAGCAAATTCATCCTTTGTAGGAAGTGAAAAAAGCTGTGTTGGATTTAAGAATACTTTATTCCATGGAGACTGAACATTTGGGCTACCAAGTGATCTGCTTAACACTTGCCCAGATTCTCCTCTCATACAAGCCTCGATTATAGCGCGTACTGTTAACTTTTGCGCTGCTGTTATAAGTACAAAAAGATTTTCTGTATATTCGTCCTTTAGTATTCTTTCTATTATGTTGTCAACAGTATCATTAGCTATTCCCCTAATTAAGCCTTGAAACATAAAAATACACTTCCTTTCAGTTTTACCATTAATAATTATTGTGTATAAATACATAAAGTAATATGTAATCCTTTCTTTGGTTTATTATGGAATAAAATTCACGTTATATGGTAATACTGTCATTAACAGTTAATATATAGGAGGCTATAAAATGAGAATTCCAAATCATATTGGCGTTATACCTGATGGAAACAGACGCTGGGCTGTTATGAAAGGATTAGGTAAAGAACAAGGATACGGCCCAGGGCTTGATCCCGGATTACAATTATTTAAGATTTGCAAAGAGCTTGGAGTAAAAGAATTAACTTATTATGGTTTTACTACGGACAATACCAAAAGACCAGCAGTACAAACTAAAGCCTTTACTGCAGCATGTATAGATGCAGTAAAAATGTTATCTAAGGAAGATGCCTCTCTTTTAGTTGTTGGTAATAGTTCATCGCCTATGTTTCCTAAAGAGCTTCTTCCCTTTACCGAAAGAAAGCAGTTCGGAAAAGGAGAAATGAAAGTTAACTTTTTAGTTAACTACGGCTGGGAATGGGATTTGGGAAATGCCAATGATTTAACTACAAATAATAGAAATACTATAATAAGTTATTTAAAATCCTCTGATATTACTAGGGTAGACTTAATTATAAGGTGGGGAGGAAGAAGAAGACTTAGTGGCTTTTTACCAGTTCAATCAGTTTATTCAGATTTTTACATCATAGATGATTACTGGCCTGATTTTAAGGCTTCTCAATTTTACGAAGCTCTTGAATGGTATGATAAGCAAGACGTTACTCTTGGAGGCTAAAAAGGGAAAGCTATTTTAAAGCTTTCCCTTTACTATATTAACTCAAACCCAATTCCTTACGCTTCTTCTCTATATGGTCAACATATATTTGAATAGTTTTTTCATAGATAGTTATTTATATTCATAAGAACTACTTTAAATTAGTACAGTAATCCATGGCTTTCTAATTCAAATTTAACATCAATATTTATTTCAGCTGTTCTATAAGCTTCCTTCCAATCAACCTTTTTCCAATAGTCACTATGTTTAGCCCTTACTATATCTCCAATTCCTAGTGGATCACTACCTACTGCCTGAGTGTATTTTATTATATTTAAACACTCATTTTTCAACTCCCCAGCCATTTGACTTTCGAGTTCTCTATACTTTTTTTCTTTATCTAAATCGTCCCATCTGTACTCATCTATAAATCCTTTAAATTTTAATTGTATATTTACGATTGGTTTACCTCTATCTATAGTAACATTTATTTTCCTTTTTATTTTTTTAATGGAAACGGCTATGCCATCTCTTACACCACTATGAGCCTCTTCTATATTAGGAACTCTAAATATGTATTCCGCTGTATTTTTTAGTTTATTCATCATTGCAAGCATTAAAGTAGTTTGCTTAACATCAATGTTCCCTACCATTTTATCTCTTGAAAACAGTGCTGAACCTGCAAGCTTAACTGTTGTAGATTCTAATTTTATCATGGGAACTATACTGTCTAATCCTTCCGCATAATATTCTGTGTCAAAATTATAAATTCTAGTTTCTGCTGCTTTTGAATCTTTTACGGCAGCTTCAAGTAATTGATTTAGGTACATTCCTATCCTAGGCTTATCTGGGAACTCAAGTGATTTTTTACATAATTCATAAGGACTTCCGTCTACAATAACTAAAAATGCTAGTGTAGGACTTAGAGGATCACTAGAAAATATTGATACCAAGTTATGTATTTCACCTTTTTCTGCTAACTCCTTTGAAATAAGGACTTGCTGAATCTTACCAGCTTCTAATGGTCTAGATGTTTTTGTTCTTGAAATCTCTCTCGCTTGCCTTAATAAGTCCGCCTCTTGACTAGTTAGTTCTACCTGATTTTTTTTCCCAAGTCCAATAGCTGGGTTTGTGTAAGTAACCAATAGCTTTTTATGCTTTTCCTTTGAGGACTCTATTCCAACCACTAATATAAATCCAACTTTTTCGTAAATTTTTTGATCCCAACAACCTATAAGTGTACTTGAAAAAATTACCATCATTAAGATTACAAGTATTTTCTTTATCTTTATTCTAACTATTTTTTGCATTAGAATTTACACCTCTTTTATTAACAAAGGAAAATGCATAACTTACTAAAAGAAAACCTATAACTGCAATACCATAAATACTAACTATTTTTTCAAAATTTGAAATTTGTATTTGATCTTTTGGGATTCTACTTATTAAAACTATTATAATTGTGCATAAAGTAATAAGAACTTTTTTGTTTTTTATATTTAAAAGTTTATAGGAACTATAATATGCACAAAAATAATAGGCACGCACTGCACCACCCATAACGGGTATCCAAAGAGATATAAAAAATAAGTCTACTCTTTCAAATAACATAGATTTATATGTTCTAGCTAAGCTAAAAAGAGGAAATATCATAAACTTTAGTCTATTTTCTCCAAATGCTCCTGTAGAAACTATAACAACTGAAGTATAAAAAAATCCAGCTAAAAAAATTGCTATTACTGTAGACTTTGTAATCTTATTTTTATTCATAATATTAGGATAAACAAAAGGCAGTAATTCATAACCTAGAAATGAAAAAGTTACAGTACCTGTACCTTCTATAATAGTCCTAAGCCCTGCTTCTCCTACAGGTTGAAGAAATGTTAATCTTATATTTTTACTTACCATCATTAGTAAAATCATCATGGTTGTTACTGAAAAGTAAAACACACTGCCATATCTACATACAGCTTTTAGTCCATACCAAACTAAATATATGCTAGGAATCATAGCAAAAAACTCAATATAATAGCTGGAGTATTTCTTAGTATACCAATCTTTAGAAGTTCAATGAATTGTCTTAGTACATAAGCTGGTAGCAAATATGTGTATAGTACTAATACATAATTATTAAAGGTTCCTATATATTTACCATATAACAATCTATTAATCTCTAAAACTGACTTATTAGAATATTTTTTTAAGAGAAATGTTATTAAAATTCCTGCTATTATTGATATAAAATTTGCTGTTATTACACAAATCCATCCATCATGGCCAACAGCTTTTGCAAGAGATGCTGGTAGTGAAAGTATACCAACTCCCACTTGAGCAGTTAATATAAATGTCATTGCCTGCGTTGAGGTTATGTTATTTCTATCCTTCTCCATCATCTTTTCCTCTTTTCTTATCTACAGGTTTTGGCATTTCAGGTCTCCTTCTAAGCAAGTCAAGTGGAAATCTTACAATAGTATCTTTGAGGTCCTTAACCCTTAAAGGTATAATGGGTTGCAAATATGGCTGTCCTAAGGATTCTAATACAACAAGATGCGCAACTAGCAGTGCTACACCCATGAGAACACCTACAATTCCAAATATAGCAGATAATATCATTATTGCAAATCTTATAAATCTTATAGCTAAGCCCATATCATAAGTTGGTTGTACAAATGAAGCAATAGCAGTCACTGCTACTATAATTATAAGTAAATCACTTACAATACCTGCTTGAACTGCTGCCTGCCCTATAACAATACCTCCTACGATGCCTACCGAAGTGCCTATATAAGTAGGAAGCCTTACAGCTGCTTCTCGAATAAACTCTATAGTTATTTCCATAACTAATGCTTCAAGTATAGGTGGCAAAAATACTCTTGATCTGGATTCCGCTAATGATACCAATAAGTTTAATGGAACCATGTAATAATGAAAAGAGATAATTGCTATATATAATGCTGGAAGAAAAACTGCGATGATTAAAGCTAGAAACCTTAACCCTCCCAAAAAACTCCCAAATATCCAATGGGTACTATAATCATCAAAAGCTGTCAAAAATGCAAAAAAGTTTACTGGTACAATAAGAACTACAGGAGTCATATCTATTAAAACTACTAATCTTCCTTCCAAAAGTGCTGCAACAGCTCTATCAGGCCTTTCTGTGGCTTGGTATTGTGGAAAAGGTGATTTCTTGAAATCAGTTATAAATTGTTGTATGTAACCAATCGCAAGTATTCCGTCATAGTTTATAGTAATTAGTTTATTATATAAAGTATCTATCATCTGAGGATTTGCTATTCCTTCAATGTAGGCAATTGCAGTAGTTTGATTAGTTGTAGTACCTAATTTTAACGTTTTAAATTTAAGATTACTATTTCTAATTCTTTTTCTTAATATAGACATATTTACATTTAAATCTTCTATAAATCCTTCATGAGGCCCTTTTACATTTTTCTCAGTTTGCGGTTCACTTATCTCTCTTTTTTCAGATTTCTTACTTTCACAGCATATAGCATAATTGATGCCATCCACAATAAAAATTGTTATGCCTGACATTATATTTTGCAAAAGCTCATTAAAGTCATAAGTAAGAAAGATTCTGCTAATAGGAACATTTTGTATCTTTTTTAAATCTAATAAATCTTCATATTTCATAGAGATTATAGGACTTATAAAGTCTCTTTGTACTAAGTTGTCATTAATAAGGCCTTCTATATATATGAAACAACCTTCTTTATTATCCAAATATACATTTTTCCATATGATATCTGGGCAATCGGTAAATTTCGCCCTTAATTGATTTATATTATCTAAAAGGCAGTTAGATAATTTTATATTTGCATTGTTGTTATTAGAACCATTATTATTCACATTTGTATTGTTTATCATGTTTACAAACACCACCATTTATGATGTCTTAATAATTGTTATAATATATTTACTGCTTATTTCTTTCATCTATTTGTTGCTTTACTTTTTTAACAATATTTGCAATATCCTTATATGCCTTAATAGTTCCATAGGTTACTATAGGTCTTCCAAAAGACACAAGATTCATTGCTCTTGAACTAAAACCTCCAATTTTCATCCAAAGGTTAACAGATGGTTGTGTATCTACTATAAGCAGATCATCTGTACTCCCATGCAAAATAGTATACATACTTGATATGGAGGGTATAACCAAATTAGGCTTATATCTACGTCCTACAGTATATACTTTATTTCCAAACTCATCTTCCCCAATATATAGTAGAGTTCCCATTTGACTTCGAGTCGTCTTGTCAAAAGTTGGTAGACTCAATAACTCTTCTTTTGTAGGAATCTTATCCATAGAGAGGTTTCCTATATGAATATTTGCAGCTGTAGCTGTAGAGTGTGCTCCTCCTGCATCATGATAAACGACTATCATAATTAATCCTCCTATTCTCATATAAGTTTTAATTTAATTACCCTGAAATAACTCTAATAATTTCAATTTTAATAATCAATAATATAATCCTTTATTATATTAAAGTACCTTAAATTCCATATTTTTATTCATGACTAATACTTAATGTAAAATTGATTATATTAACATTTTCACATGATATTGTAAAACATGAAAAAACTTTCACTAATAGCTTTTACTTCTTTGAAGATAATAATATAGAGGAGGGATAGTATGGCAAAAAATAGAATTAAGGAACGCTTTATGGGAGTTCCAATAGAAAATCATGATACTGCAGCATGGGCTAATATAGAAGACACAAAACCAGTTTCAAATGTTAGCTTACCTAGTGAAACAGAAGTAAGAAATTCAAAAGAATGGGTAGATACAAACGAAAAATAATACTTATAAAAAAGGGCTGCTGTTATTATCAGCAACCCTTTTTTATAACATAAATACAATTTAAATTTTAATACTTCATTTCTGCTAAGCGCTTATAAGATTCATATCTTTCTTTAGCATCTTTTTCAGCAGCATCAAACATTTCTCCTGCAATTTCAGGGAAAACATTCATAAGTGAGGAGTATCTTATTTCTCCTTGTATAAAATCTTTAAATGGTTTAGTTGGTTCCTTTGACTCTAGTGTAAATGGATTCTTTCCTTCTTCCCTCAATAAAGGATTATATCTATATAAATGCCAATATCCACTTTCTACGGCTTTCTTTGATTCTGCCATACTTGTTCCCATACCAGTTTTTATACCATGATTAATACATGGAGCATATGCAATTATAATTGATGGTCCTTTGTAATTTTCAGCTTCAACTATGGCTTTTATAGTTTGATTCATATTAGCTCCTTGTGCTACTTGTGCAACATATACATATCCATATGTCATAGCTATAGCGCCAAGGTCCTTCTTTCTTATCTTCTTGCCTGCTGCTGCAAATTTTGCCACTGCAGCTGTTGGAGTAGATTTTGAAGATTGACCTCCTGTATTTGAATATACTTCTGTATCCATGACTAGTATATTTATATCATCTCCAGAAGCAAGAACATGATCTAAACCACCATATCCAATATCATAGGCCCAACCATCTCCTCCTATGATCCATTGGGACTTCTTAATTAAATAATCTTTTCTCTCCATTATTTGTTTTATAATTTGATCATTACTATAATCCTGATTATTTAAGAGTTCAAGTATCTTTGAGGAAGCATTCTTTGACTGTTCTCCATCATTTCTACCTTTAATCCATAAATCAAATGCTTCTTTTACTTGTTCATTTCCACCAGATTGTATATATTCTTTCATTAGGTCTGCCAACTTTTCTCTTATTTGTTTAACAGCTAAATACATACCATACCCATACTCTGCATTATCTTCAAATAACGAATTTGCCCATGATGGACCTTTACCATTTGCATTTGTGGTATATGGTATTGATGGAGCACTTGCTCCCCAAATCGAAGAACAACCAGTTGCATTTGCAATCATCATTCTATCTCCATATAGTTGAGTAAGAAGTTTTACGTAAGGTGTTTCTCCACATCCTGGACAAGCACCATTAAACTCAAGCAATGGTCTTACAAATTGGCTTCCCTTTAACGTCTTAGGGTCCATAACATCATCTTTAGCAGTAACTGTCATTGCAAACTCCCAATTCTCTGCTTCCATTTCAATTTCCTGTTCAGCAGGGTTCATAACTAAAGCTTTTCCTGGGGCTGGACATACATCTGCACAATTGCCACATCCTGTACAATCTAGCGGACTAATTTGAATACGATATTCATATTGTTCAAGCCCTTTACCTACAGCTTTCTTTGTCTTAAATGTGTCTGGTGCCCTCTTTACCTCATCTTCATCTAGTAAGAATGGTCTTACTGTTGCATGTGGACATATATATGAACATTGGTTACATTGAATACATTTATCTATCTGCCATTCTGGCACCATAACAGCAATGCCTCTCTTTTCATATGCAGATGTACCTAATGGATATGAACCATCTTCCATACCAACGAAAGCACTTACAGGCAATTCATCTCCTTCATGTCTTGCCATTGGTCTTTGTATATTTTTAATAAAATCAGGTTCTTTCTTAATTGGTGAATTTATTTCCTCTGCGTTTACCCAATCATTAGGAATTGTAATCTTAACCAAAGAATCTATTCCTCTATCTACAGCAGCCTTATTCATTTCAACAATTTTTTCACCCTTTTTGCCATAGGTTTTCTCTATAGAATCTTTTAAATAGGAAACCGCATCATTTATTGGGACTACATTGGCCAATTTGAAGAAAGCAGATTGCATAATCATATTTATTCTTCCGCCTAACCCAATTTCCCTCGCTATTGATACTGCATCTATTGTATAGAAATTAATATTATTTTGAGCTATATATTTTTTTAAAGCTGCAGGGAGTTTATCATTTAAATCCTGTTCACTATATGGGCAATTAAGTACAAAGGTACCACCTTTTTTAGTCCCTTTAGTAAATCATAATTATATATAAATGATTTATTATGACAAGCCACATAGTCAGCATTATACACTAGGTAAGGTGATTTTATAGGCTTTTTCCCAAATCTTAAGTGTGAAATAGTAGTTCCTCCAGACTTTTTGCTGTCATATGAGAAATATGCTTGAGCATATAAATCTGTTTTATCTCCTATAATCTTAACTGCACTCTTATTTGCTCCAACAGTACCATCTGAACCTAATCCATAGAATTTACAACTTATAGTTCCTTCTGGTGTTGTTTGTATAATATCTTCTTCTGGAAGTGACGTATTTGTTACATCATCTACTATGCCAATAGTAAAGCCATCCTTTGGATTATCTTGTTTTAAATTATTAAACACTGCGAGTATTTGAGATGGTCTGGTATCCTTAGATCCTAATCCATACCTTCCTCCTACAATTACAGGTCTGTTCTCGCTCTTATCATATAACTTAACTACATCTAAATATAGAGGCTCTGCCAATGATCCTGGTTCTTTTGTTCTATCTAAAACTGCTATTTTCTTTACAGTTTTAGGTAATACATTAAAGAAATACTTAGTAGAAAATGGTCTATATAAATGTACTTTTACAGCTCCTACTTTTTCTCCTTTTGCTATTAGATAATCTACAGTCTCATCTATAGTATCACAAACTGAGCCCATAGCTACTATTATGTATTCTGCATCTGACGCACCATAATAATCAAATGGATGATAAACTCTTCCTGTTACCTTTTCTATTTCTCTCATGTAGTTTTCTACAATATCTGGTACCGCTAAGTAGAATGGATTTGAAACTTCTCTTCCCTGGAAATAAATATCTGGATTTTGCGCAGTACCTCTTACTACAGGGTGTTCTGGATTTAACGCTCTATCTCTAAATTGTTTAATAGCTTCATAATCAACAAGTTTCGCAAGTTCTTCGTACTCAATAACTTCTATCTTCTGATACTCATGTGATGTTCTGAAACCATCAAAAAAGTGCAAAAATGGAACTCTTGATTTAATTGCACATAAATGTGAAACACAGCCTAAGTCCATTGCTTCTTGAACACTTGATGAAGCTAATAGTGCAAAACCTGTTTGTCTGCATGCCATTACATCTTGATGATCTCCAAATATTGATAATGCATGTGCAGCTATCGCACGCGCTGTTACGTGAAAAACTCCTGGTAGATGCTCTCCTGCTATTTTGTACATATTAGGAATCATTAAAAGCAGTCCTTGTGATGCTGTGTATGTTGAAGTTAATGCTCCTGCTGCAAGCGATCCATGGACTGATCCTGCTGCACCTGCTTCTGATTGCATTTCAGCTACTTTTACTGTCTGACCAAATATATTTTTTTTCCCATGAGCAGACCATTCATCTACACCTTCTGCCATAGGAGTGGATGGAGTTATTGGATATATTGCCGCAACTTCTGTAAAAGCATATGATGCATAAGCAGCAGCTTGATTTCCATCCATTGTCTTCATAACCTTTTTCATGAAATAATCCTCCTTACATTTCTAAAATAAGGCACAGGAAAATAAATAATAATTTAAATTTGAATGTGCCTGATATTCATACTATTTTCCTAACTTATTATTTGATACAGAGAGAATCTCATACATAAAATAAAAAATTATTTACTATTTTTTATTATTACTAAGAAAACTCTAAATATTTAATATTATCAAGAAATTAGCAAAGAATATTATTATTACAAAGAGGAACTAATTTTTATTATCAATTGATAAGACATTTCACTTCTATTTTTATTGACTTTTAAAGGATTGTTCGTTATTATTATTTTATAATCCTTTATCAAGTGATAATAATTAATTTTAGGGGGAACTGTATAAATGAATGAAAAAACTAAAGTCGCAAGGCTTTCTATATTATCAAATTCAGGCCTTATCATAATGAAATTATTTGTTGGAGTTTTTACCGGATCGGTAAGTATAGTATCTGAAGCTATCCATTCTACAATGGATTTAGCGGCAGCTATTATAGCTTATTTTTCTGTAAAAATCTCTAATAAACCTGCGGATGAAGATCATCCATATGGACACGGTAAAGTTGAAAATATTTCCGGAGTAATAGAAGCTCTTCTTATCTTTGCAGCTTCCGTTTGGATAATAGTGGAGGCAATAAAAAAACTTCTTCATCCGGAGGCAGTTGAATCTATAGGTATTGGATTTGTTGTTATGTTTATTTCTGCTGCAATAAATTACTTTGTATCAAATAAGTTATATAAAGTAGCTAAACAAGAAGATTCTATAGCTTTGGAAGCTGATGCTTTACATCTAAAGGCGGACGTCTACACATCTCTTGGTGTAGGTATAGGATTATTATTAATTTGGATTACAAAATTACATTTTTTAGATCCAGTAGTTGCAATTATAGTTGCAATATTTATTTTAAAGGAATCCTTTGAACTTCTAAAAACTGCATTTAACCCTTTACTTGATGTAAAATTATCTGATAAAGAAATTAGTATTATTGAATCTACTATAAGTAAGTTTAAATCCGTTTACTGCAATTTTCATGATTTGAGAACAAGAAAATCTGGAAAGATAAAATATATAGATTTGCATCTTGTTTTTCCTGAAAACATGTCGATAAAGGCTGCCCATGATATATGTGATAAAATAGAAAACGAGCTTGAAACCTCCCTCAGGAATACAGAGGTTTTAATACATTTGGAATCCTGTACACATCAATGCCTTATTTGTGAACATAAAAAAAATAATATAAAACAAAAATCACAGGAATAAACTTATTTATCCTGTGATTTTCGCTTTAATTATTCATTTAATGAATTTAACGCTCTTAGTAGATTATCAAGTTCTAGTCCGTGCACTTGAGCAGCCTGCTCTAAAGTTTCAGCTTGAGCTGAAGGACATCCAACACATCCCATACCAAAGCTCATTAAAACTTCAGCATTTCTAGGATTTAATCTTATAACTTCTCCTATTGTCATATCCTTTGTTACTTTTTCCATAAGTAAATACCTTCCTTTTCACTTTTCTCATACTAAAAGTTAGTATGTGCCTTTATTATAAATTTATTATATTTTTATTTTAACTTAAATGCAAGAATGAACTTTTTTGTTAAATAGTAACCTTAATGATACTTACACACCTTAAGCTCTATTTATTTATCATCTTGAATTCGCTATTAGTTAGTTTAAAGTTATTCTTTAGACCTTCTGTTACATAGACTCCCTTGTCTTTTGTTACAAATATCGCTTCTACCCCAGGTAAAGAATTTTTTACATACTCAGGTCCTTTTTCTAGCCCCTGGTAGAAAATATACTTAGTCATAGCGTCTGCATCAAAGGACACATCTGTTACAACGGTCACACTAGCTAATGAATTCTCCATAGGATATCCAGTGAAAGGATTTAATATATGATGATATTTTTTTCCGTTTTTTTCGATATATCTTTCATATATACCTGAGGTTACTACAGTCTTATTAGTAACTCCTAATGTACCTACAACTTCTCCTCTAGGTTCAAAGGGATTTTGTACTCCTATTTTCCATGGCTGACCATTAGGATTATCATTTATTGTTAATACGTTTCCACCAAGGTTTACAATTCCATGTTTTACTCCATATTGCTTTAAGACTTTTGCCGCTTCATCTGCAGCGAAACCTTTACCTATTCCCCCTGCATCAATAGACATTCCTGGTCTTTTGAGCATTGCCTTTTTGTTAGTTTCATCTAGTACTAAGTCTTTATATCCAACTAATGCTTTTGCTGCATCTATTTCTGATTGAGTCGGAACTTTAGCATTATCAGTTCCTATCCCCCATAACTTAACTAATGGTCCTATTGTTATATCGAAAGCTCCTTTAGACTGCTCAGAATAGTATAGTCCTTTTTTTAATACACTAAAAGTATCATCTGACACTTTAACAAAACTTTTACCGGCAGCATCTGCTACAGCGTCAAATTCGGTCCCTGATTTATTTATACTCATTTCATTTTCTATCTGCTTAATTCTTTGAAAAGCTTTATCAAGTGCTTCATTTTTATTACCATCGTAAACTTTTATTGTACATATAGTGCCTAGCATGTATTCCGTTTTTTCAGTAGGTTCAACATTTTTTGAACCACATCCTCCTAAAAATAAGGACATAAGCATAATACTAACTAATAATATAGAAAGTTTTTTTCTACTAATGTATTTCATTGTCTATCACCTTCTTTTCTATTTTAATTTCAAAGGAATTCCACATGAAACCAAATATGCTTCATCGCTTAACCTTGCTATAAACTGATTTATATGTCCTAGTATGTCGCTAAAAATTCTTCCTAATCTATGCTCTGATACTAGTCCCCATCCTACTTCATTTGTAACAATAACTAAATCTTTATTATTTTCTTTAGCCGCTGCTATCGTATCTTCTATTTCATTCTTTATACTAACACTTAGTTTTTCTATATCTTCTTGACTCATACTTTCAAAATCATAATTTTTATCGAACATTAAATTTGTTATCATAGTTCCTATACATTCTAACATCACATACTTATTTTTATCTTCTTTTAATACCTTATCCAATCCCTTATATCCTTCATGGGTTCCCCATTTTGAATTTCTTTGTTTTTTATGTTTTTCGACTCTTTTTTCCATTTCTTTGTCTGTTACTATTGCAGTAGCAATGTACAACACATTGTCCTTATCTTCTAGTAATTTTTCTGCAAAAGTACTTTTACCACTTCTGCTTCCTCCAGTAACTAAAGTTATTTTTGACATATAATTCGCCCCTAACATCACTATTTAGTTATATTTTTAATATAACAGATATCAAAATTAATGTTAATATTTCCACCAACTCATTATTTGCTCCAAGAGTATCACCTGTCAGTCCCCCAATTCTCTTTTCACAGAACAAGTTGAATGCAAATGATAAAGCTAAGGCAGCAATTAATAAAATAACTATGTATCGTGGTGTCATCAATAATGATAAAACTCCAACTGTAATTATTAATCCTATAATAAATTGGACTATCCCAACATTACCAATAAAAAAGTTTCCTGTACCAGTACTTTTTGCAGTTTTTCCTTTAAACCCTAAAAATAACACAGAACACCTTGATATCATAGGAGCTGCAATAAGTGCTATTGAAAACTTTGGAACAATAAAGGAGAAGAGAGTATATTTGAGTAGCAAGTCCATAACTATAGCAATACAAGCATAGGTTCCTATTCTACTATCTTTCATTATTTCTATTATTCTATCACTACCCTTAAAAGCGAAAAAGCCATCACAGGTATCTCCCAAACCATCTATATGTATCGCACCAGTTACTATAACACCAACTATTAAAATTATAATTATCACCGTATTTATAGGAATAATATTTGTGAGTAACTTGTACACTCCCCACTGAATTCCACCTACTACTAAACCGATTACCGGAAAAAATATTGAGGCTCTTCTAAAGTCATCCTTTTCACAAGGCAAACTTATATTCACCGGAATCCTAGTTAAAAATTGAATCATCAATAAAAAATTGCATACAATTTCTTTCATAATTATAGTGCCTTCCTTCCATAATTTATAAATTAACTCTCTACCTTAGACTCCTAAACATGAGCTATACTGTCTATGTACAGATTTCCATACTCATATTTTATGATGCTTATATCTCCGTTATTTGAGCCAAAGTTCCAAAAATAATCTATATTACCACCTAATATATAACAATACACTGATCTTATAACTCCTCCATGAGTCACAATAAGTATATTGTCTTCCTCTAGCTTTAAGATATTATCCATAAAACTTTTAACTCTTTCATAGACTTGTATACAACTCTCACCTCCAGGTGGAGAAGCGTTTTTCCAATCTTCACACCACGCCTTCCATTCCTTTGGATAAAGCTGCTTTAATTCTTCATAGACTTTACCTTCGAATTCGCCAAAGTCTCTTTCATTTATTCTCATATCAGTTATTAATTTATACTGCTTATTTTTTAATAGGATTTCAGCTGTATTTATTGATCTTTTCTTCTCACTTACATATACTTTCTTAAAGCTTATATTCTTTAACAATTCTCTTACTCTTTCTGCTTGTAAAATACCCTCTTTAGTAAGCTCTACATCCAAACTACCATAATAACATTTACTTTTATTTTTTTCAGTTTCACCATGTCTTACAAAGTATAAATTCATATAAATCACCCCAATCCTGCCTACTTAATTATATAAAAAATATTATAAATATACAAACTTAATAAAGGCTGTCAACAACATTGCTGACAACCTTTACTTTATTATTAAATACTTAATCTGGCATAGATAAAGGGATACCTCTGATTAGAGGTATCCCTTTTGGTTTTTATTTAAAATATCTATCTAATAATCCTTTAAATGCACATCCATGTCTAGCTTCATCCTTGCACATTTCATGTACTGTATCATGAATTGCATCATAGTTTAATTTCTTAGCTAAAGTAGCTAAATCTTTTTTACCTTGACAAGCTCCATGTTCTGCTTCAACTCTCATTTGTAAGTTCTTCTTTGTATCAGCAGTTACTACTTCTCCAAGTAATTCTGCAAATTTAGCAGCATGTTCTGCTTCTTCAAAAGCTATTCTCTTATATGCTTCTGCTATTTCAGGATATCCTTCTCTTTCAGCTTGACGGCTCATAGCTAAGTACATTCCAACTTCTGTACATTCACCAGTAAAATTAGCTCTTAGTCCTTCTATTACTTCTTGGTCTACTCCTTCAGCAACTCCAACTTTATGCTCGTCAGCCCAACTCATTTGTCCTTCTACTTTTTCTATAAATTTTTCTCTTGGAGCTTTACATTGAGGACACTTCTCTGGAGCCATTTCTCCTTCGTGAATATATCCACATATTGTACAAACAAATTTTTTCATTAATATTTCCTCCCCATCTAATTATAATTTATATATATTTTTTATTGGTAAACATTTATAATATCACTAACAATTATTATTATATGATATTTATTCGTACTTTTCAAGTACTTTCCAAGATAAGTTATGTACATTTTTTTAACTTTCTATGTATAAAGTTTTAAGGCTCAAAATTAATTTATTCAGAGAAATACTTTTCCAGGTTGGAAGTGTATTTAAAAACTTTGTTTATTTTATTTATAAAAAAAAGACTTATGCGGAAACAACTAGTGTTATTTCCACATAAGTCTTACTTTCATATATTACATCTTATGCAATATTATCATCTGATTTCTTAAATTTACTCTTTCTTGACATATAAACAGGGTATCCTATTAATGTAAGAACAAGTCCTATTCCAGCGTTCATAGGTTGAGTAAATAAAGTATTTAGTATTATATAAGCTCCTCCAATTATTGCTATAGCAGGTACTATAGGATATAGAGGTACTTTATATGGTCTGTGAAGATTTGGTTGCTTCTTTCTAAGAACAAACACAGCATAGAATGTCATAACATAGAATATCCATATTACGAATATTAATAAGTCTGTTAACTGGTCGAATTTACCTGAGAATACTAATATTATTGATATAATACCTATTAATATACCACTGTTTATTGGTGTTTTAAATGTTGGATGTAATTTCCCTAACCAATTACTAAATGGTAATTTATTTTCAGCAGCCATAGCATATGGAATTCTCATTCCTGTTAGTATATATCCGTTTAATGCTCCGAATATTGATACTAATATACCTATTGTGATAACCTTTCCACCTGATGGTCCAAAGATTACTCTTGCAACGTCAGCAGCTGGTGTCTTTGTAGCAGCAAGTGCTGATGCTGGTAATACAAATAGATAAGCTACGTTTATTAATAGATAAACAGCCATAACTAATGATAATCCACCAATAATTGCTTTTGGTAAGTCTTTAGCAGGATTTTTCATTTCTCCTGATATAGCACCAACGTTTATCCATCCATCATAAGCAAACATTGTAGCAACAAGTGCTGATCCTAAGCTTGTACCAATTGGGTGTTCAGCAGCAGTCATTGGGAATAATCTAACTACTCCACCATCGCCTTTCATAAGACCTACAACTATAATTGCAAATAAAGGCACTAATTTACCAACAGTAGCTACAGTTTGGATAACTCCTCCTGTTTTTGATCCTAATGAGTTCATGCATATTAAGAAAATAGTAACTATAATTGCGATAGGAATTAGCATTCCGTCAGTCAAACCTAATAATGAAATAACTTGTGTTGCAAATATTATTGCAAGTGCGGCTATATTTGCTGGGAAATATATAACTGTTTGAGCCCATCCTAAAAGGTAACCCCAAACATCACCATATGTTTCCTCAAGATATGCTACCATACCACCTGTTCTTGGTATAGCTGCAGATATCTCAGCAGCAGTAAGACCACCTGCTATAGAAATAATTCCGCCTAAAATCCAAGCAGTCATACCCAATCCTGGTGCTCCAGTTGCACTGAATACAGCTCTAGGTTTAAAGAATACTCCCGAACCGATAACCATACCGATAACGATTGCAAGAGCGGGTACTAAACCAATTTCTTTTTTTAATTCACTTTTACTCATTGCGTGATTTACCTCCCCACAAAAGTATTATTATATATATTTCTTATTCCGATAAAATCTTAACATGAATCATTCGCTAAATCAAGTGAAATTTTCACAATAATTTTATATTTAAATGAATTTTTTTCATTAATTTACATAATAAGCATACTATTTTTGCGAATTTATAATTTTATGGTCATTTTTTGAATTTTTACCTCTATACAAATTGTTATTTTTATAATTATTTAATTATTACAAAACTTTTAATAAGAATAATTTTTGTTATACTTGAGATAAATTTGTCATAATTCACGTCATATCGAAGTTCCCATGCTAAAGTTTTGCATACATAAAAAGTTCTTTACTACAATTAAAATGCAAAAAATTTAACATATACATTCACAACTAATAATCATAGTAATATTTTTAACCTGATAGTAGCAACCCCGTAGTGGTATTAAAAATTTATTTAACATCATTTATTCGATAAAATGTAAAATTTCTATATTTCAATCTATCAATTACTTGGTGCAGCACTGACTGATTAGAGTATTCGTAATATGAGTATCCGTCTTCCCCCTGAGAGATCTTTATATCATCAAATTCTATATAGGGATGATAAAAAAAGCTTGCAATTAAACCATCCTTTAATTTATCTATTTTCTTAAGCATATTTATACAATCATCTTTACCATTTATATAATTTAGTGGTGTTGGAATATATTTTGTAGTTTTCCCATATTCATGTTTGCAAAATACCTTATTGTACTCTGTTATACCTCCATCTTTAGAATAAGGTTCATATATATATTCAAAGTTTTTTTCTATGATATTTTGTTGAGGATATAAAATAGCGTAATGGGGTACCTCAAAAAAATTGTATTGAATTTTTAATTGTGAAGCCACATCTATTGCGGCATTTATTCTTTCTTGTGCATATTGAATATCTCCTGGGACATTATCACCTAAACTTCTATGAAACTCTATTCCTTCTACGCTTTCCGTTTCTCCATATTGATGCGTATAGCCATGAAGTCCAACTATTCCACCCTTATCTATAAAGTAATCTAATGTAAAAATAAAATCAGCATTATACATACTGTAATCTTTTAAAAGATTATTATCTATATTTTTTGATGGATTAATATATCTAGGTATCCATGCAATATGAAAAGGTATTCCTTCACTATTCAAATAGTCACAAACTATTCTAAGTTTCTCTAAAGACTCTTCCGAACTATACCTTCCCCCTGCTGCTATGTCTTCTAGCCTAATTAAAGCAGGTTTTCCTTTCTTACTTACTGCAGCAAAATTTTCTATATCTCTATTTTTATATAGCGATATAGTATTTTTATCTATGTTCCATTGAGTTTTTAAATTAAACATTCTTATAAAGTCAAACATTGTAATATAAACACAATCATTAGTATATATCGGTTTTTCTTTTAATTTAATAACTCTTTCATTCTTAACAAATTCATCTTTATCATAATTGACAATAATATTACATTGATTTAACATTAAAACTGTACTATTATCTTTTATGGAGACTTTTCCGTGAAGTTTACCTAAGATTTCTGTCGCTGGAATATAATACCTATTATTTTCTACATATATAGGACTTGACAAGCTTAAATCAACATCTTCGTACCTTAAGCTTATGTTAGCCTTTATCATATTAATATCTTTTGATGTATATTTATTGCTATTATTTTCTGTAGCCACTTTGCTACTTGCAGACTTAATAAAATATGTAAATACTAAAAGTATTATAATTATAATCAAAAATTTCCACTTATTGAACCCTTTCATTTTATCGCTTCTTTCTTTATTAAGTAGTATAAAAAATTCTTCACTTTATTTTTCCCTTTCTTGTAAAGATTATCCTAACTTTATAATTTAATTCCTCTAAATTTCATATCAACAATATTTTCTAAAAAATTACTTTTGACAGGTAATAATTTTTATTATATGATATAATTAATTATATAGTAAGGATGGTGTATATGAATAATTTAGCTGGTATTTTTAGAGAGAAGAAGTTAAAACTTACTCCTCAACGTATTGCAGTATATAAGTTTTTGCAATCTACAAAAGAGCATCCATCTGCTGAAACTATATATAAAGCTCTACAACCGGAATATCCTACAATGAGTTTGGCAACTGTTTATAAAGCTTTAAAAACATTAGTTGAGGTGGATCTAGTTAAGGAAATTAATGTAGGTGAAGGCAACTTTAGATATGATGGAAATGTTACATCTCATCCGCATATACAGTGTTTAAATTGTGCTAGAGTTGATGACATTGATGGCATTTCCTTTCTAGACTTAAATGACAAAGTTAAAAATTATACTGACTACGATATTATCGATAACAAAATATATTTTTATGGAATATGTAAATGTTGTAAAGATAATGCTGCTGAGCAGTAGTTTAGTACAAATTTTTAGAGCAGTTGTGAGTAACTGCTCTTTTTGTTTTATAGTTATTTGATTTTTCTATTTAAAAGCATCATCTACAGCTTCATCCCACTCTTTACCTGTATGCTTTCCATTTAGTATTTGATCTAACTTCGATGATATACTACTTTTTAATTTATCTGGTATATTGTAAACATATATTACACTATCTTCTGTGCTATTCTCGAGATGTTTTACTATACTTGCTTTAGCTCCTCCAACTATAGAGCTATTAGCTTTTTTATTGCCAGTAACAAATCCCTGTTCTACTAATTTTTTATTAATTTCTTCACCTGTAAAAAATTTTATAAAATTTCCTATCTCTTCACCGTTCTTACTGTTTACTGGAGTGCAGATTATTGCATTACATATAACAGGCACGTTCATCTTTGTTGAAGGATCGTTTGTACTATCAGCAGCAACCATTATGTTGTTATCTTTGAAATGACTTGAATAATAAGATGAACTTATTATTAACGGAATATCTCCTTTTACAAACTTCTCCACACTACTTTCGTTTCCCACTTCAAAAGTGTTCTTATTTATATTCCCACCGCTAACAAGACTGAATATGGCATCAAAGGCTTGCTGCATTTCCTTTAAAGATTTATATGCCGCAGTTCCACTATCAAATATGCTTTCTAGTTTTCTCATACTTACCTTATTATTAACTATTATAGAAGATAATCCGCTATTTATATCTAAATCTTCAGTAAGTACGACCGGAATTCTTACTGATGTACTATTTATCTTTTTTAACGCTTCTTTTAAATCATTAGTTGTAGATGGTTGGGGTAAACTCAATTTATTAAAAGCGCTTTTATTATATAATATCTCCATAGTATACGGCATTAGTGCTATACCATAATATTTATCTCCAAATCTTCCATATGCATTTACAACACTATAGTACTTATCACTTATTTTATTTTCATCATAGTAACTTCCTAAATCACTTAAAAGTCCTTTTCTACTTAGTTTTATCATATTGTTTCTGGAAGTAATTACTATATCCTGTTCACTTCCCTTACTTATGTCTTCTTCAATCTTTCCGCCTATTGTGTTATTAACACTGAGCTTTACTTTAGGATTAGATTTCTTGTATTCTTCTGTAATGATTTTTAGTATATTTAAAGATTCTTTATCTTTAATATCAACATATATGTTTAATTGCTTTTCTTTAGGTGTATCTTTTTTAAAGGAGCAAGCACTAATACTTAAAGTTAATATAACTAATAAAAAAATCGTTAAGACTCTTTTCTTATAAAACATATTTTTCTCCTTTCACTATAACTTATTCTTTATAAATATCACCTTCTTTATATTTGCAAAGTACTTCTAAATTTATTTTGTGCATAATAATTAAATATATAATAAATTCATATAATTAAGTGGAGGTGAAATATATGAATTTTAGGGTAATATTTCTAAAGAAAAAACACATTTATTTTATAATTTTCACACTTATCATTTTCATATTTTTAATAGTTTTACTAATATCAAAAAATTCATCTGCAACTTTTAATAATGTATCCGATAATAAGGTGTTAAAAGCAGATTTTAATGGAGATGGTAAAGAAGAAGAGTTGTATATTAAGAAAGATGGTGCTAAATATATTCTGGAATTAAAATGTAAAGATAAGATCTATCCTATAGAACCTGAAAATAAGCTATCACCTATCGGTTTTTATTCTCCTTACTGGCCTATACGTGTAACTCTTATTGATGTTTCAAGAGATAAAATTCCAGAGATATTTGTACAAGCTTCAAGCAAAGGTACTCCTATTCAACATGTATTCTTTTGGAACAATGGAAAATTTGAGAATACTTTTTCTAATTCTAACAATATATTAGGATTTATAGATTGTAAAAATAATAAAACTCCAAAGGTTATATCTGGTAGATTACAAGACGATGGAATATGGATGTCAAACTATATATTTTTAAACTACAAATTTAAAAATTACAATTATGAAACCTCAAATACACTTATTGGAAAAGATACAATTTTTACTTTTATTAATTTTATACAAAGCCTTCCTCAAAATGAAGAGTATAAACCAAAGGAGATATTTTCATCCAATATATCTAGTTACAGTTTATCCGTAATTGGAAAATTGTCCGGTGATAACAACACTTATGTGTTTCAAGATGCGCTATTTATGGAGAACAGATGCGATAAGGATGGTAACGCATCAGAGATTATCTGGACTCTTAACTTCAGAGGTGCTTCTAATAAAGATAAAAACTTAGTTAAAAATTATACTTTAAATGTTAACTTAGTTCCGGATGAAAACAGCAAAGAAAAAAACTATTTCAAGATTATATCAATTAACTTAAAATAGACTAGCATACTAACTAGTTATTTTTTCAATATACCTTATTTATTACTAATTAAAAAGGGACCGCATTTACGGTCCCAAGGGGGATGGGGGGTTATCGCATCAAGTAGAGATTATAGTACTTGATGCTACAGGAGATTTTATCTCCGAATTACATTTTTTATTTTGTCCCATTCCCCAATATTTATACATCTATAAATAACTTTTTTGATATTTTTTATATATTTGTTCTATTTCCATTTTTATTTCTTCTCGAAGACTTTTAGGTTCTACAACCTCAGCATCTTTCCCAATTCCAAGTATCCATTTCTTTATTTCATCGGTATCATCTAAATAAATACTTAATAATACATCTCCATTTTGCAGTTCTTCTATCTGCTGGCTAATGTGCCACATGCCATCTTTAATAAACTCTGAAATGTTCTTATCAAATTTTATTATGACCTTTATCTTCTCGCCTTTGAATACACTCCAATTATTATTAAGATAATCTTTTAGTGAGAAAGTGTGAGGTATCATGTATATTTCATTTGTTGCTTTTATTGTCTTAATTCTTGATAACTTAAAAGTCTCTATAGTATCTTTCATGTGGCAATAGCCAATAATATACCAAGCACCCTCTCTGAATAATAAAGTATATGGATCTACTTTTCTTACAGTCAAATTATTTTTATTTATTGAAAAATAATTTATACTTATAGTTCTTCCTCTATTTATAGCATAATTAATTTTTGATACTTTATCTTCCATGCCTTGTGAATTTCCAATTTCGTTCATTTTAAAACATCCGCTGTCATTTAAAATTTTTAGTTCGTCATTATTATTTATGCACATGCTTTTTATTTTGGAAACTGCTGACTGTAGATTTTTTTCCGCTATAAATCCATTTTCTTCAGTAAGTATTTTAGTGGCCATTAATAAAGACTGTAATTCTTCTTCGCTGAGCTTTGATGGTTTCATATAAAATTCTTCATCTATATAGAAGCCTCCATATCTTCCTTTTTTGTATACACAGGTATATTAGCTTTATTTAAACTATTTATATATCTATATATAGTTTTTTTATCGACTTCCAAAGTTTCAGCTAATTCTGATGCAGTTGTAAGACCCTTATACTGTAGTGTAATTATCATCTCTAGTAAATGAGAAATCTTAGACATATTTTTTCCCCCAGTATATAGTTATACTAATCTTTACTTTTATCGTGTTATTTTGATATTTTTTTAGTACATTTTCATATGATTTTAAAAATTATATTATATTTTAACTTTCTCCTATGTAAAATTGAAATTTCATTACTTTTAGAAAATTATTTTTTGTGGTGTCAAATCTATAATAAATGAATAATATATATTATAAACAAGCTAAAGATAGATATTAAAAAACTACTAACTTACAAAATATGCAAACTTAAGATATAAGGTGAAAAGAATTAAATAAAACCATAGCCTAGAAAAGGGGGATTAGAATATGAGTAGACATCACCACTGCCGTGATAACAATAACTTTTTTCCAATAGCAGCATTAGCAGCTTTAATAGCATTTTTCTTGCTAATATTTGGTAGACGCAGAGGTACTCGCTTCGCTGTTTTAATAACACTTGCTATAATAATCGTTTGTGGATGCTCTGGTTTTAACAGAGATCGAGATCGCTGCTAGTAAAACAAAGTTGTAAGTATCATATCATATCTTACAAAAATGACTTGCATAAACTATTTGATCACTAAAAGTAAGATATGATTAGTACACAAGAGTAGAAAAAATTGATAAAACTTAGGATGTAAAGTAAAAAGAGTTAAATAAAGCCATAGCCTAGAAAAGGGGGATTTGCGTATGTTCGGTAATAACTTCGGATTCATAGCATTAGCAGCTTTAATAGCATTACTATTGTTAGCACGCAATAGAAGAAAGGGATCTCGTGATGCTATTATAATTACACTTGCTGTGATAATAGTATGCGGTTGCGCTTGCAACAACCATTAGTATTTAAATAAGGTAATTTAATTAGGGAGAGCCTACTGCTCTCCTTAACATAAAGGAGTGATAAAATGGGAAAACATCATCGTAAAAGTAGTAGTAATACTAATGTTCCTCAGGGCTTTAATATTGGTGATTTATTAAAAACTATTGACATAAATCAAATCATATCAATAATCAGTTCTCTTGTAGGTGCTAATAATATGACTACAAACCAATTAAGTTCAATGCTTAGAAACTTTGACTTAGGCGATTTAAATAGAGTAGTAAATACAAGTAATCTAAATGAAAATGAAGTAAAATCACAACTTTCAGCTCTCGCAGATAGATTAGACGATGTAGATAGCGGAAGAAATAGCAATGTACAAGACCAAGTATTAAATGCTGTAAAAGCTCTACAGTCATCTCCTGATGGACAAGACATGTTAAACTCTTTATTAAAAGGTGCTCTAGGAAATAATAATGACAGTAAAAAAAGATAATAAACTATATTAAACTATATAAAGACAAAGACACGTTTACATAACTTGTAATACGTGTCTTTACCTTTATTATATAACCTTAATTGCATCCTCTAAAATCTCGTTTCTCCTAACTTCTGAGCCAATAATACCATTGTAGTTACAAAATTAAATGTAAAATGATTAAACACAGAATACCAATAACCCTTTTTATTAATTAAATAACAATTGTATATACCTATCCATATTAGTATTGGTAATGCCTTTAAGTTAAAATGTATGAATGCAAAAATTATGCTGCTTAATATTGCTGATAAGTAGATCCCTATTCTAGGTCTAAATATCTTTTCAAACAATAACCACCTGAATACAAACTCTTCAAGTATAGGTGCAAATATGGTAACACTTGGAACCATTATCAAAAATCTTTTAAGCGGCATGCTAGACATCCATGTAACTATCTCTTGCTGTTTCGCATCTACATTTAATCGATAAAATATACCTGCTGATATTGCGGAGATTAAAATTGTTATTAAATATGACTGAATAGTATACTTAATAGCTGATAATAGATTTAAATTCCTTATACTAAACTTAAATCTATTATAATCTTCTGCCAATCTACCACTTATGGTAGGCTTTATTGAAATATTTAATTCACACGGAGAAGTATACTCATTCTTAGTGCTGTTATAACAAGTTCTTTCCGCTACTTTTAAATATCTAATATTTATCAATACAAAAATAAAAGGAATTAAATTTTGTGTAAATAAAGAAGTTACAATATATAGTATGCTTATTATTGTTAGTAGTAAATAACTTCTCTTTCTTTCCCTTGAAAATCTTATAAATATTAAAAGCGGAGGTAAATAAACAAATAAAAACACAAGGAAATCTTTAATAATATTAATTTTAGTCATCAAGCTTTCTCCTTGTTTATACTTACTTAACCTTGAACAGTTTCAGCAATAACCTCTAGCAATTCTTCCTTTCCCATCTTTTTAAGAGAAGAAAATGTTAAAAGCTTATCATTTGGATTTAATTCTAATGTTTCTCTTATCATTTTTAAGTTTTTTTGCAATTCATTTTTAGTTAGTTTATCAATTTTTGTTGCTACTACAATAGCCTCATAATTATAATACTTAATCCACTTATACATGTTTATGTCATCCGTACTTGGTTTATGTCTACAGTCAATTAAAAGTACTATTTTTTTAAGCTGTTCTCTTTTAGTTAGGTACGTCTCAATTACTTTTCCCCAACTTTCCTTTTCTACCTTTGAAACTTTTGCATATCCGTATCCAGGTAGATCAACAAAATAGAACTCGTTATTTATTAAGAAGAAATTCACTAGTCTCGTCTTTCCTGGAGTACCACTTACTTTAACTAGTTTTCTTCTATTAGTTAAAGTGTTAATTAGAGAAGATTTACCTACATTAGATCTTCCTACAAAAGCTATTTCTACCCTATTGTCACTAGGATATTGAGCTGCAGCTACTGCTGAAATAATAAACTCTGCCTGTTTTATTTCCATAATTTCATCACCATCTAATCATTTTTTACTAAAGCATGTTCTAATACTATATCTATATTATCTGCTAGTATAAAACTCAATTTGCTTTTTATTGTTTTAGGTATTTTTGATAAATCTTTTTCATTTTCCTTTGGTATAATTACAGTATCTATACCCGCTCTATATGCAGCTAAGCTCTTTTCTTTTGAGTCCCCCAATAGCAAGCACTCTACCAGTTAATGTTATTTCTCCAGTCATAGCTACATTGTGTCTTACTTTTTTTCCACTTAATGCAGATATTATAGCAGTAATCATAGTAACACCTGCTGATGGCCCATCTTTAGGTACAGCTCCCTCAGGAACATGTATGTGAATATCTTTATTTTTATAGAATTCTTCATCAATTCCATATTTCTTTGCATTTGCTCTAACATAACTATATCCAGCTCTTGCTGATTCCTTCATCACATCTCCAAGCTGACCAGTTAACTCTAACTTCCCTGTTCCTGACATAGCAGTTACCTCCACTGGCAATGTGTCTCCACCATATCCTGTCCATGCCATTCCCATTACAACCCCAATTTTATCTTCTTTATCTGTTTTTTCATAAGTAAATAGTTCAGGGCCCAGGTAGCTTTTAACCTTATTTGTATTAACTATAATCTTATCCTTATCTTTTTCGATCATTTCTGCTATTGATTTTCTTATAAGAGAGGATATTTTTCTCTCAAGGCTTCTGACACCAGACTCTCTTGTGTAGTTTTCTATAACAAAATATATAGAGGAGTCAGAAATCTTTATTTTGCTATCCTCTACCTCATGCTCTTTCAACTTTTTAGGTAGTAAATGATCCTTTGCTATATGAAATTTCTCTTCTGAAGTATATCCTGAAACTTCTATAACTTCCATTCTATCTAGCAGAGGTCTTGGTATAGTTTCTAGTGAATTAGCAGTTGTTATAAACAAAACTTTAGATAAGTCAAACTCTAATTCGAGATAATGGTCTCTAAAGGTACTGTTTTGTTCAGCATCTAATACTTCCAAGAGTGCATCTGCTGGATCTCCCTTAAAATCATTACTCATCTTATCTATTTCATCCAATAAAAATAATGGATTTTTTGATTTGGCCTGTTTCATTCCATAAACTATTCTTCCTGGGATTGCTCCAATATAAGTTTTTCTATGCCCTCTTATCTCTGCTTCGTCTCTAACTCCACCTAAGGACATTCTAACGAAATTTCTGTTTAGAGCATGAGCTATAGACTTTGCAATTGAAGTCTTACCTACCCCTGGAGGTCCTACAAGACAAAGTATAGGTCCTCTTAGTGAATTGCTCATTTTCTTAACAGCTAAGTATTCAATAATTCTATCTTTTACATCCTCAAGTCCATAGTGCTCTTTCTCTAATACCATTCTAGCGGACTTTATATCTAAGTTATCTTTAGTTTCAGCATTCCAAGGAAGGTCTAGTATCCAATCTAAATAAGTCCTTATTACGCCTCCCTCTGCAGAGTAGCTTCCACTATTTTTTAACCTATCTAACTCATATAAAGCCTTTTCTTTAACCAACTTAGGAAGTTTTGCCTTTGTTATCCTACTTTTGTATCTTGTTATTTCTTTTTTATCTTCATCCTCTTCACCAAGTTCTTCTTGAATAGCTTTCAGTTGTTCCCTTAAATAATATTCTTTTTGTACCTTATCTATTTTATTTTTTACCTTAACACCTATTTTTCTTTCTAACTTTAAAATGTCAACTTCATTAGATAGTATATCTAATAATTTTTGTAGCCTTTCTTCAACATCGTATAATTCAAGAAGTTCTTGTTTATTTTCCTGTTTTAACATTAAATAAGAACTGATAACATCACTCAATCTACCTGGATTATCCAACTCTTCTAACGTTACTATTGTTTCAACAGGTATACTTCCTGATAACTTTGTATAGTCATCGAAAGCTTTTCTAACAGAACGAACTAGTGCTTCACATTTATTAGTTTTATCACATTCATCATCTTCTAATATTTCAACTTCTGCCTTAAAAAAAGGACTTTTTTCAATGTATTTTTCTAGTCTTCCTCTACTTTCACCTTCAACGAGTACTCGTACAGTATCACCTGGTAACTTTAATATTTGTTTTATATTACAAATGGTACCCATTGTATAAATATCTTCTTCTTCTGGCTCTTCAACTTTAGCTTCTTTCTGTGATACCAAAAATATTTTTTGGTCAACAAGCATAGCTTCTTCAAGCGCAAGTATAGATTTTTCACGGCCTACATCAAAATGTATAACCATATATGGAAATATAGTAATACCTCTTAAGGGAATTAGAGGAAGGAGTTTTAAGTTTTTATCCATATTTTCCCCTCACTTTTAAAATAATTTAGTAAAAACTATCATAATTACAATAATTTCAAATGAAACTCCTTCTCCTTTCGTCGAATGAGTAAGCGATTTACTCCAAATCAGCACTCTGTGTAAGTGACTATCACCAAATCATAGATTTGGGATATCTACTTAAGATTTTGGATGCCTGCTTAAGATTTGGGTTCTCTGCTTAAATAGATATTGAAATAAATTTATATATAGTTAGACTAATATATTATAACTATAAAATAGCTTTTTTTCAATTATAGTTATCGATTAATATCAAATATTTTTTCAATTTAAAATTGAAAAATGACAATTGAGAAGTATATATTCTCAATTGTCAATTGAACCTAGCTACATATTTATTGACTCAGCTGATAATACATCTAAATTAGCTTCTATTTCTATAGGTGAGCGTTCTATTGCTTCATTGACTATAGCAATATCAATAACTTCTCTTATATTACTTACAGGTATTATTTTTACTCCTTCTATTTGTGCAAAGTTATCCTGCCAATTTTCATTAGGTATTACTACAATATTTGCTCCTGCCTTTTTAGCAGCCTGAATTTTTGCATTGGCACCACCTATTGGTTTAACCTCACCATGTATTGATATTTCGCCAGTCATTGCTACTCTATTATTTACAGCAATATTCTTTATAGCACTATATACAGCAGTAGCTATACTTACTCCCGCGGATGGACCATCTACCGGTGCACCTCCTGAGAAATTTATATGTATATCATACTCATCACAATTTAGATTAAATAATTTCTCAATTACAGTTATTACATTTTCAACAGAACATCTAGCTGTGCTTTTTCTCCTCATTCTTCTATTTTGAGCGTTTATTTCTTCTTCTTCAATTATTCCTGTTATTTTAAGATTGCCTTTTCTAAGACTAACTTTTTTTGCAGTAGCTTCAACTTCCATTACTGCTCCCATGTTAGCTCCATAAACTGCAAGCCCATTGACATATCCTACAGAAGGCTTACCACAAATCTTCTTTTCAGCTCTTGGAGAATACTGACCATTTTCTATTACCCATTCTACATCGCTCACATTAATTTCGCTTCTTTCTTCATTTAATGCTATTCCTGATGCAAGTTGGATCAAATTAACAACATCTCTTCCATTTTGCGCATATTTCCCTACCATATTGCAAGCTTTATTTTCAATTGTAAATCCTATCTTATCTACTGCATTTTGAGCTATAACTTCAATTTCTTCTGGAAGCAATGCTCTAAAAAATATTTCTACACATCTTGATCTTAATGCTGGTACTATATCTTCTGGATTTCTCGTTGTAGCACCAACTAATCTAAAGTCCGCAGGAAGTCCATTATCAAAAATATCCTTTATATATGTAGGCATATTTTCATCTGAGGAATTATAATAGGAGCTATCTAAGAAGACTTTTCTATCTTCCAGCACCTTAAGTAATTTATTCATTTCTATAGGATGAAGCTCTCCTATTTCATCTATAAACAATACACCTCCATGTGCTTTTGTTACTGCTCCTGGCTTAGGTTGAGGTATCCCTGCAACCCCTAAAGGACCAGCTCCTTGATATATTGGATCGTGAACAGAACCAATAAGAGGATCTGCTATTCCTCTGTCATCAAATCTTATTGTAGTTGCATCAATTTCTATAAACTTAGAACTTTCATTAAAAGGTGAATGATCTTTTTTCTTTGCATATTCTAAAACTAATCTTGCAGCTGCAGTTTTACCTATTCCAGGAGGTCCATATATTATAACATGTTGAGGATTAGGACCACACAATGCTGCCTGAAGAGCTTTAATTCCTTTTTCTTGACCTATTATTTCATTAAAATTAGAGGGTCTACTTTTTTCTGTTAATGGTTCTGTTAACTTTACCTCTCTTAACTTTTTCAACTTTTCCATTTCTTTTCTATTTTCTCTATCTACAACTAACCTCCGTGATTGTTGACCTTTTAATGCATTAAGAAAATATAGTCCCATAACTACTGTAACTACTAATTCGATAATCATTAAGGTATAAATCATATTTTTAAACCTCCCTTAAAGACTCCCTATAATTTCAAATTATATCTCATTAGTATTATGCACATCTTTCATTTACTATATTCTTTCAGCTGCCTAATAACGGCAATAAAAAAGGAGTTCTGATATTTCACAGTACTCCTTTTTATTATGAAACTCCTTCTCCATTCGTCGAATGAGTACACGCTGTATAAGCGACTATCACCAAATCAAAGATTTGGGATATCTGCTTAACCCATTCACACAAAATCATAGATTTTGGTTCTCTGCTTATGCTGTTTCTGAACCCTTTCGAGTTCTAGACTTTTTTACTTTTATAGGTGACCTTTTTTCACCTTCAGCCTCAATAAGAATTGGCTCTTTTGTATCAACAGTTTCTTTGTTAACTATTACTTTTGCAATTTCTTCTCTTGAAGGAATATCAAACATTATATTTTTCATAGTATCTTCTATAATTGCTCTTAGACCTCTTGCTCCTGTATTTCTCTTTAACGCTTCGTCAGCTATTGCTTCTAAAGCATCATCTGAAAATTCAAGTTCAACATTATCTATCTCAAAGAGCTTTCTATATTGTTTAACAAGTGCATTCTTAGGCTCTTTTAATATGCTTATTAGTGCGCTTCTATCTAAAGCATCGAGAGTTACCACTATAGGAAGTCTTCCAACAAATTCAGGAATAAGACCAAATTTCAAAAGATCCCCTGGCATTATGTCTTTTAAAAGCTTTCCTACATCTTTTTCAGTTTTAGATTGTATACTAGCACCAAATCCTAATGTGCTTATTCTTGTTCTTCTTTCTATAATTTTTTCTATTCCATCAAAAGCACCACCGCAGATAAACAGTATATTAGTAGTATTTATCTGTATGAATTCTTGATGAGGGTGCTTTCTACCACCTTGTGGTGGTACTGATGCTACTGTACCTTCAAGTATTTTTAGCAATGCTTGTTGTACACCTTCGCCAGAAACATCTCTTGTTATAGATGGATTTTCTGATTTTCTTGCTATTTTATCTATTTCATCGATGTATACTATACCTCTTTCAGCTCTCTCTATGTCATAATCAGCATTTTGAATAAGCTTTAAAAGTATATTTTCAACATCCTCTCCAACATATCCTGCTTCTGTTAAAGTTGTAGCATCTGCAATTGCAAATGGAACATTTAAAAACTTAGCTAGAGTTTGCGCTAAGAGAGTTTTTCCTGATCCTGTAGGTCCTAATAATAATATATTACTTTTTTGTAATTCTACATCATCATTATTTGCATTTGAGTTAATTCTTTTATAATGGTTGTAAACCGCTACAGCTAGTGATTTTTTTGCACCATCTTGACCTATGACATATTGGTCAAGATAGCTTTTTATCTCTACAGGTTTTGGAAGTGAACTCATATCCACTTGAATGTCTTCTTCAAATTCATCACTTATTATTTCTGAACAAAGCTCTATACATTCATCACATATATATACTCCTGGCCCAGCTATAAGTCTTCTAACTTGATCTTGAGTTTTACCGCAAAATGAACATTTCAATTGTTTTTTATCATCAATTTTGGCCATCTTTACACCTCACTAAAGGTTATTTCTTTTTTATAATTACTTCGTCTACTAATCCATAATTTTTAGCTTCTTCTGCTTCCATAAAGTAATCTCTTTCTGTGTCTCTTTCAACCTTTTCAAGCGGCTGTCCTGTTCTCTCACTTAGTATGCTATTTAATTTTTTCTTTATTCTTAGTATTCTATCTGCATGTATTCCTATATCTGTTGCCTGACCTTGGAAGCCACCAAGAGGTTGATGTATCATTATTTCAGCATTTGGCAGTGCAAATCTTTTTCCTTTCGCACCTGCTGCAAGTAAAAATGCTCCCATAGAAGCAGCCATTCCCACACATATAGTAGAAACATCAGGTTTAATATGCTGCATTGTATCATAAATTGCCATTCCTGATGTTATAGACCCTCCTGGACTATTTATGTATAGATGTATGTCCTTCTCTGGATCCTCCGCTTCTAAAAATAACAATTGTGCTACAACTAAACTTGCGGTAACATCATTAACCTCTTCACTTAGCATTACTATTCTATCCTTTAAAAGTCTAGAATAAATATCATAAGATCTTTCTCCCCTATTAGTTTGCTCAACAACTACTGGTACTAAACTCATAAATCTCTCCTCCTTTTTGTAATCACATTAAGTGATTTTACCCATTTAAATCTAAATTAAATCAGTTTTTTAATATAATTAATTTAAATATATTAATTTAAAATTAATTGCCAGAAAAATTCCTGGCAATTAACCCTTTAATATATTATGCTATAGCTTTAGTATTTTCTACTAACATTTTAATAACTTTTTCATTAACTACATCTACTTTTAGATAGTTCTTTTGTGACTCAAGCACTAATTTAGCAGTCTTTTCTAGATCTTTACTGCCATATTGCTTTGCCATCTCTGTAGCTCTTTCTAAAAGTTCCTCTTCAGTAGCATCTATATTTTCTTTCTTCGCTATTTCTTCAACTACTAAATCAGTTTTTACTCTTTTATCTGCTGTTTCTTTCATATATTCTCTAACTTTTTCTTCAGTATTATTCGTATATTGATAATATGTTTGTAAATCTAAACCTTGATATTTTAATCTCATTTCTAAATCTCTAAGCATATTATCTATTTCTTTATCTATCATAACATTTGGTATTTCTACTTTTGCATTTGCACAAACTGCATCTATTACTGCCTCTTCAAATTCTCTTTTTGTTCTTAATTCATTTGCTTCTTCCATTTTTCTTCTTATATCAGCTTTTACTTCATCTACAGTATCAAATTCTGAAACTTCTTTCGCAAATTCATCATCTAATGTAGGCAATTCTTTTACTTTTATATCCTTAATTGTAACCTTAAAAGTAGCATCCTTGCCATTTAAATCTTCTCTACCATATTCTTCTGGGAATTTAACAACTACTTCTTTTTCTTCGTCTTTCTTTAAACCAACTAACTGATCTTCAAAGTTGTCTATGAAAGTGCCTGAACCAATTTCTAATTGATAGTCAGTTCCTTCTCCACCTTCAAAAGCTTCGCCATTAACAAATCCTTTAAAGTCGATTACAGCTATATCTCCCTTTTCAACTGCTCCATCTTCTTTTGCCTCTATTCTTGCGTTTTTTGCTGCATTGATTTTAATTCGTTTTCTACTTCTTCGTCCTTCACTTCATATACAGGCTTTTTAACTTCTAGTCCTTTATACTCTCCTAATTCCACTTCTGGAACTACTGTAACTACAGCTGTGTATATGAAATCTTTTCCTTCTCCTACTTGAACTACATCTATTTCTGGATAATCAACTGGTTTTATATTATTCTCATTTATTGCTGTTGAATATGTATCATCACAACAGAAATTTATGGCATCTTCATAAAATACTCCTTCACCATAATATTTCTTTATTATATTCATTGGAGCCTTACCTTTTCTAAATCCTGGTATATTAAACTTTTTAGCATTTTTAGCAAATGCCTTTTTCATAGCCTCATTAAATTTCTCTGCTTCTACAGTTATTTCTAATTTTACTACATTATTTTCTATTTTTTCCATCTTAACGTTCATTGCATTATTCCTCCTAATCACCATCGTGCTTATTGTTAACCCCACCATTATAACATATATTTCAATGTATTAACATATGTTACTGTATCTTATATAATTTTAATATTATTTTAAAATATTAATATATAAAGTAAGAGTTTCTGTATTAATAATTATATACCAAAAAACATAATTTTTACAATTATTTTTTGATTCTAAAGAAAACCTATTAAAAACTTTTTTGCATCCATTAATTCATCGTAATTCAAATAATTATTACTATAAACTTCAATTATTCCGGCGCCACTATATCCCTTTTCATTTAATTTATTAAACAAATTTCTATAGTTAACATTTCCTTTCCCAGGTAATAGACATAAGTTCTCTTCATCCCTATCATTTATATGAAAGTTCATTATCATATTATCCATTATATCAATATATTCTTCAGGTTCAACCTTTGCTTTATATGATTGTTTTATATCAAAAGTAAAATATAAAGGATATTGACACTCTTCTTTTATCATTTTCAAAAATTTAACATCTCCAGACATACACCATGAAACATTTTCTTGGCAAAGCTTTACCCCTTCTTCCATAGCAGTGTATACTAATTTATTATATATTTCAACTATAAATTTATAGTCCACAAAGCTTAAATCCTGACGTCTCATGCCATGAAAAGTATAACATTCTGCTCCTAGTAATTTAGCTGCTTTGCATATTTTTTTAAAATATATAAACATATCTTCTCTTCTTCTTTTATAACTATCAAAAAGAAAAGGTTCAAAGGATGAGGAAAATCCATGAATAGAGTTGATCTTAAAATTATTCTTGTATTTTTCCTCTAAAAGCAATTTTATAAAATCTTCATCGTATTCACTTGGGCTATTTAAGAATAATTCTCCAATATTAAATCCTAACTTTTTCATTAAGGATATGCTATTTTCTGTATTTACATTTGGGTAAAAACTTGCTGACGATAAACCTATCTCCATCCGATCCTCCAAAAGTGCTCAAATAAATTCATGATAAAATTTTAAACGTTATTCTGTAATACTTCCATTTGATGTTAAGTACATAGTTTTCCCATCTACTATTACAGTAAGCCGTTTATCCGTAAGCTTATCTAATTTTACATCTTCTCCTTCTACTCCCTGAACCCATGTATGTGTTTTATTTTTTATATTTTCAATCCATATATATTTAGCTGTTTTTCCAATCCACGGAAGCTGGCTTATGTATGCTATGGTATCTTCATCAATAAATTTGGGCGCAGAGCACCAAATATATTCCGGCTGTGATGAAAGCTGGCTACTCTTTGTTATAACTGTTCCACTAGTAGATACATACTGAGTATTAGTTATATCCTGTTTGTTTCCATTTATATCTACTAAAATAATGCTCTGAGCCTTACTATCAAACAAAACTATATTCTTACCAGCGGGACTTATACTATACTGTATATTACTTTCTGCTGGGGAAACATACTTAAATGTTTTATCATTATTTTTAGTTTCATATATAGCATTTGCAGTAGTTCCATCGCTTAATTGAATAGAATAGCCTTCTACCTTTTCCTGTTTAGCTGGTGCTTTAGACTCCTGCTTTTTTATATTTGAACTCTTTGTTTCATTTTTATTGGAAGTAGTATTATTCTTTGTATTATTTGCATTCGTTCCAAAATTTCTAAAGACATTTTTGCTATATATTACAGCAAATATAATTAGGATAATTGATACAAAGACTGCAAAAACTATTCTTTTTTTTCTTCTTCGCATTTTTTTTTCATAATCCTTGCTAAATATGCTTGGCTTTACCACCGCTGATTCCTCCTTTCAGTCGGAACACTGGGTAATTTTGCTGGTGGAAACGAGCAAAATTACTCGTTAAAGTCCATTTAGGACTTTAACCTCCTATATAGTATAAATATTTAGTATTTATACCTAAGTTAATATTAGTTATTTATCAACTACATCTTAACAATAAGATTATTGTCATTCTACGGCGATTCATATTTATTATAACTCAAAAGAATAAAAAATAGTATTATTTTTGTAAATTATACCCTTTTGGCCTGTTTAAGTAAAGTTAAAAAATTAAAAACCTCATGCAAATCATGAGGTTTAATCAATTTAACTCAAATATTCATTAATAGTATTATATTCTATGTTGCTATTATTTTTTCTAACTTGTATAGCTGTTAAAAATACTTTAAAAGTATCTATACATGTAAAAACAGGAACTTTATATTCTGCTGCCTTACGTCTTAACTTAAATCCAATACTATCAATATTATTTCCTTTTGTCGGTGTATTTATAACCATATTTATTTCACCTTTTGCTATTAAATTTAATGCATTTTTTATATCTACAACAACACAATCTATATTATTTGACATTAAATAATTTCCTGTTTTCTCTGAAGCATAAATTTTAAAACCAAATTCTATATAATTTTTTACTATTTCAAGGCCCTCTCTTTTATCCACATCTTTTAATGATACATATACATTTCCCTCTGTAATTATTTCAACACCAGATGCGCTAAAACCTTTATATAAAGCTTTACTTAGTGTCCTATCTATTCCTAGCACTTCCCCCGTAGATTTCATTTCCGGACCCAAATATATATCCGCATCAACAAGCTTTTCTCCAGAGAATACAGGTACTTTCACGGCAAAAAATCTTTTTTTTCTAGTAGACCAGTACCATAATCAATGTCAACAAGTTTTTTACCTAACATTGTTTCTATAGCTATTTTGACCATAGGAATTCCTGTTACTTTACTTAATATAGGTACTGTTCTTGATGCTCTTGGATTTACTTCTATTACATAAATGCTGCTGCCATCAAATACATATTGTATATTCAAAAGTCCTATTATTTTTAATCCTTTAGCAATTTCTTTAGTATACTGTACAAGCGCTTTAACGATATTCTCGCATAAGCTTATATATGGATATACAGTTATACTATCCCCTGAATGTACTCCTGTTCTTTCGATATGCTCCATTATGCCAGGTATCAATATATTTTCTCCATCAGAAATTGCATCTACTTCTATTTCTATTCCTTTTATATATCTATCTATAAGTATTGGGGGCTCGGAAGAAATCTGAACTGCTTCAGCCATGTATTTTGTAAGTGCGCTTTTATCGTAAACAACTTCCATTGCACGACCGCCTATTACGTATGAGGGTCTTACTACAACTGGATATCCTAAAACTTTAACTGCATCATAAGCTTCTTCTACACTCGTAACAGCAGTACCCATAGGTGATGGTATATTTAGATCTTCTAAAAAATTTCTAAATTTATCTCTGTCTTCCGCTAGGTCTATAGATTCAAAAGAGGTCCCCAAAATATTTACTCCTCTTTCACTAAGTTTCTTTGCGATATTTATTGATGTTTGACCACCAAGCTGCACTATGACACCTTCCGGTTTTTCTCTCTCAACAATATTCATCACATCATCTATGTGCAAAGGCTCAAAATAAAGTTTATCTGCAGTATCAAAATCTGTACTAACTGTCTCTGGATTATTATTTATCATAATAGCTTGATATCCAGCCTCTTTTATTCCCCATACACCATGTACACAACTGTAATCAAATTCTATACCTTGCCCTATTCTTATTGGTCCTGAGCCTATTACTAGCACCTTCTTCTCATCTGATATTATATTCTCATCTTCATCTTCGTAACAGGAATAATAATATGGAGTTGTAGCATCAAATTCACCACTGCAGGTATCAACCATTTTATATACTGGATAGATACCATTTTCTTTTCTAATCTTTTCAAGCTGCTCCTTTGACATTCCAGTAAATTCGCATATTTCTTCATCAATAAGTCCCATAGCCTCTGCTTCATATAAGAGTTTCTCATCTAACTTGTCATTATTAAGTTTTTTCTCCATAGTAACAATATTATTTATACCATTTAAGAACCACTTATCTATCTCAGTTATATCATGCATCTTATCTATAGTGAGTCCTTTTCTCAGACCTTCTGCTACGGCAAAAATTCTTTGATCATCTTGCATCTTTATTTTTTCTATGATTTCATCTTCACTTAATTCTGACATCTTATTGATTCTAAGTCCAGTAAATCTTCCATCTAATGAAGTAACAGCTTTTAAAAGTGATCCCTCAAAAGTTCTACTTATAGCCATAACTTCTCCTGTTGCTTTCATTTGTGTCCCTAAAGTTCGCTCTGCCTTACTAAATTTATCAAAAGGCCACTTAGGTATTTTAGTTACTACATAATCTAAGGTAGGCTCAAAACAAGCACTAGAACTTCCTGTAACATAATTTTTAAGTTCATCTAGGCTATACCCAATTGCTATCTTTGCAGCTATCTTTGCAATCGGATATCCTGTAGCCTTAGATGCTAAAGCGCTGGAGCGGCTAACTCTTGGGTTAACCTCTATTACTACATAATTGCTACTATTTGGATCTAATGCGAATTGTATATTGCATCCACCTTCTATTTTTAAGCTTCTTATTATATCTATAGCAGCTTTTCTCAACATATGGTACTCTTTATCTCTGAGTGTTTGAGATGGTGCTACTACTATACTATCTCCTGTATGTATTCCAACAGGATCGATATTTTCCATATTACATATTATTATGCAATTATCTTTTCCGTCTCTTATAACTTCATACTCAAGTTCTTTCCAGCCAGCCACACTCTGCTCTAAAAGTATCTGACCTATTGGACTCATTTTTATTCCTATATGACATATCTCTAAGAGTTCACTCATATTATCTGCTATTCCACCACCAGTTCCACCTAAGGTGTATGCTGGTCTAATTATAACTGGAAATCCGTATTTATTTACGAATTCTACGCATTGTTCCACATTAGTAGCTATTATACTCATAGGTATAGGCTGATTTGTATCTATCATTAATTTTTTGAATTCTTCTCTATCTTCTGCTTTTTTTATGGCCTCACTATTTATTCCTAGAAGCCTCACGTTATACTTATCTAATGTACCCTTTGATTTTAATTTCATGGCAAGATTAAGGGCTGTCTGTCCTCCGAATCCTGCAAGTATTCCATCTGGCTTTTCTTTTTCTATAATTTTTGTTACACATTCAATATTTAATGGTTCAATATAGACCTTATCTGCTATATGACTATCAGTCATTATAGTTGCCGGATTGCTATTTACAAGGATAGTTTCTATTCCTTCTTCCTTTATTGCTTTACATGCCTGGGTACCAGAATAGTCAAATTCAGCAGCCTGACCTATTATTATTGGACCTGAGCCTAGTATCATAACTTTTTTTAAGTTTTTATCTAAAGCCATTACATATCCTCCAATTCTCGAAATTATATTAGGCATCTGAAAGAAAATAACAAGTCAAAGATGCCTTACCCTCTCATTGAGCTTATAAACTTATCAAATAAATATGCTGAATCTTGCGGTCCTGGTGCTCCTTCTGGATGAAACTGTACTGAAAATACTGGAAGCTCTTTATGTCTCATTCCTTCTATGGTGTTATCATTTAGATTTGTATGAGTTATTATAACTTTGTCTTTTATACTATCTCCATCTACTGAATATCCATGATTTTGAGAAGTTATATATGCTCTATCTCTTTCTATATCGTATACTCCGTGGTTTCCTCCTCTATGACCATATTTCATTTTATAAGTATCTCCATCTAGAGCCAATGCAAGTATTTGATGTCCTAGACATATTCCAAAGGTAGGATATTTATAAATTATTTTTTTAACTGTATCTATAGCCTTAGTAACGGTCTTTGGATCTCCGGGGCCGTTACTCAAAAGAATCCCATCTGGATTAAGCTTATCTATTTCTTCACAAGATATGTTATAAGGTAGGATAGTTATATCGCAATTTCTATGCTTTAGATTTTCTATGATATTAGATTTTACACCAAAATCAATAACTGCAACTTTATTACCATTTCCCTCTATGTGAATTGGCTTTTTCGTACTTACTTCTTCCATATAATTTTCATTTAAGCTTGCATTACATAAGAGCTCCTCTACTTGATCTCTACTTAACTCTTCGTTAGATATAAGGCATTTCATTGCTCCTAAGCTTCTCACTTTTTTGTTATGCTTCTTGTATCCAATCCATACACACCAACTACATCCATCTTTTTCAACATATAATCTACAGTATCCTCACTTAAATAATTTGATGGTGTATCAGATATTGATTTTACGATAAATCCTTTAGCATGTATTTTCTTTGATTCACCTTCCAGACTATTCACTCCATAATTCCCTATTAAAGGATATGTCATGGTTATTATTTGTCCTGCATAAGATGGATCCGTCAATATCTCCTGATATCCAGTTATCGATGTATTAAAAACTAATTCTCCTGTTGCTGCTCCAACTTTTCCAAATCCTTTTCCCTTGTATATAGTGCCATCTTCGAGATATAAAAATCCATTCATAATTATCCACCTCTATAATAATTTTAAAATAATCATATGTATTGTTAATCTTTGGCCAGTTAACTAACATTCTATATCATAAATAAATCCAGTTTTACAAAAGCCACATTTTATACACTAATTATGCACTTAATCTAAGGTCGTTTTTATTTAAAAGCTACTATAATCTCTCTTTCAAAAATTATAATTACTAATTTTTATGCATTATATTTAATATTTATACAAAGAATATCATAATTATTTTATATTGTCAACATATCTCTTAGAACTAATTAAATGCATAAAAAATAGCCTTCTATTTTAAATAGAAGGCTAAAAGACTCCTCAAGGTATATTACCTGAGGTCAAAATAAATATATATTAATGGAAAATACTTAGCTTATTTATTTTTTAAAAAGGTGCCCCAAGCCTTGTATCTCAGGGCGAAAATATATATTAAGGAAAATACTTAGCTTATTTTATGTTTCTGCTTCCTGGTTTTACATAAAGCTTACCTTGCTTACACATTGGGCAGCTTTCTTTGTCATATACATTTATATCTAGTCTTATTGCGCTGTATACAGGATATGGTATCATTGAATTATCACTATGTCTGTCTACTATACAGCTAATTCCTACTACCTCTCCTCCTAGACTCTCTATTACTTTAGCTACCTCTAATGAAGACTTACCTGTAGTTATAACATCTTCGGATATTATAACTTTATCACCTTCATTTATCTTGAAACCTCTTCTTATGGTCATTTCGCCATCTTCTCTTTCTGCAAATATTCCTGGCTTTCCTGTTTGTCTTGCCAACTCATAGGAAACTACTACGCCTCCCATAGCTGGTCCAACTATTATATCAAAATCTACATTTTTTAACTTATCTGCAACTACTTTTAATACTTTTGCTGCCTTGTCAGGATACTGTAAAAGCTTAGCACACTGGCAATATCTATCGCTGTGCTTTCCTGATGATAGTAAAAAATGACCTTCTAACAATGCCTCTACTTCTTTTAGTGTATCTATAACCATATTGTCTTTATTTTCCATTTTCTTACCTCCAACTTTCACCACTATTTACATGCTCCTCTTATCTCTTCTAAATTATTTATTCCTTCATTTTTCATGTATTCATAAATTCCATCTATTATATCTAAGCATATGTCTGGTTTTATAAAGTTCGCTGTTCCGACTTGAATTGCATGAGCTCCTGCCATTATAAACTCTACTGCATCTTTCCATGAACATATTCCACCCATTCCCACTACCGGTATATTTACAACCTTACATACTTCATATACCATTCTAAGCGCTATTGGTTTTATAGCAGGACCTGATAATCCAGCGGTTACATTATTAAATACTGGTTTCTTTTGCCTTATATCTATAGCCATGCCTTTAAAAGTATTTACAAGAGATAACGCATCTGCTCCAGCATTGCAGCATTTATACGCCATATCCACAATGTCCTCAGCATTTGGTGAAAGCTTTACCATAAGGGGCTTTTTGCAAGCTTTCCTTACTTCCTTTACCACCTCATATGCTACCTCTGATTTTATTCCAAAAGCCATTCCGCCATGCTTTACATTAGGGCATGATATATTAAGTTCAATCATTTCCACATCTGTAGAATTCAATTTTTCTACCCCTAATAAATAATCTTCAATACTGCCCCCACCTAAGTTAGCAATTATGGCAGTATTTAAATCTTTCATTTTAGGTAATTCACATTTTATAAAGTTATCCACTCCGGGATTCTGAAGTCCAACACTATTTAGTAGTCCAGCTCTTGTTTCATACACTCTTATTCCGTCGTTTCCTTCTTTAGGTTGCAACGTAAGTCCTTTAGTAGATATGCCTCCGAGTCTTGATACATCAAGAAGTTCTTTATACTCTTCACCAAATCCAAAAGTGCCGGATGCTGCAATCACTGGATTTTTAAATCTTATTCCGCATATATCAACATTTAACATGTTATTCTCACCTTCCAACCTAAATTACTATGTCATCTCCTAAGAATACTGGTCCATCTTTACAAGTTCTTTTATTGCCATGTTTAGTTTTACATGTGCAAACAAGACATGCTCCTATTCCACAGGCCATATGTTTTTCCATAGATACATATACAGGTACATTTTTATCTCTGCACATCAATACTACTTTCTCCATCATTGGCTCTGGTCCACAACATAGAATTACATCGTACAAATCTGGCTGAAAAATTTCGGTTACATATCCCTTATGCCCTACTTCCCCACTTTCAGTAGCTATGTTTATATCATTGACATATTTCTTAAAATCATCTATTCCATAGATATCGCTTCTGAATCCACAATAAAGATCAGTTTCACAATCACTTAGGCCTTCTGCCACATAGAACATAGGCGCTATTCCTATCCCACCTGTAACTATTGCAACTTTTCCTTTTATATTATCTAAGTCAAATCCATTTCCTAAAGGTCCAACTAGCTCTACCTTATCGCCTGCCCCTAATTCACTTAAAGCTTCAGTTCCTTGACCTATTACTTGGTATAAAAACACTATTTTTTCATCATCTATATGATGTATACTTATTGGTCTGGATAAAAGCGGCTCCTTATTCCATCCTCTGATCATATAAAATTGACCAGATTTTCCCTTAAAGCTTCCTTTAATCACTAACTTAAATATACCGCTGCTTATTTTTATATTTTCAAAAATCACTTTTGTTAAGTATTCCATATTTTTTTCCTTCATTAGCTATTCTCCATCCCCTTAATTGCATTACTTATATCATTTTTCATACGTATAACTTCTTCTCTCGCATGTATATCGTATTCCATTTCTCCATTTTCATGCTTTTTATATGCTAGAAGAATCCCTCTTGAAGAATTAACTACTCCACCATTTCCATTATTTAAATATAACGCAACATCTTGTGCTGTTCCTCCTTGAGCACCATAACCTGGTATAAGGAAAAACATTTTATCTAATTTGCGTCTAAGCTCAATCCCTTCTTCTACGTGAGTACATCCAACTACTCCACCTATTGAACTATATCCACAACTTCCCATATAGTTATTACCTAGCTGCTGTATTTTGCTTCCCACTATGTCATAGACCTTTTTATTGCCTTCTGCATTAATATATTGTATATCCTCTGCACCTTTATTCGATGTTCTTATTAGAACAAATAACCCTTTTTCGCTATTTTTTACATAAGTTAGATATGGTTCTATACTGTCTAATCCCATGTAAGGACTTAAAGTTACAAAATCACTTTCAAAGTCTCCTTCAAAATGTGCTTTAGCATACATCTCTGCTGTTTTAGCAATATCTCCTCTTTTTATATCTGCAATTGCTATAGCTTTATTATCTCTGATATACCTAAGAGTTTTCTTATAGGCATTAAGCCCTGAAATTCCTAATGCTTCATAATATGCTATTTGCACTTTATAACAAGATGCTACATCTAATGTTGCATCTATTAATGCTTTATTATATTCAAACACTATATCTTCAACAAATATATGTTTACCAGCAACTGGTTTCGGTATATAATCCAGAGCCGTATCTAACCCAACACATACATGACCTTTTTTCTTAACGGCTTCATATAAGCTATCAATAACCATAATTAGTACAACTCCATTCCTTAATTTAATCATATCTTTTAATTTTTGCTAAAAGTTATTTTTCCGCCTTTTATTGTTTTGATTATATCCCCGTAAACATTAATTCCGCCAAATGGTGTGTTTTTTCCTTTTGATATAAAAGTCTCAGGAGAAATACTATATTCTATATTTAAATTAGCTATAACTAAGTCTCCATCATAGCCTATCTTTATTTGACCTTTTTTTATACCTATAATATTAGCGGGGTTTCGTGACATTATTTCAGAAAGTTTATTTAAGGTTATGTGTCCTTCTTTAACTAGTTTTGTATAACATACTGCAAAAGCTGTTTCTATACCTGATATTCCCGGTGCACCATTTTTCTTATCTTCAACACTATGTGGCGCATGATCCGTGCTTATAGCATCTACCCATCCATCCTTTATTGCCTTTATGAGGAACTCTACATCTTCTTTTCCTCTTATAGGTGGATTTACTTTATAGTCATTGTCTATTAAAGCTACATGATGAGGCGCTACTTCACAGGTAATGTTATATCCTTTTTTCTTTGCTTCTATAATATATTCCATAGAATTTTTTGTACTGACATGAGCCATATGAACACTACATCCTGTAAATTGTGCTAATGTTATATTTCTCCAGGTCATAGTATCTTCTGCTAATCTTGTGTCAATACTTGTAAGTGAATGTTCCTCACAGTGGCACATAACTATTCTTTTCATTTCATTAGCCTTTAACATAGCTTTCAGCATAACCTTGCTATCTATAACATCCTTACCATCTTCTGATATTATTTTTACACAGGGTTTTAATTTATCTAAATGGCTTATATCCTTTCCATCAAAGTTATTCGTAATGGAAACTACTTGATGAACATCTATAATTCCTAATTCATTTGCCTTATTTAATACATAATCTACTGTGTCCATACTACTGCAAACTGGATTTGTGTTTGCCATAAGGTTAACCATTGTATATCCACCTTTAGCTGCTGCCCGGCTTCCACTCTCCAAATCTTCCTTGTAAGTTAGTCCTGGATCTCTAAAATGTACATGTAGATCTATAAATGAAGGAAGAACAGTTAGCCCTCTAGCATCTATAACCTCACAATTTTTATTTAAGTCTTCTCCAATTTCACAGATTACTCCATTTTTTATATAAATGTCACCTGTAAAGTTCTGTGACCAATCTACTATCATTGCTCCTTTAATTAATAATTCCATAAAACAGTGCCTCCCTTGTTTCAGTATATTTTTAAGCTTGTATTTACCAGCTACATATCTGAAACCTTGTATATGTCGTCACAGTATTTGCATTTATATTCCCCTCTATCCTCATTAATAAGATAGAAGACATTCGATATACTATCTTCTACTGACGTTATACATCTTGGATTTTTGCACTTTATAACATTTTCAATTTTATCTGGAAGTCTTAAATTAATTTTTCTCTTTATGGTTTCGCCATCTATGATATTTATAGTAATGTTAGGATCTATAAATCCTAAAACTGTTAAATCCATATCTAAATTATTCTCTATTTTTATAATATCTTTTTTACCTAGTTGTTTACTTTCCGCATTCATAATGAGTGCAACTGAGTAATCTGCACTATTTAATCCTAAATAATTAAATATTTTTATACCGCATCCAGCCTTTATATGATCAATTACTATACCGTTTTTTATACTATTTACAGTTAACATCTCTCTCCTCCTTCTAGAACTATTTTGCTCCCAATAATTTTGCAATTAGAGCCATCCGTACGTACATACCATATCGAGCTTGTTTAAAATAACATGCTCTTGGATCATCGTCTACCTCAATGGATATCTCATTAACTCTAGGAAGTGGATGAAGAATAATCATTTTCTCTGGTGCGTTTTTCATTTTTTCTACATCTAATATATAACTGTCTTTAAGCCTTATATAATCCTCTTCATTAAAAAACCTTTCTCTCTGTACTCTTGTCATGTACAGTATGTCAAGGTCACCTATAACATCATCTAACTTTTCAACCTCTGTATATTCTATACCATTCGTACTCAATTCCCCTTTTACGTAATCAGGAATTCTCAATTCATCTGGCGATATTAGATAAAATTTGTTATTGTCAAATCTTGATAGGGTCTTTATTAATGAGTGTACAGTTCTTCCAAACTTTAAATCTCCACAGCATCCTACCTTCAAATTTGATAGTTCACCTTTAATAGATTTAATAGTAAGGAGATCTGTAAGAGTTTGTGTTGGGTGTTGATGCCCACCATCACCTGCATTTATTATCGGTACGTCTGAATACATAGACGCCACTTTTGGAGCTCCTTCCTTAGGGTGTCTCATAACTATGATGTCAGAATAACATCCTACTGTTCTAGTAGTATCCGCTATACTTTCTCCCTTTGAAACTGAGCTAGAATTTGGCTCTGAAAAGCCTATAGTTTTTCCTCCAAGCCTAAGCATGGCTGCTTCAAAACTAAACCTAGTTCTTGTGCTTGGTTCATAGAATAATGTGGCTAGTACCTTGTCCTCACACAGGTGTGAAAACTCCTTAGGATTGTCCATAATTTGATGTGCTAAATCGAAAATTTCTTCTAATTCTTTTAGTGTAAGATCTGAAGTGTCAATTAAATGTCTTGCTCTTAACATATCACACTTTCCTCCTTCTTAGCCTCTCTGTGCTAAATTTAAAGGTATAAAAAAATGCCTCCCTAAATGGAAGGCATTTACATACAATAATAACTATCATTATATAGTAGTTCCTACTATAATAATACTTATCTAATATATACTAATACTTGTTCGCCTTCCCAGCCTCACAGGACCGGACTTAAAGGTAACACACGTCGTGTTATTTACTTTTACTTAGAACATCATAACACAAATATTAGTTTAAGTCAATATATTACTTAATCCCCTTAGCCATCAATGCTGCACCAATAGCTCCTGCATATCTTCCTAGCTTATCCGTCTTAATAGCTGAACCTAACTTTTCTGAAAGTTTTTCAACTATGTGTGGATTTGCACTTAATCCTCCAGTAAGAAAATAACTAAAGCTATCTGAGTGCTTTTGGCATAAGGATTTCACTTTTCCTGTAATTGAATCAACTACACCACAAGCTATATCTTCTCTTCTCTTTCCGCTGCCAATCAAACTTATTACCTCAGACTCTGCAAATACAGTGCACATAGAGCTTATAGTTGTTTCCTTACCTTCTTGAGCTCTTTTGCACATTTCAACAATATCAAAGCCTAGGGTGTTTGCCATAAGCTCCAAAAACCGCCCTGTACCTGCTGCACATTTATCATTCATTGTAAAATTAGTTACATTTCCATTTTGTACAGTAATAACTTTTGTATCCTGTCCACCTATATCGATAACTGTACAATCTTTACCAAATAGATAATAAGCTCCTTTGCCATGACAGGTTATCTCAGTAACTGTCTTATCCGCGTAAGGAACGGATACTCTACCATATCCTGTAGCAACTATTCGAGAATTGTTTTTATTTATTCCCAATTCATTTAATCTTTCCTTTATGTTTTCAGCGGTTTCCACGCTACTCCATCCTGTTGGTAGAACAAAAGTTGATTTTATATTCTCATCCTCTAAAATACAAACTTTTGAAGCAGTTGACCCTATATCTACTCCTACATAAAACATAAGCTATCCACCTTTAAGTTATAAAAAATTATTTCCTCTGTTTATCTTCCATATAAAATCCTAGAACATTTATATTATTATATTCTATTAAACACTTTATCTTCTCTTCATCTTTCCTGCTATACATTATAGAAATTCCACAAGAGACGGAAGTTTTGCTTGGCGTTGGTACTATAGTATACTTTATTTTTTCTTTTTTTAGCAAAGTTTCTGTTTTGATGCCTTCTGTTAGAGAAGGGAAAAGTATATAACATTTAACTTTTTTCTTTCCCATTTCATCACCTAAATTTCAGACTTTGCTAATAATATATGCATAACATACAAGTTATTGTACCTATAAATAAGGATTGGTTATTTTTTTATTTACGTAATGAAATCCTAATGTTTTAACATTATTGTTATCTACCAATTCTTTTATTTTTTCTTCATCTTCTTTATTATACATAATAGCTATGCCACAAGATGCTGACAGTTCTCTAGGTGTAGGCACTATTGTATGTTTTATATTATCTTTCTTTAATGCAGACTCCAACTTAACACCTTCAGTATGTGAAGGAAAAAGTATATAATGTCTTATATTTTCCATACTATCACCTAATTTATCCGATAATTAACCTTTATTATGAAACTCCTCTTCCTATCGTCAGATGAGTACTCACTGCTTAAATCATCTCCAAGAATGCTTCAACCCTTGTTTTTATCTGTCCTGAATCTTCTGTAGAATAGTCTGTTTCAATATGCATAACTGGTATATTCTTTTCCTTTAATGCTTTTTCAACTGATCCATGTTCTACAGCATAAGTATGACAGAATGATAAGTTAAAATCAATTACTCCATCTATATTATATTCTTTTGAGTATCTGATTATATCGTCAGTTCTTCCTGTATTTGGCGTAAAACATGCACAGTTTATCTTTAAATATCTATCTGCTAGATTTTTAATTAGGTCATCCAATGTTTCTCCTTCTTCGGATACTTCATTTTCAAAGTATCTTGTTCCTGTACAAGTTTCTTCAACAATTACTTCTGCATTTAAACTTTCAATTATTGAATGAAGCTTCCAGTTAGGTACTGCCATTGGTGTTCCTGTTATCATTAATCTTTTCTTTCCATTATCTTTTAAGTTTTTAACTCTTTCATCTAATTCATCACAAAGTTCATTTAACTTTTCAACAAATCTATGTGGATCATCATAAAATGCTATTTGTGATATTAGCAGAGCATCCAAACCACTTATTGGTGATGGTTTATGCTTTCTTAAATCATATAATCTTTTTAATGCTTTTCTTTTAGCATTTGCAATTTTTATTCCTTCTCTAAGGCTTTCTACAGTAACCTTATTCCCAGTAAGTTCTTCTATTTTAACAATAGTATCTTTTATTTCCTCTGCCCACCTGCTATAATCTTTAGCTCTTTTCATTTGAGGTAAGTCCATTACATGTACTGGTACATGTTCATTTAATATTTCCCATGCTTTTTTCTTACCGTCACAAGTTGTTTCTCCGATTACCATGTCACAGGATTGGAAGTATGGGCATGTCCCACCTATTTTTGCTCCCATAAATGCCTTTATAAGAGGACACATATTTCTTGGAAGTACCTTTTCACCATCTTCTATCCAGAATTGTGAACCAGCACAAAGTCCTATACCCACAGCTTTTGCTGCTAATATTACTTCATCTGGAACAAACACGCAAAATGTGCCTACAACTTTTCCACCTTTTTTTCTATGTTCATCAAGTTCTTGTATTCTAAGACCATGTATCTCTGAAACCACAAAATTAAAGTAATTCATACCTTCTGGTCTATTTTCTTGTGTTAAATAAGTTGCTCCAAATAATTCAGGCAAAACAGCACACAACTTATCGTGTTTTTCTAAATCCACACCTAATTCCGTCCATAGCTTTTTATAATCTCCCATAATTGTATCCCTCCATTGTTTATTTTACAGTAACATTGTAGCACAACGGATATTGCAAACGTTATTTTAATATATTATAATTCGACAACTATCTATAAAATTTACAAATGAAGTTCTACAATAAAATAAAAAAATAGGTTATTCCATTTTATATAGAACAACCTATTTTACGGGAAACTTTTTTATAGCATATATAATCAATAAAGGAATTACTATTTTTAATACTAATTATTTGTGAAGCTCTATACTATATCCGTTTTCTTTTAGTTCTTTTATTATTTGTTCGCCGTGTTCAGCTGATTGCACTGTTACTTCGAAGGATACGTCAGCAAAATCAAGTCCTTTTTCATTCCAGTTGTTATTTTGTCTTGCTGTAACAACGTTTCCTCCCATTTTTCCTATCTCAGATATTAATGCACCTAATGTTCCTGCTTTATCTTGAAGTTCTACAGTAAATCTTAATCTTCTATTTAGTAAAACTAATTCTCTTTCTATTATCTTAGAAACAGTAGCTATATCTACATTACCACCACTAATTAATGCTACAACGTTCTTTCCTTCTATTCCTGATACTTTTCCTGCTAGTAACGATCCAATTGCAGATGCTCCAGCACCTTCAGCAATTAGTTTATTTCTTTCCATAAGTGAAAACATACCATAAGCTATATCATCTTCACTAACAGTTACTACTTCATCAACATATTTTTTAATGTATTCGAAGCATACATCTCCAGGTGTACTAACTGATATACCATCTGCTAAAGATTTAGCTCCTGGTAACGTAACAACTTTTCCCTTTTCTAATGAAGCTTTTGTTGATGCTACTATTTCAGGCTGTACTCCTATTACTCTTATTGAAGGCTTTATAGCTTTAGCTGCTGTTGCAATACCAGCTATTAATCCGCCTCCACCAATTGGAACTACTATTACATCAGTATCTGGTAGTTCTTCTAATATTTCAACTCCTATTGTTCCCTGTCCAGCCATTACATCTAAATCGTTAAATGGGTGTAGGAATGTTGCTCCTGTTTCTTTTTGTACTTCTACAGCTTTTGCATAACACTCATCATATACTTGACCTGCTTGAATTACATCTGCTCCATATCCTTTAGTTGCTTGAACTTTTGCTTGTGGTGCAGTTACTGGCATTACTATAGTAGCTTTCACTCCGAAAGCTGTAGCAGCATAAGCAACTCCTTGTGCATGGTTTCCTGCTGATGAAGCTATAACTCCCTTGCTTTTTTCCTCTTCTGTTAAATTAGCTACCTTATTATAAGCTCCTCTTAATTTAAAAGCTCCTGTTTTTTGTTTGTTTTCACACTTTAAGTATACATTACAGCCACATTGTTTTGAAAAAGTACTTGTGTAAAATAACGGAGTTTTTCTTACAACATCTTTAATAGTTTCTTGAGCCTTTTTAATTCTTTCTAAATTTAGTTCCATAGTTTATTCCCCCTAATAATGGTGTAGTTTTTTATATATTCATCTAGCAAAACTAGATAAGTAATTGCAACTTTTAAAAATCATGAATTTTTTATTGCAAAATCATTTTGTTAATAATTCATTAATCTACATTTTTCACAAATTGATTTTTTTTACATTTTGTCTTTTTTAGAAACGTTTACTGATGTACACTGTACGCGTATAAGAAATTAATTATGTAAAAACTATTCTTTACTTGAAAATCGTGTAAAATATAATCAAATTTCTATGTAATTGTGTTTAGTTTTTTTTAACTTTTGATTACATTTTATCATATTTGTATCGTTTGCACAATCAAAATTTACACAATTTCAGCTTTTTTTCAAGAAAACTTATTTAAATATTGAATAATTAATTTCACATGTTGAATCTAATATTGCAAAAACAAAGGTCATGAAAAGTAATATTTCATGACCTTTGTTTCATGTTATTCAAAAGAATCAGTTAAATAGGTATGTTTGTTTAATATCATATCCCATATTTTTAAATTTTGAATACAAAAATTCTACTTTTCTCATTTTTATTTTAATTATATTCATATTAACAGAAAGAGCTTTTATGTTATCAGGATTTATTTCTTTTAAATATAATATTTTTTCATATTCATCTGTATTGCTATAAATTATAGATGCTTCACCGGCTATTTGCATACCACCAAGTTTCATCATGCTTTGATAGTTATCATAAATTGATATTGATACTTTGTTATTTAGTAATATATTGGTAAACTTTTCTCCGCCTTCAGTTATAATGTATATATGTCCATCCTTATAACTATATTCTATAGGCGTTCCCCTAACACTTATACTAGATGCTGTACATAAAGTACAAGTATTATGTGCGTTCAAAAATTCTTCTATACCTTTCAATAACTGATTCCCAGGCACTCTTTTTATAAACTCATCTCTTATATTTTTTATATCTATTCCAAATTCTATTACTTTATTTATATCATACACATTTATATCTATAAATGGCATAGTAACTTTATTACAAAATAACTCTACATCCCTATAATCCTCTGGATTTAATTTATCTAATTGAATTATTCCTCCTAAAGCTTGAAAATATACTACACTATTCCCTAGTATTCCTAACAACTGATTTATATATTCATATTCTTTTTTTCTTGAAATACAAGTACAAAAAACCGCAATTCTTTTATCTTTTATCCATTCTATGTTATCTTCTAAAAACTTTAAGGTTTTTAATTGAATTTTTTCGTTGTAAACAGGGGAACCTATCACAAAAAACTCGAAATCTTTATCACTTTTCTTAAAATCCTCTATTCTACAATATTTTGATGGTCCTAATATCAATGACAAATTTTTAGCTATAGCTTCTGTAGTTCCATACCTACTTTCGTAAAGTATAATTGTTCTTTGCATTTCATCCCCTCCATAAAACCAATTATATGATAGTCCTTGATAATACTATATTTAAGATTATATAGTTAATTTATTTATATTATGATGCCATAAAAATAAGAACTTATTAAATATTTATCCTAATAAGTTCTTATTTTTGATAATATAAATTTAAGTTTTAGCAATATATCTTTAGTCGTAATTATTTAGAATCAAAAAACAGTCTTTAGATTATTCTAAAGACTGTCCCTATGATATAAGATTTAAAACTTACGTAATGCCCTATATATAACTAGCTTTTAATGGTGCGCCCAGCAGGAGTTGAACCTGCGGCCTCTGGATTCGAAGTCCATCACTCTATCCATCTGAGCTATGGGCGCTCACAGGATATTAGTGCCTCTTACTTCAGTTTATATAATTAAGTATTGGAGCGGGTGAAGGGAATCGAACCCTCGTAACTAGCTTGGAAGGCTAGCACTCTACCATTGAGTTACACCCGCATATTGGAGCGGAAGACGGGATTCGAACCCGCGACGTTCACCTTGGCAAGGTGACGCTCTACCACTGAGCCACTCCCGCGAATAATTGGTGCAGGTGAAGGGAGTCGAACCCCCACGCCGTTGGCGCTAGATCCTAAGTCTAGTGCGTCTGCCAATTCCGCCACACCTGCATATTTAAAATTTAATGAGGTTAACGCCTTGCGTCGTTAACTAAGTGACTATCACAAAATCAAAGATTTTGGATATCTACTTATTATGGTGGCTTACCGGGGAATCGAACCCCGGACACCATGATTAAAAGTCATGTGCTCTACCGACTGAGCTAGTAAACCAAATTTATATGGGGTGAACGATGGGATTCGAACCCACGACAACCAGAACCACAATCTGGCGCTCTACCAACTGAACTACGTCCACCATATATGGTGCGCCATCAGGGATTCGAACCCTGGGCACCCTGATTAAGAGTCAGGTGCTCTACCAACTGAGCTAATGGCACATACTTGGTGCGTCTTAAGGGATTCGAACCCCTGGCACACGGCTTAGAAGGCCGTTGCTCTATCCAACTGAGCTAAAGACGCATATTTTGGAGCGGGTGAAGGGAATCGAACCCTCGTAACTAGCTTGGAAGGCTAGCACTCTACCATTGAGTTACACCCGCGGATATAATTTAATTTAGTGGTCGGGGTGACAGGGATTGAACCTGCGACCTCATGGTCCCAAACCACGCGCGCTCCCATCTGCGCCACACCCCGAAATATATGGTGCGCCATCAGGGATTCGAACCCTGGGCACCCTGATTAAGAGTCAGGTGCTCTACCAACTGAGCTAATGGCACGTTACTTGGTGCGTCTTAAGGGATTCGAACCCCTGGCACACGGCTTAGAAGGCCGTTGCTCTATCCAACTGAGCTAAAAACGCATATTTGGAGCGGGTGAAGGGAATCGAACCCTCGTAACTAGCTTGGAAGGCTAGCACTCTACCATTGAGTTACACCCGCATATGGAGCGGAAGACGGGATTCGAACCCGCGACGTTCACCTTGGCAAGGTGACGCTCTACCACTGAGCCACTCCCGCGAATAATTGGTGCAGGTGAAGGGAGTCGAACCCCCACGCCGTTGGCGCTAGATCCTAAGTCTAGTGCGTCTGCCAATTCCGCCACACCTGCATATTTAAAATTTAATGAGGTTAACGCCTTGCGTCGTTAACTAAGTGACTATCACAAAATCAAAGATTTTGGATATCTACTTATTATGGTGGCTTACCGGGGAATCGAACCCCGGACACCATGATTAAAAGTCATGTGCTCTACCGACTGAGCTAGTAAACCAAAATGGCTGGGATAGCAGGATTCGAACCTACGAATACCAGAGTCAAAGTCTGGTGCCTTACCGCTTGGCGATATCCCAATATATGGGGTGAACGATGGGATTCGAACCCACGACAACCAGAACCACAATCTGGCGCTCTACCAACTGAACTACGTCCACCATAATGGTGCGTCTTAAGGGATTCGAACCCCTGGCACACGGCTTAGAAGGCCGTTGCTCTATCCAACTGAGCTAAAAACGCATATTTTGGAGCGGGTGAAGGGAATCGAACCCTCGTAACTAGCTTGGAAGGCTAGCACTCTACCATTGAGTTACACCCGCAGATATAAAACATCAAAATCTGTGATTTTGTTATGTTTTAATCCTCATCAGCTTTGCTGAGGAGTTTCATTCCTGGTCGGGGTGACAGGGATTGAACCTGCGACCTCATGGTCCCAAACCACGCGCGCTCCCATCTGCGCCACACCCCGATATATAAAACATCAAAATCTGTACTCTGTGTAAGTGACTATTACCAAATCAGCACTCTGTGTAAGTGATCATCTCAAAATCAGAGATTTTGGATGCCTACTTAAGATTTGGGATATCTACTTAAGATTTTCGATGCCTACTTATGATTTTGTTATGCTTTAATCCTCATCAGCTTTGCTGAGGAATCTTATTTTATAATTTAATTAATGGTCGGGGTGACAGGGATTGAACCTGCGACCTCATGGTCCCAAACCACGCGCGCTCCCATCTGCGCCACACCCCGTTGTTCAGGGATCCCCTGAACTGTTTCTTCAGGAGAATCATCAACTCCCGACGACATAGATTATTCTACACGATATATTTAATTCCGTCAATACTTATTTGAAACTTTTTTTATATTTTTTGAATATGCTTTATACACCTTTAATGCTTGGATTGATTTTCCCATCTTCTATTTTTATAGTAGCTATGCTATTAAATCCATCTCTTGATACAGCTGGACTTCCTGGATTTACAAACCATATTCCATTTTCGTAAGCAATCTTTGAAACATGAGTATGTCCAAATAATGCTATATCAACACCTAACTCCAATGCTCTATATTTTAATCTAGATAGATCATACTTAACATCATATCTATGTCCATGAGTTATGAATATCTTCTTCCCTGCAATCATTTCAATTCTTTCACTTGGAGTATCTACAGCAAAATCACAATTTCCCTTTACGTTAATAATCGGGCCTTTATAATATTTAGATATCTCTTTAATATCTTGAACATTATCACCTAGATGAATAATCATATCAGGATTTTCCAGTTTATTTATAGCATTTTCTATGATCCATGAGTATCTATGTGTATCACTTATTACTCCTATTATCAATATTATTCCTCCTCCATAAGTTTTTTAATTTCTCCTTCTATCTTTTTCAGAGCTTTTGCTCTATGACTTATGGAATTCTTAAGTTCGGAGTCCATCTCCGCAAATGTCATTTTATATTCAGGTATGTAAAACAATGGATCATATCCGAATCCATTGCTTCCTCTTTCTTCATCTATTATTCTTCCTTCTATTTCTCCTTGAACTTTTACTACTTTATCATCACTTATTATTAGAACTATAGCACATACAAACTTAGCTTTTCTCTCTTCATCTTTTTTATCTTTCAATAGTTCTAAAAGCTTTTCATTATTCTTTTTATCATTTCCATGTTCTCCTGCAAACCTAGCAGAATAAATCCCAGGTGCACCGTTTAAACAATCAACTGCGAGGCCAGAATCATCTGCTAACACCATAGCGTCCTCTACAATTTTATATATTTCACTAGCTTTTTTATAGGAATTTTCAATAAATGTATTTCCATCTTCTTCAACATCTATATCTATTCCCGCTTCTTTTAGTGATACTACTTCTATTTGATATTTCTCTAATATTTGTTTAATCTCTTTTATTTTTTTTGCATTATTACTCGCCACTACTAATTTTCTCATTTTCTTTCACCTGTTCCAACCCATAATGAGTCCATTTTCAAACTATCTTTTTGCACTTGAATCATATGTTTTGCGCCTTTTTCTGCTAATGCTATAAGTTCATTTAGATCTGCCCTACTAAAAGGACTTTGCTCTCCAGTTCCCTGTATCTCTACAAATTCACCTGAATCAGTCATAACTACATTCATATCAACCTTTGCTTTTGAATCCTCTTCATAACATAAATCTAGCATCTTCACATTATCTACAATTCCAACACTTACAGCGCTAACAAAATCTCTTATAGGGTATATTGTAAATGGAGTCTGTTTATGAAGCTTATTAACAGCATCTACTAGCGCTACAAAAGCTCCAGATATAGATGCAGTTCTTGTTCCTCCATCCGCTTGAATAACATCACAATCTACCCATATTGTCTTTTCTCCTATAGCTTTTAAGTCAACGATAGATCTTAATGCTCTTCCTATTAATCTTTGTATCTCCATAGTTCTTCCATCAATCTTGCCCCTAGTTATATCTCTAACTTTTCTAACTTGAGTAGCCCTCGGTATCATATTATATTCACAAGTAATCCATCCCTCACCTTTTCCTTTTAAAAATGGAGGGACCTTATCCTCTATTGATGCTGTGCAAATTACCTTTGTGTCACCTGTTTCTATTAAAACTGCACCTTCTGCATATTTTGTATAATTTCTTGTTATTTTTATATGTCTAGTTTGATCATTTTTTCTACCATCAACTCTCATTTTTTACCTCCAAAAGAACCAACTTTTTATTACTTAATTATTATACATTATTAATGACCTATTGTGCATTCAATTCTACCAGTTTATTTCAGTTTTTCTTCTAACACAAATAACTCATCTCTTTCAGGTGGCTCTACTTCCTCTTCTATATTTTTATTCACCAGTATGCCTTTTCCTTTAATAACTTTACCTATTATTGTAGCTTTGATACCTTCTTTTTCAAGTATTTTTACTAATTCATCTCCATTTTTAGTTGTTATAAGCATGCTTCCTGATGATATGAATCTAAGAGGATCTATAGAATATTCTCCGCATATCCTTTGAGTTATACTGCTTATAGGCATCTTTTCTTTGTATATCTTAAATCCCATGTTACTAGCTTCTGCAATTTCCCATAATGCCCCCAGCACTCCCCCTTCTGTTATATCATGCATCGAATTAACCCCAAAGTTTCCAGATATAATTCCTTCATTTACTACGCTTAAATAATTCGTATAATTTTTTGCTTCTTCTATTTCTTCTTCTGTTAGAATATCTTTTATTTTATTTTTATAGTCATTAACTACTATGCTAGTGCCTTCAAGACATAACTGTTTAGTGACGATTATATCATCACCTTCCTCAGCTCCTGAAGTAGCTACTGCTTTTCCTTTTGGAGCCTTGCCAATTACCGTACAAGATATTACCATTTTATTTACTGCTCTTGTTATTTCCGTATGGCCTCCTAAAATTTCAATATTAAGCTTTTGAGTCTCTTCTCCTATTTCTTTCATTACTTCTTTTATTTCATCTAGTGATGTATTTTCTGGGGCTAAAATCGTTACTAAAATGCCTATAGGCTCAACACCACAGGAGGCAATATCATTACAGTTTATATGTACAGCTAATTTACCACTATTAGTATCAGCCCCAGTTATAGGATCTGTAGAAAGTACACATTCATAGCTGCCAAATTCTACTACGCTACAATCTTCTCCTACACCACTTCTGATCCTTACATCGTCTCTCTTAACTTTTCTGCTGCCATCTATTATTTCTTTTAGATCATCCCAGTTTAATTTTCCTACTTTCATTAAAATTTCTTCCTTTCTATTAAATAAATAAGCACTATTTTACTACCTACTTCATATTATTTATATAAGGATTAATTTATGGTAGGTGTATGTGTTTGAAATATATAGGACCCTTTCTAAGAATAAATAAATTAAAAAAAGAAAATGTTGAACACCAACTCTTTTATTTAGCGAAAGAATCTTTAAAACAAATTGTACTATACTCTAAGTGTGGGGTACACACCTCTCTTAAAGAACTTAAAGTAAAAAATATATCTAATTTTGATATTAACACATTTAAAGATGTTTCTCCACTTCTATGTATATATAAAAAGGCAAGTCCTAAACTTATTAGCGTTGAAGATAACTTATGCTGGGATGAGGATAAATTTAAAAAAGAGATAAACATAGACAGTAACGCTTTAATGACATTATGTCTTTTAGAATTATACGATTATTACAGCAACTTTAAAAACATAAACACCAAAAATTGCGATTTAGCTAACTTATATTTGTTATTATCTAAAAAACAATTAGAATTTTATGCTTCTCATTTTAGAAATGAGGAAGGAGTATTTATAGATAAAAAGGATGCAAGTGATCTTTTTACTGGAGAATTAAAATTCGAAGAAAAAAATAAAAAATTTAAATTTTCTACTCAAGCATTATTAATGGCTGCATACTATAAGTGTGCTTACTTGTGTAAAGACGAGGATAAAGATAATTACAAAAACTTTTCACTGGATATATTAAATATGTTTATTAATTTTAAAGAAGATCTATATTTGCTTTCTTATAATGAACTCAGCGAACTATGTTTAGGTTTAAATATATTTTACAAGTATTCTAAAAATGAAGATTGTAAAGTTTTATTACTAGACTTATCGGAGCTGCTGTATGAAAAGAGTAATGATTGTTCTGCGGAATTTGATTTAGAAAAAGACTGTATGAATTATATTAATTTTATTCTATTCTATAAAAATACAGGAATTGTGAAATTTAAAGATAACGCAGAAAATATGTATACTAAGTTTCTTGAATTATATGACCCTGAAAAAGGTATTTTTATTAAAAACACTGAAAGTAAAGACATCACTTTTTCTTGTCTAGAAATTGCTCTATACGTTTTAGTTTGCATTATTCATTCGCATACAAGTGAAGATGGAGATAAAAGTGATTTAATACTATTAGATGTATTTAAGCATCAACTTGTAGATTCAGGAATTATAGCAAGTTGGCCTGACGCTCCCGACTTGCAGGATGTAGAAAGATATAAAAATTATACACTAAAATCTGAAGACCTACTAGAAGAGCAAGATTTTAGGATGGCTTCAATTCCCACTCCTGAAAACTGCGAACTAGCTGCCGTATTTAATAAAAATGTTTGCTATAATAAGAAGAAAGAAGCCTTTAAAGTTCCTAAAAACTCCTTTGATACTCATAAAAACATGTTGCTGTTCTTCTTGATCATACACGTTCTAAGACCAAAAAGATTAGTCCATAGGATAATAGAAGAGAATATGGAATTTGAGCAAGAATATTAAAAAATAATATTTTAATTTTTGGGTTATACTAATATAACCACAGTACAAGCATTTACTTATGCTAAAACTTCAGCCTGCTTTAAAAGGAGGTATGTAATTTATGATGAACATAAATTGTTCTGAAAAGTGCATACATGAAAAAAACGGGAAATGTACTTTAAACCATGTAACACCGCTTTCAAGTTTTTCAGCTAATAGAGAAGCAGACTGCGCCTACTTTGTTTCAAAGCAATCTAACAAAAAGCTTCCCCTTGAAATTAAGGGGAAGTCTTTTTATTAAGGTTGCAAGTTTATATATACTTTATCTAATTTGATATTTCCCTTTTTTGTAATGCCTATATCTTCTATATTGCTTTTTTTGCAGATTACTATATTACTGAAGTACAGTGGAATCATTGGCATATCTTCAAATAATATATTTTCTCCAGATTTTAATAATTCTATTTTTTTACCTTTCTCTTTTTCCATTTTACTCTTTTCTAATATGTTATCTAACTCAATATTCTTGTATCCATAAATATTATCCTTCGAATTAATAGTCCATCTTTCAAGAAATGATAGAGGATAATCATAACTTCCTTCACATTCAACTTTAGCCATATCATAATCTCCCTTGCTTAGTTCATCATTAAACTCTTCAGCACTGTAGCCAATACATTCAACTTTTAACTGCAAATTGTCATGTAAGTTTTTAGATATGGCTTCACAAACCTTTTTATTTTCTATTGTATCTACATAAACTAATTTTAAGGGTTCATTATTTTTATCAAATTTAGTCTTTTTTATAAACTCTAACGCTTTATCTTTTTCTAAAGTGCTTGCAAAATAAGCCTTATTTATGAATTGTCCATTTAAACCATTACTAATGTTTGTTGGAATGTATGTTAAGGCTGGTTTAGCTGTATCATTCAATATCTCTTTTGATATATAGCTTCTATCAATACTTGTTGCTATGGATTTTCTGAAGTTGATATCTTTTATTATACCTTCTTTTTTTAAATTAAAAACTATAACATCAGTTGTATATGTTGATACTTGATTAGCTTTTCCTAAACTAATAAGATCCTTAATTTCACTTATTGGCGGATCTACAAATATATCTATCTTATCGCTTTGGTATGCAGCTAATGCTGCTTCACTACCATCAATGCAGGATAGGATAATCTTATTACTTCTTACTGTATTTTTATTCCAATAATTGTCGTTCTTTACAAGACTTATTTCGTTATTATTAGATATCCCCTGCATAGTAAAGCATCCTGTATATAAGATTTCTTTATAGTTTTTTCTCCATTCAACCATATCATTATTAATTTTTCTTAATGAGTATATTGGCTCTGCAAGTATATTTAAAAAGTAATTACAAGGATAATTTAATCTTATTTCAAGCTTTTTCTTATCAATAGCTCTAATTGCCACATCATTAAACCCTTTTTTGCCATGTCTATATTCGGAAGCACCAAATATATAATACAATTGTTCTGCAAATTTATTATTTAAATCTTTATTTAATATTTGTGAAAAAAAGATAACAAAATCTTCTGCAGTAATATCACTTCCATCACTCCATTTTGCATCGTCTCTTATATTGAATGTATAGCAGGTTTCATCTTTACTTAAAGCCCAACTATCACTTAAACCAGGAATAATGCTGCCTTTTTCATCTGTTTTCACTAATCCTTCAAATAAATTTACAAGAAGGTCTTGTTGTCTAACATTATAATCCGTAAGCATTAATAAGTCCTTTGGTGGCTTTCCAATGTTATATACTATATAATCTTTTATATTTACATTTTTATTGCCTTGTACACTCTTCTCAACACACCCATTTAAAAATACAGAACTTAAAATTAATATGCTAATTATAAACTTTTTCATGAAATATCCCCCTATTCTTTTCTTTAAACATATAAAAACAATCAATATATTAGTATATTTTATTTCAAATGCCTTAGTAGAAAATTAACTTTCAGTCTTTTACCTCTATATTTAAATTATTGGCACTTAAAAGAAAAATAAACAAAACTTGTATAAAGTTTTGTTTATTTTCTATTCATTGAGGAAGATATTCTAAAAAGCTTAGTTGTTCAATACTAAATTGCTTTTTTATAAATTTAATACCATCTATCCTTTGAACCTTTTTATAGAAACCAGTATCAATATATTTGTTTATTTTTTCATCAAATACACCTGTAGCAATATATATACCTCTTTCTATATCATACTGATTTAAATACTCTAAGAATGTTTCATACTCTTGCAGCAAAACTTTTTCTTTTTTATGGTATTTAAATAATATGGTTCTTTCAGCTCCTGTGAGCTTTATAATAACAAAATCTGAATTTTTTAAAATTATATTATAATGTATATTATAATTCCAACAATTTTTAGTTATGTTTTCAGTTATCATATCTATGTTTATTCTCTTTAGCTTATATTTTGACTTATAAGCCTCATCTTTTTTAAATTTTAAATAAGCTTTATCAACTATATTGCTCACGTTCCTCCCCCATAAATTATTAATATTAGTTAATTATATGAAGTCAAATATAATTTTGATACAATTAATTTTCTGCCTATTTTTAATCAAAAGTGATATTTTTTGCCTATTTTTATGATATAATATTTACGTATTTTTAGCAGCTTCTGCTAAAAATACATGTGATAAACATTGTATTTTAATAAAAAGTTTAATAGATAATTATACGGAGGAAGCTAAGATGATTCTTGCTGTAGAAATACTAGGCATATTAACTATGTTAACTTTAATATTTGCCTTGGTATGGGCTTTTATAACCCTTACACAAATATTAAATCAACTAAAATATAAAAACTACTTAATGGAAAAATTAACTCAACATATGTATATGCTCGCGAAAAAAGATGAGAACTCAAAGGATATGTAAAAGCAAATATACCAAAGTTACTGGTTTAAACACCTGTAAACAACAAAATGGGTACAATTTTTAATGAAATTGTACCCATTTTTAGATATATTGCTTAATTTAAAATGTAAAACTTCTAATAAACTTTCATATAAATAAAGAAAATTGTTCCAACTGCTATTAGTATACATGCTACAGGATATACTACGTTTTTAAAACTAGCCTTAAAATCAACCATATTGATAGCTAAAACAACCATTGTAAAGAATATACACCATTGAAGAGTTTCATAGCTATTAAAATATTTTACATATGTAAATTGATATGTAGTAAGGAACGTCAATACAAGTGTGAGTATTGTTAACGACACTCCCATCCATCCTAAAAAATGAATAGCCCTTCTCACATTTCTCTCCTCCGTATGTCTGTGTTTTTATTTTGATATAAATAAAACCATTTTCATAATAAACCTTTTTTATAATTTTGTAAATATCTACAACATTTTTTCAAAATCATCTTCGCTTAATATTTTTACACCTAATTCTATTGCCTTATCGTATTTAGATCCTGCTTCTTCTCCAGCTAAAACATAGTCTGTCTTTTTGCTAACACTTCCTGTAATCTTTACTCCAAGTGACTCTAATTTTTCCTTTATACTGCTCCTAGTATAGTTTTTCAATGTACCTGTTACTACTACGTTTTTCCCTGAAAAAGCGCTTTCCGATATTTCTTCTTCTTCATAACGAGGATTAACTCCTAATTGTAGTAATTCATTTATGCTTTGTATTATTTTATCCCCTTTGAAGAATTCTATTATACTTTTAGCAACAATATCTCCTATATCTTGAACAGATATAAGTTCGTCTATGGAAGCTGTTTTAAGATTACCTAAATTTTTGAAATTTTTAACTAAATCTTTAGCAGTTTTTTTACCTACATTAGGTATTCCCAATGCAAATATAAAGGAGGATAAATCGCAACTTTTACTCTTTTCTATAGCATCAATTAAATTTTGAGCCTTTTTATCCCCAAACTTTTCTAATGTAAGTAAATCTTCTTTTTTTATTCTATATAAATCGCCAATTGATTTAATCTGAAGTTTTTCAAAAAGCTGTTCTGCAGTCTTTTCACTAAAGCCTTCTATATTCATTGCTTCTCTACTTCCAAAATGAACAATACTCTTTACCATCTGAGGTTTACAGGATAAAGTATTTTCACAAAAATAATGTACCCCCTCCTGCACTAACTCACTACCACAGTAAGGACATGTTGTTGGTGGTTCTATTTCATTACTTTCTTTTAAGCTTTCCTCAACTACACCCATAATTTCCGGTATTACATCGTTAGAACGACGTACAAAGACATGACAACCAATTTTTACTCCTTTTCTTTGTATGTCATCCATATTATTTAGTGTGGCCCTTTTGACAGTAACTCCAGCTAATTCCACTGGCTCTAGTATTGCAGTAGGAGTTACTCTTCCACTTCTACCAACGTTCCATTCTACATCTAAAAGTTTTGTAGTAGCTTCTTCTGCTTCAAATTTATATGCAATTGCCCATTTAGGGAATTTTATAGTATATCCAAGTATGTCTCTTGTTCTCATGTCATCTACAACGATAACAACACCATCTATATCATAATCTAATGTATTTCTTATGCCTTCAACAGCTACTAACTCTTCTTCTATCTCTTCTATGCTTCTGCACACTTTAAGATAATCATCTTGTGGAAAACCCATTTCTTTTATAAAGTTCATCATTTCAATGTAACTTCTAAATGCTGTTCCTTCGTTATATCCTACATCGTAAAAAAATGCAGATAAATTTCTTCTGGCTGTTTCTTTTATGTTTAAGTTTCTTAAAGCTCCAGCAGCTCCATTTCTTAAGTTCTTTAGTGGAGTTTCAGCTTTTTTATTATATTCCTCAAAAGCAGTCTTCGTCATAACAGCCTCTCCATGAACTTCTATAACACTACTGTTATTTATTTTTAATGGAAGAGTTTTTATTGTTTTTACCTGTGCTGTTATATCTTCTCCAACTTCACCTGTTCCTCTAGTGGCTGCTTTAATAAGTATTCCACTTTCATCATAGGTACAGTTAACAGTAAGTCCATCGAATTTTTTAGTAAGTACATACTTAAGTTCAGGCAACTTATCTTCATGGTTAGAATTATATTCATCTACTGCTTTTTTGTTTCTTGTATGCCATTCCTTAATTTCCTGAATGTTTTGTGCTTTATCTAAACTCCACAATCTTCCTTTATGAGTGTATTTTTGAAACTCAGCTAACACTCCATCTCCTATTCTTTGTGTGGGAGAGTAAGGAAGTACGATTCCAGTTTCCTTTTCTAGTTTAGTTAACTCATCGTATTTTTTATCATACTCTTTATCTGAAATACTTGGGTTATCTAATACATAATATTCATGTGCATACTTATTTAATTCCTCTATTAGTTCCTTAATTCTTGCTATTTTATCACTATTAAAACTCATATTTCCCCCCTAAACAGCCTCCAATGGAGCAACTCCATACATTAAGTTTTTGATTCCCATCTTATCAAAAGCTATGGTTAGTTTTACGTCATTTCCAACCTTAGAAACACTTACAATAGTTCCTACTCCAAACTTTAGATGCTTAACTTTTATTCCAACTTTAATATTTTCAAGCTTTAGAGAGCTTTTATCTTCTTTATTATCACTAGTAGCATCCGCTGCAACATGCGTAATTCCTGTATTTCTTAGCGGAGATGGTGAATTACTAAAGTTACTCCTATTTAAATTGCTATTTAAGCTGCTATTCATAGTAGTTCCAAATTTCCCAAAGCCCCTTTTAGCAGGATTATCATATTCTACTAATTCCTTAGATATTTCCTGTACAAAATCTGATTCTGAAAAAGCAACAGTTTTTCCAAATACTCTTCTAGTTTCAGCAGAAGTTATATATAATTGCTCCTCAGCTCTAGTTATTGCAACATAACAAAGCCTTCTCGCTTCTTCCATTTCAGCAAAATCATTTAAAGCTTGATTTCCTGGGAATATTCCATTTTCCATACCAACCATAAATACTACAGGGAACTCTAGCCCTTTTGCACTATGGACTGTCATCATAACTACACTATCCGCCTCTTCATTAAAGTTATCTATATCAGATACTAACGTAACTTTCTCTAAAAATGCAGATAGGGACTTGTCTTCTGATGAACTTTCAAATTCTACAGCTGCAGATACAAGTTCTTTTAAGTTTTCTATTCTACTTAATGCATCTAAATCCTTCGAATTTTTAAGTTCTTCTAAATATCCTGTAATCTCTAATATTTCTTTTATCAAAAGTAGAGACCTTGATTTGATCTCTGCTTCTAATAAAGCTGTTTATTAAACTTACAAATTTCTTTATAGATGATATAGTTCTAGTTGAAAGCTTTAATACTTCTTCAACATCTAATAACACACTATACATACACTCATCCATTGATCCCGCAAACTCTTGCACCTTCTGTACTGTAGTATCTCCTATGCTTCTTTTAGGAACATTTATAATTCTTTTTAAACTTACATCATCAAGTGGATTATTTATAAATTTCAAATATGCCATTATATCTTTTATTTCTTTTCTGTCATAAAACTTAAGGCCACCAACTATTCTATATGGTATATTAGATTTCATAAAAACATCTTCAAATATACGAGATTGAGCATTAGTTCTATAAAGTATTGCAAAGCTTTTGTATTTTTTACTTTGCTCTTCTCTAATTCTTTTTATTTGAGATGCTACATAAATTCCTTCATCTATATCAGAAAATGATCTATGTAATTTTATTTTTTCGCCACTTTCACTTTCTGTCCTAAGGATTTTATTCTTTCTTTGGGCATTATTTTTTATAACATCATTTGCAGCTCTTAGTATGTTTCCTTTAGATCTATAGTTTTGCTCAAGCTTAATTACCTTTGTCTCTGGATAATCTTTTTCAAAATCTAAGATGTTTCTTATGTCTGCACCTCTCCATGCATAGATACACTGGTCATCATCACCAACAACACAAATGTTCCTATGAGCTGATGCTAAAAGTCTTACAAACTCATATTGTGATTTATTAGTGTCCTGATACTCGTCTACCATTATATATTTAAACTTCTTTTGGTAGAATTCCAATACATCAGGGTTTTTCTTAAACAACTCAACTGCTTTATAAATTAAATCATCAAAGTCTAATGCATTATTACTTTTAAGCTTTTTTGATATAGTCTATACATGTCAGCAATTTTATTTAATCTAAAATTATGTTCATTTTCTCTCTTAAATTGTTCTGGAGATATTAAATTATCCTTCTGCTCTCCTATTTTATTTATTATTTCTTTATCAGTTATATCCTTATCATTTATTTTTAACTCTTCCATGCACTGCTTGATTAATATTTTTTGATCATAGCTATCATATATAGCAAAATTTTTATTATATCCTAATTTATCAATTTCTCTTCTTAAAATTCTTACACAACTTGAGTGAAATGTGGAGACCCACATGTTATCCACTTCATCACCAACTAGGTTTCTTACTCTATCCTTCATTTCTCCTGCAGCTTTATTTGTAAAAGTAATAGCTAAAATTTTTGAAGGATATATATTTAAATCTTTTATCATATGAGCTATCCTATGCGTTAACACTCTTGTCTTACCTGAACCAGCACCGGCCAAAATTAATAGCGGTCCTTCTACAGTTACAACTGCATCATACTGTTCCTTATTTAAAAGTTTTTTTAAATCCATACAATTCACTCCCTGGTTACTATACAAAATTCTCATGTTTAATATTATAACATTTAAATACTGATTTAATCATTATTAAACGTAAAAAATGTGCTGATTTATATCAACACATTTTTTGGAAGTCTAAAGTTTCTATATAATACATATATTATTCTTCGCTATCGCCTTTTAATCTTTCTAAAACGATATTATATCCATCACTACCATAATTTAAACATCTGTTTACTCTGCTAATAGTAGCAGTACTTGCTCCAGTAGCTGCAGCAATATCTAAATATGTTCTCTTATTCTTTAACATTTTTGCCACTTGAAGTCTTTGCTCAAGAGCTTTTATTTCATTTATAGTACATATATCATCAAAAAACCTATAACATTCTTCTTTTGTCTTTAAAGATAACATAGCTTCACATAAAAAATCCATAGCCTCACTTTGTAATTTGGATTTATATTCTTCCATGAGCTCAACTCCTTATTTACTATACGTTTTTATAATTATTTCCTATACATTTTAATTCTATCACGTATTAAAGCATTAATCTACAAAATTATTATAAATTAATACAAAATAAAAACAGCCCATTGGGGCATGGGCTGTTCGCTCATAAATAAAAAGGGGGCTATTTATTCCTTTTATTTATCCTTGCAAGATTATTATATTAAAGTAGAAATGAAATTTCAAGCTATTTTGCATAATTAATTGTAAAAATATATTAAAATGCCTGAATTAATTTCATATGTTGAAAAATCTTAAATTTTTTTAAGTATTTCTACTTCTTTTTCTGATAATTCTCTATATCCACCCTCAATTAAATTTATGTCTAAATCAATAGGCCCAAACTTTATTCTTTTTAAGTACACTACACTCTTATCTCTACTTTGAAACATTCTTTTAACCTGATGAAATTTCCCTTCCTGTATAGTTACTTTCACCTTTGAACCATCACTATCTGCCTGCAATATTTCTAGTTTAGCAGGCATGCATTTATAACCATCGTCTAAGGTGATTCCTTTTCAAAGGCCTCAATATCTTTTTCATCAACAGCTTTATCTATTTCCGCATAATAAACTTTATCTACATGCCATTTCGGCGATATTAACCTATGATTCAATTCCCCATCATTTGTCAGTAATAGCAATCCTACTGTATCTTTGTCCAATCTTCCTACAGGAAATGGATTAAAAACTTGGTGTTCTGGATCAAGCAAATCTATAACAGTTTCATCATAGTTGTCAAATGTAGCAGAAACCACACCATCAGGCTTATTCATCATAAGATATATATGTTTTCTATAGTTAACTAATTCACCTGAAACTCTTATTTTACAAATATTAGGATCCACCTTCATTCCGCTATCTTTAATTATCGATCCATCGACTTCTATAGCACCATCTTTAACTAGTGCTTTTACTTCTTTTCTCGTTCCATATCCTAAATTGGATAGAACTTTATCTAACCTTTCCATCAGCTACCTCCTAATAAGTTTACATATGCCTAAATTCTATTAATTATTATAACCTTTTAATTATAAAATAAAAACAGCCTAGCTAAAGACTGTTTAAAAATTTCTTTATTTGCCGTAGTATTTCATAACCTTTTGTACGTAATCTCTGGTTTCATATGGCAACTTAGAAATATCTGAGGTATCTCTTACCCCTCTATATTTCAAAGTTCCAGGTCCTGCATTATAAGCAGCCAAAGCTAATTCTTTTGAGTTACCGTACATGTCAAGTAGCCCTTTTAGATATTTGGTGCCACCCTCAACGTTTTGTTCTATGTTATATGCATCAGAAACTCCTAGTTCCCTCGCAGTACCAGGCATAAGTTGCATAAGCCCCATTGCTCCTACATTTGATGTGGATTTAGGATCAAAATCTGATTCTTGTTTTATAACTGCCATTATGAGTGATTTATCAAGACCATATTTTTTTGAAGCTTTTTCTACTGCTTCTTCTATACTTAAGTTTCCACTCTTTATATCGCTTTTCAACCCCTTATATGCAGAGTTCAGCCTTTCTCCCGCACCATATCCGAGCTTGCTTAAGTCTCCATCTCCCAGTCCAAGCTTACTTAAATCTAAATTCCCATCACTATCCGTCATAGCTTTAGTTAAGCTTTCCATAATTAGTTGGAAAGAGTCTGAGTCTCCAACTGCTTCTTTAAACATTTGAGTCATAAGTTGAAATTGTAGAAAATCTTCAACTTTTTTATTGTTATCTACATTCATATTTTCACCAACCTATGTTTTCTTTACACTAACTATATATCGTGCTTTTTAGTAATAACTTTATATATATCATTCTACATTGAATATAAATGTGTCATAGTCTTCATAAGAAACTTCACTGTATTGACTTTTAGCTAATACTAATACTTTATACTCTTCTTTACAAAAGGGTATAAATGTATAATAATTTTTTTGCTATAATTTTGGACTAAAGTCCAATCTCTCTTTTCCATAACATAAAACTCGTACATTACATCCTTTCCACCCTCACTATGCACAGTAAAATTTATAGATTCATTACATATAAACTTTACTTTATCACAGGTTATTTTAGTGTCTGTTATAGGTAATGCGTCGTGCACCTCTACTTTTACATCTTTCTTACAATCAAAAGGTTTATCACTCTCCTTGCTTTTTGCAAAGATTTCTACACTGTATAAACCACTACATTTAGGGGTAAACACATATGCTTTCTCCATAACATAATCTGTTTCTTCAACTTTACGTTCGTTGATTTTTAAAACATATTTGAGAAGCGTATTGGTAGTATTTCTAGTTATAGAATTTATACTGATTTTATCTCCAACTATATAATACTCCTTTGCAGGAAATAGTATATAATCAATATTAGCTGGAATATAATTAAAAGCTTCTAAGCTCATTATGGAGTGACAGTCAAATTCTCTGCTTGAGTATTTGTCTTTAACCCTCACTTCAAGTTCGTAACACCCCTGTTTATTTGGAATAAAGTTTACCCAATTACATGTACCATAATCAACCTTTTCTAATTCTAATCCATCTCTTTTTGTTATAAAACTATATCTTAAATCCGTACCGCCTGATGCATCAACTTTGACATTAACCTTCTCATCTACCAAAACATTAGTACTTTTATCTATCAGAACTCTATCAATTCTCACTGGTTCTTTACTATGTTCATCTATTATAAAGCTCATCGTTTCTGATGCTTCATATTTTCCTTCAAAAGACTTATCTTTAACCCATAGTATTAATTTATATTCTCCAGGGACCTTACTTTTCCACATATAAGTTTTATTTCTTGTATATCCTGAATCTTCAGGGCACTTTCCTTCAATTATGTATCTGTATAATATCTCTCTTCCACCAACAGTTTCTGCTTTAAGTACTATAGATGTTTCACATAGCTGTGGAGAGTTTAAATCAGCTGCAAAACTTTTTATGAAAATTTCATTATACTTTTTTACTTTGAAATGGATTATAGCTCTATCGTCATATTCACTGGTAGAATACATATCCTTTGCTAGACACAAAATCTTATAATCTCCACTTTGTTCTGCTATATAACTTACAGTTCTTTTTGTTGAGTAATCTTGTACACAATTAGCTTCCCCATTCGAAGTTATCTTTATAAACTTATATAGCATTGTTCTATTTTCATCATAAGTTGCGTCAACCTGGAATATGATCTCGTGGTCTTCAATTAGATCTGACGTTAAACACTTAAAATCAGTTATTTCTACTTTTTTTAATGGGATAACTTCAAATTCAACGGTTTGAAAATCATCATATTTATTTTTAGAGTCTATATTCTTACACTCTACTAATATTTGTCCTCTTCCGATAGATTTAGTTGTCCACGTAAGGTCATTGTCTGCAGAATAGTCTTTTATAATCTTCCATTCATCATTAATTCTGAGCCAATACCTAAACATGAGTGGAAATTTATTAGCATCAACAAATAAATTAACTTTCTCTCCTAAATCTAATTCATATTTGTTCAGAGTTATACTATTTATTAACTTTTCTTCAACTTTCCCTATTATATAATCTAATCTGGATACATAGTCAAAACTTTTTTCTCCTTTTACCTTTTTAGCTTGTACCATTATTATATATTTTCCATCTTCCTCTGGAACCCATGAAGCCCTATCCTCTTCAGCAAAATCTTTTAATGTACTCCATGTTCCATTACAACCAATCATATATTTGTATAAAAAATCTTCTTCTAAGTCATTTTCAATAGTTATTATTATATTTGTATCTTTTTCTTGTGGACTCTCTAAATTACAAATAATACCTAACTCATTCATCTCTATTTACCCATCCCCTGTTTAGGCATCTGAAAGAAAATAACAAGTCCAAAGATGCGACGGATATTTTGCGTCAGACAAGGAGAAAGGTTCCGCAGATAGCCGACCTTATCTAAGGGTTCTGACGACGCAGTATGAGACAAAATAGACTAGCAGATGAACTAGTTATTTTTTGAAGATGCCTTAATATGTATCTAAATTCCATTATACTATAATCCCATATTCTGTAATAGGTTTTTATTGACATTTATTTAATAATTTAATATTATAGTTATAAAATAGTTTCAACATCAACTTATTAAATGGGGGCTATTTAAATGAAGATTTTTAATGTTTTATTATTAAACTTCAATCAGATAAAAATTTCCTTAGATAATTTTGGTGAGTTCAGATCTTATAAAATTCAAATAGAAAATGGCAGTAAAGAACTATCTATATCTAAGTATTGTGTAATAGGTAATGATATCATATTTACATTAAATAATGATATAGATATTAAATATGAAACTTTTATACGTTACGAAAACTTATATGAGAAGGTGCACTATTTCCCTCTATTTTCTACAAGGGAATTTAATGACAAATACTATCACCATACCTCTCTAGGTGCTATATACTCCAAAAATTTTACTGTGTTTAGGGTATGGTCTCCTGCTGCATCTCATATTAATTTACTTCTTTATGATAAATCAAAGTCCTGCTCTGATGAAAACAAAACAACAATATCAATGAAAGAAAGTAATGGCCTTTGGTCTCTTCTAGTAAAAGGTGATTTACATGGTTATTACTATAACTATGAGGTTAACGTTTATAATAAAATTCACGAGGTCGTGGACCCTTACTCCAAGGCTGTTGGAATTAATGGAACAAGAGGTGCAATTTTAGATATATCTCAAACTAATCCACAAGATTGGGAAAATGACAGGTGTCCTGAGTTTAAAAGCTATACTGATACTATAATATATGAAGTAAACATTAGAGATATATCTACTCATCCAGATAGCAGCGCTATTCATAAGGGAAAGTTTTTAGCACTTACTGAGGATAATACAAAATCTAGTAAAAATATATCTACCTGTTTAAATCATATAAAAGAATTAGGCATTACACATATTCAATTTATGCCTATCTTCGATTTCAGTTACCTTAGTGTAGATGAAACAAATCCTGTTAAGTATAATTGGGGATATGATCCTCAAAACTATAACGTACCAGAAGGAGTTTACGCTACAAATTCCTATGATCCATCCTGCAGAATATTAGAGCTTAAAAGAATGGTTCAGCATCTTCATAAGAACAATTTATCTATTAATATGGATGTAGTATATAATCATGTGCATGATGCTTCAAATAGCAGCTTTGAAAAGATTTTCCCCGGTTATTATTTCAGATTCTATGATAACTTAAAGCCTTCTAATGGCAGCGGCTGCGGTAATGATATTGCTTCTGAACATTCTATGGCAAGGAAATTTATTATAGACTCAGTAATTTACTGGGCTAAAGAATATCATATTGACGGTTTTAGGTTTGACCTTATGGGGCTTATTGATGTAGATACAATGAACTCTTTAAGTAAGAAACTTAATATGCTTGAAAGATCAGTAATGTGTTATGGCGAGGGTTGGAATCTAAATACCAGCTTAGATAAAAATCTTAAAGCTGCTGATTACAATGTAAAGATGCTTCCTGGCATAGGCTTTTTTAACGATAAAATAAGAAATTTTATAAAAGGTGACGTTTTTAACGTTGAGGACAAAGGATTCGCTACTGGAAAGCCTTTACTCGAAGAAAAATTAAAGCAAAGTATATATGGTTATTTTTTACCGCCAAGTCAATCTATAAATTATATATCCTGTCATGATAATCATACTTTATGGGATAAAATAGATTTAAGTTGTCCTAATGAAAGCTTTGACAATAAAAAAAGAATGGTAAAATTATGCGCAGCCATAAATCTAACCTCTCAAGGAATACCATTTATATATTCTGGTGAAGAGTTCTGTGGGACTAAAAATGGTGATAGCAATAGTTATAATAAATCCGAATATATAAATTGGGTAGACTGGAATAGAAAATATGAGTTTATTGATATATTTTATTACTACAAAAAACTTATTGATATAAGAAAGATTCACCCTGCTTTTAGAATCAATACACTTCAGGGTATAAAAAACCACTTATCCTTTATTGATAATATGCCTGCTAATTCCATAGCTTATATATTAAGAGATTATGCCAATAATGACTCTTGGAAGGAGATACTTGTTATTTTTAATGCTAACAAATATAGTATAGATATATCCATTCCCGATGGAACATGGAATATAGCATTAGATTCTAATTTAGAAACTGAAAAAAAGACTGTCACAGGCGGAATCATAACAATTGAAAAAACATCCGCTTATATACTATTTAAATTATAAAGCAACCCTTATATCGGATAAAAAATGTTTTCTTGGATAACCTACTTTAGAGGAGAGTGATATTATGAAAAAACCTTTAGATAGGCACAATCCAAACTTCACTTATAAAAAAGAGAATATAGATATAAAGCAATCACCCGAAGGGTACGATATTATGGAAAGAATAAATAATGGATTACTCTTTCCTGAAGGCCCAAAAGATCACGTAGACTTTATAGATTATGAAGAAATATAAGGGTTCCACTCTGGAATCCCTATATTTACTTATCCAAATTCCTGTTTATTAGCTTCAATAGATTGTAATATAACCTTTCGTCATCTTCTTTTATTCTTTTTTTAGGATTTGAAGTTTTTCCTCCACTTCTCCTCACTTTAGCTGATATATGTCTTTCAAAAAGTAGCCTATCCATATTATCATTATCATAAACATATCCCTTAGGACTTATAGCATAAGCTTTTCTTCCAAGTGCCATAGCAGCAACTCCATAATCTTGAGTGATTACTATATCATTTTTTTCAGTTACATTAATCAGTGCCATATCTACACTTTGGAATCCTTTATCCACATACCTTACCTCACTATAAACACTGTTTATAGTATGACTTATATCACAATACATAATAACCTTTATATTATTCTCTTTAGCAGCTTTCTCAATTATTTGTTTCCCGGGACATGCATCCGCATCCACTATAATTTTCATACTTCTCTTCATCCTTTTTACATACAAAGCCCCGTACATAGTCATATACAGGGCTTATGATTCTATAATCTCTCTTCTAATTGTGCTTTCATCTCTTCAAATCCAGGTTTCCCAAGAAGAGCAAACATGTTCTTTTTATACGCTTCAACTCCTGGTTGATTAAACGGATTCACTCCTAATAAGTATCCACTTAATCCGCAAGCTTTTTCAAAGAAATACACCATATATCCAAAATAATATGGAGTCAATTCTGGTACATTTATAATCATAGCCGGAACATTTCCATCACTATGAGCTAAAACAGTTCCCCTAAATGCTTGTTGGTTTACAAAGTCCATAGTTTCTCCAGCCAAGAAGTTTAACCCATCTAAATTATCCTCTACTGCTTCTATAGTTATATTTTTTCTTGGCTTCTCAATACTTATAAATGTTTCTGTTAAAACTCTTAAACCTTCTTGAATATATTGTCCCATTGAATGTAAGTCTGTTGAGAAGTCTGCTGCTGCTGGGAATATTCCCTTGTTGTCTTTCCCTTCACTTTCTCCAAATAGCTGTTTCCACCATTCTCCAAAATAGTGTAGACAAGGTTCAAAGTTAACCATCATCTCAGTAGTCTTACCTTTTGAATATAATGCATTTCTTGCCGCTGCATATCTATAAGCAGTATTACTGTTTAAATCTGTGCTGCTATATTCTTCTCTTGCATCAGCTGCTCCCTTTATCATTTCATCTATACTTATTCCTGCTGCTGCAATTGGTAGAAGTCCTACTGCTGTTAAAACTGAAAATCTTCCACCTACATTGTCAGGAATGACGAAAGTTTCATATCCTTCTGCATCAGCTAAAGTTTTTAATGCTCCCTTTGCTGCATCTGTTGTAGCAAATATTCTTTCTTTAGCTTCATCTTTTCCATATTTCTTTTCCATTAAATCCTTAAATATTCTAAAAGCAATGGCAGGTTCAGTTGTAGTACCAGATTTTGATATAACATTAACTGAAATATCCATACCTTCTATAGCTTCTAGAAGATCCGCAATATAAGTTGAGCTTATGTTATTTCCTACGTAGAATATAGCTGGTCCTTTTCTTTTATCTTTTGGTAAGCTTGCTGAAAAAGTATGTGAGAGCATTTCTATTGCAGCTCTAGCCCCTAAATATGAACCACCTATTCCTATAACTATAAGTGCATCTGAGTTACTTCTGATTTTTTCTGCTGCTTTCTTTATTCTTTCAAATTCTGCTTTATCATAATTCACAGGTAAGTCTACCCATCCTAAAAAGTCATTTCCTGCTCCTGTTCCCTCATGAAGCATTTTATGGGCCTCATTGACAAACGGTTGAAGGCTAGCTATCTCATGTTCTTGTACGTACGGCATAGCCTTGCTTAAATCTAATGTTAATCCTTTTTTAGTCATTTCTCACCCTCCACTACATATGTAAAATTAGTTTCACTTGAAATTTTATTCTATTTATCTATATAAATCAACTATTACAAATTATTTTATATTTTAAAATTAATGTAACCATTTACATTTTAAGTATTAAAAATAATAAACAGTGGTTACACTGCGACCAAAATAAAATTATTTTTAGGTAAATTCATATCTACCGCATACTTTAATCTGTATCTATTCATGGACCTTCAGCCTATCGTCCCAGCAAACACGCTGCACGTATAAAATAACCACCTATTTACTTCTTAAATAATACGGTATTTTAATAAATTATTATCCATCTATTTTAACACTTTTAACATTTCTACATATATTAATATGTAGTATATTTGGGGAGGAATAGATTTGATCCATTACTATCCATATTTCGGTTATATAACAGAATGTAAAAGGATTCCAATAACCTTTCCACCTCAACACCAGCCTGTACAGCCTGGATTAGAGTTTCTCATGTTTCCAAGACCCATATTCAATGATCCAGACTATATTGGAAGTGGCAAATTAAAAAATAAAGTTGCCTTAATTACTGGTGGAGATAGTGGCATTGGAAGAGCCGTGTCCTTAGCTTTTGCCAAAGAGGGCGCAGACATTGCCATTGTATATTTTAATGAGCATGTAGATGCAAGAGAAACAAAATCATTGGTAGAAGCCCAAGGAAGAAAGTGTATTTTAATTGCTGGCGATTTAAGGGAAGAGTCCTTTTGTAAGAGAATAGTTGAAGATACCCTTTACGCTTTTGGTCACCTAGACATACTAGTTAATAATGCCGGAGTACAACTCCCACAGGTAAGTCTTGAGAATATTACCTCAGAGCAATTGGAAGATACCTTCAGAACGAATATTTTTCCATTGTTCCATATTACTAAAGCTGCTCTACCTCATCTTAAAAGAGGAAGTACCATTATAAACACTGCTTCTGTTACAGCCTACAGAGGCGCTGAACTACTTATTGATTACTCTGCTACAAAGGGAGCTATTGTAAGCTTTACTCGTTCATTAGCTCTTTCTCTTATATCAAAGGGTATAAGAGTTAATGGTGTTGCTCCTGGCCCTACTTGGACACCTCTTCAACCTGCAAGCTATCCAGCAGAGTATGTAGCATTCTTTGGTTCAAATACTCCTATGAAAAGAGCTGCCCAACCTGTAGAGCTAGCACCTACTTATGTTTACTTAGCATCTGATGATTCTACTTATGTTACTGGCCAAATTCTTCATGTGGATGGCGGCAGCTTCTTAGGATCCTAAATTTTTAAATGTAGCTATTTCTTTGTGATAAATTCTTTTTCGTCTAAATTATGGAACTCTTTTATAAGTGTCTTAGTTCCGCTTTCTATCTTCATTGATGGATAATGCTCTTTATAAAAAAAACCGAAACCCTTATATATAAAGGGTTTCGGGTATCTTGCTACTATTCCCACTCAATAGTTGAAGGTGGTTTTGAAGTTACGTCATAAACAATTCTGTTTACTCCTTGAACTTCATTAACAATTCTTCTACTTACTTTATCTAATACATCATATGGTATTTTAGCCCAATCTGAAGTCATTCCATCTGATGAAGTTACTGCTCTTAAAGCTATTGTGTGGCAGTAAGTTCTTTCGTCTCCCATTACTCCTACTGATTGAATGTTTGGAAGACAAGCAAAGTATTGCCATACATCTCCTTCTAGTCCTGCATTAGCTATTTCTTCTCTGAATATAGCATCAGCTTCTCTAACTATAGCAAGTTTTTCTTCTGTAACTTCTCCAAGAACTCTTATTGCAAGTCCTGGTCCTGGGAACGGCTGTCTCCATACTAAGTGGTGAGGAATTCCAAGTTCTTCACCTACTGCTCTTACTTCATCTTTAAATAATTCTCTTAATGGCTCTATTAGTGAGAATTTAATGTCTTCTGGAAGTCCACCTACATTGTGATGACTTTTTATAGTAGCAGAGGTATTTGTTCCACTTTCAACTACGTCTGGATATATAGTTCCTTGAACAAGGAAACTTATTTCTCCAAGCTTATTTGATTCTTCTTCAAATACTCTTATAAATTCTTCACCTATAATTTTTCTCTTTTTCTCTGGGTCACTTACACCTTTAAGCTTTCCTAAAAATCTATCTTGAGCATTTGCTCTTATTAGATTCATATCAAAGCCTTCTCTAAATATCTTTTCAACCTGATCTCCTTCATCCTTTCTAAGTAGACCATGATCAACAAATATACAAGTTAGCTGCTTTCCAATTGCCTTGTGAACTAAAACTGCTGCTACTGATGAATCAACTCCGCCAGATAGTGCACATATTACTTTTTTATCTCCAACTTTTTCACGAATCTCTCTTATTTTCTCTTCAGCAAAGGATGACATTGACCAATCACCCTTTAATCCACAAACTTTAAAAAGGAAGTTTGAAAGCATCTTTTTACCAAATGGTGTATGTTCAACTTCTGGGTGGAATTGAACTCCATATATTTTTCTTTCAGCATGCTCCATAGCTGCGACAGGGGTTTGAGTTGTAGTTCCAACTACTCTAAAACCTTCTGGAGCCACTTCAACATAATCTGTATGGCTCATCCAACAGCTTTCATTCTCTTCTACTCCATCAAATAGTAGACATGTTTTATCTAATTTTACATCTGCTTTGCCATATTCTCTTTTATCAGGGCTTTTAACATTTCCTCCAAGAGTATGAGCAATAAGCTGTTCTCCATAGCATATTCCAAGAACAGGTACGCCTAATTCAAATATTTCTTTATCTATTCTAGGAGCACCTTCACCATAAACGCTGTTAGGTCCTCCAGTAAATATTATACCTTTAGGATTTTTTTCTTTTATCTTATCTATAGAATGAGTATACGGAATTATTTCACAGTATACATTGTTTTCTCTAACTCTTCTTGCAATTAACTGATTGTATTGACCACCAAAGTCTACAATAAGAACTAATTCTCTATCCATAAGTTACCTCCAAATATTAAATTAAAAATTGGCAGTTGGCCTCTAGAGAGGTTTTAAATTTTTTAGAAGGGTAAATGTAAAACTTTCCTGCCAACTGCACTGTAAAACAAATTATGAAATTATAGATTAACACTATAATTCGGCGCTTCCTTGGTCATTGATATATCATGTGGATGACTTTCCCTAAGTCCTGATGCTGTTTGAACTACAAATGTTGCACTTTCATATAATCTATTTAGATTTTCAGATCCTAGATATCCCATACCGGAGCGAAGTCCTCCTGCAAGTTGGAATAATGTATCTGCTACAATTCCTTTGTATGGCACTCTTCCTTCTACACCTTCTGGAACTAATTTTTTATTCCCTTCTTGGAAATACCTATCTTTACTTCCACAAGCCATAGCTGCCAATGATCCCATTCCTCTGTATACTTTATAGCTTCTTCCTTGGTATATCTCTTTTTCTCCAGGTGCTTCTTCACATCCTGCTAGCATTGATCCCATCATAACTACTTTTGCACCTGCTGCCAATGCTTTTACTATATCTCCTGAATATTTTATACCACCATCAGCTATAACTGGAACTCCATATTTGTTAGCTTCCTCTACACAATCCATTACAGCTGTAAGTTGTGGAACTCCAACACCTGCTACAACTCTAGTTGTACAAATTGATCCTGGACCTATACCAACTTTTATACAATCTGCACCTGCAAGAATTAAATCTTTTGTAGCTTCAGCAGTTGCAACATTTCCTGCAATAACCTGAAGTTCAGGATAGCTTTCTTTAATATTTTTAACCGCATCTATAACTCCTTTTGAGTGGCCGTGAGCTGTATCAACAGTTATTACATCTACTCCAACTTCAACTAGAGCTGCTACACGCTCTAACATATCACCAGTTACCCCTACTGCAGCTCCACATAAAAGTCTTCCTCTTTCATCTTTAGCACTATTAGGAAATATTTTTACTTTCTCAATATCTTTTATAGTTATAAGTCCTCTTAAGTTATTGTCATTATCTACTAATGGAAGCTTTTCTATCTTATGATGCTTAAGTATATCTTTTGCTTCTTCTATTGTAGTATCTTCTGGAGCAGTTATTAAGTTTTCACTTGTCATAACTTCATGTATTTTTCTGTCGTAGTTTGTTTCAAAAACTATGTCTCTATTAGTTATTATTCCAACTAACTTTCCATCTACAGTTATTGGTACACCAGAAATTCTATACTTACTCATAACCGCTAATGCATCGTTTATAGTATTGTCTGGCGAAAGAAAGAATGGGTTAGTTATTACTCCGTTTTCTTGTCTTTTAACTCTGTCCACTTCTGCCGCTTGCTGTTCTATTGTCATATTTTTGTGTACTATTCCTATGCCGCCTTCTCTTGCCATAGCTATAGCCATCTTAGCTTCAGTAACAGTATCCATTCCTGCACTCATTAAAGGCAAATTTAGCTTTATCTTTTTAGTCAAATTAGTAGCTAATGAAACATCTCTAGGTAGTATCTCTGATTTATTGGGAACTAAAAGTACGTCATCAAATGTGTATGCCTGTTTTAAAATTCTTGCCATTTAAACCCACTCCTTTTAAATTTATATTCTTAAGCAGATAACCAAAATCTTTGATTTTGTGTGAATCGCTTACTCCTCTGAATTTATGAAGAGGAGTTTCATAATGAAAACTTATTTCTTTCATATTTTTTACATCTAGCTCACAAACAATACTTCTAAGCATATTTAATTTGTCGAAAACAAAAAACCATATTAATTTTCTATGTGTGAAATTAATATGGTTATATACTATAGCCATAAATTCCACCCATAGTCGGAAATTCTCGGTTTCCGGTAGAGACTCCCTGCCATATTCAGGGTATATACGAGTCAAAATGTATTATCTTTGATTGCTAAAGAATCATATAAGATCAAATTTGCAACCTATATGTCTTTTTTATTCGAACTATTTACATTATTTTATTCAATTTTTCGTTCTTTGTCAATTATTTTGTTTATGTAGTTTATGTAAAATTTTAATTAGAATTTCCCTAATTTTATTTTAATAATTATAATCTAAAGTAAATTTAGTAAAAAAGAAAAAAGCGCTACTATTTTTATTATAGAGTTCTAACAATAAAACTTAGCTACACAAAGAAATATACTAGTTCATTCCTAAATAAGCAAAAGCTTCATAATCTTCTTAAAACTCCATGTAATAACGCTTTTTTATATCCTCTGATATATTCAAAGGTTTAGGTTATAATTTTAATCCCATTAGCTCATTTTTAAATATTCTCTTATCCATAAGCTTCAAATCTGGAGAGATTATTGGTTCAAATTCTATATAAGCTAATATATCCTTTTCAAGATCTATTCCTGGAGCAATTTCCTCTAATACTAACCCCTCTTTAGCTAACCTAAATACTGCTCTTTCTGTTATATACAGAACTGGTTGCTCTACATCTACTGCATATTCACCACTGAAAGTAACTTGTTCAACCTCTTTTAAAAATTTATTGAACTTACCTTCATTTTCTATTACTAACTTCTCATTTTCTACTTTTACTTTTAATCCTCCAACTTTGAATGTGCCACAATATACTACCTTTTTAGCGTTTTGAGTTATATTGATAAATCCTCCACACCCAGCTATTTTAGGACCAAACTTACTAACATTTACATTTCCCTGTTTATCGCATTGAGCTAAACCTAAAAATGCTACATCTAATCCACCACCATCATAAAAATCAAATTGACTTGCCTGGTCAAGTATACTTTCAGGATTAGTAGATGCACCAAAGCTTAATCCTCCTGCTGGAACTCCACCTATAGGACCAGCCTCAACTGTTAGTATCATTTCATTTCCGATGCCTTCCTCATTAGCAATCATAGCTACTCCCTCTGGCATTCCTATTCCAAGGTTAGTAACAGCACTAGGAACAAGCTCCATAGCAGCTCTTCTTGCTATTATCTTTCTTTCATCTAGTGGCAAACTTCCTATTGAATCTACTGGAACCCTTACATCTCCACAATAAGATGGATTATATTCCTCTGCAAAAGTTTGTTTATGATTTTCGCCATTTGCAACTACTACAGCATCTACATATATTCCTGGAATTTTTACTTTTCTAGGATCTATAGATCCTTTTGTCACTATTTTTTCAACTTGAAGTATAACCTTTCCTCCAGAGTTTTTAGCTGCTTGAGCCATTGCTGTAGCATCAAGTGTAGCGGCTTCTCTTTCTAGTGAAGCATTTCCATCCTCATCACAGTATGTTGCTCTTAAAATCACAATATCTATTGAAAAAGCCTTATAAAATAAGAATTCCTTGTCCTCAATATTAATTACCTTTACTATATCCTTTGTTGTAACATCATTTATTTTTCCACCTTCATTTCTAGGATCTACAAATGTTTTTAAGCCTACATGTGTAATTGTTCCTGGTTTTCCTGCCGCAATATCTCTATATAAATGTGATATAACTCCTTGTGGTAAATTATATGCTTGAATTTTGTTGTCTAAAGCTAACTTTTGAAGCTTTGGAGCTAATCCCCAATGTCCCCCTACTACTTTAGATACTAAACCTTCATGTCCAAAATGATTTAATCCTTTTTCTTTTCCATCTCCTTGTCCAGCAGCATATACTAAAGTTAAATTTTTAGGACTTTGTGTTTCTAAATATCTTTTTTCAATTTCTAATGTAATTTCTTCTGGGTGACCTGCTCCAATAAATCCTCCTACAGCCACAGTATCCCCATCTTTTATTAAGCTTACTGCCTGTTCTTTTGAGATAACTTTTGATTTCATATTTATTCTCCTTTCATATTCAATTTAATTTTCTAATATTACACAGCAATAGTTGTGCCAAATTTACAAATTGAAAATAGGAGGTGGCGGATGAGTGAGATTCTCCTCAATCATTCCTCATTTTAAATTTAAAAAATAAGAGAGATAAGGTGCATATAAGATATGCACCTTATTTCTCTTACTTTTATATCTAGTTATTCTACTAATTCTTAATGTTGCATACTTGCTTTACATGTATACTTTTTGCACAGCTTCCAAATTAAATTCTTCTATTTTTCTATATAAACCAGCTCTACTTATTCCTAGTAATTTAGCTGTCTTATTTTTATTCCAATTAGTCTTTTTTAAGTACTCTAGAATAACTTCTCTTTCTACTTCTTCAACTATATCTTTTAAATACTTTCCTTCATTAATAATATTTACTCTAATTTTATTTTTTGATAATCTTTCTGGTAAATGCTTAGGCTTAATTACCAAATCTGAATCTAATAAATTTATAGCCCTTTCTATAACGTTTTCCAGCTCCCTTATATTCCCTGTCCAATTATAGTTAACTAAACATTCAATTGCCTTTTTAGATATTCCTTCCACATACATACCTAACTTATCAGCAACCTTCATTCTTAAAGCATTAGCTATTAGTGGTATATCTTCCTTTCTTTCTCTCAAAGGAGGTAGTACAACTTTCATAACATTAAGTCTATAATAAAGATCTTCTCTGAATTTTTCCTCTTTGATCATATTTTCAAGATTTTTATTAGTAGCAGCTATTATTCTAACATCTATTTCCTTTAATACATTTCCCCCTACTCTTTCTATTTCTTTCTCTTGTAGTACTCTTAAAAGTTTAACCTGCATATTTATAGGCATATCCCCTATTTCATCTAAAAATATAGTCCCCTTATTAGCTAACTCAAACTTTCCTTTTTTCCCACCTTTTTTGGCTCCTGTAAAAGCCCCCTCTTCATAACCAAACAATTCAGCTTCTAATAGTTCTGACGGTATAGCGGCGCAATTTAATTTTACAAAGGGCCCCAGATACCTTTTACTAGCATTATGAATTGCATGAGCATATAACTCTTTACCTGTTCCACTTTCACCTATTATTAGAACATTAGAATTTGTATTTGCTGCTCTTTTCGATATTGCTTTTACCTGCTGTATTTTATTACAATTACCTATAATGTCATCAAAGGAATATTTCGCTTTTCTCTCCTTGCTTAATTGATCTTTATAAAATTCAACCTCTTTTTGTAAATTGCTTAACTTTTTACTTAAGGAGAAAAAGTCATTAATATCTTTAAACATTACCTTTCCAATTGCGCCAACAACCTTACCATCCTTCTTTATAGGAATACGCATAGAAACCATTTTATTGCTTCTAATTTCTTGCAAATCCCCCACTTCCATATTCCCACTTTCTATAACTTTATGCAATCTTGTATTTTCTATTACGTCTAATACAGACTTTCCTTCGGGGTCACTGCAATTTACAAAATCCTTATAGGCTTTACTCATCATTGTAATAATACCCTTTTCATCTACTACTACAATCCAATCATTAACTGTATTAATTACTGTATTTAATATATCTATATTAAATTTATATTTATTTATTTCTTTTTCCATAGTTCTATACATAGTTTCATCTCTAAAAATAAGTATAGTCTCTTTAAAATTCTCCTGAAAATCTATAATAAATTTATTTACAATGAACTCTCTTTCATTAAAAATAATTTTTTCATTTAATTCACTTACATCACTTTCCATTATTCTAACTATTTTCTTATATGGTATAACTTTTTCTATATACTTATATAAATCTTCTTTATTTATTTTCAATAACTCTTCTGCCGCTTTGTTAACAATGAATATCTTTCCTTCATTGTCAACTCCTAATATTGCTTCATTAATATTTTCAATTATAGTCTTAAATCCTTCTTTTGTAATCATATATAATTCACCACCTAATATCAAATCTTGTCTAACAATAGTTAATGCAAATTCCATAGTAACTCTACCTAATTTATTACCTAAATTAAAAAATAATTGAGAATCATGGTTAAAATTTTAACCATCCACTTCATTTTTTTGAGCATCATTAAAATGAATAGTTAAATTTACTATTAATTCTAATGATGCTCGATATCGTTAACTAAAGATTATAAAGCCCACGGCCTATAAGGTCCACAGCTTAATTTTCTTTAGCTACAGCTAAACTTTAAGCTGCAAAAGCTTCATCATTATTTTTTATTTCCAATAAAATATTTTTAAATTCCATTAACTATACCTCCATACACTCTTGTATATTCAGCAAACACCATGCCAACTTTTAGAACTATATATTTTTATACAAAAATATTTTATATTTTCTTTTAAAATACTACATAGTATTTTTGTAAACTTTTTTTACATGTATATTTTTTCACATCATTATAAAGCTTATAATTTCATCGGTTATTATAAAATAACCTCTAATAATTCATTGTTCAGAGACGCAGCCGATCTGTACTCTCACCAATATTCTTAGCTATAATCAAAATTATTTTAGAATTATAGATAGTATACCTATATATAATAGAAAAATATCAATTTTCATAATAAAAAGAAAAGTGCGCATGTTTTTGCACATTGCTGTATAAAAAGTTCGCACCTATTTTACAAATAAAAATTAAGTACGAGCTTTTTTGTTTTTTTATGTCTAAATTTTAATTATCTTTGTTAACTTTTAATCATTTAAAGTGCCTTTTGACAGGTGAAAATTGATTTTTGCTAATTTAATTTTTAACTTTTCTCTTTTAAAATCTTGGAAAGGTGAATTTGGCACATATCTTGCTGTATTAGTAAAGCGTACGAATTAAACAAGCTTGTTGTTCATTAATAAATTTAAAGGAGGCTGCGATAGATGATTAAAGTTCTATCAAAATTTTTTACAACACTTGTACAACGATTTCTTCCTGATCCACTTGTTTTCGCGATGATTTTAACGTTAATTATGTTTGTTTCAGGTATTATATTTACTCCTCATACTCCAATTCAAATGGTGGGATTTTGGGGCAAGAGTTTTTGGAATCTTCTAGGTTTTGGAATGCAAATGGCACTAATTTTAGTTACTGGTAGTGCCTTGGCTAGTTCACCGCCTATTAAACGTATTTTGCAAAAGATTGCAAGTTTGCCTAAAAAACCAGCTCAGGCTGTTATGCTTGTTACATTTGCAGCAGCAGTTGCTAATATTATTAACTGGGGTTTTGGTCTAATTGTTGGTGCTTTACTTGCAAAAGAAGTTGCAAAAAAAGTGCCACGTACAGATTATAGATTATTAATTGCAAGTGCTTACATTGGTTTTATGACTTGGCATGGAGGAATCTCTGGTTCAATTCCGCTTTTGGCAGCAACTAAAGGAAATCCAATGGAAAAGACTATAGGATTGATTCCTCTAAGTCAAACTATTTTTGCTCCGTATAATATCATTATAACTATTGCTTTGATAATTATATTACCTTTAATGACAAGAATGATGATGCCTAAGGACGAGGATGTTGTAGAGATTGACCCAGCTTTATTAGCTGAAGATGAAATTGCTGGTGCTACTGCCGTTGTAGAAGAAAAGACATTTGCTGTACGTGCTGAAAACAGCAGAATTATTGCATGGCTAATTGGTATTCTTGGGTTTGTCTATCTAGGCTATTACTTCACACGTGGCGGTACAATGGATGTTAACACTGTAAATATGATTATGTTCTTTGCCGGTATCGTTCTTCATGGCAGTCCTCTATCTTATATGCAGGCTATAGCCAATGGAGCAAAAGGAACAGCTGGCATAATGGTACAATTTCCGTTCTATGCTGGAATACAAGGTATGATGGATTTATCAGGATTAGGCGGATTGATTACTCATGGTTTTGTTAGTATATCAAATGCGCATACATTCCCATTCTTAGCGTTTTTAAGCTCAGGCTTAATTAACTTCTTTGTTCCATCTGGTGGTGGACACTGGGTTGTACAGGGGCCATTCATAATGCCAGCTGCACAAGCACTTGGTGTGGCGCCTGGAAAAGCAGCCATGGCAATTGCGTACGGTGAAGCCTGGATGAATATGGCACAGCCATTTTGGGCTCTACCAGCTTTAGCTATAGCAGGCCTTAAAGTTCGTGATATTATGGGATTCTGTGTAACAACCTTAATCGTAGGTGCTTTAATCTTTGGTATCGGCCTGTGTTTTTAACAGGTATAGGTGGCGATATGGGAACTGCCATTATTTTAGAAAAATTGTAAAACTAAATAGTTGATTTTTGAAGTTCTCATATTGTGCTTCAAATAATATACCTTAGTCATTTTTTAGATATAAAAAGATCACCCCATTAAGTAGTTTTCATAGAAATATTTACTTAGTGGGGTGATTTCATTAGTACACTATAATGCTTTGCTATTGCTTGACATGAAATTGAATAAATATGATAATTGAAAATGAGGGACTATTATAATAAATTTGAATAATAATGTCTGAGGGGGGGTATTCTGATGCGACTTTTTAGTATGCGTTTTAGGCTAATGATTATCCTTGCACTTGCAGTGGTAGTGCCGCTCATTGGGAGTGGTTATATATTAATTAATCGTGCTGAACAAGCTATGAATTCGGAGAAGGAAAGCAAGCTCTATGGAATAGCAAAAACGTTGGATGCGAGCATGGTAGGGGATTTTCAATCTTTGTTACCTATAGAGGCTAAGAATGCTTCGCATGACGAAAAAGTACGACTACTTAACCAAAAGTTATCAGGGACTACGGAGAAATTTGTTTCAGGAAATCCAGGTGTAGGAGCGGGGTATTATTCTAAAGATCTCGACTGTATTATTACTTATGGACCAAGTTCTGAATATGGCTCAACCGTTGGACAAGCAATAAGCAAAGAGCATTTGGGTCGTGAAGTAATGGCAAAAGGGATGCCTTTGACCGCACGTGGTAAGATGGTTAGAGGAAATATTCTAAATGTCATGTTCCCGATTATCCGCAATAATCGTGTTATCGGCTACGTATGGGCTAATGAAATGACTAAAAGTATAGAGAGTCAGATAAACGCTATGGAATCTGTAATGTACATAGTATTGGCTGTTGCTTTAGTGCTAGGGCTAAGTATCAGCCTGACTTTGGCAAACAGAGTTTCTAATTCTGTCCACGGTATTATTCAAGGACTATTGAGTTTACATAGCAATTTAAATTACCGATTTCCAGAAACTGATGGGGAATTTGGAGAGATTGCTTCTGCTATTAATGGAATGGCTCAAAGTCTAATGAATACTCGTTCTCATACAGAAATTATCATGGAGAGTATGGTGGATGGGATTATTACAATTGACAATGATGAAAAGTTAACTGCTATAAATAGTGCTGCTTGTTGTATTATGGGGTTAAATCAAGATGTGATTGGTATTAATTATACAAGCCTTTTCTCTAATAATGTTAAAGTACTTGACATATTGTTAGAAACTTTGCATGTAGGTAAAAACTTTATTGGATATGAAGTAGAATTTACTCGCCCTGATGGCATAATCGTTCCCATCAGTGTTAGTACCTCTATGCTACATAATAATCAGAATATATTAGGTGTAGTTGTAGTTTTCAAGGATTTATCAGAGCATAAGTCCTTTGAGGATCATGTAAGGAGAGTTGATCGTCTTGCTGCAGTTGGTGAGCTTGCTGCTGGTATAGCCCATGAAATACGTAACCCTTTATCAGCTATTTCCGGGAGTGTTCAACTTTTAGTAGATGAATTGCCAAAGGAGAACTCATCACGAATTTTTGGAGACATTGCATTGAAAGAGGTTGAGCGTCTCAATGGTGTTATTGAGGATCTCTTATATTTTGCGAAACCTTCAAAACACTACGTGGCATGCATTAATCCTAACGAACTAGTGGAAAATGTGCTTTTTTTACTTTTACCCAGTTTTAAAAAAGAGATTATTGTTTTAGAGAGGTCCTTTGATCCGTCAATTGGAGAGATTTCTGTTGATGCCCAACTCATTAAGCAGGTTCTGGTTAACTTATTACTAAATGCGATACAAGCTCTTCCTCAAGAAGGCGGAAAAATCACAGTTACAACGCAGAAGGCTCCTGAAGGTATTGAGATTATCATAAAAGACAATGGGAAAGGCATTGATCAGGAAAGTTTACCTAAGATTTTTGATCCTTTTTTTACCACCAAGGATACAGGAACGGGTCTAGGACTTGCTGTTAGTAACAAAATCATAGAAATTCACCATGGATACATTCGAGTTAAGAGTGCAGTTGGTCTTGGAAGTACATTTATAATCTACTTACCATATGAAAGTTTACTAAAGTAAGAAAGGGGAATCGCAGTATGTCAGGAACTGTCCGTATTTTAATAGCTGATGATGAGGCGAGCTTGAGATTGGTGCTTCAAACAGCCATGAATAAAGCAGGGTACGAAGTAGATACCGCTAAAAACGGAAAAGAGGCACTTCATATGGCTCAAGAAAACTACTATGAGGTTGTTATTCTTGATATTCGCATGCCAGAGATGGATGGGCTGCAAGCATTTTATGAAATTCACAAAATCAAGCCTAACTTACCAATTATTCTTATGACCGCATTTGGGAGTTCGGAGACTGCAGTTGATGCTATGAAACACGGTGCTTATGACTACATATTAAAACCTTTTAACCTTGAGGAAATCAAAATTATTGTGAATAGAGCTATTCGTATGCAACAATTGACTAGAGAAGTAGTGTATCTTAAGAATGAAGTAAAAGAGATAAGCATGACAACAACGGCCCCAAGTAAAATTATTGGAGAAAGTCCTAAAATCCAAGAAGTATATAAAATCATTGGCCGGGTAGCGAATTCAAAAGCTACGGTATTGCTAACCGGAGAAAGTGGAACGGGTAAGGGGATGGTTGCTAAAACTATTCATTATGCAAGTGATCGACGAGAGAGCCCTTTCATTCAAATAAATTGTGGTTCGATTCCAGAAGGTTTATTAGAGAGCGAAATATTTGGTCATGAGAAGGGGGCATTTACAGGGGCCATTTTTCAAAAGCCTGGAAAATTTGAACTGGCGGAAGGAGGGACACTTTTTCTGGATGAGATTGGTGAGATGAGTGCAAATCTTCAGGTGAAACTTCTTCGAGTGTTGCAAGAAAAAGAGTTCGAACGTGTTGGAGGTACGAAAACATTTCATACCAATGTACGTATTATTGCAGCAACGAACCGTGATCTGACTAAAGAAATATCTGAAAAGCGTTTTCGTAAGGATTTATATTATCGACTTAATGTCGTTTCAGTATGTTTACCTCCGCTTTGCGAGAGGGGCGAGGATATTGTTTTGCTAGCTAATTACTTTTTAAAACGTTTTTCGGGAGAATTAGGACGGATTAACATGTTTTTCGCACCAGAGGTGTTGGATATTTTTCGTAACTATTCTTGGCCAGGAAATATCAGAGAATTAGAAAATGCAGTAGAACACGCTATTATCATGAGCAGTACTCGTGTTATTTTGCCAGAGCATCTTCCACTTAGTATAAAGGTAGACGATGTAGAAGTTACTGGTAAAATTATCCAAGAGGATGACCATTTCAAACCTTTGCGAGAAATATTGTTAGAAGCTGAGAAATGTCACATCTCCAAAGCTCTGGAACGAACAGGCGGAAACCATACACATGCTGCAAAACTTCTTCAGATTTCACGAAGAGCTCTTCTTTATAAAATTCACGAGAATAATCTCAGTTAAAGATTAAAGATCAAGGTAGGTTTTAAAAGTTATGCTTTGCTACACCATACATAAGAAATAATTTTAGTTATCACAACGAATTATTTTACTTTATTACTATAATAAAAAATCTGGCTCCTATATTTTATAGATGTCAGATTTTTTATTATTAATTTTAGGAATTATTTTCCTCCTGCATCTCTTTGTAAGAAATATAGAAGTACTTCTGTACGCTCTCTTTGTTTCTTTTCTAGAACATCTGGTGCCCAATTATAGAAACCCTCTCCGCTCTTGCTTCCTAATTTTCCCATCCAAACCTTATCCTGCATTAACTTTGATGGTTTTGTGTAATTACATAAGTCTTCAAATAGATAAGTTGATATGTTATGGAATATATCTAAGCCACCTAAATCCGCACTACATAATGGCCCTGTAACTGTTAATCTTCTTCCATGTCCGTATTCAATAGCCTTGTCCACTTCTTCAGGTTTTGCCCATCCTTGTTCAACTATATATAAAGCTTCTCTAAGAAGGGCTAATTGAAGACGGTTTCCTATGAATCCTAAGCATTCCTTTTCCATACGAACAGCTTTTTTACCTATAAATTCAACCCATTCCATAGTTTCAGTCATTGCCTTTTCTGATGTATTTTCTCCTGGAACCACTTCAACTAAAGGAATTAATTGAGGCGGGTTCCAAAAATGAGCTACTACAAGTCTCTCAGGATCTTTTAAATTCTTAGCAATTGCTGAAGGACTAAGTCCTGAAGTGTTTGTAGCAAGTATAACTTCTTTGTTGCAAAGTTCATCTAGCTGACCAAATATTTGCTGTTTCAGTTCTAAGTTTTCAGCTAAAGACTCAATTATAAATTCAGCGCCCTTTGCAGCTTCTTCTAAAGTTTTAACCCCTCTTATTCTATTTAATATTTGTATTGTACCTTCTTCAGTTATTTTCCCTTCATCCTTTAAACGATTTAAACTAGCCTTTATACTAGTAAAACCTCTATTTAAACTTTCATCTGATCTACCATACATAGCTACATTTAATCCAGCTCTTGCAGATAACAATGCAATACCATGTCCCATAGTTCCAGTACCTAATACTGCAATATTCTTTATATTCATAGCATAAGACCTCCTCTATTTATTTTGATTCATATTTTTAAATGTTATAAATACAAAATTAATATATCACCTCCGTAGATTGCATTTATCATTTATGTTAATATTTAAAGCAATTCCTATGCCAAAATCAAAAACATCATTTCAATCTTTTCTACTAAATCCCCTAATTTAAATTATGTGTTTTTTATACACACCTCTATTATTTTTACCTATTACTAGTCTATTCATTAGCTCCCAATATCGTATATTTTTGATATATGTGTATTTTTTGCGCACTAAATAATCAAGTTGTCATAAAAATAATACTAAGCTATTCATTATGCTATCTGAAAACTTATTGTAGAAAGCATATTTTGCTAAGTCCAATATTAAAAAGCTGTTGATATCATATTTATCAGCAGCTTTTTTGTACATTTAAATCATTTATTCTATTTTAAATCCTTCTATTTTACTTTGCAGCTTCTGCGCATTACTTCGTAAATTTCGCACTTGATTAAGAATTTCTTCAATAGATGCTACTTGTTCATGAAAAGAGGCTGAAATTTCTTCAGTTGATGCGGAAATACCTATGGAATTTTTAGAAATATTCTGTATAAGCTTTATAATGTCGTCTTTTTTATTTATCATATCAACATTATAAGATTCAATGCCTTCTATTCTTAAAGTCAACTGCTTAATATTTTCTGAAGTATCATTAAATATATCCTCTGTTTTATTTACTGCATTAAATTGTTCTTTCAGAATTTCATTGTTATTACTCATAGACGTTACAGATTCTTTTGATTTTTCTTGTATCTTTTTAACTATACCTTTTATTTGATTAGTAGCAACAATAGTTTGTTCTGAAAGTTTTCTTATTTCTTCAGCTACCACAGCAAATCCTTTACCAGCTTCACCTACTCTTGCAGCCTCTATACTTGCATTTAACGCCAATAGCCCTGTTTGGTCTGATATTTGTTCTATAGCTTGTATGATTATACTTATTTCCTTAGAACTTTCATCTACAGAGTTTATAGTATTATTTACATTTAGATTTGCTTCTTTAACTTTATTAGAAGTATCTAATAATATATCTATACTATTTAATCCTTTTTTATTTAATTCTTCAACTTTTATAAACATATCAGTAACATTATTAATATAATTAGTTACATTTTGAATAGAGTCAGATAAAATATTTACCTTATCAAATCCTGATTCTGTATTTTTTGCATTTATATCAGTATGTTCTGCTATTTCTTCAACAGCTTGCAAAGCCTGATTTGCTGTAATAGTTGTTTCACTAGTTATCTTAGATAACATCTCTGAACATTGAAAAACTAAACCAGATGAATTTTTAACCTCTTCAACTACATATTTAATGTCCTCTATCATTGTATTAAAGCTGTTAGCTAAAGACCCTAGTTCATCTTTACTATTTATATCTACTCTACAAGTTAAATCGCCCTTGCTAGCTTTTAAAACATTATTTTCTAATATAACTATAGGTTTTTTTATACTTTTAATGATAAATACAGACAGTAATATAACTAAAATTAAAACTATAATCATAATAATAATATTGGTTTTTATTAGATTATTTCTTTCTTTAAATAGTTCTTTATAGTCCGCTACAATAGTTAAGGTCCAGTTTCCTTCCTTAATATTGTAACTTGAAACTAATTTTGTCCGTCCATTATATACTATCTTTTTAAACGTTCCATCTTTTTCATTTTTTAAAGAACTTATGGTTTTACTTAAAACATCTGTTTCTGTATTCAATCCTTTATTCACCAATAATTTACTATCAGGATGAACTATAAACGTACCATTTTTAGCAGTTAATACAGCAAAACTATTTTTACTTATGTCTATATTTTCTAAAGATTTCTTTATGTAATCAAGTGATATATTATTCCCAACACTTCCTATGTACTTGCCATCAATACCCTTTATAGGCGATGCAATAACTACTGCAGTTTTATTAGTGGATAGAGATATTAGAGGATTACTAACTATTACATTGCCGGATATTAAATCTTGCCAGTAATCTCTAGTTTTTATTGTACCTTTATTTATTTTCTTTAAGTTTCCCTTCTCATCTGGCTCTGCATATATAAAATTCCCATCACTATCACTAGACCATTGAGCATCATATAAATCTTTATGATTACTTTTCATTCTATACAAATTATACGCTGTGTAAGTTGCTCTTTCATCTTCTGATGCTCCCTTTCTTAATATCGAATCGTTGGCCATAGCATCAACTTCATCCTTTTTTCCTACAATCCATTGATTAAAGTCATTCACTCTAGACATAGCTTTTTCATTGACAAGTTCATAAACATTTTTGTTTAGTAATTTATCTACCAATATATAATTTGAAAGAAAAGTAAAAATAAGTGGTAGAATTGAAATTAATAAACTAAATAATACTAGCTTAGTAGCTAACTTAATACTTTTGTGCATAGTTATCCCCCTTACATAATTCAAGTAAATTATGATTAAAATTAATTATTAATACTTTGAAATTTCATAAAAAACTACTCTTATCTATTTTTAGCAAATATTGTGCCATTACATATGTGTTCTTGTACCTTAAATATTTTGCACTTATGTTTAATATTTTAATTTGTATTAAGTAATGTTTTTAAACAAATAAAACCTCGAACTTTTAAAAAGCTCGAAGTTTCATATATACGTTATTACAATTTTTATTAAAATATTCTCTATTGCACTGGTGGTGAATCTACTAAAGTAATATTATGCTTTTCTACTTTTGTTTTATTGTTAACTGTTATTATATCACTTACGGATCTTACATTTGAATTTTTATCTACCATTTATGTATATTCAAGATCTTTCGAGAAAATTAGAATATTAATGACATGTAAAAAGAAAAAATTTTCTCTCCTGCTAATACACAAAGTATAGATGATAAGGCTATATATGGCCCAAAAGGTATGTAGTCTTTCCTTGATTTTTTTCCTAGTAGAATAAGAGTTAGTGCTGATATTGATCCAATAATAAATGATAATAACAACATTAATGTAGTGAGTTTAAGTCCAATAAATAGCCCACTCATTAAGCACATCTCAGCATCACCCCAGCCCATACCACCTTTAGTTATTAGAATTATTAATGCTAAAAATCCTCCACCTAGAACTCCACCGTAAATATAGCTTTTTACTGGAAGCATATTATAAGTTAATACTCCTATGAATATTATTCCAGAAATTATACCTGATAATGTAGTAGAAAAATACACGTCTGTAGTATCACAATCAATCATTCCAATAACAATCAAAAAACCTAGAAGGGTAGTATATTTTATAAAATCAAATGTTAATCCATACACGCTATAGTTTGCCACAAATAATAACGCTGTTGTAAATTCTATCATTGGATATCTTATGGGTATTTTTTCTTTGCAATATCTACATTTCCCTCTTAAAAATATATAGCTTATTATAGGAATTAAATCATACCACTTAATTTCCTTTTTGCAGTTTGTACAATGCGATGGAGGAAAAGCAATAGATCCTCCTCTTGGTATTCTATATATACATACATTAAAAAAACTGCCAATTACTGCTCCAAAAATAAAAATTATATAATATATAATCATCTCAATTCCTCATTACCATTTATATGGATTTATTTTAACATAATATGAAATTATTTACAATTATTTTATGTTAAGACTTATTTTCCAATATAATTACTTCATTTAACGCAATCTTAACAAAAAAAACATAAAAAATAACAGACTAATGATATACTTTATACGGAAATAGAAACTTATAGCGCGTAACACCAATGCTTTCAAAAATATCTATTTATCGAATATTAAACAAAGGGGTAATACTCATGAATATTCAAACCGAATTAGACCGAATTTTAAAATCTGAAAGTATATCAACAGTTTTTCAACCTATAGTATCATTAAAAGATGGACAAGTAATAGGTTATGAAGCTTTAAGCAGAGGACCTGAAAATTCTTCATTACAAAATCCTGAAAAACTTTTTACTGCAGCTCAGGAGTATAGCAGGTTGTGGGATTTAGAGTATTTATGTAGAGCTAAAGCCATCGAAAAAGCCTCCGGTATGAGTAAAGATAAGCTTCTATTCATAAATATAGATCCTTATATACTTAAAGATGAAAATTTCAAAAAAGGAATTACAAAAGAATTTCTTACTAAACACAATATATCTCCCGAATCTATAATATTTGAAATCACTGAAAGAACCTGTGTAAAAGATTATAAAAGCTTTAAAGCTGCCTTAGACAACTATTTAGAAGAAGGTTATAAAATAGCTATAGATGATACTGGTTCTGGGTACTCAGGACTTAAAATGTTATCAGAGACCAAACCTCATTATATTAAAATAGACATGGAACTCATAAGAGATATTCATAAAGATACTTTTAAACAACATATAATATCAGGCTTAGTCTCTCTTGCAAATAGTGCTAATATGAAGCTCATAGCAGAAGGCATAGAAAACAAACATGAGTTAGAAAAGCTAATAGAATTAAAGGTTTATGCAGGACAAGGCTTCTTTTTACAAAAGCCTGCTGATTCTTTTTTAGACATTTCAGATACATTAAAAACTTTAATATATACTTTCTATACAGATCATAATAACTCTATTGCCTTATATTCTAAGAATTATATTGGTCAACTAGTAAGAAATGATAATCCTTTTGATATAAATAGCTCTTGTGAAAAATTAAAATTTTTTTTTGATACTACCAATTATACCGGTGCTTGTATAGTAGAAAATGATATTCCTGTAGGCCTTGTAATGAAGCACTATTTAAATTCTGTTCTTGCTACACAATATGGCTTTGCAGTTTTTTTAAAACGACCTGCGTCTTTAGCAATGAATACTTCTCCTTTAATTGTAGACTATAACACTCCTGTAAATGATGTCTCAAATTTAGCTATGTCAAGGACTGATGAAACTTTATATGATTATGTAATAGTTACAAAAAACTCTAAATATTATGGTATTGTTACAGTAAAAAAATTACTACAGTTTACTACTACAATGGAGAGAAATTATGCAAAAGAATTAAATCCACTAACTTCTCTTCCAGGCAATTCCATTATAGAGGGCAAACTTAACGACATGTTATCCTATAATCATCAATTTTGTATCCTGTATTTTGACTTAGATAATTTTAAAGTTTATAACGATACCTATGGTTTTGAAAATGGAGATAAGGTCATTAAATTTACTTCAGAACTTATAAAGGATGGAGTTAAAAGTTTTTTCCCCTACAATAATTTTATCGGTCATATAGGTGGAGATGACTTTATTGTTATAGTAGATAGTGATATAAAAAAATCCGAAGAATTATGTAAATATATAACTGAACAATTTGATTATAGAATTTTGGATTTTTTTAATGAAAGGGATAAACAAAACGGATATATTGAGGCTTTGGATAGAAAGGGAAATAGAGATATATTTGATATTACGTCTATTTCTGCTGCAGGAGTAATTGATTATACAAATAGTTTTGAAAGTTGTGATGAGATAGCTAAGTATATAGCTGATATAAAAAGAGAGGTAAAACTCTTTAGACACAGTAACTACAAGGTTAATATTTTAAGTGATTCCGAGAATTCCTGCTATAGAGGCAGTTTTAACTTTACTTTATAAACAGAATTCTTGGCTTCAGGTGGAGTTTGTCTACGACCACTGGGCAATTCGGATAAAAAAGCGTTATGGCAAAAACCATAACGCTTTTATTTTTTATTTTAGTACATTCCGTCCATTCCCATTCCTGGGCCACCTGGCATTGGAGCAGGATTTTTTTCTGGAATATCAGCTACTGCTGATTCTGTTGTTAAGAATGTTGAAGCTACTGATGCAGCATTTTGTAGAGCTGATCTTGTAACCTTAGTTGGATCAACGATACCAGCTTTAATCATATTTACATATTGATCTTTTAAAGCATCGTATCCTACTCCAACTTCACTACTTTTAACTTTTTCAATTATTACAGAACCCTCAACTCCAGCATTAAATGCTATTTGTCTTACTGGTTCTTCTAATGATTTTTTTATTATATCTATACCGATCTTAACATCAGCAACATCTGAAGTTAACTTCTCTACTTCTGGTATTGCATTAACATAAGCTGTTCCGCCTCCTGGAACTATACCTTCTTCAACAGCTGCTTTAGTAGCTGCTAAAGCATCTTCTATTCTAAGCTTTCTTTCTTTTAATTCTGTTTCTGTAGCAGCACCAACCTTAATTACAGCTACTCCACCAGCAAGCTTAGCAAGTCTTTCTTGTAATTTCTCTCTATCAAAATCTGATGTAGTTTCTTCTATTTGTCTCTTTATTTGGGCTACTCTATCATGGATGGCATTCTTATCGCCTTTTCCATTTACTATTGTAGTATTTTCTTTGCTTATTTTAACTGAGTCAGCTCTTCCAAGCATTTCTATTGTAGCTTCTTTTAAGTCTCTTCCTAATTCTTCTGATATCACTTGCCCGCCAGTAAGTGTAGCTATATCAGCAAGCATTTCTTTTCTTCTATCACCAAATCCTGGAGCTTTTACTGCTACACAAGTAAATGTTCCTCTTAATTTATTAACAACTAAAGTAGCTAGTGCTTCGCCTTCTACATCTTCAGCTATTATTAATAGTTTCTTTCCTTGTTGTACTATTTGCTCAAGTACTGGTAATATATCTTGTATGTTTGATATCTTCTTATCTGTTATTAAAATATATGCATCATCTACTGAAGCTTCCATTTTTTCTGTATCAGTTACCATGTATGGACTAACATATCCTCTGTCAAATTGCATACCTTCAACAACATCTAGTTCAGTCCCCATGGATTTAGATTCTTCTACAGTTATAACTCCTTCGTTACCTACCTTTTCCATAGCATCTGCAATTAGTTTACCAATTTCTTCATCAGCAGCTGATATTGCAGCAACTCTTGCTATGTCTTCTTTTCCTTCAACTGGTCTTGAAACTTTCTTTATTTCTTCAACAGCTTTATTAACAGCCATTCTTATACCTTGTCTTATAAGCATTGGGTTAGCACCAGCTGTAACATTTTTTAATCCTTCTCTTATTATAGCTTGTGCAAGTAAAGTAGCTGTAGTTGTTCCATCACCTGCTACATCATTTGTTTTTGTAGCAACTTCTTTAACAAGTTGAGCTCCCATGTTTTCATATGGATCTTCTAACTCTATTTCTCTTGCTATAGTAACACCATCATTAGTTATTAGTGGTGATCCAAATTTCTTATCAAGTACAACATTTCTTCCTTTTGGTCCTAATGTTATTTTAACAGTATTAGCAAGCTTATCAACACCTGCTTGCATTGATCTTCTAGCTTCTTCGCCAAATAAAATGCTTTTTGCCATAAATAAACCCTCCCTGCGATTTCGTTATATTTAATTTACGTTATAAACCATTTTTAGTTTATTATTCTATTACAGCTAATATGTCATCTTGCTTTAAAATGATATACTCGATGTTATCCATCTTAATTTCATTTCCAGCATATTTGGAGAATAAAACTTTATCTCCAACCTTTACTTCCATCTTAACTTCTTTTCCATTAACTAATCCGCCTGGTCCTACTGCTACAACCTCAGCTTCTTGTGGTTTTTCCTTTGCAGTTCCCGGTAATACTATACCGCTTTTTGTAGTTTCCTCTGCTTCAATTCTTTTAATAACGACTCTGTCACCAAGTGGTCTAATGCTCATTTAAACCCCTCCTTAAAATTATATGTTATATTTAAAATCATTTTGTTAACTTTGTTGTTAGCACTCATCACTCTTGAGTGCTAATACAATTATTATAATAAATAATTGTATTTACATTTTCAAATTCTAATTTTCAACTTAATCTATTATTAATGGCCAAATAACCAAATAGCATTAAATTAAATAGGTATTTCTCCCCATTTCTATTAATTTCATTATTATGCTATTTGAGCAAAACTTTTTACGTTTAAAATACATCTATATTATTTTCCCTATTTTGCGGTTATAATACCATTATAACGAAATTTTCTATATTTTTAGCTTATGAAAGGGATGATTATCATAGATAAATTACTAAAAGGTTTGCTTAGATTAATATTTTCTATTTCATTATTTTTATTTGTTATAATTTCCTCAGTTAAAATTACTCTCAATTTTAGACCTTTATATTATTTTGATATAAACTATTTAAATTTGAGAAAGTATACAAGCTTAAACAACATGCAAATAAAATCAACCTATGACTACCTTATAAATTACTTAAGCTCAAGTAAATCTATAGATTTTAATATTCCCCTTCTTCCATCATCACAAGAAGGAATGATTCATTTTATTGAAGTGAAAAAACTTTTTTTTAGATTTAATTTTATTTTAGATATTTGTACTTTGATAATCATATTTGCAATATACTTTGCTATCAAGTATAAAGATTATCTATTTTTAAAGTGGTGCTCCAATATTATTTTTTGTACTTGCTTTCTTCTTTTAAGTGGTTTTCTTTGGAACTTTGATAAATGCTTTACTTTCTTTCACAAACTGTTCTTCAATAATGACTATTGGCTTCTTGATCCTAAAACTGATCCTATTATTAATATCTTGCCAGAAACTTATTTTCTACACTGTGCTCTGCTTATACTTTTACTAGTAATAGGATGCAGTATCTTATTTAGACTTCTATACAAAAAAATAAGAGATGATAAGTGAATATAACTTACTCATCATCTCTTGCATAACTTTTCTTCATTAAACCCTTTACTATCTTTTCTCCCTTAAAAACTCCCACTATGAATAAACATATGGATATAACAGCTATTATAATCAATATCACCTTATTTCCATCGTTAATCTTGGCTCCAAAATAAGCAGATACCAAGATTCCCGGAATCCTTGCTATTGTTGAATATTTTATGAAATTTTTAAAGTTTATACTTGAAATACCGCAAATATATGCTAATGCATCCTTAGGTATACCTGGAATTAAATATAATAGAAAAACAATAACATTTATACTGCCTATATTAAGTATTCTGTTAAAAAACTTAAGGTCCTTTTTTGATATTATCTTATTTACTAAAGGCTTGCCATAATAAGATGAAAATCCATAGGCCAGAGCACTACCTATTGTTATTCCTATAATAGATAAAATACTTCCCCAAAGCGTTCCATATATGTAACCGCCAGCAATCTGTATTATTTCCCCAGGAATAAAGAATGCTACTACCTGAAGGATTTGCAATAGAATATATGCTAGTATGCTGTAGTTACCATATGACATGATTATATTCTTAACTTTATTTGGATCCCTTAGAATATGAGAGTATTTAATATAATATTCATGTGCGGTAAAGATAAAAAAAATCATAACTAACACAAGCATTATATGGGATTTGTATTTAGACAGTTTATTATAAAAACTCTGCAAAAATTTCTTCATTTTGATTTCTCCTGTATATAGTCAAAATTTAATTTATTTATATATTATCTTACAATTTTATCAAAGTAAACTTAATTTTTTACAAAATAAAAAACTTTGAATAAAGCCCAGCTTTATTCAAAGTTAAATAATTATCTATCTAAATTTGTTTCATTAAACTTATTTAGGTTTTCATTGGAAAGTACGGACTTTTTAGTAGATTGTCCACTAAACTTAGTTAACTGAGGTCTGGACTTCATAATAGAAACCATAGCCGCAGGGCCTCCTATACATCCGCCTTCACACATCATACCTTCTATAAAGTTTCCTTGTAATCTTCCTGTTTTGGCCATAGTCATAGTTTTCTTAATTTCATCCATTCCACTTGCTTTAACAGGAATAAATTCCGATTCAATTCCCTTTTCTTTTACATAATTCTCTATTGCAGCAGTGAGACCTCCGCCTTGTGCAAAACCTCTTCCAAATATAGAAGCATCATCAACAACTATATCTTCACAATTCTCAGGATCTACATTAAATGCTCCCATTAAAGCTGCTATTTCTTCAAATGTTAAAACATAATCTACAGCATCTTTTACTGATTCTCTACTTGCTTCAGTTTTTTTAGCAGTACATGGACCTATAAATACTACAACAGCATCCTTGTCCATCTCTTTTATCATTCTTCCTGTTGCAACCATAGGTGACACTGTACCAGATACCTTATCTGCTTGATCTGGGAATTTCTTTTCTACATAACTCATGAATCCTGGGCAGCATGAATTAGTCATATATTTGTCACCTTTTCCCATCCTGTGAGCAAATTCATTTGACTCATGAACAGTTACAGCATCTGCTCCACAAGCTGCTTCAACCATATCAAAAAAGCCTACCTGTTTAAAAGCTTCTTTTATTTGACCAACTGTTATCTTAGGTCCAAATTGACCTGTTATAGCTGGTGCTACTACTGCATATACCTTTCCTTTTTCTGATAGCAATTTAACTACATTTGTAATGTAGCTTCTATCAGATATAGCTCCAAAAGGACATGCTCCCATACATGCACCACAATTTATACATTCCTCTTTTTCTATAGCAGCTATTTTATTTGAAGGGTTAATATCCAGTGCACCAGTCGGACAAGATCTCTTACATGGTCTCATTACTTCCGCAACAGCATTATATGGACATACTTTTTTACACATTCCACATTCTTTACAAAGTTCTTGATTTATATAAGCTCTTCCAGCAACCCTAGTTACAGCATCAGCTGGACACACTTCCATACATTTATGCTCAATACATCCTCTGCAGGCTTCTGTTATAGTGTACTTATCAATAGGACACTTATCACAAGCTGCTGATAATACATATAACATTTGTCCATCATCTTTAATTTCAGTTAATTCTGATTCAACCCCTTTATTTGGTATAAATCCTGAAGCTAAAGTTGCTCTCTCATAAACAATTGCTCTTTCTTTATAAACACAGCATCTGTATTGAGCCTTTTCTCCTGGTACAATGGCAAAAGGAACCTTTTCTAACTCTTCTTTATTTATTCTATTTTCTTTAGCCATACAAGCTACTTCTTTTAATACTAAGTATTTAAGTTTTTTTAATTGAGTTTCAAACGCTATCATTTCTATATCCTCCTGTAAAAATACATCAATATATTACAATGACGAATTTAAATTATAAAATTAGTTTTATAATACAGTTAGTTTTATCAGCTTTATTCAAGCCCTTATACATTATAACAGATTATTTTAAAATATGTAACAGTTTTTTAATGGCAAAACATTAAAAATTTTTATAAAATATTTTTACATTTAGAATACATAAATATAGACTGTTTGAAATTATAGAGAAAATAACTTAGAAGTTAATTTACACTATAATCTAAGTTAATAATTTTTATAAAATAAAAGAGTAAATAAATAGTCGAGAGTTGAGAATTTTCAATTCTCAACTCTCGACTAAAAATCATGTACTTTAAATTTAAGTATTAACAGTACAATCTAGTGCATCTGCTAACTTTCGGTTCATAGAATCCTATAATCAACTATTCAATATTTATATGGTTTTCTCTAGCATAATAAAATAAATATTGTTGCGCAAATCCTGATAACTCTCCAAACTTATTAATACCAAATTCCCTTATCTTCTTTAGGGACACATCTGGAGCTAAATAAAAATAATGCATTGCCCTTTTTACCCATACATCTACAGGAAATGCTGAATATTTCTGCATCGAAAACAACATTATACAATCAGCAACTTTAGGTCCGATTCCCATAAATTTTTGAAGTTCCTTGTGGCATATATCATCTTCCTGGGATTTTATCCAATCAATATCATACTTTTCATCATATTGATCTTTCTTTATTGTGTTAGCATAAATATTATCTACTGTATTTTTTATATACTTTGCTCTAAAACCTGTGCCACAGTTCTCTAACTCTTCTTCTGTTGCTTTATTAAGCTGCTCTATCGTAGGAAATGCAAAGTATTTTTCCCCTTTGTATTCTAATTCATTACCCCACTTTTGACTTATCTTTCCTATTGCTCTCTTAATCATAGGTATTCTATTATTTGCAGATATGATAAACGAAACTATTAATTCAAAGGGGTCCTGCCTAAGTATTCTAATCCCATGTCCAAACCCTACTGACTTCTCTAGGATAGAATCCTTACTTAGCACATTCTTTATCTCTGAATAATCTCTGTATAAATCAAAATAATTACTCCATATACTATTAAATTCATCTTCAGTTGTATTAAATATTATAACATCTTCGCCTTTTTTCTCTACTTCTATCACTCTACCGAAAGCCACTCCTATATAGTTGCCGTTCTCTTGCCTATTCCACCTAAAGCACTGCCCACATTCAAATATATGAGTCAGCTCAAAATTCCTAACACCTTTTATTACTATACTATTTTCAAAAGTTTCTATGTAGTTAAAATCCATATTATTGCCTCCCACGCATGGAGAGTTATTCTGCTCTCTCTCTTATAATTATTTCATCTAATATTTCTGCTGCTGAATATAACATGACACTGCACCTACTTTCCTCAGTTCTGTATCCTTCTTTCAGTTTATTGCAGTTGTTTGTTCCAAACTTCTCTTCGAATTTATTAAAGAATTCTTTTGTAAGCTCTTTAATTCTATCACTTTCATGAGCTCTTTCTTTAGTAAAGATTATACCCAATACAGCTAAAGAACCAGTGATTGCACCACATACGCTTTCAATTGCCATACCGCCACCAAAAGCAGCCATTGTCTTTAAAGTCTTTTTGTCCAATTCCAAATTATATTCCTCATTAGCTGCATATATTATGGTTTCCGCACAATTCAAATCATATTCCTTTTCATAGTATTTTTTTACCTTTTCTACTAACATATCTCTACCTCCAATTTTTTTACTCTATATTATACATTTTACAACAATTTTTCCTATTATGAAATAAACATTATTTAATAATCATTATACAAATATAGAATCTCTAACTAGAAAGTTAATTTTCGACCTTGGAACCCTATATAGATAAATGCTCTTCAAAGTTGATTTATTCTTGGCTAAATACATTCATATACAAGACTTCTAATGAAAGAATAAGTCAACTTTATCGTTAAGAAATCTATAGAAAAAAATGCTGTACTAGTTCTAAAACTAATACAGCATTGTAAATTTCATATTAACACAATTTATTTTTTATTTAAGAATTCATCAATAGCCTTAGCAGCTTTTTTACCTGCTCCCATAGCAAGTATAACTGTAGCAGCTCCAGTTACGGCATCTCCTCCAGCATATACTCCTGCTCTTGATGTAAGACCAGTTTCTTCTTCTGCTACTATACACTTATGCTTATTTATTTCTAGTCCTTCAGTTGTTGAAGATATTAATGGATTTGGCGATGTTCCAAGTGACATAATTACTGTATCTACGTCCAATACAAACTCTGAACCTTCTACAACAACAGGCTTTCTTCTTCCTGATGCATCTGGCTCACCTAACTCCATTTTTACACACTTCATGCCTTTAACCCATCCATTTTCATCTCCTATGATTTCTGTAGGGTTTGTAAGGATGTCTAGTATTACACCTTCTTCTTTTGCATGATGTACTTCCTCAACTCTTGCTGGAAGTTCTGCTTCTGATCTTCTATAAACTATATGAACTTCTGCTCCAAGTCTTAATGCAGTTCTAGCAGCATCCATAGCAACGTTTCCGCCGCCAACTACAGCTACCTTTTGACCTACTCTTATAGGTGTATCATAACCTTCTTTAAATGCTTTCATTAGATTGTTTCTTGTTAGGAATTCATTAGCTGAGAATACTCCATTTAAGTTTTCTCCTGGTATTCCCATAAACTTAGGAAGTCCTGCACCTGATCCAATGAATACTGCATCAAAGCCTTCTTCCTCTACAAGTTGATCTATTGTAACAGTTCTACCAACTATAACGTTAGTTTCTATCTTAACACCTAACTTTTTAACATTCTCAACTTCGTGTTTAACAACTGTTTCTTTAGGAAGTCTGAACTCTGGAATTCCATAAACTAAAACTCCACCTGCTTCATGTAATGCTTCGAATATAGTTACTTCATATCCTAGCTTAGCAAGGTCTCCTGCACAAGTAAGTCCTGCAGGACCACTTCCTATTACAGCAACTTTTTTACCATTATTAGGTTTTCTATCTGAAAGATCTATATTGTTTTCTCTTGACCAATCGGCAACAAATCTTTCAAGCTTACCTATAGCTACAGCATCTCCCTTTATACCAAGTACACATTTTCCTTCACATTGAGATTCCTGTGGACATACTCTTCCGCATACTGCTGGAAGTGCACTTGACTTAGCTATACTCTTAGCTGCCTCTTCGAAGTTTCCTTCCTTAACCTTTAATATAAACTCTGGTATGCTTATTGATACAGGACAGTCACCTACACACTTAGGGTTTTTACAATTTAAGCATCTTGATGCTTCTTCCATTGCTTCTTCGTTAGTGTATCCTAAACAAACTTCAGCAAAATTAGTGCTTCTTTCTTTTGCATCTTGTTCTCTTATTGGTATTCTTTTCATTCTGTCCATTATTTGTCACCTCCGCATCCACAGCCTTTTCCATGATGAGTATCGCCTTCAACTTCTCTTAGAATTTTTCTTCCTTCTTCAGTTTTATACATAGCTTGCCTTCTCATTGCTTCGTCAAAATTTACTAGATGTCCATCAAACTCTGGGCCATCAACACAAGCAAATTTTACTTCGTCGCCAATTGTTACTCTACAAGCACCACACATTCCTGTTCCATCAACCATTATTGGATTTAAGCTTACTACAGTCTTAATTCCATACTCTTTTGTAAGCTTAGCAACAAATTTCATCATGATCATCGGTCCTATAGCTACTACGTGGTCATATTTCTTACCTTCATTATCTATAAGTTCCTTCAATAAGTTTGTAACAAGTCCTTTATATCCGTAACTTCCATCATCTGTAGCAACATATAAATGTTTACATACAGCCATCATTTCTTTTTCAAGTAATAAATATTCCTTTGATTTAGATCCTACGATAACGTCTACATCGACTCCATTTTCGTGAAGCCATTTAACTTGTGGATACACTGGTGCTGTACCTACACCGCCAGCTATAAAAATTATATTCTTTTTCTTTAACTCTTCTATATCTTCATGAACAAGGTCTGATGCTTGTCCTAATGGTCCTACAAAATCTGTAAAATTTTGACCTTTTTCATATTCAGCCATTCTCTTAGTAGAATCACCAAGTGTTTGGAACACTATAGTTACAGTTCCTTTTTCTGCATCATAGTCGCAAATTGTTAGAGGTACTCTCTCTCCTCTTTCATCCATCTTTACTATAACAAATTGTCCTGGATAACATGACTTAGCAACTCTTGGAGCTTCTACATCCATTAGATAAATGTTTGGCGCCAATAATCTTTTGTCTACAATTTTATACATTTCTATTCCCCTCCGTAAAATAAATTTAATATATTAATCGCACTCTCATCCCCACTTAATTATAACATATTATATTTATTTTTGTATAACTAATCGATAATTTGTATAAATTTATATAAAAATCTATAATTGAGGGAATTTAATGTATTAAATCTATAATTTTTTCAAGAAAAAATCTAAGCCCACTCTGCATCTTTAAAGTCTATTGTTTCTCTAAAAATAATTCTTGGAGTCCCTAAATGTCGAGTTATTTCCGTGGTAATTTCTTCACCGCTATCTTCTATAACCTGTTTTGAAATAAATAATATATCATAATTTAATTTTTTTATTTTTGCAGCTAATATACTTGATATAGATACCTCTCCTGATCCGACTAAGCTTTTATCTGATATGAGTATGCCTTCATCTGCGCCCATGGCTATTGCTTCCTCTAATACGGTTTCCGCATGAAAAGTTTCCATACATATTACTGTAACTTTAGCTCCCATATCCTTCTTCAATTTTAATGCTTTCTCTAATATACTTTCACTCTGTGAATTGATTATTGGCAACCCACATCTCCTTACAGCAATTCCAGTTTTTGAATCTATTTTTACTTCCATTGCGTCTGACAGCTGCTTCAAACAAACTACTATATTCACTGATATAATCCTCCCCCATGATTTAACGGTCTTCAAATCTACTTTAATTATAAATGAACTTTTCGTTAATATTATCACAAACGTTTACAAAAATAATTGAAGTACAAACCGCAATTACCATTATATACTTCCAATGTCATATATTTCAACATTAAATTTACAAATATACAGAAAATTAACATATCGTTATGCTAATTTCTGATATTTATAAATTCAAATTTTATATTTTTTTATTTATTCTATGTCATTTAGCAAACAACTAAGTGTAAGTAAACTATCACTTAGGTGTACATTTTCAACCTTCACGTTTTCTGGAACAACTAAGTCAATCGGGGCAAAGTTCCATATTCCCTTAACTCCATTTTTAATAAAAGTTTCACAAATTTTTTGAGCATTCTTATTTGGAACACATATTATTCCTATATCTGTTGGATTTTCTTTTAAATAATCACCTAGGTAGTCTATATCCTGTATTTCTATATCTCTTATTTTTAATCCCATAAGCTTAGGATTTATATCAAAAATTCCATTCAAGGTAAATCCTAATTTCTCAAATTGCGTATAGTTTGCTATTGCTTGACCTATATTTCCAGCTCCTACTATTACTGTTCTATATTCTTTAGTAAGTCCTAATATTCCACTTATTTGATTATATAATTCACTAACATTATATCCGTAACCTTGTTGTCCGAAATCTCCAAAACAATTTAAATCTTGTCTTATTTGTGATGCTGTAAAGCCTATTTTTTCACTTAACTCTTTTGAAGATATTCTATCTACATCATTTCTCATTAACTCTGCTAAATATCTATGATACTTAGGTAATCTTTTTATTACAGCCATTGATATATTTTTTTTCTTATCCATTCTGCACCTCCGCTTATATACTATAAATTAATATAATTCCTAAACACATTGTTTATATTTTATCATTTAACTATTACTTCATCCCACTTTTTATAGTATTATTTAATTATATAATATGTCAATAGTATATTTTTTATTTATTACTATCTATTATTGTCTTTTTCTCATTCTTTTTGCTATAAAATTTTTTAATATAAATCTTAAATCACTGAATAATTTTCTAAAAAGCCATTATATTTAATTATTATGTTAAATTATCAAAATTAATCTACAAAAAAATCTTCAACCATAGTAAAATATTAATGGTTAAGGAAGGTGAACTTATGGTAGTTTTAAGTTGTAAAGATATTAACAAAGGATTTGGAATAGATGTTATACTTGAAAATGTTACTTTCAACATAAACGAGGGTGAAAGAGTTGGATTAATAGGACCAAACGGCGCAGGAAAGTCTACACTTTTCAAAATTATCACTAATCAAATTGATTACGATAATGGAGAATTATTTATAGATAAAAATAAAACTTTAGGATATTTATCTCAACATCTTTCATTAGATTTTTCAAACACTATATATGATGAGCTTCTTACTGTTTTCGAAGATTTAATAAATTTAGAAAATAAATTAGAGAAGCTTGAGTTATTAATGAATGAACCTTACGATTCTAGTAAGGAAGAGTATCATAATAAAATAATTAAAGATTACACCACCTCCTCGGAGCTCTATCAAAATAGAGGAGGATATACTTATAAAGCTGAAATAAGTAGGGTATTAAAAGGTCTCGGTTTTACAGAACAGGATTATAACAAGCCTATAGAGGTCTTAAGCGGAGGACAAAAAACTAGAGTTGCTCTTTGTAAACTTCTTTTAATAAAACCTGATGTCTTATTACTAGATGAGCCTACAAATCATCTTGATTTAGACGCTATTGAATGGTTAGAGGAATACTTAAATGCATACAAAGGAACTATAGTCATAATATCTCACGATAGATACTTTTTAGATGCCATAACAAATAAAACTTTCGAGCTTATACACGGACACGTAAACTGCTATAACGGTAATTACACTTCATATATTGATTTAAAACAGAAAAATTATGAAGTACAATTAAAAGCATATACTATTCAGCAAGCAGATATTAAAAGACAAGAGGAGATAATTGAAAGATATAGGTCTTTCAATCGTGAAAAAAGTGTAAAAGCTGCAGAAAGCAGACAAAAAGCTTTAGATAAAATTGAAAGAATAAAAGCTCCAGATAAAGAAGAAAGATTAGGTAATGTAACCTTTGAAACTCAAATTAAAAGCGGTAACGATGTGCTGCATGTGGAAAATTTAGCTAAAAGCTTTGGAGATAAAACTTTATTCTATGATCTCAACTTTGATATTAAAAAAGGTGAAAAAGTAGCTCTTATAGGGGAAAACGGCAGGGGTAAAACCACTTTATTTAAAATAATCATGGATAAACTTTCTTCAGATAAAGGTGTGTCATGCCTTGGGAAAAATGTTTTTATAGGTTATTATGAGCAAGAGCAAGCTAATATAAATCCAGAGAATACTGTTATAGATGAGGTATGGGATGATTTCCCTGAACTAACTACAACCGAAATCAGAAATGCTTTGGCAGCTTTTCTTTTTAGAGGCGATGATGTTTTTAAAAGTGTATCTTCCTTAAGTGGAGGAGAGAAATGTAGAATCAATATATTAAAGCTTATGCTTTCTAAATCCAACTTTCTATTATTAGACGAACCAACAAATCATCTTGATATAGTGTCTCGCGAGGCCTTAGAGGATGCAATTATGGGATATGATGGTACTGTTCTTGTAATATCCCATGATAGATATTTTTTAAATAAAGTAATGAATAAAATATATGAATTAAATGAAGATGGCATTAGAGAATATTTAGGTAACTATAGTTACTATGTAGAGAAAAAGAAGAATCCTTTAAGGTTTCAATTGGAAGAAGAAAGTACTGGAAAAACAAAAACGCAAATACAAAATGAGAAAAAGAAAAAAAGAGAAGTGCAAAAAGCAGAAAAAGAGAAAAAGTTAAGAATTAAAAATATAGAGACTGAGATCTCAAACCTAGAAAAGTGTATAGTAGAGCTACAAAATCAACTTTGTCTTGAGGATGTCTATTCCAATCCAGAAAAAAGTGAAAATATAAACAAACAACTATTAGATTCTCAAAATGATCTAGATAATCTATACGAAGAGTGGGAAAGTTTGTTGTAAATCAAAAAACAGCTGATATTGCCAGCTGTTTTTTATTATTAAAGTTATTTAATTTAATCAATGTAATGCGCTCATTTACTAGCTTGCAATGTTTTACCACAATAAGGACAAAACGAGAAATTCTGAGAAACTTCATCAAATTTTTGTCCACAAAATGGGCAAAATAAAAATCTACTTACTGATAGACTCGATTTCTTATCTAGTGAAACATCTTCTTGCTTCCTATTGCTTTTATTAACTAATCTTTTGATTATCGAATCTACACTATTTTTTCTTACTTCAATATTGTCATAATTTTTAGTAACCTTATCTAGAGTTTCAGATAGCCTGTCTTTATTTACTGGAGTATTAATAACTTCATCTACTTTATTTTCAATAAAATCCTCCAATCTTATTGGATCACATGATGAAAGTAAACATATTATTTGGGAGTTCTCAGATTTAATTTTACTTATAAGTTTATCTCCTGTTGTATTTTTCATAATTAAATTAGCTATAAGTATATCTGGCTGAAACTTTCTTGTTTCAATTATAGCATCATATTCACTGGCAATTTTAACACTATATCCAATATCACTTAAGCAATCTTTCATAACTATACTCTCAAATTTACAATCATTAATAACGAGTATTTTTTTCATGGTTTCACCACCATTTAACAATCTACTTCAATATGATTTTACCCTATAAATTCCTGTTTTTCAACCAATTTTGAGTATATTTAGTTAATATGAGCACATTATCAAAGCTATTATTAATTAATTTTTGGTAACCTGATTACAAACACAAAGTAATTCTTAAAAGTAAATATTTTAAAACCTATTTTCTATATTTATTTATTTTTTCTTCTATTGTAACTCCCTGTGCTTTGTAGTCTATTTTTACAACAGATGCAACTCTTTCAGCTCCACTATTTATACAAATCTCTTGAGCCTTTTTTACTATCTCTAAAAGTTCATCTAATTCGCCTTCCATTGTTGTTTCCATCGGTCCAACTTCATATTTTACTCCACAGGAATCTATATATTCTATAACCTTATCTACTACGTGATATAAATTTTTTTCAGGAACCACCGGTAAAACCTGTAAACTAACATTTGCAATTGCCATATTCTAAACCCTCCATGATTATTACATAATTTTCTAAAAACTAACTATATATTTATATTATATATTATTACCCATTAAGTCAACGAACATTTCAACTATTAATTATAAGAATCAATATAAAAATAGTTACTTAAAAGTATAACTTTTAAGTAACTATTTTATAAGGAGAAAAGATAGATTTTTGCTTTTTAAATTATTACAATAGATCGTAAGCTACTTCACCATGAATAGCGGTATCAAGTCCTTCTATTTCTATATCTTCCGGTACTCTTATTGGATCAAATGCATTTACAACCTTCAGTATTACCCAGGTAACTGCATAAGAATAAACCGCAGTAAGTGCTACTGCAAATAATTGCACAGCAAACTGATGAACATTTCCATAAATTAATCCACTTACACCATTTACAGATTTGCTAGCAAAAACTCCTACTAAAATTGAACCAAGTATACCTCCAACACCATGTACTCCCCATACATCTAATGCATCATCCCAATCAAGCTTCTTTCTGAGCTCAACAGCTAAGTAGCATACTACAGCTGCCAATAAACCCACTATCGCAGCTGCCCAAGGTTCTATATATCCTGCACAAGGAGTTATAGTTGCAAGGCCTGCTACAGCACCAGTTAAAGAGCCGACAAGACTCGGTCTCTTTTCATGAGTCCAAGATATAATAAGCCATATTATCATTGCTACAGAACCTGCAATATCTGTATTAGCAAAGGCTATAGCTGCCACACCATTAGCAGCAAGCCCACTTCCTCCATTAAATCCAAACCATCCAAACCATAATAGACCTGTACCTAAAGCAACAAATGCTATATTATGTGGCGATGTATTTTCCTCTGGAAGTATTTTTCTCTTACCAACAAATATTACTGTGCCAAGTGCTGCTACACCTGCTGTTACGTGAACAACTATTCCACCTGCAAAATCAACGACTCCCATTTTTGCAAGGAACCCACCGCCCCATATCCAGTGAGTTACTGGAACATAAATGAGTATGCTCCAAAATATAAGAAACTTTAGATAACTTTTAAAATTAACTCTATCTGCAAAGGCACCTGTCATGAGTGCTGGTGTAATTACTGCAAACATCTCCTGGTATACGAAAAAGGCAAGAAACGGTATGGTTGATCCATAATTAGGATTGGGCAAAATTCCAATTCCATGTAGTAGAAAATATTGAAAATTACCTATTAATCCACCTATATCTTTTCCAAAGGCTAAGCTAAAGCCTCCAAAAACCCATATAACTGTAACAACGCCCATAGAAATAAAATTCTGCATCATAATTGTCAATACGTTTTTCTTTCTTACAAGTCCACCATAAAAAAACGCCAGTCCTGGTGTCATAAGACAAACTAACGCTGCACTAATTAATACTAACGCTGTGTCTCCTGTATTGATGTTTCCCATTTCAAAATTCCTCCTAATAAATGAAATAATAAATTACACTTTTATATAAAGCAATTCTCATGCCAAATATTATAGTTTTTTAATTTCGTTTTTAACTTTACAAGTAAATGTTTTCAACCACTTGTGTTTGACTTAATTTTTTTATCTAAGTTAACAAATTAAAAATAGAGACAAAAACGTCACTATGTGACATTTTTGTCTCTATTTTTATTCTTCAATATTGTACTTTATAATTTTTCTGTGTAAAGATCTTCTACTTATTCCTAAAACCTCAGAAGCCTTTGTTTTATTACCATTACATTCTTTAAGAGTTTTTAAAATAGTTTCTCTTTCCGCAGTATCAACTGCAGAATTAAGCTTATAAGATACCCTCTCTTCTTTATCTTCTTTATAGTTTATTATATATTCAGGTAAATCCTCTAAACCTATTAACTCTCCATGTTTTATTACGACACACCTTTCAATTACGTTTTCAAGCTCTCTTATATTCCCTGGCCAATTATAATACATCAATCTTTCTACAGCCTCTTGAGACATATCTTTTTTACTTTTTCCAGAAATTGAAGAGGACTTTAATAGAAAGTATTCTGCCAATAAAGGTATATCTTCCTTTCTTTCTCTAAGCGGAGGTAACTTTATAGGAACAACATTTAGCCTATAATATAAATCCTGTCTAAACTTTTCTTTCTTCACCATTTCGCTTAAATCTTTATTAGTAGCTGCTATAATTCTAACATCTACTTTTATGGTTTTCGTACCTCCTAAACGCTCAAACTCCTTCTCCTGCAACACTCTTAATAATTTTACCTGCATAAGTGGAGTAATATCACCTATTTCATCTAAAAATATGGTTCCACCATCTGCGAGTTCAAATCTTCCCGGCTTGCTTATAGTAGCCCCAGTAAAGGCACCTTTTTCATAACCAAATAATTCACTCTCAAGAAGAGTTTCAGGTATGGCTGCACAATTAACTTTAATAAATGGCTTATCTTTTCTATCACTCAAGCTGTAAATAGCTTTCGCAGCAAGTTCTTTTCCAGTGCCAGTCTCACCGTAAATCATTATTGTAGTCTTACTGTCCGCTACCTGCTTAATGAGATCTATAACTTTATCCATCTTAACACTTTTACTTGTAAAATAATCTTGGGTAGAATTATCATCATCACTTTTTTCGTTACTTCCAACAACATTATTTACAGATAAAAGTACGTCTTCAAGTTTAAAAGGCTTAACAATGTAATCTTTTGCTCCCATTTTTAATGCTTCTATTGCTGTTTCAACAGTAGCAAAAGCGGTTATCAAAATTACGTTAATTGATGAATCTATTTTCTTTATTTCACTTAAAAGCTCAATACCATTCATACCCGGCATTTTGATATCTGTAACAACTACATCTACATAGTGTTCGTTTAATATATCTAAAGCTTCCTTTCCAGAAGAAGCTGTGTGTGTTACATACCCTTCCTTCTTAAATACTTTATCTAGAAGCTTTGTCACATTTTTTTCATCGTCTACAATTAGTATACAGTTTTTTCTCATATTATCCTCCATATCATACTTCTAGCACCGGAATCTTTATTGTAAATCTTGAACCTTTGTTTAAACTACTTTCTACTTCCATAAATCCCTTATGATTTTCAATTATTCTTGAGCAAATAGAGAGCCCAAGTCCAACTCCAGTATCTTTTGTTGTAAAAAATGGTTCAAATATTTTATCATAATCTTCTGGTTTTATACCTACTCCCGTGTCACTTATCTCAACATAGACCATATTAAATTCTCTGCTAAGACCAGTCGATATACTTAAAATCCCTCCACCTGGCATAGCCTGAATGGAATTAGTGAATATGTTGAGTAATACCTGTTGAATTTGGTCATGATCTATAGCTGTTAATTGAACTTTATTAGATTGTACATGCAGCGTTATATTATTGTTAATTAGTTCTTTTTCAATTATTTTTAATGTTGACTGTATTGTTTCATTTATATTTTCAGGCTTCAAATCAAGTTCCTTAGGTCTAGCAAAGTTTAAAAACTTATCTACGATTCTATTAAGCCTATCTACTTCATCTATTACTATGGATATATCTTCTTGCAGTTTATCATCTTCTTTAAGCTCTAATTGAATATATTGTGCATATCCCCTTATGGAGGTTAATGGATTTCTTATTTCATGCGCCATTCCTGCAGACATAGTTGCTAAAGCCTCTAAATTTTTTGCTCTGATTACACTCTTCTCTAATTCGTCTGATATCTTAATTACTCTCTGCTCCATAGATTTTAAATTAGATGTCATTGCATTAAATGGTCTTGTAATACGGTCAGAAGTTATTAGTGCCAAAATAAATATAGCAAGTATAGAAATCAGCATAACAATAATGGTGTAATTTCTCAAGCTGTAGCTAACCTTAAATGCATCTTTTTCTGGCTGCTCTACAACCAAATACCAATTATCCTTTTGAGTATTATATTTATTTAACAAGTAAAAAGTAGAAACATATTGACTTTTACCGTATTTAGCGTAGTGTATGCTTTCTGCATCTATTTTGAAATTTATATTTGGTTTAAAATCTTTTTTGGATAGAATATTGTAGAGTTTACATCCGATGCTAAGTAAGCATAGCCTGAGTTATCAAGTCTTACATTCTTTACTATATTGCCTATAGCTTCAAAATTTACTCTTTCAATTACAACTCCGCTAATAACACCTTTATTATTTGTCAAGGGTGCTAACATATAGATAACATAGTTGTTTTGTTCAGGCAAATAGGTGAAATCAGATATAAATATATTGCCTTTTAACGCATAATTGATCCACTTTGTATAATTTATATCTCCCTTTGGATCCCCTGATACTACTTTTACCTTTCCATGACTATCTGTAGTCAGAATATAATCATATGTTTTATAGGCATTCCTTATACTCTGTATATACTCGAGCTTAACGTTATCACTAAAATCTTCGCGCGTCAAAACAGGCGATGCAGACATCACCTGTATATCACCATATCTTTCAAATAAAAATCTCTCGACCTTATTTCCTGTTTCCTCCGCTAAGGTTTTAAGTTCTTTTTGCTTTGAAGCTCCTATTGCGGCATTATTACTTTTAAAAAACAACAATCCTATAGCTGAAAGTAAAATCATAGAAACTACTGTAAAATACAGAAGTAGTTTTAGTTTAATAGATTTGCTTTTCAAATTCATAATTCACCTATAATTAAAAATTTATATTTATAATTCCTTAAATTAACTCTATACACTATAACTTATCTCTTAAAAACTCTCCAAGCTTGCTGTCTATTTCCGAAAGATGCGTAACAAATCCTTCTGATAAAAATTCATTAATTTCCACTAATTTAGTAATTGAAATGTGATTAGGTTTAATTGTGCTATCTAATAAATGAAGCTTGCGCATAAATACATTATGCCTTTCTTTATGTGTTTCATACTCTGGATAAGAATATTTTAGCATATACTCTTCCTCTTGCTTGAAATGCTCCACAAGATATATCCTTAATATATTAAATAATTCATTAATCTTTTCAATAGATTCTCCTTCGTTACAGGCATCTTGAAATTTTCCAACTGTCTCAAAAATTATTCTATGTTGTTCATCAATTCTATCAATGCTTACTAATAATCTATCCGTAAACAGGTGCATCATAACTGTATTCTTCCTCCTACTTGAAAAGTTCCTTATATAAAATATTTTACAGAAAAATAACTAAATTCCAAGTAATTCTTTCAATTTTTTCACATTATTTCGACTTATCGGCACTTCTGACTTTTGCATATCATTCATTACAAGTTTATAAGTACCATTGAACCATGAATATAATTCCTCAATATTATCTATATTAACAAGGTAGCTTCTATGAGCTCTAAAAAAGTTTGTCTTTTCTTCTATTTGATGTAAAGTACATCCTACTAAAAAGCTTTCATCTTTAGTTTTCACGTAGGTTTTCTCACCTTCTATATAACAGAAATAAACATCCTTCAAATCAACTAATATAATTTTACCCCTTCTTTCACAAGGTATCTTTTTTACTAGTTTTTCACCTTTATCAATCTTATTTATTATTTCGTTTATAATATCAGGAAGTCTCTCTTCTGTGCTTATGATTTTTCGTTTACTAACTAGTCTCTCAACAGTCTTGCTAATTCTTTTTTCATCAAAAGGTTTTAATATATAATCCAGTGCATTTACCTCGAATGCCTCTATAGCATGCTCCTCATAGGCAGTGACAAATATTATATCTACAGAATTGTCAAAGTTCTTTACCTGCTTAGCTAGCTCAATGCCATTTTGAAGAGGCATATTTATGTCCATGAATACCACATCAGGATGTACATCTTTTACTGCTTCCAAGCCAGCCTTACCATCATAAGCTACTTTTTTGACATGTATAGATTTATATTGAGATAATAAATATTTCAATTCTTCTGCCGCTGGTATTTCATCCTCTACAATGACGCATATTAATTTATCCATTAAAAGTCTATACCTCCTTTGGTATCAAAAAACTAACTTTAGTACCATAATTTAAGCTAGTATTTATGTTTAGCTCATGACCTTCTCCATACAGTAACTTTAATCTTTCATTTACATTCTTTAATCCTATGCCAGGCCAAGTAGTAGTAACTTCCGCGAGCTTTTCCTTCTCCATTCCCATCCCCGTATCCTCTATTGAGAATATCACTTCATTTTTAATGTATGATGCTTTAACGAGCACACTCCCACCTTCTGGTTTAGGCAATATTCCATGTTTTATTGAATTTTCTATAATAGGCTGAAGTATAAATACTGGCATCTTTATATTCATCATATCTTCTGGTATATCAATTATAAGTTTCAATCTTTCTCCAAATCTTGCCTTTTCAATAGATAAATATGATTGCAAAAACTCAACTTCGTCTTTTAAAAGAACAAAGTCTTCTGCTCTCTTAAGAGTTTGTCTGAAATAATTTGAAAGATCAATAATAAGCTCTCTAGCTCTTACAGGGTTTGTTCTACAAAATGATGAAATAGTATTTAGAGCATTAAATAGGAAGTGTGGTTCAATTTGTGCTCTCAGAGCCTTAAATTCTGCTACAGATGCCTCCTCAGCTAACTTATTTAACTTATGCAATTCTATCTGCGTAGACAGCAAGTCACTTAGCTCTTTTGCGAATTCCCAAAAATATGAATCAATACTTTTTTCCGACTTTACCTTTAAACCAAGTACTCCTTCAAATCCTACGTTGGATACTAAAAAAGGTGCACACACAAAAAATACTTGTTTATTATTACTTGTAAATTTAATAACTGAATAGTCTGGGCACTCATAGTAGGCTTCTAAGTTGTTCTTTAATTTATCTTCACTTATTTTTTCACCACAATAAGTTAAAAGACCTTTTTTATCACCTATAAAAACACCTTTTATATTAGATATTTCGCATATAATTTCAGCTACACTTTTAGCAGTTTCTTCACTTAGTCCTTTTCTCATGTGTCCCATTGTTCTTTTAGCTATATTTAATACTTCTTGAGCTTTTATTGCACCAATTCTGTTATATTCATTTCTAGCATTCTGTATTATATTTATGAATATAATTACTCCAAAAGAATTAATAAGTATCATAGGCATTGCTATAAATTTGACCAATTCTACAGCATCTTCTAAAGGTCTTGAAAAAATTAATAGTATTAGCATTTGAAAACTTTCTGCTACTACAGCTCCTAAAAAAGCATTTTTAGCGCTAAAGGCTCCATCTTTAGAATACTTTCTTGCTAATGCTCCCACAATTCCTTCTACTACAGTAGCAATACCACAAGCTAGTCCAGTAAAACCACCAAGCAAAAATCGATGAGTTCCTGCAATCAACCCTACAGCAACGCCAACTACAGGTCCACCTACGTATCCCCCTACTATAGCTCCAATAGGTCTCGTATTAGCTATAGCATAGGGTTCCAGGTTTATACCTGTATAAGTCCCTATGATAGATAGAATGCTAAAAAATACAATCATTCCAATTTTGTCTTTAATTTTTAACTCATCCTTAATTAAATTTTTAAAAATATGGGATTGGTTGTATATATACGCTGCTAGTGCAATCAAAGCCATACGTTCTAATAGTTGTATATATATCATATTACCCCTCCTCCTAATATATATATTATATATCAAAATATAAATATTTGTATCTTTTTATCATAATAATGTGAATTTGGTGTCAATATTTTGTCAGTTAGGGTTTAATTTTTACTGTTCATTGTCGATTTTTATCCTTTCAACGCATTTATATATTTTAATTTCATGTTAAATATTATTATATATGTAATCGGTTTAATAAAATTTAAAACTACTAATCAACTTATCATTTATCAATAATTTATTTATATTAAAAACTTAGCATAACTTAGAAGGAGGATTTATAAACATGAACTCTATCGTTTTAGTTATTATTGCTGCCCTTGTATTAACTTTAGGCTACAGAATTTATGGTGCATTCATAGCAGCAAAAGTTTTAGCTCTTGATGAAAATAGGGAGGTTCCTTCAAAAGTTCACGAAGATGGACGAGACTATGTTCCTACTAACAAGTGGGTACTATTGGGCCACCACTTTGCAGCAATTGCAGGTGCTGGACCACTTATAGGACCTGTTCTTGCAGCTCAATACGGTTACCTTCCTGGTACCCTTTGGATTTTAATCGGTGGTGTTTTAGCTGGTGCTGTACACGACATGATACTGCTATTTGCTTCGGTTAGACATGATGGACAATCTATTGCCGAAATTGCTAAAGATAACTTAGGAACTAGAATGGGATTTATAACTTCAATAGCTGTTATATTCATACTAATAATAACTATGGCTGGTCTTGGATTACCAGTTGTTAACTCCCTTTATAACAGTCCTTGGGGAACTTTTACAGTTGGTTTTACTATCCCAGTTGCTATGCTTATTGGTTTATATTTAAAATTCTTAAGACCTGGTAAAATAGGTGAAGCTACAATAATAGGTATGACTCTTATTTTAGTAGGTGTTATAGCTGGACCATATATTCAACATACAGCATTAGCTCCTTATTTAACATTTAATGCAAAACAATTATCAGTTATACTGGCTGTCTACGGATTCTGTGCAGCAGCTCTTCCAGTATGGTTATTATTGCTTCCAAGAGACTATCTAAGCACATATATGAAACTTGGCGTTATAGGTGCTCTTGCAGTTGGTATAATAATTGTTAGACCAACTGTGCAAATGCCTGCTATTACTCAGTTTGTACATGGCGGCGGGCCAATAGTTCCAGGCAAAGTATTCCCATTCCTTTTCATAACAATTGCCTGTGGTGCTTTATCAGGATTCCATGCATTAATAAGTTCAGGTACAACACCTAAACTTATATCCAATGAGAGCGACATACTACCAATAGGATTTGGATCAATGCTAATAGAATCATTTATAGCTTTAATGGCATTAATTGCAGCAACTTGTCTTCCTACAGCAGATTATTTTGCTATAAATTCAGCACCTGCACTATTTGCCAAGCTTCATATGATTCCAAAGGAACTTCCAATGCTTTCACAAATGGTCGGCGAAAACTTAGCAGGAAGACCAGGTGGATCTGTATCACTTGCAGTAGGTATGTCATATATATTCTATAAAATTCCTGGACTTAAAGGCCTTATGGCTTACTGGTATCACTTCTGCATAATGTTCGAAGCATTATTTATACTAACTACAATAGATTCTGGCACAAGAATAGGTAGATATTTGCTGCAAGACCTATTTGGCAAAGCATACAAGCCATTAGCCAATAAAGATTCATGGGCCAATATAATATTCTTCAGTGCACTTATGTCTCTCACTTGGGGATATCTATTATACACAGGAAATATATCAACGATATGGCCACTATTTGGTACTGCAAATCAAACTCTTGCAACTATAGCATTTGCAATAGGTACAACAGTTATAATTAGAATGGGCAAACAAAAATATGCCGCTATAATTATAATCCCAATGATTTTTGTGGCTATCACAACTTTAACTGCTATATTGACAAATATATTCTCAAACTACTTACCACATAATCAGATATTATTAGCAGCACTTTCATTCCTTCTCATCATCATGCTTGTGGTTATAGTATTTGAAAGTGTTAAAGTTTGGAAAAAACATTGGAATGATTCAAGCAGCAAAGACTATACATCAAAAAAGCTGTTTAAAAAATAATAATTTATGTATTGGACAAGCGTAGTTATAAAAACTACACTTGTCCTTTATTTTGTTATTCACCCCCTATATTTTACCAATAACCTTAATATTTTTACCGTTCAGTTAATAAATATAGAATTGTCACAATTTGCGTAATATTATTAAAATATATTAAGTAAAGCTTTACTTAATAGCAAAAGCAATAATATAAATTTATAAGGGGGTTTTTTAATGAACTCAATAGTACTTGTTATTATTTCCGCACTTGTATTAATTTTAGCCTACAGGTTCTATGGAGCATTCATAGCAGCAAAAGTTTTAGTTATTGATGAAACCAGAGAAGTTCCGTCAAAAGTACATGAAGATGGACATGATTATGTGCCTACTAATAAGTGGGTATTAATGGGGCACCACTTTGCAGCTATTGCAGGCGCTGGACCACTTATAGGGCCTGTTCTTGCAGCTCAATACGGCTATCTACCTGGAACTCTTTGGATTCTAATCGGAGGCGTATTTGCAGGCGCCGTACATGACATGGTATTGCTCTTTGCTTCCGTTAGACATGATGGACAATCCATTGCTGAAATTGCTAGAACAAATCTTGGAACTAGAATGGGATTCGTTACTTCTATAGCTGTATTATTTATACTAATAATAGCTATGGCTGGACTTGGATTACCAGTTGTTAGCTCACTTTATAACAGCCCATGGGGAACTTTTACAGTTGGATTTACTATACCAGTTGCTATATTAATTGGTTTATATTTAAAATTCTTAAGACCTGGTAAAATAGGTGAAGCTACTGTAATTGGTATGGCTCTTATAATAGTAGGTGTTGTACTCGGACCAACTATCCAGCATACAGCATTAGCTCCTTATTTAACATTTAACGCAAAACAAATGTCACTTATACTTGCTATTTATGGATTCTGTGCAGCTGCGCTTCCAGTATGGCTTTTATTACTTCCAAGAGACTACTTAAGTACGTACATGAAGCTTGGTGTCATAGGTGCCCTTGCAGTTGGTATAATAATAGTTAGACCAACTGTACAAATGCCAGCTATCACTCAATTTATACATGGTGGAGGACCTATAATCCCAGGTAAAGTATTCCCATTCCTATTTATCACCATAGCTTGTGGTGCTCTATCTGGGTTCCACGCACTAGTAAGCTCAGGTACGACTCCTAAACTTATAGCTAGTGAAAAGGACATACTTCCTATAGGCTTTGGTGCTATGCTTTTAGAGTGCTTTGTTGCTATAATGGCATTAATAGCTGCTACTTGCCTTCCAACTGCAGACTACTTTGCTATAAACTCAGCTCCTGCGGTATTTGCTAAACTTAATATGATTCCAAAAGAACTTCCAATGCTTTCACAAATGGTGGGAGAAAACTTGGCAGGAAGACCTGGTGGTTCTGTATCACTTGCGGTAGGTATGTCTTACGTATTTTATAAAATACCTGGACTTGAACATTTAATGTCTTACTGGTATCACTTCTGCATAATGTTCGAAGCATTATTTATCTTAACTACAATAGATGCTGGTACAAGAATAGGCAGATATCTACTTCAAGACTTATGTGGAAAATTCCACAAACCTTTTGAAGATAAGGATTCTTGGTTCAATATGATATTCTTTAGTGCTGTAATATCATTTAGCTGGGGTTATCTATTATACACAGGTAATGTATCTACAATATGGCCTTTATTTGGTACTGCGAATCAGATGCTAGCAGCTATAGCCTTTGCAATAGGTACTACAATAATAATTAAAAAGGGTAAAGCAAAATACGCTCTAATTACAGCTATCCCAATGGTAATTATAGCAGTTATAACTTTAGATGCTGCTCTTCAAAATATTTTTGGTAACTACTTACCTCAAGGGAAAATTTTATTAGCAGCTATGTCATTACTTCTTGTTATACTTGTATTAATAATATTAGTTGAAAGCGTGCGCGTATGGATAAAAGACTTGCATAATATAAAACAATCTCCTAACGAAACAGCATAATAAAGTAAATATTAAATCCACACTGTGAATTCTTAGAATATTCACAGTGTGGATTATTTTATTCAAATACGTTCATAGTATCATTGAATATATTTTTATTTTCTTTTATTTTTTCTTCATTTCCTAATACACATATGAAGTTCTCTTTCATAGTATCGGAAATTAAGTCACCAAATCTTCTTATATCTTCTACTGTTGTTTTTAAAATTTCGTCTCTTTCCTTTTGAATATCTTCATATGTGAGCTTTTTAATATAATTTTCAGCAGCTCTATCTCCCTTCATCGAAGGTGTAAGTGGGAAATCCAAATCTGAGACAGTTCCAATGATATATTTAGTCATCTGTCTGTCATCAGTATTAAAGTTCTTAAAGAATTCTCCTGCACCATCGTAAACCTTTAGTGTTTCAGCTAAGTTCGGATCACGGTAGGATGTAAAAAACATGTTTCCGTTTCTTTGGAAGGAAGAAAAGCTTCCATAAGCCCCACCTTGAACCCTTACTCTATTCCATAGATAATCATAATTTGCTATAGTCTTTAATACCTGCATACTTCCACTATATGAATATCCAAGCTTAATGAAATTATATGCCTTAGCAACATATTGTACCTTACCAGATGTCATTAACCCCTCATTCTTTTGTTCAACTTTAAACCTATATTCTTCAGCACTAATTTTATTACTATTCAATTTTGTATAAACTAAATTAAAGTTCTTTTTAAATTCATCATAGTCTTTCTCTTCTAATGTAGCACTAACTAATAAATTGTTAGTATTAAAAACAGCTTCTGATACATGTTTTAAGTTATCACTAATTTCCTGTGCCTTGCTATCAAAATTTTTTTCCAAATCAACTATAAACTTGTAGAATGATAACCCACCTAACATATCCTCATATTTTCCTGCTTGGGAGAAATATGAAAGAAGGTGGTTTGCAGCAAACACATGGCCTCTATCGAAAATAATCATTTCTAAACGTGATTTAGTTTCCTGTATTATTTCTTTTAAACGTTTATGATCGTCAAATTTGGTATAGCCTATTATTTCCCCTAATAGTTCCATGAGCTTTGTCATATTGCTTACAATAACTTTAGATTTTATTACAAACTTAGGGTAAATCTTTTCAGCATTCCATTTTTCTGAATATGCTTGTGCTCCATTTCTTATGCCACCTGTATTTATATTTATTTCCTTTGCCAAATCTTCATGACTGAAGTTCTTAGTGCTCACTTTACCCATTATAGTTGTCAAAAGTGATATATAAGGTATAAGTTCTTCCTTTACTCCCTCTGTAGCAAAATACATATTTACATATGAAATGCCATTTGTAAACTCAGGATGGTATAATACCTTAATCCCTTGTTCTTCTTTTTCTTCTAAAGCAATATCTTTAGCTTTAGGGTCAATATCACTTATTGATATTAAAGGAATCTTCATTAGATTCTCTGGTGAATCGGCCGTTACTTGCCTTTCTTTTAATTTAGCGGTATCTTTTACAAGCTTTTCTATCTCACTTTCTGAAAGCTTTGCTTTAAATTCCTGAAGTTCCTTCTTAACCTCCAGTTCCTTTTCCTCTGCTAAGCCTTTAGCTGGCTTTACTATAAGAATGGAACTATGGCTATTTTTAAGAATATAAGTATCTATTATCTTTTCGAAATAGTTTGTTTCTAAAGCTGTTTTTATCTTTTTTAAAGTATCTTCATAAGTTAGGTGAACCCAAGGGTTTTCATCATAAAGCCAACTATCCATAGCTTTCATACCATATATTAATCCCTTAGGATATCCATGATAATCTGCCTCCCTCAACTGAAATTCCTTTATATTAATTGAAGCTTCAATAAGCTTTTTATCGATTCCGTTTTTAACTAAATCACTTAGCGTTCTTATAACTATATCTTTAAATCTTTCTTTTTCACTTTCCTTAGAGTTCTTAACAACTATACTAAACATAGGTTGAAGCATGCTAGCTTCAAATACACCAAAAACATCTTTTCCTATATTTGCATCTATAAGCGCCTTTTTAAGCGGTGATGATGGTGTCTCTAACAATAAATGCTCAAGGATATCAAATGCTAAGTATATTTCGTCTGCTGTAGCCTTTCCTACAGCAAAGTTCATACTTAGAAATGTCTTATCTTCTTCTTTTTCATTGACTGATATAGGATAACTAATGGACATTTCTCTCTGTTTGTCAAAAGGCTTTTGCATAGCTAGTCGAGAATCTACATTTATTCTATCAAAATCTTTTAGATACTCTTCATTAATAAACTTTAATTTTTCATTTATATCCATATCACCATACAAATAAATGTAGCTGTTTGTTGGGTGGTAATATTTCTTATGGAAAGCTAAAAACTGTTCCTGAGTTAAGTTTGGTATAACATCTGGGTCTCCACCAGACTCGACACCATATTGTGTATCCGGGAAAAGAGACTCTGAAATTTTACGTAGAAGTATAGATTCAGGTGATGAAAAGGCTCCCTTCATTTCATTGTAAACAACGCCTTTATAAGTAATTTCTGAACCCTTATTCTCCATATCATAATGCCATCCCTCTTGCATCATGATTTCTGGATACTTGTAAATGTTAGGATAAAACACTGCATCTAAATACACATCCATAAGATTTGAAAAATCTTTATCATTAGTGCTAGCTACTGGATACATAGTTTTATCTGGAAAAGTAAAAGCATTTAAAAATGTATTTAAAGAACCTTTTACTAGCTCCACAAAGGGCTCCTTCAAAGGAAACTTTCTTGAACCACATAGCACCGAATGTTCTAATATATGAGGTAGTCCTGTACTATCCTCAGGTGGTGTCCTAAAACTTACTGCAAATACCTTATTGTCGTCGTCATTTTTTAAATAGAATAACTTTGCACCACTTTTTTCATGCTCAAATATTATACCTGTTGAATTAATTTCATTAATATCTTTTTTTTCAAGCAACTTAAAACCATGATAGCTTTTATTTAATTCTAATTCCATAGTTTTCGTTTCTCCTTTCAATTATAGATAGTTCATCTAAATAATATCTATTGTCCTTTAGACATTTGTATTACCTTTTCAGTGCACTTTTCCATAGCCTCAATAATAATACCCTCGAAATTATTTCTTTCTAAGCTATATACTCCTTGTATTGTACTTCCACCTGGTGAACAAACTCTATCCCTTAGTAGAGCTGGATGCTCTCCTGTCTCTAAAACCATTTTAGCTGAACCTAAAACAGCTTGAGTAGCAAATTTATAAGCCTTATTCCAAGGTAATCCTCTTAAAACTGCACCTTGAGTTAATGCTTCAATAAACATATATACATAAGCTGGTGAAGAGCCGCTTACTGTAGAAACTACATCTATTAGTTTTTCTTCTATAACTTCCGCCTTTCCAAAGCTCTCAAATATTTTTACTACAGCATCTAGTTCGTCTTTTGTAACCGTGCTGTTATAACATATCGCGCTCATTCCCTCACCTACTAAAGCAGGAGTATTAGGCATTGTTCTAACTACTTTTATTTTTTTATCAAAGGCTACTTCTACTGTTTTTAAATTTATTCCTGCTGCTATTGTAACTACAATAACATCTTCTTTTATGCAATCTTTTATTTCCTTTATAACCTCTTCATATACATCCGGTTTTACAGATAGAAAAAGAATATCTGCAAACTTCGCAACTTCTTTATTATTATCTGTAACTAAAATTCCATACTTATTTTTAACTGTTTGACGAGATCCCTCTGAAGTATTGCTGGCCATAATGTCATTCTCACAAACTAATTTTGAATTTAATATTCCCCCGATTATAGCTTGTGCCATATTGCCAGCACCAATGAATCCTATTTTTTTATCCAAGTCTACCACTCCTTAAAATTTGTGCATTCAATTTCCTTATTAATTAATTCTACAATATGTACAATATTTATCCAATTATTAATTTTAAAATATAGAATTTATTAACTTACATATCATAAATTTATTCAATGAATATATAGTTATTATTATTTATATATAAAATTTTATCCTTTATATCTCTTAAATTATAAAATTCAACTTTAATAATATATTAAAATAACAATTAATATACTAAGATTTCTTCTTCTAGTTTCAACAATAAATAAGCAGTAAAATATCAATACATTTTACTGCTTATCCATTACTAATTATAAAATTTAAGTAAGCTCACTTTTCATTGATAATATAAAGTTTACTGTAGCGTAAATTCCATAATATAAAGCTTCATCTGAAGCATCAAAATCAGTAGCATGTAAAGGACTTTTCCCTCTACATCCATCATATATTCCTAATCTAAAGTGCACAGAAGGTATTTCTTCTGCAAAGAAAGCAAAGTCTTCCGCAGCAAAAGTTTTTTCTAAACCAAGAACATTTTCTTCTCCAAGTATTGACTTAGAGGCACTAATAAATTTATCTGTAAGTACTTTATCACTTATTAAAGGTGGGTATCCATTTTTAATTCTCACATCAATCTCACAATTATATTTCCCTGCACAAAGAGAAGATAGACTTTTTATGTCCTCTTTTATTTTGTTTCTTAGTTCATTATCGAAGGTTCTAAAGGTTCCTGATAAATTAGCGCAGTCTGCAATTACATTGGGAGCACTTCCAACATTCATTGATGAAAATGTGAGGACACATGAATTTAAAGGGTTATTTTCTGTATGAATTTTCGTGTTCATGCTTTGAATAAAATCTATTGATGGATATATAGGATTTTTACACATATGCGGCATAGCTGCATGCCCACCTTTTCCATTGAAGGTTATATAAAAATCATCTACTGATCCCATTGATGGCCCCGAAGTAACCTCTATTTTCCCAACTTCTACATTAGGCCATACATGAAATCCTATAATATATGCTACATCAGGACTTTTGAGCACCCCTTCTTTAATCATAGGTGCTGCTCCGCCAGTATCCTCTTCCGCTGGCTGAAATATAAATTTTACGCACTTTTTGAAACCTATTTCTTTCAGTACCAAAGCACAGCCTAATGCTACAGCCATATGATAATCATGCCCACAAGCATGACTAACTCCATTGACTGGAAGTGCATCCATATCCGCTCTTATAGCTATACAACTATCTCCACTATTTAATACCCCAACTACACCAGTATTGAATACAGTTTGTGTCTCTACACCTAATTTATCTAAATAATCCTTTACTATTTTGCTAGTCTTAAACTCTTGAAATGATAACTCCGCATTATCAGAAAGTTCTTTTCTTAATTTTATTATACTGTCCATATTATCTCTAATAACTTTTTTCAACTCCATACAATGGCCTCCTTAATATATGTAGAATTATTTCATCCTATAAGTTAACTTTCGTCCTAGTACCTCATATGTTTAAAAAACTCTACCTCATTACAAGGTAGAGTTTCCAATAAAATTTTTTTTATTTTAGCTTAATTAAAAGTTCTCCAGACTTAGCCTGTTTTCCTTCTTTCGCTAATACAGTTTCAACTGTTCCCGAAACGGTCGCAGTTATATTAGTCTCCATCTTCATTGCTTCAATTACGATTAGGCTTTCTCCTGCTTTTACTATATCGCCTTCTTTTACAAGCACCTTTATTATATTTCCTGGGATACTTGCTCCTATTTCCATATTGTTATCAGGATCTGCCATAGTCACTGATTCTTCGTAAACAGCACCTCTAGAAGCACTAATCTTATCTTTTATTTTTACTTCTCTTCTATTTCCGTTAACTTCAAATACAATTGTTCTATACCCTTGTGAATCAAGTTTACCTATTTCAAGCATTTGAACAATAAATGTTTTTCCATCTGCTATTTCTATTTCACAAGTTTCTCCTTCATATAAACCATGGAAGAATATATCACTTCCCATACGGCTTAAGTCACCGTATTCTTTAGTGTATTTTATATACCCTTCAAGCACATCTGGATATAACGCATAGCTTAGTATATCTTTTTTAGTAGGAGTAATTTTGAGTTTCTCAACTAGATGTTTTTCTATTTTATCAAAGTCTTCAGGTGGAAGTAACTCTCCTGGTCTACATACAATAGGCTCTTCTCCCTTTAAAACTAATTTTTGAAGTTCCTCTGGGAATCCACCCATAGGCTGACCCATCATTCCTTTGAAATATGCCACGATGGAATCTGGGAATGTCATGTTCTTTGCCTTTTCATATATATTTTCAGGAGTTAAATCATTTTGTACCATGAATATAGCTAAGTCTCCAACCATCTTTGAAGAAGGAGTAACCTTAACTATATCTCCAACCATATTGTTAACTTGCCTATACATTTCCTTTATGTCATCATATCTATGTCCTAAGCCAAAGCTTTCAACTTGCTGTTTAAGGTTTGAATATTGTCCACCTGGTATTTCATATTTGTATATTTCTGCACTACCTGTTTTTAATCCAGATTCAAATTGACTATAAACCGGTCTTACTGCACTCCAGTAATCTGATAACTTTTGTATGTCATCTGAATCTATATAAGTGTCTCTTTCTGTATTTTGAAGCGCTGCTACTACAGAGTTTAATGCTGGTTGGCTAGTTAATCCTGACATACTATTAAATGCTGTATCAACGATATCTACTCCAGCATGCGCAGCCATAAGAACTGTTGCAACACCATTTCCTGTAGTATCATGAGTATGAAGGTGTATTGGAATAGATATTTCATTTTTTAATGCTCTTATGAGCTTAAGTGCTGCATATGGCTTTAATAATGCTGACATATCTTTTATTCCAAGAATATGCGCACCTGTCTTTTCAATCTCTTTAGCCATATTTATATAATATTCCAAAGTATACTTATCTCTATCTGTGTTTAATATATCTCCTGTATAACACATACAAGCTTCTGCAACTTTACCTTGCTTTATTACTTCATCTATAGCTACTTCCATTCCTTTTAACCAGTTTAGTGAATCGAATATTCTAAATACATCTATTCCTGAATCAGCAGATTCTTTTATAAATTCTCTTATTACATTGTCTGGATAATTTTTATATCCTACTGCATTAGCTCCTCTTATAAGCATCTGTAATAATACATTAGGCATTCTATTTCTTAATTCTTGAAGTCTTTCCCATGGTGACTCTTTTAAAAATCTATATGCAACGTCAAAAGTTGCTCCACCCCACATTTCTACGGAGAACAAATCTTTTCCAAGAGCAGCTTGGGCTTTCGCAATCTTAATCATATCTCTTGTTCTTATTCTTGTTGCCATTAATGATTGCTGAGCATCTCTCATTGTAGTATCTGTTAGCAATAATTTATTTTGTGATTTAATCCATTTTACTAGTCCTTCTGGTCCTTCTGCATCTAATATTTGTTTTGTACCTTTAAGAGGTTCATCAAGAGTTATTTTTGGAACTACTGGAACATCGAACTCTGTTTTTTGTCCTCGAGTTTCATTAACAACCTTTTCTCCAATAAACTTAAGAAGTCTTAATTCCTCATCCGCTGTTGGTGATATATCAAATAACTCTGGGTTGTTTGCAATAAAATTAGTATCACATTCACCCTTAGCAAATTTCTCATGATTTAAAACATTTATTAAAAAGTCAACGTTTGTTTTAACTCCTGATATTGTTATTTCTTTTACAGAACGTATAGACTTTCTTATTGCGTCTGGGAAAGTTCTTGACCAAGATGTAGTCTTAACTAGCAGACTATCATAGTAAGGACTTATAACTGCTCCAGTAAATCCATTCCCACCATCTAGTCTTATACCAAAACCTGAACCAGTTCTATATACATCAATTCTGCCTGTATCTGGTGCAAAATTATTCGAAGGATCTTCTGTAGTTATTCTACATTGAATAGCATATCCCCTAGGCTTTATATTCTCTTGTGTACCAATTCCTAGCTCCTTTGAAGATAATTCATATCCCTCGGCTACCAATATTTGGCTTTGCACAATATCTATACCTGTAGTCATTTCTGTTACAGTATGCTCAACTTGAATTCTTGGATTCATTTCTATAAAATAATGATCTCCTTTTTTATCTACAAGGAATTCAAGTGTTCCTGCACTTCTATATCCAACGGATTTAGCTATTTTTAATGCATCTTCACATATTTCATTTCTTTTTTCTTCTGTAAGAGATACTGCAGGAGTAATTTCTATAACTTTTTGATGCCTTCTTTGAATTGAACAATCTCTTTCATACAAATGTACTATATTATTGCTCTTATCTCCAAGTACTTGAACCTCTATGTGTTTTGGACTTTCAAGATATTTTTCTATAAATATATCATCTATACCAAAAGCTTTTTTCGCCTCATTTTTGGCGCTTCTATATGAGGAAAGGAGGTCTTCTTCCTTTTCAACAATCCTCATACCTCTTCCGCCACCACCAGCAGCAGCTTTTACCATAACTGGATATCCACACACATTAGCAAATACCAATGCTTCTTCTTCAGATTGAATTGGTTTCTCAACACCTGGAATAGTTGCAACCCCTGCATTTTTAGCTACAATTTTGGATTTTATTTTATCCCCAAGCTTTTCCATCATTTCTGCAGTTGGTCCTATGAACTCAATACCAGCCTGTTCACATTTTCTTGCAAACTCAGGATTTTCTGATAAGAACCCATATCCAGGATGTATCGCATCAACACCCTTTTTTAATGCAAGGTTTATTATTTCATCAATATTTAAGTAGGCTTCAACAGGCCCCCTGTTTTTCCCTATTAAATAAGCTTCGTCAGCCTTTGTTCTGAAAAGAGAACGTTTGTCCTCATCAGAATAAATAGCAACTGTTCTTATACCAAGTTCTTGACAAGCTCTAAAAATTCTTATTGCAATTTCTCCTCTGTTAGCCACAAGAACTCTCTTAAATTTTTTAATCAAATACCTCAGCCCCTTTTTATAATAATAATAATTGTTGCATATTTATTAATATATTTATTATAAATATTTATCACGATAATAATATTATATATAAGCATTAACATTATTGCAATTGCAATTGCAAAATATTTTTACTTGCATTTTGTCTTGATATGTCTTTTCTTTTAAATTCACCTTATCATCTTAACATGTTGATAAATCAAACTCAATAGATATTAATAAATTTAAGGTAAAATTAGGAATGAAATTTTTTCATTTTTTGAGAAGCAAATTAATATATTCATTATTATATAGCATACTCTTTGTTTTGTAAACAGAGTATATTATATATTATTTAGCATACTCTATATAATGCGTTTTTTTAGCCATTTCTTGTATAATATTATGCTAATTCAATTAAGTTGCATTCAAATAAATAATAAGCCAGTATGAAGCAAAATAGACTATCATACTGGCTTATTATTTATTTGAATGTGCCTAAGGAACTCACAAAAATATTAAACAGCATATAAACAGAATTCTTGGCTTCAGGTGGAGTTTGTCTGCGACCACTGGGCAATTCTGCCCGTTAAATGTCATTTAGGCATTTAACCTCCATCTGAAGCTTAGAAGTCGTTATCCAGGGACATAGCCGCTCGTGACGTACACTTGAAGAAAAGCAGAGAGCCCAAATCTCCGATTTGGTGCGAATCGCTTTCACAGAGTGCAAGCAGAGAACCAAAATCTCTGATTTTGTGTGAATCGCTTTCACAGAGTGCGATGGAAGTATTAGAGCGGGTAAGTCATCGGATAAACTGATTATCTCTTATAGTGATACTTTATTAATTGTCTTAGTAATAGGTATTATATGAGGTTTATCAGTTACAGGATTATTTATTATACATATGTTTATGTTGTAAGCTTTCTTTATATTTTCTTCTGTAAGCACTTCTTCTGGGGTACCCAGTGCTACAATCGAGCCTTTGTTTATAAGTACCAAATAATCACTATACTGTGCTGCTAAATTTAAATCATGAAGTACAGCAATGACAGTTACTTTTTTATTTATGGATTTGATAGTATCTAATATTTCAACCTGGTGATATATATCTAAATGAGATATTGGCTCATCCAATAATATAATATCTGTATCCTGTGCTAGGGCTCTTGCTATAATGACTCTTTGCTGCTCTCCACCACTTAATTGGTTTATACATTTATCTTTAAGTTCCCAAGTGCTTGTCATTTTCATAGCCTCTTTAGCTATGTTATAATCTTCTTTTGATTCATCTTGGAACCTAGATATGTAAGGATTTCTTCCCATTAAAACAATGTCTAAAACAGAAAAGTCAAAATCCAAACTAGTATTTTGAGGCACTATAGAAAGCTTTTTAGCTAAAGCTTTATTTTTAAAATTTAATACATCCATACCTTCTATAAAAACTGTATTCTTATCGGGTGCTAATGATGAAGCTATGTTCTTTAACAACGTAGTCTTGCCAGAACCATTAGACCCTATAATACTGTAAAAACCACCTTTGGAGAAGTCTATATTAATATTATGCAATATTTCTTTTTCTCCAAAGCTGCAGCATAAATTCTTTACTTTAACTACTGGAAAATTAGCAGCATCCATTATAACACCTTCTTTTTATTTTTAGTTAAAAGATATATAAAGTAAGGAGCACCAAACAGAGCCGTTATAGCTCCTACTGGAATTTCAGCAGGAGATGCCAATGTTCTCGCTAGTGTATCTGATATAATCATAAACACAGCTCCAGCAACAACAGAGAAGGGTAGTAATGATCTGTGATCTGGCCCTAGAAGCATTCTTACTATATGCGGAATAATTAATCCCACAAATCCTATGATTCCGCTTACAGATACGCATGCAGCAACAATCATTGAAGAACTAATAAGTAGTATTTTCTTTATTCTTTCAACCTCTATACCTAAGCTCTTTGCAGTTTCATCGCCTGTAAGAATTATATTTAAGTCCTTTGAAAAGGACAGTATTATAAATATACCAATAAATAAAAATGGTAATAGCACTAAAATCTGAGTGTAACTTGCAGAACTAACACTACCCATAGTCCAAAACACAATTCTTTCAACTTCCTGCCTATTAAATACCATAATTATAGAAAGTAATGATGATAACAAAAAATTCATCGATATACCAGCTAAAAGTAATGTATTTGTAGGGATTTTATTTTTAACTCTTGCTATATTATATACTAAGACAGTTGTTAAAATTGAGCCTAAGAATGCTGTTATAGTAATAGCAGATGCCCCCAAAAAGGTTGATTCAAAACCTAATACAAATCCAATAGCTGCTCCAACAGCAGCTCCAGAAGATATACCAAGTACATATGGGTCTGCCATTGGATTTTTAAATATAGCTTGAAAAGACAGCCCAACTGTAGATAATCCCATACCTACAAGAGCTGCTAACATTATTCTAGGTAGTCTTATCTTTAATATAATTAATCTATGGTTTTCTGGTATTCCAGATATTGATATAAACTTATTAATTATAGGCACTTTATTCAAGATAATGTACAGGCTTTCTTTAAGCGGTATATCAGCAGAACCTAAAGTAGTTGCTGTAATAATAATTAAAAATAGAATAATTGTAAAAACGCAAAACATTAACTTAAAATGTTTTTTGTTTTGAGTAAAATTCATAGATAAGTTCCTTCCATTCATTATTTAAAGGCTTCAGGGTGAATTATTTTTGCCAATGCTTCCAAACCATCTGCCAATCTTGGACCTTGTCTGTTAATAATATCTTCATCTATTTCAAAAAGTTTATTCCTTTTTACTGCATCTAACTCCTTATAACCTTCAGTATTTTTAATTCCTTCTTTTGAACTAAATTTATTTGAGCATATAAGTATATCAGGATTTTTTTCTATAAGTTTTTCAACACTATACTTCCATCCATTTGTGTCAGCCGCTGCATTTTTTCCTCCTGCCATTTCAATCATTTTCCCTATGAAAGTATCTTTACCAGCGGTAAAGTCTCCGCCTTTTCCAAAACCTACTATATAATATACTGAAGGATTATTTTTACCTTTAACTTTTTCTTGTACATCTTTTACCTTTTGTTTCATTCCTAAAATAATATCAGCTGCCTTTTGATTTGCATTAAGTACTTTACCAGTGTTTTTTATAATATCATAGGTGCCTTCAAAACTTTCACTTCCTGATAATACAAGAACTTTTATATTAACCTCCTCTAATTTCTTCAGATCTTCTTTTGTAAAATGGTTAGAGGCTATAACTAGATCAGGTTTTAATTCTACAATTTTTTCTATATTGGGATCCATTAAACTCCCTATAGACTGAATCTTACTTACCTCTTTTGGATATGTACAAAAATCAGTTCTTCCAATAAGTAGCTTTTGTTTATCAAGTGCATAAATGGTTTCTGTAATATTAGGTGCTATTGATATGATTTTTGTAGGCTCTTTTTCTATAGTTACCTCTCTATTAAATGAGTCTTTTATTTTAAGTGGATAAGTTGTATTACTTACAATTTCATTCTGTTCCTTATTTTCTTTTGAGTTCAATGAACTATCTTTATTATTACAGCCAACTAAAGAGAAAATTAGTATAAAAAGGGTTAATATTAAACAGTTTTTCTTTAAATTTGACATTTTATGTTCCTCCTATTTTTTATTGAATTCAAGCATCTAGGTAAAACTAAATTTTTCACCAAAATAAAAAACCATTATCAAACAGATAACGGTTTTGTAGGTAAAAAAATCCCCACTACTACCAGCCTATCCGCGTAAGCCTATTAGTGCTTAAAAGTTTTAGGCAGGTCTCCTGACTCTGATTCATCATGTATTGACGCCTTCCCTGTTACCAAGTGGCATAAATGTCGATACACTCCTCATTACAGTGGCGGGACCGTATGAGATTTTCACTCATTTCCCTATTTAAACTTATTTAATGCTTTTAGCATATAACAAGTACCTAAAATTTATTATTAAATTTAATATAAGTATAACACTTATTAACCTATCTTTCACCTAACTTTAGGTTTGGTATTGCATTTAAAGTCAACGGTGCTACATTTCCCTTCATATACTCAAAATAAGCAGCGCTTCCTATCATGGCTGCATTATCTGTGCAAAGTATAAATTCTGGGAATAATACATCTATGTTATCTTTTCTTCCTGCACTAATTAAGGTCTCTCTAAGACAGCTATTTGCAGCAACACCACCAGCTACTGCTATTTTATTAACCTTTTTTAATTTACAAGCTTTCATAGCGTTATCAACTAAAAAATCTACTACTGCTTTTTGAAAAGATGCAGCTACATCTGCCTTATTTATCTCTTCTTTCTTCATTTCCATCTGGTTTAAGTAATTTAATACTGCAGATTTAACACCACTAAATGAAAAATCTAAAGATTTATCATCATGGAAATTAGCCCTTGGAAACTTTATAGCCCGTGGATTTCCCTCTCTAGATAGTTTATCAATTTTAGGACCTCCTGGATATCCAAGTCCAATAGCTCTTGCAACTTTATCATAAGCTTCCCCTGCAGCATCATCCCTTGTTTGCCCTAGTACTTCAAACTCACCATAATCTTTCATATATACTATAAAAGTATGGCCCCCAGATACCACTAAACAAACAAAAGGTGGCTCTAATTCTTTATATTGAATAAAATTTGCACTTATGTGCCCCTCTATATGATTAATGCCTATTAAGGGTTTTTTTAATGCATAAGCTAACCCCTTAGCATATTGCAATCCTACTAAAAGCGCTCCTACAAGCCCCGGTCCATAAGTTACACCAATAGCATCTATCTCATCTAAAGTAACACCTGCTTTATCAAGTGCCTCTTGAACAACAAAGCCTATAGCCTCTACATGCTTTCGTGAAGCTACTTCTGGCACAACTCCTCCAAATTTAGTATGTATATCTATCTGAGATGATATTATATTTGATAAAACTTCTCTACCATTAACCACTACTGCTGCCGAAGTTTCATCACAGCTGGTCTCTATAGCAAGTATTTTTATATCTTCACTCATTGAATTTACCTCACTTTTTAGTTATTACAAATTCCAACAATTATTATACTTTATACAAAAATTATAATCAATGTTATATGTATATGATATAATTATTATTAAATTCAAGCTGTATACAGTATATAAGGAGTAAGTTATGAATCATAATTATGCAAAGGTTATAGTAAAAGGTTCTCCAATATCTAAGTCAAACTTTAAGCTTTTTAATGTAAACGGAAGAGCTATACTTCCATTTAACTCCGGAAAATATCATGATAGATATGCTCTTTATGAGGAGGAAATAGCCTATGCTACTAGATCTCAAAATCCTAATGTTGTACTTTCTGAATCTTTAATAGCAATATTAAAAGTATATTATAAAAGTGAAAAAAGGCATCCTGATACTAATAATATTACAAAAAGTATTTTTGACGGTATTGAAAAAAGCGGACTGATTATAAATGATGCACAAATAAGGAGAATTATAATAGAGGAATTTTATGATAAAGAAAATCCTAGATTTGAGTTAGAACTTTTTGGAGAAAGCAGTTATTCTATTGATTATAAAATAATTCCTAGAAAAAACAAGGACAATCCAATCGAGTACTCTCCTCCATCAAACAAAAAATTAAAATTGCCTTCATCTTCAAAGGCTTGTAAATCTAATTCAGACGATAATATATTTCACTGTGAAATATGTAATAAAATTATAAAAAAATCTGACTGCATTACCGCTAATAAAGGTAAAACATTAATATGTAAAAGCTGTTTTAAGAATTTGTTCTAACTCTTATTTTTATAACCTTATATGTAAAATCTAATAGGATTTCTAAGTTGAATCTCTACTTAGAAACTCCTATTCTTTGAAAAATTCATCAATCATCTTTTCTGCCATTCTTTTTTGTATAGTTGATTTAATAACTAAAGATAATACAGTTACAATCAGCTTGTTTATATCCTTATCATTGTAATCTACTAGTTCTTCTTCCTCAGTAAACATATTATCAAAAGTACTTTTAAAATCTTCAATTTCCTTTTTCTCTATATCTAAAAACTCATTGTATATACTCACCAAATTACCATCACAATCTTCTCCCGACTTTGCCATATTTACCAAAGGCGAAAAGAGAGTTTGTATATCATTTATTGATAGTATCTGTTTTAGATAATATGTAAGAATTATTAATACCATATGCTGTCTAGAATATTTCTTTTTTTTAGGTGGCATTAAAATACCCGCCTTAGTATAGTTATTTATCATAGTCTTAGTTAAGGCTACTTCTTTTTCATTTCTTTTCAAATAAGAAAGTTTTTCATCTATAAATGTAGTCACTTGATCCATATATAAATCTATATCTGGTATATTAGAATACTTTAACTGTTCAAAGGAACATATTTCATCTAATAACCTCGACATTTTCTCTTCATCCATCTTAACACACTTCTTTCCATATTTATGTATAAGCTTTTCTTTATATATTATAATCTTATATTATATGTCTATACAATACAATTATATATAGGGCTCAAAACTAGAAAAAGAGCTGATACAAACTATACATGTATCAGCTCTTTTAAATACTAAGCTATTTTGTTAATTTTTTTTAAAGCCTCATCTACTTTTCTAGTAGCAACTATATTAACACCTGTATTCAATATATTCTCAACTATTACATCTCCAATATTTATAGGTGCTTTAACCACTATCCCTTTTAAAGCTTTTATGCAATCAAATATTTTTTCCTTTGGTATATCTGATTCAGTTTTCACAGGAACTACTCCTATTTCTCCGCCTTCAACATACACAGAAGAAGTTACAATTCTTGTAGGGTTAGTACATTCTTTTTTGGCATAATCTTCGCCTTTTTTGCATGTATTTCCTGTAACTTCAACGACTTCTTTTCCATCTAATTTAACTTGAAGCTGGCAACCTATAGGGCAACCGATACATATTAACTCTCTCATAGATATATTCACTACTCCTTTTCTACTTTAATAATAATTTTTCTACACTCAGGGTATTTATTTATTACATCCTTAGAAAGCTTAACTGTTTCCATTTCTCCTGGAGTAAGTATTCTTTTCTTTATATGCATCTCTCTTGTGTCGTCAAAATATACTGATATATAATTATCTTTAAACACGTCTCCAACTCTAAATCTTATTTCTAAGTTTTTCTCTATATTTTCAGGATTTACGTACTTTGGCACAGTATATCTCACTCCACCTGTAGCAACTATCTCTATTTTCTCACCATCAAATCTCTTACCTTTTACGTATTTAGCAGCATTTTTTCCAGCACTATAGCTTTCAACTGTAACATTATCAACTAAATCATGAACATGCAAAACGTTACCACAAGCAAAAATTCCTTCGATATTTGTCTCAAGGCTTTCATCTACTTCTGGACCGCCAGTTATAGATGATAACTTAACATCAGCAGTTCTGGATAACTCGTTTTCTGGAAGAAGTCCTACAGATAAAAGTAGCGTATCGCAAGGTATAAATTCTTCTGTACCTTTTATAGGGTTTCTATTCTCATCAACAGCTGCAATAGTTACCCCTTCAACTCTTTCCTTGCCTTTTATATCTATAACCGTATAACTTAACTTCAATGGTATACCAAAATCATCAAGACACTGAACAATGTTTCTCTTAAGCCCACCTGAATAAGACATAAGCTCAACTACTGCCTTAACCTTTGCACCTTCAAGTGTCATTCTTCTCGCCATTATTAGCCCTATATCTCCTGAACCTAATATAACAACTTCTTTACCTGGCATATATCCTTCTATATTTACAAACTTTTGAGCAGCTCCTGCTGTATATATACCAGCGCATCTGCTTCCTGGTATATTTATCGCTCCTCTTGGCCTTTCTCTACATCCCATAGCAAGTATAACAGCCTTAGCTTTTAATTCTAATATTCCGTCCTCTTCGTTAACAGCTGTAATAACTTTATTTTCATTTAGATCTAATACCATAGTATTCAATTTATATGGAATTTGCATCTCTATCGTTTTATCAATAAATCTTTGCGCATATTCAGGGCCAGTTAACTCTTCCTTGAAAGTATGGAGTCCAAATCCATTATGGATACACTGATTTAATATTCCACCTAACTGATTTTCTCTCTCAAGTATTAATATATTGTCTATTCCCTCTTCTTTAGCTGAAATTGCTGCTGCAAGCCCTGCAGGACCACCACCAATTATTACTATGTCATATTCTTGCATATCAATAAACCTCCAAGCATTATTAATTTCATAGGAATTATACTTAAATTGTTTCTTTATCTTTACCTACTAATAACTTCGATTCTCCTCCAAACTTAGTTATTTCTGTAGGCATTAAGTTAAGCTCTCTAGCTAAAATTTCAACTATTTTAGGTGCGCAAAATCCAGCTTGACATCTTCCCATACCAGATCTTGTTCTTCTTTTAACACCATCGAGAGTCTTCGCTCCTAAAGGTCTTCTTATCGCACTTATAATTTCTCCTTCAGTAACAGTCTCACATCTACATATTATCTTACCATATCTTGAATCCTGCTGTATAAGTTTCTTTCTTTCCTCATTGTTTAGCTCTCTAAATTTAGGTATTCCCTTTCTAATAGGATTAAACTTTTCATTTTTGCTTGGATTCAATTTGTTTACTATTATATCAGCAACCATTTCAGCTATTGCAGGTGCGCTTGATAATCCAGGTGATTCAATACCTGCTGCATTAATAAAGTTCTCAGCATCTTGCTGTTCTCCAATTATAAAATCGTTTCCCACACTATGTGCTCTTAATCCTGAGAATGAAGTTATAACTTGTCTCATAGGAACTTGTTTAATGCTTAAACCTGCTTTATTTATTATCTCATTTATTCCTTCTAATGATGTATTTAAATCATTCTTATCTTCTGTATCTACTGCATTAGGACCTATTAATAAGTTTCCATCTACTGTCGGTGTTACTAGTATACCTTTTCCCATCTTAGTTGGAAGTTGGAATATAGTTTTTGATATCATATTTCCTACTGATTTATCAAACAAGCAGTATTCACCTTTTCTAGCAACTATATCTATTTTGTTATTACTTATCATGTTATTTATTTTATCTGCAAATACACCAGTAGCATTTATCACTATCTTTGTTTCAATATCACCCTTATTAGTTCTTAATACATATATATCGTCTATCTTATCTATAGCTTTTACTTCAGTTTCGAATTTGAAATCTACTCCATTTATAAAGGCATTTTCAGCTAAAGCTATTGTCATTTCATAAGGGCAAACAATTGCACCAGTTGGCGCATGTAGAGCAGCAACTACTTCATCTGATACGTTAGGCTCTATTTCTCTTAGTTTATCTCCCTCTATTATTTCAAGTCCTGGAACCCCATTCTTTTCTCCCTGTTTTTTCAAGTCATTAAGTTTGTCTACATCATTTTTATCAAAACACAAAACTAAAGATCCATTTCTTTTAAAAGGAAAATCTAATTCCTCAGCTAACTTATCAAACATGGAATTTCCTTTAGCATTAAGCTTTCCTTTTAAACTTTCAGGTTTAGCATCAAACCCTGCGTGTACTATGGCACTATTAGCTTTAGTTGTTCCATTGGCTACATCCGAGTCTTTATCAATAACGCATACCTTTAATTTATATCTAGCAAGTTCCCTAGCTATTGAACATCCTACGACTCCAGCTCCTACAATTGTTATATCAAACATAGATATACCTCCTTTAAATATAAAACAAAAAGAGAGCACAAATTTAAGGCAAATCATACCTTAAAATTTGGCTCTCTTTAACTCCGCCATAATATATACTTCTTAATTTCAACTTTAGCTTAACATAAATACTATAAATATTCAACTATCAAATACTCTTAAATTTCGAGAAATAATCTTATAGTTTAATAAATTTCCATGGTTTTTAGCGTTATTTACTTTAGACGTCTTTCACTTGCTATTTTACTTGAGATACCTTGCTATGTTTGATATAAAATTCTATGATTGCGCTTTTGCTTCTGAAGAAGCTTTACTACTATTCTTTTTCGCTGGAATATATTTATATACTGCATAGTATGCCAATCCCACCATAACTGATCCTCCAACTATATTCCCAAGAGTTACAGGAATTAAGTTATTTACGATCCCTGACAGGTCTATCATTTTATTTGGAGCTAGTCCTGATGCTTGTGCGTATATTGGATTAGATTTAGCAAGAATTCCTGCTGTTAAGAAATACATGTTAGCAACACAGTGTTCAAAACCACAAGCTACAAAAGCCATTATAGGAAACCATATTATTGCTACTTTACTGGCAACATCCTTCGCTGCTGATGCCCCCCAAACGGCAAGACAAACTAAGAAATTACACATTATTCCACTAGCAAATGCTGTCCCAAAGGCCAGACTACCTTTAGTTGATGCCACCTTTATTACAACTCCACCAAGTTTTCCAGAACTCATATTAAAGACTCCTGATTGAAAAACCAAAAAAGCTATAAGCATTGAGCCAATAAAATTAGTTATATATACTATCACCCAGTTTTTTAATACATCTTTAATACTTATTTTCCCATCTACAAAAGGTACAATCATTAAACAATTCCCTGTAAATAATTCTGCACCACACATTACTACTAACATAAGTCCTGTCGGAAACACTGCACCACTTAATAACTTGGCAACACCTGCATCGGCTACTCCATGAGAAACAACTGCTGAAGCAGCTCCCCCTACTGCAATAAATGCGCCTGCTAACAGTCCTAAAATGATTTGCTGCGATGTTGTCAAACCTGCCTTACCACATCCTGCCCCTATAGATGCGTCGCACAATTCATTTGGTTTTAACATACTACTTTCCATATAGATCCCCTTCCTTTTAATTACTTTAAAATTATTTAAATAATTATGTCCATAATCAAAAAGTCACTTATACAAAAAAGCATTCTAAAATTTCATTCAATGTAATATTGCCAAAGTATTGTGTTAAATTTACGCTATTAAGCATGCACTCAACAGCAGACTTTTCATATCTAATTCCCCTGAGCTTTTCTTCAAGTTCATCAACGCTACATAATGCTAAAAAGTCTCCATAAATTTTGCATTCGTTAATAAGTCCACTATTAACATTAAGTAAAATCTCTAATTTACCATTAGCAAATCTCTTTGAGTTTTTAAAATTAAACTTTGGAGATTTTCCATAGTTCCATTCCCAGGTGTCATATTTACTTTCTTTAAGTTTAGTTATAGATACCAGATCGCTTTCAGATAAATGATATTCCTCGAGAGTGTTATTTTCAAATAAATTTTTTAACAATAATTCTTTGAATCCGTTTACATCGGTATCTTCTCTTAAATAATCTTTGATATTAGTTACCCTACTTCTTACGGATTTAATACCCTTAGACTGTATTTTGTCTAGTTGTACATTTAGTACCTTTCCTATAATATCTAAATTTGAATTAAATAATAACGTACCATGATGTAGAATTCTCCCTTTATGCATACTTTGAGCATTTCCTGAAAACTTTTTCCCATCTATAGTAAGATCATTTCTACCGCTTAATTCAGCATCTACACCTAGTTTTTTCAATGCATTTATAACTGGTATTGTGTACTTTTTATAGTCGATCATATCATTTTTATCATATCCCGTTATGAATGAAAAATTTAAGTTGCCTAGATCATGATAGACAGCTCCACCACCTGTTATTCTTCGTACTACATTTATATTGTTTTCTTTTACAAAATCAGCATTAATTTCTTCTATGGTGTTTTGATGCCTTCCTATAACTATTGTATTTTCATTCTGCCATAAGATGATAAAGTCTTCTTGCACTCCAACAGTCTTAAATATATACTCTTCTAGCGCTAAGTTAAAATAAGGGTTAAATGAATCACTTAAAATATACTTCATAAAACTGCCTCCAGTAGTATAAACTTAATTGTGAAATTTTAAACTATTTAGCATAAGCTAAAGTAGTTATTGCTCCAATTGAAACATCTCCAACTACAGCTAAATCTTCTGCAGAAAAATAAAATGGAACATTACCATTAAATAATATTTGCGATGAAGGCGGAAATTCTTCATCGCCTTCCCATAGAGCAAAAGTTACATATATATTATTTAAAAATTCAAATTTATAAGCTATATCCCCCATATCTACTTTTTCTGCTCCAATTTTTTCGAATACGTTTTTAAATTTTTCCAGATTATGTCCAAAGGTTTTTGCTAATCTTAAAAGACATCTTCCATAAAAATTGTTATAATACATATTTCCTCCATCGACATCTCTATATGTTATATTTTTGTCTAATGGAGCAACTCCCTTTGCATTCATCAAATATCTTAATACTAATGTTTTAGGTGCATATTTTTCTATTGGCCTTCCATCTTCCTTTAATACTTCTCCTGATGGATATCTTACTATTATATTTTCTCCCATCAATTTAACTACAAATTGTTGTTTTTCTTTATTATATATACATCCAGTATTTTGTTCCATTTCCTCAGGATTAAAGTTTTTAAATATACTTTTGTTATATTCATATGGTATTTTATCTTTTCTTTTTTCTTCTATAGCAACTCTATCCATAACCACTTTTCATCCTTTCTACGATTAATATGCACACCTTGAATTAGCCCCTGTTGCATCTGATTCAAGTTTCACTTTATGCAACATGAGCTTAAACAGACTTCTATCTTATGCTAAATATGCTTTTGAGCTTCTAATAACATTTCATCTGCCTTTTCCATATATTCAATTGCTTTTGCAATATATTCAGATGTTTCTGTTCTATCCATAGTCTTTGCTTTTTCAACCCATTCTTTAAAGCTTTCTTCGTGAGATTTATTATGATCAACCCAATGGTGTAACAGAACTTTTAATGTTTTTTCTTCCTTAGTTAGATTATCAGCCACTGCTGCTCCACACTCATGATTATGTCCTTGTCCACAACAATTGCTGTGCTCGTGATCATGATCTCCACTATGATCATGACTATGGCTATGCTTATGCTCGTGATCATGTGAATGACCATGGCTATGCTCATGTGTATGTTCTTCTTTGCCATGACAATGTTTATGTTCATGTTCATGTTTATGCTCATGCTCATGTGAATGACTATGGCTATGCTCGTGATTATGTTCATGTAAATGTTCTTTGCTCATAAAAAGTACCTCCTCATAAGTTATATATTTATTTAACTTTTTCAATAATTATTTTGTGCTCTAAAAGTCTTACTTCTTTTAACATACCTTCAATTAACTTTTCCTCTCCTAAAAGATCTGTTAATAACAATTTCCCATTTTCTTTTGGCACTACATCTACTACATAGTCCATTACTTTCCTTTCACCTTCTGGTGTAATTAAATATGCTGTTGATTCACACATTTTTGTTACCTCCTTAACAATTGTTCCACACTTGGGAACTTTTCAATATCAGTATGCGGCAAAAAGCACGCAGATACAAATTCATCCATATATCCTGGTTCCACACTAAGTTCAACATAGGTCATATGATTTGCTACTTCCTCTAATTTATGCCTTGCATCTTCACTCATTAAGGTTAAGTAACATCCCATTAAAGAGCTATTGCCTATATAAGAGATTTTATCTTGTTCTATATCAGGAAGCATTCCTATTTTTATAGAGTTTCCTATATCTAAGCTGTTTCCTATACCACCTGCTATATAAATTTTGTCTATCATAGTGAAGTCCATTCCAAGTCCACTTAGAAGAGTGTTGATCCCCGAATAAATAGCTGCCTTTGCTCTAATAAAATTATCTATATCAACTTCCGTTATGGCAATATCTTTTTCTAATTTATATTCTTCTTTAAATACTATTACGTATTCGCCAATTCCATGTTCGTCAAATCTTACTCTTGATGTTCCTAAACCTTTGACAAGTTTTCCTTTCCTGTCAATCAGTCCGGATAACATCATTTCACATATCAAATCAATAATTCCTGAACCGCAAATTCCTGCTGGCTTTTCATTTCCAATCACACTAATTTTAGGTTCGTAAGTATCTCTTTCAATTTTAACTTCTTCTATTGCTCCACCTGCTGCTCTCATTCCACAACTTATTTCTCCACCTTCAAAGGCAGGTCCAGCAGAGCAAGCACAAGTCATTAAAAATTCTTTATTTCCAAATACAATTTCACCGTTAGTTCCTAAATCAATAAAAAGTATATTTTCATCAGATGCCCATATACCTGATGCTAGTACACCAGCAGTAATGTCGCCTCCAACATAACTTGCAACAGAAGGTACTAAATATATAAAGGTTTCTGGGTTAACTGCTATTCCTAACTCAGATGCCTTTATAAAAGGTGGCCTTACAAAAGCTGGTATGTATGGTTCCATTCTTAAGTAATCAGGATAAATTCCTAAAAACAAATGAGACATTGTAGTATTCCCTGCAGCTATAAAGGACACTACCTCATCCTTTGATATACCGGAATCTTTATACATCTTTCTTAAAAGTGGATTTATAGTTTCATTGATTATTGCATTATTTAGCTCTTCGAGTCCATTTCCCTTTGTTGAGTATATTATTCTATTTATAACATCTGCACCATATTTTATTTGTGCGTTTCCAGAAGATGCTTTCGCTACAAGTGTACCACCATATAAATCAACTAAACAAGCTGCCACAGATGTGGTTCCAATATCTAGTGCTACACCATAGAGTCTATCGGTAGTATTTCCCTTTTCCATATTAATTATAGTAGTTTTACCTTCTCCTCTTGGTATATGCGTTATAGTAACTTCAAAATCAGCTTCTCTTAGAATTTGGGATATCTTTCTAAGCATAGGAAGTCTACAAAATACTTGACTATATCCTAAGTGATTTCTTAAATGCCTTTTAATTCTCTCAAAATCAGATATATTGTCATCTAATGTTGGAGGATCTAGTTTTATAAAATCCTTTTTTACATATGTTTTGAATTCCATTCCATTCTCTGATAACTTCTGCTTCGATTTTTCAAATATTTCATGTTCCCTTTTACCGGATAGATCTTCAATTTTCATACCATGCATAGCTGACGATGCATTAGAAGGAATCTCAATAACTACATCTTCTATCACCTTTGAATTACAAGCTAAAATATATCCTTCATTCCACTCTTCATCCTTTATATGCCTGCTTTTTTCAGTATCTATTTTTCCTTCAAGAACTTTTACCTTACACTTTCCACAAACACCGTTTCCATTACAAGGAGCATCAATAAATATTTCAGCCTTTCTAGCAACTTCTAATAGATTTTCTCCATTTTCTACTACTATCTCCCTATTTTGTGGAACAAATTTAACTCTTAGCATATTTTGTAAATACCTCCTTAAAAAAAACTTTCTCGGTTAAATTACCGAGAAGTTTTTTCTACTTTAAGCCTGATTCATATCCAGAAGCATTTAATAAATTTTCAAGCTCCCCTTTATCGCTTACTTTTACTTTTACTATCCAAGCATCATAAGCGTTTTCATTTATATACTCAGGTTCGTCATCTAACTTTTCGTTAACTTCCAAAACCTCTCCTGATATAGGCGCTATCAAATCTGAAGCTTTCTTTGAGGACTCAACTACTCCAAAAGCCTTTCCTTGAGCTATTTCTTCTTCTACTTCTGGCATCTCTACAAATAATATTTCGCCAAGTTGATCTTGTGCAAAATCGCTTATTCCTATATATGCTACGTCACCATCTATTTTAACCCATGTATGTTCGCTGCTATAATATAATTCACTTGGAAAATTCATTATTAACACCCCTTCTTTTAACTTTAACCCGTAATATAAAAATTTTGCTACGCAAAATTTTTATTAGAGGACAATTAACAGAGGACAGAGGAAGAAAAGTCCTCCTTCACTGTCAATTGCCAATTACCCTCTGTTAATTGTTAATTACATTATTGGATCCATATTCAACGCTGGATGTTCTTTTTCTGTTAAGAATGCTAAAACTGCATCTGAATCTGTAGCTATAGTTTCATCGCAAATTCTATCTACAAAATTGTCTATATCATATAATTCTTTAGCAGTAGCATTTAACTTATCTGCTACGAAATCTTTTAATTCTTTTGGCATCCAAACTATTCTTTCAATTCCGCCTTCTGCCTTCATGAATTTCTTTGATGGAATAAATGCTCTTCCATGTCCCATAAATCCAGGAGTTTGTACTCCACCACCAGTCATAGATGCAAGTTCACCAAATGTCATTCCAAGTGGAGTCACAGCACCATGTTCTCTATTTACTATAACAACACCATTAGCTTCTGGCATTATACCTGTAATACATTCGAAACATCCACAAGAAGTCATAGGACTATTTAATATACTATATAATGTAACTTCTGTTACAGCACCTTGTGAACCGTTTGATACAGCTTCATTTACTTTTTCCCAAATACCAGCATTTTCATCAATTAAACCTTCTTTTGGCACTGCTTGACAAGGTCCTACAGGATTTAATTGAAGTGTAGCTTTAGCATCTAACCATGAAACTGCTCCGCAAAGACCAAGTCTTTCTGGAGTAACTATACATATATGAGCTGGAGCGAATGATTGACAAAGGTTACAAGTATAGAATGTATCAACATTTTCATCTAGTAATGAGCTAAGTCTTTCATCTCTTTCTGCAAATCTTGGCATAGCATATTTGTCTTTTAATTCTGTAGCTTTTTCTGGATCAGTTATTATTGTGATTTCACACTTATCTACAACTTCACCAAATTCATCTAACATTTTAGCATATACTACTTCACCAAAATGTTTTAATCTAAAGCCTTTATCAAAAGCTTCTTTACCTACTCTTAACCAAGTAAGATTTCTTTGTCCAACGTGCATTACGCCTTCAATATAGTTTAAGAAGTAGTGAAGTCTTCTTTCTAGAACTGGTTCGAAGTCTTTTTGCATGTTAGCGCCAGCTACTTTTATAAGCATTCCAAGAGGCATTCTTCCTGGAGTTTCTGTTATAACATCTATGTCTGGTCCTATAATTTCTATTTTATGATCTTCAACTTCTCCAAGCTCAGCGCTCATAACTAATTCCCAAGCTTCTGTCTTTCCGCCACCAAATTCTGCAAACATGTCATTCTTTCTAATTCTTTCACCTTCGAATGCTGCTGCAAATGCAACTGGTATTGGAATTTCAGTAATCTTTATTTTAATCTTTCTAGCTTCAAGAGAAGTTTTAACTACTTTATCATAATCTTTTTGAGTTAATAATAATGTAGGAACTTCTGTTACAGTTTGGTCAGTTACTACAGGGAATCCAAGTGCTATAGCACCAGCTCCACATGAAACTACAAGTTCACTTAATGGACCAACTGCATTTACGAATGCTGGAACTCTGTCAGAGCAATACTGAAGAACTTCACCTAAATTACCAGGCTTAACTGCTCCGAATATTAAAGAAGCTCTTATAGCAAAACTTACAATATGAATTACTGAAGTAACATCATATCCAAGAGGTACAACTCTTAGATCAAGACCCATTTTAACGTTACCTTCTATAGCTTGATCTATTACTTTACCAACTAAGCAAGTAAGTAATCCTTTTGATTGGTAATCTTTTATAACTTTTGCTGCAGTTTCAGCATCTGGAAATTCTCCAAGTACAACTGCTACACCTGGAACGTCTCCAGTAACTAGTGGTACCCCAAATGAACGGATTATTGGGTCTGATATAAATCCTGCACATGGTTCTGAATATGGAGCATCTGAAAGCACGTACTTAGCTGCTTCAATTATTTCTGCTGCAACAGCTGTAGCTAATCCTGAATTTAATGCTTTATCTAGCATTTCTTCTTCTACTATTAAGCTTCTAACTATGTCTAAAGCGCCTTCTAATTCTGCTACTGTTGTGATCTTCTTTCCTGTAGCAGCATAGATTACTGGTAATGAATATGCTGTATCAGGGAATGCAACCTTACAATCTCTGCCTTTTTCTTCGACTGCCTTTTTAACAATACCTTCAGCAGCTGCTAAAGCTTGTTTTGAACCAGTGAATATAGTTTGAAATAAATTCATTTTTTAGCCCCTCCCTAAATTAAAAGTTTATGTTAATTTTATAAGTCCAAATATGAGTCAGCGTATAAAACAGCTCCGTTTATAACGTCACAAGTTTTAATAGTTTGCATTAATATCTTGTCACATGGATTCATTATTGCTGAAGTAAGTCCAGCCTGCATAGCCATTGCACAGAAATTAGCGTCCATAATTGGTCTAAGTTCCTTTGGAGCTCCATTTGATATGTTACTTAATCCACAGCAAGTTCTAAGTCCCATTTCACTTATCAATCTAACAGCTTCTAAAACTTCTTTTTGTTTATCTTGCATTCCTTTAATTACTAGGAATAACGGGTCAAATAATAAGTCTGTTGGTTCCATTCCAAGACCCATTCCTCTTTCAAGCATTTCTGTACAGTAAGCCATTCTTTCATCATTATCCTTAGTTATACCTTCTTTTGCACATAGAGCAATACACATAGCATCATATTCTGCAGCTAAATCTATATTTGTAATTCTGTCACCAGCATCAGCTGAATTTACAATTGGCTTTCCTTTTGATCTGTTATAAACCTTAAGTCCAGCTTCTATTGCTTTCGCATTAGTTGTATCCAATGCAATTGGAACATTGTCAAATTCTTTTTGAAGTAATTGGACACCCCATGCCATTACTTCTTCTCCATCTTTTTCAGCTGGTCCTATATTGAAATCTAAATATTGAGCACCTGCTTCTAACTGTTCTTTTGCTCTCTTGAATATTTGTTCTGGGTTTCTTTCTGTTATAGCCTTTCTAATTGCTGGAGATATACAGTGAATTCTTTCCCCAATAGTCAAAAACTTATCCATATTTAAATACCCTCCCATTTTTAATCTGAATTTTAAAATGACATTAACATGTTACTTTTTATATTTTTAGTTGAGAATGGAGATACTTCTCCACTCTCAAATTAAATAACGTAACAATTATTATTTAGCAGCTAATTCTTTTAAGAACTTAGGAATAAACATAGCTTCTGTAGTTCCAACTATGATTTCCCATCCTGGTAAGTTCTCTTCTAAGTCACCTTTTAATACAGCAACTTTTCCTGGAAGTATAAGTTTTCTGCTCTTAACTTTTTCTTCTATGTTGCTTTCTTTTATGAATTTAGCTATGCTGTTAGCTGTAAATTTACCAGCTGCCCATGAAGTAAGAACTGAGTATCCGCCAGCATCCGGAATTAACATCTGTACTGGAATCTTTGATCTTTCAGCTTCACCTGCTACAATAAAGTAAGTCAATGCAAAATCAACAGTACATATTATTGGAGCATTTTCATCTGCACCGTTTAATTGATATAAACCTGGTTCTACTCTCATTGGTTTTTGTGGGTCAGTGAATATGTTTTGTCTTAAGCCATATAGAGGTAATGCTCTAGCAAAATCCATATCGCTTAGAACTATTATTGAACCATACTTCATTGTGAATAATGTAGATAAAGCTATTTCCATAAATTTATCGCCTTTAGCAAGTGTATCTACAAATAAAATTGAAGGGTATCCGAATGTTCTATCTTGTCCTTGAATATTCATTCTTCTAATTTGAACTGTGTTTTCAAATGCTTCTTTAATTGAAGTTGAAGCTGGATCAAGAATTAAATTCTTATATCCTAATTTTTGGATCTCTTCAACTAGTCCATATAAAGCTTCTAAGTTGTCAGCTTTTACTCCTAAAGCTAAGTTATCAGCCTTAACAAGTTCAACCATTTCTTTATAGTTGTCCTTATTAGCGCCATAAACTATAGGACTTTCAGCTTTTACTAATTCTAAAGCTTCTTTAACAACTGCAGCGTCTTCACAAATTAGTATGTAAGCTACCTTTAACCCGCTGTCTTTTACTTTTTTAACTAAAGCAATGAATTTGTCTTTATTGCCAGCATATTTTAATGCAGCAAATTCAACCTTCATATCTTCACCAATTCTCACATAATCAACATCTTTCATATGTTGAATCTTTGTATCTATTTCAGCATCATCCATAGAGTCTGATAATAATACTGCAAATCTATTTCTATTAACGAAAGTTTTTTCATGACGGAACATTACAGTTTCTCCACCGAGTTTGTACTCAGTTTCACCTTTACCAACTGTTAAAGTCTTCATTAATGGTGCTGTAGCTTCTGATAATTTTTCTATAGCCTCTGAGCTCATATGAGGACATTTTCCTATTTCTACAGCTCCAGTAGCAACTTTCATTGAAAAAGCTAAACAAGTTGGAAATCCACAATCTTTACAATTCTTTTTAGGTGTTAATTTAAATATATCTAATCCTGTTAAAGCCATTTTTAATCCTCCCTTATCTAATCCCAGTAAATTTTTAAATTTATTATGCTAATAATTCATTTATAAATTTCTTAATTGTTTCTGCTGATTTTGGGTGACGTAAGATTACTGCATTTGATCCTGATACTAATACACCTGATGCAGTAGCTACTTCCATTCCTATACCTCTTTCTTCTTGACATCCCCATTGTGGTGAATCTTTTTCTAACTCAATTGATTCTTTTACTTTCCATGCATCAAATGAAACAGGTGTAATTATAGGGATTTGCAGAGTTTTATCATCTTGTCCTAATGCTGCAAGTCTTATTCTATCTAAAGTTGAGATAACATACTCATAACCATATCCAGCTGCTGCACATCCAACGTTGTCAACTATCTTATCATTAACAACTCCTAATTGGTTAACTAGTATATTCATTTGTTTTGCAAGGTTTATATCAACTGAAGATTCAGCTCCAATTTTATGATTGTAAGCCATAGCACCTGCTGCTGCTACAGTTTTGTAGTTATCTTCAACAGCTGCAAGTAAAAGTACATTATGTCCATCTACTGCTTGCGCAACTTTTTCAAATAACTTAGCATCTTTATCATGGTTACCTGTTCCTGCGATTACAAGTGGAGTCTTAACCGCTTCAGCTACAGCCTTTGCAGTTGCTGCACATTCTTCTGCAGATCTATTTAATCCATTTGGATCTGCACTATCTAACTTTAAGCAAATAAAGTCTGGTGCATATTTTTCTTCCACAAACTTTGCCCATGCAACAGGATCATTACATACATCTTTATAAAGCTCTTTTAAAGCATCTATCCACTCTTCTGGGAAAATATCTGAAATTTCCATACCAACTTTTTGAGTGTTTCCTACATTTCCATCAAAAGAATAGAAAGGTAGTACATTTTCACCGCCTAATTTTATAGCCTTTTCTCCAGTTCCTATTTCTACTTCACAAATCTTACCCGAAAATTTCTGTGCTGATTTTTTGAACATAGCTTAATGCCTCCTTAAATTATTTTTTTAATGCTATTTTAGATAAAATATCATATAGTGCTTTTTTAGATAGAGAGTCCTCAGGCATTTCTACTAGTGGCTTACCACTAGTATCATACTCGTATACCATAGGATCCATAGGCACAACTCCTATTAAATCTAATTGTTGATTCCTAATTTCCTCCATTGTACCTTCGTTTAATTTGCCATCTGGCGCTCTATTAACTATCAAGTAAACCTGCCCAACATTTAATTTTAATTCGTCAATTAGCTGCCTTATTCTTCCTACAGCTTGAATTCCTCTTCTGGAACAGTCACTTACTAAGAATAAAGTATCTATTTCTTCAACTACTTTTCTACTTAAGTGTTCCATTCCAGCTTCATTATCTACAATAAGATAATTATAGTTTCCTGATAATGAATCTATTTGAGTTTTTAGTACCCCATTTACATAACAATAACAGCCTGGACCTTGAGATCTTCCCATTACAATTAAGTCATAGCCATCTCCCTCAGTTACAGCAGTATTTAATTTATACTTTAAATAATCTGCTTTCATCATTCCTCCTGGAAAGTTATCATCAAGTGACCTTTTGCTTGTATCTTCTCTTATCTCACCAATAGTTTCTTCAACTTCTACACCTAATACTTCATTTAAATTTGCATTTGCATCGGCGTCAACTGCAAGTATAGGTCCCTGACCCTTTTTCACAAGGTAATCTATCAAAAGACCTGTTAACGTAGTTTTTCCAGTGCCACCTTTACCTGCTACAGCTATTTTATATCCCATAGTTCAATCTCCTCCTATTGCTATGCATAGGGGTAACCCCTATGCTGTTACTCTACTGAATGAACACATTGTTTATGAACATCATGAAGTGCTTCCATAATTCCTTCACATAAAGTTGGATGTGGATGGATTACTTCACCTACCTGCTCTGCTGTTAACCCAAGCTCACAAGCTAGTGTTAACTCGCCAAGCATATCTGATGCGCGTTCTCCGATTATAGATGCTCCAATAATTACATCCTTTTCATCTGTAATTACTTTTACAAATCCCTGGAATTTGCCCATAGCTTGAGCTTTTCCAAGACCTCTAAAATCGAATTTTCCTACTTTATAATTGATGCCAGCTTCTCCAGCTTGCTTTTCCTTCATACCAACAGAAGCAACTTCTGGTTCTGTAAATATACATCCTGGTACAGCTTTATAGCTAACTTTCTTTTTCTTATCTAATACAGCATTTTCTACAGCTACAATACCTTGTCTTGAAGCTAGGTGAGCTAAATCTGGACCTATAGTTAAGTCACCTATAGCATAAATGCCTTCTACGCTGCTTTCTAAATACTCATTAACTATTACTCTACCTCTTTCTGCCTGTATGCCTAAGTCTTCTAATCCAAGACCATCAGTATATGGTCTTCTGCCAATAGCTACAAGCATCTTTTCTGCTTCTACTTTTTTACCACTACTCAAAGTTGCAATTACTTTGCCATCTTCAACTTCTACAGTTGAGATACCATCACCTACAAAGAACTTTAATTTTTCTTGTTTAAAGCTTCTTTGTAATATCTTTGCTACATCTTCATCTTCAAGTGGTAATAGTTGTGGCAGCATTTCTACTATTTTAACTTCAGTTCCAAGTCTATTTAGGAACTGACCTATTTCACAACCAATTACACCTCCACCAACAACAATTATTGACTTTGGTTGTTCTTTAAGATTTAAAACCTCATCAGAAGTCATTACATTTTTGCCATCATAAGGAAGGAACTTTGGAACTACTGGTACAGAACCTGTAGCAAGAATTATCTTGTCAGCTTGTATACTCTCCTTTGTTCCATCTTCCTTTGTAACTTCAACTTCTTTATTACTTACTAATTTTCCTAGACCTCTTACAAGTTTTACTCCCTTGCTTTCAAATAAGAATTCAATTCCTTTTACAAGCTGAGTAACTACCTTTTCTTTTCTTTCTATTATAGTTGCAAAATCAGCTTTTATATCTCCTTCGATTTGAATGCCATATTTTTTAGCTTCTTTAACTGTATTTAATATGTCTGAACAAGCAAGCAGGGCTTTTGTAGGTATACATCCTACATTTAGGCAAGTTCCTCCTACTTTGCCTTTCTCAACTATTGTAACTTCAGCACCTAGCATAGCTGCTTTAAGCGCAGCTACATATCCCCCTGGGCCTCCCCCAATAACAACTAACTTCATTTCAATCGCTCCTTATTTTATTTTTACAATCCCGCTTCATCTAGTATTAATGGAACATTTTCTTCAGCACCAATTGCCATTATATGAACTCCATCACAAAGACCTTGTTCCTTAGCTTGTCTTATAAATTCTCCAGATATTTTTATTCCTTCTTGAACTTTATTTTCTGCACTTTTCATTCTTTCGATTAATTCATCTGGAACATAAATTCCTGGAACATTATTATTCATATATTTTGCCATTCCTGCTGATTTTAGTGGAATTATACCAATCATAAGCTTAGCATCTAAATGTTTAGTCTTCTCTCTAAAATCTCTTAATGTATCTATATCATATACGGCTTGTGTTTGAAAGAATTTAGCACCAGCCTGTATTTTCTTTTCCATTTTCAATATCTGCAATTCTACTGGATTATATCTTGGTGTTACACAAGCACCTAGATAAAAGCTAGGAGTTCCATTCAATTCATGGCCTGTCATGTCTTTTCCACTTGATATGGTAGATGCTACCTGAAGTATACCTACGCTATCTAAATCATAAACTGGTTTAGCACCTGGATGATCTCCTGTCATAGTGTAATCACCAGTTAAAGCCAAAACATTCTCTATTCCAAAAACTCCTGCAGATAAGAGCTCTCCCTGAATTGCTATTCTATTTCTATCTCTTCCTGTAATTTGAAGAACAGGCTCTAATCCTGAATCTTTTAACACTTTACATGTTGCCAAGGATGTTGCCTTTAGTGTTGCAGATTGGAAATCAGTTACATTCACTCCATGGGCTCTTCCCTTTATAGCTTTAGCGCATTCTATTAAGTGGGAAAAATTTATACCTTTTGGAGGTGCCATTTCCGCTGTAACTGCAAACTCTCCTCTTTCAAAAGCATCTTTTAATAGGCTCATTTCTAATCCCCCTTAGATTATTCCTTGTCTTTCAAGTCTACTTTTCTTGGATGTGCACAAATTGCAAAATCTCTTGGCTCTCTCATTTCTAACAAATTATCAAGTCTGTTTTGATCTTTTAACTTGTTATATATAAGAATCCATGCACAATCGTTGTTATGATCGACTTCGCACTTTCCATCTCTCGCTCCACCACAAGGTCCATTTAAAAGTCCTTTTGCACACATTGTTACTGGACATATTCCACCTGACCATGCAAGCTGACAGTTTCCGCACGCCTTACAAGCTTCTGCATATTGTCCTACTCTTTCTACTTCACCTATAAACATTGTATTATTAGCAGGATAAACAGGTATACTTGTGAGCTTTGCAACAGTTTGTGTTCCATCTCCACAAGCTAATGATAGAATTGCATCAGCTTCTTTTAACTCCTCTTTAAAGACTTTTAAATCTTTTTTGTTTTTAACAAATTACAAGAAGGATCTAATACTTTATATCCTAATACTGTTTTCCCTTTTTCTTCTAACTTCGCCTTCATTTCTAAGGCTTCCTGTTCTCCACCTACCTTACAAGTAGATGCACATAAAGAACATCCTGTAATTATCACTTTTTCACTGCCATCTAAATATTGAAGTACTTCTTCAAATGGCTTCTTTTCTGAAATAATCATTCTTATTCCCCCATCATACCCAATGCTTATAGGTTATTTTGTAATTTGCATGCTTTTACAACATGTTTTGCAAGTATTGAAGTAGTAACTGATCCTACACCTGCTGGAACTGGTGTTATCATTGAAGCTTTTTCTATACAGTCTCCTGTATTAACGTCACCACACAAGTTTCCTTGCTCATCAACATTTATACCAACATCTATAACTACAGCACCCTCTTTAACATAGCTTGAGTCAATCATTTTAGCTTTACCAATTCCAACTACTAAAACATCTGCTTCTGAGCATACTTTAGGCATATCTTGAGTTCTTGAATGACATATAGTAACTGTAGCATTTTCATTTAAAAGAAGCATAGATACTGGTTTTCCCACAACCATTGACCTTCCAACAACTACAGCTTTCTTACCTTTCATAGGTACGTTATAATGTTTTAATATTTCGATAACTGCTGACGGAGTACATGGCGCATATCCTGTAGAATCGTTTTCCATAACCTTAGCCACGTTTACTGGACTAAAGCAGTCTACATCTTTTTCAGGTGTAATAATATATTTGATAACACTTTCATCAAGTTGTTTTGGGAAAGGTCTAAAAATTAGAATTCCATGAGTTGATTTATCTTCGTTTACTTTTTTAAGTTCTTTTATAAAATCTTCTTGTGTTATATCTTCAGGAAGCTCTACTACTTGTGTTGCAATTCCAATTCCATCACATCTTTTTAAAGCTCCTCTTTCATAAGCCAGGTCACTTCCGTTTGCTCCAACTCTTACTATTGTAAGCTTTGGAGTAATACCCTTTGCCTTTAATTCTATTACTTCCTTAGTTAACTCTTCGCTTATAGCATCTGCAACTGGTTTTCCTTTAATTATTTGACCCATACTTACTATCTCCTTCATATAAAAATTCGGGATTAAAATTTTACACAATTTCTCTTCGGAAGAGGATAGTTCCTCTTCCGAAGATTATACTTTATTTAGAAAGTGCTTTTACCACTTTCGCATAAACTTCATCAGCTATTCTAACACCCTCTTCAACTAGAGGTTCAGTTGCTTTTTTAACCTTATCAACATATTCGCTATCTTTTATTGAATTTATGTTGATTATTACATTTAATTGAGCTCCATATATAGCAGCTCTTAAGCATTGCACACCTACTCCAACATCGCTTATTGCAAGCATTGAACAGTTATCTACTAAATCTTCATGTAATTTTATAGATTCATAAGCTAGCTTAACTATCGCTACTGGAACTTCACATGCATCTTTTAAACACTTTTCTAATGTTTCCTCTTTTAATTTCTTCTCTTCGTCAGTATCTTTAGGCATTCCATAAGCTTTTGAAAGAGGTAGGAAGCATTCTGCATCTGCGTCTATCATTTTTAATAGCTCTTTTTGAAGCTCTTCTGCTCTGTTTAATATGCCTTTAACTTTCTCTTCAAACTCAGCAAACTTCTTTTTGCCTATAGTTAGATTACATACCATACTTCCAAGTGCCATTCCTATTGCACCAGTTAAAGCTGCTGCACCACCACCACCTGGAACTGCGGCTTTAGAAGCAAGAACTTCTATAAATTCTGTACTAGTCTTATCTGCCAGTTTCATAGCCTTGTCCTCCTAAATCTTAGAATAATCCGCTTATTACTCCGTTTTCGTCAACATTTATTCTTTCAGCTGCTGGAACTTTAGGAAGTCCTGGCATTTTCATTATTGCTCCAGTTACTGCAACAACAAAACCTGCACCTGCTGAAATTGTTACTTGTCTTACAGTTATATTAAATCCTGTAGGTCTTCCAAGTTTAGTTTGATCATCAGTTAAGGAGTACTGAGTTTTTGCCATACATATTGGAGTTTTTCCAAATCCATTCTTCTCTAATTCATCAATTTCTTTGTTAGCTTGATCTGTAAATATTACATCATCAGCTCCATATATCTTTTGAGCTATAGCTCTTATTTTATCTCTTATTGGAAGTTCAGCATCATAAGAGAATTGGAATTCATTTTCGCCTGCTTCTATTAATCTAACTACTTCTTTAGCTACTTCAACTCCACCTTCTCCGCCTTTTGCCCAAACTTCTGAAAGTTTAACGTTAACTCCTAATTCCTTACATTTTGTTTCAACTAACTTTAACTCTGCTTGAGTATCAGTTGGGAATGCATTTATTGCTACTACTGCTGGTAGTTTGAATACTTTAGTTATATTTTCAACGTGTTTCAATAAGTTTGGAAGTCCTTTTTCAAGAGCTTCTAAATTTTCATTATTTAATTCAGCCTTTGGTACTCCTCCGTTGTATTTTAGTGCTCTTACTGTAGCAACTATTACAACAGCATCTGGTTTTAATCCAGCCATTCTACACTTGATGTCTAAGAACTTTTCAGCTCCAAGGTCAGCACCAAATCCTGCTTCTGTAACTACATAGTCAGCAAAATGAGTAGCCATTCTTGTAGCCATTATTGAGTTACATCCATGAGCTATATTTGCAAATGGTCCACCATGTACAAATGCTGGTGTTCCTTCAAGTGTTTGAACTAAATTTGGTTTTAAAGCATCTTTAAGTAATGCAGCCATAGCACCGTGAGCATTTATTTGTCCAGCTGTTACTGGAGCTCCACTTCTTGTATAGCCTACAACTATTCTAGCTAATCTTTCTTTTAAATCATTTATGTCAGTTGCTAAACAGAATATAGCCATTATTTCTGAAGCAACAGTAATGTCAAATCCATCTTCTCTTGGCATTCCATTTGCTTTTCCACCCATACCATCAACAACAAATCTTAATTGTCTGTCGTTCATGTCAACGCATCTTCTCCAAACAATTCTTCTTGGATCGATATCTAAAGCGTTTCCTTGATATATATGGTTGTCTATCATTGCAGCTAAAAGGTTATTTGCTGCTCCTATTGCATGGAAATCACCTGTAAAGTGAAGGTTTATATCTTCCATTGGAACAACTTGAGCGTATCCGCCACCTGCTGCTCCTCCTTTTACTCCAAATACAGGTCCTAGTGAAGGTTCTCTTAATGCAACTATTGTATTTTTACCTATTTTTGATAAAGCATCTGCCACACCTATTGATGTAGTAGTTTTTCCTTCACCTGCTGGTGTTGGATTGATTGCTGTACATAGTATTAACTTACCATTTTTTCCTGGTGTTTTCTTTAGAAGATTATAGTCTACTTTTGCTTTATATTTTCCATAAAGCTCAATATCATCTTCTGTAAAACCTAATTTAGAAGCTACCTCTCTAATGTCTTGCATTTTACATTCTTGTGCAATTTCAATATCTGACTTAAAACCCATTTTAGAATACCCCCATCTCTAATTTTTCTTTTATTTTTTTAATCTCCTGTACAGTTTCATTACTGCAATCATATGGAGATTTATTAACCCTATCAGAACTTCCCACAGTTTCACGATAATGTATAAATCCGAGACAGACATCTGTATCTATATTTTCAAGCACATATTTTTCATCTTCTTCATTTTTAATCTTATTTGCTACTACAAAAACTTTTTCTATCCCTAAGTCCTTTGCAAGCTTTTTTACATGTTTATATGTTTGTATACTTCTTATTCCGGGTTCTACAACAACAACGAATACGTCTACCCCCTGAGCAGTACCTCTGCCTAGATGCTCTATACCGGCTTCCATATCCATAATCACAATATCTTTATTTTGAAGAATCAAATGTGATGTAAGTTTTTTTAGAAGAACATTCTCTGGACAAATACATCCAGTTCCACCTGTATCTACTGTTCCCATTGTTAAAAGCCTTACACCATGATGTTCCTTACAATATCTTTCTGGAATGTCATCAACCTTTGGGTTTATCTTAAACATTTTACCAAAAGATCCTGGTGTAGAGTTTGTTCTCTCTGCTACTAGTTTCTTCATTTCTGATATAGGAACAATTTCGTCAATTAACTCTTGAGGAAAGCCTAGTGCTAAGGCTAAATTAGGATCTGGATCCCCATCCACAGCTAAAACATTATACCCTTCTTCTGCGTATATTCTGCTCATTATAGCCGAAAATGTAGTTTTTCCTACTCCGCCTTTTCCTGTGATAGCCATTTTCATTTTCATATGTAGTACCTCCTTTTGTGCCGCCATAACTGTTATGTGTAGCTTGCTATAGACAACTAATATTTAATCATATTTTATCTCAAAATGATAACAAATTAAAGTTTGTTATCATTTTGAGTTATTTTTGGTATCATTTTGATATTTTAGTTCTAGAAATGTTAACTTTACACTGTTTTATATTTGGCATAGCTTTTGCTTATATAATTTAGTGTAATATTTATATTCCTAACTTTTTACGTTTTTCGTTAACTCTAGCAACTATTTGTTCAACAGTTTTGTGTGGATCTGGCTCTACAAAGAACTTAGCGCCTACCCACTCTTCCATTCTATTAGTTAAGATGTCAACAACTTCTGGACCACCTGTAACTGGAGGAACTACTCCAAGCCATGTGTCTATACCAGATGTTACAACATAAGTTCCTATTGCTATAGCTTTTTCTGACATATATTCTGGAGCTACACCAACTACTGGTAAGTCGCTCATATCTACTCCTAAATGATTAGCTGTTGTTCCAACTAATTGTAAGATACGGCTTATATCTACGCATGATCCCATATGAAGTACTGGTGGTATACCTACTAATTCACATACCTTTTTAAGTCCTGGCCCAGCAAGTTCTCTTGCTTCTCTTCTTAATAAGCCTGCTTTAGCTGCTGCTTGAGCTGCACACCCAGTTGTAACAACTATTATATCATTCTTGATTAAGCCTTTTATTACTTCTATATGACTCTCATCGTGAACTTTCTTTGGATTGTTACATCCAACTACACCAGCTGCTCCTCTTATAACTCCTGCAACTATAACATCAGCAAGAGGTTTTGTTGATTGCATTGGTCCTATATGAGAGTTTACAACTCCATCTAATTTGTTTAATATTTCTTCAACACTATAACCAACTTCAGCTTCTGATTTAAGCTCTGGTATCATAACCTTACTTCTATCTCTATTTTTGTAGTTCATTATAGCTTCTGTTAATATTTTCTTAGCTGCTCCCATTCTATCTTCTTCATCTAACTCTATATAAGTTGATCCTTTTATCCTAGCTTTTGGTGAAGTTGTTATAAACTTAGTATGATAGCTTTCTGCTAATTTAGCTAATGATGGGAATATACATTGTACGTCAACTACTAAAGCTTCTACAGCACCAGTAATTACTGCTAATTCCTGTTGTAAGAAATCACCAGCTAATTTAACTCCATGTCTCATTGTAACTTCATTAGCTGTACAACACATACCACAAAGGTTTATTCCTTCTGCTCCTACTGATTTAGCTAATTCTATCATTTCTGGTGATTCTGCAGCTTGTACAATCATTTCTGAAAGTGTTGGTTCATGTCCATGTAATACTATATTAACTTGGTTATCTTCTAAAACACCTAGGTTAGCTTTAGTCTGTCTAGAATGTGGTGTTCCAAACATTATGTCACTGAATTCTGTTGCCATATATGAACCTATCCATCCATCAGTTAATGAAGTTCTCATAGCAATTTTAATCATTCCTTCTGCATCTGCCATACATCCAATATGAGTTGAGTGCATAAGTCCTGCTATTTCTCTATCAACTGCTCTTGGCATTATTCCTAAGTCTTTCCATATTTGCTTTCTTTTTTCTGGTAGAGTTGGTGGTAAGCAAGGTTCTCCAAACTGTCTACCATAGTCTTGTAATCCTGTTGCAGCAAGTTCATGAGCTATTTCATATACATCTCTGCCTTCAGTTTTTACTCCAAATCTTTCTGCAACCTTCATTAATTTCTTTTCATCTTTAACCTTTATATCTCCATCTGGACTTGAATGGTATAAGTCTAGACAGATGCTTCTACCATGGTCTGAATGAGCTGCTGTTCCGCCTGCTACCATTCTAGCATAGTTTCTGGAAACGATAACATCTGCTGTGGCACCACAAATACCTCTTTCTGCACCTTTACCTGGAACTGGGCTTACCCTACAAGGTCCCATGGTACAATTTCTACAACATACACCAGCAGCACCAAATCCACAAGGCGCTTTTAGAATTTCTTTTCTGTCCCAAGCTGTTTCCACCCCGTCTTTTTTAGCCTTATCAAGCATGTCCAACGTAGTTTTGTCAATTGAAAGTACTTTTTCACTCATTTTTAATATTCCCTCCTTACCAAAACTAACTCTATTATATTTGAAGAATTAGTTCCTTATTCTTACCTAAAACCCTAATTTTTAATATATTTGAAATATTTTGAATGACCACAATTATAATTATAATGCTTTTATACGAAAAAGAAAAGATGTCTTAGAGAAAAAATGTTAAATTTTAAACATTCAATTTTAAAAAAAATTTAAATATTTTGTTGAAGGATTGGATATAAGAATAATGATCAAAATTAGTTTTTACATGTTTTTACATATGGATTCCTTTGTATTTTTTATGAATAAATTCCAATTACTTACCATTTGTTATATGTATATTTCTATTTTTTTAAAAGATTACTAAAAAAATTTAATATTTCATGCCTTCTTAGATTTATTTTATCACATTTTCTTCTTTAATTGCAAAATATTTTTTATTTTATATCCACTTTATACTATTCAAAATTCTTATAGAATAAATTACATCACTTAGATTGACAAATTTAAAAACTTATCTATAATCAATAAATATATGATTTTAATTATATATTTATGCAATTATTGTAAACAGTCTTTTAAAGTTTGTTAAATTTTTAGTAAAGTTTTATTTTAATTTAACAGATTTCAGAAAATTCTCAGTTGTGCAGCTAAAGCCATTGATTTTTGGTTAACACTATACTTTTATATTTCGACATATCATATTTAGAATGCATTATTTTAGGTAAAGAGCAGGAGTTTTCTTAATAAAAATAGAGCCTGAATAAAAGTTTAATAACTATTATTAAAAAAAGCCACAGTAAAATAAACAATTTTGTTTATTTTACCATGACTTTTATAATCTAAATATATATTATTCCATCATAGCTGTAAGTTTTTTGTTTAATGATAGCAATACTAAACCAAGAACTATTGATACAACTGCTATTCCACCAAATATTTGTATGTGTCCTAGTGAATCCATAAATGATGCTAATACTCCTGCAAGTTTATTTGCAATAGATGAACTCAATAGCCAAACTCCCATAAGTAATGATGCAAGTTTCTTTGGTGCTAATTTACTTACCATTGAAAGTCCAACTGGGGATAAGCAAAGTTCTCCCATTGTATGAAGGAAGTAAGCTCCAACAAGCCATAATATATTAGCTTTTACAGCTACATTATCTCCTGCATTTCCTCTTTGTAAGCAAGCTCCTACCATTAATAAAAATCCTATTCCTAAAAGTACCATACCTAATGCCATTTTTGTAGGAATATTCATATCTCCTTGAGGTCTATTGGATAATTTCATCCATATTTTACCTACGATTGGTGCAAATAATACTATAAATACCGGATTTAATGATTGGAACCAAGATACTGGCAATTGCATACCAAACGCATCTCTGTTTATAAAATCTTTAGTGTATATTGTTAATGAACTTCCTGCTTGTTCGAAACCAGCCCAGAAGAATACAACAAATGCTGTTACAATGAATATAACTGCAGTTCTTCTCTTTTCTTGAGCAGTAAGTGGTCTATTTGCTTCTTCTGATGATTTATCATCTTTACTCTTAGCTCTACCAACTGGCTTTTTACCAATCTCGCCTAAATACTTATTACCTAATAAATTGAATATAAGTTGTCCTAGAACCATACCTATACCAGCTGCTAAGAAACCGAACTTAAATCCATAATGAATTATTTGTTCTCCTTGTCTAACTGCAAATATTTGCTCTGCTAATGTACCGCATACAAACGGAGCTATAAATGCACCTAGGTTTATACCCATATAGAAGATTGTAAAAGCAGCGTCTTTTCTTTTATCTCCCTCTGGATATAATTGTCCAACTAATGTTGATATGTTTGGTTTAAAGAAACCGTTTCCTATTATAAGTAAAAATAATCCTAAATATAGCGCACCTTTACTTTGGTTTGAGAATAACGCAAACTGTCCAGCAGCCATAGTTATACCACCGATAGTAATGGCTAGTCTTTGTCCTAAAAATTTGTCTGAAAGATATCCACCGATTAACGGAGTAAGGTAAACTAGCGAAGTAAATGTACCATATAAACTCATAGCTTCAGCTTTATTAAAGCCTAAACCACCAGATACTAAGCTTGTTGTTAAATATAAAACTAACAAAGCTCTCATACCATAGTAACTGAATCTTTCCCATGCTTCTGTGAAGAATAGCATATACAGTCCTGGCGGATGTTTCATTTTACCTGTTTCATTTTGAACTTGTCCATTCTTTTTTGAAAGTTCCATGTTATCCCTTCTTCCTATGTATTTTAATTTTTTATTTTCGAAATTATTTTATCATTATATTTTATTCTTGGCAAGATATCATTTATTTCCTTCAGCCATTTGAATTACTACTTATCACAACGTTTTCATTCAATATGCATATATATACATATCAAAAATACACTGCAAAATAAATTATGCAGCTTTCTAACAAGTTTATTTTTCTTGCTTTTGCCACAATCCAAGCATTCCCAAGATGTATCTTATTATTTTTACATTATACAATCATTGTATAATTATAAACGTGCTATTATTTTTTTGAATTTTTTCATTATTTTTAATTTATTTTTACAAGTTTTCCATCTTATTTAAAACACATCACCTTTTCTTACGCTTGCATTTTTCTATTGTTTTGATTCATTTTTATGGATATTTGTTAAAAAAGCCTCTTTTTTATTACTATTTTATGATTTTTCAATTAAAATACATATTAATTTTTTACTGCTCGATTTCACTTTTTACAGTATGGATTCATTTTTTACAGTATTGTGTAATCTTATCTAATGAAATTTTATTCATTAAATAGTGAAGTTATCTTAAAAAATATACTTATTAAGATAATTTATAAATATTCTATATTTTGATATAAAATTTATAACAGAATAATTTATATATTATTCAATAATATATATAATTGAATAATAACTTTATTATATATTCATTTTAAAAATAAATAATGTAATCTAAAATTAAGCAACCAATAATTGCTCTTGCCTAACATATAAAAAAACGCTCCCTTCATGATAACAGTTTTATTGTTTTAACTGTCTACCATAAAGGAAGCATATTATTTACGAGATAGCCTCTTTTCTTTGTTAACTTTGCTGACTTTTAACCTCTTCTATTAAACTAGGTATAATTTCATATAAATCACCAACTACACCATAATGAGCAACATTAAAAATAGGTGCCTCCTTGTCCTTGTTTATCGCTATAATACAATCTGATGAGTTCATACCTGCTAAATGCTGAATAGCTCCAGATATGCCACATGCTATATAAATTTTAGGTCTTACTGTTTTTCCTGTTTGCCCCACCTGATGACATTGATCTATCCAACCAGCATCCACTGCTCCACGAGAAGAACCAACCTCACCACCTAATGCATCTGCAAGTTTCTTTATAAGTTCAAAACCTTCTTTGTTTCCTAATCCCCTACCACCTGAAACTATAATTTTAGCCTCTTCTAATGCAACTTGATTCTTTGATCTCTTAACAATATCGATTATCTCTGTGTTTAAATCTTTTTCTTTTAATTTAAAGTAAATCTTTTCTATGTTGCCCTTTCTATTTGTATCAAACTTAGCCCTTCCCATTACTCCTGGTCTTACCGTTGACATTTGCGGCCTATGATTGCTACAAATTATAGTTGCCATTATATTTCCACCAAAAGCTGGTCTTGTCATCAACAAATTAAGATTTTCTTCATCTATATCTAGACTTGTGCAATCTGCTGTTAATCCCGTTTTCACCCTACCTGCAAGTCTTGGTGCCAAGTCTCTACCAATAGTAGTTGCACCTATTAATACTATTTCTGGTTTTCTTCCTTCTATCAATTCAAATATTACTCTTGTATAAGCTTCAGTAGTATATACATTTAAAAATTTATCTTCAACAGCTATTACATTATCTGCGCCATATTTAATTAGTTCCTCTGATAAATTATCTAATTTGTCCCCTACCAATATTGCTGTGAGTTCTACATTTAATTTATCTGCTATCTTTCTTCCCTCACCTAATAACTCCAAAGAAACATTTAATATTTTTCCTTCTCTTTGTTCAGCAAAAATCCATACTCCTTTATAGTCTTTGATGTTCATAATTCCTCACCTTCTTCCTAACCTATTTGTTTTTCTCTAATTCTTTGAGCTAGAATACACGAAACTTCTTCTACACTTCCTGTAATAATTTCTCCTTTAAATTCAATAGAAGGGGTAAAGGATTTTTTTACATTTGTTGGAGATCCCTTTAATCCTATACTGCTTTTATCTACTTCTATATCATTTATATTCCAAACTGTAATATTTTTTTCTCTAAATGCCTGATATACTCCTACTAAAGAAGGATATCTAGGTTCGTTCAACTCCTTTATTGAAGTTAATAATACAGGCATTTTTGATTTTATAACATAATATCCGTCCTCTATTACTCTTGTTACAACCACTTCTTTTCCATCAATATCCAATTTACTAACATAGGTTATTTGAGGTAAATCAAGATGTTCTGCGATTTCTGGACCAACCTGAGCTGTATCACCATCTATAGCCTGTCTACCGCATAATATGATATCATAATTGCCTATTTTCTTTATAGCAGATGATAATATTATTGATGTGCCCCATGTATCTGAACCACCAAACTGTCTATCGCTTAAAAGAATTGCTTCATCCGCACCCATAGCTAAAGCTTCTTTTAAAGCAATTTCTGCTTGAGGTGGGCCCATACTTAGAACTGTAATATGAACATCTTTAAACTTATCTTTTATTTGAATAGCTTCCTCTAATGCATGTTTATCATCTGGATTTATTATGCTTGGTACACCATCTCTAATAAGAGTTCCTTTTATCGGATCAATTTTTACTTCATTTGTATCAGGTACTTGCTTAATACATACTATAATATTCATTTAGCTCACCTCCTATTTCAATAGACTTCTAGAAATAACCATTTTTTGCACTTCTGAAGTCCCCTCATATATTTCAGTTATCTTTGCGTCTCTCATCATTCTTTCCATTGGATAATCCTTCATATATCCATAACCACCATGTAACTGAACAGCCTTTGTAGTTACTGACATAGCTGTTTCTGATGCAAATAATTTAGCCATAGCCGCTTCTTTAGTAATTGGTTTCCCATCATCTAATTTAGCTGCTGCGTTATATACTAAAAGTCTCGCTGCATTAATGCTTGTTTCCATATCTGCTAAATTCCATTGCAGACCTTGAAACGCTGCTAAAGGTTTTCCAAATTGCTCTCTTTGTTTTAAGTATTCTACAGTTTCATTTAAAGCACCTTGAGCTATACCAACAGCTTGAGCTGCCATAGCAATTCTTCCTCCATCTAAAGCCTGCATTGCAATCTTAAATCCGCTTCCTTCTTTTCCCACAAGATTCTCCTTTGGTATAACACAATCTTTAAATATTAGCTCAGAAGTTGCAGAAGCTCTTATTCCCATTTTATTTTCTTTCTTGCCTATAGAGAATCCTTGGAAGGTATCCTCTACTATAAATGCACTTATTCCCTTGTTACCTTTTGTCTTATCAGTCATAGCGAGAATTATATATATGCCTGCTTCTCCACCATTTGTAATAAAGCATTTTTGTCCATTTAAAATATAATTATCGCCATCTAAAACTGCTTTACTGTTTTGTTTAGATGAGTCTGTTCCAGCGTTAGGCTCTGTAAGAGCAAATGCTCCTATTTTTTCTCCTTTTAATAATGGTCTTAAATATTTTTCTTTTTGTTCTTCTGTTCCATAGTTCATAAGTATCCAACAAGGTATATTATGCACAGCTAAAATCGCTGCTGTTGATGCACATTTTTTTGCTATTTCTTCTATGCATAAGGAAAAAACAAATTCATTTTGCCCAGCTCCCCCTAACTCCACGGGAAATGGTATTCCTAGCATATTTAATTTAGCCATTTTATTTAAATTTTCTCTTGGAAACTTTCCTGTTTCATCTATCTCTGCTGCAATAGGAGCAATTTCATTTTTAGTAAACTCCCTTACTATCTTAACTATCATTTCTTGTTCCTTAGTTAAATCAAAACTCATTTACTTCCCTCCTTGAAACTTTCTTTATTATACATAATTATTTAGTTACTATATTTTATATCTATATATAATTAAGCAAACTGCTAAGCAGCTTGCTTAATATTCTTTACTTTGTTGATTCATAAGTTGCTATAAATTCTGTACATAGAATTGGTTCCTCAAGCACATCTATAGCTGATGCTTGTTCGGGAATATTTGGATTATACGCTACTTTAAAAGTTCTACATTGGATCTTTTTCTTTTTATCTTCAACGCCTATAACTCTTGCTATTACTTCTAAATAATCTCCTGCAAAAATAGAATTATATAATCTAATCTTGTCAAAACCCAAACATCTACCTTCATTGCCATCACTCATAATCATAAGTCTAGTTGCTACATCCCCCATAATTGTAATTGAACGAGAGCCGTTCACTATGCCACCTGCATAAAACACATCTTTTGATGACATTCTTAAGCGCATATTTGTTTCATAACTATTTTCAGGAATTACAAAAGCCATTATTATACCTCCCCATAATTTAACACTAATATATTATTCTACTTCTTTCCAAGGGTCTGCCACGATACCATCTGGTTGAACTCCTCTTTGTAAATGCTTCTTAACTACTAATATTGAATAACCTTCAGCACATAATAAAGGAGGATCTAGAACATCTACTTCATTGTCTGCTGCATCTGGTCTTCCATTACGTTTTGCTGGAGTAGCAATCTTGTAAGTTTCTAACTTAACTCTACGAGAAGTATTACCTACTTTAACCATAGTTGCTTTAAAATCCACCTGATCTCCTACATACAAATCATGATAAAATTTTACATCCTCATATCCTAAACATAAAGATTCATCGCCGTCGTTTAGAATCATTACTTCAGTTTCAGCATCTCCCCAAATATCTAATTGCTTTCCAACAGGTACGATATCTCCTAAGTTACTCCCGAATTCAGGAAACATCTTGTAACTTAATACTGACTCACTTCTCATTAATATTTACCCCCTTGAATATTTTTATAAAACTACACTTATAAATATTCTTTATGTTAACAAACTTCTAAAATTTCAGTTTGCAACTTACCAATTTGCTAGATAATACCTCTTTCCTTCATACTAGCCACTTCTTCTTTACTTCTTAAATATTGTCCATATATTTCTTCATTATGTTGTCCTAAAAGTGGTGCTGGTGTATCTACACTACCAGGAGTTCTTGATAACTTAACAGGACATCCTTGAAAGTACATTTCACCTATAGTTGGATGATTCATATGAACCATCATTTCTCTAGCTTGAATTTGCGGATGGTCAATGGCTTCTTGCATGTCAAGAACCGGTCCACAAGGTATTCCTACTTCATCAAACATATGCTCTAGCTCTTTTTGTTTTATCTTTGATCCATTCAGAAATTATATATCTTAATTCTGGTATATAGTTTTTACATCTCAGATCATTAGTTGCAAATTTTTCGTTTGCAATTAAATCCTGTCTTCCTATAACTTCACAGAAAATTGACCACAACTTATCATTTCCAACGCCCACAGCTACATATCCATCTTTTACTGCAAAAATATCAAAAGGAGCTATCGATGGATCAATGTTACCTTGTCTCTGAGGTGTCTCTCCTGTCATCGTCTGAATAACAATTGCATTTTCTAATAGAGAGAATATTGTATCCAGCATTGCTACATCAACCGCTTGCCCCATTCCAGTTTTTTCTCTATTATAAAGGGCCATCAAAACTCCAACACATAAATATATACCAGTAACATTATCTGCAACAGAAGGACCTACTTTAGTTGGAATTGACTCAGGAAAACCAGTTAAATTGACCATTCCTCCCATTGACTGAGCTACTATATCATAGCAAGGCCTATTGGTAATAGGACCTGTTTGTCCAAAGCCAGAACCTGCTGCATAAATTATTCTAGGATTTATTTCTTTTAAAACTTCATAATTCAGACCTAGTTTTTTCATTACACTTGGTCTATAATTTTCTACAACTACATCTGCATCTTTAACTAATTCTTTAAAGATATTCTTTCCTTCTTCAGTTTTTAAATTTAGTGTGATCCCCTTTTTATTTCTGTTCAAGAATGCAAAAAATCCACTTTCACCACTTTTAGGATCTATAGGTCCCCATGTTCTACATTGATCTCCTTTAGGATTTTCAATCTTAATAACATCTGCACCATTGTCTGCTAATAAAGTAGTACAAAATGGTCCATTATACGCATGTGTTAGATCTAAAACCTTTAACCCCTCTAATGCTTTTGCCATAACATTTCCCCCTTTTCAATTCAATTATTAATTGTTTTATATTTTTATATAAACCTTTACATACAAATCCCAAGCTTTGTTTATATTACTATTGATTTTATTTAAAAATTAAACAATGCCAATGTTAAAATATTAACTCAAAATTACAATTTAACAGCAATTCATTCATATTTTTATAGGATCATTAGTGTTATTTTTTATACATCCAATCTTTAAATCTATGTTGTACAAACACTAACGCTCACCCTTAAGTCAAGAATATCACCATTTACAAACCTTGTATATGTAACAATTGAACAAGTTTTTTGTGCACTTTGCTAAATGTCATTTTTTTGTCAATGTTAGATGGTTTTTATCCATTTGCTCTCGTTTTCTCATATAGCTTTGTAATTGTCAGTAGATATCATCATATGAAAAATAACCACGGTCTCTTTAAGGCCGTGGTTAAAAAAATCCATATATAAATAATTTACCATATACGTTATTTTTCATAAGTTGTAAAATCATTTAACTCTTTTATCAAATACCCCATATAAAACTCTAATCTTACCCTTGTATCTCCTAAATCTCTTTTTATGAGTTCTTCTATTTTATTAATTTTATAAATTAATGTGTTTCTATGCAAATATAGTTTCTTAGATGTTTGGATGCAATTCCCATTTTCCATTAAAAATACATAAAATATTTTTGTGAGATCCGTATGATTTTGCTCATCATATTTTTTTAATTTACCTACAGTACTATCATAGTATTCTCTTAAAAGAGCTATGTTGTGTATTTCTGTAAGTATTTTATATACCCCTATATCTTCATAAAAAATAGTTTTATCTAATTCTCCCTGTGCCTTTGTAACCTTTAAGGCTTTTTCTGCCTCTATATAACTTTTCTTTATTTCAGAAAACTCTGTATGGACCTCTCCAACTCCTATGCCTATACTAATTTCAGGTAAAAAATTTTTGCTATTTTCTCTTACCGAATCTAAAATGGTAGTTAAATTAGTGCATCTATCCTTTTCATTAATTAAAAGTAGAACTACAGAATAATTTTGCAGAAAACTTATTGGTCTAAAACTTGATTCCCAAATTGAACTATTTACGGATCTTAAAAAAGTGTTTCTAACCTGTGCTATACACTGCTCATCATTAATATTTTTAGAATTTAAGTACAGCTGAATGTTATCCATATTGACAATAATTATTCTAACAGAATTTAAGGAGTCATATCCATATCCTGAAATTCTTTGAAGGAAATCTTCATAGGTAATAGTATTGAAAAATATAGCACTCATCAATAAATCTTGACAGGAAACTTCTTCAAGATGCCTCTTAACTATATCACCACAGATAACCCTTGTTATTTCTGTTAAGCTAACTTTCCAAGGAAACTCAAATACTGGAAAATTATTTGCATCAGACAAGCTTTTAACGTAATCTGGAACTTGTTCAATATATTTCCCAATATTTACAACCAGACCGGCAGCTTTTTTATCTATTAAGTTTTCTATTAGGTTAATAAAAGCATCTTTGCGATTTAAAATGTTAACACCTGTGACTATTATTAGTTCATCACTCTGTACATACTCTGCTGCATCCTCTGGGTTTTCTATAACATGAACCCATCTCACTATTTTACTGATCCCCTTAGCTCCACTTACTAATTTCAAATTTTTTAATTCAGGTAGATTTAATAATTGATCAAATCTAACACTCATAATTAAACCTCACTTTAAAATGTATTAAAGCCTATTAATTCCACTTTAGCATTTTTAACCGGAAACCATGAGCTATTTTTAATTTTTTGTTACAACTTGTAATCCTATAAATAAAGAAACTCCTTAATAACTCAAAGGTTCAAGCTATTATGGAGTGGTATAATCTAGCTTATATAAGTTAGGCATAGATGATGGCTTAATGATAAACCACCATCTATATCCTATCATATATCTATCTTATTTTTTATCAACATCTAAGACTGTTTGTAATAATACATTAGCACCCTTCCAGCAATTTTCTACAGGTGTAAATTCAGGTTCACAGTGACTGTGTCCATCTTTGCTTGGAACAAATATCATAGTTGTAGGTAACATTTCAGCTACGAACTGAGCATCATGACCTGCACCACTATAAATATCCATATTTGAATACCCGTATGCTTCTGCATTCTTTCTAACAAATCCAACTAATTCTTCATTAAATTGAATTGTATTACGTGACCACTGTAATTCATACTCAACTCTGCATTTATCAAGTTCCTTAGGAATGTTTTCAATTACTTTAACAACCTGCTTAATTACTTCAGGATCTTTATGTCTTGCATCTAATGAAAAGTCAACAAGATCAGGAATAACAGTATGCACGCATGGATGACAAAGTATTTCTCCTGTAGTGTAAACAAGATCGCTGTCAAGTTTGTCCAATTCTTCATGCAAGTATTTTATAGCACTAGCTGCTGCTAAAAGAGCATCCTGTCTGTATTTCATTGGAGTAGTTCCTGCATGATCAGATTGTCCATAAGTTCTTATTCTGTAGTTAACCATTCCGAGAACGCCTTGTACAACGCCAATGTCCTTCTTTTCAGCTTCAAGTACAGGTCCCTGTTCAATGTGTAATTCAAGCATAGCCGTATAATCCTTAGGATTCAATCTGTTTGCTTCGTCGCCTTCATATCCACTTTCCTTTAAAGCTTCACCAAAAGTTTTTCCTTTAGGATTTTTTGAAGCCAACATCTTTTCCTTATCAAATTTACCACAAATAACACCTGATGACATCATAGCTGGCGGATAAAGAGAACCTTCTTCATTAGTCCATATCATAGCTGTAATAGGATGACGATGTGGAATCTTTTGTGTAGCTATAGTTTCAACTACTTCCATTCCTGTAAGTACGCCTAAAACTCCATCATAGTTTCCGCCATTTCTAACTGAGTCTACGTGTGATGCCATTACTATTGCCGGAAGGTCTTCCGAACCTTTAATCGTTGCATACATATTTGCCATATCATCTGTTTTAATCTCTGCGCCCACTGCTTTCATTCTTTTGCAGAACTCTGCTCTTGCTTGAAGAGCTGCTTCTGATAAAGAAAATCTTGTTATGCCACCATGGCCAGCGTCACCAAATTTACTAAATGTAACAATTTTATCTTCCAATCTTTCTTTGTCGCAAGTTAATATAATATCTTTCATTTTGATACACTCCTTTTTGATTTGTATGTCATATTTTTTTGACTAGATACTATCTACACTTGAAGAACTATTTTTTGTATCAACAACAGTTACAAATTCAGAGATTTGTTCATTTTCTTCAGGTGTAAGTATTGATATCTTATCTTTCTTCATCAACTGAGGATAAATAATTAAGGCTAATATAAACCCTATAATCCATCCACCGTCTGCGATTAAGCTTAAACTTGGTATAAATATTCCTAATACTGGGACTATTGATGCTAATATCCATGCATAAATAGCATTTTTATTTAATCCATTTGTATACGAATAACGTCCGTCTTTTTCTACAAATAGGGCTTGCACGTCAACTAACTTTTTACGATGAATATAGTAGTCAGCTATAAATACACCAGCTAAAGGTCCTAAGAAAATACCATAAGTTCCAAGCCATCCAAATATATATGCTGAAGCACTTGATAAAAGTTTCCAAGGCATTATCGCTACCCCTACTGCTCCAGTTATAAGTGTTGCTTTCTTAAAGGATATTTTTTGTGGATTAAGATTTGAAATATCATTTGATGTAGCTACAGCATTTGCCGATACGTTAACATTTGTAGTTGCAATTATTATACCTATACATCCTATAATTAACGCTACAGGGTTAGTCATTTTTTGTATAACTTGAACAGGGTCCCAGATAAACTCTCCATAAAGAACTCTAGTTGCACCTGTAACAAATACACCCACAAAGGAAAATGCCACCATTGTCAAAGGTAATCCGAATAATTGACCTCTAAACTGATCCTTTTGACTTTTTGCAAATCTACTAAAGTCAGGTATATTAAGAGCTAATGTTGCCCAAAAGGCTATATTTGCTGTTAAACTCTTTAAGAATGTAACCCAAAATGATGTTGGCTTATTTGTCATTGGCATGTTAAATATGTCTGAAACTCCTTTTCCCATAGCTGCAACTGATGTATAAGCCCAGCCAACAAGAGCAAGAGATATTAAAATAAGTATAGGAACAGTCCATGCTTGCATAAATTTTATAGTTTCTGGTCCTCTATACACTATACCAACATTTAAAGCCCAAAATGCAAAAAATGAAACCCATACTCCGCCTGACCACTGATGCCAGGAAGGCGCTAATGCACCGATAATTCCATTTACAGCTTCTCCACCTAGCCAGCACTGAATACCAAACCAACCTGCACCAACTATAGCCCTTGCCATAGCTGCAATATTTGACCCCCATACACCAAAGGACAATCTTGCAAATACTGGATATGGTATTCCATATTTGGTTCCTGCATGTGAATTAAGCTGCATTGGAATTAAAACTATTAAGTTTCCTAATGCAATATTTATAAGTGCTTGCCACCAAGTCAATCCTGCTGACATAATTCCAGCTGCCATCATATATGTCGGTATGCAAAGACACATACTAATCCATAAAGCTGTAATATTATAAGTAGTCCATGTTCTTTGTTTAACCTTAGTAGCAGCTAAATCATCATTATAATAACGGCTGTTTCTTATACTTTCTACTGCTGCATCTGTCATCTCATAAAGTCCATTAACTTCCCTTTGTGTTTTAAAGGTTTTATTCATTAATACTCTCTCCTTTAAAATTATTTATGCGACTTAAGCGTTTTAGAAATATTAATTTCTATGTACTGTCATAAATACTATAACTGTGCTTCTTACATAATTTTTATTATATTTTCTGTAAAAAATTTGTATTTTAGCAAACTTGAATATTATGGCATTATAGCTATCCACATTTCATAATTTTGTGCAACGGACTTTATTGTATAGATGCAACTTTTGTAAGAATGCTATGTTATTTTATACAACTTGTGGAGCAGTTCTCTTTATAAATTGTCCTCTTCCTTCTTTTCCAACATATTTTCCATTTTCGGCAATAACTTCTCCTCTGGATAAAGTAGCTACTGGATATCCCTTTAATTTAAATCCTTCAAATGGTGTATAATCTACATTTTCATGTAGCATTGATTTAGTTAATGTAGTTTCTATATTTGGATCAAACACAACTAAATCAGCATCACTTCCAACTGCAATAGTTCCTTTCTGTGGGTACATACCATATACTTTAGCAGCATTTGTAGAAGTTACTTGAACAAACCTATTTAAATCAAATTTACCTTCTACCACCCCATAGGTATACATTAATGCCATTCTTGCTTCTACGCCAGGTGCTCCATTGGGTATTTTAGCAAAGGATTCCTTTCCTAATTCCTTTTGTTTCATAAAGAATGGACAATGGTCTGTTGCTACAACTTGCAAGCTATTATCCTTTAAAGCTTTCCATATATGTGGCCAATTCTTTTTATCTCTAAGCGGCGGAGACATTACATATTTTGCTCCATTAAAGCCAGGTTCTCTATAGTTATCTTCTGATAGAAGTAAATATTGAGGACATGTTTCTCCCATTATTGGATATCCTTCTTTTCTAGCTCTTTCTATCTCAGATATAGATGCTTCACAACTATTATGAACTATAAACAGAGGAGCATTGGCTATTTTAGCAAGTTTTATTGCTCTTCCTGCTGCTTCTCCTTCTGCCAAATCCGGTCTTGATAAAGCATGATAAATCGGCTCAATTTTACCTTCTGAAAGTAATTTTTTTGTCATGTAATCAATTACATAATAATTTTCAGCATGTACACTGGATAAACCACCATTTTCATTTACTTTCATTAATGTTCTTAATAATGTACCATCATCAACTCTTAATCCATCATATGTCATAAATAATTTAAAGCTTTGATATCCATCTGCTATAATTTCAGGAATTTCATTCATAACTTCTTCAGTCATATCAGTTAACGCTATGTGTATACCATAATCTATAACAGCTTTTCCATCTGCTTTTTCACGCCATGTTTTTGTAGCTTCTCTTAATGATCCTCCTTTAGTTTGAATTGAAAAGTCTACAATTGTAGTAGTTCCTCCGCAAGCGGCAGCTTTAGTTCCTGTTTCAAAGTCGTCACTTGAGAAAGTTCCACCAAACGGCATGTCCATATGCGTATGTGGATCAATTCCACCAGGGAAAACATATTTATTAGTAGCATCAACGACTTTTTCAGCTTCTTCTCCCAAATCTAATCCTATTTCTAGGATTTTGCCTTCTTTTATACCAAGGTCTGCTTTAAATGTGTCTGAAGCTGTTACAACAGTTCCACCTTTGACAATAGTATCAAATTTCTTCATTTATATACCCCCTATTATTTTAACTATGGGAGAATTCTCCCATAGCTTTATAAGCAAATTTCTCTCTTTTCTTCTCCTGCCTTAAATTCTATTTCACCCTTTGTTATGCAGTTTCCAATCGGACAAACTAGTGAACATAAATGACATCCTACGCAATTTTCTTTATTAAGTGATGGTCTTCTCTTTTCTTCATCCCATACTATTGCCTGATGTGCTCCATCATAGCAAGAAATATAACATCTTCCACATCCAACGCATCTATCATGATTAAAATCTGGATACACTATATAGCCACGGTCTAACTCTTCTGCTGGAACTGTATTTTCAAGTGCTATTCCTGCTAAATCTTGAAGTTTATCTACGCCTTTTTCTTCCATGTAATAGGAAATTCCACTTATTAAATCTTCAACTATTCTATAACCATATTGCATGATAGCTGTAGTAACTTGAAGATTAGAAGCCCCAAGCATAATAAATTCTAATGCATCTTCCCAAGTTTCTATACCACCGATACCACTTATAGGAACATTCTTAAGCTTTTGCTCTTTAGCAAGCTGGGCAATAAATCTAAGTGCAATTGGTTTAACAGCTTTACCTGAGTAACCTGATATTGATGATTTGCCATTAACTATTGGTAATCCAATTTTTTTATCTAAGTCTACTCCAGTTATACATTTAATTGTATTTATAGCTGATATACCAGTGGCCCCACCTTCTATCGCAGCTATTGCTGGTAATTCCATGTTCCCTATATTAGGAGTCATTTTAGCAAGTATAGGAAGGTGAGTTCCTCTTCTTACTGCTGCTGAGTATTGTTTAACTAACTCAGGGTTTTGTCCAACATCTGATCCCATTGCATGAGAAGTCATCTGTGGACATGAAAAATTGCATTCAATAATATCTGCTCCAACTTCAGTAACTAGTTTAGCAAGCTTTGTCCACTCTTCATCACTACTACCCATTATTGACGCTATTAACACCTTATTTGGATAATTTTCTTTTAATTTTCTCATTTGCTCAAGATTCCACTCAAGTGGATGTTCTGCTATTTGTTCCATATTTTTGAATCCCGTAAAAGGAGTTGCTTCTTTTCTTGGAGCATCAAAACGTGGAGATACCTCATTTGGTATGTAGATACCAACTGTTTTAAATACTATACCTCCCCAACCTGCTTCTAATGCCTTTGCACACATTTCGTAGTTATTTCCAACCGGTGATGATGCTAGAAAAAATGGATTCTCACACTTTACTCCACAAAATTCAATAGATAAATCTTTTCTTTTCATATTCTACACCTCCTTAGTTGATGCTGATTGTCTACTTGTCTCCATAGACTCTCTTGCTGCTGTTAAATATTTTTCTATTTCTCCTGCAGCTAACTTACCTGATGCTACTGCTTGAACAACTGTTTTATCTTTTTCAACTATATCTCCTGATGCAAATACGTCGGCTGTTTCTGTTTTAATGTCCATTAATTCAACACTAGCTATTGCCTTGACATCTTCTGCTTCTTGACCTACTGCAAATATTACCATATCTGCTTCTAATTCAATTTTTGAAGCATCAAACATGCCTTCCGCCTTAAATGCCACAACCTTTCCTTCTTTTCCAACTATTTCAACAGGTTTTAATCCTGTAAAAATAGGAATATTTAATTCATTAATATGTTTCTTTTCTTCTGTACTTGCTGGCATTTTTTCAATTGTTCTTCTATATACTATCTTTACATCTTCACAACCTATCAATTTAGCAGTTGTTGCACAATCCATAGCAACATCTCCGCCGCCTATAACAACAACCTTCTTTCCAACTTTAACATCTCCCATATTAGTCTTTGCTTCTGCTAAAAAGTCAACTCCATTAACTGATCCGTCAAGGTCTGCTCCCGTAATTTCTACATCTTTACCCTTTTGCATTCCACATGCTACTAAGAAAGCTTTAAACCCTTCTTTTCTTAAACCTTCAATTGAAACATCTCTACCAACTTTACAGTTAGTTTTAAATTCTACGCCTAACTCTTTTATATATTCAATTTCGCTTTCAATTACGTCCTGCGGTAATCTATTAGCTGGGATTCCATATGTTAACCATCCACCTAGTTTAGCTTTTTCTTCGTATACAGTTACTTTATAGCCTTTTAATGATAATTCATTAGCTGCTGCTAATCCACTTGGACCAGATCCAATAATTGCAACCATTTCTTTTGTTGCTTCTATTTTGTCATAAATCTTCATTCCTACTGTTTTTTCAAAATCTGTTGCGAATCTCTGTAACTCACCAATTCTTATAGGCTTGTCTATCCCACATCTGCTGCAAGCACCTTCACAATAGTTATCATAAGGACATACCCTTGCGCACACTGCCCCTAATGCATTATTCGTTCTTATTGTTTCAACAGCTCCTTTAATGTTTCTAAAGCGAATAGAGCGAATAAATTTTGCTGGGTCAGTTCCAGCAGGACATGCCTTGCTACAAGGTGCATCGTGACATAATAAACATCTTGCTGCTTCTTCCATTGCCAAAAGAGGTGTCAACGTTTTCTTTGTTTCCTGTAAATAGTTATTAATTGTCATCTTAGTATTTTCCCCTTTCAAACCTTTATATAGAATATATATGTTACCTCTGTAACAAGGAGCAATACTTATGCCAATTGTGATTATTTTTACCTTTGTATTTGATTAAATTATCTAAATTTTCGGATAAAAACCTTATTTTTCTAGGCTTTCTCTATATCTCATTTTTATTTTTTGTTAGTTAAAAAAATATCTAAAAAGCAAATAAAAAATAGGTTTTGATGATAAATTTCATCAAAACCTATGATTAATGTAATCACTTAAGCTTTCTTCTTTAATTTTTTTCATTTTTTTGACAACTGTTGATTGATCAATTTTAAGTATTTCTGCTACTTTTCTCGTTGTTTTATATTTTTCTATTGCCTTTAGAAGAATCTGCTTCTCAAATTCTTCTATAGCCACTTTTAGCGGAATAAACTCATTTAATTCTTCAATATACTTAGGTATATGTGTAAATGTGTCAAAAATATCACTATCCTCAATCATATCCCTACTAGATATAACTACTAATCTCTCAATTGTATTCTCTAATTCCCTTATATTTCCGGGCCAATTATATGAAGATAGTACCTTATATCCTTTTAAAGATATTTGTTTTGCTAGGTTATATTTTTGATTATTCTTTGACAAAAAATAATTTATAAATACAGGAATGTCTTCTTTACGTTCTCTTAGAGATGGGATATGTATTGGAACAATATTCAATCTATAGTATAGATCTTCTCTAAATTTTCCTTCCTTAACTAGCTTTAGTAGATCTTTATTAGTTGCCGATATAATTCGAGCTTTTATATCAACTGGTTCAGTGCCACCTATTTTATATGTCTGTTTTTCCTGCAATACATGTAGCAACTTCACCTGCAACTGCATTGGTAACTCTCCTATTTCATCTAGGAAAACTATTCCTCCACCGGCAACCTCTAATAATCCTTTTTTTCCTTTTTTATTCGCACCTGTGAAAGCCCCTTCTTCATAACCAAATAGCTCCGATTCAATAAGATTTTCAGGTATAGCCCCACAATTAATTTGAACAAAGGGAAGATCTCTTCTTCTACTCATTTTATGAATTGTTTTAGCTATAAAGCTTTTGCCAACGCCAGTTTCTCCTAACAACATTATCGTAGTATCCATATTACTTATGTGCTCAATTAATTCGATGATTTTTTTCATCGGATTAGAATTACCTATTATAAATTCCTTATTTTTTATTTGAGATCTTTTCATTTCATCTCTAAACCACTCTAAAACGTCTTCTGTTTCCTCTAACTGTTTTTGAAGCCTTTCATGTTCAGTGATATCTTTCGAGATATTTACTATTCTTGTTAACTTGCCTTTTTCATTAAACATTGGTATACCAGTTACCAACAATCTTCTACCAGAAGCAGTTTCTTGAACTATAGTTATCTTTTTCTTACTTTTTAATACTTCTGCCGTTATTGATGGTTTGAAAATCCCTTTTTCACAAAGACTATAAACATCTCTACCAATTATTTCATTTTCAGGCATACCAAATGTTTTTTCACAAGATTTACTAACCTTTTGTAATATTCCTTTTTCATCTGTAACTGTTATTTGATCAAATGTAGTGTCCATAATTAATTTAAGTTCTGCATATGTCTGCTTATAATAAGTTAATTCCTCTAATAATTTATTATAGGGTATCCTTTCAGACTTCTCTCTCAATAGTTTTTCCCCCTCTATTACTATGAATATAAGATTTTTAGCTTTATGTTTTTCTTTATAGCAATTTACAATATTATTTAACTTCTTATTGTTATTTTATTACTATACCATGACATTTTCAATAAACTAGAAATTATTATTTCTAGACAAACCAGCATTATTAACATATTATTAAATATAAAAAAGCCATGCTTCGCATGGCTAAAACACTAAATTTATGAAATTTGAACTTTTCACTTAAACTATTTTACTTCCATGAACTTCAACAGCTCCAGTGTATTTCATAATATAATCTCTATTTTCTCTAGTGATTCCTTTACCTGGCATAATTATTATTTTTTCTTTTGAATATTCTATAAGCTTTTTTAACTCTTCTTTTCCATGAAGAGCACTTTCTTTACCTCCTTTAGTTAATATTCTATCTACCCCTAATCCTCTTAACTCGTCAATAGCAGAATATTTATATTCAATTTCATCAAAGGCCATGTGGAAAGTTATGCTCATCGGCTTAGCTGCACTAACTAATTCCTTAATTACTACATTATCCACTTTTCCATCCTTAACTGCTCCTATCACAATTCCAAAGGCTCCAAGCTTTTTGCATAAACTAATGTCATCTCTCATTATTTCTATCTCATCTGTAGAATATGCATAATCCCCTCCCCTTGGTCTTATCATAACCATAACAGGAATATTAAGTTTTTCAAGTGTCTTTTTTATAGTTCCATAACTTGGCGTTGTTCCACCCTCTAATAAATTACCACAAAGCTCTATTCTATTGGCACCTAAACTTTCTGCTACCAATGCTTTTTCATAACTTCCTACACACGCTTCATACACAGACATAATCTTCTCTCTCCTTGTAACTAACTTATCTTGCCTAGATAACTTTATTATAAATATAATGTAATGCTATAAATTATTTACTTACAGGTGCTAATTCATAAATTGCCCTTGCATAAATTATATTATCAAAATTAATTTCTTACTATATATATTTTTATATAATTAAGTGCAATATCTTTTGCAACCATTTTGTGACCAAATCTATAATGCTTTATAACAAGAAAATTCTTTCCCTGCATCCGCTAATTTAATGTTTTAAGGAATAAAATGGTAGGCAAAAGGGATAAAGCATACAGAATATCTAGCTGCCAAATTGGTTTAAATAAGCAGCACTTTGTGTTAATATATAAGATAATAGAATGAATTTCCATGTAGGGGGAGAGCTTATGAGAAAAAGCCGATTAATTTTTAGAATCTCTTTTATTATGATTTTTTTATTACTATTTGCAAACTTTCAAGTATTTGCAGATCCTGTGACTCGTGTTACATCAATAACTTTAAATAAGACTACAGATACTATAACAGTTGATAGTACAGATACTTTAACAGCTACTGTAAATCCAGGCAATGCAACCTATAAGCAAGTAGTTTGGACAACTTCAAATCCTAATGTAGTGACAGTAAATAATGGTACAATAAAAGGAGTATCTAAAGGAGTAGCAAGTATCATTGCAACTACTATTGATGGAAATTTGAGCGCATCTTGTTTTGTTACTGTTAATGATCCTAAAATTACAATAGAGTTCTATAGAACAACTGCTACATTAACAGTTGGAGCAACGGATTATATGACAGCAACTGTGAGAAAAATGGGAACTAGTCAAACAACTACGATAAATCAGCCTGTAACCTACACATCATCAAATAATGCAGTAGTTCAGGTTAACGCCAGCGGAACTATAACCGCAATTGCTCAAGGAAGTGCAACAATTACAGCAGCCACTGCTGGTGCAACCAATATTGCAACTTGCACTGTTACCGTTACTTCTAGATCTAATACAAATATATCCTTAGATAAAACTAGTGACTTAATATATGTTGGAGGAACGGATACTATAAAGGCTACTTTAAATTCATCAGACCTGTCAAACTCTTCTGTAACGTGGTCATCCTCCAATCCTAGTATAGTAAGTGTATCATCAAGTGGTGTATTGACAGGAGTAGGTCCAGGAAGTGCAACAGTTACAGTTACAGCGAAAACCTCTTATGGAACCAGTTCTGCAAGCTGTTTTGTAACTGTAAGCTATATGGGTGGCGGAACAACCCCAACACAAGGCTTTGCAATAAGCAAAAGAATGGATAATGTAGAAGTTGGGAAAACGGACACCTTAGCTGCCAGCTTAAATTCAACAATTATACCAAATGCAAATGTAAAATGGGAATCAATCAATAAGGACATAGCTAGTGTAGCAAATGGTGTAATAATGGGTATAGCTCCAGGAATTACAACAATTACAGCAACAGAGCCAGGTGGAGGGTCTGCCGCTTGCATTGTAACGGTGTACGCACAAGGACAATTACCAATCACATCCATAACTTTAAATAAAACTTCAGATAATTTATTAGTTGGAGCATCAGATGTATTAATTTCCACTTTAAATCCAATAGGTATAGCGAATTGGACATCCTCTGATCCTAGCATTGTCACTGTATCCTATGGTGTATTGAGAGGAATAAAGCCAGGAGCGGCAACAATAACAGCCACGACTCCAGATGGAACCAGCAGCGCAAGTTGTACTGTAATTGTATATCCACAGGATTCCATAATACCAGTGCAAACAATAACTTTGAATAAAAATTCAGACACTCTAATGATTGGAGCAACAGATACGCTAACAAGTACCCTGTTTCCAACAAATGCAACAAATTTCTCCTTAGTCTGGACTTCTTCAGATAATAGTGTAGCTACGGTGAGTGATGGAAAAATAACTGCCATAAAATCAGGAACTGCGGTAATTACAGCAGCTACTTTTGATAGAACTGTAAGTGCGATTTGCAATGTTACAGTTACTGGTACATCAAATGGTACAGATACAGGCGGAACTGATCCGGGCACTTCAATTTATAGAAGACTTGGAGGAAAGGACAGATATGAAACTTCAGTTGCTATTTCTAAGGCAGGATGGAATGGAACGTCAGAGTATGCAGTGCTTGCATCTGGTGGAGATTTTCCTGATGGACTGAGTGCTGCTACCTTAGCTAAAAAGTATAATGCCCCTATTTTGCTAACAAGTAGAGACTCTATACCTGGAGGTGTATTATCAGAACTTGCAAGACTTCGAGTAAATCATGTACTTATAACTGGTGGTATTGGAGTTATATCACAGGAGGTTGAGAATCAACTTATAAAAATGGGTATGACTACAGAAAGATTTGGAGGAAAAGACAGATTTGAAACTTCAGTTAAGATAGCTAAAAAACTAGGTAATACAAGTGGAGAAATTATTATTGCAAACGGATATGAGTGGACAGATGCTTTATCAGTATCACCAATAGCAGCAAAAAAGGGATTCCAATAATATTAACAGATAAATATACATTGCCAAGTTCTGTAGATAACTACTTAAAGGAGAATAACTTTACTAAAACATATATTCTAGGTGACACTGACCTAATAAGCAGTGATATAGCAAATCAACTTCCTAATCCACAAAGAATAACTGGTAATAATGACTATGAAAGAAATATTAATATCATTAAAAATTTTGAAAATGACATAGATTTCAGCAGTATATGCATAGCTTCAGGTCGAGGATTTGCGGATTCAATATCAGGTTCGGCTTTTGCAGCAAAGAAATCTTCAGCTATAGTTCTTGTAGATGATGTTAATTTAAAAGAGGTAACATCTCAATATACAAATTCAAAATCTGCGAGAGTAAGTAATATAAATATATTTGGGCTGCAGGGAGTAGTAAGTGATGCTATAGTTCAAGTATTATTTAACAAATAAAATAAATCAGCACCAATTTAATAATTGGTGCTCAGGCTGTTGATAAACATATATTGTCAACAGCCTTTCAAATTTTTGCCCAATAGAGCTTATTTTTTATCCAAAAAGGATTTTTGATGCTATAGTACTTCTAAAATACAAAAAATAAAAAACACAAGATATTTCAAACTATTGAAACACCTTGTGTTTTTGGCAGGGGCAGGAGGACTCGAACCCGCAACCAACGGTTTTGGAGACCGCTACTCTACCAATTGAGCTATACCCCTAAGACGAGTTTTATTATACCTCATATTTTTATAATATGCAAGTGCTTTTTCATAATTTAAATAAATATTTTAGTGCCTAGAAAAATTATGAAACTCAATATAGTATTCTAAGCATCTATTTTAGGATATTTTTATTATTTTTTATTTACTTCCTTCTCATAAAATCCTTCTAAATTCTCAAGATTATATTTAAGTACGTCTTCATAGCTATCTTCACCATTATATACTTTTATTCCTATTGTTTTAATATTATACTTTTTAATTAGATCTTCATAATTCTTAAGCAAAGAACTATCATTATATAGAAGTATCAGATTTTTATTATCCTTCAATTTTGTTTCCATATTTAATTTTGTATTATTATCTATAGTTGCTTGCTCTTTACTTAGGTCAATTATCTTAATGTCATTATATTTTATAAAATAACTCAGTTCATCCTCCATGGTAACAAAAGTATAATCTGATAACTTATCTTTAACAGCCTTTAAATCTTTTTGGTAGTTATCTATATTTCTTAAAGTCTCTGAAAAGTTTTTTTCATATATATCTCAATTTTTAGGATCTTTGTCCTGTACCGCATTTTTTATATTCATCAATGCTATCTTATAGTTGTCTATATTTAGCAAATAATATGGGTTATCTTTTAGAACAATATCCTTGTATTTTACAACCTTATTATATGAAACTAATTTTACCCCTCTTGATACATTTATAACTCCTACGTTGTTCTTATTTAGATTATCTATAAAGTTATTCATCCAAGGGTCAAACCCTGCCCCCATATAGATAAACAAATCTTCTTTTGCTACATTATTTAAGCTATCACTTGAAAACTGAAAGTTAAGTTCACTTTGTCTGTTACTGAACATGTATTCAACTGAATGTTTATCATTCACTATACTTTTTATCATGCTGTATAAAAGCTTATTGGTTGTCATTATATTTAAATTTACATCCTTAACGACTTCCATCTTTGTGTTATCCATCGGGTTAGTTTGGGTATCTTCAATCTTATTACTACAACTTACAAGAAATACTATACAAAAAATTAGGAACGTACTAAATTTTTTTTTCAAATTATTCACCCCTGAAACTTATAAACATATCTTAATTTGTTATATAAACATATTATTATATATATTTTACATAATGTAATTTAACAATGCAAACTCTTATGAAATATTTTACAATAATATTAATCCTTCGGTAAATAAATTCATATAACTTCCCACAATATTTTATATATCCTATAATTATGTTAAAATAAGCATTAGATTTATAATAAGCATTTTCAAGGAGAAAAATGTATGAAAATTAATTTGAATAAAACTATAAGATCCTTGTCTTTAGCCTTAGATTTATCACAAATGAATTTAGAATCTTCTTCAGAAATTATTGAAGATATTTCAAATATTAATTATACTAGTCATCAATTTATTAATCATGCACAAAGAACAACCTATATAGCACTGGAAATAGCAAACTATTTAAATCTAGACGAAGATACCAAGCAACAATTATACATATCTGCTTTATTTCATGATATCGGAGCTACAAGCTATTTTTCCGAATGCCATATATCTAACACATTTATAGCTGGCCATTGTATAACCGGCTCGAAAATAATTAAACCATTTCCTATATTTAATGATTTATCTAACATAATTCTTTATCATCATGAAAACTACAATGGAACTGGTCCAATGAAAATTAGCGGTGATAATATTCTAATTGAAAGCCAAATAATCAGAATTTCAGATTTAGTTGAGATATTATATGATAAATCTATTCCTATTTTTAGACAAAAGTCTAAAATAATTTCATGGATCAAGAATGGAGAAAACACATTGTTCTCTTCCAAGCTTATAGATGCATTTTTACAGGTATCTTCTACGGACACTTTTTGGCTTAACATAGAAAACATAGCTCATATTGATTTTATTTTAGATAAACTTTCACCAAAGTTAGATATTATTATTGGCTTAAAAGAATTAGAGAGTATAGCTTATATCTTTTCAAGAATAATAGATACTAAGAGTAAGTTTACCGCCACGCACTCACTTGGAATATCAAAATTAGCCTATAATGTTTCAAAATTTCTTGGTTATCCTAAAGACAAATGTTTAAAAATGAAAATTGCAGGTCTTTTACATGACATTGGTAAACTAGCAATACCTTTAAGTATTCTTGATAAAAATACCTCGTTAACAAATGATGAATTTTCAATTATAAAATCTCATGCATACTACACAAAGTTAATTTTGGATAGAATGGATATAGGAATCATAAGCGAGTGGGCTGGAAACCACCATGAAAAATTGAACGGCGGGGGCTATCCTAAGCTCCTTAACTTTGAAGAAATTTCCGAAGAATCACGAATCATATGTGTTTGCGATATATATCAAGCTTTAATAGAGAATAGGCCTTATAGACTTGGTTTGTCTGTAGAAGAGGCTTTTTCTATAATGCATGATATGGCCTGTAAAGACCTTATTTGCAAAAAAGCCTTAATCCACTTAAAATCTATTATAAATTCCGATAAAATATTAGATACTGTCTAATCTTTCTTTTCTTTTTGTGCTATTTTGGATAAAATAACTATGAGGTGAATTATAATGGAGTTTATTGTAGATACTGCTGACAGCACAATGAATTTAGGAAGAAAATTAGGGGAACTTGTACATTCTGGTGATATAATTTGCATTACTGGAGACCTTGGCGCTGGTAAAACCCACTTTACTAAAGGTATTGCTGAAGGCCTTAAAATAAGTGAGCCTATAACAAGTCCTACATTTACAATAGTAAATGAATATGAAGGACGCCTAAAACTGCATCATTTCGATGTTTATAGAGTATGTGATCCCGATGAAATAGAAGCCATAGGTTTTGATGAATATATTTTTAGCGATGCTGTAAGTATTATAGAGTGGTCAAACTTTATTGAAGAATTAATACCTAAGGAACATGTATGGGTAGATATAAAAAAAGTTCCTGAACTAGGTATGGACTTTAGAAAAATATCCATAAAATATTATGGCGATAGATATAACTATATAAAGGAGTTAAAATAAATTATGAAAGTTTTAAGTTTAGATACATCTACCGAATCTGCAACTTGCGCCGTCCTCGACGATGATAAATTACTTGGAGAAATAACCTTTAACTATAAAAAACAACATTCTGTTGTGCTTATGACGATGGTGGATACTCTGCTAAATAATTTAAAATTAAACGTCGATTCATTAGACGGATTTGTAGTTTCAAAAGGTCCTGGTTCCTTTACTGGACTTAGAATTGGAGCTTCAGCTGTAAAAGGATTAAGCCAAGGAACTAGAAAGCCTTTTGTTGGAGTCTCTTCACTAGACGCTCTAGCCTATAATCTAGCTTATACTAATGGCATAGTATGTCCTATTCTAGATGCTCTTAGAGATAATGTGTATACGGCCCTGTATAAGTTTGAGAAAGATAGATTAAATATTATAAGCGAGTATATGATAATTTCAATTGATGAGTTAATTACTATACTTAACGAATATAACGAGCATGTATGCTTTATTGGAGATGCAATCCCTAAGTTTAGAGATAAGCTAACATCTAATATAAAAAATACAAGTTTTGCACCTGTACATCTCAATTTAACACGGGCATCTTCATTAGGTGAACTAGGGTTAAATCTTCTAAAAGATGGGGTTTATGATGATTTGTATACCTTTGCTCCCCTTTACCTAAGGAAATCCCAGGCTGAAAGGGAGTATGAAGAAAAATCAAGAGGTATAGAAAATGAATGATATTGATATACTCTCCTTAAAATTAGAACATATTGACAGTGTTTTAATAATTGATACTCTATGTTTCCCAACACCATGGAGTAGAGAATCATTCCAAAAAGAGATAGAAAATAATAAATTTGCGAGATACATAATTGCAAAAAAGGAGAGGTAGTAATTGGTTATGCAGGCATGTGGCTTATACTCGACGAAGGCCATATAACTAATATAGCTGTACATCCAGAATATAGAGGCATAGGTACAGGAAAACTCTTACTAGAAGCTCTTATTGAAATTTGCAAAATAGAATCAGTAAATAGTATAACATTAGAAGTTAGAAAGTCTAACTTAGTTGCACAAAGCCTATATAAAAAATATGGCTTTGTTGAGGAAGGCATAAGAAAAGAATATTATGGCGACAATCGAGAAGATGCCATTATAATGTGGAAACATAATATATAGGGTTACTTGGTCGAAAGTTGAATTTCGACCAAGTAACCCTATAATTTATTCTATTACTACTCTATTGTAGTTTTTCTTTCCTCTTCTTATAAGCATACTGCCATCGTTGAAGTTTTCTTCTGTTATTATCATATTCATATCTGTTACTTTCTCATCATTTATTGTAAGGCCACCTTGTTGAATTAATCTTTTTGCCTCACCTTTTGATGGAAGTATCTCTGTATTTACAAGCAATTCTGTTATGCTGCATCCTAATGTTTCTTTTTTTACAACTGCAGTAGGTACGGCACTCATATCCTGACCGCCTGCAAATAGAGCTTCCGCTGCTGCTTTAGCTTTTTCTGCTTCTTCTTCACCATGTATAATCTTAGTAACTTCATAAGCAAGAACTTTTTTGGCCTCATTTATTTCAGAACCTTGAAGCGCTCCAAGTCTTTTTACTTCATCCATAGGTAAGAAAGTTAACAGTGCTAAACATTTTTCTACATCAGCATCACCAACGTTTCTCCAATATTGATAAAATTCATATGGTGAAGTTTTATCCTTATCGAGCCATACAGCACCGTTCTCTGTTTTGCCCATCTTTTTACCTTCACTATTTGTTAATAGTGTAAATGTCATACCAAAAGCAGGTTTACTTTCTTTTCTTCTTATTAAGTCTACTCCTGATAGTATATTTGACCATTGGTCATCTCCACCCATTTGAAGTACACAACCATATCTTCTATTTAACTCAAGAAAATCGTATCCCTGCATCAGCATATAATTGAATTCAAGGAAAGTTAATCCCTTTTCAAGTCTTTGCTTATAGCATTCAGCAGTAAGCATTCTATTTACAGAAAAATGCACCCCAATTTCTCTTAAAAACTCTACGTAGTTAAGATTTAATAGCCAATCTGCATTATTTGCCATTAGTGCTTTTCCATCATTAAAATCTATAAGTTTAGCAAATTGATTTTTGAAGCTATCTGCATTATGCTGTATTTGCTCTTTTGTAAGCATTTTTCTCATATCAGTTTTACCACTCGGGTCACCAATCATTGCAGTGCCTCCGCCTAGTAATGCAATAGGCCTGTGACCTTCTCTTTGCATATGTGCCATAACCATCATTTGTAGGAAATGTCCTACATGAAGACTATCTGCAGTTGGATCAAATCCTATGTAAAATGTTATCTTTTCTTTTCCTAACAATTCTTTTATTTCTTCTTCATGAGTAACCTGCTTTATATATCCACGTTCTAGCAGTGTATCATAAACGCTAGCCATTTAAAGCACTTCCTTTCTAATCATTTCACTTTGTCATTCTCAGCTATAACTTATAGTATATAATTAAAGTATTTTTTTATCAATATTTAAATACATATAATTAGCTTTTTATGTTAATATTTATTATATACATATAAGGCATCCTCAAAAATAACTAGTCAGTATACTAAACTATTTCGGCTTATTATTTTCTCTCAGATGCCTAATGTTTAACTGAAAGGATGTAATTTATGCAAAGTTGGTCTTTTAAATCGTTGGTTTTATGTAATGAAATTAATTTAAATGCCATTGCTTCTCACTTTGGTATTACTCGTAAATTTAAGTGGGAAGACCCTTTAGTATTGTCTGATAGAAAATTAAGTGGCATAGTTAGAGAAACAGAAAACAAATGGGTATACATATATTATTTTGGAACCTTGGTTTTTATAAATATGGAATTCCATGAAATCCAGGATATAATTAAATACATAAAAAATATAGAACCTAATCTTAAAAACAATAATCCATCAGAATATATTGATGAATATAAGCTTGAAGTAGATGCACAATACGATTATTCCTTATATAATGATTTAATGACATCTAATGAGTTTATACCCTATTATCTTGATATAATATCATTGGTATTAGCGAAATCTACTTCCCTAAAAAAAATTGAGACTGAAACAGATAAACTTTTAGATGGTATAGAAAATATAATAAATTATCTTGATACCGGTAAGTTTAATATGTCTGACCAGGAGATAGCTAAAACCTCTGCTAAAGTATTGAGATTTAAATATAATACCATATCATATCTTATGCTTTTAGATAAACCTAAAGCAGCCTGGGATAATGAGGATATAGAAAATTTCTTTATTCAAATCAGTTCACTTTTTGATTTAGATGAGAGATATAAGAAAATAAATCATAAAACTGAAATACTTCAAGACATCACAGATGTATTTGCTTCTTTATCACATGAAAAGAGAGGTACAAAGCTTGAAATAATGGTCATTATTTTAATTTTATTTGAATTGATTATATCTATAGTAGAGTTCATATTAAAATATTAAATACACTTAAGGCTGGACCAATTAGTCCAGCCTTTTATATAAATTAATATTTATTTTCCTCTTAAATTATGCTACGTATTTTTTAATGAATTCAGGCATTTCATTATCGCCGTTCACGTTTATATAGAAATCAACACCACTCTCCACTGATAACTTTTCCATTAAACAAAACAATTGTGCCGCATTCTGAAGATTCTCTTCTATAATATTAAACAATCCATCAATAAAAATTGTCTCAATATCATAATCTTCGGAAATTATGCCGCACAAAAATCCGTAAAAACTCTCTTGCTTTTTTAAATTAAATCCTTCTGTTGAAATAAATCTTATTCCTCTATTAAGCTGAAACATTGGTCTTTTGTCATCATTGACATAGACAATATTTCCCTTGCCTACTTCTAATTTCTCGTTTGCCAAGCTAATTAATGCCTTTGTTTTTCCTGAACCTCTTTTGTTACAAAATACGTAAATCATGTTTACCACCCCTTACTTTAATATTTAGGTGCCATACTTATAAGTAAATTATATAATATTCAGAATATTTTTTCAATGATTTAAAAAATAATCTTGAAAAAATATTCCTACATATTACTACATAATAAGCTGTCGCTATAAAACTAGTCACGTTTCGATATTAAGTTACTATTATAAACTAAAACTACTTAAAATTTTTTACTCCAGGATATATAACTTTAAATTCGCTATCCTTAAAAGAATCAATAAAGTTTACTTTTCCTTTGTATTTGAAAGCTTTTTGCATTCTGTTAAATCCTCTTCCTGATTTGATAAACCTACCTTTACTATCTAATGCAATTATCTTTTCGTATATCCACATATTTCTTTTTATGTAATTGATGAAACTTCCGTTTCTATCTTTTACTAAAGTGCCAGGACTAATTAAAGCAATGCTATTGTGATCAATTATGATTTCTATTTCTTTATAGAATACTGTATAGTCTCTGTATAATACAGCATTTCTAATACCTTCATTTAAGGCTTCCGTAGGGTACTGTTTAGGAAGCATATTATTAAGTATATCTTCACTTTTATCTAACATTGATAATAAATCACCTTGTATTATGATTGTATCATCTAAATCTTTGTTAATTCTATTAGTTATTCTTATCATATTATGGGGTATATATACATTATTTATTTTTGAAAAGATTAAAAGTCCGCCCAATGTAACCATATGCTTACCAGAATCCTTATCCATATATATGATAGAAGCATTCTCCATAAGTTCAACTCTATTTTCATCATCAGCCTGAATTCCCTGTGATGCAAAGTATTTATCTACTATACTTTTTTCAATGCAACTTGTATCACTATGAGGAATAGGGCACAATTCTATATTTAGACTTAGACTTTCTTGCAGTGCAGATATTATTTCTTGCTTTCTCATTGTATCATTGGTTGATCCCCTTCTTATATAAAATGCCCCATTATCACGCATTTGGTAAGGCTTTTGCGGTCCATCATAAATATTTATAATCGCAACCTTTTTTTTATCAAACTCTAGGAACTCTAGTGAAATAGGCACAGGCGGCTCTATTCTTGAGCTTATGATTTGCTGTATCTTTTCCTCATTTAATTCTAAATCTCCTATCCCTAGTACTTTCTTAGTCTTATCCTCTATTCCTATAACTAAATATCCTCTTCCCCCTCTCGAGTTAGCTATCGCACATATATCTTTTGCTAGTTCTTTCCTTCCACTGTCTGTATCAATTTCTATATGCTGCTTAAAATCTAGTTTGGGGCCTTCTGTTTTTTTTAGCAAATTTGCAAATCTTCTCTTATCCATATCAACAACCTCAAATTCCTTATATAAATATTTATATTCAAATTTTCAATAAATATATTTGTTAAATTAATTATAATCCATTTATTACTACAATTTAATGCTTATATCATTATTATTTATATATTTTTACCCTATTGCTAGTAAATTAAAATATTGTTTTTTTAAAAGAATGTGATATAATAATTTTTGTAGTTAATCTTAATATAGGTCAATTTTTTCAGGGTGCTTATATCTCCTAAGTCATAGGAGGAAGTTATCAAGAACAAAATTAGTCCTATGATCTTAAGGAGGTTTTTAAAAATGGCAGATAAGACTATCGTATGCAAAGACTGTGGAAAAGAATTTATATTTACTGAAGGCGAGCAAGCTTTCTACAAAGAAAAAGGATTTGAAAATGATCCAGTAAGATGCCCAGATTGCAGAAGAGCAAGAAAAGCTGAAAAAAATAGCATGAGAAATAGATAATAATTTAAAGAGAGGTTTTTAAACCTCTCTTTTTCTATTTTCTTATTACATTTGCTTTCTTTAGTACTTTTCCTAGTGGTATTGCTAAGACAATGCCTGCAACTACCTGTGAAATGTTTCCCGGAATTTCTGCTGCTGCTAACACAAAAGCCTGAGTAAAAGCTATTTTTGTAGTAAAATGCATTAAAATCACACCAGCTCCATAGTATGCTACTATCATCCATATACCACCTAGTACAAATGCTAGTATATTATTAAATATATTATTTCCTTCATAATTGTTTCTATAGGCAATAGCTCCAGCAATATATGCCATAGTTCCTTTTATTATAAATGTAAAAGGCGCCCATATAGCATATGGAGAAAGTAAATCAAACATACACATACCGATTGCTGCCGCCAAAAATCCCTTTTTTCTTCCTAACAGTAATGCTGCTAAAAACACCATACTGTCACCAAGATGAACCACACCTTTAACAATAACTCCACTAGGTATATTAATTACTGCTGTAGCAATATAGGTTATTGCTGCCATAAGTGCTATCTGTACCATATCTTGAACTTTTCCGCTACTTAACGCTACTTTTTTGCTTTCCATTATTCCATCTCACTCCTTTTCTTTAGGCATCTGAAATTTGAAGATGCCTTATCATCATAAATTACTTAGCAATGTCACTGCACGGCATAGCTCTTTTCTATTTATTATTATATTATTCTTTTATAAAAACCCAAAATGTAACGATACAATATAAGCAATGTATTTTATATAATAATTAATTGTTTTGCTAATAATTTTTATTAATACTGCTAATAATAACATTATTAGTAAGACTTTAATATGGTAAGTACTTTAATATTTCACAGGAGGTAATATATATGACTTTTTTACGTTGGTTAGGTGGCATAGTTTTATTCTTTTGGATTATAGGTTTGATATTCCGAATCGGCGGTGGATTTATAAATCTTCTATTACTTGTAGCAGCACTAGTATTTATAATAGATGCCCTATTTGGAAGAAAGAAGACAATGTAACATATTTAATAAGAGCTCTGATTTTATCTGAGCTCTTTACTATTTTTTGACTATTTGGGCCATCATAACTATATTTACTTATGTACTTGTCCTAGTACTCATGATATAATTTATTCTGTATATGAAGGGAGGATAAATTTATGTCAAATTTCATAAAAAAAGAGTATTAAGCACAGCTAAAGCTATACTTCTAAAAGCTGTTGACTTCTTGAATAAATACTATTTTATTATTATAGGTCTCTATTTTTTATACAACGCTATGAAAATCGTATATGCTAATACAGGAGTTGACTATAAAGCCTTTAAATTTTTATTAGCATTTGCAGCATTTACAGCTTGTTCTGAGATTCGCAAAGATGTTAAATGGATTCCATACTTATTACTTGCTGTGCCTTTTATAATGTTTTTATCATATATAAATGTTCATGGATATGAATTTTGGGGAAAAATGTTAAGCTGGCAAATGAGCAAAAATATTGTAGTAGATTTGAATCCTATTTTCAGCAAAATACCATTAAATGATGCCGCATTCGTGCGAGCTTATAAATCAGAAACTCTTACTTGGATTTTAAGAATGGTTTATAATAATGGATTTGTTCTTCCTATATTGTTGCCTATTTATAGAGCTGCTATATCTAAGGACTTTAAAAAGATGCTTAGATACGGATTATCCGGACATATAGTACAAGTTTTTCTAATAACACCTTTTTATCTTACTTTCCATCTACAAGAAGTATGGTACGTACTTGGTCATCCTGATGGACTAGCAAGAAATATGACTCCTGCACAAGCAGCTGGGGTAGCACTAAATTGCTTCCCATCTATGCATACTTCTATAGCCTTTGCAGCATTTTTATTAGTTATGAGAGAAAAAAACAAGCTATTTAAATATGTATGGGGATTCTTTTGCTTAAGTGTAGTATTCTCTACAATGTACTTGGAAATACACTGGGTTATAGATGTATTGGCTGGAATGTTATTTGCTTATGGAACTGTTAAGTTAGTCGACTTTGTCTTAGATAAAGGTAAAGTATTACTACAAAGTATACTTCGTTCTTTCTACTACAAAAACGTTCCTTCAACTTATATAAACAATTACAATTTAGATTTATTACAATAACATAAAAAGGGTTAAACTTTAATTTTAGTTTAACCCTTCTATTTTATATAGTTATTCAGATTTGCCAATATCAGATAGCATAAGCCCCTTATTATGGTCTAGTGCCCATCCTATTGCCCACTCACTTTGGAATATTAATATATTCCTGTCTTTTAAATCTTTGACTACTTTTGTATCACTTGTTAACGTAAGTTTATCAACTGGAACTTCTGAATTTTCTATCCACCTGATATACTTATAGGCAAGTCTATCCATCTTTATATCTACATTGTATTCATGTTTCAATCTATATTCTAATACTTCAAATTGTAGCACCCCTACAACACCAACAATTATCTCTTCAATTCCTATATTTATCTCCTTGAACACCTGGATTGCACCTTCTTGTGAAATCTCAGTTACGCCCTTTATAAATTGCTTTCTTTTCATTGTATCTATAGTTTTAACTCTTGCAAAATACTCTGGAGCAAAAATAGGAATGCCCTCGAATTGGAACTTTTTAGGGCTTGAGCATAGAGTGTCTCCAATACTAAAAATACCAGGGTCAAAAACTCCAATTATGTCGCCTGCATAAGCCTCTTCCACAATTTCTCTATCTTGAGCTAAAAATTGCTGCGGCTGTGCAAGTTTAATTTTATTTCCTCCCTGGATATGGAACACTTCCATTCCCTTTTTAAATCTGCCTGAGCAAATTCTCATAAAGGCAATTCTATCTCTATGTGCTGGATTCATGTTAGCTTGAATCTTAAAGATAAAAGCTGAGAAATCCTCATCAAAAACATCTACTTCGCCCTGATCTGATTCTCTTGCTAAAGGTGCCGTAGTTAATCCTAAGAATTCTCTTAAAAATGGCTCTACACCAAAGTTAGTTAAAGCACTACCAAAGAATACCGGAGTAAGTGAGCCGTCTCTTACTTTCTTAATATCAAATTCATCACCAGCTATATCGAGCAGCTCTATATCTTCTTTTAACTTTTCGTGTAGCGGTTCTCCAAGTAAATCCTTAAATACTGAATCATCTATCTGACCTTCTATAGATTGTACTGCAGTTTGTCCGTGGTTTCCACCATTGAAAGCCTCAATTAATTTTTTTTCTCTATCGTATACACCTTTAAAATCTGCCCCTGAACCTATAGGCCAATTCATTGGATATGATTTTATCCCTAAAACATTCTCTATATCTTCCATTAATTCAAATGGATCTTTACTTTCTCTATCCATTTTATTTACAAACGTAAATATAGGTATTCCTCTTAAACTACATACATGGAAAAGCTTTTTTGTCTGCTCTTCCACACCTTTTGCAGCATCGATAACCATAACAGCACTGTCTGCTGCCATTAACGTTCTGTATGTATCTTCACTGAAATCTTGGTGTCCTGGTGTATCTAATATATTTATACAGAATCCATCATAGTTAAATTGCATAACTGAAGATGTAACTGAAATACCTCTTTGTTTCTCTATTTCCATCCAGTCTGACACTGCATGTTTTGATGCCTTTCTAGCTTTAACGGAACCTGCAAGCCTTATTGCTCCTCCGTATAATAATAGCTTTTCTGTCAACGTAGTTTTACCAGCGTCGGGGTGGGATATTATAGCAAATGTTCTTCTTCTTTCAATTTCTTTTACTAAGTCCGCCACAGCTCTCTCTCCTCTTCTTTTATTGCTTCCAACAATGATTTTAACTTTATTATTAATTAATGTCAACTTAAGGCATCTTTGTCTTGTTATTTTCTTTCAGATGCCTAAGTGATTTAAGATTATATCATTTTATATAATTCTTTTCAATAAGAAAATATTTTCATAACGTAAACGTTTAGTTTTCTATTTATTTAACTTAGATAGCCTAATATTAAGAATTTACAAAATTTATTTCGACATTTCAAATGATATAATAGTTTATATAAGGCATCTTTGAAAATGTGTAATATTGGAGGTTTGAAATGTACAAGTTAGTCGCACTAGATATGGATGGAACCCTTTTAAAAGAGGACAAGACTATATCTAAAGAAAATCTCGAGGCCATTAAGAAGGCTAAAGAAAATGGCATAAAGGTAGTTTTAGCAACTGGTAGACCTACTAAAGGTATTGAAAAATATTTAAAGCAATTAAATTTATTAAGCGACGGTGATTATGCCGTGGCCTTCAATGGTGCAGTAGTTCAAAACACTAAAACTGGTGAAATTATAGCTAAAAATTTTATGAATTTAAATGATCTTAAATATCTATATACTTTGAGTAAAGAACTTGATGTAAATATTCATGCTCTAACCCCCTCTTCCTGTATAACTCCTAAACTCAATAAATATAGCGAGTTGGAAGCTACTATGAATGGTATTCCTCTTGAGATAGTTGATTTTGATAACATAAGCCAAGATACTACCATAGTAAAAGTTATGTTTATAGATGATGAGAGTATCTTGAATAAAGTCATAGAAAACCTTCCTAATGACATCAACGATAGATATACAATCGTTAGAAGTGCTCCTTTCTTTCTAGAGTTTATAAATAAGAAAGTTAATAAGGGCTTTGGTGTGGAAGTCTTAGCTAAAAGCTTAGGGATAAACCAAGAAGAGGTTATTTGTATGGGTGATGCCGGTAATGACATACACATGATAAAGTATGCTGGACTAGGCGTAGCTATGGGCAATGCATTCCCTGAGCTAAAAGAAATTGCCAATTATATTACAAAAACCAATGAAGAACATGGCGTGGCTCACGTAATAAACAAATTTATATTAAAAGACCAAAAGGTAGGATAAAAGTTTATCCTACCTTGGTATAAATCCTATTTTTTTCTGCATTTTTCTTAGCATTTTATTTGCAACATAATTTGCTTTTTCTGCGCCCTTTCTATATACACTCTCAAGATATTCTTTATCATTTAAAATTTCATTTATTCTTTTTTGTATAGGCTCCAACTCATTAACTATAGCATCTGCAACATCTAATTTAAATTGAGCATATCCTTGACCTTCATATTTCTTCTCTATTTGTTCTATGGTCATTCCTGTTATAGCATTTAATATTGTTATTAAATTCTTAACTCCTGGCTGTTCATTATTATATTTTACTACCCCTAAGCTGTCAGTAACAGCTCTGCTAATTTTCTTTCTTATTACATCTGGATGATCCATTATTAATATATAGCTATTAGGATTGTCTGCTGACTTTGACATCTTTTTTGTAGGCTCTTGTAAATCCATAACTTTTGCGCCTAACTCTGGAATATAAGGTTCAGGTATATTAAACGTAGGGCTGTATAGACTATTAAATCTCTCAGCAATGTCTCTTGTAAGTTCAAGATGCTGCTTTTGATCTTTTCCTACTGGAACCAAGTTAGCATTATAAAGCAGTATATCTGCAGCCATTAGAACAGGATAGTCTAGTAACCCCGCACTTATGGATTCTCCGTATCTTTGAGATTTATCCTTAAATTGCGTCATTCTACTTAATTCCCCAGTATAAGTGAAGCAATTCAATAACCAAGCTCCTTCAGCGTGAGCAGGAACATGTGATTGAATAAATATTGTATTTCTTTCCGGATCAAGCCCTGCTGCTAGGTATATTGCAAGTACCTCCAACGTTCTTCTTCTTAAATCCTTTGGCTCCTGTCTTACTGTTATAGCATGTAAATCCACTACGCAATAATAGCATTCATACTCATCCTGTAACTTAACCCAATTTTTTAAAGCTCCTAAATAATTACCTAATGTTAAATTTCCTGATGGTTGAATTCCGCTAAATATTATCTTCTTATTTTCTTCCATAAAAATTCACCTCATTTATTTAATTATTATAAACAGAGTTCTTGGCATCAGATGGAGTTTGTCTGCGACCACTGGGCAATTCTGCCCGTTAAATGCCATTTAGGCATTTAACCTCCACCTGATGCTTAGAAATCGTTATCCAGGGACGTAGCCGCTCTTTACTCCCGCTTGGAGAAAAGCAGATATCCCAAATCTGTGATTTGGTGATAGTCGCTTTCACAGAGTGCGCCAGGAGTATTAGAGCGGGTAGTCATCGGATAAATAAAAAAACCCTATGATTTTTTAAATCATAGGGCGTAATGTCGCTGTGCCACCTAATTTCAAAAAGACAAATAATACAGTCTTTTCCTCAACTCAGATACATAAAAATATCCTATCTTTATAACGTAAGATTAACGTCCAGGAACTACTTTTTATTCATTCCGATCCTCCAGAACCCATTCAGCTTAATCATGATTGCTATAATTCCACCACCTATAGCTCTCTTTAAATCTGTTTTTAAACCTACTTACTTTCTATCAACGGATTTGTATTATTTCATTCTTTTAAAATATATTATTCTTTAAAACAAGATTTGTCAATACTTTTATATATTATTTCTTCCATAATCCGTGTATATTACAATATTCTCTTGCAAATAATACTTCCTCATCAATTTTAAATATTGCTTCTGGCTTTTCTCCTGGCTTAAGCCATTTTCTATAAACTTTGTTAGCAGTGTGTACTTCTATCCATTCTATGTGATGTTCTTCAAGCATTGGATGTTCTACTGCTCCAACTTTTACAATTACTCCACCTTCTATTTTTTCTATTACTGGTACATGTTTTTCAACTGCTGCATCTACTGTATTTTCTACAAGTAGTGTCATTGGCTTATTACAACAAACTAAGCTTCCTCCTGCCTTATGGATTACCTCTACCATATTGCCACAAATCTCACATTTATAAACCTGTCTAACCTCTGTCATAATGACTCCTCCTTTTTATTGAATCTTCTGATTTTAATATATATTATTCTGCATACTTTTCTAATTTCCTTCTTTTAAAGTTGAAGTTATTATTTATTTAAATATGCCTTATATTAAAACCATAACTTCATGTTCTCCTTCCTCTAAAAAAGGAACGATTCCATTTTCTAACTTAATTCCATTAAGCCAAATTCCTTTTTCATCTGATCTTTTAATTTGTATATTATATTTGGCTCCTTGTTTATTATAGTAAATATTATAGTTTTGCCATTCATCTGGTACACATGGATTTACCATAAAGCCTTGTTTACCTATTAATTTAAGTCCAAGTATAGCCTCAATTCCTGTTCTATACATCCATCCTGCGGCTCCAGTATACCAGCTCCATCCTCCTCTTCCTGTATGAGGTTCTACTGCATAGACGTCAGCTGTCATGACATATGGTTCTACTTTGTAAACTTGACAATTTAAATATGATTTAGCGTGATTTATTGGATTAATCATATTAAATATCTTCCAAGCCTTATTGTTATATTCCATTTTAGCTAAAGCTAATATCACCCATATAGATGCATGTGTATATTGGCCGCCATTTTCCCTTACTCCTGGAACATATCCTTTAATATACCCAGGTTCTAAGGCCGATTTATCAAAGGCAGGTGTAAGAAGCAATACTATTCCCTTATCATCCTTAATTAGATTTCTTTCTAAAGCCTCCATAGCTTCTTTTGCTCTAGATTCTTTTGCAGCACCAGAAATAACAGCCCAAGACTGAGATAGTGAATCTATCTGACATTCATCATTTTGCAACGAACCTAAAGGTACACCATTATCAAAGTAGGCTCTTCTATACCAACCACCATCCCACGCATTTTTCTCTAAATTATCCCTAATAAACTCTTTTAGATCACTATATTTTGCAACCTTTTCTTTATCATTTTTTATTTTGCATATCTCTATGAATTTATCAAGAATACTATATAAGAACCATCCTAGCCAGACACTCTCTCCTTTTCCCTCGTTTCCGACAGTGCTCATTCCGTCATTCCAATCTCCAGATCCCATCAGCGGTATGTTATGACTTCCGAACTTTAAGGATTTTTCTATTGCTTTTATGCAGTGCTCATATATAGTTCCTTTTTTATCGGATTTTCTTGATATATTGTATCTTTCATCTTCTCCTTCCTTTAGTTCCTCGTCTTCTAAATAGCCTACCTCTTCATCTAATATGCTGTAATCTCCTGTATTTTTTATATAGTCCGCCGTAGCATAAGGAAGCCATAGTAAATCATCTGAAAACCTTGTTCTAATTCCGCTTTCTACTACAGGATGCCACCAATGTTGAACATCTCCTTCTAGATATTGTTTCGAGGCGCTATAAACTATATGTTTTCTTGATATTTCAGGGTCAAGATACGTAATAGGCATAACATCTTGAAGTTGGTCTCTAAATCCGTAAGCTCCACCTGATTGGTAGAAGGCAGTCCTTGCCCAGAATCTACAGGATATAATCTGATACATAAGCCACCCATTTATCATTAAGTCCATAGACTTATCTGGAGTTTCTACCTGTACAATATTAAACAATTTCTTCCAGAAACTATTTGTATTATTTAATTCTTTTTCAGCAACATCTTCATTACTATACTTATTTATTACCTGAGATATCTTTTCAAAACTTTCTTCCTGTCCAAGGAGTACTAATATTTCTTTTTCTTCTCCTTCATTTAAGGTTATCTTGACATTTTTTGCGAGACAAGGGTCCATGCCAGCACCAACGATATTAGATAACTTTTTCAACTTAAGTGCCTCAGGAGCTTTTATATCTCCTCCTCTTCCCAAAAATTCTTTCCTGTTTCCAGTAAAAGATAACTCTTCTCCACCGATAACTTTAAGGTAGCAAATTAGTTTTCCAAAGTGTTGACTATAAGGATTCCTTGCATAGATATAATTAGTCTCTTTATCAAATCCAGTAAATATATACTGTGCTGTTTGTTCGTGAGCTACACCCAGAACAAGCTTCGCATAGTAACTAATGGATAATCTTCTCTTAGAACTTGTAATATTTTTAAGTTTTATGCTGCATACCTTAACACTTTCATTCATGTCGACAAACATTTTCATTTTCCCTAGAATGCCATGTGCCTCATGTTCAAATTTGGAGTATCCAAATCCATGTTCAATTATATAATCTCCATTATCCCTTATAGGCTTAGGTGATATACTCCATACACTTCCATCTATCTCATCACGTATATATATCTCTTCTGCCTCATTATCTATGACAGGGTCATTAGACCATGTAGTTAACTTGTTTTCTCTACTATTTTTATTCCATGTATATGAAATGCCACTTTCTGAAACATGAAAACCAAAGTTTCCATTTGAGATTACATTTATCCAAGGCGCAGGAGTATTATCGTAATTCTTAAGAATTATAATGTATGAATCACCTTCGCTACTAAAGCCACCTAAACCATTATAATAATCTAATTTAGCTATTGATGGTTTATATGAGTTATAGTTATATTGTTGTGGTTCTATAACTAATAATTCTTTTTCGGTTTCTTCTTTGTTTTCTTCATTCATTTGAACCATTAGTGAACCTTTATCTCCATCTATTACAATTCTTGAAATAGCCATTAATAACTCTATATCTTCTTTTTCTATAGTAGCTGTATTATGAAGAAATACTCCACCAGCTTTATTTTGTTTATCCCTGGCATGACTCGAGCTTATTAAATCTCTTACGACATCTTGCATAGATTGAATATAGGAATTTTCCTGTAGGTTAAGTATGACTAGGTCCACCCTTAACCCCTTTATGCTCCAATACTCATGAGCACTTATAAGCTGCCTTACTAAACCTATATGCTTTTCTTCTCTAACTATTATTAATACTATAGGTAAATCTCCAGAAATACCATAAGACCAAAGAGCCGATTGACCTTTTCTTATATTCATAATATATTTATCTCTATCTTTAAATAATGTATTCAAAAATAGGATTTTTGAAGCCATTAATTGATATAAATTTGCTTGAGCAGACTTTATTCCTAAGTATTTCATCTCAAGCTGCGCTCCGCTCCATGAAAGTTCAAAAACTCTACTTATATTTCTTATGTCTGCATACTTTTTAGCAAGTTCTACTACTTCATCCTTTGAATCACCTACTGCTGTAGTGAAGGCCACTATACAGGTTTCTCCTGCTTCTATTTTCATCCTCACTCTCATGCTAATTATAGGATCAAGTATAGCTCCTGCTGTCATTTTTAATTGAGTATCGTTATCCATTGCTTGGGGATTAGATAAATCTCTTCCTCTTCCTATAAAATTAGCTCTACTTGTTTCGTATTGAATAGTCCCTACAGTATTTCCTTCAAATGCAACAGTTTGCATAAGCCAAGGCTGCTTATCTTTTCTTGATCTAGGTCTTCTATTTGCAATAATACATCCTAAATCATCAATATACTCAGTTTTAATAAATAAATTACTAAAAGTAGGGTGAACTAAATCTGCATTATAATGCGCTAGCGTTACTTCACAATAACTTGTAATTTCCACTATCCTAGCATGCTCGCTATGATTTGTTATAGATATTTTTCTCACTTCTGCATTATCTTCATTAGAAACAGTAAATTCTGTATGAGTTCTTAAATTACCATCTTTTCTTTTAAACTCTGCCTTATCTAATGAAAATAATACCTCATATTCTTCTCCCTCATATTTACATGGTTCATAAGCTGCGCTCCAGTATTCATTTGAGTTAATATTTTTTATATAAAAAAACATCCCGGTATCATCTAAACTTACATCTTCTCTCCATCTATAAACTGTCATATCATCTTTTTTGCTATAACCACTTCCACTGTTAGTAATCATTAAGGAATAGCTTCCATTTGACATCAAATGAGTTTCTGGCATTTCTGTCCTTGCTGTAATATATCTCCTTACAGCGATATTTTGTTTTTCTACAGAAATATCAGAAGCATCATATTGATATTCTCTATCATACACTATAGCTTTAGGAACTTTCTCCTGAAGCAAAAGTTCTGCAGCCTTTACTCTAGGGATTTCATGAAATCTTTCCTGAAAAATACTATTATTTAAAACATTATTTAAAGACATTAGACTCATGCCTTCATGGTGAACCATAAAGCATTTCACCATAGCATTTTTCTTACCTTTTGGAAGTCTTTCTTGTGTATAATCTATGGATTCATAAAATCCATATCTTCCTTCTGATCCTAAATCTATTAGCCTCTTTATGTTATCCAAGGACCCCTTCATATCTATCAATAATCCCATAATCGTAGAGTATGGAGAGATTACTAGTTCATTCATAAGCCCTCGTTTTAAACCTATTCCTGGCACACCAAAGGCTTTATATTGATAATTTAGGTTAACATCAAAATAATAGAAGGCTGATTCGGATATTCCCCAAGGAACCCCTCGTTCTTTCCCATATTTTTTTTGACCTTTAATTACAGATCTATAGGTTTCACCTAGCAATGTGTTAGGATAGCTTTTCAAAATTATAAGTGGCATAAAATATTCGAACATAGTTCCACTCCAAGAAACCAATCCTTTGCTTTTACCCATGGAAGTCATAGCCCTACCTAATTTAAACCAATGCTCTTGCTCTATATCTCCCTTAGCTATTGATACAAAACTTGCTTGCCTTGCTTCTGATGCAAGCAAATCATAGAAACAGTTATCTAATCTGTCTTTTTCTACGTCATAACCAATTGAGAAAAGCTGTCTTTTTTTATTGTATAACATCTTAAATTCTGTGTTTTCAGCCATAGAGTCTAATTTTTCTTTTAAATCTTTAACCTTATACAATAGATTATTTATTTCATTTTTACTACTTTCTAGTAATTGCTCTATTTCATTAAACCATTGCTCTTCTTGTAAATTCACGTTATTTAATTGGTTTCTTAAGTTATCAACTTCTTTCAATATATCACTTAATGGTGTTTTATCAGATAACTTTATAAAGCTATCTTTTATATTTTTAAGTTTTTCTAAGTTTTCCGACGCTAAATCAATCCAAGGAAATAATATTTGGATTTCTTCTAGTCTTTTATTTACACAATCTGTTAATTTGTGGTTCCAATATGGTTCCTTGTATGTTTGACTTTTCTCTATATCTACTGATTTACTTAAGAGACTTAAAAGTGATTTTCTCCATGAAAATATGTTAAATTCCATATTTGCTAGCTCATTAATTTTATCATTATAGTAATTACTTATTTGCAACTCATCTTCTATCTCTTCATTTGCAAGCATTAAAGTATCTATTAAACCTTTTAGCAATCTATCATTAATTACTGAATTATTTACATATTCATCTAATGAAGCTACAGTAAGCCACATATATCCAGCTAAATTTCCGCTATCTACAGTAGAAATATATCTAGGATAAAGAGGTTTTTTAGTCTCTGTATCATACCAATTATAAAAGTGACCTTTATACTTTTCCAGTGAACTCATATTGGAAATCACTCTATCTATTCTGTCTACTAGTTCTAATGTTCCAATGTACCCGAGATCAAAAGCAGCTAAATTAGATGTAATACCCATTCCCATATTTGTAGGGGATGTTCTATGTGCTACACCGTTATTAGGATCTTCTTGATAGTTATCTGGTGCTAGCCAATTGTTATCCTCATTTACAAAATCCTCAAAATATGCCCAGGTTTTTCTACTTAATCTTCTTAATATTTGTTCTTCTTCTTTATTTAATTCCTCTTTTTCTTCCTTTATCTCTTTGCTTATTTTATATGCTATGTATGGACTTAAAAACCATATAATGCAAGAAGGAGCCATTATAATTGTCGTTTCTAGCGAATTTCTGAAGGATATAATTAAAGTTAGAACACTTATTATACTTCCTATCCACATAGCTGATATAAAATCCTTTAAATTTCTACCAGAATTGGCCTCTACGTCTGCTGCAGTTTGCCATTGCAGCATCTTTTTCTTGCTTATAAGCAATCTATAAATTGTTCTAATAATAGCATCCAACATTAAATATGCTTGATAAGGTAAAAAGCAGAAAACAAGAAAAAATTGTTCAATAAGATTCTTTCCATTTTTCACTTTTCCAACAAAACTTATCCCTTTGTTTTGCGAAACCACAGCTTCTGAAACACCAAAAAATACAGGGCAAAGCAACGATAAAAATGCTATTATAAGCCATGCATCTGGGTTGTAAAATAAAAATAGCGATACTATAATTAGAATCATGATTGCTGGTGACAAAAAGCTTCTTCTCAAGTTATCAAATATTTTCCACTTAGATAATTTGTTAAGTGAAGTCTTCTTAAACAACCATGGAATGAGCTGCCAGTCACCTCTAACCCATCTATGAAGTCTTTTAGAACTAGAATTATAATATGCAGGATATCCATCCACTAGTTCTACATCAGTAACTAATGCAGCCCTCATGTAAGATCCTTCAAGTAGATCATGACTTAGTACTGAATTTTCGGGTATTTCATCCTCAAGGACTTTATTAAAAACGTCTATATCGTATATACCTTTACCTGTAAAAATTCCTTCATCAAACAGATCTTCATATACATCTGAAATAGCACTGGTATACATGTCTATTCCCGATTCCCCTGAGAAAATCTTCGAAAATAATGTTTTATTGGCACTTAGTGTACCTACACTCACCCTTGGCTGCATTAGGCCATGGCCTCTAATGATTCTCTTCTGTTGTTCATCTAAGTATGGTATGTTTAATACATGTGACATTGCTCCTATTAATTTTTTAGCACTATCTCTTGGAAGTTGAGTATCTGCATCTAATGTTATTACATATTTTACTTTACATAAGTTCTTTATATCACCGCTTACTACATTGTAGCTTGTGTTTTGATTACCTCTTATTAAATTATTGAATTCTACTAGCTTACCTCTTTTTCTTTCCCAGCCAATCCAAATTCCCTCTTTTGCATTATATTGTCTGTATCTATTAAAGAAGTAAAATATATCTCCTCCATTTTCACTGTATTTTTGATTAAGCTCTTTAACTAAATTAAGTGTTGTGTCTATTATATTTCTATCATTTTCTTCTTCTTCGATTTTACTATCTTTAAAGTCTCCTAATAGAGCGAAATATAGATTTTTTTCTTTATTAGCAAGGTAGTATACTTCCATATCTTTTATTAAACTTTTTACTCTAGACTCATTATTTAGTAAAGTTGGAATCACTACGATAGAGCTAAGCTCTTTAGGTATTTCATTTGTAAATTCAATCTTAGGAATAAATCTTGGCTCAACTAATTTGCTTATACTATAATTAAAAATAGATATAATAATTTCACTACAGGGAATTATGGCCACTAGCGCAATTAGAATGTATTTCCACAGCTCCATCTGAGGGTTATTATAATAACTTAGTAACACTATTAAAAATGTTAGTATAACTGTTCCTAAGACCATTATTCCAATATATAGACCAATATTTTCATTAACAAATCTATTATTTATATTGGATATTCCTTTGTCTTTGAAGTTAACTCTATTCTTTAAGCATTGTACGCCTTTATCTACTATATAGTAACCAACATGTTTTTCATATTCATAACAATCGCCTTTTTCAAATGCTTCTTCTGAACATTCTACTGCCTTTTTTGCCACAAAAGACTCTGCAACATTCATATACTTAGCAAGTTTTTCTACGCTATGTCTATAATAGTCTCTAGACTCAAAATCCATATTTTCGTATATATGTAAAGGATCTTTTCTTAAAATATCTTCGACATAACTAAGCTTTTCAAAATTTTCTCTCCAATTTAGTGCGTCAACTTCTCTTATACCAGTTACTGAATTTCCTATAGAGGCTTGATATGCCATCTGCCTTTGATGTTCAATATTTATAATTTTTTCAGAGTTTGTTTCTTGACTTTCTAGTTGGTCATCTATACATTCATATATATTTGAATTTTCAATCCCATTATCTCTTAAAGTTTTTAAAAGCCTTTCTGTTAAATGTGATGTAAATGTTATCTTTTCCTCCAAAAGCTTCTCGATTTCCTGTGCTACTGTTTCATTATTAACAGCATTTATAAGCCTATCAGCAATTTCATCACCTTTTTTTCTTTCTCTTTGTGCAAAAGCTATTCTTTCAGTTATTTTGCTTATATTTTGAATTAACGCAATTCTTATCATTATAGGTAATGCCCACAATTCACCACTAGCGAGAATAGTATTCTTCTGATATTCAGTTATAAAGGTTTCTATAGTATCTTCATCAACTCTTCCATCTGTATGTGATACCAGTTCAACCGCTATATAATAGATTCTAGGATAGCCCTTCATTACACCTTTATTCATAATAGGTAAATCTTTATAATATGACTCTGGCATATTATTTTTTATATCTTTATATTCTTTTTGAATTAAATAAAGATTATCTAATAGCCACTCAGCAGCCTGAATAACCTCATTTTTTTGTCTAACTTCTTTATCAATATAGTCATAGTCTTTTAAAATTTTTTTATAGCTATTATCTAAGCTTTTTATTAGCTGTTTTTTACAATTTACTTTTCTAGCTTCTGCAGAGTACGCAGATATTTCTATTGCATGTTTTCTTAACCCTTCCTTATTTACATTTAGAGTTGGCACATCATCCATTACATTTCCATTTTCTTCATTATTTTCATTTGATAGTATATTAATCATATATATGCCAAATACTGCAACAGTTATTGCCAGAAATATAATATAGAGCATATCAATCCATCCTTTCGTGTAAAGAGAATTAGTGCTTTGATTATTATTCCCAGCAAATCACAAAATATGAATTTTATCAAAACAAAAAACGCTGGAAAGTACAAAAACTTTCCAACGTTTTTTATAATAATAATTCATTTTCTATAATTTCTTCAAGAGTCTGTCTTCTGCAAATTAGCTTAACTTCTCCATCTTTAACCATAACTACTGCAGGTTTTGGTATCTTATTATAATTGCTTGACATAGAATATCCATATGCTCCTGTAGTAAGCACTGCTAGAATATCACCGCTTTCAGCCTCAGGAATTTTTACATTACTCAACAATATATCTCCTGACTCACAACACTTCCCAGATACAGTAACAGTCTCTGTAGAACTGCTTTCAACTTTATTAGCTATTATGCATTCATATTCAGCATTATAAAGAGCTGGTCTTATATTGTCTGTCATTCCACCATCTACGGCTACATACTTTCTTATATCTGGTATTTCTTTTATTGATCCTACTGTATAAAGCGTAATTCCTGCATTTCCAACAATTGATCTACCTGGCTCAATAACTAATACAGGAAGATTTATATTAAGCTTTTTTGCAACACTTTCTGCTTTAGTTAATATTACATCACAAAATTCTTCTACTTTTTTAGGAGTATCACCATTTGTGTAGTATATTCCAAATCCACCACCTAAATCTAACTCCTGAACTTCATAATGAGTCTCATCCTTAATATTTTTAACTATTGAGAGCATAATCTCTACTTCATCCTCATATGGCTTTGTATCGAATATCTGAGAACCAATATGGCAATGTAGTCCGACTAACTCTATATTAGAAAGTGCTATAGATTTTTTCACAGCATCAATAGTCTTATTGTTGAGTAATGTAAAACCAAATTTAGAGTCTATTTGACCTGTTTTTATATACTCATGTGTATGTGCTTCTATACCCGGGGTAATTCTTAAGAGAATCTTCTGAATCTTATTTTTTTCCTTAGCTATAGCATTGATTTTTTCTATCTCATAGAAATTGTCTACTACAAATCTACCTACATCTAAGTTAACTCCCATCTCTATTTCTTCTAAAGTTTTGTTGTTACCATGAAAATATACTTTTTCCATAGGAAATTCACTTTTCCATGCAGTATACAATTCTCCACCTGAAACTACATCTAAACACAAACCTTCGCTTTTTATAATCTGGCACATAGCCAAAGTTAAAAATGCCTTTCCTGCATAAGCTACTTTATTTTTGTTTTCATTAGCTTTAAATGAATTATAATATCTTTTGCACTGACTTCTTATCAACTCTTCATCAACTACATATAGAGGAGTACCAAATTTTTTCGCTAAATCTATTGTACTAACTCCACCAATATAAAGAGTATTGTTTTTTATATCCATAGTACCAGCTAATTTCATAATCAATTTTCCTCCCCACGGTTTTCACTATAAATTAAATTCACTTGCAATAACGTTGATTGCTTTTATCTTATCTTTCTGCTTAATAGCACAAGTAATTCTTATTTCTGAAGTTGTAATCATCTTTACTTCTATATCGTTTTGACTAAGAAGTTTAAACATTTTAGAAGCAACTCCCGATGTTGTTTTCATTCCTATGCCAACCACAGAAAACTTTGTTATATCTTCATCTATAGCAATTCGACTCTCATTTGAATAAAATGGCTTGATTATTTCTAAGCATTCATTTAAATCAACTTTTGGTATAGTAAATGATAGATTAACTCTATTATTTACAGGTGCTGTCTGACTTATCATATCAATATTAATTCTCTTACTTGCCACACTTTCAAACAGACTTGATACAGTATTTATATCGCTCTCTATATCCCTTATTGTTATAGACACATCATCATCGCTTGTTGCTAATCCTGTTACTGGTTTACTCTCCATGTTCATGTTATTTACCCCCTTAATTACTGTTCCTTTAATATCACTATTGCTTAATCCAACGTATATTGGAATATTATATTTTTGTCCAAGTTCTATGGACCTAGAATGCATGACTTGAGCTCCAAGACTTGAAAGTTCAAGCATTTCTTCATAATCTATTTCATCTAACTTTTTTGCATCTTTATATTTTCTAGGGTCTACACTATATATACCATCTACATCAGTGTAGATTTCACATATTCCATCTAGTTTCACTGCTATTGCAACCGCAGTAGTATCTGAGCCACCTCTTCCAAGAGTGGTTATATGTCCTTCCTCATTTATACCTTGGAACCCTGCTACTATTACAATCTTTCCTTCTGATAAACTCTTCTTTATATTTTCCCCATCTATATCATCTATTAATGATTTACCATGCTGTCCAGTGGTTTTTATCCCTATTTGATACGCTGTATAACTAATGGCATCATAGTCTGAAGCCTTAATTGCCATAGCGAGCAGTGCACTAGACATCATTTCTCCAGTTGATAAAAGAGCATCTAATTCTCTTTTATCAGGATTGCTTGTAACCTCATTTGCAAGACCTATTAAATCATCTGTAGTATCTCCCATAGCAGACACTACAACTATTACATCATCTCCCGCTTGTTTTCTTCTTACTACTGTTTGGGCAACTTTTTTTATTTTTTCTATAGTTCCTACAGAACTTCCACCATATTTTTGTACAACAATTGCCATATCATCACTCCCTTAAAATTATTCTTATGTGAAACTCCTCTTCGTAAACTATGAGGAGTACTCGCTGAGTAAGCGACCATATCAAAATCGGAGATTTTGTATGTCTGCTTAACCAATTCACACAAAATCAGCACTCTGTGTAAGCGATCATCTCCAAATTACAAATTTGGGATGCCTGCTTAAGATTTTGGTTCTCTGCTTACGTGAAACATACCATAATTTTGTAAAAATAAAAGCAGCAAAGGAACACCTTTGCTGCACAAAAAATACCAGCGCAACTCTGTGTACCCTTTGTAGCTCTCCATCCCCATATCTGGAACTATATATGTATAGTTAAAATTCAGTAGATCATTTACAGAATCTTAGATGACAGCCCTACATATATTATATGCAAAGCCAGAAAATAGTTTCGCCAAACTATTTTCTTCGGCCATAATTCCTTTCTTCACTTCTCACTGTCCACCGACTAAAAGCAACTACTATTAATTACAGCACCTCTACCCTAAGGTAAGTTTCATTATTAAATTATAATTAGTTTAACATAAGTATTTATACATTTCAAGATTATTTTTATACATCGTAGCTTAAAAATGTTACGACGCAAAATTTTTATAAGTTAAGGGTTAAAGAGCATAGAATTAAGAGTTAAAGAAATAAATATATACTGGAATTTTGATGCGAAATTTTTGGAATTTCTTTTAGAAAAGTGGATTAATTTGCAATTTTATGGTATAATATAGCAAGTTAATGTAGTATTTTGTTTTCTTTATTTTAAAAAATAGAAAAATGTTTTGTAATAATTTTAGAAGCAATCTTAAAACTTAGACGGAAAGATTTGATTTTATCATCTTCTAAAGTGAAAAATGCTTAGAAAATAATATTATTTAGATAGATTTTGAATGGATATAATTATATGAAGAATATAAATATTAATGCATATATTAAATTTGGACTTGTTATGGTCTTGTTATATATTTTTTATGATATAGTTGGCATCGGATGCCCTGTTAAATTTTTAATTGGTATTTCATGCGCTGGGTGCGGGATGACTAGGGCATGGGGTTGTTTAGCTCATTTAGATATTAAAGGAGCATTTTATTATCATCCATTATTTTTTTTGCCAATAATTTATTTTTTACTATTTTTAATTAAAGACAAAATGTCCCATAGAATATTTAATTGTGCGATAGTTATTGGAATAGCAGTATTTATAACAATATACATATTTAGAATTTTAAATCCGGATGATATTGTTGTTAATATAAATATTGAAAAAGGTTTTATTTATAATGTTTTTCAGACTTTTATAAAATAGGGGGATTTTTATGATTAGCACAGAGAGAGGACTTGTAAAATACATAATATTTACTATTTTAACATTTGGAATATATGGTTTATGGTTTATTTATAAGCTAGCTGAAGATGTTAATATAATGTGTAATGGAGACGGAAAGAAAACAGGTGGACTTTTAAGATTTATTTTATTGTCTATAATTACATGCGGGATTTATGCATGGTTTTGGTATTATAATATTGGTAATAGGTTAGCTGAAAATGCACCACGTTATAATTTGCATTTTTCTGAAAATGGAACATCTGTACTTATGTGGCTGATATTTGGTGCTTTATTGTGTGGAATAGGTCCATTTGTTGCAATGCATATTTTAATTAAGAATACAAATGCACTAGCATTCGCATATAATGCACATTAAGTTCAATAATAATCATTCTTTTTAAATTAAATTTAACTTTAAAATAATAAAAATTAAAGTATTTTAAATGACTAATGTACCGGATTCATTGGTCATTTTTTTCTCCCTAAAAACCTGCCTACCTCCCCACAAACTGTATATAAAGTGATGGGGGAAGATAACATGGCTAAAATATTAGTTATAATTTTTTAAATAAAGCTGATAAAAAGGTAGCAATAAGAGTTAATAATGTAAAGGAAGATTTAAAGTTTAAGGATTCAGCAGAGCTTGTAGATAAGACATCTACTGAACTACAGGTTAAGTAGACATATAGGAACCTTTAATTCGTGTAATAAAAGTTTTGTGACGCAGTTTTATATGAAAAGCAACTAGAAAGTTGGCTTATACAGAGGGCTATGTTTCCAAAGCTGAAGATAGATTTAAAAACTTTGTGCCAGTCTTAGTGAAGGGTTTTAAGAGAACCTTAGAACTTTAGAGTTGTTTGAGCACAGCTAGTTCTCGAAAGTTCTTAGGTTGTCTTGGAACACAAGCTTTAGACTGGCTAAAAGTTTTTAACGTGCTGAAGCTTGGAAACATATACCGGAGTATAAGCTAACTTTCAGCCTAATGTCCTATATAGGGTATTATGTCTCAAAATTTTTATTACTTTTCATATCTATAGAATTCCTTAAAAGACTCTTCAGCATATATATAATCTTTTACTCCACCTAGTTCTCTTATTGAGTGCATTGAAAGAACAGCTAAACCCATATCTACTGAATGTATATTTACATGACTTGAAGATATAGGTCCAATGGTAGATCCTCCTTTTTCATCTGAGCGATTCACAAAGAACTGAACTGGCACTCCTGCTATATCACATATGCTTTTATAAATAGCACTAGATATACTATCTGAAGTATAACTTTGATTTGCACTTACTTTTATTATTGGCCCCTTATTGATTATTGGCCTATTTACAGGATCGCTCTTTTCACCATAGTTTGGATGAAGCGCATGCCCTAAATCACATGATATCATGAAAGAATTTGAAAGAGCTCTGAAATAATCTTCTCTTCCTTTTCCCATTGAAATCATAATTCTCTCAAGTGTATTTGATAGCATTGGTGAATCTGCCCCTTGTTTGGTAGTACTTCCAACTTCCTCATTGTCAAAACAAACCATAACGTTAGTAGTATTCCCTAGATCTACTTTAGTTAAAGCATTAATACCTGAGTGTACCATTATTAGATCATCTAATCTTCCACAGGATATGAATTCATTATTTAGTCCTATAATGCTGCCTTTTTCATACTCATAAAGATATAAATCAAAATCTAATATATCTTCTTGTTCTATATTTAACTCGTCTGCAATAATTTTTATAAGATATTTTCCTTTTTCGAATTCTTCATTCACTAGTGAAAGTAGTGGTAATATATCTTTTTGTCTGTTTAACTCTACTCCTGAGTTCACGTTTCTATTCATATGTATAGCAAGATTAGGTATTATTAGAATTGGTCTTTTTACATTTAACAGTTTAACTTGCGGCAAAAAAGGATTTTCGCTTTTTATAGTTACTCTACCAGCTATAGATAGAGGTCTATCAAGCCAAGTATTTATTATCGGACCGCCATAAACTTCTGTGTTTAGTTTTACATATGCTCCTTCTACTTCCATATCAGGATTAGGCTTTACTCTGAAACCTGGTGAATCTGTGTGAGCACCTACTATTCTAAACCCTTCTTTTTCTACTTCACTTTTTCCCACAACAAACGCAATTAATGCTGAATCGTATTTATTTAAAAAGTATTTGCCTCCTTTTTTTAAATCCCATTTATCTTCTTCTCTAATCTCTTCAAATCCTCTGCTTAAAAGAATCTTTTTTACACTATCTACAGCATGAAATGCTGTAGGACTCTCATAAATAAAATCTACTAATTCCTGAGCTTTTTTTAATTCTTCTGTCATCACTATTCCTCCAAACTTAAAATTAAAATAAAAAACGATAACCCTCATTCTATTTTTCAATAAAAAATCAATACTTTATAATTATAACAAAATATCACTTTTTTAGTAATAAAAAAGTATAGCTTTTCACTATAATCTTAAATAAAAATATTTTAAATAATATATCAAAACTAAGTGCTGTTGCATATTATATAATGATTGTAATTAGGTAGGAGAGTGTATTTATGAAAGGTACTATTAGAAATATATTTCCAGGTGGAAATACTAGTTATGGATTCTATTCATTTTATCAGTATATTATTGACCAGAACACTGCTAGAAGAAAAATTTGTATTAAGGGAGGTCCTGGTACTGGAAAATCAACTCTCATGAAAAAAGTAGGTGAATTCTTTAATTCTAAAGGATATGATATCGAATATCACCACTGCTCATCAGATAACAATTCCCTAGATGGTGTGGTAATTAAAGGTCTAAATGTTGCTATACTTGATGGTACTGCACCTCATGTAGACTTTTCGCAAAGGCACCTTTAAATATTAAGCATTAAAACTGCCAAAAAATCCATATATATTGTTCTAAGCTTTTTTTATTTTTTTCCCCTATTTCGATATAATCAATTAATTCATTTGCAATTGATCGTAAAAAATCTGTCGAACATTTATATTCTCCTATTAACTCTTCATAATAATCAGAGGAAAAGTTTTTTTTACTTAAATTATTAATATTTGATTTTAATTCTTTTTTCTTTAATTGTAGACTATCTATTTCCTTTGAAAATAATGAACTTAATTTATCAAATTGTGTTTTTGACATTTCGCCACTGATTTTATCAATATATGCATTCTTTAGTGCTTCATTTCTATAAATTATATCCCTTTCCAATTTACATAGCTGTACATTTAACCTCTTTGACATGTTTGCAACATCACTATCCCTTGATAGTTTTTCAGCTAATTCATTAATGTTACAATATGAATTTATATATTTTGATACTTTTGCTAAAATTACTTTTTCTAATCTTTCTAAACTTATCGAGTGGCTCGTGCATAATCTTTTCTTTGTATCAATTAAATATTTTCTGCACCTTAGGTAATTTTGACCTTTTCCATTGCAGTTCTTAGCCATCGTGCTCTTGCAATCTAAACATCTGACTTTCCCAGAAAACAAATGCGCCTTTCCATTTAAAGTACTTCTAACTCTAGAACTAATTCGTCTTTGAACGATTTCAAAAGTTCTTTTATCTATTATTGCTTCATGAGTATTCTCCACGATAATCCATTCTTTTTGCTTAAGAGTTTTTATTTTTTTAGATTTGTAATTTATTTTTTTGCACTTATGCTGCACCATATTGCCTATATATACTTGATTTTTTAGAATTCGTTTAATCGTAGTCTTATTCCAAAATCCATAATCATTCTTTAATGAGGAATTTTTATATCTCAATCCTTTTATTTGCTTGTATTTTGTAGGATTAGGTATATTTTTTTCATTTAGTATATTCGCTATACGTTGTGTTCCATTGCCATCTATATATAAACTAAATATTATTTTTACTATTTCTGCTGCATCTTTATCTATAATTAGCTTGTTTCTATCATCAGGATCTTTAGAATAACCATAGCAAGAAAATGATCCAATAAACTTACCTGCCTTTTGTTTCATACGAAAAGTAGCTTTAATTGACTTTGAGATGTCTTCACAATACCATTCATTTATTAATCCGTTTATTTGACGTGATTTTTTATTGTTTTTATCAAGTGTGTCAACGCCATCAACAATAGCAATAAATCTTATACCCCATTCTAAAAACTTATTATGGAGATATTTTTCTACCAATTCCATATCTCTTGTAAATCTCGATTGGGTTTTGCAAAGTATGATATTAAACTTATTCAGTTCCGCATCTCTAATCATTTTATTAAACTCTGGTCTATCCACGTCAAGCCCTGAATAGTCATCATCACTATATATTTTGTAAATATCCCAATCTTTTTCTAAAGCATACTTCATTAATAAGTTTTTCTGATTTTGTATACTCTCACTATCATCCATATAACTTTTCTTGTTTTTATCCTCATCGCTTAATCTGCAATAAATAGCAACCTTATTCATTCTGTTAAGCACCTCATTTATATTACTTGAAATATAGAATGTATTATTAATTCATACTTTTTTCTTTACTTTTTATTATTTTATAAATTAAGCCTTCTAAAATCTTTTTCCTTTCATCTTCATCTTTATTTTTAAATGTTTCATACATTTTAAGTTCAATTTCTTTTTTTTTCATAAAAAATCCCCCCATATTAAAATATGAGAGGACTGACCAAAATATATCAAATTTTATGCTGCGCTACCTTCAACAGAAGTGCTCTTTAATGACTTAAAGTATTTATGTCCTTTTTCTTCATCATATTGTTTTTCCCATTTTGATATAACTACAACAGCTAATGAGTTTCCAACAACGTTTACTGCTGTTCTTGCCATATCAAGTATACGGTCAATTCCTGCAATAAATGCTAGTCCTTCTAGTGGAATACCTACAGAACCAAGCGTAGCTAGTAATACAACGAATGATACTCCTGGAACTCCTGCTATACCTTTTGAAGTAAGCATCAATACGACAACCAAATTAACTTGTTGAAATATTGATAGATGAATTCCATACATTTGTGCAATAAATATTGCTGCAATTGCTTGGTAAAGTGTAGAACCATCAAGATTAAATGAATATCCTGTTGGAACAACGAATGTTGCAATCGCTTTTGGACATCCGAATTTTTCCATTTTCTCCATTATCTTAGGTAACACTGTTTCTGAACTTGCTGTACTGTATGCAAGAATAAGCTCATCCTTTAAAATCCTTAAAATTGTTAAAATATTTGTTCCTGCTATTTTTGCTACAGTTCCAAGAACAACAAGAACGAAGAATATCATAGCGCCATAAGTAGTAATAGCTAATTTAGCAAGTGGAATTAGTGATTTAACTCCAAACTTGGAAACGGTTACTCCGATTAGTGCAAATACTCCAAATGGGGCAACTTTCATAATTTGGTTAGTTACCCAGAACATTGCATCAGCAGTTCCTTGGCATATTTTAAGAACAGGTTTTCCTTTCTCCCCAATAGCAGCAACCCCTAAACCAAACATAACTGAGAAGAAAATAACCGCAAGCATATCTCCTTTAGCTAAAGCATCCACAACATTTGTAGGAACTATATTTACAAATGTATCCGCAAAGCTGTGATGAGCCACTGTTTGAGTTGTATTCATATAGCTTGAAATATTAGTTTTTACAAGCTCATGCATATTAATACCAGTTCCTGGATGGAATACATTTGCAATAACTAGTCCAAGAACAATAGCAACTGTAGTAACTATTTCAAAATAAAGTATTGTCTTTCCACCTAGCCTACCAACTTGCTTTATATCTCCAGCTCCTGCAATTCCAACAACAAGTGCTGAGAATACAATTGGTACAACTATCATTTTAATTAAACGTAGAAAGATATCTCCAATTGGTTGCAAGTAAACTCCAACTGCTGGATTACCATAAAACACAGCGCCAACTGTAATACCAAGAATTAGACCGATAAGAATTTGTGTCGCTAACCCAAGTTTAAATTTTTTCATTCTATCTCACCTTTCTCTTTTAATTATTATTTTCCATCTTATGCTTTAATAATCGCACTATTAGTTTCTATATTAGAATTTTATAGTCCAAACTATAAAATCTAACGAAAATCTATAAAATAGTTTTTGAAATTTTTAAAAATAACTATAATTAAATCATTTCTGCCAAATGATTTAATTATAGTTGTAATTATTTAAAGTATAAATCATTCTGATAAATAACAGATATGCTCTTCTAAAATTCAATTTAGTATATTAATTGCTTTCAGATGCCTTACCTTAGTAAGTACAAAAATTTATCATTATACTGGTATATTGACATTTTTTTTGATATTCTTATTTACAGAATATCAATTTATACTAAATTTAAGGGAGTGTAGACTAGTTGAAGAATATTTCATTAAAGGGAAACTTGTTTATTATTATTTTAATGATTATTGTAGTGCCTTTAGCTGGTGAATTAAAGCTATATCCTTTTCCTAACACCTTTAGGATTAGCTTTGGTATTCCAATATTTTTCTTGCTTTTACTAGGAATACGAAGAATACCTTTAGTTATATGTGGAATTCTTGTTGGAGCTTCTGTTATCCTGTTTCGAATCGCTTTAGATTCTAGTACTGGAGGACTTCTATTTGATTATTCTTTTACACTTCATTTTCCAACATTTTTTTATTATATAACTTATTCTTACATGTTTCATATAACTCGACTGAATAACTTACATCGTCATCCACTGGTAGTTGGCCTTTTATCTGTTATAATAGAAACAGCTTCAAGCATTGTTGAGTTATCTATTAGGCACTACTTTTTAAGAGATATTATTACTTTGCCTATTTTAAATGAAGTTGTCATTATTGCTATTATAAGGAGCTTCTTCGCTCTCGGGTTTTTTTATGCCATAAAACTTCATGAAGCTGAAATATCATCAATACAACAGCAAAAGCAGAATCGGCATATGCTTTTGCTTATATCTGGTTTATATGAAGAATCTATTCAGCTAAAAAAGTCTCTGAAAGATGCTGAGGAAATTACGAGAGATTGTTATGAACTATATCAGAACTTACTAAATAACAAATGTTCCTTAAGCTCAGAAGAACTGACGCAAAAATATTGGGCATTGCTGGTCAAGTACATGAAATCAAAAAGGATAACCAAAGAATCTATTCTGGGCTTGCTGAGATGATTTCTGCAGAAAATTCAACAGATTATATGAGCATAACTGAAATAGGTAATATTATTATTCAAACAAATCATAAATATGCTCAGTCTTTGGGAAAAGATATTAAATTTATTTTAAATATTGAGGATTCAATACCTCCTCTACATGTTTATACTACTTTATCCCTTGTAAACAATTTAGTTTCTAATGCTGTAGAATCCATAAAAGATACAGGTTTAATAAAAATATCTATTAGCAGAAATGCAGGGGATATTGAATTCAAAGTTTTCGATACCGGTGAAGGCATTCCAAAACGAAAAACTGAATTAATTTTTAAACCAGGATATACTACGAAATATGATGTGACTGGTAAGCCTTCGACTGGCATGGGCCTTCCCTACGCTAAAGAAGTAGTAACTAATCTTAAAGGCTGCATTTTTATTGAGAGTAACCCTGAAAAAAATGAAACCGTTTTTACAATACAATTACCAATTAGTAGTCTAGTGGAGAAAGGGTGGTAATATGAGATTTTTTATTGTTGACGATGATGAGGCTATCCGCTCAATGTTAGCTGAAATAATTGAGGATTATGATCTTGGTGAGGTTGTTGGCGAAGCAGATAATGGTTCTATTATAGATAATCACTTACTTAGCCTTAAGAAAGTAGATATTCTTATTATTGACTTATTAATGCCTATTAAAGATGGAATTCAAACCATACACGATTTAAATGGAGATTTTCTCGGAAAAATCATCATGATTTCTCAGGTTGAAGATAAAGAAATGGTTGGCAAGGCGTATTCTTTGGGCGTTGAATATTACATTACTAAGCCAATTAATCGTTTAGAAGTAATAAGTGTTATTAAAAAAGTAGTTGAACATATAAAACTGCAAAAATCTATATACGATATTCAAAAAACCTTGAATATATTAGAGTTTGGTAAACAAAAACACAAAAATGAGAATGATTTTATAAATAAAAATATAACCTTAGCTGGTCAGTTTCTATTAACAGAATTAGGAATGATCGGAGAAAGTGGAAGCAAAGATTTGTTAGATATGTTAGAATACTTATTTCAACAGGAGAATCAAACTCCCTTTGAACATGAGTTTCCTCCTCTTAAGGACATCTTTACTACTATAGCAAGCAAGAAATTAGGGATATCAGCTACTGCTGTAGATTTACAAAAGGAGATAAAAGCTTCTGAGCAGAGAGTTAGGCGGGCAATATTTCAGGCTTTAAATCACCTTGCTTCTCTTGGGCTTACTGATTATTCCAACCCTAAATTTGAGGAGTATGCAACAAAGTTCTTTGACTTTACTGAAATTAGAAAAGTAATGTTGGAATTGGAAAATGACACTAAACCTTCAATATCTCGAATTCGTATTAATACAAAAAAATTTGTTAGAGTTCTTTATTTAGAATCTAAAAAAAGAATGTAATTCTTCATGTGTCTTTAAGAAACCTTATCTCATGTAGTGGACCCTCAAAATCCAGGTGCAGTAGATGAAGTATTAAATATGGGAGCTCATTGGAATGAAGAAGGTTTTAAAAAATATAGAGAAAATATAATAAAGACAAACAAGCAGATTCAAGCTACATTTCAAAGAGCATATAGATTTATAGGCGCTGCAAAGCTTGTACATGATGATTGGAGTAATTATAATAAAGTTTTTTTAGACTATTCAAAGTTGGCATCATTAGAAGAAGACCTAAAGAGTAAGATTTTATCTCAATATGAGCCTACTGATATAGGAAATGAAAGGCACTTATTTGCTACAGCATTTACACCTAATGGTATTATAACTTTCATGGATGAGCTATGTGCTGATTGTGAAAAAGTATATGTATTAAACGGTGGACCAGGTACCGGTAAAACACAAATTCTAAAATTTATGGTCAATGAATCCTTAAAAAGAGGTCTCTTTGTTGAAGTATATCATGATCCTCTTATTCCTGAAAGAATTGAACACATTATTATACCAGATTTAAAAGTTGCAATAGTAACTTCAAATGAAATAAACAATAAGAAATTTAATGGTATCCAAATTTATATGGAAAATATTGTAGACTATTCTCTTGTTGATAAAGATGAATTACAAAGAGATAAAGAGATCTTTTATGATCTTTTAAATAGAGGGCTTTCTATTATATCCTCTGCTAAAAAACTTCATGATGATCTTGAAATATATTATATAGGAAATATGATTTTTAAAGATATAGATGAGACTTATAATAATTTAATAAATAAACTTTTAAAATATGAAGAAGATTATAAGAAAGAACAGGGTTTATAACCATAAACCCTGTTCTTTCTTATTTTTTTATTCTAAATCCTTTAGTATCTGAAACAACTCTACCTATAGAAGTAATTTTTCCTGTAATACAGCCTCTACAGTGTGCAGGAGTATCACCTGTACAAATCTTACCAGGATAAAGAGCATATAACTTTCTATATTCACCTTCAGTTACATTTGGCATAACTACATTAGCTCCACTCTTAAGTGCTATAATTCTTCCATTTTTATCTAGACTCTCCATAGCAGTAGTTGCTGGAATGTTCACATCGGGCATTAATACTCTTGTTATTGCCATAACTTTTAAGCTTGTTGTAAATTCTCCTCCTTTTTCATCCTTTAAAGGAGTATCTTCATTAGGAATAAATGGTCCAATTCCTATCATATCTGCTCCTATCTCTTTAAAGAACAGAATATCATCGGCTAGTGAACTTAATGTTTGGTTCGGTAAACCAACTAAACAACCTGTACCAACTTCATAGCCTAATTCTTTTATATCATTTAAGCACCTTTTTCTTTCCTCATGACTCATTCCCGGGTCCATATGCTCATATAAAGCTTTATCAGTAGTCTCTATTCTGATTAAATATCTATCAGCTCCTGCTTCTCTATAGACCTTATATTCTTCAAAAGTTTTCTCTCCTACACTTACAGTAATTGCCACACCTAGCTTCTTAATATTAGATATTATGTATTTCATCTTATCTAAAGTATAAAAATCATCTTCTCCAGATTGCATTACTATTGTTTTATATCCATATCCAACTGCCTTCTTAGCTAAATCTATTATCTCATCCGGTGATAATCTATACCTTTTTACGTTCTTGTTTGATGCCCTTAGTCCACAGTACAAACAGTTTCTTTTGCATATATTAGAAAACTCTATTAGTCCTCTTAAATGCACTTCATCTCCAACATATTTTTTTCTAACTCTATCTGCTGCATTAAAAAGTTCCTCATTACAGTTATCATCTTCTAATATTTTAATTATTTCTTCTTTATCTAAAATATGAGTCAATTCTGCTTTTTTTATCAATTCAACGCTTGTACTCATTCCTCACACAAATCCTTTCCTAAATAATTTTAATCTACCTATAATCATTTTAATAAAATAATTGAATTTTAACTAGATATATATTTTAAATTTATGAAATATACTAAATTTTTTATATAATTTTATAAGTTACATAATAAAACTATATAAATAAAGGAGCCTTCAAAATCTGAAAGCTCTTTTATTTAATCGAGGAAGTTTTATAAACATATAATTGATGTAATGCCCTTGTAGCCATTACATATTTTAGCTTATCTTCTCCTTTATAAACACTTTTTTCAGTGTCAATAACTATAACAGCGTCAAACTCTAAGCCTTTTGCAAAATAGCTAGGCAATATGATTTCTCCACTTGTATAGATTATATCTTCCCTATCCAAAGCCTTTATATGAATATTTTTCTTAAGGAGCTTACCTATAGCCTCCGTTTCCACTAAGTCTCTGCAAATTACAGCAATACTTTCGTAACCCTTTTTTCTTAACTCAGAAATATCCTCAGTTATTTTATATATAAGATCATTCAAATTACTTATCTGTTTTTCTACAACCTCTTCACCATTTCTAACTATAGCAGTGATTTTATTATTTTTTATGTATTTATTAGCATAATCAATTATTTCTTTTGTAGATCTATAGCTTTTTGAAAGAGTAAAGGTGTGTACATCTAAATCAACCAATATATTTGCCAAGTCTAGCATCGCAGGCTTCCCACTTATAGGCATTATTCTCTGATTGCTGTCACCTACTTATAGTAAAAGATTTACATGCTGTGAGTTCCTGTATTATACGAAACTGTAGCGGAGAATAATCTTGTGCCTCATCTATAACAATATGCTTTATTTCATCGCTGTATTTTAATCCTTCCAGCTTTATCTTTAAATAAATAATTGCTGCTAAATCATCATAGGTTAATTCCTTGCTCTTATTAAACTCATCATATATTTCGACAATACTCGGATTATCCATCCATAGTAATTCTCTCTTAATTCTAATTACTTCTTGTATTGTTTCTCTTATTCTGTTTCTTTTTATAAACTCAAGATTGTTACGCTGATTTTTTAATTCCTCTTCTGACAGCTTGCTAATTGCCTCTTCATGGTCCTTTCTTATCTGCCTTATTATATTATCTCTTTCATCTCTTATTTTAGAATATATTATTCTTTTTATTTTTTTACTTCTTCTGAACAAAGGCATAGACTTAAAGTGATGTCCAAACATTTCATCTATTTCTTCCACATTAACTATAGTTTTCTCATAAAACTTTACACTTTCTATTTTAAAATATTTATAATCTAAATCTTCTATGACTTTATCCAGTTCCTTGATATATTCTAATGATCCCTTATATGTTATATCTTCATTAAACACTTTATCTCCACTTAGTGTTTTTTCTATATAATCTTTAAAGCTCATTACTTTTTCCAAGCTCAAAATATCCATAGCAAAATCTTTAAATGTAAGCTGTTTTACACCTACTTCTCCAAGACTAGGTAAGACTGTTGATATATAATCCATAAATATGCTATTAGGTCCTAGAATTAGAACCTTATCTTGTAGTACATTTCTATAATTATATAGAAGATACGCCACTCTATGCAATGCTACGGTAGTTTTACCGCTTCCTGCAACTCCATCTACTACAGTAACTTGATTTCGTGGTTGCCTTATTAGGTTATCTTGTTCAGCTTGTATTGTCATTATTATATCTTTTAACTTTTCTTCGGTATTTTTACTTAATACCATTTGAAGTATCTCATCTTTTACATCTACACTTGTATCAAACATTCCAAGTAGTTCTGCTTTTTTTATTATAAACTGTCTTTTAGATAAAACATTGGCACTTATTTCCCCTAAAGGTCCCCTATAAGTTATTTCTCCAAGTTTACCTGCATAAAACAACGCAGCAATAGGTGATCTCCAATCAATTACTACAGGCTCATACTCATCACTTCTAGTTAATCCAAATCTGCCTATGTACATATCCTCAGTTCCAAATTCATCTTCAAAATTAATTTTACCAAAGTAAGGAGAGTTACTAAGTATAGTAAGCTCCCTTAACTTTCTATCAATAATTCTAAATGTTTCTTCCCTGACAAATCTTTCATGATCAAAATATTCTATTAACTTATCTTCATCATCTCTATATTCTTCAATATTCTTTTTTCTTAGATTTATAATACCTTCTGTAACTTCTCTTCTTTTATTTGTATATTTAAGAATTTGATTTTTTATTTCTTCAACTACATCGTTAAGCTTTTCTTGCTCAACAGCAAATTCAAATTCTTTTTTCAATTCCTTTTCCAAATCATTATTTTTCATAGTGAAAATCTCCATTCTACTCTTGTTCTTCTACCGAAGGATTTTCCAATGATTTATCCCCTTTTACCATCTCCATAAATTCATTTCCCATAAGCGTTTCTTTTTCTAACAATCTCCTGGATATCTCTGTTAGCAAAGCTCTATTATCTTTAAGTAGTTTTATAACCTTCTCATGTGCCTCTTTTATTATTTTTAATGTTTCCTCATCTATAATAGCAGCAGTTTCAGCACTGCAGTTTAACACTGGTCTTCCATCTAAATATCTATTTTGAATAGATTCAAGACCCATCAGATCAAATCTTTCTGACATTCCATACATTGTTACCATACTTCTTGCCGTTTGTGTTGCTCTTTCTATGTCATTAGAAGCCCCTGTAGACATAGTGTTAAACTCTACTTCTTCTGCAGCTCTTCCACCTAACATTACACATATTTGATCTATCATTTCTTCCTTTGTTATTAGGTATTTTTCTTCAGCTGGGAGCTGCATAGTATATCCTAATGCCCCCATAGTTCTTGGAACTATGGTAATCTTATGAACTGGGTCTGTATTCTTTAGAAGAGCCGCTACTAACGCATGACCTACTTCATGGAAAGCTACTGACCTTTTCTCTTTATCAGATAATATTCTATCCTTCTTTTCCTTACCAGCGATTATTACTTCAACAGCTTCTTCTAAATCCTCTTGCATTACTTCTTTTCTATTACTTTTTACCGCTCTCAAAGCTGCCTCATTAATTATATTAGCTAAATCTGCACCTACCGCACCTGGAGTTCCTTTAGCTATAGCATTTAAATCAACACTCTCAGACATTTTAACACCCTTTGAGTGAACCTTTAGTATTTCTTCTCTACCCTTTAAATCTGGTCTATCTGCTATTACTCTTCTATCAAACCTACCTGGCCTTAAAAGTGCTTTATCTAATACCTCTGGCCTATTAGTTGCAGCTAGAATTACAACCCCTTTAGATGAATCAAATCCATCCATTTCTGCAAGCAGCTGATTTAAGGTTTGTTCTCTCTCATCATTTCCGGCTATATTACCTTCTCTACTTTTACCTATAGCATCTATTTCATCTATAAATATTATACAAGGCGCTTTTTCCTGTGCCTGCTCGAACAGGTCTCTAACCCTAGAAGCTCCCATTCCTACAAACATTTCTACGAATGCTGATCCCGATATAGAGAAAAATGGCACTTTAGCTTCTCCAGCTACTGCCTTTGCTAATAAGGTTTTTCCCGTTCCAGGAGGCCCTACAAGCAACGCTCCCTTAGGAAGCTTTGCTCCTATATCCGTATATTTCTTAGGATTATGAAGGAAGTCTACAATTTCAACCAAAGATTCCTTTGCCTCTTCTTGCCCAGCTACATCATTAAAGGTCAAACCTGTTTCATTTTCTGCATATATCTTCGCTGTATTTTTCCCAAAAGACATAACTCCACTGCCCATTTTTTTATCAAGTCTTCCAAAAAGAATTCTACCAAGAAACATAAATATTATTAAAGGAAGTATCCAATTTAGAAAAAAATTCTTTATTGGGCTATTCTCTAGAGGAATTCCACCATATTTCACTCCATTCTTTATATTTGCTGCAGTTAACGTTTTAATTAAATCTGGATCATCTATTCTCTCTGTATATAATATTTTGCTTTTTTCCCCTTCTGCTGTTTTTGGAGTAATAATTATCTTATCTTTCGCTATCTGTACCTCTTGGACTTTATTTTGAGAAATATATGTCATAAAGTCGCTGTATTTTATATGTTGAGTTTTTACATTAACTATATAATCATTAAGAAAAAACATAATAACAGCAACTGCTATTGCATAATAAATTCCATATTTAAGTTTATTACTATCAAACTTTTTATTACCAAACATGTCAAGCCTCCATATCAACATAATTATGAACTACATAATTATATTATAACAGTAAAATTACTTTTACTAATAGTTTTTACAAATTGTTTTAAAGTAATTTTTAAATTATCTATATTTTATTTTTCGTTTAGGTAAACTAAAGCACATTCAGCAAAAACAGCTGCTGCCTTATATATTATGTCTTCATCTATATTAAATTCTGGATTATGTAAGGGCTTAATAATCCCTTTTTTAGAGTTGTATGTACCTACCCAAAAAATGTTCCTGGAACCTTCTCCTCGAAACTTGAAAAATCCTCACCTATCATAGTTGGCTTATCAACTATAATTATATTCTTATGGCCCAATAGCTTGCTAGCAGCCTTTCCCACAACTGACGTAATCTCACTATCATTTATAACTGGTGCATGATAAGGAATAAATTCAAAATTATATTTAGCACCATTTGCTAAACTTATGCCTTTGATGATGGATTCCATAATATCAGGAATTTTATCTCTCACTTCATAAGTTAATGTTCTTATAGTTCCCTCCATCTCTGCTTTATCCGGTATTACATTATGAGCTGAGCCTGAATTAAATTTTCCTATAGTTATAACAGCAGGCTCTAATGGATCTACCTTTCTGCTTATTACAGTTTGGAGAGCCATATATATTTCGCAAGCAACAGCTATTGGATCTATACATTTATGTGGCTGTCCTCCATGCCCACCTTTCCCATATATGCTTATCTTAAAGTTATCTGACGCAGCCATTAATGGTCCAGGTTTAATTCCTATTTTACCTGCTTCAATATTTGGCCAAACATGAGCTCCTATAATTGCATCTACTTTAGGATTCTCTAACACACCGCTATGTATTGTCTTTTCTGCTCCACCTTCCTTCTCTTCTGCAGGCTGAAACAAGAACTTTACATTTCCTTTTATTTTTTCCTTAAGTTCAGACAAAATTGCAGCAGCACCAATAAGCCATGCAACATGAGCATCATGTCCACAGGCATGCATTAGATTGGGGTATTCCGATTTATATTTAACATCATTTTCTTCTGAAATCTTTAAACAATCCATATCTGCTCTTAGGAGTATAGTTTTCCCTGGATACTTGCCTCTAAGTAACCCAACGACACCTGTAACTCCAACATTTTTTTGCACCTCTATGCCGTACTGCTCCAGCATCTCTGCTATTATTTTTGCAGTCCTAGTTTCATGTAGTCCTATTTCAGGATGAGCGTGTATATCTCTCCTTATAGCTATGAGTTTATCTTTTATCGCTTCTGCCTTCTTTAAAATTATAGTTTCATACACCAAGATCACCTCTTTTATATTAAAATCTTTATTAAAGTATACTATATTAGCTAATTAAAAATAAAGCTAAACTTAACCAATGTAGTAACTATTGTCAAAGATCTAAATAACCTAAGGTTAACCTTTAATAAATAAAGAATGAGGTTAGTATATCCTCATTCTTTATTTATTAAAAAGCTACTTTTCATAATTATAACACTTTACTTTAAATCTTAAACCTAAGTTTATAATGTACTTGCTACCTAAAATATAACAACCTTTATTTTTAGTATGCTCTTCCCCAGTAAACTAAATGTTTAGCTTTTTTACCACAGCATACACATGTATCTGAAACAACTTCTTGTTCGAATGGCATACAACGAGATGTAGCACCAGTTACCTCCCTTATCTTATCTTCACAAGCTCTATCTCCACACCACATTGCTTTAATAAATCCTGGTTTATTTTCAATAATATCCTCAAATTCTTCCATAGTTTTTGCTACATAAGTTTTTTCATCTCTAGTTCTTGTAACTTCTTCTAGCATTGAATTGTGGATAATATCTAACATCTCTTGAACCTTTGTTTCAATTTCATCCAATGAAACTATTATTTTCTCTCTATTATCTCTTCTTACTAGTATAGCTTGATTTTTTTCTATATCCTTTGGACCAATTTCTATTCTTAGTGGAATACCCTTCATTTCATATTCACTATACTTCCAGCCTGGCATCTTATCACTATCATCAAGCTTAACCCTTACAACCTTAGCTAATCTTTCCTTTAATTCTTTTGCCTTTTCAAGTACTCCTTCTTTATGCTGAGCAACAGGAATAATTACAGCTTGAGTTGGTGCAATTCTTGGTGGTAATTTTAAACCACTATCATCACCATGAACCATTATTATTGCTCCAATTAATCTTGTAGTTACTGCCCATGTAGTATAGTGTGGGTACTCTAGCTTCCCATTTCTATCTGAGAACTGAATTGCAAATGCCTTTGAGAAATTTTGACCAAGATAGTGTGAAGTACCTGCTTGTAGTGCCTTTCCATCATGCATTAAGCTTTCAATTGTGTATGTGTCGTCTGCACCAGCAAACTTCTCTTTTTCTGTCTTTTTACCCATAACTACTGGCATTGCTAACATGTCTTCACATAATCTAGAATACATGTTTAATATTTTAAGTGTATGACCTTCTGCTTCTTCCTTTGTCTCGTGAATTGTGTGTCCTTCTTGCCATAAGAATTCAGTTGTTCTTAAAAAAGGTCTAGTTGTCTTTTCCCATCTTACAACTGAACACCATTGATTGTATAGCTTTGGTAAATCCTTATAGGATTGAACAATCTTAGCATAATGTTCGCAGAATAGTGTTTCTGATGTTGGACGAACACATAATCTTTCAGCTAACTCATCGTCTCCACCATGAGTTACCCATGCAACTTCAGGTGCAAATCCTTCAACATGATCTTTTTCTTTTTGTAATAGGTTTTCTGGTATAAACATTGGCATAGAAACATTTTCGTGTCCATACTCTTTAAGTTTTGCATCTACATATTTCTGTATATTCTCCCAAATTGCATAACCATTAGGACGAATAATCATACATCCTTTAATGCTTGAGTAATCAGCAAGCTCTGCTTTTTTAACAATGTCTGTATACCATTGTGCAAAATCAACATCCATAGGTGTTATTTGTTCTACTAATTTTTTTCCATTATCCATTTGAATACTCCTCCAATAATTTTATGAGTTTAATTAGAATTTAATACTTAAAATAACTATCAACTGATATTATTACCAACATTGCGCAATTTAGTAATAAAAGGTAATTAAATGCAATATAAAAAGCCCCTAATCCCAAATAGGGACCGAGGCTATATCGGCGGTACCACCCTTATTAATATACTTGTAAAAATATATTCACTCTTAATTTCTTAACGGAAATTAGCCGCTGTATCCTACTACTATTTCAGTACAGAACTCCGAGGTAGGTTCAAAATGGCTTTTTGGAAATCTCTCACCTTACATTCCCTCTCTTTAAAAAAAGCTTAAATTTCTACTAATCCTCTTCCTTATTTTTGTAATATTGAAATTTTTTAAATTTATTTTATATGATAAGACATAACTATAAAATTGTCAATAGATTATCAAATTAAAATTTTAATATTCACACACAATTTTTTACACATTTTTAACTATGTAATTATCTATAGTTGCTCATTAAGTAATCTCCTTAATTTTTAGTTTCTCTATCATAATATTTTAAATAAAATAAAATGTTACATATTCTTTACAAAATGAACATTTTAATATTTATTTCATATTATAATATAGATCAGAAATATAAAGGAGAAAGTCAATGTTTTATTGTCCATATGCTGATATAACAGATTATTACTACAGATCTAATCAAATAAATTCTTATATTAGAATATTCAATGCCTCTCCCAATTCCCCAGATTTAGACATTTATTCCAATGGAAATCTTATAGTAAAGGATCTTGCTTACAAGGAATTTTCACAATATCTGCCTATTCCTCCTGGTAACTATAACATTAAAGTTTATCCTTCAGGACAAATTACAAACCCTGTTATAGATAGTAATATAAATATTCCTGCAAATACTGTATTTAATGTAGCCATAATAGGAACTTTTCCTAACATTAGTTTATATACCATACAGGAACCAACCACTGCGCAAAATTTTGGAAGAGCTTGTGTAAGATTTATTAATCTTTCTCCAAATTCACCAGCTGTTGATATAAAATTATCCGATGGTACAAGAGTATTCAGAAATGTTAGTTATAAAGGTATTACAGATTACGCTTGTATTCCTCCAGGAACATATACCTTCATAATCAATGTTGCTGGTACTGACGATATAGTATTAACTGTTCCTAATGTTAATCTAGAACCTAATACTTACTATACTATCTATGCAGTTGGTCTAGCTGGAAAATCTCCGGCTTTAGAAGCTATAGTGGCACCAGAACCAAGGTAATATAGTAAAGCGAAGGAATTATTTAATGTTACCTTCGCTTTACTCGATTTCATTAAGTGTTCCTTAAAATGAACATCCGCCTCAGATAAACTTCGGCAGATGGGCTTTCTCACTAAATTCAATCTACACTACGTTTGATTTCATTAAGTGTTCAATGCCTCTATCTTCACAACACACTCAACGTGAGCGGTTTGTGGAAACATATCTACTGGTTGAACTTCTACAGTTTTATAACCCAACTCATCCATTATTCCCAAATCTCTAGCTAGTGTTCCTGGGGCACAAGATACATATACTATTCTCTTTGGTTGCATTTTAGCTATTGCATCTAAAAGCACCTTTTCGCACCCTTTTCTTGGAGGGTCTACAACCACAACATCGGCTTTTATGCCTTTTTCTATTAGTTCAGGAATAACTTTTTCAGATTGTCCTACAATAAACTCTACATTACTAACATTATTTTGTTTGGCATTTTCTATAGCATTTTCTATAGCTTCAGGAACTATTTCAACTCCATAGACTTTCTTCGCATTCTGTGATAAAAATAAGGAAATTGTTCCAGTTCCACAATAAGCATCGAATACAGTTTCATTACCTGTTAAATTTGCATATTCTAAAGCTTTGTTATAAAGCACTTCAGTTTGTATTGGATTTACTTGAAAAAAGGAAAGAGGAGATATGTTAAATCTAAAGTCTCCAATATAATCACTTATAGTATCATTTCCCCATAAGGTTTTACAATGCTGCCCTAGAATAACATTTGTTTTTTTATCATTTACATTCTGTATAATGCTCTTTATATCCGTTATATTTTCTGTAATTAGTTTTACAAGAGCATCTGCATGTGGAATATCTTTAGTTTTAGTTACTACTACAACCATAGTTTCCTTTGTTCTAAAAGCTTTTCTTATCATTATGTGTCTTATAATTCCGCTATGCATTTCCTCATTATAAGTTTCTATATTGTATTTTTGAATCCAGGTTTTAACTAATTTAACTACTTCATCAGCAGTTTCGTCTTGAATGTTACAAGCATCCATATGAATTATCTCATGGCTTCTAGGCGCATAGAATCCTATTACTATATCGTTCCCTTTTTTTCCAACAGGCAGCTGTACCTTATTTCTATACCTATAAGGATTATTCATATCTATTGTACTATGTATAATTACATCACTATCTTCTTTTTCTTTATCATATTCTACAACATGCAACTTACCTATTCTCTCTATACAGTCTTTTACCCTATTTCTCTTAAATCTTAACTGTGCATCATAAGAATAATGCTGAAGTTGACATCCTCCGCATCTTTGGTAAGTACTACAGACAGGTTCCACTCTCTCTTTTGATGACTCAACAACTTCTAACAGCTTCCCAAATGCAAAATTTTTATTTACTTTTACTATTTTTATTCTAACTCTTTCATTTAACAAAGCACCATTTACAAACACTGTAAAGTCATTAATCTTGCCTACGCCTTCACCTTCATACCCCATACCAGTTATATCTAATATGTATTCTTTATTTTTTTCTATAGGAATAGATTTACCCATATTTTCACCTACCATATTAAAATCTTACCTCAATATTCTACATTTTCCCGCTCTATTTGTCTATTAAAAGAATTTTTATTGATAATATTTATAAAAAAATAAGCGGAAAATCCGCTTATTGACTATGCTCTTTAAAAGTTTCGCATTGAGTATGCTCACTTGAATGCGCCTCTTCTCCATGTATCTGGACAAAGTCTGCACTACATAATCTATTAACATTGTATATACAATTTTCTGCTTCACAAGCAATGTCAGGACTCATTTCTACTGATTCTCCGCTAAATAGTTGTGCAAATTCTCCAGATAAATTTCTATTAGTAAAGTGAGATGTTGAATATATATCGCTTTTTCCCAAAAAAGTATCACAGTCTGTTTCTGAACTTGAATGTGCCGAACTGCCATTTACATGAATACTTGCTGCTACACAAAACTTGTTTACATTATTTGCACAACGTTCTGCACTACATCTTAGCTTACCACTCATAACAATTCCTCCTGTCTATCACTATATAAATATAGTTTCTTTTCTTTAAGAAATTTTATACTTTATAAACAGGATTCTTTGTTTCAAGCTATGAAGCGTTAAATATTAGATAAAAAAAATTGCACCTTTTAAAAGGTGCTAAGTAAGTTAATATAGAATCAGTTGTCTCTTGTTTTCTCATCACGTTAGTTTAACCACATATTTTTTTATTATACATTATTTTTACATAAATCTTCAATGGGAAAATAAAAAATATGATATTTTTTTGATTTTTATAAGCGTAATTCAAATAGTGACAGTTATAATAAACAGGTTGTTGGCTTTATGGGCTCAACAACCTGTTATATTACATTATATTCGCTCTTCCATTATAAACAATTCCTCTTGTAACATCCATTGTTACGAATGCTCCTGTTTTTAATATTTCAGTAGCTCCACCAGCCCCACAGATAAGAGGAACTTCACTTGTAATACATTCTATAGCCAAATGAGATGTTAATCCACCCTCTTCTGCTATAACTCCACTAACTCTATCTAATACTGACAGATATTCTCTATCTAAGCTTCTTACAACCAAAATATCGCCTTTTTCTAGAGTTTCATCTGCTTCTTTAGCGCTCTTAACTATTCTAGCAGTACCATATCCTGGCTTGTTACCTGCACCTCTACCTTGAACTAATATGTCTCCAACTATATGAACTTTAAGCATATTAGTAGTTCCTGAATAACTTACAGGTATTCCTGCTGCTATTACTACTAAATCACCTTTCTTAACATATCCAGTTTGCAATGAAATCTCAACAGATTTTTCTATTAGCGCGTCTGTTGAGCTAACCTTTTCTGCAAGTATCGGAAACACACCCCAGTTTAATGCTAGCTTTCTAGCAACTTTATCGCTTGGAGTTACTGCAATTATCGGACACGCTGGTCTGTATTTAGATACAACTTTAGCAGTATGTCCGCTTTGAGTAGCTGTAATAATTGCTGAAGCATTTAATCCTGATGCTGTTGCACAGGTAGCTAGGCTTATAGCATTAGCTACATTATAAATATGAGCCTCTCTCTTTTTAGTCAGCAATTCTTCATAATTTATTCTTGATTCAGCTTCCATAGCTATTCTTGCCATTGTTTCAGCAGCCTCTACAGGCCACTTTCCATTTGCTGATTCTCCACTTAACATTACAGCATCAGTTCCGTCTAAAATAGCATTAGCTACATCAGAAGCTTCTGCTCTTGTTGGTCTTGGGTTTCTTTCCATCGAATCTAACATTTGTGTAGCTGTTACAACAAATTTGCCTGCTTTATTACACTTTTCAATTATCATCTTTTGGATTAATGGAACTCTCTCTATTGGAATCTCTGATCCCATATCTCCTCTTGCAACCATTATTCCATCTGAAAACTTGATTATCTCATCAATGTTGTCAACACCTTCTTGATTTTCTATCTTAGAGATTATTTGTATATCATGTCCTCCAAATTGTTCTAAAAGCTTTCTTACAGCTAAAACGTCTGAGGCCTTTCTTATAAATGATGCTGCTATATAATCTACTCCTACTTCACAACCAAATCTTAAATCATCAACATCTTTTTCCGTAAAGGAAGGTAAGTTTGTTTTTACATTAGGTACATTAGCATTCTTTTTAGTGCTTATCATTCCGCTGTTTTTTACTATACAGTTAATATTTGTTCCTTCTACTTCTTGTACCTCAAGTCCAATTAAACCATCTGCCATTAGTATCATGTTGCCTGGTACAACATCTTTATATAGTTCGCGATAACTTAAATTACATTTTGTAGCGTCTCCTTCTACATCTTCTCCACAAACTATAGTAAATTTTGTTCCTTCAATTAATTCTACTTTTTCTGGAAAGTATCCTGTTCTTATTTCAGGACCCTTAGTATCAAGAATTATACCTACTGGTTTATTGTACTTTTCTCTTAGCTTTTTTACTAAGTTTATTCTTTCTCCATGTTCTGCATGGTCGCCATGAGAAAAATTGTGTCTTGAGCAACTCATTCCTGCTTCAATTAACTTTGATAATATCTCCTCACTATCACTAGCAGGCCCGATTGTAAAAATCATCTTAGTCTTTTGCATAGTTTACTCTCCTTAACTTAAATTAAAAATTTATTTTTTATTAGTATGATAATGCATTTGCTATTTCATAGAGTTTTTCATCAAATTGTCTCTCAACCGCTAGAGCGTCGTCAATATCCATATCAAATATCTTTCCATCTTTTATTCCAACTACTTTTGATGATTTACCTTCTTGTAGTAACTCAACAGCTCTGTATCCCATCCTTGACGCTAAAACTCTATCCATACAAGTTGGACTTCCACCTCTTTGAATATGTCCAAGTATTGTAGCTCTTGTTTGTATACCTGTAATACCTTCCACTTTTTTTGCTAAATCATCAGCTCCGCCTATACCTTCAGCTAAAATTATTAGATTATGCATTTTCCCTCTTAATTTGCCCTCAAGTATAGTCCTGCATAATTCATCTTGATTGTACCCTTTTTCAGGAACAATTATGCTTTCTGCACCTCCTGCAAGACCTGCATAGAGAGCTATATCTCCACAGTTTCTTCCCATAACTTCCACAATGCTTACTCTTTCATGTGATGTTGATGTATCTCTTAACTTATTTATAGCATCTAAAACAGTGTTTATCGCAGTATCAAAGCCTATTGTATAGTCTGTATATGGTAAATCATTGTCTATTGTACCTGGCAATCCTATAGTTGCTATTCCAAGCTTTGATAAAAGCTGAGCTCCTCTAAAAGATCCATCTCCACCAATGACTACAAGTCCATCGATTCCAAAGGTTTTTAATATATTTGCTCCTCTTTTTCTTCCTTCTTCTGTTTTAAACTCTGCACAACGTGCAGTTCTTAATATAGTTCCGCCTCTTTGTATAATGTCTGCAACACTATGTCTGTCCATAGGAAAAATTTCACCATTTATTAGTCCACTATATCCTCTTTGAACTCCCATTACCTTAAAGCCTTTGTCTAATCCAGTTCTTACTACTGCTCTTATGGCAGCATTCATACCAGGGGCGTCCCCTCCACTTGTTAACACAGCAATTGTCTTCATACTTATACCTCCTATGACCACTGGGACATTTTATGTCCCACGAAGATTATACAAAATTCATCATTTTTCATCTTATTAATAATAATTTATATTATAGCATAAAATTGCTATATTTTCATCACGCTATAGTATTAATTTTAATAAAACTCATTCAAATATTCAATCATTTTTGTAAACTTAATTATTTTATTTTTCATATTAGAGAGGAATGTTCCTCTCTAATATTTTGCTTATTATAAATTAAAAATATACTTAGGCATCTGAAATAAAATAACAAGTCCAAAGATGCGAAGGATATTTTGTGTCAGACAAGGAGAAAGGTTCCGCAGATATCTGGCTCTATCTAAGGGCTCTTACGACGCAGTATGACACAAAATAGACTGGCAGATGAACTAGTTATTTTTTGAAGATGCCTTAATACTACATTATCTTAACATTTTCTTCTCCGAATCTAGATTTTAAAACTGACATTAGTTCTAAATCATTATCCACCCATAATTCTCTATCTACTCTAAATTTTTTTCTTTCCTTTCTTGTACATAGATAAACTGGAGTTACACCTTTAAAACCGGAAAGCATAGATTTTAAATCATTTAAAGTATTTTTTAAAAATCTTTCTTCTTCTATTAGTATATATAGCTTTTCAGTATTTATTTTGATTAATGGTTCTATAACCTCACATAGCACCTTAGGTTGCTCATCCTCCCGAATATTAACTCTTCCTCTTATTATTACCATGCTATCTTCGCTAACCAAGTCTCTAAATCTTTGTAGCACTTTAGGAAATATCACAACTTCTATTGAGCCATATAAATCTTCTAATTTTGCAAAAGCCATAATATCATTATTTTTTGTTACTTTTTTTGTTATTTCGGCAACTATTCCTCCTAATATTACCATATCACCATCTTTTACCTTTGACTCCTGAATTAAGCCTTCTTCTAGCATTTCATTAGATAATATATCTGAAATTTTTATACTAGTTTGTAATTTTAATGTTTGTTCATATTCTTCTAATGGATGTCCTGACAGATATAATCCTGTCATCTCTTTTTCCATTGCTAAAATATACTTTTTTTCAAATTCCTTAATAGCTGGATACTGTATTTTAACATTAATGTCTTGTACATTTTCAAAATCTATAAAAAGACTTATTTGTCCATCTATATTTCTTTTTCTTGAATTACTTATGCCATCCAATATCTTTTCATAAACAGCAAGCATCCTTGATCTATAGGTTTTAAAACAATCAAATGCGCCTGCCTTTATTAGACTCTCTACTACTCTTTTATTAATACAGCTAATATCAATTTTATTACAAAAATCCGATAGATCTTCAAATCTACCTTTTTCTTCTCTTGACTTTACTATACTATCTATAACATTTTCTCCCACATTTTTAATTGCAGAAAGTCCAAATCTTATTCGATTAGAATCAACGGTAAACTTTGCATAACTTTCATTAATGTCAGGTGGCAGTACTTCAATTCCTCTATCATTTGCAAACCTTATATAATAAGCAACCTTTTCACTATCACCTTTTACACTATTTAACATAGCAGCGGTGAATTCAGTAGGATAGTAGTGCATCAAATAAGCTGTTTGATAAGTTACTACTGCATAGGCTGCTGCATGGCTTTTATTAAAAGCATATGATGCAAAATCCATCATCTGATCGAATATTTTATTTGCTACTTCTTCACTTATACCATTTCTTATACACCCTGGCACTTCTATATTACCATTTTCATCTACTATACCATATACAAAATTACGTCTTTCTTCCTCCATAACATGATGCTTCTTCTTAGACATGGCACGTCTTACTAAATCACTTCTTCCCATAGAATAACCTGCCAAATCTCTTACTATCTGCATTACTTGCTCTTGGTATACCATTACCCCGTAAGTAACATTTAGTATATGCTCCAGCTCCGGGGCTAAGTATTCAACCTTCTCTGGGTTATTTTTATTTCTTATATACTTAGGTATCTCTGCCATTGGCCCCGGTCTGTAAAGGCTGTTCCCCGCGATTATATCTTCTAATGAATCTGGTTTAAGATCTTTCATGAATGAAGTCATTCCTGGTGACTCCAGCTGAAACACACCTACGGTTTTACCTTCACCTAGCATCTTATAAACATTTTTATCATCATAATCTATGGTGTCTAAATCTATTGTTATTTCTTTGTTCTCTTTTATAATATTTATTGCATCTCTAAGAACTGTAAGGGTTCTTAATCCAAGAAAATCCATCTTTAAAAGTCCCAACTCTTCCAAAGTTCCCATAGTAAATTGCGTAACTATATTCCCCTCATTTTTTTGAAGCGGAACGTATTTTACTAATGGCTGTGATGCAATAACAACTCCAGCAGCATGAGTTGATGTGTGTCTTGGTAATCCTTCTAATGCTCTTGCAACATCAATTAACTCTTTAGTCCTTAATTCATTGTCATAAGCAGCCTTTAGTTCAGGACTTAATTCTAATGCCTTGTCTATCGTTATATTTAAAACCGTAGGAATCATTTTCGCTATTCTATCAACTTCGGCATAGGGGTAATCCATAGCTCTTCCTACGTCTCTTATACAAGCTCTTGCTGCCATTGTTCCAAAGGTTATAATTTGCGAAACACTATCTATACCATACTTGTTTACTACATAATCTATTACTTCTCCACGTCTTTCATAACAGAAATCCGAATCTACATCGGGCATAGATATACGATCAGGATTTAAAAATCTCTCAAAAATCAAACTATATTTAATTGGATCTATTTTAGTTATTCCTAATGTATATGCTATTAGAGATCCTGCAGCACTTCCTCTTCCTGGTCCAGTCATTATACCATTTTCTCTTGCAAATCTCATAAAATCCCAAACTATAAGGAAGTAATCTACATAACCCATCTGTTTTATTACTCCAAGCTCATACTCCAATCTTTCGTTTAGCTCTTCTGTAATATTTTGATAACTTTCTCTTAACCCTTTATAGCATAGCTCTCTCATATAACCATAAGGATCCACACCTTCAGGTAGAGGGAATTTAGGTAACTTAGAGTTATGAAAATCATAGTCAAAATTACACTGCTCTGCAATTTTCACCGTATTTTCTAACGCTTCAGGAACATAAGAAAATAATTCATACATCTCTTCTGGAGATTTTAGATAAAATTCATCTGATGGATATCTCATTCTATCTTGTTCATCTACAGTTTTCCCAGTTTGTATACAGAGGAGTACATCATGAGATTTATAATCTTCTTTTCTTATATAATGTGCATCATTTGTAGCTACTAAAGGAATTTCTAGCTCTTTTGACATACTAATCAATTGCTCATTAACCTTCAGTTGTTCTTCCATTCCATGATACTGAAGCTCTAAGTAAAATCCATCTTTAAATATTTCTTTATAAAAAATAGCAGTTTCTTTCGCCTTATTTAGATTTTCTTTTAAAATATAAGATTGAATTTCTCCTCCTAAACAAGCACTTAATGCTATCAAACCTTCACTATGCTCCTTTAGAAATTCATGATCAACTCTAGGCTTATAATAAAATCCCTCAATAGATGCTGTTGATACTATTTCCATCAAATTCTTGTAACCAGTTTCGTTTTTTATCAACAACACAAGATGGTGATTTTCATTTTCTTTATCATTTTGTTTTATGTGCATGGATTTTGGTGCAACATATATTTCACAACCTATTATAGGCTTAATTCCTTGGGCTTTTGCTTCTTGGTAAAATTCTACACAGCCATACATAACCCCGTGATCAGTTATAGCTATACTTTTCATTCCTAGTTCCTTCGCCCTTGATATGAGCCGAGAAATCTTTGCTGAACTGTCCAAAAGTGAGTACTCTGTATGCTGATGTAGACTCACCCATTGTGGATTACCTATACTCATAGTTTCACCTTCTTTCCTAAAAAACATTTGAATATGCCTCAGCTAAAATATTGACAAATTATACTTAAATTATATCACTATAATCGACACATTTTAATACTATATGTTTTCCAAAAGCAAATTTTCCTCATAGAATTAAGTCATATTCAAACTTTCAGATGTCTAAAATCAATAAAAAAGAGCAACAAAAATAACCGCTGCCCTTATAATAGTATTAAATTTTTACAACAACAGTTTACCCTTCAAAGTCGACTGCTGCTGTTGATTCTAACATTGGTCTTAAATTTGCTAAAACTTCATCTACGTGAACTGGGTGAACTTGATATTCATCCATTCCCTCAAGAGAATCAAAAGTCGCAATTAAAGCTAAATCATAAGACCTAGCGGAGCGTACAACATCTACCCCGACTTTTATGCTTTTTAGAGTAGGTACTTTTCCTTCTACACGCATTATGATTTCTTTTGCCTTCTCTATATTTTCTTTGCTTTTGTCTTTCAATTTAAAAAATACCACGTGTGTAAACATTAATATCACTCCCATTATAATTATTATATGAAACTCCTTCTCCTATTGTCGAATGAGTAAGCGACCATATCAAAATCACAGATTTTGTATGCCTGCTTATGAAACTTCTCATCGTCTTAATATTTTAGCTGATAAAAAGGTCTTTGCCACTAAGTCTCTTTTGTTATCAAACATATCAATTTCAACTTTGCAAAAATTTCTCCCTGAATCTATTATGTCTGTATATATTTCTATCATACTATCCATTTGAACTGGTTTTATAAAATAAGTATTTATGCTATCTACTAGTATATTTATATTATTTTTTTGTCTCAATGTCATAATTCCCATAGTTGATAAAAGCATGTTTAGAGAGCCCCATGATGCAGTTCCTATGGGGTCCAACATTTCAGGAGTTATTTTACCATAAAAATGTCCCTTGTCCCCACTAGGTTTAAATTCAAAATTCTTTAACACTAAATCTTCTAGTGTTTCAGCTGCTTGAGGTTGCCTAGCCATATATTGAAGGGCTTTAATAACGTCTTTTCTTGTTATAACTCCAACTAATTTTTTATTTTTCACAACAGGAAAGAGTTCTATACCTTCCCATCCCATTATATGCGCTGCATATGCCACAGTTGTTTTTGGCGTTAAAGTTATTGGCTCTTTATGCATTACTTTTCCTATAAGTTCATCATCAGAATCCTTGCTTGATAAATCCCTTAAAGTAACAATTCCTACAACCTTATTGTCATCATCTACAACAGGATATCTTTGATGCCTAGTTTCCATAATTACTTTTTTCCATTTTGCTACCGTATCGTTTACATTCAAAAAGTAAGTATTAGTTTCCATGATGTCTTCAATTAGAACTATATCTTTCTTTATAAGGTTTTCTGATATGGCCTTATTTATCATACTGGCAACTGTAAAAGTATCGTAAGTTGTAGATATTATTGGTAGACACTTTTCATTAGCTAGTTTCTTTATTTCTTCACTACATCCAAATCCACCAGTTATAAGGACTCCTGATTGGTTTTCAAGAGCAAGTCTATGTGCTTTTTCTCTATTTCCAACAATAAGAAGACAGTCAGGTGTTATATATTTTGCCATAGCATCAATAGTCATAGCCCCTATAGCAAATCTGTGCAGGGTTTTATATATTCCATCCTTACCTCCAAGTAAGGCTCCATCCACAATGTTAATTACTTCTCCATAGGTTAAAGCTTCAATGTTTTTTTTCTCAACTTTTTCTACTCTTACTGTTCCAACTCTAGGAATAGTAGTAACTATTCCTAATGTGTCTGAATCCTTTATAGCTCTATACGCTGTTCCATCACTAACACCTAAAGCACTTGCTATACTTCTAACTGAAATCTTTGTGCCGACTTCAAGTGAAAGTATATACTTGATTATATCTTCATGCTTTGACATAATCTAAACCTACCTTCCTTCTTTCCTTAGTTCCTCCGCTATTTTTTCTATTCTTCTTAATCTGTGGTTAACTCCTGATTTTCCAACTACTGGATTAAGCATTTCACCTAACTCTTTCAAGGATTCGTCTGGATAGCTTAATCTAAGCTCTGCAATTTCTCTCAAGTTTTTAGGAAGTCTAGCAAGCCCTATTTCCTTTTGTATAAGCTTTATGCTTTCAACCTGTCTTACCGCTGCATTCACAGTTTTACTTAAATTTGCAGTTTCGCAGTTAACTAGCCTATTTACGTTATTTCTCATCTCCTTCATTATTCTTACATTTTCTAACTCTAAAAGAGATGCGTGAGCTCCTATTATATTAAGTAAATCTACTATTTGTTCTCCTTCCTTAAGATAAACTATAAAACTACTTTTTCTTTGTATTACCTTTGAGTTCAAACCATATTCATTTATAAGATTGCTTAGGTCCTCTGCATACTCATTATCATGAGTTACAAATTCTAAGTGATAGGTTTTTTCTGGATTACTGATGCTTCCTCCACCTAAAAAAGCTCCTCTAATATATGCTCTTTTACATTCTTCTGTTTCTATAATATTTCTAGGAATGCTATAGTCTAATGAAAATATATTTTCATTTTCTTTTAGTAAACCAACATCTTTAAGTAATTTGCGCACACCCATTTCTTCATCAATTAATATTATATACACATTGTTTTTTTTAAGAGAATTACTTCTTTTTACCATTATCTTTGTATGAATATTAAAATGCTCCTTCAGCATTTTAAATATTAGCCTAGCAATTGCAGGATTTTCAGTAGTAACTTTAAAGCTAAACTGTTTATTACCACCAAGCAGCAGTGTACCACTGACCTTCATTATGGCTGATAGCTCTGCCACTGCCTCCTCTTTGCCTATACCCGTATATCTACAAACTTCATTTTTAACCTTCAACGAAAAAGACATGCTCTCTCTCCCTATTTATTTTTATTTTCCTTTAATCGCTCTGACAAGTAGAAATACTCAATAATTTTCTTTCTATCAAACAACAATTTTTTATCCATAATAGTTTCAATTAATATGGAAGCTAACTTTTCAGAATTATGTCTTATTAGACCATTCCTAACTGTTATAAAATCACCTTCAATGATACTTACATTTAATTTTTTTAGTTCATTTTCATCTACTGAAACTAGATGAGATGCTTCTTCCTTATATTTTCCTTCTAGCTCATCATCAATTTTACCAACATTTATTACAACATAATCTATAACATTATTTCCAACATGTTTAAAGATTGATCTTATATGATCCTCAACTCCAAAGCCGTCTGTTTCCCCTCTTTGCGTCATTATATTTGATACATATAACTTTACAGCTTGAGTTTTATTTACAGCATCAGCAATATCTTTAACTAAAAGATTAGGAATAACACTTGTATAAAGACTTCCCGGGCCCAATATTATAGCATCTGCCTCTAATATAGCCTCTACAGCTTCCTTAAGGGCCCTTGCATTTTTGGGCTCGATAAATACTTTCTCAATTGAACTGTTCTGTTTAATAGCTTCTAGTGGAATATTTGATTCCCCTTCTACTATTGTTCCATTCTTGAGCTTAGCTTTTAATATAATATTATCTAACGTAACAGGCATTACCTTACCTGTTACCGCCAGAACAGAACTCATCTTATGAACTGCCTCTTCAAAATTGCTTGAGATTCCATCCATTGCTGCCAAAAATAGGTTCCCAAAGCTTTGATTTTTTAATCTACCATCTTTAAATCTATACTGAAGTAGTTCCTCCATAAGTGGTTCCGTATCAGCTAATGATAGAATACAATTTCTTATATCCCCTGGTGGAAGCATCCCTAAGTCTTCTCTTAAATCTCCTGATCCACCACCATCATCTGCCACCGTAACTATTGCAGTTATATTTGAAGTATAGTATTTCAAACCTCTCAGCATTGTAGATAAACCTGTTCCCCCGCCTATAGCCACAATTTTAGGCCCTTTTACTAACAATCTTTTTTCATATATTAAATTTTCAAGTTTCCTAGAATCCAAAGAAACATTCAGATATCCTTTATTTATTAAAGCAATAATTGAACGCATTCCTTGAGTTATAGACACGTATAAAATAAAAACTCCTGAAGTAATCAAAAAACATAAAATGATATATAGTACATGCTATAGAATCTTCTGTTTACAAATTCTAGTACACCAAATATTATAAACAAGATCCCCATGGCTCCAAGCATAACCCATCTTTTAACCTTTATGCCGGGCCTAAACCAGTCTACTATCTTCATAGTTTTTTACCACCTTTATTAGTGTCTTCCTCTATATCTCTATGATCAATATTCACCTTGTATCCATTATCCTTTAACTTATTAAATATTGAATTCGCAATAGTTACAGACCTGTGTCTGCCTCCTGTACAACCTATTGATACTATGAGCTGTCTTTTCCCTTCTTTTAAGTAACTAGGAATTAAAAAGCTCAACATATCCTCTAATTTACCAATAAATTTTTTAGTTTCTTCAAATCCCATAACATAGCTTCTAACGGGCTCATCATTTCCTGAGTATTTTTTCAACTCTGGAATATAATAGGGATTAGGTAAAAATCTTACATCAAATACTAAATCAGAGTCTACAGGTATCCCATATTTAAATCCAAATGAGAGCACTGTTATCATCAATTCTGTTTCCATCTGTCCTTCTTCTGCATAAATCTTCGTTATTTCTTCTCTTAACTCTCTTGTTGCAAGTTTTGATGTATCAATGATATTGTCAGCTCTATCCTTAACCTCTCTTAGTTTGTTTCTTTCTAATAATATGCCATTTAGTATTCTTCCATCTGGAGCTAAAGGGTGCTTTCTCCTGCTTTCTTTAAACCTTTTTATTAATACCTCATCAGAAGCATCTAAAAACAAAATTTCATACTTATATCCTTCACTTGTTAAGTACTTAAGACTCTCAAATAGATCATCAAAAAGTTTCCGCCTCTTATATCTATTACTAAAGCTATTTTATCAATTTTACCATCGGTTTGGTAGCAAGCCTCTGCAAATTTAGGTATTAATGTAGGCGGAAGGTTATCTACACAAAAATATCCTAAATCCTCTAGATTTCTTATAGCTTGAGTTTTTCCTGCTCCCGATAGACCTGTTACTATAACAAATCTCATAGTCAACCCTCCTGTTAGCGATTTACCTTTATTGTTTCTAATGTTAAAATTGTATATTCCAAATACAATAATATACATTCATTTTATAATTATAACACAACAATTTATAAGAAGGAATAGAATATAAAATGGAGAATTTAACATCAAACTAGTGTTAAATTCTCCATTTTTCTATTTTGTAATCTCTACTTTAAATTCCTAAATATTACTGCAATCTTCTCCTATAATTCTTACCTCAGTATATAAATCTACATTAAACTTGTCTTTTACCTTATCCTGTACAAATTTAATCAAGTCTAAGATATCTTTGGCTGTAGCTTCCCCCTTGTTTATTATAAAACCAGAGTGTTTTGCAGAAACTTCAGCTCCACCAATACTTACTCCCTTTAAACCACTATCTTCTATAAGTTTAGCAGCAAAATATCCTTCAGGTCTTTTAAATGTACTTCCAGCAGATGGATACTCAAGTGGTTGCTTTTCACTTCTTCTTCTATTTAGATCATCTATTCTATCCTTTATTTTTTGATGCTCACCTTTCTGAAGCTTAAATGTAACCTCCAGAACAGTATATCCATGTTTAAGTATAGAGCTCATTCTATATCCTAGCTCTAGTTCCTCTTTATTCAGAACTGTTATGTTTCCATTGTTATCTATGATTTTAGCACTTTCTATAACATTTGCTATTTCTCCATTATAAGCACCTGCATTCATCGCAGCAGCTCCTCCAATGCTTCCTGGAATACCGCACGCGAATTCAAAACCTGTTAAACTATTTTCTAGCACCACATCTGAAACGTCTTTTAATTGCGCTCCACTTTGTGCAATTATTTTTTCACCTTCTATTTTTATATCATCTAATTTACATAATTTAATAATTGCACCTCGTATTCCACCATCTTTTACAAGTAAGTTAGTTCCATTTCCTATTATGTAGTATGGAACGTTATTTTCTCTACATAACTTTATAACATCTAATACTTGTTGAAAGCTTTTAGGCGTCACTAATACATCTACTGGACCTCCTACCTTAAAGGATGTATGGTTTTTCATTAGTGCATCTATTTCTATATTTTCATCATCTAATATATTAGTTAACTTTGTACTAAAATCCTTAAATTTATTCATGGCATATTCTCCTTGAAAATTAAAATTACGTATCATTTTTAGTATAATGTATGTACAATTCTTAATCAAGATTAATATCTTGAAGCTTTCCTTTTTTCTTTAAATATTTTATAAATTTAGCCTCATTAACATTCATTATGAGATCTTCAGCTATACCTACTTTTTTTAATACCTTCTCTGCCTTTGGAAATTTTCCTATTTGGAAACAAGTGTGTGCATCACTTCCTAATATTATATTAGTACTATGCTTTTTACATAACTCTGCTATTCTAAGACAGTTGTCCTCGCTACCTTCTCTTGAATTGAAGGAACCATTGTTTATCTCTATAAGAATGTCTTTATCTTTAGCCTTCTTTATCACTTCTTCTTCCCAAATAGGGAAAGCTGGATTACCAGGATGACCGATAATGTGTACATTTTCATTATTCATGATATTCAATAATGCCTGCGTATTTTCATCTTTATTGCCAGGCTTTATACATACATCGTGTAGACTAGCAATAATAACGTCTAGTCTTTTTTGTGTTTTATCTGGTATATCCAAATTTCCTTTAAAATCTAAGATATTTGCTTCACAACCTCTAAGAATTATCACTCCAAATAACTCTCTTGGTAATACTTTTAGATTATTAAAATAGAATATATGTGGTCCACCCGGCATCTTAGGCCCGTGATCTGTAGTTGCTAAAATTTTAATTCCATTATTAGATGCCTCTTTTACATTTTCCAGCCATGTAGTATAGGCATGGCCACTAGCCACAGTATGAGTGTGTGCATCTAAAACATATTTCATTAAGTTACCTCCCTAATTTTGGCTCTTAAAATAGTCTATGATACTTTGAGCCGCCTTTTTATCTATAGAATGTGTATCAATTAATTCATCAAAAGTTGCTTTTTTTATGCTATCTATACTTCCAAATTTCTTTAGAAGCTCTTTTCTTCTTTTTTCTCCTATACCAGGAATATCCTCCAATATGGAATGAAGCACTCTCTTATTTCTTAAACTTCTGTGATATGTTATGGCAAACCTATGCACCTCATCCTGTATCCTTGTAACTAACCTCATAACATTAGAATGCATGCTTAATGAAAGCTCTTCATTATTATATATTAAACCCCTTGTATTATGTTTATCGTCCTTTACCATCCCGCATACAGGTATACTAATATTAAAGCTCTTTAATACATCTAAGGCAATATTCACCTGTCCTCTTCCTCCATCCATTAATATTAAATCTGGAAAAATACAGAACTTGCCTGAACTTAAATCTAATTGTCTCTCTTGTATACCCTTTATTTCTTCTAGTCCATGCTGAAATCTTCTGGCTAAAATTTCTCTCATGCTATCATAATCATTTGCACCTTTTACTGTATTTATTTTAAATCTTCTATAGTCACTATTTTTAGCTCTACCTTCTTCAAAAACAACCATAGTTCCAACAGAGTCCACTCCCTGTATATTTGAAATATCATATGCCTCTATCCTGTGAGGAATATCCTCTAAATTAAGTATATCGGAAATCTCCTTTAAAGATGTCTTGTAAAGTTCTTTTTCCTGAATAATTTTTAATTTAAAATGTTCTAATGTCATCTTTGCATTTTTTTCTACAAGATTAATAGTATCTTTTTTTTCACCCTTTTGAGGTATTTTAATAATTACCTTTGAACCTCGCTTCATTCCCAGCCATTCCTGTAAAAGATCTTGGTCCTCAATAACTGGAACATATATTGTCTTTGGAATATATGCTGTACCTCCATAAAATTCTTTTATGAAGGTAGAAACAACTTCCTTCTTGTCTGCATCAACAGTATTTTCTATAATAAAATGCTCTCTGCCAGTTATTTTACCACCTCTTAAGAAAAACACTTGAACGCAGCTATCTTTTTCATCATTATATATATTTATAAAGTCTTCATCCTCAAAATTTCCTGTAATTATCTTCTGCTTTTCCGTAATTTTTCCCACAGCTAAAAGCTTATCTCTTAAAGCAGCTGCCTTTTCAAATTCTAGATTTTCAGAAGCCTGCTCCATTTCTTCTTTTAAGGATTTTAATATATTTTTGTCTCTTCCTGATAATAAGTCTATTATATCAGAAACTATCTTACCATAGTCCTTTTTACTGATATGCCCACCACAAGGCGCATTGCACAAGCCTATATGATAATTAAGGCATGGTCTTGTTTTTTCTCCATCCTCTTTTATAGATTTTTTGCAGTTTCTCACAGGAAATATCTTCTTGAGTAGCTCTATTGTTTCATAGACAGCAGAAGTATCTGTATAAGGCCCAAAATACTTAGCTCCATCTTTGGCTAACATTCTAGTTGTAAATACTCTTGGAAAATCTTCATTTGTTGTTATCTTTATAAATGGGTAATGTTTATCATCCTTAAGTAGAATATTATATCTTGGTCTGTATTTCTTAATTAAATTACATTCTAGTATAAGTGCTTCCATTTCTGAATCTGTTACTATATATTCAAATTCAGATATATTTTTCACCATAGCCTTAACTTTTTCTGAATGATTTTTTGAACTTTGAAAGTACTGTCTAACTCTATTTTTTAATACCTTAGCTTTTCCAACATATATGATTTCCCCTAAGGAATTTTTCATTAAATATACTCCAGGTTTGTCTGGCAAAACCTTTAATTGATATTCAAAATCAAACACATAATCACTCCTATTAGGCATATTCAAATAAATATACTGTCATACTAACTTGTTATTCATTTGAATATGCCTTAATTCTTATTTACAAAAAATCATCGGAATCTTATATATTGCAAATAGAAGTCCAAATATTGCAAGCAATTCTTCTATAGTAGTTCCAAGCCTCGAATTTGTCTTATATGTAACAGGAAATTTTACTTTTTTACTTCTAAAAGGATATAGAAGAGGAACTCCCCTATTAGTTGTCATATCACATAATAAATGCATGCCATATCCTATCATGAAATAATATACTAAAAAATGTATGTTGTACATATTTCCTATGTATCCTGCAATAAATGAGAAAATAATCATTCCTGAAAGACTATGAGTTAACCCATTTCTGTGCGAGGATATTGCAATTATTATAAAAGATATTCCCACTGCTTTCATAATAGGTTCTTTTGCATAAAGATAATCATACCATAATATTACTACGCCAATACACATATAAAGAATAATTTTAGTTGCTTTATTTTTAAAGGGAAGTATATACTTATTTATAATGCTTTTAGGGTGGTCAATATCTGGCAATATGGATGCCAAAATTACCACTATAATGCCAATGTAATTAGACTTTTCCGGTAAGCTGTTGTAAAGTGATAAGAAAGTGACTACTCCAATCCCAGCATGAGTTTTACCCTTCATAATTACTCCTCTTAAAAATAATCTAATACAAACTTTAGACATATTTATACTAAATTATTTTTATATCTCGATTATTGTCTATATTATATCACTAAAGCTTTAATAATTTTACTTTTTACAACAAAAAATTTCCCGGGAAAATATACAATGTAAAAAAATAAAATGTCAGTAGAAATTTTCCTATATCTACCGACATTTTATTTGCTAATTTACCAAATTAATCCATTTACTTGAATATATTATAGTGGTAAATGAAAAATTAAAGAAATATATATTATTTTCTTAATGCCGTTCTCATCACTTCAGATGCTATTCTAGCTGCAGCTTTACCACCTTGACCTCCATCTTCCACAATTACTGCTACTGCTACTTGTGGATCATTATAAGGAGCGAAACCTATAAACCATGAATGAGGTGGAGCATCTTTTCCTTCATATTGGTGATCTGCTGTTCCTGTTTTTCCGCCAACCTCAATACCCTCTATAGCTGCATTAACACCAGTTCCTTCCTGAACAACAGACTTCATAAAGTCTTTCATAGTATTTGCCGTATCAGTAGAAATAATCTGACCTAATGATTCAGGTTGAATATCCTTAACTAACTGTCCTTTACTTGTAACAATGTCTTTTACTAGATATGGTTTCATCATTATTCCGCTATTAGCTATAGTACTTGTAATTACTGCCATCTGAAGTGGGCTGGCAAGGTCACTACTTTGCCCTATAGCACTTTGAGCAATACTTCCTTTTTCATTCTTTTTCAATGTAGGAAATTTGCTAGCTTCAACCGGAATACCATCTGCTGGTATTTCCTTATTTAAATAGAACTTTTCTGCAGTTTGTTTTAGTTTATCATTACCAAGCTCTAAACCTAGAGTTCCAAATACCACATTACTTGAGTGTGTGTAAGCATCTCTAAAACTTAAATTTCCTAATACTTCACCATTAAAATTATGAAGTGAGTAATCCTTAGCAATATACAGACTTCCATTATCCTCAAATGTTCTATTCTTTATTCCTGGAATATTTTCTAACGCACTTATAGCAGTTATTGTTTTAAATGTAGACCCTGGTGGATATAATCCTGCAGATGCTCTATTTATTAGAGGAAAATTCTTATCTTTATTAATATCAGCCCAAATCTCTTGTAAATTATTAGGGTTGAAAGATGGCTTAGATACCATTGCCAATATCTCTCCAGTTCTAGGATTTAATGCAACTACCGCACCCTTGTTATCACCTAGTAAATCATATGCTTTTTTTTGTGTTTCAAAATCAAGCGTTGTTTTTAAGTTATTACCAATTTTCTCTTCTGTTTTTCCCTTACTTAGTAATAAGCTTTTTATGTTATCTTTAATATCTGTAGACATAAGCTCTTCATCGTATTTCCTCTCAAGTCCTGTTATTCCATATTTTATATCTACATATCCCAATACATGTGCGAACAATTCTCCACCTGTGTATTCTCTTTTTGCGTTTCATTATTAATTCTTTCACTCTTAGTAAGAGGTTTGTCATTCCTATCGTAAATAGTTCCTCTTAACACTTCATTTCTTTTAACCCACAATCTTTTATTGTATGGACTATTTACTATTTTAGGTCCTACTATTATTTCAAAATAAGTTATATAAGATATTAACCCTATAAAACATATCAAGAAAATTATAAGAACTTTTTTTATACTATTTGATATATCGTTCATATTTATCTACCCTCTTCTGATATCTTTTGGATTATACCTAATGAAAAAAACGTAATAAGCATAGAGCTTCCTCCGTAACTCACTAAAGGCAGTGTTATACCTGTAAGAGGTATTGCATTCATAACTCCACCAACTATAACAAGTACTTGTGACGCTATCATAGCACTATATCCAACTGCAAGTAATCTTGAAAACTTATCTTCCACGTAAACCGCTGCCCTCATGCATCTATAGAAAAGCAAGAAATACAATATTATTATCCCGAAACCTATAAGTATTCCAAGCTCTTCACATAAAACAGCAAAGATAAAGTCTGTGGTGTTAACTGGCACATATTCTGGGTGTCCGAGTCCTAATCCAGTACCAGTTAATCCTCCTGAAGCTATTGAAAACATCGATTGTACTACCTGATAGCTTTTTCCAGTAGCATAAGGCCACGGATTCATCCATATTAAAACTCTTGTTTTCACATGGTCAAATAGTCTATAACTTACAACCGCGCCTACAGTAAATAATCCGATACAGGTAGCTACATAGCTAAACTTCGATGTAGTTATATAAAGCATTGTTATTGATATTCCAAAGAATATTAACGCAGAACCAAGATCCTTTTGTAGCACCATGAACCCTAAAGACACCATTACTACTATCCCAGGAATTATGAGGTCTTTAAAATTTTCATAATCCTTTAGCTCAGAAGCTAAATAGGCTACTAAAAATAACTTTCCAAACTCAGAAGGCTGAAAACTGTATCCCCCTATTACAATCCAATTCTTAGAACCATTTATTTCTGTTCCCATTAACATAGCCATACTCATAAATATCAAAGTACATACTAAATAAGCATATTTATACTTACTAAAGCTCTTTAAATCTGGCAGCAATACAACTATTAATATAAATCCTGTTACTCCTATAGCAAACCAAATTATTTGCTTTATTGAATTCGCTGTATTAATTCTATAGATCATAACCATTCCTATAACGGATAGTATGCTAGAAAAAATAAATATATATTTATCACCATCTGAAAAAAACTTTCTTATTATTATATATGAATATCCTATAAGCAAACATGTAACTATAGCCATAATCATAGCCCCTTTATCAACGGGTTGTTTAAGTATGGCTAGGTTAAGAAAACACACTAAACACAAAAGATATGTGTATCTTAAAAGTTTTTTCTCATCTCTACTCGTGTCCAAAATAATCACCACCACATCATAAAATTTCAAACAGGTCATCTAAAAAATAATAGCTAGAGATGGCTAAATAGCCAAAAGTGAAAAAACCTAGGAACTTAAAGTATAAGTTCCTATGCTTTTCACTTTTATCATAATATACTATATAACTTTATACTTAAATATACATTCATCATCCTATAACCCTAAAAGATGTATTACCAATTTTAATTTCATCACCAGAATTTAGATATTCTCTACCCTCAACTTTTAAACCATTCAACAATGTACCATTAGTACTTCTTAAATCTTCTATTATACAATCATTATTCTTTATATATATTCTTGCATGATGCCCTGAAGCATACTGGTCGTCCAATACAAGTAAATTATCGTTTTTTCGTCCCACCGTTATCTCGCTCTGGATTGGAATAACCCCACCTCTTCTTAAATTTGCATTATTTCCAGGCTCTATTATCTCAAGTCCAAAGGATTTTCTGTTACCTGTTCTTGCTCTTCTTCCTCCATTTTTTATATCTTTATACATTATTCTTAATGCAAAGAAAATTATAATATAAATTATTGCTATAATTATAATTTTAAAGACTAAACTTAATTTGCTCAGATCCATATAACCACCTTCTTGTAAATTTATTAAACAAAGTTTTCCTTACTACCCATTAACATATCAAAAGACTAGCATCAGTAAAGGGTTATGCTAGTCTTATATAGATTATAACATCTTTTTTAAATATTGTCCCGTATAAGAATGGCTATTTTCTGATATTTCCTCTGGAGTACCTGTGCATAAAATAGTTCCTCCCTTTTCCCCTCCTTCTGGCCCTAAATCAATAATATAATCAGCACATTTTATTACATCAAGATTATGCTCTATAACAACTACAGTGTTCCCTGTTTCAACAATTCTTTGAAGAATGCTTATAAGTCTATTTACATCATCTATATGAAGACCAGTAGTAGGCTCATCCAAAATATATAAAGTTTTTCCTGTACTTCTTTTAGATAACTCATAGGCCAGCTTAATTCTTTGAGCCTCTCCACCAGATAGCTGAGTTGAAGGCTGCCCTAGTCTTATATATCCTAACCCTACATCCATAAGTGTTTGTATCTTATTCTTTATTCTAGGTATATTTTCAAAGAACTCTAATGCTTCCTCAACTGTCATATTTAAAACATCATCTATAGTCTTACCTTTATATTTTACCTCAAGAGTCTCTCTATTATATCTTTTTCCTTTACAAACTTCGCAAGGAACATATACATCAGATAAAAACTGCATTTCTATCTTTATTATTCCATCTCCGCTACAAGCCTCACATCTTCCACCTTTAACATTAAAACTGAATCTACCAGGCTTATAACCTCTCACCTTAGCTTCTGAAGTGTTTGCAAAAACTTCTCTTATAATATCAAATACGCCAGTATAAGTAGCTGGATTGGATCTAGGTGTTCTTCCTATAGGACTTTGGTCTATGTTTATTATTTTATCTATATTCTCTACACCTAAGATATCTTTATGACTACCTGGATTATCCTTTGAATTATTAATTCTTTTATTCATTCCCTTAAATAGCACTTCATTTACAAGGGTACTTTTACCTGATCCGGATACACCAGTAACACAGGTCAGTATTCCTAAAGGGAAGTCAGCATTTACATTTTTAAGGTTATTTTCTTTGGCGCCCTTAACAGCTATATGCTTTCCATTTCCTTTTCTTCTCTCTGAAGGCATCTCAATTTTTTTCTTACCACTTAAGTATTGTCCAGTTATTGACTCTTCATTTTTCATTATCTCATCAATAGTGCCTGCAGCTATGATTCTTCCGCCATGCTCCCCGGCTCCTGGTCCTATATCCACAATGAAATCTGCTTCTTTCATAGTATCTTCATCATGTTCAACTACAACTAATGTATTGCCTATATCTCTTAGATGTTTCAGTGTGGAAATAAGTCTATCATTATCTCTCTGATGCAATCCTATACTTGGCTCATCTAATATATATAATACTCCAACTAAACTAGAACCTATCTGTGTTGCCAGTCTAATTCTTTGAGATTCCCCTCCTGACAGAGTTCCAGCCGTTCTTGATAATGTTAGGTAATCTAATCCAACATCTATTAAAAACTTTAATCTGCTTTTTATTTCCTTTAATATTTGATCACTGATTATTGCTTCTTTTTCGGATAAAATAATCTCATCTAAGAACTTTAACTCATCTCTTATAGACATTGTACAAAATTGAAAAATATTTTTGTCACCAACTGTAATAGCTAAAACTTCTGGTTTAAGTCTTGCTCCTTTACATTTTGGACATGGTTTATTACTCATATAATTTTCAACTTCGCTTTTAATATAATCTGAGTTTGTTTCTAAGTATCTTCTTTTCAAATTATTAACTACACCTTCAAAAGAGTGATTAAATTCCATTACTCCATTTTCTCTAGCATAGTTAACTTTGATTTTTTCTCCCTTCAAGCCGTATAATAATATCTCAACAACCTCAGGGTTTAATTTTTCTATAGGAGTATCTAGTTTAAATTTATATTCTTTAGAAAGAGCTTTTAGTATACTAAAAGTCCAGGAATCCTCTTTTAAACTTCCACTGCCCCAAGCTGCAACAGCACCATCAAGTATGCTCTTGCTTTTATCAGGTATTACTAAATCCGGGTCTATCTCCATAAGCGTACCAAGACCATCACAGCTGTCACATTTTCCAAAAGGGGCATTAAAAGAAAACATTCTTGGTTCAATTTCACCTATACTGATGCCACAGTCTGGGCAGGAAAATTTCTCACTGAATAGTACATCTTCTTTACCGATTACATTTACAATAACCAATCCTTCAGCAAGCTTTAAAGCAGTCTCAAGTGAATCTGCCAATCTACTTCTTATATCTGGTTTTACTATTAATCTATCAACAACAACTTCAATAGTATGTTTTATGTTTTTTTCAAGCTTTATTTCCTCTTCTTCTAAATCAATAGTTTCCCCATCTATTCTTGCTCTTACAAATCCGTTCTTTCTTATATTTTCTAGTATTTTTACATGCTCACCTTTTCTTCCCTTTATAACAGGAGCAAGTATTTGAATTTTGGTTCTCTCAGGCATAGATAATACCCTGTCTACCATTTGATCAACGGTTTGTTGAGTTATTTCTTTGCCACACTTTGGACAATGTGGAATTCCTATTCTTGCATATAATAGTCTTAGATAATCATATATCTCAGTAACAGTACCAACGGTAGAACGCGGATTTCTACTTGTAGTTTTCTGATCAATAGAAATTGCCGGTGATAATCCTTCTATATACTCAACGTCTGGCTTGTTCATTTGTCCCAAAAATTGCCTTGCATAAGCGGACAGAGATTCAACATAACGTCTCTGCCCTTCTGCATACAGAGTATCAAATGCCAAAGATGACTTTCCAGAACCAGAAAGTCCAGTAAATACAATTAATTTATCTCTTGGTATTTCTAAGTCAACATTTTTTAAGTTGTGGACTTTAGCACCCTTTATTACTATGCTATTTCTCATTAGCTTTATTTACACACTCCTTAATATTTTTTATAATTAGTAAACACTCTTAATTTTTCTTTTGCTTTTTAAGTTTAAATATAATATCACGTAGTTTTGCTGCCTGCTCAAATTGAAGATTTTTAGCTGCATCTTTCATATCTTTTTCGTACTTCTCTATAAGTTGATCTATACTTTCATTATTGGCTTGAATAGCCTCTTCTAAACTATCGTATTCCACTTTTTCTTCTGAAATAGTTGTTGCTTCTATAACTTCTCTAATGTCCTTAATAATAGTTTTAGGTGTTATATTATGCTTTTCATTATATTCCATTTGTATCTTTCTTCTTCTATTTGTCTCCGAAATAGCTTTTCCCATAGAATCTGTTATTCTATCTGCATACATTACAACCTTACTATCTGCATTTCTTGCTGCTCTTCCTATAGTTTGTATAAGAGATCTTTCAGATCTTAAAAACCCTTCCTTATCTGCATCAAGTATAGATACTAAAGCCACCTCTGGAATATCCAGCCCTTCTCTCAATAAATTTATACCAATTAATACGTCAAACTCACCTTTTCTTAAATCTCTTATTATCTTCATTCTCTCTATTGTATCTATACCTGAATGAAGATATCTACTCTTAACATTCATTTCCTTGAAGTAATCTGTTAAGTCTTCTGCCATCTTTTTAGTAAGAGTGGTTACAAGCACTCTGTATCCTCTACTTATTGTCTCGTTTATGCTGGCATATAGATCATCTATTTGCCCCTTTATAGGTTTAACAATAATCTCCGGATCCAACAATCCAGTTGGCCTTATTATTTGTTCAACCACATTTGTAGAATGATCTAGCTCGTATTGCGCTGGGGTAGCACTTACAAATAAAACCTGGTTCAACTTACCTTCAAACTCTTGAAATTGCAAAGGTCTATTATCGAATGCAGAGGGAAGCCTAAAGCCATATTCAACTAAAGATTCTTTTCTCGACTTATCTCCTGCATACATTGCCTTTACTTGAGGTAATGTGACATGACTTTCATCTATAAATAAAAGGTAGTCATCAGGAAAATAATCTATAAGCGTCTGAGGCGGAGTTCCTTTAGCTCTTCCATCTAGTATTCTTGAATAATTTTCAATACCGCTGCAGTATCCTACCTCTCTCATCATTTCTATGTCAAAATTAGTTCTTTGCTTTAGTCTTTGCGCTTCTAACAGCTTGTCTTGTGCCGTAAGTTCTTTTAAACGCTCTTCCAATTCTATTTCAATTTTGTTTATTGCTACTTCAAGTCTATCTCTTGAAGTAGCAAAGTGTGATGCCGGAGATATTAATATATGTTTTGTTGTTCCTATTATTTCACCGGTTAGAACGTCAAACTCTCTTATTTTTTCAATTTCATCTCCAAAAATTCTACTCTTACTCCCTTATTCGTTGATGAAGCTGGAAATATATCTAAAACATCTCCCTTGACCCTAAAAGTACCTCTTACAAAGTTTATTTCATTTCTTTCGTATTGTATTTCAACTAGTTTCTTTAGAACTTCATCCCTATCTTTAGTCATTCCTTGTCTCAGTGATAATGTAAGGTTTTTATACTCCTCAGGATTACCTAGTCCATATATACATGATACGGAAGCCACAACAATCACATCTCTTCTCTCTAGTAATGCTGATGTAGCCGAGTGTCTCAATCTATCTATTTCATCATTTATAGAAGCATCCTTCTCAATGTATGTGTCTGTTTGTGCTACATACGCCTCTGGTTGATAATAGTCATAATATGAAACAAAATATTCAACACAGTTTTCCGGGAAAAACTCCCTAAATTCTGAGCAAAGCTGAGCTGCTAAGGTTTTATTATGGGCCAGAACTAATGTGGGTTTTTGAACCTTCTCAATTATATTTGCCATAGTAAAAGTTTTCCCTGATCCTGTTACTCCGAGAAGTGTTTGAAACTTTTCTCCATCTAATATCTTATTAGATAAATTGTTTATTGCACTAGGCTGATCCCCTGTAGGTTTAAATTTAGAATGTATCTTAAAAACACTCATTCTTTATTCATCCTCATCCTTATCTTTGTTTTTTATTTTATCTAGTATTTCACCAAATCTAGTCTCATCAAGCTTTACAACCATACTGTCCTTTGGAACTCCTCTAGGTACAAACACTATCCCTAGTCTTTTATTGTCATTTAATTTGTTATAACTTACCTGTTCAAACTTTCCTGTAACCTTCTTCACTTTAAACCATATAAAGTTTGAGCATTCTCTTATAGCTTCAGCTATTTTTTCCTCATTTTCAATTTTTTTATTATTAACTTCAACTAATAGATCTCCACATTTAATTCCCATTTCATTAGCCGGAGAGTTTGGCGCAACTGCTAATACCATTATTCCATCTTCTCCGCTGATAAATTTAGGATCTCCTTTAACTTCTACATATCTTTGGAATGCTATAATAGCTTCGTGTGCTGCTGGAGCAAATATTACTACTAAAAATTTAAGTGGTAAATTTAAAACTGCAGCTTGGGCTAACCCAAATAAAGCAATACTATATACTATCATTAGAGAACCTGACATTAGCGTCTTCGACCCTTTATCCTTAGTAAAAGTTATACTATTGTATCCTACCATACCATAAAAGGGAATAAGCGCTACTACTGCATCCTTTAAAATCTCAGCTGGTATGGAGCTTTTTACCAACGGCCACCAAGTGGGAAGTGGTACTTGCCAGGTTGTACTCATGGCAGTGTTATTATGAAGCATAAAAAATATTGCTATGGGTAATGCCCAATATCTTTGAAAAGCAAAACCACCTATTATCTTTTCGTCCCTGCTGGTAAAAACCGGTATAGCTCCTGTTCTTCCATCTATAATTATAAGTATTCCTTCTACAAAGTGAAGAACCGCAATTAGAGTCATAAGTGATACTACATCTATTTTTAAAAAATCCAAATTAGGCATATTAAATGTGCTTGAAACTAAACTTAACATTAAGCTAGTAAAAGCAAGAGCTGCACCTGAATAAGCAAAACAAATAAATCTTGGATTAAAAAACATAAATATTATAGACATTAAGAATATTAAATCCACTGATGAGCTTTCATCAAACACTATTCCTAAATAAGACATTATAACGCTAGCAAGAGTCCCTGCAAATATTCCAATAACTATTTGAGATATAGTAAGCTCGAAGGGAGTATTTACTCTTTCCCCAATTATCATCCTCTGCATTATAGTGGTTTTTTTATTTTTTCTGTAGAGAATAAAAAATAAAATAATCAAAAAAGTAACTAGATATGGTTCCGTCAACGCATAAGCTACAGCTCTTAAAGTAGACATCAAAATATTCATTCAAAAAATTTCCCCTCTCCGTAAAGTGAAACTTGCGCCAAATAAAGATTTATCTTATCTGACGCGCAAGCAATGAAGTTAGACAGAATTATTCTGTCTAACTTTAAAATTGAAATATTATATAAAAACGTAAACCAAATATAACCTATTTAATTTTGCCTTTTGCTATCTCAAGTGCCTTTGCAAATTGAGGATCCTGGCTTCTGTCATACGGTTTTTGTCTAAGTTCATCTGGATATTTCACCTCTATATCAGGTTTTATCCCTGTGTGATGTATATTTTCACCATTGGGTGTGTAATATTTTGAAACAGTAACTTTAAGAGCTGTTCCTTCACCAGTATCTAGAATAGTTTGAACTACTCCTTTACCAAAAGTTTTTTCTCCTACTAAAGTTCCAATTTTATAATCTCTTACAGCACCTGAAAATATTTCCGAAGCACTTGCTGTGCCTCCATTAGTAAGTATAGTTACAGGTAAGCCTTCAGCCACTCCACCTTTAGATTTATATTCCTTTTTATTTTTATATTTATCTATGGTAGAAACTATAACCTTATCCTTAGGAACGAAATTAGAGACCATATCCACACATTCATCAAGTAGCCCACCTGGATTACCTCTTAAATCTATTATTAGTGATTTCATCCCCTTCGATTGAAGGTCTTGTAATTTATTTGTAAAGTTCTTTGCTGTATTTTCATCAAACATTGTAACCTGCATATATCCTATGTTGCTATCTATCATTTCGCCTTTTACTGTAGCTAAATTTATCTTCGCCCTTTTAAGCTTTACATCAAAGGTTCCCTTAGACTCCCTATATAATGTCAATGTAACCTCTGTTCCATCTTGACCTTTCATTAAAGTTACTGCTTTATCCAGCTCTTTACCAGTTACATCTGTTCCATTTACTTTTTCAATTATATCTTTTGGAAGTATTCCCCCTTTTTTGCTGGAGAATCTTCAAAAACATCAGCTACAACTATATTGTCATCCTTAGCCTGAACTTGAAGGCCAACACCACTGTAGTTTCCTTCTGTCTGAACGTTAAATTCATCATATTCCTTCTTGTTCATAAATACAGTATAGGGATCTTTTAAAGCAGATGTCATTCCTTTAATAGCTCCTTCTACTAAATCTGCATCATTAATATTTCCATCATAATATTTATACAAGTCGTTTCTTACTTCAAACAATTTTCCAAACTTTCCTGATTGATTTGATATGTAAGCTTTAGTACCAAACAATGTAATCGTATTAGTAATAAGTAGTGCTGCCACTGTACCTGAAATCCACTTTTTTTTACTATTCAAATTTTCCACCTCTTTGCTTTAAACCTTATACTCTATAGTATTTATATAAACCTTAAATAATTATAACATTAAAAAAAATAAATTTGTAAATTTATTTGTAAAATTTTAATAAAATGAGCATGCAGCTAAATGCTGCATGCTTTTTAAATGAGACTAAACTGCTAAGAATTTTCTTATTGACATAATACTTCCTAAGGAACCTATTACTATGCCTGATACTAAAAACAATCCTAAAATAGTAGTTAAAACATACTGCGGAGAAACTAATTGAATCATCATTAGCCCTGTTGATGCTTTAACATATGCCATTTTATAAGCATAATATAAAGCTAAATCTGCAACTGCTCCTCCTACAATTCCTATAATCATACCTTCAATTATAAACGGCCATCTTATAAACCAATCTGTGGCTCCAATATATTTCATTATTCCTATTTCACGTCTTCTGGAATAAAGTGTTAACTTAATAGTGTTTCCTATTAAAAACAATGAAACTCCTATTAGCACTATAAATATAATACTTCCAACCCACTTTATTGTTCTTGTTATAGCTAAAAGTTTATCTACAACTTCTCTTCCATCTTTTATTGTATCTATACCTTCTAATCCTTTAATGCCATTAACAACAGCTGATACAACCTCTGGCTTTTGAACCTTAATTACATATGAATTAGGCATAGGGTTGTCTTTTTCAAGCCCATCTACAAGGCTTTTATTTTGATCTCCTAATTGTTTTTTAAATTTATCCATAGCTTGAGCCTTACTTTCGTATGTAACCTCAACGACTCCATCAACAGCTTTTATTTTTTTCTCTAATTCACTTTGCTGCTTTGTCGTAATATTATCTTTTAGGAACACCTTAACCTCAACTTTTGATTCAACTTCTAGTATCCCTTGTTTAACATTTAATATAGTAAGAAGAAATATACCTAGAATAAATAATGTAGCTGCAACAGTTGCTGCTGATGCCGTACTTATAGTTTTGTTTCTTCTTAAACTTTTTAATGAATCTTGTATAAAAAACTTTATTGTACTAATCCTCATATCCGTAAGCCCCCCTTTGCTCGTCTCTTACAATTATTCCTTTTTCAACGGCTATAACTCTTTTTCTCATGTTATCAACTATGTCTTTAGCATGAGTGGCCATAAGAATGGTTGTACCTGCATGGTTTATGTCATTTAATGTTTCCATTATATCCATTGCTGTTTCTGGGTCTAGGTTTCCAGTAGGCTCGTCCGCAATTAATATAGCTGGATTATTAACTATCGCCCTGGCTAATGATACTCTTTGTTGTTCCCCACCTGATAACTCATGAGGGAATGCTTTATATTTATTTGCTAGTCCAACTAATGAAAGAACCATAGGAACTTTTTTTCTTATTTCTCTTAAAGGAGCTTCTACTACTCTCATTGCGAAAGCTACATTCTCATATACATTTAGAGTAGGTATTAACCTAAAATCCTGAAAAACTACTCCTATCTTTCTTCTATAGTAAGGTATTTCTTTTCTTTTTAAGTTAGTTATATCTAAATCATTTATTACTATATTCCCATTTGTAGGTTGGACTTCTTTCAAAAGCATCTTTATAAAAGTAGACTTACCTGCTCCACTTGGCCCAACTAAAAATACGAATTCACCTTTTTCTATTTTTACATTTATGTTTGATAAAGCAAACACATTATTGTTATATACTTTACTCACATTTTTAAATTCTATCATCAGAACATCTCCTTATATATATAAGCTTTCGATTTTTTTCACGTAACTATGTTCATTATAACATAATAAGACATGAAATAAATATTATATTCTATTAAATTATTATTAACAGCAAAAAAAGCACATGTAATTGAGTTATATTCAACCGCATATGCCATATATATGTATTAACAGACACTTAAGGCATCTTCAAAAAAGTAACTAGTCAGTATGCTAGTCTATTTTGCGTCATACTGCGTCTGCAGAACCCTTAGATAGTGCCGACTATCTAAGGGTTCTGTTTTATTGTTTAATGATCTGATACAATGTCCTTAAAGCCTTCTCCTAAAACTTCATGTGCATCACTTACCGTAATAAATGCTTTTGCGTCAATTTCTTTTATATAATTTCTCAATTTTACAAGTTCTTTTCTTCCTAGCACAGTATAAAGAATATATGTATCTTCTTTAGTATACCCCCCTCTACCATGTAGAATAGTACAACCTCGTTCCAACTCTTCTATTATGAATTTACTTATTATATCGTTTTTTGTGCTTATAACCATTATTTGTTTTGAGACGTTGAGTCCTTCTATAACCATATCTATTACAAACCCATTTATAATAACAGCTAACAGAGCATACATACCTGCATCAGCACCAAAAGAAAAAGCTGCAAAAATTGTTATAATAAAGTCTACTATCAAAAGTGACTTTCCTATATCTAAATGTAAAAACTTATTAAGTATTTTTGCCAGTATATCAGTTCCACCGGTAGAGGCATTTTGATTAAGCACTATTCCTAGCCCTATTCCAGATATAAAAGTGCCAAATATAGATGCCAACATTAGGTTTCTTGTGATTGCTATGTTTGGAGTCATAATTCTATCCATAATCCATATTGTCCCCGAAAGACTTAAACTTGTGTAAATAGTTTTAGCACCAAACTGATTCCCTATAACAATAAATGCAACTACGAATAATATTGCATCCATAATTAGCATTAAAAGGCCTATAGGAAGACTGGGAATAAAATAATTTATTATTATTGCTGCTCCAGAAATTCCACCTGCTGCAATTTTATTTGGTGCTAAAAAAAACTTTATACCTATTGCAACTAATAAAATACCTATTGTAATTAAAGTATATTCCTTAATAGTTCTCATATTTCCGACCCCGCTACTATAATAAAATTTAAAAGTTGAAAAATCTTACTAAAGCTAATTATTCCCTATTTTTAAATTTTATATTAGGAATCTGCAAGAAAATAGCAAGTTAAAGATGCGACGTATATTTTGTGCCAGACAAGGAAGCAGGTTCCGCAGATAGTGAACCCTATCTAAAGAAAAACGATGATATAAATTACTATATCATCGTTTAAATTCAATTATTATTGAGTTATTTTAGAGTAAGACCTTTCTTAACAGCTTTAACAATATCATCAGCAGTTAATCCATATGCCTTTAGAAGTTCTGCTGGTTTTCCGCTTTCTCCAAAAGTATCCTTAACACCTACTCTTACTACTGGTGTAGGTTGATTTTCGCTTAAGACTTCACAAACAGCAGATCCTAATCCACCTATTATGCTATGTTCTTCTGCAGTTATAACTACTCCTGTTTCTCTCGCAGCCTTTATAATTGCTTCTTTATCTATAGGTTTTATAGTATGTATGTTTATAACCTTAACTTTTATTCCTTCTTCTGCTAATGTGTTATATGCTTCTAGTGCCGCATCTACCATTATTCCAGTTGCAATAATTGCAGCATCTTTTCCTTCTCTTAATGTTATAGCTTTACCTATTTCAAACTTGTATTCTGAATTATCATTGATAACAGGTACTCCAGATCTTCCAAGTCTTACATAGCAAGGTCCTTTATATTCAGTTATTGCCCTAATTGCAGCTTCTGTTTCTACAGCATCACTTGGACTTATAACTGTCATGTTTGGTAAACTTCTCATTAGTGATATATCTTCAATTGATTGGTGTGATGCACCATCTTCTCCTACTGTAATTCCTGCATGCGTAGCACATATCTTTACATTTAATTCAGGATAACAAATTGAATTTCTTATTTGCTCAAAAGCTCTACCACTAGCAAATACAGCAAAAGTACTTACAAAAGGTATCTTATCACAAGTAGACATACCAGCAGCTACAGTAACCATATTACCTTCTGCTATTCCCATATTTATAAATCTTTCTGGACAAACTTTCTTAAAATCAGCTGTCTTAGTTGACTTAGATAAATCTGCATCAAATACAACTATTTTTTCATTTTCTTGACCTAATTTTGCTAAAGCCTTTCCATATGCTTCTCTTGTTGCTATTTTGTTAGCCATTATTCTTCACCTCCGAGTTCATCTAAAGCTTTTTTGCATTGTTCTGCACTTGGTGCATTTCCGTGCCAACCTGCTTCATTTTCCATGAAGGATACACCTTTACCCTTCACAGTTTTACAAACTATTACTGTTGGTTTTTCTTTTACAGTTTTTGCTGCCTCAATTGCATTAATTAATTGCTCAATATTATGGCCATCTACCTCTGCAACATTCCATCTAAAAGCTCTAAATTTATCAGCAATTGGTTCTGCCGACATTACTTCTTGAATAGGACCATCTATTTGAAGTCCATTATAATCAATAAATGCTATTAAATTATCTAATTTATAATGAGCGGCTGACATAGCAGCTTCCCAAACTTGACCTTCTTCTAATTCACCATCACCTAATAGTGCAAAAACTCTATAGTCTTTTTTATCTATTTTTCCCGCTAACGCCATTCCAACTGCTGCTGAAATACCTTGACCTAATGAACCAGTGGACATATCTACTCCTGGAACTTCATTCATGTTTGGATGTCCTTGAAGTATTGAGCCAAGCTTTCTAAGTTTTTTTAATTCTTCTGCATCAAAAAATCCTCTTCTAGCAAGTGCACTATATAGTACTGGAGCAGCGTGTCCTTTAGAAAGAACAAATCTATCCCTATCTAAATCCCTTGCTTTTTCAGGATCTATGTTCATTTGATTAAAATATAAAGTAGTTAAAATTTCTGTCGCTGATAAGGAACCACCAGGGTGACCTGAACTTGACTCTGTTAACATTTTTATAATATCTTTTCTAATTACGTTTGCTACTTGCTTGAGCTCCTCTAAGTTCTTTTTCACAATCTCAACCTCCTATAATAAAGCTTACGTTTAAAAAATTCTTCTACTATTTTACCACAAAAAACTTTTTTATATATAATAAAGGCGGCAAAATTTTTGCAACCTTTCATTTTATCCTATTTCTACTTAGCTACATATATATATATGCGAGTATATATATGATACTAATGCTAATAAAAAAACACGACAAATTGTCGTGTTTAAATATATTATTTACTGTAAACCTACGCTTATTAAAAGCGCCTCATCTACTTTTCTCATATCGTCATCGGTCATATGACCTATTTTCTCTTTTAATCTTCTTTTATCTAAAGTTCTTATTTGTTCAAGCAAAACTACAGAATCTTTATTAAGTCCATAAGCCTCTGATGAAATTTCAACATGTGTTGGTAGTTTTGCCTTATTTATCTGTGAAGTAATTGCTGCTACTATAACAGTAGGGCTATATTTGTTACCAACATCATTTTGAATAATGATTACTGGCCTTATTCCACCCTGTTCTGAACCCACTACTGGGCTTAAGTCAGCATAAAATATATCTCCTCTTTTCACTATAGTGGTCATCAGCTAAATCACACTCCGAAAGCTTCGCTTCATATTCTTTAAATTCTTTCATGTCACTTGCAAAGCCCATTTCTGCAAACTCAAGATTGAGTTGAGCCATTTCTTTATATCCTTTTTCCATTTGTTCTATAATATTTAACCTTTTTTTCTCTTTAATATATAATATGATAGCTTCCCTAATAAATTCACTTCTTTTTTTGCAATCTTCCTCAAGTGCCTTATTAAATTCATTGTATAGTGTTTCTGAGAGGTTTACCACTAATCTCTTTGAATTTGACATATAAAAATTAATACCTCCTATTAACCTAAGCGAAAGATATGTACACACAAATTATAATCCTAAAACTGTCAGCATGTCAAAGAAATTATCCGTAATTTCACCATTTTTCTACTTGTACTTTTACACATAATTTCTTATTTTTACAAGTTCATTATGTATATTGCCATATGTATCTTAGCTTATTATGTGTCTCGCATTATAATTAATAGTTAAAATGTAAATTCAAGTATATTTTATCATAAAAATTAATTTGAAAACTACTTTTTAAGATTAGTTTAAAATAATATATTAGTATATTATACAAAGCATTAATTTTATATACATCATTTATGACAATTGACAATAGGAGATATACAGCTAACAAATATTAAATGAAACTCCTTCTCCCTTCGTCGAATGAGTACACAGAGTGTAAGCGACTATCGCCAAATCAAAGATTCGGGATATCTGCTTAACCGATTCGCACAAAATCATAGATTTTGGCTCTCTGCTTAATTATTAGCTGTATATGTTTTATTTTACTTATACGTAATTTTTTATCTTTATTATCTGTCCATTTTCTATATAAACTCTTGGAACCCTTTTGCTTACCATACATATTACTTCATAATTTATAGTTCCTAAAATAGCTGCCATATCATCAGCATTGAACTTTAAGTTTCCGTCACTACCCATAAGTATAATCTCATCTCCTACTTTTACATCGCCTACATCAGTGACATCTATCATACACTGATCCATACATATATTACCAACTACTGGTGCAAATTTACCGTTAATTATTACCTTTGCTTTTCCCGACATCATTCTAGTATATCCATCAGCATATCCAATAGGTAACGTAGCAATTATGCTCTTTCTCTCAGTTCTAAATTTTCTTCCATATCCAATATACTCACCTTTCTCTAATGTCTTTACATGCACAACATTTGCTTTCCATGTCATAACAGGCTTTATGCTTAATTGATTTTTATCTACTTCGTTCGAAGGATAGTATCCATACAATATTATTCCTGGCCTTGTCCCGTCGTAATGAGTTTCTGGAAGTTCCATTATAGCTGCGCTATTAGCTATATCTCTCATATTTATTTTTATATTCTTGCCGATTAATTTTTCATAAAACCAATTGTATTTCTCAAACTGCATATTTGAGTAGCTCTTATCAGCTTCATCAGCAGTACAAAAATGAGAGAATAATCCTTCTATTTCTATATTAGGCAACTTGCTTATTTTATGTATTTCCTCAACACTTTCCTCGCTTGGTAAAAATCCTATTCTTCCCATGCCAGTATCTATAACTATATGAATTTTAATTGTCTTTCCTTTAGATTGAGCTATATTAGACAAGGTTAAAGCATACTCATAGGAAGAAACTGCTGGTTCGATATCATATTTTATCAAATCATCTGATAGAGTTTCAGGAGTAAGTCCCAAGATCATTATAGGACACTTAATACCACTTTTTCTTAATTCTACACCTTCGGTTAAAACAGCTACTGCAAGTCTTGTAGCTCCGTTTTGTAAAAGTATTGGTGCTACTTCGACAGCCCCATGTCCATAAGCATCCGCTTTTACAACTCCAATTAGTTCCTTGCTTTTAACTTTTTCTCTAATCTGCCTGATATTATACACAAGGTTGTCTAAATTAATTTCTGCCCATACAGGCCTAAAGTCTCTAAACATGTTATTACCCCCCACGTTTTTATTTACGATAAAGTAGCTAATAAATTATAATTGAACTTTTCCCCTACGAGTTAATTATACATTATTTTTAATAATTATATAATTGTGATTTTAAAAAATTTTTATTTTATTCAAAATAATGTGACACAAAATTTCTACAGGTTAAAATTCTAATTATGTTATTTCAAATAAGTCTTTCTGCAACTCTGGGTTAGCTTTAAAATCAGAATATTCTATATCTATCTTTTTATTGCCCTTAGAATCATATATAATAACGTGCTTAGGAAGACTATTGTGCTTATTTATATATAGCTCAGCTTTACTAATATTTTTATTATTACCAGGTATGTCCAAGTGCACAATCTGATACTCTTCATTGCCTATTTTCTTTGATGAATTTTTCACCACTTCATTTGTATATATCATTCCAATATACTCCCCAATAAAACTTAACTTAAATAAACTATCAAAGTCTTTCTCTGTTTCATATTTTAATCCACTTTGCAAATCTTTAACTAGTATTTTATTGTCTTTATATACCATCAGCCGATTTTTGTCTAGTTCAAATCTATATCCATATCTTTTATCATAAAATTGTTTTCCAGTATAATTTATAATTTGTTTATCATTTTCTATTTTCATATTTACATCACAACTATAGCTGTCCAAATTTTTTAGATAATCAATATTCTTTTCTGTATCGTCAGTTTTTTTGCCACAGCTTGTGAGCATTATTATAAAGATAAAAACAAGAATAGTTATCAATAATGACTTTTTCTTCATCTTAATCCCCCTGAATTATATTCTCCTAGGACCTATTTCCCATTATTAATACTATTCTTTTATTTCTTTTTATATTCTTATACCTTTTATTAATTTAAAATTAACATTGTATTTCTTTTATTGAAAAAGGAATATCTTCTAATATATGACTAGCATTCACACAAAACATATTCTTAGAAAGTTTTTCACCAGAATAACCATGTATAAACGCTGCAATGCAAGCAGCTGATATAGATTTATAACCTTGCCCAATAAATGATGCTATCATTCCAGTAAGACAATCACCCATTCCACCTGATGCCATAGAGCTATTTCCTGTTGGATTTATAATTGTTTTTTCTCCATCTGTTATTATAGTATTATATCCTTTAAGAAGTACTATTACATTATTTTCCTTCGCAAATTTTTTAGATATCTCCATTCTATTTTCTTTTATATAATCAATTGACAAACCTGTTATTCTAGACATTTCTCCCAAATGAGGAGTTATAATAATTTTCGACTTTTTATTTTTTAGTATATCAAGTCTATCTTTTAATACATTTATCCCATCAGCATCTATGACTATAGGACAACTAGCATTATTAATAATAGTACTTAGTAAATTAAATGTTGCCTCATTATCTCCCATGCCAGGACCTATTGCAATAGCATCACTTTTTTCTATTACTTCACTTAATTTGTCCTCTTCATCAAAAGAAATGGTCATAGCCTCTACAAGCTTAGATCTCAAAGTTTCTCTAATCTCACTATCACAACACAATGTTACTAATCCAGCTCCACTTCTAACCGCTCCCTGTGTACATATATATGCAGCTCCAGTATATCCACTAGAACCTGCAACAACTAGTACTCTACCATAGTCTCCTTTATAAGAGTACTTATCTCTTACTTGCATATTGCTTCTTATCATATTTTCGTCCATAATAAATTCATTATTATGAAACTTGCTTATTGCTACCTCAGGAATACCTATCTCCTCTATAACTACTTCTCCTGTTAACTTATCTGTTCCATAATTTAAAAAACCATTCTTATACAATTGAAAGGAAATAGTTTTATCTGCTTTAATACAATTGCCAAGTATTTTTCCCTTATTTCCATCAAGTCCAGAAGGTATATCGATAGATACAATATATTTACTATTTTCATTAATTATAGATATGACAGAATCAAATATTCCTTCAACTTTCCTAGAAAGTCCTGTGCCAAAAAGGGCATCTATTGTTACCTGGCTTCGTTCTATTGAGTCTCTTAAGTCATTAATATCTTCAAAATTAGTAACCTTATTAATACTTACACCTATTTTTTTTAATATGTCATAGTTTGTTTTACAATCTTGACTCATTCCTTCTCTATTGCCAACTAAAAACACTTCAACTTTCTTATTTAAAATGTGTAGGTGTCTTGCTACTGCAAATCCATCACCACCGTTGTTTCCCTTTGTACATACTACACAAAAAGAGTGATGTTTATCAAGTTCTAAGTTTTTAATAATCTTTAATGCTGCATTTTCCATCAATAAAATTCCTGGAATCCTAAATTCATTTATACAGTAGTTATCTATCTCCTTCATTATTTCTGAAGTTGCAATCCTCAAGTTTATCAACCTCCATTACTGCATATGCTATAGCATTATCAATACCATGAGATATGCTTACATGAATTTTATAATCACCATATTTTTGAGCCATTAACTTAGCCTTACCTTTTAGCACCACTAAAGGTTTTCCCGCAGTAGTTCTGTCGATTTCTATGTCCTTGAATTCAAATCCACTAAAGCCGGTTCCCAAAGCTTTAGCTACAGCCTCTTTTGCCGCAAATCTACCTGCCACAAACTCTGGTCTCAAGTTTCTGCTTTTAAGATATTCTATTTCATTCTTACTAAACATCCTATCTATAAAATTAGCATGCTTACTTATAGCTTCTTTGATTCTTCTAATTTCAACGATATCAACCCCAACTCCTAGAATCAAAATATCACCCCCATATTAATAATAAATTATACTTTTCTATTTTAAAAGTTGCAAGTAGCTGTATAATCAGTTGTTAAAAGAAAAAAAGAGGATTTTTTCCTCTTCTGATTATAATAATTGCCTATTGTCTTTTATTTTAATATGCTATATCTTTTATTCCTTTATCAAAGTCTACTATATATTCATCAATATAATCACCAAGAACATCAATCAAATGAATTGGTGATACATTATTGTCATACAGTAATTTCAATAGATTATGTACCTTATGTCTTTCTGGACTTATGCTTTTCACACAATCTCTTTCTATATTTACTAACTTTCCATCTACAAGGTCTTGTCTCTCGATCTCAATTCCATATGATTGTACCTCTATGGTATCTACTCCATATGTTATGCTAATGTTACCTTTTAATAATCTGTAGAGATAAACATATTTTACATCGTCTCTACTTTCTGTTCTTATTAAATTTTCTACTACCATAGTGCTGTTCCCCCCATAATTAACTTCATGATTATCTTAACATACTGAATAAAAGAAATATGTCATTTCATGATAAGGTTAATTACAACTTATCTCTTTTATATGACATCAAAAAGCTTGTAACATCATCTATGGCACCATGTATATTACTTTAATGTAACTATTTACCTTTTAATTGAATGTGTTTGTCGAAATTCTATCTATTTTGACTATTTCTTTTTTGCCCTATATAACAGATAGATTCATCTAAAATTTCTTCATTAATTCTCAAAAACTTACAAATATCTTCCAATATTAATATCGTTACAACAACTAAAGCACAGTCATCACCAATACAATGTTTTAAATCATATGCATTTATATAGCCCTGTAGTGTATCTTTTTTAAATTTTATGTCGGAATATATACTATTTAATGTATTATATAATGTTTCATAAGAAAGTATTAAAAAATCCTTTTTAGATTTTTCATTACCATTAACTATGTGCTTTACTATATTATTTAATGATGTTTCTTTATAATATTGTTCCATATGCATATCATAGTTATTAGCTATATATCTACCTATAATATAGCTATCTATTAGAGCTATCTCTCCTTCAGTGTTAAAGATTATTGACAGCTCTATACTTTTCTTTCCTTCAGCCCTTATATCCTTGATCAATTCATTTATTCTTTGATTAAACATTGTTGTAAACTTTGAATCAAAAATAAAATATTCTAGTTCTTGGCTAGAGCATTCCGAAATAAATTCCGAAAAGCTTCTATAAATCTTTTTCATATAATCTTTACTTCTCACATTATCACCTTCTAGAAAATTCTTTTAAGCATAAACACATATCCTATATTTTTTCTCAATAAATAAAAAATATACTAAGCATAAAATTATTTCATATTTTATTATTATATTATCTTCCATTAAATATTGATTTTGATCTTTATATATATTATAATGTTTTTATGGATATTAATTATTAATTAAAATTAAATATTAATAATTTGAAATGGGGGAATAATTAAATGAATGGCATTGAAATTAAAAAGGATATTTACTGGGTGGGTGCTCTAGATCCTAACTTAAGAATCTTTGACATAATAATGTATACTCCATATGGAACTACCTATAATTCATATTTAGTAAAGGGTAGTGAAAAAACTGCTATATTTGAGACAGTTAAAGAAAAGTTTTTTGATGAATTCTTAGAAAGGCTTAATTCCTTAAACACAGATATAAAAGATATAGATTATATAATAGTTGATCACACCGAGCCAGATCATGCAGGTTCAGTAGCTAAACTATTGGATTTAGCTCCTAAAGCTAAGCTCGTAGGTTCATCTACAGCTCTTAGATTTATGAGAGGCATAGTAAATAGAGACTTTGACTCTATTACAGTTAATCATGGTGATACATTAAGTCTAGGAAATAAAACTCTGCAATTTATATCTGCACCATTTTTACATTGGCCAGATTCTATGTATACCTATATTGTTGAAGATAACATTTTAGTTACCTGCGACTCATTTGGAAGCCACTATTCAAATAAAGATATATTTAATGATTTAAATGAAAGTCAAGAAAATTATATGGATGCATTAAAATATTACTTTACTGCAATCATGGGACCATTTAAATCGTATGTCTTAGATGCTATAGATAAGATTAAGGATTTAAATATAGATATAATATGTCCTGGACACGGTCCGGTTCTAAGAGACAATCCTTCCAAAATAATAAAACTATATAAGGAGTGGAGCCTAGATTCTGAAGAATTATCTGAAAGTAAGCATATAGTAATTCCTTATGTTTCCGCATACGGATATACAGAATCCTTAGCAAAGAAAATTGAAGAAGGTATACACTCAATTGGTGAATTTAAAGTAGAACTGTTTGATGTTATACACCATAATGCAAACGACATTATAAGTAGTATAGAAAGATCTCATGGAGTAATATTTGGCTCTCCTACAATAAACGGTGATGCCCTAAAACCTATATTAGATATACTAATATCCCTTAACCCTATAGTTCATGGTAAAAAAACTGCTGCTGCTTTTGGATCATATGGTTGGAGTGGCGAAGCTGTTGGTAATATAGAGAATAGACTTAAACAATTAAAAATGGATGTCTTTTCTCCAGGGCTCAGAGTAAATTTTAAACCTTCTGAAGAAGACCTAGTTCATGCTTACCATTTTGGACAAAGTTTTGCACAAAAGATAGATGAAAATATAAGCAAAGTTAATAAACCTAACAAGCCATCTACATCAAAAAAGTGGAAATGTCTAATATGTGGAGTAGTTTTTGAGGGTTCGGAGCCACCTGAAACATGCTCTGTATGCGGAGCTAGTTCAGAGCAATTCGTAGAAGTTGTTGAATCAGGAGTTGAATTTAGAAATGATGATAATAAAACCTATTTAATAATAGGAAATGGGGCAGCAGGTTTTTCTGCAGCAGATACTATTAGAAAGAGAAATAAAAATTGTAAAATAGTAATGGTATCATCTGAAAATAACTTAACTTATTTTAGACCTCAGCTATCTGATTATTTATCATCTTCAATACCTGACGACGAATTTTATGTAGTTGCTGATCACTGGTATAAAGACAATAATATAGACTTATGCTTAAATTCACATGTAGATAGAATTAATGAAGAAGATAAAAAAATAATATTATCTGATGGAAGACAAATTCCTTATGATAAGCTTATATTAGCTAATGGAAGTTCCAGTTTTGTACCTCCGATTAAAGGAATTGATAAAAAAGGTGTTTTCAGTTTAAAATACTTATCTGATGCTGATGCAATTAAGAATTATATATCAAATTCCAAGAAGGCAGTAGTTGTAGGCGGTGGTTTGCTTGGCCTTGAAGCAGCTTGGGAGCTTAAAAACTGTGGCCTTGACGTAACTGTAGTAGAATTTGCAAACAGACTTCTTTCTCGTCAATTAGATGAAGATGGTGCTAAGTTATTTAGTGCTTCTATTGATAAATCTGGTGTTAGCGTAATACTTCAAGACTCTGCCGTAGAAATACTAGGAGATGATAAGGTTACAGGAGTTATGTTATCAAGTGGTAAAACCGTTGATGCAGATATAGTAATCTTTTCAATAGGAATACGTCCGAATAAAGCTCTTGCTGAAACATGTGGTATAAAAACTGATAAAGGGATAGTTGTAAATGATAAGATGGAGACATCTGTTGAAAATGTATATGCATGTGGAGATGTTTGTGAATATAACGGAAAAGTTTATGGAAACTGGCAAGCTTCTATCGAAATGGGAAAAACCGCAGGCGCTAATGCTGTAGGTGACGAATCCTATTTCACTGACTTTGTATCATCTGTAATTTTTTCAGCGATGGATACCGAATTATTCTCCTGTGGTACATTTACATCGGAATCTAAAGCTTTATCTTCCTTAGACTCTCAAAAGGGTATATATCAAAAATTATTTTTTAATAACAATAAACTAATTGGAGGTATACTACTTGGAGATACTAAAAAATCTGGCAAAATAATATCTGCAATACAAAGTGGTAAAACCATAAAAGACATTATGTCTGATAACTTTTTCATATAGTATTTTATAGGGTTTCTAATTGAAACCCTATATTTTATATTTTAATATCTAACGCCTTTCGGTTTTTCTTTGCCCTCTCTATCAAAGGCAAGGGTGGCATTTAATTCTCCCCCCATTAATATTATTATCGATAATATAAATAGCCATGTTAAAAGCACTATTACAGTTCCTATACTTCCATATATCTTTGAATAATTCCCAAAATTATTTACGTAATATGCAAATCCTAAAGATACTATAGTTAACGTTATAGTTGAAAAAATGGCTCCCGGCATAACTTCCTTCCATGTAAGCCTTCTGCAAGGTGTGTATCGATATAAGGCTGCAAAAATAAATGTAGCAGATATAATCATAATAAGATATCTTAGTTTATCCCATACAATTACAAAAACATAGAATACACCTAAACGAGAGGCTAATGTATTTCCTATTATTTCTCCAAACACTAATAATAAAAAGGTTAATATTATTATAAAAGTTAAAGCAAAAGTACACAAAACTGCTATTAGCTGCACTTTTAGCAACGATCGTTTTTCTCGTTCACTATATGCCTTATTAAGCCCTCTAATCACCGCATTAAACCCAGCAGAGGCAGACCATATAGTAATAATTAAACTTAAAGATAGTAAATGCCCACGTTTCGTATCAACTACTTCTACTATAGTATTTTTTACAAGTTCTACAGCACTATTGGGAAGTATTGGTTTTAGTCCCCCTATTACATCTCCACTAGTTATTGGGCTAAAACCAACAAAAGTCATAAGAAATATTATAAATGGGAAAAATGAAAATATTAAACTATATGCTAACTGAGATGCTAGAGATAAAACTTCATCATCATTAAATCGAAATGCTAGATTTTTTATATCTTTTACTAATTTACTACTCAATAAAAACTCCCCTCCTTAATATTAAGTTTTTCCTATGATGAAGTATATTATTACTATACAAAAGAGCCCGTATCTGAATTCAGATACAGGCTCTTTCGTATTAAGTTTAATTTATTATATTTTATATTTGTAAGAGTGATTTCTATTTAAAATATCTGTTTAATAATCCCTTAAATGCTGCTCCATGTCTAGCTTCATCTTTGCACATTTCATGTACTGTATCATGAATTGCATCGTAGTTTAACTTCTTAGCTAAAGTAGCTAAATCCTTTTTACCTTGGCATGCTCCATGCTCTGCTTCAACTCTCATTTCTAGGTTCTTCTTTGTATCAGCTGTTACAACTTCTCCAAGTAACTCTGCAAATTTTGCTGCATGTTCTGCTTCTTCAAAAGCTATTCTTTTATAAGCTTCAGCTATTTCTGGGAATCCTTCTCTATCCGCTTGGCGGCTCATTGCTAAATACATTCCTACTTCTGTGCATTCGCCCATAAAGTTTGCTTTAAGTCCTTCTATAACCTCTGGATCTATATCTTTAGCTATTCCTACTTTATGCTCATCAGCCCAAGATAATTCCCCTTCTACTTTTTCAGCAAATTTATCACTACCAGCTCCACATTGTGGGCATTTTTCTGGTGCTGCTTCTCCTTCATAAACATATCCACATACTGAACAAACAAATTTTTTCATTTTAAATTCCTCCTGATTATATCATTTTTATATTTTTAATTAATTTTTTCTCGTTCCTTATATTTATTATTATATAATAATAATTATTAATTTGCAATACCTTTTTAAAAAATTTTTATATAATATTTTTTATTCATTGATATTTAATTATATTCTTTCTATATATAAATAAAAAAATAGCCAGGCTTTCTAATCTCTTTCTGATTAGAAATTCCTGACTTTCAAATCACTATATCAATTCACTATATCAATTTTTTCACTATATATAATTTCTCAATTAAGCACTTTTTTCTTCTAATAAAGGCTCAGAGATATTTTTATCTTGTAATGAACTATTTTTGTGTGAATATACAAAGTAAACAACTACTCCTAATACATTCCACACACCAAAGTATAACCATGTTGTCTTTGATAAACTGAACATAAGGAATACGCAACATACTATTGCCATTAAAGGTATTGCTGGTACTAGAGGTACTTTAAAACCCCTTTCTAAATTTGGATGAGTTTTTCTAAGCACAATTACAGATAGTGCTACAAGTGAGAATGTTCCTAAAAGAACCATATTAGCAAGATCAGCTAATTGTTTTAGATCTACAACTCCTGCAAGTAAAGCACCTAGACATCCTACTAACCAAGTTGAAAGTACAGGTACATTTGTTTTTTGGTTTACTTTAGAACAAACTTTAGGAAGTAATCCATCACGGCTCATTGAAAATAATATACGTGATGAACCGTAAACGTATGCAAGGATAACTGCTAAAATTCCCACAACTGCTCCAATTGAAAGTACAGAAGCTGCCCATCCTTGTCCAACGGAACTTAATGCATAAGCCATAGCATCACCAACATTTAACTTAGTATAATGAGTAACACCTGTTAAGACTAAGCAAACTATGATGTATATAATAGTACAACCTATCATTGAAGCAATAATACCTATAGGTAGATTTTTTTGAGGATTTTTTACTTCCTCAGCAGAGGTTGAAACTGCATCAAAACCTGCGTAAGCAAGGAATACAGATGCTGCACCGGCAAATACTCCCTTAAAGCCAAATGGCATGAATGGTTTCCAATTTACTGGCTTTATAAAAAATGCACCTACAGCTACAAATAGAACTATAACACCAAGTTTTACAAATACCATAATATTATTTACTTTTTTGCTTTCCTTTGTTCCTCTTGATAAAAGAAGTGTAATAAATAATACTATAATAACTGCTGGAGCGTTAAGTAGTCCTCCTTGACTTGGTATATTGACAAATATACTAGGTAGATTAAGCCCACACTCTTTTAATAAGCTATTAAAATATGCTGACCAACCACCGGCAACAGTCGCAGTACATACTGTATATCCTATAAAAAGTGACCATCCAACTAAGTGAGCAACGAATTCACCTAATGATGCATAGATATAAGCATATGCACTACCTGAGGTTGGGATTGATGATGCGAATTCAGCATAACATAGAGCTACAAGTATACATGCAATTGCAGAGCCGATGAATGACAGAACAACAGCAGGACCTGCATCTCTTGCAGCAACAACACCAGTTAAAACCATTACACCAGTTCCAATTGTTGCACCAATACTCATTAATGTTACGTCAAATGCACCTAAAGTTCGCTCTGAAGAGTTGTTTCTATTGCTGTCTAGAATAGAGTTTACGTCTTTTTTTCTAAAAAATGACTTCATACTATAGCCCCCTATAAATTATATTAATGGTTAGCTGTAATTATTGACTTGATTATACTAGGGTGACTACAAAATGCTTCACAATTCTTCACAATTCTTCACGCAAAAGCGAAATGCTTTTAAAATTCTAAACTTTAAAAGCATTGCTTAATTTCAAATCATTTGTATGAATTATCTGCAAACACATCCTCAGCCCTATAAAACTCAATATATGCGATCAGGGAATCTCTAGTAATCTTCGCATTGTAACAACAATCCCTCAAAAACTTTCCTATTATTACCTTTCCACCAGTTTTATTCTTCCCCTTAATAAAATCCATCTCGGCTTTAACACTTGCAAAATCAAACATACCTTTGGAGTACTCCTGAAAACTTTCATTATAATAATCTTCTATTCCTATATATGCAAGATTCGTCAATCCAGTCTTAATTGCCCTCCTCATTCTTTGTTGTACTGTTTTGGGACTATCCCCAATAATACTACATAAATCATTAAAATTGCATTCTTCAAATGATTTTTTTGTTTCTAACAAATACATGCAGATTTTGATAATATCACTCGTTCCCTTTTCACCTAACATTCCAAATTTACTTAAAACATGCTTGATTCTTTTCATATTATCGTCTTTATTGTCTTGAGGTTTTTTTTGAGGATTCATATCTTTAAATACTTTTTTTATATCATAAAGCATATTTTCAATTTCAATTTTTTCAGCAACTTTACTTGTAACTTTCTCTACTTCAATTTTATTAATAGGCTTGCTGATAAAAAACTCAATTCCAGAATTATAGGAATCCTCTACTAACTTTATATCTGATACTTGAGAAATCATTATAAATTTAATTTTGGGTTTTAGCATCTTTACTTCTCTTACCAAACTATTACCATCCAATTTAGGTAGAAGCAAGTCAACTAATACAATATCCGGATTGCAAATCAATATTTCGTTAAGCGCTGTCTCTCCATCATTGGAGCTACCTATTACTTCACCTGACCCGTTTTCTTCAATCAAATTAGTCAGTATCTTAACAATATTAACATCATCGTCAATAATATAATATCGCATTATGCTTACCTCCTAAATGAGCTTATTGGAATTTTTACTGTAAAAGTTGTATTTTTATTTTTTATAGATTGTACAGATATACTTCCTTTAAAAATATCCTGGACCAGATCTCTTACCAAAGTAAGCCCTATACCTCTACATATACTACCAGTTTCCTTATTATACTTAGTAGAAAAGCCAGGGTTAAATATAAAATCTAAATTACTATCACTTATACCTGTTCCATTGTCAAATATAGAAAAGACATATTCATCTCCAATCTTCTCAATTTTTAGTTTAACCAATCCTCTTTTTTGTTATCTATAGCTTCTATACTATTAAAAATAAGGTTTCTTATAATTGACATCAAATAAAAATGTTCGAGAACATAAAATTCACATTCAACTCTGAAATCAAGTTCAATATCCAAATTTTTGGTGATTATGTAATCCTTTATATCTATTTCTAGAATATCTATAATATCCTTTATCTTCATGCGTTCAATATCTATTTTATCATTAGCTATCTCCTCAAGTCCTCTCATAACCCTAATATAATCCTTTTTAATCTCGTGAACATCTTTAGCAATATCAAGCGTAAGATTTTTCAATTCGTCAGGGTAATGATTCTCTGAAACGATCTCGTAAACTGAAAAGGATTTCTTCATTACGTCTTCTATTTCAGCAGCATTCTTATTCATGAAATATATTTCACTTTTGAATCCAGAGGTTAATAATATCAATCTCCTATAGCGTTCTTCATGTTCTTCTTTTATAAGAAATGATTTATAATATTTCATTGCTATTAATATAATTAAAGTCATTAAAGATCTTACACAAGCTACTATTAAAAGATCTTTTATCATATTGCTATTTATACCAGTTATTTGAGTTCTAATACTTAATTCAACAATATTTGAAAAAAGATCGCAGAAAAATATTGAAATCATGAACTTTGTCAGATCCTTTTTCCTATTCTTATAATATAAAAAATAAAACATGACTCCGTAAGTGGCGTAAAATGCTATTTCTGGCGTAATTGTTTTAAGGGTTTGGGCAAAATTCATAATACCAGAATAAATCCATAATGATTTATTAAATGATGTGATTATTCCTGTGATTATCGCTGTTTTTATTGGATTTAAGCCAACATAATTATAAAGAAGTATAGAAAATACAACAACTGAAAAAGATATAGTAAAACCCTGGATTAAAAAATTAAAATATATCTGAGATGCTATACTTACACAAATTACAACTACAAGAATATTCTTGAACTTTTTCATCTAGCACACCTCTCTTTCATTTACTAATTCAATAATAGTATACTATAAATTTCACTTTAATTCATCAAAGTGTTTTTAAAAACTTTAAGTGCTGCAGCGCCTTCATAACTTTGTTTTAATGGAACTATTTTATTGAATTCTTTAATTTCTGCTAAATACAACTCTTGATTTTCTTTTACGTGTACAAAAGAGACAACCCTAACTTTACATTGGATTGTCTTTTTTAACTGATACATTAATCATTTAATTTAAATTGCTCTACCATATCTCTCATTACTTTTGCTTTATAATTAAGTGTTTCTGAAGATGCTGCAACTTCTTCTGATGATGCACTCATTTGCTGCATTGAGGCCGCTATTTCTTCTGAAGAAGCAGACATTTCTTCTGAAACTGATGAAACTGACTCCATATTATTTATTATTACGTCTTTTTTATTATTTATATTTAATGCAATTTTATTGATGTTATCAATTTTAGGCAAGATTTCATTAACCGATTTTACTATGTCTTCAAATGAATTTATAGATTTTTCTATGATTACTACTTGTCTATTCAACTTATTATTAACACTTTGAGTAGTATCCATAACTATACTGCTTTTCTCTGATATTTTACCAACAAGATTACTTATATTTTCCGAGAATTCTTTTGATTGTTCTGCAAGTTTTCTTACTTCATCTGCAACAACAGCAAATCCTCTCCCTGATTCTCCTGCTCTTGCCGCTTCTATAGCTGCATTTAATGCAAGAAGGTTTGTTTGCTCGGATATGCTCTTTATTAAATCAGTTATCTCACTAACTTTCAATATGTCCATTCCAAGTCCTAAAACTTCATCTTTAGTTTCATTAAAATCATTTTCAATTTCTTCAATAGATTTTGTGACTAAGTTCATTTCTTTATTGCTTTCCGAGGACATTGAATTAATGGCTTTAGCATTACCGTTCACATCTTTAATGGATTCTACTATGTTTTCTATTTCACTTCCAAGATCACTTATAGTATTATTTACTTTAACAAACTCTTCTGCTTGGTTACCTGCTCCATTTGCAACATCTTGTATTGTAGTAGATACTTCTTGAGATGATGAAGCCATTTCTTCTGATATAGCCGAAAGAGTTTCTGATTGATCCAATATATCCTTTGAATTCTCTTTGACCATCTTAATCATAGATGAAATGCTTTGTATCATATGTATAATTAAAAGGTTCATCTTTCCGAATTCATTATTACTATCGTCTCGTATTTTAACAGTAAAATCTCCATTTGAAACTTGATTAAGGTTTTCTCCCATTTCATTGATTGAAATTTTAATTGTTTTTGTAATTAATAATGATACTATTAATAATACTATAAAAGCAATTATTACAATTACTATAAAATTTCTTATAGAATTTTTGTATATTGTATCTCCTTGTAAAACAAGATTATTTGCTTCATCTATATTATATTTAACTAAGTCTCCAAGTCTTGTTAATGTATCAGAAGCAATTTTTTTAAGATTATTCATTTCATCCTCTGTTGGTTTCTTGCCATTCGACAGTTCAGAATTAATTTTATCCCATCCTGCCATATAATTCGACAATCCTTTTTTAACATCATCCATAATAACTTTTTCTTCATTAGTCATATGTAATTGTTCATGTTGTTTTATGATTTTATTTATGTCAGTATGATATCCTTGTATTTCTGAATTAGAAGTATCTTTATAATTATACAATGCTTCAGTAACTCCCGTCCTAATTAGCAAAAAATCTTTTCTTATGTCTGCCGCCTGCGTAGAAGGAATAAATCTATCTCTATACATTTTATCCATACTAGCATTAATTGTTTTAATATCAGTTATGGCAATTATTGATATTATCATCATTGCCATCATTGCAAAAGCAGATATAACCCTCACAGTAGTTACAATTTTTAAGTTTTTTAAAATTTTCATAACAATTATCCTCCCCATTTTTACCACTTTCTTAAAATACCCTCTTACTTTTAGTTAATAATTTTATCATGAAGCTTTGCTTTTATATGTGTATCATAAAACTTATTTAAACTTATTTAATAAATTAATAAATTCATCGGCAGCAACAGGCTTTCCAAAAATAAATCCTTGGATTTTTTCACAATTAATTTTTTTCAACACTTGCAACTGCTCCTTCTGCTCTACGCCTTCAGCAATTATTTCAATATTAAGTTCATGTGCAAGCTTAATTATATTTTTTGTTATTATTAATTCTTTTTCTGAAGATTCTATTCTATCAATAAATGATTTATCTATCTTTATTCCATCTATAGGGAAGCAGTATAAATAATTTAATGATGAATACTTTGTTCCAAAATCATCAATAAGTATTTTCATTCCTTTACTCCTTAATGCTGAAAGTATGTTTAACATATTCTTTGATGGATTTATTAGTATTCTTTCTGTTATCTCTACATTAATATATTTTGCTTCTACTTGCGTTTTTTCTAAGACTTCATCAATAAAACTTAAAAATGAAGTATCTCCAAATTGTGTTTCCGAAACATTTATTGACATACATAGGTTACCGAATCCCGATTTATGCCACTTTTTTAATTCTTTGCAGGCTCGATGAAAAACAAATTTTCCTATTTCATTAATCATTCCATTTTGTTCAACTATATCAATAAAATATGAAGGGGTAAGTATTCCTTTCTTCGGATGTCTCCACCTTAATAATGCTTCCATTCCAAATACTTTCATTGTATTAATATCTACCTGTGGCTGATAATATAATATAAATTCATTACTATATATTGCATTTATTAGTTCTTCTTCTACCTTCCCTCTTTCAATAGTTTCATGATGCATTGTTTGTTCAAAAAACTTATATTTATCATTATGGCACTTTTTACTATAAGTTAAAGCTATTTCGGCATATTTGAGTATAGCCTCTATGTTTGTACTATCACGAGGATGTATGGCTATTCCAATATTAGTTGATATTCTTATTTGCTCTTTTCCTATATCGATTGGATAATCAAAGATTTTTAAAATATCCTTAATAATATTTTCTACTTCACTTTCACTAATTATATCTTTCAAGAGAATTAGTAGCGTATTTCCTCCAAATCTATATACTTTCCCTATATCTCTAATGGCCTGCTGTACTTTATAAAAAACAATTGTTAATACTGCATCTCCATATTCATATCCAAACCTATAATTATAGAATTTAAAATTACTAATATCTAAAAGACAAACAGCAAATTTATCATCTTTTTTAAAATTATTATAAATTAATTTTTTGAAACTACTTATTGAATAATTAAGATTACAGAAGTCTAATAAAACTTCCCTATTTCGTTCGTATTTTATTCTCATAAATCTACTCCTTTGTTTACGTAAATGCCCAATCCTAATTATAAAATTTATATTTTGACTTTTCTTTTGATACACGTTATTATTGATTAGAACAAAATAAATATTTTGTTCAAAAAATGATGATCTTATACCTATTTATCATTTCTTTAATCCAACATAATTCCATATATTCAAAATTACGTTATCAACTTTTACATATCATTCCATATTATCACGATTTGTTGACATTGCTTTAATAAAAATTGGATTTTAACCTATATTATGCTATAATTTATTAGACAAAATATTTATATTGTACAATTATCTAAAAAGGGGAAGGTCAATGGCAAGAAATTCTAGTAACAAAATTAAATATCTTACTCAACAGGAAGCGAAAAATCTTTTTAACGCTATCATTAGCTTAGAAAGCGTACATGCAATTAGGGATTTATCAATTTTTAGGGTTGCATATAGATGTGGTTTGAGAGCCTCGGAAATTGCTTTAATTAAATTAGAAGATTATAATGCTTCAAAAGGCGAACTTTACTGCAAAAGGCTAAAAGGGAGTTGTAATAATACTATAAGACTTGATAGTAAAACAAAAAACGCATTAGATAGATATATTCATGAAAATAGTATATCGTCTGATTCTGAAGTGCTGTTTAAAAGCCAAAAAGATAGGCCTATTTCCAGACAAACTCTTGATTATCTGATGAAAAAATACTGTTCCCATGCTAATATTCATGATAAAAGTAAATACCACTTTCATTCTCTAAAACATACTACAGCAGTTCATTTGGCAGAGTCCGATATGGATATAAAAGAATTGCAATGGTGGCTTGGTCATAAATCTGTTTCAAATACAGAGATTTACTTTCAATTTACAACAAAACAGCAAGAGAAAATGTACTCTAAACTTGAAGAAAAAAGCGAAATGGTCTAGAAAATATAAAAAGTTGGGTGTGATTAAGATATATTAATTCAATACTCAACTTTTTTGTATACACGGAACAAGTTATTTTTCCACTAAAAACAAACAAATCCTTGAACAGAAATGCAGTGTCTTCTGCACTCCGTCCAAGGACTATGAAAAAGCTTTATTGTTTAGTTTACAATTTTATTATCTAGATTAATACTTTATTATATTTACACAACTGTAGGTTTGTAAAAAAGTTTGATTAAAATGTTCCTTATAAACGTTACTTCTTCATAAATATAAAGAGCTAAATTTTGAAAATAGTTTGATCAAAAGTTGGCTCTTTTCATTTTTATAAATATTTATTTTTGTAAAAAAGTTTGATCAAATCCAAAATAGTATGAGTAACGATATTTTCTTACTATTCAGCTTCGTCATTTTTGTTTCTCAAATTAATTTTATATACATCAGTAATGATACTGTTGTTGCATCAAAGAAATATATACTTGTTGACAATGGAAATAATTTAATAATGAAAAAAAGAACCTCCTTTGGTTAAATAGATTTTGACAAGAAATCTACAAAAGGAGGTTCTTTATATTTGACTACTATTAATAATAAAATATTTTTTAATAAATTAACACATGTAATTTTGGGAAATGTACTAAACAAACTATAAAGAAATATAATTCTGATTTTAGGGTGCAACATTTTGATACTAAATCACATTTATATTCAATGCTATTCTTTCAGTTAAAAGGACTAAATAACCTTCATGATTTACAAACGCAAGTTTCTAATAATAACAAATTAAGAAAGCTAATAAGCATACCAATCGTTTCACAGTTATCAAAGAAAAATGCTAATAGAGATTATAGGATTTTTGAAGATCTTTATTATTACCTTGTTAATTACACTTATAAAAAGCTCGGAAGAGCTAAAGTCCAAAAAACTTACCTATATTAAAAATAATTGACTCAACCATGATAGATCTTCCTTTTAATTAGCTAAATATTTTCAATATGATAATAAACAAAAACGCTCAGCTGTTAGAGTAAGTACATTGTTCAATGGTCCGTATCCCGAAAGGATTAATATTGTTATTGGAAAAGTAAATGATCGAAAATGTATCAGCAGAATGATTGAAGCTAAAAAGTGCATTTATCTTTTTGATAGAGGATACTATAACTACAGTTGGTATGATAACTTTACAGATTATGGATTTGAATTTATAACAAGACAATCCTCAAATGCTTGTGTCGAGGAAATCCGAAACACCTATGTTGATAATGATTTTATATTTGACTATGAAATCACATTAGGAATGAATATACCAAAAATAGAACTCTCAATACCTATAGAGAAATTCTTGCCTTTGATGAAAATGAAGAAAAATTTAGAGTTTTAACGAATATATTTGACATGACATCTTAAGATTAAGAAATGTATAGGCTACAATAAGAATAGCATTAAGATTCAAGTATATACAGCACTTATAACCTGTATGCTTATCTATATTTTAAAAGAAGTACTTAAAGTAAAAACTTCAATGCTCAGAGTCACGAGGATAATAAAATCTAATATTCTAGAAAATACTGAGGATGTTCTTGAATATATTGTTGATTCATAACATAAATTAAAATTTTAAAAACTACGTTTTAGATATATAGTTCAATAATATTATAATTAAGAAGCCTACAGCATTTTTAATAGAAGCCGTAGGCTTTTCTAACTTGTCAAGTATTTATTATTGGTTTAATGCAACACTAGTAGTTATTATCCTACTTTATAATGATCACGTTGCAATTTGGTAATAGTTTTTTTAATTGCTCGGCATTAGAATCAGTAATCTCGTTATAATCCATGACAACTTGACTCAAGTTGGTTAACTGCTTTAATGGAGATACATCTTTAATTTTGTTTTCTTGCAAATAAAGAATTTTTAGGTTAGTTAAACCCTTTAATGAAGTTATATCATTTATTTCATTATAAGCTAAATAGAGTTCGTTTAGACTCGTTAAATTTTTAATTGCTTCTATATCTTTTATCTTATTTTCAGATAATGTAAGATGTTGCAGTTTATTAAATTCTGTCAGTACATCTATATTATTTATTTGATTGCCCAATAATGAAAGATATTCAAGGTTATCCAAGTTTTTTAATATACCTATATCAGTTAATCCATTATTGTCTAGTCTAAGATTTGTTAATTTATTTAAATTACTTAGTATACTTAAATTTTTTATCCTAGTATTACTTAAATTAATAGACGTTAAATTATATAAACTACCAATAGGGCTCATATCATTTAATTCGGAGTCGGAATTTAAATTAAGCTCTTCTAGATTAACTAAATTTTTTAGTACACTTATATCTCGTATTTCGTTGGATGACAAATTTAGGTCTTTTAAATTTATCATGTTTTTTAGTGGTTCTATACTTGTAATATTGTTATTAGATAAATTTAGTTCTCTTAAATTAGTTAAGTTACCAATATCACTTAAATCACTTATTGAACTAAAACTTGCATCTAGTACTAAAATATTTTTAATATCATTAGTATAGATATCACCATTGGGCTTATTTATACTTTTTCTTATTACAGCTTCTAGATTCTTATCAGAAAAGGTTACTATAGTGTTAGGTACTTCAGTCAACTTATTTTCTACATCTGTACTTATGGAGCTTTCTCCTCCAAGCAAAATTAATTTTTTATAACTAGTAGTATCTAAATAACTTTTTTGAGCAGAAATATCTTTTCCATTTGTAAGTATAACTGGGGCATTTAATTTTGCTGCTAATGCACTTCCGCTTAAAGCATCTGGGAAGTCTTCGCCGCTTGCAATTATTGCTGTATTTCCATTTAAATTAAAATATTTAGCTACATTTAAGGAGGTCTCATATCTATCTGCTCCACTAATTCTTGTTATTTTACTGTTATTTAAGCCTTTTATAGTATTATTTATATTGTTAACCACATTATCACTTATAGCTCCTTGTCCTCCTATTATAAATATCTGAGATGGTTCAATATTCTTTAGCATCTCTGCTGCATTATCATTAAGTTTGTCTCCAGCAGTCATAATTACTGGATAGCCTTTTATGGCTGATATACTTGAGACGCTTAAAGCATCAGCAAACTCATAACCATTAACTATAATAACGGGAGTTCCTTTTTTTACATTAACATAATTTATAATTGCACTGTTGGTACTAAATCTATCCGACCCACTTAATCTTATAGTTTTTTGGAAAGCTATTTTTTCATAATTATTACTTATTGAAGCATCCCCTCCCAATATATATATATTTGCACATCCTCCTGTTATTTTGTCTATACGATTTCTCAAATTTTTATCTTCTTCCAAGTTTTTATTAACTAATAAAATTGGGGCATCTAGTTTTTCTGAAAGTATAGATCCTGCTATTGCATCAGGAAAGTTTTCTCCATTTGCTATAATTATATTTTTTGAATCATCATTAAAGAAATTATTAGCTATGTTTAATGATGTTTGATACCTATCATTTCCACTTATTCTAATTACATTATAATTACTTTCGGCATGCACAATATGAAAATTTCCAATTAAAAGTATTCCAGCAGTAATTAATATTAGTATTCTTTTCAACCCAAACACCCTTTCTAAACATTTTTACTCCTTTATTATCAAGTAGTACAATATACTTGTACTATTTGATAATACTACAAACAGCACTCAATGTAAATTAATATATTTAATTATGTTTTTTGTCATATGATGAAATATATATATTATTATAAACCTATTTACAAAAATGTATTACTATGGTAAAGTATGAATTGTAAAAATTTTAACAAAGAAAGGTGAGGAAAAATGCTAAAAAAAACAAAATTATTTTTTGTAGTAGCTTGTTTACTGCTATCATTTGCTCAAGCAACTCCTAACAAGACCTTCGCTGCTGAAATGACTTCACAGTCTCAATCAACAGTAAAAAATGATTATACTACTATTAAAACTTATGTACAAAAATTTTTTAATAGTCATAATGGTAAAGGTACTCTAAATGATCCTATTGAGTTGTATAATTTAAACAATAACTTACAAGCATTATTCTTTTCTAGTAACTCAGGTGGGTATTTAATAGTAAATTTAGCTGATTATACTATTCCAGAATTTTCACCAGTAGATAAAAATTCATTTATAACCGTTAATGGGAAAAAACACTTTTATAATGGCCCATTATCATATTTAGAAGAGGATAATAATGGACAAGTTATTGATTCTAAGACTAAGCAAAATAGGGGTTCATTGAAAAATTTAAAAGATCATGATATTTTCCAAAAAGGAACAATAATAGAACAATTAAGAGTTCAGAACACCTTATACCACCTGAAAATTCAGATTTATTTATAGGTAGTAACACTATACTCTCAGCCAATTCGTTATCTGATCTTAGTGGGAATTATGCAGTAACTTCAGCAGTAACGCCAACAGTAATTTCAATTACGAAGAGCTACACTATAAAAAATCAGTTATCTAATTATTTATATAACCCTGATGGTAGATGTTTTGTTACTGCTTCCGCAATGATGCTTGACTATTATGATCGTTACTATAATAACAACTTTATTCCATCTGATTTAGAAAGTCCTACTGGTAGAGCTTTAATTGATTATATAGTTGCTAACTATATCCCTACTAATAGTAGTTCCGGGGCACAGCTTACAGGATTGCAGAATTATGTAAATGCCCGAAATGTTGGCTATACTGTAGATCAAACTCCTTTGAAGTATGATCCTATTTCTGGTTATTATACTTTTGATCCAACTATTGCCGCGAACTCTATTAATAGCGATAAACCTTTTATAGTACAATTGACAAATGATTCAGTGTCAAAAGATGGCTCACTAAAATTTGGAAATCATGAAGTAGCAGCTTATGGATACGCTACTGTACAATATGATACTAATTCTTCACCAAACTATATGTATACTATAGTGAATGATGGTTGGGGACATACTTCGGTGTGGATAGATAAAAGATATCAAACTTATTTAACATATATTAGATAATTATTTTTAAGTAACCAATATTATTAAGGGTGCAGCCAACAGAGCCGATAAATCCCACGCTAAGAAATTTAGTTCCATAAGCCCTCGTTATTAGCACTATTCGTTAAGCCTTTAAAATAGCTGATTTATCACTAATTTTCAGTATTAAAACTATTAAAACAAAGTATCAAAACAACGTATATTTAACCTTTATGGTATTTATTTATAGATAATATTGGCTTAGAGTGAGTAAAAACTATGTTTTGTATCCAATTTATGACTTAACCTGGGTCTTGTCAGAAATGTTGCCAGCGCCCCTTAATAAGTTTTTCTTTTAGAGCTTTAACTTTTCATATATACGTTCTACTTTTTCATAAATACTCTTTTTTATATGCTTATTTCTATCTACCATTATTCCCTGATTGTATATTTTTTTATAACATCATTACTCCACTTACCGCTCTCCTCAACTAATCCTAATAATAATTTACTATAAATCTAATTCCACTTAGCACTATTGTTAGCTTTTAATAATAACATTGATAGAGCTCTACCTTCTCTCTCGACTTCAATTAAGCTATATTCTCTACCATCTATCATAACCATCTTTTCAATAGTATATCTTCTCTTAGTTATTCCATCACTTAGCCTTGAAAATCCCCTACTTCTTTTGCCTTCAGGAAGTTCACCAATAGTTATCTCTACAGATTTTACATCATGTCTTTTTTCTAACAATTTTAACACCTCTATAAACTCCTCTAATTCACCTTTTTCTTCTACATTAACTATGTTAGTAAACTCCACCCCTCTAATCAGATCTTGTCCGCCTATATTTGTTGTTATCCTAAACTTTTCATTTTCTAAAATATACTTTTTAGTGGTTTTATCTTCTTTAGTTCTTTAAATTTTTCTGCCACTTTTCACCTTGTTTATTCTAGGAACAGTCTCATATTCGTGTGTAATCAAAAATGTATTTATTTCATCTGGGCTTTTTGTAGCTCCATCTGCCCCTGAATCTAATTTTTTATTACTGTTGGTATTTTTATTTATATAAGTCTTTTTTTAGCTGCATTTGTGCTTATTGTTTCATCCAAACTTTGATGATATGTATTTACTTCTTCCACATTTATTCTCTTCTTTCTAAGAGACACTATTTCTAATACTCTAATGTATCTTTCCTTTCTCTCAACTTTTGTCATTACATTAAACTTATCAAAACTCTAATTCTCCTAACAGCCAAATATTTTCTCCTATAGAATTAAACATTTTAAACATTTTCGGATTTGTAAGTATCCACACTATATGATTTACTTTCTCACTTTTTAATAACTTTTCTTCATATTCAGACGTAAAATAAATATCTAGCTTACTTCCATTTATCTCATAAGTAAAATAATTCTCTAATGTATCCATTTCAACTATTCTATTTAACATAAACCTATCTGGTGCTAAAACAGCTCTTATTATTTCAATTATAGGTATTGTATATAAATTACCATTCTTAATAAAATTAAATGTCTTGGATTTCGTTTTATCTTTAAATCCACTTCCCGAATTTACCCAATCTCTTTCCTTATATTCCGCTTTAACACCATTTGAATTTATTTCTATAATATCTTCTTTTTCTAAAACTTCTCCATTATTTAAATTTCCATCAGTATAATATTTGTCAACTGATAAAAAGTGTATACTGGCCCAATCTAACATAATTCTTCTTGTAGCTTTAATACCTTTACTACCTTTAAAATATGTATTAACCATCCATTTGTTATTTTCTTTAAAAGGTTCTCCAATCCATGTTAGCCTTACTTTCTCTCCTTTTTCAAAAGGCCAATCTTTTATCTTAACTGCTTCCCTCCTCATATATACCCATGTTGTTTTCTACATTAATATAATCTACTATTTTTTCTTTTATCTTTTTAAAGTCTCTAGTTCTAATACCTGCAAGCGTCTGTATTTTCCACAGCTTTATATCTTCATCCTTTTTTAGTTTGTTATTTATTATATTTTTACATCTTCTTATTTGAAACTCTTCTACAGTTTCTGTTATATCATTTAAATATCTTTCTGTTTCTGGTAACTTATTAAGATTCTTTTCTAAATCAGCAAGTATTCCTAAAGATTTACCTATTTCAAATCCCTATATCCATTTTAAAATCTATTTAACCTCAAATTAAGTATTTTCAGGGCTTTAAGCTACTTTAAATTCGGCTTTATTTTCTATTTTCTTAACCATTACTCCTTCAACCTTTTCCCTACAAACAGATAAATCCCTGAACGGAAATACAGTGCCTCCTGCACTCTGTCCAAGGATTATGGAAAAACTTTATTATTCAGAGAAAAGGTTTATTATCTTAGAAAAGGATTTAAGCCACTAATGCACCTAGCTCTTTTTGCCATATAATCATCATACCTTTTTATAAGGCAAAAACCACACACTCTCACCTAAGTAAGAATGTGCAGTTTAATTATTTGTTCTATTTTTTGTTTTAATTTAAAGTTATATACACTACACATCTCAAGTATAGTATTTAGTTTCTTCTTTGCTTTTATTTAATCTTTGTTTTAATATTTCAAACTTTATTTTAAATCTGTGATTTTGTAAAAAAATTCAATCAAAATCATTGGGTAAAATCATTATTTACCATAAGAAAAAAAGAGCTAAGTTTTGAAAAAAAGATTGATCAAAAGTTAGCTTCTTATATTTCGATAACTATTTATTTTTGTAACAAAGTTTCATTAAAAATTAATACTAATACAACATAATTTCCTTATAGGTTCCAAGTCTCAAACAATAATAAAAGTATTCTATGAATAATATAATAAATTTGTATTCAAATTTTTAAAAATCTATGTGTCAAAATATTCATTGATTAATTCATTTATATCTTCTTTATTCAATTGTTTTTGCCTTATAAGTTTCTTACCTATATTTATTAAATCCTCTATTCCTGGAAAATACATTGAACTTAATTCAAATATATTAATTGTATGTGTTCCATTTATTAATAAATAATACTCAGAAAAGTAATCTGAAACAAGAAAAGCATACAATCCATAGCATTCTTCAATAGACATTTCTCTATTAAGTCCTTGAAAAAATATTAAGTTACTATCTATTCCTATTATTTCAGTTGAAAAGTATTCTTTCTGAAGTATTGCTCCTACTATAACTTTTTTATCATCTTTTGCAGTTACCTTTCTTAAAAGCAACCCATTTGTATTTCTAGTTAACCTCGACTTTATTTCACCAGAAATATATTTATATTTTTCATTTCTATTATTAAACAAAATAAGATTATCTTTTAAATCTGATGGTATTAAAAATGGAATATTGTTTTTGTCTGTTTTATTTTTACTTAAATATTCTAAATTTCTAAATTGAACAATTGGACCAACAATACACCTTATTCCTATGCTGGAAAGTTTCTTACCTCTCTTATGAAAGCTATTAATAACAGATAACGACTCTTTTGTAGTAGGAAGTACTATCATATGCTTGTCTTTATCAAACATCAATTTATTTATTGAGGTTGTAAATTTGCTTGATGAATTATATGATACTTTTATTCTACTATGCTCATAATTAACAATTCTAGTTATTATAACCTCTTGGTTTACTTCTTTAAATAAACTTCTGCTATCAAATGAATGTAAATTAGCTATTGAAAAATTATTTAGTATCCACCGTCTAAGTTTACAGGTATATTTCCCTACAAGATAATTTCTTGGTGTGAGAGTTATGTACTCCCCATTTTCCTTTAGAAGTTTTAGGCTAAGCGCAATAAATAAATGATACAAATTAGGCTGATCTGTTATTATATTACTCATTATACTCGCCTGAGCGTCAACTCTTTTTATTTTCTTATAAGGAGGATTCGAAATAATCAAATCAAATTTGTCTATTTCTTGTGTATTTTCATTACTCCAAGCACATTCGTTAAACAAAATAAAATCTTCATTAACAATTTTATACTCTAGATTACAATCATATGCATTTAAATATTCCTTAATCACTTTGATTATTGTAGAAAGAGAGTCACATATAATACTATCATTTTCGTATAAAGTAAGCATTATCTTTTTTATTTTTGTTCTTCTATTTAGTTCTAATATTAAAGTGAAAATTAACATCCCAAACCCAGCTGAAGGTTCAAGTATTTTTATTTCATTAAAAGATTTATACCTACTCATATTAATTAGTTCTACCATTTTGGTCGCAACATTACATGAAGTAAAAAATTGCGATTTTTTCTTCCTGGTATCTACATCAATATCTTTTATATATTTTTCTGTCTCATTTTCAATCATGTTTAAAATTTTTTGTTCAATTATATCCATAATTAATCACCCATATCCTATATCATCACTTATATAGTTTACTATAGGTGCAATAAAATTACTATATAGTAATTTTTAAATGACTTTATCCAAATAATGTTCATTCATTAAATAATCAATAAACATATTTTTTATAAGATCTAAAGCCCCTAATACACAATTATAATTTTCAACCCAATTTTTATAAGCAAAACTCACTTGTCCATTAGTTATATCTTTTTGTTTTGAAATTGAAAATTGATTGGAAGTAGATATATCACCGTGTGCAATCTCATTTCTTCTAGCGTAAAGAATACCTAATTCTGCCTTTGGAAATTCTCTGAAATTTTGTTTATCAATCAATATCTTGTCTAAATCTATACCTAATATTTCACATGTTTGATCTAATGTATCATGATTTAAAATATATTTATCCAATTTGGTTACATTTAAAATATTATCATTATTTTTATATATTTTATCAAAATTGCTTATTAATACTTTAGATTTTGATTTTTGACTTGAAATATGGTCTTCTAAATTGGTAACCAAGCACATAATTAAAAATTTTTTATTTATATCACTATTATCAATATCCATTGACTTTATTGTTTCAATTAATTTTTGAAAGCTAAATTTTAAAAAACCTTCATAATGAGCATATAAAGATGGAACAGTATTCCTAATAATCGTGAATTTATTAGGAATATTCGTTATTGAATCCAAAATCTCTTTTATTAAATATAATTCCTTCTTTCTAATAGATAACTCAGTATCCATGTCATTAATAAAAGCTTCTATTAATTCATCATTACTACTCATTTAAATTAAAAACCTCTTTTGCTTCTATTTTAGCTTCTTTAAGTCTTTGAATAACTTTTAAATTAGAAAGAGATTTTGATTGTTGATATTGTCCAGTTCCTTTTAATTTCTTAATTTTACTTACTATTAGATCTCTATCAGAATCTAGTATTGATATGTCATTAAGAACAGTTATACCCCATATTACAGTTTCAAAAACAAACCAATTAAAAGCTCCCTTAAATCTTTTAGCGCTATCATTATATACTTTAAAACCATATTCTTCATCTATATTACATTGTAAAAAATTGATTAACTTATGAAACACCTCTAAGTCTTTATTTATTTCATAATCCTCTTGTGAAATTATATCCTTTATAGCGTCATCTAAAAATTCATTTATTTCTATTGTATTTGATACCGAATCTAATTCCCTATAGTTTCTCATAACTATAAATCTTGTTAATATATCCATATCCATTCTAAGTTCTAATTTATTATCTGATAAACTTAATAAACTTTTAAAATTGTCACTCTTGCAAAAATTATCCATCTTGTTATAAACTTGTTCATTATACATTAATATAAGTGCATTTCGTATTTCTTGTGAACTTAAATGTGATCCACCTGTATTTAATCTTTTGAACAATTCATATTTTGAATTCTGCTCACTTCCATGTTTTAGAACAATTACTGGAAAAGTTGATCTTTTAAAATCAATTCTTGTAGAAACATCTAAACATTGACTAGGATCTTCTTTTGAATAATATTTCCCCTCTAATTTAGTTAAAATTTTTGCACTTTCAAGTTTCAGTGCTTCAATTTTTTCTCCTGTATCTATATCTCTTAGAATTCCAGCAAAATGGCATATTGTAGAAAGTCTTTGAACACCATCAATCACATCCCAAATACCATCTTCTCTTTGCAAAACAAAAATAGCCGGTATTGGATATCCTAATAAAATTGATTCAATAAAATTAGTTTCTTGTTGTGGATTCCATCTAAACAACCTTTGGAATGCTGGTTCTAAATTAACTTCTCTATTTTCATAAAGATTTATAATTTCACCAACAGACATTGTTAACTGGTTAGTATATATTTCACCTCTTTTAGCTATTAATTCATTTCGTAGATCTGTATATTGTTGCATTTATCCTACCTCCAGTACATAACTTAATTATTTATACAATCATTCAACTCTTGTTTCTTTAAATTATATTCTACATTTTATATTATTTCCCTCTTTAGTTTTCTGTATAAAAAATCTTCATTCTCATACGCTAATCTATTAATATGCTTAATTCTACAAACTGTACATTCTTTTTCTTTGGTTTTGTTTATTATTTCATTACTCCATTTACCACCTTCATCAACTAATTTTATTAACAATATTCTGTATATCCATTCCCAATTTATTTGTACATTTGCTTTTAATAATAACATCGATAAAGCTTTATCTTCTCTTTCAATCTCTATTAAACTATATTCTCTACCATCTATCATAGTTATCTTTCCAATAGCATATTTTCTCTTTGTTATCCCATCACTTAACCTTGAAAATCTCTTGCCTTTTTTCCCTTCTGGAAGTTCTCCAATGATTATCTCTACAAACTTCACATCATATCTTTTCTGTAATAGCCTTAGTATCTCCACAAACTCCTCTAATTCTCCTTTTTCTTCTATATTCTCTATACTAGTAAACTCTAATCCTTTAATTATATCTTGTCCCCCTATATCTGCTGTTGTTCTAAGCTTTTCATTTTCTGAAATGTACTTTTTAGTGTTTTCATCTTCTTTAGTTCTTTTGATTTTTCTTCCACTTTTCACCTTATTTATTCTAGGAACTGTTTCATATTCATGCGTAATCAAAAATGTATTAATTTCATCTGAGCTTTTGGTAGCTCCATCTGCTCCTGAATCTAATTCTCTATCACTGTTGGTATTTCTATTAATATAAGTCCTCTTTTTAATTTCATTTGCGCTTACTGTTTCATCTAAACTAGGATGATATATATTTACTTCTTCCACGTTTATTCTCTTTTTTCTAAGAGACACTATTTCTAACACTCTAATGTATGTTTCCTTTTTCTCAACTCTTGCCTTGATGTTAAATTTATCAAATAAGAAATCAAACTTTAATTCTCCTAATTGCCAAATGTTTTGCCCTATAGAATTAAACATTTTAAATATTTTAGGATTTGTAAGTATCCATGCTATATGATTTACTTTCTCACTTTTTAATAACTTTTCTTCATATTCAGACGCAAAATGAATATCTAGCTTACTTCCGTTTATCTCATAAGTAAAATAGTTCTCTAATGTATCCATTTCAACTATTCTATTTAACATAAATCTATCTGGTGCTAAAACAGCTCTTATTATTTCAATTATAGGTATTGTATACAAAATACCATTCTTAATAAAATTGAATGTCTTGGATTTCGTTTTATCTTTAAATTCACTTCCCGAATTGACCCAATCTCTTTCCTTATATTCTGCTTTAACACCATTTAAATTTATTTCTATAATATCTTCTTTTTCTAAAACTTCTCCATTATTTAAATTTCCATCAGTATAATATTTTTCTACTGATAAAAAGTGTATACTGGCCCAATCTAATGTAATTCTTCTTGTAACTTTACTACCTTTAAAATATGTATTAACCATCCATTTGTTATTTTCTTTAAAAGGTTCTCCAATCCATGTTAGCCTTACTTTTTCTCCTTTTTCGAAAGGCCAATCTTTTATCTTAACTGCTTCCCTTCTCATACATCCCCCTGTTGTTTTCTACATTAATATAATTCACTATTTTTTCTTTTACTTTTTTAAAATCTTTCGTTCTAATACCTGCAAGCCTCTGTATTTCCCACAGCTTTATATCTTCATCCTTTTGTAGTTTGTTATCTATTATATTTTTACATCTTCTTATTTGAAACTCTTCCACAGTTTCTGTTATATCCTTTAAATATTTTTCTGTTTCTGGTAACTTATTAAGATTCTTTTCTAAATCAGCAAGTATTCCTAAGGATTTGCCTATTCTAGATTTTGTTATTCTCATAGGAATATCTCTGCTTAAGAATTCTTTATACTTAGATTTCAACAAAGCTATAATCTCTTTATCTCTTTCATTCCAAGCTACTTTTTTATTATGGTTAATGCTCTTAGTTTTATTGGGTAGATTGTCATGTAGCCACTTTTTATCCCATCTATACAAATATATATATTCTTTTTTGCATATTTCTCTTAGCTTAGTCCTTGTTATTGTTGGATTTTCCTCTATGCTTTTTAAAATACCTTCTTTATATTTTTCTAATAAATCACTCTGCCTTATTTGTTCTTTATGTTCTAAATCAACTGCGTTTTTATATCTATTAAAATAGTTTATCCCTAATAAAGCATCAAACTTCCATATAGTTTTAGGGTCGCAATGCATAAGTCTGGCTAATTCTCTAAGTCCGTATTTTTCTTCTTTCAAGTATACTTTTAACCCGTCTTCCCATACCTTACCGAAGTTTTTTATTCTACCTATTTTATATTTATCAGTTTCATCTTTATCGGGACCTTTTCTTGAATACACAAAACCACAATCGCAGCTGAAAGTTCCAACTGGTAATCTAGTTTTATAATCTTCTGTTATCTTTAAATCCTTTACTCCGTTCATTCTATAATGATTTGCAATTCTATTTAGGCATGGCCATGGGCCTTCTCCAAATGGATTAAATTTTTTATTTATATCTTCAAAAAATCCTTCAATCTTACCCATTAAAAAGTTTATTAATAATAAATGCCTTATTGGGTGCACAGTTCTACTTAGATCTCTTGTAATTACTCTAAGCCAATTATATTCATCATCATTATCTATACTAGATTCCATTATTTTTAAAAATTCTTTCCCATAGAAAGCTATAAACTCTTCATGTAATTCTATTTGCTTTACCCTCATACTGGAAGTAGTTAGACCTCTTTTATATAACAGATTCTTATATTTTTCTAGTATTTTTTCTTTAGACACATTATCTAAATCTGCCTGTAATAGATAGTATGCATCCTTGGATATTTTGAGCAATTTATCTTCATAAGTTTTATTAATCAACCTTATATTTCTTAAATCTAGTAATTTTTCATTTAACCTTATAAACTCAATCCTACTTGAATTGCTCCTATCAACTCTATATTTCTTTAACTTCATTCCATGATGAGGACATACATACACACCTTGCAGCTGATGTTCTCTATGAATATACACCTCTCCATAGTCTTCTATTTCATTATTTGCACAATCCGGACAATAATATATGCCGTTTTTTCTGCATATACTTCCAGCTATAACTCCTAACTTTGTATAAAGCCCTTTACCATCTTTATATTTTATCTCTTTTATGATTTCCTTTTTCCTATCATTAGGTAAGAATGGACTATAGAACGGAAATACTGTGTGATTTTTCATAATATATTCTGAAGTATATTTCTCTCCTAAATTCTCTGCTAATCTACCTAAATTGCTTCCTATCTCTAGGCTTGGAATTATTGACCTACTTCCAAATAGCTCTTCTAACGTATCTTTACAGTCTGCATTACCGGTGTAATAGTGATATCTTGCTATTGCTGAATATATAAGTTCATCTTTATAAGGATCAGTAAAAAAATGTATCATGCCTTATATTCTCCTTTATAAATACACTTTTAACCATCCATTCCCCTTATATTTCTCTTGTTTACTTTATCATCAAAAATTCATCAACTGGATTTTTAATATAACCATTTCTCTTTAATACTTCATACGGATGCTCTTTAGCCCTTATTGCTGTTTCATACAAAGCTAATAATCCTTCTTTTTTAGGTTTATTTAGTTTTGCTAAGTTGTCACTTTTTATTTTTTCATTAAGTTCCATTGCTGCTTTTATTGCCATAGCTTTTATGGAATTATAATCTTCATCTATCGGTTGCTTTTGTACTAATTTTTCGACTAATTTCTTTATTTGTATATCCTCTAAATTATCAAATATCCCTATTGAACATAAATCCATGACTAAACTTTCTACAACACTTCTTCTCTTAAGTTCAATTGTATTATTTCTTTCTTTAAATAGTTCTTCTAATTTTCCATTTAACTCAATATCTTTCCTATAATTAAAAGCTATGTCATCTAAGTTTATTGAGATATCTTCATAGTTTCTAATTTCATTCCTATCATTATTTCTAAGAGCTTTTATCATAGGCTGAATCATATGAAGATCTTCCTTTGCAGTAGTTCTTAATATATCACAATTTATTTTTTCTTTTTCCCCACTTAATGCTCTTTCCTGTGCAAGTATAAATAAATTAACTGCAACTGCCGTTATTCCTTGGCATTCATCATAAAATGCATCCTTTATCTCATCTGTTAAAACAGTGTTTTCTTTTAAACATTGAAAATACCATAAGGTTTCTAGAAAAAAGTTCCATTCATCACTTTTCCTAGCCATTCTATCCCATATTATTGATCCTTCACTAGCTGCTCTTCTTGCCTGTCTGAAGTTACCTTTAAATATTTTTTGTGCATTATTTGTACCTATAAGTACAGTAGGAATACCTACAGTATTACTAAGAGTAACAAAGAAATTTAGCATTTCCTCCATATCATTTTTAGCATTAAGCAGCTGTTGGATTTCATCTATAACTAACACACCAATTCCATACATACTAGCTAAAGTAGTCATATGTAACATCATTGAAGAAGTAATTCTATTAGCATAGCCAAATTTCTCTAGGTACCTTGTTCCTAATAGATCATCTATGGCCTTAAAAAAACTCTTACATAAGGTAGCTAAGCTACCATCGTAGGGACAATCTATTTTAAGCCATACTATTTGAGTTCTACTAAAATTTTCACCCGCATATTCTTCATGTTTTATTATTTGAGGGTACATCAATAAAAGTCTTTCTATAGCTGTTGTCTTCCCAATTCCTGATATTCCTATAATTGATAAGCTATCAGCTGTGGATCTAATATGTTCCATTCTCTCATTAAGAACTTTTTCATTGGAACTTTCATCTCTTAATTCATTTAATATTCTCAATCTTTCTAAGAAAGTTTTATCTAAAGGATTTCTAGCTAAGTAACCACGCCTAATAAGTGATGATAACCTTCTTTCTAAGGTAATATGTATTGGTAAAGGCTGAATGAAATTTTTTGCTCGTTTTATGATGTGATATCTTAAATTTGAAGATTTAACTTTGTCTTTGTCTGTAATTATAGGAGATAATGTAAACCTATCTATTACCTCTTCATCAGAAAATATATGTGGTAACGCTTCTATAAAAGGATTCCCTTTGTATTCTTCTATTTCTTGTTCCTTATAATTAGCTTTTTCAGCATTACCTTTTAATATAATTATTCTTTCATTATTTTTCACGTCTCTCATCTCTTTTCTTTTTAAGCATTTCCATAATCCTATCCTTGCCAGTATCCTTCTTTTCTTCTAAGCTTTTATTAGAATTACATAGTTCAATTACTTCAGCAATCTTACCTTCACTTTTTACTTTTTCTCCAATTTTAAAAGCTTCGCATTCTCTATTAATTTCTTTTTCAACTGTTCTATTATTCTTTATGCCTTTAATCCTTTGATTTTTACTTAACCCATACTCTAATTCTTTTGATTTTGCTACTTTTGCTTCTTTAACTATTTTTTCTATTTCATTTTCTAAATCAATATCAATTTGATTTTGTTCTCTCAAGTGTTTATCCTTTAATTCAGCTAATAACTCTTGATTGAAAATTATTTCTTCTAATAAACAATCTTTGTACTGCATGCTTGTTTCTAATAAGTAACATTCTTCATAACCTAACCCATCATGATATGGAATATATATATTGTTGACATTTCTAGGATCATATACAATTTCAATACTTCTAACCTTTGACTTAACAAACCACTGTTCTTTAATTGCCTTATCAGAACTATAAAATAATCCTTTAAATTTAATTCCTGACCTTGAAACACTTGCTTTTCCTCTTGGAAGAATATTTAGTCTTAATATCTCTCTGTTAACAGTCTTTAATCTTCCTTTTTTGTTTTCAATTCCCCAGTTCCACAATTGAATTGGAATTGGTAATATCTCATCTTCTAGCATTTCTTTTTCAACAGGATATTTTTCTATAAGCTTGCTATTATGTTGTAATACAATATTTATATATATCCTTGTAAATTGCTCTAATGTTAGAGCCGAATTTAATCTATAGTCTTTATCCCCTCGTTTTCTAAATTCCTTTTCTATAGCTCCAGGTGATTTATGCTTTATTTTCCCATTTAGTGTCCTAAAATTTCTTTCTACTATGCCTTTTAAATCACCACGATAAGGAGAAGTATTCTCAACTTTAACATTCAAATTGTTAATTAAACTTTCTGGTAAATAACCCTCAAACTCACCTCTATCAGCTATTATGATATCCGGTAAATGTTTTGCTGGCCATTGACTTTCTGTTATTTCTATTCCATATCTTTTACAAAATTCAACCTTGTCAGCTAGCATATTATCTAGTGCCATCATAGCTCCAAGCCATGACGGTCCCTCTAGCCCTACATAAATTCCCGTAATCAACCTAGAATAAACATCTATTATTGCATAAACAATTGGTCTACCAATAATTCTCTTTGTATTTAAAGAACTTACTAGATACACATCTGCTATGGTTGCATCTATTTGAAATCTTGTTCCTGGACCATCGGTCTCAATCTTAGAATTACCTAGTAATGAACGATGTTTTAAATTAAATTCTTTCTCACTATCCCTTAATATAGTATCCTTTTTAACATCCTCAAACTTCTTAAACCAGTAATAAAATTGATTATATTTAGGTATTCTAGCGTTATCCCAAACAATATGTTTAATTTCATCATTTTCTTTGTATTCATCAGAATAAAAATCTCTAAGCATTAGAGTGTATGTTTCTCTTAAAGATATTTTTTTATTATTTCTATAATACTTATTTATAGCAAATTGAAAATGTCTTTTTACTTCATCAGTTACATTAATTCCTTCTATAAAATCTTCCAAATAGATTTCTCTTTTAGGTCTTCCCACTTTTAAATCCGTTAGTTTCTTTTCTTTGCCTTTTCCTCCAGAATTGACGTAGTCCGGTAATAAAGAGTTTTTATTCATTCCTCTTTGCCAATACCTACTAAACGCTTTTTTTACTTTTGTCAGACTCCAACCTGAACTGTTAGCTATTTCTTTAAGCTTATTTTCTCTATGATTTTTTTCTAAAAGCTCATATTTATTTGAATCCCAATACTTTTCAACAAAACTCCAATTCTCATTTCTTTTATTAATTTGAATTTCAGAAAGTTCTTTTTCATTAATTATTCTTGCGAATGGATCTTTAATCGTTATCAACTTTTCCCCATCAATTTCTTCTTCTAAAGTTTTTAATAGTTCTTTTTTAGGCATTGATGTTACTGCATCAACATTTACTACATACACATAGTCTTCGATAATATCAATAACTCTTATCCGTTCTCCGTTTTCTTCATCTATGTATTTAAAAACTGAATTAATTGATATCATATTACATCCACCTTTTTAATTGATTTTTCGCTTACCCTTATACTAGGTATAGATTTATTAACATCAATTTTTCTTGTTATGTCTATATCAATAATTTTGTTTATCACCAAGTGCTTAAATATTGAAAGGCTGCTTCCTCTTTCTAAACACATTTCAGTATCAAATTCACTACAGATAGTTCTCATAGATTTATGATTGTCTATTATCTTTCTTATAAATGCATACAATAAATCATTCAATTCCATTGCTTCAATGTTACTAAAAGAATCTATTGTCTTTATATCCTTATAATTGTGAACAAAACTTATATTATTTGCTATAACTTTGTTTATTTCTTCATTAGTAACTATTGCCCAATTGATCCCTTTACTTTCCCAATACTTCTGTTCAATATAAAATTTTTCTATAATTCTTCTATTCATAAGGTCATCTTTAGGTTTTATTGTTCTCGCAACCTCATAAGTTTCATTGTTGTGATTTATTGATATTAGAAAATCGGTTGTCATAACAATAAATTCTCCTGTTTTCGGGTTTTTAGGATGTTCTACTCCTAATTCTTTAGCAATAATTAATGTATCTTCAATTGGCAACAATGGGAATTGTTCTCTTATATCTTCCACTTCATCTGAAAATTCCAACAAATAAAAGCAGTCTCTTTCCATATCTGATAAAAATTCATGCTGTCTTCCTGTCTTTATTCCTTTAAGCCTAGTAGATCTACCTAATGAAGGCACATCTTGAATTCTAATCCAAGGTTTATATTCACTACCTTTACCACTTCCTCTGCCTTCCTTAAGCATTTTATCTATATTCAAATGCCTTTTTCTTTTAGCCATTTTTTCACCACCCTTTATAAAGCAAAAACTGCACACTCTCACCCTAAATGAGAATGTGCAGTTTATTACATTCTTATATTTATTTTAAATTTACTTATACTACATTCTCAAAATATAGCATATCCATAACAAATATTTTGATTCAACTTTTTTATAAATAGTTAAACTTTTTTCAAAACGGTTCGACTTTTTTATAAATGGTCAAACTTTTTTATAAAGCTACAACAACTAATTACTTTTTATAAAAAACTATTCGACAGTTACACTTTTGGCTAAATTTCTTGGCTTGTCAACGTCACAGCCTTTTTGTATAGCCATATAGTATGATAATAATTGTAGTGGAATTACTGAAACTACTGGTGAAAGTATATCCATTACTTTTGGTATATACAATGCAGAGTCTACAGTCTTTTCAATTTCATCATATCCTTCACAAGTAACTCCTAAAACATTAGCTCCTCTTGTTTTAACTTCTTTTATATTACTTACCATCTTATCAAATAAGTCTTCTTGGGTAGCTCCTGCTATTACAATAGTTCCTTTTTCTATTAAAGCTATTGGGCCATGTTTTAGTTCTCCACCTGCATACGCTTCTGAATGGATATATGATATTTCTTTAAGCTTTAATGATCCTTCCATAGCTACTGCATAATCAAGACCTCTTCCTAAGAAGAACATATCTTTATGCATATAAGTTTTTGCAGTAAACTTTTGGATAGTTTCTTTATTTTCTAATACCTTCTCTGCTTTTTCTGGCAGTGCAAGCATTTCTTTCTTTATTTGATCTATAGTTTCTTCACTTATAGTCTTTTTATTTTCAGCAAAGAATAATGCTATCATATACATAGCTATAAGCTGCGTAACATATGCTTTTGTTGAAGCAACTGCGATTTCTGGACCAGCCCAAGTATATAATACATCATCAGCTTCTCTTGATACAGAACTTCCAACAACATTAGTTACGGCGATTACTCTAGCACCTTGTTTTTTAGCTTCTCTAAGTGCAGCTAGAGTATCTGCTGTTTCTCCTGACTGACTTATAACCATCATCAGGGTTCTTTCATTTATGATTGGATCTCTATATCTAAATTCAGAAGCAACTTCTATCTCTACAGGTATTCTTGCAAGTTTTTCTATTACATACTTACCCACAACCCCTGCATGGTAAGCAGTTCCGCAAGCTACTATATATATCTTATCTATATTTTCTATTTGCTCTTTTGTTATTTTTATATCATCAAGAGTTACAGGCTTACCTGCCATAATTCTTGAAGTCATAGTATCTTTTATTGCTTTTGGCTGCTCGTGAATTTCCTTTATCATAAAATGTTCAAATCCACCTTTTTCAGCTGCATCTGCATTCCATGTTACGTGATATATATCTCTCTTGATTTCTTCGCCTTCTGCTGTTAGAAGCTTAACTCCGTTTTCACTTAACACTACGAATTCATTATCATTTAAAAGGTATATATCTCTTGTATGGTTTAATATAGCTGGAATATCTGAAGCTATAAAGCACTCATCTTTTCCTAATCCAACTATTAATGGACTATCTTTTCTAACTGCTATAACTTTATTTGGCTCTTTAGAACAAACCACACCTATAGCATAGCTTCCTTCCATCTTTGCAACAGCCTTCATAACAGCATCAGTTAGATCTCCATCGTAGAAATAATCAACTAAGTGAGGTATAACTTCTGTATCAGTTTCTGAAGCAAAGCTATATCCCTTTGTCATTAACCATTCTCTTAAATGGATATAGTTCTCTATGATTCCATTGTGAACTACACTGATTGTTCCATCCTCAGTAGTATGAGGATGTGAATTTAAGTCTGATGGTTCACCGTGAGTCGCCCATCTTGTATGACCTATACCTATACAACCCTTTAATGGAGTTGTTTCAAGTTTTTCTTCGAGATTAGCAAGTCTTCCCTTGCATTTTGTTACATTTAATTTATCTCCGTCAAGTATTGCTACACCTGCTGAATCATATCCTCTATATTCTAATTTGCTTAATCCCTCAATTAATATTGGAGAAGCCTCTCTCTTTCCTACAAAACCAACTATTCCGCACATAAATAATCTTCCTTTCTCATTTTAAATTTATAATTCTCTTTTTCGAGAATAGCGAACTCAAATTTACAATTTTAATTTCACGCTTATAAAGCCTTCCTAAATATCAAAAAATGAAAGGATTAAATAAGCTTTTATGATTTTAAATTCGCTAATGATGAAACTTCTTCATGCTGCATGAAGAAGTAAGCTTTCCAACAAACACAAAGTTAGGTTGGATGCTTAGGTTTTAACACCAGATTGATATTGTGTCGGAAATCACTTCCCGATTTTATCAACCGTTAACGGTAGTGCGATACCGTGGGGCACCCGCCGAAGAATCGATACTCCCCATCCTCGTCAACTTAAGTGAGATTTCAAATCTTCGATTTTACTAATCGAACTTACTCCAGCAGCTTGGCTGGTGGAGTTTCCTTTATAACACAAATCTCTGATTTAGCTAGTCCAACTTACCCGGACGTTTCTAAGTTATCACTTACACATCTGTGTAAGTTCGGTTAACTAAATCATAGATTTAGAACCTCACTTAAGTTCTGGCGCTTTAAAATTTAACTTTATAGAGACTAAAAGCCTACTCTCTTTTATTCACCTCCTCGATTATTAAATCAATATAGCATAAAACAAGTTGCTCCTATATTATATGGCTACTTTAATAATTTGGTCAATATATTTTTTATAAATTTAATATTAAGTTCATTTTAATACTAATATGCTTTAGTTGATTACTTGATCTAAGATAGCTCTATTTAAATTTTAGCGTTGTATATTGCTACATGTTATATCTGCATATAGCAATATACAACTACATATAAATCCTTATATACTTAATATTTTTCAATAATTTTTATGAAACAATTTAATATATTAATATGCAGCTTATATTTGTCACCTGTAACTTTATGTTATTTATTACTAAGGTCTATTTTAAACTTTAAGTCCTTCCTTATATCAAAATCATCAAAATTTCTTGTTCCTATAATATATTTTTTATTTTTATCCAAAGGTTCGAACTCCACAACATATTCATTAGGCTTATTTTCATCTATTCTTCTATTACCTACATCAATAAGGTCCGATTTATTTTTATACTCAACATAATTATTTCCCGTATCTTTAATAAATAAACTACTTGCCTGTGTAAGCGGAGCTAAACCCTCTACATTATACCTAACTATAGTTCTATCTTCTTTGAGTTCTATTTCTTTAATTATAGTCTTCCCAATTTTGCCTTGTAAGATTTCTAGTGGGTACTGTCCATTAATAGATTTACATTCTTCTTTCATTTTATAGTTATTATCAAGTTTAGGGAGACTATAAGGTATAATTGTTAAATACTTAGGAATATTTTTTAATCTAACACATTTTAGTTCACCATAAAAATCGCTAAATAAAGAGTTTTTTTCGGTGGTAGTAAGGAATTCCGTCCATTGAATTTCCGTTCCCTTATCATCATAAATAAACCAATGAGAATATTTCATCTCTCCTGCAAAGTGCTCTTCTCCAAAAGCCTTTGCTCTTTTATCTAAATCTTTATAATCCTTATTTGTATATTTACCAGTAAAAACTATAGAGGTATTAATAGGAGTAAAGGTTACTTTTTTTATATTAATAATTGCTTCTGGGAAGTTTACACTCATATTAGATTTAAATACCTTGGTTTCTTTAAGTATTTCCTTTTTGAATAACTAAAGCTTAGCTTCCAGTTTCCCTGTATTCCACCTATATCTTTTATATTCAGATCTATATTTATAGTTTCTGGAAGATTTTTGTCTGACACGTTAATCTCACAAGATCCTACATAGGTGTGAGTATCTACGTATTTTCCTCCATCTCCACCATTTCCAAAGCCATCTTTACCATTTATCTTCAAATAATGTCCTAGAAAAAAAGGTCTATAATCTTTATCCATTTTTTCCTTAATAACATCCTTAATGTTCCCATCGCTTTTTATTGTATATGCCATAATTAGTCGATTGTTATCACACAGTACTTCATTAATGGTTAATGTTATACCTTTATCAGTGGCACTATTATTAACTGCTTGAGAATATTTTTGATATTCTCCATTCTTATCATTGAAACTCTGAATTATAGAATTTAAAACTGGAATGTTTCTCGCAAAAGCTGGCACTACTAAAACACCAGCTGATATTATGCATACTAAGGCTACAGCAGCCGCTTTATATTTAAACTTTCTTACTTTACATTCACTATTAATTTGCTTCATTAAATTTTTTCTTAATTTTTTCTTCCGTAGATCGTTCATTTTTAGATCCACACGTTCATCTTCTTTATCATCTTTACTAATGTAATTAAATAGTTCTAGCATGTCTCCTTCATCTAAAACATCTCTATTCATTTATACAACCTCCTTTTTTTAAAAAAGCAAGTTTTTCTTTTAAAACTTTTCTCCCCCGTGAAAGCCTATTATCTACTACCGCTCTATCTATTTTTAGGTCACTTGCTATATCTACTATATCTTCCTGTATTAAATACCTTCTTATAAAGATTTCTCTATCTATTTCTTTAAGTTCCTTTATTGCGTTAATAACCTCAACTTTATTCTCCTTAGATATGATTAAATCTTCTACTTGATCTTTAGATTGTATTATATAATCTTCTATACATTCAACATTAGTATTTTTAATTATTTTCTTTTTATAGTTTATAGCTTTATATTTTGCTACAGCCTTAAACCAATATCTAAAACTTCCCTTTTCTTCATCAAAGCTTTCTATGTTATTCCATAGACACATGAATATATCATTAATACATTCGTCTATATAAGTAGAATATTGTTTTGAACCAAATACCCCAAATACTACATTATATATATAGTCACAATAGGTATTAAATGCATATTCTAAAGCTTTAGGATTTTTACTGTTTAATTCTCTAATGAAATTATCTTCATTTATCCCCATTTTCCCCTCCATTATACTTGCTGCAACTTTTATGTTCTTATAAGATAATTTTTTTTAAAGAGCTCTTCATATAATAATACAAATATAATAGCAGCTTTCTATCATTAAATACTAAATTTATCTAAATTATTTAAAATATAGCCTATATATTAATCATAGTATTTATAGTAAAAAAGACACAGGTCCATGCCTGTGTCTTTATATCATATGAAAACTACCTTAAAATTTTACTTTGAACCCTATTTATATATTAACTATTTGCTTTTTTCTCAATAAGTTGTGCTAAGTTGTGCGCCATTTCATCAAGCTCACTTTGAACTTCTCCTTCAAGCATAACTCTAACTAATGGCTCTGTGCCTGAAGGTCTTATTAATACTCGTCCACATCCATTTAGCTTTTCTTCCATCTTCTTTATTTCATTTACTATTTCTTCATCTTCTAAGTATATGCTCTTTTTATTATTTGGAACTGTAGCATTCACAAGTACCTGTGGTAGTTCCTTCATCATTGAAGCTAATTCTGATAAAGTTTTTCCACTTTTCTTAACTATAGCTCCAAGTTGAAGTCCAGTAACCAATCCGTCTCCAGTAGTATTGTAATCTAAGAATATAATATGTCCTGATTGCTCTCCACCAAGCTTGTATCCTTCCTTAGCCATTTCCTCAAGAACATATCTATCTCCAACCTTAGTTTTTATTGTCTTTATGTTCTCTTTATTTAAAGCTATATCTAATCCTAAATTGCTCATTACAGTTACAACAACAATATCCTTATATAATTTGCCAGTCTCTTTTAAATGTTTACCGCAAATAGCCATAATAAAGTCACCATTAATTAGGTTTCCCTTTTCGTCTACTGCAAGGCATCTATCTGCGTCTCCATCAAATGCTAAACCGATGTCACATCCTTTTTTAACCACATAATCCATTAGCTCTTCAGGATGAGTTGATCCGCAATTTTTATTTATGTTAATTCCATCTGGATCATTATTGATAACATACACTTGAGCACCTAATTCTTTAAATGCTTTTACCGCTGTGATATAAGATGCTCCATTAGCACAATCCAATGCTACCTTTAACCCTTTTAAATCTATATCTATAGTTGATTTGGCAAACTCTACATAGTCTCCAATTGCTTCGCCAGACTCTTCTATTTTTCTTCCTATTTCTTCTCCTGTTGGAAGGGGAACTCCCTCAAAGTTACTTTCTATAACACTTTGTATTTTATCTTCTAACTCATCAGATAGCTTGTATCCCTGTCCATTAAAAAATTTTATTCCATTATATTCTACTGGATTGTGAGATGCAGATATAACAACCCCAGCATCTGCTCCGTACTTTCTAGTTAGGTGCGCTACTGCAGGAGTTGGTATCACCCCTACACAAAGAGCCTCTGCACCTACAGATAATATACCTGAAACTAATGCGTTTTCCAACATGTCTCCTGATATTCTTGTATCCATTCCTACTAATATTTTAGGTTTATGTGCTCCCTCAGTAAGCACATAAGCTCCAGCTCTTCCTAATCTATATGCTAATTCTGCTGTTAATTCTTTATTTGCGATACCTCTTACTCCGTCGGTTCCAAACATTCTATGCATATCAATCAATACCTCTCTCTTTTATCTTAATATATTATTTTTTTCAACAATATTAACTACATTATAATATTATATTACAATTTACTTACAGTAACAACAGGTATTAACTAGCGTGAACCTCCTCTACCTATAAAGGCAGAGGCTTCTTATCATTCAGTACTAACTCTTCAGCAGATAATAAGGTTTGCTTAGTATCTTCTATACAAAGTATAGGAAAAGCTTCGTACTTTCTAATAAGCAACGCAGCATAAGCTGTGGGCAGGTCCTTGCCATCTACTACTTCTAACTTACGCTATCCGTAGATACTTCTTTAGTTTTACATTTCCTATATCTCTAATATCACCATATAGATATTTAGATAGTATATTTTTGCTCCCATGTATATCTCTGTGTTCTCTATAACCACACTTACACACATAATTTCTAGTAGAAGTTTTCTTCCTTCTACCGCAGCAGGGACACTGCTGACTTGTATACCTTTCGTTTATTTGTTCTAAGGTTATATCTTCTGCTTTTAGTTTATACTCTAAATAACTCTGTAGTTTTCCAAAAGACCAGTTAGACAGCTTTTGATTCACATCTTTTCTTTTCTTCTTTCTAGTGTTTCTTTGAACACCTTCAATATTTCCAATTACAACTTTTTTCACTTCATTTTCTAAACACCAATTAGCAAATTCTTTAGTAGTTTTATGAAGTATCTCTTTAATCTGATTATCGCTTTTAGATAGTATGTATTTTTTAGCTCCATTATATTTTCTCCACTGCCTGCTTCCTTTTTTACACTTACTCATAAGTTTTTGAAGTTCTTTAAGTTTCTTATTTCTAAGTCTATTTACTGACCTAAGCTTTCTACCTGTAATAATTATTGAATTTAGATTAGTAGCAGTAGAAACTATAGAATGTATTTCTCCTAAATCTATACTTGCTATATTTGTACCACTGTTTTCCTTTTCTTTAGATCCACCATCATAAACTATAGACAGCATAAGTTTTCTATCATATATAAGCTCTATCTCTTTTATATCACCTATAGGCAGCTTTGATACTGTTACTTTAATAGGTAATTCTCTTTTTTTATTTTGTATACCTAAACTTAGAAGTATAGTATTTTTCCCTATTCTAAAGGCTTTATCTACCCACTTAGTATTATAGTTTTTCTTCTTCTTGTAGGGATATTTGTTTTTATAGCAGCCTTTAAGTTTAGCTTTATGAGATGCATCTCTAGAAAATAGATATTTATGTGCTACTGCCTGAATGGATTGAGAATGAAGAGGAAACTTATCTTTAAGTGCTTTTTGCAGATTAGTCTTATTAATCCACTTACCACCATTTGCTACAGAATATTCTTTAGCTACTCTTAGGCACTCATTCCATACAAGAGCAGAAACTCTATTACATAAAAACAATTTCTCTAAATCTTTCTTACTGCATCTGAATTCTGTTTTTAAGCACCTAATCATGTAGTCTCACCTCCATACTTATTATGCCCTAAAGTAAGAATTTCAGCCACTTTTAGAGACTAGAAGTGAGTTTATAAATTTAGGCATTGAGTCTAAATTTATAAAATGCTATCCATCTCCCGCCTTATAGAGGTCGGGAGGGTTCCGTATATATTGGTTAAAATTAATATAAAAACCACCCGAAATAGTTTCGGGTGGTTAAATTCAGCCTTATTATTTTACGTATTCAATTCCTCTTTCAATAGCTTTCTTGTTTACTTCAAAGAATTTTTCTTTTCCATGAGCCTTTAATGAATCAAGTAAAGCTTCTATTGTAACTATTCCTGTCTTCTTAACAAGTGCTCCTAAAAGAACCATATTAGCTATTGTTTTGCTTCCTAATTCTTGAGCTATAGTTTGAGCTGGGATTGCTATAACATTTAAATCAGTTCTTGTAGGCATTACATCCACTAAATCTGAATCTAATACTATAACACCATTAGCTTCTACTAAGTCTTCAAACTTCTCTAGAGAAGGTCTATTCATTACAACTATACTATCAGCTTTAGTAACTATTGGTGAGCCTATGCCCTCGTCAGTTAATATAACTGAACAGTTAGCTGTACCTCCTCTCATTTCTGGACCATATGATGGTAACCATGAAACGTTTAAATTAGCATCCATTCCTGCATAAGCAAGAAATTTACCCATAGATAATATACCTTGTCCACCAAAACCTGCGAAAATTATCTGTTGTGATGCCATTTTATTTCACCTCCTCAGTTGTATCCTTCTTAATGCCAAGAGGATAATATGGTATCATGTTGTCTTTTAACCATTGCATTGATTCTGAAGGTGTTAATCCCCAGTTAGTTGGGCAAATTGATAGTACTTCTATCATTGAGAATCCTTTTCCATCTAACTGATTTTGGAAAGCTTTCTTTATAGCTTTTTTAGCTTTTAATGTATTTGGAACTGTGTCTACAGAAACTCTTTCAACATAGCAAGCACCAGTTAAAGTTGAGATCATTTCAGCAACTCTTATTGGGTGTCCAGCTTGTTTAGTATCTCTTCCGTATGGTGAAGTCTCTGTAACTTGACCTGGTAATGTAGTTGGAGCCATTTGTCCACCAGTCATACCATATATACAGTTATTTACGAATATTGAAGTTATATTTTCTCCTCTAGCTGCTGCATGTACTATTTCAGCAGTACCTATAGCTGCTAGGTCTCCATCTCCTTGATAAGTAAATACTACTTTATCAGGGTTTGTTCTCTTTATACCAGTACCAACTGCAGGTGCTCTTCCGTGTGCAGCCTCAAACATATCACATGCAAAATATTTGTATGCTAAAACCGAACATCCAACTGGTGCTACACCTATAGTTTTATCTAATATACCAAGCTCGTCCATAACTTCAGCAATTAATTTATGGATTAATCCATGAGTACATCCTGGACAGTAGTGAGTTGGCACATCTAACAATGATTTTGGAGTTTGATATACTATAGCCATTACTTTGCACCTCCTACTATATCTTTAACTTTGTTAAGGATATCTGTTGGATCTGGAACCATACCGCCTGATCTTCCGTAGAAGTCAACTGGTTTTCTTCCGCTTGCAACAAGTCTTACATCCTCAACCATTTGTCCACAGCTCATTTCTACTGATAAATAGCCGTGTTTAGTTTTATCTATTGTTTTTTCAAAAGCTTCAACTGGGAATGGCCATAAAGTTATTGGTCTTACTAAGCCTAACTTTATTCCTTCCTTTTCAGCCATTTTAATTACATTCTTACATATTCTTGATGTAGTTCCATATGCAACTAATATTAAGTCACAATCTGATTCACAGTTAAATAATTCATATCTAACTTCAGTTGCTTTTATAGCAGCATATTTCTTTTGAAGATGTGTATTATGATCTTCTAATAGTTCTGGCTCTAAGTATAATGAATTTATAACGTTATGTTCTGTTCTTCCACCTAGTCCATTAGCTGCCCAAGTCTTTTCTGGAAGCTCTCTTGCTTGTTTTTCTTTGAACTCAACTGGTTCCATCATTTGACCAAGCATTCCATCCCCCATAATCATACAAGGAGTTCTATACATATCTGCTACATCAAAAGCATCTTGTATTAGGTCAACCATCTCTTGTATTGAAGCTGGTGCAAATACAGGCATATTAAAGTCTCCGTGAGCGCCGCCTTTTGTAGCTTGGAAATAGTCTGACTGAGCTGGTTGAATACTTCCAAGACCAGGGCCTCCTCTAACTATATTTACAATAACACAAGGTAACTCTGCACCTGCAATGTATGATATACCTTCTGCTTTTAAGCTTATTCCAGGTGAACTTGATGATGTCATACATCTAACTCCAGTACCAGCTGCACCATAAACCATGTTTATAGCAGAAACTTCACTTTCAGCCTGGATAAATGTTCTACCTATCTTTGGCATTTTCTTTGCCATATAAGCAGCAACCTCAGTTTGTGGGGTAATAGGATAACCAAAGAAAGCCTTACAATTTGCTCTTATGGCAGCTTCTCCTATGGCTTCATTACCCTTCATTAATACTTTCTCTCCCATAAAACGCCCTCCTTACTCTTTTTCAACTGTTATTACATAATCAGGACATATTCTTGCACATGATGCACATGCAATACATTCACTCATCTTATCCTCTGTAACAGTTGCAGGATGATATCCTTTTACATTGAGTTTATTAGCAAAGTTTATTATTTTCTTTGGACATACAGCTATACAGTGTCCACAGCCTTTGCATCTTTCTTCTCTAAAAGTTACCTTTGCATTTGGCATAAGAAATTCCCTCCTTAATGTTGGTAATTGAAAATCTTTTGAGCAATTCTTACTAGATAGCTTTTGTTCTAGAAAATTACTGAGTTTTTCAACCCTATTTATATAAATTTTATTTCTAGCAATTTTAAAAATGGTAAAGTCTCACTTTATCTCCAAGGCGGCTTCATATATATATCTATTGGTAAAAGTTCGCCTTGCACCTTACCCTTAACCTCATCAATCAAATCTCTTCTGCAAACAGTATATTTATGAGGTATATTAAGCTTTTCAGATAGCTCATTTACTGTTTTATCACCTCTAATAATATCTTCTACTGCAGTTTCATAAGACATATTAGTATTAGATATTAAATGGGTTACCTTAAGCCTAGAAGCTGCTTGTATAACTCTCATATAATCCTGTGTATCATCATTATTTGATGTTAAAGGTCTATTATTATTTATGACAAAGTACATATCATAAGGTTCTTCTCTTAAGTATCTATTATACTGTCCAAGCACAACAGCTCCTTGATCGTCACCACCGATATCCATGATTACTTCATAGCTCTTATCATTAAAAACAGATAAAACTTCTGGCGGAACCACCATCAATTCTGCATTTGATAAGTTAGGATCTGCAGCAATTACTCTTACACCATGCTCTTCAAGCTCTTTCTTGATTCCCCTTGTACAAAAGTAAGGGTTTACTATGTCCAAATCAACAATTGCAACCCTTTTGCCTTCTTTTGCAAGTTTTATTGCATAATTTATAGATATTTCAGTTTTGCCGCTTCCAAAATGTCCTGTAAATATTCTTATTCTACTCACCATATCACCTCACAGATTAGTGAACAACAACTCTTTTTTCTTCAATTTCGCGTAAACGTATTCACATAGAGTACAACTTAACCTATTATGTTCTTAAATTATGTCCATATGGTTTAATTTTAGCAAACGTTAAGTTCATTGTCTACTATAAAATTCATTACTGAATTTCACTTTTGTAGAAGATTATGAATTTTTTGCTTTAAATTTATTTTTTTCTGACCAATTTTTAATCACATTTATATTATATCATAAAACATTCAAAATTTCTAATATGATTTTTATTTATAATCTTGCATAAAAATTCACTCTAGCTTTTAAATTCTACTAATTCTTTGGTTTGCTTCATTTAGAGAGATTCCACATATGAAAAGAAGTACAGAAAAAGGAATGTGTTCTGTACTTCTATCATTACCTATTAAATTATTTATATTCTCTAGCTTTTTCTTCTCCATTTAATACTCTAAGTCCGCCTTGTGCTAGAGCTAAGAGTTCATCTTCTCCTGGATAAATTACAACTGGTCCAACAAATGATACCATTTCTTTTATAGCTGCTGTTACTGCCTTGCTGTATGCAATTCCTCCAGTTAATAATATAGCATCAACTTTTCCACATAAAACTGCTCCACACTTACCTATTTCTTTTGCAATCTGGAAAACAAATGCATCAAATATTAACTTTGATTTAGCATCTCCTTCTAAGGCCTTCTGTTCTACTACTCTGAAATCATTAGTATCTAAATATGCTACAGTTCCACCTTTACCGTTTATCTTTTTCTTTAATTCATCAATAGTATATTTACCACTGAAGCAAAGCTTAACTAGATCTCCAACTGGTAGTCCACCGCTTCTTTCAGGTGAGAATGGGCCTTCCCCATCTAGAGCATTGTTTACATCTACAACTTTTCCATTTTTGTGAGCTCCTACAGATACTCCGCCACCCATATGTGTAACTATTAAATTTAATTCATCATAGGATTTGTTGTTTTCTTTTGCATATCTCTTTGCAACTGCTTTTTGATTTAATGCATGGAAAATACTTTTTCTTTCAATTTCTGGCATTCCTGATATTCTTGCAACATCATCCATTTCATCTACAACAACAGGGTCAACTATAAATGCTGGTATATTTAATGAATTGCCTATCTCGTTAGCTATTATTCCACCAAGGTTTGATGCGTGTTGTCCTTGAACTCCAATTTTTAAATCTTCAAGCATACTTTCATTTACAGCATAAGTTCCGCCTTCAATAGGTTTTAAAAGTCCGCCTCTTCCTACAATTGCATCTAATGTGTTTATATCAAAATTCTTTTCTTTTAGCACTTGTAGTATAACTTCTTTTCTGAATTCAAATTGATCAAATATAGTAGCATATTTTCCTATCTCTTCTGATGAGTGTCTTAGAGTCTCTTCTAATATTTGTTTTTCGTCCTCATAAACTCCTATTTTAGTTGATGTTGATCCTGGATTTATTATTAATAATTTATAAGCCATTGTTTTTCCTCCCTTAAACTTAAGTGAATAATTCGTAATTTTATATGTAATTAAACTATTTCTTTTTTAACTGAGTAGCAACTAATGCCGCCAAGGCTATTGAGTACATTTTTGTTTCATGGCTATCATTTCTTGAAGTTAAAACAACTGGTGCTGATGTTCCAACTAATAATGCTCCACTCTTGCATTCTGTTGTATAAGTTAAAGTCTTATACATTATGTTTCCAGCTTCTATATTTGGCATTAATAATATATCTGCTCTTCCAGCAACTGGGCCTGTAACCCCTTTATGTGCTGCTGCTTCTTCTGATAAAGCATTATCTAGTGCTAGTGGTCCATCTATGAAGCACCCTTTTATCTGACCTCTGTCATTCATCTTTGAAAGTATTGAAGCATCCACAGTTGCCTGCATACTAGGATTTACAACTTCTACAGCGCAGATAGGAGCAACCTTTGGCTTTTCCACTCCAACTGCTTGAGCCACAGTTACTGCATTTTTAACTATATCCACTTTGTCTTTAAGTTCTGGATACATGTTGAATGCGGCATCTGTTAAGAATAATAATCTATCAAAATTATTTAACTGAAACACACCAACGTGTGACATTAATTTTCCTGTTCTTAACCCAACTTCTTTATTTAGTACTGCTCTTAGGAAGTTTGCTGTATCAATAAGTCCCTTCATTAACATATCAGCTTTTCCTGATGAAACTAGCTCAACAGCTTTTAGTGCAGCTTTTACATTATCTTTTTCATCAACTATTTCAAAATTGCTTAAGTCCATTCCTATTTCTGCTGCAATAGCTTCTATTTGTGACTTTTCGCCAACTAGTATAGCATCTGCTATTCCTTGCTCTTTAGCATCTCTAATAGCTTCAAGAACTGGCTTGTCTTGAGCTACTGCAACTGCTACCTTTTTTGTTTCTTGATCCTTAGCTTTTTGTAAAACTTCTGCAAAATTTTTAATCATTAATAAACACCTCTTCCTCATATACTTTTGGTATTTCTTCACTCTTTAGTGCTCTTAATGCACCTTGAGCCAGTGCTAACATTTCATCTTCCCCTGGAACCACTGTCACAGGAGCAATAAATTTAACCATTTCTTCTATAAAACTTGTAAGTTTTTTATTATGAGCCATACCGCCTGTCAATATTATTGCATCTATTTGTCCTTTTAATTCTACAGACATAGCTCCTATTTCTTTAGCAATTTGATAAGCCATGGCATTCAGAATAAACTCTGCTCTTTTATCTCCTTCATCTATTCTTCTATTAATTTCTCTTCCATCATTAGTTCCTAAATATGCGGTAAGTCCACCTTGACCTATCATCTTTTTCTTTAATTCATCATATGTATATTTCCCACTATAACAGAGTTTTATTAGGTCTCCTACAGGAAGTCCTCCTACTCTCTCAGGTGAAAAAGGTCCTTCTTCATTAGCATTATTCATGTCAATTATTCTTCCGTCTTTAACTGGTGATATTGATATTCCACCGCCTATATGAGCTACAACAAATGAACTTTTGTTAAAGTCCTTATTTAACTGAGTACATACTCTTCTAGTAACAGCTTTTATGTTTAATGCGTGAACAAGTGATCTTCGTTGAATCTCTGGTAATCCTGATATTCTGGCTACATCTTCTATTTCATCAACTGCTACAGGATCAACAATAAATGCAGGTATGTTTACTTTTTTAGATATTGCATGTGCAATTATTCCACCAAGATTCGAAGCATGCTGACCTTGATAACCTATTTTCAAATCTTCCATCATTCTTTCTGTCACTTTATAGGTTCCACCTGGCATTGGTCTTAAAAGTCCACCTCTACCTACTACTGCCGCTAAGCTTTCAACGGAAACATTCTGCTTTCTAATCCATTTCATTATAACTTCTGTGCGCATTTCTTTTTGTTCATAAATGCTCTTGAATTTCTTTATCTCTTCTACACTGTGCGATAAGTTTTCAGAGGCTATACACTCTTCATTGTTAAATAATGCTATTTTTGTAGAAGTTGAACCAGGATTTATTACGAGAATAAGATAATTAACATCCATATGATAGCACCTCCGTGAAACCGTTTTAATATACCCATTTATATTTTAGCAGATATATAGCAAAAAAGTATTTTTCAGAAAATTTAATATAATGGGCAATACTCTTTCATCAGACTTTCTGCAACCTTTAATCCATCTACTGCAGCAGACACTATTCCACCGGCGAAACCAGCCCCTTCTCCACATGGATATAGACCTTGTAAACTTATACTTTCAAGCCTATCATTTCTCGTTATTTTCACTGGAGCAGAAGTTCTAGTTTCAATTCCAGTTAAAATTGCGTTGTTGCTTGCAAAGCCTTTGATTTTAAAATCAAAATTAGCCAAACCTTCTTTTAATGATTCAGAAACATAGGTTGGAAGGCATTTTCTCAAATCTCTGAATTCATAACCTGGTCTATATGTTGGCTTTATATCACCTAATTTAGTAGATATCCTATCCTCTAAAAAATCGCCTACCAATTGAATAGGTGCATAATATCCGCCGCCTCCTAACATATATGCCAATCTTTCATAATGCCTTTGAAATTCCATACCTTTTAGCGGTGTATTTCCTTCAAAGTCCTGCTCTCCTACGGTAACTACAATAGCAGCGTTAGCATTATCTTCATCTCTCTTATAGTAACTCATTCCGTTTGTTACAAGTCTCTCTTCTTCCGAAGCAGCCGCTACCACTTCTCCTCCTGGACACATACAGAAGCTGTAAACAGCTCTACCTGTTGCTTTAGTTGTATGTGTAAGCCTGTAATCTGCAGCTTTTAACCTAGGATGCTCAGCATATTTTCCATACTGATTTAAATTTATTAACTTTTGAGAATGCTCAATTCTTACACCTATAGCAAAAGCCTTTGGCTCCATAAATACATCTTTTTTGTATAACATTTCATAAGTATCTCTCGAACTGTGTCCAATAGCTAATATTAAGTTTTCACATGGAATTTCTTCTCCATTTACTATAGTCGCCTTTAATTGTTTATCCTTCACAATTAAATCCTCTAGTCTATTATTAAATTTAATTTCTCCGCCTAACTCTATTATCTTTTCTCTTATATTTTTTACGACGACCTTTAGTATATCAGTTCCTACATGAGGTTTTCCGCTATATATAATTTCTTCAGGGGCCCCTGCTTTAACTAACTCATCTAATACAAAATCACACCTAGTATCTTTTATTCTAGTTGTAAGTTTACCATCAGAGAAAGTTCCTGCTCCACCTTCTCCAAATTGCACATTAGATTCAGTATTTAAAATTCCTGTATTCCAAAATTTATTTATAGTATCTGTTCGCTCTTCAACTTTTTCTCCCCGTTCTATGATTAGAGGTTTATATCCTTTTTGCGCCATCAAAAGACCTGCAAACATACCTGCAGGCCCCATTCCAACTATAACTGGTCTATGCGCCATTTTTTTCGTACCAAATTTAAAGTCCTCTTTATGCTTCTCCTCTTGTATTTTAACGTCCTTATCATTTATCCTATTTATTACTTTTAATTCATTATCACACTCTATTTCAACAGCATAGTTAAACTTAATTAAATCCTTTTTTCTAGCATCTATTGATTCCTTTATTATTTTAAAATTTCTTATATCATTAACAGATAATTTTAGTTTTTTTGCTACTTTATTTTTTAGAACTTCTATATCTTCATCTATACTAATTGCTATATTACTTATTCTGATTGACATTTTTACCCTCCAATACTTTTTTAGTTATTACTGCTTTTACAGTAGAAGGATTCTGTACTACTTTAGATATTCCGCTAGGTAAGTTTACAATGACATTAGCAACCTGCTCACCTTCAGATAGAGAATTTAAATCTATATAACACTCAATACTTTCTAGTTTTAGGTTGTTTATTGCATCTTCTGGTCCAGAAACAGTTATACTCACCTTATCAATATCTAAACTTACAGCATAGTTATTCCCTAAATTCTTTGTCTGTATATTTAAATTAAAGTCTTTTTGCACAGTTTTATCTAAATTAATTTTTAATTTAACTGTACCATTGCTATTTATAAGAGTAACCCCCTGAGGAATAATAACTTTAACCTCTGCAGTATCTTTATTATATAGCTTGCTTACATCTATATTTTCCGTATCTAAAGCATTCACATTTGAAACTACTTTTTCATCCCCTGCTATATCTATTGTATTCGGTGCAGGAATTATAGATTTTATATTTCCTTCACTGCTTAAATTCCCTTGAATTTTTAAATTTATAGGTACATTTTTAATCTTTTTAACTGGCACTGTTACTTGTATCGAGTTAGGGGTTACAGATACATCCTTTACTGCATTCCCTGAAGAATCCACTGGCTGAAGAGAGACTAACGCCTTTACATCCTGTGTAGAGCTTTTTAAATCAAATCTAGCAACTGCACTGCTCACAGATTTAATTGCATCTGATGGCCCATTTATCTCTACTTCAGTGCTTTTTAATATAGGCTGCATTGCAAAAATCCCTCTTTTGCTTTACCTTCAGTTATTATCTTAACTGGTACAGTTTCTTGCTTTAGCTCATCTAGTGTTATTGTTACCCATAAATTTTCACTATTTACTATTCTTACAGTTTCAGGACTTTTTCTCACTATAACTGGTATTTTATTTTCTCCTTTTTTTACTACATACGCCCCTAAATCTGACTCTAGTTTAAAATCCTCAGTCTTTATCGAATATATATCCGAAGCATTCCCTCTTATTGTCAAGGTTGCATTTAACTGTTCTTCTCCTACTGGTACCAGCTTTGATTGTGCTAATACATCTTTATTTATTACTTGCACTGGTACAGAAATTTTACGCTCTCTCATAGGATTTTCTACATTAAAAATATATAACCATAGTATAGCTGATGCGATAACGCAGCATATTCTAATTATTATTTGCTGCCTTTTATTTTTCTCTTCCATACCATCACCTGCTCTCTAAAAGTCAGCTTTTTTTGCTGTCTCCTCTTAATTATTCTAATAAGAATATCTTTAAGTCTTTCTTTCGTATAATTTCTTGTAAGAACACCATTTACCGCAAGTGAAATATTACCAGTTTCTTCAGACACCACTATAACTAGTGCATCAGAGTTTTCGGATAAGCCAATAGCTGCCCTATGCCTGGTTCCTAACTTTTTATTTATTTCTTGACTATTAGTTAATGGCAGAAAACATCCTGCAGACACTATCCTATCATTTCTGATTATTGTAGCTCCATCATGTAATGGGGTGTTAACCACAAAGATATTTTCAAGGAGAGCAGAAGACACCACTGCATCTATCTTAGTTCCAGTATTTATTATATCACCTAAGCCTGTCATTTGTTCAATTACTAGTAATGCACCTGTTCTAGTATCAGATAAATTTTCTATAGAATTTACAACTTCGGTTATGACTCTTTCCATTGTTTCTTCATCTTCTAAAAGATGTTTATCATTAAACGCAGTTCTTCCTAAGTGCTCTAAAGCACGACGTATTTCTGGTTGAAAAATGATGATAAATGAAAGAAGTCCTATCGTTAATGTTTTAGTTAGAATCCAATTTAACATTGTCAAATTAAGAAAGCTACTGACAGGAATAAGTAATATTATAAATATTATTCCCTTTAAAAGCTGTTCAGCTCTAGTTTCTCTTATCAACATATAACCTTTATAAAAAATATATGAAACTACCAATATATCCATTATGGAAGATATACCCATATTTTTAATTGAGTTAACTACAATATCTAATATTTCCACCCATTTCACCGCCCTTATAAAATACCTATCTACAATTATACACTATTTAGTGTTATTTATTTCAATACTCAAGTTTATTTTATAAAATATTAATAAAAAATTATACTCTGTATTTTTTTTGAATTAATGGGTACAATACCATTAGCCTAAGTTTTTTATTAAACACGGGGAAACCAAAATTTTGGGGTGAATCGCATTTTGCGTAGGTTATGCCTTTACCGAACCCGTCAGCTAACCCCGTAGGTAAAAGGAGAGGATTATATTGAAAAAAATTACTTTTTTTATAACAATCTTGTTGACACTTTTACTTTTATGTGCCAACAAGGTAAATGCCATGGATTCAAATAACTCAGACTCGACATTGTTTAACCAGCAAGACCAAGTAGTTCAAGTTTTTAACTGCTCAGATCAAAAAGTATATATTACTCAAAAAGATATACACTTAATGGCTCAAATAGTTTATGCAGAAAGTAACTGTGAACCTTTTGAAGGCAAAGTAGCTGTTGCTTCTGTAATACTAAATCGCTTGAAATACCCAGAATTCCCCAAAACCATAGAAGGTGTAGTTAAACAGAGAGGAGCCTTTTCTTGCGTAATAAATGGAAATATAAGTGTAGTTCCTGATGAAGATTGCTATAAGGCAGTATTCCAAGCATTAAAAGGAGAGGATCCTACTGAAAAGGCAGTTTTCTTCTACAATCCTAAGATAGCTACATCTCAATGGATGAAAAATATAAATAAAAAGAATGTTAAAACCATTGGAAATCACGTTTTTTTGTAGTTAACTAGACATATTTTGTTTTAGCTATAACGAGCTAAGCACATATATAAATAGCCTCATACATATCTTAGTATATGCATGAGGCTATTTGTTTATTAAATCACATGAAAATAAATAATAAGTCGGTGAAATAGCTACTCTCGGTTTATTATTTATTTAATTTTATCTAAATTGAATCTAAATATGAAACAGCACTTAATGCTGCCACCTGACCTTGACCTGCAGCTCTCATATATTGATAAGGCTTACCTGTGCAATCACCTGCAGCAAAACACCCTTGAATATTAGTTTTCATATCTAAGTCTACTTTTATGTGTTCATTGTCCATGGCAAGGCCTGGAACAAGTTGATTTGGCGCTACGCTATCCTTTAATACAAATACGCCATCAGTAACTAATTCTCCATTTTTTAATACTACTCTACTTACTCTATCTTCTCCTTGTATCTCTACAGGTCTATCCTTAATTCTTTCAATGTTATTTCTCAAATTATAATCTCCGCTGTACATAGGTACGTAATATAATTTCTCCGTCAATTCACTTACATAATTAGCCTCTTCCTCAGCGTCCTTATTGTATCCTATGATTGTTACCACTTTTCCTTTGTAAAGAGGTGCATCACAGGTAGCACAATATCCTACTCCTCTTCCTAAAAATTCTTCTTCTCCCTTTAATGGTTTTGTATATTCCATTCCTGTAGCAATAATAACTGACTTTGCTTCATACATTTTATCATTTACCATTAAAGCGAAATAATCTCCCATTGCGTAAATATTATTTATCCTTTCAGCAGTTACACCTATATCCATAACATTCATATGCTTTTCAAACTGAGCCTTTAGCTCAGTACCTGTAATATCATAAAAACCTAAGTAATTATTTACTTTAGGAGCTTTAATTAACTTATTGCTAAAATTCGTACTTCCAAATAAAATGATATTTTTATTTCTAATTCTAGCATTTATCGCTGCCGATAAACCTGCCGGACCACTACCTACAATAGCTATATCATATCTCATTTTTTTCACTCCCTAATTGTACTTGAAATAATTTATGCGTTTTAAAGTATACCAAACACCTTAAAGATTATAATACAAAATGACAAATTAACATTATGGTTAACTTGTCATTTCTAAATCATAGATTATATATGCTTTTCTATTAAACCTTTTATCGCTTCCTTAGGTCTAAAACCTACTATCGTCTCAACCATATTTCCACCTTTAAATACCATTACAGTTGGTATACTTGAAATTCTATGCTGAGTTGATGTAACAGGATTATCATCAACATTTAATTTAAAGAATTGGGCTTTGCTTTCAAGTTCTGAAGCTATTTCATCTATTATTGGAGCAAGCATTTTGCATGGTCCACACCAAGAAGCCCAAAAATCTACAACTACAGGCACTGAAGAACTCTCAACGGTGCTAGAAAAATTTTCGTCTTTAATTTCTTTTATCATAATTCCACCTCCATTTATACCCCTATTAGGTATATCATATATTAATTTTATCCTATATAAAAAACATAGTCAATGGTTTTTAATAATTATTATCCAAATAAATAAACTATATTACTTTACATAGTTAGTCTATTCTTTATTTTTAATTATATGTATGAGCAAAATATTAATAGCCTAATTGCTTACTAGTCCCTTTGTTATAGAGTTATTATAAATAGAGTTTGGATATTTATCTATGAGTTTTTGACTGTAACTCTTTGCTTTATCTTTATCTACATCTTTATATATTATAACTAAGTTATAAAGAATAGTTTCTTCATAATCTCCATTACTAAAATTCTCATCATATTGTGTATAATATTTTATAGCATTTTCAGCATCACCAGATAATTCATAGCTACTTCCAATCATATAGATTATATGAGAATACAAATAACTTTGTCCTCCTAAAGTATAGGCCTTTAAAAGATATTCCTTAGCTTCTAAATAATTTTTTGCGTTAATGTATTGAGAACCTTTATTATAAAAGTAATTTACACCTTCTTGAAGTAGTAATTCATTAGCTTTTGATATGGTAAGTTTGTCATTGATAGACAAGTTCTTATCTTTCCATTTCATATATTCAGTATATATGTTCTCAAAATTTTTATTTTCAATATCCTTTTTTATATTATCCTCTGGAAATACTTGAGCTTCAGATTTGACACTTGCTATATTATTCTTTGCAGCATTACTTTTTACTACATCACTTTCCTTTATAGCGCCTTTGCTAGTCTCTTTTTTCGTATTGTTATTTTTAAAATTACTTTTAATATTATTTATATTCATAAATAGCCTGCTGATAGTATCACGTTTCGTAAAATTTATTACTACTAAAGTAAAAGCTAATATACATACTATCCCACCGAGCGTACAGGCTATTTTCTTTGTATCTACTTTTGAGTTAACTATGCCTAATTTTTTTAATTCATTTTTGTTTTCTTTAGCCATATCATTGTTTTTGTCAATTTTTAGCACTTTCTCAATATGAGAAAGTGCCTTATCATAATAACCCTTATTTATACAACAAGTTGCCATATAGTTATTTACATTTATATAATTATAATCACTTTGTAAACACTGCTCCAAAATTTCTAAAGCATCATTTATTTTTAATTCCTTAATAAGGCTTAAAGATTCATAGTAAAGTTTTTGTCTTTCGTTATCTCTTTTGCTATCACTCAAATATCTTTCTGAAACTCCATCTTTGTTTAGTTGATAATTCATTTTCCAAAGCCTTTGACAGGTATCCAAATCACCTTTTAGATAATAAAGTAGCCCTTTTAAGTTAATAGCCGCAGCATTTTTTATATTTAGCGAAATACTTTCTTCACTAAGTTCTATAGCCTTATCAATATACCCATTATTATATTTTTCTAATGCTTTAATGTATACTCTTTTGGATTTGTCCATCTATTATTCTCCTTGGTTTATCTACTGGTTAGCTCCATTAATTGTATATATAAGCTTTCCTGTAGAGCTTTTTACTTCCATTTGTTTATTTAGGCTTATATCAAAAGAATAAATAGTCCAATTTTCTGTATGTGCTTTATTATAGTCGCTATCTTCATAAACATTTACTTTTAAATTTATATTGTTACCATTCTTTTTTGTTGTCATAATTTGTTGTTTTTTATCTGGAGTTTGGAAAATCAACGATAATTTCCCTGTAGTGACATTAAGTAAGTATAAGTTTCCTCCTTTAGAAACAGTACCGTGAGCAGAACCTATTATTACCATCAAGTTTTCATTATCTGCCCATTCTATATATCTTGGTGAAATTTTTTGATTATCCGCTATTTCGAAACTAAATATGTTCCCATTATTATCCTTTACAAATATTTTTCCTACACCTTCTTCTAATGCCTCTGAGCCTTTTCCTTCTATGCAAGCTGTGTTATTTCCATTGCTACTAGTTATCCATGGTGTGTTAAAACTTATTTTAGTTTCTTTAGAAGCCTGTTGTTTTACAAACTTAGGTATATTAGCATTTTGGTTATTAACTGTATTTGCATTATTTTTTGTTTCTTTAGAGTTGCTTTGATTATCATTAGGTTTTTGGTTATTATTTTGTTGTACTGATGTCTCATTGTTTACAGCAGCAGATTTATCTTTTTTGCTTGAACATGCAGTAAGTCCAAATGCCAATATTATTGACATAGAGCATAGTACACATATTTTTATTTTGAAGTTTCTCATATAAATTCCTCCTTATACAGTACAAATAATAATGTTTTTACTTCTATATCTTATATTATATACTAAAATTAGGCCTTAGAGTTGATATTTTAATAAAAATAAAACCTAAGCTTGATTTTTGTTAGCTTAGGTTTTATTCTTGTTAAATTAAGTAAACTATATAATTAATTTTGCATTATCAACTGTTTTGCTTTTAATATGGAAGATGCGCTCATAGAGAATTCATCTAATCCATATTCTACTAGTGTAGCGATAGCTTTTTCATCTCCAGCCATCTCTCCACACATTCCACACCATTTACCTTCTTTATGCGCTGCTTCTATAGTCATTTTTATAAGTCTTAATACTGCAGGATGCATTGGATTATAAAGGTATGATATTTTCTCATTCATTCTATCTGCTGCTAAAGTATATTGAATTAAATCATTAGTCCCTATGCTAAAAAAGTCTACATGCTTAGCAAGTTCATCTGCACAAACTGCAGCAGAAGGTATCTCAACCATTATTCCTGTTTCAAGATTTTCATTAAAGTCTTTTCCTTCTTTTTTCAACTCTTCCATACACTCTTTAAGAATCTCTTTAGCTTGTAAGAACTCTTCTAATGATCCTATCATTGGGAACATTATTTTAAGATTGCCAAAGGCTGAAGCTCTAAGCAACGCTCTTAATTGAGTTTTAAATATATCTTTTCTATCTAGGCAAATTCTTATAGCTCTATAACCTAAGAATGGATTCATTTCCTCTGGAAGTGGTAAATATGGAAGTTTTTTATCTCCACCTATATCAAGTGTTCTTATAACTACTGGTCTTCCTTCCATTTTTTCTACTGCATATTTATATGATTCAAACTGTTCTTCTTCACCTGGCATATCATCTCTATCCATATATAAAAACTCAGTTCTAAATAAACCTACTCCATCTCCACCGTTTGCTAGAACTTGATGAACGTCTTCTGGCTTTCCTATGTTTCCCGCAACTTCAATACGCTTTCCAGCTTTAGTAACGGTCTTAACACTTATTAATTTTTTAAGCTTCTTCTCTTTCTTTTTTAAAAGCTTCTTTTTTTGCTTCATATTTTTTTATCGTTTCAACATCTGGATTTACTATGGCAACTCCTTCAATACCATCTACAATAATAGTATCTCCACTTTTTACTGATGAAGTTATATCTTGCAATCCAACTACAGCCGGAATTTCTAAAGTTCTTGCCATTATTGCACTATGTGAAGTTCTTCCTCCTATGTTAGTTAGGAATGCTATAACCTTGCTCTTATCAAGCTGAGCAGTATCAGATGGTGTTAGGTCATGTGCAACAACTACTGTATTATCCGCCATTAACTCTGAGTCTCCTGATATCTTGCCTAGTAAGTTCGCAAGAACTCTCTTTCCAACATCTTTTACGTCAGCGCCTCTTTCCCTCATGTATTCGTCTTCCATAGCTGCAAATATCCCAGCATACATATCTACAACATCTTGGAGTGCTTTTTCAGCATTGATTTTATTACTCTCTATTCCCATTTCAACAGCGCCTGCAAATTCTGGGTCCTCTAATAGCATTGCATGGCTTTCAAAAACTGCTGCCTTGTCTGCACCCATTTCTTTTGCTGCTTTTTCTTTTATATTTAATAACTGTTCCTTAGAAGCTTCTAGAGCTTTTTTAAATCTCTCCTTTTCAGCCTCTACATTTTCTATCGCTCTCTCTTCTATATTTAATTCATTTTCTTCTTTTACAACAACTGTACCTATAGCATATCCTTTTGAAGCTGCAATACCTATTTTCATCTTTCTTCCTCCTCAAAACAAATAATTATCTATTTAAATTCAGCTCTTATTTCCAAGTCATTTTAAATCCAATACTAATATTATTTAAGCAATTCCTATGCCAAAGATTTAAAAATTTCATTATAAAAATATTATTTTCTATATTTATATTGTATATGCCTTTATTCTTCTCAATCTAATTTATATCTTTTAAATTTTTTTAAATTAGTATTATAAATTTAAAAAATTTGCAGAAAAATAGATTGATAAAAATTATCAACGTAAACATATACATTAATAAAAGTTTACCATAACTTCCTCATAAAAATTCTAGACTTATTGATTTATATAGGTTAATATATTATTGATAATTTTTATCAACATTTTCAATATATATGATACTTTTTATCAAACAGGGGGGAATTATGTATAAAAATAGTATAACTGTTCCTATTCATAATGGAATACATACAAGAATAGCTGCAATGATAGTTCACAAAGCTGCTGAACTTAAAAGCAGATACGGCATAAATCTTTATATACGCAACTTATCTTCTAAGGAACCCTTAGCTATAAGTATGTTGGCGTTAATCTCCTTGAAGATAAGAGAAGATGAAATAATAGAAGTCTCATGTAAAGAAGATTCTATAAATGGACAAAGAGCAGTAATTGATCTCTGTAATTTTATCACCAAGGACATGGCTACTAATAATTCTGTTCTATCTAAAATTGATGATATTATAGAAGAGAATACTATAGCATATGAGCAAATTGTTGAAAACATACCGGTAGGTATACTAGTTATAGATATTGATGGCTATATTACAGTTATGAATGATTATGCTTTAAAAATTATTGATAAAGAATCAAATGATGTTATTGGAAGATATGTTAAAGACATCCTTCCAACTACCGATCTTACTAATATTGTCTTATCTAAAAAACGTAAAGTCGGCGAAACTCAATATATAAACAATCGTCTTGTTATCACCGGTAAGTCTCCCATATTTTCTAATGATAAGGTTATAGGGGCCTTAGGTGTCTTTCAAGCAGTAGATGAATTAAAAGATATTGTAAAAAAACTAGAAGAATCAGAAGAAGAATTAAATTATTACAAAGAAGAGTTGAAAAGACATACAGATCTCGTAAGTTCATTTGATTCTATTATAGGATGCAGTAGCTCTCTCAAGGATTGCCTTGTAATAGCTCAAAAAGCTTCTCAATCTACATCTACAGTATTGATACGTGGCGAAAGTGGTACAGGAAAAGAGGTTATAGCAAAAGCTATTCACAATAATAGCGCTAGAAAAGATATGTCTTTTGTTAGAGTAAATTGCGCCGCTATTCCTGAAAATCTACTTGAAAGTGAGCTCTTTGGCTATGAGAAAGGTGCTTTTACTGGGGCAATAAAAAGCAAACCGGGTAAATTTAATATAGCAAATGGGGGAACTATTTTCTTGGATGAAATAGGAGATATGCCTCTTTCAATGCAAGTTAAGCTTCTACGAGTGTTACAGGAGAGAGAATTTGAAAGCGTAGGTGGACTTAACACTCAAACTGTAGACGTAAGAATAATTGCTGCTACTAATAGAAACCTCGAAAAAATGATAGAACAAAATAATTTTAGAGAAGATTTATATTATAGATTAAATGTTATAAGCATTATGCTCCCACCTTTAAGGCAACGAAAAGAAGATATAAATCTTTTAGCAGAACATTTTATTCATAAGATAAGTAATAAGTTAAATAAAAGTGTATCAGGCATAGATACTAAATCTTTAATACACCTTCAAGAATACCATTGGCCTGGTAATATACGAGAGCTTGAAAACATTATAGAAAGAGCAATAAATATGTGTGATGATACCATAATAACAGAAAAAGATTTACCTTTCTATATTGTAAATACAAGCCCAGAAAGGTCTGGTTTGATAAATTTTAAAAATGGAGAACTTCAGCCTTTGGAGTATTACGAAAAAGAAATTATAGCTCTTGCTATGAAAAAATATAAAAGCTATAACAAAGCTGGCAAGGCTTTAGGCATAACCCATAGAACTGTCGCTTTAAAATGTAAAAAGTATAATATTAGCGTTGAAAATACCTAAATTTAATTTTATCCACAGTTACAAAAGAAAATAATCCCCAATGTTTAAAAATTGTTGGGGATTATTTCTATTTTATTAGATCCTGAAACTCCTTAGAGTCCCTTACTGGATTAAAATCTTCTTCGTCACTAGCAAATTTTTTAATTTCAGGAGACATATCTATAGCTATTTTTAAGTATTTTACTGTATTCTCTACATCCCCTTTTCTTCCGTATATGCTAGCCTTACCATAGTAACTCCATATATAATTTTCAATTTCTAAATCTTTATCATACCAACTTAAAGCATCATCATAGTTGCCATTTAGTTCGTATGCTAGTGCTTTATTAAATCTTGCATATCCAAAGTCTGGCTTTAACTCCAGTGATCTATCTATATTCTTCATACCTTCTTCATAACTTCCACTATAGCATAAAGCAATTCCTTTTATATTGTAGGCTTTATAAAAATTCGCATCTTCCTTTATAATATCATTTGCCATACTTATAGTGTCAGTATATCGTTTTTCACTAAAGGCTTTTGAACTTTGCTCATATAGTTCTTCTAGTCTTTTATTTTTTTCTCCCTGAATTTTTTGAGCTTCATTCTTTATATTTTGTGAGCTGTCAGAACCCTTGATAGTTGCCGGTGGGCTATTATTTGTTTTTCTATTTTGTTTTTCTATAATACTTTTATTGCTATTACTATTATTGTTCAATGCTTCCTTGTAAACAATTCCCCCTGCTATTAATATTAGAATACAAAGTATAATTATTTTAGTCCTTATAGAAATATTTCTAAACAAACTACTTTCCCTATCTCTAAATCCCACTCTATTTTCCTCCTAAATGTAGCAACTTGCTATCAATAATATAATAATTATATTATTTTTGTAGTTTATAAGAAACTATTATAACTATTTTTTATAAAATTCTTAATCTCTTTCTCATCATGTTGTCTTTGTCTCACACATATATGTGCATAATTTTCACATATGTAGCATCTTCTACTATCTAGCCCTAAGTCTTTTCTACTTAGACTTCTATTATATTTATCATATACGTCTATGTCAACAAACCTTCCTAGTGGGTGATTCTCCTCAATGCCTACGGTTCTGTTTTTACTGTCCATAGCTAATTCATCTACAACTAATGTAAGTATAGGGCCTTCTGCCGTTATATTAAACTTTTTATATAAAATGTGATTGCTAAATTCCTTAATAACCATATCACATAAGATTTTCATTATTCCAATTGAAACATAGTCATTTTTAGCTACTCCTGGATAGTTTACTCTAATACAAATAAGAGAAGAATTATACTTTTTATTAGTTCTTCTTGTACGTGAACTCTTTCTTCTCTTTCAGCAAGTATGTCCTCTGGTACATACTGTCTAGTATATCTTATTATATAATCATTTAACGCTTCTGAATCTACAGAAGCGTCTATAAATGTTAGTATATCTTTTATTATGTCTATTTCGGTTTCTAATTTAGTATTATCTTCCTTCATAGTTAATGTGGAGAATTGCTGCTCTTTATTCTCCCAGCTATCTCCTTTCCTTCATGTGAATTTAAAAAATTCCAGGTTGCTTCTGGTACAATATTTCTTACTTCTTCTATTTTATCATTTTTTATAAGTTCTCTAACTTTAGATGCACTTATATAGTATCTATCATATTTTTTTCTTTCTAACTCAATAAGTTCTACTTTATACTGAGGCATAATCTCCTTTAGAGTTTGATTATATGTATTAGTGACATTGCAATAAGGTTCCTGTCCTACAAATCTTTTTACTATATTGAATTTACTACAGAAGTATTTTCCGAATATCCCACAGTCTATACTTTCATAAGCTTTTAGTTTTTCATCTTCTTTCCTTATGAAATACGAAGGAAATGTAGCAGAAGATATAATGTATTCTCCACCTGGAACAACTGTTACATTTTCTAAATCCTTTACTGCTTCTTTCACAATAGCATATCTATGTTTAAATGGGAAAAGAGATTTATCTTCTTCCACAATAAATACTAATACCTTTTCACAACTTTTTGATGCCTGCTCAATTAGGTATCTATGACCTTCTGTAAAGGGATTGCAATTCATCACTAAGGCTCCCTTTTCTGTAGAATTATCTATACTATACTTTGCTGCTATATCATCTAATGCTTTATTTATATCATATATGCCATATTCTAGTAGTGCTGCATCTTTTACCTCAAGTATAGTTTTAAAGTTAAGTGAATTAAAAACTTTAACTTTGTCTGGCTTTGTAAATATAAAACTGTGAAAAATCCCTTCTTCAAAAAGCTTATCTATTAAATTAGATATAAGAGAAGAAGTCACATTCTCTCCTCTTATATCTTCTGATATTGCAAAACATTTAAAAACATTTTTAGCTTTAGAACAGGTTGCTTGAATATTATCATTTATATCTCTTAAAACAATAGTATAGTCTACATCCTTATCTAAGGTTAATCCAAACTCTTCTAAGAATTTATATACCTCATTTTTCTCATATTCATTTTTTAAATTTATTTTCTGGAGTCTTAAATCAAACATCTATTTTCTCTCCTTTAATTTAAGGTATATAAAAATATGCTCCTAAGCTATTGGTTTTCTGACTACATCTATAACTGTCCCATCTCTATATTCTACTATAGCTACAACTTCATCTGATGTTTCTATAGCTTCTGGTTTTCCTGTCATTTTTTCAGCTAACTCTTTTAATTCTTCTATAGTCATAACTGGTAAATTTGTATTGCTTAGTTTCTCTATTAAATCTTTTCTATTTTGATTTACAGCTATACCTCTTTCAGTAACAACTACATCAACACTTTCACCGGGAGTAGTTACTGTAGTAACTCTGTCTTTTATAATTGGAAGTCTTCCTTTTATAAGATTCGTAACCACAATAGCGAGTTTTGCTCCCGCTGCTGTATCACTGTGTCCACCAGATCCACCCATTATAACTCCGTCTGAACCTGTAGTTACATTTACATTAAAGTTAGTATCTATTTCGGTAGCACCAAGTATCATTACATCTAAGTTGTTTACTACAGCTCCTTTGTTATGAGGGTTTCCATACATAGAACCTGACATACCTTGATGTTTAGGATTATCTCTATATGATTCAACTGCATCCAAGTCAAAGCATTGAACATCAAATAGATTTCTAAATAATCCTTCTTTTAGCATATCCACTATATAGCCAGTTATTCCACCAGCAGCAAAGCTTCCTACTACTCCCTTATTTTTCATCAATTCTTTAAGTTCCGCTGCGACCGCAAGAGAAGTTCCGCCCGCTCCTGTTTGGAATGACAAGCCATCCTTAACAAGACCTGATGCTTCTATAACCTTAGTTGCCATCTTAGCTATTTTAAGTCCTACAGGATCTTTAGTTATTCTTGTAGTACCTGATACTATACCCTTTGGATCTCCAATAGAATCTACTTTTACAACATAATCTACATAGATTTGGCTTATTTCTATTGGACATGCAGGGTATGGAACCAAATTATCTGTAATCGCAATTACTTTATCAGCATATTCAGCATCTGCTACTGCATATCCAAGTGACCCACAGGCAGCGTTTCCATATACTCCATTTATATTTCCGTAAGTATCCGCTGTTGGCGCTCCAATAAATGCTATATCTATATGTAAATCTCCACTCTCAATTGCTCTAGGTCTTCCTCCATGAGTCATCATAACTGCTGGCTTCTTTAAATATCCATCAGATATAGCTCTAGCAACAGGTCCTGATATATAGTTTGCAACTATTCCTGTTACCACTCCATTTTTCATGTGCTCAACAAGAGGCTCATGAACTGGGAATATTGAGCTTGCAGCAATAGTTATATCCTTTATTCCTCTTTTTGCTATAGCGTATACTACATTATTAAGTACAAAGTCACCATTTCTTAGATGATGGTGAAAAGATATAGTTATTCCATCTCTTAATTCAATTTTGTCTAATGCTTCATCAATACTGTTTAATACTTTTTCTTCTCCTGGCTTTACACTACTTACTTTTACACCTATTTTTTCTCTAATGCCATAGTTTGCAAAAGCGCCTTGGAAAGGCTTTATTTCTCTGTAACCTTCTATGTAATCAGGAATCTCTCTTCCTAGTACATTTTTCATGCTAATCCCTCTCTTTTTAAAAAATTCGCAATTGAAAACCTAAAATAATTATTAAATAAGTCCTAACATTTTAGCCAACTCAACAATTGTTGTCGCTCTATTTATTATAGGTGCATCCACCATTTTTCCATCTAATGAGAAAACTCCAAGACCTTTTTCTTTTGCTTCATCTCTTGCTTGAAGTACTCTTAATGAGTGTTTAATTTCATGTTCTGTTGGTGCGAAAACTGAATGTATAGTATCAATTTGTCTTGGATTTATGGATGCTTTTCCTGTAAATCCTACACTCTTTGCCTTAGCTGTATCCTTAGCAAGACCTTCATAATCATTTGTATCAGTGAATGGAGTATCTATAGCATCTACTCTGGCAGCTCTACACGCAGTTGAAACTCTATTCCTTGCATAGAATATTTCTTCTCCTTCTTTGGTTCTTTTTATTCCAAAGTCAGAAGTTAAATCCTCCGCTCCTAAAAGAACAGCAACTATTCTTTTTGAAGAATTAATTATGCTATATACATTCTCCAATCCATAAGCTGTTTCTACAATTGGTATAAGCTTTATTATTCCTTGCTCAAATCCTTCTTCACTTTCTATCTTTGAAAGTGTTTTGTCTATAGTTTGTATTTGTTCTTCTGTAGCTTTTGGAATCATTAAACTATCTGGCTTTACTCTTGCTATTGTATCAATGTCTTTTAAACCATATTCTGTATCAAGTGGATTTACTCTCACAACCAGCTCTACTTTTGAGTAATCTAGAACCTTAATCGCTTCCTTTACAAGGATTCTTGCACTATCCTTTTCTGTAAGACTTACTGCATCTTCTAAATCAAGTATTACAGAATCAGCTCCAAGAATTGACGCATTTTGAAGCATTCCTGGATTGTTTCCAGGCATAAAAAGCATAGTTCTTCTTAATTTTTTCATTTATATCACCTCGAACTTCAATAAAAATTTACACAGCTCTTTCTATAGCAGTTTGTACTCTTGCTTTAATTGTATAATCTAATGCACCCTTATCTTGTGCCTTTATAACTACATCTTCTACATTCATCTCTTTAAGTTTATCTAATATTGTGCTTTTTATTTGATTTCCAAACTGTTTTATAACAATGCTTTCAAGCTGAAGTTCCACTCCACCTTTTTCATTAGGCATAACCATAATCATTATGTCATTAGATTCAAGTGTTCCAGCTTTAGCCACTTTATTTATTCTCATTTCAAATCCTCCTAACATTGATAATCAGAAATTAAGAATTGATAACAATAAAAATAGTTATCAATTCTTAATTATAATTTACTTTACTGAGTTAAGATATTCTTTCTGTCCCATCTCATAAAGGTTATTTCCTTCTGAATCTATAACTACAACTACAGGTAAATCCTCTACCTCAAGTCTTCTTATGGCTTCAGAGCCTAAATCTTCATAAGCAACTATTTCTGCACTTTTTATGGACTTACCCATTAATGCAGCTGCTCCCCCTATAGCTGCAAAATAAACAGCCTTATTTTTTTTCATAGATTCTATAACTTCTTTTGATCTTAATCCCTTTCCTATCATGCCTTTTAAACCAATTTCTAAAAGTCTTGGTGCATAGGAATCCATTCTATAGCTAGTAGTTGGTCCCGCTGACCCGATAGGTTGACCCGGCTTTGCCGGAGTCGGACCTACGTAGTATATAATTGAGTTTTCAACATCTACAGGTAGTTTTTCCCCTTTATCTAAAAGTTCTACTAATCTCTTGTGAGCGGCATCTCTTGCAGTATATATAATTCCTGATATTAAAACGCTATCTCCAGCTTTCAAATCCTTAACTTTTTCCTCTGTTAGTGGAGTTGTTATTCTCTTATCCATCGCTATCCCTCCAATTTAGATTGTTAACTTTCCTTATAGTATTACTTCTGAGTGTCTTGTAACGTGACAATTTATATTTACTGCCACAGGTAAACCAGCTATATGTGTAGGATATGTTTCGATATTTACCGCAAGAGCAGTAGTCTTTCCACCAAACCCTTGTGGTCCTATACCAATGGAGTTTACTTTCTCTAATAGCTCATTTTCTAAGTCTGCATAGAATTGATTGCTATTTCTCTCTGATAAAGGTCTAATAAGAGCTTTTTTAGCTAGATTAGCAGCTCTATCAAAAGTTCCACCTATCCCAACTCCTACAACTATTGGTGGGCATGGATTAGGACCTGCTTCTTTTACTACTTTAAGGACAAATTCTTTTACGCCATCTAGTCCATCTGCAGGCTTTAACATTTTTAACTGACTCATATTTTCAGAGCCGAATCCCTTTGGTGCTACAGTAATTTTTAATTTATCTCCTGGTACAATATCATAGTATATTACTGCAGGTGTATTATCCTTTGTGTTAACTCTATCTAAAGGGTCTTTTACTACAGATTTTCTTAGGTATCCTTCTTCATATCCTTGTCTTACGCCTTCATTTATTGCATCTTCTATGTTTCCGCCTGCTAAATGTACATCTTGACCTATTTCAACAAAGACGCATGCCATTCCTGTATCCTGACAAATTGGCATATCTTCATCCTTAGAAATCTGTACATTAGTAAGAATCTTATCTAGAATACCTTTTGCCATATCCCATGTTTCATTTTTTGCAGCCTCTTCTATTTTATTTTTAACATCAGCTGAAAGATAGTAATTTGCGTCGATACATAATTTTTTTACTGCCTTTGTTACCTCTGATACATTTATCTCTCTCATAATTAAACTATTCTCCTTTTCATGAAGTTTACATTTAATTTATATATGAAAAGGCAGTTTCTAAAACCGCCTTTTCATAACTAAAAATCTGCTTATTTGTTTCTTCTATTTATTAATGCAAGTACTCTGTTCATTTCGTTGTTAACTATCATGTAGCCTTCGTCTACACCCATTCCTGGTTTTGCAAGTACTTGTTTTGCTCCGCAAGCCATACCTATGTTTGTTGTAACCTCAGCAGATCTATTAGTTTCGTTGCAGGTTCCTCCACAATAAGCTCCCATGCCATGTTCTTTACAGTACATTATAGCATCAGCTATATTGTTAACTCCTCCAAGATCTGGAGTCTTTATTTGAACCATATGTCCAGCTTTATTATCTGTAAAGAATTTAACATCCTCAACAGTATTGCACCATTCATCTGCAACTAATTCAACTTTTATTCCTCTGCTATCAATTTCAGCTCTTAAATCTCTTAAAGCTTCCATTTGCTTTTGTCTGTCTTCTACATCCATAGGTCCTTCAATTCTTAATTGGAATGGTTTAGCTGCTTCTTCTAATGTTCCAATATAGTCAGCCATAGCTTTTGTATTACAGTCAAATGCCATTCCTATTGTTCCATAAACATCTATATGGAATATTGGATTATAATTTTCTGATGTTCTTAATTCAAGCACTCTATCTCTTAACCATTTTACATAGTCTAATAATTTCTCACCCTTTAATCCAAGCTTTTCTGCTACGTGGTTTATAAGTGCATGAGGCATTACATCTGCACCTTTTATGATCATTTTGTCTGAGTTATCGTATCTATCATCACCAGATTGAGTGAATATTGGCACTCTTTTTATTTCAGCTTCTGGATTGTATTCATTTCTTATAACTTCAGCCATAGTTATTTTTTGTGATTTTGCTACAGCATCAAGTATTGCTTGAGATACTCCGTATCTTATAGCAGTGTGTAATCTATTTCCGTTAATTTTCATGTTATCAAACTCTTCAGCAAGAACTTTAAAGCTGTTTAATTCTCTTCCTATAAGCTTTGGTGCTATTTCCTTTTCTATTACTGGTATAAAGTCTTTTGCTAAAAATAGTGGATCTCTTCCGCCTGCTCCTGAATATTGAACAGCAGCACAATCTCCGTATGCTACTTGACCGTCTTCAAGCACTAACATAACAGATATAGCTTCTCCTGCCTGTCTTACACTAGTAAAACCATCTGTTACAGGCTCTCCTACATATGTAAATCCATCATGCTTTGCTCCTTTTTTTATTGCTCTTTGGTCATCAAAATAAAATCCAGTTTTTCCTTCTGCACAAATAACGTCAACTATTTTCATTTTTTACACCCATCTTTCTAAATAGTTTATTTTTGTATTTATTAATATGTACACTTATAGTTGTTGACTACCGCTTAGAAAACGGTAGTCTTAATAATTAATATCAAATATTTATTCTTATTATTCTGGTCTTCCTATAAGAACACCCTTACCTACAGCAAATATATCATCTATTGTCATTTGGAAGCTTACTTCTCTTCCTTCAAAGTTACCTCTTTCTTGTAGTTTTTTCATGTTAAATTCTTTTAATTCATCACTTAGAGGTACGTTTCCAAAGTTAAGATATCTTACAGCTCCATTGTTATCTCTTGCTGGCATCATCTGTCCTAAATTATATTTACTTGGAGCGAATGGTATATCTACTGTTCCAACTTCGAAACCTTTTACTGTTCCTATAGCTAAATCGCCATTTCCAAGTTCAAATAATTTATCCATCATACATTTAGTTTCAGCTTTAATTACAGCTATTTCTGTTTCTAATTCTTTTGACATAGGAAGTCTTTGTCCTTGAAGCATGTTTAATGCCATTTTTGTAGCCTTTATTCCAGCTGCATTAGCTTCTTTTGTTGGTATTCCTAGTGCTTCATGAGGAGTTTTTACTATAACCTTTGTAGCTCCAGCTAAAGCTGCTGTTGCTGCTCCTGATGATATAACTCCGAAAGCTTTTGCTTCATCTTGTGGGAATCCACCCATCCACTGATGGAATACTGTTGTTACATAAACATCGTTATATCCATATTGCTTTAAGTATTCATTTACTTGTTCTTCTAAAGCTCTTATTGCTGCAACGTCTTGAACTAGGTTTCCGCATTGTCCATATCCAACAGTTATGTTTTTAACTCCTTGCTCTGCTGCAAGTAAAGCTTCTATTATAGCAACTGTATTTGATGTGCTTGGTGGAACTAATGTACCTGTTAAAGGACCGAACGGCTCTCTATTTATAGATATTCCTTGCTCTTCATAATATCCAGCAAGTCTATCACAGTACTGCCAATCTAATAAAGTTTTTTCTATAGATACACTCTTTGCATAAGGAATGTTGTAGGATATTCCGCCACCTTCATTTGAAGTCCAACCTGCTGCATGAATTATCTCTGTAAGTAATCTAGCATCTGGTGTACCGTGTCTTGCTTGAAGAGGTAGGTTTACTGATTCAAATACCTTTCTACATCCTTGCACTCCATGGTTAACTCCTGGAAAACCATTTAATAGTGATCTTCCTGCTGCTATACTTTCTTGAATTCCTACTTCACACTCATCGTATCTATTTTGTCTTGTATAACTATCTATAGTTGATGGAAGCAAATCTGCTCCACCTTCATTTTGTAGGTATGTTAAAAGTTCTATATGCTCATTTAATAAAGCAACACCTGCTCTTGGTTGAGCTAATGTAATTCCTGTTTCTTTAGCCTTCTTTAATTTAGCTGGAAAGCTTTTACTTTCAGGTATGCTCTTTAAGTATTCAACAGCTTCTTGAAGATCTACTTCTTTACCAGTTGGCCACTGAGCTAAAACCTCTTTTCTCATATTGAAAAACTCTTCATCAGTCCATTTTTTATTTTTAAGTTCCAATCCGATTACCTCCTAATCTACATTAACCAAATATTTTTTCATTATTCTTACCGCTTTATCTGGATTCACTTCTGCTAATAATCCCATAGCAGATAAAATATATGTCTTATCCATTAAATATTTAGGTTTTTTGGTTTTAGAGAAGTAGGGTTAGTCACATCAAATGTTCCTGCTTTTAATATTTCTGCAGGGTTTTCGCTATGAACTAGTACTCCGCCTGTTCCTATTAAATATTTAACCTCTAAAAGATCCTTACCTTCCTGTGAATATATAACACCACATGGTGTGTATAATGTTTCAAGCACCCCAACATGTCTTTCTAAAGCTATTTCAGTTGCAGTTTTTGCCATAGCCTCATCAAACTTTATTTCTTCTTCTGTAGTTGGTACCATTCTTATATTCTCTGCTCTATATCTGCAATTTGCCTCTATGTCTACTGTCTTATCATTTAGATATTTTTGTATTTTTCTTGTTGTGGCTGCTTCCCATAAAGCAACTGCAGAATACCTCATTCCTAAATCACCTTCTACAGTTCTTTTTGCAAAAGGCTCTTGAAGACCTCTTAGTGTTACTCCAGCCTTTGATGGTTCTCCATCAGCTAATGAGTGTACATCAGTAGTAGCTCCACCTATGTCAACTACCGCCAAGTCTCCTAATCCTTCTTCTTTATCGCTTCCCTCACTTAAAACTCTCGCTGCTTTCAATACTGCTGCCGGTGTTGGCATTAGTATTCCATTTATAAAATTCTCCGCATCTTTCATGCCCTTAGCTTCAACTATTTTTTCCATAAATATTTTTCTTATTTCTTCTCTAGCTGGTTCCACGTTTAATGCATTGAGCTTTGGCATTACATTATCAGTTATTTTATAAAACATACCTGCATCTTTAAGTATTTTTTCAACAGTATCCACTGCCACCTTATTACCAGCTACTACTATCGGAAGATCTAGTCCACTTTCAGCAAGCATTTTTGCATTATGAATTATACAGTCCTTATTTCCACCATCAGTACCACCGGCAAGAAGTATGATGTCTAATTTTGAGTTTCTAATTTCTTCTATCTCTTTTGAAGTTAAATCATAGCTATATACATTTAATACTCTTGCTCCAGCACCTAATGCTGCTCTTTTTGCTGCTTCAGCTGTAAGCTCTGGTACTAAGCCAATAGCAACCATCTTTAATCCTCCAGCCGCTGAAGAACAAGCCAATTTTTTAATAAAGTTGACTTCTTTACCCTGAAGCTTTTCTTGCAACCTTTCATAAGCATTATTAAAGCCTACCATTATATCGTTTTCAATAGTAGTAATGTCTTTTGCAGTAGCAAGTATTTCTTCATTCTCAATATCAACGGCAGTAAGTTTGGTATAAGTGCTACCAAAATCTATAAGCAAATAACAATCCAACTCTATCACTCCTGTTTTCTCACACAGAGGTTTTATTTAAATTAATTTTCTATTTTTAAGTCTGTCTTTAAGTCCCTTATTGTTATTTCTGGTGATGTTCCTGGAGCATACACTTTGTCGAATCCCATATCTTTAAACTTTTCATAAACATCTTCCCATTTTTGCTTTCCAACAACTAAGTTTCCACCAACATACATTAATATTCCTTTTAAACCTGCTTCATCACACTTTTCTCTTAATCCTCTACAATCTATCTCTCCATGTCCATATAATGATGAAACTATTATAGCATCTGCACTAGTTTCTATTGCAGCATTTATAAAATCCTCTTGTGGAGAAAGAACTCCTATATTTACTACATTAAATCCTGCTTGTGTAAATGAATGTTCTAATATCTTATTTCCTACAGCATGACAATCTGATCCAATTACGCCTATTACTAAAGTTTTCATTATGAGACCTCCCAAATTTACTTTTGATATTTTAATTCAATAATTTTTGATTTTAATGCCTTTATTGAGCTTTCATCAAGACTATATATAAATCTTAATACTTCTTTTTCTTCACCTATAATTTCTTTTACATCCTTATACCTACCAGGTGAGACTATTATTACATCTGAGCTATTTGTAATCTTTTTCAATTCATCCCTATCTGTAGCATTTGTATACTGTATGTTAATATTGCCTAATCCCGCTTTTTCCAAGGCTCCCCTTGCTTTAAACATAAACTCTTGTGACATACAAACAAATCCGAACTTAGTTTCTTCAGAATATCTTGCTATCTTAACTATTGTTTGTAAATCTACGTTGATTGCTACTCCAATAATTTCTTTTTTAAATGGCTTAGTCAATCTAGCAACTTCATTAACATGGTTAAATGTAGCTATAATAACCTGACACTTTTCTATTATATTTTTCTTTTCTTCATTCATATCCATTATGTCACTTAGAGTAAATGGAATTACATTCATATTTGTACTTTCAGTTAGCTGTTTGCTAAACATCCTTGATTGTTCAATATTGCATTCCACATACAATGCTGTTATTTTACTCATTATTTCTTTCTTTTCTTTAACTCTTTGGGCAACTATATCTAAGAATTCATCTACATCCATTCCAGTTTCTATCGCTTCTTCTAATCCTAAGTCTACAAACTTTATTATTTTCTCTTTTATGTTTTGAGCCTTCCATGGATTAGCTTCTTCAGCTACAAAAGTTCCTCTGCCTTGATAAGACTTCAAAACACCTTCTTGTTCCAATTCATTATAAGCTGCACTTATAGTGTTTCTGCTAACTTTTAAATTTTCTGACAATTCTCTTTCTGTAGGCATTTTATTACCCACCTTTAAGGTGCCATTCTTTATTAAGTCCATTATTTGTTTTTTTACTTGCAAGTAAAGTGGTACTCCACTTTCCTTGTTTATTCTAATATCTATAATAATCACCCCGAAGCTTCCATTGGATTAATGGACTAATCCATCCTTTAATTAAATAATAACATATTCAAAATTGGACATCAATAACCAGTTACAAAAATTCAAAATTAAGAAAACTTTAATACAGGTTGAATAATTTATATATTTTATACATTTTTAGCTTATTATTATGCAACCATTAAAGTCTTAATTTCAACTATATTTAGACAAACACTAAATATTATGCAAATATATTTGTATATTTATTAATAACCTTTCAATATCCTTACTATGCATTTTGAATAATTGCACACAAAAAGCTGCAAGTTATATTTCACAACTGCAGCTTTTCATCTCTATTTTCTATATTTATTGATTATAATAAAATTTTACCGAATTTTCTATGGATTCCGCAATTTTATTTTGATATTCTTCTGATTTCAACTTTTGTTCTTCAATTGGATTTGATAGAAACCCGCATTCAACTAACACACCAGGCATATCATCATTGCACCTTAATACTTTATATGAATCTAGAGCTGGTTTTGCTTGTCTATTATTATTGATATCTAAGTCTTTTTTCAAATTGTCTTGAATTATCTTAGCAAATCTTTGACTATCTTTATTTCTTGAATACCATACTTGAGCGCCATAGTATTTAGACTCTTGGAACATGTTTAAATGTATACTAATAAACATACCACATTGAGTGTCTTTCTTAATTTTACATCTATTGTTTAAGTCCTCAATCTTTTTCTTTCTTATCTTACCTTCATCTGTATATAAGCCTTTATCTTCTTCTCTAGTCATTATTACTTTATAGCCATCCTTAACCAGTCTCTCTCTAAGCTTTAAACTTATTTTTAAATTAATATCTTTTTCCATGGTTCCAGTTTGTGATACAGCTCCCCCATCTATCCCTCCATGTCCGGGATCTATAAGAATAATCTTATTCTCATTTTCTTTATCTATTTTATGATTGTCAGCAATTACTGTATATCTTGCATTAGCATAAAATATAGAAGCTAATCCTAAAAACACTACAAAAATAACTATTAATAACTTAGCATTCTTGAATTTCAATTTTTCCCCTCCTAAAATAAGACTTCATATATATTTTATGCTTGTACATTAAATATAATTTATTATAAATAAAAAAAGAGAGGAAATTTCCTCTCTTTGATTATCTCTTTGAGAACTGTGGAGCTCTTCTTGCTTTTTTAAGACCGTATTTCTTTCTTTCCTTCATTCTTGGGTCTCTTGTTAAGAAACCAGCTTTTTAAGCTCTGGTCTTAAATTCTCATCAGCTTTTAATAAAGCTCTTGATATTCCGTGTCTGATAGCTCCAGCCTGACCTGTGAAACCACCACCGTGTACATTTACTAATACATCGAATTTTTCTTTAGTTGCAGTTAAAACTAAAGGTTGATTAACTATAACTCTCAAAGTTTCTAATCCGAAGTAAGTTTCTGCATCTCTTTTATTTATTATTACTTTACCTTCACCAGGTACAAGTCTTACTCTTGCTATTGATTTCTTTCTTCTTCCTGTTCCAAAATATTGAACTTTAGCCATTTTTTCTCCTCCTTCCAGCTTCCAATTAATATCTTAATTCTAATACTTCTGGTTTTTGAGCTTCATGATTATGCTCAGCACCTCTGTATACTTTAAGTTTCTTAAGCATTTGTCTTCCTAATACTCCATTTGGAAGCATTCTTCTTACTGCTTCTTGGAATACAAACTCAGGCTTCTTTTGTATAGCTTCTCTATATGGAGTTTCTTTTAATCCACCTGGATATAATGAGTGATGTCTTAACATTTTTTGATCTAATTTCTTTCCTGTTAAAACTACCTTCTCAGCATTTATTATTATAACAAAATCTCCAGTATCAACATTTGGTGTAAATGTTGGCTTATGCTTTCCTCTTAATATTGTAGCTACTTGGCTTGCTACTCTTCCTAGTGGTTTTCCAGCAGCATCAACAACATACCATTTTCTTTCAACTTCTTGTGGTTTAGCTATGTATGATTTCATCTTTTTCCCTCCCTGAATTCTTATACATAAAATACGTTCTTCTATATAAAGACCCGGGGCTAGTGGATCTTTTATACTTTTGATACAAACATTTATATTATAATACAATCTGCCTGGCGTGTCAATAAATTTCGCTAAAGCATTATTGTAATTTATTAGCTAAATACTATGTCCAGTATAAATTGTTAATAATATACTTCTTCTAAACATAATCCACTTGCTGATACCGATTTACCAGCTTTAGACCTATCCTTAGACTTTATTATATCTACTATATGCTCTGGACTAAATTTGCCTACTCCAACTTCTAAAAGAGTTCCGACAATTATTCTAACCATGTTATATAAAAAACCGTCACCAACTATACTAAACTTTATAGTTTTTTCTTCCTTAACTATTTGTAATTCTTTTATAGTTCTTACGGATGTTTTTACTGAACTTCCGGTTTTCTTAAAAGCCGAAAAATCATGAGTTCCTAAAAAATATCTTGACGCTTCTTTCATCTTTTCCATGTCTAAGCTTCTATGAAAGCAATATACATAATTTCTACCTATAGCAGGTCTCTCAGCGCCAGTTACAACAGTATATACGTATCTTTTCCCCGAACTATCAAATCTAGAATGAAATTCCTCATCTACCTCTTTAGAATCGATTATAACGATATCTGCTGGTAAAAAACTATTTAAAGCCTTTTTAAAATTTGATGAAGGTATCTTACTTTCTGTATGAAAGTTACACACAAAGCCTCTTGCGTGTACTCCAGCATCTGTTCTGCTGGACCCTATAACTTCGGAAAAAGCCCCTGTAACAATTTCTATTGATTCTTCTACTCTTTGTTGTATTGCAATTGCATTATTTTGTCTTTGCCAACCTGCATAATTAGTACCATCATATTCTACAATTAACTTTATATTTCTCATCAATGCCACATCCTGCTCCATATAGAAAGTGACACCAATGCTACTGTAAAGAATGATGCAATCAAGTCTTTGTTAGTTAATCTTAACTGTTTCATTCTAGTTCTTCCTTCGCCACCTCTATAGCATCTTGATTCCATTGCCATAGCCAATTCATCGGCACGTCTAAAAGAGCTTATAAACAACGGAACTAATATAGGAATCAAACTCTTAGCTCTTTGCATTAAATTGCCTGATTCAAAATCAGCTCCTCTAGCCATTTGTGCTTTCATAATTTTATCTGTTTCATCCATTAAAGTTGGAATGAATCTTAATGCAATAGTCATCATCATAGCAAGTTCATGTGCAGGTATACCTATCTTCTTTAAAGGATTTAAAAGCTTCTCTATCCCATCTGTCAATTCTATTGGAGAAGTTGTTAGAGTAAGTAACGATGTACCAATTATTAGAAACACAAGTCTTAAAACCATAAATACAGCTAAAATCAATCCTTCTCTATAAATGGTTATAAATCTCCACTGAAATAATGGTGGATTGGTTCCCCCTGTCATTAACATGTTAAGCAAAGCAGTTATAATAGCTAATACAAGTATAGGTTTAAGTCCTTTATATATATACCTGAATTGAACTTTAGAGATAATTATAGAAAACAAAGTAAAAATTGTTATAAATATATAACCCTTAAAATTGCTTACTATAAATAAATCCACTATGTATATTAAAGATATCAATATTTTAACTCTTGGATCTAATTTATGCACAAAAGACTCGCCAGGTATATACTGTCCTATTGTAATATCTTTAATCATTTATTAGCTCCCCTAACGTTTATTTAGTATTCTTAGTATTTCTTTTTTAGCTTGTTCAACTGTAAATATGCTATCAGATATATCAAATCCTTTTGATTTAAGTCTTTTAACAAGATACGTTACTTGTGGAACTGCAAGCCCAACACTTTCTAGGGTATCTATTTCCTTAAATACTTCAGATGGCTTACCATCAAGTATACATTTTCCCTTATTCATTACTAATATTCTATCAGCAAGCTTTGCTACATCCTCCATGCTATGTGAAACAAGTACTATAGTCATGTTATATTCTAAGTGTAGGTCTTTTATCTTACCTAAAATCTCATCTCTTCCTTTTGGATCAAGACCGGCTGTTGGTTCATCTAATATTAGAATTTTAGGTTCCATTGCTACCACGCCTGCTATCGCTACTCTTCTTTTTGTCCTCCACTTAGCTCGAATGGAGACTTATCCTTATACTTTTCATAGTCTAGACCTACCATATTCATTGCTCTTTTAACTCTTTTATTTATATCATCATCACTTAATCCTAGATTCTTAGGGCCAAAAGCAATGTCTTTTTCTATAGTTTCTTCAAATAACTGATATTCTGGATACTGAAACACAAGCCCCACTTTTTTTCTTATAAAATTTAGATTAACCTTTTTTTTTGTAATGTCAATATCGTCTATTATTATACTACCTAAATCTGGCTTTAGCAGGCCATTAATATGTTGAATAAGCGTGGATTTTCCTGAGCCAGTATGACCAATCAGTGCAAGAAATTCCCCGCTATTTATAGTAATATTAACATTATCAAGTGCCTTTTTTTCGAAAGGAGAACCCTTCATGTATATATGAGTTAAGTTTTCTATTTTAATCGACATAATTCATCCACCATCTCATCTATAGTTAATATATCTTCTCTAATATTTAATCCACTATTTTTCAATTCATAGGATAATTCTGTCATTTGGGGTACATCAAGTCCTATAGTTTTCATTTTATTAACCTTACTAAAGATATCTTTTGGAGTGCCTTCCATCATAACCTTACCTTCATCCATAACTATGATTCGGTTAGCTTCCACGGCTTCTTCCATATAATGTGTAATAAGTACTACAGTTATCCCGTACTTATTATTTATTTCTTTTATAGTTTTTATTACTTCTCTTCTTCCTGAAGGATCAAGCATAGCAGTGGATTCATCAAATATTATGCATTCAGGCATCATGGCTAATACTCCAGCTATAGCTACTCTTTGCTTTTGACCTCCTGATAGCAAATGGGGTGCATGTTTCCTGTACTCATACATATTAACCTTTTTTAAACAGTCATCTACTCTTCTCCTAATTTCAGAAGATTCAATACCTAAGTTCTCTGGCCCGAACGCTACATCCTCTTCTACAATAGTCGCAACAATTTGATTATCAGGATTTTGAAATACCATACCTGCCTTGTTTCTTATATCCCAAATATTTTTTTCTATAGATGTATCTAGCTTACTAACATACACCTTTCCTTCACTTGGAATCAATAAGGCATTCATATGTTTTGCTATAGTTGATTTTCCAGATCCATTTCTTCCTAAAATAACAAGAAACTCACCTTTTTTCACCTCTAAGGTAACATCATTTATAGCTAATTTTATATCATCCTTATTATTACTCTCATATTTAAAAACAACGTTTTGACACTGTACCATCTTTTCTTCCATAAGAAACACCCCGCTATTTTTGCAGCAATAAAATAATATATTATAGCAAAATGGGGACTAAGCTAGCCTACTTAATCCCCTTAATTTTATAGTAATTATTATACTAACTCTAGTATAACAACTTCAGCTCCATCGCCTCTTCTTGGTCCTACTTTATACATTCTTGTATATCCGCCGTTTCTCTCAGCATATTTAGGAGCTACATTGTCAAATAAGTTTCTTACTACTTCCTCTTCAGTTACAAAAGAAAGTACTTGTCTTCTAGCATGAAGATCTCCTCTTTTAGCAAGAGTTATCATTTTCTCAGCTAGACTTCTAGTTTCCTTCGCTCTAGTTTCTGTTGTTTCAATTTTACCATGCTTTAAGAAACTAGTAACAAGGTTTCTTAGCATTGCTTTTCTTTGGTCAGTTGGACGACCTAATTTACGATATCCTGCCATCTCCTATACCTCCTTACCTTTACTCTTCTTCAAGTATGACTATATCAGAACTACTATATTATTCTTCACTCTGTTTTAATGATAATCCTAAAGCAAGAAGTTTTTGTTCAACCTCTTCTAAAGATTTTTTACCTAGGTTTCTAACCTTCATCATGTCATCCATGGTTCTCTCGGTTAGTTCCTGTACTGTATTAATACCTGCTCTTTTTAAGCAATTATAACTTCTAACAGAAAGATCAAGTTCTTCTATTGTCATTTCAAGAACTTTTTCCTTTTTGTCTTCTTCCTTTTCAACCATTATTTCAACATTGTTGGCATGGTCAGTTAAAGTCATAAATAACTTAAAATGCTCTATTAGAATCTTAGCAGATAAACTAATAGCTTCATCAGGCATTATAGTACCATTAGTCCAAACTTCAAGAGATAACTTATCATAATCAGTTATCTGACCAACTCTTGTATTTTCTACAACAAAGTTAACTCTTTTGATTGGAGTATATATTGAATCTACAGGAATAGTACCTATAGGCATCTCTTCTGCTTTATTCTTAGTTTGAGAGACATAACCTCTTCCTCTATTAATCATGATTTCCATATAAAGCTTTCCATCTTCATCAAGGGTAGCTATATGTAAATCTTTGTTGATTATTTCAACATCTCCATCAGTTCTAATGTCTCCTGCTGTAACTTCTCCTGGCCCTTGTGCATCTATGTAGACAGTCTTAGGACCATCTCCATTCATTTTTAATGCTAACCCCTTAATGTTCAGAATTAATTCGCTAACATCTTCTTTAACGCCACGGACAGTCGAAAACTCATGGAGAACTCCCTCTATTTTAATGTGGTTGGCAGCCACTCCTGGTAATGAAGAAAGGAGAATTCTTCTTAATGCATTACCAAGAGTAGTACCATATCCTCTTTCTAGTGGTTCTACCACAAACTTACCATAGGCACCATCTTCACTAACTTCAACACACTCTATTTTAGGCTTTTCTATCTCTAACATGAATATAACCCTCCTTCTATTTATATTAAAATGTATTTTGAGGGCAACTGATTCTATATTAATTACTTACTATATAACTCTACTATTAATGTTTCGTTAACAGGAATATCTATATCTTCTCTAGTTGGCTCTCTAAGAACTCTTCCTTGGAAATCTGCAGTACTTCCCTCTAACCAAGCTGGTACAGTCTTTGGATTTTCAGCAAATACCTTAAACTTTTCTGATGCTCTGCTCTTTTCACGAACAGCTATAACATCTCCAGCTGATAATCTGTATGAAGCAATGTCTACTTTTTTACCATTAACTAAGAAGTGTCCGTGAGTTACTAATTGTCTAGACTCACTTCTTGATCCGCCAAATCCTAGTCTGTAAACTACATTGTCAAGTCTTAATTCAAGAAGTTTTAACAAGTTTTCACCTGATATACCTCTCATTCTTTCAGCTCTTTCGTATGTAGCTCTGAATTGACCTTCTAATAAGCCGTACATCTTTTTAGCTTTTTGTTTCTCTCTTAATTGTAAGCCGTAGTTAGATAATTTCTTTCTACCCTGTCCGTGTTGTCCTGGTGCATATCCTCTTCTTGAGAATGCACACTTATCTGTATAACATCTATCCCCTTTTAGGAATAGCTTTAAACCTTCTCTTCTGCATATTCTACATGCAGGTCCAGTATATCTTGCCATTATTTCTACACCTCCTATGCCTAGACTCTTCTTCTTTTTGGTGGTCTACATCCGTTATGTGGTATTGGAGTAACATCTTTTATTAATGTAACTTCTAATCCAGCAGCTTGTAATGATCTTATTGCAGCTTCCCTACCAGCTCCTGGTCCCTTTACATAAACTTCAATACTCTTTAAACCATGTTCCATAGCTGCTTTTGCAGATGTTTCTGCAGCCATTTGCGCAGCAAATGGAGTACTCTTTCTTGAACCTCTGAAGCCTAATCCGCCTGCACTAGCCCATGATAAAGTGTTTCCTACTGCATCAGTAATTGTAACTATGGAATTGTTAAAAGTTGATTTTATATGCGCACAGCCATGCTCAACATTTTTTCTTTCTTTTTTTCTTCTTGTCTTTTTAACTTTTGATCCAGCTGCCATCGTTTTCCCTCCTTAACTATTAATTACTTCTTCTTCTTAGCACCTATCATCTTTTTAGGGCCTTTTCTTGTTCTAGCATTAGTCTTAGTTTTTTGTCCTCTTACTGGAAGGCCTCTTCTGTGTCTTATTCCTCTGTAACAGCCGATTTCTACTAATCTCTTTATGTTAAGAGCAATTTCTCTTCTTAGGTCACCTTCAACTTTAACGTTCTTATTTATATAATCTCTTAAAGCATTAACTTCTTCTTCAGTTAGATTCTTAACTCTAGTATCTGGGTTAACTCCAGTTTCGCTAAGAATTTTTTGAGAAGTTGGTAGTCCTATGCCATATATATAAGTTAAACCTATTTCAACTCTTTTTTCCTTTGGTAAGTCTATACCTGATATTCTTGCCATTAATATTTACACCTCCTAAATATCTAATTGGTAAGCATATAATACGCTTATTTTTCAATTTAGTTTTGTTTTTATATAAAGTTTTAGGTTAATAGAATAAGAATCTTATTCTATCATCAGCCGCATCCTAAAACATTATTAACTTAAATTAATATAATCTATTATAAAATATAGTATATATTAGCCTTGTTTTTGCTTATGTTTAGGATTTTCACAGATAACCATTACTCTTCCTTTTCTTTTTATAATTTTACATTTCTCACAAATAGGCTTAACTGATGGTCTTACTTTCATAGCTAACCCTCCTTAATTACTTTGCTCTCCAGGTTATTCTTCCACGAGTTAAATCGTAAGGAGAAAGTTCTACTGTAACTTTATCACCTGGTAAAATTCTTATAAAATTCATTCTTAATTTACCTGATATGTGTGCTAGTATCTTATGTCCGCTTTCCAATTCTACCTCAAACATTGCATTAGGTAATGCTTCAAGCACAGTACCCTGCATTTCTATAACATCATCTTTTGACATAAGGCAATCGAACCTCCTTATCATTGTCATAGGACTGCAAAATTCTTTTTATAATTGCATTAGTAACTTTTTCGTCTGACATTAATAAGCTCCCTATTTCTTCAGCAATTATATTAGTAAACTCTAAGTGTTTTATTTTTTTCCTCTTAGGTTTTTCTACAGGCCTTAGGCTGCCATCACAAACATAAACATACTCATCATTTAGTATGCTTACTACTACGAAAACCTTGCCTTGATCTCTTCCTGCTTTAGAATAAACTATTTTTCCCAAACAGCTATTATTTAACAATATATTCACCTCTGTTAAACTATGGTCAGTATTTCAGGGCCGTTATCTAAGATAGCAACAGTATTTTCATAATGTGCTGATAAACTCTTATCTACTGTAACAACAGTCCAGTCATTTGATTCTACTTCTACATGATACTTACCTATATTAACCATAGGTTCTATAGCTAAAACCATACCTTTTTTTAATGTAGGACCTCTTCCTGGTCTGCCGTAGTTAGGTACTTCAGGATCCTCATGCATTTCTTTTCCTATGCCATGACCTACATAATCCCTAACTATAGAATAGCCAAAGCTTTCAACGTATTCCTGAATTGCAGCTGATATATCTGTTAACTTGTTACCAACAATAGCTTTTTCAATACCTTTGAAAAAACTTTGTTTAGTTACTTCAATTAACTTTAATGCTTCTTCTGAAGTGTTTCCAACAGAAAAAGTTCTCGCTGCATCTCCTTGATATCCATTTAATATAGCCCCGCAATCAACGCTAATAATATCGCCTTCTTGCAAAACTACATTTTTTGCTGGAATACCATGAACTACCTCATTATTAACAGAAGCACATATTGAACCTGGAAATCCACAGTAACCTTTAAAAGACGGCTTTGCACCTTGTTTTAAAATATACTCTTCTGCAATTATATCCAATTCTGCAGTAGTTATTCCAGGTCTTATTGCCTCTTCAAGCTTCAACAGGGTATTGGCAACAACTTTACCTGCCTGCCTCATATACTCAATTTCTATATCGGTTTTAATTATTATCATTTAGCAACCGCTCCTAGAACATCACAAATTTTTTCAAATACCATACCTATTTCTTCTGTTCCATCTACTTTTGCGAGTATATTTTTCTCCTTATAGTACTGAATTAGAGGTTGAGTCTGTCTGTCATAGACATCTAATCTTTCTTTGACAGTTTCCTCAGTATCATCTTTTCTTTGTACTAAAGGGCCACCACAAACATCACATTTATTTTCAACCTTAGGCGTATTGAATTTTATGTGATAACTTGCGCCGCATGCAGAGCAAACTCTTCTGCCTGTCATTCGCTCCAAAATAAATTCCTTAGGAACGTCAATCAGTAAAGCTGTATCGATTTTTTGATCATTGCTGTTCAAAAACGAATCTAATGCCTCAGCCTGTTTCACTGTTCTTGGAAAGCCATCTAATAAAAAGCCATTTTCACAATCATTCATACTTAATCTATCATTAACTATACCTATAGTAACTTCATCCGGTACTAACTGTCCGTTATCCATATACCTCTTAGCTTCTATTCCAAGAGGAGTTTTTTCTGAAATATTTTTTCTGAAAATATCTCCTGTTGATATATGCGGTATAGAATATTTTTCAGTAATTAATTTAGCCTGTGTTCCTTTTCCAGCTCCCGGAGGACCTAGTAAAATAATCTTCAACCGAATCATCTCCAAATACTTTTTATTTTAAGAATCCTTGATAATGACGCATTACCAATTGAGACTCTAGCTGCCTTAAAGTATCAAGTGCAACTCCTACCATAATTAGTAAACCAGTACCGCCAAAAGATATTCCTTTAAAGTTAGAATATGATTCTGCAATAATAGGAGTTATCGCTATTATCCCTGCAAAAGCTCCACCAATTATGGAAATTTTAGCAAGAACTTTTCCTATATAGCTAGCTGTTGGTTCGCCTGGTCTTATTCCTGGTACAAATCCTGAAGATTTATGCATATTCTCAGCCATTTCATCTGGCTTGAAAGTAACTTCAGTATAGAACCAAGTGAAGAAAATTGTCAATGCAAAATAAGTTACTGCATACTGCCAACTACCTTCTTTAACCAAGCTAAACTTACTCCCAGTAATAAACTGATAAAAAGCTGAATTTGGCCAAAACTGACCTATTGTTTTCGGAAAACTCATAACTGATATTGCAAAAATTATTCCGATAACTGCTGATCCGTTTACATTGATAGGAATATGGGTTGATTGACCCTTATATACCTTGCCACCAGCTGTTTTACCTGCATATTGAACAGGAATTCTTCTTTCTGACAGACTCATTATTACAACTCCTATAAATAAGGCTAAGGATGCTGCAGCAAATACTACAAGTTCAATAAAATTGACTGTCTCTGCTTTTTGGAGTCCTATAATTTGGTATAAAGTTGTTGGAAATCTTGATATGATATTCACAAATATTAATAGTGATATACCATTTCCAACTCCTTTTTCAGTTATCTTATCACCAAACCACATTAAAAAGGTTGATGCTGTAGTTAACGTAAGTATTATCAAGAATATATTTAACTTATTTGACGGATCTTGAAGTGCACCAGCTCTAGTTATTATTGCATATGAGGTAAATGCTTGAATTAGTCCTAAAGGTACTGCAGCATATCTTGTGTACTGCTGTATCTTTTTTCTTCCATCTTCGCCTTCTTTTGAAAGCTGTTCCAATCTTGGAACTGCAATTGTTAATAACTGCATAATTATAGAAGAGTTAATGAACGGAACTACTCCCATAGCAAAAATACTGAACTGACTAAATGCACCACCAGATATTAAATCATAAAAGCCAAATAATGATCCGCTTTTTGTTAAACTAGCAAGTTTTGCCGTGTCAATTCCAGGAACAGGAATTGTATTTCCCATCCTGAAAATTGCTACCATAAATAATGTAAATAATATCTTTTTTCTTAATTCAGGAACTTTCCAGGCATTACGTAAAGTTGATAGCACCTATATCACCTCAACTTTTCCTCCAGCTGCTTCAATTTTCTCAGCTGCAGCCTTTGTGAATTTTGCTGCCTTAACAGTTAATTTCTTCTGTAATTCACCATTGCCAAGTATCTTTACTCCATTCTTAGCTTTCTTTACTATACCTTTTTCAAGTAATAGTTCAGGTGTAATTTCAGTACCATCTTCAAATATGTTTAGTCTTTCAACATTTATTTCAGCATATTCTTTAGCAAATATATTTGTAAAACCTCTCTTAGGAAGCCTTCTGTATAGTGGCATCTGACCTCCTTCGAATCCTAGTCTTACTCCACCACCACTTCTAGCTTTTTGGCCTTTTTCACCTTTACCGGCATTTCTTCCTAATCCAGATCCAGTACCTCTTCCAACTCTTTTTGGTGCTTTTCTTGCGCCTTCAGCTGGTCTTAACTCATGAAGTTTCATTCTATTTACACCTCCTCTGTACTATATCTCTTCTACCTTTAAAAGATAGCTAACTTTATTTACCATGCCTCTTATTTGAGGAGTATCCTCATGCTCTACAGTTTTTCCAATCTTCTTAAGTCCAAGTGCATTTACTGTTGCAATTTGGTCTTTTCTTCTTCCAATTAAACTTCTGTTTAAAGTTATTTTTAGTTTAGCCAAGGTTCGTTCCCTCCTAACCTAAAATCTCTTCAACGGTTTTACCTCTAAGCTTAGCAATATGCTCAGCTGTTCTTAAGCTTGATAAACCATTGATAGTAGCGTTAACCATATTTCTTGGATTGTTAGAACCTAATGATTTTGCTCTAACGTCCTTTAATCCTGCAAGTTCAAGTACTGCTCTAGCAGGACCTCCTGCTATAACTCCTGTACCTTCTGAAGCTGTCATTATAAGCACTCTTCCAGTACCAAATTCTCCAACTATATCATGTGGTACTGTAGTACCAACTATTGGAACTTCAACTAAGTTTTTCTTTGCATCTTCTATTGCTTTTCTGATTGCTTCAGGTATTTCTATAGACTTTCCAGTTCCTACTCCAACGTGGCCGTTTTCATCTCCAACAACTACAAGAGCACTAAATCTGAAGTTTCTACCACCTTTAACAACCTTAGCAACTCTATTTATAAATACAACTTTTTCTTTTAGATTTAAAGTGCTAGGATCTATTCTCATTTATTTCCCTCCTTTTTTAGAATTGTAAACCAGCCTCTCTTGCACCTTCTGCAAGATTCTGTACTCTTCCGTGATATACAAATCCGCCTCTATCGAAAACTACTTCTTTTATTCCTTTTTCAATAGCTTTTTTAGCTATTAATTCGCCAACTGCTTTTGCTGCTTCTTTATTGCTTCCGATACCGTTAAAATCTTTATCTAAACTTGAAGCAGAAACTAAAGTTACTCCGTTTATATCATCTATAATTTGTGCATATATGTTCTTTTCACTTCTATATACTGAAAGTCTTGGTCTCTCAGTTGTTCCAAAAATCTTTTTACGAACTCTTAGATGACGTCTTACTCTAGCTTTTTTTCTGTCTTCTTTGTTAAACATAAGTTTCACTCCTTTCTACTATTTCTTACCAGTCTTACCTTCCTTACGTCTTATCACTTCGTTATCATATTTGATTCCTTTTCCTTTGTAAGGTTCAGGTTTTCTCCAAGCTCTTACGTCTGCCGCAACAGCTCCTACTTTTTCTTTGTCTATACCTCTAACTATAACTTTTGTAGCAGCAGGTGTTTCAAATGTTACACCTTCAACTGGTTCTATTTCAACTGGATGAGAATATCCAAGATTCATAACTAATTTCTTACCTTGTAACTGAGCTCTGTAACCTACACCAACTAGATCTAAAGTTTTTGCAAATCCTTCAGTTACTCCGATAATCATGTTATTTATTAATGCTCTTGTTAATCCATGAAGAGCTCTTACGTTCTTTAAATCGTTGTCTCTTGAAACAGTTACAGAACTGTTTTCAACAACTATGTTTACTTCATTGCTCATAGCTCTTTCAAGTTGACCTTTTGGTCCTTTTACTGTAACAACGTTGTCTGGTGTTACGGTAACAGTTACGCCACTTGGTATAGCTATTGGAAGCTTTCCTATTCTTGACATGATTACACCTCCTGTATTCCTTATAAGCCCGTAATAAATATTATTTATCACGCGTCCTCTATTTCTTTCAAATCATCAACAGGGCATATCTGTTGATGCCATATTTTATTTCTAAATCGCAATAAACATTTCTGCTATGCATTCTATGTTGTTTATATAAAACATTAATTGCTATGTCTTCTTTTTTAAGTTATATATCTATATTTAAACTACCAAATGTAGCAAAGAACTTCTCCGCCTACTCCAAGTTTTGTAGCTTCTTTATCTGTTACAATTCCCTTTGAAGTTGATAGTATAGCAACTCCTAAACCATTTAATACTTTAGGAATTTCTTCTTTTCTGCAGTAAACTCTTAATCCTGGTTTTGATATTCTCTTTAAACCAGTTATAACTCTTTCCTTGTTTTGACCATACTTCATTGATAATCTTATCATGTTAACGGAACCATCAGTGTATTCCTCTACATCTTTTATATATCCTTCTTGAAGCATTATATTTAGGACAGCCTTCTTTATATTTGAAGAAGGTACTTCCACTATTTCATGTCTAACTATATTTGCATTTCTTATACGAGTAAGTAAGTCTGCTATAGGATCAGTCATTACCATTTATTGTGCCTCCTTTCATCAATAACTAAGTATTACCAACTTGCTTTTCTACATCCAGGTATTTCACCTTTGTATGCAAGCTCTCTAAAACAAATACGGCATATTCCATATTTCTTTAATACAGAGTGTGGTCTTCCACATATTCTGCATCTTGTATAAGCTCTAGTTGAATATTTTGGTTCTTTCTTCCACTTTTCTATTAAAGCTTTACGTGCCACGTTTTTCCCTCCTTATTTTTGAGCAAATGGCATTCCAAGGAATCTTAACAATTCTCTTGCTTCTTCGTCTGTTTGTGCAGTTGTAACGAAGATTATATCCATACCTCTAACTTTGTCTATCTTATCATATTCTATTTCAGGGAATATTAATTGCTCTTTTATTCCTAATGAGTAGTTTCCTCTTCCATCAAATGATTTATCTGAAACTCCTGAAAAGTCTCTAACTCTTGGTAAAGCAATGTTCATTAATTTATCAGCAAATTCATACATGTTTTGCTTTCTTAATGTAACTTTACAGCCTATTGGCATGTTTTCTCTTATTTTAAAGTTAGCTATAGACTTCTTAGCTCTAGTTAAAACTGGTTTTTGTCCTGTAATTATTGTTAAATCGCTAACTGCTGATTCTAACACTTTTGCATTGTCTTTAGCTTCTCCAACACCCATGTTTATAACTATTTTTTCAAGCTTTGGCACTTGCATTATATTATTATATTCAAACTTTTCCATTAAAGCAGGAACAACTTCTTTTTCGTACTTTTCTTGTAATCTTAAACTCATTTGTAGCCCTCCTTTCAAAGATTAGAATGTTTCTCCGCACTTTTTACAAACTCTTACTTTAGTTCCATCTTCTAAAACTTTATGGCTTATTCTTGTTACTGATTTGCATTTATCGCAATATAACATCACTTTTGAGCTGTATATAGGAGCTTCTTTATGAATTATTCCGCCCTGCATATTAGCTTTGTTTGGTTTTTGATGTTTTGTTACTACGTTAATACCTTTAACAACAACTTTTCCTGTCTTTGGCATTACTGCAAGAACTTCGCCTACTTTACCCTTATCTTTTCCGGATATAACCATAACTGTGTCTTTTTTTCTAACATGTATTTTGTTTATTGCCATCTCTAGACACCTCCTTATCTTATAGAACTTCAGGCGCTAATGATAATATTTTTGTAAAATCCTTATCTCTTAGCTCTCTTGCTACTGGTCCGAAGATACGAGTTCCTCTTGGTTGTTTGTCATCCTTTATTATAACAGCAGCATTTTCATCGAATCTTATATATGAACCGTCTGCTCTTCTTAATCCTTTTACTGATCTAACTATAACGGCCTTTATAACATCACCTTTTTTAACAACACCGCCTGGTGTTGCACTTTTAACGCTAGCAACTATTATATCACCAATGTTTCCATATTTTCTCTTGGAACCACCTAATACTCTTATACACATAATTTCCTTAGCACCGGAATTATCTGCAACTTTTAGTAATGTCTGTTGCTGAATCATTGAAAATACCCTCCTTTCAGCTTTATAGACTATTTAGCCTTTTCAACTATTTCAACAAGTCTCCATCTCTTATCTTTTGACAATGGTCTTGTTTCCATTATTAAAACTCTATCATTAGCTTTTGCATCATTATTTTCATCATGAGCCTTAAATTTAGTAGTTCTGTTAACTGTCTTTCCATATAATGGGTGACGAACCTTAGTCTCTACAGCAACTACAATTGTTTTATCCATTTTATCAGAAACGACTCTTCCTATTCTTGTCTTTCTATTTCCTCTCTCCACAGGACAAACCTCCTTTCAGCCTACTGTTCAAACGCCCTTAGTTCTTCTTCTCTAAGGATGGTTTTAATTTGGGCTATAGATTTTTTTACTTCTCTTATTCTCATTGGGTTTTCCAACTGACCTGTAGCTAATTGAAATCTTAAGTTAAATAACTCTCCCTTAAGATCATTTAATTTAGCTTGTAAATCCTGAGGGCCACTTTGTCTTAATTCTTTTAATTCATTAGCCTTCATTGATTTCACCACCCATTTCTTCAAAATCTCTTCTAGTTACGAACTTAGTCTTTACAGGTAGCTTGTGTGACGCAAGTCTCATAGCCTCTCTTGCAACTGTTTCGTTAACTCCTGATAACTCAAATAAAATTCTACCTGGCTTAATAACTGATACCCAGTATTCTGGTGATCCTTTACCGGAACCCATACGTGTTTCAGCTGGCTTTTCAGTTACTGGCTTATCTGGGAAAATCTTTATCCAAAGTTTTCCTCCTCTTTTAATGTATCTATTGATAGCTATTCTGGCAGATTCTATTTGGTTACTTGTGATCCATCCACATTCAGTAGCCTGTATAGCGAAATCTCCGTATGCTATAAAATTACCTCTTGTAGCTTTACCCTTCATTCTACCACGCTGTACCTTACGATGTTTAACTCTTTTAGGCATTAACATGTCATATTCCTCCTTCCTTATGCGTTAGCTTCTTCCTTTTTTTCAACTACTTTCTTAGTTGGAAGAACTTCCCCTTTGTAAACCCAAACCTTTACACCGATCTTTCCGTATGTTGTATCTGCTTCCGCAAATCCATAATCTATATCAGCTCTTAATGTTTGTAGTGGAATAGTTCCTTCATGATATGCTTCAGTTCTAGCTATTTCAGCACCGCCAAGTCTTCCTGCGCAAGCTGTCTTAACTCCCTTAATACCATGCTTCATTGCTCTTTGAATTGTCTGCTTCATCGCTCTTCTGAATGAAATTCTCTTTTCTAATTGTTGAGCTATGCTTTCAGCCATAAGTTGAGCATCAGCTTCTGCTGATTTTACTTCAACTATGTTTATTAAAATATTTTTATCTCCAACTATTTTTTGAATTTCTGCCTTTAAAGCATCTATTCCTTGGCCGCCTTTGCCTATTACCATACCAGGCTTAGCAGTATATATATTTAATTTAACTCTTTTAGCTGCTCTTTCAATTTGAATTCTTGAAACTCCAGCTGCAGCAGTTTTAGCTTTTACAAATTCTCTAACCTTATTATCTTCAACTAGGTTATCTGCAAAATTTCTATTATCTGCAAACCATTTAGCATCCCAATCTTTAATTACGCCAACTCTTAGGCCGTGTGGATGTACTTTCTGTCCCATCAGTTTCCCTCCTTCTTATGCTCTTTCTCTAACTATTACAGTTACGTGGCTAGTTCTTTTCTTTATTCTAAACGCTCTACCTTGCGCATGTGGTCTGAATCTCTTTAATGTTGGGCCTGCACAAGCATATGCTTCTGCAACATAAAGATTGCTTTTGTCTAAGTTTAAATTATTTTCTGCATTTGCTACAGCTGATTTTAAAACCTTATTAACCACCTCAGCTGCATCCTTTGGAGTATATTGTAATATAGCAAAAGCTTCATTTACATTTTTTCCTCTTACTAAATCAAGAACGATACCTATTTTTCTTGAGGACATTCTTACATATTTTGCTATAGCCTTAGCTTCCATTCTATGTTACCTCCTTTCTGGACTATCTAGAACCAGATGATCTTTCATTTTTAACGTGACCTTTGTATGTTCTAGTAAGAACAAATTCTCCTAATTTGTGTCCTACCATATCTTCTGATATATATACAGGAACATGCTTTCTTCCGTCATGTACTGCTATTGTATGACCTATCATTTGTGGAAATATTGTTGAACTTCTTGACCAAGTCTTTATAACTTTCTTTTCGCCATTTTTATTCATTTCATTTATTTTATTTAAAAGTCCTTCATGAACAAAAGGTCCTTTTTTAACTGATCTACTCACTTGATTGGCCTCCCTTCATACGATCTGATTAATAGTTAGTGAAGAGAATATATTATTCTCTTCATACTATTTAGTGTTTCTTCTCTTAATAATAAATCTATCTGAATATTTCTTATGTTTTCTTGTTTTATATCCAAGAGCTGGTTTACCCCATGGAGTCATTGGACTTGCGTGTCCGATTGGTGATCTACCTTCTCCACCACCGTGAGGGTGATCGCAAGGATTCATTACAGAACCTCTTACTGTTGGTCTAACGCCCATGTGTCTCTTTCTTCCAGCTTTACCTATATTGACAATTTCATGTGTTAAGTTTGAAACTGTTCCTATAGTTGCTCTACATTCGATTCTTACGTATCTCATTTCACCACTTGGAAGTCTTAATGTAGCATAATCGCCTTCTTTAGCCATAAGCTGAGCTGAACTACCAGCTGATCTTACAAGCTGACCTCCTTTACCTGCTTGTAATTCTATATTATGAACTACTGTACCTACAGGTATATTCTTCATAGGAAGACAGTTACCAACTTTTATGTCTGAATCTGCCCCTGATACTACAACATCTCCAACTTTTAATCCAACTGGAGCTATTATGTATCTCTTTTCACCATCATTGTAAACTACAAGTGCTATATAAGCTGATCTGTTTGGATCATATTCTACTGTAGCTACCTTTGCTGGTATTCCATCTTTATTTCTTTTGAAATCTATTAATCTATATTTTTGTTTAGCACCGCCACCTATGTGACGAACTGTTATCTTACCTTGTGCATTTCTACCACCAGTTCTTTTCTTTGAGACAAGAAGTGATTTCTCAGGCACATTTGTAGTTATTTCTTCAAAAGTGCTCATAGTCATCTGTCTTCTTGAAGGTGTGGTAGGGTTAAAACTTTTAACTGCCATTCGGTATTCCCTCCTTCTTTTAGCTTATCTGGTATTCAACCAATAACTGCTTTGCTAGATTACATTCCTTCAAAGAACTCTATAGCTTTGCTGTCTGCTGCTAAAGTTATAATAGCCTTTTTGTAATCTGCTCTTTTTCCAACATGTACGCCTACTCTTTTAGTTTTTCCTAAGTATCTTGCAGTCTTAACATCTTCAACTTTTACTCCGAATACATCTTCAACTGCTCTTTTTATCATAGATTTGTTAGCGTGTATATCAACTATGAAGGTATATTTTTTATCTCCCATAGAAGCCATGCTTTTTTCAGTTATAACTGGTCTTCTAATGATATCATAATTAGTTAACTTCATTATGCATACACCTCCTCAATCTTTGATACAGCATCCTTAGTTATAACAAGCTTTTCGTACTTTAATAAATCATATACGTTTAAATTGTTAACCGGAAGTACTGCTACTCCCTCAATGTTTCTTGCTGACTTATATATATTTTCATTTGAATCAGCAGTAACTATTAATGTTTTCTTAGCTTCTAATGCGCTTAGCATTTTTACTATTTCTTTAGTTTTTGGAGCATCTAATTCAAGACTTTCTAAAACTATCATTTCATTATCATTAACTTTGCTAGTAAGAGCTGACTTCATAGCCACTCTTCTCATTGACTTTGGTACAGAAACTCTGTAGTCTCTTGGCTTTACTGCGAAAACCATACCACCATGAATCCATTGTGGTGCTCTTATTGAACCCTGTCTAGCTCTACCAGTTCCTTTTTGTCTCCAAGGCTTTATTCCACCCCCAGAAACCTCAGCTCTAGTTTTAGCTGATTGAGTTCCTTGTCTTTTGTTAGCAAGTAATGCAACCACTACTTGATGTAATGCGTATTGGTTAACTTCAACAGCAAATACGCTTTCTGATAGTTGAACATCTCCAACTTTTTGACCTTCTTTATTAAATAATCCTACTGTAGGCATTCTGCATCCTCCTTTCTACCTAAACTTAAGCTTTAACTGTATTTCTTATTACTACAAAGCCCTTATTAGGTCCTGGTACTCCGCCTTTTATTAATATAATATTTTTTTCAGGCATAACCTTTGCAACTTGTAGATTTAATACTGTTGTATTTTCATTGCCCATGTGTCCTGGCATTTTCTTGTTTTTGAATGTTCTTGATGGATCTGATGATCCTCCCATTGAACCAACTGATCTATGGAATTTTGAACCGTGAGTCATTGGACCTCTGTGTCCATTCCATCTTTTAATTGTACCTTGGAATCCCTTACCTTTTGATATTCCAGATATGTCTACTCTTTCTCCAGCCGCAAATACGTCAGCCTTTATTTCTTGACCAACCTCATATGCACTTATATCTTCTAATCTCAACTCTTTTACAAATCTTTTCAAAGCAACACCTGCTTTTGCAAAATGTCCTTTAACTGGTTTGTTAACAAGTTTTTCTCTTATATCAGCAAATCCTACCTGTATAGCTTCGTAGCCATCTTTTTCTGCAGTTTTCTTTTGAACAACTACACATGGACCAGCTTCAATAACTGTAACTGGAATTATCTTTCCATCTTCTCCGAATATTTGAGTCATACCAAGTTTTTTACCTAGTATAGCCTTTTTCATTATCTACACCTCCTCAACATATTAGCGGATCGCTATGCGATCATAATAGTCAGTAATAGTTATCTATTACAATTATAGTTTTATTTCAATATCTACACCTGCTGGTAAATCTAATCTCATTAGAGCATCAACAGTTTTTGGTGATGGACTTATTATATCTATAAGTCTCTTATGAGTTCTTATTTCGAACTGCTCTCTTGAATCCTTATATTTGTGTGGAGCTCTTAAGACTGTTATAATATCTTTTTCAGTTGGTAGTGGAACTGGTCCAGCCACCTTTGCTCCTGTTGATTTTGCAGTTTCTACAATTTTTTCAGCTGATTGATCCAATATATTGTGATCAAACGCTTTCAATCTGATTCTTATTTTTTGTTTTGCCATTGTTTTTCCCTCCTTTTCATGCACGCTTTACTTCTTACGTACAACAGCGGATGCGTTCTGTAAACTGTTCCGGGTGTTGCATATTTTTTTAAATAACGACACCAAACACAGAACCACCGTCGCCTGGTTCAAGACCTCGGCATACTCAGTCAAGAATTACCCGGAAGCCCGGCAACCTCTTGCCTCATCACTGTTATCACATTACAACTTCTTAATTATACAATATAATATTTTGTTTGACAAGTATAATTTTTAATATTAATTAATTTTATTAAAAAAGGAAAGAGCGTCCTCTTTCCTTTTTATAACTAAAGGCCTTTAATTTTTAATAATTACTCAACTATCTTAGAAACAACTCCTGAACCTACTGTTCTTCCGCCTTCTCTTATAGCAAATCTTAATCCTTCATCCATTGCTACTTGAGTGATTAATTCAACGTTCATGTCGATGTGGTCTCCTGGCATTACCATTTCCATTCCATCTGGTAATTTGATGCTTCCTGTAACGTCTGTTGTTCTGAAGTAGAATTGTGGTCTGTATCCATCGAAGAATGGAGTGTGTCTTCCGCCTTCTTCTTTCTTAAGTACGTATACTTGACCTACGAATTTCTTGTGTGGGTGTACTGAACCTGGTTTTGATAATACCTGACCTCTTTCGATATCTGTTCTTTGAACACCTCTTAATAATGCTCCGATGTTATCTCCTGCCATCGCTTGGTCAAGAAGCTTTCTGAACATTTCTACTCCTGTACATACACTCTTGCCCTTTTCTTCTTTTAATCCTACGATTTCGATTTCGTCTCCAACTTTTAATATTCCGCTTTCAACTCTTCCTGTTGCAACTGTTCCTCTTCCTGTGATTGTAAATACGTCTTCTACTGGCATTAAGAATGGTTTGTCAGTTGCTCTTTCTGGAGTTGGAATGTAGCTATCTACTGCATCCATTAATTCCATTATGCATTTTGTTGCTGCTTCATCTGTTGGATTTTCTAATGCTTTTAATGCTGATCCTGTTACTATTGGAGTATCATCTCCTGGGAAGTCATACTCGTTTAATAACTCTCTTACTTCCATTTCTACTAATTCTAATAATTCTGGATCGTCTACCATATCTGCTTTATTTAGGAATACTACTATGTAGTTAACTCCTACTCTTGATGCTAGTAGTATGTGTTCTCTTGTTTGTGGCATTGGACCATCTGCTGCACTTACAACTAGTATTGCTCCATCCATTTGTGCTGCTCCTGTAATCATGTTCTTTACATAGTCAGCGTGTCCTGGACAGTCAACGTGTGCATAGTGTCTGTTATCTGTTTGATACTCAACGTGTGCAGTGTTGATTGTGATTCCTCTTTCTCTTTCTTCTGGTGCTTTATCTATTGACGCATAATCAAATGCTTCTGCAAATCCTTTTTTGATAATACTGTTGTTATTGCTGCTGTTAATGTTGTCTTACCGTGGTCTACGTGACCTATTGTTCCTATGTTTACGTGTGGTTTTGTTCTTTCAAATTTAGCTTTTGACATTTTTATTCCTCCTTAAAATTACGTAATTTATTTATAATTAAGCATTTTTCTTTCCTGTAATTTGTTCTTGTATGCTCTTTGGCACTTCTTCATAATGATCAAATACCATTGAGTAAACACCTCTACCTTGAGTTCTTGATCTTAGAGTTGTTGCATAGCCAAACATTTCTGAAAGTGGTACAAAAGCTCTTATTACTTGTGCTCCTGCTCTTGGGTCCATACCCTCAATTCTTCCTCTTCTTGAGTTAATGTCTCCCATTACATCTCCCATGTACTCTTCTGGCACTATAACTTCAACCTTCATCATTGGCTCAAGTAATGCTGGGTCTGCTTTAGACATAGCATTTTTGAATGCCATAGATCCTGCGATCTTAAACGCCATTTCTGATGAGTCAACATCATGGTATGATCCATCAACAAGTCTAACTTTAAAGTTGATAACTGGATAACCAGCAACTACACCAGTATCTGAAGCCTCTTGAATTCCGTTATCGATTGGTGATACATATTCTTTTGGAATAGCTCCTCCAACGATAGCATTTTCAAATGAATACTCTTCTTCTGTTGGTATCATTTCTATCCAACAGTGACCATATTGACCACGTCCGCCAGACTGTCTAACAAACTTACCTTCAGCTTTAACAGCTTTTCTGATAGTTTCTTTGTATGCAACTTGTGGCTTACCAACGTTACATTCAACTTTAAATTCTCTTTGAAGTCTGTCAACGATTATTTCAAGATGAAGCTCACCCATACCAGAAATAATTGTCTGACCAGTTTCTTGATTAGTAAATGTTTTAAATGTTGGATCTTCTTCAGCAAGTTTAGCTAAAGCGATACCCATCTTTTCTTGACCAGCTTTAGTCTTTGGCTCTATAGCAACGTCTATAACTGGATCTGGGAATTCCATGCTTTCAAGTATAATTGGACTTGATTCATCACACAGAGTGTTACCTGTAGTAGTTTCTTTTAATCCAACTACAGCTCCTAAATCACCTGCACGAAGTTCTTCAACTTCTTCTCTGTGATTTGCATGCATTTTAACAAGTCTTCCTATTCTTTCTTTTTTACCTTTAGTTGAGTTATATACATAAGTACCACTCTTCATTATTCCAGAATAAACTCTTGTAAATGCTAATCTTCCTACGAATGGGTCTGTAGCAATTTTAAATGCTAACGCAGACATTGGAGCGTTATCATCTGCTGGTCTTTCATCTTCTGCACCAGTATCTGGATTAGTACCCTGAATTGCTGGAATGTCAATAGGTGATGGCATGTAAGCAACTACAGCATCAACCATTGGCTGTACTCCTTTATTTTTGTATGATGAACCACATACAACTGGTACTATTTCATTAGCTATAACACCTTTTCTAAGTGCCATATTTATTTCTTCTTCAGTTAACTCTTCGCCATCAAGATATTTCATCATTAATTCTTCATCTTGCTCAGCTACAGCTTCAAGTAAAGCATTCCTATACTCTTCAGCTTTATCTTTTAATTCAGCTGGAATTTCAACTGAATCCATAACTGTTCCTAAATCATCTTCATATATTATAGCTTCATTTTTTACAAGGTCTATGATTCCTTTAAATTGGTCTTCTGCTCCTATCGGAATTTGAATAGGAGTTGCATTACAGTGTAATCTATCTCTTAATGTGTTTACACACATATAGAAGTCTGCACCTGTTGAGTCCATTTTATTAATATAAACCATTCTTGGAACTCTATAATTGTCCGCCTGTCTCCATACTGTTTCTGTTTGAGGCTCAACCCCACTCTTAGCATCTAGTACAGTAACCGCACCATCTAGAACTCTTAATGATCTTTCAACTTCTACTGTAAAATCCACGTGTCCTGGTGTATCTATTATGTTTATCGCATGGCCCTTCCATTGACAGAAAGTTGCTGCTGATGTTATTGTTATACCTCTTTCTTGCTCTTGAACCATCCAGTCCATTGTAGCCTGACCTTCGTGAACTTCTCCTATTTTATGAGTCTTTCCTGTATAGAAAAGTATACGCTCAGTAGTTGTAGTTTTTCCTGCATCAATGTGTGCCATTATTCCGATATTACGGAATTTATCTAATGGATATTGTCTTCCCACTTACTCTTCCTCCTTAAAGTATAAATTTCACAACTTTAAATTCGACAAAACTGTTTTGGTGAAACACCAAAACAGTTTTGAGTATTAATATCTATAATGTGCAAAAGCCTTATTAGCCTCAGCCATTTTATGAGTATCTTCTCTTTTCTTAACAGCTGCACCAGTGTTGTTAGCTGCATCCATTAATTCATTTGCAAGTCTTTCTCTCATGTACTTCTCGCCTCTTTTTCTAGCTGCGGCAAGCATCCATCTGATTCCTAAAGTCTGTCTTCTTTCTGGTCTAACTTCCATTGGAACCTGGTATGTAGCACCACCTATTCTTCTTGCTTTTACTTCAAGTAATGGCATTACATTGTTCATAGCCTCTTCAAATACTTCCATTGGTTCCTTGTTTGTTTTCTCACGAATTATTTCAAAAGCAGAGTAACATACTTTTTGAGCTACTCCCTTTTTACCATCTTCCATTATACTGTTTATAAATTTAGTTACAACCTTACTGTTGTACATTGGATCTGGTAATACATCTCTTTTAGCTATATGTCCTTTTCTTGGCACTTTTCTTCCCTCCTTAACAATACTTATTTTAAGTTCATCGGTACTCGGTTGTAGCGTGCTTAACTACACCCAACCGCAAAGTGCTTTGTACTTCTGCAAATCTATTTGTTAAATCTATATAAATGCTGAAGACATAGCACTGTTTTCAAATTAACTTATCCCAAAACTATTTTTGTTTTGGTCTCTTAGCACCATACTTTGATCTTGATTGTAATCTGTTAGCTACTCCAGCTGAGTCTAATGCTCCTCTGACAATATGGTATCTAACACCTGGAAGGTCTTTTACTCTTCCACCTCTTATAAGAACAACGCTGTGTTCTTGCAAGTTATGTCCTACACCTGGAATGTACGCTGAAACTTCATAACCATTTGTTAATCTAACTCTGGCAATTTTTCTTAGCGCTGAGTTTGGTTTCTTAGGAGTAGTAGTTTTTACTACTGTACAAACTCCTCTTTTTGTGGACATTCCTTAAGTGCTGGTGATGCTGATTTTGAGCCTACAGTCTTTCTTCCTTTTCTTACCAATTGGCTAATTGTTGGCATATTTACACCTCCTTTAAAATATCAGCTAACTAAATAAAATTTACCTAGTTAACCAAACTGCTTATAACAATTTTTATGTTAAATTATATTATGAAAGCTATTTTAAACAAGCACTAGTTATTTAGTACTGCAGCAGTAGCTGCTCCTACGTCAATTCCACAAAGTTTTCCTAAATCCTTCATCGTATTAACATATACTACTTCTAGGGAATTTTCATCAATTAATACTTTTACTGACTGTATCAATTTATCATCGGCATCTTTTGCAATATAAATAGTCTTTGCAGTACCATTCTTTATAGCTTTAACTGTTTGTTTCACACCGACAACCTTGTTTCCTTCAAGCCTGTAAATCATTATCTCTCATTCCCCCTTACAGTGCTACAGAGACAAAGTTTTAAAAAACTCTGTCTCCTTTTAAAACATACAGATGTATTTTATCATCTTAGCACTATTATGTCAATAACTTATCTTCTAAGCTTCAATTTCATTATTTAACTGTTTTTCCTCTGTTTCCTTTTCGGTATTGATTCTAATTGATCTATATCTTGTCATTCCTGTACCTGCTGGTATTAGCTTACCGATTATAACATTTTCTTTCAATCCAAGTAATGGATCAATTTTCCCTTTAATAGCGGCATCCGTAAGTACTCTTGTAGTCTCTTGGAATGAAGCTGCTGAAAGGAATGAATCAGTAGCTAAGGCTGCTTTAGTTATACCAAGTAATGATACTCTTCCTACAGCTGGTTTTTTACCCTGTTCCTCTATTCTCGAATTTTCTTCGTTAAAGTCAAAAATATCTATCATTGTTCCTGGTAATAATTCAGTATCCCCAGACTCCTCTATTTTTATCTTTCTTGTCATCTGTCTTACAACTACCTCAAGATGCTTATCGTTTATATCAACGCCTTGAAGTCTATAAACTTTTTGAACCTCAGATAAAAGATAGTTTTTAACGCCTTGAACACCTTTAATTCTCAATACATCGTGTGGGTTAACAGAACCTTCTGTTATCTCATCACCAGCGCTTATTACCTCACCATTTGATACTTTAAGCCTTGAACCGAATGGAATATCGTAAGTTATCTCTTCTCCAGTTTCTGTTATGACTGAAATTGTTCTCTTCTTCTTTGTTTCTTCCATCTTAACAGTACCAGAAACCTCACTTACTATAGCAAGACCCTTAGGTTTTCTAGCTTCAAATAATTCCTCAACTCTTGGAAGACCTTGAGTTATGTCTGCACCCGCAACACCACCAGTGTGGAATGTTCTCATTGTAAGCTGTGTACCAGGCTCTCCTATACTTTGTGCAGCCACTATACCAACAGCTTCACCTATATTAATTCTTTGTGCTGTAGCCATGTTCATACCATAGCACTTTGAACATACTCCATGCTTTGATTTACAGGTAAATACAGATCTTATTTTAACTCTCTTTACTCCTAGCTTTTCAACTTTTTCAGCAATTTCTTCATTCATATAGCTATCTCTTGCTACTATTATTTCTCCAGACTTTGGATCCATAATATCTTCTGCAGAGTATCTTCCTGTAAGTCTCTCAGCTAAGCTTTCTATTACTTCATTTCCTTCTTTTATTTCTGCAACATTATATCCTTCAAGTGTTCCACAATCTTCTTCTCTTACTATAACATCTTGGCTTACATCAACAAGTCTTCTTGTTAGATATCCTGAGTCTGCAGTCTTTAATGCTGTATCCGCGTTACCTTTTCTAGCTCCGTGAGTTGATATAAAGTACTCAAGTACGTCTAGACCCTCTCTAAAAGAAGCTCTTATAGGTAATTCTATAATTTTACCTGACGGATTAGCCATAAGACCTCTCATTCCAGCAAGCTGTTTTATCTGGCTCTTAGAACCTCTCGCTCCAGAGTCTGCCATCATGAATATTGGGTTGAACTTATCAAGACTCGCCATAAGCTCATCTGCTACATCTTCTGTAGTTTTAGTCCATTTTTCTATAACTCTTTCATATCTTTCATCCTCGGAGATAAAGCCTCTTCTATACATTTTTTCGATTTTGTCAACTGCAGCATCAGCTTCAGCAAGTAATCTCTTCTTAGCTTCTGGAACCACCATATCTGAGGTAGAAACTGTTATAGCGCCTATACTAGAATAGTGATAACCTTTTGCTTTTATCAAGTCAAGCATTGTAGATGTTTTTGTCGCACCATGCTTCATATAACATTTATCTATTACTTTACCTAAGTTTTTCTTTGTAACAAGGAAGTCAATTTCCAACTTAAATTCATTTTCTGGATTACTTCTATCTACAAAACCTAAATCCTGTGGTATAGATTCGTTAAATATAATCTTACCTGGAGTAGTTTCTATAATTCCGCTTATTAACATGCCATCTTTAATCTTTGACATTTTAACTTTTATTCTAGCATGTATATTTACTTCTTTAAGCTGATATGCCATAATTACTTCTTCTGGTGATGAGAATATTTTACCTTCACCCTCTACACCATCTTTATCCATTGTTAGATAGTATGAACCAAGTACCATATCCTGTGTTGGAACAACAACTGGCTTACCATCTGAAGGTTTCATTATGTTATGAGCTGCAAGCATTAAAAATCTTGCTTCTGCTTGAGCTTCAACGGATAATGGAACGTGAACAGCCATCTGGTCACCATCAAAGTCAGCATTATATGCTGTACAAGATAATGGATGTAGTTTTATTGCTCTACCTTCAACAAGAACTGGTTGGAATGCTTGAATTCCTAGCCTATGAAGAGTAGGTGCACGGTTTAATAGTACAGGATGATCAGTTATAACTTCTTCAAGAACATCCCAAACCTGCGCTTGAACTCTTTCTACCATTCTCTTAGCACTCTTTATGTTATGAGCTAACCCACTTTCAACAAGTTTTTTCATAACAAAAGGCTTAAATAGCTCTAATGCCATTTCCTTTGGAAGTCCGCACTGATACATTTTAAGTTCAGGTCCAACAACTATAACAGAACGTCCAGAGTAGTCAACACGTTTTCCAAGAAGGTTCTGTCTAAATCTTCCCTGCTTACCTTTTAGCATATCAGATAATGATTTTAATGGTCTATTCCCTGGGCCTGTTACAGGTCTTCCTCTTCTACCATTGTCTATAAGAGCATCTACTGCTTCTTGAAGCATTCTTTTTTCATTTCTTACTATTATATCTGGTGCTCCTAAATCCAAAAGCTTTTTCAATCTATTATTTCTATTTATAACTCTTCTATAAAGGTCATTTAAATCTGATGTAGCAAATCTTCCTCCATCAAGTTGAACCATAGGTCTTAGATCTGGTGGTATTACAGGTATAACATCTATAATCATCCACTCTGGTCTATTAGTTGATTTTCTAAAAGACTCTACTACTTCCAATCTTCTTATTATTCTTACTTTCTTTTGACCTGTACTGCTTTTCAAATCATCTTTTAACTCTGTACCTAATTGTTCAAGATCTATTTCTTCCAAAAGTCTTTTAACAGATTCTGCACCCATTCCAGCTACAAAACTTTCTTCACCGTATTTATCTACAGCTTCTCTATATTCTTTTTCGTTTAGTAACTGCTTTTTAAGTAACGGTGTTTCCCTAGGATCTAAAACCACATATGATGCAAAATAAAGTACTTTTTCAAGAGCTCTTGGAGACATATCTAGAATAAGTCCCATACGTGAAGGTATTCCTTTAAAATACCATATATGAGATACTGGGGCAGCAAGCTCAATATGCCCCATTCTCTCACGTCTTACTTTCGCTTTAGTAACCTCAACACCACATCTATCACAGACAATCCCTTTGTATCTTATTCTCTTGTATTTTCCACAGTGGCATTCCCAGTCTTTGATCGGTCCAAAGATTCTTTCGCAGAATAAACCATCTCTCTCTGGTTTTAAAGTTCTATAGTTAATAGTTTCTGGTTTCTTTACTTCACCTCTTGACCACTCTCTAATTTTCTCCGGTGAAGCTAATCCTATTTGTAGTGCATCAAAATTATTTAATTCAAACAAGGGTACATCCTCCCTTCCTAATGTTCATCACCAAAATCATCTATTTCCAACTCACCTTGGATATCATCTAAAGATAAATCTTCATAATCAAGGTCTAATTCTTCATCACTGTCATCATTCTCAACATAGTCATCACTTGGAGGTGGTGGAACAAACTCTTCGTTTCCTTCGATATTTACACCTAAATCTTCCATTTCTTCATCTGTAGATTCTCTTAATCGTACTTCTTCATTGTCATCATTTAATACTTTTACATCAAGGCATAAAGCTTGAAGTTCCTTAATAAGAACTTTGAAAGATTCAGGAACCCCAGGTTCAGGAATATTTTCTCCCTTAACAATTGCCTCATAAGTCTTAACTCTTCCCACAACGTCATCAGATTTAACAGTAAGTATCTCCTGAAGTGTATGTGCTGCACCATAGGCCTCAAGTGCCCAAACTTCCATCTCTCCGAATCTCTGTCCTCCAAATTGAGCTTTACCACCCAACGGCTGCTGTGTAACCAATGAATATGGTCCAGTTGATCTAGCATGTATTTTGTCATCAACTAAGTGAGCAAGCTTTAATATATACATGTAACCAACAGTTACTGTATTATCAAAAGGTTCTCCGGTTCTTCCGTCATATAATACAGTTTTACCATCTTCTCTGTAACCAGCTTTTTTCAAGCATTCTACTATATCATTCTCTGTAGCTCCATCAAATACTGGAGTTGCAATATGCCATCCCAGCTCTGATGCTGCCCATCCTAGATGAACTTCAAGTACCTGACCGATATTCATACGTGAAGGTACTCCTAGAGGATTTAAGCATATTTGTAATGGTCTTCCGTCTGGTAAGAATGGCATATCTTCTTCTGGTAATACTCTTGAGATAACCCCTTTATTACCGTGTCTTCCAGCCATCTTATCTCCAACAGATATTTTTCTTTTTGAGCAATATAACATCTAACAAGTTTATTAACTCCTGGAGGAAGCTCATCTCCATTTTCTCTTGTAAATACTTTTACATCTACAATTATACCAGCTTCACCATGTGGAACTCTAAGCGAAGTATCTCTTACTTCTCTAGCCTTTTCTCCAAATATAGCCCTAAGTAATCTTTCTTCTGCAGTAAGCTCAGTTTCTCCTTTTGGAGTAACCTTTCCAACTAAGATATCTCCTGATCTTACTTCAGCTCCAATTCTGATTATTCCTCTTTCATCTATATCTTTTAGTGCATCTTCTCCCACATTTGGTATATCTCTTGTTATTTCTTCTGGTCCTAGCTTTGTATCCCTTGCTTCAGCTTCATATTCTTCTATATGAATTGATGTGAATACATCATTTTTAACTAATTCCTCTGAAATAAGCATAGCATCTTCATAGTTGTAACCTTCCCAAGTTATAAAGCCCATTCTTATGTTTTTACCTAATGCTATTTCTCCAAGGTCTGTTGATGGACCATCTGATAAAACTGTTCCTTTTTCAACACGCTCATTCTTAGACACTATTGGTCTTTGATTTATACATGTGCCTTGGTTGGATCTCTTAAACTTAAGAAGTCTGTAAGTGTCTATTCCACCATCTGAATCTCTTTTAACTCTTACTTCATTAGCACTTACATATACAACAGTTCCTGCATTTTTAGCTTTAGGAAGAACTCCTGAATCTACCGCTGCCTTGAACTCTATTCCTGTTCCTACGACAGGAGCCTGTGGTTTTAACAATGGAACAGCTTGACGCTGCATGTTTGATCCCATTAGAGCACGGCTGGCGTCATCATTTTCAAGGAATGGAATCATAGCTGTAGCCACGGAAACTAATTGCCTTGGCGATACGTCCATAAAATCAACATCCTCACGTGGAACTACAATTACATCTTCCTTATTTCTTACGGTTACTTTATTATCTATAAAATGTCCATTATCATCAATAGGCTCATTTGCCTGAGCAACCAAATATTCATCTTCTTCATCAGCTGTTATATATATTAATTTATCAGTAACCACACCTGTATTTTTATCAACTTTTCTATATGGAGTCTCTATAAATCCATATTCATTTACCCTAGCATAAGTAGCTAATGAGTTTATAAGCCCAATGTTAGGACCTTCTGGTGTTTCTATCGGACACATTCTACCATAATGTGAATGGTGAACGTCTCTAACTTCAAAGCCAGCTCTCTCTCTTGAAAGACCTCCTGGTCCTAAAGCTGAAAGTCTTCTCTTATGAGTAAGCTCTGATAGCGGGTTAGTCTGATCCATGAACTGTGAAAGCTGTGAGCTTCCAAAGAACTCTTTTATAGCTGCTGCTACAGGTCTTATATTAATTAAAGCTTGAGGAGTTATTACTTCTTGATCTTGAATAGTCATTCTTTCTTTAACTACTCTTTCCATTCTTGAAAGACCTATTCTAAATTGATTCTGCAATAATTCTCCTACTGATCTAAGTCTTCTATTTCCAAGGTGGTCAATATCGTCAGTATGACCTATATTATAAGCTAATCCTAACTCATAACTTATAGTAGCATAAATATCATCTCTTATTATATGCTTTGGTATTAGCCCATGCATATTTTTTCTTATTTGTTCTTTTATGCTATTTTCATCACTATAATTATCAAGTATTTCTTTTAAAGTAGGATAATGAACAAGTTCTCTTATATTCAAATCATCTATATTAAAGTCAATAAATTTATGTATATTTACAAAGCTGTTACTTATAACTCTTACTGTCTTGTCTTCAACTTGAATATCTACTACATTCACACCACAGTTTTGAATTTCTATGGATTTTTCTCTGCTAATTTTTTCACCCTTTTGAACAAGTATTTCTCCTGTTTGTGGGTTTACAATGTCTTGTGCTGATATTTGGTTTGCAATTCTAAGATGCAAAGCTAATTTTTTATTAAACTTATATCTTCCAACTCTGGAAAGATCGTATCTCTTTGCATCAAAAAATAAAGATTCGATAAGTGATTGAGCACTATCAACTGTAGGAGGTTCTCCTGGTCTCAATCTCTTATATATTTCAAGTAATGCCTCTTCGCGGGTCTTAGTATTATCTTTTTCTATTGATGCCTTTAATCTTTCTTCATCACCAAAAAATTCAGTAATTTCTGCATCAGTGCCATAACCCATAGCTCTTGCTAGAATAGTTATAGGCAATTTTCTTGTTTTATCAATTCTTACATATATTACATCGTTAGAATCTGTTTCATATTCTAACCAAGCTCCTCTGTTCGGAATTACAGTTGATGAGAAAAGCTTTTTTCCTGTTTTATCAACTGTCATATCGTAATATACGCCTGGTGATCTTACTAACTGGCTAACTATTACTCTTTCGGCTCCGTTAATAATAAAAGTTCCTTGCTCTGTCATAAGAGGAAAATCTCCCATGAACACTTCCTGTTCTTTTACTTCACCAGTTTCCTTATTAAGTAATCTAACTTTTACTTTCAAAGGTGCTGCATAAGTTGCGTCTCTTTCTTTGCATTCTTCTACAGAGTATTTGATATTATCCATATCCAATTTATATCCAACAAATTCTAAGTTAAGATTTGCTGTATAGTCCTGAATAGGATTTACATCATCAAATACTTCCTGTAAGCCTTCTCTTAAAAACCAGTTATAGGAGTCTAATTGAACCTCAATTAAGTTAGGCATATCTCCTACTTCCTTTAATCTAGAAAAGCTCATTCTTGTTCTTTTGCCAACCTGGACAGGATGTACCATTGACTTTCACCCCTTGCATAAACTAAAAATAACCAAAAACACACTTTATTTTTATGCGCTTTTGGATTGATCACGTTACCATCAAATTAGTATAACCCAATTTTAACAATTAATTCAAGTTTTAAAAAATAATATAAATTATATAATTATTTTTTAATTAATCAATGCAATTTATTATGTTACCATAATACAACTAAGTTGTCAACTGTTAATTATTCTAATTTTTATAAGTTTTAAAAAAAAGAGGCACTTTTGTAAAAGTACCTCTTTTTAGAAATTATCATGAGTTATTATTTTATTTCTACAGTAGCACCAACTTCTGCAAGTTTAGTTTTTATAGCTTCAGCATCTTCTTTGCTTACGCCTTCTTTTAATGTCTTAGGAGCTCCGTCAACTACTTCTTTAGCTTCCTTTAATCCTAATCCAGTTAATTCTCTAACTACTTTTATAACTTTAATTTTTTCTGATCCAGCGTTAGCTAACACTACGTCGAATTCAGTTTTTTCTTCAGCAGCAGCTGGAGCAGCAGCCCCTGCAGCTGCAACTGGAGCAGCAGCGCTTACTCCGAACTCTTCTTCACATGCTTTTACTAATTCGTTTAATTCTAAAACGCTCATTTCTTTTACAGCTTGAATTATTTCTTCTCTAGTCATTATTAGGCACCTCCAAAATTTCCTTTTTTTAAATTAAGCTTCTATATTAAGCTTCTTCAGATTCTTTTTTTTCTTTAATAGCATTTAATAAGTATGCAAGATTTGACAATGGAGCTTTGAAGCTTCCAAGTAATTTTGCAATAAGTACTTCTCTTGGTGGTATTGTAGCAAGTTGTTGAATTTTAGCAGTATCAAACACTTCGCCTTGAACAACTCCACCCTTTAACTCAAGTTTCTTGTAATCTTTTGCAAAGTTATTAAGAATTCTTGCTGGAGCAGTTGGATCTTCGTATCCAAATGCTACTGATACAGGTCCTTCTAATATACTTTCTAGACCTTCTATTCCTAATTCTTTTGCAGCTAACGCAGTTAAAGTGTTTTTATAAACCTTATATTCTACACCAGCTTCTCTTAAATTCTTTCTAAGATTAGTATCTTGCTCAACAGTTAATCCTTGATATTTAGCAAATATTACACCTTGAGCTTTTTCCATTTTTTCTTTTATTTCTAAAACTTTAGCTTCTTTTAATTGTCTGTTACTTCCCACTGTGTGTCCACCTCCTCACAGTTTAAACTGTTGTTATATAATTTAAAGGCCCCCCCGTAGACACAGAGAGACCAATCATACACTTATATTGGAACCCTCGGTAGGTTGGTATAACCGTTATGCTTTCGCACCTACTGTCTACGGAATATTTACTTATTCAACCTTTAAAATTTTACACAAAATATTTATTTATGTCAATACTATTCTAAAACTTTAACTGGATTTATTTTTACTCCAGGACCCATAGTACTTGAGACTACTACAGATTTAACATATTGACCTTTAGCTGCTGCTGGTTTAGCTTTGATTACAGCTTCCATTAATGTATGGAAGTTTTCAGCTAATTTATCTGTTCCAAATGATCTTTTTCCAATTGGAACGTGAACTATAGCAGTTTTGTCAACTCTATATTCAACTTTACCAGCTTTGATATCAGCTACTGCTCTTGCAACGTCAAAAGTAACTGTACCAGATTTTGGGTTTGGCATTAATCCCTTAGGTCCTAATACTCTACCTAATCTACCAACAACACCCATCATATCTGGAGTTGCAACAACTACATCAAATTCAAACCAGTTCTCTTTTTGTATTTTATCGATGAACTCTTCTGCTCCAACGTATTCTGCTCCTGCTGCTTCAGCTTCTTTAGCTTTATCGCCTTTCGCAAAAACTAATACTCTAACCTTTTTTCCTGTTCCATGAGGAAGTACTACAGCTCCTCTAACTTGTTGATCTGCATGTCTTGGGTCAACACCAAGTCTTACAGCTAATTCTATAGTTTCATCAAACTTAGCTTTTGATGTTTTTATAGCAAGCTCCATAGCTTCCGCTGGAGTGTACAAAACATTTCTATCAATAAGCTTAGCGCTTTCGATATAATTCTTTCCCATTTCTTAATCCTCCTTTGTGGTTTTAACGGCTTTTACCTCCCACTATTTTGGTCGACTATTCTTCTACAACTATACCCATGCTTCTAGCAGTTCCTGCTATCATGCTCATAGCAGTTTCAACAGATCCTGCGTTTAAGTCTGGCATTTTTGTTTCAGCTATTTGTCTAACTTGATCCTTAGTTACTTTAGCAACTTTAGTTTTGTTTGGTACACCAGAACCACTTTCTATTCCTGCTGCTTTCTTTAGTAATACTGCTGCTGGAGGAGTCTTTAGTATGAAACTAAATGATCTATCCTGATATACAGTTATTACTACTGGAATTATTAATCCAGCTTGATTAGCAGTTTTAGCATTAAACTCTTTACAGAATCCCATAATATTTACACCATGCTGTCCAAGCGCTGGTCCAACTGGTGGTGCTGGAGTTGCTTTTCCTGCAGGAAGCTGAAGTTTTATCATTCCTACTACTTTTTTAGCCATGAATTTACACCTCCTATAATGTGGTTTATGCGGATTATAAAATCCTCCCACTTTGTTAAGACAAATGTCTTACAAGTTAATCTAGTTTTTGTATTTGGTTAAAATCAAGTTCAACAGGTGTTTCCCTGCCAAACATGTTAACTAACGCTTTAATTTTTCTCTTTTCTGTGTTTATTTCTTGGATGATCGCTGGGAAATTTTCCAACGGTCCTGATTTAACTATTATGTTTTCACCTACTGATATATCTATGTTAACAGGTTTTTCAACAATTCCCATTGCTGCAACTTCTTCATCTGTAAGTGGTACAGGCTTAGATCCTGGACCAACAAAACCTGTTACTCCCCTAGTATTTCTAACTACATACCAAGAATCATCAGTCATTACCATATGAACTAAAACATATCCTGGAAATATCTTTTTCAGAGATACCTTCTTTTTGCCATCTTTAATTTCCACTTGTTCTTCCATTGGAACTTGAACATCGTCAATCCAATCGTACAAGTTTCTATTTTCTATAGTTTTTTCCAAGTTGGCTTTAACTTTATTTTCATAACCAGAATATGTGTGAACTACATACCATCTAGCTTTCTCTGCCATAACTCAAGGGACGGGAATCTTATCTCGACCCCTACCTCCTTTTTAGTTTTATTTAAAGATTACACTAATTAAGCTTTTAAATCCATAGTCTAGTAATCCAACAATCACTACATAAACAAGACAGAATGTCATAACTGTTATTGTTGCTTTTTTTACATTTTCCTTAGAGGCCCAAGTTATTCTTTTAAACTCAGCTTTTAGCTCTTTAAAAAAACCAATGATTCTATTTCCGGACGTTGCTGATTTATTTATATTTTTTACACTATCGTGCGCAGCCATCTTTTCACATCCTCAAAATATTTTAATTACATGCCTCTATATACTATTTTGTCTCCTTGTGAGCTGTGTGCTTATGACAAAATGGACAATATTTTCTCATTTCTAATCTATCTGGGTCGTTTTTCTTATTTTTCATTGTATTGTAGTTTCTTTGTTTACAATCTGTACATGCTAGAGTTACTTTTATTCTCATTGTTTACACCTCCCAATACTTGTATATATATATAAACATTATTTTGTCGTTTATTGCTAATTTAAATTATGCATTACTTAGATAATTTATCACAATATAGCCTATATGTCAATGAAATCATAGATGAAATCGTTGGTATATATTTCAACAGATTATTTTATACTTTTAAAAGGACCAGGTCTAGAAACCCAGTCCTATAAGTAATTACTCAACTATCTTAGAAACAACTCCTGAACCTACTGTTCTTCCGCCTTCTCTTATAGCAAATCTTAATCCTTCATCCATTGCTACTTGAGTGATTAATTCAACGTTCATGTCGATGTGGTCTCCTGGCATTACCATTTCCATTCCATCTGGTAATTTGATGCTTCCTGTAACGTCTGTTGTTCTGAAGTAGAATTGTGGTCTGTATCCATCGAAGAATGGAGTGTGTCTTCCGCCTTCTTCTTTCTTAAGTACGTATACTTGACCTACGAATTTCTTGTGTGGGTGTACTGAACCTGGTTTTGATAATACCTGACCTCTTTCGATATCTGTTCTTTGAACACCTCTTAATAATGCTCCGATGTTATCTCCTGCCATCGCTTGGTCAAGAAGCTTTCTGAACATTTCTACTCCTGTACATACACTCTTGCCCTTTTCTTCTTTTAATCCTACGATTTCGATTTCGTCTCCAACTTTTAATATTCCGCTTTCAACTCTTCCTGTTGCAACTGTTCCTCTTCCTGTGATTGTAAATACGTCTTCTACTGGCATTAAGAATGGTTTGTCAGTTGCTCTTTCTGGAGTTGGAATGTAGCTATCTACTGCATCCATTAATTCCATTATGCATTTTGTTGCTGCTTCATCTGTTGGATTTTCTAATGCTTTTAATGCTGATCCTGTTACTATTGGAGTATCATCTCCTGGGAAGTCATACTCGTTTAATAACTCTCTTACTTCCATTTCTACTAATTCTAATAATTCTGGATCGTCTACCATATCTGCTTTATTTAGGAATACTACTATGTAGTTAACTCCTACTCTTGATGCTAGTAGTATGTGTTCTCTTGTTTGTGGCATTGGACCATCTGCTGCACTTACAACTAGTATTGCTCCATCCATTTGTGCTGCTCCTGTAATCATGTTCTTTACATAGTCAGCGTGTCCTGGACAGTCAACGTGTGCATAGTGTCTGTTATCTGTTTGATACTCAACGTGTGCAGTGTTGATTGTGATTCCTCTTTCTCTTTCTTCTGGTGCTTTATCTATTGACGCATAATCAAATGCTTCTGCAAATCCTTTTTTGATAATACTGTTGTTATTGCTGCTGTTAATGTTGTCTTACCGTGGTCTACGTGACCTATTGTTCCTATGTTTACGTGTGGTTTTGTTCTTTCAAATTTAGCTTTTGACATTTTTTATTCCTCCTCGTTTAGTTACATTTTGTTTAAGTAAACTCACCCTGGTGTGTTGTGAACTTTTTATATTATTGGAGCCCATGACCGGGATTGAACCGGTGACCTCCACCTTACCAAGGTGACGCTCTGCCTACTGAGCTACATGGGCAATTTACTTCTGGAGCGGGAAACGGGGATCGAACCCGCGACGGCTAGCTTGGGAAGCTAGTGTTCTACCGCTGAACTACTCCCGCTCGCGTTAAATCTTCAAAAGGTTATATACCGATTATAAATTTTAATACAAATATATTTTTTTGTCAATATGTATTTTTTTATTTATCGCTTAAACACTTTTCCAATTTCCTTTTTACTCTTTGTAATGCATTATCTATGGACTTTGCATGTCTATCTAAATCACAAGCAATTTCTTGGTATGATTTACCATCCAAATAAGACATTAATACTTCCATTTCTAAGGTTGATAATACTTCTCCTATTTCATTTTGAATATGATTTAGTTCTTCTCTGCTAATAATCAACTCTTCTGGGTCAGATATTTTTGCTTCTGATAAAACATCAAGTAAAGTTCTATCAGACTCCTCATCATATATAGGTTTATTTAGAGAAACATATGTATTAAGCGGAATATGCTTCTGACGCGTAGCTGTTTTTATAGCAGTAATTATTTGCCTTGTAACACATAATTCTGCAAAAGCTTTAAATGAAGATAGTTTATCAGGTTTAAAGTCTCTAATCGCCTTATATAGCCCTATCATTCCCTCTTGATATATGTCTTCTTTATCTGCACCTATCAAAAAATAAGATTTAGCCTTGGCTTTCACAAAATTCTCGTATTTATTTATTAAATACTCTTGTGCCCAAGTATCCCCACTTTTGGCCTCTATAACGACTTCCTCATCTAATTTTTCTTGAAAGGAGGAAATTTTTTTATTAATATAACCCCTCTTCTCCAAAGGTATCCCCTCCATAAAAAATATAACATACATATTGATTATACATTATAATTAAATTTTCAGTCAATATATTTTAATTACTTCTGCGAATTTTTTCAAGCTCTTCCAATATGTCCTTATTTATCATATCTTCCAATGAATATCTTTTTTTGAATAATTTTTCTCTATCTTATTTTTTATCTTTCTTTCAATACCTTTTATTTCATGATAAAACTCAATGGAGGACATCCTTGTAGCACCTCTTTGAAAAACAAGCTGCTGTTCTAATGAATCGGAAGTAACAACACTAACTTCAAATTTTCTTCCTACTTGATTTATCATTCTTTCTATAAAACTATCAGCTGTCTCTCCTTCCTTGGTAAACACTACAATGACATTCCCATTTCCGAATTTTTCTTTTTTTTCCACGCTCCCACTTACCATATGTGCATCAAAGACAATAAAGATTTTGTAACCTTTATATGCTGCGTAATTACTTAATGTTTCTATGAGTTCGCTTCTAGCCGACTCTAGACTGTAATCTTTTATAACTTTCAGTTCAGGCCAACTGTTTATAACATTATATCCATCTACAAAGATATTTTTCACTTTTTATCACGTTTTATTTTTTGTTTTAAAATTTCATACATTAATATTCCACCTGCAACCGAAGCATTCAGTGATGATATATTACCTACCATAGGTATTTTTACAAGTGCGTCACACTTTTCTTTTGTAAGTTTAGAAATACCCCTACCTTCACTTCCTATTACCAAAGCTACGGCTCCATCAAAATTAACCTCAAAGCAGTTATTGCCATTCATATCTGCTCCATATATCCATATGCCTTTTTCTTTTAGCATATCGATGGCATTATTTAAATTTGTTACTTTAGCAATTTTTGTGTACTCTACAGCTCCAGCTGAAGACTTAAAAACAACAGGAGTTACTCCTACATTTCTCCTTTTTGGTATAATAATTCCATGCGCACCACATACTTCGGCAGTCCTTATTATAGACCCAAAATTATGTGGGTCTTCTATCTCATCAAGAATTATAATGAATGGCTGTTCATTTTTTTCCTTAGCATATTCTAATATATCTTCCACATCACAATATTTATAAGGAGTAACCTGCGCAATTACCCCCTGATGTGAACCTGTCTGCGAAATTTGATCTAGCTTTTTTCTATCTACATATTTTACAACTACACTTTTTTCTTTAGCAAGAGCTAAAACTACATTTATGGATCCTGAAACATCTCCATTAGCAACAAATATTTGTTCTATAGTTCTATTTGATCTCAATGCTTCAATAACGGCATTTCTTCCTTCAACAATATCCTCTCTTACTTTAATTTCCTCACTTGAAAAAGTAGGATTTACATTTGCTTGTTTAAAGCTTCTATCATTTTTTGCTCTTTTATCTTTAAATACTTTCTTTGTATCTTTCACACTATTACCTCTTTCATTAATAAATACTTGCTATTTAATACTGTAGCTTTTTCTAACCTCTTCTATCTTTCCACAGGTCATTCTACCCTCTGGACATGCAGAGTTCAAACAAGATGGTCCACTATACTTAAAGAGTATAGGCGCTATATCTTTTACTTGTTTTAGCATTTCATCTGCAAGTGCTTTTATCTCCCATTGTGCCCTATTACAACATCTATGCTTAAAAAAGTTCATTAAAGTTCTAGCATTCATTGTTACCATTATTTTAGTTTCACATGCATTGGGGAAAACATATCTTGCATCTTCAATTGCTCTTTTTTCTGCTGCAATCGGATCCATTCCATTTTTTATATGTTTATCTTTTAAAATTTCAGTTAACTGACTATAGGACTCTTGACTTCTTTCCATAGAATCAATAAATATTTTTCTTACTTCATTATCTTTTTCTATTTCTGGAGGAATTATATACTGAAATTGTTCTAGTCTTACATATCTTTGACTTTGCTGAGAATATGATGCCAATCTGTGTCTTACAAGTTGGTGAGTTAAACTCCTTGAAACTCCTTCTATAGCAAAAGTAAAGGATACATGTTCTACAGGTGATTCATGTCCATATGACATTAACATATTCAAAAATTTTAATGCTTTATCCTCATCTAAATTCTTTTCTATTTCGTCCACACCAACTGCACTATAGCATAGTTTAGCTGATGCTGCTATAACTTTTTCAGGATTAGGTGTATGTTCTATTAACCTAACTTTAAGAGCCATTTATATTCCCCCCATTAACACTTAATTCTATTATCATTTCTAACAAATAATTTAACCTATCTACCTGTTCAGTAATATATAAATAACCTATCAGGGTTTCAAATCCAGTTGCAAATTTATACTCTTGAACATCAGCATTTTTAGGAATAGTTCCTGATTTAGAATTCCTACCCCTTTTAAAGAAGTGTATTTCCTCTTCAGTTAGTTCTTCCTCTAGTTTTTTAATAAATTCACTTTGTGCATGAGCTTTTACAAATCCAATTGCCTTCACATGAAGTTTATGTACGGACATATCTCTATTTTTATCTACTAAATAAGTTCTTACAAAAACCTCATATATAGCATCTCCGATAAAAGCCAGTACTAATGGATTCATCTGTCTTACATCACCTTTAGTGAATCTTCCTTTTAATAAGCTAAAATCCATCCAAACTCTCCATTCTAAAGATTATTAAACGACCAAATATTTTCGGCATTCTATTTTATTTCAAAGCACATTAAGCTTTTTTCCATCTTACGCCTTGCGGTGTATCTTCTAGCACAATTCCTCTTGCTTTTAAATCATCTCTAATTTTATCTGAAAGCGCCCAATCCTTATTCTTCCTAGCCTGTTGTCTTTCTTCTATCAATTTTTCTATTTCTTCTTCTAAACTTCCTTTAGTTGATTTTTGAAGTATTCCTAATGGGCTACCTAATTCTCTTATTAAATTTAATGAATAATTAACTAATTCTTTGGATGAGTTAACTCCCAAATTTGTATTGATATCTCTAACTAAATCAAAAATTATAGATATTGCATCTGCAGTATTGAAATCATCATCCATTTTCTCTATATACTTTTCTTTATATGAATCTAAATCTTTAATATAATGCTTTTCATTATCTGATAATTGCTCTATTTTAACTTCATCTAATAGACTTTCTAAGATTGAAACAGCATTATATAGTCTATCTAGTGCTGATTTTGTTGATTCTAGCAGTTCTACACTAAAATTTATCTGAGTTCTGTAGTGTCCAGATAACATAAATAATCTTATTACATCCGATTCATATTTCTCTAGTATTTCTCTTGCTGTAAAAAAGTTATTTAATGACTTTGACATTTTTTGATTATTTACATTAACAAAAGCTGAGTGCATCCAGTACTTAGCAAAAGGCTTACCAGTTCTAGCCTCACTTTGTGCTATTTCATTTTCGTGATGTGGGAACGCTAAATCTGATCCTCCAGCATGAATGTCTATAGTTTCTCCCAATAGTTTGTGGGCCATACAAGAGCATTCAATATGCCATCCTGGTCTTCCCATTCCCCATGGACTTTCCCATGCCGGTTCTCCTGGTTTCTGACTTTTCCAGATAGCGAAGTCCATAGGATCTTTTTTTCTTTCATCTATGTCAATCCTTGCTCCTGCTTGAAGTTCTTCTAAATTTTGACCTGATAGCTTTCCATAATCATTAAATCTTTTAGTGTTAAAGTATACATCACCATTTGTTTCATAAGCATATCCTTTATCTATTAAGTCTTTTACAAAGCTAATTATTTCTCCTATATACTCAGTGGCTCTTGGATTCACTGTAGCTCTTTCTATATTTAGGTTATCTGCATCTTTATAATATTCTTTTATAAATCTATCTCCTAATTCCTTTACAGTAATATTTTCCTCATTAGCTCTTTTTATCATCTTATCATCTATATCTGTAAAGTTTTGTATAAACTTAACCTTATAGCCTCTATATTCAAAGTACCTTCTTACCGTATCGAAGACAACAAATGTTCTTGCGTTTCCAATATGAAAAAAGTTGTATACAGTAGGCCCGCATACATACATCTTTACTTCTCCCTCTGTTAAAGGTATAAATTCCTCTTTTCTTCTTGTCATAGTATTAAAAACTTTCATATTAATTTCTACCCCCTGATTGGATATTATATAGTTATATATTTAGACCTTTGCCTTAAGTACTAAAATTGTATATGTAAAAATAAATTACATTATTCAACTAACCTAATCACTTAAACATTTTAACATATTATAATAACTTATTTAACCCTTATTATTATTTTTATTTATTAATTATTGCCTAAAATAATATAAGCATGCACAAGCATGCTTATATTAAAAAATATTATAAATTTTTATTCTATTTTAACCCTCTTTTTTAATTCTCTTTACTATACCTTCTGCAACATATAAATCTTCAGGCGTCGTGATTTTTATGTTGTCGTAGCTTCCTTCATAAAGATAAACAATATTACCATAATAGCTGGTAACAGCAGTATCATCGGTTACGCTTATGCTATCTTCACTTAATTTTCTGTGACATTCTAAAATCATATTATACTTAAAACACTGCGGCGTTTGAACTGAAAAAAGACTATTTCTATCAAGTGTACCAGTGGAAATCCCTTGATCGTCTCTAACTTTAATTGTATCCTTCGGTATTACTCCACATGCACATGCACCATATTGTTTAGCGTACTTTATTCCTTCTTCAATAATCTTATCAGTGACAAAAGGCCTTGCACCATCATGTATGAGAGCTATTTCACAATCTTTTATAGCTCTTAATCCATTATAAACAGAATCTTGTCTTTCTTTTCCTCCAGCAACTATTTTAGATACTTTATCAATCTTGTACTTTTCCACAATTTCTATTTTACAATATTCCATCTCATCTTCAGCACATACTATAACAATTTCGTCAATTAACTTATTATCTGAGAAAGTATTTAAAGAATAATATATTACTGGCTTATCTTTTATATTCAGGAACTGCTTATTAACATCAGTTCCCATTCTTTTACCTCTCCCTGCAGCCACTATGATTACACAATTTTTACCCATATTAAGCTTCCTCTTTCTGTTTTGCAAAAATCATTCTTCCTGCCGCTGTCTGTAAAACTGATGTAACAACTACATCCTTGGTTTCACCTATATACTTTCTTCCGCCTTCTACTACTATCATGGTACCATCATCTAGGTAGGCAACACCTTGGCCTGATTCTTTTCCATCTTTAATTATCTGTATCCTCATTTCTTCTCCTGGTAGAACCACAGGTTTTACAGCATTCGCTAACTCATTTATATTTAAAACCGGAACTCCTTGAAACTCTGCAACTTTATTCAAGTTATAATCGTTGGTTACAACTTTTCCATTCAAAACTTGAGCAAGCTTTAATAATTTACTATCTACCTCTGCTATATCAGGGAAGTCCTTTTCGTATATTTGAACATCTATATTTAGTTCCTTTTGTATTTTATTTAATATATCAAGACCTCTTCTTCCTCTGTTTCGCTTTAACCCATCAGAGGAATCAGCTATATGTCTTAGCTCTTCCAACACAAAGGTCGGTATAACTAAAGATCCTTCAACAAATCCTGTCTGGCATATATCAAATATTCTTCCATCTATTATCACAGATGTATCTAAAACCTTAGGGTATCCCTTGTAGTCACCTTTAGACTTCTTGTCTTTTCCTGGAGCGGCCTTTTTTATACCAATACTTGAGATTAGACTTATTAACTCTTCTCTTCTTCTTATAGCTATATTTGCACCTAAAGCGGCCATGATAACAGCCACAACAACGGCTAATACTGCCCCTATAATAGGTATACGGGCTAAAAGATTTACAAATAATGCAGCTACTGCAAGACCAATTATAGCTCCCATAGTGCCAAATAATATTTCAGTTGCCGGCAGTTTTTGTATACTTTTTTCAATATAGTCCATGATTTTAATTATGAGTCCATTAATCCAAGGCGATATTAAAAATAATATGATTCCAAAAAGTACTGTTGACAGAATTAAAAATAGCACTGTTTTTATAGGACTATTACTAAAGTACCCTGAGTTTGAGAAATAATTAGTGCGGATTACTTCATCCCCTATTAAGTAACCTAGTAATAACCCTATTATTGTAAAAAGTCCCCTTAATAATTTTTTTAGCATTTACTCACCTCCTTTAAAATTATTAACATTTTTTTCATTTTTAAATCCTATTAATATCTAATATATATTAATAAATTATTTTTTTCAATAAAAGTTAAATCTTTTAATAAATTATTTACCTAAAGTTCTTATTTGAGTTAATGCTTCCTCCATAGTTATATCTAAAACTAACACTATTTCGCTTGCCACCATATTTTCTGCATTACAAAGTATTTTCTTCTCACCTGGTGGCAGCATTCCCTGATTTTTTAGATAATATAAATCTCTTATAACCTCACACATCTTAAATAAATCACCGCTCTTAATTTTATCATTGTTTAATCTATATCTTTTACTCCATTTTTTTTCAATATCTATTGGTTTATTACTAATTATATCCATAGCCATATCCAATTCTTCTTTTTTTATAATACTCCTAATTCTATACCCTGCGATCTTATCTTCAGGAATAAATAAATCTATATCATTAAGCAAAAAAGATATGCTTATATATTTCTTATTTATATCGTAATTTTTTTTATCTTCTAAATCCTTCATAATACCTGCCCCATAATTCGGAACAAATACTTTTTGTCCACAATTTAACATTATAATCCCCCTATCCATAAAAGTGTTCTTGATTTATTATATAGGAGTAATGTAAAATTCGTACTATGCTTTATTGACAAAATTATCTGAAAAAAATTATAATTAATCTATGAACCTTTACTTAAATCTTTATAAGGAGTTGAACCTCATGAAAGATGTAATTTTTGATGATTTCCAGAACGCAGTAAATGATTCTCTAATAAGACACAAAAGTATTTTAGATATACTAACTAAATTTCAAGAATCTAATGGAAGAACAAACAGAGCTGTTGCAAAATCAATCACAAGTTGTGGTTGTATAAATGTTACTGCGAAAAAACAACAAATGCCTGAAGATAATGATGATATTAATATAGAATCCTTGAAAGACTGTCTACAAACCCACACTGATGGTAAATTATGTGATAATTGCAGAGATGTAATTGAGCGCGAAATTGGAAATAATCTATTTTACTTAACATCCCTTTGTAATATTCTCGATTTAAACTTATATGATATTCTTATAAAGGAATATGATAAAATAAATACCCTAGGAAAGTATACATTTAGATAAAAAATTAGCACAAAATAATGTTTGACATTATTTTGTGCTAAAATTATTATCTATCATAATTTGCTCTCTAAGCCTTCTAAGTCCATTTTTTATAGCTCTAGCTCTTGCTTCTCCGATTCCCTCAACCTTATCTAACTGTTCATAGGACGCTTCCATTACACCCTTAAGTTCCTTGAAATTTTTCACTAGATTTTCTATTACGTTAGTTGGTATTCTAGGTATTTTATTTAGCATTCTATATCCTCTAGGTGATATAAGTGTATCTACTAATGGTGCACCTACATATCCTAACGCTTTTGATATATATTCTAGGTTTAGTATCTCTTCCGAGGTCATTGCCTGTATTTGCTTATATACTTCATTAAAATCTATGTTATTTTGACAATAGTCTCTAATTAACAGTATTCCATCTTGTTCTACACTTTTTATAAGCTCATTCAATTGCATTGAAATAAGTCTTCCTTCGTTTCCTAACTCACATATATATCTCTCAATTTCTAGTACAATCCTCATAACCATCTCAGTCCTCTGAATTCCAGTTATCACATCAAATAAAGTTACTAGATCTTGAAACTCAAGTATATTTAGGTTGCTAACAACTCTATCTAAAACTGCTACATATTTTTCTAAAGTTTGAATAGCCTGATTAGCTCTACCCAGAATTATACTGCTATCTCTTAATACATATTTAATACTCCCTTTATACACAGTAATTATATGCCTTCTTTGAGATATGGCAACAACTATAGCACCTGTTTGCTTAGCTACCCTGTCTGCGGTTCTATGTCTAGTCCCAGTCTCAAAAGTAGGAATACTTGAGTCCGGAATAAGCTGAGCATTTGCATATACAATTTTTTTCAGATCACTACTAAGAATTAACGCTCCGTCCATTTTTGCAAGCTCATATACATATGAAGGACTATATTCAGAGTTTATTGTAAATCCTCCATCAACAATTTTTAATATATGCTCGCTGTCGCCCAATACTAGAAGTCCACCTGTCTTAGCCCTAAGTATATTTTCAAGCCCATCTCTAAGTTGTGTGCCTGGAGCTAACAGTTTAAGTATACTCATTAGTTCTTTATCTTTTTCTAATCTCAACATAATCACCCTATATTAAAATACTTTATTTACCGCTTCTCTAAGAGATGATACAGAAATACTATTAATATTCCTATTTCTTATCTTCTCCAAGTTTCTCATCGGTATTATTACATTCTTAAATCCCATTTTATGTGCTTCATTTACAAGTCTATCACAAAAGGATACTGGTCTTACTTCGCCTGTTAACCCAATTTCTCCAACCACTAATAGTTTTTCTAGACTTATTTCTTTAGATTTTACACTTGATATAAGCGCCAATGCAAGCCCTAAATCTCCAAATGTTCCTTCAATATTAAGTCCACCAACAACATTTATATAAACATCTGAATTATAAAATGGTATTTTAAGTTTTTTCTCCAAAACTGCTAGTATAAGATTTAGCCTAGAAGCATCTACCCCTACTGCAGTTCTTCTAGGCATAACTGCCTTTGTTTCACTGACCAAGGCTTGTATTTCAACTAAAATTGGTCTCGTTCCCTCCATAACACCTATAACTACTGAACCTTCTTTTTGAAACTCAGTTTCTTCAAGAAATACTTCTGATGGATTAGATATTTCTTCAAGCCCACTTTCCCTCATCTCGAAAACTCCAATTTCACTAGTAGTTCCAAAACGATTCTTCAAGGTTCTTAATATTCTAAACTCCTCTGTTCTTTGCCCTTCAAAAGACAAAACTGTATCCACCATATGTTCAAGTACTCTAGGCCCAGCTAATTCACCTTGCTTAGTAACATGCGCCACAATAAAAAATGATATGCCTTTGCTCTTCCCCATATGCATAATATCGTTAGCACTTTCTCGAACTTGAGACACACTTCCTGGAGCAGAACTAACTGATTGCTTAAAAAGAGTTTGTATAGAGTCTATGATTACGAATACAGGCTTTGTGTTTTCTATATGTTCCTGTATTTGATCTAGATTTGTTTCTGAAACCACATAAAGATTTTCCGATATTGTATCGAGTCTATCTCCTCTCATTTTTATTTGTTCCTCGGACTCCTCACCTGACACATATAAAACTTTTCCATACTTTTGTGATATATTATTAGCTGTCTGTAAAAGCAACGTTGATTTTCCTATTCCTGGTGCTCCAGATATCAATGTAAGAGAACCCTTAACTAGTCCTCCTCCTAAAACCCTGTTTAGTTCTGTTATTCCCGTATCAAATCTTTCATATTCACTAGACTTTATACTAGTTATATTTTTAGGAACACTTCCAGACTTTAATGGATTAAATGCAAAATTATTTACTGATTTAATTTCTTCAACTAAACTATTCCATGTGCTACAATTTGGACATTTCCCTAACCACTTAGGGGATTCATACCCACATTCTTGGCAAACAAACGTGGTCTTATTTTTCGCCACTAAAACCATCTCCTTCTATACAAAATATAATTATACAGTATTGAGACCGAATGTTGTCAATAATAAATAAAATTTAAAAAAAATTAAAAAACAATGTGTAACGCCTAACCTTTACACATTGTTTTTACTTAATTAAATATTAACTTTTATTGAATTCTAATTGTCCGTCTTTTACACTAACAACTACCTTATCTCCTTTTTTAACATTACCTTTTAACATTTCTTCCGAAAGCTTATCTTCTACAGTTTTTGTTATAGCTCTTCTAAGAGGTCTTGCACCGTATGTTAGATCAAAACCTTCTTTTGCAAGTAATTCTTCTGATTCTCCTGTAAAATTAATATCAATTTCTTGTTCTTTTAATCTTTCTGATACAGTATCTAACATCAATCTTACAATTTGTTTTAGATCTTCTTCTTGAAGTTGATGGAATACTATGATATCATCTATTCTATTTAAAAATTCAGGTCTGAATGAGCGTCTAAGCTCTTCCATTATATTTTCCTTCATCTTTTCGTATTCATTCTGCTTCACATCTTCATCTCCAAAAGCAAATCCCATTGATTTTTGCTTTTTAATAGTAGATGCACCAACATTAGATGTCATTATTATTATGGTATTTTTAAAATTGACTGTTTTTCCTTTACTATCTGTGAGTCTTCCATCCTCAAGTATCTGTAGAAGAATATTAAATACCTCTGGATGAGCTTTCTCTATCTCATCAAACAACACAACAGAATAAGGATTTCTTCTTACCTTTTCAGTTAATTGACCACCTTCATCAAAACCAACATATCCTGGAGGAGATCCTACCAATCTTGATACTGTGTGCTTTTCCATGTATTCAGACATATCTATTCTTATCATATTATTTTCATCACCAAACATTGCTTCTGCTAACGCCTTTGAGAGCTCTGTTTTTCCTACCCCTGTTGGCCCCAAGAATATAAATGATCCTATTGGTCGCTTTGGATCCTTGAGTCCTACTCTAGCTCTCCTTACAGCTCTTGATATAGACTTTACAGCCTCATCCTGACCAATTACTCTTTTATGAAGAATTTCTTCTAGTTTTAATAATCTTTCCGATTCTCTTTCAGTCAGCTTTTCTAGCGGAACATTAGTCCATTTTGAAACAACTGCCGCTATTTGCGCCTCACTCACAGTAAGGTTTGAAACTTCTTTCTTGGTGTTCCAGTTAGCTTTCAATCCTTCTAACTTATCTTTTATTTCTTTTTCTTTATCTCTTAATCTTGCTGCTTTTTCAAAATCCTGAACCCTTATTGAGTCTTCTTTCTCTTTGGTAGTTTTCTCAAGATCGCTTTCTAGTTTTTTCAAGTCTGGTGGCGCTATTAAATTTTCAATTCTTACTTTAGCTGCTGCTTCATCAATTAAATCTATTGCTTTATCTGGCAAATATCTATCAGTAATATATCTATCTGATAAATTTACTGCCGCATCTATAGCCTCATCTGTAATCTTTACTCTATGGTGTGCTTCATATTTATCTCTTAATCCCTTCAATATAAGCACAGCCTCTTCCTTATTAGGTTCTCCAACCATAATTGGCTGAAATCTTCTTTCTAAAGCGGCATCTTTTTCTATATATTTTCTATATTCATCTATAGTAGTTGCACCTATACATTGTATTTCTCCTCTAGCCAATGCAGGCTTTAATATATTAGAAGCATCTATAGCACCCTCGGCTGCACCAGCACCTATTATAGTGTGAATTTCATCAATAAATAATATAACACTTCCTGACTTTCTTAATTCATCCATGACCTTTTTTAGTCTTTCTTCAAATTCACCTCTATATTTTGATCCTGCGACCATTGAAGATAAATCTAATGTTACAACTCTCTTATTTCTGAGTATTTCAGGAATGTTTCCTGACACTATTCTTTGTGCTAATCCTTCTGCTATTGCAGTTTTACCTACACCAGGGTCTCCTATTAAACATGGATTATTCTTACTTCTTCTACATAAAATTTCTAAAACTCTCTGTGTTTCCTTTTCTCTACCCACTACTGGATCAAGCTTTCCTTCTTTGGCCATTTCAGTTAAATCTCTTCCAAACTGATCTAACGTAGGAGTTGGCTCATTATTTGCTTTACCTAAATCACTAGTACTTGCTGATTGTTCTCCTGAAAGATTGTCAATTAGCCCTTTTCTTAATTTATCAAAGTCAGCACCTAAGTTATTTAGTATTGTAAATGCAACTCCTTCTGCTTCTCTTATAAGCGCTAATAATATATGCTCCGGACTTATATAATTATGGTTTAGGTTCCTAGCCTCAAGTAGACTTAATTCTAATAATCTCTTGGTTCTAGGGGTAAGTGGAATCTCATTTTTATATAAGTCGATATCCCCTTTACCTTCATATTCTTCCACTAAATTTCTTACAGCCTCCACATTAATGCCCATATCGTTTAAAAATTTTTTAGCTACTCCGTCTTCTCTTAATATTCCTAGTAAAATATGCTCTGTTCCAACATACCCATGTTGAAGAGCTTGTGCTTCTTCTTGAGCATAAAAAAGAACTTTTTGTGCTCTTTCAGTAAACCTTCCAAACATCATGTTAAAATAACCTCCCTTAATATCATAATATCATTTTAGCTAATCGTTCTTTAATAAGTTTAGCTCTATTAAGTTCTATTCCTTTATTTGATAATTTTTCTTTATGAATTTGTTGTATAGATGCTGCTTGCGTATCTACAAGAAGATTGTTTAATATAACATTATCAACATCTTTAATTATTCCCATTTCCATGCCTAATCTTACATCTGATAAAAGTTTTATACATTCATTTGAGTTTAATAGTACTGCAGACTTCAACGTACCTAAAGCTCTATAGATTCTGTCCTCTATTTCATATTTATAATTTTTAATTAGATCTTCCCTTAAAAGATTTTCTTCATTAATAATCTGTTTTACAACTGCTTCTAAGTTACTTATAATTTCTTCTTCACTAAGGCCTAATGTAACTTGATTTGATATCTGATATATATTGCCATAAGCCTTGGAACCTTCACCATATAATCCCCTTGCTGTCATGCCAACTTGTGAGACTGCATTTATAACTCCGTTCATCTTGTTATTTAAGGAGAGTGTTGGGAGATGAATCATAACAGATGCTCTAAGTCCTGTTCCAATATTAGTAGGACATGATGTTATATACCCAAGCTTCTCATCAAAAGCATAGCTCAGCTTTTCTTCAAGTAAATTATCAATTTTATTACTTAAATCATATGCTTCTTCCAGATTCAAACTAGATGTTATGCACTGGATTCTTATATGATCTTCCTCATTTATCATGACACTTACAGTCTCATTTTTATCTATTATAAAAGCTGTCTTATCACTATTATTGATTAAGTTTTTGCTTATTAAATGTCTCTCCAAATAAACCTGATTTGCAATTATATCTATATCGTATAAATACTTAGTTACATATTCCTCTCTCATATGAACTGATCTGTAAAAGGCATCCTCAACTATTGGAACTATCGCTCTTCCCTTTTCCGTGCCTAATTTATGTGGAAAAGGCATTTTGTCAATATTCCTAGCAAGTCTTATTCTGCTGCTTAATACGAGGTCATCTCTTTTCCCTTGATAATTTATCCAATTTTCCATACTTGATATAGCCTCCTATTTTTGATTATTCTGTATCTTTCTAATCAAATCTCTTATTTCTGCAGCCTTTTCGTATTCTTCTGCGGTTATGGCCTTTTGGAGGTCTTCCTTTAATTTCAATAATTTCTTCTTTTCAATTATATGCCTACCTAACTTTTTAGGAATCTTTCCGGTGTGTTCAATATTTCCTTGAACTCTCTTTATAATAGGATTTATCATTCCACTGAAACTTTTATAACATTCACTGCATCCAGCCAATCCTCTTTGTTTAAATTCACTATAGGTAGTTCCACAATTTTCACAATAACTATATGGGCTTTTCGCATCCTTACCTACATTGCCTACATGTTCCATTATTCCGCTCAATATATTTTGAAAGGTAAATGATGAAGAGATATCTATAGGGCTATAAAAAGTTAATTCTCCTTTTTCCTTAGCACACTTTTCACATAAATTTAGTTCCTTTTTATCTCCATTCAATATTTTAGTTATGTGAACAGTGGCCTCATTTTGCTTACATAAGTCACATATCATATTATCACCCCTTTATGTTATACACTTCATGATATGATAACCATTATATCACACATTTTACATTTAAAAGAAATTTATTCTTAGTTTAAAATTACCATAACTACAGCTTTTAAGATATCCGCTCTTAATTTATTTCTATTATCACTTGCAGCAATTAGAGTTCTGTCATTTAAAACAACTCTTAGCATATCTGCCTCAGTTTTAGTTATTATTTGAGCATCAAATAATCCATTTATTATTTGATGTGCTGAATTATAAGTTATACTATCTCCTATTTTCTCATTTATGTCATCTATAAAGGAATCATCGCTCCTTACTTCTAATCGTCTTATAATAATACAGCCACCACCACCTCTTCTACTTTCAATATAGTATCCTTTATTAGTGGTGAATCTAGTGGTTAATACATAATTAATTTGAGAGGGAGCACAACTAAAATAATTAGCCAATTCATTTCGTACAATTTGTAACTGGCTTTCTCTACTTTCATTTAACATAGCTTTAATAAACTCTTCAATCTCATCTGATAGTCTAGCCATAAAAACACCTTCCTGACTTTGTCTTTCTTTGACCTTTATTTAATATTAATACTATTATTATCTTTATACAATATCTGTATTATCCCAAATTTTAATTTTATCCTAATCATTCTCTATATTCGTTTAAATTACTTCTGTTTTTAAAATTATTCTTTATAAACTTCATATTATTTTAACTTATAGATATAAAACTATACTACTACATGAATGATAAACAAATAACTGTCTTAATTTTTACTTTTTAAGACAGCTATCTATTTAATTAGTTTTGGACGCTTTGATATAATATATTCCATTATGCTTATTGCAATCTAAATCAACGGTAAAATTATTATTTTCCAGCATTTGCTTTACTATATTAATGTTTTCCGTATTATTCTCAATACTTATTGTAAGATTATCATCTTTATCAACTATAGAAATATAATCATAAATGCTACTATAATCGGCTAAACTTATCTTACCGTTTATGTTCATTTGGTATTCTGACATAAAACCTCTCCCTTGCTAAACTTACTACAAGCAAACTAATAATCTTATCTTTTCTAATGAGCCATTAAATTATACAAAATAATAAGGAGAGCTCCAATGCCTATATCGGAGCTCTCCTTATTATTTTCTATTCTTCTACCTTAGCTTTTATTTTTTTAGCTTCATCTATTATCTTATTTACCTCTGTAGCTGGAACTTCTTCATACCTTTCAAATTTCATTGTAAAACTTCCTCTTGCCTGAGTCATTGATCTTAGATCTGTAGCATACTTAAACATTTCTCCTTGAGGAATCTCTGCTATTATTTTTTGATTGTCTTCAAATGATTCCATTCCCAAAACTCTTCCTCTTTTTTTATTTATGTCGCCAATTATATCTCCCATATAGTACTCTGGAACCAATACTTCTACATGCATTACTGGCTCTAAAAGTACAGGTTGAGCTTCCATTAGTCCTTTCTTATAAGCTAAAGATGCTGCCACCTTAAATGCCATTTCTGATGAATCAACAGGGTGATACGATCCATCATGCAGTGTAGCTTTTAGCCTTATCACAGGATATCCCGCTAAAACACCACGCTGTATGCATTCTTTTAGACCTTTTTCAACTGCTGGAATATATTGTCTCGGAACAACACCACCAACTACCTGATCAACAAATTGTAATTCATCTTCTCCATCCAGTCTAGGCTCAAACTTAATTTTTACATCTCCATATTGGCCATGTCCACCAGATTGCTTTTTATGTTTACCCTGAACATCGGCAACTTTTTTTATCGTTTCTCTATAAGGTACCTTTGGCGTTTGAAGTACTACATCTGCTCCAAACTTGCTTTTCAATTTACATGCAATTACATCTAGATGGGTTTCTCCTAATCCCGAAACTATTGACTCTGCATTCTCTAAATCTCTTGATACTTTAAATGTAGGGTCTTCTTCCAATAATTTATTTAATCCATTAGAAATTTTATCTTCATCATTTTTGGACTTTGGTAAAACAGCCATTGACATTGATGGCTCAGGGAATTCTATATTTTCAAAAGTTACTGGATTAGATACATCACATAGGGTATCCCCAGTACTTGTGAATTGTAATTTTGAGACAGCACCAATATCTCCAGCTATTATTTCACTAATAGGGGTTTGCAACTTACCTTTCAAGAAATACATTGTTCCTATTTTCTCTGCTTTATCTTTGTTAGCGTTGTATACCGTTGAGTCCGATTTAATCTTACCAGTAATAACTTTAAATAATGATAATTTTCCAACAAAAGGATCTGCTATTGTCTTAAATATAAATGCTGATAACGGCGCATTTTCATCAAATTTAATACTCTTTTCAGAATCAGACTTTAAGTCTCTAGCTTTTAATGGCTCCGCATTTGCAGGTGATGGAAAACATTCTACTATATCTTCTAGTAATGTTTCGATACCAATGCCACTAAATGCAGATCCACACATTACAGGAGTAATTTCACCTTTAGCACAACCGTTTATAAGTCCATTGTATATTTCCTCATCACTTAGAGTACCTTCATTAAAATATTTATCTAGTAATGCTTCATCAGTTTCAGCTACAGCTTCTACAATCATATTTTTGCATTGATCTACCTTCTCAATTAATTCATCAGGTATATCCGCTTCACTCATAAGTTGAGTTTTCTTATCAAATATCCTAGCTTTTCTAGAAATAACATTTATAACTCCTACAAAATTTTCTTCATTTCCTATTGGATACTGAACTGGTACTACTGATATACCAAACCTTTCTTTTAGACCGGATAGTACTTTGTCAAAATTAGAATTTTCTCTATCCAATTTATTTATATACAATGCTCTAGGTAATCTATACTTATTCACATATCCCCAGGATTTTTCTGTACCTACTTGAATACCAGAGACTCCGGATACAACAATCATTGCAACATCTGCTGCTCTTAGTCCCTGAAATGTTTCACCTATAAAATCAAAATATCCTGGCATATCGATTAAATTTATCTTAACATCTCCCCATTCGCATGGAGCTACTGAAGTAGATAAGGATATCTTTCTTCTTTTTTCTTCAGCGTCATAATCACTAATAGTATTTCCTTCTTCAATTTTTCCAAATCTATCTGTAGCCTTAGTATAATAAAGTATTGCTTCCGTTAAAGTAGTTTTTCCTGAGCTACTGTGCCCTATTACTCCTACATTTCTTAAATTTTTTGTTGAATAGTTTTTCATAAGCAATTCCCCCTCTTACTTTTAAGCTTAATTATATATTCTATTTTTAATTTAAAAATCCTTTTAAGTTTGTGAAATTTTCTAAATTATTTGATTATATATATATTTCCATATACTCCATATTTTATGCGAGTATATGAAAAATATTAAAACTTTTTTTCTAAAATAAAAAAACACACTAGTTAAAGATACTAGTGTGTTTTGAATTAAATAATATTATATACAAAAAATAAAAATGGCTCCGTGGAGAGGATTCGAACCTCCAACCCTTCGGTTAACAGCCGAATGCTCCACCATTGAGCTACCACGGAACATTTAACCTGACGACGACCTACTCTTCCACAGGGTCTCCCCTGCAGTACCATCGGCACTATGAAGCTTAACCTTCGTGTTCGGAATGGGAACGGGTGTTACCTTCACGTCATAATCACCAGATGTTGATTTCTTCTAAATCTTTGATTTAGCTAAAGAATCAGTACTCCTCAGCTCTGCCGAGTGAGTTTCATATCTACTACAGTTTTATATTATACTGGATTCGCTTAAGTTTGTCAACATTTTTTTTATGTTTATCAAACTTTTTCAGGAACATTGAGTAATTTGCACATTTGTTCTCTGAAAATTGCACAGTGAATTATATTTGGTCAAGCCCTCGACCTATTAGTATCAGTCAGCTGAACATGTTACCATGCTTACACCTCTGACCTATCAACCTTGTGTTCTTCAAGGGGTCTTACTAGCTTACGCTATGGGAAATCTAATCTTGAGGTGGGCTTCACGCTTAGATGCTTTCAGCGTTTATCCCGTCCCGACATAGCTACCCAGCTGTGCTCCTGGCGGAACAACTGGTGCACCAGAGGTCAGTCCATCCCGGTCCTCTCGTACTAAGGACAGCTCCTCTCAAATTTCCTACGCCCGCGACGGATAGGGACCGAACTGTCTCACGACGTTCTGAACCCAGCTCGCGTGCCGCTTTAATGGGCGAACAGCCCAACCCTTGGGACCTACTTCAGCCCCAGGATGCGACGAGCCGACATCGAGGTGCCAAACCTCCCCGTCGATGTGGACTCTTGGGGGAGATCAGCCTGTTATCCCCGAGGTAGCTTTTATCCGTTGAGCGATGGCCCTCCCACGAGGAACCACCGGATCACTAAGCCCGACTTTCGTCCCTGCTCCACTTGTATGTGTCGCAGTCAGGCTCCCTTCTGCCTTTGCACTCTACGAACGATTTCCAACCGTTCTGAGGGAACCTTTGGGCGCCTCCGTTACTTTTTAGGAGGCGACCGCCCCAGTCAAACTGCCCACCTAACAATGTCCCGTGACCAGATTCATGGCCGCCGGTTAGAATCCCAGTACTGTCAGGGTGGTATCCCAAGGATGACTCCATAAGAGCTGACGCCCTTACTTCTCAGTCTCCCACCTATCCTGTACAGACAATACCGAAACTCAATGCTAAGCTACAGTAAAGCTCTACGGGGTCTTTCCGTCCAATCGCGGGTAGCAAGCATCTTCACTTGCACTACAATTTCGCCGGATTTGTTGTCGAGACAGTGCCCAAGTCATTACGCCATTCGTGCGGGTCGGAACTTACCCGACAAGGAATTTCGCTACCTTAGGACCGTTATAGTTACGGCCGCCGTTTACTGGGGCTTAAGTTCACACCTTCGCTTGCGCTAAGTGTTCCCCTTAACCTTCCAGCACCGGGCAGGCGTCAGCCCCTATACATCAGCTTTCGCTTTAGCAGAGACCTGTGTTTTTGCTAAACAGTTGCTTGGGCCTATTCTCTGCGACCTACTTGCGTAGGCACCCCTTATCGCTAACTTACGGGGTCAATTTGCCGAGTTCCTTGACAACAATTCTTCCGCTGGTCTTAGGATTCTCTCCTCACCTACCTGTGTCGGTTTGCGGTACGGGCACCAACTTCCTCCATAGAGACTTTTCTTGACAGCGTGGAATCAGATACTTCGCCCGAAAGGGCTCCCCATCACACCTCAACATTGACTAAACGGATTTGCCTGTCTAGTCTGTCTAAGTGCTTAGACACACATCCAATAGTGTGCACATCTTATCCTCCTGCGTCATCCCATTTGTAATAACGTCAGTTGGCGGTATCGGAATATCAACCGATTGTCCATCACCTACGCCTTTCGGCCTCGGCTTAGGTCCCGACTAACCCTGAGCGGACGAGCCTTCCTCAGGAAACCTTAGGTTTTCGACCAATAAGATTCTCACTTATTTCTCGCTACTTATGCCAGCATACTCACTCCTGTACAGTCCACCGCTCCTTTCGGTACGACTTCAATCCATACAGGAAGCTCCTCTACCGCTCTTTCGAGCCCATAGCTTCGGTGGTAAGTTTTAGCCCCGGACATCTTCGGCGCAGGATCTCTCGACTAGTGAGCTATTACGCACTCTTTGAATGAGTGGCTGCTTCTAAGCCAACATCCTAGTTGTCTTAGAAATCCCACATCCTTTTCCACTTAACTTACACTTTGGGACCTTAGCTGATGATCTGGGCTGTTTCCCTTTTGACCACGGATCTTATCATTCGTAGTCTGACTGCTGAGATTCAAGTATATGGCATTCGGAGTTTGATAGGGTTCAGTAACTGTTGTCAGCCCCTAGCCCATTCAGTGCTCTACCTCCATTACTCATTCTCAACGCTAGCCCTAAAGCTATTTCGAGGAGAACCAGCTATCTCCGAGTTCGATTGGAATTTCTCCGCTATCCACAGCTCATCCCATGGTTTTTCAACACCAACGTGGTTCGGTCCTCCACGGAATTTTACTTCCGCTTCAACCTGTCCATGGATAGGTCACCCGGTTTCGGGTCTACGACATGCAACTTATTGCCCTATTCAGACTCGGTTTCCCTTCGGCTGCGCACCTTAAGTGCTTAACCTTGCTACATATCGTAACTCGCTGGCTCGTTCTACAAAAAGCACGTCATCGCACGTAAAAGTGCTTTGACCGGTTGTGGACACACGGTTTCAGGTTCTATTTCACTCCCCTCCCGGGGTTCTTTTCACCTTTCCCTCACGGTACTGCTTCACTATCGGTCACCAGTTAGTATTTAGCCTTGGGAGGTGGTCCTCCCTGCTTCCCACAAGGTTTCACGTGTCTCGTGGTACTCTGGAGCAGATCTCGTTGCTATTCTTTTCACTTACAGGGCTGTTACCTTCTACGGCGGAGCCTTCCAGCTCTCTTCAATTAAGAAATCACAACTTTTATGATCTGTCCGCAACCCCAGGAACAAGTTCCTGGTTTGGGCTCTTTCCCTTTCGCTCGCCGCTACTTAGGAAATCGATTTTTCTTTCTCTTCCTCCGGGTACTTAGATGTTTCAGTTCCCCGGGTATATCCCTATAAACCTATGAATTCAGTTTATAGTACACTACGTTAGTAGTGTGGGTTGCCCCATTCGGAAATCTTCGGATCACAGGCTATTTGCGCCTACCCGAAGCTTATCGCAGCTTATCACGTCCTTCTTCGACTACTGGTGCCAAGGCATTCACCATGCGCCCTTTGTAGCTTGACCATTCAATCGAAAATTGCTATAAGCTTCGCAGCTCTTCGTCAAGCCCCCTCCCTGTGGTGCTCATTTACCAGTCAGTAAACTCCGCTCCTCGCTCGGGTCTTTCCTCGATCTGCTAGCTTCTATCAATTTTCTTGGTTTCATTCATAAAATTTAGTTCTACTCATGAAACTTAAAAATCTACAAAAGTTCATTACTTATATAATAAGTAGTTTTACCTTTAGCTTTACTTTTATTTATATATCACTGTGCAATTTTCAAAGAACAATTGGTGGGCTTAAATGGACTCGAACCATCGACCTCACGCTTATCAGGCGTGCGCTCTAACCAGCTGAGCTATAAGCCCTTATAAGAGTTATTATCTTATTGATAATCCCTCAAGATTAAACAGAGTGTAAACAAACCTTCAAGATAGAATTACCTACCTTGTCGACTCCTTAGAAAGGAGGTGATCCAGCCGCAGGTTCTCCTACGGCTACCTTGTTACGACTTCACCCCAATCACTAACCCCACCTTCGGCCGCGTCTTCCTTACGGTTAGACTACGGACTTCGGGTGTTGCCAGCTCTCATGGTGTGACGGGCGGTGTGTACAAGGCCCGGGAACGTATTCACCGCGACATGCTGATTCGCGATTACTAGCAACTCCAGCTTCATGTAGGCGAGTTTCAGCCTACAATCCGAACTGAGGGTAATTTTATAGTTTTGCTCCACATCACTGTATTGCTTCTCTTTGTATTACCCATTGTAGCACGTGTGTAGCCCTAGACATAAGGGGCATGATGATTTGACGTCATCCCCACCTTCCTCCCGGTTAACCCGGGCAGTCTCACTAGAGTGCTCAACTTAATGGTAGCAACTAATGATAAGGGTTGCGCTCGTTGCAGGACTTAACCTAACATCTCACGACACGAGCTGACGACAACCATGCACCACCTGTCTTCCTGCCCCGAAGGGCTTCCTCCATTACGAGTAATTCAGGAGATGTCAAGTCTAGGTAAGGTTCTTCGCGTTGCTTCGAATTAAACCACATGCTCCGCTGCTTGTGCGGGCCCCCGTCAATTCCTTTGAGTTTTAATCTTGCGATCGTACTTCCCAGGCGGAGTACTTATTGTGTTAACTGCGGCACAGAAGGGGTCGATACCTCCTACACCTAGTACTCATCGTTTACGGCGTGGACTACCAGGGTATCTAATCCTGTTTGCTACCCACGCTTTCATGCCTCAGCGTCAGTTACGGTCCAGAGAGTCGCCTTCGCCACTGGTGTTCTTCCTAATCTCTACGCATTTCACCGCTACACTAGGAATTCCACTCTCCTCTCCCGCACTCTAGACTTCCAGTTTGAAATGCAGCACCCAAGTTAAGCCCGGGTATTTCACATCTCACTTAAAAATCCGCCTACGCATCCTTTACGCCCAGTAAATCCGGACAACGCTCGCCACCTACGTATTACCGCGGCTGCTGGCACGTAGTTAGCCGTGGCTTCCTCCTTTGGTACCGTCATTATCGTCCCAAAAGACAGAGCTTTACAACCCGAAGGCCTTCATCACTCACGCGGCGTTGCTGCATCAGGCTTTCGCCCATTGTGCAATATTCCCCACTGCTGCCTCCCGTAGGAGTCTGGACCGTGTCTCAGTTCCAATGTGGCCGATCACCCTCTCAGGTCGGCTACGCATCGTCGCCTTGGTGAGCCTTTACCTCACCAACTAGCTAATGCGCCGCGGGTCCATCTCAAAGCGGATTACTCCTTTAATTAGTTCTCCATGCGAAAAACTAATGTTATGCGGTATTAATCTCCCTTTCGGGAGGCTATCCCCCTCTTTGAGGCAGGTTACCCACGTGTTACTCACCCGTCCGCCGCTAATCCACCCCGAAGGGTTTCATCGCTCGACTTGCATGTGTTAGGCACGCCGCCAGCGTTCGTCCTGAGCCAGGATCAAACTCTCAATTTAAAAGTTTGAATGCTCATTACTGTTGTTTTTGACTACTAACAAGTAGTTCAAAAGAATTGCTGGTTTAGTTTACTTAATAAAAGTTTAAATAACTTTTAACCTCTGTTTAATTTTCAAGGATCATTTGTCGTTCTCTTAACGACCTTTTAAAGTTTATCATAAGCTAGGAGTCTTGTCAATACTTTTTTTATTGTTAATACTTGTATTGTTACCTCTCAGCGACTTTTATATAATATCACGGTAAGTAGTTCTATGTCAATAACATTTTTAAAAAATTTATATTTCATAAACATGGTTCCATTATACAAATCTATATCTACAAAAATACATAACTAATATAACTATGGCGTTTATTCAACTCAAATATAGCAATCATATATTTACCTATTTACTATATAAATATGTTCTTTATAAATATATTTCCTGTCTATATCCATAGAAGAATAAATATCCATCAATTTGACTTATGGTATTAAATGCATAAAAAAAGAGTGATAAATATCACTCTTTTTTATGGTGGAGATAAAGAGATTCGAACTCTTGACCCTCTGCGTGCAAGGCAGATGCTCTCCCAACTGAGCTATACCCCCATAAATGGTGGACCTTCAGGGACTCGAACCCCGGACCAACCGGTTATGAGCCGGTTGCTCTAACCAACTGAGCTAAAGATCCATATTAGACCTGGCGACGACCTACTCTTCCACAGGGTCTCCCCTGCAGTACCATCGGCACTATGAAGCTTAACCTTCGTGTTCGGAATGGGAACGGGTGTTACCTTCACGTCATAATCACCAGATGTTGATTTCTTCTAAATCTTTGATTTAGCTAAAGAATCAGTACTCCTCAGCTCTGCCGAGTGAGTTTCATATCTACTACAGTTTTATATTATACTGGATTCGCTTAAGTTTGTCAACATTTTTTTTATGTTTATCAAACTTTTTCAGGAACATTGAGTAATTTGCACATTTGTTCTCTGAAAATTGCACAGTGAATTATATTTGGTCAAGCCCTCGACCTATTAGTATCAGTCAGCTGAACATGTTACCATGCTTACACCTCTGACCTATCAACCTTGTGTTCTTCAAGGGGTCTTACTAGCTTACGCTATGGGAAATCTAATCTTGAGGTGGGCTTCACGCTTAGATGCTTTCAGCGTTTATCCCGTCCCGACATAGCTACCCAGCTGTGCTCCTGGCGGAACAACTGGTGCACCAGAGGTCAGTCCATCCCGGTCCTCTCGTACTAAGGACAGCTCCTCTCAAATTTCCTACGCCCGCGACGGATAGGGACCGAACTGTCTCACGACGTTCTGAACCCAGCTCGCGTGCCGCTTTAATGGGCGAACAGCCCAACCCTTGGGACCTACTTCAGCCCCAGGATGCGACGAGCCGACATCGAGGTGCCAAACCTCCCCGTCGATGTGGACTCTTGGGGGAGATCAGCCTGTTATCCCCGAGGTAGCTTTTATCCGTTGAGCGATGGCCCTCCCACGAGGAACCACCGGATCACTAAGCCCGACTTTCGTCCCTGCTCCACTTGTATGTGTCGCAGTCAGGCTCCCTTCTGCCTTTGCACTCTACGAACGATTTCCAACCGTTCTGAGGGAACCTTTGGGCGCCTCCGTTACTTTTTAGGAGGCGACCGCCCCAGTCAAACTGCCCACCTAACAATGTCCCGTGACCAGATTCATGGCCGCCGGTTAGAATCCCAGTACTGTCAGGGTGGTATCCCAAGGATGACTCCATAAGAGCTGACGCCCTTACTTCTCAGTCTCCCACCTATCCTGTACAGACAATACCGAAACTCAATGCTAAGCTACAGTAAAGCTCTACGGGGTCTTTCCGTCCAATCGCGGGTAGCAAGCATCTTCACTTGCACTACAATTTCGCCGGATTTGTTGTCGAGACAGTGCCCAAGTCATTACGCCATTCGTGCGGGTCGGAACTTACCCGACAAGGAATTTCGCTACCTTAGGACCGTTATAGTTACGGCCGCCGTTTACTGGGGCTTAAGTTCACACCTTCGCTTGCGCTAAGTGTTCCCCTTAACCTTCCAGCACCGGGCAGGCGTCAGCCCCTATACATCAGCTTTCGCTTTAGCAGAGACCTGTGTTTTTGCTAAACAGTTGCTTGGGCCTATTCTCTGCGACCTACTTGCGTAGGCACCCCTTATCGCTAACTTACGGGGTCAATTTGCCGAGTTCCTTGACAACAATTCTTCCGCTGGTCTTAGGATTCTCTCCTCACCTACCTGTGTCGGTTTGCGGTACGGGCACCAACTTCCTCCATAGAGACTTTTCTTGGCAGCGTGGAATCAGATACTTCGCCCGAAAGGGCTCCCCATCACACCTCAACATTGACTAAACGGATTTGCCTGTCTAGTCTGTCTAAGTGCTTAGACACACATCCAATAGTGTGCACATCTTATCCTCCTGCGTCATCCCATTTGTAATAACGTCAGTTGGCGGTATCGGAATATCAACCGATTGTCCATCACCTACGCCTTTCGGCCTCGGCTTAGGTCCCGACTAACCCTGAGCGGACGAGCCTTCCTCAGGAAACCTTAGGTTTTCGACCAATAAGATTCTCACTTATTTCTCGCTACTTATGCCAGCATACTCACTCCTGTACAGTCCACCGCTCCTTTCGGTACGACTTCAATCCATACAGGAAGCTCCTCTACCGCTCTTTCGAGCCCATAGCTTCGGTGGTAAGTTTTAGCCCCGGACATCTTCGGCGCAGGATCTCTCGACTAGTGAGCTATTACGCACTCTTTGAATGAGTGGCTGCTTCTAAGCCAACATCCTAGTTGTCTTAGAAATCCCACATCCTTTTCCACTTAACTTACACTTTGGGACCTTAGCTGATGATCTGGGCTGTTTCCCTTTTGACCACGGATCTTATCATTCGTAGTCTGACTGCTGAGATTCAAGTATATGGCATTCGGAGTTTGATAGGGTTCAGTAACTGTTGTCAGCCCCTAGCCCATTCAGTGCTCTACCTCCATTACTCATTCTCAACGCTAGCCCTAAAGCTATTTCGAGGAGAACCAGCTATCTCCGAGTTCGATTGGAATTTCTCCGCTATCCACAGCTCATCCCATGGTTTTTCAACACCAACGTGGTTCGGTCCTCCACGGAATTTTACTTCCGCTTCAACCTGTCCATGGATAGGTCACCCGGTTTCGGGTCTACGACATGCAACTTATTGCCCTATTCAGACTCGGTTTCCCTTCGGCTGCGCACCTTAAGTGCTTAACCTTGCTACATATCGTAACTCGCTGGCTCGTTCTACAAAAAGCACGTCATCGCACGTAAAAGTGCTTTGACCGGTTGTGGACACACGGTTTCAGGTTCTATTTCACTCCCCTCCCGGGGTTCTTTTCACCTTTCCCTCACGGTACTGCTTCACTATCGGTCACCAGTTAGTATTTAGCCTTGGGAGGTGGTCCTCCCTGCTTCCCACAAGGTTTCACGTGTCTCGTGGTACTCTGGAGCAGATCTCGTTGCTATTCTTTTCACTTACAGGGCTGTTACCTTCTACGGCGGAGCCTTCCAGCTCTCTTCAATTAAGAAATCACAACTTTTATGATCTGTCCGCAACCCCAGGAACAAGTTCCTGGTTTGGGCTCTTTCCCTTTCGCTCGCCGCTACTTAGGAAATCGATTTTTCTTTCTCTTCCTCCGGGTACTTAGATGTTTCAGTTCCCCGGGTATATCCCTATAAACCTATGAATTCAGTTTATAGTACACTACGTTAGTAGTGTGGGTTGCCCCATTCGGAAATCTTCGGATCACAGGCTATTTGCGCCTACCCGAAGCTTATCGCAGCTTATCACGTCCTTCTTCGACTACTGGTGCCAAGGCATTCACCATGCGCCCTTTGTAGCTTGACCATTCATCCGAAAATTGGTTTCTATCAATTTTCTTTGCTTAGTTATAAATCTACAAAGGTTACTTACTTATATAATAAGTAGTTTTACCTTCAGCTTTACTTTTATTTAATATCACTGTGCAATTTTCAAAGAACAATTGGAGATTCATTTTATCATGTTGATTATTTAAAATCAACCGGTAAATAATCCCTCAAGATTAAACAGAGTGTAAACTCAAACCTTCAAGATAGAATTACCTATCTTGTCGACTCCTTAGAAAGGAGGTGATCCAGCCGCAGGTTCTCCTACGGCTACCTTGTTACGACTTCACCCCAATCACTAACCCCACCTTCGGCCGCGTCTTCCTTACGGTTAGACTACGGACTTCGGGTGTTGCCAGCTCTCATGGTGTGACGGGCGGTGTGTACAAGGCCCGGGAACGTATTCACCGCGACATGCTGATTCGCGATTACTAGCAACTCCAGCTTCATGTAGGCGAGTTTCAGCCTACAATCCGAACTGAGGGTAATTTTATAGTTTTGCTCCACATCACTGTATTGCTTCTCTTTGTATTACCCATTGTAGCACGTGTGTAGCCCTAGACATAAGGGGCATGATGATTTGACGTCATCCCCACCTTCCTCCCGGTTAACCCGGGCAGTCTCACTAGAGTGCTCAACTTAATGGTAGCAACTAATGATAAGGGTTGCGCTCGTTGCAGGACTTAACCTAACATCTCACGACACGAGCTGACGACAACCATGCACCACCTGTCTTCCTGCCCCGAAGGGCTTCCTCCATTACGAGTAATTCAGGAGATGTCAAGTCTAGGTAAGGTTCTTCGCGTTGCTTCGAATTAAACCACATGCTCCGCTGCTTGTGCGGGCCCCCGTCAATTCCTTTGAGTTTTAATCTTGCGATCGTACTTCCCAGGCGGAGTACTTATTGTGTTAACTGCGGCACAGAAGGGGTCGATACCTCCTACACCTAGTACTCATCGTTTACGGCGTGGACTACCAGGGTATCTAATCCTGTTTGCTACCCACGCTTTCATGCCTCAGCGTCAGTTACGGTCCAGAGAGTCGCCTTCGCCACTGGTGTTCTTCCTAATCTCTACGCATTTCACCGCTACACTAGGAATTCCACTCTCCTCTCCCGCACTCTAGACTTCCAGTTTGAAATGCAGCACCCAAGTTAAGCCCGGGTATTTCACATCTCACTTAAAAATCCGCCTACGCATCCTTTACGCCCAGTAAATCCGGACAACGCTCGCCACCTACGTATTACCGCGGCTGCTGGCACGTAGTTAGCCGTGGCTTCCTCCTTTGGTACCGTCATTATCGTCCCAAAAGACAGAGCTTTACAACCCGAAGGCCTTCATCACTCACGCGGCGTTGCTGCATCAGGCTTTCGCCCATTGTGCAATATTCCCCACTGCTGCCTCCCGTAGGAGTCTGGACCGTGTCTCAGTTCCAATGTGGCCGATCACCCTCTCAGGTCGGCTACGCATCGTCGCCTTGGTGAGCCTTTACCTCACCAACTAGCTAATGCGCCGCGGGTCCATCTCAAAGCGGATTGCTCCTTTAATTAGTTCTCCATGCGAAAAACTAATGTTATGCGGTATTAATCTCCCTTTCGGGAGGCTATCCCCCTCTTTGAGGCAGGTTACCCACGTGTTACTCACCCGTCCGCCGCTAATCCACCCCGAAGGGTTTCATCGCTCGACTTGCATGTGTTAGGCACGCCGCCAGCGTTCGTCCTGAGCCAGGATCAAACTCTCAATTTAAAAGTTTGAATGCTCATTACTGTTGTTTTTGACTACTAACAAGTAGTTCAAAAGAATTGCTGGTTTAGTTTACTTAATAAAAGTTTAAATAACTTTTAACCTCTGTTTAATTTTCAAGGATCATCTGTCGTTCAAGACAGCTTATACAGTTTCTCATACTTACTCAACTTTGTCAAGAACTTTTTTAAAATTCTTTTTGTTAAGCTTAGCTGCTCTTGACAGCTTCATTATAGTATCATACAAGCTAATTTGTTGTCAACATATTTTTGACTAACTTTTTTTCACTTGTTTGCCGCCTCATCAAGCGACATGTGTTATCTTATCATAGTTTAAAAATTAAATATATAACTTATTTTTCATCACACTAATTTATCCCTTTATTTCTTACTCATTCTATGTTATTCTACATTATTTGCATGTAGATACACGTGGATAAGTTATTATGATATTATACTAATTTTATTAAATATTCTTTTTATAACAACATAACCTCCAGGCTATATATAGCTTGGAGGTTATGTTACATTACTTTATCATTATTCTAAATTATTTACTATTTCCTTAAATTTATTTCCTCTTGCTTCAAAATTAGGAAACATATCGAAGCTTGCACAAGCAGGAGATAAAGTTACTACATCCCCCTCCTCTGCTATTTCTTGCGCTTTACTAATAGCATCCTCAAGACTATTTTCAATTATAATAGGTAATTCTATATTCTTACTCTTTATAACTTTGTCAAAGGCATCTTTTATTTTATATCTTGTAGCGCCTACTAGTATCAATACTTTTATTTTTGAATATCCTTCCTCCGCTAGAGGCTCAAAAGGTATTTTTTTATCATATCCTCCAGCTATAAGAATTACCGGTTTTTCAAAAGCTCTAAGTCCCGCCACAGTTCTACTAGGGCTTGATGCAATAGAATCATTATAATATTTTATTCCTCTTATCTCTTGTACAAATTCACATCTATGTTCTACTCCTGAAAATGTTGTGGCTACTTTTCTCATGGTTTCTATATTAACATCCTCACTAATAGCACAAAAAGCAGCGAGTAGGTTTTCTACATTATGCATTCCCTTTAATTGAACTTCGCTTAATAGACATATTACTTTATCCTTCAAATAAAGCTTATTGTCTTTAAAAAATGCACCATCCTCAATGTAATTCTCTATACTAAATTGCATTAAACGGCCCTTAGCTTCTTTATTCATTGAATTCGTTAATTTATTATCTCTATTCAACACAAGTAGATCTGTATTGCTTTGATATTTAAAAATATTTTTTTTCGAATCAACATACTCATCCATTCCTTTATGCATATCTAAATGATTAGGACTAAGATTTGTTACAACTGCGACCTCTGGAGAAACATTCATTGTCATAAGCTGAAAACTAGATAGCTCTAGTACTACTCTATCTGTATAACTCATATCTTCTATTTTACTAAACAATGGAGTTCCTATGTTTCCACCTACCCATGTTTTATATCCATGTTCCTTTAAAATATTATATATCAATGTAGTAGTCGTAGTTTTGCCATCGCTTCCTGTTACCCCATAAACTTTAGCTGGACAGTATTTAACGAACTCCTCCATTTCAGAAGTTATATAAGCGCCTTCTTCTTTAGCATTAATTAAAGCTGGACTATCTATTCTCATAGATGGCGTCTTAAACACTACATCAAATCCCTTTAACTTATCTAAATATCCTTCTCCTAAGACAAGTTGTACGCCTTTTCCCTTCAATTCAGCAACAGTTTCACCTAGTTGTTCCTCATCTTTTTTATCAAAAGCACTTACTTTTGCTCCTAGCTTTAATAAAAAATCTATTAAAGGTCTATTACTTACTCCTATACCTACTACAGCAGTTTTTTTCCCTTTTATAAAGTCCTTAAAATCCTTAAAATCCTTTTTCATCAAAAACCCTCCACTTTAACCTGACTATTTAACAAAGTTTTAAAGCTAATTAAATCATTAAATCCTTTTAGATATCTTATATCTAATTATATCACTTTAATGTAATATATGACTTACTTTCTCAGTATCTTTTTATAATTGATATTGAAAAAATCTCTTATATTCTTAATTTAAATGTTTTATTTGTTTTATTTAAACTTCGCTATTATTTATAGTCGAAATTGCAAGAATATATTTAATTTAAAGACTTTGTTGTTGAGTATTGAAATTTATTGTCTTCATATGCTATACTAATTTCGTGCCGTAAGGAAACATTAATATAATTCCCCAAGTTTTAATTAAACATATAACATATCCCCATGATTAAACCCTATTTTGCCAGGTATAATACCTGGCTTTTTGTTTTTACTTAAAAAGCACTCTTAAGGATTATAACCATTTTAGGGCTATTTATAAAAATTATTTACTTATCCAAAAAGAATTAGAAGGTACGCACTACATATCCTTATAGAATAATGTAGCACGTACCTTTTGCTATTCTTAGAATTCCATTTTTCCTTTTATGAAATCTTTTATTTCATCTATTTTTATTCTAAACTGCTGCATAGTATCTCTGTCTCTTATTGTTACAGTATCATCTTCTAAAGTATCAAAATCTACTGTTATACAGTAAGGAGTTCCAGCCTCATCCTGCCTTCTATATCTTTTTCCTATGCTGCCTGCTTCGTCATAATCAACATTAAACTCTTTTTGTAATTTACTGTATAGTTCTGATGATTTTTCAGATAGTTTTTTAGTTAAAGGAAGTATAGCTGCTTTAAATGGTGCAATTGCTGGGTGTAAATGTAATACTGTTCTAACATCTCCATCCTCTAACTCTTCTTCATCATAGGCATCTACTAAAAATGCCAATACAACTCTATCTGCACCTACTGAAGGTTCGATACAATATGGTACATATCTTTCATTAGTAGTAGGATCAAGATATGACATATCTTTTCCTGAATGCTCTTGATGTTGTTTTAAATCATAGTCAGTTCTATCTGCTATGCCCCATAATTCTCCCCAGCCAAACGGGAATCTATATTCTATATCAGAAGTTGCATTACTATAATGTGATAATTCATCTTGTTCATGATCTCTAAATCTTATACTTTCTTCTTTTATTCCAAGATTTAAGAGGAACTTCCAACAATGCTCTTTCCAATAGCTATGCCATTCTAAATCAGTACCTGGCTTACAGAAAAATTCTAATTCCATTTGTTCAAACTCTCTGGTTCTAAAAGTAAAGTTACCTGGAGTTATTTCATTTCTAAAAGACTTACCTATTTGTCCTATACCAAATGGTACTTTTTTTCTTGAAGTTCTTTGTACATTTTTAAAGTTAACAAATATACCTTGCGCAGTTTCTGGTCTTAAATATATTTCTGCTTTAGAATCTTCTGTTACTCCCTGGAATGTTTTAAACATTAAATTAAACTTTCTTATGTCTGTAAAATTCTTTTTTCCGCAGCTAGGACACACTATATTGTTTTCATCTATATAACCCTTTAGCTTCTCATTACTCCATCCGTCAGCACTAGCCTTTTCTATACCTTGATTCGTCATATGCTCTTCTACTATTTTATCTGCTCTAAATCTAGCTTTACATTCTTTACAATCCATAAGAGGATCTGAGAAATTTCCAACGTGGCCTGATGCAACCCATACATCTTTGTTCATTAAAATAGCACAATCTATTCCAACATTGTATTCACTTTCATGGATAAACTTTTGCCACCAAGCTTTTTTAACATTATTTTTTAATTCTACTCCTAAAGGACCATAGTCCCAAGTATTTGCTAGTCCTCCATATATCTCTGATCCAGGGTAAACATAACCTCTGTTTTTAGCCAAAGCTACTACTTTCTCCATAGTTTTTTCAAATGCCATAGATATTACCTCCTAATTTTTATTTTATATTAATTAATAATTTTAAACTAAATTATAAAAAAAGGCCCACCATGAAGGGACGAAAATAATTTTCCGCGGTTCCACCCTTCTTGGCAAATGCCCTGCTTTCATCTCCTTGCTCTGAAGTTCCCTTCATAGATAAATCCTTAGTTGTTTACACCAACCACAACCTCTCTTTTAAGACAATTTATCATTACTCTTCTTCATCATAGCAAGATATTTATTTTATTATTTTATGGTAAAAAAATAAAGCTCCACCATAAAGGGACGAAAATAATCTTCCGCGGTTCCACCCTTTTTGGCAAATGCCCTGCTTTCATAAACCTCACTCAAAAGCTCCCTTCATAGCAAAACCTTAGTTGTTTACACCAGCCACAACCTCTCTTTTAAGATGATTACTATTACTTTTCTTTATCATTGTGAATTATAATATTGTTTATATTAATATATATAATATAGCAATAATTTAGCATTGTCAATGTTATCCATTAAGATTTTTCTACTTTAATATAATTTACTATATCCATTAAACCAACATTTATACATTTTTATTACAAAAAATAAAAATGGCTCCGCGAAAAGGATTCGAACCTTCAACCCTTCGGTTAACAGCCGAATGCTCCACCATTGAGCTATCGCGGAACAACTTACATTTATTATTATATCGGGTATTTTAAAAAAGTCAATAGTTATTTTCACTTTTTTATATTTTCCACCTGTTTTTATATAGTTTTATAATTACTAAATCAAAAATCGACAGCTTACTAGAAGCTGCCGACTTAATATAACTTAGTTATTGTTGTGTTGGTTTCATTGTTGGGAATAGTATAACGTCTCTTATAGAAGGTGAATCTGTAAGGAACATTATCATTCTATCTACTCCTATACCAAGTCCACCTGTTGGAGGCATACCTATTTCTAATGAATTTATAAAGTCATCATCCATCATATAAGCCTCATCATCTCCAAGTTCTCTTTCTCTAAGCTGTTGAATAAATCTGTCTTTCTGAACTATAGGATCGTTTAATTCTGAATAAGCATTACATACTTCTCTTCCGTATATGAACCCTTCAAATCTTTCAGTAAAATCTTGATTTCCTCTTTTCTTTTTAGTAAGAGGTGAATTTTCTACTGGATAATCACATACAAAAGTAGGTTGTATCAATTTATGTTCACAGAATTCTTCAAATAACGCAATTAAAATATCTCCCTTTGTACATTCCTTTAATTCTTTCTTAAATTCAAGATGTTTTTCCTTAGCTATTTCTCTAGCCTCTTCATCTGTTTTTATTTCATTAAAATCTATACCAGCATACTCTTTTACAGCATCTACCATAGTAACTCTTCTCCAAGGTGGAGTAAAGTCTATTTCAGTTCCTTCATAAGTGACTTTTGTAGTTCCTAAAACTTTTTCGCATACATATGCCATCATATTCTCAGTAATTTCCATCATATCATTATAATCTGCAAAAGCTTCATATAACTCTATCATTGTAAACTCTGGATTATGTCTTACACTTATTCCTTCATTTCTAAAGTTTTTACCTATTTCATATACCTTTTCAAATCCACCAACTATTAGTCTCTTTAAGTAAAGCTCTGTAGCTATTCTTAAATACATATCTATATCTAATGCATTATGATGAGTTACAAAAGGTCTAGCAGCAGCTCCTCCCGCTATAGGTGAAAGTACTGGAGTTTCAACTTCTAGATAATCTCTATTATCTAAAAACTCTCTTATAGCTCTTATTATAGCGGTTCTTTTCATAAACGTATCTCTTACATCTTGATTAATTATTAAATCAACATATCTTTGTCTATATCTTAGGTCTGGATCTTTTAATCCATGCCATTTTTCTGGAAGTGGTTTTAATGATTTTGAAATTAATTGGAAATCTCTAATATGCAGAGACACTTCTCCAGTTTTAGTTCTAAATACAGTTCCAGTTATTGATACAAAGTCACCTATGTCAAAAGTTTTATATTCTTTGAGTTTTACTTCACCAACATCGTCTATTTTTATGTATAGCTGAATTTTGCCATATCTATCATGAATATCTGAAAATCCAGCTTTTCCATGAACTCTTTTTGACATAAGTCTTCCAGCAACTGTAACATCTTTTCCTTCAAGTGAATCATAATTATCTTTAATCTCTTTTGTTGTGTGCGTTCTTTCTACCTTATAAACATCAAAAGGATCTCTTCCCTCACTTTGAAGATTTGATAATTTTTGTCTTCTTTCTCTAATGAGCTCATTAAAATCCTCTTCTAAATTGTTTAAATTTTTTTCATCATTTGCCATTAATAAACCCTCCAATATTTTCTTATATAGCTTATCGTCTTATTCCTAGTATTTCATATTTGCTTACTCCATCCGGTACCTGTATTTCTATCACATCTCCTACTTTTTTACCTACAAGCCCACTTCCGACTGGAGATTCATTAGATATTTTATTGTTTAACGGGTCGGCCTCAGCAGATCCAACAATTATATACTCTACTTCTTCATCAAATTCATAATCTTTAACTTTTACAATTGAGCCTATGCTCACTATATCCGTAGAAATTTCACTTTCATCTACTTATAGTAGCATTTTTAAGCATATTTTCAAGTTGAACTATTCTACCTTCTACAAATGCTTGTTCATTTTTAGCTTCATCATATTCTGCATTTTCACTCAAGTCTCCAAATGAAAGTGCTACCTTAATCTTTTCTGTTATCTCTTTTCTTTTAACTGTTTTTAAGTGTTCTAACTCATCTTCTAATTTCTTTACACCCTCATAAGTCATCACATATTTTTTTTCGTTCATTCTATTCTCCCCTTTTAATAGTTTACTAATAATTTTCTATATGACAATTCTACCCCTACCCATATGATAGTATAAGCTTAGTAATTATTTTAAGTAATTATTTTAAGTAATTATAAATCAGCACTATACTAATGTCAACATCTGCAGAACCACTGCAAAATATTCTGAAATTTCAATAATTATAAAATTAAAATCTTGTCATTGAATTTTATCTTATCTAAGAAAACACCATTATGCCTTAATGCCTCTTCTATATTTTCTTCTTCCATTTGACATAATATAGCACCTAAAAGCTCTGGCGACACGTCTTCGTCTAATTCCCAAGGCACTTTGTAAGTAATATCATTTATAATAATATTATCTTTTTTTAACGGAATATACATATTGTTTAAATACCATATGTTAGCTCCCGTTTCCAAATCGATATCTTTTGATGATATAATAAAATCAGCATTTTTAATTGCATACTTAAAATCCGACGTTACTATAGGCGTTATTCCAAAATTGGCTATAATATATTCTGCCATATGCATAAGCTCATTTACATGCCTAGATAATAATACTATATACTTAGCTTCTTTTGCCATAAAACAAATTATCTCAAAGTTTATTATATCCATAGCATCATATATTACTATACAGCTATCTCTTATGCTTTTGTGCATTTGCCTCAAGATAAGCTTTGAACTTGTCACTATTCCAAAAGCTATTAATTTTCTTTGGAAATAATTTAAAAAATTATAATCTAGCTCTCTATATATCTTAGGTGCTAAATATACATCCCTTCCTTTTGCCTTTTTCTTAGCAACTAACATGTTTTTATAGTATGCTTTGTTATTAATATTAGGTGGAAGATTTATATTGGATATTTTTAAATTCAACTCCTTTATAAATCTTTCTCCCAGATATGATATTTTAAACCTATCCACTATTCTACCAAAAAAGGTGTTATTGTCATAAGGAATCTTTCTATTGCAACTAATATACACTATCGGCTTCATAAAGCATTTCCTTAAAATTATTTACGCTACTATTCTATTCCATTATATAATTAAAAATTACAATACTTTTATTCATAGTTATTTATTATTATTTAATCTTTCTTTATAATTCAATAAAATCTCTATTACCTTTTCACTGCTTTTTTCATAATTAATTTTATCTTTTATTTCCTTATTGCATTCTAATCCTTTTATATACCAGCCTATATGTTTTCTCATTTCTCTTACAGCTTTATCTTCATTATGATAATAAAGAGATCTTTTATAATGCTCTATACACATATTTATTCTTTCTTCCATGCTAGGATAAGCTACCTTTTCTCCATTAATACCGCTTTGAACCTGGCTAAATATCCATGGATTTCCCATAGCACCTCTACCTATCATTATTCCATCACACTTAGTCATTTCAAAAGTGTCAGAGCGCCCTCACAAGAAACTACATCTCCATTCCCTATAACAGGAATGCTCACAGCCTCTTTAACTTTCCTTATTATATCCCAATCTGCTTTGCCCTCGTACATTTGCTCTTTTGTTCTACCATGAACAGTTATCGCATCTACTCCGGCTTGCTCTAACTCCTTTGCAAATTCTACTGCATTTATGTTATTAGAATCAAAACCCTTCCTAAATTTTACAGTTACAGGTTTTAATGAAGCTTTTTTCACTTCTTGTACTATCTTTGCGGCTAATTTAGGGTCCTTCATAAGTGCAGATCCTTCACCATTTTTAACTATCTTAGGTGCTGGACATCCCATATTAATGTCTACAATACAGATATCATTATTATCATTAAAAAAATCACAAGATTTTGCCATAACATAAGGATCATTACCGAATATCTGTACCGCCACTGGAGCTTCATCTCTTGAAATTTCTAACATACTTTCAGTATTTTCACTTCCATAAAACAGTGCTTTAGAACTTACCATCTCTGTATATACAAGATCACAGCCCAAATTTTTACATAACCCTCTAAATGCTATATCTGTGACTCCTGCCATAGGGGCTAAAAACACAGTGTTTTTAAACTCTAAATCTCTTATTTTCATTACAACACCTGTTCTCTATTTTTTTCATAGATAATTCTAAGCCCTTTTAATGTTAGAGTTGGATCTATTACATTTATAAATTTAGATTCTTCATTAATAAGCTTTGCCAATCCTCCAGTTGCAATAACATAAGGCTCTTCTTCTCCAAGCTGCATCATTTCTTTCTTCATTTTATCGACTATGTAATCTACTTGACCTATATAACCATACACTATCCCCGCTTGCATGCTTGATACTGTATTTTTGCATATAACCCCTGCAGGTTTTATAAGCTCTATTCTTGGAAGTTTAGCTGCCTTCTGAAATAAAGCTTCTGAAGATATATTAATTCCAGGACAGATAGTTCCACCTAAATAATCGCCTCTAGCTGTTATAGCACAAAATGTTGTAGCTGTTCCAAAGTCTATTATAATAACAGATTTTTTATAAATTTCATGAGCTGCAACTGCATTAACTATCCTATCTGCACCTACTTCTTTAGGATTATCATATCTTATATTTATTCCAGTCTTTACTCCTGGTCCTACTACTATAGGAGTTATTTCAAAGTACTTTATAATCATATGTTCCAATGAATACATAATATTGGGAACAACTGAAGATATTATAACTCCTTCTACATCTGAAGGATCAAGTTTGCTTTGCAAAAATAATTGTGTTACCTGAATACCATATTCATCTGCTGTTCTTATAGGATCTGTAGATAATCTCCAATTAGCAATTAGTTCTTTATTCTTATAAATCCCAAGAACAATATTAGTATTGCCAACGTCTAAAACTAAAATCACTAACTGCACCGCCTTTCTAGTAATATATATTGCTAAACATAATTAAAGAGCAGCTCTGAAGCTGCCCTATAGTATACCCATTTTATTGTCAGTTTAATAATTTAATTTTAACAATTAAATTCTATTTGTCAAGAAAAAGGTTGTGTCCTTTTGGCACTATGACTGCAACTTTTTCATAAAATTATCGCTATTTACTATGTATCTTGTATGTATTCCTTCTCCTATTTTCCCATGCTCATCCCATGCTTGAACACTAAAGAAAAGTCTTTTGCCCTCGACTCTTGTTAAAAGAGCTTCACATCTTACTTTCATTCCAACAGGTGATGCTTTTAAGTGCTTTATACTAACTTCTATTCCAACAGTTGTATATCCATATGGAAGATGTAAATCTACACAGCTTTTAGACGTGTTTTCCATAAGAGCTATCATAGCAGGTGTAGAAAAAACATCTAAATTTCCAGATCCTATTTTGCTAGCCGTATCATTTTCAGTTACACATGTTTCTATTGTAGATGTTATTCCTTCTTTAACATTAAACTCCATAACAATCATCCCATTTCATTAAAATTTATATTAAAAATTAGACATACATATGAATTATACCACTTTTATGTAGTTTTTAATATATATTTCACAAATAAAAAATAGAGGCTGATTAGCCTCTATCTTCTAAGCATTATTAAATATTTCTTCAAACTCATCTGCCTCAAGTTTTTCTCTTTCAAGCAATGCTTTAGCAACGGCATGAAGCTTTGATATATTTTCGTTTAAAAGTTTCTCTGCTTTGTTGTAACCTTCATCAATAAGCTTTCTAATTTCTTTATCTATTTCAAAAGCTACTTCTTCGCTGAAATTTCTTCCTTTTCCTAAATCTCTTCCTAAGAAAACTTCATCATGCCCAGAACCAAAAGCTATCGGTCCTAAGTCACTCATACCATAATCCATAACCATTTTTCTGGATATTGTTGTTGCTCTTTCAATATCATTTTTAGCTCCAGTACTTATATCTCCTATTACTAACTTCTCAGCAACTCTTCCACCTAAGAGGCCTACGATTTCATCTTGAAGCTTTGTTTTAGACATATAAGCAGTATCTTTTTCTGGAAGATGCATAGTATATCCTCCAGCCATACCTCTTGGTATTATACTTATTTGGTGGACTGGATCTGCAGTAGGTAACAACTTCATTACTACCGCATGGCCTGCTTCATGATAAGCGGTTAATCTTCTGTCTTCCTCCGCTATAACCCTGCTCCTCTTTTCAGGTCCTGCAATAACCCTAGTTACAGCTTCCTCAAGTTCATCCATATCTATTAGATTTTTATTTTTTCTTACTGCCAAAAGAGCAGACTCATTCATTAAGTTTTCTAAATCAGCACCTGTAAACCCTGGTGTTCTTTTTGCAAGAACATCTAGCTTAACTTCAGTAGCTAAAGGTTTATTTTTTGAATGGACTTTAAGGATTTCTTCTCTTCCTTTAACATCAGGAGCTCCAACTACTATTTGCCTATCAAATCTTCCAGGTCTTAAAAGCGCAGGATCTAATATATCTGGCCTATTAGTAGCCGCTATCATTATTATACCCTCATTTACTCCAAATCCATCCATCTCCACAAGTAATTGATTTAATGTTTGCTCTCTCTCATCGTGTCCACCACCAAGACCAGCACCTCTTTGTCTACCCACTGCGTCTATTTCATCAATAAAAATAATACATGGTGAGTTTTTCTTTGCTTGATCAAATAAGTCTCTAACTCTAGATGCTCCAACACCTACAAACATTTCAACAAAGTCTGAACCGGATATACTGAAAAATGGCACTCCAGCTTCCCCTGCTATAGCTTTTGCTAGAAGAGTTTTTCCTGTACCTGGAGGTCCCACAAGTAGTACCCCCTTAGGTATTCTTGCTCCCATCTCTATATACCTTTTAGGCTGTTTTAAGAAATCAACTATCTCTGCTAACTCAGCTTTTTCTTCGTCTGCTCCTGCAACATCATTAAAAGTGACCTTTTTCTTATCAGGCGTAGCCATTTTAGCTCGGCTCTTCCCAAAATTCATAACATTTCGGTTTCCTCCTCCACCCTGTGATTGCTGCATAAACATAAACCAAAATGCTACAAGCATCAATATCAAAAGTACCGTAGGTAAATATTGTACCCACATAGGTACTGCTGCTGGCTTAACATAGACTTCCTTAACACTTCCATCCTTTGGATGTTCTCCTATAAATTGAAACAGTCTTTCTGATGGAACTACAGTTTCATATTGCTGACCATCCTTTAGTGTTCCTACCACTGTCATTTTATCTTCTCTTACTTCAAAACTCGTTACTTTATTCTCTAACCAATTCTTCTGAAACTCATTAAAATTTATGGCTGTTGCACTTTCATTGGTTCTCGCAAGCATTAGTGCTGCAAGAATTACTAATACAAATACTATAACCCAGGCCGTTGCGCTTGAAAATTTTTTCATTATAGGCCCCCCTCTCTTTCTAGTTTTATATTGTAAAATTGTATCATAAGGCAAATTTCATTACAATAAATTCAGCATTAATTTATTGATAAACCTCCTCCTTTAATATACCGATATACGGTAAATTTCTATACTTTTCTGCATAATCAAGACCATAACCTACTAAAAAATAATCTGGAACAACAAACCCAATATACTGAGCATTAATTTCAACCATTCTTCTTTCAGGCTTGCTTAAAAGACATGCTATCTCAAGACTAGCAGGTTTTCTACCTTTTAAATATTCTATTAAGTATGCTAATGTTGTTCCTGAATCTATTATATCTTCTACTATTAAAACATGCTTACCTTCTATTTCAAAATCTAAATCCTTTAGAATTCTTACTATTCCTGAGGTTTTACTTGAATTGCCATAGCTTGATACTGCCATAAAATCCATAGTACATGGTATCGTTATTTCTTTTAATAAATCTGCCATAAACGGAACAGACCCTTTTAATATTCCAACTAACATTAAATCTTTTCCATCATAGTCTTTACTTACTTGTTGACCTATTTCTCTTATTTTTGTTCTTAGTTGTTCTTCTGTAAGCAATACTTCTCTTATGTCCTGTTGCATGCAATTCATTTAGGCTTCCCCACTTTCAATTATTATTTTTAAAATTTTTTTTGTATTTTTGTCAACTTTAAAAAGTTCACTAACTCTATATCCTGCTACCCACGCAATTTCACCACCAAAACATATAAGAGAGATTCTATCTCTTTCATCTTTCGGTACCTTTAGATCTATAAATAAATCTTTTAATTTTTTGCTTCCCTTCATTCCTAAAGGCGTGAAACGATCTCCATCTTTTCTACACCTAATTATAATGTCCCCTTTTATCTTATTATAGTCAAAATATCTAACAAAATCTTCCTGTTTTAAAAATAGATTATCTGTTTTATCAATTAATTCTAGAGTGACTCTTAAATTAAAATCCTTTATTTTATTTAACCCATTATGTAATGTATATTCAATGTCATCATTTTTTATATTTTGTTCTTTCTTCTTATAAACAGATATATCTCCATAATTATTTTGTATATGTATTTTGTTTGGAAGAGTCAGCATCTTACCTGTAGCATTTTTCTGAATATCAATTACATCATAAATATGAATTTTTTCAAAGTTATACAAATTACCTGCTACGTTATAGAGCGCTAATCGTATAATTCTTGTAATTATAGATTCATGCTCTAAAAACGCTTCCTTAGATATTATAACCTTTTCTTTATTATCATCACAATATTTTTTATATTTTTCTTTTACAATCATTTCTAAATAATCATTATCCACTCTTATAGTACTAGCCAATCTATTTAAAGTCGTCACAATATCTTCATTAAAATTTTCTTTTATGTACGGCATAAGCTTGAGTCGCACCTTATTCCTTGCATATATTGGCTCTAAATTTGTTTTATCTATTCTAGGATTAATATTATTATCTTCACAATATTTCTCAATGCTCTCTCTTGAACAGTTTATTAAAGGTCTTACAAAAATATTATCTCTTACTGGTCTTATTCCAATGAGACCTTCCATTCCTGTTCCTCTCATTATTCGCATCAAAACAGTTTCAGCCTGATCATTAGCGTTATGAGCTATGGCTATCTTTTGAGCTCCAAACTTACTTTTTAACTCATAAAAAAACGTATATCTTGCTTCTCTGCCCGCAGTTTCCGAGGAAATATTTCTCTTTCTTACTAGTTCATTTATGTCTACCCTCTTGCTTCTAAACTCTATATTTAGACTTTCACAAAATTTCTCAACATATTTTTCATCCTCATCAGACTCTTTTCCTCTTAAACAGTGATTGATATGTGCTGCATATAAAGTTATTTGCAGCTGCTCTTTTAAAACATTTAATATATGCAAAAGGCATATAGAGTCAGGGCCTCCTGATACTGCAACTATTACTTTATCTCCTTTTTCAAACATATTATTTTCTTTTATTGTTTTTAGAGTTGTTTCTATCAAAGTTAACACTTCCTAAAAATAGTTTGTTTAGAAATAATACATTAATTATATCATAAATAATTCTCAATGTAAGAGTTTCAACCATATATTCGTATAACTACCTGTATCTTCAGCAAAACAAAAAACTAAATACGCATTTTTTCATGCGTATTTAGTTTTTTCACTTTTAATTTTTGAATTAATATAAATTATATACCTTTTGTACAATCGCTGTCATATCATCCTTTACCTTTCCACCACTTAATTCTTTTGCCTTATTTATTATATTTTCGCACAAATCCCTTGGATCTGTGTTCTTTGAATTTTTTAAGAATTCTACAATCCAATCTACCTTTCCAGCAGCCTCACTCTCATAGTCCAGTACGCCATCACTTAGCATTATTATTATATCCCCATTTTTGAGCTTCTTTTTAGTTATATCCACATCCGGTTTATCTAAAACCCCAATAGGTAATGTTTTAGAACTTATAACCTCAACTTCATCTCCTCTTTTTATGAAACTAGCGACTGATCCTACTTTCATAAAGTCTATTTCTCCTTCATATAGGTCCATGCTACTTAAGTCAAGTGTAGAAAATTTCTCATTCTCTGAAAACTTAATGCTCATAATAGAGTTAATAGTATTTATAGCTGTAAGTTTATTAAAGCCTGCCTTTGCAAACTTTTCTATAAGCTCCACCGCAGCTCCACTTTCTTTCCCCGCTTGTGGTCCTGATCCCATGCCATCGCTTATTATAGTCATATATGTTCCATCTGAAAGCTTGCCAAAACTATAGGTGTCTCCATTATGCTTTTCTCCATTTTTGCATTCAGTGCTTACATATGATGCTACATGATATTTTGGAGTTTCTTCAAAAGTAACATTACAGCCATTCATTAGAGGGTTTAAATTACAGCCATCATCGCTTACGCACATGCATTTTCCGGTGACTTCATTAATTAATGGCAAAACCTTTTTTACACATAATTGCTCTCCTCCACAAGCCTCCATTGACAACTTTACAACTAATCTATCACTTTTGTTATTAAAGCAGAATATATCTCTATACTGTATATTATTTTTATTCAACACTCTTCTTATATTATTTTCGGCCTCAGTATTAAATTTTATATTATCATTAAATTCTTTCACGACCTCCGTTACAGAATTAGCCATATTCTCTATCTGATGTGCTAGAAGTTCTCTGCATTCACTTAACCTACTTCTCCACATTTCATTTATTATATAACCATTTACAATGTCTTCAGTGTTTTTAATAAGTGCAGATCGTTTAGTACATTTTCTTTCTAATTCATATGGCATGTCCTTTTTGTTCTCTTGATAATTTTCAATGAGCTCACTAAATGCATTATAGGTATAAAAGGTTTCTCTTTTCCAGCACATAGATTTCATATTGCATGTTGAGCAAACTCTATCAGCAAGATTTTCTATTAGTGCACTACTTTTAGTTTTCATTTCTAATTTATCGTTATCTGCTAATTTTTCTAAAACTTTTGACATATTAAGGAGCACATCTGAAAAGCTATTAAGCTTACCAATTAATATATCCTTAATTTTGTCAACATAGTTGTCCTTAAAATGCTCTTGCTTTTTTTGCCAGTCTAGCTCTAATTCTAATTTTCTATAAATCTTTTGCGGTATAGCAAGGAAAACTGCACAACTTATAATTGATTCTATAATTTTAAATTGTACACCTATATCTGAGTACATCTTTAGCACAGCAAATGCTACTATATATGCTAAACCACTCATCAATTTTCCAGTTTCTCTAAATATGCCAGATATGAGTCCACACAAACCATATACCCCTATAGAAGTTATCATATCATTAGATGTAACTCCTATTATAGTTCCCATTGCTACACCTGCTGCCGCACCTGCCGAACTTCCTTTTATATATCCTAGTATAAGTACAAAGGTCAATGCTATAACATTTCTTATTGATACTCCGTGAATACTTGTCCCCCACGTTCCTGCTATTATAAGAGAGGCAGTTACTGCCATGCTTATTATTTCCTCGTTAGTATATAAATGTCTTGTTTTTAATTCTTTAAAGCATATTATTGAATAATTAATAATAAAATATAATGGAAAGATACATGTAATTTCAAAAAACGAAGTCAAAAACCCTATTGCTAAACTTAACTTCACAATTAATAGTTTGTAAAGCAAAAATTCTAAGAAAATTGAAAAGAATATTAGTAATAATTTTTTCTTCTGTTCTATATTCTTTAATATATAGTTTAAAACTAAAAGTGTTGCGGTTACTACAAAATATACTGGTAAGTTTTTAACATTATTATATAAAGAAACATACCCTAACAATGTTCCAATTCCCGATGCTAAAGATATTTTGTTATTCTCAGAGACTATAATTGCTATTAAATAAGCTATCCCAAATGGAGCCATAAGATTTACCATAAGTACTCTGCCAACTAAAAATGCCGCTACAAAATAACTAATAATTTTAAAGACATCTGATAGTTCTTGAAATTTTTGCTTTTTTTCTTCGTTTTTCATTTTTTTGATTCTTTGATATGGAAAAAGCTCCACTCCGTATTGCATCACATAACACCCACCTTATTTAATTACTTTCTATATTATAACAAAGCCATTTGGAAATAAATGTCACAAGATAGTGTTGTGATGATTTTTTTTTAGGACATATACTCCTAAGTTTCTTTTTAATTATTTTATTTAGACAATTAATCTAAAAAAAAATATTTTCCATTATACTCCATGTCGTATATTAAAGATTTCTTTTATAATTCAACATTCTTATATATCTATAACTACATAGATATCAATTTTTAAATAATCTTGTATTATTAAGAATATAATAAAAAAACCTATGATTTACTCACAGGTTTCATTTGGTAGCGGAAATAGGACTTGAACCTACGACACTTCGGGTATGAACCGAATGCTCTAGCCAGCTGAGCTATTCCGCCATATTATTTTTTTGGTTGCGGAGGCAGGACTTGAACCTGCGACCTTCGGGTTATGAGCCCGACGAGCTACCAGCTGCTCCACCCCGCGATATTGGTGCTGAAGACCGGAATCGAACCGGTACGGGTTTTAAAGCCCGCAGGATTTTAAGTCCTGTGCGTCTGCCAGTTCCGCCACTCCAGCAATTAATTATGGTAGCGGAAATAGGACTTGAACCTACGACACTTCGGGTATGAACCGAATGCTCTAGCCAGCTGAGCTATTCCGCCATATTATTTTTTGGTTGCGGAGGCAGGACTTGAACCTGCGACCTTCGGGTTATGAGCCCGACGAGCTACCAGCTGCTCCACCCCGCGACATTGGTGCTGAAGACCGGAATCGAACCGGTACGGGTTTTAAAGCCCGCAGGATTTTAAGTCCTGTGCGTCTGCCAGTTCCGCCACTCCAGCACGTTGTATTGCTATCACCTAACAACATAGACTATTATATATTATATAAATATAGTTGTCAACTATATTTATTATATTTTTTTAATGTAAATACTAGGTAATATTAAAGAGGCTAAAATTAGCCTCCTCATATCATTACTAATTTGAAGTTCTTTTACAGCCTCTACCTCTTGAATCTTGATGTTTCTTTAAATCTTGAAACCTTTCTTCACTATCCTTTAAGAACTTTGTTAATCTGTCTTCAAAATTCCCTTGATTAGGTTTAGCTTTTTCTTTTTGCCAATCTATCTCTACAGGTCTATAACTTTTTGTCTCTGGAACAGCTTGTTTTATAGATAAACTTATCTTGCCATTATCGTCAACAGAAATTACTTTAACTTTTACTTTATCTTTTTCCTTCAAGTAATCTCTTATATTTTTCACATAAGTATCTGAAACCTCAGATATGTGAACCAAGCCTGTTTTTCCATCGATATCCACAAATGCTCCAAAATTAGTGATATTAACTACTGTACCTTCTAGTATGCTTCCTGCCTTTAAGGTCATATTAAAAAGATTCCTCCTTAATAAAAATAATGTTTATATAAATTAAAATTAGAAACAGATATTAGTTTTTTGTATCTATTACAGGAGTCTCGCCTTGTTTAATAAGACCTAGCCTTTCTCGTGCCAGCTTCTCTATATACATGTCTGATTTAGACATCTTAACTTCGTCCTGCAATTTTCGGTTCTTTTCCTTAGCTTTTTGTTCTTCTATTTTTTTATCAGCTATCTGGCTTTTTATATTACGCATAGTTATTTGCTGATTAATAAAAATATAACAAACGTAAGTCAATATCAAAACAAAAATTACATTTTTTCCTTTGATTTTATTTCTCATAATATAATCACCAAACTCCCAAATAGGGATTTATTTTTGAATGCTATAATTACATTTTAATTTGGTTTTCAATTTTCTTCAAGTTATTTTTTATAATTTCCTTTATTTTTTATTTTAATCAAATAAACTATAGACTGAAATGGATAAAGTATTGAGTTTCTAGCCACTCTGAAAACCCTTCCTAAAAACTTAAAAAGTTTATATTGAGAACTTATAAAGAATCTACTAATTAGTTTCATGTATAAGTATATTCCTATTCCGATCCAAAGATATACGTACATTCCTATATATGCATAGTTAGTATATAATAAAAACGTGAAAACTACTACTGAAGTAAATACCCAAAATAGTGTATCTTCTATAAAGGTTATAATTTTATTTGAATTGTTGAAACCTCTTATTAATCTATATAGATCAAACAGTACTCCTGTTATTACACCTGAGACAAGACTAAATATTATTAAACCAAATTGCTGATTTATTGAAATTACCATAATAGAGCTCCTATTTAAATAATCTTGATATTAGGCTTTCTTTTTCCTTCTTGATTTGATTGTTGATGTAGATACAAGAGTTTATAGTTCCTATAATTATTACATCTCCATTTTGCACGTCTAGTTTATTCATCTTTAAACCTTGTCCTTTTATATTAAGAGTACCGAGATTTGTATTTAGTACTATTTGTTCTTCATTAAAACTCACTACTTCAACAACGCCATTTAATATTAGCTTTTTTCTATTTTCAACACTTAATAAACTTTTCTTTTCTTCTATTTTTATTTCTTTTTTCTCCATATTATCCCCTCCACTTGTAACTAATATATGATTAACCACAAATGGATATTACTAACTAAGCAATATTGAATTAATTATATTTATATATAATTAGCTGTTTATACGCAAACTGCTGACAGATAAATCTGTCAGCAGTGATAAAATGGATTATTCCTCATCCTCTTCTCCTGATATAATTTCATACATACCTTGTGCATTTTCCTTTTTAACATGCTCTGTGATATTTATTATTTTAGCTTTTAAAGATTTGCTAGCATATTGAATTTCTATAATATCTCCCTCTTTAACCTCTGTACCAGGTTTAGCTACCTTCCCGTTTATGCTAACTCTTCCCCCTTCACATGCCTCCTTTGCTACAGTTCTTCTCTTTATTATTCTAGAAACCTTAAGATATTTGTCTAATCTCATAGTATATACTCCTTATTAAAACAAAAAACCTAGATTTACACCCAGGTTTTCTGAAATGATTATTTGTTTACTTTATCTTTAAATTCTTTACCAGCTTTAAATACTGGAACTGTTGATTCTGGTATAGTTATTTCTTCTTTAGTTCTTGGATTTCTGCCAACTCTTGCGGCTCTTTTTCTTGTTTCAAATGTTCCAAATCCAACTAATTGAACTTTATCTCCCTTTTCTAGTGTTTCTTCAACACTTTCTATAAAACCCTTTAACATTGCCTCTGCATCTTTTTTAGTTAATTTTGATTTTTCAGCTATGCTTGTAATTAATTCTGACTTATTCACCTTTTTTACCTCCTTAAATATCGAGTATGCTTATTCATAGCATACTAGCATATTCTTCACTAATTTTAAAAATCCTTCTTTTTTTACATCATTTTTACGTATAAAAGAGAAATTATTTATTTTTAGCCTCTTCCCAAAGCATATCCATTTGCTCTAATGTCATATTGGCCATATCAACACTTTTAGATTTAGCTATTTCTTCTATATACGCAAAACGTTTTATAAACTTCTCTATAGTATAATTTAATGCAAACTCGGGGTCAATGTCAAGGAATCTTGCAACATTTACGGAAGCAAATATCAAATCTCCTATTTCTTCTACTATTTTTGCCATTTCCTTGCTTTTATATACACCTTTTACTTCATAATATTCTTCTAAAACCTTATCTAATGCATCTTCAATTTTATTCCAATCAAAACCAACCTTCGCAGCCTTTTTTGAACTTTCTCAGCCCTCATGAGAGCAGGAAAATTCTTAGGCACATGTCTAAGTTCATCGGTATAACTTGTAAGCCCTTGTTCCTTTTTCTTTATTTTATCCCAATTTGTTAAAACTTCTTCAGATGTATCTGCATTTATGTTACTAAATACATGCGGATGTCTATTTACCATTTTTATACAAATTTTCTCAATCACGTCATTAATATTAAAAAACCCTTCTTCTTTACCTATCTGAGCATGAAAAACTATTTGAAGCAATACATCCCCTAACTCTTCGGCTAATTTGTCATCGTCTTTCTCATCTATAGCCTCTAGAACTTCATAGCTCTCTTCTACAAGGTATCTTTTTAAACTCTCATGTGTCTGTTCTTTATCCCAAGGGCATCCATCGTTGGATCTCAATTTTTCCATTATGTCTAATAAATCGTAGAAGTCCTTGGTACTATCTATATCTCTCGGAATATATATTGATGTTAGATAATCAATATCATCTTGTCTATCTAGCTCGTATAATGGTATTTTTCTTATGCTCTCCAAGTTTTTAACACCGGCTGCTCTTACAAAATATATTTCAAAATCATCTTTGTAATATTCCATTAGAGAAAGCTTTACTTCAGATGCAATAAATTTATCGTATACTTGAGTTATAATGGTGCCAACTCTCTTATCTAATACTTGATTATTTATATCAAAAGCATCTATTATTTTAATTCCTTCTACAGGATCTATCTTTAGACTCTCCATGAGAGCATCTACAAAACTGACTGCAGGAACAATCTCCGTTTCTATAGACTTTTTTTCACAAAGCTCAAGTAATATATTCACTGATTTTTCTGCAACTAAAGGGTGTCCTGGTACAGCATAAACTATATCATCAAACTTGTTTTGTTGCTCTATTAAATCCTCTGCTATAGAACTATATACTTGATCAAAACTTTCTCCTTCTTCGTACTTATTATCGTAAGTTTCGAATACTATATTATTATTTTTCAAATAATCTACAGTAGGGTGCTTTTCTGTTCTTAAATAGATTTTAGATGCACTTTTCAATACCTCCAGAGCCCCAATGGTAAGCGCTTCCTTCGAACCAGGCCCTAATCCAATTATTTTTATCATGCATGTTCTCTCCTTTGCTTTTTAAAAAGCTTTTTCTTCACATAGCTATATCTAAATACTCTGAGCAAAATTACTAATATTCCATATATAATCATACCAGAAGTTATAGATATGAAGCAGGATATTTTGCTACTTATGGTATAATTATAGACATTCATGTAGATAATTACAACCGCTATTATCATTAAAAGTGATGCAAATGCCGGCTTAATGAATATATCTGAAATATTCAATCTGATCTTTAGTCTTTTAGCTAAAAACAATATGTTTAGTAATGAGGCTACTATATAACCGCCTATACTGCCTACTACGGCTCCATATATATTTATATTAGGTATAGGCACCATTAATAAAGTAATAACAACCTTTACGATACATCCTAAACCCAAAATGAGTACAGGCATAATATAATATCCTACTCCTTGTAATATTGCAGTAGAAGTTTGTGCAATTATTATAAAAGGAATAGATATAGCTGAATACTGAAGTATTTCAAACCCAGCCGATTGTCCGGGAAATATTAAATCCAAAATAGGCCATGCAAGACAAAATAGCCCAGCACAAGAAGGAAGTGCAATTACCATAGAAAGCTTCATAGCTAGTTCTATTTTATTGTTGACTTCAAGCTTTCTCTTTAATATGTGTGCCTCTGCAATTATAGGAACTAAGGAAGCACATAGCGCTGCTGATAAAGTAAGCGGAACATTTATCATGATAAATGCTTTTCCAGTAAGTTGTCCATATAATATAGTTGACTGCTTATAAGTAAAACCTGCTTCTAAAAGCATCTGTGGAACCAGTGCTGAATCTATAAGGCTCATTATACTACTTACTGCTGCTCCTAGCGAAACAGGTATAGCAATATACAGCAATTTCCCCAATATATCAGTATTATCTCTAACTTTTTTTACCTTAAACTCTTTTCTTATCTTAAAGTATTTTGCTATAAGATATATACCACCAAATACTCCTCCTGCCGCTGCTCCTAATGCAGCACCACCAGCTGAGTACTCAATACCTCTAGGTAATAATATATAGGCAAGTCCAACACCTATAACTACCCTTCCTATTTGTTCTATAATTTGAGAGACTGCTGGATAGTTCATATTTTGTAGTCCTTGGAAAAATCCTCTAAATACACTCATTATTGATATAAAGATAGGTGCAAAAGCAATAGATATTAGTGAATAATAAGATTTGTTATCCCACTTTAAAAAGTGTATTATAGGCTTTGAAAAAATAAGTAATATAGCTGTGAACCCTGCTCCTAATATGATCATCAGAAGCATAGCTTTTCTTAATACTAAAATTACACCCTCCTCGTCGTGAATAGCATTACTCTCCGATACCATTTTAGAAATCGCTACTGGTATGCCTGATGCCGCTGCAATAAAAAACATATATAGAGGAAATGACATTTGGTAATATCCTACCCCTTCGTCACCAATAAGCATCTGCAATGGCCATCTAAAAAATAATCCTAAAAATTTTGCCAGTATTCCTGCAACTCCTAATATTAAAGTTCCTTTAATAAGTGATTGTTTTTTCATAAAAATACCCCCGAATCATCGTATGACAAAAGCCTTGTCTCAATGTTTTTCACTTTAAAACTTATATAACCAAAAATAATTTATTTCTATGTTTATAATTATTTTAAATTAGGGGGTATTATTACTTTATAGATGAATATTTTTTATGTTAGTGTCAATAATCATCTATAAAGCAGTAAATAAGATGGCAGCATAGCTGCCATTTTATTGTTCCATTTGCTTTCCTAAGAAGGACGATGCAGTTTCAGCTAATTTAACTTCAACCTCACTAAATTTTATTCCTTCTTCCTTAGCTACTATAATTACAGCTCCAATTGCATCTCCTTCTGCAATTATAGGTGAAATTACTTGTGCAGAATATTTTCCCTCTATCTCTTCATCATCATATAAAGCTATAGTTTTTTCTTTTCCTTCTCCAAAAGAAACAGATTTTCTTTCCTCTATCGTTCTTTCAAGATCATTGCTTACTTTCTTTTCTAAGTACTCTTTTTTGGCGATCCACTTATTGATATTATGCTATCCTTATCACATATCATAACTATATTTCCTATTGTTTGTTGCAAGGATTCTGCATAGCCTTTTGAAAAATCACTTAATTCACCTATTGGAGAATATTTTTTAAGTATAACGCCTCCTTCTCTGTCTGTAAAAATTTCCAAAGGGTCTCCTTCTCTTATTCTAAGAGTTCTTCGTATTTCCTTTGGTATAACCACTCTACCTAGATCGTCTATACGTCTAACAATACCTGTTGCCTTCATTATTTAGTACCTCCTATATAATATAAATATAAGTTGTATTAATATTATCTTTCTAAATATGAAATTTTATACACAATTGTTACTTAAATTGGTAAGCACTTATAAAATTATTTATATAAACAAAAATAAACCACAGCATGATAATAATATGCTGTGGTTTATTTTATATTTTATGCGCTTATTCAAGATTTTTTTCATTCTTAGTTATTTTAGCTGACTTTTTCCACTCATCAACTTTTTGTGAAAGTACTTTATTTTTTTCTTGATCTTCTAATTGTTGTTTTATTTGAGCTTTTACTGTTTCAAGTTTCTTAACAGGATATTCTTCCTTCTTTATAGTTTTTATTATATGGTATCCAAACTGAGTTTTTACAGGCGCTGATATAGCTCCTTCTTTTTGTCCTATGGCAGCAGCCATAAATGCAGGATCAAATCCTGAATCAACATAATTTACCTCGTATTCTCCACCCTTGTCTTTTGAACCAGGGTCTTGTGAAACTTCTTTTGCAATCTTTGCAAAGTCTTCACCTTTATCCAATCTTTCTTTTACCTTTTTAGCTTCATCTTCTGTTTTAACTAATATATGTGCTAACTTTATCTTATTTGGCTTTTCTGTAAATTGCGCTTGATTTGCATTATAGTAATCTTGAATCTTCTTATCGTCAATTTTTACATCTTTTGTTATGTTATCTGTAACGTTTTTCATAATTGCTTGACTTCTTAATTGTTTAAAGATTAAGTCTTTTAAGGAATCCTCAGTAAGGCCACTTTGCTTTAAAGCCTCTTGAAACTTACTATTATCATTTCCAAAAGACTTTTTAGTGTCATCAAATTGTTTACTGGCTTCAGTCTTTAATTTTGAGTCATCTGGAAGTAATTTTAACTCTTTTGCTTTTTGCTCAATAACTTTTTGAGTTATCATGTTGTCTAATATCTTTGCTCTTTGATCTTTAAGAAGCCCCTTAGCCTCTTCATTTTTTTCATAATTTTCACCGTATTGTTGCTTAGCCTGAGCTATAGTCTGGCGCATATTCATATCACTATCTAGGTCTGCTCTAGTAATTTTTTCACCGTTAACTACTGCTACAGGGCTTTTAGCTATCGCTTCTGGTGTTTTCGCTATCATATTACAACCAACAGCTGAAAATCCAAGCATTGTTATTAAAGCTGTACACATTAGTTTTTTTATATTTTTCACAGTTTATTCCTCCACTTCTCTTAATGTTTTAGCGCAATACAAACTAATTTTAACACAAAAGTATTTTTACTACAAAGTTATTTTTGTTCATATATTTTTATCATGTACTGTGCTAACTCTTTAATTTCCGAAATTAAATCTTCTCTTTTTACATCTGTAAGCCTATAGGCAAACCCTGGTTTGTCTCCCATCTTTAGCCCTATCTTTCTAGTGTAATCTCTTAACAGTCCCTTAATGACATTCTCGTTAATTCTAGATTGACTCTCAAATACAAAAAGAACTTCATTCTTTCTTTCCTTTATTTCTTCTATACCAAGTTTTTTACCAATACTTCTTATATATGAAATATTCATAAGATTACATACTGATGAAGGTATTGTAGAAAATCTATCTTCTAATTCATCCTGAATTTCCATCATATCCTCATAAGAGTCTATTGCTGCTATTTTCTTGTATACTTCAATTTTCTGTACCTCATCCTTTATATAAGAACCTGGTATATATGCATCTACCTTTAGCTCTACTGTTGTTTCCACTGGTTCGTTATCTATTTCTCCTTTTATAAGCTTTATCGTATCTTCTAACATTCTACAATATAAATCGTATCCAATAGAAGCCATGTGTCCATGTTGGGAAGCCCCCATCATATTTCCAGCTCCTCTTATCTCTAAATCCTTTAATGCTATTTTAAATCCTGATCCTAACTCAGTAAAATCCTTTATAGCCTTTAATCTTTTTTCTGCCACTTCTGTTAAAACCTTGTCTTTTCTGTAGGTTAAATAGCAATAAGCCATTCTGTTAGTTCTTCCAACTCGTCCTCTTAGCTGATATAACTGCGATAATCCCATCTTATCAGCATCATATATTATCATAGTGTTTACATTTTGAATATCCATACCAGTTTCTATTATAGTTGTGGCAACTAAAATATCATATTCATTCTTCATAAAATCTACAATAATTTTTTCTAATTCTCTTTCCTGCATTTGCCCATGAGCTAAAGCTACTCTTGCTTCAGGAATTAATTTTGATATATAGGACACCATTTCCTTGATATTTTCAACTCTATTATATACGAAGTATACCTGTCCTCCTCTATTTAATTCCCTTAATATAGCATCTCTCATCAACTGATCATTATATTCTACCACATAAGTTTGTACAGGGTATCTTTCTTCTGGAGGAGTCTCTATAACACTTATATCTCTAACCCCTACAAGGGACATATGTAGCGTTCTTGGTATAGGAGTTGCACTTAAAGTTAATACATCAACATTTTTCTTTAATTTCTTAATTTTCTCCTTATGGCTTACTCCAAATCTTTGCTCTTCATCAACTATTAATAATCCTAGATCTTTAAACTGTATATCCTTTTGAAGAATTCTATGGGTTCCTATTAGTATATCTACCTCTCCATCTTTTACAGCCTTTATAGTTCTCTTCTGTTGTGTTGGAGTCCTAAACCTGCTTATCATATCGATTCTCACAGGGAAGTCTGAAAACCTCTTTACAAAGTTATTATAGTGCTGTTGTGCAAGTATTGTAGTTGGTACTAAGAATGCTACTTGCTTTCCATCCATAACCGCTTTAAATGCAGCCCTAATAGCAACCTCTGTCTTGCCATAGCCTACATCGCCACATAGCAATCTATCCATAGGTTTATCAGACTCCATGTCTACTTTTATATCGCTTATAGCTGATACTTGATCTGGCGTTTCATCATAAGGAAACTCTTCTTCAAACTGTTTCTGCCACACAGTATCTTTTGAATATCTATATCCCTTAAGGGTAGTTCTTGCAGCATAAAGCTTAACCAAATCTTCTGCTATTTCTTCTATTGACTTTTTGACTTTTCTCTTAGCCTTTGCCCATTCCGAACTTCCTAACTTATTTATTTTTGGTGATTTTCCTTCCGTGCCTATATACTTTTGAACCATATCAAGCTGTTCTACAGGCACATATAATTTATCATCTGAATCATATATCAGCTCTAGATAGTCTTTTTTATGTCCCTCAAGTTCTAACTGCTTTATTCCTTTATACACACCTATACCATGATTTGCATGAACTACATAGTCTCCTGGTTTCAATTCTGTAAAACTCTTTATTTTACTTACACCTTTTTTAGATGCCCTATTTACTGTCTTTCTCTTAGCTTCTCCAAAAACTTCTTTATCTGATATTACACACACTCTAAGATCTGGATACTCAAAACCATTTAACTGACTTCCAAAGGTTATTACTACTTCTCCTGGCTGAATTTCATGTATTACATCTCTATAAGAGCTTTCTATTTCCCTGTCTCTTAATGTAGCTACCAGCCTCTCTCCTCTTGGTCTAGTACCAGAAAGAATAACTATTTTAAATCCTTTAGATTTTTTGTCCTTTATATCGTCAATAAGCAAATCTATTTGTCCATGATAGTTATGTGAAGTGATTTGAGAAAAATTCACTATAGACCTTGGCGAAAGCATCTTAACAGATTTAGCAATAGCATCTATAGTTAGTATTTGCTTTTCCTCCAGCATTTCAACTACATGTTCCTTATTAAATAAAAGATCAATTTGTTTAGGTAAGATATTACCTCTTTGAAGAAAACTTTTATAACTTTCTTCAAATTCAAAATATACGCTATCTAGCTTTCCTTTACATCTTTGAACGTCATCCATAATTATGAAATAACCTTCTGTGTAATCAAAAAATGTTGATAAGTTATCATAAAAGTAAGGAAGAAAACTGTCTATTGTCTCAAAACTCCAATTTTCTCTGAGCAGCTCAAGGTTTTTTCCAATAACCTCTTGTATTTTCTCCATAGTTTCCTTATTTTTTTGATCCTTCAATCTATTTAATACAATTTCTAAATCTTTTTCTATACCTTCATACCCTTTTTTTATGTTTTCTCTATTTAAGATCATCTCTTTAGCGGGAAATATTTCAATACTTTCTACTTTTTCTATGCTTCTTTGAGATTCTAAATTAAAATTTCTAATAGAGTCAACTTCATCGCCAAAGAGTTCAACTCTATATGCTTCCGCAGAAATAGGGGAATAAATATCCATTATTCCTCCTCTTATGGAAAACTGTCCTTTGTTATCTACAATTTCAATTCTTTCATATCCACATTGTATAAGCTTTTCACTTAAATCTTCTAAATTTAAAATATCGCCTATTGAAATTTTAAATGTATAATTTCTATATAAACTTACAGGAATATAACTGGAAGCTATTGCTTCAATACTAGTAACAACTACTTTCTTATCTTTATTTAGCATCTCCTTCATTACTTTTAGTCTTTCCCATCTTAGATCTCCAGAGATTGCATCTATATTGTAAAATACTACTTCTTTAGTTGGGAAATAATAAACATGAGGAATATAAAAAGATAAATCTTCATACAGTTTCCTTGCTTCAACATCACTATGTGTAAGCACAAGAAATGGCTTGTCTAATTCCTCATACAATCCATTTACTAAGTAACCTCTTGCAGACTCCGAAAGTCCAAATACTCCTATTGGGAATCTAGACTTATCTACACTGCTTTTTATTTCCTTAAATTCCTTGTTAAATTTAAGGGGATTCATAAGTCCTTCTAGTCTCATTTTATAACAACCACCCTACAAACTATAAAAATTTAGTTAGGCATCTAACGACGCAGTATCACGCAATATATACTAACATACTGACTAGTTATTTTTTTGAAGATGCCTTATAAGCCTTATATTTTAAAACCGTTAAATTTATTCATTGCTTCTGATATTCCTTCTTTTACTACACATTCAACAGCATCTACACTAATTTTAAATGTTTCTTCAATCGTTTTCCTATCTTCAGCACAAAATTTGCCTAAAACATGCGAAACCAATTGGTCCTTAGGCTGTCCCACTCCTACTTTAACTCTCGGAAATACGTCTGTTCCTAAATTAGCTATTATATTTTTTATTCCATTATGACCTCCAGCACTTCCCTGAGTTCTTATTCTAAGTCTTCCAATGTCAAGACTAACATCATCATAAATAACAATTATGTTTTCACTTGGTATTTTGTAGAAGTTAACTACTTCTCTTACACTTTCACCACTTAGATTCATATATGTGCTTGGTTTAAGCAAAATTACCTTTTCATATGCTATATTTCCTTCTCCATACATCCCCTTAAATTTTTCCCTGTTAACAGGTATATTATACCTATCACTTATTAAATCTATTATATCAAATCCAACATTATGTCTTGTATGCTCATACTGCCTTCCTATGTTCCCTAGTCCAACTATTAAAAACATTTCTTCACTCCTAATCATCTCATAATTGTTAATCACATAATTAATATATTATACTAAAAGGCATAAATAATAAAGAGACTATAAAAGTCTCCTTACCTACTTTTTTTCTTTCATATCCGAAAGAGTAATATTTACTTCTATAGTTTTTCCATTTCTCCAAATTTTACACTGGATAGTGTCTCCAACCTTATGTTTGTCTAAAACATCTGACAAATCCTCAACCTTAGTTATCTTTTTCTTATCTAGCTCAATAATAATATCTGTAGGTTTAATTCCAGCAGCTGCTGCACCGCTTCCTTGAACTACTTCTCTTATATAAACTCCTTGAATATTATTTTTCTCTGACACAACACCTTGGCCATAAATGCCTAGAGATGGCCTTGAAACTTTGCCATGATCCATTAAAGATTTTATTATATCCTTTGCTTCATTTATTCCTATCGCAAATCCCATTCCCTCTGCATTTGCCTCTGCTCCTATTTTCAAACTGTTTATTCCTATAACTTCACCTGCCTCATTACAAAGCGGGCCTCCACTATTGCCAGGATTTATAGCAGCATCTGTTTGCAAAACCTTATATATGGCTCCACCATATTGAATTTTTCTATTTAATGCACTGATTATTCCAGCTGTAACGGATCCTGAAAACTCTTCTCCCAAAGGATTTCCTATAGCAATAGCTATATCTCCTACTTTGACTTTAGATGAATCTCCAAACTTAGCAACTGGCAAATTTTGTGCATCTACCTTTATAACAGCTAAATCTGATCTTGGATCAGCTCCAACTAAAGTTGCATTTAAAACTTTTCCACTAGACAGCTTTATCGTTATCTTAGTTGCTCCTTCTATTACATGATTATTAGTAACTATATATCCGCTAGGGTCAAATATTATTCCCGATCCACTTCCAGCATCTTGCAAACCAAAAAAACCTTCTGCTTTATTACTTATACCTACTACCGCAGGACTTACTACTTCAGCAACCTTTGTTATAGCATTTTTAGGCATATCTGCAGTATTAATTTTACTACTATCCATTTTAGACTCAACTAAAGATTGATTAATCGGTGTATAAGCTTTATTAGAATATTTTTTATTGACTATATAGGCCCCAGATACCCCGCCTGAAACTGCCGCTATAAGTATAAAGGTTACGCCTTTAAATAAACTTTTTAATTTAGCTTTTGTTCTCCTATTTGTAAACTTTATCTCACCTTTTCCATCGCTTACATTTTTCCACTTAACATCTTTAACACTATCAAATCTGTTCTCATCCATCTAAGTACACCTCATAATCCATCAATATTAGGGACATTGTAATACAATATTTTTACACAAATGTGAACAAAGTGTAATTATTCTTTAAATCCTTTTCAAAGTAAAAGTGAACATTACTCCTTGTGATTCCTTATTTTCAATCCATATGTCTTCCCCTAGCTGAGTAAGTATACTTCTAACTATAGATAGTCCAAGTCCTGTACTAAGTTTAGATGTTCTTGACTTGTCTCCCTTATAAAACCTATTCCATATATATTTTAAATCATTCTCTGGTATAGTTGGACCATCATTAAATACTGATATCAAAGCCTTATCTCCTTTTGACTTTGTACAAATTTTTACGTTTCCGCCTTTTTTAACATACTTTATTGCATTATCCACAAGATTTGTAACTACTTGATTTATTCTATCTCTATCTGCTGCTACATAGAGATTATCATCCTGCATTAACACATCTACCTTTAAATTCTTTTCTTTTATCTTCTGTTCAAATTTTATTACACATAATCTTATAATTTCATTAATATCTATTTCTTCGATCCTTAGTTTAAATTGCCCTGCTTCAATAGCAGATAAGTCCAACAAATCATTTACAAGTCTTGTAAGTCTTTGAGTTTCTTCATAAGCAATTGACAAATAATAATTCTCTTTTTCCTTTGGAATTACTCCGTCTAAAATTCCACCAATAAATCCTTTTATAGAAGTTATTGGAGATCGTATTTCATGCGATACATTTGATATAAATTCTCTTCTATTCTTCTCTACTTCCTCTAAGGAATCTGCCATGGAATTAAAGGATTCTGCAAGCACACCTATCTCATCTTTTGATTTTATACTTACTCTTTTATCCACTTCCCCTTTAGAAATTTTATCTGCTACATAATTTATTTGAGCAAGAGGCTTAACTATTATCCTTTGTGAAAAATAATAAATAACTATACATGAAATTACAATAGCAAATAAAGCAGAAATCCATATAATCTCATATACTCTTATTAATGTACTTTTTAGTTGAGTTACAGAAGTATGCATCATTATAGCACCCATAAAAACACCTTTTGAAAAAATAGGTATGTCAAAAGTATGTACTGGAACTTTAAATATATTTCCATAGATACCTACTTTTTCAACAGGCAGGTTTTGCCTTAAAGTATCCAATTCTTCTGTAAGAACCTGAGTAGACAAAACTTCCTTATATTCACTATTTGAAATAGCATATGCATATCCATAGTTATCTACAAGCCATATATCTGTAGACAAATAGTTTCCTATAGTAGTAAGAATTTCATCAATACGCTCTATAGAAACATTTCCCTTCAAATGTTCTACTGCTGCAACAGAAATATAATCTGATTCTGCTGTAAGCTGTACTTTTCTTTGCTCGAAATAATAACTTTCAAACCAGTAAGATAGAAATGCAGCTGTCATAATAAAACTTACTGAAATTATAACTGCAAAAGTAGCCACCAGTTTGGAGAATAACCCTTTTTTCATCTACTTCACCTCGAACTTATATCCTACTCCCCATACTGTTTCAATTTGCCAATTTGGCCCTCCCTGAAGCTTTTCTCTAAGTCTTTTTACGTGGACATCAACAGTTCTTGAATCACCTGGGTAGTCATATCCCCACACTTCACATAATAGTTGTTCTCTAGTAAATACTCTATTTTTATTACTTGCTAAATAGTATAATAGCTCAAATTCTTTTGGAGGCATCTTTATTTCTTCATCTTTGTAAAGTACAGTGTATGAATTAATATCAACTGTCAATTGTTCAAATTTTAATATTTCTTTATTTTCGTTATCTACATTATATCTTCTTAAAACTGCTTTCACCCTTGCCAATAATTCCTTAGGTTCAAAGGGTTTAACTATATAATCATCAGCACCTAGCTCAAGTCCTAATACTTTATCAAAGGTTTCTCCTTTAGCAGTAAGCATAATTACAGGAGTCTCATGATCCTTTCTTATCCACTTAAGTACATCTATGCCATCGATATAAGGAAGCATTATATCCAGCAAAACTAAATCTGGTTTATATTCCTGAAAAACCTCCTCAGCCTCTTTTCCATTGTGGCAAACCTTAGTATCATATCCTGCATTCTCTACATACATTTTTATTACTTCACATATGTTTTGATCATCATCAACAATTAAAACTCTTCCTATTCTTCCTTCCATATTGTGTCTCCCTTCGTATATTATATTTTATAATAAATAATATAATTCAAACTATAATACATTTAATTCTATATATCTAATTTATCACATATTATATATCTTCTAATAGTATATCCTTAAAAAGTTACAAATAATTTACTATAATTTAATAGTATAAAAAGCATGCAGTAGTTTAATTCTGCATGCTTTTTAAATCAATTCCTAGTCCTCAAATAATTTACTTACTGAAATATCTTCATATATTCTTTTAATTGCTTCTGCAAATACAGGCGCTACGGATAGTATCTTAAACTTATCTAACATTTTTTCTTCTGTTAAATCTATAGTATTTAACATTACCAATTCCTTAATAGCTGATTCTTTTATTCTGTCTATTGCTGGACCTGATAACACGGCGTGAGTACAACAAGCATAAACTTCTTTTGCTCCCATTTGAACTAATGCATTAGCACCATTTGTTATAGTTCCTGCTGTATCTATCATATCATCTACTAGTATTACAGTTTTATCTTGTATATCGCCTATAACATTCATTATTTCTGATACATTCGCCTTTGGTCTTCTCTTATCAATAATAGCTATTGGCGCATGTAACTTATCTGCAAATTTTCTCGCTCTTGTTACACTTCCAAGGTCTGGTGAAACAACAACTATGTCTTCTCTTTCTGCAAATCCTTTTTGTATAAAGTATTTTGCTAAAATAGGCGCTCCCAATAAGTGATCTAGTGGTATATTAAAGTATCCTTGGATCTGAGATGCATGTAAGTCCATTGTTAAAACTCTATCTGCTCCTGCGGCAGTTAATATGTCCGCAACAAGCTTTGCAGTGATTGGATCTCTTGCTTTAGCTTTTCTGTCTTGTCTTGCATATCCATAATAAGGTATTACCGCTGTTATTCTTCCTGCTGAAGCTCTTTTAAATGCATCAATCATTATTAAAAGCTCCATTAGATTATCATTTACAGGATTATTTGTAGATTGAACTACAAACACATCTGTACCTCTCACAGTTTCGTTGATGTTTGCTGATATCTCACCATCACTGAACGTTGAAACTACAGCATCTCCAACAGATAATCCTAAAATACCTGCAATATCTTTTGCTAGTCCTGGATGAGAATTACCAGCAAAAATTTTAATATTTTTACCATGGGTTATCATTATGAAATCCTCCTAAAATTTTATTTCTTTATTCCTTTTTTCTTTAACCAACCTTCTTTATTAACCTGTTTGCATCTTGCGATAGCTAAAGCCCCTTCTGGAACTTCATCAGTTATAGTTGATCCTGCTGCTATATAAGTATCCTTGTTAATTTTAACTGGAGCAACTAGATTTGTGTTGCAACCAATAAATGCATTATCACCAATTACTGTTTTATACTTCTTTTGTCCATCGTAATTTACAACAACGGTTCCACAGCCGAAATTACACTTGCTTCCTATCTCAGCATCTCCTATATATGTTAAATGGGAAACCTTTGTTTCATCTCCTATAGTAGATTTTTTTATTTCAACAAAGTCTCCAATTCTAGCTGATTTACCTATAACACTTTCAGGCCTTACATATGCGAATGGTCCTACTGTAGTTCCTTCACCTATCTTACTTTCTAATATTGTAGAACATTGTATTGTAACATTTTTATCTATAATACTATCTTTTATCCTAGAATTAGAGTGAATAGTACAATTTTCTCCTATTACTGTTTTGCCTTGAATAACGTTACCTGGATATATTATAGTATCATTACCTATTTCAACATCTGTATCTATATATGTGCAATCTGGATCAATTAGAGTAACTCCGTTGTCCATATGCATTTGGTTTATTCTCTTTCTCATAACCTTCTCAGCTTCTGAGAGTTGTACTCTGGAGTTTATTCCCATAGTTTCTTCAAAAGGTATCGGTAATGCTCCTATTTTTTCTCCTTCGTTTTTCAAGATTCCTATAACGTCAGGCAAATAATATTCTCCTTGAGAATTATTATTATTTAATTTATCCAAACTATTAAGTAAGCTCTCTATGTCAAAACAATACATTCCTGCATTTATTTCATTAATTTTCATTTCTTCTTCAGTACAGTCTTTATGCTCTACTATTTTGCAAACTTCCTGATTGCTTTCTCTTAATACCCTGCCGTATCCATAAGGGTTATCTACTATTGAAGTTAATATAGTTGCTTTATAGTTTTTGTCACTATGAAAATCAAAAAGCTTTTCCACTGTGCTTTTCGTAATTAAAGGAGCATCCCCTGTAAATATTGCTACGGTACCTTTCTTTCCCTTTAAAAATTCCTTTGCACACATAACAGCATGACCAGTTCCAAGCTGCTTATCTTGCAATGAATAGTTTACAGTTCTATTGGTAGTAGCATCCTTTACTTTATCTGCTCCTCTGCCTATAATTACATTTATGTCATTTACTTTTGTTTCTTTTACTGTATCTATTACAACGTTTACCATTTCTTTTCCACATATTTTATGAAGTACCTTGGGCGTGGAAGATTTCATCCTTTTTCCTTCTCCAGCGGCTAATATTATAGCACAATTATACATTATAACACCTCTTTATGGTCATAAACCTACATTTTTCTACTCTATATTATACGAACATCCCTTAAATATTATATTTTATATAGATATTATTTTCAACCTTATCATGAATATATTTGCATTAAGTTCTAATATTGAATTTTATTTTTAGCTTTTATAATGTAAACTCGGTTAAAATTTTTTCTAAGTGTCTTACATACCTTTCTTCTTAGCATCTTTATATACCTGGATAAAACCTAAAATCTTTGTCTTGAATGTGATTGAGCTTCGTAATAAACATAAATTTCAAAAGTCAAGTGAATATCATAAAATAACCTTTTTTTATCGTGAAATAAAAAATTATAGTTTATACATCATTTACGACTTTAAAAAGGGTATTTTATGACAATCTGCTTTACATAGCTTTTATATTTACTTAAAATTACTTTATAAAGCTTTATATTGTTTTACTACTTTCACAAATGCTCGAGTATTATTCTATTTATTTATAAAATTTTTAAAACAAGAGTCATATTTTAAGAAGCCAAAGTTATCGTAGCTACCAAATTCGCTATAATGGGTGTAATTAAGCATATGAATTACCCTAAGACAAGCTATATAAACTATATTAGATATTTGGAGGTATAATTATGAAAAATAATATAAAGTTATTTACAACAAGTTTAGTGTTAGGTGGTTGCTTGTTAACTTCAATTACAGTAAGTGCATCACCTATAAATTCACCTAATGAAAGTGGAGTGTCTCAAAACAAAGATATAGTCTCTCAAACTTCCGCAAATTATGCTACAACTGAAAGAACTCCAGTGATTCTCCAACAAGATACTCCTTATAGAAGAGATCCTAGTAGTTTTGCCCCTACAGGCTATATCCCTAAAGGAACTCTTGTTTTTAGAACTTATGTATCCTATAATGGATATTATAATGTTACTTTTCCTAATAGCTCTGGTAATCTGGAAATGGGATATGTAGACCATACATTTTTAGGGCTTTAAAAATAACAACTCATCTTAAAATGAGCCATATTATTCATAAGAGGCTGTTGCGAAATTAAAATTTTGCAGCAGCCCTTTTTTATGTATAAAAAAGCTAAATCAAATAACATAGAGTTCTCAAAAGCATTCAACAAACTTCGCCAGGAGCCTGATACGAATATCAAAAACCTGAGCGGTATAAGGCTTAGAATGAATAGATCAATACAATCGGAAGGTGTATTTACCTTTTTGATAGGGGCTAATATGACTACAGTTGGTATGATAAATTAACAGATGACTGGTTTAATTTAAATGTTTAAACTAATTTATTATTGCTTTTGATGTGTATTGTGATGTTAAACAACGTGATTCTCTTTTTTTCTCAAACATTTTTCTCAATTCTTTTGATGTGGTAAAAAACATATATCTATGTTTTACATTTATTAATCTATCTGTAATTTCTTCTGACCAATAGCCGTATCTTATTTTTCACTTAGTGCTGTAAATAAGTTTTTCATAGCCCTCTCGGGCATTTTTTCAAGTCAAAAAAGAAAACTTCTATATAACAAAAACTCTATCAACCGGGTTAAAAATTTAACGTACCTCTGTAAAAATATACCTATTAATAGTCTGAAAAATAATAAAAAGGAGTAGCTATACTCCTTTTTATTATTCTTCCGTAATTTGCTCGGAAGCAACCTCTTCATTTTTTACTTTTTCAAACTCTTCTAGAATAGATTTTTGTATTTTTTCTCTTGTTTGAGTGTTAATTGGATGTGCAATGTCTTTAAATTCTCCATCAGGAGTCTTTCTGCTTGGCATTGCTATAAAAAGACCATTTTGGCCTTCTATAACCTTTATATCGTGAACTACAAATTCATTATCAAAGGTTACTGAAACTATAGCTTTCATCTTACCTTCAGCAGCAATTTTTCTTACTCTAACGTCTGTAATTTGCATATAAAATCCACCTCCAAGATGCTTATGTATATATTATTCTCTACATTTTATATTTTTCCTTCTTTATTTTGTTAAAAATTAATAAATTTTTTGAAAATTATATTATTTAAACATTTTAGAAGGAAATAACAATGCTTCTCCATTTTCATCAATACCTTTAAAATCTACTATTGATACATAATCTTGAATAAGTTTCTTAGGCGTTTCCACATTATCAATCAGTACACCTATCCCTAATAGTTCACTGTCAAATTCTTTCAATAAATCTATTATACCTGATGCTGTACCTCCAGCCTTCATAAAATCATCTATAAATATACACTTACTTCCCTTATTCATTGCCTTTTTAGATAGGGACATATTTTGAATTCTCCCGGTAGATCCTGAAACATAATTTATACTCAAAGTTGATCCTTCGGTAACCTTTGTTTCTCTTCTAACTACTACCAATTGAACTCCGAGCATTTTAGCCACTTCATAAGCTAGTGGAATTCCTTTAGTCTCCACTGTAACTACATAATCGACATTTTTATCAATAAATGATGCAGCAAGTATAACACCTGCTGTTTGTATAATCTGAGGGTTAAACATTAAATCAGTCATGTATAAAAAATTGCCTGGTATTATTCTTTCTCTATTTTTCAAAATAATACATAGTTTTTCAGCAAATTCCTTAATTTTTTCATTAGATAGTCCGCATACATACTTAACTCCTCCAGCAGCGCCAGATATAGTTTCAACTCTCCCCATACTAAGCTTCATTAAAATATCCTTGACTACAACTAAATCTTCACTTATTGTAGACTTAGCAGCGTTAAACATATCAGTAAAATTATTTAAGTTTATAATTTTATTTGGATTCTCTATTAATATTTTTGTTATGGCTGCAACCCTTTGATTTCTACTAAATTTATCCATAATCATCACCTATTCACTTTAAAATTTACGAATATTTTTTTAAAATTATATCCTATTATTCATATTTTATTCTAAAAAAACTATATAAGCAATAACTTTATTATCTTGCCTCATATATGCGAAAGTTCAAAATAAAATTTAACAATTGTGTTTTTTGGCTAATTTTTGTATATAATTATTAAATGAAGTTATTTAATTAAAGGAGCTGATTCTAATGTCATTTGATTTTATAAACGATAAAAATAAAAATATACACTTTATAGGTATAGGCGGTATAAGTATGAGCGGCCTAGCTGAAATTTTATTAAACAGAAACTTTAAAGTGTCAGGCTCTGATATGAAGGCTTCACCTATAACTGATGCTCTATCAGCCAGAGGTGCTGAGATTCATATAGGCCAAAAGAAAGATAACATAAATAAAGATATAGACTTAGTAGTATATACTGCTGCCATATCTGAAGACAATCCTGAACTAATACGAGCTAAAGAACTAAACATACTAACTATAACTAGAGCTGAATTTTTAGGCAGCATAATGAAAGGCCATAAATTTAATATAGCTATATCTGGAACACATGGAAAAACTACAACAACCTCAATGGTTTCTCATATATGTCTAGATGCTGATTTAGATCCTACTATACTTGTAGGTGGACAGCTTGATGCTATAAATGGAAACGTACGCCCAGGCAATAGTGACTATTTTATAACAGAAGCTTGCGAGTACAAAGGTTCCTTCCTTGAGTTTTTTCCTTATATAGGAGTAATACTAAATATAGATGCAGATCATCTAGACTATTATAAGGATATTGATGATATTGAAAATGCATTTATAAAATTCGCTAAGCTTATTCCTAATGATGGCTACTTAGTTTGCTATGCTGAAGATGAAAGAATGAAAAATGTGATTTCTCAATCAAACTGCAACGTAATTACTTATGGAGTTAATTCCGGTGATGTTGTGGCAAAAAATATTGTATTTAACGAAAAGGGATGTGCTTACTTCGATGTATATAGAGGTGAATCAAAACTTTTATCTATACAGCTAAATATCCCTGGTAAGCATAACGTTTTGAATGCCCTTGCAAGTATATGTTCTGCTTTAAGTCTTAATATACCTTATGAAAATATAGTAGATGGCTTACAAAGCTACAAAGGTACTCATAGAAGATTTGAACTAAAAGGAATAAAAAATGGAGTTACTGTTGTTGACGACTATGCTCACCATCCAACAGAAGTTAAAGCTACATTGAGTGCAGCTAAGAACTATCCTCATAAGAAAATGTTCTGCGTATTTCAACCACACACCTACTCAAGAACAATAAATCTTTTTAAGGAATTTAGTGAAGCTTTTGATGGTGTGGATGAACTTATATTAGCAGATATATATGCTGCAAGAGAGAAAGATACTGGTATTGTAAGCTCTTCTATGCTTGCAGACAAAGTGAAAGAAAGAGGCGTAAAATGCTCTAACATCCATAGCTTCGATGAAATAGTATCTTATCTAAATAAAAATTTAGATAATGGTGATATTCTTTTAACTGTTGGTGCAGGAGACGTCTTCAAAATAGGAGAAATGTATCTTAAAAATTAAAAAATATACCTATGCGTAAAATCCTCCAATATGGTAATAATATAACTTATAACCTGTTGGAGGTGTTTTCTATGAAAAACTTTTTGATATCTGCTGTAGTAGATATTATTTTAATTTTTATTTCCTATTTTTTGTTTAAAAACATAATTAGTGGTCCTACACGTCACAGACTTTATGAAAAGTTCTTTGGTTCCTTTGCTAAATTTGTAATTTATACATTTATAGCAACTATAATTATAACAGGCGTTACTGCCTTAATCCTTTATAGAACCTGGTACATAGCTTATATTAATATATTAGCACCAGCATTGGTTTCTATACTAGTAGGATTTCTTATGTCAACTGTTCCTACACGAGGTGCAGGAGATGAAAAGAGCAAACAATAATTTTTAAAATTTATAAATAACTGATAGCAGTTAAGTAACAAATCTATCAGTTATTTTATTTATACTCACTATTGCTTTTTTCCAAAATATAGTATATAATATTAAATATACCGGGGTGTGGCGCAGATGGGAGCGCGCGTGGTTTGGGACCATGAGGTCGCAGGTTCAATCCCTGTCACCCCGACCATTGAGTTACTAATATCTAGTAACTCTTTTTGCATTAAACACTAATATTTGTCAGGGTGTAGCGCAGTTGGTAGCTCGCTTGCTTCGAGAGCAAGAGGTCGCAAGTTCAAATCTTGTCACTCCGACCATAAATACGTGGTAGATAAAATTTATCACGTATTTTTTTATAAGATTGAACTTAGGCATCTTTTAAAAAATAACTAGTCTGTATACTAGCCTATTTTCTTTCAGATGCCTTATTTTACAAATTAATAGGTATTATCAGCATCTATAATAATACCTACCTTAAATTTTTCATTTTTGAGCAATTGAGCAATTATCAGAAATTGGGTTAATGTTTTAAATTTAGAGTAAATTATAAATAATATGGTATAATATAAATTATTACTTATAAGGAGTTGTTAGCATGAAAGCAAAATATAGTGATTTATTTAAGTCATTAATAAAAGCATATTATGAAGACAAGTTTGAGGATAAGGTAAATGAAATCTTAGCATCAAATGAACTTGATAAAGAAAATTTATGTAAAGTTATTTCCTCACTTTGTGGAACCGGTATAACTTATAGCCCAAACTTTATTTCAGACTTAAAAAAGGCTATATCCTCTTACGAAGCAGACCATAAAATAGTTAACAAAATCAAACATTGTTCAATGGATTGTACAGATGAAAATGGCGAAACTATGTGTCAAAAGTCATGTCCCTTTAACGCTATATTTATAGATAAGGAAAAACATACAAGTGTCATTGATTGTGAAAAATGTACTGATTGTGGTTTTTGTGTGGAAGCATGCCCTACCGGTGGAATTCTTGATAGAGTAGAATTTATTCCATTAGCGGAACTCCTTAAAAGTAAATCACCAGTTATAGCTGCAGTTGCTCCAGCAATTATTGGTCAATTTGGTGATACTGTAACTATAGATCAATTAAGAGCTGCTTTTAAAAGAATTGGTTTTACCGATATGGTAGAAGTGGCATTTTTTGCAGATATGCTTACCTTAAAAGAAACTGTTGAATTTGACCGTTTTGTGAAAAAACAGGATGATTTAATGATAACTTCATGCTGCTGTCCAATGTGGGTCGGTATGCTTAAAAGAGTTTATAATAATCTAGTAAAAAATGTTTCTCCTTCTGTATCTCCAATGATTGCTTCTGGCAGAGTACTAAAGAAGTTGAATCCTGACTGCAAGGTTGTATTTGTAGGACCTTGTATTGCTAAAAAAGCAGAAGCAAAAGAGAAAGATTTATTGGGGGATATAGATTTCGTGCTTACTTTTGCAGAAATGAAAGATATATTTGAAGCTTTAGATGTAAAACCTGTGGAAATGGAAGAGGATACTTCTACTGAATATGCATCAAGAGGTGGAAGACTTTACGGTCGTACTGGAGGAGTATCTACTGCTATAGGTGATGCAATAGAGAGAATATATCCTGAAAAACACAAGTTATTAAAGACAGCTCAAGCGAACGGAGTAAAAGATTGTAAAGAAATGCTTGAAAAAGCACAAAGAGGCGAGTTAGATGCTAACTTTATAGAAGGAATGGGCTGCATCGGCGGCTGTGTAGGTGGCCCAAAAGCTGTTATTCCAAGGGAAAAAGGAAGAGAACACCTTGATGAAATGGCTGAAAACTCATCTATAAAAGTAGCCGTTGATAGTACTTGCATGAATAAAATACTCGATAGCATGGGTATATTTTCCTTTGAGGATTTTAAAGATGAAGAAAAAGTACATATATTCGAGAGAAAATTTTAACAAAACTTAATAGCATACATACGTTTTTAAAAAGAGAACACCTCATAAATTGCTGAGGTATTCTCTTTTTCATTGTAGGATATTTTGTATCAGACAAAGAGAAAGGTTCCGCTGATAGCCGACCCTATCTAAGGGCCCTGCGGTTGCAGTATGACGCAAAATAAACTAGCAGATTGACTAGTTATTTTTTTGAAGATGCCTAAGGTCACTTTTTACAGTTTATATTGCTTATATTTGATGTTATACTATAAGTCGAGGTGATATTTATGCTTAAAAATATTAAAGGTGCAATATTTGATATGGATGGTACTCTTATAGACTCTATGTGGGTATGGAGTAAGATAGATGAAGAATATTTAAAAAAGAGAAACATTGTTTTACCTAGCAACTTGAAAGAAGATATAGAACATATGGGCTTTACAGAAGTCGCTCAATATTTTAAAGATAGATTTAATATTTCTGACACAATAGAAGAAATTCAGAGGGAATGGAATGCAATGGCCATAAATCAGTATACCCATCATGTTTCATTAAAGCCCGGTGCTAAAGAGTTTCTATATCTACTAAAAACAAAAGGAATAAAAATTGCTTTGGCAACAAGTAACTGTATACCATTGATAGAAATTGCTCTTAAAAGAAATAATATATATCACTATTTTGACTCAATAACGACTACCGACGAGGTTTCTAGAGGTAAAGATTTCCCAGACGTATATTTACTAGCATCAAAGAGACTAATGCTAAACCCTAAAGAATGCGTTGTTTTTGAGGATATACTACCTGCTGTCAAAGGGGCAAAGGCTGCTGGTATGACTGTAATAGGTGTACATGATTCCTATTCAGAATATCAAAAGGAAGACATAATGAATTCTGCTGATATGTATATTCTTCAATATAAGGAGCTTATAGAGGCTGTTTAATATTTAAAATCTTAGTTAAATTTAACTAGGATTTTTTTATTTTGTGACAGTTTTGGCTTATTAGTGAATATAATAATATTGTATATCTATAGGGAGGAAAGGTTAATGTTGGCGTTTTTATTTGTACTCCTCATTGGTTTCTCTTTATTTGTTTCTTACTATTTCACAAATAAGGTATCAAATCAAAGAAAGCAAATTTTACTTCTAAAATATCAAAATAATAATTTAAAGCACAAAACAAATTCAGATTCTAGTTTGCATACTACTATCAAATATCTAAACCCTAATTATAGTGAAGGGATCCTTAAGGAAGACTGTAATTTATATATAGCACCTTTAAGTAATTCTGCTATAATTAATTCTTTAAATCAATCTACTATAATACAAATATATGATAGTGCAGAAATCAATGATGAACTATGGTATGAGATTTCGGTTCTGTCAGAAGATAGAATTAACTCAAAGGGATGGATAAAAAGTGATTATATAAGTTTCAAAGATAGTATATAGTGTTTCTAACTAGAAAGTCAACTTATACAAAGAGGTATGTTTCCAAAGCTGAAGGTCGATTTAAAAACTTTGTGTCAGTCTTGGCAAAGAGTTTTAAGACAACTTTAGAATCTTGAAAACATAGCCTGGGACGTAAGTTGACTTTCGGCCTTTAAACCTTATATACTATCTTAGTTGCCCAAGTGAAGAAAAGCCTCCTTAAAAAATTTATCCAAATTTCCTATTAAAACTAAATAAATTATTTAATATTGGCTAAGTAATTAAAATTAAACAGTTTAATCGAAAAATTTTGAAAATTTATGATAACGTGGTATACTTATATACAGGTAAGAGCCTTCAGCAAATGAAAAATATGCAAAATCAGTACGAGAAACTGTATGTTTTGAAGGTTTCTGAGAAGAGCATTGAATGCTATGCATACATTATAAATTACATATTTTAAGGGGGTATTTTATTCATGAATAAACCAGTATTATCAGATCATTTCAAAAAAGAATGCCATCAGACGTAAGACTTGGTCAGATCAAATTTGAAGGACGTAAGGTTAAACCTGCATTAATCAATGTAGCGATTGGAAACGTTTCACTTCCAACAAATCCTGCTATGCAGAAAAGAATGTTTTCATTAAATGCACCTGAAAGTCCATTTGCAAAGGGTGTTATAAGATATTCAGGTACTGCTGGTGTTCCTGAAGCTCAAGAAGCTTTTAAAAACATTCTCAAATGCGAAGGGTTTAATACTGATAAATTACACGTTGCAGTAACTGATGGCGGATCCAGCGGTATGGAATTGTTATTACTTGGTGTTTGCGGAGATGCAGGCACAGATGAAAAACCATTTATGATGATTGATCCAGCCTATACAAATTATATTTCTTTTGCAGAAAGAATAGGACGTAAAACTGTTACAGTAAAACGTCATTTAAGCGAAGATGGAAAGTTCAGTCTTCCAGAATTAGATAAAATTGAAGAAACTATTAAAGAGCACAATCCTGGAGCACTTCTTGTAATACCTTACGACAATCCTACAGGCCAGCTCTATGATTATCCAGCTCTTAAAGAGCTTGCTAAACTATGCGTAAAATATAATATGTGGATGGTAAGCGACGAAGCTTATCGTGAGTTGTATTATGATGAAAACACTGATCTAGTAAGCATCTGGGGAGTAACTGATGCAGATGTACCTGGCATAGAAGGAAGAAGAATAAGCTTAGAAACAGCATCAAAGGTATGGAATGCCTGCGGTTTAAGAATCGGAGCTTTAATCACTGACAATGAAGAATTCTATACTCAAGCAGTAGCTGAATATACTGCTAACCTTTGCAGTAACGTTATAGGTCAGTATATATTCGGTGCACTAGCACATGAAACTAAGGAAGATATCGCTGGATGGTGCAAAGGACTTCGTGAGTACTACAAAGAGATAATGTTTAAATTCTATAATAATCTAAAGGAATTAGAACCTGGTCTAATCGTTTCTAGTCCTGATGCATCTATATACTCAGTAATTGATGTTAGAAATATTGTAAAACCAGGATTTGATTCAATCGACTTTGTTTTATACTGTGCACAAGAGGGCTCAGTAAACTTAAACGGAGTGGATACAACTCTTTTAGTAGCACCTTTAAAAGGTTTCTATGACATTAAACCAGGTGATGCTAATCCAGGAAGTACTCAATTCCGTGTAGCATTTATAGAAACTCCAGAAAACATGGAAAAAGTTCCTGAATTATTTGTTAAGCTTTTAAAACAGTATGAAGCTCAACGCTAAAATTTACAAAATAAGCGTGATAAAAGATTAAATACCACCTGCATAAAGTGTGGTTTACTATGGGATTACCTTTTGTTAGGTAACTCAACATAAATAAAAGGAGTGCGTTGCACTCCTTTTTATTTCTATTACACAATTTTTAGCTCACTATATTCTTCTTACGTCGCATTGCCTTACACGTATATGCAATATATTATATTTATATTAACTTCCAAATTTAATTTATTAAAATGAATAAAGTATAGACACTTAAAAAGCTTGATTTATAGAAATAAATATGATAAAATTTATAAAAATTAATGTTATGAGGTGAATATTCAAAATGATTTATTAATCTTATTTAAACTGGATTCATATAACTAAGCAAAGTTTAAGAGCATACTTTTAAGTATGTTTGTTCAAGTTGCTTTTTTATGTAATATAATTGAGTTTTGGATAAGATTATGTTTATAATAAATCATTGCCATATATACTTCATGGCAACCTTAAATAGATGTTAATATGTACTATAACAGTTTTTTTAACATTCACGTTTTAATTTTATGATTTTATATGAACACATTCGCTTTCCAAAACTACACAGTTTAGGAAGGTTTTTTTATGCTTAATTTAAAAAATTAATCTAAATAACTATAAATAATTTCAGCGACTTACTAAAACTCAAAATACAAAAGATAATTTATAGTACAAGATATCCTATCAAAGTATAAAAAAATCTAACCTAAATATATCATAGCTTAAATTAAGGAAAGGTGGATATTAAATGGCTTTATTAAAAGTTACTGAAAGAGTTTATTTTCTTGCCAATGAACAAGAAACCGATAGACCATTATTAGGTTACATCAAAGGAGATAAGTATTCACTTATGATTGACGGTGGAAACTCAAAAAATCATATAGAAAAATTTAATAAGTTATTAAAAGAATCTAATTTAAAAATTCCAGATTACGCAGCTATTACTCATTTTCATTGGGATCATACATATGGAATGCACGCAATCGAAGGGAAAACAATAGCATGTGAAAGAACCAATAAAAAGTTGAGAATCATGGCTAAGTGGGAATGGTCTGATGTTGCAATGAAAAACCGTCTATTAACTGGTGAGGATATCGAATTTGCAGATACAAATATCCGTAAAGAATATCAATCTTTACAAGATATAAAAGTTGTAACAGCAGATATAGTATTTGATGATGAATTAAAGCTTGATTTAGGTGGTATTAATATTATTTTAAAGAATGTTATTGCCCCTCATTCAGAAGATTCTGTTATAGTTTATGTCCCAGAAGAAAAAGTGATTTTTATTGGAGATGCTTATAGCAAAGATTATTATGATAATTGTAAGTATGATCCAATTAAAATAAAAAACTTTGTTACCACCTTAGAAAATCTAGAGTTTAATACTTGTTTTGTAGGACATTCTAATCCTTTGAAAAAGGAAGACATTGTTAAATTCTTAATCTCACAATATGAGCAAATTGTAAAAGAAAATCACTAAGTTCAAAAATATGAAAAAGAGCTAGTTTTCTAGCTCTTAATTAATAAATATTATACGATTTTAGTCGTCCAAGACTCACAATCCCATATATCTGTAACTACATCCCTATAAAACTCTGGTTCGTGGCATACAAGTAGTATAGTTCCTTTATATTCTTTTAACGCTCTCTTTAATTCTTCTTTTGCTTCTACATCCAAATGGTTTGTAGGCTCATCAAGAATAAGTATGTTTGTTTCCTTATTTAATATCTTACATAATCTAACCTTTGCTTGCTCACCACCGCTTAAAACTACAACTTTACTTTCAATATGTTTAGTTGTAAGACCACACTTTGCAAGAGCTGCTCTTACTTCATATTGAGTAAATGAAGGGAATTCCTCCCATATTTCTTCTATACAAGTGTTATAGTTTGCTTCCTTTATTTCTTGTTCAAAATAACCAATGTATTGATAATCACCAAGCTCCACTTCACCAGAAACTGGCTTTATTTGTCCAAGTAAGCTTTTTAAAAGTGTTGACTTACCAAGACCGTTTGCCCCTACTAAAGCAATCTTTTGTCCTCTTTCCATGTAAAGATTTAATGATTTTGTTAATGGCTCATCATATCCTATAACTAAATCCTTAGTTTCAAAAATCATCTTACCAGCAGCTCTAGCTTGTTTAAAGTTAAACTGTGGCTTTGGCTTCTCTGCTGTAAGTTCTATTCTATCAATCTTATCAAGCTTCTTTTGTCTAGATTTTGCCATATTAGCAGTAGCAACATTAGCTTTATTTCTAGCAACAAAGTCCTCTAGCTTCTCTATCTCTTTTTGTTGTCTATCATAAGCGGCTTCTAATTGAGCCTTTTTAAGCTCATACAATCTTTGGAATTCATTATAGTCTCCAACATATCTTGTTAGTCTTCTATTTTCAATATGATAAATCAAATTAATTACACTGTTTAAGAATGGAATATCATGAGATATTAATAAAAAGGCATTTTCATAATTTTGAAGATATCTCTTTAACCACTCAATATGTTCCTCATCCAAATAGTTTGTAGGCTCGTCTAGAAGTAATATATCTGGATTTTGAAGTAATAACTTACCTAAAAGAATTTTAGTTCTTTGTCCTCCAGATAAATCTGAAACATCTTTATCAAGTCCTAAATCTAAAAGTCCTAATCCTTTTGCCACTTCCTCAACCTTAGCATCTATAACATAAAAACCATTATGATCTAACATATCTTGAATTACAGCAGTTCTTTCAAGGGCTTTATTCATCTCGTCTTCATTCATTTCTCCCATACTGCCATAAAGTGTATTCATTTCTGTTTCAAGGTCAAAAAGGTATTGAAATGCACCTCTTAATGCTTCCCTAATTGTCATGCCTTTAATTAATGAACCATGCTGATCCATGTAACCTACCCTAACATTATTTGACCAAATAACTTGGCCTTCGTCTGGCATAAGATTGTCTGTTATTATGTTCATAAATGTTGATTTACCTTCACCATTAGCTCCAATAAGGCCAACATGCTCACCTTTTAGTAATCTAAATGAAACATCTTCTAATATAGCTCTATCACCAAATCCATGGCTAACATTTTTAACCGTTAGTATACTCATATTTTTTCTCCTCAAACCTTTCATATTAAACATAAATTATCTCAAAATACTACAAGAAATAGTTTAATTTATTCTTGAGCATTATGTCAAAGGAATTTTAATGTATAAATTATTATTTTAAATTACAGTATGATAAAAAATATTATATACTACAATTTTCAAATTGTGGTATACTACATAATGAACGAAAACAGGGAGGTAATGCACTAATGGCTTGTAAGTTTTACTTATATAAAGGCAAGGGAAGAAAAGCCGAAAATGGGCACCCTTGGATATATACTACAGAAATAGAAGGCTACGATGGTACATATGAAAATGGCGATATAGTTGAAGTTTATAATTTTAAAAGCGACTTCATAGGAAAAGGATATATAAACGATGCTTCAAAAATTGCTATAAGAATGATGACAAGAGACATAAATGAAGAAATAGACGAAGAATTTTTTAGAAAAAGACTTAATGCCGCTTGGGAATACAGGAAAAAGGTTATAGACACATCAAGTTGTAGATTTTTATTTGGAGAAGCGGATTTTGTTCCTGGACTTATAATAGATAAGTATGAAGATTACTATGTAATGCAATCTTTAGCACTTGGAATTGATAAGTATAAGGATATAGTAGTAAAATTGCTAAAAGATGAATTTGGTGCAAAAGGCGTGTATGAAAGAAGTGACGTAAGAGTACGTGAACTAGAAGGAATGGAGCAAACTAAAGGATTTTTAACAGAACCTTTTGATACTAATGTTCAGATTATAGAAAATGAAGTAAAATATCACGTAGACATAGAAAATGGACAAAAAACTGGATTTTTCCTTGATCAAAAAGAAAATAGACACGCTATACATAAAATTTGCAAAGATGCTGATGTATTAGATTGCTTTACCCATACAGGATCATTTGCATTAAATGCTGGAGTAGCTGGTGCAAAAAGTGTACTTGGTCTTGACATATCCGAATTAGCTATAGCTGAAGCAACAAGAAATGCTGAGTTAAATGGTATTTCTGATAGAGTTAAATTTGAATGTCATAATGCCTTTGATGTACTTCATCAGTGGGTTAAAGAAGGAAGAAAGTACGATGTTGTAATACTTGATCCTCCTGCTTTTACAAAATCTAGATCTACAATTGATGGTGCAGTAAGAGGATATAAAGAAATTAACCTTAGAGGAATAAAAATGGTTAAGCCTGGTGGTTTCTTGGTTACTTGTTCTTGCTCACACTTTATGAACCCTGAGCTATTTAAGGATACCATTGCTGACGCTGCTAAAGATGCTAGAAGAGTTTTGAGACAGGTAGAATTTAAGACTCAATCTCCAGACCATCCAATTCTATGGAACTCTGATGAGTCTTATTACCTAAAGTTCTATATATTCCAAGTAGTTTAGGCACATTATAAAAATTATGCGACATAAGTTCTCTTCGTAGGGTTAAAAGGCCGAAAATTGACTTACACCCCGGACTATGTTTCCAAGCTTCAGTTCGTTAAAAACTTTTAGTCAGTCTAAAGCTTGTGTTTTAGACGACCTAAGAACTTAGATAAACTCGCTACGCTCAAACAGTATCTAAGGTTCTAAGGTTGTCTTAAAACACTTCACTAAGACTGACACAAAATTTTTAAATCTACCCTCAGCTTTGGAAACATAGCCCTTTGTGTAAGTCAATTTTCTAGTTTGTAGCCCTATAAAAAGCTATGTCGCATAATTTTTATTTCACAAATCATATTACTACAGTTATTAAACAACGGCTCTCTTATCTTTGTTGTCACTTAAAGTAATTATTCCATCATTATACTCTGGAACTATATTGATTATATCTTTTTGACAGCAGTAGTCTAAATCTTCCTCTAGGTTTAGTTCTTTAATTCTTTTATAGTGACTGGCATATTTTATAAAACTTATTATGTTTTGATTTTCTTTATATATATAATAAGCAGTTTTAGATATATCAGTAAGTTCAATATCCGGCCTCACTCTTACCAAACAATCAATAATATATCCAGCACATATAAAATCATCCATGGAAAACTGACCTAAAGTACCTGCATTTACTATAACTACATCATTATCTAAGCTAATTAGCTTTTCTGCTACAGCCTTAGCATTTATTAGCGCACCTATTAATATATTCTTAGCTCCTAAGCTACCTTGTATAGCTCTTGTACCGTTGCTGGTAGTTATAACTAATGTTTTACCTTCTACAATGCTTTTTCTATATTCAAGAGGAGAGTTAGCACAATCAAAACCTTCTATTTTTAATGCTTTTCTTTCTCCACCAAGAATATATTTTTTTCTATCCTTATTTGCTATTTCCAATGCTTCTTCTATTGTTAATACTGGCACCACAGCCTTACAGCCATTATTCATTGCTGTAGTTATGACAGATGTAGCTCTAAGCATATCTATAACTACTATAGACTTTTTTAAAATTTTTTCTTGTTTTATATCATCTGCTGAAATTATTAAATCTACTTGCATAAAAATCTCCTTTCATTATTTTCTCTAAATAAAATCTCATAAACAGGATTCTTGGCTTTAGTCGGATAAAATACATTGCTTGTCCTTATTTTTTAATAAAAAATAAAAGGGGAATTTTATTTGTGATATATTCCCTGGTATATTCCCCTTTTTTCCAGTTCTGAATCTATAGCGTTCAATATCTCCCACTTTTTCAAGCTCCACTGTGGGCCTATAAGTAAACTTCTAGGAGCATCTCCTGTTAGTCTATGGATTACAATATTTTGCGGAATAATCGATATTGAAGAACATATTATATCAATATATTCTTCTTGGCTTAAAAATTTTAATTCTTCTCTATCATAAAATTCTACAAGAGGAGTATTTTTCATCAAATGCAGTAAGTGGAATTTAACTCCTTGCACATCTTGTTTTGCTACATAGTTTACTGTATTTAACATATCTGATTTTGTTTCTCCTGGTAATCCGAAGATAATATGGGTAACAACATCAATATTTCTCTTTCTAAGGTTTTCTATAGCCTTTTCAAAAGTACTTAAATTGTATCCTCTATTTATTTTTTTTGCTGTGTCTTCATTAGAGGTTTGTAATCCTAATTCAACCCACAGGTAAATTTTTTTACTAAACTCCTCTAAAAGGTTTAGTACATCTTCTCCTAGGCAGTCAGGTCTTGTAGCTATTGCTAAAGCTAAAACACCTTCCTCATTTATAGCCTCTTCATATTTTTTTCTAAGAACATCTACATGTGCATAAGTATTTGTATATGCTTGAAAATATGCTATATACTTTCCTTCCTTCCATTTTTTACTCATGACTTCCTTTATGGATTCAAACTGTTGTTTTATAGAAAATTGTCTATTACCTGCAAAATCTCCAGAACCTCTTTCACTGCAGAATACACATCCGCCTTTGCTTATAGTTCCATCTCTATTAGGGCAAGAAAAACCAGCATCTAGTGAAATTTTAAAAACTTTACATCCAAATTTTTGTCTTAAAAAATAATTTAAACTATAATATCTTTTGTCTCCCCACTTCATTGCTTCTCTCCATAAGTAATTTTTTATTTAAATTATATCACATTTTCTTTGGTTTAAAATCTCTAAGATTAATCTGCCATTTTCCTACAACATCCGAGGCAGATCTATCCCCCGATTTTTTAGGTACTACATCAAAGTTTAGAGTTTCTTTATCATAGGATGAAAATAAAACATCTACCTTATCCATTGGGAACTTTTCCTCAAATTTAAATGGTATTAAATCTCCTCCATCTGATTTATAAATGCGTATACAGCGTCCTATACCAGGCTTTGTATATTGTGCAGTAACAAATTTTTCTGTTGGTGAAAAAGTTAAGAACTCCACCTTTGAATTCTTTAATAAATCTAAACTGGCTATATCTTTTCCTATAGGTTTTTCTTGGGCCTTTCCACCGCCTCCTTCCTTCTGTTTACCTCCTCCAGTGTCTCCCGCTCCAGTATCCCCGCCTTCTCCTCCACCTTTATCTGAGGATTGTACTGCCATGGCTTCTTCTAATTTTATAACTGCAATATAAGCATCCTTGTCAAAGGTACTTAATGCTAAGATATCTCCACTATAAGAAAAAGTTATAATTCCATATTGGCTTTTAGGGACTGTAATTTTATCTATATTTGTTTTATCATCCTTTGGAAAAGCATAGTTTGGTATGCCACCAAAGTCTACTACAAGATTTGTATTTACATTATTCTTGTTTCTAAGCCTTATTTGATTATTCTGTATAAAAGCTTCCTTTTGTGTTATGTTATTCGTTTCAGTTATCTTATAATCTGAGTCTTCTTTTTTTATTTTCAAAGTATATTCATCTAAAGATGCAAAAGGTTTGGTCACATCTGATCTAGATACTCTCATTTTAAAAAGCCCAGATTTTCCTATTTCATTTGTTTCTGACAAATCATATCCCAATATTTTTAGGCTTCTATTTTCTTCACTAATTGAACTTTGTGAAAGCTCTTTCGAGTAAAATTTCTTACTGTTTTCGGCATCTTCTTTCATTAAATATTTCATATAAGTATCAGCTACATTTGTAGCTGCTTTCATATCAAAGCTTTCAGTAGTACTTTTACTTTCTTCTTTTTTCTTAGAAGCACAGCTTACTAATATACTTTGAACAAACAATAGTGAAATTGAAATTATTAAACCTAATACCCACCTTTTGTTCGCCTTCCTCATTTTACTCCCCTCCGTTTATGTAAAATTTCATGGAAACTCCTTTTCGATTCCTCAAAGGAGTGCTTGCTAAGTAAGCGACCATATCAAAATCAGAGATTTTGGTTCTCTACTTATGTTCTAGTTTTCCCTTAAAATAAAAATTTAATTTATAAATCATTATTTTAATGTTATTAATATATATTTATATAGATATGTACATTTAAAGATGCCATAAGTAATTGTCTTATGTATTTTTAGATTTAAATGTTAGGAGGGATTGAATTGAAAAAAAATCTATATTTAATTTTTCAAGTTGGTGCAGTTTTTATTGGAACCATAGTTGGAGCTGGACTTGCATCAGGCCAAGAAATAACTCAATTTTTTACAATATATGGATATAAAAGCTTTATAGGCATATTTATTTGCTTTTTTATTTATATATTGATGGGTTCAATAATTATTGATGTAAGTTTAAGGTACAAGCTCTCTTCCTATGATGGTCTTATTAAACTGGTAAGTCCCGGATTTTTAGGAAGAGCCACTAATTTTCTCACTACTATTTTTCTAATCAGTGGTGCTGCAATAATATTAGCTGGTAGCGGCTCACTAATCCACCAATACTTTGGTATATCTAAATGGTTTGGCATAATAATAATGTCTCTTACCGCAGCACTTGTGCTTTTTAGAGATACAAAAGGACTTATAGAAATAAACTCCTTTATCGTTCCTTCTCTTATTACTGTTATAGTAACTATATTCATATTATACCTAGCTTTCTATAAGAATATAAATGCAGTACATTTAAAAAATATTCCGCATTATAAATCTAATTGGCTTTTTTCATCACTTATTTATGGTGGTTTTAACATATTGTGCTGCAGCGGCGTTCTTGCACCTCTAAGCACAGAAATTAAGAATAGGAAAATTCTTATTGCAGGCATATTCTTAGGTTCCTTAGGTTTGACTATATTATCCTTTATTATAAATCTTTTACTTCTTTTAAATATACCTTATATATTTAAATATGAAATTCCTTTGCTATACATAGCTAATAGATTTGGTACTGCAATACAGATAATGCTATTAGTCATAATATGGCTTGAGATGTTTTCTACTGAGGTATCCAATATATATAGTGTAAGCAAAAACTTAGAAGAAGCTTTTGGTATTTCCTACAAAAAATTAGTTATATTAATTATTCTCATAGCAATTCCTATATCCCAAATAGGATTTGTAAATCTTATATCCGTTTTATACCCAGCTTTTGCTGTAGTAGGCTTTATTTTTATAATTCAGTGCCTAGTTTTTTATGTTAGGAAAAAAATATAATCTATACAGATATTTATATATAGCTGTATAATTATTTGAGTTAATATTTTTACTTTAGATAGAGGTGTTAATAATGTCTGACTTACTTAAAAGCTGTAGATTATGCCCAAGAAATTGTAATGTAAATAGATTAGATGGTAACCTAGGTTTTTGCAATTCAAATGCTACTGTTAAAGTTGCATTAGTATCCCTTCATTATTGGGAAGAACCCTGTATATCTGGCAAAAATGGTTCTGGCACTATATTTTTTTCAAATTGTAATTTAAAATGTGTATTCTGTCAAAATCACAGGATAAGTGCAGAGGGAATAGGAAAAAAAATCTCCGTTGAAAGATTAAGCGAAATCTTTTTAGAGCAGCAACAAAAAGGAGTTCATAATATAAACTTAGTTACTCCAACGCATTATGTTCCTCAGATTATAAAGGCACTGGACTTAGCAAAATCTAATGGGCTCAATATACCAATTTTATTTAATACCAATGGCTATGAAAATATTGAAACTATAAAAGCCTTAAATGGATATATAGACGTATATCTTCCTGATTTAAAATATTTTGATAACAAATATTCTACTAAATACTCTAATGCACCAGATTATTTTAAGAAAGCTTCAGAAGCTATAAAAGAAATGTTCCTTCAAGTTGGAGAACCAAAGTTTGATAACAATGGATTAATACAAAAAGGATTAATTATACGACATATGATGCTACCTGGGTTATTGTTCGATTCTAAAAAAATCATAGATTACATATATAAAACCTATGGCCACTCGGTTTATATAAGTATAATGAATCAGTATACTCCTATGCATGATGTTAAATTATTTCCTGAAATTAATAGGCCTCTTAATCCTAAACATTATGACAGCCTTATAGATTATTGCTTATATTTAGGAGTAAAAAATGCTTTTGTTCAAGATAATGGCACTTCATCAGAAAGCTTCGTACCAGAATTTGATTTAAGAGGAGTATAAAAACTAGCAGGAAGCTATTAGATAGCTTCCTGCTAGTTTTTATTTATTTCAAATTATTTGTATTTATTATTTTCAGCTTTATCCCTTAATCAAGCTAGCCTCTATATAAACATTATATTTTATACTTACCTAGCTCTGTTTTAAATGTTTCAGCTATATTTTTGAAATCATGAATATTTACTATGAGCTTTCTAATCTCGTTAGTGTAATTTGAAACACTTGCGCTTACTTCTTCAGAGGAAGCAGAATTTTCTTGGGCTATAGCAGCAAGAGATTCTATGTTATCATAAATACTTGCAATAGAATCAGCCTCTTTGCTCAATTCGTTTATTGTTTGTATCATAGATGATGCTACAATCTGTACTGAGGTTGTCGCTTCATAGCTTATATCTCTCACACTCTCTAAACTTTTAGTTTCCTCTTGAAGAACGTAATACTGAGAGTCTATTTTTTCTACTAGTCCTCGTATCTCTTCTGCAAATTGAACTAAATTAGTATTTATCTCTTCCACTGCATTCTTTGATTGTTCTGCTAATTTCCGTACCTCTTCTGCAACTACAGCAAAACCTCTTCCTTGCTCTCCTGCACGAGCAGCTTCAATAGATGCATTTAATGCTAGTAAGTTTGTCTGCTCAGAAATGCCAGACACTATGGAAACAATATGTGTAATATCCTTTGCTTTACCTTGGAGTTCAAGTCCCTTATCTTTAACCTGCTGAAACTTGTCCAAAGTATCAAGTATATTTTTGCTTGTGCTATTTACGTTCTCATAACTATTATTTATTTTTCCTAGAGCTTTTTCTAGTTCAGTTTTATTACTATTCTCACTTTCAACAATACTTTTAAGGTTTTGAATATTATCGTTAAGTACCGAAACTGCTCTTTCAGTATTTTGAGCCTGATCTACTGCACAATTGGCTACCTGCTCAACTACATCAGATATTTCTGCAGATGTATAGTTCATAGAATCGGATATTGTATTTATATTACTTACAAATGTATTCATCTCGTCTGTAACACCTTTGAATCCTACAAAATCTGATTTAATGCTTTTTTTGTGATTATTTAGTAGTTTATATATATCTTCAAAAAAATCTCCCGTTTCTATATCTCCATCTTCAATAAAGCTACTTTTAACAATTTTATTTAAATCATCTATTATTATGGATTTAGGCCTCATAAGAGCAGATGCAGCTATCCATGAAGCTATTGCTGATATAACTGAAACTATTATTGCTTTAACTATATTATTAATTCCAATAATAGGAATGGACGTAGCCAGGGAAAATATAAACGTAAATACTCCTACTTTTGCTCCTATATCCTTTAAAAATCCCAATGAAAGAAGCTTATTAAATCTATATATTTTTTTATAATATATATCTTTCTCAAAAGTAAACTTAAATTTTACTGATTCATTGGTTTTCTCTAGTTCCTCTATTTTAAGTTTCTCATTAAAAAATCTAGAAGCTCCTTCAATCATTCCTGCAAGATAGTCAAACATACCTCTTTGAGATCTGTATTCAAAAATAGCTACTCTATCTGATATAGGGTTTATTGTTACTAATGGTGGTTTAGCTCCTGGGAATTTTTTCGTCATAACAACATGTATATCAAACAGTGACTTTAGAAATGAATACAAATTTTCCTGTTCGAAAAATGCTGGAAAGTCATTATGAAATGCACTTATGTTATCTATTCCTATTTCTTTCCATAAACCTTTAGTGTCAACCTTATTATCTTTTGCTATTAAATCGATTGCTTCCTTAACTTTTGTATCTTCTATATTTTCTGCAGGTGAAAATATTTTACTTGCTCCCCAGCCTACAGATTCCATAGCCTTATCTACCGTGTCATTACCATATAATTTTCTACAGGTTCTCATCCATGTAGCAACTATAGTCCCTTTCATATGCTCCCTCCTAAATACTTACAAAATTTCACGAAAAACTACTACTTATACAAATAGTTTATATTAAAATAAATTATACAACATTAGTATTATTTTGACAAAGGTATTTATAATAGATTAATAAAAGTCCCTATTACCCAACTCGATAATAGAGACTTTTATTAATCTATTATAATTTTATCTCAAGTCTATCAAGCTTAGCTATAACCTTAATATCTTTTACTCCAACTGTTTCTGTTCTTAAGCTACCTCTATTGCTTAAAAGCAATAACTTACTATTATCTAACTTCTTTATTTGCCTCACCGTTCTCTTGTTATCATATTCTATAAGGCATACTGCACTATTTTCTAATTCATGTGTGATATGAGCAAAAGCTAAATCTCCTTTTGATATCCTAAATCCTATCATGTCATCATCTTCAATTTCTAAATATAATACCTTATCCTGGGCATATCCATCAACCTTATTGTTTATTAATGGAAGCTGCTTAAAACTAATCGGTCTTTCCATATCATATGTATAGACAGGAACTTTTTTTAATACTGAGCTAAAGGCTTCATTCCACACATCCTTTACCTCTTCCTGTTTCTTTTTACTAGAAAACTTTTCAGTCTTTTCTTCTTTATATACTTGCTCTTCAAAAGACATTGTAATATCATTAATATCTTTTCCTAATACCTTTGATATTCTATCAATTAAACTTTGGTTTATAACTTTTCTTCCTGATTCTATTTCACTAATAAAACTTTCAGATACACCTAACTTTTTAGCTAATTGTTTTTGACTCATACCAATACTAGTTCTTATATTTTTTACTTTTTCTCCAACTCTACTCATTTTTCCCCCGACTTTTACTTTCTGCGATTTTTAGCCCATTCTCTTTCTTCTATTAAGTGTTCCAATAAATTTTCAAAAGTCCACTCTATAGATGTTTCTGTAACTACAGCTAAAATAGGTTTGCTTATTAAGTTAACTCTTAAGTCTTTTATAACTTTCTCTAATTCCTCATCATTAAAGTTATTCAATAGTATAACCTTTTCTTGTGGAAGCCTACAATTATATATATTTAACTTTAGCCCATTCAGTATATCTTTTATCTTCATTTTCCCCATAGACTCTTCAATAACTTTGTAGTCAGGAAGATTATTTTCTTTCATTAGGTCATGCATAATTTGTTTTTCTTCTTTATCAAAACCAAATATTAACATAGTTTTATCATTTTCCAACAGCACTGCACTCCCTTCTTAGGCATATAAAAATAAATAACAAGTCAAAGATTATAGTATATTTTATGGTATACTGAGTTGTTATTTATTTGAATGCGCCTTAATTTATTAAAGTTTTTCTGGTTCAGAATACTCTTTCTCAAAAGTATCTACTGTAACTTCTTCCATTACTTGTTCTTCATAAGGTCTATCTCTAAAATCTGTTTTAGAATTTACTATTTCTTCTGATACTTCCTCACCTTCTATTAACTTACCAAATGATGCATATTGTCCATCTAGATGTGGTGAGTCTTCTACCATAATAAAAAATTGACTTCCAGCAGAGTTAGGATTCATAGCTCTTGCCATAGATAAAACACCTTTAGCATGCTTAAGTTCATTTTTAAATCCATTGTTGCTAAATTCACCCTTTATCGAATATCCTGGACCACCTGTTCCTACTCCTTCTGGACATCCTCCCTGAATCATAAAACCAGGAATTACCCTATGAAATGTTAACCCATTATAAAAACCTTTCTTTATTAAGCTTATAAAATTATTAACTGTATTTGGAGCAATCTCTGGATATAATTCAGCCTTCATCACTTTTCCATTATTCATTTTAATCGTTACTATTGGATTCATATGTATTCATTCTCCCTTCACTTAACAAATCTTGATATAGTATATTTGAATTATACCATAACTTTTATTATTTACTATTTTCTACATATATAATCTATATAATTAATTCAAAGATTATTCATTTAAATTCAGCAATCTATAACTTAAATTTATAATTTCATTATTACTTAGAGAGTTGCTTATTTCCACATTACCCGCTTCTTTCCTTTTGCTTATAATATTATATTCTAATAGTTGTCTTTTTAATTGCTTCGCAGTCCCCATGCTTCCATCAATAATAGGAACTTTATTTTCTAATACTATAGACAACTCCTTTTTTATGAATGGATAGTGAGTACATCCTAAAACTATTGCTGCAATTCCAGTTTCTTTGAAGGGTTCTATCTTTTTTTGCAAGTATTTGCTTACTTCCTCACCTTCTATTATTCCCTCTTCTATTAATTCAACCAATCCTGGACAAGGTAGTGGAGTAATCTCTGCTCTATCTCTATAGTTTTCCATCAAATTATTAAACTTAGCTTCTGCTAAAGTCATAGGAGTAGCCATAATGATTATTTTCCCTTTTCTATTATATTCTACTGCTGGCTTTAAGGCAGGTTCGATACCTATTACAGGCATATGATCACTATACTTTTCTCTTAGGTCTGCTATTGCCGCACTAGTAGCTGTATTGCAAGCAATAACTAGCGCCTTAGCATTCTTCTTTATCAAATAATCAACAGCATTAAATGTTAGCGTTTTAACTTCATCTACACTTCTTGTTCCATAAGGGGCATTCTTGGAATCTCCAAAATAAATGTAATCTTCTCTAGGTAAAACCTTTATTGCCTCTTTTAATACACTGATTCCTCCTACACCTGAGTCAAAAAAGCCAATAGGCCTATCTTCTAAATTCACTTTACCACCTCGTTGTGTACATATGTATATTTTATATTATATAATATACATATGGATTACACAAATTCAATAGTACGTTTTGCATAAATATTCATTGAAAATGTATACAATTGAAATTAATATGAAAAAACTGAATTTTCAAATAAATTTATTGCATTTTCTTTTTTATTATGATAAGTATATTTTGAAAAACAAACCCCTTGGAATGACTTTATTTTCAAATTATTCGTGGTTCGTTTGCAAACTCATCCAAATGTAAGAAATAACATACTATTGCAATTTTGTTTTATAATCCTTCATTTTTCTATTGACATATATGCATATTAATTATAAAATCATGAATATATAAAAACTTTTATACTATTCGCTTAATATTAATTTTTTAAAATATAAGAGTAAAAATACTCTTTTAATATTTTATAGGAGGTCATATATATGGTAAAGGACTTACTCTATGTAATTCCAAAGGAAAAACATTCTGAAGAAGACTTAAAAAAAATTCTAACTTGCCATCCTGAAATAAAATTTGTATCTTTAATCGGTATAGATTTATCAGGAAATGATACAGATGAAAAAATACCTGTAAAAGTTTTTTTAGAGGACATAGACACTTTTTTAAAAGGAGCAGTTCAAACTGATGGCTCTTCTGTTGTTCTCCCTGGAATCGCAAGCCTAAATAACGCTAAAGTGGATATGCTAGCAGATAAAGATGTAAATTGGTTCGTAGAGTATAACTATGAACATTTAGACCTTGAAACTAACAAACCTGTTGGCACACTGAGAATTCCTTGTTTCTTATATCACGATAATAAAGCCGTAGACTCTAGACATATTCTTAAACACTCCATTGAATATTTTAAATCAACTCTATTAGACTTATTTGAAAAATATCCTGAATCACTTTCATCATTTGGAATAAAATTTGAAGACATTGAAGACGTAGTTGCTACCTGTGCTACAGAGTTAGAATTTTGGGTGAAAACTCCTAATGACAAAGCTCATGTTGAAGAACTTTCTACTTCCCAAGTATTACAAGAGCAATACTGGACTAGAACTAAAGGAGCAGTTAGAACCTCTCTAGAACAGTCTCTTCTTATGATGGATGCTTATGGTTTAGAGCCTGAAATGGGACATAAAGAGGTTGGTGGAGTAAAGGCAAAAATAGATGAGTCAGGAAAATTTACACACATAATGGAACAATTAGAAATAGATTGGAAATATTCTACTGGAGTTCAAGCTGCTGATAATGAACTTTTGGCTAGAAGTATAATTAAAGAAACATTTAGAAGGAATGGATTAGATGTTACATTCCTAGCTAAGCCTATAGATGGAGTCGCTGGCAGCGGAGAGCATACTCATTTCGGTATAGCACTTAAACTTAAAAACGGCAAAAGAATAAATTTATTCTCAACTACTAAAAACCATTTCTTAAGTACTTTTGGTTATGCTTCTATAATGGGAATACTTAAGAACTATGAAGTAATAAATCCATTTGTATCTTCTACTAATGATTCACTTAGAAGACTAAAGCCGGGATTTGAAGCTCCTGTTTGTATAGTTACTTCTATAGGACATACAGTTGAAATTCCTTCAAGGAATAGAACTATACTTGTAGGTGTAATAAGAGATTTACAAAACCCTTTGGCTACTAGATTTGAACTTAGATCTCCAAACCCTCATACAAATACTTATCTAGCTGTATCTGTACTTTATTTAGCTATGATAGATGGTATAAAATATGCTGTAACTAATGGTAAAACAGAAGATGATCTTCTAGCTGAATTATCTAAGAAACCAGAAGCTGATGCAGATTATCTTGAAAAAGGAAGAGCATATAGAAGTGAAGAGGACGTATTCGAAGATTTTACAGACGAAGAGAGAGAGAAATTCTTTGGAAAGGCTCCAGCTACAGTTTATGAAAATCTAAAAGCATTTGATATGTATCCTGAGAAAAAGAATGTTCTTATCCAAGGCAATGTATTAGATGAAAAGCTTATAAACAGCTTTAGATTAGCTGTAACAAAGAGATGGCTTATAGAGATAACCAATAGAATAATGTCTAACTACTCTGATGAAATAAGAAGTTGTAAAATGCTTCATTCAATAGACAAAGCATTGGATCTTGATGTGGCTAACTGGATGAAGATAAATGAATTAAGACATTATATAATGAAAGATACTTATTCTAAAAAGAGCTTATTTGCTAGAATTAAGAATGCTATAGAAGCTGGAAACTATGACGAAGTATCAAATCTTCAAATAGAATTAGATGAAAAAATTAAGGAACTAAGAGAATTGTATTCTTCTTATAAGAAAAACTTAATAGATATAGGATAAAGTTAATACCCGCGCAATTACGCGGGTATTATTCTATGTTTCTCTGATTATAAGCTCTGTCTCAAAGTAAATCTGTTTGCTTTCGATATCTTCAGCATCTATAACATCTATGAGTAGCTTGCAAGATTGTTTTCCCATTTCATAGATAGGTTGGGATATTGTTGTTAACTCTGGCGCAAAAATCTCTGATAATTCAATATTGTCAAAACCAAGAACTCTTATATCCTGTGGAATTTTAAATCCTCTTTTTAATAATACCTTTATTCCACCTAAGGCCATTGCATCATTGCTATAAAATATAGCATCTAGATCCGTTGTATTCTGTAGTATGTTCTCTGTAGCCTTAATACCTCCGTCTATAGTAAAATCTCCGCTAAACACTAGATTCTCATCATATAATCCATATTTACTCATGGAATATTTATATCCATCTAGTCTCTGCCTAGAAATTTCAAGCATTTTAGGTCCTTCTACAAAGGCAATTTTTCTACTCCCTCCATTATACAGATACTCTATCCCCTTCAAAACTCCATCTTTGTTTAGCGCATATACTCCGTATTCCTCTTCATGAGTATCAATATATCTATCTACAAGCACAAAAGGAATGTTATTATGCTTTAGCATTTTAACACTATTCTCGCTTTCTCCACCGGCTATAAATATAACACCATCCACTAGTTTGCTTATGAGTAACTTTATATATTTTTCTTCCTTGTTCGTCTCATTATCCGTATTGCAAAAAATTACGTTATATCCTAATAAGCTGGCTTCATCCTCAATAGCTCTTGCAATTGAAGAAAAGAATGGGTTCGTAATATCCGGAAGGATTATTCCAATTGTACCAGTTTTTTTGTACTTAAACTTCTTGCCAAAGAGTTTGGTATATAGTTCATTTCCTTAGCCAAACTCAGCACTCTATTTCTAGTCTCCTCGCTTATACTTTGATCACGTTTACTTAAAACCATTGAAACAGTAGCCTTAGATACTCCTGCCATTTTAGCAATATCAAGCATTGTTACTTTTTTCATTACCATCCCTCATGCACTTTAAATTTTTCCATTCATTATTATATATTTATTATACACTATACTTTACAAAATCCAGGGCAAATTACCCTGGATTTTTAAATTATTTCTTTATAAGTTTTAAATCTACTGGTATTTCTTTTTGTACAGATTCACCTTTTATAACTTTTCCAGCATTTTCAACAGCTAAACTTCCCATTAAATCTGGTTGTTGTGCAACTGTAGCTGCCATTTCTCCACTTTCAACTGCTTTTTTAGCATCATCATTTCCGTCAAAACCAACAACTAAAACCTTTTTGCCTTTTAAGGCCTTAACAGCACCTAGAGCCATCTCATCATTGTGTGCAAACACAGCATCAAACTGTGGTGTAGCTTGCATTATGTTTTCCATTACGTTTAATCCCTTTTGTCTATCAAAGTCTGCTGCTTGGCTAGCTACAACCTTAACATTATCTTTGTTATCTACACCCTCATGGAATCCCTTACCTCTATCTCTAGTAGCTGATGCTCCTGGTATTCCTTGAAGCTCAACTATGTTAGCCTTGCCACCTAACTTTTCAAGAATGAAATCTGCTGCCATTTTTCCACCCTTAACATTATCTGAAGCTATGTGGGCAACAACATTACCTTTATTAGCTTTTCTATCTACAGTTAAAACTGGTACTTTCTTATCATTTGCTGCTTGGATTGAGTTTCCAACCGCATCACTATCTGTTGGGTTTATAATAATTGCTGAAACTCCTTGTTGTAAAAGGTCATCAACGTTAGCTCTTTCCTTGCTTGCATCGTTTTGTGAGTCAACAACTACCAATTCATACCCTAATTCTTTAGCTTTTTTAGTTGCTCCATCTTTCATGGATACAAAGAAAGGATTGTTTAGTGTTGATACAACCATTCCTATCTTTTTCTTTTCTCCACCTTGTTTGCTTTGTTCTGTCTTGCTGCCACATCCAGTAAATCCTGCTATAGCAATCATACCTGTCAATGCTAGTGATAACATTTTTAAACGAGTTCTTTTCATAATATTAATCCTCCTCAGATTTTATATAAATTTTTAATGTTTACTTATTTATTTTTCTTATCAAGAATAACAGCCAGTATTATTACAAGTCCTTTTACTATTAATTGATAGAATGGTGATACATTCATTAAATTTAATCCATTATTTAATACACCTATAATCATTGCACCTATTATTGTTCCAATTACTGATCCTTCTCCACCTGAAAGGCTTGTCCCTCCAAGAACAACTGCTGCAATAGCATCTAATTCAAATCCTGAACCAGCATTAGGTGATGCTGAGCCTATTCTGCTTGTTACTACAATACCGCTAAGTGCTGCTGTTACACCACATATAACATAAACTAAAGCTTTAATTTTATCTGTATTTATACCTGACAGCCTTGCCGAGTCTTCATTACCGCCTACAGCATAAACATATCTGCCATATCTTGTTTGATTTAGCACATACCAAGCGCTTAAAACTACAAGTAGTATTAGAATTACAGGTAAAGGTATGCCCGCTAACTTACCATTACCTATAACGGTAAAATCTGAGCTTAATCCTGATATAGGTGTTCCTTTTGTATAAACATAGGTTACTCCTCTAAATACAGTCATAGTTGCCAATGTTACTATAAAAGCCTGTATTTTACCTTTTGAGACTAGTATCCCGTTAAACAAACCAATCAATGCTCCTATTATTAAAACTACAATTATAGTTAAAAAAGTATTAGCATTACTTTTAACTAAGGTTGCTGCTACAGCTCCTGTTATAGCTAGAGTTGATCCAACAGATAAGTCTATTCCTCCAGTTAATATTACAAAGCACATGCCTACTGCAATTATTGCGTTAACAGAAACCTGAGTAAATACGTTTAATACGTTTGTGACAGTTAAAAATCTAGGAGTAATAATAGATATAACTACACAAAGTATTATCAAGCCTATTAAAGATTTATATTTAAAAAGCAAACTCTTAATATCCTTTTCCATATTTCATTCTCCCTTTGTTATAATATAAAATTTAAATGCCAACTGCATATTTCATTATATTTTCTTGAGTAAGCTCATCTCTCTTTAATTCACCAGTAAGCTTTCCTTCGTGCATTACAATTACTCTATCGCTTACACCTATTATTTCTGCCATATCTGAAGAAATCATAATGACAGCCTTACCATCGCTCTTTAATTCATTTAAAACTTCATAGATCTCCTTCTTCGCTCCCACATCTATACCTTTAGTAGGTTCATCAATTATCAAAATCTTTGGCGAAAGCATAAGCCACTTTGCCAATATTACCTTTTGTTGATTTCCTCCACTAAGGTTTTTAATTAACTGCTCTCTATGAGGAGTTTTAACTGAAAGTTTCTTTATATATTTATCAACCTCTTCTTTTTCTGCCTTTTTATTTATTCTTTTTAAACTATTTTCATAATTTTTTAAATTTGATATTGTCATATTTTCTCTTACAGACATGCCAAGAATTAAGCCTTCTTTTTTTCTATCTTCGGATAAGTAGCAAACTCCATGGCTAATTGCATCTTTAGGGGAATTTATACTAACCTTTTGTCCATCAATACAGATTTCGCCTGAACTTTTCTTGTAATCTCCAAAAATAGTTTTAGCAAGCTCAGTTCTTCCGGCTCCCATAAGCCCGGCAATGCCTAGTATTTCTCCCGCTTTTACTTCAAAACTTACATTTCTAACTTTATCTTTTAGGGATATATTATCAACCTTTAATAAGGTCTTTGTTTTATCTACTTCTTTATAAGGAAACTGCTCTTCAAGTTTTCTTCCCACCATCATAGTAATTAAATCATCTTTAGTTACACTTTTAGTTTCCACATCTCCAACATATTTACCGTCTCTTAGTACAGTAATAGAATCACAGATTTGAAAAATCTCATCCAATCTGTGAGATATATAAATAACTGCCATTCCCTTTTCTTTTAGCTTTCTAATTACAGTAAATAGATTTTTTGTTTCTACATCAGTAAGCGCCGTAGTTGGTTCATCCATTATAATAATGCCAGAGTTTTTAGTTAAGGCTTTTGCGATTTCAATCATTTGCATTTCTCCTACATTTATATCCTTAACTAAAGTATCCGGATTTATATTGCATCCAATTTGCTCTAGAAAGCCTAAGCTTCTTTCTCTCATCCATGCTTTATTTATTCTTCTAGTGCCCTTATCAAACTTCTCATTTCCTAAAAATATATTTTCTGAAACAGTTAGGTTCGGAAGTACACTAAGTTCCTGATGTATAATTGTTATTCCCATGCTTTCAGCATGTTTAATACCCTGTATATCAACCTCGTTTCCTTCAATTAAAACCTTTCCTTCATCTTTTTTATAAACACCACTTAATATCTTCATAAGTGTAGACTTTCCCGCTCCATTTTCTCCAAGCAATGCTACTACTTCTCCAGAATTGACTTTTAGATTAACGTCTTGTAGTGCCTTTACTCCAGGAAAGGATTTAGATATGCCTACCATCTCTAAAAGCGGCTTTTTATCTTCCATATTCTTTCCTCCTAAAATGTTTTAAAATACAACTCCTGATCTTAAAATTATATTCGCATAAGGTGTTTGTTCTCCAGTTCTTATAACAGCCTTACACTCTTTCAATTTGTCTTTGAGCTCTTCATGTGTTATGAAGGTCATCTTCACATCTCCAATTTCCTTTTTTATTTCTTCAAATAGTGCTGGGTTAACATCTGCAGTTTCCTTTGCTAATTCTACTTCTTCTACTTGAAGTTCCATTAATACAACTTTTAGTGTAGCTATAAAGCTAGGAATATCTTTTATAAGAGCTAAATCTATTCTTTTGGTTTCCTCTGGAATAGGCAAACCACAATCCCCTATGGCCAAACCATCAGTATGTCCCATTTTTGATATTACACTAGATATTTCTGAATTTAATAATCCGATTTTTTTCATCTTTTATTCCTCCCCGTATAACTTAATCACTTCTTCTAGATATGGAAGGGATGGTTGAGCACCTTGTCTCTGAACTACAAGTGCTGAAACTTTATTTGCAAATTTAATAGCTTTTTCAATTATTTCAAAATCTACTTTATCCTCATTTTGTAATTTACTTACTAAGGCTCCTATAAAGCTATCTCCTGCTGCAGTAGTGTCTACAGCCTTAACCTTATAGGCTGGTATAATGCTGAACTTATCATTGCTTACTACCGCTGCCCCTCTCTCACCTAGGGTTATTACTACAAATTTAACTCCTTTTCCCATGAAACTATCTGCTGCTTCTTTTACACTACTTATATCTTCAACCTTAACTCCTGTAAGCTCAAAAGCTTCTGTTTCATTTGGAACTATAATATCTGTAAGTTTTAACAGCTCATCAGGTATGTTTTTTGCTGGAGCTGGGTTCAGTATAGTTGTTACCTCATTTTTCTTAGCAATTTCAAAGGCCCTTATTGTGATATCTAATGGAGTTTCAAATTGAGCTATAAGCAATTTAGAATTTTTTATTACATCTTCAGCATCTTCAATTGATTTATTGTCAACCTCCATGTTAGCTCCAGGTACAACTATTATAGAATTACTTCCAGCATCATCAACTGTAATAATTGCCATACCAGTTGGAGTATGATCACTATATTTAATGTTGTTTATATCTATTTTATCTTGTTCCATAACTTTTAAAAGTTCGCAACCGTTTTCATCTTGTCCAACTTTTCCTATAAAGCTTACACCAGCTCCTAATCTTTTAGCAGCAACTGCTTGATTAGCACCTTTTCCTCCGGGAATTTTTTTATAATCCTTTGATAAAATAGTTTCTCCTGACTTTACCATTCTATCAACTCTTAATACTAAGTCCATATTTATGCTGCCTAAAATGCAAACTCTGTTCATATATATTCACCTCTATAATAAATAACCCTCGTTTATTTAACCGGTTAAATAAACCGGTTAAATTTATTCTATATTAGCTTTGATAAGATGTCAATCATTTTTTTGAAAACTTTTTCATTACTTAAAATTGAAAAAAGAAGAGCAATGACAACCTTCTGCTACCACTACTCTTCTTTTCATTATTTATTGCTATGCTAAAAGTCCCTTAATGGAAAACTTTTTATTATCATTTCTTTTTTATTGTTTATCGGCTTCCAAAGCTCTATCCTATCTATCTTTGCCATTTTGTGAATATTTTCTTTTTTAGTAGTATCACAAGCTGCCACATATTCTTTACTAGACCATTCTCTTATAGCATAATTAGTATTAGCTAGTGAAATATGCAAATCCCAGTTGTCGATATTATCTCTAACATTAAAACCATGCAATTTAAGTGTGTCATTTATATGTCTTACTAATCTGATTATATATCCCTTATTTTCTATTTTTAAATTAACTGATTTATATGGTGGATCAAAACATATTGCTCCATTAATTTCAACTTTAAATTTCTTATATGGCTTTAATATATCAGAAACTATTTTATTTAGTTTCTCTATATCAGGATCTCCTACAACTTCTAAGGTTATGTGAAGAACAGGCATATTTTTATATATCTTATACTTTTTACATATGCTTTTCTGCATTCCTTCAATGTATGAATATGATTGTTTATCAAATAAAGCTACTAAATAATACTTCATGTTATTCTCAATCCCCCAAAACTAATACTTGTAACTCCATGTTATAATAACTAAATATCATTATAACATATAATTGTTTCATATAATATTTTTATACATAATATCTTCATGATAATTTATCTAATTGTACTAAAAAGCAACGTTTTCTTATTAAGTTCCCAGCCATATATTCAATATGTATACCTTTATTTAATTTTAATTTCATGTATATATAAAACTTAAAGTGAGAAAATAATATTGTTAGTTTTTAAAATATAATTAATTCATGGAGGTATTCAGTAATGATGGTAAACCGCAATGATAGCATAGGATGTGTAGTTAACGAATGTAGATTTCATGCTAAAGATCAAGACTATTGTACACTAGAGAAAATTCAAGTTACAAAACATGAATCATTAGCTAAAACAAAACAATGCACAGACTGTGGAAGCTTCGAAAAAGAATAGTTATAAAAATATAAGCACCCTAGGGTGCTTATATTTTTGGACTAAATTACATTAACCTCCTATTCACTTTTCTAAAAATAATGTTAAAATATTATAGAATTATGTTATAATAAAATTTGTGTAACAATTTGAATTTAAGTTTTATGTATTTATATAAATTATTAATGATGATAAGGATGGATGCGGGAATGGATAAATTGGTAATTAACGGTGGAAAACCTCTTTATGGTTGTATAGAAATAAATGGTGCGAAAAATGCTGCTGTAGCGATACTTCCTGCTGCTATAATGGCGAGTGAAGGTGTTTGTAATATAGATAATATACCTGATATTGAAGATGTTCATTGTATTGAAAGAATAAATGAAAGTCTTGGATGTACATTAGTTAGAGACAAAAATTCTGTTTCTATAGATAGTTCAAAGATAAACAGTGTTATAGCAAATACAGAAGATGTGAGAAAAATGAGAGCTTCCTATTATTTAATAGGAGCACTTTTAGGCAGATTTAAAAAAGCTGTCGTAGAACTTCCAGGGGGATGCCCTATTGGGGTTAGACCTATAGATCAACACATCAAAGGTTTTGAAGCCTTAGGTGCAAAGGTAGAAATTAAACACGGATGTGTAACTGCCGAAGCTGACAGATTAATAGGAACAAATATATTTTTTGATGTAGTTAGTGTTGGTGCAACTATAAATGTTATGTTAGCGGCAACTTTTGCTGAGGGGGTAACAACCTTAGAGAACGTTGCAAAAGAGCCTCATGTAGTAGATGTTGCAAACTTTTTAAATAGCATGGGCGCTAATATCAAAGGTGCTGGTACAGATGTTATAAGAGTTGTAGGCGTAGAGTCTTTAAAGGGCTGTTCCTATAGCGTAATACCTGATCAGATAGAAGCTGGTACTTATATGATAGCTGCTGCTGCTTGTGGAGGAGAAGTTACTATACAAAACGTTATACCAAAACATCTTGAGTCCATATCTGCAAAGCTTATAGAAATGGGTGCAGAAGTGACGGAAGATGGTGATTGTATTACTGTAAAATCTAATGGCAACCTTAAAGGGGTAAACATAAAAACTCAACCTTATCCTGGCTTTCCAACAGATGTACAGCAACCAATGAGCACACTTCTAACAATAGCTCAAGGTAGAAGTATAATTAACGAAAGCATTTGGGAAAGTAGATTTAAACATGCAGATGAATTGAAGAAAATGGGCGCAAATATAAAGGTTGAAGGTAGATCTGCTATAATAGATGGTGCTGACAAACTCACAGGCGCTATTGTAAAGGCAACTGACCTAAGAGCTGGTGCAGCTATGGTTATAGCTGGTCTTATAGCAGAAGGTGCTACTGAGGTAGTAAGCATTGAACATATTGATAGAGGATACCCTAATATAGAGGAAAAATTCCACGCATTAGGAGCTGACATAATAAGGGTTTCCTGTGCTGAATAGTCTTAACCTTAGAATAGGAGAATTATTATGATTTTTTGCTCTTTATACAGTGGTAGTAGCGGAAATAGCTTATTTGTATCTTCTGATAAAGCTAAAGTACTCATAGATGCAGGGCTTCCTGGAAAGAGTATTGAAAATGCCTTATTAAACATTGGGCATAATGCTAAGGATATCGATGCTATATTTGTTACTCATGAACATATAGATCACACAAAAGGCGTTGGAGTGTTGTCAAGGAAATATGATATTCCGATATATGCGAATTCTCCTACTTGGGAAGCTATGTCGGGAACTATAGGAAAAATAAAAGAACATAATATTAATGTAATAGATAGTAGCCACGTTAGTGTTAAAGACATGGACATATTAAGCTATAAAATTTCTCATGATGCTGCAGCTCCTTCTGGATACGCTTTGCAATATAAAGATAAAAAAGTTTGCATAGCAACAGACTTAGGCTTTTTTTCCGATGAGGTAAACACTGCCTTAAAGGATGCAGATATAGTATTGCTTGAGAGTAATCATGATGTAGAAATGCTTAAGTTTGGTCCATATCCCTATAGCTTGAAAAGGAGAATTTTAAGCGATATTGGACATTTATCTAACGAAGACTGCGGAAAAGCTATTGTAGATATTACAAATAATAAATTTAAAAAGATAATATTAGGACACTTGAGTAAAACCAATAACTATCCTGAACTAGCCTATCAAACTGTGCTAAATGTCTTAAACTCTGCTGGAATTAAGCTAGATAAGGATTTAAGTTTATCTATGGCAAAGAGAGATATGCCAAGTAATTATATAGAATTTTAAATGAAATGGGTGAGGATATGAAAAAAGGTTTTAGCGTTTTCACTTGCTCTATATTGGTAGTTTCTTTATTGGGTCTAACTGGATGTGAAAAGAAGGATAAGACAAGTCTAAATAATAAGGAGAAAGAGAAGAAAATAGTTTTGTCTAAAGAAAAAGAAAACACTTTAGACTTAAATATTTACTTTGATTCTTCTAAAGATGCTAATACTTCTGAACTTGCGAAAGAAGAAAGAGTTCTAAAACGATATGAAATTCTTGGGGAAACCATACTTGGAGAAATTATAAAAGGGCCATCAGTAAGTAGCAAGCTAAATCCTGTTTTGCCTAAGGATACAAGGGTTCTAAGTTTTTCCATTAAAGACAACATTGCCTTTGTAAATTTTAGTAAGGAAGCAAATATTTCTATGACTTCTTCAAAAGAAGAAGCTTGCTTGAAAAGCATAATTTGGTCACTTTCCCAAATTCCATCTGTTGAAAAAGTTAAGATTTTAGTAGAAAATAAAGATACAGGTATTTGGGGAGAACACTTTGATTTATCAAAACCAATAGGAAAGGATGACATCCAAAATGCCAAAAGAAATTAAATATTGTTGTGAAAATCATGTAGATATAGCATTTGATGACTTTTTAGTAGAGAATGAAACCTTTCCTAACTTAGAAAAATGTGAAAATCAGCAATGTAGCTATTGCAATGATACAGCTAAATATGTATTGACATAAATAAAATAAACTTGATTAGTATAAATATCAAAAATTATTGAAAAATGTTATAATTTCTATTATAATAATCAAGTGGTATATTTTCAAAATTAGTAATATATTTGCAAAAGGAGAATAACTATGAGTTTGTATAAAAATTGGACAGATATGGTCATAGATTTTGTTAAAACTAGAGGAGAGGCTGAATTCTGGAAAGAATATGGCTCAATTGAAAAACATATTTATACAAGAATCTTAGCTGAACATAAAGATACTGTAAGCGGTTCAATAAAGGACTTAGCGAGCAGATATGAAACTACAACAATCTTCTTCATGGGATTCCTAGATGGAATAAATGATAGTCTTGAAGAAGCTCTTGACCTTGAAAGTTTAGAGGAAGATTCTGATATATCCGTAAAAATTAACTTTGAAAAATTATATTTTAATATGTTAGATGCTAAAGCTGACTATTTATATGGTCTTCCACAATGGGAATCTATATTCTCACCAGAAAAGAGAAAAGAAATTCGCCAGCAATGGGCTGCTTCAAAAACTGTTGTAAATAAAAACAAGGTTGGAAGAAACGATTCTTGTCCATGTGGAAGCGGCAAAAAATACAAAAATTGTTGTGGAAAATAGTACTTAATTTTAAATTAAATCCTTACACTATTGTGTAGGGATTTTTTGACATTTACTGTGATTGGATAAAAAATTTTTAGAGAGGTATTTGATATGAACATATCCATAATATGCGTTGGTAAACTTAAAGAAAAATATTTAAAGCAAGCTATAGATGAATACTCTAAACGCCTATCAAGATATTGCAAACTGGAGATTTTAGAGGTTCCTGATGAAAAAACTCCTGATAATGCCTCTGAGAAGGAAGAACTTTTAATAAAAGAAAAAGAAGGTTTAAATATCTTAAAGCATGTGAGAGATAATATGTTTGTAATTACGCTAGATCTTAAGGGTAAGATGCTTTCCTCTGAGGAGTTAGCAGGCTTTATAAAGGAATCTGGTATTAAAGGCAATAGTAATATAGCTTTTGTAATAGGCGGCTCTCTTGGACTCTCTAAAGCTGTTTTAGATAGGGCAGACTTTAGTCTTTGTTTTTCTAAGATGACCTTTCCACATCAGCTTATGAGAGTTATTTTGTTAGAGCAGATTTACAGAGGATTTAGAATAATTAATGGAGAACCTTACCATAAATAACGTAAACTTTTTATTATCAGCATTATAAGATTTCAAGTTTAGTATGATGCAACTGTAGTAATTATCATTGATATAGGCTTAATAAAGTAGGACTTACTAAAGTAAGTCCTTGATCCATGTAAGTATATGAATGGTGTTTATTAACAGAACTATTTATTTAGTTTTACTGGGTCAGTTGTAGAACAAGGAACGTCAACTAAGCACTTACCACAAACATCTGACAAACCAATATCTGAATGAACTTTATCGTTATATAAACACATTTCATAACATTTATGTCTGTCAAAGTAATCAACTTTTAGAGCATTATTTACACATCTATCTACACATTTTTTGCATACATTCATATGCTTATATAGACAATTCTCTTTATTTTTTCTTTTAGTAGGTTCTATCTTTAAATCAGTTATAAAACTACCAATCCTTCCACAGCATCCTTTATCAGTAATTAACATATTGTTTAATGCAAATTTTCCTAACCCAGCGATAAAAGCAGCATGTCTGTGAGACCAGTCACTAATTAATTTTTTAGTATCAAAATTATGTGTTGCTGGTATAATGTTTGATTTATATCCTAACTTTTGTAATTCATTTTTAATAAAAGTATTTAAATCTAATATTAGTTGATTAGTTTCTATATATGCTTTTGCCCAAACTTTCGAACTTTCTTTTCCTTCTATATTACTTTTAACTACAGCTTCATCAAAAGGTATAAAGTATGCTACTACCGTTTTGGCTTCTGGTAAAAAATCTTTAGGCAGTGCATGAGAAGGACTTACCACATCTTTAAGATTATAAAACATTTCATCCATTGCATCTGCATATGCTACCAAAGGTTCTTTCCACTTAGTTTGAACATCTCTCATTTCTGAATAGTGTTCTACAAATTGCTTTATAATTATCTCAATTTTATTATTCATTTTTACCTCCTAAACTATTTAAAAATAAAAAAACTATTTTAAAATAGTTTTTTTAATGTTATCTGCATACTATTATAGCTTTTTGGCTAAATAAGTCTTATCTAAAATTTAGCTAGTTTTTAGCTTATTTTTTGATTTTTGTTAATTTAATTTTAGTGCTTGTCTTATAAATTTTCCTTTGATTTTAGAAATTATATTTTTATTAGTTATAGTCATTGAATTAATATCTGTTGGGAATTTAGTTAAAAGTTCGTAACCATTCTTTGTTATAAGAACAGTATCTGAATGCCTGTATCCTCCAACACCGTCAATATATATTCCAGGTTCGATACTTATAACCATACTTTCTTTAAGAATTTCATCATCCCCTATAGATATAAATGGTGTCTCATGATTGCTAAGACCTATTCCATGTCCTGTCCTATGCAATAAATTATTTTCATATCCCTCTTTTATAAGGTATTCCCTTGCAGCTATATCTATATCAGAGCATCTAGTACCTGGCTTTACAAGATTTAATGCAATGTTGCGTGCATTCATCATATGATTGAAATGTTGTATGTCTTGATTATTAGGCTCACCTAAGAAAAATGTTCTTTCGCATTCAGAGGCATACCCATTTACTTTAAAATATGTCATTGCTATATTTGAACCCTTGATTAATCTATCATCTAATCCAGGTATGCTATGAGGCATTGAACTCATAGGTGATGGCCATACCACAGATGTTAAAGAAGTAAGAATTGGGTCAAAGTTTTTTTCCCGTATTAATTCACGTTGAATTGATCCTGACAGTGTGAACATTTCTAAAACAGAAGCACCTACATATGCGTTTTCGAATATCTTTTTCATCCCTAAATCGGATAGTTCTGATGTATTACGAATCATTTCAATCTCATATGGGGTTTTAATTTTTCTCATTTCATCTACTATATCCAAGTGAATAATTTCATTTGCAACTACTTTATTTAGAATATTATATGCAATAGTATTTTCAACACCAACTCTTTTAAAAGGCTTAATTATAGTACCAAGAATATCATACCAGTTTTCTCCCTCTGCTGAAGTAGCTTCCCAATATGCTTTTATCTCACATTCAATAGTAATTTTACTTAAATGTTTTTCTTCAAGTTTAGGTGACAAAAATATTGGTGTTCCTTTTGCAGGAACGATCATAAAAGGCTCTTTCTTCCGGTTTGTAAGCCATACCAGTAAAATATAATAAACTATCTTGAGCTGTAAGAATATATGCGTCAAGCTTATTTTTTGTGATTTCATGCTGTAAACATTTAATTCTTAGAGAAAGTTCTCTATTCATAATATAAATCTCCTTGTAAATAAATTTTATTATTGTTATAGTATTATAAATGATCATAAACTCAAATGACCGCGGTCACTTAATGAGAAAAGTATATTATTTCTTAATTATTTTGTCAACTAGGAGTGAGAAAAGTTTGGTGTCAGAAAAAATAAGTTCAAGAAAATTAAAAGCAATGGAAACAAAAAATAAAATTTACAATAGTGCATTAGAGCTCTTTAGAACCTATGGCATTGATGGTGTGAGTGTAAATTCTATAGTGGAAATGGCTGGAATATCGAAAGGAGCATTTTATGTACATTATGAATCTAAATTCTCTTTATTAACAGAATATATTAACTCATTAGATTTAAACTATGAAGAATATTTTCAGAGCATTCCTAAAGATATGAAAGCTTCAGCTACGCTTATTTTGATAACTAAGAAAACTAGTGATGTCCTTAAAAATGATATAGGGTATAGTTTAATAAAAAACGTATATGAAGCTATGCTATTACAAGAACTTAATCCTGATGATATATTAAATTACAATAGAAGCCTTCCTGCCATTTATAAAAGAATAATTTTAAAAGGAATAGACGAAGGGGAGTTCAGAACTTCAATTGATGCTGAGAGTTTAGCAAGGCAATTTATTATGAGTATTAGGGGGATGACATTTGAGTGGTGCATTCATTCAAGTGAATTTGATTTAGAAAATGAAATTTTAAATCATTTTAAGTTATTATTAGATGGTATACTTATCTAATGTAGCAATTAAGTTTAATACTACTCCAAAAAGGTTTATTAATATAGCAAAAATCCAAGCTCTTCTTGAATAATATAAATTAGGCTTTGAGTAGTTTAAAATATGAACTATTATGCCACTATAACCCAATATGATTACTGAAATGCCCATAAGAAACCTATATACATTATGATATTGTAAGAAACCTGTAGTCAAACATAAACCGTAAGTAAGCATTGCAATTATTCCACTTAAAGAAGATGTAAAAGACAATGCCCTACCACGATAAGCTTTCATGTAAAAGCTTAGAATATTATATAGAATACCTAATATCAAGTAACTAAGCTGAAGGTTTAATAACAACGATAGCTTCATTAAAATTCACCCCTAATTTTCTAGAATTCAAAATATAATTATAATATATTTATGGAATGATTGTATTATGACCGAGGTCATCGACTGTAGTCATAATATAACTATTTAACTATTTTGTCAAGATGAAAGAAAGATTTATAAATAATAGGCTATAGGATGTTGGTAGTACCCTATAGCCTCAGCCATCATCAAAGCCTCTTCGCTAGAAACATGAGCTAAGCAATAGCAGGATCTAGTCCTCCCATTACATTGACACCAATATTCATAGCCTCTTTTATAAGCGATACCGTGTTACCTTTTAAAAGACCATGTTGTGGAAATGCTACTATATAATTTTAACTTATTACATCTTCAATTTCTGAGATGCAATAAAGGACATCTACAATGTTTAGATGTCCTTTATTTATATAAGTTATTATATCTACTTTTTCTTTCTGTAGGCAGTATCTTCAAGAGGATAATTATATCTGAATTTACCGTCTTTTTTGTAGTACGCATTTTGACATGCTGGAGCACCAACACAGCATACAATTTCACCAAGACCCTTAGCTCCATATGCAACGCCATTAGGGTCATTCTTTTCGATAAAGTGAGTTTCAACAGGCGGCATTTGTATTGACTTAAATAGGCCTAAGGTACCTAACTTTGCTTGGGGAACCCCATCCTTTAATGGGAAATCTTCTGTTAAACCATATCCAAGAGCCATAGCTACTCCACCTTCTACCTGACCTTCTGCAGAAAGAGGATTGATTGCTCTTCCAACATCATGAGCCGCAACAACTTTTACTAGTTTTCCTTCTTCATCAATAACGACAAGTTGTGTTGCATATCCATAGGCAATATGGCTTACTGGATTAGGTTTATCAGAACCAATTGGATCTGTTACAAAACTAAATTCTCCTATATATTCCTTGCCTTCCAAATTAGCTAATGTATACCCAGCATCTAAGTCAGCTTTTAATTTCAAGGATGATTGACGGGATGCTTCTCCAGCAAATGTAGTTTGACGAGATGCTGTTGTAGTACCGGAGTCAGGTGTATACTTAGTATCAGGATGTTCAACGACAATTGTATCTGGAGCCAATCCTGTTGTTTCACATACCATCTGCATTAACACAGTTTGTACACCTTGTCCAATTGCACCAGCAGAAGATCTAGCGTGAACTTTTCCATTAATTATTTTTAAGTTACAACGTCCAATATCAGAAAGACCTACTCCAACACCTGCGTTCTTCATCGCAGAAGCAATTCCCACATAATAATTTGGATCTGTTTCATATTTTTCAAAATCTTCTTTTACTGCTTCCAAAGTTTCTGCCATGGCAGTTCCTTCATCTGCTATCTGTCCATTTGGCAGTACTTGTCCTGGTCTGATAGCATTGCGATAACGAATTTCCCATCCAGAAATTCCAACTTCTTCTGACAGCTGGTTGATGAGGCATTCTATCGCTGCAGCAGATTGTGTTACTCCGAAACCACGGAATGCACCAGCTGGTGGGTTGTTAGTATAGTAAGCGTTACCTTCAATATCCATATTTTGATAATTGTAAGGACCACCAGCATGAGTGCAGGCTCTTTGTAGCACTGGACCACCAAGAGAAGCATATGCACCTGTATCAGAGGTAAGTCTAGCTTTCATTCCTTGGAAAATACCATTTTCATCACAACCAATTTTAACATAAATGTCCATTGCATGACGTTTTGGATGATAGTTTATACTTTCCTGACGGCTAAGCCATACTTTTACTGGTCTCTTAGTCAGATAAGCACAAAGTGCCGCTTGATGCTGAACACTCATATCTTCCTTACCACCGAATCCTCCGCCAACAACAGCACTTTGAATTCTTATCTTTTCCATTGGAAGTCCAAGATAATTACTAAGTTCATGATATTCATCATAAACACTTTGTCCTGATGTAATAACCTTAATACCATCTCCATCTGGCAATCCAATTGCAGTTTCTGGTTCCATAAAGGCATGTTCAGTTGGTGGAACATGGAAGGTACCTTCTACTACATATTTAGAATTCGCAAGTGCAGTTTCTGCATCCCCACGTTTTACTTCTTCATGATCTAATAAATTGTTTTCCGGAATTCTGAACTTCCCAAAGTGCATAAAACCTTCTCCATGCACTTGTGGAGCACCTGGTGATGCAGCTTCTTGTGGACTAGTTACTGGTTTCAATACCTCGTATTCTACTTCAACAGCCTTTACAGCTGCCGCTACCTGTTCTTTTGTTTCAGCAACCACCATTGCAATAGTATCACCAATGCACTTAGTTTCCTCTCCTATATCAATCATTCCTGGCCAGTCTTGTGCTAAGTGACCAATATATCTCTTTCCAGGAATATCTTTCGCTGTATATACAGCAACAACTCCTGGCATTTCAAGAGCTTTGCTTGTATCGATAGATAATACTTTTGCACGAGCATACTTACTGAATACATTCTTTCCGTAAAGCATACCCTCAAATTCATAATCATCCACGTATTTTGCTGTTCCTAAAGTTTTTGCACGAGCATCTACACGGCAAGTTCTTTCTCCAACCTTACCTGTTTGTTTTAATTCAGGTACTTCTAAGTTTTCTCTTAACATTTTTGCAGCTAAAAGAATACCTTCTTCAATTTTAGCATATCCAGTACAACGGCAAATATTAGTACGAATAGCCTGTTTTATATCCTCTCTTGTAGGATCTGGATTTTGATCAATTAAGCATTTACCGCATATAACCATACCTGGAATACAGAATCCACATTGTACAGCTCCTGCAGCAGCAAAAGCATATACAAATACTTCTCTTTCTCTTTCTGTAAATCCTTCTATAGTTTGTATCTTCTTTCCTTCTAATCTAGAAAGCTTTTGTACACAGGCACGAGTTGTTTTTCCATCAATAATGACAGTACAAGTTCCACAAGCACCTTCTTTACATCCGTTCTTTACTGATGTTATTTTTAACTCGTCACGTAGGAAATCCATTAATGGCATGTCTATTTCAGATTTATGACACTTACCATTTACATTTACTTCAAACATTTTAAATTCCTCTCTCTCTATTAAAGGCATCTTCAAAAAATCTTCAACCTATTTTGGGTCTTATTATTTTCTTTCAGATGCCTTACCTAATTATTTTTTGGAAAATGGTTTTCTATGCAAGTATATTCCATCAGGGGATTTTGACACTATATTTGAATTAACAACAACTTGTCCTCCCCTTAAAAATACATGAAGTACTTTTCCCCTTTGATCAAAGCCTTCATAAGGATTATAGTCAACATTTTGTGTTTGATTTTCAGCAGTTATTACTCCTCTATATTCTGGATCCCACACAACAATATCTGCATCGCTTCCTACCTGTATTGTTCCTTTTTGTGGGAAAAGTCCAAATAACTTTGCAGCATTTGTCGATGTCAATGATACCCACTGATTTTCAGTTATTGCTCCAGTAGCTACTCCATAGGTATAAAGTAACGCCATTCTATTTTCTACTCCAGGAGCTCCATTTGGTATTTTACTAAAATCTTTAATGCCTATATCCTTCTGCCCTTTGTAATTAAATGAACAATGATCTGTAGCTACAGTGTCTATTTCATTGAATTTAAGACCCTTCCAAAGTGCCTTCTGATCATCAGATTTTCTTAGAGGAGGAGACATCACATATTTTGCTCCACTAAACTCATCTTCCCCTTTTGGATCATAATATGAGTCATTTAATAATAAATACTGTGGGCAAGTCTCCACGTAAACCTCTGCTCCTCTTTTTCTTGCTTCCATAGCAATATTAAGTGCTTCCTTTGAGCTTAAATGTACTATATAAACAGGTACACTTGCTAATTCCCCAAGCTGTATTGCTCTAAATACTGCTTCTTTTTCTGCCTCTGCCGGCCTAGTTTCTGCATGATATTTTGGTGATGTGTTCCCTTTACTTTTAGCTTCATTCACCAATACATCTATTACATCTCCATTTTCACAATGAAATCCGATTAAAGCTCCTATTTCGCCGCTCTTTTTTAATGCCCTAAAGATAGACCCATCATCTACCTGCAAGGTATTTTTGTATGCCATGTACATCTTAAAAGAAGGTACACCTTCTTTAATCATATCGCCCATTTCATTACATATACTTTCATTCCAATCAGTTATTGCCATATGGAAGCCATAATCACAATAACACTTCCCCTTCGCTTTTCCGTTCCAATTTTGTAATGCCTTTTTTAAAGTTTCCCCTTTGTTTTGAGTTGCAAAATCGATTATAGTAGTTGTTCCTCCGACTATTGCAGCTCGTGTTCCACTTTCAAAGTCATCTGCAGTAATAGTAGAACCAACATCTAAATCAAAATGGGTATGAGGATCTATACCTCCTGGAAGGAGGTAGCAGCCCGCTACCGAAACTACCTTGTCTCCTTCACATTCTATGTTATCTCCTATAGCAACAATTTTTTCCCCTTCTATTTTTATATCTGCTTCATAACTATCTGCTGCAGTTATAACCCTTCCACCTTTAAGAACTATACCCATTGAAAAATCTCCTTCCAAATCATTATCTACTACTGCTGGTTAAGCTTGTTTGTTTTCCTTTTTCCCTATCTCATTAAAGAATATATTTAAAAGTACTGCTGCCAAACTTCCTGTAGTTATACCACTATGGAAAATTGTTTGCACCCAATTTGGAAAGTTATGATAAAATCCATCATTTGCCACTGGAATCATTGCAAGTCCTATACTAACTGCAACTATTACTGCGTTTTTAGTTCCATCATATTGAACTTTTCCTAGAGTTCTTATACCACCAACTAAGACCATACCAAACATAGCAAATCCAACCCCACCTAATACTGGCTTAGGTATAGCCACGATTAATGCACCAAACTTAGGAATAAAACTTAAAACTAGTAGTATCGCTCCAGCATATATAGCCACGAATCTTGACTTAATGCCTGTAAGACTAACTAAACCTACATTTTGTGCAAATGGTGTTTGTGGGAAACTGTTAAAAATACCTGCAAGAAGAGTTGAAATACTATCTGCCATAAGCCCTCTTGTTATATTTTTTCCTTCTACAGGCTTATCAACCATTTCATGAACAGCCATCATGTTACCTGTAGATTCCGTCATTAGCACTAACATAACTAATCCAATGGAGATTATAGCTGAAGGATCAAATCTAGGTGCTCCAAAATGTAAAGGCATATTTACACTAAACCAGCCAGCTTGCATAACAGGTTTAAAATCTACCATTCCAAACATAGCTGCAAGTATTGTTCCTAAAACTAACCCAAATAATATAGCCGCACTATTCCAAATTCCCTTTAGGAACTTAAATAGTAATAATGTTATTCCTAAAACCGATAAAGCCAAATATAGTTGTGATGGAGCTGCAGGCTTTACCGCACTATTTGTTATCCACTTAACAGCTGTAGGTAATAAAGATATACCTATTGTAAGTACAACCGTACCAGTAACTACCTTAGGAAAGAATCTTATTAATTTTCCGAATAATGGAGCTAAAACAATTCCAACTAAACCAGCTGCAATTACCGCTCCATAAATCGTTGTCATAGCTAAAGTTGAGTTTCCTTTGTAGGTAGCAGCTATAGCTGCCATAGCTGCTACAGCTGCGAAACTTGTACCTTCTATAACTGGTATCTTAGCTCCTAGGTATCCCTTAACTCCGGCACTTTGGATTAATGTTGCAATACCAGCCATAAATAATCCAGCGTTGATAAGAAAAACTATTTCCGCTGGTGACAGCCCTGCAGCACCTCCTACAATTATTGGCACTGCCACAGCACCAGCACACATTGCAAATACGTGCTGTATTGAAAATATCCATGCTTTCCCTAAACTCATTGGTTCATCAACAGGTGCAACATTAACAACATCATTTTTAACTTTTTCTTCTACCATTTTTTCACCCCATAAATTTATTAAAATCTATCCCATACTTTTGCTGCTAATTCTCTTGATTTAGCATAAACTAATTCTTCATCTATTCCTGTTATTACTCTATCCTTCATAAGAACTTTTCCATTTACTATAGTTGTGTCAACACTTCTTCCAGTCATTCCAAATAGAATATGACCATTGTAGTTATTTTCATTCATTATAGTATGCGGAGTATAGTCTACTATAATTAAATCAGCATAAGCACCCTCTTCTATACTTCCAAGAGTTTTCTCAAAATACTTGGACGCTATTGCTTTATTATTATTAAATAACATAGTAGGAACTTCTCCCCATGCTACACTTGGATTAGAAAGATTATGCTTGTGCAGTATATTAGCTACCTTCATAGATTCAAACATATCACTAGTATATCCATCAGTGCCAAGTCCTACAGTTATTCCCTTATTCATCATTTCTAATACAGGTGCGCATCCTACTGCATTTCCCATATTAGATTCAGGATTATGCACTACATTGGTTTTGGATTCCTTTAAAATCTCCATTTCAAAATTGTTTACATGAATACAATGAGGAGTAATAGTTTTTTCGCCTAACATATTAAAATCCATAAGTCTTTGAACTACTCTTTTACCATATTTATTTAGCGAATCATAAACATCTGCTATTCCTTCAGCGGTGTGTATATGATATCCACTATTTAAACCAACCATAGCCTCAGCACATTTTTCCATTGTCTCATTAGAAAGTGTCATTGAAGCATGTAATCCAAACATTCCTTTTAGCATGTCACTATCATCAGCATTAGCATGTTTTATGAAGTTAACATTCTCTCTTATGCCTTCTTCCATTATTTCTTTTCCATCTCTATCTGAGACTTCATAGCAAAGACAACTTCTAACGCCCATTTCTTTTGAAGCTTCTGCCATTGTAAACAAACTGTTTGTAATAGCCATTGGGCTCGCATGGTGGTCAAATATAGTAGTTGTTCCATTTTTTATACAATCTATTATTGTAATTAAGGCACTATATTTTACATCCTCAAGTGTAAGGACTTTATCAAGCTTCCACCAAAGATTTTCAAGTATTTCTACAAAATTATATGATGGTGCTGAGGATATTCCTCTAGCAAAGGAGCTGTAAAAATGCATGTGAGTATTTATCATACCAGGCATAATTACTTTTCCCTTAGCATCCATGAATTCTGCATCTGGATATTTTTTTCTAATATCTGCTGTGCTTCCAAATTCTTTTATAATATTCCCTTCTATTGCTACACAACCGTTTTCAATGTATGGTACTTTATTATTTTGTGTAACTAATCTTCCATTACCTACTAACAGCATCCCTGTGCCTCCTTGCTAAACTATTATTAAGTTGTTCTTAAGACCTAGCTTTTCTTAACACCTTGCCTGCTAATACTTTTTCATACTTTCCATCATCTATAGCTATATTTCCATTTATAATAACGTATTGAATTCCTTCTGGATACTGAATAGGATCCACATAAGTCCCCTTATCTTGTACAGTTTCTGGATCAAATATAACTATATCTGCATAATTACCAGCTGTTAAAGTACCTCTCTCTTTAAATCCAAAAGCCTCTGCAGGTTTTTTGTCATCTTATAGATAGCTTGCTCAAAGGTTAACGCTTTCTCTTCCCTCACGTATTTTCCGAGAACTCTTGGAAATGCTCCAAATACTCTTGGATGAGGTTTTCCTGCTAAAAGACCATCTGTGCAAACATTTTGCTCTGGTCTATTTAGGAATTTTATTACATGCTCTTCGAGACCATAGAAATCTACCATTCCAACAGCATTTTCTTCTTCATAAAGAAGATTGAAGGTAGCATCATAAGGGTTTTTACCTCTTATCTCTCCTATTTCTACTAAGCTCTTTCCTACTAAATCCTCATTCTTTTCTGTTTTTACACTTGTAACAAAAATTTGATCCATGCCGGCAAAGTCAACGAAGTTATCCCAACCTGGTATACCATTCTCCATATCCTCTACCATCTTTGCTCTCATTTCTGGATTCTTAAGTCTTTCTAGAAGCTTATCAGTTCCTCCATCATGAGCCCAAGGTGGAAGGATAACTCCAAGCATTGTGCTTCCAGCTACATATGGATACTGGTCAAAGGAAACTGTTATTCCCTCAGCCTTTGCCTTTTCAAGAAGTTCTATTACCTGATCTATATATTTCCAGTTTTTCTTTCCACAAACCTTGAAGTGTGAGAAGTGAATTTTTACACCAGACTTTCTACCTATTTCAATAACTTCTTCCATTGAATCTAATATAGTGTCTGCTTCACTTCTTTGATGGACAACAAATACCCCATCGTACTCAGCTACAACTTTACACATTTCAATTATTTCATTAGTCTGTGAATATGCGCATGGCATATATATGAGTCCAGTAGAAAGTCCATAAGCTCCAGCTTCCATTTCTCTTCTAGTAACTTCACACATCTTTTGTATTTCTTCATCATTTGGTTGTTTGTTGTCTAATCCTAAAACTTCCATACGAACATTTCCATGTGGTACTAGATAACTTTGGTTTAATCCAATACCCTTTTGTTCCATCATTTTTAGATAGTTGTCAGTAGTTTCATATGTCCAATCTATCTCATCGCTGTCACCATCTAATCCTGCTAGATTTTTTCTCCAAGGGCTTATATACTGCTTTGGAAGCGGTGCCATTGATATACCATCTTGTCCTAAAACTTCTGTTGTTATACCTTGTCTTATTTTTGTCTCATTAAAAGGATTTACAAGTATTTTAAGGTCAGAATGGCTATGTGTATCTATAAATCCTGGACACACTATCATTCCCTTTGCATCAATTGTTCTGTCAATGCTGCTCTCTTCTAGTTGACCTATTTTTGCAATACGGTCATTTTCTATAAGGAGATCGGCCTTATAGGCCTTATCTCCTGTTCCATCTATAACTAACCCATTTCTAATTATGGTTCTCATTATTAATCACCTTCATTATTTACTATATACTGATTTTAATATTCCGTAGTATCCTTCTGCGCCTTTGTATAACTGCTCTTGCTCGATATACTCATCTATTGTATGTGCAAGATTTTCTTTTGAAGGACCAAAGCCTATTGTCTTTATTCCCTTTTCTCCTGCATAGTGGCTTCCATTTGTACAGAATGAGTAGTGTGCAATCTCTGGATTAATTCCAACATCTTTTAATCCTTTGTAAGCAGCTTGTACAAAATCATCCTCTTCATCATATAACCAACCTGGGAAGAATCTTTCTCCTTCAATAACTTCTCCAGTAAAGCATCTTTCTTTACCTATAGCATAAGATACCTTTGCATCTAATTCTGGATCTTGCTTCTTTAGCTCTTCAACTAATGCTATAACTGGTGCAAGCACAGATTCTTTAGTTTCTCCTACAAGAAGTCTTCTATCAAAAGTAGCCTTACAGTAATCTGGAACTACTGAAGCTCCTGGATATGGAGAAGATTTTATGTCTGTAAGAACAAGTATTCCTTTTCCTAATACTGGTTGCTCTATAGTTTCAATATCTTGAACTTTTTCAATTATTTTTGACATTTTATATACAGCGTTTATACCTTTTTCTGGGTTAGCTGAGTGTGCTGGCTTTCCGAAAGTTTCTATAACTACTTCAGCACGACCACGCTGTCCTCTCTTAAGGTTAAGCTCTGAAGCTTCTCCAATTACAACTAAATCTGGATTTATAGCTTCACTTATTTTACGAGCAGCAATTCCTTCAAATATTTCTTCATGAACAACTCCTGCTACATAAAGGTCTCCTGCAAAATCTTTCTTTGTATCTTCAGCAAAGTATGATACTGCAGCTATCATTGCACTTACTGCACCTTTCATGTCTGAAGCTCCACGACCATATATTTTTCCATCTTCTATTTCTCCACCAAATGGTGCATGTTTCCACTTTGAATCGTCTGGAACTGGAACTGTATCTATATGACCATCAAATAATATTGATTTTCCTGGTTTGTTTCCTTTTATGTGTCCAATTACGTTTCCATAAGCATCTACGAAACAGTCATCGTATCCCATTTCTTTAAACGCTTTTTTTATAGCCTCTACTACTTTATCTTCTTCCCCAGAAACGCTTGGATTACGTAATAATTCTTGACATAATTTAGTTAATTGCTCTTTTCTTGCATTAGTTAACATAATAATTTTCCTCACCTTCATTTTATTTTAACTTTAAACTTATTTTAATTAGTAGCTTCCGTATTCTCCATCCCATACTATACTTCTGTATTTAGCTGGGTCAGTATCTCCTTCTGTACTAAATAAAAGTACTCTTGAATTTTCATTTAGATTTAATTTTTCTCTAAGTTCTTTCATATCATCTCTAGTCATTATTGAAGCGATAAGTCCTGCTGTAACTGCACCTGACTCTCCTGAAATAACCTTAGTGTCACCATTTAATGGATTTCCTAGAGTTCTCATACCTTTTGCAGCTACCCAGTCTGGACATGATACGAATACTTTGCTATATCCTTTTAATACTTCCCATCCTATTGTATTAGCTTCTCCACAAGCTAACCCTGCCATTATTGTTGGCATATCACCAGTAACAGCTCTAGCTTCTCCATCTCCAGCTACTGCTGATTTATATAAACAAGCCGCTTCGTCAGCTTCTACTATTACAGTTGTTGGACATTCAGCTCCAAATACTGATGCGAAGTATCCTTGTACAGCTCCTGCTAAAGAACCAACTCCAGCTTGTACAAAAATATGAGTAGGTCTTTGAACGCCTGTTTCTCTAAGCTGTTCTAAGGCTTCTGAAGCCATTGTTCCATATCCTTGCATTATCCATGTTGGAATTTTTTCATATCCTTCCCAAGCTGTATCTTGAACCATAATTCCATCATGTTCTTCTGCATATTTATTTGCTAATCTAACTGCATCATCATAGTTAAGATCAGTTATTGATGCTTCAGCACCTTCAGCACGTATGTTTTCTAAACGAGTTAGTGATGATCCCTTTGGCATATACACAACTGATTTTTGCTTTAATTGATTAGCAGTCCATGCAACACCTCTTCCATGATTCCCATCTGTTGCAGTAACAAATGTAATTTCACCTAATTGCTCTCTTATTTCCTCTGAAGTAAGTTTCTCAAAGTTAAGTTCTGATATATCTTTACCTAATCTTTCAGCTAAATGCTTAGCCATAGCAAAAGATCCACCTAAAACTTTAAAAGCATTTAATCCAAAACGGTATGATTCATCTTTTATATAAAGTCCACCTAATCCTAGGCTTTTTGCTAAATTATTCAATTCTGCTAATGGTGTTCTTGAGTACTGTGGAAAACTTTGATGAAAGTTTCTAGCCTTTTTTATTTCTTCATGTCCTAGAAAGTCAACAGATACCTTATTATCCTTTGATGACATATTGTTTTCTTGCCATTGTATTTTACGGTCCATATTAATACCTCTCTCCCTTGATTTTTTTCTACATAAATCATTTGTAGCAATTATCGTGCCAAAACTCGATTTTTTTCATGAAAACTTTTTCATGAAATCAGGATATTATTAAATATCAATATTTAAAGATTATAAAAAAAATTTTAAATACAAAAAAATATGCATGGATCTACATTTTAATCCATGCATATTTTTTGATTATAGTACATTTTTTTACATTTTTACTTATCAAATTGATAAGTGATTATCAATTTGATAAAAGCTTATTACATCAAACTTTATCTAAAATTTAACGAGAAATAGTTATCAAATTGATAATTACTTAATTCCTTCTAATTTTCTATAGAGAGTAGCTATTCCAATTCCTAATTGCTTAGCTGCTGCTTGTTTGCCTTTTGTATCATCACCATAAATCTCAATAGCTTTTAATATATATTCCTTTTCTATATCCTTAAGTTTTCTTATAACATTTTCTTGATTTTGCTCACTGTCTTCAGCGTTTTCATAATCTACAATATTCTGAGGAAGCATTTCTAACTTTAATACTCCACTTTCATCTGCCATATTTATCATAAACTCTATTGTATTTTCTAATTCCCTAACATTACCTGGCCAATAGTAATTTATAAGCGTTTGTTTTGCCTGACTCTCTACTGAATGAACAGATTTATCAAATAACTTATTATACTTTTCCACCATATTCATAGCTATAGGCTCTATATCTTCCCTTCTTGCTCTCAAAGGTGGAATCTCCATTGGGATAACATTAAGACGATAATATAAATCCTCTCTAAATTTATTTTCACTTATAAGCTTTCTTATATCTTTGTTTGTTGCAGCAATCACCCTGATATCTAGCTCTATAAGTTGATTTGAACCTATTCTGGCAATTTTTCTTTCTTGAAGAACCCTCAAAAGCTTAACTTGAAGATAAAGTGGCATATCACCTATTTCGTCTAAAAATATTGTACCTTTATTAGCTAACTCAAATTTCCCTATTCTACCGCCTGGATCAGCGCCACTAAATGCACCTCTCACATACCCAAATAGCTCACTCTCTAGCAAGGTATCTGGTATTGCACCACAGTTAATTGCTATAAAAGGCTTGCCATTTCTATCACTCTCTGAATGGACAGCTCTTGCAATAAGCTCTTTACCAGTACCACTCTCCCCTGTAATAAGCACTGTAGACTTTGAGGATGCTACCTTTTTTATTTTGTCCTTTAGCAGTGTCATGGCTCTAGATGTTCCTGCAATATCCTCAGTCTTAATAGGTTTCCATGCATAAGCTGTTTCATATATTTCTGTTTTTACCTTCTTTAGCTCATTAAAAATAAATATCTTATCGTATTCTCCCAATATAGGATAAACTGGTATCAATCTTCCCATAAGATTAATCTTTCTTCCATCTACATTTATGGTGTACATTTCTCCACCCATTATATATTCACTAGTAGCATTTATATCTATTACTTTATTTAGATGGGCTGCTGTAAGCTTTAATTGTTTCATAGCACTACTGTTCATATGCACAATTTCACTATTATTATTTATGATTAGAACACCTTTATCTACACTATCGATAACCTGCTTTAAAACTTCTACCATCATCTGATCTCGTTTATTTTCTGAGTATTCATAAGCCTTGGCGCTAATAAACTCTCCTATTTGAGATAAAAACTCCAAATAAAAGTCTAAATTTCTAATTAGATGTTCTTTTTGATCTTCATTTGAACAAATTAGGCCTATTACACCTATTATTTCATTGTTTAACTTTATAGGATTACATACCTGCATTTTTTCAATACAGCAATCTTTGTCAACACATTCCTCACATAGATAATGGGCTCCTGGGTTTTTTACAATGTGATTTTCTCCTGTCGTTAAAGTATGTTTATAGATGTACCCTTTCTTTGATATATTCTCATTAATTCTATTCTTATAAATACCAGTACCTGCAATTCTGATAAGGTTTTTATCTACAATCTCGACTTCAACTTTTATTATAGTAGAAATTACATTTGCATATTTTATAACAGTGTCTTGTATATGCTTTAATATCGAAACTTCCATAGTACTCACTTCCCTGCTCTAATTATAATTTATTCTAAAATTCATACAACTTTTATCAAAATGATAACATATTTTGTCGAACTTTAAAAGATACTATGCTATATATATATTATACTATATTGTTATCAAAACGATAATTTTTTATCAATATGATAATAAAAAATTTAATTATTTTACATAATACTACTTAGTAGTAATCCTTAACCAATGAAATTTTATAACTATTTATAATTATAAAATTTTTGTAATGGCTTAAAGACCGCTATTTTACTAACTAATTTTATATTAGCATGCCTTTAATTAAGATTTTTTGTTTTTCCTGGCACATTAGTTGCTTGTAATACTTTATACAGAATTATAAATTAACTCCATCATGCATGAGGTAAGGTATGAAATTAAAAGAATTACTAGATTTGAAGAAAGAATGTATAGTTTCTATTGTAGGAGCTGGTGGTAAAACCTCTCTTATGTTTAATTTAGCTGAAGAGCTAAAAGAAGAAAGCAAAGTATTAGTGACAACAACTACTAAAATATTTCTTCCAAGTAAAAATCAATATGATTATATGTGTCTAGATAAAAAAGATTATGGATACTATAGCCAAGTTAACACCAAAGGTATTTACATTTTTGGTAGTTCCCTAAACGAGGCTGGTAAAGTTGTTGGTTTAGATAGTAACACTATAGAGACGTTTTCTAAATCTTTTAATTATACATTAATAGAGGCAGATGGATCTAAGATGAAACCTATCAAAGGGTGGAATATTAATGAACCTGTAATATACAAAAAAACAAATAAAACAATTGGAATATTAGATATAAAAACAATAGGTAAAAGGATTAATGATACTAACGTTCATAGGCTTGAAGAATTTTTAAAATTGACAAATTCAACAATAGATGAACCTATAAATATGCAGCATCTTATTTCTTTAATACTTCATCCAAATGGATTATTTAAGAATGCCTTAGGAGAAAAAATACTTTTCATTAACAAAATTGAAAATGCTAATGAATTATTAATAGCAAATAAGCTTTTGGAAGCCCTGCTAGAAAATAGCAATATTTGCTTCAACAAAGTAATTATAGGAAGCTTAATGAGTAAAAAATATCAATTAGCTTTTTAGCTGTATCTGGCTTAGGAGGATACTAAATGATTAATGCTATTATTTTGGCAGCAGGTTATAGCAAAAGAATGGGTGAGAATAAACTTTCCTTAAACCTTAATGGTCAGTCAATAATTGAACATGTTATGGATTCAGTGTTGTCTTATAATTTTAATGATATCGTTTTAATTGGGAGAGATGAAAATGTATTAAAATCGTCCCAAAAAGAGGCATTAAAACTATTTTTAATGATAAAGCCATTTATGGTCAAAGTGAATCAATTAAACTTGGAATTACTAACTCTTGTGATGCTGATGGTTATATGTTCTTCACTGGTGATCAACCTTTTATAGATACAGATACAATAAGACTTTTAAATTATGCCTTTTATAAATACAAGCATTCAATTATAGTTCCTACTTTTGATTCCAGAAGAGGTTCTCCCGTCATCTTTCCTAAAAGGTTTAGAGATGAATTACTATGTCTTCAGGGTGATACTGGCGGTCGAATAATAATAGATAAATACAAGAATGATGTGCGTTTTATAAAGCTAAATAGTCAATTACCTTTACTTGATATTGATACACCAGAAGATTATAAAAATATATTAAATATAATAAATAAAAGGACGGTTAGATATGTTTAATGAACTTGTAATTGTTAGAGGCGGAGGGGATATAGCTTCAGGAACAATCCAAAAACTACACAGAAGTGGATTTAAAGTTCTAATACTAGAAGTATCAACTCCTACCTCAATAAGAAGAACTGTTTGTTTCAGCGAAGCCATATATGAAGGACAAATCACAATAGAAGGTATTACTTCCATTTATGCATGCAATGTTAAAGAAGTTAAGAAAGCATGGTTAGAAAATAAAATACCAGTGGTTGTAGATCCAAATGGTCTATATATAGATGTTTTTAAACCTCAAATTGTAGTTGATGCGATTTTAGCAAAAAAGAACTTAGGTACTACTATGGATATGGCTGATATAACTATTGCTTTAGGGCCAGGCTTTGAGGCTGGAAAAGATGTACATGCAGTAATTGAAACTATGAGGGGCCATAATTTAGGAAGAGTGATATTAGAAGGCTGCGCTAAAAAAAATACTGGAGTTCCTGGTAATATAATGGGCTACTCAAAAGAAAGAGTAATATATAGCCCTTGTGCTGGCATTATTAGAAACGTTCGGAACATTGGTGATATAGTTGAAGTCAATGATATAATAGCTTATGTAGACGATATGGAAGTTAAAGCTAGTATAAATGGACTACTGAGAGGAATTATAAGGAATGGAAGTAATATAACTGCAAAATTTAAAATAGCAGATATTGATCCAAGAGCTACGGAAAAAGAAAACTGTTACACAATTTCAGATAAGGCAAGAAGTATTGGCGGCGGAGTATTAGAAGCTATACTATACTTAAAAAATAATAAAAATTATGGAGTGTGTGGCTATGGACGAAAAGATATTAAAAGAAGTATATGAGAGTTTACGCAGTGGTGAAAGAGTTGCCCTAGCCACTATAACAGATTCATTAGGATCTGCTCCAAGAAAGACAGGATCTACCATGGCAGTATGGAAAGATGGCAGAATATTAGGTTCTATTGGAGGAGGTATAGTTGAGCATAAGGTCATTCTTAAAGCTATAGAATGTATTGACCAAGGCGATGATAGTAATTTTGAATATATATTAAATGAAAAAGGTGGCCTAGATGCACAGTGTGGTGGTCAGGTTAAAGGTTTTATAAAAGTTTTTACTCCTAGCCCTAAACTGCTTATAGCTGGTGCTGGTCATATAGGACAGCAACTTCATAAATTAGGAAAAATATTAGGCTTTTATACAGTCATTTTTGATGATAGAGAAGAATTTGCAAATAGTACAGTATTTGATGATGCAGATGAGATTATTATAGGCAACATAGGCGATACTTTATCTAAATATAAATTTGATGAAAATACTTATGTAACCATAGTTACAAAAGGTCATAGGTCAGACAGTGATGCTCTTATGGCTTCAGTATCTAAGGGTGCTGCCTATGTTGGAATGATTGGAAGTACTAAAAAAATACTTTTCATTATGCAAAATTTAATGAATGCTGGAGTTCCTAAGGAGGAGTTACAAAAGGTGTTCACTCCAATGGGGCTAAATATAGCTTCAGAAAAACCTGAGGAAATAGCGCTTGGTATTTTAAGCGAGATATTGCTTATTAAAAATAAAGGTTCATTAGATCATTTAAAGAATTTAAAAAATATAAATATTTAATTATGTTTAAGCATAACAGTGCTTTGCTTGTTGCAACTAATATAGATATAAAAGGAGGTGGATATAGTGCTAGATAAATGCGGGAGAAATATAAACTATCTTAGAATTTCAGTAACAGATAGATGTAATCTAAGATGCATATATTGTATGCCGAATAAAGGGATAAAGTTTATGCCTGAATCCAACCTGCTGAAGCTTGATGAGATTCATAGAATCGTCAAATTGACCTCCGAACTAGGTATATCGAAGATAAGAATAACTGGAGGAGAACCTCTTGTAAGAGAAGGTATTGTGGATCTTATAAAGGATATAAAATCTTTACCTAACATAAATGAAGTCTGTATTACTACTAATGGAATACTTTTAGCTCAGCATCTAACCTCTCTAATTAAAGCTGGCCTCGATAGAGTCAATATTAGCTTAGATACTCTGAAAGAAGATGTATACAGTAATATAACTCGTGGTGGTGATCTAAAGAGCGTAATTAATTCTTTAAATTTTGCTGTAGATAATGGTCTAAAGGTTAAAATAAATACTGTCATTATGGAGGGTTTTAATAGCAATGAAATTATGGATTTTGTTGCTATTACAGAAAACAATCCTATAGATGTTAGGTTTATCGAACTTATGCCTATAGGTGAAGGTAAAAATTTTAAATCTATATCCACTCAACAGCTAAAAAATATTATTTCAAAAAATTCTTCTTTGACAACCTGTGATAGTATAACTAACCATGAAGGCCCTGCTTCATATTTCAAAACTGAAAAAGGAATAGGAAAAATAGGATTTATAAGTGCTATGAGTCATTCCTTTTGCGAAAACTGTAATAGAATTCGCCTAACCTCTGAAGGTTTTTTAAAACAATGTCTTCATTGGAATTCAGGAACAGATTTAAGAAGTTTAATTAGAAATGATATAACTGATGCTGAATTAAAAGAAGTAATTAAGAGGGATATTTTTAATAAACCTATAAGACATAAATTTAATGATAATGATAATAACTCCGACAATAGATTAATGTATCAAATCGGAGGCTAACGTTTACCCTCATAAAGTAATTATTACTTTATGATTTATTTAATAAAACAATTTACAGGAGGATTAACAACATGGAAAAAAAGATAATAAGCACAACAAATGCTCCAGGAGCAGTAGGACCTTATTCTCAAGCAGTTAAAGTTGGGAATTTAGTATTTACATCAGGACAACTCCCATTAGATCCAGTTACTGGAGAATTAATTGGAGACGTTAAAAAAGCTACAGAAAAATCATTAGAAAATGTAAAGGCTATTCTTGAAGAAGCAGGAACATCTTTAGATAAAGTTATTAAAACAACTGTTTTCGTAAAGAATATGAGTGATTTCGCTGCTGTTAACGAAGTTTATGCACAATACTTCCAAAAAGATATGCCTGCAAGATCATGCGTGCAAGTAGTACTTCCAAAAGATGCTTTAGTTGAAATAGAAGTAATAGCATTAGCCGAATAATAACATAAAAAGAGTGAACGGAATGTTCACTCTTTTTATGTTATATTATTAAATATATGTATAATTTAAATAGATTAAATTTGAGTTATTGTCTACAAACGCTTATAATTTATTATAGCATTTACTTACTATGATAATTATGTAGAAAGGAACTTTGTAAATAATTATGTTAAATAGAAAAGCAATGATAAAGTTAGGCTCTATAGTATTTATTATTGGCATATTTATATTTATCTATTTTAATAGTCCAATTAAGTCTTATAAAAATTCCCCAATAGCAGATGGAACTTTCATTCAATTAGATCTTGCTCAAAATTGGGATGATTCAAAATGGAAAAGCGAGCTTCAATACTTGAAGCAAAATAAAATGCACTTTCTTATTATTACTGGTGTTTCTTTCTCTAGTGGAAGTGAAACAAAATCTGTTTATAACAGCACCATACCTGGATTTACAAAAATTTACGGACAAACAGACCCTATTGATCTTTGTCTAAAAAATGCTGAGGAGTTAGGAATAAAAGTTTTCGTAGATACTTACTTTAACAATGATTGGTGGCAAAAATCTGGTGATAACTCGGAGTGGCTTTATACTCAAATGCAAAAAGTGAATCAAGTGTCTGATGAATTGTATGTTAAGTATCACTCTAAATATCCAAAAGCCTTTTATGGTTGGTACTTTCCATACGAAGTAGACAACGCTAAGTTTGTCAATACTAATCAGTTTAGTGTTTTATCTAATGCATTAAATATTAATCTAAGACATTTAAAAGATAAAAATGAGCGTCTACCTGTTTTGTTATCTCCTTTTATGAATTCGTCCTGCAGTACTCCTAAAGAATATGCTGACAACTGGTCATACTTATTTACACATACGGATCTAACAAAAGGCGATATTTTCTGCGTCCAGGATTCTGTTGGAAGTGGCCGTATAAATATCGATGAAGCTAACTCTTGGTTTACCGCTCTCAAAAAAGCTGTAAATAACAAACCTGGTCTTTTATTTTGGGCAAATATTGAAACTTTTGATTATGTAAATAATTCAAGTGCTCCATTAAATCGCTTCATTAAGCAATTAAGGCTAGTGAGTCCTTGTGTTGATAACATAGTTTGCTTTTCTTATAGCCATTACTATAGTCCTAACAATATTAACGATGGTTTTCAGAATGCTTATTACAAGTATGTGAAAAATGGAGTTCTTCCAGTCCATAAACCTGATAAGCCTCAGAACTTAATTGTAGAAACTATAAATAAAAATGAATTTGCTCTTTCATGGACTGAACCTAAAAATACTAAAGATATCTGCGGATATAATGTATATCGCAATGGAACGCTAATTTTCAGTACAATATCACAAAGAAAATATGGCGGAGACTTAAAGGGCCTTTACATGAGTTATACGGACAGACCTCTTTTGGAAAGCAGTATAACCTCATATAGCTATGAGGTAAAATCCTTTGACTTTTCGGGAAATCTTTCTGATGCTTCTAATTCTATTAAAGTTAGTGCAAATCCTGATAAACCTTTGGCTAAGTTGCTTTCTCAAAACTGTACTTATACAACTTTTCCTGCACCAGACTATATTTATGGTGATATAAATTCTAAAAAGCTCACAGATGGGATCTATTCGGGCATAAACTCTAATAAAGATAAATCCTTTGTAGGCTTGTACAATAATCCCGTTGATATTACTATAGATTTAGGTAAAACTACAGATGTTCAGCAATTTGCTGTAAGTTACTTAAGAGACCCAATTCCTTGGGTTCAGCTGCCTTCTAAAGCATCAATTGCAGTTTCTAGTGATGGAATAAACTTTCAGCCGGTAGGTCTTTTAAGAATCCCTACAATCCCATTTTCAGAACGCAGTGGTTCTAAATATAAAATATATTTAACCTTAGATAAACCAATGTCCTCAAGATTTATAAGACTTTCTTCCTTTACAACTCCTTTCACCTATACGCTTATAGATGAATTTGAGGTACGAAGCAATTAAATATAGGGGTATGCCAATCTCTTTTGGCATACCCCTATACATTAAACTCTACCTTTTTTAAATGCTTCTATATTTGCATCTATAGTGCTTTTAGGAACGTTATTTTTAATTACTTCAATCCAACTTTCCTCTTTAAAAGGCAAAAATTTTGATAAGCATCCTAATAGTACTATATTGGCAGTCTTTATATTCCCTGAATCTTTTGCTATTTTATTAGCCTCTATAGAAATTACATCTAGGCCTTTACTTCTAATCTTATCTTCTATATTCTCAGGATATTCTTCCTTCTCAATTAATACCCTATTAGGGAATACTATCTCATCATTTACTATAACTTTAGCTCCATTTCTTAAGCTTTTCGCCCATCTTAATCCTTCAAGCTTTTCCATAGCTAATAATATGTCACCTTCGCCCTTTGGTATAATTGGAGAATAAACTTTTTCACCAAATCTTACACTGCCCCAAACCATACCTCCTCTTTGCGAAAGGCCAATAACGTCACTAGTTCTAATATCATATCCTTCTTTAAAAGCAGTTTCAGCTAATATTTTAGTTGCAACAACAAGACCTTGACCTCCAACTCCGCTAATCAATATATTTGTTATACTCATAACCATCCCCCCTTAACTATTTGCCTCTGAGCTTCTTTTTATAGCTCCTACTGGACATACCTGTGAACAAACAGAACACCCTACACACATATCCGGATTGATATAAGAATTTTTCTTATCCTTACCTGGATATTGTTTCATGGATATTGGCGGACAGTTAGTTCTAATACAACTTCTACAGCTTATACATATATTTTCATCAACGTAGAAGTGAGGTTGTTTAATTTTAAAGTTTAAAGCACATGGTCTAGTCGTAACAATTATGGATAATCCTTCTCTTTTCATTGCAGCATGTATTGCTTCTTTAGTTTCCTTATATTTAAATTGATCTACTATTGTAATATCCTTTATGCCAAAAGCTTTTAATACTTCTGGAATACTTATACTATAGCTATCTCTATCTTTAAAGTAATCTCCAGTTGTAAAGGTCTCCTGACCACCAGTCATTGCAGTAGTTCTGTTATCCATTACAATAACAGTAATATTCTCTTTAGTTTTCGCTAATTGAAGCATTCCCGTCATTCCAGAATGAAAAAATGTACCATCACCAATTGTAGCAACTATTGGCTTTTTCTTTCCAGCTTTACTCTGAGCTACTGCAACTCCTATAGCATTTCCTAAGGAAGCTCCCATGCTTATATTAGTCTTATGAACCTCAAAAGGCTCTAGTATACCAAGTGAATAGCATCCTATATCTCCCATGACAGTAGCGTTAGCCATCTTCAGAATGTGGAATATTGGTCTATGAGGACATCCTGAACATAACATAGGTGTTCTTGGTGGAATTTCTTCCGATTCAACATCTGTTTCGTTAACATCTGCTTTTGATATAATGTCTAACTTTTCTAATCCTTTTCGTATTTCATCTATTGTAAGCTCACCAGTAAATGAAAAATATTCTTTACCCTTAACCTCTATTTCATTCATTTTTAGAGCTTCCTCTATATATGGCATGAGTTCTTCAATTACAATTATTTGTTTATACTTACTACTTAAATTTTTAATTTTTTCTATTGGTAATGGCCATACCATTGCAAGCTTTAAAATGGAAGCTTTAACATTCAACTCTTTCAAACACTCATAAGGCATACCACTGCTAATAATTAAGGTATCTGAACCTTCCACTTCATCTAAGGTATTTAAGTCTAATTCATTATTAAACCCTTGAAGCTTTTCCATTCTTTCCTTCATAAAGTACTGTTGTTTATTAGCATTCGGAGGAAGCATACAATACCTTGATTGTTCTGCAACAAATCCTTCTACTTCCTTCTCTTCTCTATCAGATAGTTCTACAATTCCCCTACAGTGACACAGCCTGCTAGTCATCTTTAATAATACAGGAGTATTAAAGGTTTCACTGATATTTAGGCCAATTTTAACAAAATCTTTAGCTTCTTGTGGGTTAGATGGTTCAAATACAGGTATATTAGCATACTTTCCCCAAAATCTACTATCTTGTTCGTTTTGAGAGCTTGTAAGTCCTGGGTCATCACCTACTACTAATATAAACCCTCCCTTAGTTTTTATTTGTGTAAATGTCATGAATGGGTCTGCTGCTATGTTTATTCCAACATGCTTCATAGATACCATGCTTCTAGCTCCGGCGAAGCTTCCTCCCATAGCCACTTCAAATGCAACCTTTTCATTTGTTCCCCATTCACAGTAAACTTCAGGATAGTTTTTTAAAGATTCTAGTATCTCTACTGTCGGTGATCCTGGATAACTTGATGCTACTACACCTCCCGCTTCCCAAAACCCTCTGCTTATTGCTTGATTACCTGTTAATACAACTTTTTCGTTCAATAATAACACCCCCGTTTAATTTATGTTCATTATGTAAATATATATTATTATGCTACAATTGAAAAATATCCCTTATATCCTAATAATTATTATCGTATCACAACCACTATTAATTATCAATAAAATATTTTAAACTAATGTAGACAATTACATTGTCCTTATTATAAACTATTAATATAACAAATTTATTTTAATTTAGGTGAGAGTTATGGATAAAATATATACTGTATATTACAAATCTCCAATTGGCACTATAGAACTTAAAGGCAATATTGATGGTGTTATTTCCTTATACTTTATAGAAGAAGATGTAAAATCTTCTGAAACTGCTGATTGTTTAGTTGAATGTGTTAATCAACTTGATGAATACTTTAAAGGTGTTAGAAAGAATTTTTCACTAAAACTAAATATCAGTGGAACTGAATTTAGAGAAAAGGTATGGAATAAACTTCAAGATATACCTTATGGAGAAACATGCTCTTATTTAGATATAGCCAAGGCTATAGGAAATGAAAAAGCTGTAAGAGCTGTAGGTGGTGCTAACCATAACAATAAAATAAGCATAATTATTCCTTGTCATAGGGTCATCGGAAATTCCGGAAGTTTAACTGGATATGGTGGAGGGCTATGGCGAAAAGATTGGCTGTTAAACCACGAAAAAAGTTTTAAAGATACAAAATAACGAGCTAATAATTATTGACATATAATTTTATAACTATTATAATTTTAAGATAAAATATTATCATTTTAACATAATATCTAAAACTATGATGAGAAAAGTACATATAGAACTTATTTAAAGCGAGTTGATGATGGTGGAAGATCAATAATCAAGTCTGTATGGAAGAACATCTCTGAGTTTCTAACCGAATTTTAAATAAAAGTAGGCTTAGAGGTATCCAATACCTTATAATTGGTAAGCATAAAATCATTTGTTTTTTGCTTTTTAAAGTTGGTCATATTTATGACAAATTGGGTGGTACCGCGGAACTTAAGCCTTTCGTCCCTTTGTGGATGGAGGGCTTTTATATTTATACATATTTGGATAAAATATCATAATATCATAAAAAATAAGGAGGATTTATAAAATGGACGTAACATTAGTTAAACAACTTTACAGAGAATGCGAAAAATTTGCTGATAAAGATGTAAAAATTTCAGGATGGGTTAGAACAGTAAGGGATTCTAAAACATTTGGCTTCGTTGAAATAAACGATGGAAGCTTTTTCAAAAACGTACAAATAGTATTTGAAGATAGTTTAGATAACTTTAAGGAGATCACTAAGCTTCCTATTAGTACATCACTAGCTGTAGAAGGTACAGTAGTTCTTACACCAGATTCAAAACAACCTTTTGAAATTAAAGCTAAAAAAATATCAGTAGAGGGAACTTCTTCTTCAGACTATCCTCTACAAAAGAAAAGACATACTCTTGAGTATTTAAGAACTATAGCACATTTAAGACCTAGAAGTAATACATTTTCAGCTGTGTTTAGAGTTCGTTCAATAGCTGCTTATGCAGTTCATAAGTTCTTCCAAGAACAAGGTTTTGTATATGCTAATACTCCAATAATCACGGGAAGTGACTGTGAAGGTGCTGGAGAAATGTTTAGATTAACTACATTAGATATGCAAAATGTTCCAAAGGATGATAAAGGAAATATAGATTTTTCTCAAGACTTCTTTGGAAGAGAGACTAATCTTACTGTAAGTGGTCAATTATCCGCAGAGTGTATGGCTCTTGCTTTTAGAAATGTTTATACCTTTGGGCCAACATTCAGAGCAGAGAATTCATACACAGCAAGACATGCTGCTGAGTTCTGGATGATTGAACCTGAAATGGCTTTTGCAGAATTAAAAGATTATATGGATGTAGCTGAAGGTCTTGTTAAGTACGTTATAAAATACGTATTAGCAAATGCACCTGAAGAAATGGAGTTCTTCAGTTCATTCGTCGATAAAGGATTAATGGATAGATTAAACAATGTTGCTAATTCTGATTTCGGAAGAATAACTTATACTGAAGCTGTTGATATTCTTAAAAAATGCGGCGAGCAATTCCAATATCCAGTTGAATGGGGAATTGACCTACAAACAGAGCATGAAAGATACTTAACTGAAAAAGTATTTAAAAAGCCAATATTCGTTACAGATTATCCAAAGGATATTAAAGCATTCTACATGAGATTAAATGAAGATGGCAAAACTGTTGCTGCAGCAGACTTATTAGTACCTGGAGTTGGTGAAATTGTTGGTGGAAGCCAAAGAGAAGAACGTCTTGATGTTCTTGAAAAGAGAATTGAAGAAATGGGCCTAAATAAGCAAGATTATTGGTGGTATTTAGAGCTAAGAAAATATGGAGAAACTAAACATTCAGGTTTTGGTCTTGGATTTGAAAGAATTCTAATGTATATTACAGGAATATCTAATATAAGAGACGTAATTCCATTCCCAAGAACAACTGGATCAGCTGAATTCTAATATATAAGAAATATGCGACATAAAAAACTGTGTCGCATATTTTTTATTATTTGACATGTTTATTATATAAAATTATAATTAAGATAATTAATCTGATTTAATGGAATACTCCGTTATTTTAGATTTTTGAAACTTTAAATTTTATTTGACCTAATTGCAAGGATTTTTCTAAGCAAAAGGGAAGGAGGGATACTTGGTAAATATCTTTGGCCTTTTGCCAAAGCTTTTTTGTTTTGGAGGTAAAATTATGGAGAAAAGAATAGGCGTTGTTGGTATTGTAATAGAAAATCTCGAAAGTGCTTCAAAAGTTAATGATATATTACATTATCATTCAGAGATTATAGTTGGAAGGTTAGGAATTCCATACAGAGAAAAAAATCTATCTGTTATTTCACTAATAGTAGATGGCACATCGGATGAAATAAGTGCTATGACAGGAAAACTTGGGAAAATTGATGGCGTAAACGTAAAATCAGCAATAACTAAAAAATAAAATTTTAGGAGGATAACTATGCAAGACACACCTAAAGCTAATAGATTGCATATAGCTATTTTTGGTAGAAGAAATGCTGGAAAATCTAGTTTAATAAACTCTTTAACTGGTCAAGATATTGCTCTTGTATCAAACCTTGCCGGAACCACTACTGATCCTGTATATAAAGCTATGGAGCTTTTACCAATAGGCCCTGTTGTAATTATAGACACAGCAGGTCTTGACGACACAGGCGAAATCGGAGAACTTAGAGTAAAGAAAACAAAAAATGTCATGGAAAAAACCGACTTAGCTTTATTAGTTTTTACATCGGACTCCTCTGATTTTTCACTTGAACGTGAGTGGTTTGAGGAACTTAAAGAAAGAAAAATTCCTATCATAGGTGTCATAAATAAAATAGACCTAGTTGATATGAATATTGAAGACTTAAAAAGTACTTTTGATATCCCTTTTGTAAAAGTTAGTGCAAAGGATAAAAAGAACATAGGAAAACTGAAAGAATTTATACAAGTTAATGCTCCTATTGATTTTGAAAAATCGACTATAGTAGGAGATATATTAAAGGATAAAGATAAAGTAATCGTAGTTGCTCCCCAAGATATTCAAGCTCCTAAAGGAAGACTTATTCTTCCTCAAGTACAGGTAATTAGGGACATACTTGATAACGATGCTTTGGCACTTACAGTTAAGGATTCTGAGCTTATTGATATTCTTCAATCCTTAAACACAAAACCTGACTTAGTAATTACTGATTCTCAAGTATTTAAGAAGGTAAATGAAATAATACCTGATGATGTTCCTTTAACTTCTTTTTCTATACTTATGGCTAGGTATAAGGGAGATTTAGACATATTAATTAAAGGTGCAAAAGCCATTGATAACTTAAAGCCTAATGATAAGGTTCTAATTGCAGAAGCTTGTACCCACCATGCTCTTAAAAATGACATTGGAAGAGAAAAACTTCCTAATTGGCTTAAAGAAAGAGTTGGTGGAGAGTTAAATATAACAGTAAATGCAGGTGTAGATTTTCCAGAGGACTTATCTGACTATAAGCTTATAATTCATTGTGGAGCTTGTATGTTTAATAGAAAACAGTTTATGTCTAGACTTATAAGAGCCTCAGAACAAGGTGTTCCTATAACCAATTATGGAACAGCTATTGCTCACATCAATGGTATCCTTGATAGAGTGACAAAAATATTTTATAAATAACATTTAAGAATTAATTCATTATTAAAAAGCAGAAACTTACCAACTATAAATTTGGTATTTCTGCTTTTATTTTTAATATATAATAACATAATAATATTCAAGTAATAAATTTTTTAAAATTTTTAAAAAAATTTTATGTAACCGATTACGTGTTATTTCAATATTTAACGTTTTTCGTTAAAATATATAGGTAGGAATAAGATCTTATTACAAATTTTTTATTTCAATTTTATTTAATTATAAGGATATGGAAAGGCGGCCTTATTATATGAATTTCTCAAAACTATTTAAATTGCAAGAAAACCTAGATAATCGTATTTTACAACAGAGGGGACTTGATAATAAATCTTTAACTTCAAAGAAAATATTAGCCTTACAGGTAGAAATAGCTGAGCTTGCAAACGAAACACGATGTTTTAAGTTTTGGAGCGACAAAGGACCTTCAAATAAAAGTATTATTTTAGAGGAATATGTTGATTGCCTTCACTTTATATTAACGCTGGGTCTTGAGAAACAATTTAATGATATTGAAGTAGAAATCAGAGATCTTCAATATGACATTACTGCACAATTTTTAAATCTTTATGTAGATATAAACGACTTTATAGTTTCTTCTTCTAGAGACCATTACTTAACCCTGTTTGAAGACTTTTTAAGTCTCGGTAAAAGCTTAGAATTTTCTATTAATGAGATTGAAGAAGCTTATATTGAAAAAAATTCTGTTAACCATAAAAGACAAATAGAAGGATATTAAAATAAAAAGCCCATGATTTTAAATCATAGGCTTTTTGCTTTATTTCATTCATAATAAGTACATACTATGGTTAAACTAGTTTTGGGAAGGTGATAATTAAATGCTTGGTATAATAACTTCATTAATAGCTGGAATATGTATGAGTTTTCAAGGAGTTTTCAATACACGCCTCGCCGAAAAAATAGGTTTATGGGAAACTAACGTTATAGTTCAGGCAAGTGGACTATTATTAACGATAATAGCAGTACTTATCTTTGGAAGTAGTGGTTTTAAAAACATAAAAAATTGTAATAGGCTTTATCTCTTAGGTGGAGTTTTAGGAGTTATAATAATATACACTGTTATGCGAGGAATTAAATCCCTCGGGCCAACTTGTTCAATTTCAATTATTCTTGTTGCACAACTTACTTCTGCTTCTATAATTGATGCTTTTGGTCTTTTTCACTCTACTCAGGTCAAGTTTGGAATGACCAAAATTATTGGAGTTATAGTAATGATAGTAGGTATATTAATATTTAAATATAAGTGTTGATAAAATAAGGCTGATATAAATTTTCAGCCTTATTTTATTGTTGAAAACTTTTATAAATAATTTTCATTTTATATTAGATTATGCAGTGTAAAAATTATTTATTAGACTATTTAACAATATACATATATAATATATTGTGGTTGTTAAATTTATGTTATTATTTTAATATAGAATATTTTATCTTTGGGGGGTAATTTAATGGATTTTAAGCAAATAGAAGCCTTTATAAATGTAGCAAAATTTAAAAGTTTTTCTAAAGCAGCAAATTCTAGCTTTTTATCACAACCAGCAATTAGTTCTCATATAGCAAGCCTTGAAAAAGAATTAAGTATTCAACTTTTTGATAGAACTTCTAAGGAAGTACTTCTTACACCTGCTGGAGAATCATTTTTAAAATACGCTATAGATATATTAAATACTCGTGATAAAGCAATATCACATTTAGCAAACTTCAACGGAAATGTCAGTGGAAAGCTTAAATTAGCTGCTAGTACTACACCCTGCAATACCATTCTGCCTTCCTTACTTAGGAAGTTTCATTTATTATACCCTGAAGTATCTTTTGATATAGTAGAAAATAGTTCTGGTGAAATTATTGAAAATATTATCAAATTTGATTACGAGTTAGGTATGGTTGGAGAGCCCATTAATGATGAAAAGGTTAAAAGTTATGAACTTATACAAGATGATCTAGTGGTAATATCTTCTCCTGAATTAAATGTTCCAGATACAATTAGTATAGATTCTCTTTTTAAATATACATTTATAATGCGTGAGGAAGGTTCTGCTACACGTAGAACTTTTGAAAATGTCCTCCAAAAACATGGGTTTGACACCTCTGCTATAGACGTATGTTTTGAAGTAAATAATTTAGATGCAATATTTCAATGTGTGAAAGAGGGACTTGGAATATCTGTAGTTTCAAGACAGATTTCTAAAAACTATTCTAGCATTGGACTTATAAAAGAAAGCTACATACAAGACCTTGCTCTAAAAAGATCTATTTATCTAGTCGTGAGTTCTAAGAGAACGCTTACTCCAACTGCCAAAGCTTTTTTTAAGATGTGTAAGGATCAATTTAAATTTTAATAATAATATTTACTACGCTCCTAAAAATTAATTTTATCTTAGCACATATATTATAACTTAGTATTATAATATATAATGTAATTAATTTTTAAGGAGCTTTAAATGTTTTCTATTAAGAATAAATTAGATCCTGATTTGAGGATGGCTATAGATAAAAAATATTATAAGAGCTATAGAGTACTTATTTATTGCAAACACCTACCAGAAGTTATAGAAAAGAAAATTAAATCCTATAAAGGCAACTTAATTCATTTCATTCCTTTTATAAATTGTATATGTGCAATTCTCTCTCCTAATGCTATAGATAGAATATTAGAATTTCCTCAGGTAAGCTATATCACCTTCGATAGCCTAGCATTGTTATGTGGAAAAGGCGTACTCGCTTCCAATGGCGTAGTATTTCAGGAGAGGTATAAACTTACAGGTAAAAATATATGCATAGGCATAGTAGACAGTGGTGTTTATCCTCATCCAGATCTTTTAACTCCTAAGAATAAAATTAAGGGTTTCATTGATTTAATAAACAACTTTAAATATCCCTATGATGATAATGGCCATGGAACTTTTATGAGCGGAATAATATGTGGTACTGGCCATTTATCTAAAGGAGTATATAAAGGTGTAGCAGAAAATAGCTCCATATTTTCAATTAAAGCCTTTAACAGCATAGGAAAAGGCTATGTATCTAATATACTATTTTCAATACAAACTTTAATTGAAAATAGCACTGAATATAATATAAAAGTTATATATCTTCCATTTGAATTGGCTTCAATCAATTATTTTATCATATCATTATTTTCAAAAATATTCGACATAGCCATAAAAAATAGTATAACTATAGTTGTTCCATCAGGACACAATGGAAATTCTGAAAGTAGTATTTCTGGTATTGCAACTTTAGAAAATTGTATTACCGTAGGAGGCGTGGACACTACTAATACTCCTATAAAGCCATACAAATATTCCTCCTCTGGTCCTTTTGCCAAGTTAGAAAAACCAGATTTATCAGCATCTGCTGTTGATATATGCTCCCTTAACTCAAATATTAATTATGTCTCAGAAAAAAACGGAATGAAACTATATCCTCAGTCTTTGGAAAGTCCTTACACTTATTACAGTGGGACATCTTGTGCTGCAGCCTATGTCAGTGGGATTTGTGCACTTTTATATGAAAATAACCCCGAACTAAGTTTTAAGGATTTAATTTCACTGTTAAAAGTATCTTGCAATCTCAAAGATATGTCCAAGTGGGTTCAAGGAGCAGGCACTATTGACTTAAATAAATTACTTCCTTAACAGGTTAAATATTAATTACAAAATCATTAAATTTACAAAAACATATTCAAAAAACACTTAACATATGTTAATATATTCTAAAAACTTAGTTAATTTATATAACTTTGTAAATATAAACTTAGGAGGTACTATTATGTTAAGTGATAAACTTATGAATGCCATAAACGATCAAATAAACTATGAATTATATTCTGCTAATGTTTACCTTGCAATGCAGTCATATTTTGCATCAAATGATTTAGATGGATTTGCTAATTTTTTCAAAGTTCAAATCCAAGAGGAGACTTTTCATGCGAACAAATTTTTTGATTACCTAAGTCAAATGGATGGTAGAGTAATTATTAGCTCTATGCCTGCTCCGCAAAGTGATTTTGAATCGGTATTACATGTATTTAAGGAAGCTTTAGCTCATGAAAGAACAGTTACTCAAAGAGTCTATAATCTAATGGATATTGCTACTGAAGAAAGAGAGCATGCAACTATAAGCTTACTTAAGTGGTTTATAGATGAACAGGTAGAAGAGGAGACTAACTTTGGAGGTATCGTAAAAAGACTTGAAAGAATGGGCGAAGATTCTGCAGCTCTTTATATGCTTGATGCTGAATTAGCATCAAGAGTATTCACTCCTCCAACTAATGCATAATTTAAATTTAAAACATAAAAAGTAAGGCAGATAATCATAGTTATCTGCCTTATTTTTAATAACCTTTATTTATATCTATTATATTAACTAGTTTTTCATTTTTCATATATCTTTTCATATTATCATATATCATATTAAATCTTCGAATATTCCTCATCTCAGATATCCATGAATTATGAGGTGTTATAATCACATTTTCTAAGTTCCATAAAGGACTGTCTGGGTGCATCGGCTCATTCTCCACTACGTCTAAGGCTGCACCATAAATTTTACCTTCATGGATGCTTTTTATTAGATCTTTTTCATTTATTATAGAACCTCTGGCTACATTTACAATGCATGCACCTTTCTTCATACATCTAAACTTTTCATCATCTATTAAGTGATGTGTCTCTCGTGTGTACGGAATTGTAACAACAACTATATCACTAGCGGCCAACATTTCATTTATATCTTTTAATCCATAGCATTTATCGAAATACTGAACCTGCCTTCCAGCAGTATTTAATCCTAAAATTTTTACATCAAAACCTGATAATCTTTTTGCCGCTTCTTCAGCAATACTTCCTGTCCCTATAAAACCTATAGTCTTTCCGCAAAGCTCCAAAATAGTAGAATCCATTTTCCACAGCTTGTTCTTTTGATTTTCATATAATCTATGGCTGTGTTTTAAAAGCTCTAATATTTTCAATACAATCCATTCTCCCATTGGTACGCTGTATCCGCCTCTATTATTAGTTATCGTAATGTTGCTATTTTTTATATAGTCCAATGGCAATTGATCTATTCCTGCACTAGATAATTGAATCCACTTCAGCATCTTCATTTTGCTTATATCTAGAGTTTCAAATGGATTATAACATACTAAAACCTCTACATCCTTTAGTAATTCACTATAAACAGCATTTTTTTCGTTTATAGTTATAATGTCATACCCTAAGCTTTTGATTTTATTCATGTTTTCTTGTCCATGGTCATAAGTAAATAATGCTTTTACAGGCATTTTATTTCACCTCGATTTGCCTATAAATATAAAGTAGCCTTTAGTACTAAAGGCTACTTTATATTTATGTTATATATTATATTTTATCATCACAAACACTTAATTACAATATTTCCCTCTAACTTGCGCAAATAATAAGTTGTGTATTTATTATTCTATATATTTACCCATAGCTCTAAATTTATTATATCTTTTTTCTATAAGCTCTTCTAATGATTGTTTCTTTAACGTATTAAAAGATTCTATTAGTTCCTTTTTTATCAATGCAGACATCTTATCTACATCCTTATGGGCTCCTCCAGCAGGTTCCTTAAGCACCTTGTCAATAATTCCATATTCTTTTAAATCTTTTGCTGTTATCTTCATAATTTCAGCAGCTTCTTTAGCTCGAGAAGCATCTTTCCATAGTATACTTGCAAATCCTTCAGGCGATAGTATTGAGTATACAGCATTTTCTAGCATCCATACTTCATCTGAAACAGCAAAGGCTAGTGCTCCACCACTGCCACCTTCTCCTATAACTATGGAAATGATAGGAGTTTTTAAGCTTGACATTTCTAAAAGATTTCTTGCAATAGCTTCTCCCTGTCCTCTTTCCTCTGCTCCTGTGCCACAAAATGCACCTTGAGTGTCCACAAGACATAGAATAGGTCTATTGAACTTTTCAGCCTGTTTCATAAGTCTTAAACCTTTTCTATAACCTTCTGGGTGAGGTGATCCAAAATTTCTCTTTATTTTTTCTGCGGTATTTCTTCCCTTTTGATGCGCTATTATAGTTATAGGTTCACCATTTAATAAAGCTATTCCGCCAACAACAGCCGAATCGTCGCTAAAATATCTATCTCCATGAAACTCTATAAAAGAGCCAAATATTTTCTCTATATAATCAAGAGCGGTAGGTCTTTCGACCATTCTTGCTAGAGATACTCTCTCCCATGCAGTTTTATTATCAAGTTTTTGAGTTATTATTTTCTGTACCTTTTCTAACTTTTCCATATGAGCAGCTTCCTTTCTTTAGAAATATAAATATGCCCAAATACTTATATGTTTCTATTATGAATTACGAGTATTTTCTTTAGTACACCTTTTAATTCATTTCTAGAAACTATTTTATCTATAAAACCATGCTCTAATAGAAATTCAGCCCTTTGAAAACCTTCAGGTAGCTTTTGTCTTATAGTTTGCTCTATAACTCTTTTACCTGCAAATCCAATTAGTGCACCTGGTTCAGACAAAATTATATCCCCAAGCATAGCAAAACTTGCAGTAACTCCACCTGTAGTTGGATCTGTAAGTACAGTAATGTATAGTAGTCCTTCTTTATCAAGCTTACCTAATGCAGCACTTACCTTTGCCATCTGCATAAGTGAGAACATACCTTCCTGCATTCTTGCACCACCAGAAGTGGTGAAAATAATTATTGGCAGCTTTAGTTCAATAGCTTTCTCCACAGCTCTAGTAATCTTTTCTCCTACTACAGATCCCATACTTCCCATCATGAAGTGGCTATCCATTACACAGATGACTACATTCTCATTACCAATGCATCCTCTTCCAGTTACCACAGCCTCATTCATGTCGGTATTTTCTCTCATCTTTTTTACTTTTTCTTCATATCCGTTGAACTCTATAGGATTATCAGAAATCATATTTTTATCGAATTCTTCAAAAGTATCGTTATCTATTATAAATTCTATTCTCTCTCTTGCTGTCATTCTAAAGTGGTGATTACATTGGCTGCACACTTTATTATTTTCTTCTAAGTCATTATTATATATTATTTTACCACAACTATCACATTTTACCCACATACCATTAGGAATGCTAGGCTTCTGTTCTAAAGCATCTTCAGCTTTTCTTAATGCTTGTTGACTAACAGTAATATATTTAGTTTTCTTAAAGAGATTATTCAACAAGTTAGCTCACCTCCAGTCCAATTCACAAGAATTTTTACTACGAAATATTAAATCTGTTTTCAATAAATCTAGTATCATAATTGCCATTTATGAATTCTTCACAATTTATAAGCTCAAATTGAAAATCTATATTTGTACGAACTCCATCAATTATAAATTCTCCTAAAGCTCTTCTCATTTTTTTGATAGCCTCTTCTCTATCCTTTCCATGTACGATGAGTTTAGCTATCATTGAATCATAATATGGAGGTATTACATATCCTGAGTATACCGCACTGTCAACTCTAACATTAAACCCTCCTGGTACATACATATCTTTTACTTTACCTGGACATGGCATAAAACCTCTGCTAGCATCTTCAGCATTTATTCTGCATTCGATAGCATGCCCACTAATCCTTATGTCTTCCTGTGAAAAGCTTAATTTTTCACCTGCTGCAATTTTTATTTGTTCTTTTATTAAATCTATTCCTGTAACCATTTCTGTTATAGGATGTTCTACTTGGATACGGGTGTTCATTTCCATAAAATAATAATTTCCGTTTTTATCTAATAAAAACTCTATAGTACCTGCATTATTATAATTTACTGCCTTAGCTGCTCTCACCGCAGTTTCTCCCATAGATTTTCTAAGCTCTTCTGTCATAATAGGGCTTGGTGCTTCTTCTAAAACTTTTTGATTTCTTCTTTGCATGGAGCAATCTCGCTCTCCTAAATATACGATATTACCAAAGCTATCTCCTAGAATCTGAATTTCAACATGTCTTGGTTTTTCTATAAACTTTTCCATGTATATTGTTTCGTCTCCAAACGCTGCTTTTGCTTCCGCTCTAGCATTTTCGTAAGCCTTTATAAGTTCACTTTGTTCGTAGACTATTCTTATACCTCTTCCACCGCCGCCTGCAGATGCCTTAATCATAACAGGGTATCCTATTTCTTCTGCAAGTCTTGATAACTCATCTTCGCCTTCAACAGCACCATTAGATCCTGGAACTACAGGCACTCCTGATTTAGTCATGATATCTCTTGCATTAGACTTGTTACCCATATTTTCAATACATTCTGGATCAGGTCCTATAAAGGTAATGTTACATTCCTTACACATCCTAGCAAATTTACTATTCTCAGATAAGAATCCAAATCCCGGATGAATAGCCTGTGCTCCTGATAACACAGTAGCACTTATTATATTTTGTATATTTAAATAGCTGTCTTTTGCAGCAGCTGGACCAATACAGATAGCTTCATCTGCCATTTGAGTATGCAGAGCATCTTTATCAGCTTCTGAATAAACAGCTACTGTCTCAATTCCCATCTCTCTACATGCTCTTATTACTCTGACAGCTATTTCTCCTCTATTTGCAATTAATATTTTATTAAACACTTTTAAAAATCCACTCCCAATACTCTAGTTTTTTACTATATGGGTATATTTTAATAAACCCATATAGTAATTTTACCACACTTAAACTAGCCTATCATAAACATTATTTCTGCTTCTGCAGCCTTTTTATCTTCTACATAGGCTGTTGCCTTACCTATACCCGCTGGTCCTTTAATTTTTACAATTTCTACTTCTAGTTTTAAAACATCTCCTGGTACTACTTTTTTTCTAAATTTAGCCTTATTTATTCCTCCAAAGAATGCTATTTTACCTTTAAAACTATCCTGACTCAAAATAGCTACTGCACCAGCCTGTGCTAACGCTTCTATAATTAGCACCCCTGGCATAACAGGCTCCGCTGGAAAATGGCCTTGAAAAAAGTATTCATTCATAGTCACATTTTTATATGCTATAACCTTTTTTCCTGGTTCCATATATGTCACTTTATCTATCAATAAAAATGGATATCTATGAGGAATAATCTCTTGTATTTCCTTTACTCCAAGATTTACATTGAACTCTTCCTGTTCCATCAGTTTTCCTCCTAGCAATATATTAATCTATTTATTTACTCTTATTTTAAACATAGACTGGCCATATTCAACCATTTGAGTATTCTCAACTAAGATTTCTACAACTTCTCCATCTACTTCGCTTTGAATCTCATTCATAAGCTTCATGGCCTCTATGATACATAGTGTGTCACCCTTTTTTACTTTTGAACCAACCTTTACAAAAGATGGCTTATCTGGGCTTGGAGAACTATAGAAAGTTCCAACTATAGGTGATACTACCTTCTCTATATCTTCATCATCGATTTTTATCTTCTCATCTTCTTTAGCTTCTTCTACAGCTACTTTAACAGGCTCTTTTACTTCTGCCGCTATTTCAGCCTTATTGCTTTCTTCTACAATATTTGTAACTTCTTTTTCAGTATTCTCATTTGCTACTATTGTTTTATGGAAATCAGGTTCTCCCTGCTTTCTCATTATTATAGAAATACCTTCCCAATTAACCTCTAAGTATCCTAACTTAGAGTTATCAACAGTTTTTATCATTTCTTCAATTGCTTTAAAGTCCATATTACTCACTCCACTTTTTTAATAAAATTACTGCATTATGTCCACCAAAACCAAGGGAATTAGACATAGCATATTTAAGTTCTGAAACTCTACCTTCATTTGGAACATAATCAAGATCACATTCTTCATCTGGCATCTTATATCCAGCTGTTGGTGGGATAAATCCTTCTTCTAAAGCCTTAACACATGCTATAGCCTCTATAGCTCCTGCTGCACCTAATAAGTGTCCTGTCATAGACTTAGTAGAACTTATAGGTATATTTTTAGAATTTTCTCCAAACACCCTCTTTATTGCACTAGTTTCAAACTTATCATTAACTGGAGTACTAGTACCATGAGCATTTATATAAGATACTTCTTCTTTATTTATTCCAGCTTCATTAATAGCAATCTCCATAGCTCTTGCAGCACCCTCTCCTTCTGGATCCGGAGAAGTTATATGGTAAGCATCACAAGTTGATCCATATCCAACCACTTCAGCATATATAGTGGCTCCTCTTTCTTGAGCATGTTCTAGAGATTCCAGTATTAATATTCCAGCACCTTCCCCCATTACAAAACCATCTCTCTCCTTATCAAAAGGAATAGATGCTCTTTTCGGGTCATCACTTTTTGATAAAGCAGTTAATGATGTAAATCCTGCTACTGATAATGGCGTAATTGAAGCTTCTGTTCCTCCAGCTATCATTACATCAGCTAAATCATTTTTTATAGCATGGAACGCTTCACCTACACAATTTGTTCCTGTAGCACAAGCTGTTACTACATTAGTACATATTCCCTTTGCACCAAATCTAATTGCTATATTTCCAGCTGCCATATTACTTATAATCATAGGTATGAATAATGGTTGAACTCTGCCAGGACCTTTTTCTAAAAGCTTTGTTTGTTCTTTTTCTATAACTCCTATGCCACCAATTCCTGAGCCAACAATAACTCCGAATCTTTCTTTCGGCATATTTTCTATATCTAACTTAGAATCTTCTACTGCCTCAACTGCTGAAGCTATTGCAAATTGACAAAATGCATCCATTCTTTTAGCTTCTTTTTTATCAAGATATTTTAAAGGATCAAAATCCTTAACTTCTGCTGCTAATTTTACTTTAAAATTTTCTGTATCAAATGCTTTTATAAAATCTATACCTGGTATTCCGTTTCTTATGTTATTCCAGAATGTTTCAACATCATTTCCTACTGGAGTTACTGCACCTAGTCCCGTTATTACAACTCTTTTTGTCATTATAAGTTCACCAACCTTTAACTTAATTTACATAACCATTCCACCATCTACATTTATTACCTGACCAGTAATATAATCTGCAGACGGTGAAACTAAAAATGCTACCATATTTGCTATGTCTTGTGCACTACCAAATCTTTTTAAAGGTATGTTATTTAGCGTGCTTTCTTTAACCTTATCTGATAGAACTTCTGTCATATCTGTTTGAATAAAGCCTGGTGCTACAGCATTTACATTAATTCCTCTTGAAGCAAGTTCTCTTGCCGCAGATTTAGTAACTCCTATTATTCCTGCTTTTGCTGCGGAGTAATTTATTTGTCCTGCATTACCAGTTACACCAACTACTGAAGAGATATTAACTATCTTTCCACCTTTTTGTTTTACCATCACAGGTGCAGCATGCCTTATACAGTTAAATGCTCCCTTTAAGTTTACATCTATAACCTTATCGAAGTCTTCTTCTTTCATCCTAAGAACTAATCCATCTTTAGTTATTCCTGCATTATTAATAAGTATATCTAAAGATCCAAAAACTTCAACAGCCTTTTTTACTATATTTTCAGCTTCTGAAAATATGCTAACATCTCCTTGAACTGCTATAGCCTTACTTCCTTTACTTTCAATTTCCTTAATTACATCTTCAACAGATTTAGAATCACTTCTATAGTTAAGTACTAAATTTGCACCAAGTTCTGCTAGTTTAACCGCTATAGCTTTACCAATTCCACGACTAGCTCCAGTTACTATTGCCGTTTTTCCTTTTAAACTCTCCATATGCCATTCTCCATTCTACTTTTTTAATTTCTCTATAGTACTTTCTAGAGATTTTAAATCTTGAACATTTAAAATTGTAGCTTTTCTATTTATTTTTTTTACAAAACCACTTAGTGCCTTTCCAGGACCAACTTCTACAAAAGTATCTACTCCCATATCCATCATTGTTCTTATACTCTTCTCAAAAAGCACTGTGCTCATTACTTGCTTTTTTAGATATGGTTTTATATTATCCTTATTCTCAACAGTTTCTCCAGTGACATTTGTTATTACAGGAATTTTCAAGTCATTTATAGAGATATCCTTAAGCTCCACTTCTAGCTTTTCTGCCGCTGGTTGTAACATTGATGTGTGAAAAGGACCACTAACAGCTAACATTACAGTTTTTAATGCTCCCTTTTCTTTTAATTTTTCACAAGCAGCTTCAACAGCTTTTACTTCTCCTGCAATTACTATTTGACCTGGGCAATTTAAATTTGCAGGCTCAACTACACCTATATTAGAACATTCGTCACATACTTCTCTTATGCTCTCTTCATCTAATCCAATAATAGCAGCCATAGTACCAATACCTTGTGGTACTGCTTCTTGCATATACTTTCCTCTCTTTTTAACTAACTTTACAGCTTCTTCAAACTCTAATGCTCCACTATAAACTAAAGCAGAGTATTCACCCAAACTTAAGCCTGCAGTAACATCAGCATATATGCCATGGCTCTCTAATGCCTTAAGTGCTGCAATACTTACAGTTAAAATAGCAGGTTGAGTATTTTCTGTGCTATTCAACTCATCTTCTGGTCCTTCAAAACACATTTTACTTATAGGAAATCCTAGGGCTTTATCAGCGCTTTCAAAAACTTCTCTACACCCTTCTATATTATCATATAATTCTTTTCCCATGCCTACATATTGTGCCCCCTGACCTGAGAATAAAAATGCTATTTTACTCATATAGTCCTCCTAAGTCATTTAACTCCAAAAATTTGGCTAACACTCTTTAATTGTGTTTCTGCTTCAGTAAATATTTCTTCTATTATTTCATTACAACTTTGCTCTTTACAAACAAGTCCTGCTATCTGTCCAGCCATTACTGATCCATTGTCAATATCACCTTCACGTACAGCTTTGGAAAGAGCTCCTCTTCCAAGTTCCTCAAACTTTTCTAATTCAGCTCCTTCTTTTTCAAGTATCTGGAATTGTCTTGTTAACCTATTTCTTAAAACACGCACTGGATGACCTGTAGGTCTACCTGTAACCTGTGTATCAATATCTTTTGCACCTAGTACCTTATTTTTATAGTTTTGATGAACAGTACATTCATGTGCAACTAAAAATCTTGTACCAACTTGTATTCCTGCTGCTCCAAGCATAAAGGCAGCAGCTGCTCCTCTTCCGTCACCTATTCCTCCTGCAGCTATTACAGGAATACTTACAGCATCTACTACCTGTGGAACTAATGCCATAGTTGTAAGCTCGCCAACGTGTCCCCCTGACTCACAGCCTTCAGCAATAACTGCATCTACACCAGCTCTTTCCATTCTCTTGGCTAATGCCACTGATGCTACTACAGGAATAACCTTTATATCATGCTGCTTCCACATGTCAATATATTTACCTGGGTTACCAGCTCCAGTTGTAACTACTTTAACCCCTTCTTCACAAACCATTTTAGCTACGGCCTCTGCAGTCTCACCTAAAAGCATTATATTTACTCCAAAAGGCTTATCTGTCATTTGCTTAGCCTTTCTTATTTCATCTCTTACCCATTCTAAAGGAGCATTTCCAGTTATAATACCAATACCTCCTGCATTAGATACTGCTGCAGCTAGAGAACTATCTGCAATCCAAGCCATACCTCCTTGGATAATAGGATACTTTATACCAACCATTTGGGCAAATGCGGAATTAATCATATTTTTTCCTCCTGACCATATACAAATTTATTATTTCACATTAATCTACTTTTATATTTTTTTCTCAACAAAGTTTACTGCTTCTTCTACAGTTTTAATTGACTCTGCATCTTCTATTTGAACTCCAAATTCTTCTTCTATTTCAATTATTATTTGAAATAGGTCTAACGAATCTATGCCTAGTTCTTGAAATGAAGTGTCTATTGTTATATCCTTTTCATTTAATCCTAGTTGTTCTGCCATTATTCTTTTTATTTTCTCAAATACCATTTTGTCCTCCATAGCTTAAATAAATTTACTTACCATTCCATTATTAATCCACCATAGGTAAGTCCCGCTCCAAAGCCTATAAGTAAAATCTTATCACCTGTTTTTAGCATATTTTTTTGCACCATCTCATCTAGCGCAATAGCAATACTAGCTCCAGATGTATTACCATATCTGTCTAAATTAATATAAAACTTTTCTTCACTTATACCTAATTTTTTTACTGCAGATTCAATTATTCTATAATTTGCTTGATGAGGAATTATATATTTTATATCTTCAATTGAACACTTTGCATCTTCTAAGAGTTTTTCCACTCCCTTAGTCATAGTTCTAACTGCAAATTTAAATACTTCTCTTCCATCCATCTGTATTTTATATTTTTCAGGGATATAAGCAGTTTCCTCTCGTACATACGGATTGACAACCGGCATAGCTCCACAAGTTAGTGCATTTCCTTTGCTTCCTTCTGAGCCAGTATATGTAGCCAATACCCCTCCTTTGTCAGAAGCTCTGAGTACAGCTGCCCCTGCGCCATCACCAAATAGAACACACGTATTTCTATCCTCCCAGTTAAGGGCTTTTGACATTGTCTCAGCTCCCACTACTAATATAGTTCTAGCAGCTCCAGTAGTTATAAATTGAGTAGCTACAGTTATTCCATAAATAAATCCTGAACAAGCAGCTGATAAATCAAAACATGTAGCATTTACAGCATTTATATTACCTTGTACCATACAAGCTACTGAAGGAGTAAAGCTATCTGGTGTAATTGTAGCTACAATTAGTAAATTAATATCTTCAGGTTTAATATTGGCCATTTCAATAGCCTTTAGTGCTGCTTTTGTAGCCATATCAGATGTATCTTCGCCTTCAGATATTCTTCTTTCTTTTATACCAGTTCTACTACTTATCCATTCATCACTGGTATCCATAATACAGGATAAGTCTTCATTAGTAACAATTCTTTCTGGTACATAACTACCTGTACCTATTACCTGTACTTTATTCATTGCCTTTCTCCTTTAAGTTAGTATTTAAGTTATATTTGGATATAAAAAATTTATTAATTTTATCTAGGGCTTTCACCAAAGTTTCCTCTTCCTCTTTTGTAAGTCCTTCAATGCTTCCCTTTACCATATCAGAATGAAACTTTCGATGAACTCTATAAGCAAGCTTTCCTAGTTTTGTCAGTTCAATATATACTATTCTTCTATCTTCTTCACTTCTTTTTCTTTCTACATAGCCTTTTCTGACTAGATGACCTATCGCTGTAGTCAGCGTTCCTAAAGTAATATGCAGCTGACATGCAACTTCTGTCATAGTTCTTGGCTTATACATTCCTATTGCTTCAATAGTATGTATTTCTGTAACGGATAAATCCCTAAAAGAACCAGATTGAAGAGCGTTTTGTTCAATTTCTAGTATATCATTAAAAATGCCTACTAAAAGCTCATTTAAAACGCTAATACACTTAGTCACATAATCACCACTTCTAAAATTTAAATTAAATAAGACACATGAAAATAAACCTGCTACTATGCAAGTAGCAGTACTATTATTTACAATCAACTAAACTTTTTTCAGCATCACCAACAAGTTCATTTATTAAGTCTTTTACAGTAACAATCCTATCTATTCTATACGCGCTGCTTCCAGCAAAAATAAGACCGTCTTCAATATTGCCTTTAACTGCTTGTATTAAAGCTTTTGAAATACAATAAGGTGTATCTTTTGGATTACACTTTTTCAAACAATTATAGCATTTCTTAGGGCTAATTCTTTCTATTTCTACTTGATTGATGAATTTATTTTTAATGGCTCTTCCAGGAAGGCCTACAGGACTTTGTATGATTTTAATATCTTCCTTGCTTGAATTTACATATGCTTTTTTATATTCTAAATGAGCATCACATTCTTCAGTTGCTACAAATCTTGTTGCCATTTGAACACCTGAAGCACCTAATTTTATAAATTTAGCAATATCTTCTCCAGTGTAAATACCACCTGCAGCCACTACAGGGATCTTTGATCCATATTCTTCTTCAAAAGGTTTTAAAGCCTCAATTACTTCAACTACAATTTCCTCTAAAGTTAATTTTCCTTCTCTAACATCATCAGCATGAAATCCTAAGTGTCCGCCTGCCTCCGGTCCTTCAACTACAACCATATCAGGAATTTTATTATATTTTTTAATCCAATGCTTTGTAATAACTGAAGCTGATTTTCCTGAAGAGGCAATCGGTGCTATCTTAACATTACTTCCCTCAACTAATTTTGGTAATGTCAAAGGAAGTCCTGCGCCAGAAATTATTATATCTACTTGTTCCTCTACGCAAGCCTTTACCATTTCATCATAATTAGTAATGGCCACCATAAGGTTAACTCCTACTATTCCTTTAGGACTTAACTCTTTTGCCCTTCTCACCTCATTTTTTAGTGCTCTAACATTAGCTTCTTTAGTATTAGTTTCAAAATCTGGTTCTCTATATCCTATTTGAACTCCAGATATTATACCAATACCTCCTTCATTTGCTACCGCTGATGAGAGCCTATAACCGGATACCCCTACACCCATACCACCTTGGATAATAGGTACCTCCGCTTTTAAGTCTCCTATAATTAATGGAGGTAATTTCATTTGATCGTCCCCTTTAAAGTTATTTTTATCATCAAATATTTTGATAGTCAAAGTATATATCAAAAAGAGTATATGTCAATGTTTTTTCCATAAAAAGTAAATCAAACATTGCTATTCCTCTATCCTAAATTGTTCTTAAACAATTGAATTTTGCAGGATTATTTATATAGCTTACATTTATTTGCTTCGAATTTTCACAAATAAGTGTAAGCTATTCCTGTCAATTATTTAATTTTTAATACTTTATATTATTTTAAATACTTTATAGGGTCTTGAGGGGTCCCATCAACTCTAACCTCAAAATGTACATGAGGTCCAGTGCTATTACCTGTACTTCCTACTTCTCCGATATTTTCGCCTTTTTTAACTTGCTGACCTTCATTTACATCTATATTGCTGCAGTGTCCATACACTGTTTGTACTCCTACTCCATGATCTATCTTAATAACCTTTCCATATCCATCTTCCCATTTTGCATAAACTACTTTTCCATCCATAGCAGCATGAATAGGATCTCCCATAGGTGCCCCTATATCTATACCATTGTGCATTTTCCCCCATCTCATCCCAAAAGGCGATGTTATAGTTCCTTTGGATGGGAAACTTACAAAGCTAGTTACACTTGATGACCTTGAGAGGCTTACATTTTGTACTCCATTAACTTCTTTTTCTTTTGAAAAACATATTAGAGGGTTACTAGGGTTTTCTTTTATTATTTTTATTGCTTCTTCTATTGTACTTGTATCTTTAATGTTAGTATCTTGTTTTACATAGGTTATACGGTTGTTTAACTTAAATGTTCCATCTTTATCTTTTTCTTTATACTCATTTTTAATTATATCCAACACTTTAATCATTTCACTTTCATTAGCAAGCACTCCAACTTCTCTGCCATCTGACTTCATTAAAACCGTTGGTATACTCGTTCTACTATTTTTTATAATTGAGTTTTTAATTGTACTGCTATCTGCTATATTTTCACTTTTGATTGAAACCTCTTTAAAAGTTATATCATCCTTTAATGTAACTTTTCCGAACCTCTTTTCTAAATCTTTTTCTATATTTTTCTCCACATTATAAAAATCTTCTTTGTTTTTTACATAGGCTAAAGGCTTACCATTCATATATACTTGATAAGCATTAAATTTATTGTAGTATATGTATTGGCCAGATACCATAGTAGTAATTACTATAGACAAACTGGCTAATATTGCCTTAGCCCTATTACTAAGTGACAAACTGATCATCCTTTCATTATGATATTTTTGCTCTCACTTCTTTATTTTGCCTTATTTTTAAGAAATTATTACATGTTTTGTAATTTTTTTTAATTGTTATACTACTTCTATTTTGTTATAATGATTTATTAGAAACTATTTTTAACACTAAACATAGATAAAGGTAGGTCATGAAATTATGAGCACTTTCGTATTCAAAAGTGGTAATTCAAACTATACTCCGGTGAGTAATATTTTTATAGATAAATTTATGCCAAAGGCCCGAGGAGAGTTCGTTAAAGTATATCTTCTAGGGCTAAAATATTGTGTTTCTGGTGAACTTGGGGTAAGTTCTCAAATAATGGCTAGCGCCCTTCATCTTCTAGAAACTGATCTTTTAAATGCATGGAATTACTGGAGTGATGAAAATGTGATTAAAATAATTCCTATAGATAACATGGGAAATTACAGTATTGAGTTTTTAGACCTAACAAATTCACCTAATGAGAATCAAGAAGATATAAACTTACTTGAAGAATTAGATAAGAATTCTACAAAGGATATGCTTCAAGATATAGAGAGACTTTTGGGGAGACCCCTTTCATCAAAAGAAATGACTATGTACATAAGCTGGCAAAAAGATTTTAGCTTTAGCCCTGAAATCATACTCCTTCTAATTCAATATTGTGCTTCAAAAGGCAAAACAGATTGTAGATATATAGAAAAGATAGCAATTGCATGGTTCGATGCAAAAATTAAAAATATAGACGATGCTCAAAGCTTTATAAAAAAGCATGAGGATAAGTGGATTAAAATAAGAAAGATATTAGGTTATTTAGGTATAAAAGATGCCGAAGTAATGAAGCCACAAGAAGATATGATGCATAAATGGATAAATACATATAATTTCCCACTAGATGTAATATACAAAGCCTGTGATGTATGCTTTCAGCGAATTAATAAGGCTGATTTTAAATATATTGATGGAATTTTGGGCAGTTGGAACAAAGAAGGACTTAAAACTGTAGAAGATGTAGATAAAAAAGATATTAAAAAGGATATTAAAAAAGCTGGTTATAATAATAATTCTAATCCTTCATTTAGAAATAATAGCTATGGAAAAGCATCAAACAGCACATTTAATAGTTTTAAACAAAGAGAATATGACTTTGATGATCTAAAGAAGAAACTTTTAGGATGGGATGATAAATGATTAAAGGTTATGAAACTAATATAATAAAATTTTACGAAAATATAAGAGAATCTGAAGAAAAAGCACTTAAATTAAGAAGGGCGGAAATAGAGAAAAAAGTTCCTACAGTTATAAAAACTGAACAGGAAATTGCAAAATTATGTTTAAAGTTATCAATAAACATATTAAATAATGCGCAAAATAAAGATAATTATCTTGAAGAATTAAAAGAAAAAATTACAGATTTAAGGATAAAAAAATCTGAACTTTTAGTAAGCAATAATTATCCATTAGATTATTTAGATATACATTATAAATGTTCTAAATGTAAAGATACAGGTTTTATTAATAATACTAAATGTACTTGTTATAAACAAAAACTTATAGATTTATATTATGAAAACTCGGACTTAAAAAAAATACTGCAAAAAAATAATTTTTCTAACTTTGATTTTGAACTTTATTCTTCTCGGAGAACAGCAAATGAACCTGTGACTCCTAGAAAAAATATAGAAAACTTAGTATCTAAATCTCAGAATCTAATTAAAAATTTTTCCTCTACTGATGAGAATTTATTATTCTTAGGCACTTCAGGTACTGGTAAAACCTTTTTATCAAATTGTATAGCTAAGGAGCTACTAGATAATGGCTATTTAGTAGTATATAGAACTGCCGAATCCTTAATTCAGGATTTAAAACATGTAAGATTTAATAATGATGATGTCTTAGAGGATTTATTAATAAATTCTGATTTACTTATAATAGATGATTTAGGCTCTGAGCAAATAACAGACTTTTCAAAAACAGAGTTATTTAACTTATTAAACAGGCGACTTCTTAAAAAGAACAAATTATTAGTTTCAACAAATTATGATTTAGAAGACTTATTGAAAATATACTCAGAAAGAATTTCTTCAAGATTACTTGGAGAGTTTACTTTATGTAACTTTTTCGGTGAAGATATAAGGATACAACAAAATATTAAAAGTAAAAAATTTTAAATATCAATAAAGTAACATAAAATTTAGGTTTTATGCTGCTTTATTCTTTCTCCATAGTTGTTTTAAATATTTACATAAAAAAATAAGCTGCATATAAAATATGCAGCTTATTTTTGGTGCTGGTTGCAAGAATCGAACTCGCGACCTACTGATTACAAGTCAGTTGCTCTACCTGCTGAGCTAAACCAGCAAATTATGGCGACCCAGAAGGGACTCGAACCCTCGACCTCCGGCGTGACAGGCCGGCACTCTAACCAACTGAGCCACTGGGCCATAAATATATGGTGGGCACAACAGGGCTCGAACCTGTGACCCTCTGCTTGTAAGGCAGATGCTCTCCCAGCTGAGCTATGCGCCCATATATTTTTAAAATGGTGACCCCTAGGGGAATCGAACCCCTGTTACCACCGTGAAAGGGTGGTGTCTTGACCGCTTGACCAAGGGGCCATGTTGAGACTAAATATTATAATTAAATGGTGCTGGTTGCAAGAATCGAACTCGCGACCTACTGATTACAAGTCAGTTGCTCTACCTGCTGAGCTAAACCAGCAGATTATGGCGACCCAGAAGGGACTCGAACCCTCGACCTCCGGCGTGACAGGCCGGCACTCTAACCAACTGAGCCACTGGGCCATAAATATATGGTGGGCACAACAGGGCTCGAACCTGTGACCCTCTGCTTGTAAGGCAGATGCTCTCCCAGCTGAGCTATGCGCCCATATATTATAATGGTGACCCTTAGGGGAATCGAACCCCTGTTACCACCGTGAAAGGGTGGTGTCTTGACCGCTTGACCAAAGGGCCATATTAGATTTTCATATTATGAATTTAAGCTTACAATACTATTATAATTATTTTATTAAATAATTATGGCGACCCAGAAGGGACTCGAACCCTCGACCTCCGGCGTGACAGGCCGGCACTCTAACCAACTGAGCCACTGGGCCATAAATATATGGTGGGCACAACAGGGCTCGAACCTGTGACCCTCTGCTTGTAAGGCAGATGCTCTCCCAGCTGAGCTATGCGCCCATATATTATAATGGTGACCCCTAGGGGAATCGAACCCCTGTTACCACCGTGAAAGGGTGGTGTCTTGACCGCTTGACCAAGGGGCCATATTTATCTTTTCAGTTCACTTGTAGCGACCCGACATAGACTATAATACAAGATATTTATCAAAGTGTCAACATTTTTTTTATATTTTTTTATGCTATATTATGGTTTTTGTCTAAAACCCTTTAAAATCAGGGCTTTAGACAAAACTTTGTACCATATTTTTATATTTTAATATTGCTTTAATCCCATATAACCTATATGTTCCATTATTATTAATGCAGTATCTTCTATAGCTCTTTTTGTGACATCTATAATTTTGCAATTAAGCTTTCTCATAAGCCTATCTGCAAATTCCAACTCATCTAAAACTCTTTCTGCATTTGCATATTGTATTTCTGTAGATAATTTAGAAAACTTATCTATTCTATGTCTTCTTATTTCAATAAGATGCATAGGGTCTATTGTTAACCCTATTATTTTCTTTCTATCAACTTCAAACAGTTCATTAGGTATTGGCACTTCTGGCATAATAGGTATGTTTAATGCCTTAATGCCTTTGTTAGCTAAATATATACAAAGTGGTGTTTTTGACGTTCTTGACAGTCCTACTAAAATTACATCCGCATTTTTAATACCTGAATGATCTTTACTATCATCATACTGAATAGCAAATTCCATAGCTTCTATTTTTTTATAGTACTCTGAGTCCATCTCCCAAACTGCACCTGGCTTATAATCAGGAAGCTTGTTCAAAATTCTAGAAGCAACACTAATGCAAGGGCCCAAGACATTCATTATGTGTATGCCAGTTTCTATACATCTTTGGACTAAAAACTCCCTAACATCGACTAAAACTATTGTTGATATAATCATAGTATTTTCTCTGTCTTCAATTTTGTTTATAAATTCATTTACATCTTCAAAGCTTTTTATGTACGGTACTCTCTGAACTTTTATATTATCATAGAACTGACAAGCAGTTGCTCTTGCAACTTGCTCAGCAGTCTCTCCTATAGAATCTGATACAGCATATATTGTAACCATTAATAGACTCCCCCTTAAAAACTTATAACCTAGAAAGTTCTACAAGTGCACACCCTTCTATAGCTATAATACCCTTATTTCTGCATAAACTCAATATTTCTTCACTTTCTGCTCCAGGTTGTATTAAAACTTTATCTATATTAAGATTAGCAGCACTCTCAATTATTTTTAATCCCTGTATAGGATTTATGCATAAATCTAAAACATCTATTTTATACTTCACCTCTTCTAGTGTCTTATGCACCTTACCAGTAGTATCTCTAGGATTTACCCCCTCTACATTAAAGTTAGAATCTCTTAGGCTGTTTAGTATTCTGAATGCATATTTACTTTCATTTAGCACATCACCAATAACTACCCAATTTTTATAATTTAATAATTCTGAAGCTTCCATATAATACTTTTCCCCTTTCAATAGTAAATTTTAATTAAGGCATCTGAAATAAAATAACAATTCAAAGATGCCTAACCCTATTATAAATATTATATACAAAATATGATTAAATATAAAAAACTATCTTACTAAATATTTAGTAAGATAGAATCATTATTAATCATGCTATTATTAATGACATTTTTTAACGTTTCTTCATATTTATTTTTTAAAATTTGCCTTTCTTTAATCTCATCTTCTAGAGTTTTAACCTTTAATTCACATTCTTTTAGGAAATAACTTAAATTAATTTCCTTTATAGTAAAGCTAAAGCTGTCTCCATATTTTTGACCTATTGCACTAATTTTAAATGTTCTCAGGTTATTTATAACTATAAGTAAATTCTTTTCCCAAATTCCCTTTTTAATAAGCTTAAATTCATCTTCTAATACATCTATTTGCTCAATTTTCTTTCCAATGATGTCTTCTATAAAGTTTATAAATGTTGGATAGAAAGCAAATGTCATACCTTTATTTAGCTTTATTTTTAGTATATCTTCATACTGCCCTAAAATCTTTTCAGAATTATTCTCGAATATAAGTTCCACTTCATCTCTTCTAAGGACTTTTTTATCATCATTTATTTGAACTACAACGAAATCATAGTTTATACTTAGAACTTTCAGCTCTCCCTTAGTACTATCTATAGATTTATTTAATATTTTAGCTTTCATAAAAAAATTCCTCCTCACTAAATATATTTTCAAGTGCGAGCAGGTCTAACATGTGATTATTTTTAGGATTACTGTACTATAATTATAACAACTATACTTTGTTCATTACAAATGTAATTTAAGCCCTGGTTTCTACATAGTGGGTTATACCTATAAAAATTCTATTACAAAAACTATGTTTTTACGATAAAATAATATAGAATAATTCAAATACAAGGAGTTGTTGTCTTTGTTTCATGAAATAATAATAGTAGGAGGCGGTGCTGCTGGCATCATAGCTGCAATAACCGCTAAAGATTCTGGAAAGGATGTTGCAATACTAGAGGGAACTAGCAGAATAGGAAATAAAATTCTTTCAACTGGAAATGGCAGGTGTAATATAACAAATAGAAATATTTCTTATTCAAGGTACCATAGTAAGAATTCTGAATTTTTTAAGTTTGCTTTAGATAATTTTACATTAGATGATACCACTAATTTTTTCTATTCTTTAGGTCTTCCTTTAGTTACTTTAGAAGATGGAAAAATGTATCCGTTATCACTTCAAGCATCTTCAGTGCTTGATATATTTAGATTAGCTATAGAAGACCGTAATATTCCTATATACCTAAATTCTAAAGTTAACAGCATAGAGAAAAACTCTAAGTCTTTTAAGCTGTTTACTGAATCTAATGATGTATATGAGTGTAAAAAACTTATATTGTGCTGTGGTGGCAAATCAGCTCCTAATACGGGCTCTGATGGATCAGGCTTTAAGATAGCTAAATCATTAAACCACAATTTAATAACCCCAATACCAGCCCTAGTACAGCTTAAATTAAACTATAAAAATCTTAAAGCCTTATCTGGGGTAAAATTCAACGGCTTTACTGAAATATTTGTGGATGGTATTTCTAAAAGACGAGAGTTTGGAGAAATATTATTTACAGACTACGGAATATCTGGTCCCCCTATACTTCAACTGAGTCGTACTGCTTCCGCTGCCTTATCTGAAGGCAAGCCTGTGAGTTTGACTATAGATATGATGCCTGATTTAGATAAAGAAAATCTAATAGAGTTTTTAGAGAATCACTGGGGAACCTTTAGTTATAGAAGTGTCTATAACTCCTTTGTTGGAATCATAAATAAAAAAGTTATTCCTATACTTTTAAAAGAGGCTTCAATAGATAATATACATAAACTCTGCTACGAATTAGATTGGAAGGAAAAGCAGCATTTATTAAGTTTACTTAAAGAATGGACTTTTTCAGTATGCGATACTAACTCATTTAAGAACTCTCAAGTAACTGCTGGTGGCATAGATACAGATAATATAAATCCTCAAACTCTTGAATCAAAAATAATTAAAAATTTATATCTTGCAGGTGAATTGCTGGATGTTGATGGGGATTGCGGCGGTTTCAATTTACAATGGGCATGGAGTTCCGGATTTATAGCTGGGAAAAATGCTGCTGAAAAGTAAATTCAGCAGCATTTTTCTTATTTTCTCCATTGGGTTTGAACTAAACATAACTCTTTACCTTCTCCATCGACAACCTTATGGAGACATGTTATATTATTTTCATTTGTCTTTACTTCTACAAAAACTTTTACTGTATCTCCATATGTAGTTTCTTTTTCATAGACTGTATTTATGCTTGTAATTACATAGTTGTTTACTATATCTAATGGTACAGCCTCTATAGCCCATTCTACATATTTCACGTTGTTAACATGCCTATTTGTATCTATGTCACTATACCTTACTTGAAAGACTTTTTCGCTATGTATTTCTAATGGCTCACTTATTTTTTCTATATCAAGAATGTCGTTTTTATCCTTAGGAATCCTATAGGCATTATACATTTTTTCTGTCACTCTTATAGCTCTTCTTTTTTCAATATCAATTAGAAACCATACAGATTTTGCTTTGCCTATAGTGTTTCCATTTAAATCTACTATCTCAAAGACTCTATATGCATAAAACTTTTTGAAAGAATAAGGTTTAGTTATTATTTTAACCTTTTCCCCATACACAGGATATCTATACATATCTATATGCCATTTATGAAGAACCCATGCTATACCATGTTGTGTTAGGTAGTCTATTCCAACACCTATTTCTTCAGATTGCCTTATAGCAATATCCTGAAGATAATTCATTAAATTTGTTATAAGTAATCTTTTTTTATAGTCTATTTCGTAATATTGAACTTCATATTCTCTTTCTGTCATTATCTCACACATAGAACTACACCTCTCTATATATCGTAAATTTATTTTATAATATATTTCTAAACTTTTCCATAAATTTTCATGAAAATAAAAAATTCAGGGTATAATTCTATTATACACCTGAATTTTTTTAAGTTATATATCTGTCACTTCAATAGTTTGATCTCTTCTTGGTCCTACTGATACTATAGATATTTTTGTATCAGTAAATTCTTCTATTTTCTTTAGATATATCTTAGCGTTTTCTGGAAGATCATCATAGCTTCTAGCATTTTCTATACTTTCATCCCATCCATCAAACTCTTCATATATTGGTTCACATTTAGCTAAATCTTCAAGGCTTGCTGGAACGTAATCAATAACTTTTCCATCAAACTTGTAACCTGTACATACTTTTACCTTTTCCATTCCTGCTAGAGTATCTATCTTAGTTACAGCAAAGCTTGTAAGCCCAGAAATTCTCGCAGTAGTCTTAAGTATAACTAAATCTAGCCATCCACATCTTCTTGCTCTTCCTGTAGTTACACCATATTCATGTCCTTTTTCTCTTATCCAATCGCCAGTTTCATCAAATAGTTCTGTTGGGAAAGGTCCTTTACCAACTCTTGTTGTATATGCCTTAGCTATTCCTACTGCACTAGTTATTGCTGTAGGCCCAACTCCTGCTCCAGTACATACACCACCAGCTATAGTGTTAGATGATGTTACATATGGATATGTACCGTAATCTATATCAAGCAATGTACCTTGTGCACCCTCAAATAATACTTTTTTACCTGCTTTTATGTTGTTAAATACTTCAACTGATATATCTTTTACAAAAGGTCTCATTCTCTCAGCATATTCCAAGTACTCATTATATATAGCACTAAAGTCTAAACTGTCTCCTCCGTAAATTTTTGTTATAATATCATTTTTAGCATCTACATTATCCTTTAGTTTTTCTTCAAAAACTTCCTTGTGCATTAAATCGCAAACTCTTATACCGCTTCTTTCCATCTTATCAGTATAACATGGCCCTATTCCTTTTCCTGTTGTTCCTATATCTTTTTTTCCTCTAGCCTTTTCTTTTATACCATCAAGTATCTTATGATATGGCATTATAAGTTGTGCTCTATCACTTATCATTAGTTTTTCTGGAGTTACATCTACTCCAACACCCTTTAAATAATCCATTTCTTCAAATAAAGCTTTTGGATCTACAACTACTCCATTACCTATTACATTTAATTTAGTATCATAAAGTATTCCTGAAGGTATTAAATGAAGTTTATATTGTTTATCTCCAACCTCAACGGTATGTCCTGCATTGTTTCCACCTTGAAATCTAACTACGACATCTGCACTTTCTGCAAGATAATCTGTCATTTTCCCTTTTCCTTCATCTCCCCATTGAGCTCCTAAAACAATAAATGCTGACATAAAAATTTCCTCCTCTTTTATTAAGTTAGCTACACTTAAGCATTGACAAATATTTATTAGCTTACTATATCTCTGGTCATACCAACTTCGGTAACATAATATTTGAAATATATCTATACCGTAGTTTATATATCTTTATTGACACTTTTTTATTATATATTTCTTCCCTTATATACTACTAATATGCCAACTTAACATTAGTAAATGCAGTTTATAAGTCTGTAAAAATTATCACTAATCCTTTATCGATTATATTATAATTCTTTACATAGACACATGCCTCCTATTTAATCCTATCAAAAGTGAATAGCTCAGTCAATATAAATACGAATATTAATTAATAAATTTAAATTAAAATTCGTAAATATTTTTAATTTAGCTTTTCTATATTCATAATCTTATAAATATCTTTCATTTTTCAGTTAAAAGAATTAAAATATATTTATCTGATATTTAATACAAGAAACTCTTTATTATTCATAGCATACACTAAAACAAAAATATAATTACTTTTATTTTGGAGTGATATTATGAACTTACCAAATATTCTCACTCTCTTTAGATTACTTTTAATTCCTGTTTTTATTTTATTATTCTTTTCAAATGTACCTAATAACCTATTTTATTCTATATTTGTGTTTCTAGCTGCTGGATTGACAGATATATTAGATGGCTATTTAGCACGAAAATACTCTCTAATAACTAAACTAGGTATAGTATTAGATCCATTAGCCGATAAGCTTATGATATTGACTGTTTTAAGCTGCCTAGTAATAAAAAATTATGTATCTTTGTGGATTCTTATAATAATTTCTATAAAAGAAGTTTCTATGATATTCTTTGGCATAATATTATATAATAAAAATACCGTAATTCCATCTAACAAGTTCGGAAAGCTTACAACTATATTATTTTACTTATCTATATTTACCTTAACTATTAATATAAAACTAGGTACTTATCTTATATATTTGTCTGTTATAAGTGCATTAATAGCTTTTGTTAATTACTTTATTTTGTATTATAAAAATAAACAATTATTAGGTCATAATGATAAGAATGTACAAAAATAAAAGGCTAGAACGAAACCTTCTCAGTTTCTCTCTAGCCCTTGTCACTTACTTCCACATATCTTCAGATAATTTCTCTATTGCATTTTTTCTTTTTTTAGTTTCCTCATAATCTATTGTTATTTGTTCTCCTATACTAAGAACATCGCCTTCTCTAGCTTCTTTTGGTATTTTGTTTACTTCAATGTTTATTACCTTGCTATCATATAGTTCTACTATTGCAAAACTACCTTCGAATCTATCAAGTACACCAAACACGACAGCACCTTCCTTTTTATAAATGTAAAAAGCAGCTATATAATATTATAATTATAAAAGATATAAAAACAGTGAATCTCCATCCATACTATTTTGTTTATTCATAAAATAAGAGGTATTTCCAGTATCTATTTTCACTGTACTATAAACCATTTTTAAAAGTTCATCCATATTAAAAGGCTTAGAAATATAGTTGTCCATACCTGCACTCAAAAACTTCTCTTTATCTTCTTTTAAAGCGTATGCTGTTAGAGCTATAATAGGTATGCGCCTATCATTGTTTTCTTCAGATTTCCTAATTATCTTTGTGGTTTGAACTCCATCTAATATAGGCATTTGTATATCCATAAGTATTAAATCATATTTCTTATTTTCAACAAATTTTAAAGCTTCTTCACCATTATTGGCGATATCACATGTGTGTCCATTTTTCTTGAATAAATTGAATATTACCATTTGGCTCGCTTTATCATCCTCAACAATAAGAATATTCAACCTTCTACCAACTAAATTATTGGTTTGAACCTTTATTTTTTTATCACTTGCATTTGTACCACTATATTTTCTACCTTTTTCTAAAGATATGTTAAATGAAAATACAGATCCTACATCTTTTCTACTTTTTACTTCTATTTTACCATCCATCATTTCTACAAGCCCTTTACAAATGCTAAGTCCCAGACCTGGACCAAAATTCTTTCTGATATATTCTTTATTATCAATCTGACTAAAGCCTGTAAATAATTTAGGTATATCTTTTCTATCTATACCTATGCCTGTGTCTCTCACTAAAAATTTTAAATTAACTTTTTTATCAGCAGACTCAACTTTTTCGATTATAAGAGAAATAGTTCCATACTTAGTGAATTTTATAGAGTTACCTATTAAATTATCTAAAATTTGTTTTATTCTTACAGGGTCTCCAATTAATGTATCTGGTATTGATTCATCTATTTTTGCTTTAAATTCCAATTTGCTTTCAAGGGCCTTAATAGCAGTTAACCTTACAATCTCGTCTATGAGTTCTTTAAAATTAAATTCAACACTATCTAATTTTATGTTTCCAGATTGAATTTTAGAAAAGTCCAAAATACTATTAGTCATATCCAATAAACTTAACGCACTTGACTTTACTAAATTTAAGTTTTCTTTTTGTTCGGAGTTTAGATTAGTCATCAAAGTTAAATCTGTCATACCTATAATACCGTTAACAGAGGTTCTTATTTCATGGCTTATATTAGCTAAAAATTCATTTTTAATCCTACTACCTGTTTCTGCATCTTCTTTTTCTTTTTTTAGCTCCTGCACTGCCATTTTGTAATCGGTAATGTCATTTAATACTACTATTTTATCTTCGAATTCATTTTTTGAATCAGCTATAGAGGTTATTTTAATATTAAAATACTTTGCTCCCTTATTAGTCAGAATTTCTCTTTCCATTGAAAGTTCCATATTTTCAATATTAACCTTCGCTAGCTTATCTTCAATCTGGCATATTACTTCACCTAGCTCATTTTCAAATTCTATATTACAAAATGTGTCATGCGCTTTAAGGTTTAACTTAATAATTTTATTATTTTTATCTAATAAAATGGCTTCAAAAGGCAGTATCTGAAATATACTCAAATATCCTCCTTTATTAAAATCTATGTCAGTTTTAGTATCTTTTTGGCCTTCGTATTTACTTAACAACTACAATACCCCCCAAAATTTCACAAAATGCACATTGTTAAAACGATAACACTAAATTTTAATAAATACCATATTTCCATCACTTAAAATCTAATATTAACAGCAATTTTTCATATTTCAATACATCAAAATATAAAATAAATCTTTTAGAGATAAATTTAAAATATTCTGTATTCTATATTTGCTCTAAACCTCTAAAAATTACACTTAATAAAATTTAGCCTTTTGGTTTTAATTATAAATACAGAGAAAAAAAAATTCAACACATTTTTGTTAGAAATTAATATGGTGCTCCTAGCAGGGTTTGAACCTGTGACCTGCTGATTACGAATCAGCTGCTCTACCAGCTGAGCTATAGGAGCATATACTATAATTAGTTTAACTTAATTTTACATAAAAGTAAAGTTTTCATGTAAATTCTATCATTCATTATAATAAATAAGGAAAAGGCTTTTACCTTATTTATAGTAAAAGCCTTTTCCTTATTCTTGATGTATAACATCCAAATTTCCAAACTTACTAAATTGTCCTAACCAAGCCAATTTTACAGTACCTGTCGGACCATTTCTTTGCTTTGCTATTATACACTCTCCTATATTTTTATCTTCAGTTTCCTTATCATAGTATTCGTCTCTATATAGGAACATAACTAAGTCAGCATCCTGCTCAATAGAACCGGACTCTCTCAAATCGGATAGCATAGGTCTATGGTCTGTTCTTTGTTCAGGTGCACGAGATAACTGAGATAGTGCAATAACTGGACACTGCATTTCCTTTGCTAGTGCCTTAATTGATCTTGATATTTCTGAAACTTCCTGCTGTCTACTCTCAGAACCACCCTTACTACCTGACATAAGCTGAAGGTAGTCTATAAGCACTAGATCTATTCCTTGCTCTATTTTCAACCTTCTACACTTTGACCTCATTTCCATTACTGACATACCAGCTGTATCATCAATAAATATTTTAGCGCTAGCAAGAGGACCTGATGCCTTAGCGATGTTCTCCCAATCCTTATCATCTAAGTTACCGGTTCTAAGCTTTAGCATATCTACATGAGCTTGTGAACATAAAAGCTTATATGCCAATTGTTCCTTAGACATTTCCAGGGAAAATATAGCTACACTTTTTCCTGCCCTAAGTGCTGCATGCTCTGCTAAGTTTAATGCAAAGGTGGTTTTTCCCATAGAAGGTCTTGCAGCTATTAGCACCATATCACCTTTTTGAAAGCCAGATGTTTTCATATCAAGTTCTCTGAATCCAGATGCAACGCCTGTTGTTTCTCCTTTATTGTTAAAAAGCCTTTCAATTTCTAAAAATCCTCTTTCCAAGACTACACTCATAGGTTCAAAATCAGATGTACTTTTACTATTAGATAAGTTAAAAATCTCCTTTTCAGCTAAATCCATAGCTTTTAATACATCATCTTGATTATTATAACTCTCTTCTATAATTTTTGTAGAAGATCTAATTAGTTTTCTTAAAATAGATTTGTCACTTACAATCTTTATGTATGACTGCACATTAGCCGTGGAAATTACAGAACCACTTAATTCACTTATATAAGTTATTCCACCTGCTGCCTCTAACCTATCTGTAGACTTTAAATGCTCTGTAAGAGTTATTATATCTACAGCTATATCTTTTTGATAAAGGTCCAAAATAGCATTAAATATGGCCTTATGTGAATCCTTATAAAAATCTTCAGCTTTTAAAACTTCCATAGCTTCTGCTATGGAAGTTTTATCAATAATCATAGAACCTATTACGCTTTGTTCAGCCTCAATACTATGAGGCATACTTCTAAGAGGTGCATCCATGTGTCATCACTCCTTAGAATTTAATTTAAAATACTAATTCAATAAGTTGTTCAATATTATTTACTACTTTAACTTCTATATCTTCGAGTCCTTGAGGAACTTCTTTGGAATTATCTTCTGGAACAATTACGAGTTTTATTCCTTTTCTTCTTGCTCCATAAATTTTTTCAAAAATTCCTCCAACAGGCTTTATATTACCTCTAAGGGATATCTCTCCTGTTATAGCTACATCCTGTCTTAATGGCTTGTTTAAAAGTGCACTAATAATACACGCTGTAATAGCAGCTCCTGCTGAAGGTCCATCAATTTTTCCTCCACCTATTACATTTACATGTATATCATAGTCGCTTATATCCTTATCAGTTATTTTTCTAATAACTGACGCTGCGTTAAACACAGAATCTTTAGCCATACTTCCAGCTGTATCATTAAATCTTACTATTCCTTTTCCTTTTTCCTTTGCTTCAAAAACCGCTGTTTCTATTTCTATGGTAGACCCTACATATCCACTTACACCTAACCCATATATGTGGCCGACATCATATTTTGATTCCACTTTTACCTCTTCAAATGGAACCAATCTACTTATAGATATTACTTCCTTTAGGTCTTCAACTGTTATCTTTACCTTCTCTTTTAAATTAGTATCCTGATCGTTGTAAAGTACATAACCATAAACATCTGATAGTATATTTACTGCTTTTCTTCCTTCAATTGTGTATCTGCTTATAAGCTCAGACACACCTTCTTCTAATTGTATATTTAACTTATCGGCAGCATTTTCTACTATTTGTTGTACATTTATTGATGTTAAAGGTTCAAAATATACTTCTGTACATCTTGACCTTAAAGCTGGATTTATTTCGCTAGGCTCTCTTGTGGTTGCTCCTATAAGTACGAAATCAGCCGGTGCTCCATTTTCAAAAGATATTTTATATATTTAGGTGTGTTTTCATCTTCTGGATCATAATATGATGATGAGAACTCAACTCTCTTATCTTCTAATACCTTCAATAGCTTATTTTGAAGCATTTCGTCTAATTCACCGATCTCATCTATAAAAAGCACGCCGCCATGAGCTTCAGTAACAAGTCCAAGCTTTGGTTCAGGAATTCCTGTTTCAGCTAAATCTCTTTTAGTTCCCTGGTAGATTGGATCATGTACAGATCCAAGCAAAGGGTTAGTAATTTCTCTTGGATCCCATCTTAGCGTAGTGCCATCTACCTCTACAAATTTAGCATCTTTCTTAAAGGGAGTATATTTTAGCTTTTTTACTTCTTCTAGCGCAAGTCTAGCTGCAGTTGTTTTTCCAACCCCAGGAGGACCATATAGTATAATATGTTGAGGATATGGAGATGCTATCTTTGATAAAATAGCTTTTATTGCTGTTTCCTGTCCAATAATTTCACTAAAAGCTTCTGGTCTTAGAATACCTTGAATGCTTTTACTTAATTTTTTAGAGTCTAGTACTTCAAGCTGAGCATATTTTTTAAGAGTTTTTGCATTTTCCGGACCTTTTTGCTTTTTTATTATACTCAATCTAACCTCATCCATATACTTATCTTGTTTTTCCATGAGGTTTTTTTCTACTTCATTCTCTATTTTATTTTTTACATAATTTTTTGCTAATGCTTCTGAAATCCAATCATTTGTATCTTCAAGAGCCTCGTACATATTAGATTCATCTGGTATAGAATTTAATCCTTTACCATCACTTACTATTTTATTTAATGCATAAATTCTCTTAAATATATCTTTACTTTTTATATAGTTTTGCAACTTATATTTTACTACTCTAGCTCTTACAGTACCTTCGTCTATTACTTTACTCAAAATATCATATAGAACATTCACCTGGGTATCAACTGGTATAGTATTAGTCACTTCCTGTTCCAACCCATCAATAAATTGTGATTTCACAAATTTTCCCCCTTATTTTTCTGCAATAACCACTTTAACCTTTGTGGAGATTTCAGGATACAATTTTATTTCTACATCATAAGTTCCAAGCTGCTTTATAGTATCTACCACAACCTTTTTCTTATCTATATTAATGTTAAATTTCTTATTTATTTCATCTGCTATATCTTTTCCTGTTATTGCTCCAAACAATCTTCCATTTTCACCTGATTTTACACTAAGATTTACTTCCTTACCTTTAAGGCTTTCAGCTAACTTTTGAGCAGCCTCTATTTCGGCGAGCTTTTGTCTTCTCTCTGCTTCTTTCTTATTATTTAAGATATGAAGATTTGAATCTGTAGCTTCTTGTGCAAGTCCTCTTGGAAACAAATAGTTTCTTGCATATCCATCTGAAGCATTTATTATGTCTCCCTTCTTCCCTAGTGATTTAACATCCTTTACTAATATAACTTTCATTACTCTTCACCTTCCCTAATGTATTTATCTATAGCATTTTTAAGCTTTTCAAAAGCTTCATTTATATCAATAGATTTAAATTTTGCTCCTGCCATAGTCATATGTCCTCCTCCACCTAGGGATTCAAGTATTAATTGCACATTTATATCTCCAAGTGATCTTCCACTAATAAATATCTCATCTTTTATTTTAACAAAAACAAAAGATGCTTGAATACCTGTAATATTTAGCAGCTCATCCGCTGCCTGTGCAGCTAATACAGTATCTTCTATTTCATTAGGACATATTGCTATAGCGATGTTGTTAAATACCTTCACTGACTTAATAATTTCAGCTCTTTTTAAATAAGTTTCTAAGTCATCAGCAAAAAACCTTTTTACATCTATCGTATCTGCTCCTAATCTTCTTAGAAAAGAAGCAGCCTCAAAGGTTCTTACACCAGTTTTAAAATAAAAATTCTTTGTGTCAACGCAGATTCCAGCTAGCAATGCCTCCGCTTCAATAGGCTTTAATTTTGGTTTTTCAATCATATATTGAAGCATTTCAGTAACTAATTCTGATGTAGATGATGCATATGGTTCTATATAGCTTAAAAGGGCACCTTCAATAAAATCAGTAGACTTTCTATGATGATCTATTATAACTAATTTATCAAAAAAATCAACCACATTCATATTCTGTACATACCCTTTGCTATGCACATCAACAAGTATAAGAAGGCTATTTATATCTGCTTCCTCAATACATTGTTTGCTGCTTATAAATGTGTTTTCATAGTCTTCTTCTTCCTTAATTTTATCTAATATTGGTATTATGCTATTATTCTCATTGTCTAATATTATAAAGCAACTTTTCCCAAGTAGTGTAACTGCTTTGTAAATTCCAATAGCTGCTCCTAAGCAGTCTATATCAGGAGTCATATGGCCCATTATGAATACTTTATTGCTTTCATTTATTAAATCTACTAATGCATGTGCTATAACTCTTGCTCTAACTTTTGTTCTTTTTTCTACTTCTTTTGTCTTTCCTCCATAAAATGAAAGCTTCTCACCATTCTTTACTATGGCCTGATCTCCACCACGACCAAGTGCTAATTCCTTAGCTGACACAGCATAGTTTTCATTTATCATAGGAGTTTCTCCACCACGGCCTACCCCTATACTTAGAGTTACAGCTAATTTGTTTCCCATGTTTATTTCTCTTACAGTATCTAATATATCGAACTTTTTTTCCATCTCTTTTTCAATATACTTATTTTGAACTGATAGCACATACTTATTTCCATCATATTTCCTAATCATTGCATTTAAACTTTGAGCATAAGTATTTATTGTTCTTTCTATTTCTGCAATTATTAATGGTCTTTTATTTTCATCAATAGTTTTTATTACATCATCAAAGTTGTCAACTTCTATGAGCATAACTATTTCTTTTTCTGAATCCACAGACTCTACAATTTGAAATAAATCTGTAACATCATAAAAATATAAAAGTAATATTCTGTCTTTTGTATTTTCAGACGTATCTACAACATTAGTATATATATCATAATATCTATCCTTTATTTTAATGTATCTGAGTACATTTTCCTTTCCATCTAAAGCTTGCCTTAGGTTAAATTCCCTCACTATACTTTTAATATTTTTTCCTAATATATCTTCATCTTGAATTATGGGAGAGAACTTCTGATTATACCATAACATCTCCCCTTCCTTCCCAATGATAACCAATGGGAAAGGAAGCCTTACAAGAGTATTTCTGGTGGCATTATCTAGCTTAGAAGAAAAGTCTTCTATAAATCTTTTCCATTCATCTTTTTTAACCTTTGTATTTTTAATATTATAAATCACAAGCAAGCCATACAAACTTATAGCTACTATACCTACAAAAATGTGACCATAAGCTATGAGAGCTAAAATAAGAATAGCAATTATTATCATATACATTTTATTACTTGTTATAAAATAATTATACTTTTTATCCATTTAGTAACCTCCAGCTACTCTGTTCTTGGCCTCCTGTAAGGATCAAGCTTTCTAAAATCAAATAACATATCTGCCAAGCCTGCATATACATAAATTACAGCAATTTGTGAAAAAATGGTAAAAAATAATATTAAAGCTGTAATTGGCTTTGATATGTTAAATCTATTTCTTAAGTAGTATGATGCTACGGATACTCCGTCTATTAAAAATATGAATTGAAGTAAATATTCCGCTGAGCTTACAACATACTCTGCACCTTGTACCTTACTTCTACCAAGCAACAATCCTATCAAAAGAGTTACACCCACTAAAGTTCCTATTCGTGTATTTATGTATATTTGACTAAAATGAACCATTGGTTTCATGTTATACCTTAACCTTTTTAATATTGATGAAGTCAAAAGATAATTTATATATGCAGAAAAAAATGACATAAGAATAACTATGGCTGGTATAAGTTTTAATATAAAATCTGGAGTAAAAAGTTCAAAGGACTTTTCAATTGCTGCAAACTGTTCACTGCTTACTCCCATTTTACCATATAGTTCCTTAGACAAATTAAGAGATTCTTTCATTATTCTTATATTATCACTAATAAACCCAGCCATTCCTCTTTTATCTAACAAATTTACATAAATACTGAAGTTTATAATAATACCTGCAGCTGATGCTAAGGCCAATAATAGTATTGTGGTGCTTAATTTTTTATCATTTCTTATACAATATCCAAAAGTTATCCCCGTAATACCAAATAGTATAGAAGATGTTAATGCTGATATTGGATTGTATAACATAGCAATAAGTATTGCACTTATCACCACTGCACCTAATGTAACTTTATAATTATGTCTAATATATAGCACTGTTACAGGAATAGGTAAAACAAACATACCAAACATTGAAAATATAGGTACGTATACTGTTATTAGCATAATTACTACTATAAGGGCTGTAATTAATCCTGCTTCTATTACAGCTTTCGTATTATAAATTCTATTGTGCATTTTATCCTCCGTTATTCTCTTTCTTTTAAATGATTATACAATTTACTTAAATCTTTTCCTTCCTTTTCTATTTTGTCCTCCTCAATAATTCCAAGCTTTAACTTTTTTTTCATGCTTTCATCTACTGCTGCATGGGAATACCCTAATCTTTCTGACAATAAATATAACAATATCATTGCCCCAGAAATACAATCAAGTATTGCTTCTTGCGCCACATTACTTCCCTTAGTGAGCAGCCTAAAGAAATCACTAATCACGCATAAAAGTTCTGCTTTTAATTCCTCAATCATTTTAACATTGTACATTATATTGAAATCATCTTTTTTCATTAAACCCATCCCCTCTAAATCTATAATTATATTTTAGTTATTTTTGTATGTTTGTGCAACAAACTATTATTTATTTTTAACTTTACTTAGCATATAATCTTATTGTAAACTAAGTGCTATTTAATATAAAATTACATAATCTAGTTTTATATAAGGAGATGTATGATGATTATAAAATTAACATTAACAATAATTTTATTTATATTTATAATTATTGCCATATGTTTCTACTTTTCAAACATAGTTTTAGAGCCTAAAACATGTAATTATGACAGAAGTTATGATTATGAATTGGAATGTGGAAGGATATTAAAAAGTTCTTTTGAAAAATTAGAAAAACAAGAAGTTTATATTGATTCCCCTTATGGATACAAGCTCCATGGTTTATTTTTTCCCGGGAAAAATTCTAAAAAAACTATAATATTATGTCATGGAATCACATGTACACTTTATACATCAGTAAAATACATGGATATATTTTTTAAAAGAAACTTTAACATTTTTATATATGATCATAGAAACCATGGTAAAAGTGGAGGAAAATATACTACTTATGGTTTTTATGAAAAGTTCGATTTAAAAGCTTGTGTAGATTGGATTTTTGACAAATGCGGTAGTGATTGTATCGTAGGAATTCATGGTGAATCCATGGGAGCTGCTACTATTTTGCAGCATGCAGCTATTGATACAAGAATAAGTTTTTATATTGCAGACTGCCCTTACTCTGACTTAGTTTCACTATTTAAGTTTAGATTAAAAGAAGATTATCACCTGCCTTATTTTCCAATAATAACTATATCAAGTTTTATAAGTAAGTTAAGATCAGGTGTATTTTATAATCAAGTATCGCCTATTGAAAACATAGAAGATATTAACACGCCTATATTTTTTATTCACGGTGAGGCTGATAAATATATACTTCCTCAGATGAGCATAGACATGTATAATAAAAAAACAGGAGTTAAAAAATTATATATTGCACCTAATGCTGGCCACGCTGAAGCTTATATAAAGAATAAATGTGAATATGATAAAGTGGTAGAAGATTTTCTTAATGAAATAAATTTAAGTTAACTAAAACGCACTGTAGATTGAACTACAGTGCGTTTTAAATCTTTAATTTTCTATAAAATATACTAACTAATGAAATCGTTGAAATCATAAGTATAAAAGCTATATCTCTTCTTTCCTTATTTATAGGCTGCTCTTTAATATAACCTCTTTCTAAAATTTTAACACTATCTGCGTGTATGTCTACATCTCCACCATGCTGTTCGCAATTTCTTTTGTAAATTCCTGTTACTTCTATTATATCTCCTTTTTCTTTGTAGTTTCCATATTTATATATTTTTTGAACATCTTCATTTTTCATATATATTCCTATAGCATTAGTTCCATCATTTACATTTATCCATGAAAAATTTCCTCTTATTAATGGTTCTCCAATTGACTCTGCTTTAATAGTTACAACTTTTCCATTAAATTCTTTGCTTTTTTCTATTAAATCATTAATTTTTACATAGTTATCTGCGTTACATGTGAAAATTACCATTATACATAAGATTAGAGAAAAAAGTGTTATTTTACAAGCTTTAAACATCTCTTTTTTATACCTCCAAGTACAAAGCCAATTAAAGCAAATACAGACATAAATTCAAGTCTTCCAAGATACATAGTTATAATATAATAAACCTTCATAGCAGAAGGCATATTTGGAGCCGTAACTCCTATACTAAGACCAACATTGCCTGTGGCAGATGCTGCTTCAAATGCAGCCTGAGAGACAGGGTATCCATAATATGAACCAATTGCTACTCCTATCACAAATAATATTATATAGCAAATTATAATTAATGCTGATCCTTTTATAATTGTATCGTCTAGTATACGCTCTTTTAAATGGTGAAATTTAAATACACTTATTCTTCTTTCAGATCTTAGCAATCTTTTAACATCACATATTATACCCTTAACTACTATTCCAACTCTTAATCCCTTAAAACCACCTGCAGTAGAACATGCAGATCCTCCAATTAACATAGCTATAACCATTATAAAAATGCCAAAGTCTCCCCACTCAAGTGCAAATTGCCTTGCATAGACATTAGAAAAGCCTGTTGTTGTATGAGCTGATAAGACATTGTACACTACTCTTCTAAGTATTGATAAAGCTCCATCATAAACATGATATTTAGTCAAAAAAATTGCCACAAGAAAACTTGTAATTGTCGCTGTTATGAAAAAGCTCTGAGTTTCTATATTCTTAAAAATCTCCTTTTTATTTCCCTGCCAGATACAATAGTGCAACCCAAAATTAAAAGAACCTATGATAAAAAATATCACAGTTATAAGTTCATATGAAGTGCTGTGGTAATACATAATATTTTGAGACATTGGCGCAAATCCTCCAGTGCTCCATGAAGACATATATATAAATAAACCATGAAAAAATGCTGATATAGGCTTTAATCCTACAATTATTCCATCTAACCATAAAGCTGTTGTTCCTATTAATAAATATACTATACTTATAATCCATATAATCTTTGCTGTTCCTTTAACATTAGGCACAAGTTCTATGTCTTTTCCTTCTCCAACATACATCTTATATCCACCTGCATTATCCCTAACCAAAAAAGACAATGCAAGAACTACCATACCTTGTCCTCCAATAAAGGTTATAATATGTCTCCACATATTAATTCCCATAGATACATGATCTAAATCTTGGATAAGTATAAGTCCAGATGTTGTAAAACCGCTCATAACATCAAAGTTAGCATCCAAAAATGATTGAAAGTTTCCACTTAATGCATATGGTATAGCACATAAAATCATAAGAATAATCCATGAAATTGATGCTATTACTAATCCATGTTTCCATTGAACTCGAACCTTGTCTAATGATTTTCTACCCCAAATTATAAGCAGTACACCCAGGTTAACTGAAATACTAAAGCTTATGATAAAATCTATTAAAGTATTCCATTCCCTATATCCTAGAGACGTTAAAATTGGTAAAATCATAAGCCCTGCGGTTCCAAGTACTATATACCCTGTATAATAAGATATTAGTCTAACACCATAATTCCTATTTATACTTGTCATACTACTACCTCGTAATAACAAAATATAGTAACATAATTAATATCATTAGAAACATAACATATCCAAATTCGGTTGCTATTCCATTTAATACTTTTTTTATATTTAACACTTAAATCACTCTCCAATTAGATTTTTTTCAAGTGCGTTTCTCTTATCCATACTAGTTACTATAAAAACCTTGTCTCCATCTTTTATGACAATATCCCCTTTTGGAGCAATCGCAGCATCATTTCTTAATATAGAAACAATAATACAACCTTCTGGAAGCTTTAGAGAACTTATGTCTTTATTACACCATGTAGCACTTCTGTCGACTACAGTTTCCAGTAATATCATTCTACCTCTCTCAAGAGCTTGTATAACTTTTATTCTATTATCGTCTAGCTCACTTTCTATTAGATTAGCAATAACTTCTGTGCTGCATACAGTTTTTCTTACTCCTATTGCTTTAAAAACGGCTCTATTTTTAGGATTATTAATTCTAGCTATTACTTCTGATGATTTAAAATTTATTTTCACGATTTGACATATAACAAAGTTTTCTTCATCCTTTCCAGTAACAGCAGCCACAACTTGACTGTCCTCTATCCCAGAATCCTTTAAAACATCTATATCTGTTCCATCACCACATACTACTTCTACATTAGGCTCTTCAGCTATCTTCGAACACAATTTTTTATCCCTTTCAATTACAACGGTCTTGTACCCCTTTTCTTGAAGAGTTTTTAATAAGTAGTATCCAACCTTTCCTCCCCCAATAATTAGAGCCTTCATATAGATATCTCCTTTGCCAAATCATCAATAATCTTATTCTTGTTTTTATTTGCTATTGCGCATATAATGCTATCACCTTTATAGACTACATCATCATCCTCAGCTAACTGTACCTCTCCATATCTTACAATAGAGCATATTGAACATTCATACTTTTTTTCTATATAATCAACTCTTAGTTTATTCTTCTTTATAAAAAGTTGAATTATTGACATTTCATTATCCAATGCCACTATATCCATTTCGCCTTTATTAAATATCTTTGTCTTTATAACATCTACAGCAAGCCTTGTTGGTGACACTACTTCTATTCCTAATGATTTATAAGTAGGAATCATATTTAAATTTGAAACTCTAGACATTACGTTAGTTACTCCAAATAGCTCTTTTGCTGTTTGAAGAGCCATAATATTTATATTATCATCCGGAGTTACTGCCAACACTACATCTGCTGTATTAACTCCAGCTTCAATTAAAACATCATTGTCGAATTCTACACCTTGTACTATTTTTCCATTAAATCCAATACCTAATCTATTTAAATTTGACTCTTCCCTATCAATAACTACTATATCATGCTCTTTGCCGAGTTCTCTTGCAAGAGTACTACCGAGTCTTCCACAACCTATGATTACAATATACATATTAATGCACCTCATCGTAATTTATGGTTTATAATTAAAGATTTTAGCTACATCAAAAAATTGCCTTGATTTCTCACTATCTCCTTTTATCCTATAAATATCGCCCATTAAATAGTAAGCCTCTCCACACTGTGGATTTATCGATATGGATTTCTGCAAAAGCCTTATAGCTCCATCTAATTCTCCATTCGATATTAATTTTTGGGCTGATACAATAATATTCTCAATATTATTCTCATCTAGATTTTCTACTTGCTTTAATGTACTTTTAATTTTTTCAGTGGTGAAGGGTTTTTGTAAATAAACTACCGCTCCTAGTCTGGTACAATCTATAGCATTTTTAACCGTGGCAAAAGCAGTCATAATGATTACAGGAGTATTAATTCCTATACTTCTTATCTTTCTTAATACCTCAGTACCACTCAACTCTGGCATTTTTATATCTAAAAATATTATATCTATATCGGTATTTTGAATTAGTTCCAAAGCCTCATATCCGTTAGTTGCTGTAATTATTTCATAACCTTCTATTTCAAGACAAGTTGTTAATAACATTCTTATATTTTTAGTGTCATCTACAACTAATACTTTTTTCACGAGTATACCTCCATAGTGTACGTAGTTATCATTGTAATATTCTAAGTATAGAATCAATGTATATTATTGTCAATTTTCATTATCATTGATTCCTAAAGATAAAGCTAAATAGTATGAGACTTTAAGAGATAAACTATTTCCATTGGCTTTAATAGGGCTGATAAGCCTAGATTTGCATCTAAATTCATTTAGAGCAGAAAAAATAAAAATTTATAAATAAAAAAGCGAAGAATTTCTTCTTCGCTTTTCACAACTATTCTGTTGTGAATGGTAATAACGCTATATTTCTTGCTCTCTTTATAGCATCCGTAAGTGATCTTTGATGCTTAGCGCAAGTACCGGAAATTCTTCTTGGAAGAATCTTTCCTTTTTCAGTAACATACTTTCTTAACTTATTTATATCTTTATAATCTATAAATTCAACTTTATCCATACAAAATGAACAAACTTTTCTCTTAGCTCTTCTCATCTTAGCTGAGTTTCTTCTAGCGCCTTCTCTATTTGCCATAATCTTGCCTCCTTACCTTATAGTTAGATTGAGTGAGTTAGAATGGAATATCTCCATCATCTACTGGAGTAATATCTGCTCCATAAGCTCCTTCATCAAAGGATTGTGATCTTCCAAAACCTTCTGAAGGCCCTTCATTAAATGATGGCATTGCATTTTTATTTCCACTTCCCCATTCAAGGAATTGTACTTCCTCTGCAATGACCTCGGTAACGTACCTTTTGGTACCGTCCTTGGCATCATAACTTCTTGTTTGAATTCTGCCACAAATACCGATAAGTTTTCCCTTAGCCATATAATTAGCTGTAGATTCAGCTTGTTTTCCCCATACAACAACAGGGATAAAATCAGCTTCTCTTTGACCGTCTTTAGAAAATTTTCTATCAACAGCTACAGTAAAGGTGGCAACAGCTGTACCAGTTCCTGGAGTAAATTTCAGCTCAGGATCTTTGGTTAATCTTCCAATTAAAACAACCTTATTCAACTAAAAACACCACCTATTATCTTTCATTATTAACTATTATGTGTCTTATAACACTGTCAGTAATTCTGAACACTCTATCTAACTCTTTTGGTAATTCAGGATCAGCGCTGAAGTTTATTAGAGTGTAGTGACCTTCGCCAATTTTATTTATTTCGTAAGCAAGCTTTCTCTTACCCCACGCATCGACGTTATCTACTACTCCTCCACCATTTTCTATTACGCCCTTAAATTTTTCAACGTTAGCTTTAACAGCTTCTTCGTCTAATGATGGGTGTAATATGAATATAGTTTCATACTTTCTCATTAGATTCCACCTCCTCCCCTTGGACTAACGGCTGTGTTTACACAGCAGGGATTACATCTTAGTATTTTATCATTTATTTAAATAGAAATCAACATTTTTTACTTTGTTATTCTGAAGAATTTTGTTTAACTACTTTCTTTACATCTTTTTCAAACTTGCTTCTTGGCAACATAACAATTCTTCCGCACCCACAGCATTTTATTTTTATGTCAGCTCCAAGTCTAGTTATTTCCCATTCTTTACTGCCACATGGATGGTCTTTTTTCATCTCAACTATATCACCAAGATAAAAAACTTTAGCCATATTATCACTCCTTTACAATTTTTACTTTAGGATAGTTTATATTTATGCCTGCTCCTTTTAGAGCCTCCCTTATTTCTTTTCGTAATTTCATTTCTGTATCCCACTGTTTCATTGGCTTTGTTTTTCCTGCTACCCTAATACTTACGCCACCTTCCTTAAAAGCAGCTATTCCTAAAACAGAAGGTCCTTCTGTAACGCATTCTTCGTTCTTCTCCTTAAACTTTTCGCATAACTCTGATATTACTTGAATAGCCTTATCAACATCCTCATCATAGGCAATATCTACATCTACCATAATTCTTATATTGCCTCTTGAATGGTTGGTGACTTTTGTTATAAGGCCATTTGGAATTATATGTAAATCGCCATTAAAGTCTCTTATCTTAGTTACTCTTAACTCTAGACTTTCTACTATTCCGCCTTTATCATCAATATTTATATAATCTCCTACAGTAAATTGATCCTCAAATAATATAAAAAATCCATTTATTACATCTTTTATTAAGCTTTGCGCTCCAAATCCTACAGCAACTCCACCTATTCCTGCAAATGTAAGGCTTGTAATTCCTATCTTCGGAGATATAATTGAAATTATACTAAAAATACCAAAAAAGTATACAGAATATCTAAGTATACTCTTCAAAATTGCACCAACAGTTTTTGCTTTTCTATCATCTAAGGAAAATTTAAAATCTTTTTGTTTATGTATATATCTATTTATTATTCCATTTCCTATCTTAACGATTAAATACATAGCAACTAATACCATTGCAATTTTCATTATATTTGCAGCTAAATAATATATACTTTCTTTCTGTATACTAAAGTTTCCTACTTGTATTATGCCTCTATCTAAATCGACACTAAACTTAAAGAAAGAAGATAAATCTTTCATTACATCCCTCCAAATATATAATTGTTCTTTTTAAGAATACCTAAAAACTATTAACCTATAATTCCTAGTCATTTTATATTTCAAATATTTTATAATCAGAGCCTTCCTTTACATATGCATTCTTTATATTTATATTTTCATCTTTTACTAAATCTTTAACTTTCTCCATGTATTCTTCAGTAAATTTTATGCTTATTCCGCAACTTTTAGTTATACTTGTAGGTGTAGGCATAATTTCTATTTTAATATTCTTTCCCTTTAAAACGCTTTCTGCGCTAATTGCTCCGTGAGTATTTTGAAAAGTTAAAACATAATATTTGTCCATTAATTTAATCCAGTTCCTTATGTTAGAACTGTTCCTCCCTCCTAATATTTACTTTACATTTGTATACAATTAATATAGTTTAGTTTATAATTATATATGTAATATTTTTAATATTAAATTAAAGTAAAGAAATTATCAATAATAACTAATTATATAATTGTAACTTATAACATTTGTTCTACACAAACTTATACTCTATTATATCAAAATTGATACATAGATAATTATTAATAATCATTAATTTATAAAAAATTTAAAACTATATTATCAAAGTATTATGTAAACTATTATTTAACATATAAATTTCATGAATTTGGAGGAATTTAACTATGAAGGTTTACTTAGATAATTCAGCAACAACTTACCCAAAACCAGAAGAAGTATACACTTCTGTACTTAACTATATGAAAAATATTGGAGCAAACCCTGGAAGAGGTGGCTATGCTAACGCATTAGAAGGCGACAGAATTATATATAATTGTAGAGAAGCCTTAATGAAACTTTTTAATTTTGATAAATTGGAAAATGTAATTTTTACTGCAAATATAACTCAATCACTTAACATAGTATTAAAAAATGTAATAAAAGATGGCTGGCATGTTATAACTTCTTCTATGGAACATAATTCAGTATTAAGACCACTTTCTACTTTAAAAGAAACTAAGAATATTGACCTTGATATAATTGAGTGTTCAGCTGAGGGAGTAATTAGCATTGAGGACTTTAAAAATGCTATAAAACCTAATACTAAGCTGGTAGCAATAACTCACGCTTCAAATGTAATAGGAAGTATCCAGCCGCTTGAAGAAATCGGAAAAATTTGTAGAGAAAAGAATATTTATTTTGTAATTGACTCAGCACAAAGTGCTGGAGCAATACCTGTAGATTTTTATAAAATCGGATGTAACGCATTAACATTTACAGGCCATAAAAGTCTTTTAGGGCCTCCGGGCATTGGTGGATTTTTAATTGATGATGCTTTAAATAAAGAGGCTCTACCTTTTATAGAAGGGGGAACTGGAAGTCTTTCACAGAGCATTGTTCAGCCTGATTTTCTTCCTGATAAGTTTGAAAGTGGAACACTAAATGCTCCTGGAATAGCAGGTTTACTTTCTGGTATTAACTATATAATGGACGAAGGAATTACAGCTATTCAAGAAAGAGAGCAGGAACTTTCCCAACACTTTATCAATGAGCTCCTGAATATTCCTTCTATTAAAGTTTATGGTTTTAAAGATGCTAAATTAAGAACTCCGACTATATCTATTAATTCAAGTAAAATTAATAACGCTGAGCTAGGATTTATCTTAGATAGAGAATATGGAATAATGTCTAGAACAGGTCTACACTGTGCACCTTTAGCTCATAAAACTATGGGTACATTCCCAGAAGGAACTTTAAGATTTAGCTTAGGACCTTTCAATGATAAAAAAGATATAAATTATGCTTTACATGCTTTAAATTCAATTATAAAAGGATGTGATTAGACCTCATGGAGAAACTATTAAACAAAATTGATAAGACAATTTTGTTTTTGTAATATACACAGTAGTTTTTCTAGTTTTCTTCAGCACACTAAATTATACGCTTCCTTTTGTACTTGCACTCATATGTGCTTTATTGATAAAGGGTCCTACTGAATACTTAATTAAGAAATTTAATATGAAAAGTTCTATAGCTTCATTAATTACTACTATCATATTTTTTACTTTTATTATATTTATTTTATCTTATGGAATAACAACTATAACTCAAGAAGCTATTCAACTTGGAAAAAACACTCAACTATATATATCCAAAAATTCTTCTAATATATATGAATCATTTGATAAACTAAAAAAGTATTATGATAATCTTGATCCATATATAGTTAATGCCATAGAAAACAATCTTTCTGGATTTATCACTAAGGCATCTAATATCACTGTAAGTATTACTGGAAAATTAGTATCATCATTAATAGGACTTTTAACTATTATCCCTTATGTAATAATGGTTATACTTTTTACACTACTTACTACATATTTTTTTACTAAGGATATTGTTTTAAATAAAAATAAGCTGCTAAATGTTATTCCGTCAACTAAGTCAGATAAAATAATGAATGTATATATTGAGGCAAAGCGAATGCTTGGAAATTACATTTTATCTTATCTACTAATTATAGGTATTACTTTTTTAGAAACGATAATTGTATTTTTAGTTTTTAAAGTAAAATATGTGCTTATCCTAAGTACCGTATGTGCCATAGCAGACATTCTACCTATACTAGGAATAGGTGCAGTTTACATTCCTCTTGCTATTTTTTATTTCTTCTTTATAAAGAACTATATTACGGCATTTGGAATTTTGATTTCATATATTATTATTTCGATTATAAGACAAATAATTGAACCGAAAATAGTATCTTCTTCTCTTGGCATTCATCCTGTAGCCGTACTTGCGGCTTTATTTATAGGACTTAAAGCTAGTGGATTTTCTGGTATTATTTTCTGTGTATTTCTTGTAGTATTTTATAATATATTTAGAAGAGTTGATATAATTTAATAAACATTTCTATGTTTTAAAATTCCCGATTGTAACATATCGGGAATTTTTTCTATATAAATAAATATAATACGTATAAATAACCTCTATATGGTTAAAATTCATAATATAGGAGGTTTATGTATATGGTAGATAAATTAGTAATTGATCCATCATCCAAAAAATCAATTTTTGTTTTGAGAGACATATTAAGTGATGAACTATGCCCTATAGTAAAAAATAAAAGACCTATAATTGTCTTATGCATTGGTACTGATCGATCAACAGGCGATAGCTTAGGGCCATTAGTAGGAGATAAACTAAAATTTTTAGTTAGAGATAAGGTATATTTATATGGGAATTTACAGTATCCTGTTCATGCTAAGAATCTTTCTAATATTATAGATGAAATTAATACTAAATATCAAAATCCTTTTATAATTGCCATAGACGCATGTTTAGGAAGTTTACAGAATGTAGGTAAGATAATTGTTGACGGTAAACCTCTATGTCCTGGGTCTGCCATGAATAAGGACCTACCTAAGGTAGGTAATTTAAGCATAACAGGCATTGTTAATATATCTGGTGCAATGGAATTTATGGTTCTACAAAATACAAGATTGTTTACTGTAATGCAGCTTGCAGAAGTAATATCTAAAGGCATATATCATTCTATATTAAAAACTATTGGTGGTAGGAAACCTAACCAAGTGCTTGGAAATAGCAGTATTTCTGAAAACATAGAGGCCTGATTATGAAGTACTTATATTTTAAGGTATAGCATTCATATTAGAATAGGTTGCTATAAACCCTATTATTAAGTATATATTCTATTTCTTCTATAGTTTTGCTACCTGAATCAATTATTAATGTACCTTCTCTTCTTATACTATTATTCATATTTAAAGTTGTTAATCCCCCATTTTTTAAATTACATATTATAGCATCACATAATGTGTTATTTTGTTCATCAGTAATATCATACCCTCTTTTTTTTAATTCTTCTCTTATATATTGCAAGTCATTAGATACACATATTTTCATAAAAAAACCTCCTTTATGGAATAATATTCCCTTAAAGGAGGTTTTTATTCTTTATATACAATTATTTTAAGGTTTTATTTATACACTCTTGCAAAACATGATCTTCTTCCTGTGATAAATCATATCTAGATATGCCTCTATCTATAGGCTTTGCATAAGTTGTGCTTTCATTCCTTCCATAAATACCTGTAATTATAACACCACTATTGCTTTCATCCAGTAGAGCAATAGAAAAACTCAAATCACTTCCAACATCTTCAAATGCTCTGTATCTTACTATTGAAACTTTTTGAACACATTCTTTTAGTCTTAAATTTAAGCCATCATATAACTCTTTCATATGCTCAGTTTCTGATTTTGCTTCATCTATTTTATCCAAATAGCTTGTTATCAATCCTTCTAGATTTTTATTATCTACTCCTCTCATAAATTTTCTGTACTTACCTTCTAGCTTGTTTAAAGATCTTAATGTAACCATAAGCATAATAAACAATATTATTACTAATACTGCAAGTGTTATTATAATATAAGCTTGAGAAGCATTTATTATTCCTATGATGTTCTGCATATATTTTCTCCTTCCGCTAATGTTTCACGTGAAACATTCCAAGTTAAATTAGTATTTTATTATATATTTAATATGTCTAGTATTCTTTGTAAATCTTCTTGTGAATAGTATTCAATCTCAATTTTGCCCTTATTTTTTTTATCCATAAGTAAAACTTTTGTACTAAATAATGTCTCAAGCTTTTCCTTTACATCTATATAATAAGGATTTTGGTTGCTAGCCTTACTATTTTGATCTTTCTTTTTTACGTTTAGACTTTTAATTAGTTTTTCGGTCTCTCTTACACTTAACTTCTCATCTATTATGTTCTGAGCTAATTCATATTGAAAGTCTTTATTCTCTATTCCTAATAATACTCTACCATGTCCTTCGGATATTACCCCATCAATTAAATATTCTTGCACTCTTTTGTCAAGATTTAGTAATCTTAAACAATTTGTAACTGCGGTTCTGGATTTACCAATTCTATTGCTTAACTCTTCTTGGGTTATATTAAAATCTTCAATTAATTTTTTATATGCAATGGCTTCTTCTATTGGATTCAAATCCTGTCTTTGAATATTTTCAATTAAAGATATTTCCAAAATCTCTTTATCGGTTAGATCCATAACAATAGCGGGAATTTCTTTAATTCCAGCAAGCTTTGATGCCCTCCATCGTCTTTCCCCTGCAACTATGGTATATGTTTCATTATCTTTCTTTACTATTATTGGTTGAATTACGCCGTGCTCTTTTATAGACTGAGAAAGTTGTATTATTTTTTCTTCATCAAAGTTCTTTCTTGGTTGTCCTTCATTAGCCTTTATTAAATTGATATCTATAAGATTTACATTGTCTTTCTTATCAATGTCCTTATCCTGAATTTTATCTTCAGGTATTAAAGCTCCCAAACCTTTTCCTAATCCAAACTTTTTATTCAAACATTCTTCACTCCTTTTGTCTGCTTAAAAACTCCTTTGTTAAATTTTCATATGCTTCTGCTCCTCTACACTTATCATCATAAAGCATTATTGGTAGTCCAAAGCTAGGTGCTTCTGCTAATCTAATATTTCTCGGTATTGTTGTTTCATAGACATTATCTTTAAAATAGCTTTTTACTTCCGATACAACCTCATTGGAAAGTTTTGTTCTTCCATCATACATACTCATTATAACTCCTTCAACCTCTAAATCCTTGTTTAAAGATTTTTTTACAAGTTGAATAGTATTGATAAGTTGTCCTACTCCTTCTAATGCGTAAAATTCACATTGAATTGGAATAAGGACACTATCTGATGCAGTGAGTGCATTAATTGTAAGCAATCCTAATGAAGGCGGACAATCTATAAATATATAATCAAATTTTGATTTCATATTTGAAATCTTATTTTTTAATATATTTTCTCTGTTATCTTTACTTATTAGCTCTACTTCTGCACCTGCTAGCTCCATAGTGGAAGGAATTAAATAAAAATTGTCTATAAGCTCGCTTTTTTTAGCAATTTCATCTATAGTTGCGTCAGAAGTTAAAATATCATACATAGATTCAGTTAAACTTTTCTTATCAAAACCAAGGCCACTAGTAGTATTCCCTTGAGGATCTATATCTATATTAAGAATTCTATATCCTTGCATTGCTAAATATGAACTTAGGTTTATACTAGTAGTAGTTTTTCCTACTCCACCTTTTTGATTAAATATTGATATAACTTTCATAAACTTCACCACCTCTCTTAAGCAAATACCTTAATTTAATTATATATTTTTATATAAGATAATAAAAGTATTTTATATTAAAATTATCGATAAATTAAGTTTTATTTTAATATTAATATAAGATGAAATAAAAAAAATTCTTGAGCAATTGCTCAAGAACAAACATTAAAATAAACTCTAAGTTTTTTAAAATTAATTATAGGTAAATGTTTCACGTGAAACATTTATTTTTTCGGAATAGTAATAGTTATTTCAATTTTATCATCCAAATCTTTTGATGCATATTGAGCATTTAATCCAAACTTATCAAATACTTGTCTTACAGTATTGATATACACCTTAGATGAAAATATACCTTTTATTTTCTTTTTTACAGATGCAGCTTTCCCGTTTTCAATTTTACTTAGTTCTTTTTCAATAAGTTCTTCAGTTTTCTTAACGTTTAATACCTTTTTTACAACTATCTTTAATACTTTTTTCTGCAACTGTACCTCAGGTAGCTTAAGTAAAGCTCTAGCATGTCTTTCGGTTAAATTGTTTTCTAACAGAATATTTCTTACTTCAGGTTCTAGTCTTAATAATCTAATTTTATTAGCAATAGTTGATTGTTTTTTTCCAATTGCTTCAGCTAATTTTTCTTGAGTATAGGAATGATCCTTTATTAAATTGTAGTAAGCTTCAGCTTCTTCTAAAAAATTTAAATTCTCTCTCTGCAAATTCTCTAATAAAGCAATAGCTGCAGATTCCCTATCACTAATATCTACTATTATAACTGGTACTTCAGTTAGTCCAGCTTTTTTGCTGCTCTAAGTCTTCTCTCACCTGCTACAAGTTCATATTTATCATCAGGAAGCCTTCTCACAGATAAAGGTTGAATTATACCATATGCATTTATAGATTGAGCTAATTCTTCAAGACTTTCTTCATCAAAATATTTTCTTGGTTGATATAAGTTGGGTAAAATTGAATCAACACATATATAATTGATATTATTTTGCATATTAACCATCCCTCTTACTCTTTCCTATTTATTAACATTTCTTCATTCTTTTATAATTTCCTTCTTTTTTATTTAATTTTTTTACGACAAATTAATACACTTTATTTTAAAGGCTTTTTAGCAGCTGTTCCAGCTTTTCTTGGATATACATTTGAAGTTTCTTTTATCTTTTTTATTATAACTAAATTATGATTTAAGTCGCTATTTTCTATCTCTATCTTAATTATATCTTCAATCTTTCCTCCAAGAATAGATACTGCATTTTTTCCTTCCTTAATTTCATCATCCACAGATGGACCCTTCATAGCAATAAAATATCCTCCAACCTTTACATATGGAATACATAGCTCACTTAACACTGCAAGGTTAGCAACCGCTCTTGATACTGCTGCATCACATTTTTCTCTATATTCATTTTTTCTTGAGAAATCTTCTGCCCTTCCATGAATAGTTGTTATATCTTTTAAATCTATTTTATTTATTACTTCGTTTAAAAAATTAATTCTCTTATTTAAAGAATCTAAAAGTATCATATTTACATCTGGTTTAATAATTTTTATAGGTATACCAGGAAAACCAGCACCAGTTCCAACATCAATAATGCTTTTCGCTTCCTTTAGTGGAGAAAATTTAAATATCTTTATACAATCTATAAAGTGCTTTTTTATTATTTGTTCGTCATCTATTATAGCTGTAAGGTTAATCTTTTCATTCCAAAACTTTATTAACTCTTTATAATCAATGAATTTTTCATAAATTTTATTATCTATTGTTAATCCTACATCTAAACATGCAGAATTCATTATGTTAAAATATTCCATATAGCAACTCTCCATTCTTGATATTTTATGTAATTAAGTTAAATTTGCCTGTATCAGTTATTACCTGAAATATATATAACACCAAAGTATATATATATTATTTAAGAATAGAATTCTTGATTTCAGATAAATCCTTCTACAACCATAAAATAAGTTATGAATCCTAAATTTAATGAAACGAGTAAAACTCACTTCAGATGGATATTGGAAATCCATCTGAAGCTTAATTAAATAGAAATATATTATAATTAAATACCAATTGACTAAACAGTATAAAAACCAATATTATGTAATAACAAAAACCACTATTACTAATTACATTATTTCATTATTTGAGCTTTCACTCTTAGCTCTATATTCCCGTTCTAAGTATATCAATAATACAGAAACATCAGCTGGAGAAACTCCTGAAATTCTTGATGCCTGACCTATACTGATAGGTCTTACTTTGTCAAGCTTTTGAGTTGCTTCCAATCTTAATCCTCTAATACTACCATAATCTATATCCTTTGGTATAAGCTTATTTTCAAACTTCTTAAACTGCTCAACCTGATCTAATTGCTTACTTATATATCCCTCGTATTTAGATATAATATTTACTTGATCTGTTATATCATCGTCAAGTTCTGTTCTATCTTTATCGATCGGTGCAAGCTTGCCATAATCAAGCTCAGGTCGCTTTATAAGCTCATATAAACTTATATTCTTTTTAAGCTCTGTGGAATCCAATGTGTTTAAAAACTCAATAACTTCTTTTTTAGGTGTTATTTGAACATTTTTTATTCTCTCTACTTCTAATTCTATTGCTTTTTTTCTATTTATAAATCTTTCATATCTCTCTTCACTAACAAGCCCAACTTCATAGCCTATTTCCGTTAACCTCAAATCTGCATTGTCTTGTCTTAATAAAAGTCTATACTCCGAACGTGATGTCATCATTCTATATGGTTCTTCCGTTCCTTTTGTAACTAAGTCATCAATCAAAACCCCTATATATCCATCAGATCTCTTTAATATTAGTGGATCTCTTCCTTTAACTTCAAGCGCAGCATTTATTCCTGCAATTATGCCTTGAGCAGCTGCTTCTTCATATCCAGAACTTCCATTCACCTGACCAGCACCAAAAAGTCCTTCTACATTTTTAAATTCTAATGAAGGTTTTAATTGAAGTGGATTTATACAGTCATATTCTATAGCATAACCACTTCTTACTATTTCTGCATTTTCCAGTCCTGTAATAGTTCTGTACATAGCAATTTGCACATCTTCTGGTAATGATGTAGAAGCTCCTCCTATATAGAGTTCTTCTGTATTTTCTCCTTCAGGCTCTACAAATATTTGATGTTTCTCCTTGTCAGGAAATCTTACAACCTTATCTTCAATAGAAGGGCAATATCTTGGACCAACAGATTTAATAGTACCATTATATAAAGGAGACCTGTATATATTATCCCTTATAACCTTAAGAGTATCATCAGTTGTATAAGTTAAATAGCATGGTATTTGTTCTTTCTCCAACTTACCACTCATAAATGAAAATGGAACTATTTTTTCATCACCATTTTGTATTATCATTTTTGAAAAATCTACACTTCTTCTGTTTATTCTTGCAGGTGTACCAGTTTTAAATCTTCTAATTTCTATGCCTAAATCTAATAAACTTTGTGATAAATCATTAGCAGGCATAAAACCATTGGGACCTGAATTATAGCTTACATCACCTATAATAACCTTTCCCTTTAAGTAAGTACCAGTAGCAAGAACTATTGTTTTAGTTTTAAAATATGCACCATTTTTGGTCAATACACCGCATACTTTACCACTTTCTGTTCTTATAGATATTACCTCTAACTGTTTTAAGTCAAGATTAGATTCCTTTTCAAGAATATGCTTCATCTTATCTGCATATCTTTTTTTATCCGCTTGAGCTCTTAATGAATGTACAGCAGGTCCCTTAGATGTATTTAGCATTCTCGATTGTATAAAAGTATGATCAGTATTAATTCCCATTTCTCCGCCTAACGCATCTATTTCCCTAACTAAGTGTCCTTTTGCTGTTCCACCAATATTAGGATTGCAAGGCATAAAAGCTACACTATCTAAGTTCATTGTACATAATAAGGTTTTGCAACCAATTCTAGCTGCAGCAAGACTAGCCTCACATCCGGCATGCCCTGCTCCAACAACGATTACATCATATTCTCCTCCAAAATACTCCATATATTTAACCTACTTTCCTAAACAAAATTCTGCAAATATCTTATCTATTATATCCTCATCTAATGTATCTCCCGTTATTTCTCCTAGGCTGCTCCAAGCGTTTCTTATATCTATGGACGCTAAATCTATCGCCAGTGTATTTTCTAATGCATCTATTGCTTGAATACAATTTTCCTTTGCTTTAATTAATGCCTCTTTATGTCTTGTGCTAGTAATAAGTATATCCTTTGATTTTACCTCACCCTTGAAAAATAACTCTCTTATACATTCTTTTAGTATATCCAAACCTCGGCCTGTTTTTGCTGAAGTTTCTATTATATATTTCGAATTCAGATTACTAATGCTTCCTCTATTTATTTTACCATCTAAATCAGATTTATTTAATAAAATAATGTATTTTTTATCCTTTATATATTCTATAATTTCCTTATCCTCTTCATCTAGCTCTCTGCTTAAATCAAGCATCAATATAATTAAATCGGCTTCATTTATCTTTTCTTTAGATTTTTCAACGCCTATCTTTTCAACAACATCTTCAGTTTCTCTTATTCCTGCCGTATCTATAATCTTTACAGGTATTCCATCGATATTTATATATTCCTCAATTACATCTCTTGTAGTTCCTGGCACATCCGTAACTATAGCTCTCTTCTCCATTAATAGTGAATTTAAAAGAGATGACTTACCAACATTAGGTTTACCAACAATAACAGTATTAAGACCTTCTCTGATTATTTTTCCCTCATCTGCAGTACTTAATATTTCTTTTATTTTATTTAAAACAGATGTAAGATCATATGTTACTTTGTCTGCAGTCATTTCTTCTAAATCTTCTTCTGGATAGTCTACTGTAGCCTCAATATGCGCAATTATCTCTAATAGTTTCCCCCTAATATTATTTATCTCTCTAGAAACTCTACCACTAGATTGCTGAACTGCTGATTTCATAGAAAGTTCAGTTTTTGCTCTAATTATATCTATAACAGCCTCTGCTTGACTTAAATCAATTCTTCCATTTAAAAATGCTCTTTTTGTAAATTCACCTGGTTCAGCAAGCCTTGCTCCATTTTTTATTACTTCTTCTAATATTTTTTGAGTTGAAATTACACCACCATGGCAATTTATTTCAACAGTATCTTCTGCCGTAAAACTCCTTGGAGCTTTCATATAGCTTACTAAGACCTCGTCTAAAGTGTCCCCTGTTTCTTTTTCTATTATAAAACCATATCTCATAGTATATGGTTTTATATCTTCTAAACCTTTTTCTCTTTTTCCTTTAAATATGCCAGCCACAATATCTAATGCTTTAGATCCTGAGACTCTTATTATTGATATTCCTCCCTCTCCTAAAACAGTCGCAATGGCCGCTATTGTATCAAATTCTTTCATTATATCACTCCTCTTATTATATAACTGAAACTCCTTCTCCTTACGTCGAACGAGTAAGCGATTCACTCAAAATCAGCACTCTGTGTAAGTGACTATCACCAAATCATAGATTTGGGATATCTACTTAAGATTTTGGTTCTCTGCTTAAAGCAAAAAGAAAGCCATTAGGCTTTCTTTAAATCTACTACAACTCTTCTAAAAGGCTCTTCACCTTCACTATAAGTATTAACATAAAAGTCATTTTGAAGTGCAGAGTGAATTATTCTTCTTTCATATGGATTCATTGGTTCTAGTTTAACAGGTCGTCCTGTTCTCCTAACCTTCTCTGCTATTCTTCTTGCTAATCTTTTTAATGTTTCTTCTCTTTTTATTCTATAGTTCTCAGTATCTAAAATAACTCTTTTATATTCCATTTCATGACCTTTATTTACAACCAAGCTTATAAGATACTGAAGTGAATCTAAAGTTTCGCCTCTATACCCTATAAGTATTCCCATATCTGGTCCTGTTAAAGATACTTTTACAATATTATTTTCTTCTTTTACCCTTATTTCAGCTCTAACACCCATGCGATCTAAAACATCCCTAATAAATGTTTTAGCTTCATACATGTAATCTCTTTTTACTTTTACCCTTATTTTAGCAGGTCTTGTGCCTATTAAATTGAAGAAACCTTTATTTCCTGCATCTAAAACTTCTACTTCTATTTTATCTTCTGTAACCTTGAGTTCATTTAGAGCATTTTTCAAAGCTTCTTCAACAGTTCTTCCGGTCATTTCTATAACCTTCATACCATAGTCCCCCCTAAGCTTTACTAGTGCTTTTATTTATACCAAGTTTTTTCATAACTAATGTTTGTGTTATTTGAATTAAATTATTTACTACCCAATATAGTACTAACGCTGACTTTAAGCTCCAACTTATGAAAATCATGAATATAGACATACCTATGTTCATAGTTGCTGATTGCTTAGCTTGAGCACTATCTCCAGTAGGCATCATTAGTGATCCTGAATAGTATGTAGTTATACCTGAAAGAACAGCTAGAACAACATCTCTTTTAGCTAAGTCTTGTATCCATAAAAAGTGAACACCATTTATACCAGTTAAATTGTTAAATACATAATAAAGCGCAATAAAAATAGGCCACTGAATAAGCATTGGCAAACATCCACTAAGAGGATTTGCTCCTTTTTCTTTATAAAGCTTCATCATTTCTTGTTGTGCTCTCTGAGGGTCATTTTTATATTTTTCCTGTATTTTCTTGGTTTCTGGTTGTAATTCACTCATTGCTATAGAAGATTTAGTTTGTTTAATATTCAATGGTAACAATATTAATCTAATTATTAAAGTCATCAAAATTATAGCCAAACCATAAGAAATATTCTTATTAGGGATTGCCATAGTCACCCATTGATGAACCAATTCAAAAAACTGAACAAACGCACTGTTTAAGTACTGCAAATTGTAAACCTCCTGATAATTTATTTTACTGGATCATATCCACCTTCATTTAAAGGATTGCACCTTAATATTCTTTTTATAGCCATAAATCCACCTTTTAATACACCATATTTCTCTAGCGCATCTAATGCATACTGAGAACAAGTTGGATAAAATCTACAACATGGTTGCTTTAAAGGTGACAAATACTTTCTATAAATTTTAATAAAAAAGACTAAAAATTCTTTCATTTAATTGTAGAGACCTGCCTTTTTAAAAAGATTTTTAACAGCTTCATCTATTTCAATATAACTTTTGCCATTGGCAGCGTTCCTTGCTATAAATACAAAATCATATCCTACGTTTAACTTGCTACTATTTAATCTATAGCTTTCCTTAATTAATCGTTTAACTCTGCTTCGTATTACACTTTTACCTACTTTTTTGCTTACTGATACACCTAATCTATTTATATTTTTTCTATTCTTATATATGTATAATACTAATAAAGCATTTGAAAATGATTTTCCTCTTCTATATATAGCTCTAAACTCTACATTCTTTCTTATTTTATTGACTTTCATTCAATTAGCTCCTTTTTTTCTGCAGTTGCAGAAAAAGGCCACAAAAGCGGCCCTTATGCTGTTAATCTTTTTCTACCTTTTTGTCTTCTTCTCTTAAGAACATTTCTTCCTGATAGAGTACTCATTCTTTTTCTGAAACCATGCTCTTTTTTTCTTTGTTTCTTTTTTGGTTGATAAGTCATAAACATGTTCTTACACCCCCTTTTAGGCAAGTTATATTACCCTCTTAACTATATATTAAGCTCACGAGGATTATTTGCTACTATTCAACTTATAAGTATACTTCCTTAAAGTTTCACTATTAAATTATATATTCCTAATGTTCCGATGTCAACATAAATTCTTGAAGTACCAAATGCTTCAAAAACTGACTTGTTAATATTTTTTATTACTTTTTTGTGGATAACTTATTGAATAGGTTGTCAGCTTTTGATATTATTAATAGAGAGTTGTGTATAACTTTTGTGGAACGTTAGTTATCCACACCTGTGAATAAAATTGTGTATAACTTGTTTAATATTCTATAATATTATACTTACTTTTCATATTTTTGACTAATTTCTTAGCATTATTCAGTGTTGATAATGTTAATATTTATTTTTTGTACCTTTGTTGATAATTTTTTTTCAATTATATTATCAACAACTTTTATAACATGTGAATATTTTAATAAACATTTGTCAAGAAAATATAATAATGTTTATAATTATGTTTATTTAATGTGAATTTTATTTTTTATTCGAGACTGGAGGATATAGAATGAATGCCCATTTAAAAGAAACATGGGAAAAAACTCTAAACATAATTAAAGGAGAACTTACTGAAGTAAGTTTTAATACTTGGATTAAAAGCATAATCCCATTATCTATTGAAGAGGATGTACTTAAATTAAGTGTTCCAAATGATTTTACTAAAGGAATTCTTGACAGTAGATACAAAGAGCTCATTGTAAATGCTCTTAAGCTTATTACTTCAAAAAAATACAATGTAGAGTTTTTTATACTATCTGAAGAAGCAGTTGATTCTGAAGATCCCAAACCAAAAAAAATTAATGATAAACCTGCTATTACAGTAAATGATGAAATGTCGGCAATGCTTAACCCTAAATATACTTTTGATTCTTTTGTCATAGGAAATAGTAATAGATTTGCTCATGCAGCATCGCTAGCTGTAGCAGAAGCTCCAGCTAAAGCATACAATCCTTTATTTATCTATGGAGGAGTTGGACTTGGAAAAACTCACTTAATGCATGCCATAGGCCATTATATACTTAAAAATAATTCAAAGTCGAAAGTAGTTTACGTTTCTTCTGAAAAATTTACTAATGAACTTATAAACTCTATTAAAGATGATAAAAACGAAGACTTTAGAAACAAATATAGAAACATTGATGTTCTTTTAATAGATGATGTTCAATTTATTGCAGGAAAAGAGAGAACTCAAGAAGAGTTTTTCCATACCTTTAATGCATTACATGAAGCTAATAAACAAATTATTCTTTCAAGTGATAGGCCTCCAAAGGAAATACCTACACTTGAAGATAGACTTCGTTCTAGATTTGAATGGGGACTTATAGCAGATATACAGGCACCTGATTTTGAAACAAGAATGGCTATCCTTAAGAAAAAAGCAGATGTAGAGAACTTAAATATTCCAAATGAAGTTATGGTATATATAGCTACTAAGATTAAATCAAATATAAGAGAATTAGAAGGTGCGTTAATAAGAATTGTTGCATTTTCTTCATTAACAAATAAAGAAATAAGCGTAGATTTAGCTACTGAAGCCTTAAAAGATATTATATCAAGCAAACAATCTAAGCAGGTAACAATAGATTTAATTCAGGATGTAGTTTCAAATTACTTTAGTCTTAAGATAGAAGATTTAAAATCATCTAGACGAACTAGAAATGTAGCATTTCCACGACAAATAGCTATGTATCTTTCTAGAAAACTTACAGACATGTCCCTTCCAAAGATAGGGGAGGAATTTGGTGGTAGAGATCATACTACAGTAATACACGCATATGAAAAAATATCAAGTAATTTAAAATCTGATGAAGGACTTCAAAATGTTATTAATGACCTTACGAAAAAAATAGATCAAAAATAGGTTATTAACATCTGTTTATATTAAATGTAGGATACTATGTTGATAACTAAATATTATCATTTATACATTTAATAATGTGGATAAAGTTAATTATATTAGATTTACTTATCCACACTTATTTTTTCTCTATTTTTAAGTGTTTTCAACAGGTCTATGGGTTATCAACATACTCACAGCCCCTACTACTATTACTACTAGAAATTATTTAATTATCTACTCTATATATAGAAAAAATATATTGTGAATAAGGAGGGTTTTTAATGAGATTCACATGTGAAAAATCTATTCTACAAGAAGGTATATCCACAGCTCAAAAAGCTGTTACTGGTAAGTCAACTATGCCTGTTTTAAATGGCATATTAATTAAAGCTTTTAACAATGAAATAATTTTAACTGGTTCAGATATAGATCTAAGCATAGAAACTAGAGTAAAAGCTGAAATATTAGAAGAAGGAAGCCTAGTAATAGATGCTAAAATTTTTGGTGAAATAATAAGAAAACTTCCAAATGACGTAATACACATTAATACAATAGATAATAATTCTATTGAGATTTTATGCCAAAAATCTAGATTTACTCTTATTCATATGAATGCTGATGATTTTCCTGAGCTTCCTAATATAAACGAAAATATGATATTTTCTATACCTCAAAAGATACTAAAAAATATGATAAAGGGCACTATTTTTGCTACAGCACAAGACGATACTAGACCTATACTTACAGGTGTTTTATTTGAAATAAATAATAAAAATTTGAATCTTGTTGCTTTAGATGGTTATAGATTAGCATTAAGATCTGAGATTTTAGAAACAGATAATACTATAAATGCTGTAATTCCAGGTAAAACTTTAAATGAAGTATCTAAAATACTAGAAGAAGAGGATGAAAATGTTAATATAACATTTACACCTAATCATATATTATTTAGTTTAGGTGAAACTAAGATTATATCCAGGTTACTAGAAGGTGATTTCATAAAATATAATTCCATAATTCCAAGTGAATATAACTTAAAAGCCATTGCTAAGAGAGCGGATTTATTGAACTGTATTGAGAGAGCATCATTAATGGCTAAAGAAGGAAATACAAATCTTGTAAAGTTTAGTATTGAAGATGAAAATATGGTTATAACCTCTAATTCTCAATTGGGAATGGTAAGGGAAGAACTTAATATTATTTTGCAAGGAGAGCCTCTGCAAATTGCATTTAATTCAAAATATCTTATAGATGTGTTAAAAATAATGGATGAAGACGAAATTGTAATGGAATTTTCTAGTAGCGTAAGCCCTTGTTTAATGAAAAATAAAGAAGTGAATAATTGTACTTATTTAGTACTTCCTGTAAGATTATTAAATCATTAAAGAAATAGGAATGGAGATACTAAAAATGAAAGATATAAAAATAAATACTGAATTTATTAAACTTGACTCCTTTTTAAAGTGGGTTGGAGCTGTTTCTTTAGGATCTGAGGCTAAAATGGTTATACAAGATGGTATGGTTATTGTAAATGGTGAAATAGAAACAAGAAGAGGAAAAAAGATTATTAAAGGAGATATAATAGAATTTAATGGAGAAACTTACACAATAATATAATTTACAATTATTATTTAAATGAATTATAATTATAATTTATGAAAGTAATATAGTTAATTGTGTATTAACTATATTATGGTATAATTATACTAGGTGTTTTTATGTATGTTAAATATTTACAACTTATTAATTATAGGAATTATAAAGAGCTTAACATAGAATTAAGCAAAAGTGTCAATGTATTCATCGGAGATAATGCTCAAGGAAAAACAAATATTTTGGAAAGCATATACTATTGCAGTATTGGTAAATCCCCTAGAACAAGTAAAGACAAGGAGCTTATCAACTGGAATGGTGAAGAGGCCTATATAAAATTATATGTGGCTAAAGAAAGATTAGACAAAAAGATAGAAATAAAAATATTCAAAGAAGGGAAAAAGGGCATAAATGTAAACTCAATAAAGGTAAATAAGATATCTGAGTTAATAGGAGTTTTAAATGTTGTCATTTTCTCTCCAGAAGATTTGAAAATAGTCAAAGAATCTCCATCTTTTAGAAGAAAATTTTTAGATATTGAATTATGTAAATTAAGCAAAAAATACTATTTTAATTTAGTTCAATATAATAAGTCATTAAATGAACGAAATATAATTTTAAAGAAGTATAATGAAAAGCAAGAATATATGTTAGAAGTATACGATGAACAGCTTTCTAAATATGGAGGAGCAATAGTAAAGGCAAGAGATAAATATATAAAAAGCTTGAATGATAAGGGAAAATCAATACACAGTGATATAACATCAAAAGCTGAGAATATCGATTTTAATTATATAACATCTGTTAAAAATGTAGACAATGCAGAACATGAACTTCTAGATATGTTGAAGACTAATAGAATAAAAGATTTCGAAAAAAGAGCAACTTCAATAGGGCCACATAGAGATGATTTTAATATAAAAATAAATGGAATAGACGCAAAAGTTTTTGGTTCTCAGGGACAACAAAGAACTTCAGTTTTAACTATTAAATTTGCTTCTTTAGAGATAGTGAAAGAAGTTACAGGGGAATACCCTGTGCTTTTACTCGATGATGTACTATCTGAACTTGATGCAAATAGGCAAAAATTTATATTAAATTCAATTAATAATATACAGACATTTATAACTTGCACTGGTATTGGCGATATAGAAAAATACCTAAAAAATGAGGCTCAACTGTTTAAAGTTAAGAATGGTACTGTAGAGATAGTTTAAAATTTGAAAGGGGATTAGCTTATGTTTCTGCATTTAGGAGAAAATGTAGTAGTACCGATAAAAGATATAATTGGAATATTTGACATGGAAACTTCAATGTATAGTTCTGATACAATCCAATTTTTAAGAATGGCTGAGGAAGATGGTTTTGTTCAAAGGATAACTAAGGATAAACCAAAGTCATTTATAATAGCTGAAGTGGATAAAAAGAGTAAGGTTTATTTATCCCCTATATCTTCAGCAACTTTAACAAAAAGATCAGAACTTCTGTATTATGAGCCTTAAGATAGGAGGATAGATATGACAGAAGAAAAAAAACAAGTTTATGATGAAAGTCAGATACAAGTATTAGAGGGGTTAGAAGCAGTAAGAAAAAGACCAGGAATGTATATAGGCAGTACTAGCTCTAGAGGGCTTCATCATTTAGTATATGAAATAGTAGACAATAGTATAGATGAAGCACTAGCTGGATTCTGCCAAAATATAGATATAACTATACATGAGAATAATTCTATAACCGTTATTGATGATGGTAGGGGTATGCCTGTTGGTATACATCCTAAAATGCAAAAGCCAACAGTAGAAGTCATAATGACAGTACTTCATGCAGGTGGTAAATTTGGAGGCGGTGGATATAAAGTATCTGGTGGACTACATGGGGTTGGAGCATCAGTTGTAAATGCGCTTTCAGAGTTATGCGAAGTTGAAGTTAAAAGAGAAGGTCACATATGGAAACAAGTTTACAAAAGAGGTAAAGCTATAACTGGGCTAGAAATAGTAGGCGATAGTGATGAGCATGGAACAAAAACACATTTTCAGCCTGATAGCGACATATTTGATGAAATAGAATATGATTATGATACCCTAGCACAAAGACTTAGAGAACTTGCATTTTTAAATAAGGGTATAAAGATAACATTAAATGATGAGAGAAACGATAAAAAAGAAGTATTTCATTATGAAGGCGGTATTAAATCTTTTGTTACTTACTTAAATAGAAATAAAGAGACAGTTCATAAAGATCCAATATATATCGAAGGAAAGAAGGATGATTATTCAGTAGAAATAGCTATTCAATATAACGATAGCTATGCTGAAAATATTTTTTCATTTGCCAACAACATAGATACTATCGAAGGTGGAACACATCTGGCAGGTTTTAAATCAGCACTTACAAGAGTTTTTAATGATTATGCTAAGAAGTTTGGAATATTAAAAGAAAATGATAAAAATCTATCCGGTGAAGATATAAGGGAAGGCTTAACAGCTGTTATATCAGTAAAATTAACAGATCCTCAATTTGAAGGTCAGACTAAGACTAAGCTTGGTAACAGTGAAGTACGTGGCATAGTTGACAGTATAGTTGGAGAAAGAGTAAGTGTTTTTCTAGAAGAAAATCCACAGGTATCTAAAAATATACTTGATAAAGCATTAATGGCAGCGCGTGCTAGGGAAGCAGCTAGAAAAGCAAGAGAACTTACTCGTCGTAAGTCTGTTCTTGAGAGTACTTCCTTACCTGGAAAGCTTGCTGATTGTTCATCTAAAGACCCTTTAGAATGTGAAATTTATTTAGTAGAGGGTGATTCAGCTGGTGGTTCTGCAAAGCAAGGAAGAAATAGAAGATTTCAAGCCATATTACCTCTTCGTGGTAAAATAATGAATGTTGAAAAACAAAGACTGGATAAAATCTTAGGATACGAAGAAATAAGATCTATGATAACAGCCTTTGGAGCAGGAATCGGTAAAGATTTTGATGTAGAAAAAATAAGATATAATAGAATAATCATAATGACAGATGCAGATGTAGATGGTGCGCATATAAGAACGTTATTACTTACATTCTTCTACCGATACATGAAAGAACTCGTGGAGCAAGGACACGTATATGCAGCTCAGCCACCACTTTATAAAGTGACAAAAAATAAAAAAGATAGATATGCTTATAGTGATGAAGAGTTAGAAAAATTATTACAAGAGATGGGCGGAAAAGATAATAATACAAATATTCAGAGATATAAAGGTCTTGGAGAAATGGATGCTACACAGCTTTGGGATACCACTATGAACCCAGAAGAAAGAACACTATTACAGATAACAGTAGGTGATGCCATGGCTGCTGATGAGATCTTCACTATACTTATGGGTGATAAGGTAGAACCACGTAGAGAATTCATAACGGAAAATGCGAAGAAAGTTGAAAACTTAGACATATAGCAAAGAGGTGTAATTGATGTTTAATGAAGGAAAAGTTTTACCGAGAGACATAAGCTATGAAATGAAAAAGTGTTATATAGATTACGCTATGAGTGTTATTGTAGGTCGTGCATTACCGGACGTAAGGGACGGATTAAAGCCTGTACATAGAAGAATTCTATACTCTATGTACGAACTTGGATTAACTCCAGAGAAAGGTTATAGAAAATGTGCAAGAATTGTTGGAGACGTTTTAGGTAAATATCATCCTCATGGAGATACAGCTGTTTATGATGCGTTGGTTAGAATGGCACAAGATTTTTCTATAAGATATACACTAGTTAATGGTCATGGAAACTTTGGATCTGTTGATGGAGATAGTGCAGCTGCAATGAGATATACCGAGGCAAAAATGAGCAAAATAACTCTTGAAATGCTTAGGGAAATAAATAAAAACACAGTAGACTTTATTCCAAACTTCGATGGTGAGGAACAAGAGCCTTCTGTAGTACCGTCAAGATTTCCTAACTTGCTTGTCAATGGATCAGCAGGGATTGCAGTAGGAATGGCTACTAACATACCACCACATAACTTAACAGAAGTTATAAATGGTTTAGCTATGCTTATTGATAATCCTGATTCCTCTATTTTAGAGTTAATGACTGAAATTAAGGGACCAGACTTTCCTACGTCTGGAATTATACTTGGTACATCTGGAATTAGATCTGCGTATGAAACAGGTAGAGGAAAGGTTATTGTAAGGGCCAAAGCTGACATTGAAGAAGAAAAAGGAAGGCATAGAATTATTGTAACTGAACTACCTTATCAGGTTAACAAAGCAAGGCTTATAGAGAATATGGCAGATTTAGTTAAGGATAAGAAGATAGAAGGTATATCAGATATAAGAGATGAGTCAGATAGGGAAGGTATGAGAATCGTAATAGAGCTAAAAAGAGATGCTAATCCTAATATAGTATTAAATCAGCTCTATAAGCACACTAAAATGCAAGATACTTTTGGTATTATAATGATTGCTTTAGTAAATAATGAGCCACAAGTTTTAAATTTAAAGCAAATTCTTGTTCATTATTTAGATTTCCAAAAGGAAATAATAAGAAGAAGAACCATATTTGATTTAGATAAAGCACTTGCACGTGCGCACATCTTAGAAGGTTTAAAAATTGCACTTGATCATATAGATCAAGTAATAAATATTATAAGATCATCTAAGAATGCTGAAGAAGCAAGAAATGGCCTTATGAACGAGTTCAACCTCTCAGAAAAGCAATCTCAGGCTATACTTGATATGAGGTTACAAAGACTTACAGGTCTTGAAAGAGATAAAATTGAGCAAGAATATGACGAACTGATGAAGAATATCGCTTATTTGAAAGAAATATTAGAAAAAGAAGATTTAGTTTTAAGTATAATAAAAGAAGAGCTTACTGAGATAAAGAATAAATATGGCGATGAAAGAAGAACAGAAATACAAATAAATAACGATGAAATTAATATAGAAGATTTAATACAAGAGCAAGAAGTTGTAATAACCCTTACTCATGCAGGATATATCAAGAGGATATCAGCAGATACTTATTCTGCTCAAAAGAGAGGGGGAAAGGGAATACAGGCAATGGCTACAAAGGAAGATGACTTTGTAGAACATATGTTTATAACTTCTACTCATAATAATATCTTATTCTTTACGAATAGAGGAAGAGTTCACAAATTAAAGGGTTATGAAATACCTGATGCAGGAAGAACAGCAAAGGGAACTAATGTTATAAACTTAATACCTATAGAGAGTGATGAAAAAATACAGGCAGTTATAAGCTTTAAAGAGTTTGATGAAAATAATTATTTCATAATGGGAACTAAAGAAGGTTTAATCAAAAAACACAGATGAGCCAGTACTCATCTATTAGAAAAAATGGCCTAAATGCTATAAACCTAAAAGATGGTGATGAACTTATAGGTGTTAAGATGACTACAGGAGAAAGTGAAATTCTTGTATTTACCCAAAATGGTTACGCAATAAGATTTAAAGAAACAGATGTAAGGCCTATGGGAAGAACTGCTACAGGGGTAAGAGCTATAACTTTAAGAGATAGTGATATAGCCGTAGCTATGGATATTGTAGCTGAGGATCAAGATGTTTTAGTTATAAGTGAAAATGGATTTGGAAAAAGAACTCCTGTTTCTGAATATACTGCCCATAGAAGAGGTGGTAAAGGAATTATAACCTATAAGGTTAATGACAAAACAGGTTCAATAGTCGGAGCAAGAGTAGTAAAAGATGAAGATGAAATGATGCTTATCAACAGTAGTAATGTAGCTATAAGGATTAATGTATCTGGAATATCTACTACTAGTAGAAATACTAGTGGAGTTACATTAATGAGAACTGAAGAAGAACAAAAGGTAGTTGCGATTGCTAAAATAAATTATAGTGATGAAATTGAAAATATTGAAGATGCGGAAAACGTTGAAGAGTAAAATGCTATAATAAAGCAGAGGTTAGATTATATAATCTAACCTCTTTTTTAAATAATGTTAACAAACTGTACCACGTGTATCAGTATAAAAAATAATGAGAAAAACCTATTTATCATGAAGGGAATTGAAGGTAAATTATATTATATGGTTAGTAGTTGCGTACAACATAATATAATTTTGATAAAATACTTCTTGTCGTCAATTGATGCGACAAAAATTTAGCTTTGATGATTAAAAAATAATATTGACAAAGCTGAATTGCAATGATAAACTATAAAAGTTCAATAAATTTGTCACAAAAGTTTAATGAAAAATAACTTAAAAAAATTGTTGACAAAGTTAAGAAGATGTGATAAACTACAATAGTCGCTGAGAGAGAGCGACATGATCCTTGAAAATTAAACAGAGGTTAAAAATCAAGATGATTTTTATTAAGTAAACTAAACCAGCAATTCTTTTGAACTACTTGTTAGTAGTCAAAAACAACAGTAATGAGCATTCAAACTTTTAAATTGAGAGTTTGATCCTGGCTCAGGACGAACGCTGGCGGCGTGCCTAACACATGCAAGTCGAGCGATGAAACCCTTCGGGGTGGATTAGCGGCGGACGGGTGAGTAACACGTGGGTAACCTGCCTCAAAGAGGGGGATAGCCTCCCGAAAGGGAGATTAATACCGCATAACATTAGTTTTTCGCATGGAGAACTAATTAAAGGAGTAATCCGCTTTGAGATGGACCCGCGGCGCATTAGCTAGTTGGTGAGGTAAAGGCTCACCAAGGCGACGATGCGTAGCCGACCTGAGAGGGTGATCGGCCACATTGGAACTGAGACACGGTCCAGACTCCTACGGGAGGCAGCAGTGGGGAATATTGCACAATGGGCGAAAGCCTGATGCAGCAACGCCGCGTGAGTGATGAAGGCCTTCGGGTTGTAAAGCTCTGTCTTTTGGGACGATAATGACGGTACCAAAGGAGGAAGCCACGGCTAACTACGTGCCAGCAGCCGCGGTAATACGTAGGTGGCGAGCGTTGTCCGGATTTACTGGGCGTAAAGGATGCGTAGGCGGATTTTTAAGTGAGATGTGAAATACCCGGGCTTAACTTGGGTGCTGCATTTCAAACTGGAAGTCTAGAGTGCGGGAGAGGAGAGTGGAATTCCTAGTGTAGCGGTGAAATGCGTAGAGATTAGGAAGAACACCAGTGGCGAAGGCGACTCTCTGGACCGTAACTGACGCTGAGGCATGAAAGCGTGGGTAGCAAACAGGATTAGATACCCTGGTAGTCCACGCCGTAAACGATGAGTACTAGGTGTAGGAGGTATCGACCCCTTCTGTGCCGCAGTTAACACAATAAGTACTCCGCCTGGGAAGTACGATCGCAAGATTAAAACTCAAAGGAATTGACGGGGGCCCGCACAAGCAGCGGAGCATGTGGTTTAATTCGAAGCAACGCGAAGAACCTTACCTAGACTTGACATCTCCTGAATTACTCGTAATGGAGGAAGCCCTTCGGGGCAGGAAGACAGGTGGTGCATGGTTGTCGTCAGCTCGTGTCGTGAGATGTTAGGTTAAGTCCTGCAACGAGCGCAACCCTTATCATTAGTTGCTACCATTAAGTTGAGCACTCTAGTGAGACTGCCCGGGTTAACCGGGAGGAAGGTGGGGATGACGTCAAATCATCATGCCCCTTATGTCTAGGGCTACACACGTGCTACAATGGGTAATACAAAGAGAAGCAATACAGTGATGTGGAGCAAAACTATAAAATTACCCTCAGTTCGGATTGTAGGCTGAAACTCGCCTACATGAAGCTGGAGTTGCTAGTAATCGCGAATCAGCATGTCGCGGTGAATACGTTCCCGGGCCTTGTACACACCGCCCGTCACACCATGAGAGCTGGCAACACCCGAAGTCCGTAGTCTAACCGTAAGGAAGACGCGGCCGAAGGTGGGGTTAGTGATTGGGGTGAAGTCGTAACAAGGTAGCCGTAGGAGAACCTGCGGCTGGATCACCTCCTTTCTAAGGAGTCGACAAGATAGGTAATTCTATCTTGAAGGTTTGAGTTTACACTCTGTTTAATCTTGAGGGATTATTTACCGGTTGATTTCAAATAATCAACATGATAAAATAAATCTTCAATTGTTCTTTGAAAATTGCACAGTGATATATAAATAAAAGTAAAGCTGAAGGTAAAACTACTTATTATATAAGTAAGTAACCTTTGTAGATTTATAACTAAGCAAAGAAAATTGATAGAAACCAATTTTCGGATGAATGGTCAAGCTACAAAGGGCGCATGGTGAATGCCTTGGCACCAGTAGTCGAAGAAGGACGTGATAAGCTGCGATAAGCTTCGGGTAGGCGCAAATAGCCTGTGATCCGAAGATTTCCGAATGGGGCAACCCACACTACTAACGTAGTGTACTATAAACTGAATTCATAGGTTTATAGGGATATACCCGGGGAACTGAAACATCTAAGTACCCGGAGGAAGAGAAAGAAAAATCGATTTCCTAAGTAGCGGCGAGCGAAAGGGAAAGAGCCCAAACCAGGAACTTGTTCCTGGGGTTGCGGACAGATCATAAAAGTTGTGATTTCTTAATTGAAGAGAGCTGGAAGGCTCCGCCGTAGAAGGTAACAGCCCTGTAAGTGAAAAGAATAGCAACGAGATCTGCTCCAGAGTACCACGAGACACGTGAAACCTTGTGGGAAGCAGGGAGGACCACCTCCCAAGGCTAAATACTAACTGGTGACCGATAGTGAAGCAGTACCGTGAGGGAAAGGTGAAAAGAACCCCGGGAGGGGAGTGAAATAGAACCTGAAACCGTGTGTCCACAACCGGTCAAAGCACTTTTACGTGCGATGACGTGCTTTTTGTAGAACGAGCCAGCGAGTTACGATATGTAGCAAGGTTAAGCACTTAAGGTGCGCAGCCGAAGGGAAACCGAGTCTGAATAGGGCAATAAGTTGCATGTCGTAGACCCGAAACCGGGTGACCTATCCATGGACAGGTTGAAGCGGAAGTAAAATTCCGTGGAGGACCGAACCACGTTGGTGTTGAAAAACCATGGGATGAGCTGTGGATAGCGGAGAAATTCCAATCGAACTCGGAGATAGCTGGTTCTCCTCGAAATAGCTTTAGGGCTAGCGTTGAGAATGAGTAATGGAGGTAGAGCACTGAATGGGCTAGGGGCTGACAACAGTTACTGAACCCTATCAAACTCCGAATGCCATATACTTGAATCTCAGCAGTCAGACTACGAATGATAAGATCCGTGGTCAAAAGGGAAACAGCCCAGATCATCAGCTAAGGTCCCAAAGTGTAAGTTAAGTGGAAAAGGATGTGGGATTTCTAAGACAACTAGGATGTTGGCTTAGAAGCAGCCACTCATTCAAAGAGTGCGTAATAGCTCACTAGTCGAGAGATCCTGCGCCGAAGATGTCCGGGGCTAAAACTTACCACCGAAGCTATGGGCTCGAAAGAGCGGTAGAGGAGCTTCCTGTATGGATTGAAGTCGTACCGAAAGGAGCGGTGGACTGTACAGGAGTGAGTATGCTGGCATAAGTAGCGAGAAATAAGTGAGAATCTTATTGGTCGAAAACCTAAGGTTTCCTGAGGAAGGCTCGTCCGCTCAGGGTTAGTCGGGACCTAAGCCGAGGCCGAAAGGCGTAGGTGATGGACAATCGGTTGATATTCCGATACCGCCAACTGACGTTATTACAAATGGGATGACGCAGGAGGATAAGATGTGCACACTATTGGATGTGTGTCTAAGCACTTAGACAGACTAGACAGGCAAATCCGTTTAGTCAATGTTGAGGTGTGATGGGGAGCCATTTCGGGCGAAGTATCTGATTCCACGCTGCCAAGAAAAGTCTCTATGGAGGAAGTTGGTGCCCGTACCGCAAACCGACACAGGTAGGTGAGGAGAGAATCCTAAGACCAGCGGAAGAATTGTTGTCAAGGAACTCGGCAAATTGACCCCGTAAGTTAGCGATAAGGGGTGCCTACGCAAGTAGGTCGCAGAGAATAGGCCCAAGCAACTGTTTAGCAAAAACACAGGTCTCTGCTAAAGCGAAAGCTGATGTATAGGGGCTGACGCCTGCCCGGTGCTGGAAGGTTAAGGGGAACACTTAGCGCAAGCGAAGGTGTGAACTTAAGCCCCAGTAAACGGCGGCCGTAACTATAACGGTCCTAAGGTAGCGAAATTCCTTGTCGGGTAAGTTCCGACCCGCACGAATGGCGTAATGACTTGGGCACTGTCTCGACAACAAATCCGGCGAAATTGTAGTGCAAGTGAAGATGCTTGCTACCCGCGATTGGACGGAAAGACCCCGTAGAGCTTTACTGTAGCTTAGCATTGAGTTTCGGTATTGTCTGTACAGGATAGGTGGGAGACTGAGAAGTAAGGGCGTCAGCTCTTATGGAGTCATCCTTGGGATACCACCCTGACAGTACTGGGATTCTAACCGGCGGCCATGAATCTGGTCACGGGACATTGTTAGGTGGGCAGTTTGACTGGGGCGGTCGCCTCCTAAAAAGTAACGGAGGCGCCCAAAGGTTCCCTCAGAACGGTTGGAAATCGTTCGTAGAGTGCAAAGGCAGAAGGGAGCCTGACTGCGACACATACAAGTGGAGCAGGGACGAAAGTCGGGCTTAGTGATCCGGTGGTTCCTCGTGGGAGGGCCATCGCTCAACGGATAAAAGCTACCTCGGGGATAACAGGCTGATCTCCCCCAAGAGTCCACATCGACGGGGAGGTTTGGCACCTCGATGTCGGCTCGTCGCATCCTGGGGCTGAAGTAGGTCCCAAGGGTTGGGCTGTTCGCCCATTAAAGCGGCACGCGAGCTGGGTTCAGAACGTCGTGAGACAGTTCGGTCCCTATCCGTCGCGGGCGTAGGAAATTTGAGAGGAGCTGTCCTTAGTACGAGAGGACCGGGATGGACTGACCTCTGGTGCACCAGTTGTTCCGCCAGGAGCACAGCTGGGTAGCTATGTCGGGACGGGATAAACGCTGAAAGCATCTAAGCGTGAAGCCCACCTCAAGATTAGATTTCCCATAGCGTAAGCTAGTAAGACCCCTTGAAGAACACAAGGTTGATAGGTCAGAGGTGTAAGCATGGTAACATGTTCAGCTGACTGATACTAATAGGTCGAGGGCTTGACCAAATATAATTCACTGTGCAATTTTCAGAGAACAAATGTGCAAATTACTCAATGTTCCTGAAAAAGTTTGATAAACATAAAAAAAATGTTGACAAACTTAAGCGAATCCAGTATAATATAAAACTGTAGTAGATATGAGACTCACTCGGCAGAGCTGAGGAGTACTGATTCTTTAGCTAAATCAAAGATTTAGAAGAAATCAACATCTGGTGATTATGACGTGAAGGTAACACCCGTTCCCATTCCGAACACGAAGGTTAAGCTTCATAGTGCCGATGGTACTGCAGGGGAGACCCTGTGGAAGAGTAGGTCGTCGCCAGGTCTAATATGGATCTTTAGCTCAGTTGGTTAGAGCAACCGGCTCATAACCGGTTGGTCCGGGGTTCGAGTCCCTGAAGGTCCACCATTTATGGGGGTATAGCTCAGTTGGGAGAGCATCTGCCTTGCACGCAGAGGGTCAAGAGTTCGAATCTCTTTATCTCCACCATAAAAATACCTGTAACAGAAGTTACAGGTATTTTTTTATTTTGCAAAATAAAAAAATATTCTATAATAAGAGTAGGAGTTCAGATTGAGAGGTGTATATCAATGGATTTCTATAGAGTAAAGCAATTTTATTGGTCCATAAGTTCTAAAGTTGAAGAGAAGGATAGAGAATTTATAAACCAATATTTAAATCCAAGTGAATTAAAATTGTTTTATAAATTGTCTAAATCGGAGCAAAAGCACTCTGTTAAAGTTGCATATGATGTAGAATATACTTGTAAACAACAAAATATAGATTCAAATTTACTTATAAAGGCAGCGTTATTGCATGATATAGGAAAAACCATAAAAAAGCTAAGTGTCATAGACAAGTCGATAATAGTTATGGCAGATAATATAACAAAAGGAAGTATAAAAAGGTTATCTAAAATAGAAAAGTTAAATGTTTATTACAATCATGGTAAGTTAGGTTGCGATATATTAGAGAAATATAGTTATGATAAGAACTTACTATACTTGATTGAAAATCATCATAATTTTGAAATAAAAGGTAACAAAGAATTGGATATATTGAGAGAATGTGATGATAAAAATTAAGTAAAATTATATAAAGTTAAATATAATTTTATTTTTATCTGATATAATGGTAATATATAGATATGGTTATATTTAGCAGTTTTTAAATTAAGATAATTTTATATGTTCTAATGGAGGTAAATATGAATTCAAAAGAAAGAAGAAACTATATAGAGGAATTATTAAGAAAAGGTGATAATCCTCAAAAAGGACATATACTAGCAGAAGAGTTAGGGGTGACAAGGCAGGTTATAGTAAAAGACATTGCCATTTTAAGAGCCGAAGGTAAAAAAATTATAGCGACTCCAGAAGGATATTTAATACATAAAGAAGAAAAGAGTGTAGTAAAGAAAGTAATTGCAGTATCACATATAACCGCCAATATTGAAGAGGAATTAAAAATAATAGTTAAATTTGGAGGTATTGTAGAGGATGTTATAGTTGAACATCCTTTATACGGTGAAATAAGAGGGATGATTATGGCTAAAACATTCTATGACATAGAAAATTTCGTGAAAAGAATTAATGAATATAAAGCAGAACCGCTCCTTATTCTAACTGGTGGGGTGCATCTTCATACTATTGCAGCAGAAAATAATGATATAATACAAAATATAATTCAAGAATTAAAAGCTAAAAACTACTTAGTATCTGATTAAATAATTATAATAGTCATAGAATGGAGAAGTGCTATGGAAAAGGTTGTACTATTAAGATGTGAAGAATATAATACTAAACTTATAGAAGAAAAGTTAAGAGAAGGATTTGATTTATTAGGTGGAGATAAATTTTTGAGAGAACTTATACCATACAACAGCAAAGTTTTATTAAAGCCTAATATGTTAGCAATAGAGGAAGCTGGTTCACCAGTAATTACAAATTTTAATGTATTTGAAGCTGTTATCAAAATTATAAAGGACTATTCAAGTAACATATCATTTGGAGATTCGCCTGGATTCGGAGAAGCAAAAAAGCAGCAGAAAAATCAGGACTCTTAAAAGTAGCAGAAAAATACAATGTAAAATTTGAAGATTTTAAGAAATCTACTCATGTAAAGTTTGATGAATCAATATTATGCAAATCATGGACCGTAGCAAAAGCACCTTATGAAGCAGATGTTCTCATAACTCTCCCTAAGCTTAAAACTCATGCTATGGCTTATTTTACGGGAGCTGTAAAAAATCAGTTTGGGTGTATTCCTGGAACATTAAAGGCAACTTGGCATACAAGAATGCCTGAAGCAAATAATTTTTGTAAAATGCTATTAGATCTTAACTCTTTAGTTAACACAAATTTTGCCATACTTGATGGTATTGTAGCTATGGAGGGAAATGGACCCAAGAGTGGAAAACCTAAAAAAATGAATACGATGATCATGGGTAAAAGTGTAACGGCAGTAGACTCAACGGCAGTAAGACTTATAGGTTATGATAATCCATTAGATATACCAGTGCTGAAAGAAGCGTATGATCATAATTGGGGAACAGTACTGCCTAAAGATATACAAGTTTTAGGTGAAGATATTGAAAGTATGAAATCAAAAGATTTTGAACTTTGTAGAAAAGGAGGAAATTTTTACTTTATAAGTCCTGGAGTAACTAATTTTTTAAGGGATCTAATAGCACCAGATCCATCGCTTGTAGCAGAAAAGTGCATAAGTTGTAAAAGGTGCCAAGAGGTTTGTCCTGAAAAACCAAGAGTTATAAAGATGATAAATAGTCAAGGGAAAGTTCAACCCACATGGAATATGAAGGAATGTATTAGATGTTTTTGTTGTCAAGAATTATGTCCTTGTGGAGCAATAGAAACCAAATATTCTATATTAGGAAAAATACTAAAAATGAATAAGAGGTGATTTATATGAGGAAAAGAATAGCCCTAGGTACTACAGTGTTTATTATAATACTATGCTTAATATTTTTAGACAGGATAGTTAATTTTGTAGTAAATTTAGAGTGGTACAAAGAAGTAGGTTACTTATCTGTTTATTTTACTAAACTTATAGCAGTTACAAAATTAATGATTCCTATTTTTGCTATAAGCTTTATTGGAATATGGCTTTATTATAAAAGCTTAAGATTGAGTATTATTAAATATAAGAAAGTTGTTGAAGTAAACAGCCATAAAAATAATATTGAAAAAAAATTATTTATTTCGATTAATTTAATATTTTCTTTGTTTATTTCTTACGCATTTTCAGTAACATACTGGTACAGAATACTTCAATTTAGTAATTCCATTAATTTTAATTTTAAGGATCCTATTTTTAATTTAGATGTATCATTTTATGTTTTTAAACTTCCACTAATACAATCTTTATATAACGCTATTGTATCTTTATTAATTTTTCTAATTTTAATTACGATAGCAACTTATTTCGTTTTAAGTGCAAAGGATAGAATATATTCAGCAAGAGGTATAAGAAGAGGTTTTCCTAAAGTAACTGTTCTAAATAGTGGACTTACAAAATTTGCTGGAAGACAATTAGCTATTGTATCTTCCCTGCTAATGATATTTGTCTCAATAGGGTATCTACTAAAGGCTTTAGGGCTTGTATATAGTACTAGAGGGGTTGCCTATGGAGCAAGTTACACAGATGTTCATATAAGTTTGCTATTTTATAAGATAATCATAGTAGTGTCACTTATTGCAGCTATAATTATGTTTTATAGTATACTTACATCTAAGGCAAAACCAATTATTATATCTATAGCAACAATAATAACCTTAGCAGTGGCTGAACAAGCAATATCAGTAGGAGTACAAAACTTTATTGTTAAATCAAATGAAAAAACATTAGAACAGCCTTATATAAAATATAATATAGATTATACAAGAAAAGCTTTTAATATTGATAAAATAGATTCAAGACCATTTGAAGTAAAGAACACATTAACTAAAGATGATATAATAAATCATAAAGATACAATAGACAATATAAGAATAAATTCGTTTAAACCAGCATTAGAGTTTTATAATGGAGTTCAAATAGTAAGGTATTATTATGGATTCAATGGTATAGATATAGACAGATACAATATCAATGGTAACTTTAGTCAAGTTTTTATAGCACCAAGAGAAGTTAACACTCAATCTATAGAACCAAATACATGGCAAAACAAACACTTAGTATATACTCACGGCTATGGTGTAGTAATGAGTAAAGTAAACTCGGTAACACCAGAAGGACAACCAGACTTTGTTATTAAGGATATACCTCCAGAAAATAAAACAGATATAAAGCTTGATAATCCAAGGATATATTTTGGAGAAAAGACAAATGATTATGCAATTGTTGATACTAAACTAAGCGAATTTGATTATCCAAAAGGTGGAGAAAATCAAACAAACAAATATGAAGGCGCAGCGGGTATAAAGATGAATTTTGTAAATAAAATGCTCTTTGCTGCAAATAAAAAAGATTTAAACTTTCTTTTATCAAGGGATATAACAAGTGAAAGTAAAATACTGATAAATAGAAATATTGTAGATAGAGTTAAGAAAATAGCTCCATTTTTAACTTATGATTCAGACCCTTATATAGTAATAAGTGGTGGCAAGTTATACTGGATAATAGATGCATATACTACTTCTGATAGATATCCTTTTTCACAACCGTATAATGATGTAAATTATATAAGAAACTCTGTTAAGGTTGTAATAAGTGCAGTAGATGGAAGTGTAGATTTTTATCTAGTGGACAAAAATGATCCGATTGCTATGAGCTATTCGAAAATATTTCCTGGGCTATTTAAAGATACATCAAAGTTATCACAAGACTTAAAGCAGCATTTTAAGTACCCAGAAGATTTATTTAAGATTCAATGCAATGTTCTTGGCAAATATCATATGACAGATCCTGGGGTATTCTACAATGGAGAAGATTTATGGGAAGTTTCAAGAAATCAGAAACAGGTAGATGGGGAAAAGGACAGTATGGAAGCTCCATATGTAGTAATGAAATTACCAGGAGAAAAGGAAGAAGAAATGATACTTCTCCAATATTTTAATATGAGAAATAAAGATAATATGGTTGCCTTATTTGGAGCAAGGATGGACAAGGATAACTATGGTAAGATGATACTGTATAAGTTTCCTCCTCAAAAAACTATTTACAGTCCATATTTATTTAAGCAAATGCTAAACCAAGATACTACTATATCAAAAGAGCTGTCACTGTGGAATAAAGCTGGATCTCAAGTACAATTTGGAGATACAATAATAGTTCCTATAAACAATTCACTATTATATGTAGAGCCTATATATTTAAGAGCTAGTGGCAAAAATAGTATTCCTGAGATGAAGAGAGTTGTAGTTTCTTATGGAGATAAAATCATTTTGGCTGAAAATATAGAAAGTGCCCTTCAACAGTTATTTAACTATAAAGATAATAGTCAAACAAATGGTGCCACTGGTCAGACTCAGTATCCTGACAATGGTCTAAAGCTAGATAAAATAAAAAAGGCTAAAGAAATGTATGAAAAGGCTGTAGAGGCGCAAAAGAATGGTGATTGGGCAAAATATGGTGAATACATTAAAATGCTTGGAGAAACAATTAATGAACTGAATAAATAGATGAAAAAGAGAATGGGAATGTTCCTATTCTCTTTTTTAAATATAATTTTGTATATATGTTTAAAGCTTACTTATTTGTAGATAATACCAATATAGCACTATATTGGAGGAAACTACAGTGAAAAAGACAGTGATTTATAGTATTATACTTACTTGTATATTTATATTTGCACCAGCTTTTATGGTACAACTTGATGAAAATACGCAGCAAACAATTAATAATGAGGATGTAAGTAAAGATAACAATGATAAAAAGGTGGATATAAAAGATACCACAAATGATATAAGTATATTTTCTTCAAAAACCTGCTTTAAAAAAACATATTATGTAAACGCAAATAAAATAAATGTATATGAAGATAGCTCAGGCAACGATAAAATAATATTTACATTGCCAAAGGATGATGTAGTAGTAGCTTATAAAGAAAATAACGGATATTTATACTGTGAAGAAAATAATGAAGGTAAAAAGGGATGGATTAAAAAAAATAGCGAAAATTTAAAAGGTGCAATATATAAAAAAACAGAATATACTTTAGATGTAAACTTAACTAATCAAAATATAAATGTTATAAAAAAAGATAAAGTATTAAAAAGAATACAATGCTCTACAGGAATACTGGGAGATCAAGAAACGGAAACACCCCTTGGCATATTTAATATACAATGTAAGGGTGAGTATTTTTATAGTAACAAATATAAAGAAGGAGCAAGATATTATATTAAATTTTTTTCGAATTATTTAATACATTCTATACCAGTCGATAAAAAAGGTAATATAATAGAAGATGAAAAGAAAAAAATAGGATTTCCAGCCTCGCATGGGTGTATAAGAATATCTATACAAGATGCCGAATGGATCTATAATAATATTCCAGAAGGTTCATCGGTAGTTATACACTATTAAATTACTGCAGCTCTTTGAAAGGAAGGTTAATTTATGGATTACGATGTACTTATATTAGGGGGAGGCATTATAGGGTGTGCAGTTGCCTATGAGCTTTCAAAATACAGTTTAAATATAGCACTTATCGAAAAAGATTATGATATAGCAGATGATGTAGCTCTTATAAACTCTGCTGTAGTTTATGATGGATTAGAATGTGAAGATACATTGATGTCTAAGCTAGAACTTATGGGAAATGAACTCGTAGAAGATATAGCTTCGAAGTTTAATGTAACCTTTAAAAAGAGAGGGTCTCTAATTATTGCAGAAGATAAAAAAGGTGAAGCTAAATTAATTAATATGTATGATAGAGCCATAAGTAGGGGAATAAAAAATATACGTTTATTAGATAGTAAGGAAGTATATGAGATGGAACCAAACTTAAATGCTAATGTTAGGAGGGCAATACATTCCGAAAATACAGGAATAATATCTCCTTATGATTTAGCGATTGCCTATGGAGAAATTGCTTTTGATAATGGGGTAAAGTTTAAGTTAGAAGAAGAGGTTCTAGATATACAGAAAATGTCGAAAGGATTTAGGATAGTTACAAATAAAAATAAGTTTACCTGTAATATGGTTCTAAATACCACACCTGTAGAATACTATGGTATAGAAAGTGAAAATAAACTTAATAAAGATAGAAGTTGCTCAAAATATTTATTATTAGAAAAAGATTTTAAAGGTAACTTCAAAAATATAGTTGTAACTTTAAATGAAAGTGAAGATAAAATTTATACATTTCCTACTGTACAAGGAGGAACCATAGTTGCATTAAAGACAAATGAAGCTATTAGTTATAGTGATAGTTTAAAAAGAATATCATCGTTTATGGGAAATATAAATGATGAATATATAAATATATCCTATGAATCTCCATTTTATAATGATACACTAATAATTGATGACAGCCTTATTGATAATGGATATGTTAAAGTCGTGGGTAAACATTATAGCCAAGTTACAATTACTCCTGCTATTGCAAAAATTGTATGTGAAACTATAGTTAATAACTTAAATTGTGTGCTAAAAAAAGATTTTGTAGACAAGAGAAGAGAATTTTATAGATTCAGAGATTTGTCAAATGAAGAAAGAGAAAGCATTATTAAACAAGATAAAAGATATGGTAAAATAGTATGTGTGTGTCAAAAGGTTACAGAAGGTGAGATAGTAGACTCCATAAGAAGACCACTTGGAGCACGTACCGTAGAGGGAATAAAAAGACGAACTGGAGCTGCTTTTGGAACCTGTAAAGGTGCGCAATGCTTGAATAAGGTCGTATCTATCTTGGCTAGAGAAATGGATAAAAGGTTAACTGATATAGTTAAGGATTCTAAAAATTCAAAAATAGTTATAAGTCGAATAAAAGAGTTTGATGAAATGTAGCTAATTGGAGGAATTCTAAATTGATTAAGGAAATTATTTGCAATAAATGTGATAAAAGTTGTATATTGAGCATAAACAAATATGACGAAAGCATAGAAATTTGCGGCAACTTATGTAATGAAGGAATAAAATATGCTAACATGGAAATGAGTAGTAATAAAGATATTTTAACTACTTTAGTAAGAATAAAAGGATCAAAGCTAAATGTTGTTTCAGTGAAAAGTAATAAACCCATAAATAAAAATCTATGGATAGAGTGTTCAAAAGCCTTGAGTAGGCTTTATGTAGGAGCTCCTGTAAAAATTGGAGACATTGTATGTAAAAATATTTTAAATACTGGAGTAGACATAGTGTGTACTAAAAATGTAGAAAGAATAAATGAATAATAGAATATATTTTACACTATTCAGAATAGAGCCAAGATTAAATTGACACAGGATTATATTATATATAATCTAGATAAAAATTAAAATTAACCTATGAAGAGGCTAGTAGCATTACAAAGGGCAAAGAGAGTCAGTAGTTGGTGTGAACTGATACCAGAGTTTTGTGAATCCACCTCGGAGGTACTGCTAGTAACAGTTCGGTGATACCGTTATAATCCTTGAGAGAATCAATTTTTGGTTAACTAGGGTGGCAACGCGGAGTCCTTCGTCCCTTTATGGGATAAGGGGCTTTTTTATTTACAAAAAATATTTAGGAGGAAATTGTAATGCTAGATTTAAAAAGAATAAGAAATAATGTACAAGATATAAAAATGGCTTTAACAAATAGAGGAGAAGATTTTGATGTATCTGTTATTGATGAAGTAGTAAAATTAGATGAAAAAAGGAGACAAATCTTAATTGAAGTAGAAGTTTTAAAAAATAAAAGAAACAAAGACTCTTTAGAAATATCTAAATTAAAGAAATCAGGCCAAAATGCTGACGTTCTTGTAGCTGAAATGAAAGGGCTTTCAGAGAAGATAAAGCAGTATGACGTTAATCTAGCGGAATTAGATCAAAAAATAGAATACATAATGCTTAGAATACCTAACATACCCAATCCTCAAGTTCCAGATGGAGAAACAGATGCAGATAACATAGAGATAAGAAAATGGTCAGATCCTACAAAATTCGATTTTGAACCTAAGGCTCATTGGGATTTAGGAACAAATCTTAATATATTAGAATTTGAAAGAGGAGGAAAGGTTGCAGGTTCAAGATTTACTTTTTATAGAGGGTTAGGGGCTAGACTTGAAAGAGCACTTATATCATATTTTTTAGACTTTCATACTGAAAAACATGGCTATGAAGAGTTATTACCGCCATACATGGTTAATAGAACTAGTATGATTGGAACAGGGCAGCTGCCGAAGTTTGAAGAAGATGCATTTAGAGTTTCGAACAATGATTTTTATTTAATACCAACGGCAGAAGTGCCTGTAACTAATTTCTATAGAGATGAAGTCTTAAAAGGCGAAGATTTGCCAATAAAACATGTAGCTTATAGCGGATGTTTTAGAGCTGAAGCTGGTTCAGCAGGAAGAGATACAAGAGGTCTTATAAGACAGCACCAATTTAATAAGGTTGAGCTTGTTAAATTTGCAAAGCCAGAGAAATCTTATGAGGAGCTTGAAAAATTAACTAATGATGCAGAAGAAGTTCTTCAGGAGTTAAGGATTCCTTATAGAGTAGTTAGAATATGTAAAGGAGATTTAGGGTTTACAGCAGCACTTAAATATGATATAGAAGTTTGGATGCCAAGTTATAATAGATATGTAGAGATATCAAGTTGTAGTAACTTTGAAGATTTCCAAGCAAGGCGTGCTAATATAAAATATAAAGAAACTGAGAAAGGTAAGCTACAATATTTACATACGTTAAATGGTTCAGGAGTTGCTGTTGGAAGAGCTTTATCTGCAATTCTTGAAAATTATCAGCAAGCTGATGGAAGTGTTGTAATTCCAGAAGTTTTAAGACCATATATGGGTGGAAGAGAAGTAATAAAATAACAAAAAAAATTTTAAAAGAACTGTTGACATATACACTTATGGTTGATATAATAATACATGTCAACAGGCGAGGAAAGATGGTCGAGTTGGTTTAAGGCACCGGTCTTGAAAACCGGCGTACGGGTGACCGTACCCAGGGTTCGAATCCCTGTCTTTCCGCCAATTTTTTTTTAACTAAAATTAGGGCATGGAGAAATACTCAAGTGGCCGAAGAGGCGCCCCTGCTAAGGGCGTAGGCTGGGAAACCGGCGCGAGGGTTCAAATCCCTCTTTCTCCGCCATGTAAGCACCTATTATGGTGCTTATCTAATTTAAATAATATAAAATTATATTAGAGTAAAAATATTGTTGACTATTTTAATTAAATATGTTATTATGTTTAATGTTGGATGTATGGAAAGATGGTCGAGTTGGTTTAAGGCACCGGTCTTGAAAACCGGCGTACGGGTGACCGTACCCAGGGTTCGAATCCCTGTCTTTCCGCCAATTTTTTTTTAACTAAAATTAGGGCATGGAGAAATACTCAAGTGGCCGAAGAGGCGCCCCTGCTAAGGGCGTAGGCTGGGAAACCGGTGCGAGGGTTCAAATCCCTCTTTCTCCGCCATGTAAGCACCTGAATCAAGGTGTTTTTTAATTTCTGACATAATGTTTTTTAAACTAAATATACTAATAAATTTTGATTTATCGTATATAATAATTAATATTAATTTGATTTTTTTGAACATTTATGTTAATATAATTATGTTAAATATGCGTCGGTAGCTCAGTTGGATAGAGTAGCTGGCTACGAACCAGTTGGTCGGGGGTTCGAATCCTCTCCGACGCACCATAAAAAAGCTTGTGATTATTCATCACAAGCTTTTATTTTTTCACCTATCTTTTCACCCATTAATACTCTACTTTCATATCCTTTAGAAGATTGCTCAATTATGTCTCTATCAATATTTACTTTATCTTTTTCTAAGAATAGTATTGTTGTTGAACCACCAAACTTAAAATAACCCTTTTCATCACCTTTTCTTATATCTGCTCCAGGTGTATATGTTTGTATAATGGAACCTACACAAGTAGCTCCTACCTCCATATGAAGTATATCTCCAAAGTTTTTAGAATGGAAAATACTCCATTCCCTTTTGTTTCTGCAGAAAAGCTCAGGAATTTGTTCTAAAGCAGTTGGGTTTACAGAATAGTAATCTCCAGTAATTCTTATAGTTTCCTCGCATACACCATCATCTATAAAATGAAATCTATGATAATCAGTAGGACAAAGTCTTAATATTAAAAAAACACCCTCTGAGAACTTTTTAGATATATCAGGATTATTTATAAGTTTATCTAAACTATATGTGAAGCCTTTTACCTGAACCAACTTATTTAAATCAATATTCTCATAAGCTAAAAGTCTTCCATCACCAGGAGAAATTAAAGAGTTAATATCAGCATCTATAGGTCTTGCCCCTTTTTTTAACTTTCTTGTAAAGAAGTCATTAAATGATTCAAACTCATCTGCACTTTTTTCGCTATGAGTCATATTAATATCAAAATCTTTAATAAAAGAATGAACTTTTTTAATACTTCTCTTACTATCACAAAAAGAGCCATATATTTTAGAGAAAAACTTTTTTTTAATTAATAACTCTAAAAATTTCATTCCAATAGGAGATGAATATGTCCATTGAAGATATTTATCTCCTGCCACTTGTTCTATTTCATATTGTTTTGTTTTTCTATTATAATATTTAATCATATACAGACCTCTCTTGTGTTAATATTTATTTTGAGTATAGCATAGAATGCTTATTACAATTATCAGTTATTATTTATCTATTGTCAATTTATAATGAATCAATGCTTAAAAATTCTAAGAACTATTGAGTTATTTCAACAACATAGTATAATGTAAATTGGAATAATTATACTGACCGGTCAATTAATATATAAATCTGGAGTGGTATTGATGAATAAAACAAAAAGAACAATATTTGAATCTGCTATAAAAATATTTTCACAAAACGGTTATAGTGGTGCAACAATGGATTCGATTGCGTCTGATGCAGGAGTAGCAAAGGGAACATTATATTATCATTTTAAAAGCAAGGAAGAAATATTTAACTACATAATAAAAGAAGGAATGAATATAGTAAAGGAAAGAATAGAAAGTACTGCATGCAAGCAGCAGGATGCTCTATCAAAATTAAAAGTTCTATGCAGGATTCAGTTAGAGTTAGTTCATGAGCAGAGAGATTTTTTTATAGTATTAATGAGTCAATTGTGGGGGCAAGAATCTAGACAACTTGAACTAAGAGAGTCTATAAAGAAATATATTGACTATATACAGTCATATATTGTTGAGGCAATAGAAAATAAGATATTAAAATGTTGCGATTCTTCCTATGCGGCATATACACTATTTGGAACTCTTTGTTCTGTAGCAATATATGAACTTATAAATGAAGAAAAAAAGAATTTTGATGATTTGGCTAGTAATATATTAAATAATATACTGAATGGAATACAAGCATAAAATAAAGCATGGGACTAAATTACTTAGTTTCATGCTTTATAATTTTCGAGATTTTATCATAGAGATAATGAGAAGTAGAGTCATAAATGCAGATAGTATGAGTCCTACTACTCCTATTATAGATATATCATATATTTTAGGTCCTGCATTAATCGTTAATATTAAACTAGAACCTATTATCATAGAAGATAGTATAAGTGCAAAAACCAGCCTATTTACCATATTATTTAAAGCACTAACGGTTTTGTTTAAGCTAGTTATCTGTAGTTGAACTTTAAGCCTTCCATTTAGCATAGTATTTATAAGTTCAATAAATCTAGTAGGCATTCGAGACAAATCTTTCGTAAAGTTATATGAATATATTAGTAAATCATCTATATCTATGTTCTCTAATAATGATAATTTACTATTATTTTTTACAAAAGGCACAGCAACATCAAGTATTTGAGTATCAGGGGCTATTTTAGCAACAACACCTTCAATAATTACAAGACTTCTCACAAGGACTATTAAGTCTTTTGGGAGTTTTATATTATTGTTTTTGGCGCAGTTAAATAACTCTTGAAGCAATATAGATACATGAATATTTTTTAAAGATGTATATAGATATCTAGAAAATAAATAGTCTATATCTTCATATAATTTATTTTTATTTACAAATCCTTTCTTTATGCCTATAGACATAATTATAGATATTAGCTTATCTAAATCTTTAAAAACTACAGCAACTATAGCATCATTCAATGAGGCTCTTAATGATTCAGAAAGGTTTCCCATTATTCCAAAGTCAATAAAACAAATCTTACCTTCATTTATTAATAGGTTTCCAGGGTGTGGATCACCATGAAAAAAACCATCGGTAAAAACTTGTTTAAAAAATGATAGTGCTAATTTTTTCCCTAAATCGTTAAGATCATATCCTCCCTCTTTAAGCTTTTCTAAATCATTTATTTTAAAACCATATATTTTTTCCATAGTTAAAACCTTATCACTGGACAACTCATCTATAATATATGGAGTATAACAAAAGGCTATATTGTTATTTAGATTTCTAAATCTTTTTATATTTAAAGCCTCAATTTTAAAATTTAGCTCCTCTTCTGTAGATGATATTAATTCATTTAAAGCCTCTTCTGGATCAATTAAAGCATCAGAAAACTTTGTTTTAGTAAGCTTTATTATTCTATGTAAAATAGATAAATCCATTTTAATTTTTTCCATTATTTCAGGTCTTTGAATTTTTACAATGACTTCTTTTCCGTTCTTAAGTATGGCATTATGAACTTGGGCTATAGATGCAGAAGCCAATGGTTCTTTTTCAAAAGATGAAAAGCAATTCTCAATGTTTTTATTAAAAACACTAAAGAAAACATTATTAATATCTTCGTATTTTTCAGGAGAAGCGTTATCTTGAAGCTTTGAAAGTTCTTGTATATATTCAGGAGGAAGTATATCAGGTCTTGTACTTAATACCTGACCTATTTTTATAAAGGTAGGCCCTAACTCTTCAAAAGCTTTTCTTAAATTTTCGGGAAAATATTGTTTTTTTATTTTACTATCTACTATATGGCCAAAGCCATAGCGAGCTAGTACACTTATTATTTCTCTAAACCTTTGTATTGAGTTATTATGCATAATATGCCTCCATAAATATTAAAGCCCTAACAGCTGTCGGGGCTTTAGCTTTTGGTATTTACTTTTTCCTCTAGCATATCCAATCTTTGTTTTATGTTTTGTAAATCATCTTTAGTTACAAAGTTCATTTGATTTAAAGTAGATACCAAGTCATCCTTAGTTAAAGGCTTTACATCTTCAACTTTATTTTTTATATTTCTCTTTAGCTCTTCTGAAAGTTCTTTCCCCTCATCCATAGTTAGCTTACCTTTTTGAACCATATCGTCAATTAACTTTGATGCCTTTTCATAAGTATATGCTGCAGATCCTAAACCTGCTAAAAATAAATTTTTTAATTCATTCATCATAATAACACCTCTTAATTAGTATATTTTTATTTACAATATAATATACCTATTATTTAAATTAATTAGTTGCTAGTATGCTAATAGATTATAATATAAAAATTTGACATTTATTATAGATTATTATAAAATATTATGGAAACAAGTTAATATGCGCTCGTAGCTCAGTAGGATAGAGCAGCGGTTTCCTAAACCGCGTGCCGGGGGTTCGATTCCTCTCGGGCGCACCAAAATTGAATCCTGTAATTTTAATTACAGGATTCAATTTTTAAATGTGTTTACAATAATTACAAATAATTATAAAATATACTAAGAGGTCTCTATGAATAATAAGTTTATGATTGAAGCTATACTTGAGGCTGAAAAATCCACGCTTTTAAAAGAAGTGCCAGTTGGAGCTGTCATAGTAAAGGATAATAATATAATAGCAAGAGCACATAATTTGAGAGAAACTTTAAATAGTCCATTAGCGCATGCTGAGATTTTAGCTATAGAAAAAGCTTCAGAAGTTATTCAAAATTGGAGACTTAATGGGTGCAGCATGTATGTTACTTTAGAACCCTGTCCTATGTGCGCAGGAGCTATACTTCAATCAAGAATAAGTAATTTATATATAGGCACTTTTGATCCTACAGCTGGTGCTTGCGGTTCTGTAGTAAATGTACTCCAAAATGATGCATTAAACCATTGGACTAATATTCACTGGCTTTATGATGAGAAGTGTAGCAATATATTAATAGAATTCTTTAAATCAAGAAGGTGAGGCATCTTTGACTTGATATTTTATTTTAGATGCCTAATATGGAGAGATGTCCGAGAGGTCGAAGGTGGTTGACTCGAAATCAATTGTACGGGTAATACCGTACCGGGGGTTCGAATCCCCCTCTCTCCGCCATACAATTAAGCCAATAATTACTTGCTAATAATTTTTACAAAGGTGTTGAATTATTTTAATATTAATAGTATAATAATCCTTGTTCCAATAAAACATGATAAATATAATTAAATATTGTTTCATGAGTAAATTTTGTGGAGAGATGTCCGAGTGGTTGAAGGAGCACGCCTGGAAAGCGTGTGTAGGGGAAACCCTACCAGGGGTTCGAATCCCCTTCTCTCCGCCAATAGAACTTTGTCGTGCTAGATGGGGAGTCAGCGGTGCCCTGTAACCTGCAATCCGCTACAGCAGGGTTGAATTCCTCGCTTAGACTATAAAATGTGGGGTCTGGCCTATAAAAGTGGCGTTGAGAACTGGGTCCCACGCAACGGAAACTCATGAATTCCGTCAGGTCCGGAAGGAAGCAGCGGTAAGTGATCATTTTCGTGTGCCGTGGATAAACCTGGTTTGAGCTAACTGTATGGGTAACGCTCATATTTTATTAGACGAAGCGAGGTGCACGACTTTAATATAATTTGCTTATAAAAGATACCTAAAAGGGTGTCTTTTTTATTATATTTAGATTTATTTTATGAAAAAATTAAATGTTAACTATAAATTCTATATAAGGTATAATATATAGTGGTTAAACAAGTTAAAGAAGGTGATTTAAGTGTCTTACACTGCATTATATAGAGAATGGAGACCTAGAGTCTTTGAAGATGTAGTCGGTCAGAACCACATAACTGTAACACTTAAGAATCAAATAAAAAATAACAGAATTGCACATGCTTATCTTTTTTCTGGTACAAGAGGAACAGGTAAAACATCTACTGCAAAAATATTTTCAAAGGCAGTAAATTGTCTTGACTTGAAAGATGGAGAGCCTTGTAATGAATGTGAAATGTGCAAAAAAATAAGCATGGGACTTTCTATTGACGTAATAGAAATGGACGCTGCTTCAAAAAGAAATTTAGAAGACATAAAGGATGTTATAGAAAATGTAAAATATCCTCCTCAAGAAGGAAAATATAAAGTATATATAATGGATGAAGTTCACATGCTTACCCCACAAGCGGTAAACGCATTCTTAAAAACACTTGAGGAACCACCTTCAAATGTAATATTTATTCTTGCTACTACAGATCCTCAGAAGCTTCCTGTTACTATTCTTTCTAGATGTCAAAAGTTTGATTTTAGAAGAATAAAGGGATTAGACATGTTTGAGAGGCTTAGAAAAATAGCTAAGGAACAAGGAGTATTTGCAGATGATAAAAGCTTGAACTTAATATCTAGAATGTGCGATGGAGCAATGAGAGACGCATTAAGTATATTAGATCAGGCTATATCTATGGGTGGTGGGAAAATAGACTATGATGGCGTTATAAGTATGCTTGGTTTAGTTACGAATGAAAACTTAATAAGGCTTACAAATGAGGTTATAGAGAAAAACGTAGAGGGGGCCATGAGGATAGTAGATGATATAGTCCTCAGTGGAAAGGATATTTACAATTTTATAAAAGATATGATAACTCATATGAGAAACCTTTTAATGGTAAAGGTAAGTAAAAATCCAGAAGATATATTAGATATGTCTGAAGAAAATATAGAACTTCTAAAAGAGCAGGCGCAAAAAATAAGAATAGAAGAAATAATGAGAGACATTAGAATATTACAGGATGCAGAAGATCAATCAAAATGGACGAAACAAAGTAGAATATATTTAGAACTTGCAGTAATAAAAATGTGTAAGATAGAGTATGATACTTCGAAAGAAGTAATACTTTCAAGATTAAACAGGTTAGAAGAAGCCTTAAAAGAAGGTGAACTAAAAGTAACCTGTGAAAGAATAGTTCCTAATACAACTAATGTAGTAAAAAAAGAAAATAGGACTAAGGTAGAAGAAAATAAATCAAAAGAAAATATAAGACCTGTAATGGACGACAATATATATTCAAAGCTTACATTAGATATAGTAAAAAAGAGCTGGAGAGATATATTAGAATCTTTTAAATCAAAAAGTTATAGGGTTATACATGCAGCTCTATTTACAGGAGAAGTAATTAAATGTGAAAACGGAATGATAACAATAAGATACGATAAAGATTATGCTTTTAATAAGCAAAGATTAGAAAAAGAAGAAAATAGGAGAATAGTTGAAGAAATATTTTCGGAAGCTCTAAAAGAGAGAGTGAGGCTCCAATATTATATAGATGGAGATGAAACTAGAGGTAAGTCGAATTCTCCTGAGCAGCTATTAAGAGATGCTTTTGGAGAAGATTTGATTGAAATAGTTGATGAATAATAACAAAAAAGTATTGATTTAAATTTATAAAAATATGGTATAATTATAACTGAATTAATTAAGTCGAGGAGGAATTAGCATGGCTAAAGGTGGATTCCCTAACTTTGGTGGGGGAAATATGAATAATATAATGAAACAAGCACAAAAATTTCAAAAGCAGATGGAAGATATGCAAAACGAACTTGAGAATAAAGAATTCTCAGCTACAGTTGGCGGTGGAGCAGTAACTGCAGTTGTAACTGGTAAAAAACAAATAGTGGATATAAAGATAAAACCAGAAGTCGTAGATCCAGATGATGTAGAAATGCTTCAAGATTTAATTTTAACTGCATGTAATGAAGCTCTAAAAATAGCTGAAGAAGAAACATCTGCAGAGATGAAAAAGTTAACAGGTGGACTAAATATTCCAGGAATGTTTTAAAACACAGTAATAATTGCCCCATCTATTGAAGATGGGGTTTTAAAATTGAGGTGATAATTATGGATTTCTATCCAATTGCAATAGAAAAGCTGATTGAGGAATTTGCTAAGCTTCCAGGCATAGGATATAAAACAGCTCAAAGACTTACTCTTCATGTACTGAATCTGCCAGGTGAAGAGGTTAGAGAGTTTGCTGAAGCATTAGTTAAAGCTAGAGGAACAATAAAATATTGCTCTGTATGCGGTAATTTCACAGATAAGGATCCTTGTGCAGTATGCTCTAATCCTAATAGAGATAAGAGTTTGATATGTGTTGTTGAGCAACCTAAAGATATAATATCCATGGAAAAAGTTAAAGAGTTTAATGGGGTTTATCATGTTCTTCATGGGAATATATCCCCTATGGCAGGTAGGGGTCCTGAAGACATAAAGCTAAAAGAACTTATAAGAAGAATAAATGGAGAAGTAAGAGAGGTAATAGTAGCTACAAATCCTAATATAGAAGGAGAAGCTACTGCTATGTATATATCAAAAATATTAAAACCTTTAGGTGCTAAAGTGACAAGAATAGCTCATGGAATACCTGTTGGTGGAGATTTAGAGTATGCAGATGAGGTTACACTTTCAAAAGCATTAGAAGGTAGAGTAGAGATATAACGTATACTAATTCTATTTTATGTCAATTATTATAGACATGATGTAAAATAGGAGGTTCTTTATGGACAAAAGTATTATTGCTAGCTTAATAACTAAAAAATCAAGATATACGGCAGAACAAAAAAAATTATTAAATGCAATAGAGAAGGCAAGAGAAGATTTAAAGGTAGCTAGAGAATATTTTAATGCCGTTAATGATCCAAGGCTTGTAGATTATGCGATATATAGAGAAGAAGCTGCAAAGGCAAGATATATGTTTTTACTTAACGAAGCTAAAAAAAATGAGCTAAAAGTTGAATGTTCAAACGTCATTGAAGATTTAAATGTAGGTTAAAATGAAAAAGGTGAAAAGCAAATAACTTTAAGTTTTTACTTTTCATCTTTTTTATTAATACTTTTGCTTTAGTAGAATATAAATTTAGTAACAAGAAAATTAGGGGGGATATCTTTGGAATTTGAATACATAGGTTACTTTTTAATTTCTATAATTGGTTTATATATATTAGTTAAAATTTTTGCTTGGCCTCTAAAGGTTTTATTGAAATTAATAGCTAATGGATTGATTGGAATTTTGCTATTAATTGCAGTTAATTTTATTGGGCATTATTTTAATTTTTACATAGGAATTAATGCAATAACAGCTCTCATAGCTGGTTTTTTGGAATACCAGGAGTAATATTTTTAGTTATATTTAAGTTGTTCTTGTAGTGAATTTAGGCTAAATTGATAAATATATTGGTTTAGCCTTAAGTTAAATGAACATCTCGTATAAGCCAAGAAGTATTATTATTATACCAGAAATTAGATTTGCTTTACTTTCTAGCACCTTAGGTATATACTTCTTACCAAGAATGTATCCTAAAGGTATAGCAGTTAAACTAAATACAAATGTAAAAATAGAAGTTAAGAGTATGCTTAATCCTGTAATACTAGCCCCTATGCCCAGACCCATGTTGTTTAGAGCTAGTACAAACCCTAAGATTACTGCTTCTTTCAAATCGATATTGCCTGAATTATTCATATCTGCTTTCTCAGGACTTGTCAGGAGCTCTTCACACTGAACTCTATAGCATTCTAATTTATTTTGCTTCTTGTATTCATCTTTTTGAACTTTATCATTTTTTTTCAAGGAATTAAGTATAAACCATAATCCTAATAGGATAAGGATGGAACTTCCTATAAGGTTTGCATTATGCCCAGCAATAAATTTACTAATAAAACTACCTAGTGCCATTGATAAAAATGTTCCTGCACAAGATATGAAGGCTACTAAGAGATTACTTAATATAGATATTTTGAGTTTTCTGATACCGTAGGCAACTCCAACGATAAGATTATCAAGGCTAGCAGACACAACAAATAATATTACTGATAGAATATGCATATAATATCTCCTATTCAAAAGCGGTTCAAGTATATACTATTCACTATGCAAAAAATAGGTTACAAATTTGTAGCTAATTGGCCAAGGTAAAACAATAGAAATAATAAATATTTTAGTTTAAAATAATAATCATTTATGTTTAAATAAGTATATAATTAATCCACAATGTTGATAAAAAATGACTAAAACAACGATAAATATGTGGATAAATTGTGTGAATATGTGTATAAATTTAAAAAATGGAGATGATATATTGATTATCCACAAAAATGTTATAACAGCTAAATTTATATATAGACCAAATCGTTTTCAAGCTTATGTAGATATAGAGGGAGTAGAAACTATAGTTCATGTTCCTAATACAGGTAGATGTAGAGAGATACTTATACCTGGTTGCACTGTAGCTTTAAGAGAAGAAGATAATCCATCAAGAAAAACTAAATATGATTTAATTGGTGGGTACAAGGGAAAAAGGTTTATAAGCATAGATTCCCATATACCTAATAAAGTTGTAGATGAAGCATTAAAAAATAAAAAGATAAGTTTACTAAGTGGTTACAGCAAAATAGAAAAAGAAAAAACTTTTGGAAATAGCAGATTTGATTTTAAATTAACGGATTATAATAAAAATGAATGTTATTTAGAAGTTAAGGGAGTAACTCTAGAAGATAGAGGGAAAACTATGTTTCCAGATGCTCCTACAGAAAGAGGAACTAAACATTTATTAGAACTTATAGATGTTAAAAACACTGGTAGAGAAGCAGCTGTATTATTTTTAATTCAGATGGAAGGAGTAGAATATTTTACTCCTCATGATGAAATGGATAAAGCTTTTGGGGAAGCATTAAGATTAGCTCAGAGCAATGGAGTACATATACTTGCTTATGATTGCTTTGTAGGAGAAAAGCATATTACAATTAAAGATCCAATAGAAGTGAGGTTATAAAATTCTATTAAGTTGAATGTAATTGCAAGAATACCTTATAATGTACTTATATAGTTAATCTTAGTACAAGGAGGTGAAACTACTCAAATCAGAGTGGTGGTTTTATGAAATTTAAATATTGTCCAGTTTGTGGTCAAAAGTTAATAGAGAAGCATAGCTGGGATGAGGGCGGGGTTCCCTATTGTCCAGTAGATGACATTATGTATTTCGATACTCCTAAGCCATGTATAATAGTAGCTGTAATAAAAGAAGATAAAATATTGCTTCTTAAGCAAAGTTATATATTCAAAGATTCAAAAGTTCTCTTATCCGGTTATGTGACCAATGGTGAAACTGTTGAGAGTACAGTTCATAGAGAGGTATTAGAAGAAGCAGGAATTAAAGTAAAAGATATAAAATATTTAGGTAGTGAGTATTTGGAATCTAAGGAAATATTAATGCTTACATTTATGGCAATGTATGATGGAGGAACTATAAAAAAGTCATCTGAAGTAGAATGGGTGGATTGGAGTAATATTGAAGATGCTCTTTGTGAAATGAATGAGGATAAAATAGGAAAAAGAATAGTTAGGAAGGTTTTAAAGGAATTAGGGTATACTGGAAATAGGGCTTATAGATGTGAAGAAGATAATTGTAATAATGGCAATTGTAGCTTGAAGAGGTACTAGTCTTAAGTAGATAAAAACAAAAAAATGGATATTAAAGTAAAAATATGTTATTATAATATAACAAAATTTAAGTTGAAGTAGTGGGTTATATTGTTATAGAGGAGGAAAATGTATGGTCAAACATGTACCAGAGATACAGGGTATATTAAGAAGACATATGATTCAAGTTCCAAATGTTATACGAGAAGCAAGTGGCATTAGAATATTTGGGAAGAGGCTTAAATCTTTTGTGTTTAGTACTGATGTAGCGGTTATAAAAAATACAAATGCAGATGCTGTTATTGCAGTTTATCCATTTACACCTCAACCACTTATAACACAGGCTATTATGCTGTCTGCAGATATTCCGGTATTTTGTGGAGTTGGTGGAGGAATTACCACTGGAAAAAGGGTTGTAAATTTAGCCTTAGATGCGGAGTTTAAGGGAGCTATGGGAGTAGTAGTAAATAGTCCGACACCTAATGATGTTATAATACAAATGAGGGACACTATTGACATACCTATAGTCGTTTCGGTTGTATCAGAATATGAAAACATTAAGGAAAGAATAGAAGCAGGGGCTACTATAATAAATGTATCAGGTGCTAAAAGAACTTCTCATATAGTTAAAAAAATAAGAGAAATGTACCCCGAGTTTCCTATAATGGCCACAGGAGGGCCTAACGAAGAAACTATAAGGGCTACAATAGAAGCAGGGGCAAACGCTATAACCTTTACACCACCAACAGCATCAGAAATATTAAGCGAAATAATGATTGCATATAGAGAGAAGTATGCCCAAGAATATTATAACGAATAAATTTTTTTATTATTATGCATAATACAAGATAGTGTATTATGCATTTTTATATTATAATTTTATTTATAAGTTTATAATGAAAAAGCTATCACTTTGTTATGTAACGTCTTAATCCTATAGTTCAAAAGCCTTAAAATTCAGGTAATAGATAATAAATTATTTATTTAGGTACATAAAAGAAGGGATTGTTCAATCTAACATAGAAAATATATAATGTTATAAGCTTAAATCTAAAAGTGAAATTTTCAACATTGGCTTGTAGGGCCGAAGTTCATATAGATGAATAAATAATGGGAGATGGGATTTTGATGAAAGGTGTTTTATATTATTTTAGTGGCACCGGAAACACAAAATGGGTAGCTGATAGGTTTAAAGAGAATTTTAAATCCTATGGTATAGATATAAAATTAGTAAATATAGAATCAGAAGAATCAATTAATATAAAGTGCTATGATTTTATAGTAGTAGGTTCCGTAGTACATTCTAATATGGAACCTAAAATAGTAAGTGATTTTTTGAAAAAATTGCCTAATACTAAGAAAAAAATGAAAACTATTATATATTCAACTCAAGGAGGCAAGTCGTCAGTAGCGGTTTTATCCATGGCAAAAAAAATATCACAAAAAGGATATGATATAGTTATCCAATCTGCCATAAGGATGCCTAATAACTGTTATTTTATTTCTGGTAAAAAAACTACTAAAAAAGAAGAAAATGAAATTTTGAAGAATGCGTCAGAAAAGGTTAAAGAATTAATTAAAATTTTTATAGACAATAAAAGATTAAAAGAAAACAATTCAATTTTTAAGATGGGAATAGGAAAGATTTCTAGTAAGCTTTTCAAGAATTCATTACCTAAACTATCTAAAAATTTGACAGCAATAGAGGAATGTAAAAAATGTGGTTTATGCCTTAGAAATTGTCCTAAGAATAACATAACATTTGAAGATGGTCATGCTGTTTTTCATAGTAAATGCATGCTATGTTTGCGATGCATGAACATATGCCCTATAAATGGCATAAGATATAAAAATAAGAAGATAGAGCAAGTGCAAAGAGATAGAATTAATGTTTTAAATTTAAACAAGTAATATTTATACTAGAGAGGAAGAAAAGTTGTGATTTTAAATAATAATTGTAAAGTGTGTCCTGAGTTTTCTAATAGCTGTGATGGAAAGGTAGAAAATTGCATGTGTAAGTCGTGCCCTAGAAGTCTTGGAAAATGCATTATTACAAGATATTGTACAGAAACAGAATCAGTTTTAGACTAGTAGGTGAGAAACATATTTTTTTGCTATTTTAGAATTATATTTTTATTTGCGGTAATAATACCTACATAAGCAAATAAAATATTGAACATTTAGCTTTAAGACATTTGAAATTAAGATTGTAATAAGACTACTATCTAGGAGTGGTTATATGATTTCAATTCAGGAAAAAATGTTGGTAGCAGAAAATTGTGCAGAATATAAGCCTAAGGCCTATACTTTTAATGCAAGTAGAAGTGCTATTTCACAAGGATGTAATACATGTATAAATTATATAAATGATAAATGTAATAAAGAGCTATTTGAACAAATTGAAGAAAAAATAAGGATAAACTAAGAAAGCAATGCTAAGAGAATAGTATATATTTTTTTAGATTATTATAAAAATTTTCAAAAAGCTATTGACATATACATTTTATCAATTTATAATAAAAAACAAGTTAAAAATAATATATTTTATCTGATGAAGAGAATAGTAACATGAGCAAAGGTTAAGAGAGTCAGTGGTTGGTGAAAACTGATACCTAGGTCTTTTGTGAATCCACCTCCGAAGATATTACGATGAGTAATACGGAAAAAACCGTTATTTATAATGAGAGGACTATATGTATATTTATCATGTATAGTCAATGAGGGTGGCAACGCGAGTCAATCGTCCCTATGTGGATGACTGACTCTTTTATTTTGTAAAAATTTATAGCGCTATAATTATTTATATTAAAATTTAATAGTTCCGATGAAAAGAATAGTAACATGAGAAAAGGTTAAGAGAGTCAGTGGTTGGTGAAAACTGATACCTATATCTTTTGTGAATCCGCCTTTGAGGATATTGCGATGAGTAATACGGAAAAAAACCGTTATTTGTAATGAGAGGACTATGTATATATATTATATGTAGTCAATGAGGGTGGCAACGCGAGTCAATCGTCCCTATGTGGATGACTGACTCTTTTATTTTTTATAAATCCACTTTATTAAGGTATAACTGTATAGTGATATGATTTTACAGTGAAAAAATAAGATGCACAAAAATTTCAGGGGGTACTAAATATGCATAAAAAATTATTTATTCCAGGACCAATAGAGGTTAAAGAAGATGTTTTAGCAAAAATGGCTATGCCAATGATAGGCCATAGAAGCAAAGAGGCATCAGATCTTCAAAGAAGAATTAGTGAAAAACTCAGAAAAATATTTTATACAAAAGAAGAGATACTTTTATCAACTACATCTGGAAGTGGTCTTATGGAAGGGGCAATAAGATCTTGTACAGTTAAAAGAGCTGCAGTATTTTCTATTGGGGCATTTGGTAAGAGATGGTATGAAATGGGGATAAACAATAATGTGCCAGCAGATTTATTTGAGGTTGAGTGGGGCAAAGCTGTAGATCCTAATGAAGTAGATAAAGTTTTAGCTACAGGTAAATATGATTTGATTTGTATAACTCACAATGAAACATCTACAGGAGTTATGAACCCAGTAGAAGAAATTGGGAAAGTAATAAGAAAATATCCAGAGGTTGTATGGTGTTTAGATACAGTAAGTTCTATGGCAGGAACAAAAGTAGAAGTAGATAAACTTGGAGTAGATATATGTATAACTTCAAGTCAAAAGGCACTTGCACTTCCTCCAGGAATGGCAGCATGTTCTTTTTCACAAAAGGCTATAGAAAGAGCTAAAAATGTTAAATTTAGAGGATATTATTTAGACTTATTAGCACTTTATGAATATATTCAGAAAAAAGATTATCAATATCCGTCAACTCCTTCTCTTTCACACATGTTTGCAATGGACTATCAGTTAGACAAAATATTAGAAGAAGGATTAGATAATAGATACAAAAGGCATATAGAAATGGCCGAGTATGTAAGAGCATGGGGAAAAGAACACTTTGAATTGTTTGCAGATGAAAGATATTTATCAAATACTCTTACAAATATTAAAAACACTAGAGGAATAAGTGTTTCAGAATTAAATAAGGAATTAGGAAAAAGAGGTTTCCAAATTTCAAATGGATACGGTAAGTTAAAAGAGAAGACATTTAGAATAGCTCATATGGGTGAATGTACTTTAGATGAGATAAAAGAATTATTAGTAAATATAGATGAAATATTAAATTTTTAAAAAGTATCTAATTGGGGCAAATACCATACATCATTTAATTGGGGCAAATGTTGTATAGTATTAAACAAAATTAAGGTTCATAGAAATAAAAAGGAGGCTATTAATTATGATAAAGATATTAGTTTGTGATGGAATGGAAAAGGAAGCAATAAAAAAGCTTATAGATGATGGTTTTGAGGTAGTCGACAAACATTACGAAGAGGAAGAACTTAAAGAAAATATTAGGGATTTTGATGTTATGATAGTAAGATCAGCTACAAAGGTTAGAAAGCCAATAATTGATGCAGCTAAAGGTGGAAAGCTTAAGCTTGTAATTCGTGGAGGAGTAGGGGTAGATAATATTGATGTAGATTATGCAAGAAAAAATGGAATAGAAGTTAAAAATACACCTAATGCTAGCAGCGCTTCAGTAGCAGAGCTTACTATAGGCCACTTATTTGCACTCACAAGATATATACACTTGGCAAATGTAACAATGAGAGATGGGAAGTGGGAGAAGAAGAAATATGAAGGTATAGAACTCCTTGGGAAAACTTTAGGGCTTATTGGATTTGGTAGGATAGCAAGAGAGGTTGCTACAAGAGCAGAAGCTTTAGGAATGAGGGTAATATATACTGACAAGTTGGGAAAGGTAAGAGGCTATGAGAGATTTGAGTTTTGTACAATAGAAAAACTTTTAAAAAAGGCTGATTTTGTGTCACTTCATGTCCCTTTTAATAAAGAAGAAGGCGCTATTATAGGAAAAGATCAGTTTGCTATTATGAAAGATGGTGCTTATGTAATAAATTGTGCAAGAGGTGGGGTAATTGATGAGGAAGCATTAATAGAGGCTTTAAACTCAGGTAAAATTAATGGTGCAGGTCTTGATGTATTTGAAAATGAACCTAAACCTAATCTTGAATTAGTAAATCACCCTAAAGTATGTGTTACACCACATATAGGTGGTTCTACTGAAGAAGCACAGGAAAGAATAGGTGAAGAAATAGTAGAAACAATAGAAGAATTTTTTCAATATAACAATAAATTTGCTGTTAATGCTTAGGAAAGAGGGGGATGGATGTGGCTGTCTTAAAATCATTTGCGGCAGTAAGGCCTAGAAAAGATATAGCTTATAAGGTTGCAGCATTACCTTATGATGTCTTAAATAGTGAAGAAGCAAGAGAAATTGTCGGAGATAATGAATATTCTTTTTTACATGTAGATAAGGCAGAAATAGATTTAGATAGAAATACAAATATATATGATAACATTGTATACGAGAAAGCAAGAAACAATTTATATGAAATGATTAACAAAGGTGTCTTAATAAAAGATAATAAAAAATGTTTATATATTTATAGATTGATAATGGATGGAATAGAACAAACAGGAATAGTTGGATGTACTTCGATAGATGACTATTTAAATAATGAGATAAAAAAGCATGAGCATACTAGAGAAGAGAAAGAACAGGATAGAATAAACCATGTCGATATTTGCGATGCAAATACAGGACCAATTTTCTTAACTTATAAGTATAATAATGAAATTAATGGTATAATAAAATCATGGACTGAGAAAGAAGCTATATATGATTTTTTAGCAGAAGATAATATAAGACATATGGTATGGATTATAGATGACGAGCATATTATATGTAATATATGCAGTATATTTAAAAATATAGGTAGCGTATATATAGCAGATGGGCATCACAGATCAGCTTCAGCCGTAAAAGTTGGTTTGAAAAGGAGAAAGGAAAATCCTAATTATACAGGAGAGGAAGAATTTAATTTTTTCCTATCAGTACTTTTCCCACATTCAGACCTAAGAATTATGGATTATAACAGGATTGTCAAGGACTTGAATGGGCTTTCTACCGAGGGATATATGTTTAGAGTTTCGGAAAAATTTAATGTAAATATATATGAAGGAGATAAACCATATAAGCCTTCTTGTAAGCATACTTACGGTATGTATTTAGACGGAAAATGGTATGAACTTACTGCAAAAGAGGGGACTTATGATCCTTGTAATCTTGTTGATAGATTAGATGTATCTATTCTTCAGAACAACCTATTAGACCCAATTTTGGGGATTGAAGACCCAAGAACGGACAATAGAGTGGATTTTGTAGGTGGCATAAGAGGGCTTAAAGAACTCGAATTGAGGATAGATAATCAAAAAAATGGGGTAGCCTTCTCTATGTATCCAACTGATATAGAGGACTTAATGCTTATAGCGGATGCTGGAGAAGTGATGCCTCCAAAATCTACCTGGTTTGAACCAAAATTAAGAAGTGGATTATTTATTCACACATTAAGATAAAAATGAAGATTTAACTAGAGACATTTATTCTAGTTAAATCTTTCTTTAGTTATTCCCATTCATTTATGTAGCTATATAATGCAGGAAACACATTTAAGCTAGACATAAGATTAAAATACTCAGACATTGCGTCTTCATTTTCCTCTTTTATTTTAACAGCTCTTATCATAAGGTTTTTTGGAGTTTCTAAAGGAGATATATATTCTACAACAGAAACATCGTAACCTTTTGCTTCAAGTAACAATGATCTCATTCCGTCAGTTAAAATGTCAGCCATTCTAGCCTTAAATACACCATGTTTTAATATAGTTTTAAAAGGTTCATATGAATACTGACTTAGTAATTCTCTGTGACAGCAAGGTACTGCAACAATAGCATCAGAACTTAATTTTATTCCAAGTGCTAGGGCCATATCTGTAGCTGTATCGCAAGCATGAAGAGACATAACAACATTTATTTTGTTTTTTGGAATATAGTTTTTAATATCTACTGCATGAAATTCCATATTTCTATAGCCTAAATTCTCAGCAATTTTTTGCGAAGTCTCTATAACACTTTCCTTATAGTCAAGTCCTATAAAATGACATCTAATTTTTTTTACTTCTCTCAAATAGTAGTTTAATACAAAGCTTAAATATGACTTACCACAGCCGCAATCCAATATATTTAAAGTTTGATTTTTAGGAAGTTTATTTAACATTTCATCGAAAAGTTCAACATAGTGATCTATCTGATTATATTTTCGTATCTTGTCATTTTTAATTTTACCTTCTTTACTCATAATGCCTATTTCTTTTAATAATTTATCGGCCTTACCTACCTTTATAAGGTAGTTTCTATTTAATAATGTAGAAGTTTCATTAGTGTTGTGATTATCATTTTCTTCTTCTTTAATATCTATATTTTTCATTTTTACATTTTTGTTATCTGCTTCAATTAGTATATCAGTACCTCTTTCACTATAAGTTAAAGTTATGCTATCATAATTTACTGCATCACTACATAATTTATCTACTAACTCATCTATGGATAGAGAATCTGTTTTCCCATTAAAGTTAAACTTTATTTTACCAGAATCGTATGTACCAATACCTTTAAAATTCTTTAGACCAGCCTTATAAATAACTGTAATGTCTTTAAAAATATCTAAATTTTCTTCAAATCTATTCTTCAAACCTATAAGAAATAGGTTTAGTTTAGTTATACTTTGTTTATTCATTTATAACACACCCTTATATTATATTTAAAATCATATAAATAATATAAACATATACTTTTATATTATCAATATTTTTTATGCTATAATGTTACAGAGGTTAAGTTTTTATTAAAAATTTTATAATTCTATTAACGGGAGAGATTAGAATGTTAAAAGAACATCATGTAACTATAAGCTTGGCAAATGGTAGTAAGAGTGAATATATAGTTAGAGATAATGCAGGAATTACTATAGGAAGGGTTTTCATTATCGAGTTATCAAAAGAAAATAGGTATTGCAGTTTTAGAATTAAGTTTTATAAAGATGGGGAATTGGGATATGAGCTGTTAAAAGAAGCTCTAAATCTATTTTTGATTTCTCTGTTTAAAAATATGGATATTAATAAAATTAGTGTAGTTGCAGATGAAGAGATAGATATTATGGCTTTTACTGATCTTGGTTTCAAGCTCGAAGGTATAATCTCTAGTAGTATAATTTTTAATAAAGTATTTAAGGATGAATTAATATTTGGATTAAATATTGATAGTTTTAGAGATGAAAAAAGATATAAGGAAATAGAGATAAGCGGAATAAATGTAGAACTTGCAGTTTTAACTCCTGATGACGCTGAAGATGTTTTAAACTACTATCTTAAAAATAAGTTATATCTTGCTCCTTTTGAACCTGATAGAGATGAGAGCTTTTATACCTTAACGGGACAAAGAAGAATACTTGTAGAGGGATATAAGCAATTTTTAAATGGAGATAGTGTTAACTTTGGAATATATAAAAATAAGAAGCTAATTGGGAAAATACAAATATCTAATATAGTGATGGGAGTATTTAAAAGTGCTTTTGTCGGATATTCTATAGACGAAAATGAACAAGGTAAGGGATATATGAAAGAAGCTTTAAGTCTCACAATAAAATATGCATTTGAAGATATTGGGTTACATAGAATAGAAGCATCAACACTCGTGGAGAACATAAAATCCCAAAGAGTCCTAAAGTCCTGTGGTTTTAAAGAGGTTGGCATGAATGAGAAGTACTTATTTGTTAATGGTAAATGGAGAGATCATATAACATTTTATAAAACTAAATAGGCAAATAAATAATGAATAGAGCGTGTGATTACATGCTCTATTTATATATTTAGTTGTATATGTTTATAAAGATCAAATACTCAATTTATTAGCAATGTTCAGTATATGAAAACAAACGACTCCAGGTGTATCAATATGTAAAAAAGCTAAGAATATTAAGCAAAAGTTAATAATTTTAAAATAAACTTCAAAAATAGAAGGTATAGCACATATTGAATGCATATAATGTGATAGAATAACACATGTCGCTTGAAGAAACGACAAAGCTTAACAAAAACAATTTAAAAAAAGTTGTTGACAAGGTTAAGCGGATGTGATAAACTACAATAGTTGCTGCGAGAGAGCAACATGATCCTTGAAAATTAAACAGAGGTTAAAAATCAAGATGATTTTTATTAAGTAAACTAAACCAGCAATTCTTTTGAACTACTTGTTAGTAGTCAAAAACAACAGTAATGAGCATTCAAACTTTTAAATTGAGAGTTTGATCCTGGCTCAGGACGAACGCTGGCGGCGTGCCTAACACATGCAAGTCGAGCGATGAAACCCTCCGGGGTGGATTAGCGGCGGACGGGTGAGTAACACGTGGGTAACCTGCCTCAAAGAGGGGGATAGCCTCCCGAAAGGGAGATTAATACCGCATAACATTAGTTTTTCGCATGGAGAACTAATTAAAGGAGTAATCCGCTTTGAGATGGACCCGCGGCGCATTAGCTAGTTGGTGAGGTAAAGGCTCACCAAGGCGACGATGCGTAGCCGACCTGAGAGGGTGATCGGCCACATTGGAACTGAGACACGGTCCAGACTCCTACGGGAGGCAGCAGTGGGGAATATTGCACAATGGGCGAAAGCCTGATGCAGCAACGCCGCGTGAGTGATGAAGGCCTTCGGGTTGTAAAGCTCTGTCTTTTGGGACGATAATGACGGTACCAAAGGAGGAAGCCACGGCTAACTACGTGCCAGCAGCCGCGGTAATACGTAGGTGGCGAGCGTTGTCCGGATTTACTGGGCGTAAAGGATGCGTAGGCGGATTTTTAAGTGAGATGTGAAATACCCGGGCTTAACTTGGGTGCTGCATTTCAAACTGGAAGTCTAGAGTGCGGGAGAGGAGAGTGGAATTCCTAGTGTAGCGGTGAAATGCGTAGAGATTAGGAAGAACACCAGTGGCGAAGGCGACTCTCTGGACCGTAACTGACGCTGAGGCATGAAAGCGTGGGTAGCAAACAGGATTAGATACCCTGGTAGTCCACGCCGTAAACGATGAGTACTAGGTGTAGGAGGTATCGACCCCTTCTGTGCCGCAGTTAACACAATAAGTACTCCGCCTGGGAAGTACGATCGCAAGATTAAAACTCAAAGGAATTGACGGGGGCCCGCACAAGCAGCGGAGCATGTGGTTTAATTCGAAGCAACGCGAAGAACCTTACCTAGACTTGACATCTCCTGAATTACTCGTAATGGAGGAAGCCCTTCGGGGCAGGAAGACAGGTGGTGCATGGTTGTCGTCAGCTCGTGTCGTGAGATGTTAGGTTAAGTCCTGCAACGAGCGCAACCCTTATCATTAGTTGCTACCATTAAGTTGAGCACTCTAGTGAGACTGCCCGGGTTAACCGGGAGGAAGGTGGGGATGACGTCAAATCATCATGCCCCTTATGTCTAGGGCTACACACGTGCTACAATGGGTAATACAAAGAGAAGCAATACAGTGATGTGGAGCAAAACTATAAAATTACCCTCAGTTCGGATTGTAGGCTGAAACTCGCCTACATGAAGCTGGAGTTGCTAGTAATCGCGAATCAGCATGTCGCGGTGAATACGTTCCCGGGCCTTGTACACACCGCCCGTCACACCATGAGAGCTGGCAACACCCGAAGTCCGTAGTCTAACCGTAAGGAAGACGCGGCCGAAGGTGGGGTTAGTGATTGGGGTGAAGTCGTAACAAGGTAGCCGTAGGAGAACCTGCGGCTGGATCACCTCCTTTCTAAGGAGTCGACAAGATAGGTAATTCTATCTTGAAGGTTTGAGTTTACACTCTGTTTAATCTTGAGGGATTATTTACCGGTTGATTTCAAATAATCAACATGATAAAATAAATCTTCAATTGTTCTTTGAAAATTGCACAGTGATATATAAATAAAAGTAAAGCTGAAGGTAAAACTACTTATTATATAAGTAAGTAACCTTTGTAGATTTATAACTAAGCAAAGAAAATTGATAGAAACCAATTTTCGGATGAATGGTCAAGCTACAAAGGGCGCATGGTGAATGCCTTGGCACCAGTAGTCGAAGAAGGACGTGATAAGCTGCGATAAGCTTCGGGTAGGCGCAAATAGCCTGTGATCCGAAGATTTCCGAATGGGGCAACCCACACTACTAACGTAGTGTACTATAAACTGAATTCATAGGTTTATAGGGATATACCCGGGGAACTGAAACATCTAAGTACCCGGAGGAAGAGAAAGAAAAATCGATTTCCTAAGTAGCGGCGAGCGAAAGGGAAAGAGCCCAAACCAGGAACTTGTTCCTGGGGTTGCGGACAGATCATAAAAGTTGTGATTTCTTAATTGAAGAGAGCTGGAAGGCTCCGCCGTAGAAGGTAACAGCCCTGTAAGTGAAAAGAATAGCAACGAGATCTGCTCCAGAGTACCACGAGACACGTGAAACCTTGTGGGAAGCAGGGAGGACCACCTCCCAAGGCTAAATACTAACTGGTGACCGATAGTGAAGCAGTACCGTGAGGGAAAGGTGAAAAGAACCCCGGGAGGGGAGTGAAATAGAACCTGAAACCGTGTGTCCACAACCGGTCAAAGCACTTTTACGTGCGATGACGTGCTTTTTGTAGAACGAGCCAGCGAGTTACGATATGTAGCAAGGTTAAGCACTTAAGGTGCGCAGCCGAAGGGAAACCGAGTCTGAATAGGGCAATAAGTTGCATGTCGTAGACCCGAAACCGGGTGACCTATCCATGGACAGGTTGAAGCGGAAGTAAAATTCCGTGGAGGACCGAACCACGTTGGTGTTGAAAAACCATGGGATGAGCTGTGGATAGCGGAGAAATTCCAATCGAACTCGGAGATAGCTGGTTCTCCTCGAAATAGCTTTAGGGCTAGCGTTGAGAATGAGTAATGGAGGTAGAGCACTGAATGGGCTAGGGGCTGACAACAGTTACTGAACCCTATCAAACTCCGAATGCCATATACTTGAATCTCAGCAGTCAGACTACGAATGATAAGATCCGTGGTCAAAAGGGAAACAGCCCAGATCATCAGCTAAGGTCCCAAAGTGTAAGTTAAGTGGAAAAGGATGTGGGATTTCTAAGACAACTAGGATGTTGGCTTAGAAGCAGCCACTCATTCAAAGAGTGCGTAATAGCTCACTAGTCGAGAGATCCTGCGCCGAAGATGTCCGGGGCTAAAACTTACCACCGAAGCTATGGGCTCGAAAGAGCGGTAGAGGAGCTTCCTGTATGGATTGAAGTCGTACCGAAAGGAGCGGTGGACTGTACAGGAGTGAGTATGCTGGCATAAGTAGCGAGAAATAAGTGAGAATCTTATTGGTCGAAAACCTAAGGTTTCCTGAGGAAGGCTCGTCCGCTCAGGGTTAGTCGGGACCTAAGCCGAGGCCGAAAGGCGTAGGTGATGGACAATCGGTTGATATTCCGATACCGCCAACTGACGTTATTACAAATGGGATGACGCAGGAGGATAAGATGTGCACACTATTGGATGTGTGTCTAAGCACTTAGACAGACTAGACAGGCAAATCCGTTTAGTCAATGTTGAGGTGTGATGGGGAGCCCTTTCGGGCGAAGTATCTGATTCCACGCTGCCAAGAAAAGTCTCTATGGAGGAAGTTGGTGCCCGTACCGCAAACCGACACAGGTAGGTGAGGAGAGAATCCTAAGACCAGCGGAAGAATTGTTGTCAAGGAACTCGGCAAATTGACCCCGTAAGTTAGCGATAAGGGGTGCCTACGCAAGTAGGTCGCAGAGAATAGGCCCAAGCAACTGTTTAGCAAAAACACAGGTCTCTGCTAAAGCGAAAGCTGATGTATAGGGGCTGACGCCTGCCCGGTGCTGGAAGGTTAAGGGGAACACTTAGCGCAAGCGAAGGTGTGAACTTAAGCCCCAGTAAACGGCGGCCGTAACTATAACGGTCCTAAGGTAGCGAAATTCCTTGTCGGGTAAGTTCCGACCCGCACGAATGGCGTAATGACTTGGGCACTGTCTCGACAACAAATCCGGCGAAATTGTAGTGCAAGTGAAGATGCTTGCTACCCGCGATTGGACGGAAAGACCCCGTAGAGCTTTACTGTAGCTTAGCATTGAGTTTCGGTATTGTCTGTACAGGATAGGTGGGAGACTGAGAAGTAAGGGCGTCAGCTCTTATGGAGTCATCCTTGGGATACCACCCTGACAGTACTGGGATTCTAACCGGCGGCCATGAATCTGGTCACGGGACATTGTTAGGTGGGCAGTTTGACTGGGGCGGTCGCCTCCTAAAAAGTAACGGAGGCGCCCAAAGGTTCCCTCAGAACGGTTGGAAATCGTTCGTAGAGTGCAAAGGCAGAAGGGAGCCTGACTGCGACACATACAAGTGGAGCAGGGACGAAAGTCGGGCTTAGTGATCCGGTGGTTCCTCGTGGGAGGGCCATCGCTCAACGGATAAAAGCTACCTCGGGGATAACAGGCTGATCTCCCCCAAGAGTCCACATCGACGGGGAGGTTTGGCACCTCGATGTCGGCTCGTCGCATCCTGGGGCTGAAGTAGGTCCCAAGGGTTGGGCTGTTCGCCCATTAAAGCGGCACGCGAGCTGGGTTCAGAACGTCGTGAGACAGTTCGGTCCCTATCCGTCGCGGGCGTAGGAAATTTGAGAGGAGCTGTCCTTAGTACGAGAGGACCGGGATGGACTGACCTCTGGTGCACCAGTTGTTCCGCCAGGAGCACAGCTGGGTAGCTATGTCGGGACGGGATAAACGCTGAAAGCATCTAAGCGTGAAGCCCACCTCAAGATTAGATTTCCCATAGCGTAAGCTAGTAAGACCCCTTGAAGAACACAAGGTTGATAGGTCAGAGGTGTAAGCATGGTAACATGTTCAGCTGACTGATACTAATAGGTCGAGGGCTTGACCAAATGTAATTCACTGTGCAATTTTCAGAGAACAAATAATCTGGTGATTATGACGTGAAGGTAACACCCGTTCCCATTCCGAACACGAAGGTTAAGCTTCATAGTGCCGATGGTACTGCACGGGAGACTGTGTGGAAGAGTAGGTCGTCGCCAGGTAAATATGGTTTACTAGCTCAGTCGGTAGAGCACATGACTTTTAATCATGGTGTCCGGGGTTCGATTCCCCGGTAAGCCACCAAGAAGCATCTTATAAGATGCTTCTTTTTTATTTCGTTAAGTAAAATATGTGGAGAATGTCATACTATGACTACTTTTAATATAGAGAATATATATGAGGCAAGTAGTTAGTAGTGTAAAGAATATTATGATGATCTATCCATAAAATAGATATCGCTGAGATTTGAAGCTAAATCTCTGATTAATCTGTTTTTTATTTAAATTTATAAGGTTATATATTATACTTATAAAGTAAGTTTTTAAATACGATATATAACTTTATAAATTAACATAGAAAGGTATTAAAAATGAGTAAAAAAACAAAATGGATTTTAGTTATTACATGGATGGTTATAATATTTTGGTTTTCTAATCAACCAGCAGTTATATCAGATGAGAAAAGCAAATTTGTAATACATGTATTTAAGGTATTGGGATTCAATCTGGATAGTATTTTAGGTGATTTAGCCAATTTTATAGTACGAAAAGTTGGGCACTTTACTGAGTACTTAATTTTATATGTATTACTTTTTAATGCATTATTAGAAGATTTTAATTTTAAAAAGTCGCTAATGGTCTCACTTTTTATTGTATTTGTATATGCATGCTCTGATGAAATACATCAAATTTTTATTCCAGGTAGGACTGCGCGTATAAGGGATGTAATTATAGATACATGTGGCGGCAGCTTTGCAATGTTGGTAATATATCTAAAACAAAAAAGTCTGTTAAAAAAGAAGCCCTAAATTATATATTTTTTAGGGCTTCTTTTAAGCTATTCCAGTCTTGTTCATAGGTAGCATGAAACTCATCACTTCTATTATAGGTTAAAGAGGAAGGATGATACATAGGAAAAATGTGACTTTTAATATCTTCGTTGAAATATAGTTTCCCATGGCACTCACCAATAGATTTAAAATTTGTAAGTCTTTTTAGTGGAACATTTCCAAGAGTTATAATAATTTTAGGATTTACAAATTTTATTTCTTCATCTAAAACCTCGCGAAAAAGATTCACTTCTAAAGTTTTTGGTGGTCTATTACTAATAGTTACTCTACCACTAGGATTTTCTTTTAATTTTATTGGTCTAAAGAAACAAGTGTTTGTTATGCGGATTTTCTCCCTAGACAAACCTATAGAGTTTAAATATCTTTCAAAATTTTTTCCAGCCATGCCTACAAAAGGTTTTTTTTCTTCAACTTCATTTTTACCAGGGGCTTCACCTACAAATAGTATGTCACATGGTATTGGTCCATCACCAGTTATATATCCACCTGTCTTATCGCTAGTATAATTATCAGTGATAATTATAATTTTTGATTCTAGTTCTTTTTGTATGTCCATTCTAACTCTCCTTATAATCTGATTTATTGTATTTATCATAAATTTAATACTTATCAGCTTAGATATAATTATTTTTTTCTAAAAATCATTTTATATACTTTGCTATATATGAAGAGTTAATAAGTGAAACTTTAGTATATTTAGTTAAAGGTTATGTAATTATATTATATATGGTTTAATTGTATTGATACACTTTGGTATATCTAATAAGAATGATATAATTCATTTAAAATATTCTTATATTTAGTGGGAGTGGTACAAATGAAAATTCCGTATATAATGACACCTGGTCCAACTCAGATAAGGGAAAATGTAAGATTAGCAAGAAGTATAGAAACTACAAACCCAGATTTGGATCTACAATTTTATGATTTTTATAAAGAAACTTGTGAAAAAATAGGTCAATTTTTAAAAACTAAAAACGAGGTAAGGATCTTAAGTGGAGAGGGAATACTAGGCTTGGAGGCAGCGTGTGCATCTTTAACAGAAGAAGGAGATAGAGTCTTAGTAATAGATAATGGTATATTTGGAGAGGGATTTGCTGATTTCGTAAAAATGTATGGGGGAGAGCCAATACTTTTTAGTGGAGATAGGCAGAGAGAAATTGATATTAATGAGCTTCAAAAATTTTTAGATAAGGATAGCAATTTTAAGTATGCAACTGTGGTTCATTGTGATACACCTTCTGGAGTATTAAATAATATAGCAAAGATATGTCCTATATTAAAAGAGAAGGGTATTCTTACTGTTGTCGATAGTGTTGCAGCTATGGGTGGAGAAGAAGTAGATGTAGACAAATGGCAAATAGATATAATATTAGGTGGTTCACAGAAGTGTGTTTCAGCTCCTCCTGGTCTTACATTTTTAAGTATAAGTGAGGATGCTTTTAATGCTATGAAAAATAGGAAAAAACCTATAGCTTCCTTCTATTGTAATTTATTAGTATGGGAAAATTATTATGAAAACAAATGGTTTCCATATACGCAACCTATAAGTGATATTATGGGACTGAGTAAAGCCATGGATAATTTGATAGAGGACAAAGAAATTATAATAAGACATGCTCAAATAGCTCAAGCTACTAGAAAAGCAGTTTTAGAAGCTGGGTTAAGCTTATATATAAAGCAAGGATATTCAAATACTGTTACAGTTATAGAAATACCTGAAGATATAAATGATGCTGAACTAAGAAATTATATGTTGGAAAAGTATAATGTACTAATTGCTGGTTCTTTTGGATACCTAGGTGGCAAAGTAATAAGAATAGGACATATGGGAGAAAACGCAAGAATTGATAAAGTTAGTTATACTTTGTTTGCGTTGCAGAAATCATTAGAACACCTTGGATTTAACTGTAGATGCGACATATCTTCCTGTTTTTTAAGTGAGTTATAAAATAAAAGGAAAAAAAGTTGTTACTGGAACTACCGGTAACAACTTTTTAATTTCATGATTAGAAATGTTGGCCATTTTCGTAATAGGAATTTTCTTTTAGTACAGTAAAGAAAATATCTACACTTTCATAACCACACTGATGAACAAAATTATTTATAGTTTCAGCAACTTTATCTTGTACTTCTTGCCCTCTATCAAACCATACGACTTCAATAAAAGGATAACCTTCACATGTCTCTCCATCTCTTATGAATGTTGATGGTATACACTCAATTGTAAAATAACTTCTAGGACATCCTATAATCTTTTCTAGCTCATCAATCATATTAGTACTTATACTACATATTTTTGATACTTCTACTCCTCTTACTTTTATCTGTGGCATTAAAATCACCTCCTGTAACATTTTAACTTATAAACGATAAAAATTAAATATAATTATTATTAAATATGTCAACATTTCCTGGTGTATCAATATGAGAATAACAAAGAAAAGTATATAAAATAAGAAGAAAAATAGGCATAACTGAATTAAATAAGATAAATAAAGAATATTGCAGTTACATAATGTGATAGAATAACACATGTCGCTTGAAGAAACGACAAAGCTTAACAAAAACAATTTAAAAAAAGTTGTTGACAAGGTTAAGCGGATGTGATAAACTACAATAGTTGCTGCGAGAGAGCAACATGATCCTTGAAAATTAAACAGAGGTTAAAAATCAAGATGATTTTTATTAAGTAAACTAAACCAGCAATTCTTTTGAACTACTTGTTAGTAGTCAAAAACAACAGTAATGAGCATTCAAACTTTTAAATTGAGAGTTTGATCCTGGCTCAGGACGAACGCTGGCGGCGTGCCTAACACATGCAAGTCGAGCGATGAAACCCTTCGGGGTGGATTAGCGGCGGACGGGTGAGTAACACGTGGGTAACCTGCCTCAAAGAGGGGGATAGCCTCCCGAAAGGGAGATTAATACCGCATAACATTAGTTTTTCGCATGGAGAACTAATTAAAGGAGTAATCCGCTTTGAGATGGACCCGCGGCGCATTAGCTAGTTGGTGAGGTAAAGGCTCACCAAGGCGACGATGCGTAGCCGACCTGAGAGGGTGATCGGCCACATTGGAACTGAGACACGGTCCAGACTCCTACGGGAGGCAGCAGTGGGGAATATTGCACAATGGGCGAAAGCCTGATGCAGCAACGCCGCGTGAGTGATGAAGGCCTTCGGGTTGTAAAGCTCTGTCTTTTGGGACGATAATGACGGTACCAAAGGAGGAAGCCACGGCTAACTACGTGCCAGCAGCCGCGGTAATACGTAGGTGGCGAGCGTTGTCCGGATTTACTGGGCGTAAAGGATGCGTAGGCGGATTTTTAAGTGAGATGTGAAATACCCGGGCTTAACTTGGGTGCTGCATTTCAAACTGGAAGTCTAGAGTGCGGGAGAGGAGAGTGGAATTCCTAGTGTAGCGGTGAAATGCGTAGAGATTAGGAAGAACACCAGTGGCGAAGGCGACTCTCTGGACCGTAACTGACGCTGAGGCATGAAAGCGTGGGTAGCAAACAGGATTAGATACCCTGGTAGTCCACGCCGTAAACGATGAGTACTAGGTGTAGGAGGTATCGACCCCTTCTGTGCCGCAGTTAACACAATAAGTACTCCGCCTGGGAAGTACGATCGCAAGATTAAAACTCAAAGGAATTGACGGGGGCCCGCACAAGCAGCGGAGCATGTGGTTTAATTCGAAGCAACGCGAAGAACCTTACCTAGACTTGACATCTCCTGAATTACTCGTAATGGAGGAAGCCCTTCGGGGCAGGAAGACAGGTGGTGCATGGTTGTCGTCAGCTCGTGTCGTGAGATGTTAGGTTAAGTCCTGCAACGAGCGCAACCCTTATCATTAGTTGCTACCATTAAGTTGAGCACTCTAGTGAGACTGCCCGGGTTAACCGGGAGGAAGGTGGGGATGACGTCAAATCATCATGCCCCTTATGTCTAGGGCTACACACGTGCTACAATGGGTAATACAAAGAGAAGCAATACAGTGATGTGGAGCAAAACTATAAAATTACCCTCAGTTCGGATTGTAGGCTGAAACTCGCCTACATGAAGCTGGAGTTGCTAGTAATCGCGAATCAGCATGTCGCGGTGAATACGTTCCCGGGCCTTGTACACACCGCCCGTCACACCATGAGAGCTGGCAACACCCGAAGTCCGTAGTCTAACCGTAAGGAAGACGCGGCCGAAGGTGGGGTTAGTGATTGGGGTGAAGTCGTAACAAGGTAGCCGTAGGAGAACCTGCGGCTGGATCACCTCCTTTCTAAGGAGTCGACAAGATAGGTAATTCTATCTTGAAGGTTTGAGTTTACACTCTGTTTAATCTTGAGGGATTATTTACCGGTTGATTTCAAATAATCAACATGATAAAATAAATCTTCAATTGTTCTTTGAAAATTGCACAGTGATATATAAATAAAAGTAAAGCTGAAGGTAAAACTACTTATTATATAAGTAAGTAACCTTTGTAGATTTATAACTAAGCAAAGAAAATTGATAGAAACCAATTTTCGGATGAATGGTCAAGCTACAAAGGGCGCATGGTGAATGCCTTGGCACCAGTAGTCGAAGAAGGACGTGATAAGCTGCGATAAGCTTCGGGTAGGCGCAAATAGCCTGTGATCCGAAGATTTCCGAATGGGGCAACCCACACTACTAACGTAGTGTACTATAAACTGAATTCATAGGTTTATAGGGATATACCCGGGGAACTGAAACATCTAAGTACCCGGAGGAAGAGAAAGAAAAATCGATTTCCTAAGTAGCGGCGAGCGAAAGGGAAAGAGCCCAAACCAGGAACTTGTTCCTGGGGTTGCGGACAGATCATAAAAGTTGTGATTTCTTAATTGAAGAGAGCTGGAAGGCTCCGCCGTAGAAGGTAACAGCCCTGTAAGTGAAAAGAATAGCAACGAGATCTGCTCCAGAGTACCACGAGACACGTGAAACCTTGTGGGAAGCAGGGAGGACCACCTCCCAAGGCTAAATACTAACTGGTGACCGATAGTGAAGCAGTACCGTGAGGGAAAGGTGAAAAGAACCCCGGGAGGGGAGTGAAATAGAACCTGAAACCGTGTGTCCACAACCGGTCAAAGCACTTTTACGTGCGATGACGTGCTTTTTGTAGAACGAGCCAGCGAGTTACGATATGTAGCAAGGTTAAGCACTTAAGGTGCGCAGCCGAAGGGAAACCGAGTCTGAATAGGGCAATAAGTTGCATGTCGTAGACCCGAAACCGGGTGACCTATCCATGGACAGGTTGAAGCGGAAGTAAAATTCCGTGGAGGACCGAACCACGTTGGTGTTGAAAAACCATGGGATGAGCTGTGGATAGCGGAGAAATTCCAATCGAACTCGGAGATAGCTGGTTCTCCTCGAAATAGCTTTAGGGCTAGCGTTGAGAATGAGTAATGGAGGTAGAGCACTGAATGGGCTAGGGGCTGACAACAGTTACTGAACCCTATCAAACTCCGAATGCCATATACTTGAATCTCAGCAGTCAGACTACGAATGATAAGATCCGTGGTCAAAAGGGAAACAGCCCAGATCATCAGCTAAGGTCCCAAAGTGTAAGTTAAGTGGAAAAGGATGTGGGATTTCTAAGACAACTAGGATGTTGGCTTAGAAGCAGCCACTCATTCAAAGAGTGCGTAATAGCTCACTAGTCGAGAGATCCTGCGCCGAAGATGTCCGGGGCTAAAACTTACCACCGAAGCTATGGGCTCGAAAGAGCGGTAGAGGAGCTTCCTGTATGGATTGAAGTCGTACCGAAAGGAGCGGTGGACTGTACAGGAGTGAGTATGCTGGCATAAGTAGCGAGAAATAAGTGAGAATCTTATTGGTCGAAAACCTAAGGTTTCCTGAGGAAGGCTCGTCCGCTCAGGGTTAGTCGGGACCTAAGCCGAGGCCGAAAGGCGTAGGTGATGGACAATCGGTTGATATTCCGATACCGCCAACTGACGTTATTACAAATGGGATGACGCAGGAGGATAAGATGTGCACACTATTGGATGTGTGTCTAAGCACTTAGACAGACTAGACAGGCAAATCCGTTTAGTCAATGTTGAGGTGTGATGGGGAGCCCTTTCGGGCGAAGTATCTGATTCCACGCTGCCAAGAAAAGTCTCTATGGAGGAAGTTGGTGCCCGTACCGCAAACCGACACAGGTAGGTGAGGAGAGAATCCTAAGACCAGCGGAAGAATTGTTGTCAAGGAACTCGGCAAATTGACCCCGTAAGTTAGCGATAAGGGGTGCCTACGCAAGTAGGTCGCAGAGAATAGGCCCAAGCAACTGTTTAGCAAAAACACAGGTCTCTGCTAAAGCGAAAGCTGATGTATAGGGGCTGACGCCTGCCCGGTGCTGGAAGGTTAAGGGGAACACTTAGCGCAAGCGAAGGTGTGAACTTAAGCCCCAGTAAACGGCGGCCGTAACTATAACGGTCCTAAGGTAGCGAAATTCCTTGTCGGGTAAGTTCCGACCCGCACGAATGGCGTAATGACTTGGGCACTGTCTCGACAACAAATCCGGCGAAATTGTAGTGCAAGTGAAGATGCTTGCTACCCGCGATTGGACGGAAAGACCCCGTAGAGCTTTACTGTAGCTTAGCATTGAGTTTCGGTATTGTCTGTACAGGATAGGTGGGAGACTGAGAAGTAAGGGCGTCAGCTCTTATGGAGTCATCCTTGGGATACCACCCTGACAGTACTGGGATTCTAACCGGCGGCCATGAATCTGGTCACGGGACATTGTTAGGTGGGCAGTTTGACTGGGGCGGTCGCCTCCTAAAAAGTAACGGAGGCGCCCAAAGGTTCCCTCAGAACGGTTGGAAATCGTTCGTAGAGTGCAAAGGCAGAAGGGAGCCTGACTGCGACACATACAAGTGGAGCAGGGACGAAAGTCGGGCTTAGTGATCCGGTGGTTCCTCGTGGGAGGGCCATCGCTCAACGGATAAAAGCTACCTCGGGGATAACAGGCTGATCTCCCCCAAGAGTCCACATCGACGGGGAGGTTTGGCACCTCGATGTCGGCTCGTCGCATCCTGGGGCTGAAGTAGGTCCCAAGGGTTGGGCTGTTCGCCCATTAAAGCGGCACGCGAGCTGGGTTCAGAACGTCGTGAGACAGTTCGGTCCCTATCCGTCGCGGGCGTAGGAAATTTGAGAGGAGCTGTCCTTAGTACGAGAGGACCGGGATGGACTGACCTCTGGTGCACCAGTTGTTCCGCCAGGAGCACAGCTGGGTAGCTATGTCGGGACGGGATAAACGCTGAAAGCATCTAAGCGTGAAGCCCACCTCAAGATTAGATTTCCCATAGCGTAAGCTAGTAAGACCCCTTGAAGAACACAAGGTTGATAGGTCAGAGGTGTAAGCATGGTAACATGTTCAGCTGACTGATACTAATAGGTCGAGGGCTTGACCAAATATAATTCACTGTGCAATTTTCAGAGAACAAATAATCTGGTGATTATGACGTGAAGGTAACACCCGTTCCCATTCCGAACACGAAGGTTAAGCTTCATAGTGCCGATGGTACTGCACGGGAGACTGTGTGGAAGAGTAGGTCGTCGCCAGGTAATAATTTGGCTAGATAGCTCAGTCGGTAGAGCAGAGGACTGAAAATCCTCGTGTCCCTGGTTCGATTCCTGGTCTGGCCACCAAAACCCTAGTTTTTAAAACTAGGGTTTTTTTATATTAAATTACTCTATTATCTAGGTGCGCTCGTAAGAGCTTTAGTAATGTGTACATAAAAAAGACCTACTTTTATAGTAAAAAACAATTATTTTGTATACAATTATAGAAAAATAATCAAAGTTATGTCATAATTGATAATGTTAAATAAATTACAAATTAAGGAGAAAAATTATGGAAAATAAAGTATTGGCAGTTGTAAATGGTGCAAATATAACAGAAGGGGATTTACAAGCTGCTATAATGAGATTCCCTAGAGAAAGACAAGGATACCTAAATACAGAGAATGGGAAAAAACAGTTACTAGAAGAGATGATATCTTTTGAATTAATTTATAACTATGCAAAAGATTCTAGTATGGAAAATGAAAAAGAATATATTGATTTATTAGAAAGAGCTAAAAAGGAAATACTAACTCAGACTGCAATATCAAAGGTAATGGCACAGGTAACTGTTACTGATCAAGAGGTAAAAGATTATTATAATGCTAATCAACAAATGTTTGTTGAGCCAGAAATGGTAAGTGCTAAGCATATACTAGTTGAAACAAAAGAAAAAGCAGAAGAAATAATAAGTGAAATAAATGCTGGATTATCATTTGAAGACGCTGCTCAAAAATATTCATCATGCCCATCAAAAGCTCAGGGAGGGGATCTTGGAAGATTTTCAAGAGGTCAAATGGTTCCAGAATTTGAGGAATCAGCATTTAACCTTGAAATAGGAGTAGTAAGCGAGCCTGTAAAAACTCAATTTGGTTATCACCTAATAAAGGTAGAAGAAAAAATTGAAAGTGAAGCTAAACAATTTGACGAAGTAGAAAGTGTGATAAAGAATACTTTATTACAACAAAGACAAACATTCAAATACTCACAACTTAATGGCGAGTTAAGAGAAAAGTATACTGTAGAAATAGTAAACGAATAATGTAAAACCTGTATGGCCTTATGGTTATACAGGTTTTTAATATAAATATTTAATTTGAGCGTTTGGCTTATTAGCAGTATTCATAGGGTACATCTTTTCTACTATCATATATACATCTATGATTGAACCAAGTATTAAAATTGTATATCTATATGATTTGTTTTTATAGAAATTATTTATAAAAAGGTATTGACGAATGTAGAGTTTGTGTGTTATTATAACAAAGCTGACCGAAACGAAAGTTTGTAAGATATTTTAAATATCTTAAAGCAACTTTAAAAAAGTTGTTGACAAGGTTAAGCAGCTGTGATAAACTACAATAGTCGCTGAGAGAGCGGCATGATCCTTGAAAATTAAACAGAGGTTAAAAATCAAGATGATTTTTATTAAGTAAACTAAACCAGCAATTCTTTTGAACTACTTGTTAGTAGTCAAAAACAACAGTAATGAGCATTCAAACTTTTAAATTGAGAGTTTGATCCTGGCTCAGGACGAACGCTGGCGGCGTGCCTAACACATGCAAGTCGAGCGATGAAGCCCTTCGGGGTGGATTAGCGGCGGACGGGTGAGTAACACGTGGGTAACCTGCCTCAAAGAGGGGGATAGCCTCCCGAAAGGGAGATTAATACCGCATAACATTAGTTTTTCGCATGGAGAACTAATTAAAGGAGTAATCCGCTTTGAGATGGACCCGCGGCGCATTAGCTAGTTGGTGAGGTAAAGGCTCACCAAGGCGACGATGCGTAGCCGACCTGAGAGGGTGATCGGCCACATTGGAACTGAGACACGGTCCAGACTCCTACGGGAGGCAGCAGTGGGGAATATTGCACAATGGGCGAAAGCCTGATGCAGCAACGCCGCGTGAGTGATGAAGGCCTTCGGGTTGTAAAGCTCTGTCTTTTGGGACGATAATGACGGTACCAAAGGAGGAAGCCACGGCTAACTACGTGCCAGCAGCCGCGGTAATACGTAGGTGGCGAGCGTTGTCCGGATTTACTGGGCGTAAAGGATGCGTAGGCGGATTTTTAAGTGAGATGTGAAATACCCGGGCTTAACTTGGGTGCTGCATTTCAAACTGGAAGTCTAGAGTGCGGGAGAGGAGAGTGGAATTCCTAGTGTAGCGGTGAAATGCGTAGAGATTAGGAAGAACACCAGTGGCGAAGGCGACTCTCTGGACCGTAACTGACGCTGAGGCATGAAAGCGTGGGTAGCAAACAGGATTAGATACCCTGGTAGTCCACGCCGTAAACGATGAGTACTAGGTGTAGGAGGTATCGACCCCTTCTGTGCCGCAGTTAACACAATAAGTACTCCGCCTGGGAAGTACGATCGCAAGATTAAAACTCAAAGGAATTGACGGGGGCCCGCACAAGCAGCGGAGCATGTGGTTTAATTCGAAGCAACGCGAAGAACCTTACCTAGACTTGACATCTCCTGAATTACTCGTAATGGAGGAAGCCCTTCGGGGCAGGAAGACAGGTGGTGCATGGTTGTCGTCAGCTCGTGTCGTGAGATGTTAGGTTAAGTCCTGCAACGAGCGCAACCCTTATCATTAGTTGCTACCATTAAGTTGAGCACTCTAGTGAGACTGCCCGGGTTAACCGGGAGGAAGGTGGGGATGACGTCAAATCATCATGCCCCTTATGTCTAGGGCTACACACGTGCTACAATGGGTAATACAAAGAGAAGCAATACAGTGATGTGGAGCAAAACTATAAAATTACCCTCAGTTCGGATTGTAGGCTGAAACTCGCCTACATGAAGCTGGAGTTGCTAGTAATCGCGAATCAGCATGTCGCGGTGAATACGTTCCCGGGCCTTGTACACACCGCCCGTCACACCATGAGAGCTGGCAACACCCGAAGTCCGTAGTCTAACCGTAAGGAAGACGCGGCCGAAGGTGGGGTTAGTGATTGGGGTGAAGTCGTAACAAGGTAGCCGTAGGAGAACCTGCGGCTGGATCACCTCCTTTCTAAGGAGTCGACAAGATAGGTAATTCTATCTTGAAGGTTTGAGTTTACACTCTGTTTAATCTTGAGGGATTATTTACCAGTTGATTTTAAATAATCAACATGATAAAATGAATCTCCAATTGTTCTTTGAAAATTGCACAGTGATATTAAATAAAAGTAAAGCTGAAGGTAAAACTACTTATTATATAAGTAAGTAACCTTTGTAGATTTATAACTAAGCAAAGAAAATTGATAGAAACCAATTTTCGGATGAATGGTCAAGCTACAAAGGGCGCATGGTGAATGCCTTGGCACCAGTAGTCGAAGAAGGACGTGATAAGCTGCGATAAGCTTCGGGTAGGCGCAAATAGCCTGTGATCCGAAGATTTCCGAATGGGGCAACCCACACTACTAACGTAGTGTACTATAAACTGAATTCATAGGTTTATAGGGATATACCCGGGGAACTGAAACATCTAAGTACCCGGAGGAAGAGAAAGAAAAATCGATTTCCTAAGTAGCGGCGAGCGAAAGGGAAAGAGCCCAAACCAGGAACTTGTTCCTGGGGTTGCGGACAGATCATAAAAGTTGTGATTTCTTAATTGAAGAGAGCTGGAAGGCTCCGCCGTAGAAGGTAACAGCCCTGTAAGTGAAAAGAATAGCAACGAGATCTGCTCCAGAGTACCACGAGACACGTGAAACCTTGTGGGAAGCAGGGAGGACCACCTCCCAAGGCTAAATACTAACTGGTGACCGATAGTGAAGCAGTACCGTGAGGGAAAGGTGAAAAGAACCCCGGGAGGGGAGTGAAATAGAACCTGAAACCGTGTGTCCACAACCGGTCAAAGCACTTTTACGTGCGATGACGTGCTTTTTGTAGAACGAGCCAGCGAGTTACGATATGTAGCAAGGTTAAGCACTTAAGGTGCGCAGCCGAAGGGAAACCGAGTCTGAATAGGGCAATAAGTTGCATGTCGTAGACCCGAAACCGGGTGACCTATCCATGGACAGGTTGAAGCGGAAGTAAAATTCCGTGGAGGACCGAACCACGTTGGTGTTGAAAAACCATGGGATGAGCTGTGGATAGCGGAGAAATTCCAATCGAACTCGGAGATAGCTGGTTCTCCTCGAAATAGCTTTAGGGCTAGCGTTGAGAATGAGTAATGGAGGTAGAGCACTGAATGGGCTAGGGGCTGACAACAGTTACTGAACCCTATCAAACTCCGAATGCCATATACTTGAATCTCAGCAGTCAGACTACGAATGATAAGATCCGTGGTCAAAAGGGAAACAGCCCAGATCATCAGCTAAGGTCCCAAAGTGTAAGTTAAGTGGAAAAGGATGTGGGATTTCTAAGACAACTAGGATGTTGGCTTAGAAGCAGCCACTCATTCAAAGAGTGCGTAATAGCTCACTAGTCGAGAGATCCTGCGCCGAAGATGTCCGGGGCTAAAACTTACCACCGAAGCTATGGGCTCGAAAGAGCGGTAGAGGAGCTTCCTGTATGGATTGAAGTCGTACCGAAAGGAGCGGTGGACTGTACAGGAGTGAGTATGCTGGCATAAGTAGCGAGAAATAAGTGAGAATCTTATTGGTCGAAAACCTAAGGTTTCCTGAGGAAGGCTCGTCCGCTCAGGGTTAGTCGGGACCTAAGCCGAGGCCGAAAGGCGTAGGTGATGGACAATCGGTTGATATTCCGATACCGCCAACTGACGTTATTACAAATGGGATGACGCAGGAGGATAAGATGTGCACACTATTGGATGTGTGTCTAAGCACTTAGACAGACTAGACAGGCAAATCCGTTTAGTCAATGTTGAGGTGTGATGGGGAGCCCTTTCGGGCGAAGTATCTGATTCCACGCTGCCAAGAAAAGTCTCTATGGAGGAAGTTGGTGCCCGTACCGCAAACCGACACAGGTAGGTGAGGAGAGAATCCTAAGACCAGCGGAAGAATTGTTGTCAAGGAACTCGGCAAATTGACCCCGTAAGTTAGCGATAAGGGGTGCCTACGCAAGTAGGTCGCAGAGAATAGGCCCAAGCAACTGTTTAGCAAAAACACAGGTCTCTGCTAAAGCGAAAGCTGATGTATAGGGGCTGACGCCTGCCCGGTGCTGGAAGGTTAAGGGGAACACTTAGCGCAAGCGAAGGTGTGAACTTAAGCCCCAGTAAACGGCGGCCGTAACTATAACGGTCCTAAGGTAGCGAAATTCCTTGTCGGGTAAGTTCCGACCCGCACGAATGGCGTAATGACTTGGGCACTGTCTCGACAACAAATCCGGCGAAATTGTAGTGCAAGTGAAGATGCTTGCTACCCGCGATTGGACGGAAAGACCCCGTAGAGCTTTACTGTAGCTTAGCATTGAGTTTCGGTATTGTCTGTACAGGATAGGTGGGAGACTGAGAAGTAAGGGCGTCAGCTCTTATGGAGTCATCCTTGGGATACCACCCTGACAGTACTGGGATTCTAACCGGCGGCCATGAATCTGGTCACGGGACATTGTTAGGTGGGCAGTTTGACTGGGGCGGTCGCCTCCTAAAAAGTAACGGAGGCGCCCAAAGGTTCCCTCAGAACGGTTGGAAATCGTTCGTAGAGTGCAAAGGCAGAAGGGAGCCTGACTGCGACACATACAAGTGGAGCAGGGACGAAAGTCGGGCTTAGTGATCCGGTGGTTCCTCGTGGGAGGGCCATCGCTCAACGGATAAAAGCTACCTCGGGGATAACAGGCTGATCTCCCCCAAGAGTCCACATCGACGGGGAGGTTTGGCACCTCGATGTCGGCTCGTCGCATCCTGGGGCTGAAGTAGGTCCCAAGGGTTGGGCTGTTCGCCCATTAAAGCGGCACGCGAGCTGGGTTCAGAACGTCGTGAGACAGTTCGGTCCCTATCCGTCGCGGGCGTAGGAAATTTGAGAGGAGCTGTCCTTAGTACGAGAGGACCGGGATGGACTGACCTCTGGTGCACCAGTTGTTCCGCCAGGAGCACAGCTGGGTAGCTATGTCGGGACGGGATAAACGCTGAAAGCATCTAAGCGTGAAGCCCACCTCAAGATTAGATTTCCCATAGCGTAAGCTAGTAAGACCCCTTGAAGAACACAAGGTTGATAGGTCAGAGGTGTAAGCATGGTAACATGTTCAGCTGACTGATACTAATAGGTCGAGGGCTTGACCAAATATAATTCACTGTGCAATTTTCAGAGAACAAATAATCTGGTGATTATGACGTGAAGGTAACACCCGTTCCCATTCCGAACACGAAGGTTAAGCTTCATAGTGCCAATGGTACTGCAGGGGAGACCCTGTGGAAGAGTAGGTCGTCGCCAGGTAAATAAATAGAAAAACACTAAGCAAATGCTTAGTGTTTTTTTATTTATACTATGTGTAATATTTGTGGGGCTACCTGTAATGGTAAGTGAATTCTACATAGGAAGAAAAACTAGAAAAAATGTAATAGGTGCATTAAAAGAGTTAAAGCCTATAATTATATTTTTATAATGTTAAACTACCTAAAACTTTACCTATGCTATCATTGATAACTATATCAGCCCTATTATCATATGAAGTTGATGATTTATTTACTAAAACTAATTTATTGCCTCTGAAATAATCTATTAATCCTGCTGCTGGATATACTACCAAGGAAGTTCCACCTACTATAAGTAAATCTGATTGTTTTATGTGATTAACTGATGCATTTATAGTAGCCATGTCTAAATTCTCTTCATAGAGAACTACATCAGGTTTTACTATTCCATTACAAGCATCACATTTTGGAATTGTAGTTTGGCTATTAATTATGTATTCTAAATCAAAAAATTTACCACATTTCATGCAATAATTTCTGTGAATAGAGCCATGCAGTTCAAGAACGTTTTTGGAGCCTGCCATCTGATGGAGCCCATCAATATTTTGAGTTATTACAGCCTTTAGCTTTCCTGTATGTTCTAGCTTTGCTAGAGTATAGTGAGCAGCATTAGGTTTAGCATATTTATATATCATTTTCTTTCTGTAAAAATCAAAAAAATCTTCTGTATGAGACATAAAAAATGTATGGCTTAGCATTACTTCAGGTGGATAAGAGGAATTATTTTTTGTCTTATAAAGACCTGCTTCTGATCTGAAATCTGGTATTGAAGACTCTGTAGATACTCCAGCACCACCAAAGAATATAATATAATTGCTAGAATTTATTACAGATTGTAATTCATTATTTGACATAATATCACCTCTATTAATTATTATAGCATTACAATATTTTCAATTAAAGTAATAGTAGTGTAATGCTATAATAAAATACATAATAAATTCTATTGACAAGTAATTATTAAAATGATATTATATAAGAGCGTTAAAAAAACAAATGATTTATGGCGCCATAGCCAAGTGGTAAGGCAGAGGTCTGCAAAACCTTTATTCCCCAGTTCAAATCTGGGTGGCGCCTCCAAAAACACCTCATAGTTATTATGAGGTGTTTTTATATTTGCCCTTATAATTTAGGATACTACTGGTTCTAAAACTTCAATTACTCCTTCTATACAATTCATTCGAATTTTTGACCCAATAGGTAATGTAAGTTTAGGATAAGAATGTCCTGATTGAATATTTGCTATTGTCGGTTTACCTAAACTTAAAATCCTATCTGTTATTACTTGATCTAAAGTTAAGCTTCTTTCATAGTGAGGTAGTTCGCAATCAGTAAATTGCCCAAGAACAATACCAGAGCACTCATCAAGTTTTCCGCATAAAAGAAGCTGAGTTAACAATCTATCAATTTTATAGGGTTCCTCTCCGACTTCTTCAATAAATATAATTTTATCCTTAGTATCAACCTCAAAGGGAGTACCAATTGTGCTGCACAGTAAGGACAAATTACCGCCTACTAGTTCTCCAGATACCGATGCTTTGGAAGAAAAACATCTAGTAGGTATACTACTTGGATTTTTAATAATATAAGGTTTATAACCATTCATAAATGTATTTAGAAAGCTCTCTAGTGTATACTTATCTGATAAACTTGAATTACACATTGGTGAGTGAAAGGTAATTAATCCACACTTCTGATATATAATATTTAGAAAAGTAGTTATATCGCTAAAACCTGCGAAAATTTTGGGGTTTTGCTGTATAACACTAAAGTCTATGCTAGGGAGAATACGCATAGTACCATATCCTCCCCTTACACATAGAATCATATCAACATTGTCATCACGAAACATATTCATAAGATCTTCAGCTCTGTCATTGTCACTTCCTGCTAGATATCCTAGTCTTTTATAGATATGTTTTCCTTCCTTAATGTTGAATCCTAGGCTTTCTATATATTTTATACTTTTCTTTATTCTATCAGGATTCTCAGCTCCTGCAGGTGATACAAGGCCTATAGTATCCCCATATTTTAGTCGTTTTGCAATCATATGATCACATCCTTATACTTAAAATAATCCTTTTTTACGTAAAATAATTATTGGGATTATACATGCTAGAGCAGCTATTCCATAGGCTAGCCAAAATCCCATTGGATTATTGCTAAAAGGTATTCCATTTACATTCATTCCAAAAGAACTAAAAACTATATTAGGTATAGCCATAACAATAGTTAAAGATGCAAGTAGCTTCATAACTATATTTAGGTTGTTAGATATTACAGATGCAAAGGCATCCATTGTGCCACTCAAAATATTACTGTAGATATTGGCCATTTCTATTGCCTGCTTATTTTCAATAATTACATCTTCAAGTATATCTTGATCCTCAGGATATTTTTGCAGTAATTCAAGTTTCAGCATCTTTTCTAGAGTGATTTCATTGGCTTTTAACGATGTAGAGAAATAAACAAGAGACTTTTCGAGCGATAGAAGTTGAATAAGTTCTTTATTTTTCATTGATTTATGCAATTTCTGCTCTATCATAACACTCTTTTTATCTATTTGTCTAAGATATAATAAGTAGTAGCTAGCTATTCTATAAAGTATTTGAAGTATGAAGCGTGATCGTTTAAAGCTAAAAAATGATTTTACTTTTCCATCTATAAAGTCAGTCAGAATTTTACTGTTTTTTAAGCAAACTGTTATTATTGTTGATTCTGTATGAATAATTGATAAAGGATAGGAATCGTAGGTTAATGAGTTATCCTCCATTTCGGTGAAAGGTATATCTACTATTACTAATAGATTATTATCCTCTATATCGATACGAGAAGTTTCTTCTTCATCCAGAGCTGCTTTAAGATAATCTAGAGAAACTCCTGTTTTTTTCGATATTAAAAGTAAATCCTCATCTGAAGGAGCTACTATATTAATCCAGCAACCTGACTCTATAGTATCAATTGCTTGTAAAGTACCTGTTTCATCTAAAGTTTTATAAATTGATATCATATGTTCCTCCTGTATAAGATATAAGTTAACTATAATTATATTATAGCCTATGGATGTTATTTGTGTATATTAAGTAATTAATTTATTTTAATTACAGATTAGGTTAAGGAACATTCAAATAAAAAAAGAAACTAGCTGTCTAGTTTCTTTTTTTCTCTCATAAAATTCTGTTTTTATTTGCTCAAGTAAAGAGCTATTCTCTATAAGGTCTAAACCAGTTAATGCAAGAGCGTGAGCAGTTTTTACAACTCTATCTTGAGCAAAATAAGATGTAGTAGCTAAAGCAAATTCAGGTGATGAATATTGTAAATTTTTATCTTCAGTAATAGATATATATGGATGTATGCAAGGCACTATATGGCTTACCGTACCTAAGCTAAGACCAGAATTAGTGTCTTTAGGAGGGGAAATGTTTATTATGCCGCACTCCTTGAGGTTATGAGAAAATATTCTAGACAAAATGCTATTTGGAATAAGTTCATCATAAGGAAGTTCGTATAAGCAGATTTCAGAGTCAATTTCCATTAAATTGCCAGTTGTTTTAACTAATTCTCTTATTTTCTTTTCTAGCTTACAAGCAGTCTCCATTTTAGAAGACCTTATATAAAACTTTGATTCTGTATCAGAAGGAAGAAGATATGGAGAATCTCCACCTTTTAGAATTACTCCATCTATCGTAGAACTATCTTTAAAACCCTTTGCTAATAAATTTAATGTATTAAAAGTAAAAAGACAGGCATCTAATGCAGAATAGCTTCCTGATCTTCTATAAGTAAATCCTTGCTTACTTTTATAACTAATTTTTATTGGTACAATAGCCATTGAAGAACCACTTTCAGCAGTTATTACATCGGGATGAGCCATAAGAACTATGTCTATATCATTAAAAACTCCTTGTTTTGCCATAGTAACTTTAGAGCTACTTAAAAATTCTCCGGGACATCCGATAACTATAATACTACCTTTGTCTTTTGGTAGTGATTTAGATAGGGATATAGCAGCACCTAGGGACATTGCAGATATTAAGTTATGTCCAACAATATGTCCAGAAGTGTTTACTGCATCGTACTCGCATATATAGCAAATCTTAGGATGACCTGTGCCATGCTGAGCATAAAAAGCTGTTTCAATGTCTAAATAGTGCTCTGTAACATCAAAATTGTTAATCTTTAATATATTTGTTATATAATCATGAGCTTTATACTCATGAAAGCTCTCTTCAGGGTTTTCGTAAAGATACCTTGATAAGTTTAGTATATCTTCTTTTATAGTACTTAGGTTAGTTAATATTTCATGTTTCATAAAATATACCTCCATGAGATTTTTAAGCTAATAAAAGTAAATAAAATTAAGTATTGCAAAATTGGTAAAAAATGTTTAAAATTAATATGTATCTAAAATTGTGAATAATTTGGTGCGAGTATACATATACTATATGTTTAAGCGATAGGAGGAGATTATTATAAGTTTCAAGTTAGCACTAAAAAGTAAGATTGAAATCCTACTCTTACTTATATTTATTATTAGCACTACATCTAGGGTTTATGCACAAGGAAACTACCAAAGATATGGTGGTAGTGACAGATATGATACGTCCATGAAAATTTCACAAGGATTTAATTCAAATTCAGGTTATGCGATTCTAGCATCAGGCGAAAATTTTCCAGACGCACTTTGTGCCTGTCCTCTTTCTAAGAAGTATGATGCACCAATAATACTTACTACGGAAAAAAAGCTGGATGCAAAGGCGGCTGAGCAATTAAAAAGTTATAATGTTTCTAAGGTGTTTATAATAGGTAAATCTATCTCCAAAGATGTAGAAGACAGTATAAAAAATATGGGCATAAGCTATGAGCGTATAGGTGGTATAGATAGATATGAAACCGCAATGTTAGTTGCTAATTATGTAGGAATAAAAGACCGAGTGGTAGTGGTTTCGGGAGAGAATTATCCAGATGCTTTATCTGTAGCCCCTATTGCTGCAATTATGGACATGCCTATTATACTTGTAAGTAAAGACTCTGTGTCTGATTCAGTAAAGAATGGATTAGCAGATAAAAATGTTGTTAATACATATGTTATTGGCTCTGAGGGAGTTATAAATGAAAATGTAAAATCTGAATTTAAAAATGCAGAAAGAATATCAGGAACTGATAGATATGATACAAACTCTGCTATTATAAATAGATTTAAAGATGTACTAGATATGAGTAATGTTTATCTAGCATCAGCTCTTAATTTCCCAGATTCACTTTCAGGGTCTGCATTAGCACAAAAAACTAAATCTCCATTAGTTTTGGTTAGCGAAAATATAAATGAAAAGCAACAAAATGATGTTAAGCAAATCTTATCATCAGCAAAAAATGTTTATATATTTGGAGGTGAAGGAGCAGTTTCTCTAAAGGCTTTATATTTAGTGGGCCTTGAGAAGAAACCGCCTGAGCCACCTAAGCCAGAAGTACCTAAGGGACCTCAACCGCCTGAGTGGACAAGTTCCTTTACTGTAATAAATGCTGGAGAAACTACAAGTGTTAACATAAGGAAGTACCCGAACTCTTCCTCTGAAGTGGTTGGTTCAACTTACGGCAGTCTTCCAGAAGTAAAAATTTTAGATAGTAAAGATGGATACTATTACGTAGAAGTATTAGACTATGGTACTTTAAATTATGTTAAAGGGTATGTACCAGCGTCGATGGTTAAAACCGTAACACCATCTGGTCCTTATAATATACTTGTTGATAAAAGCAAGCAGAGAGTTGATATATTTAATGGACAAACGTTAGTAAAAGAATTTGTATGTTCTACTGGCTTAGATGACACTCCTACGCCATCGGGTAGATTCTTAATAGGTGATAAGGGGCCATTGTTTTATCCATCAGATAGCGTTGTATGTTATTTTTGGACAAGAATAGATAACAATTTTCTTTTTCATAGTGCCTTATATGATACAAATGGATATGTTATACAATCTGAATATGATAAGCTAGGGGATAAGGCATCCCACGGATGTATTAGACTTCCTTACTATGATGCAAAATGGATTCAAGATAATATACCTCGAGGCACATTAGTTACAATAAAAGATTAGTAAATTAAACCCAGTATAATAAAGCAATATTATACTGGGTTTAATTTATTTATGTGGACAAAATAAGTTTCGGAATGTAGTTGAATATTATATACTATATGAGGCAATAATTTAGTATACCAAATAGTTTGTACAAGGAGGATATTAAATGAAAAAGCAAAGTTGTATTATATGTGGTAATCCTCTTAATAATGGTATAATGATATATGGAAGAGGGATCTGTAAATGTTGCGAAGAAAGATTGATAAACTTAGATGATACTACAGATTTTTATAATTATTATATGGAACGTATAAGAAAAGCTATAGTACAAGATATTATAAGAGGAGAGGAAATAAGTTGTCGAAGTTACCGATTTTAGAAGGCGTTTTAAAGTATGTAAAAGAAAATAATATACCGTTCTGTATGCCAGGACATAAAGGCGGTAAGGGTTTTGATGATACTAGCATAGGCAGAGAATTCATTCAAAATCTCATGAAATTTGATATAACCGAAGTTGAAGGAGTAGATAATCTTCATAATGCTGAAGGAATAATAAAAGACGCAAGCAATCTCCTTAGTAAATTTTACGGAAGTAAAAAGTCTTACTTTTTGGTTAATGGAAGTACTTCAGGTAATATGGCGATGATATTTAGTAGCTTTAATGAAGGAGATAAAGTTATTATTGAAAGAAACTGTCATAGGTCTATATTTAATGCTATAATAATGAGAAAGCTTAAACCAGTATATGTAAAGAATATCATAAGTGAGAGATTAAATGCTCCTATTGTTATAGACTTGGAGCATTTTTTGAAGATTTTAGAAGATAATGAGGATGCTAAAGGTATAGTAGTTACATATCCAAATTATTATGGAATTTGCAGCAATTTAGAATTTATAATAGATAAGGCTAAGAAACATGGAATGAAGGTATTAGTAGATTCTGCACACGGAGCTCACTTTGGAGTAAATGACAATTTGCCAAAGAGCGCTATAAGATTAGGGGCGGATATGGTTGTTACTAGTACACACAAGACACTAGCAAGTTTAACACAGACTGCTTATTTGCATGTAAATAATGGACAAGATATTGAAAAAGTTGATTTTTATGTTAGTGCATTTTTAAGTACAAGTCCATCTTACTTATTTTTATGTTCTATGGATTATGCTAGATTTTATTTGGAAAATTATGGTGAAATCAAGTATGAAAAACTTTTAAATATAGCAAGTTATTATAGAGATAAAATAAATGAAATTAAAGGTATTCATATAATTGGCATAGAAGATATAATAAACTTGAATGCGGAAATAGAAAAGTATAGAAATGAAAATAATGATTTAAATTATGTTTGGAGTTTAGATGCAACAAGATATGTAATAAATTTAGATAAAGAATATGATGGTAACTTACTTTTAAGTTATCTAAGAAGATTTGGAATACAGGCTGAAATGAGCGACATGTCTAATGTAGTTTTAATTTTTTCACCATTCAGTGAAGAGGAAGAGTTTAAAAGATTATATGAGATTTTGAAAAAGTGCAATTTAAATGATTTTAAGAAAAAAGATATAAGTCTAGTGCAGTATGATATACCTAAAGCACAAATTATGCCCTACGAAGTTATTGATAAAGAAAAAGAATTTGTTAAATTAGAGGATTGCTTAGGTAGAACAAGTGCAGAAAACATAGTGCCCTACCCACCAGGAATACCTATTTTAGCAATGGGAGAGTTAATTGATAAAGGAAGCTTAGACATTGTTAAATACTACAAAAATAACGGAACTGATATTTTAGGAATACAAAACGATGAAATAAAAGTAATAAAATAAAATTAATTTAATAACAAATGAAATTTTTATGGAGGTTAAAGTCCTAAATGGACTTTAACGGGTAACTTGTGAGCGGAAGCGAAGATCTTAAGTTACCCAGTGTTCCGATTAAAAGGAGGAAAATAAGATGGACTTAACAAAAGGAAAGGTAATTGTAATAGAAGGCTGTGATGGCAGTGGTAAGGCTACACAAACACAAAAGTTATATGAAAGACTATTAAATGAAGGATATAGAGTAAAAAAGGTGGAATATCCAAATTATGAAAGTGAATCTTCAGCTTTAGTTAAAATGTATTTGAATGGATGTTTTGGTAAAAATCCAGAAGATGTTAATCCATATGTAGCATCTACGTTTTATGCAGTAGATAGATTTGCTTCTTATAAAACAGATTGGAAGGAATTTTACCTAAGTGGAGGAATTGTAATAGCAGATAGGTATACAACTGCGAATATGATTCATCAAGCATCTAAAATTCATGACTTAGAAGAAAAAAATAAGTTTTTAGATTGGGTATGGGAGTTTGAATTTAAAATTTTTGGGCTTCCTGTTCCAGATTGTGTTGTATTTTTAGATATGCCTCCTGAGTGCAGCAGAGAATTAATGACTGAAAGAGTAAGTAAAATGACAGGAGATATAAATAAGGATATACATGAAAAAGATTATAAGTATTTAATCCATTCTTATAATACTTCTTGTGAAATATCTGAAAAGTATGATTGGTTAAAAATAAATTGTGTAGATAATGGTAAAATAAAGTCTATAGATAGAATCCATGATGAACTATATGAAAGTTTAAAGAAAAAAGTATTGAATATGTAAAATTGGAAATGTAAACAAATTGGAACTATAAATAAATGAAATAATTTATGATAAAATTAAATTGAATAAATATTAAAAATAGTAGCATATTTTAGTTAGGTTTTATATAATAGGGTAAACTGATAGGGAGATGAGTTATATGAAGTTAGTTATAGCAATTGTACAAGATGAAGATTCAGGAAAATTAATAGATGTTTTAACTGAAGCAGGTTTTAGAGTAACAAAACTTGCTACTACAGGTGGTTTTTTAAAGGCAGGCAATACTACATTAATTATTGGAGTAGAGGAAGAGCTTGTAAACAACGTATTATCTCAGGTTGAAGATGTATGTAAAAGAAGAGAGCAAATTGTAACTGCACCTACGCCGGTAACAGGGTCTACAGGTCTGTATGTTCCATATCCTGTGGAAGTAGAGGTTGGAGGAGCGACTGTTTTTGTAGTAGATGTAGATAAATTTGTGAAAATTTAATTGGAGGGATTTGCAATTGAGTATTAATGCGATAATAGGGCATGATAGTGTAAAAATACAAGCAGCAAGTTCTATAGAAAAAGGAAGGTTTTCTCATGCCCATATTATTGTAGGTGAAGAGGGAATCGGAAAAAGTATTATAGCAAAAGAAATAGCCATAAAGCTTTTAGGTAAAGAAAAGAATAAGCAGTATGTGGATATATCAGAGTTCAAGTTGCAAAAAGATAAAAAGTCTATAGGAATAGATGAAATAAAAAATATAATTGAAGAAACTAATAAAAGACCTTATGAAGGAGACAAAAAAGTAATTCTTTTATATAGTGCAGACAAGATGACAGAAGCTGCTCAAAATGCATTTTTAAAAACTATAGAAGAGCCTCCTAAGGGTATTTTTATAATTCTATTGTGTGAAAAACTAGAGAAGATATTGGATACAATAAAATCTAGATGCCAGATATATAAGCTTAATAGATTAAATGAAGAAGAAATGTTATTATTTTTAAAAAATAGATTTCCAGATATATCAGAAGATGAGATAAAGACTATTAATGCATTTAGTGATGGAATTCCCGGTAGAGCAGAAAGATTTATGGAGGACGCATCACTGAAAGAAATTAGAAATAACACAGCAAATATATTAAAAGGTATTTGTAAAAATAAGATTGAAGACTCTTTAGTTCATGAAGATTTTCTTCTTAAATATAAAGGAGAATGGCAAGAAGTTCTTACTTGGTTTCTTTCGTACATAAGAGACATATTGGTATATAAGGAAACAGGTAATAACGAGTTAATAATAAATATAGACAAAATAGATGAAATAAAAGATATGGCGGAAATGTTTTCATTTAACAAATTAAATGGTATTATTAATATTATAAAAGACACCAGAAAAAAACTAGAAAGAAACGTAAATCCTGTCCTAGTTTTCGATTCTATGTTGGTGAAAATGCAGGAGGTATAGTATGGTAACAGTAGTGGGTGTAAGATTTAAGAAAGCTGGTAAAATATATTATTTTTCACCAGATGAATTGGATGTAAAGAAGAATAACTATGTAATAGTGGAAACTGCTAGAGGAGTAGAATTTGGAGAGTGTGTGATAGCACCTAAGCAAATTGGAGAAGATGAAATTGTATCTCCTCTTAAAAGTGTTATAAGAATAGCTACGCAAGAAGATATAGATAGACATTCAGAAAATAAACAAAAAGAGGAAGAAGCTTTTAATGTATGCTTAGAAAAGATTCAACAGCATGATTTAAAGATGAAGCTTATAGATGTAGAATATACCTTTGATAATAATAAGGTTATATTTTATTTTACAGCAGATGGTAGAGTGGATTTTAGAGAATTGGTAAAGGATCTAGCTGCCATATTCAGAACTAGAATTGAGTTAAGACAAATTGGAGTAAGAGATGAGGCTAAGATGATTGGTGGATTAGGCCCATGCGGAAGGACCATGTGTTGCTCTACATTCTTAGGGGACTTTGCTCCAGTTTCCATAAAAATGGCTAAAGAACAAAATTTATCTTTAAATCCAACTAAGATTTCAGGAATATGTGGTAGACTTATGTGTTGTTTAAACTATGAACAAGAAACCTACGAACATATAAGAATAAAGCTACCTAAAGTAGATTCAGTTGTAGATACTCCTTATGGAAAAGGAACTGTAGTTTCAAATTCTGTAGTAAAAGAAAGTGTAAAGGTTAAAATTAAACCGCAAGATGGAGACGAAACAATAAAGGAAATACCGATAGATGAAATAGAACTAATTTCAGGAAGTTTTGAAGGAAGTATAAATGAAGATGAAATTAAGATTGACGTTGAAGCTGAAGGTGTTGAAGATGCGGCCATAATTAAAGAACTATTTAAGGAGGACTAAGGAGGTTTATTATGAAATCTGTTTTGAAAATCTGCAACATGCATACAGTAGAAGATGTTAATAAGATAAGAAGAGCCATTTCTAATAATGAAGGTGTTGTTGCTTGTCAAATAAATAGAGAAAAGGGAGAAGTAAGCGTTGTATACGACGATTATTTTGTAAATAATGAATCATTAATCCAATCACTTGAAGATTTAGGATATGCAGTATTATAGGAAAATTAGCTTTAAAAATTAATAAAAACGTGGTAAAATAAAAAATAGATGTTAATCATCTAAATTTATAAGGAGGTGTTTACATATGGCATACAAAATATTAGACACTTGCGTAAGCTGTGGAGCATGTGCTTCAGAATGTCCAGTTAACGCTATAAGTCAAGGAGATACTCAATTTGATATAGATGCAGCTGCTTGCATCGATTGCGGAAACTGTGCAAATGTTTGCCCAGTAGGAGCTCCAGTTCAAGAGTAATTTAATGTAAAAAGACTACCGGAAGGTAGTCTTTTTATTTATATTTTATTAGATAGATTACATTATTAATATGCTTAATAGCCAATATTATAATAAATATTGAATAAAAATAACTTTTAACATTAGTATAAACATTTATTATATTTAGTAAAGATTAACTTAATATAAACGAATATCTATTGTGTGAGTATAAATATTTTTTAGTGTAGTTTATACGAAAATATTATTATATGGAGGATAAATATGGATATTTCTGTTATTGTCTTTATTATAGTTGGCTTTGGATCTATTGTAGCAGGATTTTTAATAGAGAAGGGTGTATTAAGTGCTCTTTTTTTACTGGCACCAGCGATAATAGTATTTGGTGGAACTGCAGGTGCGGTTGGACTTACATTTCCTATGGAAATTTTAAAAAGATTACCTAAGATAATAAAAATAGCTATAAATCCTAAAAAGATCGATTTACCAGGATTAGTAGCTTATTTTAAAGATGTGTCATATAAAACTAGAAAAAATGGATTATTAAGTCTTGAAGGAGAAATATCTAATGACCCTAATTTAGATCCTTTTATTAAAAAAGGGCTTCAGTTGGTAGTGGATGGTGTAGATCCTCAAGCAGTTAGAAGTATTTTGGAATTGGAGTTAGAATCAACATCTGAAAGACATAGAAAAGGAGCTGCTATTTTTGAACAAGCTGGTGGATTTTCTCCTACATTAGGTATTATAGGTACCGTAATGGGACTAGTTCACATTTTAGCTGACTTATCGGACCCAAATTCTTTAGGACCTAAAATTGCCTCTGGATTTCTAGCGACATTGTACGGTCTTTCATCTGCAAACCTTTTATTTTTACCACTAGCTACTAGGTTAAAATCATTGGATGAAAAAGAATTTGGAGAAAAATCTCTTATTATTGAAGGCATATTATACATACAAGAAGGTATAAACCCTAATACCATAGCTGAAAAATTAAAGGGATTCCTAAGTAAAGAGGAAGTTGCTAAATTTGAAGGAATGGATGGTAAAGCTGAGATATGAAGAAAAGAAAGCATGAAGAGCATCCGAATCATGAGCGATGGTTGCTTAGTTATTCTGATTTCATGACTTTACTTATGATACTTTTCGTTGTACTGTTTGCTATGAGTAATGTTGACAAGTCAAAATTTAAACAATTATCAGATTCACTTAGAGTATCTATGGGTGGAGGAAAAACTATAATTGCTAAAGAAGATGGTGTACCAATAACTGTTGATACTAAGCCAATCGAAAATGATTTAACTGAAAAAGCTGAACAAGCAAAAATGGAAGATCTGAAAAGACAGGTGGACAAGTATCTTGAGAAGAATGGAATGAAAGCGGATGTTAGTACCCAAGTTGATGAGAGAGGGCTTGTTGTAAGTTTAAATGATACTTTATTTTTTGACACTGGTAGAGCTGAAGTAAAGCCAGAATCGCAAAAGAAACTTATTGAAATAGGAAAAATACTGAATCAACTTAATAACTATATGAGAGTAGAGGGGCATACAGACAATGTTCCTATAAAAAATGATCAGTTTTCGTCAAACTGGCAGTTATCATGTGCTAGAGCCTCTAATGTTACAGAATTATTGATTAATAGCGCCAACATCCCCCCACAGAAGCTTTCGGCAGTAGGATATGGGGAATATAGACCTATAGCAGATAACTCAACAGAAGATGGGAAGGCTAAGAATAGAAGAGTAAATATAATCATTGTAAGCAGTAAATTTGATAAAATAGAAAGTAATAAATCTAAATAATTATTAAGATACTTTATAAATATTTCAACATAAATTTATAGTTATTTCCGGGAAATAAGAGCCTTAAGGTAGTCAAAGCCTTAAGGCTTTATTATATTGATTTGACAACTTTATATATATAAATCATAATTATATAAGCAGATTTAATACTTAATTATAGATTTCCTATATGCATTTTTAATAAAAGTGAGGATGAGGATTATGAATGAAGAATGGTTAAAAGATGACGAAACATTAGATGATCTGCAGTTAAAAGGGATTTGTGTCATACAGAAAAAAGATGCATTTAGATTTGGTGTAGATGCAGTATTGGTTGCAAACTTTGCTAAAGTGAAAAAAGGTGCTAGGGTCATAGACTTATGCAGTGGTACAGGGATAATACCTTTTATACTAGCAGGAAAAACAGATGCTGCTAATATTACGGGAATAGAAATACAGGAACCAATGGTAGATATGGCTAAAAGGTCTGTTGAATTTAATAAGTTGAAACATAGATTAGAATTCATAAATAAAGATCTTAAGGATATTGAGTTTTTAAAGAAGTTACCTAAAGTTGATGTAGTAACTGTAAATCCACCATACAAACTTAAAAATTCAGGTATTATAAACATGAATGATGAAAATGCTATTGCAAGACATGAAATATGCTGTACTCTAGAGGATGTGATTAAGGCAGCTAAAGGAGTCTTAAAGGATAATGGAAGAATATACATGATACATAGACCAGATAGGCTAGCGGATATTATTTGCACTATGAGGCAATATAAAATTGAGCCTAAACTTATAAGAATGATTCAGCCTAATTTTAGAAAGGCTCCTAATATGGTGCTAGTTGAAGGACAAAATAATGGAGGAACCTTCTTAAAATGGGAAGCGCCACTATGTATATACAATATAGAAGGTGGATATACTGAGGAAATCGATAAAATATATGGTAGATAAAATTTGGAGGTTAAAGTTATAAATGGACTTTAACGGGTAATTTTGCTAGGTAAAAGTTCTAAATGAACTTTTAAGGGCAACTTGTGAGCGGAAGCGAAAATCTTAAGTTACCCAGTGGCCGAAGGGAAACAAGCAAGACTACCCAGTGTTCCGACTAAAAGGAGGATTAACTATGAGTTTCGGGAAACTATATTTAGTGCCAACACCTATAGGAAACTTAAAAGACATAACATTAAGAGCATTAGAGGTATTAGAAAATGTTGATTTAGTAGCCGCAGAAGATACAAGACAAAGTCTTAAATTACTAAATCATTTCAATATAAAAAAGACATTAATAAGCTATCATAAACACAATGAACAAGGTAAAAGTATAGATTTAATAGAAAAGATTAAGAATGGAAAAAGCGTAGCCCTAATAAGTGATGCAGGAACTCCAGGAATATCAGATCCAGGGAGTATTATAGTGCTAAAATGTATTGAGGAAAATATAGATTTTGAGGTTTTACCTGGAGCTACAGCAATAACTACAGCATTAGTATATTCTGGATTAGATACTAGTAAGTTTATATTTAGAGGCTTTTTACCTAGGGAGAACAAAGATAAGAGAATTATTATAGAAGAATTAAAAGATAGAAAGGAAACACTAGTTTTTTATGAGTCACCACATAGAATTAGGGAAACTTTAGAGTTCTTCAGAGATAATTTAGGTAATCGAAGAATTTCTATTTGTAGAGAGCTTACTAAACTACACGAACAAATATTAAGGGTTAGTTTAGATGAAGCCATAGGGTACTATTCAGAAAAAGATATAAAAGGTGAGTTTGTACTTATAGTTGAAGGAAAACGAGAGGAAGAAATATTAGAGGAAGAAAAGGCAAAATGGGAAGCGCTATCTATTGAAGATCATATTAAAAATTATATTTCTGAAGGATTAAGTAAAAAAGAAGCTATTAAAAAAGTGGCTAAGGATAGAAAGTTATCAAAGTCGGAGGTTTATAAATATTCTATTGATTTGTAGATGATTGGTATCAATTGTTGTTATGAGCTTATAATAAGTAAAAATATGGAAAAACAATGTGTATATATGAATAAATTTTTGAAATTTATTGATAAACTTACGTCTTAAACATATAAATTTTAATATTTTGAAAAAAATAGTGTGATAACGTTGAGATTTTATGTATTTTAGTGCTATAATATAAATACTTGACATATACATAAAGATTTAAACAAAAAAATACATAAGAATTAGCATTTAAATTTAACAAGAATATACAAAAGTTATTCGGCATTGGGAGGTTTGGAGATTGAATAGAAGAATGTTATCTGCTGTTATAGCTTTAACAGTAGCACTAGTAACTAGTAGAAATGTTTTAGCAGCACCGACGGGCTCATCTAATTCATTAAAGCAAATCAAGGATCAGAGACAAGATTTAGAGACCAAGGTAGAAAAACTAGATGAACAAATTGGACAAGTTATAAAGCAAATAGATGATAATAAAAAAGGAGTAGAGAAAACAAATAAGGAGATAAAGGATACTCAAACTCAGCTAGAAAAGTCTCAACAAAATATAAAAGGACAACAGGACTTATTTGGGAAAAGAGTAAGAGCAATGTACATAAATGGAGTAAATAGTTACCTTGATGTTATATTACAAGCTGATAATCTAGGTGATTTTATTACGAGAGTAGATACTGTAAAAAAAATAGTAGGTTTTGACCAAAAAATAATAAAAGATTTAAAAGATGAAAATAATGCTATAGCTCAGAAAAAGCAAACATTAGACGATAAAAATAAAAAGCTTTTAGCATTAAAAGCTGATAATGAAAAGAAATTATCCAAGTTTAACAGTGATAAGGATTCACAAACTAAATTAATAAAAGATTTAGAAGCTAAAGAAAAAATATTAGCAGTACAAGATACTGCTACTGCAAGAGTAGTTGCATCTGCAGCAAACCAAGTTCAAAAAGTTAGATCAGAGGCTCCAAGACTTTCAAGAGGAAGCGGAACAACTTCTGCGCCTATGTCATCAAGTTCAGTTGTTGCATATGCATCAAATTTCTTGGGAACTCCTTATCAATGGGGAGGTAATGGACCAAGTACTTTCGACTGCTCAGGATTCACTAGTTATGTTTATAGCCACTTTGGAGTGGGATTACCAAGAGTTGCATCAGATCAGCAGGGAGCAGGTACTGCTGTGTCTAGAGATCAACTTCAGCCAGGAGATTTAGTTTTCTTTGGATCACCTGCACACCACGTTGGAATATATGTAGGTAATGGAGGCTATATTCATGCGCCAAAAACTGGAGATGTAGTTAAGATTTCTTCATTAGATGATAGATCTGATTTTACTGGAGGAACAAGAGTTAAATAAAAAAAAAGAGGCTTACAGATTTGCATTTGTAAGCCTTTTCTTATATTTAAAGAAAAACAACATAATTGATTTAATATTATTTTTGTATAGGAAATAGATTTTTATTATAAACAGGATTCTTGGCTTCAGGTGGAGGTTAAATGCCTAAATGGAATTTAACGGGCAGAGACTTGCCCAGTGGTCGTAGACAAACTCCATCTGAAGCTTATTAACAGGCTTCTTAGTGTCTTTAGCACTTAGAAGGCGTTATCCTTTAGGGGAAGCCGTTATCGAGAGTCGTAGAGCTACTTATCCCCAACTTTAAGAAAAGCAGAGAACCCAAATCTTTGATTTGGTGTGAATCGCTTTCACAGAGTGCGTTAGGGTGTTAGTGGCACTAGACATCGGATAAAGAATAAAAAACCCACATAAATTATGTGGGTTAATAAGGACTACTTGTCCCCTTTTAATTCGTTCATGCAGTTTTTACATATATTTTTTCCTTTGTAATTTACAACGTCTCTTGCATCTCCACAGAAAATACATGCTGGTTCGTATTTCTTAAGTATTATTTGTTCGCCATCCACATATATTTCTAAAGCATCTTTTTCCGCGATATCTAGAGTTCTTCTTAACTCTATTGGAATAACTATTCTACCTAACTCGTCTACTCTTCTTACAACACCTGTTGATTTCATTTAAATTTCCTCCTCTAATCCCATAATTCGACATATGTTTAATTAAATAATAGCAAATATTACATTTAAAGTCAACATCATTTTGAAAATTGTTTTACAAATTTCTTATTAAATTCCATCTATAGTTAATATACTCCCAAAATATACAAATGTCAATATATTTTTATTGCAAAATACATTTTTTTACTGTATCATTAAATATAGACAAATCAAGGACTTGTTAAAAAATAACATGAAATTATATGCTAAATTTCTCATAATTAAGCAACACATGAATTTTATAAATAAAATAGTAATTATATGGATAAATAGAAAACAATGTCGAAATTATGCTAACATAAGGTTAAAGTTGTAAAATATGAGATTGTTATATGGTTAAATGTGTATTTATCATGTGGAATTATAAGCACTTCAAATAATATATAGTGGGTGAAATATATGAGGAGTTCAAATGAATTTATAAATCAGTTTAAATGTATACTAAAAAGTTTGGGCGGAGATGCTTATCTAGTAGGAGGTTATGTTAGGGACAAATTAATAAGTTCTAGAATTGAACCTAACGACATTGATATAATATATAGCGGCGATATGTCAAAACTCATTAATGAGTTTAATAACCTAGGTTATAAGTTTTTTTCTATAAAAGAGGATATAGGAATATATAGATGTATAATTGAAAATTTAACAATAGATATAGCCGCAATAAAAGGAAAATCAATTGAAGAAGATTTAGCTAAAAGAGATTTTACTATAAATGCAATATGCATAAAGCTTCTAGAAAATAAAATAATAGATCCCTTTAAAGGAAGAAATTCTATTAAATCTAGAATAATTCAAAATGTAAGTGACAAAGGCTTAGAAGATGATCCAGTTAGAATATTAAGAGGAATAAGATTTTATATAACTTACGGCATGCATTTTAGTTTTGACACAGAAAATAATCTAGTTAAGATAGCACCTAGCTTAAAAAGTTGTGTAAAAGAAAGAGTATTTAATGAATTTATGAAAATAATAGAGAGTGACAAAGAGGGGAAAGCTTTTGAGTTTCTAGATAGCTACAATATATTAAGAAATATGTTTCCATATGTAGATGAATTAAAGACTATTGGAAAATGTAAGTATCATATGGAAGATGCATTTACACATATGAATTTGACCTATGGAGTATTTAAAGATCTACTAAACAAAAGAATAACTATTAACAACTTAGATTTAAGTGTATTTGAAAAGAAGATAGGGAACTTTAAATTAAAAGAGTATGTGGCTTTTGCATGTTTTATGCATGATATAGGCAAGTTCAAATGCTACAAGAAAGCAGATGAAAAGATTAGCTTTTATGGTCATGATATAGAAGGGGCTAAGATTATTAAGTCGGTTTGTGAAGATATGAATTTTCCCAAAGAGGCATCAGAACTTATTGAGAAGCTTGTGGAAGGTCATATGCATCCCCTTGGGTTATTTAATTCTGATGTCAAAGAAGTTAAAAAATCATCTTATAAATTCTTTAACAAGTATGAGAAGTTTTCAGTACAATTGCTTGTACTTTCTTTTGTGATAATTATGCTACTAGTATGATTTTTGATCCTAAAAATGAAAAAAAGAGATATAAAGAATTTATAGAAAATATGCTAAGTGAATATAAAAGATATGTAGAAATTAAAAAACATAGACTTGTATCAGGAAACGAAATAATAAGCATTACTGGAAAACAGGGGCCTGACATAGGTTCTTTACTTGATAATATTGATATGCTTAGATATTTAGGGAAAATAAATAGTAGAGAAGATGTTATTAAATATTTAGGTGGAAAATAAAATTTTAGATTATAGTTTAGTATGTTATAATATTAAAATCAAATAAAATTAATAGTACTGGGGGAATACTGGATGAAAATATTTATTGATACTGCTAATGTTGAGGAAATAAAAAGAGTAGCGGAGTGGGGCATACTTGATGGAGTTACTACTAATCCTTCACTAATTGCAAAAGAAGGCAGAGATTTAAAAGAAGTAATTGAAGAAATATGCTCAATTGTTGATGGACCAATAAGTGCAGAGGTTATGAGCTTAGAATCAAAAAAAATGGTGGAAGAAGCTAGAGAGCTTGTTAAGCTTCATAAAAACGTTGTAATAAAAATACCTATGTGTGAAGAAGGCCTTAAGGCAGTAGCTATATTAGCTAAAGAGGGCATAAAAACAAATGTTACTTTAATATTCTCTGCACAACAAGCTTTGCTTGCAGCAAAAGCAGGTGCCAGCTTTGTAAGTCCGTTTTTAGGAAGATTAGATGATATAGGAAATGAAGGAATTACAATTATTAGTGATATAGCTGATATATTCGATATATATGGAATTGAAACAGAAATAATATCAGCAAGTGTAAGACATCCAATACATGTTTTAGAATGTGCAAAGGCTGGTTCAGACATTGCTACAATACCATATAAAATATTAGTTCAAATGCTAAAACATCCTTTAACTGATATAGGAATAGAGAAGTTTATAGAGGATTACAATAAGTCCCAAAAATAGTATATAAACATTAAAAACCTGATGACATAAAACATCAGGTTTTTTGATAATGATCTATATAATATGACAGTTAGCAAATATAGTTTTATGTATAAAATGAAATAAATTTTTGAAAAAAGTAGTATATGAGAGAATTGTGCAAGATAAAAATAAGTACTTCTGTCAAAAAATACTTAGATTATTAACACAATAAATTATCCACACTGTGAATAAAGATATAGAAAGGGTATTAAAACTCAATAATATCAATATATACAAGTTATCCACAAAATGTGTTGATAAAAATGATAAAATTGTGGACAAATTATAATATATTACTAAGAATCCACAGATTGAAAAGATTGATTGTTCATAAGTCATTTTTTTGAATGATAAATATTGTTGAAAAAGAGTTCTGATTTCACAGAACTCCTTCAAGTTATTATATTAATCTATTCTTCTATGCTTTGGAAGGTTGAAACAATAAAATCGAATTCTTCAGGATTACTTATTTCACCATAGCTATCCTCAGAAATTCCAGGGTAGTAGTATAAAATAAACTTTTCTTTAGTAATTATATTTTCAATTATTATATACTTTGTATCGAGTTCTACATCTTGAAGTATACCAAGCACCATATATCTATCATTGCCACCCGTTCTATTATTGGTTAAGTCCAATATAAAGTTTTCAGGTTTAGAAACATTGATTTTTTTATGATCACAAAAAACTGTACAGGAGTTATCACGGCAAGCTAAGCAGCTATCAAACTTACAATCAGCAGTACAGTTTAGACATTTACACTTACTACACTTTTCTAACTGATTTAAGGATTCGGAGTTATCTTTTTTGTAATCATTCAATAAGTCAACGTATTTGTCGTTTCCGAATCTGCTGAAGAAACCACCTTTGCTAATTTCTGATTCAGTTGCTTGTAATAGTTCAATATATTTTTTTAATATAGATGCTTTTGCAACATACTTTCTATTCTTTAAAGTAGATTCTTCTAAGAAAGGAGATACATTATCTATAGCATAATTTATATCCACATAAAGTTTTCCGTATTTATCTTTTTCACTTTTTAAAAATTCATCGGCTTTACTCATATACTATCCCCTTAACTTTGTTTATATTTTTTTAGTTCTTCATCAAGGCTTGTTTCATTTAGCTTTTCAAATTCTTTCTCTAAAGAGTTATCTTCTCTTAAATCTTCAAGACCTTCAGCCATAGATTCTTTCTTTTGGATTTTTCTTTCTATATCATCTAAGTTTATTTTATTGCTTCCAGTATCTACGTTTGCTAAAATTTCATTTACTTTTTTGCTAGCCTCAGCATTGTTAAATCTTGCAGCAGCCTCATCCCTATATGCTCTTGTTTTTTCTATTTCATCTTGAAGATCCTTCAATTTTGATTTTATAGCTTCAGCTTTTTTCTGAGCATCCTCATAACTAGTTTTTAATGAGCTATAGGATTTATCTGCCTCAAGTTTTTTAGCCAAAGCTTTTTTAGCTAACTCTTCATTGCCTTTACTTAAAGCAAGTTTGACTTTTTCATCAAATTCTTCAGAACTTCTTTTAGCTTCTACCATCTTCTTCTCAATTTCATGAACATTACCTAAAATTTGAGCAGAAGAAAGCTTAGCTGTATTTAAACTTTCTTCCATATCTCTTATTTTTTGATCTAATAGTTCAATAGGATTTTCCACCTCGTCTAAGGCATTGTTAACCTTTGCTCTAAAAATATTTGATAGTCTGTTAAACATTCCCATAAAAAATATCCTCCTCGATTATTTTCTTCTATATTTCTTTATCAATTTAATTATAATAATAATAATTATAATTATAATTATAAGCTTAAATATGCTTGATATAAAGCTTCCTGAGCTATATCCATAACCTGCACCGGGGCCATAGTAACTGTGACTGCTTCCCCATGGAATAGGTATAGGAATAGGCAAAAATGACCGCTTAGTTCCACTGTCATAGCTTTTAGATGACGAATTTTGTGTATTATTCGGCTGAGATTTATAGCTATCATTTGATTTTGAACTGCCAGATGAAGATTTAGGAGTATTTGAAAAATCACCTGACTTAAAATCGCCACCAGAAGATTTAGTTGTGCCAGTGGAAGATTTAGGCGTACTGGTAGAAGACTTAGGAGAAGAAAAACTTCCCGATTTAAAACTACCACCAGAACTGCGGCTGCCTCCCCCAGATTTAGCATATACAATCATGTTACTTGTACTTGTAAAGTTTCCAAGGAGAGGGCTAAATATGTCTACAGATATAAATAAAAATACAAGCAATAGGCAGATAAAGAATCGTTTTTTATTTATTTTGTTCACCCCCCAAAAATAATGCTACTTTTTACTATATGTTAGCATATTATTAGATATTATTGTTTATAATTAATATTAAATTTTTATATAATTAATATTTAATCTCTATGAAGTAAGATATAATAGTATTATAAGGTATATAATACTATATTACAATATGATGTAAAACTTATTTTAGATGATATTAAACTATTTGAGTGAAGTAAAAAAACAAATCGCTAGATATCTTTATATATCTAAATATTTCTTTATAATCCATAGTAGTAATTTTATAATATTTAACTTGTAAAGGGGTTATATATACCTTATAATGTTAGTATAATCTAGATTTAGAAGGTGAGTTAAATCAGAAATAAATTTTAGGCGAAAGTTATATAAGGTTTTCATGGTGTAGTAAATTAAAAGTTAAGTATTGTATTGGAGGGTGTAAAATTGGAAGAGAGTAAATTTGGAATAGAGTATATAAATAAGATGGCTAAAGAAATATCGAAGACTACCATAGTACCATTTGAAGATTTGCCAAGGTATGATTTATTTCTGTCACAGGTCATTGATTACTTAAATGATAAATTTGAAGGTGAAAAATATACAAATAATATAGTTCAAAATTATATAAAGAATGAGGTTATATCTAAGCCAGAGGATGGCAAGAAAAGGGGATATACTAAATTACATTTAGCTCAGCTTGTGCTCTTGAGTTATATGAGGCCTATACTAACAACAGAGGAAATAAAAAAGGTATTTAGTTTGGCATTTAATGAAATAAATAACGGAGATGATGATATTATATCATGGGAAAAGGCATATAAAGTTTTCTCCGATATTCAGAAGGATAGCTTTGAAGAATTCTTATCAAAACAATATTTTGATGAGGAAAGATTTAAAGAAACAACAAAAGATATCAATTTAACCCCAAAAGAAGAAGAGAGAATAAAAGTTTTCTTTGTAGTGATGACTTTAATATGTCAGGCAAGTGCGGTAAAAAAATTAGTACAAAATATAGTAGAATCATATAAAAGTGAAGAATAGCTTAATTATAGAAATACTAATATAGTCAATATTGATTATATTAGTATTTTTTTATAAATAAACTCTGGCATTTTAAAAAAATATAATATATAATATATGTATATTTATACATAAAAGAGAATAAATATAACTATATTTATATATTGAGGTGGTTAAAATGTTTAATTTAAAAAATAGAAGCTTTTTAACTTTAATGGATTTTTCGCAGAAAGAAATATATTATTTTTTGTATCTTGCACAAGAACTTAAAAGAAATAAATATACAGGAAATGAAAATCAGAGACTTAAAGGAAAAAATATAGCACTAATATTTGAAAAGGACTCAACTAGAACAAGATGTGCATTTGAAATAGCTGCAGCTGATCAAGGGGCACATACAACATATTTAGGGCCAAGCGGAAGTCAGATGGGTAAAAAGGAATCAATTGAAGATACTGCAAGGGTTCTAGGTAGAATGTATGATGGAATAGAATATAGAGGATATAGTCAGGCTACAGTAGAAACATTAGCTAAGTATTCTAGTGTACCAGTGTGGAATGGACTAACTGATGAAGATCATCCTACTCAAGTATTAGCAGATTTCCTAACTATAATGGAGAATTTTAATAAGCCATTAAATAAAATAAAGTTTGCTTATGTTGGAGATGGGAGAAATAATATGGCCAATGCTTTAATGATTGGTGCAGTGAAAATGGGCATGGACTTTAGAATAGTATCACCTAGGGAGCTATTTCCAAATGAGAATTTAGTAGACAAGTGTAAAGAAGAGACCAAGAAAACGGAAGCAAGTATAACAATTACAGAGGATATAGATGAAGGTGTACACGATGCAGATGTTATTTATACTGACGTATGGGTATCAATGGGAGAATCTGAAGAAGTATGGGAAAATAGAATAAAAGTGCTATTACCCTATCAGGTAAATATGGATATGATAAGAAAAACACATAATGAAAATATGAAATTCTTTCATTGCTTGCCTGCATTTCATAATACTAGCACAGAGGTAGGAAAAGCAATATTTGATAAGTATGGAATTGAAGCAATGGAAGTTACGGAAGATGTATTTGAAAGTAAGTATTCTGTGGTATTTGATGAAGCTGAAAATAGATTACACACAATAAAAGCGATTATGTTAGCTACCTTAGGAGATTAGGCATCTTTGACTTGTTATTTTCTTTCAGATGCCTTAAGTTAGAAAGTATTGTAATCTAAAAATTTAAATGACCAAATTTACAAAAATATATTAGGTTCCAAGCAATATTGTTGACGTATGTTATTATTAAAAGTAAAATTAAATATTGAAAGACTTAGAATTTAATGCTCATATTTATGCAATTCGGAGATGATTACTTATGGAATTTGTTAGGAATCTGTGGAAAAAGGAAATAACCAGAAAAGTATTTGCTTTTATTTTAATCATATTTATTGTTTATTTTCTAAGAAAGGCAATAGATGTATTTTTACTAACATTTTTATTTACTTATTTAATTTATAATATTCAAGAATTTTTAATTAATAATTTAAAGTCATTTATAAAAATTAATCAGTTATTTATGATTATTGTAGTGTATAGTATGATTTTAACATTACTAGGTTATTTTATATATAAGTTTGTTCCTATAATAATTAGTCAGAGCATAAGTATTATTAATGAAGTTAACGATGTTAACTTTAAAACTAATATAAGTAAAATAGAAAAATATTTATTTCCTGTAATAGGTAAAGTTGATATAGAAGGATATATAAAAAATGAGGCAAATTCCATATTTCAATTTATTGCTGATATAGGAAAGTGGGGAATAAATATACTGATATCTTTGATTCTTAGCATATTTTTTATGCTTGAAAAATCAAAAGTAGAAAGTTTTTTGAAAAAGTTTGAAAATAGTAGGATATCAAGTGTAAGTAATTATTTGAAAATGTTTGGTATTAATTTTTTAAACTCATTTGGAAAAGTCGTACAAGTTCAAATACTTATTGCAGTCACAAATACAGTTCTGTCGATAACTGCACTAAGTATAATGGGTTTTCCACAGCTAATAGCTCTGGCATTTATGATATTTACGTTTAGTTTGATACCCGTTGCAGGTACTATAGTGTCATTAGTTCCTCTTTCGATAATTGCATATAACATAGGAGGAATTGTTAAGGTAATATATGTGCTTGCAGTTATTGCTTTACTTTACTTACTTGAAAGTTATATATTAAATCCTCAATTTATGTCTGTAAAAACGCATATTCCTGTATTTATTGTATTTGTAATACTTATTATATCAGAACACTTTATGGGAATATGGGGCATATTAATTGGAATACCTTTATTTATGTTTATATTAGATTTATTGGATGTAAATTTAAATAAAAGCTAGCAGTATAAAGTCCCTTTAAATTCAAAGGGACTTTTTTAAATTCTGCTAAGCAAGCATATACTTTGAGATGATATTCCTTCCTCTCTCCCAGAAAAACCAAGCCCTTCTTCTGTAGTTGCCTTTATGCTTATATTGTCTATGCTAATCCTTAGTATTTTAGAAACATTTTCCCTCATCTCAGCTATATACGGGGCTAATTTCGGCCGTTGAGCAATAATAGTTGAATCTATATTTTCGATTTTATATCCTTTATCCTTAATAAGGTCTGCTACTTTTTCTAATAGAAGCAAGCTTGAAACATTTTTATAGGACTCATCTGTATCAGGGAAATGCTTTCCTATGTCTCCTAAAGCTAATGCGCCAAGCAAACTATCCATAATGGCATGTAAAAGAACATCAGCATCGGAATGGCCTAGCAAGCCTTTTGTATGAGGAATACTAACACCTCCAAGGATAAGATGCCTATCGCTAACTAGTCTATGTACATCGTAACCTATACCAACTCTCATAATAAAGTCCTCCAATTTTTTTATTTATATTTTATAATAACATAAATAAAAAAAGGTGCAAATATTTAGCACCTAAGATATATCTTTATTATAATATATTATTTTTTTATCGTCGTTAGGATCAGAAGGTTTATTCGGAGAGCTAAATAACTTTTTAAATAAATTTTTCAGGAAGGAAGTAAACGTTTCGTTTTTATTTTTCTTTGCATTTTTAGCGAAATCAACGTGGATAACTTTATCTCTCATAAACATCCCTACCTTTCATACAATATTGTTATATTTAAATAATATCATAAGTAAAATAAAAAGTTAAGAAAATTCCAAAAAATAAAATAAGATTTTAAAAATAAATCAATTTGTATTTACTATTTTAAGCTTAATCAATAAATTTTATGTAGCACAATTGAAAAATCTGCTATATTAAATGGTTTTAATAGAGGATGGGGGGAATAACTCCCCCCTAACATAATTATAAGAGAAAAAAGGTACAGCTCTAAGTATAAAGATGGCTCATGCAAACTTAGGACTGCAAGTGATTCATACTAATAATATATGATGTTAATAGCAAATCTGTTAAAGTCAATTATGATCATTAAAATTTAAAGTATGAATTAGTAAAACGATAAGCGGCAAAATGTGACTATTTTGACAAAGTAATTGTGCATAAATCTAATAGATGAGAAGATAGAATAAAATCCATGTTATCCACATATTGTCCACATTTTTGTGGATAATGTGGACAAACTTTATGTGCTATTGATTAATTTTCATAAAACATTAATTTATATTTAATGTTTTTTATGATTTATAGTAAATTTCACAACTTATAAACAAGCTTTCTGTGGATAATGTGAATAAACTGTAATTACTATAAGAGAATTGCAAAAAAATAGTGAATATTCTAAAATAAAAAATGAAATGATAAATTTGTAGTAAAATGCGATAAAACATGAATAATACATATTGTTATCGATACAGGATTATGCAATAGAAATATATTTGTCAATAATTGATATTACCTAAAACTAACAAGTTATTCACATGTGTTATGTTAATAATGTGGATAACATTATTTTAAATATATTTTTATTACGAATAATAGAGTTTATATTATAATTAATATAGAATTCTACTTATATTATTAAGAAAGCGGTGATGAAATGAATAAAAATTACAAAAAGACTGTATTAATGGTATGTATTGTGATAATGATTGGTTTAGTTGGTTATAAGTTATTTAATGATAGAAAAGTTAAAAGTGAAAATCAACAAACTAGTGGCCAAAATACTAATGTAAATAAAAAAAGTAATCAAGAAGAAAAGAATAAAGAACAAACTAACTCTAATAAAGATAAAAGTACTGAAGTAAAAAAAGAAAGAGAGTTTAAAGAAGGGAAACTTAAATACAATGATAGCTCAGTTCCAGTACTAATGTATCATTCTATAGATTATGAAAAAGGAAATGAGCTGAGGGTTCCAAAAGAAAAATTTAAGGAACAGATGCAATATTTGAAGGATAATGGTTATACAACTCTAACCTTTAATGAATTATACAGTTTTTTAGTTAACAACAAGCCTATACCTGAAAGGTCTGTGGTCATAACTTTTGATGATGGATACGAAGATAACTATTCAAATGCTTATCCAATTTTGAAGGAGTTTGGTTTTAATGCAACTGTATTTGTAATAACTAATGCTATAGATAACGAGAAACCATTTTTAACTTCTGCACAATTAAAGGAAATGGAGCAAAATGGTATAGATATAGAGAGTCACACATTAGCTCATGATGAATTAAATAAATTGCCATATGATAAACAGGTAGAAACTCTTAAGGGAGCTAAAGAATTTATCGAAAAAAAATTAAATAAAAAGGTAAAATACATAGCATATCCTTTTGGTAAGTGGAATGATGATACCATAAAAGCATTAAAAGAAACTGGATATACTATGGCATTTACTACAATAGGAGGGTGGTCAGATAAGAGTCAAGGAATATATACATTGCGTAGAGTATATGTAAGTGCAAACTATGACATGAACGAGTTTAAAAGACGTCTAACAAATCCTAAATACAATGTTAGTCATAATAAATCAAATAATAATTGAAGAGGAAAAACATTAAGAGGCTTTTTATGATGAAGCCTCTTCTGTTTTTACAGATTGAGAAGTTAGTTTATTTATGATACTAAGTTCCTCTTCCGTTAGATATCGCCACTTACCTACAGGAATATCCTTCAGTTTCACATTCATTATTCTTATTCTTTTTAGTTTGAGAACATTATAGCCAAAAGCTTCGCACATCCTCCTAATTTGCCTATTTAAACCCTGAGTTAAAATTATTCTAAATACATGAGAACTTTCCTTTGTTACTTTGCAAGGATTAGTGATTGTGTTTAATATCTTTACTCCAGAGGACATCCCTTTTAGAAATTCATTGTTTATAGGTTTATCAACAGTAACTATATATTCTTTTTCATGGTTATTACCAGCTCTTAATATTTTATTTACTATATCTCCATCATTAGTTAGAAAAATTAATCCTTCTGAATCTTTATCTAAGCGGCCGATTGGAAATATTCGTTTAGGATAATTTATAAAGTCTACTATATTGCCTTTTATTTTGCTTTCTGTTGTACAAGTTATACCTACTGGCTTATTAAGAGCAATATATATACGTTTATCTTTTTTATTTAATAGTTTTCCATCGATTTGGATCTCATCCTGAGAAGTTACCTTATCACCTATACTAGCTAAATTTCCGTTTATAGTAACTCTTTTCTTTTCTATCAGTTTATCAGCTTCTCTTCTAGAGCATATTCCCTTTTCGCTTATAAACTTATTTATTCTCATAGAACCACTAAGTTCTTCATGTTTAATTATATTTTTGTCCAATTAAATAAAATCTCCCTTCTGTTTTTAATTATTTCTACGATAAATAAGTGTGGTTAATATTTCTAGTTGATTTTACTTTATCTATATTATATCTAAATTTTAATATGTTATCTATAAATTAGAAAGTTTAATGAATTGGTTCAAAACTCTAAAGTTTTATTAAGTAACCTATTTTGGTATAATAAGTTGGTATAAAATAATGTTGGAAAAAAGCTTAAAATTTCTTATAATAGTATAGTAAGGATATATAATTTGGGGGGGATAAATTTGAATAAGAACATAAGAGCATTTATTTTTACACTGGCTCTTACTTTAGGCATTATTCAGTTTAAAGCATTAGCAGCAGAATCTTTTGTGGACAACACTTCTAAGACTAATATAGCTGTAAATAAAGAGTGGGTTGTAAAGTTTAATAATCCTTTAAAGCCAGATACTGTTAATAATAAAAACATTATAGTTACAGATAAAAGTGGTAAATCGATTCCGGCATATATAGCTCCAGGAAGTAGTCCAGACTTAGTGGTTGTAAGCCCTACAGTTTCAGGGTATGATCCAGGTGAAACATATAATTTAACAATTAGTACCGATGTTCAATCTACTGCAGGAAAGAAATTAAAAAACCTTGTAAAGTTGCAATTTACTACAGCGAACAAATATGTAGATTGTACAAGCTATGAAAACTTGCCACAAATAACAGCAGTAAAATTTGAATATACTCCACTTTTACCAAGTCAAAAGCAGGGATTTTTTATAACTGCTAAAAATTCAGATCAAGCTCAATATAGAATTTTTATACATAGTTATGCAGATAATAAGGAAGTTTATAGTGAATTAACTAACGGTTATACTACGTTGACAGATGGTAAAATAACAGCATTAAAATCTCTTAAAGCTAGTAGTGACGGTCAAAAATATGAGGTCATTATATACACTAAGAGACAAAATGTACAAGGTTCTCATAAGGATGCAAATACCGATTATGATAATTATTACGTAGACTATTTTAGATGTGTTAATAGTGTAAATACTGAAAATGTATCATATACTAAATATGATGTTAGTCTTAACCAAATGGTTGATACTCAAACAAATTCAACTACTAAGCCTGTATTTGTTGAAACAAATAAATTTAACAATGAAGCAAGTAAAAATCAAATTAAATATTATTTAGATCCAAACAACTTTTTAGATGATTACGGTAAATATCAATTTTTGAAATTAAATTATACTGAGGGTATTACTGCTGATGATTTAAACAATATTTTAAAAGGAAAAGGAATATTAGAAGGAAAAGGACAAGTATTTTTAGATGCAGCTAAAAGTAATAATATAAATGTTGCTTATTTAGTCTCACATGCTTTACTTGAGAGCGGAAATGGAACATCGGTTTTGGCTAACGGTGGAGCTAAAGATAGCGATGGTAAATATACTTATGGTGTTCCTGTATATAATTTTTTTGGAATAGGTGCTGTTGACTCAGATCCTATTGGTGGTGGAACTAAAACAGCTTATGATAACAAGTGGCTTACTCCAGAGGATGGAATTAATGGTGGAGCAAACTGGATAGCTTCTAAATATATAAATAATCCTAATGTTAAACAAGATACTATATACAAAATGAGATGGAATCCAGAAAAACCGGCAGAACATCAATATGCTACAGATATATCTTGGTCATTTAAACAAGTACCTAATATTATTAATGGTGTAAAGCTTGTTCTTGATCAGGTACAAAATGCCGTATTAAATTTTGATATACCCCAGTTTAAGTGATATAAATAATAAAAGGTTAAATTTCTTCGGAAATTTAACCTTTTATTATTTATAATCCTAATCAAGGATTCCTTCATCTTTTAATATTTGTTCAAGCTCTTGAATTTTAGTTGTAAGAAAAACAAATTTTTCTTTTATATCGTCTTTAGAAAGATCTTCTTTAACAAGAGTTTTTTCCATAGACTCAATAGTTACTAAGGCTTCGTCAATATCTTTTTGAGCTAACTTTAAGTTGTTTTCTTTCATTCTGATTCTCCTTTAGTTCAGTATATTTTTAGCTTTTTTTAAACTATCCTCATCCACAAAAGGTGCACAAAATTCAAAGGTTTTTTCATAGCCGCAATTTGAACATATACAATCGCAGACATCATAAGGAACGCCATCTACTATATCTATTTTTAAATCTTCAGCTACATATTCGCCACCACATATTTCACATGGGGTATCATTTATAACTGAGAATTCACTTTCTATATACTTCATAATATCTCTGATGGTCATATACAACCTCCAATAAAAAAATAATATCCAAATTAAATGGTAGCACTGTTGAGGTGTATTTTCAACATAAAAAATTCATATTAGTTTAAAATCCCTCAAATTTTGTATGTAATACTGATAGGTATTTTTCATATACATTAACTAGCGGAAAAATTTATAAGGAGAGAAACTAAGTGATTAATGTTGTATGGTTTTTCATTTTAGGCTTTGGTATATTATTTGGAATTTTTACTGGTAGGGGTGCTGAAGTATCAAAAGCTATAGTTACCTCAACAGATTCAACGGTTAAGCTTGTTATAGGGTTAGCAGGTATTATGTGTTTATGGTGCGGAATTATGAAGATTGCAGAAAAGAGTGGGATTACTGATAAGCTTGCTAAAGTTCTTAGACCAATATTAAAAATATTGTTCAAAAGTGCAGCTAAAGATGAAAAAGCTATGGGTGCAATAGTAATGAATTTAACAGCTAATATGATGGGACTCTCTAATGCGGCCACCCCCTTTGGCATAAAGGCTATGCAAGAGTTAAAGAGGCTTAGCAATGACAATGACAAAGCTAGTGATGATATGGCACTATTTTTGGTTTTGAATGCAGCTAGCATACAACTCTTTCCTACTACTGTTATATCTATACGAGCAGCTGTAGGTTCTAAAAATCCAGCAGAAACTGTAATTCCAGCTATAATTACAACTGGAATAGTAGCTATATGTGCAGTTATACTGTGCAAAATATTAGAAAAACATTTTTAACTTTGGAAAACAATTTAGGACAAGCAGTATTGAGTTGCTTATTAATGTACTGTAAGGGGAGAAGTTTATGGATTATATAATAAAAGCAATAATTCCTATTATAGTAGTTTCGATTACTACATATGGGATGATAAAAAAGGTGAAAGTATATGAATGTTTTGTAGAAGGGGCAAAAGAAGGACTTACAATATGTGTTAGAATTTTCCCATATTTATTAGCTATGCTTGTAGCAGTTGGAGTCTTTAGAGAATCAAAAGCTTTAGATTATTTTATTTATATAGTTAAGCCTGTCGTTAAGTTTATAGGATTACCGCCAGAAGTAGTACCTCTCGTATTAGTTAAGCCTTTATCGGGCAGTGGTGCAATGGGAATATTTGCTGAAATACTAAATAATTTTGGTGCAGATAGTTACATAGGAAGAGTAGCATCAATAATTATAGGATCGACAGAAACAATATTTTACACACTTACAGTATATTTTGGTGCTGTTGGAATTAAAAAAATAAGACATACACTCTGGGTAGCAGTTATGGCAGACATGATATGTGTAATATTAGCTGTAACACTCGCAAGATTGATGTTTTAGAAGAGAGCCAATGTTATTTATAAATTATAATAACATAAGCGTATTTTATTGGAATAAAAAATATAATTTTGGGTATTATTATTTTAGAGTAAAAAAATTCAATAAACATATTGACACTATGAAATATATGACATATTATAATGTTAAAATGCTATGAAGGAAAGAGTAATAAATGAAAATGTCTTAAAGAGAGTCGGGTTAGGTGAAAGCCGATGACAGTGTAGTTTATGAACATGGCTCCTGAGCATGTTATCTGAAAAATAGTAGGGTAATACGGAAGCAGCCGTTATACTGCAAGGTAATAAAAAGCTTTAGAATTTTAAAATAAAGTTTGAGTTACTTGCTGAGGTCTTTACTGAGAAGTAAAGATGAAATAGAGTGGTAAAGCGGAATCACGCCTCTATATGAAGAACTTCTTCATATAGAGGCTTTTTTAATATGAAAGATATAAAGGGAGGAAAAACAAATGGATAAAAAGACATATTATATTACTACACCTATATATTATCCGTCAGCAAAACTTCATATAGGTAACACTTATACGACAGTTGCAGCAGATGCACTAGCAAGATTTAAAAGACTTACAGGATATGATGTAATGTTTTTGACTGGAACAGATGAACATGGTCAGAAAATTCAAAGGCTAGCAGAAGCTAAAGGAATTACTCCAATAGCTTATGTAGACGAAATTGTAGCGGGTATTAAAGACTTATGGAAAATGATGAATGTAAGTTATGATAAGTTTATAAGAACTACAGATGATTATCATATAAAAACAGTTCAAGATATATTTAAAAGATTATATGATCAAGGAGATATATATAAGGATTCTTACGAGGGATGGTATTGTACGCCTTGTGAGTCTTTCTGGACAGAAACACAATTGATAAATGGTAATTGCCCTGATTGTGGAAGACCTGTTGAAAAGGCAAAGGAGGAAGCTTACTTCTTTAAAATGTCTAAATATGCAGATAGACTTATTGAATATATAGAAAATCATCCTGAGTTTATTCAACCAGAATCAAGAAAAAATGAAATGTTAAATAATTTCTTAAAGCCTGGTCTTCAAGATCTTTGTGTTTCAAGGACTTCATTTGACTGGGGAATACCTGTAACATTTGATGAAAAGCATGTTATATATGTTTGGATAGATGCATTAGCAAATTATATAACAGCATTAGGATATGGAAATGAAAATGATGACCTATATAATAAGTATTGGCCAGCAGATGTGCATTTAGTTGGTAAAGATATATTGAGATTCCATACAATTTACTGGCCAATAATGTTGATGGCTCTTGATATTCCTCTTCCGAAGCAAGTATTTGGGCATGGATGGCTTTTAGTTGACGGAGGGAAAATGTCAAAATCAAAGGGAAATGTTGTAGATCCTGTAGTTTTAGTAAATCATTTTGGAGCAGATGCTGTAAGATATTATCTTTTAAGAGAAATACCTTTTGGAGCAGACGGATTATTTAATAATGAAATATTTATAAAGAAAATAAACTCTGATTTAGCAAATGATTTAGGTAACTTATTATCAAGAACCTGCGCGATGATAGAAAAGTATTTTGATGGAACAATCCCAGCTCCAACAGCAAAAGAGTCGATAGATGATGAACTTATCAATCTTGCATTAGAAGCACCTAAGAAAGTAGAAGAAAGCATAGATAATTTGAGAATTCCAGAGGCACTAGATATTATATGGGAGCTTATAGGAAGAGCTAATAAATATATTGATGAAACAACTCCATGGATACTTGCAAAAGAAGAAAGCAAAAAAGAAAGACTTGGAACTGTATTATATAATCTAGCAGAAGCGATAAGATTTGCATCAGTGTGTATATCAGCATTTTTACCAGAAACTAGTGAAAAGATAAACAGACAATTAAATGCAGATGTTACTACTTGGAACAGTCTGGCTTCTTTCGATGGAACACAAGCAGGAAGCAAGGTCAACAAAGGAGAATTATTATTCCCAAGAATAGATGTAGAAGAAAAAATAGCTGAATTAAATAAGCTTAAAGAAGAACAAATGGCAGCAGTTAAAAAAGTTGAAATTCAACCAATCAAGGATGAAATAACCATAGAGGATTTCGAAAAGGTTGATTTAAGAGTAGTAAAGGTTATAGAGTGTGAACCTGTAAAAGGCGCTAAGAAATTGCTTAAACTAAAGGTAGATTTAGGTGGAGAAGAAAGACAGGTAGTTTCTGGGATAGCTAAGTATTACAAACCAGAGGATCTAATTGGAAAATATGTTGTACTTGTAGCGAATTTAAAGTCTGTAACACTCAGAGGTGAATTATCACAGGGAATGATTCTAGCAGCATCCACAGATGATGATAGTGAATTATTTACGGTGAGTATTCCAGGTGAACTTCCAACAGGAAGCATAGTTAGATAATATTTAATGTGTTTAAAGTCTCATCTTTACTTTATAGTGGAGATGAGACTTTGTGTTTTTAAAGGTATATAATATGCTATAAAAACGTAAATTTTAAATAATAAGTACAAAAGTTGTAAAAAGTAAGTTTGTGTTATAAAATACTTATAAAATAGCCTTAACTATAAAGTTTAATATTACCTATTTTTCGTTTTTTTATCAATGGGCAAGTTCTATATTAAAATTAAAAATATTAGAGAATATTAAAGCTTTATAAAGAAATTAGCTAAATAAATAAAAAAAATAAAGTTGACTATATGCCTTATTGTAATAAAATGGTAATATATTCAACGATTACTAAATGAGTTGAATGGAGAATTACAATGGAAGAAATAACAATATTAGATAAGAAAATAAATATATTTGATGCACATGCTCATTATGATGATGAGCAATTTGATGAAGATAGGGAGTTGATTATTGAGGAACTAAGAAAAAATAGTGTAATTGGAGTACTAAATTGTGGTGCATCCTTAAAAGGCAGTGTAGATTCAGTTGCTCTTGCTGATAAGTATGACTTTTTTTATGCAGCAGTAGGAATACACCCAGAATATGCAGATAAATTAGATGGAGCTGTTATAGATAAGTTAAAAGAGTTAGCTAAAAATGATAAAGTTAAAGCTATAGGTGAAATAGGACTTGATTATTATTACGATGAAAATCCAGAAAGAGAAATACAAAAAAAGGCATTCATAAGGCAAATGGAGCTTGCAAAAGAGCTTAATCTACCTGTAATTATACATGATAGAGATGCACACGAAGATACATTAAATATAATAAAGCAGTTTCCAGAGGTTACAGGAGAAATACATTGCTTTTCGGGAAGTTTAGAGTTTGCAAGAGAATGCTTAAAGTTAGGATATTATATAGGCATTACTGGTGTTGTGACTTTTAAAAATGCTAAAAAGATAATTGAGGTTGTAAAAGAAATACCTTTAGATAAAATTTTAGTGGAAACAGATTGTCCGTATATGGCTCCAGTTCCCTATAGGGGCAAAAGAAATAAATCAGACTATATTAAATATATAATAGAAAAAATAGCTGAGATCAAGGGCATAGAGGCTGACGAAGTAAGTAAATCAACTATTTCCAATATTAAGTACTTGCTAAATATAAAAAAATAGTGTAAAATGGGTATGCGATTTTTAAACTTTAATTATGTTTCCATATTTAGGTGATTAAATGTCTTTTTAAGGCATATAATTATAATAAATTTTATAAATTCCACTATAATAAATTTTATAAGTTCCACCTAAAAATAAACGTAGACTGTTTTTGAAAACAGCAATCATAATTTTTTATTTTCTTAAGATTTATGCACAACGTTGCATTATGAACAGTCTAAAAAGCATGAACGATATTTAGAAAAATAAAGTATGTATTTGTGGCAGTATTGTCGTTCTTGCCTGAAGGAGGTATTGTAATGGTGGAAAAGCTAAAAGATTATTTTAAAAAACATTTGTCAAGTGGTTCTAAGGCTATTTCAGCAGTGATGCTAGTTTTAGCTATTTTAACAGTAGTGATTTGCAGCATGAGAAAAACAATTATAGTTTCAATAGACGGAAAAGAACAGAAAATTACTACATTAAGTAGTACTTATAAGAGTGCATTAAGTAATAACAACATAACTGTAGGACCAAAGGACAAGGCGATCCCAAGTTTAGACAGTAAAGTTGAAAATGGCGCTAAACTTTCTGTTAGGAAGGCATTAAACGTTCAAGTGAATGTTAATGGAACACAATTAACTGTACAATCTGCAGAAGATAGTGTTGAAAAAATGCTAGAAAAAGAAGGTATAGGACTTAAAGAGTTTGACAAGGTAAGTCCATCAAAGGATACAGCGCTTAAAGACGGATTAAAAGTAGATGTGGTAAGAGTTTCGGTAAAAGAAGTAAAAGAAGTAAAGTCAATAGATTATGCAACAGTTGTTAAAAAAGATGAAGATATGGATCAAGGAGCTAAAAAGACCTTACAGGAAGGACAACCAGGAGAAAAAGAAACAGTTTCAAAAATAGTTTATGAAAATGGTAAAGAAATTTCAAGAAAAGTAGTAAGTGAAACTATTAAAAAGCAACCTGTGCAGAAAGTTGTAGCTATGGGCACATTGAGTGTGTATACTCCCTCGCGTGGAGGACAAATTATTTACAAAGATTCCATTAGAATGAGAGCTACGGCTTATACTTCAAGTTATGCAGATACAGGAAAAGGACCTGGTAGTGAAGGATTTGGTATAACAGCGACTGGAACTGTGGCTAAAAGAAATAGCAATAGTTACAGTTCAGTAGCAGTTGACCCGAGGGTTATCCCACTTGGTACTAAACTCTATGTCGAAGGATATGGATACGCAGTTGCAGAAGATACTGGTGGTGCTATAAAGGGTAATCGCATAGATGTATATTTTAATTCAAGTTCAGAAGCAGACAACTGGGGTGTAAAATGGGTCAATGTTTATGTGATAAAATAGGAGCATATGCTCCTATTTTTTTCTGTCGTATCTTTGACTTATTATTTTTTTAAGATACCTTATTAAAGTTATGTTATTATAATATTATGAGAATAATTATATTATAAATGTTTTATTTTTTATGGAGGTTAAAGTCCTAAATGGACTTTAACGGGTAATTTTGCTAGGTAAAAGTTCTAAATGAACTTTTACGGGTAACTTGTGAGCGGAAGCAAAAATCTTAAGTTACCCGGTAGCCGAAGGGAAACAAGCAAAACTACCCAGTGTTCCGACTAAAAGGAGGAAAACTATGATTAAAGAAGTCATTGTAGTTGAAGGAAGAGATGATATTACTGCAGTTAAAAAAGCTGTAGATGCTGAAGTTATAGCTGTTGGTGGATTCGGAATAAACAAAAAAGTAATTGATAGAATAAAAGAAGCTCAAAAAAGACAGGGAGTAATAATTCTTACTGATCCTGATTTTGCTGGAGAAAAAATAAGAAGAATAATATCTAAGAGAGTACAAGGAATTAAACATGCATATATCTCTCAGAAAGATGGTATAAAAGATGGAGACATCGGTGTAGAGAATGCAGAACCAGATACCATAATTAGAGCGTTAGAGTGTGCTAAATGTGAGAATAAGGAGAAGAGAGAGGAATTTAATGTTGAAGATATGATTTTCTTTGGTCTTACAGGGAACAATAATTCAAAGAAAAGAAGAGATATCCTCGGAAAAGAGTTAGGTATAGGATATTGTAATACAGCTCAATTTTTAATGCGCCTTAATAACTATGGGATTACTAGAGAAGAGTTTATAGAAGCTATAAATAAAATAGGTAAGGAGAAATAGTATGGAGAACTTATCCACTAAAGATATAGTAAAAAAATATGAATTTAAATTTTCAAAAAGTCTAGGACAAAATTTTTTAATAGATAATTCTGTTTTAGAAGATATAGTATACGGTGCCGAAGTTAATAAAGACGATTTGGTAATAGAAATTGGACCAGGCGTTGGTACTTTAACTAAAGAGTTATTAACAAAAGCTAAAAAGGTTTGTGCCATAGAATTAGATTCAGACTTGATACCTATTTTAAATGAGGAGCTTAAAGAATTTAATAACTTTCAACTTATACATAAGGATGCACTAAAAGTAGATTTTAATGAAATTATAGGTGAAGAAAATAGCGTTAAGGTTGTAGCTAATTTACCCTATTATGTAACTACGCCTATAATCTCAAGACTTTTAAATGAACATTATAAATTTAAGTCATTAACTATAATGATACAAAAAGAAGTTGGAGAGCGAATTGCGGCAAAGCCTAACACAAAAGAATATGGAGCTCTTTCAATTCTCGTACAATATTATTGTGATGTAGATATAGTTAGAAGAGTAAGTCCAGCTTCATTTATACCTAGGCCAAAAGTGGATTCTATAGTTTTAAAGCTAAATAAGCTAGATTCTCCTAGAGCGGAAGTTAAAGATAGAGATTTATTTTTTAAGGTTGTAAGACATTGTTTCAACATGAGAAGAAAAACTATGTGGAATGCTTTAAAAGGTTTAAAGTTATCTAGTGAAACAATGGAAACAGCCTTTAATAATGCAAATATAGACCCAAAGAGAAGAGGAGAAACATTATCTATAGCTGAATTTGCTAAATTAGCAGATTCTATACATGACTTATTATAATCTTTTTTACAACTTTTGTACTATTTGTTCACTTTTTGCATGTTGCTTCATATATTATAATGAATAAAATATATGGAGGTACACGGAGTTGGTACAAAAAGAGCTATAGTAGGTATTTCATAATATTACAGGAAGATGAAAAAGGATACTCTATATCATCTGATAAAGTAGTTTCAGGATATGCCAAGTTAGAAGTAAAAAACGAAAAGTGTAAAATATCTTATTATGTGCAAAATCTCAAAAAAGAATTAGCGCCTTATTATATGATGTTAATATGTAATAAAAAAGAAGTAAAAAAAATAATTAAAATTGGAGAAATGAACATAGATGACTACGGTAGAGCAGATATTAGTTACGATTATCCTATAGATAATGTGGGTGGTAGTGGCATATCCGTTGACAAGGTATCAGGAGCAGCTATAGTTAAATTATTAGACAATAATATACTAGGTGTTATGAGTGGCTTTGCAAGTACTGAAATACCAGATTGGAAATTATTTGCTGTGATTGAAGATAAGACTAGAGAATCTCAAGAAGACATAGTGGAAGAACCAAGAAGTATATTTGATAAGTATGAAGAGAGTATAGAAGCAGCAAAATTAAGTGAGAATAAAGAAAATGTTATTGAAGATGAAGAAATCACAAGACAAGATGAAAGTGAAGAAGTTGAATGCGTGGTATTAGAAGAGAATGCTGAGCAGCTTAGAGAAAATAAAAATGATCAAGTTGAGGAGCTTACTCGTGAAGAAGAAAGACAACAAGATGTTGAAGCTGAGGAGCTTACTCGTGAAGAAGAAAGGCAACAAGATGTTGAAGTTGAAGAGCTTGCTCGTGAAGAAGAAAGACAACAAGATATTGAAGAAGAGAACATAAAATTGGAAAATGAAGATGTACAAGTAGCAAATAGAGAAGATTCAAGTGAAGAACTTTTAAGAGAAAGTAAAGATGAAGCCTATGATTACCCAAGAGGATCAACAGGAGACTTTTTTAGAAGCTTAACTGATGGATTCGAAGAAATTACAGATATGGCTTCAGATATAAAAAGATCTAAGTGGTATAGAGTTTCAGTAGATCAAGTGGAAGAGATGTACGATACATCAAACTATAATAGATATACCATAGTATATTACCCTATGATAAGTTACTATCCTTATTTTAGGAAGCATGGACATTATGCAGTAGGTTATAAGTGTGATAAACAAGGAAAAGTAAAATATTTGGTTTATGGAATACCAGGATTAAGGGGCAGAGAATATCAACCTTATGGTGGCAAGACTGGATTTGTTACTTGGGTACCTGCAAAATCAGCATATGGTGATCGTAGCGACTTTGGGTACTGGCTTATGTTTTATGATTTTAGAACCTCAACTATCGTTGTGCCAGTAAAAAAGTAAAACGTGATTTATTATTGTAGCACCAAAAATATCTAATATTTTTGGTGCTGTTTTCATATAATTAACTAAATCAGATTGGTAAGGCATATTCAGAAAAATAACTGGTCAGTATGCTAGTCTATTTTGCGTCATACTGCGTCTGCAGAACCCTTAGATAGTCCTGACTATCTGCGGAACCGGCCTCTTTGTCTGACACAAAATATCCGTCGCATCTTTGACTTGTTATTTTCTTTCAGATGCCTAATTTAAGAACATAGGAGGTGAAAATGAAGCCTATATTTTATTTAAGGTGGTACTCATATGAAACTTATAATAATAAATAGAAAAAGATTAGGGGTCACGGTAATCATAATAGGCCTTATGTTTGTTTTATTAGGACTTGAAAAAAATTTTGATGCAGGACTTAAGTTTACTGCTCTTATACAAAACAATATAAGTTCACTGCAAAAATATGAAGCTTTAGACAAGAAGTTGAGCTATAAACTTCCAGCCGAATGGGTTACGGAACAAAGAAACTTTTCAGGAGGGGAAATAATATATCATAATGATTTTGTAGCAAAGGATTCTAAAATTCATGGTTTTGTAGAGGTTTGGAATCTGAATAAGGATTTAAGAACATTTTTAGAAGAAAGTAAAAAAATATCTAGCGAGCAAAATTTGTATAAGGATTATAGTATGAACCCTATAATTATAAATAATAGAGATGGTTATTTAGTCTCTTATACTATAGTTACTCCCTCAAATGAAAGTGTTAAAGGATATGAATATTTTTTGAGAAATAAGGATAAATTTTTTAGATTTTCCTTTTTCGTAAGAGAAAATAACTTTAAGGAAAATATGCCAACTATTTTTAAAACTATAGTTCAAACATTAAATTACAAAGAGTAATAAGTAAAAATAAACTCTCTTGTGACATATATTACAAGAGAGTTTTTTTATATTAAATATGTTATAATGTATAAAGCACATTCAAAAAAATAACTAGCCAGTAGCTGGCCTATTTTCTTTCAGGTGCCTAAGGCAAAATTTTAAGTAAGTATTGAAGTCTAGGAGGTAATATTAGTTGACAAAAAGAATTAATAACTCATTAAATATAAAAAAATTCTTCTTAATTATTTTTATTATAACTTGTGTATTCTCTACTGGCTGTTCAAGTCTAGATAATATAAAAATTAAGTCTGGGCTTAAAAATACTGATTTTGAATATATAAAGCAGGGAAAAATACAGAAAATTGTAATACAAAGTACTAGAGATCAAGGATTTAGATTTATAGTTACTGATCAAAAGGCAATAGGAGAGCTATATGACATATTATCGACTGCAAAAACTGCCACACAAAAATCTTCTCTTGAACCAGATTATGTCTTTGAGATGGTGGAAGGAAACAACAAAGTACATAAGTTTAATTATGTAGCGGGGCTTGATAAGTCAGATTCCGGAAATCTTTATAGTAATGATAAAATTTATGTTGTTTCTAAAAGAATTGACAATGATATAATAAAAAGTTTTTGGACAATAAGGAAACCAAAGGACTTTAAAGAGGTGTATTATGGTTCACTAATAGATACCTTAAGTGAGTATTTAAAAGATAAGGACAAAAATAAGAGTGTAGGAGTAAGTCTAAAAGATGATGTAGATGCAGCAAAGTTTATATTGTCTACAGACTTGGAAGACTTCAAAGGAGAATTAAAAGATAAATTTAATAATACAAGTGTTGCAGATAAGGGTAAAGAAAATTATGATGTTTGGGTAACAGTAAAGACTCAAGGATATAAATCAACCTTATATAAAGCGACAGTGGTGATTTGGGATAAAGCTGAAAAAAGCGAAAAGAAGTACTATATTTATGACCAATATGAAACTAATAGATGGAATGTAAAGATATCAGCAGAAAAACCTCCAAAGTTCTAAAGTACTATAGAATTTAATTCTATAGTATTTTTTTTATGCTTAAATGGAAAAAATAATAATGGAAGTGGTATAATTGTATTGAAATTGAATAATGTGGAAGAAACAATGTTTGTATAACACTTTTAGCGAGACGTATAAAGGAGGAATTGAAATGGGAAATTGTAATAGCTGCCCAAGTAAAGGAAACTGCAATAGTGATGGTGGATGCTCAGGATTAATACCTAGATATGGAAAGATAAAACACATAATTGGTATCATAAGTGGAAAAGGTGGGGTTGGAAAATCTACAGTTACAGGGATATTAGCAGTTCAATTGAGAAAATTAGGATATACAGTAGGCGTATTAGATGGAGATATAACTGGCCCATCAATACCAAGATTTTTGGAATAAATGATAAGAGATCAGATATTTCTCAAGTTGGAGATGGTGATGAAGTAAAATTTGCTCCGGTAGAGACTCCTATGGGAATTAAAGTTATGTCTTTAAATCTATTAACAGAGGAAGAAGAAGCTCCAGTTATATGGAGAGGTCCAGTAATTACCGGAGTTTTAAAACAAATGTACAGTGATACCGAGTGGGGAGAACTAGATTATCTTCTCATAGATATGCCTCCAGGAACCGGTGATATAGCCTTAACTATAATGCAAGAGGTTCCGTTAGAGGGAATGGTGATAGTTTCAACTCCACAAGAGATGGTATCTATGATAGTTAAAAAAGTGGTTATAATGGCGAAAAAAATGAATGTAAATATTATAGGCGCAGTAGAGAATATGTCCTATGTTGCATGTGGCAAGTGTGGCGAGAAAATTAGAGTCTTTAGTAAAAAAACAGCAGAAGAGCAAGCTGAATATTTAGGATTACCGCTTCTTGCTGAAATGCCAATAAATCTTGATCTTGTAGAAAGCATGGAAAATGGAAATGTTGAAGATTATGTAAGCAAGTCTGAAGAATATGAAGTCTTATTAGATAATTTTAAAAGTAAAATAGGTATTTAGTTTTACTTAGGTAATCTTTTTATTTTAGCATAAATAGAAGTATTTTGGAAAAGAATATTAATTGTATAAGTTATAATTAAATAATGCATAGGAGGAATACAAATGAAAGCAGTAGTTGATAAGGATACTTGTATAGGATGTGGCCTATGTCCATCTATATGTCCTGATGTTTATCAAATGGATGATGACGGAAAAGCAGTTGCAATATCTGAGGATGTTCCACAAGGAGTTGAAGATAGCGCACAAGAAGGAGCAGATAGCTGCCCAGTTAGTGCTATATCAGTAGAATAAAATAAAAAACTAAGAGAGCATTAAGGCTTTCTTAGTTTTTTATTTTGGGCATCTTTACAAAGATAGCTAATCAGTATTTTAACTTATTTTAAGTCATACTGTGTTGACAGAACCCTTAGAAGAAATCTACCAATTTATCATTTGTCATTCTTGTTGGTCTAGGTTCAATATTTATAGTATCTCCCACTTTAGAACCAGGAGGAAGATGAGAAACTCCAATATCCATGGTAGTGCCATCTTGAAGACTTATAAAAGCATCTGTAACGCTCATATCAAGTATTTTGCCAATCATTTAGTATCACCTCTACCATAGTTTAACTATTTTATATACCAATTATTCGTTAATATTAAATATCAAGTCATATACTATAATAAAAAATAAAAGAATACGAAGGTAAGTTAAAGTAAACAGTGATAATATACTCTTAACATTAATTTAAAAATTGATTAAAAAATTTTCTCATAGTATAATAGCAAAGTATTTAGCACAATATATGGTAGGTTGGAGGTATGTAGTATGCTACATGTTGTGAAGAGAGATGGTAGAAAAGTAGAATTTGACTCTATTAAAATAACCAATGCTATTAAAGGCGCCACTGAAGAGATAGGATATGATCTAAAGGAAAGTGAGTTTATAGAACTAACTCAAAAAGTAATTAAAAAAATAGAAGGAATTAACGTAGAGCAACTTAATGTTGAACAAGTACAAAACATAGTTGAAAATACCCTTTTGGAAAATAACTATAGAGAAATAGGAGTTACATATTCAAATTATAGAAGAGAAAGAACTAAAATAAGAGAAATAAAATCAGATTTAATGAAAGCAATAGAAAAAATAGGTGTAGAAACAGATAGAGATAATGCTAATGTTGGAAACAACTTTAGTTCAAAGCTACTAAGAATAGCAAGTGAATCAAATAAATGGCATAACTTAACTGCTATGCCTAAATATTTAGCTAAAGCTCATGAAAATGGAGATATATATTATCACGATTTAGATAGTTACAATTTAACTACAAATTGTTTACATATACCTACCAGAGAAATACTTGAAAGAGGATTTAATACAGGATACGGTACTATAAGAAGACCAAGGAGAATAGAGTCAGCTGCAGAACTTTCATGTATTTTATTGCAATCAACTCAAAATGATATGTTTGGAGGACAATCACATCCGGATTTTGACAATGATATGGGAGTGTTTGTTAACCCAACTAGGAAGGAAATAATAAAAGAATTAACGGAATTAGGTATTGAAGATGAAAAGATAAAAGAAATTACAGAGAAGAAGCTCAGAAGATGTATAGAACAGTCTATGCAGGGAATTGTGTATAACTTAAACACAATGCATAGTCGTGCCGGAAGTCAGGTACCATTTTCATCCATAAATCTTGGTATACCAGATTCAAAAGATGCAGCACTAATATGTGAAATATTTTTACTTGAGTATGAAAAAGGATTAGGTAATGGAGAACAACCTATATTCCCAAATATAATATTTAGAGTTAAAAAGGGAGTTAATAAAGAAGTTGGAGATCCATATTATTATTTATTTGAATTAGCTTGTAGAGTAGCAGCTAAGAGAATGAATCCAACATTTATGAATTTAGATGCTGATTTTAATAAGGTTTATTATGACAAAGGTGTAGTACCTGCTACAATGGGATGTAGAACTTATATATGTTCTAATGTAAATGGTGAGCCGGGAACAAAAGGAAGAGGAAATATAGCTCCAACGACTATAAACTTACCTAGGATTGGCATTTTGGCGAAGAAAGATATAAATAAATTTTTTAAGCTTTTAGATAGCAAGTTAGAATTAGCTAAAGAATCATTAATGCACAGATATGATGTATTAAAAAGATTAAGAGTAAAAGATTTGCCATTTGTAGCTGGACAAGGTCTTATGAAAGGGTCAGAGAATTTAAAGCCTGATGACTCAATAGAGCCAATTTTACTACAAGGAACTTGGGTTATAGGATTCATAGGATTAGCGGAGACTTTGACAGCATTGACAGGAAAGCACCACGGTGAAGACGAACAATCTAGAGAACTTGGGCTTAAGATAGTTTCTCATATAAGACAGTATACAGATAGATTAGTTGAAGAGACTCACTTAAACTGGAGTTGTTATGCAACGCCAGCAGAAGGATTGAGCGGTAGATTTATTGTTCAAGATAAAAAAGTATTTGGTGAATTGCCAGGAGTAACTGATAAGGATTATTATACAAATTCATATCATGTACCTGTAGGGCATGCTATATCAATAAAAGATAAGATAGGTATAGAAGCACCATATCATAAGTTGTGTAATGCTGGACATATAAGTTATATAGAGTTAGATGACTACCCATCAGCAGAAACGATTATGGATATACTAAATTATGCATATAACAATACAAATATTAATTATATAGGTATTAACTTTCATATAAGATATTGCAGAGACTGCGGAACATATCTTCATGGAGAAGAAAAGTGTCCTAACTGTGAAAGTAACAATATACAAGGAGTATCAAGAGTAACAGGATATCTTTCACTAGATGAACGATTTGGTTCAGGGAAAGTAGCAGAGAGATCAGATAGAATATCTCAGGGAACTAGTAAACATGTATATACAATTTAAAAATTAGCATAATTATATATTTTAAAAGGCAGAGTAAATTCTCTGTCTTTTAAAGCTTAGGCATCTTCAAAAAAATAACTAGTCAGTATGCTAGTCTATTTTGCGTCATACTTCGTCGGCAGAACCCTTAGATAGGATTCGCTATCTGCGGAACCTGGCCTCCTTATCTGACACAAAATATCCGTCACATCTTTGACTTGTTATTTTCTTTCAGATGCCTTAACAGAAATTATATATAGGAGGTAATTGTTCATGAGAACTAATTTAGTAAGATTGGCTGGGATAGCATATGAAAGCTTAGTTAATGGACCAGGATTAAGAAGAGTGTTTTTTGCCCAAGGTTGCAAGCATAATTGCAAAGGGTGCTTTAATCCAAGTACTCATAATTTTGAAGGTGGAGAACTTAAAAGCATAGATGAAATTGTAGATGATATTAAAAACAACACTATGATAAAGGGAATTACTTTTTCAGGAGGGGATCCTTTTGAGCAGGCAGAAGAATTTAGTATGATTGCCAAAAAGGTAAAAAATCTAGGACTTAATGTATGGTGTTACACAGGATACACTTTTGAATATATTTTAGAGTCTATGAACAATGACAATGGTTGGAATAAACTTCTAAATAATATAGATGTTCTAGTTGATGGAAAGTTTGATGAGGACAAAAAAGATTCTAAGTTAAAGTTTAGAGGTTCAAGTAATCAACGAATCATTGATGTAAAGAGAAGCATTAGTCTAAAGAAAGTTGTAATTTTAAATATGACAAATTAGGGAGCAGCCAGTTTAAACTAGCTGCTTTAATGCTATTTATAATTAAGTATCTTAACTTGTTGTTCTCCTTCTAAGGGACCTTTTATAGATAGCTTATTGCTGCCTACCTTCTCACCATTTTTCATATAGGTTAAAAAGTTTTCCAAGCCATCTAATTGAAAAGAAAGCATAGGAGTATTGTAATGCATAGGAATAATTAGGGAACTATTTATACTATGAGCTAGTTTGGATGCTTCTTTTCCATCGATAGTGTAGTTTCCTCCTATAGGTATGAGTAATATATCTACCTTTCCTAGACTTTTTATTTCCTCAGGAGATAATATATATCCTAAGTCTCCTAAGTGGCAGATTCTATAACCATCCATTTCTACAATAAAAATCATATTTTCTCCACGTTTAGCGCCCTGCATTTTGTCATGGTAAGACGGAATTCCTGCTACAGGTATGTCACAGAGATAGAAAAAACCTGCTTTGTCCGCAATATGACTAAATTTTACTTTTTCAGTGTAACTATGATCAAAATGATAATGGCTTATTGTAACTATATCTACTTCATCTTCAAAAACAGGATATCCCACACTTTCATCAAAGGGATCCATCAAAACTTTTCGTCCCTTTGAATCCTCTAGCAAAAAAGATGAATGTCCAAGCCAAGTTATTTCCATAAAAGCACCTCTTTCATTATTATTCATTTAATATTATATCCTTATTAGAATATATTAAAATATACAACTGTTGTTATTTAACTATAGAAAAATTTTTGTTATTATTTTTTATAAGGTGGTGTGCATAATGGATATTTTAATTTCTTTTATAGTTTGTTTTTTTATGTTAATTGCAAGTGTATATAGGGGAATATTTGTAGGCTATCCTCTTACAGTAGGTTTAATAATATTTATATTTTGTGCTTTAAAAAGGGGATACAAACTAAAGGAAACTATTCAAATGGCTTATAAGGGTGGTAAAAAATCAGTTACGATACTACAAATTTTTATTTTGATAGGAGCGATTACTGCTATTTGGATGGCATCAGGAACCGTATCGGCTATTGTATTCTATGGAGTAGAATTTTTAAATCCGCATCTATTTATTCTATCGGCATTTTTTATAAGTTGTATTGTATCTTTTCTCATAGGAACTTCCTTTGGAACGGTAGGAACCGTCGGAATAGCACTTATGGTTATAGCAAGAGGTGGTGGAGAGAATATCGGAGCTGCTGCCGGTGCAATAATTGCGGGAGCTTATTTTGGTGATAGATGTTCGCCTATGTCTTCAAGTGCTAATTTAGTAGCATTCTTAACAGATACAGATATATATGACAATATAAAAAATATGATTAAGACTAGTATAGTACCTTTTATTTTATCCATAATCTTATATACTATAGTTTCTATGAAATTTCCTGTAAGTACAGGAGGAAGCGGAATAAACAATGAAATAATTAAGGTGTTTAATATTAATATCTTTGTTCTTTTACCTGCCTTTATAATTTTTATTTTATCTTTACTTAAGATAAATGTTAAGGTCTCAATGTTTTTTAGCATAATATGTGCAGTATTTTTAAGTATGTTTATTCAGCATAATAGCTTTATTGAAAATATAAAGTATATTATTTGGGGATATAGTATAAATCAAAATAGTAACTTAAGTCACATAATTAAAGGTGGCGGAATTATTTCTATGCTTAAAACGTCTCTAGTTGTTTTTATTTCCTCTGCATTTTCAGGAATATTTGAAGGAACAGGTATGTTAAGTAAAATTGAGAACTTTACTAAAAAATCCAAGTCCAGATTTGATTTGTTTAAGAATACAGCCATAACCAGTGTATTTACATCTATTTTTGGATGTAGCCAAGCATTGTCAGTTATTTTAACTCATATGCTTAATAGCAAAGCTTATGAGAATAAAAGATTAGGGAAAAGTTATATGGCTGTGGATTTAGAGAATTCGGCTATAGTAGTATCAGCAATTATTCCATGGAATATAGCTCTACTATTACCTATGGTAAATTTAAATGCTGATAATAGCTGCATTCCATATTTATTCTACTTATACCTACTACCTCTAACTAATCTAGTAATCATAAAAATTAAAAATAAAGTTCTTGATCAAGCTTAGTTGTTGTAAAATTTTATTTAAACTACCTATATGTCTTATATGGTAAAAAAATCAAATAAAATTTAATTTAATATGAAAGTATATTTGATTTTTTGTATAAAATTTGGTTAATTTATATTATAATAGTATTTAGTGAATATCATATAAGGGTATTCAAATATATGGTAAATCATGATGATTTTCAGTAAATGTGGGGTGGTCACTTGAAAAGTAAAAGGAGATATGCTGTTTTCATCTCAATGTTAGTGCTTATATTTAGCTTTTTGATAAAAGCAAATGTTGTACATGCTGATGGTGCTTATGACGATAAAGGAACTAAAGGCAATATAGAACTAGATAAGTCATGGACAATAAGATTTAATCAAAAACTAGATAAAAATACAATTGATAGTTCTCTTATAGTAGTAACGGATGAAAGTGGACAGCAGATACCAGTTGATTTGAAACTGGGAAGTGATGAGACTTCCATCATAGTATCACCTAAGGGCCAGTATACCTATGGTAAAAACTATGATTTGGTTATTAAAGATGGTATAAAGGGCATAAATAAAAGTAATTTAGCAAAACCAGCTAAAATGAAATTTTCGACTAAGAGTAGTACGGTAAATAATAATCAAAAGATCACTGTTTGCATTGATGCAGGACATGGTGGAAATGATTCAGGAAATGTAAGCGTGTCAGGAATAAAAGAAAAGGATGTAGACTTATCCGTAGCTCTAAAAGTAGGAAAGATTCTTCAGGATAATGGTATAAATGTAATATATACAAGACAAAGTGATAGCGTTACATGGAGCAAAGATAATGACTTAAAATCTCGTCTTGATATAGCTAACAATGCTAAAGCAGATTTTTTTGTAAGTATACAATGTAATACATTTCCTAGCAACCCATCAATAAATGGAGTAGAAACATATTATACCGATTCTGATGCTATAGGGCAGAAATTGGCTCAATCTATTCAAGATGGATTGGTGAAGAATACTGGGCTTACCAATAGAGGAATAAAAGTTGGACTTGCACAACATGAGATATTAAGAGGAACTTCAGGGAATGCAGTAATGGTGAAGTTAGGGTTTATGAGCAATCAACAAGAAGGAGATTTGCTTGGAACATCAGATTTTCAAAATAAAAGTGCATCAGCCATAGCTGATGGAATAATTAAATCTCTTGCTTTAAAGAATCAAGACAACCTGAAAATAAGCTCAATAGCAGATACTCCTGTTAGTGTAGCTGTTGGAAGTAATTATACGCTTCCATTGGCTGTAACTGCTACTATGAGCGATGGGAGCACTAAAAAAGTTAATGTAATATGGGATTCAAAAGATATAGATACATCCAATGAGGGTACATTTACATATAAAGGTACCGTAGCTGGATACAGCGGGAGCGTAAGTCTCATATTGACTGTTTTCTCAAAACCAGATACATCAAATAATAAAGTAGTATGTATAGACGCTGGACATGGAATTGGTAAAGATACAGGAGCTGTTGGAGCTACAGGCATTCATGAAGATGATGTTACACTAAAGGTAGCTTTGAAATTAGGAAAGATATTAGAACAAAAAGGGGTTACAGTAGTCTACACTAGAACTGAGGATGAACGCGCATCATCATCACTAAGCGTTACAGAAAGTCTACAAAGACGTTGTGATACATCAAATAATGCCAATGCAAAGTATCTAGTTTCTATACATAATAATTCTTTTGATGATGAGGCCGTAAATGGAACAGAGACACTTTATTACACTGGAAATAGTGAAGGTGAGAAATTAGCTAATGCTATTCAAACAAACTTGGTTAACGACCTAGGATCCCGCAGCAGAGGTCTTAAGGATGGAAGCTGGCTTTATATTGCAAAACATTCTGATGCTACTACAGTTCTAACAGAATTAGGCTTCTTAAGTAATCCTCAAGAAGAAAGTAAGTTAAATAGTGACGATTATCAAAATAAATGTGCAGATGCTATTGCTAAAGGAATATTGCAGTGTTTGGGATTATAAAAAATTAAAAATTTATTAAAAATAAATTGACAATAAAAAAGCATTATACTATAATAAGAAGAAATTATACAAAGAATTTAGTTAAAATATGTCAAAAATGTTGAACAGGAAAAGTATTTAAATCTATGTTACTTACAGAGAGTGGATAATGGTGAGAGTCCACAGGAAAGATTTAAAGAAAATCACCTGGGAGTTAAGTAGCTGAATAAGATTAAATCTTTAGTAAGTTTCTTCGTAGTTCTGCGTTAAAGAATAGAGTATGCTTGTGCTTGAATTATTGTTACCCATAGGTGGTATAGCGAATTTAACTTCGTCCTATTTTGGATGAAGTTTTTTTATTTATAAAATGATTGCTTTCAGTATAAAACTAGAAAATTAGTTAAAAATTACAATATGAATAGAAAGGGGCTTAGATTATGTACAAAAAAATTGATAACTCCAGAAGTTTCGTGAAGATGGAAAAAGATGTAATGAAACTATGGGAAGAAAAGGATGTAATAAAGAAAAGCTTTGATTCAAATAAGGATGGAGAATATTTTACTTTCTATGATGGACCACCTACAGCAAACGGAAAACCACATGTAGGACATATTCTTACAAGGGTTATGAAAGATATAATTCCAAGATATAAAGTTATGAAAGGATATAAAGTTTTAAGAAAAGCTGGATGGGATACACATGGATTACCAGTTGAATTAGAAATAGAAAAGAAACTTGGTATTTCAGGAAAACCTCAAATAGAGGAATATGGCGTGGAAAAATTCGTTAAAGAATGTAAAGAAAGCGTATTTACTTATGTAAGCAAATGGGAAGAAATGACAAAACAGATAGGTTTTTGGGTTGACATGGAAAATCCATATGTAACATATCATGATAATTATATTGAGTCAGTATGGTGGGCTTTAAAACAAATGTGGGATAAAGACTTACTATACAAAGGACATAAGGTAATTCCTTATTGTTCAAGATGTGGAACTGCTTTATCATCACATGAAGTTGCTCAAGGATATAAAGATGTTAAAGAAGCTACAGCTTTTGTTAAATTTAAAGTTAAAGGTGAAGAAAATAAGTATATACTAGCGTGGACAACAACACCTTGGACATTACCTTCAAATATGGCTTTAACTATAAATAAGGCTTACACTTATGTTGAAGTTTTAAATAATGGAGAAACTTACATTGTTGCAAAGGATTTAGCTCCAAATGTTATAGAAGGGGATTACGAAATAGTAAAAGAGTTCAAAGGCGAAGAATTATTAGGAACGGAATACGAGCAATTATTCAAGTTCGAAACTCCAAAAGAAAAAGCTTTCTATGTAATTCATGGTGATTTTGTAACTTTATCAGATGGTACAGGAATAGTTCACACTGCACCAGCTTATGGTGAAGATGACAACCTAGTATGTAAAAAGCATAATATACCATTAATAAATCTTGTTGATGCAGAAGGTAAATTTGTAGAGTCAGTAGAGCCTTGGGCTGGAATGTTTGTTAAAAAAGCGGATCCTAAGATTCTAGAATATATGAAAGAAAACAATATACTTTATAAATCAGAGAAAGTTACTCACTCATATCCACATTGTTGGAGATGTAATACTCCACTTCTGTACTATCCAAAGGATAGCTGGTTTGTAAGAATGACATCATTAAGAGATAAACTCCTTGAAAATAATAATAAAATTAATTGGTATCCAGATAACATAAGAACAGGAAGATTTGGTAAGTTCTTAGAAAATGTTATCGATTGGGGTATTTCAAGAGATAGATACTGGGGTACACCGCTTCCAATTTGGGAATGTGAATGTGGTCACAGAGAATGTATAGGAAGTAAAGAAGAGTTAAAAGAAAAATCTGTTGGTAATGTTGAAAATGTAGAACTTCATAAGCCATTTATAGATAATGTTAAGCTAAAATGTCCACATTGCGGAAAAGAAATGACTAGAACTGCAGAAGTTATAGATTGCTGGTTTGACTCAGGTTCAATGCCTTTTGCACAACACCACTATCCATTTGAAAATAAAGAAGTATTTGAAAAGAACTTCCCAGGTCAATTTATATCAGAAGCAGTTGACCAAACAAGAGGTTGGTTCTATACATTACTTGCTGTATCAACGGCTATATTTGATACAAATCCATTTGAAAACTGTATTGTATTAGGACACGTTTTAGATAAAAATGGATTAAAGATGTCAAAATCAAAAGGAAATGTTGTCGATCCATTTGAAGTTTTAGAAGCTCAAGGAGCAGATGCTACAAGATGGCATTTCTATACTGCAAGTGCACCTTGGTTACCAACAAGATTCTCAGTTGATGATGTTGCTGAAACTCAAAGAAAGTTCTTAGGAACATTCTGGAATGTATACTCATTTTACGTACTATATGCTGAATTAGACAACTTTAACCCACTAGATTATAAAGAGTTCCAAAGTGAACATGTCATGGATAAGTGGATTATGTCTAGATTAAATTCATTAATAAATGAAACAGAAAACTATCTAGATGAATATAAAATAACAGAAGCTTCTAAAAACATGGCGGAGTTTGTAGATGAATTATCTAACTGGTATGTAAGAAGAAATAGATCTAGATTCTGGAGCGAGGAGTTAACAGACGATAAGATAGGTGCATATGTAACTTTATATAGAGTGCTAAATACTTTATGCTTAATAGCAGCTCCATTTGTACCGTTTATGACAGAAGAAATTTATCAGAATCTAGTTGTAGGATTAGATCCATCAGCTCCAGAAAGTCTTCATTTATGCAGTTGGCCACAATATAATGAAGTTTTAGTTAATAAAGAATTAGAAGAAGATATGGAAGATGCTTATAGAATAGTTAAACTAGGAAGAAGTGCAAGAAACTCAGCTAATATAAAGAACAGGCAGCCACTTTCAGGAAATGCTTGTGAGCACTAAATCACTTCCAGAATATTATGGAGACATAATAATGGAAGAGCTTAATATAAAAGAAGTTAAGTTTGGAGCAGATCTTTCAAAGTATGTTAACTTCGACATAAAACCTAACTTACCGGTAATAGGTAAAATGTATGGTAAATTAATACCTGCTATAAGAAAAGAAATTTCAGCAATGAATCAAATGGATTTAGCTCAAAGAATACTAGCTGGAGAAATTGTTTATATAACAATAGGTGAAGAAGATATAGCCTTAACAAGCGAAAGTTTACTAGTAACAATGCAAGGTTTAGAAGGATTTGCATTTGCTGGTGAAGGTGAAGTTGGTGTAGTATTAGATACACATATTACAGAAGAATTAAAAGAAGAAGGAAATCTTAGAGAAATACTAAGCAAAGTTCAAAACATGAGAAAAGAAAGTGGATTTGAAGTTGCTGATAAGATTAACCTTTATGTTTCAGGAAATGAAATGCTTGAAAATGTAATTAAGAAATTTGAAGACGCAGTGAAAAAAGAAACTCTTACTGTAGATGTTATATACAATGCTGAGAGAGAATATAACAATTCAAAGATAAACGGAGAAGACTTTAATATAGCAGTAGAAGTGGTTAAATAATAATCCTAAAATGTGTATAAGATAATAGTATCTTATACACATTTTTAATATAAGTCATCTTAAAAATAGTAAGTTAGTATCTTAAGTGCATCTGATTTGCGATTTTTAGGTGATTAAGTTACAATTAACACAAACTAACTTGTAATAAAAACGTTTTATAAGTATAATATTTAAAAGAAAATATATCGGGAGTTGATAAAATGGCAGCATCAATTAAGGATGTAGCAAAAGAAGCAGGCGTATCAATCGCTACAGTCTCAAGAGTACTAAATGATGTAGATGTGGTAAATGAAGAAACTAAAAAAAAGGTTTTAGAAGCTATAAATAAGTTAGGGTATAGACCCAATATAGTAGCTAGGAGTCTAAAGACTCAGAGAACAAGAACAATAGGTATAATAATACCAGATATATCAAGTCAGTTTTACCCTGAAATAGTGAGAGGGGCAGAAGATGTAGCTAATATATATAACTATAATATAATGCTATGTAATACAGATTTAGATCCAGAAAAAGAAATAGAGTATCTAAGAGTAATGAAGGAAAAGATGGTAGACGGAGTTCTATATATGAGTACTTCCCTTGAACCGAATATTTTAGAACTTATAAATCAACTACAACTTTCAATGGTTTTAGTTGAAACTACAAGTAGAGAAGGGGATATTCCAAGCGTAACTATTGATAATGAAAAAGCCGCCTTTGATGGAGTAGATTATCTAATTAGAAAGGGCAACAAAAGGATAGCCTATATAGGAACTCATGAAGATGCAGAGCATGCTAGTGCCTTAAGGTATATAGGATACAAGAAAGCTTTAGAGCAAAATAATATTGAGTTAAATGAGAATATTGTATATTTTGGAGGATTAAAAGCACAAGATGGATATGAAGGTATGAATAACATCCTTCAAAGCCAGAGTTTAGACGCTGTATTTTGTGCTAGTGATGAAATTGCAATGGGCGCAATAAATGCGTTGAGAGATAAGGATGTAAAAGTTCCTGAAGAAGTAGATGTTATAGGTTTTGATAATATTTACTCAGCTTCTGTTTTCTATCCAAAACTTACAACTATAGCTCAACCTATGTATGATATGGGTTCAGTAGGTATGAGAATGCTTATAAAAATCATAAATAAGCAAGAGTTAGAACTTAAAAATTATGTTTTAAATCATGAATTAGTAGAAAGAAACTCATGTAAAAAATAACAAAATATTTTATTTGAGAAGTATAATTTAACCGTAAGGTTATTTGTGAAAATAATCTTACGGTTAATAATTGAGTAAAGTTATAACTAATTTAGAAAGTTATTGGTGTTTAATATAGATTTTAATATGTTAAAGTTAGGCACATTAAAACAAATGACAAGCCAGTAGGGTAGTATATTTTCATGTGCCTTAAGAAGGGAAGTTATATATGATAGAAAGTTTAATAAATGTAGTTATTTTAGTTCTTGATAAGTTAGGGTATTGGGGAACATTTTGGGGAATGGCATTAGAAAGTGCATGTATTCCAATACCAAGCGAAGCCATCCTTCCTTTTGGAGGTTATCTAAGTTATACTGGAAGGCTAAATTTATTCTGGATGATAATGATGGGAACTTTAGGAGGGACTGTAGGATCAATTGGAGCATACTACTTGGGGAAATATGGTGGAAGACCATTAGTTGAAAAATATGCAGATAAATTAAGGATATCTAAATCTAAAATAGAGAAAAGTGATGAATATTTCAACAAATATGGTGAAAAAATTGTTTTTTATTCTAGATTATTACCTATAATAAGAACTTTTATATCTTTACCAGCAGGTATAAGTAAGATGGACTTTAAGAAGTTTACTATATACACATTTTTAGGGTCCCTAATATGGAGTATAGTTCTTGGATATGCTGGATATAAAATGGGAGAGAATTGGGTTGCCATACGTCCATGGTTCCACGTTGCAGACATAGTTGTAGCAATTGGTATAGTTGGATACATAATATATATAGGTGTAGGAAAATTTAAAAATGCTACTGAATAAAAAGAGCTTAATGAACTTTTATAGTTCATTGAGCTCTTTTTTTAGAAATAAGTCTAAAAAAGCTGTCAGTTAGGTTTGAAATATGTTTAACGAAAATTTTGAATAACATTGCTATAAATGGTATAATTTTACAAAGAGATAAATATGCTTATAGGTTAATATTACGGGAGGGAAAATAATGAACTACAAAGACAAAGTAATACAGTTATTTTCTTATCTATTAAATGTAAAAAATTTAAATGAGAAAATAATAAGGAATGTTTGGGACTATGAAAAGATATACTGGGAAGAAGATCTTTGCAAAACTGTTGGATGTAGCATAAATAAAAGTAATGACAAAGACTGGTGGCTTGAAATAAGTAAAAAGTGTAAAAGTATATATGAACAATTTTTTAAACTTTTTCTTGAGTTTCAGAAAAAAGGAGAAAGTGTAGAGATTGTGTGGGGACATGGACTCATAGCTTGGAATTTTAACGATGAGAAAATAATACATCCTGTTCTAACAACAAGAATGAAACTAGATTTTAATGCTAACAGCAATATCTTTAGTTTGATTCCAGATAATAAAACAATTATGGAAGCTAATATATTCGATGGAATAGATATACCTAATTCATACAGTATACTTGATATAGAAAGAAAGTTAAAAGATGTAAATTTTGACCCGCGAAATATGAATGAAATAGAAGGTATATTGACAGAAATAGCATCATACTTAAGTCCTAATGGAAGATTTGAAAAGCTAAGGGTTCCAATAGATAAGGTAGCGTTTACAAGTGATCCTGTAATTTATAATATACCTATAATTATGATTAGAAAAAACAATATGAGATTATGGCAACTGGAACTTAATAATATTATAAAAGAGGTGAATGATGGACAACCAATACCTGAAACTATTAAATCATTAGTCAACGATGAGAAAATAGAACAAAGCAAAGAAGATTTAACGGAGTGGAGTGAAGTGCATAAAGATGTTCTATTTCCATTACCATCTAATTCAGAACAAAGAGAGGTAGTGAAAAGAATATGTGAAAATTATGGTGTAGTAGTACAAGGCCCTCCAGGAACAGGAAAAAGTCATACAATAGCAAATCTAATATGCCATTTATTAGCTCATGGAAAGAGAGTGCTCGTAACTAGCCAAACAGATAGAGCGTTAAAGGTTCTAGCAGATAAGATACCTGAACAGGTTCAGCCTTTATGCATGAGTGTTTTAGGGAATGATATTGCTTCATTAAAAAAGCTCAATGAATCAGTAAAAAAAATATCTGATAATCTTTCTGTAAATCCTAAAAATTTATATGAAGAAATCCAAGACTTAAAGTTAGACTTAGACAAATGTAAAAAAAATCAAAAGCTTCTGTATGACCAGTTTAAAGAAATTCAACGTATAGAAAATGAAGTTATAAATTATAACAATGAAAAATATAAGATTGTAGATATTGCAGCTTGGGTTAAAAGAAACAAAGAAAAATGCTCTTGGATAGAAGATAAAGTTAGCTTTGAAAAAAAAATGCCTATATCAGAAGTAGAGTTTGAAAGACTAACTTTTTTATTAAGCAGAATTAGTAAAGATGAAAAAAATAACTTTGATACATTAAAGGCCATGGTAGATAAGCTACCTAAAAGTAAAGAAATATGTCAAAAAATAATTAGGTTTAAAGAATTAAGTAACGAATATAAGAATTGTATAAAATATGTAAAGGATTGGCGTATACCTGATAAAGGCAGATGTAACTATGATAAATTATTACAGTTGTTAACACAATGTAAAAAATCAATGTGCGAGCTAGAAAATAGCATATTTAGCAATATATTTGAAAAATATTATGAAAGCAAAATAGTGCATGATTCTATGATTGATTTATGGCATAAATCCAATGAGTATATGCTAGTTTTGGGAAAGATAAGAAATGAACTAAGAAATCATAGTGTGGAATTACCTGATAAGGTTGATATAGATAAACTTAATAAAGATTTCGATATTATATATGAAAATATAAATTCAAAGAAAAAGATAAGTAAGCTTTTTAGAATTATCCATCCCGAATTTAATTATATAATTAATGAATGTATAGTAGATTACCAACCGCTAGAGACCTTAGATCAAGCTTTTATATTAAAACTGTATATTCAAGAAAGACTTATAGTTAGAGATCTAACAACACTTTGGAATAATACGATTAAGGAATATGAAAGTGAAATATCAGAAGTCCATAAGAATAATCTTCAAATGATTAAAATAGAACAGCATATAAAACATTTGAATAGCATTGTTCAGTGGGATAAAAATTATAAAAAAGAAGTAATATCAGCATTAGGGAAAATTTCTATATCAATAAATATAGATTGGTATAAAAAAGAAACTTATAACTACTTAATCGAAGCTGTTGAATGTATAAAGAAAATAGATGAGTATAATAATCTAAAAGCATATATTGATGTTTTGAAAAAGCTTATTTTGACTACAGGAAAGTTAGAGCAATTATACGATGCTGTTGAAGAGATGAATTTAGCTAAGATTAATGATGGGTTAAAGGAAATCGAAAATTTTAAAATTATAAAAAGTAAGTTTATAGAGCTTGATAATCTTATAGGGAAATTAAAAGAAGTCTGTCCGAATACAGCCCAAAAGATACTTAATCAGTGGGGAAATGCTGGAACACTCTTTAAAAATTGGTCTAGCGCATGGAAATGGGCGGAGTGGAGTTCTTTATTAAAAGATATTCATAAATTAAATATAGATTCTATTGAAGAAGCTATATCTGAGGAAAAAAGAAGAGAAAGAATGTTGATAAAAGAACTAGTAGCAAAAAGAACTTGGTATAATCAAATATTAAAAACTACAGAAAGCGAAAAGAGAAGTCTATTTGCATGGATGCAAGCGGTAAAGAGAATCGGCAAAGGTACTGGGAAAATGGCTTCGAACTATAGAAGAATAGCGCAAGATGAGATGGAGAAGTGTAAAACAATAATTCCAGTATGGATTATGCCTTTAAACAGAGTAATTGAAAATATAAAGTTATCAAGAGACTTATTTGACGTAATTATATTTGATGAAAGCAGTCAAAGTGATATATTTTCAATATGTGCATTAATGAGGGCAAAAAAGCTATTATAGTAGGAGATGATAAACAGATAAGCCCGGAAGTCATAGGAATAGATCAGGGATTTATACATGAGCTAATTAATAAACATTTAAGAGATATACCTCAAAACGAATGGTTTGATCTTCAGACCAGTCTTTACGATACTGCACTAAGAGTTTTTCCTAATAGATTAATGCTTAGAGAACATTTTAGATGTGTTCCAGAAATAATTAAGTTTAGCAATGATAATTGTTATGCTGGAGATATGAAGCCTTTGAGGTATCTTAAGTCCTATGAGGCTTTCTATCCTCCTGTGGTGCCAGTAAAGATTGATAGCGGATACAGAGAACAAAACAAGCCAATTAATATTCCAGAGGCAGAGTTTATTGCAAATAAAGTAGCGGAATGTTGCAGAGATAGGCGATATACAGGAATGACAATGGGAGCTATATCTCTCCTTGGAGAATCTCAAGGCGAACTAATTGAAAGTATGATAAGAGAAAAAATAGGCGAAGAGGAGATGATAAAAAGAAAACTAATATGTGGAGATGCTTACTCTTTCCAAGGTGATGAAAGAGACATAATGTTTTTATCAATGGTTATTTCAAATAATGTAAAATTTACATCTCTGACCAAGGAATCAGATGTTAGAAGGTTTAATGTAGCAGCGAGCAGGGCTAGAAATCAGATGTGGCTGATTTATTCAATAGATTTAGAGGAGCTTAATCCAGAATGCATTAGATATTCTCTTTTAAATTATTGCTTAAACTATGATAAAATTAATTGCAACAACACAAATATTAATTATGCCTTTCAATCGAGATTTCAAAAAGATGTGTATAATATGATTAGTGATGAAGGAATTAAATTAGTTCCTCAAGTTAAAATAGGAAGATATAAAATAGATTTTGTGGTAGAAGGTTCAACAAATAAAATAGCAATTATATGTGAGGGAGAGATGCTCAGCGAAAATTATGACTGGGAGGAGAGATTAGAAGTACAGATAGGATTAGAAAGAATAGGGTGGACATTCTTAAGGATAAGACCTAGTGAGTTTTACTATAATCCCGAAAAGACTATGGATAGGCTATGGCAAAAGTTAAAGAATAATGATATGGAACAATATAAAAATAAAAATTTAATAGCAGAACAATTAAAAGTCGTATAAATTATATTTAAAATAATGCCTAGTACATTTATAATTAAAGATAGGCGGAATATATTACGAAATAATATGTTAATGTATAACATTGCTTTTTATGCAGACATGCTTCTGCATGAAAAGCAATATGTCATTTCAATGTATTTTATTATTTTATATAAGGGTGATTAAATATGATAAAGTCTATAGATAATAATATTCCCATAGAATTTATATCAAAAATATCTAAAAAAGAAGCAAATAGTAGAAAACCCATATATCAAATACATAAGTGGTTTGGCAGAAAAACAGATGCTATATTTCGAAGTATTCTTTTATCATTAGAATTAGACAAAGAGAAAGTGAAGGATTTTCACAATATATATTATAGCAATAATTCAAAACTACTAGAAGGAAAGGTAATACTGGATCCATTTATGGGGGGTGGAGTTACACTAGTAAATACTCTTAGACTTGGTGGAAAAGCTATAGGTATAGATGTTAATCCAGTTGCTTGGTTCATAACAAAAAACGAACTTCAAATACCGGAACTAGGTAAGGATGGTTGTAGACAAGAAATGATAAAGAAGCTGCAGCTTGAATTTACAAAAATAGAAGATAGGATAGGTAATGAAATAAAAGAGGAATACACCACCGAAATATACGATTATAATGAAAATAAAAATCGAAAAGTTGATATAATGTATGTACTTTGGATAAAGAAGGTTAAGTGTCCTAAATGTGGTAGATACATTAAGTTGTTTCCATCATATTCTATTACAAAGTTAATTAAAAAAAATTTTCATAACTATAATATATGCCCTAAGTGCGGAAAAATAGTAAGAGGAAATGAAAAAATTCTAATATGTAAAGAGTGTAGTTATAAATTTGATAAGGATACAGGTGTTTATAAAGGGAGAAACTTTATATGTGATAATTGTGGTGAAAAGTGGAACTTAATGAAGGATATAATGAAAAAAAGAAAAGACCCACTCTCAGCAGAGATCTATGCAATTCAATACTATGACCCTAAAACAGGGGAGAAAGGTTTTAAAATACCAGATAAGAATGATTTGAGTAAATATAGAAATGTTAAAATGAAATATAAAAGTTTAAGCTATAGGATAGGAAGATTTATTCCCGATATTTCAATACCAGATGGGTATAATACGAAGCAAATTAGAAATCACAATTATAATTACTGGAATCAGATGTTTAATTATAGACAGCTTTATTATTTATCTAGACTTATAGAAGAAATAGATAAAATTGAAGATGAAAAAATTAAGGAATTATTTTCATGTGTATTTTCAAACACAATAAATGCCAATAATATGTTCTGCATATATAATTCGCAGTGCGGAAAAGTAGAACCATTATTTGGTGATCATCACATGGCCCCAGTAATGAATCCCGTAGAAAATAATATATGGGGGACAAAACTTGGAAGAGGTAGCTTTGTAAAATATTTTAGATCATTTATTCAAAGTAAGGAGTTCAATTATTGCCCTTATGAAAGAGAAAGTATAAATGGAAAGAATAAGAATGTAATATTAGAAGATGAAAAATTTTATTCGAAATTTACTGATAATTTCCAAGAATTGATAAATTCTGATAAAAACACTATGCTAGAGTGTGGCAGTGCAGATGATTTATCTTTTTTACCAGACAAATCTGTAGATGCTGTAATCACAGACCCACCATACTATTCTGCCATAAACTATAGCGAAATAAGCGAGTTTTTTTACGTTTGGGATAGAATGATATTAAAGAATAAATATAGTTTTTTCGATCAAGAGCATATTCTGTTTAATAATGAGGTTACTGTAAATGATATAAGAGGAATAACAATGCAACAATTTCAATTCAAATTAACTAAGTGTTTTAAGGAAATAGGAAGAGTACTGAAAGATGAATCTCCATTAATACTTACTTACAATAATAGCACCGCAGAAGGGTGGCAAGTATTAATGGAAGCCTTAATTGAATCAGGTTTCTTAGTAGAAAAAACCTACCCAATTCATACAGAGCTGCGAGCAGGGCTTATAGACAATAGAAGAGATAAAATGAATTATGACTTAGTTATAATTGCAAGGGAAAAAAGTAATTTTAGTTCAAGAAGTATAAGCATAAATGAGTTTATGGAAGTGGTGGAATTAGAATTTAAAAAAACTTACTTAGAGCTAAATGATAGGGAGTTAGCTCTACTAGATGAGATTTTAATTAAAGTTGGAAAAATTTTTGAGCTTTATTCAAAATATCATGCTAATATATATATGGATAATGAAAGCATAAACATTAAACATATATTAAGACACATTTATAATAATGAAAAGCTCGAAATAGAAACTAATTTGAACGATCAGATACCTTAGTTACAGGATAAAATTTTCATTGTATTATATAATAATTATTACTATAATTAAATCATAAAGTGAAACTTACTTCAGGTGGAGGTGCATACGACTCCGGGGCTTTGCCCGTTAAATGCCATTTAGGCATTTAACCCATCTGAAGTTTAGTTGAGCGAATCCAGGGACGTAGCCGCTCTTTACTCCTAACTTGAAAAAAGGTAGGAGTATTAGAGCGGGTAGTCATCGGATAAAAGTAAAAAGTAGGTGAAGAAGTGGGCATATCTGAATTAATATATAGAGTTAAGGATATAATGGCAAAAGACTTTATAAGAGCTACTGTGGATACAAGCATAAAAGATGCGCTGTATATGATGATAGAAGGATATAAAGAAGAGGTTGTCATTACCGATGAAGACCATAAGTTACGTGGGATTTTTACTATGAATGATATGGCTAAAATTAAAAAGAAAAATATATCCTTTGATTCACCTATCATGGAGTTTGCATATAAGAATGTAATAACCATTGATCTAGACGCATCTGCAAGGGAAGCTAGAGACATTATGCTAGCTAATAGAATAGGTAGGCTCCCTGTAGTAGAAGACGAAAAAGTAATAGGAATTGTAACTAGTAATAATATTAGAGATACATTTTACCTAAAGATGGATGAATTATTTAACCTTCAAAACAATGTGTTTGATAACTTACATGAAGCTGTATGTATATGCGATGAAAATGGGACAGTAAGATACTGGAATAAGAGTTCGGAAAAGCTCTATGGAGTAGCTATTGAGAATATAATAGATAGAAACTTGGAGGACTTTTTTCCGAATGCATTGAGTATACAAGTACTAAAAACAGGGAAAAGAGTAGATAACGTGTGTCATGAGCCGGTCGAAGGAAAATTAGTGGCATTAAGTGCTGTCCCGCTATATAATTCGAAGGGTAATTTGATTGCAGTGGTATCGACAGATAGAGATATCACTGATGCCGAAAATTTAACAAAGCAGCTTGAATATGAGAAGAAAAAGGTAGAGTTTTTAGAACATGCATACAAAAAGAAATAGCATCTAAATATAATTTTCCATCTATTATCGGAAAAAATAAGAAAATAATAGAAGCTATTGCTATTGCAGAAAAGGTGGCATCAACATCAACGAGTGTTCTTATCACAGGTAAAAGTGGCACTGGCAAAGAAGTTTTTGCTAAATCTATTCACGAGGCTAGTGGCAGAACTGGCAACTTTGTAGCAATTAACTGTAGTGCAATACCTGAGAGTTTGTTTGAAAGCGAACTTTTTGGATATGTGGAAGGTGCATTTACTGGAGCTATAAAAAAAGGAAAGATAGGTAAATTCGAATTTGCCAATGGAGGAACCTTATTTCTTGATGAAATAGGAGACATGCCATTGGAAATGCAGGCGAAAATTTTGAGAGTTTTACAGGACGGGATTATATATAGACTTGGAAGTGAAAAACCTGTAACCACAGATACTAGAATAATAGCAGCAACTAATAGAGATTTAAAAAAACTAATATCTGAAGATAAATTTAGAGAAGACTTATTTTATAGGCTGGCAGTAGTTCAAATTCATCTCCCGGACCTTAGAGATAGGAAAGAAGATATAAAGGATTTGTGCAATCTATTTTTAGAACAAGTATCAAAGCAGGAAGATATTAAAATAAACGATATAGATGAAAAAGTGTACAAAATACTAGCTAATTATAAATGGGATGGTAATATACGAGAACTAAAAAATGTAATTCAAAGGATGGTTGTTTTATCTAATGATGGTAAAATAACTATAGAATCCATTCCGGAATATATTTTAGAAAGTGCATCTGATAGCGAAGATATAGGAGAAAACCAACATGATCTTGAAAGAATTATTGAAAATGTTGAAAGAAGAACTATTAAAGATGTAATGAGTATGGTTAATGGAAATAAGCAACAAGCTGCTAAAATATTAAATATTAAAAGAAGTACTCTATATTATAAATTAGGAAAGTATAATATAGAATAAATTATATATCTAAGTTTTTAAATTTTTGACAGTCATGTCCATTTTTGGACATGACTGTTTTTTCATCCCTAACCAACTAATAGAGTTATCTGTAAATAAATTACAGTAAAAATTGTGTCAATATTTTGAAAAATTAAATTACGAATAAACAATATAAAATTTGATTATAGCAACCAAATACAGTATTTGTAATACTTATAAAAATTTTAAACAATATGCATATAATTGGCATGGAATATGCTGGCTATTAATTATGAAATATAAATTACTAGGAGGGATGACATGGGAGTTTATTATTATTTCCCTCTCAAAATGCATGTAGGTGCACCGGATGTTCCTGTAGTTAAAGAAGGTCAGCTGGTTAAAAGAGGGGAATGCATTGCAGAGCCAAATGGATTAGGATCAAAGATTCACAGTAGTATTTTTGGGATAGTATCTAAGATCACAGCTAATGAAATCGTTATACAAGCTGATGAAGCTCAGTCAGAAGATTATGTAAAAATAAAACAGTGTGAAAGCATCGTAGATTCAGTATACGAAGCTGGAATCGTCGGAGCTGGAGGAGCAGGATTCCCAACTCATATCAAATTAAAAGCACAAATACCTGATGGATATATTGTGGCTAATTGTGTCGAGTGTGAACCTGTACTTCATCACAATATAAAGAGAATAGAAGAAGAGCCAGAGCTAGTAGTTAAAGGTATAAGATATGCTATGCAAGCTACTGGTGCTAAAAAAGCATACATAGCTATAAAAGCCAAGCATCCAGAAGCTATAGCATCATTGGAAAAATACTTAAATGGTGACAGTTCAATAGAAATTAAGAAGTTAAGAGACATGTATCCAATGGGAGAAGAAAGAGCTATTATAAATGAGATATTTGGAGTATGGTTAGCACCTACACAATTACCACTTGATGCTAAGTGCGTAGTTTTGAATGGAGAAACCTTAGCAAATATAACTATGGCTGTTGAGGAAAGAAAGCCAGTAATAGACAAAGATATAACCGTAATAGGAAAGCTTAGATCAGGAAAAGAACCAAAGGTATTCTTTGATGTACCCGTGGGAAGTAGTATAAAGAGTCTTATAGAAAAGTGTGGAGGCATTGATGGAGAGTATGGTGAGCTTGTAATAGGCGGACCATATACAGGAAAGTCAGAAGATGTAGAAAAGGCTACTGTTACAAAGATATCTGGAGGAGCTATTGTAACTATTCCTCTTCCTGAATATAAAGGACCTTTAGGGTTACTTGTATGCGCTTGTGGGGCAAACGAAGACAGACTTAGAGATATAGCTGCAAAGATGAACTCAGAAGTAGTAGGAGTTACTAAGTGTAAAAATGTTGAAGAAATTAAAGGAGCTAATAAATGCAAGACTCCAGGAGATTGTCCAGGACAAGTAGCTGGTATTATGTATTTAAAGCAGCAGGGGGCAAAAAGAGTTTTAATATCCAACTGCAGCGATTGTTCAAATACCGTAATGTGTTGTGCGCCTAAGGTAGGATTGCCAGTATATCATCATACAGATCATGTATTTAGAACAGTAGATTATCCACTAACAAGAAGACTTCCGTTAGAGGAAGAAAATTAAGGAGGTTTTTTACTATGTCAATGAGTGATGAACACGCAGAACAGCTTAAAAATGAATTTGCTGTAGTGTGCTGTAGAACAGAAGAAGGAATAATAATTTCCGCTGCGAATTTAGAGGATCCGGCTATATTTCCGGATATGGTAGATTCAGGGCTTTTAACTATGCCAGATAACTGTTTAAAAATAGGACAGGTAATAGGAGCAAAGTTAACTAAAACTATCGATTCTCTTACTCCGTTAACTCCAGAAATTATAGAAGGCTATAAGACTAATAGTAGCGAAGAAAAGAAAGAAGAATCTGTAGAGCAAAAAGAATATATAGAATGCTGTGATGAAGAGGATAGCTGTAATGACGGTATTGAACACATAGTAGCAGATGGTGCTTCTTCAGTTACAATAGTTGGAGGAACTTTAACAATAAAAATAGAAGAAGGTAAGGGAATAGACATCGAGATTCCTTTTTATGCAGGTTAAAGCTTATATAAGAAGATTCACATACAAATAATGTAAAACTCTAACAGCAAAAAATAAGAACTTTGATAAAAAAATAAGGAGGGGATAACTATGTCGATGAGCGTTGAACATGCAGAACAATTAAAAGATGAGTCTGCTGTTGTATGCTGTAGGACAGAGGAAGGAACAATAATTTCCGCTGCAAATTTGGAAGACCCAGGCATATTTCCGGATATGGTAGATTCAGGACTTTTAACTATACCAGATAACTGTTTAAAGATAGGACAAGTAATAGGAGCAAAGTTAATTAAAACTATCGATTCTCTTACTCCGCTAACTCCAGAAATTATGGAAGGCTATAACACTGATGATAGCAAAGAAAAGAAAGAGGAGTTAACTAAAGCAGGAGAAAAGGCAGTTTTAAAATATAACAAAAAGTCGGGAGACATTATAGGAGTTTCAGATTTGGAAAACCCAATGAATTTTGAAAAGCTTGAGGATTCTTTGCTGATAAAGCTAGATAAAAGAGTACTTACAAGAGAAGAAGTCATTGGAGCAGTTCTAAAAGAAGATACGCCAGCTTTAACTCCTATAGTTCCTGATATGTTAGAAGGATATAAGGAGGAAGTAGACATGGCAGAGATACCAAAACCAACAACAAGTGTAAGCGGTGGAATGCTAAAAATCAAAATTTCCGAAGGAAAGGGAATTGACATTGAAGTACCTCTAAATTTGGGGGTAGCTCCTGTAGCTGCACCTATGCAGCAACCAGTAGTTGTGAAGGGTGCAAAATCCGTTAAAGCTGAAACCGCTGCAGTTCCAGTAGTTAAAGAGGTTAAATTAGAAGAAAAAGTTTTAAGAACTCTTACAAGAAAATACTTCAAAATTGACAAAGTAGAATTTGGACCAGAAACAAAAATTGAAGGCACAACTCTTTATATAAGAGAAAATGTTTGCGATGATGCTGTAAAAGTAAGGGATTTAGTTAAATCTATAAAGATTGATATCATAACTCCAGATAAGTACAACACATATAGTGAAACAATAATGGATGTTCAACCAATAGCAACAAAAGAATCAGACAGCAAACTAGGTTCAGGAACTACTAGAGTAATTGATGGTGTTATAGTAGTAGTTACAGGTACTGATGAAAATGGAGTTCAAATAGGTGAATTTGGTTCATCAGAAGGTATTTTAGAAGAAAACATCCAATTTGGTAGACCAGGAGCTCCAGACAAAGGAGAAATATTTATAAAGACTGAAGTTATAATTGCAGCTGGAACAAACATGGAAAGACCAGGTCCACTTGCTGCTCACACTGCAACTGATTTTATTACTCAAGAAATCAGAGATGCGTTAAAGAAACTTGATGATTCTCTAGTTACAAGCACACAAGTGTTTGAGCAAAAGAGAAGACCAGGAAAGAAAAAAGTTGTAATATGTAAAGAAATAATGGGTCAAGGTGCTATGCACGATAACTTAATACTACCAGTTGAACCAGTTGGAGTACTTGGTGGAAAACCAAACGTTGACTTAGGAAACGTTCCAGTAGTTTTATCACCACTTGAAGTATTAGATGGAGGTATCCACGCATTAACTTGTATAGGACCTGCATCAAAAGAGTGTTCAAGACACTACTGGAGAGAGCCACTAGTAATAGAAGCTATGAATGATCCAGAAGTAGACCTTTGCGGAGTTATATTTGTAGGAAGCCCTCAAATAAACAGCGAAAAGTTCTATGTATCAGAAAGACTAGGTATGACTGTAGAAGCTATGGACGTTGATGGAGCAGTTGTTACAACAGAAGGATTCGGAAACAACCACATTGACTTTGCAAGCCATATTGAGCAAATCGGTATGAGAGGAATACCTTGCGTAGGTATGTCATTCTGTGCAGTTCAAGGAGCTCTAGTTGTTGGTAACCCATACATGAAATATATGGTTGATAACAACAAGTCAGAAGCTGGTATAGAAAACGAAGTTCTATCATGCAACACTTTATGTCCAGAAGATGCTGTAAGAGCATTAGGAATGTTAAAGTCAGCTATGGCTGGAGAAGAAGTTAAGGCTTCAGAAAGAAAATGGAATCCAAACGTTAAGGAAAGTAACATTGAAGCATTAGAAAAAATTTCTGGAAAGTCAATTGAAAGAGTTGAAAATGAAACAGCTATTCCTATGAGCCAAAAGAGACTAGAAAAATACTCAACAAAGTAGGCGTTTTATATGGATTTAAAATATGGTGATAAGATTATCGAAATGCAAGGCATTATCGTTGAAATACATGATGGATGCGTAGCATTAGATCTTAAAGGAAGATTAGGTTACTTAAAAGTACCTATGAGGATGCTTATAACTGACTATCCGTTAAAGGTAGGTCAGGAAGTTGGCTTCAAAATGAGCTTCTTAGAGGTTCTTTCAGAAGAGGCCAATGAAAAATATATTAGTAATATTGATATAAGAAATAGAAAGGAAGGTAATTTATAATGAGCCTAACAGTTGTTAAGGGGTTACAGTCAGAAATATTTGTTCCTATAACTCCACCACCAGTTTGGACTCCTGTGACAAAAGAGCTTAAAGATATGAAAATAGCATTGGCTACGGCAGCAGGGGTACATTTAAAGTCAGACAAAAGATTTAACCTAGCAGGAGATTTTACCTTTAGAACAGTACCAGGCGATACAGCATCAGGAGAGCTTATGGTATCACATGGCGGATACGATAATGGAGACGTTAATAAAGATATTAACTCTATGTTCCCTATAGATAGATTAAGAGAGCTTGCAGCAGAAGGATTTATAAAAGAAGTTGCTGAAACTCATGTAGGATTCATGGGCGGAGGTGGAAATCAACAAAAGTTTAGAGAAGAAACAGGCCCAGCTATTGCAAAAATATTAAAAGATGAGGGTGTGGATGCAGTTTTAATGACTGCTGGATGAGGAACCTGTCACCGCTCTGCAGTATTGGTGCAGAGAGCAATAGAAGAAGCAGGTATCCCTACTATAATAATAGCAGCGTTACCTCCAGTAGTTAAGCAAACAGGTACTCCAAGAGCAGTTGCTCCAAGAGTTCCAATGGGTGCTAATGCAGGAAAGCCACATGATATAGAAATGCAAACAGGTATAGTAAAGGATTCGTTAACCGAATTAACAAAGATAACTACAGCAGGAACAATAGTTCCTCTACCATATGAATATATAGCTAAAGTTTAATTTATAAGCCAGAAATCAGCATTTAGTGCTGATTTCTGGTTACTAAATAAAAGTGTGGTGGTTTTGCTTGGAAAAGGAAATGAGACGTCTGGCAATAAAGACTTTTCATATTGAAAAGGTTGAATTTGCAGAAAAAACCTATATAAAAGATGGAGTATTATATATAAGAAATGATGTATCAGTAGATGCAATAAAAGAGGAAGATTTAATTTATAAGCTAAAAATAAATATGTTATACCCAGACAGCCATAACATATTTGTGAATTCAATAATGGACTTTTCTCCAATAGCTACAAAGGTATTAGGAAAATTAGGCGAAGGAATTACTCATGTTTTAACAGGAGTAACGGTAATGTTAACAGGTGTTGACGAAAAGCGAGTACAGGTTGCAGAGTTTGGATCTTCTGAAGGAATATTAAAGGAACAAGTTAAGTTTGGTCGAAGAGGTACACCTTCAGAGAGTGATATTATAATACATGTAGATGTTATTTTAAAAGATGGAGAGGGTAGTAGAAGACCAGGGCCTATGGCAGCTCATAGAGCATGTGATGTTATAATACAAGAAATAAGAGAAGTTCTAAAAAAACTAAATGGAAGACTATGCGATGAAAAGTATGAATATTTTGACAAAATAAAACCTGGCAAAAAGAAAGTTGTTATTCTAAAGCAAGTAGCAGGACAAGGGTGTATGTATGATACAGGGCTTCTGGGAAAAGAGCCAGGTGGTTTTTTAGGCTGTAGGTCAATAATTGATATGGGCAATATGCCTATATTATTAAGTCCTAATGAGTATAGAGATGGTGCATTGAGAGCTATGCACTAATCTGTTAATCAGAGGTGATAAATGTGGGAATCGGACCATCCACTAAGGAAACAACTATTCATCATTTTAGGGATCCTTTAGTTGAAATTGTATCCAATGACGAAGATGTAGATCTTCTTGGGATCATAGTGGCAGGAACGCCGCAGGAAAATGAAGATAAGGTTTTTGTTGCTCAGAGGGCAGCTGCCTGGATAGAAGGAATGAGAGCTGATGGGGCTATTGTATCTATAGATGGTTGGGGTAATAGTAATATTGATTTTGCTACAGCGTTAGAGGAAATAGGTAAAAGAGATATTCCTGTTGTTGGAATGAGCTTTGTTGGTACACAGGCTCAATTTGTAGTTACAAATCAGTATATGGATACTATAGTGGACTTCAACAAGTCAAAAGAAGGAATCGAAACTGAAGTTGTGGGAGAAAACAATGTAGTGGAGCTAGATGCTAAAAAAGCATTGGCGTTTTTAAAACTGAAAATGAGAAATAAAGAGAAATAGGGAGGTAGGAAAATGAAATCAGAAAGAACAATATTTGCTGTAGACTCACATACAATGGGAGAACCAACAAGAATAGTAGTAGGAGGGGTTCCTAATATACCAGGAAAAACAATGCCTGAAAAGAAAGCATATCTTGAAGAGCATCTTGACTGGGTAAGAACAGCTATAATGCTAGAGCCAAGAGGACACAATGATATGTTTGGTTCAATAGTAACTCAGCCAACAACAGAAGAAGCTGATTTAGGAATAATATTCATGGACGGCGGCGGATATTTAAATATGTGCGGACATGGATCAATAGGAGCAGCAACAGTAGCAGTAGAAACAGGAATGGTTCCAGCAGTTGAGCCAGTTACAAACTTAACTTTAGAAGCACCAGCAGGATTAGTTAAGGCAAGCGTTAAAGTAGAAAATGGAAAAGCTAAAGAAGTATCAATAGTTAACGTACCAGCATTCCTTTATAAGAGAGATGTAGAAGTAGATGTACCAGGAATAGGTAAAGTAGTAATGGATATATCCTTTGGAGGAAGCTTCTTTGCTATAGTTAAAGCAGAAAACCTAGGATTAGAAATAAGCCCAGCAAGTGCACAGAAGTTAATAGAAGTAGGAATGAATGTAATAAAAGCTGTAAATGAGCAAATAGAAATACAACATCCAACGCTTCCACATATAAAAACTGTTGATCTTTGCGAAATATATGGACCTGCTAAGAGTGCAGATGCAACAATGCAAAATGCAGTTGTGTTTGGCCAAGGACAGCTTGATAGATCACCATGTGGAACAGGAACAAGCGCTAAAATGGCAACATTATATGCAAAAGGTCAATTAAAAATGAAGGAAGACTTCATATACGAGAGCATAATTCAAACTAAGTTCAAAGGAAGAGTATTAGAAGAAACTAAGGTTGGAGACTATGATGCGATAATTCCAGAAGTAACTGGAGCAGCGTATATAACAGGACACAACCAATTCTTTATAGATCCTGAAGACCCTGTTAAACATGGATTTATATTAAAATAATATCAAAAAAATTTCTAATTAAGTAATATTTTGTATCAAAATAAAATAAATTAGTATTACAAAAATAATTATAAAATATGGAGGGGACTTATGATGGTTAAAGTAGTATCTGGATTACTTCTGGCTTTGACAGTTTATTTTGCAATAGTTTTCTTTAAAGATTATGCTAAAGCATCGAAAGAGGGAAACCTCGAAAAGACAAATTTTCTTGCGCTTGGAGCAGTAGGATTTTTAACAAACTTTTTAGATACCCTTGGTATTGGTAGCTTTGCCCCTACTACAGCGTTACTTAAGTTCTTTAAGCTTAGCAAAGATAGAACAATACCAGGTACTCTTAATGTAGCGTGTACAATACCTGTTGTTGTTGAGGCGCTAATATTCATAACTGTTATAAAAGTTGAAGTAGTAACTTTGTTTGCAATGTTAATTTCAGCTACTGTAGGAGCATTTATAGGTGCCGGTATTGTTTCAAAACTTGATGAGAAAAAAGTACAAGTTGGAATGGGAATAGCGTTACTAATAGTAGCGTTGACAATGCTTGCAAGTCAATTGAAATTAATGCCTGTAGGCGGAGAAGCTATAGGACTTACAGGAGCAAAACTTATAATAGCAGTAATAGTTAACTTCATATTAGGAGCACTTATGACACTAGGAATAGGTCTTTATGCTCCATGTATGGCACTAGTATTTGCACTTGGAATGAGTCCTAAAGTAGCATTCCCAATAATGATGGGATCTTGTGCATTCTTAATGCCAGTTGCATCAGCTAAATTTGTTAAAGAAGGAGCATATGATAGAAAGGCTTCTATGGCTATAACTATATTTGGAGCTATAGGTGTTCTTATAGCTGCATATATTGTAAAATCACTTCCTTTAAAGATATTAACATGGTTAGTTATAGTAGTTATTATTTACACTTCTATAATGATGTTTAGATCGGCAACAAAGAAAAAAGATGTAGATGTTTCGGTTTAATTAAAAATCTTATGGCTGTATGTGGTTTAAATACCATGTACAGCCATTATTTTTTTACATAAATTTTATGTGATAAAACAAAATATAAATGAATGCTTAATAGTGTCAGTTTTTTGACTATAAAGATGACAAAATATACTGATTTTTTTAGAGAATAAGCAAAACTTAGCATAAAGTGACGACTTTTTGGATATTATGTGTCAAAAAAGCTACACAAATTATATATTGCTTACATCTATAAAAAATCCATATAGCTCACAAAGCATTGTATTAGCATATTTTATAGCTATTTAAGAGAAACTAATTTTATTGGCATAAAAGTTGCTTATAAAAATTATGTAAAAAAAAGTAGGAGGGATCATATGGCAACTTTATATAAGTTTCCCCTTAAGATGCACATTGGTGCGCCTGATGCGTCTGTTGTTAAGGTAGGTCAGGAAGTTAAAAGGGGAGAGTGCATTGCGGAACCAACAGGTTTAGGTGCAAAAATTCATACGAGTGTATCAGGAAAAGTAACAGATATAACTGATGCTGAAATCGTTATCGAGGCTTATGATACTCAGTCAGAGGACTATGTAAAAATTAAAGAGTGTGACAGTATAATTGATAGCATATATGAGGCTGGCATAATTGGTGCTGGTGGAGCAGGATTTCCAACTCATGTTAAAATAAAAGCTAATATTCCAGATGGATATATTATTGCAAATTGTGTTGAGTGTGAACCTGTACTTAGACATAACATAGAATTGCTAGAAAAGAATCCAGGAATAGTTATTAGAGGCATAGAGTATGCAATGAAAGCAACAGGAGCTCCTAAAGGCTATATAGGAATAAAAGCTAAAAACAAAAAGGCAGTAGCTTCTCTTAAGGATGCATTAAAAGGAAGAACTGATATAGAGGTTAGTGAGTTAAAAAACCTTTATCCAATGGGAGAAGAAAGAGCATTAATAAATGGTATATTTGGAAAATGGCTTGAACCAAATCAGCTTCCACTAGAAGCAAAATGTGTTGTAATGAATGGCGAAACTCTTGCTAACATTACTAGGGCTGTTGAAGATAGAAAGCCAGTTATAGATAAAGATATAACTGTAGCAGGAAAGCTTAAGAGTGGAAAAGACTCTCACGTATTTTTCCAAGTTCCAGTTGGAACATCTATAAAAAGCTTAGTAGAAAAAGCTGGTGGTATTAAAGGTGAATATGGTGAACTTGTAGTAGGTGGACCATACACTGGAAAAGCTGAAGAACTAGAAAAAGCCATAGTTACAAAGACTTCAGGTGGAGCTATTGTAACTATACCTCTTCCAGAGTATAAAGGAAAGATGGGACTTTTAGTATGTGCTTGTGGAGCAAATGAAGCAAGATTAAGAGACATAGCTAACAAGATGGGATCAGATGTAGTCTCGGTTGTAAATTGTAAAAACATAGTGGAAAACAAAGGTGTAGCAAAATGTAAGACACCTGGAGAATGACCAGGCCAAACAGCTGCAGTTTTGCAGCTAAAGAAAGAAGGAGCAGAAAGAGTATTAATATCTAACTGTAGTGACTGCTCAAATACCGTTATGAACTGTGCACCAAAAGCTGGTCTGCCTGTATATCATCATACAGACCACATATTTAGGACAGTTGATCATACATTAACAAGAAGACTAGATGAAGAATAAAGGAGGTAACCCAATATGTCAATGAGCGCTGAACATGCAATGGAGCTTAAAAACGAGTTAGCTGTTGTATGTTGTAGAACTGAAGAAGGAACAGTAATATCAGCAGACAATTTAGAGGATCCAGGAATATTCCCAGATATGGTGGATTCAGGACTTTTAACTATACCAGATAACTGCTTAAAGATAGGTGAGGTTTTAGGAGCAAAATTACTTAAAACAATAGACTCACTTACACCTATAACTCCAGAACTTGTAGAAGGAGCTAGTGTAATGGCTTCCGAAGAAAAAACAGAAGCAGCAGCTGAAGAGCTAACTGAAGGAAGCGAAAAGGCAGTTTTAAAATACAATAAAAAAGCAGGAGACACTATTAGTGTTGAAGATTTAGAAAATCCAATGAACTTTGAAAAACTTGAGGATTCATTATTACTAACATTACATGATGCAGTTTTAACAAGAGAAGAAGTTATTGGAGCAACATTAAGAGTAGATGCACCAGCATTAACTCCTGTAACACCTGATATGTTAGAAGGATATGAGGAGGAAATAACAATGGCAGAAGCACCAAAAGCAACAACAAGTGTATCCGGCGGCATTCTTAGAATTAAGATAGCTGAAGGAAAAGGTATTGATATCGAAGTACCTTTAAATATTGGAGGAACAACTCCAGCAGCACCAGCTGTACCACAAGCTCCATTAGCAGTAAAGGCTCAAAAAGCTGTTGCTACAGCAGAGGTTCCAGCAGCTAAAGAAGTTAAGCTTGAAGAGAAAGTTTTAAGAAGTCTTACAAGAAAATACTTCAAAATTGACAAAGTAGAATTTGGACCAGAAACAAAAATCGAAGGCACAACTCTTTATATAAGAGAAAATGTTTCCGATGATGCTGTTAAAGTAAGTAATTTAGTTAAGTCTATAAAGGTTGATATCATAACTCCAGATAAGTACAACACATATAGTGAGACAATAATGGACGTTCAACCAATAGCTACTAAAGAAGCAGACAGCAAAATAGGTGTAGGAAACACTAGAGTAATTGATGGTGTTATAGTAGTAGTTACAGGTACTGATGAAAATGGAGTTCAAATAGGTGAATTTGGTTCATCAGAAGGTATTTTAGAAGAAAACATCCAATTTGGTAGACCAGGAGCTCCAGACAAGGGAGAAATATTCATAAAGACTGAAGTTATAATTGCGGCTGGAACAAACATGGAAAGACCAGGTCCACTTGCTGCTCATACTGCAACTGACTTTATTACTCAAGAAATCAGAGAGGCATTAAAGAAATTAGATGATTCTTTAGTAGCAAGAACAGAAGTATTTGAGCAAAAGAGAAGACCAGGAAAGAAAAAAGTTGTAGTTGTTAAGGAAATAATGGGTCAAGGTGCTATGCACGATAACTTAATACTACCAGTTGAACCAGTTGGAGTACTTGGTGGAAAACCAAACGTTGACTTAGGAAACGTTCCAGTAGTTTTATCACCACTTGAAGTATTAGATGGAGGTATCCACGCATTAACTTGTATAGGACCTGCATCAAAAGAGTGTTCAAGACACTACTGGAGAGAGCCACTAGTAATAGAAGCTATGAATGATCCAGAAGTAGACCTTTGCGGAGTTATATTTGTAGGAAGCCCTCAAATAAACAGCGAAAAGTTCTATGTATCAGAAAGACTAGGTATGACTGTAGAAGCTATGGACGTTGATGGAGCAGTTGTTACAACAGAAGGATTCGGAAACAACCACATTGACTTTGCAAGCCATATTGAGCAAATCGGTATGAGAGGAATACCTTGCGTAGGTATGTCATTCTGTGCAGTTCAAGGAGCTCTAGTTGTTGGTAACCCATACATGAAATATATGGTTGATAACAACAAGTCAGAAGCTGGTATAGAAAACGAAGTTCTATCATGTAACACTTTATGTCCAGAAGATGCTGTAAGAGCATTAGGAATGTTAAAGACAGCTATGGCTGGAGAAGAAGTTAAGGCTTCAGAAAGAAAATGGAACCCAAATGTTAAGGAAAGCAATCTTGAGTCAATAGAAAAAACTGCTGGAAAATCAATTAATAGAGTTGAAAACGAAACGGTTGTTCCTATGAGCCAAAAGAGATTAGAAAAATACTCAACAAAGTAGGCGTTTTATATGGATTTAAAATACGGTGATAAGATTATCGAAATGCAAGGCGTAATTGTTGAAATACAAGATGGCGCTGTAGCATTAGATCTTAAAGGAAGATTAGGTTACTTAAAAGTACCTATGAGGATGCTTATAACTGACTATCCGTTAAAGGTAGGTCAGGAAGTTGGCTTCAAAATGAGCTTCTTAGAGGTTCTTTCAGAAGAGGCCAATGAAAAATATGTTAGTAATATTGATATAAGAAATAGAAAGGAAGGAAAAATATAATGGATTTAACAGTTGTTAAAGGATTACAATCAGAAATATTTGTTCCTATAACTCCACCACCAGTTTGGACTCCTGTGACAAAAGAACTTAAAGACATGAAAGTAGCTTTAGCTACAGCAGCAGGAGTACACTTAAAGTCAGATAAGAGATTTAACTTAGCAGGAGACTTTACTTACAGAACAATACCAGGAGATGCTCCATCAGGCGAACTTATGGTATCACACGGTGGATACGATAACGGAGACGTTAATAAAGATGTTAACTGCATGTTCCCAATAGATAGATTAAGAGAACTTGCAGCAGAAGGATTTATAAAAGAAGTTGCTCCAACTCATGTAGGATTCATGGGCGGCGGCGGAAACCAAGAAAAATTCAAAAACGAAACTGGTCCAGCTATCGCTAAGATACTAAAAGACGAAGGGGTCGATGCAGTTGTATTAACTGCTGGATGAGGAACTTGCCACCGCTCTGCAGTATTGGTGCAGAGAGCAATCGAAGAGGCAGGTATACCTACTATAGTTATAGCAGCGTTACCTCCAGTAGTTAAACAAACAGGTACTCCAAGAGCAGTTGCTCCAAGAGTTCCAATGGGTGCTAATGCAGGAGCTCCAAATGATCCTGCTATGCAAACAGCAATAGTAAAAGAAACATTAGAAGAATTAATTAAAATACCAACAGCAGGAACAATAGTTCCACTTCCATACGAATATATAGCAAAAGTTTAATTAGTGCATGCTTTTTCGGGATATAAGAAAAAGTTACTATGCAATATAAGTATAATTACAAGTCCCCATACGTGGGGCTTGTAATTATATAAAGTATATTTAAATTAAAGATGTGGTGATATGTGTGGAAAAAGAAATAGAGATGAGAAGACTTACAATAAAGACTTTTCATATAAAAAGGGTTGAACTTTCCGAAAAAACATATATTGAAAATGGCATCTTATATCTAAGAAAAGATATAAGAGATAATGCCTCAGTAGATGAAAAGCTTATTAAAGATATAAATATAAGCATAGTTAATCCAGACGACCATAATATATTTGTTAACTCAATAATGGATTTTTCACCAGTAGCTACAAAAGTTCTTGGGAGAATGGGTGAAGGTATTACTCATGTTTTAACAGGAGTGATGATAATGTTAACAGGAGTTGATGAAGATGGAGTTCAAGTTGCAGAATTTGGTTCATCAGAAGGTATATTAAAAGATCAGGTTGTATTTGGAAGGGCAGGTACCCCTGATAAAAATGATATTATAATTCATGTAGATATTACATTACACTCAGGCAAAGGAACAAGTAGACCGGGACCTATGGCTGCTCATGAAGCTTGTGACAAAATAATACAAGAAATAAGATTTTATTTAAAGAAAATGAATGGAAGACTATGCAGCGAAAGGTACGAATATTTTGACAAAATAAAACCTGGCAAAAAGAAAGTCGTTATTTTGAAGCAAGTAGCGGGACAAGGAGCTATGTATGATACAGGGCTTCTGGGAAAAGAGCCAGGTGGTTTCTTAGGATGCAGGTCAATAATTGATATGGGCAATATGCCTATATTATTAAGTCCTAATGAGTATAGAGATGGTGCATTGAGAGCTATGCACTAATCTGTTAATCAGAGGTGATGGATATGGGTATTGGACCATCTACGAAGGAAACTACTTCGCATCATTTTAGAGATCCTCTACTTAATGTAGTGTCCAATGATGGAGATGTAGACCTTCTTGGAATCATAGTGGCAGGAACGCCGCAGGAAAATGAAGATAAGGTTTTTGTTGCTCAGAGGGCAGCTGCCTGGATAGAAGGAATGAGAGCTGATGGGGCTATTGTATCTATAGATGGTTGGGGTAATAGTAATATTGATTTTGCTACAGCGTTAGAGGAAATAGGCAAAAGAGATATTCCTGTTGTTGGAATGAGCTTTGTTGGTACACAAGCTCAATTTGTAGTTACGAATCAGTATATGGATACTATAGTAGACTTCAATAAGTCAACAGAAGGAATCGAAACTGAAGTTGTGGGAGAAAACAATGTAGTGGAGCTAGATGCTAAAAAAGCATTGGCGTTTTTAAAACTGAAAATGAGAAATAAAGAGAAATAGGGAGGCAGGAAAATGAAATCAGAAAGAACAATATTTGCTGTAGACTCACATACAATGGGAGAACCAACAAGAATAGTAGTAGGAGGAGTTCCTAACATACCAGGAAAAACAATGCCTGAAAAGAAAGCATATCTTGAAGAGCATCTTGACTGGGTAAGAACAGCTATAATGCTAGAGCCAAGAGGACACAATGATATGTTTGGTTCAATAGTAACTCAGCCAACAACAGAAGAAGCTGATTTAGGAATAATATTCATGGACGGCGGCGGATATTTAAATATGTGCGGACATGGATCAATAGGAGCAGCAACAGTAGCAGTAGAAACAGGAATGGTTCCAGCAGTTGAGCCAGTTACAAACTTAACTTTAGAAGCACCAGCAGGATTAGTTAAGGCAAGCGTTAAAGTAGAAAATGGAAAAGCTAAAGAAGTATCAATAGTTAACGTACCAGCATTCCTTTATAAGAGAGATGTAGAAGTAGATGTACCAGGAATAGGTAAAGTAGTAATGGATATATCCTTTGGAGGAAGCTTCTTTGCTATAGTTAAAGCAGAAAACCTAGGATTAGAAATAAGCCCAGCAAGTGCACAGAAGTTAATAGAAGTAGGAATGAATGTAATAAAAGCTGTAAATGAGCAAATAGAAATACAACATCCAACGCTTCCACATATAAAAACTGTTGATCTTTGCGAAATATATGGACCTGCTAAGAGTGCAGATGCAACAATGCAAAATGCAGTTGTGTTTGGCCAAGGACAGCTTGATAGATCACCATGTGGAACAGGAACAAGCGCTAAAATGGCAACATTATATGCAAAAGGTCAATTAAAAATGAAGGAAGACTTCATATACGAGAGCATAATTCAAACTAAGTTCAAAGGAAGAGTATTAGAAGAAACTAAGGTTGGAGACTATGATGCGATAATTCCAGAAGTAACTGGAGCAGCGTATATAACAGGACACAACCAATTCTTTATAGATCCTGAAGACCCTGTTAAATATGGATTTATATTAAAGTAAGAAAATTATAAAAATTATGTAGAATGATGTTGATTAAATATAATTGACTATGATATATTATTTACAATAAGCAATTATACAATAAAAAATATAGTATAATAAAGGGAGGCTATGTAATGGTAAAAATAGTTTTCGGCATATTGCTGCTTTTAGTAGCATACTTTGCATTTTTGTTTTTTACAGATTATGCGAAAGCATCAAAAGAAGGAAAACTTGAAAAATCAAACTTTTTAGCTCTAGGAGTTGTAGGATTCATTACAAACTTTTTTGACACTTTAGGTATAGGAAGCTTTGCGCCAACTACTGCATTATTGAAGAACTTTAAACTTTCAGAAGATAGAACATTACCAGGTACACTTAATGTTGCTTGTACAATACCAGTTGCAATTGAAGCGCTTATATTTATTACAGTTATAAAAGTTGATCCAGTAACATTATTTTCAATGTTAGCTGCTGCAACTATAGGTGCTATAGTAGGAGCTGGAATTGTTTCAAAACTTCCTGAAAAAGTTATACAGCTTGGAATGGGTGTAGCATTAATAATAGTTGCATTTGTAATGCTTGCAGGACAACTTCATTTAATGCCAGCTGGTGGAGAGGCTATAGGACTTACAGGTGGAAAACTTATAGTAGCAATAATAGGTAACTTTATATTAGGAGCACTTATGACACTAGGAATAGGACTTTATGCTCCATGTATGGCACTAGTATTTGCACTTGGAATGAGCCCTAAGGTAGCATTTCCAATAATGATGGGATCATGTGCATTCTTAATGCCAGCAGCATCAGCTAAGTTTGTTAAAGAAGGCGCGTATGATAGAAAGGCTTCTATGGCTATAACTATATTTGGTACTATAGGCGTTTTTATAGCTGCTTATATAGTTAAAGAACTACCACTTAAAATATTAACATGGTTAGTAATAGTAGTTATCTTCTACACAGCGGCTATGATGTTTAGATCAGCATCTAAGGCAAAGGCTGCTAGCAGAGCGTAAAATTTTACCCAAAAAGTTAAAATATTAACGATATAAAAAGTAAACTCCAGGTTTTTAAAAAATCTGGAGTTTACTTTTTTATGCATTATATTTTATGTATTAAGAATATAGTAAGTTTACTCTATAATATATAATTCATCTTTTCACAATTATATTGAAAGTTACATATTATAGAGTAAAGCAATATTTAGGGGTGAGGCTTATTGTTATATGCACTGATTCTTGCGGGTGGTAAAGGAACAAGACTATATCCTCTCTCAAGGGCTAAAAATCCAAAACAATTTTTAAAAATTATAAATAATAAAAGTTTTTTAAGAAATACAGTAGATAGAATAAAACCACTAGTAAGCAAAGAAAATATTTATGTAGTAACTAATAAAGAATATATAGATAAAGTATATGCGGAGCTGCCTGAGATAGATAAAAAAAATATATTTGTAGAGCCAGAAAATAAAGAGACCTCTACATTCAATATATAGGTCATTATGTAAAATTTGATGATTTAAGATAAAAGAATAAAAGCGCTTTCCGTGGAAAAACTAACTTTAGAAAGGGGAGTTAAATATGACTGATAGAATACACCATAAAGCAAGCAATAGAGAAAATAAGAGAAATGACGTAAGTAGACCATCTGGGAATAAAAAGAATACTAAGAATCCACCTAAATTTGAAAATTTTAATGGAGAGCCAATTTACTAGACCATAAAAAACAAAGGAAGTGATAGCATGAAACAAGTGACACAAATAGAGCTTCAGCATGATTTTAAGAGAGAAAATAACAAACCAGGGTCTAGAGCTCAATCTCCTTTTCAAAGTAAAGCCATAAGAGAGGCTAAGCAAATAGTTAAATCTGCTGATTAAAAAGAGCCTTTAGGGCTCTTTTTTATTATCTGAGAAGATTATATAATTAATATATAATTTTTAAGGCTATGAAATAGTACCAAATTATATATTTATGGCGGTGAATTGAATGAAAAAGCTTAATAGAGAATTTTATAGTAGAGATACAGAAACAGTTGCGAAAGAACTTTTAGGAAAAATATTAGTTCATGAAGTAGATGGTAAGAGGTTGGCTGGAAAGATAGTCGAAACTGAGGCATATTTAGGTATAAAAGACAAAGCAGCACACTCTTATGGAGGAAGAAGAACTCCAAGAGTGGAGGTTATGTATGGAGAGGCGGGATTTTCATATGTTTTTATAATATATGGAATGTATTACTGTTTTAATGTAGTTACTCAGAAGGAAGAGATACCTGAGGCAGTACTTATAAGAGCTTTAGAGCCTGTAGAAAGCTTAGATATAATAGCAACTAATAGGTTTAAGAAAGATTATAATGACTTAACTAAGACTCAAATTAAAAGTTTGACTAATGGCCCTGGGAAATTATGTGATGGACTAAAAATCAATAAGACCCTAAATGGTGAAGATCTATTGGATAATAAATTATACATAGAAGATAACGATGAAGAGTTTAATATTATAACCGATAAACGTATAGGAATAGATTATGCAGAAGAGGCAAAGGACTATTTATTAAGATTTTATATAGAAAACAACAAATATGTATCTGTAAAATAGTTTTTTAAGGGGAATAGAAGGTGAATTACATATATATTTTAAAGTGCAAAGATGGTAGTCTTTACACAGGATATACTAATAATCTAGAAAGAAGAATAAAAACTCACAATAATGGCAAAGGGGCAAAGTACACTAGATGTAGGCTTCCGGTAGAGCTAGTTTACTATGAATCTTATGAAACAAAGAGCGATGCTATGAAAAGAGAATATTGCATAAAGCAAATGAGTAGAGAAGTAAAAATGAAACTTATATCAAATAAATAAATCAAAAATGTTTAACCTCCAGCATATTATTAATTATGAACTAATGTGCTGGAGGATTTTATGTCTAAAAAGGAAAAAATAATAGTAACCAGGGTCTTTGGGAAAAAGGACTTAAATGAAATAATAAAAAAGATAATTAAAAGTAATCTAAGTGAAACTAAGATAGCTATCACAAATAAAGTATGGAGTGATAGATAAATGGGTATTTGGAATGTGGCTATCTATGCAAGAGTGAGTACGGACAAGTATGACCAGAAAGAATCTATACCAGCTCAGATTCAAGGCTTAAAAGAATGGATTCTAGAAAAAAGTAAAGAAGATAAAAACTCTATATATAATCTTGTGAATGTTTATGAAGATTGTGGATCTTCAGGATCCAATTTTGAGAGGGAAAGTTTTATCCAGATGAAAGAAGATATAGAGAATAAAAAAATAAACATGATACTTACAAGAGATCTCTCGAGATTTTCAAGAAACTATATAATGGCTGGATATTATTTAGAGGACTATTTTAAAGCCAAAGGTATTAGATTTGTTTCTGTACTTGATAACGTAGATACATTATATGAGTTTAATGATATAATTCCATTTAAAAATATTTTAAATGAGATGTATATAAAAGATTGTTCAAGAAGAACTAGAGATGGCCTTAGGCAGAGGATGATAAGAGGATCTAGTATTGCCAGTAAACCTCCTTATGGCTATAAGTTTGAAGAAAGTTTTGAAGAAAATATAAAAATTATAAAATTAATACCTGCAGAGAATGAAGCTACTAAAATAGTGATAAAAATATATGATCTGTATTTAAAAGGATGGGGATTTAAAAAGATTGCAGACTATTTAAACTCAATTGGAGTAAGGCCGCCATCGTGGCATGTGAAAAATTTCGGAAAATCCAAGTTCTTTAAATGGAATAGCAATTCTATAAGGTATATTTTAACAAACCCTAAATATTCGGGACGAATGATTCAAGGGAGATGGAGAAAAGTAAGTTATAAGTTAAAAACAGTGAAAGCTTTACCAAAAGATCAATGGATATATGGCGGGGAATTTAAAGGAATAATACCTAAGGAAACTTTTGATGAAGTTCAGGAACTTATAAAAAAGAGACAGAGGACATTAAGATATAAAAACGACGAAGTACATTTATTTTCAGGAGTACTTAAGTGTGGTGACTGCGGTGGAGGCATGTGCTATAGAAAGAAATATAACGGATACAAGTGTACAAATAGTCAAACTGGTAAAAAAAGGTGTACTGCTCATTCCGTAAAAGAAGAATATATAAAGCAAATTATTATAAATGATTTGATAAATTACACAAAAGATTTAAATAAGGAAATATTCTATAAAGAACTAAAAGAACTTATTAGAAGTACTAATCATACTGAAGAACTCAAAAGAATAAATGATAAGCTTAAAGAAATAGATACAAATATTAAGCGAATATATGAAGATAGGTTAAAAAGCATAATAAATGAAAAAAACTTTAAAATGATTTTAAAAGAAATCCAAGATAAACAAAATCGATTAGAAAAAGAGCAAGAACAAATAGAAAGCGAGATAAATAGTAATAGAGATTGTGTAGCTAGTTTAATATGTAGTAAGATTGACCATATATTAAGCTTTAATGAACTTAAAAGAAATGATATAGAGGAGTTAGTAGAAAAAATAATTGTTTTTGAAGATAAAAATGTAAAAGAAAAACATATACAAGTTTTTTATAAATTTAATGCCTAATAAACTATATGACCTATAATGAGATTCAAGGGACCGCCACCTGTATAGGGCTCTCTGCGGTAAAACTATTAAAAAAGGACAGCGATGCTACTATGATAATTTTACCGTCAGATCATTATATAGAAAATGAAAAATTATTTATAGATACTCTATCACAAGCTAAAGAGATTGCAGAAAAACGAAGAGGTCTTGTAACTATAGGTATAACGCCTACAAGGCCTGAAACTGGATATGGTTATATAGAGATGGGTGAAAGAATAGGTGGTGACATTGCAAGCTTTAAGGTTGAGAGATTTCTAGAAAAACCTAACATTGAGGTTGCTAAAGATCTTTTGCTTAAAGGCACTTATCTTTGGAATAGTGGAATGTTTGTATGGAGAGCAGATGTTTACTTAAGAGAAATGCAAAAGTATTTACCTAAAATGCATAAAAGCATGATGTCTATATATCAGAGCTTAGGAACAGAGAAAGAGGAAGAAAATATAAAAGAACAATATGAGATTATAGATGGAATTTCCGTAGATTTCGGAATCATGCAAAAAACTAGAAAAGCCTATGTAATAAAAAGTGAATTCTTATGGGATGACATAGGAACATTTGCTGCATTAGGGAGGTTCTTAAAAAATTATAAAGGAAACAATGTAACAGAAAATACTTTCTTAGAAGCAAGTGAAAATTGTATTGTATTTGGAAGTGATAGACTTATTATAGTTTTTGGAGTAAAAGATTTAATTGTAGTAGATTCTGAAGATGTGGTACTAGTTATGGATAAAAATAAGGATCAAGAAATAAAGTATCTTGTTAATCAATTAAAAAGTGAAGAAAATAAGGAAGAATTTTTATAGTAGAGTAAGCTGTCAACAATGGGTTGGCAGCTTTTGTTAAACACCATATAAGCCAGCATTATAATTTTTAAGAAAAGGAGGAAAGAAATTATTTTAATAAGAGTTCGCTAAATACTTAAAAGGAGTTAGGAGTTATGAAATTTTATAAAAATACCGCTTATATTTTTATAATTGGTTCAGGTGATGAACAAACTCCACATCTTGCTTTAGGGGCAGCATATGACCCTAGGGATAAGACTATAGCTTTTTGGTTTAAGGGCAGAAGTAGAAGTTTCAATGTAGATAAGGTAGTAAAAGATGAGGAAAGCTTATTTGAGTTTATTGATGCAAATTTATTAAGAGTCTCATTCCATCCAGTAGCATTAGAGGATTTAAAAAAATATAGACATAATTTATTTAACAATGCGCCTACGTTTAAAACAGCTGAGGGATTACAGAATTGGCTAATGAGTAGTAGTTATTAAAAATTATGCAAACTTATATATAGAGCTGCGGACAATATGTCTGCAGCTTTTATTAAATATTTCCTATATAATTTATTATAATTTAAAAATGTAAGAAGGAAAATTAAACTTTTTGTAGAATATTACAATAATAATCAGAAAGGGGTGAATGTTATGAAATTTTACAAAAATACAGCTTATATTTTTACTGTTGGATTGGATGATAATCAAATTGCCAATGTTGCATTAGGAGTTTCGTATTATCCTAAAGATAAAACTATAGCTTTTTGGCAAAAAGATTGTAGTAAAATTTTCCACTTAGACAAACTTGTCAAAGATGAAGAGAGTAGATTTGAGTTTATAGATACAAATGGTTTAAGAGTTTCATTTCACCCAGTAACACTAGAGGATTTTGAAAAATATAGAGATAAATTATTTTATGGTGTACCTATATTTAAAACAACTGAAGGTCTCCAAAATTGGTTAATGAAAAATAATCATTAAAGCTTAGATAAGATATTTACAATATAAAGAGGCCCTAGGAGCAGCATTAAAGCTCCTAGGGCCTAAAATTATTTTAAAATTAAATAAGATGTAGTAAAAATAAATTTTATACTTTTGAATTAAATATTATAGTAACATATGGTAGAATATTAAATAAGGTTTGAGAAGAAAGGAAGAATTGTATGACAAAAGAGTTAAAAGCAGACTTAAGCCTGTTATTAGTTACAGTTGTATGGGGAGCGAGCTTTCCGGTAATAAGTTTAATTCTTAAATATATTCATCCATATTCATTTATAGCAATTAGATATTTTCTATCTGGAGCAATACTTGCAATAATATTTCATAAAAGGTTTAAGCGTATTAATAAAAAGACAATTAACTCAGCAGTAATTATTGGTATAGCATTGTTTTTAGGGTCCGTTTTTCAAGTTGTAGGATTAGTATATACCACTCCAAGTAAATCGGGATTTATTACAGGTCTTTATGTTGTGGTTGTACCTATAATAATGGCTGTTATGTATAAGGTTATACCAGATGCTAAGACTACACTGGGTATAACATTTGCTTTAATTGGTCTTGGTGTTATATCTATAGATAGTACATTGAAGATAAATCCAGGAGACTTTCTTACATTACTGTGTGCAATAGCCTTTGCATTTCAAATAATATTGGTAGATAAATATATTAAAGATGTAGATATAATACTTGTAACTTGTATAGAAACACTTGTAGCAGGTATTTTAGGATTTATTCCAGCAGTTATTGTCGAAAATTTAAGTTTTACAATAAACCTTACCTTTATGATTTGTATGATTTTCATGGTATTGTTTTGTACTATAGGAGCCTATATGATACAAAATAAGATGCAGCCATATACAAACCCGACTCATGCAGCAATAATATTTTTAGGAGAGCCGGTTTTTGGGGCTATATTTTCTATGATCTTTGGCGACAAACTTACTGGTAAGACTTTAGCTGGATGCGCATTGATTTTATTGGGAATGATTATAATTAATATAAAGAACAATAATTCAAGTGAGATAATAGAAAACTAAAATAACATATAGGAGATAAATAAACATGAAAATACTTTATTATGATTGCTTTTCAGGTATAAGTGGAGATATGAATTTAGGGGCTTTAATTGATCTAGGGATAGATAAGAATTACTTAATAGAGGAGCTTTCCAAGCTAAAAATTGATGGATATAAAATATTAGTAGAAAAGACAGTTAAAAATGGAATTAGTGGTACAAAAGTAGATGTTATTTTAGATCACCATCACCATGATGAACATGGTTACCACCATCATCATGAACATGATCATAGAAATTTAAAAGATATAGAAAATATAATAAACTCAAGTGATTTAGACAGCAATATAAAAGAGGTAAGCCTGAGTATCTTTAAAAAGGTTGCTGAGGCAGAAGCAAAAGTGCATAACAAAAGTATAGAAGAAGTGCACTTTCATGAAGTGGGAGCAGTGGATTCTATAGTGGATATTGTAGGTGCAGCTATCTGCTTTGCTTATCTAAAAGTTGATAAGGTTATAAGTTCTACTGTAGAAGCTGGCAGTGGTTTTGTAAAGTGTGCCCATGGTATGCTGCCGATTCCAGCACCAGCTACTGTAGAAATACTAAAAAATATACCGCTAAAATCTAATATACCTTTTGAAGCTACTACCCCAACCGGAGCTGCTATTATAGCTTATTTGACTGATGAATTTAGAGATAATAAGAATTTCAAAATAAACAAAATAGGTTATGGTATAGGAAATAAAGATAATAAGGATATTCCAAATGTTTTAAGAGTATTCTTAGCAGAGGAATTAGATCAAAAAACTAACAAGTCAAATGAAGAATTTTTACAAGGTGAGGCAGAAGTTTTAGAATGTAATATAGATGATATGAATCCAGAAATGTATGAATATGTTATGGAATTGCTTTTTAAAGAAGGAGCTTTAGATGTTTATCTGACTCCAATAATTATGAAAAAAGGAAGACCGGGAATTAAATTAAGCGTAATATATAGCAAGGAACAAGAAAAAGAAATTGAGAAGATAGTATTAACTGAAACTACTACTTTAGGGTTTAGAAAATATAAGGTCCGAAGAAATATGCTAAGGAGAGAATTCAATAAAGTTGAAACTAAATATGGAGAGTTTACTATAAAAAATTCTTACTATGGTGAAAAACGAGTAAAATACAAGGCTGAATACGATGAATGTAAAAAGGCTGCACTAGAGAATGATGTTAGTATAAACGAAATTTACAGAGAGATAAATCAAAAAATCTAGCAGCATTGATACCCGAAAGAAGGATGATAGTATGAATATTAATGAAACTAGAGAGCTATTAGAAAATGTAAAGAATGGATCGTTAACTATAGATAAAGCCTTAGAAGATTTAAAGGACTTACCATTTAAAGACCTAGGATATGCAAAAGTTGATAATCATAGAGAGTTAAGAGTTGGATATCCTGAAGTTATATATTGCGAAGGAAAAAACCCAGAACAAATAAGAGGAATAGTGGAAATTATGCTGGCTAGAGGAAGCGATATATTGGGAACTAGAGCATCAGAAGAGGCTTATAAATTAGTTAAAGAAATCTGTCCCAAAGCTGAATATAGCAAAATGGCAAGAACTATAACTATAAAAAACAAAGAGCCAGAAATAACAAATACATATATTTCTATAGTTACTGCAGGAACATCAGATATACCAGTAGCAGAAGAAGCAGCAGTAACAGCTGAGATCTTTGGGAATAAGGTAGAAAGAATATACGATGTAGGAGTTGCTGGAATACATAGATTATTTGATAAAATCGACTTAATAAGAGGTGCAAAGATTATTATTGTGGCAGCAGGTATGGAAGGCGCATTGGCTAGCGTTATTGGAGGATTAGTTGATAAGCCAGTAATAGCAGTACCTACAAGTGTGGGTTATGGTGCTAATTTCGGGGGACTTTCAGCCTTACTATGTATGCTTAATAGTTGTGCAAGCGGTATTAGTGTAGTAAACATAGATAACGGATTTGGAGCTGGTTACCTCGCTAGTATGATAAATAAGTTATAAGGCACATTCAAATAAATATGATAGGAGTGTAGTTCCTATGAGTAAAAATGCTAAAAAGTTTTTATTATTTATTTTAATCAATATGCTGATTTTAACAGTTTCTTGTAGTAAAAATAATAATGTAACAAAACAAGAAGATACATTAAAAGGTGAAATTAAAGTAGTAACAGAAGAGAAATATGCAGAGCAATTGAAAACTGTAGCAGATAAATTTAAAAAAATTCACCCAAGGGTAAACATAGAAATAAAAATTGACAATAATATAAAAAACAAAGTTATAGATAAATCAAATAATCAAGAAAATACTATAGATATAATAAATATAGAAGACCAAAGTGCTCAATACTTTATAGATAAATCATCAGAATTCGCCTTAGATGTAACAGAGGCAGTTAGTTCATATAAGGATAAAATATCAAAAAATAAATTAGATAATTTAACTGTGAAAAATAAGATATATGGAATGCCTTGGAATACTTCACCAAAGGTGATTTTGTATAGAAGCGATGTATTTTCAAAGGAAAAAATAAATATTGATGATATAAAAACTTGGCATGATTACGCTGTTGTAGGTAAAAATATTAGCAAAGATACAGGAAAGAAGTTCTTAGTTAATGTTCAAGATGAAAACAATAATTTTAATATAGTTCTAGCTAATCAGTTAGGTACATCGTATTTTAATAAGGATGGTAAATTAGACTTTAATTCCAAGGAGTGGCTAAAGGTTATAGAAACAGCTAAGCTACTGTATTCACAAGAGCTAATGTCTGATATAACTTCCAAAAACGAATTTATTAGTCTTGCAAAAAAGGGTTCAGTAATTTCAATTATAGCAGATCCTTTATATATAAATGAACTTATGAAGAACATACCAGAGGATAAAGGGAAATGGAGCGTAATGAAATTACCTGCTTTTGAAGCCGGAGGAAATAGAGATTCATCAGTAGGTGGGGCTAATTTAATAATAAATAAGAATTCAAGCAATATAGCTCCAGCAAAAGGATTTGTTGAATTTATAGCTACTGATGAGATTACGCAGATGGATTTGCTCAATAATTACGGAAATTTCCCTGCTAATACATATATATATACTCTTATAAACTTTAATAATATAGTAGATTATTTTCATGCAAAAGTATGGAATGTATTTGCCAGTGCAGAAAAAAGGTCAGCTACAATTAATTACACTAAATATTTTCCAATTGTAAATGATGCTGTAAGAAATACTTTGACACAATCTAACATAAAAGAAAAGGATGCTAAACTAATATTAGATTCTCTTGAAAAAGATTGCGAGAGTAGAATTTTACAGAAATAATTTTTTTATAAAACGTTTACAAAGATTAAATTATGATATATAATATCTTTAGTAAAGGGGTTAATCATAGGGAATTTTCTAAAATATAAAGATAAAACCTCCTGACTGAGAGCGGAATGCAGTCAGGAGGTTTTGTCTTATTTTATTTTAGATGTCTAAAATATTTTTATATGCTTCAAAGGTTTTTTCAGAAGTTTTCTCCCAAGAGAAGTTAGATGCTCTTTGTAATGCTTTAATACTGAGAGAACTTCCTATCGACTCGTTATTTAACAGATTTTCTAATGAACTCATTAGACTATCTATGTTAAAAGGGTCTATCAAAATTCCACCATCACCTACTACTTCAGGTATAGAAGATATATCAGAAGTAATTACGGGAGTTCCACAATTCATAGCTTCCAAAGGCGGAAGACCGAATCCTTCATACAAAGATGGATAAACAAAAACATCACAGCTGTTATATAAAACAGGTAAAAGATCTTCATCAACAAAACCAGTAAATTTTACACGCGACTCTACATTTAAGTCAATGCTGAGATCTTTTAAAAGGCTTCTGTCATCTTTATTTGCTCCAACTATAACTAAGTTATATTCTTTGTTTAAATTCATGTATATTTTAGAAAAGGCAAGAATTAAAGATTTTACGTTTTTCCTTGGACTAAAACCACCTATATAAAGTATAAAAGGTTTATCAATATTATAATTTTCCTTTATTATAGTTTTACATTTTTCTTTATCCAAGGGCTTATATTTATCATCGGCGGCTAATGGAGTTACAAAAACCTTATTTTCATCAATAGGAAAAAACTTTAAAATATCTTTCTTAGAACATTCTGATACGGTAATAATACCAGAAGATAAATCCACAATTCTAGGCATTTCTTGTAAAAACTTTCCTAAGTATCCCCTTCCAACTGTTTCAGGTAAAATATATGGTATTAAATCGTGAATAGTAACTACGGTTTTGCAAGGTATTTTTTCAGAAATTCCTATTCCGTTTTGAGGTATGTGATAGATATCTATGTTCTCATTTGTTAAATTACGAGGAAAATAATGCTGTTCAAAAAATCTATGATGCCTTTTAGAAGCCATTAATATTTTTGTATTGTCATTTTCAAACTCATCATAATTTCCGCCAGACCAATAAATTTGATAAAAAATTTCTCTATGAGTTTTAATCATATATCTTAAAATCTTATCAGTATAAGTCCCTATACCAGTTCCCTTATACCAATTAATACCCCTTGCATCGATAGCAATTTTCATACAATTATCTACCTCCAATTAAAATTGGCCTATATAACTTGTCAATTGTAAAAACCTATGTAGTATATAGTATTAATATTATTCGAAAAATGTGTCACTTAGCACACACATATAGGTTAATTCATATACTACATAATATAGTAATATTTTGGAGGCAGAAGCTTGGATATATGCGATGTAAGGAAGTCCGTTCAAGATACTTATGGGCTCCAAATTCAATATATAGAAAAAATAAAAAATGTATACAAAATTTCCTGCGACAATAAACAATATTGTTTAAAAGTAATTAGATATGATTTGGGCCATTTCTTATTTATTCTTTCTGCAATAAAGCATCTTCAAAATAATAAGTTTAAGCATATACCTAGGATAATTAAAACTAAGGATGGTATGGATTATATGAATATACAAGGGGGTTATGCGTATTTAACTAGTTGGATTACATCACGTCAATGTAATTATGACAATCCCGTAGATGTTTTAATAGCGACATCAAAGTTAGCTGAACTTCATAAAAAAAGTCATGGATTTAATGTAACAGAAAATATGAATCCCAGAATAGGTTGGTTTAAATGGCCAGAAACCTTCAACACTAGAAAAAATGAGATTTTAGATTTTAAAAAAAGAATAGATAAAAAAGATAAAAAAACAGAGTTTGATGCAATTTATTTAGATGCGATGGAAGAAGAATTAAATAGAGCTGAACGGTCTATAGAAAACTTAATAAGGAGCAATTACCTTGAAATAATGAATAAAGAAATAGCAAGTAAAGGATTTTGCCACCATGATTACGCAAACCATAATGTATTAATAGGTACAAGCGGAGAAGTAAATATTATAGACTTTGATTACTGTATGTTAGATACTCATCTTCATGATTTATCTAGTTTGCTTTTAAGACGTATGAAGAATGGAAAATGGAGCATAAACAACTGCATATTTATTATAGATTCATATAATTCAGTTAACAAAGTGAAAAGAGAGGATATTCCTGTTATGGCTGCTTTTATGGAGTTTCCACAGGATTATTGGCAAATAGGAATACAATATTATTGGGAAAAACAGCCTTGGGAAGAAGAGCTATTTTTAAAAAAATTAAAAAAGACACTTGAGGATAGAGGTGAAAAGCAAGATTTTATAGATGAATTTGAATTTGTAAAATATAACTAAAATGTAAGAAAGGAGATTTTTCTATGGGGCACCATAAAAAGAAATATGATAATTATAAAGATGGAATAAATAATGAGGATTTAAAATCTTATGAGAATAAAGTAGAAGGTTTAAAAAGATCAGTAAAAGAGTTAGAGAAAATAAGTAAAAGAAAGAAGGAAGTCATGAAACTAGAGAAGAAAAGAAAGAAGATTTTAAAGGATATGAAGAAAGGACATAAGTAAAGATTATCGGGGAGGTTTGGAAGTGTATTGTGATAACCTTACTCAGAGCTTTAAAAAATATTTGGAATCCAAGGGTGTTAAATGTGTAGAACATTTTGATGATACTGTTGATGTTGGATCTGTAACAGCATCAGATATAAAGAATCAAATATGCAATATTAGTGAATTTCATATAAGAACTCTTGGATATACAGGATATATGAATAAGAGATTGAATAATAATATAGGTAAAACAGTAGAGCAATATAAGATTTATATAAAGAGACTTTCTAAGCAGATAAATAACCTAAAGAAAAATGAAGCTAACAATGAGTTTGAAAATCTGCTTTTTAAATATGGAGATATATATTTAGATAGAGCAAACAAATGTATAAATACCATATATAATAGCAATTATATAGGCTTAATATTGCGTAGTATGAAGAGAACAGAGATGTGTTTAGGTAACACATATTTTGATAATTTGAGAAAGATCAAGAGTCTAGAGATAATTGATGTAGATGAGTGTTGTTATAATATGTCTGAAATGGATTTGATTTATTTTCTAGGAAAGATCAAAAGAAAAAATATAGATATAGACTTTCACAGTTTAATAAAAGATTTTTGTGAGCTAGAATCGCTAGATAAAAATAGCCATACATTTATCCTGTCTATTATATCTTATCCCTACGAATTTATTAGGTGTTGTAATAGATACAGGGAGGGAACAAAAAATTGGACCGTAGAACAATACACAGAAAAATTACAAAAAGCTATTATAGCTGATGGAGATAGCCTAGTTTAAAGAGGTGTTGAAATGTTTGATAGGTATAAAGAAAAAGAATATCTAACCAAATATGACCTATGCGTTGAACTATTTAATAGATTTAATTTAACTGTTTATGATGTGATACCAGTAAGAGGAGTTTATATTGTATCAACCAACAAGGGTGATAAAGTTTTAAAAAGAGTAGAGTATACAAAAGAAGAATTAAAGTTTATATATAATGTATTAACTTATATAAAGAACAAATATAGCAGAGTAGTTGATTTTATAAAAGATGTTAATGGAGAAATCTATACTATATGGAATGGGAATATGTACTGCATTATGGATATGGTTGGAGGAAAGGAATGTAATTTTAACAACCCTATAGATCTTAGTATTACAGCCAGGGGGTTAGCGGAGCTTCATGGCGCATCAGAGGGCTTTAAAACCCCTTTATACAACAAGTACAATACCGGTAAACTAATAGACACTTTTAAAAGAAGAATACAGGAAATGGAGTTTTTTAAGAATATAGCTAGTATTCATGAGAAAAAAAGTGAATTCGATTCTATATTTATTAATAATGTAGATTATTATATTGATGAAATTAAAAAGAGTGTTAGTATGCTGGAAGAATCCTTTTATTATAAGCTTTGTAGTGAGGAAGATAAAATAGTAGTATGTCACCATGATTTGGCTTATCATAACATATTGATAAACAATGATGAGGCATATTTTATAGATTTTGACTATGCTATAATTGATCTAAAGGTACATGATTTATGTAATTTTATAAACAAGGTTATAAAAAATTTTGCCTTTGATATAGAAAAGTCTAATATTATAATAGAAAATTATTGCACTAAAAATAATTTAAGTAAGAGAGAATTAGAGGTACTTCATGCAATGTTAACTTTTCCTGAGGATTTTTATACAATATCTAAGGACTACTATACAAGGCGAAAGGATTGGGATGAGTCGGTATTTTTAGATAGGTTAAAAAGAAAATCAAATTATAAAGAAGATAGGCAGGAATTTTTAGAGAAATTTAAAGACAACCTTTTGTAAGACATAAAAACGTGGCTTTTAGGCCACGTTTTTATGTCTTATTTGATTACCTTAAGTTTAGAAACTGTAGGTCTACACCAAAATCTTTTGATTTTAAATTTTGAATTACTAATTGAAGATCATCCTTTTTAGCACCAGATACACGTACTTTATCATCCATTATCTGTGCCTGAACTTTAAGCTTAAGCTCCTTTATGTATGCAGCGACTTCCTTGGCTTTTTCCTTGCTAAGACCTTTTTGAATTTCTACCTCCTGTTTTAAGGTTCCAGAAAAGGCGTTTTCTATTTTGCCAGGATTTAAGCATTTTATTGACAAACCTCTTTTAATCATTTTTCCTTTTAAAATATCAAGCATAGCATTAATTTTATAATCATCTTCGGCATTTAGCTTTAAAGAATCCTTTTCTAAAACTATCTGAGCTTTACTTCCTTTAAAATCGTAGCGCTGCTCTATTTCTTTCATTGCTTGATTAACTGAGTTATCCATCTCTTGCATATTTACATCTGATACAATATCAAATGAACTATCTTTTGCCATTATAAGTACCACCTTTCATAAATTCCTCAGTGATATTATACAATAAGTGGATATATCAGTAAACTACAATCATAGTATAAAAAATATGCGACATAGCTTTTTATAGGGGATGAAACTAGAAAATTGACTTGCACAAAGGGCTATGTTTCCAAAGCTGAAGGTAGATTTAAAAATTTTGTGTCAGTCTTAGTGAAGTGTTTTAAGACAACCTTAGAACCTTAGATACTGTTTGAGCGTAGCGAGTTTATCTAAGTTCTTAGGTCGTCTAAAACACAAGCTTTAGACTGACTAAAAGTTTTTAACGAACTGAAGCTTGGAAACATGGTCCGGGGTGTAAGTCAATTTTCGGCCTTTTAACCCTACACAGAGAACTTATGTCGCATAATTTCTATATTGTTAATTCTAACTATTTGAAACTTTATTATATGCGTTAATAGTTTGATATGCAGTTTTTTGCCAGCTTAGTTCTGATGCTTTAACAATACCCGCTAAGATCAATCTTTCGCGCAGGTCATCGTCTAACAATACTCTAAACATGGAATAACATAAATCATCTACATCATTTGGGTTAATAAGTAATCCACCATCACCTACTACTTCAGGAACAGAAGTAGCATTAGAAGCTACTACAGGTACTCCACAAGACATCGCTTCAATAGGCGGAAGACCAAACCCCTCATAAAAAGAGGGATAAGCAAACAATTTGGCTGCATTATATATATATGGCAGATGATCGATTGTTATAAAACCTGGGAATATTACTTTATCAGATATACCAAGCTCCTCTGCTCTTTTTTTATAAGAGTCATATGACTTTCCTTTTTGCCAGCTATTACAAGACTTATATCTTTTTTATAGATAGATAAAAGCTTACTAAAGCTTTCTATAAGACCAATTATATTTTTCCTAGGGCTAAATCCTCCAACATAGAGTATGAAATCTTCATCTATAGAATAATATTTCTTTGCAATTTTTTTACTTAAATCTCTATCTAAAGGTCTATAAATATCTTCGCTTGCTAAATGCGTAACAAATATTTTATTCTCAGGAAAATTAAAAGCTTCCATGATATCTCTTTTAGAATAGTTAGAGACGGTAATTATTCCATCGCATGCTGATACAACCTTAGGGATATGCTCATGGAAAATTTTTAGGTATCTATCACTCACTGTTTCTGGCATCTTATAAGGAATTACATCATGAAGAGTAATCAAAAAATTACATTCTTTATTTTCAGGAAGTCCAACCCCGTTTTGAGGCACATGATAGAGCTCTATATCTGAACCTTTTAATATATTAGGTATATTTACCTCATCCCAAAAGCTATTATTATTACCTTCACTAATATTATTAAAACGAAAATTATCCTTAAAAGACATATCAGCCTCGCAGTTTTCGGGCATAAAAAGCAAATAATTATTTATGTTATCAATTTTATTTAAACAGTTAATTAACTGATAAGTATAGGTACCTATTCCTGTTCCTCTATACCATTTCGCCGCACGTCCGTCGATTCCTATTCTCATAAGATTAATCCTTTCGAATTTGCTATAATTTATTATATTAATGTTATCTCAAAAGTGTTAATACTCTTCTAAATTAAATGTATTATTCATATAAATTATATAGGGGTGATTAACATGATGAGAGAATTTGAAATAGAAAGACAATTTGATATTAAAATTGAAAACATCAAACCAAATAAAGGAGTATACCTTTTAAAAACAGATAAAGGATTAAAATGTTTAAAAAAGATAAATTATGGAACACAAAAACTCCTATTTGTATATGGAGCAAAAGAGCACCTAATGAAGAATGGATTCCCAAGGGTAGATAGATATTGTGTTAACACTGAAGGTAACCCTTACGCCCTTGTAAATGAAGATATTTATACTCTTTCTGGATGGATAGAGGGAAGAGAGTGTGACTTTAAAAGCAAAGATGATCTGGTTAAAGCTGCTAAAAGTCTAGCCTACATGCATATAGCATCTAAAGGATATGAACCACCAGAAAATAGCAAGTTAAAAACTGACTTAGGAAGATGGCCCAGCCTTATGGAAAAAAGAGTAAGATCTCTCGATAAGATGAGGGATATGGGAAGAAAAAAAGGAAGTAAAGGTAGTTTTGATTTAAATTACACAAAGACAGTTCAATTCTATAAAGATTTAGGTAAAAGGGCTATAAATGTGCTGGAAAGTTCAATGTATATGGATTTATGCAGAATTACAGAGGAAGAAAAAGGTTTCTGTCATCACGATTTCACATATCATAATATAATAATAGATAAAGAGGATAATGTTAACGTGATAGACTTTGACTATTGTAAACGAGAGATAAGAAGCTATGATATATCTGCATTTATGATTAAAGTTTTAAAAAGAGTGAATTGGGATATTGAACATGCACAATTAATTATTGATTCTTACAATGATGTTAGTCCACTAAAAGAAGAGGAATATAGAGTATTATTCGCATTTTTACTATTTCCTCAACGTTTTTGGAGGCTTTCTAATAGGTATTATTATAATGAAGTAAATTGGCCTTCAAATACCTTTAACAATAAATTGGAGGATTTGATTTCTGAGCAAGAGATATATACCAAATTTATGGATAATTTTAAAATGGTTTACGATCAAAAAGAATAGTAGTGTTAAGCTAATGTAAACACATAGACAAGAAGTCTTAGACTTTTATGTTTATGTGTTTATTTTTATTATTCACTTAAAGTTTAATAAAACATATTATATATAATAGAATTTTATATTTTGGAGATGTTATTATGAAGATAGGAGATATAGTAGTAAGAAAGTCTTATGGAAAGGATATTACATTTAAGATTATAGATATTAAAGAGGTAAATGAGGACATAATATACTCGCTAAAGGGAATAGATTTAAGAATTATCGCAGATTCACCAGAAGATGATTTGGAATTAGTTTCAGAGAATTCCTCAACTGAACGAGAAAAAACATTTAGCAGAAAGGTTAATGGTTCAATTAGAAATATTCTATTAAGTAGAGGAGGCTTTCGCAGTGAAGTCAGAGTAGTAAAACCGAACCCAACTAATGAACTTGCATTTGGAAGACCAGGCAAGATTCTTCATGTAGATGGAGATTCTGAATATCTAGATGTATGCTTAAAAGTGTATAAACAATTAATGCTAGATGTAGTTGGGAAAAATATAGCAGAAAAGGAGCAGCCTAAGGCTATATTGGAGCTAGTAAAACAAGTAAAGCCTGATATTGTTGTAATTACAGGACATGACTCTATAGCTAAAGGTACTAGAAATTATACTGATTTAAGCAACTATAAAAACTCAAAATATTTTGTAGAATCTGTAATGGAGTTAAGAAACTATGAATCAAGTTATGATGATTTAGTGATTTTTGCAGGTGCATGCCAATCTTGCTATGAAGCTATTTTAGATGCAGGTGCAAATTTTGCCAGTTCACCTAATAGAATACTGATACATTGCTTAGATCCAGTATTTTTGTGTGAAAGAATTGCATACACCAATATAGAAAAAGTAGTTTCTATCCAAAATGCTTTAGAAAACACTATAACTGGTACTAAAGGTATCGGCGGACTTCAAACGAGAGGAAAATATAGAGAGGGATTTCCTAAGTCACATTATATATAAATTTTTTGATTTTAAAATATAGTGTATATATGAATAAACTTGAGGGAACAATACTTAAGGTAGTGAAAATTTAAATATTTGAGAGTGTTTACAAAAAATTAATATTGACAAAACAGATTGTTAACTGATAAAATAAATAGTTTATTTGACATTATATACATTGAGATATATAATATACAATGTGGAAAGAGGGTGTTTAGTATGGAAAAAGCAAATGTATTGGCTTCAATAAGGAAAAATATTGAAGAACATGTTGGCGACAGGGTAACATTAAAAGCCAATGGAGGAAGAAGAAAGGTTTTCGTAAATAGTGGAGTTATAGAGAAAGCCTACCCTAGCATATTTGTGATTAGATTAGAAAGCGACACCCAAAGGAAAGTGACTTATAGTTATTCAGATGTTTTAACCAAAACAGTTCAACTGGTTTTTGCTGTATAGAATCGGTACTAACTCATAGTACCGATTTTTTTTATCTTAAAACAACAAGACAATTTCAAACAAAAAGAAAGATGGTGGGTTTCCATCTTTCAACTATGGTATAAAAGGGTATTGAGAATTTATGAGAGGTTATATGGTCAACAACCATTTCTAATATTACGCCAAAATTCAGCAAATGTCAATATATATAATGCTTATTAGCGTAGGAAACGTAAAAAATACCCCAAAAAATGATGAATATTGTAGTAAAAAAAATTCCTTTAACCTATTACTTATTATAAAAATATATGAAATTTTATCATATTTCTTTATCAATGTTTGTATAAATAAATAGTAGGTTTAATGGGAGGGATATATCATATGGCTATAGAGATGGTTAAAGAAAATATAGAGTGTGAACAATTGCTTGGTGAAAATTTTAGTGATACTGTAGTGAAAGGTGAATACGTAATACCTGATACGCATCCGGATGTTGGTGAAATATTATTACTTGATGTTAAGCCGTTTATTACAAATACTGAAGTTATGCAGGATAAGGTATTTGTAGAAGGACAAATAGAATATACTGTACTTTATCTAGCAAGAGAGGAAGACAGTTCAGGAGTTCATAGTACAAACTATACAGGAAAGTTTTCAAACTATGTAGAAATCCCTGGAGCAGAGCATAGAATGCTAAGTGATTCAGGCTGCTATATTGAACATATGGAATGTGGCATTGTCAATGAAAGAAAGATAGCTGTTGAAGGTATTATAAAATTAAAATCCGAGATATACAAAAATTATGAATTTGAAGTAATAAAAGACGTAACAGGCTCACAGGATGTTCAAATGCTTAAAAATCCTGCCACTGTAGATAAAATAATAGGAACTGTTTCAGGTGACCTAATAGCCAAAAGTCACATGCAGATTCCTATGGAAAATCCACAAATAGGAACTATATTAAAATGTGAGGTTAGGGTTAACAAAAAAGATGTTAAGATTATGGAAGGCAAAGCATTAATAGATGCTAATGCTCTAATAACATTATTGTATAGAGGAAAAGATACTAGAGATATAATTTATGTAGAAGACAATGTACCAATAAGCAAAGAGATAAATCTTGATGGAGTAAATCCAATAATGGATAATTATACAGAATTTAAGGTAGATGCTATAGAGTATGATATTAAAGAAGACGATCTAGGAGAAAATAGAATTGTTGATATAGAGGCTTTAGTTAAATCTAATACTAAAGTTATGTATAAGGAAGAGATTGATATTATAGAAGATGCATACTCACCTTCAATACTTATGAAAATGGATAAAAAGGATTATGAATTAAACGTAATGCATGGACATTCAACTAACCAAAGTATAGTTAAATCAAGCATTGAATTAGAAGATAGACCAAGAGCATCTAAAATAATAATGTGCTGTGGGGAGGTTTGTATAACAGATAAAAAGCTAGTGGAAGATAAGATTATTGTTGATGGAGTACTAAATACAGAGGTGTTATATAAAACTTTTGATGAAGAAAAATACGTGCACACCGTTAATGAAGAGTTGCCATTTAGCTGTACTGTAGAAATACCAGGATGTAAAATTGATATGCAATGCATAGCTAAGGCTTGCTTAGAGAATATCGATGCATCAATAGAGGCAAATACTATAGCAATAAAGGCTGTAGTAGACGTATATGGCAGAGTAAATTATGTTACACATAAGGAATTTTTAGTAGATATGGTTCCGGTAGATGGAGAACTTCCAAAAAGAAGGCAAGCATGACAATATATGTAGTTCAACACGGAGACACTTTATGGAAAATAGCTAAAAAATATTATACAACTATGGATGATTTAGTTAAGTTGAATAGTATGGAAAACCCAGAGGTCATAAAGGTTGGCGATAAGTTAATTATCCCTGGTAGATCAATAATTTAGTTTGAATTAAAGGAAAATATAATAAAAATTATTATTAACTTCAGTAGTAAGTCTACTGAAGTTTTATTTATGTATAACTATTTTAAATGTGGAAAAAATATAAAATATCTACAAGAAGGGGTGTATTGTCTTGGAAGAAAAGTTACAAGGTAATTTAATAATAATCGGAGGAGCAGAAGATAAAAAAGGTGAAAAGAGCATACTTAAAGAAGTATGCGGCAAGCTTAACAAAGAAGAAGATGTGCTTGTTGTAGCAACGATTGCATCACAGCTCCCAGAGGAATTAGGAAATGAATATAAAAGTATATTTGAAAATCTTGGAGTCCAAAATATTAAAATATTGAACATAAGAGAAAGAAAAGATGCTTATGATTCAAGTAATATTCAAATGATAGAAGAGGCATCCTTAGTTTTCTTTACAGGGGGAGACCAACTGAGAATAACAAGCTTAATAGGAGGAACTCCCTTATATTTAGGTATGAAGGATGTTTATGAGAAAGGATGTATTTTTGTTGGAACGTCTGCAGGAGCATCTGTTATGAGTGACACTATGGTAGTAACAGGACCAGACGAAGAATCGCCTAAAAAGTGCACATTAAAAATGGCACCAGGATTAGGGCTGATTAAAGGCGTAATAATAGATCAGCATTTTGCTCAAAGAGGAAGAATTGGAAGATTACTAGTCGGAATAGCTGAGAACCCTCAAAGTTTAGGAATTGGAATAGATGAGGATACTGCTATAGTTGTAAATGAAGAAGGCGAATTAAAAGTAATAGGGTCTGGTGCAGTGTATATAATAGATGGAAGTAATATAAATTACAGTAATGTATCAGAGCAATATCAAGACGAAATACTATCTATTTTTAATGTAAAATTGCACGTATTAAAAGATGGAGATAAATTTGATTTGAATAATAAAATACCATATAACGGAGAACAATTAAGCTATAAAAATGTAGAGAGTCGTAGCTAGGAAAGAGGAGGACAATATACACAAAGATGAAGATTTATGAAGTTAGAGTTTTTGAAGGAAGAAATATATACTCTCATAGAAAATGTATAAAGATGTGTGTAGATTTAGAGGGATATAGGGATATTCCAACTAAGGATATAGATGGTTTTAATGAAAACTTACTAAAGAGCATACCTCAGTTATTTGAACATAGGTGTGGTATAGATGAAGACTATGGTTTCCAAAAAGGCTTAGAGAAGGTACTTATCTTGCTCATGTATGTGAGCACATAATCATTGCAATTCAAAACATTCTAGGAATAGATGCGGCTTATGGAAAGTCTAGAGAGATTAAGGGAAATAAATATTATATTATATATGAATACGGTCATAGGAATACAGGCGTGGAAGCTGGTAAAATAGCAGTAGAATTTATAAACAGCCTCATAAATAAAAAATCGTATAATTTTACTGCTGCGATGGAATCGCTGCGAACTATACTTAGGGCTGAAGAACTAGGTCCTAGTACTAGTGCAATATTAGAGGAAGTGAAAAAGAGAAAAATACCTGTGATGAGAATAAGCGAAGGAAGTATGCTTCAATTAGGTTATGGAAAGCATAGTAAACTTGTTGAGGCAACGATTTCGCACAATACTAAAGCTATTTCTGTAGATATAGCCTGCGATAAATTATTAACTAAAGAAATACTTTACAATCAGTGTTTACCGGTTGCAGATGGGTATATAGTAAGGAATAGTTTAGAATTATTATTCAAAGCTGATAAAATAGGATATCCTATAGTTATAAAGCCTAGATGTGGCAACCAGGGAAAAGGTGTTTTTGTTAATATAAAGAACGAAAAAGAAGCTCTTAGTGCTTACAACATATTATCAAAAGATTATAGCGATATAATTGTTGAAAAAAATATAGTTGGTAGAGATTATAGAGTTTGTGTAGTTGATGGCAAAGTTGTAGCTGTGGCTGAAAGAATACCTCCATATATAGTTGGAGATGGTTTAAGCAGCATAAAAGAACTTATAAATGTAATAAACCAAGATAATAGGCGAGGAGAAGGCCACGAAAAACCTTTGACAAAAATTAAGATCAATGATGAGCTTAATGCGTATATTGGTAAAAATGGGTATGATTTAAGTTCTATTTTGGCCGAAGGAGAAAAGATTTTACTTAGGGAAAACGCAAACTTATCTACAGGTGGCAAGGCAATAGATTGTACAGATATAATTTGCGATGAAAATATTAATATATGTGAAAGAGCAGCTAAAGCAGTGGGTCTTGACGTATGTGGCATAGATGTATGCTGTTCAGATATAAGTAAGCCAATTACAAAAGATGGCGCAATAATAGAGATAAATGCTGCACCAGGTATAAGAATGCACCATTACCCTAGTGAAGGAAAGAGTAGAAATGTTGCTGGTGCAATAGTAGATATGTTATTTAAAGATACTCCTAAACCTATACCTGTAGTATCTATTACTGGAACCAATGGAAAAACTACGACTACAAGATTAATTGGTCATGTATTAACTAAAGCTGGATACAATGTAGGAATGACTACAACTGGTGGAATATATATAAACAATAAATGTATTCATAAAGGAGATACTACAGGATATTATAGTGCTAAATCAGTATTAATGAATAAGGAAGTTGATGCTGCAGTTTTAGAAACAGCAAGAGGTGGTATTATTAGAAAAGGCTTAGCTTACGATATGGCAGATGTAGGAGTTATCACCAATATAACTGAAGACCATTTAGGACTAGATGATATAGATACAATGGATGATATGGCTTATGTGAAGGCTTTAGTTGGAGAAGCTGTAAAAGATGAAGGATATGTTGTATTAAATGCTGATGATCCTGTTAGTGTAAGTATTATAAAAAGAACAAAAAGTAATATTATTATGTTTTCTAAAGATAAATATAACTCCGTACTTAGAAGCAATATAAGAAAAGGAGGATATGGAGTATATACTCATGAGGGTGTTATATACGTTGAAAAAAGCGATGAGCTAACACCTTTGGTAAAAGTTACAGATATAAAAATTACCATAGGAGGAAGGTTGATTTATAATATAGAAAATGCTATGGCTTCTTGTGCAGCACTCATTGGATTAAATATAAGTTGCTCTGCTATAAGAGAAGGAATAACAAGTTTTTATGGTGATGAAGAATTCAATCCGGGAAGATTTAATATGTATAAAATAAATGGAGCATTAGTTGTTCTAGATTATGGTCATAATATAGAAGGCTATAAAGCTGTTTTAAAGGGCGCTAAAAATATAAATCACAATAGACTTGTGGGAATAATAGGCGTACCAGGAGATAGAACTGATAGCAGCGTAAAAGAGCTAGGTAAAATAGCAGGAGAAAACCTTGATTATATATATATAAAAGAAGATAAAGATAGAAGAGGCAGAAAAGTAGGAGAGATTGCATCCATCCTTGAAAAAGGAGTTATAGAATCCGAATTTGATAAAAAAAGGGTAGAAGTGATATTGGATGAAGTAGAAGCACTAGAAAAAGCCATTGATACCTCCAGGCCTGGAGATCTAATTATAATATTCTTTGAAGACCTAGAGCCATTAGTGCAATTAGTTAGGAAAAAAATCAATGCTCAAATAGATAAAGAGCAATCAGCAGTAATGGTATAAGAGTTTTAAAATTGAAGCTATACTTTTAAGATTTTAAATCTTAAAAGTATAGCTTTAATTTTAAGGTTGTATTATACTATTTAGTATCATTAAATAGATTCCTGGAGGGCTAAGATGTTAATAAAAGCTTATGCAAAGATTAATATATCCTTAGATGTTGTAGGAAAAAGAGAAGACGGATATCATCTTTTAAAAATGATAATGCAAACTATAGATTTATATGATCATATAAATATTAAAAAATACGATAATGGTATAAAGATAACCTGTAATAAAGTATACGTACCAACTGATGAAAGAAATTTAGCTTATAAAGCAGCAGATCTTTTTATAAATACCTATGATATAGATGGTGGAGTAGAAATATATCTTAAAAAGAATATACCTGTAGCGGCAGGGCTTGCAGGTGGCAGCACAGATGCAGCAGCTGTATTAAAAGCTATGAGAAACTTATATAAGCCAGAGATATCAGATGATGAGCTTATGAAATTAGGATTAAAGATAGGCGCAGATGTTCCTTATTGTATAGTAGGGGGAACTGCTCTTTGTGAAGGCATAGGGGAAAAGATAACTAAGCTTGCCGCCTTTAAAAATCATATATTAATAGTGGTTAAACCATCTTTTGGTGTATCAACTAAAGAAGTATATAAAAATTTAGATATTAGTAAAATAAATAAGCACCCAGATACTGAACTTCTAATAAAAAGTATGGAAGAAGAAAATTTATTTAGAGTAAGTAAAAATATGAAGAATGTCTTAGAAAATGTTACTTTAAGAAAACATACGATAATAAAGAATATTAAAAAGGAACTTCTAGATATGGGAGCAATGGGTGCGCTTATGAGTGGCAGCGGCCCTACAGTATTTGCATTCTTCGATGATATTCTAAAAGCACAGATTTGTTATGATAAGATTAAAAAGAAGTATAAGGAAGTTTTTATAACAAGAACAATTTAAAGCATCTAAAAGAAAATAATAAGGCAAATATTGAGAAGATGGAACTAAGCTTTGTATAACTTAGTTTCATCTTTTTTATATTTCCTTACAATGCATAAATATCTTTTTAGAAGCTAAAAATAATTTAAGGTTACCAAAAGTATTAGGAGTGAATTTTGTGAGAGTATTAAGTTTGTATGATAAGTATTTTTTAGCACTTATGATTATACAAGGATTCATATTAATTATAGATTCAAAAAATTTTTGAAATGGAATATGAAGGACACTGCTAGAAAAGCAAAATCTATAGGAATAAGTATCATGATAATTGGAATTATGCTGTATTTAGTGACAATGTATATTGCATAAAGTGTTTAATAACATATTTTAATATGATAAAAGGAAGTGGTGATTTTTGAAAGAAGAAATAAGAGATAAAATATCTCTAAAAGCTCAAGAAAATCTATCTTATGCCAAGAATTTATTGAAAAACAATTCAGATATAGTATTCAGAGAATTTTACATAGGAAAGCTCAAAGCTGCATTAATATATATAGATGGAATGGCAGATAAGAACTTACTAGATGATTATGTATTAGAAACTCTAATGGTAATAGGGTCAGATATAGCAGAAGTAGAAAAAATAAAAGATAAAATACTCACCGTTTCGGATATGAGAGAAGTAAAAAAGTTTAGTGAAGGTGTAAATGCAATGCTTTCTGGAGACACATTGATGTTTATTGATGGTCTTGAAGTAGGTTATGTTATTGCATCTCGTTTATGGCCTGCGAGAGGAGTGTCGGAGCCATCAGGTGAAACAGTAATTAGAGGTGGTAGAGATGGCTTTACAGAAACAATAAGGTTTAATACTGCTTTAGTGAGAAGAAGAATAAAAGATACAAGGCTTAAAGTAGAATCTAAGACTTTAGGGGTAAGATCTAAGAGTGATTTAGCTATTATGTACATTGATGACATTGTAAATAAAAAGGTTCTTGAAGAGCTTCTTAGTAGATTAGAAAAAATACATATAGATGCCATTTTGGATAGCGGATATGTAGAACAACTTATAGAAGATAATAAGTGGTCTTTTTTTCCGCAAGTACAAAGTACAGAGAGACCAGATGTGGTTGCAGCAGCTTTGTATGAAGGAAGAATTGCCATACTTGTAGATAACTCACCATTCGCTCTTATTGCACCAACTACAATGGCGGCAATGTTTCAATCACCTGATGATTATTATCAGAGATGGATATATGGGTCTATTATAAGATTTGTAAGATTTTTCTCTATTTTTGCAGCATTAATGCTTCCGGCTCTTTATGTTGCTGTTACTTCCTTTCATCCTGCTATAATTCCCACAAAATTAGCATACTTTATTGCTGCATCAAGGGAAGGAGTGCCGTTCCCAGCTTTTGTAGAAGCATTAATTATGGAATTTAGCCTTGCATTTTTAATTGAATCAACAGCTAGGCTTCCTAAAGCTATTGGATCTACAGTAGGAATAGTAGGAGGACTTATAATAGGTCAGGCTGCAGTAACAGCCGGAATTGTAAGTCCTATAATGATAATTATAGTTTCTGTAACAGCTATTACAAATTTTACAACCCCTAACTATGAAATGGCATCTGCTTTTAGAATATTAAGGTTTATATTAATAATATTTGCTGCAGTGATAGGGCTTTACGGAATTATGCTTGGAATAATTCTTATATTAATACACTTAGTAAGATTAAAGAGCTTTAATATACCTTATTTAGCGCCAATGGTCAATCCAGATATTGATGATTTTAAAGATACATTTATAAGATTCCCTATTAGATTTCACAAAAAAGACCTGAATTTATGGATACAGGAGATAAAGTAAGACAGAAGTAGAGGTGGTATATCTTTTATGAATGATAAAGAATTTATTACACCTTATGGCTTGTTTGCAACTATTGTAGTAACTGTTATAGGGGTAGGCGTTTTTTCCTTCCCTAGAGATGTGACAGCAAATGCTGGTACTGATGGCTGGATTATAACATTAGTTAGTGGAGCCATAAGCTATTTATTAATTTTGATTGCCATAAAGGCAATCAAAAACAATAATTATGGTAAGTTATATTATATTCTGAGGTCTAACTTTGGAAGGCTAATAGGTTCTATATTAGCATTGATTTTTATTGCATATAATATTTTTGCTGTATCTATAGGTATGAGAGTTTTTATAGAAGTAATAAAGATGTATTTACTTCAAAAGACTCCCACAGAATTTTTGATTTTAGTTACAATACTTGCTGGTATATACATAATAAGAGGAGAAGTAGGAAACTTAGTAAAATTTAATGAGTTTTCTTTTTGGATAATGTTTATTCCTATTATTTTTGTACTTTTACTTACTTTAAATAGAACAGATTTTACTAATATTTTTCCGATACTTAATAACACCCCACATGAATATGTGAAAGCGTTAAGTACAACTGTCTATAGCTTTGGGGGAATTGAAATAGTTTATTTGATGCTCCCATTTATGAAGAATAAAAAGTCTATACCTAAAATTGCTATGAAAAGTATTATGTTTATAACGATATTTTATGCTGTTATAGTGATATTTTGTTTAGCTGTCTTTGCTAAAGAGCAAACAAAAATTCTACTGTGGCCTACTATCACTTTAATAAAATCTATAGATATACCTGGAGCTTTTATAGAAAGATGGGAAGGAGTAGTAATGGCATTATGGGTAATATTTTATTTTACTACTTTCATAAACTCATATTATTTGTCTGCAGATGTACTTAAAGATATGTTTAAGTTACATGATATAAAGCTTTCATCAGCTTTAATAATACCTTTTATATATGCAATAGCTTTATATCCTGAGAACATAGCTGAAGTTTATGACATTAGCAACAGTGTATTACCTTATTTAGCAATTTTTAGCTTGGTTATACTTCCTTTGTTACTTTTTATTAGAAAACCCTCAAAAAAGACTTAAAGGAGGGTGAATGTTAGAGTATGAAATATAAAAAAGTTATAGTTATTATATTATCATGTATTTTATTAAGTGGGTGCTGGGACAAAGTTGAAATAGATAGAAGGAGTCTTACATCAATTATAGGCATTGATGTAGGTGAGCAGGCTGGCAAGGAAAAAGAATTGAAAAGCTTAAGTCCCGACGAACCATTTACGGGTATGGACCTAAAAAAGTTAAAAGTAACCTTCGGTGCTCCAGATATAAGCCAGCTAGGACCAGATAAAGGTGGAACAGCAAAGGATATGTATATAAATACTGACGCTTATTCAATGCAGAATGCAGTGGATAAAGCGACATTAAAAAGCAGTAGAAATATAAGCTTTAGTCATATAAAACTTTTAGTGTTGAGTAAAGATTTAACAACATATCCTGAAATTCTAAAAGAAATTGTAGATTACCTTCAAAGAGAACCTTCTTTAAATAGAAATATGTATGTTGTAATATCTGATGGAAAAGCAGAAGAGTATATAAAACATAAACCTACAATGGAAAAGAATATTGAGAATTATATAAGCGGCCTTATAGAAAATACTACTAGAAGTACTTCAATATTACCAGTAACTTTAAATGAATTTTTAGTTTTATTAAGTGAAAATGGAAATGCAATGCTTCCTCGTATGACTATAGAAAAGGATAAAAATGAATTGGGAATATCAGGGGTATCAATAATTAAAGACTATAAATACAAGGGAGATTTATCCGCTATAGAAACAGCAAACTTAGAGATGCTAAGAGGAAAGTTAAAAGGTGGAAGAAAAACAATATATAAGAATGGCCACCCTATAGATATTGTAATTGATGGTGTAGAAAGAAAGATATCAATGGATAATCAACAAGGGAAACTTACATTTAGTATTTCTTTAGATATTGAGGGTGAGTTAAAAGATTATTATGTTGGTGGTGAACTATTCTCCAAAAATATGCTTGAATCATTACAACAAAACCTAAATAATTCTGTAAAACAGGAATGTAGTCAGGTGGTTCAAATTACTCAAAGAGAATTTGGAGTTGATCCTATAGGAATAAGAGAATATGTTGAGAAGTATCACCCATCACTATGGAAACAAATTAAAAATAATTGGTCTGAGGTATATAGCAGTGCAACCATCAACGTAGTTGTTAATAGTAATGTAAGAAGAATAGGTGTAGTTAAATAATAATTTTTTTAAAGTGAATATAACTATAATACTTGTCTATAATATGAATAGGAATTAAGAAGGTAATGGGGGATGTTAAAATGAAGAAGATTTTAATAATTATTGTCTGTATTTTAGCTATATTCACTTTAAATTCAAATAAAATACAAGTTAAGAGTGAGCCGGTACAGCAGGATATAGCATCTAAGATTATAAGATTTCATGTAATCGCTAACAGCGATTCAAAAAGTGACCAAGCTTTAAAATTAAAAGTAAGAGATAAAGTTTTAGAATACATTCAACCTAAGCTAAAGAAATCAAAAAGTATAGAAGAATCAAGAAAAATTATTAGAGAAAATGATAAACAAATAATAGCTATAGCAAATAAGACCATAAAAGATAATGGATATAGTTACTCTGTAATAACTACTTTATCTAATGAAAATTTCCCTATAAAAACATATGGAAATATTACATTACCACAAGGCAAATATGAGGCTTACAGGATAATTATAGGTGAGGGTAAAGGTCAAAATTGGTGGTGCGTAATGTTCCCTCCTCTATGTTTTGTTGATATCACGAAAGGTGAGGTTTCCTATAAAGAAACGGAAGCTGAGATGAAAATGGTGTTGACTCCAGAAGAGTATGAAGTAGTAAATAACAAAACAGATAAAACAAAAGAGAATGGCATAAAGATAAAATTTAAAATATTAGAATTACTAAAAGATAAGAAAAATCCAGCCCGATAAAAGCTGGATTTTTAAATTACCAACAAAATAATTTGCTGGCTGTTTTCATAAAATATTTCTCTACAGATTTAAGAAATGTTTTGCTAGGACTATCCTTTTCAAAAATTTTCTCGGAAATCTTTACATTGTTATTTATATTGTTATTTTCTATAAGTAGTCTCATTAGTTTATAAATATCATTTCCAGAGCAGGGCTTAGAAAATTTTTTGCAATTTTCCTTCATTAATTCTAATTTTTCATGAGAATCTAATAAATCCTCAATTATCTCATTACAGTTGTTTATATCTGTAAGGTTAACTGCTAAATTGTGTTTTAGAAGAAATTGCGCATTTTTCTCCTCCTGACCTGGAATAGGAGAAAAGAGTCCCAAAGGAATTTCACATATCAAGGCTTCTGTTATGGTAAGTCCACCAGGTTTGGTTAAAAGTAGATCACAAGCTTGCATATACTTGTTAACCTTGTTAGTAAAACCTATAATTCGTGTTTCTTTTGGTGAAAATTCTTTTAATCTTGTAAGGTCTTGATATAATTTTTTATTATTACCTGTTATCACAATTATTTGGATATCCTTTTTAATAGTAACCAATTTTTCATATAAATCTGTAATTTTTCCCATTCCTAAGCTTCCACCCATAATAAGAATAGTAGTTTTATCTTCAGCGAGATCTAGCTCTTTTAATGTATCACTCTTATCATATTTTTCAATAAAACAAGGTTTAACAGGTATACCCAAATCGTGTATAGCATTTCTAGAAATGCCTTTATTAACTATATCCTCAACCATATCGCAATTAGAAACAACATATGCATCTATATGAGAATGAAGCCAAGAACTATGAGAATAGTAATCTGTAATTACTGAAATAGCTGGAATAACTACTTTATATTTGCTTTTCATTACAGATACCATTTCTGTTGAAAATGAATGAGTACATATTAAAACATCAGGATTATACTCATCTAATAAAGGCAGCAGTTTGTATGCCATAATTTCAATAAACTTTGAACTTATGGTAGTAGCTAACCCATAATCTTCTTCAGAATGAGAATATAGTTTGCCATAAAGTGAAGGAGTTATTTTTATGGTTTTTAAATAACTCCCTATTACTACCTTATCTATTATTGGGTTTATATATTTTAATGTATCAACAATTTTTACGTCTGATGATGAATCATTTAATTTTATATAATCTTTTATAGCACCTGCTGCATGACCATGACCACCACCAGCAGAAACCGAAAGAATTAATACTTTCATCTAATCACCTTCTGGTTAAGTATGTAATAACATTATAAATGATGTATGAGCAATAATAAACTAATTTAAAAAACAATTAAGAAAAAATTTATATTTATTAAGTTTCCCTTAATAGTATACTCATATACCAACAATATTTGCAAATTATTATTAGGTTTTTTAAACAAATTTGTATAATATGAATAACAATTAGCTAAATACAGATAATATGAAATATAAATTTCTCAATACAATATGACAAATTCAGATATAACGCAATTATATTATACATAAAAGCTAGGAGGAGTTATTATGAAAATAGCCAAGAAAAGAATGATATATACTGCTATAGTAACTTTAATAGTAGTTTTTTCAAGCACCTTTGCAATCCTTATGACCCTTGAAAGAACTGACTATAGAAACTATTTGCAAGCAGAATACAGCAAAAGTATGTATGATTTAATAGATTCTGTACAAAACATAAGAGTAAATTTGGGTAAATCGACCATAGTGGGATCTAGAGAACAGGAAATGGCTGTATTTTCTGAAATATTTAGATATGCATCTATGGCAAATGATAAAATACATTCTCTTCCCGTGGCTCAAGAAGTTATAGGTGATACTAGTAAGTTTTTATCTCAGGTAGGTGATTTTTGTTATACTCTTGAAAGATCGTCATCAGAAGGAAAACAGTTAAGTGATGCTGATTATGCTGCTATAGATAAATTGAAAAGTCAATCTTTTACATTAGAGCAAGAACTAAAAAAGGTATCATCTGATATAAATGAAGGAAAAGTAAAATGGGGAGAAATAAGAAAGAAAATTACTGGCGTATTTGCTAGTGGAAACAAAGGAGAAATGCTAGCTGATAAGTTTGGGTCTATACAAAAGCAAGTAGCTCAATACCCAGCACTAATTTATGACGGACCTTTTTCTGATAATTCACTGCAAATTAATCCTAGAATTAACTCCCAGAAAGAGGTGACTCAAAGTCAAGCAGAGGATGTTGTTAGAAATATAATTGGAAAAGATAAAATTGAAACACTACAGACATTAACTGTTCAGGGTACAGGAAGAAGAGTAGATGTATATAGGTTTTCTGTGGCGATGAAAGGCAGAAAAAATAAAAATGAAAGAGTAGTATGTGAAATAACTAAAAAGGGCGGAAAAGTGTTATATTTAATTAATGATAGAGCGGTTGGAAAGGCAAATATTGATGCTTCTAAGGCTACTGTTATTGGATCAAATTATCTAAAAAATATAGGATATAGCAATATGGTGCCTACATATACTCTGAACTATGGAGATGTTGCAGTAATAAATTATGTGTATATGCAGCAAAATGTTATAGTTTATCCTGATCAGTTAAAACTAAAAATTGCACTAGATGACGGAAGTATAGTGGGTATTGAATCTGAAAAATATCTTGTAGCACATCAAGAAAATAGGAGTATACCGTCTCCAAAAGTAACTGCTGAGCAAGCAAAGCAAAGAGTAGGGAAAAAGCTCAATATTACAAATGTAAGACTTGCATTAATTCCTACAGAGACTAATAAAGAAATTTTATGCTATGAGTTTTCTGGAAATTATAAGGGAGATAACTATAAAGTATATATAGACGCTCAAACTGGATATGAACAAAGAATATTGCAAATTATAAATACCCCTAACGGACAGCTTACAATGTAGTTTGAGATAAAAACTTTCGCATTTTTTGGCGAAAGTTTTTATTTTAGCTTTTTAAGGTATCTTGAAAAAAACTAGTCAGTACGCTAGTATATTTGACTTGTTGTTTTATTTTAGATACCTAAATTACTTCATTATAAGAATACTTGTTGATAAACTAATGAAAATTAACTAAACTATTATTTAGAAGTTTTAGTTTATAGTGGACTCTTAATGTATTTTTTATAGTCCGTATATAAAAATTTAATTTTGATTTGAGAAAGGTGATAATAATGACAAGAGCACTTGCAATGGTTTCTGGTGGATTAGATAGTATATTAGCGGCAAAACTTATTAAAGATCAAGGCATAGAGGTTATAGGTATATGTTTTAAATCTTACTTTTTTGGGCCGGGTAATGCTATTAAAATGACAAAACAAGTAGGAATTCCACTAGAGGTAGTTGATTTTTCTGAAAAGCATTTTGATTTAGTCAAAAATCCTAAGCATGGTTATGGCAAAAACATAAATCCTTGTATTGACTGCCATGCTATGATGTTAAATTATACTGGAAAACTTTTGGAGAAGTATAAAGCGGATTTTATAATTACTGGAGAAGTATTGAATCAGAGACCTATGTCGCAAAACAGAATTTCATTGGACATAGTAAAAAAGGAATCAGGATTCAGTGATAAGATTTTAAGGCCCTTATGTGCCAAAAATCTTAATCCTACTAAGATGGAGTTAGAGGGATTAGTAGATAGAGAAAAACTTATGGATATATCAGGAAGAACCAGAAAAGTTCAAATGGAATTAGCCGAGAAGTGGAATATTAAAGATTATCCTTCTCCAGCAGGAGGGTGTAAGCTTACAGAACCTAACTACGCTAAAAGATTAAAGGAACTATTAAAGTATAAGAATATGCCTGATGAAAAGGATCTAGAGTTATTAAGATTTGGAAGACATTTTAGAGTTTCACAGGATGCTAAAATTATATCAACAAGAACTGGTGAGGAAACGAAGGAAATAAAAAATTACTTAAGTACAAAGGATGTAATATTTTTAGCAGATACATTTAAAGGTTCTATGATAATAATAATTGGAAAACCTACAGAAGAAGATATAGAATTTGCAGCTAAAGTAACAGCTAGATATTGTAAAGGAAAAGATGAGGATAAAATAAAAATCAAATATGGATATTTTAAAAATCCTATGGATAAGTTTATAGAAGTTAAAGCAGCTACGGACGATGAGATATCAAGATTTATTATCTAAGGCATCTGAAAGAAAATAACAAATCAAAGATGCGACGAATATTTTGTGTCAGACGAGGAGGAGAGTTATGAAAAAAAAGGCTATTATCTCTGTATCAAGCAAACAAAAAAGTGATGAAAATGATGTTATAGAAGTAGTTACTCCTGGTGATTTTTATGAAAAAGATGGATCATACTATGCCGTATATAAGGAAACTGAGATATCAGGAATGGAAGGAACCACAACTACATTAAAAATATCTAACGACAAATTTTCTATTATAAGAATAGGAAGTACAAGCGCTAAAATGGAATTTGACAAAAAAGCTAAAAGCGTATCCATGTATAATACGCCTTATGGGACATTGGAATTAAAAATAGAAACTAAGACCTTGAGTGTGGATGTTGGTGAAAAAGGTGGAGATATAAAAGTAAATTATAACTTAAGCGTGAGCGGTCAGACACCTCAAAATACACAGCTAAAAATAAATATAAAGGCACAGGAATAAAGAAAATATTTGATATCTGTTTTCCCTAATTTAAAGGTGGGAAAACGGATATCAAATGATAAATTTATTGTCTGTGTCTTTATTTATGTGTATATTTTATTGAGTTATTGTTTAAAATTTAGAAAGAGATATCCCCATTAACTTATCAACATTGTGGATAGAAGGAAGTGCTTGTTGTGAGTAAATATTTTATTGATAAAGAAGAAAAATATGAAAGAATACTAGAGCTTTTATGTAAATATAAAGGTTTAAGTAGAGAAGAATTATTTAAAATTTTAAAGGATAGGGAATGCAGATACCTATTTTTTCTCCTTATTAGGAAATATGGTTGTGATGATATAGGAATGCTGCAAAAAGACTTCCCTTCCGTAAATAAAAACAATATAGGATTAAATTTCAGAAAAGCAGAAGAAAAACTTTTACTTAATAGAAAAATAAGAGATATGTATTTTGAAGCGGAAGACATTATCGAAAGGGTAAAATAATATTTTTTCGACAAAAAAAACAAAAAACAGTAGCATCTTAAAAAAAAGTATGCTAATATATTAAATATGTTTTAGAACATAATATCCCACTCTAACTTATGAGGTAATTTTTATTATACAATTCAATTAATACTTTGTCAATATGCAATTGTTATATTTTCAATATAAATTTTTATACTATTATAGAAAACGGGGGTGAACTCTGCTTAATATAGCAGGAAACTTATGAGTACAAAATATATATTTGTTACTGGAGGAGTAGTATCCTCATTAGGAAAAGGAATAACAGCGGCTTCACTAGGAAGGCTTTTAAAAAATAGAGGACTGAAGGTATCGATTCAAAAGTTTGATCCATATATAAATATAGATCCAGGAACTATGAGTCCATATCAACATGGTGAAGTTTTTGTAACAGATGACGGAGCAGAAACTGACTTAGATTTAGGTCATTATGAAAGATTTATAGATGAAAATTTGAGTAAAAACAGTAATGTTACTACAGGAAAGGTATACTGGTCTGTAATAACAAAAGAAAGAAAAGGAGATTACTTAGGTGGCACCGTTCAAGTAATTCCTCACATTACTAATGAAATCAAATCAAGAGTTTACAGAGTAGCCAAAGAAAGAGATGTTGATATAGTTATAACTGAAATAGGTGGGACAATTGGTGATATAGAATCCCTGCCATTTTTAGAATCTATAAGACAGATAAAGTATGAAGTTGGTAGAGAGAATGTATGCTTTATACATGTAACTCTTGTGCCTTATCTAGGAAAATCAGGAGAGCTTAAAACAAAGCCTACTCAACATTCAGTAAAAGAGCTAAGAGGTATAGGAATTCAACCAGATATAATAGTATGCCGTTCCGAGAAATCTATTCCAGATGATTTAAAAGAGAAAATAGGATTATTTTGTAATGTAGATGGAAATTCTGTAATTCAAAACTTGGATGCAGAAAACCTATATGAAGTTCCATTGATGCTTCATAAAGAAGGATTGGACACTCTGGTTTGCGAAAAGTTAAGTTTACCATGCAAAGAAATAGATAATACTGAATGGTCTAACATGGTAAATAACATAAAAAGCTTATCAAGAAGTGTAACTATTGCACTTGTAGGGAAATACGTTGAATTACATGATGCATATATATCAGTAGTAGAATCGTTAAATCATGGTGGTTATGCAAATGATGCCAACATAAATATAAAATGGATAAACGCTGTAGACATTACTAAAGAAAACGCAGCTGAATATCTGAAGGATGTAGATGGAATTTTAGTTCCAGGTGGATTTGGAGATAGAGGGGTAGAAGGAAAAATTGAAGCTATAAAGTGGGCGAGACAAAACAAGGTTCCTTTTCTTGGAATATGTCTAGGAATGCAGTGTGTAGTAATAGAATTTGCAAGAAATGTATTAGGATATTCCGATGCTCATAGCTCAGAAATACTACCAGACACAGAACATCCAGTAATTGACTTAATGCCTGATCAAAAAGATGTAGATGAAAAAGGCGGTACTATGAGATTAGGTTTATATCCATGTAAGCTCAGAAAAGATACAAATGCCTTTGCAGCTTATGGTGAAGAGATTATATATGAAAGACATAGACATAGATATGAGTTCAATAATGAATATAGAAAAGCATTAACTGAATCTGGACTTATTTTATCAGGAACTAGTCCAGATTCTAGGTTAGTAGAAATAGTTGAGTTAAAAGACCATCCATGGTTTGTGGCAGTTCAATTTCATCCTGAGTTAAAATCAAGACCAAATAGACCACATCCGTTATTTAGAGATTTTATAAAAGCATCCTTAAATAAGGAAGATTAGGATTTTAGTTATTCTGGTATATATGAATTATTATAATAATTCATATATACCAGAATTTATTTTGTCGAAAAAAATAATTTTATAATGTATTAAATGAAGAGATTTATGAAGGATTTTAATAATATTTATAGAATTATAAATATATTAAGTTTAATTCTATAGGAGGGGTGAATAATATGTTGTTTAATACTGATATAAGTATTGCTCTTAAAAATTTTCAAGGATTCTACGACCTAGAGACATTTTCTATCTTCGAAACAAATAAAATTAGTGAAAATTTCACCTCTTTAGAAATAAAAAACTGTAATAAGATAATTTCCTTTAAAGTTAGATGTCCTCATTGTGGAAAATATCATAATTATAAATACAGTATAAATGAATTTATAAAAAAAGAACTAATAGTTGGAGGATGTGAAATTCTAGGATTACCTTTGTTTTATATCGGAGATTATAATAAGGTGAATAAAAGGATCAGTAAATACAATAGTATAAATAGGCAATTGTATGCTATGATATAATTTCTAAGGACAAAAGAATGCTTTTGTCCTTTTATTTTGCGATTAATTAATAAAAATAATGATATTTGATAAAATAGAAATATATTGATATAATCTTGAAATAATACTTAAAGAAAAAAATATTATAAAAATGTGGATTAAAATATGAAAAAGGGTTATAATTTATTTTACAGTATAGCCTTTCAAATAAAAAATTCTTGCTTAGGGTGAAGTTTTTCATCAGTAGTCTAATAATTTCATTTTAAAGCATAGAAGTCTGTTAAGCATACCTAAGTGTTTGGTATCGTTACGGATAATAAATGGAAAAAATCTTTTGATTATTCCCAAGAGGTTAAATATAATTATGAAAACTAAATAATGCGAGGTGTTATTTTTTGATAAACAAAGATATGGATAACTTGACCGTTGCTGAGTTAAAAGAAATAGCTAAGAACTTAGGTTTAAAAAATATATCTAAATATAAAAAGACTCAGCTAATTGAAGAGATAAAAAAAGTTTCTCCAGTTTCAATAGAAAAAGATGGAGTCATACTTAGGGAAAAAATAAGTCCTAAGAGTGAAGCTGTACATAGTGAAAAAGAAGAAACTGTTGAAAATGTAAGGGTTGAAGAAAAGAAATCCGAAGAAGAAAAAGTTCAAAATGAAAAAAATGAGGATGGAAAAGTATCTGAAGAGGAAAAAGAGAAAAGCTTAAAGAAATGATAAATGATTCGGATACAGCTATAGGAGTGCTTGAAATAATAGAGAGCAATAACTATGGATTCTTAAGAGGAAAAAATTACTTAACAGGACCAGAAGATATATATGTATCTCCATCTCAAATAAGAAGGTTTAATTTAAAAACAGGAGATGAAGTAAGAGGTAAAGTAAGAACACCAAAAGAAGGTGAAAAATTTAAAGCACTTCTCTATGTAGAAAGAGTAAATGGAGAAAATCCAGAAAGAGCAATAGGTAGAAAACCATTTGAGAAGCTTACCCCTATATATCCAGAACAAAGATTAAGGCTCGAAACTATACAGTCAGATTTATCTACCAGACTTATGGATATAATATCACCTATAGGTAAAGGTCAAAGAGGGATTATAGTCGCACCTCCTAAAGCCGGTAAAACTACTCTTCTAAAAAAAATAGCTCAAAGTATATCTCAAAATCACCCAGAAACAAAACTTATAGTTGTTTTAATAGATGAAAGACCAGAAGAAGTTACAGATATGCAGAGATCAATCAAAGGTGAGGTAATATACTCAACTTTTGATGAAGAACCTGAACACCACACTAAGGTTGCTTACATGGTGCTTGAAAGAGCAAAAAGAATGGTAGAGCAGGGACAGGATGTAGTTATACTTTTAGATAGTATTACTAGACTTTCTAGAGCGTATAATCTAACTATTACCCCGACAGGAAGAACTCTTTCAGGAGGACTTGATCCAGGAGCACTAATAATGCCGAAGAAATTTTTGGAGCTGCGAGAAATATAGAAGAAGGAGGAAGCCTTACTATACTTGCTACAGCTCTTGTGGAAACTGGAAGCAGAATGGATGATATGATATTTGAGGAGTTTAAGGGTACTGGAAACATGGAAGTGCACTTAGACAGAAGACTTCAAGAAAGAAGAATATTCCCTGCTATAGATGTTTATAAGTCAGGTACTAGAAGAGATGATCTGTTATTTAAGAACCAAGTAGAAAAAGAAGCGGCATTTAATATAAGAAGAGTATTGTATGATGAAAATAATACTCAGAATATTACTGAACAGCTAATAAGTATGCTATCGAAGACTAAAAATAACGATGAATTTGTTAATTTCGTTATTAAAAAAGACATTAGGAAAAATGGAGAAAAATAACAAAACCTGTCCTTTGATATCAAAGGACAGGTTTTATAATAAGCTTTAGAATGAATAAAAAAATATTTAAACTTATTTATTATTCTGATTTTAAGTTGAACTTCTTCATGAACTTATCTACTCTACCACCAACGTCAATTAGCTTCTGTTTTCCTGTGTAGAATGGATGGCATTTAGAGCATATTTCCACTTTTAGTTCTTTTTCTGTAGAACCTGTTGTAAAAGTGTTTCCACATGCACACTTAACTACCGCATCATGATGGTATTCTGGATGTATGCCTTGTTTCATGTTTTTCACCTCTTTCGAATTTAAGGATATACTTCAATTTTAACTACTGTATTATAACATAACGGTCAAGTTAAAGTCAATAAATAAGGTTAATAAAAACAAGCCTTTAATATATGTACAAGGTTTGATAAAATGTATTTGTTCAGTTGATTTATAATTCAGATAGTGAGGTAGTAAGAATGAGTAAGTTATATTTTAGATATGGAGCTATGAACTGTGGAAAGTCAACAAACTTATTACAGGTTGCACACAATTATGAAGAGAGAGAAATGAAGGTTGTTGTTGTAAAGCCTAGAACAGATACAAAAGGTGGGAACAAAATACTTTCAAGATTGGGAGTAACAAGGGAAGTTGATATGCTTATAGATCAAAGCCAAAATATTTATGAAGAAACAAAAAAATGGATAGAAAAAAATGGACAGATAGATTGTATACTAGCGGATGAATCTCAATTTTTTAAAGCAGAACAAATAGATCAGTTATTTAAAATAGCTGTAGTTATGGATATACCAACAATTTGCTATGGACTTAGAACTGATTTTCAAATGAATGGATTCGAGGGCAGTCAAAGATTACTATTGTTAGCACACAGTTTAGAAGAATTGAAAACTATTTGCAAGTGTGGTAAAAAGGCATTGTTAAATGGAAGAAAGGTAAACGGAGAGTTTATCTTTGAAGGAAAACAGATTGCTATAGATAAAGAAGATAATATTGAATATGAATCACTTTGCCCAAAGTGTTACTTTGAGTTTAGAGAAACATATAAAATAAGAAAAAATAGAGAAAATAATGAGGTGGATTAATGGGGAGAGATACTTCAGTTGGGGGTCAAGCTGTAATTGAAGGTGTAATGATGAGAGGGGCCAGCGGAGTTGCCACTGCTGTTAGAAAGGCTGATGGCGAGATTGTTGTAGATAGGAAGGAAAGTATACCATATTCTAAAAGAAACAAACTTTTAGGTCTTCCTATTATTAGAGGTTTTGTTTCTCTAATAGAGTCACTAGTTATAGGTATTAATACGTTAAACTATTCCGCATCGTTTTTTGAAGATGAGGATGGTGAACCTTCAAAATTTGATAAATGGTTTGAAAAAGTGTTTAAAGATAAAAGTGAGGATGTATTAATGGTAATTGCCGTTATCATATCTTTAGGAATAGCTACAATGTTGTTTTTTATATTCCCTACATTTGCTGCAAATGTATTTAAGAGAATAGGAATTCACAATACTGTAGGATTAAATATAATAGAGGGAATTATTAGAGTGGCAATATTTTTACTATACATTTTACTTATAGGAAAGATGGAGGATATAAATAGAGTTTTCCAATATCATGGAGCAGAGCATAAAACTATATTTTGTTATGAAAATGAAGTAGAACTTACTGCAGAAAATGCACAGAAGTTTGAGAGGTTTCATCCTCGATGTGGTACAAATTTTTTGTTTTTGGTTATGATAGTAAGTATAATACTATTTTCTTTAACTGGCTGGAGCTCTTTATGGCAGAGAATATTATATAGAATATTGCTTTTACCTATAGTATCTGGATTGACTTATGAACTCATAAAATGGATGGGAAAAAGTAATAGTGCTGTATCGAAAATTACTGCTTATCCTGGATTAATGCTTCAGAAGCTTACCACAAGAGAGCCAGATTATGATCAAATTAAGGTTGCAATAACAGCTCTTAAATATGCAGAGGGAATTGAAGAAAATAAGTCAGAGGATACTAGTAATACCTTATATTAGAATGGAGCAGTTTTAATGAAAAATTATAAATCAAAAATTGGAGAGCTTTTAAAAGAAGGATATCAAATTTTAAAAGAAGAAGGAATTGAGAGCTACGCTTTAGATTGTGATCTTTTATTAGGAAAGGTAGTGGAAAAGGATAGACTTTTCTTACTACTCAACAGAGATTACGAATTAAATCATAAGGAAATAGAGGAATTTTACAGATTGCTAACACTTAGAAAAAATAAAATGCCTGTAAAGTATATGCTTGGTGAGTGCGAATTTATGGGATTATCTTTTTATATAAGAGAAGGCGTACTGATTCCTAGACCAGATACAGAGACTCTAATAGAGTGCGCAATGGAGGGAATTAAAAAAAATAAATTTAAGGATATTTGCGATGTATGCTGTGGAAGTGGAATAATAGGGATTACAATTGCAAAGCTATTAAAGGATGTAAATGTTAAATCTTCTGATATTTCACATACTGCCTATGAGGTAACTAGCGAAAACATTAAAAGGCTGGGCGTAGGTGAAAGGGTGCAAGTTATAAAAAGCGACTTGCTAGGAAAGTTTATAGAAGGTAAAGAAAGATTCGATATGGTAATCTCAAACCCTCCATATATTAGAAAGAATGTCATAGGAACATTAATGGAGGATGTTAAAAATTTCGAACCTTATGAAGCGTTATGCGGAGGAGAAGATGGGCTAGATTTTTATAGAGAAATAACCTCTCAAAGCTTAAAGGTGTTAAAGAATGGAGGAGCGTTATTATTTGAAATAGGATATGACCAAAAAGATTCTGTAAGCGATATATTAAGGACTAACGGATTTACTGAAGTGGAGTGCATAAAAGATCTTGCTGGCAAAGATAGAGTTATAAAAGGAAAAATCGAAATTTGTTGCTAGTGTTAAAAGAATTGTGATATAATTATTTATTGTGAAAATATTTATACGGAGTGAGAAAAAGTATGTTAGAAAGACTTAACTTTATAGAAAATAAATACGAAGAACTATCTATAAAAATAAGTGATCCAACAGTTATGGCGGATCAAAAAGAATGGCGAAAATTATGTAAAGAGCATGCAGATTTAGAGACAGTTGTTATGAAATATAGAGAATATAAAAAAGCTCAAGAGGATATAGAGTCTGCTAAAGAAATGTTGCAAGAGGAATCAGACAAAGAGCTAAGGGAGATGGCTCAGGAAGAGATAAGAGAGCTTACAGGTGTTATAGAAGAAAAACACCAAGAGTTAAAAGTATTACTTCTACCTAAAGATCCTAATGATGATAAAGATGTATTTGTTGAAATAAGAGCAGGTGCTGGTGGAGAAGAAGCAGCTTTATTTGCAGCGAATTTAACAAGGATGTATACAAGATATGCTGAGCGTAAAGGCTGGAAGGTTGAAACAATAAGCATTAATGCAACTGACATAGGTGGATTTAAAGAAATTGTATTTATGCTAAAGGGAGCTGGAGCCTATAGCAGATTAAAATACGAAAGTGGAGCGCATAGAGTTCAAAGAGTTCCAGACACTGAATCAAGTGGAAGAATCCACACGTCTACTGCTACTGTTGCGGTATTACCAGAAGTTGACGACGTTGAAATTGAAATTAATGCAAATGATATAAGAATAGACGTGTTTAGAGCATCAGGACATGGAGGACAGTGTGTTAATACTACAGACTCTGCAGTAAGAATAACTCACTTGCCAAGTGGAATAGTAGTATCTTGTCAAGATGAAAAATCACAGCTTAAAAACAAGGAAAAAGCTATGAAAGTTCTTAAATCCAGACTATTTGAAAAAGCGGAAGCAGAAAGATCGGCGAGTATAGCTGAAGATAGAAAGAGTCAGGTAGGAACAGGAGACAGAAGTGAAAGAATAAGGACATATAACTATCCTCAGGGAAGAGTTACAGATCATAGAATAGGATTAACTCTATACAAATTAGATGCATATCTTGATGGAGATATAGACGAAGTTCTAGATGCTTTAATAACTGCTGAACAGGCGGAAAAAATGAAAGCCATTGGAAGTAACGACTAATTATTTAATTCAAGAAAAGAGGGTAAGGAATGAATATAGATAAAGCTATTAGAAAGCAAAAAAAATCTTATAAAAGATTTCTGCTATCTATGAGCTTTAATCTTTTTTGTTTTACCTATTGCTTTGTTTTTATCTAAAAAGCTAAGTCTATTTTACATATCATATTTAGTAATTATAGAAGTGCTTATATTTATAGCTGTAATTATAAGGATTGACAAGGAGACATTGAGATTTGCTTGTGTTGGGAGTAAATTAAAAATATCACTTGGAATAAGAAAGAAAGCTATAAATATAAATTGTGAAAAAGTTTCATTAGTTCATGTTGAGAAAATTCCATCTGATGAAGATGATATAAGTGAATTTAAAATAATTCTTCTAGCAACATCAAAGTTTAGAAGTGAAAGAATGATTCCCGTGAACTTAAATTTTTTAAAAAATCATTCATATGTAGCTTATCAATATAATAGGCTAAAAATTCTATACCCAGAGGAGAGCTATTACTATACTATAATAAAAAGGGGTAAACTTAATAAGTATCCTCTACTGGATATTATATATAAAAACTGTGTCTATTCACATTTTACAGAAGAGTGCATTGAAAAAATAAAATTTTATCGAGAAAATTCTCAATATTACAGGAATAAATAACTCTAAAAATCCATTCCTAAAGTTTTGGAATATATACATTACTATATAAATACATATGATATAGAAGTAATTTAAAATAAAGGTGATGTTTTGAGTGAAAATATGATTCGTATTGTATTAATTGGTAGTGTAGTATCTTTAATAGGTACAATGACTGGAGCCTTACTAGGAGTGATAGTAAAAAGACCTTCTAATAGGTTTCTAGGAGGAATAATTGGTTTTGCAGGAGGGCTGATGTTAGCAGTAGTAGTATTTGACCTGATTCCGGAGGCTCTTACAAAATGGAATTTCGTTGGCACTTTAGTTTTTTGTATCTTAGGAATTATAATTATAGCCATAATAGATAACAAGATAAATATAGGTAGTATGGACAAGCATGTAAAGGTTGCTTTTATGGCAGCACTAGGACTTATGATTCACAATTTTCCAGAAGGAATAATAATGGGGTGTGGTTTTGCTGCTGGAGGTACTTTAGGAATAAAAATGAGCATAATAATAGCAATTCACGATATTCCTGAAGGCATAGCAGTATCAGCGCCACTAATTGCTTCTAGAGTTAGAATATCTAGGATATTATTCTATACTTTTATAACAGCTTTTCCTACCGCCATTGGCACATGGATTGGAGCGTACATAGCAAATATATCGGTAAATGTTCTTGGTGCATGTCTGGCCTTTGCATCTGGAATAATGTTATATGTGGTCTGTGGTGAAATGATACCTGAGTCATCAAAACTTTGGGATGGAGTAACAAGTACTATTGGGGTTCTAAGCGGAATTATGATAGGACTTTTTATGGTAAGAGTGTTATAGTGTTAATTTTAGACTGTGGAGAGTTTTATTTGATCTACAGTCTTTTTATGTTTTTAGGATTAGTAGGTAAACTTGAAATATTGTTTATATTAAACTATAATTAACAATTAAAATATAGTATTCACTTATACAAATATAGTATATTGTATTTAACACTTTCGTAATTAACATGTTGTATATTTGATTAATTTAGTATATTGTATATTAGAAAATAATTTATTAATTTAAAAGTACTAGTAAAATGTGTTCTATAGGTTAAAATAAGTTATTAGAATAAAACGTTGCTATAAGCATTGTAACATTGAGATATAGGAGGAATAATGTAATGGGACAATTTGTAATAGAAGAAGCTAAAAGATGCCTTCAGTGTAAGAAACCTATGTGTAAAGAAGGATGTCCAGTCAATACTCCAGTTAATGAAGTTATAAAGTTATTTTTAGAGGGAAATATTAATGAAGCAGGAGAAAAGCTTTTTAACAATAATCCGCTTTCTGTAGTGTGCTCGCTTGTTTGTCCTCATGAGAAACAATGTGAAGGCCATTGTGTAATGGGAAAAAAGAATAGTCCTGTTAAAATAAGTTCAATAGAAAATTATATATCGGATTATTATTTAAACTCTATAACTCCAGAGGTAGTAAAAGATACTAATAAAAAAGTAGCCATAATAGGATCTGGACCGGCTGGAATTACTATAGCAATTATTCTAGCCTCTAAGGGCTATGATATAACCATATTTGAAGCGCATGATAAAATAGGTGGAGTTTTACGATATGGTATTCCAGAGTTTAGATTACCTAAAGATATTTTGGAAAAGTTAAAAGATAAATTAATAAACATGGGAATAAAAATAAGACCTAACACTTTAATTGGGTCAGTTATAACAATTGATGATCTCTTTAGAGATGGCTATAAAGCTATATTTATAGGAACAGGAGTATGGAAGTCAAGTGCTCTTGGACTAAAAGGAGAGAGCTTAGGACATGTTCATTATGCAATAGATTATTTAAAAAATCCTAATGTATATGACTTAGGGAAAAGGGTATGTATAATAGGAGCTGGCAATGTGGCAATGGACGTTGCCAGAACTGCATTAAGAAATGGATCAAGAGAAGTTTATGTAATGTGTAGAAGGGGACCTGAAAATATTCAAGCTGAGAGGGCTGAAGTTGAATATGCAAAAATTGATGGAGTTAAATTTGAATTTTATAAATCCCCTGTAGAGATAGTTGAAGAAGGCATTAAATATGTGAATAATAAAGTAGTAAAAGATGAAGAAGGTAAGGAAAAGGTAGTTCCGATAGAGGGAACAGAAGAGATATTTAAAGCTGATTCTGTTATCATAGCTGTAGGTCAAGGACCTAGAGCAAATATAGTATCGAGTACAAAGGGAATAGAGCTAAAGGATAAAGGCTTAGTTGCCACCGATGAATTTGGAAGAACTACAAGAGAGGGTGTTTTTGCATCTGGAGATGTAGTAACAGGAGCTAAAACAGTAGTTAAGGCTGTAGAATTGTCAAAAATGGTGGCACAAGCAATTGATGAGTATGTTACTGAAAAATATAAGTAAAAGGTTTATAAAGTTGTTTAATATAATTTAGCAATAAGGTGGTATAAAACAAAATGGATACAAAAATAATTATGCTTGATGAGAGTAATCTTGACAAAAACATCATACAAGAGGCTGGAAAGGTCTTAAGAGAAGGGGGATTAGTAGTGTTTCCTACAGAAACTGTCTATGGACTTGGCGCTAACGCGTTAGATCCGGAGGCAGTGAAAAAAATATTTGAAGCTAAAGGGAGGCCGCAGGACAACCCTCTAATAGTTCATATAGCAGATACTGAAGAGATAAGGCCTTTAGTTTCAGAAATCCCAGAAATGGCTAAAAGGTTTATGGAAAAATTTTGGCCAGGTCCTATGACAATAATATTACCTAAATCTTCAATTATACCAGACGAGACAAGTGCAGCATTACCATGCGTAGGAATTAGGATGCCTTCTAATAACGTTGCTAGAGAACTTATAAGGGCAGCTGGAGTTCCAATTGCCGCACCTTCTGCTAATATTTCAGGAAGACCTAGTCCTACAGATGTGCAAAGGTGTATAGAAGATTTAAGAGGAAAGGTAGACTACATTATTGGTGGGAATATGTGTGATATTGGTCTTGAATCTACAGTAATTGATTGCACTACTGAACCAACCTGTGTTTTAAGACCAGGAGGAATAACTTTAGAGATGCTAAGAGAAGTGGATAAAGATACATATATAGATCCAGCAATAATGAAGAAACCAGAAAAAGATTTTAGACCTAAAGCTCCAGGAATGAAATATAGGCACTATGCTCCTAAGGCTCCTGTAAAAATTGTTCAAGGAGATTTGAAAAAAACTATTGAAAAAATCAATGAAATAGTGCAAAATTATATAGATGAAAATAAAGTTGTTGGAATAATGGCTACAGACGAAACAGCAGAGTACTATGAAAAAGGTATAGTAATATCTCTAGGAAGTAGAGATAACATGATAAGTGTGTCACAAAGTTTATTTGAAACACTTAGAATGTTTGATGATAAAGAAGTTGATATAATTATTGCTGAAGCCTTTGAAGAAAATGGTGTAGGTGTGGCTGTTATGAATAGACTTAAAAAATCTGCTGGATTTGATATCATTAAAGTGTAATTCTATGTTTTAGGAGGTTAGTTATGAAAAATATACTATTTGTTTGTACAGGAAATACTTGTAGAAGTTGTATGGCAGAAGCTATTTTTAATAAGAAGTGTGATATAGACAATCTTACAGCTATTTCTGCTGGTATAGCTGTATTAAGCAATAGTAAAACCTCAAAAAACTCTACAATTGTTACGAAGGAGAATACTGGAATAAATTTAAGTGATAGAAACTCAGTTCAGCTTACTAAGAACATGTTAGAAAATTCAGAACTTGTTTTAACTATGACAACATATATAAGAGATATTTTAGGTGCTAAATTTCCGGAATTTAAGCATAAAATCTATACATTAAATGAGTATATTTCTATGGAGAATGATATAGTTGACCCATTTGGTGGTGACGTAGAAATCTATAGAAATACCTATAGGCAATTAGAAAACAGTATTGTATTGCTATTGAACAAATTGAAAGAAGATATAGGCATTGTATAATGCTATTATCTTCTTTTGTAGTCTGATAATTTATAATTTATTAAAATAAATTATTTAATTATAGTAACACTATATCTTGGAGGTGTTTTAACATGAAGATTGCATTAGGAAGCGATCATGCGGGATTACCGCTAAAGAATGAAATAATAAAACATTTAGAGGCAAAAGGAATAGAAATTAAGGATTTTGGTACATACACTGAACAATCCTGTGACTATCCTGAGTTTGCATTAAAAGTCGCTGAAGAAGTAGCGGGGAAAAAATATGAACTTGGAATATTAGTTTGTGGCACTGGCATAGGGATAAGCATAGCTGCCAATAAAGTTCCAGGAGTGAGAGTTGCACTATGTGGTGATACTTTTAGCGCTCATGCTTGTAGAGAGCACAATGATGCTAATATACTTGCATTAGGTCAGAGGGTTGTGGGACCAGGACTTGCGCTTGACATAGTAGACACATTCATAAAAACTGAATTTGAAGGTGGTAGACACCAAAGAAGAATAGATGGAATTTCTGAAATTGAAAAAAAGTATAGTAAATAATATCTAATAATTTTTTAAAATTAAGTATAAGTCAGAAATTTAGAGTAAAAATTATTCTTAATTTCTGTGTATTATATAGGAGGAATAAAATAAATGAGTAAAGTAACACAAATAGCACATCCATTAATATTACATAAGCTATCTCTAATAAGAGATAAAAATACAGGTTCAAAGGATTTTAGGGAACTTGTTGAAGAAGTAGCTATGCTTATGGCATATGAAGTAACTCGTGATTTACAGCTTGAAGTAGTAGAAATAGAAACTCCAGTATGTAAGGCAAAGTGTAAAATGCTTGCAGGAAAGAAAGTAGCTATAGTTCCAATACTTAGAGCAGGCCTTGGTATGGTTGGAGGCATGACAAAACTTATACCAGCAGCAAAAGTTGGACATATAGGACTATATAGAGACGAAGAAACATTAAAGCCAGTAGAGTATTTCTGTAAGCTCCCACAAGATATAGAAGAGAGAGATGTAATCGTTACGGATCCTATGCTTGCAACAGGTGGCTCAGCAGTAGATGCTATTACTCTTTTAAAACAAAAGGGTGCTAAAAATATAAGATTAATGTGTCTTATAGCTGCTCCAGAAGGAATAAAAGCCGTTATGGACGCTCACCCAGATATAGATATATATATTGCATCTATAGATGAAAAATTAAATGAAAAAGGATATATTGTGCCTGGTCTTGGAGATGCAGGAGACAGATTATACGGAACTAAATAATCTATATAATAAAAAGCAGTGAATTATGTCACTGCTTTTTATTATATAGATTATCAAGTCATAAAGTTAACTGGATAATATTAAGTTTTACATATATAATGTTTAATGAGTGCTTTTAATTACATCATTTTTATTATAGAATAAAAGAAGATTAATAACAGCAACTATCGGAGGAAGTTATGAATAGAATTGATAAAAATAACTATTATTTAGATATATGTGAGACTGTATTAGAAAGAGGAACATGCTTGAGGCGTAACTTTGCAGCTATAATAGTGAAAAATGATGAGATTATGTCAACAGGATATTCAGGAGCACCTAGAGGAAGAAAAAACTGCTGTGATTTAGGGTACTGTAGAAGAGAGGAATTAAATGTACCAAGAGGTACACGTTATGAGTTGTGTAGATCCGTTCATGCAGAGCAAAATGCTATTATATCTGCTAGAAGACAAGATATGATAGGCTCAACTATGTATCTAGTTGGCAGAGAATGTAGTTCTGGAGAATATGTACATAATGCTTCTCCTTGTTCACTGTGTAAGAGATTTATAATTAATTCAGGAATTGAAAAAGTTATAATACGTGATACTAAGAAAGTTTATAGAGAAATAAATGTAGATGAATGGATTGAAAATGATGATTCTCTAGAAGGTGATGGATGTTATTAAGTAGCGGCAATAACACTGTGTTTGTTCGGTCTAGCTGAGCGGTGCTTAATATAAATAAGGAAGGTTAACTTATGAATAAATTATATGTTTTAGCATTGGTTTCAATAATAATTTCTGCTATTTTTACACCAATTATAAAAAAAATTGCAGTAAAAATAAAAGTTATAGATATTCCAAAAGACGACAGAAGAATACATAAAAAACCTATACCGCTTCTAGGTGGTTTAGCAATATATATTTCTTTTGTGTTAACTTTGGTGTTAAAAACAGGAGCATTGTCTAAATCGGAAATAGGAATACTAATAGGTGCCACGATTATAGCATTAGGTGGGTTTTTAGATGATAAATTTGAAATAAGACCATGGCAAAAGCTTTTATTTCAAATAGCGGCAGCCTTAGCGCTAACTTCTTATGGCGTTAGAATAGTTTTGATAACAAATCCAATAAGTAGCGCAGAACTTTATATTAATATAGGAATACTATCAATTCCACTTACTATAGTTTGGGTGGTAGGTATTACTAATGCTTTAAATTTAATAGATGGCTTGGATGGCTTAGCAGCAGGAGTTGCTTTTATTTCTACAGTCACCATTTTTATTATAACTTTCTTAAATGGAAAAGTTGAAGCACAAGTATTAGAAGCGCAAGTATTAACTGTAATATTAGCAGGGTCTATATTGGGCTTCTTACCTTATAATTTCAATCCGGCCTCTATATTTTTGGGGGATACAGGAGCGCAATTATTGGGCTTTTTATTAGCGGCGATATCCATAGAAGGTGCCATAAAGTCTGCAACAGCCTTTGCAATTGCTGTGCCTATTCTTGCGCTAGGAATACCAATATACGATACACTTTTTGCTATGATTAGAAGAAAGATAAATGGGAAGCCTATAATGCAGGCAGATAAAGGACATCTTCATCATAGATTATTAGACATGGGACTTAATCAAAGGCAGGCAGTTATAATTATGTATCTAATAAGCGCTGTACTAGGTAGCTTTGCTATAATAGCAATGCAAATAAGTAGTCAAAGGTCCTATTTCCTCCTTGCTCTTGTCATGGTGGTTCTAGTAATAGTAGCTTGGAAATTTGGTTTTTTTGAACATAGAGAATAACTTGTATCTAGGCAGCAGTAATAAAGAACAGTTGCCTTGAGGCTAAAACGGAGGTATATTTATGGAAAAAGTTAAGGTTATTACGATATTTGGAACAAGGCCTGAAGCAATAAAAATGGCGCCTTTGGTCAAGGAAATGGAGAAAAATCCAAATATAGAAAATAAGGTTTGTGTAACAGCACAACACAGGCAGATGTTGGATCAGGTATTAGATTTATTTAATATTACTCCTGACTTTGACTTGAACATTATGCAAAGTAAGCAAACTCTTACAGGTATAACTACAAGAGTACTAGAGGGACTTGAGGATATATTTGAAAAGGAGAACCCTAATTTAGTTCTTGTACATGGAGACACTACAACAACTTTTGCCGGTGCTTTAGCAGCATTTTACCAAAAAATAAAAGTTGGACATGTGGAAGCAGGGCTTAGAACTTTTGATAAGTATTTTCCATTTCCTGAAGAGATGAATAGAAAACTTACAGGTTCAATGGCAGATTTGCATTTTGCACCAACAGCAGGTTCAAAAAGCAATCTTTTAAGAGAAGGAATTGACGAAAAAGATATATTTGTTACTGGAAATACAGTTATTGATGCTATGGAATTTACAGTAGATGATAGTTATGTATTTAATAATGACGAACTTAATGACATAGAATACGATAAAAAGAAAGTAATAATGGTTACAGCACATAGAAGAGAAAATTGGGGAGATGGAATCGAAAATATATGTAATGCTTTAAAAAGAATTGTTGAAGAGAACAGTGATGTAGAGATAGTATATTTAGTTCATCTAAATCCAGTAGTTAAAGATGTCGTTTATAGAATTCTAGGCGGAATACCAAGGGTACACCTATTACCACCATTAGATACAAAGGAAACTCATAACCTAATGAATAAATGTTTTATGGTTATGACAGACTCTGGTGGACTTCAGGAAGAGGCGCCGCATTTAGGAAAGCCAGTGCTGGTTTTAAGAGATGTTACTGAAAGGCCAGAGGCTGTAAAGGCAGGTACTGTTAAGCTTGTTGGAACGGATATCACAACCATACTAAATACAGCTAATGAACTAATAAGAAATTCAGCTGAATATGATAAAATGAGTAGAGCTATAAATCCTTATGGTGATGGTAAGGCTTCAGAAAGAATTGTGCATGCAATATTAGACTATTTTGGTATTCAAAAAATGAAATATGAGGAATTTAGCTAGAAAGTAATTTCTAGCTATTCTTTTTTTAAAATTGCAATTTTGTGACACATTATTGCAATTTTATGACATTTCAATTCTGGTTTTATGGTATATTAATCCAAATAAATAGGGTATTGTTGTAGTTTTGTCATATATTATTGCAATTTTATAATATATTATAAAGAAAAAAATATATTAAGTATAAAAATTCTAATTGAAACATAATTAAAAAGGAGTTATTATATTAAATAAGTATAAAATTTTCTCTTAAATGACCTATAAATTTACAATGTAAATAATAAATAACACAAAAAAATGTAAAAAGAGTAGCCTAATTAAAGAAAAAGCGACTTTATTTATTAAAATTTATGAAAAAATATCATTTATAATGCATGTATATACAAATAATATGTCAAAAAAATTATATTATTTAGACAATTGCAATATTAAATAAATAAAGAATTTAAAGCTCTTGGGCTTAATGTTGAGAATTTTCGATATTTTTTGAAAAATGCATTGATAATCGTAGATATTTGTTAATTGAAGTAAATTAAATAAAATTAAAGTAATGAAGATAAAATGGAATTATATTGTTAAAAAATCGACTATTAAGGCTAAATATTAAGATTATAGAGAGAATGCAGGATTTTATTTATATTTCCTGAGATTATATAATAGATTATCATGTAAATATTCTGGAGGAATTGAAAGTGCAAAATGACCTTCAATATATGTTCAGAAAAGTTATACTTTTTGACATAATATTAACCTTAATTTTGGGCGGTACAACCTATTATTTTTTTAAGGATTATGTATTTATAGTTCTTTTGGGCTTAGGCTTAGCTGTCATAAGTTTTGTTTTAAATGGAATAATAACTGAGTACATACTTTTAAAAAAGACTGGTAAGTATAAAGCAGTTGCGATTATATCTTATATAATAAAAATAGTTACGATTTCTGGTATAGCAGTAGTATTATTCAAACAAAATAAACTTAATGTGATTGCCTATATGTTGGGATATAGTTCTCATTTTATATCCTTAACATTATATGGAATAGATTTAAAAAATCAATAATTTATTAATAATTTTTTATGAAAGGGAGTGATTATTTGGAAAAGTTCGAACCTTTGTTTTATCTGAATTTATTAGGATATAAATTCGGTGTCACTGAAAGTTTATTATTTCAGTGGATATTAATAGTCATAATTAGTATAATAGCTATAATTTCCACTAGGAACTTAAATAAAGTTCCAAATAGAAAACAAAGTGTTGTAGAAATTGTCGTGGAAACATTTAATTCACTTGTCAGAGAAAACATGGGTGAAGGATATTCAGCTTTTGTTCCATACATAGGAACCCTAGCAATTTTTCTTTTATCTATGAATTTACTAGGTTTGTTTGGACTCAAGCCTCCTACACTTGATTTTAGTGTAGTTGCAGGTTTAGCACTAATATCATTTGTAGTTGTTCAAGTGAATGCCATCAAAAAAATAGGTTTAGGGCATTATTTCGGAGGTTACTTCAAACCATTCGCAGCATTGCTTCCATTAAACCTTGTAGAAAGATTTATGCTTCCTATATCACTTACACTGAGACTTTTTGGTAACATGACAGCAGCATTTGTTGTTATGGAAATGGTTTATGGAGCATTAGGACACCTAGGATGGGTAGCACAACTTGGTATACCAGTACCTCTTCATGCATATTTTGATGTGTTTGATGGTACAATTCAAATGGTTATATTCATGATGTTAACAATGGTTAACATAAAGATTATAGCAGATCACTAATTTATAGTTATCAATTAATTTAATATAACATAATTTAAACAATTTTTAAGGAGGAAGAAAAATGGGTAATATTGATCCAAAAGCATTTATATCAGGAATGGCAGCTATAGGTGCAGGATTAGCTGCAATAGGTTGTTTAGGTGGAGGAATTGGAACAGGTAATGCTGCTGGAAAGGCAGTTGAAGGTGTTTCAAGACAACCAGAAGCAAGTGGAAAAATAATTAGTACAATGGTTATAGGTGCTGCATTCTCAGAAGCAACATCTATCTATGCGTTACTAGTTGCACTATTATTAATATTTAAATCATAATAATGAATAGTGCTCAGGGCACTATTTAAATCTATGCCTGAAGGGAGGCTTTTATAATAGTATGGAGATACATATTCCTCAACTTATTGCTACTATAATAAATTTTGCAATACTATTTTTTATCCTAAGGCATTTTCTATTTAACAAAGTTAATGACACTATCAATAGCAGACAAAATGAGATAGTTACTAAGATAAACAAAACTGAAGAAGACATGAAAAAAGCCGAAGAATTAAAAATAGAAAATGAAACTAACTTAAAACAAGCTAGAGAACAGGGTAAGACTATAGTAGAAGAATATAAAATAAAAGCCGAAAAAGTTTCCTCAGAATTACTAAATGAAGCTCGTGAAGAAGCTGAAACTATAATTGAGAGAGCAAGAACGGAAGCAGGTAGAGAAAAAGAAAAAGCTGCTGACGAGATAAAGGGTCAGGTTGTAGACTTAGCTGTTTTAATATCTTCAAAAGCTTTAGAACAATCTATTGATGAAGAACAACACAGGAGACTTATAAAGGATTTTATAGCTAAGGTAGGTATCTAACTATGCATGAATATTTAGATAGGAGATACGCTCTTGCGCTTTACAAAGTTGCAGAGGAAAAAGGAAAAGTAGAGCAGTATTTAGAAGAATTAAAAAATATTGTAGTTCTTATGAATAATGATGAAGACTTCATGAAGCTCATCAGACATCCTCAGGTTAGTACTTCGAGCAAAAAGAAACTATTTACTGATATATTTAAAAGTAAAATAGATGAAGATTTACTATCTTTTTTACTTGTATTAATAGATAAAGGCAGAATCTTAGAGCTTGAAGGCAAACTTAGGGAAATGGAGAAAATAAATCTTGAGAGAAATAATACTGTTATAGCTAAGGTTAAAACAGTTGTTTCATTACAAGATGATGAGAAGAATAGTCTAATCGAAAAACTTGAAAAAAAATTCGATAAGAAGATTTTACTGGAAGAAGAGTTAGATCCAAATATACTTGGAGGCGTCTATGTTCAAGTTAACAATGAAGTAATAGATGGAACAGTAAAATCCAAGATTGATGAAATGAAAAAATTAATGCTTAAGAGAGAATAGAGGTGAGCCTATGAACATAAAACCTGAAGAAATAACTTCAATTATTAAACAAGAAATTCAAAAATATGAAAAGAAAATCGAGACAGTTGATTCAGGTACAATAATTCAAGTAGGTGATGGTATAGCCAGAGTTTATGGTCTTAGTGAATGTATGGCAGGAGAACTTTTAGAGTTCCCAAATGATGTTTATGGTATGGCTCTAAACCTTGAACAGGACAACGTTGGTTGCGTTCTTTTGGGTTCTGAAAAAGGTATAAAAGAAGGAGATATAGTTAAGAGAACTGGAAAAGTTGTTGAAGTACCAGTTGGAGATGCCATTATTGGTAGGGTTGTAAACGCATTAGGACAGCCTATAGATGGTAAAGGACCAATAAAGACAACAGCAACAAGACCAGTTGAACTTATAGCTCCTGGAGTTATAACAAGACAGTCTGTTAAACAGCCATTACAAACAGGTTTAAAAGCTATAGACTCAATGATACCAATTGGAAAAGGTCAAAGAGAACTTATAATAGGAGACAGACAGACAGGTAAAACTGCAATAGCTACAGATACAATAATAAACCAAAAAGGTAAAGACGTTATATGTATATATGTTGCTATAGGACAAAAACAGTCAACTGTTGCGCATATAGTTAATAACCTTACAGAAATGGGCGCTATGGACTATACAATAGTTGTATCAGCTACAGCATCAGAATCAGCTCCATTGCAATATCTTTCACCATATGCTGGTTGTACAATGGGTGAACATTTCATGGGCCAAGGAAAAGATGTACTTATAGTATATGATGATTTGTCTAAGCACGCTGTTGCTTATAGAACAATGTCATTATTGCTTCGTAGACCACCAGGAAGAGAAGCATATCCTGGAGACGTATTCTATGTACACTCAAGACTTCTTGAAAGGGCAGCAAAGCTTTCAGATAAGCTTGGTGGAGGATCGCTTACAGCGCTTCCTATAATAGAAACTCTTGCAGGAGACGTTACAGCATATATACCAACTAACGTTATTTCTATAACAGATGGACAGATATTCCTTGAGTCTGAGTTATTCTACGCAGGACAAAGACCAGCTGTTAATGCTGGTATATCCGTATCCAGAGTTGGTGGTAACGCTCAAATAAAAGCTATGAAACAGGTTGCAGGATCATTAAGACTTGACCTTGCACAATATAGAGAACTTGCTGCTTTTGCTCAGTTTGGTTCAGACCTTGATAAAGAATCAAAGAGAAGACTTGAAAAAGGTAAAAGGCTTACAGAAATATTAAAACAACCACAATACAAGCCTGTACCGGTAGAAAAGCAAATAATGATTCTTTACGCAGGTGTTAAAGAACACTTAATGGATGTTCCTGTTGATAAAATCGGTGAATTTGAAAAAGGCTTCATAGAATATATGGATACACACTATAAAGAAATAGGTCAGGAAATAGTAGATAAGAAAGTTCTATCTGATGACTTAAGCAAAAGACTTAGTGATGCTATAGAAGAATATAAAAAAATATTTTTAGCAGAGGTATAATTTTTCCTTTGCGGGAGGTGAAGTATGGCAGGGGCAGGACTTGTTGCAATTAAGAGAAGAATTAAATCAATAACCAGTACCCAAAAAATAACAAAAGCCATGGGACTTATTGCCACCTCTAAACTCAGAAAGGTTAGAAATAAACTTGAGTTAAATGATAAATACTCTCAATCCTTCAGTGCCGTTATCAGTCAATTCGTAAATGGTGCTGAGGAAAACAGTATTTATATACATGGTAATAAAGGTAGAAAAAAGCTTTACATTACACTAAATTCAGACACAGGACTTTGTGGCGGATTTAATGCCAATGTTGTAAATAAAGCAGCAGAAATAATAGCAAAAGATAAAGAAAACTCTTTATTACTTTCAGTAGGTCAAAAGGGAAGAATGTACTTTAATAGATTGAACTTTAAAACTACCGCAGAGTATGTTGATATACCGGATGTTCCTACACTACAAGAGGCAAGTGCTATTACATATAAAGTGTTAGATATGTATCGCAGTTCTGAAGTTGGAGAGGTTTATGTAATATATACAAAGTTTCATTCTACTGTAAAACAGGTGGTTACTGTAGAGAAAATACTTCCTTTAGAAAGTAAAGATTCAGAAGTAAAAAAACGTTTTGTTAAGTTTGAACCATCTATTGATGAAATGATAGATGAAGTAATAGTTATGCAATTAAAACAACAAATATTAAACTTTATGCTTCATTCAAAGGCAAGTGAGCAAGGTTCAAGAATGACTGCAATGGATGGAGCAACAAAGAATGCTAATGAGTTATTAGATGCACTTAACCTTAAATACAATAGAGAAAGACAAAGTGCTATAACTCAAGAAATATCCGAAATAGTCGGAGGAGCAGAGGCTCAAAAGTAAGGAGGGACACTACTAATGCCAAACGTAGGCAAAGTTGTTCAGGTTATAGGACCTGTAGTAGATATAAAGTTTAGCACAGAAAACCTTCCTAACATATATAACTCCATAGAGATAAATGTAGGCGATAAAAAACTTATAGCAGAAGTAGCTCAGCATGTTGGAGACGATATCGTTAGAACAATATCTATGGAAGCAACAGATGGTTTAAAAAGAGATATGGATGCTGTTGATACAGGATCACCTATATCTGTACCAGTTGGAGAACCAGTTTTAGGAAGACTTTTCAACTTATTAGGACAGCCAATTGATGAAGCTGGAGAAGTTGTTGCGGATAAATTTTATCCTATTCACAGACCAGCACCAAGCTTTGAAGATCAATCTGTAGAACCAGAAATGTTTGAAACTGGTATTAAGGTTATAGATCTTCTTGCACCATACCAAAGAGGTGGAAAAATAGGACTATTTGGTGGTGCAGGAGTTGGTAAAACAGTTCTTATTCAGGAATTAATAAATAACATAGCAAAACAACACGGTGGTCTATCAGTATTCACAGGTGTTGGAGAAAGAACAAGAGAAGGTAATGACCTTTATTATGAAATGAAGGAATCTGGAGTTATCGACAAAACTGCATTGGTATTTGGTCAGATGAATGAGCCGCCAGGAGCTAGAATGAGAGTTGCTCTAACAGGTCTTACTATGGCTGAATATTTCAGAGATCAAGGTCAGGATGTGCTTCTATTTATAGATAACATATTCAGATTTACACAAGCTGGTTCAGAGGTTTCAGCGCTACTTGGAAGAATACCAAGTGCCGTTGGATATCAGCCAACGCTTGCAACTGAAATGGGTGCTCTTCAAGAAAGAATAACTTCAACAAAGCAAGGTTCTATTACATCCGTTCAGGCTGTATATGTACCTGCCGATGACTTAACTGACCCAGCACCAGCAACTACATTCTCTCACCTTGATGCTACAACAGTTCTTTCAAGAGCTATATCAGAGCTTGGAATATATCCTGCAGTTGACCCACTAGAGTCAACTTCAAGAATTCTTGATCCAAGAATAGTTGGAGATGAACATTATGCTGTAGCTTCGGATGTTAAGCATATACTTCAAAGATATAGAGAATTACAAGATATAATAGCAATCCTTGGTGTAGATGAACTTTCAGAAACAGATAGATTAGTAGTTATAAGAGCTAGAAGAATTCAAAGATTCTTATCACAACCATTTACTGTTGCTGAACAGTTTACAGGAATGAAGGGTGCATATGTTCCTATAAAAGAAACTGTAAGAGGATTTAGAGAAATACTTGATGGTAAATACGATAATTTACCAGAAGCAGCATTCTTATTTGCAGGAACTACAGAAGAAGTAGCAGAAAAAGCAAAGGCTATGATGGAAAGTTAATATTTAATTATAAAGTTAGACAGTATATACTGTCTAACTTTATGTATATCTGTAGTAGGGGAGGAACTGCCCGAATTGAAGCCTGTGGAGAACAATACAGTTTTGGTTTATGTGCAAGTTCTTAGAAACAGGAAGCTCCGATTTTGGAGTTGTTCACATTACTTGTGAGAAGGAGATTAATATGGCAGATGCTTTAAAGTTAAATATCCTTACTCCTGAAAAGGAATTTTATACTGGCGAAGTTATAGAAATAATAACAGACAGCACTCAAGGTCGCGTAGGAATACTTGCTGATCACATGCCTTTAGTAACAACATTGAGACCAGGTGTTACAGAAATTACTGAAAAAGGTGGAAAGCAAATTAAAGTATTTACTTCAACTGGAATTATGGAAGTAAAAGATAATGAAGTTAGAATTCTATGTGATGTATGCGAATGGCCTGAGGAAATTGACTTTAGAAGAGCTGAAGAAGCTAGAAAAAGAGCAGAAGAAAGATTAAAAAATAAAAACCACGATAATCTCGATATAAGAAGAGCTGAGTTAGCTTTATCAAGAGCTCTTGCTAGATTAAAGTTACACTAGGATAACTACTTAAACAACACGAAACTAATGTTTCGTGTTGTTTTTTTGCCTTAAAGTATTTTTAATTTTGCACATTTTTTAATAGAATTCTATATATTGATAATATATTAAAATAAGACAAACTTTAGGTATGGTTTTAATGATTTTGTAGACCATAGATAAATTTACTTTGTTTTATGTAAAAATTGTTAATAATTAAATGTAATTGAATAACCCTCTAGTTAGTTGTACATAATTTAGGTATAACACAAAAGGGGGGTGCGCTCTATAGGTCTTATCCTAAGAGTAAATATGATGAGAAAGAAGATTATTTTAATAATCATACTTATAATAGTAGGAGTTATATTTTCTTCTGTTGATTTTCCAATGGCAAGCAAAAATACTGATCTATTTGAAGAGGCTTTAATAAAGGTCAACGGCCAAACTGTAGAGTATGGTATAACTTCAAATTTTACAACAGAGGAAAATGGTGAGGAAATCTCAAATTATATATTGCGGAGCCTAAACTTCTATGACGGATGGAATAAAAGCATATTGAAAAACGGAAAGGTTTACTGTGTAGAATTTGAAAAAAATGATGTAAGTGGGTACATAGAAACTACTGCATATGAAAATCATAATTTTGTAACAGTAAATATTATAAAAAAAGATAGTAAAAATGATTTAGAGGATTTAAAAAATAAAATTTACAACTGTCTTAAGGATAAGCAAATTCATGCCAAATATTTTCAGTATTTAAAAGCAAAAATTCCTAGTGATAACATAGCAGATGCAAATAAAGAAATATTAATGCTTTTAAAAAAATATAGGGCATCTAACATCAATACTATTGAATTAGGAAATGGATATAGTACAACAGCATATACAAGAAATTATGATTCTACACAAAGTGATGGCAAACCAATAGATTTTAATTATGCTGTCTGTAAATACTCTTCAGGTAGCTATATAATTATTGGAACACCGGAAATAATTGTAACATATTAGCAATTGTAGAATGGAGGATAGTTATGGATAAGATAATAGTTAGGGGAGGAAAAAGGCTAGAGGGTGAGGTAAACATAAGTACTGCTAAGAATTCTGTATTACCAATTATAGCAGCTAGTATACTAAGTGGTGATAAGTGTATAATAGAATCAGCTCCAATGCTTGAGGATGTTTTTGTTATTAGTGATGTGCTTAGAACTATTTCAACAGAAATAGATATAGACAGTAAAACAAATAGAATCTTAATCAATTCATCGAATATTAAAGATTGCGAAGCTTCTAGTGAGCTGGTGAAGAAAATGAGGGCATCTTTTTTGATTATGGGAGCTATGATTTCGAGGTTTGGTAAATTTAGATTATCACTTCCAGGAGGTTGTAATATAGGAACTAGGCCTATAGATTTGCACTTAAAAGGATTCAGTGCATTAGGTGCAGAAGTGAGTGTTGGGCATGGTTATGTTGAAGCTCAGGCTAGAAAACTTATAGGAAATAAAATTTACTTGGACTTTCCTTCAGTAGGGGCCACTGAGAACATTATGATGGCAGCAGTAATGGCAGAAGGTGAAACTACTATAGAAAACGCCGCTGAGGAGCCAGAAATTGAGGACTTAGCAAAGTTTTTGAACAGTATGGGAGCAAATATTATTGGAGCAGGATCAGGTACTATCCATATTATTGGAGTAAAAAATTTAAAAGGAACAACACATAAACCAATATACGATAGAATAGAAGCCGGAACATTTATGACTGCGGCTGCAATAACTAGGAGCAAAATTAAAATAAATGGGATAGATGAGGGACATTTAAAACCTGTAATTGCTAAGTTAACAGAAGCAGGGGTTAATATTAAAATAGAGGAGAATAGTATGGTAGTAGATGGAGATAGGGACTTGAAGCCGATCGATATTAAGACCATGCCTTATCCGGGATTTCCAACGGATATGCAGTCACAACTTTCAGGGCTTTTATGTACAGTACATGGAACTAGCATTATAACAGAAACAATTTTTGAAAATAGATTTATGCATGCGTCAGAAATGAAAAGAATGGGAGCTAATATTAAAATTGATGGTAGAAGCGCCGTTATAGAAGGCGTTGACAGATTAACTGGCGCAGAAGTTAGAGCGACAGATTTAAGAGCGGGCGCAGCACTAGTACTTTGTGGATTAGCAGCAGAAGGAGAAACAGAAGTTACAGATATATATCATGTAGATAGAGGGTATGTTAACATAGAGAAAAAACTACAGGGATTAGGTGCTGACATTGAGAGGGCAAAGATGTAAATCCCCACGGTATTAATATATGAGATAGAAGAGAAGATTAGAACAAACATCTTCTCTTTTTTATTACCGATATTTAACATGCTGGAATATAGTAATAATTTTCAAATGTAAGTAATAAAAATATAATGTTATATTTTACAAAAGTAAGGAGATACATATATGAGAAAAGGGATGAGTATTCCAATACATTTGAAAAGGTTTTTTTTGTTAATATTAATAAGTATAAGTTTTATCATAATTCTCTCATTAGCATTAGTAGGATTCGGAGATGGAAGTAGCAATGCAATGAGATCTATTATACCTAGATTTTCAATGAAATCTAATGACATAGCATTTAATGAGAATAATGTGGGGGCACCAAAGATAAAGGTATATATAACTAAAGAAAATAGAGTAGTAGAAATGTATCTTGAAGAATATATTAGAGGCGTTGTTGCTGCAGAAGTGCCTGTTGAATTCGGAATTGAGGCGTTAAAGGCACAAGCTGTAGCTGCTAGAACCTTTGCACTAGCGCATATGGAAGAGTATGGAGGCAAAAAATATAAAAGCAACACAGGTGCTAATGTATGCGATACAGTGCAGTGTCAAGTATTTATAAATAAAGATGATAGATTAAAAACATGGCCTGCAAGTAAGGGCGAAGAATATTGGAATAAGATAACTGAAGCTGTAAAGGATACTTCAGGAGAGATCTTGGCGTACGATGGAAAGATTATAGACGAGCCTCTTTTCTTTGCAGTAAGCGGAGGCAGAACAGAAAATGCATTAGATGTTTTTAAGGATAACAAGCCTTATTTAAAAAGTGTAGAGAGTCCAGGGGAAGAAAAAGCACCAAAGTTTAAAAGTGCAATAAAAATGTCTTATTTAGAATTTATAAAAAAAATTAACGACCAGTATTCTAACTCCGGTATAAGTTTACTGAATGTTAGAAATCAAATAGAGATAAAAAGCAGGAATGAAAGTGGTTCTGTAAATGAAATCAAAATAGGTAAAACAACAATATCAGGAGTGAAGTTTAGAACCATTATGGGATTAAATTCTACTAACTTTAAAATTAACTTTAATACCAGCAATATAGAGATAAGTTGCATTGGATATGGTCACGGAGTGGGAATGAGTCAGTGGGGAGCTAATGCAATGGCAAAGCAGGGTAAAGAATATAAAGAAATACTAAAACACTATTATAGCGGTGTAGAAATTACAAAAATAAAATAGCATATAAATTTATACTAAAAATAACCTATTAGTCTTAATTTTTAAAATTGAATAAGTAATATTATTAAAAAGCAGATTAGAGTTAATAAGGATTCTAATCTGCTTTAGGCATCTGAAAGAAAATAGACTAGCAGATTGACTAGTTATTTTTTTGAAGATGCCTTATTTCTTTTAATTTGAAAATATTGTGTAAAAATATAAAAAATAATAGAAAAAATTATGAAAAATATGTATTTTTTTCTAATGTCTGGACAAACTACAAAAAGGAGGTGTTCGTATGGATAAAAAATTTTTCAACAAAACATTAAACTTTTTAAAGAAGGAGGGCTTTTATGTAATACTATTTGTTTGCTTGTGTATTGTCGCTACAGTAGCTGCTTTAACAGCTAGGAATAATAAACATATAGATAATACACCAGCGCAGCAAAGTAGTTCAACGCAACAAAAACAAAGCAAGGAAACAGCTAAGGCAGGAAATGAGCCTTCTTTAAATTACGATAATGCTCTACAGGTAAAGAAAGATACTAAACCAGAAATAGTTGTACCTAAAAATGATACTAAATCACAAGGGGTTTCCAATTCAGTGAATGTGGCATTCCAAAAACCAGTAGAAGGAAGTTTAGCGAGAGCTTATTCTGAAGATCCTGTATTCTGGGATTCTACAGGAAGTTACAGACCTAACCTTGGATATGATATAAAAGCAGAATTAGGAAAATCAGTTCTTGCTGTTGCTGATGGAAAAGTAGAGCAAGTAAACAGTGCAACACAAGATGGAGTGGAAGTTATCATAAACCATCAAAATGGTATAAAAACTGTCTATTCAAACTTAGATCCAAAAGTAAAGGTTACTAAAGGACAGACGGTAACAAAGGGTACAGCTATAGGTGTAGTTGGTAAGAGTACACTAAGAGCAGCTTATGAAAAATATGGTGATCACTTACATTTCGCCGTTTTAAAAGGAAAAGATTTTGTTGATCCAAGTAAATATTTAAAGTATTAACATTCTAGCCATTTTCCGAGAAGTTTATCGGAAAATGGCCCATACAATGAATTTAAAAATGTAAATTAGCATATCTATAAATATAGAAGGGTTAAGGAGGTACCATCTTTGAAAGATTACATTGAAGAAAGAGTTTTAGAAGTTGCAAGGTATATTATAGGGTCAAAAGCTACAATAAGAAAAACAGCTAAAGTCTTTGGAGTAAGTAAAAGTACAATACACAAAGACATGACAGAAAGGTTACCTAAAATAAATCCTCAAATTGCTGAAGAGGCTAAAATTATATTAGACTATAATAAGGCCGAAAGACATATAAGAGGCGGAAAAGCAACTAAAATGAAATATAAAGCTATTGAAGGTTAAAAACATTCCGATTATAATTAATATGAAGATATAATAAAATAGACAAATTTATCATTAAAATGATAAAATTTCCGGGGAAGAGTAGGAGTGAATTAAGGAATGTTTTTCAGTATAGGAACCGATATGGGAATTGATTTAGGTACGGCTACGGTGCTCGTTTATATTAAAGGAAGGGGAGTAATATTAAAAGAACCTTCAGTAGTTGCTATAGATAAAAGCAAAAATAAAGTTTTAGCAGTAGGCGAGGAAGCGTGGCAAATGATAGGTAGAACGCCAGGTAATATCGTGGCGATTCGTCCATTGAGGGATGGGGTTATATCAGATTATGATATAACTGAAAAAATGTTAAAATATTTTATAACTAAAGCTTGTGGGAAAAAAAGAATGTCAGCACCAAGAGTAGTAGTTTGTGTTCCTTGTGAAGCTACAGAAGTAGAAAAAAGAGCTGTAATTGATGCAGCTAAAAATGCAGGTGCTAAAAAGGTGTTTTTAATAGAAGAGCCTTTGGCAGCTGCAATTGGGGCAGGCCTTGATATAACTAAGGCAAGTGGAAATATGGTTATAGATATAGGTGGAGGCACAACTGACGTAGCGGTTATTTCTTTAGGTGGAATCGTTGTAAGGGCTTCAATTAAGGTTGCAGGAGACAAGTTCGATGAGGCTATAATGAGATACATAAGAAAAGAACACAAGCTTATGATTGGAGAAAGAACTGCAGAAGATTTAAAGATAAATATAGGATCTGCATTTGAAAGAGAAGAAAAAGTTACTATGGATATAAGAGGAAGAGACTTAATTACTGGACTTCCTAAAAACATAGCCGTATCCTCAGATGAAATGAGGGAAGCATTAAGAGAAACTGTAAATGCAATAGCAGAGGCAACTCACTCAGTGCTAGAGAAAACTCCTCCAGAATTAGCAGCAGATATAGCTGATAAAGGAATAGTTATGACTGGTGGAGGAGCATTATTAAATGGTCTCAGTAGCCTAATACAGGAAGTAACTAAGGTTCCAGTATATATTGCGGAAGAGGCTATTTCTTGTGTGGCTCTAGGAACAGGTAAAGTATTGGAGTACTTAGATAAAATGGAAGTTACCTTTACTGGTGATGACATAACATTAATAGATTAGCGAAGAAAATTATTCTAAATAGATATAAATATAATAGTATAAAATGAAAAGCAAAATCTCTAGATTTTGCTTTTCATTTTATACTATTATTTCATTGTTATATAGATAATAAGCGTGAATTAATGAGTCTCTTACAACCTTTGCCATACTGAAAATCAAACTTAGCCTTATGCTAGTGCTATTAAATATTTCATCATTATCATTAGAATCAACTATACCTATTATGGAGGTTTCACCTACATTAGGTAGCGACTTACCGACCCCTTTTCCAGGATGAACGGGGTAATCCCTTGCTTGAATCTCTCCTATGCTATCAGAATCTCCTAAGCAGGCATCAATACCTATTATACGGTTATTAGGATGAAGTTGTTTAATTTCGTCTAGTCTTTTATCAATATTTAAAGCATGTATTGGCTCCGAGACTGTGCCATACACAGGTAAGGGGAAGTTAGAATCTTTAAGCAATGTACCAACTAAAGGACCAAGGCAGTCTCCTATACATCTATCGGTGCCAATACATACTATAATTGTATTCTTATCAATATAATCTTTCAAAAAGTAAGCAATATCATAGTATGATAGCGGATTTTTATAGTTAGCTTTCACTCTTTTCAATAGCTACACCTCCTTAGTAATTTATATGAAATTATTTTAAGAAATATTAAGAAAAAGGAATAAAAAAAGAAAAAAAAGAGATACTAATATAGGTGCAAGGAGGGTGTATATATTTATGAAGAAAACAATATTATCTTTTATAGCGATTTTGTGTACAGCTATTTGTGTTTTAATAATGGTATTTGCAGATAAAATAGGTACAAAGGAAGAGATATATAAGGATAAAATAGAAGTAATAAATGATAGCAATACTTCAAAGCAAAATGTCAACATCAAACAAAATTCAAATATAAAAAAAGAAGCAAGCAAAGATGAGAATAAAGGTAAAAATGAAGTCAATCAAGCAAATTCTCCTGCAGCAACAGACGCGTATAAAATCTTCAAAATGAATGAGATAAGTGAAAAAATGCAGCAGGATAAAAAAATATTTTTGAAGAAAGTGGTAAAGTTTTAGAGCCTAAAAAAGTTGTAGATAAAGAAAGCTCTAAAAAGACTAGTTCAGAAGATGCTGTCAGTGAAAATGTAAAAAAAGATTCTGCTAACTACTCTAGTGATAGTACCCCAGTATTTAAAGTTTCTAAGTCAAAAATAAAGGATAAACTTACATTGTCAGATAAGGAAAAACTATTATCTATAGCAGCAAAGTTGTCCGCTGTAGATTATGAAAAAATCAATAAATATCTTCAAAATGGTAGTGATGAAGATATAAAAAATACTATAAAATTACTTAAAAGTAGATTATCTGATAAAGACTATGAAAAGGTCAGAGTGGTAGCAGAAAAATTCATTAATATGGATGTTGTAGAGCGGTAGGAGGTGGGGGGGTAAAAAGGCGCATTTAGTTATATATAATCATATAGATGGTATTTGAATTTGAATTATAGAGTAATGTAGAGAAAAGTGTAAAAAAACAGAGAATTATACATTTAAATTAATATAAACGTCTATAATAGCATTTGAAAATAACATGATAACAATGTATACTAATCCATGTTGAAGCGGTTAAAAACTTCAAAGCAAGGTATGCTGGTTTAGCTCAGCAGGTAGAGCAACTGACTTGTAATCAGTAGGTCGCGAGTTCGATTCTTGCAACCAGCACCAAATATGGAGGAATTCCCGAGTGGCCAAAGGGGGCAGACTGTAAATCTGTTGTCAGTGACTTCGATGGTTCGAATCCATCTTCCTCCACCATAATGTGGGCGCATAGCTCAGCTGGGAGAGCATCTGCCTTACAAGCAGAGGGTCACAGGTTCGAGCCCTGTTGTGCCCACCATAAAAATAAATATACGCTGGTTTAGCTCAGCAGGTAGAGCAACTGACTTGTAATCAGTAGGTCGCGAGTTCGATTCTTGCAACCAGCACCAAATGCGGAGGAATTCCCGAGTGGCCAAAGGGGGCAGACTGTAAATCTGTTGTCAGTGACTTCGATGGTTCGAATCCATCTTCCTCCACCATAAATAAAACACTCGTGGTAGTGTTTTATTTTTATATATTTTTATGATAAAATATAAGTAGTAATAGGATATTTCAACAACATTTATAACATAACATTATTTAAATAATAAAAACACTTCAAATGTCATAAAATATATAAGCTTTATTATAGATTTTATATTGACAGCATGTTTTAACTATGTTAATATCATAAACGAATACAATTAAATACATAAACTCTTATCAAGAGAGGTGGAGGGAAAGGGCCCGATGAAACCCGGCAACCGGCTTATAGCTAAGGTGCCAATTCCTGCAGTATGAGTCTGCGAGATAAGAGAGTAGTTAAGTAATTTAACCTCTTCTTATTGAAGAGGTTTTATTTTTTTATAAAACGGAGGGATAAGATTATGAGAAGACTTTTTACGTCCGAATCAGTTACAGAAGGACATCCAGATAAGATATGTGATCAAATTTCTGATGCTATTCTTGATTCAATACTAGAACAGGATCCAAATGGTAGAGTAGCTTGCGAAACAGCGGTTACAACAGGTATGGTTATGGTTATGGGAGAAATATCAACTAATTGTTATGTAGATATTCCTAAACTAGTTAGAAAAACTATAGAAGAGATAGGCTATACAAGAGCTAAATTTGGCTTTGACTGTGATACATGTGCAGTAATGACTTCTATAGATGAACAATCATCAGATATAGCTATGGGAGTAGATGAGGCTCTTGAATCTAAGATGGGCCAAATGGATAAGATGGAGGCAATAGGTGCAGGAGACCAAGGAATGATGTTTGGTTTTGCAACAAATGAAACAGCTGAGTATATGCCTATGCCAATAAGCTTATCTCATAAACTTTCAAGAAGATTAGCTGAAGTTAGAAAAAATGGAACATTAGGTTATTTAAGACCAGATGGAAAAACACAGGTTACTGTTGAGTATGAAGATGATAAGCCTGTTAGAGTAGATGCAATTGTAATTTCAACTCAACATGATCCAGAAACAACACGTGAGCAAATAGAAAAAGATATGATTGAACATGTAATAAAGCCAGTTATACCAGCTAACTTACTAGATGAAGCTACTAAATACTTTATAAATCCAACAGGAAGATTCGTTGTTGGAGGACCACAAGGAGACTCAGGATTAACAGGTAGAAAGATCATTGTTGATACTTATGGTGGATATGGAAGACACGGTGGTGGTGCTTTCTCAGGAAAGGATCCAACTAAGGTTGATAGATCTGCTGCATATGCTGCTAGATGGGTTGCTAAAAACCTTGTTGCTGCAGGAGTTGCTGACAAATTAGAGATACAACTTGCTTACGCTATAGGTGTTGCAAAACCTGTATCTATAACAGTTGATACATTTGGAACAGGAAAGATAGCAGAAGATAAGATTGTTGAAATAGTTAATAAGGTATTCGACTTAAGGCCTGCTGCTATTATAAGAGATTTAGATTTGAAAAAACCAATGTACAGACAGGTAGCTGCTTATGGACATTTTGGAAGAACTGATGTAAATGTTCCATGGGAAGGTTTAAATAAAGTTGATGAAATTAAAAGTTTTATGTAATAAATAATTATTAAAGATAAAAAGTTCTTATGTTTGCAGCATAAGAGCTTTTTTTTATAAAAATTAATATCATGTGCTATAATTATAATAAAAAGCAAATTAGGAGAGGTTTTATGCAAGAAATACAGGGGATTGTAGAAGATATAATTTTTCAAAATGAAGAAAATGGGTATGTAGTTGCAAAGGTTAAAGAAGGAAATGAAAGAATAACGATAGTAGGCTGTATACCCTACATAACTGAAGGTCAAAATTTGAAAATTATAGGTGAGTGGGTTTTACATCCTCAATTTGGTCAACAATTTAAAGTACAGTTATGTGAAGAAATAATGCCAAGCTCAATTGTAGGCATAGAAAGATATTTATCATCAGGAATAATAGCTGGAATAGGACCTGTAACGGCTAAAAAGATTGTAGAGAAGTTTGGAGAAGAAACTTTAAATATATTAGATAATAATATAGAAAGACTTAAAGAAATAGAGGGAATTGGAGAGAAGAAAATAGCATTGATTAATGAATCCTATTCCAAACATCATGAAGTAAGAAATATAATGGTTTTTCTGCAGACTTATGGCGTTACTCCTAATCAATGTGTAAAAATACATAAGAGATTTGGTGGAGACTCTATAAAGTTTGTAAAAGAAAATCCATATATTTTAACGGAAGAAATATCGGGTATAGGATTTAAAACAGCTGACAAAATAGCAAGAAGTTTAGGGGTAGAAGCAAACTCTCCTTTCAGAATACAAAGTGGGATAAGATACTTGGTAAGTCAATTTTGTAGCTTAGGAAACACATATATGCCTATGGAGAAGTTAATCAAAGAAGGGATGGACACACTTGGTGTCTCAAAAGACGAGCTTGAGGAAAATATATATGAGAGTTCTGTAAATGGGAAAATAAAGTTAGAAAAGATGAAAGACGAAATATGTGTGTTTTCGTTACCTTACTATTATTGCGAACTTGGTGTTACTAAAAAAATACTTACTTTAGCTCTAAGTAAGTATGATGATATAGGAGTAGAAATAGATAAGGAAATAGAAGAGTTTGAAAGGGATAAGGATATAGAATTTGCGACTTCGCAAAAAGAAGCTATTCGTGGAGCTATAAAGAATGGAATAGAGATAATAACAGGAGGACCAGGTACAGGTAAGACCACTATAATCAACTGTATAACTGAAATATTTGAAAAAGCAAGCTTAAAGGTGTTTATGGGTGCGCCTACAGGAAGAGCAGCAAAAAGAATGACTGAGGCTACAGGAAGGGAAGCTAAGACTATACATAGGCTTTTAGAAATGGGAGTAAGTGAAGGCGATGATGATTTGCTTTTCACAAGAGGTGAGGATGCCCCGCTAGAATGTGATGTTATAATTATTGATGAGGCGTCTATGATAGATATAACACTTATGCATAATCTACTAAAAGCTGTATCTCTCGGAACTAGACTCATAATTGTAGGAGATGTTGATCAGCTTCCTTCTGTCGGACCAGGAAATGTACTTAGAGATCTAATAGAAAGCAAATGTATAAAGGTTGTAAGACTTAAAGATATATTTAGGCAATCCCAAGAAAGTATGATAGTTGTAAACGCTCATAAAATTAATGCAGGAGAAACACCTGCTATTAATAAAAAAGATAAGGACTTCTATTTTATAAAATGCGAAGAACCAAACAAAATTTGTGATACTGTAATAGAGCTTATAGATAAAAGATTGCCTAATTTTAATAAGCTTTGGAATAAAATGCATCATATTCAAATATTATCACCTATGAGAAAGGGTGTACTAGGAATATCTAACTTAAATAAAAAACTTCAGGATATTTTAAACAAAAAAGATGTAAATAAAAAAGAAAAGGAATTTAAAGATGTAGTATTTAGAGTTGGAGACAAGATAATGCAGACTAAGAATAATTACTCACTAAAATGGGTTAGAATTGCAGGAGAAGGTGAGAATGAAGGTTTAGGAATATTTAATGGTGATGTTGGTTATATAGATGATATAGATGAAGAAAAAGATACAATAACAGTAGTATTCGATGATGAAAGAAAAGTTATATACGATAGTATATATTTAGATGAGATTGATTTAGCTTATGCTATAACAATACATAAAAGTCAAGGAAGTGAATTTCCGGTAGTTATCATACCCATGTTTATGGGGCCGCCTTTATTGATGAACAGAAATTTACTTTATACTGCTATTACAAGAGCTAAACAACTGGTTGTTTTAGCAGGAGACATGAAAGCTATGCAATTTATGATAAATAATAATAAAAGTTTTGAAAGATATTCACTATTAAAATTTAGAATAATGGATATAATGGAGAGTGAAGTAAATGTTCTTGTTAAAGAGGAAGAATCTAGATGATGAAAAAGAGAAAATTGGAGATTTGATATTGAACTGGAGTAGAGGGTATGAACGCTTCTTAAATGTAATATCACTTCCTTACAATTCATCAGAGATATTTCTTAAAACAATACAGGACTATGCTAGAAGAGGGAAAAGTGTAATTTATATTACAAATGAGGAATCAGGAAGTATTAATATATTAGAATTAATAAAAAGACATACAGATTTTAGGGATTATGCCTATATAAGAAAATCAAAAACAAAGTTAAGTTCAAGATTAAAGGTATGTAATTTTATAAATGCTTCAACTATAGATGAAAAATTTGATTTGATTATTTATGATGATATAAGAAGCTTCCCAACTTACAATAAGTATGAAATACTGGATTTGGTATCTAGAATATCTAAAGAGGATACTAAACTTATAACTTATTCAATAGAGAGTGTATTAAAAAATGAAAGAGAAATAATTTTGCCTGTAAAAGATAATAGAAGCCCAATGGTGGAGCCAAGGACGATATTAACAAGAATAAACATAAATAAGGATATACCATTTGTAGTATATGAATATTTAAAATGGTTTTTAGATTGCGATAAAAGAGTTGTCATATGTGTACCTGATGAAGAAAAATTAGAGAATGTATATTTTTATATAAATAATTATTGTCGGAATCTGAATAGAAATATAATATGTTTTGCAAAAGACAAATTAAATAAAAAATTAATTGCAAACCTATCAAAAATGAAAAAGACGGTACTTATTACAAATGATTTTGAACAAACCTTTTGCAATATAAACGATTCAAATGTTATGGTATACTTCGCTAATGACCCTGAGTTTAATTATAAAAAATTGATATATTTTTGTGGAAGCGTAGGACGAGGAGAGAAAGATTCGAAAGGAGAAGTTATATTTTTAGCTAATGAAGAAACAGAAGACATGGAGAGAGCAAAAGATATAACAAGAAATTTCAATAAAGAGGCATGGGAAATGGGATTATTAAGATTTTAAAGTTTATGTGGGATTGTGTACTTCAAGTAGTATATGACGATGATGAGAAATGTATTTTATGTGAGAAGGAGTTGTACAACTGCAATTACATATGTGCAGACTGTGGAAAAAGAATAAAATTCTGCAATGATCCTTTTGATATAAAATTTAATAATATAAAAATTACAAGTTATAGTGTATCATACTACTCAGGGACAATGATGGAATTGGTTCTAAAGCTTAAATACAAAAGTAATTTTAGAGCAGGAGAAACTATAGCTAACTATATGATAGATTTAGTTAAAAGAAAAAACCTAAAATTTGATTTCATAGTATATATTCCTATGACTAAAAGTGCTATGAAAAAGAGAGGATATAATCAAAGTAGATATCTAGCTAGAATAGTAAGTGATAACTTAAATATACCCATGATTGACTGTTTGAAAAAGATTCATCAAACAGAAGATCAAATAGGACTAAATCATGATGAAAGATGGGAAAATATGCAGGAATGTTTTAAGTTTATTGATAAAATTAATATAAAGAATAAAAGAATTTTAATAATTGATGATGTCATAACAACTGGAGCTACAGCGTTCTATTGTGCTTATGAACTTATAAAAAATGGAGCGGAAGAAATTACTGTATTGACTGGAGCTAAAAGTAAGGTATAATTATTATATTGAGTTAGGTTTGTGGTTGAAAGTCGATGCCAGTCGCAGGCGAAACGATCCACGTAAGTTGAATAAAAATGTTTAACGAGCATGGTGCGGCTTAGAAGTAAGTCCTGCCGCTAAAAGCGAGAGGGTAAGTAGTGAGAGGTTAATTCTGGGTAGCAAAAGCTCCAGCAGGCGAGTGTGGGGTCAAAGACCAGGTCAACTGACTTAATAATAAAGTTCTTAATCTTAATAGATTAAGAACTTTAATTTTTTTTGACTTTTGAATATAATATTAGTGTAAAGAAAAAGCAAAGGATAAATAATGTTAATTAATAATATTAATATTTTGTGTAATATTATGTGAATTCACAATAATCCTATTGTAATTTTCCTCAAACAGTATTAAAATAGAGTTAACAAAAGTTTAATCTATATCCATAAAAATATATTTTTGGTATAGATTTTAAACAGTAGAGTTATTCATAAAGATAAGGAAGGGGCTGGAAATATGAGGATAACAGTAAGTGGAAAAAATATTGAGGTGACTGAGGCTTTAAGAAATACAGTGGAAAAAAAGATGTCAAAACTAGAGAAGTATTTCAACCCTGATGTAGAAGCACACGCTACATTAAGCGTGGAAAAAAATAGACAAATCATGGAGGTGACTATCTCTGTTGGAGGAATATTATTCAGAGCAGAGGAAGCACACGATGATATGTATGCATCTATAGATATAGTTGTAGATAAATTGGAAGGGCAAATAAGAAAACAGAAGACAAAACTTCAGAGAAGAAATCATATGGAGTCACTAAGATTTCAATATATACCTGATTTTAATCCAGAGGAACCATCAGAAGAAAGCAAAATAGTAAAGACTAAAAGATTTGCAATTAAGCCTATGTCAGCAGAAGAAGCAGTACTTCAAATGGAGCTTTTAGGACATAACTTTTTCGTATATAAGAATGATGATGATGATGGAGAAGTGAATGTAGTTTATAAAAGAAAAGATGGGAATTATGGTTTAATAGAACCTGAATTTTAGAAAAGAGGAAGCTAAATGCTTCCTCTTTTAAAGTTAAGATCTATTTGAATGTGCCTATAGGGTACTAGAACGGAAGTTAAATCTCTAGTTAGTTTTCCAATAAGATGTTTAAAATGCAGGATATTGTAAATAATTAACTTTGTAAAAATTTTATAATAATTGTAAAATATTATTTGTAACATAGTTAAATTTTAAAAGTTGTAACAAATTTTAAAACTATGATAAAGTATTATCCATAGAAGTTGAATAGCTTTTAATTAGATGATATAATCTATAAAGTGCATTGTTACAAAATTAATATGGTGAGGATGAAAAAATATGGGTATTTTTCAAAAGATATTTGGAACATATAGTGAAAAAGAAGTAAAGAGAATAATTCCTATTGTAAATAAAATAGATTCATTTGACTCTCAAATGCAAAGTTTAAGCGACTCAGAACTTAGAGCTAAGACAGATGAATTTAAAGAAAGATTGGAAAAAGGAGAGACATTAAATTCAATTTTACCTGAAGCTTTCGCAGTAGTTAGAGAAGCTGCATGGAGAACAATAGGATTAAAGCATTATAGAGAACAATTAATCGGAGGAATAGTTCTTCATCAAGGTAGAATATCAGAAATGAAAACTGGAGAAGGTAAAACGCTTGTAGCAACTGCTCCAGCATATTTGAATGCGTTGACAGGCAAAGGAGTTCATATAGTAACTGTTAATGACTACCTTGCAAAAAGAGATAGAGAGACAACGGGACCGGTATATGAGTTCTTAGGACTTAAAGTTGGTGTAATTCTTCATGAATTAGATCAATCACAAAGACAAGAGGCTTATAGATGTGATATAACATATGGAACTAACAGTGAATATGGATTTGATTATTTAAGAGACAACATGGTTATATATAAAGAGGAAAGAGTTCAAAGAGGACTAAACTTTGCAATTGTAGACGAAGTTGACTCTATATTAATAGATGAAGCTAGAACTCCTCTTATAATTTCTGGTGAAGGTGAAAAATCTACTGAGTTTTATAAAATAGCAGATTATTTTGCCAAAACTTTATCTGAAGAAAAGGACTTCACAAAAGATGAAAAAGCAAATGCTGTAATCCTTACAGATGAAGGTATTAAGAAGGCAGAAGATTTCTTTAAGCTAACAAACTACGCTGATCCTGAGAATATGGAAATACAACACCACGTAGTTCAGGCGCTAAAGGCTAACTATATGATGAAGAGAGATAAGGATTATATGGTTAGGGATGGCGAAGTTATGATAGTAGACGAATTTACTGGAAGAATGATGGAAGGTAGAAGGTACAGTGATGGTTTACACCAAGCTATAGAAGCTAAAGAAGGCGTTAAAGTAGAGAGAGAATCAAAAACTCTTGCTACTATAACATATCAGAACTACTTTAGAATGTTCAATAAGCTATCAGGTATGACAGGTACAGCACTAACAGAAGAAAACGAATTTAGAGAAATATATGGATTAGACGTAATTGTTGTTCCAACTCACAAACCGATAGCAAGAGAAGATATGCCAGATGTAGTATATAAAACTGCTAAAGGTAAGTTTAAAGCTATAGCTGAAGACATAGTTGAAACTTATAAGAAAGGGCAGCCAGTTCTAGTTGGTACTGTAAGTATAGAGAAATCAGAATTACTTTCTGATATGCTAAAAAGAAAAGGAGTTCCACATCAGGTTCTTAATGCTAAGTATCATGAACAAGAAGCGGAGATAATAACTGGTGCAGGTGAAAAGGGTACAGTTACAATAGCAACTAACATGGCTGGTCGTGGTACCGATATTAAGCTTGGAGACGGTGTTGTAGAGCTTGGCGGACTAAAAATCATAGGTACTGAAAGGCATGAATCAAGGAGAATTGACAACCAATTAAGAGGTCGTTCTGGACGTCAAGGAGACCCTGGACTATCAAGATTCTATGTATCATTAGAGGATGATCTAATGAGAATATTTGGTTCAGATAAACTAAAGGATATAGTTGAAAAGCTTGGACTTGGTGATGATGAAGCTATAGAAAGCAAAATGGTAAGTGGTGCTATAGAAAATGCTCAAAAGAAAGTTGAAGGGAATAACTTTGATATAAGAAAAACATTACTTCAATATGATGATGTTATAAATAAACAAAGAGAAATTATGTACAGACAAAGATCAGAAGTTCTAGAAGGTGAAGACTTAAAGGATCAAATCTATCAAATGCTTGAAGATATAGCTTCTTCCGCAGTTGAATCACATATCTCTGGTGTAGAAGAAGAATTTGAAAATGACTTAGCTAAACTGATAGATTTTATGGAAGAGCTATATGTGCCAAAGGATTCAGTTACAGTTGAAGAATTGTCAAACTTACTAAATGATGAGATTAAAGATAAGTTTGTAGAAATAGGCCAAGGAATTTATTCACAAAAAGAAGAAGAATTCACATCAGAGCAAATGAGAGAAATAGAAAGAGTTGTTCTTTTAAGAGTAGTTGATACAAAGTGGATGGATCACATAGATGACATGGATCACCTTAAGAGAGGAATAGGTTTAAGAGCATATAAGCAACAAGACCCTGCTCAAGCCTACCAATTTGAAGGTAGCGAAATGTTTGAAGAAATGATATACAACATTAAGCTTGAGACTATAAAATATTTATTCCATGTTCAAATTCAAAAAACTCCTGAAAGAGAAAGAGTTGTAAAAGAAACTCATACAAATCAGGTTGATGATGATTCAGTGAAGAAACAACCTGTAAAAAAGGAAAAAACTACAGGAAGAAATGATCCGTGTCCATGTGGCAGCGGGAAAAAATACAAAAACTGTTGTGGAAGATTTGAATAATATTTTAATGTCGTTTTGCTTAAGCAAAACGACATTTGTTTACTAAAATTTAATATCAGGCATCTTAAAAAAGTAATTAGTGAGTATAATATTTTATTCCAGATGCCTTAGTCTAATTGTTTATTCTTTATATTAAGAGGAGAGTGATTAAATGCTACTTCAACTAGAAGAAGCCTTAAATGAAATAGGTGGCTTAAAAGGAGCCATTAATGAAATAAGGGGTTCACTTTGACATAGAAAATAGCAAAAATAAAATAGAAGAACTTCAGAAAAAAATGCAGGAACCTGATTTTTGGAGTGATGTAAACAAAGCTCAGGAAGTAACTGGAGAAGAAAAATTCTTAAAAAATAGATTGGATAGATATAAGGAATTAGAAGAAAGAGTAGAAGATATTGAGGTTCTTACTACACTGGCAATAGAAGAAGCGGATCTAACGACCTCAAAAGAAATATTAAAGGAAGTAAAGGCATTACAGGATGATGTAGATAGATTTAGGATAGAAATATTGCTGTCAGGAGAATATGATAAGAACAATGCCATAATATCTCTTCATGTAGGTGTTGGAGGAACTGATGCCCAAGACTGGACAGAGATGCTTTTAAGAATGTATACAAGATGGGCTGAAGGAAAAGGATTTAAGATAGAAACTATAGATTTGATTCCTGCAGATGATGCTGGTATTAAAAGTGCCGATTTAAGGATAGTTGGAGAATTTGCTTATGGATATTTAAAAGCAGAAAAGGGAATTCATAGACTAGTTAGAATATCGCCTTTTAATGCCAATGGTAAGCGACAAACTTCTTTTGCTTCTGTGGAGGTTTTGCCTGAGCTTACAGCAAATCAAGATATAGAAATAAGACCAGAAGACATTAAAGTAGACACTTATAGAGCAGGGGGCGCTGGAGGGCAGCATGTAAATAAGACTGAATCCGCGATTAGAATAACTCATATACCAACAGGAATAGTAGTTCAGTGTCAAAATCAAAGGAGTCAGCATCATAACAAGGATGAGGCCATGAAAATGCTAAAGTCTAAGCTTGTAGAACTAAAGGAAAGAGCTCATAAGGAGAAAATTGAAGATTTAACTGGGGAGCTAAAAGATATTGGGTGGGGAAGCCAAATAAGGTCCTACGTTTTTCAACCATACACTTTAGTTAAAGACCACAGAACAGGCGTTGAAAATGGAAATATAAATGCTGTTATGAATGGAGAAATAGACGAATTTATAAATGAATATTTAAAACAAAATACAAACTAAAAGAAGCAATATAAAAATATGCGACATAACACCTTGTAAAAACTGTGTCGCATATTTTTTATATTACGAATTGAGCAATCGCTATATAATCTATATATTGTTTTTGCGTGTAGGTTTAAATAAAATCGCTAAGCTTAAAATAGTACATGTTAAAGAAACCCAAAATATTTGTTTATAATATAAAATAAATAAATTGTTGTTAAAGCCATAGTTGATCACTTCTTCTGATGCTACTTTAAAGCATCTGTCTATGGAATCTGTGTTTATGAAATTAGCCTTGTCATTAGGGGTATGAATTTTAGATGAATCTGCATCGGATAAAGTTATAGCATCGATATTTTGCTTTCGAAAGTATTCATGGTCACTAGCATCTTCAAATAGATAATTAAAACTGATTTTATCCTTCTTACAAATTAGTGAAGTTTCTTTTATAAGAGGACTGTCCTTTGTATCCTTCTTTCCTCCCATTATGTGAAGCGGTATGGAATTATTTCCACCTATCATATCAAAATTAAATATTTTAGCACCTTTAAGGTTGTCCTTATATTTATCTGCAAAAGCTTTCGAGCCCAGACATCCAAATTCTTCAGCATTGAAACCGACAAATAATATATTTCTATCAGGTTTTCCTAAAGAACTTATATATTTACTCATTTCCATTACAAAAGCGATTCCTGAAGCATTATCTAAGGCACCGCTGTAAACTTTCCCAGAAAGATCCGAGCCTACATGGTCAAAGTGTGCAGAAAGAACAATTGGAGGAGAATGTGGGTCTTTACCTTCTATATATGCAGTAATATTATTTAAAGATGTTTTTTTAGCTTCAAAAGGTATAGAACAATTTATGCTATAATTTTTGCTTAAGTAGTTTTTTAATTCATTAAAAGTGTCTTTAGTAATCATAATATACATGCTATAAGGTGCAGAGCTTATAAAAGAACTTCTAAAGTTAAGCGTGTTATCTTGAGGTACATAAAATAAAAAATAATCATTATCCTTTTTAACTTGAATATGGCCGTCAAGAACTTCAACTTTATCATACTTGCTAAAGTTTAAATTATTTTTTCTGAAGTTCAGTAAATCTTCTTTAAAATCTATTCCATAGTTAAATTCTTTAATCAAAAATCCATTTTCATCAGTAATGTTTAAGTAAGGTTTTTCGGAAATTTTATGAGGATAAATTGCGTCAAAACTTTGAAGATAATTACCATTATAGGGCTTCAATCCAGCATCTTTGAAAGAATCCTTTATATATATAATTGATGCTGCATTTTCAATACTTCCAGCGAGTCTGCCTTTAAAGTTATCAGAAGATAGATATTCTATATTCTTTTTAACTGAATTGTGGCTAAATACATGTACTTTAGAATAAATATGAAAGCTAAGGCCTAGAAAAATAAAAGATATTATTAGGAAAAAATAAGTCATGTGTTTTTTCATAGTAACAACCTCTCAAGAAAAATATATCTTTAAAATATATATTAATTTGCAAAATACTATATAACTGTTATAATAATTTTTAGCCAATAATTTCAAAAATTGCTTTAAAATTTAATGGGCGTGGAGGTAAATATGAATAATATAGTTGAAAGATTGATACAAGAGTTAAATTTAAATAGAAAACATGTAGAAACTGTCATTGACCTTTTAGATAGTGGGAATACGGTTCCTTTTATAGCTAGATATAGAAAAGAAATGACTGGAGAGATGAGTGATATAACTCTCAGAACCCTTTCAGAAAGACTTACATACTTAAGAAACCTAGAGGGAAGAAAAGAAGATGTTATAAGACTTATCGATGAACAAGGGAAGCTTACAGATGAATTAAAGACAACTATAATGAGATGCGACACTTTAACAGAAGTAGAAGATATATATAGACCATATAAGCCTAAAAAAAGAACCAGATCCATTATTGCAGAAGAAAAAGGATTAAAACCTTTAGCTGAAGTTATTTGGAGTGGTGAGTTTAAGGATGATATAAAGCAATATGCAGCTGAATTTATAAATGAAGAAAAAGAAATGAAGACAGCAGAGGAAGCTTTGCAAGGAGCGATGGATATTATTAGCGAAATAATATCAGATGAGGCTGAGTATAGAAAATGGATTAGAAACTTTATTCAAAACGAGGGCTTAATAGAAACAAATGGCGAGAGCAAGGAATCAACCCCTTATGAGATGTATTATGATTATAAAGAAGCTGTAAAAGGCATACCACCGCATAGAATTCTCGCAATTAATAGAGGTGAAAAAGAAAAGATACTTTCAGTAAAAATAACTGCGAATATGGATAAAATTATAGAGTACTTAAAACAAAGGTGTTTAAAAGATAATAAAAATACTGATACATATATAGAAGATAGTATTAAAGATTCCTTAAAAAGATTAATATATCCATCGATAGAAAGAGAAATAAGATCAGATCTTACAGATAAAGGTGAAGAAGGAGCTATAAAAATATTTAAAGCAAACCTAAAAGCACTATTAATGCAGGCTCCAATCAAGGGTAAAATAGTATTAGGTTTTGACCCTGGTTTTAGAACTGGATGTAAAATAGCTGTACTTGACGATACAGGAAAGCTATTAGATACTGCAACAGTTTATGCGACTTCATCTCAAAATAGTGTTGAAGAAGCTGTGAAAATTTTAAAGGAATCAATTTATAAACATGATGTAGGTGTTATATCTTTGGGAAATGGAACAGCGAGCAGAGAATCAGAAGAGGTTATAGTAAGAATTATAAAAGAAGTTAAGGCAGAAAAGAATAGAGATATTTATTATGTTGTAGTATCAGAAGCTGGAGCTTCTGTGTATTCAGCATCGGAATTGGCTGCAAAAGAGTATCCAGATATCAATGTTTCATTAAGAGGAGCTATATCTATTGGAAGAAGACTTCAGGACCCATTAGCAGAGCTTGTAAAAATAGATCCTAAGTCTATAGGGGTCGGGCAGTATCAACATGATGTTGCTCCTAAAAAGTTAGATGAATCGTTAAGCGGTGTAGTAGAAGACTGCGTAAATAGTGTAGGTGTAGATTTGAATATAGCAACGCCATCTCTTTTATCATATATATCAGGAATAAACGCAACTATTGCTCAAAATATTGTTCTATATAGAGAAGAGAATGGAAAGTTTAAAAGTAGAAAAGAACTTTTAAAGGTAAAAAGATTAGGAGCAAAAGCATTTGAACAATGTGCTGGATTCTTGAGAGTAATGGAAAGTAAAGAACCTTTAGATAATACTTCTGTACACCCAGAATCTTATGACGTAGCAAAAGGACTATTAACGACTTTAGAATATACTTTAGATGATTTGAAAAACAACAGGCTTATAGATATAGAAGAAAGGGTTAAGGAATCAGGGATAGAGAAACTAGCAGAAAAGTTATCAGTTGGTGTTCCTACTCTTAATGACATAATAAAAGAAATAAAAAAGCCAGGAAGAGATCCAAGAGAAGAATTACCTAAGCCTATATTGAAGACTGGAATTATAGATATAACTCAATTAAAGCCGGGTATGTCATTAATGGGAACTGTGAGAAATGTTGCAGACTTTGGAGCATTTGTTGATATTGGAGTTCATCAAGATGGATTGGTGCATATAAGTCAATTGGCAGATAGATTTATAAAACATCCGCTTGATGTAGTGCAGGTTGGAGATATTGTTGAGGTAAAAGTTCTTGAGGTTGATGAAAAAAGAAAAAGAATAGCTTTAACAATGAAAAAATAATATATTTACTTAGTTTAGATATTGAATTTTTAGAAAACTTGTACTATAATTGAAACGTAAACTTAATAAAGTAATAATCTTCAGGGCGGGGCGAAATTCCCCACCGGCGGTATAGCCCGCGAGCCTTAATTGGCATGATTCGGTTAGATTCCGAAGCCGACAGTAAAGTCTGGATGAAAGAAGGTAAAGTATAATGTAAATTCGCCCTGACTTATAGTCAGGGTTTTTTATTATACTAACACCTCTAAATATGAATGTATGCAGAAGATTATGAAACAATTATATTAGGAGGATGTATATATGAAAGATCAAAAACTAAACAGATTAGTAAAAATATCTATGTTGAGTGTTATAGCATTTATACTTATGTTTATTGAAGTTGCTACCCCATTTTTTCCACCTTTTTTAAAGTTTGATATAAGTGACTTGCCAGCACTAATTGGGGCTTTTGCGCTTGGACCTATAGCTGGAGTAGCAATAGAGTTACTTAAAAATATACTTCATGGTATATTTGTTGGAGGAAGTGCTTTTGTAGGAGAGTTAGCAAATTTCCTTGTTGGTGCAGTAATGGTATATGTATCAGGATATATATATAATAAAAGAAAAAGCAGAGGGACAGCAGTTACTTCACTAATTGCAGGTGCTTTAGCTATGACTGTGGCAGCTAGTGTTCTTAATTACTATATATTCCTACCTTTATATGAAACAGTACTACACTTCCCTATAAATGCCATTGTTGCAATGGGAAACAAAGTTAATAGCAGTATAAAAGACCTTAATTCCTTTGTGATATGGGCAATTGCGCCTTTTAATCTGATTAAAGGTATGTTGGTATCAGTATTAACTATGTTAGTGTACAAAAGCGTATCACCAATACTTCATAAAGAAGGTCAAGAAGAAAGTGATCTTGTTAAAAATAACTAGCAGAAATAATCCGGGTTTTTCCGGATTATTTTTATATATATAGATATTCATTTATATAGAAAAACTGGCTAGAAAGTTAACTTATATAGAGGAATATGTTCCCAAAGCTGAAGCTTGGAAACATATCCCGGCATATAAGTTAACTTTCGGCCAAGTAGCCCTACATAAACTTATAGTTCTGTGCGATAATGTATATATAGGCCAGAATAAAAGGAGTGATTTAAATGGCTGGTATATGGAATATAAATAGTGTTTATGATGTTAATACTAGGATGGTTTCTAGAAAGTTATCTTTTGAAGTTGGCCAAAACTTTTCAGCTAGAATTGTAAATTTAGATAAATTAACTGGAGAGATGCTCTTAAAACTTCTTGATGGGTGGCAATTTTCAGCGAAGCTTCAAGACCCTATGGAAAAGCTACCAGAAGGGCTTATAAGATTTGTAGTTGAAGGCTTTGAAGATGGAAAACTTCAGCTTAAAATATTAAATTCAGATACTAAACAAAAATCATCAGAAAAAGATTCTATTAGTGCGTTTTTAAAAGAGAAAAGCATAAAATTAAGTGATTCAGATTACGATATTTTAAATAAAATGGTAAAGCATAATATAACTCTTACGAAAGAAAATATTTCAGATGTAAAAACTATTTTAGACTTTATGAATAAGATGAAATCTGATGATACAGAGGAAAGTGCTTTCATTGAAAGATATATACAAAGCAAAAATATAAATTTAGAAAGTGAAGAAGGTATTAAAATAAAAAATACTTTAAAGTCATTTTTTAATGAATTAAAAAGCTTAGAATCAGATGATTTATTTACATTTTTTGAAAACAATATAGATTTAACGGAAGAAAACATTAAGAGTTTTAATAATGTCTTTAAGGAGAATTTGACCATATTTAAAGATGTTAAGCAGGTTGAGGGTCAGCTTAAAGGTAGTATTGATACCGATAGTGAATTTGCAGGTACAGATAGCAACTTAGAAAGCATTACACAAAATAATAAAGAGCTATCTAATAATGAAGGTAAAGAAAAGATAGATTTAGGTAGCACATCAGAAGAGCTAGTAAAGTTAAATAAATCAGGTAAAAACAATTTGGCAGTAGAAACAACAGCTTTAAAAGAGTTAAACAATGAGAATGAGGAGCTATCCAACAATACAAATTTAAAGGAACTAAATAATGAAAACGAGGAGTTATCTAATAATACAAAAGTTTCAAAAGAAGTAACTAAGGTTTTATCGGAAAAAGATATAGAAATTACTCAGGAATTAAAGTTAGATGATAGCGTAAAAGATAAAAGCGCATTACCAGTTAAACACCATACTATAGAAGATATATCAAAAGTAATTAAGGAGCAAATAAATGCCAAAACTGAAGAATTAAAAAATACTATAAAAACATTTATAGAGCAAAAAAATGAACTTGATCCTAAGGTATATAATAATGTGATGCAGGCACTAGATAAAAACATTAATGATTTCAAAATATTTAATTCTGTATCAAATCAGTATTATTACCTAGACTTGCCTATAAATATAGAAAAGCATGAATATGAGTGCAAACTCATGATAAAAGATGAAAGAAAAAAGGGAAAGAAAATTGACTCTACCAATGTAAAAATAGCGGCATCTGTAAATACTATTAACATGGGAGTTATAGATGCTTATATAAAAGTTAACAACAACAACATGGATTTAAGTATAAAGTGTGAAGAAAAGTGGATTAAAGTTTTAGATAATGAAAAAGAAAAGATAATGATCAAGCTGCATGAAATGGGTTATAATGTTTATGCTAATGTAAGTGAGAGAGAAAAAGAGATGAATATAACAAGTTGCTCAGAGTTCTTCGGGGACAGTAATCTAAGTGCTATAGATACAAAGGTATAAGGCGCATTAATTTTGTAAGGTTCTAAGTAATTTACAATATAATAAGAACAACTTATAATTAATAGATGCCCCATTTATATTAAGAGGTGTTATAATGAATAAAAGGAAAAAGGCAGCGGCATTAAAATATGAACAGGGATATACGGCACCAGTGGTGACTGCGGCAGGTATGGGATATGTAGCTGACAAGATAATAGAAAGAGCAGAAGAAAATAATGTTCCTATAGTTTATGATGAAGAACTTTCAAGTCTTTTAAGTAATGTAGATGTAGGAGACGCTATACCATTTGAATTATATAATGCGGTAGCCAAGGTAATAGCCTATGTAATGGATGTAGATAAAAATTTAAGCAAATAAGAGGTGGTAAGGTGGCTTTATATGCAATATCTGATTTGCATTTAGATTTAAACGGTGACAAGCCAATGGACGTGTTTGGGCAAAACTGGTTTCAACATGATAAAAAAATAAAGGATAACTGGTTAAAAAAAGTTAAGGATGAAGATACAGTACTTATAGCTGGGGATATATCCTGGTCTATGAAAATAGAAGATGGCATGAATGATTTACAGTGGATTCATAATCTTCCAGGAAGAAAAATAATGGTTAAGGGCAATCATGATTATTGGTGGGTGAGCATCACTAAGCTAAATAATCTTTATGAAGATATGAAATTCATCCAGAACAACTTCTTTGTATACGAGGATTATGCTATATGCGGAACTAGAGGTTGGATTTGTCCGGGAGGAGAAAACTTCAAGGCCCATGATGAAAAGATATATACAAGAGAGCTTTCTAGATTAAGATTGTCATTAGATGCGGCAGTAAAAGAAGGATTCAAAAAATTTATTGTAATGATTCACTATCCTCCTATGAATGAGAAACTTGTAGAATCAGGTTTTGTAGAAATATTTAAAGAATATAGCGTTGAAAATGTAGTTTATGGACATTTACATGGACCTTCGCTAACAAAAGCTTTAAATGGCGAAAAAGACGGCATAGAATATATACTTACTTCAGGTGATTATCTAGATTTCAATCCCATAAAAATTTTATAAGTTTTTATGGGATAATTTATTGACATATATATTTATATATCGTAATATATAAATATAGTGATGAACAAATATATTAAATATAATAGTGAAAAATATTTACTGAAAATTATTCTAAAAAATTAAGAGGTATGAGATGGATAATAATTTTGAAAAATTTAATGAAAGTGCTGAATTTCTTAAAGTGTTAGCACATCCAGTTAGATTGTGTATAGTTAGAGGTTTGTTGGAAAAGGGAAGATGCAATGTAAGTCATATGCAAAATTGTTTGGATATGCCTCAATCTACTATATCACAACATCTGCAAAAATTAAGGACTGCTGGAATAATTGAAGGTGAAAGAAATGGCTTAGAGATAAACTACAGAGTTTGTGATGAGAGAGTAGAGAAAATAATTGATATATTCTTTAATGAAGATAAATAGATAAAGTTTTTCTATTAAAAAGGAGGTACAGGAAAATGTCAAAAAAAGTTTTAATTGTTGGCGGAGTTGCAGGTGGAGCATCTGCTGCGGCTAGACTTAGAAGACTTGATGAGGATGCAGAAATAGTGATGTTTGAAAAAGGAGAGTATATATCTTTTGCTAATTGTGGATTGCCGTATTATATAGGTGAAACTATTAAGGAAAGAGAAAAGCTGTTAGTACAAACTCCTGAGGCTATGAATGAGAGATTTAAAATAGATGTAAGGGTTAATAGCGAAGTAATTGATGTAGATACAAAAAACAAAAAAGTGAAGGTTAACAGCAAAGACAAAGGTGAATATGAAGAAAGCTATGATTACCTAATTTTATCACCAGGTGCAATGCCTATCAAGCCGCCAATAGAAGGTATAAATAATGATAAGATATTTACACTAAGAAACGTGCCTGATACAGACAAAATAAAAGCTTATGTAGATAATAGAAATATCAAAAATGCAGTAGTTATAGGTGGAGGTTTTATAGGAGTTGAAATGGCTGAAAACCTTAAAGAAAGAGGATTAAATGTTGCACTAGTTGAAGCAGCACCTCATATACTAGCGCCGTTTGACTCGGATATGGTAACATTTGCGGAAAAGGAACTCGAAGACAATGGAGTCGGAGTTGTTTTAAATGATGGTGTGAAAGCATTTAAGGAAGAGGAGAAGGGCATTAATGTTATTTTGAATAGCGGAAAATGTCTATATGCGGATATAGTTATACTTGCCATAGGTGTTAAGCCGGATGTGGCCTTTTTAAGGAACTCAGGAATAGAGTTTGGACTAAAAGGACACATAATAGTAAACAATAAAATGGAGACAAATATAGAAGACGTATATGCGGTTGGTGACGCTATAGAAGTAGTTGATTTTGTAAATGGAAGTAAGACGGCTATAGCCCTTGCTGGACCTGCTAATAAACAAGGAAGAATTGCAGCAGACAACATATGTGGATTAGATTCAAAATACAAAGGAACTATGGGAACAGCTATCATAAAGGTATTTGACTTAACTGGTGCAAGTACGGGAAATAATGAAAGAACATTGAAGTCAAAAGGTATATCATATAGAGTTATCTATGTACACCCTAATTCAAGCGCAGGATACTATCCTGGTGGAGCTCCGATGTCAATAAAACTTATTTTCAATAATGAAGGGAAAATACTTGGAGCTCAAGCTTTTGGCTATGTTGGAGTAGATAAGAGAATGGATGATATAGCAGTTACAATGAGGCTTGGTGGAACAGTTTATGATTTGGCAGAATTAGAGCTTGCTTATGCACCACCTTACTCTTCAGCAAAGGATCCTGTTAACATGGCTGGATTTGTTGCTGAAAATGTTCTAACTGGAAGACATGAAGTAATACTTCCAGAAGATATAGATAATAGAGATAAGGAAAAAACTCAGCTTATAGATGTAAGAACTGAAATAGAATATAAAAATGGTAATATAGAAGGTTCATTAAATATACCAGTAGATGACTTGAGAAATAGAGTGAGTGAACTAGATAAAGATAAGGAAATATTACTCCATTGTCAGGTAGGTCTTAGAGGATATATTGCTGCAAGAATTTTAATGGCACGTGGATTTAAAGTGAAGAACCTAACTGGGGGTTATAAGACATATACTATGAGTAAGTTTAGACCTAAAGATGTAGTAATGAACAAAGGCAGTGAAGGTGGTTCTATGGATTTAAGAGGAAAAGAAGCTAGTGTCAGCTTAGAAAGTACTGCTAATGAGTATAAAGAGGCGGAGATTGAATATAAGAAGGGAAGCTTTGATAAGACACTGGATGCTTGTGGACTATGCTGCCCAGGTCCTCTAATGCAGGTTAACGCAAGTGTTCAAGACATGAAAGAAGGAGAGGTATTAAAGGTTACAGCATCAGATCCAGGATTTTTCGAAGATATAAAGTCTTGGTGTAAAAGAACTGATAACGAGCTACTAGAGAGAGAAAAAGATAAGGGAAACATCATAGCTTTTATAAAAAAGGGTAAAAAAAAACAAATGATGCTAGATAACAGTAGTTGTAATACCGGTGCAATTGCTCAAAAGGATAATAAAACGTTAGTAGTGTTCAGTGGAGACTTAGATAAAGCAATAGCATCCTTTATAATAGCTAATGGTGCAGCTTCCATGGGTAAAAAAGTTACAATGTTTTTTACCTTCTGGGGACTAAACATACTAAGGAAGCATGATAAAGTTAGTGTTCCAAAAGCCTTTATGGATAAGATGTTTGGATTTATGATGCCAAGAGGGAGCAAAAGATTAAAATTATCTAATATGAATATGCTTGGAATGGGGCCTAAAATGATCAGAATGGTAATGAAAAATAAAAGTGTTACATCACTTGAAGAGCTAATACAAGCTGCTATAGATAGTGGAATAGAAATAGTGGCCTGTCAGATGTCTATGGATGTTATGGGACTTAAAAAGGAAGAGCTAATTGATGGTATAAAAATAGGTGGTGTAGGTTACTACCTAGGAGAAGCAGAGGACTCCAATGTAAATTTATTTATATAAGCTTAAAGAAGGCCCTAATGGGTCTTCTTTATTTAAAAAATTTAGAGAAAAATCCTTTTTTATCTTTTTTATTTTCATCGTCGAAAGAAATCCCTTCTGTTAAATCTTCGTTACTTTCAGATTTCTTTTTAAGACTTTCTTCTATTAAGTCTTTCTGGTCTCGAGTTTTATCTTTAAGCCTTTGAGGAGCACCAGGTGCAGTTATAATCTTACTAAACCATACTAAGGCTTCCTCAGGCTTCTCAACTCTTCTATTAAGTTCACCAATTAAATACATAATAGTGAATTTGTTCATTTCGTATATAGGAAAATCTTCATTGTAATAAGCATCACTAAATCCATCTAGGGCTTGTTTTAAAAACGTCATCTCATTGTCAGCATCTTCCTTGAGACGGTACATCCATGCAAGTTTTAAGCAGTTCATGGCCTTTTTACTTGATTTCGCTTCCGTTACAACATAGTTTAAAAGAGGAAAGTTTATATCTTTCTATAGCTATATCTATGTCATATACGTCAGGGTAGTTCTTTCCGCGCCACCTAGAAGTAATTTTTTGTTTTACTGAATCTATTTGGAAACTTCTAATTTTATGAAAATCATTTTTCAGAGCAGAATACCCACAGCTATTGCATACCCATACATCATAGAAATAGGGATTTATAACACCGTATCTAATAAAGCTGTCAGAGTCTTTTTTTAAGATTCTGGATGCTGAAGTTTTAACAACTCGAGCTTTAAAATTAATCTCGCATACTGGACACGTAACATGCGTATCATACAGTAATGATCGTTGTTTCTCTTCCTCACTTTGTCCTATTTTTTCTTCAGCTTGTTTCATTTTATCATCATCTTTTTTATACAAATTTACATTATCAATATCTTCGAATCCTAAATTTTCTAAACCAGAAAATATATCCTTTGACATTAAAACATCACCTTCAATATTAATAGTTTCTTGAATAATCCTATTATATCAAAAATTATAATAAAATTATATTATTTATTTATAAATAATATACTATAATAAAAGTGTAGTATAATATAAATGACAGCATATACTAATATGTAGGGGTGAATGGTTATGGCAATAGGAGAATGGAAAACATTTCTGATACCTTATGAACAAGCAGTTGAAGAATTGAAAATAAAATTTAGAAGCATAAGAAAAGAATATAGAAGAAAAAATGAATATTCACCTATTGAGTTTGTTACAGGTAGGGTGAAGGAAATATCTAGTATATTAGAAAAAGCTAATAAGTTTAATATACCTTTAGATAGGATTAGTTACGAAATGGAAGATATTGCTGGACTAAGAATAATGTGCCAGTTTGTTGACGATGTTGAAAAAGTAGTTGAGATAGTTAGAGGAAGAAAGGATATGAAGATTCTTTATGAGAAGGACTATGTCACTAATGTTAAGGGCAGCGGATATAGAAGTTATCATATGGTTATCAAGTATCCAGTAAATATGGCAGATGGTGAAAAGGAGATATTAGCTGAATTTCAAATAAGAACTTTAGCAATGAACTTTTGGGCTACTATAGAACATTCACTAAATTATAAATATAAACATGAAATACCTGATAATATAAAATTGAAACTAAAATCCGCAGCGGATGCAGCCTTTCAATTAGACCAGCAGATGCTTGGGATTAAGGATGAAATTAAGGATGCTCAAAAATTATTTGAAGTGAAATCCAGTTTAGTGTTGGACATAATGAATAATATATTGACTTTATCTTCGATGGGAAAGCTTGCAGAATCAACAAGGCTTCAAATACAGTTGAATAAGCTCATTGAAGAGGGTGAGGTAAATGAACTTGCTAGCCTATTAAAATCCACAGAGAAGATATTAGAAATGTATAGATAAAGGGGCCATAAGGCCCCAAATTTTATTTTACAACAATATTTACAAGTCTACCTTTAACTACTATAACTTTTTTAACTTCTTTTCCTTCTATAGAAGCTTTTATATCGTCGTTATCAAGTGCAGCTTCTTTTATTTGATCTTCAGTTAATCCTGTAGCTATATTCACTTTAGCCTTTATTTTTCCATTGACTTGAATTGCTATTTCAACCTCGTCTTTTATTAAAGCCTTAGAGTCAAATGTAGGCCACTTTTCATCAAATATTGAGTAAGACATTCCGGAAAGTTCCCATTGTTCCTCTGCAAAGTGAGGTGCAAATGGTGCTATAAGTTTTATAAAGTCAAGTATAGTCTCCTTTAAGAAAGAAGAATTTTTAATATCCTCTCCAGTATATTTTGAAAGAGCATTTATAAATTCCATCAACCTTGCTATAGAAGTATTAAATTGGAACTTAGCAGTGTCCTCACTTACAGCTTTAATAGCATGATGTCTCATATAGTTAAGCTCTTTTTCTGCTTTATCTAAAGTAGTTTTACTGTTTTTAGGATTATTTATTTCCTCTCTACAGGAGTCTAAGATTCTTTCTATTCTATCTACGAATCTGCCAATGGATTTAACACCATCATCACTCCATGCGCCACCTTCAGTATAGTCAAATCCAAACATTAGATACATTCTAAATACATCAGATCCAAACTCTTTTATATAATCGTCAGGAGATATGGTATTTCCTTTGGATTTACTCATCTTTAGACCATCAGGACCAAGAATTAATCCTTGATGTCTTAATGATAAGAATGGCTCATCAAAGTTTAAATAACCCATATCTCTTAATGCTTTAGTGAAGAATCTTGCATATAAAAGATGCATACATGCGTGTTCTGGTCCACCTACATACATATCTACAGGAAGCATCTTATTTATTGTCTCGCTATCAAAAGCTTTATCACTATTTTTGTTATCAGGATACCTCAAGTAATACCATGATGAACATACAAAGGTATCTAAGGTATCCATATCTCTTTTTGCAGGTGCACCACATACAGGACAAGTTGTGTTTATAAAATCTTCAGATTTTGATAATGGAGATTTTCCATCTGGTGAAAATTCCACATCGTATGGAAGCATTACAGGTAGATCCTTTTCAGGCACAGGAACAGTTCCACATTTATCGCAATGAATTATTGGAATAGGAGCTCCCCAATATCTCTGTCTTGAAACTAACCAATCTCTTAATCTATAGTTTACCTTTCCTTTTCCAAGGTCCATGGATTCAAGCTTTTTAACAACGGCAGCCTTAGCTTCGTCACCAGAAAGCCCGTCAAACTCACCACTGTTCATCATCTTTCCATATTCAACATAAGGAAGAGAATCTCCGCCTTCAATTACTCTTTCTATTGGAAGATTGTATTTTGTTGCAAATGCAAAGTCTCTTTCATCATGAGCAGGAACAGCCATAACACAACCAGTACCATAAGTGTTTAGTACATAATCACCTATCCAAATAGGCACTTTTCTTCCGTTTATAGGATTTATAGCATATGCTCCGCTGAATACACCAGTTTTTTCTCTAGTAATAGACTGTCTTTCTATATCAGATTGTTTCTTAGCTTGCTCTTTGTATTCGCCAACTAAAGCCTTATATTCATCTGTAGTGATTTTATCTACAAGATCGTTCTCAGGAGCAATAACTACATAAGTAACTCCCAATAAAGTATCAACTCTTGTAGTAAATACGTTAAATTCTAGATCAGAGTCTGCAACTTTAAAAGTTACCTCGGAACCAATAGATTTACCAATCCAGTGTTTTTGCATTGCCTTTGTCTTTTCAGGCCAATCTAAATCATCTAATTTTTCAAGCAGTTGTTCTGCATAGTCTGTAATCTTAAAGAACCATTGAGTTAAGTCCTTTTTAGTTACTTCAGTGCTGCATCTTTCACAAGCGCCATCTAGAACCTGTTCATTTGCAAGAACTGTATTACAGCTAGGGCACCAATTAACAGGTGCATTCTTTCTATAGGCCAAGCCATTTTCAAATAGTTTGACAAATATCCATTGTGTCCATTTGTAATACTCTGGTCTGCAAGTAACTACCTCGTTTTCCCAGTTAAACATTGTGCCCATGGCCTTAAGCTGTTGTTCCATAGTTTCAATATTTTTTTCTGTTGAATCTTTAGGATGAATTCCTGTCTTAATAGCAAAGTTTTCTGCAGGAAGACCAAAAGCGTCGAATCCCATTGGTTGAAATACATTATATCCCTGCATTCTTTTCATTCTTGCCCAAGAGTCAACTGGCCCATAGTTAAACCAATGACCTGCATGAAGCTTACTTCCTGATGGATAAGGGAACATTTCAAGCACATATAGCTTGTTATCTGAATTATTCTCATCAAATTTGTAAAGATTAGAATTTTCCCATTTTTTTTGCCACTTTTCATCAACCTTAGTATTGTAAAAGCTCATATTATCGCTCCTTTACTGTGTTTTATTATTATATAGTTGTTATTATTGCAAAAACTACATTAAATAATCAATTGCAGATACTATGCAATAATATTACAATAGTTTTAACTAATAAAAAAAGCCTTTTCATCTCCCTATAAAGAGACGAAAAGGCTGTATTCCGCGGTACCACTCTTATTAAACTAAAGACATTCTTTAGTTTCACTCAATAAAATAACGGCTTTACCCGTACCTGCTTTTCTGCAGATAAGCTCCAAGGCGAGTTCATAGATTATCAACACTGTTTTTCACCTGCCAACAGCTCTCTTATGAAGATAAGATATTACTATTCCTTTTCAAAGCGTATTATTAACTTTATTGTAAATTTTATAATATCAATAATTTTTTGTCAAGAGTTATATTAAAAGTAAGATAATAAAAGACTCTATAAAAGCTATAGAGTCTTTGAATTCAATGGCTGCCCATGAAGGATTCGAACCTCCGAATACCTGAGTCAGAGTCAGGTGCCTTACCGCTTGGCGAATGGGCAATATTGTAACACGAACAACATAAAATCTACACCAATTATTATATCATAATAAAATTTTACTTCAACCCTCTTGCTTAAAGAAGAGTTTTTGTTTTAAAATAGATACGATCTTATTAATTAGATTTTCTTATGAAGGTATCTATTTGTGTAACTTATGAATAGAGATAATGCATAATCATATATCAAAAATACTATTTCAGAGCCAGCTACCAATATATATAAAGGCATATTTACATTAATGATGTCTGGGAAAAAAGCTTTATAAGAACAAAATAGTATAAGTACAACAGAATTAAAGAAAGCTAATTTCAATATAAACTCAATATATATTTTTCTTATTCTTTCAATATAGTATTTTATTATTCCATATAACCCGAAGAATATTATATAAGAAATAACTGCAAATTTTGAACCAGAAACGAACAAAGAAATTACAGATGTAGCAAAGTAAACTATTATAGTGTTTTTCATATTAGTAGTAACAACGGATAAAGGAATAATGCTTGATGCTATACCTAATAAAAAGAGCTTATTCACGGGAATAATACTGCTTAGATATACAAAAATAACACCGAGTGCAGTAAAGATGCCACCTTTAGATAAGTTTGAAGTTTTATTAGTTCCTCTATCCAATATTAACACCTCCATTTTTAGCAGCAGCTAATGAAGTCTCCGCCACCACATTCACAACAACAGTCTAAGCAATACAAAGTAGCACAAATATTGCATAAATCAGGATCTCTTCTTCTATTATTATAGTAAGGTTCCCTATAAGATTGATTCATATTATTTAGCCTATTAAAAGCGTCTCTATATTTTCCATTGTGTGGTTCTATGTTACATGCTACGCTTAAATTATTGTAAGCTTCATTATACCAGCCTTTTCTTAGATTAAGCAGCCCCATAAGATAATTCCACTCAGCATCTCTAGTTGTAATTCTACTTAGATTTTCTTCTGCGTATCTGAGATTACCATTCTGGATAGCCATTTCAATAGAGCGATACATATCAGAGTTATTTTGATTATTATATGTATTATTTCCATAGCTAGAAGTAGAATAGGAATCATTAGAAGAATTTTTCATTAGATAATCATAAGCTTCATTAAGTTCTTTCATCTTATCTTCAGCCAATTCTCTTAATGGGTTGTTGCCATATTGATCTGGATGATATTTTTTAGCTAATTCTCTATAGGCTCTTTTTATTTCATCTTTTGAAGCATTTTTACTTACTTCAAGTACTTCATACGGATTTCTCATTATCGCAAACACTCCTTTTAAATACTTTATCCATTTTTTCCAAAAGGCCATACTGTAGAATATTATATAATAGCTCTTTATTTTTTTTCAAAGGCAACTTACTTAAAAAATATGCACATTGTGAAGCACAAGTACCTAGTATAAAGTCTATTCTGTTTTCTGCTTTCTTTGAAAACTCTTCAAAAGAAAGGTTATCTTCATTGAAGCAAGAATTTATGACATTAAATTTATTGTTTAACATATCTTTCTCTAAATCATCCCAAGCATCAATTATATATATCCATTTTCCAAGATTGTAGCCAAGCCAATATAAGGAATCTTTATTTTCACCATTTTTATAGGAAGATATAATAAAACCAGTAAGCTCAGCAAAGGGATGTGAGATGCTATCAATTGATTTACCTTTAGGATTTTTTTCTATGCTATATAGTGTATTTAACATGTTTTCTATATATAAAAGGTGTCGTTTTAAGTTAACAGGAATTTTTTTTAAATATCCTTTAAAGAATAAAGAAAAAAGTCTACTTTTAACAGAGTTATCATCATTTACATTATCTAAAAGCTTATAATAACTTAAAATTACATTGCAAAATGCAGCATAGCTTAAATAATCATTATCTTTAAGAATAATTTTTTTCTTAAGTGGATGTATGGCACATCTTTGTTTTGTATAAGTTGATTTGCTATTATCTAGAGAATCTAGTAGTATAGCCAGGAAAGTCATATCGTAATTAAGAGCTGCTCTAGGAATGTTTCCTATATTTGTTTTTATAGATTTACACAAACCGCAGTAGTAAGATTTAAATTTTTCATAGTCTTTAATTTTCAGCTCCATTTTACAGGGAGTAACGTAACCAAACATATAAATTCTCCATTTCTAATAAAGAAGCATTAGCTAAAGTCCAGGCTCGCAATTAATTGAATAATTGCCTTCTTTTAATATTTCAAATATGGTTTTAGAGGTAGTATCCTTAATTGTATATCCTAGCAAGTTAACTATCTCTTCAAGTTCAGTATCGTCACTAGTTTCAAATTCTATGTAAGGAAAAGGACAAAATGATTTCTCGTTTATATCAATTTCAATTAATGTATTTTTATATTTATAGCTTTCTCTATATTTTTTTACAGATTGCACAAGATTTAAGCCCAATGATCTAAATATATTTTCTCCAGCTTTAGAATCCAGTATTTCTGTTTCATTTTCCTCCATAATTTTGTATTTGTCTTGGCTTAGTAATTTTTTTGTAGTCATATAATAATGATTTCGACTATTAATTAAATCCTCTACCATTCTTATTCTGGCATATCCCTTATTGTTTAATAACCTTTTATCTTCAAAATCATATATATTGTTAATCTGATTTTCTTGTTTCACTTTAATCGCATTTATTTGCATAAGCTTAGCTCTTATTTGATCTACATTGATGTTAATTATTCTTGTTTCAAATTCTTTCAAGGTAACACCTCTTTTGTTGTAATATATCATTAATTTGAATTATATCATAAGTTATTTGGTATATGTATAAATTTCTCAATGGACATTGTACATTTAACTACTGTTTTACAAAGAAATCATATAAAGTAAATATAATCCTTCCTTTCTTGTAGAACCTTTGTTGAAATTTAAGGAATATTAAGGTAATATACATATATTATGGTATAATAGGGAGGATTTCTTGTGGTTAATATATTAGTAGTTGAGGATGATAGTAAGCAGCGAGAAAATATTGTAAAAATGATACAGGGAGTAGATGGAGATTTAAATGTATACGAAGCAGAATCTAAAGAGCAAGCTATAAAAACTTTACAGGAAACTTATATAAATTTCTTTTATATTGATATTTCATTAAAAAACTCTTCTGGTTTGGAGTTAGCCTTTGAAATTAGAAAAATGGGAAAATATAAGTTTAACTGGATAGTTTTTATAACTACCCATATTCAATATATGCTTCAAGCCTTTAAAGAAATTCACTGCTATGATTATATAATAAAGCCTTATGACAAAGACGAAGTAATAAAAATGACTAAAGAGCTTATTGAAGGAAGTCACATACATAGGGAACAAGAAAAAAAAGACAAGCATGTAATTTTTGATTTGAAAAATGGTATTAACATTAAGTTAAATGTGGATGAAATCATTTTTATTGAGATAAATCTTAGAATAATGACTGTTCATACCCAAAATGGTAATTATGAAGTGAAAAAGCTTTCACTAAACAAAGCCCTAAAAATTATTAATTGTGATAACATAGTTCAAAGTCATAAATCTTTTGTAATAAATACGAATCATATTAAGAAAATTGAAAGTATTTCTAGTAAGCTATGGAAAATTAATTTTAGTAATTGTAAAGAAAAGGCTTTTTTAAGTTATAAGTTTAAAGATGTTATAATGGAAAGATTTAAATAGAAGCTTAGGCTAATATGCTTTTAGCAAACTATAGGGGGAGATATGGTGGATATGCTAAAGAGCTTTAGTGTTACATTCATTGAGCTAAGTTCTTTTATGATTTTGTGGTCTAAATTCAGTTTGAAAAAAGAAAAAGTTATTATAAAAAATTTTGTTATAGTATTTATTACATCAGCTGTAGTAGCTGCTGCTTATTCTATAAATAATTATTACAGTATGATTTGTAATTATATAGTTATATTGTGTTTAATTTCATTTTTTCATGACAATAATTTTATTAAATCACTAATAGAAGTTTGCATAAATACATTATTACTAATGATTTCACAATTAATAACAATGTATCTAATAAAAATTTTTTTTCCTAACTGGGATATGGAATCCTTCACATTTAGCTTAAGTATAGCAGTTACGATATTTATTTTAGCTGTAATTATATATTACTTTGCACCAGACAAAAATATATATAGGACAATAGAATTGAATTCAAAAATACTATATTACATTGTAATAAACTTTATTGGATATATATTAATTTGCAAAATAATTTGGGAGTATAACGAAAAACTGATTTTAAATAATATAATTGTATTTATTGTAATGTTAATAGCAATATTTATTTTAAATTTATTTTTGTGTTATCACATTGTAAAAATAAATGAAGAGAAAAAACTTATAGAGTTACATAATAGATATAATCCTATTATTGAAAATATCATAGAAGAAATTAGAAGAAAGCAGCATGAATTCAAAAATCATCTAAATACTATAAATGGAATAGTACAGGTATCAAAAGAAGAAGAATTAAAAAATAGTTTAATAACTTATATAAGATCATTAAATAATTCTGTTAAAAGTATTGAGGATATTATATATATAGATAGCTTAGTATTAAGGGCTATAATATTTAGTAAATGTTATGAGGCAGAAATGAAAAATATAAAACTTTCATGGTCTATAAGTAATGATTTAGAAAAATGGAATGTAAAGGATTATGAACTCTCTGAAATATTAACTAACCTTTTAAATAATGCTTTTGAAGCAGCAAATAACAGCACAGATAGAATTGTAACATTAAACATATTTAAAGATGAAAATAAAAACATTATAGAAGTAAAAAATAGTGGGCAACTAATAAAGATAGAAAATATAAAAAAAATATTTAATAGAGGTTTTTCAACTAAAGAAGGGAAAAATAGAGGATATGGACTATATAATGTAAAAAAAATAGCTGAATCTAATGGTGGTAAAATTCAACTATTTTTTGATAATTCTTATATATGTTTTAAAGTATTAATCTAAAAAACTTTTTGGAGGTATTGGTTCGCCTATAAATACAAATGAATTAGTTTTAAGTAATAAGCTTGAAAAACTAATCAAGTATAATCCTAAGGTGTTTAAAAATAATTTTGAAGGCCTTTTAAGTCTCATACTGATACTCCTTTCCTAATATGTATTAATTGAAGTATTTGTAGCAAAATTGTTAGGAAACCACAGTTTAAGTATCCTGTATCGTTTGTAATAAATAATAAAATAGTTATCCAAAGTGTAATAAAGAAGGTGGAGATAAGTTTTAAATGCCATCTTCTTTTCTTATTTTTAATTGGTCGTTTTCTATTGGGGCAAGGTGTTCTAACGTAGATTATTATAATGCTTACAAAAGATGTAGCATAATAAATTAAAATATTTAGCCTAGGTAGTATAGGCGCTATCAGTGAAGTAATTAAAAAAAACAAGGTTGTCCACAACAAACACTTTATTGTAGTATCTGCATGATAACCACCTGAAAAAATTCTTATAGAAAATAAAATTATCATTGAAAACAAGAAGTAATTTATTTTACCAAGTAATAAAAATAGTATTGTTAACACTATTATCTTAAAGGTTTCATTTAAGATAGTCTGAAGAGAATAGTTTATTTTTTCTAAATCATTATTATTTTTAATATCACTATTATTTTCTATATAAGAGGTTAGTTTGTATGATAGGCTTTTTAACATGTTTAATCCACCTTACTTTGTAGTTTTCTAGTACGAAAAATATCACATAAAAGTAGAAATGTAAATATAAATGACATAAGAGGGAAAAAAATGAGCATGAAAAGAATCTATACACGAAAACATTCTTTTTATGCTCGAATTTTTTCCTCTTGTGCGTTTTGTGTTGAGTTTACTTTTTTAGGATATAAAATGTATATTGTAAGGATTATTCAAACTTAGATTTAGCTAGGTAATATTTAAGTTTAAAAAAGAACTAATGAGAGGTGGAATTTATTATGACAAGTAAAAAACTAATTCAGAACATTGCCCTCGCAATAACAATTACAACTGCAGGAAGTATTTTCTTGCCCAATTTAGTAAGTGCAAAGTCTTTGGACAACCCTAAGCAAGTAAAGATTGAAACTACATCAATAACAGATGTTATTAAAAACAATCAAAGTCTTGATAGTAAAATAAGTCAAGATTTAATAAATAAGGCGACACCATTTATTAAAACAACACAAAGCCAATTTTATCTTTCAGAAGAAGGTTATTCTTATCTTAATTTAACTGAAAGAAAAATTGTTTTAGATTACATTAATAACAGTAATATGGCTTTAAAAGATGCTTCTAAGACAGGAAATTTGAATAAAAAAGGAAATACTTTTGAGCAATCAATAAATGAACCTAATAGTTCTTCAAATACGAGAGCTATAGCTGTTAGAAGTATGTCAGCACAATATGCTAATGTGACTTATACTTGGTGGGGAGCTCAAATATATTTTTCACATCAGGCTGTAAGTGATTTAAATGATTTTTTTACAATTAGTGGAATTACAACTGGAGCTGCTGCTGCTTCTGGGATTGGAGAATTTTTAGCTAAACAAGGAATAAAAATATCTGGTAAGTTTTTAGGACCAATTTCTTTATATGGAACTGGAGTTGCTTGGGCAATGAGTAAAGTTGACAATGGTAATGGTGTTTATTTAGATTGTATTCTTTATGTACCATGTAAAATAACTGCAGCTTAAAAATAAACATGATTGTTGGTTTTGAGTGGAGTTAAATGCCTAAATAATTTGTGCAGTGATTATGGACAAACCTCATTTTAAACTTAGAAGCTATTATTCAGGGCCCTAGTGCCACTTATCTCAAACTTTAAGGAAAGCAGAGAGCCAAACTTTGTTTGGTGCGAATCGCTTTTACAGAGTGCGTTATGGTGTTAGTTATGGTAAATATTGAATAAAACATTATAAATAATGGGAGTAGAATTACTTGATTTTACTCCCATTATTGAAGAACAAAATTTGATTTCTAATTTATTAAATTATAATATAGTATTATCATGATTTATTAAATTAATTTGAAAAGGAGTTAAGTACTATGGCTTTTTATATAGCAGTTATTATTTTATCATTATTTATACCATGCAATTTAATAGGTCTTTATTATTTCTCAAAACAAGAATACAATAATTATTTTGTAAGTTTATTATTAAATAAAGATAAACTAGAATTACTTAAATCAGGAGAAATAAATCAAAAAAATTACAGAAAAATTAAGTTTATATTAAATGTTCAAACTATATTATTAATATTATTATCAATGATATTTATTTATATTTTTAAATCATACAATATAACTATTAGATATATTATAATTATTCTAGCATTTATGGACAGATTTATTTCAAATAAGCTTATTGAAAAAATACTATAAGCAAAGAGAAATTATAAAAATTTATAATGGCACCTATAGTTATCATAATAATCTCTCGTATTTTATAAAATTTGACTATGATATTTTTAGGGTTTTGATTCATATTTAAATCCTAGACAAAAAGCATAAGCTGTATTCAATACGACTTATGCTTTTTTTTCTTGCAGAAAGGCAATAATTTAGAATAGCAGTCCATATAAATAAGGTTGTTTGATAAATAGAATACAGGTTATAATTATAGCTAAGGTTTACTATGGATAAAGGAGAGAACAGAACTTGGAATATATAAAAGAAATATATATAAACGAAGCTATAATTCATATATTAGATAATAATGCTGATGAGCCTGTTCTAAATGAATATACTCTACAACTTAATGAGGAGATATATGGATTTTTATTAAAACATATAGAAAAATGTTTAAAAGATGAAGAGTTAAAATATGCAATCTTTAATGAAGAAAGAAATATAGTAAAAGAGGTATCGCAAGAATACTTAAATGGAGCGAATAGCATTGTAGAAGTGTCAAAGGAACTAGCAAGGCAGCTGTTTATCCTAATGAAAGCCGATGGCAATATACCTTGCTGCGATTTGGTCATAATATCTATATCTACAGAATATGGACCTATGCTAGCAATATTAAAGATGGATTACATAAAAAACTATACTCATTCCGTAGACTTTGTAGACAATAAAATAGGTATAAATATTGTACCAGAGTTGACGGGCCTTCCTATAAGTGCTCAAAAGATACAAAAATGTGCATTTATAAAATCTATAAGAGAAGATCAAGGATTTAATTTAATGGTAATAGATAAACAAAGCAAGAGCAAGGACAATGAAGAGTATGGATCAAACTACTTTATAGGAAAATATCTCGGATGCACAGTTATAGATAACGAAAGAGATATTACTAAAACCTTCGTTAAGGCTGCTGAAGAATGGACCAGAACTAGCTTTGAGGAAAATGCGGATACTGCAGAAATGATCAGAAGTTCTATAAAAAGAAAACTAAAAGAAGAAGATAGCATAGATATACAATCACTGTCAGAAGATATGTTTGGAGATAACGCTGAAATACAGCAGAGCTTTAAGGAATACATATCTTCAAAAGGGGTAGGGGATCAGATAGATATAGATAAACAATGGGTAGAAAAAAAGCTTAAGAGAGTCAGGCTTAAAATAGATAAAGATATTGATGTTTATATAAATGAAGAAGCATATCATGATAATAGTAAGTTTGAAATACAAAGAGTTGGAGATGGAAGCATTAACATTGTTATAAAGCATGTTAAAAATTATATTGAAAAGTAAAAAAATGTGGCATTAAAAGCCACATTTTTTCTATTGCATAGAGTTAGCTGAACCAAGAACGTTATCTATTTTACCTTCAACAACCTTTTGAACAGCATCTCTTCCTGCTCCACAGTATTTTCTTGGATCGAATTCCTTTGGATTGTCTCCAAAAGTTTTTCTTACAGCAGCAGTCATAGCTAATCTTAAGTCGGTATCCATGTTTATTTTACATACAGCCATTGATGAAGCTTTTCTTAACATTTCTAATGGAATACCTTTAGCACCAGCTATGTTTCCGCCGTACTTGTTACAAGTTTCAATTGCTTCTGGATCAACAGCAGAAGCTCCATGAAGAACTATTGGGAATCCAGGTAATTTATTTTGAATTTCTTCTAATATATCAAATCTTAATTGTGGTTTGAAATCTAATGGGAACTTAAATGCTCCGTGTGAAGTTCCTATAGCTATAGCTAATGAATCAATACCAGTTCTGTTAACAAAATCTACAGCTTGATCTGGATTAGTGTATATGTGCTCAGCAGCAACAACGTCATCTTCAACTCCAGCTAAAACTCCAAGTTCAGCTTCAACAACTACTCCACGAGCATGTGCATATTCAACAACTTCTTTTGTTTTTGCTACGTTTTCTTCGTAGTCAAAGTGTGAACCATCGAACATAACTGAAGTAAAGCCAGCATCGATAGCTTCTTTAACTGCTTCGAAACTTGGACCGTGGTCTAAGTGAAGAGCTACATCAACTCCTGTTTCTTCTATAGCAGCATCAACCATAGCTTTTAAGTATTTTGCACCAGCATACTTTAATGCTCCTGTTGAACATTGAAGAATAACAGCTGAATTTTTAGCCTTTGCTCCTCTGATAACACCTTGAATTATTTCCATATTGTTGATATTAAAAGCTCCTATAGCGTATTTGCCTTCATAAGCTTTTTTAAACATTTCCTTAGTAGTAACTAATGCCATTGTGTATTCCACCTTCCACATTAAAATATTTTAAATTATAACCAGTAATACTGATTATAGCAAGACAATCATTTAAATTTGTATAGGGACTTTTTTGAGCCCGCTGGGACAAAAATAATTACAACTATATTATAATTGATTAAGTTTATATTTTCTATAGTTTAATTATAAAATATTTTTGGAGTTTTTTAAAATATATTTTGGGGATTGACTTTCTCCATTTCAACTATATGCTTTAGAAGGAACTTTATTACATGAGCAGAGGCTAAAGATTCATCTTTATTTTTTTCCTTCGTATATTGAGTAAGCTTCCAAAGTTCATTATTAATATTATCTATTTCTGCATGATGTGTAAATACAGAAACTTTTTTCGAATACTTATCCCATTCATTTAAGAACTTTAATGAGTTATCATATGCCTTATTCCACTCATCGCTTTGTACATTATTCTCTATCTGCATGCTTAAACCCTCTAATTTTATGCAAACACTATTTAAATATCTTATTGAAAATAGTGCGCTTAACATTACCACAACAAAAATAGCAAAAGAAATTATAATATTCTTCATTCCACCACACTCCATCTATTTTTCTTCATTGTTTTCATAACATTGATAATAAAATTTACCTTTAGAATCCATAAGTGCTAGGAATACATCTTTTATGGATGAAATTTTATTTTTCTTTAATTGCTCCTTAACCCAGTTTTCATCTTTATTTATTATTTTTAAATTTTCCTTATTTATTCTCCCGTTTAAGATTAGGGTTGTAGGAAGAGAGTCTTGAGTAACTGTAAGTTTTAAATCAGACTTAGTAACATTGGAAAGTTCTGTTTTAGGTATGACAGAAAGCTGCCCGCTAGTTTCTAGTATAGCGTATTCAATGTCTTCTAAATTATAATAGCCTTGGAGTCTCAGCTCTTCCATTAAATCGTTTATATTAAATTTTTCTTTTTTTAATTCAATGATATCTATCTTACCTGATTTAACTAAAATACTTGGCTTTCCACTTAGAATAGCCCTCATTTTTTCACTTTTTAGCTGAATTAATGCTAATATTGTTTGAAGAACTAATAAGGTTACTATGGGAATAACACCATGCATTATAGGTATTCGAGTATCCTGCATAGGAAGTGATGCAAGCTCAGAAATCATTATGGCTATTGCAAGCTCAAAAGGCTCTAATTGACCTATTTGTTTTTTACCCATTAAGCGCATTGATAAGATTACTAACAAATATAAAATAACTGTTCTAATCAGTACAATAAACATAAGTCACCTCATAAAAAATTAATATTATATATCCTCTTAATATATTTTTACATTAATAAAAAAAAATATAAGTAAAATTTGAACATTTTTAGTAAATTTGACGTATAATAATAGTACACAAAAAATTCGGGGAGTGTTTAGAGTGAATAAACTAAAACTTAAAATAGGAAATAAAGAACTAGATATAGAAAAAGGCACAACTCTGTATAAGATAATTAAGGATAACAGGCTGGAAGGAAATATTCCGGTAGTACTCGCTAATATAAATGGAGTTTATTACGAACTTACACATGAATTGCAGGAAGAGGGAAAACTAGAGGTTGTTGATATAACAAATAACTTAGGAAGTAGGACTTATGTAAGAACTCTCCAATTTGTACTTATAAAATCTGTTTTGGATTTATTTCCAAGTGCTAAAATAACTATAGAGCACTCTTTGGGGAAAGGCCTATTCGGAGAAATCCATAAAGATGCGCCTTTAAGTGAAGATGACATATTAAAAATTAAGGCTAGAATGACGGAATTAATAAATAAAGATATCCATATTAAAAAAGTATGTATGAAAAGAGAAGATGCAATAAAAATTTTCTCAGATTACAATATGGATGATAAAGTCCGATTATTAAAACATGTAAGTAGTGATATTGTTAAGTTGTATGAATTAGATGGTAGGTATGATTACTTTTACGGTTCCATGGCATACTCAACAGGTATACTAAAAATTTTTGATCTTTGCTATAGAGAACCTGGATTTGTACTTAGATACCCTCTAGAATCAGATCCATCTAAATTACCTAACTTTGTAGAACATAAAAAACTTAGAAAAATATTTTATGAAACAGAGCAATGGGGAAACATACTAGATGTAGGTGATGTTGGGTCTCTAAATGATAAGGTGGAAAATGGTGAAATTGTAGATATAATCAGAGTAGCGGAGGCATTACATGAGAAAAAGATAGCCTATATAGCTGATATGATAAGTGAGAGAAAAGATACAAAGATAATTCTTATAGCTGGACCGTCTTCCTCTGGAAAAACAACTTTTGCAAGGAGGCTTGGAATTCAGCTAAGGGTAAACGGGTTAATTCCAATACCAATATCGCTAGACGATTATTTTGTAAATAGAGAACACACGCCTAAAGATGAGAATGGAAATTATGATTTTGAATCTATATATGCATTGGACTTAGAACTATTTAACCAAAATTTAGAGTCCATACTAAAAGGTGAGGATGTAGAAATTCCAACTTTTAATTTTAAAACTGGAAGTAGAGAATGGTTAGGACAAAAAATCAAGCTTCCTAAAAATGGGATACTTATAATTGAAGGAATTCATGGCTTAAATGAGATGTTAACATCAGCAATACCAATAGAAAACAAATTTAAAATATATATTAGTGCTCTTACACAACTAAATGTAGATGATCATAATAGAATAGCTACTACGGATGTTAGAATAATAAGAAGAGCAGTTAGAGACTATCTTTCAAGAGGATATGGAAGTGAAGATACGTTAAAAATGTGGCCGTCTATAAAAAGAGGGGAAGAGAAAAATATATTTGTATTTCAAGAAAATGCAGATGTTATGTTTAACTCTACCTTAGTATATGAACTCTGTGTACTGAAAAAATATGCGTTGAAAGAATTAGAAAAGATAAACGAGCAAAGCCCAGTATATTATGAAGCTTTAAGACTTAAAAGCTTTCTACATTTTTTTAAAGATGTAGATGTAAGCTTAGTGCCAGATAACTCAATATTAAGAGAATTTATAGGGGGAAGCTGCTTCTATAAATACTAAGAAAACAGTAAGGTACTACCAACCGGTGGTACCTTAATTTTATTTTAAACATTATATAGGGAAAACAACTAGAAAGTTAATTTATACAAAGGGATATGTTTCCGAAGCTGAAGGTAGATTTAAAAACTTTGTGTCAGTCTTAGTGAAGTGTTTTAAGACAACCTTAGAACCTTAGATGTGTTTGAGCATAGCGAGTTTATCGAAGGTTCTTAGGTCGTCTAAAACATAAGCTTTAGATTGACTAAAAGTTTTTAACGGACTGAAGCTTGAAAACATAGCCCGGGGTATAAGTTAACTTTCGGCCTTTGAGGCTCTAAATAATGTAAAAATAAAGAATTAAGCATGATTTTATTCAATATAAAAAAAAATGCAAGATTACAAGAAATTATTGAAAGCAATAGTTATAATTTTCAACAAAAAACTTTCAAAAAAAAAGTGACAATTTCTTTAAATTTATTGTATAATAAAATCGATATTAAGAGTCTTACAATACAATATGTAATGAATTGTATTAATATAAAAAAAGGAAGGTTGGTGCGTCAATATGAGAGAATACAGTGCATTTGATATTCTCGGCCCTATAATGATAGGACCATCAAGTTCACACACAGCAGGAGCGGCAAGATTAGGTAAAATTGCAAGAACTATAGCAGGTGACGGAATTAGAAAAGTGAAGTTTTTCCTTCATGGTTCTTTTGCAACAACTTATAAGGGACATGGTACAGATAAGGCATTAGTTGCAGGAATATTAGGAATGAACCCATGGGATGAAAACTTAAAGAATTCTATGGAATTAGCTAGAGAAAAAGATATAGAAATAGAATTCATTCCAACTGATCTTGGAGATGTACATCCTAATACAGTTAAAACAGTAATAACTAAGCCTGATGGAAAAGTTGTAGAAGTAACTGGGGCTTCAATAGGCGGAGGAAATATAGTTGTTACAGAAGTAGACGGAGATAAAATAGAGTTTACTGGAGCATATCCAACTATATTAATAAATCATATTGATGTACCAGGAATGGTTGCAAAAGTATGTGCGATACTATATGAGTATGAAATAAACATTGCATTTATGAGGGTGTATAGAACAAGTGGTAAGGGATCGGCTGCAGCAATGGTATTTGAGGTAGATGATATTATTTCAGAAGAAATAATAAATGCAATAGGCGAAATACCTAATATACACAAAGCTAGAGCAATAAACCCTGTAAGAGAGGAGGCATAAAAAATGATTAATCACGGATATGAACTTTTAGAAGTGTGTAAAGAAAGAAATATAAGTATATGGGAATATACTTTAGAAGAAGAAGCAAAAGCAACAGGACTTACTACTGAACAAGTTTTTGAAAAGATGAGAAGAAACTTGCAAGTAATGCAAGCTGCTGCAGAACGTGGATTAAACAATAAAATCTCATCAGTAAGTGGTTTAATAGGTGGAGATGCTTACAGATTAAATGAATATGCTAAGAATGGGAAAACGTTAACAGGCAGCTTTATGGTTATGGCTATGGCAAGAGCTCTTTCTTCTTCAGAAGTAAATGCTGCTATGGGTAAAATAGTGGCAGCTCCTACAGCAGGTTCTTGTGGTATAATGCCAGCAGTAATAATAAGTGCTGGAGAAAAGTTAAATTCAACAGAAGATGAAATGATAAAAGGATTATTCACAGCGACTGGTGTTGGTATAATAATAGCTAAGAATGCTACAATGGCAGGTGCAGAAGGCGGATGCCAAGCTGAATGTGGTTCAGCGGCAGCTATGGCCTCTGCTGGTGTAGTAGAAATGATGGGGGGAACACCAGAACAGGCTTTAAATGCAGCTGCTATAGTATTTAAAAATATATTAGGATTAGTATGCGATCCGATAGCAGGACTTGTTGAAGTTCCTTGTGCTAAGAGAAATGCAGCTGGTGCAGTTAGTGCATTAACTACAGCAGATATGGTTATGGCAGGTGTAATGAGTAAAATTCCTTTTGATGATACAGTTGAAGCAATGTACAAAATAGGAAAGCAAATGCCAGCGGAACTTAGAGAAACAGCGCTTGGTGGATTAGCTGTTACAGAAACAGGACTTAAACTACAAAGACAAGTTTTTGGAGAATAATTAGATTAATGAGTTATACGTAAATCCGTATAGCTCATTTTTTATATAAGATTAATACATAAGATAAAAAATATGCGACTATAAAGATTTTGCGAATCGCGGTTTAAACAATAAAATCCCTTTGTAACAAATAAATCTAAACATGAATAAACTAACTAAAGGAGAATAACTTTTGGAGGTTTATAAATGGAGCTAAAAGGAAGTAAGACTGAAAAAAATCTTTTAAGAACTTTTGCTGGTGAATCAAGAGCTAGAAATAAATATGATTTTTACGCAGAAAAAGCTAGAAGAGAAGGATATGAGTATATAGCGAGCATATTTGAAGAAACCGCACATAATGAAAAAGCTCATGCTAGAGAGGCTTTCGGTAGATACTTAGAGATGATAAAGAATACTGAACACAATTTAAAAGATGCAGCTGAGGGTGAGGCTTTAGAAAGTTCAAAGATTTATAAGGAATTTGAGAGAACAGCAAGAGAAGAGGGATTTATACAAATTGCAGATTTTTATAAGGAACTTGCAGAGGTTGAAGAAAATCATATGAAGAGGTTTATAGCTATACTCAAAAATTTAGAAAATGGCATGGAGTTTAGAAGAAATGAAGAAGTAAGATGGCAGTGTATGAATTGTGGATATATTCATATAGGAGAAGAAGCTCCTAACGTATGTCCTCTGTGCAAATATCCAAGAGCCTATTTTAAAATTGCCTGTGAAGATTATAAATAGGAGGGAGTAATTATGTTTGTAGTATATTCAAATCGTCAAATGCTCCCTATAGTAAGAGAAGTTGAATATGATAGTAGTTTCCCATATAGAGGATTCCAAGAAGATATTGATATAAGAAAGGCTAAAAATAATGAAGATTACTATACTAAAATTTTTGAAGAAATAGATGAAGAATATATAAAAGAGCGCACATCAGACTAATATTTTAAAATAAGTTATAAGGAATGATGGTGTTGCAATGAATAAGAAATATATTTACTTAGTTGTATCTATAGCACTAATATTTTTTCAGACCACCTATCCATTAGTAAATACCGTCCTTTACTCCATTGTTATAGTCCCTTTAGCTATTACACTAGGAGAACTTACATCCATAATGTCAGAGTATATAGGAGAAAAAAAAGGGGGACTGTTAACTGCGGCAATAGGAAATATACCAGAGCTTACAATGGGAATTTGGTTAATACAATTTGGAATGATTCCTATGGTCAAGGCATCTTTGATAGGTTCTATAATTAGTAATATGTTATTGGTACTTGGGGTATCAATTTTTGTAGGTGGTATTAAATATAAAGAACAAAAATTTAATAGAATAGTTGCGAGAACAAACTTTAGTATGCTTCTTTTGGCCATGTCCACCATTATAATAGTTGCATCTCTAAAACAGTATAATGAATCACTATCAAAAGTTGTACTTACATCTATAAGCATAAAGATTGCTGTTGTGTTAGTAATTGTATATGTGCTGGGGCTTATATTTTCACTTTATACTCACAGTAATTTATTTATTGTAAGTGAGCAAAGCTTTGAAAATAGATATATTAAAAACAGAAAATATGTAAGAATAGTCCTTGAACTAATTGTAATTTCCATTATATTGTATTTTATAAGTGAAAGACTAATATATAATATAAAAGAAACAGTAGAAAACTATGGGATTTCACAAGAATTTTTAGGTATAATATTGATACCTATACTAGGAAATGCTGGTGAAAACTTTTCAGCTATTGTATGTGCATCTAAGAATAAAGTCAACTTAAGCCTAGAGATAGCTATAGGCTCAAGTATTCAAATCGCTCTTTTTGTTACACCTATTTTAATGGTGCTTGCTTATTTTATAGGTGTAGAAATGACTTTGCTTTTTACTGGTTTTCAAATAATAATGGCTTTAATCGCAATAGTTATGGCTTTTATAGTTTTTCAAGATGGTAAAACTTATTGGTTTGAAGGCGCAATTTTGATAGCCATTTATATAATAGTTACCTTGGCTTATTACTATGTGGTATGAATTTATAAGAATAATAATATAAATAAATATGATATCAAGATTAACAAGGGGATAAACATGCCGCATAGAAATTTAGTAGAACAATATTATTCTGATATAAATAATTTAGCAGATCTATTAAATAAGCTTGTCAACTCTTATAGACTTTTAATAGGTGGTGTTGGAGAATTAAATACTATTGCACTAGCTCATAAGAAAGATGTAAAAGAAGCTTTACACAGGGTAAATGAATTAGGAGATGTAATAGATGATGTAATAGACGTTTTAGATAAATCTAAATATATATATTTAGACTATTGTAAGCTAAGAGCACAGGCTATAGAGTGTAAGATTCAAGCTCAATATATACAAACAGAAATAGATAGAGAATTAGAATTAGATAATGATAAAAAAAGTCATAGTTAATTATAAAAAAATAGGTGTGAATAACCACACCTATTTTTTAAACTTTCTTAAATCTATGTTTACAAACCATAAGATAAGATAAAGCAATTAGTATAATTACGGTAACTCCTTGAGGAGCAAGGTAATTCATAGTAATAAAACAATATAGGGCCATAAACATACCTGCAAAAGTTATAGGAATTCCGAAAAATGCTCCATCAAATTGAGTAACATTAAATCTAGCTAACCTATAAGCTCCTGCTATAGGGAATAATATAACTAACAGATATCCTAAAAGTCCTAAATTTGAGAATCCATAAACATTGAATGCAAGGATAGATGGAGCTACTCCAAAGGAGACTAAATCTGCAAGAGAATCTAGTTCCTTCCCCAAGTCACTAGATACATTTAAAAATCTAGCTACTCTTCCATCGTACCTGTCAGCTAGACATGCAAGTAAAATAAAAATAGCTGCCCACTTATAATTTTCTTGAAAAGTCATCATTAAAGACATAACACCGCACCCTAAATTAGCAAATGTAAAAACGTTAGGTACAGCGCTTTTAGCTATCTTAGCCATTAAAATCACTCCTAGTAATAATATTATTATATAAATATACCATTATATAGAAAAATATAGTATATAGAAAAATATAGAATATCATAAGTTTATTATAACTCATTTTAGAAAATTATTTAAGTAGTTATTATGCTTTTTTTATGGAAAAATTATAAATTTTTTGTTAAAATAGACTTGCTGTGTTATAAGAAAAAGTATAGAAAGTTGAGTGAGATATGAAGAAAGATAAAATAAAGTGGTTAAAGTGGTTAGTTGCTATAATTTTTGGTGCAGTATTTTTATATATTATGATTAGATATGGTAAAAGACTTTCACATTTAAGATTAGGTAAAATTAAAAGATTTATTTTAAGTTACGGTAATTTTTCATCAGTTATTTTTTTAATATTATATGCATTAAAACCTATAGTTCTATTTATACCAGTTTGGCCTTTATCGGTTATTGCCGGTAACATTTTTGGACCTTATAAAGCACTTATGCTAAGTATGACAGGTTGCTTTCTTTCTGGAACACTAGCTTTCTTCTTAGCTAAGTTCTTAGGTAGGTCTTTTGTTGACAAGATATTAAAGGGCAAAGCGATGACCTTAGATTCTAACATTGAAAAGCACGGATTGAAAATTATGGCTATAATGAGGCTAACCTTCATTTTTCCATATGATCCACTGAGTTATGCAGCAGGCCTTACTAAGATGAAATACAGAGATTTTATATTAGGAACTATGATTGGAGTATTTCCAGAGATGGTCTCCTATTCATTTATGGGAAAAAATTTAGAGGATCCACTTTCTATTAAGTTTGCTGCTCCTATTATATTAATAATAGCTGTAGCGGGAGTTGCTATTTATGCACATAAAGCGTTAAAAGGTAAAAAAATTAACGAATAATAACCATTCTATTAAGGGAATAATACTCCTAGTAGTCAAGTTTAAAGGAGGAGTATTGGTAATGAAGGTAAAGGATATAATGACAGGAGAAGTAGTTAGTTTGAATTCAACGGACTCGGTAGAAAGAGCAGCTGAACTTATGAAAGAACATAATATAGGTGCAGCACCTGTGTGTGAAGGAGATAAAGTTATAGGAATAATTACTGATAGGGACATAGCTTTAAGATCTGTAGCAGCAGGAAAGGATTCAAAGAGTCAAAGCGTAAGAGAAATAATGTCATCAAATCCTGTAACAGGAGCACCAGATATGGATATTCAAGATGCTTCTAGGATAATGAGTGAAAGACAAATAAGAAGACTTCCTATAGTAGATAGTGAAAACTTAGTAGGAATGGTGTCCTTAGGTGATATAGCTGTCAGACCTAAATTAAATGAAGAAGCAGAGCAGGCCTTAAGTAGTATATCAGAACCAAGTACACCTGAGTTTTAGAACTTAATAGTTATAAATAAATCCACAAGAGTTTTTATGAATCTTGTGGATTTGCTATATAAGGTGTTATAATATAGTAGTGAAATTTACATATGGAGGTAAATTTTATTTTAAATTAGGAGAGTTATATATGGATAAGGTAAGATTTATTTATAATCCATACTCTGGTGAAAATACTATAATAACTGATATTGATAAGGTTATTATGATACATCAGAAGTATGGCTACGAAGTGGTACCTTATAGGATTAGCTTTGAATTTGATATGAGTAAGGCCTTTGAAGGATTAGATGAAACCTACAAATACATACTAGTTGCAGGCGGAGATGGCACTATAGATACCGCCGTAAACCATATGAAAACACTAGGAATAAATCTTCCTATAGCGATACTTCCAGTAGGTACAGCCAATGATTTCGCTAAATTCATAGGTATCCCTGAGGATGTAGAAGCTGCCTGTGAGCAAATACTAAATAGTGTTCCGAAAAAAGTTGATATAGGCAAAATAAATGATAAGTATTTTATAAATGTTGCTAGCACAGGTCTTTTTACAGATGTGTCCCAGAAAACGGATGTAAACTTAAAAAATACCATGGGGAAACTAGCTTACTATGTAAAAGGGTTAGAGCAACTTCCAAGCTTTAGAAAATTAAAGATAAAAGTAAAATCTGAGAATGCCTATTTTGATGGACATATGTACTTAATGTTAGTATTTAATGGACAGACTGCAGGTAATTTAAAGTTTGCATATAAAGCTGAAGTTGACGATGGAATGCTAGATGTAATTATAATTAAGGCCGGAATGATAAAAGATATGATAGCTCTATTTATAAAAATGCTAAGAGGTGACCACTTGGAAGATGCAGCAGGGCTTGTATATTTTAAAGCTAATAGAATAGAAGTAGAGTGCTATGAAGATATTGTCACTGATATTGATGGTGAAAGAGGTCCAGATTTCCCACTTGTTATAGAGTGTATAAAGGAAGGTATCGAGGTTCTTGGAGTAATCGCTAAAAAATAAGATGCTAGTAAGCATCTTTTTTTATTATCCATGCAAAATAGTAATATTAGATAAATTTCAGTAATAAATATAAGTAGTATCAATATAAGGTGAGGGGAGTATGTTAGTTTTTTACGGTTATATTCTTATAGTATTTATTATATTTGTCCTTATGATAGAAGCACTATACATAAGTAAATTTTCGCCTAATAAAGTTAAAGCTGCTGCTATTATTGTAATTATGACAATGCTTTTAAGGGATATTTCATTGATTATTTTATCCTTGGCTCATAATATAAAACATCTTTATTTACTTAAGCCAATTTTCTTTTTGAATTTTATAAGTATACCACTATTAGCGCTAATTGCACTTTATATTTTTATAAGAAGGGACAATATAAATTTTTCGTATATATTTATAATAGCTGCTATATTGGTTGGATTATATGGAATAATGATATTTAAGTGTCCAACACTAGTGCAAGCGAATGAAATTTATGGATATACTATGATTTTAACAAAAGATTTATATTTATATTGGAGTTACGTGACTTTAAATACTATAATATTATTTCTAACTATAGCTTTATCAAAAAATAGAAATATAAATAAGTTAGGAATTAGCATGATAATCTTTGCAGCTCTTATAACGATAATTGAAATTATATTATGGATAATAGGTATAAAAATCTTACCTGAAAATGTGATAGGGGACATGCTGTGGTCTGCAACTATAGTATATGCATTAAGTAAAGTGAGGAAAAAATAAGTATAGGGTTGTAAACTAAAAAATTGACTTACACAAAGGACCATGTTTCCAAAGCTAAAAGTTTTATATGAAACTCCTCTTCCTTACGTAAGATGAGTACTCACTGAGTAAGCGACCATATCAAAATCGAAGATTTTGTATGCCTGCTTAACCGATTCGCACAAAATCACAGATTTTGGCTCTCTGTTTAACGGACTGAAGCTTGGAAACATAGCCCGGGGTGTAAGTCGATTTTTGCCTTTCAATTAATAAACTATCTTTTTACTTTCTTTTGATTGGCTCCTTTATTCCTAGGGGCTGCCTTGTGAGGCTTACCCTGTTTAGGTCTTTGTTTATATGGTGCTGAAGCGATTAAGCACCTTTTGTCTGTTCCAATTAAGTCCTCACGGCCAGCCTTAATTAATGCTTCTTTTACAAGCTTATGATTTTCAGGTACAGTGAATTGCATTAGAGCTCTCTGCATATTTTTTTCTTTCTGTTCTCTTGGCACATACACCTTCTCACCAGTTAGAGGATGTATACCTGTATAATATATGGTGGTAGACAAACTTCCAGGTGTAGGATAAAAATCCTGAACTTGCTCTGGAGTATATCCCATGCTCTTAATATATTGAGCAAGTTCTACAGATGCAGTCAAATCACTGCCAGGATGACTTGACATGAGATAAGGAACAAGAAATTGATTCTTTTTAATTTTTTTGTTTATTTCAAAATATTTCTTGGAAAATTTATCATAAACTTCTTTTTTAGGCTTACCCATCTGTTTAAGGACCTTATCACTTATATGTTCTGGAGCAACCTTAAGTTGGCCGCTTATATGATGTTTACAAAGCTCTTCGAAAAAATCAGCATTTTTATCATAGACAAGATAATCATATCTTATCCCAGAACGAATAAACACTTTTTTAATTCCAGGTATTTGTCTTATTTGTCTTAGCAAACTTAAGTATTCCCTGTGGTCTACTATAAGATTTTTGCAAGGTGTTGGTGATAGGCACTGTCTGTTTTTACATACACCAGCAGTTTCTTGGATTTTGCATGCCTTATGTCTAAAGTTTGCAGTAGGGCCTCCTACATCATGTATATATCCTTTAAAATCATCTATTGATGTTAAAAGAGTAGCTTCATCTATAATGGACTTTTGGCTTCTATTTTGAATTGTCCTTCCCTGATGAAAAGTAAGAGCACAGAATGAACAACCGCCAAAGCAGCCTCTATGACTCGTTATGGAGAATTTAACTTCTTTTATAGCAGGAATTCCACCTTTAGCCTCGTACATAGGGTGATAATTTCTGGTATAAGGTAAATTATAAACTACGTCCATTTCTTCTTCTGTTAGTGAAAACTGAGGAGGATTTTGAACGATATATTTATCAGAATGCTTTTGAACTACAGTTTTACCTCTAATAGCATCTTGTTCAAAATATTCTAGTTTATAGCTTTCTGCATAAGCCTCTTTATTTGTAGAAACTTCTTCAAATGAAGGGACTTCTACAAAGTCTCTTAACTGAGATAGATCATTAGAAAGATATACAGTTCCTCTTACATCAGTAACTTTTTGAATAGACATTCCATATTTTAAAAGGTTAGCTATCTGTACTACAGTTTTTTCGCCCATACCATATATTAAAAGATCTGCCTTAGAATCCAAAAGAATACTTCTCCTTACTTTATTATCCCAATAATCATAATGTGCAAATCTTCTTAAACTAGCTTCTATTCCACCAATTATAATAGGAACATCCTTATAAGCTTCTCTAACTCTATTAGAGTATACAATAACAGCCCTATCTGGTCTATGGCCTGATTCACCACCAGGCGAATATAAATCATCATGTCGCTTTTTTCTAGCTACAGTATAGTGATTCACCATGGAGTCAATATTGCCTGAATTAACTAAAAAACCTAGTTTAGGTTTTCCGAGCCTTCTAAAGTCATCTGCATTATTCCAGTTAGGTTGAGCAATTATACCTACGGTGAAACCTTCATTTTCAAGTACTCTAGATATTATGGCAGTACCAAAGGAAGGGTGATCCACGTAGGCATCGCCTGTAATTATGATAAAATCCAACTGATCTATGCCTTCTGCTTTTAAATCATTTTTACTTACAGGTAAAAATTTATTATTTAGTATCATTGATATTCTCCGTTCTTTAAAAATTTTGCGACATAAGTTCCTATATAGCGTATTAGGCTGAAGTTAGCTTATACGCCTAGATATGGCTCCAAACTTCAGCACGTTAAAATCATTAATATATTAACACAATGATAAAAAAATATGAATAAATAATTTGGTGTAATAGATAAATAAATAAAATTGCCTTAAAAATATTTACAAAAATTACAATAGAAGGTTTAATGAAAATTAAGAAAATGGACAAAATATTGCATGAATGCTAGCAATACTGAAAAAAATAAAAATAATATAATATAACAAGCAAATTTAAATAAATTTTATATTTATAGGTTGCATTTTAAGGAATTTGTACTATAATAAATAATGAAAGAAAGTTAATAATAAAAAAAGATATGTTTTACTTATGTTAGGTGAGGCTCCTATATAGATATACGCTACTGCCCGGAAACATCGAGAGATGCCAATGGGTCAACAGGTATTACCGAATCAAGGTTTTACTTAATGTAGCTGAACGATTTAAGTTCAAAGCTATATAGTGCTAAAACTCGGACTATAAAGTTTTAGTTTGCATGGAGCCTATAATTTTTATAGGCTCCTTTATTTTATTTTTTAGGTGGTGTTTTTAAATGGAGGTTGGCCCTTATAGTGGTCGATTTAGGTCAAAACAAAATTTAATATTGAATGTACAGAGGAACATTTACATTAACCGATAAAGAAATTTACTTCTAACGCTTAAGCATTTCTATAAATTCCTTATCAGTTTTGTAAATATTCCTCTGTGTATGAAGGAGGAATATTTATGAAAAAGCTATCTAATTTCTTCTTAAGTAAGGTTCTTTACAAAAAAATCTATGATGAGTTTAATGAACCCGTAGGTAAATTATGCGATATTTATGTAACTACTGAGGATGGGCTCCCAAGAGCTATTGGCTATATGGTAAAGAAAGACGGCGAAATTTTTAATTGCGAATTTAAGCGTATTTCCTTTTATGTAGAAGATGACAGGATACGTATTAAAGGTGAAGGAATGAGAGAGATTATTCTTCAAAGGTACTCTTATCTTTTATCGAAACATTTATTAGACAGACAAATTGTTGATATAGATGGAAAAAAGCTTGTAAGAGTTAATGATCTAAGAATTGCAGAAATAGCAGGAGAGTATAGGGTAGTGGCTGTTGACTCAGGTGTACTTGCTCTTGGAAGAAGACTTGGATTAGAGGGCTTAGTTAAAAGCTGTTACAAGATGCTTGATAAAAAACCATCCGATAGCCTAATCGTATGGGATAACGTTGAATCACTTGAGATGGTAAATAATAATTTGAAGCTATCTGTAACCTATAAAAAGCTTTCCAAATTGCATCCTGCAGATTTAGCGGATATTTTAGAGGATATGGATATAAACTATAGGAAAAGAGTATTTGAAAGTCTTGAACGGGATCTTGCTGCGGATACTTTAGAGGAAATTGAGCCAGACATGCAAGCTGATATATTGGAAAACTTAAGTCAGTCTAAAAGGGATGAGGTTTTAGACAATATGCCTAACGATGAAATTGCTGATATTTTAGAGGATATAGATGAAGAAACAGCAGAAGATATTCTTCTCAGCATGGAAAAAGAGGATGCTGATGAAGTAAGATCTTTAATGAGGTACAGTGAAGAAGCGGTTGGAAGCATAATGAATAAGGATTTCATATCCTTTAATATAAATATAACTGTTGAAGAAACCATTGAGCTTTTAAGGGAAATTAATCCAGATGATGAAGTTTCTCATTATATATATATTACTGATGAACAGGAAAGACTTCAAGGTGTAGTTTCATTGAAGAGTCTAATATTATCTAAACCACAAGAAAAATTAAAGGAAATAATGCTAAACGATATAACTAAAATAGAAGATCATGAGAATATAGATGAAGCTATAGAGCTTTGTGTTAAATACGACCTTCTTTCTCTTCCGGTAATAAATAGTCATCAGAAACTATGTGGTGTAGTAATTATGAGTGACATAGTGGAAGATATATTAGTTCCAACATGGAGAAGAAGACTTAAAAAGGTAGGTTAGAAAGAGGTAGATAAACATGAAGAGTAAAAATAGATTTCTAATGATATTAAGTATAATTGGGCCAGGAATTATAACAGCTAATGCGGGAAATGATGCTGGTGGAGTTACTACCTACTCCGTTGTTGGCGCCCATTATGGATATTCAATGCTATGGGGAATGTTTGCTATAGCTATAGGTCTTGCAGTAGTTCAAGAGATGAATGCAAGAATGGCAGTTGTCACAGGTAAAGGTCTTTCGGACCTTATTAGAGAAAGATTTGGTGTTAAATGGGCTTTTTTTGCTATGCTTGTACTTCTTGTGGCAAATCTCGGTGTATGCATAGGTGATTTTGCCGGTATAGCTGCAAGCTTAGAGTTATTTCATATAAGCAAATATATTTCTATACCAATACTTACAGCACTCATTTGGTTTATATTAACAAGAGGAAATTATTCAAAGGCAGAAAAAATATTTTTGTTTTTAACAATCACATTCTTTGGCTATTTTATAACAGCTTTTCTTGTAAAACCAAATTGGAGTCATGTTTTTGTAAGTATAGTAAAACCACAAGCTAAGTTTGACAAAAATTATTTTTTAGTACTCATAGGAATGGTAGGTACAACAATAACTCCTTATATGCAATTTTATTTGCAATCCTCAGTTGTAGATAAAGGTATATCTATTAAAGAATATAAATATGAAAAGGCTGATGTATATCTTGGAACGATCTGGGCTATATTAACTGCTTTAGTTATAACAGTTTGTACCGCTGAAACATTATATAAGGCTGGTATAAATATAGATACAGCGCAAGATGCAGCCTCAGCACTAAGACCACTCGCAGGAAATTATTCGTTTTTATTATTTGCAGTAGGGCTATTTGGAGCATCATTTTTAGCATGTTGTGTTATACCTTTATGTACTGCTTATGCTGTATGTGAAGCCTTTGGTTTTGAAAGTGGATTAGATAATAAAATAAAAGAGGCACCTGTATTCTTTGGATTATTTTTATTTATGATTTTAGTAAGTGCCATAATTATACTTATACCAAATATATCATTAATTAATATAATTCTGGTCACTCAGCAGCTGGCGGGTGTGTTATGTCCTGTAGTACTAATATTTATGATAATACTTGTAAATGATGTTGAAGTTATGGGAAGCTATGTTAATACAACACTTCAAAATTTTATAGCTAAAGGTACAGTTTTATTAATAATTGTGCTTACGATTTTAGCTTTCGGTGCAAATTTTATATAATTATAAACTCAGGCATCTTGAAAAAAATAACTAGTCCATCTCCTAGTCTATTTTGTGTCATACTGCGTCGAAAGAACCCTTAGATAGGGTCGGCTATCTGCGGAGCCTTTCTCCTTGTCTGACACAAAATATCCTTAGCATCTTTGGACTTGTTATTTTCTTTCAGATGCCTTAAGCCTTAGTTTTTACTAGGGCTTTTTTATTTTGGATAATCTTTACAACTCCTCTTTTAGCTATAAAATGTATTTTTTATGCCTTTATGTATAAACTAAATTATATCCTAAGACCTAAAATATACCGATATTACTAGCTTTATTGAATATTTAAGTTTATAGCAAGGAGTGAGCCTATGTATGTCTAAAAAAATTATGAAATTTAAAAAGGAAATAGCTTGTGCCCTTATCGTTATATTTACATACATTACTACTTCTATTTGTATGATTCCTTATACAAGTGCAGTTAAAGCAATAGCCTATTATTATGGGTCAACAGGAGATGTAGTTTCACAAATACAAAGAAGGCTTAAAGATTGGGGATATTATACTGGAGGTGTAGATGGAACATACGGCTATCTAACTTTTACTGCAGTGAAAAATTTCCAAGCTAAAAATGGTTTATCTGTAGATGGAATTGCGGGCAATAATACGTTGAATGCTATTGGAATTAATGTTGCAGGACTCGAAGCTAGTGCTTCTGGCAACAATAATAGTACAATTACAAGCAATCAGGACTTAATGCTTCTAGCAAGGCTTATTAATGGAGAGGCAAGAGGAGAACCATATGAAGGCCAGGTAGCAGTTGGCGCGGTAGTATTAAATAGAACAAGAGATCCAAGGTTCCCGTCATCCATAGCTGGAGTTATATATCAACCAGGGGCATTTACTGCTATAGACGATGGTCAGATAAATGCAAGCTTAGTCCAAAGTTCTATAAATGCTGCGCAAGACGCTTTAAATGGCTGGGATCCATCAGGCGGGTCTATTTACTACTTTAATCCGGCAACAGCTACAAGTGCATGGATATGGTCAAGACCATTAATCAAAATAATAGGTAAGCATAGATTCTGTAGTTAATGTAAATTTTCTATACTAATTCGGTAGAACTTAATTTCTTATTTCACATAGAATATACTATAATCTTTGGTTTATTATTTATTTTTATGTGTATAAAAAAGATATTGACAAAGAGAAAAATAGTTGTATAATAAGAAATATAGAATTCGTATCAAAATACTCGGAAATACTTTGAAAAAGGAAAGTAGCTTAAATTGAATTTTACAGAGAAGGAACTGTATGCTGAGAAGTTTCTGAATAAGGTTTAAGTGAAGTGCCCTTTGGAGTTATACACCGAATTAAGTAGGCTGTATCGGATCCACCCGTTATAGTGGTAGAGCATAGCGCTGTGCTTGAACTAAAGCTGAGGTCTTTAATTAAAGACCTAAGTAGAGTGGAACCGCGGATTTAACTCCGTCTCTATTATATATAGAGACGGAGTTTTTTGATATTTAAAATAAAAATACACTCAGATTAGGAAAATTTTTTAATTAATTAATGTAATTTTTAATCAAAAAGGGAGGAATTTAAAATGATATTTAATAACGTTATTGACATGATAGGCAATACACCTTTATTTAAGTTAAGCAATATAATAGGAGAAGACATGGCTGATATTTATGTGAAGCTTGAAAAATTTAATCCTGGTGGAAGCATTAAAGATAGAGCTGCGCTAGGAATGATAGAAAAGGCTGAAAGAGAAGGAATTATAAAGCCAGGATATACAATAGTTGAACCAACAAGCGGAAACACAGGAATAGCACTTGCTATGATAGGAAAGTTAAAGGGATATAAAGTAATAATTATAATGCCAGATACAATGAGTATAGAGAGAAGAAATATGATGAAGGCTTATGGAGCAGAACTTATATTAACTGAGGGTGCAAAAGGAATGAAGGGCGCTATAGAAAAGGCAGTAGAAATAGCAGAAGGTAAGGAAGGATATTATATACCACAACAATTTATAAATGAAGCAAATCCTGAAAAACACTATGAAACTACAGCAGATGAAATTATTAAGGATTTAAATGAATTTGATGTGTTTGTAGCTGGTGTTGGTACAGGAGGAACTATAGCAGGCGTTGGTAAAAAACTTAAACAGCATAATGGCAATATAAAGGTTGTAGCGGTAGAACCTGCAAAATCTCCAGTTATATCAGGCGGGCAGGCTGGAGCTCATAAGATACAAGGAATAGGAGCTGGTTTTGTACCAGATATATATAATAAAGAAATAGTAGATGAGGTTATGACAATAACTGATGAAGAAGCTTTTGAATATGCAAGACTTATGGGAAAAGAAGAAGGTGTACTAGTAGGAATATCTTCTGGTGCCAATTTAGCTGCAGCAGTGAAGATAGCAGAACAGCTAGGAAAAGGAAAAAAGGTTGTAACTGTAGCACCAGACGGTGGAGAAAAATATTTATCTATGGGGTTGTATGATTAATATTAATTAGAGAGGTATAGAGAGATGAGAAATCCATTTAAATCACTAATTTATGATATAAAAAGTGCTATGCAGAATGATCCAGCAGCAAGAAATCCATTAGAAGTGTTCCTTCTATATCCATGTATCCATGCACAAATTCATCATAGAATATCTAACCTTTTTTATAAAAAGAAATTTTTCTTTACAGCAAGATTAATATCACAATTATCAAGATTTTTTACCGGTATAGAAATACACCCAGGAGCTACAATAGGTAAGGGACTTTTTATTGATCACGGTATGGGAGTAGTTATAGGAGAAACAGCAGAAATCGGAGATAATGTAACACTGTATCACGGAGTAACTTTAGGTGGTACAGGAAAAGATAAAGGGAAAAGACACCCTACTGTAGGAAGCAATGTTATAATAGGATGTGGAACAAAGGTTTTAGGCCCTATAATAATTGGAGATAATGTAAAAATAGGAGCTAACTCTGTTGTTTTAGAAGATATGCCATCGGATTGTACAGCTGTAGGAATACCGGCAAAAATTGTTCGCAGAAAGCAAGCTGCAACACTAGCACCAATAATAGAAATAGAGGACTTTAAGGGAAGAAGAAGAAATATATACAACGAAATGGTTATTTAAAGTAGAGCACTAAAGAAGGTGATTAATTGGATTACAAAAGCAGTATATTAGAGTATTGTAACAAGCTTGGTCTAGATACAGTTGGCTTTTCAGAATGTAGGGTTTTTGATGAATTGAGGCAATGCTTTGAAAGCAGAAAAGATAAAGGATTAGAAAATGAATTTGAAGAGGAATGTATAGAGAAGAGGATAAATCCTTTTCTCTATATGGAAGACGGGAAAACAATAATATCTATTGCTTTCCCTTATTTATTTAGCTTAAATTGTAAAAATTCTATAGGATTTTCAAATTATACTTATGGGAGAGACTATCATGTTGTAGTAGCAAACTATTTAAAAAGCATATGTGATTATATAGAGCGTTTGGGAGGCAAGGCTATATATTTTGTAGATAGTAATTCTCTTCCTGAAAGATATATTGCACTGCAGAGCGGAATAGGATTTATAGGAAAAAATAATACTCTGATTACAGAAAGATATGGTTCTTATGTATTTTTAGGAGAAATAATAACTAACCTGTCTGTAGAAAAAGATAAGCCTTTAGGAGATAAATGTGGAAACTGTAATATATGCCAAAACGCATGCCCAACAGGTGCAATAAAAAATGAGAATAATCCTAACATATGTCTTTCGTATATAACTCAAAAAAAGGAAATAAATGATGAATGGTTTGGCAAATTAAATGGTAGAATATTTGGATGTGACACATGTCAAAAGGTCTGCCCATATAACAAAGGTGCTGAAATATCAAAAATAGAAGAATTTAGGCCTTATGACTTTATGGAAATGGTAAATTTAGATGAATTAGTGAGTTTAGATAAAGCAATATTTAAAGAGAAATATAGTCAAACATCTTGTGGATGGAGAGGTAAAAATGTACTTCAAAGAAATGCTCTAATTAATGTTATGTGTCTAGAGAAAAGTAGAAAACCTGTAAAGATTAGTTCACCATATGTACAAAATTATTATAATAGACTTTTAAAATATTTGAAACTATAATTTAATTATGTGATATAATATTTAGGAAGTAATTTTTATTTGTATAGCTTATATAATTTTTATTTTTAAACCATGTAAATGAAAGGTGGACTATGTTATGATTTCTCCTGGAGCAGCTAGGATAATAGGCTATCTTCCTGAAGATGTAGTTCGATTTTTTTCTGGAAAACTGATTAAGAAGTATCTAAAAACCTATGCAGATATAGAAGTTAAGGGAATGGAGAACTTAAAAGATGTAAAAAAGCCTATACTTTTTGTATGCAACCATTTAAGTAATTCTGATGGATTAGTAATAAATAATGTGCTAAGAGATCAGGATATAACCTTTGTAGCAGGAGCAAAACTATCCGACAATCCGTTGACTAGTTTGGGTGTATACATTACTAAAACTATAACTATTAAGCCCAATACTCCTGATAAGGAAGCTATATCAGGAATAGTGAAGACATTAAAAGAAGGAAAAAATATTCTTATATTCCCAGAAGGTACAAGAAGTAGAACTGGAAGTATGATTAAGGCTAAAAAAGGAATTATATTAATTCAAAGATTGACAAAAGCCTCAGTTATACCACTTGGGATCTATGGGAGTGAGAAACTTCTTCCTATTAATGAAAAAGATATGGGACAAGAAAAATTTCATCATGCAAAGGTAACACTCTCTATAGGAAAAGAGATAGAAATACCTGTTAAAGAGCGTGAAGAAGACAAACATGAATATGAAGAAAGAGCCATGAATTTCCTAATGGGAAAAATTGCAGTGCTCTTACCTGAAAAGTATAGAGGAGAATATAAGTAATACCCATTATTTTGAATGGGTATTTTTTTCTATTGAATATATAATATTAATATAGAGGTAAAAGACCGAAAGAAAACATATCCCTTTGTATAAGTTTACTTTCTAGTTTGAAACCCTATATATGTAAAGTAGGTGAACATTTTGAAAAAAGAAAATATAGAAAAAACATTAAAGACATTAAGTGAGACCTACCCTAATGCTAAATGTGCATTAGAGTTTAAATCACCTTATGAACTATTGATTTCAACAATACTATCTGCACAATGTACAGATGTAAGAGTTAACCAGGTTACTGAGGAATTATACAAAGAATATAATACACCGGAAAAGATGGTAAGCTTAACAGAAGAAGAGCTAGGAGAAAAGATCAGAAGCTGTGGATTTTATAAAAACAAAAGTAAAAATATATTAGGAGCTACAAGAGATATAATACAAAAATACGGTGGTGAAGTTCCAAAAACAATGGAAGAACTAATAGAACTTCCAGGGGTAGGAAGAAAAACAGCTAATGTAGTTTTATCTAATGCTTTTGGAGTGCCGGCCATTGCGGTAGATACTCATGTATTTAGAGTATCAAACAGATTGGGAATAGCTAAAGGTGATACTCCTGACCAAGTAGAAAAAGGTCTTATGGAAAATGTACCGAGAGAAATGTGGAGCGATACTCACCATTATCTTATATGGCATGGAAGGCAAATATGTAAAGCTAGAAAACCACAATGTGAAATATGCCCACTAGCACCTTACTGTGAGTATTTTAGTGAAGAAGTAAAGACCGAAAGTTAACTTTCGGTCTTTAAAAGCTCTCTTCTTACCCAGTCTAGTGCAGTTATAGTAGTTCTTCTTCTTATCATTTCTCTACTACCCGTAAATTCACATTTCTTAACCTTAGTTATTCCGTTAATATAAAGACCAATATAGACTAAGCCTACAGGCTTTTCCGAAGTACCGCCACCTGGTCCAGCAATACCAGTAGTTGATAGTCCTATGTTTGTTTCGGATGTTTTAGCAATGCCTTCTGCCATTTCTTTTGCAGTTTCTTCACTTACAGCACCAAACAGCTCTAAAGTTTCTTCCTTTACACCTAGACGTTTGATTTTCGCATCATTACTGTAAGTAACAGCGCCCTCCATAAACACTGAAGAGACACCTGGATAATCTACAAGTTTTGAAGCGATAAGTCCTCCTGTACAGGATTCAGCAGTAGATATAGTTAAGTTGTTTTTTATTAGCAATTCAGCTAAGACTGCCTCGAGGGAAGTTTCGCCTTCACCATATATATGTGTACCAAGTCTACTACGGATTTCATCTTCTACAGGAATGATAAGCCTCTTTGCATTCTCTTCTGTATCTGATTTTGAAGTAATTCTTAGAGTTACTTCCCAGTCTTTGGCATAAGGCGCTACAGTGGGATTTGTGCTGTTATTTATGATATCAGATATTTGTTCTGCCATAACACCTTCACCTATGCCGCAAATTCTTAAAACCTTCGATTGCAATATTTCATTACTATATTTTTTCAATAAAGGAACTACAGAGTTTTCAAACATAGGCTTCAATTCTCTAGGTGGTCCAGGTAAAACAATAAGTAATTTACCATTTTCCTCTATAGCACAACCTGGTGCAGTACCATGGTCATTTGGTAGAACTAATGAGTCCTTTGGAAAGTATGCTTGTTTTATATTGTTTCCTTTTAATTCGCCTTTTGGCGTGTTAATAAAATGTGCTTTCAGTTTATTTAATGTATCTTCATGTAGAATCATTTCTTTGTTAAAATATTCTGCACCGGTTTCCTTTGTTAAATCATCTGGCGTAGGTCCAAGTCCACCAGTAGTTATTACTATGTCAGCTCTATTAAAAGATTCTTCAAATTCTTTTTTCAATCTTTCGCTGTTATCCCCAACTACAGATTGATGATATACAGAGATACCTAGACCTGCTAATCTTTTTGATAAATATTGAGCATTTGTATTTACTATATCACCAAGTAAAAGTTCTGTTCCTACACAGAGTATCTCAGCTTTCATTCTGACAACCTCCTCGGCCTATATTATTTTAATACTGGCAGTATTTTAAAAGTAAATTTAGAGTAGCTATTACTCCATCCATATGGGTTCTCTCATATGCATGAGAAGCGAAAACGCCGGTTCCAATTAGAGCCGTTTTTACATCCCAACCCGCTTTTTGAGCTGCAGAAGCATCAGATCCATAATTAGGGTATATATCAATTTTATAAGAAATGTTATTTTCTTTACACATATTAATAAGGTTTTTTCGAAGTTCTAAGTCATAAGGACCAGAGGAATCTTTGGCACATATGCATACACTGTATTCGGATGAATTTTGTCCAGGGCCAGGGGCTCCCATATCTATAGATAAAAACTCTTTTGTTTTTTCTGGGATAAAAGAGGCACCATGACCTACTTCTTCGTAATTGCTTATTAAAAAGTTTATAGTATAAGGAAGAGAAATTTTATTTTCTACTATATATTTGATTGCATATAAAATTATACCAGCACTTGCTTTGTCATCTAGATGTCTGCTTTTTATAAAGCCGTTGTCTGTGAAAATAGTCCTAGTATCAAAGCATATAAAATCTCCAACATTTATTCCTAAATTCTCAACATCCTCTTTTGAAAATACTTTTTCATCTATAATAACTTCCATATTTTCTGGAACTCTTTTTAGTTCACGGGCCTCATTCCCGTGTATATGTACGGAAGGTTTTATAGTTTGAATAGTTCCTGTGTAAACTTTGTCATCTAAAGTGTGTATTGTACAGTTTTCACCATCTATAGAATTCATCATGAAGCCACCCACAGGAGCCAATACTAAAGCCCCATTAGATTTAATCTCTTTTACCATAGCACCTAATGTGTCTATGTGGGCTGAAATGGTCTTTTGATATTCAGAATTTTCACCATCTAAAGTTACTATAAGGCATCCTTTATTAGTAGTTGTATAGGACACTTTTAGCAGGTCTAGCTCATATTTCATATAATTCATAACTTTATTTGTGAATCCACTAGGACTTGGAGTTGTTAATAGATTCCTAATATAATGTTTTACTTTTTCTATGTCATATGGCATGTAAATGCACCTCGCTTTAAATTATTTTGAAATAAGTTACAGAATTGTATACTTAAATTTTATATCTTATAATTTATTAGTTCAATAAATATTTTACTGCAGCAAGAAAATAATTTAAATAAAATCACTTTTATAGTATAATGATTAGGTAAAATAAAGAGGTGATGCCTGTGACAAGAAAAAAGAGAATTACTAAAAAAAAGGTTTCAATTGGAGTACTTATTGCAGTAGGCTTTCTGGCAGTAGCTATTATAGGGGGTGGAATATACCAGTATAATACTGTTAAAGCTTGGTCAAACTTAATATATCCAGGTATAAAGGTATCAGAAGAAGATTTATCTGGAAAAACAAAAGATCAAGCAAAGAAAATTTTAGAGCAAAAATATACTAATTCAATAGGAAAGAAAAAAATAAATATAGTAACTCCTGATAGGACTTATACATTAGATTATTCAAAGTTAAATCCTAAATACAATTTAGACGAAGCTGTGAATCAAGCATTTTTATATGGTAAAGATTCTAATATCTTTAAAAAATATAAAATAGTAAAGGGTTTTGAGAAAAAACAATTTTCTTTAGGGTTTACTTATGATCAAAAGCCAGTAAATGAACTTATAAACAGTATTGAACAAGATGTAAATAAAGATCCTGTAGATGCAAAGCTAAAGGTAAGCGGAGGAGATTTTACAGTAATACCGGAACAGGGTGGAAGAAAACTTCAAAAAGATAAATTACAAAAAGAAATTTCATCAAAAATTGATGGAACAGTAGGTGCTGATATTAATATTAAGGCACCTATGGAAACAGTTGCAGCTAAGATTACTGCAGATAAGATATCCTCCATTAACTCAAGAATTGCAACTTTTAGCACAGAATATGGTTCTATATCTTCATCAGAGAGGGCTAATAATATAAGATTAGCTACAAGAAGCATAAATGGTAAAGTGCTTATGCCTGGAGATACCTTTGGTTTTAATGACGTGGTTGGAGAAAGAACTGCTGAAAAAGGATACCAAGCAGCTCCAGTTATAATAGGAAATCAAATAGATTCAGGACTTGGTGGAGGAATATGTCAGGTATCTACAACACTATACAATGCAATACTTAGAGCCAATATAAAATCTGTTGAAAGATCTCATCATACATTACCATCACATTATGTACCCCTTGGAATGGACGCTACAGTTGATTATGGTAATTTGGACTATAAATTTAAGAATACTTTAGACTATCCAATATATATTGAAGGAGATGCTTCTGGTGGAACTGTTACATTCAATATATATACGAACTCTTCTTTAGCTGATATAGTCACTGAGGTAAAATCACAAGTTTATGAAACTATACAACCGGGAGTAAAGTATGAAGATGACCCAACATTACCAGTTGGACAAACACAACAAGTACAAGCTCCTTATACAGGTTTTAAAGTAAAGGTTACAAAGAGAACTACAAAAAACGGAAATCTGGTAAGTGAAGATGTTATAGCTGATGATTTTTATAAACCAGTTGATGCAGTTATAAAAAGAGGCACTAAAAAGCCGGTTGAGCCGCCAAAAACGACTGAACCGCCAAAAACAAGTGAACCACCCAAAACAAGTGAACAGCCCAAAACAAGTGGAACAACTCCAAAAAGTTAGATAAAGTCTAATTAGGTATCTGAAAGAAAATAGACTAGCATACTGATTGGTTATTTTTTGAAGATGCCTTAAGCAACACTCAAGGACTAAATTCTGTATTACACAGGACTTAGTTCTTTTAAATTTCTATTCGTAATTGCTTTTTTACATAAAAACATTGTTATAATGGAACATTATGATATAATATAATTGTAAATTTATTCAAGTTTGCGGATATGGCGGAATTGGCAGACGCGCTAGATTCAGGTTCTAGTGAAGGAAACTTTGTGCAGGTTCAAATCCTGTTATCCGCACCAGGTTATTGTAGAGTAAAAACAAACGAGGACTTCATATATTTAGAATGAAGCCCTTGTTTGCTTTTCTATATAATTCGAGATTTAAGTTTGTAACCCAATACTATGTTTACAAATATGTAACTTATAAATATATTTAGTTATATTGAAAATATTCCATAATTTGTATATAATGTAATTATGTTTTACAATTAATTGAGTTTAGTTATTCTAAAATTTATTAAAAAGGGTAGTGAGAATATGAGAATCGGCAACAGGAAAAGGTTTTTATTTTCTTGTATTTTTTTTACTATGACAATGTTATTATTTGGAAAAGCAATAAATCCGGTCTATGAAAAGGTGTTAGGTGAGCCATATTCACCTATGGTTAAAGCTATAGATAAAAATAATAAATTTAAAAAGCCTATTAAAGAATATACCATAGTGTTAGATGCTGGACACGGTGGAATTGATAATGGTACGAGCTATAAAGATATGTATGAGAAGGATTTAACCCTTAAGATAGTAAAGTATGTAGAAGCCTGTTTAAAAGATAGAGGATGTAAAGTAGTTTTAACAAGAAATGAGGACAAGCTTATACCTCTAAAAAAAATAGGAGACAAAGTCAATGAGGCCAATGCAGATGCATTTATTTCAATTCATATAAATTCTATAAATGATATTACTTTTAAAGGAATAACTACATATTACTATGATGCAAATGGTTATCAAAAAGATGAACGAATGAAGTTTGCACAAATTATAGAAAAAGAGACTATAAAAGATGATGGATGGGAAAATAAGGGTATAAGAAGGGAAAACTTTGCAGTACTTAGGTATAGTAAAATACCTTGTGTCTTATTAGAGTGTGGATTTATAACTAATGAGGAGGATAGAGAAAGATTGTCAAAAGACGAGGTGCTAAAAAGATTAGCTGAAAATATATCAGATGGAGCTGTAGAATATCTTGAATCGGTAAAATAAAAAAATGCGTTGCAGTTTTTTTACACTATGAATTGCAGATGCGGTATATTGAAGTACTTTACTGTTATAATATTATAGAGTAATATATTCTTTATAATAACATACTGATTGGAGGAAAATAAATTGAATTTAAATATAGTATTATTTGAACCAGAAATACCACAAAATACAGGGAATATAGCAAGAACTTGTGTGCTTACAGGTTGTAAATTGCATTTAATAAAGCCATTAGGATTTAGTTTAGATGAAAAGCATCTTAAGAGAGCTGGGTTGGATTATTGGAAAGATTTAGACTTAACCATATATGATTCCTATGATGAGCTTAGAGAGAAGTATAAGGATTCAACTTTTTATTTCTCAACTACCCATGCTAAAAACTCATACCATGAAGTAAGCTTTAAGTCTGGTGATTTTGTCGTGTTTGGAAAAGAATCTGCAGGGTTACCTGATAGAATAAGAGAAAGTGATCCTGAAAGGGGCATAAGGGTTCCTATGATAAACACTACTACCCGTTCTTTAAATCTGTCAAATACTGTTGCTATAATTGCATATGAGGCATTAAGGCAGATGGATTTTCCAAATATGAAATAGGGTGGTATAAGCTTGATGGAAAAAATAAAGATAATAACGGATAGTACATCTGATTTACCTGAAGAAATAGTAAAAGAATATGATATAGAAGTGCTTCCGCTATTAATTAATTTTGGAGAAACAGCCTATAAGGATAGAGTAGATATAAATTTACAGGAACTTCTATTAAAAATGGAGCAAAGCGATGAATTTCCTGGAACAGCACAGGTTAATCCTCAAAGATTCCTAGAATGCTATAGGAGTTATAGCGAGAAAGGATACAAGATAGTTTCTATACATATTTCTTCTAAAATGAGTGGAACGTATCAGTCTGCATGTATTGCTAAGGAAATGCTGGGAACAGATGATATTGTGGTAATAGATAGTTTAAATGTTACATCAGGTCTTGGACTTCTGGTGCTTAAGGCGGCTAGGTTAAAAGAAGTGGGATTAGGAATTAAGGAGATAGAAAGCGAAATAAAAACTTTAATTCCACATGTAAAGAGTGTACTTGCTTTTGAGGCCTTAGATAATCTAGTTAAGGGTGGAAGGCTATCTAAAACCGCAGGGGTTATAGGTAATATATTAGGTATTAGACCAATTTTAGCAGTAGAAAATGGTGAGATGGTAGTTATTGATAAAGTAAGGGGCAACAAGAAATCTATAAAATATATCTTAGATTATATAGATAAGAAAGGAATAAAAGAGGGGGAAGCCTCTATACTTTTACATGTCGAAAATAAGGAGATATTAGATGCTTTAAGGGAAGCCTTAAAGTCAACAGATAAGGAATTTATAGAATGTGAAGTAGGATGTGTTGTAGGCATACATTCAGGCCCCAGAGCTGGTGGTGTATTCTTTATAGAGAATCATTAATAAATTAGATATATTGTTAAAAAAATATCTATAATTTATTAACAATATGGAATTAAAAAGACTTTGTTTGACAAATGTAATCTTGCAAACAAAGTTTTTTGTCGTATATTTAATTTTATTAAATGAAAATTAAGAAAAATATCAACGATTAGTGAACATTTCAATGAACAAATTGTAAATATATTGAAACACACCCAATATATATGGGAAAAGTGGTATTGAAAAAGCGGATAGATCTTATAATAAAATTGAATAATTAATATGTTCTAAATGTATAGAATTTTTCGTTTGACTATTATATAATTAAGTTGTCAATGAAAACGTTAAAAAATTAATAAAGTTGGATGAAATTTTCGGGAGATTAAGTAGAAAACTTAACAAATTTTACGTTGATAATCTACTTACTATATATTTAGAGTGTATAAGGTTCTAATATATGGTATCCTTAAATGGATAGCCGAAGGAATAAGTATTATTTTGCTTAAATAATATGAAGCTCTCAGGCAAAAGGACCGAAGATGGACAAGTCTCTGGAAAGCGATAAGCACCGAAGGAGTAAAACTCTCAGGTTAATAGACAGAGGTAGAAAAGCGAACGCTTTTTACCTCTGTTTTTTGTTAACTGAAAATGTCGCAATATATTTTGAACAGAAAATGTTTGAAATATTAATTGATTGCAATCTAATATACGATATAATTGGTGTTAAAGTTTCGTTTTAAAAAGGAGAATAAAAATGATAGAGCCAGTAATTATTGTAACTAATAATCCAATGAGCAGAGAAAAATTAAGCAATAGTCATGAAATCGATTACGTAGATGGAAATACAATGGATGTATTTAAAAAGGTAAGAGATTGCATACATAAAGGACATAAATTGCTCACACATCCTTTAATGAGTAGTATAAAGCCTAATGAAACTCCTTACAGAACAGTTGTTATATCAAAAGGCAAAAGTGAATCCGTAGATATACAATCTTTAAATTATATAGAGGAAGGTATATATTCTACTGAGAAATTCACTCAAAAGTTTGGTATCCCAAAATGGAGTAAGCAAGTGCTAGAAGACTTTCAGCTTATAGATTATGATTTAATCTATCATGCCTTTAATTAAGCAGAGAACTCAAATCTCTGATTTGGAGTGAGTCGCTTACTCATTCGACAGTATGGAGAAGGAGTTTCACAAGCAGGCATCCAAAATCTTTGATTTTGAGATGATCGCTTACTCATTCGACAGTATGGAGAAGGAGTTTCATAATAATGAATAATAGCATAAATGTATGCTTAAAATAGTACCATTGCAATTATATTTAGTAGTGAGTACTTAACATATAGATATTGAATCTAAAAGGTAATTAATATATTAAAAAGCGGGAGGGAACAAAAATGTCACAGATTTATGACACTATAATAATCGGTGGTGGTCCAGCAGGACTGTCAGCAGGCCTTTATGCTGCAAGATCAAGAATGAAAACTTTACTTATCGAGAGAGCGAAATACGGTGGTCAGGCAACAACTACAGATGAGCTTGAAAACTATCCTGGATCTATTGAAGATTGCACAGGTACAACATTAAGTGAAAGAATGAGAAAACAAGCAGAAGAATTCGGAACTGAGTTTGCTAAAGATGAAATAGTAGAAGTTGAATTGTCAGGAGATATAAAGGTAGTTAAAGGAAGAAAAGAAACATATCAAGCAAAAACAATAATAGTAGCTACTGGTGCGACTCCAAGACTTTCAGGATTCAAGAATGAATTAGAATTAAGAGGAAAAGGAGTTTCCTACTGTGCAACTTGTGATGCTGACTTCTTTACAGATCTAGATGTAGCTGTTATAGGGGGAGGAGACTCAGCTATAACTGAGGCTATATACCTTACAAAGTTTGCTGAGCATGTAACTGTAATACATAGAAGAGATGCATTAAGAGCAGCAAAATCACTACAAGAAAAAGCATTTGCAAATCCTAAAATAGACTTCATATGGAACTCAACCATTGAAGAAGCATTGGGAGATGAAATATTAGAAGGCCTTGTTTTGAAAAATAGAGAAACTGGAGAAACTAGCGAATTAAAGGTTGATGGATGCTTTGTGTTCGTTGGATATGATCCAATATCTAAGCTATTTGAAGGACAAATAGAAATGGAAAATCAATATATTGTAACTGATGATGACATGAAAACAAATATTCCAGGAGTATTTGCTGCTGGAGATATAAGAAAGAAACTATTAAGACAGGTTATAACAGCTGCGGCAGATGGAGCTATAGCTGCAACAGCTGCTGAACACTATATAGAAAATCATAAATAAAAGGAGGTTTTATCAATGATAGAATTAACTAAGGAAAATTTTGATGCTGAAATAGTAAATTATACTGAAAAACCAGTATTAGTAGATTTCTGGGGAGATAAGTGTGAAATATGTAAGCAACTTATGCCAGGAGTTCATGAGCTTGAACATAAGTATGGTGATAAGATTAAATTCACTAGCTTAAATACAAGTTCAGCAAGAAGACTTGCTATATCACAAAAAGTTTTAGGCTTACCAACAATGAAAATCTATAAAGATGGTGAAAACGTAAGCACAATTACAGCTGATAAAATAGCAACACTAGATGATATAGAAAACTTTATAAAAGCTTATTATGAAACACTATAATCATTTGAAATAAAAAGCTCAAAACTTTTTATTAAATAAATAATTAAGCACTCAAATCCCATTTTAGTATTAATTAATAATCGAATGAGAGTTGAATGTAAGTTCAACTCTCATCGAAATAAATTTGGAGGTGACTACTTTGCGTTTAGAAATTGGAAAAATTTATATTAAGGACGTTCAATTTGGAGCTGCAACAAAGGTGGAAAATGGAGTTCTTTATGTAAACAAAGAAGAGTTATTACAAGCAGTTGGTGGCGATGAAAGAGTTAAAAGTATAGAATTCGATATCGCAAAGCCAGGTGAAGAGACAAGAATAATTCCAGTAAAAGACGTTATTGAACCAAGAGTAAAAGTTGAGGGAAAAGGTGGAATATTTCCAGGCTTTATAAGCAAGGTTGACACAGTTGGTTCAGGAAGAACTCACGTGTTAAAAGGAGCTGCAGTAGTTACTACTGGTAAAATAGTTGGATTCCAAGAAGGAATTATAGACATGAGCGGAGAGGGAGCTAGATATACTCCATTCTCAAAGACAAATAACCTTGTAATTATTTGTGAACCAAAAGAAGGCGTTAAACAACATGAGCATGAAGAAGCTGTAAGAACAATTGGATTCAAAGCAGCAACATACCTTGGAGAAGCAGCTAGAAATGTTGAGCCAGATGAAGTAAAAACTTTTGAAACTCTACCATTACTAGAGCAAGTTAATCAATATCCAGACCTACCAAAGGTTGTATATGTATACATGCTTCAAACACAAGGATTATTACATGATACATACGTATACGGCGTAGATGCTAAGAAAATTATACCAACATTTATATATCCAACAGAAGTATTTGATGGAGCTATCGTTAGCGGAAACTGCGTATCAGCTTGCGATAAGAACCCAAGCTATGTTCATATGAATCATCCAGTAATTGAAGATTTATATGAAAGACACGGAAAAGATATCAACTTCTTAGGTTGTGTAATCACAAATGAAAACGTATATCTTGCAGATAAAGAAAGATCATCAAACTATACTGCTAAATTAGTTCACTTCTTAGGAGCAGATGCAGTTATAATTTCAGAAGAAGGCTTTGGTAACCCAGATGCTGACCTAGTTATGAACTGCAACAAGATAACTGATTTAGGAATAAAAACTGTATTAATTACAGACGAGTATGCAGGTCAAGACGGAAGTTCTCAATCACTTGCTGACTCAACACCAAAAGGTGATGCAGTAGTAACTGGTGGAAATGCTAACGAAGTTGTAATATTACCAGCAATGAAGAAGATAATAGGACATCCAGAAGCTGCTGATATAATAGCAGGTGGACACGTAGGAAGCTTAAGAGCAGATGGATCAATAGAAGCTGAGATTCAGGTTATAACTGGAGCTACAAGCGAAGTTGGATTCAACACTTTAACAGCAAAAGGATATTAATAGTTTAAATAAAATAGACTGAATCCTTAAATAATATTAGCGGGTTTTATGAAATAGCTGATATTAAAAAACAAAAGTTATAAATGTAATATTAAATTTGAAAGAGAGGATGATATAGATGTTACAAGGAAAAAAGGTAATAGCTGTAGGAGATAGAGATGGAATACCAGGACCAGCGATAGAAGCTTGCGTTAAGTCAGCTGGAGCAGAAATAATTTTTGCATCAACAGAATGCTTTGTTTGAACAGCCGCAGGAGCTATGGATCTGGAGATCCAACAAAGAGTAAAAGATTTAACTGAAAAACATGGTGCAGAAAATATAGTTGTAGTAATCGGAGGCGCAGAAGCAGAAGCTTCAGGACTTTCCGCAGAAACAGTAGCAGCTGGAGACCCAACTTTTGCAGGTCCACTTGCTGGAATAGCATTAGGTCTTGCAGTTTATCACGTTGTTGAGCCAGAAATAAAGGATGAATGTGATGCAGCTGTTTACGATGAACAGTGCGGAATGATGGAAATGGTTCTAGACGTAGATGCTATTATTGAAGAAGTTAAGAATGTTAGAACTCAATACTCAAAATATTAATCTTAAAATGAGTTTAAATTCCTAGGAAAAGGGGGAATTCTGAAATGATTAAAGTTGTTCATTATATAAACCAATTCTACGCTGGTATAGGCGGAGAAGAAAAAGCTGATATAAAACCAGAAGTTAGAGAAGGATTTGTTGGTCCTGGTATGGGATTAAACGGATTATTAAAAAATGGTGGTGCTGAAATAGTTGCTACAGTTATTTGTGGAGATTCCTACTTCAATGAGAATCTTGAAGAAGCAAAAGCTGAAGTTATTGAAATGGTGAAAAAATATAGCCCAGACTTATTTATAGCAGGACCTGCTTTCAACGCTGGAAGATATGGTGTAGCTTGCGGAACTATAGCAAAAGAAGTTGAAGAAAAGTTAGGAATACCTGTACTTTCAGCTATGTATATTGAAAACCCAGGTGCAGACCTATTCAAAAAACATATCTATGTTGTAGAAACTAAAAACAGTGCAGTAGGTATGAAAGATGCTCTTCCAAAGATTGCATCCTTAGCATTAAAGCTTGCTAAAAAAGAAGAAATAGGATCACCTGCAGAAGAGTCATACATCGAAAGAGGTATAAGAAAGAACTACTTTGCAACTGAAAGAGGTTCAAAAAGAGCTGTTGATATGCTTGTTAAAAAGATTAAGGGTGAAGAATTCGTTACAGAGTTTAAAATGCCTGTATTCGATAGAGTAGATCCAAATCCAGCAGTAAAAAATATATCAAAAGCTAAGATAGCATTAGTTACATCAGGTGGTATAGTTCCAAAAGGGAACCCAGACCACATTGAATCATCCAATGCTTCTAAGTTCGGAAAATATGATATAGAAGGCGTAATGGATTTAACAGCAGAAACTTATGAAACAGCACACGGTGGATATGACCCAACATATGCTAACACAGATTCAGATAGAGTACTTCCAGTTGATGTATTAAGACAAATGGAGAAGGAAGGAAAAATTGGATCACTTCATAGATATTTCTATACAACAGTTGGTAACGGAACAGCAGTTGCTTCCTCAAAGAAATTTGGTGAGCAAATTGTTAAAGAGTTAATTGCAGATGGAGTAGATGCAGTTATACTAACTTCCACCTGAGGAACTTGTACACGTTGCGGTGCAACACTTGTAAAAGAAATTGAACGTGGAGGTCTTCCAGTAGTTCATATGTGTACAGTAGTTCCAATATCATTAACAGTTGGTGCTAACAGAATAGTACCTACAATAGCAATACCTCATCCACTTGGAAATCCATCATTAGAAGCTAAGGATGAGTACGAATTAAGATATCACTTAGTAGAAAAAGCATTAGGCGCTCTTTCAACTGAAGTAGAGGGACAAAAAGTATTTGAAGAATAATTAATAGTAAGGGAATTGAAAATTGAAAATTATTTAATTTTCAATTCCCTGTTTTTGTAAATTTTTCGCTAAATATAGTAAGAGATACATATAAATTGAGAACTGAGAATTGAGATATTGAAGGTTCTCAATTCCTAATTCTCAATTCTCAATTAGATTAAGGGAGGTTTTACAATGAGTTTTCCAGTAATAAAAAAGGCTTCTTATATTTTAGTTAATGCACCTGATATGGTAATACATAATGGTACTACTCAAACTTTAGAAAGAGAAACAAATCCAGATTCAGCTTACTTAAAGGAATTAAAAAATCACTTAAGACCTTTTGATGAAGTTGTAGCTTACGCACCAAATCAAACTTATATAGGTAATATGACTCCAGATGAATTAGGAGAATTACCAAGGCCATGGTTTAATTCAAAGGTTGAAGGTGCTAATAGATTTGGTAATTTCGGAGAAATAATGCCACAAGATGAGTTTTATGGCTTATTAAAGATTTCAGATGTATTTGATTTAGTTATTCTTGAAAAGGATTTTACTGCATTAGTAAAAGAAAAGCTTAGCAGCCATCCTCTTTTAAAAGAAAAAGTAGAGGCGTTAAAAGAAGGAGAAGAGTTATCTGTAATCCAAAATTTAGTAGAAAATGGAGTAGCAGAAGGACTATATGAAGATGGAAAATTAGTTGGATGTATTAAAAGAGCACATGAATTTGACTTAAACTTATCATCACACATAATGGTAGAAAATCTTGTTGTTAAGGCATCAGGAGTTTTAGCACTAATGCACTTAATAAAGAGCTCAGGAATAGATGTAAATGAAGTTGACTATTTAATAGAGTGTTCAGAAGAAGCTATAGGCGATATGAATCAAAGAGGCGGCGGAAATACTGCTAAAGCTTGTGGAGAGGTAGCAGGTATTAAAGGTGCTACTGGAATGGACGTAAGGGGCTTCTGCGCAGGTCCAACTCACGCACTAGTTACAGCATCTGCTCTTGTTAAATCAGGAATACATAGAAATGTAATAGTATTTGCAGGTGGAAGTACTGCGAAGCTAGGCATGAATGGAAGAGACCATGTTAAGAAGGGATTGCCAGCTTTAGAAGACTGTGTAGGAGGTTTTGCTATACTAGTATCAGAAAATGATGGAGTAAGTCCAGTACTAAGAACTGATATAATAGGAAGACACACAATAGGACATGGAGCAGCACCACAAGCAGTTATAGAAGCTTTAGTACTAGAGCCTCTAACTAAAAATGGAATGAAAATTACTGATGTAGACAAATATGCACCAGAAATGCAGACACCAGACATTACTGAACCAGCAGGAGCTGGAGATGTTCCAACTCAAAACTACAAAATGATAGGTGCATTAGCTGTTAAGAGCGGACAATTAGATAGAAAAGAATTACCTAACTTTGTAAAAGATCATGGATATCCAGGATTTGCACCAACACAAGGACATATACCATCAGGAGTTCCAATAGTAGGCCATGGAATAGAGAATATAATGAATGGAAAATTAAATAACTTCATGGTAGTTGGTAAAGGAAGTCTTTTCCTAGGAAGAATGACAAATTTATTTGATGGTATCTCTATACTAGTTGAGAAAAACACTGGTGCAGGTGAAGAATCACTAGGTGTTTCAAAGGACGAAATAAAGAATATGATAGCTGAAGGAATGAAGAAATTCGCTGAAGAGCTTTTAAAATAATAAAGATTGAAGAATCTCTATTAAGTAAAAAAGGAGGGTGATTTTACGTGGATGCAACTAAAAAAATAGTAGCGGAAGTTTTTAATGAAATATCAGAAGGCATAAAAAGCGGAAGCTTCGGAAAAAAAGTTAGAATAGGTCTCACTACCTTTGGCTCTGAGCACGGCGTTGAAGAAATGGTAAAAGCAGCTGAAATGGCTAAAGGTAAATATGGTGATTTTGATATAGTTTTAATAGGGCCAAAAGTTGAAGGTGACTTTGAAATTGTGGAAGTGAAAGATGCAGAAGAAGGACACAAGAAAATGGTAGAGCTTTTGGAGAAAAAAGAGCTTGATGGATGTGTAACTCAGCATTTTGATTTCCCAATCGGTGTATCAACTGTTGGAAGGATAGTAACACCAGGTAAGGGAAAAGAATTAATTATTGCTACTACAACAGGAACTACATCTACTAACAGAGTAGAAGGTATGATTAAAAATGCTATATCTGGTATCTCTGTAGCTAAAGCAGTAGGAATAAAAAATCCAACAGTAGGTATCCTAAATCTTGATGGAGCTAGAGGAGTAGAGCGTGCACTAAAAGATTTACAAGCTAATGGATATGACTTTAGATTTGCTGATTCATTAAGAGCTGATGGCGGCGCTGTAATGAGAGGAAATGACATTCTAGCAGGTACTCCAGATGTAATGGTGTGTGATTCATTAACTGGAAATCTATTAATTAAAATATTTGCATCCTTCACAACTGGTGGAGACTACGAAACAGTTGGTTATGGATATGGGCCAGGTGTTGGAGAAGACTATGATAAGCTAGTTAACATAGTATCCCGTGCTTCAGGAGCTCCATTAATATGTGAGGCTTTAAGATATTGTTCACTATGTGCTAAAAATGATGTATTATCAAAAGCTAAGAGTGAATTCGGAAAAGCAAGAGAAGCTGGCTTAAATGATATAATAGGAAAATTGTTAGCTAAAGAAAAGCCAGTAGCAGAGGAAGAAGTAAAAATGCCTCCAAAGAAAGTAGTTACCTTCTCAATACCAGGAATTGATATATTAGAGCTTGAAAATGCTTGCAAAGCATTATGGAAAGAAGGCATTTATTCAGAAAGCGGTATGGGTTGTACTGGACCTATTGTACTTGTACCAGATGATGAAGGAGAAAAAGCAATAGAGGTGCTTGTAAAAGCAGGATACAAATAATAAAGGGGGATATATTCTCCCTTTTATTTTCAATTTGTAAAATAAAAAAATTAGTTTTCTGATGTAAGAAAGAAAACTCACCTTCACTGACAATTAATTAATGGAATAAATATCCTGTTTAATATATGAAATTAATCATAAAATAATAAAAGCATCATAATATAAACCATATGACTAAACATTTTTACTAAAATAATTGAGAATTAGATGTAGTAGAAAAAATTGTTTACATCAATTCTCAATTGTCGGACTTTTATATTTTATAATAAGACTTTTAACATACTTAAAAGTTCAAATCAATAAGTATTTGCAAAATTTTATTGAACTTCCAGGAGGAAAATTAATCCTGTTGTAGAATATTTTATTACAATATAAAAAATTCTAGCAATAAAATTAACTTTTTTAGGAGGGAATTATTAATGAATAAGAAGAGAGTGGTAGCTATCCTTGCTACTGCGATAATGACAGTATCATTATTTGCTGGCTGCGGACAAAAACAACAAAACCAACCAGCAGGGGAAGGCACTAAGCAGGGAGCTAAGGTTAAAATAGGCCTTTCAACAGATGAAGGTGGATTAAATGATAAGTCATTTAATCAATCAGCAGACACTGGGATAAAGAGAGCTGTAAAAGAGTTTGGAGTTGATTATAAGCCAGTAGAATCAGCTAAAAAAGAAGATTATGAATCAAATCTGGACGCATTAGTTAATGCTGGATCAAACTTAACCTTTGGAATTGGATTCCAAATGGAGCAGGCTATGAAAAATATAGCTGGAAAATACAAAGATAAGAATTTTGCTATAATAGATACAGTTGTTGATGCACCAAATGTTGAATCAATAACTTTCAAAGAGCAAGAAGGTTCATTCTTAATGGGAGTTATAGCTGGTAAAATGACTAAAACTAACAAAGTTGGTTTCATAGGCGGTAAGGACTTTGCAACAATAAATAAATTTGAAGTAGGTTTTGCTGCAGGTGTAAAAGCTGTAAATCCAGAAGCAGCTAAAGGATTAATAAGCTCAGATGGTAAGAGCCCAGGAACAATGGTTAAATATGCTGATAGCTTTGGTGACACAAACAAGGGCTATGAATTAGCTAAATCATTATATGGTGCTGGCTGTGATGTTATTTATCATGCAGCAGGCGGAGTTGGTATAGGAATGTTCAAAGCTACTAAGGAAATTAAAGATTCAGGAAAGCAAGTTTGGGCTATAGGTGTTGATATGGACCAGGCGGTTACAGTTCCTGAATATGCAAGCATAATTCTTTCAAGTATGGTTAAAAAGGTTGACGTAGCTACATATAGTGCAGTAAAAGATGTAGTTAACGGAAAGTTCCAAGGTGGAAAACATATAGAGTATGGATTAAAAGAGGATGGCGTAGGTATAGCTGGAACATCAGATAAGAATACTCCAAAAGATGTTTTAGATTTAGTTAACAAATATACAGAAGCTATAAAAGCTGGTAAATTTGTTGTACCTGCCACAAGAGAAGAAGCAGTTAAGTTTGCTGCTCCATCTATATAAATAATATAGCATTTAAAGCTAGGTGCATAATGCCTAGCTTTTTTGATGTTAATTTGCAAAATTATTATTAGTTAAAAGTTAAGTAAGTTTTTCTGACGATAGGAAGAAAATTATCCCAAACTCTTAATCTTTAACTCTTAACTTAAGAAAAATGCTCTGCATTTTTTTCTATTTTGTGAATTTTAAATTTATATAAAATACCTTTTCATGGTATAATAAAATAAGTAAATTTAAATGGTACAAAAGCGGGGTGAAAAAATGAATATGGATTTTGGCCTGAGTTTAACTCAAGAACAGAAATTAGTAATGACTCAAGAGATGCAGTTATCGGTTAAAATTCTTCAGATGTCAAGCTTTGAATTGCAAGAGCATGTAGAAAAGGAATTACAAGAAAATCCCGTACTTGATGCTAAAAGTATTGATGCAAACAATGAAGAAAAAAATAAAGTAGACTATAAAGAATTAATTAAGTACTTTGAATTTGATAACTACAGCCATCATAGCTATGAAAAAAATGAAGAAGATGATGTTTCTCCTTTTAACTTTATTTCTGAAAAAAAATCATTAAAAGAGTATTTAAAAGAACAAATAAGAGACCTAAATGAAAAAGGATATATAAAAGCTATATGCTTATATATCATTGAAAATTTGGATGAAAGAGGATACCTAGCAGTAAAAGATAAAGATATAAGTGATGAGTTAAAAATATCACTAGAGCTTACTGAACATTGTATACAAATAATACAATCTCTTGAGCCAGACGGAATAGGAGCAAGAGATTTAAAGGAATGTCTAAAAATACAGATATACAAGAAAGCTTTGGAAGATGATAATATATTTACTATAATAGATAAATATTTAGAAGCACTAGCTGATAATAAATACACTTTCATTGCAAAGGAATTAAATATAGATGTTAAACAAGCACAGGAATACGGGGATATGATAAAATCTCTTTATCCTAAACCATCAAGAGGTTTTTATACTGGAGAAGAGGTCAAATATATAACTCCAGATGCATATATAAAGAAAATAGATGATGAGTATTATATAATAATGAATGATGATATCCTTCCTAAACTAAGCATTAATGAAATTTATAAGGAAATAATAAGAAATGAAGATGATAAAAATGCTGTAGATTATGTTAAAGAAAAACTAAATAGTGCTTTATTTTTAATCAAAAGCATACAGCATAGAAAAAGCACTATATATAGAGTTCTGGAGAATATTTTAGAATTACAAAGGGATTACTTTGACTACGGTGAAGAATATTTAAAACCTATGACACTTAGGGAAGTAGCAGAAAGCTTGGAGATGCATGAGTCAACTATAAGTAGAGCTATTAGAGATAAATACATATATACAAGCAGAGGCACAGTAAAGATAAAAGACCTATTTACTACTGCTATATCATCTGCGGGAGCTGGAGAAGATGTTTCTGTAAGAATAATTAAAAAGGCTATAAAAGATTTAATAGATAAAGAAGACAAACAGAAACCTCTTTCAGATCAGGTTATATGTGATTTACTTAATAAAGAAGGCATGAATATTTCAAGAAGAACTGTAGCAAAATATAGAGAGGAACTGGGGATAAAGTCATCTAAGGGAAGAAAACGATTTTAGTCTCCTTCCCTTATTGTTCACAATTTATTCATATTTTTTTTGAAAATACTATTTAAAAAAATATATATTTGTCTTATAATATAAGTGGGACATAAAAGTTAGTAGTGGGACTATAAACGTCCAAAGAGGTGTTTTGTTTGGAAGAAGTTTTAAAATTACAACAGAAAATAGTTCCTGAAATAGTGGAATTATTTGAGAAAAGGTATAATATATTAAGAACTATATACTATAATCAACCAATAGGAAGAAGAGTACTTGCTAATAATTTAGGAATTGGTGAGAGAATAGTAAGAACAGAAATAAACTTTTTAAAGAGTCAAAACTTTATAGAGATAAGTACTCCAGGTATGACAATAACAGATGAGGGAGAAGAGATAATCGATAAGCTTAAAGATTTTATCCATCATCTAAGAGGTTTATCAGAAATAGAAAAATTCTTAAAAGAGAGTTTAAAACTGAGAAATGTAATAATTGTTCCTGGAGATTTAAATGAAGACAGCACAGTTATTAACGAGTTAGGTAGAGCTGCATCAAATTATTTAAAAAGTGTAGTGAAAGACAACAGTATTATTGCTATAACAGGAGGTTCCACCGTAAAAGAAGTTATTGACAATATGCCAAAAGTAGCAGGATTAAAAAATATACTAGTAGTACCTGCCAGAGGTGGAATGGGGAAAAATGTAGAAACTCAAGCAAATACCCTAGCTGCTAAACTTGCAAATAAGGTAGAAGGAAACTACAAATTACTGCATGTTCCAGATAACTTAAGTGACAAGGCTATGAGCACCATAATAAAAGAAACAGATATCCAAGATATATTAAGCAACATATATAATGCAAATATATTAATTTATGGCGTAGGAAGAGCTGAGTTAATGGCTGAGCGAAGAGGACTTTCAGAAGAAGAAATAGATGAGCTAAAGGATAAAGGTGCTGTTGGAGAAGCCTTCGGGTATTATTTCAACAAAGAAGGAAAAATAGTTCATTCTACACCAAGTATAGGAATAAGAAATGAAGAGATTGGAAAAATAGAAACATTGATAGCTGTAGCAGGAGGAAAAAGTAAAGCAAAGGCAATTATTGCTACACAATTAAACAATCCTAATGGAGTGTTAATTACAGATGAAGGCGCAGCTAGAGAACTAATAAATCTTTTCAAGTAGACAGTAAATTTAAAATCTATATATATAAATATATTTTTAGGAGGAATTACAATGGTTAAAGTAGCTATTAATGGTTTTGGAAGAATAGGAAGATTGGCATTAAGACTAATGATCAACAACCCAGAATTTGAAGTTGTTGCAATAAATGACTTAACAGATGCTAAAACATTAGCACATTTATTCAAATATGATTCAGCTCAAGGAAGATTTGATGGAGAAATCAAAGTTGAAGAAGGAGCTTTCGTAGTTAACGGAAAAGAAATAAAAGTAACTGCTGAAAGAAATCCAGCAAACTTACCATGGGGACAATTAGGAGTAGATGTAGTATTAGAATGTACTGGTTTCTTCACCTCAAAGGAAAAAGCAGAAGCTCATATACAAGCTGGTGCAAAGAAGGTTGTTATATCAGCACCTGCAACAGGAGATTTAAAGACAGTTGTATTTAACGTAAACCAAAATGTATTAGATGGAACAGAAACAGTTATATCTGGCGCATCATGTACAACAAACTGTTTAGCTCCAATGGCTAAAGTATTACAAGATAAATTTGGTTTAACAAAAGGATTTATGACTACAATCCATGCTTACACTAATGATCAAAACACTTTAGACGCTCCACACGGAAAAGGTGACTTAAGAAGAGCAAGAGCAGCTGCTGCAAACATCGTTCCAAACTCAACTGGTGCTGCTAAGGCTATTGGTTTAGTTATACCTGAATTAAAAGGCAAATTAGACGGAGGAGCTCAAAGAGTTCCAGTTATAACTGGTTCATTAACTGAATTAGTTTGTACTTTAGAAAAGAAAGTAACAGCTGATGAAATAAACGAAGCAATGAAAGCTGCTGCTAATGAGTCATTCGGATACACTGAAGAACCATTAGTATCTTCAGATATAATCGGAATCAGCTTTGGTTCATTATTCGATGGTACTCAAACTAAGGTTATGGAAGTAAATGGTGAGCAATTAGTTAAAGTTGCTTCATGGTATGACAATGAAATGTCATATACTTCACAATTAATCAGAACTTTAAAATATTTTGTTACTAAATAGTTAAAGTCTTAAAACGTAAATGTATCATATAGGTCTGGTTTTGTAGTTTTGGCTATAAGGCCAGACCTTTTCAAATAACTTGATTCCTGTTAATAATATTGTGATAAAAATATGGAAAATACTAAGTAATGGTATATAATATAGAATTGAGAGATGTGGGTTGTTTTTGTTCCAGTGTTAAAAAAGCAAGCTGCACTCCAAGTTTTCTAATTTAAAAAAGAGGGGTGTTTTTAATGGCTTTTAATAAAAAGACAATAGAAGATGTAGAAGTAAGAGGAAAAAGAGTTTTAGTAAGATGTGATTTTAACGTTCCACTAGCAGAAGGAAGAATAACTGATGAAAATAGATTAGTTGGAGCTATGCCAACTATAAAATACTTAATAGAAAATGGAGCAAAAGTTATACTTTGCTCACACCTTGGAAAAGCTAAAGGACCAGATGCAACAAAGACTTTAGCTCCAGTTGCTAAAAGACTATCAGAAATGTTAGGAAAAGAAGTAGTTTTTGCTGCTGATGACATTGTTGTTGGGGAAAATGCTAAAGCTGCTGTAGCTAATATGAAAGACGGAGATGTAGTTCTTCTTGAAAACACAAGATTCAGACCAGAAGAAGGAAAGAACGAAGAGTCATTCTCAAAAGACCTAGCTTCACTTGCTGATGTATTTGTAAATGATGCATTCGGAACAGCTCACAGAGCTCACTGCTCAACTGTTGGAGTTACTCAGTTCGTACCAGTGTCAGTATGTGGATACTTAATCCAAAAAGAATTAAAGTTCTTAGGAGAAGCTGTTGAAAGTCCAGTAAGACCATTCGTTGCAATACTTGGAGGAGCTAAAGTATCAGACAAAATCAATGTTATAAACAACTTACTAGAAAAAGTGGATACTTTAATAATCGGTGGAGGAATGGCTTATACATTCTTAAAAGCACAAGGATTCTCAATAGGAACATCACTTCTTGAAGCTGATAAAGTTGACTACGCAAAAGAAATGATGGATAAAGCAGAAGCTAAGGGAGTTAAATTATTACTTCCAGTAGATAACGTAGTTGGAGATAAATTCTCAGCAGATGCAACTCCAATTGTAACTGAAGATCAAAACATTCCAGAAGGACACATGGGTCTTGATATCGGACCAAAGACTGCTGAACTTTATGCTAATGCTGTTAAAGAAGCCAAAACAGTTATTTGGAACGGACCAATGGGAGTATTCGAATTCGAAAACTTTGCAAAAGGTACTATTGCAGTAGCAAAAGCTATGGCTGATTCAGATGCTACAACTGTTATCGGCGGAGGAGATAGCGCGGCTGCTGTTAACATATTAGGATTCGGAGATAAGATGACTCACATATCAACTGGTGGTGGAGCATCACTTGAGTTCTTAGAAGGAAAAGCATTACCAGGTATAGAAGCATTAAACAATAAGTAATAAGATTATTAAGTGTTTAAAATAAAATAAGAGAATCGAGGTAGTGAAAAGTGAGAAAAGCAATAATAGCTGGAAACTGGAAAATGAATAATACTATAGAAGAGGGATTAAAGTTAGTAGAAGAATTAAAGGCTCTTGCAAAGGATGCAGCATGTGATGTTGTTGTTTGTCCTCCATTTGTAGCTTTAGATGCGGTGTTAAAAGTTGTTAAAGGAACAAATATAAAAGTTGGAGCTCAAAATATGCACTTTGAAGAAAAAGGAGCATATACTGGAGAGGTTGCACCAGCGATGCTTGCAGCTATGGGCGTTGAATATGTAATAATTGGACATAGTGAAAGAAGACAATACTTTAACGAAACTGACGAAACTGTAAATAATAAGACTAAAAAGGCTTTTGAGCACAACTTAACTCCAATAGTTTGCTGTGGAGAAAGTTTAGAAGAAAGAGAAGCAAATATAACTGAAGAAGTTTTAGGAAGACAAATAAAATTAGATTTAGCAGGATTAACAAATGAGCAAGTTGAAAAGTTAGTTGTAGCTTATGAGCCAATTTGGGCCATAGGAACTGGCAAAACAGCCACTGATGAGCAAGCTAATGAAACAATAGCTTATATTAGAAACGTAATAGCTGGAATGTATGGAAAAGAAACTGCTGAAAAAACAAGAATTCAATATGGTGGTTCTGTAAAACCAAGCACAATAAAGGCTCAAATGGCACAATCAGATATAGATGGTGCATTAGTTGGAGGAGCTAGTCTAAAAGCAGAAGATTTTGCTGCAATAGTAAACTATTAATTTAGGTATGGGAGCTAGGCTGAAAGTTGACTTATGCTTCGGTCTATGTTTCCAAGCTTCAGTACGTTAAAAACTTTTAGTCAGTCTAAAGCTTGTGTTTTAGACGACCTAAGACTTAGATAAACTCGCTATGCTCAAACAGTATCTAAGTTCTAAGGTTGTCTTAAAACCCTTCGCTAAGACTGACAAAAAGTTTTTAAATCTACCTTCAGCTTTGGAAACATAGCCCTTCGCATAAGTTAACTTTCTAGTTAGTTTTCCTATATAGATAAATAAGAATATCTATAGAACCTAAAAACTTTTGGAGGGTAAAAATGAGTAAAAAACCAGTAATGCTAATGGTACTTGATGGATTCGGACTTTCAGATAGAGAAGATGGAAATGCAATTAGAGCAGCGCACAAGCCTAATTATGATAGATATTGGAATAACTATCCTCATACTCAAATAAAAGCAAGTGGATTAAGTGTTGGACTTCCAGAAGGGCAAATGGGAAACTCAGAAGTTGGACATCTAAATATTGGTGCTGGAAGAATAGTGTATCAAGCCCTTACAAGAATAACAAAATCCATTACTGACGGCGACTTTTTTGAAAATGAGGCACTAAATAATGCTGTAAACAATGCACTACAGAATAGCTCAGCTCTTCACTTAATGGGACTTCTATCAGATGGAGGGGTTCATTCACATATAGACCATTTAAAAGGACTTCTAAGATTAGCTAAACAAAAAGGCTTAAGTAAAGTATATCTTCATGCCTTTACAGATGGAAGAGATGTTCCGCCTTCATCAGCAATACAGTTTATTGAAGAGATTGAAAACTTCATGAGAGAGCTAGGGGTCGGAGAAATAGCAACTGTATCAGGAAGATACTATGCTATGGATAGAGATAAGAGATGGGAAAGAGTAAACTTGGCTTATAATGCTATGGTACTTGGAAAAGGTGAGGAATCACTAAGTGCAGTAGAAGCCATAAAAAAATCATACAATGACAATAAAACAGATGAGTTTGTAATTCCGACAGTAATAGTTAAGGAAGAAAGACCAACAGCTACGATAAGTAATAAAGACTCAGTAATATTCTTTAATTTCAGACCGGACAGAGCAAGAGAAATAACAAGGGCGATAAATGACAAAGTATTCGATGGATTTTCAAGAGAACCATTAAACCTTGTATTTGTAACAATGACAGAGTATGATGCTACACTTGAAAATGTGCAAATAGCATTTGGAGCTGAAAGTTACACAAATACTCTTGGCGAATATGTAAGCAAACTAGGTAAAAATCAACTAAGAATAGCTGAAACTGAAAAATATGCTCATGTAACCTTTTTCTTTAATGGAGGAGTAGAGGAGCCTAATGCAAATGAAGACAGAGCTTTAATACCTTCACCAAAGGTTGCAACCTATGACCTTCAACCAGAAATGAGTGCATATAAGGTTACAGAAGAGCTTATAAATAGAATAGACGAAGAGAAATATGATTTAATCATATTAAACTATGCAAATCCAGATATGGTTGGACATACAGGCGTATTTGAAGCTGCCAAAAAAGCAATAGAAGTTGTGGATGAATGTTTAGGCAGAGTTGTTGATAAAGTATTAGGGAAGAATGGAGCAGTATTTATAACCGCAGACCACGGAAATGCAGAGCAGATGATAGATTACTCAACAGGAGCGCCAATGACAGCGCATACAACAGACGATGTTCCATTTATATATGTAGCTGAAAATGCTAGTGAGTTAAGAGAAGGTGGAGTACTAGCAGATATAGCACCAACTATGCTTCAAGTTATGGGACTTGAAAAACCTCAAGAAATGACTGGAAGCAGCCTTATAAAATAAAACGTAGGGGTATTCAACCTAGGTGTTTGACTCATCAGCGGTATTCATAGGGGTACCTCTTCTGTACTGTTAATAATTTTAGTTATCTCTAAGGCTCACCGCTAAGAACCTTAACAATCTTAAATAAACTCGCTAAGCTCAAACAGTATTTAAGATTGTAAATGTTCTAAAGCAGTTTCGCCAAGAGCTAACATAAAACCATTAAATGTACTGCCAGATGTACTCCTATGAATACCTATGATCAAGTCAATTATTAAGGTTGTTTATCTATATAGAGAAACTAACCAGAAAGTTAATTTATATAAAGGGATATGTTTCTAAAGCTGAAGGTAGATTTAAAAACTTTGTGTCAGTCTTAGCGAAGGGTTTTAAGACAACCTTAGAAATTAGATAGTGTTTGAGCATGGCGAGTTTATCTAAGTCTTAGGTCGTCTAAAACACGAGCCTTAGACTGGCTAAAAGTTTTTAACGGACTGAAGATTTGGAAACATAGCCCGGGGTATAAATAACTTTCGGTCTAGTGCCCCTATATAATTTACTATCTATTTAATCCCGTTTCCTTTAAGTAGGAATCAAATCTCATTTGAATGGAATCATAAACTTTTTTATCTTTAAACATTTTGTCACTATAAGGTAAAGATAAAACAGCTTTTCTAGATTCCTTATTAAATCCATCTGTACAAAGAACCTGTGAACCATAGGTATTTGTTCTGCTGTTTGGTACGTAGATATCATCAGTTGTTGCATCTGATTCATATAATCCGCTGTATGCTTCTATCTCAGAGGATAACATTTCTACTACCTGCTGTAAGTTTATAATGTTTATATCTAAGTGTTGAGCAATCTTTGACAAGTTATTAAATAATGTATTAACATTTGCAACACGTACTGCTGGAGTAATTTTTTGTACTTTTCTATCTGATCTAGTCAACGTACCTTCAGATTCAGCAAAGCTTCCAATTGGAACAACAACATTTGAAATTAATGCTGTGTCAGTCATAAAGGTATCAAGAGTAGCTAAGAACTCAAGATTATTTAAAATTTCAGCTGTATCTTTATCATCACCTACAGGGTCTTCTCCAATGATAACAGCTGCTTTAACTTTTCCTTCTTTTATTTGTTCAAGTATCTCCATACCCTTCGCTTTTATACCAATGTCTATAAAGCCTTGAGCATTACTGCTGGAGCGTACAATTATAATTCCACTATGTGGTTTTCCTATTTTGCCTGTTACTATTGCAGCGTCTGAAAGTAATTTGCAAGTATCTTCAGTTGCTATATCGTCGTCAATGACGATTATTGATTTTTTAGCTTCTCCATACATCTTAGCAAGATTAGAGGCATCAGTACAATCCTTAGCATCTTTTACATAGTTCTTTAGGCTATCCAGATTTTCAGCTTTGTTTGAAACTTCACCTTCATTTACATATCCACCATCAAATAATGCTTTAATAAAGGACTTTAGGAATTCTATATTGTTATAAGGGTTAAATGAAATATTTGCATAATCCTCCATTCTTGTTTTGCTGCTGCTTACAGATACTAGTTTAGCTTTTTCTCTAGCAGCATACTTCATTTTTACTGCCATAACAGGGTGATTCTCATCTACATTTCCTATTGAAACTATTAAATCGGTGCTGTATAACTCACCATAACTATTTGTAGAAGCATTATACCCAAGAACACTTTCCATTCCTGAAGCCTCGCTGGCAGTTATTGAGCCTATAAGACTTGTATTTAGTCTATCTGCAATCTTTTTAATAATAAATGCCTCTTCATTAGTAAATCTTGGCGAAGCAAGAATAGCCACACTGTTATCACCATATTGACCTTTTACTAGCTGAAGATTTTTAGAGATAAGAGTTAGAGCTTCTTCTAAATCAACCTCAATACTTTCTCCCTTTCTTCTTACAACAGATGTTTTAATTCTATTTTCATCATTGATGAAGTTTATGCCAAATCTACCTTTAATACATAGTAGGCCTTCATCCTTGCTTCTATTTGGAATAGATTTGTACACAAGGTTTCCTTTGGATTGAAGTACTAAATTGCATCCTACACCGCAGTAGTTACATACGGAATTTATGTTGTCAAAATCTACAGGAACCTGTTTTTTAACAGCTTCTTTTTCTATGCATGCTCCAGTTGGGCAGACGTCTACACACTGACCGCAGGATATACATGAGCTCTCTTGAAGAGGCAAGTTAAACTCAGGAATTACCTTGGAGTCAAATCCTCTTTTTTCAAGTCCTATAGCTGTAATTCCTATAAATTCCTCGCAAGCTCTAACACACTGACCGCACAGTATACACTTATCCGCATTTCTTGTTATGAAAGGATGATTTTGTTCTTCTTGTCTCTTATGTTTTTCTCCACATATTTTTTCAGTGTCTATATTATACCTTCCAATATATTTTATAAGCCTACATTCAAAATAATCATGACATCCACACTCAAGACATCTTGAAGCCTCTCTTAAAGCTGCTTCCCTAGTAAAGGTTTCAGAGATTGGGCTAAAGCTGAGTTTTCTTTTTTCTGCAGGGACTACTACTTGAGGCTCTCTATTTTGTTTTTCTACATGTTCAAAGTCCTTTTTACATAAATCATTTTGAACTATATAGTTTGGATTAGCAACTGGAATTATAATACCATTTAAATAGCTATGGATAACTTTTGCAGCATTTTTCCCTTGAGCTATTGCCTCTATAGCTATCTTAGGTCCAGTTGAAGCTTCGCCTCCTGCAAATACGCCCTCAATGTTTGTTTCAAAGGTATTTTCATTAACTGCAATAGTGCCTTTTCTTGTTGTTGTAAGTTCTTTGACACAATCTGCATTTACTCTCTGCCCAATTGCTGATACGATAAGATCTGCTTCAAAGGTAATTTCTTCACCATCTATAGGTTCTGGTTTTCTTCTCCCAGATGCATCTGCTTCTCCAAGCTTCATTTTTTGACACCTTATAGTAGTAGCTCTTGTGCCATCACCTGTGATTTCTACAGGTGCTACAAGGAAATTAAATTCTACGCCTTCTTCTTCTGCTTCCTCTATTTCAATTCTTTCTGCAGGCATTTCGTCTCTGGTCCTTCTATATAGAAGTTTAACGCTTTCTGCTCCAAGTCTTACAGCAGTTCTGGCAACGTCCATAGCAGTGTTTCCACCGCCAATAACTATAACCTTGTTACCCATATATATTGGCTCTGATTGTGTAGCCATTCTTAAGAAGTCTATACCTCCAAGAACACCTTCCATATCTTGGCCTTTACATCCAATGTCTGAACTTGCCCAAGCGCCTATTGCTACGAAGACAGCATCATATGTTTTTTGAAGATATGGTAGACTTATATCTGCACCAAGTTTAACGTTACATTTAATCTCTACGTCCATTTTTCTTAAGGTATCTATTTCAGCATCTAATATTTCCTTAGGAAGACGATATTGTGGTATACCGTACCTGAGCATTCCGCCAGGTTTAGGCATACTTTCATAGATTACAACTTCATGACCTTCCATTGCAAGGAAGTATGCACAAGATATACCTGCTGGACCAGCACCAATTACTGCAATCTTTTTATTAGTTTCATCTTTAACATCTGGCACAAATGTACCATTACTTATATCTACATCTCCAAGGAATCTTTTAAGTTCAGCAATTGCTATCGGATCATCAGAATTTTGACGTCTGCAAGCTGTTTCACATGGATGAGGGCAAACTCTTCCTATACTTGCTGGTAGTGCTACAACATCTTTAACAAGCTTTATTGCTTCTTCATATTGTCCGTTAGCAATTAAACCAACATATCCTTGACAATCTGTATGTGCAGGACATGCATTTACGCATGGAGGTCTACAATCTCCTCTATGATCTGATGCTAAAAGCTCAAAAGCAGCTTTTCTTGCAGATATAGTTCTTGCTGTATCTGTTTTTACTACCATACCATCTGATGCTATTGTTGAACATGCTCTTTGAAGCTTTGGATTTCCTTCTATTTCAACAACACATACGCCGCATGCACCATAGGGTTTCATTCTGCTGTCATAACAAAGATTCGGAATGTCTATTCCATTATCAAGCGCTATTTTTAATATTGTAGTTCCTTCTTGTGCAGCCAACTCTCTATTATTTATATTCACTCTAATTGTTCCCATATATACCACCTCTCCTTCTACTCTACATTAATAGCATTAAATCTACATACTGTTATACAATTGCCGCATCTTATACACTTTTGTTGGTCTATTTCATGGACCTCTTTTAACTGACCCTTAATAGCCTCAGCTGGACATTCTTTGCACATAGGGTGCAGCTCTTACAAGCGTCAGCAGAAATTGTATAGGTTAAAAGACTCTTACACTGTTTAGCTGGACACTTTTTAGTTTCTATATGGGATAAATATTCATCTCTAAAATATCTTATCGTTGTAAGTACAGGGTTAGGTGCAGTTTGGCCAAGCCCGCATAAAGATCCATCTTTAATACTTACACATAATTCTTCTAATGTTTTAATGTCCTCATCTTTGCCATTCCCTGAGCATATCCTTTCAAGCATTTCAAGCATTCTTTTTGTTCCTATTCTACAATATATACATTTTCCGCAGGACTCTTTGCATGTAAAGTCAAGAAAGAATCTTGCCATATCTACCATGCATGTATTTTCATCCATTACGATCATGCCACCAGATCCCATGATGGCGCCGGTTTTGCTAATTGATTCATAGTCAACAGGAGTATCTAGTAATTCTTTTGGTATGCATCCACCAGAAGGGCCTCCCATTTGAACTGCTTTAAATTCTTTATCTTGTTTTATTCCTCCGCCTATTCCGTAGATAACGTCTCTGAGTTTCATTCCCATAGGAACTTCTACTAGCCCGCCATTTTTAATCTTACCTGCAAGAGCGAATACTTTTGTACCTTTGCTTTTTTCGGTACCAAAAGTAGCGAAGGATTGTCCGCCATTTACTAATATCCATGGAACGTTAGCATAGGTTTCTACATTATTTATATTTGTTGGTTTAGCAAAATATCCAGATTGCGCAGGGAATGGAGGTTTCAATCTTGGCATACCTCTTTCGCCCTCAAGAGATGCGATTAATGCAGTTTCTTCACCACATACAAATGCTCCAGCGCCTGTCTTAATTAATATATCAAATTCGAAGTTAGAGCCCAGTATATTTTTACCTAAATAACTTCTCTCTCTTGCTTGATTAATTGCTATTTTAAGTCTTTCTATTGCAAGTGGGTATTCGGCACGACAGTATATGAAACCTTTCTTTGCTCCCATTGCATAACCTGCTATTGCCATACCCTCAAGAACTGCATGAGGATCTCCTTCAAGTACACTTCTATCCATAAATGCACCTGGATCTCCTTCATCAGCGTTACATACTACATATTTATCCTGACCCTTAGATTTTTTAGCAGCATCCCATTTAAACCAAGTTGGAAAACCTGCGCCACCTCTACCCCTTAGTCCAGATATTTTTATTTCCTCAATAACCTCTTCAGGAGTCATTTCATTAATAACTCTACTGAGTGCCTTATATCCATTGTTTTCAATATATTCATCTATTTTTTCAGGATTGATTATTCCACAATTTTTAAGTACAATTCTAACTTGATTCTTTAACTGAGGATATGGTTCCTTATCAGTAGATACTATATACTGACCAAGTAGTTCTCCATTAATAATATGACTATCAACTATCTCTTCAATTAGGCTTGGTGTAACATTGGCATATGTAGACACAGTATCGCCATCAATAATATCAACTATCGGTTCATAAAAACACATACCTATGCAGCCAGTGATTGAAACGTCAATATTTAAGTTCTTTTCGTTAATTAATTCGTTCAATCTATCTTTAACTTTTTTAGCTCCTGCAGCTATACCACAGCTGCCAAATCCTATTCTAATTTTCATTTAAACAGCTTCCTCCTTTTCTTTAGCGTATATATCCTTAATAATCTTTCTTGCGCGATCAGGTGTCAAATTTCCATAGGCCTCTCCATTAATCATAATTACAGGTGCAAGACTGCAGCAACCAAGACATGCTACATCTTCAAGTGAAAACATTCCATCACTGCTTGTCTCTCCTGGCTCAATTCCAAGTTCGTCACAAATAGCATTCCCTATTGCTTCCGAACCGTTTACATGACAAGCTGTTCCTTGACATTGGAGTATCATATACTTACCGATAGGATTTAATCTAAATTGAGAATAGAATGTAGCAACTCCATATACCTTTGCTCTTTTATTACCTGTCTTATCAGCGATTAATTTTAGGACATCAAGAGGGAGGTAGCCATATACACCTTGCGCATCTTGCAATATGCTAATCAGGTTTCCATTTTCGTTGTAATATCTATCAAATACCTTATTCATTAGGGATAGATCAACCTGATTAGTGCTAAATTTTGACTCTAATTTCTTTTCACAGTCACAAGCCATCCTTTATCACTCCTTTAATATATTAAATAAATTGGCAAACTATAGATCTTCCACCAGTAACTTTAATTCGTAGTATAAAAAATATGTGACGTAATTTTATAGAGGACAATTGTCCTCTGTCCTCTATAAAAATTAACTATAAGCCTAATCCCATACGGCACTTATGAGCTTCTTCTTTTTTATACATAGCTTGTCTTCTTATAGCTTCTTCAAAATCAACTAAATGACCATCGAATTCTGGCCCGTCTATACAAGTAAATTTAGTCTCTCCACCTACAGTAACTCTGCAACCTCCGCATAAGCCTATTCCATCTATCATTATTTGTTTTAAGCTTACTATAGTTTTAATACCGAAACCTTTCGTAAATTCACATATGGATTTCATCATAGTCATTGGAGTCACAGCAATAATGTGGTCGTAACTTTTTCTTTCCTTTTCAATAAGCTCTCTTAATAGGTCCTCAGCAGAACCTTTATAACCATAGCTTCCATCATTAGTTGCTATATATGAATTAGCTGATATGGTTATCATTTCTTTCTCAAGCAACAAGTGCTCTTTTGATTCACAGCCAACTATTACATCAGCATCAATTCCGTTCTCGTGAAGCCATTTAACTTGAGGATATACATGCGCTGCACCGATGCCATCAGCTACAAATACTATGCTTTTATTTCTTAAAATCTCTAAGTCTTCATTTACTAAATCAGAAGGGTGTCCTAGTGGACCTACAAAATCTAAAAATGATTCGGCAACTTCGTAGGTAGATATCTTACGAGTAGAGATACCAAGTGTTTGGAACACAACAGTTACAGTTCCTCTATTAGTATCATAATCACAGATAGCCAAAGGGATTCTTTCGCTTTTTTCGTCACTTCTTACTATAACGAATTGTCCTGGTAAGCAAGATTTAGCAATTCTTGGAGCCTCAATATCCATTAAAAAAGTATTAGGAGCTAACATTTTCTTGTTTGTAATTTTATACATTTCATCCCCTCCATAATATATAATTTATGCTGTTACCATCTTTTTAAGCGCTGATGTATTTTTGTGCAATATTAAAATTAATATTGCTTTATAAAATTTATATTAATAAGAACAGAAAAATATATCATTTTAAATAAAAAAAATATCTATAAAATTTAAAAAGTTTTTCGCAATATTAATAAACTGTTGTTAGAACTACAACAATTTAAGACAAAAAATAACTATAAATAACCTTATACATATGGAGATAAATAGCAATTAAGTATGATGGTTTATTTTACATCATATTAACTTGTTATTTATTCGAATTTGCCTTATTCTAAAATTAGAAATATAAATTCATAATTTTCATTTTTTTAGGTATAATTAAAATGTTGAAAGAAAATTCATTTTTGAACTATGGTATTAAAATATGGAGGTGTTTTTATGAAAAATTACATTGAAATTGTAGATGTAGTTGCAAGACAAATACTTGATTCAAGGGCTTTCCCGAACAGTAGAAGTAGAGGTTGTGCTGGAGGATGGAACTGTTGGAAGGGCCGCTGTACCATCAGGAGCTTCCACAGGTATGTTTGAGGCAGTAGAGTTAAGAGATGATGATAAATCAAAATATAATGGAAAAGGCGTTTTAAAAGCTGTAGACAACGTAAATAATTACATAGCTGAAGAGCTTATCGGAATGAATGTATTTGATCAGGTTTTAATAGATAAAACTATGATAAAACTTGATGGTACAGAAAACAAAGGAAAGTTTGGTGCTAATGCAATACTTGGAGTATCACTTGCTTGTGCTAAAGCAGCTGCTGAATATTTAGGATTAAGTCTTTATCAATATATAGGAGGAGTAAATGCGAAAGTTCTTCCTGTGCCAATGATGAATATAATAAATGGAGGAAAGCATGCTGACAACAATGTAGATTTACAAGAATTTATGATTATGCCTGCAGGAGCATCAAGCTTCAGTGAAGCTTTGAGAATGAGTGCAGAAGTTTATCATACATTAAAATCATTATTGAAATCAAAAGGATATGATACTGGAGTTGGTGATGAAGGAGGCTTTGCTCCAAACTTAAAATCCAATGAGGAAGCTATACAGGTTATAGTTGAAGCCATAGAAAAAGCAGGATATACACCAGGCAAAGAAATATTTATAGCCCTAGACCCTGCTTCATCTGAAATATATGAAAATGGTAAATATAATTTAAAAGGCGAAGGAAAAGTATTAAGTTCAGAAGAAATGGCTGACTACTATGTGAGCCTCGCTAATAAGTATCCAATAATATCAATAGAGGATGGCATGGCAGAAGAAGATTGGGAAGGCTGGAGAATGCTTACTGAAAAGTTAGGTAATAAAATTCAGCTTGTAGGAGATGACTTATTTGTAACCAACACAAGTAGATTAAAAACTGGCATAGAAAAAGGTGTTGCAAATTCAATATTAATAAAACTAAACCAAATTGGAACTCTTACAGAAACCTTAAATGCTATAGAAATGGCAGAAAGAGCAGGATATACAGCTGTTGTTTCCCATAGATCAGGCGAAACAGAAGATACAACTATAGCAGATTTAGTTGTGGCAGTAAACTCAGGTCAAATAAAAACTGGTGCACCAGCAAGATCTGAAAGAGTAGCAAAATATAATCAGCTTCTTAGAATAGAAGAAGAATTAGGGGAAATGGCGGAATACAGAGGCTTAAATGCTTTCTATAATGTAAAAAAATAAGCTATTATCGATATAAGTGTAGCTAAAAATTAAAAAGAATGACTTAATTTCCTGAATATATAGGGAATTAAGTCATTCTTTGTTTTTTTTTATATTTAAATGGTATATAATGTTATTAAATTTGTCTATATTAAAGAAATAAGAGAGATGTATAACTATTAATAATATATATAGTCCTCTCTATATTATCAATAGAAACAATCTAATTTACAGAAAGGAGAGAATAAAAATTATTAAGAATAAAACTAAAGTTATAAAAGTAATTTATATTATTATTTTTTCTGTAACGTTACTAATTTCAAATATCCTACCTATAAAAAAATATATAGAAGAAAAGCCAAGTCAAAATGCGAAGGGCTATATAGATCTATCTAATTGGGACTTTAATAAAAAAGGTGTTGTCAGGCTTGATGGCAACTGGGAATTTTACTGGAATCAACTTCTATATCCTAAGGATTTCGAGGCAAATAGCAGCTCACCAATAAAACCTAAACTTTCAGGATATTATCCAGTTCCATCAAATTGGAATATATACAAGGTAAATGGAAGTTTGCTTCCTAGTCAAGGTTACGCTACTTATAGAGTTAGAGTTAAAATAAAAGAAATAGATAAAGCTTTATATGGCATTAAAACCACAAGAATAAGGGAATCAAACAGGATATTCATAAATGGAAAAGAGGTAGGACATAGTGGAATTCCAGGGAAAAGTTATGAAGAAACAATTCCTAAAATTCTTCCACAGACAGACCTTACAGAAATAAGTGGGAATACTGTTGAAATTATTATTCAAGTGTCAAATTTTAGGTATTCTAATGGAGGTATTTTTCATTCTATATATTTTGGAAATTATAGAGGAATTACTGCTTTTAGAGAATATAGCATTGCTATGGATGTTTTGATTTGTACAGGATATTTATTTATGGGAATTTATTTTATAGGATTTTACATACAAAGAAAGAAACAATCAGAATTTTTATCCTTTGCATTATATTGTATTTTTTCAGCTCTTTATTTATTATTTAATGGTGAAAAGCTAATTTTTGCTATTATACCTAATCTTCCCTATGAAATGTATCATAAGTTAATTACTTTATCAGGTAGCTTGAGTACATATTTTACTTATCTATATATATATAATCTTTATGAGGAACTATATTCTAAGAAAGTATTAAAGTTTTTTCAAATGTGTATTACTTTTGACATGATTTTAGTATTAACTACACCACTATATTTTTTTTCTAGCTTATATCCTATATTTGGTTTAGTTACTGCAATTGGAATAATCTATAATATTTTTGTTATGATAAGAGGAGTATTGAGAGCAGAAAAGGAGTATGTTTATGCAATAACAAGTACAATATGTTTTATAGAAATGCAACTTGTAGTGTTACTAGCAACCTTTTGGAAATTAGACATTAGTTTTATACCACCAGTAACAATTCCTCTTTTTATTCTTTCACAAGGTCTTTTGATGTCTCAAAGATTTACAATAACTTATGAAAAAGTAGAAGAACTTTCAGAAAAACTAACAATTATTGATAAGATGAAAGATGAGTTCATGGCTACTGTATCTCACGAACTAAGGACTCCTTTAAATGGAATTATAAATATATCTCAATCTTTAGTAAATGGAGGAGCTGGAAAAATAAATACAGAGCAGCAAGAGAATCTTACAATCATAGCACATATGGGAAGAAGACTCTCAAATTTGGTAAATGATATTTTAGATTATTCAAAAATGAAGAATGGCAATATAATACTGTATAAAAGCAGTGTTGATTTAGAAGCAGTGGTTTCTTTGGTGTTTAAAATATTAGGTTATACTATAAAAAATAAAAAATTAAGATTTGAAAGTAATATTGAATCTGGGAGTTTTTTAGTTTGGGCAGATGAAAATAGATTAAAGCAAATTATGTACAACCTTATTGAAAATGCGGTTAAGTTTACAAAAGAAGGTACAATAACTGTGTCAGCGTCAAAAGTTAAGGGGAATATACATATATCTGTAAGAGATACAGGTATAGGAATGCCTAAAGAGATGCATGAAGATATTTTTAAGTCTTTTGAACAGGTTAACCCAAAAGACACAAGTGAATATAGAGGTACAGGACTTGGCTTATCCATAACAAGACAGCTTGTAGAAATACATGGAGGAAAAATTTGGGTTGTATCTGAAGAAGGAGTAGGTTCTGAGTTTATCTTTACATTAAAAGAAAGTAAGAAAAAAAATGTTGATTTAAAAGAGGATAATCTTTATAAAGAACCTATTATCTTGGACAAGCTTATAATAGAGGAACAAACAATTTTTAAGCATAATATAGGAGGAGAATTTTCAATACTTGCAGTAGACGATGAGAAAGCAAATCTCAAAGTGCTTTTAAATGTATTGCTCATGGAAAAGTTTAATGTAACAGCTGTAACCAGTGGACAAGAAGCATTAAAAGAACTTGAAGGTGGACTAAAATATGACTTGTGCATTCTTGACCTTATGATGCCGAGGATTTCAGGTATAGAGGTGTGTAAAAAGATAAGACAAAAGTATTCAGCATTAGATTTGCCAGTATTGATGTTAACTGCAAAATCAGAGCCAAATGATTTACTTTTAGGATTTGAAGCTGGAGCTAATGATTTTTTGGTAAAGCCATATAATCTTGAAGAAATGAAGGCACGAGTAAATACATTGCTTCAATTAAGAAAATCTGTAGGGTCCGTCATTGCTTCAGAAACAGCCTTTTTACAGGCACAAATAAAACCTCATTTTCTTTACAACGCTCTTAGTGCTATCGCATCTCTTACAACTAGAGAACCACTTAAAGCAAAAGAGCTTATATTAGATTTAAGCGATTATTTAAGAGGAAGCTTTAATTTTGACAGAAAGGATGACTTTGTCTTGATATCTAAAGAACTTGCAACAGTAAATGCTTATCTTTCTATAGAAAAAGCAAGATTTAAAGATAGGCTTAAGATAGAAATTTATGCTGGAGAGGATACAAATATAAAGATACCACAGCTTATCATACAACCATTGGTTGAGAATGCAGTAAGACATGGTATTTTAGAAAAAACAGAGGGGGGAACAGTTAAACTTTCTATACAGCGAGATCAGAGTTATGTATATATAAAAATTGAGGATGACGGAATTGGGATTCCTCAAGATAGAATTTCTCAGATAATAAATGGCAAGGATAAAAAAGCTGGAGTAGGCCTTGCAAATATAAATAGGCGACTTATAAATTATTATGGATATGGGCTTGAAATAGAAAGTGCCATTGGAATAGGAACTAAAGCTTTTATGAAAATTCCGATAGAAAGAGTTTAGTGGGGGAGATATTATGATTAAAATTATGATTGTGGATGATGAAGAATTTAATCTTTTAGAAATAGAAGAGCTAATAAAAGATAAACATGACTTGAAAATCGTAGGCTCATTTTTAAATCCCTACAAAGCACTAGAAGCTTCAAAGTTGTTAAAGCCAGATATAGCTTTTCTTGATATTGACATGCCAGGAATAAATGGGCTAGAACTTTCAGAAAAGCTTCTTGGAATAAACCCTGTAATTAAAATTATTTTTATAACAGCATATAGTCAATATGCTGTGGAAGCTTTTGAAATGAATGCAGTAGATTATGTACTAAAACCAATTAGAAAAGAAAGATTTAATAAAGCACTAAAGAGAATTATAGATAGAAAGATCATAGAAGAAAGCACTGAAATAAAAGGAAGGTGGAAAATATTATGTTTTAATACTTTGGAAGTTTATTATGAAGAGAATAAATTAAAATGGAAAACGGAAAAAGAAAAAACTTTATTCGCTTATTTATTTGAAAATTTAGGGAAAAGTGTACATAAAGATAAAATCATTGAAAATTTATGGTTTGGATCTGACTATAAAAATAACCTTATTTATTTGCAAACAACTATAAGCAGACTTAGAAAGTCATTAAGGAATTTAGGTGGAAACTTTAAAATAGAGTATTCAAATAACAGTTATCAAATGAATATGGAAAATGTAGATTGTGATGTATTTGAATTTGAAAAACTTGTGGATGAATGTAAAATAGTTGATGAAAGTAAAATAGATGTCGTAGATAAAATTATAAATATATACACTGGAGATTATCTTGCTGAAAATTGCTATGTATGGTCAGTACTAAATGAAGAAAGGCTAAGAGAAAAATATTTAGATTTATTAATAAATTTCTCTAAGTATCTAATGAAAACTGAAAGATATAAAATTGCCTTAAAGTATTTAAATATTTTAGCAGAAAAAAAACCATATGATGATAAAATAAATGCTATGATCCTTTTAGCATATGATAAGCTGGAGGATATTTATTTAATTATAAAGCATTATCAAAACATTGAAGCAATTCTAAGGATGGAGTATGACATGGAAGTTCCCTTAGAAACAAAAAGATTATTCTTGAAAATTTGCAAAAATAAACATAAATAAAAATTTTTAATTGGTATCTTAGGGAATTGCTGTGTGGATAATAAATATACAAAAAACTAAAAAATGTGAATTTATACAAAAATAGCTGTATGTAATGAATTTTTATTTATTACATACAGCTGTTTTTGCCTTTTTATGAGTTTTTTGTAAGAGTTTTGTAAGAGATGGGTGATAAAATTAGAGATATTAATTATTTAATAAGAAACTTATAAAATTTTTTGAAAAATGTAAATACGACCAATATGTTGACTTGTCATAATTGACAAATTCTGAAACATCTTTTATTAAGACAAAACATGTTTGTTCTTCTCTTCTATGATTTATTAATATTTATTATTTCGTAGTGGAAGAAAAAATAAAAGTCTAACGGTTAAAAAGTTAGGCGAATCAATGCTTGTAGAATTCACAAGCGACTAAAAATTTATTTAATTAAGGAAGGGAGTATAGACTAATGAAAAACATTGTAACAAAAAAGTATGTGCAATTCTGCTAACATCTTGTATGCTGCTTAGCGGGCTATCAGTTGGGACAATTAATGTTAAGGCTGATGGAGTTGCACCAGCACCACCTGATCCTAATAATATAACAGTAAAGAACTATGTAGCAGGATTAGATGACAAAGTGATAGTAAAAGGTATTCAACCAGGAGATGTAGTAACAGTATATGATCAGACAACAGGCGCTGCTATCACTATGGGACAAGCAACTGCCGGTAGTGATGGAGTTACAGAGATAATTATACCTCAACTACAGACTGCACAGACAATAGCAAATAATGATGAAATATATGTAACAGTTACTAGAGGAGGCGCTGAAAGTGACAAGGTTGCAAAACAATTTACAGAAGAACCTATTCCGTGGCATGTGTATGACCATACTGGTAACTGGGGTGAAATGAACTATCCCAATGGAGATAATAATCCTTTAGGAAGTGCATATAACAAACATATTATTGTAGCAAATGGTGGAGGCAGAATAACTTTTTATGGTTATGGACAACCAGCATATAATGATTTTATATATTTGTCAAGTGACGACACAAATGAGAAGACATTTACTTTTGATATGGATATATCAACACTTAATTTCCATAGTATGCAAGGTGCAGGGGTTTTGTTTAATGCACAAATTACAAATGGCAAAATCTCAGGATATGCGTTACTTTATACAGAGGATAGTAAGTTTACATTATATGAGTTAAATAATGCAGATGTTAATTTGTTGCATGATGGAAATGTAAATATTGAAAATGTTTCTGGGGTAACACAAAAATCAAAATTTGCTCCTGATACAAAAAATCCCCATTCTTTAATAATAAAGACATTACCTGAAAAACTCAATGTATCGGATAATGGAAAGCAAATTGTAACAGATTTTGCGTTACCTAATGCATATGGAAATGGATTAGGATTAATTGCAGCTTACAAAGCACATGGATGTCCAATATTATCTTATTTTACAATTACTAATGTTAAAATTAAAGGAGTGACATATTCCTGGCCGATTTTAAATTTGACAGCTAAGAGAGGAAATCCTGGTGAGGGTATTTTGAACTTCTCAGCACCAGAAGGAGCTGAGAGTATATTGTTACAACAATCTACGGATGGGATTAACTTTGTTAACGCAACTACAACTAGTGCTATTACAGCGACCTCTACAACTGCAACTGTAACAGGTTTAGATGACCATCAAAGGTATTTCTTTAGACTATTAGTTGGAGGTGGAACTAGTGAAGGAGTTTCTAACGTAGCATATCTTTCAGCTCCAATAATAGACTTAGCAGCTACACCTGGAGATACTACGGCAAACTTAACCTTTACAGCACCTGAAGGAGCTAAGAGTGTAATTGTTCAACAATCTACAGATGGGGTGAACTATACCACATCACGAACAAACTTACCTGTAACACAGGGTTCGACAAGCACTACTGTTACTGGATTAACTAATGGAAAGCAATATAGTTTTAGACTGATAGTTACAGGAGGTGCTTATGATGGAACATCAAATGTAGCAACTGCAACACTTGGAGCAGCATACACAATAACATTTGATCCACAAGGTGGTAATGCTGTTACTACGAGCCAAAGCATAAGTGATGGCGGAAAAGTAGTAAAACCAGCAGATCCGACAAAAGAAGGAAAGATTTTTGGAGGATGGTACAAGGAAAATACTTGCACAAATCCATGGAATTTTGGAAATGACACAGTAACAGCAGACACAACTCTTTATGCAAAATGGAATATTAACAGCTACATTGTTAGTGGTATAGTTAATGATGATGTCACTCCTGCAAACCCTGTCTCAGGAGCTAAGGTACATATTGAGTTTGGTGGAAAGAACGTTTCAGGACCTGTTGATACAGATGCAGACGGTAACTTCACACTATATGATGTACCTGCTGGTATATACAATTTAGTAATTGAAACCACTGATGTTAACGGTAAACCTATTATTGTTACTCAAATAATTCAGGTTACTGGAAATACTCAATTAGGTGCTATAAAACTTCCAGTAGGTCGTAAAAGCAGTAAGTTTCTTCCTACAAATGGAGTTCCGGTAAATGCAGTAGGCAAGCTTGACGAAGTGTTTAACAATGTGAACAGTAACAGTGATGATAATTTAGGTGTAACCTTAAATGACCTTGATACTGTTAGAAATGGCGGAGAAGTCCTTGTACGACTTGAAGCAAAACCTGTTGACACAGTTAATCAAGCAAATCAAATATCCAATGTGAATTCTGCTATGTATGGTGACAGAAAACACTCTGGTTACTTAGTAGATATTTCAGCTTATAAGGATGTTACGCCGCTTAGTGGCTCTACAAATACCACACAGCTTAAACAATTGAACAACCTTGTAGATGTTTATATTACTTTACCGAGTGAAATACAGGGCAAAACAGGCTATGTAGTATACCGTCATCACGAGGGAGCTGTTAATAAAATTACAGAGACTCCTAATGGAGCAGGAGAGAAGTTTAGAATAATAAATGGTGATACGCTTATTCTTTCTGTACAGAAATTCTCAGTTTATGCAATTGCCTATGATGAACAGACTAGCGGAGGAAGCGGAGGCAGCCATGGCGGTTCAGGCGGCGGTTCGGCAGGATCAAGCACAGAAGGCAGTCCTGTAAATGGTACAGTACAAGATGGAAAAACAGAAGCAGCACAAATAAAAGCAACTGTAAAAACTGAAGGTGATGGTACAAAAACTGTCTCTATGAAGGAAGCAGAAAGCATACTTGTTAAACAAGCGGATGGTTCAACATTACCTCTTGGAAATATGCCTAAAGTTTCTGTCGTAGGCAGTAATGGAACATCAGTACCAGTAACGGGAGATGGAACCCTTACATTTAAGGGTCTGCAAAATGGAAGTGACAACAATTACAAGGTTTATTTTGATCTAGGAAATGGACAAAAGATTATTATTGGTAAAGTTAAGATTACTGTTTCATCAAATGGAACTGTAGGTGTAGCAAGCAACCTAATAGATCCATATGGATTAATTACAGACTCAGTGACAGGGCGTCCAGTTGCTGGTGCAGAGGTTAAGTTATATTATGCAAACACAGCTAGAAATATAGCAAATGGAAAGACACCGGATACATTAGTTAGTCTTCCTGCTATAGATGAACTTAAACTAAATAAGAACCAAAATCCACAAGGAAGCAATGCATTAGGAGCTTATGGCTGGATGGTATTCCCTAAATCAGACTACTATATAGCAGCAACAAAAGATGGATACTATAAATATATGAGTCAAACTTTATCAGTAGATGAAGAACTAGTTAAATGGGACTTTAAAATGAATCCACAAAATGCAAGCACTCAAATAAATGGGCTAAATAGATTTTGGGGACAAGATAGAATTGATACAGCTATAGCTATTGCAAAAGCAAACTTTACTGGAAAAGTTTCAAATGTAGTTTTAGCAGCATCATCAAATTTCCCAGATGCATTATCAGGAAGCCCGCTTGCATATAAATTGAATGCACCAATAATACTTGTAGGTGATACAGAGGCAGACCAAGCAAAAGTTATTAATTATATTAAAGAAAATGTGGATAGTACAGGTAAGATTTATATACTTGGAGGGTATGGTGTAGTAACTAAGGCATTCGAAGATAAAGTAACAGCTAGCGGCTACAGCAGCGTTAAGAGACTTGGCGGAGCAGACAGATATGAAACCTCAGCCAAAATAGCTAAAGAGCTTAGTGTAGCTGAAAATACACCAGTAATCATAGCTTCAGGAGAAAATTATCCAGATGCACTATCAATAAGCAGCATAGCAGCAGTAAATGGATATCCAATATTGTTAGTAAGTAAAGATTCAATTTCTGATTTAATAATAGAACAATTAAAAATTATAAAACCAGGAAAAGTATTCATAGTAGGATTACAAGGAGCAGTTGGAAGCGCAGTAGAAAGTCAAATTCCACAGTTACTTGGGAAAAATGCTGATATTATAACAAGAATAGGTGGGCAAAACAGATATGAAACATCAATTGAAATAGCTAAATATTTCAATCTAGCTGGAAACAATGTATGTATAGCAACAGGGAACAGTTTCCCAGATGCTGTAGCAGGAAGTATCTATGCAGCTAAACATAATTCACCAGTGATTCTTGTAGATAGAGCATTAACAGAAGCACAAAAACAATATATAATAGACAGAAAAACAACAGGAATAGCTATATTTGGTGGTGAAGGAGTAGTAAATAAGAATATTGAAAGTCAATTATCGCAAATAATAGCTAAATAATTTAAAATACAAAAAACGTTCAAAGCAAATTTGTTTTGAGCGTTTTTGTTGTAATAACTAGGAGCATATGTTAAAATGTAAGATGTGTTATAATACCAGGAGGTGGAGAAACATGCATATTGCTTTAACTGTTATACAGGCTATAGTAGCAGTAATACTAATAACAGTCGTGTTAATGCAGCCAAGTAAGACTAATGGCTTAAGTGGATTAGTAAGTGGCGGAACTACAGAGTCATTCTACTCCAGAAACAAATCGAGAACATCTGAAGCAAGACTATCAAGAATTACAGTTGTATGTTCAATAATATTTGCAATATTATGTGTATTACAAAATATAATAAAGTAGTATTTTAGATTTACATATGTAGAGCGGAATTTTAAGACCGCTCTATTTATTTTTCCCTAAATCAATTGACTGTTGGATAAATTTACTATAATATAAGAATAAAAATTCAGTAGTATTTCTAAAATTTAATATTAATGTATATATTGTTGAATATTTTTCTTTGATTATTATAAAGATAATAATAATTAATTCTAGGTAATATAGACCTACCTTTATTAAAATCTAAAATGTACGGGGTGAGAAAGATGAATATAAGAGAAGTGCTTTTGAGCTTTATGAGAGAACAAGCGTATAAGCCTATGGATATAATTGAGTTAGAAAGGGTCTTTGACATAAAGAAATCAGAAAGAAAAGATTTTGAAAAAATATTAAGTGATATGGAAAAGGACGGGCAAATAGTAAAAACTCGTACTGAGAACTATGGAGTGCCAGATAGAATGGGATTAGTAGTTGGACGTCTTCAAGGTCATCAAAAAGGCTTTGGTTTTGTAATAGCGGAAGAAGAAAGACCAGATGTATTTGTACCATCATCATATATGAATGGTGCTATGCATGGAGATAAAGTTGTTGTAAAGATAACCAGAGAAGAGAATAAAGGGAAAAAATGCGAAGGGGAAATAATAAGAATTCTTGAACGGGCACATAAGACTGCAATAGGAATTTTTGAAGATAGCAAAAACTTTGGATTTGTTGTCCCTGAGGAAAAAAGAATATACCAAGATATATTTATACCTAAGGAATGTAAAAATGGAGCAAAAACTGGAGATGTAGTAATTGTAGAAATAACTACATGGCCAGATAAGAGGAGAAATCCAGAAGGAAAAGTTAAGGAGATACTAGGTAAAAAAGGTGATAAAGGAATTGATATATTAACCATAATTAAAAAATATGGTTTGCCAGAGGAATTCCCTCCAAAGGTAGAGGCATATGCAGATGGAATACCAGATGAAATATCAGAAGAAGAATACAAAAAAGAAAAGATTTAAGGGACTTAACGATTGTAACTATAGATGGTGAGGATGCAAAAGATCTAGATGATGCAATATCAATTGAAAAATTGCCTAATGGTAATTACTCCCTTGGAGTTCATATAGCTGACGTATCTAACTATGTAAAGGAAAAGAATCCTTTAGATAAAGAGGCTTTAAATAGAGGAACTTCAGTTTATTTAATAGATAGAGTAATACCTATGCTCCCTAGAAAACTATCAAATGGTATATGCAGTCTTAATCCTAGAGTTGATAGACTCACTTTAAGTTGTTTTATGGAAATAGACAAAACTGGTAAGGTTGTTGACCATGAGATTGTAGAAAGCGTAATAAAAACTTGTGAAAGAATGACATATACAAATGTAACAAACATACTTACAGAGCAAGATCCTGAGCTTATGCAAAGATATGATTATTTAGTAGATACTTTTAAGCTTATGGAAGAACTATGTGGTGTTTTAAATAAAAAGAGGCTAGGCCGTGGAGCTATAGATTTTGATTTTGAAGAATGTAAAATAATTTTAGATGAAATGGGCAAGCCAGTAGATATTAAGCCATATGAAAGAGCTATAGCAAATAGAATAATTGAAGAATTTATGCTTGTATGTAATGAAACTATAGCAGAGCATATGTTTTGGGTTAATATGCCTTTTGTATACAGAATTCACGAGGATCCAGATGAAGAAAAGCTTGCTCATTTTAGTGAGTTTATACACAATTTAGGATATGCTGTTAGATTTGGTGAAGAAGTACGTCCTAAAATGCTACAGAGTATAATAGAAAAAGTAAAAGGTAAAAAGGAAGAAACAGTAGTAAGTACTTTATTGCTTCGTTCTATGAAGCAAGCAAGATATTCACCAGATTGTGTAGGTCACTTTGGTCTTGCGGCTAAATATTATTGTCATTTTACATCACCTATAAGAAGATATCCTGACCTTATAATTCATAGAATAATAAAGGAATTTATAAACGGCCAAATAGATGAAAAGAGATCTAAGAGATTACTTGCAGAAGTAGAGTATGCGTCAAAGCAATCTTCAGAAACAGAAAGAACAGCTCAAGATGCGGAAAGAGAAGTAGATGATCTGAAGAAGGCTGAATATATGAGTGAAAGAATAGGTGAGGAATACGAAGGTATAGTATCTTCGGTAACTAACTTTGGAATGTTTATTGAACTTCCAAATACCATAGAAGGTCTTGTGCATCTTAGCACTTTAGATGACGACTACTATATATATGATGAGAGACACTTAAGCTTAATTGGAGAAAGAACTAAGAAAATATATAAGCTTGGTGATGAAGTGAAAATAAAAGTAGCAAGAGTAGATATGTTTGCCCATGAAATATACTTTGAAATCGTTAAAGGAGAGGAAGAAGATATGGAAAAAGGTGAATATACAACAGATGGAATAGGAAATAGCGACTTAAACAGTGAAAATGCTAAAATGAATAGCCATTATGTTGATCAAACAGCAACTGGTAAAGACAAAGAAGAAAATACATTAAAGCAGGCATCAATGTCACCTATAGGTGAAGATGAATATACGACAGATGGGATAGGAAACAAGGATCTAAATGACGAAGAATCAGCAGTAGTATTGACAGAAGAATTTCAAAGAAAATTAAGATAAGAACTATAGGATGAATTGAAATAGTTTTTACGAAGTATTTTTTTAGTCAAGTATAATAATAAAAGGTTTAATACTGAAAAAATTAAACTCAGTATTAAACCTTTTTTATTTAAGTCTCTCAAAATTTTAGTGTAAATCTTTTATGAATTACAATTGTTGAGACAAGCATTTTTAACTGCTATATATTTGTTAGTTGTTATTGTTCTTCAATTTTTTGATAAGAGCATAAGTTCTTATATTAGATTTAAGCTTTGCTATAAATATATCAGTATCAATAGGTTTGTTAATATAATCATTTGCACCTGCATTAAGCATATTAGATAGAATCTTATTATTAGTAAGTGAAGAAAGAACTATTATGGAAGAATCGATATTATCTCTTCTTATTTTTAAGATAACATTTTTACCAAATTCTCTTTCAAGGACTATATCTATAAGATATAAATCATATTTTTTATTACTTTCCATTAAGCTTTTTCCAGAAGAATAAAAATCTATATTCGTTATAGCATACTCAGATAAAATGTTCTTTACTACAGCAAGATCAAATTTATTATCATCTACTATGGCTATACTGGCTTCCCTTAAGCTTTGCATTAACTTATCTTCTGCAAGCATAAACTGAACATGTTTTAACAGTTCATCTGATAAACAATCCTTAGTTATGTAATCTGAAACACCTAGATTTAAAACTCTTTTTTTACTTTCTTCTACATCACTACCAGTTACGACAAATACAGGTATATGGCTTTTAGCACTAGTGTTAATGGTTATCATAAAGTTTTCAATAGTATCGTCAGGTATGAGTAAAGATGTTATTATCAAATCTATCTTTTGATTAGACTCATGAAGTGTTTTATAAACTTCCCCAGCTGTACATACGGAAATGCAGTTAAACCCATTTTCCAGTAGTGTATTTCGAACTATTTTCTTAATAAAATCACTTTGTTCCATATGTAGTATAGTATACATAATTGTCTCCCACCCCTATTTTATTTGTTTGCTAAGATTATATCATAGATTTACTAAGTAATGGAAACAAGTTTTTAATGGACTAAAGCTTCAAATAACATAAGCTTGACATAAACTTACTTATATTATATAATTTAGTACTACGAATAAAATCTAAAGTAGGTGTTTTTATGGCTAAAAGTACATCAAATAATAAAACGCTAGCTGAAAACAGAAAAGCAAGGCATGATTATTTTATTGAAGAAAGTATGGAAACAGGTATTGAACTTGTTGGAACAGAAGTAAAATCTATAAGATTAGGCAAAGCAAATTTAAAAGATAGCTATGCAGAGATAAAAAATGGAGAAGTTTATGTTTGCAATATGCACATAAGCCCATATGAGAAGGGAAACATATATAATAGGGACCCCCTTAGGGACAGAAAACTACTTCTTCATAAAAGCGAGATTGCCAGGCTTTTAGGATTCACTACTCAAAAAGGTTATACATTAATTCCACTATCCTTATATCTTAAGAATGGAAGAGTAAAAGTTAATTTAGCAGTAGCTAGAGGTAAGAAGAATTATGACAAAAGAGATGCTATGCTTGAAAAGGCGGCTAAACGAGATATAGATAGGCAGATGAAGGAAAAATTAAAATATTAATACTGATTAGAACCATTAATGTTCTAAGACTTACAATTAGGTATTAATTATGTAACATTTACTATTGATTAATAATTAAATTTGATGTAATATAGTAATCGTCAGGTGATTATATCAATATGAATCATTGAAAATTTAATATAAGTTTGCGTAGCAACACACTGTTGCCATATATAACAGTTGAAAGTGTTATTTATAAGATGATACTTAGTTACTTTGACTAATAATCTATAGTATCAGCTGTCAACTTTTAATATGGGGGCGTACTTGGTTTCGACGGGGGTGCGTTGTATTTAGGAAGCGAGTCGAGGGAGCCTGTGGGCCCGCGTTAAAAAACTACGGGAATAAAGATAAACGCAAACGATAATTTTGCATTAGCAGCTTAGTCTGCTACGTCCTACCTTTGAGTCCCGCGGCTTAGGATAGGGCGTCGACAGCGGGGTACCGAGCTCTACAAAGCTTTGAGTAGAGAACGGAAATTATGAAGCTACTGAAGCCAGCAGCCTGTCCTTAGGCGTCTGGTGAAGGGAAGTTTAAACTAAGGACTGCACTCGGAGATGCCTAGGTATTACTGCTTTCGGACGTGGGTTCGACACCCACCGCCTCCACCATACATATCAAAAACCGTACTATTAGTTTAGTACGGTTTTTATTATATATTAAAATAAATCAAAATATCCACCTATACAATCATACTTTAGGTGGATTGCAAATCTTATAAATATCTGTACAGGGCATTGGTTATAGGATAAAATTAAAAATTTATTGAAGACTAGGCTTTTATTTTTTAAAATTATAATATAGATTAGTATTATAGAAGATAATTTATCCTATAAAAAGATTAAATATTGAAGGAGAGACATCAATGTCTAAAGTTATAGAAAGATTTATTAATTATGTAAAATATGACACTACATCTGATGAAAATTCCGCAACGATCCCTACTACACCGGGACAATTAGAACTAGCCAAAGATTTAGTAAAAGAGTTAGAAGAAATTGGAATGAGAGATGTTTGTTTAGACAAGAATAGCTATATAATGGCAACATTACCAGCCAATGTTGACAAAGACATTCCTATAGTAGGATTTATCGCACATATGGATACTAGTCCAGAAGTTTCAGGAGCAAATGTAAATCCTAAGTTTGTAGAAAACTATGGTGGCGAAGATATAATATTAAATGAGGAGCAAAATATAATTCTCTCTCCTAAAGATTTCCCGGAATTAAAAAACTACATTGGTAAGACATTAATTACAACAGATGGCACAACACTTCTTGGTGCAGACAACAAAGCAGGAATTGCTGAGATTATGACTGCTATGGAATTTTTGATACAGAACCCTCAGGTTAAGCATGGGACTATCAAAGTTGCCTTTACCGTTGATGAAGAGGTTGGAAAAATAGCAGAGTACTTTGATGTTGAAAAATTTAATGCTGATTTGGCTTATACCCTTGATGGAGAATCTATTGGCGGATTAGAATATGAGAATTTTAATGCAGCTAGCATAAAAATAACTATAAACGGGATAAGTTATCACACAGGAAAAGCCAAAGGAAGAATGATAAATTCTATAAGTATCGCATCGGAGTTAATGAGTATGTTTCCAAAAGAAGAAACTCCAGAAAATACAGATGAATATGATGGATTTTACCATATAGGCTCAATTAGCGGTAGAGTAGAAGAAACAAAGATTCAGTACTTTATAAGAGACTTTGATTCAAAAAATTTCGAGAAAAGAAAGCAGTTCATTATTGATTTAGTGCAAAATGTAAACAAAAAGTATGGTGAAGGAACGGCTGTAATTGAGATTACCGAACAGTATAAAAACATGAAAGAAAAAATAGAAGCTGTAAAGTATATTGTTGATATAGCTATTGAAGCTATGAAAGAAGTAAATGTTTTTCCAGATGTTCGACCAATAAGAGGGGGAACGGATGGTGGTAAGTTATCTCATATGGGACTTCCTACGCCAAATATATTTTCAGGTGGACATAATATACATAGCAAATATGAGTATATCCCGACATATGCCATGGAAAAGGCCGTAGAGGTAATACTTAAGATAGTTGAACTATTTGCGGAAATATAAAAATGTTTGGGAGATGTGAAAAATGAGATTAAACTATAAGCATATTAAAGCTAAATTTATGATCCCAAAAAAGAAATGTAAAGTCATTTACAGAGATGAATTGTTGAATAAGTTAGATAAAGCTTTAAACACAAAACTTACTATTATATCAGCTCCAGCAGGAAGTGGGAAAACTACTTCTGTTATTTCCTGGATAAGTTTGAGAAACTTATCTGATAATACAATATGGATTTCATTAGATGAAAGAGACGACAATCCAGAGGTATTTTGGAGCTGTTTTGTTGCAGTAATTGAGGAATTAAGGAATAACGGTTTTAAATGTGATGCAATAAACTTTTATGATCAAGATGTTTCTATTGAATCAATAATAGAAGCACTTTTAAATAGCATTTCATCGATAAACAAGGATTTAGTATTTGTAATGGATGATTTTCATTGTATAAAAAACAAAGATATACTTTTAGGGATCAAGAATTTTATCGATAGTATTCCCGATAATATTCATCTTATAATAACCAGCAGAACAAAGCCGAATATAAATATCTCAAAATTAAGATTAGATGGAGAAGTAACTGAAATAGACAGAAACGAATTGAGTTTTTCTTTAGATGAAACTTCGGAGTTTTTAAGTAATATGGGAGTACAAATACCAGAAGAAGGCGTAAAGATATTAAATGAACGCACAGAAGGCTGGATAGCAGGGCTACAGATTGCTGTATTATCTATGCAAGAAAAAAAGGACATTATGGAACTGGTTGAAGGCTTTTGTGGAAGCAATAAATATGTACAGGATTATTTTGATGAAGAAGTTTTTTGTAATCAATCAGAGGAAACGATAGAATTTTTATTAAATACATGTATTTTAGATGAGTTAACAGCAGATTTATGTAATGCAGTTAACTGTCAAAAAAATAGTCAACAAATTCTTGAGAAAATATATGAGGAAAATTTATTTATTGAAAAATTGGATTGTGACGGGAAATCCTTTAGGTATTATAGACTTTTTAAAGAGTTTTTGATTAATAAGGTAAGTGGATTAAATAAAGATAAAATTTATGAAGCTAGTAGCAAAGCTGCTGAATGGTATGAGGGAAATGGACTCATAAATAATGCTATCAATCAATATGTAAGAGTAGAAAATTTTCATCAGGTAGAAAAGCTATTAGAAGAAGAATGTATAAAAAAGATTTTAAGCAATGATTATTTCTATGTAATGTATTGGTTAGAAAATATGCCGCAGGATATTATCATAAAAAATCCAAGACTTTGTATAACTTATATGTATATACATATATACGATGATAGCAATTATAATAAATACTTAGAGCTTACTGAAAAGATAATCGAAAGCTATGGGGATGAAGAGTATAGGAATGAGTGTTTAGGAACATTATCTATTGTTAAGGGAGACAAAGGCCTCATAAGGTCAGAATATAAAAAAAGTATAAAATATTATGAAGACGCACTAGGTTATTTGAAAAATGACGTGTTTTGGAGTGCAATAATAAACTTAAAGCTAGGAATAGCATACTTTTATTCAAAGGATTTTGTTTCTGAGAGAAAAAGCTTTGATCAAGCAGCGCTTTTAAGCCAATCTTATCAAGATAATAGCCTAAGCTTAGTAATAAATAGAGCAATGATTTTTACAAAATTCTTAAGAGGTCAATTGATTGAGTGTGAAAATATATGTAATGAGTGTTTAAGTAACAATGTAAGTGACGAGTTGAAAAAGCCTTCGTTGATGGCAATTTTTTATATAATATTAGCATTGGTGTACTATGAGAAAAATGAAATTAGTAAGGCAGAAGAATATGTACTAAAAGGTATAAAATTTGCGGAGAAACAAGGAGATTTTTATACTCACTATTACACGTTATGCTTAGGATACTATGTTTATCAAGGAATACTTATGGAAAAAGGCAGTAAAGGTGAAATAGATAAAATTAATGAAAAAATAGAAGAATTGTCACAAAAATATGGTGATAATAAACTATTAGATAGGTATCACTTTCATAAGTTAAAGGATTATTTTGAGATATTTAAAATGGAAAGGTTTATGGAATACGATAAGATCAATCTTGTAGAAAAACGTGTTACAATAATGGACTTTAGACTTACAGAGGAAATCGTTGTCTTTGCAAAGATGCTTATATTTAAGGGTAAATTTGATGATGCATTAATGTTATTAAATAAGGTTTTAAATTTCGACAAAGAACAAGATAACAAATATTTAAGTATAAGAGCCCATATTTATAGAACAGAAATCTTTTGTCAGAAAGATCAATATGAAAATGCCACAAAGGATTTAAGAGAAGCTTTAAACATTGGATATGAGAATGGATTTGTTAGAGTATTTCTATTCAAGCATTTAAAAATGAGTAAAATATTATTAAAAACTATAAAAGCTATGAAATTTAACAAAGACTATCATAAGATGGGAGAATACCTAAATAGAATATTGGCTCTGTATTCAACTAAAGAAAATAACGAACTAATAAGCAAGAGAGAAAAAGAAGTTCTAATGCTTATAGAAAACGGTGCAAAAAACTCAGAAATAGCACAAAAACTATTTATCTCAGAAAGTACAGCTAAAAGTCATATACTGAATATATTCAGTAAACTAGGTGTTCGTAACAGAATACAAGCCGTAGCAAAAGCTAAAGAAATAGGAATCATTTAGAATATACTTTTAATTAAACACACTATAGGGAACTAAATAGAAAGTTAACTTTCGGTCAATTAGCCCCTATGGTGTGTTTTGTTAATTCAGCATTTTTCGATATTGATATTTATAATCAGCTAAAAGTATGAGTTAGCACAATGTGTATTTCAACCTATTAATTCATACTTTGAGATGATTTAGACAATTTAAAAAAATGTTATAGTTATAATACATTGACAATAAATTAACATGAGTAACGAGCCAAAATCTTAAGTAGATATCGCAAATCTATGATTTGGTGATAGTCACTTACACAGCGTGCTGATTTTGATATGGTCGCTTACTCAGCGAGTACTCCTCAGAGTTTACGAAGAGGAGCTTCATAATTAAAAAGTTCTGCAGAGCTTTGTGAACCAATATTTGACAATGAACAACAGGCATAATAAAATCTTACTAAAAATTAAAAAGAAATTGCAATAACCAAGGAGGATAAAATATGGCTTCAAATGCGAGTTCAACTAAAAAGTTAACGCTGATATCATTAGTATTAATGATCTTCACATCAGTTTATGGATTTAACAATATTCCAAGATCCTTTTATAAAATGGGATATGCTGCAATTCCATGGTACATTTTATCAGGAATAGCATTCTTTATTCCTTTTGCATTAATGATGGCTGAGTTTGGTGCGGCATTCAAAGATGAAAAAGGTGGAATTTACTCATGGATGGAGAAGTCTATAGGACCTAAATTCGCATTCATGGGAACATTCATGTGGTATGCTTCCTATGTAATTTGGATGGTAAACGTTGCATCAGGTTTATGGGTTCCAGTTTCAAATGCTATATTTGGACAAGACACAACAAAGAACTGGTCTTTACTTGGATTATCTGGACCAAAGACTCTGGGAGTATTAGGAATATTATGGATATTATTTGTAACATTCGTATCAAGTAAAGGTTTAGATAAAATTAAGAAGGTTACTTCATTAGGTGGTACTGCAGTTGCAGCACTAAATATAATTGTTTGGATTGGTGCTATAGCAGTACTTATAGGAAACCATGGACAATTAGCGCAACCAATCGAAGGATTAAAATCCTTTACACAATCACCAAATCCTAAATTTGTTGGAAATACAATAGTTTCATTAGCATTCGTAGTTTATGCAATATTTGCATATGGTGGTATAGAGGTTGTTGGTGGTCTTGTTGACCAAACTGAAAATGCAGAAAAAACATTCCCTAAGGGAGTTCTTATATCAGCAGCAATAATATCAATAGGATATTCAGCAGGTATATTCTTAGTTGGTATATTCACTAACTGGTCAAGCGTTATGAACACAGAAGGCGTTCACTTAGGAAACGCAAGTTATGTTGTTATGGCTAACCTAGGATACGCACTTGGGACTGCTTTCGGAGCAAGCCAAGCTACTGCAACTATGATGGCTCATGGTGTTGCTAGATTCGTTGGACTTTCAATGTTCTTAGCATTATCTGGTGCATTCTTTACACTAATGTTCTCTCCATTAAAACAATTAATTGAAGGAACTCCAGCTAAATTATGGCCTGGAAAAATGGGAGAAATCAAAGATGGAATGCCAATAAACGCTATGTGGATTCAAGCAATCATAGTTTGTGCAATGATATTCCTAGTAGCTTTCGGTGGAGACTCAATGTCTAAATTCTTTGACATACTTGTTGCTATGACTAACGTAGCTATGACTCTTCCATATATGTTCCTAGCTGGTGCTTTCCCAGCATTTAAGAAAAAGACAGAAATCAAAAAGCCATTTGAAGTATTTAAAACTCAAGGAAGTGCTAATTTATGGACTTTGGTAGTTATATTAACAGTAGGCTTTGCTAACATATTCTCAATAATGGAACCAGCTATAAATGGTGATATAAAAATTACGATTTGGAGTATAGCTGGACCAGTATTCTTCTCATTAGTTGCATGGATAATGTATAGCAGTTATCAAAAGAAAAATATTGGACAAAATAAAGATATAGATAGTGCAATATAATCATAATTTAAAGCATAAAGGGAGTTTTTACTCCCTTTATTTTTAAAAACTATTATTTTAGGGGGTAATTTGTATGAGCAAAGAGCTAACAAAAAAATATGAATATGCTTGGGATAAGTATTCTGATGATGAGTTAAAAAGTTTATTTGACCTATCTGAAGGATACAAAGAATTTATGTCAAAATGCAAAACTGAAAGAGAGTGTGTGCATGAATTTATAGCTAGAGCAGAAAAGGCTGGGTTTAAGAATTTAGAGGATATCATAAAGCAAAAGGGCTCATTGAAAGCTGGTGATAAAGTTTATGCTAACAACATGGATAAATCCTTAGCTATGTTTACTATTGGAACAAATGTTTTTAGCCAAGGAATGAGAATATTAGGAGCGCATGTGGACTCACCAAGGATGGATTTAAAACAAAATCCGTTGTATGAAGATACTGATTTAGCTTTATTTGAAACCCATTATTATGGCGGTATAAAAAAATACCAATGGGTAACTCTTCCTCTTGCTATACATGGAGTTGTTATTAGGAAAGATGGCACAAAAGTAAATATTGTTATTGGAGAAGATGAAAAAGATCCTGTTGTGGGAGTATCTGATTTATTAATACATTTAGCAGCAGATCAGATGGATAAAAAGGCCAACAAGGTAATTGAAGGCGAAGACTTAAATGTATTAGTTGGAAGTATGCCAATTAGCGATAAGAATGCAAAGGATAGAGTTAAGCAAAACATATTAAGATTGCTAAATGAAAAATATGACATAACAGAAGAAGATTTTGTATCTGCTGAACTTGAAATAGTTCCAGCAGGAAAAGCAAGGGACTTTGGACTAGATAAGAGCATGGTTATGGCATATGGACACGATGATAGAATATGTTCTTATACTTCTTTTGAAGCTATGTTAAAAATAGAAAATCCAGAAAAAACCTGTGTAACTTTGTTAGTTGACAAAGAAGAAATAGGTAGTGTTGGAGCTACAGGTATGCATTCAAGATTCTTTGAAAATACAGTAGCTGAAATTATGGAGTTATGTGGAGAATATAGCGACATAAAGCTAAGAAGAACATTAAGAGATTCTAAAATGCTTTCATCAGATGTAACTGCTGCTTATGATCCGAATTTCCCATCTGTTATGGAGAAAAAGAATACTGCATATTTGGGAAAAGGTATAGTATTTAATAAGTACACAGGATCAAGAGGTAAGTCGGGTTCAAATGATGCTAACCCAGAGTATATAGCAGAAATAAGAGCTATCTTAGATAAGCATAATGTAACATGGCAGACTTCAGAACTTGGAAAAGTTGATCAAGGAGGCGGTGGTACTATAGCTTATATATTAGCTGAGTACGGAATGAATGTTATAGACTGTGGTGTTGCTCTTCATAATATGCATGCTCCTTGGGAAATTGCAAGTAAAGCAGATATATATGAGGCTGCAAAAGGATATGAGGCTTTCCTAAAAGAAGCATAATAGATAGTTTAATAATGCATTTGTATAAGTGTATTTAAAATAGAAACGTGGTGTATCAAGTTTAAAAAATGAAGCACCACGTTTTTTATTTTTTTTCTATATTTAACATACGGCATATCTTCTCTAAAGTTCATTTAAAAGCATTTAGTATTACTTTCAGATTTTAAGCTCTACATGAATATTGCTGACATAGCAGAAGAATGTTAAACTAATATGGAGGTAGTATTAAGAAATGTTACAGAAAATTTGTTATAATAGATTAAATCATAGGTATTATATTTAGCTATAGATTGGAGATGCTTTTATGTACTTTGCAAATTATGACTCTATATCTTTTCCCAGCAATAAAAATAACGAAGATATAGTTTTTGCTTCTAGCTTTTATGGATGGGTAATTGATGGAGCAACTGGACTTGCTAAAAAGAATATTACAGGTTGTACTAGTGATGCAGCTTGGTTTGTTAAAGCCTGGGATGAGTACCTCAAGAAGAATATAGATAATATGTCTTTGACTTTAAAACAGATAATAAATAATGGAATGGAATTTGTTGAAAGGGAGTTTTATAAACTAGATAAGACAAATTCAATAGACAAACTTAGCATACCTTCTGCATCTATTGCTCTTATACGCATTAATAATAATAAAATTGAATATTTTTTACTCGGAGATTGTACACTAATAGCTGAAAATGTTGATGGTAAGCACATTAAAATAAAGGATAAAAGTGTAGAAAAGCTGGATGGTATTGCAATAGAAGAGTTAAAGGGATATATGAAAGAGGACGGGTTAAACTTTAATGAAGCTAGAAATAGAGTAAGTGATTTATTAATTAAACATAGACTATTAAAAAATACTCCTAAAGGTTATTGGGTTTTAGAGTTTAATAGGGAAGCCATTGATAATGCTATCGTGGGAGAGTTGGAATTTGAACAATATAAAAAAGTTCTATTAATGTCTGATGGCTTTGCAGCGATTGCGGATGTTTATAAACATATTGAACACTCAAGCATTATCGGAGCAGTAGAAAAATTAGGTTTAAACAGAGTGTATGAAATTATACGAGAGATTGAAAATGAAGATATTGATATGAAGAAATACCCTAGATTAAAAGTAGGGGACGATGCCTCGGCAATTATTTTTTGCTAATAATAAGGATGATTTCTATTTTTGTAGAAATCATCCTTATTTTGTATTATAGTTGTTTTCCTTGTGAGAAAATAGTGGTATAATTATAATAAAATTGAGTTTTAGGAAGGTATAATAATTTTATGCTTCAATTAACTTTTATGGAAATTTTTTTTAGGGTTATTCCTGAGTCATTTTTACTTATTCTATTAGTATATTTAATTTGTAATAAAAATATTCGCAACAAAGCCTATTTTATATCAGGTATCATTTTAGCAGTAAGTACATATTTAGTAAGAGCGCTGCCTATTCAATTTGGTATACATACCATTATCATTATTATGATTTTTATTGTAATAAATAATTCTATAAATAAAATACCTGTGAAAAAGTCTATAGCTTCTTCTATGGTAGCAATGATAACTTTATCTATATGTGAGTCAGCTAACTTTTTTATACTATCTTTTGCAAAAGTTAATATGGAAAAAATATATAGCAACGCTATGCTAAAGACAATTTACTTTACACCTTCTTTAATATTTTTTGCAATAATAGCCTATATGTTATACTTATTGAAAAATAAAGTAAAAAGAGGATTTAATGATGTATCTAATTGAAAAGATATCTAACAAGTTAGCCTATAATATATCTAATGCATTAAAATTAGATAAGGACCAAGAAGAGATTGTTGCCTATGGAGCATTTAATTTATTGCAAGTTTTATGGGCTATTTTATGGGTTGTAATATTTGGACTAGTTTTCAATACATTAATAGAAGCTATGATCGTCACTTTTACTATAGCGCTACTAAGAAAATATTCTGGTGGAGCTCATTTTAGTTCTCCTAATATATGTGCTGTAGTAGGAGGAATAATAAGTTCAGTTTTAGCACTTATGATAGTTAAAACCTTTCCTTCAGTTAATGCTAAATTAATAACTTTTATAGAGCTAATATTATTAATAATTTGCTATTATAATATTAGCAAGCTTGCTCCAGTAGATAGTCCTGCTAAGCCTATAACAAAGATTGAAAAAAGAAAACTTTTAAGAAGATACTCTATATTAATGTTTAATATAATGTCAACAATAATATTGTTGTTAACGTTCCTATATTTTAGATATAACAGTACTTTGTTTCTACAGTGGGGTGGATTGGTGTTTATAGGAATAGTATGGCAAACATTAACTCTCACATCTACAGGTCATCAATTTTTTAATAAAATAGATGAAACTTTTAAAATAAAAAAAGGGGGAATTTAAAGATGAAAAAGAGAATTATGAATGTTATCATGGGATTAGGAGCTAGCATTTTGACGCTTATTGCTTTTTCAACATCAGCATCAGCATGTGTACTAGCTGCATACCAGCCTAAAGAGCCAAAATGTCTTAGAGAAGAATAGCAAGATAATGGGATAATATAAGGATCATATTTTGATCCTTATATTATTATTTTAATATATAAAAATATATGGATGTGAAAGAGATGGATAACATTGAACATAGAAGGCAGAAAAATATAAATGATATAATAACTATCGTAAAATTAACATCGTTATTTTTTTGTGCAATAATATTCTGCAGCAACTTTTTAGCAAAAGATGAGGGGATAACTATTGGAAGAAATGGTTATTTTAATTCTCTAGCGTTTTTAATGATATCAGCTGTAACTGTAGGGGTATATTGGTTGTGGAGTTTGTTTTCAATAAATAGAATGGTATACGAATGCAATAAGAAGATTGCAATAGTTGAGAATTTCATTTTTATTTCGATATTTTCAATTCTTATAGTAAAATCTGATGCTCATTTAAGTCAATATAAGTTTTTATTTCTATTTATAATTATTACATCAACCCTACAACTAGGAATGAAGTACGGAATGCTTATGGCTGTAGTTTCCTCTGTAATAATATTAGCCATTGATTTAATATATGCTAATAATAGACCGGTAAATATGTATTTTCAAAATGATTTAATTCTGGTTGGCGTGTTTATTTTGACAGCTTGGCCTTTAGGATACTATGTAAAAATTGAAAATGAAAATATAAAGAGGAAAAATCAACAGCTTAAAGAACTAAATAAGGAGCTAAATAAAAAGGATAGACAACGTAAGTATATGGAAGGAGTACTTCTAAAAAACGAAGCTTGTTACAATTTGCTTATTCAGAATTCCAGAGATGCTATTTTTGTTCATCGTGATTATAAATTAATATTTTCAAATGAGGGTGCGGCAAGACTCATTGGTTTTATAAATGCAGAAGAGTTAATTGGAAAATCAATTTTAGATTTTATCCCTAATGATGAAAAAGATAGCATGAAACAAAAGCTTCTAAAGGTATATGATGAAAAAGCCACCATGTTAACTTTTGAAGATAAAATAGAAAAAAATAATGGGGAGATAGCTGTTGTACAAAACACATCTACCTATTTTATATATGAAGGTAAGCCAACAACACTAAGCATATTTCGTGACATTACACCAGAAAAGCAAGTAGAAAAACTACAAAAGGATGTAGAAAAAAATATAGAGTTATTAAAAGAAACTCGCGAATTTAATAAGTTTATTACAGAATTCTTCTCTAACATCTCTCATGAGTTGAAAACACCTTTGAATGTTATATTCGCTGCCGTACAGGTACTAAGCTTATACAATAATACTGGTGAAGAATTCAAAGATAAACAAGATAAGTATTTAGATGTTATGAGGCAAAACTGCTATAGGCTTATGAGATTAATTAATAATTTATTGGATATAACTAGAGCAGACTCGGGATTTCTTAAACTTAATGCTCAAAATTATAATATTGTAAGTGTTATAGAAGATATAACATTATCTGTTGCTTCATATGTAGAAGATAAAGGAATAAGTCTTATATTTGATACTAATGTAGAAGAAAAGGTAATGGCCTTCGATCCATATAAAATCGAACGAATCATTCTTAATCTACTTTCAAATGCAATTAAGTTTACTAACCCTGGAGGTGAAATATATGTAAACATAATTGATAGGGAGAGCATTGTTACTATTTCCGTAAAGGATACCGGTGTAGGAATACCAGAAGACAAGCTTCAAGAAATATTTGAAAGATTTGGGCAAGTAGACAAAACATTAAGTAGAAACCGTGAAGGAAGTGGTATTGGGTTGTCGCTTGTTAAGTCCTTTGTTGAAATGCACGGTGGAAAGATTCATGCTAAAAGTAAATTAGGCGAAGGAAGTGAGTTTATTATTGAGCTTCCTGCAGTAGTTTTAGAAGAAAATGAGGACGAAAGTTTCACACACGAAACAAATACTGAAAGAATTAATATCGAGTTTTCTGATATATATAAATAGTTGATAATTGACAGTGGACAGCTGTGGATGATTTTTTTACTTAAAACCTCACAATTATGTTTGACATCCTCGACAAATTCTGATAATTTCTTATAGGAATATATTATTAGAGGAGGTACTCATGAGTACGAGTCAAACACAAAACGTTAAAATTTTGAACTGTGACCCTTCGGCACTAGGTTTATTTGGACTAGCTATGGTAACCCTTGTAGCATCATCACAAAAGTTAGGATTAACACAAGGAACTTCTTTTGTATTACCTTGGGCAATCTTTCTTGGTGGTTTTGCACAACTATTTGCTTGCTTAAACGATTCAAAGAGACAAAATGTTTTTGGAACAACTGCCTTTGGAGCATATGCATTTTTTTGGTTTGCAGTAGGAGCTTCTTGGATGATTAAAGGTGGAGCTTTTGGACAAACTTTAGCATCTGCAGTAGATGCTAAACAACTAGGATTTGCTTATATAGGGTATTTAATATTTACTATATTTATGACTATAGGGGCAGCCGAAACAAATAAGGTATTATTTATAATATTTTTCCTTATAAACTTTTTATTCTTAGGTTTATCACTTAATGCATTTGGAATTATGCCTGAGTTTTCACACGAATTAGCTGCGTACTCAGAGTTATTTATATCAATTTTTTCTTTCTATGGTTCTGCAGCATCAGTTTTAAATCCACACTTTGGAAGAACGTTCTTACCAATAGGAAAACCTTTTGGAATATTTAAAAAGTAAAATAAATCACCACATTGAGTATTTTTCTTAATGTGGTGATTATTTTAACTATTTTAGTTTTGTTCCTTTTTCATCTTGAACTATTAAGTTTCTTTTCATAAGTCCACCTAAAGAGTTTTTAAAGTTATTTTTACTTACATGAAAAGTATCAGATATTTCTTCTGGTGAGCTTTTGTCATTAAAAGGCATAAAACCACCGTGCTCTTTTAGATATTCTAAAATAGTATCTTGAAGTTCAGTTCTTTGAATTTTTCCAGCTTTTCTTGGAGTAAGGCCTAGTTTTCCATCTTCATAAATTTTAATTATAGTTAGGTCAAGTACATCTCCATGTTTTATATCCCTATAATATTCATTTTTTAGAATAACACCCTTATACATATTATCAACAGCTACCATAACACTTTGATTAGTTTGGAAACCATAAACTGTTCCAGTAACAGAATCGCCTATGCTGTATTTATCTGTGTCCTCTAAATATCTATCTATATCGGTAGTAGCAGCTATTCTTCCAGTCTTATCTAAATAGATATAAAATAAATAAGATTTATTATCTAGTAATCCATAAAGCTTTTCTTTAAATGGTACTAATATATCTCTTTCTAGACCAAAGGCTACAAAGCTTCCTATTTTTGTAGTAGAAACTACTTTAAGATAAGCTAACTCCCCAACTGTAGCTAAAGGCTTCTTTAAAGTAGCAATTAATCTATCCTTTGAATCCCTGTATACGAAAGCTTCCACTTCATCATCTATATTAAGTTCGTTGCCTAGCGCACTCTTGTTTGGAAGCAAGATATCATCACTAGTACGTCCTGTACCTGCATCTAAGTAGTATCCAAAGTCTGCTTTTCTCACAACCTTTAATTTATTAAAATCACCTATGTTTATCAATAGTTATTACCTCACTTTGTTTATATTAATATTTTTCTCAGTACTTCTTATTTTAACACAATTTATCAAATTTATATTAATAATTTAAGATATTAGTAGGTAAAAATCAAGTTAATTGTTAAATTTTTGTATAGGCTTATAACCAGAGAATGTGTCTAAAGTATGACAATCTATTATTGAAATGTTGAAAAGATTAAAAATATATTAACAAATTGTAGTCTGGGATACAAAATTAATCTTAATATTATGGTATTTTATTATTAAATATTTAGTATTAAGAGGAGGAATAAAATGATAAAACTAATCGGTATCTTAATTATCATAGTAGGCTTTATTATAAAGTTAGATACTATTGCAGTAGTTGTTGTTGCTGGAGTAGTAACTGGACTTGTATCAGGTATGTCCTTTAATCAAATAATGGAGGTTTTAGGTAAGTCATTCGTAGTAAATAGATATATGTCATTATTTATTATATCCTTACCTGTAATAGGACTGTTGGAGAGATATGGTCTTCGTGAAAGAGCAGCTTATCTCGTTAGTAAGATAAAGTCAGCTACAGTTGGAAGACTAACAGCAAGCTATCTAGTAATAAGAACTCTTGCTTCAATGTTCGGTTTAAGACTTGGTGGACATGTTCAGTTTATAAGACCACTTATACTTCCAATGGCACAGGGAGCTGCAACTAATAGATATGGAGATATAGAGGAAGAGGATGAAGAAACTATAAAAGGACTTGAAGGTGCTGTTGAAAACTATGGAAACTTCTTTGGTCAAAATTTCTTTGTAGCATCAGGAGGAGTACTTTTAATAGTTGGTGTTATGAAGGAACAGGGATTTAATGTTGAAGCTATTGATATTGCTAAAGCGTCATTGCCAATCGCTCTTATCATAATGGTAATAGGCATAATACAGTTTTTATATTATGATAAAAAATTCGATAAGAAATATAAGTCATCAAATTCTAATAATTATAGTGAAAAGGTTTAGATTTAGGGAGGTGAAGCTATGTTAAAAGATATATTAACTGAATTATTATATGTTTTATGTGGACTTGTTTGTTTCTTTTCAGTATATGTAACTTTAAAGGATAAAAAGCATCCATCAAGAATTCCAACCGCACTTTTCTGGGGAATTTTAGGGTTTATTTTTACTTTTAGCCAAATAGGACTTCTATGGGGGAATAAGAACGTTTTTGTGAGCTATACTTTTATAGGATATCTTATATTAGTAATGGCAGTTCTTTCTGCTTGTAAGCTTGTTAAATTTAACAGCTTCAGTGAGTCATCAAAAGAATTTAAAGAGAAAATGTCTATGAAAATAGGAAATAAAATATTTATACCGGCTATATTGCTCGGAACAGTTGCATTTCTTGTTGCTCAGTTTTGGACAAAACAGCTTGGTTCTCTTGTGTCACTAGGTGTTGGAACTATTGTAGCTGCCGCATTTGCTTTTGGTATTACAAGAGGAAAATGTAGTGAGATGGCTGAAGATGGTAGAAGGCTTCTTGAACTTGTAGGACCTATGAATATTCTTCCCCAACTCTTAGCTGCACTAGGATCACTTTTTGCAGTGGCTGGAGTTGGAAACGTAATTGCTGGAGGAATTAAGACATTTATTCCTCAAGGTAATATACTTCTTGGAGTTATAGCTTACTGTGTTGGTATGGCATTATTTACAATGATTATGGGAAATGCTTTTGCAGCATTTGCAGTTATAACTGCAGGAATTGGTGTTCCTTTTGTTTTTGCACAAGGGGCTAACCCAGCTATAGCATCGGCTATAGCACTAACGGCAGGCTTCTGTGGAACCTTGTTGACACCTATGGCTGCAAATTTTAATATAGTTCCACTTGCTATCCTAGAGGTAAAGGATAAAAAATATGGAATTATTAAATATCAAGCTCCTGTAGCTATAGTAATGCTTGTTATTCATATAGCGTTAATGTATTTTTGGGCATTTTAAAATTATAAGAATATAAAATTAAAATATATTAGAGGTGTTTAGACATGAAGGTATTAATAACAGGATTTGAACCTTTTGGAGGAGAAAAAATAAACCCTTCCTTTGAAGCGGTAAAAAAACTTGAAAATAAAATTTGTGGTGCAGATATAGTTAAAGCTGAAATACCAACAGTATTTCATAGATCAATTAAAGAATTAGAAAAGTGCATAGATGGTGAGCAGCCAGATGTAGTTATCTGTGTTGGTCAAGCGGGTGGAAGATTTGACATAAGTATTGAAAGAGTTGCAATCAATGTTGATGATGCACGTATTGAAGACAACGATGGTAATAAACCTGTAGATGAACCAGTATTTAAAGATGGGAAAAATGGATATTTTGCAAATATCCCTATAAAAGCAATGGTGGAAGAAATAAAGAAGGCTAGTATCCCAGCATCCGTATCCAATACTGCAGGAACTTATGTATGTAACCACTTAATGTATGGATTGCTTTACTTAATTGATAAAAAATATCCTAATATGAGAGGTGGATTTATACATGTTCCTTTTATAGCTGAACAAATTATAAATAAACCTAATGTTCCATATATGGAAACAAGTAAAATTACAGAAGGATTAACTTTAGCAATTAAGGCTGCAGTTGAAAATGAAGAGGATCTAAAGATAAATAATGGTAAGATATGTTAGAAGGTGACTAATTTGAGCAATAAAATTTTTGTATATGGTAGTTTACTAGAGGATTTCTTTAATTATAATAAATATTTAAAAGGAAAAGTATTAAAAAGAAGTTATGCTAGAACCAAAGGGAAGCTTTTTCATCAAATTCATAAAGGATATCCAGCTATGATAGAGGGCGATGACTTTGTGTATGGTGAACTACTAGAAATAGATGACTGGGATAACACCGTTATCGAGTTAGATAAGCTTGAAAATTTTTATGATGAAGATAATGCAAATAATGAGTATAATAGGGTATTGCTGCAAATTGAACAACTAGAGGATAGCTCAGTAATATCAGCTTTTGTTTACATGTATAATTGTAAAGATAAACAAGCGTTAGAAAAAGAGAAATACATACCTTATGGTAATTGGAGAACATTTATGAAACGGTAATTAAAGATGAACCAAGCTGTATATAACAGAATTGGTTCATTTTTTATTTCCGCTAAAATCAAGCTGCTATTTTGAGATTTGGAAATGTGTCCCTTTGTATAAGTTAATTTCTCTATACTAGAATTTACAGCGCTAATTTGCTAAAATAGTCTAAGAATTTTACAAATTTCACTTCAATTTCACATATTTTTATGTTACAAGTATATGATATAATAACTTTTTGGGGATAAGCAGTAATACATATGTGATATTGAATTAATAAAGAGGGGATAACATGTATCAGAAGTTCTTTGATTCTAATAGGCAATCAGTAATGAGAAAATATTTTTTAAACGAAGCGAGTAAGCTTGGACAAGTTAGAAAATATAAAAAACATGAGTTGATAAATATTAACTTAGAAAGTTATGTGGCTATAGTAGTAAAAGGAGTAGTGACACAAAGTGTCATTAGTTTGAAGGGACATGAAAAAGCTCTCTATTTGATAAGGCCGGGTGAGATATTTGGGGAAATGGTATGTTTTTGTGGCGGATCAGATTCCATAATTGCAAGAGCAAAAGTAGATTCAGAGGTATCAATTATAAATAGAGATGTTTTAGAACAAGAGCTAGGCAAACATCCAGAGATCTATAGACATTTTATTCACAGTATAACAAGAAAGTTCAGAATTGTTATGCTCCAGCTTACAAATACTACTTTTAATGATTCTATTGGAAGAATTGCAGATACCTTATTGAGATTATCTTCTTGTGAGAATGATGATTCTAAAAAAGGTAAAATTTTAAATATGGTATTTACACATCAAGAGTTAGCCTACAATATTGGTTGTTCAAGAATAACAGTTACTAAGTGTTTAAATGAATTTGAGAAAAGAAATATTATAGGATATGAAAATAAAAAAATTATAATCAATAAACCTGAAGAACTAGAAAAATATATTGATATTATTGAGGAATAATTATAAATTTTACAAGAGGATACATATTATAAAGACAAAGCTAGTTAAAGGTGCTATAATATTTCCGTAAACAGAGAGGTGGGAATTTAAAATGAGTGATATAGCAGGAAAAGGTTGCGAAGTACTAGTTCCATACGAAGAGCGAAAACCACTTCAGGAAATAGAACGAAGTATTACTAAAAGATACAGAAAACATATATGGTCAAAATTTGTAAAAGCAGTTAAGGACTTTAAACTAGTAGAAGATGGTGATAAAGTTGCAGTAGCTGTCTCCGGTGGCAAGGATAGTATACTCATGGCTAAACTATTTCAAGAATTAAAACGCCATGGTCAGATGAACTTTGAGTTGGAGTTTATTGCCATGGATCCAGGCTACCATCCAGACATAAAAAAGCTATTAATTGATAATTGTGAGTATTTAAATATACCAATTCATATTTTTGAATCAGGAATTTTTGATGTAGTAGATAAAATTGCACAGGATTATCCATGTTACATGTGTGCAAGAATGCGTAGAGGATCCTTATACAATAAAGCTAAAGAACTAGGTTGTAACAAACTTGCGCTAGGTCATCATTTTAATGATGTTATTGAAACTACATTACTAAATGTGCTATATTCAGGAAACTTTAAAACTATGATGCCTAAGTTAAAGGCTACAAACTTTGAAGGAATAGAGCTTATTAGACCACTATACTATGTTCATGAGGATTATATTAAACGCTTTATTCAAAACAGCGGTATATGGCCATTAAACTGCGCATGTATGGTTGCTGCTGAAAAGATAGGAAACAAGAGATACGAAATTAAGGATCTAATTGAATCCTTAAAGAAGAACTTTAAAGATGTTGAAAAGTCTATATTTAGATCAGCTCAAAATGTAAACATGGACTCCATCTTAGGATGGGAAAAGGGTGGAAAAGACTATTCATTTCTAGACTTTTATGATGAGGAGTAGTATTGGAGGAACAGTATGCTAAGAATATGGGGAAAATTGATTAAAGACAGTAAGACTCTAAAAGATGATGTTGTTACAGCTGATATAGAAGGAAGCTATCAGGATAACTTAAAGTTCTGTATAACTGAGCTTTGCAACAAATTTGACATACCTAAGCCATACTGGCTGCCTAGCAACTTAGATGAATACAACAGAAGAAGCAAAACTAGTTTTAATCATCATAATTTTGTTGAAGAGCTGGATTTTGATAGATTCATAATAGAAGAATTAGATAATGAAGAGTAATAAGCCGCACCTATAGAAAGGGTGCGGTATATTTGATAGAAAATTATAAATTATCTATTGAATTATTGTAAAATAGTTGCTATACTAATTGTTAGTAGGATAATTAAAATAAATTATTAGGGGGAATTTAATATGTCAAAAAATCCAAGAGAAATACTAAATAAATTTGTTGGAGGATTAGAAGCTGTTGGAGCAACTAATAAGGAAAACGTAGATGCTTTCATGAATTTACTTGGTACAGCTTATAAGCCAGGGAAATTAGATACAAAAGCAAAAGAGTTAATAAGTGTTGCTATTGGAGTGTACAATCGTTGTGAATACTGCATAGTATTCCATGCATACAAAGCTTTAGAAGCAGGAGCAACTCGTGAAGAAATAATGGAAGCTGCTATGGTTTCAGTTGCATTTGGAGGCGGCCCTACTATGGCTTACAGTGTTACATTATTAAAAGACAGCATAGATGAATTTGAAGGAGACTTCAAATAATATAGTGGCAAAAAGACGAAAGTTAACTTATACTCCGAGCTATGTTTCCAAGCTTCAGTCCGTTAAAAACTTTTAGTCAGTCTAAAGCTTGTGTTTTAGACGACCTAAGAACTTAGATAAACTCGCTTCGCTCAAACAGTATCTAAGTTCTAGGGTTGTCTTAAAACCCTTTACTAAGACTGACACAAAGTTTTTAAATCTACCTTCAGCTTTGGAAACATAGCTCTTCGCATAAGTTAACTTTCTAGTTTTTATCCCTATAGATATTTAACTCTGATGCATGACTAAGGCATTTATAGGGAAGTATCTGATAGTACAGAAGAGGTACCCTTATGAATACCGTTACTTGTTAAGCAGCCATGTTGAATATCTATAATAATTATTTCAAAATAATCCACATAACCGGAGGTGTATTATGTTAGATATAGTATTAGATAAGTTAAATGGACACGCTAAGGATGGTAAAGTATGTAGAATATATATAAGTGTTGGAGACACAGTTAACGCTGACGATAATATTTGCGATGTAGAAAGTAAAAAGGGAAGTTCAACTTTTAAATCTAACTTTTCAGGTGTTATAAAAAGCATAGAGATTTCAGAGGGAGACACCATAAGCTTAGGAGCTGTAATAGCTAAAATAGAAGGAGAAGCTGTTGGGGCTATAGAGGATAACAAAAAGATAGATAATGCCTCTAGTGCTAAAGGTGCCTCATCCTTTAATTATTTCGCTGGACTAATGAAGCCTAAAAAAGAAGAAATAAGCTGTGATATAGCTGTAGTTGGGGGAGGACCTGGTGGATATGTAGCTGCTATTGAAGGTGCTATGCTAGGTGCAAATGTAGTATTAATCGAAAAAGAAAATCTAGGTGGAACTTGTCTTAATCGTGGATGTATTCCGACTAAAACCTTAGTAAGGTCAGCACAGGTATATGACAGCTTATGCAGAGCAGATGAATTTGGACTAATAGCAGAAAATGTATCTGTAAATATGAAAAAGATAATTCAGCGTAAAAACAACATAGTGGAAGAATTAAGAAATGGAATTCAATTTATACTTGAAAAACGTAATGTAAGAATTATAAAAGGCGAGGGTAAACTAGTAAAAGAAGACAGCCTATTTGTAAAAGAAAATAACACAGAAATAACTATTAACGCTAAAAATATAATATTGGCAACAGGTTCAAAAGCTATTAAACTTCCAATACCAGGTGCAGACCTTGAAAACGTTATAACAAGTAATGAAGCTTTAGATTTAGATAAGCTTCCTAAAAAATTAATAATAATAGGCGGCGGTATAATAGGTATGGAATTTGCCTTCATGTACTCCAAGCTAGGTGTAGATGTATATGTGGTAGAATACTTTGATTCAATACTTGCAACCTTAGATAAAGATATATGTGATGAAATGACTGCAATAGCAAAGGATAACAATATAAAACTATATACTGGTTGTAAGGTTGAGGAAATATTAGAAGGAGAAGACAAACAATCAATAGTAACCTTCACAAAAGATGATATTAAAAAATATCTATCAGCAGATAAAGTTTTAATGGCAGTAGGTAGAGCTCCTTCAATAGATGTTGAAGAATTAGAAAAGTTTAATATTGAGTTAACTGCTAACAAAAGAGCCATATTAGTAAATGATAAAATGCAAACTAGTTTAAATAATATATATGCTATAGGTGATTCAACTAATATAATTCAATTAGCCCATGTGGCATCCCATCAAGGAGTAGTAGCAGCAAGAAATATAATGGGAAAAGAATGCAGCATGAATTATGATGTAGTTCCAAGTGCTATATTCACTCATCCTGAAATTGCTGTTGTAGGAGTATCAGAAAAAGATGCAGAGAAAAAAGGACTTGAAATAGAGATAGGTAAATTCCCTTTTGCAGCTAATGGAAAAGCAATGACTTATGGAGAAAAGGAAGGATTTGTAAAAATCATAAAGAACAAGGCTACTGGAGTTGTTATAGGTGGTGCTGTAGTAGGACCTCATGCAACAGATTTAATAGCTGAATTAGCTCTAGCTGTAAAAAATAAGCTAACAGCGGAACAAATTACAGAAACTATACATGCACATCCTACTACAGCAGAAGCTATACACGAAGGAGCTCTTGCCTTAGAAGGAGGATCTCTACATTTTGTCAACTAAAGATATAAAAACAAAAATTGTTGTATCTACATCAGTTGATCCTTATTACAATTTATCCTTAGAAGAATACCTTTTAAACAATGTAGAAGAAGATGAGGTAATTCTTTATTTATGGCAAAATGCAAACACTGTAGTTATAGGTAGAAATCAAAATCCATGGAAAGAATGTAAATGTAAGGACCTAGAACTGAATGATGGGAAAATAGCTAGAAGACTTTCTGGCGGTGGCGCAGTGTACCATGACTTAGGAAACTTAAATTTTACATTTGTGGCTAGTGAAGCTTTGTATAATCTAGAAAAACAGTTGAAGGTTATATTAAAGGCAGCTCAAAAAGAAGGGATAAATGCAGAGTTTTCTGGAAGAAATGATATTGAGGTAAATGAGAAGAAGTTTTCTGGCAATGCTTTTTATTTTACGAAAACCTCAGCATATCATCATGGTGCTATACTTATTGATACCGATATAAGTAAATTAGGCAGCTATCTTCAGGTTTCAAAAGAGAAAATACAGTCTAAAGGTATAGATTCAGTGCAAGCTAGAGTTGTAAATTTAAGGAGCTTAAATAAAGATATAACTGTAGAGTCATTTAAAATGAGACTTAAAGAAAGTTTTAAAGATATATATGGAGAAAATTCTGAAGAATATATATTAAATGAAGAGATATTTAAACTACATGAACTATATAATAAATATTCTTCATGGGAATGGATTTATGGAGAATCACCCTCATTTGATATAAGCTTTAAAAATAGATTTACTTGGGGAGATATGGAAATTAGATTAACTTTAAAGAAGGCATATATACAAAAAGCAGTTATATATTCTGATGCCTTAAATAGCAGTCTTATTTTAAGACTAGGTGATGTACTGGAAGGAATAAATTTTAATATATCGACAATATGCGAAAAAATAAAATCCTTAAGTAATGAATTTGATGAAGATGAAATAATAAATGATATATATAATTGGATGGAAAGTAAAGTATTACAGTTTTAATAATTTGGATATTCATTGGATTTGAAGTACTAAATTTTTAATTTAATCTGGTATTTATATAAGTAGAATGTATATAAATATCCAAGTTGAGTTAAAATATAGTTAATAATTCTATGAATATCCAATTTTTTCATAGGTATAGTTATGGATTTTTATTAAAAAAATTCATAAAAAGTATTGTATAAACATGAAAGTGGATGTATAATAATACGAGAATTGATTTTGAATCATTAAGTCATAGAAATTTGGGGGGAATCAAAATGTTAAAAGGAAGTTTAAAGAAGATCATAGCAGTGTCTTTAGTCGTAGGTTCAATGTTTACTTTTGCTGCCTGTGGAAGCAATCAAAATACATCTAATAGTGGAACACAATCACAAACTATGGAAAGAATAAAGAAGAACGGAAAACTTGTTCTTGGTACAAGTGCGGACTATCCACCATATGAATTTCATAAAGCAGCAAATGGAAAAGATGAAATCGTAGGTTTTGACGTTGAGGTTGCAAAACAAATAGCAAAAGATATGGGAGTACAGCTTGAAATAAAAGACATGAAGTTTGATGGACTTCTTGCAGCTTTAGATCAAGGAAATGTTGACATTGTTGTTGCTGGAATGACTCCAACTGAAGAAAGAAAGAAAAATGTAGATTTTTCAAAAGTTTATTATACAGCAGTTCAAACTGTAATAGTAAAAGCTTCTGATAAAGATAAAATAAAATCAATAGATGATTTAAAAGGCAAAAAAGTAGGAGTTCAAAAAGGAGCAATACAAGAAGAAATAGCTAAGAAGCAAATGCCAAACTCTGAAGCTGTAGCTCTTGGAAAAATATCAGATTTAGTTTTAGCTCTTAAGAACAACAGAGTTGATGCAGTTATAGTAGAATTACCAGTTGCAACTTCAAATGTGAATGCTAATAAGGACCTAGTTATATCAAATATAAAGCTTCAAACTGAAGAATCAGGTTCTGCAGTTGCAATTAAAAAGGGAAGTGCAGATGTAGTTAGCGCTATAGATAAGACATTAGACAAACTAGTTCAAGACAAGAGTATTGACAAATACGTTACTGATGCAACTAACTCAGTAGAAGCAAAATAAAGTAAGACCTTTAAGTTCAGCAATAATTGTTAGGTAACTGCAGTTACCTAACAATTTATTTCTGTGTACGATATTTTTATCGCTTTAATTTGAGGCAGAAAAATATTTAGTTTAATATTTAATTTAATATAAGACGGGGAGGACGTAGTATTGGATTTCAGTTTTTTATCTAATTATTACATGTTTTTTATTAACGGAGCTAAGTTTACAATTTTCATAGCATTCTTTACAGTCCTAATTGGTGTAATGCTTGGAGTTATTTTAGCTCTTATGAAATTATCGAAGAAAAAGATTTTAAATTTAATAGCAACTGCTTATGTAGAATTTATAAGAGGAACCCCATTACTTGTACAGTTATATATTGTATTTTATGGTCTTCCGCATATAGGAATTAACTTACCAGAATTTGTTGCTGGTATTATAGCATTGTCAGTTAACAGCGCTGCTTATGTAGCAGAAATAATACGTGCAGGTATACAGGCCGTAGATAAAGGACAAATGGAAGCTGCAAGATCATTAGGTATGCCTCCAGGAATGGCTATGAGATATATAATAATACCTCAAGCTATTAAAAATATCTTACCTGCATTAGGCAATGAATTTATAGTCGTTATAAAAGAGTCTTCTATAGCATCTATAATAGGTATACATGAGCTAATGTATAACGCAGATACTGTAAGAGGCAATACATTCCAGCCTTTTGCCCCTTTAATTGTAGCGGCAATAATATACTTCTTAATGACATTTACACTTTCAAAAATTGTAGGTACCTTTGAGAGGAGAATGAAGACAAGTGATTAAAGTAAATGGTTTGCATAAAAAATTTGATAAATTACATGTTCTTAAAGGAATAAATATAGAAATAAATCAAGGTGAAGTTGTTGTTGTTATAGGCCCAAGTGGCTCTGGTAAAAGTACTTTTTTAAGATGTCTTAATTTACTAGAGGAGCCTACTGAAGGCGAAATCATTTTTGAAGGAATATCTATAACAGAAAAAGGTACAGATATAAATAAACTAAGACAAAAGATGGGAATGGTGTTTCAGCAATTCAACTTATTCCCGCATCTAACTGTTTTAGAAAACATAACTATATCACCTAAAAAGTTGAAGGGTATGTCAAATGAGGAAGCCAAGAAAATAGCCTTTGATTTGTTAAAGAGAATAGGTCTTGACGATAAAGCGAATAGCTATCCAGGACAGTTATCCGGTGGACAAAAGCAGAGAATAGCTATAGCAAGAGCACTCGCTATGTCACCAGATGTTATGTTATTTGATGAGCCAACTTCAGCTCTTGACCCAGAAATGGTAGGAGAAGTTTTAGATGTTATGAAAGAGCTTGCAGCAGAGGGTATGACAATGGTTGTTGTTACTCATGAAATGGGCTTTGCAAAAGAAGTTGGAGATAGAGTTATATTTATGGATCAAGGGAATATAATCGAAGAAAATGTACCAGAAGAATTATTTGGAAATCCACAGCATTCAAGAACTAAGGATTTCTTAGGAAAAGTACTATAGGGTTATAAGTCCGAAAGTTAACTTATACCCCGAGCTATGTTTCCAAGCTTCAGTCCGTTAAAAACTTTTAGTCAGTCTAAAGCTTGTGTTTTAGACGACCTAACCACCTTCGAGAAACTCGCTATGCTCAGACAACTCGAAGGTGCTAAGGTTGTCTTAAAACCCTTCACTAATACTGACACAAAGTTTTTAAATCTACCTTCAGCTTTGGAAACATATCCCTTTGTATAAGTTAACTTTCTGGCTAGTTTCCCTATGTAATAGTAAAAAGTAAAAATTTAATTTTATGGTTAGTTTTCCTGTATATAAAAAAGCACAGTTTTGTATGAAGCTGTGCTTTTTTTGTATATATTACAGATTTATTCAAATACTATTACTAGGAGGGATGATTATGGAAGAAAAATCAAAAGTAATAAAAGTTAGAAAAAATAATGACGGAGACATAACAGATGTGATGCTGGAAAACGGTAATGTATATTCTATAGATGAAGCGATAATGATGACAAAAGATAACTTGATTCAAGGAGTAAACGTTGGTACAGCTAGAAATGGAAGACATTATTTAAGAAGCAATCCTAATGATAAAGACAATGATAATTTAGACAATATGCCAAGCTTTTAGATTATAATACGAACACCTCCCTCTCTGATAATTTGACAAAACAAGTTATTTAGAATATAAATTAGGTATGATAAATCGCTAAAAAGCATTAGATGGACATATGTGGATATTTATAGACGTTAAAATCTAGATTTAACTTTAGGATAAAAAGAGAGGGAGTAAAAATGCAAGATGTAGTGCAATCAGTAGAAAGATCACTTTCTATATTAGAAGCCTTATCTGACTATGAAGATGGTCTTGGTATTACTGAAATTAGTGAAAAGGTAGGGCTACATAAAAGTACTGTACATAGATTATTATCAACACTAATACAAAAGGGTTATGTAGAGCAAAGTGAAGAGACTAATAAATATAAACTGACTTTAAAGTTATTTGAGCTTGGAAGCAAAAAGATAGGGAAAATAGATGTTGTTAACGTTGCAAAGCCTTATTTAAGAGACTTAATGAAAATGACTAATGAAGTGGTACATCTAGTAATAAGAGATGGAAACGAAATAGTTTATGTGGACAAGGTTGAATCAGAAAGTACTATAAGAATGTACTCAAGAATAGGTAAGAGAAGCCCAATATATTGCACAGCTGTAGGAAAAGCAATGCTTTCTTATATGACAGATGAGCAAGTAGAACAAATATGGAATCAAAGTGATATTAAAAAATTTACGGAAAAGACTATTACAAATTTAGAAGAATTCAAAGAGCACTTAAAGATAGTAAGGGAAAAGGGATACGCTATAGATGAACAAGAAAATGAAATAGGAATAAGATGTGTAGGTGCTGCTATATTAAATTATAAAGGTGAAGTATGCGGCGCCATAAGTATATCTGGTTCTACTATTAGCTTCACAGAAGATAAAATAGATAATTTTGCAAAGGTACTAATTGAATATGTAAGTAAAATTTCTAAAGAACTTGGTTACAGAGCGTAATCAGGTTTTTTTTATTCAACTCGAATATAGAGATCAAAGATCGACAGTTAACTTATACCCCGGGATATGTTTCCAAGCTTTAGATAGAGTAATATAATGAGAAACTTGGAGGATGGGCTAATTAATCGAGGCTAGTTTATGCTGAATATAAAATATAATAAATATTTGTTTTGTAATACGAAACTTAATTTTGTATAATGAAATATAATGAGATTAAAACTAATTGAGCTATAAATAGATAATCATAGGAGGATGTAGTTATGATTGGAAAGATAGAAACTCTAAGAAGAATTTCTGAGGTTGGAGTAGTTGCTGTAGTAAGGGCCGAAAATGCTGATACAGCAGAAAAAATATCAAAAGCCTGTATAGAAGGTGGAATACCAGCTATTGAAGTTACTTTCACAGTACCGGGAGCTGATAAGGTAATTAGTGCATTAAAGGAAAAATTCTCAAAAGATGAGCTTATAGTAGGGGCAGGAACAGTACTTGATAGTGAAACTGCTAGAATAGCTATACTTGCTGGTGCTCAGTATATTGTAAGCCCAGGATTTGACCTAGAAACTGCAAAGCTTTGTAATAGATATCAAATTCCATATATGGCAGGTTGTATGACTGTTACAGAAATGATAAGAGCATTAGAAGCTGGCACAGATGTTATAAAGTTATTCCCAGGAAGTGCATATGGTCCTGGAATAGTAAAAGATATAAAAGCGCCATTACCTCAAATGCCTATTATGCCAACTGGTGGAGTAAGTTTAGATAACGTTCATGAATGGATAAAAAATGGATGTATTGCAGTAGGAGTAGGCGGCAAGTTAACTGAAGGAGCAAAAACTGGAGACTATCAGTCAATAACAAATACAGCTAGAGCTTTTGTAGAGAAAGTAAGAGAAGCTAGAAGCAATTAGAATAGGAAGGATATTATTATGAGAAAAAAAGTAGTAACTATGGGAGAACTATTAATGAGGCTATCCACACCAGGATATCAAAGATTTACACAAGCTCAGTCTTTTGATATAGTATACGGTGGCGCAGAGGCGAATGTGGCAGTATCTTTAGCAAACTATGGATTAGATTCTCATTTCGTTACTCAATTGCCGGACAATCCTATAGGACAAAGTGCAGAAAACCATTTGAAAAAATATGGAGTGAATACAGACTATATTGTTAAAGGCGGAGACAGAGTAGGAATAGATTTTTTGAAAAAGGAACTTCTGTTAGACCTTCTAAAGTAGTATATGATAGAGCTAATTCTTCAATTACAAAAGCGGATATAGAAAAGTTTGATTTCGATGAGATATTCAAAGATGCTGATTGGTTTCATTTTTCAGGAATCACTCCAGCTCTAGGAGAAAACTGTATAAGATTAGTGGAAAAAGCTGTAGAATCTGCTAAAAAGCATTCTGTGCCTATTAGTGTAGATTTAAATTATAGAAAACAACTTTGGAGCATAGAGCAGTTTGAAACTGTAATGTCTAAGTTAATTGAGAATGCAGATGTATGTATAGGTTGGTTAAGCAGCGTAGAAGAAAAACAACATGAATACAAACTAGCAGACTTTGCAAAGGATAGTTTTGATGAGAATAGATTTAAAGAAATCTTTAGAAGGATGAAAGAAAAGTTTAATTTAAAATATGTTGTAACTACATTAAGGGAAAATTACTCTGCTTCACATAATGGTCTATCAGCTATTATATATGATGGACAAGAACTTTATAAATCAGAGAAGTATGATTTTAATATACAAGACAGGGTAGGAGCAGGAGATGCTTTTGCTGCGAGCTTAATATATCAACTGGTTTCAGAAAAAAGCCATAGAGAGGCTTTAGAATTTGCTGTTGCAGCAGCGGTACTAAAACATACTATTGATGGAGATCTCAATATTGTTACAGAAGATGAAGTAATGCAGTTAGTGGATGGGAATACTTCGGGAAGTGTACAAAGATAAATCGATAGCTATAAAGAAATATATAAAAATAGAGCAAGGATCAAAGCCTTGCTCTGTTTTTATGTAAGCAATATATTTTTTTTATTAATAGTGTTAATATATAAGATAAATGTTTGCTATATATCAAAACGGAGGATAAAAGATGTCAAATATAAGAACAAGTGATAAGGTTTTTAAAATAATTGAAGAAAAGATTTTTAGTGGCGAGTGGAAACCTGGTACAAAGATAATGTCTGAGCCTCAACTGGCTAAAGAATTAAATGTAAGCAGAGTATCAGTAAGAGAAGCTATAGAGAAAATGTCGGCCTTAAATCTTATCATTAAAAGGCAGGGAGAGGGAACTTTTGTAAATGACTTAACTCCATCAGTTTATTTGAATAGCCTAATACCTATGATTACTTTAGATAAAGATAACTATATAGATATTCTGGAATTTAGATTAATCACTGAAGTAGAAACTGCAAAGCTTTGCGCACAGAAGTGTACACCAGAATTAATAGAGGAACTAGAGCAGTGTTATGAAAGAATGGTTGAGCATCAAAAGGATATGAATAAATTTACTGAAGAAGATTTGAATTTTCATATGAGCATTGCTAAGGGGAGTAATAACCCTCTTATTATAAAGATAAATGAAATACTGAGAAACCTTATGGAGTACCACCAGGTGTCGTTGTATAAAACACTTGGACCCTCTGGAGGAATAAAGGAGCATAGGCTAATACTAGATGCAATAAAAAATAGAGATTCAGAGCTGGTAGCTATATTTATTAGAAGACATATACAAAGAACCATAAATGATTTGAAAAATAAATAGATGTAATACAACCTCCTATAAAATGACCTAACATCCTTTGATGTAAGTTTTTTATAGGAGGTTGTTTCGTTTTGTGAAACTAATTTTTATATTGTGAAAAAACTATTGACTTAGTAACGTTTACAAGGTAGTATATAAATATAGTTGTCCTACAAGTAAAAAGGTTAAATATATATAAATTGCTATTTTACGCATTCGAATAGACATAAAGCAATGAAAAGATAAAAATGTGTCATACAAGTATAAAATGAGGTGAATTAAAATGTTAAAAAGCCAAGAGATTAGATCAAAAGCGCCAGAACTTGATTCTTTAAGATTAGGTTCCGGTTGGAAGGTAGAGGACCTATCAAAACCTCAAATTATAATAGAAAGTAGTTTTGGACACAGTCATCCAGGAAGCGCCCATTTAGATACTTTAGTAGAAGAAGCCTATAAAGGTGTATTTGAAAAGGGTGGAAGACCTGCTAAGTTTTTTGTAACGGATATCTGTGATGGAGAAGCACAAGGTCATGATGGAATGAACTATTCACTTCCTTCAAGAGAAATGATGGCTAACATGATTGAAATACATGTACAAGCTACTCCTTATGATGCAGGGGTTTTCATTACAAGTTGCGATAAATCAGTGCCAGCACATCTTATGGCTATAGCAAGACTAGACATGCCAGCAGTACTTGTACCTGGAGGAATTATGAATGCTGGGCCAGATATGCTTACGCTAGAGCAAATAGGAAAATATAATGCACAGTTTGAAAGAGGAGAAATAACAGAAGAACAATATACCTACTATAAACACAATGCATGTCCAAGCTGTGGAGCATGTTCGTTTATGGGGACAGCCTCAACAATGCAGGTAATGGCAGAAGCTTTAGGATTAGCATTACCAGGGACTGCGTTAATTCCTGCAACCTTAGAAGAACTAAGAGCTACAGCAAAGCGTGCAGGAGAGCATGCCTTAAAGCTTGTAGAAATGAACATAAAACCATCTGATATTATGACAAAAAAAGCCTTTGAAAATGCTATTATGGTACATGCAGCTATAGCAGGTTCAAGTAACACATTACTCCATATTCCGGCTATTGCTCATGAATTAGAGATGGAAATAGAACCAGAATTATTTGATATTATACACAGGAAAATTCCGTATATCTTAAATATTAGACCAAGCGGATTCTACCCTGGTTCATATTTTTGGTATGCTGGAGGCGTTCCGGCAATAATGGAGGAAATTAAAGAATACTTACATTTAGATGTACTTACTGTTACAGGTAAGACATTGGGTGAAAACTTAGAAGAATTAAAAAGCACTGGATATTATGAAAGATGCAATAAAAATCTTCAGATGTTAGGTGTAAATAAAGAGGACATAATAAGGCCGAAGAGTAATCCAATTCAAGAGCAAGGTGCTATAGCAATACTTAAAGGAAATCTAGCGCCAGAAGGAGCAGTTGTAAAACACTCAGCAGTATCTAAAAAGCTAATGCAGGTAGTTCTAAAAGCTAGAGTTTTCAACTGTGAAGAAGATGCTCTTAAAGCAGTGCTTACAAAAGAAGTTAAGCCAGGAGATGCGGTGTTTATAAGATATGAAGGTCCTAAGGGCTCAGGTATGCCAGAAATGTTCTATACTACAGAGGCAATAGCATCTGATGCAGAACTGGTTGAATCTATAGCATTAATAACTGATGGAAGATTCTCTGGTGCAACTAGAGGACCAGCTATCGGACACGTTTCACCAGAAGCAAGCGAGGGAGGACCTATAGCTCTAGTTGAAGAGGGAGACCTTATAAAAGTAGATATACCAGCAAGAAGGCTTGATATCATAGGAATCAATAGTGAAGAAAAGTCGGAAAAAGAAATAGAAGAAATTCTAAAATCAAGAAAAGAAAAGTGGGTAAAACCAGCTCCAAGATATACAAAAGGTGTATTAGGAGTTTATACAAGACTTGCAGCATCGCCAATGAAGGGCGGATATATTAAATAAAATACTAAGAAATTTAGAAGAGTTATTGGAGGGGAAAATATGCCTTTATTAATTGTAGCTATTGGAGTTATATTACTTCTAGGACTTATGATAGGACTAAAAGTAAATGGTTTTATATCACTAATTCTTGTTTCACTTGTTGTAGGTATAGCAGAAGGTATGCCAGCTATAAAGGTAGTAAAATCCATTCAAAATGGAGTTGGAGGTACACTTGGTTATCTAGCATTAGTACTTGGCTTTGGAGCGATGCTTGGAAAACTTATTGCAGACACAGGAGCTGCTCAAAGAATTGCAACCACACTAATTAACAAGTTTGGAAAGAAGAGAATTCAATGGGCAGTTGTAATTACAGGGTTTGTCGTGGGGATTGCAATGTTCTATGAAGTTGGATTTGTTCTATTGATTCCTCTAGTATTCACAATATCAGCATCTGCTGAATTGCCACTCTTATATATAGGGGTACCTATGGCAGCGGCATTATCTGTTACCCACGGATTTTTGCCACCACATCCAGGCCCAACGGCAATAGCAGTAGTATATGGCGCAAACATAAGTATGACTTTAATTTACGGAATCATCATAGCAATACCTACAGTAATTGTAGCAGGACCGGTTTTGTCAAAGTTTTTAAAAAGATTTGAAAAAGAACCACCAAAGGGATTATTCAACCCTAAAATATTTACTGAAGAAGAGATGCCAAGCTTCGGAATAAGTGTTTTCACTGCAGTTGTGCCCGTTATATTAATGGCCCTTGCAGCTATTGCAGAAATGACCTTTCCAAAGACATCATCACTTAGACAACTACTTGAATTTGTTGGAGATCCTGTTATGGCAATGCTTATATCTGTTATAATTGCAGTTTATACATTAGGAATAAGCAAAGGACAAAAAATGCAGGATGTTATGAAGATATTAGCTGAATCAATAAGTGGAATTGCCATGATTCTTTTAATCATCGGTGGTGGTGGAGCATTAAAGCAGGTGCTTATTGACAGCGGAGTAGGCAAGTATATATCAACTATAATGTCAGGAACCCATATTTCACCCTTAGTTTTAGCATGGCTTATAGCAGCAATATTAAGACTATCATTAGGTTCAGCAACGGTTGCAGCTATGACGACATCCGGAATTATACTTCCTCTTATAGCTTCAACTCATGTGAATCCAGCATTAATGGTACTTGCAACAGGAGCAGGAAGTCTTATATTCTCACATGTAAATGATCCAGGATTCTGGATATTCAAAGAGTACTTCAATTTAAGTATTGGAGAGACTTTATGTTCATGGTCAGTTTTAGAAACCATAATTTCAGTTATGGGCTTAATAGGGGTATTGGTATTAAATGCAATTGTGTAGAAAGGTCAGCCTTGAAGGCTGGCCTTTAAATCATTAAAATAGACAAAGTAAGATTAGCAAAAGCTAACCTTACTTTATATTATTAATCTGATAAGCATATTTTTAAGCTGTCCCTGGGGTTGTAACAGGAGCTGATGGGAATATATCTACAAATTTAATAGAATATATGTCTCCCAGTACATTAGTGCCAGTATCAGGTTCTTTTATAATTACATAGCTTATACCTACATCTTGTAAAATTCCCACACGGTCTTGTAATGTATTTGTTCCAAGCAAGAAGGTTATTCTTACCCTTTTACCTATCTGAGTTCTTAAGTAACCTTGAGTATAGTTAGTGTCTAATACCACAGGTGCACCGGGTGCTGTTACAAAAGGAGAAGATGGAGTTGTTACTCCTACAGACCCAGGTCCAGCTATTCCTGTAGGTGCATTACCAGGTGTGCCTCCTGGTGTAGGTGCACCAGCACTAGTGTTCCCAGGAATTACTTTCACACCCTCCATATCATGATCTTGCATAGTACCTCCAAAGCTAGTATCTTCTGGACTCATTCCGCCTGGGAACATAGATGGACTAGGCATTGGCGGCATGGTTCTATATCCTGAGTTCATGTGATTTAAGTAACAGTTTGGAAACATAAGTATACCTCCAAAAAATATTTATGAATTATTAGGTTTCAAAATAAAGTGCCGTAGGATTATAGAAGCAGTGCTTTACTACTGCTACCTGGAAACTGCCACTACCATTATATGGGAAGGTATAAGGACATGGTCCGAAAGGGTTAAAGTACCATAACGAAGCACCAACAGTAAATAGCTTGTGGCCAGAAAGGGCCCAATCAGCTATATCATAATGTATCTGCTCTGGTGGGTTAGCCCAAATAGTTTGAGGATTAGCTACGCCTCCAAGCACTGGGCGAACACAGTCAAACTGTCCTTCTTGATAGATTATCTTTCTTAAGTCACCTTGGCCTATCCTTTGATATTCACCAGATGAGACATTTACTCTATTCATAACAACAGTGGCAACTGCTTTCATGCCGTTATCGCCTTCACCACCAGCCTCACACTTGATAATTCTAGCCAGAAGTTCTCTGTCATCCATATAATTCACCTCAATAATTAGTTACAATATTATTTTATTTATTAAAAGTATAAAAGGTTCTAGTTATTTAAGCTTTTGTATTAAAAATAAATCTTTTTAACAGAGTACATAATAGCCTTCAATGGACACCTAAATGGTATAATAACCATATTCGTCACCTGCTAAAGTAACAGTACTTTATCCTTAAGATTAATCCATCCCATTAACTATAATATGATAGATATATATATAAGGTTACACATTAATTCTATGTTTTGTAGGATTATATCCAGGAAATTTTACCTTCAAAAAAATTCTACATTATATAGTATTCAACTATTATAAAATCGTTACAAAAAAATAAGCTTTTGCATACAAAAATATAAATATGCAAAAGCTCTGTTCTTAAATATTTATTTTAATTCATTCATCATCTGAGCTGCTTGATTTTTTAACAGCATAACTTCATTATCTTGAGCGTCCTTAGTTGTATACCATCCCTTTTGTTTCATAGCATCAAATACCTTAAATTGAACGTCTTGAACACCTTTAAAGTTGTTAACTAATACATTTCTAAGATTTTCGCAGGAAGTTTCAGTAATTCCTGTACTATAGGCTGATATAACTTGTTTTTCGCTAGCAAGTAAATCGTTCATTAATTCTTTTTCATTCATAATAAATACCTCCGTACATACTCAATTATTGATGAGAATCAAGATATGTTTTTAGTGAGTTAAAATTTTGCTTGTGAACCTGACTAGCCTGATTACATAAGTTTTTTAATTGAGTATCGCTGCACATAGACGAATACTCATTAAATTTCTTATTCATAAGTGATTCATAATTTAGTTGATCTTCGATTACCTTTAAATTATTAGCTTCTATTTGTTTGTTTTGAGCGGCCATAAAATGTAGCCTCCTTCTTTTTGAATTTGTTACAAGGTTATTATTCTCATTGAAACCCATAAATATTAGTTTGATTATTATATAGAGCTCAAAGGCCGAAAATTGACTTACACAAAGTTTTTAAATCTACCTTCAGCTTTGGAAACACACCCCTTTATGTAAGTCAATTTTCTAGTTTGAAGCTTTATATAGAGATAAAGATGCAAATTCCGTAACATACTTCAACATGTCCATATTTTTAGAATGCTAAGGTCGCAAATAAGATAGGCATACATATTATAAGGTGAAACTCCTTCTCCTATCGTCGAATGAGTAAGCGATCATATCAAAATCATAGATTTTGTATGCCTGCTTAAGTGAAACTTGGACCAAATGGGGGAAAGTCAATCTGATTCTTAGATGAGGAGATAAGGCACATAAAAATAAATAACAAACCAGTATGATAGTATATTTTGCATCATACTGCGTCAGCAGAACCCACCGATAGGGGGCACACTATCGGCGGAACCTACTTCCTTGTCTGACACAAAATATACTATAATCTTTGACTTGCTGTTTATTTTCATGTGCCTAAGCAGAAATTCTAATGAAAAGGTGGTTAGGGAAGAGATGACATTAATGATTTTGATTGCATTTACCATAATATTTATATGTATTTTAAGAAATAAAGTGCTTCTTCCAAGTATTCAGAAAAAGCAGATGGAAGGAAAATTTTATCAAATGGCTTATTATGATCAGCTTACAAATTTGCCTAACAGAGCACTATTTTTTAAAAGCATGGAAGAGTTCATAATAGATGCAAAGACTGCTGATTATATCATAGTCCTTCTATATCTAGATTTTGATAGGTTTAAACTCATAAATGATATAGTAGGTCATGATGCTGGAGATCAGTTTCTAAAAGAAATATCTGAAAAGATAAAATTAAGTTTTAATGAGGATACAATTATTGCAAGATTAGGTGGGGATGAGTTTGGAATAATTCTGACAGATGTAAAAGACGATAATGAGATAAAAGATAATTGTAGAAAGATATTAAAAATCATAAGCAGTAGATGGACATATGCCAATAATGTATTTAAAATCACCGCAAGTATAGGTATTGCTGCATATCCAAGAGATGGAAGAGATGCAGCTACACTACTAAAAAATGCTGATATTGCCATGTACCGAGCAAAGGAACTTGGACAAAACAGGTATGAATTTTATAGCCCTAATTTAAGTGAAAAGGCTCGTGAGCAAATATCTATGGAAAACCTATTGATGAAGGCAATAGATAATGATGAATTTATACTATACTATCAGCCTCAATTTAATATAATCACAAGGGAATGTACAGGTATAGAGGCTCTTATAAGGTGGAACAGTCCTCAGCGGGGAATGATACCGCCAGGAAAATTTATTCCTTTTGCAGAGCAGAATAGCTTAATTATGGAGATCGATAAATGGGTATTAAAAGCCGTATGTAAGCAGTGCAGAATATGGGAAGATTTAGATATAAGGCCTAAAAGAGTTGCTATAAATATATCTTCCAAGCAGTTTGAAAATACAAAATTTTTAAGTTTTGTAAAGAAAACATTAGAAGAAACAAAGGCAGATGCAAGCTGGTTAGAATTTGAAATTACCGAAGGATCAATTATGCAAAATCCAGATAAGACAATTGAAACTCTAACTAGACTTAGAGAGCTTGGAATAAGAATAGCACTAGATGACTTTGGAACAGGCTATTCTTCACTAGGGTATTTAAGTAAATTTCCAATCGATAAAATAAAAATAGACAAAACCTTTGTAAAGGACATTCCAGAAAACAAAGAAGACATTGCTATAGTAAAAACTATTATTGATCTGTGCAAAAATATAGGATCATTGGCTATGGCAGAAGGTGTAGAGAAAGAAGAACAGTTGAAAGTATTGAGTAACTATGGATGCGATGAAGTACAGGGATATTTGTTTGGCAGACCTGTGCCACTTGAAGAGATAGAAAAAATGCTTAAATATAGTTCAAAGGCCGAAAGTTAGCTTTCGGTCTTTAAACCCTGTAGAATTAGTTTTAAATAAAAATGGAAATGTGTGTAAAAGTATAATAAAATGTACATATGGACAAATATATATAATATGGATATAATGGTAACTCATATTAGAAGTTGTTTTACTAAAAGTAATTTTGCTGGGAGGGACTTAAAAATGGGTACAGTAATATTGATCGATTCCTGTAGTGATCTACCACTTAAATATATAGAGGAGAATAATATTCCTTACCTGCCATTTACTTATGAACTTAAAGGCGTTGAGCGTAGGGATGACTTTTGGAAAACTGCAAGTTATAAAGAATTTTATGATGCATTAAGAGCTGGAGAGATGTCTACTACATCACAAGTAAACTTTAAATTATATTATGATGCATTTAAAAAGTATGTGGAACAAGGAAAAACAGTGATATATATAGGGTTTTCTTCGGCATTAAGTGGCTCCACAAGCAGTGCTGAGTTAGCAAGAGAACAAATAATAGAAGAATATAAAAATGCTGATATAACAGTAATAGATAGCAAAAGTGCATCTTTAGGATTAGGACTTTTAGTGTATTATGCTTATGAGATGCTTAAAAAAGGAGCTTCAAAAGATGAAATTATAAATTGGATAGAGAAAAACAAGCTAAAGGTAAATCACTGGTTTACGCCGGAAGATTTAAATCATTTAAAAAGGGGAGGAAGAATATCTGGTACTGCAGCCATGGTTGGAACCTTACTTCATATAAAACCAATATTATTCGTAGATAACCAGGGAAGACTTATTCCTGTTGAAAAGGTAAAGGGGAGAAAGAAAGCCTTAAAGACTCTTGTAGAAAAACTAAGTAAGAAAATAGTTAATCCAGAAGAACAGGTAATAGCCATAAGCCACGGAGATTGTATTGAGGATGCTGAGTATGTAAGAGATTTAATTCTTGAAGAATATAAAGTTAAAGATGTAATTATAAATAACATTGGCCCTGTAATAGGCTCTCATACCGGAGCAGGCTTAGTTGCGCTATTTTTTATGGGAGACTGTAGAGAATAAAGTTTAGTTGAGAGCGAAGAAAGATTTTATAAATCTTCTCATTCTAGAAATAGAAAAAATAACTGAATAAAACTTAGTATAAAAAAATTTTTTAATTTTTGAAGCGAAAAAGAATGTTTAATCGTCTATATTTATGAAGACTTGAAAGTTAAATCTAGGACACCTAAACATGAATATGAAAAATATATTAATATTGGGGTTAATGACTTTTGTTTACACGATGGAACAATTTGCATTTTAAGGATGCATTATCATTATGAGTATATATAAACTTTTTTGTTAAAACTACGAAAAACTAAATAGAAGCATATAAATTTTGGACTAGTTTTATAGCAAAATGCCGATATATGGTGTATAATATGAAGAAAATACTACAAAGTGAAAAATTTTCTTTAAATTGTAAGTATATTTAAGAATGGGAGGTAAACTTAATGGTTAAAGGAAGAAGATTTTTAAGCACTATGCTTACAGCATTAGTTCTTTCTATATCATTATGCGCAGTGAATGTACAAGCTGCTACAGTTACAAGAACTGATGGGGGATCAGGTGGAAGAATAGGTACAGCAAATAAAGTTGCTACAGATTTATTTGGAAAAGCATCAAATGTAATATTAGTAAATGGATATGGGTATGCAGATGCTGTAAGTGCTACACCTCTTGCAAAACAACTTAATGCACCAATACTTTTAACAGCAGGTGGAAGTACTCTAGAGTCAGAAGTGGAATCTACAATTCAAAATCTTGGAGCATCAAAAGTTTACATAGTAGGGGGAACTGGTGTAGTATCTCCATCAATAGAAACTAAGCTAAAAGCAAGCTATCAAGTTGAGCGTATAGCTGGAATAACAGATACTTCAAGAATGGGAACAAATGCAGAAGTTGCTAAGAGAGTATTAAGTCTTAGCGGCAAAAAGGGTGCTGTACTAGTTAATGGACAAGATGGATATGCAGATGCATTATCTGTAGCATCAATTGCATCACAAAAAGGATATCCAGTATTATTTGGAACTTCAAAAGCAATAGCATCTGGAGTAAAAGATGTTGTAACTTCAAATGGTTTAAGTGTACTAGCTGTTGGAGGAGAAGGGGTTTTACCACAAGCAGTAGTAAGTTCTGTTGGTGGAACAAAAATAACTCAAAATACTCCCGATAGATTTGCTACAAATTTAGCTGTATTAGACTACTTTAAAGGTACTGACGGTTTAGATTTCAGCAATGTTTATGTAGCAGCAGGTGGTGCTACAAATGATCAGTTCGCTGATGCTCTTGTTGCTTCTGCAGCAGCAGCAAAAACAGGTTCACCACTTATACTAAGCGGAGTTGGAGCAAATGCAAGTCAAATAGCTTTAGCTCAACAGTATATTTTATCTAATGTAACAGATACTTCTAAAGTTGTAATAGTAGGTGGTACTGCATCTATTTCAGACAGTATTAAAGATAGCTTACAAACAGGAGATAGTCTTGAAGTTATATCTATAGAGTAGCTTGAAAATAAAAAATGCACAATAAAGTATTGGTAAGGATAGTATTATAATAAAAATTTCACTATCCTGCCGAATTTTTTTCCTTACAAGGAGGAAATTTTCAATTATGTGTAGAATATATTAGACAACAAAATTATACATAAGCAGACATTTGAATTTTGCTGCATCCTGGTAATAAGTAAATGGATATTGTGGTTAAAATTACTAGAGGCCAGGGTATAGAAAAACTAGAAATGATGTTGTATAATAGAACCATAGTAAAGATATCCTATAACATGAATAAATTAATAAATTGTGAATATAGTAGAAATGACATTTAAGTTATGATATAATTAAGAGTGAGTTTTGGAAATCTTATCTATGAAAGGTTTTTTTGATAAAAATTAAATAAATTTATACATAATTACTGGAATGTGTAATATAAATGTGTTATAATTAATCCTGTTTTAAAAATATAACTGAGCCACAATGCTTTACATAAGGCTTGGGAGTATTTTAATAAAGTATATATTTAAAAATATATATATATATTAAGAATTTTAATTAAAATTCACTTAATCGAGGAGGGTATTACAGTATGAGTAAAAAAGGTACAAAAGCACTTGCAAGTGCTACACTTATGTCCTTAGTTTTAACAACAGCTTTATCAGCTGGCCCAGTTAAAGCAGCAGCAGGACAAGTAACAAGAACAAGTGGTGCAGACAGATATGCAACAGCAGCACAAGTTGCTACAACAAACTGGACAACTAGCGACAATGTAGTATTAGTATCAGGTGAAGGATATGCAGACGCAGTAAGTGCATCAGCATTAGCTAAAAAATTAAATGCACCAATACTTTTAACTACAGCAGGATCATTAAGCTCAGATACTAAAGCAGCATTAAGCACATTAAAAGCTAAGAAATTATATGTTGTTGGTGGAAATGCTTCAGTATCAGCTTCAGTAAGAGCTGAATTAAAAGCTAACTATAGCTTAGTAGAATTAGGTGGAGCTAACAGATACGAAACTAACGCAGCTGTAGCTCAACAATTAGTTGACTTAGGAGTAGATCCAAGCAACGCAATCATGGTTGGAGGAGAAGGATTCTCAGATGCTCTATCAGTAGCTCCAATCGCAGCAGCAAAAGGACAAATTCTTTTATTAGGAATGAACGATGCTAACTACATGCAACCTGTAATTAACTTTGTTAAGAAGAACAAGACACAAGTTACTGTAGTTGGAACTAAAAATGTTATAAATGAAACTATATACAGCGCTGTTAACGCAGTAAAAAGAGTTGACGGTGGACAAGATAGATTCGATACAAACTTAAAAGTTTTAGCTGCATTCAAAGATACAGTTAAAATGGATCACGTATTTGTTGCTAATGCATCAGGAAACGGATATGCAGATGCTCTAGTAGCTTCAGCTATAGCTGGAAAAACTGCTGCTCCATTAGTGTTAGTTGACAAAGATGGAACAACTGCTACAAGCAATGCTGTAAATTACATCCAAAATAATGCTACAAAAACTACTGATTTAAATGTTGTAGGTGGAACAGGTGTTGTTTCAGAATCTACTGTTACTAATATAAACAATGCTGTTAACGGAACAACTCCAATTGGAGATGGATCTGTTAGTTCAATAACTGCTTCAAGTGCTACTACATTCCAAGTTAAATTCAACGGAGCAGTAGATACTTCAAAAATCACAGCTGATGTAACAAGAGGTGGTACTGCAGTTGCATTAACTTCATCTTGGGATTCAAGCAACTCAGTTCTTACTTTAACTTATTCATCAAACTTACCAGAAGATACTTATACAGTAACTGTTAAGAAGGGTGACACTGAGTTATCTAAGAAAGATGTAGCAATAACTTCACAAAAAATAGGTAAAATGGAAATAACTTCAACTACATTAGGTGTTACAACACCAACTACTAATGCAACTGGAACTGCTATAGGCGGTAACGGATATGCTGTTTACAAAGTATATGACCAATATGGAAATGATATAACAACTTCAGGTATAGCTCAAGGTATTACTTGGACTTGTGGATTAGGAACTGTTACTGGACAAAATGGATTATTAGAAGTTGTACCATTCACTGGAGCTACTAACTTCTTAACTCAATACAGCACATGCACAATAAACGGAGTTGACCAAACAACAGGTATAACTGTAACTTCTAACTTAACAGTAACTCCAACAACAGGAACACTAAGCGATATAAAATTAAATAAATTATATTGCTCAAATGATGAAAAAGCTATATTTGCAAATGGAGATACTACAGATTCATTCTACATTGATTACACAGCTAAAGATTTAAGTGGAAATGATACTAAGAATAAGAAGTTAATCGAAGCTGGTTTAATGCGTGATGGAAATGGAAAAATCACTGGATTAGTTTCATCAAATGAAAGCTTAGTTAAGGTTTCATTAGTTGCAGATCCAACAAACAGCGATAATGGATTAATAAAGGTTGAGCCACAATCAGGAAAAACTGTTGTTGCAGACCAACCAGTTGTTATAACTATGTTCACAAGCAACGGAAAATCATCTACTATAACTTTAACATTAAAGAAAGATTCACAAGTAGATAAATTTACATTAATGGCACCAAGTGAAACAGTGTGCGCTGGAGATAAGGCTGTATTAATACCATTTACAGCATATGATCAAAATGGAAAACAATTAACTAAATACTCTGACATAGCTGATGCTGTTACTATCACAAGTGGATTTAATACTGGATTAAGCTTAATATCTAACCCAGACGGTACTGCTTCACTTCAACTTAATGTAGATGACAACGCAGTTTCAGGTGGATTAAGCTCACAATCATATACAATCCAAGCTGTTACAAACAACACTGGTAAATTCAGCAGCTTAAATATAGTAGTACAAGCAAAAGCTAAGCCAAATACACTAAGTGTTACAACTAAAGTAGCTGTTCCAAGCATGGAAAGCGGAGCTGTACAAAACTTAGACTTTGGTGCTAACTTCAGCGACTTAACAATGAAAGATCAATATGGCAGAGTATTTGATATGTCAAACCAAGATACAAACAAAGATTACTATTATGTAAAAGCTGTATCAAGCAATACTGGAGCTGTAAGAGTAAATCAAGACATAGCTTACAATGCACGAAATATTCAAATACAAGCTGTAGGTGGTCCAAAATCAGGAAGTTCTACTGTAACTTATACAGTTTATAAAGCAACAGGAGGACAACTGCCATCAAGCACAGATCCAGTATTAAATACTGTAACTTCAATTGCACAAACTTATGCAGTTGTAGATACAAAAGATATTAAAGATTACACAATCGATAAGATTGCAACATTATATAACGTAGCTCCTGTAACGGCTAGTGGTGTAATAGTACCTACTGTAACTACTTCAAGTGCTATTGGTACTACATTTGCTACAGGTGCAACTGATACTATTCCAGCAAAACAAAACTGGATTAAAACAAGCAACGTAAGTAAGTTCAGAACTGAAGCTTTTGTATATGGATTAACTTCTGGTGGTGGAAAGGTTGCTTTAGCTAATACTGACATATTATCAGTAGCTGTAGACAATAGTGAAGACTTTACACCAGACTTAGTAGATAACTACTTTACAACAGCTACAGTTGGAGTATATGCTAAGGCAACATTAAGCTCAACTAAACCAACTGCAACAGGTACTTTAACAGTTACAATTAAGAGTGCTGATGATTTAGTTCATACTGCATACACTACAGTAACTTCAAAGGATGAAATACCAGTTGCTAAATCAGTTGGAATAAATGTAACTAAAGGCGATGCTGATGAAGATGGTACAAATAAATATAATAAAAATATAGTTTACAACGACTTCACAGTTGCTGGAAACAATATAACAATGTCAAAAACCTTATTTAACAAAGTTAACAATCAAATAATGTCAAAATACAGCCCAACAGGAGCTAAATCAGCTTCACCAGTATACATGTTTGCTGTAGATCAATATGGTACAAAAACTGCTCCATTCTTAACTTATAATGCAAAAGTAACTAGTTCTAGAAAGGATGCAACAGCACCATCAGTAAGTATAGATGGTCAAGGTAAATTAACAGCATCAAACATTGACGCTGGTGATACAATTACAATTACTGGAACAACTGCTACAGGTTTAGTACAGTCAATGAACCTTAAAATTACTAACTAATTAAATTACTTAATTGCATAAAATAACTTAATTAAGAGAGGGAAGGAGCATACAGCCTTCCTTCTCATATTTAAAAAGGTATCGGACAAAACTGTGCAGCATATCTATATATCAAAAAGTAGTCAGGTCCTACTCTGACATAATAAAAAATTAATCTAATCAATACAAAGAGTATCACCTTAGATACTCTTTTATTCTTTTTGACAATGTAATAAAAGTGAGTTTTTAAGAATAATATATTCAAGTCAGTTTAAATATCTTACATTTTGTGCTAATATTAGATATCATAGAGAAATTTATACATAGGGGTGAATTTTATGAGAAAAAAATATTACATTCTAAATATCATTTTTATAATGATGTTTTTATTAATGTCTATGAATGCAAATGTATTGGCGGATCCAACTGTAAAAGTAGTGTCGATAAGCTTAAATAAAACATCAGATACCCTTTCTGTAGGAGGGACAGACAATTTAACTGTTACTATAAATCCGTCAAATGCAACAGAGCAATCTGTAAGATGGGCATCATCCAATACTAATGTGGCAACTGTATTTAATGGAGTTGTAATGGCTATAGCACCAGGAACTGCTGTTATTACAGCAACTTCTGAGGATGGTTTTAAAAGTGCAGCATGTATGGTTACTGTTACTAATCCTATAATTACAGTTAGCTTAGATAAAACTAGTGAAATATTTACAGTAGGTGAAACGGGTATGCTTAAAGCTACTGTAACAAAGACTAATATGGATCGAAGTACGGTTGTCAATCAAATGGTCACCTTCAAATCCTCAAATAATGATGTAATGCAAGTTGGAGGTAATGGTTTTGTATATGCAGCAGGTCCAGGAACAGCAACTATTACAGCCTCTACTGAAGGTGGAAGCAACGTTGCTGCTTGTTTTGTAACTGTTAATGCTAAAAATAATACAAGCTCCTTAGTTTTAAGTAAAAAAGCTGCTTTTATAGTAGTTGGGGGAACAGATAAATTAACGGCAAGTGTAGTATCAACAGGTACAGTAAATCCAGTAGTAAATTGGACTTCCTCTGATCCTAATGTAGTAAAAGTATTGGAAGGTATATTGCTAGGTATGAACCCAGGAACTGCAGTTATTACCGCAACTACAGCTGATGGTACTTCTACTGCAACCTGTAGTGTAACAGTATACACTGCAGGAACAGTGCCTATTTCATTACAATCAATAAGCTTAAACAAAACCAGTACTAAATTAACAGTAGGAGCATCTGAAACTCTTACGGCTGCGTTAAATCCAGCAAATGCAACAAATTACTCATTAGTTTGGAAGTCTTCAAATCCAAATGTAGCATCGGTGAATGGCAACGGAGTAGTAAGTGCACTTAGTGCTGGAAGTACACTGATAACAGTAAGCACTTCGGATGGAACCATAAGCTCCTCTTGCACCGTTACAGTTGCTGATAAAAGTATTCCAGCAAGTACTATAAATACAACAAGACTTGGTGGAAGCGATAGATATGAAACTTCAGTTGCTATTTCAAAATCGAATTGGAAGGGAACTTCAACCTATGCCGTTCTTGCATCTGGTAACGGTTTCGCTGACGGTTTAAGTTCAGCGGCTTTAGCAAAAAAATATAATGCACCAATTTTACTTACAGAAAAGGACTCTATACCTGATAGTGTGTTAGCGGAAATCACAAGGCTTCATGTAACTAATGTTCTTATAACAGGTGGAGTTGGAGTTGTATCACAGTCTGTTGAAAAGAAGCTAAATTCACTTGGAATAACTACAGAAAGAATTGGCGGAAAAGATAGGTATGAAACCTCAATAAAAGTTGCTGAAAAGGTAGGCAGCACAAATGGAGAAGTAATCATTGCTAATGGCTATCAGTGGACAGATGCGTTGTCCATATCTTCAATAGCTGCAAAAAGGGAACTCCTATAATATTGGCAGATAAAAACACCTTACCAGATTCAGTAAAGACATATATCAATAACAACAAAATTACTAAAGCCTATGTTTTAGGTGATACTGATATAATAAGCGATAAGGTTGCAAATAAGCTTCCTAATATCACAAGAATAACAGGAAACAATGAGTACGAAAGAAACATCAATATTATTAAAAACTTTCAAAATGATATAGATTTCAGCAATATATGTATAGCCTCAGGAAAGGACTTCCCAGATTCATTATCAGGTTCTGCATTAGCAGCAATGAATTCTTCAGCAATAGTACTTGTAGATGATAAAAATTCACAAGGGGTAACTACAGAGTTCATAAAAGGAAAGTTATCCAAAGTCAGCAATGTGTATATATTTGGATTACAGGGAGCAGTAAATGATAGTGTAATTCAAAGTCTATTTAATAAGTAAAATAGTAAATGAGACTATTCAAATATTATTATAGTATTTGAATAGTCTCATTTAACGTAATGAAGCTTGGAAACATATCCGGTTGTATAAGTTAACTGACCGTCTAGTAACCCTACATATTGTATGTAAATTCTTTGATGTTATTTAGAGATAATAACTAAAATTAGATCCTTTCCTGCCTTTTGAAATAAAAAGTTTGCCATATGCTTGTCTTTTTTAGCTGAAATTGCAAAGTACTGTTGACCTTGTGCGATGGTCCATCCATCCTTTTTAAGCATTTTTTCGTAATCTTTATAAACCTTCTCATCAGTAGTATCTTTAATTGTATATCTTGCAGTAGTAAAAGGAGACTTATCAGTAGGAGTGGTAACCTGAGTTGCCTTTGTCTGATTGTATGAAGGAACATATTTTATTTCCTCAGTATAAGTTATTTTAGGAGTAAAACCTAAGCTAATGTTATTATTTGATTTCAGCAAACTATATGAAACCAAACCAACAGCAAGAATAGCTATAACTAAAATTACAATATTACGGGTATTTTTTTTCATAAGAATCACCTCAAATTATTTTAATTAATCTTTATTATTTTATCCAACAGAAAATATTCTAATATATTTTAGAAAGTATATCAAGTACATTGATGCAAAGTATACAAACTGTTAAAAATATAATTAGGCAGAAAAAATTATAATAAGCCTAGCATTTTTTTACTCTTCAATGCTAAGAAGATATATGATATAATATAGTTTGAATTCAATTTTTAAACAATTTATACATTTTAGAAAGGAAAAGTATTTTATGAGTTATAATGATCAAGAGAAATTCGATGGTACCATTATTATAGATGACAGTTTAGGCGAGTCGATAACGATTAGCGCAAGAGGACAATATTTAGATGATAATCATATACATAAGCTTTCACCGAATGGTAAAGTAATTATTAGTATACCAAAAGATATAAATGATGAAACTTCAAGGGAAGTATTAATTAGCGAATTATTAAAGCTTGGATTTGAAAATATACCAGAAGAATTAAATGAAGAGGAACTTAAAGATATTATAGGCTTTGCAATAAGTAAAATGGATAAAGAAGCATCATATGGACAGATATATCCTTTTATAGTAAAAAAATGTGAAAATGATGATTTATCAATTATACTATTGATGAACAATAAAAATACTTTTCCATTTGAATTAGCACAGCTTCCAATTACATTGAAAGATGCAGAAGAAAAAGTTGTTTTTGCTGATTTTGTAAAGTTAAATAAAGCAATTTGTGCTGAAAAAACAGGGATATACTATATAAAAGTCAATAAGGAAGATGTAAAAGAAAAAGACATGGACTTATCAACCTGGTCAATAATATTTCAAGTGTAGAATGTAAAATTTACAGTATTATTTTTGAAAAAATTATTTAATGAGCTTATAATAAAAATATAGTACATTAGAAAAATAGAGGTGTAAAATGGCAAAGGAAATAAAAAATATGGAAAATAACGAAATCCAAAATAAAGAAGACAATAGAGAATATGTACCAACCATCCTTTCACTTTTGGAGTTTGATGAGAATGTAATGTCTGATGTTCAAAAAGAAATTTTAGAAGAAGAATTATCAGAGTTTCAGCAAATAAAAGAAGGAGAAGTTAACATAGCTGGTGTTTATGTTTACGATTCAGGAAATAAAGAAGATAAGATAGAAGTTAAGGCTTATATTAGAAATGGCTTGACAAAAAGTATAGATCTTGAGAGTATACCACTTTTTATATCAAACTCAAAAAACAAATACTAGCATATCAAGTATTTAATTTGAAAAGTTTAGGAACTATTCCTGCTCATTCAGCAAGACCTGTAAAGCTTTATTTTGAGAGAAAAAATGTAAATGCGGACAGCATTGATACAAATGACTGGAATATAGCTTTTGATGCTAAGCTTAATGTTGCTAGAAGAGTTAAAGTACAATATGAAGATTTACCAGAAGGAATTAGTTTAGAAGATAAACTTGTTTATGATAATTTCTTAAAGGAACTGCCAGAGCTGCAAGAGGGTCAATTTACGATATCTACTTTTAGTATAGGTATGCAAAAAGAAGGCAATATAATAGTTTCATTAGTTATGAGAAATGCTGCTGATAAACCATTTGGAATAGGTAGATTACCTGTGACTTTAAGAGATGGAAATGGAGTAGTAATATTCTCAGAAGAATTTGAGCTAACTAATTTTAAAGTTAATCCTATTAGAGCAAAGATATGTAATATCATGTTCCCAACTTCAGTAAAAATAGAAGAAGATATGGAATTAAAGAATTGGTCAGTATCTTTTAACTTAGAGCAAGTAGGAACAAAAAGATAGTTAATTAAAAGTAAATAATTTAGTAAAGCTATAACTTTTGTAATAATTAAGGTTATAGCTTTTATCTTAAGAGACGTAAATGCTGGAAAGTTATGAGTTATGGGAATATATATCTAACAATGAAAATAATGTATGTGTAAATTAATTAAAAACTTAATATTTCAATATTGAACCAATATTGTATATATGCTATCATAATTATCATAGAATACAATTATTGAAACATATAGCTTTATAGCTAAATTAAGTAAATGATAGTACATATGGTTAGATAAAGGGAAACAAGTTTAAAGGTCTAAGAAGGGAGAAATTAAATGAATAGGAAGAAGATACTGTCTATTTTCATTATTGGATTAACACTTATTTGCAGCAGTACAGCTATAGCGGCTCAAACCACTGCAGACAATTCATTAGACATCGAGAAGGTTGCCATAAAGGCTATAGACAATTCTATACCAGTTAAAACCTATGAAAGGAATACTGATAATGCCAATAAGCTATACAACTATACAGTAGCTGGTGCGCAGAAAGCAATATATTATGGTAAAGCAAGTGTACAAGCAATTATAATTGCTCCTTGGGAGGCAAAGAACAACTTTAATCAATTTGTAATTAATAAAGGGGTTGTAAAAAATGCTGTAAGAATAAATGCTTATTCAAGTTACATAAATCTTTTAAAAGCAAATTATGCAGTAAATATTCAGCAGCAATTAGCTGATAGTATGTATAAAGAGAATCAAAAAGCTCAATCACAGTTAGCAAATGGTCAAATATCAAGAAGCGATGCAAGATTAGCACAAATAAATTATGAAAAAGCTGTCCTTGATCTAAACAAATATAAAAATAGTTTTGATTCAGCATCTATGGCTGTAAATTTAGCGATGGGTGAAGATATAAATAAGAGATATACCACTTTAGTTGATAAAAATATAGTGCCTTCAAATAAGCTTAGAACATTAGATAACTATGTAAAAGGTGCACTGCAAAATAGAGCAGAAATTGTAAATGACCAGAACACAGTAGATACAAAGAAGAAGGAACTTGAGTATACGCAGTATGAGAGGTATTCAGATTATGAGTTTTATTTACAACAAATTCAAACTGATATAGATAATTCTCAAAATACCTTAGATGAAGATAAAATAAAGGTTCAATTGGATATTAACAATGGTTATAAGCTTCTTGAAACCAATAAAAAGACAATGGAAAGTAAACAAGCTGCTTGTGACCTTGCACAATCAAATTATGAAGCAGGAAAGGTTCAATATGATAATGGAATGATTACATTAAAACAATATCAGGACATTCAAATTGCTTTAGCTAAAGCACAGATGGACCTTAAAAATGCACAGTTAGATACATGGCTGCAGCAGACAATGATGAGCTATGCAAGTGACGTTGGATATGTAGCAAAAAAATAGAAGAGGTGATATTATGAAAAAGAAATTTATAATTCCAATGGTATTGACAATGACAGTGGCAATTTCGATGCCAATATATGTATCTGCAGACACTGCTGCAACAAGTGCAGCTTCAAATACTAATGTAACAGTTAGTGATACTTCAACAAATGCTCCAGCAGCACCTACCAAGTTAAGCCTTTCATTAGAAGATGCATTGAATCGTGTAGAAAAAGGCTATAATCAAATAGTACTTGATGATAAATATATTGAAATTTTAGACAGGCAGCACCAAAATGAAATAGGTCGTAAAGATTCTTTGAAGAAAACTTCTGGTAGTGCCCCATCTGAGGACGAAGCGAAAATATTAAACTATAATGTACCTGTCGCACTATATAACTTAAATGATAAAAAGCATCAGAGGGAAGTTGATTTAAAAAGTGCAAAGGTTACAATAACAACAGAATATCAAAATATACTTGCTGCCCAATTGAAAGTAGAGTTGATAAATAAACAAATTGCAAACCTGCAAAAACAAATTGATTTAACAAAGGAGAAGATTAAGGTAGGAATGGCTAAAGACTCTGACCTTGATACATATAAAGCTTCAATGGCAACCTTACAAGCAAATCTTAGCTCAGTAAAGATTGCAATAGATTCATCTATGATTACTTTAAAAAATGATTTAGGACTTGACCTAGATACTGAATTGACTCTTACTTCAAAACCAATGGAGTATGTAAAGTATGATGGATCAAAGGTTGATGCCCAAATACAAGGGGCTATAGACAATAGCTATAGTTTGAAAGCATTACAACAGCAAATTGATAATGAAAACATACTAATTGATCTTTACAATAGATATGGAGATACTAAGAAAAGTACTGAAGATATAACACTTCAAGGCTTAAAGGATCAGCTAGATTTAAAACCAAATGCTATAAAGGTTCAATTAAAGGTTCAGTATAACAGTTTGAAATCCTTAGAAGATGGTGTAGAAGCTGATAAATTTGCTATAGAAGCTGCGCAAATAAGCTTAGACCTTATACAGCAAAAATATAACTTAGGACAAGCGATTTATTTAGAAGTATTTAACGCACAGCTACAACTTGACAGTGCAAAGAATACTTTACAACAGGATATAATTTCATATATGACTGCAGTAACAAGCTTCCAAAATAGTTTAGAATTACAATAACAATTAAAGATCCCCTTATATTATATGCATGTTAATATAAGGGGATTATATTTTAATGTTTTATAGATAAACCAACTAAAAAACAGCCTTATGGAGAGAGATATTTTTTTTAAAACGAACTTAAGTTTTAAAATATATCTCGACACATAAGGCTATTTTTAACTATGATTATTTATATTAATTAGTAACAGAAGCTTCAATACCGGAACTTATTGAATTAGTATCTCCTAAGATTATTACATTCTTATAATTGTTATTTTTGATGTAACTTTTAACATTAGAAGCATCATTGCCTACAAGAATAATTGGAGCACCATATTTTGCAGCTACTGAGCTTCCAGTAAGAGCATTTTTAAAGTCAGTTCCAGTAGCTAGTACTATTGTTGAATTGTTACTAGAACTAAAGGCTTTACATATATTCATTGAAGTTTCATATCTGTCTGCACCAAAAATTCTAGATACATCATTAGAATAACCCTTTAATGAACTATAGACATTTTCAGAAACCACTCCAGAACCACCTATAACATAAATTTTTGAAGGCTTAATCTTTGTAAGTTGATCAATTGTCTCCTGTGGAATACTATTTTGCTCAGTCAATAATATTGGATAACCTTTAGCTGCTGCTATACTGCTGATACTTAAAGCATCAGGATAGTTCTCGCCGTTCACAATAACAACAGGAGTATTTTCTGCTATATTTAATTTGTCATTGATTTGACTACAGGTACCATATCTGTTATCCCCACCAAGTCTAATTACAATGAAGCCGTTTTTCTTGAAAGTATTTTCAATATCAGAATTTATTGCTCCTTCTTTTCCTAATATGTATACGGAGCCGCCTTTCTTAAGGTTAGTATTTACATAGTCATACACTTTGGAATCTTCACTTGTATTCATAAAAAATACTGGAGCTTTAAGCTTTGAAGCTAGTACTGTGCCTGATAATGCATCAGCAAAGCTTGTACCAGAAGTTATTATTACATTATCAAGTGGTGAGTTATTTAATTCAGCAGCCATATCAAACATAGAGTTCAATCTTTTATGTGCTAATGTATTTACTGATGGTTTATTATTTACCTCTGAAGTATTGCCTGCATCAGGTATTATACTTCCTGATGGAATATATGGAAGTCCGCCAGTTAATTGTTTATATAGAGCCTCATCTATTACATTTTCTGAAGTTACACCACTATATTGTAAATCACCATCTTTAAATTCCCAACAATATGAGTTGTATTTAACTAAAGGATATCTACTTGGCTCTACATTTAAAAATTTATAAAAGGTTGTATTTAATTTAGTTATAGGATCCTCGTAGGTTACAGTATTGGGGTCTATAATATTATTAGTTATATAGTATATATTTTCATCCTGTGGAATGAATTGCTGGCCTTTTAATGTGGAAGTAGAGGTATCAAGGATCTTTCTTACTATAACTGAATCCTCAGGCATTGATTTGGCAGCTTTAATAAGCTCATCATAGCCCATTTTACTAAGTGAAGAAACATCAGAAGCAGCTGAAGTAGTAACTGTTGTATCTTCTGAAGCAGCCTTTATAGGTTGAATTGACCATGCTGTAGTTATACAAAGTGATAAAGTAAGGGTAGAAATAAGTTTCAAATATTTACGTGAATTCATCAAAATAACATCTCCTGACATAATTTCTATTGTTAATAATTTTATATGTAGGTTAATTATATCAAATAGTATTAGACAGTTAAATAGTTTAACAAAAAATTGACAATTATAGCGGCATACAGATATTATTAAGGCATAAGGGGCTTAAATGAAGAAATCAGAATGATATTATTTATTTGCACATAAAGTAATTTGTTAAATTTTTTGCAAAAATTTCATGAGAAAAAGTTGTATATACTGGCAAAATACATTAATATTAAATATGTGTAGTATTTTGTAATTTATAAGCTGTATATTGGAGGTAAAAAAATGCGTGACGATTTGTATAGAGATATGTATGGAGAAACTGGCAGTGACAAGTGGTACTATGCAGTACCATTAGCATTTTTGGTGTCTGTAGTACCATTAATAGTTTATGCTAAGGTAATGAATCTACAAGGAGATTATTTTAAATATTGGGGTGGTGCTAGTCAAAGTCTGGATTTTTTCTCATATTATAAAGCGGTATGGATTATAATATCACTCGCTTTTGTGCTTATAGCATTTTTAATAAGCTTATTTTCTAAAAATATAAAAATCAATAAAATGGCAATTTATATACCGATAGCTGTATATAGTATTATGGTTATTCTCTCAACAGTTTTTTCAGATTATAAGCAAATAGCTTTATTTGGATTTGTTGAAAGATATGAAGGTATGTTAGTTATTTTAAGCTATATAATCATTTTGTTCATAACTATTAATTTAGTTAAAGATGAAGAAAGTATTAAGGTTATACTGATTTCACTTATATGTTCAGCAATTGTTATAGGAACAATTGGTATTCTTCAATATTTTGGACATGACTTTTACAAAACACTTGAGGGTAGAAAGTTAATTCTTCCTAGATCACTTCAAGATATGGTACAAACCTTAAAGTTTCAATTTGGTGATAAAATAATCTATTCTACGTTGTACCATTATAATTACGTAGGAAGCTATATGGCGATGCTATTTCCATTGACTTTTACAATGTTCTTATTGATTAAAAATAAATTTTATAAGATACTTGTTGGAATAGTTTCTGTACTTATGTTTTTAAATTTAATACTATGTCATTCTCGTGCTGGCATAGTTGGCGGCGCTGTTTCAATGATAGTTTTAATTATAGTAATGAGAAATTTCTTTATTAAAAATTGGAAGGTTACAGTAGGTGCTGTATTAGTGGCAATTGTTGCCCTTGTTGGATTTAATGCATATTCTAAAGGAGAGCTGGCTAATAGAATAGGCTCTTTATTTAAGGATGCTGAAACTTTAAGAAAAGATAATCAAGCTGCAGTTGTCTTAAAGGATATAAAAATACAAAATGATATAGTAGAAATAGTATATTCTAATCAAACTTTAAAAATAAAAAACACAGCTGACAGTTTAGTTTTTGAAGATGCTTCAAATAATATAATAAATTCAAATGTGGATAAAGTTAGTGGAAAAGTAATCCTTTTAAATGATAAATATAAGGATTGCAATATAATTTTTAAAGATTATTCTAATGGTAATAAAAAATATGTTGTTCAGGTTACTAGAAATGGGGTTGCCCTATCATTTTGGTTTGAAAATGACAAATTTAGCTACTTAAATTATAAAGGTGATCCAGTTGCTATTAAAAATGTAGAGAAGTGGGGTTTTGAAGGTAAAGAAAAATTAGGATCTGCTAGAGGATACATTTGGTCTAGAAGCATTCCATTATTGAAGCATACTTTTATATTAGGATACGGCCCAGATACATTTGCTGCAGTTTTTCCACAGGATGATTATGTAGGAAAGCTTATTGCCTATGATACTGATAATATGTTGGTAGACAAGGCTCATAATATATATCTTGAAAATGCAATTAATATAGGAATTATTGGAACAATAGCTTTCTTGGCGATTTTTGTGATGTATTTTATATCAAGTATTAAGATGTATATAAAGAGAGACTATGATGATTTTTATTCTATAGCTGGACTAGCTATATTCGTATCTGTTATGGGATATTTGGGAGCAGGATTCTTCAATGACAGCGTTGTTTCTGTAGCTCCAGTGTTCTGGGTGTTACTTGGAATAGGTATTAGTATAAACTATAAATTAAAAAATGATATGATTACCGATAAGAGTAAAGCATAAGAATATAAAGGTGAGAATGTAGAGATAATGCTATGCTCTCTTTGTAATGGGTAGTTGAAATAAAAATGTCCGTTATAAAGAGAGTGTAGCATTTTTCATTTATTGGGAATTTAAAAGTAGAAGGTCATAGACATATTTTATCGAAATCCCTATATAATAGCATCTATTACGAGCCTGTGAAAAAAAGTCTGTAAAAACAGCTTTCTATGATAAAATATAAAATCATAGGAGGCTGTTTTTGTTATGGTAAAAAGAAGAAAACCAATGAATGAAGGAAAGAAAAACATTATAGCTGCACTTCTGCAAGAGTATGACATTCAAACTGCTGAAGACATACAAGATACATTAAAAGATCTTTTAGGTGGAAACATTCAATCAATGCTGGAATCAGAAATGGATGAGCATTTAGGCTATGCGCCATATGAGCGCACATACAGCTCAAATGCGAGGAATGGAAAGAAGAGCAAAACAATTCGAAGCAAGTATGGTGAGATGGAAATTGACGTCCCACAAGATAGAGAAAGCTCTTTTGAACCGAAGGTTGTACAAAAACGGCAGAAGAATATTTCAGCTATAGAAGATAAAATTATAACCATGTATGCTAAAGGACTTACTACAAGACAAATTTCTGAGCAGATTGAAGATATTTATGGATTTGAAGTGAGCGCAGGCCTGGTATCTGATATCACAAATAAACTTCTTCCTGAAATTGAGATATGGCAGCACAGACCGCTATCTAGTGTGTATCCAATTGTTCTTATAGATGCAGTTCATTTTTCCGTCAGGGATAATAACGTTATACGCAAGCTGGCTGCTTACACCATTCTTGGCATAAATGAAGAAGGAAGAAAAGATGTTCTTTCCATCCAAATTGGGGAGAATGAAAGTAGCAAATATTGGCTAAGTGTTCTGAATGAGTTAAAAAATAGAGGAGTAAATGATATTATCATAGTTTGCGCAGATGGTTTAACAGGCATAAAAGAATCTATAGCAGTAGCATTCCCTAATACTGAATATCAGCGTTGCTTAGTTCATCAGGTAAGAAGTACCTTGAAGTATGTAGCTGATAAGCATAAGAAGGAGTTTGCAGCTGACCTTAAAACTATATACCACGACCTTCGGAAGAAGTTGGGCATCAACATATGGAGAAAATAACTGAGAAATGGCAAGATCAATATCCAAATGCTATGAAGAGCTGGAAAACAAACTGGGATGTCATTAGCCCAATCTTTAAGTTTTCTGCTGAGGTAAGAAAGGTTATATATACTACTAATGCAATTGAAAGCCTAAATAGTACCTATCGACGCCTTAACAGGCAAAGAAGCGTATTCCCAAGCGATACAGCTCTTCTCAAGGCTCTGTATCTCGCTACCTTTGAGGCGACTAAGAAATGGTCTCTACCTCTAAGAAACTGGGGAAGAGTGTATGGAGAGTTGTCTATAATGTATGAAGGAAGGCTTAAATAGCTAAGAAAAATACCTTTAAAAAAACATCCTACGAAGGATGTCCTTGACATGCAATTAATTTATAACTATATTGTAATAAAGGCATGAAAGCCTCTCGAAGACCTTCATGCCTAAAAAATACTTATCATAGAAAGCTATTTACAGAGAAAATTTCACACTCTCTATTACCAACACCTCTGTGTCTCCGGCTTCCACCTAGGCCTTACCGTACCCACTCCGCCGTTTCTATTTCTAGATACAATACATTCAATAATTCTCTTACTCTCACTTCCCTTATTATAATATTCATCTCTATACAAAAACATGACTATATCAGCCTCTTGTTCTATACTGCTTGAATCTCTCAAATCCGAAAGCATATGCCTGTGCTCGCATCTACTCTCTGGTGCCCTAGAAAGCCGAGAAACCAAAAGTACAGCTACCTCCAATTCCTTAGCCATAAGCTTTAAATCCCTTGTTATTTTGGCAATCTCCATGTTTCTATTCTCCGCAAACTTTACACCTTCAATAAGCTGAAGGTGATCTATAACAACAAAATCTAGTCCCTCTTCTATTTTAAGTTTTCTGCATTCGCTTTTTATTAGACTGAGCTTAAAGATTTTGTTGTATATCTTTAAATTGCTTTCTGAAAAGGTTGATGCAGCATTGGCCCCATCTCAAGATTGAAAAAAGCTGTTTTCACATTTTCTTTTAAAACGGAATGTATAATCAAGTTAAGTGCTACAGCAGTTTTTCTCATAGAAGGTCTTGCAGCAAGAATAATTAAATCTTCCTTTTGAAGTCCTCCAATAAGCTTGTCAAGTGACTTATGTCCAGTTTTTAACCCCTGTATCTCTCCGCCTTTTTCATATCTAGTCTGCAGTGTATCCATGTATTTGTCCATAAGACATAACATTTCTCCGCTTTCCTTAGCATCGGTGGAGTCAAGCTGCATTAGAGAATTTTGAGCATATTCAATAACCTCTGCTGTGGAGGCTTCTTCCTTTTCAAGTTTGCTCTTTGAGGTTTCTAGTATTTTCAAAAGCTCTCTGTAGCTGGATTTTTCTTTTACTATCTGAGCATAGCTTTTGATATTTTGAACTGTAACAGCTGCAGCTATAATGTTACTTATGTAGGACATTCCTCCAATGTCCTTAAGTCCTTCTCCTGTGCTGCTGCAGAAGGTAATAATGTCTATTGGAGCTCTATTTTTCATACATTTGCAGTAAGTTTTTATATATGGCTTTATTCCGTGAGCTGTAAAAATTATTGGGAGTAACAATTCCCATAACTTCACATATACTGTCATTGTTCATGAATATTGATGACAGCACATTTTTCTCTGCGTCAAGATTGTACATTTTTTCTGTATTCACAATAAACTACCCCTTTCTAATCTACATACCTGTAAGCATCTTCGTTAATTCTGCTTCTAGTTTTATTTAGTTTTTTATTAAGAGTTTCCAGGGTTGTTATACCTTCTGTCTTGTAATTCCTTAAAATGCTGTCAATTATACCCAATATGCTTGACATTATATTTAGCTGCTTGTTCTATAGTTTTTATTATGACTTTTTCTTCAAAGCCTTTTGTCCAAAACCTAAACTTTTCTATTTCAAGAATTGACGGCTGTTTTCTAGCTGTTGTTTCTTTTCACATGAAGCTTTCTCTTTTCCATTTAAAAGTGCACTTTCATCATCGTCATTCTTTAATGGCATTTTAACTTCTTTAAAATCAGTATTAACTTTCCTTGATTCTATGCCGCTGAAAATAATTTTTAAATCATAGTTTCTCTCAATGCATATTTGATGAAATTTCTTTACAAATTCTTTATTTTTAATCTGTTTAAGCTCTTTATTTATACAAAGCAATGTATTTTTGCTATTTATATAGTTATACTTTATCTAGTTTATTATCATAGGTTCGTTGGTTTTAGAACAGAGTAAAATTTTGCCGTAATCAATAAACTTTTTAATAGGCTTATTTACTGTTTCTACATCATAGCCTAATTCTAAAGAAATTAGCTTTTTTACCACTTTAAATATGCCACATTGCTTGGTTTTTGAATTTGTCATAATATAAACGTAAAAATATCTTTCCTCTGGAGTAAGCTCCATTACAAAATCATCCTGCCAGAATTCTGTTTGTAATTGTCTATATGATGCCATAATAACTCATCTCCCCTAAATATTTTTTAAGTTTTAAAAATGCATTCTTTTTTCTCATAACTGCAGTTTTATAGCAGACTTCTTTGGCTCTTGCATAAGCCCTCAGGCTTTTATTTTCATAGAAAAACCAGTATATGATTTCTTTTTCCTCAACACTTAGCTTCCTTAAAGCTTTAGCCCTAATAATTAAACATAAAATATCCTCATTATTAATAATAAAACCCCCTTTTACTCAACATCAATAAAGCAGATAGCTGTCTTTTAAAGTTGCAATACCTAAAGAATTTGCAATTTCTTTAATTTTATATAGTGTTCTATTTAAAGTTTTCATGGCACTTTTGTATTTAATACCCTTATTGCAGGCAAATACTCGTAAGTCTCCAACTTCAATAAATTCCTTCAGTATTTCGATATCATATTCTGTTATTTTTTTATAACCGTATGTGCTGTAATATGCTTCTAAGGTAAGCATACTTAAAATATTCTGCACATTGCATTTAGCTTTAGTGTTTTCAGCATTTAATAAATTATCATTTAAATCTACTGCTGCATTTATATAGGAATATTTGCTGTACTTTTTCAATAAAGATATTGATTGATAATTTATTGATTTTTTAATGTATCTAAACAAAAAGTATGCACTATCACCTTCAAAGCCTAAAAAACATTTCATGATAATTAAATTGCATTCTGATTTAAAATCATTTAAGGATAATGAGTATTCTTTTTTGTAACTATAATAATAGATAAATGACAGTTTATGATAATATAATGCTTCATAACACAAAATTTTCTTTTTAAACCTGTCGATAAGTTTTTAGAGATTTCTTAAATAAATATGATTTTTTTATTGCAAATATCTTATAGCAATTAATTTTGAAATGATAAAAAAATAGCAGGTACAAGAATATTTTAATTCTTGTACCTGCTATTTTAAGCAGAGGTGGACTTGTTAATAACATTGGATAGATTATTTATACTCTGTGTCAGCACTTCCAGTTTAGCTTCCAATCTTACCAGCAGATATACTGAAACTACAATTGGAAAGCCGACGTTTCCAATCATGTTTAACAGCTCATTACTCATAATAATTTACCCTATGTGCTTATTTCACTGATAAATCAGTGCTGCTCTTATCAATTAACTCTGCTGAGTCTATGGCTTTTAGATCTCCGCCAGAGGTTGCAAATATGTTTTTAGCCAATATTACCTCCATTGCAGCTTTTGCTTCTGAATCTGTAATATCTTCCTTAACATTGTTAATTCTTACCGCTGTCTTTTTGCCAGCTTCATTTAAAAAGTTCATTACTAAAGGTGTACTCATCTACCTTTCCCCCTTACGCATTCATTATTCCACTTTGGTCTTCTCTGACGATTTCGTTTAAAGGTTTACCGATCAGCTTTCCTAGTTCTACAGAGACATCATATATATCCTGATCTGAAGCAGTGGTTTTTACCTTTGAAAACCTCTGTGTTTTTATTATTTCTTTCCCTTTGGCATCTACACCATCCTTGTATTTTAGTAGTAGTGTAGTCTGAAGTTTTGTTGCTGTTGCAGCCATTTTATCATCCCCTTGTTTTGCTTAATATTTGATTAAAGTAACTGTTACAGGCAATATAGAATTATATAAAATATTAGAAGTGATATGATAATTGACTTGTATTTTGCCAATTAATCTTAACTCTGTGTAAAGGGGATTGATGTAATTTAATTTATCAAAGTAAAATTTTAGATACAATTATATGTAAAGTCATGTAGTAATATTTTAGATATTGAATTTAAAATGCTTAAATGTTATAATTTTGGAGAATAAAGTAGTTTTAAGGAGGTGTTTATGCAGCACTTAGTTTCTATTATTATGCCTTGTTATAACTCCGAAAATTATATTGAAGAAGCTATTAAATCGGTTATAGGACAAACATATGAAAATTGGGAACTTATTATAATTGACGATTGTTCTAATGATAATAGTATAAGTATAGTTAAAAAATACTGTATGCAGGATAAACGAATTTTGTTTTATCAAAACGAGAAAAATATTGGAACCGCAAAAACAAGGAACAAAGGAGTTGAATTTGCTAAGGGACAGTATATAGCATTTCTAGACTCTGATGATATATGGTATAAGGAAAAACTCAATAAACAGGTGTTTTTTTGAACCAAAATCCAAACTATGATTTGTCTTCCTCCTCGTATGAGATTATTGATGAAAATTCGAATAAGATAAAAGATTATACAGTGAAGGAAAGAGAATTAAAATATACTGATTTGTTAAAAGAGAATGTTATTGGGTGTTCCACAGTAATTGGAAAGAGCGAATTATTGAAACACAATCAGTTTAAAAGTGATTTTAGTCATGAGGACTTTGTTTTGTGGCTTAGCTTGCTCGGTAAAGGCAAAAAAATTTATACCATGAACAAGATTCTTGTAAGATATAGATATAATAAAGGTTCAAGGTCATTTAATAAAGTAAAGGCTGCACATGATAGATGGAAAGTCTTAAGAGAAAGTGAGAAATTTAATGTTTTTAAAGCATTTTACTATATGTGCTTTTATTTTTTTAACGGATTAAAAAAATATAAATAAAAATATAAGATAGGTTAAGGTGTAATATGAAATACATTAATAATTTTATTAGATACAGGTATTTACTATCATATCTTGTATTTAGAGATATAACGGTAAAATATAAGCGTTCGATCTTGGGGATTGCTTGGAGTATATTAAATCCTTTGTTGATGATGTCAGTTATAGTAACTGTTTTCCAAGGCTTTTTTAAGATGAATATTGATAATTATCCAGTATACTTTCTTACTGGTTCACTGATTTACAACTTTTTTTCAGAGGCAACGACCTCTTCTTTAACGGCCATCTTGGGAAATGCTAGTTTAGTAAAAAAAGTTTATATACCAAAATATATATTTGTGCTTGAAAAATGCTTGTTTGCATTTGTTAATGCTCTTTTTTATTTTGTAGCACTTATTATTGTAATGATTGTATTAAAGACCCCAATAAAACCACCACTATTTTTGTCCTTTATACCATTAACATATTGTCTTGTTTTTAGCATAGGATTTGGCATGATAATTACAACATTAAACACATTTTTTAGAGATACAGGTCATTTATATAGTGTTTTTATAATGGCTATGATGTATTTAACGCCAATTATTTATCCTATTGATGCTATTCCAAAAGAAATAGCTGATATGCTAAAATTTAATCCACTATTTTATTATGTACAATATTTTAGAGATTTGATTTTGTATAACAAGGTACCTGATTTACAGTTAAATTTAATCTGTATATCAATTTCTTTAAGTTTTTTAATAGTAGGAATGATTGTTTTTAAAAAATATCAAGATAAATTTATATTATATATGTAAAATAAATTTATACTAATTAGATAATTGGAGATGCTTTATGAGTGTTATTATAGATGTTAAAAATGTTTCTATGAGTTTTAATATGTCTAAAGAGCGTATAGAAAGCTTAAAAGAATACTTTATAAAAATGGCAAAAGGACAGCTTCATTTTACAGAGTTTGTAGCTTTGAATGATGTAAGTTTTAGTGTGAATAAGGGAGAAACTGTAGGTATAGTAGGACTTAACGGTAGTGGAAAAAGTACAATATTAAAAATAATATCTGGAATAATGAAACCAACAAAAGGTAGTGTTTCAGTTAGTGGTACAATTGCTCCACTAATAGAGCTTGGAGCAGGATTTGACATGGAACTTACTGCAAGAGAGAATGTATTTTTAAATGGATATGTTCTTGGTTATTCTAAAAAACAGATAGAAGATAAATTTGATGAGATTATTGAGTTTTCAGAACTTGGGGAGTTTACTGATGTAGCTGTTAAAAACTTTTCTTCCGGTATGTATGCTAGATTAGGATTTTCTATAGCTACTGCAATAAATCCTGAAATTTTAATTGTAGATGAAATATTGGGCGTTGGTGACTTTTTATTTCAGGAAAAATGTGAGAAACGTATAAAGGAAATGATGTCAAAAAACACTACAGTTTTGTTGGTGTCCCATAACATTGATAAAGTTAAAAAAATGTGTAGCAAAGTAGTTTGGCTTGAAAAAGGTAAATTAAGAATGTTTGGTGATACCGATGAAGTTTGTGCTGCATATCAAAGTGCAGAGAGACATTAAAAATGAACGGAAAATAAGTTGTTTATATGTTTTGGAAATACTTAGGGCTCAGCTTTGGCAAGAGAAAAGATTAAATTTACCTTAATAAAAGGTAACTCAGAAAACAAACTTTCTATGTAAAGTTTGTTTTCCTTCTATTTGGAAGAAATCAGAATGAAAGAGAAAGATAAAATAGTTTTTGATGGAGATGCAGAACAAAGGTAAGACTACACAACAAAAAATCAAAAACTGATTAATTATAAAGAGGTTAAATATGTCTAAAATAAAAATATTTTCAACTCAAAGAAGAGATATGAATGACGTCGCAGTAAAAAATGATATTTTTGTGCCAATTGCTAGTGGGGCTTGTTTGGGTAATAATACACAGCATGATGGTGATAATACTGCCGATAATATTTCTCATAAAAATCCTACATTTTGCGAGCTAACAACGCAATATTATGCTTGGAAAAATGTTCAAGCAGATTATTATGGTTTTTCTCATTATAGAAGATATTTTTCATTTTCTGATGAGCTATTTAAAACTAAAGATTGGAATATAGTTGAAAAAGATAAATTAGATGAAAGTTCGATAAATGATTTGAAATTAAACGATATAGATAAGATAAAATCGATAGTTGAAAGTCATGACATTATTGTTCCATATCCTGAAATTCTTTCAAATAATGGATTCAAAAATGTATATGAACAATACAAATCTAATAAATTTTTAAATTGTTTAGACTTAGATTTAATGTTACAAATTATAAAAGATATATATCCAGATGATTTTGATGTAGCTAAAGAATATATTTATGGGGATAAGGCTTTTTTTTGTAATATGTTTATTATGAAAAAGGAATTGTTTTTCGAATATAGTAAATGGCTCTTTGATATTTTGTTTGAATTTGAAAAAAGATGTGATATGAGTAATTATTCGCAGCAAGGACTACGTACACCAGGGCACATTTCAGAAAGACTATTTGGTATTTACTTATTAAAGTTAACTAAATTAAATAAATATAAAATTAAAAATGTTCAATACGTTATTTTTAAAGATGTAAGTAAGCATGAAGATTTATTACCCGCTTTTAATGAGAATGCTGTGACAATTGCTTTAGCTTGCAGTGATTATTATATGCCATACTGTGGCACAACTATATATTCATTTTTGAAAAATGCAAATAAAAAATATAATTATGATATTGTGTTGCTTGAACATGATTTGAAGCCATTTAGTAAAAATCTATTAATTAATATGGTTAAACAATTTTCAGATATTAAAGTGTCATTGCGATTCGAAAATGTGAAATATTATCTAGATTACAATAATATTAATGACTATCAAATATTTGGTTATTATTGTCTATTGATACCGAATATTTTTAAAAACTTTAAACGGGTACTATATTTGGATTCTGATATGATTGTAAATGATGATATTTCTGAATTGTGGTTTGAAGATTTTGAGAATAAAAGCATTGTGGCAGCTTATGATTTGTTCAAAATTGCCGACGCTAATGGATTGAATAAAGAAAATAAATTTTATCATACTAAGATGGCTTGGATGAAAGAAGCTAATCTTTTAAATCAAATAGATTCAGGTGTTTTGTTATTTAATATAGAAAAAATTAATGAATCAAAAAACAAAGATATGATAAACTATGCAAATATAAATAAATTTGAGGTTCCTGCAAAAACTGTGATGAATCTCTTATTTCAAGAGGATATAAAACATATTTCTTTCCAATGGAATTATGTGCCGACAAAGTTTACTAATTTTGAAGAAGAGGTAAAATGCTTGCCTTATAATTTGTTTCAAGACTATAATGAGGCGTCGAAAAAACCTAAGATTATACATTTTTCAAGTTGTGATAAACCTTGGAATAACGTATATCTGGAATATGCTGATAAATATTTTCAAATTTTAAAGGAAACATATTTTTATGAAATAGTAACAGAGAGAAGAATGAATGATATGCTTAATGGTTCTATAAAGCATAAGTTTAGAGTTGAGCGCGATGATGATAATTTTAACAATTTAAGAGAGATGCTTTTACCGTATGGTAGCAGGCGAAGAAATTTCGTAAAAAAAGTGTATTATATAATTAAGAAGAGATAATTGGATAATGTTTTATTGCAAAGTAAGTTTATTATGCCATTTTAAAGAAAAAAGGTGAGATAATGTCAAACATAGTTCCTGTGATATTAAATTGTACTAATGAATACTTTCCTTTCACGTCAGTAGCATTATATTCCTTAATACAAAATAGTTCAAATGACTATCAATATGAAATAACTATAATGAATACGAATATATCACTTGAATATCAAAAGAAGTTTTTAGAATTTGTTAAAAATAGAGAAAATGTAAAAATTAATTTCTTTGATGTTGAAGACTTAATAAAAGGCTATAAACTACCGACACGTTATTTCTACACTATTGAAACTTACTTCAGATTTCTAGTTCCTGATATTTTAAAAAATCATTCAAAAGCTTTATATTTAGATTGTGATATAGTTGTTAATGGTGATGTTTCGGATTTATATAACATTGATATTGAAAATTACTATTTAGCTGCTTGTAAGGATGCTGATGCTATTGGGGGATATGAATCTACCTTGTTTTTAAAAAATTATATTGATAATGAACTAAAATTAAAAGATCCACATGATTATTTTCAAGCTGGTGTGTTATTGCTAAATTTAGATAAAATAAGGAAAGATTTTAGTACACAAAGCTTATTAAATGCTGTTTCAAAGAAACTTTATCATTATCTAGATCAAGATTATTTGAATATAATTTTTGAAGACAATGTTCTGTTTTTAAACCAAAAATGGAATGTACTTATAAATTGGAGGGTTGATGAAAAAAATCAACGTTTAAATATTATAAAAAAAGCTCCAAAAGAGTTGGCTGATGAATATTTTAATGCTAGAAAAAATCCATGTATAATACATTATGCCGGGCATCATAAGCCTTGGAATACAAAAGATTGTGATTATTATGAGGAGTTTTGGAAATACGCTGTTGATACTCCTTTTTATGATATTATAAAAAGTATAGAGAATAAAAGTAATAGAAAAAATATAAAAAATATAATAAAGAGAGTTGTAATGACTTTATTACCTTATGGAAGTAAACGTCGTGAAATAATTAAAAGTATTCATTACAATTTGAAGTATAGAGGTAAGTATGAGAAAGAAAATTAAAACTTGTATTTTGCATATAGGTACTTGTAAAACAGGCACTTCATATATTCAATCAAATTTATATAATAATCATAATTACTTACTAACACGTAAAATTTATTATCCAAAGATTGTATCAATAGGGCATTTTCTAAGTTTTACACCAATATTTGTTGATAAGCCACGAAATTACTATGCTTTTATAGATGGTGGTATTGTTGATGATGAATTAATAGCAAGTGAAATAAATAAATTGAAAGATATATGGATAAACGAATTTAAGGCATGTTCAGAACGAGAATGTGATACATTTATTGTTAGTGCAGAAAATTTAGCAGAATTAAACGAAAACGAGATAAATAATATTAGAATGTTTTTAAAGCCTTACTTTGAAGAAATTAAAATAATAATTTATGTAAGACCATATAAAAAGTTTATCCAAAGTTTTTATCAGCAGATTATAAAATCATGTGTAGGTAGCTTAGATATAACTGCTAGAAAATGTAGCAACCCCAATATTATAGAGACCTTTATGCAAACTAATGATTTATACTATTCAAATAACATTAAACACTGGATTAAAAAATTTGATATTGAAAATGTAACAATTAAACCTTTTGATAAAAATAACTTTTTAAATAATAACTTGTTAGATGATTTTTTATCAATTTTAAATATGGATTCATCGGAATTCGAAATAACGAAAGATGATGAAAATGCATCGTTAAATAATATGTCTGTATGTTTTTTATTAAATTATAATAAATACTATCCAAGATATCACGACAACAATAAAAATACTGATAGGTTTTTTTTCGATCTTCCACTTGATATTTTCAATACTACACTTGTAGATGACTTTAGTATTAAACTACATTTTACTAAAGAACAAGCTGATATTTTAAATAATGAAATAGAGTTTATTAACCAATACTTCAAAGATGGATATAAATTTGAATATATAACACCTAGCGATGAGTCAAGTGTTTACCCTAAGTCAGAAAAAATACCTAGTGAATTTTATGTTGAACTGTTTAATAATTTTTGTAAGCATTATGCGAAAAATTCTTCTGTTTTATATAAAGAAATAGATAGAATAAATACAGAATGGGGTAAGCAAAGGGATTATATAATAGAACAACAAAAAGAAATAGATAGAGTAAATATGGAATGGGGTAAACAAAGAGATTATATTGAACAATTGAAAAAAGAGTTGAATGACAAAGATATAAAAGTCAAAAACTATGAAACAAATGTAAGTAATTTAAATACTATAATTAACCAAAATAAAGAAGAAATAGTTAAACAACATAATTATATTAAGTTAATACATAATAAATTTATTTTTAAAATGTATTTTAAACTAAAAAGGCTTTTAAAAAAAATAATAAGGTCACTTAATTAGGGATTGCTCAGCAATCCCTATAATTTTTCAAAAATCATTACAAAAATTAAACATTCAACATAATTTTAAGCAAATAAATATAAAATGTTCCTTGATTTTACATTGAAATTTATCACTAATAAGAGAATAGATACATCAGTGACAAAAAGAGTATATTTATGTTATAATTCATCTTGTAATTTATGAAATAAGTTATTGAAAGGTAATTTTTATGTTGAAAAATAAGAAAAACAATCATTCTCATTATAAGTGTCTTGACGGATTACGTGGGGTTGCAGCACTTCTTGTAGTATTGGCACATATGGAACCGTTTTTTGGAACATTGACTTCGACCTCTAATGGGTATAGTCAAACATCATTTCTATGGAAGTGCTATAACATTCTATGTAATGGACATTTTGCTGTATCTATTTTTTTCGTATTAAGTGGGTTTGTACTATTAATAGCGTATTCTGAAAGGCTTGAGCAAGACTATTTAGCTATTAGTGTAGTTAAGAGATATTTTCGTCTGACACCTGTAATTCTATGTTCTTTAATATTGACATACTTATTTTATATTATTTTTGGATATTGGAGTAAATCAGCAGGTATTGCAATCGGTGGCTATGAGTGGTTAATGAATGAAGGAGGTATTCCCAATCTAAAGGGAGTAATTGCTGAGGGACTTTGGAGAGCATATCTTGGTAAAATAAATTATAATGGTGTATTGTGGACTATATCTATTGAATTATGGGGATCAATATTTGCATTTGCTTTTGCAGCTCTTTTTTTTAAGTATAAAAGGTACCCAACTATTGTAATTTTAGCTTCTGGTATACTAGTGTTTACATTGGGACAAAAGGGTTTTTATTTTTCGCTATTCTTGTTTGGATCACTGCTTTTATATAAACAAACATGGCGGTTAAGCTGGCATTGGTTCTTTATAGGGATTTTTTTAGGAACTCAAAGTCCATGGACTCCTTTTGTTGTATTTTTCAATAAATTGAACATACCGTTTAATGTGCCGATATATGTCATATTTAATGGTATGGGTGCAATAATTTTAGTATCCACTATTTTAAGAAATGGTTTTTTAAAACGCATATTCGAATCTCCATTTACAACATGGCTTGGCCGAATTTCATTTAGTTTATATACTTGTCACCTTATTATCCTTAAGACTATTGGAAGTAAAGCCTTAGTGGTTTTTTTTCAAAAAGGTCACCTAAGATTAGGTGCTGGTATGGCAATGATTTTGACACTTTTAATTTCTTTCGTTGTTGCTGAGCTTATGACAAGATTTATTGATGCTCCTAGTCAAAGGTTTGCTAGTATTGTTTCAAATAAAATTCTTTTAAAAAATAATAAACTTACCGCAACTAAGATCGAAGGAAGCGCACAATAGGAACAACTTTTTAATTAATCACCCCTATATATAGTTTTAAAATAACTCCATGTTAGAGTATAAAATTAAAGATGTAGTACTAAAATGAACTCCAGTAATAAAGCTATATTGGCTATTACTGGAGTTGCTTTAATATGGCAGCCTATTATATTAAAGATTAAATTTGATATAGTATTACATATTTATGTTGTTTTTTACAACATACTATTATTTTCTTACTTTTTATGCTAAAATTTAATGGGAACTCTGTTAATATGACTCCTTTCTTTTTAGATTTAGATCATTTATAGAATAGATTATTTTTCATCAGAGGAGTACCATTGTTAAAAAACTTTCAACTATTAAGTAAGGAGTATGATGAATTTTACAAAAAATCTTATTTATAAAACAGAGGAGAAATGATTTATGAGTTTTGTCAAAATACTTGTTTGTTGTCATAAAGAAACAGCATATTTGGAAAATGATATTTTTAAACCTATATTACTTGGAACTAATAATGCAGATGAAAAGTTATTAGGTTTTTTTGATAACAATTTTAAGGATAATCAAGGCATAAACATATCAGATAAACATCCATATTATGCTGAGTTAACCTCTATTTATTGGGCATGGAAAAACTATGAGCAATTAGGAAATCCAGAATATATTGGACTTTTTCATTATAGACGTTTCTTCAATTTTAAGGGAAAAATTAATGGAAATGATCCTTGGCAATATGCTTTTTTAAACTTTAATAAAAGTTCTCAAAAAGATTTGGCTGGGATGAAGGAACTATCAAAGAAGTTTGTGAAGGTACTGATATTGTAGTAACAGAAGCCGAGAAAATTCTGCATCCACGTGATTGGGTTTCTCCTGCTACTTTAGAAGAGCACTATAAATTTGCACATTATCCAGAGGATTTTGATATATTAAAAGAAGCTATGGAGAAATTATATCCGAGCTATAAAGATGTTGTTAAAGACGTATCTAATGGGAATTATGGACATTTTTGCAATATGTTTGTTATGAGTCGTAAAACATTTTTCGAATATGCAGAATGGCTTTTTAACATTTTATTTTATGTAGAAGATAAGCTTGATTTTTCAACAGGAAAATATAAAAATGAACAAAAAAGAGTTTTAGGTTTTCTTGGAGAAAGACTTTTAAGTTATTTTGTAGAGTATCAGAGAAGAAACGGTGCAAAAATCAAGGAATACCAAAGACTTATAGGGTATCTTACAATACAAGACAAACAGCTTTTCTTAAAGAGATTTGGTGTTAAAGCTATTAAAAATATACTATTCAAACAAGACTCTAGTGACTATACTGAAAAAAAGTTTTCAACAGAAGTAAGTGAAAATAAAGATAGTGATATAGAAAAGACCGAAGTAGTGTTAAATGAAAATGAAAATTTACATATCAAGATACCGAGTGTGTCTATTGTTGTAGCTATGTATAAGGTTGAACAATATTTACGAGAATGTATTGATAGTTTAGTAAATCAAACACTGGAAGATATTGAAATTATTTTTGTTGACAATGGTTCACCAGACAATTCTGCTGACATTGTTAAAGAATATATGCTTATAGATTCTCGTATACGCCTTATTAGGCTTAGCGAAAATTGCCTGCTTCCTGGTGCTAGAAACGCAGGTCAGCAAGTCGCAAGAGGTAAGTATGTTGCACATGTAGATGGAGATGATGTTTGTAAACAGGATATGTATGAAAAGTTATATTTAAAAGCAGAAGAACTTGGTGCTGATATTGTTGCTTGCAGTGCTTACTGCTTTAGTGAAAATGTTGACAATTATTATTTGCATAGACCATTAGAATGGTTTAGAAATAGTGATGTTATATTACCAGTTACACAGCGTCCTGAAATGTTTTTGGAACCTGCTGCATGGAATAAGTTGTTTCGAAGAACATACATTGAATCAATAGGTATGAAATTTACAGAAGGTAGTTCATTTGGTGATGAAATACCTGGTATGACAAAAGCATTTATAGAAACAGATAAAATAGCTGTTGTTCAAGAAGCTTTATATTTCTATAGAATTAAACGAGAGGGTAGTATAACCTCTAAAATGCGTAAGGAATATATTGATTCTATAATTTACGCATTGTCGGAACAGAAACGCATATTAATGGAACACAATTTTTCTGACGTAAATACAATGACTTTTATAGTTGAATTTAAAATACTTGTTATGTGTTATGTATTAAGCGGATTATCTTCAAAAGATAAAAAATACTTTTTGAAAATGCATGCCATGTATTTGATAGTGATGATAAAAAATATCTTGACAGATTTTTTTCTACCTTTCCTCGAAAAAAATATCTATATGATTTAATTGTAGAAAGAAGCTACTATACATACTATATTTTAAAGCTTTTAATGAATGCTTGCTGTAATACAAAAAATATTACGAAAAGAATTGGGAAAAAGGTTTTAAAACCTAGTTATTCTAATTTTCATCGTATGTATAATGTTCTAGGAATTTTTAAGCTAAGTTTTTTTGATAAAAAACATTTGGTAGATGCTATTAATATGGAAATCTACGAATTAAAAAGATCGATGAATGATATAAACCATAAGAATGATAATTTAACTCAATTATTAACTGAAGCTATTAAAAATAATGAAAAGTTAATAATTGAATCAAATGAACAGATAAAAGAAAAATTAGAACATATATCTTTAATTGATAAACTTTTTGCTGAAAATAGAGAGCTAAGTAAATTATCAGATAGACTTACAAAAGAGAACAATACTCTATCAGAATCTATAACTGAGCTTCATAAATCTTGTGATTACTTAGGAAGTATAGTAGAAAGTAAGAAAAATTATTATAATTCAGTATGGTATACAGGTTGGATTGATTATTGGAAAAAATACTATATGGATAATTATGAAAATATAAATAATTTGACAAAACGTTTAAAAAGAAATCTTGATTTTGAAAGCTGCAAATTAATTGATCTAATTACTGAAAGAAACTTTTTAATATTACCAGAACAAAAATATACTAATTTATTTTTGTATGATCACATGGAATTATATACAGAAGAGGAAAAGGCTTTTGCAAAAAAAGAAATAGATTTTGAGATTGATAAGAATATATTTAAAAGCCCAGAAGATGTTATTATAGAGCCGTCAGTTTTCTACTATCATTGTGGATTAAAACTGATGCCACCATCTATAACAGAATATATTAAAGGTAAAGATATTATTGATGGTGGAGCGTACTGGGGAGACTCTGCAGTAATATTTAATTTATATGGACCAAAGTCAATACATTGTTTTGAGCCATATGACAAAAACTTTAATAAGCTTAAAGAAACTATTGAGCTAAATAACTTAAAAAATGTTATACCTTGCTTTATGGGATTAGGAGAAACAAGTAAAAGCAGCGTATTGTATCACTATGGTTTAGATAGTGGCGCTAATATGTTTAAAACGACTTTGGATATGGAAGAAAGTGAAAATGAAGAGAAATCAGATATCAAAATTATTGATATTGACAGCTATGTTGAAGAAAATAAATTAAATGTTGGTTATATAAAATTGGATATAGAAGGCAATGAATATGCTGCTATTCAAGGAGCAAAACAAACCATCGAAAGATACAAGCCTATTTTATCTATATCAATATATCATCAACCTACTGATTTTTTTGAAATTAAGCCATTGATAGAAAGCTGGAATTTAGATTATGAATTTACAATTCGTAAACTTGTAGGACACGATTTACTTACAGAAGTTATGCTTTTAGGATTCCCTAAGTCATTATCTTAGAAGCTTAATTTAAAAACTATAAAACTTACAAAAAGGAGATAAAATTATGAAAGTTGTAATATTAGCAGGTGGCTTTGGTACAAGAATTAATGAAGAATCTCATTTAAGACCAAAACCAATGATAGAAATTGATAATATGCCTATACTATGGCATATTATGAAATCATATTCGTATTATGGATTCAATGATTTTATTATTTGTTGTGGTTACAAAGCTTATGTGATTAAAGAATATTTTGCTCAATACTATTTACATCGTTCTGACATCACATACGATTTTGCAAATAATAATCAAACTGAAATACACAGCAATGTTGCTGAGCCTTGGAAAGTAACATTAGTCGATACAGGACTAAATACAATGACTGGTGGCCGTATTAAACGTATTAAAGATTATATTGGAGACGAGCCTTTTATGTTAACTTATGGTGATGGTGTATGTGACATTAATATAAAAGAGTTAGTAGAATATCATAAGCAACACGGAAGTCTTGCAACTATAACTGCAATTCAACCAGGTGGAAGATTTGGAGCATTGGAAATAGATGAAAAGAACAATATACGTGCTTTTGCTGAGAAAAGAAAAGAAGATGGTGGTTGGATAAATGGTGGCTTTATGGTTTTACAACCTGAGGTTATTGATTTAATTAAAGATGATACTACTGTATTTGAAAAAGAACCACTAGAAACCTTGGCAAAAACTAATCAATTAAAAGCATATTACCATAATGGTTTTTGGCAATGTATGGATACATTGAGAGATAAAATGTATCTAGAGGAGCTAATAGCAAATGATAAAGCCCCTTGGAAAGTTTGGGAAAAATAATTAATATAAGAAAGTTGGAATACTAATGGATTTATCTTTTTATAAAGGAAAAACTGTTTTTATTACAGGTCATACTGGGTTTAAAGGTTCTTGGATGTGTAAAGTATTAAATCAGCTTGGTGCAAAGGTTGTTGGATATTCATTAGAACCAAATACAACTCCAAGTTTATTTGATCTAATTAATTTGGATAAAGAGATTACATCTATAATAGGTGACATACGTGATTTAGAAAAGCTAAAAGAGAGTATGATTAAGTGCAAACCTGATATTGCAATACATATGGCAGCACAACCTCTTGTAAGAGAATCATATATAGATCCCGTATACACTTATGAAGTAAATGTAATGGGAACCGTTAATTTTTTAGAAGCAGTTAGACATTGTAATAGTATAAAATCGGTGGTTAATGTAACTACAGATAAGGTATACAAAAACAATGAGTGGGAATGGGGTTATAGAGAAAATGAAGTGTTAGATGGACACGATCCATACTCAAACTCTAAATCTTGTTCAGAACTTGTAACGAACTCTTATGTAAAATCATTTTTCTTACCGAATAATAATATCGCGATATCAACATGTAGAGCAGGTAATGTAATTGGTGGTGGAGATTTTTCAAAAGATAGAATTATACCAGATGCTGTTAGAGCAATGGAAAATAATACAGAAATCATAGTGAGAAATCCGTATTCAACTAGACCATATCAACATGTTTTAGAACCAGTTTTTGCTTACTTAATGATTGCACAAAGACAATATGAGGATAAATCATTAGGTAGTGCATATAACGTAGGTCCTGACTACTGTGATTGTGTAACAACAGGTGAGCTAATGACACTGTTTTGTGAAAAGTGGGGCGGAACAGCAAATTGGAAAAACATCAGTGATTCTAACGCGCCACATGAGGCAGGCTTGTTAAAATTAGATTGCTCAAAAATAAAGCATGTGTTTAAGTGGGAGCCGCGTTGGAACATTGAGGATGCCATTGAAAAAACAGTTGTTTGGAGTAAAGCGTATATAAATGGTGAAGATCTAAATAATGTAATGAAACAACAAATAAATGAGTTTTTATCATAATAAGAGGTGCATAATGAAACAAGCAATAGTTACAGGGGCTAATGGTTTCATAGGAAGCGAAGTAGTAAAAGAACTGATAAATAATAATATTTCTGTTATAGCATTACATAGACCTAATTCATTTGATAAAATACCAAAATCTGATTTAGTTCAATTGGTGGAATTAGATATAAATAATATTTTAAAATTGAAGGATATTATAAAGGAACATAAACCAGATGTATTTTATCACTTTGCTTGGGAAGGTGTAACTGAGCCAGGCCGCAGTAATGCAGAAGTGCAATTAAGAAACATACAAAACACTGTAAACTGTGTTAAAGTAGCAAAAGAATTAGGATGTAAAAGGTTTATATGTTCTGGAAGCATAATGGAGAGAGAAACAATTGCCAGTACTTATGCGCAAGAAAGTAGACCAGGGATGGGATATATATATGGAGCAGGTAAATTTGCAGCACATTCAATAAGCAAATCTATTGCAGCTAACATTGGTATAGAGCATGTGTGGGGAGTAGTAACAAATACATATGGTGTAGGAGAGTTATCTTCACGATTTATTAATACAACTCTTCGTAAAATAATAAAAAACGAACCTCTAAAATTTACAGCTGCAACACAAAACTATGATTTTATATATATTACAGACGTTGCCAAAGCTTTTTATTTGATTGGAGAAAAGGGATTGCCGTTTTGTGAGTATATTATAGGTAGTGGTGATGCAAAACCACTAAGGAAATTTATTGAAGAGCTTCAAGAAGAGTTATGTCCAAATGAAGATTTATATTTTGGTGATATACCTTTTACTGGCGAAAATATACCTCTCTCAAGTTTTGATACTAGTGAATTAATTAAAGATACTGGTTTTATTCCTAATATTAGTTTTTCAGAAGGCGTGAGAAAGACTATGGATTGGTTAAAGTCTATTGACGATAACAAACTTTAAAATATATTTTATTGTATATATAATAGTATAGAAAATAGAAGATGCTATAATATGTAGAAAGGTGAGTTATGGAAGTTTTAGTTGTTGGTTGTGGTTTTGCAGGTAGTGTAATAGCTAGATTTTTAGCAGAAGAATGTAACAAGAAAGTCTTAATAGTAGATAAACGTGATCATATAGCAGGAAATATGTATGATTTTGTAGATGAAAATGGAATACTTGTTCAAAAATATGGACCTCATATTTTTCATACTAATCAAAAGCACCTATATGATTATGTTATAAAATATGGTGAATGGAATGAGTACTATTTAAATTGCATGGCATATATGGAGGAACAATTCACCCCTTCGCCATTCAATTTTGCAACAATTGATCAGTATTATACTGAAGACAATGCTGCTGAACTAAAGGAAAGAATTCTGAAATACTATAACAATGCCGAGAAGGCTACTATATTAGAGCTTTTAGAGTGTAAAGATGAGATGATTAAGGAATATGCACAATTTTTATACGATAAAGATTATAGCCTATATACAGCAAAACAGTGGGGTATTTCACCAGATGAAATTGATAAAGAAGTATTAAGAAGAGTTCCGGTAGTATTCTCATATAAAACTGGATATTTTGATGATAAATATCAGTGTATGCCTAAAAATGGTTTCACGTCATTTTTTAGCAAAATTCTTGAACATAAGAATATAGAAGTTAGGTTAAATACAAATGCTAAATCAATTATAGATATCAAAAATGATAAAATATATATAGATGGTAAAGAGACTACAGTGCCTGTTATATACAGTGGAGCTTTAGACGAACTTTTGGATTACGAATTTGGATTGCTACCATATCGTTCATTACGTTTTGAATATATAACAAAGGACGTGGATAGCCATCAGCCAGCCCCAGTAGTTGCATACCCACAAGTATCTGACTTCACTCGAATAACAGAGTATAAAAAATTAAATGTACAAAATCAACCAAAGGATAAGACTACAATTGCAGTAGAATATCCATTGAAATATACATTAGATTCTGAGTCAGAACCATATTATCCAATTCTTACAGAAGAAAATGTAAGACAATATAATTTATACTGGGAACAATTAAGCAAGATTGAAAACCTGTTTATATGTGGTAGATTAGCAGATTTTAAATACTATAATATGGATCAAATTCTAGATAGATCATTACAGGTATGTGAAGAGATTAAATCATATTTACAAAGAGTATAATGAAAAAGTTATTTTTATAGTTTAGTATGCTAACGGTGGTGGAGACGCATATGTAGCAAGAAAAATAATTATGGTAAAAAGGACTAAAATAAAAATCCAGTAGGAAAGCTATCTTATTGCTTCCTACTGGATTTGTTTTATCAAAAAGTTTTATTTAGTTGAAATAATAATTAAAATAAATTAAAATTAAATGTGAATATGAAATGTGTAAAAAATAATCTTACTTTGTAGGAATATGTAGCATAATGAATTGTAATTAGATAAATTTGTATTTTTAAAACCACCAAGAAATTGTTAATGGAATGTTAATATTTGTGACACTAAACTGTAACAATGAGAAATTAAAGTTATATTGTGAATGTTATATAGAGTAAAAGATGACATATATGGAGTCTACAATAAAAATTTTTTGAATATTAGAAATAAAACAATTAAGAAGAATCTTGACGAAAACCACTGTAGAATGGAGGTTTTTTATGACGCTGAATATTTTTTGGCATAATAATAAAGTTACTTTCGAAGATAGGTGCAAAACTTATAAACAAAAAGGGATTGTACTATGGTTTACTGGTTTATCGGGAGCAGGGAAATCAACTATAGCAGCAGAACTTGAAAATAAGCTTGTGAGCTTGGGGAAAATAACATATATGATTGATGGAGACAATCTTCGCATGGGTCTTAATAAAGATCTTGGATTCTCTGAAGAAAGTAGATATGAGAATATAAGGCGTACTGCTGAAGTTGCGTCTTTGTTTAAGAATGCAGCAGTTATTACTTTAGTATCAGTTATATCTCCATATAGAAAAATGCGTGAAATGGCAAAGGAGATTATAGGAGATGCTGCTTTTGTTGATATATATGTAAAAGCTGATATCGAAACCTGCATAAATCGGGATCCGAAAGGATTATATAAGAAGGCTATAAATGGAGAGATAGTTTCATTTACAGGAATTTCAGATAGATATGAAGAGCCAGAAAATCCTAAAGTTATAATTGATACAAATGAATTAGATTTGGGAAACTCAGTAAATGTTATAATGGAATACTTAGCAAATAATAAATATATATAATTTGTAGTTTGAAAGGCGGATAACATGGATTACCTTGACAAGTTAGAAAATAAAAGTATCTATATTTTACGAGAAGCATATAGCGAATTTAAGAGCTTAAGTATGTTATGGTCTATTGGAAAGGATAGTACAGTCTTATTATGGCTTGCAAGAAAAGCTTTTTTGGACATGTTCCTTTTCCGCTTGTACATATAGATACTCATTATAAAATTTCAGAGATGATAGAATATAGAGATAGATTAGCTAAAGAATGGAAGCTTAATATGATTGTTGGATGTAACGAAGAAGCTTTAAAAAAGAAACTTACGTATCCTGATGGAAACGCTAATCGTATTGAGTGCTGCAGGGAATTAAAAACTGATGCATTGAAAAATACTTTAAACGGAACATGGCCTAGATATAGACTTAATCATGATACGGGTAAATATGAGATTGATAAAAATAATGAGGCTTATACAGGAGTAATTGTAGGAGTTCGTGCTGATGAGGAAGGAAGCCGTTCAAAGGAGAGATATTTTTCACCAAGAGATAGAAATAATGACTGGGATGTAGGGGATCAACCTCCTGAGTTTTGGAATCAATATAAAACAGAAGTTGCACCAGGAACTCATGTGCGTATTCATCCTCTCCTTGATTGGACAGAGCTGAATATATGGGAATACATATATAGGGAAAATATACCTACAGTTTCCTTATACTATAATCAAGGCGATGGAATTAGATATCGTTCACTAGGATGTGCCCCTTGTACAGCACCAATAAAATCTGATTCAAGAAATGTAAAGGAAATAATTGAAGAACTTAGAGTAGGAAAGCTTGCCAATATAGCAGAAAGATCAGGGAGAGCACAGGATAAAGAAGATGGCGGTGGTCTAGAATCTTTAAGACGAGATGGCTACATGTAGATTGGAAGGTGATATAGAATGAGTAACAGCAATAACATTCAGCGAATGCCTGTTGTAATAGTTGGTCACGTTGACCATGGGAAAAGCACGATAATTGGCAGATTGATGGCAGATACTAATTCACTTCCTGAAGGGAAGCTAGATCAAGTAAAGGAAACCTGCAAGAGAAATTCTAAACCTTTCGAATATGCATTTCTCCTTGATGCTTTAAAGGATGAACAGGCACAGGGAATCACTATAGATACAGCAAGATGCTTTTTTAAGTCGGAAAAAAGGCAGTATATAATTATTGATGCTCCTGGACATGTTGAGTTCTTAAAGAATATGGTTACTGGTGCATCAAATGCAGAGGCTGCACTATTAGTTGTTGATGCAAACGAAGGAATTCAGGAGAATACAAGAAGACATGGATTTTTATTATCTATGCTAGGTATCAAGCAGATAGCTATTGTAATTAATAAGATGGATCTTGTAAATTATGATAAAACTGTATATGACACTTTAGTTGAACAGTATAAAGCTTTTTTATCAAAAATTAATCTTGAGGCTGAGAGCTTTATTCCTGTAAGTGGTTTTAATGGGGATAATGTAGCTTTTAAAAGCAGCAATATGCCTTGGTACGATGGAAAAACGGTTTTAGAGACACTTGATGAATTTGATACAATAGGGCAGCTAGAGGATAAACCTTTTCGTATGTATGTTCAAGATGTGTATAAATTTACGGCTAATGGTGATGATAGAAGAATTGTTGCAGGTACAGTGGAGACAGGTGAATTACATATAGATGATGAAATAGAATTTTATCCTTCAGGTAAAAGGAGCAGGGTAAAGTCTTTTGAAAATCTTAATCTAGATTATATGGAGGAGGTTAAAGCTGGATATGCTATAGGATTTACCCTTGAAGAACAAATTTATATAAAGCGTGGGGAAATTGTGACTAAAGCAGATGAACTAAAACCTTTTGTTTCAACTCATTTTAGAGCGAATATATTCTGGTTAGGTAAATCACCACTGGAAAAAAATAAAAAATATTTATTGAAAATTGGCACTACTAAAGTTGGTGTATATTTAGAAGAAATTTTAAAAGTAATGGATGCATCAGAATTATCAGTTTCAAAGAAAGATATAGTAGAAAGACATGAAGTATCTGAATGTATATTTAGAGCTGATAAGGCTATTTCTTTTGACTTAGTTCACGATATTCCAGAAACCTCAAGATTTATTATTGTAGACAATTATGATATTTCAGGTGGAGGAATAATATTAGAGTCATTGAACGACGAGCAAGAGTGGATTAGAAGTACTGTAAGAATAAGAAACAGAAAATGGATTGCAAGCAGTATTACCTCAGAAGAAAGAACTGAGCGATATAATCAAAAGCCCTGTGTTGTATTTATAACAGGAGAAAGTAGTGCTCCAAGAAAGGAATATGCAAAGGCTTTGGAGAGAAAGCTCTTTGAAGAAGGTAAGTTTGTTTACTATTTAGGTATGGGAAATATACGATATGGAATGGATGCTGATGTTGTTGAAAATTCACATAATCCTCATGAACATATAAGAAGACTAGCGGAAACCTGTAATCTTTTAATGGATGCTGGACTTGTTGTTATTGTAAGTGCTAAAGAATTATGCAAAACTGAGTTGGAAGTAATAAATGCATCTATAGACAGCGAAAGAATAATATCAGTCTGGATTGGTGAGCAGCTAGCAAAAGATGTTAGATATGACTTAGTGTTTAAGGAGGATGTGACTAAAAGTGAATTTTTATCAAGCATAAAAAATGTATTGCAGCAGCGCAATATAATTTACAAAACTTATTAGAATTTTATGTTATTTAAAAATACTATTATTAGTTTTTGGAGGATAAATATTTATGAAGTTATCGAGAAAAACTGAATATGCATGCCTAGCACTAATAGACCTTGCTAGAAATTATAAGCAAGATCCTGTTAAAATTATGGACATATCTGTAAGAAATAATATTCCGAAAAAATATCTTGAGCAAATACTTTTAATATTAAAAGGAAGCGGCTATGTTAAAAGTTTAAGAGGGGCAGATGGAGGGTATAAATTAGCAAAACATCCATCTCAGATAACTATGGCAGAAATAATAAGGCTGATAGATGGACTATTGGCTCCTGTTGAATCTGTCAGCACATATTTTTATGAACATACCCCAATTGAACAAAACGAAAAGCTTATAGAGGTTTTTAAAGATATAAGAGATTACATATCAAGAAAGCTTGAAAGCATAAACTTTGATGAACTAAAATAAGTGGTTAACATTGGTCAATGTATACTAAGTTTATAGGCAATATATAGATTGATATGGAGGAATGGTAAAATTGAAGAGAAGAATAGGTGTCTTATTTTTATGTTTAATGATGTTTTCTATGATAGGCTGCTCAAAAAGAGAGCACTAAGTTAGATGTGAAGGTTGGATTTTTTCCAAATATGACACATACTCAGGTATTAATGGGTAAAGAAAACAAATTTCAGAATGCTCTTGGAGATGATTGTAATATTCAATGGAAGCAATTTAATGCAGGTTCCTCTGAGATAGAGGCATTGTTAGCTGGCGAAATTGATATGGGATACATAGGACCAGGTCCAGCAATAAACGGTTATATAAAGTCAAATGGAGGACTACAAATAATTGCTGGAGCATGTGAAGGCGGAGCTATTCTCATTTCAAGAAGTGATGTAAATATAAAGGATGTTAAAGAGTTAAGTGGAAAAAAAGTCGCAATTCCTCAGTTTGGAAATACTCAGCATGTAGTTTTAAAGGAATTACTAGAATTAAATGGCCTTAAAGAAACCACTAAAGGTGGTACTGTAGAGATAGTACAAGCAGATACCCCAGATATAAAAACATTATTTGATAAAAAGGCTATAGATGCAGCTTTAGTTCCAGAACCATGGGGAGCTAGATTAATAGAAGAAAGCAAGGCAAATATGGTTTTAGATTATAATAAAGTCTGGAGAGAAGGAAAATATCCAGTTACTGTAGTAATAGCAAGAACAGATTTTATAAAACAGCATCCTGAGGTTGTAGAGAAGTTTTTAAAAACTCATGTTGAATTAACTGAACAAGCAAATAGAAATACAGAAGAAGCAAAGAAAACGATAAACGGGCAGATTAAAGCTTTGACTGGAAAAGAACTTACACCAAATATAGTGAATTCTTCATTTAATAGATTGTTAATAACTAATAATCCTGATAAGGATGCAGTGAAGGATATGGCTGATATCATGAAAAGCTTAGGAATCACTAAAGGTAATCAGAATATAGATGGGATTTTTAACTTAAGTATTTTAAATAAAATACTACAGGAAAAAGGAGAACAGCCAATAAAATAGATAGGTTAGTGAGATATATTTAATAGTATCTATAGTAAGCTAAGGAGAATTTAGCTATAAGGAAGGAAGTATAGCTATGACATTAGAGCTAAAAAACATAAATAAAACCTATAAGTCAAAATCAAGGGTTATAAAAGTTTTAGATAACATAAACCTAAAAGTTGAAAATGGTAAATTCATATGTTTTATTGGAACTTCTGGCTGTGGAAAAACCACCTTATTGAATGTAGTAGCAGGGTTTGAAAAGAAAACCTCTGGTGAAATAATTCTAAATGGCAAGGAAATTAAAAGCATAGGAACAGATAGAGTTATGATGTTTCAAGAATCAGCTCTATTTCCTTGGTTAAAGGTTAGTGACAATGTGGAGTTTGGAATGAAGATGCTAGGCATAAATAAAGAAGAAAAAAAGAAAGAGCGTTAAGATATTTAGAAATGGTTCACTTAGCTCAATTTAAAGATTCATATATTCATGAGCTATCTGGAGGTATGAGACAACGGGTTGCACTTGCCAGGGCTTTAGCACTTGATTCTGAACTATTGCTAATGGACGAACCCTTTGCTGCATTGGATGCTTATACAAAAACTGTAATGCGCTCTGAGTTATTAAAGATATGGGAGGAATCGAAAAAAACTATACTATTTGTAACCCATGATGTTGAGGAAGCTGTACTACTTGCTGATACTATAGTAGTTATGTCGTCAAACCCAGGAAGTATAAAAAAAATAGTCGATATACCTTATGAAAGAGATAAGAGATTAGGCGAAGAAAGCTTAAATATACTTATAGATGAAATCAAGGAAGACTTAAAGCTGGAGGTTCAAAAAAATGCAGAAGACAAAGCTATTTAAAAATGTACTAGTATATTCGGCATTAATTATTTTATGGCAGCTAATTTATGTTATTAATGTAGATGTCTTAAGCATATGGAAACCATATAACTTTCCATCACCGATTGAAGTAATTAAGAGTTTTTATAGTCTTGTTATAGACAATACCATGGTAACGGCCTTTGCAGTCAGCATGAAAAGATTATTAATAGGTTATTCAATTTCCTTAGTTATAGGAACAATTATTGGCTTCTTATTAGCACATTTTAAAATCATTGGAGAATCCTTAAATGGTATTATATTAGGATTTCAAACCTTGCCAAGCATATGTTGGATTCCATTTTCAATATTGTGGTTTGGATTGGATGAAAGTTCAATATTATTTGTAATAGCTGTTGGTTCAGTTTTTGCTATAGCTATGGCAATAGAAGCAGGGATTAAAAGTGTTAACCCACTGTATTTAAAAGCGGGAAAGAATATGGGGGCCGATGGTATAAAGCTATATAGGAATGTAATAATCCCTGCAGCGCTGCCTTCAATTATTCAAGGTATGAAGCAAGGTTGGTCTTTTTCATGGAGAGGACTAATGGCGGGAGAAATGATATCTGCTAGCAAGGGACTTGGACAGGTTCTAATGGCAGGTAGGGAGCTCGCAGATGTTAATCAAGTTACAGTTATTATGCTTATAATAGTCATAATTGGATTATGTATTGATAAGCTTATATTTGGTAGAATTGAAGAAAAAGTAAGGTATATATGGGGATTAAAGTAAGTATAGGGTTCCTAGCTAACAAATTAACTTATACGTTGGTCAAAACCTAGTAATTTCAAGGTTTTGGTTCTATGTATAAGTTATTTTTAGAGTTAGAAACTCTATATAAATTTTCGAGGTAATATGTTATATTATACTAAAAGGTGTCTTTAGGCATAGCAGGTTTAATAAAAAATGATAAAGATAATATAGACGATATAGTTAAAAAATGATTTTGGTTTTATAAAAAAGAATTATTCTTGAAGTAGAAATGTATCAATAATTGAGAACATATGGATTTATAAAGTGGTGAAAGAACGTTAAAGTATTAATTGACATAAGAGATATATCTAATAGACTAAAAAGAATAGTTACATAGATATTTTAAATTTTATTAAGTAAGCAAAGAAGCAAATAATATTATTATGTATTTAAATTTATTTAGGAGAATAGTAAATGAATATACTATTATATTTTATTGATAACTTTATATTGTTATTAATTGCATTTATCGTTGACTCTTTTTATAATGAGAATTCCATGCTGAGAATAGTAAACATTTTAATAATATACATTATTGAAATGTTTACTATAATAATCACCTTGGGAATTGTTATTAATAAACTGAATTTAATAAGTATAACAGCATTTTGTGTTTTTTTGTTAGCTTTAATTTTTGCTATAATAAATCTTAATAAAGTAAAGATAAAGTGTTTTGCTAAAAGAGTGAAAAAGACAAACTTTGAGTTTTGTAATTTGGACAAGTACACAAAAATTATATACTTTTTAATATGTATAACATTAATATTTAAATTAGTTAATATATTTTTATTGATTCCTTACACTTGTGACAGTACACTTTATCATTTGCCTAATATAGTAGATTATATACAAAATCAAAAAATATATTTAACGGATAAATCTATATGGAGCAACTGTTATCCTAAAAATATTGAAATTTTAAATCTTTGGCAGTTAATTTTTTTTAGAAGTGGTTTAACTTTAAGTATAGTTCAATATGTTATTACTATTATAGGCGGTATAGGGGTTTATTCAATCTTAGAAGAACAAAATATTAAAGAGAAATATTGTGTTTTAGGTATAGCTTTATATATATGTACACCTGTCATATTAGCACAAATGGCTACTACATATGTAGATACAAGTTTATGTACTTTTTTTATAATTTCAATATTATATTTAGATAAGTTTATTGAAAGCGATAAAAGATATTACTTAATATTGTTATCTTTAACATTAGGATTCCTATTAGGTATAAAGTATTCAAGTATAGGATACTATGGAGTATTTATTATATTTAGTTTTGCATATATGTTTAATAAATTAAAAAAAACATCAGATATAATAAAGAATCAAATTTGTTTAATATCTATAAGTTTAGCAATAGGATCAGTATGGTATATATTTAATTATATAAATTATAGTAATCCTATATATCCGTTTGAAGCTAAAATTCTTGGTGTAATATTTTTTAATGGAGCCGATGTTCATCAAACAATAATGGAGAATAATACACCATTAATGATTAGAGGGAAAAGCTTGTTATATCAGCTAACTATATCATGGACTGGAATTGGTACAAAAGAAGACAACATAACACTACTAAATATAATTAAAAATAATCTGGTGGTAATGTACGATCAAAGAATAGGTGGCTTAGGGATTCAGTGGATACTAATATTTTTACCGGCTGCTTTTGTATTATTATACAAAAGAATAAAAACTAAAGTTTTAATAAAATTTGAGTTAATAAGTTTTTTAATAGTTATGATATCTTTTATAATTACTCCAAGTAATTGGTGGAGCAGATATACATGTTTTATAATCTTAATTGGGATATATTCGTTTATAACAATATTAAACAACTATGAACAACTGTGGAGTAGGGTGAAGTTTTTATTAATCTTGTGTGTAACCATTAGTTGTATTCAATCAAGCATGCTTGACTTAAGGTATGATTTAATAAGTATTAAGAATTATATTTCAAATAATAGGAATTACCAGCTAAGAAGTGCTTATATACAAGTACAATATTCAAGTAAAGAAGAAAATTTAAATGAAATATTAGGGTACATAAATGGTAGTAACAATAGTAAAAAAGTATTATGTATGAATGGCAGAAATGTGTATTATTATCAAGGTTATTATACTCAAAATATAGTAAGAACCTTTGATGATATAAACTTATATTCTAAGTTTGATGAATTGATAAATAACTTTAGTCCTGATTTTATCATAATAGACAAAAGAAATAATTTGAAAATATATGATTATTTTGTTAGACATAATCATGATTCAAGTGTGAAATATTTAATAAAATCTATAGGAAATGATCTTATGCTATATGAAAAACAACTATAATGTTTGCCACTAAAAATATAGGAATATTAACAAGCAAGTGATATAGTAATAAAGAATTAACATGTCAACGTCTTGAAAATATATGTATAGATAAATTAGTGAAAAGAGCATTTAAGTTATTAATTGATATAATTAATATACAATGCAATAAATGAATTTACAGATAATTATTTATAATAAAAATACATGAAAGGAAAGTTATAATGAATTTTGATGTGCCTTTATTATACAGGGTGAAATAATGGATACACGTAAGAAAAATGAAAAAGAGTTTCATAATTAAACATTTGGGAAAAATAAAAGAGAAAAAATTAGTAGTTATTACTCAGTTCAGGAAAAAAGCAATTCAGCTTACGTTAATACATTAATCGATAATTGCAGAAATAAAAAGGTACTTGAATATGGCTGTGGAACTGGAAGTATGGCATTTTTAATTTCTCAAAATGGTGGACATGTAACTGGTATAGATATATCGGATGTAGGAATAGAGGTAGCTAAAAAAATAGCAGTGGATTCGAAGCTTGATATAGATTTTCATGTCATGGATGCTGAGGAGTTGAATTTTGATAATAATACCTTTCATTTAATATGTGGTTCAGCTATACTCCATCATCTTCATTTAGAGAAGGCATACTCCCAATTAAATAGAGTTGTTAATAAAGATGGACTTATAGTTTTTGTTGAACCTCTTGGGCATAATCCGCTTTTAAACTTGTATAGGCAACTAACTCCTTCAATAAGAACCAGTGATGAACATCCATTTAAAGTAAAAGATATTAAACTTTTAAACAAACATTTTAAAAAAGTAAATGTAATAAAATTTTGTTAGAGTACAAAGGAATAGGTAAATGGAGGCGTAGAATGTATGATAAGACAGAATCAAAAATACTTTAATGTAATATTAGTAATTATAGATGCCTTAACTTTACTTATTGCTATAAAAATTGCTTGGTATATTAGATTTAATTTAAATATTTTATCAAAAGCTGAAGGAAACTATCCTTTAGAGAGATATTTTGTTCCTTTAGCTTGTATGATACCAGTTTATTTAGGTTTATATAGTCTTTTTAAGCTATACACACCTCATCGATATAAAGGAATCATAAAAGAAGTAATAAATTTAATAAAAGCTAATATATTAGGAATATTATTATTTATTATGATGTTATATCTTTTTAAGGAAATAAATTATTCTAGATATATGATTGCAACTTTTTTAGTAGTAGGTACAATGCTTTCGTGTTTAGAGAGATGTTTTTTGAGAGGCTTTTTAAGACTACTAAGGAAAAAAGGATACAATTTAAAACACGTAATATTTGTAGGGGTAAATGACTGTACCTTTGATTTCATGAATAAAATTAAATCAAATAAGCATTGGGGATACAATGTAGTTGGAGTATTCAGTGATATACTTGAAGAAAAAAAATTCCTTGAACAGCAAGAGGTATATTCTGAAGTGGCAGCTGTATTAGAAAGTAATATGAATATTTTAGGGAGTATAAAAAGTATAGAAGAGTACTTAGGCAGTTATCCTATAGATGAAGTATTCATAACTCTTCCCTTCAGTCACTATAAAAAGCTGAATTGGGTTATTGCAATATGTGAAAAGAATGGAATTAAAGCACAGATAATACCAGAGTTTTCAAAGTTTCTTTCCTCAAGACCATACATAGAAGATATAGATGGCACAGCCATTATAAGTATGAGATACATACCACTAGACAGTGTACTTAACAAAGCTATCAAAAGAGCCTTTGACATAATATGTTCTTCCTTGAGCATTATAATATTTTCTCCAGTAATGCTTTTATGTACAGTAATCATAAAAATAACTTCGCCAGGACCAATAATATTTAAACAAGAAAGAGTTGGATTAAATAAGAAAAATTTTAATATGTACAAATTTAGATCAATGCATATACAAAGAGATGAAGAAGAGAAAGTTCAATGGACCACAGTTGATGATCCGAGAAAAACAAAATTCGGTTCCTTTATTAGAAAGACAAGCATTGATGAGTTACCGCAGCTTTTTAATGTGTTAAAAGGAGATATGAGTTTGGTTGGCCCAAGACCAGAAAGACCGTATTTTGTGGACAAGTTTAAAGAAGAAATTCCAAAGTATATGGTAAAGCACCAGGTTCGCCCAGGAATAACAGGTTGGGCTCAAGTTAATGGCTGGAGAGGGGACACCTCAATAGAAAAAAGAATTGAATGCGATATTTATTATATAGAAAATTGGAATTTGTGGCTGGATATTAAGATACTGTTTTTAACTGTGTTTAAAGGTTTTGTAAATAGAAATGCATACTAAATAATAGAATCCAAGACTATAAAAAGTCCTGGATTTTTTTTCTTTAGATTTTATTGACAATTATAGATAAGTTTTATATAATCAACATATAAATAGTAAATATATTAACTATTTATATGTTGATAGTAAATTAGGAGGCGATTTGGTGACAGTGAACAATAATTCTCCGGAAACTGATCAGATGAGATTAATTGAGATAATTATTAGACTAGGAAGCTTAATACAGCAATTATTTGACGAATTTTATAAAACCTTTAAGCTTACTAAAACTCAATTTACTGCACTTTATAAAATATCTTTAGCTGGAGAAGAAGGAATAGCTCTATCCGTACTAGGTGAGCAGATGTCTGTAACAAGAGCGAATATAACCTCTTTAGTGGATAGAATGGTTGCAAGAGGAATTATAGTTAGAAGCATGAACGAAAATGATAGAAGAAGTATAAAAGCAGTAATAACAAAAGAGGGAAAAGAAATCTTAGAGAGAGTAATGCCTAATAGTGAAGTATTTAGTTCAGAAGTATTAAGCTTTTTAACTGAAAATGAGAAAGAAAACTTTTATGAGCTGCTTAATAAAGTTGAAAAGTATGTAATTGCCAATTATTTTGAAAAGTAAAATGCATTTCTCTATGTTTAAAATTTTTATTAATATATAGTATCAATATATTACAGGAGGGTTTCTTATGAAACGCAAAAATATTATTCTAGGAACATCAATACTCGCGATGGTAAGTCTTTTTACAGGATGCAGTAATGCTGCTGCATTAACAGGAGATAAGCTAATAAAGCAAAATAATGGACACTTGACTGTTCAAGGGAATATAGAAACTAAAGAGATAAACATAAATTCCAAAACATCAGGCAAGATAAAAGAAATAAAAATTGTTGAAGGTGACAGTATCAAAGGTGGACAAGTTTTAATAACAATCGACAATAGTACATTACAGGCAAAAGGTGCTCAAACTCAAGCTAAAATTGAAGCAGCTACAGGACAAAAGAAAGTTGCAGAGGCAGATAGACAGGCTGCTCAAGCAGTACTTCAAAAGGCTCAGAATGGAGCTAGACCAGAAGAGATTGCGCAGACTAAAGCAAACTATGATTTAGCACAAACAAGTTATGATAGGGTAAAGGCATTATATGATCAAGGCTATGCACCGAAAGCGACTTTAGATGAAGCACAAAATAAGCTAGACTTAACAAAAAATCAATATGAAATTGTAAAACAGGGCGCAAGAGCAGAGGATGTAGCTGCAGCTCAAGCTCAAGTGGCTAAGGCAGAATCTGCTATTCAGGCATATGATGCGCAGATTAAGGAAGCTCAAGGTGGACTAAGCGAAGTACAGACATATATTGATGATACTACAATAACTGCGCCGGCAGATGGAATAATAACTCAATTGAATGTTGAAGTAGGTGAATTGGTAACTCCAGGAATGCCACTTCTTGTAATAACAAATACAGAGAAACCATGGATTGAATGTAATGTAAAAGAAACAGACCTTGGGAAAGTAAAATTAAACGGAGAAGTATCAGTAAAGCTTTCAGCATATCCTAAGGAACAATTTAAGGGTAAAATAGTCAGAATAAACGAAAAGCCTGATTTTGCAGTTAAAAGAGCGACAAACGATAATGGTGAGTTTGATGTATTATCTTATGGAGTAAAGGTTGAGTTAACTAATATAGATAAGCCACTTCATCCTGGAATGACAGCTATTGTTGACTTTGGAAAGTGATGTGAGATGCAATAATGAATGAAAAAGTATTAAAGTTCATACGTTTAGGTAAAAAAGCTAAAAATTTATTTTTTTCATTTTTATTTGTACTTGGAATTCCTATTATTTGTAGTTTTGTACTGGGTTATCAAATGAAACAGCATCAAGTTCAACATATTCCAACTATTGTTGTAGATCATGACAACTCACAGTTTAGCAAAATGTTAATTAATGAAATAAAGACAAATGAAATATTTAATGTAACTAATTATAGCGATAGGGATGAAGATGTTAAAGATCTAATGGGGCAAGAAAAAGTAAGAGTAGGTGTAATTATTCCTAAAGATTTTTCAAAAGATCTAGTTAATGGAAATGCACCTAAAGTTCTTATATTTTATGATGGCTCACAAATGGCTGTTTCTAGTGCAGCAAAAGCAAGAATGAGTGAAATTCTTCTTAGTATTAAAACTGGATACTTAGAAAAGTTAGTTCAAGGTAAATTAGGTAAAATGCCTGAGGTCTCTAGAGATTATGTTCTTCCAATGTATTTTAACTATAGAGTTTTAAATAATCCTACTAGAAACTATATAAATTTTCTAATACCTGGGATGATTATTTCTCTTATTCAAGTTAGTCTTGTTATGATGGGTGTAGATATAGTTAAAGAAGATGAGAAAAACTACCTGTGGCTATGGATAAAGGGTATTTTAGGTGGACTTCTAGGGGTAATTTCCATTGGAATAAGTCTAGCAATTCAATTTAAATATTTTGCTGTGCCTTTTAGAGGAACTTTTAATGGAGCTGCTATATTGACAGTTTTATATTCCATAGGGCTAGTGAATTACGGGGTACTTATAAGACTTATTTTGCCAGAAAAAGTACTTGCATTACAGGTGGCTTCTATACCTATTCTTCTTACAACTATTTTGGCTGGCTTTACCTTCCCCTTACTAGCAATGCCTAGTTATTTTCACAAACTTGCCGAGTTTCTACCTTTCCTTCATTATGGTGAGGTTATAAGGGATTTATGTCTTAAGGATATAGGAATATCATATATTTTGCCTCAAATAAATTGGATGATTAAGTTTGTATTATATATGTGGATAGCTTCCTTTGGAGTTTTCATGTTAAAGAAAATTGTTAAAAAGAAATATACGAGTATAAAAAGTAAAAAAGATCACCAGCAGAAAACTGAAGAGGTGGTTCAAGTATGATTATTAAAAAGAAATTTAAGATTAGGCCAGTAACTATAAAGAACATTTTGTTACTTGTTTTAGGACCTATGATTATTGCTATTATTTTCGGATTGGTATTTAGTAAGGTTTTTGTAGAGAACATTCCTATGGGTATTTTAGATATGGATAATTCATCTATATCAAGAGACATTACAAAGCAATTTAAGGAAACTTCAAAATTTAATGTTTGTTATTTTCCTCAATCTGAAGAGGAGCTTAATGAGGCAATAAAGACAAAAAAAATTAATGTAGGTCTTATTATTCCAAAGAATTTTAGTAATGATGCTGTAATGACTAAGGCGCCTAAAACTTTGCTTTTAGTAGATGAAACGAACTTAGTAATAGGAAATACAGCCATAGGATATGGCAGTCAAATATTAAATACTATTAATGCAGGAGTTCAACTTAAGGTTTTAGAGGCAAATAATGTAGCGCCTTATTCTGCGCAAAAGTCTATTGCTTCTTTGTCCTTTACAGAACGTATGCTATATGAGCCCCAATTGAGTTATATGAGATATCTTTTATATGCACTTATTGGGTTAGCTATTCAGCAAATATATATTGGAGCTTTAGCGCCAGCTTTAATTGAAGAGAAATTGAACATGGTAAAGATTAAACTTCGTTCAAAAGAAGGAGTCAAAAAGTTAATTAAAATTTGTTCAAAAATCTTAGTTTTTTCTTTGATGGCTTATGCAGGATTTTTGGAGGCTTTTATATATCAGGAAAATATTTTGATCTTCCTTTAAAAGGTACTATATTGAATTCCTCCATACTTCTTGCTCTTTTCCTTATTAATCTTACAGCAGTATCCTTTATTTTAGCTTTCATTTTTGATGCTATAGATCAGTGTGTACGTTTTAGTATGTTTTTATCCGTTCCTACAATGCTTACAGCAGGATATATATGGCCAGAATATATGATGCCGCCAGGTTTTTTCAATGTTGTAAAAAAAGCATGGCCTCTAGTATATTTTATTAATCCTTTAAAAACTATAAACATAAAAGGTGTGGATTTAAATGCTATAGCACCTTATGTACATGGTGGAATATATTACGCCTTGTTCTGGTTACCTGTAGGAATCGGATTATATTTATTTAAAATCTTTGGATTTAAGATTATACAGAGAAAATTTTTAAAACCAAAGGAACACGCAGCTTAAAAAATTATGAGACCAATAGTGAATGAACTGTCTACCTTAATGGGAGCATATCGGAGCTATTGGTCTTTTTATATTTGCGTTGAGCAAATAATCCTGCTGTGGTATATTAAATTTATGGTAATAAGCTAAAAGGTAGGTGAAAAGTAAATATGAACAAGAAAAACGGTATTAAAAAATTCGGAATAGTTAAAATTCAATTTTTAGCTATTTTAATGTTATTATTATTTTATTCTACTACTGGACATGCTCAGGAGGCTTATAAAGTTTTCCCAGCAGTGCAGAATGTGACTACAGATAAAGTATGGAATGTTAAGTTTTCACAAGAACTGGACCCAGCTACAATAACTGATAAGAATGTAAGGGTCTTAGATGAAAGTGGCAATGCAGTAAAGGTGAATTTAAGTTGTGCTGGAAGCACTGTAACAATCAAGCCTCCCAATAATTATGGAGAAGGCAAAAAATATACTGTACTTATAGATAATGTAAAATCTAAAAAAGGTAGTTTGATAAAATCACCTTTGAAAATGGATTTTACAACTAAAGAAAATGTACAAACTAATAATGAAGTTGGAGTAGGTTCTTATTCACTTACAGATACACATAAATATAAGATTACTGATACTTTTACTGTGACTGCTAAGGCAAATACAAAATTAGAGTTGAATTATAATATAGGAACTGACAGTAATTCACCTTATCAAAAGGAATTAAATCTACAAGTTTTAGGACCAGATGCCAAAATAACCTCAAAAGACTCCATTCACAAACAACTTACTGTGAACACCAATATAAAGGCTGGAGACAAAATTCAATACCAGGTTATTAGAACAGTAGAGAACAGTGGAATAAAGTACATAAAGGATTTATCAAAAACTTTAGGGAATTATAAAAACTATAGTGATTATAATAAATATACTTCTCCTAGTGATAAAATAGAAAGTGATAACAAAGAGATAATAAGTAAGGCTGAGGAGTTATTTAAGAACACCCCGAATCCATATTATAAATCTAAGACTGCATATGAATTTGTTAATACGTATATGGCATATGATGTAAACAGCGGCAATAAGGGAGCGTTAAATGCTTTAAATACAGCTAAGGGAGTTTGTGAGGATTATGCTGAATTGTATGTTGCATTATTGAGAGCCTCAAAGGTTCCTGCTAGAGTGACTACAGGTTTTTGGGTTGATACAAATGCATTTAACAGTAGTAAAGTAGTTGATGGTAATGCGTCCAGTCATGCTTGGGTAGAATACTACCTTCCAGAATACGGATGGATTCCAGCAGAGCCTACAAATATATATTATAGAAATGGTCAACAAACTATAGACTTTGACTTTTTTTCAAATTTGAGTTCTTCGGGACACATTGTTACTGGGTACGATCCAACGGGAGATTTTAGGGATAGCAATCTTTCATATTCATTTTCTCAAGGCAGTGGAGTATATGTTGATAAGAAGACAACTATTGAAAAATTAAATTAAATATGAAATATAGTATAGAGATTTGAACAGTTAGTAGTTTCTCATAAAGGTTGAGTAATAAAGAGAAGCTGCTAACTGTTCTTTTTTTATTTACAAGATTTTTATTAGAAATGTACTTCAATATATGGTAAAATTATTTCATAATTGAAATATTTAGTTGTGAGAGGAAATATTATGAGTAAGGAAAAAGCATATGATATTGCCCATGAATTGATAAAAGTGATAAAGCTGCTTAGACGTAAGACCTTTGACAGTTCTAATAACAATAATAATAACATAAATCTATCTTCGCATATGATATTACATTTATTAAAGGATGAATCAAAAAAACATTAACTAAAATTAGTGAGAAATTAGGATTACCTAATAGTACTGCATCGGTTTTAGTAGAAAAACTTGTGAAGGAGGGTCTTGTAAGCAGGGTAAGAGATAGTGAAGATAGAAGACGAGTAATTATATGTTTAACAGACAAGGCTGAAAAATTTGTTGAAGAGATGAGAGAATCGCATATAGTAGCTTTTGGGAAGCTTATGAAAAATGCTACTGAAAAAGAGATAGAGGATATTTTAAATGGATTTAGAACTTTGTCAAATATTATAGAAAGAGATAATGAAGCACCACAAACATAGAAGTAAGAGACTTTATTAAATATAGCAAATTTAAAAGCACTCTTGAGAATAAATTTATTGTAGGTAGTAGGGACAGTTCACAATTTTTCATCAAAAACTTATTAATGATTGATGAAAAATTGTGAACTGTCCCCATTTCTTTACGAAATCTTAAGATTTAGTTTATAAAAAATTTAGAAATATGACGTATAATTGTAAATGTAGAAATATATTTAAACTTGTGACAAAAAATAGGTGACAAGCCAATATGAACATGTATTTGACTTGTTGTTTATTTTCGTGTGTCTAAGCGAAAGCTAATGGTAATTAGATACATTGCAAGAAATATAAGTTATGTAAGAGGGGAAAGAGTATGGGAGAAAAGGCGAAGTTAAGGAAAATTAAGCTTAATAAAAAAATAATTATTATAAGTATTGTTGTACTAGCTATTGTTGGTATAGGTGTATCATCGTATACTAAGGCACAGAAATCTAAAGTTAAGCAGGTAACTATGGCTAAGATTACAAAGAAGAAAGTACTACAATCTGTATCTGCAACTGGAAATGTAGAAGCAAAGAATAGGAATGAGATAGTTTTAAATCCAGCACAGAAGGTTGTGAAGGTCTTAGTTAGTGAAGGACAGCAGGTAAAAAAGGGTGATGTATTAGCAGAGTTAGATGTTTCTGAGTATGAAAATCAGCTTGAAAAAGCAAAACTAAATGTGGATAATGCACAATCTACTTTAAATCAACTTCTTGGTTCAGGTTTAGAAACAGATAGAAGTAACGCTCAAAATGGCTTATCACAAGCACAAATAACTCTTGAAAATGCACAAAGAAATTATGATGATTTAAATAAAAAACATCAACAAAATCAAGGATTGCTTAGTCAAGGATACATATCACAAAGTGATTTTGATGCTTCTAAAAAAGCCTTAGACGATGCAGCTAGTGCTATTAAAGGAGCACAATCTGCTTTAACAAATTCAAAGAATGTACTTAACAATGTTAATTCTTCTAATAGTGACAAGGTAACAGCGCAAAGAACTCAAGTTGCATTGGCGCAGGCAGATATAAAGAATTTTACTAAAAAAATAGAGGATAGCAAAATAAAGGCAAATATTGATGGGATAGTTATAAAAATGGATGCTAAGGAAGATTTATTTCCAAAAACAGGAGATATGATTATAGTAGATGATAATTCAGCACTTAAAGTATCTATTGACATGACTCAGTATGATGCCATAAAGCTTACTAAGGGACAAAAAGTAAATGTAAAAGTAAAAGGATTAGATAATAAATATACTGGAGAAGTGACTGAGATAGGTGAAATGGCACAAATCAAAGCTAATTCTACAGATAAAGATTATAAGATTAATGTTAAGATAACTATAAATAACTCAGATGGCAAAATAAAGGCTGGATACGAGGCAGATGCAGAAATCATAATAAATCAAAAAGATGGTGCGCTTGCAGTTGGATTTGATGGTATTAAGGAAGAGAAATCTACAGGTAAAAAGTATGTTTATATAGTAAATAATAAAAATAAAGTTGAGAAAAAATATATAAAAACTGGTACTGAAACAGATTATGATGTAGAAATTATAGATGGGCTTAAAGATGGAGATAGATATATTGTAAGCCCTCCTGATACTATTCATGAAGGTGATGAAGTGGCAGAAGCAGCAAACAAAAATGGGGGGACTAAAAAGTGATAATTAAGCTTGAAAATCTTGTAAAAGTGTACGACACTGGTGCAATTCAGCTAAAGGCATTAAAGGAAGTCAACCTTGAGATAGAAGAAAAGGAATATGTAGCTATAATGGGAGCATCAGGTTCAGGTAAATCTACTCTAATGAATGTACTAGGATGTTTGGACAAGCTTACAGATGGTAAGTATTATTTAGATGGAGTGGATATTTCTTCTCTTGATGATAACAGCCTTGCTGCGATAAGAAACAAAAAAATAGGTTTTGTATTTCAAGCTTTTAATCTTCTTCCAAAGCTTACTGCTTTGGCTAATGTTGAGCTACCAATGATGTATGCAGGAGTGCCAAAGTCTGAGAGAGAAAGAAGAGCTAAAATTGCCTTAGATAGGGTAGGCCTCGGGGATAGAGTACACCATAAACCAAATGAATTGTCAGGGGGACAAAAGCAAAGGGTAGCTATAGCAAGAGCGCTCGTAAATGATCCCGCAATAATACTTGCGGATGAGCCTACAGGAAATTTGGATAGTCAATCTAGTGAAGAAATAATGGGTATATTTCAAGAATTAAATGATGAAGGAGTAACTATAGTTATGGTTACCCACGAGCCAGATATAGCTCAGCATACTAAAAGGAATATTGTGTTTAGAGATGGGAATATAATCTCAGATGGTTTAGTTACTGAAAGAACTATAATAAGGGAGGAATAACTGATGAATATAGGAGAAAGCTTTCAATCTGCAATGCAGAGTGTAAGAACAAACAAGTTAAGATCCTTCCTGACAATGCTTGGAATAATCATAGGAATATCCTCAGTAATAACTATAGTATCTATAGGAGATGGAGCAAAACTTTATGTGAAAAATCAATTCCAAGACATCGGTACTAATGTAATTAATTTTAAAATGAATTCTAATACAGATGAAGGTATAAAGGAAAGAGACTATTATACTTTAGAGGATATTAAGCTTTTAAAGGAAAAGGTATCTGAAATTACATCCATTGAAGCATCCATTGGAGATATTGGTTCTGTAAAGAATGGAAACAATAAATCAAAGCGTATGTATGTTTCAGGGACAAATGCTGGCTCTACGAGGCTTAATGGTATTGAAGTAGTAGCAGGGCGATATATTAGTGAAGCGGATGTCGAAGCAATAAGAAACGTTGCAGTAATAGATAATAAGACTGCAGAAAAGTTTTTTGGAGGTGCTGATGCAGTAGGAAAATCTGCAAAGTTAAATGTTCAAGATAAGACTATTAGTGTAACTATTATAGGAGTATTTAAGGAAAAAGGCTCTGAGATTGGAGAAGCATTGAATGAAAATATGCCTGGATCTGCAATAATTCCTATAACTATAGGAGATAGAATATTTAAAGACACTTATATATCATTTTTAACTGTAAATGTTTCAGACATGAAGAATGCAGACCAAATAACTGCTAAAATATTAAAAATTCTTGAAAACAAGCATCAGAATAAAAATAAATATATTGCTGAACAGGGCTTTAAGGAATTGGCTACTGTAGATAAAATGTTAAGCATGTTGACCTTAGGACTTGGAGCTATAGCAGCTATATCACTTGTTGTTGGTGGTATAGGGGTTATGAATATAATGCTTGTATCTGTTACAGAAAGAACTAGAGAGATAGGTATAAGGAAAGCCATAGGAGCAAAGACCAAGGACATTAAATTACAATTTTTAATGGAATCTGTAATACTTTGCTTAATTGGAGGGGCTATTGGAACTGTATTTGGTATATCCTTAGGTAAGGTTGCCAGCATATTCATACATATAGAGATCCCAGTATCTATTAAGGTAATATTACTTGCCTTTGGTTTCTCATCTGCAGTTGGTATTTTCTTTGGATTATATCCTGCAGGTAAGGCGGCGAAACTTGACCCTATTGAAGCCTTAAGATATGAGTAATATTATAGCAAAAAATTGGTTTTAAAAAGATAATATATGCCTACATGGTAGCTGCGGATCACTTTAAAACAGGTATCTCAGAAATTTTAGACAGCTAATAGCTTGGTAAAACCAGTTATTAGCTGTTATTATTTGAATTTGCAAGTTTATAAATTCGATAATATTAACTAAAAATAATTTAAGAAGTTGGTTTTTTATTAGCCATTTGCATGATACTATATTTATAAAGATTTTAGATATCTGCTTAAGGAGGATGTAATGAGAAAGACAGGAAATAAAAAGGCAAAGAAGCTATTACTGATTGTAATTGTAGGAATAATCATTGCTTGTGGTGTATTCTTTAAGCTATTAACATGGAATTCAGAATATACTGCTCCAAGTGCAAAGTTATCTCACGAATTTATATCTAATGTGGTAAAATCTCAGAGTACTGGAATATTAGAATTAAATAATGAAGACTTAAATTCCATAATAAAGATTTATATTGATAAGAAAAACTACGGGAATTTAAATATAAAAGCTGTTCATGGAGAAATAGCAGACAAGGAATTAAATTTTTACATTCCCTCTAGTTATAAGGGAGTAGAATTTCTTTTTTCATCTAAAGGTACTATGACCTTTGAGGGCAACAAGGTGAAATATAACCCAGAAAAATTTTATGTCGGCAAGGTACCTTTACCAAGAGGTTATGTTCTAAGTAGGATCAGCGGTTTATTTCATGGAGGCATTTCTATAGAAAATAATAGTGTATGTCTAGATGCAAGTTTGATACCTCTAAAAGTAAATAACGTATATTTAAAAGATAGCAAAATTGTTCTTGAGGTTAAAAAATTCAATGATACCTATAATAGCAAGTTGAAATTTCTAGAGGAGTTGCTTAAGTATATTCATTAATATATTGATTGGTTAAATTCAAATAACATACAGCCTAAAGGCTGTTTTTGTTTTAGCTTTAATATGCTAAAATATAAATAGTAAATTTTAGCATATATTCAATTTTAAACTTATGGGGGAACTATGGGAAAGATTATAGAATTAGAGAATATAAATAAGATATACGGTAAATCTATTAAAACTCAAGTGCTTTATGATATAAATTTATCCTTTGAAGAAGGGTCATTTAATTCTATAATAGGAGCCTCAGGTAGTGGAAAAACTACTTTGTTAAATATAATGGGTACTTTAGATAAGCCTACTAATGGACAAGTGTATATTGATAATGAAAGGATAAATGGTATGAGTAGAGCCGCATTAGCTTCTCTTAGAAATAGAAAAATAGGATTCATATTTCAATTTCACTATCTACTGCCAGAGTTTAATGCGATAGAAAATGTGCTTATGCCTCATACAATAAAGAGATTCTTTTGTGGTAAAAAAATTCGTAAAAAAGGTGAAGAACTTTTGGATTTGGTAGGATTATCTGAATTTAAGCATAAAAAAGTTTACGATCTATCAGGAGGACAACAGCAAAGAGTTGCAATTGCAAGAGCCCTTATGAACGAACCTAAAATTATATTGGCAGATGAACCAACAGGGAATTTAGATTCCAAATCGGCTAAGGCAGTATACGATGTGTTTAGAGAGATAAACAAAAGATTTAGAACTACTTTTATAATTATAACTCATGATGATAGGATAGCTAAAGAAGCAGATAGAATAATAAAAATAAGAGATGGTATGGTTTCTGACATAAATTATGCTAATGAAAGGAAATGGATAATGTTTGCATCACTAAGGATAGCATGGAGGTTCTTAAAAGATAGTAAGGCGCAAACCCTGATTATAATACTAGGAATAGCTATAGGAGTATCTGTTCAAATATTTATTGGACTTCTAAGCAAAGGGCTTGAAATTACATTATTGAATAAGTTTATAGGTAATTCCCCGCATATAACAGTATATTTTTCTAAGGGGGGAATGGAAGACTGGCAAAATAGAAAGACCAAAATAAACGCTGTGAGTAAAGATATAGATGTAGTGGCTCCCGTAGCTGAACAACAAGCTTTTATAAAGCTCACAGACATAAAAGAACCTACTAGAATAAGAGGATTTATACCTGAGGATCTTAATAAGTTATACGATATTAAAAGCAAAGTCTATGAAGGCAAAATGATAGAAAATAACGGACAAGCATTAATTGGTAGAGAACTTAAAGAAAGACTTGATTTAAGACTAGGAGATAAACTTAATATAGTAACAATAGATAAAAGAAATATTGAGCTTACAATAGTGGGTTTTTATGATCTGGAATCTGCAGGGCTAAATAGATTCTGGATTTTTACAGATTTAAAAACTGCTCAAGATTTAATAGGCTTTGGCGATAAAGTTACCTCTATAGAGATTGGCGTTGTAAACCCATATTTAGCGGATAGTCTATCGAAAAAGGTTAGTAGCTCTCTTAATGATAAGGATTTAAAAGTACAAAATTGGAAAGATGAGAATAAGCTTTTACTTAGCGGAATAATAGGGCAAAAGATATGTACTGTAATAATTCAGTTTTTTGTTCTTCTGGCGGCTGTACTGAGTATAGTAAGTGTACTTGGCATAACTGTAACTCAAAAGTATAAGCAAATAGGTATATTAAAGGCTATGGGAATAAGAGATAGTTCTGCTGCATTTATATTTTTAATGCAGGCCTTTATTTTAGGGATTGTAGGAACTGCACTAGGAGCAGAACTTGCAATGATGTACATAAAAGGTTTCAATACATATATAGTAACAACAGAAGGAAAGCCAGTAGTAGACATTGTTATAAATAATAAGTTTATAATTGTTTCTGCTTTAATTGATATAGCAGCTTCAACTTTGGCTGCATTCTTACCTGCTGTAAAAACTTATAGATTAAGCCCTGTTGAGATAATAAAAAATGGGAATTAGAATTGATTAAAGAAATAAGAAAATAAAACCTAAAAGGTAGAACAGCAAAGGTGATGAAGTATGATAGATTTACATAGTCATATATTACCGGGTATAGATGACGGAGCAAAAGAAATGGCCGTGACCATGGAAATGCTGGAAATTGCAGTTAAAGATGGTACAAAGAAGATTGTAGCTACTCCTCATTTTTATACAGGTTGCTACGAAAATATCTATGAAGATGTGTACAAACTTGTAAAGGAAATTAATGTTAAAGCTAAAGAAAAAGGAATAGATATTGATGTGGTTTCAGGACAAGAAGTATTCTTAGACAAACATACATTGGAGTTTTACAAACGTGGAGTTATAAAGGGTATAGGTGAAACAAGATATATACTAATAGAACTTTCAATGGAGAGAATGCCTAAAGATGCCTTAGATATTATATATGAGCTTAGAATAGAAGGAGTAGTTCCTATAATTGCTCATCCAGAAAGATATAATTATATAATAGAAAAACCTTCTAGGATAAATGAGTTCATAGAAGAAGGGTGTCTTTTTCAAATAAATTCGGGAAGTATTAGCGGCATGTTTGGTAAGAGAATACAAAAATCTCTCAAATGTTTATTCAGCATGGAGTATGTGATTTTATAGCCTCAGATGCTCATTCTACTGGCATGAGATCACCAAAAATGAAAGAAGCTTTGAAACAGGTGGAGAGCTTAAATCATGTTTTATATGAAAATGTCATAAATAATGCTGAGAAGCTTTTGAATAACTCTAAAATATATTCAAGAGCGGAAAAAATTAAAGAAAAAAAAGGATTATTTAGCTTTTTCAAGAGATAGAGAATTGAAGCAAGATCTTAATTCAGAGGGGGATTCTTTTACCCCATCTGAATTTTAGAGCTGCGAATGCATGACTTACTTGGCGTTGAACTCCCACTTGAAGAAGTGGGAGACTTACGGCAAGTTGGTTAGGTTAAAAACAGTTGAAATAATTAGTGAAGGAAGTAGAAGTACATTTGAAAGTTAAAGAACTTTCAAATGTACTTTTTTGTAAAATTTATATTAATTATAAAGAATTTTTTGAAAACAATAATATAATATTGTAAAAGAAATTTACAATATTATTAGAAAAAATTATAATGTTATTAAGAGTTAAACGTTATCAGATTTACTAATTAAGAGATGAAAGCTAAAAGGACGATATGAGATATTTGCTGACAACATAAGGGGTGTGACAATAGAATTAAAGAAATGTCATTATATACCTTAATTTGCAAAGGCTACATAGCGAATACATATTAAGTAGCTTTAAAGTGAGGTGGTAATGATGTTTTTATTTAAGAGATCTCTTGAAGAACGAGTAGAAAAAGCTAAAAAAAATAAAGAAGAGTTAAATAAATTAATTGAAACATATAAGCCTTTTATAGCGAGTACTATGCAGAAAAAAACAGGAAGGTTTCTGCAATACGGATATGATGATGAACTCACTATTGGTATGATGGCATTTAAAGAAGCTGTAGATTCATATGATAAAAGTAAAGGGAAATTTTTAAACTTTGCAAAAATGGTTATTAATCTTAGATGTATAGATTATTATAGGAAAAATGGAAAACATAAAGAAATGATATGTTTGCAAGGGCTTTATGAATCGGAAAATGAAGTAGCATGTAGCCAGATAGAAAATAAGGCAATTGAAGAGTATCAAAATCAAGAAGAAAACAAAATGAGAAAATTGGAAATTCAAGAATACGAGAAAGAATTAAAAAAATGGGGAATCGAATTTTGCGAGTTGGTACAAGCTTCTCCAAAACAACAAAAGCTTAAAAATCTTTATAAAGAAGTTGCTCAATTTATTGTACGTGAATCAGATATATTAGATAACTTAGTAAGTACAAAACGATTACCGATAAAAGAAATACAGAAAAATATTCCTATTCATCGTAAAAAAATAGAGAGAGGACGAATTTATATTATAGCACTGGTAGTTGTGTTAATCGGGGATTATAAATTTATACGAGAGTACATAGAGTGAAGGTGAAAGTATGAAAGGAATAGTATTACAACGGTTAGATGATAAAATTATTGTATTGACAAAAGATGGAGATTTTGTAGAAGTAGATAAGCCTAATGATTTTGTAGATATTGGAGAAGAAATTGTAATTAATAGGCCAGAAAAAGATAAAAAACTAATTTTTAGACATTTCATCTATGCTGCAGCTGTATTTTTAATGTTTTTTGTAGGAGGTTATAGCGCATATGCTTACTATACACCTAAAGGATATGTAAATGTAGATATAAATCCAAGTATTGAAATTGCTTATAATTTATATGGAAAACCTATAAAACTGCGGGCCTTGAATGAGGATGGAAATAAGGTTATTAAAAAGATAGATAAGTCTCATCTTAAATCCGTAGATATTGTAATTAATGAAATTATTAAAATATCTGAAGAAGAGAGGTTTATTTCAAAGGAAAAGGAAAATACAATTATAATAACTGTAACGGAATTGGATAAGAAAATTGATGATCAAAGTTTAGAAAAAGCAGTAGATAATTATATTAAAGAAAGTAAAATAGCGGCGAAAACAATTTTTTTAAAAGGAAACAAAACAATATATGAAAAGGCTAAGGAACAGAACATATCTCCTTGTAAACTTATTTTAATAGATCAGGCAATAGAAAAAAGTTCAGGACATGAATTAAATGACATTGATAAAAAATCTGTAAAAGAGATTATAAATATAATCAATGAAGAAGAAGGATATAAATCTAATGAATTGCAAAAGAAAAAACAGATAAAATAAAATCAAATGCAGATCAAAAAATAAGTATAGAAGAAGATAAGTCTAAGAATACACAATATGCAAATAAAGAAAATGATACATCAAAAGAGAAAACAAAAGAATATAAAAATCAGCAAAAAGAAATAAAATTCAATAAACATAAAGAAGATAAAGAAAATGAAGAAAAAGACAAAGAAAATAAAGAAAAATCAAAAGAACAAGAAAAAGAAAATAAAGAAAAAGCAAAAGAACAAGAAAAAGAAAATAAGGAAAAAGCAAAAGAACGAGACAAAGAAAATAAAGAAAAAGATAAAGAAAAGAATAAAGAAAAGAATAAAGATAAAGAAAAGGATAAAGAACAAAAAAGAACAACATAAAAAATAAAAAAGATTTCACATAGAATTTTGTGAAACTGAATTAACGCTAAACTACTCTAAGTCTTATGTCTGATATAAATTATTTATCATACATAAGGCTTGGAGTTTTTTTTATATTACCCCCACTAATTTAACATTAATATACGAATTTATATAATAAATGGTAATGTAATTTAGTTCAATGACAAAAATCACCTATAATCTTGCACTTTTTAAGTTCACCCATAACAGAAAAAACAAAGAAATATTAGCTGCTTTGTGCGTAAAAATAGCCATGATAAGGGGCTTTGTACCTTATACGTTAATATAAATTGGAGGAAAAAAGATGAAAAGAAACACATTAAAGGTTTTATTAGCATGTACTGTAGCTTCAGTATTGATAATAAGCTCAGTAGCAGCAACAACTGTAAAAGCAGCAGGGGTGGCACCACCAGAAAATACTAATGAACATGAAACAGCAGCTAAAGTTTCTCAGGGGAAGGAGACAAGCAACTCCTATTATACAGTAAAATTAAATGGAAAAGAATTGAAGATGAGCAAAAACTTAAGTAGTAAAAAGGCCGATAAAAAGGATGATAAAAAGGAGAACAAAAAGAACGATAAAAATGAGGATAAAAAGGACAATAAAAAGGATGACAAAAATGAGGATAAAAAGAATGGTAACAAGGGTGAACAAAATTTAAGATTACTTGACACTCAAGTTAGCAATTGGGTGAAGTATGTTGAACAAAAGCACCCACAAGGGTTACATGCAATTGCTGATGTTTCTCAGTCAAATCATAAGCTAACTATAAAATTAGCTAATCCTAATGATACATTATATGGAGCTTATAGTAAATTTGTTAATAAGTACAATTTACAACATGCTTTAGGCCAGGCTCAAAATATTCTGTTTGATGAAAAGAATGGATATGCTGTGACTAAGGTAGTTAAAGTAGGTCACGGCAATAAAACTGTTTATGATGCTAATTCTCAAGATAAAACAGTTAGTACCTTATTAGAGAGTGCATTATCATTAAATGATTTACAAGATGCAGAAGCATTTAAGTCCATAAAATATAAAGACCTAAAAGGTAATTATAAAGTTTATCTAAAGTATAAGGGTGAAAACATAAGTACGCCTTATATGGTACAAGTTGATTAAAAAGCACATAATTAATTTCTGTAATACCCACATATAAATATGAAAGCCAACAGCATCAGGTCCTGTTGGCTTTTAAAGATAATAAACTTAAAAGATTATATAAAACTTACTGAAAGGAAGAGTATTTATGTTAAAAAGAAATAAAAAATTTATCTCATATGTTCTTAGTGTATTTGTTATTACAAATTTTATAGCATTTAATACATCAAAAGTTTCAGCGGCTTCAAATAGATTATGGGGACAAGATAGATATCAAACATCAGCAGCAATATCCAAAGCAGGTTGGACAAATTCTGAATATGTAGTGATAGCAAGTGGTGAAGATTATGCTGATGCACTATGTGCTGCTCCACTAGCAAAAAAATATAATGCACCAATACTTCTAACTGAAAGTGCTACTTTAAATGACAATGTAAAACAAGAAATAAAAAGATTAAATGCTAAACATGTTTTTATAATAGGGAAATATGCTTCAGTTTCACAAAACACTGAAAATGAAATAAAATCCTTAGTAGGTGATATAAAGCGTCTTGGTGGGAATGATAGATACGAAACTTCAGTTATAGTTGCAAAGGAACTTGAAAATATAAATGGAATTACAGTTGCATCAGGATATGGATTTGCTGATGCACTTTCTATAGCCTCTATAGCTGCACAAAAAGGTATGCCTATACTTTTAACTGATAAAGATCAGTTGCCAGAAGTAGTAAAAAATTATATACAAGAAAATAGTGTAAATATAAAAAATTCATATATAATAGGTGGACAGGGAGTTATAAGCGATAACACCGCACAACAAGTATCTAAAACATCAGTAAGACTTTATGGTCAAGATAGATTTGAAACAAATTTAAATATAATGAAATATTTTAAACAAGATCTTCAATTCGATAATTTATATGTTGTTCAGGCAGATGGACCAACCGGAAAGGAATTTGCAGATGCTCTATCAGGCTCAGCTTTATCAGCAAAAAATTCCTCGCCAATAATATTAACTTATGAAACGATTCCGCCTGCAGCAGAAAGCTTTATAAAAGAAAATATAGAAACAAAATCTAATATAATTGCATTAGGCGGAGCTGCAGCAGTACCAGAAAGCATTGTAAAAACCCTTGAAAATTATATTGATTCAAGCAACTTATCTCAGACTTCTGATGGTTCTGATGGAGATATACAATTTGTTTTTGCAGATGCTTCCGAATCTTCATTTAATGTTTATCAACAAGATGGACAGACTATTGACATAGTAGATAAAATATCAAAAAGTAATTTAACCCAAATAAGAATTTACTCAGCAACCGCAAAAACTTTAACACTTTCAATAAATGGATACAAGGCTGATGAAAATGTATCAAGTGGATGGACAGATTTTGAAGTTCCAACAGCATTTATAGGATTCGATAACGGAGCCCCTGGTGTATCTCAAGTAGGTCTTGACGGGTTAGAGGCTGAAAATAACAAGGATGGAAGGCTTGATTTGATAGTAGGAGATAATACGGATGCTAAAAGTTTAGTTATAAAGTATAGATAACTAAATTACAATATAAGGAGGATGCACATTCTATGGGTGGCGAAATGGCATTAGATTTAAAGGATCTTTTCTACATAATTAAAAATAGGACAAAGCTAATACTTATAATAACTATTGCATGTACACTTATATCAGGGATTTTAAACTTTTTCATTATTAAACCTACATATGAAGCAAGTGCAAGTATTGTTGTAGGAAAATCTGATAATGATCCAAATAATAAGTCTTCTCAGTATAATTATAATGATATTATGATGTTCCAAAAACTTGTAAAGACTTATGCTGAAATAGGAAGGTCTAGAGCTGTTGCTGAAAATGCTTCGGCAAAATTGAAAAATATATCAGCAGATAAACTTGAAAGTATAATTAATGTAACACCACAAAACGATACTCAAATAGTTGAATTTAAAGTAAAAAATAACAGTCCACAAGAAGCATATCTTATAATGAATGCTGTTACTGATGCTTTTATACAAGAATCAAAAAGAATATATCCAACTGGAAGTATACAAGTAATGGATGGAGCTAAGATTCCACAAAAACCTATTAAACCAAATAAGACTTTAAACGTAGCTATAGCATTTTTCATTGGGCTTGTGGCATCTGTAGGGCTTACATTTGTACTTGAATATATGGACAGTACTATAAAAACAGAAGAGAATATAAATAGATATTTAGGTATTCCTGTTATAGGCATAATACCAAGGGACAACAATTAATTAACTAATAAACGGAGTGAATGATATGGAAAACAAAAGCATTGTAACAGTAAAAGATCCCCAATCCTCCATTGCAGAGGCATATAGGACCTTGAGAACAAATATTCAGTTTTCATCCTTTGATAATAAGGTTCAAATAATAGTTGTAACAAGTTCAGAGCCAGGAGAAGGAAAGTCTACCACTGCTGCAAATCTTGCGGTGGTTATGGCTGAAAGTGGAGCTAAAACTATATTGATAGATTGTGACCAAAGAAAGCCATCATTACATAAGATATTTTCATTATCTAATCAAACTGGTATATCAGATTTACTTGTAGGCAATGTAGAATTTCAAGAAGCAGTTAAAAGTACTGAGATTCAGAATCTTGATGTTCTGACTTCTGGTACAAGACCTCCAAATCCAGCTGAACTTCTAGCTTCATCAAAAATGAAGCAATTTTTAGAAGGATTAAGACAAAACTATGAATATATTATAATAGACACGCCTCCAATAATAGCTGTAACAGATGCTCAGCTTCTTTCAAGCTATGCTGATGGCTGCCTTTTAGTAGTTGCTTCATCACAAGTAGACAGGAAGGCGGCAGAAAAAGCTAAAGAGCTTTTACAAAAGGTTAATGCTAAGATATTAGGAGCGGTGCTTAATAAGTTAGAAATGAACGAAAAGAGATATTACTATAATTATTATTATGGAAATGACGGTTATAAATTTAGAAAGAAAAAAGAAAAGCGGAAAAGTAATACATAATTCGTTTTTTATATTTGAATATGGCATTCTAAAATAACAATCTATATGTGATTAGAGAAAACACATATAGATTGTTATTTTTTTGATTTTTTTTAATTATACCCCATTAATAGAAAAAAGTTTACGTATGTATATAATAAAGGGAGGAGAGGTATAAAATGGTAGAGATCAGAGGGGAAAGTTTTAAGTACATTGTTGGACATTTGAAAGCTTATGAAAAAAGTACAAGCTATTACATTACAAAAAGGGTTGTGGATTTTTTAGGAGCATTATTTGGAATTATTGCATTAAGTCCTTTAATAATTATAACGGCTATAGCTGTAAAGTTGGACTCCAAGGGACCTATATTCTTTGCGCAGAAAAGAGTAGGGCAAAACGGAAGAATATTTTATATGTATAAGTTTAGATCTATGGTAACTAATGCAGAAGAACTTTTACACAAGCTTAAAGATAAGAATGAAATGACAGGTCCTATGTTTAAGATGAAGAATGACCCAAGAATAACTAGAGTAGGAAAATTTATAAGAAAGACAAGTATAGATGAGCTTCCTCAATTATTTAATGTGCTAAAGGGTGAAATGTCATTAGTGGGGCCAAGACCTAATCTATCAAGGGAAGTAGAAAAATTTACAGAACGTCAGAAAATTAAACTTTTAGCTAAGCCAGGGTTAACTTGTTATTGGCAGGTTATGGGTAGGAATGATATAGATTTTGAAGAATGGATGGAACTAGATGTAAAGTATGTAAAAGAAAGAAACATTTGGATTGACATAGCTCTTATATTGAAAACGGTGAGGGTGTTGTTTGGAGATGAAGGAGCAAGGTAGCATTTTAAGTTGCATGATAAATTAATTAGGAGTGATTAATATTGAAAATTGTAGTGGCAGGAACAGGATATGTTGGATTAGTTACAGGTGCATGTTTAGCACATTTAGGACATAGTGTAACTTGCGTGGATACTAACGAAGAAAAAATAGAACTAATGAAACAAGGTATATCGCCAATATATGAACCTGGATTAGATGAAATACTTAAAAAAAATTATGAAGAAGGTAGATTAGATTTTACAATTGATTATAAATCAGCATATAAAGATGCAGATGTAATTTTTATAGGTGTAGGTACTCCAGAAAGAGAAGATGGTTCCGCTAACCTGGATTATGTATATAAAGCTTCCGAGCAAATAGCTGAAAATGTAGAAAAAGATTGTTTGGTTGTTGTTAAATCAACAGTTCCAATAGGAACTAATGATAAAGTAGAAGAATTTCTAAAGGAACATTTAAAAAATGATGTTCAAATAGAAGTGGCTTCAAATCCAGAATTCTTATCTCAAGGAACAGCAGTTAAAGACACTTTGTATTCTAGTAGAATAGTAATAGGTATTAAATCGGATAGAGCTAGAGATACTTTGAGAGAAGTGTATGAAAGATTTAATCAACCAATAGTTGTAACTAATAGAAGAAGTGCTGAGATGATAAAATATGCATCTAATGATTTTTTGGCATTAAAGATATCATTTATTAATGAAATTGCTAACTTTTGCGAAATTGTTGGAGCGGATGTTGAAGATGTGGCAAATGGAATGTCTTATGATCCAAGAATAGGAGACAAGTTCTTAAAAGCAGGCATAGGATATGGAGGATCTTGTTTCCCTAAAGATACTAAGGCACTTCATTGGCTTGCTAATGATAATGGATATGAGTTAAAAACTATAAAAGCAACAATAGAGGTAAATGAAAATCAAAAATATAAATTATTTAGAAAAGCTAAACAGAGATTTAAAAGTTTAAAAGGAATGAAAGTGGCAATTTTAGGATTAACATTTAAACCAGGAACAGATGATTTGAGAGATGCACCTTCAATACCAAATGTTAGAAGACTGTTAGATGAAGGAGCAGAAATCGTGGCATATGATCCAGTAGGAGAAGAAAACTTTAAAAAACTATTTCCAACTGAAATCACATATGTAAAAACTCCAGAAGAAACTTTAAAAGGTGCAGATGCAGCATTTATATTTACAGAATGGAATGAAATTAAATCTTTACACTTAAATATATACGAAGAATTAATGAATACTCCTGTTATATTTGATGGAAGAAATTGTTATGAAATTAACGATGTAGAAGAAAAAGCAATAGAATATTATTCTGTCGGAAGAAAGGCTATTTTAAACTTAAAAGAAGATGCTAAAAGTGAAGCAGCTATGGCAATAGCATAGGATAATGCATAAGGGGATTGGAAAATGAAGCATGTATTTATTATAGGCTCTAAAGGAATACCCGCAAAATATGGCGGATTTGAAACCTTTGTTGAAAAACTAACAGAAGGACAGAAAAGTAAACAAATAAAATATCATGTTTCTTGCTTAGCAGAGGATTATAAGAACTTTAAACATAATGGAGCTAGATGCTTCAACATAAAAGTACCGAATATTGGACCTGCAAAAGCAGTTTATTATGATATAGCAGCACTAAAAGAAAGTATTAAATGTATAGAAGATAATAAAATAAAAAATTCAATTGTATATATTTTAGCATGTAGAATAGGACCATTTGTCGGATATTATAAAAATAAATTAAAAAAGTTAGGTGGGACTTTAATTGTTAATCCAGATGGTCATGAATGGAAGAGAGCTAAATGGAATAAAGCTATAAGACAATATTGGAAAGTTTCAGAAAAATACATGGTTAAACATGCAGATTTATTAATATGTGATTCAAAAAATATAGAGAAATATATAAAAGAAGATTATAAACAATATGATCCAAAGACGACTTTTATAGCTTATGGAGCTGATGCTGAAAAATCAAAATTAACAGATGAGGATAGTACTTTACTTCAATGGTATAAAGAAAAAAATGTTAAGAAGAAAGAATACTATTTAGTAGTTGGTAGATTTGTTCCAGAAAATAACTATGAAACTATGATAACTGAATTTATGAAATCAAAGACCAAAAAGAATTTTATATTAATAACTAATGTAGAGAAAAATAAATTCTATGAGCAATTAAGAGAAAAGACAAACTTTGATAAAGATAACAGAATAAAGTTTGTTGGAACAGTTTATAACCAAGAATTATTAAAAAAGATTAGAGAAAATGCATATGGATATTTTCATGGACATGAAGTAGGTGGTACTAATCCCTCTTTATTAGAAGCACTAGCTACAACCGATTTAAATATATTATTAGATGTTGGATTTAATAGAGAAGTAGGAATGGATGGTGCTTTATATTTTAATAAGAAAAATAGAAATTTAGCTAATCTTATAGATAAACTAGATAATATTGATGAAGAATATATAAAAACTTTGGGCTCTAAAGCTAAAAGTAGAATAAAAAAGGAATATACATGGAGTTATATTATAGACAAATATGAAGATCTATTAGTTAATAAAATATTCCATGGTTTTGTAAATGAAGAAAAGAGGAAATATGTTTAAAAGAATAGATAAGAATAATATAAGTACACTGGATTTAATTTCAATATTAAGTTCTACTTTATTAAAAATAATAAGGGATTTCTTGCTAAGGCTTTTTTTGCTAAGTCTGATGGATTAATATTTATAGGGAAAAGAACTAAAATATCTAATAAGAATAAGATAATAATAGGTAAAAATATGAAATTCGAAATGCACTGCGAAGTACAAGGGCTAAGTAAACGAGGACTAGTATTTGGAGATAATGTGACCATAGGAAATTCAGCTATGATAAGACCATCTAGTTACTATGGAGTGGAGGTAGGAGAAGGACTGAAAATGGGTAATAACTCTTCAATTGGTCCTATGAGTTATATTGGATGCGCTGGATATATAAACATTGGATCGAATGTTATGATTGGTCCTAGAGTAAGCTTTTTGCAGAGAATCATAATTTTAATGATACCTCAAGCACAATTAAATCACAGGGAGTTATTAGAAAAGGAATAATCGTTGAAGATGATTGTTGGATAGGAAGTGGAGTTATAGTACTTGATGGGGTGACTATTGGTAGAGGGAGTATTATAGGTGCAGGAACAATTGTTACAAAAGATATTCCGCCCTATAGTATTGTTGTTGATAAAAGAGAAAAAATAGTGAAATCAAGGATGGAAAATTAGTATGAAAAATATATTATATTTACATGCAGGAGCTGAATTGTATGGGGCAGATATTGTTTTATTACAATTATTGAAGAATATTGATAAGAAAAGTTTTAAACCGTATATTGTACTTCCATGTGATGGACCACTAGTTAAAAAGTTTAAAGAAAATAATATAGAAGTTGAGATTGTAGAATACCCAATATTAAGAAGGAAATTTTTTACTCCAATTGGAATGTTGAGATATTTCAAAGATTATATAAAGTATTCTCGAGAAATAAAGAGAATAGCATCTGAGAAAAATATAGATATAATTCATACAAATACAGCAGCTGTATTGGAAGGAATATATATAAAGAAAAAACTTAAAATACCTCAGGTTTGGCATATACATGAAATTATAGTAAAACCTAAAGTTGTACATAAATTTATAAGTTTTCTTTTATCTAAATATGCTGATGAAGTAGTAACAGTGTCTCAGGCTGTAAAAGAACATTTAAAGAGCACAGGATATTTTAGGAAAGATATTAAAGTAATCTATAACGGTGTAGATAACAATATATTTAACCCTAATAATGAAAAGGAATATATAAAAAAAGAGTTTAATATACCAGATGATGCAGTTATTGTTGGCATGATAGGAAGAGTAAATGCATGGAAAGGACAAGCTGATTTTCTTAAAGCAATAGATATAGTATTAAAGAAAAATAGTCATGTCTATGCAATGATGGTTGGTGGAGTATTTGAAGGCGAAGAATGGCGGAAAGATGAATTAGAAAAACAAATTAAGACTATGGGAAATAAAGATAGAGTAATCTTTTCTGATTATAGAAGTGATAGTAAAAATATTCATTCTCTATATGATATCTTTGTTCTTCCAAGTACTAATCCTGACCCTTTACCTACAGTTGTTTTAGAAGCAATGGCAAGTGGAACACCTATTGTTGGATATAGACATGGTGGAGTGTGCGAAATGGTAAAAGAAAATTATAATGGATTTCTTTCAAAAGTTGGAGATATTAATGATCTGGCAGCGAAAATAGAGTATCTAGTAAAAGATGAAAGTAAAAGAAAGGAATTTCAGAATAATTCACTTAATAGACAAAAATTAAGTTTTTCATTGGAAAATTATATATCTAAGTTTGATGAATTATACCAAAAATTATAGGAGGAGAAAAAATGAAATCGGCAAATAGTAATGAGTTAGTTAGCGTAGTAATACCAACTTTTAATAGAGCAAATAGAATTATAAAAACTATAGAAAGTGTACTAAGCCAAACTTATGATAATTTGGAAATAATTATAATTGATGATAATTCAAAAGATAATACTTATGAAGTTATTCAACCTTATTTATCAGAAGATATAAGATATTATAAAAATGAGATCAATGTAGGAGGAGCTAAATCAAGAAATATAGGAGTCACACACTGTAGAGGTGATTTGGTTGCATTTTTAGATAGTGATGATGAATGGTTACCAGAAAAGATAGAATTACAAGTAAATAAATTTAACACCAATAATAATATTGACATGGTTTATACAGAGTATTATTTAGTTAATGAAAATAATAATAAAAAGCATATTTTTAAAGAAAATGAAGAATTGGATAATGAATTGCTATCAATATTATGTAAAAATTTTATTGGAACAACATCTACTATATGCATAAAGAAAGATGTTTTTAATAAAATAAAAGGATTTGATGAACAACTTCCAAGTTGCCAAGATTGGGACTTATATATGAGAGTATTAAGTAATGGATATAATATAGCGAGGATAGATACACCTTGTTTGAATTATTATTATCATAATAACAGTATAACTGGAAATGTTAATAATGTTATTAAAGGTCATGAGATAGTATTAGAAAAAATAAAAAAATTAATTAAGAGTAAAAATATTGATAATAGAAGCTATAAAATAATAATGTCATCTAATTATGAACGATTAGCCCATATATATATGAAAAATAAAAAAATAAGGGAAGGAAGAAAATATTTCATAAAGGCCATAAATAGTAATTTTAAGAATGTGAAAGCTGTAAATCACTTGATATTAAGCGTAGCTAACGAAAGTATTTATTATAAATTGAAAAAGATCTAATAAAGGTAAAAAGTAGAGGTGAAGCTAATGAAAGGTATAGTATTAGCAGGAGGTTCAGGAACAAGACTCTATCCTGTGACAAAAGCGATGTCAAAGCAAATGGTGTCAATATATGATAAACCAATGATTTATTATCCAATGTCAGTTTTAATGCTTACAGGGATTAAAGATATATTAATTATTTCAACACCAAGAGATATAGTTAATTTTAAAGAACTTTTTAAAGATGGACAAGAGCTAGGCTTGAATATTCAATATGCAGTTCAAGAAAAGCCTAATGGACTTGCAGAAGCCTTCATCATTGGAGAGGAATTTATAGGTGATGATAATGTAGCTATGATTTTAGGTGACAATATATTCTATGGACAAAGTTTTTCAAATCATCTAAAAGAAGCAGCAACCTTGGAAGATGGAGCATATGTATTTGGGTATTACGTACAAAATCCAAAAGCTTTTGGGGTGGTTGAATTTGACGATAATGGTAAAGTCATTTCTTTAGAAGAAAAACCTGAAAAACCAAAGTCAAAATATGCAGTTCCGGGGCTTTATTTTTATGATAATTCAGTAGTTAAAAAAGCTAAAGAATTAAAGCCATCTGAAAGAGGAGAACTTGAAATAACTGATTTAAATAAAGCTTACATGGAAGAAGGAACCTTAAAGGTTCAACTATTAGGTAGAGGTATGGCTTGGCTTGATACAGGAACTCATGCATCTATGCTTCAAGCATCTAATTTCGTTGAAGCAGTTCAAAATACTCAAGGAACATATATAGCATGCCTTGAAGAAATTGCTTATAGACAAGGCTGGATAAGCTCACAAGAAGTTATTGAACTTGCAAAATCATTAATTAAAACTGGATATGGTAAATATTTAGTAAGCATAGTAGAAGAAATTGAAACAAAAAAGGCGAGAGGAGAAGTTGCAGCGACAGCGAAATAGGTGAATAAAAAATGAAGATTTGCTTTGTTATGACTAACATATTTAGTTTGGGTGGAGTACAAAGAGTTGTATCAGTCTTATCTAATGAATTAATTAAAGAACATGAAATAGATATATTATGCATTTCAGAAAAACTAAAAGGCAATAATGATTTATATAATTTAAACCATAAAATAAATGTAGAATTTAATAATAGCTTAAACAAAACAAATATATTAAGCAAAATTTTTAGAAAAATAATTAAAGATGTTAATAGAAAAACTGGCATACTAAATAAGGAAACTCATTATAAAAAATTAATCAATACATATTTTCCTAATAAAGCTAGAAAAAAGTTTGCGGAATACTTAAATAAAAAGCAATATGATGTAATTATAGGTGTTGAAGGATTATATAGTATCTTGTTGGGGTCTATCAAAGAAAATTTAAATTCAAAAGTTTTAGGTTGGCAACATAACTCTTATAATGCATATTTAAAAAATCCAAATAGATACTATTGGAATTTAGATATCTTATTTAATAAATATATATACAAATTAGATAAATATGTTGTTCTAACCAATCATGATAAAATTATCTATAAAAATGAAAAAAATATAGATTGTGATGTAATATATAATCCACTTAGTTTTGAGTCTAATGAAAAATCTACTTGTAGTAAAAAAAATATTCTATTTGTTGGAAGATTAGAAGGACAGCAAAAAGGATTAGATTTGCTTGTACAAGCATTTAGCAAAGTTTGTTCAAAAAATAAAGATTGGATATTGAAGATAGTTGGAGATGGATCTGATAAAGAAAAATTAGAACAATTAATTGAAGGTTTAAAGTTAACTGAAAGAGTTAAGATTGAACCATCTACAAATAATATAAAAGAATATTATTTAGATTCCTCAATATTTGTTTCCTCATCAAGATGGGAAGGGTTTGGACTTGTAATAACTGAAGCTATGGAATGTGGATTGCCAGTAGTGGCATTTGCTAATTCGGGTCCAAGAGAAATAATAAGTAAGAATTATGAAAATGGAATATTAGTACCCTGTGAAGATGTTGATTCATTAGCCAATGCAATGCTTGATTTAATAAATAATGAAGAAAAAAGAAAAGAGATATCTGAAGAATCTATAAAGAGGGCCGAAGATTTCAATATAGAAAATATTGTAAAAAAATGGAATGAAGTTTTATATTAAAGATAAAAATATTTGAGAAAATAAGGAATTAAAAAGATGTATATAAACAAAAATGAGATACAGATTAATAATAAAAAATCCATTGTATTTTTACTAATATCACTCTTTGTTTTTTCGCAGGAATTAAGGGTGGGAATTATAGGAAATAAATTTTCTAATATTAATATTTTAGCTCTAGTTAGTTTAGGGGTATTAGTAATAAAGAATTTTAGAAAAATTAATAAAAAAAAATTAATGCTTCTACAATTAACTATACTAATTTACATATCTACATCGATGATTTATGAAAATAAGATTATTACTATAATAAATTTTATTGTAGCATTTATTATTCCACTGATATTAGTAATTGTAGAAGTAGATAATAATACAATAGAATATGCATTCAAAATAACTATAATTATTTTAAATTTGATAATACTTATTATAACTATTATAGGAATATTAGAAATGATATTTCATATTAACATAAATCCTATTATTAGCAATTTTATGAGTGAGAGGACCAGAGAACAAATAATAGAAAGTAGTATGTCAACACAAGATAAAAGATTATATTCATTTATGGGACATCCTTTATTTAATACAGAATTGTATTTAATGTTTTTTATATTAAATAACCTGTATAGTAAGTATATAAAAAAACAACAATGTCCATTATGGATACTAGCTGTAGCTGTTGTTGGAATAGCCTTTACTGGAAGTAAGACTGGGATTATTCTTCTATGTGTAAGTACTATTACTTTATTTAAATGTAGTAATAAATTAAAAAAGCTTCTTACAATTATCTGTGGATCATTTATTGCATTAGAAAGTGGACTTCTTGATACATTAATGTCTAGATTTACATCAGGAAGTTTGACTACTGGAAGAAGTGAAATGTGGGATGAAATACAATCACTAAATTTATATCCAATAAAATTTTTTACTGGATATGGATTGGGATTTACCTTTACATTTAATTCTTATTTAACGTACGCATCAGCAGCATATGAATATCCTATACGAATGTTTTCTTTAGAGATTGGGATGTTAACGGCTATTATGATTTATATATTTCTTTTTGCCATACCGACTATAGTTTTGATAAGAAGAAAACATATATATATATATATATGTTATTTAGTAATTTTTTTAGACGTTAATACTTTTAATGGTTTATCTACAAGTGGAGATAAAATGCTTATATTTAGTTTCTTTATATTTTTAATATTAAATTTATCCAAACTACTAAAAGAAGAGCAACTAGCAAAGAAAAGCAATTAGATTCTAAAGTAAATCTTTATAAAGAAATTAAGATAAATTATTTCTTTATTATGAACTAGTCATAATCATAATAATAAAAAATATAAAAGAAAATATAATAAATTTAGGAGAATATTATGATTGAAGTTAGTATAATAATTCCAATATATAATTCTGAAAAATATTTAAGAACATGCCTAGATTCTCTAATAAATCAAACGTTTGAAAAGATAGAAATAATATTAGTAAACGATGGATCTAAAGATGAATCACTTAAAATAATGAATGAATACAAAGCCAAAGATAAAAGGATAAAAATTATCAGTCAAGAGAACCAAGGCCAAGGTGAAGCGAGAAATAATGGTATTAAAATTGCATGTGGAAAGTATATAACATTTGTCGATAGTGATGATTGGATAGCTGAAGATCATATAGAAAATCTTTATGAAATGGCAGTTAATAACAATGCGGATATTTCAGTCTGTAATATGGTTATGGTTAGAGAAAAAGATTTGAAGAATATAAAATTAGAAATGTTTACAATTAAAGAAATGATTGGGGAGGATGCAGTAAAAGAACTACTCCTGGACAAGCAATTAAAAAGTTATCCTTGCGGGAAATTATATAAAAAAATTATTTTTATTGAAAACAATATATTCTTTCCTCAAAAAATGTTTTATGAGGATTTAGCAATTATATTACAAGCTTTCTTTTTTTCAAACAAAGTAGTTTTTTCAAATAACTATAGTTATTTCTATTTACAAAATAGTAACAGTAGCACAAGAAACCCAAATATCAACAATTTATGGGATAGATTAAAGGCCTTAAATATGATTAAAACATTTTTTATTGAAAAAAATGTTTTTGATAAATATAAATATAATTATAAACATTTATGCTTATTCCATTTGTACTTACTAGTAAATCAAATAGATAATTGGAATTTAAATATAAAATTTAATGAAGTAATACGACCTATTTTAATATTAATAGAGGAAGAAACTTTAAGCGCTAAAATAATTAACAATACTCAACTAGATAATAAGATTAAGAAAGATTTAATTTTATTATGTAAAAATCAATGCTTATATAAATGTTACTGGCTAGTAAGGAAATTTATGAGAAATATAAAAAATAATATTAAATAAAAATTAAGAAATGAGGGTATTATGGTTTCGCTTAGTATAATAGTTCCTATTTATAACGTAGAAAAATATCTTGAAAAGTGTATTAAATCAATATTATCTCAAACATATAAGGATTTTGAATTAATTTTAGTAGATGATGGTTCTCCAGATAAATGTGGAGTAATATGTGATGAGTATTTGAAAATGGATAATAGAATACGAGTAGTTCACAAAAAAAATGGAGGATTAAGCTCTGCAAGAAACGCAGGATTAAAAATTGCTATAGGCGAATATGTAGCTTTTGTAGATAGTGATGATTGGATAGAAAAAAATATGTATGAAAAACTGTATGGAGAAGCTAAGAAGAATAATGGGGATATAGTACAATGTAAATTTTTGAAAGTAAATGAAGAATATACACAAATTAACAATAGTAAAATTGGCAATATAAATATTATAAACAATTTAGAGGCATTAAATAACCTATATAATGAAAGATATATTGAAACAGTAGTAACTTGGAACAAAATATATAGACGCTGTTTATTTGATAATATAATTTTCCCAGAAGGTAAAATACATGAAGATGAATTTACTACGCATAAATTATTATATAAGGCAAACAAAGTAGTATTAATAGATGAAGAATTATATTATTATAGGCAAACTCCTAATAGTATAATGAATAGTGGATTTAATATAAAAAGATTAGATGGTTTAGAAGCAATAAGTCAAAGAATGGAATTTTTTAAACAAATAAGAAATAAGGATCTGTTTGAGAAGACATTAAGAAAATATGAGTATATTTTAAAAAAGAATTATTTTATGTGTGAGTCTTCATTACATAATAAAAATATTTTGAAAAAAATAAGAACTATGTATAAAGATGTATTTAGCAAATATATTCTTAGTAATAAAACGAAAATTAAAGAAAAGATAATGTCTATAATCTTTTTTATAAGTCCACGTGCTTATAAAAATATACAAACCTTAAGAGGAAAAGAAATATATTAATAATTATATTTTGAAAATTTAGGAGTAAACAAGATGAAAAATAAACAATTAACAATAAACATGGCAGCCAATATGTTTGCGTTTATTGTAAATATAGGCATTAATTTCTTTTTCACACCATATTTGATTAGAACTATAGGAAAAGAAGCATATAGCTTTTTCCCGCTAGCAAATAACTTTATAGGTTATGTGAACATAATTGCAGTTGCATTAAATTCGATGGCAAGTAGATTTATAACAATTAAAATTCATGAAAGTGATAATAAAGGAGCAAATACATATTTTAATTCTGTATTAATGAGCAATACAATACTTGCATTACTTTTGATTTTTCCATCGCTAATATTTGTACTGTTTATTAATAATATTTTGCAAGTGCCAAGTGAGATATTACGTGATGTACAATATTTATTTGGTTTAGTATTTGCTGGAATGATTTTAAATATACTAACGTCTGTTTTTGGAGTTGCAACATTCGCAAAAAACAGATTAGATTTAGCTTCAAAAAGAAATATAGAATCAAATATTATTAGAGTATTTGTTTTAATTTTAATGTTTGGCCTATTAAAACCCAATGTATCTTATATTGGAGTAGCAAATTTAGCAGTCATTATATTTATATTAGGTACGAACATCTATTATACAAAAAAGTTACTACCTGAAGTTATTGTAAATAAAAAATATTTTGATTTTAAGGCAGTTAAAGAATTACTTTCATCTGGAGTATGGAATTCAGTAAATCAGTTAAGTATTGTGCTATTAACAGGATTAGATTTACTAATAGCAAATATGTTTATAGGGGTAACAGCAGCAGGAGAATATTCTATAGTTAAAACTGTTCCTAATTTTATTCAACAATTAGTGGGAATGTTAGTAGGAGTTTTTATCCCACAGTTTACGATATTATATGCACAAAAAAAACACGAAGAGCTTTTAGATAGTATAAATAAGTCAATTAAATTTATGGGGTTAATTATAACAATACCTATAGCTTTCTTAATTGTATTTGGAGATACTTTTTTTAGTTTATGGATTCCAGGAGAAAATTCTAGTAAATTATATTTATTATCAAATTTAACTATTATTCCAATGCTAGTTACTGGTAGTATTAATACCATATTTAATGTCTATACAGTAACAAATAAATTGAAAATTCCAGCTTTAGTTTTACTTATTACAGGTATTATAAATACATTAGTGGTTTTTATATTAATTAAAACAACTAGTTTAGGGATTTTAGCAATTCCAATAACTTCATTTATCATAGGATTATTGAGAAACTTGATTTTTACGCCAATATATGCTGCAAGATGTTTAGGCGTAAAATGGAATACATTCTATAAAGCAATAACTAGAGGATGTATTTGTGCATTAACAATGATGGTATGTTGCTATATTTTTAAGCTTAGTTTTACCATAAATTCATGGATTACACTTATAGTAATAGGTGGTATATGTTTAATAATTTCTTTAATTATTAATATGTTTATTGTATTTAAAAAAGAAGATAGAAATGAAATTATGAAAAATATTTTTACATTACTGCATATAAAAAAGATAAAATTAAAAAGTGATAAGAGTGCATAAGTTATTATTATACACTAGAGTAGAATTAATTTAAAATGCTTAAATTAATAAAAATGGAGGGAATAAGTTTGGGATTAAAAGAAAAGGTAAAAAATATAGTTAAAATTATATCTAGCATAAGAACAATAAATAAATATAAAAAATATAAACACCAAAAAAGATTATATATTTGCTATCACCTTTATATGGTAATATGGGAGATCAAGCTATTGCTTATGCAAGTTTAAAATTTTATAAGGAAAATTTTAAAGACTATAAAATTTTAGAATTAGATAGGTTTCAAATATATCGGGAATATTTTTCAATAAAAGGTTGCTTGAATAAAGATGATATTATAGTTCTACAGGGTGGAGGAAATATGGGAAATCTTTACATGCACGAAGAAGAACCAAGACGTTTTGTTATAAAACACTTTAAAGATAATATGATAATATCTATGACTCAAACAATAAGTTTTACGAATGACGAATTTGGTAGAAAAGAGAAAGAAAAAACTCAAAAAATTTATAACAAGAATAAGAAATTAATTTTATTAGCTAGAGAAGATACTTCATATAATGAAATGACTAAATTATTTAGTGCAAATGTAATTAAGGTTCCTGATATAGTATTTTACCTTGCAGATACAATGGATAGTGATAAAAAGAGAACTCTTATTACTACATGTTTAAGAAACGATAAAGAGTCTATTTGGAAAAATAAAAAGGATAAATTTATAGGTATGTTGAAAGAAGAATATAATGATGTATTTATCTATGATACTGTAATAAATAGACAAGTTACTTTTAAATCTAGGATGCTTGAGTTAAATACTATGTGGGATAATTTTAAAAAGTCAAAAGTAGTAGTAACAGATAGATTACATGGGATGATATTTTGTGTAATTACTAAAACGCCATGTATAGCGTTAAAATCTCTTGATCATAAAGTAGTAGAAAGTTATAAGTGGATTAAAGACTTAGACTATATAGAATTAGTTGATGATTTAGATTATGACAAAATAAAACCTATTATTGAGAAATTTAAATCGAAACAAGTTACTGAGAAATTAGGATTTAATAATAAATATTATAATAAATTGGTTAGAACATTAAAATAGTATAAAGGGAGAACAATTTTATGAGTATTTTAGTTTGTGGAGGAGCAGGCTACATAGGAAGCCACATGATAGCTGAACTCTTAGAAAAAGGTGAAGATGTTGTAATAATAGATAATTTTCAAAAAGGCCACAGAGATGCCATACTTGGTGGTAAAGTTTATAAAGGAGATTTAAGAGATAAAAAAATATTAGATAAAGTTTTTACTGAAAATAACATAGAAGCAGTTATTGATTTTGCTGCAGATTCTTTAGTAGGTGAAAGTGTAATTGAACCATTAAAATATTTTAATAATAATGTTGGTGGTACTATAAATTTATTAGAAGCAATGAGAGATTATAATGTTAAAAATATAGTTTTTTCATCCACAGCCGCTACTTATGGAGAACCGGATAGAGTACCTATAGAAGAGGAGGATAAAACTTTTCCAACTAACCCTTATGGTGAATCAAAACTAACAGTAGAGAAAATATTAAAATGGTGCGATAAAGCATATGGAATTAAATATACTGCTTTAAGATATTTCAATGCTGCTGGAGCGCACGTAAGTGGTAAAATTGGAGAAGATCATAAACCAGAATCTCACCTAATTCCAATCATACTTCAAGTTGCTTTAGGACAAAGGGATAAAATAATGATTTATGGTAATGATTATAGTACAGAAGATGGAACTTGCATAAGAGATTATATACATGTAACTGATTTAGCTAATGCTCATTTGCTTGCAGTAAATAGATTAAAAAACGGTGGACAAAGTATTATTTGTAATCTAGGTAATGGAACTGGATTCTCAGTAAAACAGGTCATAGAAGTATGTAGGAAAGTTACAGAATGTAATATTGAGGCTGAGGTTGCACCAAGAAGAGAAGGTGACCCAGCTATTCTTATTGCTTCAAGTGATAAAGCTAAGAAACAATTAGGTTGGAATCCTAAGTATAATTCAATTGAGACTATTGTAGAAACAGCGTGGAATTGGCATAAGAATCATCCTTATGGATATGAAAAATAATCATTCATTAAACTTATTTTACAAATAATTATATTTATTAATAAATTATAAGCTTACTTTTAACTAAAAATTGGATGTTAGGCATATATATATGAATTAGGTAAGTAATTATATATATTTAAGATTTAGAATAACTCTAATAAACCTAAATTTACACTATATTAATGTAAATTTAGGTTTTATTTCATAATGCCAATTCACCATTTTTAAATGATATTCTTTACTCATTATATACAACTCATATGTTGTATTTGAAACTTTGGAGGTATAGTAATTATAATTATGAAGAAAAATCGCTTTAAACTAATTAGTTTACAACTCATCTGTACAGTTCTTTTAATGATATCTTCTGATTCAATTGGAAGCGTTAATAGTTTTAATTATATCCAAAGCAGTAATACTAATGTAGTTATTAAAAGTATTAAAGAACATCCAAGAATTATTGCCAGTAAAAATGATTTTAATAATCTAAGGAGAATCATAAATACTGATGATCATGAAAAACTATGGGATAAAAAATTGAAAGTTTCTGCAGACAAAATACTTAGTGATTCAACAGTTAAGTATGAGTTAGAAGATGACATAAGACTTTTGCCTATAAGTAGACAGGTACTAGAAAGAGTGTATACTTTGGCAATTATGTATAAATTGCATGGAGATAGTAAATATAAAGATAGATTGTGGAAAGAAATTGAAGCGGTAAGTAAATTTAAAGATTTTAATCCTAAACATTTTCTTGATACAGCAGAAATGATTAATGCACTAGCTATTGCATATGATTGGCTTTACTATGATTGGAGCTATAAACAAAAAGAAATTATAAGAAATATGATAATACAAAAAGGTTTAAATCCTGCTCTAAAGTTATATATGAGTAACTCTAATGATAGTTGGTGGAAAAATAGTAATGCCAATTGGAATCTTGTTTGTAATGCTGGTGTTGGTATAGCAGCCTTGGCCATAGCAGAGGAAGAGCCAGTAATATGTAATGCCATTTTAGAATATGTGATAAAATCTATTCCAAATGGTATTAAGGGTTATGCGCCAGATGGAGCATGGAATGAGGGTACAGATTATTGGCAATATGGGACCGTATACTTAAGCTCGCTAATTTCATCAATGGAAATTGCATTAGGAACAGATTTTAATTTATTAAGTAGTTCAGGACTAGAAAAAACGGGAGACTTTATAATTCATGCATCTGGACAAGAAAAATATAGTTTTGGATATGGAGATAGTAGTGGAAGGAAAGTTTTAGGGCCGGAATTGATGTGGTTAGGTAAAGTATATAATAAGCCTTATTATATATGGCAGAGAATCATAGATGCAGATAGAAATCCAACAGCATTAGATATGTTGTGGTATGCTAGCAAAAGTTATAGTAATGCTAAAAAAACTGAAATGCCTTTAGATGATTATTTTAGGAGATCAGAAATAACAACTTTTAGAAGCTCATGGAATGATCCAATGGGAATATTTGCAGCAATTAAAGGGTTTAACTCTGAAGACAGAAGTCATACTGATCTTGATAGTGGAGATTTTGTACTAGAGTCTGATGGGGTACAGTGGGCTGAGGAACTAGGAGGCGATAACTATAATTTACCAGGATATTTCAATATGAGTAAAAATAATTTAAATCGTTGGAGTTATTATAGAAAAAGAGCAGAGGGGCAAAATACAATAGTTATAAATCCAAATAAAGGAGCAGATCAAAATCCTAATGGAATAACTAAAGTAGTTTCTTTTAAGAGCATGATTGATAAAGCATTTTCTATAATTAATACAACTTCAGCATATAATGATGCTGTTAAGACTTTAAGAGGATTAATGATATTTGATAATAGAAAGAAAGTTTTATTGCAGGATGAAATAGAGCTTAAAGATTTTGGAGATGTTTGGTGGTTTATGCATACCAGTAAGAATATATCCATAGAAGATAATGGACAGACAGCCGTATTAAGTGATGGAAATAAGAAGCTTTGGATTCATATTATATCTCCAGATAAAAATTTAAGATTTACTGAAATGGATGCAAAACCTCTTAGTTCCTCACCAAATCCAATGGGCCAGAATAAAAATGAGGGAATAAGAAAGCTTACTATTCATGTAAATCATGTAAAGAAATTAAATATTGCTATAGTATTTGTTCCTGAAGACAACAATACCATTATTGGTAATATTCCTAAATTTACACCTTTAAACTTATGGGGGGATTGGCAAGCCTTCTCGAGCTAAGGTGATATTTGTCAGAGAAATATTGGAATTTTGACTACGTGTTGACAAGTATGGATAAATGAAAATAATACTATTTCAATGTTATGATATTATGGATCTAGTCTTTTTATTAATTTAGCAGGAACTCCACCGTATATACAATTTGGTTCACAATCTTTGTTTACCAAAGAATTGGCTGCAATAATAGTGCCTTTACCGATAGTTACATTTCCCAAAATGGTAACTCTAGCACCAATCCAGCAACCATCCTCTATATGAATAGGTGGGAATATAGACCTTCCAGCTCTTTTGTTGCTATCGCCTATTTCATGAGTATCTGATATTAACAAAACTTCTGGAGCAATATCAACATTATTGCCTATTGTTACATTAGGACGAATTATACATTTTTGATTTATAAAAGTATTGTTACCTATTATTATTGGTAAGTTTGAGTTTCCGCATAATTCTGTGTGTCTTAAAATAATAACATTATGCCCTATTTTAAGACCTTTTTTATCTGCATAAATTTTTATATTTTGGAAAGAACAACTTTTACCTATATTATATTTAAATGAATATAATTTTGTTCTAGTACGTTTAATAACAGCATTAATAATTTTTTTTAACATTACAGAACCCCCTATATCGTGGCTATTGTAGTATTTATATTATACTATAATTATTTATAAGATGGACAATAAGAATATAAAATCTAAAATATTAATTTACAATAGAAAAATATTCTAATGCAATATATAAATTTGAACATACCCAGATTGATACAAAGCCCCATATTTTTAAATATGGGGCTTTGCAGTTTTTACTACTATAATCCTTATATGTATTAAAGAAAATACCTATGAGGATTGTTATTTTTTGATTTTTTTATCCTACCGCAGTAATTGAAATTAATATACGTATATATATAATATAGGAATAGGTGGCTATATTTGGTACAAGTTAGAGGTGAAGATTTATTTAGTTACAGGTGGAGCAGGTTTGATTTTATAGGTTCAAATTTTGTTATATATGTTGAGTAAATATAGTGAAAGTAAAAAATGATATAACGTGAAAACAATGTAAAATATATAAACATTTTAATTATTATATATAACTTACTAGGGGGATTATAATGAATCTAAAAGAATTAAAGTATTATATATATGCGGATTTGTATAGGATTGGTGTAGTAAGTAAGAAAAGAATCATAAGAACTTTGGTTTTTGCTGAATCAACAGGAACAAAATATATTATGTTAATGAGATTATGTAGATATTTATATGAAAATAAAAGAAAATTTTTATTTAAGATTTTATCATTTAAGTTAAATAAATATAAAATTAGATATGGTATTCAAATTAATCCTACTTGTGATATAGGTGAAGGTTTAACAATACCTCATTGTGGGACAATCGTATTAGCAGGAAAAGTTACAATAGGGAAAAACTGTACTTTGCTACAAGGAGTTACGATTGGTTCAAATTTATTTAAAAGTAGATTTGATGTAGCTACTATAGGCGATAATGTTTTAATTGGAGCTGGTTCTAAAATAGTAGGGCCTATCAAAATAGGTGATAATGTAACTATAGGAGCAAATTCAGTTGTTACGAAGGATATTCCATCGGGAACAGTTGTTGCTGGAAACCCAGCGAAAATCATTTCACATAAAGATTCAATTGTAATATATGGAGATTATTGCAGCAAAGAGGAATTTATGAAAAGGTAGTAAAAATCATCATGTTTATCCCAAATTTCTTCTAATGGTGGCATTTTACTATTACAATCCTTATATGTATTAGAGAAAATACCTATAAGGATTTTTATTTTTTAATTTTTTTATCCTACCGCAGTAATTAGAATTAATATACGTATATATATAATATAGGAATAGGTGGTGATATTTGGTATAAACTAAAAAATCAGTTCTTGAAGCAAATAATTAATTGTCCGGAGGATTAAAGATGAAGACTTATTTGGTTACAGGTGGAGCAGGTTTTATAGGTTCAAATTTTGTTATATACATGTTAAATAAATATGATGATATAAAAATAATCAATTTGGACAAGCTTACCTATGCAGGAAATTTGGAAAATTTTAAAAATATAGAAAATAGTCCCAATTACATATTTGTTCAAGGAGATATATGTGATAAAGAACTAATAGAGGCATTATTTGAAAGATATGATATAGATTACGTAGTAAATTTTGCAGCTGAATCACATGTAGATAGAAGTATAAGAGAGCCGGAAGTATTTGTAAAGACTAATGTATTAGGAACAGTTACATTACTAAATGCAGCAAAAAAGGCATGGGAACTACAGGATGGTTTTAAAGAAGGTAAGAAATATCTTCAGGTTTCTACAGATGAAGTATATGGCTCACTTGAAGAAACAGGCTTTTTTATGGAAACAACACCATTAGATCCACATAGTCCGTATTCATCAAGTAAAGCAGGTGCAGATTTAATGGTAAAGGCTTATGCTGATACATATAAGATGCCAATAAATATAACAAGATGTTCAAATAATTATGGTCCATATCAATTTCCTGAAAAGCTAATACCATTAATAATAAATAATTGTTTAAATCACAAGTCTTTACCTATATATGGTGATGGATCCAATATAAGAGACTGGTTATATGTAAAAGATCATTGTAAGGCAATAGATATGGTTATAAATAAAGGAAGATTAGGAGAGGTTTATAACGTAGGTGGACATAATGAAAGAACCAATATTCAATTAGTTAAGACAGTTATAAAGTACTTAAGTGAAAATGTAGATAAGAAAATAACAGAGAGTCTAATTAAATATGTAGAGGACAGAAAAGGTCATGACAGGAGATATGGAATAGATCCAACTAAGATAAAAGAAGAACTAGGATGGTATCCTGAAACTACTTTTGAAATCGGAATCAACAAAGCTATAATGTGGTATTTAGATAACAAGGATTGGATGAATAATATAACCTCAGGAGAATATCAAAAGTATTATGAAAAAATGTATGAAGAAAAGTAGGAGGTATATTCATGGGACAATTTAAATTTACAGTAACTCCTATTCAGGGATTGTATATTATTGAGCCTAAGGTATTTGGAGATAGTAGAGGTTACTTTATGGAAACATATAATTACGAGGATTTTAAAGCTCAAGGCTTAGATATGGTTTTTGTTCAAGATAACCAATCAAAGTCGAGAAAAGGAGTACTTAGAGGAATGCATTTTCAAACTAAATATCCTCAAGGAAAGCTTGTTAGGGTAATAAAAGGTGAGGTTTTTGACGTAGCAATAGATTTAAGAAAAAAATCTAAAACCTATGGACAGTGGTATGGAGTGCTTTTAACTGAAGAAAATAAAAAACGGTTTTATGTCCCAGAAGGCTTTGCACATGGCTTTCTAGTAACTTCTAATGAAGCAGAATTTGTGTATAAGTGTACAAACCTATATCATCCTGAGTATGAAGGCGGTATTGCTTGGAATGATCCAGATATAAATATACAATGGCCTTTAGAGGGAATAGAAGAAGTTTTATTGTCTGAAAAAGATAAAAATGCTCCAACTTTAGAGAAAAGCAAAATAGAATTTTAGTTTCTAGGAGAGTAGTAAAATGAAAATATTAATTACAGGCTGTAGAGGACAATTAGGTAGTCAAATTATTAATATATTAAAAGAAGGAGCATCGGAATTAGGTACTATACCACAGGATTATAGAAACGCTGAGATTATAGGAGTAGATATAGAAGAATTAGATATATCAAATTTAGAAGTAGTAAAAAGTTTCATAAATAAAGTTAAACCTAATATTGTTATAAATTCGGCAGCTTATACTAACGTAGATGGCTGTGAGAATAATCGGGATTTAGCTTTAAAAGTGAATTCGCTAGGACCGAGAAACTTAGCTATTGCTTGTGAACAAGTAGATGCAAAACTTATACACATATCAACAGATTATGTGTTTCGAGGTAATGGAACTATTCCATATAGAGAATATGATGTAACCAATCCAGTAAGTGTGTATGGGGAAACAAAGCTGCTTGGAGAGAACTACGTTAGAGAGTGCTGCCTAAGATATTTTATAGTAAGAACTGCATGGCTTTATGGATATAATGGGAATAACTTTGTAAAGACAATTTTGAAAGCTGCAAAGGAAAAAGGACATTTGGAGGTAGTGAATGATCAGAGGGGGAATCCGACTAATGCAGAGGATTTAGCACATCATATTTTAAAAATTGCTTTGACTGATGAGTATGGAATATATCATTGCACAGGTACTGGTGAGTGTACATGGTATGATTTTGCAAAGGATATAGTTGAGCTTGAGGGAATAGAGTGTACTGTTAGTCCAACTACGTCTAATAAGATCAATAGGGCTGCTAAGAGGCCGGCTTTTCGTCGTTAGATAATATGATGTTGAGATGTAGCGTTGGAGATGAGATGAGAGATTGGAGAGAGGCGTTAAAAGTATTTCTTGAAAAAGTAAAAATATAATATATGACAATTTTTTAGAACGATACTAAAGTTGAAAGGGTGTAATATTAATGAAAGTAAGAAAGGCAATAATTCCTGCGGCGGGATTAGGTACAAGATTTCTACCAGTAACAAAAGCTCAACCAAAAGAAATGCTGCCAATAGTAGATAAGCCAACAATTCAATATATAATTGAAGAAGCTGTAGCTTCAGGTATTGAAGAAATACTAATTATAACAGGAAGAAACAAAAGGGCTATAGAAGATCACTTTGATAAATCTGTTGAACTAGAAGACGAGCTTCAAAATAATAATAAAGAAAAGTTACTTGAATTAGTACAAAATATATCTAATATGGTTGATATCCATTATATAAGACAAAAGGAACCTAAAGGCTTAGGACATGCTATATGTCGTGCTAAAGCCTTCGTAGGGGATGAACCCTTTGCTGTTATGTTAGGTGATGATATAGTTGATAGTGAAGTACCATGCTTAAAACAATTAATAAATTCTTATAATGAATACAAAACTTCTATATTAGGAGTACAGCCAGTTGATAAAACACAAGTATCTAAGTATGGTATTGTAAAAGGCGTAAAAATTGAAGACAAAGTTTATAAGGTGAAAGATTTAGTAGAGAAACCAAAAATAGAAGAATCACCATCAAACATCGCTATTTTGGGAAGATATATAATAACTCCTAAAATATTTGAAATACTTGAAAAAACTAAGCCTGGAAAAGGTGGAGAAATACAGCTAACTGATGCATTAAAGGAGTTAGCAAAACAAGAAGCTATGTACTCCTATTGTTTTGAAGGAATAAGATATGATGTAGGGGATAAGCTTGGATTTTTACAGGCTAATATAGAATATGCTTTAAAACGCAATGATTTAAGAGAAGAAGCTTATGGCCTATCTTTCAAATGTTAAGATGAGTGCCAATTTTAAAAGGAAAGAGATTTATAACAAAAAAAATTTAACAAAAGAAGAAGTGGCAGCATCTATAATTAAGGAATAAAAATTTAGGAGAGCTCATTAACAAATTGTAAATAAAAACAGGAGTATGAATGACTTCTGTTTTCATTCTTTTAGTATAAAACTAAATACTATAAGATTTAATTGAAATACTATATAAAATAGAGGTTGTTTTGCAATTTAAAAGGCTGGGAAAATTAATGCCAGCCTTTTAAATTAGGAGGAAAAAATCTATAACCTAGATTTAAAAATTAATATTATATTTGGAGAATTTAAAGCAATAGACGGAACCAAACAAGCACAATACTGCATTAGAGAATATTTAGTTAAATTCAGACTATATACTTATGCTTAAAAAAGATAACGCTATAAGGAATCATCTCAATTCCTCTGTTAGAAGTCTTCTATTTATTTTTCCATTTATGGTCATAGGAAGATGTTTTTTTATAATAATTTTTCTAGGTATCATATAATTAGGTAATAAATTCTTTAAATTTTCTTTGATCATAAGCCCTACTTCAAAATTTTTTTGGGAAGAACTTTATTTAATGTAACTACTGCAGCTAAGTATTGAAGTTTATTTTCTTTTTTTACGGGCAATACTACAGCATTTTTTATAAATTCAATTTCTCTTAGGCTATTCGCTATATTCTCAAGCCCAATTCTCAAGCCATTAAGCTTTATCTGAAAATCTATTCTACCGCAATAGTATAACAGATTATTTTTTATATACCCTTCGTCTTCTGTTTTGTAATATCTATTTTCTATACCATCTATTATTCTTTTAGAAAATACATTTTTAGAAGTTTCATCATTATTAAAGTAACCAGGACTAACGCTTTTCCCAGATATAATAATTTCCCCTTTTTCTCCCTCAGGAAGTATACGATAACTTACTCCGTTGAATTCTAAGCAATCCTCATCATTATTTAGAACGTTATTATTTTTTTCAACAATAAAAAGCTTACAATCATTTTTTATATAACCTACGGGTAGAGGATTAACATTATTAGAAAGCTCTGTATCTATTTTTATCGCTGTAACTGCTACAGTTGCCTCTGTGGGACCATAAAGATTTATAATACTTATGTCTTTGAGCCTACTTTTTAGTTTTTGTACACAATTATTTGTTAATACTTCTCCGCAAAATAACATCACTTTTAATCTAGGTAAAAGATTATTGTTAAAATTGCTATTAGCGAGGCACATTTCTGCAAAAGAAGGAGTTGACACCCATATATTAATATCTGATGATTTTAAATAACTAAATAACTCTTTCATATTACTTATCATTTGATTGTCAATACTGAATAATGTGGAGCCTGTATATAATGAGAGATATAAATCCATTACAGATAAGTCAAAAGAAAAAGGTGCCTGATTCATAAATACGTAGTGTGTTCCTTCTGAATAATCCCATAACGTTAATGCCCAATTAACAAAACTTTTAAGGCAGTTGGAGGTTATTTTTACACCCTTAGGCTTTCCTGTACTTCCTGATGTACATATGATGTAGTGAATGTCTTCATCCTGAACTCTATATATTTTGTCAGGAATCATTGTTGCATGACTATTTATTATTGTCTCTATTTCCTCACAATTTTTAATATCTATGTTATCTAAATGTAGCTTATTATCTGATATATTAAAAATTAATTGTGAATTTGATTTTTCAACTATATACTTAATTCTTTCCTTAGGCATAGAACTGTCTATTGGTATATAAGCATGTCCGGATTTAGTACAGGAAAGAAAACAAACGAGCATTAAATGTTCCTTATGTCCACAAACAACAATAGGCATCTTATTATTATCAAATCGTTTAATTATATATGATGCTAGTGCATCAGATTTTTTATTTAATTCTTCATAACTTAGAAAGCTATTTTTATACTTATGAGCAATTAAATTTGTTTTTGAATATTTGTCTACTAAATCACATACGTCCATTTTAATCTCCTCCAGAGACCTTACTTTGCTAATTATACTGGTTTGATTTATAAGTTATATATAGTAAGTAGCAAAGAAGTAAAGAAGTTTTAAGCTTCTTTATTTATATCAAATTTAACTCTATATCTTCTATTAGAAATTATTTTTATATTACTATTTATTATTATTTTTATGTCTTCACAGTTTTTGACGTCTACGTTATCTAAATGTAGATTATTTTTTGATACATTGAAAATCATTTGAGCATTTGAATTCTTGGCTATATCCTTAATCCTTTCCTTAGGCGTAGAACTGTCTATTGGTAGATAGATATGTCCGGATTTATTACAAGCACGAAAGCAAACAAGCATTAAGTGCTCCTTATGTCCGCAAATAATAATAGGTAACTTATTGCCGATAGAATGATTAATTATATATGATGCTAGTGCATCAGATTTTCTAATTAATTCTTCATACTTCATAGAGCTATCTCTATATTTATGAAGAATTAAATTTGTTTTTGAATATTTGTCCACTAAATTACATACATTCATATTAATTTCCCCCGAAAACCTTATTTTACAAAATGATACTTCTCAAAAATATATAACTCTTTTTGTCGTATAATAGCTTGTACTTTTGTATATACCCAAATATTTAATAGCATGCTTCAAGTTGTTATATTTAGATTTCTACCAAATTAAGACATATATTCCTTTATAATATATATACGTGCGCTAATTTCAATAAATAGGGTGGTATGGAAAAATTAAGACCCATTGAAAATGTTTTAATGTCGTTTTTGGAATTATTTTGACTTTCAAACAAGAAAAATTTTAAATTTGAAATTACTGGAGATATTATAGAACATTTACGTAATAGTATCTATTTAGGTGAACTCCATACGATTAGATTTCAACTTGTTATAGAATATAGACTTTATTACCTTTTGTTCGATCAAGGTTTTTTAGACTTATTGTAAAACTAACCCATTAATTGAAATTAATATACGTATGTATATAGTATTAGATATAAAATCCTAATTCAAAATAATTAATTTCTCAAGCATTTATTTTATATATGATAAGAAGAAGTCATGAATAAGATTTTAAAAAGTTAGGTGTGAAATACCTACTGCAAAATTTGGAGGGATGAATGTGTTTACACCGTTTAAAATAGCAGGACGATTTCTAAGACACAATAAAATACAAACACTTGTAATAATATTAGGGATAGCTATAGGAGTATCTGTTCAGATATTTATAGGACTATTAAGTAAAGGTCTTGAATCTACGTTGTTAAATAAGGTTATAGGGAGTTCTGCTCATATAACTGTATATTCAACGAAGGGAGGCATAGCGGATTGGCAGGACAAAAAGAATAAGATTATAAAAGCAGATAAAGGCATAAAAGCAACAGCCCCTGTGGTGGATTATCAAGCCTTTATAAAATTAAGTGATATGACAGAGCCCGTGCAAATAAGAGGATTTATTTATAGTGACGTTAATTTACTTTACAACATGAAGGATAGAATTTATGAAGGAAAGATGCTAGAAGATAGTGGTCAAGCTTTAATCGGTAGAGATTTAAAGGAAAGGTTAGGAGTTAATGTTGGAGACAAGATAACCATAATAACTATAGACAAGAAAAAAATTGAACTTACTTTGGTAGGTTTTTACGATTTAGGTGCGGTTAAGGTAAATAGAACTTGGCTTATTACAGATCTAAAAACGGCACAAGACTTATTGGGCTTTGGTGATAAGGTTACATCCATAGAAATAGGTGTAAATGATGTATACAATGCTGATATTACGGGGAAACACATAGAAAAAAGTTTAAATGATAAAAAGTTAAAGGTAGAAAACTGGAAGGATCAAAATAAGCTTTTATTTAGTGGACTAGTTGGACAGAAAATATGCACTATCATAATTGAATTTTTTGTGTTGCTTGCAGCTGTTTTGAGTATTATAAGTATACTCGGTATAAGTGTGGTTCAAAAATATAAGCAAATTGGCATTTTAAAGGCTATGGGAATTAAGGACCTTTCCGCTGCTTATATATTCTTTATACAAGCTTTTATACTTGGTGTATTAGGTACTGCTTTAGGCATTTGGCTTACATATACATATATAAAGTGTTTTAATACATACATAATCACTCCAGAAGGAACGCCAGTAATAAACATTATTGTTAGCCATAGGTTTATAGGTAAATCTGCTTTAATAGATATAGCCGCAGCAACTTTAGCAGCTTTTTTCCCAGCTGTAAATTCCTTTAGATTAAGTCCTGTGGAGGTAATAAAAAATGGGTAATGTTATAGAGTTAAAGGGTGTAGATAAGATTTATGGAGGTAGAGTTAAAACTCAAGTTCTTCGTAATGTGAACATGACTATAGAGAGAGGTTCCTTTACGTCTATTATCGGTGCTTCTGGAAGTGGAAAAACTACACTTTTAAATATAATTGGCACATTAGATAAACCGACTAATGGAGAAGTTTATATAGATGGTAGTAGAATAGATGAAATGAGCAGAGTAGCTCTAGCGGCTCTTAGAAACAGGAAAATAGGCTTTGTGTTTCAGTTTCATTATCTTCTACCCGAATTTAATGCGTTAGAAAATGTACTTTTGCCTCATAGAATTAAGAGATTTTTCTATGGAAGGAAAACACGTGAAAGAGCAGAACTATTGCTTGAATTAGTTGGTTTATCTAGCGTAATGAAAAATAAGATATATAATTTATCTGGAGGGCAGCAGCAGAGAGTAGCTATCGCTAGAGCTCTTATGAATAAACCTGAGATTATATTAGCTGATGAACCAACAGGTAACTTAGATTCTAATTCTGCTGAAGATATATATAGAATATTCAGAGATATAAACAAGAATTTCGGTACAACTTTTGTAGTTATTACTCATGATGATAGAATAGCCAAGAAGGCGGATAGGATAATAGAGATAAAAGATGGCATAATAATTTAAGATATTAAATTTCTTATTAAGCTTTTTAATTAAGGAGTGGCGCATTTGAAGAAAGTATTATTGGTTATATTATGCATCCTTTGGATGGGATTTATATTTTATAACTCCTCAAATATTGGTGAGGTTTCAGAAGAGAGAAGTCACCGTGTACTGAATGATATAAAAAATAAGTATCATCAGATTAAGAAAGAAGAAAAAATTGTAGTAAATAATTCTAATGAAAAGCCTGTAGGAAACAATATAGTAGATAATGAATATTTGAATAAAAGAGAGGGAAATTTAAATATAATTTTAAGAAAGAATGCACATGCCTTTGAATATCTAGTTCTTGCTATGATAGTAACTGCTGTGCTATTTTCATTTAATATAAAAGGAAAATCAGCATTAAATTATATAATGTTTGTATGTTTATTTTATGCAGTTACAGATGAGTTTCATCAAGTGTTTGTACCTGGGAGAACATCTTTAGTAAGTGATGTATTAATAGATTTTGCTGGAAGTCTAATAGGTATGTCTATTTACTATTTATTTTACTATAAGTTTTTTAGACGAAATCAAGTTTACTAAAAGATATAGTTAAGTGTAGTAACTTTTATTTTTGATCGAGTTATAAGCTTATTTTTGCTACTATTTCCTGTTATCTTTGCCTGCAGCTTTACATAGTGCTAATGTTATTATAGTTGTAAGAATTATAAACAGTGCTATTAAAGAAGTCACTAACATATTATCACCTTTTCATTATATCAATTCATTTTTGCATCACTTTACAAGTAATTTAGATTAAGTTAGTTAATTTTCTTGTAAAGTGGTCATATTTTAATATTATCGTCATTGTTAAAATAAACTTTAAAATGTTTTAGGGTAAGACTTGTAGAAGTAGTAAAAAGACAGTAAATGCAATACAGCACTTACTGCTTTAAACTTTACCTTATTTTAACTTGATTTAAGAATTTTATTGTTCTTGGATTTTCTGGATTATTAAATAATTTTTCAGGAGTGCCTTCTTCTATGATATTTCCTCCATCCATAAATATTACTCTATCCGCAGCATCTTTAGCAAATCTCATTTCGTGAGTTACTATAATCATTGTTTTATGCTGCTTTGCCAAATTCCTTATAACATCTAATACCTCGCCAACTAATTCTGGATCTAATGCAGAAGTTGGTTCATCAAACAGCATAATCTTAGGATTTACTGCTAATGCTCGTCCTATTCCTACTCTTTGTTGCTGTCCTCCAGAGAGTTTAGAAGGATAGAAGTCTTTTTTATCTTCTAAGCCGACTTGTTTTAGTATACCCATGCCAATTTTATTTGCCTCAGCTTTGCTTATATTTTTAACTACAATTAGAGGTTCAGTAATGTTTTCTAGAGCTGTTTTGTTTTTATACAGATTATAACTTTGAAACACCATAGACGTATTCATTCTCAATTGATGTATTTCAGTTTTACTAGCTTTTTCAGCGTCTATCTTAAGCTTATCTAGCTCGAATATTCCTTTATCTGGCCGTTCAAGATAGTTAATACATCTGAGAAGAGTAGATTTTCCCGTACCAGAAGGACCTATTATAACAATAACCTCTCCCTGTTTTATATCTAGGTTAATTCCATTTAAAACCTTTAAATTATTAAAGCTTTTGTGTAGATTCTTTATTCTAATCATATTGCTACTCCTAATATGCTTCATTCATTTTCTTTTCAAGTATCTTTTGTAGGTATCCGAAAGCAGTGATTATAATCCAGTATAAAAGAACTACAGCTGTAAAGGATTCTAAAAATTTATAACTTGAAGCTCCTTCACTTTGAGCAACTGCCATTATTTCTGTAACTCCTAAAGTAAATGCCAACGCAGACCCCTTCACAATATCAACAAAACTGTTGGAAAGCGCAGGAATTGCCACTCTTGCAGCCTGTGGTAATATTATTCTTCTCATAGCCTGTATATATGTCATTCCAACAGATAGACAGGCTTCGATTTGCCCTTTATCAACAGAAGATATAGCACCTCTTAAGGTTTCAGACATATAGGCAGAGGAGTTGAGACCTATACCTAGCACTGCAGCTGTAAAGGCATTCATACCTTTTAGAGAAGGTATTAGCTGAACAATTCCGAAGTATAAGAAGAACAATTGAGCAATTAATGGAGTACCTCTAAAAAAGGATATATATATCTTTGTTAAAGGATACAATACTTTTACTTTTGCCTGCACAATTAATGCTATTATTAGTGCTATAACCAAGCCTAGAAGTAAAGCAAGTATGGATATTCCAAAAGTTATCTGTAGCGATTTTACCATTAAGGGAATTAAGTTAGTAAAGTAATGAAAATCAAACTTAGGCATTATACATCACACCTTATTGTTTTTTAGTTGTATCTAATCCAAACCATTTTTGTGATAGCCTACTTAAAGTTCCGTCTTCATGCATTGATTTAATTGCTTTGTTTATAGCTTCAATTTTTTCCTTGCTGCTATCTCCTTTTTTAAATGGATATTGATTTATCTCATAAACATAATTACTGTCAATTAATTTTAAGTTCATTTTTTCTTTGTCTATAGTGCTTTTAGCCTTTACTGTTCCTAGAAAGCTGGCATCTACTCTTCCTATTTCTACGTCTTTTTCAACAGCAACAGTATCATAAGTGACTATATTTAAGTTAAGTGCAAATTTTTCATTCATTTCCTTTAAGGATTTTTCACCATTTCCTCCCAAAGAAACTCCTACCTTTTTTCCTTTTAAGTCCTCTATTTTATTAAAATTGCTATCTTTTTTTACTGCAAAGCTATATCCGCTGTAGGCATAGGTTTCTGAGAAATCGTATTTTTCTCTTCTTTGGGGAGTAGTTGAAATTTGATGGGCTATTGTATCTATTTGTCCAGCATCAAGCATACCAAAAAGTCCGCTGAATTTAGAGGTTTTAAATTCAACTTTATAACCAGCTCTCTTACCTATTTCATTCCAAGCATCAATTTCAAAGCCTTTTAAATCTCCATTTTCCTTAAAAGTCCATGGATAGTACTCGCCTGAGGTTCCTACCTTTATAACTTTTTCTGGCTTTGGACTTTCAGCAGTTGTTGTAGCTGCTTTGTTACCACAGCCTGAAAATATTAATGTTCCCATAACTATAGATAGAGCTAAAGTAACTAATTTTTTTCCTTTTAACATATTTTTATCCCCCTACAAACTTAATTATAATTCTTATAAGTTATTTATAGCCTTTTCGATTCTTTCTAAAGCTTCTTTTAGAATAACTCTTGGACATGCTATATTAATCCTTTCAAAGCCATCTCCACCTTGTCCGAAGATATATCCCTCATCAAAGACTACTCCAGCTTTTTCAAGTATAAACTTTTGAAGCTCTTCATTGCTCATATTTAACTCTTTACAATCCATCCAAACAAGGTAAGTTCCTTCTGATTCCAAAACTTTAATTTTAGGAATTCTTTCTTTAATAAAAGTCTTAAAATATTTTTTATTTTCCTCTAAATAATCTATAAGCTCTTCTAGCCACTGCTCACCATATCTATAAGCGGCTTCGCAAGCTACAATTGCAAAAAGATTGAGACGTTTTATTCCGTGGCTCATCATAGTTTCTTTGAATTTTTTTCTTAGGTTTACATTTGAAATTATTACATTTGATGCTTGAAGGCCTGCAAGATTAAAGGTTTTACTAGGAGCTGTACAAGTTATTGAGTTATCTCTAAATTTATCAGAGATAGATGCAAAAGCTGTATGTTTGTAGTTTTTGTATATTAAATCAGAATGAATTTCGTCTGAAATTACTATAACGTTATTTTCAATACATATATCTCCTAGCTTAGTTAAGTCATCTTTTGACCAAACCTTACCTATAGGATTATGAGGATTACAAAGTATTAGCATTTTTACATCTTTATCTTTAACCTTTTCTTTTAAATCATCAAAATCCATATAATATTTTTTGCCATCGAATTTTAATGGATTATTTAAGATCTCACAGTCATTATGTAAAATAGAATCATAAAAAGGATAGTATACAGGTGGTTGTACAATTATCTTATCACCAGGTTTAGTAAAAGACTTAATGATAAAATGTAGAGCAGGGACTATTCCAGGGCATGTACAAATCCAGTCGCTTTTTATTTTAAAGTTGTGCCTTTTTTTCATCCAGTTTATAACTGAATCATAGTAGGAATTCATTCCTTCGGAATAGCCATATATCCCATGCTTAGCTCTTTCAATTATTGCTTCAGTAACTTCTGGAACAGTTTTAAAATCCATATCTGCAATCCACATTGGTATTACATCTTCGTATCCCAGCAGTTCTTTATTAAAGTTCCATTTCACGGAATTTGTATTTGTTCTGTTGATTATTTCGTCAAAATTATATTTCATAGTTACTTCTCCTCTCTAATGAAATATATAAATTTTACTTGATTTAAACGATTACAAAAGCGATTAAATAATGATATTATTTACAAATTGATAGATTCTTACAAAATATTATAGCATTTGGGTCATAATGTGTTAAATAATGTTTTATTATGGAAGTAACGGGTAAGATTACAGATTTGAATAGAATTATTTGATTAAAGCGAAATGCTATGAAATTTCCAATTTTTATAAAGCCTTATTAGAAAACATTTAACTTGGAGATTAGCATATGTTTGAATTATATCAATATAGATAATTTAATAGAGTATTTTAACGATATAATAGATTTATACATACAAGAACCAAATTGCTCTTAAACATGTTGAAGTATAATTTTGCCAGTGTTATAATAGCATTAGCAATGTAAAGGGGGATATTTACTATGAACATGAAAAAGATAGCTTGTTTGTTATCAATAAGCTTGTGTTTAGGTATAGGTGTTACTACTAGGGCTAAGGCCGCAGTTAACCCAGAGCGAATAGGAGGAGCAAATAGATATGATACATCTATTGCTGTTTCAAAAAATGGATGGAATACTACATCTGATTATGTTGTAATTACTAGTGGTGAGGATTTCGGTGATGCTCTTAGCGCAGCACCTTTAGCTAAAAAATATAATGCTCCAATTTTATTAGTTTCAAAAGATAATTTGGACAATCAGTCTGATTCAGCTTCCAATTTAACTAATGAACTATCTAGATTGAAAGCAAAAAAAGCCTTTATAATTGGTGGAACAGGAGCTGTTTCTTCAAAGGTTGAAGAGGCAATTAAAAATAAAGGGATAGAAATAGAAAGAATTTCTGGAAATGACAGATATGATACATCTATTGAGATAGCTAAAAAAGTGGGAGCAACCAATGGTGTGGTTATAGCTGCAGGAGATGATTTTGCAGATGCTCTTAGTGCAGCACCTATTGCAGCTTCAAAGGAAATGCCTATAATACTTTTGCAAAAAGATAAAGTTACTGATACATTACAAAATTATTTAAAGGACAACAATATATCAAAAGCATATGTTATAGGTGATAAAGACGTTATCAATGATGATGTAGTAAAACAGTTTTCAAATGTAGAAAGAATCACGGGAAACAATGAATATGAAAGAAACATAAATATTATAAATAAATTCTCTAAGGACTTTAAATATGATACAGTTTATTTTGCAAGCAGAAAAGGCTTTGCTGATTCCTTATCAGGCTCTGCATTAGCTGCATTAACCTCTTCGCCGATAATTTTAGTTGATGAAAATTCTGAAGCAAAGGTTAAGGAATACATTGATAACAAAATAAAAGATGTTGGACAAGTTAATGTATTAGGCGGGGAAGGTGTAATAAATACATCATTACTAGAAAAGATACTTCCAATGAACAAAAATCAAGGTATAAACAGTGGATTATTAAAGGCAACTTTAAATCAAAATAACATTAACTCCATGGAGAGTGACAGTACTATAGGAATAAATGCTAGTGTTAAAGACTTACCAAAAGAAGAACAAAATCAGGCAGATAAAATAATTCCTATAATAAATAATTCTAAAATGACTTTTGATATAAAGATGAATGGAAATAGTGATAAAACATTATCAAATGTTCAAGAAGATATAAATATTCAAGTAGCAGGAATGAACATACAAACAACAGCTTGGGTAAGCTTAGATATGACAGGAAGTCAGCCTAAGATTAAGGAGATTGTAAAGATTCCTGAGGCTGCAGCGCCATATCTTCCACCAAAGTTTGCAGGAAAACAATATATGGTTATGGATCCTATTGCAGTAAATTCTAAAGTCATGCCTGGAACAAACAATATTACAGGTTTAATGGATTTTAGCAAGAACTTTCAACCACAATTTCAAAGCTTTATGGAAAAATATTTAGAGAACTGGAATCCAGGGGTTAAATTTATTGATTATAAAGGGTTAATGAGAATTAATAATAAAGACGGAATTAAGTATGCACAAACATATGAGTTAAAGCTTAATGATACGACATTTAAATCTTTATTAAATTATACGGCAACTGATGCAGTGCAAAATAAAGAGTTCATTAGCTTTATGAAGCAATTTATGTTGTCCTGTGTTGATCTTTCAGGAGTACCAAATAAAGAACAGCAAAAGCAGGATATAGAAAAGGTATTTGCTAATATGGCTTCAAATCCTCAAGAATCTATAAAGCAGATAAATATATTTATGGATGCAATAAAAGATTTAAAGGTAATTGGCGATAAAGGAATAGACATAACTTATAATATCTGCGATGGGTATATCATTGGAGAAAATGGTATTGTTGATTTACAATTAGACATTCATAAGTTTGTTGAGGTTATGAATAAATTGAGTAATACTCAGGGTGCGACAGCTGAAGATGTAAAAGGTATTCTTGGACTTGGATTTAATTATAATACTCAAAACTATAACATTAATAAAGACGTGAAAATAACTATTCCTCAACTCACGAAGGAAAATTCGTTTGATTATATGGATCTTGTTAATTTAGAAGGCAATAAGTAAAGTGATGGGGACAGTTCACAATTTTTCATCATATTATTGATGAAAAATTGTGAACTGTCCCTTAGCTTTGGAATAAAGTGTCGTAAGGTTTTTGCAAATAATTAGATTTTATTAATAGGAAAAATGATGTATAATTTTTATAATATACAAATTAAGAGTATTGGAGGATTAGAAAAAACATGAAGAATAAACTTTCTACAGTAAAGAATGAGATTAGAAGCAAGTCATTATATGGTAAAATACAAAGTACAATTTCACTCCTAGCGTTAACAATATTTCTAATTGCTAGTTCTTCCTTTAAGGTACAAGCATCCAGCCAAACATTGGATGAAGCTAGAGCCATTATTAAAGGTAATTATGTGACTCCAGTATCTGATAGTGTGCTAAATGCACCAACTATAGAGGAGATTATAGAGGGATTAAAGGATCCTTACTCTCAATATTTTTCGAAGCAACAGGAGCAGGATTTTATAAATAGTATAGATAATAAAACGTATGGTATAGGCATATCAGTAGAAATGGTTACTGAGGGAGTTAAAGTAAAAACAGTTATAGATAATTCACCAGCGATGGAATCAGGAATTCATGAAGGAGATATAATAATTTCTGCTAACGACAAATCATTAGCAGGGTTGAAATTAGAGGAAGCAACATCCTGTATAAAAGGAGAAGCAGGTACAACTGTAAATCTTCATGTAAAAAGAGCAGATACTATGTTGAACTTCAGCATAATGAGAAGAGAGATAAGTCTTCCAACGGTAACAGGAAAAATATTAAATGATCATACTGCCTATATCAACATTGTATCTTTTGGTGAGGACACTTCACAATTATTCAGCAAAGAATTGCAGGAATTAAATATGAAAAATCCCGATAGTTACATAATAGACTTAAGAAATAATGGCGGCGGATATATGAGGACAGCGCTTGAGATAGCTGGAAACTTTATCGGATCTAATCCTTCAATTACAGTAGAAGATAGACAAGGAAATAAGGTAAGATATTTAGCAGGAGGTAAGGGAATCACCATAGATAAACCTATAATTTTTCTTATAAATGAATATACAGCAAGTGCTTCGGAAATTTTATCTGCTGCAGTAAAGGATTATAAGAAGGCATTTTTCGTTGGTATGACTACTTATGGAAAAGGAGTTGCTCAGAAGATGTTTCCTTTATCAGATGGAAGCGCTCTTAAGATAACTACAGAAAAGTTTTACTCACCTCTAGGTAATGCAATTCAGAAAGTTGGAGTAACACCTGATTTTGAAGCAAAAGATGTTAATTCTTTGGCAGTTGCTGAATTATTTTCCGGGAAATGTATGAATGATGTAGATAAAAGAGGTTATGTAAAAGTAAATTATGCAGGAAAAGATTTTGAGATCAACTTAAACTTAGCTAAAGACGAAAAACACTGGGCTGCATTTAAGTATATATTGAATAAAGCTTCTAAAGATAGCGTATATGTAGGGACTGATAATGGCTGGATTAAAGCACCTACAGACTATTTAGATAATGCTTATAAATTTTTGTATGGTAATTATAAATATTTAGATACTCTAAAGGACATTGCACAGAATAAAGTATTTACTATAAGTTTTAATAAAGAGATAAATGCTGATACAGTTAAAGATTATACTAACATGGAATTTATTGATGGAGAGACTGGACAACGTGTGGCTTTTGATGTGAAAAAGGTTGATGATAAAAAAATAAGCCTAGCGCCTAAAGAAAATTTAAAAAGTGGAAAGACTTATTATATAAAGATTAAAGACGTAATAAAACCTGTTACAGTGAAATAGGAGAATGTAATGGGGACACAATACAATTTTTCAACAATTAACTATAAAATTATCAGAAAACGTAGAAAAACTATTGGAATTAAGATTACAGATAAGGGAGAAGTCATAATTACTTCTCCTTTTGGTGTGAGCGAAGAAACTATTAAAAATATTATAAAGAAGAAGCAAAAATGGATAACTGATAAGGTTAAAATCATTGAAGAAGCCAATTTTGCCTATAACAGAGCTTTTAAGGATGGAAAAAGATTTCTATTTTTGGGGAAAGAGTTGGAATTAGAGATTATTAAAGTTAATAAGCCTATATGTCATGTTAAAATAGAGGATGAGAAAGTTAGGGTTTTTATGGATTCAAGTAGTATGGCGAGTGATGATATAATATCTAGTGCTGTTATAAACTTATATAGAAAAGAGGCTGCTAGATTATTCAAAGAGAGAACAGATATATATAGCAGGATTCTTGGTGTAGGACCTAAAAGAATATTTATCAAGGACCAAAAAACTTTATGGGGAAGCTGCTCGTCGAAGGGAAACATAAATTATAATTATAGGATTATAATGGCGCCAATTAGCATTATTGATTATATAGTTGTACACGAATTATGTCATTTAGTACACATGAATCATTCTAAGGAATATTGGAATACAGTGAAGTCTGTTTTATCTGATTATGAAAAAAGAAGAAAGTGGTTAAAAGATAATGGGCATGTATTGAGAATTTGGTGATACATAGTTTTAGTTCAGCATCTGGGACGGGTTACAATTATTATTTACTAAAAGTTGTAACCCGTCCCCAAGTAACAAGTAAGATAAAATTAGCGCATATAGTACATAATTACTATAGTTTTATCAATAAGTTAACTTATTTTAAATGCTTGTACAATTGTTTGTAAGCAAAAATTTAATTTAGATTCACAAATTTTTAAATTATGCGGACCTACTATAATTTATAAAGTCATTTACTATATTTCTATATTTTTCAGAGGTATTAATCAACGAGATCCCTTTTTCACACAGCCTTCCAATGTTAGAATAGGTTAAATTCCCTATAGTTTTTGAAATGTCACTAAATTTAAAGTCACACAAAGATCTCATTAGAACTACACAAATTGATTTGGATTCTATGTTTCTATGATTATATTTTGCATGAATGCAAAGAGACTCTTTATTGTAATGAGAAACAAAAGCTATTATATCTGCAGGATTAAAATTCCTCACAAGTATATGTTTCATAGGAGTATAAAAACTTTCAGAGCTGTTAAATTCTAGTTCATCTTTAATTTTTAAGCCATCAAATTTGCACACAAATTCTAAATAAGATTTACGTGCCAATCTTTTATTAGTATTAAAATATTTTAATATAAAATCTATATCTAAAATATCAGAATATTTTGAGGGCATACCAGCATAAACTTTAAGGCTTGAGTATTTATATTTGTGAACACAACTTTTGTAGTTTTGAATATCCTTAGGATTATTATGTATATAGGCAGAAGCTGCAACAACATAACTATCCTTTTCTATAGGCTTACTTTTAAATCTATCAGAAAATAAGTGGCCGTGTCTTGAATACTTTCTATTATAGTATTGGGCGTAGCTTTGATTTATGGACTTCATAAATTTAGATATATCAGCACCATTGTCATTAACTTGTAAATGATAGTGAGTATCCATAAGAACGTATGAATATATAGTAAACATATAAATTTTCTGATATTTTCTAACTATATTTAGAAATTTATCTTTATCTTTAAAATCTACAAATAGTTGAAGTTCACTAATGCTTCTGCTCATAATGTGATGAATATTACTTAAGCCTTTTTTGCGCGGAGTTCTACTCAACGATTACCACTCCTTTCATGTTTTATTAAAATTATTGACAAATGATAACAATTTAATCCTTTATAGATTAATAAATAGAATTAGATTTAATAGTTATTTAAACAGAATATCGGTACAAAAATTGTAAACTGTCCCTTAACTTAAATCTGACTGAATAAAAATTGCGAACCGTCCCTAAGCAAAATATTTTATAAAAACTTCTTTATATAGACAATATAATAGATATAAAGTAAAATATTATTGTTAAAATAAAGTAAAAATAAGGAGAAATAGTATGGACTTTTATTCATTATTACTGATAGCCATAGCCTTATCGTTAGATGCATTTGGTGTGGCACTATGCATAGGATTAAATAGTGGAGTAAGAATAAAAGGCAAAGTTTTATTTTCAGCCTGCAGTGGATTTTTTCAATTTCTATTCGCTTTTATTGGTGCATATGCAGGAGTGTTATTTAATACATACATAGCATCCGTTCCTAAAGTTATAGGAGGAGCTCTTATATCAATTGTAGGGATTTTAATGTTAAAAGAAGGATTTCAAAATAAAGGAGAGTGTCCTGTTATAAAGCCAGGCACATATTTTATTCTTGGTATATCAGTGAGTATAGATGCCATGGTTATAGGGTTCACTATACTTAATAACATAAATAACAATCTCATTATACTTAAAGATACATTATTTATAGGAGTGGTGACATTAATAATATCATCGCTTGCATTTGCAATAGCAAAGTACCTAAAAAAAATAGAGCTTTTAGGCAAATATGCAGATTATATAGGCGGAGTAATACTTGTTATCTTCGGAATAAAGATGATATTTTTCTAAAGAAAGCTTGGGGTGAAAGCATTGGAAATAGAAAAATACTTAAGACAGCATGGAATAAAAGTTACAAAAGGAAGAATAAATGTACTGGATATTTTAAATAAATCAGACCATGCCGTAAATGCTGAGTATATTTTTAAGGAATGTAAGAAAAGAAATTTAAATATTGATTTATCCACTGTATACAGATCATTAGACTTATTTGAAAGTAAGGAATTAATAAAAAAGTTTGATCTAGGGCAGGGTAAAAATAATTATAGGCTTAGAAAAGAAGATCATAAACATATACTTCAATGTAAATTATGTCATAAAGAGGTTGAAATAGATTGTCCAATGCAACAGGTTAAAGAGTTAATAAAGGATAAAACAGGATTTACGTTTATGGATAAGGAATTAGATTTAAAGCTTGAAGGAATCTGTGAAGAATGTACAGACAATGTAAAAAAATAAGAATAGATTGTATATCTATTCATAAAAGCTTTATTGGCTTTTTAAAGTGACTTGAGCAGAGTAGATTTTTTTTACTTTCCATATTCCTTGGCTATTTCTTTCTAGGAAAACGCTGTAAGCTACCTGACGGTGCGGGGATTTTTTCTCCATTCCATCAATTTTTACTACAGCTATATTGCCATTAGAGAAAGAAAGATCTAGAGTGCCTATGTTATACATTTTATAACGATTTAATATTCCTGACGTAAAGTAATGTTGAACAGCATAGTCAATATTTTTACATTTATTAGATGTATAAGTAAACTTTATAAATCCACCAACGATAACCACAATTAAACAAATTGCTAAAAACTTTTTCATAAGTTTCCCTCACTTTTGGAAATTAATTACAATAATATAATAACTAAAATTTGTAAATAAGTAAATACTAATATTATAAAAATTATTAAAGTTGTATGTAAGGCGGTGTTAATGTATGGATTTTTCTTCATTAGTTTTAATGGAAAGAGATAAAGATACAGGTTTTATGACTAAGGAGTTAGGAAGCTATGAAGTAGGTGAAGGCGCAGAGTACATAAAGAAGATGTTTTATGATGGTGACAAAATAAATGTATATTTTGATACCAATAGAGATGTTGAGGATTGGGAATACTCTGCTGTATTTGATTTGTTTAATGAAGATAAGTTTATAGAACAAGAATATAATATAGAGCAGATTGACGATGAGTATAATCCAACATGGATAGTAAAGTTTGATTATAATGAGGAACATTCCATTGTGTTAGCAAGATTAAATAACTTATGCTCTCTAATTAAGACACATATAGGTGAAGCCTTTGAAAATGTTAAAGGAAAAGAAGAGGAGTACAAATAACTGTAAGCAGTTGTTTAAAAATATAGGATTTTAAACTAGAAAGTTAGTTTCACGTCAGTGAATCCTATGCTTAAACAGCTGCTTACAATTATCTGAAAATACAGTAATTTTTTTATAATTAATATTTAAACAGTATTATTAATAATTATTAAAAATTGGTATAATAACTGTATATAGCTATTTTATTTTCTTAAATAATATGATATGATTTCATAAGTGGTAGTATTTTGACTTATTTTAGAATAATGTGTAAATCAAGGTATGAAATATATATGTATGATAGCAAGATTTATTTGAGGTGGAGAAATGAGGCTAGAGTTCATTAATAGAGTTAGTGAAAATGATGTATTAGGTAAAAGCATATTAACAAATGAGGGACAAGTTTTGCTAAGATCTGGAGTAAAGTTAAATAGTGTTTACATAGAAAAACTAAAAGAATTAGGCGTCTTCTATATATATGTGGAAGATGATAGATTAGATGACGTGGATGTAGAAGATGAAAAGCTTTCAGAGCTAAAGCAGGTTACAATGAGAAGCATGTGCAATGTTATGAAAAATGTACATGATTGTAATGGAAAAAAGCTTAAGGAATCACTTGGTGCTGTTGAAGATATGATTAATTATATTGTAGATCTTGGAGATGTTAATAAAAGTCTCTATGACATACAAACCTATGATAACTATACATATGTACACTCTTTAGATACTTGCATTATGACGACTTTTCTAGGTATGTCCTCAAAATTTAATGAATGGGACCTAAAAGATCTTGGGATTGGAGCGATACTTCACGATGTAGGAAAGACGCAAGTTCCAATTACTATACTAAATAAGCAGGGACGTTTAACAGATGAAGAGTTTAATGAAATTAAAAAGCATACATTGTACGGAGCTAAAATGCTAAAAAAGAACATTTCAATGCCTGACTCCATAATTAAAATAGTCGAACAGCATCATGAAAGAGTTGATGGTAGGGGATATCCTTATGGACTAAATGGGAAACAAATCTCTAAATTTGCAAAGATTGTATGCATTTGTGATGTATATGATGCTATAAGCAATGATAGATGTTACAGAAAGAAGTTTAGCCCTAATGATGCATATGAACTCATTCTTTCAGGAAGTGGGACTAGTTTTGATGAAGAATTAGTTAGAAATTTTAAAAATACATTTGCTATCTACCCTTTAGGATGTTGTGTTAAACTATCAAATGGAAATGAGGGATTTGTTATAAGGCAAAACAAAGGATTTCCAGACAGACCAGTAGTCAGAGTGTTATATGATAGTGGAACTAAAAATCCAATACCTTTTTATGAAATAGACTTATTAAATAATCCTAGCATTGTAATAGAAAGTATTGCACAATAAGTGATGGTTAGTTGCGGGATAAAATTGAATGCACAGCACACAATAAACTAGTAAGAAGGGTTTATTTGTTGCGGTGCTTTTATTTTTAAAGTTTTATATGATTTGAAGGAGAATTTTATGGAAGCATATATTAAGAAATTAATACAAAATTTATATGAACATTACGGTTATAGTATTGTGGAGCTTGGAGAAATAAGTGGGCTTTACACTAATTGGGGAGTTTATAAAAAGACAGAAAGCAGAATTGATGTGATGTTTTTTTGTAATTTAGAGGATAGCTATCAACTCAATATTCATGAAATAGAAACATTAACAAGAAAACACTTACAAACTGATAACATAAGATTAATTCAGGCTATAATTGATGATAGATTAAAAATCGAATCTAATGAGAATGGAGAATTGCGTATAAGTCAGGAAATTTATCCACAATGTGAATTAATTTTAATCAACGATGTGGATAATAAAGTGTTATATTTTAGCGAGGGTATAAAAGATAAGGCTGAAGAATTAGCGACCATCATGAATTATATGAGCGCATCACAGAACAGGTCCACAAAAGCAGAAAGACCAATTATAACATATGTTTTAATTGGTGTAAATGTATTGGCTTATATACTCACTGCTTATTTATCAGGAAACATTGTTGATAGCAATATAAATGTACTAATATTCTTAGGCGCAAAGGTTAATCAGCTTATAAACCAAGGAGAATACTACAGATTTATTACATGTATGTTTTTACACGGTGGAATTATACATCTTGCTCTTAATATGTATGCATTAAATTCTTTAGGGCCGCTAATTGAGGATATATACGGAAGAGCTAAGTATGTTTTTATATACTTTTTAGCAGGTATAATTTCATCTATCTTTAGCTATATATTTTCAACTGGGGTATCTATCGGGGCATCAGGAGCTATATTTGGTCTTTTAGGAGCGGCATTAATCTTTGCAGTTAAAATGAAAAATAGTGTTGGTAAAGGATTTATGATGAACATAGTATCCGTTATTGCTATAAATTTAGTTATAGGATTTTCTATACCTAATGTAGACAACTTTGGACATATGGGTGGACTTCTTGGCGGCGTTATAGCTTCATTATTTTTGTTTCGAAGATAGGGACACATTACAATTTTTACTCATTGCTTTACTTTATAGGGGACAGTCTACAATTTTTCTTCATGTATCGAAAAGTTGTAGACTATCCTCAAATAAAAAGAAAGACGGTACACAATTTTTCAAGATGAAAAGTTGTGTACCGTTCCTTATGACTACCACTATAGATTTAAGTCCTCTGAATACAACGTTTCTTTTTCTAAAAGTAAATTAGTTAGCTTTTCTAGATTATGTCTTTCCTTTAAAAGCAGCGTCTTAACATCTTCATACATAGAATCAATCATGTCTTTACACTCTTTAATAACTTCATCTTGATTTAGATTTAGCTCTAGCAACTCTTGCATGTTTAATAATCCAAAAGTGTCACCCATACCATATTGAGTTATCATATTAAATGATATTTTTGTACTTTGTTTTAAGTCATTATGTGCTCCAGTTGTAATGTAATCAGCTCCAAATATGATTTCTTCTGCAGCTCTTCCACCAAGTAGAACCATAATTCTCTTCTTCAAATAGTTTTTATTTTGATATAAGTTGTCTTTAGGTATACTTAAAGTGTATCCACCAGCACCTTTAGTACTTGGTATAATTGTAACCTTTGATACCTTTTCTTCCGGTAGAACCTTTAAAGATACAAGGGCATGTCCAATTTCGTGATAAGCCGTAATCTTTTTATCTATATCCTTTATATGATCTCTATTTTTCTTTTCGTATCCAGCAAGAACAATTGAAAATGCTTGATCAAGATGTATATCTTCTATATTTTCACTATTATCTTTACAAGCCAGTATAGCAGCTTCATTTACTAAACTTTCAAGTTTTGCTCCTGAGAAGTAAGAAGTCTTATGAGCCCATTCTTTTACGTTTATACTTCCTACAGGCTTGTTCTTTAGATGAAGATTTAAAATTTTCTCTCTAGCGCTCACGTCTGGAAGATTGACTTCAATGTGTCTATCAAATCTACCAGGTCTTAAAAGAGCAGGATCTAGCATGTCTAATCTGTTTGTAGCGGCCATAACTATAATGCCTTCTTTTTCGTTAAAGCCTGACATTTCGGTAAGCAATGCATTTAGAGTTTGATCTCTTTCATCAGAACCACCAGTATTTTTTCCGCCATCTCTTTTCTTACCGATAGCATCTATTTCGTCGATAAATATAACAGCTTTGCCGTTACTTCTTGCTTTTTTAAATAATTGTCTTATACGGCTGGCACCAACCCCTACGTATACCTGAATAAAATCTGAACCAGATACAGCGTAGAATGGAACTCCAGCTTCTCCTGCTACAGCCTTTGCTAGAAGTGTCTTACCTGTTCCAGGTTCACCATAAAGTATTACTCCTTTTGGCATTCTTGCGCCATATTGAGTATATTTTTCAGGATTTTTTAAAAAGTCAACTAAGTCATTCATACTTTCCTTAGCTTCCTCATTTCCAGCTACGTTCTTAAAGTTATATTTTATATCTGCCACAGCACTTGCATCCAAGGCATCCACTGAACGCATTCTTTTTGAAGCAATAGATGATGATTTTATACCCATAAATGCAATAGTTGCAATGGAAAGAATCAAAGTTGTCATAGGAAGTACTTGTCCGATATCCAGTGGTAGATCTTCAGACACTGTAACTCCATCCTTTAACATTACTTCTTTAAAATCATTTGTTCTAGGATTATCTGTTTCATATATTTTTCCGTCACTTAACTTAACTCTTATCTTAGAAGTATTAGTTAAGTATACAGTTGAAACCTTTTTACTAGAGACATCATTTAAAAAAATAACATAAGATTTGTAATCAGTAGATCTATGTGAGTAATTAAGAAATATCAACGCTACTAGAGAAAGTACGGCAGTTAAAACAGGTATCAGCATAAATTTGTTTTTAATTTTATTCTTCATTAAATACCTCACCTTCCTAAAATGATTATATATTTGAATTTTTAGTTGAAATCTTGATGAAAAACTGTGAACTATCAATGATAAAAAGTTACTAAAAGTTGTGAACTGTCCCTGATGATATATCTATGAACTACTTAAGAAAATCATATGTTGATTAGGTCACATCTGAATATGATATTATAATATTTTTGATATTAAGTCTAATGAAAATCATAAATTTTACTAAAGTAATTTATGGAACAGCTGGTGATGAAATTACGAACTACATTGAAAATGTTATTGCAGAAATTTTAGTTTACTGTATACTTTACTTATAAAGAAAAACTTGGGTTTTATAGTTACTAAACTTATATGCTAGCTATTTATTGCTTATAGAAACAATAGTTTTAGTGATGGTTAGTTGTTATTAGATAAACGAAAGAGGGGAGAATTTTACATGAAGATTTCAGCTGCAAAAGCTATTTTAACAGAGCAGGATATATTAAGCATAATTGAAGATTATGTTCATATTGAAGGGCTTGAAATAAACTCTATAGAAATTAAAGAGTTAATAACAGTTAGAGGTAGCTATAAAAAAAGAATAAAGATTCCCTTTGAAGTTAAATTAGGACTAGGAAATATAAAAGGTAATATAATAAATGTTAAGATATTGAAAATTAATGTATCCAAAATAGGAATAATAAAGAGCATTAGAAATATTGCATTAAAAAAGTTACTAAGTGATTTTGCTGATTTAGGTGTGGATGTGGACAAGGATAATGTGGCTGTTAACCTAGAAGAAGTGTCCAAGCTAGTGCCATATTTCTACTTTACATTAAATCGAATAAATATTATTGAAGGTGGAATAGAAGTAGAAGCAGAAAATGTTATCTATGCTGAAACTAAAAAAATGATACCAATGAAGAAAAGTTGCGAACTGTCCCCAATAAGAACCCAGGGGGAATACTCAAGAGTTAGGAATAGAATAGTGGAAAAGGTTCCCGAAAAATATGAAAAGGCTGTTCAGTATGCAATGCTTATACCAGATATAACAGTGCTTTTATGTAGATTATTTAAAGATAAAAGGGTTAAAATAAAGGTAAAGATGATGGTTGGTGGAGTGATAATGTATTTAGCTAGCCCAATAGACATACTTCCGGATTTCATACCTCTTATAGGTAGAATTGATGATGTAGCTATAGCTTTCTTTGGACTAAATGCTATTATAAATGAGGTTCCAGAAGAAATCATCCTTGAAAATTGGCAGGGAGAGGAAAATGTAATTTTATTGACTAAAGAAGCCGTTAATTATATATCTAACCTAGTTGGCACTTACAATGTAAGCAAATTTATTGAAGTTATAAAAAGCATTTTTAAAAAAGGACATGAAAATTATAAGTTAGCTGCAAAGAAACAGCAGTTAGAATCTAATATGTATAATCTTGAACTTGAGGAGGCAATAACTTTAAATGAAGATAATCACCATATACACTGATGGAGCATGTAGAGGAAATGGAAAAGAGAATACAATTGGAGGATTTGGAATAGTCCTTATGTATAACGGTATGAAAAAGGAAATAAAAAAAGGATATAGAAATACCACAAATAATATAATGGAGCTTTCAGCGGTAATTGAAGCATTGTCTATGCTAAAAGAACCCTGTGAAGTTAAGCTTCATAGTGATTCAGCTTATGTAATAAATGCAATAAATCAAAATTGGATTAAAAACTGGCAAAAAAATGGTTGGAAGACAGCTTCTAAAGAACCAGTGAAAAATAGAGAACTTTGGGAGAAGCTTATAGAGTTAGTTAATATTCACAAAGTTGAGTTTATAAAAGTAAAAGGACACAGTGATAACGAATTTAACAATAGATGTGATAAACTTGCAAATGAAGCAATGGATGAATTAATTTAAGTTTTCTGTTTAATAAATAAAAAAATGCATATTCTATATATATACCTATTTAAAATAAAAGGAGAGTGTAGATTATGCGTGGTAAATTTCTTGCAGGAGCTTTGATCGGAGCAGCAGTTGGCATGATGATGATGCCTGAACTTGATAGAAATACAAGAAGAAGAATAAAGAGAACAGCTAAGGTTGTTAGACATACAGCAGGAGATATGTACGAAAATGTATTAGATAGAGTTAAATAATTAAACATATATAAGGCATATTCAAAATTGCGTACTTTGAAATTAATTTTTGCAGTACGCAATTTTTTTGAATGCAAGAAATTGGTAAAAAATAGTATATAGTTGAATTTAAGGTCAATAAAAGTGAAAAGTATTACTATTTTATTAAAAATTTTTATATTAGGATTAAAAATATGTTATAATAAGGTGAGACTTTGCAGAATTTTTAATAAAATAATTTATATATATTAATATCGTAGGTAGTAAAGGAAGAGTGATTTATGGAAATACTGTCTTTAGGAGAAAAAATTAAGAGAAGAAGAAAAGAGCTCAACATGACATTAAAGGATTTGGCAGGAGACAGAATTACTCCAGGACAAATAAGTCTTGTAGAATCCGGGAAATCTAATCCAAGTATGGACCTGCTCGAATACTTAGCAGAGGCACTAAACACTTCAATCGAATATCTCATGGAATCAGAAGAGACCCAGGCAGAAAAAATTTGTACTTATTTTGAAAACATAGCAGAATCATATATAATTAATGAAGACTTAACTCAGGGAGAGCAGTATATTGAGAAGTCTTTATACTATGCAGAAAAATACAACTTGGAGTATAGAAAAGCTAAAAACTTATATCTAAGAGGCATAATTTACATGACAAAAAATGAAAATGCTGTAGCACAGCAATTTTTTCTTTCAGCTAATGTTATTTTTATAAAAAATAATAACTATGAAGAAACAATAAAAGCATTTGTCAACTTAGGGAAAATTACAATGGAGTTAAAAGCTTATCATTCTTCATGCAGTTATTTTCAACAGGCAGAAAATGTTTACACTGAAAATGAAATAGGAAATGACTTCTTGCTTGGACAAATATATTATTATTTGGCTTGTGTGTATTTTAAGTTAGAGAGTACAGAAAAAGCCATAAATTATTCTTATCTTGCTAAGGAAAAATTTAAACAATTGGATAATAAAAGGGAGTATGCAAGAACTCTTTTGCTTCTATCAGAAGAATATAATAAGAAAGGCGACGTAGACAATGCAATAAAATATTCCAAGAAGACATTAGAGGTATACAAAGAAATAAATGATCTTATGCATATTGCTAAGATAGAAAATAATTTAGGAAAATTATTCTGTGATTTTGATAATTTAGAGGAATCTTTCATACACTTAAGTAAAGCTAAAGAACTTAGAGTTAGAATTAATGATTCAGATTTAGTTGAAACCTTAGTAAATATTTGTGAAAATTATATAAAATTAAAGAATGTAGAAAAGGCTAAAAAAACACTTGAAGAAATAATGGACACCATTAGCGATGGTAGTGATAAAGCTCTTATACAGTATTATCTGCTTAAGTTCAGAGTGGACATGTTAGAATCGGATATAAAAGAGGCAGAAAATACATTAATTATGGCCTTGAATTTTGTTAGAAATATGGATTACACTAAAGAAATTGCAGAAATAGCTATCATGCTTGGAAAGTTTTATATAGATTATGGTAGAGATAAAGATGCAGCCCAATATTTAAATGAGGGTGTTGAAACCTTTAAGAAACTTGGAATATTGAAAGAGTCTTAATGAGAATAGGTGAGGATTATGGAGATACTTTCTACAGGAGAAAAGATAAAAAGAGCTAGAATATATAAAGGTTATACATTAAAGGATTTATGTGGGGACAAAATATCTGTTTCTAAAATGAGCTGCATCGAAAATGATAAAATAAAGCCAGAAGAATGGATATTGGACTTCATTGCAGCAAAGTTAGAAATAGATCCAATGTACTTAAAACAAGATATAAAGTCACAGGTGATTGAAAATATTCAGGACATAGAGAGAACAGGATATTCTGAGTGGTATGAGAAGGAGTTAGAATATAATTTAAAGTTTGCTGAAGAGTTATCATATTTTGATATTGCATTTAGGATAATGCATTTGCTATTCAATTATTATCTAGATGAGAATAAGATAGAAAAAGTACAGCTTATAGTTTCGAAATACTATGATTACTGGCAAAAATACTTTTCGGAAGAAAGTGGAGCTGTATACTATATGGATATAGCAAGATACTTCTACAATACCAAGGAATTTTCACAAGCTGCTAATTATTACAGTAATGTTAGACAGATTTCTAAGGAAAAAAGAAATCCTATATTGCTGGCGAGAGCTACCTATAATGAAGCTGCTTGCTATGTAATGCTGGAAAACTATGAAAAGGCTTACGAAATAGCAATAGAACTTATTGATTTGATGGATTATATTGAGAAGGATACAAAAAAAGCAGAAGCATATCATATGTTGGCGATACTTTCACTTAGGAGAAATATGGATAAGTTCCATGAGTATGAGCAAAAATCCTACGAATTGTATAAAAATAATCTAGCGCATATGGCACAGGCTATATATAACTATGCCGTAGTTATGTTTGGACAGGGACTCGTGGATATTGCTATAGCCTATACAAATAAAGCTTTAGAGTGTTTCCCAAAGGACAATAAGGAAACTCTAGTAAATTTTATGTTAATGTGTACTAGCAAGTTAATTGAAAGTAATGTTTTAGATAAAGCTAAAAGTGTATGCGATGAGGCATTAAACTACTCAATAGATCTCAATAATATAGTTTTTATTGAAAAATCCTATTATTATAAGGCTCTGATTCTGGAAAAGGAAGGCAATATGATTTCTGCGGAGATGTATATGAATTTAGCATTGGATGCACTGCTTAAATTTGCAACTAAAAATGAAATATACAAAAGATACATGGAGATGGGAAACATGTACCACAGAATGGAAAGCGTTAATGAATCTATAAAATATTTTAATTTTGCTATTCAACTAGAAAAGAAAATGTAAGCATATAAATATAGAACTATTTGTTAATTTAACAAATAGTTCTGTTTTTTGTAAAATTAAAGATATTTAATTAAATAATGCTTTAAAAATTTTCTGTAATACCCCCTTTAAAAGTAAATATTATCCGTAAATATTTGTGAAAAGAATATAAAGGGAGGAACAAATATGAAAAAGATAGCATTATTTATAACAGCTTTAACAGTGTCATTAAGTTTAGGAGGAAAGGCATTAGCCGATACTAATACGGCAACATTTGCAGATAAGGCTGGGATAACACCGGATAACGTAATATTATATCCTATTGACAAAGCGTTAGATAATTTAAAGATTAATACGGCAAGCAGCGATGATAAAAAAGCAGAGGCTCTAGCAGAAGTAGCAGAGGAAAGGCTTGGAGAAAGCGAAGTAATGGCTGACAAAGAAAAGACAGATCTTTCAAATCAGACATTAAAGGAATATAGTGATAAAATGACTGAAGCTCAAGAAAAGGTAGAAGATGCTATCGACAAAGCAACTGATAGCACAACTACTGATAGTGCTATAAAATTAGATGAATTAAAAAAGGAAGAAACGTCAATATCTGATAGGCAAATGAAGTCCATTGAGGTTTTAAAGAATATAGAAAGTAAGGTTTCTGGCAATGCTAAGGAAACTATAGCAAAGGTTATAGAAATGCAAACTGCTAAAAAAGAGGCAATAATTGCAGTAAATAAAGAAAGAGAAGCATTGATAAAAGACAAACAGGCAGTAAAAGATGCTGAAAAGAAAATAGAGCAAGCTAAAAAATCAGGAAATGAACAAGATATAAAAACAGCAGAAGATAAATTAAAGCAAAGTCAAGAAGCTTTAAATATTCAAAAAGAGAAATTTAATCAGGTAGTAGCTGCGAAGAAGGAAGTAATGAAGATTGGAGTAGGCCAATTAAAGAAACAGCTAAAGAATGAATTAAAAGAGGAAGTTAAGAACGGCAACATAACAAAAGAAGAGGCTAAAGATGCTTTAAAAGCAGTAAATAATAAAAAGGAAGAAACAAATAGCAATGTTTCTAATAGCACTGCTAATGTAGTTGAGACAAAAACTAGTAATGATGCAGATGATAACAGTTCAAGTATTTCTAAACATGGAAAGTCAGAAAAAGAGAATAAAGGCGAAGAGATGAAGGCCAATAAAGAAAAGAAAGCAGAAAAAGAGAATAAGTCTAGACATGAAAATTAATTATTATATTAAGTCTTAGAGTAGTGTAGAAGGTAATCATTAAGGTAAAATACTAAAATGATTACCTTTTATTATTTAGTTTATTTTATAATAGGGTATTTACAATAATAGAATATGGTGGTAATATATCATTGTAAATGATAATGAGAATCAATTTCAAATAAAATAATATGTTTTTTAAATATCAAAGGACAATGAATATCAGTATTATTATGGAGGAATGAATTATGTCAAAATTATTAGGACTGCATGAATTAGAAATTAAATCTAGGGCTAGAGTTGTACAAATTGCTTCAGAAAGTAGAATGCGAAGAAGGATAATGGATATGGGAATAGTTAAGGGAACAGAAATATTAGTTGAAGGAAAAGCACCTATGGGAGACCCTATAGAAATTCAAGTGAGGGGATATAATTTAAGCCTTAGAAAAAGTGAAGCGAAGGATATTATTGTGGAGATTGTGTAGATTATACACTTAATAATATTTATTAGAAAGGAGGACTATAGAGTGATCAATATATGTATTCCTTTGAATTCTATTGGAATTGGCAGTTACGCAGAAGTAAACAACATAGAAGGCGGTGAACTTATGTGTAAAAAGCTTATGGAAATGGGAGTTAACAAAGGAGCAATAATTGAAGTTATGAGAAATGATGCAGGTCCTTTGATAATAAAAATTGGAGAGACACGATTGGTACTGGGAAGAGGAATGGCACAAAAGGTTATGGTAAGAGAGGTATAGAATTGTCTTGTACAGTATAAAGAATACAAGAGGCGCAACAATTAAGATGACTGTTGTGAGCATAATAAGGAATACATGAGACGAAACGATTAACAATTATTTTGCACAGGATGAGGAATACAGGAGGGTAAGATGGATAAAGAATTAGTAATAGCTTTGGCTGGTAATCCTAATTGTGGTAAAACCAGTTTATTTAATGCTTTAACAGGGTCAAGACAACATGTAGGTAATTGGCCTGGTGTCACAGTTGAGAAAAAGGAAGGTAAACTTAAGTTCGAAGATAAAAACATAACGGTAGTGGATCTACCAGGGACATACAGCCTTGGAGCTTATTCGGAGGATGAGGTTGTAGCTCGTAATTTTATATTAAGAGACAAGCCAGATGTAGTTGTCAATGTAATTGATGCTAGTAATATTGAAAGAAATTTATATTTAACAATTCAGCTTTTAGAAACAGGTGCTAAAGTAGTCTTAGCGCTTAATATGATGGATGAAGCTAAGAATAAAAATATAGAAATAAATATAGATAAATTATCAAAGCTTTTAAATGTGCCAGTGGTTTCTACAGTAGCTACTAAAGGTGAAGGTATAAAAGAGCTTATAAAGGAAGCTGTAAAGCGAGGCAACTCAGAAGAAATCAATGTATTTGGGATTGACTACGGCAGTGATATACAAAAGGAAGTCGACTTATTAGAAGATTCTTTTCTAGAATGTGCTGCAGCTTTAGAATATCCTGCTAAGTGGACAGCAATAAAGCTTTTAGAAAACGATGAGTATATAAAAAGATACATAGAGGAGAAAAAAGATTTTGAGAACATAAATGACAAAGTACAGAAAAGCGTAGAAAATTTAATAGCAATAATAGGATATGAGCCAGATACTTTCATAATAGATAAAAGATATGAAATAATAAGTGATGTGATACAACATACAGTAAAAAAAGAGGCCATCAGAGTAGAAAGTATGTCTGATAAAATTGATAAGTGGATTACACATAAATGGTTAGGAATACCAGTATTTGCAGTAATAATGTTTACTATGTATCAAGTAAGTATGACCTTTGGTAACGAATTTTTAGGTGGAAAAGTGGATGATGCTTTCAGTACACTCGGTGAGTGGGTAGGTAATATTTTAACGAATGTGGGCGCTCCAGAGCTACTAAAATCTTTTATAACAGATGGGCTTATAGGAGGACTTGGAGCAGTACTTGTATTTATACCTATGATTTTTACTATGTATTTCTTTATATCCATACTTGAAGATAGTGGCTATATGGCTAGGGCTGCTTATGTAATGGATAGACTTATGAATTCTATAGGTCTTCACGGAAAAACAGCAGTGTCACTCATAATATCTGGCGGGTGTAACGTAGCAGGTATAATGTCTACAAGAACATTAGATAGTAAAAAGGATAGAATGGTAGCTATACTTATAAATCCATTCGTGTCTTGTTCGGCAAGATTGCCAGTTTATGCATTATTTGCAGGGGCATTCTTCTCTGGAAAAAAGATGGGAATTTTTGATCAAGGTGGAATTGTGATATTTTCTCTTTATGCACTTGGGATTATAGTTGCAATACTAGTAGGTAAATTTTTCAGTGAAAAAGTATTTAAAGGAGAAGAATCTTATTTTATATTGGAACTTCCTCCTTATCGTATACCAACGGCTAAAAGTATATTTATTCATATGTGGGAAAAGTCTTCTCATTTTATAAAAAAGATGAGTACAGTTATATTAGGATTAGTTGTAATTGTTTGGGTTCTTTCAAACTTGCCAGGAGGGGTAGAGCCTGGAAGTAAAGATAGTTTAATTGGAATAATAGGATCAGTTCTAGCTCCAATATTTAAACCAGCGGGTTTTGGAACATGGCAAGCATCAGTATCACTTATAACCGGCATTGGAGCCAAGGAAGCAGTGGTAAGTACTTTAGGAACAGTATATGGAGTAGGAGATGAAAATCTTACAGCAGTTATTCAACAAGTGTTTACACCTCTTTCAGCTTTAGCCTTTATGGTAATGTCTCTTTTATATTGCCCTTGTGCAGCTACTATAGGAGCAATAAAGAGAGAGACAAATTCAAGCAAATGGGCTCTAGGAGCAGTAGTATATACCTGTGTAATTGGCTGGGTAGCAGGAGTTTTAGTGTATCAAATAGGAAAGTTTTTAGGATTTAGTTAATAAAAAAGATTAAAAAGAATAAGTCTGCTCTTTAAATGATAATGATTATCAATATTAATATTAATATTAATAAAAGAGCGGACTTCTATAAGAATCAAGAAGAACATACAGGATGCATTAAGGAGATATCAGATGTTAGGAAGGGTTTTATTTAGACTTAGAGAAAAGGAAATTTATCATGATATAATTGAAAGTTTGGTAACAGCTCTTGAAGCTAAGGATTACTATACAAGAGGTCATTCTGAAAGAGTTGCCTCTATGACTTATGAGCTGTCTAAAAATCTTGGGATAAAAGGAATAGAATTGGAAAATATTCATATAGCAGCTCACCTTCATGATATAGGGAAAATAGGAGTGCCTGATAAGATTCTAAATAAAAAAGGAAAACTCCTAACACATGAATGGGAATATATAAAAACCCACCCTAAAATAGGATTTGATATTTTAAGTAAGTCTAATAGATTAAAACATATAAGTAAAATAGTTCTTTATCACCATGAAAAATGGGATGGAAAAGGCTACCCTATGGGATTGTCTCAAATGGATATACCATTAGGTTCTAGAATAATTGCAGTATGTGATTCTATTGATGCAATGACATCAAATAGACCCTATAGAGAAGCTATGAGTTTTGAAGAGTGCATAAATGAGATATTAATTAACAAGGGGTTAATGTTTGATCCTGTGATTGTTGAACATATTGAAGGTAACTTAGAGTTTATGAGAAATATAATTACAAAAGGGTGTTGATAAATAGTGATTAGTGAAGTCAACGACATCAGTAGTATGCAAAGATTGTGAAATGAAGTTGAAAATGGGCCAATATATTCTTAAATAGAGGTGAGTTTATTGAAAGATCTTATAAATCACATCAGTAAGAAGATAAATAAGATTATATTTAAAAGTAATAGAGAAAAAATTGATGAAAATTTTATTAAAACTAAAAATAAATTTGACAATAATCCTATATTAAATACTGTGGATGAAGTCAAGAAAGTTTCAGTTAATATTACCAATAACACTTTGTTTATAAAGGATTTAATTGATGAAATACAAAATTCAGGAAATAATAATTTAACTATATCAGAAAAATTGACAGAGGAAATGTCTACAGTATCTGCAAAAGGAGAAGAGATATACTCTTCTATTAAGGAAATTGAAAAATCCACATCTTTGATAGCTGAAAAAGCTTTAGAGACCTCAGAGCATACTGAGTTAGTCAGTAAGAAATCAAATGAATTTAAAAGTGAGGTTTTACAGTCTATAAACAACTCAAAACTTATGTTAGATCAGATCAAGTTAGAATTAAATACTGCTATAGAAGATTCTAAAGAAGTAGAAAAAATATATGGATTCTCGGAAGATATAATAAAAATAACAAAGCAGACTAACCTTTTAGCACTTAATGCATCTATTGAAGCAGCAAGAGCAGGAGAGGCTGGCAGAGGTTTTACTGTTGTAGCAGGAGAAGTTAGAAAATTAGCAGAGGAATCTGAAAAAATAGTAAAAAATATGAATGTTATCATAAACAGTGTAAGTTCTTCTGTTAAGAAACTAAATCAATGTTCATATGAAACACTTAATCATTTAGCTGAAATTATTAATAAAGATTATGATAAATTTATAAAGGTATGTGAAGAATACAATAAAGATGCTGTAAGCTTTAATAATATTATGAATAAAGTAAGTACTTCTACAGAGGAAATAAGCGAATCTGTAGAGGAATTGACAAAGGTAACAGATGATGTTTCAAAAACTATAAATAAATCCTCTAATAACATTACAGAAATGTCCTTTGATATTTTATCTACTGTAGACAAGGTTTATGAGATTAAGGAAAAAATTGAACAAAACACAAAAGATGTTGAAAGATTACACTGTTTAATTGAAGAATTTTAATAATAGAAAGGGTGTTTAAATTGTTAATGAAAATATTAAGAAGATTAGCTCAAGGTGGAATATATTCAAATAAATTAGTTGCAAAAGAGTTAGGAGTAGATGAAGGTTTGATAGAACAAATGATAACTCAACTTCAACGTCTAGGATATATAGAAAAAGATGATATGAAAAATCTTTCATCATCATGTAACTGTGGCCATGGTAGTTGTTCCGAAAAAGGCAATTGCTGTTGTAATAACCATAATATTGACATAAGTATATGGAAGATCACTCCAAAAGGAAGACAGGCTTTATAGAAGAAAATAACATAGGATCTCTCTTATGCTTGTTAGAAGCAAAAATACCTCCAAGTTGATATTCATTTGAACATCAATTTGGAGGTTAACGAGCTATAAAATAGATTTCTTCGTTGAAATTCTACAGACTTTTAATATCAAGCGTTCATTAATCATGAAAGGCTTCCCATACGATAATGTAGTTACTCTATTGCTTTTTTGCGCCCAAAAGCTTTCCAAAAATAAGTCCGTCATAATACTTGCCTTCAATATAGTAATGGTCACTCAATCTACCTTCTAAGTCAAAGCCATTTTTCTCCAGAACACGTGCTGAACCCATATTGCCGCCCACAACCCTGGCATGAAGCCTATGAAGTTTCAGGTTGTTTATAGCAAAGTTATTAATCATTGCCACAGCTTCCGTACAATACCCTTTACCCCAGAAATCCTGATGTAGAACATACCCTACTTCTGCTTGTTTTGCTTCATGATCGAATCCAAACAACATAACAGTCCCAATCACTTCATTTGAATCCTTTTTCACAACAGTGGCATATAAATGCGTTCCAGCAACCTCTCTTCTAAGCATTTCTTCTATATATGAATGAGTATCTTTCAAATCATTTTTTAGCTGCCACCCAATAAATCGAGAAACGTCTGGATTAGAGGCATAACTATGAATTGCTACGACATCCTCCAAACTTAATGGAGTGAAATAGATTTTTTCTCCCTGCAATGTATGAAATATATTTTTATCCATAAAATCCTCCTAGTTATTTAATATTTATTTAATCACAAATGGAAAATTAATTTTTTAGTTTTGAACATGCTGATTAATCAGAATCTTTAAAATTATTATAATGCAGTAAAAAATACAAGTCAATAGAAAAATTATAGTAATACTGAAAAAATTACTGTATTAGTGAAATTAAAAAGAATATGTTTAATAAATAAAAATTTATTTCCATAAGTGCTTTTATTTACTATAATTATTTGCGGAATAAAGGTTAACCTATATTATAGAAGTAAATTTACTTTGGCTATAATAAGGCATCTTCAAAAAAATAATTAGTCAGTATGCTAGTTTATTTTGCGCCATACTGCGTCTGCAGAACCCTTAGATAGTACTGACTATCTGCGGAATCTGCCTCCTTGTCTGGCACAAAATATCCGTCGCATCTTTGACTTGTTATTTTCCTTCAGATGCCTAGTTTAACAAAAGAGGGTGTTGCTATGAAAAAGTTCAGTTCTATTATATGTGTTACATTTATTGCCGCAATATTTACTTTAATTCAATTTTTTCTGCCCTTGAATGTAGAAAAGAAATTAAGTACTCAGCTAGATAATAGTATTAACAATGTTAAAGCTAATGAGTACAATCTAAATACTACTTTTAGTAATGTGCAAAACCCTAAAGAGGTATTTTTAACCTTTGATGATGGACCTTGTATAAATAATACTAGAAAAACACTGAAAATATTAAAGGATAACAATGTTAAGGCTACTTTTTTTGTAGTTGGAATGAAGGGAGAAGAAAATCCTCAAATATTAAAAGAAATAAGCAATAGCGGTATGAGTATAGGAGTCCATACATATTCTCATGATTATAGACAAATGTACAAGAATACAGATGCATATTTTAAAGATTATAATGATTGCCAAAGTGTTATAAAAAAAATAACAGGAAGAAACCCTATAGTATATGTAAGAATGCCTGGAGGATCTGACAACCTAGTTACAAGTAAGAGCAATTTAGAAAGCATAAAAAAGAGATTAAATGAAAAAGGCATAAAATATGTAGATTGGAATGTAAGTGCTGGGGATGCAGAAAGTCGCGAGGTATCTGCAGATAAGATAAAACAAAACATTATTACTCAGTGCAAAGATAAAAGCATTGCTGTTATTTTAATGCATGACACTTACTATAATAGCTCTACAGTGGAAGCACTGCCGGATGTTATAAAATATCTAAAGAAAGAAGGTTTTGTATTTAAGACCTTGGATGGGTTAACAACAAATGAAGAAAATCGAATGGTTAACACAAGAGTAATGAATAGATTATAAACAATTTTATAAGTTGATTTGCAATATGATAATATTTGATTTATTATAATACTATTATGCAAATTATTTGTTGAAATCTATGTGTTTATTAGGGGAAGGTTGAAGAATGAAAGCTGATTTAAGTAAAATAGTTAATAATAAAAAAATTACAGCTTTAGAAGAACAAGTACTTGAGTATATAATTAACAATATTGATAGTGTGATGGATATTGGTGTCAGAGGAGTTGCAGCTGAAAATTATACATCTACATCTACAATTATGAGGCTTTCAAAAAAGTTAGGTTTTATGGGATTTATTGATATGATCTATAATATAATTCCTCTAGTAAATAGTAAAAACACAGGAGTTACAGAAAAATCAGAAGCCTTAATAGGTACAGATATTAATTTTTTATGTAAGTATATAGATGAAGAGTATGTAAGAAAATTTATAGAATTATTATCAAATGGAACGAGAAAGTATATTTTTATTTATGCAAGAGGTTATTCTAAGATAGCTGGAGAATATTTTAATAAAAAGATGTTAGGTATAGGAATAAAAAGTATATTGATAGATTCTATAGGTAGTTTTGAAAATAATATAGAAGATATGGAAATGCTAATAGTAATATCAAAGTCTGGTGAGACTAAAGAAGTATTAGATAAGGTTCAAGTAGCAAAAAGAAAAATAAACTAGTTGTTTCTTTTACTAAAGAAGTTGAAAACAGTATTTCAGCTCTTTCAGATATTTCTTTTAAGATATTTGATATGTACAAATTAGATGATAGCAATGTATTGCCTAATTCATTTTTTGCTAATATGCTTATGTTTATGGAGTACTTAATTTATAGATATTATCAAGAAACAAAAGAGGAATAATAACAAATAAATAGTCTAATCAAGAAACCTGTTATCTTTTATGCTAACAGGTTTCTTACTGTTTAGAATCCATTTAAAAAAAATGAAAACGTATATATAATAGTCACTATAAAATACAAAAAATAATTTAGGGGGTAGAAACTATGAAGGATAAGATTATGAATTCCATGCAAAGATTTTCGAAAGCTATGTTCATTCCAGTATTGATACTTCCAATTGTAGGTATATTGATAGCAGTTGGTAATGTATTAACAAATGCCAAATTAGCTGCATATGCACCATTTCTAAAAAATAATTTAATATTTGGATTTGGCAAACTACTTTCTGGATCTTTGGTACCTATATTATCAAACCTTGGAATAATATTTTGTGTGGGTTTAGCAGTAGGGTTAGCAAAAGAGAAAAAAGCAGAATCAGGTTTTACATCAGTTTTGGTTTATTTAATATTTAATAATGCTATGAATATATTCCTTAGTTTATCAGGTAAATTGGTAGCGGCTGATAAATTAAGAGGTTCTGGTCAAGCTGTTGTACTTGGAACTCAAGTTTTGGACATGGGAGTTTTCTTAGGAATAATTTTAGGTATAGTTGTAGCTTATGTTCATAACAAGTATTGCAAAAAAGAATTTAATGGAGCTTTTCAAATATATGGTGGTTCAAGATTAGTATTTTTAATATTAATTCCAGTAGTAGTTATATTAGCAGTTATACTTTCTTATGTTTGGCCATCAGTACAATGGGGAATATCAAGTTTAGGATATTATATACAGAAAAGTGGTAACTTCGGAGTATTTATGTATGGAATGTTAGAAAGACTTTTAATTCCAACAGGGCTACACCATTTAATTTATACACCATTTTTATATAGTCAGCTTGGTGGAGTAGAAACAGTAGGAGGCAAAGTAATAGAAGGAGCAAGAAATATTTACTTTGCACAAATAGCAGATCCTTCAGTTAAGGTGTTATCTAGCACAGTTATATGGGATGCTAGGGGATTATCAAAAATGTTTGGTCTAGTTGGAGCGTGTTTAGCACTTTATCATACAGCTGATGCCGATAAGAAAATGAAAGCTAAGGCAATACTAATACCAGCAGCAGTAACATCAATACTAGCAGGTGTAACAGAACCTATTGAGTTCTCATTTCTGTTTACAGCACCAATATTGTTTGGAGTGCATGCAGTATTAAGCGGACTTGGAATGGTAGCTTTAAATATGTTAAATGTAAGAGCAATAGGACCTAATGGACTTATAGATTTCTTGCTATACAATCTACCACTAGGTATAGAAAAAACGGGATGGCCTATGTTCGTTTTAGTAGGTATTGTGCAATTTGCAATTTACTACCTAGTATTTAGATTTTTAATAGTTAAACTTAACCTAAAAACTACTGGAAGAGAGGACAGTACTGGAGAAGTTAAACTTTACAGCAAAAATGATTATAAAAATAAAACAGTAGCAGAAAAAGGAACAGAAACAAAAGATTCAAGTAATGAAGCCCTTGTAATAATAGAAGCACTAGGTGGAAAAGAAAATATTAAAAAAGTGGATAACTGTTATACAAGATTAAGATTGATTCTTGAAGATACATCAAAGGTTGATGAAGGTACATTAAAAGGTACAGGAGCAGCAGGAGTAATTAAAAAAGGCGAAAATGTTCAAGTAATTTATGGGTTACAGGTAACTAGAATTAGATCTATGGTGGATGAGGCCTTAGGAATCGTAGGAGAGTAATATTAATTTAGATAAAGTATTGGGGTAATTGGGGAATAAAACAAATTAGAGGAAAGAGGTAATATATATGAAAAAACATTCTATTGTTATTGCAGGAGGAGGAAGTACTTTTACTCCAGGAATAGTTATGATGCTATTAGATAATGTACACCGTTTTCCAATTAGAAAATTAAAATTATATGATAATGATGAAGAACGCCAAAGCGTTATTGGTGAGGCTTTAGATATAGTGTTAAGAGAAAATGCACCGGATATTGAATTTTCTTATACTACAGATCCAGAAGAAGCATTTACAGATGTAGATTTTTGCATGGCTCATATCCGTGTGGGAAAATATGAAATGCGTGAAAAGGATGAAAAGATTCCTCTAAAATACGGAGTAGTTGGTCAAGAAACCTGTGGACCAGGAGGAATTGCTTATGGAATGAGAAGCATAGGAGGTATGCTAGAGTTAATAGATCTAATGGAAAAGTACTCACCAGACTGTTGGATGCTTAATTATTCTAACCCAGCCTCTATTGTCGCAGAGGCTTGCCGTAGATTAAAGCCAAATTCAAAGGTTTTAAATATTTGTGATATGCCAGTAGGAACTCTTCGTCGTATGGCTGGTATTGTGGATATGGAACCAAGTGATTTAGAAGTTAAATACTTTGGATTAAATCATTTTGGGTGGTGGACTAGCGTTAAGGATAAACAAGGAAACGATTTGACAGATAGAATTAAAGAGTATGTTGCAGAAAATGGATACTTAACAGTAAAGGAAGTAGAAACTCAGCATACGGATCCAAGCTGGCAGGAGACTCACAAAAAGGCAAAGGATTTATTAGCAGTAGATCCACAATTTTTACCTAACACTTATTTAAAGTATTATCTATACCCAGATTATGTTGTAGAGCATTCTAACGCAGAATATTCTAGAGCAAATGAGGTAATGGACGGAAGAGAGAAAGACGTATTTAGTGCAGCACGAGCTATTGTAAAAGCTAAAACAGCCAAAGGTGGAGAATTTCATATTGATTCACATGCAACCTTCATCGTGGATCTAGCTAGAGCAATCGCTTATAATACACATGAAAGAATGTTATGTATAGTGGAGAATAAGGGAGCAATTGCTAATTTTGATCCAACTGCTATGGTTGAAGTACCATGTATTGTTGGAAGTGATGGACCAGAACCTTTAGCACAAGGAGAAATTCCACAATTTCAAAAGGGGTTAATGGAGCAACAGGTATCAGTAGAAAAGTTAGTTGTTGAAGCATGGATAGAAAAAAGCTACCAAAAATTGTGGCAAGCATTTACTTTGTCTAAAACTGTACCAAGTGCTAGAGTTGCTAAATTATTATTAGATGATCTTATAGAAGCTAATAAGGGCTATTGGCCGGAATTGAAGTAGAGGTTTATTATGTTTAAGAATTTATTTAAGAAAAACAAGAATAAGATATTTTATGCTTTTTCAGAGGGTGTAAGTGTTGATTTAGGCGATGTTAATGATGAAGTATTCTCACAAAAGATGATGGGAGAAGGAATTGCTATTAAGCCAAGTGATAATAAAATATATTCTCCTTGTGACGGAACTATTGTCGCAGTTATGAAAGAAAGTAAACACGCAGTTGGCATTAGAACAGAAGATGGAGTAGAATTTCTTATACATGTAGGGATTGACACTGTAACTTTAAAGGGTGAAGGCTTTGAACTACACTGTGAGGAAGGAAAAACTGTGAAAAAGGGGGATCTTCTTTTAACTTTTGATAGAGAGTTCCTTAAACAAAAAGAATTAGATGATACTACTATGCTAGTAATTTCAGAACCTAATAATCATAAAATTGTAAGTCTCCATACTAAAAATAGTATGAAAGCTAAAGAAAGTATTTTAATAGAGTATATATAGGGGTTCTAGTTAGGAACCCCTATATAACTATGTTGGTAATAGTACAATTATTAATAAAACAAGCTTTACTTTTGTGTGAAGCTTGTTTTTTATATTATAGTAGATACTAGGTTCTAATATTTACAGGTGTTTTGACATAAAGAATTAGTAAAAAATACCGAAAATTAAATAAGTTAGGTTAATTATGTTTTGAGGAGGTTAAAGTCCTAAATGGACTTTAACGGGTAATTTTGCTAGGTAAAAGTTCTAAATGAACTTTTACGGGTAACTTGTGAGCGGAAGCGAAAATCTTAAGTTACCCAGTGCCCGAAGGGAAACAAGCAAAATTACCCAGTGTTCCGAGTAAAAGGAGGAATAATTGCTAATGAAAAAACAAATAAGAAAGACTGAGGGATTAGCAATCAGAACAAAGCTCATTTTGATAGCAGGTTTATTACTTATTATACCTGTGTTGACACTTGGACTGATTAGTTATGAGGTTGCAAAGCAAGAACTAGAAAATAGCGGTAAAACCTTGCTGAAAAACAGCGTAGAAATGACCTTGCAGGTAATTGACCAAAATCAAAAGCTTGTAGATCAGGGAAAGATAACTCTTGGTGAAGCACAGGAAAATGTTAGGCAATACATGTTAGGTAGAAAGAATCCAGATGGTACGAGAAGTATTAATAAAAATTTGAGCTTAGGACAAAACGGCTACTTATTGGCTTACACCAAAGATGGAACTGAAGCAGCTCATCCTACACTAGAAGGTAAAAATGTGCTAGAGACAACGGATAAGAAGGATGGGTCATACCTTGTCAAAGAGCAAATAAAAGTAGGAAATAGTGGTGGGGGATATCTAACTTATTGGTGGACACTTCCTAATTCAGATAAAATAGCACAAAAGATAACTTATCAAAAGGCGGACCCACATTGGGGTTGGATTGTAAGTGCAGGGACATACATGCAGGATTTTAATAATGGATCCAATAAAATTCTTTCAACTTTGAGTATTGTACTTTTAGTTCTGCTTATTTTGGGTTCGACTGTGATTATATTACTAGCTAAACATATATCTGTTCCAATAAAAAATATTGCTGAAGCTGTAGATGTTGTTGCATCGGGGAATTTAAGTATTCCAGAATTGCACATAAAAAATAGAGATGAAATTGGTAGGCTGAATCAATCTTTTAGTACTATGATCAAAAATATCAGTGAATTAATAAGTTCAGTTAAGGATTCAGCAAATGTTGTATTTAACTCTTCACAGTCTTTAGAAAATATTGTAGATGAAAACAACTCTACTATTAATGAAGTTGCAGTGTCAATAGAAGAGATTGCACGGGGGTCTAGTGAACAAGCCAAAGAAACTGAAAATGGAGTACTGCGAATAAGAAATCTTGCTGAAAAAATTGAATCGGTTTTAGAGCTTACTGTGAAAACTAACGAAGCTGCAGTTAAAACCGCTGAAATCAGTGACAAAGGCTTAGATTCAATTAAATTACTAGCTCAAAAATCAGAGGAGAACAGTAAATCAGTTGAAAAGGCTAGTGATGTAATACAAGAAGTGGACAGAAGTTCTGTAGAGATTGGTTCTATAACTGAAGCAATCGGACAAATTTCGGAGCAAACAAATCTATTAGCACTTAATGCTGCTATAGAAGCGGCTAGAGCAGGGGAGCAAGGAAGAGGTTTTGCTGTAGTTGCTGAGGAGGTTAGAAAACTAGCTTCACAATCAGCGGGCGCTGCGGCTCAGGTAAGAGAGCTAATAAATGGAATACAGGATAAGTCAAAATTAGCTGTAAGGGCTATGGAGGAAGGAAAAACAATAGCTAGAGATCAAAGCAAAGCTGTAATTGAAACTAAGAATATCTTCGATGAGATTCTAAAAGCTGTAGAAAATATTACTGAGGATATAAAAGGTATTAAAGCTTACAGTCTTGAAATGGAAAATGAAAAGAATGAACTAATTGGAAGCTTAGAAACTCTTTCAGCTTCTACTGAAGAAAATTCTGCAGCAACTGAACAGGTTTCAGCTACTACAGAGGAGCAATTAGCAAGTATTCAACGGATTTCCGCGCATACTCAAGACTTGAACAACCTTGCTAAAAAGCTCAGAGAAGCTGTTGATAGGTTTCAAGTTTAAACAATAAATATCTCAAAACTAAAGAACTGGAGCAGTATTTTGCTCCAGTTCTCTATTTATTTCTACTTTCTCTTCTTACAATAAACTCCTTAGCCTTAAGCTCTATGGTATCATCTAAAGGAGCCAGTTCTATTTCTCCGTATTTATTTGATAAAGCAGTAGATATAAGTCTATCTGCAAACTCTGGATTCTTGGAAAGTAGTGATCCATGGAAGTATGTACAGAAGCAATTTTTATATATGCATCCTTCATATCCATCTTCACCATTATTTCCGTATCCAGCAATTACCTTACCAAAAGGTTTCAAGTTTCCAATATAAGTTCTTCCTGAATGATTTTCAAAACCAACGTAGGTTTCATTAAATTCCTCGTTGTGTATAACTGTATTTCCTATAAACCTTACATCGCCACCATCTGTGTAGATATCCAAAAGTCCAAGACCATCAAGTTTTTCTCCATCAGGAGTAGTATAGCGTTTACCAAGAAGTTGGAATCCTCCGCATATACATAAAAATACTTTTCCGCTTTCTATATATTCTATTAGACCAGACTTCTTAGCTTGATTTAAATCTTCAGAAACTATAGATTGCTCATAATCCTGACCGCCACCAAAAAAGCTATATCATATATGGAAGGATCAAAGGGATCTCCTAAGGATATGTTGTGAATATTAACTTGTATTCCTCTTTGTTCAGCTCTATATTTTAAAATTAAGATATTACCTAAATCTCCATATACATTTAATAAATCAGGATATAAGTGACATATATTAAGTTCCAAATTATTCACACCCTTTCAGATTTTTACCAAAGCTTTTTAATGTAGCCTTTACTGTTTAAGAATTTTCTAAAATTAATCATAGCAGTATAAGTAGCAAGTATATATACAGTATCATGCTTACAGTTCTTTATTTCATCAAGAAGCTTTATATAATTTTCACACATAACAAACTTTTCAGTAGGTAGTCCGGCGATCTTAAGTCGTACTGCCATATCATAAAGCCTTATCCCTGATATCATTATTTTATCTATGTCTAATGAAGATAATTTTTCAAAGTTAACGTCCCATATCCACGATACGTCTCTGCCATCTGCATAGTTATCATTTAGCAGTACTGCTAAATTAAATACTCTTTTATCTAAGCTAATAGTGTTTATTGCTTGATCGTAGCCCGCAGGATTTTTAACTAGAACTATTTTTACATCCTTACCTTCAATATCAAGTACTTCCTGCCTACCAAAGCTGCTCTGTATATTCTTAAGGGAATTAATTATTGTTTCAGTATCAACTCCGCAAACCCTTGCCACTGAATAGGCGCAAAGAGCATTGTATATATTATATGTTCCAGGTTGGTTTATGTAACACTCATGACCATTTATAACAACGTGGGAGCCTTCAGGTGTCTGTTCTTTAATTTCATCTACAGTATAATCGAGTTCAGGTCTTTTATAACCACAGTTTTCACAATAAAAGTCTCCCAAATGATTATATGTAAGGTAGTTATACTTATATGGACTCTTACACTTTTTGCAGAATTTAGCATCGGCATTTATATCAACTATCTTGTTGTTGTCTAATGAACAATTAAAGCCATAGTAAATAGTCCTATTTGGAAGTTCTAAATCTCCTAGCAAAGACTCATCACCATTTAAAACTAGATTAGCTAAAGGAACCTTCTCGATTCCATCAAGAACTTTTTTCAGAGTAGTATATACTTCACCGTATCTATCAAGCTGATCTCTAAATAGATTTGTAACAGTGATAACTTCTGGAGTTACATACTGTGTAAAAAGCGGAACATTTGCTTCATCACACTCAATAACAGCATATTTTGTAGAAGAACATTTCGCAAAAGAAAAATTTTCAACAAAGCATGAAATTATGCCTGGAAGCATATTTGCGCCTGTATTATTAGTAATTACGCATTTTCCTGATTCTTTTAGCATATTATAAATCATGCTTGTAGTTGTAGTTTTTCCATTAGTACCTGTTATAAGTACAACCTTATAGTCTTTACAAATGGTTTTAAGTATATTCTTATCTAATTTTAAAGCAACCCTTCCCGGGAAATTACTTCCTCCTTTAAATAGAGTCTTGGACAATTTTATTACTATTTTAGAAACTACAATACTAACAAAAGACTTTATATTAATTTTTCACACCACCCTTGTTTTAATAGAAATCATTGTACAAAGTTAAACTGACTCTTAAATATTATAATACAATATTAGTTTTTTTACATCAACAAATATAAAAAAGGAGACCTGTGTATAGAAATAAATGCTCCGGTAATATATACTAATTAATGTAAGAATTTATAGGGGTACTAGGATGAGAGTTAACTTATAATGGAGCTACATCAAAATGGAGGTGGTACTTTGAAGAGAACTCTAAATATAGCCCATAGGGGATTTAGTGGCATTTATCCTGAAAATACAATGTTAGCCTTCAAAAAAGCTGTAGAAGTACAATGTAATGGTATTGAGACAGATGTTCAACTTACTAAAGATGGAGTTGCGGTCATATGCCATAATGAAAAATTAGATAGAACTACTGATGGAAGTGGATTTATAAAAAACTACACCTATTTAGAACTATCCAAATTAGATGCAGGTGTGAAAAAAGATCATAAATTTTCAGGATGCAAAATACCCACATTAGATGAGTTTTTAGATTATATAAAAGATAAAAATATAGATATAAATGTATATACTGTTAATGAAGAGGAAGATATGATGAATATGATTAATTTAGGAGTAGATGGGATAATAACTAATTATCCTGACAGATTGAAAGATATACTTTTAAAGACTAATATCTGAAATTTTTACCAATACAATTTAGTAAGGACGTGATTAGACTGAAAAAAGGACATATCTATGCTGCGACATCAGCAATACTATTTGGTACTGCTGGAATATTTGTAAAGCTTGCCTACAGAACAGGATTAGATTCTGTAAGTTTGCTTATTGTCCAATATATAATTGCAGTATCCCTAATGTTTTTAATAGCTCTTTTACAAGATATAAAAAAGCTTTATGTTAGTAAAAGAGAGCTATTTAGTATGGCTGTTCTTGGTGTAGTGGGAAACACCTTGATGACAGTATTTTATTATAAGGCATTTGAACACCTTCAGGTAGCAATGGTTACTATGCTTTTATTTACATATCCTATAATAGTGTTCATTTATTCTTCTATATTTCAAAAGCAAAAAATTGAGCCAAAAAAAATAATGGCTATATTTATGGCTTTTGTAGGGTGTACTCTTACCTTAAATATTTTCTCAGCAGGAGGAGGATACTCAATCAAAGGATTAATTTTTGGACTTTTAAGTGCAGTATTCTATGCTTTTATGAATTTATATACAGAAAAGAGGTTGGATAATGCGGATGCATTATCAATAAATGCCTATTCTACACTATTTTCATTAATAACCTTATTTTTCATGAGAAAGCCTGGGTTTTTACTTGAAAGCAATATAAAATTTGAAAGTCTTGCATACATAATAATTCTTGCAGTTTTGTGTGAGATAATACCACTTACGTTATTATATACATCCATACAGCATATTGGAGCGTTAAAGGTTTCAGTAATAGGTAACCTAGAGATACCAACCGCTATGATAGTATCCTTTGTATTCTTAAGGGAGACTATTTCAATTACACAAGTTATAGGAGCAAGTTTAATAGTATATGCTGTATATCTTATTAAAGAACAAAAATAGGGTATGGCGCTAAGGACGCCATACCCTATTGTACTGTAAGAGCTCTATTTTTAAAGTTTCCTAAGATGTTATTCACTGGTGATATAGTTACAAATGAGGTAGGATCTATCTCACTTACAATTTCTTTTAGTGTACTTAATTGATTTCTTTGTATAACTAGATATATAAACTTCTTATTAATGCTTGAGTACCCTCCAACAGCGTCAAGCACAGTTACCCCTCTTGCCAATCTAGTTTGTATTTCATTAATTATAGAATCTGATTCTTCACAGATTATTACGCATTGTCTTGAAGAAGCAAGACTTTCTTGTATAGTATCCATAGTTTTTGATCTAACAAAGCTCATAATAATAGCATACATTACTGAGCGAGGACCCATTACAACTCCAACTAGTATATATACAACAATATCTTGAAGTAAAAGCAGTGTTGAGAGCTGAATTGACTTAAAATTATTATTTATAATTTTTGCAGATATATCTAGTCCACCAGTAGAGCCATAGGCTATAAATATAAAGGACATTCCAACGCCAAAAAGTGCGCCACAAAATATAGATGCAAGTAATGTGTCATTAAATTGATTGATTGTAATGAATTTATTCATATTGTCTATTAAGACAGAGGTAATAACTACCACAAAGATGCTTCTTATTGTGAATTTTTTGCCTAATAGCTTGTATCCAAAAATAAATAAAGGTGCATTTATTAACATAGTTGTTAATCCAACCTTAGCTCCAAATATTTTATTTAAGGAAAGTGCTATACCAGTGACCCCGCCGCTTCCGATATTACAAGGTATCATAAAGACAGCAGTTGTAAAAGCTAATATTATACTTCCTATTATTAACAATAAGTATTCCATTATTATGCTATTCTTATCAAAAAAGTTCTTTAAGTTGTTCATTATGTAACCCTCCTTTAAGTAAAAAAATATTAAATTTGCAATTTATAATTCACGCATAGATGATATTAGCATAAAATGCTTTATTAGACAACATATATTATATTAATAATTTGTTACCTTTTAGTTTTGTATAAAATTTGCAAGTACAGGTTGTGAAAAACTTCATATATAGTATAGCACATTTTAATTAGTATAGCATTTTAGAGGGTTTATATATTTAGTAGAATATAGTATTGCAATTTATTTATCAAAAACAAAGCAAAAAGGCAAAAATATAATTTTTTTCTTGCATTTTTCTGTTCTTGGTGTAATATAATAATATATAGTATTTTGGAGGTTACGAAATGAGCATGAATATAAATTTAGATTGTTTAAATATTAATGGATGTAAAAATATATATAGTAATTTATCTGTATCTGAGTTAGTAGAATTTGCAGTTAAAAGAGGAGAGGGCGTTTTATCAGATAAAGGAGCTCTTGTTGTAAATACGGGAAAATATACAGGAAGATCACCTAAAGACAGATTTATAGTTAAACAAAGTAGTATCACAGATAAAATCAATTGGGGTGAAGTTAATCAGCCTATAGATGAAAATGTATTCGATAGAATGTATGATAAGGTTGTTGAGTATTTAAAAGGAAAAGACATTTTTGTATTTGACGGATTTGTAGGTGCTGATAAAGAATATACCCTTCCTATAAGAACAGTTTGTGAATGTGCTTATGAGGCTATGTTTGCAAATCAATTATTTAGAAGACCAACAGTATCCGAGTTAGTAGACTTTGAAGCTAAGTTTAATATAATTGCTGCTCCAGGATTTAAGGCTAATGGAAAAGAAGATGGATTGAATTCCGAAGCCTTTATATTGGTAAACTTTGATAAGAAGATTATATTGATAGGCGGAACTCAATATTCAGGAGAGATAAAGAAATCAGTATTTTCTGTTATGAACTTCTTATTACCTGAAAAAAGAGTAATGCCAATGCATTGCTCAGCAAATATAGGAAATGACGGAAGAACGGCTATATTCTTTGGATTATCTGGTACTGGAAAAACTACATTATCAACTGATCCAGAAAGAAGATTAATTGGTGATGATGAGCATGGTTGGTCCGATAAAGGTGTGTTTAACTTTGAAGGAGGATGCTATGCAAAAGCTATAAAGCTGGACAAGGATAAGGAAAAAGAGATATACAATGCTATAAAATTTGGTACAGTACTTGAAAACGTAGTTCTTTACTCAAATGGTAAGCCAGATTATGATAGCAACAAGTATACTGAAAATACAAGAGCTGCTTATCCAATTGAATATATTGATAATATAGAAAAGAGTGGAATGGGTGGAAATCCAGATACTATAATATTCCTAACTGCAGATGCTTTTGGTGTAATGCCTCCAATAGCTAAATTATCTAAGGAAGCAGCTATGTATCACTTTATGTCTGGTTATACAAGTAAGGTTGCAGGAACTGAGAGAGGAATAACTGAGCCAAAAGCTACTTTCTCATCATGCTTTGGAGAACCATTTATGCTTATGAATCCAGCTGTATATGCTGAACTTCTTGGTGAAAAAATAGATAAATATGGTACAGATGTTTATCTTGTAAACACTGGATGGTTAAGTGGCGGATATGGTAAGGGAGATAGAATAAAGCTTTCTTATACAAGAACGATGGTAAAGGCAGCATTAGAAGGAAAACTAAAAGATGTGCAATTTATCGAACATCCTATATTTAAGATTTCTATGCCTGTGGAGTGTCCGGGGGTTCCATCAGAAATATTAAATCCTAAGAATACTTGGGAAGATAAGGGAGCATATGGCACTAAAGCACTAGAACTTGCTGAAAAGTTTGAAGAAAACTTTAAGAAGTTTAAAAATGTACCTGAAAGTATAGTTGCGGCAGGCCCTGTAACAAAAGAAGCCTCATGTGTATAATTAAAAAACAGTAGATAATAGTTATACTTTTAATATATAATAGATAATAAAACTTCGTTTCTATAGAGATAATTTAGAAACGAAGTTTTTGACTTAAGGCAAGTGAATTATAGTATTTGATGTAAGGGAGGTTGAAGCATGAAGACTAAGAGAATAGGGATGAGAAATATAAAAACAGCATTATCTGTAGCTTTATGTATAGCATTATCGCAGATATTAAATAGACAGGATATATTCTATGCAGCAATTGCGGCGGTTATGGCTATGCAAAGTTCGGTTTCAGATTCATTTAAAGCAGGGAAAAATAGAATGCTTGGGACTATGGTTGGCGCCTTCATAGGGCTTATATTTGCTTTAATTCACCCAGAGAATGTATTGCTTTGTGGTATTGGAGTTGTTCTTGTAATATATATATGTGATTTACTTGATTGGAATAAGTCAATAACTATATCTTGTACGGTTTTTTTAGTTATAATGTTAAATTTAAAGGGAAGAAGTCCTATTTCCTATAGTATAAGTAGAATAATAGATACATTCATAGGTATATCTATAGCTGTACTTGTCAATTATTTTATATCACCTCCCAAACACTTAGATAAGATATATACAGAATGTATATCAGCAATAGACAAAGTATTTGATATTGTTAGAGACAAGTTCTGCAATAATAATGAATTAGATTTAAAGATATTGGAAAAAGAAATCTCAACCCTTGAAGAGGCATTAAACATATATTTATCGGAATTTAGGATAAAACAGATAGATGAACAAATAAACAAGTTAAATGAAATACTGGATATTTGCAAGAACATACATATGCACTTAAAGATAATCCAGTCCTTAGAGAATGACTATAGCTTAAATTATGAGAACTACCTAAGCGTTAAAGATTTGTTTAGATGTGATTTTGGTCATGAAGAAAAAAGTAGTGAAGCTGGAATGGTATATAATTATCATGTTAACAAAACCTTAAAAGGCCTTTATATGCTAAAGGATTTAAATAAGGATATACTGTATTAGTAGCTTCCAATATTAATTACGATGTATTTCTATTTCAAGTGTTTAACCTATTTGTAACTATATTGTAATAATTTATTTTTAAAGTTTTGGTGTACGGATATTAGCAATGATAGTATAATTATAATGTTGTATAAAACTAAATGAGAGAGTGAGTGTGAGAAATGGATTTTTTGCTTATATTTAAGGCTGTTATTATTGGTATTGTAGAAGGTATTACGGAGTTCTTACCTATATCATCTACAGGACACATGATTATTGTTGGAAATTTAATTAACTTTCAAGCACCAGCATATCAAAAAGCTTATATAGATATGTTTGAAGTAGTAATTCAGCTTGGTGCTATATTGGCTATTGTGGTATTGTATTGGAAGAAGATAAGAAACTCATTAGAAAATCTTGCTCCAGGAAAGTCAGGATTTAAGCTATGGTTTAATATAATAGTAGCATTTATACCATCTGCAGTTATCGGACTTCTTCTACATAAAACCATAGAAGAAAAGTTATTTAATGCTGTTACTGTTTCACTTGCACTAGTAATAGGTGGATTGCTAATGATATTTATGGAGAATAAATATAGAAGAGGAAATGCTACAAGAAGTATAGATGATGTAAATGTGGTACAAGCATTTAAAATAGGGTGTTTTCAGTGTCTTGCATTATGGCCAGGTATGTCAAGATCAGCTTCTACTATAATGGGAGCATGGGTAAGTGGGTTGAATACATTCGCTGCAGCTGAATTCTCATTTTTCTTAGCTATACCTACAATGGTGGCTGCTAGTGGACTTTCTTTAATTAAGCTTAAAATATCAATGAATAGCACCGAGATTGTAGCTCTTATAGTAGGCTTTGTAGTGTCATTTGTTGTTGCATTGGTAGTAGTAGAGAAGTTTATTAAATTCCTACAAAGAAAGCCTATGAGAATCTTTGCGCTGTATAGAATATTGGTTGGAATTATAATACTTGTATTAGCATTTACAAAGGTTATAACTGTTTAGATAAAATAAAAAACCTAGGATTAATTTCCTGGGTTTTTACTTTTTATGAAACTCTAGTTCTAACTGTAGTCTATTAAAATATTCATCCATAAATTATTGAAATAAATTGCCATGTGATGTATAATAAATTGACTTTATAAGAATATTTTACCATTAGGCTGACATATAGTGGTTATCTATACTTACTCTACAAAAAATGAAACAAGTTAATGAGCTGTTCTATAAATATAAATTCTTGTACAATGAAAATATGTTTGGTTCATTGATAATTTGTTTAAAGAAGGTGTAATATGAAATTATTGTTTAGGAGACTCCTAGTACTATTACTAGGAATAATGATAATGTTAAGTACTGGAGTAGTAAGTGCTAAAACATTAGAAACTACAGATATGCAAACGACAACTATAGGTGAAAAAACTTATTATATAGTTAAGACAGAGGAACAACTTCGTGCAATTGGAAAAGGTAAATATGCAATGTCATATAACTATATCTTGGATGCAAATATTTCGCTAACACAAGAATGGGTGGCTATTGGCGATGAAGACAACCCTTTCACTGGTTCCTTTAATGGTAATGGATTTACAATTAGTAATTTGAAGATTACTGATAAAACAGCAAAATATATCGGTTTATTTGGATATGTTGAAGAGGGGACTATTTACAATGTAACTCTCAAGAATGCTGATATTACTTCTGCTGGTGGTAAAGGGAAACACGTTGGTGCTGTCGTAGCTTTATGCTTAGATGGAAAAGTATACGATAATGCTGTAATTAAATAAATTTATTATATTTCAAGGGTAAGTGGCTAATGGGGAATAGATGACATACATGTAAAAATAGATCATGTGCTGGAGGCAATATCCAGTACGTTTTTTAATTGGATATAATTATTTAGTTTAAGAGAGGCAAATAAAAAAAGACGAGTTTTAAAACTCGTCTTGGTGCTGAAGACCGGAATCGAACCGGTACGGGTTTTAAAGCCCGCAGGATTTTAAGTCCTGTGCGTCTGCCAGTTCCGCCACTCCAGCATGCTGCTGTTGACAAGGTTTATTATATGATAAATAAGGTGCTTTGTCAACGTTATTGTAAAAATATTTTTTACCTGTTTTAAAATTGTATCGTTGTAAGTTTAAATCTAGGACCAAAAATGCCATCCTTATGGGTAATCAATGCACTAGTAAAGAAAAAAGAAAAGCTTTTATCAGCGGCAATTTTTATACCGTTATCTACTGCAACGTCATCATTAGGTTTTTGTTCATCCAGAACAATTTCAAGTTGAAGACCACCTCAGCCAACTCCTCGTTTTGCTATTCTAACAGCCTCCTTATTTTGTTCTTTTAACATCTCTTTTATTAAGCCAACTGATTTTTTATCAATAGATACTCTCATATTCATACACCATCCTTTTTAATTAAGTTATTTAATAAACTATAGAGCTGAGGAGTTCCTCAGCTCTATAGTTTATTAATTTTTCTTTATTTCTTTAGTTACAGCAGCTTCTTTAACTGTTTCAACTTTATCGAAAACATTTATATACATTTGTTTAATTTCGCCTATTAATGGATATCTTGGGTTAGCTCCTGTACATTGATCGTCAAAAGCTTGTTCTGACATATCATCTAAGCTAGCAAAGAATTTCTCTTTTGTAACCCCAGCTTCATGTATAGTCATTGGTATATTTATTTTAGATTTTAGTTCGTCTATGGCTTTTATTAATAATTCAACCTTTTCATCTTCGCTGTTTCCACCTAATTGTAGGTAGTCAGCAATTTTAGCATATCTCCACTTAGCATTTGGATACTTATATTGTGGGAATGCAGCTTGCTTTCTTGGGCTATCTACTGCGTTGAATTTAATAACTTCATTGATTAACAATCCGTTAGCAACTCCGTGTGGTATGTGGTGAGCAGCTCCTAGTTTGTGTGCCATTGAGTGACATACTCCTAAGAATGCATTAGCAAATGCCATACCAGCCATAGTTGAAGCATGAGCCATTTTTTCTCTTGCTTTTACGCTAGTTGTACCTTCAGTATAAGCTTGTGGTAAGTATTTGAATATTAATCTCATTGCTTCTAGCGCTAGCCCATTTGTAAATTCTGAAGCAAGAACTGAAACATAAGCTTCTATAGCATGAGTTAAAGCATCTATACCTGATGCAGCAGTTAATCCTCTTGGCATACCCATCATTAATTCAGCATCAACGATAGCCATATCTGGAGTTAATTCGTAGTCGGCAAGTGGGTATTTAACACCTGTTTTTTCGTCAGTTATAACTGCAAATGGAGTAACTTCTGAACCAGTACCAGCTGATGTTGCCACTGATATCATCATAGCTTTATCACCTAAGTGAGGGAAAGCGTATACTCTCTTTCTTATATCCATAAATCTCATAGCTAGATCTTCAAATCTTACTTCTGGGTGTTCATACATTACCCACATAATCTTAGCAGCGTCCATAGCTGAACCACCACCAAGAGCTATAATGGTATCTGGACTGTAGCTCATCATTTCAGTAGCACCTTTTTTAGCTGTAGCTAGAGTTGGATCTGGTTCTACATCCATAAATATCTTGAAGTCAACTCCGATTTCCTCAAGAACTTTTGTAACCTTATCGCAGTATCCTAACTCATAAAGAACCTTATCAGTTACTATAAATGCTTTCTTTTTATTCATATCCTTTAATTCTCTCAATGCAACTCCAAGTGAACCATATTTAAAGTAAACTTTTTCTGGAACTCTAAACCAAAGCATATTTTCTCTCCTCTCAGCTACACTCTTAATGTTTAATAGGTGTTTAGGACCAACGTTTTCTGATATAGAGTTTCCACCCCATGATCCACAACCTAATGTTAGAGAAGGAGCTAATTTAAAGTTATACAAATCTCCTATAGCACCTTGCGCTGAAGGCATATTTATTATCGTTCTTCCAGTCTTCATAGTAGCGCCGAATTTTTCTACTTTATCTTTTGCAGTCATAGTATTAGCATATAATACTGATGTATGACCAAACCCACCTAACTCAACAAGTCTTTCTGCTTTAGCAAGTGCTTCATCAAAGCTCTTTGCTCTATATAAAGCAAGAACAGGGGATAGTTTTTCGTGTGAGAATGGTTCTTCAAGCTCAACTGATTCTACTTCTCCAATAAGAACTTTTGCAGTCTCAGGAACTTTTACTCCAGCCATTTCAGCTATCTTGTAAGCTGACTGGCCTACTATTTTAGCATTTAAAGAACCATTTATTAATATTGTATTACTAACCTTACTTATCTCATCTTTTTTGAGGATGTAAGCACCTCTTTCTGCAAACTCTTTTCTCACTTCATCATATACTGAGTCTAGAGCTATTACTGATTGCTCAGAAGCACAGATAACACCATTGTCGAAAGTCTTTGAAAGAAGTATTGAGTTTACAGCCATTTTTATATGAGCAGTTTCGTCGATTATAGCTGGTGTATTACCTGCACCAACACCGATTGCTGGTTTACCTGATGAGTAAGCAGCCTTAACCATTCCTGGACCACCTGTTGCAAGAGTTATATCTGCTTGGCTCATAACAACCTGAGAAAGTTCAACTGACGGCTCATCTATCCATGCAACTATTCCTTCTGGAGCACCAGCTGCAACTGCTGCATCTAGAATTATTTTAGCTGCAGCTATAGTTGATTTTTTTGCTCTTGGGTGAGGGGAGAAGATTATAGCGTTTCTAGTTTTTAAAGCTATTAGTGCTTTAAAAATAGCAGTCGATGTCGGATTAGTTGTTGGAACAACAGCAGCAATTACTCCTATTGGTTCTGCAACTTTCTTTATACCAAAGGATGCATCCTCTTCTATAATTCCGCAAGTTCTATCATCTTTATATTTATTGTATATATATTCTGAAGCAAAGTGGTTTTTAATAACCTTGTCTTCCACAATTCCCATTCCAGATTCTTCTACAGCCATTTTAGCAAGCTTTATTCTTGCATTATTTGCTGCCATTGCTGCTTGTCTAAAAATTTCATCAACCTGTTCTTGTGTGTAGGTAGAAAACTTTTTCTGAGCAGCCCTTACCTCTTCTAATTTTTTCATTAATTCGTCAATATTTGTTACTTTCATTGATTAGCACCTCTTTCTCAGTTTTTATTAATGAACACACTAAAGAGTTTTTAATACCCTAAATTATCGTTAAGTAAGTTAGTATTTACCGTTTTTGTTTACCACTCTTGTGATTTATAATACTATTATGTATCATTGTTTGTTAAATGTCAATCATACTTTGAGAAATTTTTATCAATATTTTTGTTAAAAATTAGTGTAAACGTTATCTAATATTAACAATATGCATAAAAATCTAATAAAATTATATGAAACAGCAAAGATAACATTGTTAAATACTTAACTTTCGTAGAGTGAAACAGTTGAATAAAAAGTATGTAACAGATTTTAACAAAAATAAATTGTTAATAAATATATTTTTGTTTAGTAAACAAATTACTTCTATATAGATAAATAAATTCGAAGCTTAACTTATATGTAGTAGTTTCAGTAGAATATCATGAGATTAAATTTTATTACTTTCTAAATTAGGGGAGACTACTATGGATAAGCTAATCAGGAAATTTGTCTACTTATATAGATATCTAATTTAAATGCTTAACTTATTATCTGTATTTATAGTTGTATCTCTTTTGTACATTTAAGCAGGCATACAAAATCTTAAGTAGATATCCCAAATCTATGATTTGGTGATAGTCACTTACACAGAGTGCTGATTTGAGGTGAATCGCTTATTCAGCGAGTACTCATTCGACAATAGGAGAAGGAGTTTCATATAAGCAGACATACAAAATCTGTGATTTTAATATGGTCGCTTACTCATTCGACGATAGGAGAAGGAGTTTCATATAATAATATTACTTATCTATAGAGCTTGCTGATCAAGCAGAGAGCTAAAATCTTGAATAGAAATCTCTAATTAATGATTTAGATAAAGTTATTTGCCTACAAGTTAATAAAATATTGTGTTCCTATAGATCACAAGTGAAGATAAATACATATAAAGTAGTGAATAGATGAATTTTAAGGTACTATATAGATGTAGGAAAAAATGAAGTAATCTAAAATTTACAATATAGATAAAAAAGCTCGTTGGCAGAATAATAAAAGTGTCTAAAATGAGATTTTACAAAATTTAATAGCAAACTTATCCTAGTGTATCAGTATATGAAAAATCAAAAAAATAGTAGATATTATTAGAATAAAAAAGATAAAGTCGAATAAATAAGAACATATTAGATTTATGATTAGTGTTTTGTGATAAAATAACACATGTCGTCGAGAGATGATAAAAACTTAATGAAAAATCAACAAAAGAAAGATGTTGACAAGAATTAAGTTGTATGATATTCTAATAAAACCAAAATGTTTGGTCTTTGAAAATTAAACAGAGGTTAAAAATCAAGATGATTTTTATTAAGTAAACTAAACCAGCAATTCTTTTGAACTACTTGTTAGTAGTCAAAAACAACAGTAATGAGCATTCAAACTTTTAAATTGAGAGTTTGATCCTGGCTCAGGACGAACGCTGGCGGCGTGCCTAACACATGCAAGTCGAGCGATGAAACCCTTCGGGGTGGATTAGCGGCGGACGGGTGAGTAACACGTGGGTAACCTGCCTCAAAGAGGGGGATAGCCTCCCGAAAGGGAGATTAATACCGCATGACATTAGTTTTTCGCATGGAGAACTAATTAAAGGAGTAATCCGCTTTGAGATGGACCCGCGGCGCATTAGCTAGTTGGTGAGGTAAAGGCTCACCAAGGCGACGATGCGTAGCCGACCTGAGAGGGTGATCGGCCACATTGGAACTGAGACACGGTCCAGACTCCTACGGGAGGCAGCAGTGGGGAATATTGCACAATGGGCGAAAGCCTGATGCAGCAACGCCGCGTGAGTGATGAAGGCCTTCGGGTTGTAAAGCTCTGTCTTTTGGGACGATAATGACGGTACCAAAGGAGGAAGCCACGGCTAACTACGTGCCAGCAGCCGCGGTAATACGTAGGTGGCGAGCGTTGTCCGGATTTACTGGGCGTAAAGGATGCGTAGGCGGATTTTTAAGTGAGATGTGAAATACCCGGGCTTAACTTGGGTGCTGCATTTCAAACTGGAAGTCTAGAGTGCGGGAGAGGAGAGTGGAATTCCTAGTGTAGCGGTGAAATGCGTAGAGATTAGGAAGAACACCAGTGGCGAAGGCGACTCTCTGGACCGTAACTGACGCTGAGGCATGAAAGCGTGGGTAGCAAACAGGATTAGATACCCTGGTAGTCCACGCCGTAAACGATGAGTACTAGGTGTAGGAGGTATCGACTCCTTCTGTGCCGCAGTTAACACAATAAGTACTCCGCCTGGGAAGTACGATCGCAAGATTAAAACTCAAAGGAATTGACGGGGGCCCGCACAAGCAGCGGAGCATGTGGTTTAATTCGAAGCAACGCGAAGAACCTTACCTAGACTTGACATCTCCTGAATTACTCGTAATGGAGGAAGCCCTTCGGGGCAGGAAGACAGGTGGTGCATGGTTGTCGTCAGCTCGTGTCGTGAGATGTTAGGTTAAGTCCTGCAACGAGCGCAACCCTTATCATTAGTTGCTACCATTAAGTTGAGCACTCTAGTGAGACTGCCCGGGTTAACCGGGAGGAAGGTGGGGATGACGTCAAATCATCATGCCCCTTATGTCTAGGGCTACACACGTGCTACAATGGGTAATACAAAGAGAAGCAATACAGTGATGTGGAGCAAAACTATAAAATTACCCTCAGTTCGGATTGTAGGCTGAAACTCGCCTACATGAAGCTGGAGTTGCTAGTAATCGCGAATCAGCATGTCGCGGTGAATACGTTCCCGGGCCTTGTACACACCGCCCGTCACACCATGAGAGCTGGCAACACCCGAAGTCCGTAGTCTAACCGTAAGGAAGACGCGGCCGAAGGTGGGGTTAGTGATTGGGGTGAAGTCGTAACAAGGTAGCCGTAGGAGAACCTGCGGCTGGATCACCTCCTTTCTAAGGAGTCGACAAGATAGGTAATTCTATCTTGAAGGTTTGTTTACACTCTGTTTAATTTTGAGAGACTAAATGTTTCTTAAGTATGGGGGTATAGCTCAGCTGGGAGAGCACCTGCCTTGCACGCAGGGGGTCAAGGGTTCGAATCCCTTTATCTCCACCATACGGGCTTATAGCTCAGCTGGTTAGAGCGCACGCCTGATAAGCGTGAGGTCGATGGTTCGAGTCCATTTAAGCCCACCAATTGTTCTTTGAAAATTGCACAGTGATATTAAATAAAAGTAAAGCTGAAGGTAAAACTACTTATTATATAAGTAAGTAACCTTTGTAGATTTAAGAATTAATATAAATTAATAGTAGCGAGCAGAACAAGGAAGCAACCGAATGAGGAGCGGGGTTTACTTTAAGGTAAATGAGCACCGCAGTGAGGGAAGCTGACGCAGTAATGCGAAGGTAATATTAATTTAGATGGTCAAGCTACAAAGGGCGCATGGTGAATGCCTTGGCACCAGTAGTCGAAGAAGGACGTGATAAGCTGCGATAAGCTTCGGGTAGGCGCAAATAGCCTGTGATCCGAAGATTTCCGAATGGGGCAACCCACACTACTAACGTAGTGTACTGTAAACTGAATTCATAGGTTTATAGAGATATACCCGGGGAACTGAAACATCTAAGTACCCGGAGGAAGAGAAAGAAAAATCGATTTCCTAAGTAGCGGCGAGCGAAAGGGAAAGAGCCCAAACCAGGAACTTGTTCCTGGGGTTGCGGACAGATCATAAACGGAGAGGTATCTTAATTGAAGAGAGCTGGAAGGCTCCGCCGTAGAAGGTAACAGCCCTGTAAGTGAAAAGAGAAGACTCTAGATCTGCTCCAGAGTACCACGAGACACGTGAAACCTTGTGGGAAGCAGGGAGGACCACCTCCCAAGGCTAAATACTAACTGGTGACCGATAGTGAAGCAGTACCGTGAGGGAAAGGTGAAAAGAACCCCGGGAGGGGAGTGAAATAGAACCTGAAACCGTGTGTCCACAACCGGTCAAAGCACTTTTACGTGCGATGACGTGCTTTTTGTAGAACGAGCCAGCGAGTTACGATATGTAGCAAGGTTAAGCACTTAAGGTGCGCAGCCGAAGGGAAACCGAGTCTGAATAGGGCAATAAGTTGCATGTCGTAGACCCGAAACCGGGTGACCTATCCATGGACAGGTTGAAGCGGAAGTAAAATTCCGTGGAGGACCGAACCACGTTGGTGTTGAAAAACCATGGGATGAGCTGTGGATAGCGGAGAAATTCCAATCGAACTCGGAGATAGCTGGTTCTCCTCGAAATAGCTTTAGGGCTAGCGTTGAGAATGAGTAATGGAGGTAGAGCACTGAATGGGCTAGGGGCTGACAACAGTTACTGAACCCTATCAAACTCCGAATGCCATATACTTGAATCTCAGCAGTCAGACTACGAATGATAAGATCCGTGGTCAAAAGGGAAACAGCCCAGATCATCAGCTAAGGTCCCAAAGTGTAAGTTAAGTGGAAAAGGATGTGGGATTTCTAAGACAACTAGGATGTTGGCTTAGAAGCAGCCACTCATTCAAAGAGTGCGTAATAGCTCACTAGTCGAGAGATCCTGCGCCGAAGATGTCCGGGGCTAAAACTTACCACCGAAGCTATGGGCTCGAAAGAGCGGTAGAGGAGCTTCCTGTATGGATTGAAGTCGTACCGAAAGGAGCGGTGGACTGTACAGGAGTGAGTATGCTGGCATAAGTAGCGAGAAATAAGTGAGAATCTTATTGGTCGAAAACCTAAGGTTTCCTGAGGAAGGCTCGTCCGCTCAGGGTTAGTCGGGACCTAAGCCGAGGCCGAAAGGCGTAGGTGATGGACAATCGGTTGATATTCCGATACCGCCAACTGACGTTATTACAAATGGGATGACGCAGGAGGATAAGATGTGCGCACTATTGGATGTGCGTCTAAGCGTTTAGGTATACAGGATAGGCAAATCCGCCTGTATTAGCTGAGGCGTGATGGGGAGCCCTTTCGGGCGAAGTATCTGATTCCACGCTGTCAAGAAAAGTCTCTATGGAGGAAGTTGGTGCCCGTACCGCAAACCGACACAGGTAGGTGAGGAGAGAATCCTAAGACCAGCGGAAGAATTGTTGTCAAGGAACTCGGCAAATTGACCCCGTAAGTTAGCGATAAGGGGTGCCTACGCAAGTAGGTCGCAGAGAATAGGCCCAAGCAACTGTTTAGCAAAAACACAGGTCTCTGCTAAAGCGAAAGCTGATGTATAGGGGCTGACGCCTGCCCGGTGCTGGAAGGTTAAGGGGAACACTTAGCGCAAGCGAAGGTGTGAACTTAAGCCCCAGTAAACGGCGGCCGTAACTATAACGGTCCTAAGGTAGCGAAATTCCTTGTCGGGTAAGTTCCGACCCGCACGAATGGCGTAATGACTTGGGCACTGTCTCGACAACAAATCCGGCGAAATTGTAGTGCAAGTGAAGATGCTTGCTACCCGCGATTGGACGGAAAGACCCCGTAGAGCTTTACTGTAGCTTAGCATTGAGTTTCGGTATTGTCTGTACAGGATAGGTGGGAGACTGAGAAGTAAGGGCGTCAGCTCTTATGGAGTCATCCTTGGGATACCACCCTGACAGTACTGGGATTCTAACCGGCGGCCATGAATCTGGTCACGGGACATTGTTAGGTGGGCAGTTTGACTGGGGCGGTCGCCTCCTAAAAAGTAACGGAGGCGCCCAAAGGTTCCCTCAGAACGGTTGGAAATCGTTCGTAGAGTGCAAAGGCAGAAGGGAGCCTGACTGCGACACATACAAGTGGAGCAGGGACGAAAGTCGGGCTTAGTGATCCGGTGGTTCCTCGTGGGAGGGCCATCGCTCAACGGATAAAAGCTACCTCGGGGATAACAGGCTGATCTCCCCCAAGAGTCCACATCGACGGGGAGGTTTGGCACCTCGATGTCGGCTCGTCGCATCCTGGGGCTGAAGTAGGTCCCAAGGGTTGGGCTGTTCGCCCATTAAAGCGGCACGCGAGCTGGGTTCAGAACGTCGTGAGACAGTTCGGTCCCTATCCGTCGCGGGCGTAGGAAATTTGAGAGGAGCTGTCCTTAGTACGAGAGGACCGGGATGGACTGACCTCTGGTGCACCAGTTGTTCCGCCAGGAGCACAGCTGGGTAGCTATGTCGGGACGGGATAAACGCTGAAAGCATCTAAGCGTGAAGCCCACCTCAAGATTAGATTTCCCATAGCGTAAGCTAGTAAGACCCCTTGAAGAACACAAGGTTGATAGGTCAGAGGTGTAAGCATGGTAACATGTTCAGCTGACTGATACTAATAGGTCGAGGGCTTGACCAAATATAATTCACTGTGCAATTTTCAGAGAATAAATAATCTGGTGATTATGACGTGAAGGTAACACCCGTTCCCATTCCGAACACGACGGTTAAGCTTCATAGTGCCGATGGTACTGCAGGGGAGACCCTGTGGAAGAGTAGGTCGTCGCCAGGTAAATAATTTGGCTAGATAGCTCAGTCGGTAGAGCAGAGGACTGAAAATCCTCGTGTCCCTGGTTCGATTCCTGGTCTGGCCACCAATTAAGCACTTCAATATATTTTGAAGTGTTTTTTTATTATTATCTAGAAATAATTTCAAATTTTATGAATTTTAATGAATCTCTTAAAAAGTTAAAAATATAACGTCCAGATTGTTATATTTTGTATTCTGGGCTTCTTGTAAACTTATGATTTAAATGTTATAATTTATGATAATATTGTGAAATATTTGTTTAATTCACAAAAGATAAAATTTTGCTTAATGTACTGCAAAGAATCTTTCGATATGAGAGGAGGATTATTGAACATTTATTATATAATAAGTTCAATAAAGAATTATGATAGACGAAAATAAAATTAAAGCTGCCGTTAAAATGATTATAGAAGCTATAGGTGAAGATCCAAAAAGCGAGGGATTAGCAGAAACTCCTGATAGAATTGCTAGAATGTACAAAGAAATCTTTTCTGGAATGAATGAAAACCCATCTGAGCATTTAAAGAAAACTTTTACCGTAGAAAGTGATGGTATAATTTTAGAAAAGGATATACAATTCTATTCTATGTGTGAACATCATTTCGTTCCTTTTTACGGAAAAGCGCATATAGCGTATATACCTAATGGCAAAGTTGCTGGATTAAGCAAATTGGCAAGAACTGTAGAAGTTTTTGCTAAAAGACCTCAACTACAAGAAAGAATGAATCTGCAGATTGCTGAAGCTATAATGGAACATTTAGATGCCTTAGGTGTTATGGTTGTAATAGAGGCTGAGCATATGTGCATGACAATGAGGGGAGTAAAAAAGCCTGGAAGTAAAACTGTAACTTCAATTACAAGAGGGAAGTTTGCTGAGGATCAGAAACTTAGAGATGAAGTATATAGAATGATTAAAATTTAACAAGGGGATGTAATTTATTGGATAAAGTGAATTCTATATTAAGTAATAATAGATTTAACGAATATTTAATGAAGAATCAAGAACGGGAAATTGACAGAAGATTTTGCTGTCACGACTTGCAGCATTTTATAGATGTTGCTAGAATAGCATATATAATGGTATTAGAAAACAAAATTAACATAGATAAGGAAATAGTATATGGCGCAGCATTGCTTCATGACATAGGTAGATGGATGCAGTATCAAGATGGGACCCCCCATGAAATTGCCAGTTATAAACTAGCAGATGACATATTAAATGAGTGTAATTATAAGCAAGAGGAAAAAACAATAATTTTAAATGCTATTTTAAATCATAGAAATGAAAAAAATGAAAAAGGTACTTTTAATTATATTTTCTATCTAAGTGACAAGCTATCTAGAAGGTGTTTTAGTTGTACAGCTTTAGATGAATGTAAATGGCCAAAAGAAAAGAAAAATCTTAAAATACTCTATTAGAACGCTTTAGCTTAAATTACTTAGGGTACAATTATAGACTCCTGCTTGTATAAGTAAGAGTCTTTTTATTATTATTAGATTATAAGGTTACTATATATTTAACCTTTTTTTTATAAGACAAAAAGATTAATTGAGGAGAACAAAAATATGGATAAAATTTATGTAAAAGATTTAGAGGTTTATGCTTTTCATGGTGTTAATCAGCAAGAAAAGGATATGGGGCAAAGATTTTTGATATCACTTGAGCTTTTTACAGATTTAAGTGAAGCTGGAGAAAGTGATGACTTAACCAAAACGGTCAATTATGCGCAGCTCTGTCTTAATATTGAGGAAAAATTTAAACAAGAAAAGTTTGATTTAATTGAGAAAGCTGCGGAAGAATTAGCAAAATTTATATTAGTAAACTATCAAATAATTAGTAGAGTAAAGGTTAAGATAAAAAAGCCATGGGCTCCTATAGGAAAACCTTTAGACTATGCCGCAGTGGAGATTGATAGACAGTGGCATACAGCATATATTGCTATTGGATCCAATATGGGAAATAAAGAGGATAACTTAAACTCTGCCATAGAGCTTATAAATAGTTCAGAGGCAGTAATGGTAACAAAGACCTCTAAATTTTATGAAACAAAGCCAGTGGGATACTTAGAGCAAGATACTTTTCTAAATGGTGCATTAGAAGTAAAAACGCTTTTAACGCCTAAAAAGTTGATAAACTTTTTATTAGATAAAGAAAAAAACTTAAAACGCGAAAGAATAATAAAATGGGGACCAAGAACTATAGACTTAGATGTATTACTCTATGATAACTTAATAACATCGGATGAAAATATTATTGTCCCACATCCAAGAATGCATGAAAGGTTATTTGTCTTAAAACCTTTATCTGATATAGCGCCATATATCATACATCCTGTGTTAAATGAAAGAATTATTGATTTAATGAATAAAATTTCTAAAGAACAGGAATTATAGTATTGTAATATAGCAAAGTAAGTAAACTTATCCTAGAGTGTCTATAATAAAAAAAGCGAGAAATAACGAATAATAAATAAGTAAAGTAAAGATAAACTTAAATTAAGGCATTTTGTTATAGACACTAAGTTTTATTAAGTGATATGATAATACATGTCGCTTGAAGAAACGACGAAGCTTAACAAAAATAACTTTAAAAAAAGTTGTTGACAAGGTTAAGCAGCTGTGATAGACTACAATAGTCGCTGCGAGAGAGCGACATGATCCTTGAAAATTAAACAGAGGTTAAAAATCAAGATGATTTTTATTAAGTAAACTAAACCAGCAATTCTTTTGAACTACTTGTTAGTAGTCAAAAACAACAGTAATGAGCATTCAAACTTTTAAATTGAGAGTTTGATCCTGGCTCAGGACGAACGCTGGCGGCGTGCCTAACACATGCAAGTCGAGCGATGAAACCCTTCGGGGTGGATTAGCGGCGGACGGGTGAGTAACACGTGGGTAACCTGCCTCAAAGAGGGGGATAGCCTCCCGAAAGGGAGATTAATACCGCATAACACTAGTTTTTCGCATGGAGAACTAATTAAAGGAGTAATCCGCTTTGAGATGGACCCGCGGCGCATTAGCTAGTTGGTGAGGTAAAGGCTCACCAAGGCGACGATGCGTAGCCGACCTGAGAGGGTGATCGGCCACATTGGAACTGAGACACGGTCCAGACTCCTACGGGAGGCAGCAGTGGGGAATATTGCACAATGGGCGAAAGCCTGATGCAGCAACGCCGCGTGAGTGATGAAGGCCTTCGGGTTGTAAAGCTCTGTCTTTTGGGACGATAATGACGGTACCAAAGGAGGAAGCCACGGCTAACTACGTGCCAGCAGCCGCGGTAATACGTAGGTGGCGAGCGTTGTCCGGATTTACTGGGCGTAAAGGATGCGTAGGCGGATTTTTAAGTGAGATGTGAAATACCCGGGCTTAACTTGGGTGCTGCATTTCAAACTGGAAGTCTAGAGTGCGGGAGAGGAGAGTGGAATTCCTAGTGTAGCGGTGAAATGCGTAGAGATTAGGAAGAACACCAGTGGCGAAGGCGACTCTCTGGACCGTAACTGACGCTGAGGCATGAAAGCGTGGGTAGCAAACAGGATTAGATACCCTGGTAGTCCACGCCGTAAACGATGAGTACTAGGTGTAGGAGGTATCGACTCCTTCTGTGCCGCAGTTAACACAATAAGTACTCCGCCTGGGAAGTACGATCGCAAGATTAAAACTCAAAGGAATTGACGGGGGCCCGCACAAGCAGCGGAGCATGTGGTTTAATTCGAAGCAACGCGAAGAACCTTACCTAGACTTGACATCTCCTGAATTACTCGTAATGGAGGAAGCCCTTCGGGGCAGGAAGACAGGTGGTGCATGGTTGTCGTCAGCTCGTGTCGTGAGATGTTAGGTTAAGTCCTGCAACGAGCGCAACCCTTATCATTAGTTGCTACCATTAAGTTGAGCACTCTAGTGAGACTGCCCGGGTTAACCGGGAGGAAGGTGGGGATGACGTCAAATCATCATGCCCCTTATGTCTAGGGCTACACACGTGCTACAATGGGTAATACAAAGAGAAGCAATACAGTGATGTGGAGCAAAACTATAAAATTACCCTCAGTTCGGATTGTAGGCTGAAACTCGCCTACATGAAGCTGGAGTTGCTAGTAATCGCGAATCAGCATGTCGCGGTGAATACGTTCCCGGGCCTTGTACACACCGCCCGTCACACCATGAGAGCTGGCAACACCCGAAGTCCGTAGTCTAACCGTAAGGAAGACGCGGCCGAAGGTGGGGTTAGTGATTGGGGTGAAGTCGTAACAAGGTAGCCGTAGGAGAACCTGCGGCTGGATCACCTCCTTTCTAAGGAGTCGACAAGATAGGTAATTCTATCTTGAAGGTTTGTTTACACTCTGTTTAATTTTGAAGGATCATAGTATTCTTCAATTGTTCTTTGAAAATTGCACAGTGATATATAAATAAAAGTAAAGCTGAAGGTAAAACTACTTATTATATAAGTAAGTAACCTTTGTAGATTTAAGAATTAATATAAATTAATAGTAGCGAGCAGAACAAGGAAGCAACCGAATGAGGAGCGGAGTTTACTTTAAGGTAAATGAGCACCGCAGTGAGGGAAGCTGACGCAGTAATGCGAAGGTAATATTAATTTAGATGGTCAAGCTACAAAGGGCGCATGGTGAATGCCTTGGCACCAGTAGTCGAAGAAGGACGTGATAAGCTGCGATAAGCTTCGGGTAGGCGCAAATAGCCTGTGATCCGAAGATTTCCGAATGGGGCAACCCACACTACTAACGTAGTGTACTATAAACTGAATTCATAGGTTTATAGGGATATACCCGGGGAACTGAAACATCTAAGTACCCGGAGGAAGAGAAAGAAAAATCGATTTCCTGAGTAGCGGCGAGCGAAAGGGAAAGAGCCCAAACCAGGAACTTGTTCCTGGGGTTGCGGACAGATCATAAACGGAGAGGTATCTTAATTGAAGAGAGCTGGAAGGCTCCGCCGTAGAAGGTAACAGCCCTGTAAGTGAAAAGAGAAGACTCTAGATCTGCTCCAGAGTACCACGAGACACGTGAAACCTTGTGGGAAGCAGGGAGGACCACCTCCCAAGGCTAAATACTAACTGGTGACCGATAGTGAAGCAGTACCGTGAGGGAAAGGTGAAAAGAACCCCGGGAGGGGAGTGAAATAGAACCTGAAACCGTGTGTCCACAACCGGTCAAAGCACTTTTACGTGCGATGACGTGCTTTTTGTAGAACGAGCCAGCGAGTTACGATATGTAGCAAGGTTAAGCACTTAAGGTGCGCAGCCGAAGGGAAACCGAGTCTGAATAGGGCAATAAGTTGCATGTCGTAGACCCGAAACCGGGTGACCTATCCATGGACAGGTTGAAGCGGAAGTAAAATTCCGTGGAGGACCGAACCACGTTGGTGTTGAAAAACCATGGGATGAGCTGTGGATAGCGGAGAAATTCCAATCGAACTCGGAGATAGCTGGTTCTCCTCGAAATAGCTTTAGGGCTAGCGTTGAGAATGAGTAATGGAGGTAGAGCACTGAATGGGCTAGGGGCTGACAACAGTTACTGAACCCTATCAAACTCCGAATGCCATATACTTGAATCTCAGCAGTCAGACTACGAATGATAAGATCCGTGGTCAAAAGGGAAACAGCCCAGATCATCAGCTAAGGTCCCAAAGTGTAAGTTAAGTGGAAAAGGATGTGGGATTTCTAAGACAACTAGGATGTTGGCTTAGAAGCAGCCACTCATTCAAAGAGTGCGTAATAGCTCACTAGTCGAGAGATCCTGCGCCGAAGATGTCCGGGGCTAAAACTTACCACCGAAGCTATGGGCTCGAAAGAGCGGTAGAGGAGCTTCCTGTATGGATTGAAGTCGTACCGAAAGGAGCGGTGGACTGTACAGGAGTGAGTATGCTGGCATAAGTAGCGAGAAATAAGTGAGAATCTTATTGGTCGAAAACCTAAGGTTTCCTGAGGAAGGCTCGTCCGCTCAGGGTTAGTCGGGACCTAAGCCGAGGCCGAAAGGCGTAGGTGATGGACAATCGGTTGATATTCCGATACCGCCAACTGACGTTATTACAAATGGGATGACGCAGGAGGATAAGATGTGCGCACTATTGGATGTGCGTCTAAGCGTTTAGGTATACAGGATAGGCAAATCCGCCTGTATTAGCTGAGGCGTGATGGGGAGCCCTTTCGGGCGAAGTATCTGATTCCACGCTGTCAAGAAAAGTCTCTATGGAGGAAGTTGGTGCCCGTACCGCAAACCGACACAGGTAGGTGAGGAGAGAATCCTAAGACCAGCGGAAGAATTGTTGTCAAGGAACTCGGCAAATTGACCCCGTAAGTTAGCGATAAGGGGTGCCTACGCAAGTAGGTCGCAGAGAATAGGCCCAAGCAACTGTTTAGCAAAAACACAGGTCTCTGCTAAAGCGAAAGCTGATGTATAGGGGCTGACGCCTGCCCGGTGCTGGAAGGTTAAGGGGAACACTTAGCGCAAGCGAAGGTGTGAACTTAAGCCCCAGTAAACGGCGGCCGTAACTATAACGGTCCTAAGGTAGCGAAATTCCTTGTCGGGTAAGTTCCGACCCGCACGAATGGCGTAATGACTTGGGCACTGTCTCGACAACAAATCCGGCGAAATTGTAGTGCAAGTGAAGATGCTTGCTACCCGCGATTGGACGGAAAGACCCCGTAGAGCTTTACTGTAGCTTAGCATTGAGTTTCGGTATTGTCTGTACAGGATAGGTGGGAGACTGAGAAGTAAGGGCGTCAGCTCTTATGGAGTCATCCTTGGGATACCACCCTGACAGTACTGGGATTCTAACCGGCGGCCATGAATCTGGTCACGGGACATTGTTAGGTGGGCAGTTTGACTGGGGCGGTCGCCTCCTAAAAAGTAACGGAGGCGCCCAAAGGTTCCCTCAGAACGGTTGGAAATCGTTCGTAGAGTGCAAAGGCAGAAGGGAGCCTGACTGCGACACATACAAGTGGAGCAGGGACGAAAGTCGGGCTTAGTGATCCGGTGGTTCCTCGTGGGAGGGCCATCGCTCAACGGATAAAAGCTACCTCGGGGATAACAGGCTGATCTCCCCCAAGAGTCCACATCGACGGGGAGGTTTGGCACCTCGATGTCGGCTCGTCGCATCCTGGGGCTGAAGTAGGTCCCAAGGGTTGGGCTGTTCGCCCATTAAAGCGGCACGCGAGCTGGGTTCAGAACGTCGTGAGACAGTTCGGTCCCTATCCGTCGCGGGCGTAGGAAATTTGAGAGGAGCTGTCCTTAGTACGAGAGGACCGGGATGGACTGACCTCTGGTGCACCAGTTGTTCCGCCAGGAGCACAGCTGGGTAGCTATGTCGGGACGGGATAAACGCTGAAAGCATCTAAGCGTGAAGCCCACCTCAAGATTAGATTTCCCATAGCGTAAGCTAGTAAGACCCCTTGAAGAACACAAGGTTGATAGGTCAGAGGTGTAAGCATGGCAACATGTTCAGCTGACTGATACTAATAGGTCGAGGGCTTGACCAAATATAATTCACTGTGCAATTTTCAGAGAACAAATAATCTGGTGATTATGACGTGAAGGTAACACCCGTTCCCATTCCGAACACGAAGGTTAAGCTTCATAGTGCCGATGGTACTGCAGGGGAGACCCTGTGGAAGAGTAGGTCGTCGCCAGGTAAAGCGTTCCGTGGTAGCTCAATGGTGGAGCATTCGGCTGTTAACCGAAGGGTTGGAGGTTCGAATCCTCTCCACGGAGCCATTTTTATTTTTTGATGTTTTATAAGTCTAAAATGGTAGACTGTTTAAAGACAGTTTTTTATAAGTTAAAAACATATATATAATAAAGTTATAATAAAAGGAAAGTCACAATTGACCTTCCTTTTATTTTTTATTGTTTTATTGTTTTATTATTTTATTTCCATCACTTCTTAATACAATAGTTCCATCTACATCCGTTCTATATATTTGAATTTTTCTTTTGGTTAGTTCATTCATTGTTTCACGATGAGGATGTCCATAATCATTATTTTTACCACAGCTTATTATAGCTATTTTAGGTGCAACCTTATCTAAAAATGGTTTTGATGAGGATGAGGAACTTCCATGATGGCCTACCTTAAGAACATCAGCGGAGATATCATAATTTTTGTTTAATATTTCTTTTTCACTTAACTTTTCAGCATCTCCTGTAAATAGAAATTTTGAATTACCATAGGTTATTTTAATGACAGCAGAATAATTGTTAAGATTTTCATAGTCATTGCTATTAGGGGCTACCATTTCACATCTAACATTTTTACCTAAATCCAAATTAATTCCGGCCTTGGCCACATTTATTTTTAAGTTTTTGGACTTTAGTGCACTCATCATACTCTCGAAGGTTTTAGTATTTGTTAGCTTCTTTGGGGCATAAAATTCTCCAATATCATATTTTTTTATTACAGTATCCATTCCACCTATATGATCTTCATGAGGATGAGTAGCAACCACATAGTCGAGCTTCTTTATGTTTTGCTTATCTAGGTAAGAGATCAGCTTATTAGTGCTTTCGTTTGTTCCAGCATCAATAAGCAAATTCTTGCCATTAACTTGTATTAAAGCACTATCTCCTTGTCCAACATCTATGTAACTTATTTTTATAGAATTTTTAGTATCTGCATTTGAAGTACCCCCAGTTGGATTAGAACTACTACATGCAGCGAATATAAATACTGATAATAAAAGCGCAATCATGATTTTTAAATGGGATTTAAAACGCTTCAAACTAATACATCTCCTTTCATAAATTTGTAGTACAAACATAAGTTTATCATTTTGTATCAATAAGTAAAGAGAAAGTCTTGATTATAAGCTTACCTATTGAGTAATTGGCTATCGTGCCAACAATGTGTTATAATATAACACTAGATAGATATGGAAAGATTTTAACTGAAGAGGAGAAATTTTATTAATGGAAACATTTTTATTTTATTTAGATTTTTCAATTCATATGGGCAAGACACTAATACAAAAGTTTAAATTAGAAAAGTTAAAAAAACATGGTACTGAAGATGAGGTCAAGCAGTTTATAAATGAAACTGTTGAAGAGTGGAGCAATCATGTATTAAATAAAGTACATGCTAATATTGAAGTAGTAGGAAAAGAAAACATTACTAAAGAAACATGTCTTTATGTATCAAACCATCAAGGGAATTTTGATATACCAATTTTTTTAAATATACTTGACAGACCAGTAGGTTTTATTGCTAAAAAGGAACTCCTTAAATTTAAAACTTTTAGTTACTGGATGAAACAGATAAACTGTATATTCATAGATAGAAACAACATAAGGGAATCAATGAAGTCCATGAATGAAGGAGTAGAAATACTTAAAAGAGGACATAGTATGGTTATCTTTCCAGAGGGCACTAGAAGTAAAGGACCAACAGTAGGTGAATTTAAAAAGGGAAGCATGAAACTAGCCTTAAAGGCGGGGATTCCTGTAGTACCGGTAACTATTGATGGAAGCTATAAGCTACTAGAAAGAAATAGTGAATATGATAAGAGTAAAAGAAAAGTTAGAATTACTATAGGAAAACCTATATATCCAAAAGAAATGTCAAAAGAACAGCAAAATAGCCTTGCTGAAGATGTAAGAAAAATTATTGTAAATAATATTAAATCATCTACTTAGATTAGTAGATGATTTAAACTCAAAAATTTCTTTAAAGTTTTCTATGAAAACTCATGAATGTTAAGTACAATAACTTTTTTTCTACTCATGGCTTCAATACTATATCTTATTCCCTGAGTACCCATACCAGAAGCTTTAACACCTAAGAATGGAAAGTGGTCAGGTCCTCTTTCAGTCTTATCATTAATTTGGACAGTACCAACTTCTAACTTACTTGCAACGTGAAAAGCATAATCTATGTTTTTAGTGAAAACAGAAGATTGTAGACCATACTGAGACTTATTAGCAATTTCTATGGCCTCTTCAACGCTCTGTACCCGTAATATCGGCAAAACCGGACCAAAAGGTTCTTCCCAAGCAATACGCATATCTGTAGTAACATTGTCAAGTAGAGTAGGATACATTAAATTTTTTTCTCGTTTATTGCCGATAACTAATTTTGCGCCTTTATCTAAAGCGTCATCTATTAATTCTTGAACAAAATCTGCAGCAGAATTATTAATAAGAGGAGTTACTTCACAGTCGTCTTCTGGCATTCCAACTTTAAGCTTTTTTATTTCTTCTAGCATAAGCGCCGCAAGCTCATCAGATATATTATTTATAGCGAGAACTCGCTTAATAGCTGTACATCTTTGACCAGAATATATATAAGCACCTGCAACTATATCCTTTGCGGAATCTCTTAGGTCTGAATCCTCAAGTACAATGGCAGCATCTTTCCCACCAAGTTCCATGAGCATAGGTACCATACCTGCAATTACTGCTATATGCTTACCTACATCTGTACTTCCTGTAAAATTTATAAAGTCAATTTCAGGATGGGTAACAATATAGTCTCCTATTTCAGAGCCCTTACCTGTTACTGTGTTTAGTACACCTTTTGGTATTCCAGCTTTATTAAATATTTCAGCAACGTACAAAGCACTTATAGAACCCTGACTAGGAGGTTTTAGTATTACACTGTTTCCTGCTGCCAAGGCAGGGGCAATTTTTGATACAGAAAGATTTATTGGGTAGTTAAATGGGGAAATAGCCAATACTGTTCCCAAAGGCACCCTATGAACAACGGATATTTTATTTTTTTTAAACCCAGGAAAATTATCTCCTGTTATAGTTTCGCCTTCCATGTGTTTTGCCTCGTCTGCAGTAAATCTTATAAAGCTTGAAGTTCTTTTCACTTCAGATATTGCAGAACTTTTATTCTTTGCAATCTCTTTCTGAAGAAAATCAGATAATACAGATATGTTCTCTTCTAAAAGGTTTGCACACTTATGCAATATAGCAGCCCTTTCATTTATAGGTTTTTCTGCCCAGTTTTTTTGTGATCTTTTAGAGTTTTCTATGGTTTTATCAATTTCATCTTTTGTCATAGACTGCACTTTCCCAATAACATCACCGTTAACCGGAGAGTACACATCTATTGTTGATTCACTTATAGATTTAATCCATTCCCCATTGAAAAGATTTTTATAGACTATACCTTCTTTTATATTTTCAAACATAAATCTCATCTCCATATATTAAATAAATGATAAATATATCTTTTAGTTTAAACTTAAATTGAAAAAATATTACAATTTATATCCTTTTACGATTGAAGATTTTTTGATTTTCAAGACTTATTTTTAATAATAATGATAAAAAATTAAAAAATATGAAAGTTTTTTGAAGTATATTGTAGGAAAAGCTTAATAGTAATGATATATGAAAATAAGTCAACAACAATACATAGTGCCAATTTCAAAGTAAAAAGGTCCTATTCTTAACTAAAAAAGCTAAATGTGAAAAAATGACGAATTAAAATTACAAAAATATAAAAATTTTTATTTGCCAATATAAAATGGAAATGTTACAATATAGGCATAAATATGCTAATAGTTATTGATGTTACTAGATAAAATTAATAAATATACAAATATACAGAATAATTAATAACAAAAACTAAAATATTCACAGATAGCATTAATGCAATTTTTGAATAAAAATCATTCAAAATAGGATTTTTCGATATTAGGCCAATGTGTTTAAGATTAAGGAGGATAAAAATGAGTATTATAAAAAAATCTTCATATGAGCATTATTTACAGGATGTAGATGTTCCAAATCTTTATAAGGATATATTCCCTTATTCTAATGTTCCTAAAGTAACGTTCAATCAAATACAGGTTCCTATGGATTTACCTAAGAATATATGGATCACAGACACTACCTTTAGAGATGGACAACAATCTATGCCGCCATATGCTGCTGAACAGATTATAAGAATATTTGATTATCTTCATGAGTTAGATAATAATTCAGGAATAATTAAACAAACTGAGTTTTTCTTATATACAGAAAAAGATAGAAGAGCAGCACAAGTTTGTATGGAAAGAGGATATAAATTCCCAGAAGTAACGTCATGGATAAGAGCTAATAAGGAAGATTTTAAACTAGTAAAAGAAATGGGCATAAAGGAAACGGGAATGCTTATGTCTTGCTCAGATTATCATATATTTAAAAAGCTAAATGTATCAAGACAAAAGGCTATGGATATGTATTTGTCTATAGTTGAAGAAGCATTAAAAAATGGTATACGTCCAAGATGTCATTTAGAAGATATAACTAGGGCTGATTTTTATGGATTTGTAGTGCCTTTTGTAAATAGGCTTATGGAACTTTCAAAAGAAGCAAATGTTCCTATAAAAGTAAGAGTTTGTGATACTTTAGGGCTTGGTGTTCCATATGGCGGAACAGCACTTCCAAGAAGTGTACAAGGACTTATTCATGGACTTAGAACAAACTGTGCTGTTCCTTCAGAGTGTATAGAATGGCATGGTCATAACGATTTTAATGCAGTAGTAAGTAATTCAACTACGGCATGGCTTTATGGCGCATCCTCAATAAATACATCACTTTTAGGAATAGGGGAAAGAACAGGAAATTGTCCACTAGAATCTATGATATTTGAATATGCACAGTTAAAAGGTACAACTGGAAATATGAAGCTTCATGTTATAACAGAATTAGCAGAGTACTTTGCAAAAGAAATGAAATATGATATACCACCAAGAACTCCTTTTATTGGAAGTCAGTTTAATGTAACAAGAGCTGGTATACATGCAGATGGAATACTCAAAGATGAAGAAATATATAACATTTTTGATACAGATAAGATACTTGGAAGACCAGTAGTAGTTGCAGTTAATCAATATTCAGGACTTGCGGGAATTGCTGCTTGGATTAATACTTATTATAGATTAAAAGATGGAGATAAGATTGATAAGAAAGATCCAAGAGTAGCTGAGATGAAGGAATGGGTAGATGAGCAATATGCAGAGGGTAGAACAACTATTATTGGTAACAATGAATTAGAGTTATTAGTTGATAGAATAATGCCTGAAATAAATGAAAAGAATAGAGCAAGCTAATACTATATGGTTACTCAGGATGTAAAAATTGAAGATGTAGTAACAAACTTTGGATGGAGGTGTAGTAATGGGATTAAATGTTGCTCAAAAAATAATTAAAAATCACCTAGTAAAGGGTGAAATGGTTGTTGGTAAAGAAATCGCCATAAAAATAGATCAAACCTTAACTCAAGATTCAACTGGAACAATGGCATACCTACAATTTGAGGCTTTGGGAATAGACAAGGTAAAAACGAAGAGATCAGTTGCTTATATTGATCATAATGTACTTCAATCAGGTCCAGAAAATGCAGATGACCACTTATATATTCAAACTGTAGCTAAAAAGCACGGAATATATTTTTCAAAGCCTGGCAATGGAATATGTCATCAAGTAAATTTAGAGAGATTTGGTGTTCCAGGGTATACTCTTTTAGGTTCAGATAGCCACACACCTACAGGTGGTGGAATAGGAATGCTTGCCATGGGAGCAGGCGGACTTGATGTTGCCGTTGCTATGGGCGGCGGAGAATATTACATTAGTATGCCTAAAGTAGTTAAGGTAAATCTAATAGGAGAGTTAAGAGATTGGGTATCCGCTAAGGATATTATATTAGAGCTTTTAAGAGGACTTACTGTTAAAGGTGGAGTAGGAAAAGTATTCGAATACTGTGGAGATGGAGTTAAAACTCTATCTGTACCACAAAGAGCTACTATAACCAATATGGGTGCTGAGCTTGGAGCAACAACATCACTATTCCCAAGTGATGTTGTAACATATGAGTTTTTAAAAGCACAGGGCAGAGAGAAAGATTTCATAGAATTAAATGCTGATGAAGATGCAGTATATGATGAAGAAGTAACAATAGATTTATCAGAATTAGCTCCCCTGATAGCATGTCCTCATAGCCCTGATAATATTGCAACAGCAGCTTCATTAAAAGATATAAAAGTAGATCAGGTATGTATAGGAAGTTGTACAAACTCATCCTATGCGGATATGATGAGGGTAGCTAAAATATTAGAAGGAAAGACTGTAAGTGAAAAGGTGTCATTAGTCATTGCACCAGGATCAAAGCAAGTTTTAAATATGCTTGCTAAAAATGGGGCTTTGGCTACAATGATTGATGCAGGAGCAAGAATTTTAGAGTCAGCTTGTGGCTTCTGTATAGGTATGGGACAATCACCTGCTACAAATGGAGTATCTCTTAGAACTTCTAATAGAAATTTTGAAGGAAGATCTGGTACAACATCTGCTAATGTTTATCTAGTTAGCCCTGAAATTGCAGCTGTTTCTGCGTTAAAAGGTTATATAGCAGATCCAAGAGAACTGGGAGAAGCTTTTGATATAGAAATGCCAAAGGAATTCATTATAAATGATAATTTAATAGTTCCTCCAGCAGTAGAAGGTGAAGACGTAGAAGTAGTTAGAGGACCTAATATAAAGCCATTCCCTAAAGCAAAAGCGTTAGAAAGTATAGTAGAAGGAAAGGTATTAACTAAGGTTGGAGATAATATAACTACAGATCATATTATGCCTTCAAATGCTAAGCTTTTACCTTATAGATCAAATGTTCCTTATCTTTCAGAGTATTGTTTAACACCATGTGATAAAGAGTTTCCAAGTAAAGCTAAACAATATGGTGGTGGCTTTATAGTTGGTGGAGATAACTATGGTCAGGGGTCAAGTAGAGAGCACGCGGCCTTGGCGCCATTATATCTTGGAGTAAAGTCCGTACTTGCTAAGTCTTTTGCTAGAATACACATGGCTAACCTTATAAACAATGGTATTATGCCGCTTATATTTGAAAATGAGGAAGACTACAATAAAATAGATACTTTGGATGAACTTTTGATCGAAGATACTATTGACCAAGTAGATAAAGGAATAATTATTGTTAAGAATAATAGTAAAAATGAAGAGTATAGAATGCTATTAAATGTTACAGATAAACAAAAGAAAATGATAAAGGCAGGTGGATTGCTTAACTTAGTTAAGGCCAGTCATTAAATTTTTGGAGGCGATTTTATGGATCATAAAGTTACACTTATACCAGGAGATGGAATAGGTCCAGAGGTAATAGGGGCGGCAAGAAAAATTATTGATGCTTCTGGAGTAAATATAGAGTGGGATGTGGTAAAAGCTGGAGAAGAAGTTATAGAAGAGTTTGGAACACCTCTTCCTGAATATGTTTTAGAAAGTATAAAAAGAAATAAGGTGGCACTAAAAGGTCCGGTAACTACTCCTGTTGGAAAAGGTTTTAAAAGCGTAAATGTTACATTAAGACAAACATTAAATCTTTATTCCAATATAAGACCTATAAAGACTTATGATGGAATAAAATCAAGATATGAGAATGTAGACTTAGTTATTTTTAGAGAAAATACAGAGGATTTATATGCAGGAATAGAGCATATGGTAAATGATGAAATAGCGGAAAGTATAAAAATTATTTCTAAGAAAGCAAGTGATAGAATAGTAAGAGCGGCATTTCAATATGCTAGAAAGAACAATAGAAAAAAGGTTTCAGCTGTTCATAAGGCTAATATAATGAAGTTGTCCGATGGTCTTTTTCTAAAGTGCGCAAGAAACATAGCTAAGGAATATAGTGACATAGAATTTGAAGATGTTATTGTAGATGCAATGAGTATGAAGCTTGTTTTAGATCCGGAAAAATATGATGTACTTGTGATGCCTAATCTATACGGCGATATACTTTCTGACATGGCGGCAGGGCTTGTTGGAGGGTTAGGAATGGTTCCAGGAGCAAATATAGGGGAAAATGGTGCAGTGTTTGAACCGGCACACGGCTCTGCTCCAGACATTGCAGGGATGAACAAATCCAACCCAATAGCTGCAGTTTTATCAGGCATAATGATGCTTAAGCATATAGGAGAATTTGATGCAGCGGCGAAAATAGAAAAAGCTATTAAGAAAGTTGTAAGAGACGGTATGCATGTAACCCCAGACCTTGGAGGAAATGCAGGGACATCAGAATTTACTGAGGCAATTATAAAAGAAATGAAATAAGAAAAGAGTCTTATCTTAGAATTCGTTATCCATCGGATAAAATTAAGATAAGGCTCTTTTGTAGCTTTTTATAAAGCAACTTATGAGCAAGCTCACAGAGTAAATTGGAATTTATAATTTTATGGATTAGGTTCCATAAAGTTATAAATTAATATATAATATTGAATATAATCGATAGTGGTAACTTTAATTATAGAAGGTGGAGTGTCTGTATTGAAAATTAATAATAAAGTACGTGTAATTTTACTGATACTTTTGGTGTTATTGATATCTGGAGCTTGTGCAGCATCTTACCATTATATTTTGGGTAATATAAGACATCAAGAAAAAGAAAGCGTTCTGCAGGATATAAAACGTGTACGATATCTAATTAGTGATAGTAGAGATAGTCTAAATGTTGTATCTGCAGACTTTTCCGCATGGGACGATACATTAAAGTTTGTAAAAAATCCATCTAGAAAATATGTATTAGAAAACCTTAATTATAATTCACTAGAAAACTCAAGAATTAATATGTTTGCAGTTTTAGATAGCTCTGATAAATTAAAATATATAAAGGTTTACGATTCAAAACAGAGAAAGGATATAGAAACTCCAAAAGAAGTAGTAGATTTTATTAATAAGAATAGTAGAGAATTAAGTCAGCATATAAACGTGTATAGTGTGGGCTCAGGAATAATTTCTGTAAATGGACAACCTATGATTATATCCTTTAGACCTATAACTGATTCAAAGTATGAAGCTCCTATAGGAGGTACCTTAATTATTGGAAGATTCATGGTAGATAGCTTCATAGACAAGGGAGAACATATAATTGATGCAAATTTATCAGTAGAAGAAGCAAGAAGCAGTAGTGATCATTATGGTGTATTCATAGGTAATGATTCAAGGGTAAGAATATTAGATCAAGATGATACTTTAATAGAGATTAATGATAAAAATAATATAACTGGATACTCTATAATAAGAGGAACTAATAATGATCCTATATTTGTAATAAAGATACATGAAAATAGAACACTTTATAATGAGGGAATAAAGTCATTATATTTTTATATTTTATTAGTTGTAATCTTCGCGATTCTAGTTTTTGTTATATGTTTAACTCTTTTAAGAGTACATATTATTAAGCCTATTGAAAGCATGAGCAGAGAAGTAAGTAATATTGAGCTTAATGATGATAAAATATCTAAAATTAGAGTTAAAGGAAATGATGAGCTAACTCAGCTATCTATAGAAATAAATAATATGATTAAAAGAATTGAATATAGTAATAAAAAGATACAGGATAGCGAAAAGCAACTAAAGCTAGTTTTAGAAGGAGCAAATGCAGGCTTTTGGGATTGGGATATAGAAAATAATTATATATACTTTGATGAAAGATTTCTAACTATTCTTGGATATTCTCAGGGTGAACTACCTAACTCAAGTGAGGTATGGAGCAAGATAGTTCATGAGGATGATTTAGATTATTCTTTAAAGTGTTTTCAAAATAGCATGGGAAAGGGTGTTAATATACAAATTATAGAACAAAGGGTGAGAACTAAATCAGATGACTATAAGTGGATTCTAAGCCAGTGTAAAGTTGTAAGATATGATAAAGATAACAATCCTAAGAGAATGACAGGAATAATAACTGACATTACTGATAAAAAGAAGCAAGAAGAGGAATTAAGATATCTAAATTATTATGATAAATTGACTGGTTTATTCAATAGGGGATATTATGAATACATTATTGAAAAAGTAAGTAAAAGCAGCAGCTTACCTGTTTCTATAATAATGGGTGATTTAAATGGACTAAAAATAGCAAATGATACTTTTGGACATGCTCAAGGAGACAAATTATTAGCGGAAGCTGCAAATATTCTCAAGGATATTTCAGGTCCTAACGCTTTAATCTCACGTTATGGTGGAGATGAATTTGTAGTAATTTTAGAAAATGTAGATAGTATAAAGGCTAATGAAATATGTTTAGCTATAAAAAATGAATGTTCAAATAGAAAGATAGGTTCCATGTATGTTAATATTGCCTTGGGATGTTTTACTAAATATGATGCAAACCAAGACATAAATGAAATAATTAAAGAAGCTGAAGAGAGAATGTATAGAAATAAACTATTAGAAGATGGAAGTGCTAGAAACAGTATAATAGCTTCTTTAACTAGAACTTTAGAAGAAAAAAGCCATGAAACAGAGGAACATGCTTACCGTATATATAATTTGTGTGTAAAAATAGGTGGAATTTTAGGCTTAAGTGCTGATAAGTTAGATGAACTCTATTTACTGGCTAGATTACATGATATAGGGAAAATAGGGATAGATAGCAAAATATTAAATAAGCCAGGAAAACTAAATGATGAAGAGTGGGAAATTATGAGAAACCATTCTGAAATAGGATATAGAATAGCAGCATCAACGCCAGATCTAATGCATATAGCATATGGAATATTGACACACCATGAAAGGTATGATGGTACGGGGTATCCAAAAGAACTTAAGGGAGAACAAATACCATTACTTTCAAGGTTATTAGCTATAGTTGATGCTTTTGACGTAATGACTCATGATAGGCCGTATAAGGTAAGAATGACAGTTGCTGAAGCTATTGAGGAGCTAAAAAGATGTTCAGGAAAACAGTTCGATCCTAATTTAGTTGAAATATGTATAATGGCTTTTAAAAGCTAACACAAAAACACAACTGTTCATATAGCAGTTGTGTTTTGTTATTTTGATCTATGGCCTATATCTGAGTTTCGTAATCTATAGGCTTTTTCTAATAAATCTTTTTCAATATTTCTTTCAATAGTAGAAAATAAATCTTGTTGAATATGTGTAGGAAAATATAATTGAAGCAACCTTTTTTCTAATTCTTGTTGAGTCTCTAGAGTGCCATCTGGGAGTATATGATTTACCATAAATTCATTTTTTACTAGCTCTGGAGCGATCATTATGCTTCTGTGGCAATCTAAAGGATCTTTTTCTGTACACATTAGACAAATTACAAATTGTTTATCTATTCCGGCATTGAGCCTTACTATGCCATCTTTAAAGCTCTTTGTATGTTTTATTATTTCAAAATCTAAGTATCCTTTTTGATTGAATAGATTTTTATCCTCACGAATTGCTCCGAATTCATCCGCCATATATACATAATTAATATTATTAGAATTTAAGAATTTTTTTATTACATTTTTGTTAAAATGAGGAACATATTTTGAGAAAGGAACACTTCTAATATCAACTATACAATTTATATTATATTTTTTAAGAAGCCCAAGAAAATATATATTATCCTGTGATGAGTGTCCTATAGTATAAATTAGTTTCATTTTTATAACTCACTTCCTCTTTAAGAAAATAAAAAATAGTTAAGTTTCTTAATGCTTTAAAGCAGTTTAGCCAAGAGTTAACGTAAAATCATTAAATGTACTTTTAATACTTAAATTTGAAGTAAATATTTTTAGTTAATAGTTGAGAATTGACAATTGACAGTGAAGAAGGATTTTTCTACAAAAAATCTTTAAATTATAGATTTTCTGAAGGGTAGAGTAAAAAATCATTCATAGCTGTCCGCTTTCTACTGTCAATTCTTAACTATTTATTTGTGTTATTTTCTATAAAATTATCAACTTAGATTATAGTATAAGTTAATTGATCGCCTAGTAACCTTATATAAGATTTATATGAAGATTAAAACTTTGTTTATAATATCATAAATTTTTTGATTTTAGTGATATAAGATTCTTTAAAAAGTTTTTCGAATGTTGAATCTAAGGTAAACTCGGGTTCAGCATGAATTATTGCTGTCACTTCATCGGATTGAGTAACACTTGAGGTATATATGTGACAATTTCTGAAGTTCTCAGATAGATTACATATAGTATTTAACCTATCATTAGTTTTCATTCGTACAAGCCAATCAGATTTCTCACTCCAATATTTCTCGATATAAGCTTCTTTGTCATTAAATTTTATATTTTTCTTATTTCTATTCTGAATTATATCTGCTATATCACCAAATACTGAGCTAGCTGTTGGAAGCATTCCAGCACCTTTGCCAGAGAAAAATACGTTTCCTACTGCATCACCTTCAATAACTATTCCGTTAAGTTCATTATCTATCTTGCTTAAATAAGAATCGGACTTTATCATAACTGGTTTTACAAAACCATAAATTTTATCATCTTTATTTTTGCTGATAGCTAATAGTTTTATAGTATACCCATTTAATTTTGCGTACTCAAAGTCTATTTCATCGATATCTGTAATACCTTCTATATTTATATCCACCCAGTTGACTTTCACACCATATGCAATGGTTGAAAGAATAGATAGTTTTCTTGCAGCATCATATCCTAATACATCAGAATCTGGATTAGCTTCAGCAAATCCTAGATCTTGTGCTAATTTAAGAGCATCTTTATAACTCATGTTTTCTGCGTACATTTTCGAAAGAATAAAATTTGTAGTTCCATTTAAAATAGCTTTAATCTCGAAAATTTTATTACCAGATAAGGATTCCATGAGGGGTTTTAATATAGGAATACCTCCGCCAACACTTGCTTCAAAATTTAAAGTTACGCCATTATCTGAAGCTAGGTCTAATAACTCTTCACCATATTCTGCAATTAAATCTTTATTTGCAGTTACTACATGTTTTTTTAGTTTGAGAGCTCTTTTTACATATTCGTAAGCGGGATGAAGTCCACCCATAACTTCTACCACTATATCTACAGGATTATTGAATATTTTTTCTATACTATCTGTTACAAGGTGATAATTTTGTTTTCGTTCATGTTTGTTCTTATCTTTTACAAGTATACTAGATATATTCAATTCTTCACCGGTAATAGATTTAAATCTCTCTCTATTCTTATTTATAAGATCAGCTATACCAGTCCCTACAACTCCATAGCCAAGCACTGCTATTGATGCCATTAGAAATACCTCCTTATTTTATAAATTGTAATAGAATATCGTATAAATTAAATATTACCGGTAGAATACTCAAATTCTTTCCGGGTTTCTCTATAGTTTATTTCGTCATGCAGTGTGTCAAGAAAATTTAGTATACAATCTTTATATTTATCTACTTCTACTAAAAAAGAATCATGACCATAATCGGATTGAATTTCATTGTATTCAAGGTCTACACTGCTTAATTTTAGTATATCTTTTGCTTTTCTAAGTTCACTTATATTAAAAAGAGTATCGGAATTTATAGCTACAAGTAAAAACTTAGCTTTAATGCGGCTTAGTGCTTTGGCATAAGATCCATATTCGTATCTAAGATCAAATAAATCCATTGCACGGGTAAAATATAAGTAGGTATTTGCGTCAAATCTTTGTACAAGTTTTTCTCCTTGATAACTCAAATAACTATCTATTTCAAATTCAGCATCAAAGTTTTTAAAAAAATCATCTATATTATTTTTGATTTTTCTTCCAAACTTTTTATCTATCAAGTCTCTAGTCTGATAAGTTAACATAGCAATCATTCTTGCTATAGATAAACCATTGGCAGGGAAATCTGAATCATAGTAATTTCCATTATTCCAGTTAGGGTCCCACATAATGGACTTTCTCATAATATGATTAATTCCTACTGCTTCTGTACTTAAATTAAGTGGGGCAGCTAAATTTATAATTCCATCCATAAAATCAGGATAAGAAACTGACCACTGAAGAGACTGCATGCCTCCCATTGAACCGCCAACTACTGCTAGAATATGATCAATGTTCAAAAAATCAAAGATTTTTCTTTGAGCATTAACTATATCTTTAACCGTAATTATGGGGAAATTTATACCATAAGGTTCATCAGTTTCAGGATTTATAGATGAAGGTCCAGTGGAGCCGCAGCACCCACCAAGTACATTTGAACATACTATAAAGTATTTAGTAGTATCAAATATTTTGCCAGGTCCAACAAAATCCTCCCACCAACCAGAACTGTCCAATTCATCATGACTGGATACATGAGAATCTCCAGTTAAAGCATGAGTTATAAGTATACAGTTATTCTTATCTCTATTTAATTTACCATGAGTTTCAAAGCATATAGTTATAGGACCAAGGCTCTTCCCGCTTTCCAGAAGGAAGCTTTTGTCTTGACTAAAAGTTAAATATTCCTTAAAACCATCCTTCTTATAAGTAAACTTACTCAAGGTATATACCTCCAATTTAAACAATCTAAGTGCATAAAAATAGAATGTTTAAATTAAATAATTGTATGCAGCGACGGAGCTGTGATGATAAGTCTTACAAGATTTTGATTTTATCACTGCATACATAGATATTTAATTAAAACATCTTTGGTTTTAGAACTATAGATGAACTATAAGTCTATTAAATTTGATTTAGTGCATTTTCAAGATCAGCAATTAAATCATCTGCATCTTCAATACCTATGGAAATTCTTATAAGTTCAGGCTTAACTCCTGCTTGTAGTAGTTGATCTTCATCGAGCTGAGAGTGGGTAGTAGAAGCAGGGTGAATTATTAGTGATTTAGCATCTCCAACATTAGCTAGATGTGAGAATATTTCTACTAGGCTTATTACTTTTTTGCCTGCCTCGGCTCCACCTTTTACTCCAAAGGTGAATATAGAACCAGGTCCTTTTGGAAGATATTTTTTAGCTAAATCATAATATTTATTTCCTTCTAATCCAGGATAGTTTACCCATTCTACCTTAGGGTGATTGTTTAAAAATTCTGCAATTTTTTTAGCGTTATCTACGTGTCTTTGAACTCTTAATGATAAAGTTTCAAGGCCAAGTGTTAATAAGAATGAGTTAAATGGAGAGATAGCTGCTCCTAAGTCTCTTAAAAGAGCTGTTCTAACTTTTAGGATATATGCTAGATTGCCAAAGGTTTCTACATATTTAAGTCCGTGATAGCTTTCATCTGGTTCTACAAGACCAGGGAATTTTCCATTATCCCAGTTAAATTTTCCTGAATCTACAACTACCCCACCTATTGATGTACCATGACCACCGATGAACTTGGTAGCAGAATGTACAACAATGTCAGCACCAAATTCGATTGGTTTTAAAAGATATGGTGATGCAAAAGTATTATCAACAATTAGAGGAATACCATTCTTATGAGCAATATCAGCAACAGCTTCAATGTCAATTATGTTGATTCCTGGATTTCCAATACTTTCTATATAAACAGTTTTTGTTTTTTCATTTATAGCTTTTTCAAGTTCTTCTAGGTTATCTGGATCTACAAGATTAACCTTAATTCCAAAATTCTTAAAAGTATGAACGAATAGAGAATAAGTGCCACCATAAAGAGTTGCAGCAGCAACTATTTCATCTCCTGAACCAGCGATATTTAATATTGAATAAGTGATTGCTGCCATTCCTGAAGCAGTAGCTACGGCACCAACTCCACCCTCGAGTAAGGCAACTCTTTGTTCAAAAACATCATTCGTCGGGTTACCTAAACGTGTATATATATTTCCGAACTTTTTTAAACCAAATAAGTCTGCAGCATCTTGTGCATCATCGAAAACATAAGAAGTTGTTTGATATATTGGTAATGCTCTTGATTTGGTAGCGCTATCTACCTGTTGGCCTCCATGTATTTGAAGAGTGTCAAATGATAGTTTCTTTGTCATTATTAATTCCTCCTAAAAAATAATTTGTTTTAAAATTAATTTTGGACGGAACTTCTATATTAAAGTTTTGTAATTTATAAAGGGATGAAGCTAGATTTAGCTTAATTGTAAATTTAAAATAAAAAAATCTTCTCGCAGATGAGACTGCAAGAAGATACACTTTCTCCCCAGCTCCTCATCTTTCAGGTATTTAACCTGCTGGAATTAGCACCGTTGAATAATAAATATTCAGGTTGCCGGGCGTCATAGGGCCAGTCCCTCAGCCTCTCTTGATAAGAAGTTCCGTATTCAATTGATGAAATCATAACAGGAATTACTACACTTTGTCAATACTATTTTTGAAAAATAATTGAAACGAGGAAATTCAAAACTTGCATAAGGCTTTGATTTAATTGGAATTTTTATACTAAAAAAATATTTAGTTACTTAAAAATTTATGCATACGCTATTTAGTCAATTGTATAATTTAGTGGGAAAGTGCAAAACTTCAATTAGCATTTTATTAAGAATCCGTAGCTTATTAAGAACAACTAATACCTTATTTAGCACTTGTTTAATAATTTAAAATAAGTTATAGAAAAAATATATTGACAACCAAACTAATAAGTATTATTATTAGCGTTAAATGGAATTAAATAAAGAGTTCTTATCAAGAGCGGTGGAGGGACTGGCCCTGTGAAACCCGACAACCGGCATTAGTTTTGAATGTATCGGTGTCAATTCCTGCAGAATATTTTTTATTCTGATAGATAAGAAAATGGCTTGAATTTTTGAAAAAGATATTTAGGGCTACTTTTCTTATAGGAAAGTAGCCTTTTTATTATAAGCAGGCATCCAAAATCTTAAGTAGATATCCCAAATCTATGATTTGGTGATAGTCACTTACACAGCGTGTTGATTTTGTGATGATCGCTTACTCATTCGACGAAAGGAGAAGGAGTTTCATTTTATTTAATCATTATAAGTAAAGGAGAATTACGTATGTTTATTAAAGATATATTTTTGAATAAAAGATTGACCATTTCTTTTGAACTATTTCCACCTAAGGATGATAAAAATTTTGAGGTTATTAATAGCACTATTGAAGAATTAAAAAAGTTAAACCCTGATTTCATTAGTGTAACCTATGGTGCAGGAGGAAGCAGCAGAAGTAGAACAATCGAGCTAGCTTCGATTATAAAAAATAAATACGATATAGAAACTTTAGCGCATCTAACATGCATAACTTCCTCAAAAGAAGAGATTAATAATATTTTAGCTGAGTTAAAATCAAATAATATCAATAATGTACTTGCTTTAAGAGGAGATATTCCCAAGGACTTTAAAATTAAAGAAAGTTTTAAGTATGCGAAGGATTTAATTTATGAGATATCGCGAAGAAAAGACTTCAGCATATCTGCAGCAGCTTATCCAGAGGGACATGTGGAATGTGCTGATATAGGAAAGAATATAGAATATCTTAATGAAAAAGTAGAAAAAGGCGCAGATTTTTTAATTACTCAGCTTTTCTTTGATAATGATAACTTTTATAATTTTAGAGAAGAATTATATAAAAACAATATAAATGTTCCAATTGTTACAGGCATTATACCTGTATTAGATAAAAAACAAATAGAGCGTATAGCAACTCTATCTGGTGCAGCTATTCCTAAAAAAATTAAAAGAATTATGGATAAATATGAGCATAGCCCTGAGGCGTTAAAGGAGGCAGGAATAGCATATACTTCCGAGCAAATTGTTGATTTAATAAGTAATGATGTTCAAGGAATTCATTTGTATACCATGAATAAACATAATGCTGCAAAAGAAATTATGAAAAACATACAGGAGCTTCGCAAGATAGTTAATTCTTGAAGATGCCTAATATAGAAAAAGTAAAAGAGGGAGAGGTTTTTTATGACATTTAAAACTTTATTAAGAGATAGATTTGACAATAAATTTGTGTTTTTTGATGGAGCTATGGGAACTATGCTTCAGAAAGAGGGGCTTAAGGTTGGGGAGCTGCCAGAGACTCTTAATATAACAAATCCAGAAATTATAAAGAAAATACACAAGCTGTATATTGATGTAGGCTCAGATATAGTTATCACAAATACTTTTGGAGCAAATGAATTAAAGTACAGTTCCTCTGAATATTCTATTGAACAGGTAATTACTGCAGCAGTGAATATTGCAAGGGAAGCAGCTGGTGACAAACTAGTAGCGCTAGATATAGGACCAACTGGATTAATTATGGAACCTACAGGTACCTTAAGTTTTGAAGCAGCTTATGAGTTATTTAAAAAGCAGGTGGTAATCGGAGAACAAGCAGGGGCGGATTTAATTTTAATAGAAACTATGTCTGATTTATATGAGGTTAAGGCTGCTGTACTTGCAGCAAAAGAGAACAGTTCACTTCCTGTATTTTGTACAATGACTTTTCAACAGGATGGTAGAACTTTAATGGGTACAGACCCAAAGACTATGGTATTTGTACTAGAGGGGTTAGGGGTTGATGTACTAGGATTAAACTGTTCCTTAGGACCTAGAGAGCTTATGCCTATTATAGATGAAATTTTACTATATGCGTCTATCCCAGTGATGGTTCAGCCAAACGCTGGCCTTCCAAGATATGATGGAGAAAAAACTGTTTATGATATAGAACCTAGTGAATTTGCTAGATATATAAGAATTATGGCACAGAAGGGTGTACAAATTTTTGGTGGATGCTGCGGTACAAATCCTGAGTTTATAAAGGAATCATTAAAGGCTGTAGAAGGACTACTACCTTTAGAAAGGGAGATTAAGAACTTTACTGCAATTTGTTCTGGTACTGAAACTATAATCTTAGATGGCAAGATAAATATTATTGGTGAAAGAATAAACCCTACAGGAAAGAAACGCTATAAACAAGAGCTTAAAGAGGAAAGTGTCAGCTATATACAAGCTGAGGCTGTAAAACAGAAAGAAGAAGGAGCGGCTATTATAGATTTAAACGTAGGTTTGCCAGAAATTGATGAAAGAAAAATGATGATTAAAGCTATAAAAGCTATTCAAAAGGTGGTGCAGCTTCCTATTGATATTGATAGCCCCAATTCAGAAGTTTTAGAGGCCGGTGCTAGAGTTTATAATGGTAGACCGATTATAAATTCTGTAAATGGAAAAGAAGAGATCATGAAAAAAGTATTTCCTATAGTTAAAAAATATGGTGGATGCGTCATAGCTCTTACTATAGACGAGAATGGTATTCCAGATACCGCTGAAGGAAGAGTAGCGATAGCAGAAAAAATAGTTAACGAGGCCAGAAATTATGGAATAGATAAAAAAGACATAATTATCGACTGTCTTGCGCTAACTGTTTCAGCACAACAGAAAGAAGTTTTGGAAACTATAAAAGCCATAAAGTTGGTCAAAGAAAAACTCGGAGTTAAAACTGTCCTTGGAGTAAGCAATATATCCTATGGTATGCCAAGAAGAGATATATTGAATAGAACATTTCTAGCACTGGCACTTCAAGCAGGACTTGACCTGCCAATTATAAATAGTGCTGATGAGGAAATTAAGGGAACAATATATGCCTTTGAAGCACTTGCAAACATAGATAAGGAAGGTAAGAATTATATTAATAAATATTCAGCCAAAGAACTTGAGACAAAAAGTGAAAAACAAATAAAAACTATTTCCGGGGGAAGTACTAAGGATTTAAAACAGATAATAGTGGATGGAATGGAAGAGGAAGCGGTATTAAGTACTGAAGAGCTTTTAAAAACGAAAGATCCTATGGAGATAGTAAATGGATATATTATACCTGCTCTAGACTATGTAGGTGAACAGTATGATGAAAAGGAAATATTCTTGCCACAGCTTATTCAGTCCGCGGAAACTGTTAAAAAATCCTTTGAAGTCATCAAAGAAAACGTGATTAAAAGCGGGAAAAACAATATAGAAAAAGGCAAGATAGTTTTAGCAACAGTTAAAGGGGATATACATGATATTGGGAAAAATATTGTTAAGGTCCTTTTAGAAAACTACGGATTTAAAGTCATAGATTTGGGAAAAGATGTACCAATAGAGAAAGTAGTTGAAGCTGTAAAAGAACATAATATAAAGCTTGTAGGATTAAGTGCGCTTATGACTACTACAGTTATAAATATGAAAAAAACCATAGAGGCACTAAGAGAAAATAATCTTGATTGCAAAGTCTTTGTAGGAGGAGCAGTATTAAATGAGGAATATGCTCAGATGATTGGAGCAGATTTTTATGCAAGGGATGCAAGAGAAAGTGTAAAAATTGCAGAGAAAATTTTTATAGAATAATTTCTCCACTTAGGATAAAATTATATAATAATAAGGTTTTGTGGAGGATGAAGATGAACCAAAAAATAAGCAAGTTTGTGCCAGAGATAAAGGGAACCCTTAGAAGTAAAATGATAGACGTTCCTCAATTAATAAGATCTGCTAGCGGTATAAAGGTATTTGGTAAAAGGTTAAAATCATTTATATTTACAACAGACATAGCTGTCATAAAAAATAATAATGCTGATGCAATAATGGCAGTTTACCCATTTACTCCTCAGCCTGTAATAACAGAAGTACTAGTATCAGCATCTGATGTACCAGTATTTTGTGGTGTTGGTGGTGGACTTACTATGGGAAAAAGGGTAGTCAATCTAGCACTTGATGCGGAATTTAAAGGTGCTATGGGTGTAGTTGTAAATAGCCCTACATCTAATGAAGTAATACAAGCAATGAGAGACTCGGTAGATATTCCTATTATAGTTACTGTAGTGTCAGAAAATGATGATATAAAAGGCAGAATAGAATCTGGAACAACTATATTTAATGTAGCTGCAGGTAGTAGAACGGCGGAGGTAGTTAGAAAGATAAGAGAAAGCTATGCTGACTTTCCTATAATAGCTACAGGCGGGAAAAATGAAGAAAGCATGAGAGAAACGATAGAAGCTGGTGCTAATGCAATTTCCTACACTCCACCAAGCACAGGTGAATTATTCAAAGATACAATGACCAAATATAGAGATATGGCTAGATAAACAGGATTCTTAGTGTCTTTAGCACTTAGAAGGCGTTATCCAGGGGCGTAGCCGCTCTTTACTCCCTAGGGAGTATTAGAGCGGGTAGTCATCGGATAAAAAAATGTCCTTAGAGAAATTCTAAGGACATTTTTATTTTTTGTGTGTAGTTTTTGTAGTGGCAAAAAGTCGAAAGTTAACTTATATCCCTTTATATAAGTTAACTTTCTAGTTAATAACCCTATAAGTAAATTTACCCTAATTTTACCTGTAATTTAATTGTAGCTATCAACATGTCGACAGCTTTTAAAAATAAAATCTATCAATGGGGAATATATCATCATATTTATGCAATTAATATATAACTTATTTATAGAAAAAACATACAGATAAAAGCTTAAATATACATACAATTCGTATCGATATATTAGAAATTGCAGAGTTTAACTCATAAATCATAGAAAATAAGCAGTTGATGTAAAATTATGCTTAAATTATATTTGCATAAAAAATAAATAAAATATAAAAAAGGTATTGCATAATTATTATATTATATGTATAATTATAATATAAATAAGGAGTTAAAAAATTAAGTTAGAGTGGAGTGAGGGCAGTGGACATATTGGCAATTAAAAATACATTACCGATTTTGCTGAAGGGGAGCATAATGACGGTAGAGCTTACAGTTATTACTTTAATATTTGGAACGATACTAGGGGTGTTGTTAGCGCTTTTAAAACTATCAAAGAATGTTGCACTTAGGACAATCTCTGGCTTTTATACATGGATATTTAGAGGAACTCCATTACTTTTGCAATTATTTTTCTTTTACTATGGACTACCTTTTATAGGTATTACACTAACGCCTTTTTCAGCAGCTGTACTTGGTCTTGGACTAAATTGTGCTGCGTATATGGCAGAGATAATAAGAGGTGGAATACAATCAATAGATAAAGGACAGTTTGAAGCTGCAAAAGCATTAGGGTTTACTTATGCAGATACAATGAGAAGAATAATATTACCACAAACTTTTAAAGTAATAATACCACCTGTGGGTAATCAATTTATTGCGATGCTAAAGGATACATCGTTGGTATCAACAATAGCAATGGTAGAGCTTATGAGATCAGCTCAGCAAATGTATGCTACTACTTTTAAACCAATAGAAGTGTTTTTAACAGCAGGTATCTTATATCTTTTAATGACAACTATATTTACAGGAGCATTTTCACTAATGGAGAAAAAGTTAGAAGTTTATGGATAGATAACCCGTGAATTAGATATCTTTAGGAGATTAGAGGGGGAAAATAATATGGAAAGTGCAGTATTAAATAATTATATAGAGTTTAGCCCAAAGGAGTATATGATAGAGGCTACAAACTTGACTAAAAAGTTTAATGACCTTGTAGTATTTAAAGACTTAAATGTGAAAGTTAAAAAAGGAGAAGTTTTAGTTGTTATAGGACCATCGGGTTCAGGGAAAAGTACTTTTTTAAGATGCCTTAACCACCTTGAAGAAATTGATGGTGGAAAGGTAGTTATTGAAGGTGAGGAGTTAAATCCCAAAAATAAAAAGCTGCTTCGAATGATAACTACAAAGATGGGAATGGTTTTTCAAAACTTTAATTTGTTTCCTCATATGACAGCGTTACAAAATGTTATGGAAGCACCAGTTGCAGTAAAAAAAGAAGAGAAAAATGAAGTGTTAGAGAGAGCAAAAAAGCTTTTGAAAAGGTTGGCTTAGCTGATAAAATGAACTATTATCCATCAAAGCTTTCTGGTGGACAAAAGCAAAGGGTTGCAATTGCAAGAGCCTTGGCTATGAATCCGGATATAATGTTATTTGATGAACCAACTTCAGCACTAGATCCTGAGCTCGTAGGAGAAGTTTTAAATGTTATGAAGGACTTGGCAAAAGAAGGAATGACAATGGTTGTTGTAACTCATGAAATGGGCTTCGCAAAAGAAGTTGCTGATAGAGTAATATTTATGGATGGAGGAAAAATTGTAGAACAAGGGACACCTGAACAGATATTTTCACATCCAAGAGAACTAAGAACCAAATCTTTCTTAGAAAAAGTATTGTAAATTAAAAATAAATAAGATATTAAATCGGATTGGGGATGAAAATAAATTCTCATTCTCAATTCCTTGTTAAAAAAGGGGAGGAATTATCATGAAAGATAAAGTTGTTTTAGCATATTCAGGAGGATTGGACACATCAATAATAATTCCATGGCTTAAGGAGAACTATGATTTAGAAGTCATAGCAGCCTGCGTAAATGTAGGTCAAGAAGATAACATGGAAGAGGTTAGAGCAAAAGCTTTAAGAACTGGAGCTTCAAAAATATATATAGAAGATGTGGTAGAAGAATTTGTAACAGATTATATATTTAAAGGTATAAAAGCAGGAGCTGTATACGAAGAAAAATACTTACTTGGAACTTCTTTTGCAAGACCATTAATTGCGAAAAAATTAGTTGAAATAGCACATGCTGAAGGAGCAAAATATATAGCTCACGGAGCTACAGGAAAAGGAAATGACCAGGTGCGTTTTGAGCTTGGTATAGCAGCTTTTGATCCTACAATAAAGGTAATTGCGCCTTGGAGAATATGGGATATAGAGTCAAGAGAAGATGCTATAGATTATGCTAAATCTAAGGGAGTAGAGATACCTGTAACTAAGGCAAAGATATACTCAAGAGACCAAAATTTATGGCACTTAAGCCATGAAGGCGGAGAACTTGAAAAGCCACAAAATGAGCACAATCAAGGTATGTATCTTATGACAACTCCTCCTGAAAAGGCAAAGGATGAAGTAACTTATGTAGAAGTATACTTTGAGCAAGGAATACCTACAAAATTAAATGGAGAGGACATAGCACCAGTAGCGTTAATAGAAATATTAAATAAAATAGGCGGAGAAAACGGAATAGGAATAATTGATATAATTGAAAATAGACTAGTCGGAATGAAATCAAGAGGAGTTTATGAAACTCCAGGTGGAACAATTCTTTATGCAGCACATAAGGAACTTGAAAGATTAACTCTTGATAAACAAACTTTCCACTATAAACAAATGGTATCACAAAAATATGGAGAATTAGTTTATGATGGATTGTGGTTTACACCATTAAAAGATGCATTAGATGCTTTTGTAGATTCTACTCAGAAAAATGTAACAGGTTCAGTAAAATTAAAGTTATATAAAGGTAATGTAATGGTAGCAGGTATAGATACACCATATGCTCTTTATGATGAAAGTATATCTTCCTTCGGTGCAAGTTCATATAGCCACAAAGATGCAGAAGGTTTTATAAATCTATTTGGTCTTCCGCTAAAGATTAAAGCTATGATGGAAAAAAATAAGGAAGTATAATCATGAAGCTTTGGGGTGGAAGATTTAAGAAGGCTGAAAATAAGCTTATGGAGGACTTTAACAGTTCTCTAAGCTTTGACAGAACACTTTATTATGAAGATATACAAGGAAGTACTGCACATGTTAAGATGCTTACTAAATGTGGAATTTTAACAGAGGAAGAATGTAAAAGCATATTAGAAGGATTAAATTCAATACTTTTAGACATAGAAAATGGAAATCTTGAAATAGAGGGTGACTACGAAGATATTCACAGTTTTGTTGAAATGAATCTTATACAAAGAATAGGTCAGGTTGGTAAAAAACTGCATACATCTAGAAGCAGAAATGATCAGGTAGCAGTAGACTTAAGGCTGTATGCAAAAGGAAAAGCTTTTGAAGTGATCGAAAATATAGAAGCGCTTCAAGATACAATAGTAAAGCTAGGCCAAGAAAATAACTGTATAATGCCAGGATATACTCATCTTCAAAGGGCGCAGGTAGTAACTTTTAAGCATCACATTATGGCTTATTACAATATGCTTATGAGAGATAAAAAGAGAGTACTAAATGCCATTGAGATATTAGATGAAAGTCCATTAGGATGCTGTGCATTAGCTGGAACAACTTATAATATAGATAGAAGTTTTACTGCTAAAGAATTAGGTTTCAAAAAGCCAGTAGATAATTTTTTAGATGGGGTAAGTGATAGAGATTATGTTATAGAGTTGTTGTCATGTTTTTCTATAATGATGATGCATTTAAGTCGCTTAAGTGAAGAATTAATATTGTGGAGTAGTAAAGAGTTTGACTTTATTGAAATAGATGATGAATTCTCAACTGGAAGCAGCATTATGCCTCAGAAAAAGAACCCAGATGCTGCAGAACTCATAAGAGGTAAAACCGGGAGAGTATACGGATCACTCATAGCACTGCTTACCACTATGAAAGGCATTCCCCTTGCCTATAACAAGGATATGCAGGAAGATAAAGAACAGTTTTTTAACTCCTTAGATACGATATTAAGCTGTTTAAAAATTATGAGAGGTATGCTCTCCTCATTAAAAGTAAAAAAAGAAAATACTTTTAATGCAGTTAAAAAAGGGTTCCTTAATGCTACAGAAGCAGCAGACTATCTTGTAAATAAAGGAATGCCTTTCAGAGATGCACATAAAGTAATAGGGGAAATAGTACTTTATTGTGAAGGAAAAAACAAAGCTATAGAGGACATATCCTTGGATGAGCTGAATAAATTTAGCGAATTATTTGGTGAGGATGTATATGGATTTATAGACTACAGCAATACTTTAAATAGAGGCATTAAAGTGGAGCTTAAATAATATTGCCCCAAATTTTTATTAAATTAAATATAGAAAGAGGAAAGGCTTTTATGAGACTTTCCTCTTTCGCTTTTAGAGATATTTTAAATTTAAATGATTATTTAACTTCTCCTGGATCTCTAGTTCTGTCTCTATCTCTCCCGAAAAATGAAAGAGCATATAATCCTGCTATGCCAACAAGTGCGTATACTATTCTGCTAAATGAAGACATTGTGCCGAATAATGAATCTACTAAGTTAAACTGGAAGAATCCTATTAATCCCCAGTTTATAGCACCTATAACAACTAATATTAGTGCAATAACATCTAGTGCTCTCATATTCACATCTCCTTTATAATTTTGTACAACAATAGTATTCGCAAATTTTTAAAAAATATAAGTAAAGAATAAAAAAAGGGAAAAAATTTCCCTAAAATTATAATTTATTTATCTAATATATTAAGTTCCATATTTCTATCAATTGGTTGAACTAAAGATATGAATGTATCTGTGCTTTGAATACCTTCTACTGACTGAATTTTATTCATTAACAAGTTTTGAAGATCAGTAATGTTTTTACAGATAACCTTTACAAAGATTGAATATTGTCCGGTAGTATAATGAAGCTCAACAATTTCTTTTACTAATTTCAATTGATCTAGCACAAAATTGAAGGATCTAGCCTTGTCGAGATAAATTCCAATGAAGCAGCAGACATCGTAACCTAGTTTTGAGTTATCCACTATAAGTTTTGTGCCTTTTATAATACCCATATCCTCCATTTTTTTCATTCTAACATGAATAGTTCCTCCACTTACATGGCATTGTCTTGCTATTTCTAAAAATGGTGTTCTTGAGTCTTTAATAAGTATATCCAAAATTTGAAGATCTAAATCGTCTAATCCGTTAACCTTTAAATTCATTTATTACCACTCCTCATTTATTATATTACATGATTTCCATAATTGGCATAATATTAACAAAGTAAGCAATTTTATTATAGCAGAAATCCTTGTTAATTTTATGAACTAAATATTATTGTATTAATAAAAAATATTTTTTGTTAATATTTATTTTAAAGACAAATATAATATTTAGTATAGTCGTTTAATAATATTTTAATATACTATAAAAATATTTCAATATTATTATAACGTAATTATGAAAAAATTACAGTAATACTTAACAAGCTATTAATAAAGGTATTGCTATAAATTTAAAAGTGTATAATAATAGAAGTAATATATACTAACTCAAAGGGGGAAGAATAAAATGCCATTATGGTTAAAAGTGACCTTTCAAATTTTATTTTTTGTAATTATATTTTTAGTAGTTTATAATCAATTAAAAATTCATGTGTTATCAAAATTACATCCAAATAAGTGGCTGATTTTGGGATTAGCTATAGCGGCATTCTTTGTACCAACTATGATTGCTGCATATTTTAAATATAATATAAATGGCACTGTATGGCAGTATGTTCAATCAGCGATATTCATAGTACTGTTTTTATGGTTTGTAGATTTGAGAAGTGGAGCTATATATAATACAGCTAATAGAGGAGCAAGAAATACAAAAAATAATAAAAGCAATGTTGTTATAAAGCCTAAAGCTAAACCAAATAGAGTAAAAAATAATCAACAGAAGTAATTGTAAGAGGTTTCTAGTATTTACTAGGAACTTTTTATTTTTATACAGGGCTAAAAGGCGGTCAGTTAACTTATACCCCGAGCTATGTTTCCAAGCTTCAGTCCGTTAAGCAGAGAGCCAAAATCTATGATTTTGTGCGAATCGGTTAAGCAGACATACAAAATCTTCGATTTTGATATGGTCGCTTACTCAGTGAGTACTCCTCTGACGTAAGGAAGAGGAGTTTCATATAACACTAAAGCGCTCCGCTCAGTCGGACCAACTTATCAATTAGCATTGATAAGTCGCTCGTGAAAAGCCATTTAGGCTTTTCACCAGTATCTAAGATTCTAAGGTTGTCTTAAGACCCTTCGCTAAGACTGACACAAAGTTTTTAAATCTACCTTCAGCTTTGGAAACATATCCCTTTGTATAAGTTAACTTTCTAGTTAGTCTCCCTATATAAAAATGTTGACTTGCATAGGAGTATATAGTGCATCTAGTTACTTAGTTAAATGCTTTTAAATGAATATAAGCATTAAATTTTATAGGAGATAAGAATTCTAGATAATTTCAAGATGAGATATGTCGAATAATGCTTGATATAATGTCGAAAAAAATGTTTTTTAAAAATATATTGACTGATTATGCAATTAATGTTATTATAATATTGTAAATGAAGTCGAAAAACATCAATAGGACACCGGGTTTTATTGATGTTAATAAGCTTTTCATTAAACAATATCCCCTATTTAGCCGCATGCTCCCCCATGTAGGCTTTTTTTTATTTAAATATAGTGATTTTGTATTTTAAATACAAAATCACTATATTTTTTTCTAGGCTAGCTAGCTTCGATTCATATTCTATTCATGAATAATAAGTTCAAATACATCTGGCCTTGAGTAATGACCAACTACATCAAAATCTATTCTGCTTTGTACAACTTCATCTAATTCCAAGTCAGCAATTAAAATTTCTTCTCTATTATAAACAGGCTCGACTACATATTTTCCAAAAGGATTAACTATACAGCTGCCGCCAGGACACATAACTTCTGGCTGAGATTCTAATTCATGATAGTAGTTTAAATCTGTTGGATACATGTTTTTTTCAACATATTGATTACATCCAATTACAAAACATCTACCCTCTAAGGCTATATGTCTCATAGTACACTGCCATTCTTCTCTTGAATCTGCTGTAGGAGCAATATAAATGGTTACGCCTTTAGAGTATAAGGCCATGCGAGCTAATGGCATATAGTTTTCCCAACATATTAAGGAACCCATTTTACCATAAGGCGTGTCTAATACTGTAAGAGTACTTCCATCCCCCTCTCCCCAAATGCAACGTTCTGTGCCTGTAGGTTTTAGTTTTCTATGCTTCCCTAAAAGTTTCCCATCAGGTCCAAAGAACAGGTTTGTGCAGTAAAGAGTATTATTTAGTCCTTCACCATCTTTTTCTATAACTCCTATAGATAAGTATACACCAGCTTCTTGAGCTGCTTTTCCGAGAATGTCTGTAACATCACTAGGTACTGTTACAGAATTTTCGTAGTAACGCTGCCAATCTTTACGTCCCTCCATTGTTCTGCTCCCGACAACAAATCCAAAGGAAAGTCCTCTTGGATAAGCGGAAATGAATGCTTCAGGAAAAACAACTATATTTGCACCTTTTTTTCCTGCTTCTTTAATTAAATTCAAAGTCTTTTCAACAGTAGCGTCAAGATCCATAATAACTGGTGCTGCTTGAACTGCTGCAACTCTTACAGTTTTAATAGTATTTTTCATATTAACATCCCCTTTAAATTTAATAAACATTTATTATAAGCTCATATTATTATAGTATAATTGAAGTATCAACAAACAAAATTCATAACTGTTATAGTACAGAATTAAGGGAGCTGTTTAAATTGCTAAAATATCAGCTAATTGTTCAATATATTAAAAATGAGATCTTAAATGGAAATCTTACAGCAAAGAAAAAATTACCTTCTCTAAGAAGTATATCTCAGTTATTTGAATGTAGTATCGGTACTGTTTTAAAAGCATATAATGAGCTCGAAAAGGAACATATCATTTATTCATTATCTAAAAGCGGATATTATGTATTAGAAAGTGATTTCTCTAGCGATAATTCTTTTGAAAATCCTCTAATTGACTTTTCGTCAGGAGCTCCTGATATTGATACTCTGCCTTATAAAAAATTTCAACACTGTTTAAATAATGCTATAGAACTTTATAAAGAAACGCTATTTACTTATTGTGATCCTCGGGGGTTAAATTCATTAATTCTAGTTTTGGCTGATCATCTTAAAGAGTATCAAATATTCACCAAGCCAGATAATATTGTTATAACTACAGGATCTCAACAAGCTTTAAATATTTTAGCAACCATGCCATTTCCAAATGGGAGTTCTAATGTTCTTGTTGAACAACCAACTTATTACGGAATAATTAAATCTCTAGAATTAAACAATGTTTCTGCTTTAGGAATTGAGAGAGGATTTAATGGTATTAATCTTCATGAATTAGAAAAGTTATTTAAATACGGTAATATTAAGTTTTTTTATACTATTCCTAGGTTTCATAACCCAACAGGAAATTCATACACTAGAGAAGAAAAGGAAGCAATAGTTAAAATGGCGGAAAAATATAATGTATATATTGTTGAGGATGATATCATGGCAGATTTAGAAATAGATAAAAAATCAGACCCCATGTTTGCCTATGACACTTCTTCAAAGGTTATTTATCTAAAAAGCTATTCAAAAATTCTTGTGCCTGGTTTAAGGATTGCAGCAGTTATACTACCTAGGTTACTAATGAATACTTTCTTAGAATATAAAAAATGGGTAGATATGAATAGCCCAATCTTATCTCAAGGTGCTTTAGAAATCTATTTAAAAAGCGGTATGTTTACTAAACATAGAAAAAAAATTAGTAAATTATATTCCGATAGAATGAGCTGTTTAAGAGATACGATTTTACAATTTCAACATCCTAAAATAAAATGGAATATACCTAAATCAGGATATTTTGCATGTATATACGTAGATAATGAGCTTAGGTATGACAAGATAATAAGTACATTATCTAATAAGAATATACAGTTATTAGATACAAGTACATGCTTTTTAAGAGAATATAAAACTAATAATTATTTTAGGATTAGTATAAGTAAAGTTAATGAGGATAAAATTAAAATAGGTATTCCTATAGTGTTAGATACTATACAGAAATATTTAACGGATAAACAGGATTCCTAAAATATAGCTTTATATGTAAATTAAACTTAACACAGAAAAGCTGCATATTTTATTGACAAACTAAATAAAAAAATCTATACTTACAAAGTACAAGAAATTTAGACAAAAATTAAATAATATATTGTTAGGTGAGGCTCCTATATTAGATATACGCTACTGCCCAAAAATATCGAAAGATGCCAATGGGTCAACAGGTACTGCCGGATTAAGGTTTTACTTAATGTAGCTGAGTTTAACTCAAAGCTATATAGTGCTAAAGCTCAACGAAGGATATTTGTAAGAATGTTTATTTATTCGTATTTAGAGTTTTAGAGCCTTTTTTAGGGCTCTTTTATTTTTACTATTAAGGCATATGAAAGAAAATAACTAGTAAGTAAGCTAGTGTATTTTCCGTCATAAGTCTAAATCAATGAAAGGTGGCGGTGGTTACGGATACTGAGGATGGTGATAATTATTGATTAAATAAGAAGGAGAGTGAGTAAAATGAAAGTAGAAAAGACAATAGTTAACAGAAAATTTGGAGTGCTTGATATAATTATATTTTTAGCAATTGCAGCAGTACTATATTTAGCGATTTCTCCAGGAATAAGAGGAAACGTAAGTACTAGTGGAATACAGGTTTCAACGGATATAAGAAATCTTCCAATGTATGTTCTAAAGTCAGTTGGTAGAATGACAGGAGCATATATTTTATCCTTGATATTTACGCTTGTATATGGATATGTTGCTGCACATAACGAAAGAGCTGAAAAGATAATGGTACCAGTATTAGATATACTTCAATCTATACCAGTACTATCATTTCTGCCAGCAGTAGTTTTAGGCCTGATAGCATTATTTCCTAATAATAATATAGGTTTGGAATTATCTTGTATCATATTGATATTTACAGGTCAGGCTTGGAATATGACTTTTAGTTTTTATCATTCTATAAAAATATTACCTAAGGATTTAAAAGAAGCTTCTAGCGTATTTGGGTTAAATAAGTGGCAGAATTTTAAAAAGCTAGAGGTTCCATTTTCAATTATTGGATTGGTCTGGAATAGTATGATGTCCTGGGCAGGTGGATGGTTCTTTCTTATGGCTTGTGAGATGTTTACATTAAAGGGTAAGGACTTTAGACTGCCAGGTATCGGTTCTTTTTTACAAACTGCAGCAAGCCAAGGAAATACTAGAGCATTAACATGGGGAATCGCTGCATTAATACTTGTTATTGTCCTTTTAGATCAATTGTTCTGGAAACCAGTAACTGTTTGGGCGGATAAGTTTAAAATAGAACTTACTGAATCAAGTGAAGCACCTCGATCCTTTGTTCTCACTCTTTTAAGAAGATCTGTAATTGTTGAGTTTTTTATTGAAAAAATATTTGAACCTTTTGCAGAAAAATTAAATAATTTTATAGATAAATTTGTAGTAAAACTTTCAAATAGAGAGGAAACTAAAGGAAAAGGTATAGGTTTTACAGTTAAATGGATTTTTAGAATATTAATTTGCGGATTACTTTTATATTCAGGATTCAATGCTTTTAAGCTATTAATGCAGCTTTCAAAAGATGAGTGGGGAAGGATACTACCTGCTGTAGGTTACTCCTTTCTAAGAGTTATTGCAGCTCAAATTATAGCATTAATATGGACAGTACCAGCAGGAGTGGCTATAGGTATGAATAAAAAAGTTGCCAATATTCTGCAACCAATTATTCAGGTTGTAGCGTCAATTCCCGCAACAGCACTTTTCCCTGTTATATTAGTATTTTTTATGAATGAACTTGGCGGCTTGAATGTTGCTTCTGTACTTTTGATGCTTATGGGAACTCAGTGGTATATATTATTTAATGTAATTGCTGGAGCAATGGCTATTCCTGAAGATTTAAAAGCGGCGGCAAAGACTTTTGGAGTAACTGGATGGAAAAAATGGAAGATACTTATTCTTCCTTCAATATTCCCTTATCTTTTAACTGGTATGGTAACGGCTACAGGTGGATGTTGGAATGCAAGTATTGTGTCGGAGTATGTTAACTTCGGAGGAAAAACTGTATCAACAATAGGTCTTGGAGCTCTTATATCAGAGGCGACAGAAAAAGGGAATTATTCCTTGCTTCTAATAGGAACTTTAGTTATGTGTATTGTGGTAGTTGGGGTTAATAAAACTCTATGGAAAAGATTATATACCTTATCAGAAGAAAAATTTAAAATAGAACTATAAAGGGGTGGGAAATATGAAGAATGCAAAAGAGTTTATAAAGGTTAAAGAAATTACAAAATATTTTGGTGGCTCAGATAAGCCTACTTTAGAAGATATAAATTTAACTATAAATGAAGGTGAATTTATAGCTATACTAGGTCCTTCTGGATCAGGTAAATCAACACTTTTAAGAACTATAACTGGTTTGGTAAAACCCGATAGTGGTGAAGTAATTTTTGATGGACAAAAAGTAACTGGAGTAAATCCATATGCTTCTATCGTTTTTCAGACCTTTGCACTTTACCCATGGCTTACTGTTCGTGAAAATGTCGAGCTAGGGCTTAAGGCTAAAGGATTCCCAAAGGATTATATGAGAAGAAAGGCTGAAGAGCTTATAAGTCTTATAGGTCTTGATGGATTTGAGGAAGCTTATCCTAAAGAGCTTTCTGGTGGAATGAGGCAAAGAGTAGGTTTTGCTAGAGCATTAGCAGTAGAGCCAAAGCTTTTATGTTTAGATGAACCTTTTTCAGCATTAGATTTTTTAACTGCAGAGAACTTAAGAACGGAACTGGTTGAATTATGGCAGGAAAAAAGAATGCCTATAAAAAGTATAATAATGATTACTCATGGTATTGAAGAAGCAGTGCTTATGGCAGATAAGATTGTAATGCTTAGTAGAAATCCTGCACATATAGTTGCAGAGATAAAGATAGATCTTCCACATCCGAGAAATAGAAAATCACCAGAGTTTGAAAAGCTAGTAGATAGTGTGTATAAGTTATTAATTAAGGGCAAAATTGAGGATAACGAAGATGAAAAATTAAGCAAAAGTATAAACTCAAATAAGGAAAAAGAAGCTGGGGAAAAGCCAGTTCAGATTCCAAATGCTCATGTAGGTGTGATGTCAGGTCTTCTTGAACTTATAGATGATAATGGGGGTAAGATGGACATATATCAATTAGGAGGAGATTTAATGATGGAAATAGATGACCTTCTTCCTAATATAGAAGGTATTTCTATGCTTAACTTTGCAGAGGTAAGAGAGGGAGATATTTTTATAACAGAACTTGGAAGAGAATTTGTAGAATTAGAAAAAGATGAAAGTAAAGAACTGTTCAAAGAACAGCTAGAAAATATATCTACGTTCCGACTTATAATGAATGTTTTAAATAATAAGAGAAATCATACCATGAAGGAAGAGTTTTTTAAGGAGTTATTTAAGAAGCACTTTCCACAGCATGAAATGGAAGGAATAATGGACATTATAATAGACTGGGGTAGATATGCTGAACTTTTTAATTATGATCGTGATTCTGAAGAGCTTTATTTAGACAATGAAGAAAGTGAAGAAATTTAAGTAAAAAAATATAAAATAGATTAATTGATACATTAGCATTATTTAAAACTGTATGAATAGGCCTTGAACTTTTAAATGTTCAAGGCCTATTTATATTCTATGAATTTACTATTTAAGATATTGGTAAAACCTCTTTAGGAAAATTTAAGAATTAGTTAATGTGAATTTAATGATAGAATACTATGATTGATTCATAGAAGGTTATATATACTTTCTAAATTTTATTATGACTTGGAGGATAAAGTATGAATAAAAAACTTGTTGCAATGGTAACTAGTTTGGTTATAGGTGGAACTGTACTTTTTGGAACTGCCTATGCAAATGCTTCACAATTATCTGGTTATGAAGCTTATAAAGCAGCTATAAAGGATACTAAAAACTTAAAGAATGAAACTGCAAATTTAAAGGTATCTGTATCTGATAATGGTAGCAATATAATTGACATGAATACTGATGCTAAAATTAATTTAGCTTCTAATGCCATGAGTCAAGTAACTACAGTAAAATCAGGTAATGGAAGTCAAACTTTTAGCACATACAGACAGGATGGGAAAAATATATCTAAATCAAGTACTAGTGATGTGTATAACGTAAGAGAAAACAAACAAAAAAATATCAATAAAAAAGACAAGGCTGAAAATCCTGAAATAGCTAAAAGTGTAGAAACTGTAGTTGATACTTTAGTAGGTAACATGAAAAATAATGTATCAATAGCTGATAGCAATGACGGTAGTAAAAAAGTATCTATAAATTTAAATGAAAATGATGTAACACCATTAGTAAATGCTTTAGCATCAATGGCTATGGTTAAAAACAGTGATGAACCAATTCATAATAATAAAGCTGGAGATGCTAATTTAAGAAACATACTTCCACAACTTCAAAGCAATATAAAAATCAAGTCTGTAGAAGTAACTGGAGACATTAATAAGAACGATATACTTGATAATCAAATTGCTAAGGTAGTTTTAACTGGCACAGATGCTCAGGGAAAAACACATGAAATTACTATAGATGCTACTTTAGATTTATCAAATATAAACAGTACAACTCCAGATACCGTTGATTTAACTGGAAAACAAGTAAAAACTATAACTCAACAATTTAGAGGAAGAGATTAATAATTAGATTTCTGCAAAACCTAATAAGAGAAAAATTAATGCTGTAAAGATTGAGCAGATTTATATCTTGCTCAATTTTTACTATATATATTGTAGAGAGGAAATAGTATGGAAAAGGTTTTAGAAGTAAAAAATTTAACTAAGCTCTATAAGAATGGTAGAGGTGTAAAGGATGTAAGCTTCGATGTTTATAAAGGTGATGTTTTTGGTTTTCTTGGACCAAATGGTGCAGGTAAAACTACGGTAATGAAGTCAATTATGGGATTAAATATGTTTGAGAGTGGAGAAGTTAAAATCTTAGGCTTTAATATAAAGACTCAATTTGAAAAAGCTCTAGAGAAAGTAGGAGCAATTATTGAAACAGCGGATGCCTATGAATATATGAGTGCATATAACAATTTAAAAATAGCTTCTAGGTTCTATAGTAACATTAAGGAATCTGATATAGATGAAATACTTGAAATGGTTGAACTTAAGGAATTTAAAAATGAGAAAGTATCTAAATTTTCTTTAGGGATGAAACAAAGGTTAGCCTTAGCTTCAGCGCTTTTGTCTAAACCCGAATTGGTAATTTTAGACGAACCTACTAATGGATTAGATATAGAAGGTACAGTTCAAATGAGAAACTTAATAATCCAATTAGCTAGTGAGAAAAAAATAACATTTTTTATATCAAGTCACCTTGTACACGAAATAGAACTTATGTGCAGTAAAGTGGCTATAATTCATAAAGGTAAATTAATAAATTCAGGAGAAGAAATAAATAATATAAAAGAAAAGTATGCCTCCTTAGAGGATTTCTATATGAATGAGATAAATAAAAGGAGGAGTCAAGCTAATGAATAGCCTTAAAGCAAATATAATAAATGAAATTCAAAAACTTTTCCTAAAGAAAAAGATAACAGCATTCTTAGCAATTACAGCTATTATATGTTTTCTATCAGCTTTTTTTATTTCCAGTATTCAAGCAAAGATTGTATTTATTGCTTTAGATTCATTGAGTTTTCCATTGATGATATTAAGCATATTTACTAATATATTTTTACCTTTGTTTATATTTATGGTAGTATCAGAATTATTTTCAGGCGAGATTGGAGATAGATCCTTGAAATTAGTCCTTATAAGGCCTATAAATAGATTAAAAATTTTTACTTCTAAGAATGCGGCAGTAGCTATATATATTATTATAAACTTACTAGTTGTTCTTATTGTGTCTATGATTTCTACAATGTTTTTACATCAAGGTCTTATGATACAAAGTATTTCTCAGATTATTTTTGCATATTTTATTGATATAATTCCAGCAGTAGTTTTGTCCATATTTGCAGCTTTTATAGCACAGTTTTTTAAAAGTAGTAGTGGAGCATTAATTACATGTATTTTATCTTTTATTAGTATTAAAGCATTATCATTATTTATAAAAGGACTTAATAATATTATTTTTACATCCTATTTAAACTGGTATTCAATTTGGTCAGTAGGGAATACTAGTTTCTTAAGAAACATTAACACTCTATTTATGATGTTATCCTATGCAGCAATCTTTTTTACAATGGGTTATTATGTGTTTGACAAAAAAGAGGTATAATTTTTAAAATTTAAAGGGGATATATATGAAAATAGGGAAATTAGCAAGAAAAGTGATAATAATCCTGGCAATTGTTATCACTACTTGTGCTATTATATTTTTTTCTAGAGAATTCATTTCTAATTATTTTGTAAGACTTAATATGAATAATATACAATTACCTGAGAAAGGGTCAAGAGTATTAATATTTTCTCCACATAATGATGATGAAGTATTAGGAACTGGAGAATTTATAAAGAAATCTATTGAAAATGGTGCTAAAGTAAAGGTTGTATTAATTACTAATGGCGATGGTTTTAAGAGTGCCATACAGCTAGATTATCTTAATCCATTTCCTAAGCAAAGCGATTTTGTGAAGTTTGGTTATACAAGACAACAAGAAAGTATAGATGCATTAAAAAAACTTGGCTTATCTAAAGAAGATATAATATTCTTAGGATATCCAGATGGTGGAATAGCATATCTTTGGAATTATAATTGGGATAAAAGTAATCCTTATACTAGTAGCTTTACTCAATCGAATAAGTCTCCTTATTCTAATAGTTATACAAAGGGTGCTGCTTATGCTGGTGAAAGTGTAGTTAATGACATGACAAAAATAATTAGAGATTATAAACCAAACTATATAGCTATGCCACATCCAAATGATAGACATCCAGATCATTGGGCAGTTAACGCTTTTGTTGAATATACTCTAACAGCTATGAATTATACACCTGAAAAATTATGGTTGTACCTTGTGCATAGAGGTGATTGGCCAACACCACTTGAGAGAAATACATCTCTTTATTTAGTGCCACCCAAAAAACTAATAAATATAGGTACTAATTGGTATGCTTTAGATATGGATAGCAATGATATAGAAGAAAAAGCTCAAGCTATTCAAAATTACAAAACTCAATTTAGGGCATTAAAGCCGCTTATAACTGCTTTTGAGAGAAAAAATGAGCTTTTAGGCGAATACCCAGATCTCAAGAGTATAAAAAATATGAGAAATGATAATGAGATAAAGCCTGAAGGGAGAAATAAAGTAATTACTGATCCATTGCAAGATACATTAACTTTGCAGATTAGTAGAAATGCAGATATTACAGGAGTGTACGCAGAAGTTTCTAAAGAAAATAATTTACACATTTTTTTAGAAGCAGATTCAGAAATCGAAGAGCTAACTACCTATAATGTAAATGCGGTACTATTTAATAAAGACAAAACATCTAGACTTAGTCTTAAGATAAAAGATAATAATATGATAGCAGAAAATAATTCGAGTATTTCAATAACAAATATAGAGGGAGCAAATCATTCGATATCAGGAAAGTTTATACACATCATTATTCCAAGTAAAAGTTTAGGAGAATTTAATCATATGTTTATAAACGCTACAACATCTGTAGGAGAGCATATGCTGGATAAAACTGCATGGAGGATGGTAGACGTAAAATAGTATATTAAATAAAAAAGAGAGTTTGTTTATTTTCATATCGGAATTTTTAGGGCCTTTTTTAAGGCTCTTTTATTTTTTCTGCATAATTTAGATAAGCAAAATTAAGTATTATTAAAAAATCATTAAATGTATACTGCACATGAGTATACCTAAATATCGCAACACTTAATGTACAAATCTAAGTAATAATTCATATGACAGAAAAACAGTAGAAAATTAGATACTTCCATACAAGCTGTCGATATAATGGCAAGTTTGCCCTTTGATTTAAGAACAATATTCTATAATAGCTTAATTTAAGAATTTTACTATGAAAATAATTATATTTTAAGCTATGAAATAAAAAATGTGTTTGGACTGGGATTTATTAATTTATAATTTAATAAGTAGACATGATTTTAAATATGGAAAAGTAATATTATAAATGCTCTAAACTCTAGACTGAGATTAGAGCGTTTAATTTTATAGAAATTTTATTTATTAGTATTTAAATTCCTATGTTTTGGAGGATATTAAAGATTTTTGTAGAATAATAAATTATGGTAGTATAGGTCTAATATTGTAAATGTGACTATAATAGGATTATGGAATATAGGTTTTTTAGAAAATTTAAAATGCTATTTAAATTAAATAATATTATGTAATAAAAATAATATTATACAACAATAAGTTTAATTAATTAAATATACAAAATGATTAAGGTTAATGTATGTTAAAGAATTATTTATAATGTAGTGATTATTTAGGCATGTTTAGAAGATAATAGGTTAGCATTTTCGTATCAAATTACATCGAAATTTGCACTTAATAGATAAAAATATACATCTTATTTTTAACTTGTTATTTTCTTTCATATGCTTTGTTAGTGAGGAATAAAAATGAAATATTTTAATTATTTTAATCAAGAAGAAAAAAAGTTATTTTATAAATTGCCAGAGTATTTTGATAAAACCTATGATATAAATATATTGAAATATGCAATAGGTGCACTTTTATATATTCCAGCAATAAATAAAGAGATGCTTTACAAAGCTATTGACAGAAAAAATTATGGAATAGCTTCTATGGCAATATGTTTAGAAGATTCAATTGGTGTACATGGAGAACTTGAAAGTATAGATAACATAAAAAACCTATTTAATTATTTAAAGAATAGACAAAAAACCAAAGAAGAACTTCCATTAGTCTTCATTAGATTCAGAAATGCTGAGCAAATGGTAAGGTTTAGTGAAGTGTTAGAAGAAAACCTAGATTTATTAACTGGAGTTATAATACCTAAAGCTAATAATGAAGTGATAAGTGAATTCTTAGACAGAATTGATGATTTAAAATGTAACAGTTTGTACATAATGCCAATAATAGAGACTACAGAGTTTGTAAATATTAAAACAAAAGATAGAGCCTTTCAAGAGTTATACAAGGTAGTTAAAGAAAATAAACATAGAATACTAAATATAAGAATTGGTGTTACGGATATGTTAGGGGCTTATGGACTTCGTAGAAATAAAAAATTAACCATTTATGATAATATAATTTTTAATGAATTTTGCACAAATTTAATAAGTACTATAGGTGGGAACGATGATATAGATATACCTATTAGTGGAGGGGTATCTGAATTTTACGATTTAAAGAATAAAGATATTTTAGATTCATATATGAAAGAGATTTATTTAGATAAGCTAAATACCTTTATAGGAAAGACTGTAATACATCCTCTTCAACTTAAAGTTGTACAAGCTATGCATATAATAAGCTATGAAGATTATGTAGATGCAAAAGACATAATTAAAAAGGTTGATTATAAATGTGGTGTTAGTTCTAGTTTTTCATCTGAACGAATGAACGAAGTAAATACTCATTTAAAATGGGCAAAAAAGATTATGATTCTAGCAGAAATTTACGGAGTATTCAATGAAGGGAAGTCAGCTAATGAGTTGTTTGAATTTTAATTGTAACATTAATATAGAAGATAATCCTTTAAATTTAAAAATAGAAGATTATTTAGAATTAGCAATTAGAGATAATAATAAGAGAAAGTTTTTATTTGTTTCAAAAAATTGGGCAAGCATTTACCAGTAGAACCAAATCAAGTTGATGAACTTGGATATTTATTGTCACAAGCTTATAAACTTAAATATAAAGATTATAAAAAACAAAATCAAATGGTTATTGGTTTTGCAGAAACGGCAACAGCATTAGCACATTCATTTTTTTCATATTTAGAAAGTGCAAATTTTTTTATTCATACAACTAGAGAGAAAATAAATAATATGAAAAAGATAGAGTTTAAAGAAGAACATTCACATGCAATAGAGCAAAACTTATATAGTGAAAATTTAAATGTAATAGATAATATAGATACTATTATTCTAGTTGATGATGAGATTACAACTGCAAAAACTTGTATTAATATAATAGAACAATTTCAAAAGGCATGTAATTGTAATAAATATATAATTGTTTCTATATTAAATTGGATTAGTAAAAAGAAAAAGGAAGAGATAGATAAAAAGGCAAAAGAACTAAATTGTGAAATAGAATTTATTTATCTTTTTAATGGAAATTTTAAGTTTGAACTTGATGAAGAAAATCAATTAGAGGATAAAATTGAAAGTGATTTCAAAAATGATGGAAATATAGAAATAAATAAGATTAACCTAGATTTTGAAGAATACCAAGGGGATAAAAACTACTTAAAATACACAGGAAGATTTGGAATTAGTAGAAGTGATCAGAAAAAATTAGAAAAAATTATATCAAGAGAAAGATTAAAGCTCAAACCTAAATATGATAAGGAAAAAATTTTGGCTCTAGGTATAGAGGAATTTATGTATATTCCAATGATGTTAAGTAAGGGAATAAAAGGTCAGGTGTATTATCAATCAATAACTAGGAGCCCAATAATACCTAATGAAAAGGATGGATATCCAATAAGAAAAAAGTATAAATTAGAAAGCTTTTATAATGAAAACATTAATTATATATATAATCTAAGTACTAATAATTATAAAGAATGTTTTTTATTTATGGAAATAGAGAAATGTGAAGAAAAAGTAGATGATTTTATCAATATATTAAAAAGCATAGGAATTAAAAGAATTAATATAGTTAGATGTTAGCTATCAAGCACATGAAGAAAAGTGACAAGCTAAATATCTAAAATATTGCTTTGTTATTGTATGAAATAGATAAAATATGAGAGGAGTCGTCATTATATGGGATTAAATAATAGGGAATTTAGTACATATTCTAAAGACGATGTAATATTTTTACTAAAGGATATCACAGATACTTCTTTAGAACAAAATAATGAGGAACGAGAAAAGGCTATACAAAGTGGTAAGCATTATTCAGAAATGTTACCAATTGAGTATCAGGTAAGTGATAGATATTTAAATTTATATAGAGAAAAATTAGATTTGTATAAAGAAAAATTAGCATATTGTGTTGGGGTAATGGCTGAGAAGATTTTGGAGCAAAAGGGCAAAAATGTAGTTATAGTTTCTTTAGCTAGAGCAGGAACACCTATAGGAATATTGACAAAAAGATACATCAAGAAAAGATACAATTTAAGCTTACCGCATTATACTATTTCTATAATTAGAGATAAAGGAATAGATGAAAATGCTATAAAATATATACTCAAAAATCACAAAGGTATGAAAATACAATTTATAGATGGATGGACAGGAAAAGGAACAATTTGTGATGTTTTAAAAACTGCATGTGATACTTTCTTTGAAAAATATAATATAAAGCTAGATAGAAACCTAGCTGTTTTAGCAGATCCAGCTGGATATTCTAATGCTTTTGGTGTAAGAGAGGACTTTTTGATTCCAAGTGCTTGTTTAAACTCTACAGTATCTGGTCTAGTAAGTAGAACTGTACTCAGAAGTGATTTAATTCAAGAAAATGACTTTCATGGAGCAAAGTATTATAAAGAATTAAAGATGTTTGACGAATCGAATGATTATTTAGATAAAATCTCTCAAAAATTTGAAAATGTTTATGAAGGAATAGATAAGTATATGGAAGCTTGGACTAAAGATGAGATAACTAAATTAGGATATAAAGATGTTGAAAATATAATAAAAGAATTAAAGATTAAAGACGTCAATTATGTTAAACCTGGAATAGGAGAAACAACAAGAGTTTTACTTAGAAGAATACCTTATAAAATATTAGTTAAGGATTTGAACGATACAGAATTAAATCATATTTTTGTACTAGCCAATGAAAAAAATATACCAATTGAAGAATATCCTTTAAAAGCATATAGATGCTGCGGAATAATAAAAAATATTAAGGACATATAAATATGATTTATTTTAGTGATTTAGATAGAACATTAATATATTCTAATAAGTTTATAGGAAAAGAAAAAAACGAAATTTGTATTGAAACTTTAAATGGAGAAGAAATTTCATATATGTCGCCTAAATCTATAGAATATTTAAAGGAGATTTTAAAATATAAAAAATTCATTCCAACAACTACTCGAAGTGTTGAACAGTTTAAAAGAATTAACTTCAAAAAGCAAGGCATAGATTTTGAATGGAGTATTGTGTCAAATGGTGCGAATATTTTTTATAAAGGACAAGTAGTAAAACAATGGAACCAAATACTTAATGTAAAATTGAAAACTTGTGGAAGTTTAAAATGTGTTATGGAGAGTTTTAAGAAGGAATATAATTACATAAACGGCATAAGTAAGATAAGAGATGTTGATGATGTATTCTTTTATATAGTGATGAATAAAGAGAGTTTTGATGAAAGCAATATTGAAAGATTTAGAAAATTTTTGTTAATATTCAAATGGAATTTGTATGTAAATGGTCACAAAATATATTTTTTGCCAAAGGTAGTTAGTAAAGAGTCTGCAGTTGAATTTGTATCAAGTCATTTAAATGAAAAAAGATTTGGAGTAATAGGAGATTCTATAATGGATTTAAATATGCTCAAACTTGCACATAAAGCATATATACCTAAAGGATCTTATATAGAGAATTATGAATTTAATTGGAATAGATTTATTAGTCTAAAAAGTGGTTTTTCTGGCACTGAAGAGATATTAAAGGAGATATTGGTGGAAAAATATTAAAATATATCGAAATTACATTTAATATAGATATTTTTGAAATATATGTTAAAATAAATATATACATATAAATACTGGTAAAAGGATGTTTAAAATAATATTAAAAAAGCTATGAGGAGGAATAAATATGGGAATTGTACTTAAAAAAGGTCAAAAAATTGATTTAACAAAAGGAAATGCATCATTAAAAAAAATGCTAATAGGACTGGGTTGGGATACCAATAAATATGATGGAAATAATGATTTTGACTTGGATGCAGCTGCTTTCTGTTGTGGAGATGATGGAAAGGTTCATAATGATTTAGATTTTGTATTCTATAATAATTTAAAGCATAGTTCAGGAGCTATAGAACATTTAGGAGATAATTTAACAGGCGATGGAGATGGTGATGATGAACAAATATCAATTGATTTATCATTAATACCCCAAAATATAAGTAAAATTAATTTTACTGTTACAATTCATGAAGCAGAAGAAAGAAAGCAAAATTTTGGACAAGTTTCTAATGCCTTTGTTAGAGTAGTTAATTCAGATAATGATCAGGAACTTATAAGATATGATTTAGGGGAAGATTTTTCAGTAGAAACTGCTATAGTTGTTGCTGAAATTTACAGACATAATGGTGAGTGGAAATTTAATGCAATAGGTAGTGGATTCCAAGGTGGATTAGCAGCATTATGCAGAAATTTTGGTTTAAATGTTTAGAATTCTATAATTATATGAAATAAGTATATAAAGCAGGAGGCATATGATGGCTATAAATTTAGTAAAAGGTCAAAAAATAGATTTAACTAAAAATAATAGCGGTTTAAAAAAGCTATTAGTGGGCCTCGGATGGGACCCTATAAAGCAAGAGAAAAAAGGATTTTTGGGCTTTGGCTCTTCACAAGCGGATATGGATATTGATGCATCAGTAATCATGTTGAGAAATGATAAGCTAGTAGATAAAGGTGACATTATATATTTCGGAAATTTAAGAAGTAGATGTGGAGGAGTTGCTCATATGGGTGATAACTTAACAGGTGGTGGAGATGGAGATGATGAACAAATATTAATTGATTTGTCTAAGATTCCACAGGATGTAAATAAGTTAATGTTTGTAACTAATATATATAATTGCATAAAAAGAAAGCAACATTTTGGAATGGTTAAAAACGCATTTATAAGAATAGCTGATAGTAGTAATAATCAAAATATTGCAATGTTTAATCTAACAGAAGATTATACTGATAAAACAGCTTTAGTAGTTGGATCAGTTTACAGACATAGCGGTGAATGGAAATTTGCTGCATTAGGAGAAGGTACACAGGATCCAAGCTTAAGTGACATGGCAAGTAAATATTTATAAAATAATTTTATATTTTTTAGGAGGTAATTTTATGGGAATTGTACTATCAAAAGGACAAAAAGTAGATTTAACAAAAGGTAATGCTTCACTAAAAAAACTATTAGTAGGTCTTGGATGGGATATTAATAAATATGATGGAGGAACTGATTTTGATTTAGATGCAACTGTTTTTTGTTGTGGAGAAGATGGAAAAGTTCATAATGATGGAGATATGATATTCTATAATAATTTAAAACATAGTTCAGGAGCTATAGAACATTTAGGAGATAATCTAACAGGTGCTGGAGATGGAGATGATGAACAAATACTAATCGATTTATCATTAGTACCAGAAAACATAAGCAAAATTAATTTTACCGTAACAATTCACCAAGCAGAAGAGAGAAAGCAAAATTTTGGACAAGTTTCTAATGCATTTGTCAGAGTAGCTAATTCAGAAACTAAGGAAGAACTTGTGAAATACGATTTAGGGGAAGATTTTTCAATAGAAACTGCAATAGTTACAGCTGAAATTTATAGACACGGTTCAGAGTGGAAGTTTAATGCAATAGGTAGTGGTTTCCAAGGCGGATTAGAAGCTTTATGTAAAAACTTTGGTTTAAATGTTTAATAAAGTGCTAATAAAAGTTATATATTTTAGGCTATAAAGGAAAATAACAAGTCAAAATAGATTTAAATGCTGACTTGTTATTTTTTTCGATACTCTTAAGCATTTAACTAATCTTAACCAAAGTATTATATGATAATATCTTAAATTTGTAATATGAGGTAAAACAAATGAAATATTTTAATGAAAGTGTCCAATCTTTATTAGATGAATTAAATGTTAATAAAGAAACAGGACTAGAAGAGTTGAGTATAAAAGAACGTTCTGAAAAATATGGTAAAAATGAATTTACTCATAAAGATGAAGATAGCGTATTTGATGATATTAAAGATGCTATATTAGAACCAATGATGCTTATTCTTTTAGTAGCAGCGTTAATTAGCGGAGTTATTGGAGAATATTATGATGCCATTGGTATTGTATGTGCAGTGGCAATAGGAATAGCAATTGGAATTATTACTGAAGGGAAATCTAAAAAAGCTGCTGAAGCTTTGGCTGAAATTACGGAAAATATAGCTGTAAAGGTGCTTAGAAATGGTAATGTAACAGAAGTTAATAAAAGCGAATTAGTACCAGGTGACATAGTTTACCTTGAAACAGGAGATATGATACCAGCAGATGGAAGATTCATTGAAACAATAGACCTAAGGGTTAGAGAAGACATGTTAACTGGAGAGTCAGAAGATGTAGAGAAGAATGCTAATTGTATAGTTAACATGGAGGAGATAGAAGTAAATGGTATTAAGAAAGTTCAGGATCCAATTCCAGCCAAACAAATTAATATGGGATTTGGAGGAACTTTAATTGCTTATGGTAAAGCTATTATGGTTGTAACTGGTATTGGTGATACTACTGAAATGGGCAAAATAGCTGAAACACTTCAAATGGAGGAAGAAGAAACTCCTCTTCAAATAAAGCTGGGCAATTTAGGAGGAGCAATTGCAAAAGTATCTAGTGCCATAGCTGCATTACTATTTATATTTATGACAGTAAAAATGATTCTATCCAATACACTAAAGGTAGATACATCAGGGATATTACCATTCTTAGATTCAATAGATCCTGTAAAGACAGCCTTTGTTGTATGCATTGCTTTAATAGTTGCAGCTGTACCTGAGGGATTACCAACTATGATCAATATGACACTTGCAATTACAATGCAAAAAATGGCTAAAATTAATGCTTTAGTAACTAAAAAAGAGGCTTGTGAAACTATAGGTTCTGTTAGTGTAATTTGTTCAGATAAAACTGGAACTCTAACACAAAACAGAATGAATGTAGAGAGTCTTTATTTGAATGGAAAATTTTTGACAGATAAAGAGTCTATTGATGATTACTTTATAAAAAACTGTCTTATAAATTCAACAGCTCATATTAGCTTGGAAGATGGTATTTGGAATTATTTAGGTAATTCAACAGAGTGTGCATTACTTTCATATTTGAAGGACTATGATTACAAAAAAGAAAGAACAGAAAGCGATATTATCCATCAGATTCCTTTTAATTCTAAAAACAAGTTTATGGCAACAATTATGAAAATTAAAGGCAGTAATGTGATGCTTATAAAGGGTGCTCCAGAAATAGTATTATCAAGTTCAGTTAATGAAATTGTAGATGGAAAAATTATTAAATTAACAGAAGAGAGAAAAAAAGAAATAAAACAGGAAATGCAAAGATTACAGAGCAAATCTATGAGAATATTAGGCTTTGGATTTAGAATTTTAGAAGAGGCAGAAGCAGAGGTTGCTGTTACAAGTGAATTAAGTGTTCTAACACCAGAATTATCAAATGACAATAATGAATTGATGTTTAGCGGCTTTGTTGCTATAAGAGATCCGTTAAGATCAGATGTAATTGAAGCTATTATAACAGCTGAAAATGCTGGTGTCGAAACTAAGATGTTAACTGGTGATAATATAAACACAGCAATTGCAATAGGAGAAGAGCTAGGGTTGCTTAAGGACGGTAAAAAAGCTGTAGAAGCAACATATATTGATACATTAAGTGATGAAGAATTAAAAAATGAAATTAAAAACATAGCAATAGTGGCTAGAAGTAAACCAGAAACAAAGATGAGAATTGTAGGAGCTCTTCAAGATAACGGAGAAGTGGTTGGAGTAACAGGAGATGGAATAAATGATGCACCAGCTTTAACAAAAGCAGATGTTGGAATAGCAATGGGAATCTCAGGTTCAGAGGTTTCTAAAAATGCTGCTGACATTATTTTAACAGATGACAATTTTGCTACAATTATTAATGGTATAAAGTGGGGAAGAGGAGTATATCAAAACTTTCAAAGATTTATACAATTCCAAATAACAGTGAATATAATTGCATTTTTAATAGCAATTATATCACAGGTTTTAAATATGGATATGCCATTTACTACAATTCAGTTATTGTGGGTTAATATAATAATGGATGGGCCACCAGCATTAGCTTTAGGATTAGAGCCTATTAGAAATAATGTGTTTAATAAAAAACCTGTAAATAGAAATTCAAGTATAATCACAAAATCTATGATTACTTCAATAGTTTTAAATGCTTTATATGTGACAGCGATTCTACTTATACAAATGAAATTTAATATTTTAGGTGCTTCAGTAGATAAAAATGGAAATGTTAGTGAGATGGGAACTGTTTTATTTGGATTGTTTGCATTTAGTGCATTATTCAATGCATTTAACTGCAGGGAATTTGGAACAGATAGTATAATCTCTAACTTCATTAAAAATACAATAGCATTAAAAATAATAACAGCTACAGCAGTAGCTCAAGTAATATTTACTCAAGTATTTACTGGCTTCTTTAATTCAGTAGCACTATCAGCATCAATGTGGTTCAAGATGATAGGATTAGCCTTTATGATAATAGTAGTAAATGAAGTTGTAAAATTTGCTTTACGAGCAATAAGAAAATAAATAAAAAATTATTTAAAAAATACATTAGGGAAACCTCTCAGGTTTTCCTAGGATATTTTTTATGAGGAGGAGTATTGTATGTCAATAGTATTAGAAAAAGGTTCAAAAATAAACTTATCAAAGGGAAATAAGAATCTAGGAAAAATTAATGTAAATTTAAATTGGAATACAGGTTCAAAAAAGGAGTATTGTCATCATTATTTGGTGCTAAATCTAAATCTATTGATTTAGATTTAGGATGTCTTTTTGAACTAAAAGATGGGAGAATTGGAGCTGTGCAAGCCTTAGGAGATTCTTTTGGCAGTTATAATAATGCACCTTATGTGTACTTAGATGGTGATGACAGAACAGGAACAAATCTTAGTGGAGAAAATTTGTTTATAAACGGAGATAAAATTAAAGAAATAGAGAGAATACTAGTTTATACATTTATATATGAAGGTGCTACAAATTGGAGAGAAGCAGATGGAAAGATTCGTATTAATGTACCGGAACAAGAAGAAGTTTTAATTAATATGGATGATTACAATAATAACTATGGGATGTGTGCATTAGCAATGATTGAAAACATAAATGATAGCAATTTTTCTGTAGAAAAATTAGTAAGATTTTTTGATGGGCATCAATCGATGGATGAAGCTTATAGTTGGGGATTAAACTGGGTTGCAGGTAGAAAGTAGATATATATGGTTTAGGATTTAGAAAAAATGTAAATATAACATATGTAATAGAGGATTATAGGGGCTGTCATATTAAGAATAATTCTCACAATATATTGTGTTTACAATTGATTTTTAAACCAATATATTGTATGTAAATTTCCTAGTGTGACAGTCCCTAATCATGCCTGATAAAAGAGGTTTGTATTTATGTTTAGTAGAATATTATTAAAAAATTGAAGGTTTAAGAGAAGAAAAAGATTTTTTAAGAAGTGAGGACAAGGGAATATGGAGTTTATAAAGGGACAAAAAATAAAGTTAGAACAATTAGTGCCAAACTTCAAATTAACTTTAAAATCAGATATTAATTTTATTAAAAGTAATATAGATATAGATATGTGTTGCTTTGGGGTAGATAAAGAAGACAAGCTATCAGATGATAGATATTTTATTTTTTATAATCAACTAAATTCGCCAGAAAAATCAATAAAAAAGGTTCAAGATAGAAATATATTTGATATAGATTTTAAATCACTTCCACATACAATAAAGAAAATTGTTTTATGCTTAACTATAGATGGTGAGTGTACTATGAAAGATGTGCAAAATGGAAGTTTAAAATTTATAGATGGAACAAAAGAGGTAGGAGAATTTAAAATTAAAGGTATAGATTATGCTAATGAAAAGTCCATTATTCTTTCTGAGATTTATGAAAAAGATGGAATTTGGAGAGTAAGTATAGTTGCGAGTGGATTTAATGGCGATTTAGGAGACATATTAAGAAACTATGGTGGAAAAGAAAGTGATGAATCGGAGTCAAAAGAAACAATTGATTCAGAGCAATCAACAAAAATCAGCAAATCTACAGAGATAATTGGAACAAATAAAGAAGAAAATTTAGGTGAAAAGATTTATTTAAAAAAGAAAGATAGGATTCAAAACTTAGTATTACAAAAGGCACCTCATTTAATTGATTTAACTAAGAAAGTTACTATAACATTGGAAAAGAAAAAATTAGAAAATATTACTGCTAGAGTGGTTGTGGTTTTGGACAAGTCTGGGTCCATGAATCATCAATATCGTAATGGAGATGTTCAGAGAGCTATGGATAAACTATTACCTATAGCACTGATGTTTGATGATGATTCAGAATTAGATACGTGGGCATTTGCAGAAAGACCAAAACATTTAACACCAATATCATTAGATAATATAAATGATTATTTAGTTAAAGAGGCCGGTGGATGGAAGAAATGGAATATAGGTGGTACAAACAATGAACCATGTATTATTCAAGAAATAATTGATATGTATAATGATAGTAATTTACCAACTTATATTATTTTTATAAGTGATGGTGGTATTTATAAGCAAGGGCCAATTAAAAAATTGATGATAGAAAGCTCTAGGTATCCTATTTTTTGGCAGTTTGTTGGCCTTGGGGGAAGCAATTATGGAGTACTTGAAAAATTAGATAATTTAAGTGGAAGAGTTGTAGATAATGCTAATTTCTTTTCTATTGATAATATTAATTCTTTATCAGATGAAGCATTATATGAAAAACTATTGAATGAGTTTCCAATGTGGTTAAAAGAAGCTTCTTCGAAAGGGATAATTTAAAAATTGCTATTCAAGTATACTTTATTTGTAAATTTAATTTAATGAAGTGAAAAGAGGGATATATAATATGGCAGCTATAGTAGGAATTGATTTGGGAACTACAAATTCGGCCGTTGCATGTTTAAGAAGGGGAAAGGTTCAAATTGTTCCTATTGATGGAAAGAATACAATACCATCAGTAGTTTCAGTTAGAGATGACGAAATAATTGTAGGACATCAAGCAAAGTCTAGGCTTTTAATTGATCCAAAAAATTCGATGGCCTCAACTAAGAGAGAAATTGGAAAAGACGTACACTATAATTTAGGTGGAAATATTTTTACACCTGAAGATATAGCGTTTAATATATTAAAAACAATTAAAATGAAGGCAAGTGAAGCCTTAGGAGAAGAAATAGAAGAGGCAGTAGTAACAGTTCCTGCTTATTTTACTTCAGAACAAAGAAAAATTACTAAATCTGCAGCAGAAAGGGCGGGGCTAAAGGTTTTAAGATTAATGCCAGAACCAACAGCAGCGGCGTTAGATTATGGTATTGATCAAAATAAAAATCAAACATTAATGGTATATGATTTAGGTGGAGGAACCTTCGATATATCAATAATGAAAGTAAAAGGAAATGATTTTGAAATATTGGCTGTTGACGGTGATGCTAGACTTGGTGGAGATGATTTTGATAAAATAATTTGTAATTTATTGCTTAAACAAATAAATAGGGATTTGAACCTTGTTATTACTTTAGAAAAAGAAAGAAAATATATAGCAGCTACAACCAAAATAAAAGAAGCAGCTGAAAAAGCGAAAATAGATTTATCAGATATGGAGGAAGTAGAAATAATAATACCTAATTTAATTGATGACTATTGTTTAGAGAGAACAATAACAAGAAGTGAATTCAATGAATCATCAAAGCCTTTGATAGACAGAACTATAGATAAGATGAATAATGCTATGAAGAGTATAAATTATACTGAAGATGATATTGATAGGGTAATTTTAGTGGGTGGTTCAACTAAGATGCCAATAGTTAGGGAAAGTGTTAAAAGAAGAATAAAAGAACCTTATATGGCACCTAATGTAGATGAAGTAGTTGCAAGAGGAGCAGCACTTATGGCAACTTCACTTGCTACCCCTGATTATAAGAGAAAAGTTGAGGTAGATTTATCTAAAAAAATTGTTGTAAAAGAAAGAACAGTTTTTACATATGGCGTTGATATGCTAGATAGCCATAACAATTTGATATTTAAGCCAATAGTTAGAAAAGGAACTCTTCTCCCAGCATCAGATGGTATTATTGGAGCTACATCAAGATCATATCAAACAAGCGTTTTAATAAATGTATATAGAGGAGATAATCCAATCCCTAACAATAATGAATATCTAGGAGAATTGTCTCTTGATATAATCAATCCAGTAAAGGAGCCCATACCAATATTAGCTTTATTTGAAATTGATGAAAATATGATAATTAGATTTAGAAGTGTTCAAATTCCTATGCGTCAAGAATTTATGGAGCTTGTAGAAACCAACAATATAAAAAAATTAAAGTTCTATTTAGATATGGGGAGACTTTATGCAAAAGAAGTTGTTATTGATACTCAGGATAAGGGGAGATAAAAATGAGTGAGGTATTATCAAAAAGTTCATATGTTATAGGGATAGATTTAGGCACATCAACAAGCATAGCATCAATTTTCACAAAGGGTAAGAGTAGACTAATTAAGATAGAAGGCAATGATTATATACCATCAGTAGTTTCGTTTTTAGATAAGGATACTAAGCTAGTAGGCGTGGAAGCAAAGGGAAGAATGATGATAGATCCTGCCAATACAGTTGCTTCCATTAAAAGGCATATGGGTGAAGATGGATATAAAGTTAAGATAAATGATATAGAGTATACGCCAGAAGAAATATCTGCAGAAATATTACGTAAAATAGTTCAAGCTGCTAAGGAACAGGAAAATTTTGAAACGTTAGGTGAGATTACTAATGCGGTAATTTGTATACCTGCGAATTTTACTGATAATGCAAAGCAAGCAACCTTAAAGGCAGCTGAAATGGCAAATTTGAATGTACTTTACTTGTTAGAAGAACCAGTTGCAGCAGCTATCATGTATGGATTTAATATAACTAGAAGTCAAAAAATACTAGTCTATGATTTAGGCGGAGGAACTTTTGATGTTTGTATATTAGATGCTAATACAAATGAAAGTGGAAATGCAAATTATGATATTTTAGCTAAAGAGGGAATAAATCAACTTGGAGGAGATGATTTTGACCAAAAGCTAATGGGAATAATTAATGATAAATTTTTAAAAGAAAATAATATTGATATTTTAGATACGACGAAAGATCAAGGTATAAGCAAAAAGAAAATAAAACAAGCTACTCAAAAGCTAAAAGAAGCGGCTGAAAAGGCTAAAATAGAACTAAGTGAAAATGATACTACTAACGTATTAATCCCTAATATTATTCAAGATGAAAAGGGTGAATTATTAAGTGTTGATGTAGAGATTACAAAAGAAGAATTTAACACTGCAATAGATCAATTAATTAATAAAACAGAAGAAGCTGTAAGTCGTGCTTTAGAAAATTCTAAGTTAACAGTTGAAGATATTGATAAGATTATTTTAGTTGGAGGGTCAACTCTAGTTCCTAGAATTAAAGAAAAGGTAAAAGATATTTTTGGTATTGAACCTTACAGTAACTTTAATCCAAGAACCATAGTATCAGAAGGGGCTGCTATATTTGGAGCTACTTTATCAGTTCCATCAGATTGTGTGAAAAATGATGAAGTTAAACCAGAAGGAGATATAAATATATCTCAAATAGTAACTCATAATTTAGGTATTATGATTTCTGGGATGAGATTTTCAAAACTGATAGAAAAAAGCACAGAAATACCTAAAGGAAAAGTAATAAGTGAGGAAAAGGAATATTCAACTCAATCTGATAATCAAACAGAATTAAATCTGCTAATTTATCAATGTGATGAGGATGTAGAATTTATTAATGAAAAGAATATGGATGGTGATGATAAGGCTGTTTGTATAGGAGAGTTTAAATTAACTAATATTCCATCTAAACCAAAAGGCGAAGAAAAAATAATTGTAAAATTTGAAGTTAATGAAGAAAACATAGTTAATGTAATAGCAACGTGTATTAGTAACGGAAGTGAGAATAATGTTACATTAGATGTAAAAAGACTTTAAAGTGAGGTGAATTTAGTGAGTGATAATAAAGAGAATGATATTAATAAAAATAAATCAAACGAGAACAATATAGAAAATAGTAATGATTTAGAGAATAATGTTAATTGGGATAGTGATGCCAATTTAGAAAATGACATTAAGGAACAATTTGAAGAAAATGATGAAATATTAATAAATGATAAAGAAGATTTGTATAAAGATAAAGTAGAACAAGAGGATTTAAATTGTGAAATATCAAAAAGTGAAGATAATATAATAGATAAATATCAAATTCAAAAAGATAATTTGATTTATGAAAGAAACCTATTAGAGTATAAGGATTGGTTTCTAAAAGGAAAAGAAATGTTATTAAAGTCAATGAAAACTTTTGATAATATAAATTTTATAGTTGAGAAGTTTAATCAAGAAATATCAAAAAAATTAGAGATATTAAGTGATGAAGAAAAAAGGCTCATTGAAAATAGAACAAAAGGGATTAATATGATTAATAAAATGAGCAAGAATTCTATAAACAATAGTTTAAGCAAATTATTAGACGAGGGAGAACTGGATTTTAGTAATATAAAGATTGTCAACGAATTGGATAATAAAAATGAAGAAGAAATAAGGATGATTTTAAATCAAAACTACAGTAATATATCACGGGTAGAATCAGAAAAATTAAATTTAATAAACAAATACTTTAATTTTATAGAAGGTAATTTGTTATCCATCATAGATGGAATTGAGTCTGGAATTAGTTTTGTTAAAAGTTCAACTAATGAAATTATAGAAAATGTAATATTACCAACATATATGGAACTGAAAAAATGCTTTGATGAATTATTAACTAGTATAAATGTAAATAAAATAGAAATTGCGATTAAAACAAAAATAAATTTTTCTTATACTGAAGTGTTAGATATTCAAGAAACGGAAGATGGTAATTTAGATGAAACAATTGAAAGCGTAGTTAGAGATGGTTACGAATATTCAAAAGATATTTATGAGATAGGTCATAATCATATTATACGTCAGGCTCAAATTGTAGCATATAAATCATATTCAAAGAACTAAAAATTTAATAGTATATTCTTAGAGAGTAAATATGAAAACAGGTGGGGATAAAATGAAATATGATGCTCAAAATTCACCAGTAATAGGTATCGATTTAGGTACAACTTATAGTTCAGTTGCAAGATGGACAGGCAAAGATGCCGATGTTTATAGTCCCAAAGGTGAAAGATGTTTAAGATCAGTAGTTTATTATGATGAAAAAAATGATAAATATATATATGGGAATGCTGCTTTTATGAGTGGAATTTTAAATCCAGACAATGTAATTGTTGGTGTTAAGAGATTAATGGATGATAATAGTATTAGGATAAAGTTAGGCCCAAAGGAACATTCTCCAGTAGAAATATCATCAATGATATTGAAGAATATTTATGATAGTATACAGGATATGTTTCCAAGCGGAGTATATAATGCATCAGGAATCGTAGTAACTGTACCATATTATTTTAAGGCACATCAATTTCAAAATACAGAAGAAGCTGCTAAAATGGCAGGACTAAATCTAACAGGAATTATACAAGAGCCAATAGCAGCAGCTTTAGCATATGGTCTTCATCATTCTGAAGCGGACAAGGTTAGGAATGAGAATATCTTAGTTTTTGATTTAGGTGGAGGAACTTTCGATTTAACAATTATTAATATAAAGGAAACAAAAACTGACCTTTTATTTAATGTGATTGGAATTGGCGGAGATGATAGATTAGGCGGATTAGATTTTGACAAGGCATTTATGGATTATATAATTGAAAAAGAAGGAATTGATTTTGAAAGTGTAAAATTAGAAAAGCTTAGAAAAGTAGGAAAACGAAAATTATTAGATACGGTAATAAAGAGTAAAGAAATGCTAAGTGCTACAGATAGTGTATACATAGCTGTTCCTGATGTTATCCCAGGGGTTCATATAGATACAGAATATACAAGAGAAGATTTTGAAAAGTCAATTAAAGATTACTTGAAAAAAATAAGAAAGATAACAAAAGATACTATGGTCAATGCGGGAGTTAAAGCTAGTGATATTAATAAGGTAATAAAGGTTGGTGGCTCAAGCAAAATTTCTATTATGAATGATATAATAAAAGAAGAATGTGGGGAAGGAAAAACTTATTCAGATATAGATCCAAGTCTTTGTGTTGCACAAGGTGCAGCTATATATGCAGCTTATTTAGCTAAGCAATTAGATTTTAATAAAAATATTAAGATAGACACAGTTGTAGCTCATTCATTAGGTGTTGAAGATGGAGACGGAAAATTTATTGTATTAATTGAACAAAATCAGAAAACACCAGCTAAAGAAACTTTGACATTTACAACTGATAAAGATAATCAAACAGAAATTGACGTAGAAGTTTATCAAGGAACTGAAGTTAATGCAAGGGATAATGCGCATGTTGGAACTGTTAGAGTATCAGGATTAAAGCCATTTCCTAAGTACCAGCTAGAAATTATGATAACATTTGAAGTTGGCAGTTCCCAAGAAGTCAAAGTTACAATTCAAGAAGAGCTTAGTAGAATAAATAAAACAGAAGTGTTAAAATTATTCTAATATTAATGTTTATAATGATAGTTCAAGAGGAAAGTAAGAGAGTGTAAAATTCCAGAAAAAGTTTTTTTCAAGAAAGTGATTTGATAGAAACAGATTTTAAAATTGTTATCTACAACAAGAGTTATTTTTATTTGAATATTAATGAATAAACGATCTCTTTTTAGTAAACCTCATAATTGTATTTCTACTTATAGAGTAGAAGTACAATTATGTTGTATACTGCATTTCTTTATAAACGTCGTTTTTGCGTAGCCTAATAAATGTAAAAAATACAACTTTCAGTGTACTAAGTATACTGGGAGTTTTTTATTAGATACAACTTTGATGTGTACTGAAAATATATAATATACATAAAAATGCATATATACTTGCATATATGCATATTTTTATCAACTAACTTATTTTAAAAATGAGTCACCAAAAAGAGATTTCTCCATATAATATTAATGTAGTTAAAAATTTTTTATGAGGTGTATGAATGGAAAAATATTCAATGTCTCAACCAACTGAAATGGCTCCTATGAGTGCAATGCAACCTATGCATGCAATGTGTCCTATGCACGGAATGCAACCTATGCATGCAATGTGCCCTATGCACGGAATGCATCCTATGCATGCAATGCAACCTATGCATGGAATGTATGCTATGCAGCCAATGAGTGCGATGAATGCTATGAACGCGATGAATGCCATGAACGCAATGAACGCGATGAATGCCATGAACGCAATGAACGCAATGAATGGCATGAACGCAATGAATGCTATGAATGCAATGTCTGGAATGTCTGGAATGTATGCTATGACTCCTATGACTCCTATGAGACCAATGTCAGATTAATAAAATTTAAGAAGATAATATTCAAACAAATATTAACAAATGTTATAGAGCTAAATACTGTTGTTCTAAACTTAGTAGTTAGCTCTAATTTTTTATTTTCAATTTTAAAAATTATAAATCTAATAAATTTTTCATATGATATTGATTTATTTTAGTTAAAGAATAATTATATTTTAAAATTTTATATACATTTTCTACTTTATCATAAGAGCAACTAGCTTTAACATCACATTTATTACAATTCCAGCATTTTAGCTGTCCAAATATAGTAAACATATTTTCTTCATTTTTAAAATAAGACATTATCTGTTTAATCATATTTAATGGATAAAAGGCACCTAAAATATTTATACATTCTTCTTCACTTAAGTTATCTGCACGAGTTCCAATATAATCTCTAACACATTTATAGAATTTATATAAATCTTTATTAAGAGGATTAATTTGAATATTTTTCAAAAACTTATCAAAAGATTTATAAGCATTTGCAAAATCACCTGTTTTATAATAGGCAGCAGTAATAAATAGATCAATAGTTACATAGTACCAAGGAAATGTATTTTTTGTTTGTATATTTAAAAATTGTGGTATAGAAGCTGCGCCACTGATATTGCGTTTCTTCATAAGCTGGAGGAGTTCTTCTATTTCTACATTTGATACATGCTCTAAATTTCTTATAGTCTTCTTTATTCTAACAAAATCAGCATACTCTTCTAAGGAATCTATATCATCAATTTTTTCAATTTCACTGAAGCCTGGAATAACTATATGATAACTTGGAAACCCTAAGTAAGATGCATCTCTTACAAAAATATCATGTCCTTCATTTTTTAATAAGTTTATTAAATAGGTAAGCATTGATCTATTGCTCCAGCCTTTAATATCTTTAAATTCCTTAAATTCATAGCTGAACTTTTCTCCAAAAAGTTCAGTAGGGTAGAAGCCTGAGCCATTTACAAGAATTCCTATTAAGTTATTAACTTCATTATCAATTGGATTTTTATAAGAAAATTCCTTTACGCCCTTCATATTTCTAATATCTTGCCCTTGTAGAAGTTCAGTTAATGTTCTTTCAAGTGCCAATTCAAATATTGGATGTGATCCAAATTTAATGAAATATGTTTGATCACTTTGATTAATAAAAATTACACCAACTACAGGATAGTTTTTACCTAATGAACAATCTTTAACGATTACCTTGTAATTTCCACTAGATTCTATTTCTCTAATCATAGCTTCTATTCTAGGGAATTTTGTTATATAATTATGAGGAATAGTTGGAGGTATGATTTTATTAAGGACAATCGCTCTGTTTACAACTCTTTCAAATACTTCTGATAATCCTTGCACTAATGCCTCTTCTATAGTATTTCCAGCGCACATTCCATTAGACATATACATTTTTGAAATCATTTTGATAGGTATATAAGACAAGTTATTATTTGTTAGATTAAGATATGGCAAAGCTACAAAATCACAGTGAGTATCTTCATAAGCAATAGCCATCCATTTTCTTAACAGTTCAACCCTATCGATGTTAGGTCTTACTCTAGACATTTGTATTTGTATCCAATCATCGTTACTATTTAGAACATCATTAATGCTCATGTGCTTTTCATCAGGGGCATAGTAAAATCTTCTATATTGCAGTACCTGTGGACTTAAATCAATAGAAAGCTTAAAAAAAGACTGATTTTGTAATCTTTCCATCAGCTCTCCATAAGCACTTGCCAATGCATATAAAGGTGTAGTGCCTTTACCGTTAGTAGATAAATTGGTATCTTTAATTACTACACTAACTGAGTAAAAGTTTTTTGCTGAATTCTTCCAATTTACTTCTGTGGGGTAAATTCCTATCTTGTAAAGGATATTTTTAATTTTAGTTATTGTATTTATAGGCAATTCGTCTTTACATTTTGTCGTATCTAATGAATTCATTTTATCACCTCATATCAAATATTTATGTTTTTTAGACAATTAGTGAAATTATAAAACACAATTAAATTATATTTATTAAATATACTACTTATGAAATAAATATAATTTTATATGACATGTCTTAGCGTTATTAAGTATAACTATTTATATTCAATTTAAGGCTTAACGTTGCAAATCATTTCTTGATTAGCTGGACATAGGAAAAACCCCCTTTGATAGATTAAGTTTAATTCTACCATAGGGGGTTTTTAAGTTTATTATCTGTTTTTGGGGATTAAGATTAGCTTTTAGCTGCAGCCTGTAGTTGAACCACAGTCAAGACAAACCATGCAGGTGCCGTTTCGTACCATTCTAGTGCTTGCGCAAGTTGGACAGCTAAAACCATAAAGTCTTTCTCCATCTACTTTTTTTGTTTTAAAGTTATTTTCACATGTTTCAGATGAAGCTACAGCTGTTTCAAAATTAGTAGATAAACTATCTTCACCATAATTTTCAGGCTTAACCTGACATCTTGAGAAATCCCCAAGTTCAATATCAATTACCTTACTAATTAAATCAGATATAGAAGTAACATATTTTATGTAAGGATGCTTTTGTACAAAACCATATGGTTCATACTTTTGAGCTCTAAGCATTCTTGCTATATCTTGAGGAGGTACATGATATTGAAGCATTACAGAGATTGATTTAGATAATGAGTTTAATAATCCTGTAATTATAGTTCCTTCTCTATCTGTAGTTATATATATTTCAGAGATTTCACCATTTTCACGTCTATTAACTGTAGTATATACTTTAACATCATCTATTTGAGCTGGATGCGTAGTGCCACGACGTATGCCTACAGGTTTATCACGTCTTGAATATCTAACCCCTTTTTGAAGTTCTTTAGCACGCGCGAGAAGCTGATTATAAGTTAAGTTTTCAAGCTTTGAATCGGAGACATCAGTTAAACTCGTATTTAATGGCTGTGATGCCTTTGAGGAATCTCTGTATAACGTAATTCCTTTAACTCCTAACTTCCAGGAGGATAAAATAACATTTTTAAAATCATCTACTGTTGCTGTTTTAGGTAAATTAACAGTTTTTGATATTGCCCCGGATATAAGCGGGGTTATACAGGATACCATAAGTACATGGCCCGTTGGAGCTATATATCTTTCACCACTTCCGCAGCGATTAGATGTATCAAATATAGCTAGGTGTTCATCTTTTAGATGAGGTGCTCCTTCAATTTTACCATCTAATATTTTTTCATAAGTAAATCCATTCTCTGTTACAGTTTCTTTTTGTACTACGTAATCTAAAATATCGCTAATTTGATCCTTAGTATAACCAAGCTTTTTTAATGCAGCGGTTATAACTGGGTTTATTATTGTCAAGAATCCTCCGCCAGAAAGCTTTTTATAAACGATATGGCTAAAGAATGGTTCTATTGATGTAGCACTGCAATCCATAGCAAAAGATATAGTACCAGTAGGTGCTATAACTGAAACCTGTGCATTTCTATAGCCGAATTTTGACCCAAAGTCTAGTGCTTTAACCCAAGCATTTTTAAGGCTGTAGCTAATATATTTTAGACCTTCTTTTTCTAAAATTTCATGATTTACTTTTAGTGGATCATAGTTTAATCCTTCAAATTCATCTGAAAAATCTATGTTTATACCTTGATTAACTAAAAACTTAGAATTTACTCCAGCAGCTCTAGAGTGATTCCTAATAACTCTCATCATATAAGGCTTATTGATTTCAAATTTTTCAAAAGGACCTACTTCCTTTGCCATAATTGAGGATACATAATAAGAATATCCTGTTAAAGTACCAATTAAGGATGAAGTTAAGGCTCTAGCTTCTTTGGAATCATAAGGGTATCCCATCACCATAAAAAGCGATGCAATGTTAGATATACCCAAGCCTGTTGGTCTGAACATGTATGTTTTTCTTGCTATATCTTCTGTAGGATATTGGCCCCATTGTATTGAAGCTTCAAGTATTAGTTGTGTAAGTCCTATTATATGTAAATATCCGTCTATATCAAATTTACCTGTATTTATATTATAAAATTTATATATATTTATTGAAGCTAAATTACAGGAGGAGTCATCTAAAAATGCATATTCTCCACAAGGATTTGTAGAATTAATTTTGTTATAAGGAGCATTTAGAATTCCGTCCTCTCCGGCAGGACATGTATGCCAAGCGTTAAAGGTATCGCTGAACTGAGGTGCAGGATCTGCACATTGCCAAGCGGAAAAATTAAATGATTCCCATAGCTCTGAAACCTTTGTCACTTTATTAAATTTTGAATCCACTCTGCCCTTAAGTTCGATAGTTGCATCAGGTTCTTTATCCAGACTATCAACTTTTTTCATAAAGAAATCAGAAAGTCTTATAGAATTATTGCTGTTTTGACCTGAAACTGTTTCATATGCTTCGCCATCAATATCTATGTCATAATCCATCTTTCCAAGAGCTCTAACTTTATTCTCTTCTTTTGCTTTCCATGTAATGAAATCCATGATTTCTGGATGGTCTATATCAAGGCATACCATTTTTGCAGCTCTTCTAGTAGTTCCGCCAGATTTTATAGCCCCAGCGTTTCTATCTAAACCCTTTAAAAAGCTCATAAGCCCTGAGGATACTCCGCCACCTGATAGCTTTTCACCTTTTGCCCTTATACATGAAAAGTTTGTGCCTGTTCCTGAGCCACCCTTAAAAAGCTTAGTTTCTGTAACATATTGTTCAGAAATTGAATGATGTCCTAAAAGTTTATCTTCAATGGACAATATAAAGCAAGCAGATGCCTGTGTTCTTGAATAGTTGTCTGGACTTTCAACGACTTTGCCTTCTTTTTCATCAAAGTAATAATTCGACTGTTTATTGCCCTTTATTCCGTAAGACTGAGCCAGACCTGTGTTAAACCACTGAGGAGAATTAGGTGCATACATCTGATTTAATAGACCATAGACACATTCATCATAAAAGATAGAAGCCTCTTCATCCGTTTTTATGATACCTTCATCTTTTAGTGCTTCACACCAGAAGTTAACCATTCTATGTGCTACAGCTCTCATGCTGTTTTCATAGCCAATTTCATTAGGTATTCCTGCTTTTCTAAAGTACTTTGAAGCTATAATATCGCAGGCTGTTTGAGAATAATGCTCAGGAAACTCTAAGTCTTTCATATCAACTAATACTTTGCCAGTTTTATGATCTTTTAAAAATACGTCAACTTTTTTCCATTTAAATAAATCAAAAACTGTTTTACTGTTATCCTTTGACAAATCCTTTGTGTAATATCTTTTTAGTAAATCCTTTATGTAACTCAACAAAAGCTACCTCCTTGTAAATGTTAATATAACTAGTTTATCCGATGACTACCCGCTCTAATACTCCCTCGCACTCTGTGAAAGTGATTCACACAAAATCATAGACTTTGGCTCTCTGCTTTTCTTAAAGATGGAGTAAAGGGCGGCTACGTCCCTGGATTCGTTCAACTAAGAATCAGGTGAGGTTTGAGACCCCATCTGATTCAAGTTTCCACTTCATAGATAGATTGCATATAGTAAAAACTTAATATACAGGTATATATATGTAAAGTTACTATATGTAGTGTTATTATAAAAAAATAACCACTATATGTAGTGATGATATTATTATAGACTACATGGATATTAAATTCAACAATAACAATTTTACATAATCGAGCAAATTTCACGGTTAATAGTTATTAATCGCAAGTATTTATTAATTTGTAGAATATATTAAATATAATTTTACCCATGGATATTTTGTTTAATCATTTAACTAATTTGAAAAATTAGGTATAATTTATATAATAGAATAAGTATTTCAGACAAGATTTTACTTTATCTGAATTTTATAGATTAGGAGATGAGTATATGATTAGAAATTTTAAGGAGTATACTCCTAAAGTACACGAAAGTTGTTTTGTGGCTGATACTGCTGAAGTCATTGGAAAAGTAACTTTAGATGAAAAGGCAAGCGTATGGTTTGGAGCAGTAATTAGGGGTGATAGTAATACTATTCATATTGGGAAAGGCTCAAATATCCAAGACAATTGCACTGTTCACGCTAATATTAGTGGTACACCTACTGAAGTGGGAGACTACGTAACTGTTGGACATAACGTAGTTTTACATGGATGTAAAATTGGAAGCTATTCATTAATTGGTATGGGATCAATTATACTAGATGGTGTGGAAATAGGAGAAGGAACAATGATTGGTGCAGGAAGCCTTGTACCTCCTAATAAAAAAATACCTTCTGGAGTTTTATGCATGGGGTCACCAGCAAAGGTTGTTAGAGAGCTTACAGAAGAAGAAAAGGAATATGTTAGAGGAGCAGCAGAGCATTATTTAGAAGAAGCTGAAGCATATAAATAGGATTCTGAAAATACCAAGGGGGATAAAATATTTATTCCTTGGTATTTTAATTTTTTGTTCACCTAATTAAAAGTATAATTATAAAATAATATTAGTAATCAATATTAGGTGAATAAGTATGGAGATATTAAAATTAGGTTCTAGAGGAACTGAGGTAATGAAAATACAGGCAGTCCTAAAGAAAATAGGGTATAATCCTGGTCCGGTAGATGGTGTATACGGAAGAATGACAGAAGAAGCTGTAAGAGCCTTTCAAAGGGATAATGGCTTGACTTCAGATGGAATCATAGGACCAGCTACTTATAATGCACTGGAAAAGTTTATAGTTGGTTATGATACTTACACTATAAAAAGTGGTGATACACTTTATAGTATTGCATCAAAATATTATACACAGCCCTATAAAATAATAGTGGCTAATCCAGGAATTGACCCTTATAATTTAAAACCTGGAGCAAAGATTATAGTACCCTATGGAATTGATGTTGTTGATACTAATGTTAATTATACTTACGATATATTAAAGCGTGATCTACAGGGATTAAAGGCTAGGTATCCATTTATAGAATTAGGTTCTGCAGGAAATAGTGTACTTGGAAGAGAGCTATACTATGTTAGACTTGGTGAGGGGCCTAATCAGGTCTTTTATAACGGGGCTCATCATGCATTAGAGTGGATTACTGCACCGCTTCTAATGAAATTCATAGAAAATATGGCGAAAGCTTATACAGAAGCTAAAACTATAAAAGGCTATGATATAAGTGAAATATGGAGTAGAAGCACTATATTTATAATGCCTATGGTAAATCCAGATGGAGTTGATTTAGTAATTAACGGTCTTAGTAGAAATAACCCATATTATAATGATTTGATAAAATGGAACAATGGAAGCACTGATTTTTCGAAAAATTGGGAAGCTAATATAAGAGGTGTAGATTTAAATCATAATTATAATGCATCATGGGAGTTATCAAAAGAAGCAGAGGCAGCCTATGGTGTATATGGGCCTGGTCCAACAAGATACTCAGGACCTTATCCAGAATCAGAGCCAGAAACTAAGGCTGTTGCTAACTTTACAAGAGCACATAATTTTAGATTAGTTTTAGCTTATCATTCTCAAGGAGAGGTTATCTATTGGCAATATGATGGAATGACTCCTCCTGAATCTAGAAAAATAGGAACACTATTTTCACAAGTAAGTGGTTATTCCTTAGAGAGCACCACTGGAATAACTTCTTACGCAGGGTATAAGGATTGGTTTATTCAAGAATATAGAAGGCCTGGGTTTACTATAGAAGTAGGCAAAGGAAAAAATCCTCTGCCATTAACTCAGTTTGATAAGATATATAGAGATAATGAAGAGTTACTAATATTAGCATCAGTAGTTTAAATATATGAAAAAATTATATAATTGAAAAATAATAAAAAAGAATTATAGTATGTTTAAAGAATGGTTGAAATATTTTGCAAGAAAACACCTTATATAGCTAAAGCTTGGCTATGTAGGGCGTTTTTATTTTATAAAGTTTTGGGATAAATTTTTATAAACATAAAAAACTATATAATAAAATATTCTCCACGAGGGTGATTAGATGAAAAAAAGAATAGTTATATTTATTCTAACGATTATAGTCCTGATTAGCGGCACTGTGTATGCTAAGCAGGATAAATATGAGGTTCACTTTTTAGATGTAGGGCAGAGTGATTGTATTTTAATTAAAGCGTGGAACAAAAATTATATAATAGATACAGGAGCAGCATACTATTTTAATAGAATTTTAAAATACCTAGAATCGAACTCTATAGATAAAGTAGATATGATTATACTTACTCACTATCATGATGATCATTATGGTGGACTTTTAAGATTAGTTCAAAGTAAAAAAGTAAAAAATGTGCTAATACCTAATCATTATAATGAAGTAAAAGTTGATTTATATAAAGACTTAGCACAAAGTGGAGTAAAAGTAAAAAATATAGGTCAGGGTTGGAAACTAAAAAAAGGGAAGGTAGAACTAGAAGCAGTAGCTCCTTTGAAAGAAGATGACATCATAGAAAATAATAATTCAATAGTAATAAAGGGAGAAATAGATGGAATAAAGTATTTATTTGCTGCTGATTGTGAAAAAAATGAGGAAGAAGATATGTTAAAAAAAGGTGTTATTGAAAAATGTGATATTCTAAAGGTACCACATCACTCACTAGATACTAGTAGTACAGAAAACTTCATGAACGTTGTAAAACCTAAGGTTGCTATTGTGACCTCCGATGGTATAGGAACACCAGATGATAAGATAATAGAAAGAATACATAACAAGGGAGCGCTAGTATTAAGAAGTGACTTACATGGAAATATAGTAATTAAAAATGATTTTATAAGGTGCGATAAAAATGGAATCAGTATTAGGATAAATAAAAATTAGAAGTATGCTGATATATACAGCAACTTCTTTTATATTTTATTTATAAACTAATATACCTGCAATACCTGAAATAGCTATTATTAGGATTGGATGAAGCTTTTTGGATAATAGTAAAGCCATAATAAAAATTCCTATAAAAACACTTTTTAGATCATGATAAGATTCTTTTGCTAGAGATAAAAAAGCAGATATTATAAGGCCTATAAGAGCAGGGCGCATTCCAAGAAGTACGGCTTTCATTGCTTTGGATTCTTTAAATTTCATTATATAATGGGTTGCTATGGAAACAAGAAGAAAAGAAAAGGTTACAACACCTATAGTTCCAGCAACACTTCCGTAAAAACCATAAACTTTATATCCCACAAAGGTAGCAGAGTTTATGGCAATAGGACCGGGAGTCATCTGAGAGATACCTATTATATCTATAAAATCTTTATAATTGATCCAATGATCATTGGAAACAATTTCCCTTTCAATTAAAGGCAGCATTGCATATCCTCCGCCAAAGCTAAAGGCTCCTATTTTCAAAAATGCCCAAAATAATTGTAGTGTTACATGCATATTTATTCAACTCTCTTTCTGAGAAATAGATAACCATATATACCAGCTATAATTATAGTAAGTACTGGATGGATTTTAAAAACATTGATGCAAATAACTGTGGCTATTATTATAAATAAATTTATATAGTCTTTTTTCAATGATTTGGAAAGACTAACTACGGCAATTAGTACCAACATTGGTACTGCAGCTCCTATGCCTTTAAATATTAAGTCTACATAATAGTAATTTCTAAATTGCATAAAAAAAGCAGCTATAAAAAGTATAATTAAGAAAGATGGAAGAATAGTCCCAAGAAGCGCAAGTATTGCTCCAAGTATGCCACTAATTTTATAACCTATAAATATAGAGGTATTAACAGCAAGAGCTCCAGGGAAGGATTGCGATATTATTAGTATATCTAAAAATTCATTTTTATTGACCCATTCTTTGTTTTTAACAACTTCAGTTTCTATCAATGGAATCATTGCATAACCACCACCAAAAGTAAATGCTCCTATTTTAAAGAAACTCCAAAATATTATAAAGTATTTTTTCATGAAATTCACTCCTAAAGTGTATTAGAATATTGTTAAAGATTTAAAATAATTTTTAAGCAATCCATTTAATACCACTTTATATTAAAGTTTATAAAAAGTAAAGAAGGCTGAAAATAATCAGCCTTCCCTATCTGAAGGTAAAAACTAAATAATTTTAATAACTATTTATGATCACCAAGACTATTTTCATATTTATCTGTTGGGTATAGATCCTTTGTAAAGTGTAAATTTAGCATCATATTCTTCTTTTTGTCTATATAGTTCTTCCGCAGACATTCCGCTTATAGGAGAGCCTAATTGAGAGACATTTTGCTCAGTAACAGGATTTTGATTGTTTGCGTTATGATTTTTTTCCATAAATATTCACCTCAGTTTTTAGGATATGCAGGTTAGAGAAAAAGTATAAGAGTAATTTTTAGGATATAAAAATAAACAATTACATTTTTACATGCAATTAAATAGAGTATAAATTTAAAAACTGTACAAACTTTTAATATAAAGTTAAAACTTAACTTTATATTAAAAATCTAATTAATTTAATGAGGAGGAAATAACTATGGCACGTAGAGGAAATAGAGCATTAATACCAGAAGCTAGACAGGGATTAGATAAATTTAAAATGGAAGCAGCAAGAGAAGTTGGAGTAAACTTAACACAAGGATATAATGGTGATCTTACTTCAAGAGAAAATGGTTCTGTTGGAGGACAAATGGTTAAGAAAATGGTAGAGGCTTATGAAAAAGGGCTATAATATAAACTAATTACGGTGAGGATGATTCAAAGTTAAAATGAGTCGTCCTCATTTTTTTCTAGTTAGTTTCCCTGTAAAAAAATATTCATGAAATTTATATAAATATCAGATATAATATTTATATAATTAAGGTATCTGTCGATATACATATTAGTATAAAAACATGGAGGTAAGAATATGGAAATATCAAGAGTAGGAAGAACGACCAGCGTTCCTGCTGAGAAGAAATCCATAACTGTTAAAAAAGATTTTTCTCAAAGCTTTAACTCACAAATGGAAAAAAGATCAGAACAACAACTTAAGGAAATGTTTGATAATATAAAGAAAAAAGGAAACAGGCTTGCGATAACTAAATGTTATTCAGATGTTAAGTCCTATAAAAAAATGATAAAAGATTATCTTGAATCTGTATTAAATTACATGTACAAAGTAAAAAAGGATATAAGCTTTTGGCAAACACAATATTTCATAACAGTAGATACTATCGATCAAAAGCTTGAAGAGCTTACACAAAAGCTTGTCGATGACCAAAAAGAAAACTTAAGTGTAGCAGCGACTATTGATGACATAGCAGGTCTTTTAGTTGATATTTATAAATAAAGATGTAGAGATTCATGTAATACTTAATGATTTTTAGAAAGTGGTAACAAAAGCAGGGTACCACTTTCTATCTAAAATTAGTTGTATCTGTGGAACCTTCTACAAATACATGTGGTTCAACTATTAATTCTGTTTTATACATTATATTACCTTCAAGTTTTTCGCGAGGATATGCTTTATGAAAAGTATCTGCTACATCAAATATGTCCAGACCTTTCTTTTTATATTCATCAAATAGCTGTAAAGAAAACTTTTTTATATTTGATTCTGCATTCTTTTGAATATCATCAATTGTACCCTGATCAAATGTTAAACTCTTCTGAGCTTCAGTCACAATTGCTCGTGTATTTATTATTTTTCTTAAGGTAACTGCTTTACCATCATAATATATTTTTGTATCTGTTTTATTTTTCAAAATTTCTAAAGTTACAAAATCATTAGAAGAATTAGGGTTAGATACCTCTAAAGTGCCTCCTTTTATATTATCTATTAGGAAGTTATAACTTTCAGTTTCAGCTTCTGGAAGTTTTCCTATCATTTTGAAATCCTTTATTATAGCACCATCAGTTATTGTAACCTTATCTTCCAACTGGTTTTTTTTCAGTTCTACCATTGGTACAACACAAACATTATTTTCGGAGTAACTTTTATTTAAAAAGTCATTTAAACTTAATATGGTTCCTCGGGATGATGAAGGCGTATTATAAATAAGATCATGTATGAATAAACCTATATAATCTTGCTCTTTAAGTTTGGCATTAATCAATGCCTGAGGATCCCCTTTATAAATTACAATATCAGATCGTATGACGAACTGTTGGCCTCTATCAAATACATCTATAAAGCGGTCTAGTCCTTTTTCAGCAGCTTTTTCTGTAAATATAATACCTCTGCATTGAGTATAATTAAGCTTATAGCTTGAAGATAAATTTAGATTTCTAAATGTTTCGAAGAGAGTTTTTCCAGTACCTTGGAATAATACCCTCGAACCCTTTCCAGAGGAAGCCTTTCCACCTCTTGAGGGCTTAAAAGCTTCTTCATATACTACTGGCATACCTTCTTCGTCTACATCAACTATTACAGAAGTTGTAAATATTACTTTATCTATATCTGTATAGTTAAAACAACCATTAAAAAGAAATGTACTTAAAATAAGAAAATATAAAAGAATTTTTTTCATTTTCTTTCATCCTCATCTGCTTGTAACATATTTTTAGAAATAACTTTAAGATTATCTCTTGCTGCTAAATCTCTATAATCAAATTGTTCTGATGTAGTAAATGGCATAAAATAAGGATAACCGCAGCTATTTAGTGAGCCGACATGTGCACAGAATATAAAAATTGCCATAAAAAATCCCATAAGCCCAAGTAATGATGATAAAATTATGACGATAAATTCCCAGAATACCATTGCAGTGTTGAGCTTAGGAGTTAAAAAGGAGGTTATAGCTGATAGTGCAACAATTATTACTGTACTTTGTGAAGCTAAACCAGCACCAACTGCTGCATCACCTAATATTAATGCTCCTACTATACTAATTGCCTGCCCTATGGGTTGAGGCAATCTTATACCAGCTTCTCTTAAAAATATGAAGAAAAAAGTCATTATTACTACTTCAACTGCAAGAGGAAGAGGAACATCAGCTCTAGATGCAGCAAGTCTAAATATAAACTCTAAAGGAACTAGCGAAAAATGATGTGTAGTTAATGCTATGTATATACCAGGTAAAAACAAGGATATCATAAAGGCCAATATTCTTAATACTCTTGTAAAATTTGAGTAATATTTATTTAAATAATAATCATCAGCGGTTTGAAAGTTTTCTATAAAAAAATATGGTGCAATTAATGCAAAAGGAGTTCCGTCCACTAAGACTACAACTTTTCCCTCTAATATTTTAGATGAAGCTATATCTGGCTTTTCGGTATATCCTATAGTATCAAAAAAGGTATATTTGCATTGTAACTGCTCTTGTATATAATTTATATCTAATAAAAAATCTAGATTAATATTTGATAGCTTTTTCTTTATATAATCTACTAAGTTATTAGGAGCAGAGCCTCTGAGATATACTAAAGCTATAATAGTGTTAGATTTTTCACCTAAAAGCTGAGTTTCAACGGTTAAGTTCGCATTTTTAATTTTTCTTCTTATTAATGAAATATTATCTACTATAACTTCATTAAAACCCTCTCTAGGACCCTTTAATACCGCTTCTGCTATTGGTATTGAAATGCTTCTTTTACTAAATCCTTTAGCCTCACAATATATTGCTGAAGTTATAAAATCAAAAACTATAACTACATCACCAGATAAAATATGAATGACTGCATCTTCTTTTGTTTTAATATCTCCCACAGAATTACTATAGAGAACATTCTTTTTTATGTCCTCTACATTTGCCTGTATATTATCATCTTTAATAAATGGAGCAATAATATATTCACTTATGAATTTGGAGTCACAAAGATTATCTATAAAAAATAAATTAATAGTGCCAAGGTTGCATTTCAATTCCCTATGCTTAAAGTCTGAGTTAGGTTTTAGTTTTAAATATATGTATTGTAAGTATTCATTCATAAACATCACCATTTTTATTATTTGTTTTTTTTAGGATAACATTCATTGTTTAGTAAATAATATTTTTGTAGCAATATTTACAATAAAGAACGGAGAATGGTAATGGATAAGTTAAACTTTAAACATTTATTTTTTATAATATGTGCTACAACAATACCAGCCCTTAAAACCTATCCACAAATATTTATGAGGTATGCTAAAAAAGAGAGTTGGATTTCTGTTATAATTGCGGGAATAATTATAATACTTTACTTTAACTACATAATAAAGATATGTGTAAAAAATAACTGTTTTAGCTTACATGAGATATATACCAATGCCTTAGGAAAATTATTGGGAAACCTATTTCTAATTTTATTTTTATTTACATTATTTCTATCTTTATTGGGAAGTGCTTCACTTGAAACAAGTGTTGTACATTTTAATTTATTTGTTGAAAGTCCTAATTGGTACATTGCACTTTTTATTATTCTTCCAGGATTATATACAGTTTTAAAAGGAAAAAACGCCGTAATTATAGTAATAATGGTTAGTATAATTATTTCAGTAATAAATGGAATAAATCTGTATATGCTCACTTATCATTTTAAAGAATACAAAAGATTATTTCCGGTTTTTGAAAAAGGAATAAATTTAGATTTTTTTATAGGTACAGCCAAGGCTCTAGGGCTCTATGCATCTGCATCAATTGCATTACCATACATAGCTCAAATCAAAGATAAAGAAAGAGTACGTAGATGTGCAGTATTCACTCTTATATTTGTTGTACAAATGATAATTGTTTCAATAGATGGTATTTTAGTTACTTTTTCCGTTGAAAGAGCAAATGTTATAATTTTCCCTAAGCTTATACAAACACAATTAATATCTTATTTTGGTTTTATTGCTAGCGGAGAATTTTATGTAATATTTCAAGTTATATCAGGCTGGTTTGCAAAGTATGTAGCAACCTTTTTTGTATACTGCTTATTCTAAAGGAGCTTAAAATAGAAAAGGTATGCAATGTAAGAGTTTTACCCTACACAATATCTGCACTTATATATATAGGTGCTTTATGTACTACTAATAGCTTATTAGGATTATTTAAGTTTTTAAACTTTTATGATTTTATGGCTCTTATAAATTTTTTCATTATGCCTACTATTATTTTTATGATATATAGTTTTAGAGTTAAGGCATCTGAAAGAAAAACTAAGCAAACACAAAATTAACCTAGGACTAAAGTTATAAAAATTGTTATAAAGTAATAACCTCAATACTATTGTGTTGAGGTTATTACTTTAGCTATAACTATATAAAATTTATCCTAGAAGTTGACCTTCTACTTTTTCTATCTATAAAAACTATTTTTCCAAAGACTATAGCTTGCATCTGATGGCATTCGGAAGTCACCTCTAGGAGAAAGACTAACTGTACCAACCTTTGGTCCATCAGGCATTGCTGAACGTTTAAATTGTTGAGTAAAAAATCTTCTTATAAACGTATCTAGCCATTTTTTTATAATTGCTTCATCATAATCTCCTTTAAAGGCATGTTTAGCTAAGAATAATATCCTTTCAGGAGTAGAACCATGCCTTATAAAGTTATATAAGAAGAAATCATGTAATTCATAAGGACCAACAATATCTTCTGTCTTTTGAGCTATATTTCCTTCGCTATCTTTAGGTAAAAGCTCGGGACTTACAGGAGTATCAAGTATATCCATTAGTATATTTGATACTTCTTCTCGTACTTCCTTTTGAGCTACGTATTTAACTAAATATCTAACTAGCGTTTTAGGAATAGAAGCGTTTACCCCATACATAGACATGTGATCACCATTATAGGTGCACCAGCCTAGTGCTAACTCGGATAGATCGCCGGTTCCGATTAAAAGACCACCTTCTTTATTAGCTATATCCATAAGTATTTGAGTTCTTTCTCTTGCCTGAACATTTTCATAGGTAACATCATGTTTTTGAGCAGGGTGGTTTATATCATTAAAATGCTGAAGACAAGCAGGAACTATATTTACCTCTCTAAGTTCTGTACCAAGATTTTTACACAGATTAATAGCATTATTATATGTTCTATCCGTAGTTCCAAAACCAGGCATAGTCACTGTTATTATATTCTCACTTGGAATATTTAGCATTTTAAAGGTCTTTACTATAACTAAAAGAGCTAATGTAGAGTCTAATCCGCCAGATATACCAACTACTGCATTTCTTAGTCCTGTGTGTGTCATTCGTTTTGCTAGAGCTGAGGTTTGTATATTAAATATTTCCTTGCAACGCAGTTCCCTTTCGGCTTCATTTGAAGGCACAAATGGATGCTTATCAATATATCTATTGAATATGCCATAATTAGTGCTTTTAAATTTGAACTCTATATTTAGGGGTTCAAAAGGGAGTAATTTAACACTGTCTCTAAAGCTTACGTTTTTGAGTCTTTCACTATTTAATTTATTAATATCTATAATAGATGTTATAACTTGATTTTCTCTTTGAAATCTATCATTATAGCTTGATAGAACTCCATTTTCACCTATGAGTAAATCTCCACTAAAAACTAAGTCTGTAGAAGATTCAAAGACTCCACTGGAAGCATAAATGTATGAGCTTATACATCTTCCACTTTGAGACTTAACTAGTTCTTTTCTATACTCTGATTTACTAACCACTTCATTTGATGCTGATAAGTTACCTATAATATTAGCACCCATTAAAGTAAGATAGCTGCTAGGAGGAATAACAGTCCATAAATCCTCGCATATTTCAAAACCAAATCTAAAATCTCCACAAGTAAAAATTAGATTAGTACCAAAGGGAATATTTTTTTGAAAGAATAAATCTATCTCTTCGTCTACAAGTCCTACCCCTTCAGTAAACCATCTTTTCTCATAAAACTCTGTATAATTTGGTATAAAACTTTTAGGTACTATTCCAAGAATTTTACCTTCAAAAATTACATATGCACAATTATATAAGCAATAATTATATGTAAGAGGCGCTCCTACTGTTATAAGTATATCTTTTCCCTTAGAGTAGTTACATAAATACTGCAATCCCTCTATGGCTTTAGTAAGCAATAGTTTTTGTTCAAATAGATCGCCACAGGTATAGGATGTTATGCACAGTTCAGGAAAAACTATAAGTTTAGAATTTTGTTCTACAGCTGTATCTATGCATTTTTTAATATTTTCTAAATTAAACTCTATATCAGCTACATTTGTTATTGGACATGCAGCTGCTACTCTTATAAAGTCAGCCATTGGCATTATATCATCTCCTTATTAAATGATGTATGCTATATTAAGTAATATCTTTGACTTAATATTTTAGATTCCTTACTTAAATAATGTTATCAGATTATTTCAATACAATTATCAAATACAAAAGATAAATTGTCAAATTATATTAATTCACTTAAATAAGAGTATTGACATAATATGATAAGTGATATATAAAATGCAATTACATCTAAATTGTAAATATTTCAAGAGAATGTAAGAGAGCTTGTCCAGAACTGCGATTTATAGGATAAAACAGTATTTAATATCATATTTTAATATTAAACAAAACTTTATTTAATTTATAATATACTGTATTATGAAAACATAAGTTATATAAGATGAGGCATATATATTATAAAGATTATGTAATAAGAAAGGGGGAGTTTGATATGACAGGTACTATTATTTTGTGGGTAGTCATTGGTTCGATAGCTCTGCTTATAGATATTATAACTAGCGCTTTTATATTTGTTTGGTTTACAATTGGAGCTATTGCAGCAATTATAGCGCAAATACTAGGTTGTTCTTTGGCAGTTCAGTCTATTATATTTGTAGCAATAAGTGCTATATTAATGGCAGTTGGGTATCCAATGGCTAAAAAGAGTATTAAAATGTCTGTAAAGCCTACACCAACTAGAGAACAGACCTATTTAGGAAAAGAAATTGTTGTGGATGAAGACATAGTAAGTAATGGATCTGTAAAAATAGATGGGGTATATTGGGCTGCTAAAAATGAAGGTGAGATGGTTAAAAAGGGAGACAAGGCAAAAATTATAGGCGTTGAAGGAAATAAGATAATTATTGAAAAGATTTAGGAGGATGAGAGATGTTTGGAAAAATTTTGTTTTTAATTATTCTGGTTTTCATAATTGTTACTATTATATCTTCTATTAAAATTGTTAACACTGGATATGTGTATGTAGTTGAAAGATTTGGTCAATTTCATAGGATATTAGAACCAGGTTGGCATTTAGTAATTCCATTTGCAGATTTTGTTAGACAGAAGGTTTCAACAAAGCAACAAATACTTGATATTGAACCTCAAAATGTTATTACAAAGGATAATGTAAAGATATCAGTAGACAATGTTATATTTTATAAAGTGATGAATCCTAAAGATGCAATTTATAACATAGAGAGTTACAAATCAGGTATAATTTATTCAACTATAACAAACATGAGAAATATAGTGGGAAATATGGCACTTGATGAAGTTTTATCAGGAAGAGATATTATAAATTCTGAGCTTTTAAAAGTTGTTGACGATATTACAGATGCTTATGGAATAAAAATTCTATCTGTTGAAATTAAAAACATAATACCACCAGGAGAAATTCAACAGGCTATGGAAAAGCAGATGAAAGCAGAAAGAGATAAGAGAGCTGTAATTCTTGAAGCAGAAGGTGCTAGACAAAGTGCTATAGCAAGAGCAGAAGGTGAGAAACAATCAAAAATACTACAGGCAGAAGCAGAGAAAGAAGCAAACATTAGACGTGCAGAAGGATTAAGAGAATCTCAGCTACTTGAAGCAGAAGGTAAGGCAAAAGCAATCGAAGCAGTTGCAGAAGCACAAGCAAAGGCTATTGAAATGGTAAACAAGTCTATAATAGATTCCGGTACAAATGAAACAGTTATTGCTCTTAAGCAGGTAGAAGCTCTCCAAGAAATGGCTAAAAATCCTGCGAATAAGCTTATACTTCCAAATGAAACTCTATCTTCTTTTGGAAACATTGCGGCTGTAGCAGAAATAATTAAAGGCACTAAATAGAATAAGGTTTCAATTTAGAAAGTTAACTTAAACTACTGGAGATATTAAAATAGTAAATAATTTTTAATAGGTAGAGCTTTTGTATAAACAAAGGCTCTACCTATTTGTGCATCTATAAAAAGAAAATTAAATATAAATAGAGTGTGGCTATAGCTACTGTTAAAATAGTCATTGGAAAAGCAACTTTAAAATATTTCTTAAAAGTAATTTTATGGCCTCTCTCTCCTGCCATGCTAATGGCAAGAACATTTGCACTAGATCCGATTATTGTACCGTTTCCTCCAAAACATGCACCAAGAGAAAGTGCCCACCATAAAGGTGTAAGATTAATTCCAGAGAGCTCTCCCATATCTTTAATCATTGGTATCATTGTTGCAACGAAAGGAATGTTATCAACAAAGGCTGATGCAATGGCTGAGACCCATAATATTGACATAGTTGTTAGAACTAAATTTCCATGAGTTATATTTAATACCCACTCCGCTAGAAGCTTTATTGCACCAACTTCCTGAAGACCACCTACAAGCATAAATAGTCCGCTAAAGAAAATAATAGTGCTCCACTCAACCTCATGTAGTATTTTTTCAGGATTTAGTTTTGATATAGATAGAAGGATAACTGCACCTGTAATTGCGATGGTTGCAGATTCATAATGAAGCACTCCATGAAGTATAAAGCCAATAAAGGTTAATGCGAGTACTACTATACTTTTAATGAGAAGTTTCTTATCTTTTATTGCTGATTTTTCATCCATTCTTAAAACTTTTTCTTTTGCCTCTTCTGTTGTAGTTAACATATTTTTATATATTAAAGCAAAAATGAAAGTTGTTAAAAATAATAGTGGCATAGCAATAGTAGCATCAACTTTTATAAAATCAATAAATTTTAGACCTACTGAACTTCCTATCATAATATTTGGCGGATCGCCTACCATAGTTGCCGTTCCACCTACGTTAGATGCAAAAATTTCAGTTATTATAAAAGGAATAGGAGATATATGCAAATCTTTTGCTATATCAAATGTTATTGGGATTATCAACAATATAGTTGTGACATTATCAAGTACAGCTGAAAGAACACCTGTTACTATAGATAAGAATATAAGCAATATTTTTGGATCACCCTTTGCTATTTTTGCAGCTTTAATTGCCATATATTCAAATAATCCAGTTCTTTTAACAACCATAACTATAATCATCATACCAATTAAAAGTCCAATAGTATTATAATCAATATGACCGAAGGCATGCTCCTGGCTTATTATTCCTGTAAGTATCATTAAAGAAGCTCCAATAAAAGCAATCAATGTTCTATCAAGTTTCTCAAATATGATAAATACATAAGCTATAAGAAATATAGAGCAGGCTAAAATAATTTTAATTGAGTTATTATCCATAATTAGATCCTCCTAGTTAAATTATTATTTGAGTTTTATCTTAAAATATTTACGCACGCAAAAAAGGCGGAAAAGTCCATAAAATGGACTTCCCACCCTAGAAGTCAGATGCTTGAAAACGAATATAATTCGATCAACCGTACTTAAATATTAAGTTAATTTAATAGTAACATAATATTTAAGGATAATCAACTATGTGTTATATGGTTAAGTATATCACATAGGGCATTGATCGTTGTGCAATGATCAATGCCCTATATTGTAGTTTTATTAAGTTTTGAAAATAGTGGATAACTTTTCTCGACAATTATAATTTTAATATTTTTATGTATTTATTTGGTAACAAAAGTATTAAAATTAGTTACAAATAAGTTACAGTTATATGATATCGATAATTTTCAAAAGATAAGTATGATATAATTACAACACAATCATATTAAATATGAGGAGGATTTTATGGAAAGAAAGGTTCTATTAGTAGAGGACGAAAGCTCTATAAGAGGCTTTTTAAAGATAAACTTTAAAAGAAATAATTTTATTGTAATAGAAGCGGAGAGTGGAGAGGAAGCAATTGAAAAAGCAAGGCGGGAGAAACCTATTATAACGATATTAGATATAATGCTTCCTGGAATGGATGGATTTAAAGTTTGTGAGCTTTTAAGAAAGGAATTCCCCAATATGGGGATTATAATGCTTACGGCTCGAAGTCAAGATATGGACAAGATAATGGGCTTAGAGTTTGGAGCAGATGATTATATGATAAAACCTTTCAATCCACAAGAGTTGATTGCCAGAGTAAATGCGCTTTTAAGACGTATAGGAAATAGTGTAGATACCTCAATTAAGGTACTAACGTCCGGCTATTTTAATATAGATGAAACTGCAATGAAAGCTTATAAAGGAGGCAAAGAGTTAGATTTGACTCCAAAGGAGTATTCACTTATTAAGATATTCATAGAAAATGAAAATAAGGCTTTAAGTCGTGATGAATTATTAGATTTGGTCTGGGGGTACAGTTATTTAGGAGACACAAAAATAGTAGATGTAAATATAAGAAGATTGAGAGAAAAAATAGAAGATAACTCCTCAGAGCCCAAGTATATAGAAACAGTTTGGGGTGTAGGGTATAGGTGGAGAAAGGATTGATATATTGAAGGGAATAAAAGGGAGATTAATAGGGAGCTATATATTTATAGTTGCTATAACTGTTGCTATACTTGAGATCTTTCTTGTGGCAGCAATAAGAGGATATTACTATAAAAATATAGAAAATATGTTATCAAATCAAATTAAAGTTTCTGTAGATTTTTACAATAGCTACCTATCGTCTTCAAATTTGAAAAAGAATATACAAGATAACACAGATATATTTTGGAAAAATACCTCAGCTGAAGTGCAGATTATTGATACTTCTGGAGATATGCTTATGGATTCTATAGGAAATTTTATTCCGGGAAAGGTGCCAGGAAATGATATAGAAGATGCATTAAGGGGAGAAATGAGCACATATACTGGGAAAGATGTGAATACAAAGGAAAAAATTATGTGTGTATCTTATCCATTAAAGTCATCAGGTAAAATTGAGGGAGTACTCAGGTTTGTTACTTCTCTTTCAGAAGTAGATAAAGTAATAACAAAGATAACACTTATTTTAATATTGATAGGAATAACAGTTACTATAATAAGCAGTGCTGTAGGTATATTCTTATCAAATACTATTGTAAAGCCTTTAGATGGATTAACAGATATGGCGAGAAAGATTGCATCAGGAAGATTTAATGAAAGAATAGTTAATAAAAGAAATGATGAGATTGGGCAACTGTCTGATACGTTAAACTTTATGGCTGATGAAATAGGAAAAAATGATAAGCTAAAAAATGAATTTGTAGCGTCTATATCTCATGAACTTAGAACACCTCTTACATCCATAAAAGGTTGGGCATCAACTATTCGTACTGGAAGTTTAGAGGATAAGCAGGAAATAATAGATGGACTGGAAATAATAGAAAAAGAAAGTGATAGGTTATCTAAATTAGTTGAGGAACTTTTGGACTTCTCAAAGTTTGTATCAGGTAAGATTGTGATGCAGAAAGATTTTGTCGATATGAAGAACACTATATCACATATACAAAAACAGATGATGCCTAGAGCTCAAAGGCAAAAGATTACTTTTGATATTAATTTGGAAGAGTTACCGTTAATGTTAATAGATGAGAATAGAATAAAGCAAGTCCTTATAAATATACTTGATAATGCTTTCAATTTTACTCCTGAAGGTGGATACATAAGTCTCAACCTAAGAAAGAGTAACCAAGCGTTGTTTATTACTGTGAAGGATTCAGGAATTGGAATAAGACAAGAAGATTTACCTAAAGTAACTGAAAAGTTTTTTAAAGGAAAGAACAGTAAAACAGGAAACGGAATTGGATTGTCAATTTGCAGCGAAATAGTTAGTATGCATAATGGACAAATTGCAATTAATAGCGAAGAGGGGAAAGGAACTATAGTACAGATAATATTACCAATAGAAGATAAATTTTAATTATAGGGTTATAAGTCCGAAAGTTAACTTATACTCTAGGATATTTTTCGAGATTCAGTCTGTTAAAATCTTTTAGTCAATCTAAAAGATGTATTTCAGAGAAATTAAGAACTTAGATAAATTATAAAAAGAAAAGGTGATCTTTCTTGAAAAAAATTGTTGTAATGACAGTTACTTTGCTAGTTATTTTAATAGTTATATTTCATAAATATATTAATATGTCTTTTAGTACACAGGTATTGCCAGTGGCGGTAAAGAACTTTCCTATCGAAGGGAGATGGGTTGTTACTAGGTGTGTTTTGACAGATAATTCAGCAGCATCGGAGAGTAATACTAAAGAGTTTTGGAATAAAGAAGCTATCTTCAGCGGGGAAGAGGTATATTTTAACAATGAATCCTGTAAGAACCCTAATTTTAAAATTAAGATTGTAGATACAAAAAGTTATTTTTGGGACAGTTTTAAAGTAAGACCTGTTGATCTTGGTATATCAGAGAAAAAGGTTAAGGTAGTTACAATATCTTCTGGCAATACCTTCTTTGATGAGTATGTACAGACAAATAATAATCAAATAATAAAAAATAGTAATGGTATGCTTTTATTTTTTACTAGACAGGGAACTGAAGTTAGCAAGCTTCCAGGTGTGTATGAGCCCAAAAGTAGCAAAGTACTTATGACTAAATTTCAAAAGGATATAGTTTCTAAGAGCGGGATTCTTCTTGGTATAAAGCACAAAGAAGAAAATGGATATAGTTATAAAACATTATGGATAAGTTCAAAATACAAAAATTTAGATGAAATAAAGGAAGTTAAAAATCTTTTAGTGCCAAGAAAGAATGGATTTTGGGAAATAGGTATGGATGATAATATTCTTTGGGGAAAATCCTTAAATAGCAACAATTCCAAATACAAAAGTAGAACATTAATTAATAGCGAGATTACTTTTGTGGGAAATGAGTATATATCTTTGGATAACAAAGATTCGGGATTAGAGGTTGCTGCTATAGACAATTTAAATGGAGATAACATAGCATTTTCAAAAGCCTTTGGAAGTGATGCAGGAGAAGCATTAAAAAAGAGTGCGGAGTTATTTCTAAAGAGGTTAAATAAAAAAACTTTTAATCAAGAAGATATGAAATATATGGAGAAAAATTGGGCTGTTATCAGGCGTAGTGGGAGGTGGATTTTAAGAGGAAGAACTGAAAGTGGAGACTTTGATATTGCTTATGCTACACCAAGTATCTTAACGACATATGATGATTTATATATACCATTTAATTCGATAAAAAGGGTAGTGCCAGATGCAGTAGATGCATACGCTTCCCCTAATAGAGACATTTTAGTTGTAGTTACAAATACAAATATAAAAGTATTCTCTATAAACAATAAGGATATAGGTAAAATTAAAGCAGATATAAAACTAAAAGATAATGAAAGTGTGGTTATGGGACAGTGGGCAACTGGAGAGTATGTAGAAGAATGGGGAAAAGTAGTTAGTAAAGTATCCTCCCTTAGTGCTAGTTCACAATCTCCTGCAAAGCAGTTACCTGAAAAATAGTGTATGTGTATTTAAAATAATAAAATAGACTGGATATGAATATGTTTTTCGTATCCAGTCTATTTGTTATATCTATAAAAAAGATTATAATTTAATATTCCGATAATTGAAGGCTTTGTATAAATAAGTGTTAGCGAGCACTTAGGTTATGCAACGTTTACAGGATGAAATTCATCATTTTGTGTCATTATAGAACACTAAATAGTACAGAAAAAGGTCATGTTTTGTAAATATAAATCAATGAAAGTTAGAGCAATTTAGAGAAATATGAAGTAAATAAAATAAAACAAAGCATATTTTTATTTTAATGTAAATTTTGATTAAAATTATCGTTAAAAAGGTTGATTTTATAAAAAAACTGTTTATAATAGTTTATATGACTAGAATTAATTGGTAAAAATGATGAGTTGTGGAAATAGAAGGGGATGTTTGAATGATGCAAAATGGCAATCCTAATGTTGCATATTTTAGTATGGAATTTGGTCTAGACTCAAGTTTTAAAATTTATGCTGGAGGACTTGGAATACTGGCCGGTGATTTTTTGAAGTCAGCTAAAGATAATAAGTTTCCTGTTGTTGGCATAGGTATAAAGTGGAAACAAGGATATGTGGAACAGCATATAGATAGCCAAGGTAGAATAGTTGACTCATTTTATAATAATGAATATGATTTTTTAAAAGATACTAACGTCAAAGTTAACGTAAAAATTAGAGGTAGAGATGTTTTTTGTAAGGTATGGAAAGTGGAGTGCTTTGGAAACTCAGAATTATATTTACTTGATACTGACATTCCAGAAAACAATGATAGATGGATTACGGGTCAATTATATGGATGGTTTGAAGAGGAAAGAATAGCTCAAGAGATGGTTCTTGGTATTGGAGGAGTAAGAGCACTTAGAGCCTTAAATAAAAATATTGATGTATATCATTTCAATGAAGGTCATGCAGTATTTGCTGGCTTTGAGCTTATAAAAGAAAAGAGAGACAGAGGATATAATCCTTATGATGCATGGAATGAGTCTAGAAAGGAAATCGTATTTACAACCCATACACCAATCTTCGAAGGTAACGAATTTCATGGACTAGATATTTTAGAATATATGGGAGCTTTTAATGGCTTAGATAGATATCTAGTTAAGGAAATAGGTGGGGAGCCTTTTAACATGACAGCAGCAGGTCTTAGATTATCAAGAAAATCTAATGCGGTTTCTGCTTTGCATGGCAGAATTGCCAATGATATGTGGAAGTCTATTGATAAAAGAAGTGAAATAATAAGTATAACAAATGGAGTACATGTTCCTACTTGGGGAGATATGGACTTAATTGGTGCTTGCAAAAGAAAAGAAGATATATATGGTTATCATAGGAAGAACAAACAAAAACTTATAGATTTCATTTATCAGGAAACAGATATTAAATTAAATGAAGATAAGCTATTAATTGGCTTTGCCAGAAGGGCAGCGCCTTATAAAAGAGGAGATTTGATATTTACAGATGAAAGCAAAATAGGTACACTTCTCAAAAATAGAGATGTTCAAATAATAATATCTACTAAAGCTCATCCACTAGATTTTAGTGGGAAAGAAATAATTAAGCATATTTTAAGCATACAGAAGCAATACCCTCAATCTGTTGTATTTTTAGATAACTATAATATGGAGAAAGCTATGCTCCTTACAAAAGGTGTAGATGTATGGTTAAATAATCCAAGGGTAACCAAAGAAGCTTGTGGTACTTCTGGCATGAAGGCAGCTATCAATGGAGTATTAAATTTAAGTACTTTAGACGGGTGGTGGCCTGAAGCTTGCTGGGATGAAGTAACGGGGTGGCAGATAGGCGGAGGATTTGTTTCAGAAGATACAAATATACAGGATAAACATGATGCAGATAGTTTATATGACGTTCTCATAAATAAAGTAGTTAAAATTTATTATAATGATCCTAAAAGGTGGCAAGAAATGATGAGTGCCAGTATAAATGGAATGATAGATAGATATTCAGCAGATAGAATGATAAAAGAGTATTATGATAGACTATATAGATAAATATTAGGGGGAGAGAAATAAATGAAAATATTAATGCTTTCATGGGAGTACCCACCCAAAAATATAGGTGGGTTGTCAAATCATGTTTTTTATTTGTCACAGTCCTTAAATAAGATGGGCCACGAAATACATGTGATAACCTGTGAAGAAGGTACGGCTCCTATTGAGGAAAATAATAACGGAGTTTTTGTACACAGGGTATCACCATGCAAAATAGACACTAATGATTTTGCAAAATGGGTTATGCAACTTAATTTTTCTATGGTAGAAGAAGCGATAAGAATTATAACAACAAAAGGAAAGTTTGATCTGATACATGCTCATGACTGGCTTTCAGCATTTAGTGCTAAAACATTAAAATGTTCTTTTAAAATACCTACTGTAGCTACTATTCATGCAACAGAGTATGGTAGAAATGGTGGAATAAGAACGGACATGCAAAGATATATATCCTCTACGGAATGGTTTTTAGCTTACGAATCATGGAAGGTTGTTGCATGTAGTAATTATATGAGACAGCAAATAAGTGATGTATTTTCCGTGCCTTGGGATAAAATTTGGGTAATACCTAATGGAGTATGTCTAGAGACATTTAACTTTGAATTCGATTGGTTAAATTTTAGAAGAAAGTATGCTAGAGACGATGAAAAAGTTGTATTTTATGTTGGAAGACATGTGTTTGAAAAAGGAATTCATCTTCTTGTAGAGGCAGCTCATAGAATAGTTGAAAATTATAATAGCACAAAGATTATTATAGCTGGTACAGGTCCAATGACAGAAGAACTAAAATCTAGAGTAAGACAGATGGGACTAGAATCAAAAGTGCAATTCACAGGTTATATGAGTGACCAGGATAGAAACAAAATGTACAGAGTTGCCAATGCTGCTGTATTTCCTTCACTATATGAACCTTTTGGAATTGTTGCTCTTGAGGCGATGGCAGCAGGATGTCCGGTAATAGTTTCTGATACAGGTGGACTTGGAGAGATAGTTGAGCATAAGATTAATGGGTTAAAAGCTATAAATGGATGTGTAGATAGTTTAGTAGACAATATTAGTGAAATTTTATATGATGAAAACTTGGCAAATTTTTTAAAGAAAAATGCTTTAAGTTCAGTATATGAGAGATATACCTGGGATAAAGTTGCTGAAATTACAATGGATATGTATAAAATGGTGAAAGAAGAATCAAAGGGAACTGAATGGGAAATTAGAGGAAAAGATGAATCAGAAATAAGAGAAAAGCTAAATAGAGATGAGGAAAAGGGATTAGGTATTGAGAAATTAAATATAAAAGAACCTGAGTTTATAGAGAAAGAACCAGGCAAAAAGAAAAGGGTCAACAAATAAAGAATATATAAATTTCAAAAGAGGGGATGAGGTTTATGAAAGCTATAATTATGGCAGGTGGAGAAGGAACAAGATTAAGGCCTTTAACTTGTAATATACCTAAGCCTATGATGCCAATAATGGATAAGCCAGTAATGGAGTATACAGTGGAACTTTTAAAGAAGAATGGAATAACTGATATAGGAGTTACATTACAATATTTGCCTGATGAGATCACTAACTATTTTGGAGATGGCAGGGAATTTGGAGTTAATATGAGATATTTCATAGAAGAGACTCCTTTAGGTACTGCTGGTAGTGTTAAGAATGCAGAAGGTTTTTTAGATGATAGTTTTATTGTTATAAGTGGGGATGCATTAACAGATATAAATTTATCAACAGCTATTGCTTATCATAAAAAGAAAAAATCTATAGCAACTTTAGTATTGAAAGAAGTTCCTGTCCCGCTGGAATTTGGAGTTGTTGTGACAGACAATGACGGACGGGTTACAGGATTCTTAGAAAAGCCAAGTTGGAGCGAGGTTTTTAGTGACAAGGTAAACACAGGAATATATATACTTGAACCGGAAATATTCTCATATTACGAGAAAAATCAAAAGTTTGATTTTAGTAATGATCTATTCCCTATACTTTTAAATGATCAGAGACCTATGTATGGGTATGTAGCAGAAGGATACTGGTGTGATATCGGAAATATAGAGCAGTATATTAGATGCCATTTTGATATATTGAAGAGCCTAGTAGATGTCAATATAAAAGGTGAAAAATATAAGGATGGTATATGGGTTGGTGAAAGTTGCGAAATAAGCACTGGGGCCAAGATATCTAGCCCTGTTTATATTGGAAGTGGTACAAAAGTTTATGAAAAATCAGAAATTGGACCCTATACTATATTAGGGAAAAACAATATAATTTCCAATGGAGCTACAATAAAAAGAAGCGTTCTTTTTGATAACTGCTATATAGGAGATAACACAGAAGTTAGAGGAGCGGTTTTGTGTAAAAAGGTTCAACTTGAGTCAAAAGTTTCTGTATTTGAAGAGGCAGCAATTGGTGATGATACTCTTATAAGAGAAAAGGCCATCGTAAAGCCTGGAGTTAAGATATGGCCAAATAAAATTATAGATTCCAGTACTGTAGTAAAGTCTAATGTAATATGGAGAGGAAAATTTTCTAAATCCTTATTTGGAAAAAAAGGTATAACTGGAGAAGTTAATGTTGATATTACTCCAGAATTCGTTTCAAAGTTAGGCTCAGCATATGGTTCACAATTAAAGTCAGATTCAAAGGTTGCTATTGCCTGTTGCGATAGTGGAGCAGCTCAGATGTTTAAATATTCATTAGCGACAGGGCTTCTTTCTATGGGAATCGAAGTTTTAGATTTGGGAAGATTACCGAGATCAATAACAAGGCAATCAACATTATTCTTTGGAGTACAAGGAAGTGTCCATGTTTCAGTAGATATTGATGACCCTCAAAAGGTGAACATAGTATTTATGGATAAGAACGGACTTGATATAGATAAAGGATTAGAAAGAAAAATAGAAAATAGCTTTATAAGAGAAGAATTTAGAAGAGTTAAAACAGATACTTTTAAAAAGATTGATCACATGCGCGATTGTATCGATTATTATGTAAGACAAATTGTAAATCAGCTTGGTGTTAACAATATAAGAAGCCAAAATTATAAAGTAATTTTAAGCGTAAAAAATCCTATGGTTCTAAATATAGTTAGAGCTATATTCCAAGAACTTAAAGTAAATGTTAAGATCTATGAAGAATTCAATGATATTTTAGGCTTAAGAAAAGAAGTAGTAGAAAATAATGCTAGCTTAGGCGTTAGAATTGATGATGAGTGTGAAGGGGCTTTAATTATTGATGAAAAAGGAAATATAATAAGAGATGATTTATATGATGCATTAAATGCACTTGTTATGTTGAAATCCACTAACATTAGAACACTAGTGGTTCCTGTAACAGCTTCATCTACCATGGAGCAAATAGCGGACATGTGCGGATGTAAGTTTATAAGAACTAAAACATCACAAAAATTTATATTGGATGCTTACTTAAAAAATGAAAATAGAATAGGTAAAAGGGAAATGATTAATGCTTATTTAATGACACTCGATTCAATAAGTGTATGTATGCTAGCAATTAATCTTATGGCTGTGTGCAACTTGCCTCTTTCCAGGATACTTACTCAAGTTCCTAAATATTATATAACAAAAAGGAAGTAAAGTGCCCTTGGAATATGAAAGGTAAGGTAATGAGGAATCTTATTGAGGAGAACGATTCAAATTCTGTAGACTTAATTGAAGGAGTTAAATTAAACTTTGATGACTCATGGGCTTTAGTTTTGCCAGATGCAGAAGAACCTCTATGCAGGGTTTATGCAGAATCGAAGGATTCAGACGAATTGAAGAAACTTACAGATAATCTTTTAAAAAGAATTGAAACAATAACATTAGAAGAGTAAGTTAACTCTAGCAGAGCACTTAGGTGTGTTCTGCTTTTTTTCTACTTTAATGTTATAATAGACTTATTAAATATTGCTTATGTGAGGTAATAATATGAGTTTAAGGTTTATATTTGGGAGAGCAGGTAGCGGTAAAAGTTATTACTGTTTAAATGATATAAAGAAAAAAATAGAAGAAGGATGTTCTCATCCCCTTGTACTTTTAGTACCAGAGCAATTTTCATTCCAGGCAGAAAAAAATCTCATAAAAGCTGTAGGGGAAGAAGGAATGCTAAAAGCTCAGGTATTGAGTTTTAAAAGAATGGCCTATACAGTTTGTAGTGAAGTAGGCGGATTAAGTAGACAACATATTAATAGCTCAGGAAGAAGTATGCTCGTTTATAAAATAATGTCTGAGAATAAAGATAAGTTAAAGGTTTTCGGAAAAACCGCAAAAAACAGGGTTTTGTTACAACTGTATGTGATATTATTACTGAGTTTAAGAGATATAATATTACTATTGAGCTTTTAAATAGTGCCTTAGATAGAGTAGAAAGCGAAAACTTAAAAAATAAAATTCAAGACTTAATTTTGATTTTTTCAAAATTTGAAGAAAGATTACATAAGAATTACATAGACACAGACGATGATCTTACTATACTTGCAGAAAAAATCGACAAGTGTCATTTATTTGATGGAGCAGAAATTTGGATAGATGAATTTTCAAGTTTTACTCCACAGCAATATATCGTTATTGAAAAGTTAATGAGTAAGGCAAAAAGAGTAAATATGACCTTGTGTACTGATTGTCTTAATGGAGATTGTAAGGTTGAAAATACAGATATATTTTCAACAACAAAGAATACAGAACAAAAGCTTTTAGAAATTATACAAAGAAATAATATAAAATATGATAAGCCTATAGCCTTAAAGTGCAGTCCGTGTTATAGATTTAAAGATAGTGAAGAGCTTCAGCATCTTCAGCATTACTTATTTTCTTACCCTTATAAGACATATAGAGGAAAAGTTTCTGACTTACATATTATTAAAACCCTGAACAAATATGTAGAAATAGAGGAAACAGCTAGGGATATTATAAGAATATGTAGGGATAAAGGGTTTAGGTTTAGAGATATAGCAGTGGTAAGTGGAGACTTAGACGGGTACGAAAACTTAGTTAGAGCAATTTTTTCAGAGTATAATATACCATATTTTGTAGACAAAAAAGAGAAATAGTAAACAATCCAATAATCGTGTTAATAGTTTCAGCAGCTGAAATTCTTGCTAGGAATTGGTCTTACGAATGTGTATTTAGATATTTAAAAACAGGACTGCTGGATCTGAGCAATGAAGAAATAGATATATTGGAGAATTATGTATTAGCAAATGGCATAAGGGGTAAGAGGTGGATAGATGAGAATCCATGGGATTATAGAATAAACTATGATTTTGAGAATGAAGAAATATCGGATGAGGAAAAAGAGCTTCTAAATAAAATAAATGATATTCGGTATAAAGTAATAAAACCATTGCTAATTCTTTCAGAAAATATAAAAGGAAGAAAAAAAGGAATAGAAATGTGTGAGGGATTATATCAATTCCTTTGCGAAATTCAAGTTCCAGAAAAATTAGAGCATTGGATAAATGCTTTCAAAGAACTAGGAGAGCTAGATAAATCAAATGAATATGCACAAATATGGGATATTGTAGTAGAGGTGTTAGACCAAATAGTAGAAGTTGTAGGTGATAATATCTTAAATATGGATGAGTTTGCAAGGATTTTAACTACTGGATTTGGAGAGTATGAGATAGGTGTAATTCCACCAGCGCTAGATCAAGTACTTATAGGTAGTGTTACTAGATTAAAAAGTCATGATGTAAGTGCATTGTACATAGTTGGAGTTAATGATGGTGTTTTCCCTGCAGCAGTTCCTAGCGAAGGCATACTAACGGATGTTGATAGGGAAGGACTTAGGGAAGGAGGTCTGGAACTTGCAAAGGATACAAGAAGCAGGGCTTTTGAAGAACAATTCTTAGTATATACTACATTAACTATTGTTAGTAAATATTTAAGATTAAGTTATGCTATGTCAGATGAAGGAGGAAAAGCTAAAAGACCATCTATAATTATATCCAGAATAAAGAAGGTTTTTCCAGGTATTTTAGAACAAAGTTGTTTAGCAGAAGAAAGATACGACGATGAAAGTCTTAAAGCTATAACAGGGCCTAATGCTACTTTTAATGAGCTTGTAGGCAACATAAAAAAAGATTCTCAAGGAAAATATATTAGTCCCCTATGGCTAGATGTATATAGATGGTATAAAAATAATAGTGAATGGAGCGAAAAGCTCAGCTCAGTATTGAATGGTTTTAGTTATACAAATAAAGCTCAAATTTTAGATACATCAAAGGTAAGAAAGCTTTATGGAAGGCATATGAGCATAAGTGTATCGCGTTTGGAAAAGTATGTAGAATGCCCTTTTGCATACTTCATGCAATATGGACTTAAAGCTAAAAGTAGAAAAATCTATAATTTTAGTTCACCAGACTTGGGAAGTTTTATGCATAATATATTACAAAGCTTTTCTGTTATGCTGAAAGAAAACAACCTGAGCTGGAAGGATATAGATAGACAGTGGTGTGAGAATAGTATAAATGATATTGTAAATTCAACAATATCCAAAATTCCAGGATCTATACTTAGCAGTTCAAAAAGATATGGTCATGTGACCAAAGGATTAAAACGGGTATTAACTAGAGCTGTATGGCTTATTGCAGAGCACATGAAAAGAGGTGGATTTGCACCTAAAGGATATGAACTTAGCTTTAGTAATTCTGGAGATTATCCTCCGATAACCGTAGAACTTCATTCAGGTGAAACTGTTAGTCTTATAGGAAGAGTAGATAGAATTGATAGTATAGATGAGGAAGAAGCAACATACTTAAGAATAGTAGACTATAAATCTGGAACTAGAGAGTTTAAGTTGTCAGATGTTTATTATGGTCTTCAAATGCAGCTTTTAATATATTTAGATGCAATGCTTACAGAATTAGAGGAGAGAATAAACAAAGATGCTCTTCCAGGGGGAATTCTCTATTTTAAGCTTGATGATCCTATAATAAAAGGGAAAGGTGAGCTGTCTGATAGTGAAATAGAAAAAAGAATAATGAAGAGCTTAAAAATGAATGGACTCTTACTTGATAATCTCGATGTTATAAAAGGGATGGATAGTGAGATAGAAAAAAGTTCTGATATTATCCCTATAACTATTAAAAAAGATGGAGAAATATCGAAATCTCAATCATCTGTTGCAACTTTAGAGCAATTTCAGCTTCTAAGAAAGTATGTAAAGGATACTATATCTCAATTATGTGAACATATATTAGAAGGAGATATTGATATAAATCCATGTAAGAAGAAAAATAAGAATTCTTGTGAATATTGCATTTATCCAGCAATATGTCAATTCGATACAACAATAAAGGATAACAAGTATAGGATTTTAGAAGATAAATCTGATGAAGAGATTTGGCTAGCTATTGAAGAAAAATTAAAGAATTAATGAGAAAGTGCTTTAAGAGTAATGTATTGCTCTTGAGGCACTTTTATGTAAAATAACCTAACCTGTATTTGCAGTGAAGTACAGGTTAGGCGGCTAAATAGGGTTTTAAGTACTTGTAGTACTTAAAATTTGGAGGTGATAGGGAAAAATTGTAAAAATTAAGTGGGGGTAATATATCTAAATAATTGAAAATTTCATAAAAAATAAAGCAACAATGTAATTATCTATATATTTATTATATGTAAAAAGGTATTTTGTGTGCTAAAAATAATAATAAAACCATTAAAAGTATTTTAATTAATACCTTTAATGGTTTTATTGTTTCATCCACGTAAGCCCTATAAGCATAGAAGGGACTTATAAAATTATTTTTTACTTACATAATTTTTTGAATTCATCCGATACAAATTGTACTTTTGTACCTACAATAACTTGTAAACTTGTTTTACCTGGTCTAATTACACCTGAAACACCTGCAGATTTAATAATTTTCTCATCAACTACTGACTGATCCTTGATTTCTAAACGTAATCTAGTTACACAGTTATCAACAGATACCACGTTTTCTTTTCCGCCAACACCTCTTAAGATTGTAGATGCAATTTGTGTAAAATCATTATTTGCAAGTTTTACATTAAGTTCGCCCTCTTCATTGTCATCTTCTCTACCAGGTGTTTTTAAATTGAATTTTGTAATTACAAAACGGAATACTACATAATAAATAATTGCAAATGCTATACCAATTGGAATCAACATAATTGGATTTTTAGCCATAGGAGCCTTAAAACTTAAGAACCAATCTACGAAACCAGCACTGAAGTTAAATCCAGCTCTTACTGGTAACATTGCACATACAGTAGCAGAAATACCTGTTAAAACTGCATGAACAAAATATAAAGTTGGAGCTAAGAACATAAATGAGAATTCTAATGGCTCTGTAACACCAGTAAAGAAAGAAGATATTGCTGCTGCTAATAATAAACCATAAACAACTTTTTTCTTTTTATCTTTAGCTGTATGATACATAGCCAAAGCACCAGCTGGCAAACCAAACATCATTACTGGGAAGAATCCAGTCATATACATACCAGTTACGCCTAGTGTTCCTTTACCTGACCAGAAGTTGCCAAGGTCGTTGATTCCAGCTACATCAAACCAGAATACAGAGTTAAGTGCATGATGAAGACCAAATGGTATTAACAATCTATTTAAGAACGCATATATACCAGCACCAATAGCACCTGTAGATATAATTGATTTACCGAAAGCTACTAATCCCCCATAAACAAAAGGCCATGCAAAGAATAAGATTAAAGATGCAACAATTGAAGCTGCAGCTGTTACAATAGCAACACTTCTTTTTCCACTAAAAAAGCCTAAAGCATCTGGCAATTTAGTACCCTTAAATCTGTTATAGCAAGCGGCACCAATTAAACCTGCTAAAATACCAATAAATTGAGTTTCAGTCTTACCAAAGGCTGCTGGTACTGCTTCAACTTTAACTCCACTAAACATTGCTACAGCCTTTGGAGCCAATAAAGTTGTAATCATAAGCCATGAGACAAGACCTGCTAATCCAGCTGTACCATCATTATCATCTGACATTCCAACAGCGACACCAATTGCAAATAAAATTCCCATATGATCGATTAATGCCCCACCTGCTTTTAGCAAGAAAGCTGCAATTACACTGTTTGCTCCCCAGCCAGTAGGATCGATCCAATAACCAGCACCCATTAAAATACTTGCAACAGGCAAACAAGCTACTGGAAGCATTAGAGATTTGCCTAATCTTTGTAGATACTTCATCATAATTAAAGTTCCCCCCTAAGTGTTTTTTAAATTTATTTTAAGAATTTTTACATTCTTAAAAACGTTATGAGTTTGTTAAGATATTTATAGTTAATTATTAAAAATAAAAAAAGCCGAAAAGGAATTAACCTTCTCAGCTTTTGCCCACAATGGTTACACGCTCAGAAAACGTTTGTAAATATTAATTTAATTTAATTATACTAGGTTTAGCATATATGTCAATATATTATTTTTAAAATTATTAAAGTTTAAAACATTGACAAATGTAATTTAACAATATATACTTAATAGCAAAACGTGTAACTGTTTAATCAGGCATAAGTTTTACAACTTATGTCTTTTCTTTTTGTAAATATTATCTCTAGGAGGCGTAAAGTTATGTTTGATTTTTTTAAAAAAAGTTTAGAGTTAATTGCTCCAGTTTCTGGGAAAGTTATAGATTTATCTGAGGTTCCAGACCAGGTTTTTGCACAAAAAATGGCTGGAGATGGTGTGGCAATTGATACAACCGGGAATATTGTAGTATCACCAGTAGATGGTGTAGTGTCATTTATATTTAAGACTAATCATGCCTTTGGTATGATATTAGATAATGAAATAGAGTTGCTTGTGCATGTAGGAATTGATACTGTGGAGCTTAATGGAGCAGGCTTTGAAAGATTAATTGAAGAAGGAACTAAGGTAAAAGTAGGAACACCCATATTAAAGATAGATAGAGAATTTATAAAAGAAAAAGGATATTCCCTAATAACACCAGTGTTGATTGCAAATCCAGATAAATTAAAAGAAATAAAATATAACACTGGAATAGAAGTTGAAGCCGGAAAAGAAGCTGTTATTAGCTATAAAGTAAAATAAAGAATAAAAATATAGAATTTAAATGACTAAAGGTGACTTGTGCAAAGGGGTATTCCTCTGTGCAAGTCACCTTTATAATTTGAAACTCTATAAAAATTTAAGATAAAGAAGATTTAAATCTCTGTATATGAACTGCTAAATAAGCTATCTCATCCTCTATAACTTTTAAGCCAAGTGCATTCTCTATAATTTTCGCTGACTTCTTAGCAAGCTTATAGGAAGTAGAATAACGTTTTTTTATCACATCTAATAACTCGTTTTTTATAGGGGTGTTATTCAAAATTCTCTCTATGGCAAAACGAATGTGTGTAAGAAAACGAGCATAATCTAAAGACTGCCTATCTATTTCGATATTCAAAGTATCCTCTAAAAATTCTACTATGGTGCTAGATAAGAAGGCATATTTTAATGTATTAGACAGTTTGCCTTGATTTCTTGCTGAATGTATATGAAGTGTTATAAATCCTATTTCACCATCAGGTATTGATATCTTTAATCTGTCTTCTAACATACTGACAGCTTTACGAGCAACTTCAAACTCGTTTCTGTAAAGGGTCTCTGTTTCTACCAAAAATGGATTCTCGATTTCATCATTTTCTTTAAGTCTTTTCAAGGTAAAGGTAATGTGATCTATTAAAGATATATGGATTTTTTCGTTAAGCACTTCATTTAATTCATTAGATATCATACAAATAACTTCTTCGCACAAGCCCATGAGATCACTATCTATGTTATCAACTAATTCATTAAATGCTTTTGTATTAGATTTATCTTCAATAGTAAAGATCTTATCTACAGCAATAGTACTAGGAACGACGTCCCCAGTATGTTTTCCAAAGCCGATACCTTTTCCAAAAAGTATTTTTTCATTATTATCCTGCGAAGCTAAGATAACATTGTTGTTAAATATCTTTATAACCCTATAGTCAGAAGGCGATGAGTTTTTCATAAGATATACCTCCAAAGGTAAAGTTAGTAGTAAAGTATATAAATCATTAATTTAGTTTATTCTAAAAAATAAGCTTAGTAAATATAAAAATAAAATTGGTATATACAACATATCAACATAATGTTATAATAACATATATACCATATATTTGTACAGAGCTAATTAATCAAATTGATTATTAAAACTAAAAGAAGCAATATTCTTTTAGTATTTGCTAATAAAATATTTTTAATTACTTGCAAAGCAGAAACAAAGGGAGGAAAAGAATTTGAGAATAGTTTCGAAAGATAATCCGCTACCATTACATTATCAAATAAAGCAAGTTATACAAGAAATGATAGAGAATGAGGAATTAAAACCAGGCGATGTCATTCCCACTGAAAGAGAGTTATGTGAAATTCAAGGGGTAAGCAGGATGACTGTTAATAAGGCTATTATGTCTTTAGTAAATGAAGGCATCTTATATAGAGAACAAGGAAAAGGTACTTTTGTTTCAGAACCAAAGGAAAAGCGTCAGTTATCACAATTGAGAGGGTTTACAGAAGAAATGGAGGAAAAAGGGCTAAAAACAAGTACAAAAATTTTATCCTTCGATATAAAAGATGCAACTAAACAAAGCAAAGCTATATTGAATATGCCTGAAAATGAAAATAAAGTTATAGAAATAAATAGATTAAGAATGCGAGAAAATGAGCCTATAGCTCTTGAAACTGTATGGCTACCTCACAATCTTTTCTCAGACATGACAAGGGACACTATAGAAGGAAAGTCCTTGTATAAGGTATTTAAGGAAAAATATAAGTATGATCTGAAAAAAGCTAAGCAAACAATTGAACCTATATTATTAAATGAATATGAAAGCGATTTGTTAGGATTGGAAGAAGATGCTTTAGCTCTTATGTTTAGAAGAACTACCTATATGGAAAATGACATTCCGATAGAATATACAAAAGCTATCTACAGGAGTGATAGGTATAAGTATGAAATAATACTTACTTAAGCAGAGAGCCAAAACCTGTGATTTTGTGCGAATCGGTTAAGCAGACATACAAAATCTTTGATTTTGACATGGTCGCTTACTCAGTGAGTACTCCTCAGACATAAGGAAGAGGAGTTTCATATCTTAGATTTAGGAGGAATAGAAGTGAGTGGACGAAACCCAAATACAAAGGATATAGATAATCTAAGTGCTCTAGAAATACTTAGAAAGATAAATGAAGAAGATAAAAAGGTGGCAACTGCTGTAGAAGAGCAGCTAGATAACATAGCTGGTGCTGTAGATATAATAGTAAATTCTTTTCAAAAGGGTGGAAGATTATTTTATATAGGCAGTGGAACAAGTGGAAAGTTAGGTGTTATAGATGCTTCGGAATGTCCACCAACCTTTGGAGTAGACGATGAAATGGTTCAAGGAGTTATTTCCGGAGGGAAGGAAGCTATAAGTGGATGGTTGGAACATACTGAAGATGATGAAGAACTAGCGATAAAAGATCTTCAAAAGAAAAATATTACTAATAAGGATGTTCTGGTTGGAGTTACTGCTAGTGGAAACACTCCTTATGTTAAAAGCGCCATGGAATATGGTAAAAGAATTGGCTGTAAAACCATTGGAATTATATGTAGGGCTCACGGAAAGTTAAGTGAAATATGCGATTTAACTATAGCAGTAGATGTGGGAGCAGAAGTTATAATGGGATCCACAAGAATGAAAGCCGGAACAGCACAAAAAATGGTTTTAAATATGCTAAGCACTACAGCCATGATAAGGATGGGGAAAACTTATTCAAATTTGATGGTAAGTGTAAAGCCAATAAATAAAAAGTTAAAGGAAAGAGTAAAAGAGATAGTTAATTTAGCTACTGGGGCTGATATTAATACAGTTGAGGTAGTGTTAGAAAAATGTAATTTTGATGCTAAGGTTGCTATAGTCGCTATTAAATCCGGAATAAGTATTGAAGAAGCTATAAAGGCGCTTGAAGCGGCTAATGGCAAAGTAGCAGAGGCTTTAAGTAATAAAAAATGATTACGTTAAGAGAGGGTGAAAAAAGTGAGAGCAATTATTAATGGAAGAGTTGTACTAGAGAATTGCATATTAGAAGATAAAGTAGTTCTATTTGACACTCAAATAAAAGGACTAATTAATAGGATTGAGTTTGAAAAGAATGTTAATGGAGGCAGTTATGATGAAATTGATATAATTGATGCCAAAGGTTCATATGTTTCTCCAGGATTTATAGATTTGCATATACATGGTTCAGGTGGAAGAGATGCTATGGACGGTGAGCTTGAAGATTTAAAAATAATAAGTCAAAGTATAGCTCAAAATGGTGTTACAGGCTTTCTCCCAACCACTATGACAATGAGTAAGGAGAAAATATATAAAGCGCTTGACAATATTAGAGAAGGAATGAAGCTGGATTTAGGAGGAGCAAAGGTTTTAGGTGCCCATATGGAAGGTCCTTTTATAAATCCAAAATATAAAGGAGCTCAGAAGGAAGATTATATAATAGAGCCTAATTATAATTTTATAAATGGCTATGAGGATGTAATAAAAATTATAACTTTAGCGCCAGAAAAGGATAATAATTCTCAATTTATAAGATCTGTAAAGGAAAATACAAACATAGTACTATCCATAGGCCATTCTGATGCTACTTATGAAGAGGCGATGGAATCTATAGAAAAAGGTGTAAGTCATGCTACTCATCTTTTTAACGCTATGAGTCCACTTAATCATAGAAAGCCGGGAGTTATTGGTGCGGTTTTTAATAGTAATATAAATTGTGAGCTTATAGCCGATAAAATACATGTTCACCCTGGCGTTTTTCAAACTGTGGTTAATATAAAAGGAGTGGATAAGGTTCTCCTTATAACTGATTCAATGAGGGCAGGGTGTATGAAGGATGGAGTTTCGGAACTTGGAGGCCAAAAGGTTATAGTTAAGGATAACTCTGCAAGACTAGAGGATGGAACTTTAGCTGGCAGTATTTTAACTTTAAATAAGGCTGTAAAAAATATGGTTGAAAATACAAACCTGAATATTTATCAAGCTATATCAATGGTATCATTAAATTCTGCAAAAGATATAGGGATTAGTGATAGGAAGGGAAGTATAGAAGAAGGAAAAGATGCTGATATAGTTATATTTGATGAGGAATATAATGTAAGCCATACAATCGTTGAAGGTAAGACTGTCTTTACTAAAATATAAAATAGGAAGGTGCTAAGTATGAGAATAATTGTTGTAGAAAACTATGAAGAAATGAGTAAAAAAGCGGCGGCTATGATGGCAAGCCAGATAATTCTAAAACCAGAGAGTGTACTTGGTCTAGCAACAGGAGATACACCCTTAGGAATGTATAGAGAGTTAATAAGAATGTATAATGAAAATATGATAGATTTTTCAAAAGTTAAAACTTTTAATTTAGATGAATACTACGGCTTAGGTAAGGATAGTAATCAAAGCTATAACTACTATATGACAAATAATCTATTTAAGCACATAAATATTGATAAAGAAAACATAAATATACCTAATGGTATGGCAAAAAATATAGAAGAAGAATGTATAAGCTATGAAAAAAGAATAAAAGAAGCGGGAGGAATAGATATACAAGTACTTGGAATAGGAGTAAATGGACATATAGGATTCAATGAACCAGATGTCAATTTTGAAGCAGAAACACATCTTGTAAATTTGGATGAAAAAACTATTGAATCCAACTCAAGATTTTTCAAGTGTATAGAAGAAGTTCCTACTAAGGCTATCAGTATGGGGATAAAAACAATAATGCATTCTAAAAAAATAGTTCTTTTAGCAAATGGAGCATCAAAAGCGGATGCAATCGCTAAAACAGTAAATGGAAAAATATCTCCTGAAGTGCCAGCATCAATATTACAACTGCATCAAGATGTTGCTATAATCGTAGACAAGGAAGCAGCAAGTAAGCTATAGGGTTACTAGGCCAAAAGTTGACTTATACGCCGGGATATGTTTCCAAGCTTCAGCACGTTAAAAATTTTTAGCCAGTCTAAAGCTTGTGTTTTAAGCAGAGAACCAAAATCTATGATTTTGTGTGAATCGCTTACTCCTCTGACGTAAGGAAGAGGAGCGTCATATAGAATTCTCTTAAAGCCCTTCACTAAGACTGGCACAAAGTTTTTAAATCTACTTCAGCTTTGGAAACATATCCATCTGTATAAGTCAACTTTCTAGTTAGTTTCTCTATATTTTTAAATTATTTATGTGATAATTGAGTGTCAATAATATTAAAAACCAAATTTGTAAGAATGAGTTTAGCAGTTGTTGGTTAGCATAATATATGTAATTTTATAAAATCTTAAATTAGTATTGAGATGGTAACTTATGTTACAGAAAAATACCAAATATTACATTATACTTATGTTATAGAAAATAAATTTGGGAGGTTGGTATTATGGCACAACATTTTATAAAGAATATAGATTTTTCCAAGGTTTTAGACATGGAAGGACTTGTTGAATATCAAGAAGGTCAAGTTGTTAGTAGAACTCTATCTCAGGGAAAAAACTTAAGTGTTACTTTATTCGCATTTGATAAGGGAGAAGAAATAAGTTCACATTCCTCAGGTGGAGATGCTATGGTTTATTTACTGGATGGTAGTGCTGAGATAACAATTGCAGAAGAGAAGTTTAATCTTAAAAAAGGTGAAACAATAGTAATGCCTGCTGGAATTCCACATGCGTTATATGCTTCTGAAAAATTTAAAATGTTATTAGTTGTTGTTTTTAACGCATAAAAATATTAGTTGCTAAAAATGCCTGTGTCTACTACAAGTAGTTGTAGTAGACACAGGCATTTTGCATAGGACTTAAATATGTTAATTGTATTTACAAATATAATTAAGTGATATATAATTTAGTTAAGTAATTGCTTAATCAGATGGAGGGTTAAATGGATCAAATAGTAAAAGTATTTAAGGCATTAGGAGATGAGACCAGATTAAAGATACTAATTATAATTTCAAAAAGAAATATTTGTGCTAAAGGACTTTCAAAACATTTAAATATTTCAGAGGCTGCAGTATCTCAACATTTAAGAATTCTTAAGGATGCAGGAGTAATTATCGGTGAGAAAATGAGCTATTACGTAAATTATAAACTTCAAAGTCCTATACTTTTAGATACAATTAATTTCATCAACGAACTTAACGAAGACCTTCCTTTGAGTTGTTGTAACTTTGATTTACATACATCCGACATTTGTAATAAGGCATGTGAAGGCAGGAAAAATAGATGTTGCCAAAAAAATAAAGTTTGAGAGGAGAATAAATTATGAAAGTATGTGTTCCAGTAAAAGAAAACCAAGGATTAGAAAGTATACCATATAATCATTTTGGTTCAGCTCCAATATTTCTAATTTATAATTTAGAGAATGGAGAATTAAAAGCAATTAACAACAATGATTTACATCATCAACATGGGATGTGTCAACCTCTAAAAGCGTTATCTGGGGAACAAGTTGATGTAATATTAGTAGCTGGAATTGGAGCTGGCGCGTTAATGAAATTACAAAGCCAAGGAATAAAGGTATATAAGGTTGGAGATGGATCTATTTCAGATAACATTCAGTTATTAAAAGAAAATCAGCTAGTGGAGTTTTCTTCACAAAATAGCTGTAATCATCACGGCTGCGGACATTAATATGATCAAGCAGCATTATCTAAAAATAATTTTGTAATATAATTTATATTAATAAAACAAGCATATAGAGTATGTATCGTATATGCTTGTTTTTATTTATCCTTTATTTTCAGTATTATTGGTTGGTTCTTTTTGATCTAATTTTCCTTCTTCCTCTTTTCCGATAGCAGATAACTTTTGAATTAATGCTTCTGCTTGTTCATAAGTTAAGTGAGAAAGTGGGACATCAAATTCTTTCATAGTATATTGCTTTAGATTATCGATAGACATATCCTTTAATCTTGCTAATTCCCATATTGCTGTTTTTTGATCTTTTTCCATCATACGGACTTTGGAATTCAAGCTGCCAGAATCCTGCTGGGACGATAGGTCGCCTATCTCTTCTTTAGTTATTAATCCATTAATTCCAAAGGCTCTTTTTAAAACAAATACCTCTGCTACCTTTTGAATCATAGCACTAGGATATTTTCTCCATATAGAATTATTTTGATTATATTCCTCAAAAGATACATAACTTATAAAAGGTTTTTTACCTTTTCTGTCACATCTAGCCCATGCTCCTATAATTTTTCCTCTTTTAGTGCCAAATCTATGAGATATCTTATACTCTCCAGCATCTATTTCGAAAGCATCTCCTTCGTGGACTACGAAACTTATTAATCCTCCAAATTCATGGCTAGCTTGTGCAAATTTTAAATATCCGTCTCTGCTTGTCATAATATTAGTTTGATTCCCATACTTGGTAAACCAAATTTCCCGTTTAAAGGGATCTAAGTTATATTGATTAGCTAAGTATAAAAATATTCTTAACTCATCTTCTGTAGCACCCTTAGCAACATTATTCTTTATCAAGTTAATTTGATCTTCGTTAAAGTTTAATGTTGGTTGCTGAGGGTTTTGAATTGTACTTTCTACCATTTAACACACCTCCTTATTGGTGCGTATAAATTATTTATTTGTTTCTTCAACTAGATTCTTTTCATATTGTTCTATTGCTGACTTCACCATATTGCCACCGATAGCGCCTCCAACTGTACCACATAATCTTGATGGTATATCGCCCCAGTATCCATCCTTTGGGATATTAATGCCTAATTCCTTTGCCAATTCTGTTTTTGTTTTAGATGTCTCCATTTTTTCAATATAATTCTGATGTTTTTTCATATTATTCATATTAATGTCCTCCGCCTTTCGAAACAAGATTTTTCTCGAAGCTTTCTATCATCTTCTTTACCATAGATCCACCTACTGCACCACAGGTAGCTGCAGGAATATATCCCCAGTGTCCATCTTCGAAAGCGTGAGGAACTTCTTTTATGCCAAGTTCATTAGATACCTCTTCTTTAAGAGAATCAAGTGTATCTTGAGATTTTGGAATTAAAGTTCCACGTTTATTACTCATAAAAATTCCCTCCTAGATATCGTATCATGAATAGTTTTTGTACAATTTGTTTTCGTATTCTATAATGATTTTTACAAATACTAAGTAATAATGAATTAAAGTAATGTTTTTCAAAGTTAGGAATTTTATATTTATATGAGTTGATTTTAGTTTTCTATTTTTTCTATATGGCTAAATTGTTAATTTTTGAATTAAAATTTGTAAAAGATAGAAAATTAGCATAAATTAACGATATAATAAAACCATATTTATTTTATTAGACTATGGAGGATTAATTTATGAGATTATTGCTGACAAATGACGATGGAGTTAATGCAAAAGGTTTAATAACATTGGCAAAAGAACTTGAAAAATATCATGATATTGTTATTGCAGCGCCAAGCAGTCAAAGAAGTGCATGCGGCCATTCAATAACCATAACAGAGCCACTTATTGTTAAAGAAGTGGAACTTGATGGGATAAAATCAAAGATATATAGTGTTAGCGGTACGCCAGCAGACTGCGTAAGAATAGCATTAGATAAACTTATTGATGAAAAAGTAGACATGGTTTTATCTGGAATCAATAATGGCGCTAATGTAGGCACAGATGTACTATATTCTGGAACGGTATCAGCAGCAATTGAAGCCGCTATGTATAAAATACCTTCAATAGCATTATCGTCATACATTAAAGATGGCGATGATAACTATGAAGTTGCTGCAAAGTATGCATTAAAAATACTATCTCAAATCGAAAATTTAGGCATGAAAAATGATGTTGTATTAAATATTAATGTTCCATTGGAATCAGAAGAGAATATAAAAGGAATAAAAGTCTGCAAGATAGGAAATAGATTGTATGATAATTACTTTATAGAAGGAATTTCGGAAGACAATCATAAAACTTACAGCTTAGGCGGCAAAATAAATGATTATGATTATGAAGATACTGATATATACTATTTAAAAAGAGGATATGTTACTTTAACACCTCTTCATTATGATTTAACAAATTTTAAAATTTTAAGTGATGTAAGAAGTATATTCAGTACTGAACATTAATAATCATAGGAAGTGATGAATAGTGAATGAAAAAATAGTTATTGTAGGAGATGGGATAACCGCTATAAGTGCTATAAAAGCAGTAAGAGAAAATGACAGAGAAAGTGAAATAAAGTTATATGGAGAGGAAAAGTTTTATCCATATAATCGTGTAAGGTTAACAAAGGGAGCATTAGATTTACTAGATGAAGGTAAAATACTTCTTCAAAAAAAGAATGGTATGAAGAAAACAAAGTTACGCTATACAAAGATTTAAAGGCTACTTCAATCAATACTGAAAAAAGAGAAGTAGAACTTTCAAATGGTACTAAAGAGGTCTACTCAAAGTTACTATTAGCAAATGGAGCAAAAAGTTTTACTCCTGATATAAATGGAATAAACAAAGAAGGTGTTTTAACTTTAAGGACACTTGAAGATGCAAGAAATATAGTTGATAAAGCCAAGAAAAGCAGTACAGTACTAATAATAGGCGGAGGAATATTAGGATTAGAATTAGCCTGGATACTAAATCAAATGGGAAAAAAGGTCATTATTTCTGAAATTGCTCCAAGGCTTATGTCAAAGCAATTAGATGAAAAAGCATCTTTAATGCTTTATAATTTCATTATTAGTAATGGAATAGATGTGATGCTTAATAACAATATAAGTGAAATATCTGCTAATGATAATGGTGTAGAAGGCATTATAATAGGTGAAGGAAAGTTTATTAATTGTGACTTAGTTATTTATTCAGTAGGTATAAAACCTAACATTGATATTTTAACGGGAACAAATATCAAAGTTAATAAAGGAATAGTAGTGAATGAGAAGATGGAAACCAGTATACCAGATATATATGCAGCTGGAGATGTTGCAGAACTTGATAATAAAATATATGGATTATGGAATATAGCCATTGCTCAAGGAAGCGCTGCAGGATATAACATGTTAGGAAAGGATGTTATTTATAAACCAGCAGCACCAGTAACTACATTAAGTGCATTTAATATTTCTCTATTTTCTATGGGAGATATATATGAAGGTAATGCTAGTAATATAGTAATAAATGAAGACGAGGGATCTTATAGCAAAATTTTAATAAGTAATAATAAAATTATAGGAGCTATAGTAGTTGGAAGTATTAAAAATTCACCTATATTAAAAAAAGCTATAGAGGAAAAAATAGACCTAGGGGATATTAATTTTAGTGATGTATATGTAAATGATTTAATTGAAATAATAAAAAATAAGAAGTAGGTAAATATACATTACAGGAGGTAATAGCATATGGCTCAAATAAAATTTTGTGAAAATAATTTTAACCATGGAACTGATATGTTAGTTGATAGAATAAAAAATGAAATTCAACATGCTACTGTAGAGGTAGAACCATGTTTAGGTTATTGTGGAGATTGTGCAGTAGGCCCTTTTGCGCTATTTGATGATGAACTCATCCAAGCAGATACACCAGATGAGTTATTTGAAAAGATAAAGGAAAAAACATTATAATAAAAATCAAGCTTTGAAATCTTATATAAAATAAATATATAAGGTTTCTTCTTTTTGATATACCTCCTTAATTTATAAATTTAATACGTATATTAATATACGACTAAGAATTTTTTGGATTAGAATTAAATTCTTATATACTATATATAGTGTTTAAGACAGGAGGTGAGGCTATGCTAAACAGTGGATATATTCTAGATAAAAAATATGAAGTTATAAAAACTCTTGGTCAAGGGGGTATGAGCACTGTTTACCTATGTAAAAATATAAGGTTAGGAAATTTGTGGGCAATTAAAGAAGTTAGTAAAGAACTAAAAGGTCAAATGGACTTTTTAGCAGAACCTAATATTTTAAAGAACTTAAGTCACCCTGGGATTCCAAGGGTAGTAGATATATTTTATGAGCAAGATAACTTATATATGGTTGAAGACTATATTGAGGGTGAAACTTTAGAAAGCTATATTGATAGAAATCGACCTATAGATGACCAGAAAATATGTAGAATAGTAATTAGTATAGGCGACATAGTAGCCTATTTACACAGTTTTGATCCACCTATTATATACAGAGACTTGAAACCATCCAATATTATGATTACCTCAAGTGGTAAAATTGTTTTAATAGACTTTGGTATTTCAAGAGTATATAAGCAAGATGGAAATAAAGATACTATCTATATGGGATCTAGGGGTTATGCAGCTCCTGAACAGTATGGCAGTGAACAAACATGCAAGCAAACGGACATATATGGTCTCGGAGCAGTAATGTATTTTATTATTAAAGGAAAAGCTCCATCCACTTTATTTGAAGCATTAAAAGATGAAAGCTATGATGAAAAAGTTGATGATAGACTAAAAGCAGTGATACAGAAGGCAATGCAAATTGACAAAGATACAAGATATATTTCAATAGAAGAACTTCAGAGTGATATTAGTAATTTTTTATCAGGGAATGATGCTAAAACAGTACTAATAAATAATAGAGATATAAGTAATTATACTAAAACATTATTAATTGACGGCGAAAATATAAAAAATAATATTGATGATTCTTTTGGAACTAAAGTTGTAGGAAAGAAAGCAACCATAAGCTCTAGTGAAACAAAAGTAACAGGGATCAAAAACACTTTTAATAATGAATTTAAAAATAAACCAGATATAGATAAATCTCAAGAAACTAAAAATGTAGATAAATTAAAAGGTGATAAAATAAGAGAAAATAAGCTCTTTAAAGGTAAGTCTCTGCAAAGCTTAAGGTTTAAAGGTATGCTCAAAACTAAGGGACTTTTAAAATTCATCCTAAAAAAACGTAAAAATAAGCAGAAGAAAAATGAAAAGACTCCTGATGAAGGTAATAATAAAGCTAGTAAAAAGCTGGTAAAGAGAATAATGTTACCTATTATAGGAATTTTTATTGTAGCAGCAGCAATTTATTTAGTGACTGATCATGGGAAAAAATATGATTATGTAGCTAATGTTGATAAAGATAATAATCAAGAAAATATTTCAAATAGCAACACTCAACCTAGTAAAAGCGATGCTTCACAAAATAAGAATATTAATGTTCAAAAATCAGTACCTAAAGATACTATTGTTGAAGGTATTATAAATAAAAATTCACCTATAACTTTAGGAAATAGTTCTAATGGGAAAGATGATGAAAAGTCTAAAGGAAATGGAAAGGCTAAGGGAAAGTACAAGCAGGACAATAAGGGCAATAATAAAGACAAGGAAGCCAAGGATATAGCATATCAGGTTGACCCTGCAGCTTTATGTGGAAAGAATAGTAATAGGCTTATTATGAAACTACAATATGTAGAGTTTAGGGGAAATGAGACTATAGTATATTGCTACTTGGAGAATAATACAGATAAAAAGATATCAATCAAACATGATGGAAATACTTACTTAGTAAATGATAAAAATCAGTACGTACAGGCAACGACAGCATCATCTACAGACTTATCTAACATTGCCCCGGGAGCGAAGGTAGATAATATAAAAATCAGTTTTACTAACTTTAATTCTGATACAAAAAAAATTACATTAAAAACAAATATTAATTCGGACAGTACTCTAGAGTTTTCCAAGGAAATAAATCTTATTATCAATGTGAAATAAAACCTTTAATAAATTGGTTATGAAGAATTAATTGTTATTTTTAGAAAAACAAGAGCCTGGTTTGAGACTAAGGTATAATGCCTTATCTAAAACTAGGCTCTTACTATAATGAGGGAATACTTTATGGGAATTAATGAACTTTCTATATACTTAAGGCATCTTCAAAGAAATAACCAGTCAGTATGCTAGTCTATTTTGTGTCATACTGCGTCTGCAGAACCCTTAGATAGTGCTGATTATCTGCGGAACCTGCCTCCTTGTCTGACACAGAATATCCGTCGCATCTTTGACTTGTTATTCTCTTTCAGATCCCTAAAAGCTTTTACTTTAATTGATTATATATTATTTTAAGAAATCTGGTTTTGGCATTACAAATAAATGTGGTTCTTGTAAGTGGTCTTGAACTATTCTAAGAGCTTCAACGTTTCGGTAAAATGAAAGTGAGTCGTAAGCCTTGAAAATAAAGGGTTCAAAAAGACCCGTAGAAGGTTTTATTAGCCTTCTACAAGTCTTTATTATTTAGCCATTCTTCAAAAGCTTGTACTGCACTAGCGACGCTGTATACATTACACCTTAGATAGCATATGTTGTCTAAGTGATACAACGCCCAACTATCGGGTAAATCGTCGAATATATTCTTAGATACATCCTCAGCAAGAACTATGGTTACTTTAGTTTTGTGAGTAGTACAATATTTTAAATCTGTATCTGACACCTTTATACCCATTTTAATAAGCATTTCAACAGCTTTTAGCAAGGGTTCATATACAAAAATAGGTTCACAAGTAGTACCACATCCACTGCAACAGTCCTCGTTTTTATCGGCTGGTGTAGTACATATAGGGCACAACATTTCGTAGTCCATAGATTAGTACCTCCAAATTATAATAGGCCTCCCAAATTACATATAGCGAACCATCCATCATTAGTAGCCTCATCGACCCAAGCGTCTAAATCTTTGAGTTTTTGTCTTAATACAGCCCTTGCCTCAGTACGGTCAAGGTATGGTATTTCATATCTAATCATACCATACGTGCGAACAGGGTATAGCAAGTTTCCTTTTGGTATATGGTCCATGTACTCGTAGTTGTGAGGTAAAACATAGCCAACGCCGTCAGGTAGACGACGAAAGACTACAGGTTGGTAATACTTAGCAAGGCCGATACTGATATTTGTAGTGTGTATAGCGTAGTTATTATAGCTGTAAACCTCAGCTGTTGCGTAACTAACACTTAGGCCTGTCTTGTGCAGTTTAATTACTGTACTCTTAGCTGGTGCTTCTACATATTTTAAGTACGAGCCACAGTTGGGACAGGTGTCAGATTTGAAGCGATTAGGCCGTTGTTCACCACAGGCTAAACAAAGCATCATAAGGCAGCACCTCGGTTCTCGTTATATTTTTTACTACTATTATATATGTTAATATATTTATACACGGTGCTACGGCTAAGACCAAGCATTTTAGCAAAGCCTACAATGCTTAACTTACCGTAAGCACCCGATAAGAAAGCTTCATACTTCTTAATGAAGTCAGCTGGTAAATCCTGTTTTATCGGCCGTCCGAGTTTAATCCCGTTTGCACGACAAACAGCTAGTCCTTGATTAATTCTGGAGACTGTCTTCTCACGCTCCTGTTGTGCTATATGTGCTTTTATAGTGACTACGATGTCAATAATCATTCTGGACATACTGTCATCACGCATACTGTTCCAGTCTGACATATAAGGTATATCTAGTGATACTATGCGTATACCACGCTGTTGCAGGTCTTTTATCTCTAAAATAGTGTCTGTTGCATCACGCCCGAGGCGGTCTAGGTCTGAGAGAAGTAAAATATCGTTTTCGGATAGCATAGACTTTAAGTATTGATAGTTAGGCCTGCTTTCCGCACTGGTTTTACCTGTAATGGTATCCTTACACCACATACTTATTTCAAAGCCGTGTTTTCGGGCATAGTCAGCTAATGCCTTCTCTTGTCGGTCGTGTTTTTGCGTTTCCTTATTTGTAGAAATTCTTGTATAGGCTGCTATCATCATAATACCTCCAGTTCATTGAATAGAATTGTTCACGAAATCTATTACTTGTAAACGGACAGGTTTAGGTGTGGTTTTTAATTGTTTTATTAGGGGTAAACTAGCTGTTTAAACTGTCCGTGAAATCAACTGATTATTTGTACACATCCTACAGTGCACTATCTATCAGCTATAGTCAATAGACTTTAACAAACTTTGGTTTAAAAAACCAAAAATAAGTCTAAACAAACTACTTTTGGATTTATTTTATAGAGTTTGCGTAGTTGGTTTACAGTATGCCCTATTAGGACGTTTGCCTTAGCTGATTATAAATGGCACGGGAACTGGATGCTAAGTCTCCTTTTGGAAACTTTTATAGTGCCTGAGGGAGTATATCTGCACCAAACATAATAAAACAATAAAAAATGCGACCAGAAAGTTATTAACCACTCAGATATACGAAAGAACATTCTTGTTATTGTAAAGATTTTATATGCAATAAGTAGATTAAAGTGGTATAATGTTCTTATTTAAGCAGAGGTGAGAAAAATGGCTGAGATTAGCTATAAGAAACTATGGAAGTTACTTATAGACCGAGATATGAAAAAGCAAGACTTACAGAGGCTATCAAAAATAAGCTCGGCATCTATAACTAAACTTGGTAAGAATCAACACGTTAGCACAGAAACCCTACAAAAGATATGTGTAGCTTTAGAGTGCGACATTAGTGATATTATGGAAATGATACAATAGTTGTGCTGTCAATAAGTATTAGAACTGCAATAGAGCAAGTTTATTATTAGGTAAATCCCAAGGAGGTATTAAGTAATGTTTAACTTTGGTAATGCCAACGAGAATCAACGGTTAGCTATTGAAACTTCAGATGGGCCTGTGCTTATAACCGCTGGTCCGGGAACAGGTAAAACCTATACCCTAGTTCAACGTGCTATTTATTTGATTCAGGAACGAGGAGTTATGCCTGAACGTATTATGATGGCTACTTTTACGGAAAAAGCGGCAAAGGAACTCATAACAAGAATTACAAATGAGCTTGATGCTAGAGGAATCCAAGTAAACATAAATGAAATGTATATAGGAACGTTCCATTCACTTTGCTTGCGGATTATAAAAGAAAACCTTGAATATACTCGACTTAAAAAGAATTATCGTACTCTGGACGCTTTTGACCAGAGCTATACTGTATTCCAGAACATTAAACGGTTCAACAGCATTGACGGTATAGACTTGGTACTATCAAATGGAGGCGCTTGGCGCAACGCAGGCGAGATATGTGGCTTAGTCAACAACCTATCTGAGGAGATGATAGAGCCTTCTGATTTAAAAGCAGACCCAGACAAACAAATTTCAGCTCTCGGGAGTATTTTAGAAACATATAAATCGGTATTAGCTGAAAACAATCTTATGGATTTCTCGGCTATTCAGGTTGAAGCTTATTGGTTGCTAATAAACAATCCGTCCGTTTTATCAGAGATACAAAGTAAAATCAGATACATAATGGTTGATGAGTACCAGGATACAAACTTTATTCAAGAACAAATAGTATTTCTTCTTGGTAATAATCATCAGAACATCTGCGTTGTTGGTGACGATGACCAAGGGCTGTATCGCTTTAGAGGTGCAACCATCCGTAATATACTTGAGTTCCCTTCGAAGTTTGACAAAGGTGTCTGCAAAGTTATACCTCTTGATGTGAATTACCGTTCAAATAGCAACATAGTTGACTTCTACAACACTTGGATGTCAACCACTGATGGTGCTCGTTTCCGCTTTCGCTGGAGAGGGTTTCGCTTTGACAAAACAATTAAACCTCACGTCAAGTCTAATTTAAAAAGTCCTGCAGTAGTTAAGTTATCGAGCGTAGAAGATGTTGAAGAGTGGTATGAAAAGATTTTAGGTTTTATAACCGAACTAAAACACTCAGGGAAGCTGACTGATTACAACCAACTCGCATTTCTATTTAACTCAGTAAAGCACGAACGTGTTGTAGGGCTTGCTAACTTCTTAGAGAAGAATGGAATACAGGTTTACTCTCCACGTTCTGATATGTTCTTTCAGCGTGAAGAGATTAAACTCTTAATAGGCTGTCTTATGCTAATGTTTCCTACCTATGTACTGGGGTTGGAACAAGGGAAGTATGATTTTATCCGCCCAGAACACTATAATTACTTCCGAAGCTGTATTGTAAGGGCGAATGAATACCTAGTTAAGCCTGAGTCTGCGGATTTTCGTAATTGGATACGGCACCGAGGGAAGATACACACTAACCTTAAAGGAACAACTGATTACGCTTACTCAGGGTTGATTTATCAGATGTTTGAGTTTGCACCGTTTTCAGGGATTATTGATACTGATATGACGGCCGGTGTTGTTGATGTGCGGCCAGCACGCAATATCGCATTATTTACTCAGGTTGTAGGCAAGTTTGAGTACCTGCACCGCATAGACGTTTTAAGTGAGAAGCACATAAACAATAACACAGAGTGGTTTTTTAACCTTTATTTGAAGCTATTATTCGATGGTGGTATATCAGAGTATGAGGATGATGCTGAGTACGCTCCAAGCGGTTGTGTTTCGTTTATGACAATACACCAGTCAAAGGGGATGGAGTTTCCTATTGTATTCGTTGACTCTCTAAGCAATATACCTAGGAAATCTTACAAAGATTTATTAAGAACTGTTGAGGAAAAGTATTTTAAGCGGCCTGCATTTGAACCTCACGACGATACAAAGTTCTTTGACTTTTGGAGACTGTACTATACAGCATTTTCACGTGCGCAAGATTTGTTAATTCTTACCTGTAATGAGGATAAGCGTACTCCGAGTATGTACTTTAGCGAGATATATGGCGACTTACCTAGCATAGATAGCGAAGAGTTTGATTTATCCGAGTTTAATTTTAAAGTAGTTAAAGATGTTAATCTCAAGGACGCATTTTCATTTACATCACATATTTCTGTATATGAAACGTGTTCAATACAATACAAGCTATTCAAAGAGTTAGGGTTCGCACCTGTGCGTGTAAGTGCTATGTTATTCGGTATGCTTGTACACCAGACGATTGAGGATGTACATCGTGCGGCTCTTCGTAGTGAAGAACATCTAATAACACCTGATAATATAACTGTATGGTTCGATTCAAACTATACTTCGCTAACTAAGAGTGAACGCACATATCTTGCTGAGCCTCAGAGAAATGCGGCACTCAAGCAAGTCTTACGTTATGCTGAACGACAAGCTACACATTGGAATACGATAAAAGAGGCCGAGGTCAATGTTAGTCTTGTAAAGCCAGACTACATAATTGAAGGCACTATCGACCTTATTAAAGGTGAAGGGGATACTGTTGAACTTGTAGACTTTAAGTCTGAAAAGAAGCCAGATATGATTAAAGATGTAGAGAGGTTGGAACACTATCGAGGCCAATTACAGGTATACGCACACCTTGTAGAGAAGCGCACGGGGCAAAAGGTAAGTAAAATGCATCTTTACTATACAGGTGAAGAAACAGGGGTTCCGACTATTACATATCCTTATCAGAAATCATCTGTCGATGCAACTATTGCAGCGTTTGATGATACAGTTCATAAGATTTTACGTAAAGAATATAAACAGAAAGCGGCTTCCTTAAAGACCTGTAATGAATGTGACTTTAGGTTTTATTGTGGAAAATAAAATAAGTTTGGAGGAAAGACAACAATGAATGAACAAATCACTTTTGAATTTAACGAGCGTCCGACAATTAAAGGATTCCCTGAGTTACGTTGGACAGGAAAGCGCCCTTATCGTTCGACACAGTATTTCCCTGCTCAACTTAGGGAACGCTATGGCGAGGAGCAAGACGGTTGGATAAATAAGATATTTTGGGGCGATAACCTACAAGTAATGAGCCATCTATTAAGGGAGTTCAGGGGTAAAGTTGACCTCATCTATATTGACCCACCTTTTGATTCTAAAGCTAACTACAAGAAGAAGATTGCACTGAGAGGACAGACGGTAACAAATGATAGCACCTCTTTTGAAGAGAAACAGTATGGAGATATTTGGACAAACGACGAGTACCTGCAGTTTATGTATGAAAGACTTATTCTTATGAGGGAATTGTTATCAGATACCGGTTGTATATATTTACATTGTGATTATCACAAAGCACATTACCTAAGAGCTATAATGGATGAAGTATTTGGTGCCGATAACCATTTAAACTCGCTTGTTTGGATGTATAATACAAGAAGTGCAATTAAAAGCAGTTGGAAAAGAACCCACGATGATATTCTGTTTTATAAAAAACTAGGTATGCCTGTGTTCAACTGGAATGACGAAATGGTTATTGAACCGCTTTCTGAGAACACTATAAAGAAATATAAATATGAAGATGAAATAGGACGCTATCGTTTGAGCGGCAGAAATATCAAAGGAAGTCCAATAAAAAGTGCAAAAGATGTCAGCCCTGAATACGAGATTACAAACCCTGAATGGGTAGTTAGAGATTACCTTCGTGAAGGCAAGTCTGCAAGTGACTATTTCTTTATAGATATTGAAAATCAAGCATCATCTGTTCGTACAAACTATCCTACCCAAAAACCTGAGGAGTTGCTATATAAATTGATTAGTGCATCAACTAATAAAGGTGACATTGTTTTCGACTGTTTTATGGGCAGCGGCACGGCCCAAGCCGTGGCAATGAAATTAGGGCGCCGCTTTATTGGTGCGGACATAAACCTCGGAGCTATTCAAACGACTACAAAGCGTTTGCTTTCGGTTGCCTCAGAAGCTGAGTCAAGTGATGAAACAAGATACACAAGTTTTGAAGTTTACAATGTAAATAACTATGATTTCTTCCGAAACCCACTAGAAGCACGCGAACTCCTAATTGAAGCACTCGAGGTTCAGCCATTCTCACAGAGTGATATATGGGACGGTGAACTTGACGGCAGAATGGTAAAGATTATGCCAGTTAACCGTATAGCTACAAAGGCTGATTTAGAAGAACTAAAAGCTAATTTACCTTATAAGGTTTACGAAAAGAGGAAAGAGGAGAACCCGAGTCAACCCGTAGAGAGGATTACGATTATCTGTATGGGACACGAAGCTGATTTAAAAGCCTCACTTGAACAAGAACTCCCTGAGTATAAACTTGATATTCAAATCGTTGACATACTTCGTGACAAGGCCGAGTTACAGTTGAAGCGTGAAGCCGAAGCGGACATTGCTATCGAAGGTAACAAACTTGTAGTTCGAGCTTTTTATCCGTTAAACTTGATGCAGAAGCTTTCTTTACAGAAGGAATATGTAGAGGACTGGAAGCAACTTGTTGAGTCGATAATGATTGATTGGAATTACGACGGGGCCGTTATGCAGCCGACTGTAACGGACGTTCCGGGTAAAAAAGAAGTAGTGACAGGAGTTTATGACATTCCTGACGGAGTTGGAACAATTAAAGTCAAGATAACTGACCTGCTATCTGAGTCTCTGGAAGTGGAGGTGCGATAATGGCAACTGAAACTACTGAAAACTTTGCCTTCTATGAACAATTATTATTATTTTATCAGAACAACCGTAAGAAGATTCGTTCTCGATATAATGATTTAACAAAAAAGTTTCTAGCTTATAACGATAGAGAAGAGAATCCTGATGCGTTCCTGCGTCTGCCACAGTTTGAAGCTCTTGAAATGTATGTGTTTATTAAAGAGTTTATGGGCAATGCACAGGTTTACGAAATGTTTGATGACTGGCGCAATCACAGAGATAGGTTTTCAGATGCGTCGTACTATTCAATAAATAAAAATGGTCAAGTTTCTTTATTTGATTATAGAGCGAGTGCTGAAGGTAAAAGTATATACCTACCTAAAGCAGTTGAAAAGCAGACTGATATACTATTTAAGCAAATGAAGAAATATAAAGAAGATTATCCCAACTATATTTATGCTCTAACTATGGGACTTGGTAAAACCATCCTAATGGCTACCTGTATATTTTATGAGTTCTTGCTTGCTAACAAATACCCCAAAGACAAGCGGTTCTGCCACAATGCTCTTGTCTTTGCACCAGATAAAACAGTTCTGCAGTCTTTAAGAGAGATAATTACTTTTGATAAAACAAAGGTAGTTCCTCCAGAGTATGCAAAGGTGCTTGACGCTAACATAAAGTTTCACTTCTTAGAAGAGAGTGGTACAACATTACATACTTTAGACGACTCAGACTTTAACATAGTTATCTCAAATACACAGAAGATTATTGTAAAGAAGAAACGCAAGGAGGAGAAACCAGCTAATGTTCTATTCCAAAGTGGTTCGCTTCTATCGTCTGTCTATGGTGATGAGGACGATGATGATGTAAATGATGATTCCTCTTTAATGGATAATCAGCGATTCAAAAAACTTTGTCGTCTTAAACAACTTGGAGTATATGTGGACGAAGCTCATCACCTTTTTGGTGCCGACCTTGAAAAACAGATACGTGCTACTAGCGAGAAGAAAACAAGTCTAAGAGATACAATAAATATGCTTGCAAACAGCACTTCTATTGTTGCTTGTTATAACTATACTGGAACACCATATGTAAATAAGCAACTTCTTCCAGAGGTTGTATATGCTTATGGGCTAAAAGAGTCCATTGTGAATGGATTTCTTAAAGATGCTGATTTAAAAGCGTTTGAGAACGTAAAGAGCGAGGAGTTCCTACGAGCAGCTATCACTATGTTTTGGAAGACCTACGGTGAGAAATCCTATGAGGGTTTATTGGCAAAGCTCGCAATATTTGCTACTACCATTGATGAGGCTAATAACGAAGTTAGACCTGTAGTTGAAAAAATCCTTGCCGACTTGGGTATCTCTTCATCAAAGATATTAGTTAATGTAGGTGATGCGAAGGTAACTAAAGATGATGACATTAGAGATTTTAACAATCTTGATATAGTCGGTACTGAAGGTAGTAAGAAACAAATCATTATCCTCGTAGGTAAAGGCCGAGAAGGTTGGAATTGTCGTTCTTTATTTGGTGTTGCTATGTTTCGTAGTCCACAGTCTAAAATCTTTGTTCTACAAGCAACAATGCGTTGCTTAAGGAAAATTACAACTGAACAACTTACCGCTACCGTGTTCTTATCCAAAGACAACTACGATATTCTTGACGCAGAACTTAACAAGAACTTCAATATGGAGATAAAAGACTTATCTAAGGCTCCTTCTGAGAAGTCTGAACGCTATAAGGTAAGAGTTGTACCTCCAGAACGTGTTATTAAGCTAAAACGTATATGGCGTGAGTATGGACTTCTAGAGAAGAATTATACTTCCCCTATTAACTTCGAGTTAAATAATGTTGATTTCCCTAAGTACGCCTCCACAATGTATGAAAAGGATAGCATTTCACACGAAATGAGTGTCAAGGAAACCAATATCGACCAGTTAAAAGAGCAGATAAAGTATAGTTCCTTTACTCTTGTGGGCGAGATTGCACGCTACCTTAACATATCTTGCTTACTCGCAGCTAGAATATTAAGAGACTCAATAGACGGCGAGGAATACATCCTAGAATGTCTAAACAAGTATAATGAACTTCTGGACGACATTATCGTACCCAAGATATTCCACGCTCTATTTGAAGTTACAAGTGAAATTAGAACTGAGGACAGAGACATTGTCTTACTCAGAGAACCTAAAACGGCTGGTTACTATGAGTTTTCAGCAAAACCAGAACTGGTAACAACTAAACAAGACACTCAGTTCCGACCTGCTGAAGTTGAAAAGAGCTTTCACGCAGATACGTATTGCTTCGATTCAAAACCAGAGAAAGAATGTTTCTTGCAATATATAACCAATAGCAAGGTTAAAAAAATATACTTTACTGGTATGTTTACAAGTAACCAAGGTGACCTTTCTATACAGTATTATGACCCGGAATCTCGAAGAATAAGGCATTACTACCCTGATTTCTTTGCAGAGATGTCAGATGGTTCATACCAACTCATTGAGGTAAAAGGCGATGACAAGATTGATGATGAGGTAGTAAAGGCAAAAGCAGAGGCTGCTACTCTGATAGCAACTCATAGCGGAGTCACATATAAGATGTACGCTGGAAGTGCAATAATGAAGACTAGGATTTTAGAAGTACCTACTGAAGATAGTTACCAAAGAACTCTTGTAGATATATGATTTAACTTGAGTATATTTACTGTTGGACTAAGGTCACAATTAGGCCTTTGTAGTTTCCTTTTAGAGTTCAGTTTTGTGTGGGTTAGGTATGTTAGTACAAGTAAGGGCAAAAGAGTTTGAGAATGTGGCTGGAATGGCTGTGTTGCAAGTACTTTATTTGGTAGCATAAGGCCGATGTGTCTTTGGTAGGTCATTCTTCAATAAGCTTCAAACCCAGTATTTACAGGCTTAGTAAGTAAAATCACTTCCTGCAATAAGCGAATGATGGATAGACTACACTAAGTAAGTATGACTGAAACCCGCTCAGAAACAGCTCTATTATGATACACCATAATACAGTCGGGAGCATAACATTTTGACCATATACAGCCACCTGCTACACAGCAGGTGGTTTTTATTTTGGGGCCTTTGCTCCTATCTCCTATCCCACTAACTCCGACAGGCTTGTGGTTCGTGGCGTGTAATCCAGCAGTAACCTTTGAAATTGATAAAATTTTTACTCAAGTCTTCTAAAATACAACAAGCCTATCTAATTATAGTATATAAAATGACAATAGGTGTAACTACGCACTTATAGTGGTAAGTACAGACAGCTCAGGAATTGGCGTGTTTTATCGGACTAATTTTAGGAGGTTATATCTTATGAGTATACAGTTCACTAAAAATAGTAATAAAAGTGTAAACAATGTACTTAAAGACAAGATAGTATCTACTGCAAAGGATTATTGTGAGAATGGTCTTCTGAATATCGGATACACTCTACACTCCAGTGACAGACGATATAGCTATTATACACCTGACAACGAACTTCCTGCACTTGTGATATGCTCCGTGAATAACGATATTGTAGATACATACGACATATATCAAGATGCTGAACATACTAAATAGGCTGGTCTTTATTCGCACCATATTTTAAAGGCTCTAAAACGACCCACAGCGTATTTCAAGTTTAAGGACATATAAATACTCAAGGATTATCACTGAAATTCAATGAAGGCTATTCTGGGGGGTTTAGAATATGATGCAGGACAAGTTGAACACCAAAGAAGAAATCCAATCAGGTAAGAATGTAGGTTTTCGGCTATTAGGCGGGTTACAGGATACCTTACAGACGATGTTAAGATGATGAACAACGCCAAGCAGTCAGAAGTTGCTGAGCGTGTTAAGCACTCATCAGTAACCAAGTAAGGTTTTATTTATTGACTCCTCCATTTTTTATATACATCCTTTTTCAAAGAACGCTCTCTTACACATTGAGGGCGTTCTTTATTTGCCCTAAAAATTAGCATTAGGCCGACCTATTATATAAAATATCACAATAATCACATTTAGCACATTTATAACAGTTGTGTGCTAAATGTGATTATTGTGATATTTGTTAAAAAGGAGTGATTACTTATGAATTTACAAGAGTATAATCTTCGTGTAGGCGATGTAGCCTATCAGCTAAAAGTGACACCAATGACTGTCATTCGATGGGCCGATAAAGGTGACTTGTACTGCGTAAAGGTAGGTGCATCTAGGCGATTTAGACAAGAAGATATTGACGACTTCTTGAAGTCTAAGCAGAACCCGCAGAAGCCTAAAGAACCTGAACCTGTTTACAATGGTCCGCCAGCTGAGGAGTGCGGGTTTGGTGATGATATAGACGCATGGAAAACTGAGATGCGAGAGCTTCGTGCAAAAGCAACGGCTGAAATCGAGGCCGATAGAGCTATGAAAGCAAGTTTAGTAAAAGTTCCTGAACCTGTATCAAATATAACCAATAAGTATTATAGAGGTCCATTTCCAAGCGAGCTTGCCGAACTACTTGATGTCTACGATGATGATTATGATGGAGAAAAAGAAGAATAACAAAAACAACGCAGTAGCAAGGTTTTGACTACTGCGTTGTTTCTATTTTAACTGTCTCCGGGGCCGACATATAACATTTCTCCACTAACACCCGTAGTAGGTGGGATTACAAGCTCATTTACAGTATAGAACCCTAACTCAACTACTAATCAGGCCTTGGCACAATACTTAATAATTACACAACTGGGTGCAGGTAACTATAAGTATGCAAGTAAAGGGGTCAGCTGAGCTGTTCCCTCCGTTCCAACAGGTGTTTCAGCTTCACTTTTGTAACATAATTGAAGGCCTTTGAAGAACTATGTTTATGTTAGGTTTTCCTTATAACAGTAAGGTTTTATTGGCAATCATATAGTTATTATGTGGGACCTTTGTAAGTATTAATCATACATTAACAGCATAGCAGTTCTGATTCCTTCTGCATTTCTTGCTTTCAGATATTTTTCTAGTTCGATTATAGCTTGATTGCTTAATTGCTGTGTAAGCTTAGAACCTATTTCATTACGCTTAATTTCAACTGTATAAACGAGTGAAGAAGGTGCAATTGTATTAACTTCCCAGCACCATCCTTCGGGTAGCTCTGCCAAAAGTGAATCAGAATAAGCTAGCTTAAAGTTTACTTCGATGCGGGTTCTGTAAAAGTCTGAATTATTACTATTAAAGTCCATATCGGGTATTATATTTGTACTTAATACCTTAAAACCTAAATATTGCAATCTGTCTACTATACGCCTTGTAGTTCTCCTAATGTATATAAACACAGGTGTATCACATTTATGTTTATATGTATAATACCTATTGCAATTAGTACAATAGCGACGATATTTGTCCATAGTTTTATATCTCCTTTTTATTTGGTGTATCCAAAGAGCTGTCTAACACGCTTAATAGTAGTGTTGACAGCTTTTTCATTAATGTCTGAACCGTAATACTTACGCCCTAGCTTGACTGCACATACAGCGGAACAACCTCCCCCTGTGGTGAAATCGGCTACATAGTCACCCGGATTGCTATAGCGTGTAATCAACTCCGAAATCAGTTCCTCAGGAGCTCCCCAAATATGGTGGGTTTTACTGGCATCATTTCCGAGTGTAGGCCGGTTTATCCAGTCCGAGTATATTTCTCCATTGTACTTTCCTTTGGTGTACCATAGCACCAACCTTACTTTACTCTGCACCTTTAACCAGCTTGTAGAGGCAGGAGCACCTTGTGGGAGTGGACATACAAGCAACCAGTGGTACTTGATGGTTTTATTGGAGCTAAGGGACGTTATAACCTCGTCTAAATGTGAACTCCCCGTTAATACTAGCAAACTCGCTCCATCTTTGAGTTTAGCTGAGGCGGCATTTGCAATCCCTGCACAGACCTCAGCGGAGGTGCTATCCCAAGGCGGGTCACATATGCACAAATCAACGCCACAATCAGGCACAAAGGACAGTTCTTCGATGTTGCATACATTTGCCTTCCTAATAACTATATCAGCCTCTGTAAGCGTTACAGGGGCTGTTTTACGCCTTATAATAGCCTCTTTAGCGAGTTTAGCCTGTGCAACGCAAGGTGATTTTATTTGCGGGTTAGCCATCATGTAATCCAAAACGTCTATTCTTTTTATAGCTCTAAGATTACGAGGGTTTAAAGTTTCAATTAGGCCTTTGTTCTCATCTAACTGCAAATATGGGTGATTTTTCCAACTATCACCCTTATCTGTGGTGTACAGGTGGCTAAATCGTCCAGATTGAATCATTTCATCACGTACACTTTTGACTGTGGTGTGATGTATACCTAAGGCACGCCCAACGCTACGATTACTGGCTTGCCAGTTTATTTTAAGATGTAGTTTTATTTGTTGGCGCTTCTCGTTTTGTGTTAAGTGTTTTTTCATAAGTAGCTGTACTCCTTGCCTTTACTGGTTTTAATTATAACACAGTAGGCCGAAGGCTTATAGAACGTTTTAGTAAAAGTATAGTATAAGTGGTTAAAAATATATTTTTTAGCTACTCCATGCAAATTCAGACCCTGTTCAAAGTAGGGTATAAATCGCAACAGAAGCGATTAGTAAAATATTTGGAGGAATGAAATTATGAAAAAGGTAAAAACAATGAAAAACTGTTTAGGTACAGGAAAGGTATGTTGTAAGATACGCAGTAAATACAATATGTTGGCAGAACTACTTTCAAAAATTGAACAACTTGAGACTGAAGAACATGATGGTGATAGAGTTGCTGAAGTACTGCTTGATGTTTTTGCAACTGAGCAAGCTAAGCTTGCTCAGAGCATACGAAAAACTTGTTTAAAGTGTGAAAGAGCAGAAAAAGTTAAAATAGCAAAGGCAAAGGCTGAGAGTGATGTAAAAGTAGCAAAACAACTACTTTCGGTAGCTGAAGAAAATCTTAAAAATAAAATGGAAGTGCTTGAAGGGTTTTATTTGTAATATCATGACTTGCTAAATGTATAGTAAAATCAATCAAAAATAATAAATATTTGGAGGTAAACAAATTATGAAAAAGTCAGTAAAGAGATGCAAAGAAGAAGGGGTTGTTTGTAAAAAACTGCATAGCTCCATAGCAGAGCTTGAGTTGGTTTTGGATAAAATGCGGGAGCACCACAAGATAGCTCAAAAATCTATATATGGTTATATGGCAGAGTTTGCGGGGCTTGATGTTGAGGGATGTGCGTGTGAACTTAAAAATAAATTGAAGCAACTCCGCATCGAGCTTGCGAATACCTGCTATAAGTGTAAGGGTTACAATGATTATATACATGAGCTACTGATTGAAGCTGAGATGTTTGTAGCTAGGCAAGCCTTTGCAGAAGCAGAGGCGAGATTTGAAGAATCTGTCGGAGTAGACAAGTACATGGAAATGTTCTATGAGTAAGAGGATTAAATAAATCACTACCTATTATATAGGACGATAATACTGCATCGCAGTATTATCACTTATACTATAAAATTTTATAAAAAAAATGGAGGAACATGAATATGCAAAAGAAAGAAATTGACTTAGTGAAATTTTTTAAGGAGCAGAACGAGTACCTACACAAAACTTATGGTGACTGGGTTAGTGTGATGAAAACACCTGACGGATTTGCGATGAAAGTAACTCTTAAGGGTGTTGATGTTGTAGCAACCCTCGAAAAGATGGACAATGACCATAGTGCACCAACAAATGATAAGCCAATTGTTGATATATTGCTTAAGCTTAGATACAGTCTCGAAACTGGTACTTTCGTCCCTAAGGTTGCTGCTGTGTCAGAAGAAGAATAAGTATATGTAAAACTTAATATAAGCAAATGAGACCACCTACTGTTACACAATAGATGGTCTTTTATTTGCTCATAACCTATTAGGCCGATGATGTAGCAGTAAAAATTATTATGTTTTATTCGCTGCATTTCTAGGCCTCGCTAAATATAGCCCATAAAAATCATTTTATGGGGGAATTAATTATGAAAAGAGTAACAAGACAAGGAACACAATCATACATTACAACTATGGGGGGTGTATGTATGGATTCAAGAGGTCAACAAGTACAAGTTATACATACAACACCAAAGATGACAGCGACAGAAAGAAAAACAGCTGAGAAGCGAGTTTCTAACGATTTATTTAATATACTATCTAGCATACACAAAAAACTTAAAACTGAAAGTGAATAAAACGAAGCGTTGAAAATGAGTGCCTACGTTGGTATAATGCCAATATAGGCACTTTTTATCTGCCTTAATAAGGGGGTTACATAAATGATAGCAATATATGCACGTCAATCAGTAGACAAAAAGGACTCAATTAGTATAGAAACACAAATAGATGAGTGTATGTTAGAAGCTAGGATACTGAAGAAGAAAGTAGAAGTATATAAGGACAAAGGGTTTTCAGGTAAGAACCTTGACAGAGACGACTTTAAGAGAATGATGAAAGATATAAAAGCCGGTAAAATAAGTACCGTAATCGTATATAAGATGGACCGTATAAGCCGTTCAGTTGTTGATTTTGTAAACACCTACGATGTATTTAAGGCTAAAGATGTGAAATTTATATCCTGCACAGAGAAATTTGATACAACGACAGACGCAGGCGAAGCTATGTTAAAAATAGTGATGGTATTTGCGGAGCTTGAGCGTAAAACTATTCAGCAACGTGTAGTTGATGCTTACACCAACCGTAGTCGTAAGGGGTTTTATATGGGAGGTCGTGTTCCATACGGGTTTAAGCGTGTACCTTTTACAATAGACGGAAAAAAGTCATCGCAGTATGCACCAGAACCCGAAGAAGTTAGGCAGTTAAAGATTTTATTTGATTTATACTCGAGGCCGGGCACTTCAATTGGTGAAGTTGTAAAATATTTGCGTGAAAATAATATAAAAAAAGCTCGTGGTATTGAGTGGTCAACTCCGAGAATAACAGAGATACTGCGTAATCCAATATATGTACGAGCTGACGCTGACGTATATGCGTTTTATTCGTCACGAGGTACTGAGATAGTTGACCCACCAGAGCGTTTTATCGGCACGAATGGATGTTATTTATACACAAAACCTAAGCCTAAACTTAAACCTAATGATAGTAAAGATAGTAAAGATGTAGAGAATATAAAGGAAACAAAGGACACTAAAAGCAGTAAGAATATGGCTCATTACAAAGATATGCTGCTTGTATTAGCTCCACACGAGGGCATAATAGATTCAGGTACATGGATTAAATGTCGACTAAAGGCCGAACAGAATATTCAAATTCCAAGGTCAAAACGTGTTGAGGCCACTTGGCTCTCAGGAAAGCTGAAATGTGCTAAGTGTGGGTATGCACTACGCTATAACAAATGGCAAGGAAAAACAACATTTAATGAGTATTTTCTATGTTCAGAGGTATGTGGTAACCGTAGGTGTACAGGTTTTGGAGTAGTTAAAAAGGACTTTTTAGAAGGAGTTATACTCGAACAACTGAAAGCAAAGGTTCTAAGCCTAAAAGTAGAGCAAGACCAGCCAAACCCTAACACTTCGGAGATAAACCGAATTAAGGCAGAGATAGCAACTAAAAACAAAGAAATAGACGAAATTGTAGATACATTTGTCGCTGCAAGTTCTACTATTAAAGAGCGTTTAAACAAAACAGTAGATAAGCTTAATGATGAGATTGAGAAACTTAATGACAAGATTGTAAGACTTGAAAGTAGTTCTATTAGTAGGGATAGCCTCGACCCTGAACAAATAGAAGAAATCTTTGACGAGTGGGACGAAGTATCACGAGAGGATAAGCAAACCGTGGTCGATATACTTATTCAGAAGGTGCTAGTTTGTAAGGAAAGCGTTGAGATTGTGTGGCGTGTATAATTCAATAAAAAAACTGCTGAGAACCTAGTGTTTCAGCAGTTTTTTATTCACTTTCATTCTTACGAAATACTTCACCAAATCTCTGATAATGTACAACTTCTCTTTCTCTTAAGAATTTTAAAGGTTCTATTACATCTGGGTCGTCAGCTAGATTTATGAGATACTCATAGGTTGCTCTTGCTTTTTGTTCAGCAGCTAAATTTTCAGTTAAGTCCACTATAGGATCACCTTTTGATTGGAGAACTGAAGCAGTAAATGGAACGCCTGAAGCACTTACTGGGTACACTCCTCTACCATGGTCTGCATAATAAGACTCAGCACCTGCTGCTTTGATTTCTTCAATGCTTGCACCTTTTAATAATTGATGAACCATTGAACCAACCATTTCTAAGTGAGCTAATTCTTCAGTACCTACATCATTTAATGTTGCTATGGCTTGAGGTGTAATCATAGAGAATCTTTGACTTAAATATCTTAATGATGCACCCAGCTCTCCATCAGGACCGCCATATTGTGTAATGATTATAGTTGCCATTTTGGGATTAGGGTTTTTTATTTTTACAGGGTACTCAAGAAACTTTTCGTATGTCCACATATACTACCTCTCCTCTCCACTAAGTCTAAAGTTAGCCTCACATTCCCATGGCCAAGGCTCATTTATCCATTGCCATGGACAATGACTATAGGATCCATAAGACAATGGTCCGTAGCATTTCTCATACTCCTGTCTTAACATACGAGACTGTGTTACAAGTGAATTATGTGCTGCAAGGGCATTCTGATCAGTTGGATGGGTATTAAGATATAAATGGAGGTCTATTAGTGAAAAAGTCACAGCGGTAATTTGTTTTAAAAGTTCTTTTTTATTCATATCATGCTTCATAATAGTACCTCCTTCTAACAGTCAGAGACTGGCCTGCATTTTTTATCTTTTCCTTCATAAGGACTATAAAGCTCTGGGAAAACAGTTCCATGTTTAAGAGCTTCTATAGGAGAGAGAAGAGTACAAAGTCTTTGATAAGGTACATATGCAGCTGCTAATCTTACATTTCTTATTACTAGTTCTTGCGGAATACATTGTTGCTTTGGTGGACAGTTTGTAGTATACATATTAACTCTTGAATTTGTGTCTTTTGCCATAGTTGTGTTTATCCTCCTTGTTTATGTTGCTTACACAATAACATCATATGATGCTAAATATAAACTTGTTACAATTAATATAGATTTCTTATCATAAATTACATTTATTCTTAATATACTTATAGATTAGGACATAATAAGAAGGAACAAAGCGCTAATTCAATATAATGACGCATGATATATAGATATGTTTAATACACTAATTCAGTGAATAAGATATTTAAAAGCGTTAAAAATTTACAAGTGCAGTATTAGAAGGTAAAATTATTATAAACAGGTTTAAACTATATACGTTTTTTTTATTTATATCTTTGAAATATGCGAATGAGGTGATTTTAGTATAATGGAGAACAATTTAATAAGCTCATGCCACTGTGAAAAATGCACTGGAAAGTATTGCGCTAAAAAAGTATATATTTTTTCAACGTTACATGAAAATCAACTAGCGGAAATTGCTAATACTGTTATAAATAGAAGATATAAAAAGGGTCAAATGATATTCTTTGAAGGAGACGTATCAGATAAGCTATATATTGTTAATAAGGGAAAGATTAAGATATTTAAATACACAAAAGAAGGAAAGGAACAGATATTATACATACTTACTGATGGAGACTTTATCGGAGAATTGAGTTTGTTAAAGAGAAGTAAGGTTGAATTTAATGCGGAAGCTTTGGAAGATACAGCTATATGTGCATTAACTAAGGAAAACTTTGATAGAATAATAGAAAAAAATCCTGAAATAACTTTTAAGATATTAGAAGTAGTACATGATAGATTAATGAACCTTGAGAGTCTAGTACAGAGATTAAGCACAAAGGATGTAGAATCTAGAATAGTAGGAGTTCTATTAAGCCTTGCAAAAGATTTTGGAAGAGAAGAAGGAAATACAGTAATATTAGATTTGCCTTTAAACAGAGAAGAAATAGGAAGTTATGCTGGCCTTACGAGAGAAACAGTAAGTAGAACCTTAACAAGTATGCAAGAAGAGGGAATAATTGAGCTTCAGGGTAATAAAAAAATAATTATAAAGGATATAGAATATCTTAAAAGCATTGATTAGAATCTCTTTATAGGGAAACAAACTAGAAAATTGACTTACACAAAGGGATATGTTTCCAAAGCTGAAGGTAGATTTAAAAACTTTGTGACAGTCTTAGTAAAGGGTTCTAAGGTTATCTTGGAACACAAGCTTTATACCGGCTAAAAGTTATTAACGGACTGAAGCTTGGAAACATAGCCCGGGGTGTAAGTCAATTTTCTAGTTTTATATTTATATAGGGAGTATCTATTAGTTGCTTTGTTTTAGGATTAATTCTCCAATTTCTTTTCCAGCATCAACACATAATTTTGCTGATGTGTCTTCGTCAAAATAGTTAATTTTTAAAGGTAGTTTTATGTGGTTAGCACCAGTGCTTTTAACAATATAAGAAGTATCCACTAAAGTCATATTGCTTTGTTTGATATAATCATTTATTATTTCTATCGCTTCACCACTCCAACCGAAGGATCCAAATGCTACGCCAAGTTTGTTAGATAAATCTAAAGTTATTAAGTCTTTAATTGTATCTTCTAGGTTGCCTATCATATCGCCATATTTTGTAGAACTTCCTATAAGTATAGCATCTGATTTCAAGGCTGATTCTTTTAAATCATCTATATTGGCGCTTTTAATATTAAATATTTCAGTCCTAATGTGTGTGGAGTTTAAGCCTTCAGCTAGAGACTTAGCTATTTTTCCTGTATTTCCTGTCACGCTACTAAATAATATAAGAGCTTTTTTATCCGTTTTATTAAGATCAACGGTGCTCATTTCATCGTAAAGGTCGATATATTTTTTGGCATCGCTTCTTAATATATATCCATGAGAAGGAGCTATTATATTAATATCAAGTTCTTTAACTTTATCAATCATGTTTCTGATATAAGTTCTGTGTGGGCTCATTATTAAGCTATAATATACTTTAAAATCTTCAATTATATCTTCTTTAGCTAAATCATTAAATAATTCATTGTTAGCAATATGAGTACTAAAAATATCGCATGGGTAAAGTATTTTATCCTCAATGCAATAAGTAATCATAGTTTCTTCAGTGTGCAGATATGGTGTTTCAAAGAATTTTAATGTTTTTTCACCGATATTAAGAGTATTTCCATCCTTAACTATTAAGTACTCTTGATTATTAAGTTTAAACATTCCATTTAATAACTCTCTTGCTTTTTCTGTAGTTACTATAACTGCATTTTTAGCTTTATTTAATAATATAGGTAATGCACCAGCATGATCTGGCTCAACGTGGTTAATTACAACATACTGAATTTTGTTTAAATCTATTATTTCTTCAAGATTTTTAACAAATTCTCTTCCGTACATAATATCAACTGTGTCTATAATAGTGGGCTTTTCTGTATTTAATAAATATGAATTATAAGTTGTTCCCTTTTCTAATATTAATCTGTGAAAAGGTACTTTCCTATCATCTACTTTTCCAATCCAGTAAGTTTTTTCAACTAATTTATTATTTATCATATAAAACATCTCCTTTTGAATTTTTAATTGATGACTTCATTATAGGTTTAGTAAGAATTGAGTGCAGTGATTAAAATCAACTAAAAATTTGATTACAGTCACAGATTAATAGATAAACTTTTTATATAATTGACTCATAAACACGAGATACTGCTGATAAGTAAGCAGAGTAAAGTAGGATTTATAAATTGAGTTTATACTCTACTTACAAACCAGTATAAATTATATGTACAAAAAAATATTTGGAGGGATAAATGATGAATAAATTTATATTTAAAAGTTCAGATAGTATAGGCTATATTGCAGCAAATTTTCCCAAAGCTATGGACATATTTAAAGACTACAATATTGATTTTTGCTGCGGAGGAAATAGACCATTAATAGATGCAATAAAAGAAGGAGGGATAAAGGAAGAAGAGATAATGAGCAAGCTTGAAGAAGCATATAACAACTTACTAATAATAAAAGATAAAAATATAGATTTTAATGTAATGTCTTACAGCGATTTGGTTGATTATATAGTAAATACTCACCATGCATATTTACAAATTGAACTTCCTAAAATCTATGAACTTACAACAAAGATACTAAGAGTACATGGTGCTAATCATAAGGAGCTAACAAGAGTGCATAGATTATTTGCAAGTCTTAAAACAGAGTTAGAGGAACATCTTATTAAAGAGGAAGAAATTGAATTTCCGTTAATAAAGAAGTATGAGTCAGATCCATCGAATGAGTCATTAGAGAAGGTAGTTTCAATAATGGAGGAGTTAGAAAATGAACATGAGGGGGCAGGAGATATACTTAAGGAGCTAAGAAAAATTACAAATGGATATGAAATACCTGCAGATGTGTGTAACACTTTTAAATTGACTTATCAAAAGCTTCAAGAGTTAGAAGCAGATACTTTTCAACACATACATTTAGAAAACAATATTTTGTTTCCAAAGCTTAAAGAAAAAAATAATAGTAAATAAGCAAAAAATCTTTTATATTCGTAACAATTGTTACGGAATAAGTTTATAGATGAAGTTATAATTAAATCATCAAGTGAACAACAACAATCTAGCACATATCAGCTGCAGAGCCGTTGATTAATGAGACTCTGCAGTGGTAATGTGTACTTTAATGGTAAAGTTTTAGAAAGTATATAATCAAAATGAAATAAATTAATATTATGGAGGTTAGAATTAAATGAGTATGTTTTGTTATCAATGTCAAGAGGCAGCAAATTGCAAAGGATGTACAATAAAAGGTGTATGTGGAAAGACAGAAGACCTAGCAAAAGCACAAGACTTATTAATATATATAACAAAAGGAATTTCTATATTTAGCACAAAGGCCAGAGAATTAGGAGTAGAAAATAAGGAAGCAAATAAATTTGTAGTAGAGAGTTTATTTGCAACTATAACTAATGCAAACTTTGACAGAAACGTATTTATAGAAAGAATAAAAAGAGGATTACAATTAAGAGAAGAAGTTAAACAACAGTATATAAAAGCTGGTGGAAAACTTACTGAATCAAAAGAAAATACTTCATGGCTTAAAAAAATCTTTGGATTTGGTGGAGCACAAAAAGAAGAAGAACTTAGCCTGCCAGAAGCAGCAATATGGTTTGCTGATAACGTAAATGATTTTGATTTAAAAGCAGAGTCAGTAGGCGTACTAGCTACTAAAGATGAAGATATAAGATCATTAAGAGAGCTTTTAATTTATGGATTAAAAGGTATGGCAGCATACATTAAGCATGCTAATAACTTAGGATATGATGATAAAAATCTTCATGGATTTATGCAAAAGGCATTAGCTGCAACTTTGGATGACAGTATAGCAGTAGATGGATTAATAGATCTAGTACTTGAAGCAGGTAAATATGGGGTAGATGCTATGGCTTTACTTGATAAGGCTAATACTGAATCTTATGGAAATCCTGAGATAACAAAAGTTAATATAGGTGTTGGAAATAGACCTGGTATCTTAATAAGCGGACATGACTTAAAAGACATGGAAGAATTGTTAAAACAAACAGAAGGAACAGGAATAGATGTATACACTCACAGTGAAATGCTTCCAGCAAACTACTATCCAGCATTTAAGAAATATAAGCACTTTGTAGGAAACTACGGAAATGCATGGTGGAAGCAAACAGAAGAATTTGAAAGCTTCAATGGACCAATTTTAATGACTACAAATTGCGTAGTTCCTCCTAAGAATTCATATAAAGATAGAATGTATACTACTGGCGCAACAGGTGTTCCAGGGGTTAAGCATATAGCAGATGGAAAAAATGGTCAACCAAAAGACTTTTCAGCTATAATTGCACATGCTAAAAAGTGTCAGGCACCAAAGGAAATCGAAAAAGGAGAAATAGTTGGTGGATTTGCACACAACCAAGTTTTAGCTTTAGCTGATAAAGTTGTAGAAGCAGTTAAAACAGGAGCTATAAAGAGATTCTTCGTTATGGCTGGTTGTGATGGAAGAGCTAAGAGCAGAAATTACTATACAGACTTTGCTAAGAAACTTCCAAAGGATACAGTTATCCTTACAGCTGGATGTGCTAAATATAAATACAATAAGCTTGACTTAGGTGATATTGGAGGAATTCCAAGAGTGTTAGATGCTGGACAATGTAACGACTCATATTCACTAGCAGTAATAGCACTTAAATTAAAAGAAGTATTTGGATTAGAGGATATTAATGAACTTCCTATATCATATAATATAGCTTGGTATGAGCAAAAAGCAGTTATAGTTTTACTTGCATTACTTCACTTAGGAGTTAAAAATATTCACCTAGGACCAACTTTACCAGCATTCCTTTCACCAAATGTAGCTAAGGTTCTAGTAGAGAACTTTGGAATAGGTGGAATAACAAATGTTGATGATGATATGAAGATGTTCTTAGGATAATATAAAGTTAAATACTATCATTAAATATCCCCATCCGTGAAGTTGATGGTAGTTTACTTAAATTTAAATAAACTTACACTAATAAAAGAGCTTGTGACTTATTTTGGCACAAGCTCTTTTTCATATTATTTTGTATAAATATTTCCTAATCTATGCAAAATATATTTGGAGGTGTTTTTATGAAAGTAAATTTATCACAAAAAGAAAGAATGTTACTTGAAGATCAAAAAAGTCATGAGGAAGCTTGCATAGTAAAGTATACTAATTATGCAAATCAGGCTACGGACAGTCAATTAAAAGCAATATTTAATGCTAGTTTGCAGTCCGAGAGAACACATTTAGACAGTATAAACCAATTATTAAGCGGAAATATTCCTCAGATGAATCAACAAGGTAATCAGCAAAATAATAATCAAAGTACAAACCAGAATATGACTTCAGGAGTACATAATTTATCTGACTATGACATGTGTACAGATATTTTAATGACAGAAAAATATGTTTCTGGAGCTTACGATACTGCAATCTTTGAATTTAGAGATACAAATGTTCGCGATGTTTTAAACCATATACAAAAAGAAGAACAAAAGCATGGAGAATCTGTATTTCAGTATATGGAAAGCAAAGGTATGTATAAAGTTCAATAGTTTTACATTAGGCTGTTGATAACTACTTAGTTATCAACAGCCTTTAAAGTTTAGATGTTTATAATATTTACAAATCAGTTAAATTAAAAGTAGATATTTCATCTATTGGTTTTCTATTTTTATTTCTTACATTAGCTGATTTAGGATAACCTACAGCAATTAATAGTGCAACCATTTGATCTTTGCTTATATTTAGGTGCTTTTTTATTTTCTTTTCATTAAACCATCCTATCATACAAGTACCTAAACCTTCTTCAGCAGCTTGAAGACAAAAGTGTTCTGCTGCAATTCCAATATCAATTAAATAATAAGGAATACTAGTAATCATTTGTCCAACTTTTGTTTTTAGGTTTCCTTTTGTTGCAGTGATTACTACTAGGACAGGTGCATTTAATGAAAACTTATTAAAAGACACAAGCTCATTAAAAGTTGATCTTGCGATTTTATCTTTTAGCTCTGGAGTATCTATAATGATAAAACTCCATGGCTGAGAATTGCAAGCAGATGGAGAGAGACGAGCTGCCTCGAGACATCTATCTATCTTTTCCTTTTCGATGGAGATATTAGAATATTCACGAACACTTTGACGGACTTTAACTAATTCTAAAAAATTCATAGGTACACCTCGTTATATATTAAATCTTCATATAAATAATATTATAGCCTATTTAATTGAGAAGAAAATCTATAAGTTGTTATCATTCGGAGATTAATTCGAATTTAAGCAGTAAACTAAATCTGGCGTGTCAATATGCTTAATATCTAGTATTATATTGAGATATGCAGAATTAATGAGCTAATTTAACCTCAGACAAACTATAAAATATAATCTATTAATAAAAAGGTGGTAAGATAACATTCGTCGCTTGAGTGAGCGGCAAACAAGTTAAAAAAGTTAGTCAAAAATATGTTGACAACAAGTTAGCTTGTGTGATACTATAATGAAGCTGTCAAGGGCAGCTAAGCTTAACAAAAAGAATTCAAAAAAGGTTCTTGACAAAGTTAAGTAAGTATGAGAAACTTTATAAGCTGTCTTGAACGACAGATGATCCTTGAAAATTAAACAGAGGTTAAAAATCAAGATGATTTTTATTAAGTAAACTAAACCAGCAATTCTTTTGAACTACTTGTTAGTAGTCAAAAACAACAGTAATGAGCATTCAAACTTTTAAATTGAGAGTTTGATCCTGGCTCAGGACGAACGCTGGCGGCGTGCCTAACACATGCAAGTCGAGCGATGAAACCCTTCGGGGTGGATTAGCGGCGGACGGGTGAGTAACACGTGGGTAACCTGCCTCAAAGAGGGGGATAGCCTCCCGAAAGGGAGATTAATACCGCATAACACTAGTTTTTCGCATGGAGAACTAATTAAAGGAGTAATCCGCTTTGAGATGGACCCGCGGCGCATTAGCTAGTTGGTGAGGTAAAGGCTCACCAAGGCGACGATGCGTAGCCGACCTGAGAGGGTGATCGGCCACATTGGAACTGAGACACGGTCCAGACTCCTACGGGAGGCAGCAGTGGGGAATATTGCACAATGGGCGAAAGCCTGATGCAGCAACGCCGCGTGAGTGATGAAGGCCTTCGGGTTGTAAAGCTCTGTCTTTTGGGACGATAATGACGGTACCAAAGGAGGAAGCCACGGCTAACTACGTGCCAGCAGCCGCGGTAATACGTAGGTGGCGAGCGTTGTCCGGATTTACTGGGCGTAAAGGATGCGTAGGCGGATTTTTAAGTGAGATGTGAAATACCCGGGCTTAACTTGGGTGCTGCATTTCAAACTGGAAGTCTAGAGTGCGGGAGAGGAGAGTGGAATTCCTAGTGTAGCGGTGAAATGCGTAGAGATTAGGAAGAACACCAGTGGCGAAGGCGACTCTCTGGACCGTAACTGACGCTGAGGCATGAAAGCGTGGGTAGCAAACAGGATTAGATACCCTGGTAGTCCACGCCGTAAACGATGAGTACTAGGTGTAGGAGGTATCGACCCCTTCTGTGCCGCAGTTAACACAATAAGTACTCCGCCTGGGAAGTACGATCGCAAGATTAAAACTCAAAGGAATTGACGGGGGCCCGCACAAGCAGCGGAGCATGTGGTTTAATTCGAAGCAACGCGAAGAACCTTACCTAGACTTGACATCTCCTGAATTACTCGTAATGGAGGAAGCCCTTCGGGGCAGGAAGACAGGTGGTGCATGGTTGTCGTCAGCTCGTGTCGTGAGATGTTAGGTTAAGTCCTGCAACGAGCGCAACCCTTATCATTAGTTGCTACCATTAAGTTGAGCACTCTAGTGAGACTGCCCGGGTTAACCGGGAGGAAGGTGGGGATGACGTCAAATCATCATGCCCCTTATGTCTAGGGCTACACACGTGCTACAATGGGTAATACAAAGAGAAGCAATACAGTGATGTGGAGCAAAACTATAAAATTACCCTCAGTTCGGATTGTAGGCTGAAACTCGCCTACATGAAGCTGGAGTTGCTAGTAATCGCGAATCAGCATGTCGCGGTGAATACGTTCCCGGGCCTTGTACACACCGCCCGTCACACCATGAGAGCTGGCAACACCCGAAGTCCGTAGTCTAACCGTAAGGAAGACGCGGCCGAAGGTGGGGTTAGTGATTGGGGTGAAGTCGTAACAAGGTAGCCGTAGGAGAACCTGCGGCTGGATCACCTCCTTTCTAAGGAGTCGACAAGATAGGTAATTCTATCTTGAAGGTTTGTTTACACTCTGTTTAATTTTGAAGGATCATAGTATTCTTCAATTGTTCTTTGAAAATTGCACAGTGATATATAAATAAAAGTAAAGCTGAAGGTAAAACTACTTATTATATAAGTAAGTAACCTTTGTAGATTTAAGAATTAATATAAATTAATAGTAGCGAGCAGAACAAGGAAGCAACCGAATGAGGAGCGGAGTTTACTTTAAGGTAAATGAGCACCGCAGTGAGGGAAGCTGACGCAGTAATGCGAAGGTAATATTAATTTAGATGGTCAAGCTACAAAGGGCGCATGGTGAATGCCTTGGCACCAGTAGTCGAAGAAGGACGTGATAAGCTGCGATAAGCTTCGGGTAGGCGCAAATAGCCTGTGATCCGAAGATTTCCGAATGGGGCAACCCACACTACTAACGTAGTGTACTATAAACTGAATTCATAGGTTTATAGAGATATACCCGGGGAACTGAAACATCTAAGTACCCGGAGGAAGAGAAAGAAAAATCGATTTCCTAAGTAGCGGCGAGCGAAAGGGAAAGAGCCCAAACCAGGAACTTGTTCCTGGGGTTGCGGACAGATCATAAACGGAGAGGTATCTTAATTGAAGAGAGCTGGAAGGCTCCGCCGTAGAAGGTAACAGCCCTGTAAGTGAAAAGAGAAGACTCTAGATCTGCTCCAGAGTACCACGAGACACGTGAAACCTTGTGGGAAGCAGGGAGGACCACCTCCCAAGGCTAAATACTAACTGGTGACCGATAGTGAAGCAGTACCGTGAGGGAAAGGTGAAAAGAACCCCGGGAGGGGAGTGAAATAGAACCTGAAACCGTGTGTCCACAACCGGTCAAAGCACTTTTACGTGCGATGACGTGCTTTTTGTAGAACGAGCCAGCGAGTTACGATATGTAGCAAGGTTAAGCACTTAAGGTGCGCAGCCGAAGGGAAACCGAGTCTGAATAGGGCAATAAGTTGCATGTCGTAGACCCGAAACCGGGTGACCTATCCATGGACAGGTTGAAGCGGAAGTAAAATTCCGTGGAGGACCGAACCACGTTGGTGTTGAAAAACCATGGGATGAGCTGTGGATAGCGGAGAAATTCCAATCGAACTCGGAGATAGCTGGTTCTCCTCGAAATAGCTTTAGGGCTAGCGTTGAGAATGAGTAATGGAGGTAGAGCACTGAATGGGCTAGGGGCTGACAACAGTTACTGAACCCTATCAAACTCCGAATGCCATATACTTGAATCTCAGCAGTCAGACTACGAATGATAAGATCCGTGGTCAAAAGGGAAACAGCCCAGATCATCAGCTAAGGTCCCAAAGTGTAAGTTAAGTGGAAAAGGATGTGGGATTTCTAAGACAACTAGGATGTTGGCTTAGAAGCAGCCACTCATTCAAAGAGTGCGTAATAGCTCACTAGTCGAGAGATCCTGCGCCGAAGATGTCCGGGGCTAAAACTTACCACCGAAGCTATGGGCTCGAAAGAGCGGTAGAGGAGCTTCCTGTATGGATTGAAGTCGTACCGAAAGGAGCGGTGGACTGTACAGGAGTGAGTATGCTGGCATAAGTAGCGAGAAATAAGTGAGAATCTTATTGGTCGAAAACCTAAGGTTTCCTGAGGAAGGCTCGTCCGCTCAGGGTTAGTCGGGACCTAAGCCGAGGCCGAAAGGCGTAGGTGATGGACAATCGGTTGATATTCCGATACCGCCAACTGACGTTATTACAAATGGGATGACGCAGGAGGATAAGATGTGCGCACTATTGGATGTGCGTCTAAGCGTTTAGGTATACAGGATAGGCAAATCCGCCTGTATTAGCTGAGGCGTGATGGGGAGCCCTTTCGGGCGAAGTATCTGATTCCACGCTGTCAAGAAAAGTCTCTATGGAGGAAGTTGGTGCCCGTACCGCAAACCGACACAGGTAGGTGAGGAGAGAATCCTAAGACCAGCGGAAGAATTGTTGTCAAGGAACTCGGCAAATTGACCCCGTAAGTTAGCGATAAGGGGTGCCTACGCAAGTAGGTCGCAGAGAATAGGCCCAAGCAACTGTTTAGCAAAAACACAGGTCTCTGCTAAAGCGAAAGCTGATGTATAGGGGCTGACGCCTGCCCGGTGCTGGAAGGTTAAGGGGAACACTTAGCGCAAGCGAAGGTGTGAACTTAAGCCCCAGTAAACGGCGGCCGTAACTATAACGGTCCTAAGGTAGCGAAATTCCTTGTCGGGTAAGTTCCGACCCGCACGAATGGCGTAATGACTTGGGCACTGTCTCGACAACAAATCCGGCGAAATTGTAGTGCAAGTGAAGATGCTTGCTACCCGCGATTGGACGGAAAGACCCCGTAGAGCTTTACTGTAGCTTAGCATTGAGTTTCGGTATTGTCTGTACAGGATAGGTGGGAGACTGAGAAGTAAGGGCGTCAGCTCTTATGGAGTCATCCTTGGGATACCACCCTGACAGTACTGGGATTCTAACCGGCGGCCATGAATCTGGTCACGGGACATTGTTAGGTGGGCAGTTTGACTGGGGCGGTCGCCTCCTAAAAAGTAACGGAGGCGCCCAAAGGTTCCCTCAGAACGGTTGGAAATCGTTCGTAGAGTGCAAAGGCAGAAGGGAGCCTGACTGCGACACATACAAGTGGAGCAGGGACGAAAGTCGGGCTTAGTGATCCGGTGGTTCCTCGTGGGAGGGCCATCGCTCAACGGATAAAAGCTACCTCGGGGATAACAGGCTGATCTCCCCCAAGAGTCCACATCGACGGGGAGGTTTGGCACCTCGATGTCGGCTCGTCGCATCCTGGGGCTGAAGTAGGTCCCAAGGGTTGGGCTGTTCGCCCATTAAAGCGGCACGCGAGCTGGGTTCAGAACGTCGTGAGACAGTTCGGTCCCTATCCGTCGCGGGCGTAGGAAATTTGAGAGGAGCTGTCCTTAGTACGAGAGGACCGGGATGGACTGACCTCTGGTGCACCAGTTGTTCCGCCAGGAGCACAGCTGGGTAGCTATGTCGGGACGGGATAAACGCTGAAAGCATCTAAGCGTGAAGCCCACCTCAAGATTAGATTTCCCATAGCGTAAGCTAGTAAGACCCCTTGAAGAACACAAGGTTGATAGGTCAGAGGTGTAAGCATGGTAACATGTTCAGCTGACTGATACTAATAGGTCGAGGGCTTGACCAAATATTATATAACACTGTGCAATTTTCAGAGAACAAGTATTTCTGAAAGCAAAAAGTAATAACTAAAAATTGATAGAAGCGAGTAGTACAAGGAAGCGACTGAACGAGGAACAGAGTTTACTGATCTGTAAATGAGTACCGCAGGGAGGGAGCTGACGCAGTAATACGAAGCTTACAGCAATTTTTGCAGATCTGGTGGTAATGACGTGAAGGTAACACCCGTTCCCATTCCGAACACGACGGTTAAGCTTCATAGTGCCGATGGTACTGCACGGGAGACTGTGTGGAAGAGTAGGTCGTCGCCAGGTAATAATAGAAACACTGAGCATATGCTTGGTGTTTTTTATTTATGTAAAAAAGTAAGTAACATACCCATTCCTAACAGGTTGGTTAAGCTTGATAGTGCCGATGGTACTGCAGGGGAGACCCTGTGGAAGAGTAGGTCGTCGCCAGGTAATATGAAAGACACTAAGCAAATGCTTGGTGTTTTTTTATTTATGCAAATAATTGAGTAACATACTCATCCCTAACAGGTCGGTTAAGCTTTACAGTATCGATGCAATGCAGAAGAGACTTGTAAAAGAGGAGTCCATCGCTAGATAATAGAAAAGACACCAAGCAAATGCTTGGTGTTACTTATTTATATAAAGAAATAAGTGACATATCCAGAGGAATTATAAAGGATACTAAAAATAATCTTAGTGTTTTTTATAATTATAAGATATTTGATAATATGAACAATCAGGCCGTTATTAGCGAATGCATTAGGCTTACTTAATATAACTATTTATTTTTATCATAAATTATGAAAACGTATTGACTAGCATGTACGTACAAGTTATAATTTATTTATAACATAACTTGTACGTATAGGTTTCGAGAGACGGTAATAATATGTTCATGAGTAATAAAATAAAAATATAGTGGGGGTTTTGGTATGGGTAAGTTCTCAAGTGAAGCAAAACAGTTGCTAGAGTATATTGGTGGAAAAGAAAACATTGCTGCAGTAACTCATTGCGCAACACGTATGCGTTTTGTATTAAACGATGCTAAAAAGGCAGATGTTAAAAAAATCGAAGGTATCAAGGCTGTAAAAGGTACCTTTACGCAGGCGGGGCAATTCCAAGTTATTATAGGTAATGAAGTGTCCATATTTTATAATGACTTTGTAGAAATTACTGGTGTAGATGGTGTTAGTAAGGAGCAGGCCAAGATTGCTGCCAAAAGCAATATGAGCTTTATTCAGAAATTACTTGCTAATTTAGCAGAAATATTTACACCACTTATTCCTGCTCTTGTAGTTGGAGGTTTAATACTAGGTTTTCGTAATATAATTGGAGATATTAAGTTACTTGAAGGTGGAACTAAAACAATAGTACAGCAGTATCAGTTTTGGGCTGGTGTTCACTCATTCTTATGGTTAATTGGAGAAGCAATTTTCTTCTTCTTGCCAGTAGGAATAACGTGGTCTATTTCTAAAAAAATGGGTACAACTCAGATATTAGGGATTATATTAGGTATAACGCTAGTATCACCACAGCTACTGAATGCTTATGCCGTTGCAGGCACTCCTGTTGATAAAATACCTTTCTGGGACTTTGGCTTTGCAAAAATTCAAATGATAGGGTATCAAGCTCAAGTTATTCCAGCAATGCTTGCAGGATTTCTTTTGGCAATGTTGGAAAAAAGCGTGCGTAAAATTGTTCCTGAATATATATCTATGATAGTAGTGCCGTTTTTAGCATTAGTTCCTACTGTATTAATAGCACATACCATTTTAGGACCAATAGGTTGGGCGATAGGGAAATTTATTTCAGGCGTTGTATATTCAAGTTTGACTTCATCATTTGGATGGCTATTTGCAGCTATATTTGGATTTACTTATGCACCATTAGTTATTACTGGATTGCACCATATGACGAATGCTATAGATTTGCAATTAATGGCTCAATTTGGAGGAACAAATTTATGGCCGATGATTGCATTATCAAATATTGCCCAGGGTTCAGCAGTTTTAGCAATAATATATTTAAATAGAGGTGATAAAGAAGAGGAACAGGTATCTATTCCTGCTGCAATATCATGCTATTTAGGTGTAACTGAGCCAGCTATGTTTGGTATTAATTTGAAATATGCATTCCCATTCTTAGCTGCTATGATAGGTTCAGCAATTGCAGCTGTTATCTCAGTAGGTTCAGGAGTTATGGCGAATTCAATTGGAGTTGGAGGTTTACCAGGTATTTTATCAATAAAGCCTCAGTACATGTTAATTTTCGCGTTAGCAATGCTTGTAGCCATTGTCATACCATTTATATTGACAATTATATTTGCTAAAAAGAAAATTGCACAGAAGAAATAAAAGTAAACAAAAGATATTAATATTGTAGTGCGTATAAGAGAAGAATTATTAAATCCTTCGTTTATACGCATTGTATATTTAGGATAAAGGAGTGAATTTCATGAAAGATTTTAAAAAGAGTGTAGTCTATCAGATATATCCTAAATCATTCAATGATTCCAATGGAGATGGAATTGGTGATTTGAAAGGCATAACCAAAAAGTTAGATTATCTAAAAATATTAGGTGTAGACTATATATGGGTAACTCCTTTTTATCTTTCTCCTCAAAAAGATAATGGATATGATATAGAGGATTATTGTAATATTGACCCAAGGTTTGGAACTATGGATGATTTTGAGGAAATGGTTTCAGAGGCTAAGAAGTTAGGTATCAGTGTTATGTTAGATATGGTATTTAATCATACATCTACAGAACATCAGTGGTTTAAAAATGCTATAAAAGGTGATAAAAAATACAAGAATTATTATATTTTTAAGGAAGCAAAGGGTGACAGAGAGCCAACGAATTGGGTATCGAAATTTGGTGGTTCATCCTGGGAATATGTAAAAGAATTTGAAGAATACTATTTGCATTTATTTGATATAACTCAAGCTGACCTCAACTGGGAAAACGAAGATGTGAAGAAAGAAGTTTTTGATATTGTGAATTTTTGGATTGAAAAAGGAGTTAAAGGATTTCGTTTTGATGTTATTAATTTAATTTCAAAACCAGATGACTATGAGGATGACTATGAAGGCGATGGTCGACGATTTTATACAGACGGACCACATATTCATCAATATTTAAAGGAGCTGAATAAAGAAACCTATGGTAAACATGAAGATATCGTAACTGTTGGCGAAATGTCATCTACAACAATAGATAATTGTGTTAAATATTCAAATCCGAAAGAAAAAGAGTTGTCAATGGTATTCAACTTTCACCATCTTAAGGTTGATTATAAAGATGGAGATAAGTGGACGCTGATGGATTTTGATTTTATAAAGCTTAAATCAATTTTTAATTCATGGCAACTTGGAATTCAAAACGGAAATGGATGGAGTGCAGTATTTTGGTGTAATCATGATCAACCTCGTATTGTATCTCGTTTTGGAGATGATCAAAAGTACCATAGAGAGTCAGCAAAGATGCTAGCAACGTCAATACACATGATGCGTGGAACCCCATATATTTATCAGGGCGAAGAGATTGGAATGACAAATTCGTATTATGATAATATTAATTTATATAAGGATATAGAATCCATCAATTACTATGATATATTAAAACAACAAGGTAAAGATGAGAGAGAAATAATTAAGGTACTACAGTCAAAGTCACGAGATAATTCACGTACTCCGATGCATTGGAATAAATGTAGTCAAGCTGGTTTTACCACTGGAGCTCCGTGGTTATCGGTAAGTAAGAATTATAAGGAAATTAATGTTGAAAATTCATTAGAAGATAGTAATTCAATTTTTTATCATTACCAAAAGTTAATCAAACTAAGGAAAGAATATGATATTGTTGCATATGGAGATTTTGAATTAATATTAGAAGACCATAAAGATATATTGGCTTATATAAGAAATTATAATAACGAAAAGTTACTGGTAGTAAACAACTTTTATGGAAGAGAAACTGTATTTCAATTGCCCTCTCAATTTAATTTTGATCATCATAAAAGTAATATTCTAATATCGAATTATAAAGACTCAAGTGAGGATTTTAAGAAAGTCAATTTAAGATCATATGAATCAATAGTTTATCATCTTGAGAAATAATAAAAGAGGTGTTAAAATATCATTGGTGATAGAAAATGGATAGTAAATACTTAATTATATATAACGAATTAGTAAATAAAATAGAAAATGGCAAAGTTGATGCTAACTCAAAGCTTCCATCAGAAAATGAGTTAATGCAAATGTATACTGTATCTAGAGATACAGTGAGAAAGGCCTTAAACTTACTAGAAGGAAACGGATATATTCAAAAAGTAAAAGGAAAAGGATCTTTTGTAATTGATATTAATAGATTTGATTTTCCTGTATCAGGTTTAACAAGTTTTAAAGAGTTATCTGAGAAAATGGGCATAAAATCAAGCACAATTTTACAAGAACTGGAGCTAGTTAAACCAGATAAATTCCTAAAAAAGCAATTAAATGTTTCAGAAGAGGATGACATTTGGAAAGTTATAAGGGTAAGAGAAATAGGTAATAAAAAGATTATCTTAGATAAAGATTTTTTAAACAAAAAGTATGTACCATTGTTGACTAAGGAAATTTGCGAGAATTCAATATATGAATATCTTGAAAAGGAATTAAGTCTGAAAATCAGTTTTGCTAAAAAGGAAATTACAGTACAACAAGTTACAGAGGAAGATAAAAAATACTTAGATTTTGAAAATTATAATATGATAGTAGTGGTAAAAAACTATATATATTTAGATGATATGAGTCTGTTTCAATATACCGAATCTAGACATAGACCAGATAAGTTTAGATTTGTGGACTTTGCTAGGAGAAAATAAAAAACAAGTAATAAAATAAGAAGAGAATGCGAAATTCCCTTCTTATTTTATTATTTATATATGGAGAGATATTTTATGCATCAATTTTAGTAGACTGATCTTTATTCTTGCTTTTGCAATAGTAATACACTGGTAATCCTAATAAAGTAAGACCTATTCCAAATAGAGCACTAGTAGGTGAATCTTTAAGTGTAGAAACCATTAAATAAACTCCTCCTGCTATGCCTATGATAGGAACTATAGGATATAGTGGGACATGATAAAGCTTTGGATTACGAGGCATTCTTTTTCTAAGTATAAATATACTTATAACACCCAAAGTATAGAAAATCCACAAAGCGAATACAATTAAATCTGTTATTGAGTTAAATGTGCCTGATAATATGTATAATATTGCAACTACACCTTGGAATATTAATGCGTTAATAGGAGTACCTAATTTAGGGTGTATAGCAGAAAATGTTTTAGCTGCTGGAAGATGGTTACGTTGTCCCATTGCAAAAGTGTATCTTGAACCACAAGTTAACATTCCATTTAAAGCTCCAAATACAGAAAGCATCATTCCAATTGTTATAAAAGTTGCACCGCTAGGACCAAAAAGCTTCTGACATGTATCTACACCTATTCTTTCAGAAATAGCTGCAGTAGACCCTGGTAATACATTAAAGATAGCTATATTAAATGCAACATATACTAGCATAACAAATGATATTCCTATTATTATAGCTCTAGGTATATTTTTTTCAGGATCTTTCATATCAGCGGCTAGTGTACAACAGCTAAGCCATCCATCATATGCCCATAATACACCAAGCAATGCAACACCAGCACCAGCGCTTTTTATATGCCCTACTGATGCAAAACTTATATCATGGGCAGTTCCATTAATTAAACCAAAAATAGCTATGACTGCGATTGGAACAAGTTTACCTATTGTTGCTATCGTTTGCAACCAAACACCATATTTAGTTGAAATTATTTGTGCTACAACTAGTAATATTACTAGAGATATAGCAAAGCATTTTTGTTGTATAGTGCTCATTGGCACAAAGAATGTTGCAAAGGTCGCACAAGCTATTGCAAGTGCAGCAGAAGATCCAGGGCAATTTATTAAATTTCCTACCCAACCAAATAAATAACCAATAGTATCATTATATAATTCCGATAGATAGGTATACATTCCACCAACCTTAGGTATGTATCCAGCAATTTCCGCAACAGTAAGCGCAGCTGCTATTGTAATTACACCTCCAAAAACCCACATGAAAATTGCTCCACCAGTAGAATCCATGTTTCTTAATACCACTGCTGGCTTTAAGAAAACTCCAGAACCAATTACCAAACCGATTACATACATTATACCTTGAAATGCATTCATACTTTTTGCCAGTTGCTGTTTCTGAGTTTCACTCATGTAAACTTCCTCCTATAATTAAATGATTTTTATTTTATACTGTTTAAACTATTATTTCATAATTTCAATTAAGTCCCCAATGAATATAATACTTTTATAATTTGTCTATAGCTGTTTTTAGCCTTTCTAAAGCTTGTTCAACTATTGATCTTGGACATGCAATATTCATTCTTACATATCCTTCGCCCATGGAGCCAAACCAGAAGCCATCATCCATGGCAACTCCTACTTCCTCAATCATAAATTTGCTTAATTCTTCACTATTCATTCCAAGTTCTCTACAATCAAACCAGACAAGGTATGTTCCTTGCGGTTTATTAGGTTTTATTTTAGGTATATTTAACTTACAGTAATCATGTATATAATCAATATTTGCCTCTAAATATTCTAAAAGCTGCTCAAGCCACTCCTCTCCATGTCTATATGCTGCTTCAGTTGCTACAACACTAAAAGGACTATTTCTTTTTATATCAAGTGCACCTAATATATTATCAAACTTCTCTCTTTCCTCTTTTCTAGGGAAAATTACAAGTGAAGCTTGTAGACCTGCGAGATTGAATGTCTTACTTGGAGCTACACATGTTATAGTATTTTTACAAAATTCTTCTGAAATCATTGCAAAAGGAATATGTTTGTTGTTTTTATATATAAGATCTGAATGTATTTCATCAGAAATAACTCTGATACCGTATCTTAAACAAATATCTCCAAGCTTTACTAATTCCTCTCTAGTCCATACACGTCCTACAGGGTTATGAGGATTACATAAAATAAGCATCTTTGCTCCTGCTTTAGCTGCTTCTTCAAGTCCCTCATAATCCATTACATAATTTCCATCTACTAGTTTCAATGTATTAAGTACTAATTCTCTGCCATTGTTTCTCACCACATCAAAGAACGGATAATATACAGGATCTTGAATTATTACTTTATCTCCAGGCTCTGTAAATTCTTTAACTAATATGCTTAATGTTGGAACTACTCCTGGGCTGTGAATCATCCACGTACTATCAGCATTCCAACCATGTTTTTTGTTCAACCATTCACTAACTGATTCATAATAAGAATTTGGTCTTGATGTATATCCATATATTCCTTGTTCTACTCTGTCTTTAATTGCATCAATAATAGGTTGTGCTGTTTTAAAATCCATATCAGCAACCCACATAGGTATTAAGTCATCTTTTCCAAATTTAAGTTTTAATTCATCATACTTTGCAGAATAGTTATTTTTTCTGTCAATGATCTCATCAAAGTTATACTTCATTTTTGTTCCTCCCTAAATGTTCTTTTTATTTTTAATAATATAATTTGATGTATTTGCAAATACATTAATAGTATAAGCAATTAATATGCCAAAGTATTTTGTACGGAAAATGTAATCATTTACGTGAAAAAGTAATATAATTATTAAAATAAATGGGTCAAGTGGAGAAATTAATACTCCACTTGACCCAATTTAATTTTATCTAAAAAGCTAAGGCCTAATTCTGTTATTTTACTTCCACATCTACCTTTTAAAACTCTAGCTAGCTTAAATTTTTCGAGATTTGTGAGGATATTTCTAACTTCCTGTTCAGTTAAAAAAATGTTTGCATTTTCAGAAGCTTTTGAAATAGCTTTTCTACCTATTGTAGTTCTATTTGCATGATTTATAGATAATTGATTAAGTACAAATAAATATTCATCAGATCTATTTTTAGTAAATCTCTTAAAGCTCTCAAAATGAGTATCTTCACTTTCAATAGTTTTATAACTATTATTTTTGCTAGTTTGCAATTTAAAAGGTAAATCATTTACACAAATTTTATCATCGCCTAAATATGTTAGGTACTCAACATAGTTATTTAGCTCTCTTATGTTTCCGTCCCAAGAGTAGTTTAAAAAAGCGTCAACCGCTTCAGGTGTTAATGTAAAGTGACTATTTAAATCCTTTTTGAATTTTTCAATAAGAAGCAAAATATCTTCACCTCTATGACTTAGAGGTGGGATAGTTAAAGGAAGAACATTAAGTCTATAATAAAGGTCTTTTCTAAAGGTACCTTCTTGCACCAGTTGCTTTAAGTCTCTGTTAGTAGCAGCAATCACTCTAACATCAACTTTTATAACACTATTTCCGCTAATACGTACAAGTTCTTTTTCTTGTAAGATTCTTAGTAATTTTGCTTGGAGGCTTAAACTCATTTCACCTATTTCATCTAAAAATAGAGTTCCCATGTGTGCAAATTCAAATAGACCTAGTTTTCCCCCTTTTTTAGCTCCAGTAAAAGCGCCATCTTCATATCCAAAAAGTTCGCTCTCAAGAAGAGTTTCAGGTATGGCAGCGCAGTTAACTGCAACAAATGGATATTCCTTTCTATTTGAATTGTTGTGTATTGCCTGGGCAAAAAGTTCTTTTCCCGTACCGCTCTCACCCGTAATTAAAACAGAGGAATCAGCTTTGGACATTTTTTTAGCAATTTCTTTTGCTTTAACTATTGTAGAACTTTTCCCTATTATATTGTCGAAAGTATATTTTGCTATATGGCCTTTATTTAAAAGCTGCAGTCTGAGTTTATGTTGTTGATGTTCTGTTTCTTTAAATTTTTGAAGAATGACAAAAGCACCAATATATTTATTAGAACATATCACTGGCTGAATATTAAGATTTATATATGTATCATTTATTTTTATTAGCTTTGATTTTATCGATTCAAAAGTATTTGATATATAATCAAAAGGGACTTCAGGAATTATAGTCTTGAGCATTTTGCCTATTACAGCATCTTTTCTCATATTAATAATTTTTTCAGCGCTGTTATTGCATGCAAAAATTAATCCTTGAGCGTTTATTCCTATTATTCCTCTATCTAATACTTCAAGAAGTATATCAAATTGACTTTCAAGCCTATTTGTTTTACCTGTTAATTCTTCTAAGCTATAACAATTTGTTGATATACTATTGAAATAGTTTTTAAAATTATTATTTTGAAGCAAATGTTCAAGTTTAAGCTTTAAAGCAATTTCAATTATCGTGGATGTATCCAACAACCTATGGCCTATATCTAGTATTGTGCTTACATTACTAGGGACGTATCTTGCTTCACCAGGAGTTATTGCCAAATTAAGATTTGGTGTATCCTTCATGCCTGGATAGAATGGGACTAATTCAATATGATTAGCGCCTAACTGATAGATTAGTGATATTGTTTCAATACACATTTCTACATTTAAATTAACTAACATAGCCTTAGTTTTATGGGGAATGTTCATTATTTGACTGAGCCCTTCTTTTGACAAGGTTATATTTGTTATCACAACTTCACTTTCGCTAGAAATATTTTTTTTATTGCTTGATAAATAGAATAGGTAGATATTAGAAACATATCGGCATGTACAATTTTATCTATATTGTTATCCTCAAAGGAATAAGTTTTGACCTTAATAAGTTCACCGAATAATTCATTTAATTGTTTGCAATAAAATTTTACAACTTCGGATGCAAATGCGACTATTGCAATTACCTTTGGCATAAGTTTTTCCTCCTAATCACAATTTAATAATATTTTACTTAGATAGTCTTGTTCTGTCTACTGGTTTATACTACTATAATAAGCTTTATGCTGGAATTTATAAAATAGATAATAGTACATTCTATATTTTTGGTATGGGTTTAGCGGAGGGGATTGGGTATTATGTATACTAAGAAACTTTTAATGGGTTATTTAATTTATAAAGTGGATATAATCCAGATATGATACAATATATAATAAAGCAAAGAATAAATAGCTTTAGGCAATTATCTAAAACTATTTATTCTTGATTATGTATCTTTAACTAAGTAACAAGGGAGTATATATAAAATGTTGCAAAAATCAAGAGAGATTTTAAAAAAATATTATGGATACTCTGAATTTAGAGTTGCTCAAGAACAAATAGTAGAAAGTATATTAAAAGGCAAGGATACTTTAGCTATTATGCCTACAGGAGCAGGAAAATCTATATGTTTTCAGATACCAGCATTGTTAATGGAAGGCATAACTATAGTAATATCACCTTTAATATCTCTTATGAAGGATCAAGTTGATTATCTAAGGCAAATAGGAATAGAGGCAGCTTATATAAATAGTTCATTAGATAATCTAGAACTTCAAGAAACTCTATTTTATGCTAGAAGCGGAAAGTATAAGCTTATTTATATTGCACCAGAAAGATTAGAATCAGAAAGTTTTTGTAATCTTTTAAAGGAGTTGAACATTCCACTTGTAGCGGTAGATGAAGCACATTGTGTATCTCAGTGGGGTCATGATTTTAGACCAAGCTATAAAAGAATTAGTTCATTTATAAACAAACTTTCCAAGAGACCAGTAATAGCAGCCTTCACGGCTACAGCTACCGAGGTGGTAAGGAAGGATATGTTAGAACTTTTAGATTTATCAAATCCCAAGGTATTTGTAACTGGCTTTGATAGAAAAAATTTGAGTTTTACAGTTATAAAGGGTGAAGATAAAGATAACTTTTTAAAGGAATATATAGCAAACAATAAAAGTAAAATTGGAATCATATATACCTCTACAAGAAAAGAGGCAGAAAGTCTATATAGTAAGCTGCATCAAAAAGGATATAAAGTAGGAGTATATCATGCTGGTTTAAGTGAAAATCAAAGGAATCAAGTTCAAGAGGACTTTTCCTTTGATGATATAGATATTATTGTTGCAACTAATGCATTTGGTATGGGAATAGACAAGTCAAATGTCAGATACGTTATACATTACAATATTCCTAAAAATATGGAGGCATATTATCAAGAAGCAGGACGTGCAGGAAGAGATGGCGAGGACAGTGAATGTATTATTCTATTTTCGCCAAAAGATATCCAAGTCCAGAAATATTTTATAGATGAGAGCAATATGTCTGAGGAAAGAAAAAACTATGAATATAATAAACTCAGAGTTATGGTAGATTATTGTTATACTTCAAAGTGCCTTAGAGCTTATATTCTTCAGTATTTTGGTGAAATAGAAGTGATGGAAAACTGCGGAAACTGCAGTAACTGCAATGATACTAGAGAAGAAAAAGACATTACTTTAGAGGCTCAGAAAATTTTTTCTTGTGTTTATAGAATGAAAGAACGATTTGGAGTAAATATGATAGCGGATGTGCTTAAGGGCTCAGAGAATAAAAAGGTTTTATCAGCTTCTTTAGATAGGCTTTCTACTTATGGAATAATGAAGGAATTTACTCAAAAACAAATATCATCATTAATAAATAAACTAATAGCTGATGAATATTTATCCATTACAGATGAGGCATATCCAGTAGTAAAATTAAAGCCTAACTCCTATGCAGTATTAAAGAACCAAGAAAAAGTATTTATGAAGATAAGTAAGGTTCAAAAATCTGCAAAGATAGATAACGAATTATTCGCTGTCTTATCAGTATTAAGAAAAGAAATTTCATTAAAAGAAAGTATTCCACCTTTTATGATTTTTCATGATTCGACCCTTAAGGAAATGAGTGAATATTTGCCATCAGATTTAGATTCTTTACTTTTAATTAAGGGAGTAGGAGAGAGAAAAGCAGAGGTATATGGAAAATATTTTTTAGAAGCTATATGTAAATATATGAAGGAAAATAATTTAAAATCGAATATTAAAGAAGAAAAAGAGCTTCCAGAAAAAATAGAAAAGATAAAAACTCATATGGTAACATACAATTTGTATAAAGAGGGAAAAAGTTTAAAGGATATATCAAAGGAAAGAGGGCTAGGTATTACTACTATACAAGAACACATATTTAAATGTTTAATGGACGGTATGGAAATAAATATAGATGATTTTATACAAAAACCTTATGAGAATTTGATATTAGAGGCTATAAAAAATATAGGAGGAAACAAGCTAAAGCCAATAAAGGATGCCCTTCCACAGGAAGTAGATTATATGTCTATAAAAGCAGTTTGGTATAAAGCAAATTTGTGATGATTCTAATATAATATAGGCATTCTCCTAAGGTTCTAGAAGAGGTGAAAGAAAAATCAAGAGACATAATAAAGCTTGGTGGAATGAAAACTTCAGATGGTAGAGATAGAATAAATAGATTATGTGAGGAATTTATAAAAAGAAATATAAGTCCGGGGGGAAGTGCAGATCTACTAGGAGTGCCAGTATTTTTTATATCTTGTAGAAGAATACATAAATAAATACAGATAATTAATTAGGATTAGCATATGATAAGTATTAAGTATTTTAGTAAATTTGTATATTTCAATATTCACGAATGCAGGGTTTAATGGTATAATTATCTAAAGTGTAAAATATTTAGTACATTTTATAATATGAGGTAAGCTATGTTGAAATTATCTATAATAGAAGTTTTTTGAGAACTTTACCAGAGTCATTTATGATCACTTTAGCAGCATATGCATTTTGTAAAAAAAATATAAATATAAAACCTTTTTTTATATCTACTGTTTTATTCTCAATAGTTACTCATTTAGTAAGAATATTGCCGATACACTTTGGTGTACACACTATAATACTTCTTATAGTTTATATTCTATTAATGTATTTTATTAATGATCTCGATATGATTAAATCTGCATCATCAGGGCTAATTTCAATGATTATGCTTTTTGCAGCTGAATGGCTGAATGTATACATATTAACCAATATACTAAATTTGGATATTAATATTATATTTAAAAATCCATTGAAAAAATTATTATACGGTATTCCTTCTTTGTTATTGTTTTCTATTATTATAGTTACAATAGCCTATAAAAATTTGTATTTAGGAAGAACAACTAAAAATATTTCTAGTAGAAAATATATTAAATAATATAAAAAATCGGTATATGAAAAATATTATTTTCAATTGGAGGGGGAAAAATGAAAAACGTTCAAAATAAAATACTTAAAGGGGTTCTAATGTTAGCAACTTCTTTCTTTACGTTCTTTGCACTTTCAACATCAGCTTCAGCTTGTATATGGAGCTTATATCAGCCAAAAGAGCCAAAATGTTTAAGAGACGAATAATATAAAGGTCGATTTTTCGACCTTTACGCTATTCTTAACTCAAAATATAATAGGTGAAAAATATGAATAAAATCATAAATAATAGGCAAAAAAAGTACATGAAATTATATCTATTGTAAAGCTAATCTCTTTACTTTTTTGTGGTATTATAATTTTTAAAAATTTTTTTGATAAAGAAAGTACAATAGCTAAAGTAGGTTGGGGATTTTTAGAAGATGGAATTTCAATAGGATTAACAATTTCTGTATTAATAATGATATATGTCATATGGCTAACTTTTTCTATAAACAAAATAGATGTAAAATATATTAGAATTATACAGATGTTTGAAAATTTTATGTTTATTTTAATATTTACAGCTTTGGTAATTTCATCTGGTGCCCATATAAGTCAATATAAGTTTTTATTTTTATTTATTATAATAACATCAACGATACAATCTGGAATAAAACATGGAATTATAATAGCTTGTATAGCATCAACTATAGTTTTAGACATAGACTTAATTTATGTACCCAATGTAGATATTAATCAATATTTTGAGAATGATTTAATTCTATGTGGAATTTTTATTTTAACCGCTTGGTTACTAGGGTATTATGTGAAAATTGAAAATGAATACGTTGAAGGCTTGTCTAATTTAGCTAATATAGATGGATTAACTGAAATTTATAATCATCGATTTTTTCATGATGCTTTAAAGGAAATAATTGTACAAGCAGAACAGTCAAAACTACCAGTCTCATTAATTATAGCTGATATTGACTATTTTAAGCATTACAATGATATTCATGGACACCAAAAAGGTGATGAAGTTTTAAAAAAGATAGGTTATATATTAAAGAATAATGTAAGAGAAAGTGATATTGTTGCTAGATATGGGGGAGAAGAATTTTCTATTATATTACCAGGCACAGATGAAAATGCTGCATTGGTAGTTGCTGAACGAATTAGAGCAGCAGTAGAAATGTGGGAATTCGAAGGTGAAAAAGATCAGCCTAAAGGAAAAATTACAATATCAGTAGGTGTGTCTACTTTTCCAATTAAAGCAAAAAATGAAATGGAACTAATAAACAGTGCAGATGATGCACTTTATAGGGCGAAGTTTTTTAATAAAAATAGAGTTGAAACCTATTATTCTGTAATTGAAGAGTTGAAAGAGGATATTGAAGCAGAACATATAGATTTAATTACATCCATAAAGACATTAATAAGTGTAATAAATGCAAAAGATAGATATACGTATGGTCATATTGAAAGAGTTGTTATGTTTGCTAAGTTACTAGCAAATAGACTAGAACTTACTGACGAAGAGAAAAAAACCTTAAAATATGGAGCATATTTACATGATATAGGAAAGATAAATATTTCTAAAGAGATCCTTAATAAAAAAATGACGTTGAATAAAGATGAATGGGAGATACTAAAACAGCATCCTGCAAACGGAGTAGAACTTATTGAGTCTGTTGAATCTTTAAAAGATGTAGTACCTTTAATTTTACACCATCATGAACGCTATGATGGAACAGGATATCCAATGCAGTTAAAGAAAAAAGCAATACCATATCTTGCAAGAGTACTAACAGTAGTAGACAGCTTTGATGCAATGACTTCAAATAGACCATATGGTATAAGAAAAACTTATGATGATGCTATTTTAGAACTTAAAAAATGCAGTGGAAGCCAATTTGATCCTGATATTTCAGAGATATTTATTAAAGTGGTTGAAGAGAATAAAGATAAATTTGACAATTTAACTTTATTTAGCGAAAAGTAAAGTTAAAATTGATAAACTTCATCTAATTAATAATGAAATGTTAATATATACAAAAAATTATTATATAAAACTATTGCTTATTGTTTGTATGTATGTTAAACTAAAATAGTTGTGAGTTTAGTAATTACAACATAAAGGATTTAATATTGTTGACAACATCTCCTCTTTTTTAGGAAGTTATGTGAATCAGCTTTAAATCTTAATCTTAAATTATAAGGAGGAATGTTGAAATGGCAGATAAGACTTTAGTTTGTAAAGATTGCGAAAAAGAGTTTGTTTTCACTGAAGGCGAGCAAGCTTTCTACAAAGAAAAAGGTTTCGAAAATGAACCACAAAGATGTCCAGATTGTAGAAGAGCTAGAAAACAACAAAACAACAACAGAGGATTTAGAAGATAATTGAATTTGTTGGTAAACCCTATAAGAGATATCTCTTATAGGGTTTTTGTCCTGTAAATATATAGTTCATTAATAATATAAATAGAATTGCAAGGTATTGTAAAAAATTATTATATAAAAAATATAAAACTAAAGACTTTAGATAAAATTAATGAACAATACATAATGAATTTTTACTAATATGCAAATACTATTAGTACAGTAATGGTAGATTGAAGGAGTGAAATTAATGGGAGATAAAAAGTTTTCTGATTTAGGACTTAGAGAAGATGTACTTAAATCAATAGACGATATGGGCTTTGAGGAACCATCTAAGATTCAAGCAGAAGTAATACCTGTTCTCTTAGAAGGATTTGATGTTATTGGCCAGGCGCAGACTGGAACTGGCAAAACACTTGCCTTTGGAGCTCCAATACTAAGCAATATAGTTAAATCAGAAGGTAAGATAAATACAATTATATTAACACCTACGAGAGAATTGGCGATTCAGGTAAATGATGAATTGAATCGTATAGCTAAATATGTAAAAGTAAAATTATTGCCGGTTTACGGTGGTCAGCCGATTGAAAGACAAATTAAGGCTTTGAGAAGAGGAATAGATATAGTAGTTGGTACTCCTGGAAGGGTATTAGACCTAATGAGAAGGAGAGTCATAGACCTTAGCAATATTGAATTTTTTGTACTTGATGAGGCTGACGAAATGCTCAACATGGGTTTTATTGATGATATAGAAGAAGTAATCAAGAATTGCAGTAAAGAGAGGCAGACGATGTTATTTTCTGCTACAATGCCGAGTGAAATTAAAAAGCTGGCTCAAAGGTATATGAAAAAGGATACTAAGCATATATCCATTGTAAAGAATGAAATGACTGTGTCTACTGTTCATCAGTATTATTATGAAATTAAACAAAAGGATAGATTTGAGTCTCTTTGTAGAATACTAGATGTTGAAGAACCTTCTACTGCAATAATTTTTTGTAAAACTAAAAGAGGTGTAGATGAATTGGTAGAATCTATGCAGGCAAGAGGTTATAACGTAGAAGGTATGCATGGAGATATGAATCAAAATCAAAGATTGAATACTTTAAAGAAGTTTAAGGAAGGTAATCTTGATTTCTTGGTAGCTACAGATGTTGCTGCTAGGGGAATAGACGTTGAAAATGTAACACATGTCATTAACTATGACCTTCCACAGGATACAGAGTCCTATGTTCATAGAATCGGCAGAACTGGAAGAGCTAAAAGGGAGGGAGTAGCATATACTCTTGTTACCGCTAGAGAATATATGGCTCTTAAGCAAATTGAAAAAGCTACAAAAGGCAAGATAAAAAGAAAGGATATTCCAACAGTTGATGAAATATTTGAATCAAAGTATAAAAGCATGTTGGTAAAGGTGAAAGAAACACTAGAAGAAGAAGAGTATAAAAGGTTTGTTCCGTTAGCTACTGAACTCGATGATGACTTTAATCTTGTTGATGTAGCAGCAGCCTTGCTGAATATTATTTATGATAGAGAAGTAAGTTACGATTATACAAAAAATGATATAGGTTCAGCCTCTAACTACACTAGATTGTTTCTAACAGTAGGACGTATGGATAGGCTTAATCCTAAACAATTAGTCCAATTTCTTAGCGAGACTGCTAAAGTAAATAAAGAAGACATTGGCGATATAGACATTCTTGAAAAGTTTTCATTTGTTAATGTAAATGAAGGAGCAGTAGATTCTATAATTAAATACTGTACTGGCAAAAATCTATCTGGGAGAAGAGTTAAAATTGAGGTTTCTAAGAAGAGATAACATATTTTAAAAATTAATCAAGAAAATATTGTTAAGTACCAATAAATAGAGAGAAATTCATAGCATTATACGGAAATTTGCAGAAATATAATTAGAAAATATAAATATTCAATAATATATATATTTGACCAAGAATAAAGACCGAGTTAAAATATAGGGTATGATATTAACAAGTTTCATGGCATAATAATATTTAAGATGCAAGGAAATGTTATGAACAAACTGTAGTTAAGATATATATTGGTTTTATGATTACAGATGAATTACTATATAATACATTTTGAAATAGGATAACTAATTAAATTGAGGTTTTATTATGTCCGATGAAAAGTTCCAATTGCAAGAAAATATACGAAAATTAGCAACTAAAATCATAAAGCATTATAGAGGAAAAGGGCCAGAATGTGTTAAAGTTAAAATAGAGAATAATACGATAACTATACATATAAATGGTATTCTTTCAAATTTATCAGAAATCCTAGTTAAGGAAGGTGCTGTTGATATAGTAAAAGATTATTGGAAGATAATGAAGCCTCATCTTGAGAAGCAGTTTCTAGAGGAAGCTTATGAAGTAGTTGGAAAAAGATTTGAGTATAGTTGGCAAATACGTGATTTAGAAAATAACAATAGAACAATAATTATATTTTTAAAGTTAATAAATGATGGTTCGATTGAAAAGAAGAATGTTTAGTTTTAAATATTTTAGCTTTTAATAAGCCAGTACATGTGTGACGACGCACTTTGTACCGGCTTTTTTATTTTGTATAAATTCTGTAAATTTAATTGTTAAGGAGTGCAATAGAAATGGAAGAAAAAGTGTTAACGGTTTGTCCTTATTGCGGTACTGGATGCAAAATGTATCTAGTTGTTGAAGATGGACAGATAATAAGAGCTGAAGCAGCAGATGGAAGAACTAATGAAGGAAACTTATGCTTAAAGGGATATTATGGCTGGGATTTCTTAAATGACCCTCAGATTTTAACTGCTAGACTAAAAAAACCTATGATAAGAAAGAATGGAGAATTAGAAGAGGTTTCATGGGATGAAGCTATTAGATTTGTCGCAGATAGATTAATTGCTATAAAAGAAAAATATGGTCCAGATGCTATTATGGGAACTGGTTCTGCAAGAGGACCAGGAAATGAAGCAAATTATGTGATGCAAAAATTTATGAGAGCAGTAATCGGAACTAATAATATAGACCACTGTGCTAGAGTTTGACATGCTCCTTCAGTAGCCGGTCTGGCTTACTCATTAGGAAATGGTGCAATGTCTAATTCTATCCCTGAAATAGAAAATACAGATTTATTATTTATATTTGGATATAATGGTGCCGATTCTCACCCAATTGTTGCAAGAAGAATAATTAAGGCTAAAGAAAAAGGTGCTAAAATTATTGTAACTGACCCTAGAATAACTGAATCAGTGAGAATTGCTGATTTATGGTTGCCTTTAAAAGGTGGTACAAATATGGCATTAGTAAATGCTTTTGGTAACGTCTTAATAAATGAAGGCCTTTATGATAAAGAATATGTTGAAAAGTATGTTGAAGGCTTTGAAAATTATAAGGCTTCTGTGGAAAAATATACACCTGAATATGCTGAAAAAATAACTGGAGTTAGTGCAGACGATATTAAAAAGGCTATGAGAGAATATGCAAGTGCTGAGAATGCTATGATTTTATATGGAATGGGTGTTTGTCAATTTTCTCAAGCAGTTGATGTAGTAAAAGGATTGGCTTCCTTAGCATTGTTAACAGGTAATTTTGGAAGACCTAACGTAGGTATTGGACCAGTGCGTGGCCAAAATAATGTACAAGGTACTTGTGATATGGGGACACTTCCTAATGTATTCCCAGGATATCAAGATGTTACAGATGATAAAGCAAGAGAAAAATTTGAGAAAGCATGGGGAGTTAAGCTTCCAAGTAAACTAGGATATAAGCTAACGGAGGTACCTCATTTAGCGTTACATGAAGATAAAATTAAGGCTTACTACATTTTTGGAGAAGATCCTGTTCAGAGTGATCCTAATGCTGGTGAAGTAAGAGAAGTTCTAGATCATTTAGAATTAGTAATAGTTCAGGATATCTTCATGAACAAGACAGCACTTCATGCTGATGTAATATTACCTGCTACTGCATGGGGAGAACATGAGGGAGTATATTCATCTGCTGACCGTGGATTCCAAAGATTTAGAAAAGCAATAGAGGCAAAAGGAGATGTAAAACCTGACTGGCAGATTATATGTGAAGTGGCTACTGCCATGGGTTATCCGATGAGTTATAAAAATACAGAGGAAATTTGGGACGAAATGAGAAGCCTGTGTCCAAGTTTTGCTGGGGCAAGTTATAAGAAAATCGATGAATTAGGAAGTATTCAATGGCCTTGTCCTACTGAAGAACATAAAGGTACTCCATACTTATATGAAGGTAACGACTTTACTACGCCTAGTGGTAAAGGACAATTATTTGCCTCTGAGTGGAGACCGCCTATGGAATTACCTGATGAGGAGTATCCATTAAGTTTATCAACTGTAAGAGAAGTAGGACACTACTCTGTAAGGACTATGACCGGAAACTGCCGTGCACTGCAACAGCTAGCAGATGAACCTGGATATATTCAAGTGAGCCTAGAAGATGGAAAAGAACTCGGAATCGGAGATCAAGAGCTGGTAAGAATAAGCTCACGTAGAGGAAGCATAATAGCAAGGGCGCTAATTACTGACAGAGTAAAAAAAGGTGCTACCTACATGACATATCAATGGTGGATTGGAGCTTGTAATGAGTTAACAAGTGATCATATGGACCCTATTTCCAAAACCCCTGAGTATAAGTATTGTGCGATAAAAGTGGAAAAAATCCAAGATCAAGCATGGGCTGAACAATATGTAAGAGATGAATATGATAAGCTTAGAAAACAAATGCATGTAAAAAGATAAATAAATTTATGTAATATATCATATTGAAATGTTATACTAATATAAGTGGATAATAATTGTAAAAATTAAATATTTTAGATATGTAGACTAAAAATAGAAGAGTAATAATAAAGCACAATATTAAAACTTACATATAAAATTAAGAAAGGTGGAGTGAAGATGAAAACAACTTCTAATTCATTTGTTGTAGCTAATTCAAACAAATGTATAGGGTGTAAAGCTTGTGAAGTAGCATGCTTTACGGTTCATAATGGAAATAACAATGTTGTTGCTACCGTTGGAACTGTTACAACTCCTATTATTCCAAGATTAAATGTTATTAGAGGCGAAGGATATGCTATGCCAGTTCAATGCAGACAGTGCGAGGATGCACCTTGTGCTAATGTATGTCCTGTAGGAGCAATTAAGCAAGAAAACAACATAATTGTAGTTGATGAAAAAGCTTGCATAGGTTGCAAGACATGCCTAATGGCTTGTCCTGTTGGAGCGATAGATTTACTGCCTCAATACAATAAAGGAGAAGAAGTAATTCAGATCAACTTAATGGAAGATGGAGAAGATGGTCTAAAGGAGAAAGTAAAAAGCGTTGCTTATAAATGCGATTTGTGTAGGGAAAACGGAAAGCCAGCTTGTGTAAATGCTTGTCCTCAGAAAGTTCTAACTCTAGTAACACCTGAAAAAGAGAAAAAAGCTCGTAATAAAGCGGCTGCATTGAGTTTATTGGAAACAGTAAAAAACTACAAATAGAATATTACTTCAATTGTAAGGAGAGGAAAGTTAAATATGTCAATAAATATAATTAATATTGATAAGGGGCTATGTACAGGATGCAGACGTTGTGCGGAAGTTTGCCCTGTTAATGCTATAGAAGGTGAAGATGGAAAACCTCAAATTATAAATTCAGATCGTTGTGTTGTTTGTGGACAATGTGTGCAAATCTGCAATGTATATGCTTCAAGTTTTGAAGAGGATATAGAGTCTAGAAATAAAAAACTTGAACAAAGAGGAGCACTAGAAAGCGTTAGAGAGCCACTTTTTGCTGCATACAATGTAGGACATGCTAAGTTAGTTAAGGAAGCACTATCTAATCCTAGATTGTATAAACTTGTACAATGTGCTCCTGCTGTAAGAGTTGCTTTAGCAGAAGAATTTGGAATGCCACTTGGAACTTTAACTCCTGGAAAGATGGCAGCAGCACTTCGTCGTTTGAATTTTGATAAAGTATATGATACTAACTTTGCGGCAGATCTGACTATAATGGAAGAAGGCAGTGAATTAATACAAAGAGTAACTAATGGTAAAAATTTACCGATGTTTACTTCCTGCTGTCCTGCTTGGGTAAAATTTGCTGAGCAAGAGTATCCAGAGCTCTTAAATCATCTTTCAAGCTGCAAATCGCCACAGCAGATGGGTGGAGTACTTTTTAAAACTTATGGAGCTAAAATAGATGATATAGATCCAGCTAAAATTTTTAGTGTAGCTATTATGCCGTGCACATGCAAGCAATTTGAATGCGATAGACCAGAAATGAATGATAGTGGATATAAAGATGTGGATGTAGTTTTAACTACAAGAGAGTTAGCTCAGTTAATTAAAGATATGGAAATTGATTTTAATAATTTACCGAATGAAGAATTTGATTCAGCATTAGGAAACTATTCTGGTGCTGGCACTATTTTTGGTGTTACAGGCGGCGTTATGGAAGCTGCATTAAGAACGGGGTACGAGCTAATTACTAAAGAAACCATTCCTAACATAGACTTAGAGTTTGTCAGGGGAGGTAATGGAGTAAGAAAGGCTACTGTCGAAGTAGGAAGTTTGGAGTTAAAGGTTGCCGTAGTTTCAGGATTAAAAAATGTAGTGCCATTATTGGAAGATGTGAAAAAAGGAAAATGTGACTTCCATTTCATAGAAGTAATGACTTGTCCAGAAGGCTGTATCAGTGGTGGAGGACAACCAAAGCTTCTTTTAGAAGAATATAGAGAAGTTGCATATGAGCAAAGAAAAGCTGCTACTTATAACCATGACTCTAAATTAGAAATAAGAAAATCTCATGAAAATCCTGATATTATAAAATTATATGATGAGTTCTTAGGTGAGCCATTAGGTCACCAATCTCACCATCTTTTACACACTAAGTATACGTCAAGAAAGGAGTAAGGGTAATGAATACTTTTGTAGTTGCAGATCCTAATAAATGTATAGGGTGCAGAACCTGTGAAATTGCTTGTGTTGTAGCTCACTCCGATACAAATATATTTACATCACAAAGCTCTGAGATTGAATTTTATCCACGTTTAAGTGTTGTAAAAACCGCCCAGGTAAGTGCGCCAATTCAGTGTAGACAATGTGAGGATGCACCTTGTGCCAATGCATGCCCAAATGGCTCTATTACAAATAAGAATGGAGTTGTTTATATTAATAGAACAACTTGCGTAGGTTGCAAGACCTGTCTTGTAGCATGCCCTCTAGGAGCTATTGAGTTGGTCTCAGAGTATAATAAGGGAGAAAAAGTATTGCAGCAAGGACTAAAGGTTATTGATTCTGGAAAGCTATGCTTTAAAGAAAAAATAGTAGCTAATAAATGTGATTTATGTATAGGAAGAGAAAAAGGGCCAGCTTGTGTAGAAGTTTGTCCTACTAATGCATTTAATATAATTAAATCTGATAAGCTTACTCAATCAGTTAAGGATAAGAGAAAAAAGAGCGCATTAGAATTATCTCATATTACAGCAAAATAATAATCGAGATTAAGAATTATAATATGAAAACTCCGGCGTGCCAGCTGGAGTTTTTAAAATACAATCGATTCTGAGCAGTAAACTGAATCAGGTGTATCAACAACTTAAATATTGAGTATATGTGAGTATAATAAAGAATTACTATATTAATCTTACAAAATGATAGCTATAATAAATGTTCTATATAGTAAATCATGATAAGATAACATTCGTCGCTTGAGTGAGCGGCAAACAAGTTAAAAAAGTTAGTCAAAAATATGTTGACAACAAGTTAGCTTGTGTGATACTATAATGAAGCTGTCAAGAGTAGCTAAGCTTAACAAAAAGAATTCAAAAAAAGTTCTTGACAAAGTTAAGTAAGTATGAGAAAATGTATAAGCTGTCTTGAACGACAGATGATCCTTGAAAATTAAACAGAGGTTAAAAATCAAGATGATTTTTATTAAGTAAACTAAACCAGCAATTCTTTTGAACTACTTGTTAGTAGTCAAAAACAACAGTAATGAGCATTCAAACTTTTAAATTGAGAGTTTGATCCTGGCTCAGGACGAACGCTGGCGGCGTGCCTAACACATGCAAGTCGAGCGATGAAACCCTTCGGGGTGGATTAGCGGCGGACGGGTGAGTAACACGTGGGTAACCTGCCTCAAAGAGGGGGATAGCCTCCCGAAAGGGAGATTAATACCGCATAACATTAGTTTTTCGCATGGAGAACTAATTAAAGGAGTAATCCGCTTTGAGATGGACCCGCGGCGCATTAGCTAGTTGGTGAGGTAAAGGCTCACCAAGGCGACGATGCGTAGCCGACCTGAGAGGGTGATCGGCCACATTGGAACTGAGACACGGTCCAGACTCCTACGGGAGGCAGCAGTGGGGAATATTGCACAATGGGCGAAAGCCTGATGCAGCAACGCCGCGTGAGTGATGAAGGCCTTCGGGTTGTAAAGCTCTGTCTTTTGGGACGATAATGACGGTACCAAAGGAGGAAGCCACGGCTAACTACGTGCCAGCAGCCGCGGTAATACGTAGGTGGCGAGCGTTGTCCGGATTTACTGGGCGTAAAGGATGCGTAGGCGGATTTTTAAGTGAGATGTGAAATACCCGGGCTTAACTTGGGTGCTGCATTTCAAACTGGAAGTCTAGAGTGCGGGAGAGGAGAGTGGAATTCCTAGTGTAGCGGTGAAATGCGTAGAGATTAGGAAGAACACCAGTGGCGAAGGCGACTCTCTGGACCGTAACTGACGCTGAGGCATGAAAGCGTGGGTAGCAAACAGGATTAGATACCCTGGTAGTCCACGCCGTAAACGATGAGTACTAGGTGTAGGAGGTATCGACTCCTTCTGTGCCGCAGTTAACACAATAAGTACTCCGCCTGGGAAGTACGATCGCAAGATTAAAACTCAAAGGAATTGACGGGGGCCCGCACAAGCAGCGGAGCATGTGGTTTAATTCGAAGCAACGCGAAGAACCTTACCTAGACTTGACATCTCCTGAATTACTCGTAATGGAGGAAGCCCTTCGGGGCAGGAAGACAGGTGGTGCATGGTTGTCGTCAGCTCGTGTCGTGAGATGTTAGGTTAAGTCCTGCAACGAGCGCAACCCTTATCATTAGTTGCTACCATTAAGTTGAGCACTCTAGTGAGACTGCCCGGGTTAACCGGGAGGAAGGTGGGGATGACGTCAAATCATCATGCCCCTTATGTCTAGGGCTACACACGTGCTACAATGGGTAATACAAAGAGAAGCAATACAGTGATGTGGAGCAAAACTATAAAATTACCCTCAGTTCGGATTGTAGGCTGAAACTCGCCTACATGAAGCTGGAGTTGCTAGTAATCGCGAATCAGCATGTCGCGGTGAATACGTTCCCGGGCCTTGTACACACCGCCCGTCACACCATGAGAGCTGGCAACACCCGAAGTCCGTAGTCTAACCGTAAGGAAGACGCGGCCGAAGGTGGGGTTAGTGATTGGGGTGAAGTCGTAACAAGGTAGCCGTAGGAGAACCTGCGGCTGGATCACCTCCTTTCTAAGGAGTCGACAAGATAGGTAATTCTATCTTGAAGGTTTGTTTACACTCTGTTTAATTTTGAAGGATCATAGTATTCTTCAATTGTTCTTTGAAAATTGCACAGTGATATATAAATAAAAGTAAAGCTGAAGGTAAAACTACTTATTATATAAGTAAGTAACCTTTGTAGATTTAAGAATTAATATAAATTAATAGTAGCGAGCAGAACAAGGAAGCAACCGAATGAGGAGCGGAGTTTACTTTAAGGTAAATGAGCACCGCAGTGAGGGAAGCTGACGCAGTAATGCGAAGGTAATATTAATTTAGATGGTCAAGCTACAAAGGGCGCATGGTGAATGCCTTGGCACCAGTAGTCGAAGAAGGACGTGATAAGCTGCGATAAGCTTCGGGTAGGCGCAAATAGCCTGTGATCCGAAGATTTCCGAATGGGGCAACCCACACTACTAACGTAGTGTACTGTAAACTGAATTCATAGGTTTATAGGGATATACCCGGGGAACTGAAACATCTAAGTACCCGGAGGAAGAGAAAGAAAAATCGATTTCCTGAGTAGCGGCGAGCGAAAGGGAAAGAGCCCAAACCAGGAACTTGTTCCTGGGGTTGCGGACAGATCATAAACGGAGAGGTATCTTAATTGAAGAGAGCTGGAAGGCTCCGCCGTAGAAGGTAACAGCCCTGTAAGTGAAAAGAGAAGACTCTAGATCTGCTCCAGAGTACCACGAGACACGTGAAACCTTGTGGGAAGCAGGGAGGACCACCTCCCAAGGCTAAATACTAACTGGTGACCGATAGTGAAGCAGTACCGTGAGGGAAAGGTGAAAAGAACCCCGGGAGGGGAGTGAAATAGAACCTGAAACCGTGTGTCCACAACCGGTCAAAGCACTTTTACGTGCGATGACGTGCTTTTTGTAGAACGAGCCAGCGAGTTACGATATGTAGCAAGGTTAAGCACTTAAGGTGCGCAGCCGAAGGGAAACCGAGTCTGAATAGGGCAATAAGTTGCATGTCGTAGACCCGAAACCGGGTGACCTATCCATGGACAGGTTGAAGCGGAAGTAAAATTCCGTGGAGGACCGAACCACGTTGGTGTTGAAAAACCATGGGATGAGCTGTGGATAGCGGAGAAATTCCAATCGAACTCGGAGATAGCTGGTTCTCCTCGAAATAGCTTTAGGGCTAGCGTTGAGAATGAGTAATGGAGGTAGAGCACTGAATGGGCTAGGGGCTGACAACAGTTACTGAACCCTATCAAACTCCGAATGCCATATACTTGAATCTCAGCAGTCAGACTACGAATGATAAGATCCGTGGTCAAAAGGGAAACAGCCCAGATCATCAGCTAAGGTCCCAAAGTGTAAGTTAAGTGGAAAAGGATGTGGGATTTCTAAGACAACTAGGATGTTGGCTTAGAAGCAGCCACTCATTCAAAGAGTGCGTAATAGCTCACTAGTCGAGAGATCCTGCGCCGAAGATGTCCGGGGCTAAAACTTACCACCGAAGCTATGGGCTCGAAAGAGCGGTAGAGGAGCTTCCTGTATGGATTGAAGTCGTACCGAAAGGAGCGGTGGACTGTACAGGAGTGAGTATGCTGGCATAAGTAGCGAGAAATAAGTGAGAATCTTATTGGTCGAAAACCTAAGGTTTCCTGAGGAAGGCTCGTCCGCTCAGGGTTAGTCGGGACCTAAGCCGAGGCCGAAAGGCGTAGGTGATGGACAATCGGTTGATATTCCGATACCGCCAACTGACGTTATTACAAATGGGATGACGCAGGAGGATAAGATGTGCGCACTATTGGATGTGCGTCTAAGCGTTTAGGTATACAGGATAGGCAAATCCGCCTGTATTAGCTGAGGCGTGATGGGGAGCCCTTTCGGGCGAAGTATCTGATTCCACGCTGTCAAGAAAAGTCTCTATGGAGGAAGTTGGTGCCCGTACCGCAAACCGACACAGGTAGGTGAGGAGAGAATCCTAAGACCAGCGGAAGAATTGTTGTCAAGGAACTCGGCAAATTGACCCCGTAAGTTAGCGATAAGGGGTGCCTACGCAAGTAGGTCGCAGAGAATAGGCCCAAGCAACTGTTTAGCAAAAACACAGGTCTCTGCTAAAGCGAAAGCTGATGTATAGGGGCTGACGCCTGCCCGGTGCTGGAAGGTTAAGGGGAACACTTAGCGCAAGCGAAGGTGTGAACTTAAGCCCCAGTAAACGGCGGCCGTAACTATAACGGTCCTAAGGTAGCGAAATTCCTTGTCGGGTAAGTTCCGACCCGCACGAATGGCGTAATGACTTGGGCACTGTCTCGACAACAAATCCGGCGAAATTGTAGTGCAAGTGAAGATGCTTGCTACCCGCGATTGGACGGAAAGACCCCGTAGAGCTTTACTGTAGCTTAGCATTGAGTTTCGGTATTGTCTGTACAGGATAGGTGGGAGACTGAGAAGTAAGGGCGTCAGCTCTTATGGAGTCATCCTTGGGATACCACCCTGACAGTACTGGGATTCTAACCGGCGGCCATGAATCTGGTCACGGGACATTGTTAGGTGGGCAGTTTGACTGGGGCGGTCGCCTCCTAAAAAGTAACGGAGGCGCCCAAAGGTTCCCTCAGAACGGTTGGAAATCGTTCGTAGAGTGCAAAGGCAGAAGGGAGCCTGACTGCGACACATACAAGTGGAGCAGGGACGAAAGTCGGGCTTAGTGATCCGGTGGTTCCTCGTGGGAGGGCCATCGCTCAACGGATAAAAGCTACCTCGGGGATAACAGGCTGATCTCCCCCAAGAGTCCACATCGACGGGGAGGTTTGGCACCTCGATGTCGGCTCGTCGCATCCTGGGGCTGAAGTAGGTCCCAAGGGTTGGGCTGTTCGCCCATTAAAGCGGCACGCGAGCTGGGTTCAGAACGTCGTGAGACAGTTCGGTCCCTATCCGTCGCGGGCGTAGGAAATTTGAGAGGAGCTGTCCTTAGTACGAGAGGACCGGGATGGACTGACCTCTGGTGCACCAGTTGTTCCGCCAGGAGCACAGCTGGGTAGCTATGTCGGGACGGGATAAACGCTGAAAGCATCTAAGCGTGAAGCCCACCTCAAGATTAGATTTCCCATAGCGTAAGCTAGTAAGACCCCTTGAAGAACACAAGGTTGATAGGTCAGAGGTGTAAGCATGGTAACATGTTCAGCTGACTGATACTAATAGGTCGAGGGCTTGACCAAATATAATTCACTGTGCAATTTTCAGAGAACAAATATTTGAAAATTTGTTGTTGCAAAAAGTAGCAACAAAATTGATAGAAGCGAGTAGATCGAGGAAAAGTATGAGTGAGGAGCGGAGTTTACTGGTAAGTAAATGAGCACCGCAGTGAATGCTTTGACGAAGAGATGCGAAGCTTATAGCAATTTTCCTAAATCTGGTGGTAATGACGTGAAGGATACACCCGTTCCCATTCCGAACACGAAGGTTAAGCTTCATAGTGCCGATGGTACTGCAGGGGAGACCCTGTGGAAGAGTAGGTCGTCGCCAGGTAATATGAAAGACACTAAGCAAATGCTTGGTGTTTTTTTATTTGCATGGAAATAAATATAGGCATAATCTATAATAGAACTTTATAATTTGCAAAATTAATATAGAAGTATATCTAACAAATTATATTTACATATATCACTATATACTTAGGAGCACAATTTAATATATCAGTAAGAATTAATTGTATCAAACCAATTCTAACTTAGTTTTAAATTGAATTTATGAAATTTTATAGATTTAGCCTTATTAAAAGATTAATGCATAAATTAGAATTGGTATATGTTGGTTAAAATTATATCCGATATAATGAATATAAAAAATAATTAACTTTAAGTTCATATATTATAAGCAAGGAATTTAATAACTAAGTTCAGATAACTTAAAACATGTAAAGGTAGGTGAAAATGTGGATAAAAGAAAAAAGATTAAATTAAAAAAGAAAAAAACATAATCTTTGTAGCTACAGTGGGCTTATTCTCAGCTATCATACTAGCTTTTAGTACAGTTAAGTTTATGAACTTCATAAGTGATAAAGCAAACTCAGCCTCTTTTTTAATACTCTTTCGGAGCATGGGACCAATTTGTTGTATATCATCTCGAATATCATATAAAAGTTCTAAAGCTGCAGTTGCCTCTAATTTTTCGCTTGGTATTTCTACCATATTTGCAAAAATAGAGGTTTCAGTTCTGGATGCGACCAAAGGTGATTCTACGTTATCAACGTATACAAGAGTTCTTCTTCCAGGACCGCACTCGTCTTCAATGCGCTCTAAACTGATAATTTTGTTATTCTACATCTTAATTTTAGTTATAAAGAGAGAGGCATAGAGGGGGAGATCTACTGATCTTAGCTTGGATATTATTGTCTATAATCAAATATTTTCATATAAACTGAGTCAGGCGTATCACTATATTAAATAATGAGCATACTAAAGAATGAATGAGAATTGTGATGATCATTTGAAATGAAGATATGTATCACTGGTTTTTTATATCTACATACATGATAAAATATCACTTGTCGCTTGAAGGAGCGGCAACACAAACAAGAAATAGTCACAATACAATATCGCGGGGTGGAGCAGCTGGTAGCTCGTTGGGCTCATAACCCAAAGGTCGTAGGTTCAAGTCCTGCCCCCGCAACCAAAAAGTATTGACAACAAATTAGGTTGTATGATACTATCTAAAAGCTGTCTAATGCATAGCTTAAAATTAAGCTCAGTAATTGTTAATTTGGGAATAAATTGCTAATTGACAGATAGAGACAAGCATGATAAGATGTAAATCCAATCGCAAATCAGCGATAACTTGGTGAAGTTGAATTGGTAATAAATTACTAGTTGACGAACTGAGGTAAACATGATAAGATATAAATCCAGTCGCAAATGAGCGACATGATCCTTGAAAATTAAACAGAGTTTAGAAGTCAAAATGACTTTTATTAAGTAAACTAAACCAGCAATTCTTTTGAACTACTTGTTAGTAGTCAAAAACAACAGTAATGAGCATTCAAACTTTTAAATTGAGAGTTTGATCCTGGCTCAGGACGAACGCTGGCGGCGTGCCTAACACATGCAAGTCGAGCGATGAAGCCCTTCGGGGTGGATTAGCGGCGGACGGGTGAGTAACACGTGGGTAACCTGCCTCAAAGAGGGGGATAGCCTCCCGAAAGGGAGATTAATACCGCATAACATTAGTTTTTCGCATGGAGAACTAATTAAAGGAGTAATCCGCTTTGAGATGGACCCGCGGCGCATTAGCTAGTTGGTGAGGTAAAGGCTCACCAAGGCGACGATGCGTAGCCGACCTGAGAGGGTGATCGGCCACATTGGAACTGAGACACGGTCCAGACTCCTACGGGAGGCAGCAGTGGGGAATATTGCACAATGGGCGAAAGCCTGATGCAGCAACGCCGCGTGAGTGATGAAGGCCTTCGGGTTGTAAAGCTCTGTCTTTTGGGACGATAATGACGGTACCAAAGGAGGAAGCCACGGCTAACTACGTGCCAGCAGCCGCGGTAATACGTAGGTGGCGAGCGTTGTCCGGATTTACTGGGCGTAAAGGATGCGTAGGCGGATTTTTAAGTGAGATGTGAAATACCCGGGCTTAACTTGGGTGCTGCATTTCAAACTGGAAGTCTAGAGTGCGGGAGAGGAGAGTGGAATTCCTAGTGTAGCGGTGAAATGCGTAGAGATTAGGAAGAACACCAGTGGCGAAGGCGACTCTCTGGACCGTAACTGACGCTGAGGCATGAAAGCGTGGGTAGCAAACAGGATTAGATACCCTGGTAGTCCACGCCGTAAACGATGAGTACTAGGTGTAGGAGGTATCGACCCCTTCTGTGCCGCAGTTAACACAATAAGTACTCCGCCTGGGAAGTACGATCGCAAGATTAAAACTCAAAGGAATTGACGGGGGCCCGCACAAGCAGCGGAGCATGTGGTTTAATTCGAAGCAACGCGAAGAACCTTACCTAGACTTGACATCTCCTGAATTACTCGTAATGGAGGAAGCCCTTCGGGGCAGGAAGACAGGTGGTGCATGGTTGTCGTCAGCTCGTGTCGTGAGATGTTAGGTTAAGTCCTGCAACGAGCGCAACCCTTATCATTAGTTGCTACCATTAAGTTGAGCACTCTAGTGAGACTGCCCGGGTTAACCGGGAGGAAGGTGGGGATGACGTCAAATCATCATGCCCCTTATGTCTAGGGCTACACACGTGCTACAATGGGTAATACAAAGAGAAGCAATACAGTGATGTGGAGCAAAACTATAAAATTACCCTCAGTTCGGATTGTAGGCTGAAACTCGCCTACATGAAGCTGGAGTTGCTAGTAATCGCGAATCAGCATGTCGCGGTGAATACGTTCCCGGGCCTTGTACACACCGCCCGTCACACCATGAGAGCTGGCAACACCCGAAGTCCGTAGTCTAACCGTAAGGAAGACGCGGCCGAAGGTGGGGTTAGTGATTGGGGTGAAGTCGTAACAAGGTAGCCGTAGGAGAACCTGCGGCTGGATCACCTCCTTTCTAAGGAGTCGACAAGATAGGTAATTCTATCTTGAAGGTTTGTTTACACTCTGTTTAATTTTGAAGGATCATAGTATTCTTCAATTGTTCTTTGAAAATTGCACAGTGATATATAAATAAAAGTAAAGCTAAAGGTAAAACTACTTATTATATAAGTAATGAACTTTTGTAGATTTTTAAGTTTCATGAGTAGAACTAGATTTTATGAATGAAACCAAGAAAATTGATAGAAGCGAGCAAATCGAGGAAAGACCCGAGCGAGGAGCGGAGTTTACTGACTGGTAAATGAGCACCACAGGGAGGGACTTGACGAAGGGCTGCGAAGCTTATAGCAATTTTCGATTAAATGGTCAAGCTACAAAGGGCGCATGGTGAATGCCTTGGCACCAGTAGTCGAAGAAGGACGTGATAAGCTGCGATAAGCTTCGGGTAGGCGCAAATAGCCTGTGATCCGAAGATTTCCGAATGGGGCAACCCACACTACTAACGTAGTGTACTGTAAACTGAATTCATAGGTTTATAGGGATATACCCGGGGAACTGAAACATCTAAGTACCCGGAGGAAGAGAAAGAAAAATCGATTTCCTGAGTAGCGGCGAGCGAAAGGGAAAGAGCCCAAACCAGGAACTTGTTCCTGGGGTTGCGGACAGATCATAAACGGAGAGGTATCTTAATTGAAGAGAGCTGGAAGGCTCCGCCGTAGAAGGTAACAGCCCTGTAAGTGAAAAGAGAAGACTCTAGATCTGCTCCAGAGTACCACGAGACACGTGAAACCTTGTGGGAAGCAGGGAGGACCACCTCCCAAGGCTAAATACTAACTGGTGACCGATAGTGAAGCAGTACCGTGAGGGAAAGGTGAAAAGAACCCCGGGAGGGGAGTGAAATAGAACCTGAAACCGTGTGTCCACAACCGGTCAAAGCACTTTTACGTGCGATGACGTGCTTTTTGTAGAACGAGCCAGCGAGTTACGATATGTAGCAAGGTTAAGCACTTAAGGTGCGCAGCCGAAGGGAAACCGAGTCTGAATAGGGCAATAAGTTGCATGTCGTAGACCCGAAACCGGGTGACCTATCCATGGACAGGTTGAAGCGGAAGTAAAATTCCGTGGAGGACCGAACCACGTTGGTGTTGAAAAACCATGGGATGAGCTGTGGATAGCGGAGAAATTCCAATCGAACTCGGAGATAGCTGGTTCTCCTCGAAATAGCTTTAGGGCTAGCGTTGAGAATGAGTAATGGAGGTAGAGCACTGAATGGGCTAGGGGCTGACAACAGTTACTGAACCCTATCAAACTCCGAATGCCATATACTTGAATCTCAGCAGTCAGACTACGAATGATAAGATCCGTGGTCAAAAGGGAAACAGCCCAGATCATCAGCTAAGGTCCCAAAGTGTAAGTTAAGTGGAAAAGGATGTGGGATTTCTAAGACAACTAGGATGTTGGCTTAGAAGCAGCCACTCATTCAAAGAGTGCGTAATAGCTCACTAGTCGAGAGATCCTGCGCCGAAGATGTCCGGGGCTAAAACTTACCACCGAAGCTATGGGCTCGAAAGAGCGGTAGAGGAGCTTCCTGTATGGATTGAAGTCGTACCGAAAGGAGCGGTGGACTGTACAGGAGTGAGTATGCTGGCATAAGTAGCGAGAAATAAGTGAGAATCTTATTGGTCGAAAACCTAAGGTTTCCTGAGGAAGGCTCGTCCGCTCAGGGTTAGTCGGGACCTAAGCCGAGGCCGAAAGGCGTAGGTGATGGACAATCGGTTGATATTCCGATACCGCCAACTGACGTTATTACAAATGGGATGACGCAGGAGGATAAGATGTGCGCACTATTGGATGTGCGTCTAAGCACTTAGACAGACTAGACAGGCAAATCCGTTTAGTCAATGTTGAGGTGTGATGGGGAGCCCTTTCGGGCGAAGTATCTGATTCCACGCTGCCAAGAAAAGTCTCTATGGAGGAAGTTGGTGCCCGTACCGCAAACCGACACAGGTAGGTGAGGAGAGAATCCTAAGACCAGCGGAAGAATTGTTGTCAAGGAACTCGGCAAATTGACCCCGTAAGTTAGCGATAAGGGGTGCCTACGCAAGTAGGTCGCAGAGAATAGGCCCAAGCAACTGTTTAGCAAAAACACAGGTCTCTGCTAAAGCGAAAGCTGATGTATAGGGGCTGACGCCTGCCCGGTGCTGGAAGGTTAAGGGGAACACTTAGCGCAAGCGAAGGTGTGAACTTAAGCCCCAGTAAACGGCGGCCGTAACTATAACGGTCCTAAGGTAGCGAAATTCCTTGTCGGGTAAGTTCCGACCCGCACGAATGGCGTAATGACTTGGGCACTGTCTCGACAACAAATCCGGCGAAATTGTAGTGCAAGTGAAGATGCTTGCTACCCGCGATTGGACGGAAAGACCCCGTAGAGCTTTACTGTAGCTTAGCATTGAGTTTCGGTATTGTCTGTACAGGATAGGTGGGAGACTGAGAAGTAAGGGCGTCAGCTCTTATGGAGTCATCCTTGGGATACCACCCTGACAGTACTGGGATTCTAACCGGCGGCCATGAATCTGGTCACGGGACATTGTTAGGTGGGCAGTTTGACTGGGGCGGTCGCCTCCTAAAAAGTAACGGAGGCGCCCAAAGGTTCCCTCAGAACGGTTGGAAATCGTTCGTAGAGTGCAAAGGCAGAAGGGAGCCTGACTGCGACACATACAAGTGGAGCAGGGACGAAAGTCGGGCTTAGTGATCCGGTGGTTCCTCGTGGGAGGGCCATCGCTCAACGGATAAAAGCTACCTCGGGGATAACAGGCTGATCTCCCCCAAGAGTCCACATCGACGGGGAGGTTTGGCACCTCGATGTCGGCTCGTCGCATCCTGGGGCTGAAGTAGGTCCCAAGGGTTGGGCTGTTCGCCCATTAAAGCGGCACGCGAGCTGGGTTCAGAACGTCGTGAGACAGTTCGGTCCCTATCCGTCGCGGGCGTAGGAAATTTGAGAGGAGCTGTCCTTAGTACGAGAGGACCGGGATGGACTGACCTCTGGTGCACCAGTTGTTCCGCCAGGAGCACAGCTGGGTAGCTATGTCGGGACGGGATAAACGCTGAAAGCATCTAAGCGTGAAGCCCACCTCAAGATTAGATTTCCCATAGCGTAAGCTAGTAAGACCCCTTGAAGAACACAAGGTTGATAGGTCAGAGGTGTAAGCATGGTAACATGTTCAGCTGACTGATACTAATAGGTCGAGGGCTTGACCAAATATAATTCACTGTGCAATTTTCAGAGAACAAGTATTTCTGAAAGCAAAAAGTAATAACTAAAAATTGATAGAAGCGAGTAGTACAAGGAAGCGACTGAACGAGGAACAGAGTTTACTGATCTGTAAATGAGTACCGCAGGGAGGGAGCTGACGCAGTAATACGAAGCTTACAGCAATTTTTGAAGATCTGGTGGTAATGACGTGAAGGTAACACCCGTTCCCATTCCGAACACGACGGTTAAGCTTCATAGTGCCAATGGTACTGCAGGGGAGACCCTGTGGAAGAGTAGGTCGTCGCCAGGTAATATGAAAGACACTAAGCAAATGCTTGGTGTTTTTTTATTTTTGTATAAAGCCCAGAGCTGTGGTTCTCACACTTATTCTTAAGCTTTCTTCAATATAGTTGAGGAATTTAAAATGAATTTAGAAGCTTTATGTAGTGATCCTTTAGAGGTAGATGAAAAATACCCTGCAACATTAGAATGTTTTACTTTTAGTAGTAACGAATATAACGTAAATAGTATGTTGTATATTGCACAAGGTGAAGGGCCTCATGCGACAATAATACTGCTTCATGGATTTCCTGGACATGAAAAAAACATTGATCTTGCTCAAATTTTCAGAAGAGCTGGGTATAATGTAATGATTTTTCATTATAGAGGAAGTTGGGGGAGTGAAGGTACATATTCTATAAGCAATGTTCTTGAGGATGCAGAAGCTGCTATTGATTTCTTGAGATCTGAAAAATGTAAAAAATCATATAGGGTTGATTCAGAAGAAATAATTTTGATCGGCCACAGTGTTGGTGGATTTACAGCATTAATGACCGCCGCAAATCATCCTGAAATAAGAGTAGTAGCTTCTCTTGCAGGTTTTAATATTGGAGTTTATGGCGATATGATTTTCGGAAGCAATAAGTTAATAAAAGATGCTGCTGCGCAGTGGGAGGATTCAATTCCACCACTTAAAGGGATCACAGCAGAAGAATTTTTAGTAGATGTAGTAGAGAATAGAAAAAGGTGGAATCTAAGAAATATAGCAGAAAAATTAAAATCCCATTCAATTTTAATGGTTGCTGGAAGCAGAGATGATGTGTCAACTATAAATGAACATCATGGATCATTAGTAGATACTCTTCAAAAACATGAGATCAATGATTTAAAAAACATAGTTTTGAACGCGGATCATTCTTTTTCAGATAAGAGAATAGGTCTTGGGAAAATAGTATTAAGCTGGCTTTTAGAGCAAAGGGGAAAAAAGTGCTAATCTAAGATATATGCGACATATTCACCTGACCTAGTTTTTTACATATTAGTAAAGTTAAATATTTTTAGTGTTTATTAACGAGTTATTGTAGATGTTTGGTAAAGCCATATCTGATATAATGAATACAAGAAATAATTAACTTTAAATTTATATTTTGTAAACAAGAAGTTTAATAACTAAGTTCAAATGACTTAAAGCATGTAAAAGGCGGTGAAAGTATGGATAAAAGGAAAAAGATTAGATTAAAAGAGAGAAAAGGCATAACTTTTATAGCTATAGTATGCTTATTTTCAACCATCATAGTAGCTTTTAGTACAGTTAAGTTCATGAACTTTATGAAGGATAAAGAAAAAGCAGAGTATTCTAATACTAAAGCACAAGAAGCTAAAAACGTAAGTACTGAGGGTAATAAGGAAAGCAAGAATCTTAAAGAATCTAATTCTAGTATAGAGATTTTATTAAGTAGTGCTGGAGATTGCACCATTGGAACTGATCCGAGATTTGATGAGGATACATCTCTTCCAACCATGGTTAGAAGACATAATAATGATTACTCATATTTATTTAAAAACGCTGTTCCAATCTTCGAAAAAGATGACATAACTATAGTAAATTTAGAAACTACTTTTACTAATGCCAAAACTAGAGCTGACAAAACATTTACCTTTAAAGCTCAGCCAGAGTTTGCAAAAGCTTTAAATTTGGGATCTATTGAAGGCGTAAATATATCCAATAATCATATATATGATTTTTTAGACAAAGGTTTTGACGATACCATAGAAACTCTTAAGCAATACAATATTAACTATTTTGGTGAGGGTAATAAGTGGATAAAAGAAGTAAAAGGAGTTAAGTTTGGATTTTTAGGCTACCAAGGCTGGAATAATAGTAATAAGTTTATGAATAAATTAAAACAAGATATAGAAGAACTGAAAAGTCAGGGGTGCATTGTAGTGATTAATTTCCATTGGGGGGAAGAAGGCAGATACTATCCTAATTCTATTCAAAAAAGTATTGCTTATTACGCTGTTGATCAAGGAGCAGATTTAATAATTGGTCATCACCCACATGTTGTTCAGGGATTAGAGAAGTATAAAGATAAAATTATATGTTATAGTCTAGGTAATTTTTGTTTTGGAGGAAATTCTAATCCTTCAGATAAAGATACCTTTGTGCTTCAAGCTAAATTTTCTTTTAATAATAATAAATTTATAAAATATGATGTAAGAGCTATTCCATTTAGTGTTTCCTCAGTAAAATATACCAATGATTATTGCCCAACGCCTCTAAGTGGGGATGATAAAGAAAGAGTATTAAAGAAAATTAATAATATATCCACAGATTTAGGATTTAAGATAACGGATTCATTTAACTAAAGGTACACGGTATAATATTTATAGGCAATAAGATAAGAGTGGAGTTCAAAACGACAAATGTAAGTTCCAGAAATTAAAATACGTAAGAATCAAAAGAATGAGAATCCTGATATGGTGGGGATTCTCATTTTATTGCTTAAATTACACCTTAAACCCAGAAGTTATTTTACTTAATGTTTTTGCCATTTCTGATAGGCTCTCTGTAGTTTTTTCTATTTCGATCATAGTACCTGTAAGTGGTGCTGTACATGAGAAAAAAGCATGAGGACCTTAAAAAATGTGCCTCATGCTTCTTTTTTATTATAAATTTATGTTTACTTACTATTCTTAAAGTAATTCATTTCACACTGAAAATCTAAAAGTTGAAGATTCTGTTCCTGAATAATATCAATTACTAGCTCTGAATAAATTTGTTGTCCATCGCTATTTTCTACAGTGCTGTATCCGGCTTTTTCTATAGCATTTGCCTGATCTATATAATGTGTGGCTTGAAAAACTCCACTTTGTTTATATCTTTTATTATTTTTTAGGAACTCTCCGTAATCCTTTATGGAATCCTGTTTGCTATTATATACGCGAAATTCATCTACAATCTTTTGATTATAATACTCTGAGGTATTCATTTTGATTTTTTTTCCCTTCCAACTAGTATCTGCCTTTATTCCAAACAAATTGTTTGCTTTTGTGCTTAATTCTGACTTTCCCCATCCACTTTCTAAAATAGCTTGGGCAATTGTCACAGAAGGAAGAACCCCATACTTATTGTATATTTCAGCAGCCTCAGGATATAGCTCCTGGATAAATTGCTGCATGGAAGCATTCTTTAAATTGTTCTTTAGAGTTCCCGTATATTTTAAATCTTCTATATAGGTATATACTCTTTCTTTTTGCTTTTTATCAAAAGATAATTTCTCCAGTACGACATCTAGATCAACTAATCTGTAGTTACTATTTCTAACCTTATTGCTTGTACTATTTTTTTCTAAAAACATAGCAGCTAATTCATTTGTATTGCTGTTAGTTATCTTGGAAAAATCATTCTTATATCTAATTCCATCAATAGCTGCTAGGTACTTCCAATTAACTTGAAGTTTCCCTTTGCTTGTGCTATCAGCAACTTGTATATAAAATTTTGTATTTAATCCGCTTAAATTAATATGCTTGTTTTTTGATGTGAGATGTATAAAAGTTCCTAGGATAATAGGTAAACTAAGTAATAAAACTATCATAATTGTAATTTTTTTCTTTAAATTAATCATTTTTTCTTCTGTTCATCTCCTAATCTAGAAGACACTCCATTCATATTATTTTTAGTAATCATCTTTTATTTTTCAATCTTAATTATACATCAAATAATTTTTTCTTTCAGCTTTAATTTTTTAGAAATTAATAAAAAATATTTTGTATTATTTGCTAAAAACGCTATTGATTTCTATAGAAGATGATACTATAATTTAATACATGTTAATATTTAATATATATTAAATATTAACATGTATTAATATTAAATTTGTACGAAATATTTAATTATGAATAAACACTATTGTGAGGAGGATAAAGATGAAAATAACTGAAATATCAGTAAGAAGGCCAGCAGCAATGTGGATGGTAGTAATCTTACTAATTGCACTTGGTGTTTTTGGTTATACAAAAATGGGTGCAAACTTACTACCTTCTATGAATAATCCCATTATAACAGTAAGCACAGTATATAGTGGTGCTAGTGCTGAAGACATTAAAAAGGATATAGTAAAACCCATTGAAGATGCAGTATCAGGAATAAGTGGTCTTGACACTATTAATTCTTCAGCAAAAGAAGGTTATGGTACTGTTACAATAACCTTTAAATCCACAGCCAATTTGGACACTGCATATCTGGATGTTCAAAAAGCAATTGAAAATGCTTCAGCAAAACTTCCTAAAGATGCTAATAAGCCTACTATATTTAAGATGGATACCAATGCTATACCAGTTTTGGCAGTTTCTCTAAATGGAAATGTCAGCTATGATGAACTCTATAATGAATCTGACATTTTAAAACAGAAACTAGAGAAACTACCTGGCGTTGGAAAAATAGACTTAATGGGTGCTGATAAAAAGGAACTAACAATAAAGCTTGATAAAACTGCTATGGAGTATTATGGCATAAGTATTAATACTGTAATGGGCAAATTAAACTCAGTTAACCTAAATGTACCTGCTGGTGAAATTAAGCAGGACAATCTAGATCAATCCGTCAGGGTTATTGGGCAATTTCACAGCATAGATGATGCTAAAAATATGTTAGTACCTACATCAAACGGTGGTGCCGTACGTTTAGATGAAATCTCCAAAATAAGTTTAGAGGCTCCTACAGCAACTACACAGATAAGATTTAATGGTAATAAAACTATGGCAGTTATTGTTGGAAAACAAAGTGATGCAAATGTAGTAGAAGTAGCAAATAGTGTAAAAAAGGAATTAGAATCAATTAAAAAGAATATTCCAAGTGAAATTAAAGTTGATATCGCTTTTGATACTACTACCTTTATTACTTCTTCATTAAAACAAGTACAACATAATCTTATAGAAGGAATTATAACTACTGCAGTTGTGCTTTACTTATTTTTCCGTAGTTTCCGTTCTTCTTTAGTTGTTTTAGTTGCTATACCTACATCCCTTATAGCTACTTTCTTTATGATGTATAAACTTAACTTTACGCTTAATATGTTGTCTCTTATGGGACTATCTTTAGTTGTAGGTACACTGGTAGACGATTCTATCGTTGTAATAGAAAGTATTCAAAGGCACTTAGGTTTGGGTAAGAATCCTATAACTGCAGCAATTGATGGCCGTGATGAAGTTGGAATGGCTGCTGTAGCTATAAGTCTTTGTGACATAGTTGTATTTGCTCCTATTTCTCTTATGTCTGGTATGATAGGACAGTTATTTAAAGAATTTGGACTTACAATAGTTGTAGCTACAGTATTTTCGCTTTTAGTATCATTTACAATTACACCAATGCTTTCATCACGTATACTAAAGAGAGAAAATAAAGAAAAGGAAGTTAAAAAAGATGGCTTTTTTAGCAAAGTTCTAGAAAAATATAAAAGCGTTCTCCTATGGTCTTTAGAACATAGAAAAAAAGTTTTATCCGCTGTTATTATCTGTATTATACTTAGTGTCGCTCTTATTCCAATGGGAATATTAAAATCTGAGTTTATACCTACAGCTGACCAGAACAGTTTTACCATTGACCTTTCACTTACTCCAGGTTCGACGCTAAAGCAAACAGATGAAAAAATTACTCAAGTTGAAAAATATTTAAAGGATATGAAAGAAGTAAAAAGTTACTTTTCAATGGTTGGATCAAACGGTCAAGGAAGTGCGGATAAGGCTACAGGCGAAATTATGGTTAATTTAGTTCCTAAAAATGAACGTAAAAAAAGTCAATCTCAGCTTGCAGCACAAGTTCGTGACTTTGGTAAAAAGATGACTGGAGTGGATTTTACTGTAACAGAATCTCAATCTGGCGGTGGAAGCAGTAAACCTGTTTCTATTAGTATTAAAGGAGATAACTATGAGACCTTAGAAGCTTTATCAAAAGAAGTTGAGAAGGTAGTAAGAACAGTTCCAGGGGTCATTGATGTAAGCAACTCTTCTAATATAAAAAGCAGTGAACTAAGAGTAAACATAGATAGTCTAGCAGCTGCGCAATATGGTATTGCTACATCTGATATAGGAAGCTCCGTCAGAACTGCTTTAGCAGGCACTAAAACGGGAGTGTATAGGGCAAATAATGAAGAAAATGATATAACACTTAAGTTTATGGATGGTCAGATAAGAAGTGCTGAAGATATTAAAGCTATGAAAATTTCAAATCAATCCGGGCAACAGATACCGTTAAGCCAAGTTGCCACAGTTGTAAAAGCAGACAGTCAACCATCACTATCTAGAGAAGATAAACAGGATGTTGTCACTATAGGAGCAAATCTACAAGGTAGAGTTCTTGGAGAAGTAACTAATGATATAAAATCTAAATTAAAATCTCTATCTTTACCTACAGGCTATAGCATAAGCTATGGTGGGACTCAAAAGAATATGGCAGAATCCTTTAATTCTCTTGGATTAGCCTTAGGAGCTTCATTATGTCTTGTTTATATGATCCTAGTAATACTTTATGAATCCTTCTTAACTCCAGCTATAAGAATGGTATCTCTGCCTTGTGCTTTAATAGGTGCCTTTGGTTTACTAGCATTAACAGGACAAACTTTAAACCTAATGTCAATGATTGGCTTAATAATGCTTGAAGGATTATCATCTAAAAATGGTACTTTATTAATAGACTATACAAATACATTAATGAAAAGAGGAATGAATTTAAAAGATGCCCTTATTGAGTCTGGTGTCACTAGATTAAGGCCTATAATTATGACAAGTGCAACGATGATAGTTTCAATGCTTCCTGTTGCATTATCTATGGGTGAAGGAAGTGAAATGAAACAAAGTATGGCTATAGTAATAATTGGTGGTATGGTAGCATCAACTATACTTTCGCCAATAGTAATACCTGTAGTTTATACGTTGATGGATGACCTAACTAGATTTGTATTTAAGAAAAAAAGAAATGCCAAGGGGGTTACGCAGTATGAAGGTTAACGTTTTAAATAAAAAGAACTTAATAATCGGTGTAGTCTTAATACTTATTGTCATTGGCTGTGCTTCTATTTTTGGCAAAAACAAAAAAGTAGAGGGAAAGCAAGAAGTTAAAAATGTAAAAGTGGAAAAAGTAGCTGTTGGTTCAATATCTACTGAAGTAGAATATGCTAGTAAATTAAGTCCTGTACAGGAGATACAAATTTTTCCTAAGTTAGGTGGAAAAGTCGCTGGCGTAAATGTAGATATAGGAGATAAGGTTACAGCAGGACAAACATTATTTACACTGGACACAGCGGAGTTACAAGCGCAGCTGCAGGCTCAACAAGCAGCTTTAGATGCATCAAACGCTAACCTAGAGAGAACAAGTGATTCGGGGCTAGCACAACAAATATCTCAAGCTGAGCAAGCAGTAAGTAAAATAAGAATTCAATATAATAACATAAAAGATAATTATGAAAAACTTCAGAAGCTATATGCAGCAGGAGCTATATCTAAAAAAGAGTTAGATGATATGAAAGCACAATATGATTCAGCTTCCGTAGATTTAAATACGGCTGAGGAAAATTTAAATCTTTTACAAGGGAAAATAGGGCCACAATCTACAAAAGCTGCAGCAGCTCAGGTATCTCAAGCACAGGCAGGAGTAAATGCTGCACAAGTTCAATTAAATAATGCTACTGTTACCTCACCTATTTCTGGAGTAGTGTCTGCTAAGGATGTTAAAGTAGGCCAACTTGCTAGTGGTCAATCTGGGTCAGTTACCATAATTGATTCAAGTAGCTTTGTAGCAGACATAAATGTGCCAGATAAAATTATTGGAAAGATTCAAATTGGGCAATCAGTACAAGTAAGTATAAATGCATTAGGGGATAAAAAAGTATCTGGAGTAATAGATAAAATTAGCCCAAATTCTAATTCCAAAGACAATTCTTATCTTGTAAAAGTAAAAATTGATAACTCAAATGATGAGTTAAAAGCTGGTATGTTTGCTAAAGTATCTTTACCAGCTGAAAGTAAGGATAATATTTTAACGGTTCCAAATGAGGCAATTAAGATGGAGAATAACGTGAACTATCTTTATGTAGCTGATAACGGGAAGGTTAAAAAAGTATCTATTAACATTGGTATTTCTAATAACAAGGTTACAGAGGTAGCTGGGAACATAAAAGAAGGCATAGATGTAATTATCGAGGGACAGAATCTATTAAGTAATGGAGATAAGATTAACGTAATTAAATAACCTTTCAATTATTAAAATAAAGATATGATGTTTTTTAATAAAATGCGTTGGTCCTACTTTTGAAGAATCAGCGCATTTTAAACTAAAACTTTAGGAGGAAAGCATATGTGCAAGAACCCTGTGGATATGTTAGCCGAAAAACTACTTACTTTTATTCCAATAATGACTAAAAAAATTATAAGACTTGATATGCAAGCTAATAAAATACTACCTGTAAATCAATTAGTTGTGCTAGGAATCCTCGATGATGAAGGAATACTATCTATTTCGGAAATATGTAAGAAGGTTTATGTTTCTAAACCTCAAATGACAATTATTATAGATAATTTAGTAAAGAAAGGTCTTGTTTATAGGGTTTATGGCAAAGAGGATAGACGGATAATAAATATTGATCTTACTGAAGAAGGTAAGGAGTATCTTAGAAGCTTATTAGAAATGTTTAAGGAAAATTTGAGTCATAAGCTAATAGCGCTATCAAGGGGAGATCTTGTAAAATTGTTAAATTCGATAGAGATTATGGAAAGCATATTAAGGCAACTTGAATAAGAGTATACATTTTTTAATAACTGTAAAATAATAAATTGGTATAACAGTTATCTTACAACTATGTATCTATAATCTTATATATCAATGTTGCCTAGTTTTTCATAAATGGAAGCTAAAGATTCTAACTCATTAGGTTCTAAATGAGTTAGATATTTTCTTAATGTTTCACGACATTTTTTATCAAATCTATCTATTAATTCTTGCCCTTCATTAGTTATATCTACCAGTACAGCTCTTCGATCATTATCATCATGGCGGCGATATACTAATCCGTTGTTAGCTAATCTATCAATCATTGTAGTGATAGCACTTGGTTTAACTCCCATTATTTCAGCTAAATATGTAACCTTGCATGATCCTTTTCTATAAAGTAACTCTAATACATGAAATTGAGCTTCAGTTACACCGAACTCTGATAGATCCCTAAGGCTATCAGCAATTTTTATAGTAGTATTCCATAATGCATTTTGTGCACGAGAAACGTAATCATCTTTACTTGTCATAGGTATTTCCCCCTTTTGGGTACATAGTATCATTTACTTTGAATAATATAATGAAGTGGATAAAAAGTCAAATTATTTTCTAATATATTTATCTGATTCTTGAAGTTATGCTATTAAAATAGTACAGAAAAGCATGCAGCTTATAATTAGAATATTATTAAAGCCGCATGCTTTTAAAATTTATATCTATTTTTCAAGTATATCCTTAAGCTCCATCAAATTAGAAATCTCATAAGTAGGTTTTATTTCAGTCTTATTTACAATTTTATTAGGATTAAACCAGCAGGTATCTATGCCAGAATTTATTCCGCCTTGTATATCAGAGGTTAAACTATCTCCTACTATCAGCACCTTGCTTTTGTCAGTATGCTTTATATTGTTTAAGGCATGTTCAAATATTTTAGGATCTGGCTTTGCCACATCAACCTCCTCAGATACTACTACATCCTCAAAATATTTTGCTATAATAGATTTTCTTATTCTCTTATCCTGAACTTCCTTAAGGCCATTAGTAACTATAAGTAAGCCTATAATCTTTATGAAGGCTTTCTACAAGGTCTATACTATCATCATATAAAAAGGAAGCATTAGCTAAATGCTTCATATATGATTTTGCAAATTCTACCTCATCAAAGCCAGCATTTAAGCTATCTGATAATCTTTTAAATCTTTCAACCTTTAATTTTTCTTGAGTAATAAGTCCTTCCTCAAATTCTTTCCATATAGCTGTATTTATACCTTGATATATTTTTAAATGATGATTTTCATCATATTCGATATCGAATTCAAGTATAGCATTTTTAAACGCATCTCTTTCAGATTTCTTAAAATCAAATAAAGTCTCATCTGCATCAAATATTATAATCTCGTATTTCATAATAATTCCTCCCAATATAGTTAACTTTCCTAATTATAACATACATACTTTTTAGGAAAAAATCTTAGACTGTTGAATAATTCAACGCTCTTAAACATTCTCACTTAATTTAAGCTTTTCTTGTGAATACCTAGCATCAACTTTTGCATTTATTATAAGTCCTATAAGAAATAGTACCCCTCCAATCATCTTACCTTTAGAAAAAATACCTAAGTATATATAATCTATAATTGCACTTGTAAGCATTTGACCTATAAAGCGGAGTATAACTACATATACTGCTGGTACTTTAGGAACTATAATGTTAAACAAATAAGTTGTTAAAACTCCTATAATACCTCCTAAAAAATACGGTAGGGGAACAGCCACCATAGATGAATAAGACGGTATAGATCTCATCATAAAAGCACACAGCATAATAGAAGATATGGTAGCCATTAAATAGTTTATAAAAACCCCATTTATCATACCTTCATTTTGAGCAAGCTTTCCATTTAACATCATATTTATAACTATTGTTATTCCAGTTAGAAATGATAAGAATATATACAACATTTTTTCTCCTTTCATTCGGGAAACTGGGTAGGCTAGGCGATTCCCATGGGCTAGTTTACCCGTTAAAGTCCATTTAAGACTTTAATCTCCTTACATAGCAATCATAAATATTATTCCAAGTGAAATTATTGAAAGCCCTAACATTTTTTCTTTCTTTATCTTATTGGCCGGCATCCCAAACAATCCCCAATGTTCTACAAAACTAGACATTACTAGTTGTCCAAACAACCCTACTCCTACAGCAAGTGTTACACCTATTTTAGGTATAGATATATTGTTTAAAAGTATAGTTATAACACTTAGTATGCCTGGCATTAAAAATATAAGTGGTATTTCTTTTAAATTTGAAAGCCTATTTTTCTTCATTATTGATATAAATGTGATCAATAATAATCCTAGTACGTGATATATTAACGTGCTCATATAAGGCCCAGTTATACTGGCTAACATTCCGTTAAAAAAAACCATTATGGCAAGTATAACACCATTTATGAGAGCTAAATTTTTATACATATATTAATTCCTCCTAAGATTTACAATGCTATATAAATAAAATATAATATTTATATAAGTTTGCACATGACATATGTCATGTGAAGGAGGATTTATGAAGAAAATTTCAGACAATAATCTTTTAAACCATTATATTGTTAAGCATAATATAGGAAATATACTTGATAAAGATATATTAAGGCATGCACAACTTCATTTTTATGAAAAAGAGGAATATATATTAGAAGCAGAGTCTAATCTTGAGTACTACTATTTGCTTGTAGATGGGAAAATCAAAATTTCATACCTTTTTGAAAACGGTAAATCAATGCTTTTAAAGTTCTATAAAGATTTTAATACTATAGGAGACTTGGAGCTTTTAAAGAACATTCCTATACTCTGCAACATTGATGCTGTAGAAGATAGTTATTTAATAGCATTACCTTCAGATATACTTAGAAAAAAATATTTAGATAATATAAAGTTTTTACACCATTTAATAGACTCTTTAAGCGAAAAACTTTATGCAACTATTAATAATAGTTCATACAACTTCGTATATCCGCTTATAAATAGATTATCTAGCTATTTAGTTGAGCATATAACAGATAAAAACTACATAGTTTTAAATTCATCATTCCTAGAAATAGCTCAATTCTTAGGAACAACCTATAGGCACTTAAATAGAACTTTTAAAGAGCTTGAATCAAAGTCAATTATAAAATGCAAGGATAAAATAATATACATATTAGACGAGGGTCGACTTCGAGAACTATCTAAAAACGTATATATAAAATCCCTGTAGTAGAAATATAGCAAAGCATGTGGTTTATAACAAAATGTTATATAAGTATCACATGCTTTTTTATATTACAAGTTTATATTAACTTATTTGAGTTAAGTATATAGTAAAGGATGTGCCTTTTCCCAATTCACTATTTACTTCAATTCTCCCGTTATGGGCATCTATTATAGATTTAACTATGGAAAGGCCTAATCCATAACCTCCATACTTACGAGACCTGTGAGCTTCGCTTCTGAAAAATCTATCAAATATTTCATTTAGATGTTCCTTAGGGATACCCGTTCCGTTATCCTCTATCTTTAGAACTGTAAAGTTATCTGAATTAATTTTTATAGAATTTGTACTAATGATAATGACTCCACTTTTTTCATCAGTATGATGTACAGCATTTTGCACCAAGTTAAGAATCACTTGTTTTATCTGATTTCTATTAGCATTGACTAATAAATTGTTTTCTAACTGTAAATCAATCTTTCTATCAGAGGCAAGTATTTGAAGTTGAGGATAAACTTCTTCAATAATATTTTCAATATCTTCTACATCCATTTCAATAGGAACTTTTTTTTCTAATTTAACTAAAAATAATAAATCATTAACTAACTTAGTGAGACGCTCACTCTCAATCAAAATACTATTTAGTGCTAAGTTTAGCTGCTTTTCGTTTTTGGCAGCACCACGTAGCAAGACTTCTACAAAGCCATGAATTGAAGTAAGAGGTGTTCTTAATTCATGAGAAGCATCAGAAATAAATTGCCTCATTTTTTCTTTAATATATTGTTCTTTTTCAAAAGAAGTTTCTATTCGTCCAAGCATGGTATTAAAGGCTGTTGATAATCTATCAATTTCTAGCTGGCCAGTTTCTAACGGTAACCGCATATTTAATTGTTCCACATCAATCTTAGCAACCGTATTAGTGACATTATGCAGCGGCTTTAGGGTATACTTAAAAACAGTTCCGCCAACAATAATACCTACAATTAATACTAAAATTGAAGCTCCAATAAATATATATATTTGACGGAAAAGTATGTCTTGTACAGGTTTTGCTGAAATACTAATTTGAATTAAGCCTGAGGGTGAATTAAGGTCTCCAATTTTACGCCAAGCAACTATTTGCAAATTTTTATTTTCATCTCTAACCAATCTATATCCCTCTAATGTTCCATGCTGATGAAGTAGTTTCATATAATCATTTTGAGATAACTGAGGGATAGGCAGAGGGAGAGGAATAGGAAGAGGAGCAGGAACTCCAATTTCCCCTGTATTTTCATGAGCTCCGACACCACCATGTTTCTTCAAATTTTCCACTTTAGTAGTGCCTGCTATACGATTTCCATGCCTATCTATAATTGCTACACTCATATTGACATCAATCATCTTTTCTATGATGTCAGGCGCATTTTTCACAACAGCTTCTGGTGTTTGTATTTGTTGTAAGTTAGGTATTTCAACATTATGAAAGCGAGCGTCTAATACCTGCTCCTTACTATTATATAAATACTGTTTTAAAGTCATATATTGATATGTTTCCATTATTACTAATAAAAGCATTAATATTAAAAAAAATCGAGATAATAGCTTCCATTGCAGACTCCTAGTGTTCGGGAAGATTTGTTTTTTCATTATACTACCACCTTATAGCCAACTCCACGTACAGTGCGGATAATATTATGGTCTTTATCTCTAATTTTATCCCGTAAATATCTTATATATACCTCAACGATATTAACATCACCATTAAAATCGAAGCCCCAAACCTTTTCAAGAATTGTAGACTTGCTTAAAACTAATCCATTATTAATCAGCAAATATTTGAGTAGGTTATACTCGGTAGGGGTAAGCTCTAAATGTTTTCCTTGAAAAGAGATCTCATGAGCACCATCATCTATATTAAAGCCTCCAACATTAATAATGGTAGTTAGGTCAGGAAAACTATTACGTAATCTAGCATTGATTCGAGCTAATAATTCCTTGAAACTAAAAGGTTTTACCATATAATCATCTGCACCTAAGTTTAAGCCCTTTACACGATCATCTATGTCATCTCGGGCTGTAAGCATAATAATTGATGTCTTTATAGATCTTTTTATCTCGGAGCACACCTCATAGCCGTTAATTCCTGGCAGCATAATATCTAGTATAACTATGTGTGGGTTTAATTCTCTTGCAAGAGAAATAGCTTCATTTCCATCAAATGCAGTATGCACAGTAAATCCTTCTGCTTCTAATCCCATTTTAATAAATTCAACTATACTTTCTTCATCATCAACAATAAGAATATTAATTTGTTTCTCAATTAATGAGGCCATAAAACTATCTCCTTTTTATATCTATTATATACTTCGATATACTTATTTATTTTAATTGTTTTAATTACAAACAATTAAAACATAAAGAGATGTTGAAAATCAACAAGAATTTTTATATTCAAAGCTTTTAAAAGAGGATTCATTTAAACTTCCAAAGGCGCAAATTTATTTTAAATTGACACTAGTTATATAAGACAAATAAAAAAACTATTTGACAAAATGATACGATTAAGGTTATTATGGATACATTAAGTCCTTAATTGAAGATGATTCAAACATTATGAAATTTTCAAGAGCTACAAATTATGCTCTTCACACGATGCTTTTTCTTGCAATGGACACGCCAAATAAGCTTGTTGGTGTACAAGAGTTAGCAGAAAAACAAAAAATATCTGCAACGTACTTGTCCAAAATATTGACTAAGTTGGTTAAGGAAGGAATGATTAACTCTTCTTCAGGTGCCAACGGAGGTTATTCGCTTAGTCAAAATTGCGAAGATATTTCATTCTTGGACATCATACATGCTATTGAAGGTAAATCATCTTTATTTGATTGCTGTTTAGATTCTCCTTCAGAATGTGTTATAAAAAAAATAATGCTTTCGGCAGAGAAAAAAATGGAGGAAGAGTTAAAGAATCAGAGAATATCAGATCTTGTTAAGAAAATACCTGTGGATTTATAATCCACTCTTATTTTTAAATAAATTAGAGATATAAAGAGTCTTTTAAGTCTTTCAATCATAGTTTTAAATTGATATGGATAATTATCAAATTTAATTGGGCTAAATATTTTCCATCAATTCTAAATATAAAACAGTATTATAGAAAAAGTCTATTCATCTGTCTCTATTGTGATAGGTGGAATTGAAAGACTGATTCTTGATTGTTATTTTAGAAAATAATTTTAATCCTAATCATTACAATTAAAAAGTAAACGGAGGTAAATTTATGCAAATTACACTTTATTTAATTATGGGAATAATTATAGGAATGTTTTTCCCTATTCAGGCATCTATAAGTGCTCGTTTAAGCTCTTATTCAAAAACACCTTTAACAGCTTCATTCATCGCATTTTCTTTAGGAACGGTGATACTACTCATTATAAATTTAATAGTAGATCCTAGAGGAATCAGTGTTGGGATTGATTTTTCATATCCATTGTATGTTTTTATCGGTGGAGCAATAGCTGGTATTGGCTTTCATGTGACTAATATCATTCTTTTTTCAAAACTTGGTGCTTCAGTTACAACGATAGTAACTGTAACTGGGCAAATGATTCTAGGAATTCTAATCGATAACTTTGGATGGTTTGGTGTACCAGCTAATCCTATTAGTATTACTAGAACAATAGGGACTATCATTATGATTTTAGCTATTTCATTGGTTCAACCTAAAAAGAAAAAAGATTTAGCTATGCCGTCAGAAGAAGTGAAAAAGGATAGTAAAATTAGTTGGATAATTTTGGGTGTTTTAGCTGGTTTTTTACCACCATTGCAAACCGCTATTAATGGAAAACTTCGCGTTGCAACGGGCTCTCTTTTAGGAGCTACTTTTATTTCTTTTTTGTTGGCGCGATTATCTTGCTTATTTTGATATTGATTACTCAACGTCGCTTAGAGTTTCCTTTGTATGACACTCAAAAAAATCGTATTCCTGTTTGGGTATATATGGCAGGTATATTTGGCATATTTATTGTAACAGGTAACATTGTCTTGTTACCTGTACTTGGATCGGTTCTAACTACTATGATTTTTCTATTGGGACAAATGGTTATGGCATTAACAATTGATCAGTTTGGAATGTTTAATTTACCAAAAAGAAAAATTGATCGTAGAAGAATTGCTGCTATAGTATTGACGATTATTGGAATAACATTTGTTAAGTTCTTGTAATCTTCTATGTCAGATTAGGCGCGTATTCAATATATTTCAAAAAACTACAAAAGCATAAGTTTTATCGTATGAATAAAACTTCCTTTTCACCTCTAGCTCCTACCATTATTAGCCTTTGTAGAAAGTCAGGATAGATTTTTTGCTAAAAGTAGACAAGTGAAAGAAATAAGTGGTGTTGTTGATATAAAATATAATTTAATTATAAATTAACGCTTGAGGTATTCAGCAAGCGATTAATAATACTAAATTTTAAAGGAGTGTAAATCATAATGGGTGATTTCGAAAAAATGAGTGTTCCTGAATTGGAAAAAAAACTTGCAAAACTTAAAGAATATCTTGAGGATATAGAAGAAGAAAGAAGACTTGTACTAGGTCAGAAAGGTATTCATTTATCTAGTTGTACAGTAAGAAAATATGAAGCAGAGATAGAAGAAATAAATCAACGCATTAATGAGTTAGAAGAATTATTACAGAAAAAACACTAATTACTATTTTATATCAAATACTAACATTCTAGTTATAAAAACATCGTATTATTTAAAATTAAATTTTACGGTGTTTTTGCGTCGCATTTCAAATAAGAAGTTCATTTTAATCCTATAATCAAACTTTGTGCAGCCATAATAAGCTTGTCCAAAGCAAAATATAATGGGTGCCATCCCAAACCCCTGGAGTATTCCGCTAGTTCCGCTCCTGCACAAGAGTGGACATGATTCCAACTATTGGCTTTAAGTATAAGTCATAAAGTGACTTGTCCTTATAGCCAAGGTTACAAGGCAAGTCCACCCTGGTTTGTGTATGTGTTATTTTATAGGAATATAAATTTGTTTGTAAATAAAAATACTAATATGGTTTAATATGGTATAATTAAATGAGAAAAATTTTGTCGCTTTTAATATAATTTAAGAGAAGTAGATTATGTCTAAAATAGGAAGTTCAATACCTTATTTATTGTGATTCAAAAAGTGTCGTAATAGTAAGATAAAACGTGAAAACTGTATAATTTATAGTGACACATTTTTACTATAAAAAATTAGGAGGGTTAAATATGCAAAATTTGATATTAACATCTACTGGATTTGCTAATAAAAACATTAAAGAAAAGTTTTTAGAATTAGTAAATATGCCTAATGATAAAATTAGAGTTATTTTTATTCCAACTGCTGCAATAACAGAGGATGCAAAGGTGTGGATTCCAGTGTGTAAAAATGACCTTTTAGATACTGGTATTTTAGAAGATAACATAGTTACATATGATTTAGATAGAATTATGAGTTGTGATGAAATTTGTAATTTTAATGTGATATACGTTTGCGGTGGAACTACACAACATTTATTGAACAAAATGAACGAAACTAATTTTAATATTCCATTGAAAAAATTTTTACACAACGGTGGGGTATATGTAGGAGTAAGTGCAGGTAGTGTTGTTTTATCACAAAATTTACCTAACAATTTAGGTTATATCAATTGTACGCTCAATGTTCACGCAGAAGAAGGTATAGAATGTGGATATTTAAATACAAGTGATTGTCCTAATATTAAATTAACGGACAATCAAGCCATAATAATTACAGATAATGATATTGCTATAATTGAGTAAAAAATCAAAAATTCGTAATTTCCCTATTTTCTGTTAAAAGGGCAATTAATTAAGATATAGCTTGTTGTAGGTAGTGAAATTAAGAAGGCTTGGTGTAACTTATAATTGTACGTAAAATTGGACATATGTGATGTATGCTAATTAGACTAATAATCAGAAGTTAATACTTTAATGGTAGAGTGGTCAAATTGTAAATTAATTTAGGATGTTAATTCATAGGAGGGATTCATGGCTTGGAGCAAAATGAAGCAAAGTCTAGAGAGTTTTCTTTGCCCTGCATTATATGGCAGGGTAGAATATAGTGCTACTAGCTACCGATATTTATCTGATAAAGCGGGGCAATGCTATATTAAAGTAGATAAAAAGAACATATTCAATATGAGTGATACAAGCACCTTAATCAGATGGTATCAGACAGAGCAGGAAATAAAGAATGATTCGGATATTCAAATTCCTATCAATAGTGAGGAAATTGAAACGGTCAGAAGAGATACAAATGGGGCAGTCCCAGAGGATCGGTTAAAAGTAATTGCAAGAAATAGAAAAATATCAGAATATGCAAAGGAAATGCTATCCGCACAGTCAGCATTAAGCAAATCAAATTTTAATGTTGTAGCAAATAGATTTTTAACTATTTCTATAGAGGAAAGTCTAGAGAGTAATGATATATTATTGAATATTCTGGCCTTGGTGGACAGACGAGTGGGAAAAAAGCGACTTTTAAACATGGCCGAGAAAATGAAGTTGAAGCACCCAATTGTACAGTATTTTTATGAATTGCGGATTAGTACTCTTGATAGGGGGAACTGATTAGAGCATGGATACTGATTCCTGATCTATGTTCAGTAAAAGGTAGTATAAATTTAATTTATCAGCTTCCTATTATCTATATAATTGGACGTGCCGTGGTGGTACCAATTAAGCTAATAATGCGAAGGTAAGATGGAGATAGAAAAATAGCTAAATGTGAAAAAATTTTAGCATATGATATGGTGAAGCGTATCTATGGAGAGCCAAAATTAAAAGAAGTACTTGAAATATTAAGCATTGACATAGATACAAGCTATGATATACTCATATTTATTAATTCAGAAATTTTGGAGGTGGTAGGTATGTTTATAAATCTGAAATTTGGAAATAATTTTGATAGTGTTTATACCCATGCAGAATAGTAGAAATGCAACAAACTGCGTGGGATAAAAAGTTGCATTAGCTGCTGATTCTGCACTTTATTTAATTAATTAAGTAAAGGAGTATGAATATGAAATATATTAATGCAGCAGATGTGCTTCCAAAGGAATTATTGAAGGAAATTTTGAATTATGTAGATGGAGAACTATTATATATTCCTGCATTAGGTGAGAGGCAAAAATGGGGACAACTTAGTGGTTCAAGAGAATACTATAGAAAACGTAATAGCGAAATAATCAATCAATATAAAAGTGGAGCAACAATAAGCAATATTGCTAAGGTTTATTGTTTATCATATGATTCAGTAAGAAAAATAGTAAATAAATAAATTTAGAGATATTTTACCATTTTGGTAGGATATCTTTTTTAGATAGGAAAAAACAATTATAGCTATTCTTAAGGGCATGATTATAGCATTTTAAATTGTAAAATAAAAGCATAATCTTAAATAACTTTAAAACACTATTAAATGCTAAGATCAATATGTTTGTGATTGGAATGTAAAAATATATTCTGCTACCTTGAAGTATTGTGTAGTGGAGATTTGGAAAATAAGAAAAAGTTTTTAGAATAGTTAAAATTACATGAATTGAGGTGTGTTGATGTCGGTTATTAGATAAAATAATGCTTAGCTATTATATTGAAATTTATCTCTTACTGTACTTATGTACTGCATAGATAGATGAAACAGGAAAATAAGAATTTTTAGGAGGATTGAAATGAAAATTAAAATGGAATTAGAAACAGAACGTCTCCTATTGAGACCATGGAGAATTGAAGATGCACCTGCCCTATATAAGTATGCCAGCGATCCTAAAGTTGGTCCAATAGCTGGGTGGCCGGTTCATACCAGCATTGAGAATAGCAGAGAAACCATCAGGGAGGTGTTTTCTAACGAAGGGATCTACGCAATTGTTCCAAAAGGGCAGGAAGAACCTGTTGGATGTATCGGACTTTTAATAGGAGGAGCAAGCGATTTCGGCATCGGACCGGACGAAGGAGAAATCGCATATTGGATTGGTGTTCCTTACTGGGGGAAAGGGCTTATACCAGAGGCGATTAGAGAATTGATGCACTATTGTTTTGAAGACCTTGGGCTTAAGACACTTTGGTGCGGGTACTTTGAGGGAAATGAGAAATCGATTCGTGCTCAAGAGAAATGTGGATTTAAGTACCACCGTACCAATCATGAGAAGCCTTGGCCTTTGATGGGTGATGTAAGAACGGAAATTATTACCTGTATCACCAAGGCGCAATGGTTGAATAATATATCTCCTTGCGAATAGTTGCACAAATTCCAATTTATATAAAGAATATTATTTAACATAGTGTTATAGAAAGATTAATAGAAGCTTGAATTTAAAATAGTCTTAATTATATTGTATTAGGGAATTCTAAGCTCTCTTACTTAGGGGAAGGGTATCTATCTATCCTTAAAGGTTTCCTTGATAAAGTTATGTTGAAAAATTTTGCATATACAGAATCAAGTACAGGTTTAAAGGGGCAATTAACCAATATTAAATCTGCAAAAGTTAACGAATTCAGTATAAGAATAGTTTGATGCTTTATATAAATAAAGTATAAAAATATATTAAATATTCCAATTTACTTTTTTACTTTTGTATAAGCTAATACATATAATATGCACCTTTATATTCAAAATATAGATATATATAGCTTGAAAGAAAGTGGTGAAATTTTGAATAACAAAAATAAATATTATAGAAACGTAACAGCTGCTGCGGCATTGCTTCATGATTTGGGAAAATTTATTAGAAGAACAGTGTGGTGATTTTAAATTAACAACACTTTCTGTATAATAAATCTTGATTATACAGAAGGGGGAAACTAACTTGAAATACAACGAGGTTTGGATGATGTACATAGATATAAAACACATGAAATATTCAAGATGGATTAACACGGAGGAAATGTCCTTTTATGTTTTACGATATTGTGATGTAAGGTGAAATCATGGAATACTATACCAGATAATATAAAAGAGCTGGCAATATTGAACTATTGAAAAAAATAGGAGTTGTATGTCCCGAATTAAGTAAAATGCATAAGGTGGTAGCTGATAATATAATTTGCAAAGGCTATAACAAAAGGGAATGTAATAACTCTTATGAAGAGATTATTTATATAATATGTATTGCAGGAGGTGAGGAATATAAATGACATTTTTATGTGGGGACGAAATTTTGGTGCTGTAACTAATATGGTTAAAGCAGATGTGCATAAGCATTGGATGATGCAATTGTTTGTTGGTAATGGTGAGAATTTGGAGATTGATGTAAATGATCAAAAAATACATTGTCGCGCCATTGTTGTTAATATGAATGCAAAGCATATGTTTTATTCTGGAAACCTAATTCACTTTACGATGCTAATCAATCCAACTACTCAATTAGGAAGAACAATGCGAGAACATTATTTAAATGAAAAACCCTATTATATTTTATGCGAAGACATAGCAGTCGAATTGCAAAAGCAGCTTACAAGCGCTGTTAGTATGGGTGAAAACACCCACTATTCAGAGATTATAAGAAATGTTGTCTATTGTTTTAAAAATGATAACCTCAAAGGATATGATGAAAGAACTGAGATAATATTAAGAAAGATAGACACCTGCGCTTGCGAAGAGGAAAAGCATCAGGTGAAACAAATAGCAAAAGAAATGGCTATATCTGAAAGTAGACTATCTCATCTTTTCAAAGAAGAAACCGGCATTCCACTGAAAAGTTATATTGTTCTTCACAAGTTGCTAAGAGCGTATGAAGAGATACTTGGCGGAGAAAGTATTACAGCTGCAGCAATAGCGGCAGGATTTGATTCCGCTGCACATTTGGCATTTACTAGTAAAAAAGTGACTGGAATGTCAGCAAGGGGAATTATGAAGGAAAGCAGATTTTTGAAAGTAATTCTATAAATGAATTGCTATAATATGACTATACTAAAAAGCAGGAGGTCATATTATGAAAAAGTATTTACAGACAACACATATGTTGGATTATAATTGCAATGAGATACAGCAGTTGGTGGAGAACAGAAAGTGGAAAGAAAAAGATGAATTTCAAAAAGTTCTTGAAATATATAACTTTGTCAGAGATGAAATAAAATTCGGCTATAATATTGATGATACATTACCTGCGAGCAGGGTTCTAAAAGACGGCTATGGACAATGTAATACTAAAGGCACTTTGTTTATGGCTTTACTTCGAGCCGTTGATATACCATGTCGAATTCACGGCTTCACAATCAACAAAGAACTGCAGGAGGGAGCTATGACAGGCTTAATGTATAAGATTGCTCCACAAAATGTTGTGCATAGCTGGGTGGAAATTTTATTTGATGGAAATTGGTTCAATTTAGAGGGGTTCATTCTTGATGCTTCATATCTGAGTAAACTTCAAGATAAGTTTTCTGAATGTAAAGGAAGCTTTTGCGGATATGGTGTAGCAACTGATAATTTCAAAAATCCTCAAATTGATTGGAATAAAAATGATACATATATACAAAAAGAAGGCATCAATCTAGATTTTGGCGTATTTGATTCGCCGGATGAATTCTTTAGCAAGCACAGTCAGGAACTATCGTCGCTGAAAAAATGGTTTTATCAGCATATTGGGCGTAAACTTATGAATCAAAATGTATCAAAGATTAGAGAGGCAGCAAGATAATGAGAAAGCAGGAGACAGAAAACGTTTGTTTTGCTGTAAGGTTTTATATATATCAAGGAAATTAAGCAATGACAAAAGGGCAAAAGAAAACGGCAAATTAGTCCAATCATTACTAAAGGATAATCTGATTCAATCTTCAAAACGGCATTTAGGAGCTTTTTTAGAAAGATACCCTGCCGCCAAGGAACAACTTGTCTTGACGATATCTTTTTTGAACATTCAAGGCACGTTGGTAGTAAAAAAAGAGAAATTATTGAGCATTGCTTCAAAACTGTTTATTTAAAAATGCTATGAAATACTGAATCATAGAAAAATTTACATTTAATGGAGGTTAATACATATGGCGTTAGAAGTTAAGCTATATCCGTTGAAATATAACATGGTCGATAAGTGTGTTGATTTATTTATTAACACTTTCTCAAAAGAACCATGGAATGATGTATATGAGTCAAGAGAACAAGTTGTAAAGTTCTTTGAGAATTACATAAATAGCAATTATTTTATCGGTTACATTATAAAGATAGGAGATGAACTTGCTGGATTAAGCATAGGCGCAAAAACGCCGTGTTTAAGAGGAATGGAATATTTCATTGATCAATTTTGCATAAGTGAAAAATTCCAAGGACAAGGGGTAGGTAGTAAGTTTCTACAACTTATCGAATCAGACATTAAAAAGCAGAACATAAATACTATAATATTAACAACTACTAAGGGTTTTCCATCAGAAAAATTTTATATTAAAAATGGATTCAAAAAGTTTGATAGAACGATTTTTCTTGCCAAATAAGCCTCAACAAAGCAATTAAAAGTATATGCTATATTGACAAGGGATTGGTATGCACATGCTAAATATTTAAAAGATGAGCGTAAAATATTATTTAAAAATAAAGATATAGAAGCTAAAATGGATAAATTAGGAGAAGAAAACTTACAAAGTACATTTTATAATGTCATAGATTAGAATTTCAATTATTAATATACAGAAAAGTTAAATTAGTAATCTGGAAAGGTGATAAAGATGAAAGTATTGGTTAGTGCATGCATTACAGGATGTAACTGTAAATATAATGGTGGGAACAATTTAAATCCCAAAGTTGTAGAATTTCTAAAGGATAAAGAAATAATTGAAATTTGTCCTGAAATGTTAGTAGGAATGAGTATTCCAAGGGCCTCTGCTGAAATAGTAGATGGATGTGTTACTGAATGTAATGGTAGAAATGTTCATAGAGAATATGAAAAAGGTGTTGAATTAGCATTGGAGAAGATAAAAGATGAAAATATTGATTTAGCAATTCTACAGTCAAGAAGTCCTACTTGTGGAGTTAATAAAATATATGATGGAAGTTTTAATGGAAAATTAATTAAAGGCAATGGAATATTTGCTAAAGCATTGATTGAGAAGGGCTATAAAGTAATTGATTCAGAAGATGTTTGATAAATTCCAATTTGTAGAGTTGATATAACATAATTTTAGATTAAGTTATGTCGTATCTTTCTTAAAATCCGACATAACTTAATTATTTAGAATGCTGAATGACCTTGCTTATTAATTTCGACACTAATTAAACAGAGCCAAATAAAAAAAGACCTCACATATTCAAGGATTTAAAATCATGAATTGTGAGGTTTTTATAATACCATTCTAAATATGTATTTATATCATGTCTTGGATATATATTAGTGTTTCTTATTATGTTATTAACATTTTGTTTGCTATTTTCTAAGCAACATCTCAGCTAATTCTCAGCAAGTTATCATTTTTGTACTTTACAATATAAAGTACAAAAATGATAACTTTAAGGAGAATAATATGAGTGGAAAAATCGGAAATAAAGACTTGATAGTAAGTAACGAGTTTTATATATTAGGAACTACAAACATACTTAAAGCGTATGGAGAAAAAGCTGATATAGCGATAATTGAAGCTATGAAAAAGCTTTTGGATATTGATAATAAAATGTCTGTGTTTAAAGGTACAAGTGAGTTTTCTTTAATAAATAATCATGCTGGTGAATCGGCGGTGGCTGTAAGTGATGACACCTATTATGTAATAAAAAAATCTATGCAATATGCACAAATGTCAAATGGGGCTTTTAATCCTACAATTAGACCTGTTGTTGAGTTGTGGAATATAGGAAGAAATAACTCGCAAGTTCCAAAAGAAGAGAGCATTAAAGAAAAACTTCAACTTGTTAATTATAGAGATATCATTTTAAATGATGAAAAAAACTCAATAAAATTAGCACATAAACAACAACGCATTGATGGTGGAGCTATAGTTAAAGGCTTTGCAGCAGATAAGGTTAAAGAAATATTAATTAAAAATGGGGTTGAAAGCGCAATGATTGACCTCGGTGGGAACATATACGCAATGGGGGTTAACGCTGGTGCTGATATGCCTTGGAGGATTGGTATACAGAATCCACTAGGTATAAGAGATGAATTTGTTGGAGTTTTAAGTATTGTAGATAAGTCTATTGTTACTTCGGGGGATTATGAAAGATATTTTATTAAGGATAATAAAAAGTATCATCACATTATCGACCCTAGAACAGGCTACCCTTGTAACAATGGAGTAATAAGTGCAACTATTGTTTCAGACTCGTCTCTTGATGCAGATGCATTATGTACTTGTATTTATGTCATGGGAGTTGAAGAGGGAATGAAATTAGTGGATTCTATGGAAGGTGTAGATGCTATTATCATAACAGATGATAAAAAAATACACGTTAGTTCAGGTATTAAAGAAAACTTTATTCTAACAAACTTGGATTTTAAAATAGAAGATTAATAGTAGCAATTTAAAATGTTACTAAAGTAATTCCTGGAAGTGACTAAGGATTTTACTTATATTAACTAATAATTTGATAAAAAAGTATAACAAGAATTAACAATTTTTGTAGTAATCTAAGAAATACAGGAGGATAAGGATGGCTAATTTAAACAGAAAGATATCTAAAATTCAAATAATAAGAAGCGTTGTACAACTTTTAGGATTAATACTATTCCCAGGAACATTTATATTAGCATTTAGTGAAATAAGAGATATATATTTAGCAATATTATCAGGAAAACTTAACTTTTATCAAGTTATTCCTAAATCAGTAGAGTTAATTACCATAATCCCCATTACTATTATACTTGGAAGATTTTTTTGTGGGTGGTTATGTGCTTTTGGAACTTTTAATGATTTTATTTATATAATTTCAACTAAGGTATTTAAAATAAAGTTTAAAGTGAATGAAAAGTTGGATTCAATTTTAAAATCCTTGAAATATATTTTACTATTATTTATAATCTATTTTATTTGGACTAAAGGCAGTACCTTGTTTGAAACTTCTAGTCCATGGGATGCCTTTGCACAAATACCTAATTTTAGTGATGCAGTATCTCAATATACCATAGGCTTAATTTTTCTAGTATTTATACTAATAGGAGCAACTTTTATAGAGAGATTTTTCTGTAGATACCTATGTCCATTAGGAGCAGTTTTTGCAGTAACATCTAAAATTAGAATTTTTGATATTTTAAAGAAAAAGGATAAGTGCGGAAATTGCAGATTATGTACTAATAATTGTTCTATGGGTATACAAATGTATAAGCATGACAAGATAAAGAGTGGAGAATGTATAAATTGTTTTAAATGTATAGATGCATGTCCAAGAAAAAATACTAAAGCAGAAATATGTGGAGAACATGTTAGTCCAATGCTAGCAACCTGTGTTGCTATTGGAGGATTTACTGTATTGTATTCCGGAACTAATTTTGCAAGTAAGGACATACCTACTGCATCAATATCTAAGAATATACAACGTCAAACTGTGGATAATTTACAGACAAATAATAATGTAAGTAACTCAAGTGGCAATAGTGTAGCAGCTAAAAATAGTTCATCTACAAATAATCAACAGCAAAAATATAAGGACGGAGTTTATACCGGCATTGGTAGAGGATATAGACCTAATCTTGAAGTAGAAGTTACAATAAAAGATGGTAAAATAGCAGATATTCAAATAGCTTCAAATAATGAAACACCAAGATTTGCAGAGGAACCATTTTCTATAGTACCAAATGAAATAATTCAAGCTCAATCTACAAAGGTAGATGGGGTTTCTGGAGCTACTAGAAGTAGTAATGGAATTAAACAGGCAGTAGAGGATGCACTTAGCAAAGCTAGGATGTAGTAAATAGAGAAAGCATGTGATACAAGGATGTTAAAGTCCTTGTATCACATGCTTTTTATTTTTCAATAAAGAGTACCACTGTTATGAAAATATTTATAAATTGTTTGGTAAAATTTTAGTAAAAATTAGTTGAATGTTTAGTAAAAAGATGATAAACTGAAGTTGAATATGGAAAAATTTTGATTTTTAATATTTAATTTTAGAATTATAAAGTTATGCATATTAAATCAGCGTGTATAGGGCAAGTTTTCAGTTATATATTTCTATGAAAATTGGGGGATGTGTATAATGAAGGACAAATTAATAATTGATTTTGGAAAAATTTTTGGCAATAGGTCAGGAACGGCAGTATATTTTGCACCGGGAAGAGTAAATCTTATAGGAGAACATACTGATTACAATGGTGGGCATGTTTTCCCATGTGCATTAACTATTGGCACTTATGCTGTTGCAAGGAAGAGGGAAGATAAACTAATTCGTGTATATTCAAAAAACTTTGATGATATAGGCATAATAGAGTTTAACGTAGATGAACTAACAAACATAGGAGAACATAATTGGGCGAACTATTCTAAAGGAGTAGTTTGGGCATTTAGTCAAAAAGGTTTTTGTATAGACAAAGGTTTTGAAATATTATTTTATGGCAATATTCCAAATGGGGCTGGATTATCATCTTCAGCTTCTATAGAATTAGTTACTTCAGTAATAATTAAGGATTTATACAAGTTTGATTTAGATATGATTGAAATGGTTAAATTAAGTAAGCTTGCTGAGAATAAATTTATTGGAGTAAACTGTGGAATAATGGATCAATTTGCTATAGGCATGGGTAAAGAAGATTGTGCAATTTTACTAGATACTAACAATTTAAATTATACTTATGCTGGAATTCATTTAAAGGATGCATCTATAGTTATAGCTAATACCAATAAAATTCGAGGTCTTGCTGATTCAAAATACAATGAAAGAAGAAGTCAGTGTGAAGAGGCTTTAAAGGACTTGCAGCAGAAATTGGAAATAAATTCATTAGGAGAGTTAACAGAAGAAGAATTTGATAAACATAAGCATTTAATAAAGAATAGTATAAATATAAAACGTGCAAAACATGCAGTATGTGAGAACCAAAGGACTATAAAAGCTGTTAAGGCTTTGCAGGAAGAGGACATAGAAACCTTCGGTGTATTAATGAATGACTCGCATGTTTCCTTAAGAGATGATTATGAGGTTACAGGTGTAGAGTTAGATACATTAGTAGAGATTGCTTGGAATCAAAGGGGAGTTGTAGGTTCACGTATGACAGGTGCTGGTTTTGGAGGATGTACAGTTAGCATAGTTAAAAATGACTATATAGATGATTTTATTAAAAATGTTGGAGAAGCTTATGCTGAAAAAATAGGTTATGAAGCAAGCTTCTATGTTGTAAACATTGGAGATGGAGCAAGAAAATTAAATTAAAGAAGAGAGGTTGAATTAAAATGAGTGTTTTAGTTTGTGGAGGAGCAGGTTATATAGGATCACATTGTGTTTATGAATTAATTTCTAGGGGCGAAGAGGTTGTTTTAGTTGATAACTTACAAACGGGCCACAAGAAGGCAATTCATCCAGAAGCAAAGTTTTATGAAGGAGATATAAGAGATTTTGATTTTTTAAATAATGTATTTAAGGAGAACCAAATAGATGCAGTAATACACTTTGCTGCTAATTCACTAGTGGGTGAGAGTATGCAACTGCCACTTAAATATTACAGCAATAATGTTCATGGTACTCAAATACTTTTGGAAGCTATGGTGGCAAATGACGTTAAGAAAATAGTTTTTTCATCAACAGCAGCTGTATATGGAGAACCAGAAAGTATTCCAATATTAGAAACAGATAGAACTAACCCTACAAATACCTACGGAGAAACAAAGCTTGCTATGGAGAAAATGATGAAATGGACAGATATTGCCCATGGAATAAAATATATATCTCTTCGTTATTTTAATGTAGCAGGTGCCCATGAAAATGGACTAATTGGAGAAGATCATAATCCTGAGACACATATAATGCCGCTTATTTTACAAGTTCCATTAGGAAAACGTGAAAAAATAATGGTATATGGTGATAACTATCCAACAAAGGATGGCACATGCATAAGGGATTATATACATGTAATGGACTTAATAGATGCGCACGTATTGGCACTTGAAAAGCTAAGAGAGGGATATAACAGCGATGTATTTAACTTAGGAAGTGGCAGCGGTTTTACTGTTAAAGAAATGATTGATGCAGCAAGAAAGGTAACTGGACATGAAATCCCAGCTGAGATTGCAGAAAGACGTGCAGGTGACCCGGCAGTATTAATAGCATCCAGCGAAAAGGCTAGAAAGATTCTTGGGTGGGTGCCTAGATTTACAGATGTTGAGGAAATAATCAAATCAGCATGGAATTTCCATAGTACTCATAAGAATGGCTTTGAAGAATAAAGGAGAGCAAGAACAGGGAAGAGGGGATTGTTCATGGATATAAACATTTCTTATGAAATAGAGAGATTACTCCAATATGGTTTATATAAAAATTTAATTAATGAAGAAGATATGATTTATACAAGAAATAGAATATTAGAAGTTTTGGGGATTGATGATGTAGAGAAGGTACAAGTAAAAGAACAAATCCACGAATCCCCTGCCCCAATACTTAATAATATATTGAGCTGGTGCTTTGAAAAAGGTATTCTAGAGAGTGATGGAGTAGTTTATGAAGATTTGCTAGATACAAAGATTATGGGGTGCTTAATTCCGAGACCCTCTGAGGTCATAGATATCTTTAACAGACTATATTGCGAAGACAAAAAGAAAGCCACAGATTACTACTATAATTTAAGTAAAAACTCTAATTATATTAGGACTGACAGGGTAAAAAAAGATTTAAAATGGAAAACAACAACTGAATATGGAGATTTAGATATAACTATTAATTTATCAAAACCTGAGAATGACCCTAAAGCTATTGCAGCTGCAAGAAATATGGTTTCCAGTTCATACCCCAAATGTTTATTGTGCAAGGAAAATGAGGGGTATGCAGGAAGAGTAAATCATCCTGCAAGACAAAATCATAGGATAATTCCTATAACTTTAAATAATGAAAAATGGTTCCTCCAGTACTCTCCTTATCTATACTATAATGAACACTGTATAATACTTAAAGACAACCATCATCCTATGAAAATTTCAAAAGAAACCTTTATAAGACTATTGGACTTTGTAGAAAGATTTCCTCACTACTTTATTGGGTCAAATGCGGACTTGCCAATAGTAGGAGGATCAATCTTATCTCATGATCATTTTCAGGGAGGTAACTATGAATTTGCTATGGCAAAAGCACAAGTTGATAAAGAATTTAGTATAGAAAAATTTAAAGACATAAAGGTTGGAAAGGTTAAATGGCCTATGTCAGTTATTAGACTGGAGGCACAAGATAAAGAACAGGTAATCGAAGCGGCATATCATATATATAAAAAGTGGACAGATTATTCAGATGAGACAGTTGAAATATTGTCTAATACAGAGGGAATACCACATAACACAGTGACTCCTATTGCAAGAATAAAGGATGGAAGTTTTCAATTAGATTTAGTATTAAGGAACAATAGAGTATCAGAAGAGTATCCTGAAGGAATTTTCCATCCTCATAAGGAATTACATCACATAAAGAAAGAAAACATAGGTCTTATAGAGGTTATGGGATTGGCAATCTTACCAGCTAGGTTAAAGTCTGAGCTTAAAGAGTTATCAAATTATCTAGTAAAGAAAAATGAGCTTGAACAAATCAGTGGCAAAGAAGAATTGTTAAAGCATAAAGAATGGTGTAAGGAGCTAATTAGTAAATACGGTAGTATAAATGATGAACAGGCTGAGAAAATACTTCAAAGAGAAGTAGGTCTTAAATTTTTAAAGGTACTTGAACATGCTGGGGTTTTTAAAAGAACAGAACAAGGGCAAAAGGCATTTGATAAATTTATTAACCTGTTATAATTAATTTGTCTAATTTTTAAACTTGATAAGAAAGTAGGTCATGTAAATGGCAACCATAAGGGATATTGCAGCAAAAGCAGGAGTTTCTATAGCTACTGTCTCAAGAGTTTTAAATTTCGATGAAACTATAAATGTTTCAGATAGTACAAAAAAGAAAATTTTTGAGATTGCTGAGCAATTAGACTATGTAACACTTCGTGAAAGAAAAAGTAAAAAACAAGATTTTTTAAATATTGGAATTGTATATTGGTACTCAGATAAAGAGGAATTAGAAGACCCTTATTATCTATCTATAAGAATGGGAATAGAAAAGCGTTGCATAGATGAACATATCTATTTTACAAGAGTTAACAAAGGTGATAAATATGATAAGCTGGAGAACTTAGATGGCATAATTGCTATAGGAAAATTTGCAAGCTGCGATATAGAAGAATTTAATGTATCAACTAAAAATATAGTTTTTGTAGATTCATCTCCTAATGAGGATTTATACGATTCTGTAGTTATAGACTTTCGAAAAGCTGTAACAAGTGCGTTAGATTATTTGGCTTCTCTCGGACATAAAGAGATTTTCTATATAGGTGGAGAAGAATATATAAATGATGGCAGGGATAAGGTAAAAGATTACAGGGAAGAAACTTATATAGATTATATGAAAAATATCGGTAACTATAACAGCAGCAATATGTTATTAGGAAACTATACTCCTGCTGATGGGTATAGACTAATGAAAGAGGCACTATCAAAAAGGAATCCATCAAAGGCCTTTTTCATAGCAAGTGATTCTATGGCTATAGGTGCATATAAGGCAGTAATTGAGTCTGGGCTTAGCATTCCTAATGATATAAGTATTATTGGATTTAATGATATATCTACAGCTAAGTATATGATACCTGCATTAAGTACTGTTAAGGTTTATACAGACTTCATGGGGGAAACAGCAGTTGATTTGATATTGGAAAGATTAAAAAGTGAAAGAGTAATTAGTAAAAAGGTAGTAATACCTACAAAGCTTATAATACGAGAAAGTTGCTAGTGTGTGGTATAACAATTAATATAAAATGAAATTTTTTATTAAGAATATATACATATGGACTGGGGGAATTATATTATGGCAATTACAAGGAGGCTTTTCGGTAATTTAGCAGATGGAACTGAAATACACATTTTTACTTTATCTAACAGTAAGGGAACAGAAGTCAAAATAATAAATTATGGTGGAATAGTGGTTTCCATTGTTGTTCCTGATAGAAATGGTAGGTTTGATGATGTTGTGCTAGGCTATGATAAGTTAGAGGGCTATTTAAGGAATAGAGCATATTTCGGTGCAATTATAGGACGTCATGCCAACAGAATCGAAAATGCAGGTTTTGAAATTAATGGTGTAGCTTATAGTGTAACAAAAAATGAAGGAGAAAACCAGCTGCATGGTGGACTTATAGGCTTTGATAAAGTTTTATGGCAGACAGAGATAATAACAAAAGAACAGAATGAATCTCTTGAACTTTCTTATACTAGCAAGGATGGCGAGGAAGGCTATCCAGGAAATCTTGATGTTAAGGTTACATATACATTAACTAATGATAATGCCCTTAAAATTGATTATTATGGAATTTCGGATAAGGATACGATAGCAAATCTGACAAACCATTCATATTTCAATCTGTCCGGTCACAAAGCTGGAAATATTCTAAAACATGAAGTAATGATTAATTCAGATAAATTTACAGCTAATGATAGGCATAGTATTCCTACAGGAGAAATAAGAGATGTTAAGGACACTCCTATGGACTTTACAAAGCTAACTACAGTAGAAGCAGGGATATTTGTTGATTATGAACAGTTAGTATTTGGTAATGGTTATGATCATAACTGGGTATTAAACTCAACTGGAGAAAAGGCAGCAGAAGTGTTTGATCCAGCTAGTGGAAGAGTGATGGAGGTTTACACAACTAAGCCAGGTGTACAGTTTTATACTGGAAACTATATTGATGAATCTGAATATTGCAAAGAGGGTGCTAAATACGCTAAAAATAGCGCACTATGTCTTGAGACGCAATATTTTCCTAATGCTTTAAAACACAAACATTTTCCTTCACCAATACTAAAAGCTGGAGAACAATATAATCATAGAACTATTTATAAATTTTCTATAAGATAGTGTAAAATAATAAAGCTAACATAGGAGGCATTTGAAGATCTTCATGCCACCTATGTTATAATTAAAGGCAAATATATATTTATAATAGTTCCAATATCTATTTTACTATCAGTGAATATCAACTTTTATAATTTTCTTCTTCTAATCCATACGACAACTCCTGTTATCAAAATTACTGCAGGAATAACAAGTACTACAAAAGCTGAAGTTGTTAGTCTACTTAATCCGCTTACTTGTAGTGTATAGTTATCTAAATTTTTTGGTCTAACGGATATACTATCTTTTTTACCTTGAGCCCAGCTAACTGAATTCATAAAGAAGTCTAAATTAGCATTATTACTTAAAGATATTACTTGAGAACTGGTGAAAGTTGAATTAGAAACTACAACTATTCTTGTATCGCTAACTTTAGGATCATTGGATTTATCCGTTACTGCTACAGCTATATTAAAGGGTCCATTCAAATCACCAGTTTGTTTTTCTAGAGTGTCAGTTTTTAAATTAGTTTTTCCCCAAGAATCATTAGAAGTTGTTAACAATGGTTCAATTGTTAAGGAACTTCTTTTATTTTGTGATATTCTTATGCTTTGAGCACCAGGGATAAGTACACGTAAATTATTATTAATTAATGAATTTAAAATATCATGATTCTTTTGATTAGGTAACAGAGATATAGGGTTTTGAGAAACATAAGCACTATTACCCTCAACTGTAATGGCTCTTTGTAAAGATAAACCATAGTTGTTTAACACTGATTGAAAGTTTGGTAAATCATTTTCTGTCAAATCCATTAAAAATAGTGCTTTACCACCTTTTGAAAGATAGTTTTTTATAGTATCTGCCTCTGGTTGAGATAAATCTCTTTGTGGAGAGCTTACAAGTAAAATGGAATCCTCTTTCAAACTAGCATCTTTTAGTGATAAGTTAATAGGTGCTACAGTGTAATTTTCTAAAGACAACTGATTTGCTACTTGTGGAGAAATTTCACTTTCTCCTTGTCCTTGTAAAGTATATATAGTAGTGCTCTTATCAGAAGTTACATATACTATACCAGAGGTTATATTTTGTTCTACTGCAAGAGATTGAGCAGATGGAGCAGAAGGATTACTGTAGTCGGCATTTATAAAAGAATTTTGATCTAGAACTTTGAATTTAGAACCATTTTCTACTACTATAGAACCAACATCTACTTTACTGTTATCCTTGTTAAATTTCTGAGCTAGTTGAGGATATTTTGCTGGATCCTTATATTCAACCTTAATATGCTTTGAACGTGCTGCATATTGGTCCAAAACGGTCTTTATGGTATAGTTTTCTTGTCCAGACTGATAAAATCCATATATTGTTACATCTTGTTTTAAGTTATCTAAAACTTTATAGGTTTGATCGGATAAGGTGAATATTTTATTTTTAGTTAGGTCCTTATTCCAATTCAATTTTCCGATACCTAAATTTAGTGCTATCAAAATGGCTAAAGATAATGCTATTGTTATTGTAGCTAATCCACCTTTTTTTAATTTCTTTTCATTAAAAAAGCTTTTTATATCTATATTTTTCATTCAGTATTTCACCTCCCTAGTTCCATCTTCTTCTATTAATAATGTTTATAGTTAAAAGTATAAAAAATACGGAAAATGATATATAGTAAGCTATTGAACTAGCACTAAGCATACCCATATTAAAAGGTTCATAACGTTTCATTAATGAGAACCAACCAACAAATTTTGCTATAAATCCGTCATATAAATTTTTGTTTTTTAGATAAATTATAAGAACTATCAAAGAACCTAGAATTCCTGTGGAAATACTAACAACTACATTTTGAGTATTATAATACAAAAATAAGCTTATCAGAACTACTAAAACTCCTGCAAAAATTACTCCAGATGTAATAGTTGTAGGTAGCCCACTGCCAATCCAATCAAGTATCCATATGATAAACAAGGCACCAAAGGTACCCATTGCAGCAGTAACCTGATTCTCTGTTAAGGCTGAAACGAAAATACCTATGGAAATAAAACATAGTCCTATTAGAATAAAACCTATATATGCACCAATAGTTTCACCTAATGGTATAGCTCCAAAGCTTTTTAATATTATTGGGTAAATAAAAGTTACTACCACAGCAAGCAAGAAAACAGCAGCCGCAGCTAAAAACTTACCTAAAACTATTTCCCATATTTTCAAAGGTGTCGTTAATAATAATTGATCTGTTTTTTCATGAGTTTCACTGGCAATTGTTTTCATAGTTAAAATAGGTACAAGAAATAAGAAAACAAAAATCATAGCGTAAAGTAGGTTAGGGTAAAGTCCACTGCCAGGTATTAAGTTTGATAAAGTAAAAAATATTCCTGATATTAATAGAAAAACAAATAGAAAAATATAAGATGCAGAAGAGTGAAAATATGATTTCAATTCTTTATTTAGTATTTCCAGCATCTAAAGACACCTCCTTGGTTTGTTCAGTTACTTCTAAGAATATCTCTTCCAGAGTTAGATTTAATGGTTTTATCATAAGTAGAGGTATATTTGCTTTACTGAAAGCATTAAATAAATCCTCACGTATATCTCGATCATTTTTGGATTCTACTATTAAATCTATACTATTAGGTTCTTTAACACCATCATTTTCTATGGAATTTATATTAGGTATTTCGTTTATGACTTCTTTCGCCTGATCTATTGATCCTTTTACTCTTAGACTTATTTTGGTTCCATAACTTAAGTTTTTGGATAAATCCTCCGGAGTACCTTCTGCAACAATTGAACCTTTATTTATAATTACAACTCTATCGCATATAGCACTAATTTCTGAGAGTATGTGTGAACTTAAAATAATCGTATGCTCTTTACCAAGCTCAGTAATTAAATTTCTAATTTCAATAATTTGTTTAGGATCTAATCCTACCGTTGGCTCATCTAATATAAGGACCTCAGGGTTTCCCACAATAGCTTGTGCTAATCCAACTCTTTGTTTATAGCCTTTAGAGAGATTTTTTATAAGTCTTTTTCTCACATCATTTAGCTTGATAGAATTCATAATTGTATCTATGTGTTCTTTTCTTTTACTTTTTTCAACTTTTTTCAATTTACTTACAAAATTTAGATACTCTTCAACTGTCATATCTGTGTATAAAGGAGGAATCTCTGGTAAATAGCCTATTTTCTTCTTAGCTTGAATTGGATTTTTAAATATATCAAATCCATCTATCATTACGGAGCCGTCTGTAGCGGAGAGGTAGCCAGTTACTATATTCATTGTGGTAGATTTTCCAGCTCCATTTGGTCCTAAAAGACCTAGAATTTCGCCTTTTTTTATTTCTAAGTTAATATTTTTTATGGCTACATGATTTCCATAGGATTTTGTTAAGTTTTCAATTTTAATCAACCTTATCACCTCTAGTCTATTTTTATCTTACTTGAAATTTATAACAAATGAATATGACAGTTGTGTGACATATTTATGACTAGTGTGTAAAATTATTGTTATAAATTTTAAATGTCTTTTAAGTATGTTGAAAAATTAGGAAGGACAATTTACACTACTATTAATGAAATATTAATAAAGCCGCCATAAAACTGTCACAAATAGCTTTTAAACTAAATACACATGGTGGAAGTTTATAACAGGAATCATAAATATACTGTATTAAAATTTATCATAAAGGCGGGTAAAATAAATGGATTGGTTTAAAAATATGAAAATTGGAACTAAATTAATTTCAGGTTTTATTATTGTAGCTCTATTTATAGGACTAGTAGGATCAATTGGAATATTAAGTATGAAAAAAATAAATACAGGAGCTGAAGAGCTTTATGGGAATAATATGGTATCTTTAAATAACTTACATTCTATTCATGAAAATACATTAAAAGCTCAAGTTAGTCTTATGTCACTTATATATACGCGAGATATAAGTAAGAAGCAATCGCTAGAAGACAAAATCACTCAAATTGGCAATGAAAATGACAAACTGATAGCTGAATATGAAAAGATTGGCGTTTCAGAAGGAGAAGAAAGGAATATCTATAATCAGTATAAAACTGATTTAGAAGACTATAAAAATCACCGTACTGATATTATAAATCTAATAAATGATGGTAAGTATGATGAAGCTCAATTAGCGATGAATGATTTGACAAATCGTGAGAATAAATTATTTAATGATATTAATAATTTAATAACTTTAAATGATAAGCAAGCAAAAGATACTAGTATTCAAAATAGTGCCATTTATAATAAATCTGCTATTACCATGACATCAATAATGATTTTTACATTAGCAGTTGCACTTGCATTTGGCATTATTATAACCAAAATCATAACTGGAAATATTAAAAAGATTTTATCTTTCGCAGAAAGAATGAAAAGTGGAGATTTGACTACAAATATAAATATAGTAGATAAAGATGAAATAGGAATTTTGGCACAAGATATGAATATTGCTTCAGAAAATACAAAAAAACTTATAGGAGATATTTTAAGTGATTCATGTGAGGTTAATGCATCTAGTGAAGAACTTTCTGCAACAGTAGAAGAAATAACATCCCAACTGGAGAATATAAATGAGGCAACGAAGCAAATTACTAAATTAATAGAAGAAAATAGTGCTTCTGCAGAAGAAATAAATTCATCCGAACAAGGAATAATGTCAATTATACTTATGTTAAAGAACAATGCCTATCAAGCAAGTAGTTCTTCTAAAGAGATTAAGCAAAGAGCTTTAGAAATAAAAGAAAGAGCCGAAAAATCAAGTGAAGAAGCTGAACTGCTTTACAAAGAAAAACAAAAACAAATAATAGATGCAATTGAACATGGAAAAGTTGTTCAAGATGTAAAGCAAATGGCAGAAGTTATTCAGGGAATTTCTAAGCAAACAAATTTATTAGCATTAAATGCGGCGATAGAAGCAGCGCGTGCTGGAGAACAAGGAAAAGGGTTCTCAGTAGTAGCGGAAGAAATAAGAAAACTTGCAGAGCAGTCATCTAGCACTGTATCCAGCATTGAAAATATTATAGACCAAGTTCAAGTAGCTTTTAAGAACCTTTCCATAGGTTCAGAAGATATTTTAAAATTTGTAGATGAAAAAGTTTCACCTGATTACCAAATGCTTGTTAATGTAGGAGTTCAATATGAAAAAGATGCTCTATTTGTAAATACTCTTGCAGATAATTTAGCTGAGGGTACTAAACAGATTGCCGAATCTATAGAACAAACTAATAAAGCAATAGAATATATGTCTACTTCCTCAGAAGAAACATCATCAAGTTCTCAAGATATATTAAATAATATAAATGGTATTACAAAAGCTATGGAAGAAGTTGCAAATACAGCTGAAAGTCAGGCAAAATTAGCCGAAAGACTTAATGTTAAAGTTCAAAGGTTTAAAATATAGGAGAAAGAATTTTATGGAGAGATATTATGAAAAATAAAAAAAACTTTACATTAAATGAAATTTCATTAAGAATTAGTAGCTTTGCGATACAAGCGATGCTTTATGAAGTTGCTTGTTATCCGTCACCGGGATTAGTATCTCCAGTATCCAACGGAGCACATAGGGATATGAATTATTTTACTTTTATTGATAGTACATCCACATTAAGTAATTACTTAGCTCTATTCGTACAAGAGGGCTATACAGATAGATGCTGTAAAGATATATTTAATAGTGTAAGATTCATTGGAGTGGAAGCTGAAAAAGACATGTTTAAAAAAACAAAAGGAATAAATACGCACAAAGGTATGTTATTTTTAATTGGTGTAGCTTGTGCAGCAGTTGGTAAAACCATTTATGAGGAAAAGGCTTTTAAGGAAGTACAAAATATTATAAAAGAAATGACATCAGGTATAGTAGAGAAGGAGCTTTCTAATTTGAAGGATTACTGCAATTTATCTCATGGCGAAAGGTTGTATTTAAAATATAAAAATGAGGGTGTACGAGGTGAAATTGAGAGAGGAATTCCTACAGTTTTTAATTTTTCCTTGGATTTCTATAAGCAAAGTGAAGATTTAAATATCAATGATAGATTAGTTCATACTTTAATTGGAATAATGCAAATTTGTAACGATTCTACTATAATTCATAGACATAATCCTCAAGTACTAGAGGAGGTAAAAGAAAAGGCTAAGGAGATAGTTAAGCTTGGAGGAATGAAAACTGCTTATGGTAGGGGAAAAATAAATAGCTTATGTGAAGAGTTTATAGAAAAAAACATAAGTCCTGGTGGAAGTGCTGATTTGCTTGGAGTAACAGTATTTTTGTATTTAGTAGAGCAATATATGAACAATACTAAGGTATATGTTTAGTTACCTAAATTTAGATAATTAAATACTTTTAATGTAAATTCTAAAATAAATATTAAAGTAAGAAATGCAATCTTTTAGTGATATAGAATATCTATATGTATTAAAAGGTTGCATTTTTAATGAAGAAATATAATTTATTACAAGCTATCTTAATCCTATCCATGTAGCAAGATTAAATATTGAATGAACTGTTATAGGTACCCATAAAGAATCATATTCTTTAAATAAATATCCCAAAACAAAGCTAACCAATGAAATAGATATAATAGATCCCATCAGATCAGTTTGAGATGACAACCATATTGGCATATGAATTGCTATAAATAACGTAGTAGTTAATAAATTTGCTATCCAAAAGTGAAAATGTTTTAATAACTTTTGTAGAATAAAGCCTCTAAATGGTATTTCCTCAAGTATTCCTACCAATAGTCCGCTTATCCATAGTATGCCGATATTTAAATTTATGGACCTTCCTTGTATTACAATATTCTTAATTATAAGCAATATTATAAATATAATACTTATGAAAAAACCAGATAATATACTTTTTAGTAAATTATCTTTAAGTTTTAAGTATTCAAAAGGATTAACTTTATCTCTTAATTTAAGATACAAGATAATTGGAATTATAAATATAAATAAATATAATGATAAATCAGTTATAAATAAACCTATATTAGCTGATATTTTACACCACCATCCCGTTAACTCATATATAAATTCTATATTTCAATGCTAAATATAGAATTCTGTTGTTTGAATACATTACAACAATCTAAATTAAAATAAAAGATAAATATAATTGTTATAAACAAGATTTATTTGCTAAAGCGTGATTTTAATTGTAAGCCGTATAATTGTAATTATACCAAAAAATAGTTAAAATACAAATTATGTTATTTGAATAAGAGTAAAATAGTGTAATAAATGTGTTTTAGTATAAATGTTAGTTTAGTATAAATGTTAGTTTATTATAAATATAACATATTTAAACATAAAAATATAACAAATTTTAATTATATTTAAACACTAGAATAATTAAATGTTTAGTGGTATAATATTTGGAGAAATTTATCAAATTGAGGAAAAAATGTTATAGTATTAAATGGGGAGGGAATATTATGGATATTGCTGAAAAACTTAGCGAAAAGTGTACTAGTTTTATTAAAGACAACACAAATAAAACTGAAACAGAATTAGAAAAAATTCAATATGGCATACATGTAATTTTAATCAATATATTCAAGTTACTGCTGCTTTTTATTACTGCATATTTTTTAGGTATATTAAATTACACTATTGTAGCATATTTAAGTTTTGCTACTCTTAGATCTTTTGCAAATGGAATTCATGCGAATTCTAGTATAAAATGTACTATTACTAATTATATAATTTTTTTTGGAAATGTGTATTTAAGCTTAAATTTTTCTTTAAATAAAATATATGTAGCAAGTATATTTTTAATAAGTCTTATATTGATTATATTATATGCGCCAGCAGACACAGAAGAACGCCCACTTATAAGTAAGAACCTAAGAGGTAAATTAAAGATTAAATCTATTTTAATCGTTTTGGGATTTGGTATTATAACCCTATTATTGCCAGGTAGTGTATATACGAATTTAATTGTCTATTCTACCTTACAAGAGGCTATACTAATTACTCCGATGATTTATATTATATTTGGGAAAAAATATAAAAATTATGAAAGAATTAAAATTTAGATAACCTATTTTTGTAAAACTTATAGTGTTATTACTACGAGATTATTATTTTATTAATTTGTAGCAATTGACATAATACCTATAGCAGAAGTAGATTGAAATAGAAAAGATATTATTAGTGAGAGGAGATGTAAAGATGCTTAATGTTATACTTTGTGAAGATAATAGTTATCAAAGAGAACAGATTGAAACTATTATTAGAGATGAACTGAAAAAATTAAATTTAAATATGAGTATTGTCTTATCTACTAATACCCCAGAGAATGTAATTACATACTTAGAGAAATATAAAACGAATACATTTTTATACTTCTTAGATGTTGATTTAAGATCTAAAGTAAATGGAATAGAACTTGCGAAAATAATTAGAAAAAGTGATCCTATGGGTTATATCGTATTTGTAACATCTCATGCAGAACTCACATTACTTACGTTTCAATACAAGGTACAAGCCATGGATTATATAGTTAAAAATAATTTGAGTAGTATAAAAGATAAAATTAGTGAATGCATTAACGAAGCCTATAATGATTATAAAAATTCCAATACTATTAAAACAAATTCCATACAAATAAATGCTGGAAATAAAGTTATTTATTTTAATCTTGATGATATTTTATTCTTTGAGACAACCAGTAAGGATCACAAGATAAGAATACATACTTGTGATGAACAGCTGGAGTTTTACGGAACATTAAAAGAAATTGAAAAAATGGTATCTTCCAATTATTACAAACCTCATAGATCCTATTTAGTAAACACCAAGAAAATAAAAGCAATTGATAAAGACAATTCTATTATATATATGATAAATGGTGAATCTTGTTATGTAGCTGCAAGATATTTGAAAGGATTGTTGAATAAATGTTCAATTTGATTTTCAAAATATTGTACCCATTAATTTTAGTGCTTAGCATTACAAGCATTATGGTCAATATTTCACCGGATAAACTAGAAAAAAGAAGCATAGGTATATTTATTGTAATAAACTATTTTATCACTATACTTATACACGCTTATATGAAAGATACTATATTAGCAATAGTAGTAATTTTTAGTATGTTTTTGTATTTATATATAGTTTCTGGACATATATGGAGATCTATAGTTATAGCTCTATGTGTAAACATTATTTTTGCTGCAAGTGATGCTATAGTAGGATTTATTGATATTAATATTTTAAATTTTACCTATTCCCAAGTAATTAGTAATTTAAAAATATATTTTGCTACAGGATTGCTTATCCTTTTAATTTCTCATTTTCTCAGCAAAATAATGAGAATAATTTACAATAGAATATATACTGAAGGTAGCAATATCAAGGAATATTTAAAGGAGAACTTAATAGCGATTTTGTATATAGTGTCAGGGTTAGTTATTGTAAATGTTCACTTGGTAATGTATAAAAATTTAGTTAAATCTATAGGCAGGATTAACACTTTTTTAAACATGATATTCTTAATAGAGTTTATTGGTATGTCAGTTTTACTGATACACTCAAGTATTAAAAATATTAAAAATAAGCTTCTACAAGAATATAAAGAAAAGGAGTACCAGCAACTTAAAGAGTATACAGATAAAATTGAGTATATGGATAGTGATTTGAGAAGATTTAAGCATGACTATATAAATATACTTCAAACATTAGGTGGATACATAGAAACAGGAGATATTGAAGGATTAAAGGAATTTTATCATAACGATTTACTGAAAGAAAGTAACAAAATAATAGATAAAGATAGACATCTATCTTTACTAAAACACATCAAAATAGATGCACTAAAGGCATTGATATCTTCAAAAATTATTAATGCATACTCATGTAGCATAGAAATACAAATAGAAATTATTGATGATATACATGAGTTATCTATGAACACCATAGATATATGTAGGATTACTGGAATATTTATTGATAACGCTATAGAGGCAGCAATTCTATGTGACAAAAAAGATGTTAAAATTGCTATAGTAAGAAATGATGATTCTACAGTATTTATTATAAGTAATTCATGCTTAGAAGACACTCCACCAATTTATAAAATATACGAAGAAAATTTTTCTACGAAAGGTGATAACAGAGGAATTGGACTGAAAACAGTTAGATTCATTGTCAATGAAAAATATGATAATGTAATTCTAAATACTAAAATTAAAGATTGTGTATTCAAACAAGAATTAATAATATATGATTTAAAGGCATGATAACTTAAAAAGTTTCATGCCTTTTGTTATGCAGTTAGTCCATTTTGTATAAAGACTTTGGCATCTTAGGCTCTCCAAATGTGTGTACCCAGCACATTGAGGAGGAGGTTGTTGCAACAAGCATTGCAATTGTACTTGCAAACAATGCTATAAGTCTTTTTGTAGTTCTTTTTTCCATATTCTCTACAATCCCTTCTAAATTTAAATTGATATAATAGTTAGATTATAACATTTAATTTACAAGTTGTTCCATAAAATATCGTGAAATACATGTATTTATATCGTAAAATATACCTATTATATTCTGCAGCGTAAAAAGCTACAGAAGTTACCTTTTCAATGTAACAAATTGAATATTATAACAGCTATCAGAATAAAGGTAAATATAAATGTCGTAAATTTATATTATTATGCCGCAAGTGTGCTTTTATGTAAATTAAGTCATTTTATGACGTTATAAGTTGATCTCATGGTATTTGTATTTAAGTATTTTCCATATGTAGATATAATTAGATTAAACTAATTATTGACTATAAATTTTATAGTTTTTAGTTAGTAAATAAATGAATATAGGGGGAATATTCTTATGAAAAAAATCAAATATCTTGTTGCTACTATTATGATAAGCACCTTCATGATTACAGGTCCAGCTGTAAAAGCTGCACCAAACGATGGGCATAATTTTACTAAAGGCAAGTTATCAGAAAAATTAACAAAAGATATGAGCGGTGTTCAAAAGTTCTTTAATGATAACAAAGGTAAATTTGAAGTAGAAAATGTAGAAAATGATCTTACAAAAATTGATGAGAAAAACGATAGCCTAAATTTTAAACATATAAAGCTCCAACAAATCGTACAAGGTATTCCTGTCTACGGAAATCAATATATTGTTCACTTTAATAAAAATGGCGAAATATACGCAGTAAATGGAAAATTCGACTCATCAGCAAAAAATATTAAAATTAATAAAGAAAAATTTATTAGTGAAAATAAAGCAATAGAAACAGCAAAATCTCAAGTCAAATTTGATACTCTTGAAATAACTCCTAAGGCAAAGTCTTATATATATAAAGTAAACAATGAATACATTCCAGTTTATGAAGTAAGAATTAATTTTATAAGTCCTGAACCAGGAGATTGGCATTTCTTTATAAATGCTTACAATGGACAAGTTGTTGATAAATATAATTCCATTACTAAAGTAGCAACTACTGGTACTGGAGCCGGAGTGCTAGGGGACACAAAAACATTGAATTTGGACAAAGTCACAGTTGGATCAAAAACTCAATATCAAATGAAAGATACAACCCGTGGCGCTCAAATTACTACTTATAATTCTAAAAATACCTCTGCAGAGCCTGGAACTTTAATTTATTCAACTACAAATGTAATTAGTGACAAGGCTGCAGTAGATGCACATTATTACGCAGGAGTTGTATATGATTACTTCAAAAATAAATTTAACAGAAGCGGAATAGATGGGAATAATATGGCTATGAAATCAAGTGTTCACTATTTAAGAAATTGGGTTAACGCACAATGGACTGGTACTCAAATGATGTATGGTGATGGTGATGGAGTTAAAGCTACAGCATTATCAGGAAGTCTTGATGTAGTTGGCCATGAAATGACTCATGGTGTTGATCAATATGAAGCTAATCTTACCTACAGGGATCAATCTGGTGCATTAAATGAATCTCTTTCGGATTCCTTTGGAACATTTATTGAGTTCTATGCTCAACCATCAAAAGCAGATTGGCTTTTAGGAGAAGATGTATGGACTCCTAATACACCAGGAGATGCACTTAGAAGTATGGCAAATCCTACTCTTTATGGTCAGCCAGATAATATGAAAAATTATGTATATACCTCTGATGATAATGGAGGCGTTCATACTAATAGTGGAATACCTAATAAGGCATGTTATCTAACTGCTACAAATCCAAGTGTCGGAGTTCAAAAGGCAGAACAAATTTATTACAGAGCATTATGTAACTATTTAACATCAAGTTCTACATTCCATGATGCTAGATCAGCACTTGCACAATCTGCAGAAGATCTTTATGGAGCAAATAGTCCAGAATATAACGCTGTAATCAGTGCGTGGGATAGTGTAGGAGTTAACTAATAACTTCAGTTATTTAAAATAAAAATCTAAGTTGGTAATACTACCCGAAAGTGAATATAGCATACCTTATTATAAAAAGCATGTGGCTTATAATTGAAATATTATAAGTACCACATGCTTTATTTATATTATAATTTTATCTTAACAGTATACTTCTAATATTATAGTTACCATAAGTAATATATCACAACAGACTAATTTGCTTTCACTTAATGCTTCTATTGAAGCTGCCAGAGCTGGTGAATATGGTAGAGGGTTTACAGTAGTTGCTGATGAAATTAGGGCATTATCTGATGAAACAAAATCAGCTACTGATAATATTCAAAATATAATTAAGGATATTACTACTGTGGCTAATCTTACAAATGAATCCTTAGATCAAACCAGTAAAATAACAGAGAATCAAATGTTTGCATTTAAAGAGGTGCAAGAAGCCTTTAATGGGATGAACAGCTTTCTGCAAAAGATGATAGCTATAACCCATGATATAACAAAAGAAGTTAATAAGTGTTTTCAAGATTAAGTAAGAGAATTTTCTTTTCAGAACCCATTATGATTATATAAAGTTTCTATTCTTGCCGTACATAGGAGCAACCGCCTGAAGCAGCTTAAATAGCTGTTTACAGGCGGCTATGTTTTAGGTAGATATTATATTATGCTTTGATTGCAAAGCGTAGTTTAGCACAAATTGCACGACTATTGGCATGGCATTCTTCTGCTGATGGGCGAATAGGCTCTGTTGCTATTTCTGAATAAATGCCTTCACGGAAAAAGTGTTGGAAAGATTTTTTTACGCGGCGATCTTCTCCTGAGTGAAAGGTAAGTATGGCAACACGACCGCCCTTAGCTAAGACATTGGGAAGTTTTTCTAAAAACTCATCTAACACTTCAAACTCTTTATTCACATTAATTCTGAGAGCTTGAAAGGTTCGCTGACAGGACTTTTTAATATCAGAGTCTTTAATCTTTGGAACATATTTTAGAGCATCTTTTATTATATTTCTAAGTTGTGTTGTTGATGTTATGTCAATTCCCTTTTTTATGCTAGAAAGAATGGCGCGAGAGATTACTGCAGCATGAGGCTCGTCAGCATTTTCTATTAACATATCTTCTATTTCAAATAATGTCATTTCTTTTAAAAGTTCTGCTGCAGAGATACCCGCATTTGGATTAAGTCTTAAGTCCAATGGCCCTTCAGCCTTAAAGGTAAACCCTCTATCAGGGTTGTCTATTTGCATAGAAGAAACCCCTAAGTCTGCTAGTATAAAATCAAAGGACTCTAGTTCGGAGGTAACTTGATCTATTTGAGAAAAATTCATTTGCTTAATTTCTAAAATTTCAGAACCATAACCCAAATGTTCTAAACGTTCTTTGGTTTTTGGCAATTCAATAGGATCTACATCAAGTGCATACATGCGGCCCTTTGAATCTAAACATTTAAGCATTTCTAAAGTATGGCCACCATAACCTAGTGTTGCATCTAAACCAGTTTGACCTGGTTTAATTTGCAGTATTTCCAATATCTCTTTAACGCAAATTGAAATATGCATACCAGCAGGTGTGTTACCCTTCTGAATAATCTTTGCAATATCCTCAGCATATTTCTCAGGATTCAATTCCTTGTATTTTTCTTTAAAATTCTTAGGGTGAGTGCCTTTATATCGAGGCCGTCTCTTATGTTTTACTGGATCTTTTTCATCCAATGTGTTATCTAGGCTCATTTTCTTACCTCATTTTTATAATATATTTTTGTTTTTTTGTTACAAATTTTATGATAGCAGATGCAGTTTGTTAAAGCAACACCAATAGCTTAGCTTTTAATTTGACTGTTCAATATAGCACATACATCGTGAAGTTTTAAGAAAGTATTTACAATATTTCTTAAATTGTGAAGTAATGGAGGAAATAGTTCTAAACAACAAGGAACGCTAAGAGTTGAGAAATATATTAATATGTGATAATTATTATTACCACGGAGAAAATAAAACCATCTTAAATTTGAAGATGGGGTAGAGGATATGAGCAAAAATAAAAATAATCTTAGTATGTGCAATTTGTTTAATTGGTGTATTTGTACTAGCAACAGCGTCTGGATATAAATACTACAATTACACTAAACAATTGGATAAAGGAATAAAATGTAAGTGGATTTATGATAAAATTTATATAAAAACTATATAGAGTGATGAGAAAATGGTAGGAATTATAAAAAATATATTTGTAGATAATTGGGGTGTGTTTGAAGAATTGAATAGAGGTAACATAAGAAGCGTTGTTTATAAGCATGTGGTTTAAATAAAATATTAAGAACCACATGCTTATTTATATTATAATTCTATCTTAACATTATACTCCTTAAGCCAAGTATTAACCTGTATCAAGTAAGCTAGTAGCTGAGGCCCCCTCATAAGCTGACCAAACCAAGGCTCTTTAAAAGAGGAACCACCTGTCTCAATCAAAGTTTTTACTGAATTCTTATCTATCAAATCAAGAATAGGTGATGATTTATCACTTATTATATCTGTCATCCAGTTTTGAACTATCTTTGTATATTCAGGATTATGAGTTTTAGGATATGGGCTCTTCTTTCTATCTATAACATCGCTAGGAAGAATTCCTCTTAAGGCTTTTCTGAGTATGCCCTTTTCTCTATTATTGCAGAACTTAATTTCGGAAGGAATATTAAATGCATACTCAACTAACCTGTGGTCTGCAAAAGGTACTCTTACTTCTAGACTGTTCGACATACTCATCCTATCTTTTCTATTTAATAGTGTAATCATAAACCATTTCATATTTAGATAGAACAATTCTCTCATTCTATGCTCAAGCTTGGACTCACCATCTAAGTGGGGAACCTGTTTTATAGATTTTTGATATTCTTCGTTTAGATAACCTTCTAAATCCAAAGATTTAAGTTGATCAGACAAGAGCTGTTTTCTGGCACTTACTGATTTAGACCAAGGGAATGTATCTGCATAAACATCTTCAGGTCTTCTAAACCAAGGATATCCTCCAAAGATTTCATCTGCACACTCACCTGATAATGCAACAGTAGCATGTTTTCTTATTTCTTTACAGAAAAGATACAGGGATGAATCTATATCAGCCATACCGGGCAAATCACTGGCCTTTACTGAGTCTACAAGAGCTTGAGCTAAATCTTTACTGCTGTTAACTATATTGTAGTGATTACTGCCAATATATTTTGACATTTTTAAAGCCCACTCTTTATCAGAGGTAGGTTCAAATTCATTAGATTCAAAGAATGCATCGTTGTTTTCATAATCTATAGAATAGGTATCTAAAGTTAAACCTTTCTTTTTAAATTCAAAAGCTGCCACTGCTGAAATAATACTGGAATCTAAGCCACCAGATAAGAAAGTACAAACAGGAACATCGGCAACCAGCTGTCTTTTCACTGCATCAATTAAAAGACTTTTTACATGGTCAGCAGTAGTATTCTCATCTTCGGTGTGAATATTACATTTTAACTTCCAGTATTCTTTCAGTTTTAGACCATCCTTATCATAAATCATATAGTAAGCAGGAGGCAGTTCATGAATATCCTTGAATATTCCGCTTCCTAAGCCGCGGGCAGGTCCCAAAGCAAAAATTTCAGTTAGGCCTTCTTTAGTTACTATAGGTTCAACATAAGGATGGGCAAGTAGGGTCTTGATTTCCGATCCGAATATAAGAGAATTACCCTTAATAGTATAGAAGAGAGGCTTAACTCCTAAAGGGTCTCTTGCCATAAACACTTTGTTATCAGAATCATTCCACACTGCAAAAGCATATATACCATTGATATATTTTACACAATTTAATCCCCAGTGAATGTAAGATACCAAAAGTACTTCAGTATCAGAATAAGATTCAAAAGAATAACCTTCGCCTATGAGAATTCTTCTCAAGTCTTCTGTGTTATAAAGTTCGCCATTATATACAATAACGTATTTGTTTCCGGCAATTGTTTTAATCATTGGTTGAGCGCCACCTTTTGGATCTACAACCACAAGTCTTCTATGTCCTAAAGATGCATGCCTTGAAAAAAAGTAGCCTTCATCATCTGGTCCCCTTTTGCTTAAGGTTTTTGTCATGTTTTGAACTATTATTTTCTCTTTGGAAATATCTCTGTTAAAATTAATCCAGCCAGCAATTCCGCACATTTTCGTTCCTCCAATTTTTATTTCTAATGTACTATATTTGTTATAATTTATAGTTTATGCTTCAAAAATTTATATGTTACTTTTGCAAGTGTACTAATAGGAGAATTGAATTTTTATAAGTTTTCTTAAGAAAGTATATTTGATGATATATATAAATGCGCCAATATGGAACAATTTACGTTTGTGTTCATATTTATCGCAACAAAATGGAACAAATTATATTGAATATTCCATTTTTTTGGAGTATTATAATAATTGAAGATAGCTATTAATTATTTTAAGGGGGACATTAAGTTATGAAAAGATTTTCCTTACTATTCGCGGGGTTAGCTGTTGTGTTATCTCTAGCAGGATGTGGAAGTAAACAAGCTCAATCAACACAGGCAGAACAAAAACAAGAAAGGACAATGATTCTAGCAACTACAACAAGTACTCAAGATTCAGGATTATTAGATAATATACTTCCTGTTTTTGAGAAAGAAAGTGGTATAAAAGTTAAAGTTGTAGCAAAGGGAACTGGAGAAGCAATGAAGATGGGGGAAAGAGGAGATGCTGATTGCTTACTTGTTCACGCAAAAGCACAAGAAGAAAAGTTTGTAAAAGATGGGTTTGGGGTAAAAAGATATGACGTCATGTATAATGATTTTATAATAGTAGGACCTAAAAATGACCCTGCTAAGATTAAAGAGCAAGCAGCAAGTGATCCTATAAAGGCGTTAAAACTTATAAGTGAAAGTAAATCACCTTTTATATCAAGAGGAGATGAATCTGGAACACACTCAAAAGAAAAAGAACTTTGGAAGGCTGCGGGAATAACCCCAAGCGGAAGTTTTTATATTTCAGCAGGAAAGGGAATGGGAGCAGTACTTCAAATGGCAAAAGAAAAGAATGCATATACTCTAACAGATAGAGCTACATATCTATCAATGAAGGACAAGCTTGATTTAATAATTGTGACAGAGAAAAATGACAAGTTATACAATCAGTATGGTGTAATAAAATTAAACCCTGAGAAACATAAAATAAAGGAAAAAGAAGCAGATGAATTTATAACATGGATACTATCAGATAAAACTCAAAAGCTTATTAGCGAGTTCGGAAAAGATAAATTTAATCAATCATTATTTATTCCAAACGCTAAAAAGTAGTTATAGTTGAACCTGTGGCATTATCAAAGGTATGCCCAGGTTCAATTTAAGTAGATATACAAAATCTTAGGTAGATATCCCAAATCTATGATTTGGTGATAGTCACTTACATAGAGTGCTGATTTTGATATGATCACTTACACAGAGTGCTGATTTGAAGTGAATCGCTTACTCAGCGAGTACTCATTCGACAATAGGAGAAGGAGTTTGATTTTAAAATATAGATAAATAATATAAAAGTTAGGAGTGATGAAGGTGGATTTATTTAATGTGGTTTCTGTTAACGAGGCGCAGGATATTTTGAATAAGAAATTTTATTATAAATTAGAAAAAGAAGAAATTGATTTAGAAAAGGCTATTGGAAGAATACTTTATGAGGACATTATATCAAAAGTAAATGTTCCTGAATTTAGAAGATCAACAGTGGATGGTTATGCAGTAAATTGCAAGGATGTAGCTGGAGCTAGCGAATCCATACCGGCTATGCTTAATTTAAAGGGAGAAGTTTTAATGGGTGAATTAGCTGGCTACAGCATAGATTTGCCAGGGGAGTGTGTTTATGTTCCAACGGGAGGTATGATTCCTGACGGGGCAGATGCGGTAGTTATGATAGAATATACAGAAAAATTAGATGAGGAAACAATACTCATAAATTCAACTTGTGCTAATGGTGATAATGTGGTACAAATCGGTGATGACGTATCTATTAATGAAGTTGTCATAAAAAAAGGGACAAAGTTAAGACCCTATGAAATAGGGGTTTTATCCAGCTTAGGATTTACAGAAATCCCTGTATTTAAAAAACCAAAGGTAGGTATAATTTCAACTGGAGATGAAATTGTTGGTATAAGCGAAAGACCAAAGCTAGGACAAGTAAGAGACATAAATACCTATTTACTTTACTCATCTATATTGAAAGATGAAGCAGAGCCAATAAATTATGGTGTAGTTAAAGATGAATATGAATTGTTAAAAAATACGGTGGATAAGGCTTTAAAGCAATGTGATTTAGTTTTGATCTCAGGGGGAAGTTCTGTAGGAGTAAAAGATCAAACTATAAAGGTAATAGGTTCATTTGAAGAATCTGAAGTGTTAGTTCATGGAATTGCCATTAAGCCAGGTAAACCAACAATAATTTCAAAGGTATGCGGAAAGGCTGTTTTTGGTCTTCCAGGACATCCGCTTTCTTGTGCTATTATATATCAGATTATCGTAAAAAACTTTATTAACAAATTGCAAAACAATAGAGATGAAGAATATCCAGTTCAGTGCAGATTTTCAATAAACTATCATAAAGCCAAAGGAAGAGAAGAATATCTACCGGTAGTGTTAAAAAATGTGGATAATGAATTTATAGCTGAGCCTATATTTTCAAAGTCAGGTCTTATTACAGGATTTTCAAAAGCCTACGGGTATATAAAAATAGATAAAAATATAGAGGGATTAAGAGAAGGAGAAGAGGTTTTAGTTTATAGATTTAGCTAAGACATCTGAAAGAAAATAGCAGGTCAAAGATGCTGTGGATATTTTAAATCAGATGTCTCAATAAGAATGGGGGATTACAGTGGGTCAAAATTTATATTTATCAAATTATGAGCTTAATGAAGCGATAAAAATATTATTTGAAAAAATCGAAGAAAAAGGTTATTACGAAGAAATAGATACGGAGAAAGCTTGTGAAAGAATCACATGGGAACCAATATACTCTGTAATATCATCACCTTTTTATAATTGCTCAGCTATGGATGGTATTGCCTTAAAGTCAGAAAGCACATATGGAGCCTCTGAAAAAAATCAAATTGAATTCAAAGAGGGAAAAGACTATATTGTTGTCGATACGGGAGATCCAATACCTAAAGAGTATGATTGTGTGATTATGGTAGAAGACTTAATTGGAAATAAGGAGGATAGCGTAAAAATATATAAAAGTTCAGTAGCATGGCAAAATATAAGGCCTTTAGGAGAAGATATAGTTGAAAATCAACTTATAGTTCCTTCCAATCACAAAATTCGTCCCGTAGATATAGGTGCAATGCTTGCAGGCGGAGTAAATAAGGTTAAGGTGTACAAAAGTCCAGTTGTAGGTATTATTCCTACCGGTACGGAACTAGTAGAACCAGGTAGTGACCTGAAAGTGGGAGATATTATAGATTTCAATTCAAGGGTATTTTCTGCACAAGTTTTAGAGTTTGGAGGAGTTCCAAAAGGTATGGAATATTAAAAGATGATTATGAGCTTATAAAGAATACTTTAATAAAAGCAGTAGAGGAATGCGATATAGTGCTTATAAATGCTGGTTCTTCAGCTGGAAGGGAGGACTATACAGCAGATGTAATTAGAGAATTAGGTGAAGTTTTTATACATGGTGTGGCAATTAAACCAGGTAAGCCTGTAATAATGGGAAAAGTTGGAGGTAAGCCTGTAATTGGAATACCTGGATATCCTGTGTCAGCTTATTTTGTTATGGAGTCTGTAGTAAAAAAACTCATTGAACAGTATATTGGTTTTGAAGGGAAAGAGTTAAAAAAGGTAAATGCAACAATATCAAGGAGAGTGATGTCTTCTTTAAAATATCATGAATTTGTAAGAATAAAATTAGGATATGTAGGAAATAAGCTTATAGCAACCCCATTAACTAGAGGAGCAGGTGCTACCATGTCATTGGTTAGAGCTGATGGAATCCTTGAAATTCCGCAAAGTGTAGAAGGTATTGAAGCTGGTAAACAAGTAGAAGTTAAGCTATTAAAAGAGGAACAAGACATTAGAAACACTATCGTATGTATAGGAAGTCATGACCCAATAATAGATATATTGGCTGATTTAATACATGTTAAGAAAAAAGATTATTATTTATCGTCAGCACATGTTGGAAGTATGGGCGGAATAATGGCATTAAGAAGTGGGGAAACACACATAGCACCTATTCATTTGTTAGATATGGAAAATGGAGAGTATAATACATCCTATATAAGAAAATATTTATCAGACAAAAATATAAAATTAATAAAGTGTGTAAAGAGAATTCAAGGATTGATGGTTCAAAAGGGAAATCCTTTGAATATAAATTCAATTAGGGATATATCAGAAAAAAGTTATAGATTTGTAAATAGACAAAGAGGAGCTGGTACAAGATTATTATTTGATTACAACTTAAAAAAGTTAAATATAAGTCCTAAGGAGATTACAGGATATGAGAGAGAGGAATATACTCACTTAGCAGTAGCTGCGGCGGTTGGAAGTGGTGATGCAGACTGCGGACTTGGAGTTTACTCAGCAGCTAAGATGATGAATTTAGATTTTATACCTATTTGTAATGAGGAGTATGATTTAGCTATCCCAAACGAATATTTAGAACTAGGTATAATTAAAGGGTTATTAGAGGTTATGAAAAGCAGAGAGTTTTTAAAGGAACTAGAAAAATTAGGGGGATATGAATATTCGGATATTGGTACTATAATATAATTAAATAACAGAAGGGAGTTTGAAAATGAATGATAGATACGGGAGAAGCATAGATTATCTTAGGGTTTCTCTTACAGATAGGTGCAATTTAAGGTGTATATACTGCATGCCTGAAGAAGGGGTATATAAAAAATCACATGAAGAAATATTGCGATTTGAGGAAATTTTAAAGATTGTAAATGCTGCTGCTCTTCTTGACGTAAAAAAGATAAGATATACAGGGGGAGAGCCCTTAATATTAAAGGGAATAGAAGAGCTCATTGAAAAAACTTCAAAAATATCTGGAGTTAAAGATATAGCTATAACTACTAATGGAATCTTACTTGAGGATTTAGCGGATAAGTTAAAAGCGTCAGGTTTAAATAGAGTGAATATAAGTCTTGATACTTTAAAGGAAGATAAATTTAAGGAGATCACTAGAGGTGGAGATATAAATAAAGTTTTAAGAGCTATACAAAAATGTATAAACATTGGACTCACACCTGTAAAAATAAATACAGTACTTATAAAAGGAATTAATGACGATGAAATTTCTGACTTTATTAATCTTACAAGAGAGCTTCCAGTAGAAATTAGATTTATAGAGCTTATGCCAATTGGACAAGGTGAAAAGCTTTATGAAAAAGGATTTATGTCATCAGATGAAGTTATAGCTAGATTTTCAGAGCTAAAGCCTCTAGAAACAAATAAAAATAGTACAGCCTCTTTATATGAAATGAAAAACTCGAAAGGAAAGGTTGGGTTTATAAGCCCTTTAAGTTGTAAGTTCTGCGCAAGTTGTAATAGAATACGACTTACATCTACGGGTACTATAAAGCCTTGTCTTCATTCAGCCAATGAGTTGAATATAAAAGATTATTTGAATAATGAAGTTTTACTCACATCATCATTGAAAGATGCTATATACAATAAGCCTTCACAGCATAACTTAGAATGTGATAAAAAAAGCAGTAGCAGTAAAATGATGTATCAAATAGGAGGATAACTGTATCTTAAGGGGAGGATTATATTGGAAGTAAGAGAAGAAAGTCAAAAACCCTATGTTTATGAATCTCACAAAAGATGTACTAGCAAGGGAATAGATTCTAATATTATATTTAGCAGAAAAATACTGCATGGAAAAGATTTTGAGGATAAGTTAAATCATAATAAGGAACTAATACTAAATGCTACTCCTTTTATAGATGAGTTATATAATTTTGTTAAGGGATCAAATTTTTTTGCTATATTAACTGACGGAGAAGGATGTATATTAAATGTTATTGGTGATGAAGGAATATTATCTGATGCCTTTAAATTTAAAATGATACCCGGTGCATATATGAATGAGGAGAATATTGGTACCAACGCTATGAGTCTGGTTTTAACTGAAAAAATGCCAGTACAGGTATCATCAAATGAGCATTATATAAAGGCTTACCACAAGTGGACTTGCTCTGCTGCTCCTATAAAAGATGATATTGGAAATATTATGGGAGTATTGAACTTAACTGGCTACAGTGAATTTGTTCATTCTCATACATTGGGTATGGTAGTTGCAGCTGCAAAAGCTATTGAGAGAATGATTGAAAATAACAAGAAAGCAGCACATAAAAAATCCAGAAGACTTGCAGATAGAATACTTTCCTGTAAGGCTATATATACTTTCAATAAGATTATTGGTCAGAATGAGAAATTTATTCAAATAATTGAATATGCTAAGAAGATTTCAGATAGTAAATCTACTATTTTAATAACTGGAGAAAGCGGAACTGGGAAGGAAGTTTTTGCTCAATCTATTCACAATCACAGCGATAGGCATGATGAAACCTTTGTGGCAGTAAATTGCGGAGCGATTCCTAGAAATTTAATAGAATCTGAACTCTTTGGTTATGAAGAAGGAGCTTTTACTGGAGCTAAAAGAGGTGGGTACGCAGGTAAGTTTGAAATTGCTGACGGGGGAACTATCTTTTTAGATGAAATTGGCGAGATGCCTCTTGATATGCAAATTAAGCTTTTGAGAGTAATTGAAGAAGGTATAATAAATAAAATTGGAAGTTCAAAACAGATTCCTGTGAATGTTAGAATTATTGCAGCTACAAATAAGGATTTAAGAAGTGAAGCGGAAAAAGGAAGCTTTAGAAAAGATTTATATTATAGACTAAATGTTCTTCCAGTACATCTTCCGCCTTTGAGGGAAAGAAGAGATGATATACCACTATTAATTAATTATTTTATGAAAAAGGCATCAAGACACTTAGATAAGAATATAGTTGAAATAACTGATAGTCAATTAGAGTATTTTATTAATTATAATTGGCCGGGAAATATAAGAGAGTTGGAAAATATAGTTGAATTAATTATCAACACAGAAGCTGTGCCAATAGAACTTTTAGCAAAGGATACTTCAGCAGAAATATTTGAGAGCAATATACCGGATGAGTACTTAAGATTAGAATATATGGAAAGACAGCATATTATAAAAGTATTAAAAAGATATAATGGAAATATAGCCGCTGCCGCCAAATCACTAGGCATTGGAAGAAATACCTTATATAGAAAAATGAATAATTATTCTATAGATTGTTCTGTTTTAGGACGTAATTCCAAAATGGAACAATAAAAATCGCTTTATATGCTCTGTTTTGGAACAAAGCCTCTGGATTTTATAGAGGCTTTGTTTTTTTATTTAGATTATTATTTAAATAATTCAAGCATAGGCTTAAATATAGGCTAAATATAAGGAAAAGCTTGTTGCAATTTAATCTTGGCATAGTAATTGCTTATATATAAATATGAAATATCTATATATGAGGGGGATGTATAATATGTTCGGTTATAACGGAAAAGTTTTAAGAATTAATTTAAATGACAAAACTTTTAAATTTGAGGTTTTAGACATTGATAAAGCAAAAAAATACTTAGGTTCCAGAGGGTTAGGTGTAAAAACATTATTTGATGAAGTAGATCCTAAAATAGATCCACTTTCACCAGATAACAAATTTATTATTGCTACAGGTCCACTTACAGGAACACCAGTACCAACAAGTGGAAGATTTATGGTAGTAACTAAATCACCTTTAACAGGAACTATAGCCATAGCTAACTCGGGAGGAAAATGGGGAGCAGAACTTAAGGCAGCTGGTTATGACATGCTTATAGTAGAAGGAAAGTCAGACACTCCAGTATATGTAAATATAGTGGATGATAAAGTTGAGTTTAAGGATGCTTCAAAGGCTTGGGGAAAACTTGTTTTAGAAACTACCACTATGCTTCAGAACGAAACTGATGCTAAGGCCAAAGTTTTATGCATAGGACCTGCTGGAGAAAAATTATCACCTATGGCAGCAGTTATGAATGACGTTGATAGAGCCGCTGGTCGTGGTGGAGTTGGAGCAGTTATGGGTTCTAAGAACCTAAAGGCTATAGTTGTAAAAGGAAGTGGAAAAGTTAAATTATTTGATGAGGAAGTGGTTAAGAAAGTTGCTTCTGAAAAAATAGCAATCTTAAGAAAAGACCCTGTAGCAGGTACCGGTCTTCCAACATACGGAAGTGCAGTATTGGTTAATATTATTAATGAGAATGGAATACACCCAGTTAGAAACTTCCAAGAAGCATATACAGAAAATGCAGATATGATTAGTGGAGAAACTCTAACTAAAGATTGTTTAGTTAGAAAAAATCCTTGTTATAGATGCCCAATAGCATGCGGAAGATGGGTAAAACTTGATGATGGAACTGAATGTGGAGGACCTGAGTATGAAACACTATGGTCATTTGGATCAGATTGTGATGTATATGATATAAATGCTGTTAACAGAGCAAATATGTTATGTAATGAATATGGATTAGATACAATTTCAGCAGGAGCAACTATTGCAGCAGCAATGGAACTTTATCAAAGAGGATATATCAAAGATGATGAACTATCTGCAGATGGTGTATCACTAAAATGGGGAGATGCTAATGCTATAGTAGAATGGACTAAAAAGATGGGAGAAAGAGAAGGTTTTGGCGATAAGTTAGCTGAAGGTTCATATAGATTATGTTTAAGCTACGGAGCTCCTGAGCTTTCAATGACAGTTAAGAAGCAAGAGCTTCCAGCTTATGACCCTAGAGGTTGTCAAGGACACGGAATAACTTATGCTGTCAATAATAGAGGTGGCTGTCATATTAAAGGTTACATGATAAGCCCTGAAATACTAGGATACCCAGAAAAACTTGATAGATTCTCATTAGAAGGAAAAGCAGCTTACGCTAGAGTATTCCATGACTTGACAGCAGTTATAGATGCGCTTGGATTATGTATATTTACAACTTTTGGACTTGGTGCTCAAGACTTCGTAGATATGTATAATGCTGTAGTGGGAGGAGAGCTTCATGATGTTAACTCATTAATGATGGCAGGAGATAGAATTTGGACACTAGAAAAATTATATAATCTAGCTGCCGGAATAGATAGTAAGCAGGATACTTTGCCTAAGAGATTATTAGAAGAGGAAGTTCCAGACGGACCTTCAAAGGGACATGTTCACAAACTAGATGTTCTTCTTCCTGAATACTACTCAGTAAGAGGATGGGACGAAAATGGTATTCCTACAGCAGAAACTCTTAAAAAGCTTGGGCTTGATGAATATATAGGAAAATAGTAAATACCAATTTAATGAATACTCTCACGCTTAGGAGTGGGAGTATTCAAAAGCATAAGTTGAGCTAGTCTATAAAAATAGCTCTTTATAATGAATGGAGTGGGAGCCTTACATTTGGTTGTTATTGAACAAAATAAAAGTGATTTAGGAGGTGATAAGATGAAAATTGAAGTAAGATTATTTGCAACATTTAGAGAAGGAAGAGAGAAAAAATACTTTTTAGAACTTCAAGAAAATATAACTCCAAAAGATATTTTAGATATACTTAAAATAAATTCAGAAGAGGTTGCTATATTATTAATTAATGGAATTGATGGACAATTAAATAAACCTCTTAAAGATAATGATGTCTTATCATTATTTCCGCCAGTAGGAGGGGGCTAATTTGGAGAGATATAGTAGAAATATGCAAACTCTATCTTTAGAGGAAAACGACAAGCTAAAAAATCATAAAGTATGTGTGATAGGGTGTGGAGGACTAGGTGGATATATAATTGAAATGTTAGGTAGAATTGGAGTAGGTCTTATTACTGCGGTAGATGGTGATGTATTTCAAGAATCCAACCTGAATAGGCAAATCTTATCGGATGTTCATTCATTATGCAAAAGTAAATCTATTGCTGCTAAGGAGAGGATGATGAATGTTAATCCACTAATAGAAGTTAACTGCGTAAATGAACTTCTTACCAAAGAGAACTCTACTGAAATTCTAAAAGGACATGATGTTATAGTTGATGCATTAGATAGTATAGATGCAAGACTTATACTGCAAGATGCCTGTGAAGAATTGAGTATTCCATTAGTATCTGGAGCCATAGCTGGTTGGTATGGCCATGTAACCACAGTATATCCAGGAGACAAAACCTTAGATATTATATATGGAAATAAAATAGGGAAAGGTGTTGAAGCAAAATTAGGCAATCCATCTTTTACACCAGCTCTCGTAGCTTCGATTGAAGTCAGTGAAGTTATAAAAGTTTTAATAGGAAGAGGGGAATTACTTAGAAAAAGAATACTATTTATAGACACATTGAATCAAGATTATGAAGTAATTGAATATCAAAGGTAAGGCATCTGAAAGAAAATAACAAGTCCAAAGATGCTAAGGATATTTTGTGTCAGACAAGGAGAAAGGTTCCACAGATAGCCAACCCTATCTAAGGGTTCTGACAACGCAGTATGACACAAAATAGACTAGCAGATGGACTAGTTATTTTTTGAAGATGCCTTAATGCATAGATGAGCAATTCATCTATGCATTTATTAAATTTCCGTAAAATAACAAATGAAAAAATATCACACTTTCTTGTAAATGTCAGTATAGTAATAAATGAGTACGCTTTAGTATCAAATTTTTAGATCATATACTAAAAAGGTTACAAGTAATGGTAGATATAAAAAAGGGGGACATTCATGAGCAAACCTAATATATATGGAAAGATAGATCTTAATGAATGTAAATACTTAGGAAGAGGCAGAAATGGAAAGGTGTATTTACTGACTGATGGGAAAACAGTGATTAAAATATGTAGGATAGAGAAAAGTTGTATTGATGAATACAAGGTTTTAAAAGCAGCGGAAGGGAATAGATATTTCCCTAAAGTCTACGGAAGACTTGGGAAAATTATGTTTAGAGAATATGTTGGAGGGGAAAAACTTCCTGTATATTTGAGAAAAAATAAGCTAAGCAGAGAACTAGCAATAAGTTTAATTGGGCTTATTGAGGAATTTAAAAGGCTTGGCTTTAGAAGATTAGACATAAGAGGAGAACATATCTATGTACAAAAGGATGAGAGTGTAATAGTAATAGATCCATCTGGGCAAATAATAAGATCAGCTCGCTATCCCAAATCTATGATTAAAGAGCTTAAAAGACAAAAATGTGAAAAGAGCTTTTTTGAAATATTAAAAGAAGTAAGGCCAGATTTGTATAAACAGTGGAAAAGATAGAAGTAAAGTTAGCAGCACAAATAACTAGTTATTTGTGCTGCTAAAAATAGCTTTAGATTTATTGTAAACTAAGGCCTAAGGACATAAATTCCCTTATAACTTGTATTTGGTCTTTAGGTACATTAGCAACCTGAAAAGATTTGCTGTCATCAGTTTTGCACCAAACTACAAAATCCTCGCAGTTATTTTGGAGAAGATCGTAACTTTTTTCTCCTAACCTTTCCTTTGATCTTTTAACGGTTTCTTCAGTGCTAAACTTAGAATATCCTTTTAGGTCCAGTACAAAATATTTACCGTCAGCAAAATACTTGTCCATATCTGTTTCCATGATTTCAGTATCTTCTGCCTTACCAGTATTGCTCCAATAGTGGATTACTTTGTTGTTGCCTAAATATAAACCGTAGTGATCATATTTATACCCCATAAATTCTCCAGAAACGCCTACAATATCTCCAATTTGGGCCTTCCTTTTTGCTTTTGCAGGCGTCTGTTTAACATCTTTTGTAGATTTAAATTTTATAACTTTTTTATTTTTAAGTTCAAAGTTTTCAAAATGAATCTTAGGAGAAACGGTGATGGAATAATTCTCATTAGGAGAATATCCATCAATAGGCGGATTTATAATAATACTCTTTTTATCGGCACTTAAAAATATATAGGAGTCAACAGAATTACCATCCTTATCTTTTATAATAATATTTTCTTTTGTAGTATTATCAAAGACTATAGGGTAATCAAATGTTATTTTAAATTGTTTATATTGAGATACCTCCAATGGTTTTATATCAGCAGGATAAAATTTATAAATACAATAAAAAGTTATTATTAGCATTAATAAAAATAGAATTACTTTAAAAGGTTTCTTTACCATTCTAACCTCCCCGCATAGTTATAAGTTATAAAATAGTTTAACATAGTAATTATAATAAAGACAATAAACAGCTATTTGTAATTTTTCAAATAGCTGTTTTAAAATCTATTAATTTAAATATTTGTCAAGTATATCATAGAGATATTGAAAATCAATTGGTTTAGCTAAATAGTCATCCATCCCTGCAGATATAAACTTTTCTTTATCCCCAAACATAGCATAAGCAGTCATGGCGATAATCGGAGTATGTTTTTCTGATGAATCTTCGTTATCACGGATTATTCTTGTAGCATTTAGTCCATTTAACTTTGGCATTTGAATATCCATAAGTATTAAATCAACCTTATTTTCATTAAATAATTTTATAGCTTCATTTCCATCAGAAGCGATTAGATAATTATAACCTTTTTTATATAATAAAGTTGAAATAAATCGCTGGTTTACTTCATTGTCATCTGCTATTAAAATAGTTTTACCATATAGGTTTTTTAATCCAAAACCTGAGGTGTTTTCTGATTGGTTAAAAGTGTTAGCAGATGTATCAGCATTTTTAGAGCAACTAGCTTGTTTAGAATCATCAACAGGCAAAAACTCTGCGGTAAAGTAAAAGCAGCTTCCATGGTCCTCTTTACTAGTGACCCATATATCTCCATTCATCATCCCTGCTAGGTGTTTGCATATAGCTAGTCCAAGACCCGTTCCTCCATATTTTTTTGTATATGAATCATCCACTTGGCTAAAGGTTTTAAAGAGTCTATCCATTTTATCATCAGGTATTCCTATGCCTGTATCAGATACGGAAAATTGTACCTTTACTTTTCCAGTAGGACTAGGAATATGCTTAGCACAAACAATAATGCTTCCTCTTTCAGTAAACTTAAGAGCATTGGTCAGAAGATTCATTAAAATCTGATTTAGCCTCAATGGATCACCGATTAGAGAGCCTTTTGTTAAAGTTGGCTCTACAAAATATATAAATTCTAGATATTTTTTATTTGCAAGAATTGAGAAGTTTTTAACTAATTTATTTATAGTTTCTTCAAGATTAAAAGGAACCAAATCTAATTTAAATTTTCCAGACTCTATTTTAGAAATATCCAGTACATCATTAATTATGTCTAACAAATGCTGAGATGAAGTTTTAACTACATTTAAATATTCTGTTTGCTCTTCTGTAAGATCAGTCATTAAAGATAACTCTGTCATTCCCATGATACCATTTATAGGAGTTCTTATTTCATGGCTCATATTTGCAAGAAATCTACTTTTTGCAATACTAGCTTCTTCAGCTGCAATTTTTGCTTTTCTTAGCTCCTCTTCATTTTCCATTCGCTTGGTAATATCTCTTCCGATAGAGTAAACCACTTTATCTTCCTTTACTATAAAAGAGCTCCACTCTATCCATTTATAGTTACCATCTTTACAGGTATATCTATTTCTATATGTGATTCTGCCAGTTTCTAACAGTGAATTAATAGCGTTAAAGGTGGAATCAAAATCATCTATATGTAGAAAGTTAGCAAAGTTCTTGTGTGAAAACTCCTCTACACTCCAACCTAAAATCTTTTCTACAGCTGCACTAACTTCTAAAAAATTACCTTTAAAATCTAAAATACAGAAAACATCGTCAGATAAACTAGTGAAATTTCCAACCATTTTTTCTATAGTTTTGACTTTTGTAATGTCCTGAACCTGAGCTAGTATAGATGTTATATCTCCATACTCGTTTAGAATAGGAGTAATCAGCATATCAAAATAACATATTTCATTCTCAGAATCTAAATAAGTTTTATTTGACTTAAGATTATATCTACAGGCTATTCTTGATATTTTCTTACTTCTTACCTTATCTTTTATCCTATTTGGAATATATGGTGATTCAAAAAAATTATCGTATTTAAAGTCGGAAATAGTGTTTATTTTAAACATGTTGCAAAAAGACTTATTTGCAGAAAGTGTATTCCCACTAGAGTCGAATATTTCTATACCTATAGGAGATTGCTCATATATATTTCTAAACCTTTTTTCACTATCGTACAACTTTTCCGTAAGCATCTTATTTTCCGTTATATCTCTGGATATAGTACAGGAACCTATTACTTCTCCTTTATAATTTTTTAATGGAGATACATTTACAGACAAAAATATTTCTTCACCGTTTTTACATAACCTTTTTACTTCATAATTTTTAATTTCTTTACCGGACTTAAGTGTATCTAACATTTCTCTGATATTTTTTCCACTTCTATCGTTATCGAGTATTGATAAATTTTTACCTATTATTTCACTTTGGGTATATCCATAAATTTTTTCAGCAGCTCTATTCCAACTTATCACAACACCATCTACATCTTGGCCAATTATGGCGTTTTCAGAAGAATCCTCAATAGCTGTTAATAATAGAGCCTTTTTAATATATTCATCTTTTTCAAGGTGATAATTTAACAATAAAATTACATCATCTTTTGTTCTTATAAACTCACCATTAAACTTCCATTTTATATTTTTAATTTTTATTTCATTTTGAAATGCATAATTAGATATATTGTGTTTTTGGAAATGATTAAAATTATCCTCGATAAACCACAAGATATCATTAAATTTGCGACCAACAATCGATAAACTTTCATCCATGTATATGCTAGTAAACATTTCAACTGCTGGAGGAGTAACGGCCTTAATCTGATTGTTAGTATCAATTAGAATAAATGGTACTCCAACATTAGAAAGAAAATGTAAGCATTTGTATATATTTTCACTACTCTTAAATAAGTTTTCCATAGCTTAATATAAAATAGCTTTTGCTATTTTAATAACTCACCTCTTTTCCGAAAAGGATTATTAGTTAAAATAATAACTATAATTACCCATCTTAAGTATATTACTTTAAAAATCTTTATTCAATAATAAGTTACTTATAACAAAAAAAGCAGTATATGTAATAAGCTTACATATGCTGCTTTTTGTTATTTTAAATCTTCTAATAGCTGCTCAATTTTGGGAGTACAACGTCTTCCACAGCAAGAACCAGAGCCAGCTCCAGTAGCTTTTCTAACTTCCTCTATAGTTTTGGCTCCATTTAATATAGATTTTTTTATTGATGCTCTTGATATACCTTTACAAAGACAAACTTTTGTAAGCTTATCAAGAATTTCAGCATTTATATTTTGTTCCATTAATATCACTCCAATTATAAATTTTTATATAATAACTAATTATATTAATATCCTATTATACATTATCTTATTAAAAAAATGGGGGGGGCTCAGATTTAATTTATATATAAATTAAATCTGAGTGGGATTCATCAGATTATAATAAATAAGGGAATAAGTGAATCAATATTTATATAATAACAAATGTTTTATAATATTTATTATTATATAAATATTATAAAATTATTTTTCAAAAAAGTAAAGAAAAATTTAATTTACAAAAATGATATTATATTTTATTATTGTAGAATCAATTATTTTAGAAGTAGAAGTTATCGGTGAGTACTAATTGATTTCTTGTTTTGGAGGGAGCATATTACGATGAAAAATATTGTAAATAAAATTCTTATAATAATTTGTTTATTTTTATTAAGTTCCTGTAATAACAAATTAAGTACAGAGAGCAAAAATTCCAGCACTATTCAGAATACAAATCAAAGCACTAAAAGTACTTTGCAAAATGAGAAACAAAATAGTGAAAAAATTATATATGAGATACTTGGGAAATCAAATAAGCTTACAGAAAAAGAAAAAGCTAGTGCTAAGAAGTGGATGGAAGATATTATTAGAGTAGCAAGAGAAAATCCTAATTATGTATTTGTGAATGGAGATACCGCTAAGAAACAAGTTGCATTGACTTTTGATGATGGGCCTGATGGAAGAATTACCCCAAAGGTTTTGGAAATATTAAAGCAAAACAATGTGAAAGGAAACTTTTTCTTTATAGGAGAAAATGTTGCTAAATATCCTAGTGTAGTAAAAAAAGCATATCAACAAGGAAATTTAGTATTAAATCATAGTTATAACCATCCAGATTTTAATAAAGAAAATAATGATACAGTTAAAAATCAAATTCTTAGAACTGAGAATGAAATATTTAAGATAATTGGGAAAAGGCCTGCAATTATACGTCCACCTTATGGAGATATAGATGAGCGTATAGTAAAAGATATGTTGCAAACAGATAATAAAGCAGTTATATGGTCTATAGATACTTTAGATTGGTCACAAAAGGAGAGAGATAATATAATAAAAAATGTACTTGATAATTTGCGTCCTGGAGATATAATCCTTATGCACAGCAATGGTGATAAATCAGAAACAGCAGCTGCATTACCTAAAATAATATCAGGTATAAAAGAAAAAGGATATGAAATAGTGACTTTAGATAAATTATTGGATATAAAGGCATATAAATAATTGAGAATTGTACTTAAGTATAGAGTTTCAAACTAGAAAATTGACTTACACATCTCGGGGTGTAAGTCAATTTTTTATCTTTTCCCATTATCTCTAAGAAAGGAGTTAAAGCTATTCCTATTCTTGATTGAACAATAGGTGTTATAAACTTAATAAGAGTCAGATATATAGAGGGTAAAGTAATTACTATAAAAATAGAGGCAACTCTTAATAATCTAAATAGTGAACCAGACACAGTTTTAAAATTATAATCCTCAACAGTTTGAAAAAATTCTATAAAAACTTCAGGAACTGTAATGACAAAAGGAGTACCAGATACAATGATTGCAATTTTGACTTCAAGTATATTTGATGTCGCCACATCTGGTCTTTCTGGTGCATAGGATTGAGGAAAATGATAGATTTTCTATAAAGCCTTCTCTTGGACCTTTAATAGTTGTTTCATTTTCAGGATCTCCTATAGAACGATATTGGCCTCCTTTAGTATCTAAAATTATTGCTTCACTCATTTGGTTTATTAAAATAGCAGAGTTGCCTCTCTTTATCTCGTAAACAACATCACTTAGGTTATTTTTAATATATGTATTACTCATAGAGATATATTTTTTAGAAATATAATCTGCCAGGTTTTCTTTTCCAGGCAAATTTTCTTCAATTTTAAACATTAATGGATTTAAAATATCTCTGTCTATAATTGTTTTATCAGCAAGTCCGTTAACATATACTACGGCAGCATCTAGAGGTTGAGTATTTCCAATATAGAATTTCTTTATTATTAAAAGATTTTTTTGTCCGACTTCTTCACTTATCATGTCTATATTTTGCTGAAGATCCAAAGATATCATTATATCAACCTCCTTTTAAGTTTGATTTTATGAGCCATACTATTAGTATTTAAAAGAATACAGTTCATAGCTAAAGGTAATATAAGATTTGTAATTTATAATACTATAGTATTTGAAGGAAACTATGGTTATATACGTACAAGCAATATAATTTTTTATTAAATAGAATATTATTGGGAAACATACTAAGGAGTATATTAAGTATTAAAAAGTAATGTTGCATAATTTGTTCATATTTTATTCAAAATATTGTCACTTAATTGTCATTTTATAAAATTAGAATTAACGATGCAGTAAAAATTTCAAAAGAAAGGAAGATATACTATGTTAAATTTAAAAAAGCTAGTATTACCAACTATGCTAGCTGCATCAATATTAATCCCTGGTGCAGCTTTTGCAAGTCCTGCACAGAATACTGCAAAAAATGTGACAACAAATACAGTATCACAAAAAATGGAACATAAAAAATATAAAAATTTAATGGTTGATTTAAATACTCTAGAAAATTATGTTCCAGGCTCTAAAACTCAGCTTCAGCAAGTCTTTGCAGAGAGAAGAGAGCTTATGAAACAGTTTAGAGAATTGTATTACGGCAAACTTGGAGTAGATACTTCTTTTATGAATGATTTTAAGAAGATAGTTGAAGATACCTACAAAAAAGTTGAAAGTGGAAATATGACAAAAGAAGATGCCCAAAAATATATTAAAGAACAGAAAAAAGAATTCAATAAAGAGCATGCAGAGGAAATTAAAAAGTTAAAGGCAGCTAAGAAAGATTATGAAGAAAAGCACAAAGATGAAATTGTTGCTATCAAACAAATGAAAAAGCAAAGTGTAGATGTAACAAATACTCTAAACGATGCTCTTAAATCAGGAGATGAAACAAAGATAAAAGAAGCATATAATAATTATTTAAGCAATATGAAAGCTTCAAATGAATTCTTGAAAAATCAAATAAACTCATTAAAATCAGGAAAATAGTATAAAGTTAATAAAAGGTGTTAGATACAATAAGGTTTATAGTATCTAATACCTTATTTATGATTAATAGAATATTTTTTGTATTAAACACAAACTATATATAGTGAAAAATTTAAAGAGTAATTATTTTGAATATTTATACATGTCAATTGTCTAAATGCAAAATTAAGAGTTAGAAAATTAAGTATCTTGAATAATTATTCATCATTTTCTAAATTTAATATCTATTAAACCTTTAAAAATATCCCGATAATTAAATTATACAGAAAAAATTAGAGTGAGGGTAAAATTTAAGGTAGTTGAATTGATACACTAAAAAATCCGACTTTGCAAGTCTTGATTTTTGTCTAACTTTATGGTGAAATATAATCAGTCAAATATAATAATTTTTATTTCGGTACTAATGTAAACGACTGCTATTAAAAGAAAGGATGATAATAATGACAAAGGAAGTATTAAAAAATTTGCAACCAGTTGAAGTATTTAGATATTTTGAAGAACTTTCACAAATTCCAAGAGGATCAGGAAATGAAAAAGAGGTTAGTGATTATTTAGTAGCTTTTGCTAAAGAGCATAATTTAGAGGTAATTCAAGACGAAGCTTTAAATGTTATCATAAAGAAAAAAGCAACATCAGGATACGAAAATAGTCCTGCGATTGTTATACAAGGTCATATGGACATGGTATGCGAAAAAAATGTAGCTACAAAACATGACTTCACAAAGGATCCACTACAATTAAGAATTGTTGATGATATGGTTTATGCAACTGGAACAACACTTGGAGCAGATAATGGAATAGCTATTGCTATGGGATTAGCTGTTTTAGCTTCAAATGAAATAGCTCACCCTGATATGGAGTTAGTTTGCACAACTGAAGAAGAAACTGGAATGGATGGAGCAACTAAATTAGATCCTAAAAATATAGATGGAAGAATACTTATCAACATAGACTCAGAAGAAGAAGGAACATTCCTTGTAAGTTGTGCTGGCGGACTTACAGCAAAAACAATTATACCTGTAACATTAGAAGATGCAGATAAAAGCCTTAGTACATATACAGTAAAAATCAGAGGATTAAAAGGCGGTCACTCTGGAATGGAAATTGACAAAGGAAGAGCAAACTCAAATAAATTGATGGGACGTATCCTTATGGAACTTAGCTCATTAGTAGACTTTAGAGTGGCTTCAATAAATGGAGGATCAAAACATAATGCTATTCCACGTGAAATGGATACTATTATATTAATAAAAGCTGAAGATAAAGCTAAAGTACAAGAAAAACTTGCTGAATTAGAGAGAACATTTAAAAATGAATTTAGAACACCAGATCCAGATGTAAAAATAGAATTTGAAGAAATGACTCCAGGAGTCGCTAGAGTATTCTCAGTACAAAGTCAAAGTAACGTGATCAACTACCTATACCTTGTTCAAAATGCAATCAATTCCATGAGCATGGATATTAAAGGATTAGTAGAAAGCTCATTAAATTTAGGTGTAGTAACAACTAAAGAAAATGAAGTAGAGTTTATTAGTGCTGTTAGAAGTTCTGTAAGAAGCTTGAAAATGGAAGTGTTTAACAGAATAGTTGCGTTAGCTAAGATTGTAGGAGGAGAAGTTTCTGCAGAGTCAAATTATCCTGAATGGGCTTATAATCCAGATTCAAAAATTAGAACAGTTTTTGAGGAGACTTATAGAAAAATAAATGGAAAAGATGCTAAAATAGATGCAATCCATGCAGGACTTGAATGTGGATTATTTGGAGAAAAGTTCAATGGAGAAATGGATATGATATCCTTTGGACCGAATTTATATGATGTGCACACTCCAGATGAACACATGAGCATTTCATCTGTTCAAAGATCATGGGAATTTTTACTTGAAGCATTAAAAGCTATAAAGTAATATAATAAAGACCTGTTGTCAAATGCGGTTTGACAACAGGTCTTCTTTTTAAGCAGATATCCAAAATCTTCAGTAGGCATCCAAAATCTATGATTTTGAGATGATCACTTACACAGAGTGCTGATTTGGTGATAGTCGCTTACTCAGCGAGTACTCATTCGACGATAGGAGAAGGAGTTTCATATTAATTATTAAGCAACTTATATTTATTAATTTTGTGTTAATTGTTTAGGCACATTTAATGGGATGTGTTAAAATAGAAATAGTATATAAAACCTGAGGGGTCATTCGTAGTAATATATATAAAATAAAATGAGGAATGATAACTATGGAAACATCAACAAACAAAAGAACAAAAAGAGAGTAAAGAAACCTAAGAAAAAGAAACCAATTTCTAAGGCTTTATTAATTTTAACGTGGATAATTTTACTTATAACAGTTTTTAGTTTTAGCAAAATAAAAGGTGTATTTTCCTTATATATGGATGCAAGTACTAAAGTTAAATCAATTTCAGCAGCTACTTTTAATAGTAGAGGTACTGTGTATATCTATGACAATAAGAAAGAAGTTATTGACAAGCTTTATGATTCAAAAGATGTAGAGTATGTAAACTATGGACAGATTCCACAAGCAGTAATGCAATCCTTTGTAGCTATAGAGGATAAGGATTTCTTTAACCATCATGGAGTTAGTCTTAAGGCTATTACAAGAGCAGCATACTCTATGGTTAAAAACAAGGGAGAAATTACCCAAGGCGGAAGTACTATAACTCAACAACTAGCTAAAAATGTTTTTTTGACACAGCAACAATCTATGAAGAGAAAAGTTGAAGAGATGTTTATAGCACTAAAGTTAGAGAGAATGTATACTAAAGAACAAATACTTGAGTTTTATGTAAATAATATTTATTTTGCAAATGGAGCATACGGTATACAAGCTGCATCTAAAAAATATTTTAGCAAGGAAGTTAAAGAATTAGATTTATCTCAAATAGCTTTTCTTGCAGCTATACCAAATAATCCAGAATATTATGATCCCCTAAAGAATGAAGGCAATACAATACAAAGAAGAAATTTAATATTATCTAAAATGCAGGAATGTAATTTTATTACTCAAGGTCAGTATGATGAGGCTGTAAATGAAAAAATAGCTTTAAATCCAGAAAAAACATATACAAAACAGAGCTATATTAGCTCATATGCAGTAGACTGTGCTGCAAAAGCATTAATGGAACAAAAGGGCTTTGAGTTTAGAAATAATTTTAAAAATGATAATGATAGGGAAACTTATAATAAGAGCTACTCAGATTTATATACGGAATGTGTAAATGAAATATACAGAAATGGGTATAAAATCTATACATCAATAGATATGGAGAAACAAAAGTTGCTTCAGCAATCTATTGATAATAAACTATCTGATTTTACAAAACAGCAGAATGGCATATATTTACTGCAGGGTTCAGCTGTAACTATTGACAACAAAACAGGCACAGTAGTTGCTATAGTTGGAGGTAGAACTTCAGATAAGAAGGATTACTTAAACAGAGCATTTCAATCTTTTAGACAACCAGGCTCAACTTTAAAGCCTCTTGTTGTCTATACTCCTTCTTTTGAGAAGGGGTTCTCACCTTCTAGTGTAATAGATGATAAGTACACTGAGGGAGGACCGCATAACAGTGGAGATGCTTACTATGGTAATGTGACTTTAAGTTACGCTGTACAGCTATCTTTAAATACAGTTGCAAACCAAATTTTTAAACAAATAACTCCTGAGTATGGTATTTCGTTTTTAAAGTCAATGAATTTTAGTAAAATAGTTAAAAAGGATTACACTTTATCAACAGCATTAGGAGGACTAACAAATGGGGCTAGTACATTAGAAATGGCATCCGGTTACTCTACTCTTGCGAGGACAGGGCAATATATTAATCCTACATGTATACAAGAAATAGTTGATTCTTCAGGCAATAAAATATACAAAAACAGTTATAAAACAAAAGAAGTTTATACAAAGCAAGCAAGTACGTGGATGACAGATATACTAAAAGGAAGTATAGAGAATCCATGGGGAACGGCACACAAATTAAAACTATCTAATATGACAGCTGCAGGAAAGACTGGAACAACAGACAACTCAAAGGATGGATGGTTTTGTGGGTATACTCCATACTACACTACTGCAGTATGGGTAGGTTATGATAATCCAAAAGAGTTGGACAATCTATATGGTGCTACATACCCTGGAGGTATATGGAAAGACTATATGGATAAAATACATCAAGGTTTAGATAATATAGACTTTGAAAGACCAAATGGTGTTCAAGAGTACAACGACGATGCTTTAAACAATGTACCTGTTGATAGTGAAACTCAAACAAATGAACAAGGTTCTGCACAAGATGCAGTAAAGAAGTATGAAAGTTGTAAACTGGATACGTTAGAAGATATTAAATTAGCGGAGCAGCTTGAAAATGGAGCGACTACTAGTGTTCAACAGCTAAAAGACTTAAATGCTAGAGAGCAGCTCTTAAGAAAAATATTAAACAGGAAAGCGGTAGTAACGCAAAGAAAAATTGAATTGCAGCAGGGTGGCAAGCAGACTGATGATAGTACAAATAATGGTACAAATAATGGTGTAAATAATAGTGCAACGCCTCCATCCAACACAGATACGCCTAATGGAGATACAAATAATAATAACAATGATGGCAGCGCTAATGGTGGGCAAAAAACAAGTACCAATAAGAATTCTAAGCAAAATTAAATAATTTTTATTAATTAAAAATAAAGAGCATTTCTAATCAGAAAAATTCTGAGGAGGATGCTCTTTGTTTATTGTAAATAATGTAAAAATTTATAATTTATAATTTATAATCAAAATGCATAAAATAAGAAAAATCGGAGGTGGTATATATGAAAAAGAAGATTATAAAGGTTTTTTTGTTATTTTTTTGTGTTACTAGTATATTCAATAGTATGACATTCACAGTACATGCATACGACAATAAAAGTATATGTTATTTAAATACTGAAGAGAGTAAAGAGAAATTATATGAAGACTTATTATCCGCATTACTATTTCAGCATATAGACTATGCAATAGAAAATTATTATGGGAAGCCAAAACAATTTTCAAATCCTAAAATTTTAGAAATAAAAAGATTGGAAAAAGATTCATATTATTTTGAAGCAACAATTCAAGTGGAAACTTTTGATGGATCAAAGAAATCAAATCCTTCTACTGATGTAATTACAATAAGAAATGATGATGGAGATATAGAAGTTACTAAATTTGAGCATAAAGATGCAGTTATTAAAAGTTGATAACAGAGTTACAATTAATAATCCCCCGATGAATTAGTTGGGGGATTATTTTTGAATTACTTTACATTATCTTATAATATTTAGGTTGCCTTACTATGCTTTGACCTGTCTTTACAAAATAACCTCCTATAATTAGTGTTGTTAAAATTATCAATCCATTAATTATATATCTTCTAGCATCAAGAATATATATGTTTTGACTCCTGTTAACACTAATAATTAATAAAATAATAAATATAAACCCAACTAGGATGAACATTTTCCCAACTGTACGTTTCCAAACTTTTAAGTTATTTTTAGCTAGACTAGTCATACCAATAAAACTTATGAATGATAGAATTATATATTTTATGAATAAATTTGATTTATTTAAGGAAAATGTGGTTAGTAGTAAAAATGAAACACCAGCAACAAAGAAAAGGCACATAAATATAACTGCTAGAATAACTTGTGAACGTCTCAATAATATCACTCCTTTTATTAGACTAACATATTATTTTATTCTGTATATATAAAATATAATACTACATTTACAATTATTTGTTAATATATGGAAATAAAAATATGCTATTTATATAATAGATATTTAAATTAGTATAATAAGTTTTTATAATATGAAAATTGTAAAAATTATCATAATAGTGTATTATGATTATGAGTGTTTTACTATTAATAAATATAAAGGTTAAATGCTTTGGGAGGCATTAATATGATTTTTATTAAAAATGAAAATACCAATCCGTATATAAACCATGCTATTGAAGAATATGTATTAAAAAATTTTAATGAGGATTGTTTCATGCTTTGGAGAAATGACCCATGTATACTAATTGGAAAGCATCAAAACACTCTTTCGGAAATAAACATTGACTATGTAAATAATCATAAACTTCCTGTAGTTAGAAGGGTCACTGGAGGAGGCGCTATTTTCAATGATTTGGGTAATCTAAATTTTACTTTTATATCCAACAACGGTAAGAATCAATTTGCGGACTTTAAAAAGTTTACATATCCTATAATACAAGCTTTAAAAAAGCTATCTATAAATGCAGAGTTATCTGGCAGAAATGACCTAACTATTGATGGGAAAAAGTTTTCAGGAAATGCTCAGTACAGTTATAAAAATAAAATACTTCATCACGGAAGCATTTTATTTTCAGCAGATATGAGTAATTTAGTACAAGCATTGAAAGTAAAAGATATAAAATTTCAAGATAAAGCAGTAAAATCAGTTGGAAGCAGAGTTGCCAATATAAAAGAACACCTTAAGAAAGATATGAGTGTCATAGAGTTTAAAAATTTTATAATAGAATCTGTTATGAATGACCAGAAAAATGCAAGGCTTCATGAATTCACAGAAGAAGAATGGAATGAAATCCAAAAGATATCAGATGAAAAATATGCTACCTGGCAATGGAATTATGGAAATTCGCCCCAATTTAATTATTCTAATGAAAAGAAATTCAAAGGTGGAATTGTTCAAGTAAATATAAATGTACATAAAGGATTAATAAAAGATATAAAAATATATGGAGATTTTTTCAGTGAAAAGGAAATAAATGAACTTGAAGAACTTTTAAAAGATGTAAAATATTTGAGAGGTGAAGTGATTAATGTTTTAGACATAGTTGATATAGAAAAGTATATGATCAACGTCTCTAAAGAAAATTTATTGGAAATTATATTTGGTTAAATATAACTAAAGGATTTGAGGTGTATATTATGTATGAGAGAAAACCTGAATGGCTAAGAGTTAGAATTAGAGGGGGAGAAATGTCTGAAGATGTACATGAGGTATTAAAAAAATATTCTCTTAATACTGTTTGTACAGAAGCAAATTGTCCTAATAGAATGGAATGTTATAATAAAAGAACTGCTACATTTATGATTTTAGGGAAAAATTGTACACGTAATTGTACTTTTTGTAATGTTACAAAAAAAGAGCCAGAGGCAGTTGATGTAAATGAACCAGTTCACGTAGCTAAAGCTGTAGAAAAGTTGAATTTAAAGCATGCGGTAATAACATCTGTTACTAGAGATGACCTTGAAGATGGTGGATCAGCTCATTTTGCAGAAGTGATAAAAGAGATAAGAAAACTAAATAAGGGTGTAACTATAGAAGTTTTAATACCAGATTTTAATGGTGATGAACAGGCCTTGAAAAATGTAGTAGTTGCAAAGCCAGACGTTATAAACCATAATGTAGAGACAGCGCCGTCTTTATATAAAAAGGTCAGACCTATGGCTATTTATAAGCGATCCTTAGAGTTATTAGCTAATGTAAAAAACATAGATAATTCCATTTTAACTAAATCAGGATTTATGTTAGGGTTAGGTGAAACAGAGGAAGACGTAATAGGTATATTGAAGGATTTAAGAGATGTTAAGTGTGATATTGTAACAATTGGGCAGTACTTAGCACCTTCATCAAAGCATCATCCTATTATAGAATATGTTCATCCAGATATATTTAAAAAATATGAAACTATAGGCTTGGAAATGGGTTTTAAACATGTAGCTTCAGCACCATTAGTTAGAAGCTCATATCACGCTGAAGAGGTTTTTAAATAGTTTCATAATGAAATAAAAAGATGAATTTTCTCAAAATGATACTGATTTTGTATCGTTTTGAGAAAATTTTTATTCTAAAGCACTGAAAAACTCATTAATGCACTTGGTATAAAACTTGCTTCATATAGATAATAAAGAAAATTAGAAGAGGGTTTTAGGGGGTTTTTATTATGCACATTCCAGATAATTATTTGAGTCCATCAACTTGCGCAGTTATAGGAACAGTAATGCTGCCAGTATGGGCTAGAGCAGTAAAGAAAGTAAAGGCAGAAGTAAGTAAGAGAAAAATGCCTATATTAGGTGTTTGTGCAGCAGTATCTTTTTTAGCTATGATGTTTAATATTCCAGTACCAGGAGGAACTACTGCCCACGCAGTTGGTGCAGTTTTAATAGCTATATTAGTAGGACCTTATGCAGCATGCATATCTGTTACAATAGCACTGCTAATCCAAGCCTTATTCTTTGGCGATGGAGGTATACTAGCACTTGGTGCTAACTGTTTTAACATGGCTTTTGTTATGCCATTCTTAGGATATTATATATATAATTTTATAAAAACTAGAGTAAAAAGTGATAAGGGAGATTATATAGCAGCCTTTGTTGCAGGTTATGTTGGAATATTGGCAGCAGCGTTTTTTACAGCTATTGAATTTGGTATACAACCACTTTTATTCAAGGATGCAGCAGGTGCAGCTATTTACTGTCCTTATGGACTAAATATATCTATACCGGCTATGGTGCTGCCTCATTTACTTGTTGGAGTTTTAGAAGGAGCAGTTACTGCAGGCGTTTACTCATACGTTAAGAAGATGTCACCAGGAGTTATATATGAAGGCAAAGCTACAAATAAAAAATCTCTATATGGGTTACTTGCTGCAATGATAATTCTCTCTCCTATAGGTTTATTAGCTACAGGAACTGCTTGGGGAGAATGGGGCGCAGATGAGATAAAAGGGCTGGTAGGATATGTACCAAAGGCGTTTGAAAATGGATTTAGTTTTAATGCTATAGCACCGGATTATGCTATAGGTGGCATAAATGAAGTAATAGGTTATATTATATCTGCAGCCGCTGGTGTTGCTATTCTTCTAATAATATTTAAGATACTAAGCTCAACTAAGAAAGAGCAAATTGCTAGCAGCAATAAAGCAGAAAATATTTCATAGATTAAAATAAAAAATAGTATGATGCTATATAGTTATAGCACCATACTATTTTTTAATATTTGCTTTAATTAAGCCTTAAAGCCGGAGACCTTATCGTATAGTTGCTGAGCGAGTTCCGATAATTGTGATACACTAGCTGCAACCTGTTGTACAGAGGCTGTTTGTTCCTCTACTGCTGCTGCCATGCTTTGAGTATCTTCTGAATTCTTACCAGCTATATTAGAAATACTTGAGGCTGTTGATTTTATATTATTAAATTCGTCAGTGATTTCCTTATTTATTTTGGTTACATTTTGAACACCTGAATAAGTATCATTGGCTTTTTGAACAATAGAGTTCAAGGAATCACTACATTTTTTCATAAGTTCTACTTCTTTTTGAACCTCCTCAACACTACTTTTCATGTTATTTTTAGTTGTATAGGTTTCGCTTTGTATATTTTTAATAATAGGTATTATCTGCTTTGTAGCATTAGCAGTTTGGTCTGCTAGTTTTCTCACCTCATCAGCAACAACAGCAAATCCTTTTCCAAGTTCACCAGCTCTTGCAGCTTCAATTGATGCATTGAGAGCTAATAAGTTTGTTTGATCTGATATGTCCGTAATGAGCTCTATTATTCTGCCTATTTCCTTGGAACTCTCTTCTAAAGAGCTTAATCTTTCAGAAACTTCATTTGAGGTACTTGATATTATATTTAGTTGAACAACAGAAGCTTCTAAATCCTTGTTTCCAGATAAAGCTTCCTTTTCTGTTTGTAAAGAATGTTTAAGAACATCATCAATTATTAAGGCAATATTATCTATTTTGCCTGAGAGAATATTTACTTTATCAAGTAAATTGTTAACTTGATTTGTTTGGTGCATACTACCTTCTGAGACCTCTTGTGCAGATACCGCTATAGTCTCAGTAGCTTGGCTGTTCTGGTAACTAATGTCGGATATTTGTTCTGACGTATCCTTAACGCTTCTTGATGCAGAACTGACAGATAATATAATTTGATGTATATTTTCTATAAATATATTAAACCATTTTGCTAATTGACCGATTTCATCTGCTGAATTTATACTTATTCTTTTAGTTAAATCGCCGTTGCCACCAGCTATGTCTTTCATTCTGTCTGTTAAATTCTGAAGTGGATTTATTATAGTTTTTCTTACAGTAAAAATAGAGGATATAATAATAATTAATGCTATTACGAGAAATGCACTGCTTAATTCCTTTGACAACATAACTTTCATGTTAGAATTATTATCTAACATGAAAACAGCTTCATTAATATTATTTACAATATTATTTATATTTTCATTTATATAGGTTAAAGAGCTTTGCTGTGAAGATAAGTCAGGGGAGTTAATTATGTTTGCATATTCTTTTTTGAAATTTTGCCAGTCGCCATTAATTTTTTTTATTTTTTCTAGAATAGCGGCATCATTACAGGCTGTAAGTTTAAGATCCTTGTCCCCTTTTTCAAGTCCTACTAATATTTTTTCGAATTGCGCAATTTCCTTCTGCATATCTGACTTTATCTTATCTTTTTTAGTGATATCCTTCTCGCTTATAAATTGATTAGCCATATAAGCTAGCTTATAGCTTCTCATCCTTTCACTTCCAGAAAGGTTTATAGCTGAAGCATCACCTTTTAAATTATTAAAGGTAACAAAATTAGTGGTAACAATAGAAATTATAAGCAATGAAAGAAAAAATAATATTAAATTTAATTTCGTGTTTATTTTCAAGTAATATACCTCCTAATATATCTTATTACTGTATAATCATTATTATAAAATTACTCTTACAGTATATAAATATTATATTATTAATTGTTAAATATAAAAAGCATTTTGTAATAATAAAAATATAAAATAATATTTTTATTAGAAAATGTAATAATGGATTATTAAGGTTTATGTTATTATATTAATTGTAGAATAATATTAAGTTTATATAATGGTGAAGCTAAAGGAGGAAAAGATATGAATAACTATAAATCAGTGCTACAAGCAATAACGGCGGCGTTACTATTTGGAGCCAGTGCGCCCATATCAAAACTGCTTTTAGGATCAATAGATCCTGTGCCTTTAGCTGCATTTTTATATATTGGCAGTGGAATAGGATTAATAATTTTTAAAATTATAGAGAGATGTATAAATAAGAGTGAGAATAGAGAAGCACCACTTAGTAAAAAGGATATACCTTGGCTAATAACAGCAGTATTTTTGGGAGGCGTGGTTGCACCAATAATTCTCATGAACAGTCTTAAGGTAACGCCAGCATCTACAGCATCATTACTTTTAAATTTTGAAGGTGTTGCTACTACACTAATAGCAGCTTGTTTTTTTAAGGAAAGTGTAGGGAAAAGAATTTGGATTGCAATTATAATGATTACATTATCTACTGTAATATTGTCATGGGATTTTAGCAATCAGTGGGGATTTTCCTTAGGAGCAATAGGAGTAGTAATTGCGTGCCTTTGTTGGGGAATAGATAATAATTTTACAGGAAAGATATCATTAAAGGATCCTTTTTCAATTGTTATCATAAAAGGCATTGGAGCAGGTTCTTTTTCGTTAATCTTATCATTATTGTTGAAAAGCAATTTTCCAAGTATAAAAATAATAGCAGGATCTATGATTCTCGGGTGTTTTAGCTATGGCTTTAGCATTGTACTTTTTGTATTAGCTTTGAGAGGATTAGGAAGTGCTAGAACTAGTGCTTTATTTGGGACGGCACCATTCATTGGTGCGATATTATCATTTATATTATTTAATGAAAGGATAAGTATAACCTTCATTGCAGCTTTACCTCTAATGATTATTGGTGCAATTTTGCTTCTGAGAGAAAAGCATGATCATGAGCACTTGCATAGAGCTGTTATGCATGAGCACAGACACTGTCATGGTGATGGACATCATGAGCATCTACATAAAGAAGAAATTGCTGATGACTTTTATCATTCCCACATCCATACTCACGAATCAATAATGCATAATCATTCTCATACCCCAGATATTCATCATAAACACGACCATGATAATTGTAACTAAAAATACTTAAAAGTGTAGATAATTTATTATATAATTTAATTACAGTGTTAAATTCATAAAAAGAAAGTTAACTATGAATAAGATTCATAATATAAATTAAGTATAGTAAAATTATTTGATAATATTAATACCAAAAACAGATAAAAGTAAACTTTATATTAATGCTTATATTGAGAAATGGGGACATTATTATGAGATTTATACTTGTAAGAAATTTAAAGGGGAATGAAATATTAGCTCAGACATTATTTGATGGTTACGGTAAGATATTGCTTCCAGCAGGGACCAAACTGAATGTATCTTATGTAAATAGGATAAGACAAAGTGGTTTTTATTATATCTACATAAAGGATGAAGCATTGGATGATATTAAATATGATAGGACTATAAGTAAATTTAAAACAGAGAACTGTGGAAAGGCTTCCGTCGCTTTTTAAAAATATACTTAACAAGGATCAAAAGAATATAAAGGAATCTCTATACATGGTAAATGAGCTTGTTAGTTATATAATTAAAGAAGGCGATATTAATACTAATTTGTATGAAATAAATAAGTATGATAACTATACCTATGTACATTGTGTTGATACTGGAATAATGTCAATATTTTTAGGCCGTTTTTTAGGATTAGGTGTAGATGATTTGAGCAATTTAGGTACAGCTGCTATATTACATGATATAGGGAAAATACAAGTTCCTGAGAAAATTATAAATAAGATTGGAGTCTTAGGAGAAAGTGAATTTGATGAAATAAAAAGACATACTATATATGGGTATAATGCTTTAAAGAACGCAGGAATAACAGAAATCAATACTTTAGCTGGTGTACTTGAGCATCATGAAAAAGTTAATGGAACAGGTTATCCTTTAGGGTTAACTGGCGATAAAATAAATATTTTTGCTAAAATTATAAGTGTATGTGATGTATTTACTGCGTTAAGCGCTAATCGATCTTACAGAGAACGATTTAATCCAAATGAAGCTTATGAATTTATATTGTCAAATATAAATAGTTCTTTTGATAAGGAGGTAGTAGAGAAGTTTAAGCAAAATTTCTCCATTTATCCGTTAGGAGCTTGTGTAAAACTTTCTAATGGTATAGAAGGATTTGTTATAAAGCAAAATAAGTTTTTCCCAGATAGACCTATAATACGGGTAAGCTATGATCATATTACAAGAAAAAAAATATGTCCATATGAACTAGATTTGTTAGCAGCCTTGGATATAACGATAAACTCTATTGTAGGGTAATTCAACGATTCTTTTGATAAAGCATATTATAGAAGTAGACTAAGATATTTCTATACTTATGCTCTTTTTATTATAAACAGGATTCTTGGCTTCAGATGGAGGTTAAATGCCTAAATGGCATTTAACGGGCAGACGCCCAGTGATCGTAGACAAACTCCGTCTGAAGCTTATTAGAGATCCCAAATGTTAAGCAGATATCCCAAATCTCTGATTTGGCGATAGTCGCTTACACAGAGTGCTGATTTGGTTCGAATCGCTTTCACAGAATACGTTGAGGTGTTAGTGGCGGTAGACATCGGATAAAAAACTTTTTGGCGTAATATTTTATAGTAATATTATGGAAATTAAATGGTTAATTATGGTATTCTATAATTATGATTATAAATAATTTACAAAAAAGTAAGTTGTTTAACCATTCGAAATGAATAGAGGAGAGGAATATGTTGTGGTTGCTAGAAAAATATGATCAGCTAAAAAACGACTATGAAAGTTATCAAAAAATGGCAGAAGAAATAATACAAAAGCAAAACTTTAAAATCATAGAATTAGATAAAAAACTGGACATGTTATCCCTAATAGTAGAAATTAGCGAATATATTAATAAATGCTTAGGAAGTGATGACATAATTTTCATGATTAATGACATAATGATAGGCATTCTAGGAGTAACTTATTCAAGCATATATCTAGCTGAAAATAACATATTAAGATTAAAGTCCACAAACTTAAAAAGTACAGATCACCATCATAAAATACATGATTTTAATAGTAATAATTGTAGATTAAGTACAGATTTAATAAATTCACAGACTAATATATCAAAAGATGAAGCTACTGAAATTCATTCCTCTATATATATGCCTATATATTTAAAAGATAACCTATTAGGAGTAATTATTGTCGAACATAATATTTATGAATACTTAAATGATAACCACATAAAACTTTTAACTGCTCTTAGTAATCAGTTAGCAATATGTATAGAAAATAATAGACTCTATAACAGGATAAAAGAAAGCTCTCAAATAGATGATCTTACGGGATTATATAATAGAAATTATTTCTTTTCAATTGTCGAAAGAAATAGTAGAAATACTGAAAAGCCTTATGCAATAATTATGATAGATTTAGACAATTTTAAAAGGTGTAATGATACTTACGGGCATCAATGTGGAGATATTGTACTTAAGAAAATTAGCGATATAATAAAATGTAATCTTAGAAAAGAGGATATTGTGGCTAGGTATGGAGGAGAAGAAATAATAGTATTTATGTATGATGTTGATAAGCCTAGTTATGTTTATTATAGAATGGAGAATATAAGAAGAATAATTGAAAAGACAATAATTTATTATAAAAATAGTCATCCAAGTATAACAGTTTCAATGGGTATAAGTATCTTAAAGGATAATTCTGAGAATATGGAACAAGTTATAAGAAGAGCAGATATTAACCTATATAAAGCAAAAAATTCAGGAAAAAATAAGATTGTTTGTTAACATTATTTTAAATCATCCATATCTAGTAGCTTGATAAACTAAAATACTAGATATGGATGATTTTTATGTATAGAATTATGATAAAATAAAAGTGGGTGATATTATGAGTACAAAGTGGACAAAAGAACAAAAGGACGCTATTTTTACAAGAAACTGCAATTTATTGGTAGCTGCAGGTGCTGGCGCTGGAAAAACTGCAGTTCTGGTAGAAAGAATAATAAAAAGAATAACTGATGAAAAAGAAGATATAGATATTGATAGACTATTAGTTGTTACATTTACTAATGCTGCAGCAGCTGAAATGAGAGAGAGAATTGGAGATGCTATAGCAAAAGAACTGGAAATAAATCCAGATTCTAAAAAGCTGCAAAAACAACTTACGCTGTTAAATCAAGCAAATATAATGACTATACATTCATTTTGTTTAAAGGTTATAAAGAATAATTTTCATCTCATAGATTTGGATCCGAGTTTTAGAGTTTGTGATAATACAGAGTCTATACTTTTAAAACAAGAAAGCTTAGAGGAATTGTTTGAAGAAAACTATGAAGATAGTAATAATGAAATTTTCCTAGAACTAGTAGATGCATATGGTGGGAAAAATGATTTTCAAGTTCAAAATATGGTGATTAGTCTATATGAATTTGCTAAAAGTTCGCCATGGCCCGAAAAGTGGCTAATGGAAATGGCCGAAAGATTTAACCTAGAAGATGAATATAACTTTGGAGAGTCAGATTGGGCAAGTATATTACTAGACTATTTAAAAGTAGAGACTTATGGATGTAAAAGTAAAATGGAAAAAGCTATAGAAATAGTAGAAAATGCTGAAGGAATAGACTATTACTTAGAACCATTTAAAAATGATTTGAATAATATTAATGAAATATGTAATTGCAATTCATGGGATGAATTTAAAGAAAGGTTCTTGCTGCTGAGTTTTGAAAAACTTCCTATAAAAAAGAACAAGGATGCAGATAAGATAGCAAAAGAAAGAACAAAAAAAATTAGAGATGAAGTTAAAAAGAAACTTAATGATATAAAAGAGGATATTTTTGATGGCAATGATAACATTGAAAGAAATTTGAAAGAATTATATCCGATGATGAAATGCTTAGTAAATTTAGCAATAAATTTCGATAAAAAGTATGGTAACAAAAAAGAGAAAGAGGTATGGTAGATTTTAATGATATTGAACATTTCTGTTTAAATATTCTTACTACAGAAGATGATAATGGTAATATAGTACCTTCAGAAATTGCATTAGAGTATAAACAGCAATTTGAGGAAATCCTTATTGATGAATATCAAGATAGTAATGAAGTTCAAGAGGTAATAATGAACATGATAGGAAACAAGAATGATATTCCTAATATGTTCATGGTAGGTGACGTTAAACAAAGTATTTATAGATTTAGACAGGCGAAACCTGAATTGTTCTTAAGCAAATATAATACTTATTCAGAGAAAGCTGAAGAAAGGAACAGAAAAATAAAATTATTTAAAAATTTTAGAAGTAGATTAGAGATAATATATGGTGTTAACTATTTGTTCAAACAAATAATGTCCGTAAATGTTGGGGAGTTAGATTATAACGAAGAAGAGGCGCTTAAAAGTGGGGCAACTTATCCGGAAACAGACCAGATTTGTGGAGGGAATATAGAACTACATCTTATAGACAAAAGCAGTGATAGTTTAAGTGAAGAATATGAATCTGAAGCTATAGATATTAATAATGATTCAGAGGAAGTGTTAGACAATATACAAATAGAAGCTAGACTAGTAGCTAGAAGAATTAATGAACTTGTTAACTCTGTTGATGAACAGAAATTTCATGTATACGACAAAAATATTAATGGATATAGACCTGTAAGGTACCAAGATATAGTAATACTTATGCGAGCCACTGCTAATTGGGCACCAACATTTGTAGAAGAGCTTACCAATATGGGGATACCTGTTTTTGCAGATACAGCTACAGGGTATTTTGAAACGATTGAAATTAGAACAATAATGTCATTACTGCAAATAATAGATAATCCAATGCAAGATATACCATTAATTGCGGTTTTACGTTCGCCTTTGGAGTATTTTACCTCGGAAGATTTAATGGATATTAGAATGATAAATAAGAATGTGTCATTTTATGAAGTCTTAAAATTCATATGTAAGTGTAATAAAGAATCTGAAAGTGATAATGATGAATTAGCTAACTTAAGTCATATAACAGAGGAACTTAGAAGGAAAGTATGTAACTTTGTAGAAAAAGTTAATATATGGAGAGATAAAGTAATTCATATGCCTATCGATGAATTCATATGGTATCTTTACAAATCAACAGGATACTATGGGTTTGTGGGTGCTATGCCAGGGGGAAAGCAAAGACAGGCAAATTTGAGAGTTCTATTTGAAAGAGCAAGACAATATGAAAGAACAAGCTATAAAGGACTTTTTAATTTTATTAATTTTATAAATAAGCTTAAAAATAGCAGTGGCGATATGGGAAGTGCAAAGATTCTTGGTGAAAATGAAGATGTAGTAAGAATAATGAGTATACATAAAAGTAAGGGGTTAGAGTTTCCGGTAGTAATACTTGCAGGGTGCGGTAAAAACTTTAATTTAATGGATATGAATAGAAGTGTATTATTTCATGGAGAATTAGGACTTGGACCAGATTATGTTAATATCAGCAGGAGGATATCATATCCAACTATTGTAAAACAAGTACTAAAGAAAAAATTAAAGTTAGAAACATTATCTGAGGAGATGAGGATTCTTTATGTTGCTTTTACAAGAGCCAAAGAAAAGCTTATACTAACAGGTATGGTAAATGGTATTGAAAAGGTTGCTGATAAGTGGTGCAGTGCATTAGATTTTAATAATATTAAAATACCCGAATATGCTGTCATGAATGCTAAAAGCTATTTGGACTGGATAGGACCTTCAGTAGCAAAGCACATAAATGGAAGACGGATTAGAGAATGTGCAGGTAGTAATTATAATTTACAAAATCAAATAGATGATGCATCTAAATGGAGTGTTGAGGTTTGGAGTAAAGAGGAGTTTAGAGGAGATTCTAGTGAAAATTTAGAAGAAATAGATATAATAAAGGAAATAGAAAGTATTAACTTAGATAACCAAATAAGTGAATATAATTCAGAAATAAATAGAAGGCTTAGCTGGGAATATAAATATAAAGAAGCATGCAGTATACCAGCCAAGTATTCTGTATCTGAGTTAAAAAGAAAATTTTCTATGATAGAAGAAGAAGACAGCAGAATATTAATAACTTCATCTACTTTAAAAAAGCCGTTCTTCCTTCAGAAAAATAAATCTATGTCTTCGACGGAAAAGGGAACTCTAATACACCTTATTATGCAACATATAAATCTAGATAAAACATCTTGCATTGAAGATATAAAAGAGCAAATACGCAGCTTAGTAATAAGAGAATTTATTACAGAAGAAGAAGCAAAAGTTATACCTATAGAAAAAATATTAGCATTTTTTAAGTCTAGTATAGGGGAGAGAATGAAAAAGGCTTTGAATGTCTATAGGGAGGTTCCATTTTTTATAGAATTATCCTGCACTGATATCTACAATGAACTGCAGAAGGATATATATGAAAAGGAAAAAATAATACTTCAAGGAATAATAGATTGTTATTTTGAAGAAGATGAGGAATTAGTAATTTTAGACTATAAAACAGATTATATAAAGGATATAAACGAAACAAAAGATAAATATAAGATGCAGATATATTATTATACAAGAGCTTTGGAGAGGATGACAGGTAAACCTGTTAAAAATAAATATCTATATTTATTTTCTACAAACCAACTATTAGAACTGTAATGACTAGGGGGGATATTATGAAAAGCAAAGTAGTAGCTTTAACTACGATATTATTCTTAGGAGTATTTTTAATAGCAGGCATAGGGATATCATACATAGGTAAGATAATCCTTCAAAATGTTCTTATGGAAACTTTAAGTAAGCAGGATGAAATAAGCAATATTGTATCAAGGTTTAACCAGCAAAATATTAAAGTAATATTAATAACAGTATTTATTTGTGGAATATTATCATTTGTTACATTTATTGTATACTTTAATAGAGTATTTAAAGGTTTGGAAGATTTTAAAGGTGACCTCACAAAGATATCAGAAGGTCAGTTAGCTGTAAGGGTTAAAAGCAATGGCTTTTTAGGTGAATTAGCTCAAAGTGCAAATACAATAGTTAATAATACTAAGAAAATTCTAAGTGAAATAGCAGAAGTATCACAAAAAAATAGAGATTTAACATTAATATTGCAAAAAAATACGAAGCAGACAGAAGTAGCTGCTGGTGAAATAGCTAACTCTGTTTTAGCCATAGCGGAATCTGTATCAAAACAGTCACAGGATGCATCCTCTACCGGTGAAAGTACTAAATTAATGGCTGAAAATGCAGGAGAAATAGCAAAACACGCAAGTGATACACAAAGTATTGCTGAAGAAATGATAAAAGTAATTAAAGAAAATGGTGAAGTTTTTAATAATATAATATCAAAAATGAAAGGCACAGGCGCTATTAGCAATAAATTAGCTAATAGCGTTAAAGAACTTCAGAATGAAGCAGATCAAATAAACAATATAGCAAAAGTCGTAACAGAAATAAGTGATAGAACTAATTTATTGGCATTGAATGCAGCTATTGAGGCTGCTCGTGCTGGAGAACATGGCAAAGGTTTTTCAGTAGTAGCTGAAGAGGTTAGAAAGTTAGCGGAGCAGTCTTCTAGTTCAGCAGGAGAAATAAGAAAGCTTATTGAAGATATAACTAATAAAATTACAACAATAACACAAGAAGCTGATGCGCAGGTTAAAGGTATAAATGAAGACATATTATTTGCTGATAAATCCAAAGATTCTTTTGGTAAAATAATAGAGTCTACTCAGTCAACCTATAAAGCTGTAAATGCTATACAACAACTGGCAAAAGATACATATACTATGTCAGATAATGTCAATGATTTGGTATATGATATGATTTCTAGTACTCAAGAATCCTTAGCATTTACACAAGAGGTCTCTGCTTCAGCAGAAGAACAAACAGTTTCTATGCAGGAGCTTACTGAGTTAATTGATAAGATAAATGAATCTGCGGATGGTATTGACCTAAAGCTTAAAGAATTCATTAATAACATAAAGATAGGAGAAAAAGAAGAGAAAATTATCAAAGGAGGGTTTGTTAAATTAAAAGATATTTTAAAAGAATTAGATAACAGGTCCTTAGAATTAGATAATTCCTCAAAATATCTAAAAGAACTATTAGATATCAATAAGGAATTTGAATATATAGGTATAATTGATAGCAAGGGAATAATGAAGTCTGCAAGCCATCAAATATCGGAAGATAACAATGATTTTTCATTTCGTCCATATTTTAGAGAATCAATAAGTGGTAATGAATATAGCACTGAACCATATATATCTAATGTGAGCTTTAACTACTGTATAGCTATATCAATGCCTATAAAGGATTCAAGTGGAAATATAAATGGAGTAATTATGGCAGATATTTGCATTGAACAATAGGGTATATATAAACAAAATAGCAACAATTGCACTATTGACTTATAAAACTGATATTAATTTATTGCGCTAAATGATTTTATTCAATGTTCTTAATATGGAAAATATCAGATTCACATTTAAAGGTAAATTGCCATTTCACATGAATAGTGATATAATTTTTAAGCGAGGATAACAAAAAGAATAAGCATAGGAGGCATAAAAATGTCAAAAGTTGTTGAGAGATTTTTAAATTATGTTAAATTTGATACTAGATCAGACGAAGAATCCACTACTGTTCCAAGTACTTCAAAACAATTAGCTTTAGCGGAAGAATTAGTAAAAGAGCTAAAGGAAATGGGAATGAAGGATGTATCATTAGATAGTAATGGATATATAATGGCTACTTTGCCAGGAAATATAGATAAAAACGTTCCTGTAATCGGTTTTATAGCTCATATGGATACAAGTCCAGAGATGCCAGGTCATGGCATAAAGACTAAAATTGTTGAAAATTATGATGGTAATGATATCGTTTTAAATGAAGAGCAAAACCTGGTTCTTCGTGTAGAGGAATCTCCAGAAGTAAAAGACTATATAGGAAATACATTAATTACTACAGATGGAACAACTTTACTTGGAGCTGATGATAAAGCTGGTATAGCTGAGATAATAGCAGCTATGGAATACTTAATCCAACATCCAGAAATTAAGCATGGAGATATTCGTGTTGGGTTTACTCCAGATGAAGAAGTTGGACGCGGAGCTGACCACTTCGATGTTGAAAAGTTTAATGCAGATTTTGCTTATACTATGGATGGTGGAGCAATCGGAGAATTAGAGTATGAAAATTTCAACGCAGCATCTGCTAAAATAGTTATATCAGGAAGAAATGTTCACCCAGGATATGCTAAGAATAAAATGATAAATTCTATGCTTATAGCTAAAGAAATTATGAGCATGATGCCTGAAAATGAAACTCCAGGTACAACAGAAGGATATGAAGGATTCTATCATCTTGTTTCAATGAGTGGTGGAGTAGAGGAAACACAATTAAGTTACATAATAAGAGATTTTGATGCAGAGAAATTTGAAGCAAGAAAGACTTTTGTGCAAGACGTAGTTAACAAAGTTAATGAAAAATATAGCTCAGGCACTGTAGCTGTAGAGATAAAAGAGCAATATAGAAATATGAAAGAAAAAGTAGAGCCTGTGAAATACATAGTTGATATTGCATTTGAGGCTATGGAATCAGTAGGTGTAAAACCATTAGTTAGACCTATAAGAGGTGGTACAGATGGGGCAAGACTTTCTTTCATGGGACTTCCTACACCAAACATATTTACTGGTGGACACAACTTCCACGGTAGATTTGAATATATTCCAGTTCAATCAATGGAGAAAGCAGTTGAAGTTATATTAAAGATAGTTGAATTATCTTCAAAAATAGAAAAATAATAAGATTAAAAAAGACCGAAGGTTAACTTTCGGTCTTTTAATTCTATATTCTGCTACTTAGCTTAGGAATTATCAGTATTAGCATTAATACATCTATAGCTCCTAACATAGTCTTCAAAACACCATTTAGAGTGAAATTTTGCTGCACTTCTGTAACCAGACTTAAAAAGTCTCAGTGCTTTATTTGCATATATGTTAAATTCAGTAGGACTTACCCCTTCAGTTGGAATAAGTACAGTTCTAACTAAATTCTCGTCTTTTAACCATTCTCTATTTTTTTCAACTGAAAGAGTATTTGCTATATCTAAAAGAAAAGATAATGGGTCTGTTTTTCCAAGACGGGTATTGCTAATTTCGGGAGTATCAAATTTAAAGCCGATAGTTGGCCATCTTGGAGTTCCATGAATATCAAAGATGCTTATAGGAAAGTTACAGCATACAGCACCGTCTACTATATAGCTTTTTCCATGGGCATGAATAAATTTTACAGGCTTAAAGTAAAAGGGGATACTTATACTCATTCTTATCGCTTTTGCAATGGGAAAATTCATGGGATCAATGCCGTATTCCACTAAACTATCTGGCAAAATTAATGTTTTTCTCAAAGTTATATCCGATGCTATTATTTTAAGTCTGCTTTCTCCATTTAAACTCACATCTTTAAATTTTCTTACACCTTTAGCTTTTAATAATTTACTAATCCAATCTTCAAAATAATCACCAGAATAAATTCCTTTTTGAAGCACAAAACCCAAGGCTTTTCCGAGTAAAGGTAGTTTTTGAATTCCGTCTTTATCTAAAAAGTCCTTAAAGTTCATTTCTATTAGAATTTTTTTTAATTCTTTGGCATTATATCCTGCTGCCAATAGTGAGGCTATAACGGCCCCAGCTGAAGTTCCGGCTAATCTCTGCCATTCATATTCTTGTGTCTCAAAGTATGTTAAAGCGCCGACAATACCAATGGCTCTCATACCTCCACCTTCAAAAACAGCATCAGCTTTCATAGTATAATACACCTCTTTAAATTTTTTTATTTAATAGCACTATTTTTATAAATTATGAATATATATATATATTATTAAAACATATAGTGAAAGGTTATCCAAATATTTGAAAATATTAAATAAACTTTTTAAATTTATAGTCCAAAAACAATAAAAAGTGTGATATTATATAGTTATATTTTTACATATATGTATTTATATTAAAAATAAAATTATATATAAATATTAAATTTTGGACAAAATAAAGGAGGTAAAAGTTCTAAATGAACTTTTACGGGTAACTTGTGAGCGGAAGCGAACATCTTAAGTTACCCAGTTCCCGGAGGGAAACAAGCAAAATCACCCGGTGTGACCACTGAAAGGAGGAAAGACTTATGAAGGATGGTAATATTTTTAAAATACCAATGGATGTAATTGAGGAGTGCTTAAAGGAATGTTTAGATGATCCTAATAATAAGGAAAATAAGAAAGAAAAAACAAGCTTTGCTAGCAATAAGTAACAATAACTTGTTTTTCTAATAAGTTTGAAGATTGATTATTAATAAGAGTCTACTATTAATAATAAGAATATTTCTTTTCAAGTGTTCTAAACATTATAACTAAAACTGAAGTGATTAATAAGTATATGGCAGCAGCTATCATAAATGGTGTTATGGTGAAGTCTCTGGTTACAATCTCTTTTGCAGCCCTTAGAAGATCACCTATACCAATAGCTGCAACCAATGCCGTATCCTTAATAAGGTTTATACTTTCACTACAAATAGGAGGAATAACATTTTTAACTGCTTGCGGAATTATTATATATATCATAGTTTGTCTATAATTCATACCTAAGGCTTTTGATGCCTCAAATTGACCTTTATCTACGGATTCAATACCAGCCCTGAATATTTCAGCTAAATATGCTCCATAGTTTATGCTAAAGGCAATACTAGCAGCAGTTAACGGCTCTAATCTTATACCTATTACAGGAAGACCAAAGTAAGTAAAAAACAGCTGTAGTAGCAAAGGAGTTCCTCTAAAGACCCATGTATATAAGCTTAATATGGTTTTTAAGGGTTTTATCTTTGAGGCTTTTCCTATAGCAACTAGGATTCCTAAAGGCACTGAGAATATAGATACTATTATGAAAAGTTTTAAAGATATTAAGCTTCCCTTTAGAATAAACCCTGTAATATCCGTAAGATTAGCCATTCAAACCACATCCTATCTTTCTATTTTGCAATAATATTCTTGCCAAACCACTTTTGGGATATCTTATCAGCAGTTCCATCAGCTTTCATAGCCTCTAAAGTTTTATCTAATTCTTCTTTAAAGCTTGCATCTGATTTTCTTATACCTACACCATAATCTTCTTTTCCAAAGTCCTCATCAAGAGTTTTGTACATTCCAGGCTTTTTAGCTAAATAATATCTTCCAACAACTTCGTCCACAACAACTGCGTCTAAACGTCCTTGGTTTAGATCCATTAAAGCTTCAGTGTTGTCTGAGTACTTCTTAACTTCTTTTAAAGACTTGGATATATTTATATCTGCAGCTAATGCAGTTTCACTGCTGCTTCCAAGTTGTAAACCAACCACCTTGCCTGCTAAATCTTTTTTAGAACTAATTTTTGAATCATTTCTTACTACAATAATTTGTTTGTTTTGAAGATAAACTTTTGAAAATGCTATCTGCTCTTTTCTTTTATCTGTAATAGTTAATCCATTCCAAATTGCATCTATATCTTTATTATTTAAGCTAAGTATAATTCCATCCCATTGAACTGGCTTAAACACTACTTTAACACCCATTCTTTTTGCTGCTTCTTTAGCTAAATCAATGTCAAAACCAACAATTTCCCCTTTGTCATCTTTAAATCCCATAGGAGGAAAGCTATCATCTAATCCAACTACAAATTGTCCTTTTTGCTTAATATCATTCCAAGAGTTATCACTAGACTGCTTGGCTTGTCCACAACCTGATAAGAATATTCCTAATGTAAATATAACTATAGTCAATAATATTAATCTTTTTTTCATTTTTATTAACCCCCAAACAATTTTAGATTAATTACAGTACTTATTATACTTTAGCATACTAAATTTGTAAAGTAGTAAAATAAAAAATATTATTAATATGTCTATAAAAATATATACAAAAGCATAAAATTATTGTATGATTCAGAAAATAAACATTTTAGGGGGAATTAAAATGAGTAAGTCAGGCAAAAAATTCGGATTTATAGGTGGAGGCCAGATGGGTGAGGCCATAATTAAAGGGATGATTAATGCTGGGTTATGTAGTGCTGAAGATATCTATGTAATGGATATCTTAAATTCAAGATTGGAATATCTAAAAGAAAATCTTTATATAGCCAATTCTAGCAGTGATAGAAGTACAGGATATGATTACTTAATAAATAATTGTGATATTATAATATTAGCTGTAAAGCCTCAATCCCTAAAGGAGGTTTTAAAGAGTATAAACAATTGTAAATGGGATGAAAGACATATGATAATATCAATAGTAGGAGGCGCTAAGACTTCTACTATTGAAAAATACTTAGAACATGTTCCAGTAGTGAGAGTCATTCCTAACACTCCGATGCTGGTTAATATAGGTGCATCCGGATTGGCTTTAGGGAAAAATGCAGTTCAGCAGCATGGAGAGATAGCCTTATACATATTTAAGACATTAGGTGTTGCTTACTTAGTTCCAGAAGCTTTAATTGATCCTATAACCTCAGTAAGTGGATGTGGACCTGCGTACATTTATATGCTAATTGAAGCTATGGCTGATGGCGGCGTAGAAATGGGACTTACACGTGATATGGCCCAAACTTTGGCAGCACAAACTGTTATGGGGGCTGCTAAAATGGTACTTGAAACTGGTGATCATCCAGGAAAATTGAAAGATAAGGTTTGTTCACCTGGAGGTTCTACTATTGCAGGAGTAAGAGCGTTAGAACAAGGAGGATTTAGAGGAATTGTAATGAACGCAATCGAGGCAGGTAAAGCACGTATGGAAGAAGTGGGGAAAAAAGCAGATTAACTAAATAGAAAAACATAAAGAATAATTTAAATTATATTTATATGAAATTTTTAATTCTGTATAATTTTGGGTTAATTTACCTGATAAAATGGTTTAAGGAGGATTTAAAATGAGCAAAATAAGAAGTACTGATGAACCAGTTGGAATAATGGCTAAACTCATGGCAGAACTTTATTATTTCATGGCTAAAGAGATGATTAATAGGTTAGGTGAGGAGAAGGGAAAAGAAGCTGTAAGAGCATCGGTAAGTAAATTTGCAGAAGCAAGGATAAATTCAATGTATGAAGAGGCTAGAGAAAAAGGATTGGGAATAAATCTTGAAACATACGGAAAAGTAAGAGACATGCCAGGCATTTCCTGGGAAAGAGATCCGAATAATCCTGAGGATATAACATATTGTCCAATGCATGATATGTGGAAAGAATTAGGTGTGGAAGATATAGGAGCTATATATTGTGAAATAGACGATATATTGTATAAAGCTTTTAATGCAGAGTTTGAAAGACCTTTATGTAAAACCAGTGGAGACAACTGCTGCAGATTTATTGTTAGACCAAAAGATAAGTAATATAAGTTACAAATATTCAATAAGGATATCGACTTATTAGCGGTATTCATAGGGCTACCTCAGACTATGGAGCCGCAAACAAGAAAATTGACTTATACAAAGGGCTATGTTTCCAAAGTTAAAAGCTTTTAACTTTGGAAACATAGCCCGGGTGTAAGTCAATTTTCTAGCTTGAAACCCTATAGCTTTAATGCTTTAGCAGCAGTTTTAATATCCTTCTTATCAAGAATTGCTGATATTACAGAAATCCCATCAACACCTGTTGATAGTACTTCTCTAAAGTTTGATTCGTTTATACCACCTATAGCTACAGCGGGTATATTTATTTTATTATAAATTTCTCTTAAGCCGTCAATTCCTATAGGAACATCTATATCTTTTTTAGTTCCTGTAAAGAATATAGCACCGATGCCTAAGTAATCTGCTCCGTTTTGCTGTGCTTCTAATGCCTCTTCTAAGTTACCTGCAGATATGCCAATGATTTTGTTTTTACCAAGTATTTTTCTTGCAATAGATAAATGCATATCATCTTGCCCTAAGTGGACTCCATCTGCATCAATTGCTTGTGCAATATCTATTCTGTCATTAATTATTAGAGGAACTTTATAATAGTTAGTTACTTCTTTTACTTCTAATGCTACTCTGTAAAACTCTCTTGTAGATATATTTTTTTCTCTTACTTGAACAATAGAGGAGCCTCCTAGAATTGCTTCTTCTACAACGGTTTTTAGGCTTCTTCCTTTTAAAAAATCTCTATCAGTAATAAGATATAAGCTATAGTCTACTGCCATATTATTCTACCTCCCTTCCTAATTTTTTCCTCAGATAAAGTATAGATACAGTCAATTAATTTTACTCTGAAGCTTCCAGGAAGTCTGCATATTTCATATGCTTCTTCTCCAGCTAAATTCATTGAAAGAATTGCACATACAGTAGATATAAGCTTGTCTCCATATACTCCAGCTGTTGCAGCGCAAAGGGCACCAACCATACAACCAGCACCAGTTATTTTTGTAAGCATCCCTGTACCGTTCTGGATAATAGCGCTGCGATTTCCATCTGTTATAAAATCATCTTTTCCTGTAGCTGCAACAACACAATTATATTTTTGTGCTAATGCTACACAAGATTCTAGAGCTCCTTCACCACTATCAAGAGAATCTACTCCACGAACCTCACAGGCATCTCCCGCCAAGAATTTTATTTCTCCGATATTTCCTTTGATAATATCTACTCTGCCAAGTTCCAAGATTCTCTTGATTACTGAATTTTTTCTTGGAATAGCAGCACAAGCTACTGGATCTAATACTACAGGAGTATTGTTAACTTTAGCAGATATGGCTGCAAGTACAGCAGCTTCTTCTTGTTCTTTAGTTAATGTTCCAACGTTTATATAAAGGGATGATGAAATTTTTGTAAAATCAAAGACCTCATCATAGGCTTCACACATAGCAGGGGAAGCACCATAGGCTAAAAGTATATTAGCACAATCATTTATAGTTACATAGTTAGTTATACACTGTACTAGAGGAACCTTTTTCCTTAAATCATTTAAAACCTCACAGACTTTATTGGTATAACTTGAATTATCTGAATTAGTAATCATATTTAACTCCTCCTAAATATAAAAATATTTAATTCTATTTATAAGAAATATCAGCTTTTTTATAAACTTCTACAAAATGTCCAACAGGTCCAACACCGTGACCAATAGAGAAAGAATTTTCTATCGCCCTTGTTATATATTCTTTTGATAATTTTATAGCTTCTTTTATACTGTAATCTTTTGATAGATGAGACGCTATTGCAGAGGATAAAGTGCAACCAGTTCCATGAGTATTTTTAGTATTTATTCTATAACCTTCTAATGTTAAAAAATCAGTTCCGCAGAGTAGTATATCATTGGCATCATTACATCTATGTCCGCCTTTCATAAGTACATTTTTAGCACCTAATCTTTTAATTATTAATGCCGCTTCCTTCATAGCATCAGAATCTTCTATTTTCATGCCTGTTAAGACCTCAGCTTCAGGAATATTTGGAGTCACAACATCTGCTATAGATATTAAATCTTTTATGGCCTCCTGTGCTTCAGGTTTGAGTAAGAAATATCCACTTTTTGAAACCATTACAGGATCTACAACTACATTTTTTGCATTATATTCTATGAGCAAATCTTTTATTGTTTTTATAATCTCTATATTTGAGACCATTCCTATTTTCACAGCATCTACTTCTATGTCATCAAATATTGATCTTATTTGGGCTTCTATAAGTTCTTTAGACACCTCCATCACATTTTGAACACCTATAGTATTTTGAGCTGTTATTGCTGTAATTACACTCATTCCATAAACACCAAGGGCACTCATAGTTTTTAAATCTGCTTGTATACCTGCACCACCGCAGCTATCAGAGCCTGCAATTGTTAATACCTTTTTCATATAAACACCTCTAATTCCAAAATAGTACTTAAGTATAATATAGTTTTAATTAAATGAAACTCCTTCTCCTATTGTCGAATGAGTACTCGCTGAGTAAGCGATCATCACAAAATCAACACGCTGTGTAAGTGACTATTACCAAATCAGCACCCTGTGTAAGTGATCATCTCAAAATCATAGATTTTGGATGCCTACTTAAGATTTGGGATATCTACTTAAGATTTTGGATGCCTGCTTAATAGATAAAATAAGACTTTTAAAGCGTAATTTTGTAATATAAAATCGTGATCTAAATCCATGTAATAATTTATTAGATTAATAAATTAAAAAAAGTGTATTGCAGAAAAGCAATACACTAGGTTTGTTTAATTATATTATTATAGCTGCTTCCCTACGCCAGTTCTGACTGGATCAGGTTCAAAGGGTTAGAGTAAAACTCCTCTCAGCCTATTTTTAGGCACCCCCACAAAAATATTTAGTTTTATACTAAATATTTTACTACAATAAATAAAATTATCAATAGGGAACCTCACATGTAGAAAACCACTTACACCATAAAAAGTATAATGAGTGGTACTTTCATTATTTTATTAAATGTATAGAATATAATTAAGAAGAGCAAAAATAATTGATGGAGGAATAAAAAATGAAGATAGGAGTTATTATGGGAGGTATATCTTCCGAGAGAGAAGTGTCTTTAAATTCAGGAAGGGAAATAGTGAACTATTTTGATAAGAATAAATATGAGGTTGTTCCTATTGTTATAGATAGAAAAGATGACATAATAGCTAAAGCTAAAGATATAGATGTTGCATTTATTGCACTTCATGGTAAGTTTGGAGAAGACGGAATAATTCAAGCTGTACTTGAAACAATGGATGTTCCATACACAGGTTGTGGACCTTTGACCAGTGGTGTATGTATGAATAAGGATATAACTAAAAAGGTATTAAGATCAACAGGAATTAACACTGCAGATTGGGCATGTGTAAAAAGTGTTGAAGAAATAGATTATGATTATATAGATAAAATGGGATATCCTGTGTTTGTGAAGCCTAATAGTGGTGGCTCAAGTGTAGCAACAAATTTAATTAAGAAAAAAGAAGACATAGAAAGCGCAGTAAGACTGGCATTAGATTATGATACAGAGGTTATGATAGAAAAATATATAAAAGGTGATGAAATAACTTGCTGTATACTAGGTGGAAAAATGATGCCTATAATTGCTATAAAGCCAAAGGCAGAGTTCTTTGATTACACAGCTAAGTATGCTGATGGTGGTTCAGATGAAATTATAGTTCAATTCGAAGAAGGGCTTCAAAAGAAAATAGAGGAGATGGCATTAGATTGCTGGAAGGTTCTAAAGTGCAGTGTATATGTAAGAGTTGATATGATAATAAAAGATGGAGTACCGTATATACTTGAACTTAATACTCTTCCAGGAATGACTAAAAATAGTCTTTTCCCTAAGAGTGCTAAGGCTGTAAATATGTCATTTACTGAATTATTAGATCAAATAACAGAAATTTCATTAAAAGAAGTGAGATAATTAAAACTTAATTTAAGTAGATAGTGATGATTACAATATCAAGACTCTCCTCAGAATATGGGGAGATTTTTTTATATTAAAATGTTTAGCACTCTTAGGGCTTAATAGCCAATATTTAAGGAATATTTAATAATTAATTTAGGTAAAGTTTATATTTTATCTTTATAATAGAACTATAGCATTTAGATTAAAAACAGCAGTTAATCATAGGAGAGGTAAAGGTTGTCATTGATGATTATATAACGAAAAAATTAGTTTTTTATATATTTAATGTCTTAATTTAATAAAGGTTCATTTTTATATCACGATAAGTAAAAGTGGTATTACAAATAATTATAATTATTATAATTATTTCATATAGAAGGGGATAATTCTATGAACAAAATTTTAAAAAAATTCAAAATATCTACAATAATAATGTCAATGTCGGTTTTAGCTATTGTTTTTTCTTTAACGATAGGTTGTTTAGGTTATTTTGATATGAAAGTAGTCAACGATAACACAAATGATATGTATCACAATATGACTATGCCAATGTCCTATATAGGTTCACTAAGAGCAGACTTTTTTGGTGTTAGAGTTAGTGTTAATAAATTAAACAATAACTACAGTAATGATTATGACTCAAAGATTAATGAATATGATAGCAAGATTCAAACCACATTAAAAAGCTATTTAGCCACTGAATTAGATACTCCTGATAAGGAAGGTCTTGCTAAATTTCAAAAAGACTATTCTGATTATATGAATTTGTGGAAAAAAGTTGAGCCTTCATTAGCTAAAGGAGAAAAGCTTTCAGCTGAGGATACTAAAAAACTTGAGAGCATAGGTGAATCAATTGAAACTACTCTTAAAGGATTAAGAGATTATAATGTTGATTTGGCAGCAAAAACTGATACAAATAATGATCAAGTTTATGCTAGAAGTGTAAGAAGTTTTATTATTATGAACATAGCTGTTATAATAACATTTTTACTAATTTCAGTTTTAGTAATTTCATTTATCAGACGTTCCTCAAAAGAAATAATTGATTATCTGGAACTAGTTTCTACTGGGGATTTTACTGAGAGGATAGAAGGGAACTCAAAAAGCGAATTTGGAATTATGAAGGCTTCCTTATCTAAAACAATTCAAAGTATTTCATTATTAATAAAAAGTATTCATGAAAAATCTCAAATTATTGAAGAGAGATCTATTTCGCTATCGGTGGTATCGGAAGAAATGGCCAGTTCATCAGAAAATGTTTCTGCTGCGATACAGCAGACTTCTGCTGGAGTGGTATCTCAAGCTGATGATTTGTTAGAGATTACAAATGTATTAAATAAATTTAGTTCAGAGATCGAAACTATGGTTAAATCTATAGAAGATATAAATTCTAATTCTAATGATATAAATTCTATGGCTAATGAAAATCATAAAGAGTTACAAAGCCTTGTAGAATCTATAACAAGAATAAATAATTCTTTCAAGGATTTTGCCATAAAAATCTCACATATGAGTAAAAATATTATTCAAATAAATCAGATAACAAATGTTATAAATGGTATTGCAGAGCAAACTAACTTACTTGCTTTAAATGCTGCTATTGAAGCTGCAAGAGCAGGAGAGTCAGGAAGAGGCTTCTCTGTAGTTGCTGAAGAGATTAGAAAGCTTGCAGAAGAATCTCAAGTTTCATCTAAAAATATAACTAATCTTATATCCAATATTTCACAAGAATCAAGTGATATGTTAAAAAGTACGGATATTATGAGCGGTGAATTAAACGGTCAAGTTGCCATTATAAATACATCTATAGAATCCTTTAAAAAGATTATAGATGCAGTAGAAAAGGTTATTCCTAAAATACAGGTTATTAATTTCTCTGCATCAAATATAAATAACGATAAAGATGTCATTTTACAGAAAATGCATAGTTCATCCTCTGTAGCAGAGGAAGTATCTACTTCAACAGAAGAAATTGTTGCTTCAACAGAAGAAGTGAATGCTGCTTCACAACAGGTAGCTGATTCAGCATGCTCACTTAATACTTTAACTAAAGAAATGATGAAAGATGTTGATAACTTTAAGTTATAATTGCATAAGTCTAAACAAAGCTGTATGACTGATGTTACACAGCTTTTATTATAGGTTTTAGCCTATTTAGCTCCAGTAAGATACGGATAAAAAAGTATTGACATGTAGCTTTTAGATTATTATAATGTAAATTAGTAAATTGAATAACAATTCTTACTTATCAAGAGAGGCGGAGGGACTGGCCCTATGAAGCCCGGCAACCAGTATTATTTTATATAATACATTGGTGCCAATTCCAGCAGCGGAGGCTGAGAGATGAGGATAACGATGAGTTTTAAGCTCGAGGTTTTCCTCGGGCTTTTAATTTTGCACTTTATAAGAATATGGCGGCCGAAAAAATATTTATATTCTTATAATTGCTAGTAAGTCCACCTTAGCCGTTAAAGATAGCTGTGTCTACCTTTTAAGGTAGAGATTTTGTAAAACTATATAAATTAAAATTTGATTTATTAGAACTAAAATACTAGGAGGTAATTTAATTATGAAAAAGATTATATCAATTGTTATATCATTAATTTTTGTTTTTGCATTAGTAGGATGTGGAGAGAAAAAAGAGGAATCATCCAATAAGGACACTAAAAAAGTGATAAAAATAGGTGCAACGCCTGTACCACATAAAGAGATACTTGAACAAGTAAAATCAATACTTCAAAAAGAAGGCTACGATCTTCAAATCGTTGAATTTACTGATTATGTAACACCAAATACAGCTTTAAATGATGGAGAACTTGATGCAAACTTCTTTCAGCATATACCTTATTTAACTAAGTTTAATGAAGAAAAACATACTGAATTAGACTATACAGTTAAAGTTCATATAGAGCCAATGGGAGTATATTCAAAGAAGGTTAAGAAACTAGAAGAGCTTAAAGATGGCGCTGAAATAGCTATACCAAACGATCCAACTAATGGAGCAAGAGCATTAAAAGTATTACAAAGTGCTGGACTTATAAAATTAAAGGATGGAGAGTTAATATCTAAATTAGATATAACTGAAAACAAAAATAATATTAAAATTAAAGAACTTGATGCACCACAACTTCCAAGAGTTTTAGATGATGTAGATGCTGCAGTTATCAATACGAACTATGCAATTCAAGCAAACCTAAATCCTACTAAGGATGCTATTGCAATAGAATCAAAGGATTCACCATATGCTAATATAATTGCAGTTAGAAAGAAAGATAAAGATAAACCATATATTCAAGCTTTATCTAAAGCATTAAACTCACCAGATGTTAAAAAGTTTATAGAAGATAAATATAAAGGAAGTATAATACCAGCATTTTAATATAGGAGTTCTAGGTCGAAAATCAACATATACCTCTATATAAGTTAACTTTCTAAGATAGAAATCTTTATTTATCACCTCATTTATGTGAAAATATAATTGAGGTGAAAATTTATGTTTATTGATATAAAATTAGATAAAAATACACCTGTGTATATACAGTTGAAAGACCATATAAGTGAGTTAATACTTAGAGGAATGTTAAGAAGCGGAGAAAAGCTTCCATCAACAAGGGAGTTAGCTTCAATTCTAAATGTCAGCAGAAATACTGTTATTAATGCTTATGAGTTTCTCCAAGAGGAAGGTTTTATATATATGGAAAAAGGAAAGGGAGCTTTTGTATCCGATGTAAAGGTAAACTTTCAGGAGAAATGGACCGTAGATTGGAGCAGCCATATAAATAGCTATGCAAAAGCTTCAGAAGAGCTGGATATAATAAAACATGAAACAAAGTGGAAAAAAGGCATGATATCCTTTAAAAGTATAGCGCCTGATGAAAGTCTTTTTGATGTGGAGGAGTTTAAAAAATCTTTTCTAAATAGAATTTCAATAGAAGGAGAGAAGATATTAAACTATGGTTATGCTCAGGGATATAAGCCTTTAATTGAATACTTATTCAAATATATGAGTAATAAAGGTGCCAATATCGAAGGGAAAGACATACTTATTACAAATGGTTTTACGGAGGGTTTCAATTTAATATTATCAAGCCTAACTAAAAAAGGAGATAAAATATTATGCGAAAATCCTACTCATAATACTGCTATAAAAATTATGAAACTTCATGGCTTGGAAGTCATAGGGGTAGACATGGAAGATGATGGTGTCAGTATAGATAAATTAAAAGAAAAGCTTTCAAAAAACAAAATTAAATTGTCTTATTTTATACCATCATATCATAATCCTACTGGTGTAGTAATGTCGGTAGAAAAGAGGGTTCAGGTATATAAAGCACTAAAAGTCCATAATGTACCTATAATTGAGGATGGATTTAATGAGGAACTTAGATATTCAGGTGCACATGTTTCACCTATTGCATCATTAAGTGGTGAGGGAAATAGTGTAATATACATAGGAAGCTTTTCAAAAATACTTTTTCCAGGAATAAGAGTGGGATGGATTTTAGCTGATAAAAAGCTTATAGATTATTTGGAGAGTGTAAAAAGAAGCAGAAACATTCATACATCCTCGCTAGATCAGGCTATTTTTTATGATTACCTTTGTGGGGGAAACTTTGAAAAGTATATTAAAAAAGCTAGAAAAGTTTATAAGGAGAAATATGAATTTGCAGTAGAATGTGCCCGAAAATATATTCCATTTAATAAGATTTTTGGAGAAGGTGGGCTTCACATTTTTATAGAATTGAATAATATTAAATCTAGAGAAGTTCTAGAGAAATGCTATGAGAATGGTATTATTTTTACACCAGGGGATATTTTTTACACAGATAATAGAGGATATAATACTCTAAGGCTAGGGTTTTCAAGGGTAAGCAAAGAAGACATAGAGAAAGGCTTTAAAATAATTGGTGAAGTTATCAAAAATAAGATTTAACAAATATCTATGTTTTGATAAACATAAATACAGAAAGTGAAAATTTAAATATATTCTTATCAAGAGAGGTGGAGGGGCTGGCCCTTTGAAACCTCGGCAGCGGGTTCTTTTTAGAATACTGTGCCAAATCCAACAAGATTATTTTTGAGAGATAAGAAGAGTAGCTTGTATAGGCCATTAAACCTCTTCTTTCGTAGAAGAGGTTTTTTATTATGATGCAGCATGTAGAGGATAGTAATAAAATCTACAAACAACTAACAGAAAGAATGAAGAATTCTGCATCTTCAAATTTAGAATTGGCACTTCAGATAAAGAATTTGAGTGAAAAAGCTTATAAGATACAGAGCATTGCAGATGCTGTAAATGGAATAAGTAGAAATACAAATTTACTTTCATTGAATGCATCAATAGAAGCTGCTAAAGCAGGTGAAAGCGGATCAGGATTTGCTGTAGTAGCAAATGAAATACGAAAATTAGCAGGAATTTCATCCCTTCAAGCCAAGGAAATTGAAAATATAATAAATGATGTTAAAGTTATGATAACTGATATAAGCAACAAAATGAATAGAGAGACAGAAGTTATAGGACAAAATATAAACTTCTCAAATTTAACTAAAGAAAATTTAGATAAAATATTCATAGAAAGTGAAGATACTTTAAAATCCATAAAAAACATAAATAAAACTATCTATATTCAAAAAGAAAAGGTGTTGTCTATAAAAAGTGTAATTGGGGAAACTACTAAACTGTCAGAAAATATTACTGCAGCAACACAGGAAGTAGCTGCAGCTTCAGATGAGCAATTAACATATATGAAAAATGTATTTGATTCAGTATCTAGTCTGACAGGCATGAATAAAAATTTAAAGGATCGTATAGATTCTTTTGCTAAAAGTTATAAAATAGATGAGGAAGCTTGAAAACATATTGAAAAAGCATGGAAATACTAAGAGAAGTAGCAAAGACTGAGGGCTTGGCAACTATGGATTATAATATATGCACTAAAATACTTAAAGAAAATATAGATAAATGTCAGTATTTTGAACTTTTTGGATTGTGTCAAAAGGATGGGTTAAGAAAAGCAATAACTTTAGATTATACAGAAGAAGAAGTTTATACAAACTTTTCGCATAGACCATTCTTTAAGGAAGCCATAAAAGGAAATGAATATAAATCTGAACCATATATATCTGTAGACACTAATAATTATTGTATAGCAATGTCAGTACCGGTAAAGGATAAAAAGGGAGAAATTGTAGGTATGCTAGTAGGAGATTTATTATTAGGATAGGCTTTATTAATTAAATATTAGAGCAAAATCTCTAAATAATTAATTTTTAGGTCTATTTAAAGTATTAATAAAAAATTACAATGGGGCTTTGAAAGATAAAAGGAGGATATTAAAGTGAGCGTAGAAAATGTAAGAAATTTTTTTAAGGAAAGAAATCTGGAAGATCCAGTATTTGAATTAGAAGATAGTGGTGCTACAGTGGAGCTGGCTGCTCAAGTTATAGGAGTAGAAGCTAAGCTTATTGCTAAAACTCTGGCATTTAAATTAAAGGAGAAGGATATATTAGTTGTAACTCGTGGTGATGCTAGAATAGACAATAAAAAGTTTAGAACTTTCTTTAAAACAAAAGCTAAGATGCTTGATTTAAATGAAGTAGAAGAGATAACTGGACATCCAGTAGGCGGAGTATGTCCATTTGGTTTAAAAAATCCTTTGGAAGTTTATGTAGATATATCCATAAAAGATTTTGATTTTGTATATCCGGCTGCGGGTTCACGAACAACTGCATTGAAGATATCCCCAGAAAATATTCAAGATCTTACTAATGCTGAATGGATAGATGTATGTCAGAAAGAATTAGCTTAAATAAATACTAATTTTTCTATTGACATATTAATCAATAGTGCATATAATAATATTATCAAATAAAACATATAGGAATAGTATGAAAGGCAAAGATGAGAAGAAGTAAGTTGATGGAAGTTGACAGAGAGAAATCTCCATTGGGTGTAAGAGATTTTGAATGGAAATTAACTGAAATGCGTCTCGGAGCTCTGAATCGAAATTTAGTAGACTTCAGTGGGTACGCCCTTTAAAGCGTTGAGGCATTATTGTGCCAATATTTATGAGTTGTTATGTATTTTATTTCTAATACGTAATAAACAGAGTGGAACCGTGGAAGTTAACTTCTGCCTCTGTACTGAGGTAGAAGTTTTTTGTTTTTTATAAGTTTTAATACAACAATATATTAAAATTATTTAAATTTAGGAGGTTCATCATGGATTCTGTAGAGTATTTTAATTCAATAGCAAATCAATGGAACGTGATAAGAGAGGAGTATTTTGAAGAAAAGCTAAAATATATAGCACTTTCCCAATTTGATATAAAAGATAAGATATGTGCAGATTTAGGTTGTGGTACAGGTTTTATATCACTGGCATTACTACAGGAAGCTAAAATTGTTTTTTCAATAGATAATTCTAGAAATATGCTTAAAGAGTTGCATACCATAGCTTCAAGGAAAGGTTTAAAAAATATATACCCTATTAAGGGTTCGATGGAAGACTTGCCGCTATTTGATAATTCAATAGATAGAGTTTATATAAATATGGCGTTGCATCATATTTTCGATGCTAAAAAAGCAATAGAAGAAATGTATAGAGTGCTTAAAAAAGATGGAACAGTAGTTATAACAGATGTGGAAGAACACAATGGAGAGTGGGCTAGAACAGAAATGCATGATGAATGGCTTGGATTTTCACACAAGCAGATGAAAAGTTGGTTAGAAGAGGTTGGCTTTAATCAAGTACAAGTAAAAATCACAGAACTTAAATGCAAAGGCTATTCAAGTAAAGGTGAATATACAGAAACAGGAATATTTGTAGTAAAAGGAATTAAGGAGGAGTAAAAGATGAACATTCAATCATTGTTAATACACGGAGGAATAGATGGAGATAAAACTACAGGCGCTGTAAATGTACCTATTTATCAAACGTCTACCTACAGACAGTCAGAACTAGGAGTAAATAGTGGATATGAGTATTCAAGAACAGGTAACCCAACAAGACATGCGTTAGAAAAACTTATTTCAGATTTAGAGGGAGGTCATGCAGGCTTTGCATTTGCCTCTGGAATGGCAGCTACAACAGCAGCTTTAATGTTATTTAAGAGTGGAGACAAAGTTTTAATATCAAGTAATGTGTACGGAGGAAGCTTTAGGGTATTAGACAAGGTGTTTAAAAATTTTAATCTTGATTATGAGCTTGTAGATACAAGTGATGAAAAACTTGTGGAGAAAAAAATTACTGATAATGTTAAAGCTATATTTATAGAGACACCAACAAATCCGCTTATGACAGTAACGGATATAGAAAAGATATCTAATATAGCAAAACATCATGGAATATTAACTATTGTAGATAATACTTTTATGACTCCATATCTTCAAAGACCAATAGAACTAGGAGCTGATATAGTTGTTCATAGTGCTACAAAATATTTAGGAGGTCACAGTGATTTAATAGCTGGACTTGCAGTGGTAAATAGTAAGGAATTAGCGGAAAAGCTTCACTTTATTCAAAATTCTACAGGGGGAGTATTAAATCCATTTGATTCCTGGCTTTTAATAAGAGGTATAAAGACATTATCAGTAAGAATGGATAGACATATTGAAAATGCCAATTATTTAGCACACTTTTTAAAGAATCATCAAGCTGTAGAAAAGGTTTATTATCCAGGCTTTGAAGATCATCCAGGTTATGAAATTCATAAAAAGCAAGCAAATGGAGCAGGAGCTATAATATCTTTCGTGCTAAAGGAAGGACGCAACATTAATGAATTCTTTAAAGGTGTAAAACTTATAACTTTAGGAGAGAGCTTAGGGGGAGTAGAATCCTTAATATCTCATCCTGCTACTATGACACATGCTTCTATACCTGTTGAAATAAGACAAGAGATAGGAATAGTAGATAACTTAATTAGATTATCTGTAGGAATTGAAAGTAAAAAGGATTTAGCAGAGGATATAGAAAAGGCATTAAATAAATCGAAAAATATACTTTAGGGGGCAGAAATGGAAATGGGTATGTATGTTAATGACATAAGGGAATTAGTAGGAAATACTCCTGTATTAAAAATAAACAATTTTGATATAAAAAGTGGAGTTAATATATTTGCTAAATTAGAATACTTTAATCCAGCAGGTAGTGTAAAAGATAGAATTGGTGTATATATGATAGAAAAGGCTGAAGAAGAAGGAATTCTTAAAAAAGGGTATACTATAATAGAAGCAACTGCAGGCAATACTGGATTAGGAGTAGCTTTAGGAGCTTTAAATAAGGGATATAAAGTTATATTTGTTGTGCCTGAAAAATTTTCAATAGAAAAACAACTGCTTATGAAAGCTTTAGGTGCAGAGATTATAAGTACTCCAAGAGAACTTGGAATGCAAGGGGCTATTGAAAAATCTGATGAACTTCTAAAAGAAATTCCAAATTCAATTTCACTTAAACAATTTGAAAATAAAGCTAATCCAGAGGTTCATTACTTGACCACTGGTCCCGAAATATATTTATCCATTGGAAAAGAGATAGATTACTTTGTAGCAGGAGCAGGCAGTGGTGGCACATTTACAGGCATTTCAAAGTATTTAAAGGGAAAAAATCCAAATATAAAGACAATACTAGCTGACCCAATTGGATCTACAATGGGTGGTGGTGAAGAAAGATGCTATTCTATAGAAGGTATAGGAAACAATTTTGTACCAGGAACTATGGATATAGAATTAGTAGACGATACAATAAAAATTAGTGATGAAGAGTCCTTTGAGATGGTTAAAGAGTTAGCAAGAAGAGAAGGTGTAATAGTAGGTTCTTCTTCTGGAGCAGCTATGGCAGCAGCTTTAAAGCTAGCAGAAACTATAGATGAAGGTAATATAATTACGGTATTTCCAGATAGAGGAGATAGATATTTCAGCAAAAATATTTATGATTAATCTGTAAGATAACGTTATTAATATAAATATACTAGACTGTTGGTAAATAGATTTTATCAGCAGTCTTTAGCTTTTTAAATTAATTAGTATAAAAAGTGTGCTTTTATTTTACCTCTAGAGTATTTTAGAATATGTTTTGTTAATATTAAATTTAAAATTGATTTTTGAAAGCTCTATTTATATAATAGTATTGGTATATAATAATACTATTATATAAATAGGTTTAATAAGAAAGGTGATTATGTGAAAATTTCAACTAAAGGTAGATATGGGTTAAAAGCACTTATTGATATAGCTATGTATTCTAACTCTGAGGTAGTTACATTAAAAAGTATTTCAGAAAGGCAAAGTATTTCAGAAGGATATTTAGAGCAAATTTTTTCAGCTTTAAGGAAAAGTGGTTTAGTTATAGGAAGAAAAGGAGCTCAAGGAGGATATACCTTATCAAAGAGTATAAATGAAATAACTATTGGGGAAATATTAAGAACTTTAGAAGGTGATTTGTCTTTAGTAGATGTTAGCAATACAAATACTGCAGATAATTTAGAAAAGTGTATAAATGAAAATTTGTGGAATATAATAAATAAAAATATTAATGATTATTTTGATAGTATTACATTAGAAGATTTAGTTAATAAATATAAAAGTGAAGTAAATAATTTTATGTACTTTATTTAGAGTAACATGTTTTATAATGATTAATGTAGTATAGCCTTTTTTGTCATTTATAGTGGTGATAAAAGAGGTTTTATTTTTTACTAAAATATAAAAGCCTTAACTAGACTTAAAAGACCACTTAGCTAAAGCTGATATTTTTGGAGAATATCAATTTTAACTAGGTGGTTTTTATGTTATATTTGTATTATTTTTTATTTAGTATATTTATTTAAAAAATCCTTAAAATAAATATACTAATATCCTAAAATGGGGGTGAAATAAATGAATAAAGGGCTAAAAGTGCTCTTGATTATTTTAGGTATACTTTTGATTATATTTTTACCTTTAATAGGTAGTTATAATTCTTTAGTAGGACTTGAGCAAAGAGTGAATGCAGCACAATCTAATATAGATACACAACTTCAAAGAAGATCTGATTTAATTCCTAATTTGGTGCAAACTGTTAAAGGATATGCTTCACAGGAACAAAAAATATTTACCGATGTTGCTGATGCAAGGTCTAGACTAGCAGGAGCACAAAATATTTCTGACAAAGCAAATGCAGATGCTCAGCTATCAACAGCCCTTTCAAGATTGCTAGTTGTAGTCGAAAGATATCCAGATTTAAAGTCTAGTCAAAATTTTAAAGATTTATCTGTAGCTTTGGAAGGAACCGAGAATAGAATAGCTATTGCTAGACAGGATTATAACACTACTGTAAATAACTATAATACATCAATAAAAAGATTTCCCAACTCTATAATATCAGGTATGTATGGTTTTGCTCCAAGACCATACTATAAGGCGAGTGAAGGGGCACAGGAAGTCCCAAAGGTGGACTTTACAAAATAGCTTGATTTTACAGCTTAGAATCAAAGAGAGATTTAAGCTATAATCTTGCTAGTGTAAGGTACATAAAAGGTAAACATACATGAAAAAAATAAAAAATAATTTTAAAATAACTAAATTGTTTTTTATCTTTATATTAATTTTAAATTTATCTTCGCCTAATATTATAAAGGGAGCTTCAAATATACCTGATCCAACGAATTTAAAATATATAAATGATTATGTTGGAATTGTTGATGATAATACCAAAAACTATATTGTATCACTTGGCAGTGAATTAGAAAGTAAAACTGGTGCGCAAATGGCCATAGCTATAATAAACTCATTAGAGGGAAGAGATATAGAATCTTATTCCAATGAACTTTTTAGAACTTGGGGTATAGGACAAAAAGGTAAGGATAATGGTCTTTTAATATTATTATCAGTAAATGATAGAAAATGGAGAGTAGAAGTAGGCAGAGAACTGGAAGGAGCAATAACTGACATATATTCTGCTAGAGTTATGAATAATACAGCAGTGCCATTTTTTAAGGAAAACAAATATAGCGAGGGATTAAGCAATGCTTATTCAATTTTTGCAAAAGATATAGCTAAAGAATACAATATTACCTTACAAGGAAATAGAGAAGTTAATGATGTTACCCAGCAGCAAAAAGTGAAAGTTATAAATCCTATTATTATATATATTATTTTAGGAATCTTTGCTTTAGATGTTATATTAAATAGAGCTAGAATAACTAGATTTCTACTTTATGCAATGTTCTGGAATTCTTTTTGGGGCGGAGGCCCAAGAGGAAGAGGTGGAGGAGGTCCCGGTGGGGGAGGCTACGGTGGATTTGGCGGCGGGAGCTCTGGTGGTGGAGGTTCTTCAGGAAATTGGTAAAATACTGTTCCGAAAAAATTAGTTTTCGGAACAGTATTTTTTTATTGCATCTGTCCATTCTTTGATTTCTTTTCCGCTAGCCCACTGAGCCATAATCATAGTTTCATTTTTACTCAATTCTAGCTCTAGAGCTGGGTTACCAAAAGAACCATTAGAATATGGATATATAGTTAGCTTATTAGGTGTAAATATTCCAATCATGTCCTTGTTCGGTGATGAAATTACATCTTCTATATCAGGAAATGTTTTTATGATAGACTTATAGCTTGTACATAATTCGTTATTTGAAGATACATTTTGTGGTAAATAGAGCTCTGTGTTGTATAAAATATAATTATTATACGTAGTGCATTTAAAGGTTTTTGCTATTTGAGGCAGCCATCTACCGTCTTTTCTTCCGATATTCCAAAATTCACCGGATGTAGTGTTTACAGTGTTTTTTTCGGAACATTCTCCTAAGTTTATATTTTGATTCCTATATTTGTTTATAATAGGTATAGACTTTTCGCTAAATATATCTTTCATAGTGACCTTATTTTCTGTATTTCTGTAGTTTGTTAGATTCTCTAAATCTACTACAGCGCAAGTGTTATCATGGTAATATTTATTATCATTATGTGAAATTGTATATGTAGAAACTCCAACGTAATTCTTATCGACAAAAGTTAGTTTACTTCTATAGGTGCTGAACTTATACTGAAAGGTTTCAGGAGTGTATACATCTCCAAAATCATGAGCTACAAGATATTCAATATAGTCCTCTGTATTTGTGAAGTTATATCTAACAGGTTCAATTTTCCAAAGGCTATTCTTATGAGGAACAACGACAAAGTTTATTTCATTTATAATTTTTAAATTGTTATTACTATCAGGTGTAATCCATAGGGTTCTATAAGTGCTTGTATCCTTATCCAAGTCATTCCTGAAACTAATTAGTAGCCCCGAGTTAAATCCTGAAGACAGATTAGGATTAAAATAACATGGGTTCTCATTAATAAGCTTATAAGAATATATTTTAACGCTAAAAATGAATAATACAGACATAAAAAATACTGACATGTATAAAGAATAATTTTTTTCTCTTTGTGAAAAATTCATATCCTACCTCCATAATAGGAAACCTATTTTGCTAATATAAAGTAACTTGAGTAACTTTAATAATTATCTCTCCATAATTAAACATATGATTGTAAAATCACTTTTAATATAAAAATAGATTTGAAATTATTTTGAGAATTTTGAAGGTTTGTTTTTATGAAATTTCATTTATGCAAATTTTTTTGCTGAAAACTATTGAACTATAATTGTATTTGTGGTTAATTGTAATAAATGGGGTAATTTCTCATGATGATACAATATGTATTTAGGAAAATAAGGTATAAGCACATATTGTATAAGTTTGCTAAAAACAAAAAATAGAAAGGGGAATTTTACATGGGGGAAAAAGCAAAGAAAGGTGATTGGGTTCAAATCCACAGCATAGTATTAAAGGCTGAAGAAAGGACGGGGAAGATTCCAGAGGACACGAAGAGGGTTCCACTTGAAATGTGGGTAAAGGGATTTTTAAATTATGACTCTAATCTTGGAGATATAGTTGCTGTAACAACTTTAACTGGAAGACAAGTGAAAGGAGAACTTGTTGAAGTTAATCCTAAATATATCCATAGCTTTGGAGATGAATATGTTCCAGAACTTTTAAGAGTTGGCATACAAGTTAGAAGTATTTTGAAGGAAGGTGAAGACTAATGGTTAAGGATAATAGTTATTCAGCTGTTATTGGAAGAAATACAGAAATAATAAAAAGTGCAACAGGCGTTGATTATTCAAAATACGAATCTGGCGGAATTGCTTTCGATTATGAAAAAATGATGAATGATATTGGATATACGTTAGACGATATAATAAAAATACAGAGAGAGGTAGGCGTTGGAAATACACCTCTTTTGGAGTTGAAAAATCTAACTGCGCTAGTGAGAAAGACTGCTGAAAAAGGTAAGGGAGCAAGAATATTTGTAAAAGATGAACAATGTAATCCATCGGGAAGTTTCAAAGACAGAAGGGCATCAATTTCGGCATATCAAGCTAAAAAGCTTGGATATAAAGGTATTGCTGCTTCAACCAGTGGAAACTATGGTGCGGCTGTTGCATCTCAAGCAGCAATGAGAAATTTAAAATGTATAATTGTGCAAGAATGTTATGATTCAAAAAAAGTTGGACAACCAGAGATATTGGAAAAGCAGAGAAAGTGTGAATCTTTAGGAGCAGAGGTAATTCAGCTATCTGTGGGACCAGAGCTTTTTTATACTTATTTAAGAGTGCTAGAAGAAACAGGATACTTTAATGCATCTCTTTACTCCAACTATGGAATAGCAGGTGTTGAGTCTCTTGGTTATGAAATAGCAATGCAGTGTAGGGAAATGTTAGGAAGGGATCCAGACTACGTTATTGCGACTCAAGCAGGTGGTGGGAACCTAACTGGAACTGCTAGAGGACTTATAAAAGCAGGAGCAATAAATACAAGAGTTTATGGAGCAAGTGTTGATTTATCAGGACTACATATGGCTTCTGATAAAGATTTTAATAGAAAATCATTTACAACTGGTCATACTGGATTTGGCGTTCCTTATGCAACTAACCCAGATCATTCTGACGTTCCAAGAAGTGCAGCAAGAACATTAAGATACATGGAAGAGTTTTTAAATGTTAAACAAGGGGAAGTATTCTATATGACAGAGGTTCTAGCTAATTTGGAGGGAATAGAAAGAGGACCAGCAGGAAATACATCATTAACAGCAGCTTTTGCTTTAGCTAGAGAATTAGATGAAGATAAAGTCATAGTAGTCCAGGAAACTGAATATACTGGAGCAGGAAAACACCCATTACCACAACTAGCATTTGCTAAAGCAAATGGAATAGAAATCAAATTTGGTAATAGTGATGAGGAAAAAGCGGGGATAAATATAATTCTTCCAGAGCATCCATCACATATTAAAACTAGGTTTGCAGATATGGATAAATTAAGAAGATCATATATTAAAAATGCTGCAAAACATGTAGGAGCAATAAGTGCAAATGAAGAGGATATACAGTTTTTAATGGATGATACAAGATCAAGCAGAGAATTTGTCATTGAAACTTTAAAAGAATTGGGGATAGAACTTCAAACATCTTATACCACAAGATTCATATAAAAAGGAATTTCAATGTAAACAGAAATAAAGCTATAGAATCCTGTTTAGTTTCTTTATAGAAGCTAAACAGGTTTTTTTGTTTACAAAATGTTAATAAATTTGACACTAAGATGTCAAGCAATAGATATATATTTAAGAGTATGTTTAAAAAATTTTAAAAAAATGTTTACTTAATATTTAAATATAAAATGCTCATAAGGGAAGGGATGAATTTATGCAAGCTACCAAAATAAAAAAAATCTTAGTAGCTCTACTTGCAATAACTGCAGTTGGATCAGCATCATATTACGGTTATAAAAAGTATACAAGCAGTAAAACAACTACTACAGCTAAATTTGCAACAGCTAAGGTTAAAAGGGCAGATATAGCAGTAACTGTTGAAGGAACAGGAACGGTTACTTCAGCTGAAGAAACAGATATTTATTCTTCTAATGGCGGTATTGTACAACAATTACCTTTTAAACTAGGGGATACTGTTAAAAGTGGTGATTTGTTTTGTAGAATCGACGATACGACTTCACAGAAAAACATAGATACAGACAAAAACAATATAGCTCAAAAAACTCTAGACTTGAAAAATCTTGAAATTACTTTAGATAATTTGTACATAAAAGCTCCTATTGACGGAACCGTAAAATCAGTATTTGCTGCTTCTGGAGATGATGTAGCTTCTCTCAAACCAGCATATGGTGGCTTAGCTGTAATTACTGCAGGTAGTGATGGATCACTAGAAATACCTATACCTTTTCCACAGTCAGGAAAAATCTCACAAGTATATGTATCAGCAGGTAGCACTGTAAAAAAAGGGGATACTCTATTTAAACTGGATGATTCAACTATAAAAAATAATATGGAAGCAATAAAATTGCAAATACAACAGCTTCAAAATGATTTAACTACTCAACAAAATAATTTAGCAAAAACCTCAATAATATGTCCAAAGGATGGAATTATATCAACATTAAACATAAAGCAAGGTGATTATGTTGATAACACTAAACTTATAGCTGCTATTATAAACCCATCCAATTTACAAATAGTAGTACCAATAGATGAAATGGACATAGATAAAGTAAAAGTAGGAGAAGATGCAACTATAAAGGTAGATGATATAAAAGATAAAACATATACAGGACATGTAGAAAAGGTTTCTCAAGTTGGAAAGACAACTAATAATGTTACTACTTATGATGTTACATTATCATTAGATGACTCAGAACGATTAAAGGTGGGAATGAATGTCAATGTAACCATTGCTGTTGATAAGAAAACAAATGTACTAGCTGTACCAACAGAGGCTGTTACAGAAAGAAATGGGAAAAAATATGTAATGGTTCAAAGTAACACTTCAAGTAATGGCAGTACTAGCAAGGGAACTAATAATATTCAACGTAATAATGATACTAATAATAGTGAAAATAATAATTCTCAATCTAAAAGTGGTAATTCTAGCACAGGAAACAGTAATCAATCAAGAAATAATTCGTCAGGCCAGAATAGTATAAATAGAAATTCAACAAGCATTCCAGGGAAACCTGTTGTTGTACAAACTGGAATACAAAATCAGAATATGGTTGAAATAATTAGCGGACTTTCTGAGAATGAAACAGTAATAATACAATTTCCACAGTCAAATAACAGTAACCAAAATACGATGAGAAACGGAATGAATGGAATGAATGGCGGATTCGGAGGAAATGGAAATGGAGCAGCTAGAACTTCAGGTGGTGGTGGTAGAAACTAATATAGGTAACTACAGTTAAACTACTAGGTAAGTTGAAAGATGCAGTTGTTTATATCCATATTTAGAAATGAGGGATAAATTTGAGTTGTGCTGTAATTGAAATGAAAAATATCAGTAAAGTGTACAAGGCAGGAAGTAATGAATTTAAAGCACTTTATGATGTTAATTTAACTATAAATAAAGGTGAGTTTGTATCTATTGTAGGGCCTTCAGGTGCAGGTAAATCTACATTAATGAATATAATAGGATGTCTTGATAAGGCATCTTCAGGACAATATATGTTAGATGGAATAGATACTAATTGTAGCGATGGTAAATTAGCAGAAATAAGAAATAAAAAAATAGGTTTCATATTTCAAAACTATAACCTTCTACCTAAGCTGAGTATATTGGATAATGTACAGTTACCGTTAATATACCAAGGAATTAATGATAAAGAAGCAAAACAAAGATCAATTGAGAGATTGCAGAAAATTGGACTCGGAAACCATATAAAACATAAGCCTTCCGAACTTTCCGGTGGTCAAATGCAAAGAGTTGCCATAGCAAGAGCATTGGTTACTAGGCCAGAAATGATACTAGCTGATGAGCCTACAGGAGCATTAGATAGTAAAACTGGTAAAGAGGTTTTAGAAATTCTTAAACAATTAAATAATGAAGGTAATACAACAGTTCTTATAACTCATGATAAGGATATTGCAGCACAAGCCAAAAGAGTAATAACAATAAGTGACGGAACTGTAGCATCAGACGAGGTAAAGATTGATTCAGATGTAGCTTATACCTTATCCAAATCATAGTTGAACTTATAAATGATATGAATACAATAAGAATTATTAAAAATCCTTAAAGGAGAGAATAATAGAGATGAAATTCACGAGTATAATGAAGATGGCGTTTTTTTCTATACTATCAAATAAGATGAGGTCTCTTTTGACTATGCTTGGGATAATAATAGGAATTTCTTCTGTTATAGTTTTAGTGGGTATGGGAGAAGGTACTAAGCAAAAGGTTGCTTCGCAAATAGAAAAATTGGGAACTAATCTTATAACAGTAAATATAGTAGGTAACAGAAATAAAGCTGTATCTACTAGTGAACTAGAAGAATTAAAGAAAAAGCCAGGAATAAAAGATATAGCACCAGTGTTAAATCAAGGTAACATAAACATTAAAGGCGGTGATAAAACCGCAACCACCACTATGGAAGCTAGTACTCCTAATTATTCTGCAATAAGAAAGCTCAGTGTAGATAGTGGAAGATTTATTGAGCAAAATGATTTAGACAACAGATTCAAAGTAGCCGTAATAGGTGTTACTGTAGCAGATGAAATTTTTGGTAGTAGAAACGTTGTAGGAGAAACTATAAACATAAATGGATACAATTTTAATATAATTGGAGTCTTACAGGTACAAGGAGGAAGCGGCGGAAATTCGGGAGATGACAGGATAATAGTACCACTAACAACAGCGCAAAGAATATTGAAAAGCAGAGATATTAGAACTTTTTATATTGAAGCATCAGACAAGGATAGTGTAAGTGAAGCAATGGGATATTTACAATTATTCTTAAACAAAAAGTATAATAATGATACGAAAAGTTATAGAATATTTGACCAAACGAGCTTATTGGAAACATCTAATCAAGCAAATGATAGTATGACAGCAATGTTGTCTGGAATAGCAGGAATTTCACTAGTTGTAGGTGGCATTGGTATAATGAATATAATGCTAGTATCTGTTATTGAAAGAACAAAAGAAATTGGTATTAGAAAAGCGATAGGAGCTAAAAGAGAAAATATACTTATGCAATTTTTAATTGAAGCAGGAAGTATAAGTGGCATAGGTGGAATGCTTGGTGTGCTATTTGGGTATGCCTTTGCGTACATTGGAAACAACTACTTAAAAATGAATATTACGATATCAAATAATGTTGTTGCCATTGCTTTCTTATTTTCTGTAATTGTTGGAATAGTATTTGGTATGTATCCTGCGAATAAAGCTTCTAAGTTAAATCCAATTGAGGCTTTAAGGTTTGAATAGACTTTATAGGTTGAAGCTCTATAGAAGTGAGAATTATATATCTTCAACTATGGGTAAAATTATTTTAGGGTAGAATGCTGTTAAAACTAATAAAATTAGTTTTAACAGCATTTTTTTACTCAAGTAACGAATTTAACTAAATATATACTTAGTATTATGCTATAATTTTAGTAAATACTAAATAGGCGAATTTTTAAATAACTGCTAAGGATTAAAATAGTTTTTTACTCATAGGTATGATAACTAATGGAGGTATGCATATGAAAAGTATTGAAGAAAAAATTTTATATAAAGGTAAATGGATAGCTTTAAAGGAAACTGCATATACAGCTAAAAATGGAGAAAAAATAAAATGGGAAAGCATAGAAAGAACTAATACCAATAAAACTGCAGTAATAATAGCTAAATTAGTCCCATCTAACAGATATGTATTTATAAAGCAATATAGACCAGCTATAAATAATTATATTTTGGGTTTTCCAGCTGGGTTGATAGAAGGAGAAAGTTTAGAAGAAGAGGCGTTAAGAGAGTTAAAAGAGGAAACAGGTTATTTTGGAACTGTAAAAAGTATAAGCCCTATTTTATACTCTAATGCTGCATTATTAGCTGATACCGTTCGATTAGTGACTATAGAAGTTGATGAAAACTTAAAAGAAAATAGGCATCCAGTTCAGCATTTGGAGGCAGAAGAGGAGATAGAAGTCATATTAGTTTCCCAAAGTAATGTGAAAGATTTTCTAATAGAAGAGCAAAAAAAGGAACAGCAGTAGGAATCGGACCATGGTATGTATTTGGCGGTATAGATTGTTTTTAAACTTTTATTTTGGAGATGATTTAAATGATAAAATTATTAATAATAATGTGCAGCATAATTGCAATACTGTTAACTTTAGTGGTGATATTGGTATTCATATTTTTGGCTTCTGGAAATAAAAACAAAAAGTAGAATGTATATAGTTTGCAAGTAAGAGTAAAGCTATATACATTCTAATAGTTTTATGAATATATATCAGAAAACTCTATATTTATTCTTTCAACATAATTTTTTGGTATATATACATTTTTGCTGCTCATATCATCGTCTTTTGTAAGAATTGCAGGCAACTTTATTATAAATTCTGTACCTTGTCCATAAGTACTTTTGACGAAAATTTCACCACCATGAAGTTCAACTAATGATTTCACTAAAGATAAACCTATGCCACTACCTTCGTGGTTTCTTGTTAGTGATTTATCTACCTGTCTAAACCTTTCAAATATTATAGATAGTTTATTTTCAGGTATGCCAATACCAGTATCCTTTACGGAAATTACTATGTTATCTACAGCATCATGTACTGTTACAAGTATTTGTCCTCCAGCTTCTGTGAATTTTACGGAATTGGATATGAGGTTTAAAATAATTCTTTCTATTTTATCGGGGTCACATGCAATAAGTTTCTCTTCTACGTCAGTGTCAAAGATAAGTGTTATAGATTTATGTTCAGTATATTTAGCAACTGATAAGGTAATATCTTCTACTATATTTACAATGTTATAATTAGAAGGATGTATTTCGAAGTATCCAGAATCCATTTTAGTTATATCAATCAGGTTGTTAACAAGTCTCAGTAATCTAAAACAATTCTGTTTCATTGTATTAAGGTATATTACTGATTTTTCTTTTGAGAGGCTTATATTACTAGCTGGATTCAATACTTGAAGAGCACTTAAAATAACATTTAAAGGAGTTCTTAACTCGTGTGAAATATTTGCAAAGAATTCAGTTTTTATTTTGTCAAATTCTCTTGCTTCTCGAAGCAGCCTGGCATTTTCTTTAAATTTTTCCTGTAACTCTGCAGCTTTTTTATTTTGGCTTATATCTTGAGCAACTACAAGAGATGCTATAGTTCCTTTATATGGGAAAAGGCCGCTAACTACTTGAACATTTATAATAGAGCCATCTTTTTTTATGAATTCTTCTTCAATTAAAGGAGCAAATTGTTTATAAGCTTGTACAATGTTAGTTCTTTCTCTAGCCAATTCATGAAAATCCTTACTAATAAAATCAAATATCTCTTTTCCTATAAGTTCAGTAGGGGAAGCTAGACCTAACATTTTTGCAGTAGCGTTATTTGCAAAAACTACTCTGTTATCTATATGTAATAATATGCTGGCAGGAAGAAACTCTATAAGCTTCCTATAGTAGTTTTCACTTTCTCTTAATAATTTTTCATCTAGCTTTTGTTTTGTTACATCACGAAAACTGTATAGTCTTCCAATTAGTATATTGTTCTTTATTAATGGACTAGAAAAGCTTTCAAATACTCTTCCATCTTTTAGTTCAAATAAAGTAAAGAATTCTCTTTTAGTGTTAAATACTTTTTTAATTTTATATTTTATATCTTCTGTGTTTTTAACTTTATTTATAATAAACTTAAGAATATCATTTTTGCTTATAGGATTGTCGTAGATTTCCAAGATGTTTTTTATATATTTATTATAATTAATTACTTTCCCGGTTCGATCTAGTATTAAAATCCCTTCAGCAGTGGAATCAAATATAGCTTTTACTGTCTCTTTATTCTCATACAATTTATCTTCTACATTTTCTAATCTTGTGCAATCCTCCGTTGAAAACATCACTCCATTAAAACCATCTACATTATTTATAACATTAATTTTTATATTTAAATATTTAATCAGTAAGTTTTTATTATCAGTATAGAAAAGAAAGCGGTTTAGCAGTATTGCTTCCTTGGAAGAAAAAATATTCTTTAATCTATTTGCTATACTATTAAATAAATAGGAAAACTCATCAAAAAAATTTTTTCCAATAATATCTTTACGATGAATATTAGTTATAGATTCTTGAACAGAATTCCAAAGAATGATATCAAAGTTGCTGTTTAAGACCACAACACCAACAGGGATGTTTTCTATAATATCTTTAAGCATATCGCTAGGATAACTTATATTATTGTTTTTCATAAAAGAGGAATAATATGGATTAAACATTTCAACCTCCTCATTAAGTAAAAATTTATATTGTTATATATTCTACAAAATGATGTAAAATCCTTTCAAATTATTTAAGTTTAGGATATACTTAAATGTGAGATTATTTTTTCACTTATATTTAAATACATAGAATGTGTAGGTGTGATTTATGGAAGAATGGCTTTTTAAAAAAGATGACTATGTACCGCAAAATGATAAGGACAAGTTTATAGATAAAAGTATATTTTCTATACTTCATGTGTTATCCTTAATAAAGAGAAGCTCTAAGACTAATAATGGCTTTATATATAATATTAATAGTGTTGTAAAGGTTTTATTTACAGTTTTAAATGTATTATTTTTATCAATGTCAAAAAACTTTACGTACATACTTTTAGTAGATGTATATTTTCTACTAATTTTAAGCTTATTAGACGTAGAAGATATAAAGAAGATTTTATCCATAAGTTTAGTTGTCCCTTTATTTACACTAGTGATGCTTACACCTTCAATAATGATGGGAAATGTAAAAAATAGTATTTTATTAATTACAAAGGTAATTGGCACTATAGTCATTGTTAATATACTATCTTATACTACTAAATGGCATGACATAACAAAGGCACTAAAGCTTTTCTTTATACCAGATGTATTTATATTAGTTTTTGATATTACTATAAAGTATATATATATTCTAGGTGAATTTTCATTAGAAATGTTTTATGCATTAAGGTTAAGATCTATTGGAAAAAATGATAATAAATATTCATCTGTAACAAGAATTATGGGTAATCTTTTTTTAAAGTCAAAAGAAATGGGCGATGAAATGTATTCAGCTATGGAATGTAGAGGATTTACAGGAGAATATTCATCTTATACAAATTCAAAAATTGGTGTCAAAGAATTGATATATAGTTCTATCAATATGCTTGTTATATTGTTGTATTTTTATTTTGCTAGGATGTGATATTATGATTCAAATTAAAGATATTGTTTTTAAGTACAAAGATGCAGAAGTGTTAAAAAATATAAATTTGGATATTAAAGAAGGAGAGTCAATCGCTTTAATAGGTCCAAATGGAAGTGGAAAATCAACTTTTCTAAAGTTATTAAATGGAATAATATTTGCGACAAAAGGAAAGTATTATTTTAATAGTGAAGAAATAGATAAGAAGAAAATGGAGAATAGTAATTTTAGTAAGCTTTTTCATAAAAAAGTTGGATTTGTATTTCAAAATTCTGATGCGCAACTTTTTTGTTCAAATGTTTACGATGAAATAGCCTTTGGACCAAGACAAATGGGAATGGATGATAAGGAAGTAGACAGAAGAGTTTGTGATTGCATGAGGCTTCTTGATATTGAAGATCTAAAAGATAGAGAACCATATAACTTAAGCGGCGGCGAGAAAAAGAGAGTTGCGATAGCTGCTGTGCTTGCTTTAAATCCAGAAGTCTTAATTTTAGATGAACCTATGAATGCGATTGATCCAAAGGGGAAAAAATTTCTAAGAGAACTTATGATTAAACTAAATAATAGTGGAAAAACGATAATTTGTTCCACTCATGATTTTGAATATGTACAAGGTATTTTTAAGAGAGTATTAGTATTTGCAGAGGATCATAGTATTATAAGAGATGACGATTATAATATTGTAATTAATGATAATAGCTTTTTAATAGAAAATAACATAAAGTGAGAAAAAAGGCATTAGAGATTGCTGAGGTTATTTTTATAAGTTATTATGGCTACATATTATAAGCAGATATTATTGACATATGTGTTAGGCTATAATAAACTAAAATTGAAAAATAAATATTACGAGTTTAGGTGCCTTTTAAAAGGTGAAAAGGGAATGCGGTTGAAGTCCGCAGCAGCCCCCGCTACTGTAATTGATGACGAACCTTCAGCATGCCACTCTTCATAAGAGGAAGGTGAAGGCGAGAATGATTCATGAGCCAGGAGACCTGCCTAGATGTGAGTAGTACAAGCTTTCGGAGGGAAAGTACTTTTAATATGATCACTTCCGGCTTAAGCCGGTTTTTTTATGTTAAAAGCAGCAAACTTTGGAAGTTTGCTGCTTAAATTTTTTAAAAAATGCTTATATGTAATTAAATGTAGAAAATAAGAAGTAACGTATAATTAGTAAAGCGGAGTTTACATATATAAGAGGGGGATATATATTTATGGCAAAAATAATGATTCAAGGAACTGGATCTTCTGTAGGGAAAAGTATACTAGTGACGGCGTTATGCAGAATTTTTAAACAGGACGGATATTCTGTTTGCCCGTTTAAATCTCAAAATATGTCGTTAAATTCATACATAACTTTAGATGGTAAAGAAATGGGACGTGCTCAAGTACTTCAAGCATATGCTGCAGGTCTTCAACCAGAAGCATATATGAATCCTATACTTTTGAAGCCTACATCAGACAAAAAGTGTCAAATTATAGTTAACGGTAAAGTTTACGGAAACAGCACAGCTATGGAATATCATAATATGAAACTAGAATTTAGAGATATGTTAAAAGACCAATTTGACAGTATGGAACAAAAATTCGATATAATAGTAATGGAAGGTGCAGGAAGTCCTGCGGAAATAAACTTAAGAGACAGAGATATAGTAAATATGGGTATGGCAGAAATAGTTGATGCACCTGTAATTATAGCTGGTGACATAGATAAGGGAGGGGTTTTTGCATCACTTGCTGGTACAATGCTTCTATTTACTGAAGAGGAAAGAGCTAGAGTTAAGGGAACTATAATTAATAAATTTAGAGGAGATGTGGAAATATTAAAACCAGGCCTTACTATGCTAGAAGATATTATAAAAGTTCCATGCATAGGGGTAGTTCCACATTTTACTCTGGCACTAGAAGATGAAGATGGAGCAATAGAATTTAATACTAAAATTACAGGAGCTATTGATATTGCCGTAATTAAGTTACCTCACATTTCTAATTTTACTGACTTAGATTCTTTAAAAAGTGAGGAAGATGTTTCGGTAAGATTTGTAACTTCTGTAGAAGAACTAGGACATCCTGATCTTATTATTATTCCAGGAAGCAAGAATACTATTGAAGATTTACTTAAATTGAGAGAATGTGGATTGGAAAAAGCTATAAAAGATTATAGTAAAACTGGATTGCTTATTGGCATATGTGGTGGCTATCAAATACTTGGAAAAGTTCTAAAGGATCCTTATGGTGTAGAAACAGATGTAAAAGAAACAGAAGGTATGGGAGTATTAGATGTAGAAACTGTATTTGAAGAAGAAAAAGTAACTACAAGAGTAAATGCTGAAAGTATAGAAAAGTTTAGTGTGTATAAGAATAATGAGTCAAAAGAAAATAGAAAACTAAATATTTATGGCTATGAAATTCATATGGGAATATGCAATTACGGTAAAGATGCAAAACCTTTATTTAAGATTATGGATAAAAATGGTGAGAAGGTTGAGTTTAATGATGGAGCTATAAATGAAGAAGGAAATATTATGGGAACTTATATACATGGAATCTTTGATGGAATAGATTTTAGAGAATATATTCTAAATAAGATAAGGGTATCAAAGGGCTTAGAGGTTAAAAAGTCAAGTACCTATGAAAGCCTTAGGGAAAAAGAGTTAGATAAGCTTGCTGACATTGTTAGAAAAAGCTTGAATATTAATAAAATTTACGAAGTAATGGGAGTGAGGCATCTAAAAGAAAATAACTAGTCAGTATTCTAGTCTATTTTCTCTCAGATGCCTGAATAAATAAATTTTTGAGGTGAGAAATTTTGATTACATCTTTCCTTATGACAAATGTTTTAGACATATTGTTAGCCATACTAATAGATTGGGTAATTGGGGACCCTCATTGGTTTCCACATCCAGTTATTTACATAGGCAAACTCATAGCTTATTTAGAAAAAAAGGGAAGAAAGCTGTGCAAAACTGACGCTGGTATTAAAGCTTTTGGAGGCCTTATTGTAGTAGTAGTAGCACTCGTAAGTTTTATCATTCCATTTTTTATACTTACTATAACAAAACATATTTTATGGTTATATCATGTTTTAAATATAATGATAATATGGACTACCCTTGCGGCTAAGTGCTTGAGCAGTGAAGCTAAAAAAGTATATTATGCATTAAGGAACAATGACTTAGAAGATGCCAGAATCAAACTTTCATATATAGTTGGAAGAGATACTAAAAGTCTTGGTGATAAAGAAATAATAAGAGCAGATGTAGAGACGGTAGCAGAAAATGCAGCAGATGGAGTAATTGCTCCGTTATTCTATGCCATAATTGGCGGAGCTCCTTTAGCAATGATGTATAAAGGAATTAATACAATGGACTCAATGCTTGGATATATGAATGAAAAGTATAAACACATTGGATTCTTTCCAGCAAAGATAGATGATGTATTTAACTTTATACCTGCTAGGCTTACAGGGATACTTATCTGTATAGTTGCTTTTATTGTAAAGGGAAATCCAATTGAAAGTTTTAAAATAATGATGAGAGATAGAAAAAATCATAAAAGTCCTAATTGTGCTTATCCAGAAGGAGCTGCTGCAGGAGCCATGAGAGTACAACTTGGAGGTACAAATATTTATTTTGGAGAAGTTGTATACAAACCAACTATTGGAGACAAGAAGCTCGACCTAAGTTTTGAGCATATAAATGACTGTATAAAACTTATGTATGGTGCAGAAGCACTTATGGCTGCAATGTATATACTAGGAATGCTAATGATTAAAGTTTAGTTATCAATAAATAAATATCTGTTAATTATAGTAAAACGTATAATACTAAAATAAACATACAGGAAGTGATTACATTGGAACATGGAGGAGATGTTTATACAGAAGGTCTGCTTAAAGGAAAAAAACTAATTGATTTTAGTTCGAATATAAATCCTCTTGGGGTGCCAAAAAGCTTTAAAAATCACATTGAAGAAGCTTTGGCCTCTGTGGAGAGATATCCGGACATACAGTATAGGAAGCTGAAAGGTTATATTGTAGATTATATAAAATTTAGCAAAGATTATTTTGGAAATGAGTTAACTCATATAGGAACGGTAGACTCAAAATTATATGAAGATAGTATAGTACTAGGAAACGGAGCAGCAGAGATTATAGATTTGTCAATAAGCTGCTTCAAAAGTGTATGTTTGACGGTGCCATCCTTTGTAGAGTATGAAAAAAGCGCTCTAAAATGGGGATGTGATATAAAGTACTCCTTTTTAACAAAGGATTTAGAGTATGATTATGATGATATATATTTAAAGCTTAAGGAAACAGAGGCTTTAGTTATAGGAAATCCTAATAATCCCAATGGTTCAGTAATAGACAGGAATAAATTTAAAGAAATTATGGATTATTGTGAGAAGAATAATAAAAAAATTATTATTGATGAGGCTTTTATTGAATTCACAGGAAAAAGAGGATTTAGTTTTTTAAAAGAAGCGGAAAGTTATAGTTGTATATTTATAATAAAGGCTTTAACAAAATTTTATGCTATGCCTGGAATAAGGCTAGGTTATGGAATATCAGCAGATAAGGAAATGATAAAAAAAATAGAAAGTAAACAAAACCCATGGAATGTAAATTGCTTTGCTGAAATTGCAGCAAAATATTCTTTGAGTGACAAGGAATATATAGAAAAGTCATTGGAGTGGGTTGAAGTAGAAAGAGAATTCATCACTGAAGAGCTGAAAAGTATGGATTTTATTGAAAGGGTATACAATACATATAGTAATTTTATTTTGTGTAAGCTTCAAGAATTAGATTGTAATAGTTTATATAATCTATGCTTAAACAAAGGAGTCGTTATAAGAAAATGTGATAACTTCATGGGATTGGACAAAGATTATGTAAGGTTTGCTATAAAAGATAGAGCATGTAATGAACTGCTTATAAAAACCTTAAGATCATTAAAAATTTAAATTAATTATCAAAAATATGGGGGAATATAAATGAAGAAAAAATATACGATACTTATGACCCTAGCATTAATTATAAGCTTAACGACTAGCGTATATGCAATGCATATATCAGAAGGATTTTTACCACCGTTATGGTGTGGTGTATATTTTGTTTTATCTATACCTTTTATTATTGTGGGATTAAAGCACATAAAAAAGAAAACTGCCAAAAACAAGGATATAAAGATGCTTCTAGGACTTGTAGCTGCTTACGCTTTTATACTATCAGCCATGAAGATACCATCTGTTACAGGAAGTTGTTCACATCCTACAGGAACAGGTCTTGGAGCAATATTGTTCGGACCTTTTGTAATGTCAGTTATAGGGCTTTTGGTTCTTATATTTCAGGCTCTGCTCTTAGCACATGGAGGAATAACTACGTTAGGATCCAATGTATTCTCAATGGGAATTATAGGACCAATAGTATCTTATTTAATTTTTAAGGCTGTTAAAGGAAAAAATAAAAAAATAGCTGTATTTTTAGCAGCAATGTTTGGAGATTTAGCAACTTATCTAACTACATCTATACAATTAGGCTTAGCTTTTCCTGCTAAGACTGGAGGAATTTTAATATCCTTTGTAAAGTTTTTCTCTATATTTGCAATAACTCAAATACCACTTGCTATAATTGAAGGTATTTTAACAGTAGTAATATTCGAATTCATAGAAAATTACTCATCTAAAGAATTAAAGGATCTAAGTGAGGTGTAGTGTATTGAAGAAAAAAAATATTTTACTAATCCTTTTATGTATAGTTTTAATGAGTTTATCATTTCTTATTGGAAGCATGAGAGGCGGAAGCTTTGGAGGAGCAGATGAAAAAATAGAAACTACTATAAATGAGGTAAACAAAGATTATAAACCTTGGGCTAGCAGCGTGTGGCAGCCGCCGTCAGGTGAAATAGAAAGTTTTCTTTTTGCACTTCAAGCTGCTATAGGTGCAGGTTTTATAGGATATTACATAGGAAGGAAGAAAAATGCTAAAGCTGATAATGGCACTGTCAAAAATCAATAGGCTTTCAGATATACATCCTGCTGAAAAAGTATTGCTCAGTATATTTCCTATTGTAGCAATAGGTTTTTCACACAGCGCTGCTCCGATAATATTAAACATAATAGTTTTCATAATATTACATGCATATAGTAAAAATAATAGAAAGATAGTAACAAAGTTTACGCTGGAAATAGGGGCTTTTGCTGCTTTTTCTTCTATAACTTTTATATTTGATTATGGATTAAGCTATTGTGGTATTATTTTGCTTAAAAGCTTATCAGCAGGCTTGTGTTTATCCTTTTTTTCTTTAACCACCCCAATAGATGATGTTTTATTAATATTATCTAAGCATAATTGGCTAAAAGATTTATGTGATATAACGAAGAGTATGGAAAGATTTTTAGTAGTAATAGATGAAGAATACTATATACTTTATAATTCAATAAAATCTAGAGGTGGATTTGATGGATTTAAATTAAGGATTAGAAATACAGGAAAAATGGCAGGTTTGTTATTTATAAATACAATGAATAGATGGAAAAGTATAAAAGATGGAATCGATAGTAGAGGATATAGAGGATATACTCCATACTTAGCAAAGGAATTTAATTTTTCATTTTTTAGATTAGGAGCTGTATGTTTATATACTGTAGCACTGACACTAGCGATTTATACATTTAATAATAGTCTTATATTGTTTAAGTAGATATATTACAAGTTTAACTAGGTTAGGCATCTTCAAAAAATAACTAGTCGGTATACTAGTATATTTGACTTGTTATTTTATTTCAGATGCCTTATAAGAGCTTTTAATTATAGTAGATTTAATGGAGATGGTGAAATGATACAACTTATAGGCTTGAAAAGTGATGTTAAATTGGAAGTGAGAGAGAAATTTTCAATAATACAAAAACGTTGTGAAGATTATGTAAGAAGATTAAATGAGGTTTGTAATGAGGTTGTAATAATAAGCACCTGCAATAGAACAGAGATATATTTTAATTCTGATAGAGACGATGAGAGTATAGTAAATGATATTTTTGAAGTATTGAATTGGAATAAAGATTTAGTTAGCTACACTTTTCATTACAAGGGAAAAGAAGTTGTAAGGCATATCATGGATGTGGTATGTGGATTTCAATCTCTAATTTTAGGTGAAGATCAAATTTTAGGCCAGGTCAAAGATGCTTATGAAACAGCTTTGCAGGCTAAGTCTATCAATAAGGAATTACAGAGACTTTTTCAATCTGCTGTAACCTGTGGAAAAGAATTCAGAACTGAATCAAGTCTTTATAAAATACCTGTTTCCTCTTCATCAATAGCGGTGGCTGAAAGTCGAAAACATGGTGCAAAAAAATTTATGATATTAGGTTTTGGTGAAGTTGGTCAACTAACAGCTAAATATATTTTATCTGGTTCTTTTGAAGTGCTTTATATAGCTGTTAGAAATCCTAATGTTGTTAACATAGAAGATAAAAGAGTAAAAGTTATTTCTTTTGAAGATAGAATAAAGTATTACGAAGAGGTTGATTCAATAATATCCTGTACTTCAGCGCCTCACTGTGTAATAAAGAAAGATAACTTACCACAAAAACCGTTACTTATCTTCGATTTAGCCGTTCCAAGAGATGTAGAGATAGAGGTTCAGTGTTTAGATAATATAATATTATATGATATTGATAAGGTTAGCTCTATTGATGATGAGAACAGAAGAAAAAGAAAAGAAATAATGGAGAATAATAGGTCTATTTTAGATAAATACATTAATGAGTTTATCCAATGGCAAAAAATACAGGATATTTCTCCGGAAATAGTTAAGCTTAAAAAGTGCGGAGAAAGAGTTTACAAAGAAAGATTTAAAACTTTTAAAAACAAAAGAAATACAAAAGATGCTGATAAGCTTGCAGAAATACTTCTGAAAAGTACGTCAGATGCTTTTATTAACAGGGCAATAGATGTATTGAAAGAAGAGCAGTTAAAGGGGCGTGTAGACGATTGTATGAGAATAATAAAGAAGATATTTTACGTGGTAGAATAGACTATACAATGGTATCATTAATATCCCCAAAAATAAACGTGCTTATCATAGGAGGCGGAAGAGCAGCGTTAACTAAGGCTAGAACTTTTGTTAAAAAAGGCTGCAGAGTATGGGTAATTTCAAAAGAGTTTACTCAGGAATTTAATGAACTAAGCTGTTACCCAAATTTAAAATGTATTAAGGGCGAATATAGTAAGCAATACATAAGCGATAAGCATATAGTAATAATTGCTACTAACTGCGAAGAGACAAACCAAAATATAAGAAATCACTGTGAAGAATTTTATAAAATATATATAGATTGCAGCATGCCCAAAAGGGGCTATGTATCACAACTTGTCAAAGAAGTACTAAAAATATTACCTTTGGAATTAATATAAATGACTTCAGTCCTAAAACTTCAGTTTTTTTAGCTGATAAGATAAAAAATCAATTAGAAAAATATGATGATTTTGTGACATTTACAGCTTTTATAAGAAACAGTATAAAGGATTTTGAAAATAAGAATGAAATAATGAATTTTATATGCTCTGAGGATTTCCTATTCTTTTACAACAAGGGGATGGCAAAGAGTGTATTTCAAATGTTTTACCCAAATACTCAATTGTTTAAGGACTAACAAATAAAAAGGTGGGATTAATTTTGAAGCTAAGAATTGCAACCCGTAGAAGTAGGTTGGCCCAGGTTCAAACAGAAAGCATAATGAAGCTTTTAAAAGAAAACTATAATATAGATAGTGAAAAACTTCTTATAGAGACTATTGGGGATAAAAGACTTGATGTAGCATTGAACAAGATAGGTGGAAAAGGCCTTTTTGTTAAAGAAATTGAAATGGCTCTTTTTGAAGAAGAAGCGGACGCAGCAGTTCACAGTATGAAAGATGTACCATTTGAAGTGCCTGAGATGTTTGAAATAGCTGCGATACCTGTAAGAGAAGATGTAAGAGATGTATTTGTTTCTATGAATGGAGTATATTTTACAGAATTACGAAAAGGAGCAAGAGTAGGTACAAGTAGTAATAGGAGAGCTGCTCAACTTAAGCTTTTAAGACCAGACTTGGAGATAGTGCCTATAAGAGGAAATGTTCAAACTAGAATAGATAAGATAGAAAGAGAAAATCTTGATGGAATAATACTAGCAGCTGCAGGTCTTAAGAGGTTGAATATGGAAAATATAATTACTGATTATTTTGCAGTAGATGGGATAATTCCAGCAGTAGGTCAGGGAGCTCTAGGAATTGAAGTTAAGAAAAATAGCATAAATGGAGAAGTGTTTAAAAAGCTCGAATGTAAAGAAGCTAGAATATGTGTAGAGGCAGAAAGAAGTTTTATGAGAACCTTAGGTGGAGATTGCCATGCGACTATAGGGGCCTATGCAGAATTAGAAGGAAATATAATGAATATAATAGGTATATTTCAAGTGGGACAGAAACTGATTAAGAAAGATATAAGCGGAAACAAAGAAAATTATATAGATCTAGGTAAACAATTGGCCGAAAAAATATTGAATGCATAGGAGGAACTAAAAATGGGAAAGGTTTATCTTATTGGAGCTGGACCTGGGGACGAAGAGCTTATAACCTTAAAAGCAATTAGAAAATTGGAAGAATGTACTGCAGTAATGTATGATAGATTGTCAGGTACAGGTGTTTTAAAATATTTAAATGAAAAGTGTAAGATATATTATTGTGGAAAAGAACCAGGATGTCATTATAAAACTCAAGATGAAATAAATGAAATGTTAGTTCAATTGGCTATAGAAGGCCATATTGTTGGAAGAATTAAGGGTGGGGACCCGTACATATTTGGCAGAGGCGGAGAAGAAGCCTTAAGACTTATAGAAGAAAACATAGAGTTTGAAGTTGTACCTGGAATTACTTCTCCAATATCCGTACTAAACTATGGAGGAATACCTGTAACTCATAGAAAAATAGCGCAAAGTTTTCATGTATTCACAGGAAAGAGCGCTGCAAAATTAAATATAAATTGGGATGCAGCGGCACATATAGGGGGAACTCTTATATTTTTAATGGGCTTTGAAAGTCTAGGAGTAATTTCTGAAAATCTAATAAAATGTGGAATGAATGAAAATACACCATGTGCAGTAGTAATGAGAGGAACTACTGCTAGACAGAGAAAAGTAGTTAGTACTTTAAAGGACATACAGGAAAGAGCTGTAGAAGCAGGATTATATTCACCATGTATCATAGTTGTAGGTGAAGTGGTTAAGTTTAATAATGAATTAAATTGGTATGAGAAAAAACCTCTATTTGGAAGAAATATATGCATCACACGCTCAAAGGAGCAATCTGGCGAGATAAGAGAAAGATTAATAGATTTAGGTGCACAGGTTACAGAAATAAATTCAATAAAAATAAAGTTTACTTCAGAAAATATGAATGAGTATTTAGATAAACTTCCAAATTATGATTACATAGTTTTTACAAGTGTTAATGGAGTAAACAGCTTCTTTGATCAGTTAGTTGACAAAGACTACGATATAAGAAGAATAAATGTAACTTTTGCGGCTATAGGTCCTGCTACAGAAAAGGCTATTAAGGCAAGAGGAATCATTCCTAAAATTGTAGCAGAAAAGTTTGTAGCTGAAAGCTTATTTGATAAAATGAAAAATTTTGTAAAGCCAGGTGACAAGGTATTTCTACCAAGATCAAAACAAGCAAGACCTTATCTAGCAGATGTATTAAAAGAAGCTGGATGTATAGTAGATGAATGCTACACATATGAAACGGTAATAGGTGATTTGATTGATAAAAGCTGTTTTGAAGATGTAGACACAGTGGTATTTACTAGTCCTACTACAGTAAGAAATATGATTGAACTTGTAGGATTAGACTCTATAAAAGAAAGAAATGTTATTTCTATAGGGCCTATAACAGGTAATGAGTTAGAGAAACATGGAATAAGTTATTCAGTTTGTAGTGAGTATACAACTGATGGAGTTATTAATGAGCTAATCAAAAAATAAAATTTAAATGATTAAAAAAATAGAAAAGAGGTAATTTATTATGTTTAGAAGACACAGAAGACTTAGACAAAACGAAGTTGTAAGATCTATGGTGAGAGAAACTATAGTTGATCCATCAGATTTTATATATCCTTTATTTGCAGTAGAAGGAACAAATATTAAAAGAGAAATTTCATCTCTACCAGGAAACTATCATCTCTCTGTAGACAGATTACAAGAAGTAGTAGAAGAAATGAAAGAAGTAGGAGTTAAAAGTGTAATATTATTTGGAATTCCTGAGCATAAAGATGAATGTGGAAGCGGAGCTTATGATGAGAATGGAATAATACAAAAGGCTATAAGAAAAATAAAAGAAATTGATAAGAATATCTATATTATTACAGATGTTTGCATGTGTGAATACACAAGTCACGGACATTGTGGAATAATTCATGGTGAAGATGTAGATAATGATGAAACTTTAGAATACATAGCTAAAATATCATTATCTCATGCTAAGGCAGGAGCAGATATGATAGCACCTTCTGATATGATGGATGGAAGAATAGATGCTATAAGAACAATTTTAGATGAGAATGGATATAAGAACATTCCTATTATGGCTTATAGTGCTAAGTATTGTTCAGCTTTCTATGGTCCTTTTAGAGAAGCAGCAGATTCAGCTCCTCAATTTGGAGACAGAAAAACTTATCAAATGGACCCAGCTAATTCAAGAGAGGCTATGCTTGAGATTGAGGATGACATAGATGAGGGAGCAGATATTATAATGGTTAAGCCAGCAATGCCTTATTTAGATGTAATAAGAATGGCTAGAGATAGATTTGATGTACCAATAGCTGCTTATAATGTAAGTGGTGAATATGCTATGGTTAAAGCTGCAGCTAAAGCAGGCCTTATAGATGAAAAGAGAGTTGCTTTAGAGATGTTAACATCAATAAAGAGAGCAGGAGCAAAAATGATTATAACTTATTATGCTATAGAAGCAGCTAGATGGATTAGAGAGCAAATGTAATTTACGGAGGCGAAAATAATGTCAAGTTTAGATATATTTAATGAGTCCAATATATATATGCCAGGTGGAGTTAACAGTCCAGTTAGAGCATACGTAGGATTAGAGACAAAACCACCTGTAATTAAAAAAGGAGTAGGAGCTCACATATTCGATGAAGATGGAAAAGAATATGTAGATTTCATTGGTGCATGGGGTCCTATGATACTTGGACACTGTGATGAAGATGTAGTAAAAGCAATAAAAGACACAGCAGAAAATGCTATAGCTTTTGGAGCACCTACAGAGCTTGAATTAAAATTAGCTAAACATATCTGTACTACAATAGACAATGTAGACATGATAAGAATGGTAAACTCAGGTACAGAAGCTACTATGAGTGCTATAAAGCTTGCAAGAGGATGTACTAAGAGAGATAAAATCATAAAATTCGCAGGTTGTTACCATGGACACTTTGATGGATTCTTAGTAGAAGCTGGTTCAGGAGTGCTTACAGCAAACATACCAGGTTCACCAGGAGTACCAAAGGGAAGTATAGCAAATACACTAATAGCTCAATACAATGACATTGAAAGCGTAAAAGAGCTTTTTGAAAAATACGGTGACGATATAGCAGCAGTTATTATTGAGCCAATAGCAGGGAACATGGGTGTTGTGCCAGCTCATAAGAAATTCCTAGAAGATTTAAGAGAAATCTGTACAAAATATGGAACTATCTTAATATTCGATGAGGTTATGACTGGATTTAGAGTTGCTTACAAAGGAGCACAAAGCTTATATGGAGTAAAGCCTGATTTATCAACTTTCGCTAAGATTATGGGCGGCGGACTTCCATCAGGTGCTTACGGTGGAAGAAGAGACTTAATGGAACAGCTAGCACCTATGGGACCGGTTTATCAGGCAGGAACTATGTCTGGAAACCCACTAGTTATGGCAGCTGGATATGCAACACTTACAAAGCTTCACAGCAATCCACACTACTATGAGTACATGGATAAAATAGCTGAAAAACTTCAAAAGGAGCAGAAGAAGTAGCTAAGGAAAAAGGCCTTCCATTAATTATAAACAGACGTGTAAACATGATGACAATGTTTATTAACGAAGGCGGAGAGGTTGCTAACTTCAAACAAGCAAAAGCTAGTGATACTAAATTATACGGAAGATTCTTCGAACACATGCTAAAAGGTGGAATGTTTATGTCACCAGCACAGTTTGAAGCTATGTTCATAGGTGTAAAACACACTGAAGAAGACATAGAGAAATTTGTAGACCTAATGAGAAAATTTTAGTTTAGGCATCTGAAAGAAAATAGACTAGTATACTGACTAGTTATTTTCTTAAAGATGCCACAGAAAAATACTGCGGAAAGAGGCGATTTGGTTTGAAAAGCTTAGTCATATCCTCGAATAGCAGTGGTGGAGGAAAAACTACAATAACACTAGGACTTATGAAAGCTTTGATGAAGAAAGGCTTTGATGTTCAAGGATACAAAGTAGGACCAGATTATATTGATCCAGCTTTCCACAGTTATATAACAGGAAAACCTTCAAGAAACTTAGACTTGTACCTTATGGGAGAAGAGGGGGTAAAGGCCTCCTTTTCTAGAGGTACAGGAGACATTGGAGTAGTAGAAGGAGTTATGGGTTTTTATGATGGCAAGGGAATAGACTCGATGTATTCTACTGCACATGTATCCAAGGTTTTAAACCTTCCAGTACTGCTTATCATAACACCAAAAGCACAGAGTACTACACTGTGTGCTGAAATTAATGGAATATTAAGTTTTGAAAAAAATAATATTGTTGGAGTTGTATTTAATAGTATTAGTGAAAGCTACTACAAGTTATTAAAGGCTGCAGTTGAAAAAAATTGCAACACTAAGGTTTTTGGGTATGTGCCTAAAGATGAAAAGCTTGCATTAAAGAGCAGACATTTAGGCCTTGTTCAAAGCAGCGAAATAGAGGATTTAAATGAGAAAATAGAGTTATGCAGTGAATTAATATTAAAACATGTTAATGTAGAAGAATTATTAAAATATTTTAAGGAAACAGAAAAGTACAGGGATAACTTTCATATTGAAAATAAAAGTATACGAATAGCGGTACCTTATGACAAAGCATTTAGCTTTTATTATAGGGAAAATATTGAGCTTTTAGAAGAAGCAGGAGAAGTTATCTATTTTAGTCCACTAAAGGATAGAGAATTACCGGAAAATATAGACTTTTTGTACATAGGTGGAGGCTATCCTGAAGTATTTATAAAAGAATTAAGCAACAATAAATCTATGCTTAGAAGCATAAGAGAAAGATTGGAAAATGGACTAGGTTGTTATGCTGAATGTGGTGGATTAATGTATCTTACCAGTGGCATAGAAGACACAGATAGTAAAAATGTATTTGAAGCAGTAGGTTTTTTAACAGGACATGCTTATATGACTAAAAAACTTCAGAACTTTGGATATGCAAAGCTGAAGGTTGAAAAAGAAAATGGTGTTTTGCCTACTGGGTTAGAAATAAACTGTCACGAGTTTCATAAGTCCTATGTAAGTTTAGAAGAAGAAAAAATTTACGGTTTAATAAAAGAGGCTTATGATGGCTCCCTAAAAACATGGAATTGTGGATATATAAAAAATAACACATTAGGGGCCTATGGACATGTTCATTTCTTTGGAAATATGAAAATGATTAAAAGTTTATTAGATAGATTTTAGAATTGGCACTTATTGTTGTGTTAGGATAAGCAAAGGGGGAGAAGCATGGGAATGCTACTTGAAGAAACCTTGAAACATATAGAATCAGCAGATAAAGAGGCTATTGAAAAAGCATGGAATAGATTGGACAACCTTACTAAGCCTATAGGAAGCTTAGGTGAATTAGAAGAAATAGCTGCAAAAATGGCTGGTATTACAGGAAAAATTCATAATAAAATAAATAAGAAAACTGTAGTAATAATGTGTGCCGATAATGGTGTTTATGAAGAAGGAGTGAGCAACAATACACAAGATACAACAGTAACAGTTACTAATAACTTTACTAAAGGTATAACTGGTGTATGTGTTTTAGCTAAACATGTAAATGCGGATATTACTGTTGTAGATATTGGGGTAAAGGAAGACTTTAATCATCCTAAAATAATAAATAAAAAAGTAATGTATGGTACTAACAATATCGCTAAAGAGCCTGCAATGACAAGAGAACAAGCAATTCAAGCAATAGAGGTCGGAATAGAAATTGTAGATAACTTAGTAAAGGATGGTTACAATCTTTTAGGTACAGGTGAAATGGGAGTTGGTAACACTACTACCAGTGCAGCAGTTTTTAGTGTGTTATCAGGAATTTCCCCAGAGGTTGTAGTAGGAAAAGGTTCGGGACTTACAGAAGAACAATTAATAAGAAAAAAAAGTGTAGTTCAAAGAGCAATAGAAACAAACAGTCCTGATAGAGATGATATTATAGATATTTTATCGAAGGTTGGAGGGTTAGATATTGCCGGCCTTTGTGGATGTTTTTTAGGAGCAGCTAAAAATAGGATCCCAATTGTAATTGATGGATTTATATCTTCAGCTGCAGCGCTATGTGCACATAAATTAAATAATAATGTCAGAGATTTTATATTCCCTTCCCATCTTTCAGCAGAACCGGGAGCTGCATATATGATGCAGGAACTTGAATTAAATCCAATGCTTAATTTACGAATGAGACTTGGAGAGGGAAGTGGATGTCCTCTAGCATTTAATATTATTGAAGCTGCATTATGTGCTATGGACAACATGGCAACTTTTGAAGAGGCGGCTTTAAACAAAGAATGTTATGTAGATATTAGGGAAAAGAAGTAGTGATAAAAGGGAGAAAGATATGATGGATTACATAAAGGTTCCTATGGATATAGAAAAAAAGAGCTTTGAGATAATTGGAGAAGAAATGGGTGAGCATAATTTCTCTGAGGAAGAGCTTCTTATAATTAAAAGAGTTATACATACTACTGCAGATTTTGAATTAAAGAATTTAACATATATCAGAGATGGAGCTATAGCTAATGCCTTGGAGCTTCTAAGAAAAGGAGTAACTATATACACAGATACTAATATGGCTGCATCAGGAATAAACAAAGGGGCATTAAACAAATTAAATTGTAAAGTAGAGTGCTTTGTATCTAGAGAAGACATAGCACAAATAGCTAAAGAAAAAGGAATAACTCGCTCTATGGCAGCTGTAGAAAAAGCTGTAGAGGAAGGTGTAGAATTCTTTGTATTTGGAAATGCACCTACAGCATTATTTAAGCTTAAAGAGTTAACCTTAGAAGGGAAAGCTAATCCTAAGTTTATAATTGGTGCGCCAGTTGGATTTGTAGGAGCAGCTGAGTCAAAAGAGGAAATAGAGAAGTTAGAAATTCCTATGATTACTGTAAGAGGAAGAAAAGGTGGAAGCAATATAGCTGCCGCAATTGTAAATGCTCTTATGTATATGATCACTAGATAGTATAGGGAGCAAGACCGAAAGGTAACTTACGCTTCGGTCTATGTTTCCAAGCTTCAGTACGTTAAAAACTTTTAGTCAGTCTAATGCTCGAATTTTAGAAAACCTAAGAACCTTCGATAAACTCGCTATGCTCAAACACATCTAAGGTTCTAAGATTTTCTTAAAATTCTCCGCTAAGACTGACGCAAAGTTTTTAAATCTACCTTCAGCTTTGGAAACATATCCCTTCGCATAAGTTACCTTTCTAGTTAGTTTCCTTATATCTAGTATATTTACTTAATATTTTAGATACATAGGAAAAAAATCTCTTGGAGATAGAAGGTGAAAATATGCTAGATATGTATGTAAATTGTGATGGAAAAAGATTAAGATGCGGATATACGACAGGCTCTTGTGCAGCAGGAGCAGCTAAGGCGGCTACTTCTATGCTATATTTTGGTGAAAACTTAAAGGAAATAAATATAGATACTCCAAAAGGAATAAAACTTACACTTCCAATAGAGAAGATTGAAAAGGGACAGAACTATGTGGAATGTTGTGTCATAAAAGATGGTGGAGATGATCCAGATGCTACTCATGGGTTAGAGATATGGGCAAGAGCGGAAAAAAAAGATTCTGGTTATAGCCTAAAAGGTGGTAAAGGAGTAGGAGTAGTTTGTAGTGAGGGTCTTTATGTAAAAAAAGGAGAACCTGCTATAAATCCAGTGCCAAGGTCTATGATTGAGAAGGAAGTAAAAGAAGTTCTGCCAAAGGAAATGGGTATTGAAATAACTATATTTGTACCCAAAGGCGAAGATATAGCTAAGAAGACCTTTAATCCGAGACTTAATATACAAGGTGGAATATCTATCCTTGGAACTACAGGGATAGTAATGCCTATGTCTGAAGAGGCACTAATAAAATCTGTAGAGCTTGAGGTGAATCAGAAAATAGCTCAAGGATGTGAGGATCTCATACTCTTATTTGGTAATATGGGAGAAAACATGGCAAATAAGCTGGAGCTAGATAAGAGTAAAATGGTCATAATGTCTAACTATGTTGGATTTACTTTAAATTGCTGCATGGATAAAAAAATTAATAAAATATTGATGGTAGGGCATATAGGTAAGCTTTGTAAAATCGCTTCAGGATGTTTCAATACTCACAGTAGGGTTTGTGACGTAAGATTGGAAACTTTAGCTTTAGAGTTGGCTTTGATGGGGGCTAATAAGGAACTTGTGCGAAAGGTATACAATGAAGAAACTACTGAAGGAGCTGTAAAACTTCTTGGAGATGGGTATGAGGAGCTATACAGAAATATAGGAGTTAAGGTTAAACAGAGAATTGAACAGTTTACATATAACACTATAAAGGCAGATGTAATTATGTACTCAATGGAACGAGGAGTACTTTATAGTAGTGTGTAGAGGTAAAAGGCCGAAAGTTAACTTATACCCCGGGCTATGTTTCCAAGCTTCAGTCCGTTAAAAACTTTTAGTCAGTCTAAAGCTTGTGTTTTAGACGACCTAAGAACTTAGATAAACTCGCTTAGCTCAAACACTATCTAAGGTTCTAAGGTTGTCTTAAAACCCTTCACTAAGACTGACACAAAGTTTTTAAATCTACCTTCAGCTTTGTAAACATATCCCTTTGTATAAGTTAACTTTCTGGTTAGAAACTTTATAAATAAACAAATAAGGGGTTATAAGGTAATATGAATGGGAAAGTTTATGTTGTTGGAATAGGACCTGGTAGTAAAGAGTATATACTGCCTAAGGCAATAGATACTCTTAGCAAATGTGATTTAATTGTAGGTTTTAAAAGAGCTGTTGAAAGCTTAGAGTTCATAGATGTAAATAAGATTATTGTAAGTAAGATTGCTGAGGTAATTGACATTATTAATTGTGATAAATACAAAAGTATAGGTATTGCAGCTTCAGGAGATCCACTTTTTTATGGAATAACAGATTATATAAAGAAAAATTATTCGCAAGATATAGAAGTAATTCCAGGACTAAGTTCTTTTCAGTATATGATGGCTAAGCTAGAGAAGAGTTGGCATGGAGGTTTTTTAGGAAGCCTTCACGGTAGAGAACAAAATTTTTATCAAATTGTAGAAGAAAATAAAATTTCCATATGGCTAACTGACAGCAAGCATTCACCGTCTTATATGTGTAGCGTGCTAAAAGAAAAAAATATTAGAGCAAACATACATGTAGGGCAAAATCTTTCTTATGAGGATGAGAAAATTATTGTTGGAAGCATAGAAGAAATAGAGAAAATGGAATTTGACGGTTTATGTGTAGCTGTTATTGAAAATTTAAATATAGAATAAAAATTAAATTAAATATCTGTATTTAAAATATAGAGGAGAATAGGTTTATGAACTATATAAAGGATGAGGAATTTATAAGAGGGAACTGTCCTATGACTAAGGAGGAAGTTAGAGTCTTAAGCGCTGCAAAGCTTCAGCTTGAAGACTATTATAGAGTTCTGGACATTGGAGCAGGAACCGGTTCAGTAAGTATACAAATAGCTAATATATGTTCAAATGGTGAAGTAGTTGCTATAGAAAAAGATGAAGAAGCATTAGAGATTATAGAAAAAAATAAGAATAAGTTTAATGCAGGTAATCTAGAAGTAGTTAGAGGAGAAGCACTAGCTGTTGAAGAAAATATATATGGTATGTTTGATGCCATATTCATTGGAGGCAGCGGCGGCAATATAGAAGATATAATTATGCGTTACCATTTAAAATTAAAAAATGGGTGTAACATGGTTCTGAATTTTATTACTCTAGATAACTTACATAAAGCTATGAATACATTAAAAGACTTAAATTATGAAATTGAGTGTGTTCAAGTTTCAGTTAATAAAATCAAAGGCAAAAGCTATATGATGGTTGCAAACAATAGTATATTTATTTTAACTGGAAAAAAGATGTAGAATAAAAAGTACGTAGAAGGATGTGAAATGTTTGGATAGTAATTCTGTTAAATTAGGGACTTTATACGGTATAGGAGTTGGTCCAGGAGATGAAGAACTACTGACTTTAAAAGCTGTAAATGTTATAAAAAAGTGCGATGTAGTAGTTGCTCCATCTGCCAAAGAAGGTGGAAGTAGTATAGCTCTAGAGACAGCTAAAAATTTTATAAGCGAAGATAAAGAAGTTATTGTAAAGCACTTTCCAATGGGTGGAGCAGAGCAGGAAGAGAAAATATATAAGGCATTTAAAACTATAGAGGAAAAACTTAAAGATGGAAAAGATGTAGCTTTTTTAACTATAGGAGATCCATTTGTATACAGTACGTACATATATCTTTTAAAATACATAAAAGAACAAGGATATAGCACAGAGACAGTACCAGGGATTACATCCTTTTGTGCAAGTGCAAGCTTAGCTGGAGAAAACATCGTTATAGGTGATGAAAGAGTATTAATAATGCCAGCAACACAAGTTGATGAAATAAAGGATGAAAAGTTTGTAGTTATAATGAAATTATATAAACTTGAAGAGAAGGTATTAAATACTCTTGAAGAAAAAGGTTTTAGATATGTATATGTAAAAAGAGCATATAGAGAAGGTCAGCAGGTAATTAGGGATAGAGAAGAGATATTAAAAAATAGAGATTATATGTCACTTATCCTAGCACAAAGGGATTAAAGCATCTTAAATTATAAAAAGGAGAGACTTATATGGAGAATATAGTATATTTCATAGGAGCAGGGCCAGGAGATCCAGACTTAATAACAGTTAAAGGTAGAAAGATATTATCCGAAGCAGATGTAATAATATATGCAGGTTCACTGGTAAGCAAAGAACATTTCGAATATTGTAAAGGAAATGTAGAGATACATAATTCAGCGTCAATGACATTACAAGAGGTTATTGATGTGATAGTAAAATCTCACAATGAAAATAAAAAAATAGTAAGACTTCATACAGGAGACCCAGCTATATACGGAGCTATAAAAGAGCAAATGGATGAGCTTGAAAAGTTTAACATACCATATGAGGTTGTTCCAGGAGTAAGTTCATTTACAGCTGCTGCAGCGGCAATTAAAAAAGAATTCACACTTCCAAATGTAAGTCAAACAATTATACTTACAAGAATGGAAGGAAGAACTCCAGTACCTGAAAAGGAAGACTTGGAAAGATTAGCAGGCATAGGAGCTTCTATGGCTTTATTCCTATCAGTTGGTATGATAGATAAGGTTGTAGAAAAGCTAAGAAAAGGTTATGGAAGAAATGTTCCTGTAGCAGTTATACAAAGAGCAACTTGGGGAGATGAAAAGTATGTTATAGGAACTCTTGATGACATTGCGGAAAAAGTTAAAGAAGAAAACATAACTAAAACTGCTCAAATACTTGTGGGAGATTTCATAAACTGTGAGTATGATAAGAGCTTATTATATCATGAAAATTTCACTCATATGTTCAGAAAGGGAAAAGATGAAAATAGCAGTAATTAGTGTTACGAAATCTGGAGATGTTATTGCGGAAAAGCTTAAAAGTTCTTTGGATATAGAACTGTATTCTAAAGAACTAATAAAGAACTTCAGCCTTAAAGAAATTACTGAAAAACTTATGAAAGAATATAAAGCAATAATATTTATAAGTTCTACAGGCATAGCTGTAAGAGCAATAGCAGAATACATAAAATCAAAGGATAAGGATCCAGCTATAGTAGTTGTAGATAGTTCCAGCAACTTTGCGATAAGTCTTTTAAGTGGGCACTTAGGTGGTGCCAATGAATTGACTTTGCAGGTAGCAAAAATCTTAAATAGCATACCTGTTATTACAACTGCTACGGATAACTTAGGAGTTGAAGCTCCAGATATAATCGCTAAAAATAATGATTTAATAATCGATAACCTAAAAGATGCGAAACAAATTGCTGCATTACTTGTTAATAAAGAAAAAGTAGGATTTATAGATTTAAAATCAAAAATTTCTTTACCGAAAGGATATACAGAAAATTTTGACGGGGTAAAGGGATTGGTTTATGTCACACATAATCTAAATGAAGATGTTTATGAATTGAATAATATAGAGAAAAATAACAAGCTTAATGAAAAAGTAAAAGGAATTGATGCTCTTAAACTTATAAGAAAAGATATTGTACTTGGTATAGGCTGTAGAAAGAATTTTGAGCCTGAAAAAATGAGAGATACAGTTGAAAAACTGCTAAAGGAAAAGAATATAGATAAAAGAGCAGTGAAATTCATTGGAACTGTAGAAATAAAAAAGGATGAAGAAGCTATACTAAAGCTTAGTGAGCATCTAGGCTGTAAAGTAAAAATATTTTCTATAGAAGAATTAAAAGAGACTCAACATAAATATGAAGGTAGTAATTTTGTAGAAAAAACAATAGGGGTACGCGCAGTATGTGAACCCTGTGTTGAGTTAATGGGAGCAAGATTAGTTTCAGAAAAAATAAAAGCTAATGGAATGACTGTGTGTATAGGAGAGTTAGATACTTTCTAAATGTATGTAGAAAAGGATGTGTTAATATTGGGTAAGCTTTATGTTATAGGAATTGGTCCTGGAGGACTTGATCATATGACCTTAAAAGCAGTAAAAGCGCTTGAGGAAAGTGATGTTATAGTAGGATATACAAAATATATAGAGTTTATAAAACCTTTAGTTAAAGATAAGCCTGTAGTTTCTACAGGAATGCGTGGAGAAGTAGAAAGATGTAAGCAAGCATTAGAATTAGCTAAGGATAAAATAGTATCAATAGTAAGCACTGGAGATGCTGGAATATATGGTATGGCTGGACTTATTTTAGAGATGAGAAAAGATGAAGATGTAGAAGTTATTCCAGGGGTTACAGCATCTTCAGCGGCAGCTTCAGTAGTTGGAGCACCTCTTATGCATGATAATTGCAATATAAGTTTAAGTGACCTTATGACGCCATATGAACTTATAAAGAAAAGAGTGGAATTAGCTGCAGAAGGAGACTTTATAATTTCTCTTTATAACCCTAAAAGTCACGGAAGACCTTTATATTTGCAAGAGTGCATGGATATTATAAAAAAGTACAGACAAGGGAATACTCCAGTGGCAGTAGTTAAAAATGCATTAAGGGATGGACAGGAAACTACATTATTTACAATGGATTCTTTTGATGATAGCGAAGTAGATATGTTTTCAATAGTAATAATAGGAAACAGCAAAAGCTTTATAAAAGACGGAAAATTCATAACGCCTAGAGGATATAGCGTATAGAGAATCCTAGGACCACTACATAAAAAGTTCAAGTAATTATGAGGTGAAATTGATGAGTAAAGCAAAAAAGGTATATTGGTAGCAAGTTTTGGAACAAGTATTATGGAAACCTTTAAGGCGTGTATCGAATCTACAGAAAATAGAATAAAAGAGTGTTTTCCTGAATACGAGATAAGAAGAGCATTTACTTCTGGCATGATTATGAAAAAGCTAAAGGAAGAAATGGATCTTCATATAGATAATGTTGAAGAAGCTTTAGAAAAAATGAAAAATGATGGTTTTACAGAGGTATATGTACAGCCTCTACACATTATGCCTGGGGACGAGTATGATAAGGTAGTACGCCAGGTCAATAAATATATAGATTCCTTTGATAGGCTAGTTTTAGGAAGACCTATATTGTATAGAGAGAAAGACTATAGGGTAGCTATAGATGCTTTAAAAACTCAGTTTCCAGAAATGAGAGAAAACACTGCTGTAGTGCTTATGGGGCACGGTTCTACACATCATGCTAATTCATGTTATGCACAACTGCAATGTATGTTGAATGATGCTGAATTGGGAACTATATATGTTGCAACGGTTGAGGGATATCCTACATTAGAAAGCATAATTCCAAAGCTTAAAGAAGAAAACATTAAAGAAGTTACTTTGATGCCATATATGCTTGTTGCAGGAGATCATGCTATTAATGATATGGCTGGAGATGAAGAGGATTCATGGAAAAGTCAATTGGAAGAACAGGACATAAATCCGCATGTATACCTTCATGGATTAGGTGAAAATAAAGCATACCAAGATATATATGTACAGCATATTAGAGATTGTATAGATGGCAATCCTTTAATGGCTGAATAACAAGTTGGTGGTTAAGAAATGATAGGATTAATTCTTGGAACTTCAGAGGGAAGAAAAATTCTTTCCTTATTAAACAATTATACAGAAGATATTTTAGTGTCCACAGCAACAGAATATGGTGGTGAAATTTTAAAAGACTACAAATATTCATATTTAAATACTAATCCGTTAGATTCAGAAGGGCTAGTAAAGTTGTTTAAGGAGAAAAATGTAAATTTATTAGTAGATGCTTCTCATCCTTATGCTTTAGAAATTAGTAAAAATGCTATGAAGGCTTGCGAAGTTCTTGGTATAGAATATTTGAGGTATGAAAGACCTTCATGTATTGATAAATTTAGAAAAGAAGAGAAAATTATAGAATTAAAAGATTATGAAGAACTTTATGATAAGCTAAAAAATATTAAAGGAAATATTTTAAATACCACAGGAAGTAGAAATTTAGACAAGATCCTTTCTATGAATCTGAAAAATAGAATTATTCATAGAGTTTTACCATCAGCAAAGGTTATGCAGGAATGCATTAATAAGGGCTTAGATGCAGGAGATATAATTGCAATGAAGGGTCCTGTAAGCTATGAACTAAATTGTGCTTTTATTAAGGAATACAAAGCACAGGCAATTATTCTTAAAGATAGTGGTATTCAAGGTGGTACTGAAGAAAAGCTTAGAGCTTGTGTTGATAATAATATTTATGGATTTATTATAGGAAGACAAACAACAAAATATAATAATATCTTTTATGATACAGAAGATTTGGTTAACTACTTATTAGATAGAGTGAAACTAAAGTAAGATTAGTCATCTGATATGATTAGTACTATTTTAATAAGCTTAAGATACTTAAAAACTTAAGCTATCAAAGAGTAAAGGGTGTTAGATTTTATGGAGTTTACAATAAGTTATCCAGGAAGTTTTGGGGAAGTACTACAAGGAAAAGTGAAGGATAAAGATCTTCTATTGTCTTGCCCTGTAGATATATATACAAAAGTAAAGGTTTTTGAGTGTAACAATATACAAAAAAAATATAATAACAAAAAATCCGCAGACTTTCTTAAAAATATTTTAGAGTTATGGGGTTATGGCCAGTATTATAATACTATAGATATAGAAATAAACTCTAAAATACCTTATGGAAAAGGACTTGCTAGTAGCACTGCAGATTTATGTGGAGTATATTATTGTCTGCTCAAAATGTTTAATAAAGAGTTTAACGAAACAGAGCTTATAGAACAGTGTATAAAAATAGAGCCAACAGACAGCATAATATTTAAAGAGATGACTTTATTTGATTATAAAAAAGGCTTATATAAAAAACAGATGGGAGAATACATCCCTTATAATATACTAGCCTTTGAAGGAAATAAGATTGTAGATACCGTAGAATTTAATAGCAAAAAGCTTCCGACCTTAAGTGATGTAGATGATTTAATTCCAGTCTTAGAAGAGGCTATAAGAGAAAAAAACTTAAAAAAGCTGGCCTATGTTTCTACGGAAAGTATAATAAGAAATCAAAAAAGACTTTATTATGATTTTTTAGAGCAAATTATTGATATAAAAGATAAAACCCATGGTTTAGGTATAATAGGAGCTCACAGCGGAAATGTGTTGGGCATTATATATGAAGATAAAGAAAAACTCAATTATGCAAAGGAATTTACTCAAAATGTACCAAACTGTAAAGTATATTCAGTCAATACTTTAAATTCTATTGAAATATAAATTTTGCTATTATTAATAAGGAGGGCATTATTATGGAAAAAGGATATATTCAAGTTTATACTGGTAACGGAAAAGGAAAAACCACTTGTGCTTTAGGGTTATCTCTTAGAGCAGTTTGCGCAGGGAAAAAGGTTTTTTTGGACAATTTACTAAGGGAATGAAGTATAGCGAATTAAATGCACCTGATTATTTACCAAACTTTACATTAGAACAGTTTGGTAGAGATGTATTTATACTTGGAAACCCAACAAAAGCAGATAAAGAAGTTGCAAGGAAAGGTTTGCAAAAAGCAGAAGAAGTTTTAACTTCTGGTGAGTATGATGTTGTAGTTTTAGATGAAATAAATATTGCATTGTTTTATGAGCTTTTTTCAGTAGACGAAGTTATAGAAATTTTAGATAGAAAAGCTGAAAAAACAGAAGTAATTCTCACAGGAAGATATGCAAATGAGAGAATTATAGAGAAGGCAGATTTAGTTACAGAAATGAAAGAAATTAAGCACTACTATACTCAAGGTGTCCCAGCAAGAAAAGGAATAGAAGACTAAAAAAAGAGGGTTTTGAACCCTCTTTTATTCTATTTCGTGTAAGTTAAACGGAGTTTCCTGGTAAACGTAATAGTTAAGCCAATTTGAGAATAGCAGGTTAGCGTGGGATCTCCATTTTACTACTGGATGTTTTGTAGGATCATCTTGAGGATAATAATTCTTAGGAACCTTTATATCAAGGCCTTTTGCTATATCTCGGTCATATTCTGATTTTAGAGTTAGAGGATCATATTCTGAGTGTCCGCTGACAAAGATCTGCCTTCCTCCCTTTGCCGAAATTATGTAAACCCCTGATTCTTCTGATTCAGCTAATAAAGTTAGTTCTTTATTCTTTTCTATATCCTCTTTTCTTACCTCTGTATGCCTTGAGTGAGGTACAAAAAATTCATCATCAAAACCTCTTAATAATTTTACATTGTTTTTAGTAGCTGAATGAGAAAACACTCCAAATATTTTTTCATTTAGTTCGTATTTTGGTATATTATAATGATAATATAAAGCAGATTGCGCACTCCAACATATGTGTAAGGTTGAATATACGTTATGTATGCTCCATTCCATTATTTCTTTAAGCTCATTCCAATAATCTACTTCTTCAAACTTCATATGCTCTACAGGAGCACCTGTAATGATTAAACCATCAAATTTTTGATCCTTTACTTCATCAAAGCTTTTATAAAATGTCATTAAATGCTCTTCTGAAGTATTTTTAGATATATGAGTCTTAGGATTTAATAGTTCAACTTCAACTTGCAATGGAGTATTTCCAAGAAGTCTTAATAATTGAGTTTCTGTAGTAATTTTAGTAGGCATAAGATTCAATATAGCAATCTTCAAAGGCCTTATATCTTGATGAAAAGCTCTATTTTCTGTCATTACAAATATATTTTCGTTATTTAAAATCTTAACTGCCGGTAAATTATCTTGTATTTTTATAGGCATAAAGTTCACCCCCCAAGTACTTAGTGTCATTTTACTTTAAAGTTTTAAGGTTGATTATACCATAAGGAAGTTAAAATTTAAATAACACTTGATTAAATATTCAGAAAAGGAAAGATATAGAACACTAAGCATAAAGAGCACAATGGTTTTACTTTTTTGTGTAACATTTTAGCTATTTCTGCTTATTATGTAACAAAGAATATTTAAAAATTTTTAAACTAGGGGGTGAAAAAATGGTTACTACTATGATTATTGCTTTTAGGGAAAGTTTTGAAATGCTGCTGGTTATTGTTCCGCTCTTAGTATATCTTTCTAAGATAAATAGAGAAGACTTGAAGAAGTATTTGTATGCTGGTTCAGGTAGTGGAGTTGCTTTAAGTGTATTAACTGGGGTAATTATATTCAATCAAGCTAAGTCTATAGATGCAGCAGTACAGCATATATTCCAAGGAGCTATGATGCTATTTTTGGCAGCTTTGATATTATACAGCATAGTTCTTTTAAGAAAGCAAAGTAAAGCTATACCAACTAAAGAAGAAGATAATGTGAATGTAAAGATTACAGCTGTAAGTTTATTTACACTTGCATTTTTGACAATATTTAGAGAAAGCTTGGAAATAACTATTTTTACTTTACCTTTTATAAATGAAGCAGCTACAAATATAGCAATTGGTATAATATTAGGAGCTTTGATTTCAATTGTTTTAATGTATCTTGTGTACAAGCAAACTCTAAAACTTAGCATAGAATTAATATTTAATGCACTAACAATAATTTTAATACTAATAGGTGCTTTGATGTTTGGAGAAGGGCTTGCAGAGTTAATGCCTTCTATGGGAGAGTCAATTGAAAGAGCAGGAGAGCTAATCTATGCTATTCCAACTCTTTATATATTTTTGAAGGATATGATGAAAAAGTATATTAAAAAGTTATAATTAACTGTAGAAAATATAAAAGCATAGTATATCTTGTACAAGTATATGCTATGCTTTAATTTTTTTGTGGATTACTGTTAATTCGTGGAAATTATCTGTAAAATATGAATTTTCTATAATAAGGAAGTAGAGAATTCATTAGAAATAGGGCATATATTAAAGAGATAATATGTTTAATTAATAAATATCAACAAATGGACTTTTAAATGATTGGATACATGGATTAGTCCAATTATGAGTCCATTGACTATTTGAAGGGAATATTATAGAATTTATATAGTAGCTAGAAGGAGTAACAACTACATAATTGTTTATAAAATGGATTAATATATTGTTTTTATTAAGGAGGCATCATTAGATGTTAATTAAAAAGGAAAATCTATTAAGAGTTGCGATGATAGTTATCGGCAGTTTAATATATTCTATCGGAGTTAATATATTTATAATACCACATAAATTTTTGAGTGGAGGGGTAGCTGGTATAGCAATAATTTTACAGTATTTAACTACAATGCCCTCAGGTTATTATGTAATTCTTGTAAATATACCCATATTTTTAATAGGAATAAGAGCTATAGATAAGGAATTTGGTATTTTCAGCTTTATTGGAATGGTAGCAATGTCTCTATCCCTAATATTTACAAGAAATCTTCATAATCTTTATTATATGCCCGATCCCTTACTTTCAGCTTTATGTGGAGGAATCTTAACAGGTCTTGGTGCAGGAATCATATTTAAAAATAGAGCCTCACAAGGAGGAACAGATATTATAGCGGTAGTAGTTAAGAAAAAGTATGGTATGTCCATAGGAAGAATAGCATTTATGATTAATGTAGTAATAGTAACTATGGGAGTATTTATAGGAAGCTTGGAAACAGCTATATATACTTTAATTTCAATGTATATGAGTACTGCAGTAATAGATAAAATAATTCAAGGCTTTGATAAGGAAAAGGTAGTGCTAGTAGTAACACAAAATAGTGATAAAATAAAACAGGTTATACTAGATAAGCTAGGCAGAGGTGTAACTTATCTTTATGGCGAAGGTGCTTATACTGGTGATAAAAAGAAAGTTATATACTGTATCTTAACACCAAAAGAAATTGAACAAGCTAAAAACTTAATTGAAGATATAGATTCAAGTGCAGTAGTATCAATAATGGATACTGCTGAAGTAAAAGGAAAAGGCTTTAAGGCCGCAGCATTTTAAAATATAAATAGCTAAGATTTATCATTCCCCAGATGGTAGTTTGCGCTCCCTAGTTTTAAAGCTAGGGAGCAATTTTTATATAGAGTTATTGACTTAGTGAGATTTTATCCATGTATTGTTATCTATATTTTTCTCTGCATAGGGAAAAATAAAAAACAATATTAGAAGGTAGATGATTATTATGAACAAATCACCACTAGAACAATATATGGATAAGTTGAAGAACATGAATGATAAAGAGTATCTATTTGGCATTATTCTCTATCATGTAGCGCCTACATTACTAAGCGATAAGCCATCCTGTATAATTACATTAGGTAAGAATAAGAGAAACCTGAACTTATTGTGGGAGAGATATAGAGAAGATTTTTTATCTATAAGTAAACTAGAGATATACGAAATAAAGAAAAGATTTGAAAGTAAAACTCTATTTATCTATGATAGAGATATGCTCTCTAAAATTATTTATCAGGATGAAAATATAAAGTTTTTAAAGAAATTTGGTTATGACAAAAATTTAAGTGTAGATGATATGTTGCAATTACTGAAGGAAAGATTTAAATGCTTCTGCCCACATGAAATGGGAATATTTCTAGGTTTTCCATTGAAGGATGTAATTTGTTTTATGGAGCATCCTGATAAAAAGAGTCTGTTATCTGGGTATTGGAAGGTTTATAACAATGTCCATTATGCTGAGAAAAAATTTATCAATTATGATAATGCAAAATATACTATAGTTAAGTCTGTACTACAAGGTATGCCGCCATCTTTAATTGTAAAAAATAAGGAGAGAGAAGTAATAATGTATTAAAAGAGCAGAGATAGTTTAATATCAATCTGCTCTTTTTTAGTAAAGCATTCTTTTATTTATTAGTAAGCCTCTCCTTAATTGCATTTCAATTTAACTTATGGTTTTTTTGCTTAATAGTACTATGAGAAGTAGCGCTACAGATGTTAAAGCTATAGTTCCTCCCGGAGCACTATTAATAAAATAAGACAGAAATAATCCAACAACAATATCTATGAATCCAAAAATTATAGAAAATATTAACGTGGTTTTAAATCCTTTGTGTAATTGTAGAGCTGCAGCAACAGGCATTGCTATCATAGATGATATGACTAAGATACCCATTATTCTTATAGATACGGAGACTGTTGCACCAACAAGTAGAGCAAAGAGATAATTTATAAGCCTAACTTTTACTCCAGCAATTTTTGCCCCATTTTCATCAAAAGTTATATAAAGAAGATGATTGTAAAGTAATGAAAGAGCTATAACTGAGATAATGCTCAGTGCAAAAACTGTATAAAGCTCATTTTTTGAAACTGTTAATATACTTCCAAACAAGTAAGAGTTAACATTAGCATTAGTTTTACCAGTACTTATTAATGTAATGGCTATACCTATAGATAAGGTCATTACAATTACAAGTATTAATTCCGCGTATTTTTTATAATAATCTCTCAAAAGCTCAATTAAAAGACCACATATGGAGGTAAATATAAAAGCACAAATTATCGGATTATATCCAAGAATTAGCCCTAAAGCGACTCCTGCAAAAGAAGCATGAGATAAAGCATCCCCCATCATAGAATATCTCTTAAGTACAAGAAAAACACCTACTGCAGGACATAAAATAGATATAAACACTCCTGCAATAATTGCATTCTGCATAAAACCATACTGTAACATTTTTTCCTCCTTTTAGTCGGAACACTGGATAATTTTGCTTGTTTCCCTTCGGGCACTGGGTAACTTAAGATTTTCGCTTTCGCTCACAAGTTACCCATAAAAGTTCATTTAGAACTTTTACCTAGCAAAATTATCCGTTAAAGTCCAATTAGGACTTTAACCTCCAAAATAATTTTTGTTTTGATAATTTGTTATATTACCTAGGAAACTCTTATAATTCTTTTATATTCTTCTATTGTGTATAAACTTGCAGAACCGCTGTCCATAATGCAAATATGTGTGGAACAATCTAAAGCAGCTTTAAGATTATGTTCTACAGCCAATACTGTTATACCTAAATGTACATTCAAATGTTTAATTATGCTATATATCTCTTTTTGACTTTGTATATCAATACCAGTAGATGGCTCATCAAGTATCAGTAATTTGGGATTACCCATTAAAGCTCGAGCAATGAATATTTTTTGTTGCTGTCCACCAGACATATCTCCTATTAAAGTATTCTGAAAACTTTCCATTCCTACAGCATCTAAACTTCTATGAATTGTTTTTGAATTTCTCAGCCTCAAAATTTTCATATGACAGCTTAACATTTCAGTAACCGTGATAGGAAATTGAGAGTTAAAACTTTCAACTCTTTGAGGAACATATCCAATTCTATCAGTATGTAAAGCTATATTTCCACTAGAAGGATTAAGTAAATTTAATACAAGCTTTAAAAGAGTAGTTTTTGCACTGCCATTTTCACCAAGTATAGATACATAACTTCCATCCCGTATATTTAAATTTACATTATCAAGTATGTATGGTTCATTTCCTGTATATGAAAAATTTAAATTTTTAATTTCAACCATAAATAAGTTTCCTCCTGTTTTATATTTTTCAAAATTTGTAAATAATAACTATTATATTACATAATGTATTCAATAAACAACAATAGTATTAAATATCATTGACAAAAAAAGCATACAATATTATTATATATCCAGATGCAAATTATTTGCAACAACACTTAAAAATTATTTATTATTTAATATAAATAATAAAAATAAGGAGGCTAATATATTATGATAAAAAAAATGGGGCTGCTAGTAATAACACTATTTCTGATGGTTAGCTTAACAGCCTGTGGGAATAAGAGTGGAGATGCCTCTGCAAAAGATAAAAATACTTTTGAAAGTAATGATAAAAAAATTAAAGTAATGACAAGTTTTAATGCTTTATCACAGTTTGCAAAAGCAGTGGGAAAGGATAAGGTTGATGTTCAAGTAATCGTGCCTAATGGAACAGAACCTCATGATTTTGAACCAAAACCTAAAGATTTGGCAAGCTTAAGCAAGGCTCAAATATTTATATATAATGGATTTGGAATGGAAGGATGGGTGGAGAAATCTTTAAATGCAGTAAATAATAAGGATCTAGTGGTAGTTGAAGCATCTAAAGGTTGTGATCCAATAAAAAATACAGATGAAGATTCCATAAAGGAGCATGGGCAATATGACCCACACACATGGATAAGTTTAAGTATGGCTAAAATAGAGTCAAAGAACATAGAAGAAGCGCTAATTAAAGTTGATCCATCAAATAAAGACTACTATGAAAAAAATTATAATGAGTTTGCATCTAAGCTTGATGCTATGCTAAATGAATATAAACAGAAATTTAGTGGAGTTAAAAATAGAAACTTTGTGACTGGTCATGCGGCATTTGCATATTTCTGTAGGGACTTTAATCTAAATCAAAATAGTGTTGAAAATGTGTTTGCAGAAGGAGAGCCAACTCCGAAAAGAATGCAGGAGCTTATAGACTACTGCAAAAAGAATAATGTTAAGACTATATTTATGGAGGATATGGCTAGCCCAAAAGTATCACAAACTTTAGCTAAAGAGGTTAATGCAAAAGTTGAAAAAATATATACCACAGAAAGCCAAGAGGATGGAAAAGATTATTTGCAAAGTATGAAAGAAAACTTAGAAAAAGTTTATGAAAGTCTGAAATAACAGGTTATATACCTGTTATTTTTTTACGGCAAATGTATTAATTTATTAAAAATTAATACATTTATTACATTAGCTGAATATAATAGTAGTAATGGAAGAGGGGAGGTTAAAGTCCTAAATGGGCTTTAACGAGCAATTAGCGAGCGGAAGCGAGTAATCTTAATTGCTCAGTGTTCCGACTAAAAGGAGGAATGATTTTGAAGAAGACCTATGTTTTAGATACCAATGTTATTCTGTACTCACCAGGAGCAATTTTTACCTTTGGAGATAATGATGTAGTTATACCTGAGGTTGTGCTTGAGGAGTTAGACAGTTTTAAGAAAGACAAAAATGACCTTGGAGCTAACGCGAGACATGCTGCAAGGTTGATAGACAGTCTTAGAAAGGAAGGTAAGCTCAATAAGGGGGTAGAACTCCCAGGTGGTGGAAAGCTTAGAGTTGAAATGAATCATTATGATACACAAATTCCACCATCTTGGGACAAAGATAAGCCCGATAACAGAATAATACAGGTATGCAAAGGTCTAAAGGAGCAAGGGAAAAATGTTTGCTTAATTACAAAAGATACTTTTGAAAGAATTAAAGCTGATACAGTTGACATAGATGTAGAGGACTTTCATGAAAAAGTTGTTCCAGAGCATGAAAGCCAATATACGGGACGTATGGATGTTTATGCAACATCTGAGGAAATATCGAAATTTTACCGTAAAAAATTTATGAATGTAGATGATTTGTTATATTATTCAGTTGAACTTGATAAATACTTGAAACCTGATTTAGATAATAATCAATTTATTATAATCCACTGCCTCCATAATCCAAAACAAACAGCATTGGGAAGATTTGATGGAAATAAAGTAGTGCAGCTATATTATAAAGATAATACACCACTGGGAGTTAATGCTAGAAATGTAGGACAAAGATTTATACTAGAAGCATTATATACGGATGCAGAAAAAGCTCCCTTAGTGATAATAAAAGGCCCAGCTGGCACAGCTAAGACGCTTTTCTCACTCGCAGTAGGTTTAGATAAGATTATGGGAGAAGGAAAAGAGCAATTTAGAAGAATTTTAGTTTGCAGACCTAATATTACCATGGATGAAGATATAGGATTTTTACCTGGAACAGAACAGGAAAAAATATCGCCTTTTATGAGACCAGTATTGGATAATTTAGAGATATTAGTGGATTCAGACGAGAAAGAAAGATATAAAAATGAAAAAGAATTATCAGATAAAATAAAAGAGTTATTTGATAGAAGAATTATAACTACAGAAGCAGTTGCGTATTTAAGAGGAAGGTCTATAGTTAAAAACTGGGTTATTATAGATGAAGCACAAAATCTTACACCAAAGCAGGTAAAATCTATTATAACTAGAGTTGGAGTCGGCACAAAACTTATTTTAATAGGAGATACAGAGCAGATAGATCATCCATTTTTAGATTCCAGATCAAATGGGCTCTGTTATGCATCAGAAAAAATGAAAGGAAGTGCTCTGTGTTATCAAGTAACTTTAAAATATGACGAATGTGAAAGGTCTCCATTAGCTTATGAAGCTTCAAAAATGCTTTAAGCATAGTAATCTTGATAAATTTAGCAAGATAAGCGATAAATTTATAAAACAATTAAAAATATATGAGAAATTAAACATCCAAAAAGCATTAAGAAGGTTTTAACCAGAATTATGTCTTTTTGGATGTTTAATTTTTAAATAACAAAGTTTTTGCTATATTTATAACTATTTCTATTTAAAAAATATATCATTTATTGTACAATGTTGTAAGGTATTAAATTTAGAAAGGGTAGGTTTAACGAATGAATAAGAGAAAAACCGAAGGAACTAAGAAAAAGTCAATTTGGAAATTGATCTTAGGTTTTTTGATTTTTGAAATGATATTTACAGGTGCTACTGCGCCTCTAATAGTATTTCATGGACCATTTGAAAATGTAAAGAAGACAATAGTAGGTGCTGCTATGACAACACTTAGCCATCAATATATAGCTAAATTATTTTTATCAGAGCAAGAAATAAATAAAATTTTAGGTGAAAATGTTGTTGAAACCATACAACAGGATAATAAACCTATAGATTTTAAAAATACTCATGATAGTAATATTGAAAGAGAAGATATTAGTGATGGAAGAAAGTTTAAAGGATACATGTTAATTGTACATGATCCTACTAGAGTTAAAGTAGGCTCTAGTAAAAAATTAGGTGTTGAGGGAGAATTAACAAGTCAGATAGCTAGAGACAACGGGGCAGTAGCTGCAGTTAATGGTGGAGGCTTCACAGATAGCTCATCTGGAGATAGTAAATGGACAGGAACCGGTGGAAAGCCTGTTGGAATACTTATGAGTAATGGGAAAATACTTTACAATGATTTAAAGGAAGACGAAGAAAGAGATGTAATGGCTATTACTAAAAATGGAGCACTATTAGTTGGACCCCATACCTTAGGAGAGCTTAAGGAACTTGGCGCTACAGAAGCTATTTCTTTTGGACCTGCAATAGTAGTAAATAATAGAGGGACTATAAAATCCGGTGACGGAGGTTGGGGAATAGCTCCTAGAACAGCTATTGGGCAAAGAAAAGATGGAGCTATACTTTTATTGGTTATTGATGGAAGGCAAACTAAGAGTGTAGGGGCTACACTGAAAGATGTTGAAAATATAATGCTTCAATATGGTGCTGTTAATGCAACAAACTTAGATGGAGGATCATCTTCAACAATGTATTATGAAGGTGATGTAATAAATAATCCTTGCGATCCTTTAGGAGAAAGATCAGTTCCATCAGCTGTATTTGTTAAATAACTGTTGAAGTAAACAAGATAATTATTAGAAGGAGAGTAGGGAATGAAGATTTTTAAAAGGATTTTTTTATGGATTCTTATATCTTTAACCATACAGTTTGCAGGCCTTTTCTACGCTGACAAATATTTATTAGCTACAGATACATCTATCAAGACTAAAAAAGTAGTAAAGAGTGAAATCAAAAAGCAAGATGCAGAGGTGAAGATACCTGATAATGCGACTCATGTTAATGCATCTTTTAACGCAAGATATTTAGCTTACTATGATGGAGATGTTTTAAAAGTAATAAATACAAAAACTGGAGAGGAAAAGAAAGTAGATTTCGAGGACGGAGTGCAAGTTTCATTTTATAAATGGCTTCCAGATAGAAACAGAATGCTTATAGCAGAAAAAGAAACAGGCAAAAAAGGCTCCAGTTTCAAATTAGCATACTATGATGTAGATAAAGATGTTAAGGAAGATATTAAGGAATTAGATTGGGCAGATAAAAAATCAGAGGTAGAAGATATTCAGGCTTCACCTTTGACAAATATAATATATGTTAAAGTAGCAAACAGTGGAAGAAGAAGTAACATATATTGGATTAATATAATGAAAGAAATGAAAAAAGTAGATACAATGGCTTATATGATAGGAAAGATAAAAGTAGTTCCTCATGAAGATAAGCTTATATATGAGGATCTTACTCATCATAGAATATATATAACAGGACAGGATGAACCTCTTGCTATAAATGGAGTAAACACTCCTTCACTAATAGCGGTTGATGATGAAGACAGAGTTTATATTGGTGAAACTCAAGATGATAAGGTTAGCAAAATTTATTATGGCAGTATAAAAGAAGGAAAAAATTCTCTGCAAACCATTGATTTAGGTACTGCAGTAGATAAAGATGCAATATTTGTAAGTTCCCAAGGAAAGGTGTATATAAATGATAATCTTAAGGGAGTTGTCAGAGAGGTTGCTTCGGGAAAAGAATACATTTATCAAGGAAAATTTATTCAAATGTATACTGATGGGATAATATCAGTAAGTGACGGGAAAATGGTAAAAACTTTATTTAACTAAAGATATTTGTAATTATTAGGGGATGTTAGGATGAAATTCTGTTCTAGCATCCCCTGTAAGTTTCACTTTATTGAGTATTGTCAATACTTTTGTTATAATTAAAGTAATTTTGCTTAAGGTATCTGAAAGAAAATAGACTAGCGTACTTACTAGTTATTTTTGAATATGCCTAAATATAGTAACAATGTGAGAAAGGATGATTTTATTTTGAATAACTGGTTACTTGAGAAAATACTTATAATACCAGCTATACTTATAGGTTTTGCATTTCACGAATATGCACATGCATTAGTAGCTGACAGACTTGGAGATAAAACTCCAAAATTTCAAGGAAGGCTTACATTAAATCCGTTTGTTCATATAGATTTAATGGGATTTTTGATGATATTAGTTGCAGGCTTTGGGTGGGCGAGACCTGTGGAAACCAATCCTAGTGCTTTTAAAAATAGATATAGAGATGATTTAAAAGTTTCCATAGCAGGACCAATTGCTAATTTAATTGTGGCATTTTTAGGCGCTGTATTAGCAGTACTTCTATCTAAATTCGGGTTTTTAGGTATGAAAGGCATACCTCTATTATATGGAGTTGTTGGTAGCATACTGGCTGCAATAATACAAATAAATTGCATGCTTTTTATATTTAATCTAATACCACTTCCTGGCTTAGATGGCTTTCATGTACTGAGGGATTTGTTTCCATCGACTTACTATAAGATATCAGATTCCATATATAAATATCAGATGATTATACTAATACTTTTTATAGCAACTCCAATTTCAACTTATATTGTTGGAATTCCGTCACGTCTCTTATTTAGTACATTTATAAGACTTGCTAGTGCAATGATTTAAGACACATGAATTTTTCTACAAAAGAAGGAGGTTTCAGATGAGACTTAGAAAGAAATGGTGGGCAAGACCAGAAATGGAGGCGAGCCCTTTAGTAGTAATAAATCCCAAAGAACTTAAAGGAAAATGGAAGCAAGAGTTTAAAAATAATAATGATATATACTTGGAATTAGGTTGTGGAAGAGGAAGATTTATAACTACTAGAGCACAACAAAATTCTAATATAAACTTTATAGGTGTAGACCTTAAAGATGAAGTTTTAATATATGCATTGAAAAAATTAGAAGAGACTGAATTACAAAATGCAAAGCTTATTCCTATGAACATAGCTGGAATCGCCGAAGTTTTTGAGAAAGATGAAATAAGCAGGATATATATTAATTTTTGCAATCCTTGGCCAAAGGATAGACATAATAAAAGAAGGCTTACCCATCCAAAGTTCTTGACAGAGTATAAGAAATTTTTAAAGCCTAACAGTGAGATATGGTTTAAAACAGATGATACAGAACTATTTGAAGATTCACAGGAATATTTTAAGACAAGTGGATTTTCGATAGAATATCTAACTTATGATTTACACAACAGTGAGTTCAATGAAAATGTAGTTACTGAATATGAGGAGAAGTTTACCTCACTTGGAATGAAAACTATGTTTTTAATAGCCAAGTTAATGTAATCACAAAAAGTAGTTCTGATAAAAAATGAAATATATGATTTAGAGAGAATCTCCTGTTTTGATTTAAAACTAAATCAAAAATGGGGGATTTTTTTGCTTCTTAGTACATTACAATTGACGGAGGGTAAAAACATATGATGACATTTATGATCGAATTGTTAATCAGAACTTGTATAGAAACAGTATATTTTACAGGAATGATTGTTTTAGTCGGATTATTTCTTGGAGCGTTACGAAATAATTCTATAAGAAATTTTCAGAGACATTTTGGAAGTAAGGCATTAATGATAACAGGGCTTATTGGTGTTCCGATTCACGAATTGAGTCACGCCATCGTTGCTTTGTTATTTGGACATAAAATTACTAAGATAAAATTACTTCAAAAACCAGATGAAAATGGAGTAATGGGATACGTACAACACAGCTATAATCAAGGTAGCGTTTATCAGCAGATAGGGAACTTTTTTATAGGCATAGCACCTATATTTGGAGGGATTTTTTCTATATTAGCTTTAATGAGATATATAATACCACAAGCTTATAACAGGTTTATCAATATATTGGTTAAAAGTTTACATGTTACAGTGTTAAGCAAAAGTACAATTGAAGGAATAATTAATTCTTATTCTGGGTTGGTAAAAGTTATATTCTCCTTGAAGAACTTTGAAAATCCATACTTTTATATATTTTTATTTATATCTATATGTATATCCTCTCACATATCTCTAAGTTCTGCCGATATAAAGGGAGCTTTCAGAGGACTGTCGATTATATTTTTAATATTATTTATAGTGAACATTTTAAATTTATCAAAGTATATATTAAATCTTGATTTAATAAGGTATAACATTTTAATAACGGGAGTGCTAATGATAGCTGTAATACTTTCTACAATAACCTTTTTAATAAGTTTAGTTTTTATTCGTATAAGTTAGGAATAAGGATAGAGTCTATATAAATATGAAAGTTTTATTCAGTAAAAAGTTTTTTTCTAAGAATGAAGTAAATTCGATAATTTTGTATTTATTCATGCTTTATTTAATAATTTGAGAGTTAAAAGTTGATAAATAAGTAAAAATCCTATAAGTATATAAATTTTGTTTATCCTAAAGATACAATATAAGAGTTTATATATTCTTATAGGAGATTTATAGAGTGGATAAGAAGCTATATAAAATATTTTTTCTTAATTTAATTATTTTTTTATTAGTGTTAAGTCCTTTAAATGTATATGCACTATCTAAAGATAGAATAAGCAATTCTTTAGATTTAATTAAATTAATGAATGAATCTATTAAGGAGAAAGATAACAAGATAATATATTTTCAAGATAAGAATTTAGAGAAAGCAATTAGAGATAAGATAAATAAACCTAAAGGTGAAATTTATGAGAGTGATGTTAAAGACATTCAGGAGCTAGTCATTCAACATCAAAAAATCTCCAATTTGGAAGGAATACAATATTTAACTAGTCTAAAAAAATTGGATTTATGGTTTGATGAAGTGATTGATATTAAACAGCTAAGTAGTTTAACTAATTTAGAGTATTTACGATTAGGTTATAATAAAATAGTTGATATTAGTCCATTGAGCAACTTAGTTAATTTAACAGAATTAAACTTAGAAAGTAATAAAATCATTGATATAAATCCATTGGCTAATTTGAGTAGGTTAAAAACTTTGAGCTTATATAATAATAAGGTGAGTGATTTAAAGGGTTTAAGTGAATTGAAATATTTAGAAAGCTTAAACTTATATATTAATAATATTGAAAATATAGAGCCTTTAAGCAAGTTGACTAATTTAACAGATTTATCATTAGGAATGAACAAAATATCTGATATTGATTTTTTAAAAAACTTAACCAAGTTAACAACATTAGAGTTAGCTCAAAATTCTATTATTGATATCAAACCTTTAACTTACTTAACTAATTTAAAGTATTTGTATTTATATGGAAATCAAATAACAGATATTAGCCCTCTAAAATCCTTGAAAAATTTACAATACTTACAGTTATCTAATAATAAAATATCTGATATAAGAAAACTAAGTTCACTTACTAGTTTAAAACATTTAGATTTAGATTATAATAAAATAAAAAATATTAAAGGATTAGGAATTCTTACAGGATTAGAAGCATTAACTTTATCACATAATCAAATTGTAGATATAAGTGGATTAAGCCCATTATCTAAGTTGAATCGACTATTTGTTGATAATAATAAAGTTGATAATCTTAAAGGATTTGATAAATTAGAGAATTTAAGAAGTTTGGATATATCTCAAAATAAAATTACGGATATTAGTCTATTAAGGGGGCTGAAAAATTTATCACTGACCAATATACACCTTGAAGGCAATCATTTACCTGAGTATGTATTTAAAGATAAATTAAATCAGCAATTTATTCTGTCTATGTTATCTCCATATATTGATAAGGCTGTTAAGAATTATTATGGTGAGTTTAGACAATATATGAATGCAGGAATTTTAGACATTGAACAAATTGATAGGGGATATAGATTAAAAATTAGAATAGAAACATTTGTAGGACCACATAATCCTCCATATGGAATAGATACTTTAACTATAACCAAAAATAATAGTGAGATAAAAGTAGAAGAATTTAAACATGAAAATGTAAGTGAAAACTAAGATTTTTAACATAAAAGAAATCCCGAAGGGGGAATGTGAGAGGTAAATTTCTTGAAAGTAAAATATTATAAATATAAGTATAATAATATGTGTAAAAAGGGTTAGATAGAAAGTATTCGTGTCAATATTAAAATTGAACTATTAAAAAATAGCGTGCCGATAATAGCAAACTCGTCGAAAGGCGGGGACGCAAAGCTCTGGGTCTAAGGGATATATAATCCTATGATTGCTAGGTTGCCGAAGTATGTAATTATAAAATACCAAAGACAACTCATAATCATAGTCTTCTTTGGTATTTTTTCAGTCTTTTTGGGGTTTCATGAAATACTCGGCACTCCCTAAATTTAGATCTTGTTTTCGAGCCAGTTTACTATCTCATCATAAACTGATATTCCGATATTATTATTTGTATCTCTATCGAAGTCATGAACTTCGCCATAGACTGTTATAAGATGAGACTCTGGAATCATCCTGCTAAGCAGCTTAGATGTTTTAAATGGTACATCAGGGTCAAGGGTTGATGCTGCTAATATTGTTGGTGGAAAATGTTTAAGACTTTCATCCTCTATTGAATATTTTGTTGGATTTTCTTCGTTGCAAAGATATTTTACCCAGGTTCCTTCTTGCCTTGCTTTTATATAGAGTGAAAATCTAAGATTTATCGGACCGTATGTTACTGGAGCTGCTGAGAGAATCTTTTTTATGCTTTCTTCAGGTACTTGAGCTAATTTGTTATAATGTTTACTTGGAATATTGAATTGCATTTCATCAATCCTTGTGTATCCATAAAGGCTTATAATTGCCTTTGGCATTAATATATTATTATTAATCAACATACTACACATCATGAAGGATAGATATGAGCCTGCAGAACGTCCAAATAGTATGTAATTATTATTCTCCAATCCAAATATTTTTTGCTTATTATCTAAATAGTAGAGAATTTCCTCATAAGCTGATTTTAATATTAAACTAAGCTTCGCTTCTGGAGCTAGAGGATAATCAAATGACAAAAAGTCGTATCCCGAATCTAAAAATTTATTTATATAAATTTCTGGCAAATCATCACTAACTCCATAAAGCAGTCCACCACCGTGGAAATATATTATAGTTACATTCTTTCTATTATCTTTAGCTCGATATAAATTCATAGTTAGTTGAATCTTGTCTTCTGTTATAAGGCTAAAGGTATTCGGATTATTCATTTATGCTCCTCCTGTTCAATAAGTTTAAACAGCCTTGAGGCCACTTGGATTTGCAATATTTCCTCTGGGTCTGTTAACTCTATTTTTAATATAGTTTTTGTCTTATCTATCCTATACCTAACTGTCTTAGGATGAAGAAATAGCTTTTCTGATGTAATAATATAGCTTTGGTTTGAATCAAGGAATATTTTTAAGGTTTCAAATAGCTGAGAATAATCAAGTATAAATTTACTAATTTTAGGTGGAATAAATTTTTGAAGTTCGTTTAAACTATTTGACTCTAAGAATAATTTATAGATTCCAAGCTCTTCATAAGACAATATTTTATTAGAATTATGAAATGATCTTAATATCTTTTGAGTATCTAGAACTTCTTTATTAGCTTTAGGTATATCTGACTTCTCTACTTTTGAACTTATACTTATACGGTAATAATAGTCTTTAAACAAGTTGGTTTCAACTAGCGCTTGCATTATTTTTTCAATATTATCTATATTAATACTATCCTTATCATCATTAAAGTTAAATATAAACACAATTCTGTCTGACTTTTCTAGGAAAGCCATATCTTTAAACATCAACTTAAACTTATTTCTTATTTTACCTAAAATTGGAAGCATAAGATTTTTGTCTAGGTTTTTATTCTCATCTACTTGATATAGCTTTATAAGAATTAACTGATAAAACTTGTAACTGCTAATTTCCAAAGATTCTAAGACATCATCAATGTCCTTTCTATCATAGAGTCTGTCGTTTAATAAATCACTAATAATATTATTCTTTTGTTGAAATAAGCTCTGTGATATTACATATTTTTTCAAAAGCTCCATCTGTAAAAATTTTACTGCATTTTCTATTACCATGAAGTCTTCAGAATCAATTGGCTCTGATTCTTCGTGGATAATAAGTTCATAATCATTAAATTCTAGATAAGATATATGAACTCTAATTTGTGTTCCAGCCTTCTTCTGATTGGAAGTATTATAAATTACTTCATAGCGTTCATAGTTAAATTGCATATATTTTTCATTTAAGACTTCGCTTTTACCTAGTATTGTTATATCAGAAAGTTTAGGGTTTGTGCTAATTTCAGTACCTTTTGCAGAATTGATAAAGCTTACATCCCGAAGTATCATTTTTTTGAATTCATAAAGCATCTCTTCAATTGAAGGAATTTTCAGTGCAAGACTTGTAAGTTCACTATGCACTTCATAGTATTTATTTAATAGATACACATTTTTATCTATTATGGGTTCCAGGATATCTAGAATTATAGATTCATATTTTACTTCCTTGTTTATTTGAATTAGAGGAATTGAATGCTTATTACATAATTCAATTATTTTGCTTGGTATTTGATGCACTAGTCTATCTAGTTTAATTATTATTGCACTAATACCGATTGTATGTATTTTTTCAAAAACGAATCTAATTCACTATCGCTCAAATTATGAAGAGCAAAGTAACTTGTAAGAATAACCTCTCCAAATCTTCCCCAATTTTCTATATCAAGAGCTTCCAATACATTTACACCAGATATTTCATTTAATATTCCATCCTTACCTGCGATTACCTTTGAACCGTTAAGAGACTGTGTCTTTAGTACAGCTTTGATATTCAAACTATCACTCCTTTATCCTTAAGAGATAAAAAACATCGCTTTTTTTAGTGTTATGTGCCAATGAAAAGGAAAACAAATGATGATATATTTATATTAACACAATAAAGGAGGATTTCAAATGTTATACACAGTCATTAAGAAAAATAGTTATCAAGATTCTATTAATCTTATGTTGCTTACTAATTCAATTAATACTCTTCACGGTGTAACAAAATGTTCAATCATGATGGGTACTAATGCAAATAAAGATATATTTAAAAATAGTGGACTTCTTACAGTTGAAGCTGAAAGTGCTGCTCCAAGTGATATGGTAATCGTAGTTGAAACAGAGGATGAGAAGGTTGTAGAAAATGTTCTTACTGAAGCTGATAAGTTCTTAAGCGACTTAGCAGTTAAGAAAAAGAAAAATAATGTTGAAAGTGCAACTAGCTTAGAGGCTGCATTAGAACAGATGCCTGATGCAAACTTAGCTCTATTTTCAATACCAGGGGAATACGCAGCAGATGAAATAGAAAAGGCTCTTGACAAAGGATTAAATGTATTTTCATTTTCCGATAACGTTTCATTAGAAGATGAAGTAAGGCTTAAGAAGAAAGCACATGAAAAAGGATTATTATTAATGGGACCTGATTGTGGTACAGGAATTATATCCAGTATTCCAATAGCCTTTACAAACGTAGTAAGACCTGGAAATATCGGTATAGTTGGAGCTTCCGGAACTGGTATACAAGAAGTCACTACTATAATTGACAGACTAGGAAGCGGAGTTGTACATGCAATAGGAACAGGCGGACGTGATTTAAGCGAAGCTGTTAATGCTACAACAGTTAGAGACGCTATACTAGGACTTGAAAATCATGATCCTACAGATGTAATTGTAGTAATTTCAAAACCACCAGCAAAAAAAGTTAGAGATGAAATTGTAGAATTATTACACAGTTTATCAAAGCCTGTAGTTGCAATATTCTTAGGGGAAAAGCCAGATCACCACGAAGGCAATGTATATTTGGCGCATACTCTTGAAGAAACTGCAAGAATTGCAGTAGACCTTGCAAATAACAGAGCTGTAAAGCCAAATTATCTAGAAGAAATAGAATACGAAGTAAAGACTCCATTATCAGCAGATAAGACAGTAAAAGGACTTTACTCCGGTGGTACACTTGGTGCTGAAGCAGGAATGCTTATCTCTGAGGCATTAGAACTTGGAGGATTAACTAAAAAAGAGGGATATATTCTAAATACAAATGGATACGAAGTAATAGACTTGGGAGATGACATGTACACACAAGGAAAACCGCACCCAATGATCGATCCAGAAGTTAGAATTAATAAGATAAAGGAATACGCAAAGGACAAAAACACAGGAGTAATACTTCTAGATTGCGTATTAGGATATGGTTCACATCCAGATATGGCAGGTGTATTGTCAGATGCAATTAAAGAAGCAATACAAACAGCCAAAGAAGATGGAAGAGAACTATACTTCGTAGGTACTGTTTGTGGTACAGAGCAGGATCCACAAAGCTATGAAGCAGCAGTAAAAACATTAAAAGAATGTGGAGTATTAGTAGAGGAAAGCAATGCAAAGGCAGTAAGACTTGCACTTAAATTAAAGGGAATAGAATTCAAAGAAGCTGATAAATACGTAGCAGAAACAAAGGCTGAAAAGAAAGAATTACCAGAAGTTAGCGAAAATGTAATGGAGCTTTTAAATTCTAAGCCACGTATAGTAAATATCGGACTTACAAGTTTCACAGAATCTATCACAGCTTACGGCGGAAGTACAGTACAATACGATTGGAAACCAGTAGCAGGTGGTAACAAAACACTTATAAAAATATTAAATAAACTTTCAAAAATTCAAGAAATAGATAAATTCAATAATGAAGTAATTGAGATGATGAAGAATTCTCAACCTTTCTTAGTTGATGTAGTACCTGCAAAATCAGTAATAGAAATCTTAAATGACAAAGTTATACTTCATGCAGGACCACCAATAGAATACAAAGATATGACTGGCCCAATGCAAGGTTCATGTATCGGAGCAGTATTATTTGAAGGCTGGGCAGAGGATGAAAAGAGCGCAAGAGCATTACTAGAAAGCGGAGAGGTAAAATTCTCACCATGTCATCACGTAAATGCAGTTGGTCCTATGGGAGGAATTACATCTGGTAACATGCCAGTGGTAGTAGTAGAAAATAAACTAGATGGATCAGTTGCATATTGTACAATGAACGAAGGTATAGGAAAAGTTCTTAGATTTGGAGCATTCTCTGAAGAAGTTATAAACAGATTAAGATGGATGAGAGATGTATTAGGTCCAGTATTATCTAAGGCGCTAAAGAAGAAAGAGGAAGGATTAAACCTAAACGTAATTATTGCAAAGGCAATTACTATGGGTGATGAATTCCATCAAAGAAACATAGCTGCCTCACTTAATTTCTTAAAAGAAATTACACCATTAATTACTGAACTTGACATTGACCAAAATGAAAAGTACAGCGTAATAAAATTCTTGGCAGATACAGATCAATTCTTCTTAAATATAATGATGGCAACAGGTAAGTCTATAGTAGATTGTGCAAGAAAAATTATAAGCGGTACAGTAGTTACAACAATGGCTAGAAACGGAAAAGATTTCGGAGTAAGAATAAGTGGAATGGGCGATGAATGGTTCACAGCACCAGTTAACACTCCAAACGGACTATACTTCACAGGATACTCAGAAGATCAAGCAAATCCAGATATCGGAGACAGTGCGATCACAGAGACAGTTGGAGTGGGAGGAATGGCAATGGTAGCAGCACCTGGAGTTACAAGATTCGTAGGTGCAGGCGGATTTGATGATGCGTTAAGAGTATCAAATGAAATGGATGAAATCTGTATTTCAAACAATTCAAACTGGAGCATTCCAACATGGGATTTCAAGGGAACATGCCTTGGAATAGATGCTAGAAAAGTAGTAGCAACTGGTATTACACCATTAATAAATACAGGAATAGCACATAAAAATCCAGGAGTAGGTCAAATAGGAGCAGGAACAGTCCGTGCACCACTAGCTTGTTTTGAAAAAGCAATAATTGCATATGCAAAAAAATTGGGAATAGAAGCCGACTAGAAATGAAAAGAGATCAAAATAGAGAGGCACAGAGTAATTTGCTTCCTCTCTATTTGAAAAATCATAGTGTTGGTGAAGTGCACAGTAAATTTAATAGCGGTCTCAATGTACAATTTGATAATTCTTTAATTTATATAGGTTCTATAGGTAAACCTTTGTCAGCATTTGGACTAAATATTAAAGAAGAAAAGCTGAAGCAAATACTTAATTCTGTAAGCACTCATGATATTGTTGTAAACAAAGATAATAAGCTGTTTTTTTATAGTATTTATGAAATTATAAGCATTGATTATAAAGAAATAGAAAAAGTAAATTTAAAGCTTCCTCAAATAAGGTGCAAGCTTAGTGAGATACCTAATACCAAGCTATATAGCTATTTGAAAAAAATTGAATTTGGTACGCTTATAGGTATTGAATTAGAAGATAAAACTTGCAAATATGTAGATTTATTAATGAACTCTGACAAATGGGATTTAAATACAAACTTAGAGATAATGAATTTTTTTTCTGGCAGAGGTAAAGGGCTAACGCCTAGCGGAGATGACATTCTTATAGGCTTTACACTAGCACTTATGATGTTTGATAAAATCTACAATTGGTTAGAAGCTCTTGGATCAGTAATTACTATAAATACAACTACAATGATTAGTGTTTCATATCTTAAAGCTTTAATAGACGGATACACAAGTGAGTATTTTATAGAACTTATAAAATTAATAGACGAAGAAAACATAGACGTAATAGAAAAAATAATAAAAAGGATTCAATCCTTTGGGCATACTTCAGGAAATGATACTTTGTTTGGATTTTTTTTAGGATTAAAATCTTTGACAAAAGAATAGGGGTAATAGTATGGAAAATACAAAAAACCTACCTTAAGTGTCAGATATAAAGCAATGCCTGTATCAGAGAGATATTGGTGGAGAGTTGTAACACTATGCTTTCTCGGATGGATTTTAATGTATGCCGACAGAACAATTTTAAATCCTGTAATGGGTAAAATAGGTAAGGAATTTGGCTTAACTAATGCACAATTAGGATTAGCAAGCAGTGTATTTTTCTTAACATATGCTGTAGTACAAATACCTTTTGGTATGATAGGAGATAAAATTGGAAGAAAGTTAGTAATATCGCTAGGACTTATTGGATTTGGTATTACAACTTATTTTAGTGGTATAGCATCAGCATTTGGAGTATTCATGTTATTCAGAGCTTTAACAGGTATGGCCGAAGGTAGTTTCTATGGCCCATCATATGCTATAGCAACAGAGTCCATTCCAACTAAGAAATTGACACTTGGAACAGCAATCATCAATAGTGGTATGGCATTTGGTACCTCTGGTGGATTTTTAATATCTAGTAAACTAGTTCTTCAAAACGGAGAGCACTGGAGCAAACCATTCTTATTAATGACAATACCAACAATCATAGTAGGCATTTTATTCTATGTTCTATTAAAAGAAAAAGTAATAAGACCAGAAGACCAAGTACAAGGAAAAGCTGTACAAGCTAAGGAAACTGATGTAGTAAAAGAGAAGGTTACTCTTGGTTCAATCTTCTCTAATAAGAACTTAATGTGTACTTTTGTTTTATGTTTCTGTTCAATTTATGCAAACTTTGTAATTATTACTTGGTTACCTAACTTCCTTCAAGTAGAAAGAGGATTTTCAGGTACTAGTGTTGGATTTATTGCTTCCTTAGTTCCATGGGCATCAATCCCAGGTGCATTAATAGTTGCGACTCTATCAGATAAATATAAAATAACAAAGAAATTCGTATATTTCCTTGTGCCACTAGCATTGATTTCTACTTTTGGAATAGCATTTGTTACAAACAGAACATTATTAATAGTAATGCTAATAGTTTACGGATTAACAGGAAAATTAGCATTAGACCCAATATTAGTAGCGTTCGTTACTAAAAATGCAAAAAAGGTGTGTTATCAACAACACTAAGTGTATATAACTTCATAGGTATGTCAGGATCAATCCTTGCACCTTACATTACTGGTTCTATAGCAGATACAATGGGATCAATGAAGGTTGGTTTCTATCTAGCATCAGTACTATTATTGATTGGTATGATAGCATTTAGTTTTGCAAATGAAAAAGAAGTACAAGTAATTAAATAACATCTAAGAAATGAGGATTTATAAAATGGAAAATAAAAGAATTGTAGTCGCACTTGGAGGAAACGCAATTTTATCAGAGGATGCTTCAGAAAAAGCTCAGAAAATTGCCATTAGATCTACTTGTGAAAAACTTATGAAACTTATCACTAGCGGAAATCAGCTTATAATATCACATGGTAATGGACCACAGGTTGGGAATTTACTTTTACAACAACAGGTAGCAGACTCTATAAAAAATCCTGCTATGCCTCTTGATACTTGTGGTGCTATGACTCAAGGAAGCATAGGATACTGGATGCAAAATGAGATGGGTAAAATGCTCCATGAAAATGGTATAAATAGAACAGTAGTATCACTTGTAACTCAAGTATGTGTTGACGAAAAGGATGCTGCATTTTCAAATCCATCTAAGCCTATTGGTCCTTTTTTAACTAAGGAAGAAGCAGACCTTGCAAGTGAAAAGGATTCTTGCATATATAAAGAAGATTCAGGACGCGGATATAGAAAGGTAGTTCCATCTCCTAAACCTGTAGGAATTGTTGAATGCGACGCTGTTGTAAAACTAATTGAAAATGATATCATCACAATTTCATGCGGTGGCGGCGGAATTCCCGTTATATTAACTGAAAATGGATATAAGGGCGTTGAGGCTGTGATAGATAAGGACCTTGCATCTGAAAAACTTGCAGAGCTGGTTGAGGCAGATGAATTAATAATTCTCACAGGTGTAGATAATGTATATATTAACTTCAACAAGCCAAACCAAGAAAAACTTACAAAGGTAACTGTAAATGAACTTAAAAAGTATATTGCTGAGGGACAATTTGCAAAGGGAAGTATGCTTCCAAAAATAGAAGCGGCTATTGCATTTGTTGAAGCATCAAAGTCAGGCGTTGCAATAATTACATCCCTTGAAAAATTAGGCGAAATTAATGAGGGTGCTGGAACTGTTATATCTAAAAATTAGTAACTTTATATTAAATTATAAGGAGGAAAATTATGATTAAGAAAAAAAATATATGGACAAGTCTTTTAGTATTTACATTTACATTTTTATTATGCAGTGCACAAGTATTTGCAGCAGATGAAACAATGGCTGTTAAAGCACCACAAGGGTTTAAGGCAGTAATAGCTATAATTCCTCTAATTGTTATATTAGTCCTTTTATTTAAAAGAGTTAATATGTTAGTTGCAGGCTTTATTGGTGGAGTAATGGCGATGATAATAGGAGGAATTACATTAGCACAAGCTAATGATTTCTTTCTAAAGGCTATACCATCTATGCTTTCAAATACTGCACCAATTGTAAACTCAGCTATAGCTATGGCGGTTTTTCAATCTGGTGGATATACTGCAGCACTTACTCTTGTAAAACGTGGAATTAAAGGAAGAGTAGAATACTTAGCAGCATTTATAGTGATACTACAGGCAGCAGCAACTTATATGTCTGGTATAGGTGGAGGAAGTGCAATGGTTATAGCACCACTTGCATTTGCAGCAGTAGGAGCAATTCCAGAACTTATAGCTGCAATGTCTATAGCAGCAGCGGTATCATTTACAACTTCCCCAGCATCTCTTGAGTCTAGTATAGTTTCAAAGCTTGGAAATATACAAGTGGCACAATATGTAGATACAATGAGAGTTTACTGGTTAGTATTTGTAGCAATAGCAATAGTTATAGGCTTCTACGGAGCTAAAAAGAGAAAAGTTTTATTCCAAGGTGAAGAGAGTGAAGAATATAAAAATAAAACAAATGGGCAATTATTTAAAAATACAATACCAGCAATAGTTTTATTATTTTCAGTAATTTTTGGACCACTTGTAAATAAGGCATTAGGTTTCCCACTACTTTCACCATTGACATATACTATAATCACTCTTGTATTAATATTTGTATGCACTGAATTTAGTTTAAATAAATCTGTTGATGCCATGATTGATGGTTCCACATATATACTTGTAAGATTATTTCAAGTTGGTATATTCTTAACTTTTATCAATATGATAGGAAAAACTGGAGCTTTTGCCGCTATAGTTAGTGTAACAAAAGCAGCACCTGCAGCTTTTGTTGTTCCAGCTGCAGTATTTGCTGGATTCTTAGTTGGAGTACCAGCAGGAGCATACGTAGCATCTATATTAGCATTAGTTCTTCCTGTAATAGCATCACTAGGTTTCTCACCAGTTGCACTAGGATTTGTAGCTATGGGTGTTGGTTTAGGAAGTCAGTTAAGTTTCGTAAATATTACAATGCAAGCTCTTTCATCAGGATTCCAACTTCCTATTATTGACGTAGTTAAAGGTAATGGAAAATGGGTTGGAGGATCTGTACTATTACTACTAATAATATCATTTTTAGTTCATTAAAATGTAAATTAAAAATAGAAAGGGGTATGTTAAATGGACATTATTTTAAGAAAAGTTAGAATTAAAGATGGAGAAGACTTAAAGGATGTTGCTATAAAGGATGGAAAAATAACTGCTATTGAAAACAGTATTGAGGGAAGCGCTGCAAGAGAAATAGATGCAGAAGGCAGAGTTTTAATTCCTGGACTTATAGAAAGTCACATTCACTTAGATAAGGCATTAATTGCAGATAGACTTCCAAATAAATCTGGTACCTTGGCAGAAGCTATTGAGGTTACTGGAAAGCTTAAACCAACCTTTACAAAGGAAGATGTTGAGGAAAGAGCAAGAAAAGCCCTTATGATGCTTGTAAAAAATGGTACTACTCATATTAGAACTCATTCAGAATTTGATCCATCACAAGGATTTACTGGATTTGAAACAGTTATGAAACTTAAAGAAGAATTTAAGAATTTAATAGATATGCAGGTAGTCGCTTTTCCTCAAGAAGGAATACTCAAGGCACCAGGTACAGAAGAAATGATGTACAAGGCAATGGACATGGGTGCAGATGTTGTAGGAGGAATTCCATATAACGATTCACCAGCAAAAGAACACATAGATTTAGTTTTTGAAATAGCTAAAAAGTACGATAAGCCTATAGATTTTCACCAGGATTTTAAGGATGATGCAGATGGAATTACCATACAGTATGTCTGCGAAAAGACTATAAAGGAAGGCTTTGAAGGAAGAGTATCAGTAGGACACCTTACAAGCTTAGGCGCATTGCCAAAGGAAAAACTAAATCCAATCATTGAGCTTATGGCTAAAGCTAAAATAAGCGTTATGAGTTTGCCAGCTACAGATTTACATCTTGGTGGAAGAAAAGACGAATATAATGTAAGACGTGCAGTTACTCCAGTAAGAGCTTTACGTGATGGCGGAGTTAATATGTGTTTAGCAACCAACAATATTAGAAATGCCTTTACTCCTTATGGAAATGGTGATTTATTACAGATAGCAATGCTTGCAATACCAGTATCACACTTAGGAGGGGCAGATGATTTGCCAACTGTTTTACCAATGATAACAACCAATCCTGCAAAAGCTTTAGGATTAAAGGATTATGGTATTGAAGTAGGCAAAAAAGCAGACTTAGTTCTATTGGATACAAAGATAGTTAACAACGCTATAATTGATATTCCAGACAGATTATATGTAATTAAAAATGGCAAGATAACTGTAGAAACAGAAAAGAAGATAAAATTAAATTTTTAATAAATGAAATATATTTTTAATAAAGTTATGTAGCCCCAAAAAATAGTTCTGACAATGAAAAAAAGTTCTGACAAAAAACGGGATAGATATAAGAAAATAATCCACATTTATGGAATAAATTGAGCCAGAGATGTGGATTTTTTAATGAGATTTATTCATTACCTTTTTCCATTCAAGCCATAAAAGATTGATAGAAGGATTGTAAAATAGATTGGCTTAAAGCTTGACGACAAACTGCTGGAAAGATTGAGACTTAGGATTATTAAAGCAGTCTTGAACTACTGCTAGAATTATACTATAATCAGGCTAAATAAATTTTAGCTGCTCAAAAGCATTATTAGGAAGGAATATTGTAACTAGTTAGGGGAAAAAGGCGAACAGATACTACAAGTAGGATTTTTTGCTCGTTTGAAAGATATGGAGGTAGAATATTAATGAGTTGGATTAAGAATGTATTATTAGAAATAGGCAGAGAAGAAATTGCAAAAAACACCATTATAACAAAAACAAAGAAAGTGTGTTTGTTTGTTCAAGATGGGATTATAAAAGAAATTGCAGATGATGTTCCAGCTTCTGAAGAAGATGTTGTAGATGCGAAAGGATATTTAGCTTTACCTTCTTTGATAGATAATCATATTCATTTGGATAAAGGTCATTACGGCGGAAAATGGCATGCAGTTGTTCCTATGAATAGTGTAGCGGAAAGAATTGTGGAAGAACATGGATTTCTACATGACTTTTTAGCAGATACGCCAAAAAAGGCACAGGCATTAATTGATTTAATTTCAGCCAACGGGGCAACTTTTTTACGTGTGCAAACCAATGTGGACCCTGTTATTGGATTAGATAATGTAGCTGTTATCAAGGAAGTTCTCGAAAAAAATAAACATAAAATAGACTACGAAATCGCAGTTTTTCCACAGCATGGTACAGTGCTTACTGAAGAACAAGGTTTATTAAGCAAGGCATTAGAGGATGATGCTGTTACTGTTTTGGGAGGTTTAGATCCAGCTACTATTGACGGTGATATTGAAAAATCTTTAAAAATCACCTTTGATTTAGCAGTTAAATATAAGAAAGAGATTGATATACATTTACATGACGGAGGAAGCTTAGGAATTTATGAAATAAACCGCATAATTGATTATACCCTAGCTTCAAAGTTACAGGGCAAAGTTCAAATAAGTCATGCATTGGCACTAGGAGATATTTCGGGTGTGGAATTAGAAAATATTGCAAAACGCTTAAAAGAGGCGGACATAGCCATTAATACAACAGTTCCAATTGATATAAAAGCGTTATCTATTCCAGTACTAAGAGATCATGGTATAAGAGTAAATGTTATTAATGACAATATCAATGATCACTGGAGTCCATTTGGTACAGGAGATTTAATTGAACGTGCTAGTCGTGCTGCAGAAGTGTTTTCTATGGTTGATGAAGTTTCATTATCAAATGCTTTAGGTCTTGTAACAAAAGGTGTCACTCCTCTTGATTGTGAAGGTAATCAAGTATGGCCAAAGGTTGGTGACAAAGCAAATATTTTATTTGTAAAGGCAGAATCCTCTGCTCACTTAATAGGAAGGGTTTGCAGGGAAAGAGTGGTTTTATTTAAAGGCACCTTTGTTTCTGGAGAATTTAAATAATAACAACAAAAAAGAAATATAAACTGAAAAGGCTGTGGAAGCTATTATTCCACAGCCTTTGCTTCTTCTTTTTACAAAAAGTGCCATAAAATTAGGTGAACTTATTCAGGAATTTAATTTGAGATAAAATGTATTAAATAATAAAAAATTTGGGAAAATAAGCAGTAAAAAACTCTATATTTAGCTCAATTAGCTAAATATAGAGCTTTTTTATACTCTTTTATTCTAAACATTATTAGGAATAAGTAATGGTTAATGAATTCTACTCTGTGGATAACAGAAAATTTCCTTCTGAATATAAGATGTAAAACTTATTGACATGTATAGTTTATAGACAACTCGCAGATATTTAATTATTGCGGGAAATGCTAGTATTAATAAAAAATGTGTATAAATAATATACATAAAGTCAAATAAATTAGCTTATAAGAAATACAGTAAGATCATGTATTTTAAAGGGATTAACACAGATAAATAATATGGCATGGTTTTTGCTAAATACATTAATGAGGGGGGATTACTTTGAAATATGAAAACGTTGTTCTAGATAAACAAAATCATATTGCTACATTAAGTTTTAACAGGCCATCGGTATTGAATGCATTAAATAGTGATGTTTTAAAAGAATTTAATCAAGTATTAGATGAAATAAAAAATGATGAAGAAATCTATGTTCTAATAATAACTGGATACGGTAAAGCTTTTATTGCTGGGGCGGATATATCAGAAATGAAGGATAAAACTCCGGAGCAGGCTAGAAAATTTGCGGAATTAGGGTTAGGAGTATTTAGAAAAATGGAACTTATGGAAAAGCCAATTATAGCAGCTATAAATGGTTTTGCATTAGGTGGTGGATGTGAATTAGCTATGAGCTGTGATATAAGAATAGCTTCACAGAAAGCAAAGTTTGGACAACCAGAAGTTGGATTAGGAATCATCCCAGGTTTTGCAGGAACTCAAAGACTATCACGTTTAGTTGGAGTGGCTAAGGCAAAGGAACTAATTTTCACTGGCGATATAATTGATGCAGTTGAAGCAGAAAAATTAGGATTAGTAAATAAAATTGTACCTCATGATGAATTAATGGTTGAAGCTTTAACTTTAGCTGAAAAGATTGTTTCTAAAGCACAGGCAGCAGTAAGATATTCAAAGACTGCTATAAATAGAGGTGCGGAAAGTGATATAGAAACAGGAATGCTAATAGAAAAAGATTTATTTGGGTTATGTTTCTCAACTAAGGATCAAAAAGAGGGTATGGAAGCATTTTTAGAAAAAAGAAAAGCAAATTTTATAAATAAGTAAACTTAAGCAGGTATCCAAAATCTTAAGCAGACATCCAAAATCTATGATTTTGTGATGATTGCTTATGTAGAGTGCTGATTTGAAGTGAATCGCTTACTCAGCGAGTACTCATCCGACAGTAGGAGGAGGAGTTTCATATAAAAATATGGTGTGTTTTTAGGAGGAATTGGAATGAAAATATTCGTTTTAGGAGCAGGAACAATGGGCTCAGGAATTGTGCAGGCTTTTGCACAATCCGGATATGAAGTAGTAATGAGAGATATTGAAGAAAGTTTTGTTCAAAGAGGATTTGGCATAATTTCTAAAAATCTTGAAAAAAGCGTTCAAAAAGGAAAAATTACTGAAGAAGAAAAGAAAGATATAGTTAGCAGAATAACGCCTACAACAGACATGAGTTTAGCTAAAGATGCAGATTTGGTTGTGGAAGCAGCAGTTGAAAATATGTCAATTAAGAAAAAGATATTTGCAGAGTTAGATGGATTATGTAAGCCAGAAGCTATACTTGCTACAAATACATCATCATTATCTATAACTGACGTAGCAAGCGCAACTAAGAGACCAGATAAGGTTATAGGTATGCATTTCTTTAATCCTGTTCCAGTTATGAAACTAGTAGAAGTTATAAAAGGAATTGCAACTTCAGAAGAAACTAAAAATATTGTGGTTGAGATCTCTAAGAAACTTGGAAAAGATCCAGTAGAAGTTGAAGAGGCGCCAGGATTTGTTGTTAACAGAATACTTATACCTATGATAAATGAAGCGGTAGGGATTTTAGCAGATAATGTTGCAAGCGCTGAAGATATTGATTTAGCTATGAAGCTAGGGGCTAACCATCCAATGGGACCATTAGCATTGGCTGATTTAATAGGAATTGATGTATGCTTGGCTATTATGGAAGTACTACATACAGAATTTGGAGATTCAAAATATAGACCACATCCATTACTAAGGAAGATGTCAAGAGCTGGATATTTAGGAAAAAAGTCAGGAAAAGGATTCTTCGATTATAACAAATAAATAATAAAGTTTTATAAGAACATAAGCAGACATCCAAAATCTGTAATTTTGAGATGGTCGCTTACTCATTCGGCGAAGGAGAAGGAGTTTCATATAAAAATTAATTGGAGGGTAAAATATGAGAGAAGTAGTTATAGCAAGTGCTGTTAGAACAGCTGTAGGATCTTTCGGTGGAAGCTTAAAGGATGTTCCTGCCGTTGATTTAGGAGCTATTGTAATTAAAGAAGCATTAAATAGAGCTGGTGTAAAACCTGAGTTAGTAGACGAAGTAATTATGGGCAATGTTCTTCAAGCAGGAATTGGCCAAAATCCAGCAAGACAATCAGCTGTTAAAGCTGGAGTTCCAGTTGAGGTATCATCCTTTACTTTAAATAAAGTTTGTGGATCTGGATTAAGGGCAGTTAGTTTAGCATTTCAGATGATTTTATCTGGATATAACGATATTGTAGTTGCTGGCGGAATGGAAAACATGTCAAGAGCTCCTTATCTTTTAAACAATGCAAGATGGGGTCAAAGAATGAATGATGGAAAGCTAGTAGATGAAATGGTATTTGACGGCCTTACAGATGCTTTCAATGGATATCATATGGGAATTACAGCGGAAAACATAGCAGAACAATGGGGAATAACTAGAGAAATGCAGGATGAATTTGCCCTTAAATCCCAGTTAAAAGCAGAAAATGCTATTAAGGAAGGAAAATTTAAGGATGAGATAGTACCAGTTGCAATACCTCAAAGAAAAGGAGAGCCAAAGATATTTGATACTGATGAATTTCCGAGGTTTGGAGCTACTATTGAAGGATTAGCAAAATTGAAACCAGCATTTAAGAAAGATGGAACAGTAACTGCCGGAAATGCTTCAGGAATAAATGACGGAGCTGCAGCTTTAGTTATAATGAGTGGAGAAAAAGCTGAGGAATTGGGAATAAAACCATTAGCTAAAATTGTGTCCTTTGGTTCTAAGGGATTAGATCCTTCAATTATGGGATATGGTCCAGTTCCATCAACTAGAGAAGCTTTAGAAAGGGCAAACTTAACTGTAAAAGACTTAGATTTAATAGAAGCAAATGAGGCTTTTGCGGCACAAAGTTTATCTGTAGCTAAAGATTTAGAATTTAACATGGATATCGTGAACGTAAATGGTGGAGCTATAGCTCTTGGACATCCAGTTGGAGCTTCAGGTGCTAGAATTCTAGTTACACTAATTCATGAGATGATTAAAAGAGATGCTAAAAAAGGTCTTGCAACCTTATGTATAGGTGGGGGACAAGGAACAGCAGCTATTATAGAAAGATAGTTAATAACTATTATAAAGTTAGAATGTAAAGAGCGTCTAAGGCTGTGGACCATTTTGGCTGTGGACCTTAAGCTCTTAACAGAATATATATCATAGTAGAAGTTGGACAAGTATATGATTTGACTAACTGTTATTCTAAAATATACAGCCATCTTGAATAATTAAACAAAGGTATACGTTATCTTTCTTCTACTATGTATTAAAACTTAGGAGGTAAAATCATGCAAGGTTTAACAATTGATCAAATAAAAGTTGGAGATAAGGTTTCTGTTGAAAAGACTATATCCGAAACAGATGTATATTTATTTGCGGGAATTACTGGAGACTTAAATCCAGCACACGTAAATCAAGCTGCATCAGAAAAAACAATGTTTAAGAGCAGAATTGCACATGGAATATTAGTTTCTGGTTTTATTTCAGCTTGTCTTGGTATGCACCTTCCTGGACCAGGAACAATTTATATGGGACAACAACTTAAGTTTACTGCACCAGTTTATATTGGAGATACAATTAAAGCAGAAGTAGAAGTTATAGAAATGAATATAGAGAAAAATAGAGTTAAACTAAGAACTGTTTGTACTAATCAAAATGGAAAAGTTGTTGTAGATGGAGAAGCATTAGTTATGCCTCCTAAAAAAGTTTCTGAATAGCTATTCTTAAATAAAATTTAAATAGATTAGTTAATTATATTTTACCTATATAAGATTGAACCCTTCCAAATAGACATCGCTAAAGTCAATCTGATATAGGTAAAATATAAAATAAAGCAAAATTAATATATAAAAATCGTTTGATTATTAACAAACAATTAAATATCTATCTAAAAATCAAGAGGAGGACCAATTATGGATTTTACATTGTCAAAGGAACAACAATTAGTGCAACAAATGGTAAGAGAGTTTGCTGAGAATGAAGTTAAGCCGTTAGCAGCAGAAATTGATGAAACTGAAAGGTTCCCTATGGAAACAGTGAAAAAGATGGCTAAATACGGAATGATGGGTATACCATTTTCTAGAGAATATGGCGGAGCCGGTGGAGACACTCTTTCATATATATTAGCAGTTGAAGAGTTATCAAAGATTTGTGGTACTACTGGAGTTATTCTTTCAGCTCACACTTCACTATGTGCTTCAGTAATTGATAAATATGGTACTGAAGAGCATAAGCAAAAATACTTAATACCTCTTGCAAAGGGTGAAAAGTTAGGAGCCTTTGGTTTAACGGAGCCAAACGCAGGAACAGATGCTTCAGGGCAGCAAACTACAGCAGTACTTGATGGAGATAACTATATAATCAATGGCCAAAAAATATTCATAACAAACGGTGGAGCAGCTGATATTTTCATAGTATTTGCTATGACAGACAGAAGTAAGGGCACAAAGGGAATTTCAGCATTTATAGTTGAGAAAGGGTTTAAAGGTTTCTCAATAGGTAAATTAGAAGAAAAGATGGGAATTAGAGCATCTTCAACTACTGAGCTTATATTTGAAGACTGTATAGTACCAAAGGAAAACTTATTAAGCAAGGAAGGAAAAGGCTTTGGTGTTGCTATGGGCACTCTTGATGGAGGAAGAATTGGTATAGCAGCTCAAGCGTTAGGAATAGCAGAAGGTGCCTTCAATGAAGCGGTAGCTTATATGAAAGAAAGAAAACAGTTCGGCAGATCCTTAGATAAATTCCAAGGACTATCTTGGATAGTGGCTGAATTGGATACAAAGATCGAAGCAGCAAAACACTTAGTATACAAAGCAGCATGTAAGAAAGATGCTGGACTTCCGTATTCTGTAGATGCAGCAAGAGCTAAATTATTTGCAGCAGATATTGCTATGGAAGTAACAACTAAGGCTGTCCAGTTATTTGGTGGATATGGATATACAAAAGAATATCCAGTTGAAAGAATGATGAGAGATGCTAAGATAACTGAAATCTACGAAGGAACTTCACAGGTTCAGAAAATGGTTATCTCAGGAAGCATATTTAGATAAGAATAGACAAGGAGGACAACATTAATGAATATAGTAGTTTGTTTAAAACAAGTTCCAGATACAACAGAAGTTAAAATAGATCCAAAGACAGGAACCCTTATAAGAGAAGGAGTTCCATCAATAATAAACCCAGATGATAAAAATGCTTTAGAAGAAGCACTTGTATTAAAAGAAAAGGTAGGAGCCAAAGTTACTATAATAAGTATGGGGCCACCACAGGCAGAAGCAGCTTTAAGAGAAGCAATAGCTATGGGAGCAGATGAAGCGATACTTATATCAGACAGAGCCTTTGCAGGAGCAGATACATTGGCAACATCAAATGCACTAGCAGGAGCACTAAAAAAACTAGACTATGACATAGTATTTGCAGGAAGACAGGCTATAGATGGAGATACAGCACAGGTTGGTCCAGAAATAGCTGAGCATTTAAACATCCCGCAAATCACTTATGTAGAAAAAGTAGAGGTTGAGGGAGATTCCTTAAAAGTACAAAGAGCATGGGAAGATGGGTACGAAGTAATAAAGGTTAAAACTCCAGTGCTTTTAACAGCTATAAAAGAATTAAATGAACCAAGATATATGCATATGGCAAATATATTTGATGCATACAAGAAAGAAATAAAAGTATGGAGTGCAGCTGATATAGATGTAGACAGATCTCTTCTTGGATTAGCTGGATCACCAACAAAGGTTAAGAAGTCAATGACTAAGGAAGCAAAGGGACAAGGTGAATTAGTGAACCTACCAGCAAAAGAAGCAGCAGCATATGCAGTTTCAAAATTAAAAGAAAAACACTATATCTAGGAGGTAGTTACAATGAATATAGCAGATTATAAAGGCGTATGGGTATTTGCTGAGCAAAGAGAAGGAAAGCTTCAAAAGGTATCCTTAGAGTTATTAGGAAAAGGTAGAGAATTAGCAAATAAGTTAGGAGTTGAACTAACAGCTCTTTTACTTGGAAGTGATATAGATGATATAGCAAAAGAGTTAGTAGCATATGGAGCAGACAAGGTAATATATGCAGACAGCCCGCTTTTAAAGCACTTTACTACAGATGGATACACAAAAATTATATGTGATTTAGCAAAGGATATAAAACCAGAAGCAATATTAGTTGGTGCTACCTTCATGGGAAGAGATTTAGCTCCAAGAGTGGCAGCAAGACTTGCTACAGGACTAACAGCAGACTGTACATCTCTTGATATAGATCCAGAAAACAAAAACTTACTTATGACAAGACCTGCCTTTGGTGGAAACCTAATGGCTACAATAGTTTGTGGAGACCACAGACCACAGATGTCTACAGTAAGACCTGGGGTATTTGAAAAGTTAGCTAAGGATACATCAAGAACTGGAGAAATCCAAAAGGTAGCTGCAGGATTAACTGAAGCAGACATAAGAACTGAAATGTTAGAAGTAGTTAAAGCTTGTAAGGATTGCATGGATATTGGAGAAGCTAAGATAATAGTTGCTGGTGGAAGAGGAATAGGAAATAAAGAAGGCTTTGAAGTACTAAAAGACCTTGCTGATGCTTTAGGTGGAATAGTAGCTGGATCAAGAGCGGCTATAGACAACGGATGGTTAGATAAAGCATATCAAGTTGGACAAACAGGTAAGACAGTTAGACCAAATCTTTATATAGCTTGTGGTATATCAGGAGCAATACAGCATTTAGCTGGAATGCAGGATAGTGATTACATTATAGCTATAAATAAAGATGCAGATGCTTCTATAATGAAGGTAGCTGATCTTGCATTAGTTGGAGATTATAAGAAGGTTATTCCTGAACTTGTAGCTCAAATTAAAGAAATGAATTAATTAAAAAAGTTATAAAATCTCTTTGTAGAATAAATGCAGAGAGATTTTTGCTATTTTAGCTTTCTTTAGATATTGCAAAAAATATAGTATAATTATGTAAAAGAGGTGGTAACTATGGAATGTAAAGGTAGATATGTTAAAAACATATCTATAGTAGAAAATTTATTAAACAATGAATGCTCTGAGAATCATTTTCAGGGATTGTTAGCTATAGATATAAGAGGAGAGGTGTTCTTTTGCAACTCATTCTTTTTAAATATATTTGGACTTTCAGAAGAGCAAATTATTGGCAAGAAGATCAATGATGTAATTCCAAACTGCAGACTTTACGATACTATAGTTCAAGACTCCTCTCAATGGGGGGAGATATTAAGGTTAAATAATAAAGAGTTTGTTATAGGCAGATATCCTTTAAAGGAACATGGTAAAACCATTGGAGCAGTTTTGAAAACTCTATTTCCTAATATGATTATAGCAAAAGAAGTTAGTAAAAAAATAGCTGGTATAAATTACTGTAACAGTAATAGTACTCAATTGCATACTTGTATGGATATAATCGGAGAGTCAAGCGAAATGCTATTTACTAAAAAACTTGCAAGGAGAGCTGCAAGGTCTACTTCAAATCTTTTGATTACAGGGGAAAGCGGTACTGGTAAGAGTCTAATTGCAGAGGCTATACACAGTAGATCTATAAGAAGAGATGCGCCATTTGTAAAAATAAACTGTGCAGCTATTCCGGATGCTTTATTAGAATCAGAGCTTTTTGGTTATGAGGAAGGAGCTTTTACTGGAGCAAGAAGGTCAGGCAAAGCGGGTAAATTTGAATTAGCTAGAGGTGGAACTATATTCTTAGATGAAATTGGTGATATGCCGTTGTATATGCAGGCAAAGTTACTACAGGCAATTCAAGATAAACAAATCGAAAGAATAGGCGGAACAAAGATCATTTCTGTAGATATTAGAATTATTTCCGCCACTAATAAAAGTCTAGAGAACTTAGTTAAGGAAAATAAATTTAGAGAAGATTTATATTATAGACTTAAAGTATTAGAAATAAGAATGCCAGCTCTAAGAGAAATAAAAGGGGATATACCTCTATATGTTAAGGCCCTCTTAGCGAAAATAAATAAAAAACTGAGTTCAGATGCAATAGGAATAACAAATAAGTCTATGGAACTATTAAAAAGTTATAATTGGCCGGGAAACGTAAGAGAATTGGAAAATTTTTTAGAACTAGCGATTAACTATAGTGATGAGGAGATTATAGATGTAACGAAGTTACCTGAAAAACCATGGGATAAAGAGGATAGTATGGTAGATAAGAAAAATGCAAATAAGATTTCGCTAAAAGACTATAATGAAATTATTGATAAAACAGAAACTGAGATTATAATTGAAGCTATAGAAAAATGTAATGGAAATAAATCAAAGACTGCTAAGATGCTGAACATGCATAGATCTGTACTATATAAAAAACTAAAAAGATTGAATATAAATTTGTAGCTATTGTCCCTAATGTCCCCAAAGTGTACATTGTTATGTACATTTTGGGGACATTTTTATCGTCAATAAGAATAAATAACTATTATTAAAAATTCTTAACCAAGTAAAAATTGATCAAAGTTGAGCTTGCAGGGCTTGTAAGCTGCGCTGCATGTACTATGAAGATTATGGCATGTTAATTGCTAAAGTTATAAGAGAAAATGTTTTCAAGAGGGGGTTTTAAAGTGAAATCAAAAATAATGTCAATTGATGAAGCTCTAAGTATTGTCAAAGATGGTACAAGATTAATGATGGGAGGATTCCTTGATGTAGGATCACCATTAAAATGTATTGAAAAATTAATTGAAATAGGTGTAAAGGATTTAACCTTAATTGCTGTTGCACCCGGATTAGATGGCTTTGGGAAAGCTATGTTATATAAAAATAAAATGGTAAAAGAGCTTATTTCAAGTCATGTAGGAACAACTTCAGAATCTACAAAAGAGTATCTAGAAGGTAATTTAATAGTAGAGGAATTCTATCCTATGGGTACATGGATGGAAAAAGTCCGCGCTGGAGCAGTGGGACTTCCGGGAGTGCTAGTGCCAGTTGGCGTTGGTATATTAGATGACCCAGAGTTGTTTCCTCTCCGAAAAGAACCTAAGAAGGTTGTTAATGTAGACGGAGTAGATTGCTTTGTAGAACCTGCTCTTACAGCTGAAGTGTCAATAGTAAAAGCATGGAGGGCAGACGAGCTTGGAAATCTCCAGTACAGATATACTGGTTTAAATAATAATCCAGAGATTGCAATGGCAGGAAAATACACAATTGCTGAAGTTAATGAAATAGTTCCAGTTGGAACGATACCAGCAGAATGTGTTGGAACTCCTGGAGTATTTGTAAATGCAGTAGTGCAAGGACATTCTTTAGAAGAACAGCAAGATGTTTATAGAAAAATGTGGCTTTCCAAAGGTAAATTAAGCAAGAATGAATAATAAAGGGGGAGTAATCATGGATGTTAGAGAAATAATTGCAAGAAGAGCAGCACAAGAATTTAAAAATGGAGAGGTTGTAAATTTAGGTTTTGGAATACCAACGCAAGCTGTTAACTATCTTCCAGATGGGGTAGAAATAATACTTCATTCAGAAAATGGTATTTTTGGTTTTGGACCTAAACCAAGTTATGACAATGCAGATTCTGATATGGCAAATGCAGGGTCAGAACCAATAACTCTACCAAAAGGCGCAGCAATAATGCCTCTAAATGTATCATTAGGTGCTATGAGGAAGGGATATGTAGATACAACGGTTTTAGGTGCACTAGAGGTAGATCAATATGGAAATGTAGCTAATTGGGCAACCAAAAGAAATGATTTATGGTGGCCAGGTATCGGTGGAGCTATGGAATTAACCTATGGAACTAAAAAAATTGTAGCAGCTCTTGTTCATACTGATAAAAAAGGAAATTCAAAGATAGTAAAAAAATGCACATTGCCTTTAACAGGGAAGAATTGTGTAAAAACAATTATTACAGATAAGGCTGTATTTGATGTAGAGGATAACAGGTTAATTTTAAGAGAAGTATTTCCAGGATTGACAGTAGATGATATAAAATCGATAACTGAAGCAGATTTTATTGTTTCTGAAAATTTGAAGGAAATGAATTTGAAATAAGAATTAGGATGTGGTGTTATGGATATAAACAAGGAAATGTTATTTCTAGATGTTAGAGAGTTTTGTGAAAAGTACATTAAGCCTATAGCAAAACAATTGGATGAGGTTAGTGAATTTCCAAAGAAAATCTTAAAACCTATGAGAGAGCTCAAACTATTTTCAATGCATTATCCAAAAGAATATGGAGGGCTAGAATTAGATTATGAAACTTCCTTTGGAATTATAAGAGAAATTTCAAAATACAGTGCTGGTATTGGGTTGTTATATGCAGTTCATTGGATGGCAGCAGATGTATTACTAAAATACGGAACAGAAAGACAAAAGGGAAAATATTTAAAAGACCTTGTAGAAGGAAATAAAATTGCAGCTTATGCAATAAGTGAACCAACTGCTGGTTCAGATGCAGCGGGCATAAGAGCAACTGCATTAAAGGATGAAGGTTTCTATATATTAAATGGAAAGAAATATTTCTGTACTAATGGTAGCTTGGCGGATATTTATATTATAGCTTGCAAAACTGATGAAGAAAAAGGAGCTAAGGGTATAAGCCTATTTATTCTCGAAAAAGGCACAAAGGGAATGGAAATAACAAATGTTATTGACAAAATGGGATGCAGAAGTTCAATAACTACAGATCTTGTATTAAAGGAATGCAGGATACCCTCCGAAAATATGCTAGGAGAAGAAAACAAGGGATTTAAAATTGCCATGGATGGATTAGTTGGTGGAAGATTAGGTATGTGTGCAATTGGAATAGGAATAAGTGAAGCTGCGCTTAATAAGGCAATTCAACATTCTAATAATCGTATAGCTTTTGGTAAACCAATAAGTAGCTTATATTCTATTCAGAGCAAGATTTCAAACATGTATATAAAGCTAGAAGCCTCTAAAGCACTTTTCAAAAAGACCTGTGAAGTAAGAAACAGTCATAAGGATTATTCTATGGAGGCTTCTGTTGCAAAAGTATTTATTGGTGAAACTGTAAATATAATTTGTTATGAAGCTATTCAGATAATGGGCGGACATGGATATGTAAGGAATAATGAAGTAGAGAGATTTTATAGAGATGGTAGACTTATAGATATAGGTGTAGGAACTAGTGAAGTTTTAAACATGGTTATAGGTAGTACTATATTAAAAATGAATTCTGCAGACTAACATATATTACGTTAGAATTTAGTACTTATAACTTATAGTGGTAGAAGTAAGTTATAAAAAAATAAATGGAGATGACAGTAATGTATAAAAACCTTAGAGAAATTATAGACAATATAAAAATAATTGATGATCATGGACATCCAGGTTTTGCAGAATTTTTTGAAGGGATACCACAAGAAAAAAGAGTAGCTTTTGCTGTAGATACTTTTAAAACACCAAAGGAGATCAGCAATGGGTTTCCTTATTTAGAACAACTTCATTATGAGGCTTATGAAAAGTTTTATGGTTTTAGCAAAGAAGATATTGATAATACAGAGAATATGGAGAAATTACAAATAAAATACGATGAAAGAAGAAAAGATTTAAATAAGTTAATGGATAAAGTAATGGAAGAGGCTGGAGTGGAAGCTCTCATAGCTAATTATGTTATTCCTGATAAAATAAAAAATAAAGATAGCATTAAATTTATACCTTCTATAGATGGATTGGTGTTCCCTTTTGATAACACTTATTTAAAAGAAAGAACTTTAGGTAAATCTTTTATAGGTTCCTATGAATATTTGCTTGAGAAATTAAAACAAAAATATGGGTATGAAGAAAAAGGATATGAAAACTATATTAAATTCATCCATAGAGTACTGGAAGGTTATGTAAAAGAAGGGGTAGTTGGATTTAAATTCAGCATAGCTTATGCTAGAAGCACTTACTTTGAAAATATTAACCTAAAATGTGGAGAAGAATTATATCAAAAAGCTAAAGCCGGGAACATAAGTGCTTACAATAAATTACAGGATTTAATGGTTTGGACTATTATGAGAAAAATACTAGAATTAGATATGCCTGTACAATTTCACTTTGCTATAACAGATAACTATGTTAACTATTTTGATCCACTAAATCTATCAAATATCTTAGAAGATGAGGAGCTAAAGAATTCTAAAATAGTAATTCTACATGGAGGATATCCTAGGTTTACAAACGCCGAAACTTTGGCACTAGGAGGACTTACTCCAAATAATGTATATATAGATTTCTCAGGGAGAATAATGTTCGCAAATCATCCTAAAATTATAGCAAAAATGCTTAGAACTTGGCTGGAAAAACCGGTTTTATGGAATAAGTTGTTATATGGATCAGATTTGCTTTGGGGTGAAAGATATCTATATACCTGCGCTAAAGCTGCTAGGTACGCAGTTTATTTAGCGCTTGAAAGTATGATTGATGATGAAATAATAAATGAAGAAACAGCTATAGTTATAGCTAAGAAAATACTTAGAGAAAATTCTAAACAACTTTATAAATTATAAGATATAAATTGGGGCTATGTTGAAAATATAGTCCCAATTTTTATTTAATGATATAATATTAGTATGAATTTTTCTTGCTTAGAGGATTTATTACAATATCTATTACAACAGTACTAAGAATTACAAATTAAATGACGTAGCTATAATTAAATCTATAGAATGTGGTTTAAGAGAGGGATGTTTTATGTTTTTCAAGGAATGCTTTCAGTCTATTGTAGAGAATATAAATGAGGCTGTGATAGGGGTTGATAATACAGGAATTATATTTGTCATTAACAAAATGGCGGAAAAGTTGTTAGGAATCGATGCTGAAAACAGTATGGGGTTACATATTGAGGAAATTATACCTGAAACAAATTTACCTAGAGTGTTAGAAAATCGTAAAAATGAAATTAATCAGAAATTTATAACTAATGGAAGAGAATTTATAACAAATAGAATTAGCATAATGTCAGAGGAGGAGCCAAAAGGAGCTATAGCTATTTTTTATGATATTACTAATCATAAAAAAATGCAGGAAGAGTTAAATGCAGATAAATCATATATTGATATTTTAGATACTATAATAAATACCTTTAACGAATGGATAGTAGTAACAGATGAAAAAGGCATTATTACTATGATGAGTAAAGCCTATAAAGAGTTTGTAGGTTGTAGTAATCCTGAAGGAAAGCTAGTAGACGAAGTAATAGAAAATACAAGGATGAGTGAAGTTATAAAATCAGGTGTAGCAGAAATAGGAGAAGTTCAGGAGATAAAAGGAAATAAAATGATTGCTATGCGTGTTCCACTAAAGAAAGATGATAAAGTTATTGGTGCGATAGGAAAGGTAGTATTTAAAGATATTAGTGATTTTCATTCTCTTAGTAAAAAATTAAATAATTTAGAAAAAGAAGTTGAATTTTACAAGAATGAACTTGACAAAGAAAGAAAAGCTAAGTATTCAATTGAAAATATAATAGGAGATTCACCTAAAACAAAGGAAGTAAAATCTTTAGTAAAAAAGGTTGCAAATACTAATTCAAATGTTCTAATAATTGGAGAAAGTGGAACAGGGAAAGAACTATTTGCTCATTCCATTCATAATGCAAGTAAAAGGTATTTAGCACCATTTGTAAAGATAAATTGTGCAGCGATACCTTCAGAACTACTAGAAGCAGAGTTATTTGGTTATGAAGAGGGAGCCTTTACGGGGGCAAAAAAGGCGGCAAAAAGGGTAAATTCGAATTAGCTGACGGCGGAACTATATTTTTAGATGAAATAGGTGACATGCCTATGGATATGCAGGTAAAACTATTAAGAGTCATTCAAGAAAAAGAGATTGAAAGAGTGGGTGGCAATACGCTAAAGTCGATCAATGTTAGAATAATAGCTGCTACTAATAAAGATCTTGAAAACAGCATTAAAGAAGGAAAATTTAGAGAGGATTTATATTATAGACTTAATGTAATGAAAATTTCAGTACCTCCTTTAAGAGAAAGAAAAGAGGATATACCTAAGCTAGTTAATGCACTTAGAATTAAGGTTGCAAGTAGATTAGGGGTATATGTAGAGGGAATATCTAAGGAGGCATTAGACTGTCTAATTAACTATGATTGGCCTGGAAACATCAGAGAGCTCGAAAATGTTATTGAAAGAGCAATAAATTTATTAGACTCAGATATAGTTATTAAATTAGAACACCTATCTGAAAGGCTGACAAAAAATAAATTCAAACGGTATAGTAATAAAAGTAAGTATTTGAAAGTCATTGTTGAAGAGGTAGAAAAAGAAGTTATTCTTGAGTGTCTTAAGGAGACTAATTGGAATAAGAATAAAGCAGCTAAAATATTAGGTATAAGTAGAGCTGGGTTATATAAGAAAATAGAAGAATATAAACTAGAAAATTTAGTCTAAAATAAATTTTAAAGGTGTTAAAAACTATGTATAAAAAAAATACATGTAAATAAAATAGCCGATCATAAAGCTTGCAAAATAAAAGCAATATGGAAACAACAAATAATTAGTGTATATAAAATATACACTAATTATTTGTTTATTTTTTGCGTGTTAAATTAATTGAATAATAAATATTCTAAAAACATTGATATTTAAGAGTTTTGTTAACTTACAAATAATTCTATAGTTCATAGAGGTTTTGGCATGATAATTGCTGTATAAAGTAGTACTATATAACTATAACATGGAGGGAGAAAAATGAAATCTAAAGTTATATCAAAAGAACAAGCAGTCGCTCTAATAAAAAATGATGATACTGTTGCTGTAGGTGGCTTCATTGGATGTGGACATCCAGAAGAAATTACTATAGAAATAGAGAGGAAATTTTTAAACACACAAACTCCTAAAAACTTAACATTAGTTTATGCAGCAGGGCAAGGTGACAGTAAGGAGAGAGGGTTAAACCATCTTGGACATGAAGGGTTGTTAGGCAAAGTAATAGGAGGACATTGGGGATTAGCACCAAAGCTTCAAAAATTAGCTTTAGAAAACAAGATAAAAGCGTATAACTTGCCACAAGGCACTATATCACATATGTTTAGAGATATTGCCGCTGGAAAACCAGGAACATTAACTCACGTTGGTTTGAAAACGTTTGTTGATCCTAGAATTGAGGGTGGAAAGTTAAATGAGATTACTACTGAGGATATAGTAAAGGTAGTTAAAATTGAAGATAAAGAGTATTTATTGTACAAAGCTTTTCCTATCAATGTCGTACTTTTAAGAGCTACATATGCAGATGAAGATGGGAATGCAACTTTGGAAAAAGAGGCTGCAACACTTGATGCAACAGCAATGGCGCAAGCAGCTAAAAACTCAGGTGGATTAGTTATTTTACAAGTCGAAAAGATTGTAGCAAAAGGAACGCTAGATCCAAGAAAAGTAAAAATACCAGGGATATATGTAGATGCAATAGTTGTTGGAACACCAGAAAACCACATGCAGACTTTTGGTGAGAGTTATAATCCATGCTATGTTGGAGAAGTTAAAGTTCCTGTAGATTCATTAGACCCATTACCGCTTAATGAAAGAAAAATAATAGCTAGAAGAGCAGCTATGGAACTTATGCCGAATTCAGTTACAAACTTAGGAATTGGTGTACCAGAGGGAGTAGCAATAGTAGCCAATGAAGAGGGAATTGGAGATGAGATGACTTTAACTGTAGAGGCAGGAGGAATTGGTGGCGTACCTGCAGGAGGTTTAAGTTTTGGAGCATCTACAAATCCAGAATCTATATTAGATCAAGCTAGCCAATTTGATTTTTATGATGGAGGCGGCCTTGATGTAGCCTTTTTAGGATTAGCACAATGTGATAAAGTTGGAAATGTAAACGTTAGTAAGTTTGGACCTAAAATTGCAGGCTGCGGTGGTTTTATTAATATAACTCAAAATGCTAAAAAAGTTGTATATTGTGGAACCTTCACTGCAGGTGGATTAAAGATAAGTGTTGCAGATGGTGAATTAGTAATTGAAAAAGAAGGAAAATCAAATAAGTTCGTAAATACTGTTGAACAGATTACATTTAGCGGAGAATATGCAGCGAACATTGGACAACCCGTCCTTTATATTACTGAAAGAGCAGTATTTAGATTAACTAAAGATGGATTAGTTTTAGAAGAGATTGCTCCAGGAATCGATTTAGAGAAAGATATACTAAATCACATGGAATTTAAGCCAATAATATCTTCTAATTTAAAAGGTATGGATGAGAGAATCTTTAAGGAAGAATTAATGGGAATAAAAATTAGATAAGCAGGCATCCAAAATCTTAAGCAGAGAACTCAAATCTCTGATTTGAAGTGAATCGCTTACACAGCGTGTACTCATTCGACGAAGGAGAAGGAGTTTCATAAAAGATATACACAAGAGTATAAATTAAATGGAGGTTTTATTAATGGGCGTTATAGGAATTATTTTAGCTCTAGGATTATTAATCTTTTTAGCCTATAGGGGATTCTCGGTTATAGTATTTGCCCCTATTTTCGCATTACTAGCGGCACTTTTATCTGGAATGGCTCTTATGCCAACATACACGGAAATATTTCTGCCTAACTTGGGAAACTATGTAAAAATATACTTCCCGTTCTTCTTATTGGGAGCAATATTTGGCAAAGCTATGGAACAATCTGGAGCAGCTAAATCTATAGCTAAAGCTATTGTAGGAAAGTTAGGAAAAGATAGAGCAATGGTTGCAGTAATTTTATCAGCAGCTATTCTTACTTACGGTGGAGTAAGTCTTTTCGTTGTAGCTTTTGCTGTTTATCCTTTTGCAGCTTCTATATTCAAAGAAGCAGACATACCAAAAAGGCTTTTACCAGCAACGATAGCTGTAGGAGCTTTCACATTTACAATGGATGCCATTCCAGGAACACCACAAATTCAGAACTCAATTCCAATGAAATTTTTTAACACAGACCTTTATGCCGCACCTGTTTTTGGAATATTAGGATCCATCCTAGTTTTATTTGGTGGTATAGCTTACTTAGAGTGGCGTAAACGTAAAGCTCAAGCAGCTGGAGAAGGTTATGGAGAAAATCACATTAATGAACCAGTGCTTGTTGAAGATACAAATTTACCAAATCCTTTAATATCAGGTTTACCATTAGTTTCAGTACTTGTTATAACTTTAATATTACAAAAGATGGTTTTCCCTAAATGGGACATTATGGCTTGGGTAACCAAGGCTCCTTATGGTATTGCTAGTACAGGTGTTGTTGGTACAATGAATAACTGGGCGCTTATAATAGCACTTGTTGTTGGTATTATACTTGCTTTTTCTATCAATCCAAAAGGTATAAAAGGCAATTTAGCAAAAGCTATTAATGCTGGAGCTATAGGTTCTCTATTAGCAGTTATGAATACTGCATCTGAAGTTGGTTTTGGAAATGTTATAAAATCTCTTCCAGGATTTAAATCTATTGCTCATGCTTTAATAAATATTAATCCTAATGGTAGTCCGTTATTGTCTGAAGCAGTTAGTGTCAATGTTCTAGCAGGTGTGACAGGTTCAGCTTCAGGTGGTATGAGTATTGTTTTAGACATGTTCGGCAAACAATACATGGATTGGGCTGCTAGAACTGGTTTAAGCCCTCAGTTGCTTCACCGTGTTGCTTCTATGGCTTCAGGTGGAATGGACACATTACCACATAACGGTGCAGTTATTACTCTTTTAGGAATTGCAGGCTTAACTCATAAACAGTCATATAAAGATATTTTTGCAATTACTCTGTTAAAATCAGGAACATGCTTTATCCTTATATTGTTACAAAGTATATTCCACTTCGTATAATCAGCTAGATTTACTATTTTAATTGTATAAAATAGCTTTTGTTTAGAAAGTTTCTAAGTTAATTAAAACAAAGAGCTAAGCTCTGATATTCAAGGCTTAGCTCTTTGTTTATAAACTTTTTTGTACATGTAGTCAAAATTTTTTATGATAGTTTATATTAAATTATTATACCGAGGAGATTAAATAATGAATGATAAATTTAACTCAAATGATGATAAAGAACTATATGTTACTGTAATAGATAGTGCAAAATATATATATGAGCTTTTTGATGGCAATAGCACCGTAACGGTATATGACGTGGAAAAAGTAATAGCATATTACGAATCAAAGGACATGAAGCTTGGAATTAAAGTAGGAGATTTAATCAAATCAAAAACTATTATTAATGAGGTATTGAGAAGTAAAAAACGTGTTTTTCATCAATTTAGTAAGGAAATCTCTCCTTTTGGAGCTCCTTACATAGGCATGGGAATCCCAATAAAAAGCGGAAATGTAATTATAGGAGGAATAACAATTACATCTCCTATAGTTAAGCAGGAAATATTAAGAGAAACTTCATCACAGCTTAGTGAAACATCTGCTCAAACTAAAGAAGCTTCTGAAGGGATTGCAATGAACGCCAGTAATATAGCTACAGCAATGGATCAGCTTTCTATAAATTCAGTTCAAGCTCAAAATGAATTAAATGCTATAAGTGATGTGATTGCATTAATTAAAGGAATAGCTGATCAAACTAGATTATTAGCATTAAATGCAGCTATAGAAGCAGCTAGAGCTGGAGATGCCGGGCGTGGCTTTGCTGTAGTCGCCAATGAAGTTCGTAAATTGGCTCAAGATACTAGTGGAAACGTTCAGGAAATATCTAAAAAACTTTTATCAATATCTTATATAGTTAACATAGTAATAAAAAAAATAGGAGAGCTTGATACACTTTCACAAAATCAAGCAGCAGCTACAGAAGAAATTACAGCGTCAATGAATGGCTTAGATGATAGTGTAAAGAAGATTATGGAGATTGCAAACAACTTGACTAATTAACTTGGTGAATTATAACACTTAAAATAAACAAAATAGCCTGTGTAAACTCCTGCCAAAATATGCTTCTAAATATATATCCAAGGAAGTACACAGACTATTATTCAAAAACTAATATACAATTAATTTAATAACTTAAATAAGTTTAATTATATACAAAATGCAGTCTTCACCTCTTGTTTACTTCTTATTTCAATAAAGATTACTGTACAATAAATTTTTTTGCTAGCTTTATTGGAATATAGGATTCCTTTGCACTTCTTAGACCTTCAATCCCAAGATCCTGCTCTCTATTTATAAAAGGCACATCGCTAAAATAAGTATCAACAAATGCTTTATTTATAAAATTATATAATCCTCTAATGTCCGAATCTGCCTTTTCTATATGAATTATTGCCATATCTTTGTTAACTTTTTCTCCTATAGTAAAAGCAGAAACTTTGTTATCAATAAATACGACCATACCTTCAAAATTTAATATGGAATTATTTTTTAAAAGTTCTTCTATTGCCCTTAATTCATATAGCAAATATCCTTTGCAAATATGTTTATGACACCATTCACGGGCAGCTTTTATACAAGGTTGTATTAACTCTGCTGTTATAGGAGATGTTTCATAACTATAATTTTTAATAAAATGATTATAATTATTTTTTTTCTTATGGAGTTTTTTGCCTGACAAGCTTATAAGTTTGCTGCTCTCATATATATAATCAAAGCTGTCTCGGTCGTCTAATATAGTGAAAGTGTTTTTACCATATATATCTATAAAGTCATTGATAAACCATTCCTCTGCATCTTTAAAAAGATACTCAAGTTGAAACTCACGTTTATTTTCAACTAAAAAGTCTATTATATCCTTCAAGTTTTCTTTTTTATATCCTATAGGTTGCATAAAATGATAACTTCCATTGAAATCCGTTTTCTTTATAATCAAAACATCATTATGAATGGCGTACTGTATGTCACATGCTTTTCTCCAAATAAAAAGATTAGTAAATGAATACTCACTAGTCTCATATATATATGGTTCTAAGTATTTATCAAAAATTTTTTTATCTTCAATTGTAAGAGGTTTAAAATGTAGCATATTAAATACTTCCTTTCTTTGAAAATAAATACTAAATGATACTAAATATTACCTAATTTTATATAAAGATTATATTATAAAACTGCTATTTAATAAAGTGAAATTTAAATAGATTCAGTTTTTTTTATGTAATTATATTATATATTTTATATATTACTTAGCATTCCAAGTAAAAATAAATTTACATATGTTAAGTACAGTTAACCTTGTGTTAAATTATGGTTATCATAGTATGAGATGGAATATAGAGATGCTAAAATGAATCTAGAATTAACATCTATAATAGATTGTTTAATATTTAGATTTAGGGGGATCAGCTGTGAAAAAAAAAATAAAGTTTAAGAAGACTATTTCGGATATTTACGAAAAGTTAAAACTTTTAAAGCCTATAAAAGAAAAGAAAAATAATAAAGAATTAGAAAAATTTACCAGTAGGGTAAGAATATTAAGACCTGAGATTATAAATAGTGTTTCAGTAAAAATAACTCTTCAAATAGGAATTCTTATTATAGCTATATGCAGCATCCTAGGTACAGTATCTTATAATAGTTCTTATAAAGCATTAGGTGATACCATTGAATCATCTCTTAAGTCCAAAGCCTCAGAATCAGCTAAGCTAATAAGCTCTACACTGGAGCAAGACATAAAGGTAATGAGTGTACTAGCAGAAAGGCCTGAAATTAAATCTATGAATGTTCAAAGCCAAATACCAGTGCTTTTAGCAGAGGCACAGAGATTAAATTATGTGAATTTAAATGTCATGGATTTAAATGGAATAATATACTTTTCAAATGGAGAAAAAACAAGGATAGATATTGAAAATATTTCGAGAGACAATGAATATCTAAAAAAAGCATTAAGCGGTATACCAGCAGTTTCAGACCCCGTAGCAAACACTGAAGGAGAACAAATTATTGCAGTAGCTGTGCCTATAAAAGATAAAGATGATAAGGTTTCAGGAGTATTATTTTCAAATATATCAACGAAAAAACTTAATGAAATAGTTCAAAAGATGAAAGTAGGAGACAACGGATTCTGTTTTATAATAAATAAAGATGGAACTAAAGTAGCACATAAAAATATGAAACTGGTTCTGAATAAAGATAATACACTTAAAAATGTGAAAAAGGATTTAACATTAAAGCAATTAGCTGAGTTAGAAACCAAAATGATTGAAGGAGAAACAGGATCAGGATTTTACAGCGAAAATAGTGTAGAAATGTTCATGGCATATGCGCCTATTCCCAATACTAGTTGGTTTCTAGCATTAAGTATGCCTAAAAATGAAATATTCAAACAGGCGAACATACTTAAGTATGATATAGCAGCTATTACACTGATATTTATTCTTATAGGAGTTGGCGTAGGGCTGTTAATATCAAAATATATAAAAGTTCCTCTTTTAAAAATAAGAAAATATGCAAAAGAACTATCAGAGTGTAATTTATCACATAGGATAGAGATATTAAGAAGTGATGAGTTTGGACAAACTGCATCAGCATTAAATAATGCTATTGATAACATAGAAAATATAATAAATTGTGTTAAACTAGAAAGCAAGAATACTCTTGATTCAGTACAGAACATAAATGATATGTTTATAAGTGTACATAGAAATGTACAAAGGGTTTCTGAGACTGCAGATGAGATAACAGCAAATATGCAGGAGTCCTCAGCATTTATAGAAGAAATAACTTCAAAAACTGTATCTGCTAAGGAGGAAATAAATAGGACTGTAGTTGAAGCTCAACAGGGACTTAAATTAGCAAATGAAATAAAAGATAGAGCAACTATTATGAGAAAAGAAACAAATCAATCTAAGGTCAAAATGCAAGAAAGTTATGTAATGTCTAAAGAAAAATTGAGTGATGCATTACAGGATATTAAGGTTGTTGAGAATATTTCCGTTATGACGGAGCAAATAAGAGAAATATCTAAAAAAACAAACATATTAGCTTTAAATGCTGCTATTGAAGCTGCAAGAGCTGGCGAAAATGGAAAAGGATTCGGAGTTGTTGCAGGTGAGGTAAGGAAGTTAGCTGAGCAGTCTGCTGTTGTCGTGTCAGATATTCAAAAAAATATACGAGGAGTTTTAGCCGCAGTTTGCCACTTGTCAGATTCTGCAGAATTTATACTAGATATTATGAAAAATACAGTACTTGATGATTATGAAAAAGTGATAAATATAAGTGAAGATTATAAAAATGATGGAGAAACCATACAAAATATAGTAGAAAGGTTTTCAATTCTATCAGAAGAAATGTATCAATCTATAGAAAACATAACTGAAAATATGGAGTCATTAACAGTTACAGTAGGGGAATGTGCAGGAGCTTCTGGACTTATATCTGAAAACATAAATAAAATTAGCAGCAGAACTGATCATATTGCAGCTCAGTCTTCAAAAAATGCAGAAGGTGCTGAGGAGCTTCTTAAACTTGTAAGTGAGTTTCAAGTATGTGAAAGTAAGAAAGAAGAAAATGTAATTACAATTGAAGAGAATATGAAAGATGAAATAAGTAAAAGTGCCTAATAATATTTAGGTATAATTTAGTATTTTATTATAGTATAATAGATTTAGTTAATATAAACTAAAACATTAAAAACTCCTACTTAATTAAGTAGGAGTTTTTAATGCTAATTAAGTAACATAAGGAGTGAACATTATAAGTGAAAAATTTAAAAGGTAAGGTTGCAATAGTAACGGGAGCATCAAGAGGCATAGGTAGAAGTATTGTTTTAGAGCTTGTAAAAGCTGGAGTAAATGTAGTGGTAAATTATAAATCTAATGAAGAAGAGGCAAATAAAACTTTAGAATATATAAAAGATTTAAAAGGAATTGGAATAGCAGTTAAGGCAGATGTAAGTATTTATGAAGAGGCAAGAATGCTTGTTAATAAGGCACTAGAACAATTTGGAAAAGTAGATATTTTAGTCAATAACGCAGGAGTATCTAAAGTTGCACTTTTTATGGATATGAATGAAGAAGAGTGGAACCAAATAATAGATATAAATCTTAAAGGAACAATTAATTGTTCTCATAATTTAGTTAAACATATGATTTCAAGGAAATGTGGCTGCATAATAAATATATCTTCAATGTGGGGGAATATTGGAGCATCTTGTGAAACAATCTATTCTGCAACAAAAGGAGCAGTAAATCTGTTCACTAAGGCGTTAGCCAAGGAATTAGCACCTTCTAATATAAGGGTAAATGCCATAGCTCCAGGTGTTATTGATACAGAAATGAATAATTGGCTAAGTGAAGATGAAAAAAAAGAACTAGAAGATGAAATACCTATGGGCAAGTTTGGAAGCGGACAGGATGTTGGAAAAACAGTGCTATTTTTATGCGGAGAAGGATCGAAATACATAACCGGACAAATATTAACTGTAGATGGAGGTATGACATAAAATTTAAGATTTAAAGAAAAGTTTGGATTGCATGGTCATACATAGACACTATGTAAGTTTTTATTTTACTTAGAATTTAAATCATTTTATAAAAAATACTAAATAATAAACAAGATATATACAAATTATGTACAAGTTATTCACAGACTTATCCACAAGCTGTGAATAAAATATAGAAAAGTATAAAATTTTAATATATATAGAGTATTCTAAAAAATACACAATAAGCAAACTAATATATAATTAGAAAAGTTAGCGTATCAATATTATTTTATTAATAGATATTTATTAAATTTGTTAAAGCATAATATATCCAGGTTTACAATAAAATAATTGCGAATATAGACTAGATTTTTTCTTGAATTTGTTTTATTATAGTGACATAATTATCTGATTAATAAGATTTTTTAGAAAAGGGGTTGAGGGTATAGTGATATATTCATTAATTTTCGGATTAGTAACATTAGGATTTGGAATAATACCTAAAATAGTAAGACCTAAAAAAATAAATTCATGGTATGGTTACCGCACAGCTTTATCAATGAAGAATCAGGAGACTTGGGATGAAGGGAATAAATATTCTACTAATCAATATATAATAGCTGGAGTTATACTAATTATTTTAGGGAAAGTAGGATTTGCATTATTTCAAAGTAAAGGATATTTAGTTTCTTTAGTTGCGTTCATCCCAGTATTAATGTTAACTGTATTTACAACAGAAAAACATTTAAAGAAAGTTTTTGATAGTAATGGCATGAGAATTAACAGACCTATGAAGTTAAAAGAAAAAAGAGCAGATTAGTTAAATTGAAGGGTTAGCAGGAAGCATTTGCTAACTTCTTTATTTTTTGCTTATATTAAAAATAAGATTAATGTTACGAAAATAATATTAATAACAATTTGTAATTTTAGTTTTAGGAGGTGACCTATTTGTTTTGCAGTAAAAAACATATGACAACCTTTATAGCCACTTTTGTACTTTCTATATTTTTTATTTTTGGTAGAGTTTGTCATGCACAAGAAGACTATAAGATAATGCAATCAAAAGAAGCAGTAGATTCAAAAAAAGTTTGGACAATCAAATTTAATAATGCTGTTGATTATACTAAAATGAGTGATTATATTCAGGTTTATGAATATGGAACGAATCACAAAGTACAATTTACTTTAAGTTATAATTCAGAGAATAAATTAATAAATGTAACTCCTTTAAGTAGCTATGAAAACAACAAGACTTATACCTTAGAAATTGATAGTGGACTTAAATCCTCAATAGGAAAAGAGTTAAAGACACCTGTTAAGTTTAATTTTACTATTAAAGATAGCACTATTACGCAAGCTCAGAATTCTAACAACATTAATATTGATGATAAGGAAAAACTTCTACAAGAAAAGACCAATCAGATAGTAGCACAAGTTATAAAGCCTAATATGAAAGATTATGAGAAAGAGTTAGCTCTTCATGATTATTTGGTAACACATTCTACATATGATAAGAGACTTTTCACTGGAAATATGCCAGATGAATCTTATACTGATTATGGTGTGCTTATTAAGGGTACTGGGGTCTGTGAAGGATATGCTAAGGCAATGAAGCGTTTGTTAGACGCTGTAGGCATAGAGACTATAGTAGCCATTGGTGAGGCGAAAGATGGGGAAGAATGGATTGGACATGCTTGGAATATCATTAAAATAGAGGAACAATATTATCAACTAGATCCAACTTGGGATGATCCAATAACAAGTGACGGGAAGGATGTTCTTAGACATTCTTATTTTAATATTACAGATAAGCAAATATCTAAAGATCATAGATGGGATGGAAATTATCCAACTTGCAATAGCACAACTTATAACTACTACAATTTGAGTGTTCCAGAAAAGGATGATGATGGACAAGATATTACAACAGTAAGAAGTTACTATCAATTCTATGGTCTAATTAAAAGCTCTATGGAGAATAGTGTTTCTAGCATAAGTATGAAAATACTAAATTATAATGAAACTACCTATGATGTGAGTGCTGCTTTAAATAAAATAATGAAAAGCAATCCGCAAATAGATTATAGAGGATGTAGTATAAAATCATATTATGACGACGTAAATAATGTGGAGTATGTAAAAATAATTTTTGAAAAGTAGGGATATAGGGTTTCTAGGCGGTCAGTTAACTTTCTATTTAGGAACCCTATAATTTTCGTTAGTAAAAAATTACTTGTAAATTCGGTTGAAGATTCACTATAGATAAAGCTATAATTAAAATTGAAATACAATTAGGAAAGCAAAGAAAAAAGGGCTTATTACAAGTTATTTAAGTAGTAACGCTTAGCAAAATATATTTGGCGAAGATTGATATTTTATTATATTTGTTCTATTATTTATATAACAAATATAATAAAGGAGGATTAATTATGGTAAGTAATTTATCAATAACTTTTATGATTGTATCCATGCTTTTATCTTTCGTACTGCCACTTGTATTAGTAATCTATTTCTATAGAAAATATAAAATATCAATAAAAGCAGTATTGGTAGGTGTTTTAATATTTGTAATGTTTTCGCAGATACTGGAGAAAATGCTTCATTGGTATGTTCTTGTTAGAAATCCGCAAACTGCTGCAATGCTTACAAATCCTTGGGTATATATGGTGTATGGAGGTTTAGCAGCAGGAGTCTTTGAAGAAGTAGGTAGATTTATCGGATTTAAGTTTTTGTTAAAAGGCAGAACTCAATGGAAAGATGGTATGGCGTATGGCATTGGGCATGGTGGTATTGAATCCATATTAATAGGCGGAATGATGAGTTTGCAGTATATTGTATATTCAAATTTAATAAATTCGGGAATATTTGAAAAAACTCTTGGAGCAAAAGTACCTATTAACTCATTAGAATTATTAAAAAAGGTTTTAACCAGTTCCTCTCCATATTACTTTGGAGTTATAGGAGTGGAAAGAATTTTAGCAGTAACATTTCATATAGCACTATCACTGTTAGTATTATATGGAGTAAAGAATAGAAAAAATATTTATCTTTTATATGCAATAGTAATACATGCACTATTTGATTTTCCAGCAGCGCTATTTCAAACTGGACAAATAAAAAATGTATGGATAGTTGAATCTATTATATTAGTAGCGGCTTTAATTAGTCTAATATTTATAATAAAATCCAAATATATGTTTAGTAAATCGAAAGATTAGAATAGTTAAGTGATTTTTGAGGCAAAGTTATAGTTTAGGAGGGTGCAAATGTTATTGAAAATAAATTTTGAATCGGATGTACCAATATATGCCCAACTTGAGAATCAAATTATACGAGGTATAGCGAAAGGAGAATTGGATGAAGGTGAGAGTCTGCCCTCTGTAAGGCAGATGGCAGAAGACATAGGTATTAATATGCATACTGTAAACAAAGCATATAATCTTCTAAAAGGCGATGGATTTATAACAATAGATAGGAGAAAGGGAGCGATAGTAAATAAAATCCCTATTCCTTCTTCAGGGGAGTACGATGATATACTAAAAGAAGAATTGGAGTCTATTATATCGGAAGCGTACTGTAGAGGAGTTAGTGAAGAAGACTTTGTTGAAGCTTGTAAAGAAATATATAGTGTTTATAAAAGAAAATAACTGTATAATGCAATATTAAAAGCTATTCTATGGAGGAATATATCTATGAGTGATAAAGTTATGGCTCTAATAACAACAGTTCCAATTGTTATAATAATGCTTATAATGCAAATAATTACACCTAAACTTACAAGAAGAGATATTTACTTTGGTGTTAGAGTGCCAGCGGAAGAGGTGGCAAGAGAAGAATTAACCAGTATATATAAAGAGTATATTAAAAATAACCTTGTGATATCTGTGATTTATATATTAGTTTTTTCTGTTCTTGTATACACATCAGAAAAGTTTTGGGTTATTATTCCAATACTAGGTATATGTTTATATTTAATAATATCATTTTTAATTTATTATAGATCAAATAAAAAAGTAAAAGAGATTAAAGATAAGAGTGGTTGGTATAAAACTAAGAAGTCAGCAACAGTTATAGATACTAATTTTACTAAAGACAAGAGAAAAAGTGTTTTAGTATCACCTTGGTGGTTTATAATACCTGGAATTATCATAATAGTGAATATAATTATAGGTATAAATGTTTATGATAGACTTCCAGATTTAATACCTACTCACTGGAATGCATTAGGACAGGTAGATGGATGGACTAAAAAATCCTATAAGGCTATGCTGCAAATGCCTTTTATACAGTTTTTTATGACTTTGGTATTATTCTTCTCATACAAGATTATAGGATGGTCAAAGCAGCAGATAAATGCATCTAATCCAGAAGAATCAAGAGAGAGGAATATAATTTTTAGGCGTAGATGGTCTGGATACATGGTAATTATGGTTATACTGATTAATCTACTTTTTACCTATACAAATTTAAACATACTTCAAGTCATAAATACTAGTGGAAAAGGTATGATGGCAGTTATAATTTCATTTACAGGTCTAGTTCTTATTTTGTCTATATATATGAGTTTAACAACAGGGCAAGGTGGAAGTAGAATAAAATTAAAAAGAGAGACTAATACTCCAAGTGATTTAGTAGATAGAGATGATGATAAGTATTGGAAACTAGGAAATAGTATATATGTTAACAAAGATGATCCATCGCTTTTTGTTGAAAAAAGATTTGGTATAGGTTGGACTATGAATTATGGAAGAATAGAAAGCATAATAATAACAATTGTATTGTTAGTTTTAATTATAGCAATGCCACTATTTTTTAGGTAAAGATATCAAAAGACCGAAAGTTAACTTTCGGTCTTTTGACTCTATATTTATCTCATATGAGAAATAGCACCAGATAAGAATGGAATTAACCATATTAACCAAACAGCTATGCTGAACTTATGAAACTTTGCAATCATTGCTTCGTTCTTTTTAACTAAAACATAAGTTGCCCATAGAGCATGAATGATCATTAAAATTATAGCAATTAAACCTGTAATTCCGTGAATAAAACTTCCCGTTGAGGAAGTCTTTGCCATAGACTCCATAACTAATGTACCTGTTGTATCACATGCTAAACCAATAAAAAACATTATTAAATGCCAAGGTTTAAGTTTCCCACCAAGTTTTTCTGCCCATACACCTACTGTATAAAATAAAAGTGCTAAATTCATAAAAACAACTGCATAAATTAACATATTCATTTCTCCTTTTAAACTAAATTTTTTAGATTAAATTCATTTAAATAATATTTGTTTTTATATGAACTAAGTTCATATGATTTTAAAAAAAATCTCATATTTCAATGTGAGAAATGGAGCTTCTAAATTAATAGATTTTTTCTTACATTTTCAATGAGTTTCGATATATTATTTTTATGAACTATGTTCATATTATAACATCGATATATTGAAATATCAACACATAAATAAATTTTAGTTTTACATCATATAGTGGAAATTAAAGGGAACCTAAATTTAGGTTCCCTTTACTAAAGTGCTTTTTATTAAATTACAAATCTATAACTGAATTTTTCGTATGGAATTATTGCATAACAATATGCATTTATAGTTTAATATAGTCAGAGTGTACATATCCAACTTCAGAACCAGCCTTCACTTTATACCAGCGTCCACTATTATCCAGAATTTCTACTTTGCTTCCGTAAGGTAAAGTTGATAATACTCGCCCTGTCCATGGGGTATTCCTTAGATTTAATGTTGATGATGTATCACTAAGATTTACAGTACCGATTTTACTAGCTGAAGAAGTTGCAGCAGATGACGATTCAGCAGCAGTCCCTTGAGTTTGAGACACCGATACATAATTAGCAGATATATAACCAACAGTTCCATTTATATTCACTTTATACCAGCTGCCACTAGTTTCTAGAATTCCTACTTTTGTGCCATGTGGTAAAGAACCTATAACTTGTCCACCAGGAGTGCTTCTAAATTTTAGCGCAGAGGACTTATCGCTCAAGTTTACAGTGCCAGATTTTAAAGTAGGTACTGTAACCGTTGATGTTGATGAATTACTAGTATTTGGAGGCACACTAGATGAAGCATCCGATGTAGATGTACTTATATATTTAGAACTTACATATCCATAAGACGAATTAAATTTAATTTTATACCAATCTCCATAAGTAGCAACAATGCTTACTGTATCTCCTTTTCTCAATGTACCAAGGATACCTGATGAAGTATTATTGCTATTTCTAACATTCAATGATGAACTTGTGTTAGATAAATTTACAACACCTTTTTTGAATTAGTTTCGCTAGGGGTAGATGGTGGTGTAGAATTGCTTGGAATTTTATCAGCATCAGATGAAGAATCTTTTTCGTTAAGGTAAATATATCCTTTTAGGTGTAAGTTACCTCTATCTTTTATTTCTTCTTTTGACAAAGATTTTACAGTTCCATCATAATCGCCTCTTACACTAAAGTTTCCTTCATTAAAATATATAGTATTTCCTTCGACACTTTCAACAAAAGCTACGTGGCCATAACCGTAGTTCCCGCCAGACCACACTACTATAGAATTAGGCTTTGGCTCAGTGCCGTATTTATATACATGATCTTTTTCATTAGCATACCACCAGTCTACTGCATTGCCATAAAATTCAGAAGGAAGTGATATTTCAAGCTTTTCAAGAGCTCTTCCGTATGTAAACCAAGTACATTGACCTTTATAACCATACTTAGTAAAAATATTTGTATTACTAGTGTAAGCACTACTTTGTGGATTAGGTGAAAATCCAGCAGCATGTACATTATTATGTAATAGACTTTTACTGTTCATGATGGCTGCGGAAATAAAGAAAGCAAAAACTAGCTTTTTAGATCTATTCATGCTGTACCCCCTGTTTTTTGATTTTAATATATAAATTATATTTAAAATTTCATTAAAATTTAAATTCAAAGCTATTATCGTTTGCAAATTTAAATAATTAATAGTTTATAGTAATATCCTGCATATATTTATCATACATTAATATTTTATCATAAATTTTAGTGGATTTGGTGCAAAGATGCACATAAATACTGTAAAATTTCAATTGTAAATAAAACATAAATTATATAAAATATTATAATAAGGTTTTGGCTTTGTTAATGTGAAATGATTAAGAATGAGAAAAGAGTTGATTTTATGCAAATCAATGAGATAAAAATTTCCGTAAGAAATTTAGTAGAATTTGTTTTAAGAAGTGGAGATTTGGATAGCAGATTTACGGGAAGTAGTAGGGCACTAGAGGGAACAAAAGCCCATCAAAAAATCCAAAAAGAATACAAAGATAAATTTTCTAAAGAAAAACAAATTCCTATAGATGAACTTGTAAATAATAAAAGTATAAAAAAGGAATATTTTGCTGAGGTAGTATTAAAGCATAATATTGAATATAAGGATTTTTTATTTATAGTTGAAGGTCGTGCAGATGGAATAATAATAGAAGGAGATAATTTTATTATAGATGAAATTAAAACTGTAACAAGACCTTTGGAAACTGTAGATGAGGATTACAACTATCTCCATTGGGCTCAAGCCAAATGTTATGCTTACATATATGCCCTGCAAAATGGTTTGCCAAATATAGATGTACAGATCACTTACTATAACATAAATGATAATGAAACTAAAAAGCTGATACAAAATTTTAATATTAATGATTTAGAAAGTTTTTTTAATGATTTATTAGAAAAATATTATTTCTGGGCTAATTTAATAAAAGACTGGAACATAAAAAGAACTAATTCAATAAAAAATATAGATTTTCCATTTAATAGTTATAGAAAAGGACAAAGAGAATTAGCTGTAGCAGTATATGGAACTATAAAAGAAGGAAAAAATATTTTTGCACAGGCACCAACAGGAATAGGTAAAACCATATCTACATTGTTTCCTTCTATAAAAGCTATGGGTGAAAATTTAACTTCGAAGGTCTTTTATTTAACTGCTAAAACAATAACAAGAAGTGTAGCAGAAGAAGCTATAAAGCTAATGCAAGATAAAGGGCTAGAGTTGAAATCAGTTACTTTAACTGCTAAAGATAAAATATGTTTTAAAGAAAAATCATCCTGTAATCCAGAAGAATGTGAATTTGCCAAAGGACATTTTGATAGAGTAAATAATGCATTAAAGGAAGTTTTATCAAAAGAGAATATTATGGATAGAGAAACAATAATAGGATACTCTCGTGAATTTAATGTTTGTCCTTTCGAATTTTCTCTAGATTTAGCTCTATTAGCGGATTGTATCATATGTGATTACAACTATGCTTTTGATCCTAGGGTATATTTAAGGAGATTTTTTGATAATGATGAGAATTATGTTTTTTTGATAGATGAGGCCCACAATTTGGTAGATAGAGCTAGAGATATGTTTTCAGCAGAGCTTTATAAGAGTAAATTTTTAGAACTAAAGAAGGTAATGAAGAATAAGGAACCTAAAATATATAAAGCTTTAGATAAAGTTAACTCTTATATGTTAAAATTAAAGAAATTATATAAAAATCCTCATATTCAAAAGAATGGCTTAGAAGATATTTATCCTTTACTAAGAAAGCTTGTTTCAGAATCAGAACAGTGGCTTACTCAAAATAATAAAATAGAAGGACATGAACAGTTGTTAGAATTATATTTTAATATATTGACCTTTATAAGAATATCAGAGTTTTATAACGATGCATATGTTACTTATATAGAAGAACAAGATAACGATATTAAAATAAAAATGTTTTGTTTAGATCCATCGTCATTACTATATGATAGAGTAAGGCAAGCAAAAGCCTCAATATTTTTTTCAGCAACGCTGACTCCTATAAGTTATTTTAAGGATATGTTAGGTGGATGTGATAATGATTATATTTTGAGGTTACAATCCCCGTTTTCGACAGATAATAGAGCAATATTAATTGGAGATAGAGTACCGACAAGATATAAATATAGAGAAAAAAGTTACTCAACAATTGTTCAGTATATTAAAGCAATTGTAAGTAGTAAAAAAGGGAATTATATAGTGTTTTTTCCTTCTTACAAGTATATGAAAGATGTTTACAGAGAATTAAAAGAACAGTATCCGAATATTAAGACTTTAATTCAAGATAGCTCTATGAAAGAAGAAGAAAGAGAGTTATTTTTAAGTGAATTTAAGGAAAATAATGAAGAAACTATGATAGCTTTTGCAGTACTTGGAGGAATATTTTCAGAAGGTATAGATTTAAAATATGATAGGTTAATTGGGGCTATTATTGTAAGTGTTGGAATTCCTCAAGTATGCTTGGAAAGAGACATAATTATGGATTATTTTAATAAAGAAAATGATAAAGGATTTAAATATGCTTATATGTATCCTGGAATGAACAAAGTTTTACAAGCGGCAGGTAGAGTTATTAGAACAGAAACTGATAAAGGTGTTATAATTCTTGTTGATGATAGATTTTCAGATTCAGAATATAAAAAGCTTTTCCCTAAAGAATGGTATCCTAATTTAGGCGTTAGAAGTGTTAAAGATATAGAAAATAATCTTAAAGGTTTTTGGGGAAAATACTAAACACCAAAACATTTAATAAAGGAGGATACATCATCGTGGATAATTTAAATGAAATATTTGATGAAATTGATAGACATTTAATGAATGATGACAAACCCTCAGTATATCTTAATGATTTGGTTAAAAGTGGAGTGTTCTCAGATTTATATCCGTTCACATTATTAGGAGAGTTAATTGAAACACCTCAATCGCCTATATATCATCCAGAAGGAAGTGTATGGGATCACACTATGATGGTTGTCGATGAAGCTGCTAAAAGAAAGAAACAAAGTGAGGATTCAAGAGCATTTATGTGGGCGGCACTTCTTCATGATATAGGAAAACCTCCTACTACTAAGTTGAGAAAAGGAAGAATTACTTCTTATGATCATGATAAAGTAGGTAGAAAAATAGCTATAGACTTTTTGAAAGAATTTAAATGTAGTGATGAGTTTATCAGAAGGGTATCTTCACTAGTAAGATGGCACATGCATACGCTTTTTATAGTTAAAAAGCTACCTTTTGCAGATATAAAGAGTATGCTTTCAGAGGTAAATGCTGATGAAATAGCCCTATTCTCCACCTGTGATAGATTAGGTAGAGGAAATATGACAAAAGAAAAAGTACAAGAAGTCGAGAAAAATATGAAATACTTCATTAATGAATGTAAGAATTATATGGGCGTAGGTGTATAACAACTAAATATGATTTCAAAAAGTAAAAAGAAAATTTATTAGTAGCAAGCAGATTAAGGAAAAACACGAAATTAGATAAAGAGAGATGTTGCGTTAGCAATATCTCTCTTTATTTTTTAAATAAAATTAGTAAAAATTAGTGATATTTTTCCATTGATGTTCATATTGTAAAAGTAGGTTGTCATATAATTAACAGAAAAAATGTTACTATACTTTAAATTTAAAGGAGAGGACATAATGGAAAGATTCAAATCATTTATATTAGAGATATCCATGATTATATTAGTTTTTTTTATAGTATGTATAGCTGGTTTAGTTGATATAAAAGCTGGAGAATTTCCTAAAGATGAGCAGAGAATTAAAGAAATAAACGTTGTACTAGAAAGTGATAAAAAAAATATTGAGGAAATGAGCATAAAAATAGAAAAACAGCACCAGGAGTTAGAGAAAATAAAAAATCAAATGGAAACCTTTAAGGGAAAAGGTAATAGTGAAGAGTGGAATAATATAGTTATAAATTATAATAATAAATTAATTCAATATAATAAGGATTTATCTGAATATAAACAGAAGTTAGATGAATATAGCAAAAGATATAATAATTTCAAATCTGAAGGTGAAAATAGTGAGAATATAATGAAATGGGTTAAATCCGTACTAGGAGTTTAATTTAATGAGTCAAGTATTGATTTTAATTATCGATACATGACTCATTTTAATTTTGTATTTATTTTATATGATTTTTGTTTTGATATATTCGAGTACTACCCAAATGTATCCATATTTTGTATAATAAAGATAAGATATAAGTGAAGAAAAAATAAAATATAACGAGAATATTAAAAAGTAAGTTAATTAACAAAAGTATAGAATGAGGTGATAGCATGAAAAATAAACATAAAACTTTTCCTTTTATATTTTTGATATTTGGAATAGTATTAATATCAGGGATTTCTGGTTTATCTATCAGAAAATATGTAAAAAGCGACAACAGCATTAAAGAAAAATCCCAACAAGCTTCTATAGAAAGCGATAAAGAAAAAAATAAGAATAGTTCAGAAACTTTTTTGATAAACCTAAAGACATGCCATCACAAAATTCAATTAAGGTATATAAAGAGAAAAGAATATTAGAACTTTATGGTGATGAAAAGCTTATTGGAAGGTTTAAAATGGGACTTGGAAGAGATCCATGGAAAGATAAAGAAAAAGAGGGAGATAACAGGACCCCAGAGGGAAGCTACTATATTTGCTACGGAACTAGCGAAACTAAATATACATACTTTATGGGTTTGAGTTATCCTAATATCAAGGATGCTCAAAGGGGATTAGAAAAAGGTCTTATTGATAAGAATACATATAATAGAATTAAACAGGCTATAGATGAGAAAAGGCAGCCGCCATGGAACACCTCTCTAGGTGGAGCAGTGGGTATTCACGGAGGAGGCAGTAAGTATGATTGGACTTATGGGTGTATTGCCCTCACAAATGAAGATATAAACATTATCAAACAATATGCGCCTATTGGGACTTTGGTAGAAATTTATAAATAAAAATAGGTAAAAATGCAGGCAATAACTTACCTGCATTTCTTATTTACTTTTTACTTATACTTTTTAATGCTTTAACTAGAACATCTATATGCTTTCTAGTATTAAAATAACCTATGCCGATTCTAACTGCTCCTTTTTTTAGTGTTCCCATTAGCGTATGCGCTGTTGGTGCACAATGAAGTCCTACCCTAACCATTATATCGTATTTAGCATCTAGTTCATGGGCAACATCTTCAGCAGGAATATCACCTAAATTAAAAGCTATAACTCCAACTATTTTTGTTGAATCTTTAGGTCCATATATTTCTATATCTTTAACTTCAGAAAGTCTTTTTAGAGCATAATTTATAAGAGATTCTTCTTTTTCTCTTATTTTATCTACTCCAATTGTATGGACATACTTAAGAGATTCACCAAGTCCTACAATTCCAGCAACATTTGGTGTACCAGCCTCATATCTATTTGGTGAATAATCTGGCTGGAATTCAAGTGTTGAGTCTCCACCAGTTCCTCCAGCTTTTAAAGGATCAATGCATATATCACAGTTTATTAAAAAGCCACCAGTACCAGTTGGCCCAAGAAGACTTTTATGTCCGGTAAATGCTAAAATATCTATGTTATCTTTTACTACATCAATTGGATATGCTCCTGCGGTTTGAGCCGAATCTACAAGTAATCTTATATTATGTCTTTTAGCAATTTTACCAATTTCACTTATTGGCTGAATTGTTCCTAATACATTTGAGGCATGTGTAAAAACTATAAGTCTAGTATTTGGTTTAATAAGCTTTTCAACATCTTCTGCATTAGTAATTCCTTCTTTAGTACATGGAACCGTTGAAATTTCTAGACACTTATCCCTTTCTAACGTTTTTAATGGTCTCCATACAGCATTATGTTCTATGCCGCTTGTTATAACATGATCACCTTTTACTAAAAAGCCATTAATTACAGTATTCAATGATTCAGTAATATTTGAAGTAAATATGACTTTAGCAGGATCACTTCCGTTAAATAACTTGCAAATCATTTCTCTACAAAAGTAAACTAGTCTATCAGCTTCAACAGCAGCTTTATATCCGCCTCTTCCAGCAGTAGCGCCAATATTTTTCATATAATCTGTCATTTTATTAATCATTACATCAGGTTTTGGATAAGATGTAGCAGCATTATCAAGATATATTCCCAATACAAACACTCCTTCATACAAAGTACCATAGATTATAATATGGTACTATTTTTGAAAGTGTTACTGAATATGGATATCTAACCCAAATGTTTGACTTATCAGCGGCATTCAGAGAGATACATCTTCTGTACTATAACTAATCTTTATCCATCTTTTTTAATACTAAAGATACAACTAGAGAAATAACACTGCTGAAGGATAAAATTTGATAGAGAACAAATACATTTGAATACTGAAGAAGAAAACCTCCGCCCATATTCCCGACAAAGCTGCCTAGTCCAGCCCCAATAGCGGAATATAAGGTTATTCCAGAAGTCCGCATTCTTTCAGGTACAATTCTGTTAATATAGTTTAATGCTGCAACTAAGTACAAGGGGAAAGTTATTCCTTGCATTAGTTGTATCAATATTACGGTATTATAATTTTGGCATATAGAGTCTAAAAAATATCTAAGAACGTATAGAATAAAGCAAATTATATAGAGATTCATATCTCCAACTTTCTTTAATAGTTTGTTTCCAAAGAAAAAAGCGGGAAGTTCACTTATTGCAACAACAAACCATAGAAGCCCAAGATTAGATACATCTCCACCAGTTTTTTGTATAAGTATTGTAATATAATTGCTATTTGCACCCATGGATATGTTTATGAAAAAAACTGTTACTATAAATATGAAAAATTTTTTGTTTTTGGTCAGCATTAATAAATCCTTTGGATTTATTTTGTAAGCAGCAGGTCTTCCTTTAAACGGTATAGTTTTTAATAAAAAAAATCCAATTATAGATAAAATAAAATAGATATAAAATGTACTGTTTATATTGGTTTTTTTTATAATAATTCCCATAGCAAGAGCGATAACAGCATAACCTGCAGATCCCATTAACCTTACCTTGCCATATTGTATGGCTTTATCTTTTTCCATTAAATCATAACAATAGGAATCTGCTAAAGAGGCTATAGGGCTTAAAAAAATCATGAATATCATAAGTACTGTTAATATTGATATCCAACTTTTAACTAGCGAAAATAACAATACAACAATACAGCTTATTACTATTGATATAAGTAGAGATGACCTCTTGTCCAAATATTTATCTGTTATGTATCCCCAAACCGGTTGAACTATAACTCCAACTAAAGAGTTAACAGCGAGAGCTATACCGATTTGTGAATAACTCAAGCTTTTGGTCGTAAAATAAAGAGTAATAAAAGGATAATAACATGCCATAAATCCATAAATTATAAAATAAAAGGAGTTAAGCTTAAAAAGTAAGTTTTTGTTTTTCATACACACCTCATTTAAGGCATCTGAAAGAAAATAACAAGTAAAAGATGCCTAAATTAAAAACTAGAATACTATAATATTATAAGGTAAATTTAATATTATTACTAACATAACTAATAAAAATAATGTGTACAAGCTATTGACGGAAAATAATTATATTTATATAATGAATATATGAACAATTATTCATATGAAACATATAATGAATTATAAAGTTAAAGTCGGTATAGATTAAGAGGAGGTTAAAGTCCTAAATGGACTTTAACGGGTAACTTGTGAGCGGAAGCGAACATCTTAAGTTACCCAGTTCCCGAAGGGAAAGGAGCAGAATTACCCAGTGTTCCGACTAAAAGGAGGAAAATGAGTTTGATGGAGCAAAAGAATATTATTGAAAGTTGTAATTGTACAATAATACATGAAGATTTGGTGACTAAAGTAAGAGAATGTATTCCAAAGGAAGAAACACTATACGATTTAGCAGAACTGTTTAAGGTATTTGGAGATACCACAAGAATTAAAATATTATGTGCTCTATTTCAATCAGAAATGTGTGTATGCGATATGGCTGCATTACTTGGAATGACTCAGTCAGCAATATCACATCAGTTGAGAGTGTTAAAGCAGACTAGACTAGTTAAATTTAGAAAAGAAGGTAAGGTTGTATACTATTCTCTAGATGATGAGCACGTAAAACAAATATTTGATCAGGGGCTAATACATATAAATGAAAAATAGCCCAAAGTATTCTTATTATTAAAGGGGGGAGATAAAAATGATCACTAAATCCAAGAGCTTAAAACAGCCTAAAGGTAATGTGAGAATATCAAAGCCAAGAATGGTAAGTATTAATAATGTAAGAAAGGTAAATAACTCCAATAAAAAATATGCCTTGAAGAAAGAATACACCTCAGAAGCAAAAAAACAGCGGGCCTTATAGCTGCTGGAAAAGATAATGTAAATGCTGCAAAATCCAATGATAAGATAAATGAAATGAATACGTCCGATTCTTATAAAAAGAAACTAATACTTGAAGGATTATGTTGTGCCAATTGTGCAGCTAAAATAGAAAGAGAATCTAGAAATATATCTGGCGTGAAAGAAGCTTCTATAAACTTTATTTCAAAAGAGCTAACTATAGAGGTTATAAATAGAGAGAATGAAAAAAGAATAGTTGAAGATATAGAAAGAATTGTTGATAGAATTGAACCGGATGTAAAAGTGATAAGCGATATCAAAAATAAAAAGCACTCGCATGGACATAGCCATGGAGGAGCCGAGGAAGAGCTAGACAAAAATGAGTTGTTTAGACTAGGAATAGGAGCAGCAATTTTTGGAATAGCCTGTGCATTTAAATTCTCATCAACAGTTGAGTTTATATTATATTTTGTTAGCTATATACTGATAGGTGGAGAAGTTATTTTAAGGGCACTAAAAAATATTTCTAAGGGACAAGTGTTTGATGAAAATTTTTTAATGGGTATTGCAACTATAGGAGCTTTTGCTATTAGGCAGTATCCAGAAGCTGTAGCGGTTATGTTATTTTATCAGGTTGGAGAGTTTTTCCAAGATGTTGCAGTTAACCACTCAAGAAAGTCAATTTCTGAGCTAATGAATATTAGACCTGATTTCGCAAATGTGAAGAATGGAATACTTATAAAAAAGGTATCTCCGGAAGACGTAAATATAGGAGACATAATTGTTGTTAAACCGGGAGAGAAAGTTCCGCTAGATGGAAAGATAATTGACGGAAAATCTATGGTAGATACTTCGGCTTTAACTGGAGAATCTGTACCAAGAGAAGTGCGGAGTGGAGACAGTGTTCTAGCTGGATTTATAAATAAAAATGGTCTTTTAAATATTAAGGTGACAAAAGAATTTAGTGAATCTACAGTAGCTAAAATACTAGATTTAGTTCAGAATGCAAGCAGTAAAAAAGCACCTACGGAAAACTTTATAACAAAGTTTGCAAGATATTATACTCCTTTCGTAGTTATAGCCGCTGCTGCGTTAGCTTTTATTCCGCCACTAGTTATAAGTGGAGCAAGTTTTTCAGAGTGGATATACAGAGCCTTAGTATTTTTAGTTGTATCATGTCCTTGTGCTCTGGTAATATCTATACCTTTAAGTTTCTTCGGAGGAATAGGAGGAGCATCTAGAAATGGTATATTAGTTAAGGGTGGTAACTATTTAGAAGCTTTAAATGATGTTGATATAGTAGTGTTTGATAAAACAGGTACACTAACAAAGGGGATATTTGGGGTTACTGAAATAAAACCTAAAAATAACTTAACAAAGGATCAGCTATTACAATACGCAGCTTTTGCAGAAAGTTACTCAAATCATCCAATTGCAACTTCAATTTTGAGAGCCTATGGTAAAGAAATAAATAAGAGCGAAGTAAAAAGTTATGAGGAAATACCGGGACAGGGACTCAAAGTAAGATTTAAGGATAAAGAAATACTTGCAGGCAACATTAAGATGATGGAGAAACAGAATATCCCTTATGATAAGATGCAATCAATTGGCACCATTGTCTATGTAGTCGTTGATAGACAATATGCTGGATATATTATAATATCTGATGAAGTTAAAGAGGATTCAGCTAAAGCTATAAAAGCATTAAAATCAGTAGGAATAAAAAAGACAGTGATGCTCACAGGAGATAACAAGGTTGTAGCTGCAAAAGTAGGAGAAGATTTAGGGCTAGATGAAATATATTCAGAACTTCTTCCTGATCAAAAGGTTGAAAGAGTTGAAGCTTTAGATAAGCAAAAATCATCAAAAGGAAAATTGGTATTTGTTGGTGATGGAATTAATGATGCACCGGTACTTGCAAGAGCAGATATAGGGATAGCTATGGGGGGAGTAGGTTCAGATGCAGCTATTGAGGCGGCTGATGTAGTTATTATGACAGATGAGCCATCTAAAATAGTTTCTGCAATAAAGATAGCTAAAAGAACAAAAAGCATAGTAATGCAAAATATAGTATTTGCATTAGGAGTCAAAATAGTTATTTTGATATTAGGTGCGTTAGGAATAGCTACAATGTGGGAAGCAGTATTTGGTGATGTTGGAGTTGCATTGATAGCAGTATTAAATGCTATGAGGGCAATGAAACTAGAAAAAATATAAAGTATTACTAAGTTTTCGTAGAAATTTTGCAAAGAAATAGATGAGGCTATGTTCTCATCTATTTCTTTATTTCTAATACTTCTTTTAATCCTTCTGAAGTTAGAGACGTTCCAGCGCGGCCCTTTTGAATTCGAATGAGTCCTTTATTAGATAAATCATCAAGTGTTTTTCTTACATCGCTTTCTGTTATAAAGACACCTGCCTCACGAGCTCTATCTAATATATTGCGTCGTCCAATACCTTTTAACTCCTTTCTAGAATCATATAAACATTTAAGAATAAAAGTTCTGCAATCCATTAAATTAACATCTTCTAAACTATTTGTTATGTTATGATCAGTACTATCATTACTTATAAGGAACTTATTTAAATCATTTACTTCAATTGTTTCTTTTTCAAGATATGCTAGATATTCAATGCAATTTCTTAGCTCTCTTAGATTACCTTCCCAATTATATCTTAATAAAAAGTTTTTTGATTCTTCGGATAGTTTATAAGTTGCACCTATTTGATTTTTTATATGTTCAAAGAATATTAATACATCATTTCCTCTTTCTCGTAAAGGTGGAATTGTTAGGGGTAACACATTTAAGCGATAGTATAAATCACTTCTGAATGTACCTTCTTTTGCTAATTGCTTCAAATTTTTATTTGTAGCAGCTATAATTCTTATGTTTACATGGATAATGTTTTCTCCACCAATACGCATAACTTCTCTTTCTTGAATTACTCTTAATAAACGACTTTGTAATTGCAAAGGCATCTCACCAATTTCATCAAGAAATAATGTTCCATTATGGGCTATTTCAAACATTCCCATCTTTCCACCTTTTTTGCTCCAGTAAAAGCACCCTCTTCATAACCAAAAAGTTCACTTTCAAGAAGATTGTCAGGAATGGCAGCACAATTAATCGCTACAAATTGATAATTCTTTCGATTTGAAGCGTTATGAATAGCTTGAGCAAAAAATTCTTTTCCAACTCCGGATTCTCCAGTTATTAGTATGGATGAATTTGATTTAGCCATTCTTTTAGCCATATTCTTAGTATCTTCAATAATATCACTAATTCCAATAATATTCTCAAATGTATATCGTGCTTTGTGTCCTTTGCTGAGCAGTTGGGTTCTCAATTTATGCTGACTTTTTTCCTTTTCCTCAAATATATTTGAAATAATTAAAAATCCAGTTATATCGCCTGCTGTTTTAACAGACACAACTTGGAGGGAAATGTAATTACCATTAATATTTATCAATTCCTGATCAATTAATGTCTTTTTTTCAATTGCTTTTTTTATTGAAGAATGGCGGATAGCACTTAGAACGTTCATTCCAATATTCTTTGAATTTAGCTTAAATATTTCAGAAGCTTTTTTATTTAAGGCAAAAATAATTCCGTTTACGTCAGTAGCAATAATACCTTCATCAATTACATTAAGTAATTCAAAGAACCTACTCTCTAGAATAGTTGCTCTATCTAATAATGTAGAAATGCTGCTTGATGCCTTCTTTAAATTTTTAAAGTACTTTAAAAATTTATCACTTCTTAACAAGTCTTCACGATCTATTTTGATAGCTACATCACTTAAAGTTGAAATATCTAGAGTTCTATGTCCTATATCAATAATTTGTTTAACAAAGGATGGAACTTTATCTGCTTCACCAGGTGTTAAGGCAATATCAAGCTTTGGAATATTTTTTTTACCAGGATAAACAGGAATAAAATCATATTGGGTTAAACCAATTTGTCTGAATAAGGACAATGTTTCCATAGTCATTTCTGGGCTATAATTTACTAGCAGTATCTGTGAGGTAGGTGGAATTTTAATAATCTTTTCATATTGTTCTTGTGTAATTGTGGTTGTTAGAATAATTACTTTTGCATTTGCAGGTATATATTTTTTTATTTCTACGTATATAGAATAGAGAGATATTAGTAGTACATCTGCATCTATTATATGGTTAATAGGATCGTTATCAAAGGAGTAGGTATCCACAGTTATAACATCTAAAAATAAATTTTTTAATACTTTTTTATGTAGTTCTGCCACAGTTGAAAAGTTTGTAATAACGGCTATTTTTTTCATGTTACCTCCATTAATTTTAGCGCAATTTATTTTAAGGGATAGCAGGTTAATTATAATAAATTTTAATATTAATTTTATTATATTACAAATGTGTTTTAATAAAAATTAATATTAAAATGGGATAAATGGGGTAAATAGATTTTAAATAACCCGTTTATCCTATTTATTTTGCGAATTGCTAATGAACTATTCGATAAATCAAATGAAATTTGTTATATTGCATATTGGCATCATAATTGCTTATATAAATAATGTATTTGCAAATACATTAAAATTAATTATTAAGAAAATAAAAATTACCATACAAGGAGGAGTAAAAATGAAATATAATTTTGATGAAATTATAGACAGAAAAAGTAATTTTGCGGCTAAATACGATGAGTTAAAACTTAAATATGGAAAGGAAGACTTAATACCAATGTGGGTTGCGGATATGGATTTTAAAGCACCACAACCTGTAATTGATGTAATGAGAGAAAGATTAGAACAGGGTATATTCGGATATACATCAAGACCAGATTCTTATTATGAGTCAATTAGTCAATGGTTAGAAAAAAGACATGGTTGGAAGGTTGACCCTAAACATATCATTCATAGCCCATTGGTTATTCCTTCAATAAATGTAATAATCAAAGAATTTACTCAGCCAGGAGATAAAATAATAATTCAAACACCTGTTTATTCTCCATTCTTTGATGTTGTAAAAAACAATGACAGAGAGTTAGTAATTAATCCATTAAAATTAGTTGATGGGAATTATGTAATGGATTACGAGAACTTAGAAGAAGCAGCTAAATCAGGAGCTAAAATGCTTCTATTATGTAATCCTCATAATCCAGTAGGTCGTGTATGGACTAGAGAAGAGTTGGTAAAACTTGGAGATATCTGCTTAAAATATGGCGTTAAAGTTGTTTCTGATGAAATACATTCTGATCTTATATACAAAGGTAATAAACATGTACCATTTGGTATGATTTCAGAAGACTTTTTCAAAAATTCTATAACTTGTAGTGCACCAAGTAAGACATTTAATATTGCAGGCTTACAGGCTTCATATGTAATCTTCCCAACTGAAGAAGAAAAACAAATATTTGATCATGCATGGACTTTAATTGATATTAAAAGAAATAACTGTTTTAGCCTTGTTTCAACTGAAGCTGCATATAGACATGGAGAAGAGTGGCTTGAGCAGCTGTTAGAATACTTACAAGGAAATGTTGATTTAGTAAAGGATTACTGTGATAAATATATACCTAAGATAAAGGCGAATAGACCAGAAGGAACTTATTTAATATGGATTGACTGTAGGGAGCTTGGAATGGATAAAGACCAGTTAACTAAATTTATGATAGATGAAGTGAAGGTAGCATTTAATGCTGGACACGCATTTGGTGTTGAAGGTGAAGGTTATATTAGAATGAATATTGCATGTCCAAGATCAATAGTTCAAGAGGTTTTAAATAGATTAAAAACAGCTATAGATAAATTATAAGAATCAAAAGATAAATATAAAAATATACTCATTAGGGGGAAAATTACATGAGCCAAGATCAGAAACAACAACTGAAAAAGACGATGAATGTATTCCAAGGTATTATGTATGTAATAGGACTAGTAATTGGTTCCGGAGTATTTCTAAAACCTGCAGTAGTATTAAGAAATACTGGTTCCACAGGTGCAGCCCTTTTAATGTGGGTTTTTGGTGGAGTAATTACTATAGCTGCTGCTCTTACTGTTGCAGAACTTGCCGCTTATATACCTAAGATTGGTGGATTATACACTTATTTAGTAGAACTATATGGTGAAGCTATTGGTTTCCTATTTGGTTGGGTATCAGCATTAGTAAATGCGCCAGGAACATGTGGTGCAGTTGCAATAGCCTGTGCTACATTTGCAACCTTCTTTTTACCAATGACTGCTGTGCAGCAGAAGATCTTCGCTATATCTCTTGTTATAATATTGGTTATAGCGCAGATAATTTCAACTAAATATGGAGTATGGCTGCAAACAGCAGCAACAATAGGAAAGCTTTTACCGATTGGCGCTATTATAGTTTTTGGTTTAATTAGCGGAAGCGCACATGATATTAGTTTTGCAACAATAGGAAATGTGAAAAGCGCTGGTACTGGAGTTGCATTACTTGGTGTATTATGGGCATATGATGGTTGGGTTACTACCTGTACACTAGCTGCTGATATGAAAGAACCTGAAAAAAATATACCAAAAGCTGTAGTTATAGGTATACTAACTGTTATGGGAGTATACGTTGCATTTAATGCAGCTATATTCAATGTATTACCAGGTGCTGTTGCAGCAAATTCACAAAAAATAGGAGTAGATGTGTGTACAAAACTCTTTGGATCAGCAGGCGCTGCATTTATAACAGCTGGAATGATGATTTCTGTATTTGGAACTTTAAATGGAATGTTAACCTGTGGTGCTAGATACACTCTTGCAATGGGTGAACGTGGACATCTGCCAGCAGCTAATGTTCTAGGTGCTCTACATCCTAAATTAGGTACTCCTATTAATGCGTTAATATTCCAAGCAATAGTTTCAATAATATATATACTAACAGGTACATTTAACTCAATAACTGACTTAATTGTATTCGTTTTATGGATTTTCTTTAACTTAGGTATTGGTGGTGTATTTATTCTTAGAAAGAGAGTAACTCGTAATCCAAAACTTTATCATGTTCCATTATTCCCTATATTACCGATAGTAGGTTTTGGTGGAGGTTGCTACTTATTATTTGCTACATTCAAAGATTCACCTTCTAGTGCTTTGTTAGGACTAGCAATAACTTTAATAGGATTACCTGTATATTTTTATTGTAAAAAGAATAAAGCAATAAAAGAATAAAAAACGGTAGATTAGAATATGAATTAGGCAGGCAAATAAAATTAGCTATTGAAGATTCTGGATATAAAGGAATAAATATTTGATAGGTATATAAATAAACCCGGTAATTTTTACCGGGTTTATTTGTTGAGATCTTTCGTATGGACCTTCATTTCATCGAGGGTCATAGCACCTGTTTTCTTATAAATTATGTTTCCATTTTTATCAATAAAAAATGAAGCAGGTATTCCTGTTATGCTGTATTCGGATGCTGTACTCTGATCAGAATCTAGTAATATTTGAAATTTATAACCATTTGAATCTATAAATGATTTAACTGTATCTTTATCTTCTCCTATATTTACAGCGATAATTATAAAATCACTATCTTTGTTTTCCTCATATAGCTTCTGAATATCAGGCATTTCAGCTCTACAAGGAGGACACCATGTTGCCCAAAAATTCAAGAATACATTTTTCCCTTTTAAGTCGGACAAAGACACTTCTTTGCCATTTAAGTCTTTAAGCTTAAAATTTGGAGCTTTTACTTTTACAGAAGTAGGATTAATCACTACTGAAGGATCTGTTTGATTTGTAGTAGAACCGCTTGGATTTTCAGGCTTTTGCTTAGTAGATAAATTACTGCTTATATTGCTATTAAAATTTTTTACTTCGTATACAGCTACACCTAAGATTAAAACAATCAATAGTGCTAATATACCCTTTTTCATTTCTTTCTCTCCATTCATTTAAAAATTAAAAAAATATAAGTAACGACTTAGTATATTAATGGTGTTAGTAAGAATGAGAATACCCATCAATATCATTAATATTCCACTAATAGCAGATAATATAGGTATGTATTTTAATAATTTTACCCTATACTTTAGAAAGTTTTCAATAAGTAGTGCAGTTAAAACAAAGGGGATTGCCAATCCTAGAGAGTAAATAATAAGAAGAAAAATACCTTTGCTTATAGTTGCAGTACTAGCAGCATAAATTAATATTGACGACAGTATAGGACCTATACAGGGAGTCCAGCCTGCAGCAAAGGCCATCCCCATAAATATTGAGCTAAAATTATTTGGAGTATTGGTGGTAGATAAAAACTTTTTTTCATAGTAAAATGTCTTTATTTTAATCAATCCTAAAGTATGTAATCCAAATAATATTATTAGAACTCCTCCACCCTTTCTTAAAAGCCATTGATATCTAATCAGAATCTTTCCTAAAGTGGTAGCTGAAGCCCCCATAATGATAAATATGATAGAAAAACCTATTACAAAACCTAATGATTTATATAATGCATTTAATTTTGAACCTTTGTTTAGCTCAGATATAGAAGTACCTGTTAAATAACCTATATATGCTGGTACAAGCGGTAGAACACAGGGAGAAAGAAAGGAAAGCAGCCCAGCAGAAAAAGCTAATATAGCGGATATGTTTTCCAAGATTAAAGTCACTCCTAACTTATTTAAAATTAAAGTATGCTTAATATTATAACTAAATAATGTGGATAAATTATGAAGATGAATAAGATATATCAAAGCAATGAGTAAATTGAACAATTATTTTTGAAAGTCTAATATTAATTAAATTTACGAACCTTTATATATTTAGGTATTAAGAATATATTAAATAGATACAGTTAAAAATTTTAGGGTATTTTGTAGAATGGCATAGAAATGAAAGAAATTAGTACAGTAAAAACATCTGTATCAATCTATTTTGAAAATTCGCCTAAAATCAAAAGAAAAAAGGTATTGATACAGTTGAAAATAAATTGTATAATAGACTCATAAATAAAACAACAGATTTTAAATTTTAAAATTATTGCAATTTAATTCTGCTACATAGTTAAAATATAGATTTAAATCAAGGAGAGATGTAAAATGATGAAACAATGGCAAGGATTCCAATTAGGAAAATGGACAGAAACAATAGACGTGAGAGACTTCATACAAAAGAACTATACAATGTATGATGGAGATAAAAGTTTCCTAGCAGCGACCACTGAAAAGACTAAGAGTTTATGGGACAAGGCAGAAGCTCTTATTATAGAAGAAATTAAAAAAGGCGTTATGGACGTTGAGACTAAGGAATTCTCTGGTATAAACAACTTTAAACCAGGATATTTAGATAAAGAAAATGAAGTAATCGTTGGATATCAAACAGATGCTCCATTAAAGAGGATAATGAACCCATTCGGTGGAATGAGAATGGTTGAGCAATCCCTTGAAGAATACGGCTTCAAAATGGATGAAGAATTAAACAAGAACTTTAAGAAATACAGAAAAACTCACAACGAAGGAGTTTTCGATGCTTATACAGAAGAAACAAGAAAAGCAAGAACAGTAGGTCTTTTAACTGGACTACCTGATGCTTATGGAAGAGGAAGAATAATAGGTGACTACAGAAGAATAGCTCTATACGGAATGGACTTCCTAATAGCACAAAAGAAGAAGGATTTAAACGAATTAAAAGGATCCTGTGATGAAACTATAAGACTTAGAGAAGAAGTTTCAATGCAACTTCGTGCTATGCAAGAATTAAAAGCAATGGCTTTATCATATGGAATAGATATATCAGCACCAGCTTCAAATGCTGTGGAAGCAGTTCAATTCGTATACTTTGGATACTTAGCTGCAGTAAAAGAAAATAACGGAGCAGCAATGTCACTAGGAAGAAACACTACTTTCTTAGATATATTCATAGAAAGAGATCTTCAAAGTGGAGCTATAACAGAAGCAGAAGCTCAAGAAATAATCGACCAGTTTGTTATAAAACTAAGAATGGTAAGACACTTAAGAACTCCTGAATACAATGACTTATTTGCAGGAGACCCTAACTGGATAACTGAATCAATCGGTGGAGTTGGAGTTAACGGAAAGTCATTGGTTACTAAAACAGCTTTCAGATTCTTACACACACTAACAAACTTAGGACCAGCACCAGAACCAAACATGACAGTACTTTGGTCAGAAAAGCTTCCTGAAGGCTTCAAGAAGTATTGTGCAGAGATGTCAATAAAGACAGACTCAATTCAATATGAAAATGATGATATAATGAGACCAATATATGGAGATGACTACGCTATAGCTTGCTGCGTATCTGCTATGGAAGTAGGTAAGAGAATGCAGTTCTTCGGAGCAAGAACAAACTTAGCAAAAGCATTACTTTACGCTATAAACGGTGGAGTAGATGAAAAGAAAAAAGCTAAGGATGGCAGCTTAATAGAAGTAGTACCTGGAATAGAAAGAATAACTGATGAAGTTCTTGATTTCGATAAGGTAATGGCAAACTACAACAAAGTATTAGACTATGTAGCTGAGCTATATGTTGATACAATGAACACAATACACTATATGCACGATAAATATGCTTATGAAGCAGGACAAATGGCTCTTCACGATACAAAGGTTAAGAGATTCATGGCATTTGGTGTAGCAGGATTATCAGTTGCAGCTGACTCCTTAAGTGCAATAAAATTTGCTAAAGTTAGACCAATAAGAAATGAAGAAGGAATAGCAGTTGACTTTGAAATAGAAGGTAACTTCCCTAAATACGGAAATGACGATGATAGAGTAGATGATATAGCAGTAGAATTAACAAAGAAATTCTCAACTGAGCTTAAGAAGCATAAGACATACAGAAATGCAGATCATTCACTATCAGTGTTAACTATAACATCAAACGTTGTTTATGGTAAGAAAACAGGATCAACTCCTGACGGAAGAAAAGCTGGAGAAGCTTTTGCACCAGGAGCAAACCCAATGCACGGAAGAGATGAGAATGGAGCTTTAGCATCACTAAACTCAGTAGCTAAAATACCATACAGAGAATACTGCCAAGACGGTGTATCAAATACATTCTCAATAATACCAGATGCACTTGGAAAAGATGAAGAAAGCAGAATAAATAACCTTGTAAACTTAATGGATGGATACTTCGCACAAAGTGCATTCCACTTAAATGTAAATGTACTTAGAAGAGAAACTCTAGTAGATGCTATGGAAAATCCAGAAAAGTATCCAACTTTAACAATAAGAGTTTCAGGATATGCTGTTCACTTCAACAGATTAACTAAAGAACAACAAAAAGAAGTTATAAGCAGAACATTCCACGGAAAAATGTAATAAATAACACTATTACTATAGATAGAGTTGTTATAAAAGGAAGGGGCTTAATAAAAGCTCCTTACCTTCCCCCTCATATTATAGTATAATAAGATAAATAAATATTAAAGATAATACTAATGTTATCCAATCCCTATAATTGAATATATAATTGAAATGACCCGTTGTTTTAATGACAACGGGTATATTTGCAAATAATACTTATAAATAAAAAGGTGGAGATAAATATGACAATAGGAAGAATTCATTCCTTTGAAAGTATGGGGCTAGTTGATGGTCCAGGAATCAGATGTATAGTATTTATGCAGGGATGTGCCTTAAGATGCGCATATTGTCATAATCCTGATACATGGGCCTTTGGCCAGGGAAACGAGATGACACCTCAAGAAGTACTTAAAAAGTTAATTAGATTTAAACCTTACTTTAAAAATGATGGTGGTGTTACTTTTTCAGGCGGAGAACCACTGATGCAGCCGGAGTTTCTTATAGAAGCATTAAAATTATGTAAAGAAGCTGGAATTCATACAGTTATCGATACGGCAGGATATGGAATTCCAAAATATTATGATGAAATACTAAAATATACAGATTTAGTTCTTCTTGATATTAAACATGTAGATGATGATGGCTATAAAAACCTTGTAGGGCAGGGCAAAAACGGCTTTGATGAGTTTTTAGCTGCAGTGCAGAAGGCTAATACTAAGCTATGGATAAGACATGTAGTTGTACCAGGTTTAACAGATTCTGAAGAACATATAAAAAAGCTGGCAAAGATAATAAAAAATATAAGCAACGTAGAAAAAATAGAACTTCTTCCATATCATACACTAGGAGTAGATAAATATACTAAGCTGGGATTAGAGTATAAGCTAGCCGATGTAGACTCTATGGACATGGAAGACATTGAAAAACTAGAAAAAATATTAAAAGAAGAATTGAAATAATATTTGTCATAGTTTTACATGAGTATTTTCTAAAGAAAATACTCTTTTTATGTTTAAATTATAGAGTGTTTTAAGCATTATATAAAACCTCATAATAATATAAGCTAAATTAATAGTGATTTTTAGTAAAAGATGTGATATTATCTAATTGCTTCAAGTGTAAAAGCGAAATTTGCAACAGAGTTAAATGGTGTTATACAACAACTTAATGAGGAAACAAATAAGTTTAAAATATAAATCATAAAAAGTTTCCAGTATATTGAACTGGAAACTTTTTTATAGACAAAAATAATTCCAATGCAACCTTTGAAAAAAGAAAATTCAAGTACTTGAAAAGTCGCATCAGAATTTTAATAACATTAAGAAAAAACATAATATATTTTAGGGGGAGAGTCCTAAAATAAATGAATTAAAGTTAGTGAAAACAACATTAACTTAACCCTATATTAATTATAACATAACAAGATAGAAAATCAATAATTAATTGGAAATATTTAGAAAATTATAATAATAGCATAAAATGTCATTTAAATCTTTTAACGAGTGTGCTTTTTTATATATTATACTAAATATTTTAAATTTTAGCTGGTTAGTATAATAAATATTTTTATATTAATCTCATATACTTTGTAGAAGTACTGGCATAAAATATAAAAAAGTATTCTATGTTACATCATACAAAAAATGGATAAATCTTTAATAAAATTGAGAACTAAGCTTAAAGGTTGGGGTTTATAAGTCAAAATGCAAATTGTTTTATTATGCACAAATATGTTATACTAATTATATAATAAATATTATAATACATATCATTCGCCGAAAAAAATCAATATAGTATATCATTAATATTAAATATATCAATGTTTTAAAGGAGTAAAGTTAAGATGATTTTCTATGATGAAAACAACTTAGATATAATAGAAAAAGATTTAAGATATATTCAATTATTGGCCAAGCAATACCCTACAATATCAAGTGCAAGTACAGAAATAATAAATTTACAAGCTATTTTAAATTTACCTAAGGGAACGGAACATTTTATAAGCGACGTACACGGAGAAAATGAATCCTTTACACATATGCTGAAAAATGCCTCAGGAGTGATTAAAAGAAAAATAGATGATGTATTTGGAAATTCTTTAAGGGAAGAGCAGAAGGCAGCCCTTGCTACGCTGATTTATTACCCAGAGCAGAAATTGGACCTAATTAGACAAACGGAGAATAATTTAGAGGACTGGTATAAGATAACTCTTTATCAACTTATAGAGTTGTGCAAGAATGTATGTTCAAAATATACACGATCTAAGGTTAGAAAGGTTCTCCCGGAGGATTTTGAGTATATAATAGAGGAATTACTTCATGAGCAGGATGATAGAGTTGATAAACAAGCATATTATAATGGAATTATAAAAACTATAATAGATATAGATCGTTCAGGAGACTTTATTATAGCTATAGCCAGTGTGATTCAAGGACTTGTTGTTGATAGACTTCATATTATTGGTGATATTTACGACAGAGGCCCTGGTGCGGATATAATTATGGATGCTTTAATGAAACATCATTCTGTAGATATTCAGTGGGGCAATCATGATCTTTTATGGATGGGAGCAGCTGCGGGATGTGAGGCTTGTATATGTAATGTGCTCAGAATATCATTACGATATGCAAATTTGAGAACTATAGAAGATGGTTATGGAATTAACTTATTGCCATTAGCTACTTTTGCTATGGAATTTTATGGTGAAGATGAATGTAAAGGTTTTGTTCCTAAAACATTAGATAAAAATATCAGTGCAGGAGAGATGGATCTGCTTGCTAAAATGCATAAAGCTATATCCGTTCTTCAATTTAAAGTTGAGGGACATATTATAAAAAGACATCCAGAATATCAAATGGATGATAGACTTGTGTTAGAGCATATAGACATAGAAAAAGGGGAGATTAGCTTATATGAAAAAACTTATAAGCTAAACGATACAAGCTTCCCAACTATTGACTGGAATGATCCTTATAAACTCAGCGATAGAGAAGTAGATTTGTTGGAAAAGTTAACAAGATCATTTATCAATAGTGAAAAACTTCAAAGACACATTAAATTTTTGTATAGCAAAGGAAGTATGTATTTAATATATAATTCTAATGTTTTATTCCATGGCTGTATTCCGTTAAATGAGGATGGAAGCCTTAAAGAAGTTAAAATAGGAAATATAAAATACAGCGGTAAAGACTTACTAGACAGAATAGATCGTGTAGCTAGGGATTCATATTTCTTTAAAGAGGACATTCAAGGAAAGAAATATGGAATGGATATGATGTGGTATTTATGGTGTGGTCCAGATTCTCCGGTATTTGGTAAAGCTAGAATGACTACCTTTGAGAGATATTTCATTGATGATAAATGTACACATCGTGAGCAAAAGGATTACTACTACAGTTATAGAGATAATGAGCAAGTATGCAAAAATATATTAGTTGAATTTAATCTTGATCCAAAGGCTTCACACATTATTAATGGTCATATTCCTGTGAAGACAAAAGAAGGAGAAAGCCCAATAAAAGCTAATGGAAAACTTCTGGTAATTGATGGGGGTTTTTGCAAAGCATATCAACCAGAGACTGGAATTGCAGGATATACTTTAATCTATAATTCATATGGGTTATTACTTACTTCTCATGAGCCTTTTGCAGCTATTAAAAATGCAGTAAAAGAAGATAAGGATATAATTTCATCAACAATGATATTGGAGCATGTAGTAAGTAGAAAGAGAGTAGCAGATACAGATGTAGGTAAAGAGTTAACAGAGCAGATAGCAGATTTAGAAAAGCTTCTCATTGCCTATAGAAAGGGTTTAATCAAAGAAGGAAGTAAAGAAAAGATAGTATAAAAATAAATTTAGCGAAGAACAGATGGGAAATATGACCTCTGTTCTTTATTTTTATAAAAATAAAAACATCAGCACAAGATGGCTGATGTTCGGTTTAATGCCTATTTATAAACAGGATATTTATTACATAGTTCTATTACTTCTGTTTTTATTTTTGATAAATCACTATCTCTATTTTCTATAGCATAGTTTATAAAGTATGCTATTTTCTTCATTTCTTCTTCTTTAAAGCCTCTTGTAGTTACTGATGGAGTACCTAGCCTTATGCCACTTGTAACAAAAGGACTTAGTTTTTCGAATGGTACAGTATTCTTATTTACAGTGATACCTATGTTATCTAATAGCTTTTCTGCATCTTTTCCTGTGATATTCTTATTTGTTAAGTCTACTAAAACTAAATGATTATCTGTACCACCCGATACTAATCTAAATCCATATTTCAAAAGTTCCTCTGCTAGAACACTACAATTTTTAACTACGTGATCTATATACTCAGTATATTCATTTGTCAATGCTTCACCAAAACATACTGCTTTCGCGGCAATAATATGCATTAAAGGACCACTTTGAACTCCAGGAAAAACAGACTTGTCTATGTCTTTTGCATATTTCTCCTTACATATAATAGCTCCACCTCTTGGCCCTCTTAAGGTTTTGTGAGTTGTAGTTGTTACGAAATCAGCATATGGTACAGGAGATATATGTTTTCCGGCAGCAATAATTCCAGCTATGTGAGCCATGTCTACCATCATATAGGCATTGACCTCATCACAAATTTCCTTTATTCTCTTAAAGTCTATCTCTCTAGGATAGGCGCTGGCTCCAGAAACTATCATTTTAGGTTTATGTTTTAACGCAAGTTCTCTTAATTCATTATAATCTATTCTTTCTGTCTCTCTGTTTACTCCGTAAGAAACAAAATTATAAAGCTTTCCTGAAAAGCTAGCATTACTTCCATGGGTTAGATGTCCGCCATGGGTTAGATCCATACCAAGCACTGTATCTCCTGGCTGAAGAACAGCCATATACACAGCCATGTTCGCCTGAGAGCCTGAGTGTGGTTGTACATTTACATACTCAGCATTAAACAACTTTTTCATTCTGTCTCTAGCTAAATCTTCTACTACATCAACGACATTGCATCCCCCATAATATCTTTTCCCAGGTAAGCCTTCTGCGTACTTGTTTGTTAAAAAAGAACCCATAGCTTCCATAACGGATTTACTTGCAAAGTTTTCTGAAGCAATAAGTTCTATTCCTTCCTCTTGTCTCGACTTTTCTTGTTCAATAGCAACAAATATTTTTTCATCTGTATTTTTCAGATTTTCAAAATTCACTTTTGTAGCCCCCTTTTGCTTTTTATGATTCTATTTATGAATTGCCCCATAGTAGGATTATAAATTAATTCTCAAAAATTATCAAGTTAATTAAAAATAATAGTTTTTATTATAAATATTTTAAAAAATCATAACTATATTTATTATATTGTAATTAAAGGTGTTTACTTAGCATAAATAAGTTCTTACAATCTGTTTATAACAAAATGTTATGGATTACATAAAATACAGAATAAATACATTCAAACATAACCAAAATAATATTACTTAAATGATTCCAGTTTAATGTTGGAGGGGATAAATATTATTAAGAATAGATGGATTACTACGCTTATAACTATAAACCTAATATTACTTTCAATTATGCTTTTAGGAAAGATTAATTTTATCCATAGACTTGCAACTGCATTAACTAAAGCTTGTTTAATTCCATTACTTGTTTCCTCTCTTTTATTTTATATAATCAGACCTCTTAATAATAACTTTATTAGAAAAGGTATTAGTAGAGGAAAATCAAGTTTAATTACTCTTAGTATATTTATCTTTGTGTTGAGTGGAATTTTATCATATTTTAGTAAATATGCATATTATCAATTTGATCAGATAATTAGGCAGCTTATGACTATTGTTAACGATAGAAATCAAGTTGATGGATTGATAAATTGGATTAATCAATTTATCAATATTAATGAGATATATACTCTATTAGTGGGCGTAGTTAAAATATATATTATTAGAATAGGTAAAAGTTTTAAAACTCTTTTAGGCTATTTTATGAATACCTTCTCAGTGGTATTTCTGATATTAGTTATATTATTTTATATGTTGAAGGATGGAGATAAATTTAAAGATAAAGTAATTTCTTTTATACCTAAAAAATATAGAAAGCTTTCAAATGAACTACTATCTGAAAGTGATTCTATACTTAGTCATTATGTTAGTGGTCAGGCAAAAGTAGCACTTGCTTTAAGTTTGATGATATTTTTTGGATATAAAATTATCGGAATACCAAGTGCACTACTACTCTCTGCAATAACTTTTATTCTTGCGTTTATACCTTTTGTAGGCTTTTTTATTTCAATGATAATTCCTGTAGTCATTGCTTTCAGTATAGGATGGAAGCTGGTTTTAAAGCTTGCATTGGTATTCATTATTGTGCAGACCTTAAAAGGAAGGGTTGTAGTACCAGCAATAATGGCTAAAAGCATGAATATACATCCTTTAACAGATATTTTTTTGGTAATAATAGCTATAGCTGTAGGGGGACCCTTTGCAGCTTTTGCTGTAGTGCCTATATATGCAATTTTAAAAAATCTATGTATAGCTCTAAAATTATTTGATAGGTAGTATATTAACAGGCTTCTTAGTGTCTTTAGCACTTAGAAGGCGTTATCCAGGGCCGTACCGCCACTTATCCCTGTTAGTGGCGGTAGACATCGGGTAAATAATTTGTTAATAGTTAACTTAAATATTCTTTAAATGTAAAAAAAGGTGTATAATCACATTGGGCTTTAGTATAGACAAGCAGCTTTGAAAAAGAGTTAATCGCTTACTCGGTGAGTACTCATTCGACAGTGTGGAGAAGGAGTTTCATATTATTATGAAAGAGAGAAAAATTATGAGTTGGACTGATTTAATAAAAACATATAAACCCTATAATGAACAAGAGAGAAAGGATAAAGAAATTATTTTGCATTGCATAAATACATTTGATGATGTGCTAACTAGAAATAATGAGATTATACATATAACAAGTTCAGCATTTATATTAAATAAAACAAAAGATAAAACATTAATGATACATCATAATATATATAATTCATGGTCATGGACAGGAGGACATGCAGATGGAGAAGAAAATTTATTAGCTGTTGCTATTAAAGAGGCAAAAGAGGAAACAGGTGTAAAAAATGTTCTACCTATTGTTCCAGGCATATTCTCACTGGATATTTTGCCTGTATTGGGTCATGTGAAAAATGGAAAATATGTATCTGCACATTTACATTTGTCCGTTGCTTACCTAGTTGAAGTCGATGAAGATGAACTGCTTATTGTTAAAGCCGATGAAAATAGTGATGTTAAGTGGATTCCGATAGAAAAAATAAATGAATATAGCAATGAACCTCATATGCAGAAGATATATAATAAATTAATATTAAAAATTAAGGAATCAAATATTTAGATTTACAAAAAGGAGCGGCATTTATGAATAAAACGAGACTAAAAGAAATTGACATTTTGAGAGCTATTGCATTTATTTTTGTTGTGGCACAACACACAGTGGGTGGTTTTTCTAATGTTGAGGGCATTAATTTTTTTGATTACACAACATTAAAGTTTCTATATGTTATGGCCAAAACAGCAGTTCCAATCTTTCTTTTTATAAGTGGAATATCTCTTTTTTATGTTTACTCAAATAAGTTTGATTGGAAAAAGTACTATATTAAGAGAGTTAAATATATTTTTATACCCTATATAATATGGTCAGCAATTAATATGATTAAACTTGGCAATACGGAGCGGTTTAAAGATTTTATAGTACAAGTTATAGCAGGTAATGGTGGATACCACTTATGGTATATGGGGATGATTATGAGAGTGTATTTATTTTTCCCAATAATACTTTTTATAGCAAAAAAAATTCATTTGATGAGTACTAAGGTTAGAAAAGCGGTTTTTATAGGATTAGTTATTCTATATTATTTAATATCAAAGTATCAAAACATTGTAGCCGATAATATTAGTTTTCTTATATTTAGGAATCCATCTGAAATACAGCATAGAATTGTAAACATATCTATACTATTCTGGTTTTTATATTTTGTCTTAGGAATTTATTTTGCTTTAAATTATAGTTATTTTAAAAAGAAAGTTTTAGAGTATAAAGGTATAATACTAATAGGTTATTTTTTACTGTTTATATATGCCTATTTAAATGAAGTAAACATTATAGGATTTGTTAGAGTACTATCTTTGTTATACACAGTATTTTCAATATTGGCATTTTATATAATATGTGTCTTTTTATCAGATAAAAATAGAATTTATAATGCAATGAACTTTATAGGCAAATACTCCTTTGTATCTTATATGGCACATATTATAGTCATAAATTATGTTGTTAATGAAATAAGAATTAATTTACATACTAAAGATTATTTAGTTTTAGGAGTTTTAGCGTGGATTACAACGGCAATAATAACACCAATTTTGTTCAGTATAATTAGTTATATTCCATACTCAGAATATTTAACTGGTGTTAAAAATAAAAAAAGTATATTGAATATAAGGAATCTCCTCAACAATGAATACAAAGAATCTGCTTAACAATTTTGACGATCATATAAGTAATTAGGTATAAGGATAATTAGGAATTAAATTAATAAAATAGAGCCTATGATTTAAGTTATAGGCTCTAATAAGTTAGCTTATTTATGAATTTAATTAAAGAAACAATATATAAAGTTACATTTTTATACTTCTTCAACATTTCTAAACTGGTTAAAGTACATACTATTATATATTCCTTTTTTATCAATAAGGGTATTATGGTTACCTTTTTCTAGTATTTTACCGCCATCTATTACCATAATTGTATCTGCATCACGAATAGTGCTTAGTCTATGAGCTATTATAAAGCTTGTTCGTCCATTCATAAGCTTCAACATAGCTTCCTGTATACGAAGTTCCGTGCGTGTATCAACACTACTTGTAGCTTCATCTAAAATCAATATAGAAGGGTTTGCCAAAATGGCTCTGGCGATAGCTAAAAGTTGCCTTTGTCCTTGACTTAAATTTGAACCACTTTCAGATAGTACTGTATCATATCCATTAGGAAGTCTTTTGATAAATGAATCAGCGTTAGCCATAGCAGCAGCAGCCTCTATTTCCTCATCAGTAGCACCTAACTTTCCATATTGAATATTTTCTTTTATTGTTCCAGAAAAAAGATAAGTATCTTGTAACACTATACCGAAGCATTGCCTTAGGCTATCCCTAGTATATTCTCTTATATCGGCGCCATCAATTAGAATTCTCCCGTCAGTCACATCATAAAAACGAGCCAGTAGATTTACAATAGTAGTTTTTCCAGCACCTGTTGGGCCAACAAGAGCGGTAGTACTTCCTGATGGAGCATCAAAGTTAATGTTCTTCAATATAGGAACATCTGCACGGTATCCAAAGTTAACATTTTCAAAGACTACATGTCCAGTAGGACTTTTAAGTACTTTAGACTCTGATATATCCTTTGGTTCTTCCACTTCGTCAAGTATTTCAAACACTCTCTCGGCTCCTGCAATGGCAGATTGCAATGAGTTGAATATATTTGCCAAATCATTTAAAGGTCTTGAAAACTGTCTAGAATAGCTTAGAAAGCTAGCTATTACACCTACAGTTATTAAGCTTCTAACCGCTAGGGCGCCACCTACTCCAGCAACTACTGCAAAACCTATATTATTTATTACATTCATAAGAGGCATTATAAATCCCGACCATATTTGAGCTCTTATACTTATTTCACATAATTTAGAGTTAATCTCATCATATTGTTGAATTATCTTATCTTCATGATTGAAGGACTTAACAATTTGAATACCAGATATAGCTTCTTCAATATGTCCATTGAGTTTTCCAAGTTTATCTTGTTGATTCTTAAAAAGTACACTAGTCTTTTTAGATATAGTGCGTGTAAGAAGATATACCATAGGCACAGTTATAATGCTGGCTAGGGTAAGCAGAGGACTTAGGATAATCATCATTATAAAAGAACCTGCCAGTGTTATTAATCCAGACATTAGCTGTGTTGTTGATTGAGATATAGTACTACTTACATTTTCAATATCATTAGAGAGTCTGCTCATAATATCTCCATGGGTATGAGTATCAAAAAACGAAATTGGCAAGTTTTGAAGCTTAGTAGAAAGCGAATTTCGTAAACTTTTAACTATTTTCTGAGAGATACCTGCCATAAGCCACCCCTGAAGAAAGCTGATGATAGCATCTGTAATATAGGCTATTATAAGAACTAGTACCAGTATTTCGAGGGAACTAAAGTCAACAAAGCCGCTTTTTGCAGACATTGCATCTATTGAATGGCCTATTAGATAAGGTGCTGTTAGACTCAGCATAGAATCTACTATAATAAAAGTAAAAACAATGATTAGAAGCTTACGCTCCTTACCGAAATATCTCCACAACCTTGATAATGTACCCTTGAAATTTTTGGCTTAACAACAGGTGCCATTCTATGGACGCCTCTAAAACTACTGATACCTTTAGGACCGTTCAAAGTATTTTTGTCAGAGGCACTAGAATAACCTTTAGCGCTATCTTTTCCATTTCCCATGTTATATCACCTCTTTCCCAACTTGAGAGCGAAATATTTCCTGATAAACATTACAATTTTGAATAAGATCTTCATGTTTACCAATATCAACTATACTACCATTGTCTAACACAACTATCTTATTACACCACATGATAGAGGTAATACGTTGTGACACTATTAGGCAGGTGATATCTGAAGAGTAGTTCTTTAGAGCCTCTCTGATTTTTCCTTCCGTAGTTACATCTACAGCACTGGTGCAATCATCAAGTATAAGAATGTCAGGTTTCTTGATTAATGCACGTGCAATAGAAATACGCTGCTTTTGTCCACCAGAAAAGTTTACCCCACCTTGTCCTAGCTGTGTATTGTATTCTTCTGGTAGGGTTGAAATGAAGCTATGAGCTTGAGCCACTTCCGATGCCCTTATTACTTCCTCCAGAGTGGCATCCTCCTTTCCCCATCTAATATTATCTATTACAGTACCAGTAAATAACATAGCATTTTGAGGAACAACTGCTATTCTATCTCTTAAATTCTTAGGGTCTATATTGTTTATATCAATTCCATCAATTTTTATAGTACCACTGGTAATATTATAGAAATGAGGTACTAGGCTGACAAGAGTGCTTTTCCCAGAGCCTGTAGAACCGATAATTCCTAATGTATCATTAGGCATGCATGTAAGCGTTATGTCCTTTAGTATAGATTCTCCAGAGGCATTAGGATAAGAGAAATAAACGTGCTCGAAATCTATTCTACCTTTTATATTAGATATTTTTACTGGATTTTCCTTTACATAAACATTATTTTCAAGCATAAAAACTTCACCTATGCGAGATGCAGAAGCTCTTGCTCTAACAAGCATTGTGAAGACAAAAGATACCATCATAAGAGAAAAAAGAATTTGTGTCATATAATTAATAAAAGCAATTATTTGTCCTACATGTATATTTCCATTATTTACACGAAGTCCACCAAACCAAATGACTGCAACTATGCCGAGATTTACCGTAAGAGCTATACTTGGAGAAAAAACAGACATTAAACGCATAGCATTAGTGGATACTGATGCTAATTCGTCGTTAGCTTCTTCAAATCTTTTTACTTCGTAGTCAAAACGATTGAAGGCTTTTACTACTCTAACACCGGTCAAGTATTCTCTTATTACACTATTTACTTTATCTAGAGCATTTTGAACTCTAATAAAGAAAGGATATCCAACCCTCATGTTAATAAATATGAGAACAGCTACTATTGGTATTACTGCTACTAAGATAAGAGACATTTGTGGATTAAGACGTATGGCCATAAAAAGACTTCCTATACACAGAATAGGAGCCTTGACAAAAATTCGCATCAATCCATTTGCAAAGTTTTGTACTTGAGTTACATCATTGGTTAATCTTGTAATTAATGATGCTCTCTCAAACTTATCTATGTTGTCGAAGGAAAAAGTTTGTATTTTCTTGAAAAGATCAGATCTAAGTTCTGTTCCGAACTTTTGAGATACATTACTTGATAGAATATTGCGGCCGGTAGCCGCCACAGCCCCCACTACAGTAACCATAAGCATTAGAAATGTCATATGCATTACATACGACATTTGCTTATTAGCAACACCTATATCTACAATCTTAGACATTATAGTAGGCTGTATCAAGTCGCATATAGCTTCAAGTACTAGACAGAATATGGCGGCGCTAAAAGGCTTCCAGTATTTTTTTACGTACTTAGTTAAAAATTCCACTCTTGTTTCACCTCTTTATTATGAATGATACTAATTTGCTACGAGTTTGTCACAGAATCGTCACAAAGCAATTATATAATTATAAAAGCTAACACATAAGATTTATCGTTATAAGTATAATACATCTAGTATTAATAAACTAGATGCTTAGAATCCTATTTATAAAGTTGATAGTGGATGAAGGGAGATAGAAAATGAAAAAAAGTAAATTTTTTAGAAAAACATTGATATCATTAACAGTCATTATTATGTCTGTAAGCTTGTTTGCGGGGTGTCAGAATAAAAGTAGTAGCAGCGGAACAGAACAAACAGCTAATAATAACACACAAAATAGCAAAAGGCCTGATCCAGAGCAAATGAAAAAACGAATGCAGGATAATATAAAACCGCTTGTGTCTGATGGTACTATAACTCAAGCTCAAGCGGATAAGATTATAGAGGCTATGACAACAAATAATCGTAAAAAGAGTTCACAAGGAAATCAACAAAATAGTAATTCCAATAATAGTCAAAATAGTAATCAGAACAACAACCAAAACAGACCTAGAAACAATGCTTTAAGTGAGTTAGTATCAAATGGAACCATAACACAAGCTCAGGCAGATGCTGTTATGCAGAAAATTAGAGGAAACTCAGCACATAAAAATAATGGACAGGGTACTCAGAATAATGGACAAAGTTCTCAAAGCAATGAACAGAAATCTAATTAATAAATTTTAGAAATAAAAAACTTTGAACATCACCTTAACTTGTGATATTCAAAGTTTTTACTTCATTATAATAGTGATGAAAACACTCTGCAAAAGGCTTCAAATGCTTTGACTAATGGGGAAAGGTTATTAAAATAGTCTTCTGTTATCCGCTTACTTACTTTTAAATCTTGAAAAAATAGATTTTCAAGTTGTTCGGTGATTTCCTCATCATAAATTACAGCATTTATTTCATAGTTCAATACATAGCTTCTAATATCCATATTTGCAGTACCAATAGTACATATTTTGCCATCAACAGAGGTTGTTTTTGCGTGTATAAAACCCTTGGGGTCATAGAAGTGAACCGCTACTCCAGTTCCAATTAAGTCTTCAAGATAAGTTCTCGAGGCAAAATAAACTAAAATATGATCATACCTTGCTGGGAAAAGTATATGAACATCAACTCCACTTAGTGCAGCAATTTTTAATGAATTAATTATACTTTCACTAGGAATAAAATAGGGAGTTGTTATGTAAACGTGATCTTTTGCCATATTTATCATTTTTATAACAGCCTGCTCTATGGCAGGAAACTCTGAGTCAGGGCCACTTTTTACAAGCTGCATTAACTTACCTTCTCCACCTTCTGTTTCGGGAAAGAACTCATCAAAGTCATCTCCGTAGTAAAAAAATTCTTCGTTAGCTTCTTTTATAGTAGCAAAGTCGTCTAAAAATACTGCTTGAAGACCATATACAAAGTCTCCTTTAACCATAATATGCGTGTCTCGCCAGTAACCGAATTTACTTCGACCTACATATTCATCACCTATATTTATTCCTCCTGTAAAGCCAACCTTACCATCAATTACAACTATTTTTCTATGGTTACGATAATTAATTTGAGTATTAATCTTTCTAAGGATTGGAGCTAAAAAGTAAGAGTATTGTACTATGTCTACTCCCGCAGCCTTTAATTCCTTAATATATTTTTTTCTTAGTCTTATACATCCTACTCTATCCAGTATTAATCTGATTTTAACTCCTTCTAGAGATTTTTTTATAAGTATGTCCTTTATTTCATTACCAATTTCATCACTTTTTACTATATAGTATTCCATATGAATATGACTTTTAGCTTTTAACAATTCCTCTTTTAAGGATGCAAACTTTTCGATACCGTCCTTATAAATTTTAATGCTATTACTGTTAAAAAGAGGAGACTCGCTATTTTTGGATAATAATTCTATTAAGGGAGCATAAGTATGATCCTTTATATTTTTCATCGCTTCATATATTAATCTTTCAATATTTATTCTTGTTTCATCATGAAGCTTATGTTTCTTCCAGTTACGTCCCAAAAAAATATATAAAAATAACCCTATTGGTGGAAATAATATAAAAACTAGCAGCCAGGCTATAGTTTTCTCAGGATTTTTCCTTTCTAGCACTATTACAAATATAGATATAATGGCGTTAAAGGCAATTATCCAGTATAAAGCTGATTTCATGTTGCGCCACACCTCCCATTATAAGAATGTTTATAACTTACAGCTAAAAATGTGCCTTATTAGGATATAATAAAAATAATACACTTATTATCCAAGGAAATAAAGGATTTTACAGTGAAACATAGAATATTTTATATTTATAGAATACACCTATGATAATAAATTTAAACATAATTATTTGAGAGGATGAAGAATTGTGGAATTTGATAAAATAATATATTATGGATCAACACCAATTTTTGTATTACTATTTATATTTTTAGTTGTTCTTCTTGTTAAACAAATAAAGAAAAATAGATAAGATATTCTAGTTTTTGTTAGCATCTTTTAATTAAGATGCTCTTTTTATTTTTACTCCTTATTCTTTCAAAAGGAATAGACTACAGCTTTAAAACACAAAATAACTTGTAATATAAAATTTAAGGAAGTGATTAATATTATGCCAATGACAACTGTAAAAGCAACAACTAGAAAATTTGAGCAAGGTAATGCTGTAAGATGCGAATGTAATGGATTTAGCATTATACTAGAGCCAACTTCAACAACACAAGGTACAAACGCTAATATGAATCCTATGGAAGCAGTTCTTTGTGCATTAGGTGGTTGTGAAGCACTTGTTTCGATGAATTATGCTAAAAGCAATAATATCAATTTAAAGGATGTTTATGTTGAAGTAGAAGGAAACTTAGATTCAGACGGTATGTCAGCACAAAATGTTAAGCCTGGTTTTAATGATATAAAATGTAAAGTATATTTAGATACCGATGCAAATGATGAGCAAGTAAGAGCATTAACAGATTTCATAAAAAATAAGGGACCAGTAGTTGATACTATTAAAAATCCAGTTCAATTAGATATAAAAAGTGAGGTAAGAACAACGGTATCATAGGCAAATATTTTAAAACATTACGAAAATGCAGGAAAGCGTTAAATTTTAATATTTTCCTGCATTTTCATAATGTGTATTTTATGTTTCTATGTTACAATTCTATTAATAAGTTTACAAGGGGGACACATAAATGAAAAAAATAGTAAGTATAGTTGCAGCTGCTGCTATTACATTAGGAATTTCAAATGTAGCGTATGCAAAAAGTGGGTACAATATTAATAGGCTTTATGGTGCTGATAGATATAAAACATCTATTAGTATTTCAAACAACTTCAACAGTGGAACAGTTCAAAATGTTATAATTGCAAGTGGAAAGGATTTTCCAGATGCTTTAGCTGGAAGTGTACTTTCTAAAAAATTAAATGCGCCAATAGTGTTGGCTGGTGGAACTGTAAATGATAGCGCAGATAGTATACAGTACATAAAAGACCATTTGGACAAGAATGGAACTATATATTTATTAGGTGGAACAGCATCTATTAGCAATGAATTTGTAGATTATATGAAAAATCAGGGCTATAGCAACTTTGTTAGATTAGGTGGAAAAGACAGATTTGATACCAATAAGTATATTGTAAACTCAATGAATGTAGAAAAGGGAACTCCTGTAGTTATAGCAAATGCTTATGGATTTGCTGATGCATTAAGTGTTTCAAGTATTGCAGCACAAAAAGGATATCCAATAATAATGACTTCAACATCAAGTTTATCTGATGAAGCTACGGATATGATTAAAAATATCCAACCTAGTGAAGTATATATAATTGGTGGCTATGCTTCAGTTGGAGATAATGTTGTAAATCAAATAAAAGGTATGCTTCCATCATTAGCAAATGATAAGATAATAAAATTAGCAGGACAAGATAGATATGAGACTTCATTAAGTGTATGTAAACACTTTAACCTAGATACTGATACAGCTGTTATTGCAAATGGAGAGAATTTCCCAGATGCATTATCAGGTAGTGCATTAGCATCAAAGCTTAATGCTCCAATAGTACTTATTGATGGACAAGATATAACTAAACAGAAGGACTTTATATATGGAGGCAATTTTAAAAATATAGTTCTACTTGGAGGATATGGTTCAGTAGATTTTCCAGTTGAGTATTTATTAAAAGGTTCAGAATATATAACTCAAGAAGAAAGAGATTATATAAATAAACTAACAGAATACTGTGACGGTTATAAGACTGAGAGTACAAATGCTGAAAATTATTTTAGTGATGTTGTGAATAAGGTTACATCAGAAGACATGCTAGCAAGTTTTGAAAATCCTGATACAATGATGAGCACATTAGATAAGTTTATTGAACTATATAAAGGTTGTAACTCTGCTATTGACACATATAAGCAAAATTTAGTTAGCTTAAGAGATAAAGCATCTGCTCTTCAAACTCCAAATGGAATTGAAGCTCTTAAACAATCTTATATAAATAATATAAACCTTGATATACAGTCTGCAGATAAAGCTAGTGCTTTATTAAACTCTTATGTGAATGCCTTTAGTTCCTTTAGAGATGCTGTTAACTCTGGTGATGAAAGCAAAATTGAAGAAGCCGTTAAAAATTTACAAAGTGTTGGATCAAGCAGTCTTGAAGAACTTAATAGTTTAAAGGGTGGAGACCAAGGTATTAATACATTGAAAGAAAAACTAGTGAAAATAAAATCTAATATGGATTAATATAAAGAACCAAGACCGAAAATTAACTTATACGCCGGGCTATGTTTCCAAGCTTCAGCACGTTAAAAACTTTTAGCCAGTCTAAATCTTGTGTTTCAAGACAACCTAAGAACTTTCGAGAACTCGCTGTGCTCAAACAACTCTAAAGTTCTAAGGTTCTCTTAAAGCCCTTCACTAAGACTGGCACAAAGTTTTTAAATCTACTTCAGCTTTGGAAACATATCCCTCTGTATAAGTTAACTTTCTGGTTTTGTTTTCTATACTTTTTTCAGTAAAATTATAAAATTACATTTCATCTATTTCGGATACAACTTCAACATTTTCCTTTTCTTTATTACCAAAAAAGGTTGAAAGCAAAATAAATGCTCCTCCTATGATTTGAAGCAAGGTTAAGCTTTCATTCAAAAATATAGTGCTAAAAATAACAGCAGAAATTGGGTCTATATAGCTTACTACGGCTACTGTCTGAGCTTTCACATCTTTTATTGCAGAGAAGTACACAACATAAGGTATTCCTGTATGAACTATTCCCACAATCAATATAAACATTGCTGTTCTCATGCTAGATATATGAAGGTTATTTCTATAGAGTATGATAGGAAGAAGAAGTAATGCTGCAGTAGAAATTTGAATAACTGTCATTTCATATCCGGATAGACCTTTAATATATTTATTCAGTAAAACCACTGAAGCATAAAATATAGCTGCAATAAGTCCAAACATAACACCTTTAGTATGATTAAACGAAATATTTGCAGTTGTTGCTTGATTACTCATTATTAAAAAGAGACCAGCCATAGCTCCTATAACGGCGAATAACTTTGACTTGGTGAAATTTTCTTTTAGTACAAAAGGAGATAGTAGTATTACAAATACAGGAGCACAATAATAACTTAAAGTAGCATTAGAGACGGTAGTATATTTATAGGATTGAAAAAGAAATATCCAATTTAATCCCATAGCTATGCCTGAAGCAATAAGAAAACAAATGTTTTTCTTTCTACTTTTCCTTTGCAACTCATCTAATTCTATTTTTTTATTATTTTCTTTACCAAATTTAAGTGCTGCACCATATAATATAAGTACAGCACTAGCGATAATTGCGCGTAAAAAAACTGTCTCCATTGAAGGTAAGTCGATGTTTTTTACAAAGAGCCCAACACTTCCCCATATAATCATAGAAATAATAATTTTAAACAATGAATTCAAGAATAAAACCCCCCATAGAACATTAGTTAAACATACAATAATATTCGTTATAGAATATCATAGCAATAGTTGTAAGTTAATTCAATGACAATTTTAAATATTGTAAATTAAACAATTTTCATAATTTTTAACAAGTGTAATCATAATGAAGCTGTGATATAATTATAATATAAATGTGAATTAATTTAATCTATTAGTGGGAGGGGAAAATTTGCTTAAATGTGAAGTCTGTGGTAAGCAAGCGGATAAACATCATATAGTATATAGAAGCCAAGGAGGCGTGGATTTTCCGCTTAACTTTAAATATCTTTGTTCTGAACACCATAGGGGGAAGAACGGACCGCATAAAAGCAGAAAGCTTGATTTAGAATACAAACTCGAATTGCAGCAGAGGTTAAATGATTTGTTATATAGAGACTACTATAAAATAGATGAATTAGTATATCTTCTTCAAATAAATAAGGGTATGTTGAAGAGGCTTTTAAAAGATTATAAGTTATATAAAGAAGGGTATAAAAAAGCAGATATAATATATAGACTAATGGGTAGAAAAATATACACAGAAGACATGCTAGAAGAATATTATGATTTTATAGCAAACTTTTAATTTTTATCTATTAGTATCAAATTAAATATTATGAAACAAAATTGGCAATATAGAATCTTAAAGCATAAAAATATACAGATGAAAAATGACAAGTGATAAAATTATAAAAGTCACTTGTCATTTTCTATAATCTGTGGTACATATAAATTATCAACAAATTAATTTTCTCAATAATTTGTAAATTGAAATAAAATAAAAATAAAATTTTATTTTGTTCAATATAACTATGCGTGTTAGGTCTCAAACTGAAAATTTTAGATATGTTTCTAAAAGTTTATGGGAGAAGGGGGCAACAAAAATGAGAGAGGACATATTGATGCTTTTAAGTTTGGAAGAAATTGAAAACACGATTAAGGGTTTAAAAATAGCATTAGAGCACATTAATAAGAATAAAGTGGACATAGATGAAAATATGGAGGAACGCATAACTGATATGTTAAGAAAACTTCTATATGTTAAAACCGAATACTCAAACAAAGCTGACTAAAGATGCCTAAATGCCTTACAGTATGGTAACTTCAATTGTAAGGCATTTAGATTAAACTTTACAGTTGTATAGAAAAATTTATATAAGGCAAAATATATATAGTCAAATATACATATAATTAATTAAGTAATTAATAAAGGAATGAGAAGGATATGAACATAGCATTTTTTCTCACACCAAAGAGTGATGTAATTTATGCAACCTTAAGTACAACGATGGGACAAGTATTAGAATTGATGGAGAAAGAAAGATATACAGCGATTCCAATTATTGATGATAAAGGTAAATATGTAGGGACTTTAACAGAAGGAGATTTACTTTGGAAGCTAAAAAATACTCCTGGATTAAATTTTAATAATGCATATGATGTGCTGCTTAAGGAAGTATCAAGACGTAGGTGTAATAAGTCTGTTTTTATCGATTCAAACATAGAAGATCTATTAAGGCTTTCGGTAAATCAAAATTTTGTTCCAGTGGTAGATGACAATAGAACTTTCATAGGAATAATAAAAAGAAGTGAAATTATTAATTATTTTTATGATACTTTATTTAATAAAGATAAAAGCATAGTATAGGTATGAAGTAAAGAGCGTATTACGCCTCTAGATTCGTTCAAGCAGACTTCAGATGGGGTTAAATGCCTAAATGGCATTTAACGGGCGGAATCGCCCAGGGGCGTAGACTAAAACCTCATCTGAAGTAAGTTTCGCTTTATCCGATGACTACCCGCTCTAATGCTCCCGCTTCTCCAAGCGGGAGTAAAGAGCGGCTACGTCCCTGGATAACGATTTCTAAGCATCAGGTGGAGTTAAAACTCCATCTGATGCCAAGAACTCTGTTTATCAAGAGACTATAATTATGATAAAGCTAAATAAGTTGTTTTAAAAGTGTGAACCGTTATCATTGTTGCGCATAACTCTTCCTTTTGCCTGATAAATAGAGTCATTACCGTGGTCCATATATCCAGTTGTTGAATCTAAACTATTTTCATTATGATCTTTCATAGATTGTGCTACGGAATTTAGGATGCTATTTGAACTATCTTTTTTAAATACCTTTTTCTTACTCATAATTTCATCTCACCTTTATAATTTTATTTAATAAATAAATCTTTTAATTCATATCAAAAGATTACTTTGCTGAAAATTTTCCTGATAGTCCAGGTGTTTCTTTAGCAGCTCTTCGTGTTTCTTGATTTTTATCTTTGTATTTATATTCCTTGTCTTTTGTAAATATCTCAACTTTTTTCTTAACCATTTATAACTCCCCTTTCAAAGATTATTTTCTCCTTGTGTGATATGTTTTATTCTATTTATAACAATTCATTGATTTAGAAAAAATTCAATTATTTACAGAAAATGAAATGATTTAACAGAAAACTTTTGTTACAGATGGAACATAATAAGTATATCTATGAGTTAACATCTGGAGGTGATTTTTTGTATCCAAGTATAGCAGACATATTAAAAATAAATGACACAAGCATATTAATTTCAAAAATGAATCATCAATCGAATATAGTAATAGGTGCGCCGCATCATACTCCAGTAGGAACTTTTATTATGCCTTGTGAGGAGCATATATATGGAGATCAAAACACAGGGTATATTGGATATAACATAGCAGAAAGCTTAAATTGCAACTTTTTATGTGCATGTAATTATTTTATAGACCCAAATAAAAATAAGAACAATAATTATAGTGATTATTACGTGGCATTAAAGAAATGTAATCCAAAATATTTGGTTGAAATTCATGGTCATGGAGTAGAACATTGTGGCAATGATATTGAAATATCTTCAGGAAGTAAAGAAGATGAGTTTCATGCAATAAAGTTAAAAGATGAAATAAGAAGAATTATTGGTGCTCAATTAGAAGAAGATGAGAATAATGAGGATTTACGAAATCTTGAAAAAATAAATATAAATGCAGACTTTAATAAAATATACTACAAGGCCAGTAAGTCAGCAACAATAGTTGATAAAAGATGGATTAGCTATCATATAGAGCTTCCACTTATATTAAGAATAGAGGATAATAATAGGTATTTACCAAAGACAGGTTTGGAATTTGTTAACATATTATGCAAATCGATAAAAAATATTTGTTTATATTGACAATAATAGATTAATAGTATTATAATGTTGTTAAATTAATAAATGGCAATCCTTTGACGAGGAAGAGTAGCTATTATGTTTAATCACAGAGAGCTGAGGGTGGTGGGATCTCAGTATAACAACAAGTAGTGAATGGACCTTAGAGGAGTAAATCGAAATTCAAGATTATTGAAGAGTAGTGGTTACCGTTAGCCGTACGTTATAATGGTTAGAGCATGTTAGTGCTTGAAGATGAGAGGTGTTTAATTATATATATATTTTTAAATACAATTTAGGTGGTACCGCGGATAACTCCGTCCTAATTTTTAGGATGGAGTTTTTTATTTTTTATAAAAACTAAGCTTATTTAAATAGGTTGTCTATTTTATGCTTTATTGAAAGTTTTAAGAGCGCTCATAAACAGGATTCTTAGTTTCAGATGGAGTTTCATTAAATATAAATATATAGAAAGTTATTATTTAAAGGAGAGATTTTTTATGAATTCAAGAATAAATTTAAAAAGAATTATTATAAATTCACTATTTTTAGGAATAGGTGCAGTTATTCACCAAGTTGCTCCACCTATATTATTAGGAATGAAGCCAGATTTTTCTCTTGTGATGCTATTTATCATATTAATTTTAAATGATGATTATAAAACTTGTTTAAGTGCTGGAATTGTAGCAGGCTTATTATCAGCTGCCACAACAACTTTTCCTGGAGGTCAGTTAGCTAATATAGTAGATAAACTAATAACTATGAATGTAATATTCTGTTTATTGATACCTTTAAGAAATATACCGAGTAATCAAGTAAAAATTATTTTAACTGCAGTAATAGGTACTATAGTAAGCGGATCATCATTTCTGTTTACAGCTTTAATAACAGTAGGATTGCCTGCAAGTTTTAAGGTATTGTTTATATCAGTGATACTGCCTGCAACTTTAATAAATACTATAGCTGCTTTTGTATTATTTAATGCCTTGAATGCCGCTACAAAAAGAACGGCTAGAGAAATATAATTTATATTATATTTAAAATAATAACTACCTTAGATAGAATACAATTTTATCTAAGGTAGTTAATCAATACTTTAATCAAATCTTAATTGATCGTAAGCCTCTTCTCTATTTTCTTGTTTTTCTTTTATATTTTTAAGAGTTTGATCATCCATTTTTGAACCAAAATGATCTACATATTCTTTTGTATCTTCTATATTTTCTTTAAGATTTTCAAGTGGATGATCGTCATAAGTATCGCCATATATTATAGTATTTTTTAAATGTTGAATTTCAGCTTTTCTAGCTGCTTGAATATCTCTTGCATGAGCTTTTCCTTTAGGATCGCCTATTTCTGAATATTGCTCAAGATGTCTTTCAGTTCTAGTGTAATTTTCCACAGTAGTAATTAATTCATCTAAACGATGTTCAGTTTTTTCTTCAAGTCTTCTTTTTTCTATTAAGGAATTTTTTTCTCTGTCTTGTTCATTTCCCATTGTGAAAGCCCTCCTTATAAACTATCTATTACACACTTATTTTGAGTTTTATAAGAGGGTTTAATACTATAGAAAGTTTTCTAAAATTACAATATCTTATTAGAAAAAATATTGAAATTTAATATTATATTATTTAATTTTAATCTTTTTATAAATGCATATTTATTCTTGCCATTATATTGTTATTATATATATCTTAAGTTTTTCATGCTTATGTCTAGCACTTTAAAAGAATGAGTAAGTGCTCCAGTAGATATAAAATTTACTCCAGTTTTAGCTATAGAATCTATTGTGTTTAATGTAACATTTCCTGAAGCTTCAATTTCAGCTTTGCCGTTTATAATTTCTACTGAAGTTTTTAACGTTTCTATATTCATATTATCAAGCATAATTATATCAGCACCACACTCTAAGGCTTCTTTCAGTTGAGTTAAGGTTTCAACCTCCACCTCTATTTTTCTAACAAAAGGAGCATTTTTTTTTACTAAATCAATAGCGTTTTTAATTCCACCAGCAGCATCTATATGATTATCTTTTATTAAAACTCCATCATTTAATCCAAATCTATGATTAGTTCCGCCGCCAATTTTCACTGCATATTTTTCAAAAACTCTCATATTTGGAGTGGTTTTTCTTGTATCTAAAAGTTTAACATTAGTTCCTTCAAGTTTTTTTACAAATTTTTTTGTAAGCGTAGCTATTCCGCTCATTCTTTGAAGAAAATTCAAGGCAACTCTTTCTCCACTAAGTAAAGTTTTAGTATTTCCTAAGATTTCCCCAAGCTTATCACCTTTTTTAACTTCTTCTCCATCCTGTATATATAACTTTACCTCTGCATCTCCAAGGATATGAAAAACTCTTTTAAAGACGTCAATTCCAGCTATTATACCATCTTCTTTAGCAATTAGATCTACAGCTGCTTTTTGGCCGCTGCTCACTATAGATTCAGTTGTTACATCTCCATATTGTATATCTTCCTCTAAAGCCTTCTTTATAAGATCATCAGCAAGTAACCAATTCATTACTTATGTCTCCTCTCAATTTACATAATGCATTAATTAAAACATTTTTATTTAAATTTTTATAATTTTCTAAAGTGCACTTAATCTTTTCTGGTTTTGTCATCTCAACTTTTATATTTTGTATTTCCTTATTTATCTTCTCCGCACCTCTTCTCGAGAATACCAGACCTTCCAATAGAGAATTACTAGCTAATCTATTTGCACCATGGACACCTGTACAGCTAACCTCACCAAAGGCATATAAATTATTCATGGAGGTTTGTCCGTATAAATTTACATCTATTCCCCCCATAAAATAATGTTGTGCAGGAGAAACTGGAATTGGTTCCTTGCATATATCTACACAATTTTTTAAACACTCTTCATATATATTGGGAAATCTTTTTAATAAAAAATCTTTACTCATAAAACTAACATCAAGATAAACATTTTTAGAATTAGTTCTTATCTTTTCCTCACATATATGTTTTGTAACTATGTCTCTTGGAAGTAATTCATCTACAAATCTTTCGCCTTTGTTATTTATAAGTTTTCCTCCTTCACCCCGTACTGATTCTGAAATTAGAAATTTTCTACTATTTAAACTCTCATCAAAGAATGCTGTAGGATGAAATTGTATATAGTCTAGATTTTTAACTTTTATATTATTTCGTATAGCTATAGATATGCCATCACCTGTAATTATTCTTTGATTTGTAGAATTTTTAAAGATTCCTCCTATACCACCTGTTGCTAATATGGTGACCTTAGCATGAATGTTTATTTGTTCATTATCTTTTATACAAATTGCTCCAGTACATATATTATTGTTTTTTAATATATCTACTAGCTCACAATTTTCATATATAGTAATATTACTTTTTGATTTTACTTTGATTAAAAGAATTTCTTCAACTCTTCTTCCAGTTATGTCTTTATAATAAACAATTCTATTGATGCTATGAGCACCTTCACGTGTAAAACATAAACCTTCCTTATCTTTTTCAAAATCTATTCCAAGTTTGCAAAGAATATCTATATTATTTATAGATTCGTTTACTAGAACCTTGACAGCATCAATATCATTTTCGTATTTGCCAGCTTTTAAAGTATCTTCTGTAAAAAGATCTATGTCTGTATATCCTCTTGCTACAGATATTCCGCCTTGAGCTAAAGCAGTATTACATTCATCTTTTCTTCCTTTAGAAATCATAACTACATTAAGATTATCGCTCAAGTTTAGAGCCGAATATAACCCAGCAACACCAGTACCAATAATCAAAATATCAGTAATTATATCCATATATTTTAACCTCCAAGCTTGTGCATGTTTGATAAAGCATTGTAAGCTTTTTGTCGTAGGTCCTCGTTTAACTCTATATTATATTCCATGTTTAAAAGACAATTATATACATCTTTTAAATAGGTTTTTTTCATGTTGATACAGCTCATTCCGCCACCAGGAATGTAAAATTCCTTATCAGGGTCATTCAATTTCATTTGATGAAGAACACCTTCCTCGGTAACTATAAGAAATTTTTTGTTAGAACTTTTGTTAACATAATTTATAATTTCTCCAGTACTTCCAATGAAATTAGCAGCATCTCTAACAGGCTTTTCACATTCAGGATGAGCTGCAATTAGTATGTCTGGATGTAAGTTTTTAGCTTTAGCTAATTCTTCAGGTCTAACTTTTTTGTGAGTTATACAAAATCCATTCCATAAAATAAATTTTTTCTCAGGAATTTGTTCTTGAATATAACTTCCCAAGTTTTTGTCAGGTAAAAATATTATTTCCTCTTCTTTTAAATTTCTTATTATTTTGAGAGCGTTGGAAGAAGTACAGCATACATCGGATACAGCCTTCACTTCTGCAGAAGAATTTATATAACATACAACCTTTGCATTTGGATGCTTTTTCTTTAATTCTTGAACACCCTCAGCATCGGTCATATCTGCCATAGGACATCCAGCATCTATTACTGGAAGTAAAACAGTTTTTTCAGGAGAAAGTATTTTAGCGCTTTCAGCCATAAATTTTACACCACAGAATACTATTACTTTTTCCTCACAATCTTTGGCTATTTTACTTAGATAATAAGAGTCGCCAATTGCATCTGCTATATCTTGAATATCATATCTTTGATAATAATGGGCTAAAATTATAGCATTTCTTTCTTTTTTTAATTTTAATATTTCATTTTTAAAATTAATCTCCATACAAGTTCCTCCAATGATACATATTTATTTTACAAGTGTATATACATTTGTAAAATAAATATACCACTAAAAGTATATTATATCAACTCAGCTTATTAATATTTTAGGTTAGTAAATTAAAGTATTTGAAAAAATAAATGTAAAATTCTTGTCAAATAATTTATAAATATGTCTTATGAAATTCTATAAAACTATATCACATAATATAGTAGTTTACATTATTATATAGTATAATAGTACTTAATAATATAAAGTAGTTTGTATAATAAAATGAATTTATTAAGGAGGTTTACTCATTGGAATTTGATAAAGAAATACTGAAAGGTTATATTGACACAATCATATTATGTGTTTTACAAGATGATGATATGTACGGATATGAAATTGCTAAAAGAATAAAGGAAAAATCAAAAGAAAAATTTGAAATAAAGGAAGCTACTTTATATGTATCCTTAAAAAGGTTAGAAAAAAAGAATTATTTAGAAGGATATTGGAATGATGATGAAAAAACCGGAGGTGGAAGAAGAAGGTACTACAGAATTACTGAAGAAGGCAGGAAGTATTTTTCGGAAAAGGTAGAAGAATGGGCGCTTTTAAAATCATTGTTAAATAATTTTATGGAGGTTATATTAGATGAAGAAAATTGAGCAATATATTGATAAGGTCGAGATATATATTGATAATATTTATGGGAATTTTGATAATGCAGATGAAGATACAAAAATATTGAAGGAGGAAATGAGAAATCATCTGTATGAAGAAGTAGAAGAATTAAAAAAGCAAGGACTAAGTGAAGAAGAGAGTATAGACAAGGCATTGGAGCGTTTTGGACAAGAGAATTCTGTAGTTACTGAAATGAACTATATATTAAAGAATCGTAGTATATTTACAAAAATGCTTATTAAAGCAGGTGTTGTTGTTTTTATTATAGGATGTTTGCTTCAAATCATTGGAATATTCCACAGTGGTGAAGATATTCAGTATTTTAGTGGAGGTTTAATTAAAAATGGATTTAAAAACATTTCATATCTATTATTTATGATTTCACTAGCTATTTTGGATATAGCTTTTTATTATTATTACTTTATTAAAAAACAAGGACTAGTTTTATTGGCGTTTATACTTTGTGATTTTGTCATATGTGTACCTTTCTATTTTGTATGGATTTATTTTCCGAATCATATGATAGAAAGTATGGCTTTTATATTAGCAACTACTTTTATAATAACGTTATTTTTAAGAATGTATTATGTTAAAAGCAAAAGATGGCATTAATATATAGAATTTCTAACTGATCGTCAAGTAACCTAGATAGCTTGTCAAAGCTTAGGCATAGGTAATATGTACAAGTATAATAATTATTACTATAGGATATTATAAATAACAAGAATAATAAGTTAATTAAAAAGGTATAAAAACTAAGCAAAAACTTTTTATAAATTAGTAAATAATGGAGGGGTTTTATATATGAAGATAGGTGATAAAAGAAACTATAAACAAAAAGGGTTCAGAGAAGGAACTAGATTTTCAAAAAATCAGATAAAACAAACTATAGAAAAGAGAGCTTATAATGAAAGTGGATGGAATAATAAAGATGGAGAACAATATGAATAAATAATATTAAAGTAAATTTTAAATTATTAGATTTGATTATTAACAAATATAGTGATAAAATTATAATTAACCAAGTTATTTATGAATTCAGATAATTTTGGAAAGTTTCTGAAATATTTGACACATAAATAACACTATCTATACTTTTTACCTAACAGAGAGGAATGCTCTAATCTGGAGGGATTGTAGATTTATAAGTAGGTAGTCGGTATATATTTTATATATCTATAATTTGCGAATAATCTAACTTTCCCTAAGAATACAATGAATTTCCGATTTAAGAAACAATTCTATTCTTAAAAGAAGAAATTCTGACTAGTCAATGGTTTAAATTTTTGAATTTAAGCTTATTTGACAGATAGAGTATTTTAGGGAAAGTTTTTATTTTTTGTAGTGATTTTTAAAACTAAGAGAAGGTATACTTCACTTGTTTTTAAAATAAAATTATAATTTTTTATTGAAATAAAATGTTTTTAAAAGAATAATATTTTGAAAAATTATAGGAGGAATAAAAATGAGAGAGTATTTAGCAGAGGAGTTTATTATAGACTCGGAGATAAGAGAGTCTATAGAAGAGGGAAAGAAAAAGGCCAATGACAGAGAATATGTGATGAATCTTATTGAAAAGGCAAAAAGCTGCAAAGGACTTACGCACAGAGAAGCAGCAGTATTATTAAATATTGAGGATAAAGAAATATTAGAGGAAATGTTTAGTGCTGCAAGAAAGATAAAAGAAACTATTTATGGTAACAGAATAGTGCTATTTGCGCCACTTTATGTAAGTGACTATTGTGTTAACGGATGTAAGTATTGTGGATATAAGTGTTCAAATGAAGATTTCCCAAGAAGGAAATTAACTATGGATGAGATAAAAGAAGAAATAGAACATATTGAAGCTCTAGGTCACAAAAGAATTGTGCTTGAAGCAGGAGAAGATCCTAAAAATTGCTCTTTAGATTATATAATCGACTGCATTAAAACTATTTATTCAATGAAATTTAAAAACGGAAGTATTAGACGTATAAATATTAATATAGCAGCAACTACTGTAGAGGATTATAAAAGATTAAACGATGCAGAAATAGGAACATATACACTTTTCCAAGAAACTTACCATAAACCAACTTATGAACAATTGCACCCTACTGGCCCAAAACATAACTACAATTGGCATACTACAGCTATGCACAGAGCAAGAGCTGCAGGTATTGATGACGTAGGAATAGGTGTACTTTATGGTCTATATGATCATCAATACGACACAGTGGCCATGCTTATGCATGCTGAACATCTTGAAGAAGCAACAGGAGTTGGTCCGCATACTATATCTATGCCAAGATTAAGAGCCGCTGATGGAGTAGATATTAAAGAGTTCCCATACTTAATTACTGATGAGCAATTTATAAAAATAGTTGCAGTTTTGAGATTGGCAGTTCCGTATACTGGAATGATTCTTTCTACTAGAGAAGAATCAAACTTTAGAGATAAGGTTATATCAGTTGGAATATCACAAATAAGTGCAGGCTCCTGTGTAGGGGTTGGAAGTTATTCAGAGAAGAATGCACTTAAGCATTCTGATGAAAAACCTCAATTTGAAGTAGCTGATCATCGTACGCCATCTGAAATTCTTAAAAATCTTTGTAAATCTGGTTACATTCCAAGTTATTGTACTGCATGCTATAGAGCTGGAAGAACTGGCGATAGATTTATGGAGTTTGCAAAGAGTGGTACAATACACAATTTCTGTTTACCTAATGCAATACTAACATTTAAAGAATATTTAATAGATTATGCTGATGAAGAATTACGTGTTGTTGGAGCAGAAACTATAGAAAAGAATTTATTAGATATTCCAGATGAAAGAGTTCGCAAGGAAACAATAGAAAAGCTTGCAAGGATAGAAAAAGGTGAAAGAGATTTAAGATTTTAAAACTTATAATGTAATAAAAACACTATGAGATTCATTTGATTTAGATGAGTTTCATAGTGTTTTTTTATTACAAATTTAATACATAGAATAATATATTATACATTTTTGAAAAATAATTATTAATAATGATTATATATCCATAGTGGTAATCATACTTTAGTCTAATCAATTAATTACATTTTAGGAAAAATGAATCAAATTTTAATGTTATTAAAATTTATGTGCGATATTTAATTAGAAGAAACGGTCAATTGCGAAAAAATAGACAGATGAAAGAAATTAAAATTCTTTTTGCATGATAAATTTTTTATTTTTGTATTTATATGACTTATTTTTTAATATTTTTATGGGAAAATAAGCTATTTTTTGAAGTTGAATTATAATTATACTAAAGTATGGTTTGCAAAAATGAATATTTCAACCTATTCACTCATACTTTCAGATGGTTATGTAGGTTTTAAACGATGATATATTATATAAAGAATTATCTTTAAATTTCGCAAATTTTGACGATTAAAAGGGGGATGTCTTATGAAAAGCAAAAAATTATTGACGTTAATGCTTACAACGGTAATAGTTTCCACCACTATGTTTGTAGGCTGTGGAGGAGGAAGCACAGCAACCAGTGGAACGAGTGGAAAGGTGGATAAGGAACAGTATATGAATTTAGTTTTACAGATGGAGCCAAAGACAATAGACCCATCAAGATCTACAGATAGGTACAGTAACATAGTAATAACTGATACTCAAGAGGCTTTAACAAGATGTGAAAAGGAAAATGGAAAAGATGCAGTTAAGCCAGCAGGAGCTGAAAGCTGGAAAACTTCAGAAGATGGATTGACTTGGACCTTTAAATTGAGAAGCAATAAGTGGTCCGATGGACAAGAAGTAAAAGCTAAGGATTATGAATATGCTATGAAAAGAACATTGAATCCTGCTACAGCATCAGAATACTCTTATATGTTATATACTATAAAAGGTGCAAAAGAATATAACAAAGGTAAAGGTAGTGCAGAGGATGTAGGAATAAAGGCTTTGGATGATAAGACTTTAGAAATAAAATTAGCTCAACCTTGTGCTTATTTCCTAAATACAACTTACTTTAGAGTATTTACACCTCAAAGACAAGATATAGTAGAGAAGAGTGGAGAAAAATATGGTTCGGAATCCGATACGGTAATTTCTTCAGGGCCATTTATAGTTAAAAGCTGGGTTCATAAAAATAAAATGGAGTTAGAAAAGAATCCAAATTATTGGGATAAAGATAAAGTTAAATTAAGCAAGGTTACATTAAAAATTATAGAAGATACTCAATCAAGAATGAATGAACTATACAACGGATCCATAGATTCAGCGGATGTTGAGAAGAAAGAATGGATAGATAAATTAGAAACTACTAAGAAATTTGAGCATGTAGCAGGAGTAGATCCATCATCAGATTATATGTTCTTCAATACTAAAGATAAGCTATTCTCAAATGCTAAGGTAAGAAAGGCGTTTACACTAGCTTTTGATAGAGAAGATGCTGAAAAGACATTATATCCACTTACTAGAAAAGCCTTCTATGGATGGGTTCCACCAGGAATGCAAATTGGAGGAGAAGATTTTAGAACTAAGGCTGCAGAAGAGCCTCTTAAGAAGTTAAAAGAAGAAGTAAAAGATCCTAAGGCATTACTTGTTGAAGGGTTAAAAGAATTAGGTATGGATTCAGATCCAGCAAACTTAACTGTCACTGTAACAGCTGCAGGCACAGATGCAAGAGCAAGACAAATGGAAGAGTACAGGCAACAGGCCTTCCAGAAAGCTTTAGGATGTAAGGTTAAGATTGATTACATGGATTGGGGAATATTCCAGGATAAGACAAAGAAAGGGAAAGACTTTCAATTGGCTGCAATGGCTTGGACTGGAGACTATAATGATCCTATGACAATGCTAGATATGTGGACAACTAATTCGGATATGAATAGAACTTCTTGGTCAAATGCAAAGTATGATGAATTAATAGATAAGGCATCAAAAACTATGGACCAAAAGGTGAGATTTGAAGCATTTAAAGAAGCGGAACAAATCCTATTACATGATGATCTTCCTATAGCTCCAATAGATTATAGAATTAAGACAAATTATAGAAGAACTTATGTTAAAGGAATGAGCGACACATTATTTGGATCAACACTAGAATTTAAATATGCTTATACTGAAGGAAGAGATTCAAAGTAAAGGTTTTCTTGGCTACAGCAGTGTATTTTAATACTCTGCTGTAGTATTTATGAAGATAGATTCAAATAAATGTTTTCAAAACAACAGAGTTGTTTTAATGCTTAATATGTAATTGAATTGGGGGAATCATCATGCTTAAATTTATTCTAAAAAGAATAGGGTATATGATAGTAACTTTGTGGGTTATTATAACTATAACTTTTGGGCTAATGCATGCTATACCAGGGGATCCGCTATCAGGTCTTGCCAGAGATCTGCCTGCTGAAATAAAGGCTAATTATTATGCTAAATACGGACTTGATAAACCTGTTTCACAGCAATATGTAATTTACTTAAAAAACCTAGTTAAAGGAGATTTAGGTGAATCTCTTACTAATCCTGGTAGAGACGTTAAAAATACTATAAAGCAGCAAATACCAGTAACAGCACAAATAGGATTGCAAGCTATAGCCTTTGGTTTTGTTGTAGGTATAGTGTTAGGAATTATTGCCGCATTCAATAGAAATAAAAAACCGGATTTTCTTGTCATATTTATAGCTCTTTTGGGAGTATCCATACCGAGTTTCGTTGTAGCTGCTCTACTTCAATATTCTTTAACGGTGAAAGTGACATTATTCCCTACAACTGGATGGGGAAGTTTCAAATATTCAGTACTTCCTGCACTTGCCTTAAGCTTTGCATCAATTGCTACCTATGCAAGATATATGAGGACAAGTTGTTTGGAAGTAATAGGTCAAGATTATATACTTACGGCAAAGGCTAAAGGAGTTTCAGGATTTAATTTGGTATGGAAACATATTGTAAGAAATGCTATACTTCCTGCTATAACTATATTAGGACCACAGATAGCTGGAATAATGGTAGGATCCTTTATAATAGAAACTATTTTTTCAATACCGGGCTTAGGTTCAAACTTTGTAACTAGTATAACTAATAGAGATTTTTCTATGATTATGGGAATGACGGTTTTCTATGCCGCTCTATATGTTGTGGCTTTATTAGTAGTAGATATTCTTTATGCTCTAATAGACCCAAGAATAAGACTAGATGGTGCAAAGAGATAGGGGGTATAGTGTGATGGCTGAATTAGTAGAAAATAAAATTCAATCGAGAAAAGAAAAATTTAATATTATAGGTTGTAACGATTTTACTGGAAATGAAATAGTAAGACCTAATATAACATATTGGGAAGATGCATGGAGAAGGTTAAAACAAAACAAAGTTGCTATAGCTTCGTTGATAACATTAGCAATAATAACTTTATTATGTATTATAGGGCCTTATCTTACTCCTTATAAGTTTATGGTTAATGACTCTTCGGCAATAAACTTAGGGCCAAGTGGAAAACATTATTTTGGTACAGATGATTTAGGAAGAGATATGTTCGCGAGAGTGTGTATTGGTGGAAGAGTATCTCTTATAATAGGATTAATAGGTGCGCTTATTGATACTGTTGTTGGTGTACTATACGGTGGAATTGCTGGTTACTTTGGTGGAAAAGTAGATGATATTATGATGAGAATTGTAGAGGTTTTAATTAGTATACCATATTTAATAGTAGTAGTTTTAATGTCACTTATCTTAGGTAAGGGAATAATGTCAATTATAATTGCTATGACAATTACAGGATGGGTTGGCATGGCAAGACTTATTAGAGGACAAGTTATGCAGATAAAAGAGCAGGAGTATGTATTAGCTGCGAGAGCTCTTGGTGCAAGTCCGATGAGAATTATACTTAAACATTTACTTCCAAATACAATAGGAATTATGATTGTTGCAATAACTTTTGATGTACCTATATTTATATTTGGCGAGGCTTTTTTAAGCTTCATAGGACTTGGAATACAGTCTCCAAATACAAGTTGGGGAGCAATAGCGGCTACAGCACAGCAATATCTAATGTTTTACCCAACACAACTATTTTTCCCATCATTATTTATAAGTTTGACTATGCTTTCTTTTAACCTCTTAGGAGATGGCTTAAGAGATGCACTAGACCCAAGATTACGTCAATAGTAGAGGAGGACTAAAAGATGGAAAAGGTTTTAGAGGTTAAAAATTTAAGAGTATCTTATCATACTTATGCAGGGGAAGTCCAATCCGTTAGAGGCGTGGATTTTTACCTAAATAAAGGAGAGACTTTAGCTATAGTTGGAGAATCTGGTTGTGGAAAAACAGTAACAGCAAAATCATTGATGAGACTAATACAGACTCCTCCAGGAGAAATAAAAAAAGAATCAAAAATATTATTCAATGGGAAAAATATTTTAGATATGCCTGAAAAGGAATTAAAGAAGCTTAGAGGAGAGGAAATAAGCATGATTTTCCAGGATCCTATGACTTCATTAAATCCTACAGCTAAGGTTGGAGATCAAATTGCAGAAAGTTTAATTATTCATAGAGGAATGAGCAAAGCAGAGGCCTTAAAAGAAGCAGAAAAAATGCTTAAATTAGTTAATATACCTAATGCAGAAAAGAGAATAAAGCAATACCCACATGAATTTTCAGGTGGCATGAGACAGAGAGTTATGATAGCTATTGCACTTGCTTGTAATCCTAAAATATTAGTTGCAGATGAGCCAACTACAGCTCTTGATGTTACAATACAAGCTCAAATAATAGATCTTATAAAAGAACTTCAAGAAAGACTTGGAACAGCAGTAGTTATGATTACTCATGACTTAGGTGTAGTGGCAGATATAGCTCATAGAATTCAGGTAATGTACGCAGGGAAGGTAATAGAAAGAGGAACTACTGATGAAATATTCTATAATGCTCAACATCCATATACTTGGGCTTTATTGCAGTCTGTTCCGAGACTAGATACTCAACATAAAGGAGAGCTGTATTCAATACAAGGAACACCGCCCGACCTGCTTAAACCTCCTATTGGATGTGCATTTGCTTCAAGATGTAAATATTGTATGCCTATATGCAGAGAGGAAATGCCAGAACCTACAAAGTTAAGTGAAAATCATGAAGTATCATGTTGGTTAAAGGATCCAGAAGCTCCACTGGTTGAAAGTCCAATAATACTTAGTGGAGGTGCGAGATAATATGAGCGAAAACTTAATAGAAGTAAAAAATTTAAAGAAATATTTTAATGTTGGAAATGGGTCAATGCTTAAGGCCGTTGATGGTGTAAGTTTTAACATAAAAAAAGGAGAAACGTTAGGTCTTGTTGGTGAATCTGGATGTGGAAAAACAACCTGTGGAAGAAGTGTTTTAGGTCTTTATTCTGCAACTGATGGTGAGGTATTATTTGAAGGAGTAAATATTCATAAATTAAACAAGAAAGATAGAATTAAGTTTACTAGACAAGCTCAAATTATATTTCAAGATCCATATGCATCCTTAAATCCAAGAATGACAGTAGGCGACATAATAGGAGAAGGAATAGATATACATAATTTATATACTGGTGAAAAAAGAATAGATAAAATATATGAAGTTCTTGAATTAGTTGGTTTAAATAGAGAACATGCTTCTAGATTTCCACATGAATTCTCAGGAGGACAAAGACAGAGAGTAGGTATAGCGAGAGCACTTGCTATAGAACCTAAGTTTATTGTTTGTGATGAGCCTATATCAGCATTAGATGTTTCAATACAAGCTCAGGTAGTTAATCTTTTAATTAAATTGCAAAGAGAATTAGGATTAACCTATCTATTTATTGCACATGATCTTTCTATGGTTAAGCATATATCTGATAGAGTTGGAGTTATGTACTTGGGATCAATGGTAGAATTAGCTTCTAGTAAAGAGCTATACGATAATCCAGTTCATCCTTATACAAAAGCATTGCTTTCATCAATTCCAATTCCAGATCCTGAAGTTGAGAAAAGGAGAAGAAGAATAATGCTTGAAGGAGAAGTGCCAAGTCCAATTGATACAAAACCAGGTTGCAAATTTGCGGCTAGATGTGCATATGCTAAGCCGGAGTGTATGGAAAAGACTCCAGAATTTAAAGAAATAGAGAAGGAGCATTTTGTAGCATGTCATTCCCTTTAAAAATAAATATCCTTTAATTAAAAAATGACAGATGAAATTTCACCTGTCATTTTTTAATGCTATTTTATAAGCAGAATTATTAGTAAAATGCAATATACAATTATATTGTGAGTAAAAGAGTGTAAACTTTCAATAACATAATTTGTAATAAAATGATATAATGTAGATAGATAACATTTTCACAAATAGCGTAATTTAATATCGAGGAGGAAAATCATGTTTCTGATGATTGACAACTATGATTCATTTGTGTACAACTTGGTAAGATATTTAGAAGAACTAAAAGAAGACGTTAAAATCTGTAGAAACGATAAGTTAACTTTAGAAGATATAGAGAGAATGCAGCCAGAAGGAATTATAATTTCACCAGGACCTAAATCACCTGAACAATCCGGTATTTGTGTAGACGTAATTAAAAAATTTAGTGGTAAGATTCCTATTCTAGGAATATGTCTTGGACATCAAAGTATAGGATATGCTTTTAATGCAAATATAGTTAAAGGTGAGGAACCTGTACATGGAAAGGTGTTTGAAGTTTATCATAAAAATATTGGAGTATTTAAAAAAATTAAAAACCCAGTAAAAGTCACAAGATATCATTCCTTGATAATAGATAGAAAGACCATACCGGAATGCCTTGAAGTAACTTGCGAAACTTCCGATGGAGTGGTAATGGGAGTTAGACATAAAAAATACCTTGTTGAAGGTGTGCAGTTTCATCCTGAAGCAGAGCTTACAGAGTGTGGACATCAAATGCTTAAAAGCTTTCTAGAAGAAGCAAGAGAATTTAATAAGTTTAGGCATCTTTAAAAAATAAATAGTTAGTATGCTAGTATATTTTTGAAGATATCTTAGGTAAAAATAAATAAACTGGGGGATAGCTATATGCAGGTTTTAGTTGAAGAAATAAAAACAGAGCTTGATGCTTTTGATATATATTCATTATTTAAAGAGGATAAAACAGCTGCAATTTTAGATAGTGCTATGGCATACGAAAATTTAGGAAGATACTCCTTTGTAGGTTTAAATCCTTTTACTACATTTAAATATGAAGAACAAACATGCACTATAAATGGAGAAAAGGTTAGTGGAGAACCTTTTGAAGAACTTAAAAATCTCATTAATACATATAAAGTAGAGAATAATACGGAACTCCCATATATAGCAGGAGCTATTGGATACTTCTCATATGATCTAGGAAGAACTATAGAAGAGCTTCCTATTATGGCTTTAGAAGAGATAAAAATACCTGATTGCTATTTTCAGTTCTATGATAATGCTATTGTAGTTGATAATCTAGAAAAGAAAGCCTATATTACTGGTTTAGGGATATTAAAGTCAAGTGAAAATAGTGTTGGAGAAATAAGAGGCAGAATATTAAAAGGGAATAGGGTTAAATATGATGAATTAAATAAAAGCGATACAGAATTTATATCAAACTTTGGTAAAGATGAGTACACAGATACTGTAGAAAAGGTTAGACAATACATAAGAAATGGAGATATATACATCACTAATTTAACTCAAAGATTTTGTTGTGATACAATAAAAGATCCTTATGAGGTTTATAAAAATTTAAGGCACATAAATCCAGCGCCTTTTGCAGCATTTATGAATATTGAGGACTTCAGCATTGTATCATCTTCACCAGAGAGATTCTTAGAGATAAAAAATAATGTTGTTGAGACAAGACCTATTAAAGGCACAAGGCCTAGAGGGCGCAGTCATGAAGAAGATTTAAAAAACAAGCTGGAGCTTATAAATAGTGAAAAGGATAAATCAGAGCTATTGATGATTGTAGACTTAGAAAGAAATGATTTGAGTAAAGTTTGTAAGCCTTTTTCTGTAAAAGTTACGGAATTATTCAAATTAGAAGAATACAGCACAGTATTCCACCTAGTGTCTACTGTAGTAGGAGAACTTAAAGATGAATATACGGCAGTAGATTGTCTAAAAGCTTGTTTTCCAGGGGGGTCTATAACTGGAGCACCTAAAGTTAGAGCTATGGAGGTTATAGAAGAATTAGAGCCTACAAGAAGAAACATATATACGGGATGTATAGGATATTTCGGATTTGACGGAAATGCTGACTTCAACATAGTTATAAGAACTATACTTATGAAAGACAAAAAGGCTTATCTTGGAGTTGGCGGAGGAATTACATGGGAATCTCTAAAAGAAGCGGAATACCAAGAAACTCTAGATAAGGCTAAAGCTTTAATGAGAGTGTTATAACTATAATTTGTAAAATAAAAATTATGTGGTTCTAGTATAAATTAAAAGGTGTGATAATACTTTATGATAGTTTTAAATGGGGAACTGATAGACGGACAAAAAGTTTTCTTAGATCAAGGTCTTTATTTTGGAAGAGGACTTTTTGAAACTATATTAGTTAAGAATAAGCCAGTGTTTCTTAAAGAGCATTTGAATAGAATAAATAATGACCTTAAAGTTATAGGGATTAACAGATGTATAGAAGAAGATGATATAATAGATGCGATAGATAAACTAAAATGCACAGATTGTGTTTTAAAATTAGTGGCTACAGAGAAAAATGTTATTTTTACTGATAGAAAAAGCAGTTATTCAAAAGAACAATATGCAAAAGGCTTTAGTGTGAAAATAAGTTCTACAAGAAGGAATCAGTATTCAACAATGACGTATTTAAAATCACTAAATTACCTTGAAAATATTTTGGAACATGACAAAGGCATTAATGAAGGTTATAACGAAGTATTATTTTTAAACACGGAAGACAAGTTGGCAGAGGGTAGCATTTCAAATGTATATTTTATTGAAAACGACAAGATATATACACCATCTGTTGATTGTGGGTTGCTTAATGGAACAGTAAGAAAATTCATTATAAACAATTTTGAAGTAGTAGAGGGAAAATTTCAAAAAGAAGATTTAATAACTTCTGATGGCATTTTTTTAACTAATAGCGTTATGGGAATTATGAAGGTATCAACTTTGTGTAATAAGGAGTTTCAAGATAATATTATCGTAGAAAATATAAGACAATACTATGAGAATTATATAAAAGAAAAATATTAACAAGGAGGGAATCTGGAGTATTAGTTGAGGGTTATAGGGTCACTTAGTGGTAAATTAACTTATACCTCATTTGCTTCCCTATATATAAAGCCACAGCTAGCCAGGAGTGCTATGACAAAAATAATGAGAATAGGAAAAAAAGACTTTGAACTTGGAAAAAGAACGTACATAATGGGGATACTTAATGTTACCCCAGATTCATTTTCTGATGGTGGAAGATTTAACGATATAGAAAGAGCAATAAATCACGCTAAGGAAATGGTAGCTGAAGGTGCAGATATAATAGATATAGGTGGAGAGTCTACAAGACCTAATCATGAGCCTGTATCAGAAGAAGAGGAATTAGAAAGAGTTATTCCTATAATTAGAGCACTGTCCAAGGAAATAGATATACCAATATCAATTGATACCTATAAAGGTAAAGTTGCAGAGATGGCAATAAAAGAAGGAGCCGCACTAATAAATGATGTTTGGGGATTTAAGAAAGATCCATATATTGTAGAAGTAGCTGCGAAGTACAATACGCCATGTTGCTTAATGCATAATAGAGACAATAGGAATTATAGCAACCTTATGGAAGATGTTTTAAAGGATTTGGAGGAAAGTGTAAACATAGCGTTAAAGGCTGGAGTAAAGCCAGAAAATATAATACTAGATCCAGGCATAGGATTTGCAAAGGATTATGAAGAAAATTTAATTGTAATGGATCATTTAGAAGAACTAAATAAATTGGGATATCCATTGCTTTTGGCAACTTCCAGAAAATCGATGATTGGAAATGCTTTGAACCTACCATCAGATGAAAGAGTTGAAGGTACGGTTGCCACTACTGTTATAGGAATTATGAAGGGATATGATTTTGTTAGGGTACACGATATAAAAGAAAATAAGAGAGCTGCAGTTATGACTGATGCTATAGTTAGAAGAAAGTAGTATTCAAACTAAGAAAAGGAGGGGGCACCCTCCTTTTAAATTACAAAATTTTAATACTGAAAATTAATTTATATACTTATAAATTAAAAGAATAAATAAGACCTATTTTGAATATAAAATATTGATAACTATTTCCACTATGAAAATTAGTACATAAATATCACAAATTAGCTGCATTATAAATAAATTAAATAATAATCTAAAATTATTTTTTAAATGGTAAAGGGGGTATTGATGTATGGACATACTTCAAGAGATAAATGGGCATGATCTTAGGAGAAAAGCTATTGATGAATTAATTGAAGTCCAAAATAAAATAATAAATGACTGCTTAGATAGATATAATTTTTATAAAGTTGAGCTTGAAAAAATAAATATATTGGAAAGTTTAGCAGGCAATATTATTGAGGGTGGAGAAAAAAGAAACAAATATACTTCAGAAATTGATGGTGCTCTAAAAGAGGCAAAACAAGCCATCAGTTTAAAAATAAAACTTGAAAATCTTAAATAGGTAATTAAGATTCTATAAAAAAACAAAACAACTCTTATGAGAGTTGTTTTGTATATGATATATTTAAATGGGGAGTCAAATAATTATAACAGTATAATACTGTTATTTTAATTTTAACCAAATTATAAAATATTATACATTATGTTATGTAATTAAGTAAAAAAGTCAGATAGAATAGTATAATATCTGACTTTTTATTTTAAATTTTTCAATAAGTAGAGAGTTATACTCTTCAAAATTGTATGGTATAAGCGAAATAGATAATATATAATTTTAAATAGTCTAGTTTTATAAATGAAAATAATTTTAAATGGTATGAAATAGTAATGAGAGGTACATAATGATACGTGAACAGTTAGAAGAAATTTTAAATTCCTTTATAGGCAAAAAAATTGTGATTAAAATGAATTCAGATTATTGTAGTTGTATAACTTGTATGCAGCTAAAGTCCATTGAATTCTCAGAAGGAGTTAAAAAGAGTAGAGTTAGCAGCAGTTTCATTAAATACAGCAATGTAAGCATATCAGATGAAAAGGGGAGATTTGTAATTGAATATGAAGATGTTGAAAATATTAAATATAAGGATACTGATAGAGGTCAATTTTATGAATTTCAATTAATATATAGAGATGGGACAAAGATTCAATTTTATTCTGAAGAAGTATTCTAAAAATATTAAGAGATAACTGAGGTATAAAACTCAATTATCTCTATGTAAAATTAGACATTGTTAATCAAGTTTATAATTATCCATGAGATTAATAGAATGGGTATGACATAAAAAATGGGAGATATGGATAATTATAATAACATGGACGATGGTGACAATAAGGATAATTGCGATAATAAGGACGATTATGATATTGTCTGAATTCGTCATCATCATCACTGTCATCATAATGTCTATACTTCATATGATCCTCACACTTACCTTTTTCTTTATAGTCCATTTCCATTGGCATCATATGAGCAGGAGAAACTTGTGATGGCATCATTTGCTGACTGTACATCATAGGACAACAATGCATCATAGGACAACACATTTCGTAATCATGTTTGCTGTTGTGATGATGTTTGTGACGAGTATCCTCTAAATTTTGATTGATTTCCTGATTAACATTTTGATTAGGGTCTTGGTTTTCATTTCGATACATGAATATACCTCCAGATAAGTAAACTACATTACTATAATATTCAGGAAGTTAAAAAAAGATTATAGGTTTCAAAAAATTTATTAAAAAAATATGAAGGATTATCAATAAATCCTTCATAAGAGTATGTTTTGATATGATTTTTTTAGTAATTTTCTACAAACACTTCAAAATATCCTTGTGGATGTGCACAAGCAGGGCATGCCAAAGGAGCACCTTCACCTTCATGGATGTATCCACAGTTATTACATTTCCATAAAACAGTTTCATTTTTTGTAAATGCTGTATTATTATTTAAATTATCAAGTAGCTTTCTATATCTAGCTTCGTGGTGCTTCTCTACTTCAGCTATTTTATTAAAAACCGCTACTACAGCTGGAAAACCTTCTTCTTCAGCAATCTTTGCAAATTCAGGGTAAAGGTCTGTCCATTCTTCATTTTCACCATTTGCGGCTGCAAGAAGATTTGTTTTAGTGTCTCCTAGAGAAACAGGGAATGTTGCATTTATTTCTACCGTTTCTCCTTTTAAGTCTTCGTTTAAAAACTTAAAGAATCTTTTTGCGTGCTCTTTTTCATTTTCAGCTGTTTCTATAAATAAATTAGAAATTTGTATATATCCTTCTTTTTTGCAACAGATGCGTAATATGAATATCTGTTTCTTGCTTGTGATTCTCCCGCAAATGCCTTCATTAAGTTTTCAGCAGTTTTTGTGCCTTTCAATGATTTCATAAAAATTCCTCCTTAAAATAGTATATATTTATTACATTCTACAAATATCTTATTTATACCTCTTAGTTTTCAGAAAATTAATAAAATAACGCATGAAAAGTACATTACATACACCATTTCTACAGCACTGAGATGGACGTAGGTGTTCGCTATTTTTCGAAGAAAATAGTAAAAAAATTATAACTGCAGCTTAAGCTGCAGTTATGTTTAGTTAATCTAGTGCGTACTAGATTAAATTTTTTATTAACGATGATGGTGGTAGTGGTGATATGGATAATATGGCTAATAAGGAGAATATGGATAATAAGGGTAATATGAATAATAGTAAGGGCGATGATGATATTGTCTGAAACCATCCTCATCATCTCTATATTTCATATGGTCCATACATTTACATTTTTCTTTATGATCCATGCTATATGGCATTGTTTGAGTAGGCATCATTTGAGCAGGGGAAACCTGTGATGGCATCATATGATGAGGCATCATTTGATGACCATACATCATAGGACAACAGCACATCATAGGACAACACATTTCGAAGTGCTGATATTTATGGTGACCATGATGGTGATGATGACGACGAGTTTCATCAAGATTTGGGCTAATTACTTCATTAAAATCTTGATTAGAATCTAAATCTTCGTTTCTGTACATTAATGTACCTCCATAAAATTCTTACACACAGTATTATAGTATGGATATAGATGAAAAATGTTACGGATTTATAAAAATTCTTTTGATATAATCTATATAAAAATTTTGATAGCCTCTCTGAAAAAGTGTTTGTTAATTTCAGATGTTTATTTATTTTACAAAAGATTAATAAAGTAAATAGTTATTTAACTTAGACGACACAAGAATGTAACAATTACCATTTATAATAATAATTGTCCTAAGTTAATAAATACTTAGAGGAAATAGCTGTCCCCTTATAATTAAATATATATTTGACAAAGGCACTAGTAAAAACACTGGTGCTTATTTTTTTTAAAGCAGGAAGGGTAGCCATTTGACAAACTTATGGAGGTATATTAAAATATACTAAGGTTTATAAAACTAAATAAGACAGTTCGTAACCATCCTGTCTATAAACAAAACTATGGAATTAACTATTAAGACTAGTAGATTGTTTGTATATGAGGGGCGGAGTGCCCCCTTTTATTTTTTGTTGGTCCTTTTAGTTTAATTTCGTATTTTTAGGGCGGGCTAAGCCCTTTTTTTATTGGTTAAATATGAACAATATCCCAATGAGGTGAACTATGAAAAAGATTGGAATAACTACTACAGTACCTATAGAAGTCTTAATCGCTGCTGGCTATGAAGTTATTGATCTAAATAATATTTTTGTTACATCAGAAAATTACTCTAAATATATTGATATAGCTGAAAGAGAAGGATTTCCTAAAAGCTGTTGTGCTTGGAAAAAAGGTATGTATGGAGTATGTGTTGAGCATGAAATAAAAGAACTGGTGGGAGTTACAGAAGGCGACTGCTCTAATACAAAGGCGCTGGAGGAAGTGTTAGATATGCAGGATGTTAAAATTTATCCTTTTGCATACCCTCATGGACGTAAACTAGAGGATGTTAACAGATCACTAGATAACTTCATGGATATGTTTGATGTAAATTTAAGTGATGTTGAGAAGGTAAGAAAAAGAGTAAATAATGCAAGAGCTAAGGCAAGAAAATTAGATGAGCTTACCTTTATTAATAACAAGGTGTCTGGTTTTGAAAACCACTTATATCAAGTAAGCTGCAGTGATTTTAATAGCAATGTGGATAAATTCGAAGAGGAACTTGGTAAAAAAATCGAAGAAATAGAGAAAAGAAGACCTATTGATAAAAAAATAAGACTTGGATATATAGGTGTTCCACCAATGACTTGTGATATATATGATTATGTTGAAAATTTCGATGCTCATTTTGTATACAATGAAGTTCAAAGAGAATTTGCTTTTCCAAGAGCTGATAAAGCGGAAAATATATATGAACAGTATTATGATTATACTTACCCTTATGATATTAAATTTAGATTAAAGGACATAAAAAAGCAAATAGAAGAAAGAAAAATAGATGGAATAATACATTATACTCAGGCTTTTTGCTACAGACAAATAGAAGACATAGTGATGAAAAAACAGCTAGATATTCCTGTACTTAATGTAGAAGGAGATAAGCTGAATTTTTTGGATGCGAGAACAAAGCTTAGGCTCGAGGCATTTTTAGATATGTTGTTAGACTTGAAAAAATTTCAAAAATAGATTAATGCAAATAATAAAGAAGGTGAAGATGTGAGAAGACTTGGTATAGATTTAGGAAGTAGAGAAGTAAAGTTGGTATTGTTAGAGGATAAAAAAGTGGTGAAAAAGTTTAAGATAAGTACTATGTCTTTTTATAGAGACTACTGCAGTTTCGATGAAAAAATAATAGTTAATCTTGACAAACTAGATGTAGGGCAAATAGATTCCGCAGTATCCACTGGTTATGGAAGAAATAATACAGATTTAAGTTTTTTTAATCCTATAAATGAGATAAAAGCCCATGTCTATGGAGTACTATTTCAAACAGAGCTTAAGGATTTTATTCTTCTAGATGTAGGTGGACAGGATGTAAAGGTAGTTAAGGTTGAGAAAGGAATCATAACAGATTTGGAGTTAAACGAAAAATGCGCTGCGTCCTGTGGAAGATATTTAGAAAATATGGCAAACCTTCTTGAAATGTCATTAGATGATATGTTTGAATACTATGAAAATCCAGTAGAACTGAACTCAACTTGTGCAGTTTTTTCGGAATCGGAGCTTATAGGAAAAATTGCTGAAGGAATTAGTATGGATAGGCTCTGCGCAGGTGTAAATTATTCCTTATATAAAAGATTAGAACCTTTGCTTAAAAAGTTTTATGGTAAGACGTTAGTTTTATCAGGTGGAGTAGCAAGAAATAATGCTTTAAAAACATATTTGAAAAAGGATTATGATGAAATAATAAATTTACAAGATGCTCAATTTAATGGAGCTTTAGGATGTTGTTATTATGCTGAAAGGATGGGATTGTAATGAAAAAAGCAGTAGTTTTGTTGTCTGGAGGCTTAGATTCCAGTACAGCAGTTTATTTAGCTAAAAAAGAAGGTTTTGAGGTTTATGCGATATCCTTCGATTATGGACAAAGGCACGATAAAGAGCTTAACTGTGCTAAAAATGTAGCTGAAAAAGCAGGAGTTAAAGAACATGTAATTGTTACTACTAACATGAATGTTTGGGGAGGTTCTGCCTTAACTGATAAAAATATAGAGATTTCTGAAGGAAAAGAGGATAGTAAAGACATACCAGTCACCTATGTTCCAGCAAGAAATATGATATTTTTAGCTTATGCTGCATCCTATGCAGAAGCTATAGGCGCTCAGGATATATTTATAGGTGTAAGCGAGGTTGACTACTCTGGGTATGTGGACTGTAGAGAAGAATTTATAAATGCTATGGAAAATGCAATCAATCATGGAACTGTTTGTGCGGTAGAACAGGGAAGAAAAATAAAAATACATGCCCCTTTTCTTAATATGACAAAGGCTGAGGAAATAAAGATCGGTATAGAGCTTGGAGTAGACTATAGTTTAACATGGTCCTGTTATAAGGGGGAAGCTTTAGCTTGTGGAACTTGTGATAGCTGCATGTTAAGATTAAAGGCTTTTAAAGAAGCAGGATATAAAGATCCTGTAGAATATAATTTATAGGGTTGCTAGACGGTCAGTTAAAAACCCTATATAAGGTTTCTAGGTTGAAAGTTAGTTTTTATGTAATTAAAAGGAGAAAGAATATGCAAATTAATGTTACGAAAGATAAAAATATATCTTCTATAAAAAAATTAGTTATTTCTGGACTTGTTATCGGAATGTATGTAATAGTTATGTGCTTAACTCAAAGTTTTGCCTTTGGACAATATCAAATTAGAATTGCCACTTCATTATATGCCTTAAGTGGAATATTTCCATTTTTAATTGTACCAATGGGAATAGCAAACCTTATTAGCAACACACTAATGGGGGGACTTGGAATTTTTGATATGGTTGGTGGAGCTGCAGTTGGAATGATGGCTTCAGGACTTGCTTATTTAATTAAGAAACTTAATCTAAATGACTGGTTCGTAACACTTCCTATAGTTTTTATACCAGGACTTGTAGTTCCAATTTGGCTATCACTTTTAATACATGTACCATATAAGGTACTAGCTATAAGTATATGTATAGGGCAAATTATTCCTGCAATAGTAGGGGTATTATTATTAAAACAATTAAGAAAAGTTTTATAAGATGATAGGTATTTAAAGTCTGTAGACAAGATTTGTTGTTTACAGGCTTTAATTATTTGAGAGTAAATTTATTCTTATGTTTGTTTACTACTTGGCACCAATTGGAATATAATTAACTTAAATATTATACAAGGTAGGTGACATGGTGGCAGGAAGAGTAAAAAATTTTATATTTAAAAATAGAATGAGATATGCAAAGGGAGCAATGGCTCTACTTTTAATAAATATTCTACAAGTTTCTATTCCAAGAATTACCGGGGAAATTATAGACGGTATTCAAATTGGGAATATAAATGCTAACAATGTTGGCATGTACTCATCTGTAATAGTAATTATTGCAATATCTATTTTTGCATTAAACTACTTGAGCAGACTACAGATAACTGGTGCATCTATGCTGTTTCAATACGAAACTACAAATTCAATATTTAAACATTTAGAAAAGTTATCTATGAGTTTCTTTAATAAAAGCAGTGTTGGAGAATTGATGGCACTTTCAGTAAACGATGTTAATGCAGTACGTTTAGCTTTAGGTAGAGGGGTTAACCTAATTATAGATACATTTTTCCTTATGCTTCTAAGTATAATAGCCATGGGAAAAACTATAAATATGAAGCTTACTATTATAGCTTTTTGCCTATACCAATTTTAATAGTTATAGTAGCAAAGTTTGGCGTTTTAATAAATAAAAGATTTAAAAAAGTTCAAGAATCTTTTGCTAGTTTAACAGAAAAAGTCCAGGAAAATATCGCAGGTATTAGAGTTATAAAAACCTTTGTACAGGAAAAAGATGAAATTGGAAATTTCAAGATAATAAATGAAAAAAATTATGAGACAAACTTACAATTGGTTAAGGTTTGGGGGATATTTTATCCTTTAATTGAATTTTTAAGTGCTATTTCTTATTTGATTGTATTGGTTTATGGCTCTTCTTTAGTGTTAAAAAAACAGATAACTATAGGAGACTTTATTGCGATAAACAGTTATATAGGAGTTTTAATAAGACCTATAAGATTTATAGGAAGTATTGTTAACATAATTCAAAGAGGGAAGGCATCAAAAGATAGAATAGAAAAATTGTTTAATGAAAAACCTGAAGTACAGGATAAATCAGATTTTAAAAGTGAGTTTGATAACCTTAAACTTAGCGGAAAGGTAGTTTTTAAAAACTTAAATTTTTCATATAGTAAGGAGTCTAAACCTGTACTAAAAAATATAGACTTAACTTTAGAACCTGGGAAAACTATAGCTATTGTTGGAAAGGTGGGAAGTGGGAAGTCCACCTTGGCAAATTTAATCTTAAGATTGTACAATCCTCAAGAGAAAGGACAGCTTACAATAGACAATATGGACATTACAGAAATACCTGTTAAGGTTCTCCGTGATAACATAGGATATGTACCGCAGGATAATTTCTTATTCTCTGAGTCAATAAAATATAATATAGCTTTTTCTCAAAGAGATTATACTATAAAACAAATAGAGGATGCAGCAAAGATAAGTCAGGTATATGATAATATAATGGACTTTCCAGATAAATTTGATACTATGCTTGATGAAAGAGGTGTGAATATATCTGGTGGTCAAAAACAGAGGATATCCATTGCTAGGGCTATAATAAAAAAACCTTCTATACTTGTATTAGATGATTGTTTATCAGCAGTTGATACAGAGACAGAAAAAAATATATTGGATGGATTAAAATATATTATAAAAGATTGTTCATGCCTGATTATATCTCACAGAGTTTCTAGTATAAAACATGCAGATGAGATTATTGTACTAGACAAAGGAAGCATAGTAGAAAGAGGTGCTCATGCAGATCTTATGAAAATAGGTGGGTTATATTACAGAATGTATGAAAAACAGATATCGCAGGAGAGATCTGAAAATTACTAAGGAGGATGTTTATGCCTAGAGGTTTTGGCGGTGGGGGATTTTCACAAGGTTCTTCGGGAAAAAGATTTAGAACTGACGAAAATAATCATAAAAAAGGTGATAGAGAAGCAACAAAAAAGCTAATAAAATATGTAGGTCCTTATTGGAAGTATTTTTTGCTGTCGCTTACGTTAATTCTTGTAGTATCAGCTGCTCAGTTAGCAAGACCTTATATTGTAAAAATAGTAATTGATGATTATATAAGAAAAGGCTTATCAGGTGCTTTAACAGTAAATCAATGTGAAGCAGGAATAAAATTCTTAGGCTTAATTTATCTTGTACTTATGCTTATAGAATTTATTTTAAGTTACTTTCAAATTTATATTTTGGAGCGTACGGCTAAAAAAATTATTATGAATTTGAGACAACAAGTTTTTAGCCATATACAAAAGCTTCCCATATCATATTTTGATAAAAATCCAATTGGGAAAATAGTGACAAGAGTTACCAATGATACAGATTCACTAAATGACATGTTTACAGATGTAGTAATAGGTTTTTTGCAGAATGTATTTATTATGATAGGGATAGTATTAGTCATGATAAGTTTGGACTTAAAGCTTACTGTAATATGTCTTTTGGTTACGCCGTTAATGTTTGGAGTTACACTTTTGTTTAAAAAAAGGGCAAGAAGAATTTTTGGTGAAATAAGAAATAAATTATCCTCTATAAATGGCTTTTTATCAGAGCATATATCTGGTATGAAAATTATTCAGATATTTAACATGGAGGACAAAAAATACAATGAGTTTCAAAATATAAATGAAGAATATTACGATGCAAACTTAAAGCAAATCATACTTTTTGGTGTCTTTAGACCCTTCATGGATGTAGTAAAAACCTTATCATTAGCACTTATATTATTTTATGGAGGTACAAGGCTCATTAAAGGAACCATAGAAGTAGGAACTCTTTATGCTTTCATTAATTACATAAATAGATTGTTTCAGCCTATTATTGAGCTTACGGATCAATATAACACATATCAGAGCTCCATGGTTTCTTCTGAAAGAATATTTGGTATACTAAATGAGAAAATTGAGGATGAGCATAGTGATGGATGTAATTTAAATAAGGCAAAAGGAGAAATTGAATTTAAAAATGTGTGGTTTGCTTATGAATCTGAAAACTGGATTTTAAAGAATCTTTCTTTTAAAATATTACCTGGACAATCTGTTTCTTTTGTAGGTGCTACAGGAGCGGGGAAAACAAGTATTATAAACTTGCTTTGCGGTTTTTATGAAAATCAGAAAGGTGAAATACTTATTGATGGCATAAATATAAAAAATATAAAAACTGAGGAGCTGAGAAGAAATATAGGATTAGTACTTCAAGATGTATTTTTATTTGCAGGAGACATTGAAACTAATATAAAGTTATTTAATAAAGAAATATCATTAGAAGATGTGAAAAAAGCCGCTCAATATGTAAATGCAGATTATTTTATAGAAAACTTTAATGATGGATATAAACATAAGATTAATGAAAAAGGAACAACTCTTTCAATGGGACAAAGACAGCTTATTTCTTTTGCTAGAGCATTGGTTTTTAATCCGTCAATTTTAGTTATGGATGAGGCTACTTCAAATATTGACACAGAAACAGAGGCAATAATTCAAGAGGCTTTAGAAAAGCTTATGAAAAACAGAACCACTATTGCAGTAGCACATAGACTATCAACTATAAAGAAGTCTGATAATGTTATTGTTTTGCATAAAGGAGAAATAAAAGAAATAGGAAAACATAAGGAACTTATGGCCAAAAAGGTTTTTATTATAGTCTTTACAAACTGCAGTATGAGAACTTATAATAAACCAGGTGTTAATTTAAATATATTTAATCTTTTATTCTTGCACTTACTTTCTAGTAGGTGTATTTTTTTATATATAAGGTACTTACCAAGTTTTAGCATATTTGCCTTAAAGGAGGAATGAGGTTTGATATCAGCACTAAAAAAATATGAAAAGAGAAAAGCTCAGTATAATCTATTACTTAAAAAGCAACAGAAACGTATAGATAAGATAAGCACCTTACGACTAGTTATTTTTGTACTAGGGCTTGCAATTTTAATAGGAGCATATATCTTGAGAAGGTATTACTTATTTGATTTATTGGTTCTAGTAGTAATTGTTCTATTTTGTTATTTAGCCTATTTACATAAAAGTATAGAAAATAAAAATAAGTATATAGCTGCATTATATGAAGTAAATGAAAGCTCAATAAAACGATTAAAGGGAGATTGGAAACTTTTTGAAGATACTGGCGGAGAGTTTATAGATGAAAATCATAATTATTCATATGATCTTGATATTTTTGGTAGAGGTTCTTTATTTCAATGGATAAATGTAGCTCGTACTTATATGGGAAGACAAAAGCTTAAAGAGATGTTAACAGAAAAACCTCAAAACGAACAGAACATATATTATAGGCAATCTGCAGTTAAAGAACTTGAGAAAAAAATATATTTTAGACAGAGACTTGAGGCAGAAGGAAAAATAATCAACAACAGTCAGAATCTTAAAGAGCTTTTTTTATGGATAAAAGAAAGAAGTAACTATATATTAAAAAAGCAAGTAATTTGGAGCTTAAGAATTTTTTCAATGGTAACTGCGATAACTACCTTAACCTTGGTGATTAGAATAATTGATTATGTACTGGCTGCTCTATTAGATATTGATAGAAGTGCTCCAAAAATATTTTATTTAATTCCTTATTATATTCCTATTCTTCTTATTTTGATTCAATGCTTTATTTTAAGAATAAAAAGAGAAGATAGAATAAAAAATTTAATTATTGCTGAAAAATATAACGATAACATAAAAACATATAGAAATATGATTAGACATATAGAAAAGCATAAATTTAAATCAGAGTATATTTTAAGTTTATGTGAAAAACTTTACGATAATGATGGCCTAAGTGCGTCTAAACAGATAGATGTTTTTTCTAAAATCTGTGAATCTATAGCAAACAGACGTAATATGCTATATCCTATTTTAAATTCCATTCTCATGATAGAATATCACTGGGCTATTTCTATTGAAGAATGGAAGATAAAATCAGGGAATGATTTTGAAAATTGGCTTAATACAATAGCTGAATTAGAAGCTTTATGTAGTATTGCGGTTATCAAATACGATAATCCCAATTGGAGTATGCCTAAGATTGTAACTGGACCCTCAAAGATTATAGCTAAAAATATGGGACATCCACTTTTAGGGGAAGAACGGGTATGTAATAACTTAAAGCTAGAGGAGCCCTATCAAGTTATGCTTATAACAGGTTCCAATATGTCTGGAAAGAGTACATTTATGAGAACTGTGGGAATTAATATTGTATTAGCATATGCAGGAGCTCCTGTATGTGCAGATGAATTTTATTGTACTATTATGGATCTATATAGTTGTATGAAGGTAAGTGATGATTTAGGTCAAAGTATATCTTCCTTTTATGCAGAGATATTAAAAATTAAAAATATTGTTAAGGCTTCAAAAGAAGGAAAGCAAGTACTATTTTTATTAGATGAAATTTTTAAAGGAACTAATTCAAGAGATAGGCACACTGGAGCTATGATTTTGGTAAAACAATTAAGTAAAACTGGAAATCTAGGCTTTGTATCCACTCATGATTTAGAGTTAGGTGAGTTGGAGAATTATAAAAATTCAAAAGTTAAGAACTATCATTTTTCTGAATACTATAGAGAGAATAAAATTTATTTTGATTATAAATTGAAAGTCGGAGTTTCACCTACAAGAAATGCTGTATACTTAATGAAGTTAGCTGGCATTGAAATATAAGAAAACAATGAGGCGAAGTAATATTTTTTATTAAGGTTAATGAAGAACAGAAGTCTGTCAATAGAGTTTATACAAACTTGTTGACAGACTTCTGTTTTATGCTCTATTAAAATACTCATCTGTGCCTACTTCCAACCCTAAATTCTCTATCATTTTTATATCCTCTGCAATTTTATTCCCCGAAGTAGTTAGATAATTTCCGGTGATAGTAGCATTGGCACCTACTTTAAAGCAGTTTTCTCCAAAGCCCTCTAAAAGATTTCTTCCCCCAGCTAATCTAATATAAGCCTTAGGATTTATAAATCTAAAAATAGCTATGGTTTTTAATATTTCCTCCTGGGACAATGGAGGAGTGTTTTCTAAAGGTGTGCCTTTTATAGGATTTAGCACGTTAACAGGAATAGATCGTATTTCTAACTTTTGAAGCTCTAAAGCTAGTTTTATCCTGTCCTCCATGGTTTCACCCATGCCTATAATTCCACCAGAACAGATCTTTAAGCCTGCTTTTTTGCATTATTTATAGTCTCTATTCTTTCGTCATAAGTATGGGTTGTACATATTTTTTCATAGTACTCTCTGCTGCTTTCTAGATTATGATGGTACATTGAGATTCCTGTCTTTTTTAATTCTACAAGTTCTTCGTAACCTATTATTCCTAAAGAGGCACAAAGCTTTATCTTTACATTTTTTCTAAGGTATTTATATATGTTTAAGGCTTTTTTTAAGTCCTCCCACTGTAGCCCTCTGCCGCTAGTTACAAGTGAAAATCTATTTACTCCTTCTTTTTCATTTTCTATTGCCAACTTTAAAGCCTCTTTTTCATCTACCATGCTGTATTCTGCTACATTGGTATGGTAGTGGGCTGACTGAGCACAATATTTGCAGTCCTCAGAACATCTTCCTGACTTTGCATTCATAATGGAGCATAAATCCACTTTTCTTCCATTAAATTTATTACGGATTCTATCTGCTGCTTTAAATAGTTCTTCTATATTTTCTATCTTAGAAAGCATAAGGGCTTCTTCAAAATTAATTTTTTCACCTTCAGTTATCTTCTTTTCTAATTTTAAAATTAAATTTTCCATGCTATTCTCTCCTAATTAAGCTTTATTTAGTTTCAAACTGGTAAAGTAGCTAAGATAAGCTTTGCTAAAATAATCTCGGTTACTTTACTTTTAACTATTGTTAACTGATTAAAGTAATTTTAGTTAACAATTAAATGATACAAAACCTATTAAATTTTGTCAATTAAATATTGGTCTAGTATAAATTTTAGTCAAGCCATTAATTAAAAAAAATAAAATTAGAATTTAGAGAAGAATTTGCATCAGTAGAAATGAAAAGATCAATATAGGATGATTTTTAAAGTTATATTTGAAATAAGAAAGAATATGTAATAATTGTGAGGAATTTAAGGAAAAATATAAGTAAGGGTATGGAAAATATATACACATTACTTTGATGATACAGAAGGAGGAAGCCATGAGGAAGAAAATTAGAAAACTATTGTGCATTTCTATTTGTCCTATAGTATTAATAGCTTTAATTGGTTGTGCAATAAAACCCGATACTACAATAAATAATTTCTTTGATGCACTTAAAAAATCTGATATTCAAACAGCCTCGAAGTATTTATCAAGAAATGATTTAGCAAGTGTGGGAGGTTTAAAGTTTGATAGACCTGAATATGAGAGACTTGCTAAACTAATATTTTCAAAATTAAGTTATCAAGTAATATCATCAAATACTTCTGGGGATACAGCCATAGCTAAAACAAAGATTACCTCACCAGATTTGAATAAAATCAGTGGGAAAATGGTAACGGATATATTCCCAGGCTTGTATAGCAAAGCGTTAAATGGTGAGCAATTGACGCAAGACAAGATAAACCAGTTAATAGAGCAGTACTACACTAAGAATCTCAACGAATCTTCAGTTCCCACTTTTACCAATGATGTGGATATAAAACTTGTTAAAAATAAAGATAAAAATATGTGGCTTATAGAGCCAAATGAAAATTTAGCAAATGCAATGACAGGAAACCTATTTAAAGCATTTAATCCTATGACAATAAATAATAGTACTAGTATCAGCAAGAATTCAGAAGGAAAAATATATGGAATTAATGAGGAGGCTAGAATAGGCAGTACTTCTATTACAATAACTAACTTTCAAAAGTCTTTTGGAGATGATTATATAAAAGCAGGGCAGGGGAATGAATTTATAATAGTTACCTTAAAGGAAAAAAACATTGGAAGTGGTAATATAGACTATAATGAAGCATTTTATCAGCTTCAAAATTCAAAAGGACAGATAAAAAGTCCAGCTCCAAAGGGTTTTAATAGAAGACTAGACTCGGGAAGTTTGGTGCCTGGAGGAGAGGTAGATGGTACAGTAACCTTTGAAGTACCTAAGGATGATCCTCAATTAAGCCTTATATACAATCAAGCTTCAAAGCCTGTATTAAAATTTAGATTAAACTATTAAAAATAAAGATTTCTTCAGAGAATTGTACTCTGGAGAAATCTTATTCACTTAATATTTTGGAAAATAAAGACTTTGCAAAAATACGATAATAATTATAAAATAATAATAAGTAAAAAATAATTTTAGTTGGAGTTGAAATAATATGGAAAATACTTTAAATGTAATAAAAGATAAAACGTTAACATACGAGCAAAAAGTTTTAACTCTTGCTCGAGAGGCTGAAGCCAGCCTAAATGTACTGAATATAAGTAAAGAGGTGCAGGGCTTAAGAGATGAGGGTATAATTTGTGACTTAAATGAAGGAAATGCCCCATACAGACCAAGATATATAGTTCCTGATTATGAAAAGTTTATGAAGCAGGGTAGTGAATTTCTAGGTTTAGAGCCTGCAAAGGATATATGGGAAGCAACTAATAATTTATTGATATTGTACAAGCATGTTCCTTCAATTACTGCTATGCCTGTATATATAGGAAATATTGATACGTTGCTTGATCCATTTATAGATAATGAAGAAGAAGCATACAAGGCAATAAAATTATTTTTATTGCACATAGATAGAACTATAACTGATTCCTTTTGTCATGCTAATATCGGACCTATAGAAACTAAAGCTGGAAGAATAATATTAAAAGTTCAAAGAGAACTTCAAACAGCTATACCTAATATAACTTTAAAGTACAGCAAAGATACTTCCGATGATTTTGCAGCAGACGCAGTAAGTACAGCATTAGTTACAGCAAAGCCAAGCTTTGCAAATCATGAGATGTTTTCTGAAGAATTTAATAAGTATGGTGATTACGGTATTGCAAGTTGTTACAATGGATTATATATAGGGGGAGGAAGTTATACATTAGTTAGATTAAATTTGGCTGGATTATCTAAAAAAGCTAACAGCGTAGAAGAATTTATAAATAATACGCTCCCAGATGCTATGTCAAAAATGTCAGATTATATTGATGAGAGAATAAAGTTTATTGTAGAGGAAAGCTCATTTTTTGAAAGCAGCTTCTTGGTAAAGGAAGGCTTAATAAGTCAAGATAGATTTTCAGCTATGTTTGGGATGTTTGGATTAGCTGAGTGTGTAAATACTTTACTAAAAGCAGAAGAAAAGAAGGATAGATTTGGACATAGCGAATGTGCTAATAAATTAGGAATTTCAATTATTGATAAAATGTATGAAATAGTGAACAACAGAATAAATCCATACTGTGGTGCAACTGACAATCACTTTTTATTACATGCTCAGGTAGGAATTGAAACAGATAAAGGCACAAGTCCTGGATGTAGAATACCTATTGGTGAGGAGCCAGAACTACCTGTTCATTTATTGCAAAGTGCTAAATTCCATAAATACTTCCCATCGGGCATAGGCGATATATTCCCTTTTGAAATAACAGCGAAAAATAATCCTAAAGCTGTATTGGATATAATAAAAGGTGCCTTTAGAGAAGGAATGAGATATTTCTCATTATACTCATCAAATAGCGATGTAATAAGAATAACAGGATATCTAGTAAAAAAATCTGATATAGAAAAGTTAAATAGAGGAGAACAGGTACTTCAGGACACAGTAGCCCTTGGACTTGGAGCTGTGAAAAACTCAAGGATACTTGAAAGAAAGGTAAGAGATAATGTCTAAAGGACTAGTAAATAAAATTATTCCTTTTAGTATGGTAGATGGACCAGGAAATAGGATGGCTATATTTTTTCAAGGATGTAATTTTGACTGTCTATATTGCCATAATCCTGAAACAATAAAAAGATGTGCTCAGTGTGGAACCTGCTTATTCAGCTGCAAATTTGACGCTATATCTATGGTAGGTGACTCAGTGATATGGCAGGAAGAAAAATGTAAGGATTGTGGAGAATGTATTAAGGTATGTAAGAATAGTTGCGGCCCTAAGACAAAAGCAATGAGTGTAGGTGAAATATTACAAGAAGTTATAAAAGTTAAGCCATTTATTTCAGGGATAACCGTATCAGGAGGAGAATGCACTCTTCAAAGTAAGTTTTTAGTAGATTTATTTGAAAAGGTAAAAAAGTTAGATCTTACAGTATTCGTGGATACAAATGGATCTACAGATTTTAGTAAGAATAAAGATCTTGTAGATCTAATGGATATGGCAATGTTAGATATAAAATCCTTTGATAGGGATGAACACATAAAGCTAACAGGAAGAGACAATGATATAGTATTAAAAAATGCAGAGTATCTTGCTGGCATAAATAAGTTATACGAGGTTAGAACTGTAATAGTGCCAGGTGTTTTAGATAATTTTAATAATGTAAATGAAATAAGCAAACTTATAGCATCATTAAATCCTGAAATAAGATATAAGCTTATAAAATATAGACCTATTGGTGTACGTACGGATAAAATAGAAGCTGTTCAACCTAATGATGAAATGATGGAAGAGCTTAAGGTTATAGCTATCAAGAACGGATGTAAAAATATAATTATAGTGTAATATAAGAGGCTGCTGGAAAAAGTAATCCAGCAGCTTTAACTTTATATTGAATATGAGTAGTAAATAAAACATTTAAGAGATAAAATATATATAATAAAGTTATTTTGAAGCGGAGGAAAGAAAATGTTAAGTTTTGTTGTTGCAATATCAAATAATAATGTTATAGGATTGGATAACAAAATACCTTGGTATTTACCAGATGATCTAAAGAAATTTAAAGAAATTACAACAGGTAAAACTAAGACAATGATTATGGGAAGAAAAACCTTTGAATCTCTTCCGCAGATATTACCAGACAGACAACACGTGGTACTTACAAGAGATAAAAATTATAAGTTGGATGATAACAGAGTTACTATAGTTAATAATGAAGAGGATTTAGAAAAATATATTAAGGATGAAAAAGAATATTTTGTAATAGGTGGAGAAGAAATTTTCTCATTATTATTTCCATATACAAATAAGATGTACATAACTGAAATAGATGCAGACATATCGGGAGATACCTTTTTTCCTAAATACGATGAAAAGGAATGGAAGGTTGTTGAACTGAAAGAAGGTAAAATTGACGAAGATAATAAATATGTACACTTGTTTAAAGTTTTAGAGAGAAAGTAGAAAATATATATAAGGAACCCAACCAGAAAGTTAACTTATATCCCGGAGTATAGGTTAACTTCCGGCCTAGTATCTCTATATTTCAAGATTTATTTTGTATTTTCAGAAGTTATATCATAACCAGTGTGTCTTATGCAGTGTTCTATTTGTCCAGGGCTAGCTGGCTCATTGTATTGTATTTCAATAGTTCCCCTAGCGAGATCTACAGCCACATCTTGAACACCTTCAACTTCATCCAAGGCGTTTTTTACTTTAGTTTTACTTTGGGTTCCTGCTAAGCCAGATACATTATAATGTAGTGTTTTCATAAAAATTCTCCCTTCAAGCATAATAGTATATTTCAAATATAGTATTACAATAAAGAAAAATTTTATCCGGTGACTTACCTGCTCTAATATTCAAAATGAAATTCAAATAAAAATTTTTGAATTCTAAATATAAATTATAGATAAAGGTTAATATACATTTGTAAATATTATATACACAAGTTAATTCTAATCTTCTAATAAATTTTAATAGGAGTGATAAAATGCCGGAGAGATACTGGCCTGAAACAGTAATTTTATGGGGTGCGGGAGCTACTAAATCACTTGGATTATATGCAACAAAGGAATTAATACAGCTAGTAATAAAGATTAATAAAAATGACTTTTCATTCTTAGAAAATAAAAACGAAAAATTAAAAAATGCTTTTAAAAAACTGATAATGGAGGATTTAACTAAAGACTCTAAGCTATCAAAAATATATGATTTAAAGGCATTAGCAACTATTATAAATACTAATACTAAATTAAATATGCATGAGCTTTTTACAATGCTGGATCAGCTAATAGACAATGGTATGGGGTTCAATGCATTTTGTAATGGCAAAACAGAGTTTTTAAGGGTTGAGAGAATTATTGGTGCTAAAAGATGCTTAATTCTGCTTATTGAAGAACTAGAAAGACTTAGCGTACAAAGTCGCCCAGGTTACATGGACGAAGAACTTGTAAATCCATACTATCAATTTTCAAAAATTTTGACAGAACTTATGAAAGAAGAGGCTAAGTGCTTTGAAGATAGGGGGTACAGAAGAGATACAAGAAGATTCTATCTTTACTCCTATGCAATAGTATCCTTTAACTGGGATCCAATACTTCTTTGGAATATTTTTAATGCTCATAAAGAAGAAAATGACAATCCTATGAACATGAAGGATGGATTAAAACTTAGACTATTTGATGACTTCGGCACTAGAATAGCATCAACAGAAATTGGAAAGGACGAATCGGAAATATGGTATACCTCTGATGAGTCTCAATGCAAAAGAGTTAATGATTATAAATATCCATCCAGAATAGTAAGGATAGGAAAAATATTATTCCCTCATGGTGTATTTGGTTCAAGGATATGTCCTGAGTGTGGAAAATATATAACTACCTTTGGTGCTAAATGGGATAGGCTGTCTACTGAAGTTTTTGGACCATCAGTATTTGGAGGACTTCAGAAAAACTGGAAGTATAAAACTAAGAAAGAATGTGAATATAGAAGAGGAGCAATTGAATGTCCTTACTGTGGTCAAGTAACTTATCCATATGATATGCCTTTAATAATGCAGACTTTAGCTAAAAAAAGAAGTATACCTCCTTTAGAAGAAATAAAAACTGAAATGGGACTGTTGATGAAAAATGCAAAGCATATTATCTTTGCTGGATATAGTTTACCTTTTGATGATATTATGGTAAAAACCTTTTTTATGTCTTCTATTTCTGGAAATGATAAAAGTAAATTAAAATGCACTGTAGTAAACTTCGATGAAAATTATTCAAGTGACGTAGAGTGGCTAAAAGATGAAGAAATAGAGAAGTATATAAAATCAAATAAAGATAAGTCAGTGGTGGAATGCATAGAAAATGTTTGTGATATATTTAATATTCAAAATGTAAGAATATCTCTTAAGGGTATACCAGATGTATTTATGGAAAATGGAAAATGTAGTAAAGCTAAGATTATTGAATTATTATATCCTAAAGAGTATTTTCAAGAAGGTTTTCCTGTTGAAAGGGATTAAGAAGATAAATTAGGAGTAACCTTATAGAAACTATAAAACTAAAAAGTACTGTATTGAAAGGATTTTTTCACAGAAATATAATTAATATAATAAATAAACAAAAGGAGAAATGCGAAAATGTTAAACTTTAATTATGATATTCCAACAAAGATTTTCTTCGGAAAAGACCAAATAAATGTTTTAGGAGAGCAAGTAAAGAAATATGGCTCTAAAGTTTTATTAGTATATGGAGGAGGAAGTATAAAAAAGAGTGGGCTATACGATAGGGTAGTAGAAATACTTAACAATGCAAATATACAATTTTTAGAGCTATCAGGGGTAGAGCCTAACCCTAGAATTACAAGTGTAAGAAAAGGAGCAGAGCTTTGTAAGGGAAATAACATAGATTTTATTTTAGCTGTAGGCGCAGGAAGTGTAATTGACTGTGCAAAGGTTATTGCTGCAGCTAATTACTATGATGGAGATCCATGGGATTTCTTAACTAGAAAAGCACAAATACAGAAGGTGCTGCCTATTGGTACAATACTTACTCTTGCAGCAACAGGTTCAGAAATGGACCCATTTGCAGTAATAAGTAATTTAGATACAAATGAAAAACTAGCAACAGCACATCCAGATATGTCGCCAAAATTTTCAATCCTAGATCCAACATATACTTTTACTGTTCCAGCTAGTCAAACGGCAGCAGGAACAGCGGATATAATGAGCCATATTTATGAAAACTATTTTAGTAATACTAAATCTGCTTACCTTCAAAGCAGAATGGCAGAAGCAATGCTTAAGACTTGTATAAAATATGGCCCTATAGCATATAAGGAACCTGAGAACTATGAGGCAAGAGCAAATTTAATGTGGACTTCAAGTTTGGCAATCAATGGATTGATAAGTTATGGCAAAGAAACTGAATGGTCTGTGCATGCTATGGAGCATGAATTAAGTGCATTCTACGATATAACTCATGGTGTTGGTTTGGCATTGTTAACTCCTCACTGGATGAAATACATCTTAAATGATGATACAGTAGATGGCTTTGTTGAGTACGGAGTTAACGTTTGGGGACTTGATCAAGAAAGAGATAAATTTGAACTAGCTAACAAGGCCATTGATATGACAAGAGAATTTTTTGTTTCCTTAGGTTTACCAACAAAGCTCCAAGAGATTGGGATAGATAGAGAAAATCTAGAAACAATGGCTAAAGGTGCAGTAAGATATGGTGAGATAGGAAACTTTGGAAAGCTAAACGCTGAGGACGTGTTAAAAATATTTGAATCAGCACTATAAAAATAAGGCTGAAGAAACTTTAAAGTTGAGTGATTGAATAACATAGCTGGCTTACAGGAAAACTAACTATGAAATTGCTCTGATAAGTTTTTTCAGCTTTTTATTTTTTATGGTTGCAAAATATATCACACTATGTTAATATAAACATAAGTTAAGTTAATAAGCAAAAGTTAAGAAAATGAATAAGATATTTAACATTGAGGGGATTTTTATGACTAATAGAGAAGAAGAAATTTTAAGGCTAATTAAACAAAATCCAATGATAGCACAGAAAGAGCTTTCTGATGCTTTAGGTATTACCCGTTCTTCTGCTGCAGTGCATATAACAAACTTGATGAAGAAGGGATATATCAAAGGCAAAGGCTATATATTGAATGAAGAACCCTATGTTTGTATTGTAGGTGGTGCGAACATTGATATTCAAGGCTTTCCTAATCAGAAGCTGATTACCAAGGATTCTAATCCTGGAGTAGTTAAAATATCTCTCGGTGGTGTAGGTAGAAATATAGGTGAAAATCTTAAAAAGCTTGGGTCAGAAGTTAAACTCATTACGGCTTTGGGAGATGATGTATACGGAAGTAAGATACTAGATGAAGCAAGATATATAGGAATGGATATGCAGCACTCTCTAATACTTGAAGGACAATCTACTTCTACTTATTTATGTATACTCGATGAAGAGGGAGATATGCATGCAGCTATTGCATATATGGATATCTTTGAAGGCATGACAGCGGAGTTTATACAAAAGAAGAAACATGTAATAGAAAATTCCAGCATATGTGTTGTTGATACAAATATTCCTGAAGAAACTATAGAATATATTGTTACAAGCAATAGAGATACAGAATTTTTTCTAGATACAGTATCTACGTCAAAAGCAAAAAAGGTAAAAAATATTATTGGCAATTTCCATACTATTAAGCCAAATAAAATTGAAGCTGAAATTCTTTCAGGTATAGAAATAAAAAGCAACGATGATTTAAAAAGATGTGGAGAGTATTTTTTAAACCAAGGCATAAAAAGAGTATTTATTACTTTAGGAGAAGAAGGGGTTTACTATAATGACGGCATAGATGAAAATATAGTAAAGACACCAAAAATTAAGGTAGTAAATGCAACAGGTGCAGGGGATGCATTTGTAGCAGGACTTGTTTATGGTAAAACTAAAGATTTTACAATAGATTATTCAGTAAGATTTGCTATGAGCGCTTCTATATTAGCTTTGTCTCATAGCAATACTATAAATCCTAATATGTCACATGAAAATGTAATTAAAAAAATGGAGGAGTTAAAATTATGTTAGAAAAATACTTAGATATAAAACCAGAGGTAAAAAAGGCATTGGAAGAAGGAAAGCCAGTAGTAGCATTAGAGTCTACAATAATATCACATGGTATGCCATATCCTAAAAATGTTGAAACAGCAAAGAAAGTTGAACAAATACTAAGAGATAAAGGCGTTATGCCAGCAACAATTGCTATACTAAATGGAAAATTAAAAGTAGGAATAAATGATGAAGAGCTAGAACACTTAGGAAAGAGCCAAAATGTGCTTAAGACAAGTAGAAGAGATATACCATTTATAGTTGCTAAGAAATTAGATGGAGCAACTACAGTAGCAACTACAATGATAATAGCTGCACTTGCGGGAATAAAAGTGTTTGCTACAGGTGGTATTGGAGGAGTGCACAGAGGAGCGCAAGAAACTTTTGATATATCAGCTGACCTTCAAGAGTTAGCTCATACAAATGTGGCAGTAGTTTGTGCTGGTGCAAAATCAATATTAGATTTAGGTTTAACTTTAGAATATCTAGAAACTAACGGGGTACCTGTAATAGGATTCGGCACAGAAGAATTGCCAGCATTCTATACTAGAAAAAGTGGTTTTAAAGTAGACTATAGAGTTGATTCTGCAAAAGAGATAGCTGATACAATAAAAGCAAAATGGGATTTAGGTCTAAATGGAGGACTTGTAATTACAAATCCAATTCCAGAAGAAGATGAAATGGATTATGATACAATAACTAAAGCAATTGAAGATGCAGTAAAGGAAGCTGAAGAAAAAGGAATAAAAGGTAAAGAATCAACACCTTTCTTACTTGCTAAAATAAAAGAAATAACAGGTGGAAATAGCTTAGAATCAAATATTAAGCTTGTTTACAATAATGCAAAACTTGCTGCTGATGTAGCCTTAGAATTATCTAAATAATGACGGTGATTGTGCTTTAAAAAACAATTAAAGCACAATCATTTTTTATTTTTATAATTATTAAAATTGACATTCAATTTAGTATTTTTATGTAATTTAGATTAATTGTTTACATATTGAAATTTTTATTTTAAGTGATAAAATGAAAATGTCGGTATTCGTATGAAACTGAACATCTATTTTATTAAAACTATTCCGAATTATATCCAAAGTAGGAATAAGAACGGAGGAAACTATGGAAAGAGGATTAAGAACGACAGCAAGATTTAACACAAGACAAATCACTACAATTGGAATGCTATCAGCAATATCAATTGTACTAGGAGTAACTGGATTAGGGTTTATACCTATTCCACCGGTAAAGGCTACTATAATGCATATTCCTGTTATTATAGGAGCTATTTTAGAGGGGCCTGTAGTAGGGGCTATGGTTGGCTTGATATTTGGTATTTTTAGTATTGTACAAGCCATAACTACGCCAACACCAGTATCATTTGTATTTTTGAACCCTTTAGTATCAGTACTTCCTAGAGTACTTATAGCATTAACGTCTTATTATACGTATAAGGCTATAAAAACTAACTTCAAGGTACTAAACATGTCTGTTGCAGCAGCAATAGGTTCACTAACTAATACTTGTGGAGTTCTAGGAATGATTTATCTATTGTACTTAGAACCATATGCAAAAACACTGCATTTAAGTACTAGTGCTGCTCAAAAAGGTATAATTACAATTGCTGCAGCTAATGGTATTCCAGAAGCAATAATATCTACAATAATAGCAGTTTCAGTTGTAACCGCTGTTAATAAAATTAGACGTAAATAAGAAAATAACCCTATAAATTTAGCTTTAGTCTAAATTTATAGGGTTTTTATAATTAACACAATATGGAAAAATATGTATAAAACATGATATAATTAATTAAAACTTTGTGCTTTGGAGGACGCTGTAGTGGGAAGTATGGAAAATGATAATTTAAAACAGAGCTATCATATAAATTCTTTAATTAAATCTTTTGGCGTGCTAGAAATTTTATCTGAATATGATGAAATGAGTATTTTAGAATTAAGCAAGGCTTCGGGTTTAGGAAAGAGTTCGATTCACAGAATATTGGGCACCTTTAAACATATCGGATATGTGAATCAAAATGATATAAATGGAAAATATTATACAACGATAAAACTATTTGAGCTGGGAAATAAAGTGGCAAATAGAATGCCTTTAAGAAAAGTAGCACGACCTTTTTTAGAAGAGCTATTCCAGATCTGTCACGAGACTGTAAACATAGGAATATTGGACAAGCAAGAGGTTGTATATTTAGATAAAATAATTACAAAGGAGCCTCTAAGAATAGAATTAGATATAGGTAGAAGAGTACCTGCCTTTTGTAGTGCTATGGGAAAAGTTATATTAGCCTTTAACGACAGCATTTCTATATCAGAACTACAACTTAAAAAAATTACAGATACTACTATAGACACCTATGAGGAACTAGAAAATCAGTTAAAACAAATAAGAAATCAAGGCTATGCAATAGACAATGAAGAGTATATTAAAGGACTCACTTGTATATCTGTGCCGCTGAAGGTTGATGATAATATGTCTTATGTTGCGCTAAGTATAGCATCGCCAAGTGCTAGAATAACTGAAGAAAAAAAACAGGTATATATACAGCTATTACGAAATACTGCTGATAAGATAACAAATGCACTAGGAGCTTGGGGTAAACACTGCATTTAAATATAAAGCTTAAGAACTGTTGATAAATTATATATCAGCAGTTTTTTTATTTTGTATTAATTAGTAATTTTTGTATTATTAAAAGCATATTAATATACCAATGTGAAATTAATTCTGCTATACAGAATTTTATTCCATAATATGGAATTCAGGGAGGGAAGAAAATGACAAAACAAAAAGTAGCTATACCAAGCTTTAAGGATATGAAAAAAGAGGGTAAGAAGATAAGGATGGTCACAGCCTACGACTACCATACTGCGGCATTAGTAGACCAGGCAGATATTGAAATGATACTGGTTGGTGATTCATTGGCTATGGTTATGTTAGGATATGATTCTACCGTTGGGGTTACAATGGAAGATATGATTCATCATATTAAACCCGTAGTTAAAGGTGCACCTAATACTATAATAATTGGTGACATGCCTTTTGGTTCATATAATGTTAGCTGTGAACAAGCGGTTATAAATGCTACCCGTCTTATGAAAGAGGGTGGTTGTGACTGTATAAAGTTAGAAGGTGGGTTAGCTGTAACTGATAAGGTTGAAGCTATTGTTAATGCTGGCATTCCTGTTATAGGACATATAGGTCTTACCCCTCAGACTAGTTCACAGTTAGGTGGATTTAAAGTTCAAGGAAAAAATGTTGAAGATGCTAAAAGAATAGTAGAAGAAGCAAAGGCATTAGAGAAAGCTGGAGCATTTATGATAGTAATAGAATGTGTTCCATCTGCTATAGGAAAACTAATATCTGAAAACATAGACATACCAACAATTGGTATAGGCGCAGGACCAGATTGTGACGGTCAAGTGCTTGTAACTCATGACATGATGGGGATGTATGGAAAGTTTACACCTAAATTTGTAAAAAAATATGCTAATTTGAGTGAAATAATTATTAATGCATTCAATCAATATTCTAAAGAGGTACAAAGTGGAAGTTTTCCAGATGAAAAGTATAGTTTTGGAATGAAAGAAGAAGTTTTAAAGAAGTTATATTAAATAACACTTTAGCGATATAAAGCTAAATTATTGTGCTGATATATCAGCACAATAATTTAAAATCGGAGGGGTATCATTTATGAAAATAGCCATAATAGGTGCTGGTGCTATGGGAAGTTTATATGGTGGATATCTTTCAAGAGCCGGAGAAGATGTATACTTAGTAGATATTTGGCAATCGCATATAGATGAAATAAATCGTAATGGTTTGATAATAAAAGAAAGAGAAGATGAAATCGTAGTATATCCTAAAGCTTTTTCTAAGGCAGAAGAAATAGGATCTGTTGATTTGGCAATCATTTTTGTGAAATCTATATTAACAGAAAAGGCGCTAGCAAATAATAAAGTAATTTTGGGAAGCAACACTTTAGTGATGAGTTTACAAAATGGTTATGGCAATATTGAACAAATAGAAAAGTATGTTAAAAGTGAAAATATAATAGCAGGAACTACTGCACATGGGGCTACTATGCTTGGACCTGGCAATATCAAGCATGCAGGAAATGGAGTTACACATATAGGATGGTTGAAGAATAATAAAAATAATAGCATAGAGCAAATTGCTGCAGCTTTAAAAAGAGCTGGTTTTGATACTAATATTTCAGATAATGTAATGGAGCTTATATGGTCAAAGCTTATAGTTAATGTAGGAATTAACGCCCTCACTGCCATACTAGAAATAGAGAATGGAAGGTTATTAGATATTGGTGAAACCAAATATCTTATGAAATTAGCTATAGAAGAAGCAATAGATGTGGCGGAAGCTTTAGGAATTAAATTTAATAAAGAAGAAACTATAGAGAAAGTTATGCAAGTTGCTTATAATACATCAGGAAATAAATCCTCAATGCTTCAAGATATTTTAAATAAAAGAAAGACTGAAATAGAAACGATAAATGGTGCAATTGTTAGGGAGGGGATGAAACATTTTGTAAAAACTCCAGTAAATACTGTGCTACTTAACCTTATAAAAGCAAAAGAAGTTATTTAAATTATGAAAGTTTAAGGACGGATTAGTATATTAAAAAAATTTAAAGATTATAGAAAGGAGTTTTTGTATGAACGGATATATTGTAGCAATTGCATTATACTGTATAGCATTGATACTAATAAGTGTAGCTGTTTCTAAACATGTAAAGGGTGGAAATGATTTTATAGTAGCTGGAAGAAAGCTTAATTCTGGACTATTATTTGCTACATTAATAGGAGGAAATATTGGAGCAGGATCTACAGTTGGTATTACTGGGTTGGCATATACGTCGGGTATATCGGCAGTTTGGTGGATGATAATGTCTGCTTTAGGGAGTATGGTTCTTGCATTTATAGTAGGCCCTAAAATTTGGGAATTATCTACGAAATATAATTTGCTTACAGCTGGAGATTTTTTAGACAGAAGATATTCAAAAAAATTTAAAGGTGTTTTCTCTACTATGATGGCAATAGGAACTCTAGCTTTATTTGCTGGTCAACTTATGGGAGTTGCGTGGATATTAAATGTCACTGCTGGTGTACCTAAGATCACTGGAATAATTATTGGTGCTCTAGTTGTTACCGTATACTTTGCATTTGGAGGGCTAGTATCAGCTGCATATGTAGGGATATTGAAATTAGTAGTAGTTTTAACAGGATTCATAATCGCTGTACCTTTTGCACTAATTCATGTTGGAGGATTAGGCGGATTACACACATTGGTGGCAGCAAACTTAGGAAATGTTGCTAAAACAAATAGTTATTTTAGCTTCTTTGGATTAGGTGCAACTGTTATAATAGGGTACTTTTTTATGTTAACTCCTTCATTTTTTATATCACCTGGCTTAATTGGAATAGTATTTGGATCTAAAGACACAGCAACTGTAAGAAAGGGTACAACATATAATGCAATAGTTCAATTCATTTTTGCTTTCATTCCTGCAATACTTGGTATGTGTACCTTTGCATTGTTTCCACATTTAACTGTTCAGGATTTGGCATTACCTACAGCGATGAAAGAATTACTGCCTTTCTGGGTATCGGCAATAGCTTTGGCAGCGGTTTTTGCCGCTGAAATAAGTACGGCGGATACAGTTTTATATATGCTAACTACATCTTTTACGAATGACATATATAAGACCTTTATAAAACCTGAGACTACCGATACTGAATTATTAAGAATGAGTAGATATGTTACTTTTGTCTCTGGGATTCTTGGAGTTGGGATGGCATTACTACTTCCTAATATTATAACAGCACTTTCAATTTTCTATACATTAATGTCTGTATCTCTTACTGCACCGTTACTTTTCGGTATATTTTCAAATCGTCCTACAGTGGCAGCAGCTTCGGTTTCAGCGATATCAGGTGTAGCACTTACAATAATATTGACATTTGGATATAAGGTAAAGCTTTTTGGAATTCTAAATGCCCAAAGTACCGGAATTCTCTTATCAATAGTAATTATGATTATAATAATGTATGTATTACCAGCAAAAGCATTTAAGGATGGCAAAAAAGAAATAGAGATGAATGTATCAAAATAAAAATATTTACTGGGAGGTTTAATAATGATTTTTGATTATTCGTATGCTGATTATGCTTTTAAGAATGGAAGAGTAATAACAGTGAACGAAAGAGACGAAATTGTTGAAGCAGTGGCTGTAAAAGGCAATAAAATAGTATATGTAGGAGATAACGCAGGATTAGAAAAAATTATTGACAGTACTACTGGGGTTATTGATCTCAAAGGACGTGCTTTGACTCCTGGATTTATTGATACACATTATCATCCTATTTTAAACGGATTCTTTGGAAATACAGAAGATGCTGCAATTATAAATACGGGATATCCTAATTGTAAATCCATTAAGGATATTGTTGAGTTAATTAAAAAAGCTGCTGCAAAGAGAAAGCCTGGCGAATGGATTTCTATGATGGGCTATGATCAAAATAGAGTTGAAGAAAAGCGACACATAACAATAGAGGAAATGGATGAAGCCGCTCCAAATAACCCAGTGCAGTGCATGAGAATGTGCGGGCATATTTGTATGTATAACACACTTGCTCTTACTCAAGCTGGAATATATACTTTCGAGGATGCAAAAAAATTTGCACAGGACGAGGTTGTGGTTGAAAATGGTAAACTAACTGGTATGGTTAAAGATCATTCACATTTTTATATTTGGAGTAAGGTAGTGTACACTGATGAACAACAAAGGGCCGCTGCAATGAAATCAAACGATTTGCTCCTTAGAAATGGAATAACTTCCGTGCATGATGCAGGGGAATGTGATAAGCCTTCTTATCATATTATGCAGAGCCTTTGTAGATCCAGAGAATTTAGGATTAGAGAGTATATGATGCTTCACAGTATCTTTGGAAAGCCTGTTTCTCTTGAGGACAACGAACACTTCCTTTCACTAGGGCTTCAAAGTGGACTAGGAGACGAACATTTTAAAATTGGTACTTGTAAATTCATGATAGATGGAGGAACAAGCGGACCTTCCTGTGCAACAAGAGAACCTTACTGTCATGATCCTGATATGCCTGGTATTCTTGGGTGGGAAAGAGAAGAAGTGGCTGAATATATAAAAAGTATAAATGACGCTGGGTGTCAGGCATCGGCACATGCCGTTGGTGATTTGGCTATCGAATTTATGTTGGAAGGTTATGAAAAAGCATTTGAAACAAATCCGAGGACTGAAGCTAGACATAGAATTGAACACTGTGCTATTGTAGACCAGGACCTTATCAATAGAATGGCTAAGTTAAACATTTGTCCTAGCACAAACCCTGGAATGATAGCTTGGAATGGGAGAAATTATACTAGGTTCTACGGTAATAGAATAAAATATTTTATAGCATTAAGAAGTATGATTGATATAGGTGTTATGGTTTCAATCGGAAGCGATGCACCGTCAGGCCCTGTAGAATCAATGTCTATATTAGATGCATGTGTAAATAGAACTGACAGAGTAACAAATGAGCCAGTGGACCAGACTCAGAAGATTACTATGATGGAAGCAATTAGACTTTATACTTACAATGGAGCTTATTCCAGCTATGAAGAAAAGATTAAGGGTAGTATTGAAGTTGGCAAATTAGCCGATATGGTTGTTCTTTCTGAGGATATTCTATCATACCCTCAGGATAAGATACTTGATATTAAAGTTGATATGACTATGATTGACGGAAAAATTGAGTATGAAAGAAAATAGATTTTAATTATAACAAGTGAATTAAATGGCAAATTAATACTTAATGCATAGAATAACATTATAATTAAAATTTTACATGGAGGATTTATATGTGCCAATGTCCTTACTTTAATATGTTAAGAAATTCTATGTACTATATTCCTTATATGCTAGTGCCATTTATGAGAGGTTATGAAGATAGTTTAAGAGAACTTTCGTATAAGAAAAGCTTTACTACTGAAGAAGCTTTATGGATTGCTAAACATCTTAATATAAAGTTTGATAAATTTGACCTAGAGCAGTTTAGAATTGGATTGAATGTTGAATTAGAACATGGAAGGATAAATCCATTTACTAATATTACTAATGACGACTTCATTTTGACTGGTAAAATTACACTTGCTCATTTGAATGAATTCCCTGACTATTATAAAAGGCTCACAAAGATGGAAGAGGAAGCAGAAAAGTATTGGGGATATGAAGATTAAAGAATTTAATCATATAACAGTTAGAAACCTCGTAAATGTTTGTGGGGTTTTTTATTTATCTAATTTAGAAGCAACTTATTGTATTTATTAGGCAAAAGGTAATATTTGAAATGCTCAAATCATATAAATATATATGCATAAATATATTCTGCTATAGTAAATTAGGTTCTACCATACAGAATGATTCAGGAGGTGTGCATAGGTATAGAAATTACTTTATCAATTCTTATGGAGGGAGTAATGTGAAAGAAAGTAAAGGCCAAAATATAGGATATGCACAGAGTTATAAAGAGCAGCTTACAGTAAGAAGTTTAATAATTGGAGCACTAGGAGCATTTATAATCACATTGAGTTCAATGTATGTAGCATTGAGAATGGGAGCACTTCCTTGGCCTACTATTTTTGTTGCAATTTTATCTATGGCAGTTTTAAAAGGGTTAGGTAAGACAAATTTAAATGAAATAAATGTAGCAGCAACAGCTATGTCAGCAGGTGGGCTTGTTGCAGGTGGCTTAGCTTTTACAATTCCAGGTATATGGATGATAAATAAAAATGCAGCTGTGAGCGTTGTGTCTCTATTAATGGTAACCTTGTCTGGAACAATATTAGCATTGATATTTACACTTCTCATAAGAAAATATTTTATAGAAAAGGAACAACTTCCTTTTCCAATGGGAATAGCTGCTTCACAAACTCTAATTGCAGGAGATGAGGGCGGAAACAAAGCTAAAACCTTGTTTATAACCTTAGGGATCACTGCAATATTTACAGCTATAAGGGATTATTTTGGTAAAATTCCAGCAGCTATAACATCAACTTCTCTTGCAGCTAAGAATATATTTTTCGGAGTATGGGTGTCGCCAATGGCAGTGGGTATAGGATATATAATTGGTCCATTGTACATGGGAACATGGTTTTTAGGTGCAATATTAAGCTATTTTGTTATAATCCCAGTAGGTGTTGCCCAGGGAATATTCAAAGATGTAGCCGCTGCTACTGCGTTTAAAGATAGCTTAGGAATAGGCTTTATTGTAGGCGCAGGTATAGGCGTTCTATTAAAAGGAATTCTTCCTAAAGCTAAAGAAATATTTGGACCAATGCTTAAAGGGAAGGCTGGCGATAATAACATAAATTTAAAATGGGCTCCTATAGCTTTCGCTGTAATAGCATTTATGTTGACCGTATTTACTGAAATGAAGCTTGTTCCAAGTATTATAACTATATTTGGTGTATGGATTACTACATCGATGGCTGCAACGATAACAGGCCAGACTGGCATCAATCCTATGGAGATATTTGGAATACTAGTATTACTGTTGGTAAAAGCTATAGTAAATGTTGGACCTATTGAAGCATTTTTAGTAGCTGGTGTTATAGCAGTAGCTTGTGGTCTTGCGGGAGATGCTCTTCAGGACTATAAAGCTGGATATATCTTAAAAACTGATCCAAAGGCACAATTAATTGCTCAGACAGTAGGAGGTTTGGTTGGTGCTGTGGTGTCGGTTGCTGTTCTATTTGTTATGCATAGAGCTTATGGAAATATGGGACCAGGAACGGAATTAGTAGCACCTCAGGCTTATGCAGTTTCTACTATGGTTTCTGGATTACCAAACTTTAATGCGTTTATTGCAGGCCTTATTATAGGGACAATACTATTTATGTTAGGAGTTCCTGTAATGACTGTTGGGATAGGAATATATTTACCTATGTTTATATCAACAGCTGCCTTCATAGGAGGATTGTTAAAGTTTATAGTACAGAAAATAAAACCGGAGGCAGATGACAATGGACTTCTTATATCATCGGGTCTTCTTGGAGGAGAAGGAATTACAGGGGTAATTATAGCATTAATTAAAGTATTTACTTTAGGATAGCACTAAGCGTAAAATATTAATTAACAGAGTTCGTGTTATTTACAATAGGAGGTAAAAATGCAAGAAATATTATTCAATCAAATAGACGGAATAAAGATTGGTAACGCACAAAACTTAAATGGTCCTACTGGGTGTACTGTAGTAATATGTGAAGAAGGAGCTTCTGCTGGTGTAGATGTAAGAGGAGGATCACCGGGTACTCGAGAAACAGATTTACTTGATCCAGTAAATTTAGTAGATAAAATTCACGCTGTAGTTCTATCTGGAGGTAGTGCATTTGGTTTGGATGCTGCCGGTGGTGTAATGCAGTACTTAGAAGAAAGAAATATAGGGTTTGATGTTACTGTTACAAAGGTTCCTATAGTGTGTTCAGCAGTGCTCTTTGATTTAGTTATAGGAGATTATAAAATAAGGCCAGACAAAAATATGGGATATGAAGCATGTGTAAATGCAGAGTTAAATCAGTGCAAGGAAGGGAATATAGGGGCTGGAACAGGAGCAACGGTAGGCAAGATACTTGGTCCTGAGTATTCGATGAAAGGTGGACTTGGATGCTATGCCCTTCAGGTTGGAGATCTTAAAGTAGGTGCAGTTATTGCAGTTAATTGTCTTGGAGATGTAATTGATCCAGCTACAGGAAAAATTATTGCAGGAGTTTTAGATAAGGATAAAAAGAATTTTGCAAGCACAGAAAAGATAATGATAGATAATTACAGCGAAAAGAAAAATTTATTTAGCGGAAACACTACTATAGGAGTAGTTGTAACAAATGCGAAATTTTCAAAGTCAGAAATGAACAAAATAGCATCTATGGCACACAATGGATATGGAAGATCTATGAGGCCCGCTCATTCTATATTTGATGGAGACACTATTTTCACCATGGCGACTGGAAAAACAGATGCAGATATAAATGTTGTGGGACTTCTAGCTGCAAATGTTGTTGAGCAGGCTGTAGTAAGAGCAGTTAAAAACGCTGAAGGTATTTTAGGATATAAAGCTTATCAAAATATGATTTAAGTAATAATGAAAATCAGACTTATGCAGGGAAAAGTGAGCTATTGTGTGATGAATGAAATTATCATACAATAGCTTTTCTTTATTATCCAAAAGTTATTATTTATGGTAGAATAAAAATAAATGAACAGCAAATCTTATATATATGAATGTGTAAGGAGATGAGTTATATGTCAGTTAATAATAATGAAATAAACTCAATGAATGAGATTATAAGTGACATTGAGTCTTCAATGAAAAAAGTGAGAAGTGGAGAGGTTATAAAAGGAAAGGTTATTTCAGTAACAGATAATGAAGCTATAATAAATTTAGGCTATATGTCAGATGGGATATTGCCTAGAAGCGAAATAAGCGAAGATTCAGAAATAAGCCCTAAAGACGTCTTAAAGGAAAATGATGAAATTTATGTTTATGTATCAAATATGAACGATGGAGAGGGAAATATCCTTTTATCGAAAAAAGTAGCAGATAAAATAAAGGTATGGGATGAACTTGAAGATTCTCTTAAAAATAATAACACTTTTGAAGTGACTGCTAAAGAAGTTGTTAAAGGTGGAGTTGTTACATATATAAAGGGGATTAGAGCCTTTATACCTGCTTCACAACTTTCAGTATCATATGTAAAGGATTTAAATGAGTTTATAGGAAAAACATTAAAAGTAAAAGTAATTGAGCTCGATAGAGTTAAAGAAAGAATAGTTTTATCAAGAAGAGAAGTAGAAAGTGCTGAGTTAGAAGTTAAAAAGAAAGGTTTGTGGAGTGAAATTAAACCTGGAGAAAAAAGAAATGGTGTAATAAGTAGGTTAACTAAATTTGGAGCATTTGTTGACTTAGGTGGAGTAGATGGATTAATTCATCTTTCTGAACTATCATGGAAAAGAGTTAAAAATCCTTCTGAGGTAGTTTCAATCGGAGACAAAGTTGAAGTTTATGTTTTAGATGTAGATAAAGAAAATAATAGAATTTCCTTAGCATTAAAAGATGTAAGCGAAGATCCTTGGAATAATGTTCAGGATAAATATAAAGTTGGAAGTGTGGTAGATGGAACTGTATCTAAATTTTTAAACTTTGGTGCTTTTGTAGAGATAGAACCAGGAGTAGAAGGACTAGTGCACATTTCAGAAATATCTGAGGAACGTATCTTAAAGCCTTCAGACGTATTAAATATAGGAAATAAGGTTAGAGTGAAAATATTAGACATTGATCCAAAGGCAAAAAGAATGAGTTTAAGTATTAAGGATTCAGCTGAAAAGCCAAAAGAGGATTTTGAAAAATATGTTGATACACAAGAATCTGGAGTAAGCTTGGGAGAATTATTTGGAGATAAATTCAAAGATTTAAAATTTGACTAGTATATACAAGGTTATTACTATAATGGGTTACTTATAAGGAAGGGTTTTTAATGCCCCTCTGTATAAGTAACCTTTTTATTTGGAATAATATTTACATAAGAACATATGTTTGGTATAATTATGCTTATATGGTATGGAGGCGTGTATATGGATATATTGAAAAAGTTAAGAATACTATCATCAGCTGCTAAATATGATGTATCCTGTTCTTCAAGTGGAAGTAACAGAAAGAATACTAAAGGTGGATTGGGGAATGGGTATGAAAGTGGTATATGCCATAGTTTTACAGCAGATGGAAGGTGTATTTCTCTTTTAAAAATCTTATTAACAAATCAGTGTAGTTTTGACTGTGTCTATTGTGTCAACAGAGTATCTAATGATATAGAAAGAGCTTTCTTTACTCCAAAGGAAATAGCAGACTTAACCTTAAATTTTTATAGGAGAAATTACATAGAAGGATTATTTCTAAGCTCTGCAGTTTTTAAAAACGCCAACTATACAATGGAGTTGCTTACAGAGGTAGCAGATATTCTTAGAAATGAATATAGATTTAATGGATATATTCATTTAAAAGCTATACCAGGTGCTGATGAAGCTCTAATAAAAAAGGCTGGTATGTTAGCAGATAGAATGAGTGTAAATATTGAACTTCCTTCGAATAACAGTTTGAAGCTTTTAGCACCACAAAAAAATAAGGAAAAAATACTTAAACCTATGTCTTTTATAGGAAGGGAAATTTCTATCTTACAAGAAGAGAGAAAGATCTATAAAAAAGCACCTAAGTTTATTCCAGCGGGGCAAAGCAGTCAATTAATAGTTGGAGCAACACCAGAGAGTGACTTGCAAATTATGAGATTATCCGAAAACTTATATAATCATTACAATCTTAAGAGAGTTTATTATTCAGCTTATGTTCCAGTTGTGAAAAGTGCAAAATTACCTGATATAAAGAATCCTCCATTAATAAGAGAACACAGGCTATATCAAGCAGATTGGCTTTTAAGATTTTATGGTTTTTCAGCAAAAGAGCTTTTAGATGATACTAATCCTAATTTTGATATAAAACTAGATCCAAAAACCGATTGGGCACTTAGACACTTAGAGAACTTTCCTATAGAAATAAATTTAGCACACTATAATACACTGCTTCGAGTGCCTGGTATAGGGGTAAGATCAGCTATGAGGATAATAAAGATAAGAAAAGTACAATTTTTAAGTTTTGAAGATTTAAGAAAACTAGGTGTAGTTTTAAAAAGAGCGAAATATTTTATAACCTGCAAAGGAAAGTACTATGGAGAGACTTCTTTTAAAGAAGAGACAATACGAGAAAAAATTGAAGATAAAATAATAAGTAAAGAAAAGCTTAATTACAAACAGTTATCATTTTTTTCAGAAACTCCAGCCTTATATAAACCACAAGATGCTTTAACTAGTTTTACCGGAGAAATTTAATATATGTGGTTGTTGACTTTGCGATGAATCTTTTACTCACTTGAACTATCTAATAATGAACAAGGAGGGCTTCAATGATTTGTTATATATATGATGGAAGCTTTGATGGCTTACTTACGGCAGTTTATGAATCCTATTATATGCAGGAAAAGCCTGAACAGATTTTAAGGAAAGAGCATTTTTTACCAGACTTTTTTATAGAGCCAATATACATTAATACAAATAAAGAAAAAGCATATAAGGTATATAACGCTATAAAAGATAAGCTTTCTCATGAAGTGTTAAAATATGTTTTTTATGTTTTTTTATCTGAATTAAAAGAGTCTAGCACTCTAATTTATAGGTATTTAAAACTAGCATTTAAAATAGGAAAAGATATAAATTTGCATATGCATAACAATATAGTTTTATCTGTACATAAAATAAGCAATAAGGTTACAAATGAAGCTCATAGAATGTTAGGTTTTATAAGGTTTAAGTTCCTAGCTAGTAATGTATATTACGCAGCTATGGAGCCTGATCATAATATACTTCAGTTAATTATGCCTCATTTTTCTAAAAGATTTTCTTCTCAGAATTTTATTATTCATGATAAGAAGAGGGAAATAGCTGCCTTATATAATAAGGAAAAATGGGTAATAGTCGATATGTTAAAAGCTGATGGTGAAAATTTATTTTTAAATAGCAATGATGTAGTCTATGAGAAATTGTGGAAACAGTATTTTAATTCAGTTACAATAGAAAACAGAAAAAATAGAAAACTTCAAAAAAGTTATATGCCAGAAAGGTACTGGAAATTCTTAACTGAGATGCTTTAAGGTAATAATTATATGTACTATAATATATATAATTATTACCTTTAAATTTTGACAAAAAATAACCTGATTTTAATATGCAAACATAATATAGTATGGTAAAATATACATAAATGCATATTTATATTAAATTATTTTGAATTTTTTGGAGTAAAATACATTTGATTCAAAAAATTTATTATAAAATTTAAAATTTTAGAGTATAATTAATAAATCAGGAGTTTTTACACAAAATGGAACAAATAAAGGCTGGTGTTTATGTGGAATACAAATTTTCTGAGCTTGTGGATATAAATCATTTAAATAGCTTAATTGAAAGTTTTCGCTCAATAACCGGAATCGGATATACCATAAAAGAAATTAAAAATGATGATTTTACAAGTATTACTAGCAGCAAAATATGCTGCGATTTTTATAGGGTAAATGAAATAACAAAGATGAGATGCAGGGAATCTCAAGATGCTATAATTAAGGAACTTAATGAGGGAAAAGACTATGTAATCCATAAATGTAAGAATGGGTTAGTGCAAATAGTAGTTCCAATAATAATTAATGAAGTTCCTGTTGCCATTATTTCTACAAGTCAGATGTTTTTTGAAGAGCCTAATATGGAATATTTTAAAAATGAAGCATTGGAATTAGGTTTTAATGAAGAGGAATATCTAAAGACAATCAAGGAGATTCCAGTAGTTTCAAAAAAAGAAATCAAACCAATTACAGACTTTATTTTGAAAATTAGTAAGTTGCTAGAAGAAATGGGATGCAGGCACTTAAATGAATTAGAAGCAAACAAGAAATTAAGCGAAAGTTATTTAGAGCTTTCAGGAGTTTATCAGCAACTGAGAGCAGCGGAGCAACAGCTTAGAAACCAATATGATGAATTAGAAAAAATGGCATATTATGATCCACTAACCGGTTTGCCAAATTGGAATTATATACAGAAAGAAATAATTCAATATTCCGACGAAAATGACTCGTCAAAACTAGCTATTATGTATATAGACTTAGATAACTTTAGAAATATAAATAATGGTTTTGGTCATCATTATGGTGATAAATTATTGCAGGAAATAGGAAGGTCGCTGCAGATGCTTCTAAAAAAGAACTGCATAGTTTCAAGGGCTAGTGGAGATGAGTTTTTGATTGTTCAATATGGTGTGGAAAATAGAAAAGAAGTTTTGAAAACAGTCAGTAAAATGTCCGAATTGCTTAATAGCACATGGCAATTAGATGAAAAAGAGTTTTTTGTATCGGCTAGTATAGGAATAGCAGTTTTTCCAGAGGATGGACAAGACTTTGATAAGATTTTAAGAAGTGCAGAGATAGCAGTTAATAAGGCTAAAGAGCTTGGTAAAAATTCTTATATGTTTTTTGAAAAGTCGCTGTATGATGAAATATCAAGAAAAACAGAGATGGAGAAAGAACTGAGAACTGCTATAAAAAATGACGAGCTTACTTTGCATTACCAGCCTCAAGTAGATATCAAAACGGGAAAGATAGTAAGTTTAGAAGCACTGTTAAGGTGGAATAGCAAAAAGTTTGGATGGGTATCTCCTTATGAGTTTATTAAGCTAGCTGAAGAAACAGGATTGATTATTCCAATAGGACAATGGGTATTAAAAACAGCATGCTTACAAAATAAGAATTGGAAAAGTAAAGGGTACGATTATGAATTTATCTCAGTAAATGTTTCGGTTACACAGATACAAAATAGAAATTTTCTTGACAATGTAAAAGAAATTCTAAGTGAAACAGGAACTAGACCAGAATATTTAGAGCTGGAAATAACAGAAAGCGTAATGATGGAAACTATTGAATCTAATTTGAGAATACTTAATGAATTGAGAAGCATGGGAATAAGAATTGCTCTTGATGATTTTGGAACAGGATATTCTTCCTTAAATTATCTAAAGAGTTTGCCTATTAATACATTAAAGCTTGATAAAAGCTTTATAGATGGTTTATGCAAAAATTCTTATGAAGAACTTATCACATATGAGATAATAAAGCTTGCTCACAGAATGGATTTAGATGTTACCGCGGAAGGTGTAGAGTTTGAAGATCAATTAAAATCTCTTATGGAGAAAGAATGTAATAGAATTCAAGGATATTATTTTAGCAAGCCTTTTCCGCCAATAGAAATAGAATCAGTATTAGAGAGAGGTTCTTTTAATATTGATAGAATGTAATAAAATACTATAAACAGGCTTCTTAAGGCTTCTTAGTGTCTTTAGCACTTAGAAGGCGTTATCCAGAGTCGTAGACATCGGATAAAGATATAGGTGAAGGAAAATAGTGTCCTTCATCTATATTTTTTATAATTAGTTATATTTCAAAATCTTTATAATATCTTCCCTTTTCAAAAGAAGCTTGAATAAAGGGTAGCCTATACAGGTTACAACTACAAACTCTCCTAAAGCCACATATAGTGTAGACAACCAAAATGGTTGGTTTAGGACAAAAAATAGTTCAGCTCCTACAATTAAACCATTCATAATGGTTGGCCAAAGTGTAGATATAAGTAAATTCTTAGTTTTACTAATCATATATACGCTTACAAGTGTCGCACTTGTACCTATTATTACATCAACTATACCTAATGGACTATAAAGGTTCGATATAGCACATCCTAATCCAAGACCAACGATATAAACTGGATCTATAAATGCAAGTAGAGTCATAACTTCAGACAATCTAAATTGAATAGCCCCATAGCTTAAAGGAGCAATTGCTAATGTTGCAACAGTGTAAACAGCGGCAGTTATAGCTATTTTAACAAGTTTTTTTACTTTCACTACAGTTTCCTCCTTTCAGTCGGAACACGGGGTAATTAATCCCATTCGCTCCGCTCATAAATTACCCGTTAAAGTCCATTTAGGACTTTAACCTCCTATTTTCAAAATTAAGCCTCATACCAAGTGGTATGAGGCAATGCTCAATTCTATAGTATATCACAACTATATAGCATAAATAAAGTGAAACTTAAATCAGATGGGGGGTAACCTCATCTAATTCTTAGTTGAACGAATCCAGGGATGTAGCCGCTCTTTACTCCTAATTAAAAAAATGGGAGTATTAGAGCGGATAGTCATCGGATAAGTAATTTTAGATTTATTTTTATTTAGAATTACAAGATTCAGCAGGTCTTCTCCTTCGATTTTTTAGATATCCAAAGGCACCTCCACACAAACCGCCTATTATATGAGCGGAATGAGAAATATTATCTACAGCAAAAATAGCATCTAATACTTCTCTACCTAGGAAAAAAATTGTTACTAAAATAAGTGTTAATGGAATTTTGTCGGATTCAGTGTTAGCAAAAGAGCTTAATAATATTAACATAAAAACAATTCCACTAGCACCAAGGAGGGCAGTTGGAAAGAATAAAGTATTAATAATTCCGGTTATAAGCGCCGTGAAAACCATCATTTCTATTAAGTTGTTAGAGCCGTATTTTTCCTCAACCATAGGACCAACAAGAAGTACAATTAAAAAGTTTCCAGAAAAGTGACTCCAATTGGCATGACCAAATACATAGCTGAATAAACGTATATATTGCAGTGGATCAGTTATAGAAGTTTTATAGTTTGTGAAGAGATATCTCGTTGAAGCTCCAGCTGTAGCTTTGCCTAAAAGGTATGCTACAAAAGCTAAGAATGTAAATGTTAGTATTACAGGAGAATTATATTGAATTTTTTTAAACATATGAATCACCTTCTTTTGTTTATAAAATTTATTATCCTTAATATAAGTTATATTATCCAAATTTCTTTATTTTAAAATATGTGGTTAAAGGTTTTCTTAATCTTATAAGTTGAAAAGCTACATCTATGGTTGGAAATCCTATAAGTTGAAAGAAACTAATAATATCACTGTATAATTTTATAAGTTCATTTGATGAAGTGGAAGTCTTTATTGAGAAAAACATGTCGTTCTCCAATAAAATTGTTCATATAATCAATATATGAATAAAAGTAGAAAAAGTGCTTAAGCTAAGAGTAAATATATGTTTATAAAAAAAATGAAAAAAATTATCAAAAGTTGTTGACAATATTACCATAACGTATTATAATCTATAAATGTGTGGTAAACAAATTAAACATTGGGATATCGCCAAGCGGTAAGGCACCAGACTTTGACTCTGGTATTCGTAGGTTCGAATCCTGCTATCCCAGCCATTTTGGTTTACTAGCTCAGTCGGTAGAGCACATGACTTTTAATCATGGTGTCCGGGGTTCGATTCCCCGGTAAGCCACCAATAAGTAGACATGCAAAATCCTAAGCAGGCATCCAAAATCTATGATTTTGAGATGATCGCTTACACAGCGTGCTGATTTTGTAATAGTCACTTAATTAACTACATTTAAATAATTTGCAGGTGTGGCGGAATTGGCAGACGCACTAGACTTAGGATCTAGCGCCAACGGCGTGGGGGTTCGACTCCCTTCACCTGCACCACTAAAAAAACATGATTGATATTCCAGTCATGTTTTTTTAGTATTTCTGAAAATAGCTAATATAATGAAAATAATAATATATTTTGTTGCATGAATAAGTATCATTTTATTATATATAAATAGAATATTAATGTTGTAATATTGTAAAAATATATGTAATGACCTGTGTGTTAAGGAGGGCTATAAATGTCCAGTATTACAATAGAATTGCTTTTAATACTTATATTAATTTTCATCAATGCTTTTTTTTCAGCCTCTGAGATGGCCATTGTATCTTTAAATAGAACTAGAATAAATCATCTAGCAGAGGAAGGAAATGAGAAAGCTCAACAGATTTTAAGGCTGCTGAATGAACCTAGTAAATTTCTAGCCACAATACAGGTAGGAATTACATTAGCAGGATTTTTGCCAGTGCTTCTGCAGCAACTACAATTTCCGAAAGATTTTCATTTGTATTAAAATCATATGGTATACCATATAGCAATAAAATATCAATTATTTTGATTACTATTTTTTTAGCATATATTACGCTTGTTTTAGGGGAATTATTTCCTAAAAGAGTTGCGTTACAGAATTCAGAAGAAATTGCTATGTTTTCTGTAAGACCAATCCTATTTGTGCTAAAAATAATGCTTCCATTTGTAAAGTTATTATCTAGCTCTACAAATTCATTAATTAAAATTTCAGGTATAACACTAGAAAATCTAGAAGAACAGGTATCTGAAGAAGAAATAAGAACAATGATAGATCTAGGCCAAGAAAATGGTGTTTTTAATGAAACAGAGAAAGAAATGATAAATGGAATATTTGAGTTTGATGATACTTTAGCAAAAGAAGTGATGACGCCAAGAACAGATGTATTTGCTGTAGATATCAATGAGCCAAATAGCTCAATAATAAGTGAAATATTAGAAGAAAAGTATTCAAGGGTTCCTGTATATGAAGAGGATATTGACAATATAATAGGAATCTTATTTATAAAAGATCTGTTTGGCCAGTTACTGAAAACATCAACGGACAAAATTGACATTAGAAAATTATTAAGGCCTGCTTATTTTGTGCCAGAAAATAAAAATATAGATATATTATTTAAAGAACTACAAAATTCAAAAAATCATATGGCGATTCTTATAGATGAGTATGGAGGATTTTCTGGAATTACAACAATAGAAGATCTTATAGAAGAGATAATGGGGAATATATTTGATGAATATGACGAATACGAGCAAGATTTTAGAAAGATAGATAGTGGAACTTATATAGTTAGTGGTTCGCTATCTATAGATGAAGTAAATGAATTTTTAAAACTAAACCTTCAATCTGAAAATTCTGATACAATTGGAGGTTTTGTGGTAGATCTTCTTGGTAGTATCCCTAGAGACGATGAGGAGAATACCATAGAATATGAAAACATAACATTTAAAATTGAGAAAGTAAATGAAAAAAGAATAGAAAAACTTAAAATATATATAAATGAATGAAAGTCCCTTATTTTAGCTTAAGGGATTTCATTCATTTACATATATCAGATGAGTTTTTGTAAAAAATTAAATTTTTCTATTAAAACATTGAAAAATGAAGAAGTATATATTAAGATTATGTTAATGGAAAATATTGATAAACATGAATATTGTTTTTAATATGATACTGAATTTAGTAAGATGTATTATTAGTTTTCATATTTATATATGAAACTTAATGGCTATGAAAAATACATCGAGGAGGAGAACATAATGGCTAATTTAAAAATAAAAGGGAAAATACTTATGATGTTTATAAGCATTATATCTATCTTGAGTTTATTAATTCTTATAATTACATTTTTCCAAACTTCTAAATTAGTAAAAACTAATTTAGAAGTACAATTAAATTCAACAGAAAACCTAGTGCTAAGTTTAATTGATAAAACTTATCCAGGTCAGTGGAAAGAAGAAGACGGAAAGTTGTATAAAGGCAATCATCTAATAAATAATGATACTGAATTTGTAGATAAAGTGAGAGAATATACCGGAAATCATATAACTATATTTTTAAAGGATACTAGAGTAACCACTACTGTTACTAGTGAAGGAAAGAGAGCTATAGGTACAAAAGCTAGTAAGGAAGTATCAGATAAGGTGCTAACTGAAGGTAAAGAGTATATAGGTCAAGCTCAGGTCTTAAACCTTCCTTATGATGTTAAATATGTTCCGATTAAAGATAATAATGGAAGCAATATAGGAATGTTCTTTTTAGGAATTGAAAAGAGTAAATCTGACAAACAGATAAATTTATTATTAATTACCATAGCACTAATTACACTAGTAATAGTTACACTGGCAATATTAATTGTTATAAAGATTACTAAAGGTATGATAGATCCGCTTAAATACTCAATTGGCTATTTTGAAAATGTATCTAATGGGGATTTATCAGTAACATTGCCAGATAAAGAACTAAAAAGATATGATGAAATAGGTGATTTATCCAGAGCAATAGAGAATATGAAGAAATCAGTTAAGGATATTGTTGTAAGTATTAAATATGTGTCAGAGGAAGTTAACAACCAAGCCGAGACTTTATCTTCAGTTTCAGAAGAAATGACATCTGCTGTTCAAAATGTATCTGTTGCGGTTTCGGATATGGCAAAAGGAACAGATAATCAATCGCAGGATTTACATAATATCTCTAAGGCGCTAAACGTGTTTGGAAATAATTTAGAAAAAATGGGACAAACTATAAAAGATATAGATAACACATCAAAAAATATCAACTTAACAGCAAAAGATAGTAGCGGCAAAATAAAAAACTTGATTGAAATAGTTGAAAGAGTAAACGAGTCTTTTAGTGATTTTACATCTAAGATAAAAAATCTTGGAGATGATATAAAAAAAATTAATGAGATAACTTCATTTATAAATAATATAGCAGATCAAACTAATTTATTGGCATTAAATGCAGCCATTGAGGCAGCAAGAGCTGGTGAATCAGGAAAAGGCTTTGCAATTGTTGCAGAAGAAATAAGAAAGTTAGCTGAACAAAGTAAAAATTCTTCTGAGAATATTAATAAATTGATAGGAAATATATCAATAGAAACATCCTCTATAATAAATGGCTCAAATGTTATAAATAAAGATTTAAGCGAACAAGTTCAAGTTATTAATACAGCTGTTTATTCTTTTGAAAAAATTGTTCAGGAAGTGGATGAAATTATACCAAAAATTAATCTAGTAAGTGATTTTTCTATATCTATAAACAGTGAAAAAAACACGGTTATAAAAAATGTAGAAGAAGCTGTATCTATAGCACAACAAACTGCTTCTTTAAATGAAGAAATAGCAGCTGCATCCCAAGAAATAAATGAATCTTCAGAAGAAGTAGCGAATACATCAGAAAATCTTGTCTGTGAAATAAAAGTAATGATGGAGAAAGTAAATAAATTTAAGATATAAGATTTCTTGTTTTCAAGCTTCAGATAGAGATTATAGTTCTATCTGAAGCTTATTTTATAAATATATCTTCTTCTCCTTAATAGAATTAATTTCAATATAATGTATGTAAATTATAGATATCAGTATAAAACATTATAGTTGGTATGGCGATAAAGCACAGCAAGTTAACTTTCAGACTTTTACACTCTAAATTCTAATTAATATGTTAAAATAAAGGGAAATGAATATTCATTGATGAGGTGAAAAAGTGAGATACTCAGAAGTAAAAAGAAAATTATTTGACAATCTCTTCAGTGAGAAATCCATAATAGTAAGTGGAAAGTCTGGAAGTGGGAAAACCATATTAGCTATAGAAAAATATAAACATATGGTCGAAGAAGAAAAAATAAATAGTGAGGATATCCTAGTCTTAGTAATGAACAGACATCAAGCTATGACTTGGAAAAAAGAGATTTGTTTAAGAACAGCAGGTGAACTTAAGATATATACTTATCAAAATTTTGTAAGTAGAGAGTTAACAAAATTTTGGCCAATAATAGAAAATAAATGCAGTAAAATAGAAAAGAGATCCCTAAGACCTGAATTTATATCAACAGATTTAGCAAATTATATGATGGAGCTTCTAGTTAACTATTATAGAAGAAAAGGATATCTTTTAGACATAACTTCGCACTCAAGCAATATAGCTTCGGACCTAGTTTCTAATATAAACAAGGCTGCTATGGCATTAGTTGATTTTAAAGAAATAGGAACTAGACTATATAATTCTCTTCAAATTAAGGAAAGTATAAGTAGAGAAAACTATGAACATATAGATTCTATCATAGAGCATTATGTCAACAGCTTCTTAAAACAGGGTGTTGTGGACTATGGTATTGGTACCTATTTATATAATAATTATTTAGTTAATGACGATACATATACTGAAAAATTAAATAATATAAAATACATTATAATTGATGACTTTAATGAAATACCACCGGTACAATTGGCGCTTATAAATAAACTTATGTGCACTGTAGAAAAAGGATATATGTTTTATAATCAAGATGGTGGATTTTGTACATATTATGGAGCTGATAAGCAATACTTAATGAACAACACAGACTTTTGTTACCATCAATTAGAATTAGAAGAAAGTTTTTTATGCGGGAAATACTTTATGGAGTTTTCTGAGGAAATTGGTGTAGATAACTTAAGAAGCATTTCAGCTCAAAACAAAAAAGTACCTATTTACTTTGATATAGCATCTCAATTACGTAGCGAAATGCTAGAAAAAATATCCAATAAAATCAAGGAGCTTATTAGAAATGGGAAAAGGCCAGAAGATATAGTAATAATATCTCCTTCTAATGATGTTGTTTTAAGCTCTGAGATAGAATATAATTTGCGAGATTTTGGAATAGAAATTATAAATACTTCTAAGAAATCCAGGCTTATAGATAATCCGTATGTACACAGCTTAATAGTGATAGCTTGTCTTTGTAATAAATATACTGGAATCAATTTAACTAAAGATGATTACAAAAGATTTTTTTCTATAGTTTTGGATATAGATATGGTTAAGGCTTCTATAATATCAAAGTCAATAATAAATTATGGAGAGTTACAACAATTGCCTTCAGAGATTGCTGAAAGAATAGGTATGGATATTGAAAATAGGTATAATAATTTAAAAGAATGTATCCAGCAATATAGGCATTATATAGAGGAAAAGAGTATGTCCTTAGGCGAGTTATTTAGAAGGGGTTTTTTAGAACTTCTTATAACTCTTCCTCGTGCCAAAGATAATATACAAATTTGCAAAAATTTGAGTGAAACTGCTGAAAAGTTTATAGATATGTTAACACAACTTAATACAAAAAATAATCCGGAAGAAAAGTTTATTATGTTTGTAAAAAGTGAAGCAGCAGACTTTTCTCTCTAAGGGAATTAGAAGAACTTTTCATGGATAATAAAGGTATAGTTATAACAAATCCTTATAATTTTCTAACTTGCAATTTAAAGAGTAAGATTCAGATATGGGCAGATATAAGCAGTAATATGTGGACACCAAGAAATGTAAAAGAACTAATCAATACATATGTGCTGAGAAGTACATGGAATGCAAATGATATTTATAGTTCAGATATTGAAGAAAGCAATAGGCTAAGTAATTTAGTTTCGATAATGAAGTGCCTTATGAGAAAATGCAATGAACAAATTTACTTTTACGGAAGTGAATATTCCTTAAGTGGTTATGAACAGCAGGGATACTTTTCAGATATTATTTTAAACATCTTTAGCGAAGGAGGTGCCTCTGATGCAGTTTAGGGAGGATCAAAAACCTATAATGGAATACAGAGGAGGTACCATGGCAGTACCTGCAGTACCAGGAGCAGGAAAAACCTTTATCGTAGCTCATTTGGCAGCTAAAATCATTGAAGAAAAGCTACATAAACCGGGGAAAGTGCTTGTAGTAACTTATATGAATAGTGCAGTAAATAATTTTAAAAGCAGAATATCCTCTGTATTAGAAAACAAAGGCATAGCTGTGAATGGCGATTATGAGGTCATGACTATTCATAGTTTAGCAATGAAAATACTAAAAGAAAGACCGGATGTAGTCGGAGTTAATGAAGAATTTCAAATAATTGATGATATGAAAAAAATTGCTTTTTTAAACGAATGTATTGAAAATTGGAGAAGAAAAAATGGGGAAAGGATATTTAGATTTCTCTTATCAGATAGCGGGAACAGAAAATACAATGAAAAAAGTGAGTACTATTGGAGAGATTTTTTCAACATAGCTGATAGCTTAATTAGTGAACTTAAGCTTAACAGTATTTCCCCAGAATTACTGTTAGAAAAGTTAGAGAATGTTGAAGAAATTAGTATTGTAAAAAGTATTTTTGAGGTTTACGATGCTTATGTTAAGAAGATTAGAATGGAAGGATATATAGATTATAACGATTTATTATTGCTCGCATATAAGGCCTTATTACTGGATGGTAAACTAAGGGAAAAGTTCAAGAATAAATATAGTTTTATTTTTGAAGATGAATGTCAAGACTCTAATTTAGTGCAGAGTAATATACTACTGCTGCTTTCGGAAAATAACAATAATCTTGTGAGAGTTGGGGATTTAAATCAGAGTATAATGGGAACTTTTACTTCATCAGATCCTAAGTTTTTTGCGAATTTTTGTAGTCAAGCTGAAAGAAAGCATATTATGAATGTGGCAGGAAGAAGTTCAATGGAAATTATAAGCTTAGCTAACTACCTAGTAAGTTATGTAAGGACAGAACATCTTGAGGAAAAGTGTAGAGGTGCTCTTGAGGAGCAATACATAAAAATGATGGCAGGTATGGAGGGATTTAAGAATCCTGAGCCAGAGGATTATGGTATTTATAGTTATTGTTACAGTTCTTGGGATAAGGTGAAGGAGACAACATTAAAAGCAGTTAAAAACTTTAAAATTAAGAATCCAGATAAGACTATAGGGATTTTAGTACCATATAATAATCAAGTAACGGAGCTTGCAAAAGAACTGAGAAGAATTGGAATTGAATGTGATGAGTTATCCACTACTTCAGAAAAAAGAATTAAGATTACTAATATACTAGGATATATGCTTCGTTTTTTATCTGAACCAGATGACATTATAAGATTTAAAGAATTAATGAACTGCTTGATAGATGAAAATCTCCCAGGAAAGGAATTATTAATAGGTAGGATAACAAGCTATGAAATTGAGGATTTATTGGAAAACAAAATAAAAGATTTGTATGAAAATCAATTTAGCAATGGAGAAAAGCTAATAAGTAAAGAATTAATAGAGTTATTTAAGAAATACTTAGATATTATGAAAGAGTTACTTATACATAATGAAATGTCTATGGGAAGATTAATTTTATATATAGGGAATCTGTTAAATCTAAATATAAATGATAAGGCTATGGTTGAAACTGTTGCTTCCTACGTGCAATATGAACAAAAATATAAAGTAGATTTAACCTTAGAGGAAGTTTCTCAAAGACTTTTAGATGTAAAGAATTCAGTATTTAAGCAAATAGCAGATGTTATTTATGAAATTCAAGGATATGAACCTACACCAGAGAGGGTAACTATATCAACCTGTCATAAATCAAAAGGGCTAGAGTGGGATTGTGTATTTTTACTTTCTTTAACTGATTATAATTTTCCTTCTTCACTAAGGGTCAAAATTAGATCTGATCATTATTATTTTAAAGAGGAATTTAAAAATCCTATTGCTTTAGGAAAAGCAGAAATGCAAAAATACTAGGGCAGTCTATATGTAATAATCCCTTTATTCAAGCACGAGCAGATGTAGTTAACGAAAAAATAAGACTTCTATATGTTGGAATAACAAGAGCAAAAGAATATTTAGTATTAATGGCCCATTATGATGAAAGCAAAAAGGATTGTCCATCAAAATATTTTGATGTATTAAAGAAGTTTATAGAAGATAGAAGAAGGAAGTGAAAACAGTGATGGACGTCAGAAAGTTGAATTATTTTTATTATAGTCAAAACTCGCTAAATACTTTTAATAAGTGTCCTTTTAAATTTAAATTAAAATATTTTGATAATATGTCCTGGAAAAATGATTCAGAAGAAGATATAGAGTATTATGAAGGAATGAAAATAGGTTTAGATTTTCATTTAATTTGTGAAAGATATTTTTCAGGCATTCTTTTGGGAAACAAAAATTGTAATGAAGATATTGATAGGTGGACTGATGCGCTTTTAAAATTAATGCCTATAGAAAAGCAAAATGTATATTTACCTGAGTATGAAATAAAAATGATAAAAGATCATGTAAGACTTCAAGCAAAATATGATTTAATTATAATAAAACCTAACAATGATGTTGAAATATGGGATTGGAAAACCGAAAACAGGAAACTATCTCATAAGGAATTAGAAGATAGATTTCAAACCATAGTATATATGTATGCTGCAGGAGAAAAACTTGGTGAGATCTTAGGTAAAGAAATAAAATTAAATCAAATAAAAATGATTTATTGGCAACCGCAATATGCAGAGCACATAATAACTATTTCTTATTCAGAAAGCAAACATGAAAAAAATGAAAATAATATAAGCAGACTTATAAAGAATATTAATGAATATGATTTTATAAAGGATTTTAATAAAATTTTATATATAAATCAGTGCAAATTCTGTGAGTTTAATTATTTCTGTAATAATGAAAAAACTATATTCTAAATCCGTTATCCAGGGTCGTAGCGCCACTTATCTCCTGAGGTGTTAGTGTCGGTAGACATCGAACAAATTAAAGGCTAAAAATAAGCTTAAATATAATATATGCTTGTTTAGGCCTTTTTTTCTATTTTCATAATTTTTTGTAAAAAAACAAAATGCGACTTATTTCGATTATAATAGGATAAGATATAGTATAAGAGAGGAGAAATATTATGGAGATAAACAACTTTATTTTACCTAATTATTCTAAGGATGATAACTTTGAATATGGGATAAAGATTGTACCAAAAAGAATACCTGATAGATTAACGGATAGTATAATTGTGTCTATAGAAAAAAACATTAAAGGTAAAAATAGGTACAACCTATGTTTTAAAAGGAAAAGAGAACTTGAAGTTGTTAATAATAGCTATAGCTTATCAAAAGAAGTTTTTGAGGAGTATATAAGTTTTCTTGTTAAGTTTGCAAATGAGTTAAATGAAGAAAATAAAAATAATAAAGAATTTAATATTAAAAATCAGGGTAAAATAATAATATCCTCCCTTAATAAAGAATATATAAAAATATCCTCCATCAGGATAAATAATAATTCGTCGATAAGAGTATTTTTTACCTTATCGAAAAAAGAATTATTAACCTATATTAATGTGTTAAAAGATATATATCTTGAAAAATACATTAATAGTTATTTAAGCTACCAAATGGATTATTTGATTAATCCTTTGACTAAAGAAGAAAGAAAAAGTCTCTATATTGGCGCATTATATGCTTTTGCTGATAGCGCATTAGATAACAAGGATAAAAAGAGATTTGATATGCTATCAAAAGAAATTGGGAAAATATTAGGTAGCTAAGTGAAACAGGTATCTAAACCGATAATTTAGATGCCTGTTTTTTTATGCAGAAAAATATATATAGACAAGGATAAAAAAATTATGGTAAAATAAATTGTTCGTATGAGAACATTAAGGAAGCTAACAATTATATACCAAGTGATTACTAATCTAGAACTACAATTTTCTCAAAAAATGAGTAGAGAGTGGCTATGCTACTAGATTTGTTCGCTAAAAATCAGATGGAATTAAAGTTCCATCTAATTTAAGTTTATTTTATATATACTAAGGAGGATTAATATGAAAAAAATAGTACCTTTATTAATAGCTACAGCCATGATTTTTGGTGGATGTGGTTCTACTAAAAATGCTTCAAATGAGAACGCTAAGACTTCCCAAGCACCTCAAGAAATATACATTTTTGCAGGTAAAGTACAAGCAGATAACTCTGTAAATCTAATGACAAAACTTCCTGCAAAAGTTGCAGAAGTGAAAGCAGATGTTGGCAGTAAGGTTAATGCAGGAGATCCTATTATTGTGTTAGATACTCAGGATATCCAAGCACAAGTAAGTCAAGCACAGGCAGCGGTAGAAACAGCTCAGGCTGGTTTAGATAAAGTTAAAACTGGTTCAAGGCCAGAGCAGATTGCTTCAACTGAGGCTTTATTACAAGGAGCACAAAAGGCATACGAACTTGCGCAGACTGCTTATGATCGTCAAAAACAATTATATGATGGCGGATTTGCTTCAAAGCAAGACTTAGAGAAATTAGAGGGCCCAGTTGCATCAGCTAAGTCTCAATATGAATCAGTACAACATCAGTTAGAGCTGTTAAAGAATGGTGCAACTCCGCAGGATGTAAATGCTGCTGCAACAGCTGTGAAACAAGCTCAAGCGGCTGTTGAAACAGCAAAGACTAATTTAAATTATGGAACTATTACATCACCTATATCAGGAACTGTTACTGCTAAAAATATAAATGTAGGTGAAATGGCAATAACAGGACAAAACCTTGTTACTATAGTTAATAATGAACAGCTTCATGTAGATGGTTATGTGCCTTCAGATTTAGTAACACAATTAAAAGTTGGACAACCTGTTATAGTAAAAGTATCTGACGTATCGGATAAAAAGTTTCAGGGGGAAATATCTGTAATAGATCCTCAAATCGATACACGCAATAAGCAGGTGCTAGTTAAGGTAACGCTTAAGGATGGTAATGATGCTTTAAAACCAGGAATGTTTGCAGAAATAGGATTAAATAAGTAAGGGTAGGTGAAGCAGGTATGAAAATCAAAAAGAAAAACATTAATAACAGCAGTACTAGCATTAATGATAATAGCCATGGCGGGAGTCGGAACATATTACTGGTATAATAATACGTACTTCGTTTCTACTGAAGATGCAACGGTTAGCTCTGATTTAGTTAAAGCAGGTCCACAAATTTCAGGAAAGCTGTTAGAACTTTATGTAGATGAAGGCCAGCATGTTGAAAAGGGACAGATAATAGCTAGACAGGACATGGGAACCCTATCTGATACAAGTGTAGAGATGTCAATTGTTAGAGCACCAATTACTGGTACTGTAATTAAAAAACAAGGAACAGTAGGTGAAATAGTTTCGCCAGGGCAATCACTAGCTATAATGATAGATCCATCTGCTATTTATATAAATGCTAATGTAGAGGAAACAAAATTAGAAAAATTAAAAATAGGACAACCAGTAGATATTGCAGTAGATGAGTATGGTGGTAATAAGCTAACTGGAAAGGTTCAATCTATAGGAGAAGCGACAGCAGCAACCTTCTCATTACTTCCTACTTCTTCAGGAGGAACCTTTACGAAAGTTACACAAAAAGTTCCTGTAAAAATTAAGCTTGATAAATATAATGTGAAATTGCAACCAGGAATAAGTGTAGTTGTTAAAATACATGTTAAATAAATATTACTGCATATAAAGGCAGGTGATTTTGATGGAAAATGAGAAGGAAGCTTCTTTTTATAAATGGTTAGCGCTTAGTGTAGTAGTTATAGGTACCTTCATGTCAATATTAGACAGTAGTATTGTAAATATAGCTATACCTAAGATGATGGCAGTTTATGGGGTATCGATAGATCAAATAAACTGGGTATTAACTTCTTATATGCTAACACTAGGAGCTGTAATACCTCTAACAGGATATTTAGGGGATACTTTTGGAACTAAAAAAATTTATATTTTTGCTTTGGCTCTATTCACTGTAGGTTCTTTTTTATGTGGATTTGCATGGAATGTTACATCTATGATAATAGCCAGGGTTATACAGGGTATAGGCGGCGGAATGATCATGCCAGTAGGTATGTCTATAATATATGAGATATTTCCACTAGAGAAAAGAGGGATGGCCTTAGGTTTCTGGGGAATTGCTGCAATGGCAGCTCCTGCTATTGGACCAACCCTTGGTGGATATATAATACAGTATTTAGATTGGAGATTAATATTCTATATAAATGTCCCAATAGGTATAGTAGGGGTAATCTTTGCAGGTTTAATACTAAAGGATCGTCCACTTAATTTGGGAAAAAAGCTGGATTATATAGGAGTGATTACTTCTGTAATTGGTATGGTATCGCTTCTTTACGTTCTCGGAGAAGGTTCAAGTATAGATTGGTCTGATGTAAAGTATCCTATATTGATTGTACTAGGTACTTTCAGTTTGGTACTATTTGTTATAAATGAGCTTACAATTGATGAACCTTTATTAGATTTAAGAGTACTTAAAATATTTCCTTTCTCCTTAAGTATCATTATATCAGCAGTATTAAATATGGCGTTATATGGTGGAATTATGCTGATACCTCTATATTTACAAAATATAAGAGGATATTCTGCAATGCAAACAGGTATGCTTATGTTTCCTAGTGCCATAGTAACAGGGATAATGATGCCTATTAGTGGAAAGCTGTTTGATAAAATTGGGGCTAGACCTCTAGTTATAAGTGGAGTAGGTATATTAGCATATGTCTCTTATGAGTTATCTAAAATTACATTAACCACTGATCCAAACATTATTAAGTGGCTTTTAATGGCTAGAGGTTTTGGAATTGGACTTGCTATGATGCCATCATCGACAGAGGGAATGAATCAAGTTCCAAAGCAGTTAGTTGGTCGTGCATCTGCGTTATCCAATACCATTAGACAGGTTGCAGGTTCTTTGAGTGTAACTATACTTACAACCATTTTAAAAAATAGGCAAACTTCTAATTACTATGGATTAGTAGAGAGATTTACAAGCTTCAATCCTTTTAATACAGATTATCTAAAAGGACTTCAGGGATATTTTATGGGAATTGGAATGCCACAGGGGAGTGCTCAGGGAGTAGCTCAAACAGTTGCTTATGGACAGATACAGAAAATGGCCTTTTTATATGCAATGAATGATACATTGTTAGTTACAGTTTTTGCGGCTATAGTGGTAATTCCTCTAGGAATGTTGATTAAAAGAAAGAAATTTGGGAAAGTTGTAGGTAATGACAAAGTATTAGTTAAAGGAGATGTGTCAGGTGAACCAGCAACTAACTAATTATGCGGAAGAATTTGTTAATATCTTTAGATCTTTGCATAAAAGTTTTAGATCACATATTATAAAAGAAGCTTGTAATTACGGCTTTACAGTTCCACAGGTATTACTTATGCATGAGTTATATCATAATCCAGGGATTACTTTAAATGAATTGAGTAAAAAACTCAGTTTATCTAAAAGTACTGTTTCTGGAATTATTGATAGGTTGGAAAAGAGCGAATATATAGTGAAAGAGACTCCTGAAGAGAATCGTAGAATAGTTAAAATATCATTATCGGAAAAAGCATTAAAGCATCAAGAGTGGATTAATAATATTAAAACTCAACACTTATCAGAACTTTTTAATAAGTTAGGTTTGGAGGAGACAGAAAAGATTATTAATGCTTTTAGAAAACTAAATGATGTTGTCACAATCTATGATGAGAACAATTAAAATAATTAGTGAAACCCTTTGAATAAGGAAAGTTATCCTTATTCAAAGGGTTTCATGCCAATAGCATTGTAAAATTCTTTGTCTATGTCATGTGTAATCGAAAGCTTGTTATCTTTCCTAAATTTAATTATACAACTTTTCATACCTTCACCGTAAATACCATCTAATGCTCCGGTATAATAGCCTCTATGTTTTAACCTTCTTTGAACTTCATACACATCTCCACCTGTATCACCTGGCAATAAAGTTCTAAATTTGTTCCAATACAATCCATAAGGGCCTCCATAAATCACTACAGTTGTTCCACAATCAACATATTTATAAAGGTTTTCTACATCTTCATTAAACATTCTAATACACCCAAGAGATTCAGCTCCTCCAATGGTTAAAGGCTTGTTAGTACCATGTATTCCATATCTTCCCCAAGGAACGCCAAGTTGCATCCATCTTGTTCCAAACCCTTTTCCCCAGCCTGATTCTTTATTTATTATAGTCCATGTACCTATTGGAGAAGGGGTAGATTCTTTACCTCCTGCCACGGGATACTCTTTTACTATTGCATGAGTACTATTGTCTATTAAATATAACCTGAGTTCTGTTAAATCTACCAATATGGCATATTTATTATTTGTGGCTGTATTTATTTTTGTTGTATAGGCTTTTGCAGTTATTAGTGGGAAATAAGTCAAAAATATTGCTAGTATTAATATTGATAATATAATTTTATGTTTTTTCATTTTAACACCTCAGCACAAATAAATATTAAAATCTTACCCTAATATTTTTTTACTATTTGCGCTTATTTACTCTTGTAAATTTTACCTTGACACTCTAAAGTGATATTCTGGAGTATCTGCTGTAATAGTCTTAAATTCATATCCCATACTTTTGTAGTATTTTATTATTTTAGGAAGAGCTTCGCAGGTTGTTTTGTTTGGTTGATCACAGTGAGCTAATAAAAATATTCTATCTGGATTAATACATTTTTGAGTAGCTTCCCTAAATAGCTTATCTGGCGGGGTATTATAATCTATTCCATCTGATAAACTTAGGTTCCAATCATATATTTTATAATTTTTCGAGTGCAACTTTTCTAAAGATCTTTGCTTAGGTGTTTTTTACTACCAGATGGAAATCTTATTACTACCGGTGAAAAACCAACAACTTTTTCAACTTCAGAAGCTGTTTTATCCATTTCATCTATAAAAGCCTTATCATTTGCATATATTTGCCTATATTTATGAGTATAAGTATGAAGTCCTATACTGTGACCTTCTTCATGCATTCTTTTCAGTGTTTGCTCTCTTCCATTAATTTTATAACCTACCACGAAGAAAGTGGCTTTTACTTTTTCTTCTTTTAAAATATCTAAAATTTTATTACTAACTACTGTACTGGGCCCGTCATCAAAGGTTAAATATATAACCTTTGTATTCTCAGCAGTAACTATACTGCTGTTTACTGTATAGATATTAAAGACAATAATAGAAAGTAAAAATACTGAAACAAACACCATAAACTTGCTTTTTTTAAGCATAATACATTCACCTCCATATATAGATATCCAGTTTTGGTAATTGATTTAATCAAGGTATTCATAGGGATACATCTAGCAGGACATTTTAATGATTTTATGTTAGCTCTTGGCGAAGCTGATTTAGAACCTCAACAATCTTAAATACTGTTTGAGCACAGCAAGTTTATTTAAGATTGTTGAGGTTCTTAGCAGCAAGCAATAGAGATAACTAAAATTATTAACAGTACAGAAGATGTACTCCTATGAATACCGCTAATAAATCAAATACTCAGTTTGGATATCTATAGTTCATCATCCATTTATGTGTATTAAGAAAAATCTTATTTGGTTATCTCCCCAGCCTAAATCCCATGGTACATGGTATCTATCAGTAGTATGAGAATTAATTAAAGGATATCCATGAGAATCCCAGCCTGTGACTACTCCAAAGTGATCAATATTTCCTTTCTTCTCGTAGCTTACAAGATCTGCTAACTGTAACTTCCCAACTGTTCCTGTTGGTAAATCTGGTAAAGGAGCTGTTAATTCCTTAAAGGTACCTCTTTTAATAACACTGCCTTTACCACTGTATACTAAGTAGTTTTTTAATCCGTCTGCATTTACCCAAGCAGAAGTTCCTTGACTATTTCCCCATCTTGAATATTCGCAACGCCAGGTATAATCCATAGGAATACCGCCAGCTTCTTTATCCCCAAGAACTTGAGAGGCAAAATTTGTGCAGTCTCCACCAATGCCATTAAAGTCCATGTATTTTTTATTATATTTAAAATTGTTACTACTTCCCCAAGCAGCACCACAATATTTGTCAGCATATGCAGCAGCCTTATCTCTATCATAATAAAGTTTTTTATATGTTTGACTTGAGCTTTGAGAAGGTAGTATATGTTTTATATTCATAGTAGGTGAATTTGGCGGTGTAGGGGACTCTATATTACTCTTTATATCTCCTGTATAAGCTTGAAGTGCGTCTTCAAAGCAGTCTGTATACCAATCATTATATATTAACCATTTATCATCTTTTTTTATTAGACTTAAAGTGTGTCTTATTCCAACTCCAAAAGAATTCATAACAGGAGTTTCATCTTTAGGATAAGTGTAATCGAACTTATAGCTTTCTTCTAAAGCTATCTTAACTAATTTGGTTCCAGGATAGACTTTTTTTATTCTTACTGTAGATTGAACATTTGCAAATTTCATTCCCCGTTGGCTAGACCAATCATGCAAATATTTAACACGTTTAACCTCATGTTCTAATGCCCATACACCATATTTTTGAGATGTGTCAAAGTATTGTTTTAAAGATAATAAGTCACCGGTAATGAAGGCGGATGAACGCTTATTATAAATATCTTCTACAGTTGCCTTTAATTCATTTTCATCATACCCGAAAGCTAATATGAATTTTGATAAACTTCTAGTGCTATTTGAAATATTGCTTTTCTCATCTTTTGGGTAAGGACTTTCTGCTACAGAAGTGCTATCACGCTTGCTAGAAGTAGCAGAGGCTATATACTTTCTTTGCAAGGAAAAAAATGCAATATTAATTGTGAGAATTACGATTACATATATAATGAAGCTCTTTTTATAATTTAGTTTTCCATTCAAGATAGACCCTCCTTATGCTAAATTGTGTTAATAATCGCTTGGTTATATAGGCTTATTTTAGTATTTACCTTTTTAGTCGTTTTAATATGGACATTATATAAAATGTACTCTTTAATTTCTTCCACAACATTAGTTATTTGGCACATATAGTTTTTTTGCATATTACATATTTTGATATATAATATTTACATATAATTTGAATTTAATTTGTGTTATGAGAATAATAAATCTACAAATGCTCAAAGACATTTAAGAAGCCTGTGTTATAGATTTGAAGCAGTAAACAAATAATAGTATTAATATTTTGAGGGAGTGATAAATGTGGAAGTTTACTTTGATAATAGTGCAACAACCAAGCCATACGATGAAGTAATGGAAGTTATGATAGATACAATGAAAAACTATTATGGAAATCCATCTTCAGCCCATACATTAGGACTAAAAGCAGAAGGAAAAATGAATGAAAGTAGGAAGATAGTCGCAGATACTTTGGGATGTAGTAGAGAAGAGATTGTATTTACATCAGGTGGCAGTGAAAGCAATAATTTTTTAATAAGAGGATTTATAAAAGAAGGCGCTCATGTAATAACAACTAAAATAGAGCATCCTAGTATAATAGGCACTTGCAGGCAGTTGGAAAGTGAAGGTATTAGGGTTACATATCTGAATGTAGACAACAATGGTAGAATAGATTTAGATGAACTAGATAAAAGTATAAACAAAGATACTCAAATGATAAGCATTATGCATGTAAATAATGAAATTGGCACAGTTCAGGATATCGAAAAAATAGGTAAACTTATAAAAGAAAAAAGTAGCAAGATTAAGTTTCATGTAGATGCTGTACAAAGCTATGGAAAATATAAAATTAATGCACAAAAATATAATATAGATTTATTATCTGCTAGTGGACATAAAATTCATGGTCCAAGAGGAATTGGAATAGCTTACGTTAGAAAAGGTCTTATGCCTAAACCTTTAATATTTGGTGGTGGGCAAGAAAGAAGCCTTAGGTCCGGTACGGAAAACCTTGCAGCAATGGTTGGTTTTGCAAAGGCTGCAGAAAAAATATATAAAAACTTGGAAGAAAACTATGAAAAAGTATCTGAAGTTAAGAATTATTTTATAGGCAAGCTACAAAGTATATCAGATGTAAAAATTAATAGTAGTGGTGAAGAATATTCTCCTTATGTATTAAGTGTTTCTTTTAGAGGTGTCAGAGGTGAAGTATTGCTTCATTCGCTGGAAGCAAGGGGAATATATGTGTCAACTGGCTCTGCGTGCTCAGCTAGAGGTAATAAGGAAAGTCATGTATTACATGCAATAATGCTAAAACCTGAAGAAATTCAAGGAACTATAAGGTTTAGTTTCTCAGAATATAACACAAAAGAAGAGGTTGACTATGCTGTAGAAAACTTAGATAAATCATTAAAATTTTTGAGGAGAGTTAGCAAATGAAGAAACTTTTATTAGTAAAATATGCACCAGAAATATTTTTAAAAGGATTAAACAAAGGTAAGTTTGAAAGAAAGTTAATTGATAATATTAAGAGTGTATTGAAGGATTTAAAATATGACTTTGTTAATGATACAGGAAGATGGTTTTTAGAATTTGAAGATATAGAGGAAGGGTTAGAGAGAGTAAAAAGAGTATTTGGAGTTTCGGAAGTATGTATTGTAACAGAAGTAGAAGCTGATATGGAAGAAATAAAAAAACAAGCATTAAAAGAGGCAGTAGATATTAATGCGGACACATTTAAAGTTCAAACAAACAGAGCTAACAAAAGCTTTCCTGGAACTTCTATGGATATAAGCAGGGAAATAGGAGCTTATATTCTAATGAATAGTGAAGAGCTGAAGGTTGATGTAAATAATCCTAAAAGTGTTATAAATATAGAGATAAGAGAAAAAGCATATGTATATTCTAAAAGAGTAAAAGCCGTAGGAGGAATGCCTTATGGTACCAACGGAAGCACAATGCTTATGCTCTCCGGTGGTATTGATTCACCAGTTGCAGGATATATGATGGCTAGACGTGGAGTTCAGTTAAATTGTGTTTATTTCCACAGTCACCCTTACACCAGTGATAGGGCAAAGGAAAAAGTTAAGGAGTTAGCAAATATACTAAAGGGTTATACTGGAGATATTAAATTATATGTAGCACCTTTTACAGAAATACAAATGCAGATAATTGAAAAGTGTAGAGAAGATGAGCTTACTATAATAATGAGAAGATTTATGATGAGAGTAGCTTGTAGACTTGCGGAGCTAAAAGGAATAAATTCTGTAACTACCGGTGAGAGCATAGGTCAGGTAGCAAGCCAGACGATGGAAGGGCTTGTTGTAAGTAATGATGTAGCTGACAGACCAGTATTCAGACCGTTAATTGCTATGGATAAGGTTGATATAATGGATAAGGCGAGAGAAATAGACACCTATGAAACCTCTATATTGCCTTATGAAGATTGCTGCACTATTTTTGTGCCTAAACATCCAAAAACAAAGCCAAGATTAGAGGAGATAAGAAAGTCTGAAAGTGTTTTAGATATAGAAAAGCTTGTAGAAGATTCCGTTGCAAATTGTGAAGTTTATTAATGATATAGGGTTCAAAGCTTAATGGCTTTGAACCCTATATTATTTAATAAGAAAATTATATATTAAAGAAAACACGTACATAAACATATAATTTAATGCTCAGAATTTTAAATAGGTACAATATGGCTTTAAATTGAATATTATGATAAAAGAATTAATAAATCTTAGGAGGCAAATAAATGCATGGTTATAGAGATCATTGCATAAGAAAAGCTTACCCATCGACGCAATTTTACTGCCCTTACTCTATGTATCAGCCTCTATGTCCATATTGGGGATATAGACAGAAGGCAGAAGAATATCCAGCTCATCATCACAAACGTCCCCAAAAACCACCGCCAAACTATATACCTAAGTTGCCAGCTTCAGTTGGCTCCGTTGAATTTGGCAAAATGTCCCCTTGTGCTCATAAATACACATATTTATGGCTAAGGAATGGCGAATCTTTTTGGGCTTATATTATATATGTAGGTAAAAGAGCAGTTTTTGGCTGGAGATATAAAGGAGGTCGCTGGGTGCAGTTTCACTCCCGTTTAAGACAAATTAAAAACTTTACGTGCCCTTAATTCTATTATTTTCAGTACTTTACAATTATAATTTTCTTTAATAAATAAAAGAAGCCTCCATATAGATAATACATTTATATGGAGATCTCCTTTATTATTATAATTTAAGTAGCTAAATTATACTTATTATGAAGGTCTTGCCCCTTCTAAAAGCTGCTCTGTGCTTAATCCAAAAGTATATTGAAAATGGGGCGGATCTACGAGAGTGATGTCATAAGAGGTCCAATTGCCTCCCCATTCTAACCCTACTTGCTGTCCTAGAGCACCCATTTTATTAAAGGTATCTATATCATCCCAAGCAATTGCGCCATTTTCTAATGGTGCACAATCAAATGCTAATCCCCAGTTATGATATGAGTCTCCCCCTTCTGCATCAGTTACTATATCTCCTGCAGTAGTTCTCCCTTGAGCATACAGTGCATCCTGCTCATCCCAACTTCTAAAGGCCTCTACTACAGTAACATTTAGTCCATTAGCATTACATAAATCGAGAAATTGTTGCGCTAATGATGCTACGTATGAATTTAATGAGCTTAAGGCTAATGAGCTAGGACGTTGGCTATAATCATCTGAAGGATTAGGATTAAAGAGTTGCTGTCTTGTTCTTGGATCTACAACACCATTCATCGCAAGCCCATTGACACTTTGAAATCTAGTTACAGCATTTGTAGTTTTTGGGCCAAATATGCCATCTGGAGTTCCAGCGATGAAATATACGGAATTTAGTTGATTTTGTATCCTCTTAACCGCTGCTAATAAAGCACTCCAAGTAATTGGCCCCACAATACCATCTGATGTTAACTTGTGTTCAACCTGAAAGTCTCTTACTACCTCATCAGTTAATGAATCGAATACACCTGTAACTTGAAGACCATTATATCTATAATTTAATCCGTACAAATTCATCTGAAGCACTCTCACCGACGGTCCTTCATAATATAATCTTAGAGTTGGAAATGTAGCCATCGAATTTCTCCTAAAAATATTTCAATAACTATATTATGTTATTGATAAATATTTTGTGCAAAAGTTCACTTGATAAATACCAGCGTAAATGCTTATATATATGGTATTCATAATATAAAAAATTCACTTATATATAAGAGTATCCTACTAGTGTTAAAAACATGTATTGCAATAAAGCACTAGCAGAATATCACGGATATAAGTGAATTTTCCTGTTTGAAGCATTGATAGAGGACTATTACTGATCTACCTGGATGAATGTTAGCTGTCCACCAGGATAAATTCCGTTGTTAGTCACCGTATAGTTATTATTGTTATGCATAGGATAAAAATGAGGAAGGTTACGTTTGTCATGGTTTGCATTAGTTTGATCACATAGTTGCAGGAAATTAACAAAATCAGCATTTGGATGTTTTAATGGTTCTAGTGGAATAGTTGCAATTGAATTTTGACTTTTAGCTAGTAAATCTTTTAGCTGACTGCGTAAATAGGGAATTGTAGATAGACCTTTCGATATATAGTTTTCATAGTTTTCTGTTTTATTGTCAGCAGATATAATTACGTCGTAGGTTTCACCAGAGGATAAAGAAGCAGTACAGCCCATTTCTTGAACGTGATTACCATGCTTTTCAAGATTAAGTATAGCACTTAATTTCAAAAATTGGTTTAACTCCGCGTCCTTTCCTACTATTGAAAAGTTCCATCCGTGTACATGCCAAGGGACCATTTGATATCCCATATTAATAATTCTAAGAAGGACTTTCTGTCCATACTTTATATGAACATAGGACTCATAGTTTATTGGGTTAGTATTATTCTGTATTTTATCCTTTTCAGTCTGAGGATGAGGATATAGAGTATGTGGAAAGGCTCTTCCATTAACAAGCCAGTAATCTGGCTTATAGTCCACTGGATTATAAAATTTACTATTTAATATATTGTTATGCCAACTTGAATCTATATTAGATAAGAGAATAATGTATTCCTTATCAAAATAGGTATATGGGTTAGCATAAGCAAAATTATAATTTGTGGAATTTAAAGGAACATTGTTGATAAGTTGCTTTTCAAAATACCATTTATTAGATCTGCTTTGGTGTATTCCAGAATCCTCTAAATATTTAAGTGATGGGTATATAACAACAGCACCATACATACCCATTTGGACATGCTGATAAGCAGCTGCATGGTTACTATATACATAGGTTCCACTACGTTCAGGTTTAAAGTAGTAGGTTGCAACAGGAGGAGAATCTTTATAATTTGTCCATGTGGGAATGCCAAAAGAGGTTTCAGGAAAACCATCTATTTCAGCAGGTAGATTTGCTCCATGGATATGAAGTGTATGAAGCTCCATAAGATCGCTTCTATACTTCATACCAAGATTTATAAGCGTTATAAATATGTCATCATCTACTTCACCACATATAATTGGAGATGGGATTGTAGCTGTTCCTTTCATGTCAAGATATTCATTCCAGTTTAAAGGGTTTTGCCAGTTAAGAGAAGGATTAATTATATCGTTATCAATTCTAAAGAGACCACCTACGAATCCGAATATATAAATATCCTTTGCGTTCTTTGAATTGTATAATATATCTGATGTAGTAGGAACTTTTAAAAAACCATCAGTGGAAAATAGAACATAATGTCGTACAGACACTATAAACACTATAAACACCTCACTTTTGATTTGTTTTATTTCATAATATTCATATGTAGGTATTAAGGTACATATAAAAAGCAGCTATTGAAGTTGTCAATAGCTGCTATAGTGTTACTTGGTCGAAAGTTAACTTTCGGTCTTATTTACCTATAAATTACAATAGAATCAACTTTTGATATGTCTATCTCGAAGTTATCCCAAGCGAATCCATTCCATCGCCAGCCTCCAATTCGTTCTCCAACAGCGAAGGTTATCCAAGTCCAAAATTGTGCTCTATATTTGAGCCAAACATAAGCATATTTATTTATAATATCCTTTGCTGGCAGTTCCATTTTATTTAATGATTGAGCTTTAGTTGGAAAAAAGTTTGGTGGAGGACTTATTGGAGGAGGAGAATTTAATAATCCGATTACATCTCCTACTGGAGGTGAACAGGAATGGCCTCATCTAAAAGCTAGAAACATTGAAAGCTTTCTATTTGTCTTAAATCCATTCCGAAGAAAACCCATCTACGTCCATCCCATCTCCAGCCAGAAACGGATCTTCTATCGACACGGATAAGCCATGCCCAAAAACCTCTTCCTCTTCTAGGCCATATAAACGTAAATCTGAAGAGACATGGTCTAATTGAACCAGGGCTAACAGCAAAGGTTTGGACTTGAGACTTTTGTGGAGCAAAGGATGGTGGTGGTGAGCTAGGAGGTCTTGAGCCTGCACCTGGGCCACCAGGTCCTCCGAAAGGTGGTCCACCAGGTCCACCAGGTCCACCACCAGGTCCTCCGAAAGGTGGCCCACTAGGGAATTGTTGACGGAATAAATGCATCATTGGGCAATCAAAATAGTCACAATACATATTGTTTAAACTCTCCTTTTACACGATACACTACATACTATGTAATAAAGAAGAAAAGTGTTATTGATTTGTTTCAAATATTTTTGAAATTATTTAAGATCATTATATCTAAAACAGTTCACAATATGGTCATTTATAATACCTGTTGCTTGTAAATGAGAATAAATTATAGTAGAGCCTAAAAATTTAAAACCTCGTTTTTTTAGATCTTTACTTACTTCATCTGAAAGAGTAGAGGTCGCAGGTACATCAGATATACTTTCCCATGAATTTATTACAGGTCTATAATTAACAAATTTCCATATGTAGTTATCAAAGCTTCCAAATTCTTTTTGGATATCTAAGAACATTTTTGCATTATTTATTGAAGCTTCAATTTTTCTTCTATTCCTTACTATGCCACTATTTTGAAGAAGTTCATTTATCTTTTCCTCAGAGTAATTTGCTACTTTATCAGGATCAAAGTTGTCATAAGCAATACGATAGTTTTCTCTCTTTCTAAGTATAGTAATCCAACTAAGACCAGCTTGAGCAGATTCTAATACAAGGAATTCAAAATGTTTTCTTTCATCATGAACAGGAACACCCCATTCTTCATCATGATATTTAGTATATAAAGGGTCATCTCCACACCAAGAGCATCTCTCCAATATTTTCACCTCATTTTTCATAATGGATTCAAAGGACGAAAGATAACTTTCGAGTTTGAATCATTATAATTTTTATTTTAAATTATACCTTAAATTGCACATAAATAGTAGTGCAAGCATAATATATATTTCATACTTAATTATTAAGTAAGAGATGGTGGAATATATGATAATTGATTTTTCTTATATAAAAAAGAAAATAGATTTTGTCAAAGGTTATATATTGAAGGGAAGCTTCTATAGGTGCAGCTATATTAGGTATAAAAGCCTATATAGAAACCCTGCGCCGGGAACGGAAAACGTAGAATTATATAACTTTGAGCCTAGAGGGAAAACACAAGCTTCCGTGCTTATATTGCACGGTTTAGGCAGCAGAAATATTAAATTTATGCTGTGGCTTGGTACACATTTAGCTTCTGTAGGAGTTAACTCTACAATAATAATTCTTCCAGGAAACTACACCCGAGTGGAGGATAAATCCGTTAGTGGACGAAGCTATATATGGCCTGATATTAAGGTTATGTATCAATTCTGGGAGCATGCGGTAGTCGATGTACGTTCAACTATAGATTTGCTTCAGCAGGAAAAACTTTGGAATGAGAATAATTGCGTAGTTGGTTATTGTCTTGGAGGGATGATTTCTTCTATTGTAGCGTCAATGGATAAAAGAATTAATCAAACTATTTTCATGACTACAGGAGGAAATATACCTAAAATAATGCATGAATCTCATGTTACAGCCTTTGCACGAAGACTTTTTGAAAAGGGATATGGCGAAGAATATTATATAAATAACAAAGAAAAATTATATGAAATATATAATAATCAATTTGATAGTGTAAAAAATATGAGTTTACTAGAAATACTAAGATGTAAGGATTTACATCCCTTTTTTAGGATAGATCCTATATCGTATGCTCATCTTCTTGAAAAGAAAAGAGTAACTTTTATAGATGCACTATTCGATGAAACCTTACCTTTTAAAAGCAGGATTCAACTCTTTAAAGAAATGAAGGGCTCAACCAGATATATAATACCAACTACTCATATTAATTGGCTTCCTTTTGAGTCGTTACTTGCACAATATATTCTGATTAAAGTAAATATTAATGATAAAAAAGCTGCAAATTTAGTTGTAAAAAAACAAAAAGTTTTTGATTATATAACATATAAGCTTTTAGGAAAGCTTTAAAGTATATAGAATTTCAAAACCACAAATTGATTTATGCCTCGGAATTTATTTGCAAAATTCGGCAAGTTAAAAACCTTTATTAGATGTGTAATTTTATGCAATTAAAATGTATTTTTATTAGAGATTAAACACTATATAAGTAAAATATAATGAAAGGATTAATAGTTTAAGTTGAAATTAATAATGAATCATAATAAATAATATTAATATTTATTATTTTATCTATAATATTTATGAAAATACAAAAAAATATTCCAAAAAAATATTTTATATAATTTTTGGATTTTTTGAATATTTTATATTGACATGTATTATTATAAATAATATAATGATTAACAACGAAGGAACTATACAAAATGATAACATAAATACAATGATAAGGAAGAGTAAGTAGAAAACTGTTCTAAGAGAGAGGAACTCATTGGCTGAAAGGTTTCTCGTTCAAGATCTATTGAAAACCACCTTGAAGTTGAGTGCTGAAATTACAGTAGGTATATCCGTTTGCCAGCGTTAAAGGTACAAAGATAACAGTTCATATAATCTATTATTTTATGATTATATTGAATGTTAATTTGGGTGGAACCGTGATTAATACTCGCCCCATGTTTTTGGGGGAGTTTTTTTATTTTATTATAGTATATTATTTGCATAAGTTAGTTACCATATAGAATTAATACGAATAAAGACAATGAAAAGGAAGAGTAGGTAGCAATCTGTTCAAAGAGAAGGAAACTCATCGGCTGAAAGGTTTCCCGTTCAAGAGCTGCTGAAAACCACCTTCGAGTTAAGTATTGAAGTGAGGCATCTTCAAAAAAATAAGTTATTTTCTTTCAGATGCCTAATAGTAAGTATTTTCGCTTGCTAGCGTTAAAAGCACAAAGTGATAGTATCTGTAAATGAACGCTTATTCTGTTGCTTTTATTATGTTAGAGAGGATAGCAACTAATAGAGCTGATAATTGCACACTATAATTTGGGTGGAACCGCGAATATAACTCGTCCCATTTTTGTGGGATGAGTTTTTTATTTATATAAAAATACAAAAATACACAAAAAAGTAATTTGAAGGAGGAAAAATTATGAAAACCATAACCAGTTACACTATTAACAGTTCTATGAAAATATTAAAAGGTAGGAGGGATAAATATGGCTTGCATAGCTATGCTTGGCTATGGCACTGTAGGTAGTGGTGTAGCAGAACTTATATATAAAAATAGAGATAGATTCAAAAAAAACCTAAATGAGGAATTAGTTTTATCAAAAATTCTTGTAAGAGATATAAATAAACACAAAGAAAAAAACAAGGATTATAATATTTTAACTAATGATATAGACGAAATTTTTAATGAAAATGTTGATATAGTAATTGAAGCGATGGGAGGAGTTAACCCATCTTACGAATATGTCAAAAGGGCATTACTATTAAAAAAACATGTTGTTACAGCTAATAAAGATTTAATTGCGGAGTATGGGGCAGAACTTTTAGATATAGCCAATAAAAATGGAGTTGAGTTGCGTTTTGAAGCTAGTGTAGGAGGAGGAATACCTATACTGAAGTCATTAAGTGAGTGTCTTGTTGGAAATAGAATAAAAAGCATTAAAGCGATTTTAAATGGAACTACAAACTTTATCCTTTCTAAAATGAGCAAAGAAAATATGAATTATAATGATGCCTTAAAGCTTGCTCAAAAACTTGGATTTGCAGAAGCAAATCCTGAAAGCGATGTAATGGGGTATGACGCTGCGAGAAAGCTTTCAATATTATCTACTATAGCCTTTGAAAAGAGAGTGAATTGGAGAAATATAAAAATAAGTGGAATAACAAATATAGATACTGAAGATTTTAAGTATGCTCAAAGAGAAGGTTGTGAAATAAAGCTTGTAGCTATGAGTGAGTTGCAGAATGAGGAGCTATATGCTACAGTGTCGCCAGTTATGGTAAGAAAAAATTCTACTTTAGGAAGAACTGAAAATGAATACAATGCTATTTTGGTAGATGGAGATGCAGTAGGAGATGTCGTGTTTACAGGTAAAGGAGCTGGAATGTTTCCTACAGCCAGTGCAGTATTCTCAGACATAGCAGATATTATTCAAAGTAAAAAGGAAAGCACAATGATTTTTAATTATGATAAAGCAGATGTTAATATTCTTTGGAAGAGAGAAAGTAAGTGGCTTCTTAGAATAAAAACAGAGGAAAGAATAAAGGCAATGGAAGCTCTATCTGAATATTTTTCAAGCTGTAGTATTATTAGCAAAGAACTTTACAATTTAGATGGAGAGGTGGCAGCCTTTGTTAAATCACAAAATGAAGCCGTATTAGATAGATTTATAGATGATATAAAAGAAAGAATTAATACTAAAGAAATTAAAAAAATCTTAATATTGGAGGACTAGAATGATGAGATGGATGGGGTTAATAAATAAATATAATGAGTACTTGCCAATTAGTGATGATACGAAGATAGTTACGCTTTTCGAAGGTAATACACCTTTAATAAGAGCAGAGAATATAGAAAAACTTATGCCTGGTCTCGAGATATATTTAAAGTACGAAGGGTTGAATCCAACAGGATCTTTTAAAGATAGAGGAATGACTATGGCAGTTACAAAAGCCGTGGAAGAAGGCTCGAAAGCAATAATATGTGCCTCAACAGGCAACACTTCAGCAGCGGCCGCTGCATATGCAGCAAAGGCAGGAATAAAGTGTGTGGTACTAATACCAAATAAAAAAATAGCAATGGGAAAGCTTGCTCAGGCGATAGCTTATGGTGCAAAAGTCATAGCTATAGATGGTAACTTTGATGATGCATTAAATATGGTAAAGGAAATATCAAACAAATATCCTATTACTTTGGTAAACTCAATAAATCCTTTTAGAATAGAAGGTCAGAAAACAGCAGCTTTTGAAATTTGCGATCAGCTTGATGCTAACCCAGATTATTTATGTATACCTGTGGGTAATGCGGGAAACATAACTGCTTACTGGAAAGGCTTTAATGAATATAAGAATCGAGGAAAGATTAGTGAGATGCCTAAGCTTCTAGGTTTTCAAGCGGAGGGAGCAGCCCCTATAGTGAATAATAGAATTATTGAGAATCCAGAAACAATTGCAACTGCTATAAGAATTGGTAATCCTGCAAGCTGGAGCAAAGCTGTGTCTGCTCTAGTAGAATCAAAAGGAATTATAGATAAGATAAGTGACGAGAAAATATTAGAGACTTATAAAATACTTGCGGAGTCAGAGGGAATATTTGCAGAACCAGCATCATGCATCTCAATTGCAGGTTTATATAAATTATATAAAGAGGGAAGGCTACAGCATGATAAAAAAGTTGTTTGTATATTGACTGGTAACGGACTTAAAGATCCCGATATTGCTGTAAATATTGGCGGAGACATAAAAACTCTACCATGTGATTTCGGCATTATTGAAAAAGAAATAACACAGTAGACCTATATGGTATTTCTAAATTTAAGATTGATAAAATAAAAAGGTGGGGTAATGATGATAAAAGTAAGAATACCAGCTACAACAGCAAATATGGGGCCAGGCTTTGATTCTTTTGGTATGGCACTTAAGCTTTATAATGAAATTGAAATTGAAGAGAGAAAAGGTGAAACTATAATATTAAATAATGGTATAAAAAGTGAAGAGAATTATAAAGATAATTTAATATATAAAAGTTTAATAAATACTCTTGGTATATTTAACTATAAATATGATGGATTTATCATAAATGTTTCAAAATGTGATATTCCAATTTGCAGAGGTCTTGGAAGCAGCGCGGCATGCATAGTAGGCGGAGTAGCAGCAGCTAGTTCATTAATGGAAAATAGATTATCACTTGATGAAATAATAGAAATAGCAACAGAAATAGAAGGTCATCCTGATAATGTAGTGCCTGCAGCAGTAGGGGGAATGGTAGTTTCTATTAAGGATGGTGAAAAAGTAAATTATTCAAAGATAAGGGTTCCAAATGAACTAAAATTTGCTGCAATGATACCGGATTTTCAGGTAAGCACAGCGCTATCAAGACAAATACTACCTCAGGCATATGTAAAAGAAGATTGCATTTTTAATATATCAAGATCTGCTATGTTAATAAGTGCTCTCTATAATGGAGAATTTGATAAGCTTAGAACATGTTTCAATGATAAAATTCATGAACCATATAGAAAAAAACTAATAAAGAATGCTGAAGAAATACTGGAAAAGGCAAGAGAAACAGGTGCTGTTGGAGAATTTGTAAGTGGTTCAGGATCAACTCTTATGGCAGTAGTTGATAAGGATACAGAAAAATTTGAAAAAGAGGTTAAAAATTTTTTAGGAAAGCTTGAGGATAACTGGAGATTAATTTTATTAGAACCTGATATAGAAGGGATTAAGGTTGCTAGCTGTTAGAAGTGCTGCTTGCGAAAGATTCTTGATCCATAGAGAAATGCATTAAAGATGTAAAAAATCTTAAAAATTATAAAGATAGTGGAAAATGTTGTTCCGACTTAAAAGAATGTCAAACAAATAAATGCAATTATTAACAAGAGCAGAAATGCTCTTGTTTTGTTTTTGAAAAAAGTATGATAAATGGTTTTTTATTAAAAATTATTTTTAAACATAGATAGCCAAATTGAAAATTTGTCATAAATCTCTTTTACCCAATATTCTTAATTATTTCAGCTACCCATCTGCATAAATCTGTTGAAGCCTTTTTAGCAGTTGCAACTACTCTTTCATGAGAGTGCTTTTCCTTTTGTATTCCCGTAGCCATATTTGTTATACAAGCAATACCTAGTACATCCATTCCTAAATAATTTCCTACTATAGTTTCTGGGACAGTGGACATACCTACTGCATCTGCTCCTTGTCCTCCGATTGATCTAATTTCTGCTGCAGTTTCATAATAAGGTCCCATAAACCCAGCATAAACACCTTGTTGACATTCAATGCCAAGTTCATTAGCTATTTTCTTTGCTTTATTTATCAATTCTATTTTATATGGCTCTGACATATCTGGGAATCTCTTTCCAAATCTTTCGTCATTTACTCCTATTAATGGATTTGTTCCAAAAAGATTTATAAAATCTGTAATAAGCATTAAATCTCCTGGTTTAAAGCTTATATTTATTCCTCCACACGCATTTGTTACAACTAGATTTTTAATTCCTAATTGCTGCATAACATATACAGGATAAGTAACTTCTTTCATTGTATATCCTTCATAATAGTGGAATCTTCCCTGCATTAATAATACTTCTACACCATTTATATTCCCAAAGACCAATCTTCCTTCATGACCTTCAACTGTAACCTTAGGGAAGTTAGGAATGTCTTTATAATCTATATATTGTTTATCTTCTACTGCATTAACTAAGTCACCAAGTCCAGAACCTAGTATTACTGCAATTTTAGGCTTGCTGCTTACTCTTTCACTAATGTATTTTGCTGATTCTACAACTTTTTTGTACATTTTAAGCCCTCCATTATTTATAATTTAGTAAAAATATATTATCATTTTTTCAATAATTGTAATATGACATATGTCATATTAATGGAAAATTGGAATAAAATTAAGGTATATTTTCATATAACTAGTTCTAAAAATAAAGCAGCAGATGTTTGAGATAATAATCTTGATACTTGCTGTTTTATTTTATGGAAAAGTATATATGTTTATAACTTAATAATAAAAAAGGTTAAGTTTTATAAGTTCCAGAATATAATATATGTAAAATACTGTTCATGGAAGTGGTAAGAATGAAAGGAAATTTAAAAAAATCTCTTGTAATAACTATAGCATTGATAGAATTAATTATCTATATATCCTTTATATATATAGATTTTACCAATGGGTACAGTAATAGTTGTTCGACAGTACTAAAGTATATTGGCATATTGTTAAGTTTAACATTAAGTTTACTAATTGGAGATAATGGCTATAATAAGAAGGATACTAGACTTCTACAATTAGCACTATGTTTTACTGCGGCAGCAGATTTATGTTTGTTAATACTGGATTATTTTACTGTAGGAGTTCTTCTATTTTGTTTTGTACAAATCACTTATATAATCCGCCATTCAGGTATTTTAAAGAAAAATATGAAAAATTTTAGTATATTAATATTTGTTATTTTAGTATTTGTAATGATATTAGACATAAATATAATACATATAAATAATATAAGTAGAGAGCTTTTAGTTATAGGCTGTATTTATGCAATTTTACTTATTTCCAGTGTATATAGTGCATGGAAAGTTTTTAATAGAGGCTCTTACACATCCTTAAGTTGCTATCTAATTTGTATAGGTATGACCTTGTTCTTCCTTTGTGATATTAATGTTGCTATATCTGCGCTAATTAATAATGTTTTTATATTTGGAGTCAACTTAAAAGGTATTTCAAGGTTCTTAGTCTGGATATATTATCTTCCAGCGCAGGTTTTACTTGCCCTTAGTGGATATAGAACTTATAGCATGGATGAAAAAATAACTTGAAAATTATAAGTTTATTTAAAACAAATCAATTTTAAGGGGGTATTGTATATGCATTTATGCGCAAACTGCGGGGAAAAAGTTAATGATGAATGCAGATTCTGCCCAGAATGTGGAGCTCTTCAAAGCGGCAGAAATCATATGAATAGGGTAAAACATAAAAGGATGCATCGGAAAAATACATCTAGAGTGTTTTATAAATCTAAAACTATACCCTTTAATGCAGGTATGAGACAGCCAAACATAAAAAAAGCTATTAAAAATCCTATAATTATAGGTGCTCTTATTGGACTACTTATTATAATTATAGCTTTAGGAGGAAGTTACCTTTGATTTTTTAATAGATAGGGTTTCTAAGCTGAGTTTTTACTTGGAAACCCTATCTATTAATTATATATAGTATAGTCTTTAGGATCATCATAGGTTACTAACGATTTTAATTGATCATCAACAGTTCCTTTTGCAATAAATTCTGCTCTTCTACAGTTTGCACAATAGTGCCAAGGATACCACGTAGGTATTTCTTTCCAATTAGTGCTTCCGCATATGGGACATACTATTTCCTTTTCAAATATCGAGATTATACAAATAAGTATTGCACCTATCAGCGAAATGCCGAAGAAACCATACATGATTCTTGTCCATAATGGCAGACTAGTTGAGTATGCTGATTGAAAAAGTCTATAAGCCGCTCCTCCAAAAATCAGTAGGATTAAAGCGTTATAAAATTTAGGCTTCATAAATTGCTCCCCCAAAACATTAATTTTTAAAATTGTATAATCTCATGAATAGAAGTATTTCTTATTCTCTATTTTATTTCTTTTAACTTACAATAATGACTTATATTTATTTAAATAATAATTATTTAATGTACACATAATATTAAAACAGAAATAGAATTAAGGAGGCATTTGTATGTCAGAAAGAAGTCATATAGATCCATCAAAACTTGAGAAAGTGCCAGAAAGGCAGCCTTTTGTGTATAAAGACGTTGTCAGTGATGAGTTTCCAGTGGAGAAGCATACTATAGATGGCCGAAGATTTAAAGATGAAGTTGAACAAGGAAAGTACAATTCAATAGTAGTCGCTAAGGATGATGATGAACATAGAGTACTTTATAAAAAAATAAAATAACCTATTAAATTTAGAGAGTCCCGTAGATTAGTGACTCTCTTTTGATATATAATAATTTAATGAAAGTCTACATTGATATATAAAGAGAGGTATTTGATATGAATAAAAAAGATTTAGCTGATTTAAGAAAAGAATTTAAACTAAGCAGTTATATGATGCCTATTAAAGAGATATATAGTGTATATTTAAAAAAGGATAATGGAGAAATTATAACAAGAGAACTTAATTATTTTGAAATGATGGACATAGAGAAAAAGGAGCTTTATCTAGACAATTTTAAAAAAGTACTAACTGGAACTATAGACACAAAAGTTTTCGAGTTAGACTTTATAATGAAAACTGCTGATGAAAACATTACTGAGGAGGCTTCACCAGAGGAAAGTACACAAATTATTCTTTATAATGCTTTAACTTCAGGAAATAGTATTACAGAATGTGCTGACAAAATAGTAGATAAAATATCCAAACATTATACATATGATACAGATATTGTTATAAATTTTGTTAAGGCAGAATACTATAAAGGCAATAAAAAAAGAAATGAAGAAGCAGATGAGGCAATTGATGATTATGTACAAGCTATTGAATTTATATTATGCAGCATAAATAAGGTAGATGTGCCTAAGAAGGTTTTAAAATTTGATTACTCTGAAATGAAGTTTAAGCCTACATCCGCATTGGATATTACTGTAAACTTAAGCTCACCATTGGATGGATTTATGTTTCCAAGCTTTAGTAGTGAGTATGTAGATGTAAATAAAGTAATTTATTATTCTTCAAAATCTAAACAAATGAACACTACTTTTGTTGAAGAGGTTTTAGAAAGCGGTGTTAAGCCTACCGCAATAGAAGAAAAAGAAAGTTTTAATATTATACTAAATACTGTTGTTGGAGATAAGATAAAACCTGAAACTATGCAGGAGATATATGAGCAAATCCATGAAAAAATTGAAGATAGTGAAGATATGGAGGAAGAGCCAACTGTTGATATGAAGGAGATCCAGAAGGTTTTAGAAAACAGTGGTATAGAAAATACAGAGGTTGTAAAGAGTGCCTTCGAACAGGTTTGCGGAGGAGACTACGATTTTAAAGTAAAAAATATAGTTCCTGACTTTAGCAGCAAATCAGTTAAAATTGAAAATGAAGCTACAAGTATAATTATAAATCCAAATGAATTAAGTGGAATCAGACAGGTTAGAGACAAAAACGGGAAAAAATACTTGATGATTGAGATCACTGAAGATGTAGAGATAAATGGATTTAAACTAGAAACAGAAGAAATGGAATTAATATAAGCTGTGGTAAATCATGTTATTTATTAAAGGAGCAGAAAATCTGCTCCTTTAATTATTACTGCTGATACTTTACATAATCTATATTACAAAGTAATAAGCTTGCATTATTGAATCTGTAATTATTTTTGCCATATTCATTACAAAGCCAAGTCTTACTTTATTCAATAAAATAAAATCATTGATATCATTTAAGCCTGTGATTCCCATTATTGCACAACCACCAACACAGGGAAGAGATTTACCTACTCCTTCGCCTGGGCAAATAGAATAGTTTCTAGCTTCAATTTCACCTATGGTTTTTTCGCTACCTAAACATGCATCAACTGCCAAAATATTTGATTCCAAATATTTTGATTTGATTTCATTTAACTTTTTATCTATATTTAAAGCATTTATAGGATCATCTAGTGTCCCATATACAGGTAAAGGGAAATTTTTATCTTTAAGGATAGTTCCAACTAACGGTCCCAAAGAGTCAACTATATTGCTATCAGTTCCTATACAAATTACAACAAAATTTTTATTAATATAATCCTTTAAAAAACAAGCAATTTCATAGTATGCTGATGGATTTTTGTAATTTACTCTTAACCTAATTAGATTATTCATTTATCCCATATCTCCCTTGTTATCTAAAAGTTTTTTGTTTGTTTCATCTCTGTAATCTTTGCTTATAACATATGTTGCTAGTCCTTAATAGTTACCGTATAAGAAGTTACTTTTTCTTAATCTTCTCAAGTTAACTTATTTAGAAGCCTGTTTATATGAATATAATAAAAATACTTATTAGAAGGTTATATTTTTCTTGTAACGTAAAGTCATAATTCTGAATAGTATATATTAGAAACTGAGACAACTAAGATTTACAATATTTTTATAAGATAAAAAGGAGGACCACATTATTTATGAGTAATAACAATGAATTAAATCAAAACAACGAAATATTTACAAATAACAATTCTGATAGTTCAGCTTGTTGCAATGAACAACCTCAACAAGCTTGTGCTGCCGTTGCTTCTACACCTGAATCAATGTGTGAGCAACTTTCTATAACTCCTAGTGTTATTGGAGCAGGTCCTGTATTTGTTAAGATTCCTGTTGTATTAGCAGAGACAAATATAACAATTCCTACTGAAGCTACTATAACATTAGACCAAAGAGCTATGGAAATTAAACGTATTAAAAAGAATGTGTTTTTAAACCAATGCCGTCTTATTCCATTTTCTCAAGACAATAGACCTGGTACTGGTATATTATTTGTAGCAGGTTTTGTTAGAAAAAATATTGAGTATGCAACTCAAACTTGTCCGAGTGGTACAGCTGTAAATGTATGTGGAGATATAAGACACTGCACAGTTGAAGTTCCTTTTAATTGTACTGTTAGAGTTACTTTCCTTAGACAACCTATTTTCGCTGAAAACACTACTTCAAGTGAGCTAGAATTCTTCACAGATACTCTTAGAAGCTGCGATATTTGTGCAGATCCTGTGGTTGGACGTAATCCTTGTGATCAGAATTTCTCCTTCACAGAATTCTTTAATGAAAAACCTTTCTGTGAGCTAGTAAGAGCAGATATCACTGAAATTGATATTCATCAAAATCCAACAGCAAGTTGTCAAACACCTACAGAACAAATGTTCACAAAAATTACAGAAAAAATGGTAGTTAATTTAACTTTAAAAGTATTACAAAATCAGCAAGTAAGAATTACTTCATTAGGAAGAGACTGCTAAAATTAGAAATTAATATAATAATGGTTATATTAGATATTCACTAATTAATATGCTGAGGGCCCAAAGCTTACTTAGGAGAGGTTTTGGGCCCGTTTTTAGGAGGAGATAAATATTGGAACATAAGAAAGCACGAACTAGAATTATTACTGGAAAAATAGAAAATGAACATATGAATATAACTTATCCTCAGTTAAAATTAAAACGTAAAAAAGTACAACATAAAATTAACAAGGTAATTGTAGATATGATGCAAAGTTTTATAGAAAAAGAAACTAATAAATTTTTAGAGCAAAGAGATATATATGGAGAATATAAGATTACACTTGATAAAAGAAATTTGTTAAGTCTAGTTATTGAGTTTTACTCCTGTCTACCAGGGCAGAACATAGCTTTTAACTTATTAAAATCTCTAACTATAAACACAAGAGAAGCATATATATACAATTTTAATGATTTATTTTATGAAGGAAGTAATTATGAATATATAATTAACAAAATAATTTTAGAAGATATAAAAGAAAATAGCATTCCTATAATTGAGGAATTTGCAAATATAAATAAAAATAGAAGATTTTATCTTACAGAAGATTGCTTGGTAATCTACTATGAACTTAACAAAAATTCTAAGTATGCTTATATATATTCTGCTCCTCAATTTATTATACCATTTAATTCCATAAAAGATATTATTAATACTAAAGGACCTATTGTTAAGTTACTTTATGGAGAGTAGTATCTTTCAGCTACTTTGATTTATCCGATGACTTACCCGCTCTAATAATCCCGTCGCACTCTGTGAAAGCGATTCACACAAAATCCACCCGAAGCGAAGAATTCTGTTTATAGCAATTTTGAAAGGAGAGTAAATTATGAGTAGGAGACATCATTCAGGAGAGCATTATAAGGATTCTCATAAAAGAGAATCCGATGAAAAGAATCTCAAAAGAAAGCATGATAAAAGAGAAGATAAAGAAGATGATTATAAAAAAGATGATTATAAAAAAAATGATTATAAACATGACAGTAAAAGAAAGCATGGCGAAAAGCATCACAAAAGAAAGGATGATGAAGATCAGTATAAAACTGAACACGATAAAAAACATCATAAAAAACATCATAAAAGATATAACAAAAGAGATGATTCAGAAAAACACCATGTTAAAGAACTAGTATCAGAAGAATATAGAGAAACTGTAGAATATAATGACCTAAATGAAAATTTCGATTCTTTTAAAACTGATAGCATAGAAAATAATAACCATGATTTCTTTGAAGCTAATAGTGAAGAAAACAATAGTTATGATATATTAGAAGATAATATAGAAGATGATGACTATAATTCTTCTGAAAGTAATAATGAAGAAGTCAATAGTTATAATATATCAGAGAATGATATAGAAGATGATGACTATAATTCTTCTGAGGCTAATAGTGAAGAAAACAATAGTTATGATATATCAGAGAATGATATAGAAGATGACGACTATAATTCTTCTGAAAGTAATAGTGAAGAAAACAATAGTTATGATATATCAAAGAACGATATAGAAGATGATAGCTATAATTCTTCTGAAGCTAATAGTGAAGAAAACAATAACGATGAAACCTTAGAAAGTAATAACCATGATTCCTTTAGAAATAACGACTCAGAAAATAATTATAATGGTTCTAAAGATCAATCACCAGAATATAAACCTTATATGTCTACAAATATAGATTCACTAATAGAAAGTTATAAAAAAGTTTTATTAAAAGACTTAGAAATACCTGCAGACAAGAAATCTTTAACAGAAAACTATATTATACCTAATGAAGAGTTTATAAAAAAAAACTATAAAAACGATACAAATGGAGAATTCTTAGAAGAAGACTATAATACCTCTGCAAATGAAAAAGCTTTAATAGAAGACTGTAAAAAATCCTTACCAGAAGTTAAAACTATACCATTAGTTCAACAAAATCAAGAGGATAATTATAGTAAGAATATATATAAGACAAATATAAGAAAAAAACATAGTAAAGATAAAAAAGGTAAAGATAAAAAAGAAAAACCTACAAAAGAAATTCATCATAAACTTGTGAAGGAAATGGATAAAAAAAATAAATATAATGAAGCTAATAATAAAATTCATGTAGATAAGATTACTAGTGAGGATTGTAAAGTAACTGTTATCTCAGAAATACTACCTCTTTGTGAGAATGTTTCTCATACTTCTGATGTTACTAAAGAATCTGTAACAGTAAAAATTCCAGTGGTGTTAACAGAATGTAAGGTAGCTATTACTATTGAATCTTTTCTAAAATTAGAGGATACTATTTCAGGAAATTAAACGTATTAGGAAAAATGTATATTTAAACCAGTGCAAACTTATTCCTAGTTCTGAAGATGGTAAGCCTAATACTGGGATACTATTCATAGATGGTTTTATTAGAAAGAACATTGAATATATCACTGAAGAATGTACTCGTAAAGGAGTATCAAATAGAAAAGTAAAACATTCTACAGTTAAGGTACCTTTTAAATGTACTACCAGAGTTAAATTCAAAACTCAACCTAAGTTTACACCAACTACTCCTCAAGATGAAGTAGAACTATTAGAAACTAATATTAGAGTTTGTGGCCCTTGCGAAGAAAGTGTAATTGGACGAGATGTTTGCGAGCAAAGCTTTAAGTTCACAGAATTTTTTAATGAAAAAGTATTCTGTGAATTAATTAGTGCTGAAATTGTTGAGGTGGACATTCTTGAAAATTCAACAAATAAAGACTACAAATCATCTGCAGAACAAACCTTTCATAACATTACTGAAAAAGCAGTACTATTTCTAACAATAAAATTATTACAAAATCAACATGTAGAAATTCCTTAAACAGCATAGCTTCTAAATTTAATTTAAGTGAAACTTAATTCAGATGGATGTTAAATTCCATTTAGGCATTTAACATCCATCTGAATATTAATTTATAATATAATTTAAAGTTAACACATATCTAACATTATATCTATTCTCTTCTTTAAAACCTTATACACATCTTCACATTTTTCATTTATATGATAAATTAGATGAGTAGTATCTCTAAGTTGTGAAGTTTTAGAATGAACTACTGGGGAAGTAGCTAAAAAGTTAACAGATGTAGCTAAAGTAGCAGAAGATGCACTAAGTTCATATAGAGTAGTAAGTAAAGGAACTACACAATTTTCATAATAAATTCGTTGTGATGGATCTATATTCAATCTTGCTAATTGCTCTCTAATATTGTTGATATTTTGAAGCAATGTAGAAGTTTGACTAATATTTTGAAAAATATTTTCACAGGGATTAGCTGTAGGGGGTACACTTGTAGTAGGAGGTGCACTTGTAGTAGAAGGTGTACCAGCTTCGCTAGGAGCAGTAGTGGTTTCAGTGACATTAATGCTGCTAGTACTTAAAGGTTTAATATAAGTTACTCTGTTTTGTGACAAGTTAAATTGAATATTTTGTGCTGTTTCGATTCCAGTTTGAATAATATGATTCAGGTTCTCGTTAGGGTCATTAGTGATAATACGGCTATTACTGGAAGTACAGTTGTTAATAGAATCATTATTTTGTGATGTATTAGTAGTATTATTAGTGGTATTATTGGCATTATTAGTAGTATTATTTATAGTGTTATTGTTAGTAGTATTTTTATTAGAAGCTTGTGATGAATTAGTTTGTTTATCAATATTATTCCCCATAATTTATCACCCTAATTATATTTTATGTATTTAACTTTTAAAATTTTGCTATTGAAATAAACAGGCATGGTGATTGAAAAATATGTATCATAAAAATTACGACACATAATTCTAGATATAATAATATATATTGCTGTAAAAATATATTATTACAGTCAGTATGTAAGTATATAAACTATCTGATTAATTTATGAATTAGATTAATAAAAAAGGTTGTTGATAAGTGTATTATCAACAACTGTTTACTGCATTTTAAAAATATATGATATCTCTTATAAGAAAACATTAAGCACTTAGTTCCAACTCATCAACTTCATTGTTATTAAAACTCTCTCTATCAAACTCATTTTCAGAGTTAGCTACTAAAAGTGACACTACAGATGCCCCAGTTACATTAGTTGCTGTTCTTGCCATATCTAATATAGTATCAATTCCAAGAACCATAGCAATTCCTTCGATTGGCAAACCTAAAGCTGCAAGAACAACAGTCGCCATGATAGAAGCAGTTCCAGGTACACCAGCAGTACCTACAGAAGCTATTGTAGTTACCACTATCAGAAGAATATAGCTTGATAATGACATAGGAACATTAAACACTCTAGCTACAAAAATTGCAACGATAGCAGGGTATAGGCCTCCACATCCGTTCATACCCATTGTAGCACCCATTGGAGCAACGAAGCTTGCAACGTTATCTGAGATTTTTACATTGTTAGTTAATGATTTTAATGTTACAGGTAAGGTTCCGTAACTACTTCTAGTTGTAAATGCAACAACCTGTGCAGGGTAAATCTTTTTAAAGAAGCGTATAGGATTAACTTTAGCAACAAAGGCTAGTAAACTTCCATGTACTAATACTACCTGTAGTATGCATGCAACATAAACTGCTACAATTACCTTAGTAAGAGGAAGCAAAGTAGATAGTCCATATTGTGATGATACTGAGGTCATTAATCCAAACACTCCGTATGGCGTAATCTTTAATACTATTTTTGTTATTCTAAACATTATTATAGAAAATGATTTAAAGAAATCTTTTACCGGCTTTACTAACTCAGGATTCTTTGAATTTTCTATAGTAATAGCAACACCAACAAATATAGCAAAAATAATAACTGGAATTATTTTACCATTAGACATTTCAGATACAGTATTAGATGGGACCATATCTAACAATACCTTTGTAAATGTAGGAATTTCTCTAGCTTTAAAGTTGGCACTTTTGGTAAATTGCATGCCAGCTCCTAAATCTAACAATAAAGATACAACTACTCCGATAACACAAGCAATAGCTGTGGTAAGTAAAAGCCAACCGATAGTTTTAGTACCTACCTTTTTTAGTTTATCAGGGCTTTCTAAGGAAGCAATACTTGATATAACAGTAGCAGTTACAAGTGGTATAACGAGCATTTTAATAAGACTTACATATATTTGTCCCAAAGGCTCAATAAACTGAACATTTTTCTTAAGAACTACTCCAGCAGCAACACCTATTAACATGGCAATTAATACTCTATTTCCAAAGCTTACTTTTTTCTTTTTTAAAAAATATAAAAATGCTAATGCTATGATTGCAATTAATATACTCATATAATTTGAATTCATAGTTATCCTCCTAAAATTTTATTTATAATATATTTTGTATAAGCATATAATACATATCACTTGCGCGCATAAGTGTATGCAAATAAAAAAACCTTCTGCCTCTGTTAATAACAGAGGCAGAAGGTTACTTCCGCGGTTCCACTCTGATTAGACATTACTGTCCATCTCTAATCTGGTACAATCAATACCATATCTCTATAACGGGAGAACCCGTAAAAACCTACTATAGTTCGGTTCTATGCTCACAGGGGCACTTCAACTATAATCTTCATAAAGCTTTCTCAACCTAGAAGCTTCTCTCTGTAAGTTTCATACAGTTTACTTTTCCTGATCAAAGCATTTAAATATAGAATTCATATTGAATTACTAAGAATTTATATTTATGATTATAAATCCTTATTTTACAAAAAGCAAGTGTTTTAATAAAATAATATAAAATTAAATTATTCCAATTTGCATTGTGAAATAATAACTGTATAATAATATGTTAGATATATAGTGTTAAATAAAGGAGTAAAGCTATGATTGTTGAAGGCTATAAGATAAACAATTATAAAATAATAGCAAAGAATTTTTATAGAGAACGCTTGTTAGATAAGGCTCTAAATTTTTATGAAAAGGCATATAACTGCGATGGAGGTAAGAGAGATATCGAACTTTTACTGGATATGGCATTGATCTACGATGAATTAGGAGAATACGATTTAGCTGAACAAAAGTATAGGGAAATATTGAAGATAAACCCTGAAGATGAAAGAGCATATTATGGCATAGCAATAATATATGACAATATGAAAGAATATAACAAAGCTGCAGAATACTATAAAGAAGCAATTAGAATTAACCCTCAATATAATAGAGCGTATTTCTTTCTTGCAGGGGCCTATGACGAATTAGGAGAAACCAATAAAGCTATTGAATGTTACGAAAAGGTTCTAGAAATGAATAATAAGGACTTTTGGGCACATACAAACCTAAGTGCTATATATGAAGAGTTAGGAGATTATGAAAGAGCACTTAAAAACATAAATGAAAGCTTAGAAATAGATACTAATCACTATTTAGCTTTATTTAATAAGGCTGTAATTTTAGGAAGAACAGGACAGTTAGAAGAGGCAGAAGAATATTATAAGCTTTCTATAGAAGAAAATGAGAATTATTCATATAGCTATCTGAACTTAGCCGTTATATATAAAAACAAGCAACTATATGAAAAAGCCATTAAAATCATAAGTGAGGGAATTAAGAATAACCCTGATGCTGAATTTCTATATTATAATAGAGCTTGTTTCTATGTGAAACTTAATAGCTTTAACAAGGCAATAGAGGATTTAAATAAGGCTATTGAACTTTATCCTAACTTTAAAAAATACATAGAAGAAGATGAAGAATTAAATCCTATAAAGAATTTTTTGAATTAGTTATTAAATGTGGCTAAATTAGTATAAAACCCCATAAGGTACATAAAACATGAAAGATTCATATAATACTATTAAATAATGTGAGAGAGAACAAGGAAAAGATTTAAAATGTGGAGTAAATACATCCTAGAATTTATTTTTTTTACCTTTATTTTAATTACACCACCTGCTCTTGCAATTTTAGTAGTATATGATTCAAGAGAAATTGCTAATAAGATAAGAAATTTAAAATAATAGTATTGTATAAGTTATTAGCTGATTTAGAAATTTACAACTCATAAAATAAAAATAATACTAAGTATTATTTTTTAGAGGACAGTTGACAGAGGACAATTGACAGTGAAGGTGAGTTTTCTTCCACTGTCCTCTGTCAATTGTCCTCTAATAGAATGTAATCATTTGGAATAAGAAAGTAAATCTCTGTTTCTGAATTGGGTATACTTGTAACGCCGTAGGAAAAATTATGCTTTTTTAAAATCTCAGCACATATTGCCAGACCAATGCCCATGCCGCCTCTTTCTGAATGTTTATAATATCTATTCCAAACGTCATCTAGCATGCTTTCAGAAATTCCGATTCCGTAGTTCTTAACAGATATTTTAACTCCTTCCTCAATCAATGATGTGGTAATTTCTATATTGCTCGAATCAAAGCTAAATTTTATAGCATTATCTATAAAGTTATATAAAACTCTATACATATACCTTGAGTCAGCATTCACTTCAATATTGGGAGAAGAAACAATCAGATTGATATTTTTATTTGATGCAATAGGCTTAAAGGTATGGAGAAATCCTGTTAAGAATTCATTTAAGTTAAAATAATCTTTCTTTAGAGTATAACTATCTCCTTGAAGTTTAGAAAGTTCGATTAAATCTAGAACTAACCCGTTTAGTCTGTCTACTTCTTCTATTATATCTTTAGCATAAGATTTTTTTTCTTTCTCATCAATAATATCATCATAGATTGCTTCACTATAGTTTCTTATTATACTTAAAGGTGTTTTAAAATCATGAGATACATTAGCTATAAAATCTTTTTGTAAATCATGTTTTTTCTTAAGGCTTAAAGCCATAGTCTTGATGCTGTGACAGAGATTTTCTATCTCATCTTTTGTGCTTATATTTATATCAAAATCAAAATTTCCTTCAGAGATATCTAAGGAAGCTTTCTGCAGTTTCAATATTGGCTTTGTGAAGTTTTTGCCTAGTATAGATATAAGCGGTATTGATAAAATAAGTGCAAGTAAAAATACAGAACTTAAAATGATATAAACTACATTAAGATAGTTAGAAGAAAATTTATTGTTTTGAAGAACAACTATATTTCCAATATCGCTTTGATAGTTATAATATAAAAATTCCTCATTCATTGGGTTTAAAAACTTACCTTTTTCCTGCAAATTGTTGATATCAATTGTTTTAAGAAAAGGCATCATGCCCATCCTACTTTGAGTTAAAGGAGTAATAGAATTATCCTTTATAAGAATAACACCTGAGACCTGAGTGCTAAAAGAAATATTTGAAATTTGAGAATTAGATTTAAGTGAATTGTATATATTTTCAGCAGTATTTCTAAGCTCTTTATACTGCATATTTATATAAAATTTAGATAGAAATATGCTAGTAAAAATAAAGCATATAGATATTACTATTGTGATAATAGACATAAAATATTTAATTAATTTGGCTGTTATCTTTTCCATTCTATCTCCTTAGTTTTATTATACTTCAACCTTATAGCCCACACCCCATATAGTTTTCAGATGCTTCTCGCAAAATAGAAGTTTACTCCTCAAACTTTTCACATGAGTATCAATAGTTCTTGTATCTCCAACAAAATCATAACCCCAGACATTATCTAACAATTGATCTCTTTTAAATACTTGATTGGTATTTTTGCAGAAGAATATTAATAAATCAAATTCTTTTGGGGTCAAAGTTATTGTTTCACCATTTTCAGTAACAGTTCTCTCATTTTCTATTATTGATAGACTTTCAAAGGTTAAATAGTTTGTTAAAGGTTTTTTTGTATTTATTCTAAGATTTACTCTAAGAACCAACTCTCTCATACTAATAGGTTTTACCATGTAATCATCGGCACCAAGTTCTAAGCCGAAGATTCTATCCTCTTCTTCTCCACGAGCAGTAGTTAAAATAACCGGTATATTGCTATTTGACTTAATTTTTCTAAGTAATGACCAACCATCTTTTTTAGGCATCATTACATCTAAAATTATCAAATCAAAATCGTTGTTCTCTAACAGGATTTCTCCATCATCACCATTATAGGAACATGTAACTTCATAGCCATCTTTTTTTAAATATAAAGACATGACGTCCGCCAGCTTTTTTTCATCATCTACTATTAATATGTTTCCTTTCATAGGCATACCTCTCAGCGAATATTTTATACCTAAATTTTAACTTATAAGCACCCCTAATTCAATAAAGTGATAAAAATTGAATGCTTTTATATAGGGAAACTAACTAGAAAGTTAACTTATACAAAGGGGTATTTTTCCAAAGCTGAAGGTAGATTTAAAAACTTTGTGTTAGTCTTAGCGAAGGGTTTTAAGACAACCTTAGAACTTAGATAGTGTTTGAGCAGAGCGAGTTTATCTAAGTCTTAGGTCGTCTAAAACACAAGCTTTAGACTAACTAAAAGTTTTTAACGGACTGAAGCTTGGAAATATATTTCGGAGTATAAGTTAACTTTCGGTCTTAGCTCTCTATACTTTTTAGTTACTTCCAGAGTAAAATCCATTTCCTCTGCATGATCCACCGCCTCTTTTACCATTTACAGGTCCTTTACCAGGAGTACAGTTAGATGAATTTTCTTTAATGTTAGATTTTATATTCTCACCTTGTTCTTTAGTAACACTGCCGTTTTTTACAGCCTCATCAACAGCTTTAGTTCTTTCCTCTACCATAGCTGACTTAAATTGATCTTCCGTTATACCTTTATCCTTTGCAATATCATACATAGTTTTTCCTGAGTTTCTTGCAGTAGATATATCAGAATCGCTGATGCCAAATTTATTTTTTAGTATATTTGTCATGAAATCATAGCCTCGTATACCTGTTACTTTACCAAAGCCATATCCGGAACATGTTACACCACTGCTAGTAGTTGTCGGTGTTTTAGAGTCTGCATAAGCAGTAACTCCCACCCCTAATGATAATACTAATGTTAAAGCAATAATTAAATTTTTCTTTTTCATTTTCATTACCTCCACACAAAGCTTATTGCAAATATCTACTATAAGAGATATCCTGCAATAGAGAATTTTAATATTTGACTATATATTACACTAGGCATATGATTAAAATGTGTAACAATTGTGATGGATTTGTGAAAGTTAATTTTATTTAGTAACAAATTAGGATGGGGGAAGTAAAATGAATAAGGAAAAAATAGCTGAATTAAAACTTCAAGGATTTATTAATCAAAGGGATACCCGTTATTTTTCTCTAAGAATTATAGCGGAGGCTGGAAATATGTCATCCAATCAAATGGAGAATGTTTTAAAGCTTGCAAATAAATATGGTAGAGGATATATAGGCTTTACAACCCGTTTAGGGATTGAAATTCCATGGATAAAAGAAGAAGATATAGAAAGTGTTAAAAAGGATTTAGAAACATTTGGATTAAGAGCAGGTGGAACTGGGAAAAAAGTAAGACCTCTTGTTGCTTGCAAGGGAACAGTATGTACTCATGGACTAGTAGATACACAGCAACTATGCAGTAAGTTGCATGAAAAGTATTTTGCATATAAATTACCTGCTAAATTTAAAATTGGAATAGTAGGATGTCCAAATAACTGCGCTAAAGCCTCTTTAAATGACCTTGGATTTATGGGACAGAGAGTACCAAGATTAGAAAAAGATAATTGCAAAGCATGTGGACTTTGTGCATCAGTATGTAAAGCTGGAGCCATTGAGAAAACAGACAAAGTAGTGAAGTTAAATTCTGAAAAGTGTTTAGGATGTGGAAAATGCATCAGTGCATGTAAGTTTAATGCTATGATAACTGATAAAGAGGGCGTTGCAGTATTTATTGGAGGAAAGTTTTGGTAGAAAGTATAGATTAGGAGATAGACTTGATAATATTTTTTCATTGGAAGAGTTAGATGGACTTACACAAAAAATATTAGATTATTACAGTGAGAACGCAACTACTGGCGAAAGATTTGCAGATATGATTGATAGAATAGGATTTGAAAAGGTAAAACAAGCACTATAAGTTTTACCATAGAAGTTCATTTAGTACCTTATATATAGATAAACTAATTAGAAAGTTAACTTATACAAAGTGATATGTTTCAAAAGCTGAAGGTCGTCTAAAACACGAGATTTAGGCTGGCTAAAAGTTCTTAACGTACTGAAGCTTGAAAGCATATCTTGGCGTATAAGTTAACTTTTTGTCTTTACATCAAAAATAAGCTTTTTAATATATTGACAGATTTGAAATACGTTATATAATATTATTGAGATACCCCTATAGGGTATATAAAGTTTTGGAGGGATTTTAATGAATAAATTTTTAAAATTGTGGAAGAAATATTCATTTATTTTATTGATAGCTTTTATCATATTAGGGCTATTTGACTTGAGACTAGCTAGTATAGCTATTATATGTATGATTGCTCCAATTATTGTATCTATTTTCAAAGGAAGGTTTTGGTGTGGAAACTTATGTCCTAGAGGAAATTTTTACGATAATATTGTTTCTAAATTTAGCAATAAGAAAAAGGTTCCAAAGTTTTTAAAATCTAAATACTTTAGAAGTTTAATAATAGTAAGTATGTTTACAATATTTACTTTGGGGATTAAAAAGAACTGGGGGAACCTTTATGGAATTGGATTAGTGTTCTATAGAATGATCGTTGTTACTACCTTAGTTGGAATAGTCTTATCATTTTTCTATAATCAAAGAACATGGTGCCACTTTTGTCCAATGGGAAGCATAGCTGCATTTATATCCAAATTTAGAAAAAGTAAAAATGTTCTTCAGGTTTCATCAACATGTGTTTCATGCAAGATATGTAAAAAGAAATGCTCATTAGGAATAGTGCCTTACGAATATAAAGGAGACTTGCTAAGTCATCCAGATTGTATACAATGTGGAAAATGTGTAACATCCTGTCCTAGAAAATCAATTGGATATAAGAAACAATCATAATCTATATATTAGATAAGCAAAATGATGTCTATTATGATAAGAATTATATATATAATTTAATAGTATTTAATATTTCGTTAAATATATATAAAGTCAAAAAAATAAGGTTCGATAACATAGTAGAAATAATTCAGGAGAATCATAGGGGGTACTATATACATGAAAAAGAAAAACTTAAAATTAGTAATTTTAACTCTTACAGTAGCTTCATTTCTTTCTTCAAATATTACCGCGTTTGCCAAACCAACCAATGTGGAGAAAAGTCACGGTAATTCCAATCAACAAGTAAATAATATTGATAAAAATGTAAAAAGTTACAGTAAAAAGGCAGAAAAAGAGGCTGGTATAATATCCCACAGATTAGATAGTATTGAAGCATCATTAAACAGCATTCTTAAAAAAATGGATGCATATCTTAATAGTACAACAACATCCTCTGCTATAGGCATTAGTGATACAACTAGCAGTGCAATACAGGGAGATACAAGCAGTGATGAGGGTAACGTTGGTATTTCAATTCAAACTAGTCTGGTATCGACCCAAGATATAAAAAGTAATGTGGAAACTCAGAATTTAAGCGATGATTTTGAAAAGGAATATGAAGAAGAGGATGGTGGAAGATATAACAGTTTCTACGGTAAGCTAAATGCCATTAATAATAGACTTAATACTGTAGAAAGACAACTTAGCAGAATCAGTGATTCTGGTAATCCTGAGTTGGCTAAGTTAAATAGTAGAGTAGCTAGTTTAAGAGATAAAGTAAAAACTTCTATGGATAGTTTGTCAAAGCTGCAAAAGCAAAGTATAGGCAAGATAAAGACAAAGTCCGATAAAAAACAAATGGAAGAACAAAAAATAAGTCAGGATAAAAAGATCTGGAAAATTCATTTTAGTAAAGAATTAAAGGGAGAAACTATTAATTCAAAAAATATTATGATAGTTGACTCAAATAATAACCTTGTTGATGCTGGGATATCATATGATAAAAATAACAAGAGTGTAATGATTGAGACTAAGGATGGCTTTAATAAAGGTGAAACATATTTTATTTTAATTGGAGATCAGGTTCAATCTAGTGAAGGAGAAAAACTAGTTAAACCTGTAGAGCAGAAATTTACTGTAAATTAATTATTTAAAAACAGCTGTTATGAAATATATAGAAATTACAGCTGTTTTTTATATAAATATCCTTCAAATAGTCTTCATAAAATCTTCATAACAAAATGATATGATTTCCATAAATTAATATCTCAGGAGGGAATCATTATGAGTATGACACATTACATGTCACTTTTGGCAGAAAATCAGCCGTGGAATCTTATAATTTTTATGGCTATACCGGTTATAATGGCTGAGACACTTACAATTACAGAGTTTTTTATTATATTCAATAAGACTAGAACTGGAGGAGTCAGAACTCTAAATAAAGTAATAGGAATTTTAGATGGATTTTATTTTACAGGTATTTTTATTTACTTACTTATAACTGCTGTTATACCATTAACTAAAACTGGTGGTTGGCATACATGGGTAGATGTTGTTGCTGTAGGGTTCTATTTAAGTGGAGCTTTATTTCTTCTTCCAATTGCACTTATGGAACTAGGCATTATATTTAGAAATAAGAGTTTTGAGGAAAAGCTAAAAATTCACTTTATTTTGGTAGGCGGATTTCTTGTTGTTGCCCATATTGCGATGATTTTTGGAATGGTAAATCCTGAAATTATAAGTAATATGCCAGGTATGAATCACAATATGTAGAAGACAAATTTAATATAAAGGTACTTACTAACAATGGCTTAGTAAGTACCTTTTTACACATAGTTTACATTACCTTCACATAAGATTCATATCTTATTTTTATAATTTGCATTGAGCTGTATTTTTATAGGGTTCCAAAGTTGAAGGCTAACCTAATGGGCCCTATAAAGTATCGGAAGGAGGAAATAAAAATGAGACGAACTATATCTTTACTAATTACTGCAGCAATTACCAGCTCTACATTTTCTTATGCTTATGCAGAAGGAATTGATGACAAGCAAAATAAATTAAATGAAGTGAATAATTCTATTCAACAAAAAAAGGACAAGCTAAAAAATATCAATGAAGACAAAGGAAATGTACAAAAAGAATTAGAAAGTTTGGATAAGGATATGTCGCAAGCATCTGCAACACTTCAGACTTTAAATGGTAAAATTTTGGATTTGAGTTCTAAGATAAAAGTGAACGAAAAAGAAATTCAATCGAAAAAACAAGAGTATATTAATGAAAATGAATTGTTCAAGCAAAGAGTTAGAGCACTATATAAATCAGGGAATAGTGCATATTTAGATATTATACTGAATTCAAAGGATTTTTCTGATCTTATAGGTAGAATAGATATAATTAAAAAGATTATTGATTACGATAAGAATCTTATATCTGACATAAAAGAAAAACAGGAAAGCCTAGAAAAAAAGCAGTCAGAACTTGAAAAAAACAAGAAAAGTGTATTGAGCTTAAAAAGTGACGCAGATGAGAAATACAAGATATTGAAGTCAAAGTCTACTGAAAAGAAGCAATTAGTTGAAAAACTAGATAAAGACAAAAAATATTATGAAAATATGATAGCTCAAGAACAGTCAGAATCTCAGGAACTTACAAAAACTATTCAAAAGATGAAAGAATCATCATCTTCAACGCAAATTAATTCTAATGGAAAGCTATTTTGCGTTACAGGCAAACCATATGCTATAACATCTCCTTTTGGTATGAGATATCACCCTGTACTTGGATATAGCAGGTTGCACGCAGGAATGGATATAGGGGTGCCAATAGGTACACCAGTCTATGCGCTTGAGGATGGGGTAGTAATTGCAGCTCAGTCTATGTCAGGATATGGAAATGTGGTTATGATTAATCATGGGAATATAACTTCCGTTTATGGACATAACTCCTCTTTAGCAGTATCTCCGGGACAAGTTGTAAAAGGAGGACAATTAATTTCTTATTCTGGTAATACTGGTGTCTCGTCAGGACCACACCTTCATTTTGAAATCAGGAACTCTAGTGGACAACCAATAGAACCTAGCGGGTACTATGTACATTAAATTCTAAAGTTTACATAATGATACGATTTTTAAAGAACTCTAAACCTATGGTTTAGGGTTCTTTAAACTTAACTACAACTTTAGCGTCTTGGGAAATACATAATAATTAAAACTCCAACAAGAGCAATAACTCCTCCAATAATGTCAGCCTTATCAGGAACAATTTTATCAACCTTCCAACCCCATAAAATTGAAAGAACTATAAAAATACCCCCGTAGGCGGCATATACTCTTCCAAAACCAGCATTAAAGGATTGAAAAGTAGGTATAATCCCATATATAGCTAGACCTAAAGCTCCAAAGAATCCATACCAAGGGCTTCTACCATCCCTAATCCATAACCAAACTAGATATCCTCCTCCTATTTCAAATAATCCTGCCAAGATAAAATAAAACAACGATTTTATAACATCCATTTTAAATGCACCTTTCGCCAAGAATGTGATAGACATTAGTCACGATAGAATTTCTTATGTTTTCAAGATCTATGTTAGATTCCTCCTTATGAACATATTGAATTAGGTTAATTAAAAACAATATAAGTTCATATGTCTCTTTTCATAGTATATAGTAATGTATTCGATTTGCAAGAAAAAAACTGTTGTTGATAATTATTTTAAATTGCTAATGGTAATCAATATCATTAATAATTTAATTATATATTAAGCTTTTTAGAATATCAATGGTTTTATTTCTTGGCATAATAAAGTTTTAATGTATAACTCAAAAGTCTCATAAAGTTTATAATTTTCTATAATTACAAAAACAAAAAAGGCCGCATATACAAAGCATAAGCAGCCTGAGGGTTGTATTATTTATACATTAGAAACTTTACTAAAATTTTTTAGAAGTCTGATATAACGATTTGCCTCTCTAAGTACATGATCGCCAAGTAATGGAACTATTATAGATTTAATGTTGCAATGAAGTAGACCTTCTGTACCTTGCTTCTTAAAATCTCTAATACCAATAGTAGATTTAAGAGTTTCCCGTGTAACTTCAGGTAGGGAACCAAGATTTGCTGTTAGGCTTTGGGCCTCAGCAGTTAATTCATCAAATTTCTTACCGTAGTCATTAGCTGTATCAAATAATTTAACTTCTGTTGGATCCAATAATCCTCTAATAAATTTTGCGTGTTCAGCCATAATTCTACTCCAGAACATTTCCTGATATACTGCATCTTGTGCAAAGTTAACTTCCTGTCTATTTTGCAACATAATCAGTGTATTTAGATATAACTTTGCCTCTCTAAGTATATGATCAATAAGTAATGGATAATTAGTAGTAAATACTTTGCATGCTAAGACATCTCTTAGCAATCTGCTTTTAAATAAAATAATTTGGTTAGCTGCGACCATAGCTCTCTGATTTAATTCAGTTACACTTCTAACAATATCAAAAGATTGTCTAGCATTGGTGGATTTAATTAGATTTGCTTCCATTTTAGTGATATTGCAATCGATCGGGATTGAGGTATAATATTGAGTTTTGCATTCGGCATCAATGGTCATGTCAGTAATTAACTCTCCTGAGTTTGCTACTTCTGGACTTATAATTCCGTAAGAAAGCTGAATAGTTTCTACTAAGAGTTGACTAAACTCGTTTTTTATCATATTTGCTTGTTGTGCTAAGTCAGGATTCTTTGGAGTAAAACCTGCCTCAAGAAAAGGAATGTTCTTTAACAATTCTCATAAAGAATAGATTTAATTCTAGGGATTGCCTAACAAACTCTCTATTAGATAACATTATAAACTCCTTTTAATTTGATACATTCTATTATATGAATTGAATTCTTAAATTGTTACTGTTAACATAATTAAATTTTGCTTAAATATCTATATTCTCAAAGTTTGTTGCAAATTTACATAAAAAATCTTCGATATAATGAGGTTCTAAATTCTGTAGTTCTTCTGGAAGTGAATTTATAGGAATATAAGGGAAGGATTTATCACCATTATAATATTTTACGATATTATTATATTTATCTTTAAATAAGTTTTTAGCACCAGTAATTGATCCGCAGTGAACATATACTCTGCTTGGATAAATGTTGTAATGTGCTCCAATTCTCAGTGAACAATCATATAAATTTAAAGGCCCGAAATACTTGATAATATTATTTCTTCGCAAGCTATAAACGGTATCTAGTATATCAGCAAAGCATAGACTATTTGATATTTTTTCTTTTATTAAATCATCTTTTAAACACTGATACATATTGTTGGCCATATTAAATCTTAGTATATTGTCTTGCACAAGTACCTTATCATCAGAGCCTATTTTAAATACAGAATGATAAATTAACTCATCATAATCTTCTATCTCTTTAAATTTTTCTAGTTGTTCTTCAAATTTTTTCATAAATTTTTCTTTATAGTTTTTAACTAATTCATTTAAAGGAGTAGACATGATATTTTACCTCCGGAGTAATAGATTATACATATAATTTTATGAATTGTTATAGCAGATGATGAGTAATAATTATAGAAAAGTTTAAATTAAAAACTGATTAAATGGAGGCAAGGCATGAGATAAACAAGAATTAAAAGGATCTGAAGATTTTCAGACCCTTTTTTAATAAGTATAAGCTTGTATAAACTAAAAATGCGTTAAGTACATTATAATACCGTATATTGAGCAAAGCCCAAGGAAAAATGGAGTAATACTAATCCTAAACCTTTCCTTTTTATAAGCTACTATATTTAATAATAAAGATAAAATACTGAAAATAAGTATTAAAATAAATAGGTAATATGCATAGCTCATTAAATCCATATTCCATGTTTTACGAACAGGTAAATCTTTAACCCTATTAAGAAAGGTTTCAAAAGGAGGCCTAGCTCTATCTATTAAAAATATGGAAACAAGGCTAATTATCCAAATTAGTATATTTACATATACAACAATTTTAGTATAGATTTTTTTTATGTTTTTCATAGACACCACTTATTAAATCAAAATTTAACTAAGTGGATTTCACCTCACTTTCTTTTAAGATTTAATATATTCTATTCGAGGAAAGTATAAAAAATTACATGGATAAGCTTTTATAGATATATGAAAAATATGGTATAACTTCATTATAAATGATTTTAAGTATAAGTCTAGATACATATTATAAATTAGTGTTACAAAATCTCCATGTATCTTACATGCTTCATATTGCATCTTGAAAGAAATCTATAGTTTCAATTTGTAAAATTCAATAGAATAGAATTAGGAAAAAACAGGAGGTGTTGATTTTGAAAATAATAATTTTAAATGGAAGTCCAAAGTCAGAAAAAAGTGTTACAGTACAATCGATGAAGTATTTAGAGCAGAATTATGAAAATCATGAATTTGAATATATACAGGTTATAAAAGAAATAAAAAAATATGAAGAAAATGTGGAAGAGTTAGAGGCTTTATGCACAAAAGTTAAGGAAGCAGATGCTGTTATATGGGCATTTCCACTATATCATGCTTTAGTACCTTCCTATTATAAAAGACTAATTGAATTAATATTTAAAAATAATTTAGAAGGTTATTTCTCAGGAAAATATACTAGTGTGTTTTCTACCTCTATTCATTATGCAGATATTCATGCTCATAACTATATGAGGGCAATTTGTGAAGATTTAGGCATGAAATATGTAGAATACTTGTCACATGATATGAATGATTTAGTAAAAGAAAAGAGGAGAAGAGAACTTAAATTATTCTTTGAAAACTTACAGACATATATTAATGAAGGTTTAACTACTAATAAACTATTTAGTACACTAAGTAAAAGTACCTTTGAGTATAAGGCTGGTGAAACAGATAAGTTTATCACTACAACTAAGAAAATAATTATTATAACGGATGTAGAAAAAGGAGATAGCAATCTTAAGGGAATGATCGATAAATATGAAAGCTATATAAAAGGCTCCGTAGAAGTTCTTAATCTTCATGATGTAGACATAAAAGGGCCTTGTCTAGGCTGTTGTAAGTGTGCTGCAGAGAATATATGCGTTTATCATGATAAGGATGGTTATAGAAAATTTTTAGATTATATTATTGATAATGCAGATATAGTTATTTTTGCAGGAACTATAAAAGATAGATATTTATCCTCCCGTTTTAAATTGTATTACGATAGAAGCTTTTGCTACACACATATTCCATTCCTAAGAGGCAAGCAGATAGGATATATGATTTCGGGTAAATTAAGTGAACATCAGAATTTAAGACAAATACTAGAATTATACACTGGAGAGGATAGGAATTTAATTGGATTTGTTACCGATGAAAGTGAAGATAGCGATACTATAGACAAACAAATATATGTTTTTGCTAAAATGGGTATAAGCTATTGTGAAAGAAACTATTTTAAGCCAGAAACCTTTTTAGCTGTAGCTTCAAGAAAGTTGTTTGCTGATGCTATAGAAGGGGAGTTAGGAGCTATCTTTGCAGCGGACTATAAATACTATAAGGAAAATGGAATGATGAAAAAAATATCCTTTAAGCAGAAAATGCAGGGAAAAGTTATGAGATATTTTATGGGAAAAGAAAGATTCAGAAAAGAAGTACAGAAAAATGCAATTAATTATATGATTACTGCCCATAAAAAAGTTCTTGAAAAGGATAAGGTGAAAGGCAATGGTAAGTAGTTTAAAAGCATGCTTTAACGTAACATTTGGGTTTATTCCTTTAATATTTCTTTGGAGTATATCAAATAAATGGGGGATTGTTTTAGGCCTAGTGTCTATTTCAATATTGTTCATAAGAAACCTTATGAACAAGAATATAGGAATTATGTCTGTTGTGTTATTAGCTTACTTTGCTATTTCTAATGTACTATACTTTTATTTTAAAATAGACGTTGTTATTCAGTACAGATATTTAACTTCATATGTAGTGCTGGCACTTATGGGATTTATCTCTACTAGACTAGGAAAACCATATACTATGTATGAAGCTAAAAGTGGATATGGAGAAGATTTTGGAGAGTCACCATTATTTATAGAAGTTAACAGTCTTATAACTAAAATATGGGCAACAATTTATTTAGTTAATGCTATTATAGAATTATTAGGGCATAACACTAATACTGTTATAGTTATGAATATATTAGTGTCTGTAGGGGTTGCACTATCAATTATAATCCCCGGGTTACTTCCGGAAGCTTAAAGTAAAAGAGGGTTTTATATGGAAATAGATTTAATTTGTTGTGAAAATATGAGAAGAATATTAGAAGAGATCCTTACTAATCGTAAAATGAGGATTAGTAAGGATGCTAAAGTATGTATTATTGAAAAAGGCTTTGATTTAGAAGAAGGCAAAATAGGTATATATTTTGATATGACAACTGTAAATGTTTTAATAGGCTATTTAGATCAAGTATCAATGAATAAAGAAGAGCTTAAAAATATAATTACAGGAAAATGTGAAGAGGACGAGCTTAAAGTGCTGACTTATGATAACATTTATTATTTTGAGGCTATGGGTAATGACGTTTTTTGTAGGACAAGAGATAAAAGATATAAAGTCAAAGAAAAGCTTTATGAATTAGAAGAAAGGCTTGAAAATAAAGGATTTATAAGAGTAAGTAAATGCTTTATTGTAAATATAGTAAAAGTAGATCGCATTATCTCATGGTTTAACAGTAAGCTTATATTAAAAATCATAGATATAGAGGAAGAAGTTTATGTTACACGAAAATATTTAAATGATTTTAAAAAATTTCTTGGGTTTTGAGGAGTTTAAAGTATGAAAGAGAATTTAAAGGATTTTTTATTTAACTTGATAATATCTGTATTTATTGGACTATTTGTTGGTATGGCCGCAGTTACTGCCATAAATATGAATAGTCAAGCTGTAGTTACTCTGACTATTAGTTCAATAATTGGAGGAGTTATTGGAACAGTTTCTAGACTTGTTTTCATGTATATATTTGATATAAAACAAAAGGATGTAAAGTTGGCCTTTATATCAGTATTTATAATAATTGGGGTTATTTCCTGTATGCCATCTTTTTATATGCATTTGATTAAAAACAGTACTTTTTCTATAGCAGAATTAGTATCAATTTTAGTATCAGCGGAGTGTCTTGGAATGAGCTTTTGTTATTATTCTTATAAAAGATGCTTGAAATTTAACTTAAAGCTTATGAGTAAGAAAAAGCAGCTAACAAAAAAATATTAGAACAATGGATTTGAAGGTTCAAACCGCATACTTAAAATTAATTAGTATGCGGTTATTCAAGTTTCTAGCTGTTAGAACTCAATGATATTACATAATCTCTAAATTTTTTTGACATAGGAGACATATAAGAATCTTTAAGCCAGCCCATATAAGTGGTTTTATATCCAATGTCTTCTTTTATTTTAATAATGGAAAGTGTGTTTGTATTAATAAGAGGAGTGTTAGGAACTATGGTAATACCAGCACCAGCAGCAACCAATCCTCCCAACATGCTAACCTCATTAGGTTGTATAGAAATCTTAGGGGTATAGCCTATGAATTCAGAATAAGAAAGCATCATATCTTTATTTCCTTCAGAAAATACAATGAAGGATTCATCTTTTAAGTCCTTTAAAGAAACTTCTGTTTGGCTTGAAAGATGATGGTTTTTGGAACAATCAAAACATACTCTTCTTTTTTTACAGGTATTGATTTAATTTCAACATGCTTATGAAGATCATCAATATTATCATAAAACCCTAAATCTATTTTACCATCTTTTAAATCATTTAATATTTCGCTTGTAGACTCATGATTAAATTGAAATTTAGTATGAGGACAGCTTTTTAAGAAATCACTAATTATATAAGGCATAAAATAAGTACCAATACAATAGGTAGATGCAATAGAAATAGTTCCTTTATCAGGGTTTACCATATCATGCAATTCACGAATTCCTTTTTCGATTTCCAATAGAGCTAGATTTGCATGCTTTAAAAATGCTTCGCCAAAAGAGGTAAGTTTAACATTACGACCATTTCTTTCAAATAAAGGTACATTTAATTCAGCTTCTAGCTTAGAAATTGCTTTGCTTAAGGCAGGTTGAGTTACTGATGCCAAATTTGCAGCAGTAGTGAAGTTTTCAGTTTCTGCTATTTTTCTAAAATACTCTAATTGCTGTAGATTCATATATATACTCCTTATTATTTATTAAAAAGCAAAATGATATGACTTATAACTTTAAGTTATAGTTATGTGAATAATATTAATTAGACACACTCAATTATTTGATGGTATAATCCTAATAGAGTTAGGATTATATATATAATTTCATAAATTTATTATAAATTTTATTTATATATAAGTCAAAAGAATATTAAATAGAAAAGCCTATAAGGAGTGAGTTGTTATATGATGAATGTAAATACTGAAAAGTGTATTGGATGTGGACTATGTGTTAAGGACTGCTTTCCAAGAGACATAGAAATAGTTGATGGTAAAGCTAAGATTAATAATATAACCTGTGTTAAATGTGGACATTGTATTGCTGTATGTCCTAAAGATGCAGTGTCAACAGATGAGTACAACATGGAGGATGTGAAGAATTATAATAAAGATGAGTTTTTAGTTGATGCTGATAATCTATTAAACTTCATTAAATTTAGAAGAACTATAAGACAATTTATAGATAAAGAAGTAGAAGAACAAAAGATTTCTAAAATTATAGAAGCAGGTAGATTTACTCAAACTGGCAGTAATATGCAAGATGTTTCATTTACAGTAGTAAGGGAAGGTATGCAAGAACTAAGAGCTTTAGCACTAGAAAGCTTAAAAGAAAAGGGAGAGGTTATGTTAGCCAACCTGACTCCACAGACTATGAGATTTAAAAGATACGCAGAGATGTGGATAAGTATGTATAAAGAATTTAAAGCAAATCCTGATGAAAAATATAATGAAAGTGATAGACTATTCTTTAATGCTCCAGCGGTAATAGTAGTTACGGCTAATTCAGATGTAAATGGCGCATTAGCTTCTTCAAATATGGAACTTATGGCTAATGCTCTAGGTCTTGGAACTTTCTTCAGCGGATTTTTTGTATTAGCTGCGCAAGATAATAAAAAGATTATGGATTTCCTTGGAGTTAAGGAAGGCAAAAAAGTCGTAACATGCATGGTACTAGGCTATCCTGATGTAAAATATTTTAGAACTGCACCAAGAAAAGAAGCAGATATAATTTGGAAATAAAACTATTAAGAGACACCATTAATTAATAAAATATTTTAAAGATGCTAGATTAAGTAGCAATTTATAAAGAGAGTTTAAACGAAAGCTCTCTTTATTTTTGTATATTTCCTTAGTATTTTCTACTGGTCAACTATAATCTATGTACTTTAAGATGTAATAATAATTTAAGTATGTGAAAAGCTATTAGGGTATTAATTAAAAGGAGGAGTGTTTTATGAGAGTTACAAATAAAGAAGAACTTCTTCAAAAAATTAAAGAAGTTAGAGAAGCACAGAAAGTTTTTGCTACATATACTCAAGAAACTGTAGATGAAATTTTCAGGCAAGCAGCTATAGCTGCCAATAATGCACGAGTTCATCTTGCTAAAATGGCTACAGAAGAAACAGGCATGGGCATTGTGGAGGATAAAGTTATTAAGAATCACTTTGCCGCTGAGTATATTTATAATAAATATAAAGATGAAAAGACTTGTGGAATAATTGAAAGAGACCCTTCCTTCGGAATTATCAAGATAGCTGAACCTTTTGGAGTGATCGCAGCTGTTATACCTACAACTAATCCAACATCTACAGCAATTTTCAAGTCACTTATTGCATTAAAAACTCGTAATGGAATTATATTTGCCCCGCACCCTAGAGCAAAGGAAAGTACTATAGAAGCTGCAAGAATTATACTTGACGCCGCTGTAAAAGCAGGAGCTCCTGCTGGAATAATCGGTTGGATAGATGAGCCAAATGTGGATCTCACTCAATTGCTCATGGGAGAATCAGATATAGTTTTGGCTACTGGCGGGCCTGGCATGGTTAAAGCTGCATATTCCTCAGGTAAACCAGCCATAGGTGTAGGATCAGGAAACACTCCAGCAGTTATTGATGAAACTGCACATATAAAAATGGCTGTAAGCTCAATAATACTTTCAAAAACCTTTGATAATGGGGTAATATGTGCTTCAGAACAATCTGCAATAGTAGTTGAAAAAGTCTATGATGAAGTAAAATCAGAATTTGCAGAGAGAGGGGCTTACTTCTTAAATGAAGAGGAAAGAGATAAAATAAGAAGAACCATAGTAAAGGAAAATGGAGCCCTTAACGCAGATACAGTAGGTCAGGATGCAAGAAAAATTGCTGCTATGGCTGGAATTGAAGTGTCTGATTCAGTAAAGGTACTTATCGGTGAAGTAGAGTCTGTAGAATTTGAAGAACCTTTCTCACATGAAAAATTATCTCCGGTATTGGCCATGTATAAGGTAAAAGATTTTACAGAAGCTCTACATAAGGCGGCAAGGCTTATTGAACTTGGTGGTTTTGGCCACACATCAGTACTCTATACAGATCAGACTAAATGTAAGGATAGAATTGAAAAGTTCGGTGCAGTTATGAAGACTGGAAGAACCATTATTAATATGCCTTCTTCCCAGGGTGCTATAGGAGATATATACAATTTTAGACTTGCGCCATCCTTGACATTGGGGTGTGGATCTTGGGGAGGAAATTCTGTATCAGAGAATGTAGGAGTAAAACATCTAGTAAATGTAAAACACGTGGCAGAGAGAAGGGAGAATATGCTGTGGTTCAGAGTACCTGAGAAAATCTATTTTAAGTATGGATGTATGGGAGTTGCTCTTGAAGAGCTTAGAGACATGAAGAAAAAGAGAGCTTTTATAGTTACAGACAGAGTTCTATATGATTTAGGTTTTGTAAATCATGTAGTAAGTATCCTTGAACATACAGGTATAGACTGTAGAGTGTTTTCTGATGTAGAACCGGATCCTACCTTGGCAACTGCCCGCAAAGGTGCTGCTGAAATGAACAACTTTAATCCTGATGTCATAATAGCTTTAGGAGGAGGTTCTCCTATGGATGCAGCAAAAATCATGTGGGTGATTTATGAACATCCTGATGTAAGATTTGAAGACCTTGCTATGAGATTTATGGATATAAGAAAGAGAGTATACAGATTCCCTGACCTTGGCAGGAAAGCTATGATGGTTGCTATTCCAACTTCAGCAGGAACAGGATCTGAGGTAACTCCTTTTGCAGTTATTACAGATGAAGTAACGGGAGTAAAATATCCTTTAGCAGATTATGAGTTAACTCCAGATATAGCTATAATTGATGCGGAGCTAATGATGAATATGCCAAAAGGTCTTACTGCAGCCTCAGGTATAGATGCTCTTACCCATGCCATTGAGGCTATGGTATCCGTATTGGCTTCGGAGTACACAAATGGGTTGGCTTTAGAAGCTATTAGACTTATATTTAAGTACCTACCTTTGGCCTATACAGAAGGTGCAACTAACGAAAAAGCAAGAGAAAAAATGGCCCATGCAGCCACTATGGCAGGTATGGCATTTGCTAATGCTTTTCTTGGAGTATGTCATTCTATGGCTCATAAGTTAGGAGCAATGCATCACATACCTCATGGAATAGCAAATGCACTGCTTATTAATGAAACAATTAAGTTCAATGCAGTTGATAATCCAAGAAAACAGACCGCTTTTCCTCAATATAAGTATCCTAATGTAAGATGGAGATATTCAAGAATTGCTGACTACCTTAATTTGGGTGGAATCACCGAGGATGAGAAAATACAACGTTTGATTAGCGCAATAGATGAATTAAAGGCTAAGATCAACATACCAAAAACCATAGAGGAAGCAGGAGTAACTAGTCAGCGCTTTTATGCAACTCTTGATGTGATGAGTGAGCAGGCTTTTGATGACCAGTGTACTGGTGCAAACCCAAGATACCCTCTAATTGGTGAGATAAAACAAATGTATATAAATGCTTTTGAAGGAGCTGCTGATGAAAATGATCAGTAAATGTAGACTTTATTAAAATTTAATATAGAAAAATAGTAACACAGACTCTAATAGTGATGTGTTACTATTTTTTTATAATAAAAAATACCTATACTTACAGGATTATCTTGTAGATGAATAATTTTTAGGAAAATAAAAATATAGAAACGTTAAAATCTTTAGTATATACTGTAAAATATATATTGATATTTAATTGAGGGTGATTTTTATGAAAACAGGAAAAGTATTAATAGTAGATGATGAAATTAATATAACAGAACTTATTTCTGTAAATCTTGAAGAAAATTTTAATGTAGTGTGTTGTCATGATGGCTTGGATGCAGTAGAACTTGCAAAAAAGAGATTCCAGATATTATACTGTTAGATATTATGATACCGGGAATTGATGGATTTGAGGTTTGTAGAAGAATACGAAATGATGAAAGTACTAGAAAAATACCCATAATAATGCTTACAGTAAAAAGGGAAGAAAATGATAAAGTCAGAGGATTGAAACTAGGTGCAGATGATTACATAACCAAGCCTTTTGGTATAAATGAATTATTAGCTAGAATAGATGCTGTACTTAGAAGAGTAGATACGGTGTCTGTCGCTAATAACACAAATAACAACATTGTACAAATAGGAGATATAGAGATTGATAATAATAAATACGAAGTTAAAAAGAAAGGTGTTGTCATAGAACTTACTTTAAGGGAATTTAAGCTATTACAAACCTTAGCTAAAAATAAAGGAGAATTAGTTTCAAGAGAAGTTTTACTGAGTGAAGTATGGGGATATGGTAACCTGGGAGATTCAAGAACACTAGATGTGCATATAAGAAAATTGAGAAAAAAATTAGAAGATAACGATAAATTTCCTAAATATATAGAGACAGTAAGAGGCCTTGGATACATGATTAAATAAAAGCTGATAATAGTAGTTTAAAGTAAATATTATATTAGAAATAGGTGATTTAATGAGAAGAAAATTATTCATTACTTATATCATTTTAGTAATGGTAGGTTCTTTAATCACAGGAGCATTGTGCTTAAGTTTTGTAAGAACCTACTATGTAAAAAATCTTCAGGATAAGCTTATCAGTAATGGAAAATTGATTACTAATACTCTTTTAAATTTAGTGGATGAAAAAGCTGAAGTCAATTATCTTGTTATGGCACAAAAATTTTCTTCTCAAACTGATGCACAAATATCTTTTATAGATGATAAGGGGAATGTTTTGGCGGATTCCAGTAGCAGCTTAATACTTGAAAATCAGCTTGATAAACCAGAGATACAAAATTGTCTACACAACAAATCTGCAGTCAGTGATAGATACGATAGAATTAAAGGTGAGAGGTTCCTTTATGTAGCATTAAGTCCAATAAAAATATATGATAATGCAATTATAGTAAGGCTTGGGGTGTCTCTTAAGGGTTTTGATAACCTTAATAAAGTATTTTTAAGCTGTACTTTAATTTCCATACTTATAGGTGTTATTGTAGCGGTAGTCATTGGATGCTTTTTTTTAGATAATATGATGAATCCATTACAGAAGTTAAATAATGCGGCTAAAAGGATATCTAAAGGAAATTTTAATTATAAAGTAAGGATTAATACAAAAGATGAACTTGAAGAACTTGCAGATAGTTTTAACCATATGTCTTCTACAATAAATAATGTAGTATCACAGCTAAATTATAGAAATTTAGAACTAAATTCAATCTTAAATAGTATAACTTATGGAATATTAGTAATTGATATCAACTGGAATGTAATACTTTCAAACCCTGCAATAATAAAAATACTAAAGTTAGATAAAAACTTTAATATAGGACATAATTTAAAGTCTAGTATAAAATCACAAGAACTCTATAATTTAATTGAAGAAACATTTAATAATAACATACATAAAGAAAGAGAACTAAAGCTAACGGATAGTGATGATAAAATATATAAAGTATATACTAATTTAATAGATTATGATATTAAAAACTTGGCACATGAAAAAGGTATAGTTATTATTTTACAGGATATTTCAGGAAATGAAGCATCTTGAAAAAATGAGAAGTGAATTTGTTGCTAATGTTTCTCATGAATTAAAGACACCACTAACTACTATAATTGGTTTTGTAGATACTTTAAAAAGAAAGGCAGGAGAGGATAGGGAAAAGAGACAAAGGTTTTTAGGGATTATAACAGAGGAAGTAGAAAGATTAAAAAGGCTTATAGAGGACATACTTTTGTTGTCTCATTTAGAAAATCAATCTTCCTTAAACAATCTAGAGGAAGTAAATATATATAAAGAGTTAGATAATATTGTATATATGTTGACTCCTTCAGCAAGTAAAAAGAGTATATGTATCGATCTAATCATAAAGAAAAATTTTATATTGTATGTGAAAAATAAGGATTGGTTCAAGCAGGCTGTAATCAACCTTATAGATAATGCAATAAAATATACACAGCCAGGAGGAAGCATTAAAGTTTTATCATATGTAAAAGAAGATAAGGCTTTTGTTAGTGTAAAAGATAATGGCGCTGGTATACCAAAAGAAGATGTAGTAAGAGTTTTTGAGAGATTTTATAGGGTAGATAAATCTAGAAGTCGTAATCAAGGAGGAACAGGACTTGGTTTAGCTATTGTAAAGCATATAATATCTGAATTAGAAGGCAGTATATATTTAAATAGTGAGCTAAATAAAGGCAGTGAATTTATTATACAGCTTCCCTTAAATAGGCAAATTAGAAACTAACTAAAATTAACTAATAAGTCTTATTATTAAAAAATGGCAATTTCAGAAAACGTTGACAATGGGTATCAAATTATATATAATGTTAATAATGTTAAAATTGTTAATAATGTTAATAATGTTAATATTGTTATATGAATATTATATATGGTTTTAAATATTAAAATATTATTGATTTGGAGTTAATTAAAGATGATTAATTTTTTAAAACCATCAGCTGCTAAAACTTATTTATCTGAAGAAAATATAGACAAGGAATACAGAAAAGTACGGTTTCAAGTACTTACAACTATATTTATTGGATATGCAGCTTATTATCTTGTAAGAAAAAATTTTATACTAGCAATTCCTTATTTAGCAAAGGGAGGCTTAGATACGGCAAAAATAGGTTTTGCTGCCTCAGTTTTACCTTTCAGCTATGGATTAAGTAAATTTTTTATGGGAATTGTTTCTGATAGGAGTAATGCTAGAATATTTTTGCCTTTAGGTCTTATACTATCCAGCATTATTAGTATTTTACTAGGAATTACATCAAATATAGATTTAATAATAATTCTCATGTTTATTAATGGTTGGTTTCAAGGAATGGGATGGCCAGCTTGTGGACGAGTAATGTCTCATTGGTTTTCAGATAGAGAAAGAGGCATGAAAATGTCTATATGGAATGTATCTCATAATTTGGGAGGGGGAGTTTTAGCTACAATATCAGGTATTGGAATAATTATTTTTGGTACTTGGAAAAGCCTATTTTATTTCCCAGCAATAATTTCTATATGTGTAGGTATAGCCTGTCTTATATTTTTAAGGGACACGCCTCAATCATGTGGATTGCCTCCAATTGAAGAATATAAAAATGATTATCCAGAAGTAAATGTAGATGACAGAGAAAGAGAATTAAGTACAAATGAAATATTGTTTAAGTATGTATTAAATAACAAGTTTTTGTGGTATTTAGCTATAGCTAATATATTTGTGTACATGGTTCGCTATGGAGTTCTAGACTGGTGTACTCTTTACCTTACTACGGTAAAGGGAGCTCCTCAATGGCTTTCACAAAGGTGTTATTCTTTATATGAATATGCTGGCATACCAGGAATATTAGTTTCAGGTTGGTTAAGTGATAAATACTTTAAAGGTAGAAGGGGACCAATTTCAGCCATTTGCATGACTTTTGTGACATTGGCTATATTACTTTATTGGATGAATCCAGCAGATAATTATAGTGTTGATGTAATAGCTTTAATGCTTATAGGTTGCTTGATCTATGTTCCTGTAGTTCTCGTTGGAATTGCAGCTATAGATATAGTGCCTAAAAAAGCCGCTGGGACAGCTGCAGGTTTTACAGGGTTGTTTGGATATTTATTTGGAACGGCTTTGGGAGATTGGCTGATAGGTGTAATCCTTAAATTCAATGGCTGGAACTTAGTTTTTATGATGCTTGTTTGTGCTTGTGTTTTAGGAACATTATTTCTTGCGTTAACTTGGAATCTTCATGATAGAGAAAAAACTAATGAAGAAGAGGAATACCTTGTTTAATTCATATTTATATCATAAAAAAGTGAAAAGCTCTAAAATTAGAGTTTAAATATATTAAAATACAAGGGGGGACTTTTTAAATGTTTGGAATTTTTAAGCCTGCACCTCATATCAGTAGGTTGCCAGAAGAAAAAATCGATTCAGCCTATAAAAGATACAGAATACAGGTGTTTTTAAGTATCTATATAGGATATCTTATCTATTACTTTGTTAGAAGTAACTTTTCTTTAGCTAAAGCCTATTTAATAACTCAAGGTTTTACTAAAACACAATTGGGATTTGTTGCTTCAGCTCTTGGATTATCTTATGGAATAAGTAAATTTGTTATGGGTAATCTATCAGACAGGTCAAATCCAAGATACTTTTTAGCAGCAGGTTTAATACTTTCGGGAGTTGTAAATTTATTTTTCCCAATTACATCAAGTATTACTGCTATGTTTATATTAATGCTTCTAAATGGTTGGTTTCAAGGAATGGGATGGCCTCCATGCGGAAGAACGATGACTCACTGGTTTTCTGATGGGGAACGTGGAGTTAAAATGTCCATATGGAATACTGCCCATAATGTCGGTGGTGGATTTATAGCTGTTATTGCTTTAATTGGTGTTTCAATGTTTGGAAGTTGGAAGGGTTTGTTTTATTTACCGGCTATAATAGCTATTGTTGGCGGTATATTATTTATTATATTTGCTAAGGATACACCACAATCTGTTGGACTTCCTCCAATAGAAGAATATAAAAATGATTATCCAGAAGTAAATATAGATGATAGAGAAAGAGAACTGACAGGTAAAGAAATACTATTTAAGTATGTATTAAATAATAAGTATTTATGGTTTATTGCTATTGCAAACGTTTTTGTATACTTAGTTAGATATGGAGTTATAAATTGGGTTCCAACATATTTACAAGAAGCAAAACATTTTACTAGTAAAGATACAGCTATCGCTTTTCAGATATATGAATATGCAGCAATTCCGGGGACTATAATAGTTGGATGGATAAGTGATAAATTATTTAACGGTCGTCGTGCACCAATGGGGATAATTTGTATGATTGGCGTTACATTAGGTGTATTTGTTTATTGGAACAGCAGTAGTCTCATAGTTATAAATATTACACTAGCAATTATAGGTGCATTAATATATGGACCAGTAATGCTTATAGGTGTAAGCGCATTAGATATGGTTCCTAAAAAAGCAGGCGGTACAGCAGCTGGTTTTACAGGCCTCTTTGGATATATGGGAGGACAGGTTGTAGCTGAAATAGTAATGGGGATAATTGTAGATGGGTTTGGTTGGAACGGCGGATTTATGCTACTTTTAGTATCTTGTGTACTTGCTATAGTATTTTTATCCTTCACTTGGAATGTTCATGATAGATCTAAATATAATGAGAATACAGAGGTAACTGTATAGGGTTTCATTTTGAAACCCTATTTTTATGAGTTAAAATTGAATTTATTTTTGTTAACCTAAGGCGCTTTCTAAAGTATTAATATATCCATACAATATTTTTTTAAGGTCCAATATATCTTTCATTTCATAATATCCAGATTTTTTATAAATATAATTTACTGCATTAACAGCTCCTAGTGCAAAAGCTTTTCTTGAAAAAGATTCATGGCTTATCTCTATTTTATCATTTTCTCCAATTATAAGAACCTCATGCTTTCCTACCACGCCACCAGCCCGTACAGCATGAATAGGTATATCTTTATTATATACTCCTGCTGTTTCAAGTCCATTTTCTATTTCATGGGATAGCTTTAAAGCAGTACCTGAAGGTGCGTCTTTTTTATTCTTATGATGGATCTCTGTAATTTGAAAATCGTAGTTATTTAATATATTGGCTGCAATATTACTTAAAAGCATTACTACATTTACACCTAAGGTAATATTAGGTGCGTACACTATGCCGTTGTTAAACTTATGTGCTATATTTTGAAGCTTATCAATATCTTCTTTAGTAAAACCTGTAGTACCTATAACCAAGTTGACCTTCATTTTAGATAGTGTTATAACATTTTCCATAGTTGCATTAGGACTTGAAAAGTCTATAACTACATCAGGTTTAGTTTTAAAAATAATAGATTCTAGCTCATCAGAAGTGCTTATTTTTACTCCTATTTCGTGTTTTCCAAGTAATTCTCCTAAGTCCATTCCTTTTTTGAACTCCCCATACTGCAGATTGCTGCCACAATTTCCATGTTAGCTTGTTCTAAAATTCCCTCTGCTATATGTTGTCCTGTTTTACCTAAACCTATTAAGCCTACTTTAATCATATAAAATACCTCCTCTTTTGACGCTTACGAGGTTAGCTGACGGACTCGGACAAGAGGGTTATTCCTACCCAACCTCAATTGAGATTCGCCCCGAAGTATTGGTTCCCCCGTTCTTTTTAGGATTCAGCGTTCTTTCAAAATATAGTAACAACTTTATTGTAACATATAAGTTGTTACTTGTCATTAATAGCCAATACGTCTATTTCAATTTTAAGTATCAGTTTACATTTTGTACAAAACTTCAAATGCGTATGTTTTAATGTAAATCAATATTAGATAAAGTTAATGATTATAAGCTTAAGTAAATTGTTAAATTATTATTTACATAATAGAAAGAATAACCTATACTATTTATGGATTTAATTAATCCAACATATTGGAAGGGGGGAATTGTTTTAAGATTAAGTACATCTTAAAACAAAACTTAAAATGTCAGAAGAGTATGTGACGAAACCTGTATATCAAAAGATTGCAATTGATATAGCAAATAGAATAGTAGGTGGAGATTTTTCTATAGGTGACAAGCTTTATGGAAGATCATCTCTTGCAAGTCATTATAACGTCTCACCGGAAACTATTAGAAGAGCGATTATTCTTTTGCATGAAATGGATATAGTAGAAGTAGCAAAAGGTAGTGGAATTACTGTTAAATCCGTAGATAACTGTTTAAGGTTTATAGATAAATTTAAAGATATAGGTTCTGTGAATTCATTAAGAAAAGAAGTATTAGATTTGCTAGAGGAGAAAAATGTATTAGAAAGAAAAATAGAAGGAGCAATTAAAGAACTTATAGATTATTCCAATAGATTTGCAAGTACTAATCCTTTTGTACCTTTTGAGTTTGAAATAGACAAAGGTCTCAATATTATTGGAAAGACTATATCGGAAAGTAAGTTTTGGCAAAATACAAGTGCTACCATAATAGGCATAAGACGGGAAGGGAATTTGATACTTTCTCCAGGACCTCATGCTACATTTGAAGAAGGTGACATTTTCGTAGCAATAGGTGATGAATATAGTTATTATAGAATTAAAAAGTTTCTTTATGAAGAGAATAAGTAATTAAATTTAATATAGGTAACATCCGTAGATTTATATAAATGAAATCTGCGGATGCTTTTTTATCTATATAAATATCTTCTACTTAAAGTGTTTAATGTAATAACTCTCATCATAATTTCTTTCTCTTAAAGGACAGACATTAGCATTACACATATAGCAATTTTTATAATCAGTTTCATTGTGAAAATAAATTCCGGAGTAGGTTTTTTCAGGAGTCATAAAGAAATTACTATCAAGGACAACTCCTGTAGGGATAACCTTATCCTGTAGAATATTAAAAATATTTTCTTGTTCTTTAATATCCCAATCTACAGTGGAACCTGGATTTACTCTTGCTAAACTTCCCGTATTAAAGTTTTTTTCTATGTAATTTTTAAGTAGAGTATGACATTGAATTAAGATTTCTTGAGTTATAAATTCAGCAATTTTTTTTTCAAATTTATTATTATTAGAATCACACCAATGTTTGAGTTCAGTACCACAAGTAACTATATAGGGGAAAGCTTTGTTTTCTGAGCTTAAGTTCACACTAATAACTCTACTATTGAATTTTATTCCATCTAACACTACAAAGTTATCTCCTCTTTCGCATATAAAACATTCCTTAAAAACAGCTTTAGGAACTGCTATTTTTTCAGCTTCTTTTGCCAAGTTTTCTATAATCTCAATATTTTCATCCTGAGAAAGATTTAATTTTTTTGATATTTCATAAGGTTTTATAGAAAAATTAAAATCTTTCATTAGTATACAATTATTCATTTCAATATCCTCCGTTTAAACTATTTGTTATAAATAATTTTAAAGCTTTTGGTAATGGCTGTAAACCCTAGTTAGAAAGTAAAGTATTTAGTCTCATTTATCCGATGACTACCCGCTCTAATACTCCCTCTTCTAAAAGAGGGAGTAAAGAGCGGCTACATCCCTGGATTCGTTCAGCTAAGAATCAGATCGGGTTAAAACACTACCTGATTCAAGTTTCACTTTATTTGAAAGTATAGTTTCTATTACAGGTTTTATTAAAGAAATTAATGAAAAAAATGCAGTAATTAAGCTTTTGTGATAAAATATATCCCAAGATAAAACAAGATATAATATTGTGCATTAAATATTAACTATAAGGACGGGATATAATGGATTTGATAGAAATTGTTAAAGCTTTGCCTAAAACAGAATTGCATTGTCATTTAGATGGCAGTATAAGGACAAAAACTATACTTGATATCGCTGAAAAGGAAAATATTGAAATTCCAACAAAAGAATTAGTAGACTTTGAAAAATACGTAAAAATTCTTGGAGAGTGTAATTCGTTAAAAGAGTATTTAGACAAATTTGACTTACCAATAAAAGTTATGCAAAAGCATGAACATATATATAGAATAACTTGTGAATTATTAGAAGATCTTTCAAAACAAAATGTCAGATATATTGAAATAAGATTTGCACCATTTTTTCATATCAAACAAGGGCTATCAGTAGAAGAGGTTATAGAGACAGTTTTAAAGGGAATGAAAGATAGCAAGAAAAAGTATGGAATAATGTCCAATTTAATAGTATGTGCTATGAGACATGAGAGTATTGAAACAAGTAAGCAATTAGTAGAAATATCTAAAAATTATCTTAATAAAGGGATAGTCGCGGTAGACCTAGCAGGTAATGAACATGATTTTCCGCCAGAACTTCATAAAGAAGCTTTCGATTTAGCTAATAGTTATGGATTTCACTGTACTATACATGCAGGTGAAACTGGCATACATGAGAACATAATAAAGTCTATTGAATTGCTACATGCAGAAAGAATTGGTCATGGTGTATATGCCTTTAAGGATGAAAATACAGTTAAATATCTAAGGGATAAGAAGATTCCCTTGGAAGTTTGCATAACCAGTAATGTAAACACAAAGGCTGTCGAGTCTTATAATGAACATCCGGTAAAGACTTATTTGAATGAAGGGTTAGTTGTAACAATAAATACAGATAATATTACTGTTTCAAACGTATCTATAATTGACGAATATAATTATCTAATAAAAGAACAAGGATTTACTTTGCGGGATATATTAAAGGTAATAAAAAATGGAATAGAAGCTTCCTTTGCGTCTAGAGAAGAAAAAAGTATTTTAATAAAAGAATATGAGAATACTTTACGAAAACTTAAACTCGTTTAAACATTATATAAAAACTGTTGACGATATTATAAAACATAATATCGTAAACAGTTTTATTTGCTATGAAAAGAAAATCTTCACTTAAAAATAAAACATTAATTTCAGTATATATAAGTATAGTATATTATAAGTAATTTTGCTAAAGTGGTATATTATTTTAACAAAAAATAAAAAAGCATCATATAATATTAATAAGTAAGTAAAGGGAGGTAATATATGACAGAAATGCATAATAAGCATTTACGATTAATAAGTAGAATTTTCTTTATGATGCTAGGAGCTACTTTAGTATCAATTGGCTTAGAAGTGTTTCTCATACCTAATAATATAATTGATGGAGGAATAACGGGAATTTCGATTATTTTAAATTATTTAACCAAAATTCCTCTAGGAGTATATATTTTCATACTGAATGCCCCCTTCTTGTTAATAGGATATAAACAAATCGGAAAAACATTTGCACTTTCCACATTATTTTCAGTAACCATGCTATCAATTGGAGTAACAGTTTTTCAACCTATAGATAGTATAACTCAAGATGTATTATTAGCCTCTGTTTTTGGAGGGATAATAGTAGGAGCTGGTGTTGGGCTGATAATACGAAATGGTGGTTCATTAGATGGAACAGAAATCGTAGCTATTATAATGGATAAAAGCTCGTCGTTTTCCATTGGAGAAATAGTAATGTCTTTCAACTTATTTATACTAAGTAGTGCGGGTTTTGTTTTTGGATGGGATAGAGCCATGTATTCATTGATAGCATACTTTATTGCATTTAAGGTTATTGATATTACTGTTGAAGGGTTAGATGAATCAAAGGCTGTTTTTATTGTATCAGAAAAATATAATGATATAACTGAGGCTATAATGGCCAGGCTTGGTAGAGGCGTAACTCTGCTTAAAGGCAAAGGAGCATATATGGGGAGGCCGACAAACGTAATATATGTTGTAGTAACACGTTTAGAGATATCTAAATTGAAATCAATTGTGCATGGCTTTGATGAAAATGCTCTTGTTACTATTGGTAGTGTAGAAGTATCGGGAAAAATACACAGAAAGCGAGCTATTCATTAACGAAAAGCACGATATAGGAAAGGGAATATAAATAAACTTCAGTTTTATTATTATATTTACATCCCCTTTTCTATATAATAATTACTAAAATTTAAATGGTTAATTATGACAAAAATTGATTAGTATAATTTAATCTTATTACTAAATCTTCAAAGTTGTTACATTATATGTTAATATTATGTTAATTAATATCTATGCATAAGAATATATAATTAACTAAGGGGGATAGAAATGCTTAAAAACTATATGGAGGTTGTTGTTGATCATTTAATACCAGATATTTTGAAACGATACAACAATATATGCAAATGTGAATTGTGTGTTGAAGATATAAAGGCTGTGGCGTTAAATAATTTAAAGCCCATGTATATTGTAACTGAGAAAGGAAATATATATGCTAAAGTCAACGAACTTAAATCACAGTTTATGACCGATGCAATTACAGAATTGGTGAGAGCAATAGAAATAGTTTCAAAAAAACCAAGACATAGTGTATAAGACTAAAAGTTCAAAAATTAATTTATTCAATTATTACACATTGGAGAGGAATTATCCAAGATTCAGATAAGGTGCAGAGCCAAATCTGAATCTAAGAAATTCTTTATAAAATAAAAACTTAGTGTGTTCATTTATATATTGAGCAACTTTTGTGCCAACTGTAAAAGTGGTATTTTACGTTAAGTTATTTGCTTGTATTTATCATAATGATAAACAGACTTCTTCTAAGCTTCAGGTGGAGTTTGTCTTCGACCACTGGGCAATTTTGCCCGTTAAATGCCATTTAGGCATTTAACCTCTATCTGAAGCTTATTAACAGTGCTTTCTATAATATATCATAGAGCAACAATTTATGTTACTTATCAAAGTGATAAGTCTTTATCACTTTGATAAATAGCTTTAAGGCATCAAATAAAGTGAAGTGTAGAATTAGATATTTATTTGAATAAAATTATTATTTGTTTAGTCTTAAAGCAATGGTTGACCAGAAATCGCTATTTTCTAGACCTAACCTCCACATTGCTGCCCCAGATAAATCACAATTATTCACAATATCTAATTTGTAGCCTATGCTCGTACTATTCTCAAACCAAACTGTATGATAGACACCTGAGCTATCGGTGTAGTTAAAGTAAGGACTTTTAGAAGTTGAGTCCCATTTTACTGTAGAGTTATATTTTGCAGCTGTATTATATGCCTGTTGTATGCTATATGCATCTGCTTTTTTTCCTGTGGATGTCCAATCATATGCATAGGAAGCTATACCAACCATTATTTTATCCTTTGGAACAACGGTAAGGGTATAGTTTACTACATTCTGCACCCAATCTATAGATGCTATGGGGCCAGGTGTTCCACCAGACCAATGTTCATCATATGTCATAAGTATAATCTTATCCGAACTCTTAGCAATTTCAGCATAATCAAAAGGACCAGCCCAGTTATCGGTAGTATTGTCCATAGTTTTAGCTGGAACAGCTATTGTTACTTCAAAGCCCTGAGGATGAAGAACATTATAAAGTTCTTTCATAAAAGTAGAAAGATAGGCCCTGTCATCATAATAAACTCCCTCTAGGTCTATGTTAACGCCTTTATAATTATTTGCAACTAACACGTTAAGTATGTTATTAATTAACTTACTTCTATTACTGCTGTTTTCAAGCGCACTTTTTGCTATATCTCCATCAAAATTATTAGTTATCATAGCTAAAGTTGAGATTTTATTTTTAGAAGCATAATTTAATTGATCTACCGGTATATCGCCGCTTATGTTTCCATATCCATCAGTATGAAAGGTATCTGTTGCTATTTCATCTATTAGGTCAGAATTACTTATCAGTGAATTATAGGAAGCGTTATCTCCAGAATAATAATATGTACTATAGCCTAAAAAAGTTTTAGATGGTTTAAGTATTCTTTGTACTAAGGAATCAGGTATAATGGAGGTTCCACCAAGCAGTTTAACGAAGGAAATAGACTCACTATTAGACTCAATTGTGGATTTAGCTCTATAGTAGGAACCATCCGTTAATACGATTGGTGCAGAATTTTTTGAAGCTGCAGAGGATCCACTTAATGCATCAGGAAAATTCTCACCACTTGCAAAATAAATATTATTAAAATTTATGTCATTTGAAAATTCATTTAAAATTGCTGCATTAGTGCTATATCTGTCAATTCCACTTAATCGTTTTACATTTTCAAGTCCATTAACAGCATTGTCGCTTACAGCTCCTGTTCCTCCGATTACGTAGAAATTGTTTATACTATTGGCATTTATGTACTTCTTAACATTAGATGGAAGAAATTTTGAAGTAGAAAACAATATAGGCATTTGCTTTGAAGCAGCTATAGATGCTGCTGACAACGCATCAGGAAAGTTTTCCCCAGAACAAATAAATGCTCCATTGTTTGAACCAACAATTTCGGCTACTTTAATACTAGTTTCGTATCGATCTTGTCCATATAATCTAGTACAAGATATGTTAAGAGAGGTAAGTGTATCTTCAATATTTTTAGATATTACCCCTGGGCCACCAATTATAAAAACATTTTTTGTTTGTAGACGCTTTATTTCTTGTAGTATTTCATTATTTAAGTTTTCCTTTTCTGTCAGCAAAATCGGAGCATTATATTTTTTAGCTAAAGGTGCAGCGCTAAGTCCATCAGGAAAATTTTCTCCAGAAACTAATACTACATAGTCTGATTGACTCCAGCTATCTTGAGATATCTTTACGGAAGTCCCATATCTGTCAATACCAGCTAGTCTCACATTTGAAGCTGCAGCAGATGCTTTTGATGATATTAATGACAGTGCAATGAAAAAAGAACAGGTTAGCGATAGATATTTCTTCGTATTTAACATTAATTGCCTCCTTAATTAGTGTACAAATTATTGTATTGATTTTAGAAACTTGTTCATTATTTAAGTACGGTAAGATTATTTATTTTATATAGGTACAAGCGGTATATAATCTATTATCGTAGAAAATTATATGAAGTACAAAAGCATATGTATCCATGATTGTAATCATATTCCAAGTGGGATGAGAGTGTTAGAGCCAGTAAGTCATAGGATAAAAAAGTTAAGACTCAAAAGAAATAGCTCAGCTTGTTGCTGAGCTATTTCTTTAGGGTTTGATTGTTAAATTATATGGGGTTTAAAAATGGTTTTAAGTACTTACATATATTCTATTAAGCATTTTTCATGCCAATAGAGTAAATGGCTATTTTATGTGGAAATATGTTGAGAAGTTTATCATAATGAGAAGTTTATCTTTGTTAAAAGAAAAAGATTAAAGTTAGTATTTATCAAAAAATAGTATAATTTGTTTTTATCAAAGTGATAATAAACTGTTTTATCAAAATGATAAAAGTTATCAAAGTGATAAAATGTTAAAGTTATTAGTTGCTTTTTAAATCAATATGGAATTTTAAGTACTTTATGGAATGTATTGTAGAAATAACGAAGTAGCAATATGCATTTGTAGTAAATTACGTGAAACAAAAAGATTTGTTATTATGGTATAATAAAGCTACATAAATGTTAAATTTACATATAGATTTTATTTATTGGAGGAATAAAAATGCAAATAGGTTTTTTTGATTCTGGTATTGGAGGTATTACTGTATTGCATGACACGCTAAAAATGTTACCTCATGAAGATTATATATATTACGCAGATACATTAAATGTTCCATATGGACCAAAACCGAAAGATGAAGTGAAAAAACATATTTTTAATTCTATAGAATTCATTATCCAACAGAAGGTTAAGGCGATAGTTATTGCTTGTAATACTGCCACAAGTGTAGCAATTGAAGATTTAAGGTCTAAATATAGCATTCCAATTATAGGGATGGAACCAGCTGTAAAACCTGCTGTTGAAAAAAATAAAAATACAGATAAACGAGTTCTAGTAACTGCTACTGCTTTGACTTTAAAAGAAGAAAAACTACAAAATCTTATTACTAAATTAGATAATGAACATATTGTTGATTTATTACCGCTTCCAGGATTGGTTCAATTCTCGGAAAGATTTGAGTTCAATGAACAAATAGTATTGCCTTATCTTAAAGAACAGTTATTTAAATATGACTTAAATAAGTACGAAACCGTTGTTTTAGGGTGTACTCATTTTTCTTTCTATAAGGATATGTTTAGAAAATTACTTCCATCACATACGAATATAATTGATGGAAACATTGGTACTGTAAAAAATCTAAAAAGAATTTTAGAAGGAACAAACTCTTTAAATGAAGGTAGTGGCAATATTATTTTTTATAATTCAGGATACAAGGTTGAGGATAAAGCAAAATTAGATAAGTACAGTGAATTATTTAAAAGATTAGATGATATTAACGTATGAAATTTACTACCATAGAACACTATTCAATATGATTTAAGATTAAAATATAAAGTTTTATAACTTATCTTTCTTATACTATGTATTAAAGGAGGGCGAGCTGCCGTCCTTTAATTTTTTATATTATCTATCATTAGGCTTTCCTAATACATACATATTGATTTGATCACTAGCATCATAAGAGAAGCTACCTGTGTAAACATTGAGAAGTTTCCAGCCTTGTTCAAGTAAATCATTTACTTCATTTTGACTGTGAGTTTCTTGTACCTTAACGATATTTAATAAATTCTCATTTATCATATATTCACCATCTCCTTTGATGTTGTTAACATTAGTTAACAGGTATGGGCATTTTATCAATTAATTGCTATAATATAATTATATAATTTAGTTGAAAAATTCATAGGTACAATCATTAAATAACTTTGATATTTAATTTAGCTATAGACACAGCTATTAACAGTTTTAATAAATCAAGTATCTAGATTGGGTATCTATAGATAAATTTAGATTGTGTAATTAAGTAAAATATATGTTTTGAGAGGTGAATTTTATAATGAAAAAGCTGGTAGTATTTTATTCCTTTGAGGGAAACACGAGGTATATTGCTCAAAGTATTGCGAAGGCTATTAATGCGGATTTATTAGAGCTAAAGCCAAAAAAGATGTTAAAAGCAAAAGTTTTATGAAGTACCTTTGGGGTGGAAAACAGGTTGTACTTGGACAAAAACCTGAGCTTGAAAGATTGGATAAAGATCCTAATGAATATGACTTTATAATTTTTGGCACACCAGTTTGGGCTTTTAGTTACGCACCAGCATTTAAAACCTTATTTTCTCAAATAAAAATAAATGGGAAAAAGGTTGCTTTATTTTGTTGTAATGGCGGTAATAAAGGTAAGACATTTACAAATATGAGAGATGAATTAAAAGAAAATGACATATTAGGAGAAATTGAATTTATTGATCCAACTAAAGGTGATGAAAAGAAAGCAGAGGAAGCTGCTGGTTGGGCTAAAAAGATTTTTAGTGATATAGAAGAAGGTTAAGGATACCTTCTTCCTACCCTTTTAATTTAAATACAATTAAACCAAGTATCATTAAGAATAGTCCTGCTATCTTAGTAAAATCAAACTTGACTTGAGTTACTCCAAACCATCCAAAGGTATCAATCAGAGTGCAGATTAGTAACTGACTAATTATAAGCAATGATACAGATAATGTTGGACCTAGTAGAGATATTCCTTTCATAACACAGAAAACTATAATAACACCAAAGACGCCTCCGAATAAATATATCTTGTTTACCTCGCCTATTTTGCTAATATTGCCTTTAGCAAAAATAGCTATTACTAGCAAAGAAAAAAGAAATCCAACAGCATGTACAACAGCTGTCGTTTCCCATAATCCTATTTTATCACTTAAACGTGTATTAAAAATTCCTTGTATACCTATTAAAATTCCAGCAAGTATTGAAAGAATTGCTCCAATCATAAAATATCCTCCTTTAAACATCGTAATTTACGCTTATTTCGTACAGATGTAGATGTAGGGTAAATAATTAATTGATACAAATGTTGTTTTACAGGCAATGTAATTATTCATACATGTTACCATCAGATAACTCTTTTAACTTATCTATATCTTTTATAACAATTATGCTGCCTTTTTTTTCTATAATGCCTTTAGAAATAAAATCATTAATAATTCTGTACAGGTGTCTGTAACTAGTTCCAAGTAAAGTAGCTAAATCAGTAAATTTTGAAGTCTTAATTTCACTAATATTAGTAGAATTATTTTCATCAAAGCTTATTGATAAAAGATAGCTAGCTAGCCTACTTTCAAGAGGATATAAAAGGTTTATTGAAGCTGAATTTGAAACGGCATATAGCTTTTGGCTGAGATTCTTTATTATAAATCTCAAAAATTTGGAGTCATTATATGCATGACTTAAAAGATCATTTGTTTTTATGCCTATAATTATAGATTCATTAACAGATTCTACATTACACTGAGTTTTAAAATCTGTTAAAAACTCAATATCTCCTAGTATATTTAGAGGTTTGTTAAATCTGAGTAGTATAGATTTGCCATTATCATGTAATGTATATAGCTTAAGTTTACCTTTTACAAGAAAATACATATAGTTCATTTCACTACTTTTGGAACAAACTAATTCACCTTTGCTAAAGCTAAAGAGTTCCATATATTGAACCATATCTTTTTCAAATATAGAATTTAAGTTATATTTTTCTATATAGGAAAGGAGCATATTTAGATTGTTAATTCGCCTCATTATTACCTCCATCTTTAAGCATTATGATGTATACTAGTACATATTCTAAGATATTATATATTTAAAACGATAAAATTATCTAACATAATTAGTATAAATGAGGGATTAGAATAAAAAAAGGACATATGTCATATTAGTCTTATTATATATGCATATATCCAGATAATGGTACTATAAGATTAAATAAATATGATTTGAAAAAAGAATTTCATAAGGCCATAGAGAAGGTTGGAGCTATTGTTGAGGTGCCAAAATTTCATTCTTATTTATCTGGACGCAAAAATCTTGAACTTATGGCAAATCTAATACCAGATATACCTGAAGGAAAAGTAGATGAAGTTTTAGAGGAGTTGGTATGTTAAATAGAGCTAATGATAAGGTAAAGGGAATATTATTTTATATTTTAAGTATAAGTATTTTTAAAAAGAGAGATATTTTAATTTAATAAATTTTAGTGAGGATAACTTTATGGAAATATTAAATTCAGTAGAAGAAATTAAAAATTTTATAAAAGACAATAGAATAGCTATGCTTTATTTTTCATCAAACAGCTGCAGTGTTTGTGTTGATCTTTTGCCAAAGCTTCAAGAGTTGCCTAAACAGTATCCTAAAGTTAAATTTGCAAAAATAGAAATTGATAGTATTCCAGCTGCTGCTGGAACTTTTAGTGTATTTACTTTACCTTGTATTCTTATGTTTATAGATGAGAAAGAAACTATAAGAGGGGCAAGGTTTATTAGTATTATGGAGCTAAAAGAAAAAATTGAAAGGTATTATAGTCTTATGTAGGGCTTAAGGCCGAAGGTTAGCTTATGAGAAGATTAAATTATATATGAATATAATAAACGGCGGAGACGTTGTGCTATAATATTTTATGTAAATGCTGCAATAGATTAAGACACTATAGAATGGAGGGACAAACATGATTGAATTAAAAGTTAAAAGAATAAATGAGGAAGCTAAGATGCCAGAGTATGCTCACGCAGGGGATGCTGGATTAGATCTATTTTCAGTAGATAACTTGATGATATTACCTGGGGAATCTAAACTTATTAAAACAGGAATACAGATAGAACTTCCTAAGGGAACTGAAGCTCAGATAAGACCAAGAAGTGGATTAGCCTTAAAAAATCAAATAACAGTGTTAAATACACCTGGAACAATAGATGAAGGTTATAGAGGTGAAATAGGCATAATATTAATTAACCATGGTAAGCAGGAGTTCTATGTAGAAAAAGGGATGAAGATTGCACAAATGGTTGTTAAACCTGTGTTCACTGTTACTATAAAGGAAATAAAAGAGCTTACAGACACATCAAGAGGAGAAGGTGGCTTTGGTTCTACAGGAGTTAGGTAAGGTTAACTTCTATTGTTGAAACCCATGAACGTATATAACTGTATTGGAGAAATCCAATATGGTTTTTTTATTTTTAATTTTACAATGCAAAGTACGGAGATATAATTGCTGAACATAACTTTGAAGAAGCAAAACCAACTCTTTTATGGTCTGTAAGCAAGACATTTACATCTATGGGAATCGGTATTGCAGAAAGTGAAGGATATTTTAGCTTAAATGACAAAATTGATAAATCTGAATTCAATGAGTATTTTGCAACAATGGATCATAAACAAGGATATGGTTATCAAATATGGATGAATTCATATCCTAATTCCTATCGAATGGATGGATTGTATGGACAATATGTAGTAATATTGCCAGAGAAAAATGCAGTTATTACATACGTTTCAAATGAGCAATCAAATATGACAGGAGTTTTAGAATTAACATGGAACACAATAGTTAATAAACTATAATTTAAAGATTATAGAAGGGAAAAGTTATTAGATAAATATTGAGTCATCATTCGCTTGAGGGCGAGGTTATGTCTGCTTGAAACTTCAAGCCAATGCTTAGTATTATTAATCAAAACTTGTATTTTCAAGGTTTAAAGATTACAAGATAAATAGTATAATTGTTCTGAGAAAATAATACCAGATTGGCAAAATAGTACATGGTATTTTGAAGTTCTTTATAAGATGCTAAATTAGGGAGAAATCAATATGAAATACAAAATATATATTATAGAAGATGATTTATCAATAAGCAATTTGCTACAACAATATATATCTAAATATGATTTTGAGGTAAGAGCAGAGGATAATTTTGAAGATATAATGATAGGCTTTAATGAATATAAACCAGACTTAGTATTGCTAGATGTTAATTTACCTAAATTTGATGGGTTCTACTGGTGCAGAAAGATAAGACAGCAATCGAAGATACCTATAATATTTATATCTGCAAGAGACAGCGGAATGGATCAGGTTATAGCTTTGGAGAGTGGAGCAGATGATTACATATTGAAACCATTTTATTTTGATGTTGTTATTGCAAAGATAAAAAGTCATATAAGAAGAGCCTTTGGAGATTATGCACATAAATCAGAGGAAAGAATAGTAGAAGTTGATAGTTTAAAGTTCTATCCAGAAAGATTAGAAGTGGAGTTTAATGGTGAAAAATTAATCATCACTAAAAGGGAAGGGATACTCCTAGAATGCCTTATAGAAAAGTACCCTAGGGTAGTTAGTAGAGATTTTCTTTTAGAAAAGATATGGGATGATATTGAATTTGTAGAGGAAAATACCTTGAGTGTAAATATCAGCAGAATAAGAAAAAGGCTTCAGGCTATAGGTATAGACAATGGCATAGAGACTATAAGAGGGGTAGGTTACAGGTTAAATAAAACCTGGTAGCATTAAATGATATGAAATTATTTTTAAAGGATAATAGAGGTTATATTTTTATATATTTATTAAGTTTAGCTCTAACAATCATGTATTGTAATGTCATGGGGTTTATAAAGTTTAGTGAGATTATTTATATAATGATATTTAATACATTTATTTTAGTGTGCTTTTTAGCTTATAAATATTATCAAAATAGACAGTTGTACAAATTGCTTCAAAATAAGATAACTTGTTTAAATGATGCTTTTTTAGAACTTGGCAGTTCGGACTTAAGTCGAAATATTTCTGATATATTAAAGGAGCAGCATAATTTATATGAAGCTGAAATACAACAGTGTAATAAAATTCATAATGAGCATTTAACTTTTATTAATCAGTGGGTACATCAAATGAAAACACCTCTCTCCGTAATACAACTGCAGCTTCAAGAGTATCAAGGAGAAGAAAAGACTTTAAGCATAGAAGAAGAGATTAGTAAATTAAATAAAGGTTTAAATATGGCAATGCATTATGCAAGAATAGATTCTTTTAAAAAAGACTTTCTAGCAGAGCAGATTTCTTTAAAGAAGTTAGTTCTTGACACAGTAAATGATGAAAAGAAGGTTTTTATAAAAAGCAGAATAATTCCTAAAGTAGAAATAGATGAAGGTATTGAAGTATATAGTGATAAAAAGTGGTTAAAGTTTGCATTAGGGCAACTTATTATTAATGCCATAAAGTATTCAAAGGATAAGGGAAAAGAATTAATTATAAAAGCCTGTGAAGATGAAAAAGAAATTAAATTAAGTGTTATTGATTATGGAGTAGGAATCCCAAGTAAAGATATTAAAAGAGTATTTGATCCATTCTTTACTGGAGAGAATGGACGTAAGTTTGGGGAGTCTACGGGTATGGGATTATATATAACTAAAGAGGTTTGTAGGAATTTAGGGCATGAATTAGAAATAGAGTCTAATATTAATGAAGGAACAAAGGTTACAATAATATTTGAAATAGCAGTGTAAGACATATTAAAGATATCTAATAATATTCTGGTCTATTTTTGAAGATGTATATTAAATAGCAAATGGATAGTTTAACTATTTATTTGCTATTTTTGCTTGAATAATAGAATCTTACATACATGTCACATTCCTGTAAGCTTTGGAGATAGCAGCTTACACACTATTATTATAAACTATACACAAGTAATAAATAGTTTGTAAGGAGTGTTAAGGAATGGATATGATATTTATGTTTAAAGCAATTATAATTGCTATAGTAGAGGGATTAACTGAATTTATACCTGTATCTTCTACAGGGCATATGATATTAGTTGGATGGGCAATTGGTTTTAATGGAGAATTTGCTAAGATGTTTGAAGTTGTAATTCAGCTTGGAGCTATAATGGCAGTGGTTGTTTTGTATTGGGAAAAAATCAAAGAAAGTATTGTAGAATTTTTTAGGTTTATATTTACTAAAGGAAAAAAAGGAAAGACAGGATTTAGATTTGGAATAAATGTTATTGCAGCATCTATCCCAATGGCGGCTGTAGGAGTATTATTTTACGATAAAATAAAAGCAAGGTTTATACCAGAAGCTGTTATAATTGGGTTTATAGTTGGAGGAGTATTGTTAATAATAATAGAAAATATATACAGAAATAAGGCTCACAAGATTGAAAATATAGACAAAATAACACCTATGCAAGCATTCGTAGTAGGGTTATTACAGCTTCTTGCTGTGTGGCCGGGAATGTCAAGAAGTGCATCTACAATAATGGGTGGATGGATAGCAGGATTATCAACACCAATAGCAGCAGAATTTTCATTTTTTATAGCTATTCCAGCAATGATAGGATCATCAGGAAAAGACTTATTTGAATTTGACTATTCTATAATGACACCAACGTTATGGATTGCATTAATAGTAGGATTTATTGTGGCTTTTTTAGTAGCTATAATTGTTATGAATAAATTTGTTAATTATTTAAAAAAGAAGCCAATGAAAGTTTTTGCAGTATATAGAGTTGCAGCAGGTGTTTTACTTGGAGTATTAGTATTAACCAAGGTTATTACTTTATCAGCATAGAAGGAGGTCATGAAAATGAAAATTTTAGAGGTTTCGAACTTAAGTAAGGTATATGGCAAGAAAGTAATATTTAGTGCCTTGGACAATATAAGTTTTAATATAGAAGAAGGAGAATTTGTAGGAATAATGGGGCCATCAGGAAGTGGAAAAACAACCCTATTAAATATGATTTCAACAGTAGATAAACCAACCTCCGGAGAAATAAGAATAAAGGATAAAAATCCTTTAAGACTTAAGGGAGATGATTTGGCGTTATTTAGAAGAAGGGAACTAGGCTTTGTATTTCAAGATTTCAACTTATTAGATACCTTAACTGTTGGTGAAAATATAGTGCTTCCACTTACATTAGATGGAGTGCCAGTTAAAGATCAAGATAATGAACTTGATAGAATAGCGAAGATACTTGGAATAGAGAATATAGTTAACAAGAGAACTTTTGAAATATCAGGGGGACAATCTCAAAGAACAGCTGTTGCAAGAGCATTAATACATAAGCCTACTTTGCTACTAGCAGATGAGCCAACTGGTAATTTGGATTCCAAAGCAGCAAAAACTGTAATGGAGCTATTTGAAAAAATCAATAAAGAAGAAAAAGTAACTACAATGATGGTAACTCATGATCCACTGTCGGCAAGTTATTGCAGTAGAATTCTATTTATAAAAGATGGAACTATATATAATGAAATTTATAAAGGAGACAGCAGACAGCAGTTTTATCAAGAAATTATTGATGTGCTTGCATTACTTGGAGGTGGAAACTAATGAATTTTAGAGAGTTTGCCACTAAAAATGTATATAGAAATGCAAAAGCATATTTTGCCTACTTTTTAAGCAGCGGCATATCAGCAGCACTATTATTCTCTTTTACTATGATCATTTTTCACCCTAAATTCGTGGTGATTAAATTACCTGGGTATTTACGGAATTCGCTTTATATGACAACAGTTATTTCATACTTATTTTTATGTTTCTTTGTTTTCTATTCAGTAAGTACATTTTTAAAAAGTAGATATAAAGAATTTGGAGTACTTTATATTATAGGCTCGTCGAAAAAACAAATACAGAGAATGATAAGCATTGAAAATATAATTATTACTTCAGTATCAGGAGTAGTAGGTATAGTATTAGGAGTGATTTTTTCCAAAATACTTTTAGCAGTCAGTGGTAAATTATTAGGATTTAATGCATTAGAATTCTATATTCCAGTTAGAGCTATGAGTATTACCTTTATCGGATTTATAATGATAGGAGTAGTAATTTCAATATTTTGTTCTTTCATTATAAGAGAAGATATGGTCTTAAAATTACTTAAAGGCACTAAAAAGCCAAAATCTGAACCAAAATCCTCTATTATTCTTGTTATTATATGTCTAGTATTATTAATAGTGGGATATTATATGTCAATTACATCAAGTGAAAAAACAATAGCCAATAGAATAATACCTGTAACAACAATGGTTATTGTGGCAACTTATCTTTTATTTTCTCAATTAAGTACATTTGTAATTAAATTGATTAAAAAGAACAGAAATTTATATATGAAGAAGACTACAGTATTATGGGTATCAAATTTATTATATAGAATAAAAGATAATACAAGAATGTTTTTCTTAATTACAATAACTTCAACAGTTGCACTTTCAGCGATAGGATCAGTATATGCCTACTGGAGAGATAAAGAGACACAGATAAATAGAGATTTTCCACAGGCATTTTTCTGTTCTGATACTTATAAAAATAAAAGCAAAGTTCATTTGAAAGCTGATTTCATAGAAAATTCATTAAAAGATCAAGGTATGGATTATACTAAAGTTAATGACGAAATGAAGGTTATTATTTCTAAGAGTGAAAAAGATAAGATAGCTGTAATTAAAGAAACCACTTATAAAAAACTAGCATCAACATTAGCTTTAAATATTATTTCTTTTAATAGAAATGAGACGATAATAGCGGTACCTTTAGCCGAATATGAAAGAAAAAATATTATTCTAGATAATATAGAATTACAAGTTGCTAAAAAGAGTGATAAACGAGTAATTCCAACATTTTATGGAGATGTATATATAGTTAAAGATGATGTATATGAAAAGATAAATGGTGTTAAGTGTTACTTTGGAGCATTAAATGTAGAGAATTATAAGGATACATTGAATATATGTAATAGCTATTATAATAATTTTGGAGACGATGAAGGAGATAATATTTATAAAAATTTTCTCAAAGCTCATATATTAGAAAGTACTAAAATAGCTTATGGTGTAATTTTGTTCAGTGTGATATTCATAGGACTTATCTTCTTTGTGACAACGGCAAGCTTCTTGTATAACAAGTGCTACATGGATATTATAGAGGATAAAAATAAATATAGACAGTTAAATAAGATAGGATTAACCTATAAAGAAATAAAAAAAGTATTAAATATCGAGATAGGGGTATTATTTTTACTGCCTTATATAATTGCTGTAATACATTTTTTCTTTGCTATGAGTGCATTAAAATATGCTTTTGCAATTGAAATAGCTGTGCCAGTATTTCAGATAATAGGAATTGTGTTGATTATTCAAATTATGTATTTCCTTATTATAAGAAAAAACTATTTACTAGAGATTAAAAAGAATTTGCTATAGATAGATGAGATATACGAATAAGATTTGATAAGTAGTGAACTTTATAGGTAAGGTCTCATTTCCGTTATTGAAACCTATGAATATATAACGACCGTATTAGAGAAATCTGTAGATTATATTGAAAAAATATATTTAAAGAAATATCCTTGAATATAATTTCAAAGGAATTTTTCAGGTAAGTTTACAATATAATTATAAAAAAATATATGTCATAGGTAGTAGTAGAAAAAAATATATAAAGTGGGGAACAATGAAGCATGTTCTATATTTGGGCACCTAGATCATGCTAAGTTAGTGGTGCAGCCGACCTAATCTACATTAATTTTAATGTAGATTATTTTTATACATATTACAAAATTTTAACTGTTCTTCGCGGTTAATGTATTAGTAAATAAAATGGGGAGGGGAGTATCATTAAAATAGTTATTGTAGATAATCATCCTAGAAAAGCTATACAAAGCTTTTTTCAAGAAAGAAATTTTAGCGAACTTGTTTATAGATAGTTTTTTAAATTACAGATAAAAATTTAACGGGATAAGTGCGCACTTTTGGGTTGCGGGCGAGGCCCTTTAGGAATAAAATTTTCAACTGAATTTATAATGGAGAAATTTTTAAAATAGAATTACCCACTAGAACTTGACACAAATAAAGCAATCCAAACATATTTTCATTTTTATGATATAATATGGATATTCTAGTAAACTAATTTATGGGAGTGAATAATATGAAAATTAAAATACTTGACAAATTAGATCCCATTTGTGAGATATTTGGATTAATTTATATGAGTCATAACTATGAAGAAATTATTAATGATTTAATAAAAGAACTTAATAATAATGGAGTTAATGGAGAATTATTTCTAAGAAAAAATTTTAAGGTAGTTGATAAATATATAAAAACTTTTGATAAATATAAGGTTATTAATGAAAATGAGATACTATTCTTTGATGAAGATGATGCATATATTTTTATGTCAATTGCTTTTGTTCTAATTAACAATAAAGAGTTAATATATTCTTTAGATAATGTAACAAATGATCAGCTTAAATCTATAATTTTAGATGTTTACAATGAGGCATTTGAGGATGAAAAGACTATAGATTCTATTAATACATTAAATAATATAGTAGAATTCTTAAAAGGACTAGACCTTAAAGAAAATACTAAATGGAAGTTAATGGTCATTTTAAATGACCCTAAAAAGTATTACAAATCTTTGATTAATATAATAGAAGATAATAGAAATGCATATAACGAGGCTTATAAAGTTGTTGAAAAACCATTATCTAAACTAATAGGTGATTACATTAAATATGTTAATTCGGATAAATGTGAGGTATTAAATAATATCATAAAAAATAGTGATAATAAGATTACTATAATTCCTACATTATCATTTGGTACTATATTATTTGAGTTTAAGAATACGTACTTCATGGGTCTATTATATGACCTTATATGCAAAGAGTATATTTATTCTATGGGGAATAGGGGAGAACTTATTTTAAAATTAAAGGCCTTAAGTGATAAAAGTAAATTAGAAATAATAGCACTTTTAAAAGCTGGCCCTAAATATAGTTTAGAGATAGCTGAAGCTTTAAAGCTTACTCCAGCTACAGTTTCATATCATATGGGATCATTATTAGAGTGTAGCATGGTTGTTGTAGAAAAGAAACAAGGTAAGGTATATTATAATTTAAATAAAGCCGGATTAAAAAATCTTATAGATGAACTTAATAATGTATTATTATAAAAAACTCTCATTTAACTGAGAGTTTTTTTATTTAAATATATTAGAAACTTATAAAATTTGTTTGACAAGTATCTAATTAAATAATATTATAAAAATATAAGTTTTATTATTATCTAATTAATTAGATGAATATATAATTATATTAATTTGAATTAGGAGAATTGCTATGAAAGAATGTATTAAGAAAAATAAACTACTATTATTATTAACAGTTATATTTAGCGTAATATCATCAGCAGCTATGGTGGGGCTATCACTATTCATACAAACAACTATAGACTATGTTACTGCTGGAAATATGTATGGTTTCAAGAAGATATTAATATATTCCGCAGGATATGGTGTTCTTATAGGATTACTATATTTTATATATGATATTTTAAGCAAAATGTTCATCAGAAATTTATTGAAAATGCTAAGAGATAAAGTGTTTTTAGGTATACTTAGAAGAAATTATAAGGATTTTAATTCAAAAAATACAGCTGATTATATTTCAGTGTTAACAAATGATATGAAATTAATAGAAGAAAACTATGTTGTTCCATTGCTATTAATTCTCCAATGTAGTGTTATGTTTATGGTAACAGTTATTCTTCTATTATATTTAAGTCCATTAGTTACATTAGGAATTTTTATAAGTATGTTATTAATTTTTATAGTACCAAATATATTTGGTAAAGCTTTAGAAAATAAACAATTAGAACTTTCAAATAGACTATCATTTTTTACTTCTAAACTCAAAGACATATTCTCTGGTTATGATGTTATCAGGTCATACAATTTAAGGAGTAATATAACTAAAGAGTTTCAGGAGGAAAATAATAATTTAGCGAATGCAAAATTCACAGCGGATAAGATATTTGTAATAAATGAATCACTATCTCAAGTGCTAGGAATGGGAACGCAATTTGTAGCTATATTTTTATCAGCATATTTGGTTATAAAAGGTAGTTTGACTATGGGAATGCTTATTGCTATTGTTCAACTTTCTGCTACTTTTGTACAGCCTATAATAATGATAATGAGCAATGTTCCTAAACTCAATAGCGTTAAACCTATAATTAAAAGAATTGACGATTTTTCTAATTACAAAGATACTGATTTTATAGGTAAGGATAAACCCTGTTTTAATAATGACTTAGAGGTGTTAAATTTATCTTTTAATTATGGCAGTGAAAGACCTATTATTGATAATATAAGTTTAAAGATAGATAAAAACAAAAAATATGCAATATTAGGGGAAAGTGGATGTGGTAAATCTACTTTAATAAAGTTAATGCTAGGGTATTATTCCAACTTTAGCGGAGATGTAAAATTTGATGGAAACAATATTAAGAATTTAGATATAGAACAGTTAAACAAAATGATTTCTATCATACATCAAAATGTATATATGTTTGACAAAACTATAAAAGATAATATATGTTTATACAAGGAGCTCTCAAAAGAACAGATAAATAACGCTTTAAACTTAAGTGGCGCAAATAAATTTATAGAAGAGATAGACAGTGGGTTAAATTATTTAGTTGGAGAAAATGGTAGTAATCTTTCAGGAGGCCAAAGACAAAGGATCGCGATAGCTAGAGCTCTAGTTCAAAAAACACCGATACTTGTACTGGATGAAAGTACATCCGCTATAGATATGCAGACAGCCTATGATATAGAAAGCAAACTATTAAGTATAGAAAACTTAACTTTAATTACAATTACTCATAAAATGAGTGAAGAATTATTAAGTTTATATGATGAGATAATATATATGGAAAATGGACACATAGTTGAAAAAGGAAATTTCAAAGATTTGTTAGAGAAGAGGGAAAAATTTTTTAGCTTCTATACAGTATAAAGTTATAATATAGCTATTTAATTGTAAAAATTTTTCTAAAACAATATAATGAAACAAATATTTAAAAGTAGTTTTGGACAGAAGAAAATGATAATATTTCAGTAATAAATGCTTAGTGATGGTATCACTAAGCATTTATTATAATATTTTATATAAGCTACTCTAATTTTGTACTCCAGTACAACCTATTCAAAGGACTCTCTTTATCTATAATTAATCTCTTAACTAGCGAAACCTGATTTTCAGTAAATTCTACAGATATTTTTTAAAGTTCTTTAAAAAATTTACAACTTTTGTTAACTCGTCTTTGTTCTCATTAAACATGAAACTTTTTTTATATAGTATTTATGACTGTCATCAGAAACGTGCTATTTTTATAAAGTATAAGAGACTCACACTAATTTAAATAAAAACTATTAAATTAAGCTAGAATTAAGGTTGGCTGAATAATAACTTAAACTACCTTAGTTATTATAAATACATAAGGCAGTTGAGAGGAGAAATGAAAAAGTTATTTAAAGCTTTAATAATAGTAATATTAATGGGGACAGTGACATCTACAATAGGTAGATTTACAGGAATTAATTTAGATGGTTTATATAGATCAGGGGTACTAATGTATATTTTATATTTGGCTTCAAGTAAATTTAACGCTAAGGAAGCAAAAGCTAAATAATAAGAAGGGTGTGAGGTAGAGCGCTATGGATAATTATATTGTAGAAACTAAGAACTTAACAAAAATTTTTAAGGATTTTAAAGCGGTAAAAAATATAGACTTAAAGGTTAAAGCAGAAAGTATTTATGGATTTTTAGGACCAAATGGAGCAGGAAAATCTACTACTATAAGAATGTTATTAGGCCTAATTAAACCAACTTCTGGTGAGGTAAAGGTTTTTGGGAAAAGTATTGAGGATCAGAGAGAGGAAATATTGAAAAATGTTGGTGCTTTAGTTGAATCACCTTCATATTATGGACATTTAACTGCTTATGAAAACTTAGAAATAACTAGAAAGGTTTTAAAGCTTAATAAGTCGGAGATTGATAGAGTACTAGACTTTGTAGGGTTATCTGAAGTTAAGGATAAGAATGTAAAAGAATTTTCCTTAGGTATGAAGCAGAGATTAGGTATAGCGCAGGCTTTAATGGGAGATCCCAAATTAATAATCTTAGATGAACCAACTAATGGATTAGATCCTGCTGGTATTCAAGAGATTAGAGAGCTGATTAAATCATTGCCGAGGGAAAAAGGTATTACAGTAATAGTATCAAGCCATATTTTAAGTGAAATAGAGCTGATGTCGGATGAGGTTGGAATAATTAAAAAGGGTGAGCTTTTATATCAAGGCACTATAGAAAGCTTAAGAGAAAATAACAACTCAAAAATACTTGTAGGAGTTTCAAATAGACCAGGTACGTTAGAGTTGCTTCGTAAGAGAGGATATAGAGTGAAAGAAGAAAAAGGTAAGTTATGTGTTACTGCCGAAGGCTTATCAGCATCAAAGTTGTGTAAAGAGCTTGTATTATCAGGGGTTGAAGTTAATCACTTATCAGAAGATAAAAAGTCCTTAGAGGATATATTTTTATCATTAACAATGGAGGGAGAGGTATGTTAGGGGATTTAATAATCAATGATATGTATAAACAAAAGAGAAGTATGCTAATTTTTATTATTATAGCTATACCAGTATTTACTTCACTGTTATTATTAATTGATTTTGGTATAAGGTATGAAAATTATCTTTACCCACTTGCAGTCCAAAAAGGCATTACATCCTGGCAAATGCTATTGTTAGAACAAAAGATGGTTTTCTTTAAGGAATATTTACCTTTGTTTGGAGCCATAATAATTTCTTCTTTGTTTGACAATGAATATAAAAATAATGGATGGACACTGTCTTTAGCTCATCCCGTTTCAAGGGAAAAAGTTATCATATCAAAATTCATAACAAGCTTAAGTTTTATGGCAATTATGCTGCTTGTAAATATTTTATCATTAATCCTAGTAGGAAAAATCATGGATTTTCCAGAAGCTATTAATGGAATGTATTTTGTAAAAATGTTTTTTATACAGCTTATATCAGTGGCATCAGTAATGACAATACATTTATTTATTACAATAAAAAATAAAAATACCTTAAAATCAATATGGATAGCTGCTATTTTATCCGTTGTTTCTTCCCAGATATTTTATCGAGGAGAAACTTTAAGTAAATATAACCCTTATTCCTTTTCATCTTTTTCAGATGGATTAGTGACAACAAACTTAAGACTACAAATTATAATGTCAGTAGTTTTGATTATTATAGGATTATTGAGTACATTGATATATTTTAATAAAAAAGAAAGTTATTGATAGGAGGGGCATTATGGAATTATTAAAAGGTGAGTTATTAAAGTTAAAGAGGCTTTCAATTTTTCAAATGGCAATTTTGGCACCAGCATTGGTTCTTCTATTAGGTATAAAATTCTACAGCTTTATAAAGGTAAAGGCACCTCAAGTTACCCCTTGGGATGGACTAGCAGTAGGTTCTGACACTATATTTGTAGGAGCGATTTTACCTATTCTAATAATGTACGTGATAATAATGATGAGCAGGATAGAAAACTTAAATAATGGTTGGAAGCAGCTTTTAGTTATGCCTGTTAAAAGAGAAAAAATATATTTAACAAAATATTTAGTGGTACTCTTAGTTTTAGCAGCAACTTTAGCTGCATATTTAGTAGAGTATACAATAACTGCATATTTGCTTGGAGCTAAGGGAATTATTCCAGTAGAAATGTTTGTAAATATAATATTTATCTTCATAGCGCTACAGCCTTTTATAGCAATACTATTCTTTTTATCAAATAGATTTAGCTCATTTGTTTTATCTCTAGGAGTGGGAATGGTATTTATTCTTTCATCAATGTTAATAGTTCAATCAAGCTATTGGAAATATGATCCATGGACTTATCCTTTAGCCTTAATACAAGGTGGTCTTAGTATAGTAACAGAAGTATTGCCTTTTCTTCTTATAAGTGCCTTAATATTTATATCTATTTTTTTCTTAGATATGTATAACTTTAGGAGAAGGGATATTATATAAGTTTATATATGGTATAATATGAAAAACTGGCTGATAGAGAGGTGTCCATTTTGATAAGAGAAGATGAATTGTTAGATAAAAAAATATTACTTGTAGATGATGAAGAGCAATTATTAAGCTTGCTGGAGGAAGTTTTAAAAAGAGAGGGATTTAATAATATTTATAAAGCTTCTACAGGAATAGATGGTATATTAACTGCAAAGGAAATAGAGCCAGATTTAATACTTCTTGACGTTAATTTGCCAGACATTGAAGGTTATATGGTATGTGATAAAATAAGAAAATTTTCCTTTTGCCCTATAATATTTCTAACAGCAAAAGGAGAAGATGAGGATAAGCTTAGCGGGTTAGAAGCTGGTGGTGATGACTATGTTACTAAACCTTTTAATATAAAAGAAGTTGTTTTAAGAATAAAAGCGCAATTAAGAAGAAATAACTATGTACCTATAGAAGTAAAAGAGAAGAAATTGCAGTTTGGAAACATTACTATAAATGAAGAAAATGGAGAAGTACTAAAGGGGAAAGAGATAATAACTTTAACAGCCAAGGAATATCAACTATTATTATTTTTAGCTAAAAATCCAAATAAAATTTTTAGCAAAAATAGTTTATGCACTAATGTATGGGGTTTTGATTATGATGGTTATGATAATACCATAATGGTGCATATAAGACATCTAAGAGAAAAGATTGAGAAAGACCCAAGCAGTCCAGAATATATAAAGACTTTAAAAGGGTTAGGGTATAAGTTGGTGGTTGAATAGTATGAAAAAAAAATTGACAATGCAATTTTTATTTTGGAATGTAATTATTTTATTTTTAATACAATTTGTGTTTTTTGCTGTGAATATATTGAGTATTCATAAGGGGATGGCTTTTTCAAAGAACTTTTATAATTTCACATTTAGTACAACTGAGTTTTCACAAAAGTACAGAGACAAGTTGATAAATGGAGCTCAAAGCTTTAATTTAAATGAGGATGATATAAAAGTGTTAACAGAAAATAATATTTGGATTCAAGTCTTAGATAGTTATAGTAGAGAGGTTTATAATGTGAATAAGCCCAAAGAGATACCAACAGAGTATTTAGCAGGAGAACTCGTGGATTATACCGTCAATGGATGGAAAATGCCTAAACCTTCTACTATACATACAGAGGTATTTAATAAGGGTGGACAGAAATACAGCTTGATATTAGGATTTCCAATAGAAAAGATATCACAGCGTGTACTGGTCTTTAACGAGGAAACTATAAAGTTTTATTTTGCACTAATAATTTTAGCTTTTGTTTTGACAATATTAATGGGGTATTTATTTAGCAGAAAGCTTGCGACACCTATAGCAGATATTATAGACAATATTAAGATATTATCACAAGGGAAATTTAAGATTAAAAGTATCAAAAAAATAGGAGTTTACACTGAGGTAAATGAAAATATTAATAAATTGGCTAAGAAGTTAGAGGAAAATGAGGAGGAAAGAAAAAGCGTTGATAAGCTAAAGGAAGAATGGATTGCAAATATTGCTCACGATTTAAAGACTCCTTTATCATCAGTTAATGGATATGCTCAGCTTTTATTAAATGATGACTATCATTTAGAGGAGAGAGATATTAAAAGATACGGAGAAATTATTATAAATAAAACAGAGTATATTCAAGAATTAATTAATGATCTTTCCTTAATATATAAATTTAAAAATAAAGTAATTCCACTTAAGCTGGAAAGAGAGAATATAGTTGATATTGCACGAGAAACAGTAATTGATATTCTGAATAATCCAGTTTATTCAGATATAAATATTAACATTAATTATGATTCTGAGGAAATATATATATGTTGCGATAAAAAATATATAAAGAGAGCTTTATGCAACTTTTTATTCAATGCAATAGTTCATAATCCAAAGGATACAATAGTGGATATTAATATAAGTGAAAACAGCGGTGTTATAATAGAAATTACGGATAATGGAAATGGAATTAAGGAAGAAGAGTTAAAATCTCTATTTCATAGATATTATAGAGCTACAAACACAGGTGAAAGTCATAAGGGTTCAGGTCTTGGAATGGCTATAAGTAAGGAAATTATAGAAGTGCATAATGGAGAAATAGAGGTATTTAGCAAGGTTTCAGAAGGAACAAAGATAGTGATAAAATTATAAGTGGATTGTTTACACTGCTAAATTTATGTGTGATTGCCATTTATTATTTGAGAAAGAATAGAAAACTATCTTAGAACTTGGCATAAAGAAAAGCCTGTAATAATATTGACACCCTAGATTTATTTATATAAAATTATGGTATATGAAAACGGTTGAACACTATTATAATAAGGAATAGGGTGTGAATTGAATGAGTGTCACAATAAAAGATGTGGCGAGAGAGGCAAATGTTTCTCCATCAACGGTATCAAGAGTTATTGCTGAAAATCCTAGAATAAGCGATGAGACAAAGAAAAGGGTTAAGGAGGCAATAAAAAAATTAAATTATCATCCTAATATAATAGCTAGAAGCTTGACCAATAAGGCGACTAAAGTTATAGGCATAGTTTTGCCAAGTGAAGCAGAGGACTTATCTAAGAATCCATTTTTTATACAGGTTATGACAGGCATAAGTGCTTATGCCAAAAAATCAGGATATTATATAATGTATACTTTTTGTAAGACAGAAGAGGAGGAAGAGGAATCTATAAAGAATTATATAAATAGTAATCTAGTTGATGGAATAATTCTTACTGTAGCTCGTTTTAAAGATAGATGCATAAAATATCTTCAGGAAATAAGTTTCCCTTTTGTAGTGATTGGAAGACCTGAAGATACAAAAAATGTGCTTTGGGTAGATAATGATAATTTTCATGCTATGTATGATGCAGTTAGTAAATTGTTGCGTAGAGGACATAGGGAAATTGCTTTTATTGGAGCTAATAGCGAGCTAAATGTTTCTAAAGACAGATTAAGTGGATATAAACAAGCGCATAAAATCCACGGGATTGATGTTGATGAAAGCATTATTATAGAGGTTGATACTTTTAAAAAAGATTTAGGTTATGAAGCGGTGAAAACAATATTAGATATAAAGATTCCTACAGCAATAGTAACTACAGATGATCTTCTCGCTTTTGGAGTTAATTCCTATTTAGTGGAAAGTAATATTAAAGGTGTAAGTATAGTAGGTTTTAATAACAATCCATTGGCAGAATATCAAAAGCCATCTTTAACTTCGGTGGATATTAATTCGGGAGAAATAGGATATTATGCTGCAAAATTATTGATTGATAGACTTCAGAATAGAGTAAGAGAAACACATTACATCATAGAAACTAATTTAATAGAACGGGAATCAACTGTAAAAAAATAAAAATTGTCTGTACAATATAGTACAGACAATTTTTATTTTATCAGAATGTATTGACAACCTTTTCATTAAAAAATATAATTTAACCATAAGACAAACGTTTGCACAAATAATATAAAAATAATAAGTATCGTTTGCATGAATTGGAGGTTCCTGGGCTAAGGAACGTGCTGGTGGTGCTTTTGCATCTTCAATGGCTTTTATACTTATTAATCGTATTACAGGAGTAATATTTAACGGTATTAATAATATGGTTGTGTCAGATCATTATGGAGTAGAGGTAGAAATAAGGAGTGATTATTGTAGAAAGTAAATATATCATAGGAATTGATTTAGGTGGAACAAAGATAAGTGGAGTTCTTGCAAATTTTAATGGAGATATAGTTGAAAAGTATACACTTCCTACAAAAGCAGAAGAGGGAGAAGAGGCAGTATTAGAGAGAATAATAGCTGTAGGGGAAAGGGTATTAGGGGAATCTAAGGTTAATAAGGATGATGTTTTAGCTATAGGAATAGGATGTCCAGGGATTTTAAACGTAAAAGAAGGAAAAATTATTACTGCTCCAAATCTTCCTTTTAGGAATTTTAATGTGGTTAAGTCTTTAAAAGATAAATTCAATATTCCAGTTTACTTAGACAATGATGCTAATGTAGCAGCTATTGGTGAGTATGTTTTCGGAGCTGGAAAAGGTACAAATAATATGGTGTTTATAACAGTTTCCACTGGTATAGGTGGAGGCGCTGTATTAAATGGAAAAATCTATAGAGGAAACACTTGCAATGCCTTAGAAATAGGACATATGACTTTAGAAAAAGAGGGTCCTCGCTGTAATTGCGGAAACTATGGCTGTGCAGAGGCATTAGCGTCAGGTACAGCTATAGGTAGAGCTGCAAATGAAGCGATAAAAAATGGAGAAAAAACTTCCTTAGCTCGTTATGAGAAGGTAACATCCTTTGAAGTATTTAAGGAAGCAGAAAAAGGAGATGAATTAGCACAAAATGTACTTAACAAAGCTTTAAATTATCTTGGAATATGTGTTGCTAATGTAATCATCTCCTTTGATCCAGAGGTAGTTATAATTGGTGGTGGAGTTTCAAAGGGAGGGCAAATAGTCTTTGATAAGATAAATGAAGTAGTCAAGGCTAGATGCTTTGAAGCTATGTGGAAAAGTACAAATATAGTGCCTGCGGCATTAGGAACTGATGCAGGGGTCATAGGAGCTGTTGCTCTTGCTGTAATGGAAAGGAAAGATACTATATGAAGAAAGTTTGGTGGAAAGAAGCCATTGCCTATCAAATATATCCCGCAAGTTTTATGGATTCTAATGGCGATGGAATAGGTGATTTACAAGGTATAGTTTCTAAGCTAGATTATTTAAAAGATTTAGGAATTGATGTAATATGGATCTGCCCAATGTATAAGTCGCCAAATGATGATAATGGCTATGATATTAGCGATTATCAAGATATTATGCAAGAATTTGGTACAATGAATGATTTTGATAAACTAATGAAAGAAGTCCATGGACGTGGTATGAAACTTATAATTGACCTGGTTATAAATCATACTAGTGACGAGCATCCATGGTTTATTGAGTCTTGTTCTTCAAGAGATAATCCAAAACGTGATTGGTATATATGGCGTGATGGTAAATATGGAAATGAGCCAAATAACTGGGAAAGTATTTTTGGCGGCTCTGCCTGGGAATATGATGGAACATCAGAGCAATACTATCTGCATTTGTTCTCAGCAAAACAACCAGATTTAAACTGGGAAAATAGAGAAATGCGTGAATCTATCTATAGTATGATTAACTGGTGGTTAGATAAGGGTATTGATGGCTTTCGTGTTGATGCAATAAGTCATATTAAAAAGAAGATGGCTTGCAAAATATGACTAATCCAGAGGGACTAGATTATGTACCATCCTTTGAAAAACATATGAATGTAAAGGGGATTCATAAATATCTTAAAGAGCTAAAAGAAAGCACTTTTGATAAGTATGATATTATGACTGTTGGTGAAGCTAATGGTGTAAAAGTTGAGGATGCAGAGCTTTGGGTTGGAGATAAAAATGGAAAGTTTAATATGATATTTCAGTTTGAACATTTAGATTTATGGGAGGATGGAACAACTAATAAACTTAATCTTGTAAACTTAAAAAAGATTTTATCAAAATGGCAAAAGGGATTAGAAAATAAAGGGTGGAATGCATTGTACATTGAAAATCACGATATACCTCGTGCTGTATCTACTCTGGGGGATGATAGACAATACTGGCGTGAAAGTGCCACTGCATTAGCGGTAATGTATTTTATGATGCAGGGTACGCCATTTATATATCAAGGTCAAGAGATTGGTATGACTAATGTTAAATTTGAGAGTGTTGAGGAGTACAATGATGTAAAAACTCAGAATATGTATACTATTAAAAGAGAGCAGGGAATGAGTCATGAAGATATAATGGAAATTATATGGTCATCATCAAGAGATAACTCCCGTACTCCTATGCAATGGGATAAATCATTGAACGCAGGATTCTCAACGGTTAAGCCCTGGATTGGAGTTAACCAAAATTGCAAAGAAATTAATGTAGAAAAACAATTACAAGATTCAAATTCTATATTAAATTTTTATAAAAAAATGATTTCTATTAAAAAGCAAAATGATATATTCACTTATGGCAGCTATAATTTGATTTTAGAGGAGAATGAGCAAATTTATGCATACACTCGTATTTTAGGTGGAGAAAAAGCTATAGTTATATGTAATTTATCAGCCTTGGAATCTGTATATTATCATAAAGATATAAAGTTATCATATGATAATTTATTATTGTGCAACTATGATGTATATGAGCATGATTATATAACAAGTTTTGTATTAAAACCATATGAAGCAAGGGTCTATAGAGTGCTGTAACTAAAACAAAGCTGTATCTAAAAGTAAAATAATATGCTTTTAGATACAGCTTTTAGTTTGTAATGAAAGATTATATACTGGATAAATTTTTGCAAAAAAACTAATAATATTAATAGATTTGTCGACTATGGTATTATATACTAAATTTCAATATTAATTTACTAAGTGGAGGAGATAATATGGGTGGAGGAGATAGCATAGTAAAAAAGTTTCTAGATGTTTTAATTGGCGAACCTCTAGCAAATGAACAACAGGCACACGAAAAATATAATGTCCCTTTTGGACTTGCAATCATGGCTAGCGATGCAATATCATCAGTAGCATATGCAGCGGAAGAAATTCTTTATGTATTGATAGCTGTAATAGGTTTAATGTCCTATGTCTGGCTTGGATGGGTTTCTCTAATGATTATAGGGCTTTTGATTATACTTACAGTTTCTTATATTCAAATTATAAGGGCATATCCACAGGGTGGAGGAGCTTATGTAGTAGCAAAGGAAAATTTAGGAGTAAGAGCAGGGTTGATTGCTGGTGCATCACTTCTAATTGACTATATTCTTACAGTGGCCGTTAGTGCCAGCTCTGGAGTTGCTGCAATTGTATCCGCATTTCCAAGCTTAGGAAGGCATACAGTTGCTTTAGTTGTAGGATTAATAGCCATATTGACCATTTTAAATTTAAGAGGTGTAAGTGAATCATCGAAAATTTTTAGTATTCCAACCTACTTATTTATATTAAGTATGATTTTTATGATTATATATGGTATGATAAAATTTTCAATATATGGAGCTCCAACTCCTATGGTAAATGAACAGATCAAGGCATCTGGAGCCGTAAGTATATTTTTAATTTTAAGAGCCTTTTCATCAGGTTGTTCAGCTTTAACAGGCTTAGAAGCAGTTAGCAACTCTGTTCCTAATTTTAAGGAACCTAGACAAAAAAGTGCAATAACCGTTATGGTTTTTCTATCTGCATTAATATTATTTATATTTGGTGGTACTTCATTACTTGCAAGATTTTATCATGCAGTTCCAGTAGGATATCCTACGGTAATTGCACAAATTGCATATGGCGTTTTTGGTAAAACTTTTATGTTTTATGTTGTACAATTTACCACTGCTGTAATATTACTTATGGCATGTAATACTGCCTTTACGGGATTTCCAATGCTTATGTATGTAGTAGGAAAGGATGGTTTTGCTCCTAGACAATTTACAATGAGAGGAAAAAGACTAAGCTTTTCTACAGGGATAGTAGCACTATCTTTCGTAGCATGTGTGCTTGTTATTATATTTAATGCAACAACGCATAGATTAATACCACTATACTCAGTTGGCGTTTTCCTATCTTTTACCTTAGCACAAACAGGTATGGTCCTTCACTGGAGAAGTGTAAAAGAACCAGGATGGAAAAAGCGCGCATTTATTAATGGATTTGGTGCATTTATAACAATTATCACAACACTAATAATTACTTTTGAAAAATTTGCTGAAGGTGCTTGGATAGTTGCAATACTTATTCCTTTAATTGTAATTGGAATGGTAAGAGTTAAGAAACATTATAATCATGTGGCAGACTTTTTGAGGACTAATCCTGAGGAGCTAGCAGAATCTCACTTAGACAAAAAATTTACCCATATAATGATAGTACCTATAGAAAGCATAAACAAGGCTGCATTAAATGCATTGCAATATGCAAGAAGTATTACACCAGATGTAATAGCCTTAAATGTCTCTACAAGTAAAGAAGCAATGGAGAAACTACAGACTAGGTGGAAGGAATTGAATACAGATATACTTTTAGTTTCAAAGTACTCACCATACAGAGCTGTAGTTACACCATTAATCAAGTATATAAGTGACATAGTAAGAGCAGCAGGAGAAAATGAAAAAATAACAGTTGTGCTACCTGAATTTATAGTTCACGAATGGTGGGGAGAAATTCTGCACAATCATACTAGTTTCTTTATTAGAGAAACCTTATTGAGAAACGAGAATGTCATAATTGCAACCCATCCTTATCATTTAGGTGAAGATGAAGAATAACCATGATATTGCTAATATTCTTCTTATGAAAGATATGCAAAAAAGATATTTTGCATATCTTTTTATATTTAACAAATATAAATTTATGTTTAAAAGATCAAATAAGTAATTCAAGCAATTTTGATTATTACAAAATGTTAAGATAAGTATTAAAATTTTAACAAATTATCATTTATTTGGAGAAAAATTTAAAAAATCTTCAAATAAAGCAGGTTTTTTTGTATGCTGTAGAATATTATAGTAAAAATGTATTCGGGAGGTGTATTATGGAATCTGCTTCGAGAAAATCTTATGATATTTTTAATTTAACTAAACCTATAAGGAAACTAAATTTTCATAAAGTCATAATTCTTATTAGCACTGTTTTACTCGCTCTTTATGCAGAAAAGAAAAACTATATCTTTTTTCATAGTACTATAGAAACGCTGAATACAGCTATTTGCTTTGGGTTAAGCATTATTGCGGTTAACACCTATAGAATATCTTGTAATAATTATTTTACATATTTAGGAATTATGTATGGTTTCGCATCTTCCTTTAACTTTCTTCATGGCGCAGCTTTTGCCGGCATATTTAGCGGCTCAAAAGATTCAATCAACATATCTTTACAGTTTAATATAATATATAGACTTATGGAAGGCTTTTCGCTTATTATATCGTTTATATTTTTACATAAAAAAATAAAGCCTTATTTAGTATTTTACTGTTATGCATTGAGTTCTATATTTCTGGTATACATAATTGTTAATACAAATTTACTACCAGATTTTTTGTATATGGCTCAGGACTAACTAGCCTTGAAAATAAGTGCGAATATATAATTATTTTTAATATGATAGTATTTATTTATTTATTGATAAAAAGCAAAAATTATTTTAGCGCTAAAATTACTACTTATATGATCATATATGCACTTATAACAATATTAATAAGATCCATAACTATTTATAGCGACTCCGTTTACAATGATTTTAGTTTAATAGCACATATCTTAAAGTTTATATCATATTATTTTTTATACAAAGCTTTAGTAGCAGAAGTATTGAATACTCCTTTTGATATGTTGTTTCGTAAAGTAAATATGAGAAATTTAGAGTTAAAATTAAAAGCTTTTGATTTAGAAAAGGCAATTAATAAGCTAAATGAAGAAAAATTTAGGTTAGAAGAAATAAAGAAGGAACTTGAGATTAGCAAAGATATGTATAAGAGGCTTTTAGAGTTTTTGCCAGACGCAGTTATATTAAGAGTTGATAACAGAATAATTTTTGCTAATAACTCAGCTATTGAATTATTTGGAGCAGAAAGCCAAGAAGAATTGGTAGGGAAATCACCAGCTGATTTGACGCATAAAGAACACTTAGAAGATTTAAATGATAGATTAGATAGACAAAGAAGGGGAGTCAAAAATAGTTTTGATTTTGTTGAATATAGATTAACCACATTAGATGGTAGAATTATTGATGTTGAGCTAAAAAGTTGCTCAATTATGATTAAAGAGGAGAATCTATTTATAACAGTTATATATGATGTTTCTGAAAGAAAAAAAGCTGAGAAAACTGCTAGATTATTAAATGAAGCTCGTGAAAATGAAAGACTTAGAACAGAGTTTTTTGCAAACCTATCTCATGAGTTTAGAACTCCCTTAAATGTAATATACAGTGCTCTACAAGTTATAAACATAAAGTCTAAAGATGAAACTATAGAAAAGTATAATTTTATAATAAAACAAAATTGTTATAGGCTATCAAGGTTAATAAATAATATAATTGATTCAACGAAAATTAGTTCTGGATTTTTAAAGTTGAATTTATCCTATAGTAATATTGTTTCTGCTGTTGAAGATATTTCATTATCTGTTTCTTCATATATAGAATCAAAGAATATGACATTGATATTTGACACAGAAGTTGAGGAGAAATATTTGGATTTTGATCCAGAAGCAATAGAAAAGGTTATTTTAAATCTCCTATCAAATTCGGTTAAGTTTGGAAGAGAAAATGGAACAATATTTGTTAATGTTTTTGATAGAAAAGAGGCTGTAATTATATCTATAAAGGATAATGGAATAGGGGTTCCAAAGGATCAACAGCCTTTTGTATTTGATAGATTTAAACAAGTGGATAAGTCCTTTACTCGCAATAGAGAAGGGAGTGGTATTGGATTAGGATTAGTAAAGTCTCTTATTGAGCTTCACGAAGGAACTATTACACTAATAAGTGAAGAAGGATTTGGAAGTGAATTTATTATAGAGCTGCCTGCAACAGAATTTTGTAAAGATTATTCTAGTAGCATGTCAGTTTTAGAGTATAATTTAAATGAGAAAGTAAGTATTGAATTTTCCGATATATATTCATAAGTTTAATATCATATCTTTCATAGATGAATAGTTGTATATCATATAAGATATACTAATAATAATTTATAATTATATTTTAAACTATTGATTTTAGTGTATAATTATGGTAAAATGTTTAAAACTAAATTATTCAAAGCTACGAAGAGAAGAAGTAAGATATATATGTCTTTTACAGAGAGTTCCTGGCGCTGAGAGGGAGCAAAGAAAAATATTCTGAATACATCTCTGAGCATCACACCAAACCTTTCATTTTTGAAAGAAGTAGGCTGTTGACGGATCCTTTCCACCGTTAAAAGGATAGAGTATCATGTGATTAAGCAGACATACAAAATCTGTGATTTTGATATGGTCGCTTAAGCAGAGAACTCAAATCTATGATTTGAAGTGAATCGCTTACTCAGTGAGTACTCATTCGACGATAGGAGAAGGAGTTTCATATATTATTGCATTGTATTCGAAAAGGTTAATACTGTGAGGTATTAATAAATAAAGGTGGTACCACGGGAATAAACTCTCGTCCTTATATGTTTATAAGGATGGGAGTTTTTTTATTTTTAAATATATTTTCTTTAAAACTTAAGACGCTGTAAAACTAAATTTTATATATCATCGATTTAAATAAAGGAGGAGTTTATATGATGAGTATTAAGGAACAAATTAAAATTATACGAAAAGGAGCAGCTGAAATAATAAATATTGAGGAATTGGAACAAAAATTAGTTAAATCACAAAAAGAAAATAAACCTTTAGTAGTTAAATTAGGACTTGATCCAAGTGCACCGGATATACACCTTGGGCATGCAGTAGTTCTAAGAAAAATTAAGCAGCTTCAAGATTTGGGTCACAAGGCAGTCATAATAATAGGGGACTTTACAGGAATGATAGGTGATCCTACAGGAAAGTCTAAGGCAAGAAAACAATTAACTAAAGAACAAGTAATTGAAAATGCTAAGACTTATGAAAAACAAATATTCAAAGTTTTAGATAGGGAAAAAACTGAAGTAAGATTTAATAGTGAATGGTTAGGTAGGCTAAATTTTAGAGATGTAATCGAACTTGCTTCAAAACTAACAGTAGCGAGAATGCTTGAAAGAGAAGATTTTAAAAATAGATTTAACAATCAAATTAGTATCGGAATACATGAGTTTTTTTATCCTTTAATGCAAGCTTATGATTCAATAGAGTTAAAGGCAGATATTGAATTAGGAGGAACTGATCAAAGATTCAATATTTTGATGGGAAGAACTATGCAAAAAGAATACAATCAAGAAAGTCAAATAGCTATGTTTATGCCAATATTGGAAGGAATAGATGGAAAAGAAAAAATGAGTAAAAGTCTTGGAAATTACATTGGAATAAATGAAAGCGCAGAAGAAATTTATTCCAAAGTTATGCAAATTCCTGATGAATTAATAATAAAATACTTTGAATTAGCTACAGACATACATCCAGATGAAATTGATAAAATAAAAGCTATGCTTGAAAATAATGAAGATAATCCAAGAGATGTTAAGATGAAATTGGCAAAGGAAATTGTAATATTATATCATGGTGATAAAGCAGCATCAGCAGCAGAAGCTCATTTTAAAAGTGTTTTTCAAAATAATGAAATTCCTGAAGACATACCTAGTGTAGATATAGTGAAGGGGGAAAATATAATAGATATTATTACTAAATCGAAGCTTGCACCTTCGAGGAGTGAGGCAAAGAGATTAATGCTTCAAGGAGGAATAAAGGTGAATGGAGAAAAGGTTTCGGATTTTGAGAATACACCCCTGAAAAATAAAGACATAATTCAAGTAGGAAAGCGAAAGTTTGTCAAAGTATTAAAAGAATCATAAATTATATGATTTATTATAAAAATTGATGAAGTAAAATGGAGCAAAAATTAAATAGAAATATAGTGTATAATGAATTGAAATAACCTCTAATTTAATTAAATATTAAAATTAGAGGTTATTTCGTTGCTACATGGTAGTAACAACATATAAATTACTTAATACCACTTATTTTACCTTTTAATGCTTTTAAGCGTCCATTTACATAGTTAAGAAGCTCAGATTTATTATCTTTTATATCATTTGGAGCATTGGAAACTATAGTAATAATATCTAGTTTATTTGCTTTTACTTCATCACCAACCTCAAAAGCTAAGCACCTGTTTTTCACTTTCCAATAAGTATTGTTAAATTCAACTGCTTGCCTCTTGTTGTAGTATCCTTTTTCAACACCAAATTGAAATAAGTCTGCTGCTGCTTCTAATTCTTCTAAATCCTCAGCTTCTAAAGTTTCATTAATAAGAGTCTGAAATGTTTTCATTTTAGCCCCCCTCTTTTTATTGTAGTAATAATATTTTAAGCTTATAATATGGTTCATATACTGGAGTATATTGGTCTTAATACCATTAGTACAGACAGTAACATTTATACCTTTTTTATTTGTTTTTGTCAATATGTATTTCTAAAAGGAGGCTCAATATGATGGTTAGGGAATATTTGCTAGATGCTAATATAGTTATAACAATTTGGAGTAGATATCCAGAGTTATTTGATATTATTGAAAAAGATAGTTGGGTGAATTTCAATATTTCTCAAAGCATAGCTAAGGAATTATGTAAAAAAGAATTTAAAGAAGTAAATGGAACGCCTGTGCTTTCAAATAAATTTTTAAAACTATTAAATCATATAATCAATGATGAAGTCCATGATATAAATAAAAATAATAAGAATCATATTAAAATAAAATATAATTCTAAAAATAAATTCTATTTTATAAACGGCAGTAAGATATCTAGCAATGACTACAATCTTATATGTATTTGTGAAAAAAATGAAAAGTATACTTTGGTAACAGGAGATAAAAATATACTTAAAAGTGCGGTGAGCATATTAGGGCCTTCCAAGGTAATGAACTTTGAAAATTTTATTGAGGATTTAAAGCAGAATGAAGTTTTATAGGGTTTCGAGGCCGAAAATTGACTTACACCTTGAACTATGTTTCCAAATTTCAATCCGTCAAAAACTTTTAGTCAGTCTAAAGTTTGGAAACATAGCTCTTTTGCAAGTCAATTTTTTAGTTTGAAACCTTAAATATACCTATTTGAAAGTTATAGTAATATATTCAGAGTTGTTTAATTCATCGGTATAGTAGGTCCAACTATAACTTCCTCCTTTTGACAATGAATCATAAGCTTTATTTACTACTGAAGCTACATCATATACATTGGCGTCGTAATTCAAGACTCTGAGACTTAATACAGAATCACCATCGGCAAGAGAAGTTCTTATAGATTTATAAAAATCGCTGTAGCTTTTTATTGGTATTATCACGTTCTCATTTTTATCTTTTTCAACAATATTTAAATTTTGAAAGTTATAGGTTGTAATAGAACATTGAGGATATTTGCTTTTGTCCCATTTATGATTTTTGCTTATTTGCTCATCAGTGAGGTTGAAGTAAGTATATCTTGAATCGTTAGACCCGTCTTCAGTTACGGGGTCATCCCAGGTTGTATCTAAATGATAATACTGTCCGCCTATTTTAACAATATTCCAAGCATGAGCCACCCAACTTTTGCCGTCATTAGCATCTCCTGATACCACAGTGGATTCAATACCAACAGCTTTTAAGAGCTTGTACATTGCTTCTGAATATCCTTGACAAGCCCCAATGCCATTAATCAATACACCATAAGCGGTGTTAGAATCATTTGGCATGTCTTTGGTGAAAAATCTTTTATCATATTTAGTGTTATTTACTAAATAATCATGGAGTGCTACCTCTTTTTCATAATCTTTCATATCTGGTTTAATTACTTTTTCTACAATTTCTTGAACCTTTTTCTGAACCGCTTTTTCCTTATTTTTTAGAGTTTCCCTACTATCACTGTATTTAAAGTCAATTGTTACCTTAAAGGGTATTGATGGTTGTACAGAGCTCTTGGCTTCTGTACAAATACCTTGAAGTTCAGGATTATCCTTTAGGACTTTTTTAAACACATCTAAATTATACACATTTTTATCGTAATGCCATATCCTAAGAATTACACTGCTATCATAGTTGAGCATAGCTTTTTTTATAGCATTATAGTACTCATCATAGTTGTTGACTTTCACACTAGATTGAGAGCTAGTACTACTAAAAGCGCCTTTAGATGATTGAGAAATAAAAATAGTAATTAAAGCTATCAAGAAAAATACAAAGAATTTAAATAGAATCTTAGACTGAGTCTTTTTTAACATAATTATCTCCTTTTATATAAGAACAATTATTATTGATACTATATTCTATTCATATAAGTACCATGATTTTATTTTTAGAACAACAAGAATATAAATACATCATTGGGAATTAATTGGAAAAAATAGAACAAATAATTAACAGAATATTAAAGCATTTGATTTTACACATAATTAAACTATATTTTTTGTCGATATAATGATAAAATATAGATTAATTATGAAAGAAACTACTTTATGAAGGTTCAATATAGGGAGGGTTTTCTTTATGACAGATGAATTATTATACAAATATGATGAGAATAAATATAATTTAGGAGTTTTATCAGATGAAGCGGAGAAAGCCCTAATAGAAGGAAATAAAAGATTCGTGACTGGGAGATTTTTGAAAAAAGGTTTTTCAGAAAAGATCCGCTTAAGGCTTTCTACAGACCTACAAAGACCAATGGCGGTGGTGCTCACTTGTGCTGATTCGAGAGTTGCTCCAGAAGTAATATTTGATCAGGGGCTAGGAGATATTTTTGTTGTACGTAATGCTGGAAATGTAGTTGATAGCGTTGTACTTGGCAGTATTGAATATGCGGTAGATCAATTTAAGATACCATTAATTCTTGTATTAGGCCATGAAAACTGTGGTGCAGTTAGATGTGCAGTAGATGGAACTGAAACTTCACAAAATATAAGGACAATCATGGATAAAATTATGCCTACTGTGAAATCAGTAAAATCTTCTAATATGAATGATGGTGTAGAGGAAATCGCCTCAAAAGTTGAATATGAAAATGCAAGACAATCTGCTAAAAGAATTTTAGAGAGCTCCATAATTAGTCGTTTTGTAGAGGAGAAAAAGGTTAAAATAATTACAGCCAAGTATCATTTAAAAACAGGAAAAGTAGAGATGCTAAAATAATAAGTATAATTTTATCGGTTATATTTGGACAAAGCACAGGGGCTAAATTCTCCCTTATGGAATATATTAAAGAAAAAGCTATATACAAGGGGGGAGGAATGGTTTGCTATGGATGTAGAAGAGTTAAATATACTTGGAGCTCAGTTAACTTTTTTAGGCGATGGCTTACTGCTTTTAGCTGCAGAAAAAGAAGCAAGTTTAGATAAAATAAAAGATAAAAAGAAAAAAGAGGAGCAAAGTCAGTTAGCTACTAATTTAAATATATGTGGAAATTTTATTGTTTTATTAGGTGATACAATTGCCCTTATAGCAACTCAGCAAGAAGCAGAAAAAACTTTTCAAAATGAAAAAAAGGTTGATCCTATTACTTTGGAGGCCACTCGTGAAGAATTAATAGGAGCACAGTTAAATGTTATTGGTGATGTCTTTAGTTATAGAGCAGCAGTTTTAGCAGCCAGCGTTCGTTAAAAATTATAATAGTAAAACAAATTAGTTTATTTTAAAGGAGTGCCTCGATTTATAGGCACTCTTTCGTTTTGCACTAAATGCGAAATTTTAATACTTTTTTATATTTTGGGTAAAATATAAAAAAGTATATTAAAAAGATTTCTAACCTCAGTATTTACAGTATTTTTTTATATTGTCAAATTAACACTTGATAATATAAGTAGATTATATTATAATGAATTGATTTATACGGAAAGAAGGAATGTAAATGAAAGAAATGAAGTTTAGTGATTTAGGACTTAATGACGATATACTTAAAGCCATTGATGGAATGGGATTTGAGGAGCCTTCTAATATACAGGCTGAAGTTATACCTGTTATTTTAGAAGGTTTTGATGTTATTGGCCAGGCTCAAACTGGTACGGGAAAAACACTTGCTTTTGGTGCGCCAGTTTTGAGTAAATCTAATGGATCACAAGGAAAAATATCAAGTATTATATTAACTCCTACAAGAGAATTAGCTATACAGGTAAATGATGAATTAGTGCGTGTGTCTAAATATTCTAGAATAAAACTTTTACCTGTTTATGGCGGTCAACCTATTGAAAGACAGATTAAAGCTCTAAGAAAAGGAATAGATATGGTGGTTGGTACTCCTGGTAGAGTTTTAGATCTTATAAGAAGAAATGTAATTGATTTAAGTGGTGTTAAGTTCCTTGTGCTTGATGAAGCTGATGAGATGCTTAACATGGGCTTTATTGACGATATAGAAAGCATTATACAAGAGTGCGGAAGTGATAGACAGACATTATTGTTTTCAGCTACTATGCCTAATGAAATTAAAAAACTAGCAAAAAGATATATGAAGTCTGATGCTAAACATATATCAATAGTAAAAAATGCTATGACAGTATCTACTATTAATCAGTACTACTATGAAATTAAACAAAAAGATAGATTTGAATCTTTATGCAGAATTCTTGATGTAGATGAGCCTGCTACAGCAATTATTTTCTGTAAGACTAAAAGAGGTGTAGATGAATTAGTAGAATCTATGCAAGCTAGAGGATATAACGTAGAAGGTATGCATGGAGATATGAGCCAGAATCAAAGAATGAATACACTTAGAAAGTTTAAAGAAGGAAATCTAGAATTCCTTGTGGCAACAGATGTTGCAGCAAGAGGTATTGATGTTGAGAATGTAACACATGTTATCAACTATGAATTACCACAAGATATAGAATCATATGTACACAGAATTGGTAGAACAGGAAGAGCTAATAAAGAAGGAATAGCATATACTCTTGTTACTGCTAGAGAATATATGACTCTTAAGCAAATAGAAAAGGTTACAAAGAGCAAGATAAAGAGAAAAGAAATACCATCAATTGATGATATATTCCATTCAAAATATAAAAATATATTAAATAGAGTAAAAGAAACTCTAGAGCAAGAGGATTATAAGAAGTTTGTTCCTCTAGCCGCAGAACTTGATGAGGAATTTAATCTTGTTGATGTAGCTGCAGCTTTAATGAATATAGTTTACGGTAAGGAAATAAGCTTTGATTATACAGAAGATCGTATAGGTGGAGAATCAAATTATGTTAGATTATTCCTAACTGTTGGACGTATGGATAGGGTTAATCCAAAGGAAATGCTTAGATTCTTCGGTGATAATGCAGATGTACACAAAGAAGATATCGGAAATATAGATATACTTGAAAAGTTCTCTTTTGTTGATGTAGCTGAAGGCGCAGTTAACTCATTGATAAAGAACTGCTCAGGTAAAAAGTTATGTGGAAGAAAATTAAAGATGGAAGTATCTACAGGAAGAAGATAATTTTCACTATAATATAAAAAGGTCCTAATTGCTTTTGCAATCAGGACCTTTTTATATTGACTAAAATACTTTTATAGATGTTTTCTTTGGAAGTGTTCCTAGAAATTTTGCATTTTCATTTGCAATTCTTAAACCGTATCCGCTGTCATCTGCGGATGAATAAAAGACTTTTAATCCATCTATTTGTGTAAAGTTGTCCATAGGAATTCCGTTAAAATTTAAATGATTACCTTGAAGTCCTAAGGAATAAATCCCTTTATTAACTTCACCAGAAAAAACATCAAAACATCTAATTTGTTCCCATGAATTACTTACTTTCTGATATACTTTACAGATATGACCTGAAGTATTTACCATTACATAATAATCTGTGGTTGATTTAAAGTTCTTAGTTTCGTCTGATATATAATTAATATTTTCATTTATTTTATCTATCAATTTGGTATCTATTTTATCGGTAATAGGTAAATTATTTTTTTTCTGAAAGTCCTTTATAGCTGCAACTGTATCAGAACTTTTTAAGTTTCCTGTTAGCTGTATTTTATATCCTAAGTATATAAGTTTTTTTGAATATCTGTAGATACAGGGCTAAATCCATCGCTATCGTCTATAGAATAATTGGAAGAGTATTTTAACAAGGCTTTAGCTGTCTGTGGTCCAAATATTCCATCAGCTTTTAAACAAAATTTCTTTTGAATTTCCAACACCGCCTCCTTAGTATATTGTCCATACACACCATCTTCAGCTAGCCCAGCACCACAATATAGGTTTAAAGCGCTTTGTATAGTTTTAACTACAGCGCCCTTATCACCAGACTTTACAACTTTGTTAGAGCATATATTATAATTATATGCTGGCTGTTTTGCGATGTCATTTGGTGCTGGCTGTTGTGCATGTACGGATTTGTTTGGAATAGATATCCCAGCAGCAATAGATGCTATAACCAATAGTTGTTTTGTATTTTTCAAGTTAGGTTCCTCCTTTGTGAAAAATAAATCTAAATGTGTAACTATAATGAATTTAATGAAAATTCATGTCGAATAATAAGTTTTATATATGTTAAATACGAGTATAGTCTCGATTATTGGGGGGTATTATGTAAAAAAATATAAAAAAAAGCATGTTGTAGTTAACATGCTTTTTTTCAAAATATTTCAGTTTGAGTTAGTGCATTTATGATAAGATTTAAAGGAAATCCCAGAAAATAGCAAGTTCCAATAGCAGCCAATGTATCATAAACATTAGAGTTATTAAAACTATTTATTTTAACTTTTTTTTCTGACCCATTAAAATCTAATATAAAATTTATACCAGATTGAGAGTACCGTATATCTTTTGCCATAAAATCTGCAGTTGTATTTATGCCATAAGTGATTGCATCAAAAGGAACGTTTTTACTTATTTTATTTAAAAGCGGATCATCTACATTAATCAATCCAAGTCCACATACTTTAAAAAGTTTCATCATCGAATTTTTACAGCTGTTTTCGTTTTTTACATTAGACAAATCTTTGTTTAAATCTGTAAAAATCCTAATATCAAAATCATACAAATTAGCTCTGTGATAGGTTAAAGATGAATAACTGTATTCTTTTACAGATATATTTTTAGCAGTATCTACAATTTTTGAGCTTCTACCTAAGTACTTAAGTATTGCTCTTATTAAACGAGTAACTGGCTTTCTATCTTCATTACCAGTAATTCCAATAAAATTAAATTTTTCTGATAGTTTATCATTAACTTGAATTACATCATAGGAAATCTCATTGAATATCTGACGATGTTCCATTTATATTCCTCCTCCATTATTTCAACTAAGCTTCAAGTGAGATTTTAAAACTTTATTTAAAGCAAATTTTACTTTATATCTTATACTATTATTATAATAATAATTTTTGCTATGTTTATTGCTAAAAATGCTTAATATATTGCAAAAGTTGTTTTATTATATAATAGAGAGAAAAATATATAGAGGAGTAAGTTATGAATAGTAACAATCATGTCCTAAATATAAAAAGAGGATATCTAAAGGAAGATTTTATTTTCTTTCACTTAAAAGATAAAAAACAAATAGAATTTGAGTTTCATTACCATGACTTTAATAAAATTGTAATATTTATATCAGGCAAAGTTACGTATTTAATTGAAGGTAAAGCTTATGAGTTAAAACCCTGGGATATACTTTTTGTAAGTAGCAATGAAGTTCATAAACCGCTTATTGATCCAGAGGAAACTTATGAACGTATAGTTATATGGATTAATTCAAAATTTTTAGAGAAGCATAATGCGGAAGATAACAATTTAATGACATGCTTTGAATTGGCTTCTAGCCAAAAGTGCAGCCTTTTGAGATTAAGTCCTGAATTATTAATAAGTATAAAGAATACAATGACTCAACTTGAAGCAGCATACAAAGATAATGAATTTGGTAATTATGTATTAAAAAACGCTTTGTTTTTACAAGTAATGGTATATTTAAATAGACTGGCATTAAAAAGTGAAAATAATACTAGAAATAGTGATATCAAGTATGATGAAAATATAGATAATATTTTAAATTATATAAATACCAACCTTAATAGTGATTTATCTCTAGATAAGCTTTCAGATAAGTTTTTCATGAGTAAATATTATTTAATGCATAAGTTTAAGAAATATACAGGATACACAATCTATAATTATATAATGCAAAAAAGGATTATAATGGCCAATAATTTAATAAAAGGTGGGAAACCAATAACAGAAGCTTGTTTTGAATGTGGATTTGGTGATTATTCAAGTTTCTTAAAAGCTTTTAAGAAAATTTTCGGAATATCTCCGAAGCAGTATTATAAAGCTTTAAAAGAGCTTGAATAATCACAATAAGAACTTCCTCGATCATTATTTAGACGTAGATTATTTTAAATCAGCTTCAAAAATTATAAAATTTATAAGTATAGTACGTATTTAAACATAAGCCAGTAATGGCAGAAGCTTCCTGCCAAAACAAATATGTGGAATATTTCATGAAAACCGAAGTATTTTAAATTAATTTTAGGCCATTTGGTTGCATAAATTACGCCTCCTACAGTATAGGCAATTCCACCTGCAAATAGCCATGACATTGCTCCAGGAGAAAAAACTTTATTTAGAGGATATATAGCTATAATCACTAACCAACCCATAAAAATATAGAAAAGAGTAGATAGCCATCTTGGAGCGTTAAACCAAAAGTTTTTTATTATTATGCCTATAATTGTAAGACCCCATATAGTACCAAAAATACTCCATCCCCAGGCACCCCTTAGAGCAATTAGGCAAATAGGAGTATAACTTCCAGCAATTAAAAGATAAATCATAGAATGATCGACTCTTCTAAGTATATTAATTGCTTTTTGAGAAACAGATGCCAGATGATATATTGAACTAGCAGAATAAAGTAATATTAAACTGGCTCCAAAGATAGAAAAGGTTACAATATGCCAGACACTACTCTGTGTAGCAGAATATACAATCAAAATAACTAATCCTACAATTGAGGCAAAGACACCAAATAAATGTGTTAATCCGCTGACCGGTTCACGAAGCTTTGCAAACATAACATCCTTCCTTTCAAATTATCAATAATTATATTTCAACATGTAGTTTTTAAAACTACATGTTGTTATGTTAAGATCATATATCTATATTAGCTATATATCAAGTTAAATTTTAGTTATAATTCCTGAGTTATGGATGATCTACAAGATATAACTCTTCATACATATGTCTTTCACGGTTTTTTACAACTATATATTATTAGTAGATAAAATAGATTTTATGACAATAATAGCTACAATATTATATATTTATATTTGTATTTTACTACAAATGATAACTAAAATACACCAAGAAATGAAAAAGATTTCAATATGGAATAAATACTGTAAGCTTAAAATGATAGTGCTTTCTTCATAAAATCTACACAGATATTTGTTATTCTGATAATATAGGTGTTATTGAGGTGAACGATATGAACAATATATTAATTATAGAAGATGAGAAAAAAATATATGATGTATTAAAGGCATACTTGGAAAAGGAAGGATATAAGGTTTATTGTACAGATAGTGGAACGGAAGGTTTAAAGCTTTTTGATTCAATTAAATTTAAGCTGGTTATATTAGATTTAATGCTTCCAGATATTCAGGGAGAAGAAATATGTGAAATTATGAGAGCTAAATCAGATGTATACATTTATATGTTAACAGCTAAGTCTTCTTTAGAAGACAAAATAGAGGGGCTTAATATAGGAGCAGATGAATACTTAGTAAAGCCATTTAGCCCAAGAGAACTTACTGCTCGTGTAAACGCATTATTTAGAAGAATAGATATAGAAGACTCTAATGCTTTATCTTTTAATAATAATGAATTAGAAATATATAAAGACAGCAGAATAGTAAAGTTAAAAGGAGAGGAAGTAGCATTAACCCCTAATGAATTTGATATACTATATCTACTTGCAGTAAATAAAGGTAGAGCATTTAGTAGAGAGCAATTAATAGAAAAAGTATTTGGAATAGATTTCGAAGGATTCGATAGAACAGTAGATGTTCATATAAAAAATATAAGAAAGAAAATAGAGGCTGATAGTAAAAATTCTAAATATATTTTGACTGTTACAAGAGTGGGATATAAGTTTGGTGGTGAAAGCTAATGTATAGCATAAGCAAAAAACTGAGTATTATATTACTAGTGTGCTCAGTACTCGCAACAGTACTTACTGCTATTTTTGTAAATTTCACCATAAACAATAAGTTTAATCAGTACATGGTTGATATTCAAAATAAAAGAAACGAAAGAATAGTACAATACTTTCAGGAGGTCTATAAAAGAGATAAACAGTGGACGAAAGAATCAGGAAGAGAAATGGAACATGAGGCCTTTATGAGTAATTACTGTTTAACTTTATTAGATGCAAATAAAAAGCTAGTTTGGACAATGGATCCAAATGATATTAGAGAAAAAAATCATCTGACAATGATTAATGATAAAGAAAAGGGAGTGTATAATACAATTAATCTTCCTATTAGATACAATGGGAAGATTGTGGGATATGTGGGCATAGGTCAATATTCTTCGGTTTTATTATCTTCAGAAGATATAAATTTCAAACTGTCAATAAATAAAGGAATCGCAGCAAGTATTATACTCACTTTAATTATTGTTATTTTTACAAGCTTATATTTTTCAAAGCAATTTTCCGTGCCTATTAGAGAAGTATCTGATATATCAGTTAATCTTTCACGTGGTGATTACAATACTAGGTCAAATGCTAAAACTGATATACTAGAGCTTGAAAATCTTAAAGATAGCATAAACACATTAGGAGAGAAGCTTAAACAACAGGATTTATTAAGAAGAAGATTGGTATCTGATATTTCTCATGAAATTAGAACTCCTTTAAATATACTTCAAAATAATTTAGAAGCTATGATTGATGGTATTTTCCCTGTGAATACTGAACAGTTAACAGCTCTTAATGACGAAGTTATTAGGTTTGGAAAGCTTTTAAATAACCTAAATGTTTTAAAAGAGTCTGAAGCAGAAGGCATTTTACTAAACAAAGAAAAAGTTTCGATAGACGAGCTTATAGCATCTGTATGTGATGATTTTACAATTGTATTAAAAGAAAAAAATATAGAGTTAACTTATAATCTTAAATATAATGAGAATTATATAATTTTAGGTGATAGAGATAAACTAAAACAAGTGTTTATAAATATCTTATCTAATGCAGTAAAATTTACAAATGAGAATGGTAAGATATGGGTTAATCTTACAAAAAATAAGAATGAGATTATTGTTAGTATAAGAGATACTGGTATAGGAATTAGTAAAAAAGATTTGCCATTTATATTTGAAAGACTCTATAGAGGAGATAAAAGTAGAAATAAGATTGATGGAAGCGGTATAGGCTTAACTATAGTAAAAAATATATTGACTTTTCATTCTGCCTCTATTAATGTAGAAAGTGAAGTCAATAAAGGTTCTACATTTACTATACATTTTAAATCTTTATCTTCATAATTTCTTCATAAAATTAATGTATTATGTATATAAAGGCAAGAGAATTGAAAAACTTAATTATATATTTAGTTGCTATTGAATAATTGATTCAATAGCAATTAAAAAAATTTATCATCACCCCACAGGGGTGAGGGAGGCGCTACATGAACGAGGAAAGAAAAAAAGCTTTACAAGCATTAAAAACTTCAAAAGGACAAATTGAAGGAATAATAAAAATGATTGAGGAAGGCAGATACTGCATTGATATATCCAACCAAATAGCTGCATCACAGTCATTGTTAAAAAAGGCTAATTTATTGATTTTAAAACAACATTTAAATCATTGTGTAAAAGATGCTTTTATGAACAATAGTGGAGATAAAAAAGTAGATGAGGTAATAGATTTACTTTCAAAATTATTAAAAGATTAAACAAAGGGGGATGAGGTAATGACAAGTAGAACCTTAAAAATAGAAGGCATGACCTGTGTAGCTTGTGCTAAAGCTGTAGAAAGAGTGTCAAAAAAGCTAGATGGTGTTACTGAGGCTAGTGTAAATCTTGCAACAGAAAAGTTAAGTGTTGATTTTGATGAATCAAAGCTTAATGTTCAAGATATACAAGCAGCAATAGAAAAAGCAGGCTATAAAGCTTTAATGGAAGCTACAAATAAAACCCTAAAAATAGAGGGGATGACCTGCGCAGCTTGTGCTAAGGCTGTAGAAAGGGCATCGAAAAAATTAGATGGAGTGTATGAAGCTAATGTGAATTTTGCAACAGAAAAGCTGAATGTAAGCTTTGATACTTCAAAAGTAAGTGTTGCAGACATACGAAAAGCAATAGAGAAAGCAGGATACAAAGCTCAAGCAGAGGCGGTAAACAAAACCTTAAAAATAGAAGGCATGACTTGTGCTGCTTGCTCTAAAGCTGTAGAAAGAGTTACTAAAAAATTAGATGGTGTTTTAGAGGCAAATGTAAACCTTGCTACAGAAAAACTAAATGTAAGTTTTGAACCTTCTAAAGTGAAATTATCAGATATAAAAAAGGCAATTGAAAAGTCAGGCTATAAAGCATTAGAAGAAGAGACCACTGTAGATACAGATAAAGAAAAGAAAGAAAAAGAGATAAAAGCACTATGGAACAGATTTCTAGTGTCTGCTATATTTGCAGTTCCACTGCTTATAATAGCAATGGGACCGATGATTGGTGAGAAATTAGGATACATGCCGCCGCCAGCTATCGACCCTATGATGCATCCTAAAGGATATTCTTTACTGCAATTATTGCTAGTGTTACCTATAATGATTGCAGGTAAAAAGTACTTTACCGTAGGTTTTAGGTCATTATTTAAAAAGAGTCCTAACATGGATTCTCTTATAGCTATAGGTTCATCAGCTGCCTTTATTTATAGTGTTTTTGCAGTATATCAGATTCTTCTAGGTAATTTGAATTACCATTTATATTTTGAGTCAGCAGGTACAATACTTGCTCTTATTACCTTAGGTAAATATCTAGAGTCTGTTGCTAAGGGAAAAACCTCAGAAGCTATAAAGAAGCTTATGGGACTTGCACCAAAGACTGCAACAGTAATTAGAGAAGATAAAGAACTAGAAATACCTATAGATGAAGTTGAAGTTGGAGACATAATTGTAGTAAAACCTGGCGAAAAAATACCTGTAGACGGAGAGGTAACAGAAGGAATTACCGCAGTAGATGAATCCATGCTTACAGGTGAAAGTATACCTGTAGAAAAAAATGTTGGAGACAAAGTCATTGGAGCAAGTATAAATAAAAATGGTTCTATCAGATATAAAGCTACTAGAGTTGGTAAAGATACAGCATTGGCTCAAATTATTAGATTAGTAGAAGATGCTCAAGGATCTAAAGCTCCAATTGCTAAATTAGCAGACGTTATATCAGGATATTTTGTACCGGTAGTAATAGCATTGGCGGCAGTATCTGCAATAGCTTGGTATCTATACGGTGAAACTGGAGTATTTTCACTTACAATATTTATATCGGTATTAGTAATTGCTTGCCCTTGTGCTTTAGGATTAGCAACACCAACTGCTATTATGGTAGGTACCGGGAAAGGTGCTGAGTACGGTGTACTTATAAAAAGTGGTACTGCACTAGAAACAGCACATAGAATTCAAACTATAGTATTTGATAAAACTGGAACTATAACTGAAGGCAAGCCTAAGGTTACAGATATAATTACAACTGAAGGCATAGATGAAAGCTACTTGCTTCAATTGGCAGCTTCAGCAGAAAAGGGATCAGAACATCCATTAGGAGAAGCAATAGTTAAAGAGGCTGAAAATAGGAAGGTTGAACTGAAAAAATTAGAGTTATTTAATGCTATACCAGGACATGGAATAGAAGTTACTATAGATGGCAATAGAATTTTACTTGGAAACAAAAAACTTATGGATGAAAGTAATGTTTCATTAGAAAACTTAGAAGAGAAATCACAGGTCTTAGCTGGAGAAGGCAAAACTCCTATGTATATAGCAGTTGAAGGAAAGCTCATTGGTATAATTGCCGTAGCAGACACAGTTAAGGAACACAGTAAGAGAGCCATAGAGAAACTTCACTCTATGGGAATTGAAGTAGCAATGATAACTGGAGATAACAAGAAAACCGCAGAAGCAATAGCAAAGCAGGTTGGAATAGATAGAATACTTGCAGAGGTTTTACCTCAGGATAAGGCAAAGGAAGTTAAGAAGCTTCAGAGTGAAAGCAAAAAAGTTGCTATGGTTGGAGACGGTATAAATGATGCACCAGCATTAGCACAAGCTGATATAGGTATAGCTATAGGATCTGGTACAGATGTAGCAATGGAATCTGCAGATATAGTTTTAATGAGAAGTGACTTAATGGATGTAGTTACAGCTATAGATTTAAGTAAGAAAACTATAAAAAATATAAAACAAAATCTATTTTGGGCTTTTGGCTATAACACCTTAGGCATCCCAGTAGCTATGGGTATACTATATGCATTCGGAGGACCTCTTTTGAATCCAATGATAGCAGCTTTAGCTATGAGCTTAAGCTCAGTATCAGTTTTGAGTAATGCTTTAAGATTGAAAGGCTTTAAGCCATCAATATAAACAGACATTTGTATAATGAAAGGAGAAATAATTATGAAGAAAAAAATAATAGTTGAAGGCATGAGTTGTGGACACTGCGTTAATCATGTTAAAACAGCCTTAGAAGATATTAATGGAGTAACTAATGTATCCGTTGATTTAGATTCTAAAACAGCTGTAGTTGAAGCTGGCAGTGATATTCAAGATGCTGACATTAAATTTGCTATTGAAGATGCAGGCTATGAAGTAATAAGTATAGAAGAAGCATAGTAAATAGGAGTTTGTAATGAATAGGGTGTCCTAAAAGGTAACTTTTAGGATACTCTTTTCTTATTTAATTATTTGTTTCTTTGAAGGTATAAGTTCTATATACCTTCAGATTCAATATCTCAGTGATGTCGAATCTAGTTACGTTTTTGCTGGGGTAGGGTTAACCTTAAATATTATGTTATTAGAAGTATTTCGCATTTTATCTAAAATTAAAACATTTATGAATTAAATAATATATATTGGTCTTCCACTCTCAACATTATGGGTAGTAATAGCATATTAAGGATGTTGTTACTACCTATGATAATAAAAATGATCTTGAGTAAATTTATTTAAATTACATATAATACTTTAAGACATAATACGAGAACATGTAGAAAGGAATATGATTAACGGATAATGAAAAATAAAAGTATTGTAAGCGTAATTATTGTTTTAATATTAGCCATGGTTCCTGTTTTTAAGCTCACAAATGGAAAGAATAATAATCAAGTACAGATAGATAATGCTTCGAAGGCAAGGTCTATGGAATCAGATAAATTAGAAAATGATAAAAAGAGTACGGTTAAAGAAGAAACTGATAAAAAAGATTTTAGTGATAAAAATGCAGTTAACAAAAATACAAAGGATACTAATAGAAATGAAGTTATTGCCAAAGAACAGGATAGTATTAACATATCTTCTAGTACAGTAACATCAGTTCCATGGGAGAATGATGAGAATTTCAAAAAGGCTCAAGAGAGATATGGAACACATATAATGATGTCTGCATATTGTGCTGTATTAAATGACCCTCTTCCTGGAGAAGAAGAGAATGTACATGTTGGAGCTAAATTATTATGTGGAACCTTGGTTGAGTCAAGTAAAGTGTTTTCACAGAATAAAACTATAGGACCGTACATACAATCAAATGGATATAAGAAAGGGCCTACCTACGAGGGTCCACATTTAACAGAAACCATTGGAGGAGGGGTGTGCAAGATTGCATCCACACTTTATAACGTAGCTATAATGAGCAATTTACCAATTGTCGAAAGACATGCACATTGTATGCCAGTCTCTTATGTACCATATGGACAGGATGCTACGGTTTGCTATGGTAACATGGATTTTAGGTTTAAGAATAATACTAGTTCTTCTATACTTATATGGTCTCAAAGTATAGATAACAAACTCTATATTGGTTTTTATGGTAACAGAAAACCTCCCAAAGTAGAATGGCACCACCAAGTACTAAGTTCAAAAAAGCTTCAAAAGTCTATAAAGCAAATAAATCTTTGTCATCAGATGAAGAAAAACTTGCTGTAGCAGGAATGGACGGTGCAACTATAAGATCATGGATAACAATAGAAAATTCAAATGGAACCGTAGAAACTAAACAATTAGGTGAAAGTAAGTATTTACCATTACCGTATATTTATGAAAGACGGAGCTAATGTATAAATCTACTAATTACAAAGGTCTAATGACAAAGTTGATTATAAATGAGCAGCGATATATTTCTTTTAAAAATAAGATAAATTGAATATAAATTTTTGATTAAGTCAATAATTAATGTTGTATTAATTACAAGGGAAGGTGAAAATATGGAAAAGACTGTTCTACATAGGTTTTGCCAAAAAATTAAGGATTATCCTTTTTCCATTGATTACTGGGATGGATCAAGTGAAAATTATGGTCAAGGTGATCCTGCATTTAAAGTTATATTTAAAGATAAAATTTCTGGAATAAAGATATTAAAAGATCCTTCATTAGCTTTTGGAGAAGCTTATATGGATGGGATTATTGATTTTAAAGGCAATCTTCAGCAAATTGTTGAAACAGCTTACAAAATTAATATTCCTTTTTTGAAAAGAAGAGTTTTGGAAGATTAAAAAAGTTTTTCTACAGTGAAAATAGATCCACTTCTTTAATAAAACAGCGAAAAGATATTGAGCACCATTATGATTTAGGAAACGATTTTTATGAACTGTGGCTGGATGAAACTATGAGCTATTCCTGTGCTTATTTTTGTTCACCAGAGGATTCTCTTTATCAAGCCCAATTACAAAAAATTGATTACATATTAAAAAAGCTGCAGCTTCATCCAGGAGAATCCTTACTAGACATAGGATGTGGATGGGGTTGGTTAATTATTCGTGCTGCACAGCAATATGGAGTAAAAGCTTTAGGTGTAACTTTGAGTGAGGAGCAACATACCAAAACAAAGCAGCGTATTGCAGAACTTGGGTTAGTAGGGCAGGTAGATGTAAAATTAATGGATTATAGAACTCTTGCAGAAAGTCATGGTGGTAAATTTAATAAAGTGGTCAGTGTTGGAATGGTAGAGCACGTGGGAAAAGCAAACTTACCTAAGTATATGCAGACGGTAGATAAACTTCTTACTCCTGGAGGTATATCTGTTTTGCATTGTATTACGGGGCAAATTGAAGGACCTTGCAATCGATGGATTCGTAAATACATCTTTCCAGGGGGATATATCCCTTCAATTCGTGAGCTGATGTGGCTTTTACCTGAAAACGACTTTCACTTACTAGATGCGGAAAGTCTGCGATTACATTATGCAAAGACTTTAGATCATTGGGCAAAAAATTTTGAAAAGAACATAGATCTTGTTCGAGAAAAATATGGTGAACGTTTTATCAAAATGTGGAGATTATACCTAAATTCTTGTGCTGCATCCTTCCGTGCTAGTGATTTAGATATTCACCAAGTTATTTTCTCTAAAGGACTTAATAATAATTTGTCAATGACGAGGCATCATTTGTATCGATAAATTATGATATTATATTTAAGTTCTCAAGAAACCTCCTTGTGTTTTTATGGATTTTGAGAGAAACCATACACAAGGAGGCTTTTATATAAACAGGATTCTTGGCTTCAGGTGGAGTTTTAAACTCCATCTGAAGCTTAGAAGCCGTTATCCAGGGTCGTAGCGCCACTTATCCCCAACTTTAAGAAAAGCAGAGAACCCAAATCTTTGATTTGGTGTGAATCGCTTTCACAGAGTGCAAGCAGAGAACCCAAATGTTAAGCAGGCATCCAAAATCTATGATTTTGAGATGATCGCTTACACAGCGTGCTGATTTGGTGTGAATCGCTTTCACAGAGTGCGTCGGGGTGTTAGTGGCGCTAGACATCGGATAAATAATAAATTAGTTTTTCATAAATTAATAGCGAAAATCTTAAAGGTTATAGTATATATTGCATTATTTATAAAATAAATACTTTTTGTTGAATAAGATAGTTTTAGCAATCATATATGAATTAAGATATCCTAAAGCTACTGAATATATCGCTGTCTGATTTTTTCTAAATCAGCAGTCTTAATATCATCAACTACCTCAACAATGCCAATAACTGAGTTGTTCTTAATAACTCCGTATCCTCCTACTTTATCAAAGTTAATATTTAAATCAACAATAGCTTTTTTGCCATCAAAGGATTTAAAGACATCTCCAGTTGCTGCATCAACTAATTCAAATTTTCCGTTTGGATTATCAAATGAAGTTAGATCAAATGTTAATTTGGTATTTAAACCTTTAGTTACAACAACTATAAGTGGTTCAAACTCATAGCCTACTCCCTTAATTGTAACACTTTGATTTTTGCCAGCAGTAATTGCAGTTTTGATTATGGTTTCAGTTGGAACTTTGCTCAAATCATTGCCATATATACTAGGAGCCTGTGAGGGGCTAGATGAACTACCACTAGGTGGAACAGCACCTCCGCAGCAACCTCCACCTCCAGCAGGAGGTAATGATGGATCAGACTTAGAGGTATCTACAGTATCTAAGTTATCTACTACTTTAACGACACCTCTTATCATACCCATCCAACAACTAAAATTTAGATCTTTGTCTGTTGGGGTAAACTCTATTACATTTTCGCCACTATTTAATTGTTGTTTTATGTTTAAGGATGGCACTACTAGTGCGTTATTACAGGAGGTTATTTGCTTTCCATCTATAATCCATTTAACAGGTACTCCTTTTTTTACATATAGGACATTAGGGGTATAGCCTCTTCCATCTGCAGTCATATTTATTGTTTGAACACCGTCTTTTAAGGTAGCTTTACTAATATTGGCACTAGAGGAACCTACAGCCTGACTATTACCAGGCAAAAGAGAAGCTATAGAAGGAACAAAATTTACTCCTGCTAAAGATAAACCTCTATTACCCATTATAAGTCCTAAGATAATTACAAGAACTCCACTAAATTTCAAAATCTTTTTTGTATACCCTTTGCTTAAAAGACCAGATACTACGCCAAAGACAAGCATCAAGGGAACTGTACCTAGAGCAAATGTAAACATTGAAAAAGCACCTTTAGCAGCACTCCCTGTACCAAGAGCGTATAGCTGCATTGTCTGAAGAGGTCCACAGGGCATTAAACCATTTAAAATGCCCACCATAAAAGGTGTTTTAGGCTTATTTTTTACTGAACAAAAAGACCAAGGAAGCTTTATTTGAAGCTTTCTAAATAGGCCGAAACCTGCCATATTGAATCCCATAATAATCATAAATAAGCCAGCAAAAATCTGAAGAGCAGCCTGAGTCTTTATAGATAATGAAAGTATTGAACCTAGTGCACCTACAACTCCACCGAGAACAGTATATGATATTACTCTTCCAATATTGTATAATAAGGCGGGTTTAATAGCTTGAAACTTACTTCTGCTTTCATTGGATAAACTTTGTGAAAGCATTATGCCACCACACATACCTACACAGTGTATGGAAGTAAGAATTCCTACAATAAAGAGAACAAAATAAGTTGCTCCTTTAAGCATGTTGTTCATGTCAAAGCCGCCTGTAGAATTCCCTATAAGAATAATGGCCAGAGCTACTATTAATATACCTGCAAAACTAAAATTAGAATCTTTTTCAGTACTATAACCAGCAGTTTTTATAGTATTTTTTATTTCTTTTAAACTGCAGATATCTGAATCAAATTCTACTTCTACAAGCTGTTTACTATAGTTGGCTGTAACATTAAAAACACCTACCAGCCCTTTTAGCGATCTTTCAATAGTTTTTTCACATGATGTACAAGTCATATCGTATACTTCTATTTTTACGATTTTAACATTCATAAATTCACCTCACAAGTTTTAGTTACTAGTTAATAATAATCTATGTTTACAATAGTATATAAAAAAGTTGTGTAGAATTTATGAAGAACTCATGGTTTTTTCAAATATATTCCAATAAATGAACGAAGCTTTTGACTAAAAACTCTATATGAAAATCAAAAAACTGCATATAAGCAAATGCCTATATGCAGTTAATTTAATATAAATATTTAATATTCTTATTCACAAGAGTATTCCATTAAAGTACAGTTAATTTTATTGAGTTCAACATTCTGTTTTGGGTAAATACTAAAAACCAACTTCTTTTCAGGAAAGTTTAACAGCTCTCTATCTTTTATATATAGCAGAAAAATCTTGTCAAACACCTGGTTATGGTAAACTACACTTATCTCACCATAGTTAAAAGAAATTGAAAAGTATTTCTCATCTTTAGGAATTAAAATAATTCTCCTATTTGTTACTGCGAAAATACATTCAACCTTACCAATATGTGGAGCATCAATAAAGTAATCAGAAATAGAAGCTTGACTCATGCGGTATATAATTTCTCTTCCGATTGGCAGTCTAATAATTCCCTCTAATCCATAGATAAATTGTTCATTACATCCTTTGTAATTCTCTAAGCTAATACTCTTAATTAAAGAAGAAATCATAATATCAGCTCCCAAAAGGATTTTATATCTAATTTTATTATAGCATTTTCAGAAAATAGTTTCAACAGAATATTCGGAATGTTACTAAATTACTGGAAATTATGAAAAAAACAACTTTAAATTTTAGAAAAAATATATGGAATAATATTCTTGAATGTGAAAAAAAAACATAGTATAATAACAAATGTTAACATACGAACAATATCTGTAGGAATGATATGAATAAAAATAATTCAAATGTGGAGGGTTAAAATGAAAAAAACTTTATTTTGTCTAATCGCAGCAGTATTTTTAAGCGGCTGTGGCTCTACTGTTGGTACAAGCGTAAATAGTAGTGTACAAGCGAATAAAAATACTCAAAAAAGTACTAATAATCAATATTTAATGGGCGGAAAAATTCAGGCAAATGAGGAAGCTAACATAGGTTCCAAAATCCCAGCTAAGGTTGCTGAAGTAACAGTTGATGTAGGCTCTAATGTAAAACAAGGAGATGTTCTTATTAAATTAGATACACAGGATTTACAAGCTCAAGTAGATCAAGCTCAAGCAGCAGTAAATACTGCAAGAGCGAATTTAGCTAACGCTAAAAACAGCACACGTCCTGAACAGCTAGCTTCAGCTCAGGCGAGTTTAGATAGCGCAGCTCAAAGTTATGAGGTTACTAAAAAGAATTATGATCGTACAAAAGCATTAGTTGATTCAGGAGCATTAGCATTACAACAACTAGATTTAGCACAGCAGCAACTTGCAGCTTCAGAAGCAGCATACAAGTCAGCACAAGAACAGGTTAAAATGCTAAATAATGGTCCTACACAGACTTCTATAGATGTTTATCAAGCACAAGTAAATCAGCAAGAAGCTGCGCTAAAGGTAGTTCAGGCATCATTAGCAAATGCTACTATTACAGCTCCTATATCAGGAACAGTAAATGCGAAAAATATCAATGTTGGTGAAATGGCATCTACAAGTGCAACACTTTTATCAATAGTTAATCCTAGTGCTTTATATGTCAATGCATATGCACCTATAGATATTGCAGAAAAGTTAAAAGAAGGACAGGATGTAGTGGTTAAAGTATCTGAAGTACCAGATAAACAATTTGAAGGAAAAGTAGCTATTATAAATTCAAAGTTGAATTCTCAAAGCAGAAACATATTAGTTAAAGTAACTTTATCAGATCCAGATTCACTGCTTAAACCAGGTATGTTTGCAGAAATTGGATTGAAGAAATAAGGAAAGAAGGTGCCTTCAATATGAATGAGAAGCGTAAAAAATTAATTATTGGTATATTATCAGCCATTGTTATTGCATTAGGAAGCATAGTATTTTACTATTGGTATGAAAATACTTATTATGTTTCAACGGATGACGCGAGAGTTAGTGCAGATTTAGTTAATGTAACTCCACAAATTTCAGGAAAACTATTAGAGCTTAATGTGGAAGAGGGAGATGTAGTTACAAAAGATCAGATATTAGCTCGTCAAGAAATGAATAATCTCCCAGATTCAAGTATAGATCAGTCATTAGTAAGATCACCTATTAATGGTATCGTCATTAAGAAGCAAGGTACAATAGGAGAACTTTGGTCACCAGGTCAAAGCTTAGCTACTTTGGTAGACCCAAATAAGTTTTACATAACTGCAGATATAGAGGAAACAAAATTAGGAAAAGTAAGAGTTGGACAGCCTGTTGATATTACTATAGACCAATTCGATTCTCAAAAGTTTACAGGTAAGGTTAGATCTGTAGGAGAAGCTGCAAACTCTGCTTTATCAATTCTTCCAGCATCTACTAGTGGTACATTTACAAAAGTAGTTCAGAGAATACCAGTAAAAATCGAAATTAATAAGTTTAATAATAAAATACTTCCAGGAACGAACGCGGTTGTTAAGATCCACGTTAAATAATGAGGTGATATATAATGGAAGAGAATAAGAGTGATTTACTGGGCAGCTGGTTAGCCTTAGGTGTAGTTATAATAGGTACTTTTATGTCTATACTGGATAGTAGTATAGTTAATATTGCTCTTCCTAAGATGATGGCGGTCTTTGGTATAGCATTAGATGATGCAAAATGGATTTTGACCTCTTATACATTGGCACTTGGTGCGATTATACCTTTAACTGGATATTTGCAAGAAATTTTTGGTGCTAAAAGAATATATGTATTTGCACTAGCAATGTTTACAGCAGGTTCTTTACTATGTGGATTTGCTTGGAGTAATACATCTATGATAGTGTTCCGTGTAATACAAGCTATCGGCGGTGGAATGATAATGCCTGTTGGAATGTCTATAATATATCAAGTATTTCCTAGGGAAAAAATAGGTCTAGCACTTGGATTCTGGGGAATAGCAGCAATGGCAGCACCAGCAACAGGACCGACTTTAGGTGGATATATTATTCAAAAGATGGACTGGAGACTTATCTTTAATGTCAATGTTCCTATAGGTATAGTAGGGGTAATACTAGCTATCATATTGCTAAAGGATGAACCTATGAAACCATTTAAGTCCTTTGATATAATAGGATTCATATCCTCAACAGTTGGTATTGTAAGTGTACTGTATGTTCTTGGAGAAGGCTCCACAATTGATTGGGGAAAGATAGAAAATCCAATTTTAATGACCTTAGGATGTTTAAGTCTTTTATTATTTGTAGTAAACGAACTGATGCATCCAGAACCATTACTGGATTTACGTATTTTCAAATTATTTGATTTTAGTATAAGTCAAATTATAACCTGTGTTTTAAATTTCGCACTAATGGGTGGGGTATATATTTTACCTTTGTTCCTGCAAAGTGTAAGAGGTTATACAGCAATGGAAACAGGATTGATTATGCTGCCTGGTGCAGTGGTAATGGGAATTATGATGCCGATAAGCGGTAGCCTCTTTGATAAATTAGGGGCAAAGACAATAGTTATACCAGGACTTGTAATATTGGCTATAAGTTCATATAAACTTGGGACTGCCATTAATATGAATTCTAGCAAGGAAATGATAATACTTATTAACTGTATAAGATCAGTTGGAATAGGACTAAGCATGATGCCAATTAGTACTCTTGGAATGAATTGCGTGCCAACTCATCTTGTTGGAAAGGCATCGGCTCTTTCAAATACTATAAGGCAAATAGCAGGATCACTTAGTATCACTGTAGTATCTACAATCATGCAAGAAAAAACTAATTATAATTATTTAAAACTAGCAGAACAAATAAATGTGTATAATAACACATCCAATAATACGATAAGCACACTGACAAAAGCATATATGGGCGCAGGGCTGCCTCAGGGAACAGCTAAAGCGATGTCACTGTCTAAGATAGTTCAGATGGTTCAAGGACAAGCAACTATAGATGCTATGGCATATTCTGTTAGCGTTACTGCTTTGATAGTGTTCTTAGCAATAATTTTAACTCTACTTATGAAGAACAAACCAACACCAAAAAAACAAAACAAGGAAGGTGAAAAGGATGGCCCTAAAGAGGGATTCGTCACGGCTGAATGATGAATTAATATCACAACAGGCAGAAGAGATAATTGAAATTGTTAGAAATATTCAAAGGGTCCTTAGATGTAAATTTGAGAAAATAGCAAAACAATATGGCTTTACTGCTCCTCAGCTTGGTGTAATATTTCATTTGTATAAAATGCCATCTATTACACTTAATGAGTTGAGTGAGCATATGATGTTAACTAAAAGCACAGTTTCAGGTATAGTAGACCGTTTAGCTAAACAAGGAGTTGTGGTTAGGGAAATACCTAAGGATAACAGAAGAACTGTAAAGCTATCAATTTCTGAGAATTTTAAAAAAAATAATAATATATGTGATATGAAAAAGTTTTTTATTTCTGATTTAGTATCTAATGGTATAAAAAATATGGAAGTATCAGATATAGAAAAAATGGTATACGGACTAAAGCAGTTTGGTTCATTAATAAAAAATGGTGAATTGTAAATAATGTTCTCAAAATCATAGACGAAAAAGGCCGAGGGTTAAACTTCGGCCTTTTGATCTTCTAAAAACTTAGAGTTTTCCACAGAATTTGAAACAGCTTTTACTTTTGATGTTTGTACTAAAATTACTCCACCTAAAATTGTTATTGTGGCTAAAATTATTTTTATGGATATAACTTCTCCTAGAAAAATAGCGCCTAGCATTACTGCTACCGGTGGATTTACATATGCATATGTGCCAGCTTTTGCAGCAGGCCATTTTTGTAGAATATAAATATAGCAGCTGTAGCCAATCATAGAACCAAACACTACCAGATATAGCAATGCACCTAATCCTTTAGCAGTAAAGTGCATTCTTGAGAATTCTCCTAAAAAAGCTCCAATTATTGATAAGCATATTCCTCCTGAAAGCATTTGTATGGCGATATTCGATATTGTTGATGCAGAAGAAGTAAAGCTTTTAGAATACACTGAACCTGATGCCCAAGACAATGATGATACAATCAGTAGTGACATACCTATTATGTCTACAGAAGTTTTATTCCAATCTGAAAGTACCAAAAAAGATACTCCTATAAAACCAATGAATAGTCCTAACCATCCTTTTCCGTTGAGCTTTGTTTTGGAAGGTAATAAGGATTCTATAATTGCCATAAAAAGGGGCACTGTTGCTACCATTAAAGCTGCTATACCTGAACTAACTCTAGTCTCGGCCCACACAACTCCACCGTTTCCTCCAACTAAAAGGAATATACCTACAATAGAAATTTTAAATACTTCAGATAAATTTTTAGGCATAGATAAGCCTTTTAATGCAGCATATCCAAACATCAAGGTACCTGCAATTATAAACCTAATACCTGCAAAAATTGTTGGTGGTAACTCACCTACGCCAACTCTTATTGCAAGGTAGGTTGAACCCCAAAAAATACAAACTGCAATATATGCTAATATTACTTTTTTATTTTCTTTCTTAATAGTCAATTCCATTTCCATTCCTCCGTTCAATACTTATATATTTACTCTCTGCGTATTCCATTCTCCAATATGGTAGATAAAACGAGAGTTGTTGATGTTTCCTTAATACCTTGTATTTTCCATAAGGTATCAATAAAATTAGAAATATCCATTGGAGTGCTTGCTCTTATTTTTAGCACTATGCACCATTCACCAGCTAATCTGTGGCATTCTTCAATAAATACGTTAGTGACCTTCAATGATAAAATTTGATTTATAGTTTCCTTAAAATCTTCACAACTAATTTTGAGATATAGAAGAGTTTTTATTGGTTCTCCAAGCATCTCCCAATCAACTATAGCTTTATAACCTTTTATAACGCCATCTGCTTCTAATTTATTTACTCTTTGATGGATTGCAGGTCTTGAAATATGGAGTGACTTACTAATCTCTTCATGAGATATCCTCCCGCTATTTTCCAGTGATTTTATAATACTTTTATCAATGTCATCTATCTTATTCATAATATCCCTCCTAATTACTAAGTATAATTTAAAGTCTTTATATGTCAACTATTAGTAATATAAAAGTAGAAAAATATTACTAATAGTATGTTGTTAAAATTTAAAATTAAGAATTTAATAGTTTAATAAATTATAAAAAATCAGTATTAATTACTATTCGTAATTAACTTAACTTTAGATTGAACAATGGTTAAGTTAAAAATTCCAAAAATTGAAAAACAAAAAAGATAAATAATTACTTGATTAAATTTTATTTATGTAGTAATATAATCACATAAAACATAGTGGATTACTAATAAATGCAATGACGAGAAGAGTAAGTTAAAGGAAACTGGCAGAGAGAAGTCTCCATTGGGTGTAAGAGACTTTGAGTTGAAATTAACAGAAGTGCATCTCTGAGCACTGAATTGAAGCTTAGTAGACTTCAGCGGGTACGCCCGTTAAAGCGTTGAGGTATTGTTGTACTAAAAAAGAGTTGTTATGTACTTATGATTACTTATTTGTACATAATAAACAGAGTGGAACCGTGGAAGTTATACTTCTGCCTCTGTAATAGAGGCAGAAGTTTCTTGTTTTTGTAATCCGGATATAAAAAACAAGAATTATAACTTAATAATTTAGCATTTATATAAATTTTTCACTATTAATAGTTTTTAGTAATAGTTTAATAAAATCAATGGAGGTAGTAATTATGATGAAAAATAAAAAAATGAAAACAATAATAGCTTTAGGAATATTAGCAGTTATAGCCTTTACAGGCTGTTCATCAGCAACTTCTAGCCAATCACAAAAGAGTGAACAAGCTAAGGTTATAAAAATAGGTATGTCTGGTGGATATTATCCTTATACCTTTAAAAATAAAGATAACAAAATTGATGGGTTTGAAGTAGATGTTTGGAATGAAATAGGTAAGAGAACAGGATATAAAGCAGAATTTGTAACTTCATCTTTCAGTGGACTATTTGGAATGCTCGATGCTGGAAAAATAGACACTATAGCAAACGAAATAACAATAACAGATAAAAGAAAAGATAAATATTTATTTACTAATGCATATGTATATTCTGGTGCACAAATGGTGGTCAAAAAAGGCAACGATTCAATTAAAACTCTTGAAGACTTAAAAGGCAAAAAAATAGGCGTAAGTTTGGGAAGTAACTATGAACAGATAATAAAGGACTTTGATAAAAATAACGAAATTAAGGTAGTAACCTATGACAATGACGGCGGAATGAGACAAGATGTTGTATTAGGAAGAACTGATGCCATGATGGATGATAAGGTATCAGCACTAGCTGTAGTTCAAGAAAATAAGTTGCCACTTCAATTAGCTGGTAAAGATGTTCAGCCATTAGAAAATGCTTTTCCTTTTGTAAAAAATGATGAGAATAAAGCTGTAGTTGAAAAAGTTAACAAAGCTCTTGCTGACATGAGAGCTGATGGAACTTTAGAGAAGTTATCTAAAAAGTGGGTTAACTTAGATATAACTAAAAAATAATGTTAGGTGGTTATGCTAATGAAACCAGATTTTGATGTAAATTATATGATGCAATCATTTCCAGTGCTGGCTAAGTATATTTATCTAACAGTTAGCTTGGCAGTAATATCAATGATAATTGGATTAATCATAGCTTTAGTATTAGTAGCTATTGGAACTTATAAAATAAAGGTTCTAGATCCTTTATCTAAAATATATATATCATTCTTCAGAGGAACGCCTTTGCTAGTACAACTTTTTCTGTTGTATTATGGTTTACCTCAGATTATACCTGTATTCAAAAGTCTTGATGCTTATACTGCAACTGTAATTGGTTTAAGTATGAATGCTTCAGCTTATATGGTAGAGACACTACGGGGAGCTATAAGCTCTGTAGATAAAGGGCAAATGGAAGCAGCTTTGTCAATAGGAATGTCTCATTGGCAGGGAATGAAAAGAGTAGTACTTCCACAGGCAGCTAGGGTAGCTATACCTTCCTTAGGAAATACTTTTGTAGATTTGTTAAAGAGTTCTTCTTTAGCATTTACCCTTGGAGTGGCAGAAATTTTAGCACAAGCTCAGATGTCTGCAGCAGCCACATATAAGTTTTTTGAAAATTATTTAGCGGTGGCATTAATTTATTGGGGTATTATAATATTTTTTAATTATATTCAGAGGATATTAGAAAATAAAATGAATCATGCATACTGATAGGAAGTGATAAAGTGATAGATATAAAGAATGTGAAAAAGAGCTTTAATAATTTAGAGGTATTAAGGGGTATAAATTTGAGTGTAGAAAAAGGAGAGGTCGTAGTAATTATAGGACCTTCCGGATCAGGCAAATCAACATTTTTGAGGTGTATAAATTATTTAGAGACACCTGATGAGGGAATCATTCAAATTGGAGAAGTCTCTGTCAATGCTTCAGCAGCTAAAAAAGAAGATATAAAGAACTTAAGGAAATCAACTGCTATGGTTTTTCAAAGCTATAATTTATTTAAAAATAAAACAGCACTTGAAAATATAGCAGAGCCTTTAATTATAAATAAGAAAATAAACAAAAATGAAGCAATAGAAAAGGCAGAAGAATTATTAAAGATAGTTGGCTTACATGATAAGAGAAGTAATTATCCATCTACATTATCAGGAGGACAACAACAGAGAGTAGGCATTGCTAGAGCTATGGCTGTAAATCCAGAAGTTATACTATTTGATGAGCCAACTTCTGCATTAGATCCAGAATTAGTAGGAGAAGTGCTAAATGTCATAAGAGATTTAGCTAAAAAGCATATGACTATGATTATAGTCACTCACGAAATGGCTTTTGCAAGAGAGGTAGCAGATAGAGTTATATTTATGGACAAAGGAGATATCATTGAAGAAGGTACTCCACAAGATATTTTTACAAGTCCTAAAGAAGAAAGAACAAAAAAATTCTTAAATCAAATAATAGGCAAATAATAAATAGAAAGCAAGTAATTTTTACAAGAGTAAAATTACTTGTTTTTTATTTATTCTCTAAGTGCTTTATTGAATGTAAACTTTCGGTTTTTTAGCAGTATAGTGCTTAGATTTGTACCATCAACTTAGAAATAGAACAATTTGAAAATTTTTAGTATTATGTTTTTAAATTGTAAATTAAAAAAGTTTAAAAAAATACTTTTTTTAGAAACTTTAACGTAGATCTATGTGTATATATTTATATATACTATCTTATAAATAGTATATAGGGATAATATGATTTTTAATTATAATTGGTGGGGCGGTATATGATAAATGTAGATAAAAATTTAATAGTAAGATGCAAAAAGCATGAGAAAACTGCTCTTACTGAATTGTTTAAGAGGTATGAAAAGTATTTATATAGGATTTGCTATACTTATTCGCAAAACCAGCAGGATGCTTTAGATTTAATCCAAGAAATTTATATAAAAATATTTAATAACATAGATAAATTTAATGAAGATATGCCTTTCCATCCATGGGTGAGGAAATTATCAGTAAATACCTGCTTGAATTTTAGAAGAACTATAAAAAATAATGTTATATCTTTAAACGAAGGATACAATGAAGACAGTAATGTAGAAGATATTATTGCTTCTGATTTTAATGTTGAAAGCGAAATTGAAAGGTTAGATATTAGAAAAATTATAATAGAAAATATTAAAGCTTTACCAGAAAATTATAGATTAATTATAATGTTAAGATATTATGAGGACTTAAGTTATAATGAAATTTCTGAATTATTATCTAAGCCACTTGGTACTGTTAAAACAGAACTTTATAGAGCAAAAGCCATACTGAAAAAACAACTAGAAAACACATGGGAGGTGTAATATGGACTGTAAACTTGATAAGAATTTACTTTATACTTATGCAGATAAAACTATAGATCCTTTGGAAAAGATTTTTGTAGAGGAACATTTAAAGTATTGTGATTCTTGCAAAAAAGATTTAGATATTATTTATCTTATAGATAAAAATTTAAACAACATTCAGGAGGATTTAATTCTACCTGAAAGATTAAGTATGATTTCAAAATTAGTAGTTGAAAATTGCTTAGCGCAAACTGATCAAGAAGATTTTAAATCTAAAGTTGAAAATCTCTATAGTTCCTATAAAGAAATTAATAAAACTATAAAAGATTCTCAAAATCTTTATAAATTGAATCCCTTCAATAAATTTATTTATAAGAGTGTTAATAAGTCTATAGATTATATGAAAAAGCCTGTAAAAAAATATGTTAAGAAGAAAGTAGCTAAAATAAGTCTTTTCAATCTATTTAACGCAGGATAAGTATTTAATTATATAGATATTTTGAAAGGATGTAATTTAAATGGTTATAATGACTATAGTACTAAAAATATTAGCTATATTAATATATATTTTATTAAGCTTATTAATAGCTTTGATATTTATTCCTTTTGAATACAGTTTAAATTCCCAAATTAAAGAAAGTATAAGTTTTGAAGCAAAAGCATTGTGGATGTTTCATTTGCTAAAAGCTAACTTTTTAAAAGAAGAATCTGGATTAAAAATAAACTTTTTTATTGGAAATAGGCGTATTTTTTCTATAGATCCTACAAAAAGTCCAATCGCAATAAAAAAGAAAAAAAACATAATAAAAAATCAAATAAGAATAATAAGAAGTTTTTTAAACAAAATTTCTTAAGTTATGCAATTTCTTATTTTAAAGATATATTGAAAATAATAAAACCTAAAGGGATAGAAATAAAAGGAGAATATGGTTTTTATGATCCTTCTATCACGGGCCTTTTATGTGGCTTTGTTCCAATACTTGAACAGATAATACCTTCTAGTGATATAAAGCTCGAACCGATATTTGATGATGAATTTATAGATATAAAGGCTAATATATGGGGAAAAATAATTTTATTTTCCATAATTTATAGAACTCTTAAATTTATACTAAAAAAAGAAGTTAGAAAAACTTTGTTTAAAAAATCAAAAACTGTTGAAACTTAATTAATACTTTATGTGTATTGATTAATGAAGACAAAATTAAAAATAAGTAATATTAAATAATTGTAATAAATATAGGGAGGAATTAATTATGCAAGCAGGATCATCTATTCCAGAAAATTTAGAGGTGCTATTTACCAAGCTAGAGAAATTCTTAAAAACTGAAACTGTAGTTGGAGAACCTATTGTAATTGGTGAAACAACTTTAGTACCTATTATATCTGTAATGTTTGGATGTGGTACAGGTTCAGGCGGTGGCACTGATGAAAAAGGAACTAATGGTACAGGTTCAGGTCTTGGATTGGGAGCTAGAGTTGTTCCTAATGCAATACTTGTAATTAAAAAAGATGAAGTTACAATGCTTCCTGTAAAGGGTAAGAACAACCTAGGAAATCTTGTAGAAATGGTTCCAGAAATAATATCTAAGATTGATTTAAGCAAGTTTGGTAAGAAAAACTCTGAAAACAGCAATGAAGCTAAAAGTGAAGAGGAAAACAAATAAAATTAAATTTCAATTATGAACCCTATGTTTAAGCATGGGGTTTTGTTGTTTATAAAGCATTATTAATATTTAAGTCATTTAGAGTTTTTAAATCACCATTTCTATATAATGTCAAAGTACAAAATATGGTGATTTTGAAAGCTATAATTCGCAACATTAAGATATGAATATGCAGAATAAAAATAACATATGCCATGCTATAGATTATGCCTTTTTATGTCAAATAATTAATTTGAGTTTTTTATATATGAGTAGTATAATATTACATAAAGTAAAGTTGATTACTACTTAATACATAACTTATAAGAGTAATAATTATTTATCCAAAATATACATTAACATATTAACGGTTTTGGGGTAGGTTATAAATTATTTGAAATGTGGTAAAGACTTCTATTTAAATATTAAAAAAGGAGTATATGATATGGAATTTTTAAAGACTATTATTAATTCATCTGCATTTATGATAATAGGAGGAATTCTTTTCATCTTACTTTCAGGTTATGTGATGATTAATTATAACGATGCCTATTGGGGAAACAAAGATAGTAATGGAAATTATAAGAAAAGTGATAAGGTTACAAATAAAGAATAGCAAAGTTTTATTTGCAATTGAAAAAATAAAAAATGAAGTAGTATATTTATGATTATATAAATATACTACTTCATTTTTTCTACCTGTACAGAAATTTTTGAAAGATATTTATCTGGATTTTTAGTAATTATTTCATCTGATATATTTTCTACATAAATATTACCACAAGCACAAAGATTATTTTTCTTTATAAAGCTATCTAATCTATTAAAAATTTCTATATCATCAGCTAAATAAGTATTATCATATCCTATAACATAAAGACCAGATGGTTTTATGGTTTTTTCTATTAACTCTATATTTTGAGGGACTTTGTAAAAATAATTATAAGTATTAACTTTGTCAGAAAGCGTATTATTATAATCTATATAAATCCCTAAGGGATAACCATACATTAATTTTTTACTTTTACAATAATCTAAAAAACTAAAAAAGTCCTCTTCAATATTGTTAATATCAAATTTCATGTCAGGTCCTAAGATGAGTAGTTCTTCCTTACAATTTTCAAGAAATATTTTGCTGCAATCAATATTAGATATTATAGGAACGTTTTTAGCTCGCTGTTCTATAATATAATTTATTTGATTTAGTCTATTAAGTTCTTCTAATATTTTCTGCTTTTGAGCACTAATTAAATTAATCAGATTATCAGGAGATACGTTTTTAAGATAATTTCGTATTTCCTTTAATGGTATATCTAAACCCTTTAAAGCAATAATTATGCTTACTTCGTCTAATTGACTATAGGAATAATATCTATATCCATTTTCCTTTACAAATATAGGTTTCAATATTTCTACATTATCATAATATATTAAATTTTTTCTGCTTATACCAGATAATTTAGAAAAAGAACTTATAGATAAATATTTCTTTGAACTTATGAACTCATTCATAAACTACACCTTCTATAATTATAAAATGTTTAGAAATAATTTCCCTCTTTAAAATATTCTATTTGGAAAAGTATTGACTGTCAAGTTACTGTACAGTTTATGATGTTATCTGTAAATAAAAATTACAGATGAAGGAGAATATCATGTTAAAGTTATTTAAACACTTTAAAGTTAACAAAGTGCTTTTAGTTTCATTATTCATAATCATAGTACTTAAAACTATAGGTACATTATATATTCCAACACTAACTGCAGACATAATAAATAATGGAGTAATAAAAGGTGATATATATTATGTATTAAAAACTGGCGGAGCAATGATAGGTACTGCTGTATTTACTGGCGTACTCGCCATACTTTCTACCTATTTCACTGCAAATTTATCATCAACCTTTTCTAGAGATATTAGAGGCAAAATATTTTCACATGCACAAAAACTATCCATACATGATTTTAAGGAGTTTTCCACTTCATCCTTAATTACAAGATGTACAAGTGATGTGAATCAAATTGAAAATACATTAAATATGTTTTTTGAAATGATTATTCCAGTCCCATTTATAACCTTAATAGGAATGCTTTTAGCCTTTTCTAAAGATAGATATATGGCTTTCATAATCTTTATAACGGGAGTAATTTTTATAATATTTATTATGCTTATAAGTAAAAAAGTAATAAATCTATCAGTTAGAATTCAAGTTGAGTTAGATAAAATAAATTCTAAAGTTAGGCAATATATTTCAGGAATAAGAATTATACGTGCTTTTAACCGTGAAAAACATGAAAAGAAATTAATGAATAATACATTCACAAGTTATGCAGATATTAATATAAAATTGAATAAGATATTTGCTGCAGTTATGCCATCGATAATGGCTATAATGAATGTTTGTGCTGTTGCTATTTTATGGTTTGGATCAATCAGAATAAGCAAAGGGAATATGCTAGTAGGCGATATTATGGCTGTTATTGAATATGCAATATTAATATTGGTCTACCTAGTAATGGCTGTAATTGTACTAATTAATGTACCACGTGCTAGTGCCTGCTCAAGGCGTATATTAGAAGTATTAGAATACGAACCCGAAATAGTAGATGAAAAAATAACTGAAGTTATTCCAAGTGGTAGAAAAACCTTAGAATTTAGGAATGTTACATTCTTCTATAGAGATTCTAAAAAACCTGTTTTAAAAAATCTTAGCTTTGTATGCGAAAGCGGTAAAACTACTGCAATTATAGGAGCTACCGGTTCAGGGAAAAGTACCATTGGTAAACTAATACCAAGATTGCATGAAATACAAGGTGGCGAAATTTTAATTAATGGTATTAATATAAAGGATTTTTCTCAAAAGAATTTGAGAGATACGATAAGTTTTTCACCTCAAAAAGCATTCCTCTTTAGTGGAACCATAGCTGATAATATACGGCATGGGAAAAAGGATGCGACTATAGATGAGATAAAGAGTGCTGCTAAGATAGCTCAAGCGGATAAATTTATTTCGGAGCTAAACCTTAGCTATGATTCCTTTGTAGCACAGGGAGGCAGTAATTTTTCAGGAGGGCAAAGACAAAGATTATGTATAGCAAGAGCCTTAGTTAAGAAAAGTGATATATATGTATTTGATGACAGTTTTTCTGCTCTAGACTATAAAACAGATGCAAATCTTAGAGAAGCTATAAAACCAAGAATAAAAGATTCAATTGTTATGACCATTGCCCAAAGAATAAGTACAATTATGGAGGCAGATCAGATTATAGTCTTAGAAGAAGGAAAAATAGCAGGAATAGGAACTCATAAGGAACTTCTTAAAAATTGCCCTATTTACATGCAAATAGCAGAATCACAATTAAGTAAGGAGGAATTAGCATGATGTATGAAGAAAACACAAAAGACACGATCTCTTTTGATACTGAAATGTCAGTAGAAAAAGCTAAAGATACGAAGAAGACTGTAAAAAGATTAATAAAATTGCTCCTTAATCAAAAATGGAAAATAATTATTGTAATATTCTTTGCTATTATCAGTTTAACATTTACAATGACTGCTCCATTAATTTTTAGTAAAGCTATTAATACTATTTATGAAGGAATAAAAAATATATCTTCTACTGGTTCCTTCAATATAAATTTTGATGTTATAAAAAAGCTTTCACTGCTGCTGCTTGCTGTATATTTACTATCTTCATTGGCTAATTATATACAACAGTATGTAATGTCCACTGTATCTCAAACCTTAATAGTATCCATAAGAAAAGAAATAAGTGAAAAACTTTCAAAAGTTCCTTTAAAATATTATGATACATACAAAAAGGGGAAATTCTAAGCAGGATATCAAATGACTTGGAAAAAGTATCCGAAACCTTGCAGTCAGGAATGATGCAGTTTATTACGGCAATACTCACAATCATAGGAGCTGTTGCTCTCATGCTTTCAATAAACTGGATACTAACACTAATTACCATTTTCACTATTACTATGGGGGTTATTGCTACTTCTACAATTGGAAAGAAGAGTATTAATTATTTTGCAAACAGACAAGAATCCTTAGGTAGATTTAACGGACAAATAGAAGAATATTTTACTGGTCAGACGGTGGTAAAGACCTTTAACATGGAAGAGGAAATAATTAATAATGTTGAAATATCTAATAATAAATTATATCTTGATGAGAAAAAAGCCCAATTCATTACCTATGCTATAAATCCTTTAATTCGTTTGATGAATCAAATAGGATATGTACTAATAGCATCTCTTGGTGCTATATTTGTTATTCAAGGAAAATTATCAATAGGACTAATACAAGCCTTTTTCCAATATGTAGATCAAGCATCAGAACCACTAACTGAGGCAGCTTACATTTTAAACTCAATGCAGGCAGCTATTGCTTCAGCAGAACGTGTATTTGAGATTTTAGATGAAGAAGAGGAGCAGGTAGATACTATAAATTATAAAACAATATTAAATCCAAAAGGTAATATAACATTTGAAGGTGTAAAATTTGGATATGGAAAAGAGCTTATAATTACAGGAATAGACTTAGAGGTAAGAGCAGGACAAAAAGTTGCTATAGTTGGGCCAACTGGCGCCGGAAAAACTACTTTAATAAACTTGCTTATGAGATTCTATGAATTGAATGGTGGAAAAATTAAAATTGATGGCATTGATATAACTGAATTAAAAAGAGGTCATTTACGCTCTTTATTTGGAATGGTGTTACAGGACTCCTGGCTCTTTGATGGAAGTATAAAAGACAATATCTCATACAGCAGAGATAGAGCAACAATTTCAGAAATTAAAGAAACTGCAAGGCTTGCCAGAGCTGACTATTTTATAAGAACACTTTCCCATGGCTATGATACAGTTTTAAATGATGAAAACTCTTCAATATCTCAAGGACAAAAACAACTTTTATGTATTGCTCGTGCTATTTTAGCTAATCCGTATATTTTAATACTTGATGAAGCAACTTCAAGTGTAGATACACGCACAGAATTAGAAATACAAAATGCCATGGATAATCTAATGAAAGGAAGAACAAGTTTTATAATAGCACACAGATTATCTACAATTAAAAATGCAGATAAGATATTGGTTATGGATAAGGGAAATATTATTGAACAAGGAAGTCATGATGAATTATTAGCTAAAAATGGTTTATACAGCGATATATATAACAGTCAATTTGCATATAGAAAGAATTCTGAAAAAGTTTTATAGTACATTTTTTATCGACTAATACAATAAACTTATTTTATATATACTCTCTGCTTATGTAAAGTTAATGCATAAGCAGAAGGGTTTTTTAAGATATCTTAAGATTTATCATAGGATAATCTTAAGATATTTTTATTAAATTAATAAATGAAATAAATTTGACTTACTCAATATTGGATGATGTTAAATTTAAATAATTATTGTTACTAAAGAGGAGGAATTTTTGTGGAAATAAATAAAGAAATACTAAAAAAACACATATTAAAAAATGTAGTTGAATTTATGCTTTTAGGATTGATTATTTATCTTATGCGGGATTTATTCAATTTATTTCTTTTCACTTTTTTATTTTCTTACCTAATTTATAATTTACAAAAATTTATAGTTAATAAAACTCACTTACATAAGACTATAGTAACAATTCTTTTATATTTTATTATAATTGGATTAATAGGATTTTTTATATGTAAGTATATTCCTGAAATTATAAAGGAAGTTCAAATAATATTTGAAGAAATATCAAAGATAAATGTACCAGATAAATGGGTAAAATACATAAACTCTTTAACCGAACAAATTGATATAGAAAAGTCTTATGATAAATTTATGAATACTATGCTAAGCATTGGTAAAAGCGTAGTACAAGGTAGTTTAAATGTATTTATTTCTCTAGTGCTGAGCATGTTTTTTGTTTTAGATAAAGAAAAGATAACAAAATTTATATACAAATTCAAAACAAGTAAAATATCTTGTATTTACAATCATTTTGAGTATTTTGGAACAAATTTTTTAAATTCCTTTGGTAAAGTAATACAAGCTCAATTTTTAATAGCTTTAGCCAATAGTTTTCTTTCCATAATAGCTCTATATTTTATGGGATTCCCTCAGTTAATGGGTTTAGGATTTATGATATTTATATTAAGTTTTATACCTGTTGCAGGAACTATAATATCTTTAATACCACTTTCTTTGATAGCATTTAATATTGGTGGATTAATTAAAGTAATATCTGTAATTATAATGATTGCTTTAATCCATTGTTTTGAGAGCTATGTACTGAACCCAAAGCTAATGTCAGACAAAACATCACTGCCTATATTTTTTATATTTATTATATTAATTGCTGGAAAATACTTCATGGGAGTATGGGGATTATTACTTGGTATACCTTTATTTATTTTCATTTTAGATATTTTAAATGTTAAGGTATCAGATTAATAAGAAAATTGCTTTTAATATTTTAGTAGCTCCAGCAATAAATTGGATAGATCAGGGGCGGTACAATACTTTAAAAGAACTCGAGAAAAAAGGTGCAACTAAAGAAGAAATAAGTAATAAAGAAAAAGAATTTACACGGGATTTAGAATTACTTAAACATGGTGCCAGCTACGAGGAATATGTGAAGGCTGTGGAGAAAAAGAAGCGGTTACAGCTGATATTTGAGCAAATATTTTCAAGCTTAAAACAATGAAGAAAATAGCAAAGAAACTCATTTCAAAGTTATAGTAACAAATTAAGGATATAAGATATAATTAATTATCTTATATCTTTTTTGAATTTTAAGATAAATAAAATTTTTTAATATCATATGATTAAAAACATTAATACAAAGATAAATCGACCTAATACATTATTGAATTAAGATAAAAACCATAAGTATAGAGATTTTATAGTCTTTAAATCTTAAAAACCAATTCAATTTTGTATTAAAAAATTTTTGTGAGTTATCAAACGTTTTCATTAAGGTAATTTTGAAATTCTTGTTAAAAAATTTTTCCTACCAAAATCAATGCCTTAGGACATTTAAAAAAAATATAAATAAAATTTTGTGAGTTTTTTAACATTTTGGCACGTCACTTGCTAAATATATTTGTGTAAAAAACAAAATTAGAATATAGATATTAAATTTAAGGGGGAGGAAAATAAAATGAAAAAAGTTGAATTAAAGGATGTAGCTCCATATAATGCGCCATTACATTTTGATATGAAAGCTATGAAATTACACGGAAAACAAGAAACAGGTGCAACAAAGTTCTGGATGGGAATGTCATACTTTTTACCAGGTGGTGGTGCTGAATATGCGTATGAAGATTCACCAACTGAAAAAATATACTTTGTATTAGATGGAGAAATCACTGTAAAAACAAAGACTGAGAAATTCGTACTTAAAAAGAATGATTCTATCTTTATAGGACCAAATGAAGGAAGAGAAATGATTAATGAAACAAATCAAGTAGCTACAGTTTTAGTAGTCATCAGTAATGAGTAAGATTACTTATATAAATTAAGTAGTAGAAGGAGAAAATAAAATGGTTGATAAACAATTTGTAAACAACTTATTCGATGTTAAAGGAAAAGTTGCTCTTATAACAGGAGCCACAGGTGCTTTCGGAAAAGCAATTGCTTTTGGTTATGGACATGCAGGCATGAAGGTTTTCGTTACAGGACGCAGCGATGCAAAATGTAAAGCACTTTGTGATGAATTAGAAGAAGCAGGAATCCAATGTGGATATTCAACAGGAGATCCAGCGGTAGAAGCAGATGTAATAAAGGTTGTTAAAGATGCAATTGCAAAATTTGGAGAAATTAACGTATTAGTAACAGCAGCAGGATATAATAATCCACAACCAATCGTAGAACAAGAGTTAACTGAATGGAAAAAGATTATGGATTCTGATGTACAAGGTACATGGTTGTTCTGTAAATATGTTGGACAACAAATGATAGCTCAAGGAAAAGGTGGAAAAGTTATCATGGTATCTTCTGCTCGTTCAAAGATGGGTATGGCTAACTACACAGGTTACTGTACAGCAAAAGCTGGTATAGATCTTATGGCTCAATCACTTGCATGTGAATGGACTGCTAAATATAAAATCAATGTTAACACAGTTAATCCAACAGTGTTCCGTTCAGATTTAACTGAATGGATGTTCGATCCAGAAAGTGCTGTTTACAAGAACTTCTTAAAACGTCTTCCAATCGGTCGTCTTGGAGAATCAGAAGACTTTGTAGGACCATGTATCTTCCTTGCTTCAAGCGCAAGTGACTTTATGACAGGTGCAAATGTTGCTACTGAAGGTGGATATTGGGCTAACTAATTCATATTTTAATAAGCAAGATTTTACGATTTAGACTTTGATATGAAAATTATTCTAATTTAATATATAAAAGATTAATTATGAAATTCTAGGAGGAATATAAAAATGGGAAAGAAAGTATTCGTAGATTTAACTCATCCGTTCAGTGCAGATATACCACGCTGGCCTTATTTTGTAAAGCCAGTAATCGATTCTATGCACACCATGGCAAAAGGTGGTGTTCTTACACAGAGAATCGATTGTGTTCAGCACACTGGTACACATTGCGACGCACCACGTCACGTTATGGAAATTGAATTCGATGGTAAGAGAGCTCGTTATACTCATGAAATGCCAATTGATGCATACATGGGTGATGCAGTTTGCCTCGAAATTAAAGTTGAACGTTGGAGATTAATCACAGCAGAACATCTTGAAGATGCTTGCAAACGTGCAAATATCAAACCAGAAGAATTAGAAGGAATGGTTGTTTGCCTAAATACAGGAATGCATCGTAAGTTTGATGATTCAAAAGAATACTATCATTACTCTTGCGGTACAGGCGTTGAAGCAGGAAAATGGTTTGTAAAACACAAAGTTAAATGTGTAGCTATGGATATGCAGGCTCTTGATCATCCACTTCATACAGCTATGGGCAATAACGGTGCTACCCGTTTGAATTTACTCGGTGCTTCAGGAAAACCAATCACAGAAGAATACAAAGAGCAGTTTGGTGAAGAAGCATATGCTGAATTTGATAAAGATGAATACATCAGAATTCATGGTAAAGAAGCATATGATGCTAAATTCGGTGATTTAGAAGCAATCGGATGCTGGGGAACATGGGAACCTTGTCATAAACAAATGTTAGGACATGGTATCGTTGGTGTTGAAAACCTTGGTGGAGACTTAGATAAAGTATCTGGAAAACGCTTCAGATTCTTATGCTTACCAATCAGATGGTACATGGGTGATGGTTCTATGGTTCGCTGCGTTGCGGAAATAGATGAAGATGATATAAATAAGGATGTACCAGATAGAGTTTACACATACGGTGGATTTTAATTTTAAATTCATTAAGCAGTATTTAAACACTAAGTCAGGAAATAAGTAGTAACTTACTGACTTAATAATTTAAAATTCTTTAAATGTCCTAAGGCTTGTCTATAATAATTTCAATATTATAAATTTATTATAGACAAGTTTAATTAATTGTATCTTATAAAAGGCCATACATATCATATTCTATTTTTATAATAACAACCATTGGAGAATATTTCTAAGATGTAGGAATTTTATTATAGTATTACTTAGCGGGATTTTATATTATTGATTGTTAACAAAATATCAAGGAGGTTGCTATGAATAATTCAAAATTAACAAAATTTAATGTTTTTACAATTCTATTAATACCCTTTGTATGGATATATGAACTTTCTGTAGTTGCTCCAATTTTAGGTGAAGTAGCAAAAGCATTTCCTAATGCATCAACTTTTCAATTGCAGCTAATTGTTATTATGCCGTTTTTTACATCCATTCCATTTAGTATGATTGCAGGAAAATTAGCTAAAAAATATGATAAAAAGAATCTGATTGTAATAGGGTTACTTATTTATGGTCTCGCAGGTATGTTACCATTCTTCTGTCAAACTCTGAATCAAGTGTTGATTTTTAGATTAATTACCGGTATTGGAGTTGGAATAGTATTACCTTTACCGAATGCTATGATTGCAGAAAACTTTACAGGAACTCAAAGGGAAAAAATGCTTGGTGCAGCAACTGGTGTAGCTAACGTTGCCAATGTGCTTGATAGTATCGCAGTAGGATTCATTTTACTTCTTGGATGGAAATATCCATTCTTATGCTTTAGCGTCTGTATTCTTATCATGTTTGTTGCAATGATTGGCTTACCAAAGTCTCCTCCAATTAAGGATGCTGATGTAGGTGAGGATCATTTACCAAGTAAAGGTATTCCTAAGATTGCATATGCATTAGTTTTTTTCATGGCAGTTAACTGGATGTTCTTTGCGTTTAATATCAATAACACCGCATTATTTATGGTTACAGAAAAAATTGGATTACCTTGGATGATAGGTATAGCAATCTCCTTGCCAGGAGGAATCAGCATTATATCTGGACTAGTTTTCTCAAGCTTTTATCACAAAACAAAAAATTATTTAGTTCCTATATCTATAGCTATTTTTGCTGTTGGATATGTAGTAATGTATTTCACTCACAATTTTGAAACTCAATGCGTTGCTAATATTTTGATCGGATTTGGTTCCGGAATGCTTCCACCTTATATTTTGAACTTAACATCACAAAAAGTTGAAAAATCTCAAAGAGATGCTGCATATGGTCTTGTAACTAGCGGTATTCATATTGGATTTTTATCATCACCATTTGTTCAACTACTTATAACAACAATAACAGGAATTGAAGCTTTTAGATCTTTATATGGAATGTGTGCTATTGGATTAATTATCTGTACAGTTATATCTTTCTTTGTAGCAGCAAAAACGTCAAATTACGCAATAGAAGAAATAGCAGCAGAAACAATAAAATAAATTGTTATTATATTAGAGAAAAATAAAAGCGAGAATTACGTTAAATAATGGCTGACATTTGCAGTAAAGCAGTGTCAGCTTTTACATTGTAGCCTTTCAAGTAGGTAATTAGTATAAATATAGAAACTTAAGTGGAATGATACTAAAATGTATTGTTTTAATACATTTTAGTATTAAAACAAATAACAACAGATGGGCACTTTAAATTTTGTTTTAAAGGAATTAATACAAATATGAATTAAAAAATTTAAAAAATAGAATAGCATTCTCATTGATATTATATTGTCAATGAATTAGAAGCAAAATTTTAAAAAATATGTTTTAGGTAAAGGCAGTGTTTTCAATGCCTAAATACATTGCTACAAAATAAAATTTCAACAGACTATTATTTTGGCATATAAATTGCTGTATACAATTATGACAAAATGCAAATTAAAGTGAAGGTGATGAATATGGGTAAAGTTAAAAGTATTGATGAAGTAATGGAGCATATAAAAGATGGAATGACTATTATGATAGGTGGTTTTATGGGAACAGGAACTCCAGAAGCTATTATTGATGCAATGGTTAAAAAAGGAGTAAAAGATTTAACAATAATAGCAAATGATACAGGATTTCCAGACAAAGGTATTGGGAAATTGATAGTAAATAAACAAGCTAAAAAAGTTATCGCATCTCATATTGGTTTAAACCCTGAAACTGGAAGACAAATGAATGCAGGAGAATTGATAGTAGAATTAGTGCCTCAAGGTACTCTTGCAGAACAAATAAGATGTGGTGGCTCAGGTATAGGTGGTTTTTTAACAGAAACTGGAGTTGGAACAATCGTAGAAGAGGGAAAACAAAAAATAAAAATTGGAGATAAGGAATATCTTTTAGAATTACCACTAAGAGCAGAGTTAGCCTTAATAGGTGGATCTATAGTAGACAAGCAAGGGAATGTTTTTTATAATGCGTCTACAAAAAACTTTAATCCATTAATTGCAACAGCTGCAGACTTGGTTATAGCAGGGACTGAAAAGATTGTTGAAGTTGGAGAATTAGATCCAAATCATGTAATGACACCAGGTATATTTGTAGATCATATAGTTGGAGGTGAAAACTAATGGATAGTAAAATAGCTAAACAAATTATTGCTAAAAGAATAGCAAAGGAATTAAAGGATGGAGATGTAGTAAACTTAGGAATAGGTCTTCCTACAATGGTTGCTAACTATATACCTGAAGGTATCAATGTAATATTGCAATCAGAAAATGGTTTTGTAGGTTTAGGTTCAGTGCCTGAAGAGGGGAAGGAAGATAAGGATATCGTAAATGCTGGTGGACAACCTGTTACTATAAAAAAGGGAGGAGCATTTTTTGATAGTGCTACATCCTTTGGGATTATTAGAGGAGGACATATAGATGCTACTGTTTTAGGGGCTTTAGAAGTAGATCAAAAAGGTAATTTAGCAAATTTTATGGTTCCAGGAAAAATGGTTCCAGGTATGGGTGGTGCAATGGATTTAGTAAGTGGAGCAAAAAAGTTATTATTGCAATGATTCATACAGCTAAAGGAGAACCCAAAATACTAAAACAATGTAAACTGCCACTTACAGCTGCGGGAAAAGTTAGTCTTATTGTTACGGAAATGGGAGTTATGGAAGTAACAGAAGACGGTTTTATATTAAAAGAAATTGCTCCAGGGATAACGATTGAAGATATATTAGCAGCTACTGAGGCTGATTTAGTAATTGATGAAAATTTAAAGGTTATGGAAGCGTAGAAATAAAGTCAAGAAGATAATAAGATGATAATTTTAAAAAATATTTTCAAAAATAAATATAAATAATGATATTTACAGGAGGTTCAGAATGAAAGAGGTAGTCATTGTAAGTGCTGTCAGAACTGCTGTTGGAAAATTTGGTGGAACTTTAAAGGATGTTTCAGCGGCAGAATTAGGAGCTGTAGTTATTAAAGAAGCACTTAATAAAGCAAAAGTTAAACCAGAATTGGTTGACGAAGTTATAATGGGGAATGTTATACAAGCTGGTTTAGGTCAAAATGTAACTAGACAGGCTATAGTAAAAGCTGATCTACCAGAAGAAGTTCCAGGATTTACATTAAATAAAGTTTGTGGTTCAGGATTAAGAGCAGTTAGCCTAGCAGCTCAAATGATAAAAGCAGGAGATGCAGATATTGTAATAGCTGGTGGTATGGAAAACATGTCAGCAGCACCATATATACTTCCAACTACAAGATGGGGACAAAGAATGGGTAATGGAACTATTGTAGATACAATGGTAAATGATGCTCTTACAGACGCATTCCAAGGATATCAAATGGGAGCCACTGCAGAGAATATAGCTGAGAGATGGAATTTAACAAGAGAAATGCAGGATGAATTTGCAGCGGCATCTCAACAAAAGGCAGAAGCAGCTATAAAAGAAGGAAGATTTAAAGATGAAATAGTTCCGGTAGTTATAAAAACTAAAAAAGGTGAAGTAATATTTGATACAGATGAATTCCCTAGATTTGGAACAACTGCGGAATCTTTAGCTAAATTGAAATCAGCCTTTAAGAAAGATGGAACTGTTACCGCTGGAAATGCTTCAGGAATAAACGATGGTGCAGCAGCTATGGTTATTATGAGTGCTGAAAAAGCAGAAGAGCTTGGTTTAAAGCCAATGGCTAAAATAGTATCTTATGGATCAAAAGGCTTAGATCCAGCTATCATGGGTTATGGACCATTTCATGCAACAAAAAAGGCTTTGGAGAAGGCAAATTTAACAATAGAGGATATGGACTTAATAGAGGCAAATGAAGCTTTTGCATCTCAAAGCTTAGCAGTAGCAAAAGATTTTAAATTTGATATGAGTAAAGTTAATGTAAATGGGGGTGCTATTGCAATAGGACATCCAGTTGGATGCTCAGGAGCAAGAATACTTACTTCATTACTTTATGAAATGGAAAAAAGAGACTCAAAATATGGATTAGCGACCTTATGTATAGGTGGCGGTATGGGTACTGCCATTATTGTAGAAAGATGTTAAAAATAAAATAAGAAATGAGGTATTAAAATGTCAACAAAAAAAACAATTATTACAGTCGCAACAACTGGTGCATGGCCAAAGAAAAAAGATAACCCAAATATTCCAACGACTCCACAGGAGATTGCAGCTGATGTATATGAATGTTATAAAGCTGGTGCGGCGATCTGCCATCTTCATATGAGGGATGATGAAGGAAATGGTACAATGGATCGTGCAAAATTTGAAGAAACAGTTGATCTAATTAAGAAAAAATGTGATATTGTTATAAACTGCACAACATCTGGTGATTTAAATGCAACTGATGAAACACGTCAAGCTCATTTAAGAAGTATCAAACCAGAACTTGCTTCTTATGATTGTGGTTCTATGAATTGGATGCATAACAGCCTATTCTTAAATCATCCAAAGTTCCTAGAAGAATTAGGAATGACTATGCAGGAGGTAGGAGTAAAACCAGAAATTGAAATTTTTGATGCGGGTATGATTTACAACTCTCTATATTACTTAAAGAAAGGTGTATTAAAAGCACCACTTCATTATCAATTAGTATTGGGAGCAGCAGGTGGTTCAGCTGCTACAGTAGAAAACTTAGTATACTTAAAGAATTTATTGCCAGAAGGCTGTACCTGGGGAGCACTCGGTATAGGTAAACAGCATGTACCAATAATGCTAGCTGCTGTTGCTATGGGAGGACATCTAAGAGTCGGTATGGAAGATAACGTAATGTGGAGTGCAGGCGTGCTAGCAGAATCTAATACGCAATTAGTGAAACGTGCTGCTGACATCGTTAGAATAGCAGGAAATGAAGTAGCAACACCAGATGAAGCAAGACAAATTTTAGGTATCGATAGAGTATGTACTTTTTCTAAATAATACTTTTTAGAATTATAAATTTTAGATAAGGCACTTCTTTTGATGTTCTTCATAAAAGCAACTATCAAAGGAAGTGCTTTTATTGGTATAAAGAGTTATCGAAAAGCTAATTACTGATAAAATTTAAATTTAATATAGGCTATGATATGCATTTAAAACTACACAACTACTCGACAATTTTACTTTTTATTTTACTAAACTAAAGTTATAATGGTATATAGTACTATGAACTAATGGTTAGGGGTAGATTAATGAATAAGCACTTATTTAAAATCGATGATAAACTAAAATCTCAACTAGAAAAACTAAAAGATTTAAGTTTTATAGAAGTAGATGATATGGCTTTTGAAATTTTAAATTTTTATAAAGATTTAGTTACCAAGCAGGGAGAAACTTTAGATAGCCTTAGTAAGTATAAAGAAAGAGAGCTTAGTGCATTTACAATAGGAGATGCTGTATCTGATGGAATTTGTTCGGTTGATAGTAACGGGGATGTAGTAGCAATAAACAAAGGCTATACTGAGATAACAGGAATAAAGGAAGAAGAAATAGTTGGAAGAAACATAAGTGAGTTATTAGATGAAGAATATTTTAGTGAGGCTGTATCATTAAAAGTTTTACAACAAAAAAAGAAAATCAGCTCGCTATCTACTATAAATAAAAATAATAAAAAGGTATTGATAACTGGAAATCCCTTCTTTAATGAAAAGGGTGAAGTCGTTCAGGTTTTAACTGTTATGAGAGATTTAACGGAGTTAATAAAGTTAAAACAAGATTTGGAGAAAACAGAAGAAAAGAATCAAAAGTATTTAAACGAATTAAATTACTTTAGACATAAATATTGGCAAAAAGAAAATTTAGTCGGAAAAGATATTAAGATGAGAGAAATAAAAGAGCTTATAAGCCACGTTGCCAAGACAGATGCTACAATTTTAATAACTGGTGAAACTGGAAGTGGTAAAGAAGTTGTTTCGAAAGAAGTACATGATAAAAGCAATAGAAAAAATTTGCCCTACATAAAAGTAAATTGTGCTGCTATACCTGATAGTCTTATGGAATCTGAATTATTTGGATATGAAAAAGGAGCCTTTACAGGAGCACAAAATAAGGAAAAGTTGGGGATGTTTGAAATTGCTAATGGTGGAACTATACTCTTAGATGAAATTGGCGAGATGCCTTTAAATCTACAATCAAAACTTCTCAGAGTTCTTCAAGAGAAAGAAATAATGAGGTTAGGAGGCACAAAAAGTATTAAAATAGATGTAAGAGTTATTGCAGCTACAAATCAAAAGCTGCAGGAATTAATAGAAAAAGGAAAGTTTCGAGAAGACTTATTTTATCGCTTGAATGTTGTACCGATAAAAATTCCACCGATCAGGGAAAGAAAAGATGATATTCCTATTTTAGTACACATGTTTATGGAAAAATTTAACAATAAATATGGTAAAAATAAAAGTTTTGACAGTATGGCTATGCAAGCCTTAGAGAACTATGATTGGCCGGGAAACGTAAGAGAACTTCAAAATGTTATTGAAAGGTTATTAGTTATTGATGATGAAAGTTATATAACCTATAGCAATATAGCAAATATAATTGGAAAGAATAAGATGGAGATAAAACTTGAGGATAGTAACTTAAGCCTAAGAGAAGCTGTAGACAGACTAGAAAAAGAAATGATAGAGAAGGCTCTAAGGGAATACGGTAGTACCTATAAAGCCGCAAAAGTACTTGGTGTTACGCAACCTACGGTATTTAGAAAGGCAAAGGCATTAGGAATAAAACTTAATAATGCATAAAATTTAAAAGCATAATAAAGGAGCTGTCTTAGACTAGAAAAGACAGCTCCTTGCTTTTTTAAATAACTGTTCATCTGATTTGATATGTGATTAACATTCGTTTAATAAAATTTCTCATAGCTTCTCTGACATTATATCCACCATCATGAAGGCACCAATCATATACAACACCTCTTGCTACTACAAATAATTGTTTGGTAATTTCTGCAGCAGGTATATCTAGACAGAGATACCCATTTTTCTGAGCATCTATTATTATTTCATTCAAAAGACCTTGCATATGTCTTCCCTCAGTAATAAACATCTTATTATCAAAAGTATACAGTTGTTTCGCCATATCAATACCTAAAGATTCATCATATTTCGCATAATAGTCAAAGTAGTCTATAATTTTATCGAACACAGATTTGTTTCCTAAAGACTTTGAAACTTCCTCTCTAAAGTAGTCATCAGCTCGTTTAAATATCTCAACTAAAATATCATTCTTTGAGTTAAAGTGAGTATAAAATGAGCCTACAGAAACCCCAGCTTTCTTACAGATATCCTCTATTCTAATATTTTGATACCCGTTGTTTTCTAATAATTCAGCTGCGGCATTATATATATTATTTTTCGTATTCATTGCTTGTATTTGCCTATTAGTTAACTTTTCTTCCATTCCAATCATTCTCCTAATAATTATAAATAATTCATATTTAAGTATGTACTGATCTTAAATTATATATAAAAGAATGATCTATTGTCAATTATACACTATTATTTTCAAAATTCTTAAGACACCATTGACAATAAAATAACAAAACTATATAATGAATGTGTTCGATGAATGCATTCATTGAATGAATTCGTTATATAAATTTACAAATAAAAATAATCTATAATAAACTTACGGAGGGTTTTATATGAAAACAAAATATCAAAATCTCTTTGAACCAATAAAGATTGGAAAATTAGAAATTAAAAATCGATTTGTTATGGCACCAATGGGACCAGGTGGCCTTTGTGATGCGGATGGAACCTTCAATGAGCGTGGAGTAGAATATTATGTAGAAAGAGCAAAAGGTGGTACTGGGCTTATTATGACCGGTGTTACCATGGTAGAAAATGATATTGAAAAATGTAATTTGCCATCAATGCCATGCCCAACACTTAATCCTTTAAACTTTATTGCGACAGGGAAAAAGATGACGGAGAGAATTCATGCTTATGGGGCAAAAATACTTCTTCAACTTTCAGCTGGATTTGGAAGAGTTAGTATACCTTCAATAGTGGGAAGAACAGCTGTAGCGCCGTCACCTATACCACACAGATGGCTCTCAGATGTGACTTGCAGGGAGCTAACTGTTGAAGAGATAAAAACTTATGTTAAAAAGTTTGCAGAATCAGCACTTATAGCAAAAAAGCAGGCTTTGATGGTATTGAAATACATGCTGTACATGAAGGTTACCTTTTAGACCAATTTGCAATTTCATTCTTTAATAATAGAACAGATGAGTATGGTGGAAGTTTAAGAAATAGATTAAGATTTGCTATAGAAATAGTACAAGCTATCAAAGAAGCTTGTGGACAAGACTATCCTGTTTCGCTTCGTTATAGCATTAAGAGCTTTATTAAGGATTGGAAAGAGGGAGGGCTTCCAGGAGAAGAATTTGTTGAAAAAGGAAGAGACATTGAGGAAGGTATTGAAGCAGCAAAAATTTTAGAAGAAGCTGGTTATGATGCCTTCAATGGAGATGTAGGTTCTTACGATTCATGGTACTGGAGTCACCCACCTATGTACCAAGAAAAAGGTTTATATCTTTCTTATAATGAAATATTAAAAAAGGTGCTTAAAGTACCAGTAATTACGGCAGGAAGAATGGAAGACCCAGAGCTTGCAAGTGAGGCAATAGCACAAGGAAAAACAGACATGATTGCGCTAGGCAGACCATTACTTGCAGATTCTGAAATACCTAATAAGATAATGATGGATAAATACGACAAAGTGCGTCCTTGTCTTTCTTGTCAAGAAGGTTGTATGGGTAGATTACAAAATTATGCTAATATCTCTTGTGCAGTAAACCCTGCTTGCGGAAGGGAAACGGAGTATGGATTAGAGCCTGCTAGAAAAACTAAGAATGTAATGATAATCGGCGGTGGTGTAGCAGGACTAGAAGCTGCAAGAGTAGCTGCAATAAGAGGACACAAAGTTACTCTATTTGAAAAATCAGATAGGCTTGGAGGAAACCTTATTCCTGGTGGTGCTCCTGATTTTAAAGAAGATGATATAGCACTTGCTAATTGGTATGCTAATGAACTTAAGGATTTAAATGTAGAAGTTAACTATAATACAATAGTTACAAAAGAAATGGTTAAAGACTTTAACGCAGATGAAGTTATAGTCGCAACAGGCTCAAAACCAAGAAAATTAGCTATTCCAGGCTCTGATAAAGTATATGCAGCAGAAGAAGTTCTTCTTGGTAAAAAAGATGCAGGAGGCTCAACTATTATTATTGGCGGCGGATTAGTTGGTTGTGAAACTGCTTTATGGCTTGTTGATCAAGGTAAAAAAGTTACTCTTGTTGAATTACAAGATGGCATATTAAAAGTTGGTGGACCACTTTGTCATGCTAATGAAGATATGCTTAAGGATTTAGTTAAGTTCAAGAAGATAGAACTTAAAGTAAATACTTCTGTAATTTCTGCTTCAGAAGATGGTTTTATTCTAAAGTCTGGCGATAAAGAAGAAGTTATTGCTGCTGATTCTGCAATTGTAGCAATTGGCTACACTTCAGAAAAATCTTTATATGATGAAATAAAATTTGAGATACCAAATGTTCATTTATTAGGTGATGCGAATCAAGTTTCAAATATAATGTATGCAATATGGAATGCTTATGAAGTTGCTAGGAATATTTAATTTAGATATATAATTGAAGAAGTTAAGATTACAAATAAATCTAAATAAAAAAACAGGTACAAGAATTAAATGATCCTTGTGCCTGTTTTTTATTTAGATTTAGTATAAAAAGTTTATGACAAATACATTAATTAGAAAATGTAATACAAGAACTTATCAAGTCGATGCATTATTGTATTAAGATAAAAAGTATAAATTCAACAGGTTTCGTATTTTTATAAAAAATAATACGATTTTGTATTAAAAAGCATTATTTTAATGAAGATAACTTCTTCATTAGTAAGATTTTATCAACGAATTTTAGAGCTTATTTGAAAAAAATTTAAATAGAGGGTAAGTGTTATCAGCCTTCAACAAATTTGATGAAAAAAGTTAAAGTTTTTACTGTAAGGTTGGCATGTAAATTGCTCTATATAATGCTGATAATTACATTAAATAAAAAAGTATCTTAGGAGGAATTGTTCTATGGGAAATATAATTAAAAATATCACAGTATTTGGTCCAGGAATGATGGGCAGTGGAATAGCTCAAGTATTTGCTGGCTGTAAGGGTTTAAATGTAACCATTTTTATAAGAGAAAAGTTTGAATATGAATGTATGGATAAAATAAAAGGTAATCTTCAGGTTATAAAAGAAAAGGGTATTGTAACAGAAGGAGATATTAAAGACATTTTAAGCAGAATTACTTTAACTGAAGACATGAAAGTTGCTACTAAAGATGCAGATTTTGTTATTGAATGTATCCCCGAGAATATGGAATTAAAGCAAAATTTATTTATGAATTTAGAAGCACTTTGTAGACAAGATACTATATTTGCAACAAATACATCAGTAATGAGTATTACAGAAATATCTGAAAAGGCTAAGAACAAGGCAAGAATAGTTGGAACTCATTTTTGGAATCCACCTTATTTAATTCCTCTTGTTGAAGTTGTTAAATCAGACTATACTTCTGATGAAGTTATGGAAAAAACTATGGAATTGCTTAAAGAAGTAAACAAGCATCCTATAAGAGTAAATAAAGATGTTCCAGGATTTGTTGCGAATAGATTACAACATGCTTTATGGAGAGAAGCAATATCAATAGTAGAGAATGGCATTGCTGATGCTGCAACAGTTGATGAGGCAGTTAAATATAGCTTTGGATTAAGATTACCTCATTTAGGACCTATAGAAAATGCAGATATGGTTGGAACAGATTTAACTCTGTCAATACACAGCTATATATTAAAGCATTTGGAGAACTCCACTGAACCATCACCTCTTTTAAAGCAAAAGGTTGAAGAGGGAAACTTAGGCTTTAAGAGTGGTAAGGGATTCCAAGAGTGGACTGTAGAGCAAGCTAATAAATCAAATGAAGGTTTAAGAGAATATTTACTTAAAATATTATATAACAAATAGTAATTAATACAAAGCAGCAGTGAAATATATTTAAAAGAAGTCTAAATCTAAAGTGAATAAGGCTAGATAAAGTTTTGCAATTAAGCATTAACAGTAAAGAAGGGTTTAAAAAGTTTTAAACCCTTCGCTATCTAATATTAATTTTGAACTACTTGTCTAGAAACTTATTTATTTAATAAACTAACTAATTGAAGATTTTTACTACATAAGGAGAAAATATATTATGAATTATATTCAAATCATTAATTCAATTTTAGTACTTACGGTAATTATTTTTATCGGATTTATTATCTCAAAGTTAAATATAATCAATGAAGCAGGTGCATCAGTTATAAGCGGCGTTATTATGAAAGTTACATTTCCCGCTATTATTTTAACATCTATGCAGAAAAGTTTTTCACAAGAGCTTTTTAGAAATAGTATAGGTTTGATAGCTTTATCCGTTGTCATATATGCAGTGTTAATTGTTTTTGTGACTATTTTGGGTAAAGCTTCTTTTGCCTATCGATAAACTTAAAGTTATGCAGTTTTTGATAGTTTTTGGAACTGTAAGTTTTATTGGATTTCCTGTAGTAATTATGGCTACTCAAGCACCATTAACAGCGGGAGTATTTGCAAAGACCTATGGTGGTGATGAGTTGCTTGCTAATAAAAGTATAGTACTATCTAACCTCTTAGCAATTATTACAGTTCCTTTAATAATTTTACTTATTGGTGTGTAATATGGATTTTTATTGTAAAGTGATGTTTATTTCAATAGATTCAGCTAAGATTATTTAAAGATCTTAAATGTTTTAAATAAGAAACTTAAAGGAGTTGTCCAATTATTAGACAGATCCTTTAATATATAATTATTTTTATAGATAGCTATGTTGTTGTATTCCTAAAGAATGGATTCTATTCATTGAAGGATTTAGCCCAATTATTACCTAAAGCTAATTTACAAAATAAAACGTTTACCTTTACAAGTATAAATGAAAGTGCAATTCCATATCCAAAAAACATAATTAATTGAATTGACCCTACTGATGATACATTCGAAGGTTTTATTAAAAAAGTGAAAAGTGATTCAATGAATCCTATCAGTACACAAGGGACAATTCCAAATGGAGTTTTGCCTAGTAAAATTGGGTGAATAGCTAATATACCAAAGATTATAACTGTAGTTAAAACACCAAAGACTATATCCATAGATAAACCAGCCATTAAACCCACGAAGAAAAAGAATACAACTCCCCATAGAGTTCCAGATAGAAAACTCAGAAACATCGCTGGTAGTAATTTAGGCTCACCTCCTAAAGAGAAAAACAATACTAACGGTATAAATATCATCCAAGTATATGGAGCATATGGAGTTAAAGCTTGAAAAGGTATTAATAGTACAGTAATTAATATTGCTCCGATTACAGCTTGAATTAAAAGAGCTTTATTTTTTATTGAATTCATCATTATCCCTTCCTTCATTTTCTCTTAAAACCAATTGTTCTTTTCTTCTCTATACACATCAGGCAGAATGCGTGCTAGATTTGAAAATTCCTTAACATTGTGGTTTAGCAGACAAACTGGTCCAGCAGCAGGAATCTTAAAGCCATCTGGAATGCACTTAACTGGGTTACCATCAATGATTTGCCAACCAAACCAAAAGCGTGAACGAAGTTCAGAGCCTCCTTTTACAGGGCGTAGAAAGTGAGTCATTACCACAGGTATATCTGGCATGTCTCCACTACCAATAACTTGTACATTTGCACAGATTAGTGAATTGCAAGCTTCTGTACCAATTTTGCTCATATTGTATCCAAGGTCAGATGGTTTTTTAAAGTTAATGCGAAGCAAATCAATATTACCTGTACCGATATCTTCCCAAATATTATGAATGCTGTCCCAGTGACGTTCCTGCATAGATAAGTTCATATTTCTTGAACGAGCTGGATCTTCTAAATATACATCATAGTGATCTTCGTTATCCCAAATTGCATATCTTAAACGATCTAGAGGATGCCAAGCAAACCACCAATCGAACATTTCTCCGTCTACATTTGGGAAAAATGTTTGATTCGCTATTACTGCTGTACCATCCTCTAGCTGCCACCAGCCAAATTCTCCTGGTAAATCTCCTGAGTTAAACAAATCGTTTCTGTCATGAATGCGCAAGGCTGTTGCGTTATCATAAGGTTCAGAAGTAATTAGATCATATTTTTTCTTTGGACCTATAAAACAGTCTTGTTTGTAGTACTTAAAATAGTTTTTTTCGCGGTCGCTGTTTTTTACTGGAACTTTTTTTGTCATATAAAATACACTCCTCTTAAAATTATTTTATTAAAGAATATTTCAATGATTTTAAATAGCAAAAACTATGCCAAAAATGATAACATTTCCTCAATGTCGTAACGGCCTATTATTGCTATAAATAAGAAGTATTTGTCAGTGTATGTTAATTAAACAATTGTATAGACATATGTATAAAATATTGTACATGTTTATTGACTGGAAAGAACTCCTATAATACACTTATAGTAGGTAGGAGGTGTATACGATGCATTTCGACTTTACATTAGAGGAACTTAATATGCGAGGCGGAATTCTAGACAGACTCATAGATATAGCCTTTGATGCTGCTATTATAATAGACAAGGAAGGACGTATCCTTCACTGCAGTAAAGGTTCTATAGAACTCATAAACTTGCCGAGAGAGACTGTAATAGGTCAGCATATTAATAATATTGATTCTAAATCACCTTTTGAAAGAGTTTTAAAGACTGGAAAACATGAGACAGGGGTTATGGTTATCATTAACGGAAGGAAATGTATGACTAATCTGATTCCTATTATATCAAAAGGGGAAGTCATTGGAGTACTTGGGATGGTACTTTTTCAGAGCCTTACTAATTTAAAAAGTGTCTTGATTAGTATGACTAAATATACTGAATCTGAATTCAAAAATATATACGATATAATAGCGCGAGTAGACTCTAATTATACTTTTAATGATTATATTGGTAAAAGTAGTATCATTAAGGATATGTTGGAGCAATGCAGGAGAGCATCTAAAACATTTTATCCAGTTTTGATTATTGGTGAAACAGGAACTGGAAAAGAGATTTTGGCAAATGGATTTCACTCAGAGAATATGACCTCATTTACTCCTTTTATAAAGATTAATTGTACGGCTATACCTGACGATCTGTTGGAGTCAGAATTATTTGGACATGAAAAGGGAGCTTTTACTGGTGCGGTGTCTGCTAAAAAAGGAAAATTCGAATTAGCTGCTGGTGGAGCCATTCTTTTAGATGAAATAGGTGATATGAACTTGAGATTACAAAGCAAATTACTTAGGGTTTTAGAGGAGAAGGAATATGAGCGGATTGGAGGAACTAAGCTGCTCCCGCTAAATGCTCGAGTGATTGCTTCTACCAATCGGAACCTCAAAGAACTTTGTAGACAAGGTAAGTTTCGTGAAGATTTGTACTACAGACTAAATACAATAGAAATCAAGGTACCAGCTCTGCGAGCTAGAAAAGAAGATATTCCGCTTCTGGTTGAGCATTTTATTCGTAAAAACCAATTAGATATAACTTTCTCAGAGGATGCTTTAGAAATATTAACTGAGTATAACTGGCCTGGAAATGTACGTGAGCTGCGTAATATAATTAATCGTCTTAGTATCAATTATGACGAAAAAACCATTAGAGGAGAACATGTACTACAAGTAATTAATCATAGTTTAGATTTAACATGTGATAAAGTTAATAATACGTTGCTTCAATACCAAGATAATATTATCCCCATGGAGAGTACAATTAAAGATCAAGAAAAGAATATAATCGTAAATGCCTTAAGGCATTGCAACTATAATGTTTCTCATGCAGCTAAACAACTTAAGATTTGCCGAGCTACACTTTACAACAAAATAAAAAAATATAATATTACCTTAAATAAGGACATACGAATTCAGTAAAATAGCACTATAAGTTATGATACTATAAAAAAGAGATTATTTATTAAACAGCGTGTTACCTCAGAAAAAAGTTATAAAGGAGAGAAAAAATGGCTGAAAATAAAAATGCTACAAAGGTACTAAAGCCAAAGATTCAAAGTGATCTGCCTGAATTTAATTTAACAGGAGGCATATCCGATTATGATTCAATTTCCTCAGTATTGGTGAAGGAAAGCTTGTTGGAAGATTTTAATACAAAAGGAGTGTCTTTCGATGGAGTAATATTTAGAAATGTTAAATTTGTAAATATATCCTTTGAACAGACAGAACTTTTAGATGTAAGATTTGAAAATTGTGACCTATCTAATATTAATCTAAGTGGGTCTTCAATACATAGAGTAGAGTTTATAAACTGTAAGCTTACAGGAAGCAATTTTACAGAAGCAGCTTTTAAAAATGTTATGTTTCATCAGTGCAGTGGACAATATGCATCTTTTCGATTTGTAGATTGCAAACAAATAATCTTCAGCGGTTGTCAGCTTCCTTATATTGACTTTTATGAGAGTAAGTTTTCTAAAGTGGAATTTAAAGATACGGATATTACACGGAGTCAATTCTATAATACTAAGCTGAAAGATATAGATTTTACCAGTTGCAACATTGACGGACTTGCGGCAGGTGTAGAGGATATTCATGGCGCAATAATCTTACATACTCAGGCTCTTTCAATTGTTGGCTTACTTGGAGTTGTATTGAAAGAGTAGAAGGGGATAATCTAAATAATTTTAGTATAAAAGTATATGTGACACTAAAATTAAAGTGTCACATATATTTTTTTAAATAAAAGATCCAGAGTTATCTGACTTATATTTTTCGGTATATCTATATGTCTTATTTGCAGTATCGCCTACGTATAAAACCGGGTCAAGTAATGAGTATATTAAATGATCTTCATCATCTAATAAATCTGTAGAAATACATCTGCCTTTTATAGTTGCAAATATAGTAGTAATGCCTTTAAAATCTTCTAGTTCAGTAACATTAGTTAAGCTGCACTCTATAGAAATAGGACATTCCTTAATCATAGGTGCTTTAATTATGCTTGATTGAACTGGAGTTAAACCAGTCAATTCAAATTTTCTGCTTTTATTACCGGACAAGTATCCACAAATGTCCATTTCCTTCATAAGATCTCTATCAGGAATATTAACAACAAAGTCTTTTACTTTTTTTATTTGATTTAGCGCATAGCTGTTATTTCCAATTCCAAGGCATATCATATTTGTTAATGTAAAAGAAGATGATAGAGTTGTGATGTTAGGAACACCATTTTCATCATAATAGCTTATTAATATGACGGGAAACCCATAATATAGTTTTTTAAAATTAACACTTTTTTTCTCCATTGTTATCACCTCGTAATTAATTGTAATTTTAATCTAAAATGAAGGATGTGATATAAATCACAAAATCCATATAAAAATAAAAGTACTATAACTATGATTTTGTAGTAAATTATGACTAGCATCGAACATAGTATAAAGTAAGAGGAATTATTCCAATATTTAGAAAATTATGAGAAAGTAATACTGTAAGATGAATTTTGTAATTATAGGAGACGGGCATGACTTAAGTTTCGTAGTTAAAGCCTTATAAAGAGGAGGGAGTTATATGAAACTAATCATAGCCATTGTTCAGGACAGAGATGCCAATAAACTGGTGAAAGTATTAATTAAAGAAAATTTTAAAATGACAAAGTTGGCATCTAGTGGAGGCTTTTTAAAATCCGGGAATACTACACTTATGATAGGTATAAATGAAGAATATGTTGATAGGGTAATTTCAATAATAGGAAATACCTGTAAGACAAGAGAGGAAACATTGGTAGCATATTCTACTACAGAAGCTACAGGTATATATATGCCTTATCTTAGTGATTCTAAGGTTGAAGTAGGTGGAGCAACTATATTTACAGTAGACGTTGAAAAATATGTAAAGATTTAAAATTACCCGATTATAAGTTTTTAGGTGTACAGGGTTTTAAACCTATGCACCTATTATTTTTCTGTACTTTGTTAATAATTTCCTCTACCTTCATCATCAACTTTAACTTTAACATTTACTTCTATGATAGATTCGGTTACTACTTTATCCCAATCTATACCTTTTCCTCTTCCATATTTTCCAGCAGCAAATTTTCCTAAACCTAAAACATCAGTTTTATATTCTCCTTTAATTTTACTATTAACAAAATCCTCACAGGTTTCTTTTAAATTTTTTTCAATATCTTTTGCAACTTCTTTTAGAAGCTTTGGATCACTTTTTAAGTTTGCATATAAGGTATTGCTTACAATTGTTCCATTTAAGGATAAGTCTATAACAAATCTAAATTTATTATCTTCTTTATAGCATTTAACTTTTTTCTTAGATTCTGCATAGAAGTTTATATATTTTTTAGAGCTATCTTGTATGGTTAACATACCTTTTACTTTATTGTGCTTCAATATATTTATAATTTTAGCTTCTTCAATGTTTGTTTTTGCTATCATTTTATCAACTTTAAAAAGGGCAAGACCTGTTATTTTGATATTCTCATCTTTTAATTCTATATAAGGTAGTATGAGACTTCTTCCTTCAGCATCTATTCTTACAAGTGTATCCATAAGAGTGTAATCATGCTCAGGAAAAAAATTAAATTGTTTAGCGCTTTTTATTAGACCTTGAATAAATTCTGATGAGCTTGAATAACCTTTAACCTTATGTTTAAAAATATCCTCTGATTTTTCTTTACATATAATGACAAATGCCATATCGTTTATCTGAGGATTATTCAGTAATATATCAATCTCGTTTCTTATACCATATTCAGCATATCCTTCACTTAATAAAACAATTGATTCTAGTCCTAATAAAAAGGATTTAGGAGACCTTAATTGCCGTTTTTCTCTGGTTTCTCCTATACTTTTAGCAACACCAGTCAATACAGTACTATCTATCTTACGCTCTTGAAATAAATATGATGAAATATGAGAACTATAAGATATATCATTTTCACTTTTTTTTTCTAAGTCAATTCCCACACCAATGGGAATTTCTAAGTTTTCTACTAATTCACCCTTTGGGCCTATAAAGGAATATAAAAGAATTAAGGATATAACTAAATATAGAATAATTATTTTATTGCGTTTGTTGGTCATTTTTATCACCTTTTTTAATATATAATATTAGTGATATTATAGAAACATAGATTAAGTTAAATATTACATAAATTGGTATTGCTTTATCTATAAAGTCTCTTCTAATGGTTGGGTTACCATATAGAGAAGAAATATAAAAAAGTATGGGATATATTAAAAAGACAAAGGTTTTTCTTTTAGCCATACTTATTAATTCGCTTAAGCCATAAGTTATGGAATAATAATTATTAGCTATGCTTTTTAGCATTATAAGAGACCACAAAACCATAAATATATATCTAAAATTATTTAGTATAGGAATTTTTACAGCTTCACTTATTACAACTGTGGGCCATAAGAATTTTGGAATAATATCTACTCCTAAATAATATATAACTGCAAAAGTAAACCAAGTGTAAATAATCATTATTATAATTACACTTTTTAAAGCCGCTTTTTTAAGGCATTTACTATCTTGCAAATAAGGGTATATTAAAAACAACATTTCCATTCCACAATAAGCATAGGCTGTTTCTTTAGTAGATTTTATTATGTTTAATACTCCAGAACCAAACACAGGCATTATATTGACTATTAGGCCGTATTTTAGTACAGCTATTGGAATAAAGTAGAGCATAACAGTTAAATAAAAAATTAATTCGTTTATCTTTCCTAATGTCTTAATTCCCTTATAAGCAATAAATGCTGGTGCTAAAAATAACACTGATAAGAGTTTATAATTTGTTATAAAGGTAACCATGTATATTCTAAGGACGTTGCTTACTCCAGAGGCTATTTCTGTAGCGAGGAAACAAAAAAGATATAAATATTATATTTAAGATAGTTCCTAAAAATTTTCCAAGACATTTTTTACTTAGTTTTAATATATTGTCTTTAGGAAATTTTTTGCACATATAGTCAGCTATAAAAATCATATATATAGGATATACTGCACCTAGTATACAGGGGATCCACCCATCTTGTTTAGCATATTTTATAACGCTATTAGGCAGAGTTAATAATGATATACCCATTAGATTAGTCAGCAATGTAAATGTTAATTGCGATGGGCTTAAAAGACTATCAGTATCCTTATCCATTTTATTCCTCCACATTTTATGGACTAAATTATTTTGCTTTACAGCTATATTATGTAGTTCAGATTTAGTACTATGATTTAAATATCAGCTATAAGAAGGATAAAATTAAACTATTTCTTGGTAGGTAATTGATAATTTCCTCTACCTTCAGTATCAACCTTAACTTTAACATTTACTTCTATAATGGATTGAGGTATTACTTTATTCCAATCTATATTTTTTCCTCTTCCATATTTAGCAGCAGCTACTCTTCCTAAATCTAAAACATCAACTTTATATTCCCCTTTAATCTTATTGTTAATAAAGTTCTGGCAGGTTTCTTTTAAATTTTCTTCCATATCTTTTGTAAACTTCTTTAGAACTTTTGGATCATTTATAAGGTTTAGATACAAAGTATTGTTTACAATTGGACCATTTAGAGATAAATCTATTACAAATTTTAATTTATCATTTTCCTTATAACATTTAACTTTTCTTTTGGATTCTGCATAGTAATTTATATAGTTTTTAGAGTTATCCTGTATAGTTAGGATACCTTTGACTTTATTTTCTTTTAATATATTTATAATTTTAGCTTCTTCTATGTTAGTTTTTAACACCATTTTATCGCCTTTAAAAATAGCATAACCTGTAAGCTCAATATTTTTATCTTTTAATTCTATATAAGGCAATAAGGTATTTCTACCTTCTGCATCTACTCTTACAAATACATCCATAAGGCTACTTTGATGATCAGGGAAAAAATTAAACTGCTTGGAATTTTTTATTAGACCTTCAATAAATTCTGCGGAATTTGCATAACCTTTAATTTTATGTCTTAAAATATCTTCTGCTTTATCCTTACAGACCAATGTAAAGGCTCTATCATTAATTTGTGGATTGCTAAGTAGTATATCGATGGCAGTTCCTATACCATACTCGGCATATTGTTCACTAAATAAAAAAATTCTTTCAATTCCTAGCAAAAAGCTTTTGCTAGATTCTAACTGACGGGATTCTCTAGTTTCTCCTATGCTGCTAGCTTTACCAACCATAATTTCACTATCTACTTCTTCAGTTTCAAATAAGTATGCTGCAATAGGAGCACTATAGGTCACAGTATTTCCTACATCTGTCTTTAAGTCATATCCTATGCCAATAGGAATTTCTAAGTTTTCTACTAGCTCACCCTTTGGTCCTAAAAAAGCATACAGAAAAATTACAACTATGATTAAATATATGAAAATTTTATTGTTAAGCTTTTTGTTCATTTTTATCACCTTTTTTTATGTATAATACTAGTGATATTATAGAAACATATGCTAAATTAAAGATTACATATACTGGAACAGTTTTGCTTAAAAAGTTTGCTCTTGTGTTTGGATCACCATATTTAGAAGAAATATAAAAAAGCAAGGGATATATTAAATAAACAAAGGTTTTTCTTTTAGCTATGCTCGTTAACTGGCTCAATATATATGAAGCTGAATAATAATAGTTAGCCATAGTTTTAAGCATTATAAGAGACCATAAAACCATAAATATGTATCTAAAATTATTTATTATAGGTATCACTATAGCTTCACTCATTACAACTGTGGACCAGGCAAACTTAGGAACAATATCTACTCCTAAATAATATATAACTGAGAAAACCACCCAAGTATAAATAATCATTGTAATAAGTATGCTTTTTAAAGCGGATTTTTTTAGGTCTTTACTATTTTGTAAATATGGATATATTAAAAATAAAATTTCTATACCAGAATAAGCAAAAGCTGTTTCTTTACTGCCTTTCACTATGTTTATCAATCCTGAACCAAATACTGGCATCACATTTAAAAAGCTTCCAGATTTTAATACTGCTATCGGAATGAAGAATATTAAAATAGATAAATAAAAAATTAACTCGTTTACTCTTCCTAATGTTTTAATTCCCTTATAAGCAATAAAAGCTGGTGCTAAAAAAGCTACCAATAAAAGCTGATTATTTTTTAAAAAGGAAACCATATATATTTTAAGTACGTTGCTTATTCCAGAAGCAACTTCTGTAACCAATAAAATAAAATATGATAAAAATATTATATTTGCTATAGTTCCTAAAAATTTTCCAAGAAACTTTTTACTTAATTTTAATATGTTATTTTTAGGGAATTTCTTGCACATATAGTTAGCTATATAAGCCATATATAGAGGATATGCTGAACCTAATATACAGGATATCCATCCATCTTGCTTGGCGTATTTTACAACATCATTAGATAGATTTAATATTCCTATTCCAAGCATGCTGCCTACTAGAATTAATGTTAACTGAGATGGACTTATGAGGCTGTCAGTATCTTTATCCATTTTTCTTCCTCCTGAATTTCCACTTGAAATTACTTTGTCTAACAGGATTATTATTTGGTGTAGTTTCAGGATTATTGTTTAGCATCCAAATAGGTGCTCTTATAATAGCAGTTTTTAGATTGCTCTTTTTAAATGATAAATAAGGTACTCCATAGCTATCCAAGGAGCAAAGGTAAGCTAATAAAAAAAATATAGATACTGTTACTCCGAGCATTCCTAGCCAATTGGCCATTATTAGATTTATAAAGCCTATAAGTCTTATTGAAAGTGCCATTTCGTAGTTAGGTATTAAAAAGGTAGCTATTGTTGTAGTTCCTGCTATAAGTAGTGTAAGAGAACTTACTACTTTAGCCTTAAGTGCTGCATCGCCTATAATGATACCGCCTACGACACTTAGAGTCTGACCTATTTTACCAGGAAGTCTAAGTCCACCCTCTCTTAAGAATTCAACTATTAGATTCATTGAGAGTATCGACATAAATGGAGTTAATGCTATACCTTTTCTTGATTCAACAATGGATTTTATAAATTCCGCAGGTATTAATTCTGCATTAAATTTTATCAATGTAATATAGATAGAAGGCAGAGTTAGCACAATAAAAGCAGCCAAATACCTTATTATTCTGGTAAAGCTTGATACTATTGTTCTAAAATAATAATCTTCTACTGTTTGGAAAAACTCAAAAAAGCAGTAGGAAAAGTTACAATAAAAGGGGTTTCGTCAATTATTAATGCTATTTTTCCTTCAGCTAATTTTCCCTGTACTTTATCTGGTCTCTCTGTAGCAATAGTTTGAGGAAAAAGACTAAAAGTATGTTTCTCTATGAGTTGATCAATGATAGTAGTACCTATAGCATTATCTATGTCAATAGCATATATTCTAGTTTTTATTTCTTTTAGTAGTTCTTTATCTACTACATCGTCTATGTAAATAAGTGCTGCATCTGTCTGAGATCTTCTTCCTAAAGAGAATTTTTCTATTACCAAGTCTTTATCTTTAAGTCTTCTTTTTATTATACTTATATTTATTTCTAAGTTTTCCACAAAACTATCTCTAGGCCCTTTTATAGAGGTTTCATTTTCAGGATCAGATATGGTTCTATATACTCCTCCAATAGTATCAACCATTATAAAATTACTGCAATTCTGAATTAATATTGCACATCTGCCTCTTTGGATGTCACCTACAGCTTTATTTATATCTGTTTCAATATAGCTGTTGCTCATAGTTATGTATTTTTTGTTTAGAAAATATTCTATATTTTGTATAGCTGATAAATCTTCTTGTACATACAGCATTAGAGGTTTTAGTATATCTCTATCTATTAATTCTTTGTTGGATAATCCATTTATATAAATAATTGCCCCTTCTATAGAAGATTTTTTCCCTATGTCGAAATTTTTTATAACTAATTCATTTTTAATTCCTAATAAGTTTCTAAATTCATCTATTTTTTGTTGTAGAACATTATTGTTATCATTCATAAAGATCACCTAATACATTTTTTTTTAGTATTCCTCTAATAGCCTAAATTATTAGAGAAAGTGGAATTTATTCCAATAATCATTGTTTCTAGCATTTATTTTTCAGTTCCTTTAATTAAAATTTAAAGTACATATGCAGCATTATGCTATCTTTTTTATTTTGCACAATACTTTTGTGATATTAATCACATTTTTTTATTAACTAGTTTTATAAAATATTATTGTATAACTTGTACATAATGTTATTCTTCAAGAAGGAAGTGTGGAAAGATGAATGAAAGATTTAAAATAAACAGAGAATTTCTAAAGGCCAATTTTCAAGTTTTAGACGATATTAAAACTGATATACAAAAAGGTATTCCTGGTATTTCACCTCAAAAGAAATATGATAAAGCTTTAAAAGCTATAGAATTGCCAGAAGTAAAGAAAGACATAATTTCAAAAAACAATGTATTTGATTGCTTAAAAGATAGAAGGAGTGTAAGAAAATATTCTTGCGAAAACCTAACTTTAGAGGAACTTTCATTTTTACTTTGGGCTACTCAAGGAGTGCATAAGATTATAGGCAATGGGCCGGCTTCGCTGAGAACTGTTCCTTCTGGAGGAGCTTCACACACATTTGAAACATATTTATTTATAAATAGAGTGGATTCTCTAGAACAAGGTGTTTATAGGTATCTTCCTTTTGAACATAAACTTATATTTATAGATAAACTTAATGATATGGAAAATAAAGTTAATCTAGCTACGCCAAGACAACCTTTTGTTCCTAATTTTGCATCAAAAGGAGCTGTAATTTTTGCCTGGAGTTCTATACCTTATAGAGCGGAATGGAAATTTGATATTACTGCTCATAAAAAAATATTGATAGATATAGGTCATGTTTGTCAAAATCTTTATATAGCTTGTGAAGCAATAAAATGTGGAACCTGTGCTATTGGAATCTATAATCAAGAATTTATAGATAAAATGCTAGGTTTGGATGGAGAAAATGAATTTGTAATTTATATGGCTTCAGTTGGAAAATAGAAAACCTTGAAATTTTTCATAAATCAATATATAATTATTATAATATTCAGAAAGTTTTTAGCATTTATAGGTAAATTAAGAGTCTGTTATCACCAAATCTCAAATTTAAAGGAGATGGTTTGAATGAAGTTAATTATTGCAATTGTTCAGTATAAAGATTCTAGCGGACTAGTAAATGCATTAACTGAAAAGCATTTTAGGGTTACAAAACTTGCATCAACAGGAGGATTTTTGAGATCAGGAAACGTTACTCTTTTAGTAGGAGTTGAAGAAGAAAAAGTAGACAATGTTATAGAAATAATAAAAGATACTTGCAAAAAAGGGAAACGACTGTAATATCTCCTTATCCAGTAGCAGAAACGACAGGTATGTACATTCCTTACACTTATGAAATTGAAGTGGAAGTGGGAGGAGCAACTATATTTGTTGTTGATGTAGATAACTTTATCAAAGTTTAATTTTTATAAGCATATTAAGTAATATTCCACCAATTAGCCATAAGCATGACTATTGGTGGTTTTTTGTTGAAAAAAAGTGGTCTAAATTGTTAAAATAAATTTTTTTAAGGATACAAATAATAAAAGTATCAAAATGGTACTAGGAGCTGAAAACTATGGGGAGAAATGAGAAAGGTAGAGGAATAATTAAAAGAATACTACTTTGCATCTTAGTTATCATATTTATTTCAGGAATAAGCTTTATATATTATATAAATAAGCAGCTCAATAATGTCACAATAACTCCATTACCAAAAACAGATACAGAATTAGGTATCAAACCTAAATTAAGTGAAAACAGAGCAAGTGAAAATGAAACAATACAAGGTGAAGTAAAGCAAGAAGATAATATATTGAATATCGCACTTTTCGGAATAGACAGTAGAAACTCTAAAGTTGATATACCTCATTCAGATTGCATAATTGTAGCCACTGTAGATAATAAACATAATAAAATAAAGTTATCTTCCGTAATGAGAGACACATATGTAGAAGTTAAAGATCATAGTAAGACAAAAATTACAGAAGCTTACTTTTATGGTGGTCCAAAGTTGGCAGTTAGAACTCTTAATGAAAATTTTAATCTAGATATTAAAGATTATGTAGCAGTAGACTTTGCTGGGCTTGCAAATATTGTTGATAGTTTAGGCGGAATAACTGTTGATATAAAAGAATATGAAATAAGAGAGATTAATAAGTGGATAGCAGAATTAGCAGAATTACAGCATGTAAGATATACACCTATTTATAGATCAGGAGCTCAAAAACTAAATGGAATTCAAGCTGTTGCCTACTGTAGAATAAGGAAAGTTGGAGATGGAGATTTTGAACGTACTAGCAGACAGAGAATAGTCTTAAGTGAAATTTTAAATAAGCTTAAAAACATGGACATTACAAAATACCCTTATATAGCAGCAGAGATTTTGCCTTATGTTGAAACTAGTATATCTAAATCTAATATTATCACACTAGGTGGTAAGATTATGGTGTCTGGTATTTCAAATTTGGATCAGCAGAGATTCCCTGTTGATGGTTACTGCAAAGGAGAGATTATAAATAAAATATGGTACCTGGTACCTGAACCTGATATAGATACTCTTTCAGAACAAATTCATAGATATATATACGATGATGTAAAACCTGTTCCAAAAGAACCACTGTTTTAAGCATAGTAGTTTAGGAAGTAGTTAATAGCTACTTCTATTTTTTTGAAGATGCCTTAAGTAGAGAGTTAACTTGACATTATAAAATTCGAATGAGATATTAATTATAAAATGGATAAATTATAATATTCATATTTTATAAGTGTGTAATTTGGGGAGGGTTTGAAATGAGTGATTTTAAGGATTGTGAGATTTGTACTGAAAGACTTTATATGAGGAAGTTAAGGGCTGATGACATCGATAGCTATTATGAAATTATGAAAAAAGATGAAGTTGGTATGTGGTTGGCAACTTCTAGAGGAAAAACTTATGATGAAACAAAACTATTAATTGAAAAATTTTCAAGGCATTGGACAGAAAAGGGATATGGAGTATTTGCGGTTATAGATAAGAACTCAGAAGAATTAATGGGACATTGTGGTTTGAATTTTCTCAGTGAAACATCAGAGGTTGAAGTATTGTATGCTTTTGATCCTAAATTTTGGGGAAATGGATACGCAACAGAAGCTGCTACCAAGGTTCTTGAATATGGATTTAAAGAAGCTAAGTTAAATAGGATAATAGCATTAGCAAAACCTGATAATATAAGATCAAGAAGAGTAATAGAAAAGATCGGACTTAAACTTATTGGAATAAAAGAATACTTTGGATTAAAATGTGCATGTTACGAGGTAAATAGATAAAGTAAAAAAGATTGGATGTATTTTATGAATATAGATTTAGAAAATAGCGCTGAATATTTATATATAGATGATGATGATAAGCTTAAAAGATATATTTCTATAGTACAAGACTCTAAGATTATGGCAGTGGATGTTGAAACCACAGGTCTTGATCCTATAAAGGAGAAAATAAGACTTTTGCAAATTGCTGTTCCTAATAAACCTTCACTGATTATTGATATATGGAAAATATCTAAAGATGTCCATTCTTTAATTAGAAAAGTGCTTTCAAATAGTTCGATAAAGGTGCTTCAAAATGCTAAGTTTGACTTAAAGTTTTTGACTAAGGCAGGTATGTCAATAAAAGGACAGTTATTTGATACATATATTGGGGCAAGGTTATTAGAATCTTTTGATAGGCTAGAAAAATATTCATTGGACAGCCTTGTATGGCATTATCTTAAGATAAATCTTTCAAAGGAACAGCAAAGAAGTGATTGGAGTAAGGAACTTTCACCTTTACAGCTTGAGTATGCTGCGAAGGATGCACTTATACTTTTACCTTTAAGGGAAGCTTTAATAAAAAGACTTAGAGAAGAGAGATTAATAGAGGTTGCAAAGATTGAATTTGATTGCATATATGCAGTAGCAGAAATGGAACTAAGTGGGGTTTTATTTGACAAAGAAAAATGTGAAAAGTTAAATAATCAATTAGAGAAAATAAGAGATAAATATGCAGAATATCTAAAGGAATGTTTTAGTGGAACTGCCCAGCAAATCAGTATATTTGGTTACAAAGATATTAATGAGATAAATTTGGATAGTCATAAGCAGGTACTAAAATGCTTAAACAATCTTGGGATAAATGTAAAAAATACATCAAAGGATGAACTTGCTAATCTATCAAGAGAATATCCTGTTGTACAGGCATTAATGGAATATAGAAAGGCAGCTAAACTAATTCAGACCTTTACAGTGAGTTTAATAGAGCAAATCAATCCTATAACGAGAAGGATACATTCGAATTACTACCAAATGGGAACTTCTACGGGGAGGTTTTCTTGTGGTAATCCAAATTTGCAGCAAATTCCAAGAGACAAAAGATTTAGAGATTGTTTTATAGCAAGTAAAAACTGCAAGTTGGTTATTGCAGATTATTCACAAATAGAACTTAGAGTAATTGCTGAAATATCAAGGGATGAGACAATGATAAATGCTTTTAGAAATAATCAGGATTTGCATAGATTAACTGCATCTCTTCTTTTAAATAAAGCTTTTGATAAAGTTACTAAGGAGGAAAGGCAGTCAGCTAAAGCGGTTAATTTTGGGCTTGTTTATGCCATGGGAGCAAAAGGTCTTCAAGCTTATTCATTAACTAATTATGGAGTAGAAATGACAGAGAAACAAGCAGAAACTTTCAGAAATAAATTTTTTAAAGTCTATAAAGGTGTTGCAAAGTGGCATGAAAGTGTTAAGAGAAGAAGTTCTAAAGAAAGCTGTACTTTGTGTGGAAGAAGAGTATTGTGGAAAGAGAATTTAGGAGCAGCAGCACTTAATACTCCTGTACAAGGAACAGCTGCAGATATAGTTAAAAATGCTTTGGGAATTCTTGTAAAAGAATTAGAAGAAACGGAAGCAAAAATAATAGGAACTGTTCATGATGAAATAATTTTAGAAGCTCCTGAAGCAAAGGCAGAAAAAGTAGCGGATATTCTAAAGTCCACTATGGAGAAGGCAGGAGAAAAATATGTGAAACAAGTTCCGCTAATGGCAGAGGTTTTCATCGGGAGCAGCTGGGCAGAAAAGTAACTTTTTAGGAAGAAGCTTATAATATAGATATTAAATGAAATAGATATTAATTGAAAATAAACAAATAATTACATAATTTGAAATATAATTATTTAAATATAAATATTTACTTTGGAGATGAATTATAAAAAATTATTCAAATGTTTATAGATTGCAAAGATAAAAATGATGGTAAAAGGGGTTTGCCATCATTTTTATGTTTTTTGAATTGAATCAAACTTAAAAGAAAACTTGCAAAAATACATCCTAAAACAAAAAAATGTAGGAAATTATGCAAAATCTATTGCATTTATTTTATGCTGGTAATATAATAAAGAAAATAAATGATTTGATTCATTTTGCAGAAAAAAACTACACACAAAGAAATTTTTATTTCAATGGGGGGAAAATTATGAATTTTAGAATTGAAAGTGATTCGATAGGTACTAAGGAGGTTCCAAAGGAAGCCTACTATGGTGTACAAACGTTAAGAGCGGCAGAGAATTTTAAAATAACAAGACTTAAAATGCATGAGGATTTTATTAAAAGTCTTGCACAAATAAAAAAAGCATCCGCTACAACTAATTGTGAAATCGGTTTACTAGAAAAAAATATAGAAAGAGCAATTGTACAAGCATGTAATGAGATAATATGTGGCAAACTACATGAAGAGTTTATTATAGATCCTATTCAAGGAGGAGCAGGTACATCTGCTAATATGAATGCTAATGAAGTAATCTCTAATAGAGCTATAGAAATTTTAGGTGGCGAAAAGGGAGATTACAGTATTGTGCATCCTAATGACCATGTAAACATGGGGCAGTCAACTAATGATGTTATCCCAACAGCGGGTAAAATGACTATATTAAAGCTTATTCCAAAAGCACTAAAGCAATTAAAGAGATTATATGATGCTCTACAAGAAAAAGCTATAGAATTTGATGATATTATAAAAATGGGAAGGACTCAAATGCAGGACGCAGTACCTATAAGATTGGGTCAAGAATTTAAAGCATATAGTTCGGTAATAAAAAGAGATATATTAAGACTTGAAAAAGTACAGGAAGAAGTAAGAGTTGTAAATATGGGAGGTACTGCAGTAGGAACAGGAATAAATGCAGATGAGCAGTATCTAAGTAAAATAGTATGTAATTTATCTAATGTTGCAGAGATGGAGCTAAAACAGGCTGAAGATTTAATAGATGCAACACAAAACTTAGATGGTTTTGTAGCAGTATCTGCAGCTGTTAAAACTTGTGCTGTTAACTTATCAAAGATTTCAAATGACTTAAGACTTATGTCATCAGGACCAAGAACAGGTTTTGGTGAAATAAATCTTCCTCCAAAACAAAATGGTTCTTCAATAATGCCAGGTAAAATTAACCCTGTAATACCTGAAGTAATGAGTCAAGTAGCATTCAATATAATAGGAAATGATATAACAATAACTATGGCTGCAGAAGCTGGACAATTAGAATTAAATGCATTTGAACCGGTTATCTTCTACAATTTATTTGAGTCTATAGAAACATTAGGTAATGGTGTAGAAACTTTTGTTGATAACTGTATTTGTGGAATAACTGCAAATAGAGAAAGATGTAAGAGCCTAGTAGAGAATAGTGTAGGTATTATTACTGCCATATGCCCACACGTAGGATATAAAAAAGCAGCAGGAGTAGCAAAAACAGCTATAAAAACTGGTGAATCAGTAAGAGAGCTTATATTAAAACAAGGACTTTTGAAAGAAGCTGAACTTAATGATATACTAGATACTGTAGCAATGACAGAGCCTGGCATATCAGGGAAACAGATGCTAGTTAAATAATACTTAGGAGGTTTACAAATGAGCGATTTAAGAGAAAGAGCATTAAAATTTCACAAAGACAATGAAGGTAAGATTGCACTACACTGCAAAGTACCAGTAAAAAACAAAGAAGATTTAACTATGGCATACACTCCAGGTGTTGCAGAACCATGCCTAGAAATCAACAAAAATTTTGATACAATCTATGATTACACTTCAAAAGGAAACTGGGTAGCTGTAGTAACAAATGGTACAGCAGTATTAGGTCTTGGAGATATAGGAGCAGGAGCAGGTCTTCCAGTTATGGAAGGTAAAGCAGTTTTATTTAAGGCTTTTGGTGGAGTAGACGCTTTTCCAATATGCTTAGATACAAAAGATGTAGATAAGATAGTTGAGACAGTAAAGCTTATGGAGCCAACTTTTGGAGGAATAAACTTAGAAGATATAAAAGGTCCAGAGTGTTTTGAAATTGAGAAAAAACTTAAAGAAGTTAGTAATATACCAATATTCCATGATGATCAACATGGAACAGCTGTAGTATCAACGGCTTGTTTAATAAATGCATTAAAACTTACTAATAAGAAGTTTGAAGATATAAGAGTAGTTGTTAATGGAGCAGGTGCAGCAGGAATAGCTATAACTAAACTTTTATTAAAAATGGGTGCAAAAGATATAATTCTTTGTGATACTAAAGGAGCTATCTACAAGGGAAGAACAGCTGGTATGAATGAGTACAAAGAAGAAATAGCAGGAATAACAAATCCTAACTTATTACAAGGAGACCTTGCTAATGTACTAAAGGGAGCAGACGTATTTTTAGGAGTATCTGTTGCTAATTGCGTAACTCAGGAAATGGTAAAATCCATGAATAAGGATGCAATAATAATGGCAATGGCAAATCCAAATCCAGAAATACTTCCACACTTAGCTGTAGAAGCTGGAGCAAAAGTAGTATGTACAGGAAGATCAGACTTCCCAAATCAAGTTAATAACGTCGTTGCATTCCCAGGAATATTCAGAGGAGCTCTAGATGTTCAAGCAAAAGATATAAATGATGAAATGAAAATGGCTGCAGCTTATGCAATAGCAGAACTTGTAAGCGAAGAAGAATTAAATGCTGAGTATGTTATACCTCAAGCTTTTGATTTAAGAATAGCACCAAAAGTAGCTGCATACGTGGCAAAAGCAGCTATAGATACGGGAGTTGCTAGAAGAACTGATGTTACACCAGAAATGGTTGCAGAGCACACAAAAAAATTATTAGGAATTTAAACTATGCAAATCCGCAGAACTAGATAATAGTTCTGCGTTTTTTTTGCACTTATATTGATTTTTTATCATAAAATATATAGATATCGATAATACGGAGTGAGTTTTGTGAATTCAAAAAATTCAAAGATAGAAAAGTTTTTTTCTATACTTTTACCTCTAGGAGCAGAGATTATCACATATTTAAAACAATCAGTAAGACTTGGAGATTTGGATGGAGACGGTAGACTTGAGGCTGTAGTAGCATATAAGTTTATGGGAAAACAGTATTTAGGAGTCTTCAAAAAACGAGGTTACAATTGGTATAACCTTGGACATATTCCAGGTAAAAGTCATGATATATATGATTTTTATTTAGAGGATTATACTGGTGATGGGAGAAAGGATATTGTTGTAAAATGGAAACTAGATAATGAATGGTGTGAGCTAAATATATGGACATGGAGCAATGGAATCTTAATAAAAATTGTGAAGGAAAGAAAACCGATAAATTCCTTAAGAAAAAAAATAGAACTATATCCAGCATCCCGTCGAGAATTAGAAGGAGTAAAATATGGATATATCGATTCAAGCGGAAAATTAATAATTCCAATTAAATTCGATAATGCAGAAGACTTTCAAGAAAATGGATTAGCTATCATAAGAATAGGTGACAAAGAGGGAATAATAGATGAAAATGGTAATTATGTTATACAGCCTAAATACTCATATATAAATGGATTTAAAGAAGGAAGAGCTATTGCTACAGAAGATCAAAAATACAAGGTTATCGATGAAAGTGGGAAAGAGTTATTTGAAAGTGATACTTATATAGGTGAGTTTAGTAATGGGAGGGCACCTTTTGCAGTAGTACCACAAGATGGCCTATGGAGGTATGGATATATTAATCTACAGGGAAAAGTAGTAGTTCCTCCACAGTTTTTATCTGCTGAAAGCTTTAATAATGGGAAAGCATTAGTACAAATAGACGATAAAAAATATGCAATTATTGATTTAAGAGGAAATGTTTTAAATACCTTCCCTTATGAGGTTGTAGGTGATATGAATGAAGGAAGGTTATTTTTTAAAGAAAAGTTGAATGGAAAGTTTGGATTAATGGATGAAAATGGAAAGGTAATAGTTGCGCCTAAGTATGAAACTGCAGAAAGGTTTAGGAATGGAACTGCCATAGTAGGCGAAGGCGAAGACGGCTTAATAAAATTTGGTGTAATTGACAAGAATGGAAACTACATTATTGATCCTAAATATCATGATATTCAGTTTTTAGGAGAAGATAGACTTGCTGTTGGAATTCCTATTATTGGTGAAGCAGCCTACCTACCATCTAAGTATGCAATTTCAGATAGCAAAGGCAATGTTTTAACGGACTTCATATATTATGGCGTATCAGAATATATGAATACATTAGCATCTGCTTATGATGATAAGTATACTTATTTTATCGACAAACAGGGAAAAAGAGTAGATAGCTTGCCAAAGGTTGAGGGTTCGGGAACATTAACTATGTTAGATAATATAATTCGAGCTAATGTAGACTCTAGGATTTCATACTATGATAAATCAGGTAAGCTTACCTGGAGTCAAAATACTGAAGTTCCACTTGAAAATGGCTATGTTGTAAAGGAGAAAAAATATAAACCGAATAGAAACTATATTGTATATTATCCTCAGCTTGGAGGAGTTAAGGACAAAAATAAAGAGAAAATGATAAATGAAAAGTTAGGTCAGTTATCTCAATTAAAAGACGTAGGTAGCGGTGAACTAGAATACTCGTATACTGGAGATTTTAACATCACCTTTTTTAAAAAAGATTTATTAGTATTAGAGCTTTTCGGGTATAATTATCCTTTTGGTGCAGCTCACGGTATGCCTAGCAGAGCTTTTGCACATATTAATTTGAAAAATGGAAGCTTTTATGATCTAAAGGATTTATTTAAAAAGAATAGTGACTATGTGAAGATACTAAGCGATATAATTAAGAAACAGATAGACGATAAGGGAGAACAATTAGGAGTTTGGAAAGATCAGTACAAAGGAATTAAACCAGATCAACCATTCTATGTGACTGAAGATGCTCTGCATATTTATTTTGAGCCTTATGAAATTGCCCCATATGCATCAGGTTTTGTTACCTTTGATATTCCTTTTGCTGAAATCATGGATATAGTAGATACAAAGGGAGCCTTTTGGAGAGCCTTTCATTAGCTCTTAATGTATTCAACCAGAAAGATTAGCTAATAGTCTTAAATATGTCCTTCAACTAGCTAAATAAACTTTAATATTACTCCTTGGAGGCATTTTACATACAGTGTCTGTAGTTAGAATAGTATTATGCCTTCTAAGGAATACATATTTTTGTGAGATTAGTAAAAAATAAAATATATGCTTTAATAATACATTTGCAAAAGGTGTGTAAGGAGGCTTATGATGGAAGATTTGAGAATACATAATTTAAATGTTTTTTCTAGTGTTCATGAACCGTACTGGATTGCATCAACAAGTAAAACAGATTATCCTGCATTAAAAGAGGATATAAGTGTTGATGTTGCTATAGTTGGTGGAGGTATAGTAGGAATAACTACTGCATTTCTTTTAAAAGAAAAAGGTTTAAAGGTGGCTGTATTAGAGGCTAATAGGATTGCTCATGGTACTACAGGACATACAACTGCCAAAATAACTTCACAGCACGGTTTAATTTACGACAAGATAATATCTAAATTTGGAAAAGAAAAGGCGAGACAGTATGCAGATGCTAATGAATCCGCTATTCATTTTATTGCAAATTTAGTGAAAGAAAGAAATATTGATTGCGACTTTTGTTGGCGTCCTGCCTATGTATATACTCAATCTGAGGAATATATAGATAAAATTGAAGAAGAGGTAAAAGCAGCTTCGAGCTTAGGGATAAAGGCAAGTTATCAGGAAAATATTTCACTGCCTTTTAAAATAAAAGCTGCTATCAAGTTTGATAATCAAGCTCAATTTCACCCATTAAAATACATACTTTCGTTAGCTAAGGAAATACCAGGGAATGGCAGTCATATTTTTGAATTTACTAAAGTTGTAGATATTGAAGATGAAGAAAGATGTGCAGCAGTAACAAGTACCGGGAATAAGGTGACTGCATCTAAGATTATTATTGCATCGCACTTCCCATGCTACGATGGGCGTGGAATGTATTTTGCAAGGATGTATGCTGAGAAGTCATATGTACTTGGAGTTAAAGTTAAAGATAAGTTTCCAGAAGGCATGTTTATAACAGCCGAAGAGCCAGGCCGTTCTCTACGTTCTCAAAAGTATGATGATGGCGAAATTATACTAGTTGGGGGCGAACATCATAAGACAGGAAGTGAAAAGCAAACTAACGTACACTATGAAAACTTAGGGAAATTTGCAAATGAAACATTCCACTTACAAGAAATATTATTTAGATGGTCTACGCAAGACTGCACGACTGTAGATAGCGTTCCTTATGTTGGTTATCTTACATCTAATACATCTAATATATTAGTAGCAACAGGCTTTGCTAAGTGGGGAATGACAAATAGCGCTGCATCAGCAAGGATATTGATGGAGTTGATTACAGAGGGAGAAAGTCCTTGGGCATCTGTATATAATCCATCTAGGTTTGATATAGCTGCTTCAGGAGCAAAATTAGTATCTACAAATTTAGATGTAGCAGAAAAACTTTTGGGTGGTAAGATCACTCCAGCTCCAAGTGACGTAGAGATTAAAAATGGTGAAGCCAAAGTAATTAATGTGGAAGGAGAGAAGGTAGGAAGCTTATCGCGATGAACAGGGGCAGTTACATATAGTTGATATAACCTGTACTCATTTAGGTTGTGAATTAGTATGGAATGAAGCTGAAAAAACTTGGGATTGCCCTTGCCATGGCTCGAGATTTAGCTATGAAGGTGAAAATATTGAGGGTCCTGCCTTTAATCCTTTGAAACATTTAGGTGAAGGTAAAAATATAAAAGATCCAAATATATTTTAACTATTCTCTTTCTAATGGCGTTGTTAGCTCTAGTATATTATAAGGCATCGATAGCAATGTCGATGCTTAACGTTTTTTAGCCAAGTATAGAAATAATTACAAATTTTTATTATCTGCTCTATGATGATGGCGCTTACGGGTACCGCCTAGATTTTGGTTAAGGTCTTGGTTATAGTTTCTATATATTAATATAATTTAATCTTATTTAAGGAGTTAGAATGATTATTGACATCACAAAATGAATTTAGTATGGTAATATATAAATGTATATTTACAAAAGGGAGTAGTTTGATAGATGTTGTCAACATATTGGTGATAAACCTGGCAATGTCCGCAAAAATGCGAAACGAGACTTTTGGCGTATTTTTAATACGCCAAAGGTCTTTTATTTTTGTCTAAGGAGGAGAAAAAATGATAATAACGATTTTAGTCATGATTGCTGCAGCACTTTTAATTTATTTTAGCTGCGAACTATTTGTAAATGGAATTGAATGGGTAGGTAAAGCTTTTAATATTTCTCAAAGTGCAGTAGGTTCAATTTTAGCAGCTTTTGGTACAGCTTTACCTGAAAGTATTGTAACATTTATAGCTGTTGTTTTTGGAGCAAATTCAAGTCAAAAGGATATCGGTGTTGGTGCGGCTTTAGGTGGACCACTTGTTTTAAGTACAATTGCCTATGCTGTTGTTGGTATTAGCATAGTTATCTTTAGCGGTAAGAGAAAATCTGGTAGTTGTATTAATGTTGATGGTGAGAAGTTAGCAAGAGATCAAGTTTGGTTTATGGGTATTTTCGTGTTTAAAATTGGATTAGGTCTTATAGCTTTTGCAATAAAGCCTTGGCTAGGACTTTTATTTCTATTAGCTTATGGAGTTTACTTTTATAAAGAAATGAATACTGATATAGTGGAGATTGCTGAAGAACTTGAACCATTGAAATTTAGCCCCAAAAGTTCAAATCCTAAGAAATCATTGATTTTAGTTCAAACTATATTGTCACTTATATTTATTTTTATTGGCTCACAAATGTTTGTACATAATTTGGGGACCTTAAGTATTTCGCTTGGAATGGCCCCTCATATGGTTTCTTTATTATTGAGTCCAGTTGCAACAGAATTACCGGAAACATTAAATGCGCTTATATGGGTAAGACAGGGTAAAGAGAACTTGGCTCTTTCTAATATCAGTGGGTCTATGATGATTCAAGCTACAGTGCCGAGTGCACTAGGTATTATTTTTACTCCTTGGATGCTTGATAAATCTCTTATGATTGCGGCAATTATAACTTTTATAGCTATTTTATTAATATGGGCAACTTTAAAAAGAAGTTGCTTATCAGCTAAAAGATTATCATTTAATGCTGTATTATATATTATCTTCATTATAGGAATACTTTACATAAAAGGTGGAGTATAATCTGAGTTTTGTTTGTAAATCTCTTATATTATAAAATAATTAAAGCCTATATTCTAAAGATAGAATATAGGCTTATTTAAGAGCATTATTATTTTTGATATGCTAAAGTAATTATAATGCAAATTTTCTTGGAAACTGTTTAACAATACCCTTTGCCATCACATCAGCCATTTTTAGAGCCTGTTTCTCTATTTCATCGTATAATTTGATACCTTCTGCATAATTTCCTGTAAGTATGGCAACCGCTTCAGATTTAGTTAGAGCCAAATGTTCATGTAACATTGTTTTCCAATCTTCTTGGGACCAATAAGGATTGATACTAGCAAGGAAAGCAGCGATTTCATCTGCATTGGCATACCACCTTTTCTCAGCAGTTGCTGCTGCTTCCTTATTACCAGCTTTGGCAGCCTTAACTAGTTCAGCAGCTATGACAAGATGATCTGTAAACAAATCACTAAATTTTGAAGCAATTCTATTCCAGTAGAAAGGCTTTAAGGCTCTCGCAAAATCTATAGGATTTCGAAGAAGTCACTTGGTAACAAGATCTACATCTGGTAAGCTTGCTATTATGCTTATTATGGTCATACTTGTCCACGCAATATGTTGCTCCCAAAGCATACGTAGGGCATTTGTTAAATCTACTTCTGATTTGCTGATTTTCGTAGGAGCGTGGAAGTACTTTTGACGGTAATCTCCATATTCAGAATATATGCAATTAAGATTAGCTCCTGGATTTACTGTGGTAGTCGGATAAATAGTAGAATATCCTTCTTCTAGTAATCTTGGTGCATTATATGGTTGAAAAGTACAAAAAAATTTTCTTATTGCACATAACATTTTTATCATCATTTAATAATATTTACACCTTTATAGTATGTTCATGTGAACAAGAAAGTTCCATAATTATAAAGATCTTTTGAGGCATATATGAAACTTTTTATAAAATAATTATATGCTCAAATGCAAGTTTGTGGCTTTTTAATCTCACATAAAATCCACACAAATTAATGTTATAGTAAAGTAATATTATTTAAAAGACTTTATTATTGTATTAAAAATAAAAAAAAAATTGTTAATTTTAACATATTGATATTTAAAAAAAATTAATATATAATAATTTTGTCGAATAAATGATAATAATTTTCAGTTTCAAATGATATATGTTTTCAATCCTTTAAATTGAAAATTATTATTAAATAGAATTAAAGAAAGAGGTAATTAAAGTTGAAAAAAATATTTACATTCTTTTTGCTTGTTATGCTTACTATATCCATCTTGCCTAGTACAGTTTTTGCAGCTAGTGCTGAAGAGGATTTAAGTAAAGCAAATCAGGCTGTGTTAAAAGCGATTGACTTAGTTCAATCTGGTGATATGGAAAAGGCCAAAGAATCTTATAATAATTTTCAAGAGGGTTGGAGAGATTTTGAGGATGGAGTAAAGACTGAATCAAAAGAAGCTTATGGAAGCATCGAAGATAAAATGGGCATGGTTACATTTTTATTTTCCCAAAATCCAATTCAAAAGGATAAATTGATACAAGCTCTTAAAGATTTAGATGCTGTAAATAAGGACTTTGCTTCAGGAAAGTTTAAAAATAGTGAAAATAATAAAAAAGATTCAAAAGATAATAAACAGAGCAGTACTACAATTGGAGATTTAGTGGTGCTCTTAGAAAAAGCAAAATCTCAAATAGATAATGGAGATACAGCAGCAGCTTTAAAAACTATGAATAACTTTAGCTCTTCGTGGTTAGATGTTGAAGGTGTGGTTCTTACTAAGTCTAAAAAGGTATATGATGATGCCGAGAAAGACATGGTTAGTGTTAAAGCATACCTTTCAACTAATCCAGTGCAAACTGATAATGCTTTAAAGGCAATTAATAAAATGCATACATATTTATCACCACTTGTAGGCGGAAATTCTTATTCAATGATCGATGTTATTACTATAATACTTCGTGAAGGTTTAGAAGCACTACTTGTAGTAATAGCACTGCTTGGCTATCTAAATAGGGCAGGTCATGAGGACAAGAAAGGCTGGATATATGGAGGAGTTGGTATAGGCTTTGCTGTAAGTATAGTGCTAGCGGTGATTGTAAAAGTCTTATTCTCATCTGGTACCTTTGGAAATAACAATTTTCTAATTTCAGGTTGGACTGGGGTATTTGCTGCAGTTATGCTTATGTATGTTAGTTACTGGCTACATAGTAAATCTAGTGTTAAGGCATGGCAAAGTTATGTCAATGATAAAGGGTCTCAAGCCATAGCTACTGGTAGTTTATTCTCTTTAGGATTATTAGCCTTCTTAGCAGTATTTAGAGAAGGAACAGAAACAGTTTTATTTTATATCGGTATGGCCTCATCAATTAAGTTATCAGACTTACTTATTGGTATTGCAATAGGTATGGCTATATTAGTCATTATAGCTTTACTTATTTTAAAGGTTGGTTTACGTATTCCAATGAGACCATTCTTTATGGTGTCAAGTTTATTAGTTTTCTACTTAGGATTAAAGTTCACTGGCATGGGAGTAAATGGACTACAATTAGCAGGACTATTACCTGCAACCTCTAGTAATATGATTCCAAGCATAAGTTGGATTGGGATGTATCCAACTTGGGAAGGCTTTATCCCACAGTTAATTCTAATTATAGTTGCAATTGTAATGGTTATATTAAATCATACAAGTTCAAAAGGCTTAAAAGTTAATTAAGATAAAAATTAAATGTTTTAATGTTTAGGAGGAAAGAATATAATGATGAATTTTAAAAAATTATTTATGGTAAGTTCTCTAGGTATAGTACTAACTTTTGCAGGATGTGGCACACAAAAAACTGAACAAGCTGCAAATTCAGCGCAAAATCAAACTAAACAGGAGGCTCCTGCAGAAAAACAAAAAACTCTTACTATTCAAGAGGGAAGCAATAACATGAAAGAAGTTATTAAGCAAATGAAAACAGAGCTTAATAATAAGGAAGAAGATAAAGTTATGAAAACTTCTGAAGGCTTAGAAGGAAACTGGAAGATATTTGAGGATAATGTTAAGGAAAAGTACTTTACTTTATATGAAAAAGTAGAGGATCCATTACACACTATAACTGCAGCAGTAAAAGTAAAACCACTTGATGTGAATGTTATGAATACTGCAATGGAAAACTTGGACAAACAGCTAGATCAAGTAAAATTAGCAGACTTAACTACAACTGGTATTCAAAATATGAGAGATGTTTCAAAAAAGATGAAGGAACAGCTAGCTAATAAAGAAGAAGATAATGCTATTAAAACTTCTGAAGGATTAGAGGGAAATTGGAAGCAATTCGAGGATAACATTAAAGCAAAATCTCCAGCACTATATGAAAAGATAGAAGAGCCATTACATACTATAACTGCAGCAATGAAAGTAAAGCCACTTGATACTAAGACATTAAATACTAATATTGATAATTTAGATAAGCAGCTAGAGCAATTACAAAAATTACAGTTCTAATGATACAGCTATATGTCCTGATACTATAGGATATATAGCTATTTTTTGATTCTATATGTAGCAAAAAATGAGAAGGGCTTAATTTAGAATAATCGCTAAACTATTATGTTAGTTATATAGGATCTCCATAAATGATACAATGGGATTAAAGAGGATAGATAGCTTTGTTTATGATGATGTGTCATCATTAAATGTTTAGTTATTCATTTTCAATGATTCTCAGTAGCTATTTAATAAGGTAATGAATAGAATAATAAAGGAGATTCATTAATTATTAGGAGAGAAGCTTTATGATAACTTATAAAGTTCAACATGGTGATACACTATATACTATAGCGCATCGTTTCGGAATTTGTGTTAGAATGCTTGAATTGTCCAACAATATATTTTGTCCGCATCAAATATTTGAAGGGCAAGAACTATTAGTTCCAATTGCAATATCAAATAAGGATTTAAATTTCAGAAACCATAGAGCAGAATATGATTTAGAAACCATAAAAAAGATTTTTTCTCAGGAAGGTACTATTTCGGGAGGAGTTCTTAAATTTACTTTTCCACGTTTTGATTTAAAGGTTAAAATAGATGGCATTATAATAGAACCTGATCTAGCACTGACCTCTTGGGTAGCCTTTAATCAATTAGGAAATCACAGCATGATGATGGGAGACCTTGTTTTACTGGAAAATGAAGTAGGTCCTGTTATGTCAAGCCTAATGGAAAATGGAATTGAAGTAACAGGGCTTCATAATCATCTACTGCATGAATCACCACGAATTATGTATCTGCACATTAAAGGAGAAGGAGATCCAATTAAACTTGCTCAAAGTGTAAGAAATGCACTTTCTTTAACAACAACTCCCTTTAACATAAAAAAACAACAACCTCCATCTCAAGTTGATTGGAGGACAATTGAAGATATTTTAGGACGCAAAGGTTCCCATAAAGGTAAGGTTCTGCAGCTATCAGTTCCAAGAACTACAATAATTTCAGAGGATGGTCATCAGTTATCTCCTGCCATGGGAATATCACATGCCGTCAATTTTCAATCAGTAGGACGGAACGTTGCTACCACAGGTGATTTTGTTTTATTAGCAAATGAAGTCAATCCAGTTATAAGGATCTTAAAGAAGAATAATATTGCTGTAACTGCTATTCACAATCATATGCTTACCGAAGTTCCTCGATTATTCTTCATGCATTTTTGGGCAGTTGACAGACCAGAAAAATTAGCACAAGCATTTAAGTCTGTTCTTGATTTAGCGAAATAACTAGGAACCGAAAGCCTCTTTTTATGATAATAAGTACAATAATATACGGTTAAGCAGTTGAAACTTAATAAAAACAAGATAGAGCATTTTTTCTCTACCTTGTTTTTCTACTTTTATATAATAATAAAGTTTTTATTTGTTTTTAAAATTCAATAGTAATGCAGAATTTATAATAACCGCAACTGAGCCGACATTGTGAACTAAAGCACTCAGTATTGGATTTAAGATACCTCCCATTGCAACGCCTACGTATGCTTTTTTAATGCAGGCGCATCGTTAATACCATCGCCAACCATGCAAATCATTTTATTTTCATTTTGATATTTCTCAATTGTCAACATATTATCTTCAGGCAAGCATTCTGAGTGAAAATTAGTAATACCAACGCTCTTAGCAATATGAGAAGCTGCTTGTGGGTTATCATTAGTTAGCTTGAGTGTTATGTACAGTTCTAGGTTAAACTTCTGACTGGTTGCGCTGTAGTGATCGCCAGACGTATAGTAGTGGCAAGTGTTAATACACATTTGATTTTGTTATTAGGTTTATTCATTACTGTAATGGAATACATCAGAATCTTCAATATAAGTGATGACTGTGAATCTTACGGTGTTTTTATATTGCACTTCAAAGATATTATGAATTGAAGTTATGAATCTTATAAGAAGGATATTCAAAATAACTTATAGAATTATTAAAGAAAAGTATATATTGAATAAAACAATATCTAATAGTAAAAGATTTTAAGGTTATAGGAGAGATTGTATGGAAAAGAAATATGTTATAGGAGTTGACTTAGGAGGAACAAAAATCAGCACTGCTCTTGCAGAATTAAATGGAAATATACTTAGTGAATATACTATTCCTACAAATGCTGCAGGAGGAGAACAGGAAGTATTAAGAAGAATACTTTCTGCTATTGAAAAAGTATTAGAGATTGGAAATAAGAAAGTTGACGAAATAAAGTCCATAGGAATTGGATCACCTGGACCTTTAGACTCTAAAAAAGGAATAATACTAGAAACTCCAAATCTACCATTTGAAAATTTTCACCTTGTTAAGCCTATAGAAGAAAGATTTAAAATACCTACTTATTTGGAGAATGATGCTAACGCAGCGGCTATAGGTGAATTCATGTTTGGAGCGGGCAAAAATACAAAAAATATGGTTTATATTACCGTAAGTACTGGTATTGGTGCAGGTGCTATTGTAGATGGAAGAATCTACCGAGGTAATACCTGTAATGCATTGGAATTAGGGCATACTACTATATTGCCTGAGGGACCAAGATGTAACTGTGGCAACTATGGTTGTTTAGAAGCACTGGCATCAGGTACAGCTATTGCGAGAATAGCAAATGAAAAGCTTAAAGCTGGAGCGGAAAGTTCACTAAAGAGCTACGAAGTTGTAACCTCTTATGAGGTATTTGAAGAAGCAAGAAAAGGTGACAAGCTATCATCTGATATAATAGATAAAAGCCTTGAATACTTAGGTATAGGAGTATCAAATATAATTACTATTATGGACCCTGAAATAGTGGTGCTAGGAGGGGGAGTATCTTTAGCGGGAGAAATAGTTTTTGATAAGGTGAATGAAGTAATTAATAAAAGGTGCTTTAAAGTATTAAGAGAAAATTGTAGAGTTGTTCCTGCAGCTTTAGTAAAGCAATCTGGAGTAATAGGAGCTGTTGCTCTAGCTATTATGGAAAGCCAATAGTTCAATTATATAAAATTGCCCCTGCATTAGTTAGGAGCAATTTTTTTTATATTTATGTGAACATTTATTGTTTCTTATCCATCTAATAAGTGTAAAAAAATTCCTTAGCTAAGGTAAATATACAAAATAGGAGGGAATATGGTGGAAGTGGTTTCAGCGGTGAAAGATAGCGGAGACAGAATGCAGGATATAAAACTGGCTAAAAAAGGTGACAAGGCAGCTTTTGTAAGAATAATTGAAGAAAATAAAGCATCTATGTATAGAGTTGCAATAAGCATTTTAAATAATGAGCAGGATGTAGAGGATGCCTTTCAAAATACTATAATAAAGGCTTATGAGGGTATTGGCAGTTTAAAGAAAAACCAATATTTTAAAACATGGCTTATAAGAATTTTAATAAACGAGTGTAATGCTATTCTTAGAAGCAATAAAAAAATAGTGCATGTAGAAGAATTTGATGATAAGGCTTCAAATGATTTCTCTAACCTAGAACTTACAAATGCAGTTAACTCTCTGGATGAAGACTTAAGAGTTGTAACAACTTTGTTTTATTTTGAGGATATACCTCAAAAGGATATAGCTAACATTCTAAGTATTCCTGAGGGGACGGTACGTTCTAGACTTTCAAGAGCAAGAAACAAACTTTATGAAATGCTAAAAGAAAGATAGGAGGGTCATACATGGATAAAGATTTATTATTTGATGATATTTTAAAGGAAAAAGCAAATAACGAAAAGCTTGTATTACCAGAAAAACTGGACTTCAAAATAAAAGACACTCTAAACAATTTGCCTGAAAAAAATAAGAAAAAAGGTAAATTTATAAAAAAGGTTGGAATTGCTGCTGCAATTGTATTGGCATGTGGAGTTGGTGTCAGTGTAGGTTTTCCTGCTTTTGCACGCAACCTTCCAGTAGTAAGCTCCGTATTTCAATACTTAAGCGAAAAGAATATTATTGATAAAGATTATGTAAGATATAGCGCTGATTTAAACATGAGCAAAAGTTACAATGGAATAACTATTACTATTAACAGCATAGTTTATGATGGTATAGATTTAAGTATTGGTTATACTGTTGAAAGTGAAGACGAAATTAAAGAAACACCTGTTATTATAGGACCGAATATAAAAATTAATGGTAAAACAGTTGGTTTTGGAGGTGGAGGCACTGGGGAATTTAAGGACAAAAAAACATATGTTGGAGTGCGAACTGTTGACATGGCAATGGATTATTTGCCTAAAGAAGTCACTAAGCATATAGTAGGAGGAAATGTAAAAGTTCCTGAGGAATTTATTATGGACTTTAATATAGGAGAGCTTTCACAAAATATGAAGGGAAAGTGGGATTTTAAATTTAAGGTTTCTACTGAAAAAATAAAGAGCAATGTAAAATCAATAAAACCTAATGCAGATTGGTCATCTGTAAGACAAGGTTTAAAAGTAAATGAGGTTATAATAACGCCAATAAATACAGTCTTAAGAACTGAGGCAAAAAATAGCGATAACGCAGGTGATGGAGGATATATTGTATTTGATGATAAAGAAAGACAACTTGAAAGTAAATCTAGAAGTGGCATTAGTTCAGCGGAAACTAATACTTATTATTCGCAAGTCTTGTTTAGAAATGTATATGAAGACAGTAAAACATTAACTTTTATACCTTATGTATATACAAAGGAACTTTCAAAAAGCTAAAGGATAAAACTACAAGTAGTTTCGAATTAGATTCTAAAGAAATTCCTTTAAATCTAAACGACTGTACTATTTTACAGGAAGGCAAATTAGGAGATTACAAGGTAACGCAAATTGAGTTTTTAAAGGATAGAACATTAATTCATTATGAATGCAGCAAGCTTCTTCATATGCTGTCTCCTTACGGAATAAGCATAGTTGATAGTTATGGCAAAAGATATAATTTAGATGAGAATTTGGCAAAAGAAATAGATCCGGTAGCGCATAAATATATAGGGGAGTTACCTGCTATGAATAAAAATATGCAGTATAAGCTAAAGGCTAGAGACTATGAAAAGTTGTATGAAGTCAGAGAAGATGCAAAGTTCACTATTGAAATTAAATAGAGTTTTAATAAATATAGGATTTCTAGGTTAAAAGTTAACTTACACCCTGAGATATGCACCAAAACAGTATGCGTTGAGAGGTTCAATTTATAAGTGAAGAATTTAAAAAAGTATTTTAAGCCTGTATAGAAATAGGGTTACTATCTTATAATATGCTTAAAATTTAATTTTACCTTATACGAAAGAAGGAGTTATAATTGTACAAAAAATTGAAAATATTTGAACCTATTTTATTAACGCTACTAATAACTATTTTTTCATTTTCTGTAGTAAGTAAAAATATTGAAGCTAAGGCTTCTGATCCAAGTAATGTAAATCTTGTTTTGGATTCTTTAACCTACAACAATATTCTTCCAAAAAACTTTCGTAAGGCTTCGGATTTAACTATTATAAAAGATAATAAAAACTTAAATCTTAATGGTCTAGGCAATTTAAATATCTCTGGAAGTCAACAATTTTCTGAACACAACCTTCCTCTTTTAATAAATGCTATAGGGACCTCATTACCTATAACAGTGGTGGATTTAAGGCAAGAATCCCACGGGTTTATTAACGGACTTGCAGTTAGTTGGGCAGATTCAAAAAACAACGCTAATGCAGGTTTAACTAGAAAAAAGGTTTTATTAGATGAATCCAATAGACTAAAAAGTATTAAATTGAATGTACCTATAAGTTTTTATAATCATCCTGAAGAAATTATAGTTCCAACAAAAGTTCAAGATGAAAATGAGCTTGTTAGATCTAAATCTTTAGATTATAACCGAATAACCGTTAGAGATGGTGGAATACCTTCTGATGCGATGGTTGATTACTTTGTAGAATTCGTAAAAACTCAGCCAAAAATTCTTGGTTACATTTTCATTGCAAACAAGGGATAGGAAGAACTAGCACTTTTATGATTATGTATGACATGATGAAAAATTATAAGGAAGTTAGTGCGGATGATATTATAAAAAGACAATTAGCATTAGCAAACTTTAAAGAAAGTACTACCCAATCTTTTTATAATAACGAAAGAATGGATTTTTTGAAAAAATTTTATGATTATTGCAAAACAAATGGCGATTCTTTCAATATAAAGTGGAGTGAATGGAAGAAAGCCACTGTTAGCAGATCAGTAGTTTTCCCTGCTGGTTACACATTAAATAGAAACTCCAGCTATATAAAGAATCCAGTGACCCCTACGTTTTTATATATTGTTTTGCAAGACTCAATGAACACTAGTGAAAGAACAATGGTAGCTAGCCTTCAAGGGCTAGTTAATGGCCATTGTTCTTCTCAAATATATACACTTAAATCCTCTCAGCCTGATTATAAAATATGGCTAGAAGATTTAAAAAGTAATTATAAAGTTTCTTATAAAATTCTCTCAGATCCCTGGCAATTATTAAATATATATAAGGATTATATAGAGGGATATGTACTTTATAGCAATAAAACACCAAGAAATCCTTCAATTAATAATGCCTCTTCTCTTGCAGCTTTAAATAAAGCTATAGTTATTGACGAAGCTATAGAAGCTAGAGTGAGGAAAAATGGTATAACAAAAATTAAAGGGGATTGTAGGAATACAGATGAAAGCTGGGCCTATAATAATTTATGGAATAAGGGATTAAACCACTCAACAGTAATTCAACTTTCTCCTGACAAAGCTGCTCCATTAAGAGATTATGCCATAATGACTAAGTCATTAGTATTTTATGAAGACAGTATTGACAAAACAACTCTTCGAGATAAGATATTTTCGTCTATGGAGGATAACTCTATTTGTTTAGGCTGGGGACCAGATGAGTTTATCAATGTAAGCACAGCCTCAAAATATGGTGTAAGCGTAGTTGCCGCAGATTTGTCCTATAATTTAACAACATTAAGTTCTTTTCCCTCCACACCTATACTTAAGAAATCACCATTATCAATTCCTAAAGAAAAAAATGTTCATTATGTGACTTTCATAATGTCTGATGGAGATAATCAACAGTGGAACCTTGGCACTAACTATGGCTCTGATAAGTGGTTTGGTTATCCTAATAGATATAAGCTTGATTTAGGTTGGTCTATGAGCCCATCTTTATATTATTTAGCTCCCACTGTTTTTAATTTATATTATAAGAGTATAAATAATGAGAAGGATAATGATAACTTTATTGTATCACCTTCTGGAAATGGATACATGTATCCAAGTAAATTTGATAAAAATAAATTAAATACATATATTAATACATTAAATGATTATATGCAAAAAGTAGATGAAAAATATGTGGCAATTATAGATGACTCAGCTTTTAATAATATTGATCTTTGGAATAAGTTTACTAAAAAATCAAATATCCAGGGATTATTTTATCTTGATTATCATAGACATGATAAATTTCAAGGAGAAATTTTATGGTCTAATAATAAGCCTATAGTATCTTGTAGAGATTTGCTTTGGAATAATCTTGAGAATGAAGAGGAGTTAGTGAAGAAAATTAATGATAGGGTCAATTCAGGTCAAGTAAATGTAAACAACCTTGAAGCCTATACTTTTGTTTATGTTCATGTTTGGAGTAAGGGTGTTAGTAATGTTGAAGAGGTTGTAAGTAAGCTAAAGCAAAATCATAATGTAAGAATAGTTCCTCCTGAAATATTTATGGAATTAATAAAGACAAATATTAAACATTAGATAATAGTAAATTCTTTAAGTTAGATATTTTATTACAAAATATATTGACATTCTAATGGTGGTAAAGTTTATAATAAAATCCAATAAGTAATATAATTTCTATCTACCGTATAGAGAATGAGGAAGAAGATTTTAATCCTAACAATAATGATGTAGAAGTATATGATCCTATAGATAGTTATATATGATTTTCTAATAGCATTTTAGAATGATTTAAATATTTTTGATAGAAATATAAATAAAGTGTTGACAATTTTATAAGATGAGAATAATATAATACTGTAATTAAATAAAACCTCGGTAGGTGAGGTTACTACAAGGATACGGATTGCTGCCGTAAAAGGGTGGAAACATTCTGAACTGGTTAGCAGGTTTTGCCGAACAAAGAAGGCTTAACCTAATGCAATTTCATTGCCTTGCAGAGCCAAAACTTGAAACGAGAAAGTGTTGTTTGTAATGCCTTCGTCATGTTCAAGTTTTGACGAGGTTTTTTTTATTTTTAATAAATTTTTCGGAGGTGAAGGGAATGGATGCTGGCAGTAGTATGTGCAGTGGAAAGAGTATATGTAATTTAAGACAATCTAATTATGCCTTAAGGCTGCGTTCATTCTTTTCGTAATCTAGTCTAAGGTGTAATATTTCTCTCAAACTACAGTTTTTATACCAGAGTGTCTTATCTTGTATATACTCCAAATCAAATATGCAATTCTTTTTTGATTCCACTACCGGACTATTAGTCATCAAATGTGAGTGTTTTTAGGTTGTTTTTAAATTAAGATTAATACAACCTTTATTAATCATGCACTTAAAAAAGATTATGTTTTTGAAGAATAGAAAAAAGTAAAAAATAACAAATATGGATTTTATTTTAAAAATTATAACAGGTGTAGGGTTTTTAGGTGGAGGAGTTATATTGAGAGAGGGATTTAATGTAAGAGGATTAAATACTGCTGCTGTTGGAGTACTTATAAGCGGAGGATACATTCTTTTTGGAGTAGCTGGTGCATTGACAATATTACTATCTAACATAGTTTTACGCCCTATAGCTAGAAAAATGTATAATTTAGAACCTAATGTTATTGATGAGGAATGTATTTATGAGATTAGCATTAAATGTGCAGAGAAGGAAGAGTTTCATATAAGTTTTTTATGCTTTAAATAAGCCTTTTGGCTTAATATAAATTATTTTATTAAGAAAGATGAGGTGGTAGTAATGGACACGGGAAGTAGTATGGGCATAGAACCTGATGGGCAGAGTATTAAGCTAATAAGTGTTTTAAGAATATTCCTATGTTTATTCTTATCACCAATTCATACTAAATAGTTTTAATTATTAAATTAGTTTAATTTAAATACTTTTGTCCTGTTTTATGCCTTTTATTCCCAAATTATCTGAAATTAAAAATCTTAGGAGGTTAGAGGTATGAAAAAGAAAACAGAACAAAATGTTGTTAATGAAGCTTTAATAAATGAGAACCTTATTAAAGTAAGTGGAATGAAATTAGAAAATTTATTAGAAGAAATGAATACGGCTTTAAATGGCCATAGTGAGATGAAAGCAGCAGAGTTGATTGTGAAATATGGTGAAAATATAATTTCTCACGAAAAGCCTGAATCAGTTTTTAGAAGACTTTTTAATGCTTTTGTAAATCCTTTTACTGTTGTGCTTTTCGTACTTGCAATGATATCTTTATTTACAGATGTAATTTTGGCTGATCCAGGTGATAGAGATTTTACAACAGTAATAGTCATCACAACTATGGTAGCTATTAGTGGATTTTTACGTTTTATACAAGAAACTCGTTCAAATAATTCTGCTGAAAAGTTAAAATCTATGGTTAAAATAACTGCTACAGTTGAGAGAGAGGGTAAAAAGGAAATTGAACTTTCAGAGATTGTGCCAGGTGATATAGTATATTTAGCTGCTGGAGATATGATACCTGCAGATGTTAGAATAATTTCTTCAAAGGATTTATTTGTTAGTCAATCTGCACTAACTGGAGAAAGTGAGCCAGTGGAGAAGTATGGTACAGAAGCAAAACAAAATACTAAAAATCCATTAGAACTTTCAAATCTTGCTTTTATGGGTAGTAATGTCATAAGTGGTTCAGCAACCTGTGTTGTTTTAGCAACAGGAGATTATACTTTTTTGGATCTATGGCAAAAACAATTACAGTTAAAAAGGTTGTTACAAGCTTTGAAAAGGGTGTGAATTCTGTATCTTGGGTATTAATTAGATTTATGATGTGTATGGTGCCTGTTGTATTTTTTGCTAATGGATTTACAAAAGGTAATTGGTTTGAAGCTTTCTTATTTGCATTGTCTGTTGCAGTAGGATTAACTCCAGAAATGTTACCTATGATTGTAACAACTAACCTTGCAAAAGGTGCAGTGCAGATGGCAAAGAAAAAGACAGTTGTAAAAAGTCTTAACTCAATACAAAATTTTGGAGCTATGGACATTCTTTGTACTGATAAAACAGGTACGCTTACGCAAGACAAGGTTGTTTTAGAGTATCATCTTGATATTCATGGTAATGAAGATGCAAGAGTCCTTCGTCATGCATTTTTAAATAGTTTCTATCAAACAGGACTTAAAAATCTTATGGATGTGGCAATACTAGAACATGCTAAAGAAGAAGCTTACTATGAATTAGAAAGCAAATATGTTAAGGTAGACGAAATTCCATTTGATTTTGATAGAAGAAGAATGAGTGTTGTTATAAAAGATAAGCAAAATAAAACTCAGCTTATTACTAAAGGTGCTGTTGAGGAGATGTTAAAAATATCTTCATATGCAGAATATAACGGTAAGGTTGAGGCATTAACAGATGAAATAAGAAATGAAATCTTATTTACTGTGGAACAGTTAAATAGTAAAGGTATGCGTGTAATAGTAGTTGCACAGAAAACTAATCCATCTGTAGAAGGAGTTTTCTCAGTGGCAGATGAAGCAGAGATGGTACTTATGGGATACCTTGCTTTCCTTGATCCACCAAAAGAAACTACAATGTCAGCTATTAGAGCACTTAATGAATATGGCGTTGCAGTAAAAGTTTTAACAGGCGATAATGACGCAGTTACAAGATGCATTTGTAATCAAGTTGGAATGAAGGTTGATAATCTTCTGCTTGGTTCTGATATTGATGAAATGGATGATGATTTATTGTCAGTAGAAGTTGAGAAAACAAGCGTTTTTGCAAAGCTTAGCCCTCAGCAAAAAACTAGAATAGTTAGAATTCTTCGTGAAAATGGACACACTGTTGGTTTTATGGGGGATGGTATTAATGATGCTGCAGCAATGCGTGAAGCTGATGTAGGAATTTCAGTCGACACAGCTGTTGATATTGCAAAAGAATCTGCAGATATAATTCTACTTCAAAAAGACCTTATGGTGCTTGAAGCTGGAGTAATTGAAGGAAGAAGAACTTTTGGAAATATAATTAAATATATTAAAATGACTGCAAGTTCTAATTTTGGTAATATGTTTTCCGTTGTTGCAGCAAGTGCATTTTTACCGTTTTTACCAATGCTACCAATTCAAATTTTAGTTCTTAATTTAATTTATGATATATCTTGTATCTCAATTCCATGGGACAATATGGATGAAGAGTATTTAAAGAAGCCTAGAAAATGGGATGCTTCTTCAATTGGAAAATTTATGATGTGGATTGGACCTACAAGTTCAGTTTTTGATATAACAACCTATATTCTTATGTTCTTTGTAATTTGTCCAGCTGTTTGTGGCGGCGCTTATGGAGCACCAGGTGTTGACAACGCTTTATTTGTTTCTTTATTTAACGCAGGATGGTTTGTTGAAAGCTTATGGTCTCAAACACTTGTTATTCATATGATACGTACACCGAAAATTCCATTTATTCAAAGCAGGGCATCATTTCCAGTGCTGCTAGTTACAACAATTGCAATTGCAATAGGAACAATACTTCCGTACACTGTTTTTGGAAAAACCCTTGGAATGTCTGCAATGCCAAATATCTATTTCACATGGCTAATAGGCACAATCTTATGCTATATGTTACTTGCAACATTCTTAAAAACTATGTTTATAAAACGCTATGGTGAATTATTATAAGGAGGCAGAAAAAATGATAATAATTAACTCTGGGATTATCTAAAGAAGAGTATTAGGTTTGATATAATTGTGTATAAGTAACCCCCTTTATTTAAGGGGGAGTACTTATACGCAAAACTCATAATTTAAAAAATTTAAAGTATTAAAAGCAGGTATTAAGTAAGGTGGTGAGTATTTCTGAATTCCCAAAGTAGTAGAGATGAGAAGAAGATGCTGCGATATACATATATTCTGTGTTTTGTATGCTTTTTAAATCTTTCCATACTCAAACAGCCCTTTGATAAAGGTGCTATGGTAATGGCAGCAGTTATATGTGTGCTAATAGGATATTCTTATTTCATTATTAGAAAGTTCTTCTGTGATGGAGATAAGTATATATTTATTTTTTCTAGTATATTATCAATTTTAGGAATGGTTGTATTATATAGAATAAATATGTCATACTCAATTAAGCAGATAATTTGGTTTGCAGTAGGTGTAACAGAATTTATTTTAATAGTTGTTCTTTTACCGGACTTGAAAGATTTTAGTAAGTATAAATATCATTATTGTGTCATAACATTATTTTTTATGGCTATGGCAACATTCTTTGGTACAGAAATAAATGGTTCAAAAAACTGGATTGTAATACACGGATATAGTTTTCAGCCTTCAGAGTTTGGAAAACTATTTTTAGTAATATACTTAGCTGCTGAATTAAAAGATTATAAATGCTTTAAAGATTTGATAAGACCATGTATTGTGGTAGGGATATGCATAGGTTTTATGTTGCTTCAAAAATCCCTTGGATTTGCTCTTATTATATTTTTTATATCAATTACTATGATTTTTATAGCAACTTCAAAATTAAAATATATACTAGTTTCTTTTATACTTTTTGCAATAGGATGTGTAATAAGTTACAAATTGTTTGCGCACGTAAGAGTAAGAGTACTGATTTGGAAAGATCCTTGGCCTTATGCGAATACCATAAGTTATCAGGTTGTCCAATCAATGATTTCTATCGCTTCTGGAGGACTTACAGGGGTAGGCCTTGGTCTTGGACATCCTGAATTTGTACCAATTAATTATACAGATTTTATTTTTTCTATAATCTGTGAAGAGCTTGGAATATTAACGGGGTTTGCAATAATAATAATTAACTTCTTATTATTTTATCGATGCATGAGGGTTGCTGTGTATGAGGAAGATAAATTTTTAAGACTATTGGTAGTAGGATATAGTGCAATGATAGCATCACAGATATTAGTTATAATAGGCGGTGTCATAAACGCTATTCCTCTTACAGGAATTACTCTTCCTTTGGTAAGCTATGGAGGAAGTTCAATATTAAGCATTTTCTTTTCATTAGGGATAATTCAAAAAATATCAGAAGGTGTAAGATAGAGGTGGGTATTAGGCAGTTTTCTTCAAACTGCCTAATACTCATTCTTTATTTGTAATCAATATACTAACAAGTAACATCCTTTGTTTTGAGTTCTAATAATTTCTTTATAAGCTTTGATTCTATAAAATTTGTGTATAAAATATTGCTTATAAATGAAATTGTAAATCCACCAATAACATCAAGAGGATAATGATGGCCAACATATATTCTTGAAAAACCAACAAAAATAGATAGAAGAATTAAGATTATTCCCAAACTCTTAATTCTTTTGTTTATTCCTAAGGCTATAGTCATTACACCAATTGAGTGGCTACTTGGAAACGAAGAAGTAGGCTTATGTGGTATTAATAAATTTACATTATTATTAACAAAAGGCCTAGGGAAATAATGAATAACTCCAATTATGTAACTTATTATAAAGTTACATATTAACAGAAGAATTGTAGATGAGACAATGTACTTAAGTTTTGGAATTTTCATTTTTACTCCAAGAATGTACAGACCACATAATATTAATGCAAAAAATATAGGTACATATTGAGAGAAAATAATCATTATTTTATCTAAGATTAAATGCTTGGTGGCTAAATTATTTATTATTCTAAATAGTTCCAGATTCATATACATATATACTCCCAATTCTTTCTTTTGTTATGATTTCAATATGTTTTATGTATAAATAGTTTATATGTTATTATAGAAAAAAACAATAGATAATAAGGAATACACACAGACCTATTAAAAGTATTTACCGTGCCGAAAGAATGTTAATATATTCGGTCATGTAAGTTAAGGCTCTGCCTTGAAATACTATATAGGCCTGTGTGTATTAGTTATATAATCCCACCGTTACGCCCAAATGGTTACGCCGGAGTGGATTCAGCTTTTAATTTATTCATAAATTTATGAATAAAATGAGCTACTCCATTAAGATCATTTGACACTGAAATATGACTGCATATAGTTTTTATATCATCCTTGGCATTTCCCATTGCAACGCTTATTCCGGCTTTCTTAAACATAGATATATCATTATAATTGTCACCGATTGCCGCAATATCTTTTAATGGAATGCCTAAGTAATTGGCTAGATATTCTAAAGAATTACCTTTAGAGGCATCTTTATTAATCATTTCAAAGTTATATTCTGATGAGACCACCATAGATAAATTCTTATATTTGCTATAGTGATCTCTTCCATACTGAAGCCTGTTCTTATCAAAAGAAACAGCAGTTATGCTGCAAAAATCTAAGTCTGAATTTAAAATATCATCTTTGCAATTTATAAGTTTAATACCTTCTTGAGAGAATATTAAGCTTGTCATATCATTGATGATATTCATAGGAAGAGAAGGATCATTTGTTTTTGCTATTTTAAAGTCTTTTTCAAGTATTGTTTTAGTGTCATATCTCAAAAATAAATTCCTATCTGTGCATATTTCAAAAAAATATTCTTTTTTATAAAGCCAATTTAGTACATATTCAAGGGATTCCTTATCTATAGTAGAAGATTTTAATTTTTTTCCTTCCTTAGAAAATACTAAAGCACCATTATTTGAAATTATATGGGCATTAATGTTTGCCTTTTTACATATGTGAATTGCATCAGAGTAGGTTCTACCTGTTGCAATTGCTATTTCTATTCCTTTTTGCTGAGCTAATTTTAAAGCCTCTATATTTTCTTTACTTACTTCATGATTTGAGTTTAAAAGAGTTCCATCTAAATCTGTTGCAATAAGTTTCATTACACACACCTCACATTACTCAACTACAATTAAATTTACATTATTTTTATCTAAAATTTTCATAAATTCTTCATCAGGATATTGATCAGTAATTATTAAATCTATTTGCGAAAGATCGCACACTTTAAAACTTGCAGTTTTGTTAAACTTTTTATGATCTGCTAAAACTATAGACTCTTTAGACTGCTCTACCATTTTTCGCATAACTGCAGCATCCTCATCGTCGCCAACGGCAATTCCATTAGAGGATATAGCCAGTGCGCCTAAAAAGGCTTTATCAGCAAAAAAATATGACAACATGTTTAAAGTAGCATTTCCATATAAGTATCTATGTTCATTGTTTAACTTTCCTCCGAGTAAAAAGGTGTTAACCTTAGATTTTTTGGAGAGTATATCTGCTACATTTATTGAGCTCGTAATTATATTACATTCCTTATCTTCTAATAGCTCAGCACAAGCTTGAACTGTTGTTGAAGTATCTAAAATTACAGTATCTCTTTCTTTAATGAGAGAAGCGCTCAGCTTGGCAATTTTATGCTTTTCTTCCACATCAAATAGAAGTCTTTCGGAATAGCTTTTTATCTCTTCATTTAGTACTGGAAGTATTGCCCCACCGTGAGTTCTAATAATAGCACCTTGCTTTTCTAAGTTAACTAAATCTCTACGAGCAGTATCTCTTGAAACATCATATAACTTGCATATTTCTTCTACACTTATTCTTTTATTTTTACTTAAATAATCTAGTATTAGCTGCATTCTCTCTTCTTGATACACGTAAATCACCTCTGAAATTATAATACTGTATAAGTAAATTGTAATGATTTATAAGTAATTTGTCAATAGTTCATAAGTATATGTAAGTAAATATAAGTTATTTGAATTTTGTTAAATCTTGTAATATGATTAAGTTAAATATATTAATATGAGGGTGAAGTGTATGAAAATAACTGTACTTATAGAAAATACTAAAGGTGAATTAGAAAATCTGATTAATGAACATGGGCTGTCTTTATATATAGAAAAAGGTAATAAACATATACTATTTGACACTGGTAAAACTGATAATTTTATAGACAATGCACAGAAGCTAGGAATTAACTTAGAAGATATAGACGCTGTGGTTCTTTCACATGGACATGCTGACCACGGAGGAGGGCTCCTATCTTTTCTAAAAATAAACGACAGAGCAAAGGTATATATGAAAAGGAAAGTTTTTGGAGACTATTACTCAGGAAATATACTTTTTAAGAAAAGTATCGGAATAAATAAAGAAGTATTTGAAAAGTACTTCAGTAGGATAGAATATGTTGATAACTTTACTGAAATAATGGAGGATGTTTTTATCATCACAGATATACAGAGAAAGCATAAGATTCCTGAAGGTAACAAATATCTGTTTGTAAAAGAAGGAAATAAAATAGTTAATGATAAATTTGAACATGAATTAATTATGGTTATAAAAGAAAATGAGGAAATATGTGTGTTTAGCGGATGTTCTCATAATGGAGCTGTGAATATGATAGAAGCTGTTAATAGGTTATTTTTAGGGACAAATATTAAAGCACTTATAGGAGGGTTTCATTTAGCTAAAATACCAGCGATGGATATCTTTAGTACATCGCAGGATGAGATTGATTTAATAATTAATAAAATTATCAATGAAAAGATAGAAAAAGTATATACCGGACACTGTACAGGAGAGAAAGCATATAACAAATTAAAACAGGGTTTAGGAGATAAAATTGAATATATTAGAACAGGAAGTGAAATTCAGATTTAGAATATAGATAAACTAATTTGCACTCTTAGTTTGTTTAATATTTTTATTGGGGGAAAAGTAACATGGACATAAAAACTATTGGGGATATTATTTCGGAATATGTTAATGGAATAATCATATTGGACAAAGAAGGAAAGATTATATGGAGTGATGATTTATATAAAGAAATTTCTTATGAAAAAGAAATTTTAGGGAAAAAGTTTAGTGATGTATTTTCAGTAGATTTAAATCAAGTAAAAAATATTATAATTAATAATTTGTCAGGAAAAAAGTATAAAATGCAATGCAGAAATATCAAGGAAAATGAAGAAGAATATACACTGGTTATTATAGATGAAATAACTGACTTTAATAATAAGGATACGAAAATATATTGCCTAGAGAAAATAATAGATAGTATTAATGACGGAATCATTATAAGCAATTATGAAGGTCGTATTGTTCTATATAATAAATCACAGGAAAAATTAGAAGAATTGAATTCAAAGGAGGTAGTTGGTAAATTTCTTTGGGAAGGTTATCAATCCAAGCCGGAGCTCTCGGAACATCAGAAGGTATTTAAGACTAATACTCCAATAATAGATAAATATCAGGCGCATTCATATAAGGGCGGTATAGCAAAATATGTTTCTTATAGCACATATCCTATTGTCAAAGATGGGGAAACCATAGCTGTATATTCTGTTTGCAAAAATGAAAGTAGTTTACAGGCATTGCTTCACGAAACACTTGAGTTAAAACGTAAATTATACAGTAAATCTAAATACAATGAAAAAAATTATCAACAGAATGGTACACAATATGTATTTACAGATATCATTGGTGATAGTAGCATTATGGTTAATTTGATAAAGGAAAGCCAGGCTATGGCTTTGGTTAATAGTCCTATATTAATTGTAGGGGAAACCGGTACCGGAAAAGAAGTATTTGCTCAAAGCATACATAATTTTAGCAAAAGTAATAAAGAGGCCTTTGTTGATATTAATTGTTCTGCTATACCAGAAAATTTATTGGAAAGTATATTGTTTGGTACTGTAAAAGGTGCATATACAGGAGCTGTAGATCAGGCAGGTCTGTTTGAAGAAGCTAGGCAGGGAACATTATTTTTAGATGAAATTAACTCTATGCCCATTTTAATGCAATCAAAACTATTAAGAGTATTGCAGGAAAAAAAGGTTAGAAGGGTAGGTGGTATAAATTCCATACCAATTTCCTGTAGAATCATTAGTGCTGTAAATGAAGATCCTCAAAAAGCAATTAAAGAGGGCAAATTGAGACAAGATCTTTACTATAGGCTTGCAGGTGTTAGTTTGTATATTCCTCCTCTTAAAGAAAGAAAAGAGGATATAGTAGCTACAATAAAATTTTTTATCAACAAATACAATAAAATGCTTAATAAAAATATTAAATCAATGTCAGAAGAACTTAAAGAAGTAATGCTGGATTATAAATGGCCTGGTAATGTAAGAGAACTGGAACATGCCATAGAGAATATAATGATTAGAGCGACAGATAATCAAACTGAATTAAAAATATTAGATATTCCTCATTATATTCGAGAGGATATGATTGGTTCAATATCTATAGATAAAATTCAAAAAAGTAAACATGGATTACCAGATATACTAAGGAGCATTGAAAAAGAATTAATATTGGAAAGCTTGAAGAAAAGCAATTGGAATATAAGCAGAGCAACAAAGGATTTAGGAATAATAAGACAAAGCCTTGAGTATAGAATGAAAAAACTAAAAATAGAAAAGCCAAAAGAATAGTAAAATATAATTATTAAAATGTGCATAAAATTTAGATAATAATATAAAAATTAGTACATTGAATTTGCTAGCTTAAAGTGGTTTATTGCATAAATTTTATGCAATAAAATGAAACAAAGATATCCAATGAACTTTTTGTATATTTAGAAAAAACTAAGATTATAAAGCCTTTGAGTCAATAGGCTTTATTTTTTTGCGCAAAATATTTTCTGGCATGAAGGTTGCTTATATTACGATGTATAAGGAATTAAAGGGGGATTTATTAATGAAACCAGAAATACTTTATTCAGTAAAAGCTCAAAGAGGATCAGAACTTCGCTGTAAGGGATGGAAGCAGGAAACAGTTCTTAGAATGCTTGAGAACAATATGGAAAATGCAGAGATTCCAGAATTGCTTGTTATATATGGTGGCAATGGAAAGTGTGCACGTAACTGGGAATCCTATCATGCTATTGTTAAGTCTCTTAAGGAATTAGAAGATAATGAAACACTAGTGATTCAATCTGGTATGCCTGTAGCAATTTTTAAGACTCATAAGCTAGCCCCTAGAGTTGTCATGGCAACAACAAATATTATGAAAGCAGACTGGCCAACTTTTTATGACTTACAGGATAAGAATCTTACCATGTTTGCACAGTATACAGCAGCTCCTTGGGAATATATAGGAACACAGGGGGTTATACAGGGAACTTTTGAAACTCTGTCAGCTATTGCCATAAAGAGGTTTAACAATAGCCTAGTAGGCAGAATTTATCTTACAGCAGGAGCAGGGGGAATGGGTGGCAATCAGAGCTGGGCAATGAAAATGCACGGTGGAGTTGCTATTGTAGTAGATGCAGATGAAAGAGTAATAAGAAGACGTATAGCAAAAGGCTATATGGATAAGATTGTTTATACCTTTGATGAAGCTAGAAAAATGGCAGAGGAAGCTGCAGCTAAGAAAGAGCCATTGGCAGTTGCAGTAGTAGGCAACGCAGCGGACATATACTGGGAAGCCTACGAGAAAGGGTTTATGCCAGATATTATAAGTGAAATGTGCCCATGTCATGATCCGATCTCCTACATACCATCAGGGTATGCTGGAGAACAGGCAGATGAATATAGAGTTAAAGACAGAAATGCATATTTACAGGATGCAAGAGATACTATGAAACGTCAATTAAGAGCAATGATTGCATTTTCTAAGAAGGGTGTAGAAGTATTTGAGTATGGAACAAGTATAAGAAAAGAGTGTATGGATGCTGGAATGCCTAGAGAAGAAGCATTACAGATACCAGGCTTTGTATCTGCATATATAAGACCATTATTCTGTGAAGGTAGAGGGCCTTTTAGATGGACCTGTATATCAGGAGATTCAGAAGACTTAAAGAGAACAGATGATTTAGCACTTGAAATATGCAAAGGCGATCCATTAGTAGAAAGATGGATAAATCTTGCTCGTAAAAGCCTACCAATAGAGGGATTACCAGCAAGAATATGTTATATGGGATTTGGGCAAAGGAGAAAATTTGGTTTAGCAGTTAATGAGTTAATTAAAAAGGGTGAACTAAAGGGACCAGTAGCATTTTCAAGGGATAATCTTGACTCTGGCTCAATTGTAAATCCAACCTTTGAATCGGAAAATATGAAGGATGGTGGAGATTTAATATCTGACTGGCCATATTTAAATGGATTGTTAAATTGCGCAGGTATGTGTGATTTGATTGCTATACAGGCAAACTACTCAATGGGTGAAGCTGTTCATACTGGGGTAACTATGATTGCAGATGGAACTGAAGAAGCAGATTTTAGACTAGATGTATGCTTAACTGTTGACTCTGGAATAGGTGTAGTAAGACATGCACAAGCAGGCTATGAAACAGCAAAGGTTGTAGCTAATGGTGAAGGAAAGCTTACAGAGGATAGCATAAAGATCCCACTATGGTGGACACCAACAGCTACTTTTGGCCCAGAAGGAAAAGCATCACGCTAAAAAACTTAAAATATATAGCAGCATGAAGGGGGAGGAGTGTAATGAATAATTTTATGATAATAGATGGAAATAGCCTTACTATTGAAGAGGTGGTTAAAGTTGCAAGAGAAGATGTAAAGATAAAACTTTCAGAACAAGCTAAGGAAAGTATTATTACATCGAGGAAGACTGTTGAAAAGCTAATAGACAAAGGCCAAGTAATATACGGAATCAATACTGGTTTTGGTAAATTTAGTGAGGTAGCTATATCACCTAAAGAACTTGAGCAATTACAGAAAAATTTGATTTATTCCGATGCAGTTGGTGCAGGGAATAATTTCTCTATAGAAGTAACTAGAGCAATCATGCTTCTTAGAATCAATGCCCTTGCTAAAGGGCATTCAGGAATAAGACTTGAAACCGTTGAAACATTAATAAATATGTTAAACAGCAGAGTACATCCATTAATCAGAGAACAGGGTTCAGTAGGAGCAAGCGGGGATTTATGTCCGCTTGCTCACATGGTACTTGTTATGCTAGGTGAAGGTAATGCAGAATATAATGGCACAATCATGAGTGGAAAAGATGCTATGGATATGGCTAAAATTCCTATAGTTAGTTTAGTAGCAAAAGAAGGTTTAGCACTTATCAATGGAACCTGTGCTATGACTGCAGTTGCCGCCTTAGCTGTCCATGATGCTTATGTTTTATTGAAAAGTGCAGATGTCGTGGCAGCACTATCTATTGAAGCTTTAGAAGGTATTGTCGATGCTTTTGATGAAAAAATTCATAAAGTTAGACCTCATAAAGGACAGATTCTTTCAGCGCAAAATCTACGAAACCTTTTACAGAAGAGTAAGCTTACAACAAGGCAGGGAGAAAAAAGAGTTCAAGATGCCTATGCTTTGAGATGTATACCACAAATACATGGCGCAAGTCGTCCAGCAATGGAGTATGTAAAAGCAGTTGTGGAAATAGAGATAAATTCCGCAACGGACAATCCATTAATTTTCTCAGAAGAGAAAGAAGTTATTTCTGGCGGGAATTTTCATGGACAGCCTGTTGCAATAGCTATGGATGCTTTGGGAATTGCAGTAGCAGAGCTTGCGGATGTTTCTGAAAGAAGAATTGAGAGGTTGCTAAATCCAGCATTAAATGATTTACCTGCATTTTTAACACCAGTTGCAGGGATAAATGATGGTTATATGGTAGCACAGTATGCGGCGGCATCTCTTGTATCAGAAAATAAAATACTTGCCCATCCAGCTTCTGTTGATTCTATACCTACCTGTGCTAATCAAGAAGATCACGTAAGCTTTGGAACCATTGGTGCTAGAAAGGCAAGTCAAATAATTAAACATACTCAGAGAGTTCTTGCCACAGAGCTCGTATGTGCAGCTCAAGGCGCTGACTTTAAGGGCAAAGATAAGCTTGGAAAGGGCACTGCGGCAGCATATGCAGTCGTGAGAAAAAAAGTTGATTTTTTAGAAAATGATAGAATACTTTATTTGGAGATTGATGATAGTCAGGAAATTATTAAATCAGAAGAATTGCTAAAGGAAGTTGAAAAAGTGATTGGCAAAGTAGAATAATTTTTTAAAATATAGAGATCCAAATATGAATATCTGTGGTTAAGCCAAATATCGAAGTTGTTTGCCTATATATTGTGCTGGGAGGAAAGAATGTTGGAGGATAAAAAAAGTAAAATTAAGATTGATTTGTTAATAAAAGATTGTACTCAGCTTTTAACTTGTAGAAAAAATTCTGAGGATTTAATTGGACTTATGGAAAATGGTTATGTTGCAGTTTCAGGAGAAAGCATTGTTTCGGTAGGAAATAAAGAAGAGGTTATGGATGCTGTTGATTCTAGTGAGGCTGACATTATAGATGGTAAAGGAAAAGTAGTTCTTCCAGGCTTTGTAGATTCTCATACACATCTTATATTTGGAGGGTCAAGATCTAAGGAATATTCTGCAAGGATGTTAACGGATGATCTTGAAATTCTTAAAGCATTAGGCATAAAAACTGGAATCATGGCAACTGTTGAAATGACAAGAAAATCCTCTGAGGAGGCATTATATAGTGCAGCAGCAGCTAGAATTAATCGTATGCTTCAATCAGGTATAACCACCGTTGAAAGCAAAAGTGGATATGGGTTATCTACCATTTCAGAGATTAAAATATTAGAAATAAATAAAAAATTAAATAAAAGCATGAAAATAGATGTAATCTCAACGTTTTTAGGAGCACATGGGTGGCCGGAGGATATTTCAAAGACAAAGTACATTGAGATATTACTTAAGGATATGATTCCGTATGTTGCAGAGGAGAAACTTGCACAATTTTGTGATGTTTGGTGTGATGATGGCCATTATGCAGCAAAAGAGTGCAAAACAATTCTTAAAGCTGCTAAGGATTATGGGTTAGAACCTAAAATTCATACCGATGCTTATTCATATATTGGAGGATCAGATTTGGCAGCAGAGATGAAAATGGTATCAGCTGATCATTTAAACTACACTCCAAGAAATGTAGTAAAAAAGTTGGCGGAAAAAGGTGTACCAGGGGTTTTGCTTCCTGGAATAGATTTTGCCGTAAACCATCCTAAACCCTTTGAAGCACGGCCTATGATAGAAGAGAATTTAACAATAGCGTTAGCAACCAATTGCTGCCCAGGATGTTATATAGAATCTATGCAATTTATTATAGCTTTAGCATGCCGTCAGCATAAAATGAGTGTACAGGAAGCAATAGCGGCGGCAACTTTGGGAGGAGCCTTTGCTCTTGGACTTAATAAAGATAGAGGATCTTTGGAGGTAGGTAAGCTTGCTGATATTCAGATATGGGATACTTCTCAGTATGAAGATGTAGCATATCATATTGGTGGCAACCTCGTTGAGAAGGTTATAAAAAGAGGTAAGATTGTTATTGATAAAGGTAGGAATAAATAATATGTGTAATTTTCAGACTCTTAATCAAATAATTGATTCTAAGGACTTTACAACTGGCGGTGGTTCAGCGTCAGCCATGGCCGGTGCTATGGCAGCAGGACTAGTAGCTATGGTGGCGAGACTATCGTTAAATAAACAATATGGTCTATCAGATGATGAGTATGACGCAATAATAGAAGAAGCAGACAAAATTGCAAAAGAGCTAGAACTTGGAGCTAAGTTAGATGCAGAAGCATACAAGTTGATTAAGGCAGCTTATATAATTCCTAAAGATACAGAAAGCGATAAGAAAAGAAGAAGTAAGGCTATAGAAAAAGCAGGGATTGAAGCTGCTACAGTTCCTATGGAGAACGCAATTAAATGTAAAAAAATATATGAATTTTGTCTCATACTAAAGGGAAAATCTAATCCCAATGCAGTTTCAGATCTAATGACAGCGGAGGGGCTAAGTAAAACTGGAATTGAAGGTTGTATTCTAAACATTGAAGCAAATCTTCCTCTAATAAAGGATGAAAATATAATAACCAAATTTAAGAAAGAAGTAGTTGAATTGAGACAAGTTTAGCATGTGTGAAAGGAGATAAATTTAACATGAGAGTATTGTTGAGTGAAGTCAATATCAGCGAAGGTAGAAATGATGAAGTAATTGAAAAAGTTAAGTCTGCCCTCTTAATAAATAATGATGTTAAAATGATTGATTTTAATTCAGATAGAGATCATAATCGATCAGTTTTTACCTATATAGGAGAACCGGAAGCGGTTTTAGAAGCCACAAAAAGATTAGCAGATAAAGCCATTGAATTGATTGATATGACAAAGCACAAAGGAAGTCATCCAAGAATGGGTGCTGTAGATGTTGTGCCTTTTGTTCCTGTAGAAGGTATAGAAATTCCAGAGGCTGTTGAAATAGCAAGAGAATTTGGAAAGTATATAGGGAGCAAGGGAGTGCCGGTTTATTTTTATGAGGATGCGGCAGTTGAGCCGAATAGAAAAAGCTTAGTTGATATAAGAAAAGGTGAGTATGAAGGCTTGGCAGAAAAAATGAAAAAAGCAGAGTGGATACCTGACGAAGGGCCAAAAGAATTTGTACCTAAGAGTGGAGCTTTAGTTACAGGAGTTAGGTTTCCGCTGATAGCCTTCAATGTAAATTTAAGAACTAATGAACTTGAAATTGCTAATCAAATTGCAAAGGCAGTTAGAAATATAAGTGGGGGTTTTAGATTTGTTAGAGCCATTGGACTGCACATTACAGAAAAAGATATGGTTCAGGTTTCAATGAATTTCATTAACTATAGCAAAACACCTATTCCAAGAGTTATGGAAGCAATTCGATGTGAAGCAGCACGATATGGTATTTTGATATCAAGTGCAGAACTTGTTGGACCAGTTCCATTGCTGGCACTTGAAGAAGTTGTAAGACATTATTTACAGGTACATGATTTTTCTATAAAGCAAATTATAGAAACAAACTTAATATGATAAAGCATAGGGAAAGCACCTCTGTCTAATATGAATAGAGGTGCTTTGTTTTTAGGTTAAGTAATGTTAAAATATACATTATGGGTAAAAAATGGATTTAACAAATGAATTTTAAGAAAGACCAAAGTATATTAAAGGGAAGGTGAATTACGATAAAAAAGATGGTGATAACTGGTACATAGTAGACAAATATGAACCAGCTTAAAGTATACTTAAAATTGTTAAAAGCTATGACGATATAGGGAGGTATCATAAATGGAAAATGAGAATTCACTCAGAGGTGTTGTTGCAAATGTAATTGGTGGTATTTCTTTAGGAATATCTTTAATTATAATTGTACTTATATTGAACTGGTTCTTTAAAATAACACCATACCAAAAGCTAGAAGGTATGCCTTTACTTATAACACCCTTTATAACTCCAATAGGTTTTATTATGGGAGTAATATCATTAAAAATATCACGTAATACATTTGGCAAGTGGGGCGTAATTAGTAACGTTATATTATTTATACTGCCCTTTTTATACTGGTATTTGGGGACTCTAATTTTTGGACCTTAATCTATGATTAAATAAGATTTAATAGGAGCTACATGATGAAGAAAAACATTTTAATGATTACACCAGAAAACAAAGAAATCAATAACTTTAGAAAAAAACAATATAATAATTTTATTCAAATTACTATGCCATATTTAGCAGCGTTTATTGATGAATCAAAATATAACATTACTTTAATTGATGAGTACAATCAGGATATAGAATATGATAGCAATTATGATTTAGTTGTTATAACTGTAAATACACCAAATGCAATACATTGTTATAATATTTCTCAAAAATTTAAAGAACAAGGTGTAAAAGTAGTTATGGGAGGACCACATGTAACTTTGTTACCAAATGAGGCCATAGAGCATTGTGATTATATTATAGTTGGAGAAGCTGAAGAAACTTGGCCTCAGTTTCTTAATGATTTTTATAACAATTGTGCAAAGAAGCAGTATATCTGTGAAGACGCACCTTCTTTGAAAGGGATTCCTATACCGAGAAGGGACCTTGTTAAAGGTAGATATTTTACAAAAGGAGCAGTTTTTGCTACTAGAGGTTGCCCTTATAAATGCAGCTATTGTAATTTAAAACAAATATATTGTGACTCCTTTAGAACTCGTCCTATAAATGAAGTGATAGAAGATATAAAAAGCATTAAAAGTAAATACTTTGTATTTTGGGATGATAACTTCTTTGGTGATATAGAGTATGCTAAAAAACTAATGATTGAACTTGCAAAATTGAAAAAGAAATGGGCTGCACAAGTTACATTGGAACGATGTCAAGATGAGGAGCTTTTAAGAATTGCAAAAAAATCAGGATGCATATATTTCTTTGTTGGATTGGAGTCCTTTTCGCAAGATGGACTTGCAAGTGTTAATAAGGGAATAAATAATGTGAGTAAATACAAGAGCATAATAAATCTATTACATAAAAATGGAATATCAATACAAGCAGGGATAATATTCGGCTTAGATACAGATAAAAAAGATATATTTGAAAAGACACTTAATGCCTGTAATGAGCTAGGAATAGATGGCGCTACAGTAAGTATATTAACTCCCTTACCAAGAACTCCTATATATGAACAAATGAAAAATGAGGGAAGACTAATAAGTAATAAATGGACATACTATAATGGTAAAACACGAGTAGCATTTAAACCTAAAACTATGACTGCGGGAGAATTATATGATGGTTATATGTGGTTTAGGAAAGAATTCTATTCTATAAAGTCTATTTTTAAAAGAATGTCAGTTTCCAAAACAAATCTGTTATACAATTTTATAGTGAATTTAGGATATAAAATGTCCATATTGGATACTAATAAAAAGTGTTATAAGTAATTATAATGGGCACTTTGAGGCTATTACTGATAATCATTTTGATGCAAAATATGAAAAGAAATAGAGTATTCTGTTTATAGGAATACTCTATTTAATAGAACATAATTGTTATTATGCTTTAACTTGAACTTGTTTTATTTTTAGTAAATCTACCCTTGGCTTTGGTAAAATAAAGGCAATTGTAGTTGCTATTACAGGTAAAATTGTTAAACATGTCAATGCCTGTCTAATTCCATAATTATCTGAAATCCAGCCTAGAAACGGAGCTGCTACCCCTCCTATACTTACAGCTAGACCTAAGGTAACTCCAGAAGCCAGCCCCATATGATTAGGTAAGTACTTTTGCCCTAATACTACCATAGGGCTAAAAGGTGCAAAAAGTGTTAAACCTATTGGTATCAAAAGTATCATAGATGTCAAAACAGTATGAACGTTAACGAATATAATTAATAGTGGTATCAAAATACCAAAGCCTACCTTTACAACATTTCTTTGACCATAGTGATCTGCCAAGCGTCCAGCTATGAGAGTACCTATAGCGCCCATAACAAGTAAAATAGTTAATGCTGTACTTCCCGTTGTTTTAGTTTGATTCAAAACATGTATAAAATATAATGGGAGAAAAGTATTTAGACCAAAGAAGGTTATAGAACGACAGGTGATTGGTCCTAAAAGCTTTAAAAAAGAATTCCATTCATCTTTAACTTCCTCAGAGGTTACAGTTCTTCTTGTCATTTTAGAAGATTCTTCTTTTTCCTTCTGTAATAAATATGGAATCCGAATCATGAAAATAATACTTACAATTAGCACTGGAACAATTAAAAATATGCTTCCTTTTAAACCAAAGATTAATAAAAGAGGTGTAGTAAGTATTGGACCTAATGCAAAGCCCACGTTTCCACCTGCTGTAAATATGCTAACACCAGTTGCCTTTTTTTCTCCAGATACGTTGTTAGCTAATTGAGCACCTCTGGGATGAAATGCGGCTATACCTATACCGCTAATAGCAACTGCAGTGAAAATAAGCCAATAATTTGAGGCATAGCCAGCAGCAGCCAGTCCTAGGCCTGCTAAAAGCATTCCAAGAGGCATTATCCAGGGAGTTGAAATTTTATCTGCAAAATAACCAAACAATGGTTGTACAATTGATGAACTGAAATTTGCTGCAAATATCAAGCTAGCAGCAGCTGCATAACTAAGATGTCGTCCACTTATCAAGAATGGAAGCATAGCAGGAAGTGCACCTTGGTTTATGTCTGTTACCAAATGTCCTGCACATAATAAACCTATATTTCCACGTTTCATAGTATCACTCCTTGAGTAGTTATAAATTCCTATACCATTATAACAAAGAAAGAATCATTTAAAAAACCTGGGAATATAGGCATAGGCGCCGTATAATATATTTAATAAGCAGCATTTAAAATAGGGTTGCAATTCTATATATTTTTGTAAAAACAAGGAGAGAATATCGCATGGATATTAGAAATCAAAAGGAATATTTTAATAACACTTATGAGAGATGGAAAGAAATATCTAATGAAAAGGATAATATTATAAACAAGACTGTAAATGCATTAGGAATATCAAAAGGAGACTCAGTACTGGACGTGGCATCAGGAGTAGGTGTATTGTATACAGCTTTGAAATACAAACAACTAAGCAATTATGTTGCTTTAGATATATCGGAAAAAATGCTAGAGGAACTAAAAACTTTATACCCTAAAGCAAAAACTATATGTGCTGATTTTGACAAAGAGGTGGAACTAGAAGAAAAGTTTGATTATATTATAATATTTAATAGTATTCCTCATTTTGCAAATTTAGATATAGTATTTTCTAATGCAAATAAGCATTTAAAAAATGGAGGAACTTTTGCAATAGTTCATACACGAACTCGAGAAGGACTAAAAGAGCATCATAAAAAAATAGGATTTAATTTAGGAAGAGAAGCAATTCCAAATGATGATATTTTGGATAAGCTTGTGAAAAAATACGACTTTGGAGAAAGTGTTATAGAAGATGATGATTTTTTCTACTTTAGTTGTATAAGATAGCAAATATGACATACTGATGTCATATAGCCTTATGTATAATTAAAGAAAAGCATGAGGTGATTGTGATGAATTATGAAATAGTAAGCTTGGAGAAAAAGGTAGTAGTTGGATTAATGAAAAAAACTACAAATAGTAACAATCAAGCGGTTACAGATATTGGATTGTTGTGGCAAGACTTTTTAGGCAGCGGTGTTTATTCAAAAATTAAGAATAAGACAAATTATAAAACAATAGGTTTATACACTGATTATGAAGGAGATTTTACTAAGCCTTATAAATTCTATGCTTGTTGCGAAGTAGATGAAGCTGAGGAGATTGTAGCGTCTCTTGAAAAAAAGGTAATCGAGGCTGGGAAATATGCAAAGTTTATTATTAATGGACATGTCAAAAATGCAGTAGGTGAATTTTGGTCGAAGCTTTGGAAAATGAATTTGGATAGAAAATATACTAGCGATTTTGAAGAGTATCAAAATATTTCAGATGATATGAATAATCAGGAAATACATGTTTATATTTCAATAAATTAAGCTTATATTGTAGGAGAGTGTCTGCTAGCGCCATTTAAGGTGTTACAGAGGCTTTATCCGATGTCTATCGCCACTAACACCCCAACGCACTCTGTGAAAGCGATTCACACCAAATCAAAGATTTGAGTTCTCTGCTTTTCTTAAAGTTGGGGATAAGTGGCGCTACGACCCTGGATAACGGCTTCTAAGCTTCAGATGGAGTTTAAAACTCCACCTGAAGCCAAGAATCCTGTTTATACCTTTTCAGTATTGATAAAAAATCTAAGTAAGAGAAAGAAGTTCAAAAAAATAGTGGTAATATGTTACTAAATTAGTTATAATAATATATGAATTTAAATTTACTTAAGGAGGGTCTAGTATGAAATGCATGATATACAGTAGTTCATCTGTAAAAAATGGAAATATGTTTTTTTACGGGAGAAGTGCGTCCTTTTTTAGAAAAACTGTATGTATAAAATCATGCTTAATTAAATGCTAGGATCTCTTATATTTTAGCACGGATTATAGCTCTATGGTTTTATACTATAGAGCTTTTCTTATTAATAAAATAAACTTTAGTTTTTTGCCAGCCAATATGGTAATAAAATTAAAGTTTTTGGATGTACACTCCTATAAGCCAGTAAATCAAAGTTGATGATTTATGTGGCTTATTTGTTTTTTGTAAAAATATTTTAATAGGAGTTATAACAATGAAAAATAGCATTAAATATTCTTATAATATTTAAGCTTAAAAATATAAATTAAACAATTAAGGAGGATGAAAATTATGATAGCATTAGCTCTAAATAATATTAAAAAATACTACGGAGGAACTCAAATTATTGATAATATGAACTTTGAAGTTCATGAGGGGGAAAAGGTTGGTATAGTTGGCAAAAATGGTTGCGGGAAAAGTACCATATTAAAGCTTATTATGGGGCTTGAAGCAGAGTACAGCGGCAATATTATTATAAAAAAAGATTCTAAACTAGGATATGTAGACCAGCTGCCAAGCTATAATGAAGATTTTAAGGTTATTGATGTGTTAAACCTAGCCTTCAATACTGAAAATGAAATTCTAAAAAACATGAAAAAGCTAGAAGATATAATGGCAAATCTCAAAGAAAATGAATTGGATAAAACCCTTAAAAATTATAATGACCTTCAACAAAGCTATGAACAGATAGGAGGCTATGAAACAGATGAAAGGTTAAGCAAGATTTGTATTGGACTTAATATAACTGAAGACTTTAAACAAAGAAACTTCAGCACGTTAAGTGGAGGTGAAAAAACCACTGTACTCCTTGCTAAGGTACTGCTTCAAAAGTCTGATATTCTACTACTGGATGAGCCTTCTAACCACCTTGATTTAAAATCAATAGAATGGCTTGAAGATTTTCTAAAGAACTATAAAGGTGCTGTTCTTATAGTATCTCATGACAGGTATTTTTTAGATAGAGTAGTAACTAAAATAATTGAAGTTGAAAATATGAAAAGTAAAAGCTATTTAGGAGGTTACTCTCAATATCTAGAACAAAAAGAAAAAGATATTGAACTTCAACTTGAAGCCTATAATGTTCAGCAGAAAAAAATTAATGCTATGGAAAAGTCTATTAAAGATTTAAGAGATTGGGGAATGAAAGGAGATAATGAAAAGTTCTTTAAAAGAGCTGAAAACATTAGAAAGAGATTAGAAAAGATAGAAAAGGTAGATAGACCTAAACTTGAGAATCGCAGCATGAATTTAAATATTAATATAGGTCAGCGTTCAGGAAAAGACATAATTAAGTTAGAGGATGGATTTAAAAGTTTTAAAAACAAAGTTATTCTAAAAGATGCTAATCTTCATTTTAGATATGGAGAAAAGCTGGCTTTAATAGGCAGTAATGGTTGTGGAAAATCTACGCTGTTAAAATTATTGTTAAAAGCTTTAAATCCTCAAGAGGAGTATGAAGACTATGTATTAGATAGTGGAAAAGTACAAATTGGTACTTCTCTAGAAATTGGATACCTACCTCAAAATGTGGTATTTAGCAATGAAGAATTCTCAATATTAGAATGTTTTAGAGAAGATATAGAACTACCTGAAGGCAAAGCTAGGGAGTACCTTGCAAAGTTTTTGTTCTTCGGTGAAAATGTATTTAAAAAAGTCAAAAATCTTTCAGGTGGAGAGAGAAGTCGTCTGTTGCTTTCAAAGCTCATGTTTAGAAAAGTTAACACTCTTATTTTAGATGAGCCAACAAATCATTTAGATATTGTATCTAGAGAGGTTCTTGAAGATACATTAAAAGAATTTAAAGGAAGCATTTTATTTGTCTCTCATGATAGGTATTTTATAAATACAATCTGTAGTAGAATAGTTGAACTTAAAGACGGGGTACTGACTTCCTATGAAGGAAATTATGAATACTACAAGTTAAAAAGTAATATAGAGCCCAAAAATGAAAAGTTAACTGTAAAAAAGACTGAAGATAGGAAAATATATAATAAAAAAATAAAGAACAAGGAAAAAACTAATGAAAAGAAAGCTGTTGTTATTGAAGAGAGAATTCAGGAATTGGAAAGTAAAATCAATCTAATTGAAAAGGAAATGGGGAGTTGTAATGAATATTCTAGACTTAATGAACTTCATATCTTAAAGGAAGACATTAATTTAGAAATTGAAGACCTAATGGAACAGTGGATGCAAATTTTATAAAACAATTTATTAAGTAAGATTGATAAAAAGTTTTTAAATCTACCTTAAGCTTTGGAAACATATTCCTCCATGTAAATTGAGCAATAAAGCTCAATATCTATAGTAAAAAGTTGTAAAATTATTTATAATTAGAATAGCTATGGAAATTTCACCTATAAATTACTAAAGTAACAAAATTATAAATTACATGGGGGAATATTTTTATGAAAAAGCTGTCTTGAAAGATTTTTTCAAGGTATATAATTTTATGAAAGTGAGAGTATAGGATGTTAAAAAGGAAATATTTATTTTTTGTAAGTTTTTTAGCAAGTACTTTATTTTGTATGTCAGTTAAGGTATCTGCTGCAATGGTTCAAAACAGATTTGGAGGTGTTGACAGATATGCTACCAGCATCAGTATATGCGAAAATAACTGGGATAAATCTGACTATGTAATTTTAGCTTCAGGAGAAGGCTTTGCAGATGCTCTTTGCGCTGCACCTTTAGCAAAAAAATATAATGCACCAGTTATATTGACAAATGGAAAGATTTTAAGTGGAGATATAGAAAAACAGTTAGCTAGATTAAATGTGAAGCAGGTATTTATAATAGGTGGTACTGGAGTTGTATCAACGAATATAGAAAAACAGTTAGATACTATGAAAATAGGACATGAGAGAATAGCTGGCAATGATAGGTATGATACTAGCTTAAAGGTTGCACAAATTATAGGAAATGATAAAGGGATAGTTTTGGCATCAGGTGAGAACTTTGCAGATGCATTATCAATAGCACCTATAGCTGCTGTTAAGGGAATGCCTATATTATTAACTAGTAAAAATAATTTACTTCAAGGTGCAAAGCAATATATACAAAATAGCAGCCAAAAGTGTTATATTGTTGGTGGTGTAGGCGTAATCAGCAATAGTACTACTGATTACATTACTGATTACATTACTGATTACAAGAGATTAGGCGGCATGGATAGATATGAAACTAATCAAAAAATAATTGATGAATTTTCCAGTGATATAAACTTTAGCAGTATCTATGTAAGTTCAGGGGAAGGTTTTGCAGATGCATTATCTGGTTCAGCAGCGGCGGCAAAAACAAACTCACCTTTAATACTTACAAATGGTAAGTCTTCAATTACAAAAACTCAATTTTATTCTAAAATTTCTTCAGAAAGTGAGTTTAGGGTATTAGGAGGAGAAGCAGTTGTGTCAAATGAAGCTGTAGAAAATTTATTGATTGATAAAGTAGAAAGTAATTTTAAACTTGGAGATGATTTATTAATAAATAAATACAGTAATTTAATAAAAGGTAAAAACATTGGACTTGTTACCAATCAAACAGGGGTAAACAGTAGGGAGATAAGTACTATTGATATATTAGCAAATTACGGTGAAGCTAAGCTTACAGCTCTCTTTGCACCAGAGCATGGGATTGATGGAAAAGCTAAAGCTGGAGATTATGTGAAATCATACATTGATGAAAGATTAAGGATTCCCGTATATAGTCTTTATGGAGATACAAGGATGCCTACAGAAGAAATGCTATCTAAGGTAGATGTTTTAGTGTTTGATATACAAGATATAGGAGCACGTTCTTATACTTTTATGTCTACATTAAATTATTGTATGAAAGCAGCAGCTAAGTATAATAAAGAAATTGTTGTCTTAGATAGACCTAATCCATTGGGAGGAGAAATTTTAGATGGTCCAGTGCTAGAAGATAAATTTAAGAGTTTTGTAGGAGTAGATAATATGCCAATGACTCATGGTATGACTGCAGGGGAGTTAGCTCAATTTTTTAATAGAAACATAATGGCCAAGCTTACGGTGGTACCTATGGAAGGATATAATAGAAGTATGATATTTCAAGACACTGGATTAAGCTGGATACAAAGTTCTCCCTATATACCAAACATAGAATCTGTTTTTTGTTATTCATCTACTGGGCTTGGTGAGGGAACTACAGTATACCAAGATGACTATTTTACATGGGTTGGAGGAAAAGGTATTAACTCTGAAAAATTTGCAGAGCTTTTAAACACAGCTAATTTATCTGGAGTTAAATTTAAAGCAGCTTCACGAAATGGCTTTGGTGGAGTAAAGCTTGAAATTACAGATTATCATACATTCAATCCTGCAAGAACAGGAATATATGTATTAGCTTATGCTCACTCCTTAAACAATTTTCAAGTTCCTAAAAGTGCAGATACAATTAATATGTTTGATAAAATAATGGGTACTGATAAAATTGGACAATACCTAGAAATGGGCTATACTCCTCAGCAAATTGAAGCAGAATATGAATCAGGACTTGAGCAATTTAAAGCTGAAAGAAGGAAATATTTGTTATATAATTAATTTAATATAAAAATGATAGAGGTGGTATTTTGAATTTTAAGGGTGTTACTATAGGATTAATTTCTTTTTTAATAATAGGAATCTTTCATCCTATTGTAATTAAAGCAGAGTACTATTTTAGTAAAAAGATTTGGCCGGTATTCTTAATTGTTGGTATAGTATTTATATTTTTATCTATGAGTATAAATGCACAAATATTATCAGCTATACTAGGTATCACGGGGTTTTCATGCCTTTGGAGTATTCACGAAATTTTTGAACAAGAGAAAAGAGTACAAAAAGGTTGGTATCCAAAGAAAGAGTAAAAATATACTTTATAATTTAATTATAGGTTTGAATTGAAGAATATCAAGAGATATCTGCAATTAGTTTTATAGGGGGGATTGTTATGTCTAAAAAAGTAATAAGTGAAGAGTGTAGGTCAAGAATTAAATTGGCAGAGGAAATTGTAAGCAAGTGTCCCGTAGAATACGGAAAAGAAATTATTATCACTGGATCTGTTTCAAGAGGCCTTGCAGATGAGAATTCTGATATTGAAATTGAATTTTTAGTTGATAATTTGATGTCAGAATGTGATATGGTCAATTGGATTAAAGAAATTGGAGGAGCAGAGGTACATCCTTATGGTGCACCAATAGGGGATGGTTCTGTATGGATAATATTCAAATATAAAGATTGTTGGATTGAAGCTGGTTGGCAAAAAATTGATACTATGAGAGATAACATAAAATTTATTTTAGCAGGTGAAGTTTATACCCATGATAAGATTATTTTAGCCTCAACATATAAAAACGCAATTTTTATAAGAAAAAATGGAATACTGAGCAATTTACAAGAAGATTTAAGTTTTTATCCAGATGATCTTCAACAAAAGATTATAATGAATACTATTAGTCCTTGGACTATAGATTTAGGCTTAAATGTTAGAAGAGTATTAGCTAAGAGAGAGGATAAAATACCACTGCTTGAGAGAATGATAGCAGACGTTCACAGGGTATTAAGGATTTTATATGCAATAAATAAACAATGGGAACCAGACTGGAAGTGGACAAAACATATAGTTAAGGATTTAGATATAAAGCCTGAAAGCTTAATTGAAAGAATAGATTCTATTATATGCATAAAAGATAGTGAAGAAAGCTTAAAGGCTTGCTTTAATCTAATATATGATACTCTATCTCTTATACCAGAGAATGTAGACTCCAAAGATATAATTAGAAAAATTATGAACAATATTAATAGATAGCGAAGCTGGAATTACTTCAAAAGTGAGGGGTTGTTGGAAAACAATCCCTAGAGGAGTTTTTATGAATAATATTTTATTAATAGAAGATGATATAAAATTGCAAAAATACATAACAGAATATTTAAGTGCATATGACTACAGTATTTTTACCATTGACAATTATGATTGTGTCATAGAGAGGGTAGAAGAGATAAGTCCTAGACTTATTATTCTGGACATTAATTTGCCCAAGTTTGATGGGTTTTATTTTCTTAAGTTAATAAGGGGAAAATGCAATATTCCTGTTATTATCCTTTCTGCAAGAAGTGAGGAAGGAGAGCAAATTAGAGGGATGAATCTTGGGGCTGATGATTATATAACTAAACCATTTAGTATAGGAATATTGCTGGCCAAAATTAATGCATTACTTAGAAGAGTGGGTGAATATGATGAAACAGCTGGCTTAACACAAGGTAATTTAATTTTAGTTGATGATAGCATGAATCTTAAATATAAGGAGAAAACATTAGAATTAAGCAAAAATGAATATAGAATTTTAAAGATACTTATTAAAAATAGTGGCAAAATAGTTACTCGAGAGGAATTATTAGAAACTTTATGGGATGATACTACATTTGTTGATGATAACACTTTAACAGTAAATATAACTAGAGTTAAAAAGAGGCTTAGTGATTTAGGGCTTGAGAATATTATTGTAACTAAAAGAGGAATAGGCTATGTATTTAATAGAATTGATGACTGATGTATTAAAAAATAAGAGTAGAGTAATTATAGCATATACTATAAATACCAGCATATTAATAATTTTTTACAATCTTTTATTAGATGCCAAGGAATTTTTATACCCTATTGTTATAAGCGCATTTGTATTATTCATATATCTTTTTATTGAGATGTTAAAATACAAAAATTTTGTTAGTAGTCTTAAAGAAGCAAAGGTGAGTCCTGATTATCAGTCTAAAAGCATGAATTTACAAGAAAAAATTATATTTGATACTATTAAGAATATACACGATGGATACACCAATAAGCTTTATGGAATGTACTTCCAGCAAAGGGACAAAGATACTTTGTTTTCACAATTCATACATAACATGAAGACTTCTGTAACAATTATTGATTTAGCCTCACAGAAAAGACCTTTGGAAATTAAAAACACCAATTATTTACAAGACATAAGAGAAGAGAACGATAAATTAAAAATTAATCTTGAGCAGTGCTTGAATGTTTTAAGGTTAGAAGATTTTTCTAAGGATTATGTACCAGAGAAGGTTAATTTAATAAAATTAGTTAATGATGTAATTAATGCTAAGAAGAGAGATTTTATATATAGGCGAGTTTACCCTAAGGTATATATAGATGCAGATATAGAAGTTTACACAGATAAAAAATGGTGTTCTTACATGATAGATCAGATTTTATCTAATTCTATAAAGTATTCTGCAAGCCATGAAAACAAAAAAATTTACATAACTTCTAAGACAGAAGAAAATAGTATAACTCTAAGTATAAGGGATGAAGGTATAGGCATAGACTTAGAGGATATACCAAGAGTTTTTGAAGCCTTTTTTACAGGAAATAACGGAAGAGAATATAAAAATGCAACTGGCATTGGATTATATATGGTAAAACTTATTTCTGAAAAGTTAGGGCATAGGGTGCATATAAACTCAAAAAAGGTAAAGGTACCGAAGTTGAAATTATATACCTTTCAAAAATGTAAGGTAATGTAAGGCAAATGCATTTGTTAAAATGTATTTGCCTTTTATACTAAAAGCATAGAAAAGAAGGAGGGTAAATGAATGGAGATACTCAAGGTAAATAATTTAACAAAGATATACAATGCTTATAAGGGAGCAAAAGAATTAGTTGCTTTAGACGGAATCAGCCTAAGTGTAAACAAAGGTGATTTTGTTGGAATAATGGGACCAAGTGGAAGTGGAAAAACTACTCTTTTGAATATTCTTTCAGGAGTGGACAAAAGCACTTCAGGAACAGTTATTATTGATAATAAAGATATAAGTAAAATGAGTAAAGACCAATTATCCTTATTTAGAAGAAAGAATATAGGATATATTTTTCAAGACTTTAATCTTTTAGATAGCTTAACTATAAAGGAAAACATAGCACTGCCGCTTATATTGGATAAAATAGCACCAAGGATAATTGAGAAAAAAGTAAAGAAGCTTATGGAAGATTTCAATATTGGTGATTTAATAGAAAAATATCCTTATCATATATCTGGTGGACAAAAGCAAAGGGCTGCAGCGGCTAGAGCTTTGGTTAATAATCCTGCTGTAATATATGCAGATGAACCAACAGGGAACCTGGATTCAAAATCATCGGATAGTATTATGAACACCATAGCAAAGATGAATGAGGAAATGAATAGTACAGTTTTTATGGTAACTCATGATCCTTTTGCAGCCTCTTTTTGTAAGAGAATTATATTTATAAAGGATGGCAGGATTAAATTAGAAATAACATCTGCTGGAGATAGAAAGAAATTTTTTGATAAGATATTAGAGATACAAAGCTTTATAGGAGGGGAGGAATAATGACTTTTTCTTCTATAATATTTAAAAGCCTAAAGCACAATTTAAAGAAATATATTTCATTCTTTTTCGTTAACACCTTTATTGTGGCCATACTTTTTATGTACGGTAGTTTAATGTTTAATAATATTATAATAAAGGAAATAGGAAAAAGTATTATATTTGAAAATATGAAAATGGCATTTATCGGTATAGCAGCATTTTCAATAATCTTTATATCATATACAAACATTTCTTTTGTTAAATATAGAGGGAAGGAATTTGGAGTTTATTTAACTTTAGGAATGACAACTAGGGATTTGAGAAAAATGACTTTACTTGAAAATATAGTAATAGTGATAACTTCATTATTTGCAGGAATTATAACAGGATTAGTTTTCTCAAGACTATTTTATATGATTGTTAGCAAGATATTGATGATAGAAAAATCAATTTATCAAATAAGCTATAAAACATTTTTATTGAGTTCAGGTGTATTTTTAGTAATTTTTATAATCAATACAATTTTAACTAACATTTATATATGTAAGCTATCGATTATTGAGGTTATAAAGTCCGTTTCTAAAAAGGAAATAGGCAAATCGAGATTAACCCTTGGTACATTAGCATTAATTATATTTTTGTTATCACTATACTTTTTACCTAAAACTCTTTTCAAACAAACCTTTAATGGAAATGATAATATGGTTATTTTTTTTGCAGTAGTCATAATAATTTGTCCTTATTTTATAATAGGTACTTTTATAGTTTTGTTTAAAAATGTGATAAAGTTATTTCCAAAGTTATACAATAATAATCTGTTAATTTTAGCAAATCTTTCTCACAGATTCTCGGCATATAAAACAGTGTTATATATAGTATCGCTGCTAGTTAGTGGAGCCATATTTTTTATTGGTTTTACTTATAACTTATATAGTTCAGCAGAGGATCAAATTAATGAAACTCATCCTTATGAAATTATGTTTGTAGAAGAAAACAATTATAATAATATTTCATCTGGAGAGGTGGAAAATCTAATAAAAGCAAATGGAGGAAAGCTTGAAAAGTACTCAATTTTAGAATATATGCACCTTCCAGAGTATATGGTTATAGATGGTGAAGTAGAATTTTGGGATGACAAAGCTTCTATAATTAGTGAAAGTAATTATAACAAGCATATGAATACAAAAATAGATGTAAAATCTGGAGAATTAGTTCAGGTAAATGTCATCAAAGAAAGGATGGCAAACCCTCATAAAAATAATGATGTAATATTTACCTTTGATGATGCGAAAAAAGTTGAAGAAAGAAGTAAAATATTTGATAAAGAATTTAAAGTGTCAAAAGAAAAATTCTTTAAGACTGTAGATAAAGATAATTTGCTTATAGCACCTGGAGGCAAAAAGGAATATATAAGTGCACCGTTCACTAATGATTATGCTACTAACATATATTATACAGGAAGTGCATTTATTATAGATGATAATGATTATATAAGGATTAAAAATAAGATGAGCGGTAGTAGTATATCGAAAAATCACTTAATTAACCTAAAAAAGGGTGATAAAAAAAGATATTTAATGCTTTAGTAAGTGATTTAGAAAAGGTTAACAAACAGAATAGAAAATCCACTGTAAAAGATTACAGACCAATATTTAAAGAAGAAATATTAAAAGCGTCTCTAAAAGAAAATGGGTCTTTCTTCTTTTCAATGATGTTTCTAGGATTAATCTTTTTAATATCATCAGGAGTAGTGCTTTACTATAAAGTATTAACTGATATAGAAGAGGAGCGTAAAAGAATTGAAAGTATAAGTAAAATTGGAATGACAAATAAGGAAATACAAAATACTTTATTAGGTGAGTTAAGAACTATATTCTTTGTTCCTATAATACTAGGGGGAGGATTAGGATTATATTATCTTTCTGTTATGTTTAGTAACTCATCCTTAATGTATCTTTTAGTAAAGAAATCAATTATATTAGTATTAATTTATGTTGTATTACAAGTAATGTTTTATTTTATCTGTAGACGAAGATATATAAATGAGGTGCTTAAATAACTTTATGCAAATATTATTATACTCTAGTAGTTTAATTAAAACTCTAATTAAACCATCGATGCACGAAAATAGCATTTTAGAAAAGAAGAACAGAGAATATTTAGTTAAGTATAAGCAGATAATAACTGTATATGCTTAATACAAGCGTTGGAATTAGAGGAGGATAGTAGTGATATGAGCGACATAATTAATAACAGGGAGTATAGACAGAAAGTGTTAAAGGAATTAATTAATGAGCTTCACAATGGTAAGAATGCTGAGGAAGTTCAGGAAAGGTTTCATGATCTGGTTCATAATATATCCACAAAAGAGATATCAGAGATGGAAGCTGCTTTAATTAAAGAAGGAATGCCCGTTGAGGAGATTCAAAGATTATGTGATGTCCATGCTGCTGTATTTAAAGGATCGATAGAAGAAATACACCATCCTGATAAGTCACCTGGACATCCTATTCATACATTTAAGCTAGAAAACGAGGCTGTTAGGGAATATATTTATGAAAATATAAAAAAGAATTTAGAAGACTTTAAAGAAAATGATAATAATGATAATAGATATAAACTCATTGAAAACTTTAATATGTTGTGGGATTTAGATAAGCACTACAGCAGAAAAGAAAATTTGTTATTTCCCTATTTAGAAAAGTACGGAGTTACTGCGCCACCAAAGGTTATGTGGGGAGTAGATGATGAGATAAGGGCAAGCATAAAAGAAGTAAAATCTATGCTTCAAAATGATTCAAACAATAAGGAAAACATTATCTCTAAAATAGATGAAGTTACAAATAAAATACAGGAAATGTTCTTTAAAGAGGAGAATATTCTTTTCCCTCTTAGCCTTGATAGTTTAACTGAAGACGAGTGGTATGAAATTGAATCAGATAGCGATAGTATAGGTTACTGCCTAACTGGTCCAGCAGATAAATGGAAACCTGTCAGAGCTGATGTGGAAGCTAGAGAACAGGAAAAAAAGCTTGCGGGTGAAGATTCAGAGGGATATATAAAATTTGATACTGGAATATTAAAGGCTAAAGAAATAAGCGCAATTTTTGATCACCTACCTGTAGATATAACTTTTGTTGATAAGGATGGCGTTGTCAAATATTTTTCTAATAGCAAAGAAAGAATATTCATTAGAACCAAGGCTGTAATCGGACGAAAGGTTCAAAACTGTCATCCACCAGCTAGCGTGCATGTAGTTGAACAAGTAGCTGAAGACCTTAGAACTGGTAAGAAGGAACACGAAGACTTTTGGATTAAGATGGGAGATTTATATATACTCATAAGATACTTTGCTGTAAGAGATGATAACGGTGAATTTCTTGGAATACTTGAAGTTAGCCAAAATATTAAACCAATACAAGAAATTACAGGAGAAAAGAGATTAATATCTGATTAGTGATATATTTATAAATGATAGAATTCAAAAGAAAATCTCTAAAAATATAAAACAATATATAGTACAATTGTGTCTTAATTATAAAAATAAGCCGGTTAGGATGATAATCATCTTACCGGCTTTTGATATTGTATAATCTTGCCTTTCTATTAAGATGAATAGGTTATAATTTCATATATGCGCATATGCTTTGATTACAGTTATATAATAATCTATTCTGTAAGATAAGAGTCAATAAAAATTTCAAAATATATTTAAGGACTACATTGATATTTCTATGTTAAAATTATAATTAATTAGCATTATGTGGATAAAGGAAAAGTTAAGAAAGTATACATTTTTTCTGTTTTGAAAAAGCGCTATATGCTATCGAAAACAATCACAGGCAGTGATAAAAATGTTGAATTTTTTAATGGCAATATAAGCAGCTTGGTTAAAAAATTAGATTAATATTAATTCATAATATTTTGGAGTTTTTTATTAGGTTAACTTAACAATTGAAGGAGTGATAAGGTGAATAATGTTTTACGCAAAAATGGAAGAAGTATTATATATTTATTATTTATAACTATATTTATGTTATTTTTACCCTCTTGCAGCAAAGAGTATAAGGATGGAGAGAAAGAGCATAAGGATGGAACAATTGTTAGAGCTAATCTTACAGATAAAGAACAGCAATTGATAAGAGGGTTTGGTGCAGCTGAACAATTTGTTTTTGACGTAAACCTTCAGAATAAAGATATAAATTGGGTTGAATGTTGGGTTGATTATTACGAAAATGGAAAATTTAAAAATAAAATTTTAGGATCTGGTACACAAATAAATTTTAAGAATGAACCATTAGGTACGCTTATATTTTCTATACAAAGTGGTTTGACAAAAAGAGAAGAAGAAAAATGGATACTTTCTTATAGTTCAAAAGGAGGATCAGGAACAGGAAGTATGGTTATAACAAAACCTAAAATATATACAAGCTCTTCCTTTTCAGCAAGGGAAAAAGGTGAGATTGTTATTGGGGAACCAGTAAATTTAGCTTTTATTGTTGAAGGAGATAATGTTTCAAGTACTCCTATAGATATATTTAATAGAAGCAGTATTTCTGCTGAGGAATTGGCGAAATATGATAGTGTTTATATTTTTAGGTGTAAGTTTATTCATAAATAATTTTTCATGGAGGTTTGTTGAAGTTACTTTAAAAGTAGCTTCTTTTTTGTGTATTATATTCAAAACATAAGCAAATATTATCTCTAGAGGTGATAAAATGCGGAAAAATAAATTGATTTTGTTATTTTCAATTTTAATTTTAATTATATGTTTTTCTATAGGATGCAAAACAAATAAATCAGCTCCAAAGAGCAGTACTAACACTCCAAATAGTAATAGTGAGCAGGTGAAAAAAGGCAGCGAATCACAAGAAAAGAAACAAGCACCACCTTCAAAAGCTGAATTGATTCCAGAGCCTAAAGCTAGCATAGAATCCAAATCTGCTCCAGAACCTAAGCCTGCTCCGGAACCTAAACCTACTCCAGAGCCTAAGTCTGCTCCAAGGCCAGAACAGCCTAGAATACAAGATAGCGAAAATAAGGTATTAACTACTTTTAGTACAACAATTTTAGATAGTGATGAAAATAGAGTTAATAATATAAGACTTGCATCTCAAAAAATAAATGGATTCGTACTTAATCCAGGGGAAACTTTTTCCTTTAATAGAGTTGTTGGAAAGAGAGAATATAGTAAAGGGTATAAAAAAGCCAAAATTTTGATAAATGGAGAAGCAAATGAAGATGTTGGAGGAGGAATATGTCAGCTAAGCAGTACTGTATATAACGCTGCAGTAAAATCTGGTATGAAAATTATAGAAAGGCATACTCACAGTGGTGAGGTTGGATATATCCCAAGAGGACAGGATGCTGCAGTAAGTTATGGATATAAAGACTTAAAATTCAAAAATGTTAATAGCTATCCTGTAAAGTTTATAGTAAGTATAAAAAACGGTAAGGTATATGTTTCTACAATTAAGGCTATGTAGATATAATTAAATAAATCATACAGAGGTCAAAAGAGAGAAATATACTGTAAAGGCATCTCTCTCTTTTCCTATGAGGATTGAATTTAAATATTTGGATAGTGTAAGGTGTAACATGTATAATATTAACATAAAAACTGTTAAAGGAACGAGGTAAGAGTTCATTATGTTTGCAAAACAATCTGTAATAATTAAACATGAAAAAGGATTGCATGCCAGGGTTATTGCAATGGTAGTTCACAAAGCTAGTGAAATACAAAAAAAATATAATGTAGAACTATTTATTACATATAAAGATAGAAACAAAATACCTGCTACAAGTGTTATGCCTTTAGTGCTTTTAAAAGTAAAAAGAAATGAAGAAGTAATTGTTGAGGCTTATGGTGAAAGGGTGGAAGCAGCAGTTAATGAATTATGTAATTTTCTTCAAGGTGACTTTGATATTTCTGATAAAAATGAAATAAATCAAATAGATAACATAATAAATACTAACACTATAACCTGGGAACAGGTTTTTGAGAGCATGGCTAATGGAATAGTGGTTAGTGATGAGAATGATGTAATAACTGTTCTTAATCCAGCAGCAGAAAATATCTTAGGAATAAACGCTTTAGAGGCAATTGGCAAAAAGGTTTACCATGTGATACCTAACTCTAGGTTGCATATTGTAAATAAAACTAAAAAAGCAGAGCTTATGTGTAAGCAATTAATAGGAGATTCATTAATATTAACTAATAGAACACCTATTTTAATTGATGGACAATCTAAAGGGGCGGTAGCAAGTTTTGAAGATATTTCTAATTTTGAAAAAATAACAGGAGAACTTAAGGAAGTAAAGGAGTTAAAAGAAAGACTACAGCTTATATTGGAATCTGTTCAAGATGGTATATGTGTAATAAGTAATGAAGGAGTAATAACTTATGTAAATCCAGCTTACTTAAAAATTCTAAATGAAGAGGAAAAAGATTTAATAAATAAGAATGTAAAAGATATATCCCCTATGGGGGCTAGAAAAAAAGTATTAGATACAGGTAGGTTTATAACAGGAGCAATAAGTTATAAGAAAAATGGAGTCACTATTGTATCAAATATCAGTCCAATAATCATTGATGGCGAAATGAGCGGTGCAGTTTCTGTTGTAAAGAATATAACTGAAGTTCAAGGTCTTTATGAGAAACTAAGCAAAGTATCTGCAAAGGCAGAATATTTAGAAGAACAGCTTTTAAGAACGAGGAAGCCTCATAGAGCTTTTGAAAAATTTAAAGGTAAAAGCGGTAAGGTGCTAGATGCTTTAGCAGTAGCTACTAAAGCAGCTCAAAGTAATTCTACAGTTTTAATAAGAGGGGAAAGCGGTACTGGTAAAGAATTAATTGCTGAGGGTATTCATTTTTCAAGCAAAAGGACTTCAGGGCCGTTTATAAGAATAAATTGTGCTGCAATTCCAGCTAATTTGTTGGAAAGTGAGTTGTTTGGACATGAAAAAGGGGCTTTTACTGGAGCTATAAAAAGAAAGTTAGGTAAATTTGAATTAGCACAAAATGGCACCATTTTTTTAGATGAAATAGGAGAATTGGACAAAAGTGTTCAAGCAAAAATTTTAAGAGTAATACAAAGTAGGGAGCTGCAAAGGTTAGGCGGAGAGGAAACTATAAAAGTCAATGTGAGAATTATAGCTGCTACTCACAGAGATTTAGAGCAAATGGTTAAAGGTGGAGACTTTAGAGAAGATCTATACTATAGGTTAAATGTAATACCGATAATTATTTCACCTCTCAGAGAAAGAAAAGAAGATATAGCTTTATTGGTGGAACACTTCATTGAAAAGTTGAAAGGTGAAGAGAATATAAAAGGTATAAGTAAGGATGCTATGGATGTACTTGTTAGCTATAAGTGGCCGGGAAATGTTAGAGAGTTAGAGAATCTGATAGAAAGAATTGTTGCTCTCACTGATAATGAGTACATAGAGGTAGAGGATTTGCCATCATACATAAAGGAAGAAGATGCGCCTAAAGATGAAAAAGAAAAAACAGTGGAAGTAGAATGCTTAAATACTAACACCATATTAAATAGCATAAAGGAGAATGAAGAAATACTACCTTTAGCGGAGTATGAAAAGATCGTCATAGAAAAAGCGCTAAAAAAATATGGCAGCTATAATGCTGCAGGGAAAGCTTTAGGTATTACACATAAAACTGTAGCGGCAAAGGCAAAATTGTATGGAATTGAAAAAGTTGTGCTTTGGTTAAAATGAACATGTTGGTAATAAGTATCAATAATTAACTAAAGTATCAGTTAAGACATCTGAAAGAAAATAACAAGTCAAAGATGTGACGGATATTTTGTGTCAGACAAGGAGGCAGGTTCCGCAGACGCAGTATGACGCAAAATAGACCAGCATACTGACTAGTTATTTTCTTGAAGATGTCTAGTATAGGTATTTTAAAACGTTTTCTTTTGGCATAGATTTTGCTAATTCAAATAAGTACAAAGTAATAGATAATAAAATAAATTAAAATTTTGGAGGAATATATTATGAAAAAATTGATAAACGATCCTAATTTAGTAGTAGAGGATATGATAAAAGGAATGATAGCGGCTCACCCAGAATATTTAAAAAAGAGTGATGCTGGAAACATATTAATAAGAAAAGATTCGCCGGTGAAAGGTAAAGTTGCCTTAGTAAGTGGAGGAGGAAGTGGGCATGAGCCAGCACATGCAGGGTATGTAGGAAAAGGAATGTTAGACGCTGCAGTAGCAGGTTCTGTATTTACATCTCCAACTCCAGACCAAGTTTATGAGGCAGTTAAAGCTGTTGATGGTGGAGAGGGAGTACTTTTAATAGTAAAGAATTATAGCGGAGACATAATGAATTTTGATATGGCAAAAGATATGGCTGATATGGATGGAATAAAGGTAGAAAGCGTAGTAGTAAATGATGATGTAGCTGTTGAAAATAGCACATATACAGCTGGAAGACGTGGAATTGCAGGAACAGTTTTTGTACACAAAATAGCTGGAGCAAAAGCAGAACAGGGTGCAAGTTTAACAGAGGTAAAGAGAGTTGCTGAAAAGGTAGTAGAGAATGTACGTAGTATGGGAATGGCATTAAGCTCATGTATAGTTCCAGCAGCAGGAAAGGCAAACTTTATATTATCAGAAAATGAAGTAGAGATAGGTATGGGAATACATGGTGAACCAGGAACTCATAGAGAAACTATAAAAACATCAGACGAAATAACAGAGCATTTAGTTACTAAAATATTAGAGGATATGCCAGTGGAAAAAGGGACTGAAGTTGCAGTTATGATTAATGGATTATCAGGAACTCCATTGATGGAGCTCTATATAGTTAATAAAAAAGTAAGTGAAATGTTAAGTGAAAGAGAAATTAAAATTCATAAAACTTTTGTAGGAGAATTTATGACTTCATTAGAAATGGCAGGCTGTTCAGTAACTATATTGAAATTAGATGATGAGTTAAAAACATTAATAAATGAGAAAGCAGATACTCCTGCATTAAAGGTATATTAATTATTAAAGAAATACTAGTATATCTATGAAAATTTAAGGAGAGATATGATATGAGCATAAATGGAGTGCAGTTAATACAAATATTAAATAAAATTAGCGAAGTTATGGATGAAAATAAAGCATATTTAACAGAGTTGGATGCCGCTATTGGTGATGGTGATCACGGACTAAACATGAGCAAGGGCTTTACAGCTGTAAAGGAAAAGCTAAAGGATGATAATGGAAGTAATATAGGAGATACTCTAAAGAAAACTGGCATGGCATTAGTATCTAATGTAGGTGGAGCATCAGGTCCTTTATATGGAACAGCCTTTATGAAAGCTGCAACTCCAGTAATTGGCAAAGAAAGAGTTGATATAAATGATTTTATAAAGATGCTAGAAGAAGCATTAGCAGGAATTAAGATGAGGGGAAAAGGTGAGCTAAGAGACAAGACTATGATAGATGCTATAGAGCCAGCATTGGAAGCGTTGAAGAGTTCCGTAGTTTCTGGATTGAGTCCAATAGAAGCTTTAGAAAAAGCTAAAAGTGCTGCTTTTGAGGGTGTTGAAAATACTAAAAAAATCATTGCAAAGAAAGGAAGAGCAAGTTATTTAGGAGAAAGAAGTATAGGACATCAAGATGCAGGAGCTACTTCAAGTTATCTAATATTAAATACAGTTTATGAAGAAGTCAGCAAAATGTAAATACATTATAAAAGAATTGAGGTATGGAATATGGTAGGAATAGTAATTGTATCACATAGCAGTAAGATTGCAGAAGGAATAAAAGAATTAGTAAGCCAAATGGCGATAGGGGGTAAAATAGCTACTGCTGGAGGAACTACTGACGGAAGATTAGGCACGGATGTAGACAAGATTCTTGATGCTATAAATGAAGTTTATTCTGAGGATGGAGTGCTTATACTTTTTGATTTAGGTAGTGCATATATGAATGCAGAAATGGCTATAGAATGTCTAGATGAATATATGAAGAATAAGGTGGAAATAGTTGATACAGCATTAATAGAAGGAGCATTAACCGCCTCTGTTGAAGCTAGTATAGGAAAGAATAGAGAGGAAATAAAAGAATCCTTAAAGCCAATGTGTATTGGGAAAATGCCTTAAATCTTAAAGAGAAATTCAAAAGAGAGAAATATACTATAAAGATATTTCTCTCTTTTTTCTGTTATGGTTGCTTTAAAAAGTATCTATATTCAATAGAACTTGCTAGCCTTATATCTATTATCGGTAAATATGATAACTTTAGGCATCTGAAAGAAAATAGACTAGTATACTGACTAGTTATTTTTTTGAAGATGTCTTAACCTAAGTTAGAGAAGAAGTTTCTTTAAGCATATGAAATTGGGAAAAATATATTGACAATAGGGAAAATAAGGGTTATCATTAATTCGTACTCGGACGAACTAAATTTGATATATATATAAATAATAGTTTAAAATCAAAACACTATATAAAAGTAATTAATAATGGGTAAGGTCTTAAAAGAAATATAAGAAAAAATAATATATTATATAATGGTTATTGGGTATAAAAGTGTGAAAATAAATTGAGAAAGGTTGATATAATGGATTTTAAAAAGCTTGCATTAGAAGATAAACAGTTATTTTATAAATATTTAAATCCGTATAAATTCTTAAGTTGTGAATACTCATTTACTACTTTATATATTTGGAAAGATGCCTGTGATATTCAGTATGCAATATATAAGGATTCACTGATTATAAAGAAAAAAGATTTTGAAGGAAATTATTACTTCATGCAACCTTTAGGGTATAAAGAAGAAGATTTAAAGGAATTATTAAAATATTTATTACAATACCAAAGAGAAAATAATATGAAGTATATATTTAAAGATTTAGAAGAAGATTTTGCGGAAAAAATAAAAAGTATTTATAAAGAAGAACAAGATATTTGTATTAAAGAGGATAGAGATAACTTTGATTATTTATATGAAGCTGATAAACTAATAAAACTTTCAGGGAAGAAACTTCATGGTAAAAAAAATCATTATAATTCTTTTGTTAAGGAATATGATTATGAAGTAAAAGAAATTACTAATAATAAGATTATTGATGATGTAATAAATGCTGCAGAAAAATGGTTTAGAGAAAATAATAATAATGATAAGATGCTTTATTACGAAACTGCAGCTATAAAAGAAATTGTTCAAAATATGAATTTATTCAATTTAAAAGGAATAGCTGTCTATGTAGATAACCAGGTAGTAGCCTTCAGTTTAGGAGAAAAACTTAATGATAAGTTGGCAGTTATTCATATAGAAAAAGGTGATATGAATTATAAAGGGGTTTATAGTTTTATTAATAAAACCTTTATAGATATGTGCTTTAGTGATGTAAAAATAATAAATAGAGAGCAGGACTTAGGTATAGAGGGACTTAGAAAAGCCAAACTTTCTTATTATCCTTTTAAGTTAGAGAAGAAGTTTATCCTTAGCTACTAATGAATGTTTTTGAGTAACTCATTCATAGAAAGAATTTTATAGTTATAGACAAAAGAAAAAGAATTTCTAAAACTATAATGAGAAAATTGACATAGAATTTTATAAGTGATAATATTAATTTGTTTATTAAGGAATAGGAGTTAAAAAATGAAACATAAATGTATTATTGGAAAAATAGATAAAATGTGTTCAATATCTGATAGATACATGTCTAAAAGAATAAAGGAAGAAGATTTGCCTATATTAAGAAATCATATCTCCTTATTCTATATACTTCCTGAGGATGGAACATCATTGTTGTTTAATGAAATAGCAAATGCATGGGAGATTTCAAAATCATCCTTATCAGATATTGTTGCTAAATATGAAAACCAAGGCTTGATAAAAAAGTGCTGCTGTTTTGAAGATAAGAGAAGTGTATACATCAGTTTAACTCCGAAAGCCATATATATAAAAGAAAAGCTAGATGAAATTGAAAATGAATTTTTAGATTTATTACTAAAAAATTTTGATAAAAATGAACGTAATATATTTGAGGATAATATTAATAAGGCTTTACATAATATTGAAAAATTACTTTAATGGTATTTTTAAATAGTAAAAGTTCATTAGCGAACGAAGGAAAATATTTTGCAAAACTAATACATATTACAAAATATTTTAATTAAAAGAGGGGGATTTGTAAAATGATAAAAGTTGTAGCAAAAAAGCTTGTTAATGAAGGCAAGGTAGAGGAAGTCATAAAATTATATGAGGAACTAGTAAGAGAAACAAGAAAAGAAGAAGGATGCATAAAGTATGAGCTATATCAAGATGAAAAAGATCCTAGAGTACTAGCTGTAATTGAAGAGTGGGAAAGTAAAGACGTATTAGAGAGACATATGAACTCAGAGCATTTTACTAGAATAGTTCCAATGATAGGTGAACTAGCTGAAAAGAAAAAGGATATGAATATATACAATAAGTTAATTTAATAGTATTAAACGGTAGTTAGAATTTAACTGCCGTTTATTTTTTTATTCTTCAAATAATTAAGTTTATATCAAAATCTGTTTTTAGGTATCTATCAAGTGATTCTTAGGTTCAGATGGAGTTTGCTTATAAGGATGACTTTCTCCATCTGAACCGTAGAAGAACTTATCCAGGCGCGTAGCAGTGCTTATCCCCCACTTTGATAGAAGATGGGGGTGTTAGCAATGGTAGCGATCGGATAAATTCTGTTAATAAGTAATTTTATAACCTGTGGTAAATTTAATCCAATGTTGTTTATAGTTATAGGATATTCCAATTATTTCGATGTGAAGGAATAATACGGTAATAGTCATTGTAATAATATAGGCAAAGTAATAAAATAAAACTAAAAAGAGGTGATCGAAATGGATGAAGATATAAAAAAATCAGTTATTATGATAGTTGATGATGTTTCTGAAAACTTAATGCTGCTTGCAAATATAATGAAGAACCAAGGTTACAAGATAAAAGCATTGCCTAACGGAAAAATGGCAGTAGAAGCAGCTTTAAATAATCCTCCGGATCTTATTTTACTTGATGTTATGATGCCAGATATAGATGGTTACGAAGTCTGTAAAATTCTAAAAAAAGATAAAAGATTTGAAAGCATACCTGTAATATTTGTAAGCGCTTTATCAGATTCCTTTGATAAAGTTAAAGCTTTTGAAGTAGGTGGTGTTGATTATGTGTCCAAGCCTTTTGATTCAAGAGAAATTGGAGCTAGAGTAAAAGCTCATTTAACTATAAGATATTTGCAAAAGAAGATAGAAAGATACAATTCTGAATTGGAAAGAGTTGTATCAGAACAGGTAAAGGAAATTTCCAAAGGGCATTTATCAATAATTGCAGCTATGACAAAGCTTGCAGAAGCAAGAGATGATGATACTGGAAGACACATTGAAAGAACTCAAAATTTTTGTAAAATAATTGCAGAAGAACTGCAAAAAAAGATGAATTTAAAAATATAATTGACGATAACTTTATTATTAATATCTTTAACTCCTCTCCACTACATGATATAGGGAAAATAGCAATACCTGATAGAATTCTCTTAAAGCCTGGTAAGTTAACTCCAGAAGAATTTGAAATAATGAAAACTCATGCAGAAATTGGAAGAGATTACTTAAAGGATGCTTATAATAAATTAACTAAAAACAGTTTTTTAAAAATGGGAACTGAGATTGCTGGTGGACATCACGAAAAATGGGATGGTAGTGGATATCCGATGGGGATTGGTGGAACTGATATACCATTAAGCGCAAGGATTATGGCGGTAGCAGATGTATATGATGCTTTACGTTCTAAGAGAGTTTACAAGAACTCTTTTTCACATGAAAAAAGTGTGAAAATTATATTAGAAGGTAGAGGTAAACATTTTGATCCCATTATTATAGAGGCCTTTTGAATGTGGAAAAAGAGTTTAATAAAATAAGAGGAAATATGGGAGATATATAATAAAAATGAGTGAGAGTATAAGGGACGAAGCAAAAGAAAGAGGATTATTTAAAAAAGAAAAATCATATAAAAGCAATATTATATTTGAAGATGAGAAAAAAAGAGAAAAGGTAGTTAAAGAAAGTGAAAAGTTTTATAAAAGTATATTTGAACTATCAGGAGTAGGTATTGCAGAGGTATCACCGGATGGAATATTTTTAATGATTAATAAGCCTTTTTGCAAAATCACCGGATACAGTGAAGAAGAGTTAAAAGAAAAATCTTTTAAGGATATTACTTATCCAGAAGATATAGATGCAGATTTAAATTATATAAATGATCTTCTTACAGGTAAAATCAATGGCTACAACATAGAGAAAAGATATATACGTAAGGATGGTTCTATTATATGGGTTAACATAACTGTTTCTTTAGTTCGTGATAATGATAAAAATCCTAAATATTTTGTAAGTGTCGTCAATGATATAACTGGCAATAAGAAAAATGAATTAGAGTTAAAAAAGCAAGCTCAAGCAGTATTTTATTGTCCTGTAAGTATAGTAGTTACAGATAAGAATGGAATTATTGAGTATGTAAATCCTGCCTTTGAAATAATATCTGGTTATAAAAAAGAAGAAGCTTTAGGTAAAAATCCAAAGATTCAAAGTTCTGGTGAAGGAACTAGAGAGTTCTATAAAAACCTATGGGGTACCATTTTGAAAGGTGAAATATGGAAAGGAACTTTTAAAAATAAGAAAAAAAATGGAGAAATATATTGGGAAGAATCTTCAATCTCACCGATTATCAATTCACAGGGAAAAATAACGCACTTTGTAGCTGTTAAAGAAGATATAACTAAAAGAAAACTCATAGAAGAAGAGCTAATAAAGTCTAAAATAGAAGCAGAAAGTGCTAATAGAGCAAAAAGTGCTTTTCTTGCAAATATGAGTCACGAAATAAGAACACCTTTAAATGCTATTCTTGGTTTTTCAGGATTATTATTAAGTGACAACAATTTATCAGGGGAGCAAAAGAGAAAGGTTGAAACTATAAATCGTACTGGTGAGCATTTATTAAAAATGATAAATGAGATACTTGAAATCTCAAAGATAGAAGCGGGTAAAGCTTCTATAAATCTAAGTGAATTTAATATGTATATGTTAATAAAAGATTTGAGAAATATATTCTATTTGAAAGCTAAGGACAAGAACATCTATTTGAATTTTTTTATTGATGATGATGTTCCAGAGCTCATAATTACTGATGAACTAAAGCTTCGACAAGTATTGATTAATTTAATTGGAAATGCCATAAAATTTACAGACAAAGGCAGCGTATCTGTAGTAATAAATAGTAAGAATGAACAGAACAATAGCTTATTATACGTAGCGGTGAAAGACACTGGCATAGGTATAGCAATGGAAAATCAGGATAAAATTTTTGATGATTTTACTCAAGTATATGACACAAAATACTCTAAAGGTGGCACTGGTTTAGGGCTAACTATAACAAAAGAATTTGTTGAACTTTTAGAGGGAAGCATTACTTTAAAAAGTACATATGGAAAAGGTTCAGAGTTTAGCTTTTTTATACCAGTTACTATTGCAAGTAACTGTAAAGAGAAAAGTTATATAAAGCTTGGACAAAATGAAAATAATGATATTCCATCTAATGAAAAAGAAGCATGCTCTTTAGATAAAGAAACTAAGTTAAGATTAAAAGAAGCAATATTAGATGGAGATGTTGATGACATAAATGAACTAATAAGCAATATAAATGAAGTTAACATCAAAGAAATTGAAAACCTAAAGAAATTGGCAGCGGAGTTTAAATATGAAAAGATTCTTGAGCTATTGTAATTTGTGCAGTGCAGTGAGTAATTACATTTTACAGGTTTCGTATATATATGTTATGTAGAAAGGAGGGCTGTGATTATGACTAAACGAATTTGTTTAGCTATAATAAGTATCATAATTCTAGTTTCTAGTTTAACCGGTTGCAGCAATAAGTCTATTAAAATAGGATATGCAGGTGGACTTACAGGCAGAAACTCGGAACTAGGCGTAAATGGAATGTATGGTGCGACTCTTGCTGTTGAAGAAATCAATGAAAGTGGTGGAATTAATGGCAGAAAGTTAGAGTTAGTATCAAAGGACGATAAGAATGATAAGAATACAGCGCTTCAAGTTGATAAAGATTTAGTAAAAGAAGGCTGCACAGCAATTATTGGACATATGACAAGCTCCATGTCAGAATTAACAGTTCCTTATATTAATGAAAGTAAAATACTAATGATTAGCCCTACTATAGCAGTAGATGGGCTTTCTAACAAAGATGATTATTTTATTAGAATGATTCCAGAAAATAAGCAACAGGCGGACTCTATTGCAAAAACAATGATTAATAAAAATATTTCTAAGGTTGCAATATTATATGAAGAAGATAATAGAGCATTTACAGAGAGCTGGAAGAATGATTTTGAAGCTATGTATGAAAAGTTAAATGGTCGAGTTTCCTATGCTGCACAGTTCAGCATTAATAAACAAGATCAATTTTCTTATTTTATAAGAGAGATAGTTTCTTCAGGGGCACAGGGGATTTTAATTTTAGGGTCTGCAGATGAGGTTGCTCTTTGGTGTCAGAAGATAAAAAAAGAAGATGTAAAATTGCAGATATTTATTCCAACATGGGCTATGACAAATGATTTGCTAGAGCAAGGAGGCCAAACAGTAGAAGGAGCTTATGGCGTAAATTTTGTTGACTATAACTCTAATTCTGAAGATTACTTAAGATTTAAGAAAAGATATGTAGACAAGTTTGGAAGTCAACCTACATTTTCATCAATATTTTCTTATGAAGCTATAAAAGTACTAGCAGATGCAATAAAAAACTCTCCTAATTTAAAATCGGATACATTAAAATCTGGAATTATTAAAAAATCAAGATATAAAGGCATTCAGGGAGAAATTTATATTAATGCTTATGGAGATGCAGAACGGACAAACTACATTTATCATATTATAAATGGCAAATTTACTAAGGTGGTAGAAAAATGAAAATTAAGAAAAGGAAACGATTGTGGCTCTCAATAGTTGAAGGCAATCTTATAGCTATTGTGTTTCCTATTATGCTTTTGGGATATTTTATTAGCTTAAATATAATAAATTATTTTTACAATGATACTGTAGAGAAAAATTCTATTATAGTAAATACTTTTACAAGCTATATGGATAAGACTTTAGATGAACCACTTGAGATACTTAAGAATATAGAGTTAATGTTAAAAGATAATGGTGGAAATTATAAAAATATTACTTTAGAAAAGATAGATGCTAGTCATTATTTTTTTCAAAGAATTGAAATTATAAATAATAAAGGCAAAGTAGTATATGCTACTCCATTAACGACAAACACTATAGGGGAGGATAGATTTGGACAAGATTTTTTTAAATATGTGAATAAAAATAATAAAGTATATTGGTCCCAACCGAGCATTTCCATAGTTACAAATCAGCCAACTATTACATTAGCCTTATCAAGTGAAGATAAGATAATTGTTGGTTACTTAAACTTGAATAGAATAAGAGAACTATCAGGTGATTTTATCAAGGATTTTGGCAATAAAGTAACAGTTGCAATAACAGATGAACATGGTATTTTTATTTCAAACAAAAATCCTAATTTGGCTAATGAAAGAAAGTTGGAGCCAAATTTTGATGAAATTAAGGATATGATTGCAAAACATATTAATCATGCTACTTTAAATTATAATGGCAATAAGATCTTTGTAAATATCTCCAGAATAAAGTTAACTGGATGGTATGTTATAGTGTATGAACCTTCAAATGAGGTGTATCTAGTAGTTAAAAATTTAATTTTATTATTGATTGTTTTGCTAATAGTGTGCCTAGTTATTTCTACAATTCTTACTTTTGTAAGGGCAAATGAAATTGTTTATGCTATTAAAGAGTTGAATGATCAAACAAAGAGAATTGCATCAGGAGAATACTATGATAATATTGGAAAGCAAAGCTATAGTGAATTTGATGAATTAATTGATAACTTTAATCTTATGTCCAAAGAGATTAAAGAAAGAGATAGTAAGTTAAAGAAAATAGCATACACAGATAATTTAACGGGACTTCCCAATAGAGCATTTATGTTTAAAGAACTTAAAAGACTAGTGAAGGAAAATCCAAATAGTTATCTAGGCATTATATACTTTGATATGGATAACTTTAAAAGAATAAATGATACTTATGGACATCTATTAGGTGATGAACTGTTATATCAATTTAGTAAAAGGCTTGAAAAAAATATTTCATGCGATAACATTTTTATACGTTTAGGTGGAGATGAATTTATTTTAGTTGTTCCTGACAACAGAAGTAAGGAAAAAATAAATTTATGCATAAAAAAAATTATGGAAAGTGTTGTTGAGCCTTTTGAATGTATGGGTAAACTTATTAATATTACAGTAAGTATAGGTATTGGGATTTATCCGGAAAATGGAATTAGAATTTCTGAACTAATACAGTGTGCTGATACGGCAATGTATGCAGCTAAGGAAGATGGTAAAAACACATATAGATTTTTTGATTCAAAAATGAAGAATAAACTTCAAAAAGAAGTGAACATAGAGCAAGCACTAAGAAAAGCATTATTAAATAATGAATTTATGCTTTTGTTCCAGCCGCAGGTTAATATGAGCAAACAAATAAGAGGTTTTGAAGCATTAGTAAGGTGGAATAGCAAGGATATTGGTAAGGTAAGTCCTTTGGATTTTATATTTATTGCCGAGGAAAATGGAATGATTATCGAAATAGGAAAGTGGATTTTAAAAACATCTTGTGAATTTATTAAGATAGTAAATGAAAAGCACAAATGTGATTTTATTGTCTCAGTAAACATTTCTCCAATTGAATTAAAAGATTCAAATTTTTTTAATACAGTAACTAATATAATAAACTCCACTAAAATTAAGCCGGAGTGGTTAGAAATTGAAATAACTGAAAATGTTATGATTGATTCATTAGAAGAAGTACTTATTAAGCTAAAACAAATTAAAGAATTAAAAATCAAAATTTCTCTTGATGATTTTGGTACTGGATTTTCTTCATTATCATATTTAGGTAAGTTACCAGCTGACACACTTAAAATTGATAAAGGATTTATTAAGGATATAAGTAGTAACATACACAATCAAAAAATGGTAGAATCGATTATTGCAATGTCTCATAAACTTGGTATTAATGTTGTTGCAGAAGGTATTGAAGAGGAAGCTCAGTTTCAGATTCTAAAGAAAATGGATTGTGATAATATACAAGGATATTATATAAAGAAGCCAAGTTCTTTTAAGGATATATTAGATTTTATTAATGAGAAGAATATCTAGAAGTGATTTCAAGAGATTAGGTGTAAGCTAAAATCCTAATTTATCTATATATGGAGCATACATATATTTGATTTACACAAATATATGTATGCTCTTTGATTTATTGCTTAATCAACAGCTGCAACAATCAATATTTCCACTAATTCTTCAGGATTAGTAGCGGCTCCTTGGATGCAGGCTCTAGCTGGAGCACATCCTTCTGGAACCCAGTTATCCCAAACTTCATTCATTTCATTAAACGTGCTAATATCCTTAAGGTAGATTGTGGCAGAGAGGATTTTGCTCTTGTCACTGCCCACACTTGCTAAAAGCTCGTCGATTTTCTCTAAAGTTGTTCTCGTTTGTTCAGCAACGTCTGGAACAAGCTCCTTTGCAACTTGTCCGCAAAAATAAACGACTCCGTTATGAATAACCGCTCTGCTCCATCTTTTATTTGTTTCATATCTTTTTATAGCCATAATCATTTCCTCCTAGGTTTTAAAAATATCTAAATCTTGCTAGATACTTATTATAACACAATTCCATGTCCTTTAGAAACAAGCAGGATGATATATAAACAGAAAAATAGATTTAAAAAGATTATGTGTAAGCTAAAATTCTAATTATTAAATCAATAATTAGATATGCTTTGGGGGATATTAACAATGAGGTGGTGGCGATGTTCAAAAGATTAATTATTAGTCTAATTATCATAGTATCCCTTTCAACAAATGTTCATGCTGAAGTACATAAAAATATTGAAATCTTCAATATAAATCAGGGTAAGGTGGAGAGAATTGTTCAACCAAATTCTAAGATTCAGGAAACAGTTGTAAGCTATCTTCAAGGAATAGATGGATTGTACAGTAAATTTAATCCAATTCCAGATAGAGGATATGCAGTTAGAATTCCTTTGAATCCTTCTGTAAAAATAGAAGGCAGATGGTTAAATGCTCTTGTAGATGAGGTTATTATTATGTTTCCAGAAAATGAACAATCATTTTTAATGGTTTTTGAAGATGGCGTCAGATTGCTGTGCTTTGAATTTAAAGGTGATAGAAATATCTTATTGAAGGAACTTGCACTTTAACAGTACATATATAGATAAACAACTTCAGTAATTGACTTAATCATAGGTATTCATAGGGGCACATTTGACAGTACAAAAGAGGTACCCCTATAAATACCGATAACAAGTCAAGCACCTAAGTTGGATATCTATACTTACGTTTTAAACTTATTTATCAACTCTTCTAAAGAAGTTGAGATATTCTTTAGATTAATAACTGCGTCAGATATTTGTTCTATAGAAGAGGCTTCTTCTTGAACAGAAGCAGAGATTTCCTCCGTTGCAGAAGCAGATTGTTCTGCTATTGCAGATATTTCACTAATGGCAACTACAACTTTATTTTTGTTTTCATCGATATTGAAGATATTTTGTATTAGTAAACTAATTTGAGATATTATATCTTCAATGGCAGTATCAATTGATTCAAAAGCTTTTTCTGTTTCTTTAGATGCATTTGTGGTTTTAGATATTACCTGGCTTGTCTCAATCATTTGATTTTCTACTATAGCAACTTCACTTCTAACTTCATTAACGATTTCTTCAATTTCTTTAGTTGAAAGTGCAGTTTCATTAGCAAGCTTTCTTATTTCATCTGAAACTACTGCAAAACCTCTCCCTTGTTCACCAGCTCTAGCGGCTTCTATTGCAGCATTTAAAGATAAAAGATTTATTTGACTAGTAATTGATTTAATTGTATCTGTTATTTTGCCTATAGATTCTGATTTACTAGATAATAATTTAATTTGGTGTGCTATTTTTTCACTCACCATAATGTTATCATTTACAACTTCTTTTAATCTATGCACACATTCTAAGCCTTCTTTATTAGCGCTAGATGTTATATTGATACAATTTTTCATTATATCTGTACTAGTTGCTACTTTGTCAATTTCCTCTGATAACTTATTTAGTTTCTCTGAACCATTTTGAACATTATTAGCCAGTTCAGTAGAGCCTTGGGCAATTTCGTTGGTAGCCTTTGCTACACCCTCTAATACTTGAGCAGTGTCACTAATTATAGTGGATATGCTTTCAGCATTTTCAACTGTTTCTTTTGAGCTTTGCTTAATGTTGTTTATCAAAGCTCTTAATTCCGATCTCATTTTCGTTAATATCCCTAGCATTAATGAGATATCATCTTGACTCTTATAATTCTTAAATTTTTCATAAGCCTCTTGATCATAAATTAAATCATATCCTCCTGTTTTATTTAACAGATTGTTGGCTATTTTTAAACGTTTAGCTATTCCAGTACCTATTACATAAGAAACTATAACACTTAAAAGAATTATTATTGTAAGTGTTGATATAAGAATTAATTTAGCTCTATTATATACTACTTCGTTTAAACTATATGCTTGTTGAGCTCTATCTTGGTTAAATTTAATAAGATCCATTTCTGCTCTGCTAAGCTTATTGTATTCAACTAATCCATTTCCAACAGTTAATGTTTCTGCCTCTTTGGTATATCCGGCATTACTTAGTTCAAGGATTTTATTGTGTATATTAAGATATGCCTCCCATTCATTTTTAACCTCATTGTATAACCTAATATCTTCATCTAATACAGCAGTTTTTTTATACTCTTCTAATTTATTATTAATTATACTTTTATAATTTTCCATGCTTTTTTCCACATCTGCTTTATTATTAATGCCGCTGGTTAGTATATGCTTGTACTCTCTACCTCTTAAATCTGCAGCTGCTGAAGTTATTGCATATGCTGTATCCAGTCCCTTAAACCATACTACATTAATTTCATTAGATTTGTCTTTTACTGATTTAATTGCAAATATAGAATATACACCTAAGGTAAGAGTTAAAATAATAATTATCCCAAAGGATAAAAAGAGTTTACCTTTGACTGATACTTTCAATTTTACTACCTCCGTTTTGTTATCTTGTGTATATAGCTGTGTTTATGCAGTATATAATATGCACTTAATTTATCTATTGTTACAAAATATAAAAAGAGTCACTTTAGAGTGTGACCCATGATTAAGTATTTGTATATAATATGTGAATTATGAATGTTTTTCAGATCCATTATAAATGATTGCAGCATCACCAGTAGTTTCAACATGTAATTTTTCTTTCTTTAATGTTTCTTCAATAGGTTTAATATCTTGGTATTGACGTTTAAAAATCTTTACATCTTCTAAAATTGTTGAATGTTTGACAATCTCGATACGGTCTTCACTAATTGGTATTCTTATAGCTTCAACAGTTCCATCCGCATCTTTTTTTTCAATGACAAGTTCTTTGCGGTTGACAGGTACAGTAATATTTTTCTCCTCTGTTAAAACTTCTTCGTGTATGTTTACTTCTCCGGTTTGTATCCATTTTTTTGCAATATCCAATTTCTCCTCATGTAGTTGAATATTTGTGTTAGAAATTCCATTATTATTAGATGATAATTTGTTTGACATATTAATCCCTCCAAAGTTATCTTTTGAAGAATTTATATTATAAGTTAAGAAATTAATATATTTTTTAAACACCTTTCAAATCATTTTTGCGATTTGAAAGGTGTTCTTGTGCCTAGTCTTATTGTTTTTTACTGCATATTATTATCACTATTAGATACTATGTTAGGGTTACCTTCTGTATCAATACGAGCTTCTTCTCTTTTTAAGGTTTCTTCTACTTTTTTGTTTCCTCAACTTCACGCTTATGAGCTGAAACTTCTCCTGTTACTACTGTATGTTTGCCAACTTCAACTTTTTCTTCACTTACAGGAATATGAATGCTCTCCGTTGAGCCAATAGGTGAGTCAGTGGCTTCATTATTAATAGATCTTCTTTCAATAACAACTTCTTCATGAGTAACTGGAATATCAACTGTTTTTTGTTCTTCTACAACGTCTTTGCTTAAAATTACTTCGCCTGCCTGCACCTTATTTTTACTGATATCTAACTGCTCTTGGCGAAGACTAAGTTTTTCATTTTCAGCATTTTCTGTTTTATTCTCTGTTTTATTCTCAGTTTTGTTGTTATTGTTATCTTTATCTTCATCGCCCCAAATTCCAAATATATTAGCCATAGTTACCTCCAATAAACATAAAATTTTATTTACGTTGCTATGTTTCCCTTTTTAGGCGAAAGTTATCCAATATAAATATTTACAATAAAGTTTGAATTTGCTATTGAAAAATTTGCAGATAAGTATTTTGAATAATATTGTAAAAAGTAAAATTATTCAGTATTCTAAAAGATAATATAATAAAAATGTTTACTAACTGATTAAAAATTAAAGAACTAACAATTTACAAAATATAAATATTAATAGTAGCATAGTAACACTGACAGGTTTGTGTCAGTATTACTATGTTACTATTAATATAAGCTAGTTAAGACAGTAAATGGTTACGAGTTATTCGTAACTTAAAAGAAATATGAGGAGGTCTATTATGGATACTATGCAAGCAATTTTAGAAAGAAGAAGTATAAGGAAATATGAAGAAAAGGAAGTTTCTGATGAATTGATAAAGGAACTTTTAAGAGCTGCAATGGCTGCTCCTTCATCAAATAACATGCAACCTTGGGAGTTCTTAGTGATAAGAAGCAAAGAGCAGATGAATAAAATAATCGAAGAAAAGCAAGCTGCAGTTCCACTTAAAGGTGCTTCAGTAGCTATAGCAGTTTGTGCAGATTTAAATGTTTATAAAGAAAGCCCTAACCTTTGGGTTCAGGATTGTTCCGCTGCAACTCAGAATATACTACTAGCTGCTCATTCAAAAGGACTCGGTGCAGTTTGGATCAGTATATACCCTGTAGAGCCAAGAACTAAAAATGTTCAAGATATATTAGGACTGCCAGAAGAAATAATTCCTGTTTCCATTATATCCATCGGCTATCCTGCAGAAAAAAAAGCACTAGCAAGTAGATATAATGAAGCAAAAGTACATTTTCATACATGGTGATTTGATATGCAGAAAATAGAACGATTAATGGCTATAATTTTAGCCTTAAAGAACAAGAAAAAAATGACTGCAAAAGAGTTGTCAGAAACTTTTGAAGTTGATATTAGGACTATTTACAGAGATATGCAGGCTCTAAGCGAAATCAATGTGCCTGTGGTATCTTATCCAGGCAGTGAAGGAGGCTATGAACTATTAGATGATTATTTCATACCACCAATAATGTTTAATAAGGATGAAGTTTTTGCTCTGCTTCTAGCTAAAAAAATAGTGGATATAATTAATATTCCAGGTTATGCTGCTTTTGCTAATTCTGCATTTTTAAAGATTGAGAATATTGTAAATGAATGTTTTAAAAAAGATTTTGAGGATGTTCAAAAGAAAATAGTTTTTGATATAAAATCTAATGATATTAATATTGAAAATTCTTATGTCTTTGATGTTGTAAAAAGAGCACTTAAATATAACTTTAAAATAAAGGTAAGTTATGATGAGGGTATATCCCCAAATTTAGTGGAGCAGATAATAAGACCTTATGGAATTGTATTTGAAGATGGCATATGGTATATTGTTGCATTCTCAGAGTTAAGTAATTCAAAAGTTCATTTAAATATTGAAAAAATAAAGAAGATCTGCTTATTAAATGAAGTATTTGACTCTCCAGAAGATTTTGATATGCAAAATTATTATAGTAGCTGTTGCTTTAGAAGTGCCTATGAAAGTGAAGATAGTATACTCATAAAATTAAAAATACAAAAAGATTTATACCCTAGCATAAAAGATTATGTATTTTTTAAATATGGTGAAGTTAAACAAGAGGATGACAGCTACATGATTGATGTAAAAACGACTAAGCCGGATTTTTATATATCTCTTGCCTTTAGATTTTTTAGGAGCATGGAAATTATAGAACCCTTATGGGTTCGAGAAAAATTTAAAGACGAACTAAGGAAATTAAATAAAACTTATGAAATTAAATATTAATATTTAAATATAAAATTACAAAATCATAGGAGGTTAATATTATGATTAAAGAAATTGAAACCCGTAGAAGTATAAGAAAATATAGTAATAAACCAGTAGAAGATGAAAAAATTCTTCAGTTAATTGAAAGTGCAAGAATTGCCCCATCGGGTAGCAATACGCAACCTTGGCATTTTATTATAGTCAAATCAGAGTCGACTAGACAAAAATTAGGAAAGGCGTCTCACGATCAAAAATGGATGAGCACTGCTCCAATTCACATCGTATGTGTGGCAGATATACGTGCAAGAATAAAGGATGATGTAGAAATAGCACTAGATGAAAATAGTCCAGAGCCAGAGCTTAAGCTTATAATCAGAGATGCAACCATTGCAATAGAACATGTAGTGCTTGAAGCTGAAAATTTAGGATTAGGTACTTGCTGGGTTGCGTGGTTTGTCCAAGAAGATATCAGACCAATATTAAATATACCTTCGGACAAATATGTAGTAGGTATTATTCCTGTAGGATATGCAGACGAAACACCAAAAGCCCGCCCACGTAAGAAATTTGAAGATATTATACACTATGAAAATTGGTAAAGCAAAATCCTTATCAGTTAAGAGTAGCCTAGGTTAAAATGTCTTTGTATAGAAAGTAGAGGCAGTTTCAAAAAATATGGATATCTATAGAAAAATGTAATAGTATTTTTATTGTCTATCAATTTTTTTAATAAAAACTGAAGTTTGTCCCAATTATGGTATAATGTACTCGTAAATGGGACAATTTACAATTATTTTAAATTTAGGTTGATTGTTTTTATTAAGAAAGGAGATATTCATGAAAAAATTTAAGATTTTAACTTTTATATTAGCTTTGTTTATATCAGTTAGCCTAATAGGTTGTGGAAATAGTAAACAAGCAACTCCAGTTCAGAATGATACCACCAAAACTTTGAAAATTGTTGCTACTAGCGCGGATTATAAGCCTCTTTTTGAAAAATTTACAAAGGAAACAGGAGTAAAGGTAGAATTCCTTTCAATGTCTTCTGGAGAAGTTATTTCAAGAATTAAGGCTGAAGGTGGAAAGCCAATGGCTGATGTCTGGTTTGGTGGTGGTATAGATGCTTTCATGCAAGCTAAGGATGAGGGGCTTTTAGAAAAGGTTGATTTTGCTGCTGCTAAAGATATTAAATCTGAATATAAGGATAAAGATAACTATTGGTTTACTAAGGGCGTTACAGTTGTAGGTTTTCTTGTAAATGAAGACGTCTTAAAAGATAAGAATTTACCGGAGCCAAAATCATGGAAGGATTTAACCAATCCTATATACAAAGGTGAAATATTAATGTCCAATCCTGCTATTTCGGGAACTAATTATGGAGTTGTAAATGGTATATTACAAACGAAAGGTGAGGTTGAAGGTTGGAAATATTTCGAGGAATTAAATAAAAATATAAATTATTATTCCAAGAGAGGCGGAGACCCAAGTACTAAAACTATAGCTGGTGAAGTAGCTATTGGAATTGTTCCAGCTGATAAACAGCTGGAAAAACTTGAAAAAGAAAAGAACGTAAGGGTAATATACCCTGAAGACGGTATTCCATGGGTTCCGGAAGGAGTTGCAGCATTCAAAAATTCTCAAAACTTAACAGGTGCAAAACAATTTGTTGAATGGATTTACAAGGATGAAAACCTTAAGGAAATTGCAAAAATAGATAAAAAGGATACGGTAAAATTAGTAAAACCTAACCTTCAAGGGGTTGAGTTGACATTCCCTACAGATAATCTATTTAAACAGGATGTTTCTCTATTTGGTAAAAATAGAAAAGTCATTTTAGACAAATGGAGCAAAATGGTTGGAGATAAAAATGAAAAGAATTAAATTCAGGGTATCTATTTTAGATACCCTTATTATAACTCTTGTCGTTTTATCTGTACTGATATTTATACTTTATCCAGTATCTACAGTAGTATATAAAAGCTTTTTTCCAAAGGGTAATTTTACGCTGGAGTTTTATAATAATTTAATACATAGCAATAAAAAGCTTATATTTAATAGTTTATTTATATCAAGTTTCTCAACAGTTTTTTCAACATTAATTGCTATATCTGTAGCTATTTATACAAGCTTTTCAAAGCCACTATTAAAAAAGATAATCGTATTTGTTTTGTTGTTATCAATGATTTCACCACCCTTTGTTTCTTCATTGGCTTACATACAGCTATTTGGTAGAAGAGGGCTTGTCACATATTATTTTTTGAGGCTGCAGATAAATCCATATGGATGGCAGGGAATTGTTATGATGCAAAGCTTATCTATGGCAGCATTGAATTCCTTAATGCTCATTGCAACTATTAAAGGAATAGATAAAAGTTTGTTAAGTGCCTCTTTAGACCTAGGTGCGAATATTAATTACACAGTAAAAAAAGTGTTAATACCACTAATGAAGCCAGGTATCATAGTATGTGCTCTTTTATCCTTTGTGAGATGTTTATCTGATTTTGGAACACCTATTATCATAGGAGGTAATTTTAATGTATTGGCATCAGAAATATATCTTAAAATAATTGGGTATGCAGATTTAGAGTATGCTTCTACTATGAATGTACTTCTTTTAATTCCCTCCTTACTTTTGTTTATGGTTTACAGATTTTATATGAAAAAGTCTAACTCCTACTCAGTAACAAGCAGTAAACAAACCTCTGTAGAAGACTTTAGGTTATCGAAGGAAATTGGTACTTTGTTAGCTGCTATATCATTACTATTTTTATCACTAATGATAATACAATATATGGCTATTCTGGTATCTGGATTTTCAAAATATAGCTTTGGCAAATTCTACTGGACCCTAGATCATATTAAAGACCTTAGTATGTATAACTATTCCAGTTTCTTAAGAAGTATAGCTTATGCCTTTATTGCAGGGATATTAGGAAGCCTTCTTGGAGGATTGATTGCTTATTATACTGAACGAAGAAGAATTTTTGGCATGAAATTTATAGACTTTATTACTACTTTACCATATATAATTCCTGGAACATTTTTTGGAATAGGTTATGTACTTGCATTTAATGATTATCCATTAATGCTTACAGGTACAGCTTCGATTGTAGTGCTAAACTGTATTTTCAAGCAATTACCTATGACGACAAAGTTGAGTGCAGCTTCCCTTTTGCAAATTAATAAAGATATAGAAAACTCAGCAAAGGATTTAGGGGCAAAAAATGTTTTTGTCATAAAGGATATAATAATTCCAAGCCTAAAACCTGCCTTTTTAGTAGGATTTATAAATAATTTTACTGCTACTATGACCACTATTGGTGCTGTAATATTTCTAATTTATCCAGGACAAAAGATAGCTACATTTGAATTGTTTGATGCAGTAACTTCTGGCAATTATGGAGAAGCCTCACTAATAGCCACAATTATTATTTTTATAACTCTAACTGTAAATATTTTATTTTCAAAACTAGTAATAGGAGGTAATGTTATAGCAAATGTATCTACAATTAAAGAAACTAACTAAAATTTTTAACAATGTTAAGGTTGTAAATAATCTATCTTTGTCAATAAAAAAAGGGGAGTTATTGTGCTTACTGGGACCTTCTGGCTGCGGAAAGACTACTACTTTAAAAATGATTGGAGGCCTTATAAAAAGCACAGCAGGACAGATTATAATAGATGGTGAGGATATAACTTGTCTGCCTCCTGAACTTAGACCAGTATCAACAGTATTTCAATCCTATGCTCTTTTTCCTCATATGAACGTTTTGGATAATGTTATTTATGGTTTGAAGTTTCAGGGGTATAAGAAAAAGGAAGCTATTGCAAAAGGTGAAGAATACCTTAATATAGTTGAATTATTTGAGTATAGAAAAAGCAAAATACATGAATTAAGTGGTGGTCAACAACAGCGAGTAGCCTTGGCTCGCTCTTTAATTACTAATCCTAAAGTGTTATTACTAGATGAGCCCTTAAGTAATCTGGATGCAAAGCTAAGGGTAAAAATGAGAAATGATATAAAAAAGATTCAAGATAAATTCAAAACTACCATGATTTTTGTAACACATGATCAAGAAGAAGCACTTTCCATTGGAGATGAGATAGCAATAATGAATGACGGCTTGTTAGAGCAGATAGGTTCGCCAGAAGATGTATATAACAACCCTAGCAGCAGCTTTGTGTTAAACTTTTTAGGGAATGCAAATATAATCTACTTAGATTCGCACAAAAGAAACTATGTGAGACCAGAAAATGTATTAATTAATAGAAATCATGGGGACTATAAAGGAAAAGTAATACAAAAAAATTATATGGGGTTTTACACTATATATTTAGTAGAAACAGATATAGGAATAATTTCTGTCAATGTACAAAATGGAAGTAATGAAAAATATAGTGTTGAAGACCGTGTGTATCTAAGCTTTGTTAGTATAAAAGATATATAAATATCTTATGCTTAACAAGCTTGATTATATGATATAATGTAAATAAAAATTTAGTAGCTTTGAGATAAAAACACGATTCGGTTGGTAGTCCGAATGCGGATAAGTCCGTCAGTAACCTGCCCTCCTGGGGTTGTCCCTTCTCTATTTAAGCTAAATAACAGGAGGATAAAAATGATTAAACTTACAGTTTTTTCGCACCTATATAAAGTAGTCCGAGCGGTATAAATTAAGGTGATGTCCGATACGTACTGTAATACTTTAAGAGGTGATACAAATGGCGAAAATGCTGAAGTTAACAGAAAAAGTCAGTCCGATATTGGAGGACAGAGAGCAGAAAAAGGAATATTTCACGCTACTAGATTTCATCAACAAGCAGGAAGAATTTCTGGTGTATAAGAGGTCGCAAAACCTTGCGCCACGCACTATGTACGATTATGAGAAAAACTTCCAATGGCTAAATTCCTATATTACAGATACGTATGCGGACTTGTCAGTCCGATACGATATAACTTTGATTAGAGCCTACATTTCTTACATGTTGGAAATGGTTGCTAGCAGTACGGTAAATATAAGATTGCGTGCTATCAAAGTGTATCTACAGTTTTTGGAAGATGAAAGATATGTGACAGAAAAGATAAACCATAGGATAAAAAAAGTAAAAGAAATACAAAAAGAAAAACAACCATTGAACACCAGCGATGTTAAGAAACTTTTGAAAGCAATAAATTTAAAGACCTACGCAGGCTTACGAGATTACTGCATGGTACTGATAATGTTATCGGTAGGTGTTCGTATTAATGAATTATGCAATGTTAAGATGACAGATATAGATTTAAAGGAAGGATGTATAATAATTAGAAGTGAAACCGCCAAGAGCAGAAAGCAGAGGGTAGTTCCGTTGAACAGTAAAATCACTGTATATCTAAAGAAGTTAATAGATATTGCTAGGGGTGTTAATTCTGAGTATGTCTTTTTATCCAGCATAACATATGATAGGATTAGTACCTCACAAGCTAAAAGTAGGTTTATTAATCTGGGGAAAAAGGCGAATTTAGATAAAAGTTCAAGTGTTCACAAACTAAGGCATACCGCTATTACTAATATGGTAAAGAACGGTGTAAATCCACTGGATGTTAAGAGTATAGCTGGGCATTCAGAATTGAAGGTAACGATGATTTACTATCATAACAGTCTACAGGATTTGCATAAAGCAATACGAAAGGATACCTTATCAGATTTATAATAAAACTACATTTAAAAGTACAGATATAGAGGGCAGTTTGATTACTGCTCTTTTGTGTTATCACACGATACTTTTTATCCACGAAGGTTGGAAATAGTGTAGAGATTTTGCTATAGAAGAAGATATGTTTGAAGCTATGGAATCAAGCCTAAAAATAAATTTAGTGCAGGTGTAGTATTTTGTTATTAAAGGATAAAATCAGAAATAAATTTATAACTATTAGGAAATTAAAATTTTATACAAGTATAATTTATAATAAATATTATAATATTCTTCTTAAAACAGCCCTATAATACATAAAAGTTATATTAGAATTGATGTGTGCATTAGTATAAGCATTATATCCATAGGTGTAGTATTTTTTAGTTTAATATTATTTAAATGCTAATGTGTGGTGTTTTAAGGCAGGTTTTAATTACAAAGCATTATTTTATTAATACAGATTTAAATTAAATACAGGGCTTGTACAGAAATTATAGAGGGTATTGCGTTAGGCTATAAAGTATTCGGAAATTAATAAATAAACATAATATACTAATAAGAAAAGAGTAGAGTAGTAAGTGCAAAAAATAATGATTGGGTTGATATTACTTGGTGTAATGAATATTATATATGAGAGTATGCTAATAATCATAATTGAATTTAGAAGTACTTAAAACGTTAATAATGAAATAAAACCAATAAAAAAAGAGGGCGTCCCCTCCTTTTTTATTGGTTTCTTGTGAATATAAGGTAAAAGATAGTCATGCAAATTAATGCAAACATATCTTTGTTACAGGATGCAATTATCGGTTGCACCCATTCACATAACCTTACTCCAAAAGCACCTAATATAAACATTAGGACCCCAATAATTTTTTTCTTCGCCAATCTTTTTTTCCAGTTCATAATTAATACCTCCTATATCGGACTTACATGAATCTTGATGAAACAATGCCAAAGGAGAATAATATGAACTGAGACTGGCCTTTGCTGTACTTAATCATGCTTAAAACGTCTACCGAACTTAAGCACTTTAACGTACTGTGAGACAATTAACAAATAAATATATAAACAAATATAGGGAAGTAAATATTACAAACTGGTCGTTTACTTGGCGAAATAAACGGTTATCGAAAATTAACGTAAAGCAATATTAATGTTTAGTTGTGTTTTCGAATTTTTTTAAAAGTTCCATTTATTCACTCCCTTTTTAAATAAAAAATTTTATTGTCTCACATAATAAGTATACCATTAATACAAGAAAATGTTAATAGTTAATACTAATGATATATGTCTATGGTTTTTCAAGGTTCTTTCTGGGTTAGAGGTGAATAAATTATGAAATATGTAATTTCTTATAATGTATTTTAAACTATAATAAAATCCAAATTTTATAAAACAAGCTACTTCAAAGTTATATAAATATTAGAAGTAGCTTATAGCCATTTAGATAAAAACTAAATAAAATGATAAATGTATTATTAATCCAGTTAACCTCATTAGAAAACTGGATTTTTGTGGTTTATTTCATATTAGGTTTACCCAGTGATTGTAATTTTGCATTTAAAATTGATTTATATTCTTGAATCCTTTTTGGCTGAACGAATGCAAAATCAAAAAGGAGTTTAAGAATTTCTATAATCCATTCAACTTCTCCGGTTTCAACTTCAACTATTTCACCAGTGCTTGTACTCTTTAATGGGTGGGCAGCAAAATTACCAATATTTCTTATTGCATCTACTGATTGTGATAGATATGATGGTATATTAGGTTTTTTTATAAATTCTTCAATTTCTTTTGATAAATTGTTTTTATTTATATTAAATTTTTCATGTAGGATTTCTTGTAATAATCTTCTTGACATTGCAGCACTAGATTTAGGGCTTAAGTGCATAATTCTAACGGCTTCTAAAAAATTATTTTTGTAATTTAGAGGAACTTCATCGGGAACTATATGTATCCTTGATGAAGGATACTCACCTATTTTTTCGATTAATAGTTTATCATCATCGGTAAAGTTATTTTCAAATGTAAGTTTAAAATAATATCTTTGAGGATGTCCACAATGAGTACATTCTAGTTCTTTATGAAAAAAAGTGAATTTTTCTATTAGTAAATTTAATCTATCAATCATTTCATATTTTGGATTAGGTATGTTATCATTTTCATAGTCTAGACAATAATCTGGAATTTCTTGAATATATATATTTTTTAATTTATTATCAATATCAATTGACATCATTTTCAAAGATAATTCTTTTTGACATTTTGGACAAAAACCGATGATATTATTACTAGCTTCCATAAATTTGATTAAATGTTCAAAGTCATCGGAATATAGGGTATTGTGCATAGTTATCTCAAACTCTCCACGTTCATCAAATTCGGAAGTTTCGTATTGTGTATCCCTAAAGCTCTTATAATTAATATTTATGCTTTGATGTAATTTTAACGAAAAAAGCAAATCCTCAAGGCAGTAATCTTTGAAATTTTTAGACATAATGCAATTTTCCTCCACATTAATTTTAAATTATTATAGGCATTTTATTACATTATATCATAAATTAGATTTATTTTTACATAAAATGAGAATTTTATGTATAGGTAAAATATCTTCTCTATAAGAACCAAAAGAGTTTATACTTAATAAATTCCAAGAATAATATGTGAGAATAAAAATTGCTATAAAAAATATAACATTAAGAATAAGAGATGGATTGTTATCCTGTTTTCTGCTTTTAATGTTATATTTTTTTATGCTAATTATTATAGATAAGCAATTCTATAACATATATAGTGTTGAAGAATTGTATGTAAGTTTGAGATAAACAAAGAGAGAATTTAATAATGTAAAAAAATATCTAAAATGAGCTGAAATTGGTCTATATGGTTTAAGATTGCATGTTGTAAGGATAATGATTTGATGATATTTTATATCTTAATAAGTGATAATAATTATGATATTTTAAGGTATTCTTAGTATTAACATGTATGAAAATGGAGGTTGATAAATATGATGGTGAGTAAACAAGGATATTTTCTTTATATGAAATGAAATTATAATACTCCGACATATAACGAATAAAGGAAGAGCAGCAGCAGCTTCTGTTGATAGTGTTGAGTTTAAAGCGTATGTTTCGCATCTTTAACAATATTTTATATAAAATTAAATTGATAAAATAATACATTTATAAAAGGAGAAAATGAATGAAAAATTCAAATGAGGCAAAAACAACTTCACAATATACCTTGGTTACATCTATTATAGGAGCTGTTCTAGTTTACTTGTTGATATTAATATTAAACTTACTTAAAAGTCAATCATTTGGAGTAGTAACTGAAATTTTTCCAAAATCAGAGGTACTTATTAATCTAATATTACTGACTTTGATTGTATACATTATTATAAGTTTGATTCAAGTTGTAGTATTTATATGGCAGTATGCATTAAATATATACGATGAGAAGAAGTTTGGTGATAGTTTAGTAAGCTATAGTTTTTTAACAACTTTGCAGGTAATATTCTCAAGTTTAGTGGTAACTGTTGTTATGGCTATAGCATCAATAGTTGGGGATTTTACGGATTTGCCCCTTTTTGTACCTGCTATTATATGCGGGCTTATAGCATTTGGGTTTTATTACTTAAAAAAGAGATTTTCATTTTTAAGTAAAAGTGCACTTTTTCTTTTGGTTACGGGAACTGTCTTTATGTTCTTAATTAACATTGGATATAGCAAATTGATGGACATGCCTAGACTTGTTTTGCCAAAAGATAAATATTCATTTAGCGAAAATATTGCGTTGTGTGAATTGGATGGTAAGTATTCGAAAATTTCCAAAGCAAACATATTAAATCTTCAAAAAGATTATCAGCCTATTGATGTGGTAGTATACAAAACTGATAACAAAACATATTTAAAAATAGATTTAACGTCTCATTTTATGGTTGAAGGAGAGTATAATTTAATGGTTACGGTAGATAACAAGAATATAATGAAGAAATTTGTGTATGTGTATGATGGTGGCAAAAATGAATTGCCATTATATGTTAGCAGATATATAGAACAAATTAGGTCTGAATTAAAAAGTAAAATTGGTGATAATCCAATTGTTGAAGAGGAATTGAGTATGCTTACTAATGCTTATATTAATAATGATAAAAAACAAGTAGATAAATGTAACCTGGAATTAAAGAAAATTATTAAGGATAGAACTAACAGAATATTAGATTATATGTATAATGACCCAATAATTGGATTTAAAAAGTAATGGATGATATAACAAGACTATAAATCAGTCTAATAGAATAAAGTTTAAAGAGGATAAATTAAGATTAAGTTATTCACAAAAAAATAATTTTTTTTATTAAAATTAGAATTTTATCTGGACAAGTTTTAATATTTGTAGTGTATATAAGTATAGATATTGTTCACTTAGTTCATAAAAATTAGTTGCTATAATATAAATATAGCCCAATTAATTTAACTACTGGGCTATATTTATATTAAGAATTATTAATTATCAGTTTTATTTGTTTTACTTGGTTTTCCAGGCTTATAATCTCCAGATTTAACGTTAAAACTAATATTTTTGCCATCAGAAGTACAAATTATATTTCCACTCTCATCTGTTCTGTAAAGAGGAATATGCTTCTTTTCTAGTTTCTTCATAGTTACATCATGCGGATGACCATAATCGTTATCTTTACCGCATGACACTACAGCGTATTTAGGGTTAACTTTATCTAAAAACTCAGCACTCGTTGAAGAGAAGCTTCCATGATGTCCTAACTTTAAAACATCTGCTGATACATCCAATCCTTTTGATAATATTTCCTTCTCAGACAAGTTTTCTGCATCTCCTGTAAATAAAAATTTATTGCTTCCATAAGTTAACTTAATAACTATAGAATAATCATTAATGTTCTGATATTTAGAACTATTCGGAGCTAGTATTTCGCAATTAGCATCTCCTAATTTAAAAGTTGAACCAACTATAGGAGTAGTAATTTTTAAGTTCTTAGCTTTTAAAGCGTTAATTACATCAGCGAATGTCTTAGTTGTAGTTGTTACTTTAGGCATATACACTGTTCCAATATCAAAATTCTTAATTACTGCATCAAGACCTCCAATATGGTCTTCATGAGGATGAGTACCTACTATGTAATCCAAATGTTTAATATCTTGTTTATTTAAGTAGTCTACCATTAATTTTTCATCTTCATTGGTTCCTGCGTCAATTAGCATATGGTGTGTACCTTGTTGAATTAAAATTCCATCACCTTGTCCTACATTAATGTAATGAACTTTTAACTGACCACTGGGCACAGTTGTTGTAGAAGTACTTTGGTTATTAGTAGTATTTGTAGTTTGTGTGTTTCCACAACCAGTAATAATAAAAATAGCAATTGTAAATATTGATAGTAAGTAGACAATTCGTTTTTTCATATTTAGGTCTCCTTTTTTTAAAGTTATGTATATAAACATAATTATAAATACCATAGAGAGTATTCATAATTAATGATTGCAACAAAATTCTTATGATTTGAACTAGATATTTTACAATTGGTTATTATCATTCATATAAATTATATACGAACCTATGTTCTGTGTAAATACTAGATTTATTTCATAAGTATACATATGTTATCAACAATTAGTAAAAATCGTAATAAAACAGTAAAAAGTTAAACGAATTTCTCTGTATTTGTAAAATTTATATTTGAAACAAATAGAATAGAAATTTTATCTATAAAATGTTCTTTGTAAATGCTCTAGTTTTATAGAGAATAAAATAACTAATTGAGATAATTAATATTAAAAAAAGTTGTAACTTATTAGATACAACTTTTTTTAATATTAGAATTATTTCTTTACAAAAAGCCAATGAATTAAAGGAACTTTTTGAAAGTTTAGGCGCTATAATGAAGGTTACTTCCATGAGTGAGGGGCAGGACAGGTTGGTCTATGAGACAAATAACAGTAAAGTTAAAAATTCAATCAAATGTCCTAATTGTAAATCGCCTAATGTAAAGAAGATAAGTGGATTAAGTAAAGCTGGTTCTGTAGCACTATTTGGTATTTTTGCTTTGGGTAAGGTTAGTAAAACATATGAATGCAACAGCTGTGGTTATAGGTGGTAAGTCTTATTAATAAATTTATGTACATACATAAGTTCTATTTTTTAAAGCATCTATTTTATTAGTAGGTGCTTTTTTAATGCAATTAGTATGAATATCAGCTAAATATTTAGTAAAACACAAGATTATTGAATTCAATAAAATCGAAATTTTATGTATCTTTACAACTAAATCTAGAGTACAGGATAATATGCTAAGAACTTTATTAATATATAAATAAGAGATATTAAATAAATTTACAGATTTATATGTAGTTATACATCAAGTTCTTGATGCTAGCTAATGAATCTAGCATATGAAAAACTATTTAAGGATTATTAGAATAAATAAAATTTAAATTGCAAGTGAGTAACAGAAAAATCCTAGAGAAACAACTCTTTAGGATTTATATTTCTATGTATTTTTTACATATATATTAGCTTGTTTCAAGATTGGAGTCTTGATATTAATAGAAAGCTTATCTCCTTTTTTAGCAGTAGTGACTACTTTACCATCAACCATCATTTCATCTACATTTATTTTAAAATAATCGTTTCCATTTTCAATTATTAGTTCATCACCAATATTTATATTATCAGCTTCTAAATAAAAACAAGATATTTTATGATTATCAAATTGATGTTGTATTTTACCAATGAACTGCCAAGGTGCGGGTAAAGCATTAAATAAACCTTTAGTATGAAGACCAGTATCTATATCGTTAAAGGTAATCAACCCTCCTTGAAGTAGACGTACTGATTTATAAAGCTCCCAAGTAGAAACAAGGGTATAGCTATCACCATTTGCATCAGATATTTGTTGTTCCGTAAATGCAGGATAAGGTCTTTCAAGTGGAGCTTTCAATTTATGGTGATTAACAATTAAAATACCATGTATATCTGTTCTGTTTTCATTTCGCATGTTTCTACTTGTATACTTAACTAGAGCTTGGCAATCATCTTCTGTTGGGTTACCATTATGCCCCTTTATTTCTACTACCGTAAATTGTCCATTATCTAATACTCTCAAATCTTCCTGTCTATTGCCTTCAACTAAATCATCAACATTAACAACACTTTTATAACCAATATATTCTAGAGTTTTTTTTACGTTATCTACTAGGAAATCATCATATCCATCTGAGGTTAATAAATTGGTTAAAAACTCATATTCGGATTTTTTATTAACAATCTCTTTTTCAAGTTCTTTTAGTTTTTGTTCATATTCTTTTATTAGATTTTCTTTATTTTCATTTAATTTATTTACCTCTGGTAATATGTATTCTTCAGTATCTATCCAGCTATTTTTTACGAAGTTAGGAAACAGTTCTGGTTTTAATAATGGAAGAAATTCATTTATTAAATTCTTGATAGGCTTATATAAATCTTTAAATTGAGGTAAAACGATTAAATATCCGTAGTTGTTTTTTGAACCATACATTTTTAATAAGGCAATTATTTCGTTAAAACTATTTTTACATATTATTGATGAACTGTCTGTATTATATGCAGTAAAAGTGCAGTGGTACGAAACTTCATCTTCACAATTGGAGAATATAGTTCTGTATAACTTTTCAGTTTCATTTCTAAAATATATTTCTTTACCACTTACACAATTAGTAGGTTTAATAATGTTATCTGGTATCCAATCATAATTGGATATTTCTATAGTTTTTTTATATTCTACTTGTCCAAATTCGTAATTCACAGGATAATATATTGCTGTATCTAATTTATCAGCAAAAACAATTAATATATTACCATTATCTAAAAACTTATTAAAATTATCCCTATGTATTCTTGAAGACAAATATCTAGGATTAAATATGCTACTTCCATTAGGCATGATAAAACCTTGGTGGTCACCATTATTTGGATTGGATTGAAGCGGATTTACACCATAAGAGTCACCCTCTTTCATATCTACAATTATAATATCTTTTTCTGTTAAGTAAGGTAAAGAATGATTTGAACCACATTCAAAAGACTTATCTTCCCTATACCTCTTACCAAAAGTACCAGTAGCAATATTGAATCCGTCACTAGTGAGATTTTTTTCTGTATAGTTATCAACGTCAACTAATAAAATCTTTGGAAGTTCATATTTACACATAATAAATCACCTCAAAACAATATATAAATTACTATATTATACCAAAATATTTCGTAAAACTATAATATACATGTAGAAATTCCATAATAAATGTTGACCAAATAAATAATGAAATTTATAATAAATACTTTTTATAATATTTCGAAAGGATTTCCAAAGTAGCTTCGAAGGTATGCTACAAAATATATCGAAAGATACTACTATTGCAGGTGTTGAAAATATTCACCAGACGGAATGACTTCAGATTGAGCTAAGATACCATATGAAGTATTAGATAAAGTTTCAAGAAGAATTGTTAACGGAGTTCAGGGAGTAAATAGAATAGTTTACGATATAACTTCAAATACATCAGTAATTATTGAGAGTAAAAGCTGTTAAATATTATTAAAGAAGGCAAATAAAATTGCCTTTTTTTATTATGAAACGAATAATGGAATAAACAATTTATGAAAGTGGGTGTATTATACGCTGTAAAATAAATTGTAGGAGGTTATTTGTGAATATACCAATAATTTTAAATGTTTTCTGTTATGGCTTCTGCAACTTACTTATAGTATAATGGATATAACAGTAAAATCGTATGCACCGATACTGCTTATTTTAATAAAGGTGCTTTAAACCGTTGAAAATACTATATAGCTTTGAGATAAAAACACGATTCGGTTGGTAGTCCGAATGCGGATAAATCCGTCAGTAACCTGCCCTCCTGGGGTTGTCCCTTCTCTATTTAAGCTTAATAACAGGAGGATAAAAATGATTAAACTTACAGTTTTTTTGATGATCCATTTTGGGTAGGAGTTTTTGAAAGGCTTGAGGAAGATAAGCTTGAAATTTGCAGAATAGTTTTTGGGCAGGAGCCTAAAGATAATGAAATATATGAGTTTATCTTAAAAAACTTTTATAAACTTCAATTTAGCAATTCCATATCAGTTGATGTAAAAGTAGAAACTAAAGTTAATCCTAAAAGAATGCAAAGAAAAGTTAAACGAGCTTTACAGGACAAAGGTATTGGAACGAAGGCACAGCAGGCATTAAAGCTTGATTGTGAAACTAGAAAAATTGAACGCAAAATGTTATCAAAGGAAAAACGTGAGAGAGAAGAAGAAATTAAATTTCAAAAGAAACAAGAAAAGAAAAAGCAGAAGAAAAAAGGCCATTAATAAAGTGAAAAACACTTAGGGAGTAAAACATCCTTAGGTGTTTTTCTCTTTTAATCTAATATATATCGCTGAAATCTTATGAGGAAATTATAAATTTCTTAATAAATCTTAAGATTTATTTGTACAGATATTTAAGAATTCACATCTACAATAGTAATTAGAAATTACATGTGAGGTGAATTTGATATGAAAAAAATTAGTAAGTTTTTAGTAATAGCAGTTTGGGCCACATTGATATATATTTTTTATAAACTTAATCTATTGAATGGGAATATGGGTAATTTAAATAAGTTTCTTGACAGTTTTGGCAGCTATAAAGTAATACTATTTATTACGTTATCTACTATACGGGTAGCCGCTTTAATCCCTAGTGTAGCATTCATGATTTTGGGTGGTATTATGTTTAATCCGCTAGAAGCTTTTGCTCTTACCTTAGTTTCAGTTATACTTAGTGAAAGTATTATATATGTAGCATCAAAGGCTCTAGTTAGCTCAAGTATTCAAAGATATTTAGTTAACAAATATCCTAAACTATATAACCTATTACTTAAAAATAGTACGAGAATTTTAGCAATTGGTATATTGTGTCCATTAGCTCCCTCCGATGTAGCTTGTTTTTTAGCTAGTTCTGCAGGGTTAAACTATAGAAAGTTTATCCTCACAGTGGTACTAGCAAATATGCCACTGATGTTATTGTATAGTTTTCTTGGAGGCAGTATTTTATCTCCTAACAATAACACCATAGTAACTGGGATAATTATTTTAATTATAACTATATACTCAATGTGGCTATGGAATAAGGAGCAAAAACAATATAAATCAATCTAGATAAAAGGTCCAAATTTTGGATCTTTTTATTAATTTATAGAAACATTAGAAAAACTTTAAATAAATTTAAGAATTCTTAAGGAATTTTCTAATGGAAATTTAATATTTGTACTTTATACTAAGCCTGTAAGTGAGTTTAAACAGATAGGCAGTTATAAATTGTTTATCTGCTAAAGAATACAGGAGGCATAACAATTTGTAATTGTTATGTACCCCAAAGGAATACGGGAGGGTTATTATGAAATGGGTAAAATTTTTGATAGAGTATGTTAAGTCACCAAGAACTGTAGGAGCTGTAGCACCTAGTTCAGAAAAGCTTGCGGATAGAATGGTTAATGACATAGACTTTAAAAATGCAAAATGTATTGTGGAATATGGTCCAGGTACGGGAGTTTTTACAGACAAGCTTGTAAAGAATAAAGGAAAAAACACAATATTAATATTGCTTGAATATAACCAAGAATTTTGTAAAGAACTAAAGAAGAAGTATAATAAGTATGATAATATATTAATAATAAATGATTCAGCACAAAATATAGATAAATACCTGAGAGAATATGATATTGAAAAAGTAGACTATGTAGTTTCAGGATTACCTTTTGCAAGCTTGCCTAAAGATGTATCTAGTGAAATATTGAAGAAAACAAGAACTGTATTAAGAAATGGTGGATTGTTTATTACATTTCAGTATACTTTACTAAAGAAAGAGTATATTGCCAGTTATTTTAAGGATATAGATTATGAAAGGGTTCTACTTAATGTTCCACCAGCATATGTCTTAAAGTGCCAAAATGTTTAATTTGAAAGGGGTCTGATTATGCCTAATAAAATACTTATAGTAGATGATGACGAAGAAATAAGAAAGGTTATAAGTATATATTTGGAGAATGAAGGCTTTGAAATATATAAAGCGGAAAATGGGCAAGAAGCACTAAAAATAATTGAGGAAAATGAAGTAGATTTGGTGCTTCTAGATATAATGATGCCTGGAATGAATGGTTTAGAAGTATGTATGAAAATTAGAGAAAGTAGTGTTATGCCAATAATATTTTTATCAGCAAAATCTGAAGATATGGATAAAATCCAAGGCTTGACTTCTGGTGCAGATGATTATATTACAAAACCTTTTAGCGCAATGGAACTTATAGCTAGAATTAAGTCTAATCTTAGAAGATATAAAAAATATACTGCTGCTGCACAAGTGCGTAAGAATGTTATCGAAATTGGCAACTTGACTATAAACACAGATTCCAGACAAGTATTTATTGGGGACAAAGAAGCTAGGCTTACTCCAAAAGAGTTTGATATTTTAGAGCTTTTAGCGAGGAATAAAGGAATAGTTTTCAGTATAGAAAAGATTTATGAAAGAGTATGGGGAGAGGAGTTTTATAAATCCGATGGTACGGTTATGGTCCATATAACAAAGATAAGGGAAAAAATAGAGGAAGATCCCAAAAAGCCTATTTATATTAAAACGGTTTGGGGTGTCGGATATAAGATATGAAAAGATTAACAGTAACAAAAAGCTTAAGTATCAATCTTTTAATTAAAATAGCATTTTGTTTTTCACTTTCATTTGCTGCTGTAATCTTGTTTGCTAGCTATATTTCTAAAACTTATATATATAGTAACAGAAATAATTTGAATCCTTTTATGTATAATATGATACTTCTTGGAGTTTTCATGACAGGTATTATAGTATTTATCATAAGTTTTCTAATAGTCACAAAGAATGAAATAAAATATATCAAATATATTTCGGAAAATGTTGAAATAGTTGCCAATAAGGAATTAGGCTCTACTTTAAAAGTTGCAGGCAATGACGAGCTAGCGGAACTTAGTAGAAATATAAACTCTATGTCTAGACAATTAAAAGAAAAGTTTGAACGTGAAAGAGAAATAGAAAATACTAAGACAGAATTAATAACCAATGTTTCTCATGATTTACGAACGCCGCTTACTGCTATTATAGGCTATTTAGACTTTTTGAAAAACGAAAAATTTAAAAATGAGGAAGAGGAAAAAGAGTATTTAAACTCTGCTTATAATTTATCTATTAAGCTAAAAAGGCTTATAGATGAACTATTTGAATATACAAAGCTATCAAGTAATGAAGTTCAATTAGAATTTGTGAATGTGAATATATGTGCTATTTTGAACCAACTTTTAGGTGAATATGGTACTATATTAGAGAAAAAAGAGTTAAGGATTATAAATAATGTGCCCGATAATAATATAAATGTAAAAATAGATATTGAAAAGATCGTTAGAGTATTTGAAAATATATTGAATAATGCGGAGAAATATAGTTATAAACCTTCGGATATTGTGGTAAATGTAGAAAAGGAAGAAGGGCATGTTATAATATCTTTTTCCAATAGAGGTGAGCATATTCCTCAAGAAAAGATAGATAAGATGTTTGAAAGGTTTTATAGAATTGACCCTTCACGCTCTAATAATGTGCCCGGATCTGGATTAGGATTAGCTATATCTAAAAAAATAATTGAATTACATAATGGATACATATGGGCTGAAAGTAATGGAGATATAATTACTTTCAAAGTTAAATTGCAATCAAATGAGTAGAGATAATAGGCAATAATATTCTCAAGGAATTAATGAGGATAAATAAATGGCACAGCGTGTAGAAACTAAAAGAGTTAATTGGAGAAGAAGGTATGGATATCGATATAAGAATATTAGATAAAAATGAAAGAGCACCTTATGATTTGCTTTTATTAGCGGACCCATCAGAAGAAGCAGTTAGAGATTATATAACTCGAGGGATCTGCTATATAGCTTGTTATAAAGAACAAATTGTTGGAGAATATGTTCTAATAAAAACAAGACCTTTAACAATGGAGCTTGTAAATATTGCAGTAGATGAAAAATACCAAGGGAAAGGTATAGGTAAAAAACTTATACTACATGCAATAAATAAAGCAAAACAGGACAATATAAAAGTTTTAGAGGTAGGAACAGGAAATTCAAGTATAGATCAATTAGCATTATATCAAAAATGTGGATTTCGCATTACTGGAATAGATAGAGATTTTTTTAAAATTCACTATAACAAAAAAATTATAGAAAACGGTATTGAATGCACAGACATGATTAGATTAAGTATTGAATTACTTGAAAAAGAAAAAGTAGAAGAAAAAAAGATCACTAGTAAAGTGAAAAACACCTAGGGAATAAAATATCCTTAGGTGTTTTTTTATTTTTAAACTACAATTCTTTTTAGCAAAGTATCCATATTGGAAATCATATCTTAAAAAGTTGTAAAATATATGTAATGAAATAAAATAATGTACGTATTAACATATGAATTACTTAGCTAAGTAAAAAAGTTAAATAGCTAAATATAGTGTTAAGAAGTACTCTTTAGCAATCTGTTTATCAGTCATTATTGATAATTGTAATATTAAAAATATATGTCCATTTTTTACAAAATTTGATATAATGAAATTTAAAATATAAAAAGGGGTTATGGATTATGTTTAAACATATTATTGACAAGGAATTAGAACTAAAACTTTTGGATAACTGTGATAGGGATGAACTATTTGCATTAATAGATTCTAACAGACCTCACCTAAAGCAGTGGCTTCCTTGGGTAGATGGAACTAAGAGCAACGAGGACTTAAAGGGCTTTATAGATTCAACTAAACAGCAGTACATAAACAACAATGGATTTCAATTATCTATATGGTATAAGGGGAAGATAGCAGGTGTAATTGGGTTCCATAGTGTTAATTGGTCAAATAAATCTACAAGCATTGGTTACTGGCTTGGAAAAGAATTTGAAGGAAAGGGTATTATGACAAGAGCATGTACAGTTTTTGTAGATTATGCATTCAAGGAGTTGAAACTAAATAGAGTAGAAATTAGATGTGCTGAAAATAACTATAAGAGCAGAGCTATTCCAGAGAGACTAGGATTTAAAAATGAAGGAACATTAAGGGAATCTGAATGGCTATATGATCATTTTGTTAGCCATATTGTTTATGGTATGCTTAAAGATGAATGGAAGTTTTAATATTTATATTCTTGTTAAAGATGAAGATATAGATAACGCTGTAGAGGCACTACTTAATGAAAGATATGAAGTTATAAAATAAATGTGATGCAGAGCTTAGTAATGAGAATTAATTTTGGTTGAAGGATATTAAAGATTGTTGTGGAATATACATAGAATAACATATTCTGAATATTAACGCTATTCATAACTTTTAAGGAGGGATGGTAAATATGGATAGAAGAAAAGTATTCCTGACAGTCAACGAATTAAAGCCAAAGATGATAATTGCAGAGGAAATTAAATCTAATGGTTTAGTTTTATTAAACGAGGGAACTAAACTGACTGAAACTATAATTAATAGATTACAGGAAATATATTTTTATAGTAGAATTGCGGTGTATAGTGACCAAGAGGAAGTACTTGAATTCTATAAAAACAAGACTGTAGAAGAAATAGAAGAAAGTTTTAATGATCTTTCAATTGATGTAAAAGAGATACTGAGTAATATAGAAAATACCATAAAAACTAATTTTCAAGAAATAGAGGAATTTGCTCGAAAAATTAAAGATGAGTTAAGATCAACAAGGTCTGTTATAAAAAATATAATACTTGTAGGTAGTGGAGAAGATGCTATATATAGACACTCTGTAAATGTAACAGCTTTAAGTGCTGTTCTGGGAAAATGGCTTGGCTTCAGTGAAAATGATATAAATTTATTAAGCCATGCTGCAATTTTACACGATTTTGGGAAAACAAAAATAAACAGTGAAATATTAAATAAAGTTACAACTTTAACTAAAGAGGATTGGAAGAAAATAAAGTTCCATCCAGGTTTAGTATATAATTATTTAAAGGATGTACCTTCCTTAGATACCTCTATACTTTATGGAGTACTTATGCATCATGAAAGATTAGATGGCAGCGGATATCCATTAGGAATTAAAGAAGATAGAATTCACCCCTTTGCCAAAATAATTGCAATTGCAGATACCTTTGATGCAATTAACTCCAACAGAATATATAGAAAGAGCCAAGGGCCTTTTGAAGCACTGGCAACACTTCAAAAAGAAAGCTTAGGAAAATTAGACTATGTGTATTGCAAAGTATTTATAGAACATGTAATAAATTTTCTTATGGGAGAAAGTGTTTTATTGAATACAAATAAGATATGTACTGTAATAGGAGTTAACGTAAATGATATTTCACGTCCGCTCTTAGTAGATGGAACAGACTTCATAGATTTGGAACAACGAAAGGACATTTATATAAAAAAACTGATAATATAGTTGTATGTGTATAGATATGAGCTGATGATATTTCCTAAATCATTGGCTCTTTTTATATAGAAGTATGTAAAATTATGGTTTATAATCTATATATAGATTAAACAATAAGGGGGATATTTTTATGAGGGAAAGTAAAATAAATAATTACAATCTTTGCTATGAAAATTTATGTACAGAATTTCACAAATATAATCCAGAAGAAATTGCTAGGAGAAGTGGTGCTTACTACGATTCTGAAAAACAACAACTTACTTTAATTTATTTCAATAGAGAATATTTTATTTCTTATCCAAAGGGAACTGTTACATTAAAAGATGATGCACAAGAAAGTTTCTCTAAAGGTGATAATAGAAAGATAATTGATAAAACGATAATTCTCAGCTATCTTTATCGATGTACTAAGAGCAATTTAGCAAACAAATGGGTACCCTTCAGAGAATTGGAGGGAGTTGGTCATGCTTATGACGGCTTTGCTCTTCAGGGGATAAATAAATTAGCAAAGTTTTTTGGAAACAAAGGAGAGCTTTTTTTAAAAACCGGTCTTAAACTAGGCGGAAAAAAATTCACCTCTGGAGATGTAGGCTTAGAAATTAACATATTACCTAATGTTCCTATGGCCTTTATTTTATGGCTAGCAGATGACGAATTTGAAGCAGAAGCTGCTATTCTTTATGATTATTCAGCTACGAAAGAACTTCATGTAGAAGACTTAGCTGGATTATGTTCTATGGCAGCTGATGAGTTAATTGGAGCCGCTAAGAAAATACTTGAAATGGAGGAGTTATAAACAAATATGAATTCAGAAGAAAATTATAAATTATATTTAAATTTATTATAAGGAGTAATTTATGAAAAGAAGGTGACTTTTATTGTTTTTACAATAATGATTATTTTATTATTTTTAGTGGTTAAATTTAATCATGATGCGAAAACAATAAAAGAAGCAATTACCACTCCTGGGTCAAAACCAATAAGTATTATCTATGAAGAAAAAACGGATAAAGGAAGCATAGTATTCTTTAGTCATTTAGGAGAGGATAGTTTATCAACTGCTTTTGTAAAAAAAGGTATAGGTGGTTATAAGACTATTTATAGTGGTGTTGAAGGAGATATAAAATATGTATCAAATAAATTTGGAGTATCTCATCAGTACTTTCCTAACATAGAGAAGACTTCGCTTCCAATATACTTTGGAGTAATTGGAAATCAAGACATTGCTCAAGTAAAAGTTGTAGAAAAGAAAAGAAATATTGAAGCGCAAGCAAAAATTATTAATGCTACCAACATAAGAATATGGCTTGTATTTATGAGTAAATTTGAGGGTTCAGACTTTGAAATTATTGGGCTTTCAGCAGATGGTAAGGAGTTAACCAAAATAGACGGTAATATTTCACCCTATTATGCAGAACAGAAACCATTTAAAAGTCCTTATAAATAATTGCTATAATTAAGTTTAAAATATTTTTATATGACGAATTATCAATAAATCATATGCTGCATAGGTTACATATAGTCTATTTACATGATGAGTAAATAGACTATATGTATAAGCATATACACTAGATATAGAAAGGAAGTGAGCATTTAGTGTTTTTGTGTACTTGTAGTACACCTCACTAAAGATAATACATGGAGATAAAAAAGATAAAAGGAAATACATTTTGTATTGATACTGGAATGACATATATACCTTTTTATAAAATTAATGATGAAGAAATTATTATGTTGGATTCGGGTTGGGCAAAAGGAGAAAGAAAAGGAATAGATGAGCTTTTAAAAATAAACAACTTTAAAGTAGTTGGCATAATATGCAGCCATGCTCATATAGACCATATAGGAAATAACACATATTTAAAGGAAAAATATAACTGTGTTATTGCTATGCCAGCCTATGAAGCCTTTGTTTGCAGTTCTACAGTAAATCTGAAGCTTTATTACAGCAGTCAAACATTATCTGAGGTTACAGAGCATTTTGGACATATGGTTTGTGAAACAGATATTAAGATCTTGCCGAATCAAGATCAAATATATGTGTGCGGTATTAAATTTAAAATTCTTCATACTCCGGGACACAGCCCTGCCCATATATGCATTACTACTCCTGACGATGTTGCATATTTAGGAGATGCTCTCATAAGCTATGAAGTTATGGAAGGGGCTAAAATGCCTTACGCTTATATATTGAGAGAGGATTTAAAAAGTAAGACAAAGCTTTACGATTTAAAATGCAGTAAATACATAGTAGCACACAAAGGTATGTATGATGATATTATAAAACTTATAAACGATAATATAGAGTTTTATAAAAATAGAGCGGCAAGAGTATATGATGTTATAGATGGAACTATGACAATGGAAGATATTTTTAAGGCTGTTATTAAAAAATTCAATATTCATGTAAACAACAGATATAGATATACGGTCATAGAGAGAATGTTAAGGTCTTATGTTGAATATTTGAATGAAATAGGCGCTATAGAATTAAATATAGATGATGGATTTCTTAAATATTCAAAAGCTTTTAGATTAAAGTAAAGAATAGTTACATTTTGTGAGGTGAATGGATTGAAAATAAGAGAAGAATACACATGTCCATTAGAACTGACACATGATATTACAATTATGCAGCATATAGGCATTGAACTAATGAAGGAAAATGGAATGGAAGATGTACTAAAGGCAAAAGGCTTTATTGATTAGTTAACTTTTTAGTTAATTTCTCTATATAAGCTTATAAAATAAGTAGATGCACAAAGGGGGATAAATATGAGAAATGCAGAGAGAACCATAGGGAATTTAATTGATAAGGCAGGTGTTTCTTTTATTGGATCTATAGATGGTGAAGGATTTCCCAATATGAAAGCCATGTTGCAGCCGCGAAAAAGAGAAGGAATTAAGCATATTTATTTTACTACCAATACTTCGTCTATGAGAGTAAGTCAATACAGAGAAGAGTCAAAAGCAAGTGTGTATTTTTTTGATAAACGTTTTTTTAGAGGTGTTATGTTAAAAGGTACTATGGAGGTTCTTGAAGATAGTGAATCTAAAGAAATGATTTGGCATGAAGGTGATACAATGTACTATCCTTTAGGGGTAACTGATCCTGATTATTGTGTTTTAAAATTCACAGCACATAGTGGACGATTTTATAGTAATTTTAAATCAGAAAATTTTGATGTGAGATAAAATCCAGTTCAAATAAATTTGATATTATCGCATAACAAAAAACTAAAGCTAGAATTTTAGTTCTTATGAATTTAAAGTTTTAGCTTAATTTGTTTTGTGTGAAGTAATGTTATGTTAAAATTATAGTTAATATGAGATTTTAACTTTACTTAGCAATTAGTAATTAGGAGGAGAATGAAATTTGTATGCTTATTAGTAACAGTTGAAGATATGGATGTTTGAAGAAAAATACCTGATTTGAGGACATAGATTACAAAGGAGAAATTAAATGATTTTAGAGGTAAGTTTGTTAGAAAAATTAATTTTTCTAACAATAATTATTCATATAATTGATACTTTAGCTTATTCCGTTAGATTAAACTCTGTAAAAAGTGGGAACTTTGCATTATCACTTTCATTATTTAATCTGATAGTGTTAATTTCAAGAACAGCTAATATGCTTCAAGGGCCATTAATTGGAACAATGATTGATGACAGTATAAATATTAAATATAATCCCATTAATGAGGTTAGATATGTTATTTTAGCAACAACAGTTGGAACATTAATAGGTATTGCACTTATACCTACATTTTTAAGGGTATTCTCAAAGTTAGTTTCAGAGCTTGAGGAAACCGGCTCTATACCTAGTTTAGTTGTGCAATCTTTAAGTATAGCTAATATAAAACGTGTTGCAAAGAATGCAGTAATGCCGCGAAAAAATATGATTAGTGACTTAAGATACAAAAATATACCTAAGAAACTATTATTATTGAATGCATTAATTACAGGTATATATACAGTTGGAGTATTAGCTGCGTATTATGCATCAATTTATGCTCCGGGTAAGAGATTAGCTATAGCAGCATCATCGGGAATGATTAATGGGATTGCAAGCATATTATTAACTATTTTTATTGATCCTAAAGCAGCAATAATAACAGATGAAGCATTTAGAGGAAAAAGAGAATATGGGGATGTAAAAACCTTAGTTATAATGCTAATAGGAACAAAGCTAATAGGAACATTGATAGGGCAGTTATTGCTAATTCCCTCTGCAAAATTTATAGTTCATTTCTACAAATAAAAGAATATATACGTAAAAGGAGATGTAGCAGCGTGTATTTAGTTAGTTCATGTCTAGCTTAGATTTTCGAAGATTTAATTTACAAAATACCGAATTATTCAGAAGTGAATTTTTCGGTATTTTTAGTTACAAATAAATGAAGATAATTTATTTACTAAGTAAGACATATAGGATTATTTTAGTAGAAAAGATAGAATAAAAGCATTTGCTGTGCTAGTAAAATAATTTTAATAACATAGTTGAATATTCAACTATATTATGTTATTATAAATATAATCTAGTTGAAAGTTCAACCTTATTTGTGAGAGGTGATGATAGGCTAAAGATTTTGGTATCTATATTTTAGGAGAAGATGTTAAAAATAACTGGAAAGAAATAAAGAATTTTTAGGAGTGATTATTATGATGAGAAAAGCAGTTATAGCGGATATAAAAAATGTTATGGAAATTATAAAGGAAACTATTGTTGAGATGCATTCTTACGGAAACTATCAGTGGGATGAAAACTACCCTCAAGAAAAAGACTTTCTAAATGACATTCAGAAAGGCGATCTATTTGTGACAGAAAGAGAAGGCGAACTAGTAGGGTTTGTATGTATTAATAAAGTAGAGCCAGTTGAATATAATGGATTAAATTGGTCATTAAATGATGATGCTATGGTTGTTCATAGAATGGCTGTCAACCCAGCTTATAGAAAAAATGGAGTTGGTACAGAACTTATGAAATTTGCTGATGAATTAGCTTTAAAAAATAATATAAAATACTTAAAAACAGACACCTATTCATTAAATTCAAAAATGAACAGACTATTTCAAAAATGTGGGTACAAACTTGTTGGAGAAATGAGTTTTTTAGGAAAAGAAAAACCATTCTATTGTTACGAAAAAGTATTAAATGAATCTAAATAGCTTATAGCTTAATAAGTTTATATTTTGAAAGGCGCTCATAAATTGAATAGTTATTTTAGTGTTATAAATCAAGTTGGAATTTTATCATTGATAATGGGGGTTGGTCTTTTAGCAAAACGAAAGAACTTAATTAATGATGAACTAAGTAGAGGATTATCAGCAATATTGGTTAATATTGCACTACCATCGTTAGTTATAGGAGCTTTTATCGTAAATTTTTCCTATGAGCTATTGGACAATATGATAAGAATTTTTACTATATCTATCCTGTTTCATATTGTTATCATATTATTTAGCAAGATTATCTTAAAAAAATATAGCATGGATAAGCAAAAAATATTGAAATTTATGTTTATATTTCCTAATAGCGGAGCAATGGGAATGCCTCTAGTATACAGCTTGTATGGAAAAATAGGAGTTCTTTATTTATCAATTTTTTTAATCCCTTATCAAATACTCTTTTGGACCTATGGTGAAGGCCTCTTCTCCAATGAAAAAGAAAATATTAATATAAGAAAGTATTTAAATAATCCCAATATAATTGCTGTAGCAATCGGTCTATTTATATTTATCTTTTCTATAAAGATTCCTTTTATAGCGAAAGAAGCACTTGGAGACATAGGCGCCATTACTATGCCTTTATCTATGATGATAATTGGGGAAAAAATCGGTTCTTTAGAGTTTAAAGAAATTATAATGGATAAGGATGTTTATTTCTGTTCATTTATTAGGCTTATAGTTGCTCCAATTTTAATGTTTATCATAATAAGCTTTTTTAATGGAATACCTTTAATCAAAAATATCTGTATAGCAGCAGAGGTAATTCCAACAGCTACAGTTTCAGTGTTATTTTGTGAAAAGTATAATGGAAATGCTAATTTAGCATCAAAGTGTATTTTGGCTACTCATATTCTATCAATAATTACTATACCAGTGATGCTTATGTTTCTTCGATTTAGCTAAACACTAATGTAAATGCTCTCTATAGGAGGGCATTTATTTTTTTATAAGAACAAGGTTAAATTCATAATAACTCATAATAATAAATATATTATAAAAGTAAATAAATATTATTCCAAGGAGTAGTCCATGCATAATTTAAATGTGATTGGAAAAAGTGTGCCAAGGAAAGAGTCCTTAGATAAAGTAACAGGTGCTGCAAGATATACTGATGATTATGATATTCCAGGACTTTTACATGCTAGGATGGTAACAAGTCCTTATGCTCATGCAAAAATAAAGTCTATTGAATATGTAAATGCACTAAAAGCTTCTGGAGTTAGGGCAGTGTTGACGGGTCAATATTTTCCTCAGCTTATAGGATCTACTATTGTTGATAGACCTCCTATTGCTATAGATAAAGTGAGATATAATGGTGAACCTGTGGCGGTAGTGGTAGCTGATAATGAAGCAGAAGCTGAAAAAGCAGCTCAATTGATAAAAGTAGAATACGAAGCTTTACCAGTGGTGAACTCTCCCCGCGAGGCGATCAGAAAAGATGCGCCCTTGGTTCACGAAAAACTTGGTCAATATATGATTATAGATGAAGCTTTTCCAGAGGCCAATACAAACATTGCCAGTCGAACTAAGATAAGAAAAGGTGATATTAAAAAGGGCTGGGCTAAAAGTGAAGTAACAGTTGAGGCAAGCTTTTCTTTTCCACCTTCTGATCATGCTGCTATGGAAACAAGGTCTGTAAGAGCAGAAATATTACCAGATGGGAAAGTTATCATATATTCTGCGTCTCAAGCACCCTTTGTCATAAAAAAGCTCATAAGTTATTTCTTTAAAGTTGATCCTGGCAAGGTTATTGTTAATGTGCCTTTAGTAGGTGGAGCTTATGGAGGTAAAACAGCTGTACAGCTAGAGTTTATTGCCTATTTATGCTCAAAGGCTGCTGGAGGGAGACAAGTTAAACTTACTAATACTAGAGAAGAAGATCTGATTACATCTCCAGTTCATATAGGTCTTGATGCAAAAATTAAGCTGGGATGCACAAAAGCTGGTAAACTCACTGCAGCAGAAATAACCTATTTATTTGATGGAGGTGCATACTCGGATAGAGCAGTAATTATAAGCAGGGCAGCAGGTGTAGACTGTACAGGACCTTACAGTATCGAAAATGTATGGTGCGATTCCTTGTGCTTATATACAAATCATCCCTATGCTTCAGCTTTTAGAGGCTTTGGACATCCAGAGCTCACCTTTCCAATAGAAAGAACAATGGATATACTAGCTAATAAGCTTGGAATGGATCCTTTAGAATTAAGGTTAAGAAATGCAATTATACCAGGAGATACTAGCCCTACTCAAACTTTATTAAATAAGAGTAATCTAGGGAATCTACTAAAGTGTATACAAAGGCTGACTGAACTAATACATTGGGAAGAAGGAAAACTAGTTGAAACTAAGGATGGTAAAGTGAGAGCTAAAGGTATAAGCTGCTTCTGGAAAAATTCAAATACAGCCTTAAATGCAGGAGGAGGAGCTATTCTTACATTTAATCCGGATGGAAGCATTAATCTTATTTGTGGTGCAGTTGAACTAGGGCAGGGAACTAAAACAGCTTTAGCACAGATACTAGCAGAAAAAATGAAAATGGATGTAGATCAAATCCATGTAGTGATGGAAGTTAATACTCAGACAGCCCCAGACCACTGGAAGACAGCTGCAAGCAGGAGTATTTTGCTGGTTGGTAGGGCTGTTTTGAGAGCGGCTGAGGATGCCATTAATCAACTATCTAGAATTGGATCTATTGCTTTAAGATGTTCGCCAGATGAATTAGAGGTTGGTGGAGGAAGAGTATTTTTAAGAGATAATCCTGAAATGGGAATAGAAATAAATAAAATCGCATTTGGTTATACCTATCCTAACGGGAATTCAGTTGGAGGTCAGGTTATTGGAAGAGGAAGCTACGTTTTAAAGCATTTAACAACTTTAGATCCTGAAACTGGCAAATGTAATCCTGGCCCAGAATGGACTGTTGGTGCAGCGGCTGTAGAAGTAGAGTTCGATAAAAAAGAATATACCTACAAAATTATAAAGGCAGCTTGCGTCGTGGATGCAGGTAAAGTTATTAATGCTGAAGCCGCAAAAGGACAGATTTCTGGTGGTATGAACCTAGGATTGAGTTTTGCTAGTAGAGAATCATTTTTATTTACAGATAAAGGTATTATTCAAAATAAGCAGTTAAGAACATATAAAATATTGAGGTTTGGAGAAAATCCGGAGTATCTTGTAGATTTTATAGAAACTCCACAAATAGATGCACCCTATGGTGCAAGAGGAATTGGAGAATATGGTGTAATTGGAATGCCAGCAGCGCTTGCAAATAGCCTATCTAATGCGGCGCAAACACCTCTTAATCAACTGCCGTTAATTCCTGAGTTCATATGGAAAACTAAAGAGGGGGGCAAATAATGATTCCAATTAATTTTGAATATTATAAACCTGATTCATTAGATGAGGCTGTGAAGCTATATGGAAAGCTCAGTGAGAGTAATAAGAACCCTTTATATTATTCAGGTGGTACGGAAATAATCACTATGGCAAGAAGAAATGATATATCTACAAAGGCAGTGATAGACATTAAAGGAATACCTGAGTGTAATGTATTTGAAACAAGAAATAATCAGATGGTAATAGGAGCTGCAGTTACACTTACTCGTATTTCTGAGAATAAATCAATTCCAGTTCTAAGCAAGACAGCAAATTTTCCGGCAGATCATACAGCACGTAATACGATAACTGTAGGCGGAAATATTTGTGGAAGAATTATATACAAGGAGGCAATTTTAGGTCATTTAATTGCAGATAGCAATGTAATTATTTATGGAGAAAAAGGCAAAAGAATAGTTTCAATAAATAAGGCTTTTAATCAGAGGCTTCAACTAGAAAAAGGAGAATTTCTTTTTCAATTGACAACAGACATGAGATATGCCAAATTGCCTTATATATCTGTGAAGAGGACTAAAATGGAAAAAATAGATTATCCTTTAATTAGTATGGCTGCACTTAAAAAAAATAATAATATACAAATGGCATTTAGCGGAGTTTGCGCTTTTCCATTTAGATCTATTAAGATGGAGGAGGATATAAATAATAAAAATATTTCAAGGGAGAAAAGAATAGAACAGGCAATAAGCCATGTACCTGCACCTATATTTGGCAATATTCAGGGGTCTTCTGAATATAAAAAGTTCGTACTCAGAAATTTACTAAATTATACTCTGGAAAAGTTGGAAGGTGAATGGCGATGATATCATATATTGAAGCGGCAAGAATAGAGCTTGACATTAATGGCGAAAAGAGAAGTTTGATTGTAAGGCCAGCAGATACTTTACTTAGAGTGCTTAGAGAACAGTTAGGATTAACTGGAGCAAAAGCTGGATGTGAAAATGGTGATTGTGGTACATGCACTGTGCTTTTAGACGGATTACCTGTTAAATCATGTATTATGCTAGCTGTTGAAGCTGTCGGACATAAAGTAACTACCATTGAAGGCTTAAAGGAAGATCCTATTCAAAAAGCTTTTATAAATAAATGGGGATTCCAGTGTGGGTATTGTACTCCAGGTTTTATAATGAACTGTTACGGACTAATAACCACTCATCCCAATGCAGATGATGAAACTATTGAAGAATGGCTTCAATCAAATATTTGCAGATGTACTGGATATGAAGAGATTAGAGAAGCTGTAAAATCAGTATTGTTATTAAGCAAAAAATGAGAGTTATGCATAATTTAAGTTAATGCCCTTTATAATAGGGCATTTATTTTTTATATTAAAGTATAGATTTAAAGCAATGCCTAATGACATCTCCACGGCTGATTATTCCAATTAATACTCCGTTATGTTCAACTGGCAGCTTTTTTATATGTCTTTTGGCTAAAATAGCAGCAATACTTTCAATATCTTCATCTTGAGAAACTTTAATAACTTTCTTTTGTGCGATGCTAAGAATATTTAAATCTAAAATTTTTTGTACTCTATCCTCAAATTCTTCATCATCACCTTTTATAACGGCAACATAATAGAAAAAATCAGCTACCAAATTTTCATGTTTGCCAATATATCGCATGATATCTCCATCGCTTACATAAGCAATGATTTCATTTTTTTCATTTACCACAGGAAGTCCACTAATGCGGTGATTAATAAATTTTTTAATGACAGCTCGCACTGTGTCACTTTCCCTCACTGTATAGACTTGAGTGATCATAATTTCATGAGCTTTCATAATTATTCTCCTATCAAACATAATTAAAAATAAGATAATGTTATAAGAAATCAATTTGTTTTTGATTCTTTATAACAAGTTGTATAATACAACTATATAGTTTTATTATACAACTTATCATAATAATGTCAATAATATTCTAAATTATCAAACTATTTACGTTGAAGCTATAAATTTTAAAATGCTTATTCTTGTGTTAAAATAAGTGCTATAAGATATATAAAGTGAGGTAATAAAGACATGGATGAACAGTCTTTGGAAACCATTGAAATTGAATTAGCAGTGCTACTTCGCCACCTATCGCTAATTGCAACCTATAAAAAAATCGGTAATCTTGATAGATCTGCCTATCTCTTGTTACATCAAATAATATCTAATGGAGCTACTGGAGTCAAGACTCTAGCTGATGAACTACATTTGGATACTTCTACAATAAGCAGACAAGCGACAGTTTTAGAACAAAAAGGATATGTATATAGGATACCTGATACAGTAGATAGAAGAGCTTACTCACTTCAAATAACGGATTTCGGTGTAAAGGAATTTAACGAATACAAGCAGTTACGATTGGAAAAGGTGGCAGAGCTTTTAAGGAATTGGTCTGATAAAGAATGTAAAGTATTTGCGAAACTTTTAAAGAAATATAATCATTCTCTTATTGATATATTGGATAATTGATCTAAATATAAATTAAGTTGAAGTAGTATAGTAATTTAAATTAAAATCTATTATTATATTAGGCGAGGAAGTGAATAATGTGAAAATATTCGTAATGCATGGAAGTCAAAGGAATGGCAACATAGAAAAAACTATATATTCCATTGAAAACAAAAGCATTGTTTAGCATATTTAGAAACCTTATGAATAGCTATACAGATGATCATAAAGATAAAGAATATTGGAGATATAAAGGTTGGTTACAAGGGAAAAAGCCCTGGCAAGATTGTGAGATTAAGTAAGGTGGTGATTTAATTGAAAGGCATTGATTGTGAACGTAGAACATATAAAGATATATCTACTACTCATGCCCATGTATATGCGCAGCTAATATTACCACTTCATGGAGTTCTTAATATTCAAACTGACTGCCGAGCTTTTGAATTAGATGAACAACACTTGTTCCTTGTTCCTGCAGAATGTATGCATACGTTTAGATCTAAACAAAGTAATGAGTTTTTAGTTTTAGATATATCTAACTATATGTTTAATGATAAACATTTTAATATATCTCAAGAAGGCGTTGAGTGTTTTTTGGATGAAAAGTGGAAAGCTATAAGATTCTTAATACTAAGCGAATTAAATAGCAATGAAAACAAAAATCAAGCGTTAACCAGGTTGTTTCATTATTTTTATCCAATGCTTTTAAAAGAGAAAACACCTTCTTCTATCAAGTATATACATGAACATTTTAATGAAAATATAAATTTAAATACATTAGCAAGTATAGAACACTATAATATTAGTTACTATATAGTGAATGGTTTAAAAAAAACAAAGGAATTTCCCCAATTGAATATATACAAAAACTGAGAATGCAAAGAGCAAAAGAACTTCTTTTAAATACAGATTTAAATATTATAAGTATTGCACATGAAGTAGGATACAATCATCATTCTTCTTTTACAAGAATCTTTAAGACATGCGAAAAAATGTCACCAGCAATATACAGAACAAAAAACCAAAAAACAGATAAATAATAACTTGATTTATGAAAAGTAATTTTTAAAAATATTAGGTAAAATAAAGACATAAAATAAATGAACTTATGATATAGATATCCCAATTCGGTGATTAGCTTATTAATTGAGATATGATATCTATAGATAGTGTGGAGGAGTGATAAAATGCCTAGTATTGATGACTTTAATAAATTAGATATAAGGGTAGGGGAAATTATTAAGGTAGAAGTTTTCGAGAATGCGAGAAAACCTGCATATAAACTTTGGTTAGACTTTGGGCCAGAGATAGGAATTAAGAAGTCTAGCGCACAAATTACTAAATGCTATGAAGTTAATGAACTAATTGGTAAACAGGTTCTAGGAGTTGTTAACTTTCCGCCAAGACAGATTGCAGACTTTATGTCAGAGGTTTTAGTTTTAGGGGTATATGCTGAACAAGGAGTTGTACTGGTTCAGCCAAATCAAAAAGTAAATAAAGGAGATAAATTAGGATAAAATTATAAAAATAATTAAAAGGATGTAAGCTAATTGTTAGGCCTACATCTTTTTTTATTTTTTTGAGGCTTATTAAAAAAGTTCTTGACTTTGTATATACTTAAAGGTGTAATATTATGAATATATTGGAAAATAAAACAATATTAATACTATGAGCTATAAACAGAGTTCACTATTTATCTAATGGAGGGGTTATTATGTTATATAGAAAATTTGGAAAAACTAATGAGATGGTTTCAATCTTGGGATTTGGATGTATGAGACTACCCATTCTTCCAGGAGGAGATCCATCTAAAATTGATAAGGAAAAAGCGATAAAGCTAGTTCGCAGCGCAATTGATGAAGGAGTAAACTATATAGATACTGCTTATCCTTATCATGGGACAGGCATGGATAAAGCCGGAGAAAGTGAGCCTTTTGTAGCAAAAGTATTGAAGGATGGCTATAGAGAAAAAGTGAAAATAGCTACAAAACTTCCTAGTTGGTTGATAAAGTCAAAGGAAGATATGAATAAATACTTAAATGAGCAACTAAAGAGACTTGAAACAGATTCAATAGATTTTTATTTAGTTCATGCTCTTAACAGTAAAGTGTGGGATACATTAAAAGAAGCTGGTATTGACAAGTTTTTAGATGAAGCTATAAAGGACGGGAGAATAAAACATGCAGGTTTTTCTTTCCATGATAAGCTAGAAGTGTTTAAAGAAATAGTGGATTATTATGATTGGTCATTTTGTCAAATACAATATAATTATTTAGATGATAATTATCAAGCTGGAAGTGAAGGGTTAAAGTATGCTGCAGGAAAAGGATTAGGAGTTGCAATTATGGAGCCTCTCAGAGGAGGAAAGCTTGTTAATAATCTTCCAGAGGAAGCTAAAGTAGCTTTCAAAGAAGAGAATCAAAAAAGATCAGCAGCAGAATGGGCTTTAAAATGGGTATGGAATCACCCAGAAGTATCTGTTGTTCTAAGTGGTATGAATACAATGGAACAAGTTATAGAAAATATAAAAGCAGCAAGTGAAACGAAAGCAAATTCGTTGACCAAGAAGGAATTAGATACGATTGATCAGGTTAAGAATATTATTAAAGGAAAGATGAAAGTTAATTGTACAGCTTGTGAATACTGTATGCCATGCTCAGCAGGTGTAAATATCCCTATGTGCTTCGAAATTTATAATAATTACTACATGTTTGGTAAAAAAGAATTTTACAACTGGCTTGAACCTAAGGAAAAAGCATCAAGCTGCGTAGAGTGTGGTAAATGTGAAAGTCATTGTCCTCAAAGTATTTCAATTCGAAAAGAATTAAAAAATGTTAAAGAATTGTTTGAATAGAATCAAAAACTAGTTCTTATAAAGAACTGTTTTGAACGTTACATCAAGAATAATTTTTTATGAATAAGAAAAAGCTAGTAATCAATATAACAGGCAAAGTGGTATCAGTAATGGTATCACTTTTACTTTTTATAAGTATAATGATAGAATGTAAGGTAAAGATAAAAGGTATTATTTGTTAAAACCTAAATTATAAAAGATATCTTATTAGTTAATTGTATTGAAATGGGAAACAAAAATGAATAGCTTGAATATTGATATTAAAGAGCACTTTATCGAAAGAGGTTTATAAATAAATTAGATTAAGGAGAATATAAAATGAATTTAAATAGAAATGATGAATGTTGGTGTGGAAGTGGACTAAAATATAAAAAGTGCCATTTGGATTTTGACGAAAAGCTAGAGAAATTAAAACGACAGGGATATAAAGTACCATCAAGAGATATTATTAAAAATAAGAAGCAAATCGAAGGAATAAGAAAAAGCGCTGAAATTAATAACGGTGTTCTAGATTTAATTAGTAACAATATTAGAGAGGGTATGAGTACAGAGGAAATTAATGAGTTAGCTCACAATTACACAGTGGCTAGAGGGGGAATACCAGCTACCCTTAATTATAATGGTTTTCCAAAGAGCATTTGTACATCAATTAACGATGAAGTGTGCCATGGTATACCAAGTGAGAATGTAATTCTTAAGAGTGGAGATATCATAAATATTGATGCATCTACTATATTTAATGGATACTACTCAGATGCATCTAGAATGTTTACAATTGGCAATGTAAGTGAAGATGCTAGAAAACTAGTCGAGGTAACTAAAGAATGTCTATACAAGGGAATAGAAGCAGTTAGACCTTGGGGATTTCTAGGTGATATAGGAGCGGCTATACAAGAACATGCAGAAACTAATGGATATTCAGTAGTTAGGGATTTTGGAGGACATGGAACTGGACTCAAGTTTCAGGAAGAGCCTTTTGTTTATCACTATGGCAATAGAGGAAAGGGAATGATACTAGTACCAGGCATGGTGATTACTATTGAACCTATGATAAATGCAGGCAGTCATAAAGTATTTATAGATGCTGATGATGACTGGACAGTATTTACAGAAGATGGGTCACTTTCAGCACAATGGGAACATACAATTTTAGTAACTGAAGATGGTATAGAAATAATATCAAAGTAATATAGAGGTACTAGATTGAAAGTTAACTTATCTCTCTATATAAGTTAACTTTCTAGTTAGTTTCTCTATAGGTATATATATGAGCTTAGACATAATAAATTTGTCAGTATGAAAAAAGTTGACAATGTAAAGTACACGATATATACTTATCTATGGAAACTGGAAACACCATAATGGTTTCCGTGGTGAGGTGGTAAGATGAAAAAGAATATATTTTCACGAAAAGAACTATTATTTTTAATTACAATAAGTTTAGCTTTAGGAATTAGACAAATGGCGATGACTATGGTTATGCCATTCATTTCTACTTATAGTAAGACTTTAAGTTATAGTACTCCAACTTTGGCTGGAACGGCATTAGGTATATTTGGATTGACACAAGCTATTTTTCAAATTCCTTTTGGTATATGGAGTGATAAAATAGGAAATAAATCAGTTCTTTTAGTTGGAATTATGCAGGTAATAATAGGTTTAGTAATTGCATTTTTAGCTACAAATATATATATGCTTATATTTTCAAGGGCTTTGCAAGGAAGCGGGGCTGTTATTGCAGTTGGATACTCCTGGATTACCGGCAGTGTAGACAATAAGAAAAGAGCAAGGGCTTTAAGTATTGTAGGAATAGTCATTGGTTTTGCAGCAGCAGCTTCTTTCGCTTTAGGGCCTTTAATTCATAAATATTTATCAGTACGACAAATGTTTTTAGTATGTGCAATCTTAATTTTTTTAGTATGGATTATCATATTATTTTTTCTAAAGGAGACTAATGATTCAGACTCTTGTATGATATCGAAACAAGAACTTAGTATAAAAGATAGTATCAGAATACTGTTAAAAAACAGAGTGTTTTTAGGACTTAATCTAGCAGGATTCTTTAATAATTTTATAATGGTATCAGTATTCTATGCAGTACCCCAATATCTTGAGAAAATTACAGGTATTAATAGTATGTGGAAAATATTTATGCCAGCAGTTATTATTGCTATAATATGTATGAGAAAAGCAGTTAAATTTGTAGAAGCAGGATATAGCTCAAAATTGATTGCAGTATCATTTATTATAAATGCTATAGGCATATGCTTTTACTTTAATAAAAATTCATTTTATTTTATATTGGTAGGTAGTATATTATTTATGATAGGATATATTTCTTTATCGACAATAATACCATCTGTAGCCAATGATATTGCAGAAGATAGTTATAGGGGTACTGCAAATGGGATAATAAACAGTTTTCAATATATAGGTTCTTTTATTGGAGCAGTTATAACTGGCGCCTTATGGAATAACTATGAAAATATCGCGTTGTTTTTGATAATATTAATATCCATTATGGGAATATTTACTGTAAAAAATAAAACTAATAGTCAAAATGAATAAAATAAAGCTTAAGTTGAGGGTAGGAAAATGAGAGATATAATAATGAAAGTTGCTGCAGAAAAAATACAGAAATATGGTTTAAGAAAGTTTACTATGGATGAAATTGCTGGAGAACTTAAGGTAAGTAAAAAAACTATATATAAGTATTTTAAAAGTAAAGATGATATAATAAGTGAATATTTTAAAGAAATAATAGAAAGTGATAAAAACAGTGCTCTTGAATGTATAAAAAAAGACTGTTCTCTAGTGGATAAGTTAAACTCTATAGTCTATTCCTATCATAAATATAAGCTTCCGGTTAACGTATTAGATGAAGCATATAAATTTTATTATGACGAATGGAGTAAAATTCAAGAGTTAAGAGATTTTAAATTAAAGCTTATAGAAGCAGTACTAAAGGAAGGAATAGAAAAGGGGAATGTAAGAGATGATATTCAACTGCATATCATGAGTTTGCTATTGGAAAGTACTAGTAATAAATTTCTAGATTATAAATTTTTAAGCAAAAATGATATGACAATGCAGGAGTGCATGAATGAAGTAATGACAATATTGTTATATGGAATTTTAAAATAAATTAGTTTTATGGCAGAATTAATTTTAGATTTCAATATTATATATTCTTTTAAACAAATCAGGATAATCTATAACAAATCCTTCTGTATCTACCCAAAACTCTGCCATAAACCCGCTATCTATATTTTCATATCTATATTTATAACCATCTATTTTTGCTTCCAAGCAAGTATAACGCTGGCTTACAGGTCTTAAGCTGAAATTATAAACATCAACATAAACTACTTTTATTTCTTTTGATTCTCCTGTTTTTAAGGATAAACGCTTAATAGGAATCGTATTAGTGAAAGGTGTAGCTGAGATATCAATATCTATACAGCCTTTAAGCTCTTCTACGGATTCACCTGTGCTAGTTTCCCAATTTCCTTTGCAATCGGATACTAATATAATATTTTTATAGTTATCATCAAACATATGAATGTCAAATTTGTTAACTTTCCAGTCTAAATCACAATATACTTTATACCAAACACGAACCGGAGCATTTTCTCTCATTGTTAGAATAATTGAATTTGCTGTAATACAATGATTATCTTTCATCAAAAATAGGTGTTCTAATCCTGTCTCATTGCAGTTCTTCCACATCAAATCAATCTTAGCTTTGTTTCCTGTTGTTATTATTTCCATATTACCACTCCTTATACGAACGTTTGTTCTATTAAAGAATACCAAACATAAGTTTGAATGTCAATATAAAAACATAGCAAACATTTCCATGTTATTTGTCCTGTGTTTCTTTAGGTTATTGTGTCAACTATAAAAGCCCTCAACGAATATGTAATGACTTTGTAGTTATTACAGGCCAATTCATAAAAGATAGAATAAAAGTGATTATTGTTGGAGAGCAATTGGGATACTAAAAATTAAGGTCACACAGATATGAATCATCTGGTGTGGCTTTATTTTATTGTCTAAAGTTGAATTTATAAATAATTATTTGGGGAAAATAATTATTGACAAAGTTTTAGATACATGATAAATTAAGAACATAGATTAGTTTTATGCAATTTAATTTTATAAAATTAAATTTAAAGGAGGAATACAATATGTCAATTTATGATTTTAAATTAAAAGGAATAGATGGTGAAGAAATATCTCTTGAGAAATATAAAGGAAAAGTATTAATAATTGCAAACACTGCAAGCAAGTGCGGATTTACACCTCAATATGAAGATTTAGAAAAGATATATGAAAAGTATAACAGTAAAGGCCTTGAAATATTAGGATTCCCTTGCAACCAATTTGCAGAACAAGAGCCTGGGAATAATAATGAAGTTAAGAAGTTTTGTGAAATAAATTATGGAGTAACATTCCCTCTATTTGAAAAAATAGATGTAAGAGGTGCTTCGGCACACCCACTATTTAAATATTTAAGCGAAGCAGTTCCTTTTAAAGGACTAGATTTAAATCATCCAAGTGGAAAAATATTAAATAGCTTCTTAGAAGAAAAGTTTCCTGAATACTTAATAGGTAACTCTATAAAATGGAACTTTACTAAGTTTTTAATTGATAGAGAAGGTAATATAGTTGGTAGATTTGAGCCTACAACAGAACCATTAGATATGATTCCTGAAATAGAAAAGTTATTATAAGGTGATTTTAAATTATGAATTATGAATCACTAAAACTAGATAACCAATTATGTTTTGCCTTATATGCTTGTGCTAAAGAAGTGACTAAAATTTACAAGCCTTTCTTAGATAAGTTTGGCATAACCTATACTCAATATATTACTCTCTTAGCACTTTGGGAAGAGGACAATATAACTGTAAAAGAACTTGGGAAAAAACTTCATTTGGATTCCGGTACTCTTACTCCTTTACTAAAAAAACTTGAGCATATGGAAATACTTAAGAGGATAAGAGATACAGAAGACGAAAGAAATGTGTATGTAAAGCTATCTGAAAAAGGAATGAAGATGAAGGATAAGGCTCTAGAAATACCAGGTAAAGTATTTTGTAGCACTGGAATGTCTATGGAAGAAGTTTTAGATTTGAGGGAAAAACTTAAACTCTTATTGAATAATTTACAATAGTAGATGAGACTATCTCAAAATTGTATTTGAGGTAGTCTATTATTACTTGATTTTTTAACACTTTCGAGCTCTTTGAGTTAAAAAATGTTCCTATATGCATGTACATAACTATAGGTTTATTTTATAAGTATTTGATACTACAATTTTTATTTAAATATTATGGATACTTATAGTATACTTAGTGCTGGAAATATAATAAAAATGGAGGAACAGTAATGGTTAAGAATAAGGAACTAGGATCTATATATCTATTTGTCATTATTTTTGCTTTTATTGCTAATTATTTTTTTACTAACATAACTATAAGTATAGTAACGTCCATTTTGTTACTTATGATATCATTAGTAGGAATAAAAGTTTACGTAAATAATAAAGTAAATAACAGTGTAAAAACTAATAAGTTTCTTTTGACAATAAGCATTATAATGTTAGGCTTAAGCATTGTATGGATAATTTTAAATATATTTATATTTGGATTTCTATATTTAGGTTTTTAATTGTAGATGGCAACACGATAGCTTATTAGAAGTGCACCCCTGGGTTTAATGTATACCTCAGGGGTGCAGTCCTATGGTTTTCTTACAGTCTCTAAAAATAGTTTTTCTTTAAAGCCGCCATTAATATTCTTTTTTGTAATCTTATCTTTTCAAATTCCGTTATATCTATATTTGTATGCTCTAAAATAGCATAAATAACCTCTATTATATCAACCAATTCCTCTGTGCTGTTATTAAAAAAATACTCCATTACCTCTTCCTGAAGTTTTTCATTTAATGCCTCTAGATATTCCTCATTTTCTAGTTTTCTAAATTTCAGTTCTTTTCCATCAGCCTTAATTATTTCTGGTATATTATCTCTTACAAGTTTGTTATAATTTCTAATATATATTCCTTCTGCTTGTTTTATTTCCATCTCTCTCATAATTCCAAAGTTTCCTTTGTAATCTATTTTGCCAAGTCGAATCATTTCAAGTATTCTCCAGAATATAAAGGTATCACTTACATAGATCTCGCTGTGTCCAAGAGATTCTCCAACAACTCTAGCGGATTTTCTGAATTTATCGTTAGTGTATCCTAATATAAATTCATCAAGATAGTATTCAGAAACACTAATAACTCTCCCATTTTCGCAAATTCTGAAAAGTGTATTTTCTTCTTTTAATTTATCCCAAAGCTCTTTTATATTGTTAAAAGTTTCTTCATCAATTTTAGTCTTAAATTTTATAAAGTCTATAAGTTTTTTATGCGCAATTTCTCCCGAGCATCTTGGTTTATATTCGTTTTTAAGACCTTTATTGTATGTAATATTTGATACATTAATAGTGTATAAGTTTTTTATGTTACGCTCTAGAAATGAAATAGAATACATTAATCCGCAAAGCTCACAAGCATTATCACCATACCACATATAAATAGTTTCGTCCTTTATTTCCGAAATCTGCTTAAAAAAGTCCTCGTAATATTGCTTTAAATCTTCGATATACTCAAATTCATCTTTAGGTAATAACTTATTCCACCATATGACTCTATTATGCATTTTTATATCAGTTATAGGTCCATGTGATAAATCATCACAAAAGCTTATAACCTTACTTCCTTCAAGTAAATTTTTTGACAAGGCATATTTAATAGATCCTGCTGTACTCTCTGAAAAACAGATATGAATTATTTTGTTCATTGGTGCTCCCCCTATAAAGTGAAATTTTATCCATGTTAATTATAAGTATATCAATAGCCTGTATATCTTGCCATAACTAAAAGAAAAGGATTAATTAAGTGCATAACAAAAATTGACATATTTTTAAGGCGAAATTTTAGTGACACTAAATATACAGTATGGTATTATAATAAAATAAAAGATATTTACAGAATTTTGTTGTTTGTAAAGAGTGTTTATTGTCATAAAATGTAGTTAGTGATGGGGCTGATATATTGATAAAAAAGCTATTAAAATTAAATATAGGAAAGTATTTTATTATTTCCTGTTTGGCAAGTGTTATAGATTTTGCTATATCTTATTTGCTGTATGATGTGACTAACCTGAACTATCTTCTTGCTTGTAATGTGGGAATAGTATCAGGTTTTATATTTCAGTGTGTAACCTGTATGAAGTATATTTTCGATAGTAAGAATCTGTCGAGTTCACTATTGATTTATGTAGCTACATTTGCTTTAGGTATTGCGATGGCAGATGCGACTATGTGGTTAAGCTTTGATATGTATCGTTTCTCTTTTCTTATATCAAAGTTTTTTTCTATGGCAGTTCCATTTTTTGCAACATACATTATAAGAAGAAAACTTCTTGGAGTGAAAAATAATAAGGAGAAATAAGTTATGAAAACTTACTATAAATTTAAGTTTTATCTCAATGCAAAGCATTCTGTAATTTTTAATGGAAAATCTTCAAATATTCATCCACATACCTGGGAGATTGTGGTTTTATTTGGATCTCAGGAGAGTGATACAGTAAACTTCACTAATTTTGAAAATGAGCTTGAAAATTATTTCTTAAATTATGAAAATAAGTATTTAAATGAACATCAGTTTTTTAAAGAGATTAACCCCACTATGGAGAATATAGGAAAGGTGCTTTATGTAGATATAAAGAGCCTTATAAATGATAAAAATCTGTATTTTAGAAGAATGGAGATTAGTGAAAATCCAACAAGAACATATATAATCGAGGAATAAAAGCTTTATATAGAAGAGAGGTGGGGATGCAGTGCAGGTCGATAAAGAAAAACTCAGTAATGTGGAGCTTGCAGAACAGTTAGTAGAAATGAGGAATCAATTCAATAAACTTAATAAAAAGTTTGATAAATTAGTATTTTTAAGAAATCTTATGATATTAAGCATTGCATCTCTATTTGTATTGGTTTTAATAAATAGAACAGGACATTACCCCTGGGGGTCAGATACCTTTGGCCATCTGTTTAAGGGGAATATTTTATATGATAGTTTTAAAAAGGGTAACTTTTTATTGAACTACAATGAGAGTTGGTATAATGGAGTACAACCTTACAGGTATTGGGCCCCTCTACCTTATTACATTTTGGCAATTATTAATTTACTTACTAATAATATTATTACTACCTTTAATGTTTTTGTAGCTTTTGTGTTTATACTGGGAGGGCTTGGATGGCTATGCTTTGGATATTACACGAAGAGGCAGAACCTTGCATTGGTACTTGCTATCCTTTGGTTCTTTGTGCCTTATAATTTAAGAATTATTTTTTCTGAAGGGAACATACCTTATGTTATTGTTAATTCGTTAATTCCCTTCGTATTTTTTTTCTATTATAAAGCATTGAAAGAGAATAAAATCAAAGACTACCTAGCATTGGCATTTCTCATGGGCATAATAACTTTAGCACATGCGATGCTAGCGGCAATGACGGGAATATCTTTGCTTATACTTGCAGCAGTGGATTCAATTATAAATAAAAGAATATTTACAAATATAGTAGTGCTTACTTATGCTTTCTTCGGAATAATGTTATCCTCCTTTTGGTTGTATCCAGCTTTAAAGGGAGGAATAATGGCCATAGATAAAGGGGCTAATTCAGAAGTGATGAGGTCACTTAGTTATCCACTTACTATTTCTCTTAATCCATTTTTGAGATTTTCTGATATTGAAACCTATTATTTTGGATTAGCATTTGCCATTGTGGCAGTTTTTGGACTTCTAATGTCTACGAAAAATGAAAGGGCCTCCTTCATTGCATCACTGATTATACTTATTGGAACTACAAAAGCTGTACTACCAATTTTGGAAAAGATTCCTATGAATCAGCTCTTGTGGATGAGGAGATTTACCGCTATTTCCATGGCAATGATCCTTATGGGAATTATATTCTGGAAAAGTTTAAGGAAAAGTGTTTTAGTAATGCTTATTTCCATATTAGTAATAGATTCGGCCTGCTCCTTTTACACATTAGGCTTTAATAGACAGTTTCCATTAGATATAGCAAAAACTATGGATGCTGCATCAAAAATAGCTTCTCAAAGAGTAGGGGTCTTGGACAACTCAACTTATGGTTCTTTTCCAAGCTACTATATTGGATATAACAGTGTTCAAGGGGTAAGAGATCAGGTGTATGGATGGGCATGGCAAGGAGCAACAACTTCTAAAAATATTGTTATGTTAAACACTGCCCTTGAAAATGGCTACTATGGATTAATGTTTGACAGATCATTAGAACTGGGAGCTGATACTCTTGTTGTAAAGAAAAGCTTAATAACCGATTTTAATAAGCTTCAAAATGATGCGGATGCTGTAGGGTATAAAAAGTATGAAGAAGATAGTGGAAATATTATTTATAAATATCCTGTGATGAGCAGGTTTGGTACAACTGTAAATTATGATGGAATAGCAATTGGCTCATATGCCTCTAATATAGCGTACATTTTTCCAAAGTTTCAGATAGGAGATAAAGAATTTTTAGATGACTACAGCTTCGATGAGCTAAAAAGCAAAAGGCTATATTTTTATCAGGCTTTAAGTATAAGGATAAAAAAACAGCAGAGAATTTAGTTTTAAAACTATCGAGAAGTGGAATAAAGGTAGTAATTGATGCTACAGGGCTTGAAGAAAGTTTTTTAGGGGTAAATGGAGAACCAATTACGATTAAGAATAACTATGGTGAAATTTATTATAAAAAAGAAAGCCTTAAAACGAAAAACTTTCCTGAGGAATATAGCGAGTGGAAAACTTATTTTCTAAAAGGAATAGAAAATAATGAAAGTTATGAGGTTTTAAATTCAAGGCTGTTCAACTATGTTGGGAAAAAGGATAACGATAATTTAACTTTTATGGGACTTAATATACCTTATTACAGTTTTTTAACTAAAGATGGAGGCACAGTGAAAATTTTAGAAGATGCCTTGAATTTAAAAGCAGATGAACTTCCTAAAAGAGAAGTTCACAAAATAGATGTTAAAAGAGAAAACAATGTATTAAGTATAGTGAGTGATATTCCTAATGTGATTGTTCCGATAGCAGCTCTAGATAGCTTTGCAAAATTAAATGGGAGCTATGAAGTTTTGGACAATCTAATTTACTTAAAGACACCAAAACTTGAAATGAAGATAATATATCCTTATTTAAATACTGGTATAACCTTATCTATAGTATCTTTAACTTTGATAGCAGCCTTATCAATACTTATTAAGATTGATAGGGATAGAAATATGAAAAGAAAAATGCGTAGAAGAGAAAGAAGAAAAGTTGCAGCGGAAAGTACAGAATGATTATCTTTAAAAGCTTTAGAAGCATTAAAAAAACCATGTTTTACAAATATTGGCGTGAAAAAGGATTTGAAGGATAACTGTAGGGAGGGATTATGCAGAAAGTTAGTTTATTATTGATAGTAGTTTTACTATGGATTTTAGCTTTAATTTTGTTTAAAAATACAAAAATGAATTTCTTTAAGTTTTTAGCTGGAAGCATAGGAGCATTTACAATTAGTATGGTATTTTTCCTTCCATACCTAGAAAAAAACTTAAACATTTTAATATCAAATACATTGAACATCATAGGAAGCAGTACAAAGTATTTTCAAGTTTTTAAAGAAAATTCAATAGTTTCTATGGATACAAAAAGTGGAATAGTATCTATGCTAATAAATTATGAATGTTCAGGTGTAATTGAGATGCTTGTATTCACTTCTTTAGCATTGTTTTTTCCTTTTGGGGGGAATATTAGAAAGCTTTTATTAACTATTGTAGGTAATGCGTATATATTTATTGCAAATATAATAAGAGTATTATTTATTGTTTTGATAACAAAAGTCTTTGGAGCTTCAGCATTTTACATGGCTCATACGTTGTTTGCAAGGCTCCTATTCTTTGGACTTATGATTATACTTTACTATTTTGTATTTACATCTACGCAGCTTAAGTATCAAAAGGTTGGGGATATAAGGTGAAAAATAATTTAATAAGAGAATTTGTATTTTGGGGAATATGGCTTGTAATTCCTTTAGTTGTAGATATAATATCCGGTCTTATAAGTGGTTTTGTTGTTTTTGTCGGTTATTTTAAAAGAAAAAAAGAGGATATAGAATATCTTCCTCATGTAACTTTATTAATACCTTTGTATAATTCAGAAAAAACTCTAGCAAGCTGCCTTAAATCAATTGTAGAGCAGAATTATCCGCTTAAAAATATAATGGTTTTGCTCATAAATAATGGACAAAAGGATAAGGCATATGAAGTCTTTTGTTCCTTTCAAGAACAAAATCCCGGATTAAGATTATGGTGGATAGACTCATCACAGGGAAAGGCAAAGGCATTAAATAAAGGGCTTTATATGGCAGAAGGTAAGTATATTATAAATATAGATTCTGATGGAACTTTAGACAAAAATGCCATAAAAAGGGTTGTAGAAAAGTTTGAAAATAATACTGAGATATATGCAATGACAGGAGTTGTGCTAATAGACAATAATTTGATTGAAAAAACAAAAAAACTTTCACTTAGACTTGTTCAACGTTGTGAGCTTTTTGAATATACGGAAGCTTTTTTAGTGGGAAGAGGATTTCAATCCTACAGTAATACCATGTTTACGTTAGCAGGTGCTTTTTCTTGCTATAGAAAGGATGTTGTTTTAAAAACTCAGCTTTATAACAATGAAACCCTTGGAGAAGACACTCACATGACATCTCAAATAAGAGAATTTTTAAAAGGAAAGATTGCATTATGTGAAGATGCTTTCTTTTATGTTGACCCAATTGATAACTTAGACAAGCTGTATATACAAAGACAAAGATGGCAGAGGGGGCAGGTGGAGGTTTCTTCTCTTTTTAAGGATATTAGTAGTAATAGAGGTTTTAGAAATGTTTTGAAATACACAATGATTAAGGATCATACCTTTGTATTTCCAAGATTCATATGGATATTTGCCATGATATATCTGATATTCCTTGATTATCCACTAAAGCTTATTGTAGGCGCAAATATAATAATGTATATGGTTTATGTTTTTAACTCCTTTATATATTTTCTAGTTACTAAGCTATATTTAAATGAACTAAAGCAGGTCATAAATTACATGAATAAACATTGGTATACTATATTCCTATTACCTATGTACAGGTTTATAGTGTTCTTTATGAGAGTAGCTGGAATAATTAACTCTGTTGAAAAATACGCTGCATGGAATAGTAGAACATTTACAGAGGAGAAGAAAGTTGTGACAGAAAAACTAGGCAAAAGATTAAAACTATATTATAAAATAAAGGATTGGATAAATAATGAATAAAGATACGCTGTATGTAGTTTTGCCTTGTTATAATGAAGAAGATAATATAGAAAAATTAATTAAAGCATGGAATATGGAAGAAAGAAAACTGTGTGAAAAGGAACTCTTATTAAAATTTGTAGTTGTTGATGATGGAAGTAGTGATGACACTTTAAATATCGTTGAAAGATTAAAGAAGTCCTATGATAATATTACCATACTAAAACATAAAGAAAATAGAGGTTTAGGAGAAGCAATAAATACTGGAATAAGTTATGCTGTATCACAAGAGGAAAAAGGATATCTTTGTATTATGGATAGTGATATGACCCATGAACCCTATTATATTTTTTCTATGGTAGACAAGCTAAAAAAGGAAAAACTTCATTGCGTAATAGCCTCAAGATATAGAAAGGGTTCAAAAATTGAAGGATTATCATTTTATAGAAAACTTTTATCCTGTGGAGCGAGGATAATTTATACATTAACGCTGAGAATACTTAATGTTAGAGACTATACCTGCGGATATAGGCTGTATACTTTAGAGTCACTTAGGACTTTGTCAGAGAAGCATAGAGGAAAACTTGTGGCTGAAAAGGGCTTTGCATGTATGATAGAACTTCTTGTAAAGATTAACAATGAAGGTTTTGAAATAGCAGAAGTACCTTTTGTATTGAAATATCAGCTAAAAGGTGGAGCAAGTAAAATGAATGTTTGGAGAACTGTATGCAGAAGTTTAATTCTGCTTGCAAGACTATAGGGTTACTTGACCGAAAGTTAACTTATACGCCGGTATATGTTTCCAAGCTTCAGCACGTTAAAAACTTTTAGCCATTCTAAAGCTTGTGTTTCAAGACAACCTAAGAACTTTCGAGAACTCGCTGCGCTCAAACAACTCTAAAGTTCTAAGATTCTCTTAAAACCCTTCACTAAGACTGGCACAAAGTTTTTAAATCTATCTTTAGCTTTGGAAACATATCCCTCTGTATAAGTTAACTTTCTAGTTAGGAACCCTATAGTAAGCAGAAATCTTTAGGAGGTGCGGTTTTATTGAAAAATATAGTTAGAATTGTATTTGTACTGCTGTTAGTTATGTTTACGCTATCTGCGAGGGTGCTAGCGGCTGATTCTACTAATATTGTAATTGATGGTAACTTTCAGGATTGGATCGGTAAGCCTTATGTAGAAGATTCTAAACATGATATAAAAAGTCCCTGGTTAGATTTTTTAGGGGTAGGGTATTATGCGGATGACAAATATCTATATTTGCATGTTATAAGGCAATCAGCAAAGAAATCAGAACCTTGGCATTTTAATGTAGTTATGCTGAATGGAACAAAAGGGCCAACACAGCCGCAGTATCCTTTTGGTTCAACGAAGCCTGTATATGCACCTCAGTTTGATATAACCACCTACTATACAAGTAATAGCAGCCACAATGGCATTGTGGTAAAAGTAAGTTTTAATGGACAACAATTAGAAAGCACTTTTTCTTCGGATAATAGTGCTAAGGAAATAGAATTTAGAGTTCCTCTAGCTTCTGTAGGACTTGATGGAGTAAATAAGGAAGTGAAGTTTGTTCTTAAGTCTGATGAAAAAGGTGTGGTTGACTGGGCGCCAGAAAGTCCTATAACTATAACAACAGGTCCAACTTTATGGCAGATATCATCTGTGTTCTTTTTTGTAATAGTTTCTGTTGCTGCTTATAGAGTTTATAAAAATAAAGTTTCTGTATAAGAGAGAATGTCTACAATGTAGGCATTCTTTTAACTTACTCTTTAATTATCAGATTTAACGACAATAATGACAATAAACATATATTAATGTTATAATTTCGTAGAGAAAATTTATTAAATGAAAAATAACATTTAATTTTGCTTAATATAGAGAAGAGAGTGATAAAATGGATATTAATGAAGCTAAAAAAATACTTAGTGAAAAATCAATAGACCCATTATTACTAGTGATAGCAAATAAGGGTTACAAATGGATTGTAGCAGACAACTTTACTGAAGAAGATGCTGCTAAATTTGAACAATATATATTAAACAACACCACTGCTGAGGAACTTGAAGAAATTAGAAGTAAAAAGAAGTCCTTAAAGGACTTTATTATATGGAAATATGTAAATCATCTAGACAGATAATATATAGGGTTACAAGGCCGAAAGTTAATTTATAGATAAAAAACTTTGATGCTTGACTTAACCATAGGTATTCATAAAGGTACATCTGATAGAATAGAAGAGGTACCCCTATAATAACGCTAATAAGTCAAGCATCCAGGGTGTATATCTATAATACTTAAAATGAACCATGTGCATTTTTAAGATTGTCGTAAAAATTAGCAAAGGATATATTCATATAAGGAACCAGCCATAAAAAGCCTATTCCTAAAGTCAATATACACAATATTCCCCAGCCTAAAAAGCTCAATTGAAGCATGAAGAACTTTCCTCTATACCCTTTCATCATTTCTTTGCTGCGGTTTAGTGCTTCTGTTGCGGTGAGCCCAGGATTATCGTTTAGGATATAAAAAGCTTGGGAATACCCCAGATATGCTATAATTCCTGGAATAATCAATAGTAATGACCATAAAAATACAAATAGTGATATAAGAATTTGTAGTACAAAGGCTGCGCTAAAACGCTTGAAACCGTCAAATATATTTTCTATGAAAACCTGTTCTCCACGTTTAAATTTTATTGAATAAATAGCTTGACCAAGCGCAAAAGGACCTGCTATTAGTAGACTGATTACCCAACCTATATCAGGTATTGCTCCAGGTAAACTTACAATTATAGTAATTATAAAGTAGGCTAAAATTGCAGGGCCCCATCTTTCTACCAATTGTTTTCGAGCTGATTCTCTTATTTCAGCATTGCTTTTAATTATACTTAGTTGATCCATTATGCTAACCTCCATTTTTAACGTTACAGAATATTATATTAATCACAGCTATAATTGATGAATGTTTTATTATATAGATTTTAAAAGACATTTACTTAATATTTGATTGTATTTCCTTAATAAGAAAAGTGTGCTATGATTTTTATAGGAATAATTTGTAATTTTACGAGGCTTAGTGCATTAAGGAGGGGAAATGGGGTAAAATGATTAATACAAATACTAAAGATAACCACCAAATGATTTCTAAGTACATTTTTATATTGCTGACGAGCTTAGCTGCATCATTTATAGCTTCGCAGACGCTATGGAAAAGAGATATGTATTTATTCCACACTATACTTGAATTGACATGTGTATTTATATCGCTAGCAACATTTTTGCTTATTTGGAATACTTATGAAAAGACTTTAAACTTAAATCATTTTATAGGATTTGGCTTTCTTTCAGTTGCAATTTTTAATTTGTTTCATACCTACTATTTCTTGAATGCTCAAACACCTAATCAAGTTTGCTCTGATTTAACTGCAAGATATTGGATGATAGGAAGATTGGTTGAAGCAATTGTCCTAGCAACAGTATCATTAAAAATTAAAATAACTAAGATTGATAAATGGATTGGGTTTATATTCACTGTTTTGCTTTCTTTTGGTACATCTATAATCATAATGTATTTTCCAGGTGTTTTACCTGTTATGATGTCAAAGGAAGGGGCAACTCCTAGCAAAATTGCACTCGAATATGTTATAATTGTTTTAACAATTGTTAGCGTTTACAATTTAAAAGATAATCTAAGCAATAAGAACATTATTTCATATAGAAATATATTCATGGCACTTCTTATAATCATTCCTTCTGAATTAGTTTTTGCATCATTTAAAGTAATGACAGCATTCTATAGCACCTATGGGCACGTTTTAAAAATATTATTTTATTATTATTTTTATAGGGCAGTTTTTGTCAGTACTATAACATATCCTTATGAGAGATTGGAAGAGAATAAGAATAAGCTAAAACATTTAAGCGAAAATTTAAGTGATTTGCTTGATGCATTGCCCATAGCTATACTAATGTATGATGATACTGGTAGGCTTGAGTATGTAAATAAAAAATTTGAGGAGATTTTTGTTTGTAACAGAGATAAATTATATGGCTGTTTTTCAGAAGAAATTCAAAGTATGTTTTCAAATAAAAAACATTATGGAAAGACAGTTTATGAAAAGACATTAGAAAATCAAAAGGGTATAAATAGAATTATAAAAACCTACAAAATTTCAAATGGTGATCATATTAAGCTCGCGGTTACTTCACATAAGACACATAATGGAGTTTTAGTACTACTTAATGATATAAAAAAAGAACAGGAGCTTGAAAACTTACAATTTCAAACCCAAACAATATTAAATTCCATAGAAAAGTTAATAATGATGGTAGATAGAGATAATAAAATAATTATGTGTAATAAAGAATATGAAAAGGTAGTTGGATTACCTGCAAAGAATATAATCGGCATGGATGTTAATGAGCATATATCAACGCTTAAAATACATATAGATAAAGAATACGGACAAGAAGATATTAACAATATAAAATATAAAAATTATGAAATAGAAATTACTACTACTAATAAGGTGAAAAAACGATTACTTTATAATTTATCTAAAATATATAATATAGATGGCGAATTAATAGGTTTAATAGTAGTTGCTTCTGACATAACAGAATTAAAAGAACAACAGGAAAAGATGATGCAGCAGGAAAAACTCGCACTTTTAGGGCAAATGGGGGCAGGAATTGTACATGAAACTAGAAATTATTTGACAACCATAAAAGGAAGTTGTCAAATAATAGATACATTAACAGAAGAAGATAAAATAAAGAAATATACTAAAAAAATGAATAAAGGAATTGATGAAGTAAATAGAATAATTGGTGAGTTTTTATCCTTATCAAAACCAAGAGAGACTGAATTGGAAGAAGTGTCAATGTATGATATAGTTTATTCTATAAAAAGCTTAATTATTACATCCTCTCTTATAAGCGGTATAAATATAGATTTTAAACTATCGAAAGAAGAAAGATATCTTCTTTGTGATGAAGCACAAGTAAAGCAGGTCGTACTAAATATTTGCAAAAATGCAGTTGAAGCAATGGCTGAAGTTAAAGATGCTGAACTAAAAATTGAAGCTGGATATAATGAAAAGACAAATGAAATGTTTATTAAAATAACTGATAATGGACATGGTATGTCTAAAGAAACCTTAGAGAAAATAGGCACACCTTTCTATACAACTAAAAGTAATGGCACAGGTTTAGGATTAAATTTTTGTTATAAAATTATTAAGGAGCATAGAGGCAGAATAGAAGTAGAAAGTGAATTAGAAAAAGGAACAAAATTTACAGTTGTACTGCCTTGCATAGAAGATGATGAGGAGTGTGATAAGGTAATATAAAATAAATTAAATATTCTGAATATATATTGAATTTTAGAAAAATAAGTGATATAATATACTCAAGAAGAAGGATAACCCTACTTCTAGTAGATTCTAATTCATCAAAAAGTAGTAACTCAGGTATTTAGTAGTCTTTATGTAGATTGTACAAAGCGTCTAGTAGTATCAGACTATAGGACGTACGTAGTACAAATAGGAAGTATTTGGCTAATGTAATCTATACGATGATACTCATGCGATAGCGTTGTATAATGAGTTTGTTGTACAGGCATCTAAAGACATCGATATAGAATATGTTTAGTACAAATAAGAATTAGCTTTATAATAATATGTTAAAAATCAGTTAATATCTAAAGGTTGTAATACCCTCGACATATAGTTATTAGTCGGGAACTCTAAAGAGAAAGGGTGATGAAAATTCAAATAGAACCAAATAGTTTTTCCGATGAGTTAGGATCTACTTAACCACCAGTTAGTGTCATTTAACTAATTGGTGGTTTTTACTTTTTGTTATTTCGTATATGGTGGTTTATATCGAAGAATATGATGAAGCAGCAGCGGACTTGCAAAATATCGAAAAACTAAGAGAAAAGACTGAAAGTGCAATTCAAGACTTAAGCAATTTAAAGGCGCAGGTATCTCTTGGAAAATATGATGCAGATAAAGTGAAGGTAGGCCAAGAGGCAGTGATAAAAGCCCCAGGTAAATCTTCAAAAAGCTTCTCAAAGTGATTACATAGATTTAAATGATGTAAGGCAGGTTAAGGAAAGAATTCCATCGGTAAAATATTCATCGCCTGTTATGCAAAAGCAAGGCGATAGGTGCTGCTACGCTAAATATACTTCTTCAATTTTTAACGGAATCCGTTATTATATCTGTTATTGGCGGAATAATCGGAATGGTTTTAGGTATTTTAGGGGCTTACTTAATAGGACTCTTTGCAGGTATAACTCCAGTAGTTTCACCATTAGTAATAGTAGGCGTTATAATGTTTTCATCAGCAGTAGGCATATTTTTCGGAATATACCCTGCCAAAAAAGCAGCAGATCTTGATCCTATAGATGCTTTAAGATACGAATAGCTAAGGTGCAGGCAATTTTTGCTTGCACCTTAGCTACATTTCTTCAATAATTCTTTTAGTACATAAAAGAATTATTAGCTTCAGGGAAAGTTATCCTTTATTTTACAAGCTCTATATTTAAAGCGGCAGTGTGAGGTGGAAGACTCATTGTCATTACTGGTCCATAAACTACTCTAACTTTAACACCTTTCTTCAAATCTAAAAGGCTGCCATTATTGAAAGTTGTTTTATCGCTTATATTAAATATTATTTTATCAAAATTAGAGCTCTTACTGTCAGATACCACAGATATTGATTTACCATATTTATTATCTATTACTTCGTCTATTTGTCCTTCATATATACAATCCTCTTTTAACAGGTTTATAGCAATTGCAGTAGCTTGACCAGGTATACTTCTTGTAACAGCACCAGAAAAAAATACGTTTACTCTGTCTCCTATTTTTAAAGTTTCCTTCTCTACATTAAGTTTTGTATCATTATTTATATGAAAAATTAATGAGTTAAGGGGAGAATTACTCTCTCCAAGCTTTGATATCATTACATCTAATCCATCCTTTGTTTTCTTTACATCGGTTATTTTACCATTATACATGGATGCATCTGCCACTGTAATATAGCTTAAATCACCTCCTGTAGTTTTTCTGTTTTCAGTGTTTGTCCCAGAATAAACTGTATTGGATGTCATTACAGAAGTTACTATAACCCCTGCTAATATTAAATCTTTTAGCATTTTTATTGCCTCCTTTATCGTCTTTTCATTATATTAGACGATAAATAAAGAAAGTTGTTCCATAATGAATATAAAAAATTATATAATCTTTTTAAAATTTTAGAGGAAATTAATGTATTTTGTAGAATTAATGATTAAAGATGAATTTTTTATGAATTTATATTAATAGTTCTTAATATTTACTAAAATGTATAATAAATTAACTTCAGTGTATGAGAGGTATACAAAATATGAAATTAAAAAAGGTTTCTATGAGAATTCATGAACTGAAATCTGGAATGATAGTAGCGGAAGAAATAAAGTCTGGAAATATAGTGCTAGTTTCCGAAGGAGTGGAACTCACTGATGATTTAATAAAGAGATTAAAAGATAGATATTTTGAATATAAAATAATGGTTTATAGTGAAGATGATTATGAAGATGAGAATATTACAATAAATAGAATTAAAACTGTAGAAGAAGTTAAAAGAAGTTTTGACGAATTCTCAAATAATGTAGAAGAAATATTTGAGAGCATGGATGGAAGAATAAAAGTTGATATAACTGAAATTAGGAATTTCACAAACAAGGTCGAGGAAGAATTAAATTCACCTAGTGCTGTAATAAAGAATATAGTGCTTTATGGAAGCGATAATGATTGCATATTCAAACATTCTGTTAACGTAGCGGCTCTAAGCTCTATACTTGGTAAGTGGATAGGCTTTGATGAAAAAGAAATAAAATTTTTAACCTATGCAGCCATTTTACATGATTTTGGGAAGACAAAAATTGATAAGAATATATTGTATAAGCCGGGATTTTTAACAACAAAAGAAAAAGCCATTATAAGAGAGCATCCTGTCATTAGTTATAATTTTGTAAAAGAAATACCATACTTACATAATTCAGTAGCTTATGGCATACTTATGCACCATGAAAGATTGGACGGTTCTGGTTATCCTTTAGGGGTAAAAGGAGATAAAATACATTCCTTTGCTAAAATAATTGCCATCGCAGATACTTTTGATGCAGTTAACTCAAATAGGGTATATAAAAAGAGAGAAGATCCTTTTGCAGCTCTAGAAACAATTCAAAAAGAGAGCTTAGGAAGATTGGATTATGAATATTGTAAGATATTTATAGAACATATAATAAACTATTATGTAGGGGAAAATGTACTATTAGATACAGATAAAGTGTGCAAAATAATACAAATACATGTAAATGACTTATCAAGACCACTTCTATTAGATGAAGGAGAATTTATAGACTTGAGAAAAGAAAAAGATTTGCATATAAAAAATTTGGTTTTATAGGGATTAAAGGTTGAAAGTTAACGTATCCCTTTGTATAAGTTAACTTTCGGCCTAGTACCTTTATAAGAAACTAAGAAATAATTTTATTTTGAATAAGAAATTGCTTTACTTTTGCAGTATACTCAGCTTTATTGGTGAAGTAGGACATAGCATGTTCAGCATCTGGTGAAATATATATAGTCTTAGGGCCTGTTTTTTCTAGATATAATTCTAAGGACATTGATGCTGGTATAAAGGTGTCATTGCTACCATGAATAAACATTACAGGGGTTTTGATGTTTTTTATTGCTTTTATAGGAGACACTGCGTATAATGAAAATCCAGATTTATTAAGTGCCACAATGTTTGCATAGAAAAGGATAAATCCAGAAGCAAGTTCCAAATGAGGTTTTTCATCTCCAGCCAGTTTCATACTTAATAGTTCCGAAATATCAGAGTATGGACAATCTACTACGTAGAAGCTTACATTTTTTTTCGCCTGATCTAAGTTTGCCTGCAGCAATGCAGTAACGGCACCAAGAGACTCACCATGTACACCTAATATAGCATTAGGGGTTACCCATCTTACCCAGTTAACTATGTTATCAAGGTCAGTTTTTTCAAAGAAACCTAAAGATATATCATTACCTCCACTTTTGCCATGATATCTTGAATCATATACAACTACATTAAAGCCCATATCAAGGTACATGTCAGCATATTTCATCGACTCCCAGCGACTTGCAGTAATTCCATGAACTATAATAACAGTGTTATTCGTAGGCTTAGAATTAAATATATATGTGCCAGAAAGCTTATATCCAAAACTGGATTTTATAGATATATCATAAGATTCAAGGGTTTCAAACCGTTTAAAGTTAAAGCTATTTTTGTAGTACCCAATATCTGTATTGGCTCTATTAATAGATATCCTACATATTTTTTGATAATACATATTACCCAAATAAAAGCCTATTACATTAACAATAAGTAATAGTACTATTGATACTAATAATATTAATTTATACTTCTTTTGGGGGGTGGGTATTTTTACTTCTAAGTTGTTCACTAAAACCATCTCCAGAAAATAACTATGTTATTTTAACTTTAATCCATTATCAAGTTCTCTAGTATAGCTATCTACAGAAAGAAGACCGGTCATAAATACCGATGAATCTTCAATTACGGCCTTTGATGCATTAACATTTATATTATTTTGAAGTAAGCCAATAGTAATATTTTTATTAATAGATAAATCTTCCGTAAATTGCTGTAAGGATACAGGAGTATTACTAGGTAGTTTCCAGTTTTGCTTGCTAGGAATATAAATGACGGAAGGATTACCTTGCTTTTCATATAAATACTTATTATAATACTTGGACATTTCTATTGCTAACTTCACTGCTTCTTTTGGATGCTCTGAGGTTGACGAAATAAACAAACCTGAATTCTTTCGTAATCCACCTACTAGATTATTAGAGACAATTGACTTTGATTTTCCTATATAAGGATAATAAAGTAATCTGCACTTTCCATTAAGTTTTTGATTAGATATCTTAAAATCTGAGGAACTTGTACAATACATAGCAGCCTTGCCTGAATAAAAAAGGTTAGCAGCATCTGCATCTGTAAGGGATTTAGGATTGTCTCCAAAGGCTCCCATGTTTATTAAGTCCTTTACACTGGAGGCAGCTTCTTTAAAAGACTCATCAGAAAACTTTTCTTTACCATTTATAATCTTTTGAGTAACTTGCGGATCAATGGTGCAGGCAAAACCTTCAATCACATTATATACAGTTCTTCCATCTTTCCCACCAAGGGCTATAGGCATAAGTCCTTTAGCTTTAAATGTAGAGACTGCAATTTTAAATTCCTCAAAATTAGTGGGAGGTTTAATATTGTTTTGCTCAAATAAAGCAGTGTTTATTTCAATCACTTGATAGTATACTTCCTCGAAGGGTACTGCATATATATGACCGTCGGAACCATCGGCCTTTGCTGAAGGAATAACCATATTCCAAAATTTTAATTCATCTAAGTATTTATCTACAGGTTGCACTACATTTGCAGATAAAAGTTCATTAGAAAACCCATCTCCATTTGAGAAAAAAACATCAGGTTTATCATTTGAGGATAAAAGTACTTTAATTTTTGTTTGATAGCTCTGTATATCACCTTTTATGAAACTAAAACTTACATCATAGTCTGGAAATTGGGTTTTTATATCTGCCGCAAAAGTTTTAAATACTTCTAACTTGGCGTTATCTTCCGAGGACATTGCACATCTAAGTTTTATTTTTTCTTCGTCCTTGGGTAAATTCACTTGTGGCGAGGGTTTAGCACAGGCTATGAGCATAGAAAGAAATAGAAATATGGTAATCAGCAGGGAATATTTAAAATTTACCGTTTTCATTAACGTTAACACCTCCAAGTTATTATAGAATTTAAACTCTATAATCTGGATTTAGGCATCTTCCCAAAAATAACAAGATCAATATAATACTGACTGGTTATTTTTAGGAAAATGCCTTAGCTCATAAACAAAATTATAAATCTAATTTATGGAAATGTAAATTGTTCCTTTTGCCTTAAAAATGTAACAATATTAGAAAATATCGTATAATAATATACATAACTGGAGAGAAAATTAATAAGATAACATATGAAATGATATGGGGGTGTATACGTGGCTGTTCCTATATACGTTGTGTGTAAAGCAAAAGCGAAAACTATTACGAGCATTGGTTGTGAGATTCCGAAAAAAGAGGGAAGACTGAGGTTAGAAGGAGATGTTCAATGTCGTTATGAAAAATTAGGAGGGGTATTTCATTATTATTTTAAGATGCATGCTGAAACATTATATATGGAAAAGGAGAAATTTTCTTTCAATAGTGGTAATATTGAGGTTCAGGTTAATGTTAGATCTCATGAAGGAAGAAAAACCCCAAAATTAGAATACTTGTTTAAAGAAGATATAAAAGTGAAGGATGAGAAAAAGTTCTCATTAAAAGAACTATCAAGATTAGACTACGGAATAAAGATATTTAATTATGACCAGGAAGAAAATAAAGAAAATACAATAGCCTTAGATTATATAAGAAGTAACTTATTTAATATGGATGAATTCAAAGCTGTCCCTACTACTATTGATTTGAACCACGAACTGCATGAACATATTACTCAAGCTAAAAGGAAGGATGCAGATGTTTATATTTTTGGAGATTTATATTCATTCGAAACAAAAGAAGGAGAAACAAGAGAAGAACGATTTATGAATTTAAAGAAAAGGGGTCCAAGAGGCATTCATGATGTGCATATGAATCAGGGAAGTTCTCAAAAAAAGAATGGATATCTAATAACGGTGAATATCAAGATGGAGGAGTCCTTATTCATTTTAAATCAAGAGAAGAAGATAGATGGGTAGGTATTTTCTTGAGATTTGAAGGTCAGTATAAATAGGGTAAAATAAGCAGATTAAATTTAGATTAAAAATTCCAATAATCATTGATTAAGATTATATAGTAATGCATAATTATTTTAAATAAAGTTTTCGACTTTTTACGGGGGATTTTTACATGAATAAATTTTTAATTAATAAGAAACTTTTAAAACAATTAGATTTTACTATGCTTATTACTGGTGCCTTAATTACTATATTTGGAATTATAAATATATATAGTGTAACCCATTTAAAACAAGGTTTCTATTATGGTAAACTTCAAATTATGTGGTTACTTCTTGGAATAATTGTTGTGTACTTGATATTAATTCCTGATTATAATCTTATAGGAATATATTCAAAGCCCATCTTTTGGGCTGGTGAAATAGTGCTGCTATTTAACGACGTAACAAGTAGAGCAGTAAAAGGAGCTGCATCCTGGATAAGAATAGGAAACAGAGCAATTGAGCCAGGAGAATTTGTAAAATTTGGACTAATTTTATTGCTTGCAAAAAGCTTGGATGAAATGGATGGAGATATTAACAATCCTAAGAATTTTTTTAAGCTATCCATATATGCATTAGTTCCAATGATATTAATAATTATTCAACCTAATATAGGCATGACACTGATTTGTTTTTTTATTACCCTAGGTATATTTTTTATTTCTGGTCTAAATTTAAAAGTTATTATAGGTGGATTTCTAAGCTTAATTCCATTTAGTTTACTTGTATGGTTCGGAGGATTTTTAAAGACATATCAAAAAGAAAGAATACTTGTTTTTTTAAATCCAGAAGCATATCAGCTAGATGCAGGGTTCCAAATAACGCAGTCTATAATAGGTATTGGAGCTGGAGGGGTACTTGGAGCTGGCTTTTTAAAAGGAATTCAGGTAGCAGGAGGGTTTATTCCAGAAGCTCATACAGATTTTATCTTTGCTGTAGTAGGAGAAGAATGGGGACTAATAGGTGCAATTTTACTTTTGGTTTTATATGGTATATTAATTTATAGAATGATTAAACTAGCTAAAGAGTCTAAAGACATTATGGGACGACTTATATGTGTAGGCACAGCATCTTCATTTTTATTTTCAATCTTACAAAACATAGGAATGACAATTGGTATCATGCCAGTAGCTGGTATTACATTGCCTTTCATGAGTTATGGAGGTAGCTCTATACTAGCTAATTTTATGGCACTAGGATTGGTGTTGAATGTATCTATGAGAAAAAATAAAATTAATTTCTAGACAAGTTTACCTATAGGTAATATATATTAGGCAAATGATTAAATTTTGCAACTCAACAATATATCTATAGGAGACTTAAAGGGAGGGCATATGAACAACTATAAAATTTTAGTAATTGAGGATGAGGAAAGTATTTCTAGCTTTATTCAATTAGAATTAAACCATGAGGGTTATATAGCCGATGTTGCATTTGATGGTATAGAGGGGTTGAATAAAGTTAAGAAAAATACCTACGACTTAATAGTGCTAGATATTATGCTTCCAGGGATAAATGGTATTGAAGTTTGCAGGAAAGTTAGACAGTTCTCAGATATACCAATTATTATGCTTACTGCAAAAGACGATTTATCAGATAAGATAACAGGACTTGATATGGGTGCAGATGATTATATGACTAAACCTTTTATAATAGATGAACTATTTGCCAGAATTAGAGCAAATTTAAGAAGAAAAAATGATGAGAACAGTAAATCTATATTAAAAGCAAAAGATTTAATTATGGATTTAGATAAGCATCAAGTTACAAGAAGCGGTAGACATATAGAACTTCGAAAAAAAGAATATGACTTGCTGGAATATCTTCTAATAAACAAAGAAATTGTAATAAACAGAGATCAAATATTGGAAAAGGTATGGGGATATGAGTATTTTGGTGATACAAATGTTGTTGATGTAAACATTAGATATTTACGAAGTAAAGTTGATGACCCTTTTGAAGATAAGCTAATCCAAACTGTAAGAGGAGTTGGTTATACAATAAGGGAGCATAGTAATGAAAAATAAAATTTTAAGATTAAAAAAAATATCATTAAAAATAACCTTAGTATATGCAGTAGTATTTTCTATAGTGCTTATAGCACTTAATGGGTCTGTTTTATATGGAGTCAAGTATTTTCTTGTTAAACAGTCTATTAGACAAGTTAACGATACCAGCAATGGGGTTATTGATAAAATTGAAGAGTTAGAAAAGAATAGCCTAGACTTACAAGGTAAAGATTTGTTACAAGGGATAAGCCCTAAAGAAAACACATACGTAAAGATAATTGATGATAAAGGAAATACAGTTAACGTATCGCCTGGATGGAATATAAGTATGCCAAAGCAAAATTCCTCGGGAAAGGCATTAAAATTAGAAAAAGGCGAAAGACATTTGGTTTATAAAAATAATTCTATAGATACAAAAAATAGGGGAACAGTTCAACTACTAGTTGTCAAAGATATGGAGCATGAATACCATTTTTTGAAACTTCTTTTTATTATGATGGCTATATCAGATGCCATCGGTATAGTTGTAGCATTGTTTTCAGGAATGTTTGTAAGTAAAAGAATATTAAGGCCTATAGATAAAATTACAAAAACAGCTCAGAGTATAAGCATACAGGGATTAAATAAAAGAATTGAGGTTAACACTGCCGAAGATGAGTTAGCGAGACTTGCAAAAACCTTTAATGAAATGATTGAAAGGCTTGAGCAGTCTTTTGAAAGTCAGAATAATTTTGTATCTGACGCCTCTCATGAACTTAGGACACCTATTTCGGTAATACAAGGGTATATTAATTTATTAGATAGATGGGGAAAAGAAGATAAGGAAGTTCTTCAAAAAGCGATTGATATTATAAAAAATGAAACAGCAAATATGACAAACCTTATTGAAAAATTGCTTTTTCTGGCCAGAGGAGATAATAATTCTGTAAAGCTTGAAAAAGAGGAGTTTGACTTAAAAAACCTGATTGATGAACTAGTTAAAGAAAGCAACATTATTGCTCAAAATCACAATATATTAGGTGAGAAAAATGATTCAGTAACAATTTGTGCTGACTTTAGATTAATAAAACAAGCGTTGAGAGCAGTAATTGATAATAGTATAAAGTATACACAGGAAGATGGAAAAATAATAATAAATTCTAGTGCAAAAGCAGATAGCGTTAAAATCACTATTGAAGATTCTGGAATAGGTATACCAGAAGAAGAAATACCTAATCTATTTAATAGATTTTATAGAGTAGATAAAGCTCGTTCTAAAAAAACAGGGGGAAGTGGTCTAGGTTTAGCTATTGTGAAACAGATAATAGATATACATAACGGAACTATATCTATTAACAGTAAATTGGGAAAGGGAACAAAAATAACTATTACTCTGCCTCTAAAATAATCTAATTTAATTTTAATTTACGTTTAATCTAGTTTTAATGTTACATTGAGAAAATATATCTGTTGAATGAACTAGATTAGAAAATTACTTGAGATAAGAAGAGGTGGAACAGAATGAACATGTATATATTTAATCTTATAAATGGATTAGCTTACAAAAATATAGTCTTAGATAAAATTATGATTATATTTTCAAAATATGTCCCTATAGCTTTTATGGCAGTGCTAGCAGGAGTGTATATAATGGGAATAATAAAAAAAGATATAAGAATCAGATGTATTGCAGTAGATATCTTTGCACTAACAGCAATAAATCTTCTGATAAGCTTTTCTATAGGGCTTCTATACTATGTAAATAGACCATTTGTTCATACTAAAGTAAACTTATTATATTCACATGTGGCAGATGCATCTTTTCCAAGTGATCATGCAATAGGCACTATGAGTATAGCACTAGGTATAAACAATTGGTTTAAAGTATATGGACGTATTTTAATTGCTTTATCATGTATGGTAAGTTTTTCTAGAGTTTATGTGGGACATCATTTTCCTATAGATGTAGTTGGAGGTATTGCAATTTCTGCGTTTGTAAATTATTTTTACAAAATACTTATTAAAGATAAAATTGCTATACTTTACGGAACAATAGAAGGAAAATTACTTAAGCTTTTATATCCTAATATGGCTTAAGAAATATAGGTTTAAAAAGGTATCTCAAGTGTAGGTGAGATACCTTTTTATATTTGACTATTGCTTTAAAGTTTTATTTTGGTAGAAAAATAACTGTTACATTGCAGTAAATTAGGTCTGGTGGTAAAATAATAGAAATGTTGAGAAGGCATAGAAAGGATGAATATAGATGGAAAAGAGAGCGATAAGATTTGGAGTCATAGGCACAAATAATATTACAGATTTATTTTTAAAAGGTGCAGCAAATGTTAAGGATTTTGTATTAAATGCAGTTTATTCAAGAACTGAAGAAAAAGCAAAAGTTTTTGCCGAAAAGTATGGTGTACAGCATACTTTTACAAGTTTAAAAGAAATGGCAAAAAGCGATTTAATCGATGCTGTTTATATTGCATCGCCTAATGCTTTTCATAGAGAGTATACTCTATTATTTTTAAATCACAAAAAGCATGTATTATGTGAAAAAGCTTTTGCATCAAATTCAAGAGAAACTTTTGAGATGATAGAAACAGCTAGAAAGAATAATGTGGTTTTGATGGAAGCTATAAAAACAATATATCTTCCTAATTTTAAGGTGGTTAAGGACAATTTACATAGAATAGGCAAGGTAAGAAGATATTTTGCAAATTTTTGTCAATACTCATCAAGATATGATAAATATAAAGAGGGGATAGTGCTAAATGCTTTTAAACCTGAACTGTCTAATGGAGCTTTAATGGATATAGGAGTTTATTGTATACATCCTATGGTAAATCTATTTGGTAAACCAAAAGAAATAAAAGCAAACGCTGTAATGCTAGGGTCTGGTGTTGATGGAGAAGGAAGTATACTGTTTAAATATGATGATATGGATTCGGTAGTATTTTACTCGAAAATTAATAATTCATATTTACCATCAGAAATTCAAGGGGAAGATGGCAGTATAATAATTGAAGGTATAAATAACTTTCAAAGAGTAAAAATAGTACTTAGGAACGGAGAGGAAGAGGACTTAACAGAGCTTCATATTGAGGAAGATATGTGCTATGAAACACAGGAGTTTATAAATTTAATACATCGAGGAAACATAGACGCTACTATTAATTATCTTCAAGCTTCACAATCAGTGATGGAAATAATGTATGAAGCAAGAAGGCAGATAGGATTAATTTTTCCAGCAGATAAACAGGATTCTTAGCTTAAGCTTTATTAAACTTGAGCATAATATCATTAGTCACATGAATTTATTTAGAATTGCTGCAATTTGCTAAAGATAAATCATATCTTAGGAGGGTCTAAATTGCATAACATAAGTTTATTATTTGACCAGTATGGTTATATAGTGCTATTTGCTGCTTTAATGTTAGAGCTTATTGCTTTTCCATTGCCTGGAGAAATTTTAATGAGTTATTGCGGTTTTCTTATTTTTCAAGGAAAGTTAAATTGGGGTTTAAGTATAATAATAGCCTCTGCTGGAGCTATATTAGGTATAACTATATCATATTTTGTTGGAGAAACACTAGGAATTAGGTTTTTTCGTAAATATGGAAGATACGTGCACTTAGGACCAGAAAAGTTAGATAAGACATCAATATGGTTTGAACAATATGGAAACAGGTTATTAGTTGTTGCTTATTTTATACCTGGAGTAAGACATATAACGGGTTACTTTTCTGGCATAACTAAAATTTCTTTCTCAAGATTTGCAATAAGTGCATATAGTGGAGCCTTCCTTTGGACTAGTACATTTATTTCCTTAGGTAAAGTTTTAGGTGCAAATTGGAGAACTTTCCATGGAACTGTCAAAAAATATTCAATTATAGGTGGTATAATTTTAGTTGTTATTATTGCCAGTATATATCTATATAAGAATTACAGATCTAGAATTATAAATTATATTGTTGAAATGCTTAACTATACTGTAAAAGTATTTCATTCACTAGGTAGAATTAAGATTTTTGTAGCTAGCATAGCTGTAGTATTTTTAGTGCTTAACTTTCTTGTTATTGGATTAATTCAAGATTTTTTAGCTAATGAATTTAAAGATTTTGATGCTATAGCTACACTTTTAGTTAAATCAATCTTTGGAAAAGAATGGTATAAAATAATGAAAACACTTTCTTTAGTTTCATCTTCTATAGTAATTATTTTATTGAGTTTATTGATTTTTTCATGGATTTTAATAAAAGGCAAGAATAAGCTTCTGGAATGTAAGTTTCTTATTAGTGTAGTTTTAGGTGGAGAGATTATTGAAGAGATTCTAAGACGTATTTTTCATCGTGTAGGACCGATAGAAGGTACTTTAATGGGAAAAATCAATTATACTTTTCCAAGCGAGCATGCTTTCCTAGCTATAGTAATATATGGCTTTGCAGTATATATGATTGCTAGGCATATGAAATCTAATTGGATTAAACAAATTATTGTAATTATAGCTTTGATTGCTTGTTCCTTTGTAGGCATAAGCTCAATATTTCTTAAGATTCAATATCCTAGTGATGTTGTAGCCGGCTATGTTTTTGGGGGAGTATGGCTGGCATTAAATATTATACTATTAGAAGTATTTCGTATTTTACCTAAAGTAAAAATAAATGCTGAGTCTGCTTTAAGTGATACAGATAGCTCGAAAAAATGAAAATATTAAGCTGAATAGATGAAGGTAAGTTAGTTGTAATTTGAAAGAGCGAATAAGTAGCGCTCTTTTTATTTGTATTTACAAAATATATAGTTTAGTGTACACTATAACTGTATTAATATTATTAATACAGTTATAACGGAAGGAGGGAGCACATGTTTGAACTAGATATAAGAAGTAGACTACCCATATATGAGCAGTTGGTGGAAAAATTTAAAGAACTTATAATAAGCGAGGTATTAAAAACAGATGAGCAGCTTCCCTCAGTGAGGGCTCTTTCAAATGAAATTACTATAAATCCTAATACTATTCAAAAGGCGTATAGAGAGTTGGAAAGACAGGGATACATTTATTCTATACCAGGAAAAGGAAGCTTTGTAGCACCTATGATGCCAAATAAAAATGATGAAAAAATAGCTAAATTAAAAGAAGAATTAATAAAAATTTTATCGGAAGCTATGTATTTGGGGATGAAAAAAGAAGAGGTTATGAGGATAGTTTCTGAGATTGATGACATGATTAGGGGGGAGAAAATAATGATTGAAGCAAAAAACGTAAGTAAGCATTTTGAGTATTTAGATGCTCTAAGAAATGTAGACATTCATGTAAATAAAGGCTCTATTTACGGGTTAGTGGGCTCAAATGGAGCTGGAAAAACAACTCTTATTAAAACTTTAGTTGGTGTATATAGGCAAGACAAAGGGGAAGTACTTATTGATGGAAAAGAAGTGTTTGAAAATACGGAGTTAAAATCAAGGATTGTATTTATACCAGATGCTCTATACTTCTTTTCCCAATATAGCATAAAAAATATGGCCAAATTTTATAAAAGGATATATGAAAGCTGGAATAATGAAAGATATGAAAAGTTAAAAGAGGCTTTTAATATTGATGAAAATAAGAAAGTTCACAGGCTTTCTAAAGGAATGCAAAGACAGGTTGCCTTTTGGCTTGCACTATCAGCTATGCCGGACGTACTTATTTTAGATGAGCCTTTGGATGGATTAGACCCTGTTATGAGACAAAAGGTAAAAAATTTAATAATACAAGATGTAGCAGAAAGACAGATGACGGTGCTTATATCCTCTCATAATCTAAGAGAGCTGGAAGATTTATGTGATCATATTGGAATACTGCATAAAGGTTCTTTAATACTTGAAAAAGAATTAGATGACTTAAAATCAGATATTCATAAGATTCAGGTGGCCTTTAAAGGAGAGGTATCAGATGAAATACTGCAGAATGTTAGTGTACTTTATGAGGAGCAAAGAGGCAGTATAAGGCTTATTATTGTTAGGGGCAAAAAGAAAAGATATTAAATCAGATCAACAAATATAACCCTGTAATTTTAGACATCTTGCCTTTAACATTAGAGGAAATTTTCATCTATGAAATGGGGGACGTAGGATATGAAATCAAAAACATCATTTTTTAGTAAGGGAATATTTTTGGATGATTTAAGAAAAGTTGGATGGATTGGTGCTGCATATTTACTAGTCTTATTTTTTGTTGTACCTCTTCAAATACTAATGGTGTATAGTACAGATAAACTACATAAAGATTTATTTGAATATTTATTTCATTTTAAAAGCCCAGAAATTCAAGGGCTACTTATAGTAACAGTTCCAGTTTTTCTTGCTATTTTTCTATTTAGGTATATTCAAGTGAAAGAATCCTCAGATATGATTCATAGTCTGCCAATAAAAAGAAGTACTTTGTATATAAGCCATGTAATCATGGGAGCTATGTTATTAATAGTACCTGTACTAATTATTGCAGTAATATGTATAATTATGAAAAGTACGCTAAACTTAGGTCAATATTATAGAATCTATGATGTTATACAGTGGTGTGGGGTCACCATTTTAATGGATATGGTATTTTTCTTCAGTTGTGTATTTGTAGGAATGATTGTAGGAATTTCTGTAATGCAGGGAGCATTAACTTATATTTTTTTATTTTTACCAGTGGGATTAATGGTTTTATTGACCTTTAGTCTTAATGTTTTCATATATGGATTTATGTATAACTTAGATAATGGGATGAACAAGCTTTCACCTATAGTAAGGGTTCTTGATGGATTTAATGAGATTAACAAAGCTATGAGTGCAGCAGAGATAACAGTTTACATTCTTATATGTATTATTCTGATTTTTTCTGCTATGTTTGTATACAACAAAAGAAAGTTAGAAGCTGCAACACAACCTATTGCTTTTAAAACTTTGCAATATGTTTTTAAATATGGAGTAACATTTTGCATGATGCTAGCTGGAAGATTATATTTTCTAGAAACGCAAAAAAATTTAAGTTGGATTTATTTCGGGTTTTTTGTTGGCTCCTTAATAGGTTATTTTGCAGCAGAAATGATATTAAAAAAATCTATATGGGTATTTAAAAATATAAAAGGTTATATTATTTATGCTATTGCTATGGTAATTATAATAGCTGGAATTAATTTTGATATTGTTGGCTATGAAAAAAAGCTTCCAGTTTTAAATAATGTTAACAAAATATATTTTAGCGAAGGCTATTATAATGAGAAATTTCAAAAATACGATATGGATACCTATTATGATAAAAACAATTTGAAGTATATTTATGATTTTCACAAAAAGCTTATAGAAGATAAAAATAGAAATAAGTATAAAGATGATAAAGACTTGAGAAGCATTTTTTTTATGTACGAATTAAAGGATGGAAGCAAAATTCAAAGAGGTTACAAAATAGATTATGATGAGTATAAAAAGTATTTGAAACCTATATATCAATGCTCAGAATCTAAGAAAAATAGATATGATATTTTAAAGGCTGATGATTCTGACATAGAAAAAATCACCATTCATCCTTCTTTTAGTGTTAACAAGCAGTCGGTAATAGTAAAACCAGAAGATATAAAAGAGGCATTAGATGTATTAAAGCAGGATATTAATAATGAGACTTATGAAGATATGTATAATAAAAAAGCAGCGTGGGCAGATATAAGCTTTATGGTTGCATCAGATAAACTAGATAAGTATCCAAAATTAAAAGATAAAGAGCTTCATGGAGATGATAAACAAATTCACACTACATGGAAAAAATCCTATAAATTATTTGAAGAATGGTTGAAAAAGAAAGGTTATATTGAAAATGCAAGAGTTCTACCAGCGGATATACAGTATGCTGTAGTAGAAAGGATTATCAGCACTCAACAGTTAGAAGAAAAACGTAAAAATGGTCAATATATAAATAACAACAATGTAAAAAGACTAGAAATTAAAGACAAAAACCAAATAGAAGCTTGTTTAAGAAATTATGATTATCCTCACAATAATAGTAATGCAAAATATGTTATAGGATTTTATAACAATGAAAAGAAAAATGTAGAGTATGGAAGTTTTGATGAAAATACTACTCCAGACTTTGTAAAAGATTATTTCAATAAATAAGGAAATCAGCTTACACCTTGGGCAGATTGCTATCCCTATGTGTAAGCTGATTTTTTACTGTATTTGTGTATATTACTTATTGACTTTTTTGTCATAAACTTTCTCGAGCAAAGTTGTAACTCCAACAAATATAATAATGCATAATCCTAAATCCATCATAACATCTGGATTAAAAACTCCATTTTTAAAAGAATAACTAAAATTAGTAAGCCTGTAGATTATACGAGTAATTAATAAAGTTAAAACAACTCCTGCTGCATTAATCTTTAGTGCCTTAGCTTTCATTTCATCACCTCTAAATTTTATGTACATATCATTATAATCCTGTAATGATTAAAGAAGCAAGAAAATTACAAGAAAGTTATCAAAAAATTTAAGATTTTAAATTGAAACTTGAATTATTGTAAACATATATCTGTCATTATAGTCAAAAGTTTAAAAATAATTATTTTAATATCTAATAGATAGGTATACTATAATATTTTTTAATAACAAATATTCATATATATAATAAAATTGTTGATTTATATCAAAATTGGAGTTATTGTTTAATATATATAGATAATTTGTGATATTAGAATTATTTAAAACTTGCAAGAACCTATTGGAAGATATCGATGAGGTGATAATATGAAAAAAAGCGATATTTTTAATGAACAAGGTAAACGTAAGTGTGAATGTACTTTCGGTAAGATATTTAGATTAAATCCCAATCTAATAGCTATCTCTGCATATGAAGATGGAAGAATTTTAGAGTGCAATGAGGCATTTTTAGATAGCTTTGGATATAAAAAAACAGATATTATAGGGAGAACAGCCTTAGAATTAGGCATATGGATTAACAAAGAAGATAGATTAAGATATATTGATGCTCTTAGAGAAAGCGAAAGTATAAAAGATTTAGAAATAAATATTAGAGTTAAATCAGGTGAAATAAGAAGTTATTCGGTTGTATCACAAATTATTGAGACAGATGGAGTGAAGTGCATACTCGATTTTTTTAAAGATATTACAGAAAAAAATGCTGCTGAAAAGGAGCTTTTAAAAAGTGAAAGAGAGTTTAGAGGGATATTTGAACAAGCAGCTGTTGGTATTTGCTACTTATCATTAGAAGGCAGGTTTATCAAAACCAACAATAAGTTTTGCCAGATAGTAGGATATACAAAAGAAGAACTCACAGATATGAACTTTAAACAAATTACTCATCCAGAGGATTTAGAAAAGGACTTAAAACTTTATTACAAAACATTAAATAACGAGTTGGATACTTATACTATAGAAAAAAGATATGTAAGAAAAGATTTTTCAATAGTGTGGGTAAGCTTAACGGTATCATTATCTCTTGATGAAAATTTAAAGCCTCAATATCGTATTGGAGCTGTTATAGATATTACAGAAAAAAAATTACAAGATGAAGCAATAAAAAAGCTGAATGAGGAATTGGAAAAGAGAGTAGAAGAAAGAACAAAAGAGCTTCAAAATACTCTTGATAAATTACAGAAAAGAGATACACAAAGAAGGATTGCGGAAAACCATCTTAGAGAGGCGTATACATTTAACAGAAAAGTTATCGAATGTTCTCCTATAGGTATAATGACTTATAACTCAGAAGGACAATGTGTGTCAGTAAATGATGAAGTTGTAAGAATATCCGGCGGTACCAGGGAGGAACTGCTTAAACAAAATTTTAAGTATAATGAGACTTGGAAAAAATATAATCTTTATGATGCTGCTATGAAAGCCTTAAGTACTGGAAAAGAAGAAAGAATAACTGTTAATATGGTCACTACCTTTGGAAATAAAGTATGGCTTGAATGTAGCTTTGTTCAATTTAGTATGAAAGAAGAACCTCATTTGCTATTTTTATCTAATGATATAAGCAATCAAAAGATTATGGAAAATGAAATTGCATTATTTTTCGATACAGCATTAGATATGCTATGTATATATGATTTTGACGGATATTTTAGGAGGATCAGCCCTACATGGAGCAAAACTCTAGGATGGAGTGAAGAAGAGCTATATTCAAAACCATTTATAGAATTTGTTCATAAAGAAGATAAGACTAAAACAATTGATGTTTTGAAAGAGTTAAATGCTGGAGGACAAGTAGTAAGATTTGAAAATCGATATCTGTGTAAGGATGGAACGTATAAGTGGCTTGCTTGGAATTCTTATGGATACTTAGAAAGAAGAATTATAATAGCAACAGCAAGAGATATTACAGAAAGCAAGCATACAGAAGAGATACTTAGAAACGCAAAAGAAATAGCAGAAAAAGCGGATAAGGCAAAAAGTGAATTTTTAGCAAATATGAGTCATGAAATTAGAACACCATTAAATGCTATTATTGGTTTTAGTGAAATCCTTTATTCAGAAGAAAATGATGAAAAACATAAAAATTATCTGGAATCCATAAACATTGCTGGAAATAGCCTATTGAACATTATAAATGATATTTTAGATCTATCTAAAATTGAAGCTGGAATGATGAAGCTTCAGTTGATTCCTATTAATCCAAGGAGAATACTTGAGGAAATTGAGAGGATATTTCGTATGAAGATCTCTCAAAAGGAACTACAGTTTTGCATTGAGATTGATAGTAAAATTCCAGACTCACTTCTTCTTGATGAAACAAGAATAAGGCAGGTACTTTTAAATTTAGTTGGAAATGCTGTTAAGTTTACCGAGAAAGGATATATTCGGTTATCTATGAAAAAGCATTTTTCTAGTCCAGTTTATCAGGACAAAATTAATTTAGCTATTTCTGTCGAAGATACTGGCATAGGAATACAAGAAAGTGATTTAGAAAGTATATTTGAGTCCTTTAAGCAACAACATGGACAAAATAACAGGAAATATGGAGGCACAGGACTTGGCCTTTCAATAAGTAAAAGATTAGCAGAAATGATGAATGGAAGATTAATGGTTGAAAGTGTTGTTGGCAAAGGAAGTATATTTACAATAATAATTCAGGATGTAAATGTATCAAATCTAAAGCCTATCAGTGAAAATAACAATGAAAGTCAAATTACAAAAATATTGTTTGAAAATAAAAAAGTTCTTATTGTCGATGATGTAGATTCAAATAGAATTCTTCTAAAAGAAATACTTGAAAAAGTGGGATTACAAGGTGTAATGGCACAAAATGGATTTGAGGCTTTAGATATATTATCTAAGGAAAAACCAGATTTAATTATTATGGATATTATGATGCCTGAGATGGATGGTATAGAAACCACAAAAAAAATTAAAAGTTCAAAAGATACTGCATCTATACCGATTATTGGATTAACTGCTACTGTAAAGTTTGAGGATGATAGAAGTATCGATAGTGTACAGTTTGATGGTGCTATATATAAACCAGTTACTATTTCAAGGTTACTAGAGGAAATTAAAAAATTTATTCCAAGCATTAAAGAAAAAAGTACAGACAGTGAACAATTGGTTATTAAAAATGAGAGCACACTGACTCCGTTATTAGCAAAACAATTAATGGATAGTATTTATCCATATGTTTCAAAGCTTAAAATAGCAGTAAGAGGAACTGTTGCAGAAGAGCTTTCTGAGCTACTAATTACATTGGGAGAAAAGCATAGTATAAAGTATTTATATGAAAAAGGTGTAGAATTAAGGAAGGCTGTTGAATACTTTGATATAATAAAAATTAATGAATGTGTTGTACACCTTGGATACTGGATGAATAAATTAATATATGCTGGAGGTGATATGTAATGGAAAGTCTAGATAATGCACTTGTAATGATTATAGATGATAATCCTGAAAATCTTAAATATCTTGCAAGCATAGTTAAAAAGAGTGGTTACGAATATGTAATGTCTTTAAACGGAAAGCAAGCCTTTGAATTTTTAAAAAGTGAAAAACCAGATATCATATTATTAGATATAATGATGCCGGAGATGGATGGATACGAGGTATGTCAAAAGCTAAAGAGTGATGAAAACACAAAAGATATACCAGTTATTTTTGTAACTGCAAAGACAGAAATAGATGAAATTGTTAAAGGCTTTGAGGTAGGTGGAGTTGATTATGTAACAAAACCCTTTAATTCCATTATTTTAGAATCCAGAATACGGACACATATTGAACTTAAACGATCAAAGGATAAATTAAAGAAATATATTGCTAAACTTGAAGAGACTAATACAATACTGGAAGAAGAAAAGGAACGCTCAGACTATCTTGCCAATAGAGATTATCTTACTGGAATTTTTAACAGACGCTATATGGTTGAGAGAATGAAGGAAGAACATGCTAGATTTTTAAGATATAAAGAAATATTTGCTATAGGAATATTTGATATAGATAATTTCAAGAAAATCAATGATACTTATGGACACGAATGTGGTGATTTTATACTAGTGTCCTTAACAAAGTCAATAAGTGAATCTATAAGAAAAATGGACTGCTTTGCAAGGTGGGGAGGAGAAGAATTTATTGTTATGCTTCCTAAAACCGATTTAGCAGGTGCAACAGTTTTATTTGAAAAGATTAGAGAAAAGGTGGAGAACACGACATACAGTTATAATGATTTTAATTTAAATATAACTTTTACCTGTGGAATTGCAGAAATTTCTGATGAAGAAACTATAGATAACTGTATAGTTCGTGCAGATAAGGCATTGTATAAAGGGAAAATTAGCGGAAAGAATCAAATAGTAAAGGGATAGGTATATAATTATATACCTATCTTTTTCTGCTAAAGTTGGAGCTCTTATTTGATCTAAAGGATGGGTTACTTGCTTTTGGGTCCATAATTATTCCTCTATGTATCTCTTTTGGTTCAATTGTTATCTTAAAGTTATTTTCATATTTTTTAATTATTGATTTTTCTCTCACCGTAACTAATGAAATGGCAGTTCCTGTTTTTCCTGCTCTTCCAGTTCTTCCTACTCTATGGAGATATTCTTTGGAGTCTTCAGGTAAATCTAAATTAAATATATGAGTTACATCTTTTACATCTAATCCTCTTGCTGCTAGGTCTGAAGCTACAAGAATTTGAATTTTTCCATTTCTAAAGCCTTCTAAAGCTTTCTTTCTTTCTTCTTTTGAGGCATTACCAAATATTCCATAGGCTTTAATATGGTGGTGTTGAAGTTTTAACGTAGTGAGCTGAGTTTCTTCGTTTTTGTTTATAAATACAATAGCCCTTTCAGGATTTGTAGAAGCTATAAGTTTTCTCAATAACTCAATTTTATCTCTTTGCTCTACAGTAAAATACATGTGATAAATATTTGGGTTAACTAAAGACTCTTCTTCAATTTTTATAACTTTAGGTTCTTTCATTAAATCTTTTGCTATTTTAAGTGTTTCATCATTTATAGTTGCCGAAAATATCATAAGTTGTCTGTCTCTCATTGTAGTTTTAATAACATCTTTTACTGAAGCTAAACTGTTTTGAGATAGCAGTCTGTCACCTTCATCAATAACAATAGTTTTTATAGTATGAGCACTTATTTTTCTCATTTTAATAAGCTCAAGTATTCTCCCTGTGGAACCTACAATTATGTGGGGTTTTTCTTTTAATTTTTCCACTTGTCTCTTTATGTTAACTTCTCCTATTATAGCAACAGAAGTTACCGGAACATTGGAGTTCTCAGATAATAACTTTATTTGGTTATTTATCTGCATAACTAATTCATGTGTCGGAGCCAATATAATAGCTTGCATTTCTCTTTTTGTATTATCTATCTTTTCAAATATAGGCAACAGATAAGCAAGAGTTTTTCCACTTCCAGTCTGCGATTGACCTATTACATCAATATTTTCAAGTGCATCAGGTATTATTTTTTCTTGTATGTCAGTAGGTTCAGTTATTCCTTCTTTTTTTAGTCCTTCTATCAAATTTTCATTTAATCCTAATTTATCAAAAGAGGTCATGCTATTTATCTCCTTCAGATTTAAATTTTGCCTTGTTAAAAACTCCTATAATTTTATACTTACTATCCTTGTTTGTCAAATGAATTTAAGTTGGTCAGATGAGGTTTGAAACCCCATCTGATTCAAGTTTTTACTTCATCTAAGGTTCTTAGATATTAAAAAACAAGGTTCTAATGCTAAATTCAGAGCACTAGAACCTTATATAATTAACCGTTATCTATTTCATTAAGTAATTTTGTGAAATATTCTATATGAGCTTTTTCTTCATCTATTAATTTAAATAATACTTCTTTAACTTCACCTTCTGCAATTCCTTGATACATTTTTGTATAAACTTCTACAGTAAGCTTTTCAGACTTAACGGCGTATTCTATAGCAGATTTTAAATCTTTGAAAGCATCTTCAGAAGGTTCTTTTTTATCAAATACCTTGTCTTCTATTAAAGCTCTTAGATAAGATGTTACCTCAGCATCAAAGAGATAATCATAATCTACATCTTTTTTGCTTGATAAATCATTATACAGCTTTGTAAATTGCTCTTTGTGAAGGAATTCTTGTCCTGCAGCTGCTAGTAAAAAATCCCTTATTTTTCCAGTTGTGTATTTAGCTCCGTTGGTATAGAAGCTTCTTCCTTCTTCCTCCATTAGTATAGCAATTTTTAATATTTCTAAACCATTAAAAGTATTTGATGACATTATACCCCATCCCTTCTTATAAATATGTAATCTTCAAGAATATTATAAATATTAAGTGTATGATGTAAATAATATAACATACAAGCTTTAGATAATACAAGTATAAATTTAGAGCTTATTTAAAAATATTAATTATTATTTAATAAAATGTATTTAACTCTATAGTAAGTTATGGTAAAATGTAATAAATATTAATAAATATTTGATTTAGCAATTAAGCCTTTAAGTGATAATAATTAATTTAATACAAAAGTAAGAATTTAGGAGGAAAGTATTGGTGATTAGTAGGATTAAGAATTTGAAAATAGTAAAAAGTGTATTTATGATGGCAGTTTTAGCAGTGATTTTTACATCTCTTATAGGAATAGCTGGATATATGAGCATCAATAAAATGGATAATATTACACAGTCTATGTATGATGAACGCGTTCAGCCTCTAGGAATTGGTGCAGGTATAAGAGGCGAGTTTGCTAATATGAGAATAGAGGTGCACAAAGCAATTATTAAATATGATGTAAAATATAATGAATCAATTGCAAAACATAACGATAAAATACAAAAGTATTTAGAAGACTATTCTAAAATAAATTTAGACGAAAAGGATAAGAAGCTTTTAGGTGAATTCAAAAGTAACTATGAAATATATCTAAGTGTTTGGAAAAAGTCTAATGAATATATGAGCACGGGAACAAAGATGCGAGATGAGGATTATACTCAAATGGCAAATGCAGCAGCTAAAGGTGAAAATGCACTTTTAGAGCTGAAAGAATACTACATACAGCAATCAAGTGAATTAAATATTTTAAGCAATAATATACATAAATCAACAACTAGAATATTTGTAGTATTGTTATTAGTATCAATAGTAATTTTTAGCCTTATATCCTACATTGTTATTAGAATAATTCAAAATTCAGCAAAGGAAATGAATGAAAGTATTAAAACTTTAGCAACGGGAGATTTTACTGTAAAACTAGAAACAGATAGTAAAAATGAGTTTGGGGTAATGAAAACAACATTATCAAAAATGGTTAAAGATGTATCTGAAATGATTAAAACCGTTAAAGACAATTCTAAAAGTATAAATTCTCAGGCAGAAGGATTATCCAGTATAGCTGTTGAAATGTCTGCATCCTCTGAAAATGTCACTAATGCTATACAAGATGTTGCTCAAGGAACAAATTCACAAAGTGAAGATTTAGTTGAGATGACAAATGTATTAAATAGTTTTGGAGAGCAAATTAATGAAATAGTTAACTCTATAGAAGAGGTTGGGGCCACTTCAAGCAGTATTGGTGAGATGGCTAAATATAGTAATAATGATATGAAGAGTTTAATGCAATCAATAACAAGTGTAAGTAATTCTTTTAAAGATTTAATAAACAAGGTTAATAATCTAGGAAATAATATAGAAAAGATAAATGAAATAACAAATTTAATAAACAATATTGCTGGACAAACCAATTTATTAGCTTTAAATGCTTCAATAGAAGCAGCAAGAGCAGGAGAGCAGGGAAGGGGCTTTGCAGTGGTAGCTGATGAAATTAGAAAACTTGCTGAACAAAGTAAAGCATCTTCTCAAAAAATATATATGTTGATTAATAATACTAAAAAGGATAAAGAAGCCATGGTGGAAACTACTGAAATAATGAACAGTGAGTTAAATAATCAGATGAATGTAATAGATAACACAATAAATTCTTTTAAGAAAATAGTAAATACCTTAAATGAGGTTAATCCTAGAATCAAAGCCATCAACACGTTTGCATTAGATATAAATTCAGAGAAGAATTCAATATTGCAAAAGATAGAACAAGCATCTGCTGTTTCAGAGGAAGTTTCTGCATCTTCTGAACAAATAGTGGCTTCGGCACAAGAACTAAACGCTTCTACAGAAGAGGTTGCATCAACTTCCGAAAGATTGAGTAATATGACAAAGAAAATGACAGAACAAGTTAGCAAATTTAAATTGTAACCAATAAAAAAGCTATCAATGGTTTTAGACATTGATAGCTTTTAATTAGATATTATTAATCTAGACATTCGATTAGACACTCTTCAATAACATCTTCTGTAATTATAAACATTTCTAAAAAGTTCATTTTAATACCTCCTAATAATACGACTTAATAGAATTGTCGCAATAAATACTATAATGGTAGTATTATTAGTACGAAAACCAACGAAATTTTAAAAATTAGGGACTAAATTAGAAGATGGAGTTTGAAGATTCTCAGAATTGCCAGCCAAGATATTCGATCATTTTTCTAATTTTATATAACTCTAATATTTGAAACAAATTTGATTTTGCAAATGTACCTTGCAACTATTCTATAAAACAAATTAATTTTACCGTAGATATATAATTATAACATATTCTAAAAAAAATACAAGTCAATTACTAATTTCTTTCGCGGGAAATCATTTCCTTTATGATATTTAGATATGATTCAGACACATCAGGAAATACTGTCAGCATAGTATCTATAACGTAATCGATATTGCTATCATCTACTTTTTTAGCTCTGTTATCATTGTCTAAAATCATACCTTCGCTATCTAGGTTGCCATATATAACAGCTACAATTGGAGATTGCATAACCGTATCATTTTCTATACACCTCTCTGAGTAGTATAATGCTCCATCCATAACTATAAGTTGTCCATACACATATTCTTTTTGGGACGTACTGTTATTATGGTCATTATCAAAAGCATATTGTGTATGCTCTACGTGCTTAATATCAAGTCTATAACTATCTTCTTTTCTTGTTAAAACACACCTTACTTCTAGCTCAAGCAGTCTTTTTTTCATATGTTTAGAGAAGTTTTCGCCAAATTCATTAATAAACATCTTCATTGATATTGTTTTTTTCATTTTATAATTTTTTTTCATTATAAATAATCTCCTTTGTAATGTGATATTTTAAAAACTACAAATATTACCGTTGAATAAAAAGCCACCTTTGGAAAGGTGGCAGAACGATTACTGCTTATATATTAAAGTTTAATATATTACATTATGTAATAATTATGTTTTATAAACAATTCTTATATTATATCATTAAATTTTGCGAAAATCAAGAAAATTATTACGATTCCCTTGATAAAGCTTCGAAAACAATTAATATTTAGTTTACAACTATAAAGCCTATATGAAATAATCTTATATCTAGAGTTATTTTATGTTAATATTAGAATAAATATTAACTATAATAGCGAGGGAAAAGCACATGGTTTTAAGTAGAAATGACAAATGGATAGAAGATATTGATTTGCTAGCTTTAGAACTTCCTAATAGGCATAAAAATTTATTTTTCAATAAATCAAAGGAAGAGTTTTTAAAAGAAATAAAAGAATTAAAGAAAAAAATTAAAAATTTAGATGAGTACGAAATCAGAGTGAATTTAGCTAAAATAGTTGCGGATATAAATGATGCTCATACCGGCATTATGCTACCTGTTAATTTTCTTTGCCCTATAGAACTATATTGGTTTAAAGATGGAATATATACAATATCAACCATTGAAAAATATAAACATATAGAAAATTGTAAGATAGTTAAAGTTAATGGTATGGACATAAAAGAAGTTATCAAAGTTTTAAGTTCTATTGTTTCCTATGAAAATGAGGCATTGTGTAAAGCTCAACTTCCTAAATATTTTCCTGCTATTGAGCTTTTATATGGATTAGAAATTATTGATACAGTTGATAGCTTGGAGTTGACTATTGAGGATAGAAATAAAAAAATAAAAAACATAGAAATTGAGTCCTTACCAATAAGAGAAGTAAGTAAGACGATTAAAGAAAGCAAAAAGTCTATGTTAAAGGATAATAGCTTACCTCTTTATAGAAAGAACTTTGATAAATATTATTGGTATGAATACATGGAAGAGTTTAAGGTTGTTTATTTTAAATATAATGCCTGCAAAGAGATGGAAGATAAAAGTGTTTTTAATTTTGGTAAAGAGCTAATAAAATTTATTAATGAAAATCAAGTTGATAAACTTGTTATAGACTTACGTAACAATTCTGGAGGTAACTCTACCTTACTAGAGCCATTTATTGAGGATCTAAAAGCTTGCGATAAAATAAATAAAAAGGGTAATCTCTTTGTAATAGTAGGCCGTGAAACTTTTTCTTCCGCTTTATTAAATGTATTCTCACTACAGGAATATACTAATGCTATATTTTTAGGAGAGGCTACAGGGGGCAAACCTAATTGCTATGGAGAGGTAGAGAGATTTACACTAAAAAATTCTGGCTTAACAGTGTGCTATTCTACTAAATACTATAAGATTATTGAAGACGATAATTTACCAAGCTTTTATCCAGAGGTAAGTTTAGATTTAACTATAGAAGATTATATTAAGAATGAAGATCCTTTCTTAGATTATGTTTTAAAGTTCAAATAAAAAGGCAAGGAAAGTGGACGTTATACGTCTAGCTGACCTTGTCTAAAATTTTGTATAAATATAATGTAATTAAGTGGATATCATATTAGTATATAACCTGCAGGAGGAAAATACATGAATAAAAGCTTTACAAACAGGCAGATTTCTTTCATATTATACTGTACAATTGTTGGATATGGAGTTATTGACCTACCTAAGCTTGCAGCAGAGAACGGTGGAACAGGCAGTTGGTTTTCACTGCTTATTTTAACAATTTTCTTTATTATAATTACTTATATAATTACATATCTTCAATATATTTATGAAGGCAAAACAATTTATGAATATAGTCAGCAGCTGGTAGGTAAATTAATTACATATATATTTTCAATTATATACATAGTATATTTTTTTATAAACTTCTCTATGATAACAAGAATATATGCTGAAGCTATAAAACTGATTATTCTTAATAAGACCCCTGTAATGGTTATATGTTTTGTATTTTATATGGTTGTATTTTATGCCTTAAGAAAGGGAATCAATGTTATTGCAAGAGTTTGTGAGATATATGGAGTTTTAAATATACTTGGATTTATGGTTATCAATTCATTTTTGATTACAAATGGAAAGCTTGTTAATGTACGTCCACTATTTGTTATGCAAGATTTAATGATATATTTAAAGGGAATGTTCAAAATTATTTTTGTATTTTTAGGAATGGAGATGCTTATGCTTTTGCCTGTCAGCAGAACAGCTAATAAAAAGATATTTAAATATACTACACTAATCATAGCTATTACAGGAATTGTGTATATTTATATATTTGAATCTACAATATCGGTAGTGGGAGTAGATGCAGTTATACATTATAGGACAGCTTTACTTGATATTGTAAGAGGTGTTGACATATATTATCTTGAATTTTTTAGAAGACTTGATGGAATATATATAATTTATTGGTCAATGAACATATTTTGCGCTACATGCCTATGGGGATATGGAACAATTACTTTTACAAGTAAAATACTTAAAAATATAAAATATAACTATATTTTAGTAGGTATAACTCTTATAGCATTTATAGCAGCTCAAATACCAAAAACAAAGGAGGGGGTAGAAGAGATTATTAAATATAATGCTTATTTGGGATCTATAACAGCTATAATAATACCAATTATTTTATTTGTAATTACAAAGGTGAAAAAATATGATAAAAAGATACAATAAGGTAATAATTACATTACTGTTACCATTATATTTAACAGGATGTTGGGATTATAAGGACATTAATAAAAGGAGTATTGACCTTTCTATAGGAGTAGACAATGTAGAAGATCAAATAGAGTTTACTGGCGAAATTGCAAAGCTTACGTCTAGTAATACCCAAGGAAGGAGTATGTTACAGATTGTAGATGTATATAAGTATAGAACTCTAGGAAAGCACTTTGAAGAGTCAAACGCTGACTATAATATTAAAGTTCCTTTTCCAAATTTTTCAGGAGCAGCAAGGGTAATTGCCTTTAGTAAAAAGTATGTTGAAAAAAAAGGCATAGAATCTTATATAAATAGAGCTTATTTTACTATATGGCTTAGAAATTCTGTGCCCGTAGTAATATGCAAAGAGTCAGCAAATGAATTGTTTACAGGTAAAATTGAAAACGATATATCTATAGGCTATGGAATAGAAGATACAATTAGATATTTAAATGAAACTGGAGCAACGTTATATAAAACAGTACAAGACATACAAACAGATATTCAATTCGGAAACATAGGATTTTTACTTCCCTATATTACTAAGGAGGATAATAAAAATATTAAATATTTAGGTTTTGCAGCAATGAAAGATTCAAAGTTAATTGACATTATAGATTATAAAAAAAGTACAGGATTTTTATATCTAGTAGCAAAAAAAACAACTGTGGAACGTGTTATTCCGCATCCTAAAAATGAAAAGAATTTAGTTTCTGTTAAGTCTGTTCTTGGAAAAAGATCTATAAGAACAAAGTATGAAGATAACAAAATCAATATATATATAGATTTAAAATTAAATGCACAAATTCAATATGAATATAGCATAGAACCTTTAAGTAAAGTTGAAATAAACAAAATAGAAGACACAGTTTCCAATATGGCAAAAGAAGAGGTTATGTATGCAATCAATCGTTCACAAAATGAAATGCATTGCGACGTATTCGGATTTGCCAAATATTTTAGGGCTAAATATCCAATAGAATACAAAAGGATGAATTGGAAAGAGGAATATCAAAAAGCAAATTTTCATGTCAATGTAAAAACAACTATAAAAAATACAACTATATTAGATCCAAATGGCAAAAAACCAGACTAAAGGAAGGTTAATATGATTGAGCAAGGCAATTATAGCAATAAGATTGAAGAGTTAACGAAAAATATCACTGGATTAATTGCAAGAAAATTAGTTGTTAAAAGTAAAGAGATTTATATATTATATATTCCTCAGATAACAAACAGAGATGGCTTATCTGAAAATATTATAAAGCCATTATTACAATATGATGGGTCACAAACACTGACAGCAGAATTAATAATAAGCTCAATTATCTATATAGATAATGTTTTTTCAGAAGAGGATGAAAATAAAATAATAAATTATATTGTAGCAGGAAAGTCCATTATTCTTATATCTGGAGAATGTAGATATATAGTGGCAAATACATTAAAAATAGAAAAGAGAAATATTCAATCTCCAGAAATAGAATCAGGAATTAGATCACCTAAAGATGCCTTTAATGAGAATTTAGACTCAAATTTGTCCCTGATACGTTATAGAATAAAAGATCCATCCTTAAAAATAGATTATTACATTATTGGAAGAAGAACAAAAACTCCTGTTGCAGTAATTTATTTAGAGGATGTTGCAAATTCTGCATATGTTTCGGAAATTAAAAAAAGATTATCAGAAATAGATATTGACGGTGTTTTAGAGTCAGGATATATACAAAGGTTTTTATCAGATAAAAGTGGCTTGTTGTTTCCGCAAATAGGAATTAGTGAAAGATCAGATACAGCCTGTGCAAATATATTAGAAGGAAAGGTTTGCATAGTAGTAGAAGGAAGCAATTTATCATTAATAGCGCCTAAAAACTTTATTGAATTTTTAGATGCTGGTGATGATCACTATGGTAACTCTTATGCAGGAATACTTTTTAAATTTTTGAGATTTTCATCTTTAATAATAGCACTAACGCTATCATCTATATATGTTGTTTTAGTTGCTTTCCATCCTGACATCCTCCCAGCACACTATATTTTAGCAATTGCAACTTCTAGAGTAGGAGTACCTGTAAATGCTGTGACAGAATCTATAATAATGGAATCAATATTAGAACTGCTAAGAGAAGCAAATCTAAGGCTTCCAAAGCAAATAGGTTCCTCTATAAGTATAGTTGGAACTATTGTTATTGGTCAGGCAGCAGTTTTTGCAGGTCTTGTAAGCCCTCTTATGGTAATAATTGTAGCACTATCTTCTATGGCATCCTTTGCTGTTACAGATTATACTGTCATGAACCCCATAAGAATATTAAAGTTTTTTATGATTGTTCTTTCAGGAATGTTTGGTTTATTTGGCTTTATTATGGGATTAACTCTTGTAGTAATAAAAATAACATCCATTGAAAACTTTGGAATACCATATACTGCACCTGTAACTCCTTTCAGTTTTAAGGATTTAAAAGACCATATTATGAGTGAACCAACAAAAGATAATGATAGACCAAGGTTTTTGTATCTAAAGAATAAAAAGAGAAAGTAAATTATAGGAGTATCTTTATCCTATGGGAATTATATGATAAAGTGTTATAATTATGTACATGAGTTCAATACATTAGCCATTAAGGGGGATGAATTGTGAATTTTAGAGTATTTGTTATTGAAGATGAATTTTCTATAAATGATATATTAACTTTTTCTTTGAAAGGAGAAGGCTACGATGTAAAAGGGGCTTTTTCCTCAAAGGAAGCAAGAGAACTTCTGGAGCATTTTAAGCCTCATATAGTATTGCTGGATATTAACTTACCGGATGAAAGTGGTTTTGAACTTTGCAAATTTATTAATGCTAATCACAGAATTCCAATAATCATGCTTACAGCAAGAAATGATGTTATAGATAAAATACTTGGGTTAGAACTTGGAGCAGATGATTATATAACAAAACCATTTCATATAAAAGAAGTTTTAGCACGGGTGAAAGTAGCTTTAAGAAGAGTTGATAAATATAAGAACTATGATGAAGAGGGGAATTTCATACAGTTAAATACAGATGTGAAAATTAATTTAGAGAAAAGGATGATAATTAAAAATGAAGAAGAGGTTAAGCTTAAGCCTAAAGAATATGATTTACTGGCATTCTTTATAAAAAATAGAAACAGAGTTTTTTCAAGGGAAGAAATTTTAGATAGAGTTTGGGGAATGGATTATGATGGTGAGATTAGAACCGTTGATATTCATGTAAGAAGATTGAGAGCAAAGCTAAATCTAGAAAGTGGACAATCATTTATTGAAACAGTTTTTGGAGTAGGATATGTTATGAGGTAATATTATGAAAAATAGTGTAAGATTCAAATTTATACTGGGATTATCAATGATATTTATAATTTCTGCCGTTGCTTTAAATCTTTTAATTAGACAAGTCTTTGAAACTAATTTAGAAAATACTATAAAAAGCTCTATGAAGGATACAATGAAAAATTCAAGAGAGTACCTTCGTTATAATATGAAATCTAAGGATTCATATGAGAATGAAAAAAGCTTTTATGCTCGCATGAGGAATTTACTTAATAATTCTGTGCTTACTTATAATTATGAGTTTGAAATAAGAAACCCTAGTGGAAAGGTAATGGAAAGCAATATGAGTTTAGATTCTAATGAATTAACAGAGAAAGGAGCGAAGTCAGCGCTTAAAGGAGAAGCTGTAATAAATCTAAAATACAATAGTGATAATGTTCAGGCAGTTTTATCCTATCCTTTATATTATGAAGACAAGTGCTTGGGAATAATTAATATAAGCCAAAATTATAATAATATGTATTTAGAAAACAAAAGGATTGTAGATGTTATTACAGTAATTGAATTTGCAGTTTTTATAGTTATATTTATAATATCATATTTATTTACATCTAAAATAATAAGACCTATTATAGTTTTAACAAAACAAGTAAAGAAAATTGAAGATGGAGACTATGAAATAGATTTAAATGTTAAAAGTAAGGATGAAATAGGAATACTACTGAACGAGTTCATGAATATGAAGGACAAAATAAAAAATCAAATTCAAACAATAAGTATGGAAAAAGATAAGGTGTTAAGGCTGGAAAAGGGAAGAAGGGAATTTTTCAATAATGTAACACATGAACTAAAAACTCCACTGACAGCTATTTCTGGTTATGCTCAAATATTGCTAGATAAAGAGGTAGAAGATGAAGAGTTTAAGAATAGAGCAGTACAGCGAATTTATTTAGAGAGCGAAAGACTTCATAGCTTAGTTTTGGATTTAATTAATGTTTCTAAAGGATTAAGTTTTTTTCAAGAAGATAAGAAAAATATTGAAATGAAAAGTCTCTTAGAGGATATATGTAATGATATGAGTATTAAGGCAAAAAAGTATTCAATTGATATACTGGCAAATATTGAAGAAGGATTTATAATTGGGCAAGAAAATAAGATAAAGCAGCTCATAATAAATTTATTAGATAATGCTATTAAGTACTCTTTCTCAGAAGAAAGTATCAATATAAATACATTTAATGAGGATAAAACTTATACAATACAAATTTTAAATAGAAGTAATCCAATACCCTGTGATATTTATAATTCTATTTTTGAGCCTTTTGTAAAAGGAAACAATACAGTTGAAGCTGGAAGTAGTGGATTGGGGTTATACATATGTAGTGAAATAGTTAAGGAGCATAGTGGACAAATATTTATTGAAAATGGTAATGAAGTAAAGGTAACAGTAAAAATTCCTTCTCTTTAAATTATGAAGTTTAAATTTTTAGTTGGAAACAAGTTGGAAATAAGTTGTGCAAATTTGGAAAACATTAAGTGATATTATTTAGTTAAGGAAAATTTAAACTTCAAATATATGATTTAGAAAGGGGAAGAGAATATGATAAAAACAAACATGAAAAGAATAGCACTAATATTAGCTTTAATAGTTTCAATACCAGTAACTTTTACAGCCTGTGGTGAAAAACAAAAAGAAATTAAGTTAGCTACTGATGTTAAACAAGAAGTGAAAGATGAAGAAAAAAATGCCAATAAATTGGTGAAAATAAAAGATTTAGATATAGGTAACATGATGTATGTACCTATATGTTGGAAAGATGATGAAAATATTGTAGTTACAGAAGGCAGCGAAAAAAATAAAAATGCAATAGATTTTAAAAGTGTCCATATAGATGATATAAATGTCTATAACATTAATATTAAAACTTCAAAAGTAGACAAAATTAATACAATAAAAGATGCACTCTGTGGAGAAGTAGGGGAAAAGGACATGTATGGAAGTTTTCTCTATATAAAAGATAAGAAACTTTGGATGTACAATACAATAGAAAATACTCAAAAATCAATATATGACTTATCAGACATAATTAAAGAACAAAAAGAAAGTTTAAAAATTACAGATGATAAAGAATTATTAAAAAGAATACACTGTGGCTTTGTGTTTGGAAGTGATAAATATGTGTATGTTATGGCAGATATAAATGGCACTGATTGTAGTATGAGAGTTATTGATACAAAAACAGGAGCTGTAACTAGAGGACTCGTTAATTCAGGATATTTTCCTTATTTAGATAATGTACGTGGAAATTATTCATGGGTATACAATAAAAACAATGATAGTTTTTATATAACTTCAATTTTTTATAATGTTATATACAAATGTAAGTTTGGAGAAAGTACTAGCCTTAAAAAAATTAAAACCGTAGGAGGACAAATATTTGACATATCAGAGGATGGAAATGAGATATATTTAAATAGCATGTATAAAAAAGGTGAAAAAAGTATTGTAAAATACGATATACAGAAGGATAAAGTTACAGTAATAGCAAGTGAAAATATGAACATTGGTGGTAAAAATCATATTAGTATATTTGAAGATGTTCATATTAACAATAGCAAACATTCTATAGGATATGGTGTGCAAAATGCAGTATTTGAGCCAGACAACAAGAGCTTATCTAAAATGCAAACAACATCATTCATAGGTGATTTCGATGGTAAAGAAATAAAAAATGCTAGGATGCTTCCTGTAGAGCAGCTAGACAATAAAAATTACGGTAGCTCAATTATGTTTAATAAAAAAGAAGATGGATTTATTTATACTGTTCATTATTTCGATTACAATTCGAAAGATGATGTTACTACATTGTATAAAGCAAAAAGTTATATATATCAAATAAAGCAATAATATAGGGTTACAAGGCCGAAAATTGACTTACACCCTGTGCTAAGTTTCCAAGCTTCAGTCCGTTAAGCAGAGAGCCAAAATCGTAGATTTTGTGCGAATCGCTTACTCCTCTGACGTAAGGAGGAGGAGTTTCATATAAAAGTTTTTAAATCCACCTTAAGCTTTGGAAACATATCCCTTTGTGTAAGTCAATTTTCTAATTTGTAATCCTATAATTTTTGTCTTAAGAAGATGTTTCTGCTATTTGGTTATTTCCGTCTTTAAGCCAATTTTTACCTTCTACCAATCTTGTTACCAGCATAGCACATACTGTATTTCCTGTAGAATTTAACAGTGTAGCTGGAGCGTCTATAATTGTACTTATAACAGCTATTATTGGTAAAACCTCTGGAGAAAAACCATAGACACTTATAATAAGCATCTCACCAATCATACCACCACCAGGAATAGCACCCATAACAGCGCCTACTAGGAAGGAGATACATACTATACCTAATATAGATTGTACACTATTAATGTCCTTTCCGAACAATCCAAGAAGAAATACAATTTTCATAACGCCACCAAATACAGAGCCATCTTTATGAGTATTAGCTCCAAGTGGGATTACAGTTTCAGCTATATCATTTGGAACTCCCATTTTTTTTGTGTATTCGAGATTAATTGGTATACAAGCGGCACTTGAACAAGTGGCAAGGGCTGTTACTGACGGAGCTATAGCATTTCGCCAGAAAGTCGTTACACCTTTTTTTCTACCAGATATAAATGCATATATAGTAAAGAAACCAAAGTAGTAAATAGCAGCTAAAGCCAAATATAAAATGAATACTCGGAGATATCCTTTAAGTATTTGAGTACCAAGCTGACCGATCATGGATGCAAAATAGCAACCAAGACCTATAGGTGCGTAATACATTATAATGCTAACAAATTTCATCATTACATTTGTTCCAGACTCCAGTAATGCAGCGATAGGTTTTCCTTTTTCGCCAATGACAGCTGTAGATGTACCGAACAATACTGAAAATACTATAAGTTGAAGCATATTTTTTCTTGAAAATAAAGCTGAGAAGTCAGAGACTGTAACAGTATTTACAAGCTGCTGAAGTATTCCAGGGTATTCGGAGGCTTTAGGAGCATCTGCTGATTTAGCTATAATACTTTGAATTGCAGCAGGATCCACTCCTTTAGTAGGATTGACAATTAGTGCTCCAATCAATCCAATAATTGCAGCAACAAATGCTGTACAGGTAAAAACTATGACCACACTAGCCATGATTTTCCCAAGTCTTTTCATTCCATTCATATTAGCAATAGCCGAAGAAACGCTGAAAAATACTAATGGTACTATTATCATAAACATTAAATTTATAAATAGACTACCAAAAGGCTCAAGCACCGATGCCTTCGGTCCCATAGATATCCCAATAATTCCACCTAGAATTATAGAAGATAACAGTATAATAGAAGATTTGTAGGAATTAAAAAATGATTTCATTGAAAAACTCCCCCTAAAAGTAAATTATTACGAGCTTTGTTTAAATATATTATACACTAATTTTTTGCATGGTTTATTGCTAAAAATGCTTATTATATTGCAAAAAATGCTTTACTAAAATTAAGCAATATTTTGGAGAATTGATTATAATCATAGAATATTTGAATTTAATTTGATAAAATATTAATTAAAAAATATCTATACTTTTAGATTAGGAGAGATTAGTATGAGTAGCCATTTTGGTAATTTGCAAAAAATAAGAAACGGTAAAAGAAAGTTTTCAATAACTCCATATATTCCAGGAGGATTTATAACTCCTGAAGCTCTTGAAAAAATAGCTCAAGTAACTAAAAAATTTAATGGAGTTTTAAAAATAACTTCTGGTCAGAGAATTATGATAACAAATTTAGAGGAGAGCGATTTACCAGCTATATGGGAAGAGCTAGGTATGGAACCTGCTGTAAGAAAGCAAAACTCTGTTAAAAATGTGGAGATCTGTCCAGCTGGATTCTGTAAAAGATCAAAATACAACACTATAAGTACAGGTATGAAACTAGCAAGAAAATATCAATGGATGGATATGCCTTGTAGAACTAAAATAGGTGTTGCAGGCTGCAGAAATGCCTGTGGAAGTGTATATAGCAAAGATGTAGGCGTAATAGCAGATATTACAGGCTTTATGATAGTTGTAGGAGGTTCTGCAGGGTACAATCCTAGAATGGCAGATATCATAGCAGTAGATTTAAGTGAAGAGAAGGCATTAAGATTAGTAGATATAATTTTTGACTATTATAAAGAAACTGCAGAAGATGGAGAGAAATTAGGATTTTTTATTGATAGAATTGGAATAGAAAATTTTAAAGCAGAAGTTTTAAAGAGGGCAGAACTCTTATAGATTTATAACGGAACAAGTTTTGTTCCGTTATTTTAATTTTATCTAATAAACTAGTCTTTCCTTAATTTAATCTGAAACATCTAATATATCATTGTAAAATATTGATTCAAAACTAAAGTCTAATTTAACAGCGGTTAATAGAATAAAATTTTTACATATGTAAATTATATAATAAGTAAAGCATTTTAATTTGGAATGGAGAATAGAGATGAAAATAGGTCTTATAAGGCATTTTAAAGTAAATCTAAAAAAGAGTAGCTTTATGTCATCAAAAGAATATAATAAATATGTTTCAGATTATGATGTATCAGAAGTAATACCTAATGAGATTGTTGTTGATAAGGAATGGGATAAATGCTATTGTAGTAGCCTAAGCAGAGCGATTACCACTGCTAAAACTGTATATGATGGTGAAATAATTATAACCGATAAGCTGGTAGAAATTCCATCAGCAGCGTGGAGAAACATTAGATTTAAAATACCTTATACTGTGTGGACTTTGCTGAATAGGCTTGCGTGGATTAGAAACCACGTTTCTCAGCCAGAGGGCAAAAAAACTACATTAAAAAGAGTCAATGAAATTTTGGATACAATACTAAGAGAAAAGAATAAATATATATTAATTGTAAGCCATGCTGGAACCCTTTATGAAGTACAAAAGATATTAATTAAAAAAGGATTCAAAGGGAGCTACTTTATAAAGCCTAGAAATGGTAAATTATATACTTTTGAAAATAAAAAATACTGATAAAAGATATATATAACTATTTGTCTTAAATGAAGGCAAGTAGTTTTTTTTATTAGTGAAGTTGTCATATAATAAGTTAAATAGAAGGATTTTCAAATAATATGGCGAATAAATACATAGCTGGAACTTAAAGTGAAAATAGAATTAAATGTAAGTAGACAGGGGGAGTTTACATGGGGAAAATAAAAAGTAAAATAACTGCAGCAATATTATTCTGTACATTTGTAATAGCTGTGGTAGTAAGTACTGTATCTGGATATCAATCAGGGAAGGCAATAGAAAAGGAATCTAAGGATAAGCTTTTAGCTGTAACAGAAAGCAATGCAAAGGATTTTACTACTTTAACCAGAGAGATAGAAAAAACTGTAGATTTTATATCTAATTCAGTATTATCAGACTTTGATTTATCAAAAGCTAAAAATGATGAAGGATATTTAAAACAATATGAAGATAAAATTGAGCCTATTATAAAAAAGATGGGTGAGACTACACCAGGAGTTGTTGGATCTTACATATACTTAAATCCGGAATTGAGAAACTCACTGCATTATGTGTCTTATGATGATGCAGATAGAGATGGAACTTTCAAAAGAAAAACTTCATATGTTTTAGAAAATTTTAAAGAAGATAATAAGGATATGGGATGGTACTATGGATCAGTAAAAGCTAAAAAAGGGGCATGGAGTGATATTTATGTTGATATGCATTCAAAAATTGAGATGATTTCCTATACTAAACCGGTATACGTAGACGATACACTAGTGGCGGTTGTAGGTATGGATATTTCCTTCGATCTTTTCCGTAATGCAATAAATAAAATCAAACTCTATGATACGGGCTATGCATATCTTTTATCATCGGACTATAATTTTTTAGTTCATTCTAAATTTACTAGAAAAGATAACATGGCAACAGTAGAAAATGGAACTTTAAAGAGTGTAATGGAAACGATTAAGAAGAATAAATCAGGGGTGATTGAATATAACTATGGTGGCAAAAGAATAGTTGGATATTATACTATTCCTAATGGTTATATTCTAGCTGTTAGTGTTCCTTTTAATGAGGTACTAAAAAGCTTAAGCCAAATGAGGATTTTTGTATCTATAATAGTAATTATAGGTATGGTTGTAGCGGCATTTATAGCAATGATAATTGCAAGTAGAATATCTAAGCCTCTTATGGAGGTAGTACAATTGTTAAATAAGATGTCTAATTTAGATTTAACTGATGACAAAAGATATGGACACTTGTCACAAAATAAAGATGAAATTGGAGTTATGGTTAACTCCATGCATAATATGCAAAAGTCTCTAAGAGAAATAGTGGAAAACATTAAGTTAGGATCTAAGGAAGTAGCTTCCAGTGCTGAGAATTTGTCCAGCGTATCAGAGGAGAATGTAAGTTCAATAGAATCAGTAGTAAAAGCTACGGATGAAATTGCAAAAGGTTCAGCTGACCTAGCGGTAAATATTGAGTCAGGTGCAGAAAAGTTAGATTTTTTAGCAAATGAAATAAATAGTGTGGTTGAAGGTTCTAATATAATTAAAAAACATGTTGATGAAACTAGCAGTGTAAGTAGAGATGGATTAGACTATGTTAAAGAACTAGAAATTGCAGTAAAAGGTAATGTTGAGGTAGCAGATAAAGTAGCTAAGCAAGTTAATGATTTATACAATAAGTCTGAAATAATTAGTAGAATAACAGATACTATTAAGGCTGTTACAGACCAGGTTAATCTTCTTGCTTTAAATGCAGCTATTGAAGCAGCTAGAGCTGGAGAACAGGGGAAAGGCTTTGCAGTTGTTGCAGAGGAAATCAGAAAACTTGCAAGCGAGACAGCGGCTTCTACAGAAGAAATTGATGATATAATAAAAGAATTTAAATCAAATATTAATGACACTAATCTTAAAGTAGGTGAAGCAAAGGTAGCAATTGACCAGACGACTAATGTTTCAAAAAATACAGAAAAGGCTTTTGAGATGATTGACAAGTCAGTTTCAAGCGTAATACAGCAAATTGATAGTTTAATAGAGAATATAAATACTATAGGTAAAAATAAAAATGAAGTAATAGCAGCAATGGATAGCATATCAGCTATTTCACAACAAGTAGCTGCAACTAGTCAAGAAATTTCAAGTTCTTCACAAGAGCAATCAAGCAGTATGGAAAATATAGCTCAATCTTCAAATGAACTAAGTGTTATATCTTCAAACTTAGAAGAATTAGTAGGTAAGTTCAGAACATAATTGAAGAAAAAGATAAAATGCAGAGAATGTTACTCTGCATTTTTATTTTTTCGCTCTTTACCACCGTGAGTATATCCTATTACTTCAAAATTTTTAGAAAGTGTACTTAAAAATTCGTCATACCAAGGACACTTAGATCTTATGCATGATGATAAATGAATTGTGTCCACACCAATTTCTTTCATTCTTTCAGCTCTGCTTATAACCTGATCTATTGAATCTTCACTGCATCCGTTACAGTGAACGAAGCTTAACAGTTGAGACTCATTGTCATAGTTCTCAAATGAAGCAGTTTTGTTATTAAAAGCTTTAAAACACCCTGAGCCAGAGCATCTTTTAGATACTTCAAAGCAATTTATAATACCTATTTTTTTCATCTAGTTTCTCCTTTATTGAGTGATACGCCTACATAACATAATATCATAAAAATAACTATTTCTATGTGACAACTATCACGAGCATTTAATTTAAGAAATTTAATCAATATTAAAAACCATAATTCGAATTTAATGTTTCAGTTGATTAGCATTTAATTCTAAAATATAATAAATTATATACTAAAGTGTAAATAATTTATTAACTAAAGGTGGTTTTAGAATGAAGTTAAGCGATGAAGAATATTTTTCAGCATTTAAGGTAGTATTTGATACTTTGCCAGATTTATTTACATCAGATATGGCTATTTCTCTTACAGATTTAGAAAAATTTATATTAGTAAGACAAGCTAAATCTTTTAATTTAAATGTATTTGAAGGAATGGAATTGGTAAAGGGCGGTTCATCAGAAAAGGCAATTAGAACTAAAGAAAAACAAACAGCACGATATCCAAAGGATACTTTTGGATTCCCAATTATAGCCGCTTCTATTCCACTTGTAAATAACCATACCGGAAATGTAGTAGGCACTATAACTTATGGAGTATCTCTGGAAAAGGAAAACTTGGTCGGTGAAATGGTAAATGAAATAAGAGAGTTCTCAAGTGAATTAGCAGCTTCGTCGGAGGAAATGGCTAGTTCTGCTGAAGAGTTATCTTCAAATGCTCAAAACATTAATTCAGTAATAAGCGATACCCAAACAGGTATTACTAATATGGATGATATACTAAAGTACATAAAAAGTATTGCGGATACAACTAACTTATTAGGTCTAAATGCTGCTATAGAAGCTGCGAGAGCCGGGGAGCATGGAAGGGGATTTTCTGTAGTGGCAGGTGAAATAAGAAAGTTAGCTTCAAATAGCAAGGACTCAACAGCTCAGATTAATGAAACCCTAGTTAAAATTAAAGAAAATGTAAATAGTATACTTAGTTTTTTAAATGAGTTTACTTCAACAACAGAAAATCAAGCAGCACAGGCGGAACAAATAGCAAGTAGCAGTGAAAATCTTAATGAACTTTCACTTAAGCTTTCAAGGATTGCAGAAAATCTTAGTCAGTAAAATAAAGTGAAACTTACTTCAGGTGGGGTTTTAGACTCCATCTGAAGTTTAGTTGAACGAATCCAGGGACGTAGCCGCTCTTTACCCCCACCTTGGAGAGGATGGGAGTATTAGAGCGGGTAGTCATCGGATAAATCCACAAGTATAAGAACTTGTGGATTTTGTATATCAATTAAATCTATCTCATTATTCCATAAAGCATTTTACCTGCTACAGCAAGAGACATTGTTACAAATATAGGTTTTATAACCTTAGCTCCTTTATTTAGTGCAACTTTAGTCCCAAGTCTTGCACCTAATATCATAAATATTGCTATTGGTATACCTAATTTTAAATTAATTTGTCCTCTCATAGCAAACATTATTACTGCAGCAACATTTCCTACAAAATTTAAAGACTTACAGTTGCCGCCTGCCCTGACAAAGTCAAACCCAAATATATTTATTAGGCCAAATATTAAAAAAGAGCCTACACCAGCTCCTAAAAATCCATCATAGAAGCCTAAACATAGAGCAAGAATAATACCTAATGTTATATTTTTTCTTGAAAAGCCACTAAATCTATCTTCCATACCAGCAGTTTTCGAAAACAAGCTATATATCCCTACAAATAGCAAGAGTATAAGAACTATGGTATTAAGATAATTTCCATTTATTTTAAGTACAGTGTTTACTCCTAAGATAGCTCCTAAAAAACTAAAAGGGGCTAAAATCTTTAAGAGATAAAAATCTACTTTATCAGATTGAGCAAATTTTATGGTACTAATAAGTGTAGAACAGCAAGAGCAAAATTTATTTGTTCCAAGTACTAAATGAGGTGGAAGACCTGAAAGTAAAAAAGCTGATAAACTAATAATTCCTCCTCCTCCTGATATACAATCTATAAAACCAGCAAGAAATCCAGCAATGCATAAAAATATTAAAGTATTAATAAAAATCCCCTCCTCAAGTAAGTGATATATGGTAATAGGCGGTCAGTTAACTTTCTGGTTATTTCGCCTATATAAGATTATAATTCTAAAAGTTATCACATCCATCTTATATTTATAATTGTAGCAGAGGGGAAACCATATAAAAAATATTTAATACATATTATAGGTATATGAAAAAGATATACATGTCCTTTTGTATAAGCGAAATACCTAGGTTAGGTATATATCTAATATGGATAATTAGCTTAATCAAGGTACTCCTATGAATATCGCTAATAAGTTAAGTACCCAAGGTGGATATCTATAGGGAAACTAACTTTGAATCATACATATTTAACAAATTTGACCAGTGTTGTTGACAGAAAAGTATGAATATGATATATTGTGAACAGAGTTCATTAATGGGAGGATAAAATGCCAAAGTTAATTGAAAATGCCAAGGAAAAAATAATAATCCAAGGAAGAAAAACTCTTTTAGAAGAGGGATATAAAGGTCTGAATATAAGAGAAATTGCCAAGCAGTGTGAAATAGGAACAGGAACCTTTTATAATTATTTTAGAAATAAAATAGAGCTTGTAATAGAAATTTTTCAAGATGATTGGAATAAAACCTTGAATATTATAGAAAACTTAAAGTTAACTGATGAACCTTTTAAAGAAAAAGTAAGAAAAATATATGAGTCTTTACAGGGCTTTGTAGATGATTATATTTCAATTTTTTATGAAATTGCGAATGAGGAAGAGCAAGGATATCACTGTAGAGAAAAAGATAGCTTTACAAAGTTGTATGCAAAGATAGGAGAATTAATTGAACTTGAGAGAAGAAAAGGAAACATAACATCTAAACTTGATTCCGAAAAACTCTCTTATCTTATTATTTCTAATCTTACATATTTAAGCAAAAATAAATATATGTCGTTTGATGAACTTTATGATCATTTGAAAATATAAATTTTCTTAATTTACAGAAGGTTAAATACCATTATAATTACAAGAAAAAATAAAAAAGCTCTTATACTAAAATGTTAAAAAACTGTTTACTAATTATAAATGTTGCTGTATAATGGTTAACATAAGTGAATAACTGAGGTAGAGGCGCGGGATTTAAGAGTAAAACTGCAGAGGTAAGCACAATGAAGTAGTTTGAAAGGAAATTTCGCCGAAGCGTACAGTAAATGCTTTAGTACTGTATAGCTGGGTTTGCATAGAATATATGCAAGACTGTCACAAATAGTATTTTGTGGTGAGCTATCATTCGTTGTATATTAATATGTATGTTTTAGTAGTTAGTATAAATGCATATTAAATGCCTTGAGTGTATGCTCAAGGCATTTTTTTACGTTAAGCAGGCATCCAAAATCTGTGATTTTGTGATGATCGCTTACTCATTCGACTGATGGAGAAGGAGTTTCATTTCTAATCTTAGTTATTTCACTTATCGGAATAAATAAAAGCCGGTAAGGAGGAAAAATTTATGCAAAACGCAGTAGAGCAAAATGCTCAGACTTCTAATGAACTTAAAAGAAGTTTGAAGGCAAGACATCTAAATATGATTGCAATGGGAGGCGCAATTGGGACAGGTATATTTTTAGCCCTTGGCGCTACAATTAAACAAGCTGGTCCTGGTGGAGCGCTAGTTGCATATGGTTGTATAGGTATTATGGTTTATTTCTTGATGACTAGTTTGGGGGAAATGGCAACATTCATGCCAGATTCAGGTTCCTTTGGAACATATGCGTCAAAATTTGTTGATCCTGCTTTTGGATTTGCAATGGGCTGGAATTATTGGTATAACTGGGCTATTACAGTTGCAGCAGAAATGGTTGCAGGTGCCCTTCTTATGAAGTTTTGGTTTCCAGGTGTGCCAGCCCTTGTATGGAGTGTTTTATTTCTTGTATTAATAGTTGGACTTAATCTTTTATCAGCAAGAGCCTATGGTGAATCAGAATATTGGTTTGCAAGCATTAAAGTAATTACAGTTATTATATTTATACTAGTAGGTGTTGCAACAATAGTTGGAATAATAGGTGGACATGCTGTAGGATTTAAAAATTTTACAGTTGGTGAAGCACCATTTGTTGGTGGAGTTAAATCAATTTTCATGGTATTCTTAATTGCTGGTTTCTCATTCCAAGGAACAGAGCTTGTTGGTATAGCTGCTGGAGAAAGTGAAAATCCAGAAGAAAATATACCTAAAGCAATAAATACAATCTTTTGGAGAATTTTAATATTTTATATAGGAACGATATTTGTTGTTGGAGCATTAATTCCTTATACAGATGCCGGAGTTGATACAAGCCCATTCACACTAGTATTCCAAAGAGCTGGTATAGCTGCAGCGGCATCATTAATGAATGCAGTTATCTTAACTTCAGTATTATCAGCAGGAAACTCAGGAATGTATGCTTCAAGCAGAATGTTATATGCAATGGCTAAGGATGGTAAAGCACCAGCATGGCTTGCAAAGGTTAATTCTAGAGGAGTTCCTATAAATTCATTAATAATAACTACAATAGTAGCATCTCTTTGTTTCTTAACAGGTCTTTATGCAGAAACTACAGTTTATGTATGGCTTGTAGCGGCATCAGGACTTGCAGGCTTTGTCGCATGGTTAGGTATAGCGCTATGCCACTACCGTTTCCGCAAAGCTTATGTTGCTCAAGGACGTGACTTGAAAAAATTAAAATATGTTGCAAAGTTATTTCCATTAGGACCAGTAATAGCAATGGTGTTATGTATAGTTGTTACTTTAGGACAGGGCCTTAGCTATTTTGAAGCTGATAAAATAGATTGGAATGGGGTAATTTCATCATATATCGGACTACCATTGTTTATAGGATTATGGTGGGGTTATAAGAGGAAGCATAAGACAAAAGTTATCGATTTAATGGAAGTTGATTTTAACACTACTGAATAATAATATAAAAAGGCCGCATTAATTGCGGTCTTTTTATATTATTATTATAGACATATAATTTTGCACAATTTCTATATTTAATTAGGCTGAACCTTAGTTTATGTTATTTTACAATGTCTAGGTAATAGTGACCGTAACTGCTTATCTAGAATTGCAAGATAAGCATGCCAACTATTAACCAGAATTTAAAATTCTGGTTATAATATATTATAAATATAATGAGACTATGGTAAAATGTTGTATAATAGTTATTTTAAATAATACTAGAGGTAAAAGTTCTAAATGAACTTTTATGGGTAACTTGTGAGCGGAAACGAAAATCTTAAGTTATTCAGTGTTCCGACTAAAAGGAGGAAGTATAATGAGAACGATTTGATGCATCTGCACAACTATATGTTAAAAAAACCCTTTCTAAAAGGTTTTTTTGTTGTGCAAATTTTTGGAGGTGTATCAAATTGAATAAAAAGATAAATGTTTATTTAATGTACATTATTGCTTTTCTTCAGGGACTTGTTTTTTATGGGCCTGTAGCTACTTTATATAGACAATCAAGAGGTTTGTCTATGTACAATATTTTTTTAATAGAGTCCATATTCATGATTTTAATGCTGCTCTTTGAGATTCCTTGGGGATGGTTTGCAGATAAATATGGGTATAAAATAACTTTGTTGATGGGAAACTTTCTACTTTTTATATCAAAAATTGTTTTCTATGAGGCAAATTCCTTTTCCTTATTTCTAGTAGAAAGAATATTAGTAGCTTTAGCTACTTCTGCAATTTCAGGATGTGATATAGCATTATTATACTCATCAACGGATAAAGAGAAGACAGAAAAGGTATTTGGCATGTACACTGCTATGGGTGTTGCAGGATTTCTATTGGCATGTTTATTTTCTACGAAAATGGTTGAGAGATCAATGGATTTAACTGCATCTGGAACAATAATCCCTTATGGGGCAGCAGTGATCTTAACATTTCTTATTAAGGATGTGTCTCATAATTTAGAAAAGAAGCCAAGTATTAAAGATAGTATAAGAGATGTATTAAATAACAAACAAATTATAATAATTGTGGTAGTCTTTGCTCTCATCAGTGAAACAACCCATTCAATTGGTGTTTTTCTAAACCAAACTCAATATTTGAAAAGTGGAATAGGTATCAGGTATTTTGGATTTTTAACAGCATTAATGCAGATAGTATGTTTAATATCAGCTAAGTCCTATAAGTTTACTGAAAGATTTGGACAAAACAAAACAACAAAAGTTTTATTAATAAATATTTTAGTAGGATGTACAGTATTAGTATATACTAGAAATCCAATTATAAGTGTAGTTGCAATTGCTGTCACTCAAGGATGTTTTTCAATTATGAGACCTATCATTTTAGATATTGAAAATAAATCAATAAACAGCAGCAATAGAGCAACAATACTTTCTATCTATGCTATGGCTGGCGATATACTTTCTTCTATAGTTAATATTTCCATAGGTAAATTTGCTGACGTATCTATTGAAGCAGCCTTTAAAGCATGCACATTTATTAGCATCACTGCCTTTGTCTTAGCACTAATATACTTTAATAAAGACAAAACTAATTCAGTAAACCAAAACTAAACAAGAACTATAGATATCTAATCTATATGATTTACTTATTATCAACGTTCATAGGGGTATCCCTGATTAAGTCAAGTATCAAAGTTATTTATCTATAGATAAACCAACTGTATGATTGACTTATTCGAAAATATTGTTAGTGATTTCTGCACAAACTAAAATCAATTAGAATTTAGTTAGGAGATATTACTATGGGGAGAAAAGGTATTGAAGTTGAATCATTATACGGCTTCACAACAGAAAGCCTTAAGAAAATGAGAAATTCACACGAGAGTGAATTTGCACGCAATGTATTAACTGCTGTCGCTATGCGCTATGAAGGTTTTAGTACTATAAAAATTGCCAAGTTCTTATTAAAATCTAAGCAAACAATTATAGATTATATTAAGAAATGGAATTCAGTTGGGTTAAAAGCATTAGAGGATCATCGTGGAGGTTCTGAAGGAACTTTTACAGCTGAAATGCTTGATGACCTAATAAATACTGTACTGCATACACTTCCAAACGACTTTGGCTTTATAGGTAATGTATGGACATGTCCACTTCTTGTAGAGTATATCTATCAAAACTATGGTGAAAAGTACTCTAAAGAATATATAAGAATATTGCTAAAGCGAAACAATCTTAGCTACAAAAGAGCGCAGCGCAAGCCGACTAAGGCTGATAAGGTTGAACAAGAAGCCTTTAAAAAAAATGAAATACCTTCTACCTATTGTAGAAAACTCTTCTGATTGTGTATTTTATGCTATGGATGAAACTGGCCTTAGGACGGAGTCTGATATCCGTAGAACATGGAGCCCTGTAGGGATATCCCCTAATTTAGAAAGCAATAATTCTCATGAGGGACTTAATCTAATAGGCGCCACCGAAATTACCAAAAACTTTGATACTATCATAGATGCCTATTCGGCGAAACAAGTGATTACCTCTGAAGAAGTACAGACATTTCTTGAGAGGCTACTTGATATAAATGCAGGTAAAAAGGTGTATGTTTTATTAGACAATGCGAGATTTCATGTTTCTAGAGCTATGCAGGCTTTCGCTGAAGCTCATAGATATGAGATGTTTTTGATAAACACTCCTAGATATTCTCCTAAGTTAAACCCTCAGGAGAACATCTGGAATAAATTAAAGAACTGTGTCTTTAGTGTTAGTGCATATCCTTCTATTGATGAACTTTTTGAGTCAATCAAATTAGTTTATTATCATTTTAATGAACAAAAGGATATGATTAAGTCCTTAGCTTATGCTAGAAATTACTATATATAAGTTTAGTTTTGAGTTGGCTTATCTATATAAGATTTCAAGCAAGAAAATTGACTTATACAAAGGGCTATGTTTCCAAAGCTGAAGCTTGGAAACATAGGGCCCGGAGTTTAAGTCAATTTTCGGCCTTATAACCCTATACTTGATTTTGCTTATTATGGTCAGTATAGTCAGGTGCAAACCACTTAACAGATATACTGTACTTTCCTGTTTCATCCTTAGGATTTACTTTAAGTTCCTCGCTACTAATTTCGGTTTTATTTAGTAGCAATACAGTATTTTGAGGATCATCACAATAAAAAGTAATTCCTCTTATGTTATCAAGAGTAGGAACGTGTTTCCCGAAAATAGGATCATTTATATTAGTTATATTAATATAAGTTTTTCCGTTATCATTTACTTTATTATACATTATATATTTATGGACATTGGCGTACTCCAGAAGCCTTGAGGTTCTGGCAACGAGTATCTTTCCATCTGTTTCATACTGTTTTAGCAATCTTAAGGATTTTATATTTTCATCATGGAATAAATCTTCGGCATCGACACCAAAGTGTTGTCCCACTACAGAATAATACTTATTGCTTACAATACTATCTAAGTTTGATTGAGTAAGTTGTTTGTGGAGATGTTTAGGAACCCATGTCCATTCAATCTTTCCATTTACCATGTCATTTGTATACCTATAAAAGCCCCATACCTTTTTGCCATCTCTTAGAGAAATTTCATAAAGAGGATAATCATGCCCAAAGTTATAATCTGATATAGAGTTCCAAACATATTTAATACCATTAGGAATAGTTAAATCTGTATGATAGCATGAAGAACTAGGGTTGTCCCCTTGTTGATAGTTCATAAAATTAGAGGTACCATAGGCACCAAAATTTTGCCTATTAGACTTATTGCCGTGATTTATCCATACTACCGGTTTGAAATTAATAGTTTTTAGTGTTTCCCAAGCATTTACGGCTAAAGCTCTGTTAAAGGAAGAATTTCTTTCATTTTTAGTTGAAAAATCTCCAAAAGAGTGGAGAGAATCTATCCATCCGCATTTGGTGAAATTAATAATTTCATTAGAGTTATGTCGTGAAGATTTATCTATACCTTTAAAGAAAGTCATTATATTATCAACGCCATTGCCATATTTATCTACTTTATATCCTGCATTATCAGCCATGTACAACCACATAGAGTCACTAATATCTAGACCTATACCTTCACCGTTAGCAGTTTGTTCTTTAGTGTTTAAAAACCTATGATAGTTTTTAAACTCTTCTAAAGTTGCATCATCTATATCAGAGCATATAGCAAGCATAGCGCTGTATGGGTAAGGAAACTTCCTTAAATCCTTATATTGCGAATCTGAAGTCTCATTATTGGAATTCAGTATAGTTGCAGGTATTCCATCATGCGTTTTGCTCTTTTCATGTTTTTGTTCTTGATTAGTTGCATTAGATGTTACTTTTGCGGTGATTTTTGCTTTGTTAGGATTAAATATTTTTAATGCTGCGAAAGCAGTCATCAAAATAAATAATAGTAAAAATAATAATTTAAATTTTTTCATAGTTTTCAGTCCTTTATATAATTAATTTATGTAGTATAAGTAAACACACTTGAATATTGTACCATATTTTCCATTGAAATTAAAAGAAGTAAAGATAATTAAAATATAATTAATATAAATTGTTTGATAATTCTAGATGCTTAAGACTAACCTATTATCAATAAGAAAAGGATTGTAAGACTAATAAAGGACAATAAACAATAAGGAGTAAGGAAACCGTGATTTCCTTACTCCTTACTTAATTAACACTCCGTAAAGCATTTTAATTGCTACTGCTAGAGACATAGTTACAAAGATAGGTTTCATCAGCTTAGCACCTTTATCTAGAGCAACCTTTGTACCAAATTTAGCTCCCAGTGCCATAAATATTGCAACTGGTATACCAAGTTTATAATCAATCTGCCCTCTTATAGCAAACATGCCAAGAGCAGCAATATTACTTATAAAGTTTAAAACTCTTCCGTTTCCTCCAGCTCTAACAAAGTCAAATTTAAATATTTTTATAAGACCAAAGATTAAAAAAGAACCTGTCCCAGGACCGAAAAAGCCATCATAAAATCCTAAGGAAAATGCAAGTAGTATTCCGAAAAGCTTGTTCTCTTTTGTCAGACCTTCAAATTTATCTTCAATTCCTGCAGTTTTCGAAAATAAACTATATATACCTACAAATAGTAAAAGTATAAGCACTATTGTATTAAGATAACTTGCATCTATGCTAAGAACAGTATTAACACCTAAAATAGCTCCTATAAGGGTAAATGGCCCTAAAAATTTCAGGATCCCAAAATCCACTTTGCCAGATTTAGCGAATTTAACAGAACTAGTAAAAGATGCACAAGACGAAGAAAACTTATTGGTTCCTAGTGCAAGATGAGGTGGAACACCTGCTAGCAAGTAAGCTGGAACGCTAATAAGGCCTCCACCACCAGCTATGGAATCTATGAAAGCAGCGCAAAAGCCAGCTGTGCATAAGAGTATTAAATTATTAAGCATAAATACCTCCGATTAAATTAAACTGAAATAAGACTTATTTTGACAGTGTCTATTCTTTACTGTATTATTATAGCAAAGAAAAATATATATAAAAAATATTTAATAGCTATAAAATGCATATGAAAAACATATGGTTATAATTTAGAGGAGATATTCTTATGGACATTAGACAATTAAGATATTTTATCACAATTGCAGAAGAAGGAAATATAACTAAAGCAGCAAGAAGGTTGCATATAGCACAGCCTCCTCTTAGTCAACAGCTAAAGCTTTTAGAAGAGGAACTTGGAGTTAAATTAGTTGAAAGAGGAAGCAGACAAATACAACTGACGGATGCAGGTAAAATATTAAGACATCGAGCAGAGCAGGTAGTAGAACTAGTTGATTCTACTATTAAAGAATTAAAAGATTTTAATGAAGGACTCCAAGGAACACTATCCGTTGGTACAGTCCCATCCTCAGGGTCTACCCTTTTACCAGAGAGGATATATAACTTCCATGAAAATTATCCAGGAGTAAGTTTTCAGATATGGGAGGGGGATACTTATAGAATACTAGATTTATTAAATAATGGAGTTATAGAAATAGGAATTGTAAGAACACCAATAAACTCAGAGTTTTTGAGATAATATATTTGCCGGATGAGCCAATGGTAGTCGCAACAAGAGGGGACATGTATTGGGAAGAAGAGCAAAAATCAATATGTCTTAAAGAACTTAAAGATAAGCCTCTGATAATAGACCGCAGATTTGAAAAAATGATAGTAGATTCCTGTGAAAAATCAGGATTTGAACCTAATATACTATGCAAAAGTGATGATGCAAGATCAATACTATTGTGGGCAGATACTGGAATTGGCGCAGCTATTGTACCAAAAGCAGCCATAGGACTTATACCAAGTACAAATTTGAAATATAAGGAAATTGATGAAGCGTCCTTAGAAACCCAGACAGCTATAATATGGATGAAGAATAGATATTTATCATCAGTAGCAAAACATTTTTTAGAAACCTTTTTAGGTTAGAGAAAACATTTATAAAATTATAGGTTAGAAAATTAACTTACATTAATATTTAAAATGGCAACTTTTATAGGATAAGTATTTAACTGAATAGTTGAAAGTTGAGAATTAACTTTTGCTCTTCTCCTATAAAAATTACCAACTTAGATTATAGTGTAAAGTAACTTTATAGTTATTTTATCTATGTACCTCTTTAATGTGTTTGAATAATGTACACGCCTGCTACTAGCAAGATAATACCAACAGCTCTTAAAGGATTAATTGCATGAACTTGCATATTAAATGCACCAAAGTGGTCAAAAATTACTGCAAGAAGTATCTGCCCACCAATAACTAAACTAAACATATTAGCGAAGCCTATTTTCGGCGATGCAAAAATAGTTGTGAATATGTAAAATGCACCAAAGAGTCCTCCTGTCCACATCCACCAATTAGTGTTTTTGAAGTTTGCCAAATCTGGCTTAGCTTGTGCACCTAACCAGATAGAAGCAAAAAAGGCAATCGCCAAACCTATAGCACCAACAGCAAAGCTGATAAAAGAGGTTAGTATAGGATCACCAAGATTAGAGCGTAGTTTTCCATTAACTGCAACCTGGGTTGCTATAGCCAGGCCTGAAATTAAGGAAAGTACATAATAAATTCCCTTCATTTTTTCTCTCCTTCTAAGTATTTTCCATTATATATATATTTCTTTATATCTGTTAGATAATTATAACATATTTGCTAGACGAATCAGATAAAAATGTCAATGGATTTATAATTTTAAGACTATTCCGTAATTTTTTAGAGTATAAGGTAATTACAAGTAAAAATTTGTCGTCAATAATTAACAATAAGAATTGTATGTGTTAAAATATAGTAAAGGATTAGCTATAAAAATTTCATAGCAATGATATTTTTATATTTACGTTTTAAGGATAGTATTACTATATTAAATTACAGGAAACAGGAGGAAAATAGAATTGTCGCATAATGAATTGCTGCTAGGATTAGGTTTTATTGTGATCATCCTTATCATAATTAGTTTTATAAAAAAAGTAGCCAAGATTGTTATTTATGCTCTAATAGGATTGCTGGTGTTTTTTGTAATAAATGCTGTAAGTTCAAATAAAAGTCCAGAAGCAGTGTTTAACTCCACAAAAAGTGATGCTGTTTATACAAAAGAGATATACAGTTACACTGGGAAAATAAAGACTTCAGTAGATAACACAATGAAAGGAATTGAAAATAGGGCATTGCCACAATTAAAAGAAGAAAATAAAAATCTTCACAAATATTTAGATGAAGTGACTAAGCTTCCTCATGGCAAAGAGCTGGATTCTTTTCATGAGAAGTATTGCAATTATTTAGAAAACATAGTAGTCACTTCTGATACTGCTGTTAAAGACGGAGATTTTATAAATGGAACAACAAAAAGTGTGGAAGAGGCAAAAGACAAGATTAATAAAGCGTTAGAGGGATTGACAAATATGAAAATAAATTCTCAATAGAATATGAAACATTTTTTGAATAAGGATAAAGTTATAAGGAGTTGCATAATTAACCAATTATGCAACTCCTTATAGTTATTATATAACTTCACGATTTTCACAAGGAATATTTGATTGCTCTGTTTTGTAATCTTTACACAAAAAAGCTCTAATATAGCCTCGATCTTTAGTGGTTGACTCAATATAAAAACCTCTGCCATAATAAAATCTAACAAGTGATAGCATCCTAGAAGCAGTATGAAGATATATATTAGTTACACCTAAATCTATCATTGCATTATCTACTGCATTTATTAATATTTTGCCTACACCATTATTTTGGTAATCTAATTTGACTCCAAATCTGCTTAAGTAGGCGGTTTTATCAGGTTTCACTTCAACTCGAACGCTTCCAACTACTTCTTCATTTAAAAGGGCTACAAAAACTTCCTTTGTTTCTATATCTCTTTCTATATCTTCATAGCTTTCACTCAATGCACTGAGTGTACCTTTGACACCTGCATTTTCAGCATAGATTTTAAAAACTATTTCAGTTATTTCATGTATTTTTGGGATATCTGCTTTTTCAGCTTTTCTAACCACAAAGACCATTTTTTCCATTGATCTACCCCCAGTACTAAATCTAATTATTTCGGATATGAATAATTATACAAAATATATAATAAAAATTCAATATAAATTTATAGATAATAAAAATCCCGAACTTTAAATAAGTCCGGGATTTTTGTTAATTTAGTTTAAATGTTCTTATAGATTCATGAAGCTTTACTGACATACTATTTAACTCATCAGCTAGACCGAATATTTCCTCTACAGCAGCGTTTTGCTCTTCTGTTATAGCTGAAACTTGTTGAGAAGATAAAGCAAGAGTTTCAGCCACTTTTGATGCGGCATCCATAACCGTAATAAGTTGATCTCTAGTGATAATAACGTCATTAAGGCTAGAGGAGGTTATGTTTATTTTACTTACCACGTCTTGAATACTGGAAGATATTTCGCCAAAGGTTTCTCTAGCATGTTTTACAGCATCATTTTGTTTATAAATCACAATTTCTGCTTGATTTATAGTATCCTTAGCTGTGATAATGTCTTTTTGAACATTAAATATAATTTCCTTAACATTATTACTTGAAGAAGCTGTGTCTTCAGATAGCTTTCTAACTTCCTCAGCAACTACGGAGAAGCCTCTGCCTGCCTCGCCTGCCCTTGCAGCTTCTATAGCAGCATTTAGAGCAAGAAGATTAGTTTGTTCGGAGATTGAGGTTATAGTATCAGCTATATTTCCAACTATATTTGCTTTATCACTTAGTGAATTTATGACTAATGCTACATTATTTATAGATTGATTACTTTCTCTTGCAGCACTTTCTAGTGTATGAATAGCCTCAATACCTCTAGCGCTAACATTACATATGTTATCAGCAGAAGTTTTACCATCATTCATATAATCTGTCATAGTAGTAATTTTATCAGATAACTTTTTAGTTGTATCAAGTCCAGTTGCAGCATTGGAGGCTTGTCCATCAGCAGCTACTGTAACATCTGAAATATTAACTGTTACCTGTTCTATAGATTTAGCGGTAGATTCAGTAGTAATTGCTAGGGTTTTAGATGAATTAGTCACAAGTACAGATGTTTCATCTATGTTAGTAATGAGTTCTTTTATTTGAGACATCATTAAATTAAAGTTACTACTTAGGCTTCCAAGCTCATTTTGACTTTTATATTGAGATTGAACTGTTAAATCGCCATCAGATGCTTTTTGCATCAGTATAACTAAATCAGAGATTGGTTGTGTAAATTTTTTTGCAAGAAAATATATTAATATAATTACTAACAAGAGCAGAGATAATGCTATAATCATGTTTTTTATTTGAGTAGTTCTTATTATTGCCATAGCAGATGCTTTGTCTTGCACTGTTATTACTGCCCAGCTCTGAGATTGTCCTGGGAGCTTTATTGTAGTATAAGAACTTGATATTTCTTTTTTATCATTATCTGTATATTCGACAACACCAGATTCTCCCTTTAATGCCCTTTCAGTGATGTCCTTAAGAGCTTGAGGAAGTTTTATATCTTGAAGTTGAGTTTGCTGATTTCCATTAGCATCTTTAACTACATTACCTGAAGAATCCTTAACTAAAACCGTTTTCTTAAAGGTTTTATAATTATAAAGCTCTGAAACTTGACTTTTATCAGGATGAGCAATAACTACGCCATCGCTGTCCAGAATAAATGAATAGCTATTTTTACCATCAGAGTACTTATCTACAAGCTTTTGTAATTCGTTTAATTTAAGGTCAGCACCGAATATTCCTATTATATTGGAGTTTTTATCAAAAATAGGATGAAATATTGAAGTTACGGCGCTATCACCAGTTACAGAATAATAGGATTTGCTAACGAATGATTTCTTTTCATTCATAACTTGTGTAAACCACCATCTATTGGCTCTATTCGCCAATTCACCAGAAGAGCGAGCCGTCTGATTTCCATCACTTTTTACTATGTACAACAAATCTAAATAAGGGTTTTTAGATACAGATTTGGTAAGCATCTCTTTTTGATCCTCTAGGTTAAAGTCGACAGTTGTCTTACTTTCGGTCATTGATTCCGTAAGAGCGTATGCCTTATCAATAAAATATTTAACTTCGTCAGCCATTGTGGATGAAAGACGTTTATTACTATCTGATATGCTGGATTCAATGTTATTGGAAAAATAATAAGAGCAGATAAAATTAGTAATTATTACTGGGATTATTACTAGCAAGATTGCAACAGAAATTAATTGACGTTTTATGGATTTCATCAATTTGTCCCCCTATAAATGTTAATAATATGTTTACATTTTAGCATAATAACATAAACATTTCAAAATGTAGTTTTTATTTAAAAAATGTGAAAGTTAATGTAAAAAATATAAAATTTAGTATAAGGAATAAGGGATATCCCAAAATATAATTTTTAGGATACCCCCTTTAATTTCCATAATAAAGCATATTTGTTTTTGTGATTCCCAAATAGCTACATTCCGATTAATTAAAACAAACCTATTATCTTTCTATTTTAAAATATTTAAAAATATAATCTAAAGAGTCTGAGTTAAATTTATTTATAATTTATTCGTTAATCTTAAATTGCATTATCATGTTAAGTAATTCAGAAGATAAGATTTTCAATTTGCTAATGCTTTGATTAATTTCCTCGAATGCCGCTGCCTGTTCTTCTGTAGCAGCAGATATTTCTTCTGTTGTAGCAGCAGTTTCCTGGGAAACAGATGCAATGTTGTTAACAGATACAACTACTTTTTCTGTATTCTCGCTCAAAATCTTACAAATATCATTTAAATTTTCTACAAGGGCAACTAATGAATCATTTGAAGCTTTAAGCATATAAAAAGCTTCAACGGTGTTATCAAGCTTTTCGTTTGATTCGCCAACGGATTTACCTGCAATATTTATGGATTTTACAGCATCTGATACATCGCTTTTGATTTCCTTAATAAGGGAATCAATATTAAAAGCTGCATCTGCAGACTGTTCAGCTAGATTTCGGACCTCTTCTGCTACAACTGCGAAACCTCGTCCAGCCTCGCCAGCTCTTGCAGCTTCAATAGATGCATTTAATGCTAGTAAATTAGTCTGGCTGCTTATTGCAGAAATAGATTCTGTGATCGCTCCTATTTGGTTCGATCTATCAGCAAGCAAGGTTATCTTTTCACTTACACTTTCTGTTGCATCTTTATTTTCGGAAAATTTATTTTTTAAGATATTTATTGATTCAAGGCTATTTTTATTTTGATGGTCTATTTCGCTTATCTTTTCAGAAATTATACTTGTATTTGTTAGGATATCCTCAATGTTCTTAGATACATCAGATAATTGATCAGCGCTTGTTTGAGCTTCCTGCGCTTGATTAGTTGTACCTCCTGCTATTTCGGAAACACTTTTTGCAATCTCTTCTCCCGCAGCTGAGGTTTGTTCCGTTGCTTGTGCTACTGCATCAGAGGTTAGTGTTACGTTTGAGGCAGTAGTATTTATACTTAAAACTAATTCTTTTAAATGATTTATAGTATTATTAAATCCAAATGCTAATTGACCAAGTTCATCATTGTCAGAATCTTTAATGGAGACATTAAGATTTCCATCGCCGACCTCCTCTACTACCTTTAATATATTTTTAATTCTTTTAATAATATATTTGTTGCTTACTAAAAAAATAATAAATGAAGCTAAAAGTAAACTAAGTACTATTGACAAAATAATATTATTTCTTAAAGTTGATAACTGACTATAGTATTCTGATGTAGGTATTGTAGCTATAATAGTATATTTATCTGTCTTTTGAAAGGCCATTAAGTTTTCAATACCATTCATTTTGTACTTGAAACTTCCCTTATTTGAGGATGCTACTTTTTGTCCCCAATCAAAATCCTTTAAGCTTTTTCCAATAAGTTTATCATCAGGATAACTAATTATTTTACCATCTTTATCAAGTACAAATACATATCCAGCTTTACCAATTTTAGTTGACTTAGAAATGTTTTTTACATTAACTCTATCTAATAAATCCTGCAATTCCTTTGGAACTACTCCTATTTGTACAAGACCAGGTTTATCTACCCTTGATACGGTAACATACTGAAAAAGTTCTTTGTCACCTCCCCTTGGCTGAGGGTCTTGAGCCAGCGTGAAGTTCTTATCGGTAAGCCCTGGGAGAAAAGGTTTAGTTTGATCAGAAGTTTTAAAATCGAACCCATAGAAGTCTGGAATAGATCCCCATCTTAATATTCCATCCCCATCAGTAATATGTATTTCAGTAACGCCTAGAGATTGAGCCAATCTTTTAGCTTCGTCATTTAATTTATCTTCAGGGACTGTTTTTAATGTCTCAGCAATGCCTTTTGTAATTGAAATCAAGTATTTATCGAGAGCTTGCTTTAAGGATTTGACGTTATCTTCTCTTTCTGCAATCAATCCTTTTGTTTCTTCTACTTTAAGTGTAGTCATGTTTTCCATAATTCTAGTCAATGCATTTTTTTCACCTATATAAGACAATATGCCAATGCCGCTTGTAGCTAGAAAAGTAATTATAAGTATTGGCATTAAAAATTTAATTCCTATGCCCCTATAATTTGTATTCTTCCCCATAAGTATTCCTCCTTAACATATATTGTTTGGTTTTAATTATAAAAGCTCTTAGATAATAATATCGTTATATCAATACAATTACTTTATACAATTAGTGGATATTATGTAGAAATAATGTATTTTGTCAAAATATTTGTCTGAAGAGAAGGTCATTTTTTAAATCTTGGCAAGTTGGTATATTAATGATAAAATAAAATTTGCTATATTTTTTGAGGTGTTAATTTTTATTATATAAGGAAGTGATATTTAGAATGGATTCTAAAAAAAGAAGTATAGTTATTGCAGTAATGGTTGCCATGTTCCTTGGAGCTGTTGAGGGAACAGTTGTAACTACCGCGGTACCTACTATAGTCAAAGAATTAAATGGATTTGAACTTATAAGTTGGGTTTTTTCATTATATTTACTTACATCAGCTATTTCAACGCCTATATATGGCAAGCTATCAGATTTATATGGAAGAAAAAATGTACTATCTGTAGGAATAATAATTTTTCTAATTGGAAGTTCACTTTGTGGTATATCTCAAAGTATGTATCAGCTAATAGCCTTTCGTGCAATTCAAGGGTTGGGGGCTGGATCAATATTCACAGTTACTTACACAATAGTAGGAGACGTATTTTCTCTTTCAGAGAGAGCAAAAGTTCAGGGATGGTTAAGTACAGTATGGGGAATAGCTAGCTTAATAGGCCCATTTTTCGGAGGGTTTCTTATAGACTATCTTTCATGGCATTGGATATTTTTTATAAATATACCTTTTGGAATAATGTCTATAATATTGATTCAGAAGAACCTTAAAGAAAATTTTGAAAGAAAGAAACATAAAATTGACTACGCTGGAACAGTAGTGTTATCTGCGTCAATAATAGTTCTTTTATATGCTGTGTTGACCGGGGGAGAAAGTCACAGCTTTTATTCTTTTACAACTGTAATTTGTTTAGTAGCTACAGTGATTTTTTTAATAGCATTCTATTTTATAGAAAAAAAAGCAGAAGAGCCAATTATACCTTTTGATATTTTTACTAAGACTAACATAATAGTTAACATAATTAGCTTTTTGGCATCAGCTGTTTTAATAGGTGCAGATGTTTATATGCCTATTTATATGCAAAATGTCTTAGGCTTTGGAGCAACAATTTCAGGAGTTTCTATGGCGCCTATGTCCGTTGCATGGCTTATGTCTTCAGTTATTTTGGCAAAAGCTATACCTAAATATGGGGAAAGGGTAGTTATTGCACTATCCACTATTATTTTAGTCATAAGTTGTGTGCTTTTACCGACACTAACAGTTAGTTCGCCATTGCTGTTGGTTATAATATATATTACTATAATGGGATTTGGCTTTGGTGGAAGTTTTACAACATTAACAATAGTAGTACAGTCCTCTGTGGATTATAGCAAAAGAGGAGCTGCAACAGCATCTAACTCTTTAGTTCGTACTTTAGGTCAGACTATTGGAGTAAGTGTTTTTGGAAGCATGTTTAACTTAGGTATAGTGAAATATTTTAGTAAACTAGGCATCCAAGGAGTAGAACCAAGCAATCTATATTCCGCTGCTAGCGTAAACTATGGAGTTTCAATTGGTCAAATAAAGGCAGCATTACATTCTGGTTTATATTCAGTATTTATATTATTAATCATACTTACTGTAGTGTGCTTAACATTATCCTTTATACTTCCAAATGCCCTTAAGGAGAAAAGCGCTTAATAGAATATTATTATTTTTATAGGACATTTTTTAATCACAAGATAAAAGCATCTCTAAAAGTATTTTTGTTGTGTTCTTTTATAAAAATAATCATAAACTATCAATATAATATTGATTATTTAGAAGAACTGTGGAAAAATATATGAAAATACCATTGAAGGGGACAGGGATAATGGAAATATACGAAGTTATAATAAGGTTGCTGCTCGCTATACTGATTGGTGGTCTAATAGGGTATGAAAGAGAGTTTAAAAACAGGCCAGCAGGCTTTAGAACTCATATACTTGTGTGTATAGGCGCCTGCGTAATATCAATGATACAATTATATGATGTGCAAAAAACTGTACAACTAATATTAGCTCAGCCACAGCTGGCTAGTGCATTAAAAGCGGATATAGGAAGAATAGGTGCGCAGGTTGTAAGTGGAGTAGGTTTCCTGGGTGCAGGAACAATAATTCATGAGAAAGGTTCAATAAAAGGACTTACTACAGCTGCAAGCTTGTGGGTGGTTGCTTGTATTGGGCTTGCCATAGGTCTTGGATATTACTATTTAAGTATTTTAGCAGCTATTGCTGTAGCTATATGTCTTGTAACATTAAAGAAGTTTGAATCTAGATTTTTAGAGAAGGCCAGCGTAATAAAAATTCAAATCGAATATTTAGATAAAAAGGAAATGGTTCAAAAAGTTGATAGTTATTTTGAAGATAAAAATGTAAAGATTAAAAATATAGAGTTTTTACTTGAAGAGGAACTTGAGGGCGAATTTGCATATATGAAGAGTTCATACACTATTTTAGTTCCAAGATATGTAAGAAAAGAAGAGTTAATTAAAGATTTAGCATCATTTAATGAGGTTTTAGGAGTAGCAATTATATAAGAGTGTATATACTTATGAATCTACAATAAATATATATTTTGTAAAGGCATAGAGATTTTTACTTAGCAAATTTAAGAAGGCCGCGCTAATTTAAATAGCAGCGGCCTTAAGTTTGTATAATTTTTAATTATTATGCTAATTCTAATTCTGGTTCTGATTCCTCATCCCATTTTGGTTCTGGTCCTCTTAAATAAGATAGAATAGCAGCTATTACACTAAAACCAAAGGAGATACTAAAGGCTAATCTAAGACCGCCAATAAATTTACCTATTGCAATTCCTTGAGATCCAACCTGAGTTCCTACAAACAAAGCCTGCATTGCTTCTGGAGTAACACTGGAGGATATTATAGCCATAGAAAGAGCTATGCTTATTACGCTTCCGGCAGTATTTAACATAGTTCTAAGTCCTGCGGCAACACCTCTTTTATCCGCTGGTACAGACCCCATAATTGCATTAGTATTAGGTGAAAAGAATAGGCCTGAACCAAGTCCCATAATTAACATATATATTACAAGCATTGTAGTTGAAGTAGTTGAGCTTATGGTCATAAATCCTAAAAGCCCTACAGCGGAAATAATAAGTCCTATGGAGCTTAGTACTCTTGAGCCATATTTATCAGAAAGTGCTCCGCTTATTGGAGAAATAATAACCATAGAAATAGCAAGCGGTGTTAAGTATATTCCAGCTATAATTGGATCTATAGCTTTAATTCCCTGAAGATAAAATACAAGTAAGAAGGTAACGGCTCCTCTTGCTATTCCATTAAAAAAGTTACTTGCATTTGCAAAGGCTAATATTCTGGTATTTAAAAGCCTTAAGTCAATCATTGGATATTCAACTTTACTTTCAATTTTAACAAATATAACCATAAGAACTACAGAAGCTATTAATAGACCTATTACTACAATATTTAACCATCCTAAAAAGCTGCCTAATGTTAGAGAAGTTAACAGCGACATTATGCCAACAGTAAATGCAAAAGTACCCATCCAATCAAATTTTTGCTTTTCAGGTAATGTAGTTAGTTCTTTTAATTGAATTCCTGCCCATATGGTTCCGAAAACTCCAATTGGAATATTTATATAGAAAATACTTCTCCAACCAAAGTTAACTAAGAAACCACCTAAAATAGGTCCAATGACATTAGCTACACTGATAACCATACTATTAATACCAAGAGCTTTTCCTAATTCTTTTTTGGAAAGGCATCAGTAACTATTGCAGTACTGTTTGCCACCATTAATGAACCACCAATACCTTGAATTAATCTATAAATTAATAATTGCATACCTGTGTGTGACAGGGAACATAAAAAAGATGCTATAGTAAAAATAGCAAATCCACTAACATACAACTTTTTCCTTCCCACCATATCTGCAATTCTGCCTATTGATGGTACAAGTATAGTAAGTACTAATAGATAACCCATAAGAATCCATGTAACCACTCCCATACCTGCATTTAAATCTTTCATCATAATAGGTAGTGCTATAACTAAAGTACTACCACTCATAACGGATAGCAAAGCACCTAAAGTAGTGCAACTCAATGCAATCCATTTATATTTATCATTCTTCATTTCTGTTCCTCCTGAATTTCGTCAAGTATTAAATTTAATTTTATTAAGTGATCATTACATTTTTTTTCAACTCTTCTTAATATCTCTTCTCTTTCTCTTGCAAGATTAGATAGTTCTGTTACTTTTGATATTGAATCTTTTATATCATCAATATTCTTGTATTCACCTTGAAAAATATTATTTAAAGTCTTTCTTAATCCTATTATCTTTTTGACTTCAATTAAAGTTAATCCTAATTTTACGCGTAGATTTTTTATTTCCTTTATGGTATCAATAACTTCTTCAGTGTATAACCTATAGCCTGAGTCAGTTCTTATAGTAGTATATAATTCCATATCTTCATAATATCTTATAGTTCTTTTTGTAAGTTCAGTTATTTTTGCCACTTCATCAATTTGATAATACTTTACGTCCATTACTTCACCTCCATAGTTATATTTTAATATTAATTAACATTAACGTTAATGTCAATGTTAGAAAGTTATAGTAAAATCGATTTCATTTTTCATCATTTGTATCAAATCCTAAATTTTATGAACTATATCGCTTTTACCAGAAAACTTAAATGCAATCAATAAAATATTCAAATAGACTTAGAAGAATATGAGGATAAGACTGTTTTAAAAATTTTATCAGCACTCCTTACAAAACAAGTGGTTTCCATATAAACGCTAATAGCATGTTTCTCTTAATGTAGTTAGTCTCTAATTTGAATTTGTTATTGTGAAAGGTTTCATAAATAGGTTATAATGTATTTTAAAACAAATTATAACCACAATAGTAAAATAATATAGTGATGGCAGCTAAGGTGGTAAGTCTTAATATATAAAACAAGGGGTGAAAAATATGAAATTCATAGTTTCGGAAAAAGTATTTGATGAACTTGGAGATGTTTGTTTTGGAGTTGTAGTGGCAAAAGGTATAGATAACAACAGCAATAATATATGGATAAACGAACTTCTCAAAGAAAGTATAAATTCTGTAGAACAAAAATTTCAAGATAAGAAGGTAAAAGAATCAGAGGAAATATTACCATATAGAGAAGCCTTTAAAAAAATGGGAATTAATCCTAATCAAAATATGAGTTCTATTGAAGCGATGACTACAAGGATATCAAAGAAGAAAGGTCTTCCAAGCATAAATTCTATAGTAGATTTAGGAAATGCTATATCTTTAAAATACCTCGTTCCGCTAGGAGCTCATGATATGGATAGTGCATCAAATGATATCCAAGTCAGATTTTCTAATAAAGAAGACTTGTTCGTACCTTTTGGAGAGACAGAAGCAGAAGTTTTAGAAGATGGAGAACTTATTTACTCTGTTGGTGATAAGGTAAAAACAAGAAGATGGATTTGGAGACAGAGTGAAGAGGGAAAAATAACGGAAGGAAGTAAAAATATATTTTTCCCTATAGATGGTTTTAAAGATAGAAACTATGATAAGGTAATTGGAGCTAGAGACGAGCTTGCACAATTACTAAAACAACTTCTAGGGGCTGAAGTAAAGGTAGGATTTATTGATAAGGACAATATGGAATTAGAATTATAATTTAAAGGATTTGGAGGAAGAATAAATGGGATTGTTTGATGGACTTATGGGAAACGCTTCAGAGGTTAATATTCAAGAGGTGCAAAAAGAATTTTCCAACATATTATCTTCTACAGAAAATATTGAAAAGGCGTACAAGCTAATTCGTGACATGTTTATCTTTACAAACAAAAGACTTATATTAGTAGATAGACAAGGATTAACAGGAAAGAAGGTGGAATACCACTCAATTCCATACAAAAGCATTACTCACTTTAGCATTGAAACAGCAGGAAATTTTGATTTAGATGCTGAGTTAAAAATTTGGATATCAGGAACACAACTTCCAATACAAAAACAATTTAACAAGAGTTTAAATATATACGAACTTCAAAGTGTATTAGCAGAATATGTGTTGAAATAAAGACAAAGAGTTGTAAGACCGAAAGTTAACTTTCGGTCTTACAATTTTATAACTATTTTCTTTATTTTACTTTACTTTTCTCAACGTCAGCACCTAGCACATCTTTAAAATTAAAATCTTCTTTTACGGTTTGAAAAATAAATTATTGCACAAATAATCATTATAACAAATAGTGGGCCACCAAAAACAAACTTGAGAATAATAGAAATAACAGAGAAAACTAAACCAACTGCAATAACAATAGCGATTATTGGAAGAGCCGCAGCACTAAGAGCAAATACAACAACTCCAAATATCAACATTGAAATTAAAAATAATAGGGTTAACATAATTTAATACCTCCAAATTTATATAATTATATCTATGAAATATTAGGTACAAGTATTAATCCATATATGATTAATACTTATTTATATGGTGTATAATACCGCATAAATAAGTAAAAATAAACACTTATTTTGCTTCAATATTATCTATTTTAGATTGAATAAGCTTGTTTATAAAGAATTAATCTAGATTTCTTTGTAAATCTAAAGATTACTTATATTATATTAAAGGATTTGATTTATGGATATATATAATGTGTTATAATTTCAGTAAAATTATAGTAGGAGAGCAGTAAGGAGGGTATTTATGATTCAATTACAACAGTTAATATTCTTTGAAAAAATTGCTGAGAAAAGTAGTATGAATAAGGCCGCTGAGGAGCTCTATATTAGTCAACCTAATTTAAGCAAGGCTATCCAAAACTTGGAGAATGAATTAAAAATTAAGATATTTGAACGAACAAATAAAGGAGTAAAGCTAACAGAAGACGGATATAAATTATATAAATATACAAAAACAATACACAAGCAGGTTGATATGATTCAAAGTATTGCGCTTAAAGAAATACCTAATAGTATAAGTGTAGCTGCCTACCCATGTCCTCTATTATATAAGGTTTTGGGGGAATTTCATAATAGAAATAAGGAACAATATATTGAGTTGACATTAAAGGAAGAAAGAGTACAAAATATTATTGAAAGTGTGGCAAATCTCCAATCGGATATTGGCATAATAGAGATTAATGATGTTCAAAAAAAAGAGGTTCGGCATCTATTGGAGTCAAAGAATCTGGAATATCATGAGTTCGCCAATGATACTTGGTATGTCCATGTTGGGAAAAGTAGTCCTTTTTATAATCAAGAAATCATAGAGATGTCTCAGCTTGTTGATTGTACTATTATGCGTTTTCCAGATGATTATTTCTCAAACTTATCTTATTTATTCGAAGTGGATGGAATACATTTCACCCAATTTGAAAAAACAATGTTTGTCAATGACTATTTCACACGATTAAGACTTTTGAACATGACAGATATGGTTTGTATAGAAACTGCTTGGGATAAAGAACTTGAAAAAGAAATTGGTGTGAGAGCTATACCAATTGTGAATTGCAATATACAGATAAGCATGGGGTGGATTAAACGAAAAAAAGAAAATCTTTCCGTGAAAGTGTTGGATTTTATTGCAATATTGGAGCAGATATTTAAGTAAATACAGTTGCTATAATTAATAGTAATAACTGAAATATAAATATAATATCTTATTCAAATAGACAGAAAAGTGTTACTATTACCTTAACAGTAAGAAGAGTTTAAACAAGAAACGATAAAGTGTTGAAAAAGACATATTATTGTCAAAAATTAAAGGAGGTAATAGTAAATGGGAGTAAAATATATTCCAGAACCATTCAGAATCAAAATGGTAGAAACTATAAAAGTTCTTTCTAGAGAAGAAAGGGAAGAAGCACTTAAAAGGGCAAAGTATAATATGTTTTATTTAGCAGGAGAAGAATGCTACATTGACCTTTTAACAGATAGTGGAACTAATGCCATGAGCCAAGAACAATGGGCAGGAGTAATGAGAGGCGACGAAGCTTATGCAGGTTCAAGCAGTTACTATAAACTTGTTGATGCAGGTAAAGATATTTTTGGATACGAATATATTCAACCTGTACATCAAGGTCGTGCTGCTGAAAAGGTACTTTTCCCGATTTTATTAGGTGAGGGGAAATACTCCATTTCTAATATGCACTTTGATACAACAAGAGCACATGTAGAACTATCAGGAGCTAGAGCAATTGACTGTACTGTAGAGGAAGCCTCAGACCCATCCTTAAGAGCACCTTTTAAAGGAAATATGGATACAGAGAAGTTAGAAAAGCTTATTCTTCAATATGGTCCTGAAAATATTGGAGTTGTTGTTATGACAATTACTAATAATTCTGCAGGGGGACAACCTGTTTCTTTAGCAAATGTAAGAGAGACAGCAGCTATTTGTAAAAAATATGGTATTTTCTTTAATATTGATGCTGCTAGATACGCAGAAAATGCTTTCTTTATTAAACAACGTGAGGAAGAATGCAAGAATATGTCCATTAAAGAAATTATTAAGACAATGTTTAGTTATGCAGATGCTTTTACAATGAGTGCTAAAAAAGATACAATTGTTAATATGGGTGGCTTACTCGGCGTTAAAGAAGATGCAGATTTATTCCAAAAAATCAAAGGTAGAACCATTTCTTTTGAAGGATTTATTTCCTATGGTGGTTTATCCGGACGTGATCTTGAAGCTTTAGCAATTGGTTTATATGAAGGATTAGATGAAAATTATTTAAGATATAGAATCGGCCAAATGGAATACCTTGCAGGACGTTTAGATGATGCAGGTATTGCATATCAATCACCTGTAGGTGGTCATGGTGTATTCATAGATGCAAAGGCAATGTTCCCACATATTCCATATTACGAGTTCCCAGGACAAGCACTGGCAATTGAGTTGTATAGAGAAGCTGGAATACGTACATGTGATATAGGTTCTTATATGCTAGGTAATGATCCTGATACAAAGAAGCAATTAGAAGCTGACTTTGAATTTACAAGACTTGCAATTCCACGTCGTGTATATACTCAAGCACATATTGATATTATGGCAGATGCTTTGATTGCTATTAAAGAAAGAGCGGCATCCGTTAAAGGCTACAGGATTACATGGGAGCCACCAATTCTTCGTCACTTCCAAGCATATTTAGAGCCAATTGAATAAATTGTAAAATATTTAATGCTGATTGAGGTAGTCCCTTCTGGGACTGCCTATTTCTTTTGGAGCTGCGTCTTGATGTATATCTAAAGAATTGTATTAGAATAATTCTTTACATTTTGTAACTGGCATTACGTAAAGAAAAAGAAGGAATTTATGGAATAGAACAGCTAAAATTTCTATAAATTTTTTTAATCTTGTAACATAGTTGTCACAAAGAGTCTGTATAATAAAATATGTAAAAGAATATAGAATAGATTAAATCATTCCTAGTCTTGTGGAGACATATATTAAGTTGTATGTCTCTATTTTTTTCGTTGTAGTAACTCAGAGAATTTGTTAAAATAAAGTGAAGCTACCAATTAAACGATAATTAATGAAAATACATATATTAAAGCACAAAGGAGCTTAAGATGAAAAATAAAAAAAATAATTTAAAACATAGATTTATGATCATTTTCATATTCTTATTCTTAATATTTTTTTCATTAGTAGGACGACTTTTTTATGTAATGGCAGTAACAGCGGACAAGTATAAAAGCAGAGCCTATGAACAACAAAAAAGTGAAATACAAATTAATGCTAAAAGAGGAAGAATATTAGATAGAACCAACAACGAGTTAGCTATAAGCGTTAATGTTTATCAGATAGATTTAGACTTAATAACATTGAAAGATACTTTGAAAAATAAAATGACTTTTGATGAGCTGGCGGATAAGCTTGCCCCGATAGTCAATATGAAAAAGGAAGATATAATGAAAATATTTAATACTACATTGCCAAGCGGGTTGCCAGCTAGTTCTGCTATATTAAAAAGGCAGGTTGAAAAAGCGGAAGTAGATAAAATTAAGGCACTAAATATTAGAGGCATTGTTATTTCATCAGATACAAAAAGATATTATGCAAATAGTAATTTTTTATCTAATGTGTTAGGTCGTATTAATTATAAAGGTGAAGGTGTCTCAGGAGTTGAGCTAAGTTACAATAAAGAACTTTCCGGAGTACCAGGAACTCTAACCTATGAAAAAGATGTAAAAAACAATCAACTTCCTTATGAAGATCAACAATATGAAAAGCCTGTGGATGGCAAAGATGTTATTTTAACTATAGATGAAACAATTCAAGATTACATAGAGAAAGCAGCAGAAAAGGCTTTAGTTGATAATAAAGCAAAAGCTGTAAATATTATAGTTATGAATCCTAAAAATGGTGAAATACTAGGGATGACAAGTAAACCAAGTTATGATCCTAGTAAGCCGCAAAAGGATTCGGAAGGTTCTAAAGGAGTAAGTAACATTTGGAAAAATCCTTCTGTTCAGGATACTTTTGAACCAGGATCTATTTTTAAGGTCATAACTGCTGCTGCTGCTTTAGAAAACAATATAGGCGTAAATGATGGCTATGCCTGTGGTGGAAGCATAAAAATAGGAGGTAAAGTAATTCACTGTTGGAATCTAGATGGTCATGGTAATGAAAGCTTTGTAGATATAATAAAGAACTCTTGTAATGTAGGTTTTGCCCAATTAGGAGGCAAATTGGGTCAGGACAAGCTTTTAGCCTTCTCGCAAAAAATGGGATTTGGACAGAAGACTGGTATTGACTTACCAGGAGAATCACCAGGAATTTTGAGAAAAGCAAGCCAAGTAAACGCAGTAGATCTAGCATCAATATCTTTTGGACAAGGATTAGGAGTTACTCAGGTTCAATATATGGCAGCTTTTAATGCAATTGCCAATGGAGGCACGTGGGTAAAACCTCACGTTATGAAGAGTATTGTTCATCTTGATGATAGTAGTAAAATGACTGTTGATAAAGAGTTTAGCGATTATAATAAAAAGAAGGTTTTTGATACAAATTTAGCTGCAAATTTAAGAGGAGATTTAGAAAAGGTTGTTACTGAAGGTGCAGGTAAAAACGCTTTTGCAGAAGGATTAAACATCGGAGGAAAAACAGGTACTGCCCAAGTAGCAGATCCTACTAACGGTGGATATGCTCCAGGAGTATACATGTCATCCTTTGCAGGCATGGCTCCGGTAAGTGATCCTAAAATAACACTTTTGGTAAGTGTTGATGAACCAGATAGCTCAAATTACTATGCTGGAGATGTTTCTGCTCCTGTAGCAAGAGAATTGTTTAAGCAGATATTTAACTATATGGCAATTAAAGGCGAGGAAAATGTTTTAGGTAAATAGTGAGGCATACGACAACAGGCTTCTAAGCTGCAGATGAAGTTTAAAACTCAACCTGAAGCTTAGAAGCCTGTTTATATTAGGACAGCAAAATTTACCCGATGGGTTAACTTCTTTTAGTATAAAAATAAGTGTATGCGAAAAACAAGGTCTGATGGAACCATATTAGTGGCTACTGCATATAATGATAACGAATTAAAAACTGGAGGTAAAATATGATTGCTGTAGCTCAAATACGAGGAGGAAATCTAGATCCAAACCTCAATGGAGTTGTATATTTTAGAGATGTTCCAGGCGGTGTAGAAGTACAGGTAGAAGTAAGGGGACTCCCTAAATATAAACTTGGTACAGCTAGAACACCACAAATTGGTCCTCATGGGTTCCATATACACGAAGGTGGAAGCTGTAATATAGGAGACCCTAAAAATCCATTTGCCGCTGCTGGAGAACACTGGAATCCTACAAAACAACCTCATGGTAACCATGCAGGAGATTTTCCAGTACTTTTTTCTAATAATGGGTATGCTAGAATGACATTTTTTACAAATAAATTTAGAGTTGCAGACATAATAGGCAAAACAGTGATAATACATGAGAGCCCTGATGATTATCGTACGCAACCAGCAGGTGCATCTGGTAAGCGTATTGCATGTGGAGTAATTAGAATCTATCAAAACGTTCCTCAATCAATGCCTCGTATGTATTTCTAAATAAAAATATAAAAAAGCTGGAATCTCACTCCAGCTTTTTTATATTTTTAGTACCCCCCTAAATTTAGCGTAATAATCGTATATCTAATGTATTTGCTAGAAAGTGAGGGGCATTATGTTAATAATGGAAGAAATATTGTCAAAGATAGAAGAGTTGAGAAATTTAATGCATCGACTAATTGAGGAGAAAGAACTGTTAACGGACACAGAGTTAGTTTCACTTAGCCAAGAGCTGGACAAGCATCTGAATAAGTACAACAGACTTTTGAATATTAAAAGAGAAAGTGAAAATAATGAAAATAAGAGAAGTAATAAGTAAAAATAGAAAGGTAGGTCCAATTAATCTAACGTAATAAGTAAGGTTTAAAATCAAGGTGTAATATCAGCCCTTGACAACCTTTAAAATATAAATTAAAATTAACTGTGAAAATAAAGTAAAAAATACACTTTAATTTGGTCCTGTGAGGCCAGGAAGAGGTATAATTATGATGATGTTTTTTTGTTGTGTGAAAAAAAAGGTGAATACTATAACTATAACGGGTAATGAAAAGATTAATTTTTAAAATTTAGTCTTCTTATTACCCTTTTCTTTTGAATAAAGAAAGGCCTTCAACAAAAAGTGTATTTTTACTGTAGCAAATTGAGGAGGTCTATTTATGAAAGCAAAACTTATATTAGAAAACGGAACAACATTTCAAGGAAATGCATTTGGCTACCTAAAGGATAGTGTTGGAGAGGTTGTATTCAATACTGGAATGACAGGGTATCAAGAGATTCTTACAGACCCATCCTACTATGGTCAGATTGTCACAATGACCTATCCGCTTATAGGAAACTATGGTATAAACTTAGAAGATATGGAATCAAAGTCTCCTAAGGTTAAAGGATTTATTGTTAGAGAAAAATGCAGTGCATCAAGTAACTTTAGATCTGAATTAGAATTAGAAGATTACCTAAAACAAAATAAAGTTATAGGATTAGAAGGAATAGATACGAGAGCTTTAACTAAAATATTGAGAAACAATGGAACTATGAAAGGAATAATAACTTTAGAAGATGTTTCTCATGAAGAAGTTAAGAGTAGAATAGAAGCCTTCTCTAATAGAGAAGCAGTGCAAATGGTAACTGCTAAAGAAAAGTATGTAGTAGAGGGAAGTGGAAAACACGTTGCTATTATGGACTTTGGCATAAAGCAAAATATAGTTAGATCCTTCTTAAATAGAAAATGTAAAGTAACAGTTTTCCCAGCAGACGCAAAGGCTGAAGATGTTTTAAATGTAAATCCAGATTTAATATTCTTATCTAATGGCCCAGGAGACCCGGAAGATTTAACGGATGTTATAGGAAATATAAAGAAGCTAATAGGTAAAAAACCAATCGTAGGAATATGCTTAGGACATCAGTTACTAGCTTTAAGTCTTGGAGGAAAAACAGCAAAGCTTAAGTTTGGACATAGAGGATGTAATCACCCTGTTAAAGATTTGGAAGCAAACAGAGTTCATATAACTTCTCAAAATCATGGATATTACGTAAATATTATACCAGATGATATGAAGGTAACCCATGTAAGTGTGAATGATGAAACTATAGAGGGAATGAAGCATAATAGTTTACCTATTTTCTCAGTGCAGTTCCACCCAGAAGCATGCCCAGGTCCAAAGGACAGCGATTATATATTTGATAGATTTATGGAGTATGCAGAATAGTTTATGAGAAAAACATGTATTCGAAAATTAGGAGGTAGCAAATATGCCATTAAATAGAGATATAAAGAAAGTTTTAGTTATAGGATCAGGTCCAATAGTTATAGGTCAGGCAGCGGAGTTTGATTACTCCGGAACGCAAGCTTGCCAAGCGTTAAAGGAAGAGGGAGTAGAGGTTGTACTTATAAACAGCAATCCAGCTACAATAATGACAGATAAAGAAGTAGCAGATAAGATTTATCTAGAACCTTTAACAGTAGAGTTCGTAGAAAAAGTTATAGCAAAGGAAAGACCAGACAGCCTTCTTGCAGGAATGGGAGGGCAGACAGGATTAAACTTGGCTGTAGAGCTTTATGATAAGGGAATATTAGAAAAGTACAATGTAAGAGTTATAGGAACATCTATTGAATCCATAAAAGAAGGAGAAGATAGAGAGCTTTTCAGAAATATGATGAACAGAATAAATCAGCCTGTTATACAAAGCGAAATAATCACTGACATGAAAAGTGGAAAAGCTTTTGCAAGTAAAATAGGATATCCAGTTATAGTTAGACCAGCTTATACCTTAGGGGGGACTGGCGGCGGAATAGCTAACGATGAAGAAGAATTAGAGCAGACTTTAGCGCTAGGACTTCAATTAAGTACTATAGGCCAAGTACTTCTTGAAAAGAGTGTTAAAGGATGGAAAGAAATTGAGTATGAAGTAATGAGGGACAGCTTTGGAAACTGCATTACTGTATGTAATATGGAGAACATAGATCCAGTAGGTATTCATACAGGAGACAGTATAGTTGTAGCACCAAGCCAAACATTATCAGATAAAGAATATCAGATGCTTAGAAGTGCATCAATAGATATAATAAATGCTGTAGGAATAGAGGGAGGATGTAATGTACAGTTTGCACTAAATCCACATTCCTTCGAGTATGCAGTAATAGAAATAAATCCAAGAGTAAGCCGTTCTTCTGCGCTAGCATCAAAGGCTACAGGATATCCAATAGCTAAATTGGCTGCAAAAATTGCACTAGGTTATGGATTAGATGAAATTAAAAATGCAGTTACACAAAAGACCTATGCATGTTTTGAACCATCATTAGATTATGTAGTAGTTAAAATTCCAAAATGGCCTTTTGATAAATTCCATGGAGCAGACAGAGCTTTAGGAACTAAAATGATGGCAACAGGAGAAATAATGTCCATAGGAAGCAACTTTGAGGCTGCTTTCCTAAAGGGAATAAGATCCTTAGAAATAGGAAAATACTCACTGGAGCATAAAAAGTTTAGAGAATTAAGCATGGCAGAATTGAAAGAAAGGGTAATCACTCCAGATGATGAAAGAATATTTGCCCTAGCTGAAATGCTCAGACGTGATTATAGAATAGATAAGGTTGCAGAAATAACAGGAATAGATAAATTCTTTATTGAGAAGTTTAAGTGGATTGTGGAAGAAGAGCAGAGATTAAGACTTAGCAAAATAGGTGACCTAGATAAAGAATGGTTATATAAATTAAAGAGAAAAGGCTTCTCAGATAAAGGAATAGCAGATATGCTAAGGGTTTGCCCAGAAGATGTATATAGACTTAGAACTATATGGGGAATAACTCCAGTATACAAAATGGTTGATACCTGTGGAGGAGAGTTTGAAGCCCTTTCACCATATTACTACTCAACTTATGAAACTTACGATGAGGTAGAGGTTTCAGATAAGAAAAAAGTTATAGTTATAGGATCAGGTCCAATCAGAATAGGTCAAGGTATAGAGTTTGACTATGCATCAGTACACTGTGTAATAGCTCTTAGAAAACTAGGAATAGAAACAATAATAGTAAATAATAACCCTGAAACAGTAAGTACTGACTTTAATATATCAGATAAATTATACTTTGAGCCTCTTACAGAGGAGGATGTATTAAACATAATAGAAAAAGAAAAACCTAATGGTGTAATTCTTCAGTTCGGGGGACAAACAGCTATTAAACTTGCTGAGTTCTTAAAGGAAAAAAATATACCTACGCTCGGAACTACTGCAGATCAGATAGATATGGCAGAAGATAGAGAAAAATTTGATGCTCTGCTTGAGAAACTAGGAATATCAAGACCTAAAGGAAAGGGAATCTGGAGTGTAGAAGAGGGCTTAGAAGAGGCTAAAAAGTTAGGGTTCCCAGTACTTGTAAGACCTTCTTATGTAATTGGAGGCCAGGGTATGGAAATAACCTACGATGAAAAGGAGCTTATATACTATTTATCAAATGCCTTCCAAAAGGATAAGAAGAATCCAATACTAATAGACAAGTATCTTATGGGGAGAGAAATAGAAGTAGATGCTATATCCGATGGAGAAGATATACTGATACCAGGAATAATGGAACATCTTGAAAGAGCAGGAGTACACTCAGGGGACAGTATAACCATGTATCCGAGTCAAAATATATGCTCTAATATAAAAGAAAAAATATTAGAGTTTACTAAAAAGCTTGCTTTAGGAATAGGGATAAAAGGAATGATAAACATTCAGTTCATAGAGTTTAAAGGAGAGCTTTATGTTATAGAAGTTAACCCAAGAGCATCAAGAACTGTACCTTATATAAGCAAGGTAAGTAAGGTGCCTATAGTAGATATAGCAACTAGAGTTATGCTTGGGGAGAAATTAAGAGATTTAGGCTATGGAGTAGACATCTATAAAGAGCCAGAATTAGTATCTGTAAAGGTGCCTGTATTCTCTACTCAGAAACTTCCAAAGGTTGAAGTTTCATTAGGACCAGAAATGAAGTCTACAGGAGAGGTTTTAGGAGTTGGAAAGACAATAGAAGAAGCTTTATATAAAGGATTTGTAGCAGCTAACATGTTCACTAACAAAACAGGATCAACTATACTTGCTACAATAAATGATCACGATAAGCAAGAGTTCTTGCCAATAGCAAAAGAACTTAATAAGCTAGGGTTCAAATTTGTAGCAACTTCAAAAACAGCACAACTTTTAAGAGATGCTGATGTAGAAGTAAAAGAAGTTAGAAAGCTTAGTGAAGAGCATCCTAATATAATAGATGTAATTAAAAATGGAGAAGTAGATTTAGTAGTTAACACTCCGACTAAAGGTAACGATTCAAATAGAGATGGCTTCCATATTAGAAGGGCAGCTATTGAAAGAAATATAGGGGTTATAACAGCTTTAGATACCTTTAAAGCTATGGTAGATGTTAAAATTAAAGGAATAAAAGATGAAGAGCTTGATGTATTCGATCTAGCTAACTAGAAAAAATTAAAAGGAGAATTCCAATGTTTGGGATTCTCCTTTTAAATAATTTAAATTATAAGTATATACTAAATTATTGATATTTAGATGCGATAACATTATAGTATTAAATGTAGAACTAGGTTGTTCTTTGTTAATTAAATATATAATTAAGCTAGCTAGTTAGTAGAAAAAAAGGGGCGATGAGTTATGAAAGAAAAGATTTTAGAATCCTTTATGGATGTACTACCACATTTAAAAGGAATAATTCAGGAAGATATAATGACTTCAGTAACTGATACTGAAAAGTTTTTAGGGTATTATCCTGGTGATAAAATGAGAGTAGATATAAAAATTGGAGATCCAATACCAGATAATGATCCTTTGAAACAGACTATAAGAGAAAATAAAATAATATCTTCAATAGTGCCAAAGGAAGTTTATGGATTTCCATTTAAGGGTGTTACTTATCCTATAAGAGATGAAAAAGGAACTGTTATAGGAGCAGTAGGTTATGCAATAAATATTGAAAATGAAGTTAAAATCAGTGAATCATCAGAAAGTATGTTTAGTGCTATTGAGGAAACAAGTGCAAGCATTAATGAAGCTTCTGTGGATATTCAAAAACTAACTAGTATGATTAATAACATAGACGAATCTGCCAAGGCTACAGAAAAAAAGATTGCAGATTCAGATAAAATAATAAACATGATTAAAAATGTAGCACAACAAACTAATTTATTAGCCTTAAATGCTGCAATTGAAGCTGCAAGGGCTGGTGAGCATGGAAGAGGATTTTCTATTGTAGCATCAGAAATGAGAAAACTTTCTCTAACCAGTAAAGAATCCAGCGAAAGCGTATACAGAGAATTAAGTGAAATGAAAAAATCTATAGAATTTATTAAGAAACAAATAGATAGTATTTTAGAGATAGCAGATAGACAGTCTGTAAAATTCAAAGAAATTACAACAGCTACAGAGGAGATTGCCTCAAACGCAGAAACGCTTGTTCACTTTACCAGAATAAATGATTAAAATATTATTTGTGTTACCTTATATTGACTTTTACCTTAGGTAAAGGATTATACTTAAAACATCAAATCAAATGCGCAGGTGATATTGATGTTTTCAATAGGAGTTTTTTCAAAAATTAATAAGATTACTACAAAAACATTAAGACACTATGATGAACTAGGATTATTGAAGCCAGAATATGTTGATAGTTTTACAAGCTATAGGTACTATACTTCACAGCAGTTACCAAGACTTCATAAAATACTAACATTAAAGCAAATGGGACTGTCTTTAAGTCAAATAAAAGAGGTAATTAATAATCCGGCAGCAATAGATATATTCTTAAAATTGAAAGAACAGGATATTTTAAAGAATATTGATGCTGAGAAAGCAAAGCTTTTACAAATTCGTAGTTATCTTAATAGTATGAGAGGAGAGGAATGTTCTGTGTATAGTCCAATTATAAAAGAATTGCCTAAGGTTATAGTGGCTTCAATGAGACAGATAATACCAAGCTATCATGCACTTTTTGAATTGTGCCCCAATGTAATGGCAAAGGAAATGGAGAGGTTAAAATGTGTATGTGCCACTCCAGCCTATTGCTTTAATATTTACCATGATGGTGAATACAAAGAAAAAGATATTGACGCGGAAATATGTGAAGCTGTAACAGAACTAAAGGAAGATACAGATATTTTAAAGTTTAAAATCTTAGAGGGTATACCAACAGCTGTATGCGTGCTTCATAAAGGTTCTTATGATACTCTTAGGAATGCTTACTCATATGTTTTTAAATGGATTGAGGAAAATGAATATGAAGCTATAGACAATCCAAGAGAATCATACATCGATGGAATATGGAACAAAGATAAGGTGGAAGACTGGCTTACAGAGATTCAGGTGCCAGTAAAGAAGAAAGATAAAAAGGATTAAGCATGTATATATGCGATTCGAAGATGGACGGCTTCCGTATAATTAGAACTAGCTAATTAGAAAAATGTTAAGAAAAAGGAGAATTCTAATCCAGATGAAATTCTCCTTTTATAATTAACAAATAATTAGTTAATAGTAATATTTAATTTAAAAGTACTTAGAGGTGCAACGGATTCCCAACTTCGAGTTTGCTCTAAGTTTATTATTTTATTTTTCCAATTGATATGTTAACTCGATAGTTACCATACTTTAAAATCTCATCCAATAAATTCATAAGCTCCTCTTCATTAGATACATTTACTTTTAGTAAATAACATCCATCACCACTAATTCGATTTGCTTCTAATATTTCTGACTTTTCTTTAATAAAAGTTTGAAAAGATAGATGATCAATGGTTTTCATAAATATAGTGATAAAAGCAATTAGAGTCTTGCCTAATTTACTTTGATCTAATTTAACGGTGTATCCTTGGATAACTCCAAGCTCTTCCATTTTGCGAATACGGTTTGCAACGGATTGTCCTGTTAAGTGAACTAACTCTCCAATTTCTCGCCATTGTATTCTAGAGTTCTTCTTTAATAAAGAAAGTATTTGAAAATCAGTTTGATCAAGCATAATTTCTAAAATCCTTTCATCAATCAATTCATAGAGTATTTTTGTTTTCTCCAATCAATATCATTATCACGTATAATAAGTATATCATATACCTTGGAGGTGCAAATAATGAAAATTCAATTAGTAAGACATGCAACTTTACTTTTAAAGATTAATAACAAAACAATTTTAGTTGACCCGATATTAAGTCCAGCAGGAACTATGGATGCTATACCGAATGTTTATAATGCCAATAAAAACCCACTTGTAGATTTACCTGTCAGTGTTGATATACTTACTAATGTTAATGCAGTTCTAGTAACACATACCCATATGGATCATTTTGATGAAGCAGCAGCTCAATTAATCCCCAAACACATACCAGTATTTTGTCAGCCAATAGATAAAGAAAAAATAGAAGCCAAGGGATTTGTTAAAGTTACCTCTATAGAAAAGTCCTATACCTGGGAAGACATCACCTTTAATCGTACTACAGGGCAGCATGGCACAGGAAAGATTGGAAAAGAAATGGGATTAGTTTCAGGCTTTGTTATTACTGCGCATAATGAACCTTCTTTATATATTGCAGGAGACACTATCTGGTGTTCAGAAGTGGAAGAAGCACTGGAAATCTATAAACCGCAGATTACTGTTGTTTTTGCTGGTGCAGCTAGATTTAGTGAAGGAGATCCAATTACAATGACGGCACAAGACATTCATGATGTTTGTAGGAAAGCGCCTAATTCAAAGATTATTGTTGTTCATATGGAGACATGGAATCATTGTACCCTTACAAGATTAGAACTAAAAGATTTCTTGAAAAAATATTCATTAGATAGACAGGTATATGTTCCTGATGATGGAGAAAGTATAAATTGTGATATTTTTTAATGAAGAATCTCAAATAGTATGAGATTAAAAGGGAAAAGTTGACTTACATGCAGAGACATATTTACAAGCTTCAGTCCGGTATATTTTCCTAAACATGTCTTGATAAAAATCCCTGTTAGGCATTAAGAATCAATGCACTAAGGGATTTTTTTATTAGTGTCTTAAAGATAGTGATGTGTCTGGTAAAGTTTTCATAGAAGCATTTATTTTGAATGGATTAAGGAGTATAATGAAAATAAACAATGCCTACTTTACAGCGGCTCAGTCTTAATAGATAAGATAATTTGATTAAAGAGGTAAAATGGGGTGTATGTATGGTATTTCTAATAGTAGGGATAACTTTCAGTGTAGCTGGATTTATCTTAAAGCAATTTCCACCTGAAAGTATAAATGGAATGTATGGATATAGAACTCCTATGTCAATGAAAAACAAGGAGACCTGGGATGAAGCGCAAAAACATGGTGGACACAGTATGATTATACTTGGAATAATAAGTTGTATCCTTGCAGCTTATGTGTATCTTGTGCCAAATTCTATTATTAATAATGAGAGTATTCAATTATTATTTCTACTTATAGGTTCTGTAGGGATGATAGTTATCGATGAAGTTCATTTGAGAAAACTATTTAATAAAGATGGAAGTAGAAAACTTATATAAATCATATATTCATTTGCGTTAATTAGTGTGTTAATATTTAGTAAGAGACTAAAATAAATAATATTTAGTAAAAATAATAAATTGTAACTCTACTTACTAATATCAAAGAACTAATAATTAGGCTATATACAGTTAAATAAAATCAATCAGTGTGTAAGCAAGTACACTAGATGTAAAAGGGAGGTTTACCAATGTACAGTTTTAAAAATGACTATAGTGAAGGAGCACATCCAAGAATAATAAATGCTTTGGTTGAATCAAATATGGAGCAGACTCCAGGATACGGTGAAGATAGTTATACAGAAAAAGCCATTGAACTTTTAAAACAAAAAATTAAAAGAGATGACATTGATGTTCACCTATTTGTTGGAGGTACACAAACAAATCTCACTGCAATTTCAGCCTTTTTAAGACCACATGAAGCGGCTATTGCTGCTAATACAGGACATATACTAGTTCATGAGACGGGAGCTATTGAGGCCACAGGTCATAAAGTAATATCTATAGAAGTAAGTGACGGTAAACTAAGACCTGAAGATATCAAGCCTGCTTTAGATGCACATACTGATGAACATATGGTAAAGCCTAAGTTAGTGTACATTTCCAACTCTACAGAAATCGGCTCCATATATAAGAAAAGCGAACTAGAAGAACTAAGTAAATTCTGTAAAGAAAACAAACTCTTTTTATATGTAGATGGCGCAAGACTAGGATCAGCGCTATGTTCAGAAGAAAATGACATGGAACTTTCTGATTTAGCCAGATTAACAGATGCCTTCTATATCGGTGGAACCAAAAATGGTGCATTAATGGGTGAGGCTATGGTTATATGCAATGATTCACTTAAAGAGGATTTTCGTTTCCATATTAAACAAAAGGGAGCACTGCTTGCAAAAGGAAGGCTTCTTGGTATACAGTTTTTAGAGCTTTTTAAGGACGACTTATATTTTGATTTAGCAAGACATGCAAACAAAATGGCTGACTTACTAAAAAATGAAATCAGTAGATCTGGATATAAGTTTTTAATAAAATCACCTTCCAATCAGATATTTCCAATCTTACCCAATAGGTTAATTGAAAAGCTTCTGGAGAAGTATTCCTTCTTTATCTGGGAAAAAGTTGATCAGTATAATTCTGCTATACGCCTTGTGACATCTTGGGCTACAAAAGAAGAAAGTGTGTTAGCTTTTGTTGAAGACTTGAAAAAGGCTATGGATTCAGAACAGTAACTCATAAGGTATATATGCACTCAAAGCAAAAGAAGGTATTTGTTTCGAGTGCTTTTTATTTTGCATAGTAAAAACATATAAAGCAAAGAAACAGTCAAAATTGCACGTGAAAAATGTCTAATCTAAATTAAAAAAATAATCATGATGTGTTCGAAGCTCTATTATCATGTGAAAATCTTCCTAAGAAATGTTATTTAAACAAAAAAGATTAAAATTAAGCGGTTGATAGCTGTCAAGGTGACTGGTTGTTAACCGCTTATCTTATTTTTATCCGATGACTTACCCGCTCTAATACTCCCATCGCACTTTGTGAAAGCGATTCACACAAAATCAGAGATTTTGGTTCTCTGCTTTTCTCAAAGTTGGAGTAAAGAGCGGCTATGTCCCTGGATAACGACTTCTAAGCTTCAGATGGAGTCAAAACTCCACCTGAAGCCAAGAATTCTGTTTATATGATTACATTATAGTGTTATTTGATCAATTATATTTTACTACAATTTACACGGCATATCACAATATGTAGCTATCGGGAATATTATATAGCGAACAAACTTTAGGAGGTTTTTGATATGTCACATAGAAAGCATCATAAGTCCGATAGATGTAAGCAATCAGATAGATCCGATAGATGTAAGAAATCAGATAGGTCCGATAGATGTAAGAGATCAGATAGGTCTGATAGATGTAAGAAATCAGATAGGTCTGATAGATGTAAGAAATCAGATAGAAGGCATAAATCACATAGAAGGCATAAATCACATAGATAATAAAAATAGTTGCAGAACTCTTTGTGAATTTAAAGTAATCTAAGTATTTTTCATTGACAGCCCAATTATGCTAATAAGGAGGATAGATACGTTTATATCTGTCCTCTGTTTCATATAAATTATTTCATTTCAGATGGAGAAGGAGGACATGACTCAATGAGCTCGTCAGACATCACATTATTTGAAGAGATCTTCCTAATGAGTAAGAAAGAAATAGACAATAAATTTAAATATTTAGGTGAAGGTGGGGGACGAATTGTATACGCTATAAATAATGATTATGTGATAAAATTATCAAAATTTCGTGGTGGATATAAACAATGTGAAACTGAAAACTATATTTATCATAACGTACAACAACATTTGAAAAAATATCTTTGCCCTGTAGTATGGTATAAAGAAGATATGATTATTATGAGAAAAGCCATTCCATTAGCAAAGAAAAGAAAAGAAAAACATAATAATGTTTTTAGGCGTTTAGGAATAAGTGAAGAAGATACTCTTTATATAAATATAGAAGAATTAGTAAAAACCTTTAATTTGCTTTATGGTGACATAAAAAGCCTAAGTTCTTGGGGGGTACTTGATAACCATATTATTCTTATTGATTATGGTTGCACTAATAAGATTTTTCGAAAATATTTTGCCTGATGTCTATCACCACTAACAAACTAACTTTCTAACCGGTATTTAATAGTATCAACTTAGATAATATTAAATGCCGGTTCTTTTTTAAACTTTAAAGAGAATCTTTAGAAATTTTTTCTTTGGAATCATTTTTTAAGATTTTTTATCTAAAAAATTCGTTCCAATTATTCCAGCAATAATCATCACTGCTCCAATTATATGATAATAATATAAACGCTCATTTAGGAATATAACTCCAGCAAGCATGGTTATTAGTGTAGATAGATTACTAAATACGCTCATCTTAGATGCTTCTATTTGGGACAAAGTATAATTTGATAACAATGATGTTACAAGTGAAGATAATATACCTAAATAAAGTACTGAAATTACAAATAATGGACTAACAAATGGCTTAAAATAAACATTAAGAGTGCCTCTAAGACCATGATCCACAATAGATATTAAATTAAAACTTAGAAAACCTATAAAGGTCATCATATAAGTTAAATCCGCTATTTTATATTTTTTGGTTATTTTCCTTGCTAGTACATTATAACCAGCTGAAGCAAGTGCTGATAAAATAATTAATATAGCTCCTATAAAGCTAGCAGATTTTAAATTTAAACCCTTCATAAGAAAGATGTAAATCACTCCAGATACAGATAAAATCAGTGATACCTTTTGTAGTCTGCTAGAATACTCCTTTAAAAAAAATGTTGCTAGAATCATCGTAAAAATTGGAATAGTCGCTTGAATAATTCCAGCTTCTGAAGATGAAATATATACTAATCCAAAGGCCTGAAAAGCGAAAAATAAAGTTGGGTAAAACAATGAAATTGGTAATATAGGAAGTATATCTTTAAAAGTTATATCCAACTTTATCCATCCAAATACAATAGGGATAGAAGCGACAAGAAAAGATATTGTAAATCTATGTGCAAGGATATTTAGTGGATCTGTAACAGTTAAAGCTAGTTTTACGAATAAAAATGAGAACCCTATAATAAGTGCATATAGAGAAGCAGCAAAATAGGCATTCTTTTTATTTACATTTTTCATTTTAATATTCCTCCATAATTATAACTTTATATATCTATGTTAGTAGATAAAACATTATGATACAATAAAAATAAAATCGATCTATACCGGTACAATAGTTCAAAGGAGTAAGTTATGTATAAATATTTAGCAGTATCAAATGAGATTGAAAACATGATAAAAAGTGGTAGATATAAAGAAGGGGAAAGAATTCCTTCTATTCGAAGTTTAACTCAAAATTACAATTGTAATAAAAGTACGGTTATTAGTGCGCTGAGTGAATTGGAGAGAAAACACATAGTTTACTCTCTTCCCAAAAGTGGATACTATGTTGTGACAAGAAAACCCAACTTAATCAAAGGTGAGAAGCTTATATTGAATTTTTCATCTTCCGCTCCAGATCCAGAGGTGTTTCCATACATAGATTTTCAGCATTGCATTAACCAAGCAATTGATATATATAAAAATGATTTGTTTATATATGGAACACCTAAAGGGTTATCTTCTTTAATAGATGTTATACAAAAACAATTGGCTAACTATCAGGTGTTTACCAATAAGAAAAATATTTTTATTACATCTGGCGTTCAGCAAGCATTATCAATTTTAGCAGCAATACCTTTTCCAAATAATAAAGAAACTATACTAATTGAGCAACCTGGTTATCATTTGTTTATAGATTATCTAGAAACACATAAAGTGCCAGTAGTGGGTATAGAAAGAACCAGTGAAGGAATTGATATGTTAGAATTAGAGAGAATATTTAAATCAGAGAACATTAAATTTTTTTACACTATGCCAAGATATCATAATCCTTTAGGAACTTCATATTCACAAGAAAAAAAGAAGAAGATTTTAGAACTTGCAAAGAAATATGATGTATATATTGTAGAAGATGATTATTTATCTGATTTTGAACAGAATTTGAAAGCTGATCCAATATTCTCATATGATAGTTCTTCCTATGTTATATATCTAAAAAGCTATTCAAAAATTATTTTCCCAGGATTAAGGATTGGTATTGCAGTCATTCCTGAAAGCATTATTGAAAGATTTAGCAAATATAAAAGTGTTCTTGATATAGATAGTTCAATGCTTTCTCAAGCAGCATTAGAAATCTACATTAAAAGTGGTATGTTTGAAAGACATAAGGAAAAAATTAAAGCCTCCTATCTTTTAAGAGCAAAATGTTTAACTTCTTTATTGGAAAAGAAAATTGATAGTTGTAACCATATTTATAAGTACAGTCCTTTGAAAAATATATGTATTCATACATATATAGAACTAGATAAAGAAATATCTTGTGAAAAACTTATAAATAGATTAAAAAAGAAATCAATTATAGTTGACACAGCAGATAACAATTATTTGAGCTCATTTCCAATAAAGAAATCAATACTAAAAATAAATGTTTCAAATGTGGCAGAAGACTATATTGATGAAGGAATTAATGAAATAATTCAGGAGATTGAGTGTTTAAGTAGAAAGAACTTTGTCTAAAGTACGAAACAATTGAAAATTGACTATGATTGCTTTGGAGAAAATTTGATCTGTGATGCTAGTATTCCTCCAAGTATAAGAATACAACCTATATATCCTCTGCTGCTCATAGTCTCTCCAAGTATAAGTGCACCGCCTATAGCACCAAATACTGATTCCATACTTAGAATGATGGCTGTGTGAGAGGGCTTTGCATTCTTTTGAGCTACTACTTGAAGGGTATATGCTACACCAACGGATAAAATACCACTATAAAGTATTGGAATTAAAGCATCTAATATACTGCACATGGTAATCTGTTCGAATATTAAAGCTGTTATCAGGCTTAACAATGAACATGTTGCAAATTGAATACATGATAATTTCAAAGGTTCAATCTTATTAGAAAAATAATCTATTGTTAAAATGTGTATGGCCCAGAACACTGATCCTATAAGCTCAAGTAAGTCGCCATAGCTGATACTAAAATTTTCATTTATGCTTAGGAGGTAGAGACCAACAACTGCAAGTCCTACTCCTATCCATGAATTTTTCCCAATTTTATGTCCTAAAAATATTCCGATAATTGGTACAATGACCATATAAAGCCCTGTAATAAAACCTGCTTTTCCGGCAGTTGTATATATAAGTCCAATTTGCTGTAGAGTTGCACCTGCATAAAGAGCAATACCAACCAATACACCAGGTAGAATTGTTTTCTCAAAGGATACTTCTATAGTACTCTCATCATCGCTAGTGGTTTTTTTTCTTTTATTAAAATAAATAAGTAAGGGTATGAGGGAAATGTTTCCAATGGCAAATCTTATTCCATTAAAGGTAAAGGCGCCTATAGATTGAGAGCCTACTCTTTGTGCAACGAATCCCAATCCCCATATAGCTGCAGTGAGCAATAAGAGTATATTAGCACCTAATCTTTTATTATTCAGCTTAATCATCTCCTTTCATATGTAGCAGTATTTTTTATTGAGAATGAATTTAATTAATGAATTTTGTATAGTATTATATTTATATATTGTTGCATCTTAAACTATTCATATATATCTTCATTTTAGGCGGATATTTATTATTTTTATGAGTTGAATTGAAGAGTTTAAATATAAATTCAAGAATTAAAAAATGTGATGACAATAAAACTGTCACCACATTCTTATACTAAAATGATGGCGGAGTAATAGCAAAGACAATTGCTGCATTCTCCTTATATGAGTTTTCCCACTTATGTTTCATCCCCCTAGGAATACGAATGCTATCTCCAGTGTCTAATACAATAATATTGCTATCTATATAAAGATTTAGCTTTCCTTCTAAAACAAAAACTACTTCTTCTCCTTCATGCTCCATTAACTCTTCAGAGGAATGAGAATTAGGAGTTAACTTCATAAGCGCAAATTCAATTGCTCCACTTAGATCTGGTGACAATAATTCATAGGCTATATCTTTATTTTCTGGTAATATCATTTTTTTACGTTTATCAGACCTTACTACTAACTCCTTAGTATTCAAAGGTGTGACGAAAAAGGCAAATAGTGGAACTTCTAAAATTTTAGCAATAACTTTTAGCGTATTTAAAGAGGGATTTGCTAATCCTCTTTCAATCTGGCTTAATAAAGAAGGGGTTACATTAGCTAATTTTGCTAAATCTCTTATACTCAAATTTTTTGCTTTTCGATACTCTGATATTTTTTCACCAACGTTTATATCATCCATACATTGTTCTCCTTCTTATATAGGTTATTTTATATAAACAGAATGCTTTATACATTTAATAATAAATATAATTATTTATTATAACATAATACTTTAATGTTTTGTAAAGCTGTGTTTAATATAATTTAATTATGTTAAATAAAACTTGACTAAAATAAATGGCATTGTTAAACTATATTTAACAATATTAAATTAGAATGAAATAATTTGTATATAATATCTATATACAAAATTATTTTATAAAGTAAATTTTTCTAAGAAAACGTTTGATATAAAAGAAAGAGGTGTATTGTATGAGTGAAAAAGTAGTACAAGGAAAAACTTTAGAGCAGTGGAAAGAAGAATACCCTTTAATGGACAAAATTATTTGCACAGAAGAAGTGTTTTGGACTAACCCTAAGTATGGAAAGTTTGAAGATGCTATAAAAAAGATTCCTTTATCAGAAGCAGATGTAAAAGATGCAGAAGAAAGACTAAAAAGATTTGCGCCATATATAGCTAAGGTTTTTCCAGAGACACAAAAAACAAATGGAATTATAGAATCTCCTATTGCTAAGATTCCTAATATGCAAAGAAAAATAGAGGAAATGTTTAATCAAGAAATTTTAGGACAACTGTTACTAAAATGCGATAGTCATCTTGCTATTTCAGGATCAATTAAAGCAAGAGGCGGTATTTATGAAGTTTTAAAGCATGCAGAAGATTTAGCTATTGAAAAGGGCATGTTAACTTTAGAAGATGATTATTCAATTTTAGATAGTGATAAATTTAGAGAATTCTTTTCTAAGTATTCTATCGCAGTTGGATCAACTGGAAATCTAGGTCTTAGCATTGGTATAATGAGTGCCCAACTAGGCTTTAAAGTTTTTGTTCATATGTCAGCTGATGCAAAACAATGGAAAAAGGATCTTCTTAGAAGTAAGGGAGTCACAGTAGTTGAGTATGAGTCAGATTACAGTAAAGCAGTAGAAGAAGGTAGAAAACAAGCAGATGCAGATCCAAACATGTATTTTGTTGATGATGAAAATTCAACTAACTTATTTTTAGGATATGCAGTTGCAGCCTATAGATTAAAAAATCAATTAGAGGAAATGAATGTAGTTGTAGATGAAGAGCATCCACTATTTGCTTATCTTCCATGCGGAGTTGGAGGTGGACCTGGTGGAGTAGCCTTTGGTTTAAAATTAATATTTAAGAATAATGTACACTGCTTCTTCGCAGAACCAACACATTCTCCATGTATGGTTATAGGCTTGATGACAGACATGCATGATAAGGTGTGCGTTCAAGACTTTGGAATAGACAATATTACGGCAGCAGATGGACTTGCTGTTGGAAGAGCTTCAGGCTTTGTAGGAAAGACACTACAAGAGCTAATGAGCGGGTCTTATACAGCAAAAGACGAAAAATTATATGTGCTTTTAAGTACACTAATAGAATCAGAAAATATCTATCTAGAGCCTTCTGCTTTAGCTGGTATACCTGGACCAATTGATTTATTTAAAACTGAAGCTGGACAAAAGTATATAGAAAATAACAACCTAAAAGACAAAATGAAAAATGCTTCACATATTGCTTGGGCTACAGGTGGAAGCATGGTTCCAAAGGATGTAATGGAAGCTTACTATAGAAAGGGATTTGAGTTATCAACTCAAATAATGAAATAAAGTAAGCATAGGGTTCCACCACCGAAAGTTAACTTATCCCCGGGCCATGTTTCCAAGCTTCAGCTCTGGAAACATAGCCATTTGTATAAGTTAACTTTCTGATTGATTTCACTATAGGATATATAAGTGTATTGACAAAGGATAGTTTACGTAATAATATATTAGATAAATAAACATATAATTTAATATAGAGTTGTGCACAAAGATGTGCATGTTTATGTGAGTAATGAAGCTCCTTAAGATTTTCTTAAGGGGCTTTTTATATTTTTTTTTAACTATCAAAAATAAGAATTTCAGAATAGGAAGTGATTAAATGAGTACTTTTAATGTAGGACCCAAAGTCTATTTTGGGACAGGAGAACTTAAAAAGTTAAGAGAAATAAACTGTAAAAAAGCATTTGTTGTAACAGATCCATTTATGGTGACCTCAGGATTTATTAATAAGGTAACTGAGCATTTAGAGGCTTCAGATATTAATTATGAAATTTTTTCTGAAATAGTTCCAGATCCACCTATTGAAGTAGTTGCTAAAGGAATTAAAGCTATGGATAAATATAATCCAGATGTACTAATTACGATGGGCGGAGGTTCAGCGATAGATGCTGCTAAAGCTATAATTCATTTTAGAACTTTAATTAAAAAAGGCTTAGATAAGGGAAATGAAGCTAAAAAAACAATATTTATTGCAATACCAACCACCAGTGGAACAGGGTCTGAGGTTACCTCATTTTCTGTTATTACAGACAAAAAGCTTAATATGAAGTATCCATTAGTTGAAGAAGAAATGATACCGGATATAGCAATTTTAGATGCAGAGCTTGTAAAGTCTGTTCCGAAACCGATTACTGCAGATACTGGAATAGATGTATTGACTCATGGTATTGAAGCGTATGTTTCTAAAAATGCTACAGACTATACTGATGCATTAGCTGAAAAGAGCATTAAACTTGTATTTAAATATTTGCAAAGAGCTTATAAAGATGGTAGTGACATGGAAGCAAGGGAAAAAATGCATAATGCTTCATGTATAGCTGGACTTGCTTTTACTAATGCTTCTCTTGGAATAAATCACAGTATGGCACACATACTAGGTGGAAGGTTCCATATTTCTCATGGAAAAGCAAATGCAATAGTATTACCACATGTAATAGAATATAATGCGAATATAAAGTTTAGTTCAAAAAGGGAATATACTAACGCTGCTGTTAAGTATGCAGAAATATCTAAGTTTTTGGGACTAACTACTTCAAATAACGTTAGTGATGGCGTTAAGGCATTGATCAGTGGAGTTAAAAGCTTAATTAAAAGCGTTGGAATTGTAGATAAAATTAAAGATTTAAATATTAATGAAACTGAATTTGAAAAAAACTTAGGCGATATTTGTGATATAGCGCTTAAAGATGGATGTACCTCAACTAATCCTAGAGAGGTATGTAAGGAAGATTTAATTCAGTTATTTAGAAAAACTTATAGTGGTAAGTAGTTTTTTTACAGAATAAATAAAGTATTGACAATTTTCCTTTTTATTTATATAATTAGGACATAAATGTATAAGTTATAAATGTTGTTCAACGGCGAGCAATATAAATTGAGTAATGGAGCTCTTATAAATCACACTATATGTGTTTTTTTAAGAGCTTTTTATTTCGTATTGGAGTGTTAAAATTGGAAGAAAAACAAAGAGTAATTCAAGAATATGTTCCGGGAAAACAAGTAACATTAGCTCATTTAATTGCTCATCCGAATAAGGCTGTATATAAAAAGTTAGGATTATCAGATGAGTATACTGAGGCTATAGGAATTTTAACTATAACGCCTAGTGAGGCTGCTATAATAGCATCTGATGTAGCAACTAAGGTAGCTGACGTAAAAATAGGCTTTGTAGACAGATTTAGTGGATCTCTTGTAATTGTAGGTGACGTTTCTAGCGTTGAAGTTGCATTAACAGAGGTTTTAAATATGCTCAGTACAGTGCTAGACTTTACTACAGCCAAGATAACTAAATCATAGGAGGAATACCGTTGAAGAAGATAATGCTAATTGGACAAGTTGGCAGTGGAAAAACAAGTTTAACTCAAGCACTAAATAATGAAAAAGTAGAATATAAAAAAACTCAAGCAATGGAATATAGTAATCTAGTTATAGATACTCCAGGAGAGTATATTGAAAATAGAATTTACTATAATGCATTGATTACAGAAGCTGTAGATGCAGATATTATTGGTCTTATACAGCCATGTAATAAAGAATTAAGTATTTTTCCGCCTGGCTTTGGAAGCATTTTTTCAAAACCTGTTATTGGAATAATAACTAAGATGGATTTATGTGTTGAAGATAAAGATATTAAAACTTCAGAGGAATATTTAATAGAAGCAGGTGCGGAAGAGATATTTAAAGTAAGTGTTATTGAAAATCTAGGAATAGAAAACATAAAAAGTTATTTACATTGGAATAATAGTTAATAAATATTGTTCTGATTTGATTATTATTTCCAAAGAGGGGTGTAAACATGAGTAAAAAAATTGTAATAGCCGATGATGAACCTATTACAAGGATGGACATTAGAGAAATGTTAGAAGAAGCTGGCTACGTTGTTGTAGGAGAAGCTTCAGATGGTTTTGATGCTATTGAAGTATGTAAGAAACATTTACCTAATATCGTAATCATGGATATAAAAATGCCACTATTAGATGGAATAAATGCTTCAAAAATAATCATTCAAGAAGGACTAGCAGATGGTATTATTCTTCTAAGCGCTTATAGTGATACAAACTTTGTTGAGAAAGCAAAGGATGCAGGAGTAATTGGATATTTAGTAAAACCATTAGATAATAAATCACTTATACCTGCGATAGAAGTAGCTATGGCTAAATCAAATGAACTAAAAGAAATGAAAAATAACATGATAAGTATAGAAAAAAAACTTGAAGCAAGAAAAGTAATTGAAAAAGCTAAAGGTATATTAATGACTCAACATGGAATATCAGAAGAAGAGGCTTTTTCAATGATTAGAAACTTGAGTATGAAGAAAAGAGTAACCATGAAAGATATAGCGGGAATAATAATCATGAGCAAAGATGGAATTTAATTTTACAAATAATAAGACAATGTAGGTAATAATATGAGTGAAATAAGAGAGTTGTGCTTAAAGCACACATGTTTAAATGATAAAGATATCGAAATTATTGAGAATATAGCTAGGACTATTCAATTAATTGCAGATTCTGCTGGTGGTGATGTTTTTATAGACTGCCCAACTACTCATAAGGATGCGGCTATTGTGGTAGCTGAGGCAAAGCCTACAAATAAAGCATCCTTGTACAAGCAAAAAGTAGTTGGAAAACTAGCCATAAGAGAAAATGAACCTGCAGTTATCAGAGCAATTGATATTGGAATACCTGGAAGAGATATAAAGGGAATAACTCAAGAGCATATTAAAGTAAAGCAAAGTGTTGAACCTATAAGAAATAGTGATAATAAAACTATAGGTATACTTATAATAGAAAAAGATGTAACTGAAAATTTAAACAATGATAGAAAGATGGAAATATTAGCAGAAGCAAATGAAGAGCTAACTACTCAAATTGAAAAGAAATATTACAAGGAAAGTGATATAACCTACTATATTAATGAAGCTATATTAATATTTGATGAAAGTGGAATATTAAAATTTAAAAATCCAGGAGCAGACTTACTTTATAGTAAACTTGGATATAAAGAAGATATAATAGGTATGAACTTTTCTAATTTATCCTTAGATAAAATTTATTTTAAGGATATTCTTTTAAATAATTGCATTGATGTATATGAACTTGAGGTGGGAGAAATGTGCCTACAAGTAAAATATATAGTTCAAAGCAATAAAGCTTTAAATTTGGTTGTACTAATTAGAGATATTACTGATATGAAGCAAAAGGAAAAGGAATTGATATTAAAATCTGTAGTTATAAAAGAAATTCATCATAGGGTTAAGAATAATCTTCAAACCATTGCGAGTCTTTTGAGACTTCAATCTAGAAGAATTAAAAATGAAGAATTTCTAAATGCAATGAATGAAAGTATCAATAGAGTACTTAGCATTGCAGCAACTCATGAGATTCTAGCAAAGCAAGGAATTGATGAGGTTAATATAAAAGAAGTAATTAATAAAATAAAATCCAGTATAGTAAGCTTTGAAAAAAACGATGATGTCAATTTGAAAATTAATATTACTGGTGATGATTTCACAGTAAGCTCAGATAAAGCTACATCAACAGCACTGGTAGTAAATGAACTCCTTCAAAACTCTATTAAACATGCTTTTAAAGATAGAAAGGAAGGAGAAATTACCATAAATATAGAACAGGGAAATAGCTATTCTACTATATCAATTATTGATAATGGAGTTGGATTTGATACTGATAAGGTTTCAACAAACAGTTTAGGATTGATGATAGTAAGAAGTTTAGTTAAGGATAAATTAGACGGTAATTTAAATATATATTCAAATAGTCAAGGTACAAAAGTAGTATTTGATTTTAAAATTTAATAATAAGTACAAAGTTGTGCTTAGAAGTGGCAATGGAGCCCAGAGTATGTATTTTTAAGTAGTTATGAATAGCTATTTAAAAATACATATTCTGGGCTTTTATATTTGACATATGAAAAGAGGTGAGAAAATGCGAGAAAAAATATTGAGTGTAGGAATAGATATTGGAACATCAACTACGCAATTAGTATTTAGTAACATAACAATTGAAAATACAGCAAGCAGTTTTACTATACCTAGAATTAAGATTGTAGATAAAGAGCTTATTTATAGGAGTAGTATTCATTTTACCCCTCTTACCACACAAACCAAAATTGATGGAAATAAAGTTAGAGAGATTATAGAAATAGAATACAAAAGGGCTGGTGTTACTCCAAAGGACGTAAAAACAGGAGCAGTTATTATAACTGGAGAAACTGCCAGAAAAGAAAATGCAAACGAGGTATTGCAAAATCTTAGTGGTTTTGCAGGGGATTTTGTTGTAGCAACAGCAGGGCCTGATCTTGAATCTATCATTGCAGGTAGAGGAGCAGGAGCAGATAAAGTTTCTGATGAAAAAAATGCGTATGTTGTAAATATTGATATAGGTGGTGGAACATCTAATCTAGCATTATTCAAAAATGGGGAGCTTGTAGATACGGGATGTTTAGATATAGGTGGAAGGCTTATAAAGATTGATAAAGATACTAAGAAAATTTACTATATATATCCTAAAATAAAAAAATTAGCAGAAAGTATAGGAGTCAAAATTGAAGTTGGTGATACTGCTGATATAGATAAAATAAGGAAAGTTGCTGGAGCAATGACCAAAATTCTAGAAGAATCTGTTTCAGTAAAAGCAAGAACTCCAATATATGAAGAGCTATTAACCAATAAAGGCATTAAAGATGGATATAACATAGAATACATTACTTTTTCTGGTGGAGTAGCTGACTATGTATACAATGAAGATTACTTAGATCCATTCAAATATGGAGATATAGGGGTAATTTTAGGAGAAGAAATAGCTAAATCAGATTTGGTTAAAAAATTAAAGGTTAAATCTGCTATAGAAACTATTAGAGCCACAGTAGTTGGAGCTGGTTCTCATACTACGGATATAAGCGGCAGTACTATAACCTATACAGATGATGTATTCCCAATAAAAAATTTACCTATATTAAAGCTGACAGCTGAAGATGAAGCTGGGGGATTTGATTCAATAGAAAAAAGTATAAGAGAAAAACTTAAGTGGTTTAACTTGGAGAATGAAAGTCAGCAAGTAGCTGTGGCAATAAAAGCCTTTAAAAGTCCAAGCTTTGAGGATATTCAAATGCTCGCAAGAGCTTTAATAAATGGAATGACTGAACTCTTAAAAAAGGGATACCCAATTTTTATTATTGTTGAAAACGATATAGCGAAAGTTTTAGGACAAACCATATATCGTCAGTTAAATAAGAGCAGCATTGTAGTCTGTATCGACAGTATAAAGGTTGAAAATGGTGATTACATTGATATTGGAAAACCATTAGTTAATGGAAAAGTTGTTCCAGTAGTAATAAAAACACTAGTCTTTAATTCTTAATTTTAATAAAGGAGTGAATAGCGTGATACTAAAAACAAAATTATTTGGCAAAGTATATCAATTTAAAGATGTTAAAGAAGTATTAGCAAAGGCTAATGAAGAAAAATCAGGGGATAATTTAGCTGGAATTGGAGCTGAAAATGCTCAAGAAAGGGTTGCTGCTAAAGTTGTATTAAGTAATTTAACTGTTGCAGATTTAAGAAACAATCCAGTAGTTCCATATGAAATGGATGAAGTTACAAGAATAATTCAGGATGCTGTTAATGAAAAAATCTATGGTGAAATAAAAAACTGGACAATCTCCGAACTTAGAGAGTGGATCTTAAATGAAAAAACTACAGGCGCAGATATAAGAAGAATAAGCAGAGGATTAACAAGTGAAGTTATCGCTGGAGTTGCTAAATTAATGTCTAATCTAGACTTAGTTTATGGAGCTAGCAAAATTAAAGTTACAGCTCATGCTAACACAACTATTGGAGAAGTAGGAAGGTTATCTGCAAGATTGCAACCAAATCACCCAACAGATGATGTAGATGGAATTTTAGCGTCATTATTAGAAGGTTTAACTTATGGTATAGGTGATGCTGTTATAGGATTAAATCCAGTTGATGACACTGTAGGAAGTGTATCAAAAGTTTTAAAGAAATTTGAAGAAATAAAACAAAAATATGAAATACCAACTCAAAATTGTGTGCTTGCTCATGTAACTACACAAATGGAAGCAATAAAACAAGGTGCACCTACAGACTTAATATTCCAAAGTATAGCAGGTTCTGAAAAAGGAAATGCAGCTTTCGGAATCACTGGAGATTTAATTGAAGAAGCAAGACAGCTTGCATTAACTCAAGGTACAGCAGCAGGTCCAAATGTTATGTACTTTGAAACAGGACAAGGATCAGAGTTATCTTCAGATGCACATCATGGTGCTGACCAGGTTACTATGGAAGCAAGATGCTATGGTTTTGCTAAGAAGTATCAACCATTTATAGTAAATACTGTTGTTGGATTTATAGGACCAGAGTATTTATATGATAACAAACAGGTTATTAGAGCAGGCCTTGAAGATCACTTCATGGGTAAATTAACAGGACTTCCAATGGGCTGTGATGCTTGTTATACAAATCATATGAAGGCAGATCAAAATGATATAGAAAACTTAGCAATACTACTTGGTACTGCAGGATGTACTTATTTTATGGGAATTCCTCATGGTGATGACATAATGCTTAACTATCAATGCACAGGTTTCCACGAAACTGCTGCATTAAGAGAACTTCTAGGTAAAAGACCAATAGCTGAATTTGAAGCATGGCTTGAGAAGTGGGGCTTCATGGAAAATGGAAGACTAACAGGAAAAGCAGGCGATGGATCTGTATTTCTTAAGAAATAAGAGGGGGTAGAAGAATGTTTTCAGAAAATGATTTAAAGAAACTAGTAGAACAAGTTTTAGTAGAAATGACAACAAAACAAGAAGTAACTACTGCTTCAGAAAATAATATAGAAAAAAATACTACAGTTGATACAAATGGAATGATTCCAGATATAACTGAGATTGATATAAAAACTACTCTTTTAGTTGATGATCCAACTGACAGAGAAGGATATTTAAAAATGAAAAAACATACTCCAGCAAGAATTGGTATTGGTAGAACTGGAGCAAGATACAAAACTGAGACAATGCTTAGATTTAGAGCAGACCATGCATCAGCCCAAGATTCAGTTTTTACAGATGTTAATGAAGATATATTAAAAGAAATGAACTTAGTAACAGTTCAAACTAATTGTACATCTAAAGATGAGTTTATCACAAGACCAGACCTTGGAAGACAAATATCTAAGGAAGAATTAGCTAAATTAAGCTCCTTTAAGAGAAATCCACAAGTTCAAGTATATGTATCAGATGGATTAAGTTCAAAAGCTATAGAAGCTAATGTTAAAGATATTATACCAGCTTTAATGCAAGGTCTAGAAGGATATGGAATAACAGCTGGAACACCATTCTACGTAAAATTTGGAAGAGTTGGAGCTATGGATGTTATTTCTGAGGAACTAGGTTCTGATGTAACCTGTGTATTGATAGGAGAAAGACCAGGTCTTGTTACAGCAGAAAGTATGAGTGCTTATATAACATACAAAGGAACAGTTGGAATGCCTGAATCAAGAAGAACTGTTGTATCAAACATTCATAAGGGTGGTACACCTTCTGTTGAAGCAGGTGCGTATATTGCAGATATCATTAAATTAATGCTTGAGAAAAAAGCAAGTGGATTAGATTTAAAACTATAATTTAGGAGGAATAATCAAATGAAAAACGATCAACTTCGTCCAACGGTATTAAGCGTTAAAATAATTCCTAATGTTAATGCTGATATGGTAAAGCAATTAGAGTTAAAGTCAGAACACAAAAGTATAGGTATCATTACTGCAGACTGTGATGATGTAACATACACGGCTTTAGATGAGGCTACAAAGGCGGCAGATGTTGAAGTAGTGTATGGAAGATCCTTATATGGTGGAGCAGCAAATGCAAACACCAAACTTGCTGGAGAAGTTATTGGAATAATTGCAGGTCCAAGTCCAGCAGAAGTTAGAAGTGGATTAAATGCAGCAGTAGATTTTATAGAAAGTGGAGTTGCTACTTTCTATAGTGCAAATGATGACGATAGTATAGCTTATTATGCGCAGTGTATATCAAGAACAGGATCATACCTTTCTAAAACAGCTGGAATTGAAGAAGGAGAAGCTTTAGCATACTTAATAGCACCACCAATGGAAGCTATATATGGATTAGATGCAGCAATGAAGGCCGCAGCTGTTGAACTTAAAGCTTTCTTTGGACCACCATCAGAAACAAACTTTGGTGGAGGATTATTAACAGGAAGCCAATCAGCATGTAAAGCAGCATGTGATGCCTTTGCAGCAGCAGTTAAGTTTGTAGCAGAAAACCCTACTGATTATTAATACTAGGTAATATATATGAAACAATCCACACTAGGATTAATTGAAACTTATGGTTTTATCGGAGCTGTTGAAGCTCTTGATGTAGCCGCAAAAGCTGCAAATGTTGAACTGGTAAGCTGTGAATTTGTTAAAGGCGGTATTGTCACCATAATAATTACTGGTGAAGTGGCTTCTGTTAAGGCATCAGTCGAAGCTGCTGCTATAGCAGTAGAAAAATTAGGAGTACTTCGTAGTACTCATGTCATAGCTAGAGCTTATGACGAAGTACGGGACATACTTCAAGATGTAAAAAGCTCTGACCTAGTTAAAGAAGATGAGGTAAATGAAACTGAGGTAGGCTTAACTGAAATAGAAGATAGTGTGAATGAAACTGAGGTAAACTTAACTGAAATAGACTTAAGTGAAGAATTTAAAGATAAAACAGAATTACTAAATAGTAATGATGAAGTAATAAAAGAAGAATTTGAAGAAGAAAAAAATAGTGAAGAAGTAACGGATGAAAAGATTAAAGAGAATGCTAAAATCTATACAACACGTGAAGAGCTTGAAGGTATGAAGGTAACAGAACTTAGAACTATAGCAAGAGGACTTCAAAATATACCTTTAACTAAAAAACAAATTAAGTTTTCTAAGAAAGAGCAACTTATTGAAGAAATACTTAAGAACAATAGGAGGCAAGATAAGTGACAAGTTTAGATAAAGATTTAATGTCAATACAAGAAACTAGAAACCTTATTATGAGTGCTAAAAAAGCCCAAGAAATATATAAAACTTTTTCACAAGAGAAAGTTGATGCAATTGTTAAGGCTGTTGCTGCAGCTGCTGAGAAGGAAGCAAGTAGACTTGCTAAGATGGCTTTTGAAGAAACAGGTTTTGGGAAATGGGAAGACAAAATAGTTAAGAACACTTTCGCTAGTAAAGTGGTCTATGAAAAAATAAAGGATATGAAAACTATAGGAATAGTTAGGGAAGAAAAGGTTGGTAAATACTTTGAAGTGGCTGTCCCTGTAGGAGTGGTTGCAGCATTAATTCCTTCAACTAACCCAACATCAACTACTATATATAAAACTTTAATCTCCCTAAAATCAGGAAATGGAATAGTAGTTTCACCTCACCCAAATGCAAAAAACTGTATCATCGAAACTGCTAATATATTAAAAGAAGCAGCGGTTAATGCAGGAGCGCCAGAGGGACTAATAGGATGTATAACTATACCATCTCTAGAGGCTACTAATATATTAATGAAACATAGAGATACAGCATTAATTCTTGCAACTGGTGGAGAAGCTATGGTTAAAGCTGCTTACAGCTCAGGAACTCCAGCTATAGGAGTAGGGCCAGGAAATGGACCTGCATTTATAGACAAGTCTGCTAATGTTTCCCTAGCAGTTAAGAGAATTTTAGATAGTAAAACCTTTGATAATGGAGTGATTTGTGCTTCAGAGCAATCAATAGTAGTTGAAAGCTCAATGAAAGAAATTGTTATAAATGAACTTAAAAAACAAGGAGCATATTTCCTAAATGAAGAAGAATCACAAAAGTTAGGAAACTTTATTTTAAGAGCTAATGGAACAATGAATCCACAAATAGTTGGTAAAAGTGTTGAAGCATTAGCTTCAATGGCTAAATTAAATGTTCCAAAGGGAGCTAGAGTTTTAATATCAGAGCAAACTACAGTTGGCAAAAACAACCCATATTCTAGAGAAAAGCTCACTCCAATATTGGCATTCTATACTGTAGAGAGTGTAGAGGATGGAATTAAGCTTTGCACAGAAATATTGATGAATGAAGGAAAAGGTCATACATTAGTAATTCATAGCGAAGATGAAAATATAGTTAGAGAGTTTGGACTTAGAATTCCAGTTTCAAGATTGTTAGTTAATACACCAGGAGCCTTAGGCGGAATTGGTGCTTCAACTAATCTTGTTCCAGCACTTACATTAGGCTGTGGTGCAGTAGGAGGAAGTTCAACTTCAGATAATATAGGACCTATGAATTTATTAAATATAAAAAGAGTAGCTTATGGTGTTAAAGAGCTTGAAGAACTAAAGGGAAGTGAAGTTGTACAACCTACAGCTCAAATTCCTGAAGAATATCTAGAGCTTATCATTAGCAAAGTAGTTGAAAAATTAGCATTAATTAATAAATAAAACAAATATAAAAAAATAATTATAGTGTAAATTTGAGGAGGATAATAAAATGGCAAACATGAACGCATTAGGAATGATCGAAACTAAAGGATTAGTAGGAGCAATTGAAGCAGCAGACGCAATGGTTAAAGCTGCAAACGTAACATTAATAGGAAAGGAGCAAGTTGGTGGCGGATTAGTTACTGTAATGGTAAGAGGAGATGTTGGTGCTGTTAAAGCTGCTACAGATGCAGGAGCTGCTGCTGCTGAAAGAGTTGGAGAATTAATATCTGTACATGTTATTCCAAGACCACACGGTGAAGTTGAAGTTATACTTCCTAAATCTAATTTATAATCAATAAAAAACTTAGAATTGTTAAAGACTTGTAGTGTAATTTAATGTTCTTATCTTGCACTACAAGTTCAATTATATCAAATACATCTTTAAAGGATGTGAGAGTGTGAGTGTTTTAACGGAAAGCACATTAAGAGATAAACTTAGAAATACAAATGTAACTGAGTATGAAGTAGAAAAAGGGGTAATTGTTACTCCGTCAGCAAGGCAATATTTACAAGATAAAAACATTAAGTTAGTTTACAAAAATGAAAAATCTAAGGAAGTAAATAATCAGAATATTCAAAGCGAGATTAAGGCCTTTATACCTAAATATGTACATGTGAATGGTGGAGTTTTTGAAAAGAAGCCGGAACATATGACACAGCTTAAAGATAATAAGTTAGTAGCTAAAGACCATAAAAGGATTATATTTAGAGGTAAAATAGATAGTCTTCAAAGTAAAATATTAGAAGTTCAAGTTCAGTGTAAAAATATCAATGAAATTAAGGTATTAAAGGAACTTGAAGAAGTGCTAGGTTATGTAAGAAAGATACTAGAAGCAGAAGTCCTAGAAAAAGAATTTAATTTAGATATTTTAATTGGATTAAGCAGTGATGAATTAAGAGCCTACTCACATAACCCTAAAAAGCATCTAAATACAGAGCATATATTTTATCCAAGTATTGATATGGGACCAATAGTTATTTGGCTTAATGCTTTAAGAGCTGTAAGTAGAGAAGTAGAAATTTCTGCATATCAAGCTTTTAAAAATGAAGAAAATGAGTCAACTAGAGAAGATATAGCCTTGGCATTGAATAGATTAAGTAGTTGTTTTTATATAATGATGTGTAAGTATATGGCTGGTAAGTACAAGTAAGAGGTGAAAGTTAGTGAATACAATGGAAGAAAGTCTTAATTATATAGTAAATGAAGTAGTAAAAAGATTACAAAGTGAAGACGAAGGTATATTAGTTGAAGCTTCAGGCCGTCATGTTCATCTTTCAAAAGAGTCTGTTGAGATGTTATTTGGAAAGGAATATAAGTTAACTAAAAAAAGAGAACTATCCCAACCAGGACAATATCTATGTGATGAAAAGGTTATGATTATAGGACCTAAGGGAACTATACAAAACATTTCAGTTTTAGGACCGGAAAGAGAAGAAACTCAAATAGAACTATCTAAAACTGATGCTGTATCAATAGGCATAAAAGCACCAGTTAAGATGTCCGGAGATATTGAAAATAGTGGTTCCGTAATTATAGCTACTCAAAATGCAGCCATAAAGCTTGATAAGGGAGTAATAGTTGCTAAAAGACATATACATATAACTCCCGAAGATGCTAAAAAATATGGAGTTTCAAACAATGAAGAGGTTAGTGTAAAAGTTATTGGAGAAAGAGGAGTAATTTTTACTAATGTAGCGGTAAGGGTCAGCGACAAGTTTGAGACAGTAGTGCATTTAGATTATGATGAAGCAAATGCCTGTGGATTTGTTAAAGGAATGAAGGCTACTATAATTAAATAGAAAGGACAAGACTATGAAAAATTTCAATAAAGTAGATGAGCTTATACTAGCGGTGGAAAAAACTATAAATAATCCTGTAAAAGTTAATAGAGACTCAGATTTATTTGTAGGTGTAGACCTTGGTACTGCTTATATCGTAGTTGTTGTTTTAGATAAAGATAAAAAACCAATAGCCTGCGAAATGGAGTTTGCTCAAGTTGTAAGGGATGGACTGGTAGTTGATTATATAGGAGCTACAAATATTGTTAGAAAACTTAAAGCAAATATTGAAAGAAAAATAGGAGTTGAGCTTACTAAAGCAGCTATAGCTATTCCACCTGGTACAGATGAAAGGGATGTAAAGACTCATAACTATGTAGTAGAGGGAGCCGGCATGGAAGTAGTAGCAGTTTTGGATGAACCTACTGCAGCAAATGCAGTGCTTGAAATTGAAAATGGTGTTGTAGTAGATGTAGGTGGAGGAACCACAGGCCTTTCTATAATTAAAGATGGTGAAGTTGTATATACTGCGGATGAAGCCACAGGAGGAACTCAGCTCTCTCTTGTAGTTGCAGGTGCATATGGAATATCTTTTGAAGAGGGAGAGAAGCGTAAAAAAGATCCTAAATATTATAATGAAGTTTTTCCTATGGTAACTCCTGTAGTGCAAAAGATTGCATCTATTATAAAATCTCATATAAAAGAGTTTGATATAGATAAAATTTACTTAGTTGGAGGAACTTGTTGCCTGAAAAACATTGAACAAATAATAAAAAAAGAAACAGGTATAGAGACAATTAAACCCGCTAATCCATTTTTAGTTACTCCAGTAGGAATAGCAATTAATTGCTGCAAAAGTTAATTGCGTAAGTAAAAGGGGAAGGTAGTATGAATAATGAACAATTAGTTGAACTTATAACAAAAGAAGTTATAAATAAACTAAAAACTATGTTAATGGATAAAAACATGACTGCTAAAAAAAGAGTTTTAATATTAGAACCTAAAGAAACTTTATGCAGTGAGTTAACTTTATCACTAGAAAAAAACAATTATGTAGTAGACTGCATAGATAATATGGGAGATTTAAGTTCCTATGAAGGTATAATTCTCCAAAATGTAAAAAATGGTGAGCTTGCAAATTTAGCTCATGGTATAGAAGGTTCAATTAAAGAAAAAGTAGCCATCCAAGCTATATTTAATGGAAATAAGCTATATTTAATGGAAAAGGATATAGAGTATAAGAAGTTTGAAGGAACCTCTAATAGATTATTCTTTAATATGTTTAAGGAATATGAAGATAAATTAATGTCTTATGGTATAGAGTTCGTTGGACTAAAAGAACTAATAGACTCTCTTAATAATAACCCCATTTGTTTAGAGAAACCTACCTGCAAAACTTCAGTAAAGAATAATATTGAGACAGCAGAGGTTAAAGAGAATAAAGAAACTTATATAGATTTAACCAAGAAAAAACTAGTGTCTGAAGTTGAATTAAGAACTATCTTTAATCAGGGAATTAAAGAAGTGCTAGTTTCTAAAAAATCTATAATTACTCCGTTAGCTATGGACTTTGCCAGAGTTAATAGACTTAAAATAAACAAAGAATAAGAAATATAGGAGAAGGAAGGATAGAATAATGATAGTTGGAGAAGTGATAGGCAACTTATGGGCTACAAGGAAAGATGAAAATCTTAGTGGGTTTAAGTTTTTAGTAGTTAGGGTATTAGACTATAAAGGGGAAAAAACTGATAAAATGATAGTTGCAGTAGATAGTGTTGGAGCAGGAATTAGCGATCAAGTGCTAATTGCATCCGGAAGTTCTGCTAGAGTAACTTTAGGGGATAGAAAAGTACCAGTAGATGCAACTATCGTTGGTATTGTTGATTCACTAGAACTACAAGATTAAACTATAATTCCATCTCCTAAGGCATATGAAAGAAAATAATAAGTTAAAAATGCCTAATATAGATATTGTAAAAAATTTAATATGAAAAGAGGATAGACCATATGAGTATAAATGAAATTATAATATATATCATGGTAATATTCATGGTAATAGGTGTAATAGATAAGATTCTGGGAAATAAATTTGGATACGGTGAAAAGTTTGAAGAAGGAGTTATGGCTATGGGATCCTTAACCCTTGCCATGGTCGGAATTATATCACTTTCACCAGTTTTAGCTAATGTTTTAAAACCGATAGTAGTTCCAGTATATACAGCACTAGGTGCAGATCCATCAATGTTCGCAACTACATTGCTTGCATGTGATATGGGTGGATACCAGTTGGCACAGCAACTTGCAGTAGATAAAAGTATAGCTCCTTTTGCAGGGTTAGTATTAGGTGGAATGATGGGACCTACAATAGTATTTACTATTCCAGTAGCTCTTGGAATAATAGAAAAAAAAGATCAGAAATATCTAGCTAAAGGAGTTTTAGCTGGAATGATTACAATCCCAATAGGATGTTTTGTGGGTGGATTGGTAGCAGGATTATCGCCAATAGTAATATTAAAAAACCTAACTCCAATTATTATATTCGCAATATTAATAGCACTAGGACTGAAATTTGCACAAGAAAAAATGATAAAGGGATTTACCTATTTCGGAAAATTTGTTACCGCTATTATAACAGTTGGGCTTGCAGCAATAATTATTGAAACACTCACTGGAATAGTTGTTATCCCAGGAATGGCTCCAATTAGCACAGGAATTAAAATTGTTGGAGACATAACAATAGTTCTTGCAGGAGCATATCCACTAGTTCACTTTATAACAAAAGTATTTTCAAAACCATTAATGAAGCTTGGTTCATTACTAGGTATGGGAGAAGTAGCAGCAGCGGGTATGATAGCTACTCTTGCTAATAATATTCCGATGTTTGGTATGATGAAAGATATGGACGAAAGAGGAAAAATCATCAACGTTGCTTTTGCAGTAAGTGCTGCCTTTGTATTTGGAGACCATCTAGGTTTTGCAGCAGGGGTTAACAGAGACATGATAACAGCAATGATAGTTGGTAAGCTAGTTGGAGGAGCTACAGCAATAGTAGTAGCTTGCCTCATTGCACCTAAAGCAGAGACAGCTAAATTAGACAATTTAGCTGCTGAGAGTAACGCTTAAACTTATTGTCAAATGATTCCTCCGACGAAGGTAGAGTTTGCTTATGACGAATACCTCTATCAAGAGGATAAAACTAATTATAGAGAAACTAACTTTCGGTAAAGTAACACTATAGCAAAGAAAATTAAAAATTATATAAGAAGGAGAGATAATAATGGAAAATATAAATGCACAAGTAATTGAAGAACTAATAAGAAAAATTATAAATGAAAAGTTAGGACAAACTAATCCAGAGTTCGAAAAACATAGAGACCCTAGTGGAATTATGTCTATTAAAACAAGTACTGTAAAACCAGAAAAGTTTGATACAGGAAAAGAAGGAGACAAAGTTTTATTAAAAGATGTTTTAACCCTTGAAGAAAGTCCAAGACTTGGTTGTGGAATAATGGAGATGGAAGAAACAAGCTTTGCATGGACTCTAAAATATGACGAAGTAGATTATATAATAGACGGAACATTAGAAATAGATATAGATGGAAGAAAAGTTGTCGGAAACAAAGGAGATATAATCTTCATTCCTAAAAATTCCTCAATTCATTTTACTGTTCCAAATTATGCTAGATTTATGTATGTAACTTATCCAGCAAACTGGGCAGAGACAGAGTAAAACTAATAAATAAAAACTCATCATTAAGTTAATATGATGAGTTTTTATTTTCAATAATATTAAATAATTGTAGCTTGTATAGTGAAACTAACTTTCGGTCTAGTACCCCTATGGTGCTTTAAAAATCAAAACGCTCTATAACTACATTCATAATTCCGCCGCATACCATGCCTGCTTCTTCTGCAACATCTCCTGTCATATCTATGTTTTCAGTTTGATATGCAATATTGTTTCTCAGCATATAACGAGCAGTATTTATTACCGCACCTTCGCTGCAGCCGCCTCCGATGCTTCCTAAAATTTCACCTTGAGAACCTATAAGCATTTTTGCTCCTTCTTTTCTTGGTACAGAGCCTTTAGTAGAAACAATTGTGATCACTGCCTTTTGTGTATTTTCTTCTCTGCTGAGTTTTGTCAATACATCTCTGTCAAACTCAGGCCAGTTGGTTTTTGAAGTTTTTATAAGGCCTGTGCTTCTGTCAACAAGTCTTCTATATTGAATAACCTGTGATATAATTGAAAAGGCTATTTCCTCAGGTGTAACTGCACCAATCTCAAGGCCTATAGGGGCATTAACTTTATTTAGTTTTTCTTCAGCATAACCTTCACTTAGCAATTGTTCCATAACACCTCTAACGCGGCGCTTTGAACCGATCATTCCAACATAGGAAGTGCTGTACTTCAATGTTTGTCTAAGACAGTCCATGTCATGTCTATGACCTCTAGTTACAATAACAACAAAGGAAGATTCATTTAAGTTAATGAGATCAAAGCACTTTTCAAAGCTTTCACAAATTACATTTTCAGCATCAGGAAACCTCTGTTTATTTGCAAAGGAGGGTCTATCATCAATAACAGTAACTGAAAATCCTGCTTTAGCACCGAATTCAACTAAAGGCTTAGCAATATGTCCACCACCTAAAACTATTAGATTAGGTTCAGGAAAATAGGGTTCAATTAAATATGTTTTTTCCTCAGAAATTTTAATAAATTGAAGATTACCAGTTTCTAAGGCATATTTAGCTTTTTCATAGATTATTTCATCAGAATTAGATGTTTTGCTATATTCAAGTAAACTTTCTTGTGTAAAAAGAATTTTGTTTTGAGAAGAGCTCATATCATTGTGACTGTTATCTAAGATCGTAACCACAACTGCTCTTTTCCCAGCATTAATTTCCTCCAGCAAGTTTTTATAGATATTTGTTTTCATATTATTTTTCCCCCTGTAAAACTATAATAGTTAGATTATACTATAGATTAATTTGAAATTATATCTACAACTTCGTTATAATTTTTTCTATAAAGCATACGTTGGACATTTAGTTCTAAATTGTTACCTGTTCCGATAAATTCTAGGGTTCTAGTGTTTATATTAGAGTTTTTATTAGTATTCTCTGGAGTTGTTTTATTAAGTTCCACTATTTTCCCATCCATTAGCATAGTTACTTTTGTTAAAATTACGTCTGATTCTGAGGCTAATGTAACATAAGTATTTCCATTAGCTTCATATATTTTTCTTATTTCTATATTTTTACCTTCTATATTAATACTTTCATTTTGCTTATCTTTTTTTAACTTAAAATTTTTATTTATAATATGCTCAGAGGTTAAGGCTGAAAATTGAATTTGGAGCTTTTTAAAATTATTTGGCAAAGGCTCAAAGTTATACTTAAAGGTAACTCCGTCAATGTTTGAAGCAAGTTCAGCCTGTTGGGTTTCGATAACTTTTCCATCAGCAATTAATTTTATATCTAAGCTGCTAGGTGAAAATTTAATACCACGGACTCTGTCTATAGCTAATTCTATTATATTTTCAACCTTTCCCTTAATTAAGGTAGTTGTAGGCGAAGCACAAATATATTCAAAACGAAGATTTAGGTCATCTGTTTTGATATTTTTATGCAGGAATTTTTTTGTACTGTGTCCCATAGCTTTACTTTTATCTAATGTAAAAGAAATTTTGCCAGCTTCACTTTGATTATTTTTTTTAGAAACTATATTTAAAACTAAATCTTTATCAAATCTATAAGGGGGGGCAAAGGTAGAAATATACTTTATTTCTGTTCTCGTATCATTGATATTTCCATAAGAACTATCGGACATATAATCCCTGAACTTTCCCTTTAAGTCTATAAGAGCGGGATCAATTGATGCATTTTCAATATTTCCTTTATGGTTTCTTAGTGTATAAAAGGCTAAAAGTTTATTGTCATCTAGCATTATTCCATCTAAAGTAAAAGTTAAACCATTTTTAAAGGTTAAGCTCTTACCTATAGTTTGACCTTTTCCTAGTTCATTTAGCTTTTTTAAGTTTGCATCCATTAATTTATCATAGCCTGTAAGTTTTTCAGTATAAAAACCTAAAGTATTAAAATTGTATCCTATTAATATTAAACAAATAAAAATAGCGGCTGCTTTTATTTTAAAACTTCTACTAATTCTTATTTTTTTATTCTTACCATCAAGTGCAGTTCTTAATTTATTTTCTAAAGCTTCAGGAACTTCTAGTTCATCAAGTTCCAGTTTATTTTTACTTAATAAGTTTTCAATATTATCCACTATTCTTCACCTCTAAAGCTTTCTTTTAGCTTTTTAATACCATTAAATATACGAGATTTTACTGTTCCGACAGGTATATTAAGTATTTTTGCTATAGTTTCATTATCTAAGTCTAAGAAATAATGAAGTTTAATTACCTCTTGATACTTTTCTTTTAGATTTGATAAATGCTTCTGTAGTATAATCTGTTCATTTTTTTTATCAAAACTTTCCTCATAAGGTACCTCTTTAACAGAAGCTAAGGGAACATTTTTTTTATTTTCTCTTAAAAGTTTTTTGCAGCAGTTTACTAAAATGGTTTTACTCCAGCTGTAAAAAGCATCATGATTTTTTAATTTGTGTATATTTTCATACAAGATTACAATAGTGTCCTGCAGGGCATCTAAAGCATCTTCTTCATTTTTCATATATAAATAAGCAAGTTTATAAAAATCCTTCTTTTGCGCCATTATAAGCTGCACTAAAGCTTCTTTATCACCTTGTTTTGCCTTTTTGATTAAAACTTCTATATCCATTTAGCACCTCGATTCTATATATAAGAGTATTAACCTGTGGTAAAAGTTCATTTTTTAGGATAAAAATAAAATATTTTTAATATATGCAACAAAACCCTTTAACTCTACTACATTTACAATAGCATTTTTACAATATTTATCGCTCACTTTTTTAATTAATTCAGTTATCATAAGCATTTGCGTGACAAAGAAATGTAAATATATCCGGTCCTAATGGAGAAATCATTAGTTATAACTTATCTGAAAGACCAACTTTCCATCAAACAACCGACATGCTTAAAAAGGCATTTGAAAAGATTCCTGATGGTACAGATTTGATACTCCATTCGGATCAAGGATGGCAATATCAGATGCGTGGCTATCAATACTTGTTAAAGCAAAAAGTCATAAAACAGAGTATGTCACGTAAGAGGAATTGTCTCGATAACTCAGTTATGGAAAACTTCTTTGGCCTATTAAAGAGTGGCTATTTTATTTACAAACTTTTGAGTCAATAAACCAGTTTATCAGAGAATTGGAAGATTATATAGATTACTACAATAACAAACGTATTAAAAGCAAACTAAATGGACTGAGTCCTGTGCAGTACAGAATCCAGTCCCTAAAATGGAAATGGTATAATAAAGTAGACACCAAGATAAGAGAAAAATGTGAAAAGGTGGTCTGCTTTATGAGAAGAAGTTATGATAAACAATTTAAAATTGCAGCTGTTAAGTTAGTACAAGAAGATGATATGTCTGTTGCTGATGCAGCAAAAGCATTATCTATTCATTATAATTCCTTATATCGGTGGATAAGTGAATATGAAGAATACGGAGAGAGTGCATTCCCAGGTCATGGAACTGCGCTCTATTCGTGTCAGTATGAAATAAAGAAGCTGAGACAAGAAAATAATGAGCTAAAGAAGGAATTAAAACTATTAAAAAAATACCAAGCCTTCTTGAAGCGAAAGAACAAGTAAGATTTCAGTACTTGAAAGAAAACCATGATAAGTACAATATCAAGAAGGCGTGTAAAGCATTAAATGTATCACGAGCTGGATATTATAAATATTTAAATCATAAACCTTCAAAAAGGGATATACAAAACGAAGTGTTAAGTAAGGAAATAAAACAAATTTTCGAGGAAAACAAAGGTAGATATGGTTCAATAAGAATTGCTAAAGCTCTAGAACAGAAAGGAATTCATGTTAATAGAAAAAGAGTGTCTCGTCTAATGAGAAATATGAAACTTTTCCCTAAAGGATGTCGTTATCGCTATAAACATTATAATCAAAAAGTAAATGCTGTTGAAAGACCAAATTTATTAAACCAAATCTTTCAATCCGATGGCAGAAATAAAATCTGGGTTGGTGATATTACTTATATTCCAACGAAAAAAGGCAACTTATATCTTGCAGTGTTTATAGATATATATTCAAGAAAAGTTGTTGGATGGTCTATGGATAATCGAATGAAAGAAACTCTTGTAATGGGTGCATTTATGCAGGCATATGGGAAGGAGCATCCTAAAAACGACCTAATTGTACATACAGATCAGGGTTCCCAATTCACAGGAGGAAGATTTCAAGCATTATTGAAGAAGTATGGAGCTGTTCATAGTCAAAGTAGAAAAGGAAATCCGTATGACAATGCAGTAATGGAATCTTTCTATAGAACTATAAAGAGAGAGCTTATTCAGGACGCTCATTACGAGTCACCTGAGCAAGCTCAAAAAGAAATCTTTAAGTATATTGAATTATATTATAATACTAAGAGAATGCATTCTTCATTAGGATATCTCTCTCCATCCCAATTCGAAGAATTGAATTCATAAAATTTACTTAACTTTGTGTCTACAAAAGCTGGACAAGTCCAAAAATTGCGTGATAGTTTTGTCTAATTTTTGGGGGTTAGTTCAAAATGCTCTTTTAGTTAAAAACTTTAACATAATCTTGATTGATTTATGCACATAATAGGTGTATAGTAAAAGTGTTAAATGAAAGAAGGTGAAAAAATTGAATAAGAAATCAACATTAATAACATCTGATGTTATTGAGGAATGTCTATGTGAATCACTTGATATTCTTGAAAAAAGAACTATATCTATTGAAAAGAATACTCCATCACATAGAAGAGCCCGAAAGTCATCGAAGTAGCATCTCAAAACAAGGCTTTTTTTATTTTTTTGATAAAATAATGATATATATTTACTTCTATTTTAGCCTTCAAGCCTATAACCAACTTTAAAAACTGTCTTTATATCATTTTTGAGATTTAGCTTATCCCTAAGTCTTTGAACGTGAATATCCACAGTTCTAGTTTCACCAACATAGTCAAATCCCCACACTTTCTCAAGAATTTGATCCCTGGAAAGAGCAATATTTTTATTTTGTAAAAACAGCATTAAAAGGTCAAATTCTTTATAAGTTAATTCAACTAACTCTCCATCTAGCTTTACTATTCTTTGGTCCTCAAATACTTCTATATTTTTAAAGGTAAAATTTTGCGGTAATGCATCATATCTTCTTAGCACAGCTTCTATTCTAGCTATAAGTTCTATTATTTCAAAAGGTTTCACTATATAATCATCAGCACCTAGACGCAATCCCTTAACTCTATCCAGTACTGATTCTTTAGCAGTAACAAATATGATGGGTATGCTTTTATTTCTAATTTGAGATATTAGAGTAAAGCCATCAATCTTTGGAAGCATTACATCAAGGAGAATAAGGTCAAGGCTTTTTTCTTCTACAAGCTTTTTTGCAAGGTAGCCATCACTAGCCTTATATACTTTATATCCTACAATCTCAAGATTTATAGATATTAGATCACATATTGCTTTATCATCCTCTACTACTAAAATTTTTTTCATAATCATTTTTCTCCCGTTCAATTTATTGTAATTGTCTATCTAATTTTTCAAAGCTAACAACTATTTTATTGACTAGGTCAATAGTTACACGGTATTCTTTCATATGGTTTTTACTATTGTATAATATAATATCCCTATAGTTATTTAAATCATTACTTGATTGTGGAGTAATTGGATAGTCATTAACATCAATTTCTAATTGTTTAAGCAAAGGGGTTAGTAAATTTGTAATTTCTAAATTTGATAGTTTAGCTGCTGTATCTTGGTTTAAGTTTGAGTTGTTAAACCATTGGAGTCGCACAATATTGCCAGTAGATGAGTCTAAAATGCATTCATAAAACATTTTTCCAGAATCTTTAACCCAGTTTATTTGCCACTGTAAACTACTAACTTTAACATTTCTAACAAGCCTTATATTTTCTGTGAATTGTGTTCTATCTATTTTAATATTTAAGCCTTTATCGAATACATCTAGTGCCTTTTTTATAGCGTTTTCTCTAGTAAGTACATTAGATGTTTTAGAACTAACAACTTGCTCCCCTAAAACTGTTTTTTCAGAATAAAGTTTGTCCTCATAGTAATTTAAAACCTTAGTATAACCTGTTAAAGGAACAACTGTTAAGAATATTAAAAAAAGAATTATTAATGATTTTTTCATTATATATTTTTCTCCTTTAAAAAACTTATAGATACCTCTGTACCTTTATCCGGCTCACTATAGATAGATAGCCCTAAGTTATGTGCAATACATATTTCCTCACATATAGCTAGTCCTAAACCAACTCCGCTTTTAGCTCTATCCCTAGCCTTATCTACCATATAAAAAGGTTCTTTAATTTTATCTAAGTCTTCTTTAGGTATGCCAACACCATAATCTTTAAAGGTCAATTGATATTTGAATGAGTTTTCCATAAAGTTACCTTTGATTTTAATAACTCCATCATTTTCGGAAGCTTTTATTGCATTATCTAAGATGTTTATAAAAAGAACAACAATAAGCTGCTTATCACCAGATATTTCTGTATCTTTTATGTCAAATTCAATCTTTAAATTTTTATTTTCTATTTTATAGCTTAGGCTAGTATAAGCGTTTACAACGCAATCCTTTAAAGATAGTTTTTCAACACTTAAATTCTCTTGCTTAATTAGTATAAGTTTTAATAGAGTAGAATTAAGCTTTTCTAGTCTTTTAGATTCAGAATTAATATAATTTAAGGCTGTGAACCTAATATCTTCATTTATATTCCCCTTTATTAGCAAGTCTGAATATCCAATTATAGAAGTGAGGGGAGTTTTAAGCTCATGGGTTAAACTATCAATAAACCTTTGTTTAGCACTGTTTAAATCTTTTAGTTCTTCTATTTTGTCCTCTGTAGCTTGAGCCATTATATTAAAATTTTCGGCTAAAAGACTTACCTCATCATTTTTATTTTTGATTTTTACTCGTTTTGAGTAATTTCCATAAGCTATTTCTTTAGAGGCTTCACTTAGTTTAGATATAGGCTTTGTAGTTCCTTTTGCAATTAAGTACATACCAAAGGCTAGTAAAACAAAGACTACCCCGTCCAGCATAAAGAAAAGTTTATAATTTTTTTGCCTTTCCACGTAAATAGGATCAATGTCTTTTGTTAGTATAAGCTTGATTGTATTGCTTTGTAAAACAAATTTAGAACTAACAAATAAATAGTGTTTTTTATTAATTTTCCTAACAATAAAAAGGCGTTCATTTAACTTTGCATTATTTATTTCATCTCTAGTTGTAGGTATAGTTTGATTTAATCTAGAAAAAAGCAAGTTATTATGGTCATCATATAGCTCTAATCCATCTTGAGCTATAGAATCATTGCTAATGTATCCCGTCACAACTAAAGTCAGCCAGTCCTTGAGCTGTTTTTGTGAAACAGGTTCTATACTTTGTTTTGAATCTGTATTAAGATAAATCGTACCCTCTATTACTTTATGCTCATCAATGGCAGCCTTTATAGTTCTATCAAGACTTCTTTTATGAATATTTTCTATGATAAATATTCCAGCACCGTTGAATATTATTAAAAACAATGTCATTGAGTAGATAAATATCCTCTTCCAAAACTTCATTTTTTCACCTTTCTACTAGTTATTTTTAGAATATATTTTATATTTCTGATTTACTTTAATGGGGTTACAATAAGTTTTTCTTCATAGGATGAGAGTATTTCGCTGTCATTTATAGTTATAAAATTACCTTCAAAAGTTACTTTAGTTTTATCTTGAACATTTTCGGCAGTACCTTTTAAATTATCAATTACATACATCTTGCCAGAATTCAATATATGCAAATTCTCTGATGAAATAGGATTTTCAAGGTTTAAACTATCCCAATTATTTTCCACAGAAGTTTCATCAAAATTCTTTTTTAAGATTTTTGTAATCATATTATTTTGTAATTCTCCAATAAAAGCAGTATCACTTTTATCAACATAGAGAAGCTTGAGGTTTTCACAGCCAGGAACTTTTATTTCTCTGTTTTTAGATTTATCCGTGATATATATCTTGTTGTCAGCAAGATTTTCATATATTAGCTCATCCTTTTGTTTTACAACAAAAAAGTTTCCTACTTTGGTTGTGTTAATGTCAAGTTGGTTCATGCCGCTTGATATATCAAGTCTTTCAAGAGAAGCTGAAGTCTTAAAATTTGAAACTTTAAGATACATAATAGTATTCATTGTATTTAACTCAATTTCAGATACAACTGAATTTGATGTTGGTAATTTATAAACTTCACTTTCGTTATTATAGTTTAAAGCTTCTTGTTTAGAGTTATTTTTAGGGTTATAGGTATATATTTTCATACCTGATTTATTATTTTCTATTGTCTTTTCAGAGATAATCAGTTTATCTTCAGTGTTATGCCATTTGAAATAATAATTTTTTAAATCTTTGTCTAAATTTAATGAGTTTTTGCTTCCATCAACTAAATTAATTATACTTAACTTTTTTTCTGAATAATAGGAGCAATATTTCCCGCTGGGTGACAAGGTAATATTTTTAGCATCAGGTTCAATTTTAATTTCTAAGTTAGCTGGTGCAACAGACTTTAAGTTTACTTCTTTAAAGGTAAGTTGTGTATCGTTTGTAAAATAAAAGTTATTTAAATAATATAATATTGTAGTTTGTACTAAAAATGATATTATTACAAATAAAAATAGTATAATAGGTTTCTTCATAATATTTCTCATAATCCTTCTCCTTAAGACTCAACATATACTATGTTAGGTATAGCTCTTTCTCCAGTAATGCTTGAAGGATTATTTATTATTTCATTATTATAGTACATAGTTGTGGAGCCACCTCCATCAAGGCACATTGCATTTATAGCATCAAGCTTAAGCATAATATTTTGTACATCCTTTAGTGTAGCCCCTAGTTTTAGACCTTGTCTTCCATCAATGGTGAGTAATATTATACTGCCATCCTTTCTTTGCCCTATTGCTGTTCTAGGATTCATACCACCTAGAGAGTTTTCTGAAATAAAAGGTTCACCATCAACAATAAGCGTTGGTGAAAAGGATATAGCCTCCTGTATATTTTTATTTATAAGATCCTTTGTGGTAGCTGGTCCTACGTACATATGACCTTTATTATCTATACCAAAAACACAGCTTTCTTTAATATCATAATTCTCTTTTTCTTTCGGATATATTATATTACCTTTAGAAATCATAATGCCGCTAGGTATTCCACCTGTACCGCCTGTTTGGCCATTTGGAGACACATCTAAAAATCCGCCTCCGTTTATTGCGGCAAGAGCATTATAATGTTTAGCCATTTCGGATACAGTCTCACCTGTACGTCCAAGTTTTGAAGAATATCCAACCTTCACCTTTAAAGGATCCTTTATTATTAAAGCAATGCCATCAAATTTGCTTGTATTTATATCTAATCTTTGTATAGAACTATCAGTATTTTTTAATTTAATCTTGTCATTCTTTGAAATATCATGGTCTGGTTGAGTTGAATTTAATTCATCATTATTTTCCTGAATTATTTTTTTTATATCAGAATCATTAAAAAAGGCCTTTGCAATATAGGAATGATTTCCTGTAGCCATAGATAATCCTACTATCGTATTTCTTACTTTTTTAAATGGACCATAGAAAGCATAAAAAGGAAATGTAATAGCTGTAAATATAAGTTCCAATATTAAAAATAAAGCAAGCTTTTTAAAAAGGCTTGCTTTATTTGTTTTATTATCTTTCGTTAGTTTATTTTTCATTTTATAGCCTCCTTCGATTAATAAAATAATACTAACCTTTGAAGGTATCAAAATTGCATATTACTTGTTTCAAAGTTGTAAAATCATTGTATCAAAAATGTTTTATTGCACTTTATTCAGATATTCTTCCAACGTAATATGTTTTTGTGATATTTCGGTGGCTTCGGAAATACCTACATATCTTAAATGCCAAGGTTCATAATTATATCCAGTAATATTTTCCTTGCTCTTTGGATACCTAATTATAAAACCGTATTTATAGCAATTGCTTTCAAGCCATTTATAAGCTTGAGTTTTGTCGAAGCCTGCATCTAAAGAAGTATATTCATTTGATAGTACATCCATAGCTAGGCCTGTCTGGTGTTCGCTTGCCCCAGGTTGTGCAACATATTTATCTGCTTCTTTGCGTCCAGCAGCAGATACTTTGTTATTATAAAGCCTTTGTTGATAGTAATAATCCCTATAACCAGACACAGCAAGAAGAGTTACTCCATCTTTCCTTGCAGCGGTAAATAAACTTTCTAATGCTGCTGCTGCAGTCTCATCCATCTTTTTTACATTAGGGTCAGCATAGGAAATAAATCTTACATTTGGGACCTTTAATGATTGGGGTATGTAGCTTTTCTCTAATCTATTGCTTCGATTTACTAAGAAATTACCTTTCGTTGAGAGATTTTTAGAAGAAGCAACAGCTACAGAATTTTTTGAAGTACTAGAAGTATCACTTTCAGTAGTTAGCTTTTCCTTTTCAGTTCCTTTTGTCTCCTTTATGTTTGATTTATTAGTTTGTATAGTGTTTATAGAAGCAATGGCTTTACCGAAACTTATTGTAGTAACTAAAACTAAGCCTAATAATAAAATCCTTAATCTTCTTTTCATGTTTTTCACACTCCTTTTCCTATACACAAAGTGTAAAGGAGGAGTGTTTCATAGTTCTCTATTAGTTGTTTCAAAGTTGTAAGGTATTAGTAAAGTTAATTTTCATAGGTTTAGAGTAAAAATAACGTTATTCTAAACATATTTAGGTAATTTGTATTTTAAGTACTCATAAAGTTATCTAATATAATTAAATATACGTAGATAACATATTTTCATAAATTTTGGTATAATATTTCTATGCGTTAAGCAGACATCCTAAATTTTAAAAATTAAATATGAGGTATAAAATGAATGATAATATTCCAAATACTGTAATCGAAAATATAAGTAATTTTATTGAAAAAAAATTTGGATTATATTTTTCTAAAGAAAGATTTAAGGATTTAATGAGAGGTATATCTTGTGCTGCAAAGCAAAAGGACATTGACTTAGAGAAGTATATTGATTTGATACTTGAAAATAGAATATCTGAAGAGGATATTAAAATTTTAGCTTCCTGTCTAACTATTGGAGAAACTTATTTTTTTAGGGATAAAAGTTTATTTGAAATAATGAAGCAAAAAATATTACCAGACATAATTAATAGTAGAAAGAACTCTAGCAAGAGCTTAAAGATTTGGAGTGCAGGATGTTCTTCTGGTGAGGAAGCATATTCAATAGCCATATTAGTTAAAGAGCTTATTCCAGATTATGAAAATTGGAATATAGACATAATTGCTACGGACATAAACTATAGATCTCTTGGTAAGGCTAGGGAAGGTATATATGGAGAGTGGTCCTTCAGAGGGGTGGATTCAAATTTAAAAAATAAGTATTTTGACAAGGTTGAAGATATACGGTACAAGCTCAAAGACAGCATAATGGAATTGGTAAAGTTTCACAGTCTGAACTTAGCGGACCCGAACTACATAGTAGATGGCAAAATTATAAACAATGTTGATATTATATTTTGTAGAAATGTTCTTATGTATTTCAGCAGACCTCAAATTAGCCAAATAATAAACCGGTTTTATAACATTATTGCAAACGAAGGGTGGTTAGTTGTAGCTCCTACTGAAAGTATGTTTGTCAATGATACTGATTTTAAATCTGTTAACATTAATAATATGTTTCTATTTAACAAAGATATAGCGCAAGATAATTCAGTTAAAATTCAGGATAATCACAGCTGGCTAAAGAGTTTTTCAAGAGTAAAGGAAATTAAAACAAATTTTGTACATAAGTATATTTATAATAAAAACAAAATAAAAGATTTTTTTATTGAGGAAGAAAGAAATTCAAATAAATTACTTGGGAAAGAAACAGTTATTACAGAAGATTTCGAATTGTTATGCCGCTCTTCTGCAAATGAAGGCAATTTTGAAGAGGCTCTTAAATGGTGCGAAAAAGCTATTTCATCAGATAAAATAAATCCCTATTATTATTACCTTCTTGCAAGTATTCAACAAGAGCAGGGAAATATTGATGAAGCAATTATATCTTTAAAGAAATCAGTTTATTTAGATTCAGATTTTATTATGGCCTACTTTAATTTAGGTAATTTAAAGTTAAAACAGGGTAAACATAAGGAGGCATATAAAAGCTTTGAAAATGCAGGCATGCTTCTTAATAAGTTAAGTGAAGAAGATATAGTGCCCCATTCTGAGGATATGACAGCGGGAATGTTAAAACAAATTATCAGTAATATAGAGTTTCAGGGAGAACTTGTATGAATAGATATGATAGTGAAAAGATGAGCGAAAGCATAGAAATTATTGAGTTTTTACTAAATAATAATAAATCCAGCGAAAAGTATGCAATTGAAGTTTTATATGTAAGTGAAGTACATTCTGTGAGAAAGGTTACTATGCTTCCCTGTACTCCAGCTTTTATAATAGGTATCATAAATTTTAGAGGAAAAATAATATCTGTAGTAGATATTAGAAACTTCTTAGGATTTTCGTCAGAACCTATTGATGCAGAAAATGTAAGGAAGGCTATTGTGGTAAAATTAAATGATATAGAGATTGGTATAGCAGCAGATGCTATTTTAGGCTGTGATAAAATTTGCACATCAGAAATACAGAAAAATGCTTTACCATCAATAAATTTTAAAAATAGCCATATTAAGGGATTGACGAAGGGGAAAAGTATTGTTCTAGATATTAAAAATATAATGATGGACGAAAAAATCATTGTTAATGAAGAAGTGGTTTAAGGAGTGATATATAGACATGGAAAAATTAAGGTGGTTTAAGGGTTTAAGAGGAAAGCTAACTATATATTTTTTAATACTTTCTATTATACCATCTATAGCTATAGGTGGTATAAGTTATGCTAGCTCAAAAAAATCCTTAGAGAAAGATGCTCAGTCTCAATTGGCTTTTGTAAGAGATTCAAAGAAAAGAGAGATAGAAGACTACTTGAAATCTGGTTTAAATAGAGTTTCATACATGGCACAAGAGCCAATGACCATAGAGGCCATGATGGAGTTTAGCCATACAACAGATCTTGGAAGCAGCACATATAATGGTGTATATCAAAAATATAATGCTACATTTGCTAATTTTATTAGTAAATTAGAGAATGGAGATGTACTTCTTGCAGATGCAAAAACTGGTACTGTGCTGTATTCTACACTTAAAGAAAGTGATTATGGCACAAATTTAATATCTGGGCCTTACAAGAATACAAATGCTGCAAAGGCTTTTGAAGCAGCTAAAAATAGTAACGATAAAAATTTTGCCACTATCACAGATTATGAACTTTATGCTCCTTCAAATAATAAGCCAACTGCATTTATAGCAGCGCCAATTTTTAAAGGAGATGAAAAAGTTGGTATTCTTATTTTTAAGCTAGGTACAAGTAAAATAGACGAAATTGTTTCTAATAATAATAAGTGGGAATCATTAAACCTTGGACAAAGTGGAGAAATAATTTTAATTGGACAAGACTATAAGGTAAGGAACAACACTAGATTTTTAAGTGATGAGAAAGATGAAAAGATAAAGGTGGCTAAGAGTACAATTCTATTGAAAGAAATAAGAACGGCAGGAACGAAAGACGTACTGAAAGGCAATACAAATATTAGTACATATATAGATTACCATAATATAAACTCTATTGTTGCATATGCACCATTAAATGTGGACAATTTGAAATGGGGTATACTAGTTGAAATAAATTACGATGAAGCATTTCAATTAGTAGATAAATTACAGAATCTAACGTTAATTATATTAGCAATTACATTAATTGTTGTAATAGTTTTTTCTATTATTCTATCATCACACATTGCAGTACCCATGATAAAAATGTCAAAGGCTGCAGAGCAGATAGCTAATGGTGACTTGACAGTAGAGCTTCCTAAAAGAAAGCGTTCAGATGAAATAGGAATTTTAATGGATTCTACTAATGATATGTTTCATGCCCTTAGAGAGCAGACAAAGGAAATTATCAATGTTGTAAATGTACTTTCATCCTCTGTAAGTGAGATCACAGTTTCACTTACTCAAGTAACTTCAGGAGCTGCAGAAACCTCATCAGCTGTTAGCGAAACTACAGCAACCGTTGAGGAAGTTAAACAAACTGTATATTTATCAAGTGAGAAAACTAAAAATGTTTCAAGCAGCGCAAAACAATCTCTTGAAATATCGCAATCAGGAAGTAAAGCAACGGAAGATACTTTAGAAGGAATGAGAATTATTAACAATCAGATGCAGGAGATTGCAGATAGCATAATAGCCCTAAGTGAACAAACTCAAAACATAAGCGAACTTATAGAAAGTGTTGACAACATATCAGAACAATCAAATATTCTTGCAGTAAATGCTTCAATAGAAGCAGCTAAAGCAGGGGAGATGGGTAAAGGGTTTTCAATAGTAGCTCAGGAAATTAAAAATTTAGCAGAGCAGTCAAAGCAAGGTACAAAGCAAGTAAGAAGCATATTAAAGGATATACAAAAAGCTACGAATACAGCGGTAATGACAACAGAAAAAGGAATAAAATTAGTAGACATGGGAATGGGTCAAGCGAATGAAGCGGGCAATGCTATACACAAGCTTATGGAAAATATAAATTTATCTGCTCAAGCTGCTATTCAAATAGAAGCTTCCAGTCAGCAGCAGTTAGTTGGTATGGATCAAGTAGCAATTGCTATGGAAGGTATAAACCAAGCCAGTATTCAAAATGTTGATAGTATGAAGCAGTTAGAAGAAGCAACTCGCGGTCTTCAAGAAATGGGATATAGACTTAAGCAGTTGACGGAAAAGTATAAAGTTTAGAGAAAGAGAGGATAGGAATGAATACAAATGATGCTGAATTTTTAAAGAAGCTTCGATCTACCTTTAAAATAGAGGCCTATGAGCATGTAAAAACTATCTCTTTGTTGCTGCTTGAGTTAGAAAATAAACCTACGGAAGAAAATAAAACGGCTATTGAAACTATATATAGAGAGTTTCACAGCCTAAAGGGGGCAGCTAGAGCAGTAAATATTAAAGAAATTGAAACTATCTGCCATACACTTGAAGGCATATTTTCAAGTGTAAAAAAAGGAAAGTTAATTTTAAATTTGCAGATGTTTGATATATTTAACTCAGCATTAGACACTGTAGAAGATATTTTGGCTATGCCTGAAGATAAGATTAAAGATATTTCAAAAATTATTGAAGATCTCTCTAAAGTTGAGTCAGGAAACTTTGAAAATAGAGGGTTTAAGGAATTTAAAAACAAAGATATAAGCAATAATATAGATATAAAAAGTATTTCCCAAGAAATAAAAATAAAAGATGTTGAGATTTCTGAACCTAAAAAAGTAATTGATAGAATAGAAGATAAAAAAACACAAAATGATGATGTCATAAGAATTTCAAAAACAAACTAGATACTCTGCTGGTTCAGGGAGAGGAAATGCTTTATGCAAAGCTTTCAGCTGCACAGAGGGCTAGAGAAATTAAAGAAATAAATACATTATTTCAACTATGGAAAAAAGAAAAGAATGATAGCTGTATTGAAGTATTGGAAAATAATATTGGAGCTTTGATGAAGCTAGCGGAAAATGACGCTAAAACCATAGAAGGCATGATAGATACTTTTATAGAAGATGTAAAAGATATAATGCTTCTTCCTTTTTCATCAATAATAGAAATCTTTCCTAAGATGGTAAGGGATTTATGTAGGCAAACTAATAAAGAGATTGAGTTTATAAAAAGCGGGACAGAGATAGAGGTTGACAGGCGCATACTTGAGGAGATCAAGGATCCTCTGATTCATATAATAAGAAATTGTATAGATCATGGAATAGAGAAGTTAGAGGAGAGAAAAAAATTAGGAAAGCCTTCAAAAGGAACAATAAGCCTAAATATTACCCCAATGAGCAGTGACAGGGTAAAAGTTGAAATTTCCGACGATGGAGCAGGAATTGATATTGATAAAGTTAAGGAAAAGACTGCTAAAGAAACGCTTTTGGCAGAAAAAGAACTTAAGAATATTGAGGATGAAAAGGCTGCGATGCTTATTTTTAAATCAGGAATCTCTACTAGTGATATAATTACAGATATTTCTGGAAGAGGCTTAGGACTTGCTATTGTATATGAAAAAGTACAAAAGCTTGAAGGCACTGTGACTGTAAAAACCCAAAAGCAAAAGGGGACTACCTTTACTATAATACTGCCTATAACTATTTCTTCAAATCGAGGAATAATTATAAAAGCGGCTAAAACTTCTTTTGTAATACCAACAGGAAAAGTTGAAAAGGTCATGAGAATTGCGAAAAAAGAAATAGAAGTAATAGAAAATTCAGCTACAATACTAGTTGATAACTGCATTATTCCTATCTTTAAATTAGAAGATGTACTGGGGCTTAAGAGTAGGTCAGTAGAGGAAGCTTCAAATAATTCTATTTCAATTTTAGTTGTAGGCCATATGGAAAGAAAAGTAGCCTTTAGCGTTGATGAAATAGTAATGGAACAGGAAGTATTGGTGAAAAGATTTAATAAACAATTAAAGAGAGTTAAGAATATTTCAGGGGCAACTATCTTAGGTTCTGGGGAGGTCGTTCCAATACTAGATGCTCAGGATTTGATAAAATCTTCTCTTAAATATGGGAATAGATCTTCCAGTTTTACTGATACAAGTTCAAAAGATGAAGCTCTGAAAAAGTCTATTCTTGTAGTGGAGGATTCAATAACCTCAAGGACACTCTTAAAAAATATTTTAGAGAACAATGGATATTTAGTGACAACTGCTGTTGATGGTTCTCAAGGATGGAGTTTATTGAAATCTGAACAATTTGATCTTGTAGTTACGGATGTTGAAATGCCTGTAATGGATGGATTCCAGTTAACTAAAAAGATTAGAGAGGATAGTGAAATTTCTGAAATGCCAGTTATTCTTGTAACATCCTTAGAATCTAGAGAGGATAAGGAGAGAGGCATCGATGTTGGGGCAAGCGCATATATTGTTAAGAATGACTTTCAGCAGGGTAACCTGTTAGAAATTATAAAAAGACTTATATAAATAATGGAGTGTAGAAAATGATTAAAGTACTTGTTGTTGATGATTCTCCTACTATAAGGGAGATAATGAAAGACATACTGGGTTTAGATAAAGATATTGAGGTAATAGGAGTTGCTTCTAATGGAGAAGAGGCATTAAGGTTTATGGAAAAAAATAAACCGGATATTATAACTATGGATATAGACATGCCTAAGATGAATGGCTTTGAAGCAACGAGAAAAATAATGGAAACAACTCCTGTACCTATTGTGATAATAACTGCACTGTTTAACTCTAAAGACATAGATAGAACCTTTCAAGCAATGGAAGCAGGAGCAGTTTCAGTAATCGAAAAACCTGCAGCAGTAACAGGAAGTGAGTTTGATAAGGAAGCACAAAATATTGTTCATATGATAAAGCTGATGTCAGAGATAAAGGTGATAAAACGTAAAAATATATATAAAAACAGAAAAACAGGTTCTTTAGAGAATTGTAAGAGTAAAAATGGCTTATCAAGTATAAAAATAGCGGCTATTGGTGTATCTACAGGAGGACCTCCTGTTCTTCAAAGCATATTTTCTAAACTTCCTTCAAACATTAAGATACCTATACTTGTGGTACAACATATAACACCTGGTTTTATACAAGGACTTGTTGATTGGCTTTCAGGAGTTACAGAATATCCTATACATATAGCAGTTCATGGAGAAAAGATACTGCCAGGACATATTTACTTTGCACCAGATGGATTCCATATGGAGGTTAGAGGAAACGGAAAAATATTTTTAAGCGATTCTGAAAAGGAAAATGGATTGAGACCAGCAGTGTCTTGTTTATTTAGATCTATTGCACGTCACTATGGTAAAAACTCTATAGGAATTCTTCTAACAGGTATGGGAAAAGATGGAGCAGAAGAATTAAAGTTGTTAAAGGATATAGGAGCAATTACTGTGGCACAGGATAAAGAAACTTCCATAGTTTATGGTATGCCTGGAGAAGCGGTGAAGCTTGATGCTGCTACATATATTCTTCCCCCAGAAAAAATAGCAGAGCTGTTTGGAAGGTTGTAACTTTTGTTAGTGTAAATTAAGGAGGCTAATGTCAAATATGAACAAAGAAATAGAGATTTTAGTTGTAGAGGATAGCTTAACACAAGCGGAACAACTTAAATTTATTTTAGAAAAAAAAGACTATAAAGTAAAAATAGTGAATGATGGGCTACAAGCTTTAGAGTGTATTAGCGAGTCTATACCGGCTTTGGTTATAACAGATATACTTATGCCAAAGATGGACGGATATGAGTTATGTCAAAAAATTAAAGAAGATGATCAGTTAAAGCATATCCCAGTTATACTGCTTACATCATTATCAGATCCTATTGATGTTATAAAAGGACTTAAGGTAAAAGCAGACAATTTCATAACAAAGCCATATAATGAACATTTTCTTGTTTCACGTATTCAGCATATGCTCATCAATATTGAATTAAGAAAAAACAGAATCAGTGAAATTGGAATTGAGGTATTTTTTGCAGGAGAAAAGCATTTTATTAATTCAGAAAGAATACAGATAATAGATCTTCTTCTCTCTACTTTTGATAATGCTGTACAAAAAACCAAAGAGTTGGAAGATACAAATAAGGAATTAAAAAAGGCCTTTGGAACTATAGGAAGACTTGAAAGAAATTATAGGGCAATTTTAGAAAGTAACACAGACGCATTGCTCGTAATTAATGATGATAAGGAAATACTATATCTTAATCCAGCGGCTAAGAAATTGCTTGGCAAAAACTATGAGGAATTAATAATTAGCATATTGGATTTTGAGGAGATTAAAAATGGCGTAAAAGAAGTTACAATAAATTATGAAGAGGGTAATCAAGTCATTGGAGAGATGTGTATTTCAGATACGGATTGGGAAGGAAAAGAAGCCTATCTTCTATCAATTAGAGATATTACAGAACAGGTGCATCTTAGAGAAAAATTAAGAATTCAATCAATTACAGATGAACTTACAACCTTATATAATAGAAGAGGTTTCTTAAGTTTGGTTGAACATAAAGTTAATTTTGCAAAGCGTAATAAAAAAGGAATGTTACTATTCTTTATTGATGTAGATGATATGAAATGTATAAATGACACACTGTCTCATAATCATGGAGATTGCGCGTTAGTTGGAGTATCTAATATTTTGAGAGATACTTTTAAGGAAAATGATGTTGTTGCAAGAATCGGCGGAGATGAATTTGCAATTTTATCTATGGATGTAAGTGAGGAGGATGCAGAAAGATTTATAAATAGGCTTTTAAACAATCAGAAAGAGTATAATGATAAAAGTGATTATCCTTTTAATATTTCCATGAGTGTAGGAGCTGCATATTTTGATCCGGAAGATCCAATGAGCATTAGCGAATTAATGGCTAGAGCAGACAGATTAATGTATAAAAATAAAAATTGCAAGGACAGAACACAAGACTATAATTGTTAAATATCTTTAGTCTACCCTTTTTGTTATTAAATCTTGAAGATTGGATATAATCATATTCTTTTTATTTAAAGAATTTTTTATAACTTCAATTTCTCTTTTCAACTTAATATTTTTGCTGTGTACATTACTTAATTCTTTTTCCAGACTTTTGATTTCTATTGTTTTGTTTTCTATTATTGAGGTATACATATTGTCAATAGTTTCTTTTCTCTGGAAAAAGGTACCGCAATATTTTATGAGAGATAATAGTAACCTTTTTAGTGTTTTTAAGCATTTTATTATATTTAAGTAAATTTTATCCATATTTAGCACCTCCTATAGTGTTATTTTATACTTAATTTAACCATTAAGGCAAGGAGAAAAACATGAGTGAAAAAGATGGCTTGTTGTCCAAGCTTATAAGAACATATAATGATTTCAAAAATAGAAAGATAAATAATTTAGACAGCAGAAAAGAAAAACTGAAGTTAAAACTTAAAAGTGAACAAAGTGATTTTAATAATTTAATAAATGAAAAGGAAAAGCTAAAGGAAGAGGACAAAAATGTTGATTTAGTATTTAATTCACTAGTAACAATATTAAAATCAAGAGGAATAATATTTGATGTACCAAATAAAAATTTTCAAGTCAAAGAGTGGGATAATCTGTATATAAAAAAATCAGATAATCTGTATAGCTTCGCAAATAAAAATGGAGTATGTTTGTATGTGCTTGAAAAAAAATACGGTGACGTTATGGAGTATATAGTTAACAACTATTCCTATAGCATTGTAGTTATAAGGAAAAATCCGCACTCTTTGAAGGTGCAATTAAGAATTGTAAAGTAGAATGATTTTAGATGCTACTATTGACGTTGTCAACGTAGTGTAGTAAGATGACTTTGTAGGAAAACTTAATAAATTAAGATCATTTATCCCAGGGGGGCTGGTGTTACCAGCTGAGATTAAGAATGAAATTCTTTGACCCTATAACCTGATCTGGATAATACCAGCGTAGGAAGAGGTTTTATGTATTTGAAAAATACCTTTATAGTTTTAAAGATATAGGTACAAACCTCTAACTGGTTTGTGCTTTTTTTATTTTCAAAAATTAAAGAATTGGGGAGGCGTAAAGATGAAGTTTTCGGAAAGTTTATACGAAAGTGTTAAAGAAATTTGGGAATCCTATTATACTCATCCCTTCGTAAAGGGTATTGGTGACGGAACTTTAGAAGTAGATAAGTTTAAGTTTTATATGATTCAAGATTACATATACCTTTTAGATTATGCAAAGGTTTATGCGTTAGGTGTAGTAAAGGCAGATAGAGAAGATATAATGCAGGGTTTTTCAACTATGGTAAATGGAATATTAAATGGAGAGATGAGTATCCACCGCTCCTACATGAAAAGACTTGGGATTACTCAAGAGGAGATTGAAAATACAAAAGCTTCACTTTCAAATATTTCATACACTCATTATATGCTTGCAGTATCTCAGATGGGTGGCTTAGCAGAGCTCTCAGTTTCTCTACTAGCGTGTATGTGGAGTTATCAAGAAATTGGTAAAGTATTAAGTAAAAATCCTGGGGCAACAGAACATGAATTTTACGGAGAATGGATTAGAGGCTATATTTCAGAAGAGTATAAGGAAGGTACTCAATGGATCATAGATTTAGTAGATGAGCTTTCAGAAAACTTTTCAACAAAGGATAAGGAAAAGCTAAAGGAGATATTTATAAATACCAGTAAATATGAATACATGTTTTGGGACATGTCTTACAATAAGGAGATGTAACTCTTAATGTTAAAGTTTTTTAATGTTAATTTTAAATATAAGAATGATTCAAAGCTTCTTATAGATAATCTAAGTTTTAATATAAATAAGGGAGAATTCATAAGTATAATTGGTCCAAGCGGATGTGGTAAGAGCACTATATTTAGATTGATTTCAAGACTTGAGCAAAGCTCTGGCGGGGATATTTATATTAATGACAACAATGTTAAGGATATCGATAGCCCTATAGGATATATGCCTCAAAGTGACTTACTGATACCATGGAGAACTATTTTAGAAAATGCTTGTCTGCCATTAGAAGTAGGTGGCAAAAAGCAAAAGGATGCAAAAAAGAAGGCTGAGGAGTTTTTAGAAGTTTTTGGATTGGACAGCTATAAAGATAAGTATCCAAAGGACTTGTCAGGAGGTATGAAGCAGAGAGTTTCTTTTATTAGAACACTGCTTACCGGAGCAGAGGTTATGCTTTTGGATGAGCCTTTTAGTGCATTAGACGCTATAACAAAGATTTCTATGCAGGAGTGGCTTTTAAGTCAGTGGTCAAAGTTTAATAAGACCATACTATTTATAACTCATGATGTTGAGGAAGCATTATTTTTATCTAATAAGATATTTGTTGTTTCCGAAAAGCCTATTACCAAACTAAAGGAAGTAATAGTACCTGTTGGTTATCCAAGGGACAGGCATATGTTAAGCAGACCCGAAATATTGAGCATAAAAGAAGAGCTTGTAAATGAATTAAAGCAGAGGATTGAGCTATGAAGAAGTATAAATCATCAATAATTGTAGGTATTATATTTTTTATAATTTGGGAGGGGCTTGCAAGATATATAGATGCCATGTACATACTTCCATCACCTAGTAAGATTTTAGAAAAGATTTGGATACTAAGGAAAGAACTTTTCTTGATACATCTTCCTGCTACATTGTTAGTTACTTTTATAGGACTTATTATATCAATAGCTTTAGGAGTAGCTTTGGCTGTAGCAATGAATTTAAATGAAAATATAGAAAAGGCAATATATCCTATTGTAGTAGTAACGCAAACTATACCTATTACTACTTTAGCTCCAATATTTGTACTATGGTTTGGATATAGTATTTGGAGTAAGGTATTGGCAACTGTACTTATGACCTTTTTTCCTATAACTATAAATGTATACGACGGTCTTCGCTCTACAAAAAGGGAGATGGAGGAGCTTTTAATGACCTATGGAGCAAGCAAAATGGATATATTTATTAAACTGAAGCTTCCTTCAGCGATGCCTTATTTCTTTTCTGCTTTAAAAATAACAGTGTCCCTTAGTATGATAGGTGCTGCTATCAGTGAGTGGCTTGGAGCCCAGTCAGGGCTTGGGTATTTCAGCAAAAGAATGATGACTCAATTAGATGGAGCTGCAGTTTTTGCACCAATTGTAATTTTATCATTTGTTACAATGATTCTTGTTGCCATAATTAGTATATTAGAAAATAAAATAATAAAATGGAGGAATGAATAATGAAAAAGTTAAAGTATTTATCACTATTATTAGTATTTACATTTGTAACTTTCATGTTGGCTGGATGCGGAAGTAAACAAGCTGCTAGCAGCAGCCCAGAAAAGCTAGAAGAGGTAGATTTAGTACTGGATTGGTATCCAAATGCAATACATAGCTTTATATATGCAGCTATTGAAAACGGCTACTTTAAAGAAGAAGGATTAAAGGTGAATATTAAATATCCATCTAATGCAACAGATCCTCTAACATTAACAGCTGCAAACAAAGCAACTATAGGTATTTATTATCAACCAGACATAGTAATGGCAAGAGCTAATGAAAAGGTTCCAGTAAAATCTATTGGAGCAATAGTACATACACCGCTAAATGTAGTTATATCTTTAAAAGAAAAAAATATAAATTCACCAAAGGATTTGTCAGGAAAGACTATTGGATTTTCAGGAAATCCTCTAAACATAGAATATGTTAAAAGTATGATAAAAGCAGATGGAGGAGATCCAAATTCAATAAAATCAATAGATGTAGGTTTCGAATTACTTTCTTCCATGACAACAAAAAAAGTTGATGCTACTACAGGGGGACTTATAAACCACGAAGTTCCTGTACTTGAGCATGAAGGACACCCAGTAAACTATTTTGACCCAGCTAAATATGGAGTACCTAACTATTATGAAGAAGTTTTTGTTACAAGCGATAAGACCTTAAAAGACAAGCCTGAAACTTTAAAGAAGTTTATGAAAGCTGCTAAAAAAGGCTATGAGTTTACTAAGAATAATCCAGATAAATCCTTAAGTATATTATTAAATAATCAACAAAAGGACAACTTCCCGCTTATAGAAGCAGTGGAAAAACAAAGCATGAATGTGCTTCTTCCTAAGATGGAATCAAAGGATGAGCCTTTCTTATACCAGGATAAGAAGGTTTGGGAAAATAATATAAAATGGTTACAAGAAAAAGGTATGTTAAAAGGAGAAGTTAAGGCAGAAGATTGTTATGTAAATCTTGATGAGGTTAAATAAGGGTAAAAGCCTTTGCTAATGGAATATTAGTAAAGGCTTTTAAAAAATTAGAGGTATTGGATTACTTTTTACTATATATAGATAAACTAACTAGAAAGTTAACTTTTGGATAAGTAACTCTATATATTATACTACATAAGGCCAATTTTTTCAGGAATAATTAATTCAGCTTCTGTGCTTTTTACTACATCTTCTACGCTTACTCCAGGAGCAACTTCTTTTAGCATTAGTCCATCTTTTGAAACTTCAATAACTGCTTTTTCAGTTATTATTAGATTTACAACACCAGCAGCGGAAAGAGGAAGAGTGCATTTTTTGAGAATCTTAGGGTTACCTTCTTTATCAGTATGGGTCATTGCTACAATTACCTTTCTAGCGCCAACTAATAAATCCATTCCACCACCCATACCCGGAACGAACTTACCAGGTATCTTCCAGTTAGCTATATTTCCTTGTTGATCTACTTCAAGAGCTCCTAATACAGTAGCATCCACATGTCCACCTCTTATAATAGCGAAAGATAAGGATAAGTCGAAGGCAGATGCACCAGCAAGCATAGTTATAGGTTCACCACCTGCATTACCTAAATCAGGATCAGATTCTCCAAGTTTAGGCTTAGGGCCAAATAATAAACCACCGTTTTCGGTTTGTAAAATTACGTTAACCCCTTCAGGTATATAATTAGCTGATGCTGTAGGAATTCCGAAGCCTAAATTTACAACCATTCCATCTTTAAACTCTTTTGCGATTCTTTGAGCTATAATTTCTCTTTCATTCATATTTATACCCCCATTATCTTAGTTTTTTGCTTTTTACCCATAAATCTTCAAAGGTCTTCTCTCTTTCTTCTAAGCTATGACCTTGAATAATAATGTCAACGAAAATTCCAGGTGTACCTATTTCGTTATAAGAGAGTTCACCGGTTTCTACTATTTCATCAACTTCTGCTATAACTAAATCTGCAGCAGTGGCCATTACAGGATTTGAATTTAAAGCTGTTCCTCTATATTGAAGATTACCAAATTTATCTGCTTTGTGAGCTTTTATAATGGCTATATCCGCTTTTAATGGAGGATATAACAAAAATTCCTTTCCATCTACTATAACTTTTTCGCGTCCATCTTCCATTTCAGTACCTAAGCCTGTAGGGGTTAACACTCCGCCTAAGCCAGCTCCAGCAGCTCGTATTCTTTCAATCCAGGTTCCCATTGGATTAAATTCTACCTGAACTTCATTGTTTATATATTGTTGCACAAGACAAGGGTCTGTTCCTATATGTGCTCCAATAAATTTTTTAATCTGTCTGTTTGTCGTAAGTCTTCCAATATCAAAGTTTCCACCAGGGTTAGCACCTACTACGCTTATGACAGTTAAGTCTTTCACAGCATTTTTTACTAGCTCGTCAATTATTCTCAGTGGTGCACCTACCCCTAAGAATCCGCCAATCATGACAGTTGACCCATCTTTAATATTTTTTACCGCATCTTCAACTTTTTGTATAATTGCCATTTTTTATCCCCCCATTAAAATAATTTCCCCATTGAATACCAGCTATAGAACTCCAACTTCTAGAAGAAGTGAGTTAATGGCTGCTAAGCTCTGGATTGATAGTTTATTATATTAGCAAGTAACATGCCAGAGCTTTACTATGAAGAACTTAAGATTTTCAATATAAGATTGTTATATACTAATATGCTCCAGTAACATTTTGTTACAGCTACATAAAAAATTCCCTTCTAAACTAAGCCTACTAGCATAGTTACAATGAGTAACAAAATGTTATTAAGCAACATTCTGTTACTTAATTTTATTTATAATAAAAAATTTCATTAGCAGCTAAAAACTTTTATCCGATGCCTAGAACTATGTTTATAGATTTGAAATAAACACAGCTCAATGATATACTTATAGACAATAGAAATTTGAAATTTATGGATATAAGATAATGTAATGAGGTGACGCTATGCTTGAAAATAACAATACCAGCCTTAAGGAAGAAGAAATTTCTAGTTTATTTACTTACATAACTTCGCTTATTTTTGATCAATTGCCTATACCCATTAACATTGTAGATAAAGATTGCAAAGTAATAGTTATGAATAAAGCATTTTTAAAGCTTCTTAACCTTAAACATGAAGATGTAGAAGGAAAATATTTATCAGAAATTGATCCTACAGTTAGACTACCTCTTGTATTAAAAACTGGACAAGCAGAGATAGGACAAAAACACAAATTCAAGGATGGTAGAGAATGTATTGTAGATAGGATTCCTCTTTTTTATCATAATAAGATAATTGGAGGATTAGGAATTATATCTATTGATGATGTGAGTTTTCTATATAATCTTTTAGTAGAAGATGACTTTACTAAAAGATTATCCTTATATAAAGATAGCAAAGTATCAGAAGTATATAATTCAAAATATACTTTCAATGATATTTTAACAAGTTCTTCAGCGGGATTGAGTTGCAAGAAAAAAGCTATTAAATATAGTGCTGTGGATTTTACAGTTTTAATTACTGGAGAAAGTGGAGTTGGAAAAGAGTTATTTGCCCACTCCATTCATAACGCTAGTCTACGAAAAGAAGGACCTTTTATACCAGTAAATTGTGCAGCTATACCGGAAACGCTTATAGAATCCGAACTTTTTGGATATGAAGAAGGAGCTTTTACAGGTGCTCAAAAATCCGGTAAAAAGGGTAAATTTGAGTTAGCTAATGGAGGCACCATTTTTCTCGATGAAATTGGAGAACTTCCACTAAACATGCAAACAAAGCTGTTAAGGGTTTTACAGGAAAAAGAATTAGAAAAAATGGGAAGTAATAAAAAGACTATTATAGATGTAAGAGTAATTGCTGCAACTAATGCTTTATTAGAGGATAAAGTAAAGCAGGGAAAATTTAGATTGGACTTATTTTATAGACTAAATGTATTAAATCTAAAAGTTCCTAGTCTTAGAGAAAGAGTAGAGGATATTCAGTTGCTTGGGGAGCATTTTGCAACTAAGTTATATCAAAAGCTAGGAACATATAAAATAATTCCAGATGAAATTATGAAGATTCTTAAATCCTATTCTTGGCCAGGAAATGTAAGAGAACTAAAAAATATTATTGAAAGTATTATTATAAATTCAGAGGATACTATCATTAAAATTGAGGATATTCCAGAATATATATTACAAAATGTACAAACACAACAAATGAAAAATTATCAACTAGATTGTTCTAAGAATTCAACTTTAAAGGATACATTAAAAGAAATAGAAATGAAAATTATATATGATACTTTGAAAAAATTTAATTATAACAGGAAAGAGACGTGCAAGGCTTTAGGTATTCCACGTATGACTCTTTACCGTAAACTAAATGAAAAGAATAATATTAAATAGAGGGAAAATGGATTTATGTTGATTTCAACAGGATAAATTAATATAATAGCAATATAAAATTAATAATTGTTTATGTTTTAAAAAATATTGAAAGAAGGAAAAGATTTGAAATATCTAAAATATCTAATTTACTTTGCAGCACAACAAGCAGTATCATGTGTTTTTCCAGTTGCAATATTTTTCATATTAGCAATTTCAAAGGTGATAAACATACCTTTTTTATATAGGTATGATTTTATTTTGATAGCCTGTGTAATTGTTCAAGTGATGATGGTTCATTTTAAATTAGAAACTATAGAAGAATTAAAAGTAATATCACTATTTCATATTATAGGTTTAGCGCTTGAATTATATAAGGTACATATGGGCTCTTGGGCTTATCCGGAGTATGCTATAACTAAGTTTGGGGGAGTTCCTCTATACAGTGGTTTTATGTATTCTAGTGTAGCAAGTTATATTTGCCAAGCATGGAGACGATTTGATCTAAAATTTATAAATTGGCCAAGCAATTATATTACTTATCCTTTAGCAGCTGTAATATATACTAACTTTTTTTCACATCACTATATACTGGATTTAAGATGGTTTATTGTACTAAGTCTATTTGTCATTTTTTTAAAGTCAAATGTAGAATTTAAAGTCTATAAAAAATGTTTTAAGATGCATCTTGTTCTCTCTTTTTTCTTAATTGGATTTTTTATATGGATAGCAGAAAATATATCAACATTTTTAGGAGCTTGGAAATACCCAAACCAAAGGGAAACATGGAATATGGTTCATTTACAAAAGATAAGTTCATGGTTTTTGCTGGTAATTATAAGTATAATAATTGTTGCTAATTTAAAATTGAAGCATTCCAGTAATGAAATTCATGATGATGATAGCTTTAGCAAAGTGAAACTTAAATATTAAAATTAGGGGCTATTATTCAAAAAAGAATATAGCCTCTAATTTTATTGCTATTTATTTTTTAGTAATTCTACTACAGAAGTGACAATAGAGTTTTTTAGTTGAGTTGCTATGTTAATATTATATTCAGAAGGAGAACCACAATAACCAGAAGGGGTGATTCTTCTTGCATACCCCCAGCCTTTACGCCAGATCTTAAAATCATCGGCAGTTGTTTTGGAAGAAGGTAAAGTATCTGCTGAAGCTTTATTAACCAGTTCAGGAAAATCTATAAGCATTAATCCAGTTTCTAAAGCTCCAGCGTGAAAATCTATATAATCACTACTCTTCATATCTCCTTTTGGCTTTACAGCTTTATATACAGCTAGAAAGCTTTCATCACCCTTTAGGTCGTAGCTAGAAAGCATAAAATCAGCAATTAGACTAAAGGCGTTTACACCATAATCTAGTCTTGCATCATTTATAGATTCAAAAATGGCATTGTAATGTTCAAAATCTCCGTGAAAATTGAATAAATAAATATGTTCAAAGCCCCAATTTTTCAAACACAATAAATTATCTACAAGCATAGATTTCATAGTGCTCCTTTTAACTGTAAAAGAGCCGCTAAAAGAACCTGTTACGCTATTTATTCCCCAATAAAATGGAGGGACAATGATGGCTCCGGTTCCTAATTTTTCAAGCTGTTTTTTCACTTCACTACAAATTGAATAACTTAAGTACACATCCGTTCCTAAGGGAAGATGAGGTCCATGTTCCTCAATAACTCCAATGGGAAACAAAACAATAGGGTTTTCTTTAGCTATTTTTTCTATATCGGAGTAATTCATATTTGCCATAGTGTCTTTAAAGATAGAATATTCCATAACATATGCCTCCAACTTAATAATTAAATTTTTATAGATATTTAAGTTTAAAAGGTAGTTTAAGCGCCTATAGCAATTCGAGCACCTAGACTGGATGCCCATAATTCTACAAATATAATTTTACTACAACATATTGATGCTATAAACACTAATGTAAAATTTTACCTAGGAATAAAAAGTAAAGGTTAGAAAAATTATAATAAAGCATTTTTTAAGTAGTTTAGATTTCCTAACATTAGGAAATCTATTGAAGATTACGTTTACAATAATAATGTATAATATTAGTCATAATAGTGGAGAAGGTGTATAAAATGTTGAATAAAAGACAAGAAAAAATTATTATGATTATGCAGGAAAGCAAAGATTGGATTTTGGGTAAAGAATTAGCTAAGGTTATGAGGGTATCAGGTAGAACTATTCGCAGCGATATTGCTCAAATAAATAATTTTTATGAAGATATATTAATTGAATCCAGTGTGAAACAAGGATATAGAATTAATGAAGATAAGTTTCTCAGTTTATATATTGAACCAGATGAAATTATTCCTCAGACTTCTGAAGAGCGATGTACATATATAATTAAGGAATTATTATTTAAGCAAAATGAGATTAATTTAATATCCTTGCAAAATAAAGTGTTTGTTTCTGATTACTCTATTGAAAACGATATTAAAAAAATTAAAAGGATGATTGAACCATATAAAAGCTTACGGTTAATAAGAAGTAAAAATTATGCTTCTTTAGTAGGTAAGGAAGAAGAAAAACGTAAATTATATAAACAGTTATTAGAAAAGGAGACAAAAGGGAATCTCCTAAATTTAAATAAAATAGCTTCTTTTTATAAAAGCTTTGATTTAATAGAGATAAAAGATATTTTAGAAGAAACATTTAAAAATTTTAATTATCGGGAACGTGAATTAGAGTTTACCATACTTATAGCTCATATTGGAATTGCTATAGAGCGCATTATGAAAAATAATTTTATTGAAGTAGATGAAAATACTGAAGAGTTAAAAAATTGTATAGAATATAAAATTGCAGAAGCGTTTTATAAAAAAGTAGCAAAAAAGATTAGAATTGAAGTTGTTGAAGATGAGATTATTCTATTAGCTTTACTACTGCTTGGGAAAAAGAGCACAGAGTATACTAATGACATACTAAAATATCAAATGAATTATTCTATTGGTGATTTAATAGAGGAAACATTAATTGACATAAAAAAAATATTTGATATTGATTTTACTCATGATATTGAATTAAAGAATGGTTTAACAATACATATTATGTCTTTAATAGAGCGCTATATAAAAAATATCGAAATAAATAATATGTACCTACAGGAACTCAAGCATAAATACCCATTAGTATTTGAAATGGGAGTTAATGTTTGTAAGCTATTAGAAGAAAAAATTCATATTAATATTAAGGAAAATGATATTGCATTTATTGCTATACATTTAGGAGCGGCCTGTGCTCGTAAAAATGTAACATATAAATGTAAGACTGTTATGATTTATCCTCGTAATGAAGCTTTATCAGACTTGTGTTTGGAAAAAGTCACTAGTAAGTTTGGGGAACGTATGGAGATTATTGAATGTATGAGCTTTTTGAAAAAAACGCAATTGATAGGTTGAAGCCAGATTTAATAATAACAACGCTTCCGCTAAAGCATGATTTACCTATTTTGACGGTAAACATTTCTTTATTTGTAAACTATAAAGATGAAAGCAGCATTTTTCAAGCGTTAAACAATCTAGATAGAATTAGATGTCAGGAAGAGTTTGAACTATTGGTGCTAAGGCTTATTAAAGAAGAGTTTTTTTATGTAAATATTGAGGTAGACAGCCATGTTGAACTAATTAGCAAGATGTGTGATAAGTTATATGAAAAAGGATATGTTAAAGAATCCTTTAAAAGCAGTGTATTGCAAAGGGAAGAAACGTCTTCCACATCTTTTAATTATGGATTTGCAATTCCTCACAGCCTTAATGAAAATTGTATAGATCGCTCAGCTTTAAGTATTGCAATTTTAGACAAGCCAATTAAATGGGGGGATTTTGATGTACAGCTTGTAATTCTTTTCGCTATTAATAACAGTGACCGTAAAGTGCTAAAGATATTTTTTGATTGGTTAAGCAATGTGATTTCAAATTCTAACCAATTTGCTAAGTTATTAGAAGTTAGTAATTATAAAGAATTCATAGACAAAATATTACAATAACAATTTAAAGAGATATATATAAAATATTGTAGAAGGAAAATATAATGAGGCTATTCATTATAAAAGGTAAAAGTATGAAAAAAGAAAAAAGATTAGATTATAAAATTAAACCTAAAGGTACTGGTAATGTGCCTCACTGGAAACGTTTTGTAGGTTATATGATTGATTGGTATGTGGGGTACATTTTCACATGTTTACCTATGGTATTAATATATATGAAAATAACCAACAGTCAAAATTTCAATATTAATTTGCTTGAATATCCTAAACAATATGCATTATTAGCAGGAAATTTAGGATTATTATTTGCATTATTTTATTATGTAATTGTTCCATTAAAGGTTTGGAAAGGACAAACCTTAGGAAAACGCTTTTGTCATTTTAAAATTGTTAAGTTAGATGGAAATGATGTTTTAGCGAAGGAAGTATTTTTAAGGCAAGTTGTTGGTATTTTTTTAGTAGAAAGTACATTGTTTTTCCCAAGTAAGTTATTTGAACAAGTACTGTCAATAGTAAGCAATATAACTTTCTTTAGCTTAATAATATATGTAGGCATGGCTATAACTATTTTATCTAGTTTTTTTGTTTTATATAGGAAGGATCAAAGGGCTATTCATGATTTAATTTCTAATACTACAGTTATTAATATTGGAAGGGCTTCCTAATAGTAGGAAGGAACCTTAAAATAAATATCAGTTTTATAAGTATATAATTAATATACAAGCAAGGAGGAGATATTATGGACGAGTTAGAGTTAGCATGTTTTCAAATTATTTCAGCAGCAGGTGTGGCCAAAAGTAGCTATATTGAAGCAATTCAAGAGGCTAAGAAAGGTAATATTGAAAAAGCAAAAGATTGCATTAAAACAGGGGAAGCGTCCTCTACCCAAGGTCATGATGTACATAATAGATTACTTCAGGAAGAAGCAAGTTCCACTGTATTAGGCACAAGTTTATTATTAGTACATGCAGAAGATCAATTAATGTCAGCAGAAAATTTAAAGATTGTATCAATTGAATTAATTGAAGTTTATGAACGTTTAAGGGTTTTAGAAAATAAGTAATCTAAAAATATTATTTTTAGGATTAAAACTAATTAATATGGTGAAAAGGAAGTATTAAGATGAAAAAGATTTATTTATTTTGCTCACAAGGAATGTCAACAAGTATATTAGCAAGTAAAATGCAGACTATTGCTAATGAACATTCACTACCAGTTGAGGTAAAGGCTTTTCCATATAACACACTGGATGAAATCGTTAAAAAACATAAACCAGATTGTATTTTACTAGGACCACAGGTGAAATATTTGTATGAAAAAACAGTAAAGGATTTCGGAGAAACAGATGTTTCAATTGCTGTTATTGACCCTACAGATTATGGTATGATGAATGCTTTAAAGGTTTTAAAAAGTGCGGTGAAACTAATTAAAAATGTGAATAAGTAATTATTTAAAAATGGCCATTATAAAGTATTGCTTGATATAAATAATAATGAAGAGGTGAAAGCTATGTTAAAGTGGTTAGAAAAAGTATTGATGCCAATGGCTGAAGCAATTGGTAGAAACAAATATTTAATTTCAATACGTGATGGTTTCTTGGTATCAACACCATTGCTAATAGTAGGATCCTTATTCCTATTAGTTGCAAACTTTCCAATTCCAGCTTGGACTAAATGGTTAGAATCTGTACATGTTAATGGAACTACATTAGCTAATTATTTGCAAAAACCATCAGATGCAACATTCTCAATTATGGCTATATTTGCTGTAATGGGGATAGGATATTCCTTTGCTAAACAAATAAAAACAAGTGGTATTTTTGGAGCTGCGGTATCTATTATGTCTTGGTTTTTAGTTATGCCCTATGGTGTATCTGGAAAAGTTGCTGTTAAAGGTGTTGAAGGCAAAGTAGATGTATTTTTATCTTCAGGACTTCCACTTGGATGGGTAGGGGCTAAAGGTATATTTATTGGTATTATTTGTGCTTTCTTATCTGTAAACATTTACTCATATGTTGAACGTAAAGGTTGGATAATTAAGATGCCCGCTGGAGTTCCACCAACGGTTGAACAATCCTTTGCAGCTTTAATACCTGCAGGTATGGTTATAACTATATTCTTTGCAATCAACTTGGTTTTTGGATTCTTTGGAACAGATGTGTTTGTAATTGTATTTAAGTTCTTACAGCTGCCACTTATGAATTTAGGTGATACATTAGGTGCCATGGTTACTGCATATATTTTCTTACATTTATTCTGGTTCTTTGGTGTAAATGGTGGGTCTGTAGTAGGTGCAGTGTATAATCCTATTCTTCAAACATTAACAGCTGAAAACTTAGAGTTCTTTAAAAATGGTTCTGGACAAGGTCATATCATTTGTCAACAATTCCAAGATTTATTTGCTACTTTCGGGGGCTGTGGTTCTACATTATCCTTATTAATTGCAATGTTATTATTTTGTAAATCTAAACGTATTAAGGAGCTTGGAAAGTTAGCATTAGTTCCAGGTATATTTGGAATCAATGAACCAATCGTATTTGGTTTACCAATTGTGTTGAATCCACTAATACTAGTTCCATTTATGCTAGTTCCAACACTCAACATTGTTATTTCATATATGGCAATGAAAATGGGATTTGTTCCTATTTGTAATGGAGTAAATATCCCTTGGACAACCCCAATTATTATTTCAGGATTCTTGGCTACAAATGCAGTAGGTGCACTGCTTCAAGCTGCATTATTAATTCTAGGCGTATTTATTTATATGCCATTTATTAAGATAATGGATAAACAATATTTAATTGAAGAAGCTAAAGCATCAAAGGAAGATGAAGAAGATATTTCTTTAGAAGATTTATCCTTTGACGACTTATAGGAGATGAGAAAATATGTCGATTAAGATAGTAATGATTTATGATCAGATTCAAGCTGGAGCAGGTACCAAAGACGATAAAATGGTACCATTAAGTGGGAAAAAAGAAGCTATAGGACCGGCAATTATGATGGAGCCATATTTAAAGAAAATTGATAGCAGAGTAATTGCTTGCCTATATTGTGGAAATGGTACTTATTTAGCGAACCCTGATGAAGTTTCTAGGAAGCTTTGTGCTATGGTGAATAAAATACAACCAGATGTAGTGATCTGTGGACCTGCATTTAACTTTAAGGATTATGCTAGCATGGCAGCAAAGGTTGCTTATGATATTAATAAAACCACAAATGTACCGGCTTTTGCGGCAATGTCTGTTGAAAATAAAGAAACAATTGCAAGCTATAAAGATAAAGTAAATATTGTAATTACGCCTAAAAAGGGTGGTATAGGCTTAAATGAAGCATTAGATAACATGTGTCATTTGGCTAAAGCTTTAGCTAGCAAAGAAGAGGCTGCAGAGTTAGTAAAAAAGATATGCTTTTAAATAGAAAAAATCACTAATTAAATTAGTGGTTTTTTCATATATGTTAAAAAGATAGATGGTCATATCTAGTAGACTATTTACAGTAAAGGAGATAATAATATGTATGGAATTATTGGAACTTGGCGTATGGCTATTGAAGGTATTACAAAAGGAAGAGAAATTTTGGAGAAGGAGGGTTCTGCAGGGGATGCAATAGAAACTGCAGTTAAAGAAGTAGAGAACTTTGAATTTTATAAGTCTGTAGGTTATGGAGGACTTCCAAATGAAGAAATGGAAGTAGAATTAGATGCAGCATATATGGATGGTACTACCTTTGATATAGGAGCAGTTGCTGCAATTAAAGATTTTGCTAATCCAATTAGCATTGCAAGACGGTTAAGTAAAGAAAAAGTAAATAACTTACTGGCAGCAGAAGGAGCAGAAAGATTTGCTCATAAAGAAGGCTTTGAACGTAAAAACATGTTAACAGAACGTGCAAAGATTCACTATTATAATCGTGTTAAAGAAATAAAAGAGCAAGAAATAAAACCTTATAGTGGACATGATACTGTAGGTATGGTATGTCTTGATAAAAATGGTGATATGACAGCGGCTACTTCAACAAGTGGTTTATTTATGAAAAAAAAGGGCAGGATAGGTGATTCACCTATATGTGGTTCTGGCTTTTACGTAGACTCAAAAGTAGGTGGAGCTAGTGCTACAGGTTTAGGAGAAGACTTAATGAAGGGATGCATTTCTTATGAAATTGTACGTTTAATGAAAGAAGGATATCATCCTCAAGAAGCTTGTGAAATAGCTGTAAATAATTTTGACAAAGAGCTTAGAGAAAGAAGAGGTAAAGCGGGAGATTTATCATTAATTGCTATGAATAATAAGGGAGAATGGGGAGTTGCTACAAACATCGAAGGCTTTTCTTTTGTAGTAACTACTGAAGAACAAGAGCCAATTGTATATTTAACAAAAAATACAAATGGAAAATGCTATCATGAGGTGGCAAGTGAGGAGTGGTTAGATAATTATATAAAGACAAGAACTGCTCCATTGGTTAGAAAGTGAGGCTAAAATGAAAGATTCCATTTTAAATAAAATTGATGAATTAAAGAAACAAATTATTGATGATATTATAGAGTTAGTTAAAATCAATAGTGTAGAGGATGAACCACAAGAGGGAATGCCGTTTGGTAAGGAAATTAATAATTGCTTACTTAAAGCGTTAAAAATTTCTGCTAAGCTTGGATTTAAAACTAAAAACTTAGATGGATATGTAGGTTATGCACAATTAGGGGAAGGCGACGATTATATAGGAGTAATAGGACACCTAGATGTAGTACCTGTAGGAGATGGATGGGTTAAACCGCCTTTTAGTGGATACATAAGAGATGAGAGAATTTATTCTAGGGGAATTTTAGATAATAAAGGTCCAATTATGTCATGTTTATATGCTTTATATGTATGTAAAGAATGCGGCGTAGTTTTTAATAAACCGATTCGTATTATATTTGGAACTAATGAAGAATCAGGAATGAAGGATATTGAGTATTATTTAACACAGGAAAAACCACCAATAATGGGATGGACTCCAGATTGTAAATATCCAGTTGTTTATGGTGAACGAGGTAGAGCTAAATTTAAGATAGTAGCTGACCCAATATATTTAAATGAGTTTTTTGTTTTTTAACGGAGTATTTTCTAAAAGGCGAAGGCAATGGAAGTCGTTTAGGTATTGGTTATGTTGATGATGAATTTGGAAAAATGCAGATCCGTGGGTTAGAACTAAGAATGGAAAAGGATAAATGTGTATTTGATTTTACTTTAAGTTACCCAGCAGTTGTAACCTTAACTGAAATTACAAATCAAATAAAATCAAAAATACCAGATAATTTGCTACTAGAATTAGTTAGCAACTATAATCCAGTGAAGTTTGAAAAGGAATGTTTTTTAGTAAAAAAACTTCAAGAAGCCTATGAAGAGATTACTGAACTTAATGGAACTCCAGTAACTACTACAGGAGGGACTTATGCAAAAGCAATGCCAAACATTGTTCCCTTTGGACCGAGTTTTCCAGGGCAAAAAGGGATTTCACATAATCCCAACGAGTGGATGGACATTAAAGATATTATTTTAAATGCTAAAATTTATGCATTAAGTTTTATAAAGTTAGCAGGTGAAAACTATGAGTAGAACAGTAGAAATATGTTGTGGAAGTTATTATGATTGTATACAAGCTTATAAAGGAAAGGCGGATAGGGTAGAGCTAAATAGCGCTTTATATATGGGAGGATTAACCCCTAGTATTGCTAGTCTTGTTTTAACCAAAAAAAATACAAATTTAAAGGTTATTTGTATGGCAAGACCAAGAGGAGCTGGCTTTTGTTATGGGAAGGAAGATTTTGAAACATTAGTATTGGATGTAAGAACTATGCTGGAGCATGGTGCAGATGGAATTGCATTTGGCTGCTTAAATGATAACGGAAATATTAATACTTTTCAAACAAAAGAGGTAGTGGAGGTAATTAAATCCTATGGTAAGGAAAAAGAGGCAGTATTTCATAGAGCCTTTGATTGCGTTAATGACCCTTATGAAGCAATAGAGACTTTAATTAGTCTACGTATAGATCGGGTTCTAACTAGTGGTTTGGAAGGGAAAGCCATTGATGGGTTAGAATTATTAAAGAGTCTGCAAGAAAAGCATGGAGATAAAATTGAAATACTAGTAGGTAGTGGAATTAATGCTAGTAATGCTAAAAAGATTATTGAGTATACTGGTGTTACTCAAGTACATAGCTCCTGCAAAGCATGGCTAAAAGATGAAACTACTACTAAAAATCATGTTAGTTATGCCTATAGTAAGGATGCATATGGTTATGACGTAGTAGATTCCAAAATAGTTGATAAATTGGTAAAAGTATGTAAAGCATAGTTTAGAAAAAATTAAGAGTTGCTGTATTAGAATTGCTTAAAACTGAAGCATTCTAGCAATGAAATTTGTGATGCATGATAAAAACTGTGTCCTAAGAGCTAAACCTGGAAGATTACGCTTCTATGTTGTAGGTTTAGCTCTTATTTTAAATATAATCATAAGCATAAAAACACAAACTAATGTTAAAGAGCCACATAGTACAAAAGCCCAGGCAGAGCCAATTTTGTCTGCGGCATAACCAGAAAATAGACTACCTAAAGGAGCACTTCCAGCGAATACAAGTGAATATACGCTCATAACCCTTCCTCTGTATTCATCCTTAGAGTTAACTTGCAGCGTTGAATTAGCAGTGGTAGAGAAATAAATATTGAAAAGTCCATTTATTACAAGGAAAATTGCTGCTGTATAATAAGTACGTGAAAATCCTATAAAAATAAGCATAACAGCAGTAATTATTGAACTTCCGAATAAAATTAGCTTCTTAGGTCCTGATTTACTTCTTAAGGAAACTGCAACTGCACCTATAAGGGAGCCTGCTCCAAGGGAGGACATTAAAAATCCGTATATTTTTTCCTGCTGATGAAGAATATTTTTTGTAAAAACAGGAATTAAAATATTATAATTAAAAACAAATACTCCAATTACAGTGACCATACAAACAGTTTCAAACAGAACAGAAGTATTAAAAATATATTTAAGACCATCCTTAATTTCTTTAAATATGTTGTTAGAAAAATTCTTTCTCACATAAGGTTTTGCTTTAATATATATGAGACCGCAAAGCACTGTTAAAAAGCTTAAGCCGTTTAGAAAAAAACACCAAGCTATGCCTATATAAGCCATAAGCAGTGCACCTATAGCAGGACCAATGATTCTAGCAAGATTGAAGGTAGCAGAGTTTAAAGCTATTGCATTCATTAAATCCTCTTTGCCTGCAATTTCAACTATAAAGGACTGTCTTGTAGGCATATCAATTGTATTTATGAATCCTAAAAAAAGTGCAAGAATTACAATATGATAGTATTTTATGCTGTGGGTAAATACTAGTGCAGACATTATAAAAGCCAAAAGCATTGATAATGTCTGTGTAATTAAAAGAATTTTTTTCTTTGGAAACCTGTCTATAGCAACTCCCGCGAATAGTGAGAAAAGCGTTATAGGTAAAAATTGCATTGTTCCTATAACCCCAAGTAAGAAAGGTGAACCTGTAAGTGAAAGTACAAGCCAAGATTGACTAACACTTTGAACCCAGGTACCAATAACAGATACGCATTGCCCAATCCAATAGTATCTAAAGTTTTTATGGGTAAGAGCATGAAAATTATCTTCTATAAACATTTTAAAATGATTTTTTAAATTCATATGTTATCGCCTTCTTTATTTATGTTTCATTTGAAAAATATGTCTAGATATACATATTCCCAATACGTGAAGATTATATCATATCTTCTTAAACTTTAACAAAAGTCAAATGAAAGCAAAAAACGGAGTGTAAAGTATTTCTATTAGTCAATACTATAAAATAATAGGTATAACAATATTAAATACTTATGTAAAAGAAAGAACATGGATTTGTATTGTAAACCCATGCCCTTTTGACTTTTTAATTTTTAAAGCTGTGAATTGGCGCAGGAATATGTCCGCCTCTGTTTATAAAATCTTCACTGGAAAATTTACTTACAGCCATTATAGGAGCTGTTCCTAAAAGTCCGCCAAATTCAGCTTCATCACCAACTGCTTTGCCGTAAACAGGTATTATTCTTACTGCAGTTGTCTTATTATTTATTACTCCAATAGCAGCCTCATCTGCAATAATTGCTGATATAGTTGATTCTGGAGTATCTCCAGGGATTCCTATCATATCAAGACCTACGGAACAAACACAAGTCATTGCTTCTAATTTTTCTAAATTTAAGGAACCAGATTTTACTGCAGCTATCATTCCTTCATCTTCACTTACAGGAATGAATGCACCACTAAGTCCACCTACTTGAGAAGCGGCCATTACACCACCTTTTTTAACTGCATCGTTTAATAGGGCTAAAGCAGCAGTAGTTCCATGGCATCCACAGCTTTCAAGTCCCATTTCTTCTAAAAGTCTTCCTACACTATCACCTATAGCTGGTGTTGGAGCAAGTGATAGGTCAACTACTCCGAAAGGAACATCTAGTCTTTTTGAAGCTTCCTGTGCTACAAATTGGACAAGTCTTGTTAGCTTGAATGCAGTTTTCTTTATTGTTTCTGAAACTACATCAAAGCTTTGTCCTTTTACTTGTTCAAGGGCAGATTTTACAACTCCTGGTCCGCTAACACCGACATTTATTATGCATTCAGCTTCTCCAACTCCATGAAATGCACCAGCCATAAATGGGTTGTCTTCTACTGCATTAGCAAATACTACAAGCTTAGCACAGCCTATACCGTCTGCATCCTTTGTAAGATAAGCAGCTTTTTTTATTATTCTTCCCATGTCTCTAACAGCATCCATGTTTATTCCAGATTTGCTATTTCCAACATTTACTGAGGAACAAACTTTTTTTGTAATAGCTAGAGCCTCAGGAATTGATTCTATAAGTATTTTGTCTCCTTTAGTGTATCCTTTTTGTACTAGAGCTGAAAATCCTCCTATAAAGTCAATTCCTAAAGCTTCAGCAGCTCTATCTAAAGTCTTAGCGAATTCAACATAATCAGTATCATCACAAGTTTGAGCAATAATAGATAAAGGAGTTACAGATACTCTTTTATTGACAATAGGTATTCCATATTCTGTTTCAATTTCTCTTCCAACCTTAACTAAGTTTTCTGCATATTTAGTTATTTTATCATAAATTTTAATTCTTGATTGCTTTCCATCACTATGGCAGCAATCTAAAAGAGATATACCCATTGTAATTGTTCTTATATCTAAATTTTGATCATCTACCATTTTTATTGTTTCCATTATATTGTTTAAATTAATCATTGCTTTAAAACTCCTTATAATTTAAATTTTGTACATTGAATTAAATATATCTTCTCGCTGAACTTTAATAGAAACATCTATTTCTGCAGCTTTATTTTCAAATTTAGTCTTTAAATCCTTAAATTCAAGCTGCATTTTTGACAAATCAACAAGCATTACCATAGTAAAGTAATCATCTATGAGAGTTTGATTAATATCTAAAATATTTACGTTGTTTTTAGATAATACAGAAGTTACTTCATGAATAATACCTACCTTATCTTTTCCTAGTACACTTACAAATGCTTTCATTTTTTATCTCTCCTTATGAAATTAAATTTTAAACAATTTACCCAGGTGTGTATCCATCGGACAAAATAAAAGAGACTAAATTTAAATTTAGTCTCTGGAAAGCAAGATTTTTGAAGCAAAAAATAAATAGTTATTTTTCTCGTTCAAAATCCCCTGTCCTTTTACCTGAGAGCTTCACCAAAATATATTTTGGCTTTCCCCTTCGGTGCTCAGTCGAGTCTCTCCAGAGGTTCGTCCAATAACGGTTTAATAAAATTATTCCGCTAAATTCATCCGATCCGTATTAAATTGTTTAATAGGATATTAACATAGACATCAATTTAAATCAATTTTCGAATTTTGTTTGTTTTTGCAATAAAAACGTTTTCAAACAGGAGATTCCTGCAAAAATCTTGCATTTTGAATTACAACTAAAACTTTTAATCTTTTCAGTTTTTAGAAGAATATAAACTTACCAATAAAATTGAAAAATAAGCAAATGTTAACGTTTAAATTTTATAATTTAGAAATGTACGTGAATAAAATACATTTGACTTTTGTGTGGAAACATTATAAAGTATTAATCATATTTGAGTTTTAAATCTAAATGACATTAATTGCAAAAAGGGGGCTAATACATTGTTGTATAGAAGTACTAGGGGGAACGGGAAAGTTGTGGGAGCATCTGCAGCAATAATTAGGGGCATAGCTGAAGATGGAGGACTATATGTACCAGAGGAATTTCCTAAAATTACAAAATCCTTTCAAGAGTTAGGGGATATGAACTATAGGGAACTTGCATTTTATATTATTAAAAAGTATTTTGATGATTTTAGCGATGATGAACTTAGAGAATGTATAGATAGAGCTTATGATGAAAAGTTTGAAAATTCTTATATAGCACCACTGAACTACAAAGCAGAGGCATATTTTTTAGAACTTTATCATGGAAAGACATTGGCATTTAAGGATATGGCACTAAGTATACTTCCCTATCTTTTAAAAACAGCAGTAAAGAAAATAGGCATAACAAAAGAAATAGTTATACTTACTGCTACATCCGGGGACACTGGAAAAGCTGCATTAGAAGGCTTTGATAGTGTTGATAAAACAAAGATTGTAGTTTTTTATCCAAAGGATGGGGTAAGTGAAATTCAAAAGAGACAAATGACTACTCAAGAAGGAAAAAATACTTTTGTAGTTGGTATAGAGGGTAATTTTGATGATGCGCAAAATGGAGTTAAGGAGATATTTAGTGACAAAGCCTTTAACGAATTATTAAATAAGAATAACTATATGCTTTCTTCTGCAAACTCCATAAATATAGGAAGGCTGGTGCCGCAGGTAGTCTATTATGTTTATTCATATGCAAAACTTTTAAAAGATAAAAAAATACAAGAAGGAGAAAGCATAAATGTAGTTGTACCAACAGGAAACTTTGGCAATATACTAGCGGCTTTCTATGCTAAAGCAATGGGGGTGCCACTAGGAAGATTAATTTGTGCATCTAACGAAAATAAAGTACTTACAGATTTCATAAACACCGGAATTTATGACAGAAGAAGAGAATTCTCTGTAACCAATTCTCCTTCCATGGATATTTTAATATCCAGCAATTTAGAAAGATTTCTATATGAAATAAGCGACAGAGATGAGCAACTTATAAATAATCTCATGAAACAACTTAAAGAAGAAGGTAAGTATGAGATAAATGAAGACATGAAAGAAAAGCTAAAGATATTATATGGGGACTTTGCTGATGAAAAAGAAACTCTTGCAGCAGTTAAAAAGGTCTATGAAACTTCAGAGTATGTTATAGATACACATACTGCAGTAGCCTATGAGGTTTATGAAAAATATAAGAAAAATACATATGATGATAGAGCTGCCGTAATAGCTTCTACTGCAAGTCCATTTAAGTTTCCAAGAAGTATAAATGAGGTTCTAAACTTTGCAAATAGTAGTACTTCAGATTTTGAGATGGTACAAATGCTATCTGAGAAGATGGGGGTGAAAATACCTAGGGGAATAGAGAGTTTAGATAAAAAAGAAATTCGTCATAAAGTAACATGTAAAAAGGATGAAATGAGAGAAGTAATTAAAAATTTTTTAGGGGAGTAGGTGATAGTTATGGTAGAAGTTAGAGTACCAGCAACAAGTGCTAATATGGGACCAGGCTTCGATTGTCTTGGAGTAGCAGTTAATATGTACAATAGATTTTATGTGGAGGAAATCGAAGAGGGACTTGTTTTCGAAGGTTGTGAAGATAAATTTAAAAATGAAGATAACCTGATATATGTCGCAATGAAAAGATGTTTCGAAAAGATAGGCTATAAACCTACCGGTTTAAGAATAAGAATAGAGAGCGATATACCTGTATGTAGAGGTCTTGGGAGCAGCGCTGCCTGTGTAGTAGGGGGAGTTATTTGTGCCAATGAATTAGCTGGAAGAGTTTTAAATAATCAAGAGCTCTTAGATTTGGCAGTGGAGGTTGAAGGTCATCCGGATAACATAAATCCAGCCTTCTGTGGGGGAATGACTGTTTCTATATCAGAAGGCAAAAAGGTTGTTTACAACAATGTAAGGGTTAAAGAAGGTATTAAATTTTGTGCACTTATACCTAATTTTACATTATCTACAGAAGAAGCCAGAGCAGTTTTACCTAAAAATATAGATTATAAGCAGGGGATTTTTAACGTAGGAAGAACTGCACTTTTGATATCAGCATTAAATAATGGGGATTTTCATTTAATCAAATATGCTTGCAAAGACAAGCTACATGAGAACTACAGAGCTCGGCTTATAGAAAATTTTTATTCTATAAAGGAAGAGTGTGAAAGACTTAATTGTTTGGGCGTATTTTTAAGTGGGGCAGGCCCAACAATTATGGTTATGCTTAAAGAAGAAGACAAGGAGTTTTGCAAAAATATTCAAAGCTTTTTAGAAAATTTACAAAGTAAGTGGAAAGTTAAAGAGCTTAATATAGACAATGAGGGTACTGTGGTAAATAATTTAGGGCAGCTAATCCAGTGTGGGTAAGCAGAGAACCAAAATCTTAAGCAGGCATCCAAAATCTTAAGTAGATATCCCAAATCTGTGATTTGGTGATAGTCACTTACACAGCGTGCTGATTTTGAGATGGTCGCTTACTCCTCTGACATAAGGAAGAGGAGTTTCATTTAAACAATAAATGGGGGGCTAAAAATGAATAATTTAATCGTAGCTAAGTTTGGAGGAAGCTCACTTGCTGATAGTGAGCAGTTTAGAAAAGTAAAGAACATAGTCTTAGAAAATGAGAAAAGAAGATATGTTGTGCCTTCAGCACCAGGTAAAAGGTTTAGTAAGGACTACAAAATTACAGATCTTTTATATTTGTGTCATGCACATGCTCAAAATAGTATATCCTTTGATGATGTTTTTAAGCATATAGAAGAGAGATATACTGTCTTAGCAAGGGAGCTAGAGGTCAGGATAGATATAAAAAAGTATCTTGATGAAATAAAAAAGAAAATCGAAGATGGGGCTTCAGCAGATTATACAGCTAGCCGTGGGGAATATTTAAATGGACTAATTCTTGCTGACTATTTAGATTATGAATTTGTAGATGCAGCAGAAATTATACGTTTTAAAAATTATGGCAGGATAGATTTTGAAGCTACACAAAAAGCTGTAGATGAAAAGATGTCAGCTGTGGAAAGAGCAGTTATACCAGGCTTTTATGGGGCAATGCCTGATGGAACTATAAAGACTTTCTCAAGAGGAGGTTCTGATGTAACTGGGGCAATAGTTGCAAGATGTTTAGGCGCAGAACTTTATGAAAACTGGACAGATGTCTCAGGCTTTTTAATGGCAGATCCAAATATTGTAGAAAATGCAAAGCCAATAGAAGTAGTAACTTATAAAGAACTTAGAGAGCTTTCTTATATGGGGGCAAAAGTACTGCACGAGGAAAGCATATTTCCAATCAGAGATGTATGTATCCCTATAAATATAAAGAATACTAATAGACCACAGGACAAAGGAACTCTAATTGTAGATGATGACAAGCCTATAAGCTACAGTGGAACTATCACTGGTATAGCAGGAAAAAAAGGCTTTACAGTTATAGCTGTACAAAAAATGCTTATGAATTCAGAACAAGGTTTCTGTAGAAAGCTTCTTTCCATATTGGAGAGTAATGGAGTATCCTTTGAAAATATGCCCTCTGGTATAGATTCTGTTTCCTTGGTTATAGAAGATACACAGCTTGGAGATAAGCTGGATAACATATTGGAGGAAATCAAAAGGCAGTGTAATCCAGATTCTCTAGAGGTTTATCCTAATATGGCACTTGTAGCTACTGTGGGTAGAGGGATGGATAGAACTAAGGGAATATCCTCAAAATTATTTAGAGGTCTTGCAGAGGGAGACGTAAATATAAGAATGATAAATCAAGGAGCAAGTGAAATAAATATAACTGTCGGTGTGGAAAATGAAGATTTTGAAAAAGCACTAAGGGGCATATATAAAGCATTCGCATAGTTCGATAGCTTATAACTAGAAAAGAGGGGGCAAAATTATGAAAAAGGTTAGAATAGCGTTATTAGGTTTAGGAAATGTAGGTAAGGGTGTTTGGAATATATTAAATTCTAATAGAGAAGCCATAATGAAAAGATCAGGTTATGATATTGAGATAGCAAAGATACTGGTTAGAGATATAAATAAAAAGAGAACTGTAGATGTTTCAGAAGAACTTTTAACTACAGATGCAGATGAGATATTTAATGATGATAGTATAAAAATTGTGGTAGAAGTTATGGGGGGAATAGAACCTGCAAAGGATTATGTGTTAAATGCTATAAGAAGAAAGATGCATGTGGTAACAGCTAATAAAATGCTTATTGCAACTAACGGTCAGCAAATCTTTAAAGAAGCAGAAGAAAATGGGGTTATTGTAAACTTTGAAGCTAGTGTAGCTGGTGGAATTCCTATAATCAATGGTATAAATGAAAGCTTAACTGCGAACAAAATACAAGAGGTTGTTGGTATAATCAATGGAACTACAAACTATATACTAACTAAAATGACTTTAGAAAACATGAGTTTTGAAGAAGCGCTAAAGGAAGCACAGGAAAAGGGATATGCTGAGGCAGATCCAACCTCTGATGTAGAAGGTTATGATGCTGTTTACAAATTAGCCATTTTATCTACACTAGCCTTTGAAACAGAAGTAAACGTAAATGACATATATGCAGAGGGAATAACTAAAATAAAGGCTATTGATATTGAATATGGTAAAGAACTCGGATATGTTATAAAACTTCTGGCAATAGTTAAGGAAGCAAAGGGCAAGTTGGAGCTTAGAGTGCATCCTACAATGCTTCCGGCTATTCATCCTTTAGCAAATGTTAATGATTCTTTTAATGCTATTTTCATTAAAGGAGATGCTGTAGGAGACTTAATGCTTTATGGAAGAGGAGCGGGAGAACTGCCTACAGGTAGCGCTGTAGTTGGAGATATTATATCGGTTTTGAGAAACGATACTGAAGGATCAAATGTTTTAACTAGGAATTACACAGATAAAGAAGTAGTTCCTGTAGAAAGTTTTAAATCTCAATATTATTTAAGAATTTCAGTAAAAGATCTTCCAGGGGTTCTGGGAAAAATTGCTACTATTCTTGGTAAAAACGAAGTAAGTATTTTATCCTTTATACAAAAGCCTAAAAAAGGAGAGTTTGTATATATAGTTATTGTTACCCATGAAACTCTTGAAGGTAATGTTAATAAGTCTTTGGAAAATATAAAGGAATTGGAAGAAGTAAATAAAATTGAGAATGTAATTAGAATTGAAAATTTAGATTGTTAAAAAACTATAAAATGTTTTTGTGTTAAAATAACTTAATAAGGGTATGAATGAGAGGTGTGGAGAATGACCTTTTTAATAGAATGGTTTAAAACACGAAAAGTAATTTTTGATTATTTTGAGAGGAAGGTGATGTTATAATAACAAAAAAAGGAGAATTTAACATGATAGAGTATAGAATAGCAAATATAAATGAAATAGATGAAGTTTTTGAAGTATGGAAAGAATCAGTAAAAGCTACACATGATTTTTTGAAAGAACAAGATTTTCATGAAATAAAACTACAATTGAGAGGCTATCTAGATAAAGTTGTAATCGAAGTGGCTTATGATACGGAGCTAAAAAGTATATTGGGATTTGCAAATGTAAAAGACAACAATTTAAATATGTTGTTTTTACATCCAGATTCCATTGGAAGGGGAATCGGCAGCAGTTTATTTGATTATATGATGGAAAAGTACGCCTTTTTATCACTAGATGTAAATAAGGACAATCCAAAGGCAAAAGAGTTTTATTTACACAAAGGATTTAAAGTAGTATCTGAATCTCCAACGGATGATGATGGAAGACCTTATCCAATATTGCATATGGAAAAAGAACTATAAGGAACAAATTAGGATGGAGCCGCATCATTTTAATGATGAGGCAAGTTTGAAGACAAATGGGAGAGACTATCAGATGTTCCGATAGTTCTCCTAACCCAATATAATTATATATTTTCTGTTTTCATTGCTCTCATAGAATTTAATACAGCAAGTAGTGTTACTCCAACATCACCAAACACTGCTTCCCACATAGTACCCAAACCTAAGGCTACAAGAATTAATAAGATAAGCTTAATGCCTAAAGCAAAGAATATATTTTGCATTACGATGGTTCTTGTTTTCTTTGCTATTTTTATAGCTGAAGCAATTTTTGAAGGCTCATCAGTCATTATAACTACATCAGCAGCTTCAATTGCGGCATCAGAACCTACTCCACCCATTGCTATGCCTATATCGGCTCTTGCCAGAACTGGAGCATCATTTATTCCATCGCCTACAAATACTAACTTACCCTTTGCTGATTTTTCTTTATCTAGCAATTCTACCTTTTCAACCTTTTGATCTGGCAGTAGTTCAGAATGAACTTCATCTAATCCTAATTGTTCAGCAACTTTAGTTCCAACAGTTTTGTTATCACCTGTTAACATTACTGTTTTCTTAATGCCAAGAGATTTTAGAGCCTTAACTGCTTTGGCTGAATCATCTTTAACTTCGTCTGATATTACGATATATCCTGCATATTCTTTATCTACAGCAACGTGAACTACGGTACCTATAGTTTCAACTTGTTCATAGGCTATCTTTTCTTTAGTCATTAGTTTATAGTTACCAGCTAATATTTCTTTACCTTTAACCACAGCTTTTACGCCGTGCCCTGATATTTCTTCATAGTTTTCTATTGAGTCCTTAACTACTTCTCTACCATAAGCATTCAATATAGAAGTTGCTATTGGGTGATTAGAATAACTTTCTGCATAAGCTGCATAAGTTATAAGTTCATTTTTTGAGATGTTATTTTGTGATTTTACTTCAGTTACCTTAAATATACCTTTTGTAAGTGTTCCTGTTTTATCAAATACAACCACTTCAACATTGTTTAAAGCTTCTAAATAGTTGCCACCTTTAACAAGTATTCCATTTTTTGAAGCTCCACCTATTCCACCAAAGAAACCAAGTGGTATAGATACGACTAAAGCACAAGGACAAGACACTACTAAGAATGCCAATGCTCTATATATCCATTGTGAAAAAGTAGCACCTTCAATAAATAATGGTGGAAGTATAGCTAATGCTAACGCAGAGAAAACAACAGCAGGCGTATAGTATCTAGCAAACTTTGTAATAAAATTCTCAGTTGGAGCCTTTTTACTACTTGCATTTTGAACTAAATCTAATATTTTTGCAATAGTAGAATCTCCAAATTCCTTTTCTACTTCAATCGTTAAAAGTCCATTTTTATTAATAACTCCACCTAAGATATTATCTCCTACTCCAACTTCTCTAGGAACTGACTCACCAGTTAAAGCGGAAGTATCTATCATTGAATTACCTTCAATTACTTTACCATCTAGTGGAACTTTTTCTCCTGGTTTTACTACTATAATATTACCTACGTTAACCTCTTCTGGTGATACTTTTTTTATATCATCACCCATCTTTAAGTTAGCAAAATCAGGTCTTATATCCATAAGAGCTGTAATAGATTTTCTTGAACGATTAACTGCTATCCCTTGAAATATTTCTCCTAACTGATAGAAAAGCATAACAGCTACACCTTCTGGATACTGTCCAATAGCGAAAGCACCAATAGTTGCTATACTCATAAGAAAGTTTTCATCAAACACTTGTCCTCTGCTTATATTTTTTAATGCTCTTAATACTACTTCTCCACCTACAAGTGTATAGCTTATTAGATAGAGTATTAGCTCTATAGCATTTGAAAACTTTATAGCTGTTGCTATTCCAAAAATTGTAGCACCAACAACTAACCTAATTATTTCTCTTTTATTGCTTTCACCATGTTCATGTCCATGATCATGAGCTTTATTTTCTGATGTCTTGCTTTTATTTTCAAGTTCAATTACTTTAACATCAGGTTCTATTCTTTTAACTATTTCCTTTACTTTTTCTATGATATCATTTTGCTTCGATAGGTTGTCTATTTCCAAGATAAGCTTTGTAGATATAAAATCCACTACAGCTAATTTTACACCATCTATATTATTTGATTCTCTTTCTATCTTTGCAGCACAATTGCCACAACATAAACCTTCAAGTAGTATTTCTTTTTTCAAAACTTTTTCTGATTGGTTTTCTTTTATTTTTACATGAGATTCTATTTTTTGAATTTCCTCGGATGTTGCTGCAATTAATTCTTGTACTCTATTTATTTCTTCAATTTCTAAAGTCAGAGTTTTAGTTAGGAAGTTTACATTAGCTGAACTTATTCCTTTAATTTTACTAACCTTTCCCTCTATCTTAGATGCGCAGTGAGCACAATCTAATCCTTGAAGAATAAACTCTTTTTTAATATTTTTGTTCATAGTTTTTATCCCCCCAATAGTAGTTTAGTTTTTTTCAGATATATGAATTAGGCCTTGGTCAAATATACTTTTAACGTGTTCGTCTTCTAAAGAATAATAGACTACTTTGCCCTCCTTTCTATACTTTACAAGTCTTGCTTGTTTCAAAACCCTTAGCTGGTGTGAAATAGATGATTGGGTCATTCCTAGTAGTGCGGCTATATCACAAACACACATTTCAGCTTGAAGCAAGGCACATAATATCTTTATCCTTGTTGTATCACCAAATATCTTAAATAAATCAGCTAAATCATAAAGTAGTTCCTCTTGAGGTATACATTTTTTGACTTTACTAACTACATCCTCGTGAATTATTGTACAGTTGCAATTTTCAATATTATTTCTATCCTTCATAATTTATTTCCTCACTATTCAAATACATGAACATATGAACAATGATTCATATGTTCATGTATTCATTATATGCAAACATTTTAATCTTGTCAATTAAATAAGAAAATTTTTGATAAAAAAAGAACAGTTTTTTGTTTTTGATAAAATTCTTAATTAATGTTCTTTTTTATTAGTACTTAAAATACTAATAATATATATTAATTCTGTTAGGAGTTATTATGAGTAGATTTCTAAACACAATATTTATTACGGGTCTTTCAGGATATCTAACTGGTTGGATAGGCATTCTTGCTGGTATTACTTTTTCTTTTTTTATTAAACATCGGGGAAGAAAATTTAAAGGAACTGCGTTAGGATTTATTGGAGGTTTGATGCTTGCAATTGTGTGCTTTGATTTATTACCTGAATCTTTTGAGGCTGGGAGCATTTACATAGCTACAGTGGGAATTACTTTTGGGCTTATTTTAGCAGTAATTCTTGATGGTAGACTAGAGCACAACAAAGTATCTGTTTTCAATAATAAAGGACATAGATTTTTAAAGGCTGCCATTTTTATGGCTATTGGTATCGGAATACATAATATACCTAGTGGAGTGGCTCTTGGTTCGCTGATATCTACTTCACCAATAAAAGGATTTCATCTTGCAATAGCTTTAATTCTTCATGGAATTCCTGAAGGACTTGCAGTTGGAATTTTTTTAAGAGAAAGTAATGCAAGCACATTTAGTCTTATATTTATATCTGTGCTCACTTCAATTCCAATGGGTATAGGCTCTGTTCTCGGTGGTATTATAAGCAAGATATCGCCAGTTGTAATCTGTATAAGTCTTGCTTTTGCAGGAGGAATGATTCTTTATATAATTTGTAGAGAAACTCTTCCCTCAGCTCGCGATACGTGGAAGGGAAGAATGTCTACGATAGGAAATGTAATAGGTATGATTGCTGGAATGTTAATAGTATCTTTTTTAGACTAATAATAAAACTCCTATTAACTTTTTATTGAGTCTAATAGGAGTTTTACTTATAAATTTAAACGATAAAAGTCTATCAAAATTCTAACTTATAGTTTTTTCAAATTTATAATTAATTATATTTTACTACAAAAAAGACCATAGACATTAACTTATAATGTTTCATCTACAGTCTGACCGGAGCTTGAATAGCACTGGTCTATTAATTAAACTAAAAATGATTATAGAAAACAGTTTCTAAAATATCTTTACGTTTTGCATGATTAGGATGAGGTTTTGCATCTTTGCTTGGATAGCCTATTGGGAAAATACATACTGGTTCAAGATTTGATGGTATATTAAAAGCGTTACGAACAGCAATTGGATCAAAATGACCAACCCAAGTTGTGCCCAATCCAAGTTCAGTAGCTTGCAGCATCATATGTGTAGCAACGATACTTCCATCAATGTCAGTATGAACTTTTCCATCATAAGTACGTTTCCATGCTTCATCTTTGTTAGCACATATGAGTAAAGCCATAGGTGCATTAAAGTGATAAACCGTACAATCTTTTAGTTTAGCAAGTGCCTCGTTACTTTCAATTACTAAGATTCTTTGAGGTTGATAATTTACTGCAGTAGGGGCTAATTGTCCAGCTTTCAAAATTAAATCTAACTTTTCTTGTTCAACTTTTTTAGTATCAAAACTTCTTAAAGAATATCTTTCCTTTGCTAATTCTATAAAATTCATATATAAATACCTCCCTTTTATATGTTATTTGTAATGTAGTAGATTTTATATACTAGTCTGCTTACCCAATCTTACTCCCATATCAAAAGCCTTTTGACAGTCTTTAGGGAATTGTTCTTTTCTAACTTTTGCTTTTTCCTTTTCATCAAATGCTGTTACAACATATTTTGAATAATCATCAAACTGGTATGTGTCGTTGACAATCAATGATTCAGAAGAACCAAAGAGTCTTTTCATAACCATCTCTGAAGATTTAAAATCTTGTTCATATCCTAAATCTTTCATTCGTTCATTAGTTACATTCATAGTATAAATGAATCCAGTTGATATTTTTTTTCCAAAAAGACTTGAATAATCAGCATCATAAACTAAATATTGAAACATGAACCTTTCTAAAAAAGATCTCATAGCTCCAGTAACTGATGCAAAATATATTGGAGATCCAAGAATAATGGCATCAGCATTTGCAGCCTTTTCAAGTATAGGTGTTAAATCATCCTTTAAAGCACACTTACCATAACTTTTACCATTTTTCAGTTTGCAAGCAAAACAACTAACACAACCTTTATAATTTTGGTCGTAAAGATGGATAATCTCTGTTTCAGCTCCTTGTGAAGCTGATCCTTCAAGTGCTTTATTTAGAAGAATAGCAGTATTTTTATCTTTTCTAGGACTTCCGTTAATTGCTAGTACTTTCATTAATCATACCTCCATGTTTGCTTTTTTATTAAAATCGGAATAAATTATTTTATGATTCTTAATATACTCTTGTTTTAATTTGTACTGGACATTTCTCGCCGCTTATAAACCACTGACATTTTTTACATCCAAGGCAGGAATTATAATCTAGGTTTTTCATAGACTTTACCATAAAATTTGAGTCTGCGAGAAATGGTTTTCCATAAGCTACAAAATCGCATAACTTGCTTTCAATTAAGTAATTACCTCTATTTAATGTCCGTATATCATTTACAACGGTAACAGGAATATTTACATTCTTTTTAATTTGACAACCAGTATAGATGACTTCATTAAACTGAAAATCTTTGGGAAGTTCAAGGTTTCTGTCACTAGGTATTCCAGAAGAAATATGCAGCATTTCTATGCCTAAATTTTCTAAAGCTTGAGCAGTTTTGATATCGGTGTTTAAACAATCATTCCACCCCAATCGATAAGAGATGATAAAGTTATCGTCGGCAAATTCTTTTATTCCCTCAACGATTTTTTTTACTAAAGATAATCTCCCATTTATATCTCTACCATGCTGATCTTTACGCTTGTTTGAAAGGGGAGATGCAAGCATATTGAGGAAAAAACCATGTGCGCCATGTAGTTCAATACCATCACAACCAGCTTTTTTACAGGTTTTAGCAGCATTAATAAATTCATTTTGTATTTCTAAAATATCTTCTTCTGTTAAGTTATTAATAGTATCGCCATTTTGATAACCGATGCTAGGATAGGCAAGCTGTGCAAAAAAATTTGTGCCATTATCATGACAAGCTTTTACTATTGTGCTTAGATAATCTATATGAGAATCTGAATATGCACCTGCTCTACCATCTAATGTTTTTCTAGCCGTTATTGAAAGCGACTGAGAAATAATAAGTCCAATTCCAGTATCTGCTCTTTTTAAATAATGCTGCAGCATTTCTTCTTCCATAATCCCGTCATTACTCTGTAAACCGAAGGGAACCATAGGAGCCATAACCACTTTATTTTTAAATCGGATGTTTTTAACTTTAATTGGATTTAAAATTTCCATTATGATTTCATCTCCCTATAAATTTATGTGTAATATTTGGTATTTATTTTCTTTACATTTTTTATTATAATAACTTTGAAGCAAAAAGAAAGTATGCACTTTTTTGTAGCATACTTACCGTTAGGAGAGTGTAACTTAGATGAATACATTATGTCGTAGTAAACAAGCCCCTTTTGAATATACCCTTGCTATTATTAGTGGTAAATGGAAAATGAAAATAATCTATGAATTGGCTTGTGAATGTACATTACGGTACGGCGAACTAAAACGAAATATACCTTATATTACGCATAAAATGTTAAGTGGTCAACTCAGAGAATTAGAGAATGATGGAATTGTTGCACGTAAGGAATATCCTCAAATTCCTCCAAAAGTAGAGTATTCTTTGTCTGAAAAAGGTCTATCGCTAGTTCCTATAATTAATGAAATGTGTAAATGGGGTAAAAAAAATAAAGATATAATATAATGGAGTATATAATTGTATGGATATGTAAATAGATGGAGGAATGATGTTATGGGAGAATTGTCTGCCTTACCCAATATTGGGAAAACAGTTGAACAACAATTGAATAAAGTTGGAATAGAAACAATAAAACAATTAATTGAAATTGGAAGTAAGCAAGCTTGGTTGAGAATAAAAAGTATTGATGACTCTGCGTGCATAAATAGGTTATATGCTTTAGAAGGCGCGGTAGAGGGAATTCGATGGCATAATCTTTCAGAAGAAGTAAAAGCTGAGCTAAAAGAGTTTTATAATACTTTTAAATAATAGATAGAAATATATTAAAATGTAGTATATAAGCCAAAATCAATGTTCTTGGAGGTGATTTTTATGGAATGTGTTGAGATTAGTCAAGAGAAAAAAGAAAAATATCTTGAAATGGTAAGAGAATGTAGAGAAATGATTACTGAACCAAAACCATTAACTCCAGGAGAATATTGGGATTATGTAAATGAGGTGTGCCCTAGCAAGGATGATAAATAAATACTAAACAATATTTTGTAATTAAGTTGCTAAAGGAGATGTAATTATGAGCATAAAAATGATGCACCATGTATGTATTCAAACGGAAAAATATGAAGAATCACTTCAATTTTATACTAAAATTTTAGGATTTGAACTAGTTACAGAAACTGCAAATTTTCATAAAAGAAATTTTAATACATGGTTAAGATTAGGAACATTCATGATTGAATTACAGACTGGTAAAAAGGGAGATAAATTAAAAAGTTGGAGTCCATTAAATGAAGGAATAGTTCATATGTGCTTTTTAGTGGATAATGTTCAAGAAGAATTTGATAGAATAAAAAAATTAGGATATACAAACTTTAAGATTAAAAATGGAGAGATAGTATATAAAGTTGAAGATGGATATTTATTTAAAATTAAAGCACCCGAAGGCACAGAGATTGAAATAAGAGATTTACCGATATAGAGACTCAAAATTATAATTAATACTATAAGCAGGCATACAAAATCTATGATTTTGATATGATCGCTTACTCATTCGACGATAGGAGAAGGAGTTTCATATTAATTATATCATATGTATTTTTAGATATATATTAGGACAAATTATATATGAAAGTTTAAATACAGCAATTTGGTGTGAGGTATTATTATGATTGATAAAGAGACAGAGATAGATATGGAACTAGGAAGACATACAAAGAGACGTAATAAACAGCAATATGAAATAGATAAGCAGATAGATAGTATGTTAGCTTATGGTTCTGTTAATCTAGGATTAAATAATGTAAAGAGAGAAAGTTATTCAGAGGAAAGAATAAAGGAAGATTTAAAAAAATAAATCGGCCCGCATCCGCAGAGCGGGCGATATTGCATTCCATTACCATGGGATTTACCATAAGGCGTTTATTCTTTACAACGCCAAGTTCTTTTAGTTGAGATATCAATGCTTCATTGCTTCTTTTGCCAGATCCAGGAAAGCCTTTAATGCCGGTGAAACCCACTTGTCTTTGTGGTAAAGCATTTGTGTTACCAAGTCAAAACTAGTTCCCGCCCAATCAAGCTCAACTAACAGATTCCTGTTCAATTCATCCTCAACTGCAATTCGAGGAAGTAGTGTTATTCCCATACCACTTATGGTAAGCTGTTTAATAGCCTGGATACTGCCAGCTTCTATAATATACTTAGGAAAAACCCCAGCCTCTTCTAAGTTCTTCTCAAAAGTGCTACGATACCTGCAACCCCTTTGTGAAAGGATTACAGTGTATGAGGCTATATCTTCAGGAGAAATATGATGTTTGAAAGAAAGCGGGTGCCCTGGAATTGCCAGCAAAGCCGCAGGTTCTGGAAATTCCAGATCTGAAATGAATTCGGAAGTACATATTTTCGAGCTAATTACAAAAGCCACATCAATTTCATTTTCTCTTAATAATGTTTGTGATTCATTACAACTTGCCATTTTTAGAATTATTTTAACTGCAGGATATCGCTGATGGAATTCCTTGAAAAGAAGAGGTAACCTTAAGGTACAGAGTGATTCGCTTGCTCCGATAGTTATGGTCCCTTCTAGTTCATTAGATGCAGTTATGGAGTTTTTCGCTTCATTGTAAAGTTTAATTATCTGTTTGGAGTAGGCCAGAAGTTTCTCACCCTCGTGAGTCAAAAATATATTTTTTCCTATTCGGTCAAATAAGTGAACTTCTAATTCTTTTTCCAACAATTGTATTTGGGAGGTTACAGAGGACTGTGAATAGCCTAGATAGGCTGCAGCTTTTGTAAAATTATTAAATTTAGCTACGGTAACAAATGTGTTTAATTGACGTAATTCCATTACTTCACCTCATCATCAATCGTATTTATCGATTGTTATCATTAATATCATTAATTTTACTAATTAATATCTCTATGATAGCATAAGATATATAAATTGCAAATATATCATCTAATTAAGAGGAGGGGTTATATGAATAAGTTAATACATGTTGCCAAACAGTTTGAGAAGAGAGGAATCAGTGCGAGGGTATTTCCAAGTCGTTCAGAAGCACTTGGTGCATTGCTAGAGACAATTAAAGATGGTCAGACGACGGCTTTTGGCGGATCAATGACTCTTCAAGAATTAGGAGCATATGAAGCCCTAATGAACAGTGGAAAAAATGTACTTTGGCACTGGCGGGTTTCTGGTGAGAAAGTACCGAAGCTGTTGAAAGATGCCATGAATGCGGATGTATATGTTTCCAGCAGCAACGCAGTCATTGAGGATGGCAGACTATTAAATATTGATGGAGTAGGAAATCGAACAGCAGCCTTGTTCTTTGGGCCTCCCCGAGTTATCATTATCGCTGGGAAAAACAAACTTGCACCAGATTATTCTTCCGCTCTGGAACGAATCAAAACTGTAGCATGTCCCAAAAATGCTGAACGATTGAATCGAAATCTGCCTTGCCGCATTACTGGTAAGTGTCAGGACTGTCGCAGTCCGGAACGTATATGCCAAGTGTCAGTACTGATTGAAAATAATTTAAACCAGAGATCTTTGGAGGTTTGGTTGGTGAACGAAGAACTTGGATTTTAACAGTTCGCACATGTGATTGTGTATTATAAACTTAAAGGAGGTAGTGCCATGGATAAAGTCAATATACGTAAAGAACTTGCATCTATCAATGAACACTGGTCTCAGAAAATAATCGGAGAGGCCAATGGGCAATTGTTTAAACTTGCTAAAGGAATAGGTGAGACAAAATGGCATATGCATGAGGATCAAGATGAGCTATTCATTCTTTACAAAGGTCAATTGACCATACAACTGAGAGATAAAAACATTGAGCTGTTTGAAGATGAAATGTTTGTTGTGCCAAAGGGAGTAGAGCATTGTCCCAAAGCTCTTGGAGAAGTCGAATTTTTGATTGTTGGCTTAAACATTACCTCAAATGAAGCGGGTGGAAAACCAAATCTATAAATATATAAGTATCCATCAATGAACATAAGTTGATCCTGTGTTATATCTGGGAGATCACGATTGTCGTGTTTATAGATATGCTGAGAAGGATAAAGCTGATAAGTTTCAATCTTTTCTATAAAAGTATTGAGTCAATATGATTTTTATCATATTGGCTCATTTATATTTATGAAACAAGAATGAGGTTTTATGTAGTATGTGGAGTTGATAAAATATATATAGAAAAAAGATTGGAGGAACTATTTATGACAAGAGATATTTTTAATGCATAGCAGAGGCTGTTGCATTATTATAAAAATATGATGAAATAGCCTTTGCAAGCCCTAAAAGTTGAATGACTAGGAGGAGCAAAATGAGCTATTTAAAAAAATATCAATGGGAACTAGTCCCTGAAAATTTACCAATAGTAAAAAGAAATTGTCCTAAATGTAATGAAAAAGCACATTATATAAGTAGTGAAAAATTTAGGGTAAATGCAAATAAAAATAACATTGACATTTGGCTAATTTATCAATGTGAAAAATGTAAATCAACTTGGAATATGACAATATACGAAAGAATGAAGCCTTATGAGATTAATAAATATGAGTATGAAAGATTTCTTTCGAATGATAAAGGATTAGCTAGAGAATATGCTTTTAATTTAAGTATATATAATAAAAATAAAGCCGAAGTTATTTTAGAACATGTAAATTATAAATTAATCCAAAAGAAATTAGAAGCATATTATATAAATGAAAATGAACTTGTTATTGAAATTGTTTGTAAGTATCCGATAGAACTGAGAGTAGATAAGCTTTTAAGTGACAAACTTGGACTTTCAAGAAGCAAAATAAAAAATATGCATAAAAAAGGAGTAATCTTCATTAAAGATAATAAAAATTTATTAAATATAAAAGTAAGAGATGGAATGGAGATACATGTTTTAAAGGTAGTAGAGAATATAGAACTTTTAGAAGCTATAGTATAAGCCGTTTTATCATCAAGAAAGAGAATACTCAGATGCTATATAGTTCAAGCCAACCTCTAGTTTTAAAAGAGATTGGCCTGAATTAGCTTATTCTATTCCATTCGAGACTTTAAAGCTTCAGCCATGGAGATTCTAGTTATCTTTCTTCTGCTTAATAACTTTGATAGTTCATAGGTTAAGTATATTATAATGAAACCTACTAAAACATAAATGTAGTTTATAGTTACGGGGAAGGAGACACTCATGTTTTTGGTTATTGATTTAAACATAGCACTTAAGGATGCAAGAAGCAGTGATACTCCAAGAATATAGCCGATTACTACTATAAAAGAGGAACTGTTTAAAATCAGAGAATAAATCTCCTTCTTTCTGTAGCCTAAGACCTTCATAAGAGAGATGGTTTCCTTATTTTCCTCTATAATAAGGGAAGTAACAACATATATTACTATAAGCCCAATTATAAAGGACATAAAAGCTATACCTCCTATAACGGCCTGAAGGGGTCTTGTCATTGTATTAAAGGCATTTCTCATATCATCAACTGTTACAGCAGCTAATAGCTTGTTTTCTGGAATATCTATTTTTTCTGAACTCCATAGCCCCGTATAGCTGACTGAGGGGAATCCCAGCATATCATTAAGTTTATCAAGAGGTATATAAATATATTCACCTACGTAAGTTTCTGCTATACTATCGACTGTTATATTATGCTCTTTTGAGTCCAGTCTGTTAATAACTTTAGCAGTATCCTTTGGTTTTATGTTAAGCTTATCAGCTAGAGGTCTTGTTATAATAACTCTATCAGATTTCAATACATTGCCTGCTTTATCTTTAAAGGAAATATACTGAGAATTAGGACTTACACCATATACCGTGAAAGTTAGCTTGTTGTCTGATTTTAATGCAAAGGGTATTTCAGAGAAAGCTTCACCTTTTTCCGGTTTACCATTTTGAACAGAGTTGAATACATATTGATAATTATATTTAAATGCTTCACTAAAAGAATCTTTGATTAAGTAGTCCATAGAACTCTTTGCTGCAAAGCCCATTAAGAGCAGCATCGTTGCCATAATAACACCAAGTAAAAGAAATGCACTTCTTGGAATGCTTCTAAGCAGTTCTCTTATTCTAAACTTAGTATTGAAACTTAACTTATCAAGCTTTATCCTTCTTTCTATGAAGCCAACCTTATTTTTTTTCTTTCCGCCTCTCATAAGTTCAACAGGTGAATCTTTAAGTGATTTATTTACAACAAAATAGCTGAAGATAATTAAAAAGATTACCGGAAGCAGAACACTTATTATAAGATAATTTACATTAAAGCTTAAAGAACCTACAGGTATATTAAAGTATGACACATAATAGGAAATCATAGGTCTTAAGGTTATGGTTCCAAGTATAGTTCCAATTACACCGCCTAATAATGAGATAACTAAAGGATACAAAAGGTAATGTTTCATAATCTCTCTCTTTTTATAACCTAATGCATAAAGAGTGCCTATAATAGGAGCTTCTCTCTTTAGCATTCTCCACATTACTATACCCGTTAATATGCAGGTAAGAAGTAGTATACTTACAGGCATAGATGAACTCATCTCATCAATCCCGGCAAGCTTTGCAGTCATATAGGTTACTCTTGGGTTATCCGTTACATTCATCCAGCTGAGGATAATAAAATTTTCAGTTCTTAAGTAATCTTTAAATTGAGATATTTTATTATCTAAATTGCTTCTATCACCATTAAATCTTATAGCATAAAAACTATTGCCTCTATTTAGAAGGTTAAAATCATCTTTTCCTATTACTGCTATACCAAAACTGTTTGGATCATTCAGTATATCTGATTCTGATTTTAATGGATATATATAATTCGGCAGAGACATAAAGCCGGAAATAGTGAAATTCTGATTATATATTTTTATGCGGTCACCAATCTTTAATTTATTAGCTTTTGCATAGGAGGGATCAATAAGAATATGGCCGCCACTTAGAGTTTTACCTTCAATTATTGCAGGTATATCAACTTTAGTATTTTCTCGGAATATTCTCAGTGTTTTATTCTTTGATATGGAATAATCAATTGACTTTGATTCTTCTATGCTCATATCGAATTTTGACTCTAAAGCTTCAATATTATTTAATTTTTTATCGGTCATAAAATTTACATCTTCCTGCTTATAGTCTCTTTCAAAAGAGGATAATAGTCCGGTTAAGTTGACTGAAACTAAATTAAACATTGTAAAAAGGAGGCAGCTAAAAATAATAAGCAATAAGGAACCAAGGTATTGAGATTTGCTTTCCAACATGGTCCTTTTAATTTTTTTATTTATGATCATTACCACTCAATCCTTTCTGCAGGCGTAGTTGTCTTATTGACTATGCTCTCTACGATTTCTCCACTTCTTACCTTATAAACTCTATTAGCCATAGCACTGATTGCAGTGTTATGTGTTATCATAAGTATTGTTGAGCCAAAATCTTTGTTGATTTTCTGAAGAAGCTTCAATATCTCCCTGGAGGTTGAAAAATCAAGTGCACCGGTTGGTTCATCACATAATAAAAGTTTTGGATTTTTAACTATTGCCCTTGCAATGGAAACTCTCTGCTGTTCACCACCACTTAATTCCCTGGGAAATCTATGCTTTTTATCAATCATACCTACCGCTTCTAAAACTTCATCAGTGTTAAGAGGGGATATGCTTATGTTTGAAACAACCTCTATATTTTCTCCTACAGTAAGATTAGGTATTAAGTTGTAAAACTGAAATATAAAGCCTAAACTTTCTCTTCTGTAGTCTGTGAGCTTTGTATCATTTAATTTAGTAATTTCAATATTATCCACTGAAATAATACCGGAGTCGCATCTGTCAATTCCACCTATAATATTAAGAAGGGTTGACTTCCCGGAGCCTGAAGGACCAAGTATAACTCCAATTTCCCCCTTGTCTAAATCCATTCCTACACCTTTTAGAACTGCTGTAATTATCTCACCGGTCTTATAGCTTTTCTTTAAATTTTCTACTTTTAAAAACATTTACTTTCTCACCTAACATTCCATTTTTTATTAATTCAATCATGGCATTCAATTCTTTTTCGTATAATTTAAAAGGTTCATATATTATATCTTTTCCTACGCTTTTCGCTTTATCCATCATATCTTCTCTCAGATGGATTAAAAGCGTTCTTGAGCTTTCGTACAGGTAATCAAGTATATTTGCCTCTTTTCCATGCTTTCTACGTCCTTCAGAATAGCTGCGTGTTTAATTGTATAAAGGTAATAATTATTTATTGACTTTCTCAGAGGATTTCACTAAAATGATAATGATATTCATTATCATTTTAATTATAAAGGAGAATTAATATGGTTTTAATTTATTCACTAATTTTTGCAGCAGTTTTATCACTAGTTTTTACATCAAGTATTAAGAAACATTATTGGTTTTATTACTCATTATCAGGATTAATAGCAATTAGTACAACCATATACGAAATCTCAAGACTTACTTCTAATATGAAACTTTATGGATTTATTTCTATCCTAGAGAAAGCATCCATAAAAGGTATTTTTTCAATATCGTTTTTTATATTAATTATGTTTGCAGGTGCTTTAAAAGCAAGGTGGACAATTACAAGAAAATTATTAAGAATTAGAGCTGAATTAGCTATTATAGCTTCCATTCTTTTATTACCACATGGTCTTATATATTTAATTCGTTTTATTATTAAAGCGATGAATGGTTCTTTATCGGTAATATACGTGAGTTACATAATTATTGGGACTATAGGATTTATTATAATGATACCATTGTTTATTACTTCACTTAAAAAGGTAAGACTTAAAATGGAAGGTCGTCAATGGAAGAAGTTGCAAAGATGAGCATATCTTTTCTATCTCTTAGCATATCTTCATATTTTAATTATATTAGTAGGCAAAGAAAAAATAGATTGGTTAAAATTAAGCACTTATACGATAATATTTGGTGTTTATATAATCTTAAGATTTATAAAGTCTACAAATATTAGACAAGCTTAAATTGTGTCACTATACATAAACCTAGTTTTAAGAAGTTTATAATATACTTACATATTATTAGTGTGTTTTACATTTAAAATTAAATATTTTTTAGTTTAATATAAAAAGAGAGAGTAAAAAGACTGTAATAAGAGTTTAGAGAATAAACTTTACTATAGTCTTTTTAGTTTTTATTCTTTTCATAGAGTCTGTCAATAAATTTGTGTAAACTCTATTAAAATTTTTTCAATATGAATATATATTTTTTATTATATTCCACATTGGAGTTTACACAGAATATTTTACACTTTCTATGAATCAGATATTTTGCTTAAATACAATGATAAACTCTGTGAATTCATTATATATTGAGTTTACAATTATGTTATGTTCAAGCTTATTACATAGCTCTTTTACTAGATATAGCCCAAGTCCTGTAGATTTCGCATTGTTTCTACCGTTATTCCCAGTAAATCCTTTATTGAAAATTCTGTTTAAGTCTTCCTTTTTTATGCCGCATCCAGTATCTCTTATAATTACTATGAGCGAATTATCCTTTTTTTCACCTGTTATAGATATAGAATCCTCAGATTTAGTATATTTTAGAGCATTATTTATTAGTTGGTCAAATATAAATGAAAGCCATTTTTTATCAGATAAACAAATAAAAGCTACATTATCTAGATTCAATTTAATTTTCTTAGAAATAAAATATTTAGAATACCTTCGAATTATTTCTCTTAATATTTTTTCAAGTTGAACTTCTTGAATAAGAAAGTCATTATGAAAATCTTCGAGTCTTGACAAATAGAGTACTCGCTCAACAGAATTTTCAATTCGCATAACTTCATTGTCTATTTTATCTAAAAGCTGTTCACAGGATGGATTTTCATTTCTTTCTATTATAAGCTTTAATATTGATATAGGCATTTTTATATCATGTACCCACATATCCATAATTTCTGTATTTCTTTGAAAGTTATTACTAATTTTATTCATGGAATCTTCCCATTGTTCTTGGCAGTTTTTTAAAAGCTTAACATATATTTTTTCTTCATTAGTAAGTTTGAATAAATTAATATCATTAAACCTATTAATATTAATGCATTCGCTTAGCGAATGGAAAAAAATATTTTTTTTATAATAGCTAATACATATATAAAAGCTTAAAAATATTAAATTTACAATGACTATATATGATATAGTGTCAAGTAAAATTATATCTAATGGCGAGAAGATAATAACTAAAATAACAAAAGCTAAAAAAGAAAAGTTGAAAATAAATAATCCAAATTTATCTTTAATAAAATCTATAAATCTCATAATAATTCTTTATCACTACATTATAATGTAGCCTAAACCTCTCTTAGTTTCTATAAAAGTATCAAGTCCAACTTCTTTTAATTTTCCTCTTAGCCTATTTATATTTACAGTCAATGTGCTATCATCAACATACCAATCGCTATCCCAGAGTTTTTTCATGAGTTTATCACGGCTTACTATTTTTCCTATATTTTTCATTAATTCATGAAGTATTTTCAGCTCATTTTTGCTCAATTCTATAGTATTATTTTTATATAAAAGAAGAGCTGTAGACAAATCTAAGATTACTTCATTATGAACAATTTTATCAGAAGCCATTTCGTTAAAATTATAAGTTCTTCTTAAAATGGCATTAATCTTTGCAATTAGCACATCTATTGAAAAAGGTTTTTGTATATAATCATCTGCACCTAAGTTTACACCCATTATAATATCTAGGTTAGTGCTTCTAGAAGATATAAATATTATTGGTACTTTAGAGATCTTTCTTATTTCGTTACACCAATGAAAGCCATCATAAAAAGGAAGGTTTATATCTAGTAAAACTAGTTGAGGATTAAAAGCATTAAATTCCTCCATTATATTTTCTAAGTTATTTATTTTATAAACAGAATGTTTCCACTTTGTAAGTTCTTCTCCAATTTCATTTTTTAAGGTTACATCATCTTCAATTATCATTATTCGAAACATTAAGTACCTCCAAGTATAAATTTGTAAAACATATTGAGTAAAACATATCTACTAAGCAACATGAATCATTAAAACTATAAATGAAATTTATAAAAAAGTTTGACTAACACAATAGGCTATATGATTTTACAAGCACTCAAACTTTATTTAAAAGTAGCACTAAACCATGTATATGTGAATTATAGCATTAATCTGATATTATAGAAATTATAAGATGAAGAATGTTATATTACAAAAATGTTATGTTTATGTTATTTAAAGATATCGATAAAGAAATTAATGGTTTATATAATAATCTCATGAACTAAAGGCGTAGGAGGATATTATGGGAAATATATTGACTGTAGAAAATGTAAAAAAGGAATATGGAAAAAAGGGATTAAAATATGAAGCTTTAAAAGGTGTTAGTTTTAAGATTGAAAGAGGCGAATTTGTTGGAATAATGGGAGCATCAGGGGCTGGTAAGTCTACCTTATTAAATATAATATCTACTATAGATACTCAAACATCAGGTAAAGTTATTATAAATAATAAGGATTTAAGTAAATTAAATGAAGACGAAGTAGCTGACTTTAGGCGTGATAATTTAGGATTTATTTTTCAAAATTCAAATTTATTAGACACACTTACTATTAAGGAAAACATAATGTTACCATTGTCTTTAAAGAATGAAAAAGTATCTACAATAGAAAAAAGAATAGAAGAAGTAATAGAGACAATTGATATAAAAGATATTCTAAACAAATATCCCTACGAAGTATCTGGAGGGCAAAAGCAAAGAGGTGCGGTTTGCAGAGCTATAGTAACTAATCCTGCATTAATATTAGCAGATGAACCTACTGGAGCTTTAGATTCAAAGGCCGCTAGAAATTTATTAGAAACATTTTCAAAATTAAATAGTGAAAGAAAGTCTACAATTCTTATGGTAACTCATGATGTAACAAGCGCAAGTTTTTGCAATAGAATTTTATTTATAAAGGATGGTATTATATTCACAGAATTAGCTAAAGGAGAGAACAATAAAGAATTTTATTACAAAATTTTAGATACAGTAGCTTTACTTGAAGGTTGTGATAGAAATGAACTTATTTAATATATCCATGAAAAATGTAAAGAATAGTTTATCTAATTATATTATGTATTTTATGTCTGTAGTTTTCAGTGTATTTATATTCTTTAGTTTTAAGTCTATACAGTATAATAAAGCTTTAGTTAACATAGATAAAAGATTAATAGTAAGTATAAATGCAGCATCCATTATTTTAGCTTTGTTTTCATTTATGTTTATATATTATTCAAATCTGTTCTTTATAAATAGACGTAAGCAAGAGATTGGAACCTATAGCTTGCTTGGAATGAGGAAAAAGCAAATAGCAAGACTATTTATATATGAAAGTTTTATAATAGGAATGATTGCTATATTTTTAGGAGTATCTTTAGGATTTATATTTACTAAAATAATAACTATGATTTTAGTAAAACTTATGGGAGAAATTCTTGTAGTTAAGATGAGCTTAAGCTTAAAAGTTGTTTGTCAAACCTTAGTTACATTTGCAATTATATTTATAGTAATTGGTATTAGAAATAATATTGTAATAAGAAAAAAGAAGATTATTGACTTCTTTAAAGATGAAACAGACCCATTGGATACTAAAAAAACTTCTGCAATAAAGGGGATTATTGGAGTAATTTTAATAGTAATATCATACATGATAGCTACAAGTCAGTTACTATTTAAGGAAATTAGGTTGTCATTTGTTATTCTAATATTAATAATACCAGGTACACTTTTATTTTTCTCGTCAGCAACATCACTTATGATAAGCTTGATTAAAAGAAATAAAGTATTTTATTACAAAGGAAGGAACTTAATAGCTTTTTCTGAGGTTAGTTATAAAATATCCAGTAATTCAAAAATGCTTTCAATCATAGCAATACTAATAGCAACTAGTGTTACAATCTTAGGATATACAGTATATCTTTATTATGATATTGATAAAAACATAAAAGAAAATTATAAATTCAGTTATAACATAAACGCTGAAAATCAGAAGGTCGATAGTGAAATAGATAATATATTAGATAAAAATAATTATCAAATAAAATTTGATAGAACTATAGAACTTATAAATAAAAAGGCTAGTTATAAATTAGTTAATAAAAAAGATAAAATAAGTACTTCTAGTGAAGAATTTATACAACTTATAAAAGAAAGCGATTTTCAAAGCATAATGAAATATCAAAATAGAGAGTATTCTAGTTTAAAAACGAATAATGATATTTATTATATTAAAGAAAAGACCACAAACTTGTTTTATGAGACTTTAGAAAATAAATCAATAAATTTAATAGATGAAAATAAAATTTTTAATGTAAGCAAGCAATATGATGAGTTACTGCTAAATAAGTATTCAACTTATAGTTTAGTAGTAGTTAAAGATAGTGTATTTAATGAAATTAAGACTAAGGAAAATATATGGAAATTAAGAGCAATTAAGATAGAAAATGAAGAAAAATCACTAGAAGTATCTAGAAGTATTCAAAGGTTAGTCGATGAAAATATTAAATTTAAGCATCCATTTAATTTTATATCTAGTATTATAGAAAAGAAGGAACTCACACAGATTTATGGGTTATTTCTCTTTATAGGTATATTTTTAGCCATTGCATTTTTGCTTTGTACAGGAAGCATAATTCTATTTAAGCAGTTATCAGGTATATATGATGATAAAGAAAGATATATAATGCTTAAGAAATTAGGAGCAACAAATAAAGACATTAAAAAAATGTTGTCAAAGCAGTTAATGATTGTATTTATATGTCCTGTAATAGTTGGAACTGTGCATAATTTATTTGCAATGTCCATTGCACAAAAGATTATACAAAGACCTATAGTAATGCCTATACTTATAACTTTAGGAGGATATTATATTGGATATTTTATATACTACTTTGTTACTCTAAAATATGCAAATGATATGATAGCAAATTAAGAAAAATAGAAAAAGATGTAGCTTACTGGCTACATTTTTTTATTTAAACATTACAAAACTGTAATATAAACGTTATGTAGTTCAATGGCTCAGGTATCCTACTTAACTTATACTATATTTGTAAGTTAAAAGAAAGGGAGTTAAGATAATGAAAGGTATGTTAGAAAAATTAATAATATCAATAGTAAGCTTAGTTATGTTAACTAATTTGTTACAGAGCAATAATATTGCCCTTGCATCAAATAAAATTTCACATAGCAAAAGTGTAGAAGAGTTTAAAGATAAGTTAGACAAGTCTGTGCCAAAATTGCAAAAACGTTATGGAGTAGAAGGAACAGCTATAGGTATAATTAAAGATGGAGAAGTTAAATACGTATTGAATTATGGATTAGAAGATAAAGTAAAAGATAAACCTATAAGTAACAATACAGTATTCCAAGCAGCATCAGTGTCAAAAAGCTTGACAGCTTGGGGAATTATGAAATTAGTAGATGAAGGTAGAATATCTCTAGATGACCCTGTCGAGAAATATTTGACTCGATGGCATTTGCCAGATTCTAAATTTAATAAGGATGAGGTAACTATAAAAAGATTACTAAGTCATACAGCAGGATTAAATGTTCATGGATACTTAGGAATAGAGCCTGGTAAAAAAATATCTACAATAGAGGAATCTTTATCAACAAATAAATTTTCTAATAAATCATTAGAAATAGCTATGAAGCCAGGAAGTGATGTTAGCTACTCAGGCGGAGGATATACATTATTACAGCTAGTTATAGAAGAAGTAACAGGAAAAACTTTTGAGCAATACATGGAGAAAGAAATATTGAAGCCGCTAAAAATGGATAATAGTTCATTTAGTAACAATTTTTCAGATGATAATATGTCAAAGGGATATGGATATTTTAATCAAGTAATTCCAAACTATAATTTTACCGAGAAGGCTGCAGCAGGACTTAAAGCTACTGTACCAGATTTTTTAAAGTTTATATTAGCTAGTATGGATGGAGTTAATGATGAGGTTAGAGGAAGAAATATTTTAAAAAGTGAAACTGTAGATTTGATACATAAACCAATAATGGGTGATTCTGCACTAGGAGTTTTTTTGAAAAAGCTATCTGATGGTAGTGAGCTTTTATATCATAGTGGAGATAATAGGGGATGGCATGCTGTTTATGGTCTTATTCCAGAAAAAAAGGATGGTATAGTTATATTTACAAACAGCGATAATGGTATAGACTTAAGACAAGATATATATAATTTTTGGATAGAATATGAAACCGGAACATTACCTGAACAATATTATGCGATGGAGAAATATAGAAATACCAACTTTGTTATTGCAGTGTCCTTAGGAATTGTACTTGTAGTATATATTTTATTATTTGCTATAAGATTAAAACAGGGTAAAAGAGTCTTTATTTCTAAAAAAGAATACAAGACTTTATTAAAATCATTTATAAGGCTTTTTATTCCATTATTTGTGGCAGGCATAATATATTATGTATTATATGAAATGAATATACTTAAGCTTCAAGGAGGAGTTAAAAATATTGCTAGTGTAACTCTAGTATGGATAACAGTTTTATTTATAACTGGACTTTTCCCAAAAAACAAAATGAGGAATAAAAAGGAAATTTGCACTTCAAGATGATATGGTGAAGCATACCATAAGTAAATGCGGTTTTTAGTAAAATTGAATTGCGTTAAGAAGTAATATTAGAATTGGTTTCTCTAATCTTTTAGACAATCTATTTACTGGTAATTGCTTATAGATTTATAGCAACATTAATATAGAAATATTAATAAAATTTAAGGAGATAAGCTAAAAAATCACAGGGGATATATAATCGCCTGTGATTTTTGTTTTAATTAAAAATAGATTTTCATAAAACTACTTAAGGTTAAATTTAGTGAAAATTAAAGCTTATATTAAGCATTAACTAATTTTGAGGATTCATTTAAGTAGCTATCTTTAATACCAGCACTTAAAACACCCTTAATAGCTTCAGCTACATCAAAAACATTTTGAGGAGTAGCGGTAGGTATAACACCTGAGAATGTTTTTTTGTAGATTTTAGCTCCAGTCTTATCTGCTTCAGCTTCTACTTCAATGTGAAATGATGTTGAACTTAAAACTTTATTTACAGCCATATTGTTCATCTTCCTTTAAGTTGTTCAAGGAAGATATATGCATTTAAAGGGAGGGTACAGGGGAGGATGGAGAGTTTTTTTATTTTTATAAGTAATTATTAAAAAGAGAATACATTTTGAATAATATATAAATATAAATTATGTTATAATTATTATGCTAATTTAAGATGATTAAAAATATAAAAGATGAATTTGAAAAAGATATGTATGTAATGTATAATTAATTTAAATTTCAATATAGTTAAATTTGACTTATATAAGTTCATAATTGGTTGAACGTTTCTACCAACTACCATAATAGTTGATTATAAGTTAATTCTTTTGATGGAGTTAACTTATAATTCAATGCTTATGGTGGTTTTTTGTGCATTAAAAGTGATATTACTTAAGAAAAATAGTAAAATAGGAGGATTTTATGTTAATTAAAAATATTACACTAATAGATGAAAATTATGATGTTATAAAAGATACTAATATAGTTATAGAAGAAAATATAATAAGCTATATAGGTAAAGAAACGCCAGAAAATTATACTGGCTATACTTATGATGGGAATAATAAGGTTGCAGTTCCAGGATTCATTAATACACATTGTCATGTACCAATGACTTTAATCAGAGGATATGGGGAAGGACTACCACTTGATAGGTGGTTAAGTGAAAAAATATGGCCATTTGAATCATTTCTTACAGATGAAGACTGCTATTATGGATCGTTATTAGGAATTTCAGGAAATGCTTAAAAGTGGAATAGTGTCTTTTAATGATATGTATTTCAATTTAGAAGGAATATCAAAAGCTGTTTATGAAACAGGAATTAAAGCTAATCTGTCATATGGTTATGCTGATATTGAAGGCAGAAAAGATTATTTTAATGGAAATGCTTATAAAGAAACAACAATGTTAAATGAGTATATAAAAAATATTAACACTGACAGAATCAAAGCTGATGTTTCAATCCATGCTGTATATACTTCTTGTGAAGATTCAGTTAGAAAAATTTCTGAATATTGTAATGACACATATATGAATATGCATATTCATTTATCTGAAACAGAACTGGAAATAAAAGAATGTAAAAAAAGGTTTGGTATGACTCCAGTAGAATATTTTTTAAATTGCGGAACTTTCAAAAGTAATACAATAGCAGCACATTGTGTTCATCTTGAAGATGATGATTTTGATATACTTAAAGAAAATAATGTTACAGTAGCACATTGTCCAAGCAGTAATTTAAAACTTGGAAGTGGGATAGCTCCTTTAAAATCTATGTTGGAACATGAAATAAATGTAACTATTGGAACAGATGGTGCAGCAAGTAATAATAATTTAAATATGATAGAAGAGGTTAATCTTGCAGCTTTATTACATAAAGGAATTAATCAAGATCCATTATTTTTAAGTACAAAAGAAATTATGAAAATTTCTTCTTTAAATGGTGCTAGAGCTCAAGGTAGAAAAGATTGTGGATCAATAAAGGTTGGAAATAGAGCAGACATTGTAATTTACGATTTAGACAAACCTCATATGCAACCTGTACATAATGTTTTAGCAAATTTAATTTATTCTGCACAATCAGATGATATATGTCTTACTATAATAGATGGAAATATAGTATATAAAGATGGAATCTTTACAAATATAGATATGGAAAAAGTTTATTATAATGCAAATAAGATAAAAAATGAAAAATTAAAAATAATAAATCAACTATAAAAAGAAAGGGTTTTACGATTTGTAATTTATAAGAAATATAAATGTAAGACTTTTTAAGAAACTTTGTAGTTACTTCTTGTTACATTGAGCACTGTGCATAACTTCGCTACCCTGTATTTATGGCGATTAGTCTTGATAAACTCAAATCTTTTTACTTTTGATTTACCTGAAGCTTCATATCTTCTTACAGCTTCTAACTTAAATTCTGCACTATATTGTTTTCCCATGAATATCATTTCCTTCACTTTTAGTATAACACGAGTTTATCGTGTCTACTAAAGTGGGTAAGGGTCAAAAAACCTCACTTACAAGTGATACGCAGAACAATACCATAAATAACGTAGACTTTTTAGTATCGGAATTATAAATCTTAGAGTTTAAATTAATGTGGATATAGCCAAGGACTTACTGTGATAAAGTAAGTCCTTTTTTAAATTTAACCAATCAATTATTTTCACAAGATTACTAAGCAATAAGGTTAATGTTATTATTAATTATTTTTTAATAATTTCTATAATTTTATTAGTTGTTTCTAAAACAGAAATATCACTTGTATCAATTTTTATAGTATTCATATTTTTATATAGTGGAATGCGTTCTAATCCCATGTCTAAAGCTTCCTTCTCTCTTAAATTATTTGCTATATCCGCTGATACTCTTTCTCTAAAACTATCTTCATTGCACATAAGGGTTATCTTAATTACTTCAAATTCTAACCCATCGAGTTTACTTAAAACCATATCAAATATTTCTTCCAAATGTATTACCCAATTGAATATTACATATTTAAGGGAAGAATTCATTAAAAAATTTCTTAAAAGATGGGCAATATTATCTAGAACCATTTCTTTATTTTCATCGTTCACAATAAATGGATTCATCATCCAGCACCAATCTCCATCAAGCCATACTGAATTTTCTAGTTTCTTATATAACGTTTTGCTCGTTGCAGTTTTACCGACACCCATAGTTCCATTTATAATAATTAATTTTTTCATTGTTTTAACTCCTCTCACAAATTGCTTATCTAGATATTAAGGTAAACCTCTAATAAACTTACTATAGAAATATACTATTAAAATGATATCATCGCTTTCATCACCACATCAACCTATAACATTTTTCTGAATTAAAAATGCGCCATTAAGCTTCTAGCTAATGGCGCACTTTGTTATTTATTTTCTCTTTTCATTTTTGAAATAATTCTTTGAATGCTCTTGGTAGATTCGTAATTTTTATACAATAAAGCACTTTGGGTAATTATAGTTTTTTGTTTAATATTTCAATCCGTATTAAGGTAAGTATTAACAAATTTGAATATTTATATAGAATGTGATAAAGTTAAATTTATACACAATATGATCATTTTTACATAATGGGGGAGTATATAATGGTAAATAGGCAAAGATTAATAGGTGAACTTGTAGAATTAGTACAAATAAGTAGTCCAAGCTCCAAAGAAGGTGCGGTAGCTAGAGTCTTAGTAGAAAAGTTAGAACAATTAGGATTTGAGGTATATGTAGACGATGCTGGAGTAAAATCCGGAGGAGAAACTGGTAATGTTATAGCAACATTAAAAGGAACTAGACAAGGAAAAACCATACTATTTAGTTCTCACATGGATACGGTTAATCCAGCTGAAGATATAAAGCCTATTATAGATGAAGTTAATGGCATAATAAAGAGCGATGGAACTACAGTATTAGGTTCCGATGACAAAGGTGGTATAGCAGCTATATTAGAAGCTATAAGAATAATAAAAGAAAATAATATAGAGCATGGTGATATACAAGTTGTATTCTCTATATGGGAAGAAGGGGGATTATTTGGTGCTAAATATTTAGATTACTCTAAGGTAAATGCAGATTTTGCATTTGTATTAGATGGTGGTGGAGCTCCAGGAAAAATAATAGTTAAAGCTCCAGCTCAAGATAGCATAGAAGTTAAAATAAAGGGTAAACCAGCTCATGCAGGCTTAGTCCCAGAAGAAGGTATAAGTGCAATAATGGTTGCATCAAGAGCTATAGAAAATATGAAATTATTAAGAATAGATGAAGATACTACAGCAAATATAGGCACTATAAAAGGAGGAGTTGCTACTAATATAGTTATGCCAGAATTAGAAATATTAGCAGAAGCAAGAAGTTTAGATAACTCAAAGCTAGATGTTCAAACTCAACATATGGTAGACACATTTAAGCAAGCAGCAGATGATTTTGGTGCAGAAATAGAAATAAAAACTAAAAGAATGTATGAAGCCTTTAGTGTAGATGAAAATGATGAAATAGTTAACATGTTAAAGAAAATATTCTCCAAAATGAATATAGAACCTACTGTTATTTCTACAGGTGGTGGAAGTGATACAAATATACTAAATGCTAATGGTATAAAAGCTGTTAACCTAAGTGTAGGCATGGAAAAAGCTCATACACTAGAAGAATATATAGCTATAGAAGATTTAATGAATTCAGCTAAAATGGTAGTTGAAATAATTAGAGAAGCATAGTAAGGTAATAACCACTTAATCTAGCACTTAGGTTAAGTGGTTGTTCATATACAATTTTTTAAATTAGAATTAGTGAGCTACATCAAGTTTTAAGCTATCTTTTAACATAGAGAATGGAATTTTAAATTCAGGAGTACCAGCAGCATAAGGGGCAATTTCATATGGCTGGTAATAGATTACGATGCCATCTTCTGCAATGTAAAAGGATTGATCGTCTGAAATTGAATCTAATGCCGCAGCTGCGCCTGGATAAAATTTATTATCCGCTGCCATTTGTTTCTTTATTTCTTCTGCAATTATTTTTTTATAGTTTACTCCTTCCTTAAAGAAATCTTTTAGTAATATTTTTTCTCCAGTTTTTAGATTTATATTGGAAGTTTCAGTAAGGGTATTTCCATGTGCACCGCCAGTATATTGATGATAAGTGCTGGTAATACTTATAATATTCTTCTCATTGTAAGAAATATCGTAATTTACGAGAAGAATGTAAGGTCTAGCCTCATAGCCATAATTTTTGGCATCTTCTAAGGCTTTTTTTCCATCGCTTGTCATTTGTTCTTTAAGTTCTAATGCTCTTTTTTGAAAAGCCTTATTTATTTCAGACTGCATTTTTTCATTTTTCAAACCTTTTATTACTGGAATTTTTATATTAGAAATTAAAGCTTCTTTTTTTTCTGAAATTAATTCTGGCACAACTTTTACGGAATCTGCATTGAGTTCATATCCTGTTTTTACGCCTCCTTTAAATAGTGAGAAGGGAAGCTTAAACTGTGGAGCACCTGTCGAATATGGTGCAATTTCATAAGGATTAAAATAAAGAATCACATTGCCATCTTCGATTCCGAAAGGTTGATCTGGGTTAATACTAACGAAACCTTGATCTTTTTCACTAAAATATTTGCTTGAATTTAATTTTATTTGTTTTTGAATCTCTTCATTAATAACAGGGATATAGTTTTCGTTTTTGTTAAATAGATCTTTTAAAGCAAGTTGTTTTCCAGTGGTTAGATCGAAATTAAAAGTTTTTATTTCATAGTTTTCATGTGCACCAAGGGTGTAATTATAGTAAGTGCAGGCTATGCTTACTATATTGTTTTGCTTGTAGGTAACTTTGTAGCTAGTAGAAGCAGTATAAGGTCTTACTTCCCAGCCTTGTTTTTTTGAATCCGCTGCAAATTCAAGTCCTCGATTTTTTATACCCTCTGCAAATTCAAGTGCATCTTTTTCTATAAAAGTATTAATGGCTGTTTGAATTTCTTTATCTTGAACTCCTTCCAATACTGGAATTTGTAAATTAATTTTATAAGCTTCTTGACTGTCTTTTACTTCTTTTGTCGAAACTTTCACTTCAGGATGAACGGTAATTTGTCCACCTTGTACATAGAAAGTTGAGACAGGCTGAGATGTTGGTGCTGCTTTTACAAAAGAGGTAGCCCCTAAACTTAGTATTCCAATTAACCCTAAATAAAATATTTTTTTCATCTATATTCGCTCCTTAATTTGTGGTATTTGCTATTTGTTTCTACGCTTATACTATACTTCACAAATTATATAGATGGGTTACAAAATGCTTACAAACAGTAAAAATATAGTTACAAAAAGAATTACTAACTTTAATTTATCCGATCGCTACCATTGCTAACACCCCCATTCTTTGTATGAAACTCCTTCGCCTATTGTCGAAGGAGTAAGCGATTCGCACTAAATCATAGATTTAGGCTCTCTGCTTAACTGGGGGATAAGCACTGCTACGCGCCTGGATAAGTTCTTCTAAGGTTCAGATGGAGAAAGTCATCCTTATAAGCAAACTACATCTGAACCTAAGAATCACTTGATAATATGAATAGCAGAAGATGTAACTATTGATTGGCAAAATTGCTGCGGGTGTTTGATAGTTGTTTATTGATCAAATATTTATTTTTCATTCTACTATCACCATTTCTAAAATTAATTTAATAAATTATATCATATTTTTGTAGCTTTCTATTTGTGTATTATTATTTCTTCTTCATCATAAATGAGATTTTTAACAGCATTATTTATTATTAATTTTGTTGATTTAGAATTTGTAGTAACCTTTGTAATTACAGCTCCATTTTGTAAATTTCCCAATTGATATTCGATGGCTTTTAAATTAGGAACTTTTTTTACCAATGAATTATAAATTTTATCTCTTGAAGATTGATCCTTAAATTGTATATTTTCACTATTACTGATAGTGCTATCTGATCCTGAAAAAATAAAGTTAAATTCTTTGAATATTCTATTGGTTTTGCAGTATTCTATAGTCCATTCAGTAGAATCATTCTTCTCTTCCACAGAAGTAACTTTAAACTTTTCTCCATCACAATCAAATTCCATTGGAAGTTTATTTTTATCTATGTTATATATTTTTTGATTACTGAAAACATAGTTTGCTTGTATACCAATTAGTTTTATTCCTATTTCATTTGGGTTTTTATAGTATACTGATTTAAATTTTTGTGTTCCATGAGAACCTGTTCTTTCTCCTGAGTTAAGCTTGTCTTTACTACCAGTGTCAACTAAGCCTGCATCTGTACTAGAGTCGTCCCCCCATTCGTCAATTAAATATTCTTTATCTAACCTTACAGAGAATAAAGGATGTATAAATTCTATGTTTTTATCTTTTGGCATAAAACTGTAGTCCGTAATACTTTTTAAAACACCTACTTTAAATGAATTGATTTTCAATGTACCTATATCAAGTGGATACTCCCTATTTACAGGTATAATTTTAATCGGCTGCATTGGTACCTGCATTTTTAAAGTCCAGTCAACCTTAATGTTACTATAATTATTATTGTGAATTATAGAATTCAATTTATCAGATTTTTTATTATCAGTAAATAAAAGATTACCTACTTTTAGAGTTATTGGATTATTGTGCATGTAATCTGCAATACTATTGTTTATAGTAATAGACAAGGATTTTTCTTTAATATCTGAATTTGGATCTGGAAAACTTTGCCCCCAAGCTTCGAATTCTTTATTATCTTTGTCACAAAACGTAACTTTATTTATAGAATATCTAGGATCAGAGACATCGTATATAACTTCCATTCCCATATCATCTGCTAGAATTTCTTTAATTGTAAATTGAACATCTCTATATTTAAATACTTTATTTACTTCCGTAATATTTTTGTTTTCACGTGCTAAATCTATCTCTTGCTTATATAGGATACTGTCATTATAGTGAGCCAATGCCAATGTAGATATTGGAAGTATTATTAATAGTGAGACTATAGCAGCAGCTGCTATATGAATATATTTTTTTCTTTTTCTATTTTCAACGTGTTTTCTAAGATTTTTTTCAACATTATCCATTAAATTATCAGGAATATTATAATTCATTTTTTACACCTCCATTTCTAGTTCTTAGAAAGTTTAAACTTCTATATATCTTTGTTTTTACTGTGCTTAATGGCATGTCCATTATACTTGCAATTTCTTTTATTGAATAATCCTTAAGATATCTAAGTGCAAGTATATCTCTTTCATCTTTTCTAAGTTTAGAAAGTAATTCTTCTACCATAAGTCTGTCATCAATAGATTGGTAGGAAAACTCATCTCTAATTTGACTTAGTTCCTCATCAGAGGATGCAGTTAGCTTATTTTTTATCTTCTTTCTACATACATTTATAAGTATAGAAATAAACCAGCAATAAAATTTTTCTTCCTTTCTTAATTGCTTCAATTTGTCAAAAGCTTTTATAGAAGCTTCCGATATACAATCTTCAGCATCATATGAATTCTTTGTATAAGAAAAGGAAATATTATAAATTAGCCCTTCCTTTTCTTTTAAAAGTGACATAAATGAAGAAATGTCTCCATCTCTACTTTTCTGAACAAGTTCTTGTATGTTATACATTTTCTACCTTCTTTCAATGCTGCAGCAATATTGTTCTTACATAGATTAGATATTTAAGAAACACAAAAAGTTTCAAATTAATTTAGTAAGTTACTAATTTGATAAACAGAGTTCTTGGCATCAGATGGAGTTTGTGTGCGACCACTGGGCAATTCTGCCCGTTAAATGCCATTTAGGCATTTAACCTCCACCTGATGCTTATTAACAGGCTTCTTAGTGTCTTTAGCACTTAGAAGGCGTTATCCTTTAGGGGAAATCGTTATCCAGGGACATAGCTGCTCTTTACTCCCGCTTGGAGAAAAGCAGATATCCCAAATCTGTGATTTGGTGATAGTCGCTTTCACAGAGTGCGCCGGGAGTATTAGAGCGGGTAGTCATCGGATAAAAAGTCTATATTATACCATTTACAGTGAATAGTACCATAAATACCTATAAAAATTAACATAATAATAAATTTTTATGATATAATTGATAAAAAATTATGGGGATGAAGTTAATTAATGGATATTGAAATGCTTATAAATACATATGGGACTTATGTTTTTAACTATGCTTTAAAGTTATCTTGTCATCCATCTGCTGCAGAAGATTTAGCACAAGAAACATTTATTAGTGCATGGCAAAAAATTGAGACCTTGGAGAATCCAAATGCAATTAAAGCTTGGCTGCGAAAAATATGTTTTAATAATTTTCTAATGAAAGAAAGAAAAAATAAAGATTATAGTGAATTACTTTATGATGATATTAATCTCCTTGAAAAAGAGGGACATTTATTCGCGGACAACCCTCCAAAACCTGAAGATGAGGTAATTGTAGAAGAGGCTATTCGTGAGCTACAAAATGGTTGCTTCCTTGCAATGGTGAGACGGCTCACACTACATCAGAGAATAGCATTCTCACTAATCGATATGTTTGGATTATCTTTAGAGGAAGTTTCAAAAATAATTGGTATTTCAAAAAGTGCAACAAAAGGCCTTCTTTATCGTGCTCATATAAATTTAGACTCATTCTTTGATAAACACTGCAATATTTTAGATGTAAATAATCCTTGCAGCTGTAAAGCTTGGATTGAGTTCTCTAAAAGTAGAGATAATTTACAAAAGGATTCTAATAAACATAAATTTATTAAAAAGTTAGATTATACAGAATCAAATTATACTTTCAACGATGAAGTACGAGGTAAAATAAATTTCTTGTATAAAAACATGCCTGATAGAAAGCCTCCTAAAGAATGGTATGAAGAAGTCATTAGTACAATAAATAAAATGTATGTTTAGATAAAATTTTTTATAAAACGTGACTTTCCTCTTTTTATTGCATCTATATAGGTGAAAGAAATATTTTTATATTATAAGAGGAGGAATTATTATGAATAACTATGAACAAGCTGTAAAGGATTTAGCCCCTTGTGGGATTGACTGCTCAAGGTGTGCATATTATGAAAATGGTAAAATAGTACTATTAAGCAAAGAACTTGATGAGAACTTAGTAAACTTTGAGAAGATGGCTGAAAAAACAAAGGACTTTGTGCCTGCATTTAATCATTATGAACAATTTTTAGCCGTTTTAAAGCATCTTTCAAAGGGTAGTTGTCCAGGGTGTCGTTTTAGCGATAAGCCTAACTGTCAATGTAGTATAAATGAGTGCCATAAAAAAGAAAAAGTAAACTTCTGTTTTGAATGTTCCAAATATCCTTGTAATCCTACAACGTATAATGCACTTGTTGCTGAAAAATGGAAAGGGAATAATGACACTATGAAAAAAATTGGTGTTGATAATTTTTATATTGCTCAAAAAGAAAAACCAAGATATTAATATATGATAACATTTGATTTATAGGATTAAGGCATACCAGCCTTAATTGGTTACTTGTGTTTGTGATAATATTGTTGGATAATGTAATATTAGTAAAATAGGGGGATTCAATGAACAATAAAACTAACAAATTCATGTTTGAAAGTTTAAACATAATTAATAAATTATATTTTATAGGAAAGTATATTTTCTTCGGAGTGCTAACTTGGGCATATTGGGGGACTATGTTTTCATTTGCAAGAAAAAGTATATCGGGGGGTATTGTAAGTTTTACTTTATTAATACTATTTTTTTTATATAAGGAGACTATAAATCCAGAGAAAACAAATAGTAATGAATTTGGCAAATATACAAGTATTATTGGAGTAGCTATTTCAATAATTGTTGTAAGTTATTTATGCTTTAATGTTGGATTTATATTTAAGATATCATTAAATATATGATACTATATAACATTTGCTTTGTATCATAACAGTAAGACATTGTTAAATAAACGAGAAAGGAATAGGTTTCAATATATGTAAGTTAATATAATTCTTGATAAAATATTATTGTTTAAAAGAAGATGATTTGATAAAAGGTATGAACACTTTATGAGGTAGTTACCAATCTGTAATTTTTATAAAAGGGAAATACTATTATAAAAGTTACTGAGGAGATGTTATCAATGAAGAAAAAAACAATAGTAATATTTATGATATTGGTATTAGTTTTCAGTCTATCATCCAACTGCTATGCTACTTATGAATGCTCCGATAAGGTAAAGCCTTTAGTTAGTAATCCATACATTCCACCTGAGAAATCACGAGAAGAATTATATCAAGATATTTTTGTTTCATTACTTTAATAATTGAGATATTATCACCTTCTAATCAATCAAATGACCTTGTTGTAAAACTAAACTTATACATGAAATATGGTGTCAAGGAATATTGGATTGTAAACCCAATGCTTAATACAGTCCAGACATATAGTCTTAATGATGAAGGATTATATGACCAAATTGACGTTGTTAAAAATAGCGGCACCATAGATTCTAAAATTTTCACGGGATTTACTGTAGCTGTAGAAGAGTTATTTAAAGACTAATTTATGATAATGTCAATCTGCCATTTTCGTATCCAACATATATTTCATTCTGATACTAAGTTAAAAGATTTTAAAATAAACCAGTGTTTGAATAGCACTGGTTTCATTAACTAAATTCAAGTTCAGTAGCTTGCAGCATCATATGTATAGCAACAATACTTGAATCAATGTCAATATGGACTTTACCATTTAGATAAGGATTCAATGATAAATTTATAATAATCATCTAATAAATGCTAACAAATCAGTATTGACTCTAACCTAAGGTTAGGATTTAGAATAACTTTGAGAGGAGGCGAAGTCTTGAAAATTGGAGAGTTTGCTAGAAAATCGGGGATAACTGTAAAAACATTGCTTCATTATGATAAGATTAGGTTATTACAGCCATCATCAAAAACGGAAGCAGGTTATAGAATTTATTGTGATGAAGATTTTATCAAGTTACAGCAGATTACTACATTAAAATTTATTGGGTTATCACTTGAAGAAATAAGACAACTTATAAATGAAAAAGGTCAAAATATAGAAAGTATAATCAGTATCCAAACAAAAGCATTAGAGGAAAAGAAGAAGCATATTGAGACGGTTATTACTGCCCTAAATAAAGCCGAAAAACAAATACAAAATAATAGTTTTTTGGAAATTCAGCAACTTATAGATATTATCAAGATAACAAATATGGAAACAAGAGCAAAGCAGCGATTTAACCAAGCAAGTAACCAGTATGTCACTAATAGCTATTACTGGAGGTCTAAAACAGCAGAGCTAATAAATGAATTGATTAAACCTAATATTAACGATGTTGTACTTGATTTAGGGTGTGGCACTGGAAAACAAATTATAGAGCTATCTCGAAAAGTAAAATTAGCAATTGGGGTAGATATTAGTGATGGAATGATTAAACAAGCTAAAGAGAATATTGAAAATGAAAGAATACATAATATTGAACTTTATATAGGAACATTCGAAGAACCTAACTTGAATGTAGATTTACAGAAAAAATGTATTACAAAAATTATTTCAAATTATGCTTTACACCATCTAACTACAGCATATAAACAAAAAGCAATAGAAAAAATGATTAATGTAGGAGGAGAAAGTTTACAAAGTATTATTATTGGCGATTTAATGTTTTTTCAAAATCCTAACGATTATAGACAAGAATTTTCCTTAGTAGGATATGGACCAGAAGTAGATTTCCCATCAAGTGTTGAAGAGTTAATGAATTGTTTCTCGAATTTTGATTTTACAGTTGAAGTACACAGGTTACATCCACTTGTAGGAGTTATAGTTGCTAATAGAAATAGAATCGACCATTAATAAAAAAAATAAACACATGATACAGCAGATCATAACACGCAATCTTCTCATCTTATATCATACAAAATAAATTTTTATTAGTTTAAAATGTTTTTAAGTTGCGTCATAATGATAAGAGAATGCGAAGTTAAAGTAATTAATAGGAGAACTAAAATATGGATTTCAAAGATAGAGCAAAAAAATTAAAATTAGATATACCTGCTGTATTCATTGCTTTAAAGAAAAAAGAAACACCTGTAGCAGCAAAGATTTTTGCAGGAATTACAATTGGATATGCCTTGTCGCCTATTGACTTTATACCTGATTTTATACCAGTAATAGGTCTATTAGATGACATAATTTTACTTCCAATACTTATAGCAGTAACAATACAATTTATACCAGAAGAAATATTTAAGCAATGTAGAGTTGAAGCAGAAAATTTATGGAATAATGGAAAACCTAAAAGATGGTATTTTGCTATTCCAATTATATTAATATGGATTGTATTAGTATTTTTAATTATTAAATTAATTATTACATAATATTCTTTAAATGCAATGAATCATCTAAAATGATACGATTTGATAAAGGGCACAGATGGTTGTGAATAAAATTTTATTAGTTTAAAATGTTTTTAAGTTGCGTCATAATGATAGTATATAGCGAAACAGAGAGCAGCGCTTAAACATAGATTTAATAGAATCTATGTTTTTTTGTTATTTAACAGTTTAATACTATGTACTACTTTACACTATAGAGTAATCTATGCTATGATGTTACAGAGGTGATAATATTTGGAAATAAACAAAGAGATGATAAAAGGATACATTGAAAGTATAATATTGAGCCTATTAGAAGATGAAGATTTATATGGATATGATATTGCTAAAAAGATAAGAAACACAAGTCAAGAAACCTTTGAAATTAAAGAAGGAACAATGTATGTAGTATTAAAAAGACTTGAAAACAATGGACTTGTAGAGTCATATTGGGACGACTCAATAAGTGGCGGGGGGAGGCGAAAATATCACCATATAACTGATAAGGGCAAAAAATATTTAGAGAACTCACAAAAAGAATGGCAATTTTTTAAGAGCATAGTAGATAAATTTTTGGGGGAGAGAAAGAATGGATAGAATAGATAAATACCTAAATTCTATATATAGAGGTGCAAGTGATTCCTCTAAAGAAGCAGAAGATTTAAAACAAGAAATGAGAAGTCATTTAATACAAACTGTAAAGGAGCTTCAAGAAAATGGAGTTACTGAAGAAGAAAGTGTAAGAATTGCTATAGAAAGATTTGGAGAAGAGTTTCAGATAAGAAACGAATTAAATAAGGTACTAAAGTTTCAAAAATTATTTGCTCAAAAAACATTAATAACATCACTAGTTTTATTAGTGATATCTGCCATATTATTTGTAACATCATTCTTTGTACATAAAGGCTCTATGAAAAGTCTTGATATTATGGATTTCCAAATTAAAACAGCAGAGAATAAATTAGCTAATGAAGGAATTACAGGTGTTGATAAATATTTAAAAGAACTCTTTAAAGATGAAAAAAATAATAAACTTACTTATGTTGCCATAAAAGAATTACCAAAAGACTTCGATAGTAGTAAACATGATGAGTTATTCCCTGGAAAGATAAAGTACATTTATCCTGAAAAAATAAAAGATGAATACTATAGTAATAGGTTTGGACATGAAGTAAACGTAAATAATAGTAAATATTTTTTAGAAACAGGAGTCAAGACTTCTGCTAACTTAGATAGTAGTAGTATGTATAGGGGGCTGGCAATTTTAACTCTTGCGGTATGCTGGGTACTCTGGATAATATGGTCAATAATAAATGTTCATGGATATGGATATCTAAACACTAAATGTTGTATACTACTGATTTCAACAGGAATCTTAGGATATTTTATATTTTCACTTTCTGTTAATCCAAAAAATATTGCTAATAATCGAAGAAATAACATTGTATATATCAGCAGCTTTTGTTTTATAGTAATAGCATTAATAGTATATTATATGTATAGCGAACCTTACAGAACTCAAATGTTATATCAATTAATTTTTAATTGAAGCAAGATCTTAATTCAGATGGGGATTCTTTTACCCCATTTGAATTTTAGAGATGCGAATGCATGACTTACTTGGCGTTGAACTCCCACTTGAAGAAGTGGGAGACTTACGGCAAGTTGGTTAGGTTAAAAAGAGGGACGTACTTTAAGAATATTATGTCCTAATATCCTAATTTTGGAGGTGTAAAAGATGAAAAACAAAGATATAAAAATGTCTTGTTGAGCAAACAAAGAAAATTTTGTTGGTTCAGCAGAAGAACTTTCTATATGTCCTGTATGTAACGGAGATACTAAAGAAGTAAAAGGAATAACTGTTAGGCATTTTATACTTGATAGCCTTGTAAATAAAGTGAGTGAGGCTAATTATCATATTTGCCTAAATGAAGATTGTGATGTTGTTTATTATAATTTAGGTGGGAACGTAATATTTGAAAAACGAGATATGAAAATTCCTATTTGGTATAAAAAAGACGCTAATCCTAAATATATATGTTACTGCAATCAAGTAACGGAAGAACAAATTATTAATGCAGTACTTAATGATGGAGCAAAAGATATGAAAGATATTGTTAGGCTTACAGGAGCAATGAAGGATGGGAAGTGTGAAATTAACAATCCTTTAGGTAAATGTTGTAGTCCTATTATTAAAGAAACTATCAACAAAGCATTGAACATGAAATAGTACGTTATATTTTAAAACTGTGTCATAAGAGTAAGGAACCCTTATAGAATAATTATCGAACAATTTGAATAAGCATATAAAGAATTGTAGATACAAAATTATTGGGGGGATTACTATTAAAAATATATTAAAATTAGGTGCTATTTTTGCTATAACTATAACTTTTACGTCCTGTTCTTATACTTCAAGCATTAAGCAATCTATTCAAGGTGATGAACAAGCAGCAAAATCAACACAGGTTCAAACTCCTGTAAAAGTTCCGAATACTAAAGAAATTGTGAACACCTTATGCTCAGATGAATTTCAGGGAAGGCTAACTGGTTCAAAGGGAAACGAAAAAGCTGGGGAGTACATTGCCAAGATGTTTAAAGATATAGGACTAGATCCTCTATTTGGGAATACCTACTATGAAAAGTATTCTCAAAAGATTGCTAGCACTTATCGAGATGATGAAAAGAACGCTAAAACTAAGACTGTCAACAATGTTGTTGGGGTTATAAGAGGTAAGGATAGTAAAAATGCAGTAATAATATCAGCTCATTTTGACCATTTAGGATATGTTAATGGAAAGATTAATAGAGGAGCATTAGATAATGCTTCTGGTGTATCAGCTTTGATACAGATAGCACATATATTAAAAGAAAAATCAAAGAATAAACCTTTTAATATGGATATAGTTCTATGTGCCTTTAATGGAGAAGAAGAATTTATGGAAGGAAGTCGAGCTTTTGTACAGGATATCAAATCTAAGCACTTATATAGTAGTAATTTATACAACATTAACATTGATTGTATAGGCGCTAAAAATGCAGGTAAAAACCTTGCGCTGCATAATGAAAGCAGATTATCTGAGAAACTATATGACGCTGTAGAGTCTACCTTTAAAAAGAATAATATTAGCTTTGCAGACTCTAAAATAGAAGGTTTAAGTGACCATTGCAGTTTTCAAGCTGAAGGCATACCTAATATTTTTATAGTGCAAGAAAGTATAGAAAAATTAGCTAATAAGCCTACAGATACTCCAGATATTTTAGACTATGACCAAATAGATAAAATTGCAAATGCTATATGTGATTTTGTAGAGGCAAATGATGGAGTAGAGTTTTCGAATTGGAGAAGTAACTAAAATAACTGTGTATAAAGAAAGAACAGTCACAATGGATTCTGTATTTAAGAATATTATAGCTTTTGCCTTTTATGCTTAAACCAAAGTATTATAAATATAACAATAAATGCAAAAGAGATTACTATTGTTATTACCTTGTATATATTTATACCTATTTCTATTGCTGACAGCACACTGGTAATAAATATGGCAAAACATAATATTCCTAGTCTAATAATTATTTTATAATATGCTGGATTGCTATTCATTGTTAGACTCTCCTTTCTATATTATATTTCGCCATAGCCTATTGCTCTATTGAGCAGTAAGAACACTATCACTTAAGTAACGATAATGTATTACATTTTATTATGATATATACTCCTAATAAAATCAGCACAAATGGAAAACATGATTTTCCATACTTCTTAAATATAATACCTGTAAGTTTATTATTCGCAAAGAAAATTACTATCTCGCACCAAACAGCAACCATGATTAAAAACATGACAATAGTAAATATAAGTTCACTTAAATTAAGTGAAGCAAATAATGGTACATAAATACCTAAATTATCTCCTCCATTTGAGAATGTAACCATTGCAACAAAGGAAATCTTTGAATTTACTATCTTTTTTATAATATTTGTAGTACTATTTTTTTGCTCATCAATATTTTCAATAGTAATTGCATTAGATGTATTGATAGAAATTATATTATCATCAATATATCTTTTTCTATTTTTAACATACCTAACTATATGCTTACTTCCAATCATAATAGGCAGAACACCAAGAATTCCAACCCACTGCATAGGAAGCAGCATTTTAAAAATATATCCAATACAACTAACTGCAATTATAATAAGCATACCTATGTATTGTCCTATTATAACTGTTTTCTTACTGTAGGAATTATCAGAAAAAAAAGCAGCTAATACAAAAAAATCATCTATATTGGTACTTATAAATGCTATTATTGCAATACCTAATAACGTTATAATCTGTTCCATTACAGCCCCCAAAAACATTAGTTAAAATATACTATGATAAATTTAAAAATAATGTTACTTATCTTAAAAGAGGTAATGCATACATGTTAAAATGCATTACCTTCTATTAATAAAAATCCTATAATAAAAACAACATATAAAAGAGCATTTAAAGATAGCTTTTTAGCTGACAAACAACTTATTTTTAAAGTTATCCATATAGTTATAATAGCCCCAAAGGTCACTATAGCGGCAAACATTAGCGACTTATCAAGGATCCATGGAGTGAAAATGATACCTAATGCACTTGGGACTGTGGCTTGAATCATCATAGAACCACTAATGTTTGCAATTGCTAAATTTTCTTTACCTTGTTTTACCCATATAAATACATTTAATATTTCAGGCAGCTCTGTAGCAATTGGACTTAATAGTAAAGCAACTAAATGGGGTGGCATTCCCAGGGAAATGCTTAGGGCATCCAAATTATGCACAAATAATTGTGAAGCAATAAATATAAAAATCAGTGACAGGATAGTTTGAGATAGAATTAATGATTTCTTAGGATTTATGCTTTTAGAACTAAATCTCAACGGCTCAAGTTCTTCTGTTACTTCTACTGCATCTACACTCATTTCTTTATAAAAATAAATTGCATAAGCTATTAAAAATAAAAATCCTAACCATGGCTTAATAGCAAAAGTAAGAAGTCCTAGTCCTATCTTGAATATAAAAATAAACATAAACCAAATCTGATCTCTTGCTAATTTTTTTACATTGACATTAATACAGCTTCCTATTTTTCTTCTACCACTAAAAATGATTATACAAATACCAATAACAGAATATCCTATTGTACTTAATACAAGAGGTCCTCCTAAGGCTGCACCAACTCCAATGTCTTTTTGACTTGCGTTTATGCCAAAAACTACAGCTATGAAAGTTACAATGCTTTCAGGCAAAGCTGTACCGAAAGCTGCAAGCACGGAACCTACTGCACTTTGAGAAATATTAAATGCTTTACCTACCCATTCAATTCCGTTTACAAACAGTTTGCAGCTAAAATAAATTAATAGTGCTGAAACAATCATAATTAAAACTGTTATAATCATACTTGTCCTCCTTCAAAAAAATAAAAAGACTTTTAGCGTATTTTAAATACGCTAAAAGTCTCGTTTCACATTTTTGCGGATATTGCCAGGTTTTTAACCAATATGTTGACAATATCTATTAAACTACTCCCTTTTAGGTGAATTATTTTTATCAATATATTCCTTATGATAATCATTATAGCATAGCATTAGGTTAAAGTAAATATTTTACTCTAATAAGAATAAATGTAATTTAAATTTAAGTATAATATTATATTCTCAGCTGCAAAATATATTGCAATTACTACTGATAATTATTGATAAAATAACTTAAAAACAAGAAATATTAATTAAGGAATTCAACTATACCAAGTATTATTAGCAATACGCCTGAAATTAATGGTGCATATTTACCAAATAGTTTACCCAATACATGGTTACCTACAGCTTCACCAAGTATAATTGTAAGTATGCTTAATATAAATGTAAATATCACTGTAAATTGAATACTAACTCCAGTTATACTGGCTGCTACACCAGTTCCTAGGTTGTTAAAGGTTAATCCTAATGCTACAATGAGAGCTTCCTTTATATTTATATCACCGGAGTTATCTAAATCTGATTTTTCAGCATACTCAATCATATCAGTAATGTCTTTTAAAGCAAGTTCTTTTGATTTTTTATTATTTATAAGTTTTATTATGCTTTGGCTTACAAAATACACTCCCAATATAATAATAGCTCCAGCACCTAATGCATTTGCTACAGCATGAGGTAAGAATTTTGATATATAAACTCCAAGTGACATAGACAAAAATGTTCCTGTAGATGTTATAGCTGCTATTATAAAATTTGAAATTATTCCTATTTTTATTTTCTTTATTCCATAAGCGATACCTACAACTACATTATCTAAGTTAGATGATAAACTAAACAATAATGCAGATAAAATTAATGCCATATATGATCTCCTTTTTTCATTCTTTCCGTTTTAGTATATGACTTCTAAATTTTAGTGTGATTAAGAACTCAATAAAATTAAGATTTGGTTGCGAATTTTATGCCTATATTTAACCATTACGAACAATTTTTAGCCATTTTAAGGCATCTTCCAAAGGGCAGTTGTCCTAAATGTCGTTTTAATGATAAGCTTGCCTGTTAATGTAGTATAGATGCTTGTCATAAAAAAGAAAAACCAAGATATTAATATAACAAAGATTATATAAATAAGGATTTAAGTTAAAAAATTATAGTGAAGCATTCTTACTTTTTTCGTATTCAACATATAGATAATTCATTTAAATCAAGATGATATCTGCCTTATCAAGCCAAGTCACTATAAAGAAGCGGCTGATCATTCTTTACAGCATACAGAATACACATAAAATACCCTCCAAACTCATAGGTTTGGAGGGTTGCGGTAATTATCAATTAGGTACGGAGATATATCTGCCAAACTCACTTTTTTTATTTAGCGAGATTGATTTCTACTGTTAGCCAAGATAGAAAATGGTTCAATGACAACCATTTTAACAAGACTAACTATTGTTTTGACACATTCCAAGCAGAAATATATTTGAAATAATTATACGTTCTAGAAAGATAAAAATTATTTACTATGCACTTCATCTGGATTCCGCTTAAGAAGTAAAGATAAAACTGCAAACGTTGCGCTTACCACTCCCGCAACTAAAAACGCTGCGTGATAACCTGCCATTTGTCTAACAGCAGTCGTATTATAATAAATGCTTTCTTGCCCAGTGGTGACGGCTTGAGACAACGTGACTAAAATGGCAACTCCCAAAGCACCACCTAGTTGGCGAGCAGTGTTTTGAAGTCCCGACACAATCCCGGATTCTTCTTGTGGAACACCAGCTAGTACTGCTTGGATTGCTGTCATTAACATAAATCCGATTCCAGAACCGACTAAAAGAGTCGGTAAAAGGAACTGTGTAACGTATTGAGGATTGACCGGTAACCAATTTAGCCATACAAATCCAACTGCTGCTGTTATCCCACCCCAAAATGGCAATCGGGTAAAGCCTGCTTCGCGAATATAGCGGGATGAAATAGAAGCTACAGCCATGACACTAGCCATTGGCAGCATAGCAAGCCCTGTTTGTAATACACCATATTGACTTACCTGCTGTAATGTTTGTGACAGAAAGAATATATTGGCTGTTAGAATTGCACCTAATCCCAAAATCATTACTACCCCAATTTTCACATTTCGATGGCGAAAGACTGTCAGGCGCAATAACGGTTGCTGTACGCGAGATTCCACAACTCCAAACACTATAAACAATATAATTGATGTACAAATAGACATCGAAACCATCGGAGAATTCCATCCAGCACTTGTACTTTGTGTGATTCCAAAAATGAATAAGGTCGTGGCAAAAGTAATTAATAGTGCTCCAGGGATATCTAATTTTATATTGGTGTTGTTTTGGGATGGACGTATCATACTAACGGCAACAATCATACTCAAAGTAATACCGATAGGAATGTTAACAAACATAACCCAGCGCCAGTTTAAAAAGTGAGTAATAAACCCGCCAAAAACTGTTCCAAACGCAGAAGCCATAGAAGATGAAGCCGCCCATAAAGCTACAGCGTGGTCTTGATTTTTCCCTCTTGGATGAGCAGCAACAATTACTGCGAAGGTGGATGTTGCAAGAACAGCCCCACCTAAACCCTGTGCTGCACGTGCAAGCATCAACATCTGTCCGTTCATAGAAAAACCGCCAACCAAACTTGCACCTGTAAACAAAATAAGGCCTATCTGCAATATGTTTTTTCTGCCAAAGAGATCACTTGCTCGGGCAGCTAACATCATAAATCCGCCCAACGTCAAAAGATAAAGATCAATAATCCACTGCTGTCCAATCACTGATAAATTGAGATCGGTCGCAATACTTGGAAGTGCCACATTGACAATAGCACTATCCATCACAACCATAAAAGCACATAAGCAAGCAACTGCTGTGGCTACATTTGGCGATACTCCAGACCGTAGCAATACCGGCTTTAGATGTACTGAAGATTTAGAAACAGAATTCATACAATTTCCTCCAAACTTTTTATTTTAGTTTACTTTTCACAAAATATATTATAAAATAATTTAAGAAGAAACGATAACGATATTTGGACATAATATATCGAATATTGGCCAAAAGAAATGGGGTATAGAATATGTCTTCCTCTTCTATAGATATCAGCGACTGGTTAGATGGTCCACCTCTTGTAGCATTGTGGAGCAGCAATGATCCCAACCAACAATTTGAACTCGGCTCCCGTGAATATGGATGGCACAGTCATTTACGTGGCCAAATGTTTTGTGTGGAAAACGGATTGATACAGGTACATACTGAACATGGTTCTTGGATACTTCCACCTCATCGCGCTGGTTGGATTCCTCCATGTATCCGTCACAAGGTAAGTGTAAGCGGTGTATTGAGTGGCTGGAGCGTTTTACTTGTACCTGAGATATGCAAAGAACTTCCTGAACAGCCCCGGGTATTCGGCATAAGTAGCCTTATGTCCTCCCTTGTAGAAAGGGCATCAACGTGGTCTTTACAAGATCAGCTCAATGAAGTGCAGGATCGAGTAGTAGGCGTTCTTTTAGATGAAATCAAGCAAGCTCCCCAGCAGTTATTGTATTTACCGTTGCCAACTGACTCTGGATTATTAAAAATTGCAAGGGAAATTATTTCGCATCCAGAAGATACCCGTACACTGGACCAGTGGGCGAAATGGGGGGCGTTATCACCGCGCACTCTGCGTCGGATGATATTGCAGGAAACTGGATTAACCTTTGCTCAATGGCGACAACAGGCAAGGTTGACACATGCCCTTGAAATGCTTGCTCGCGGTGAATCAATAAGTGATATTGCTGATGCACTGGGCTATGCAACTCCCAGCGGTTTTATTGAAATGTTCCATCGTGCGTTTGGAGATTCTCCTGCGCGTTATTTTTCAATAAATTCTAATCAAAACAAAAAGCATAATTGACAAATTAAAAAAGCCTACGGTATTTTAACAACGACCGTAGGCTTTTTGATTGTAATAAAATTAGTTTATGTATCCATAACATAAATGTTAGAGCTTTCTAAACACAACATTACCATAAATATTGAAAGTTTAGAAGACTTTATTACTGTAAGTTTTGTCATCATTGATATTTTGAAGTAGTTCAAGAATTTCATCTTTCATAAGATTTCTATTATCTTCATCTATTTTTACTACATAAACATCATTTCTGCTTTTAATTTTATTGATAAAGTCTGTATTGCACTCTTTTAAAACTCCTAAGACTGGTTTGTTACTGTCAAGTATTTTATAAATAGTCTCTTTGAATAATTCGGAGCCTTCTTCAAGAAAACCTAATTCATCAAGAACTATGAGATCTCTATAATAAAGACTTTTCAATAAGATGGTTTCCGATATAATATTAAAATTTTCTATAAGCGGATATGAGGATTTTTTCTTAATATCATGACTTCCGATAATGTAAATATCATTTAAATCATATAAAGATATAACATTAAAAAGTATAGTTCTTCACCACGCAACTTCTCTTGAACAAAGCCGCCTATAGAACAATCTACCTCTTCTATAATTTTTTTCAATAATGTAGATTTTCCTACTCCTCTTTTACCAGTTATAAAAATATTTTTCATAAATTTTAAGTATCCTTTCTTTTATTTTTCAGTTAAATTTTATAATAATATTCCATTTAAAGTAAACCTATAGTGTTCAAAAAAATATGTGTAGTTAGTGAGCACTGTTAGAAAATTTAACAAACCAAATCATATAGGAGTATTAGGCTGAAAGTTAACTTTCGGACTTATAAACTTTTGGTTGTATATGGATAAATTTAAGTTGTTTTTCAAAGATAAATATATGTTATACAATTTATCTGTACACATATGAGAAAATTGAAGTTTTACTGGTCTTTTTATGCCTTAAGTTATATCGTTAAAGCTTAATTTTATATTTAAACTTTATCAACAGTAGTTAGGGAACTTAAAAGGAGGAATATAATTGACCATTAATATAAAATCACCTGAAGTTGAAATCAGGGAAGCAAGGTTAGGTTCAAGCAACGGGTTCATTGGAACTGCCAAGGAGTTATGTCATAAATCTAAGAGAAATAAGTGCTGTCATAGAAATCGTTCCTTTAGTCAATGTCTCGAATGCAGCTCCAGCAGGGCATTATCCATGCTTGTAATGATACGGGATGCCGCAGTAATAAATCATGGACCACTAGGATGCAGTGCAGATTTTGCTGAATTTAACTTTACTAATAGAGCAGAGCAAATAAGAAGAAATTTACCTTTAAAAAATGTTAAATTACTAAGCACAAACCTCCAGGAGAAAGACATGGTTTATGGAGGAGAAACTAAGTTAAAAGAGGCCATAAGAGATGCTTATGTAAGATTTAGACCAAGGGCAATATTTGTAACAGCTTCCTGTGCATCCGGCATTATTGGAGATGATGTGTCAGGTATAACCGATGAACTAGAAAAAGAACTAGGCATTCCAGTAGTATACGTTTCTTGCGAAGGCTTTAAATCGCAAATATGGGCAACAGGTTTTGATTCTGCTTTTCATGCCATTGTTAGAAAAATAGTTAAACCACCTATTAAGAAGAAAAAAGACTTAATTAATATTATAAATTTTTGGGGCAGTGATGTATTTACTGATTTATTTGCAAGAATAGGTCTTAGACCGAATTATATTGTACCCTTTACCACCATTGATCAGCTAAAGAGAATATCTGAAGCAGCTGCTACAGTTCAAGTTTGTTCCACCTTAGGAACCTATCTAGCCGCAGCCCTGGAACAAGAATATGGAGTTCCAGAGGTCAAATCACCACCACCTTATGGTCTTAAAGGTACAGATGAATTTCTAATAGAGCTTGGTAGGTTAACTGGTAAGAAGAAAGAGGTTGAAATACTTATAGAAAAAGAAAGAGAAAGAATTGCAGAGGAGCTTGAAGAGATAAAAGATAAATTAAAAGGGAAAAGAGTTTATGTATCCGCTGGTGCGGCTCATGGTCATAGTTTATTAGCACTGCTTAGTGATCTCGAAATGGAGGTTGTTGGAGCAGGAATATTTCATCATGATCATTGCTATGACAATGGAGATGAGAGAAGTGATGCCTTGAAACATGTAGTTGAAACTTATGGAGATATTAAAAATTTCAGTGTATGCAATAAGCAAGTCTTCGAATTGGTGAATGTGCTAAATAAGTTAAAACCAGACCTATTAGTTGTAAGGCATGGAGGCTTGGCAGTTTGGGGAATTAAGCTCGGGATACCAACTTTGTTAGTAGGAGATGAACAATTTGGTATAGGCTATCAAGGAATTATTAACTATGGCAAGAAGATTTTAGACGTTCTTTCAACTAAGGACTTTGTAGATAACATTGCAGCTCATTCAGAACTTCCATACACCAATTGGTGGCTAAGGCAAAATCCGTATAGGTTTTTAGGGAGGGGACAACATGAATAATAACGATTTACAGCTTATAGAGAAATGGAATTCCACTTTAATATGGTGGAGAAATAAAATAAGTAATGTTGTTGAACAACCGAGACATTATTGTGCCTTAGGAGCCCAACAAACAGTAGTAGCAATTAATAAAGCTATTCCAATACTGCATTCAGGTCCAGGCTGTGGATATAAACTCTTTCGTGGATTAAGTATTACGTCAGGATACCAGGGAGGAGGCTGTACTGGGGGAAGCGCTATTCCTTGTACTAACTCATCGGAAAGAGAAGTGGTATTTGGTGGAGAAGATCGATTAAGAGAAGTAATAGATGGAACGTTAAAAGTCTTGAAAGGGGACTTATTTGTTGTCTTAACGGGATGTACCGCTGATATAGTTGGTGATGATGTAGGACAGGTAGTTAAAGAATATCAGAACAAAGGGATACCAATAGTTTTTGCAGAAACTGGAGGATTTAAAGGAACTAATTATAAAGGTCATGAGTTAGTAACTGAAGCTATTATAAATCAATTTATCGGTGATGTTGAAGTTGAAAAAGAAAAGGGATTAGTAAACCTTTGGTCGGTGATTCCATACCAAGATAGTTTTTGGAGTGGAAACTTGAGAGAAATAAAACATTTGTTAGAGGGAATAGGATTAAAGGTAAATACACTCTTTGGACCGGAGTCTGAAGGAGTTAAAGAGTGGAAGAAAATTCCTAATGCAGAATTTAATTTAGTCCTGTCTCCTTGGGTAGGATTAAAAACTGCTCAGTTACTGGAAAGTAAATATGGGACACCATATTTACATTATCCAGTTTTGCCTATAGGGGGAAATGAAACCAGTAAATTTCTAAGGCAAGTTGGAGAATTTGCAAAGCTAGACAAAGAAAAGGTTGAAAGCTTTGTTCAAAATGAAGAAAGGAAATTTTACTATTACATTGAAAGAGCAGTGGATTTCTTCACTGAATTTCGCTTTGACATAGCAGATAGATTTTTTAATATAAATGATTCTTTTTATGCACTTGGGGTTAGTAAGTTTCTATTAAATGAGCTTGGTATTCTGCCAGGAGATCAATATATCACAGAGGATATACCAGAAGAATATAGAGAAATTATAATAAAGGAATTTAAGCATTTATCTAAAAGAATCTCAGCTAAGGTTATATTTGAAACTGATGGAGGAAAGATAGCCCATATGCTGAGAGAATACCATTATGATGGACATAAACCCTTATTCTTGGGAAGCTCTTGGGATATAGATATAGCAAATCAGTTAAAGGGATTTTGGCTGAATATATCTTTGCCAGTTATGCACAGGCTGGTTTTAGATAGAAGCTATGTTGGATACAGTGGAGGTCTTAGGCTGGCAGAAGATATATATGACAATATTTTGTCATCATATAAATAGAGTTCTTGACATCAAGTGGAATTTTAACTCCATCGGATGAAGTGTAAACTTGAATCAGATGGGGTTTCAAACCCCACCTGATTCTTAGTTGAACGAATCCAGGGACTTAGCCGCTCTTTACTCCCTCTTTGAGAAGAGGGAGTATTAGAGCGGGTAGTCATCGGATAAATAGCAGGTTTGCAATAGGGGGGAATGAAATGGCCAAGAAAGTCAAGGGAATTGCAATATATGGCAAGGGTGGAATAGGTAAATCTACAACAACTTCTAATATAAGTGCAGCATTAACTAAAATGGGATATAAGGTTATGCAGTTTGGTTGTGATCCTAAAAGTGACTCAACAAATACGCTGAGAGAGGGTACGTATATCCCAACGGTTTTAGATACATTGCGTGAAAAAAACAAAGTGAATGCACTTGATGTAATTTTTCAGGGCTTTAATGGAGTTTACTGCGTGGAGTCAGGTGGGCCAGCACCTGGAGTCGGCTGTGCAGGTAGAGGTATTATTACAGCGGTGCAGCTTTTCAAACAACAAAAAGTATTTGAAGAGTTGGATTTAGATTATGTAATATACGATGTCCTAGGAGATGTTGTATGCGGCGGTTTTGCAGTTCCAATAAGAGAGGGAATAGCAGAGCATGTATTTACAGTATCATCTTCGGATTTTATGTCTATATATGCATCAAATAATTTATTTAAAGGCATTAAAAAATACTCTAATTCTGGTGGAGCATTACTTGGGGGCATTATAGCAAATTCTATTAATAAACCTTATGACAGAGATATAATAGATGATTTTGCTAGTAAAACAAATACTCAGATAATGGAATATGTGCCAAGGTCAGTTACCGTTACACATAGTGAGCTTCAAGGCAAGACTACTATTGAGGTTGCACCGGATTCAGAGCAGGCTAAAATTTATACTGCATTAGCAGAGAAAATAGCTAGACATACTGAGTCAAAAGTGCCTTCTCCTCTTGACATTCAAGAGCTAAGAGCCTGGGGGAAGCAGTGGGCTGATTCTCTGCTTAAGGAATCTTCAAAAAATAGCTAGTCAGTATGTTAGTACATTTAGTTTGTTATTTTCTTTCAGATGCATAAACAAGAGAGATAGTAGGACAAGGAGAAAATATTATGATAAATCATCTTTCTAAGCTTCATCCCTGTTTAGGAGGGGAAGCTCATTTAAATTTTGGGAGAATTCATCTTCCTGTAAGTTCTAGCTGTAATATTCAATGCAGGTTCTGTAAAAGAGAATATAACAATAATGAGGAGAGGCCTGGCGTTTCAAAGGGAATATTAGCTCCAAAGGATGCTGTAGAAACAGTAAAAAAAGCTTTAGAGATTTGCCCTCAAATAACTGTAGTAGGCATAGCTGGCCCTGGCGATACACTAGCGACCACTGAAGCTATTAAGACATTTAGACTTATTGATGAGGCCTATCCTGAACTTATAAAATGCCTTAGCACCAATGGACTTTTGCTTTATAGATATGCTAAGGAAATTTATGATGCAGGAGTAAGAACTGTGACTGTAACTATAAATGCTGTTGATCCATGCATTCAAAGTAAAATTATATCCCACATAATATATGACGGGAAGAAATACTATGGCGAAGAAGCAGCCACAATTCTTATAGCTAATCAGCTGAAGGGTATAGATGAAATGAACAGACTTGGAGTTATGGTAAAGGTAAATTCCGTATTAACTCCAGATATCAATGATGATCATATAGAAGAAATAGCTAAAACCATTAAAGCACATGGAGCAGCTTTATATAACATCATACCACTGATACCTCAACATGAATTAAGTCATATTCCTGCTCCTACCTGCGAACAATTGAATAAAGCAAGAGAAATAGCTGAAAAGCATATTGAGATATTTAGACATTGCAAACACTGCCGTGCAGATGCATGTGGAATACCTGGCAGGGAAGATCTTTCGAATAAGCTCTATGGAACATATAAATATCTTGAAACCTTCTCTCATGGCTAATAATAGAAAGCAGACACTTACAGTTAATCTAAAATAAAGTGTATAATGGAAATGAAATACAAAATAATTAGATAGGCAAAGATTAGATTGAATGAAGCAAGTAGGTGTTAAAATGTATAAATTACTGATTGTAGAAGATGAAATTGATATTAGAAATTTAATAGAAGAAACTATGAAGAAAAGGGGATACGTGACTTTTACAGCTGGAGATGGCTATGAGGCATTAAAAATATTAAAGGATAAAGAAGTAGATATTATTGTTTCTGATATTATGATGCCACATTTAGATGGTCTAAATCTAGTCCGAGAAATAAGAAAGACAAGTAGTATTCCTGTTATTTTCTTATCAGCAAGAGATGATGATGTGGACAAGATATGGGGGCTTGGCATAGGTGCAGATGATTATGTAGTGAAACCTGTTAATATAAATGAACTAGCAGCAAGAATTGAGGCACAGCTTAGAAGAAATAAGGTATACGATGCAACATCAAGTAGCTCACCTGCAATACTTTCCATAGGGTGTTTTGAAATGGACGAAGAAAAGTGTCAGTTAAAGATGAATGGCAAAGAAGTAAAACTTTTGGCAAAGGAGTTTAAATTAATGGCTTATTTCTTAAAGAATCCTGATAAAGTGTTTACGAAAAAGCAACTTTACAAAGAAGTTTGGAATGATGAATACTGTTTCGATGATAACACGATTACAGTTACCATTAGTAGGCTTAGGAGTAAAATCGAAAACGGAGACAAAAAATATATCCATACTATAAGAGGACTTGGATATAAATTTGCTTAATTTAAAAATAAATTTAATGTTCATGTAAGGTTTGTTTAATTTGTATGAAAACAACATTTGATAAGATAGCATTATCAAATGTTGTTTTTTTAGTGCAGAATTTTGCATGAATAAAAAGTTAAAAGTAATAATTTAGCTACAATAAAAAGGAGGAAAAGAAAAAATTAAAAGTGTAAAAAATTAAAAAATAGCATGATTTTCAATAGAGGAGTTAAAGGAGAAACAAAATGAAAAAAATTTTATTAAAAATAAGTAAAATAATTATTTGTATTCTAGTGTTGATAGTATTAGCTATTCTTATAGGTTTTATATTGCAAAATACATATTATAAAAAGCAATTTAGTATGATAAAGCCTTATGGTGAAATGGTTCAGGTAGACAATAAGAAAATGCATGTTTACTCAATGGGAAACGGTAAGGAAACAATTGTCATCTTACCTGGTTGGAGTGATCCGTTACCGTCAGCAGATTTTGGCCCTCTCACGAGAAAATTAAGTGGAAAATATAGAGTTGTAACAGTAGATTACTTTGGAGTTGGATTTAGCGATAAAACAGATAAACCACGTACTTGCGAAAATTATATGAACGAAATTAGAACTGCACTTAATGAGGCAGGAATTAAACCACCTTACATATTAATGCCACACTCAATATCCGGAATTTACAGTGAATATTATGCAACAAAACATCCTGAAGAGGTTAAGGGGTTAATTTTACTAGATTCAACTATAACAGAACTTAATGAGCAAACATCTGAAGATGAAAAAGAACCTTACAAGTTTGCACAATTCGTGCAAAATATTGGATTACAGAGCTTAGAGTTTAGCTTTACTTCACAAGAAGCTTTAGAAGAAAAAGAAGGTTTTGAAATAAGTCTGAAAAATGGATATACAAAAAAAGAAATAGACGATTATAAAAAATATAAATCTTACTGTATAAATGATACAATTATTAGACAAGCTGAAGGAGCAACGGATTGTATACGCGAAGTGAAGGATTTACCAGTTCCTAATGATATACCTGTGCTGAAAATAATAGCCAAACAAACTCTTGATGGGAGTGATGACTTATCAAGGCAAAAGAAACATATAAATCGCTTAGGTAAAAATGCAAAATATGTTGTTCTAGATGGTAATCATTATATTTATTATAATCAACGAGAAGAAATTTCAAGACTTACAGATAATTTTGTTGACAACTTAAAATAGACATTGATGTAAGTATAATAACAAAGTGATAGAGTAAACTTCCAAATGTAAGCATTGGTATTTTTGTTTCGGAGTTATTGTATTATAATGGTCATATATCAAAATCTTCATTTAGGATAAGTTGATTATTTTTCATCTTTATGCAGGAGGGATAGGTGATAACATATGAAAACAGTTAAATTATCAAAAGTTTTTGCAAAAAAGTATAGTATATATTTAACTATTATTGTGTCACTACTCATTTGTTGTTTTATGTTTTTTGCTGAAATAACTACAAATATTAATATAGATAATAAAAAAGATGGGGAAAAAGTCATAAAATATAATTGGAATAGCATTGTATTTGAATTTAACAATTTGGACAGTCTTGCATTATTTATTGTGCTTTTAATTATTCTAATTGGCTTAAGTTGCTTGTTTACCTTTATTTATTCCAAGTATACAGCAAGAAAGTTGAATGAATCGCTCTCTTATTTGAAGATGATGACAGAAAAGATACGTAGAGAAGAGTATGATTTTTCTGAGTATCAGGAGAATATATCAGAATTTGCTGAAGTGAAAGAGTCATTTTTTATTATGGCAAAAAAAATTAATGAGGAAATTGAAAAAACACGAAGAAGTGAAGAAATAAGGAAAAAGCTAATATTAGACATCTCACATGACCTGAAAAATCCATTGATGAGCATTGATGGTTACATTGAACTAATGCTTGAAAATACTAAGGCTGATAATCAGGAAAAGTATTTAAAAATAATTAGTGAGAATTCAAAGCGAGCCAATAATCTTGTAATGAATTTATTTGAACTTGCTAAACTAGAATCTGCAGAATATGCAATGGAATTTAAAATAGTCGATTTTGCTGAAATAGTAAAGAATGTATTGATTGAAAGGCTTAATGAATTAGAGTGTAATGGAATAGCTACAGACTTTTTTATACCGGATGAGGAAATTTTGATTATGGGAAGTGAGAAAGAATTAAGAAGGGCAATTTCTAACATTTTGGATAATGTTATTAAATATCATAAGGAAAAATCCGTATTTAAAGTTGCATGCAAACGACAGAAAAATGTTGTATGTCTTATGTTTTCTAATGCCAGCGCAGTAAAATTGGAAAATATAAAGAAACTAATGGAACCTTTTGTTCGTTTGCAGGGGTCTGATGAATTAAATGCAGAGGGGGCAGGGCTTGGTTTATCCATTGTACAAAAGATTATAGAAGCACATAATGGAAAGATTAATTGTTGGAGTGATGAAGAGAGAGAATTTAAGATATCTATTGAACTACCTTTGTAAAGAGTTCCTAAGAGGTTAATGTCCATATGAAATTGTGACGTAATCTTCTTATATGACGAAGCGAAAAGTTATTAACATAGTTACTAATAAGTTATCCACAATAAATATAAACAAGGGATATATATAATATATCCCTCTTCTTATTTTTTCGGTATTTTTACGAAATAGATATTGATAAATTAACTATGCCTGCTTTAAAATCTTAAATATTTATTTTTTTACGTTTTGCTTCTATTCTTTCAAGCATTTGTTCAGCTGCTTTTCGTGGGTCAGTTTCTACATAGAACTTAGCGCCGTAGTCTTCTTCCATTTTATTTAATAGGTAATCTACAACAAATGGGGAACCAGTTACAGGAGGAACAACTCCGAGCCAAGCATCTATACCGCTTCCTACTACGTAAGTTCCTATAGCTACAGCTTTTTCTGACATCCACTCTGGAGCAGCACCAACTACTGGTAAGTCACTGATATCTACGCCTAAATGATTTGCCAGCTCTCCAGCAAGTTGTAAGTTACGGCTGATATCAACACAGGAACCTTGATGAAGAATTGGTGGAATACCTAACAAACTACATACAGTCTTGAGTCCAGGACCAGCTAGTTCCTTTGCTTCTGGTAATAACAAACCAGCTTTAGCTGCTGCATGAGCTGCACAACCAGTAACAATTATTATTACATCGTGAGCAATTAGATATTTCATCATTTCTATATGACATGTATCATGTGGAACTTTTGGATTATTACAACCAACAAAGGCAGCAGCACCTCTGAGGGTACCAGATAGTATAACATCTGCAAGAGGTTTAACTGTTTGCATAGGGTCTATATTTGAATTAACAACTTTGTCAAGGCCGTCTACTATAGCTTCTGTACTAAATCCAACCAGAGCTTCACATTTTTCATTAGGAATTAAAACATTATCTCTATTTCTATTTTTGTAATTTAGAACGGCTTCTCTTACTATTTCTTTTGCGGAATCATATGGCCTGTCTTCTTCAAACTCAATATATGTTGAATCTGTTATATGAGCTTTTGGTGAAGTTGTTATAAATTTAGTATGATAAGATTTTGAAAGTTTTGCAAGGGATGGCATTATGCATTGAACATCAACTATTAAAGCTTCAACTGCACCTGTTATTACGGCAAGCTCTTGTTGCATGAAGTTTCCTGCCATCTTAATACCATGTCTCATTGTTATTTCGTTTCCAGTACAACACATACCGCAAACATTTATTCCATCTGCTCCTTGAGCTTTCGCGAGAGCAATAAGTTCAGGGTCTTCAGACGCTGCAACAATTGATTCTGAAAGTGATGGTTCGTGACCATGTAATATAATATTAATTTGATTAGTTTCTAATACGCCTAAATTAGCTTCAGTTTGTACTGGTGATGGAGTTTTAAATAAAATATCACTAATTTCAGTTGCAATATAAGAACCACCCCATCCATCTGCAAGGGATGCTCTCATTGCTAGGTTAAAAAGATTTTTGCATCTCCTGAACATCCAATGTGAGTTGAGTGCATTACACTAACTATATCTTTGTCAATTGATCTTGGAGTTACACCAAGTTTGTCCCAAACTTCTCTTCTCTTTTTAGGTAAAGCTTTGGAGAAAATTAAGTTTCCATGAGGTTTACCAAACTCATTTAATGTAGCTGCAGCTATATCATGTGCCACATCATAAATATCTCTTCCTTCAGTTTCAATACTATATTTTTTAGCAACAGATTCAAGTTTCTTCTCATCTTTTATATTTATTTGTCCATCTCTTGATGCATTTTCTAGATAAAGACATAGTGATCTACCGTGATCAGAGTGAGCGGCTGAACCAGCTGCACACATTCTTGCGAAATTTCTTGCAACTATAACATCTGCTGTAGCTCCACAAATGCCTCTTTCTACTCCTTTTCCAGGAACTGGGCTTACCCTGCAAGGGCCCATAGCACAGTTTCTACAGCATACGCCTGCTGAACCAAAACCGCATGGTGTCTTCATAGCATCTTTTCTATCCCAGGCAGTTTCTACACCATCTCTTTTTGCTTTTTCAAGAAGTTGATCCTGAGCTGCTTGTATTAATAATCCTCTGTCTTCCATTAATAAAACACCCTCCTTGTTTTATAATCTGCAATGGTTTACAACATTGATTATAATTTTTCTATCTATGCTAGACTTAACCTTAGCTTAAAATTGTTTGCCTACTAAAGTTAAAAAATTAACATAATAGGGGTAAAGACAACAACTCTTTAACCAAGGATAAAATAAATTATAAATTAGGGTTTTAGGTTTTAGGGTCAAATAATGAACTTTTTTCAAAATTCACTTATGTTCTTTCGATATTGTAGTAAGAAGGTCATATCAAAAATTGATTTTATTTTACCTATGATTATAAGAATGCTGGAGTTCCCCCTAATACATTACAATTAAATTATACGATAGATATTTTAATTTGATAAACAACTTAAATTTAGGCTCATACAACTAAAAGTTATTATGAGAATCAAGTATATATAGATATATTCTAATTACAAAAAAAATTTAAAAGAATTGTCTTAAGAATCAACATTACCACATAGAATGAAATGTATGATTTATTTATAGCGATATATGAAGGGGATGGACATCACGGAAAAAGAAAAAAATAAACGCAGTAAAGTTATAATAGGAATTATAATTTCTATTTGTGCTGTACTTATTGTATATTTTAGTATGGCAGCATATTTCATGAATCATTTTTATTTTGGTTCTGAAATTAACTGTGTTAATGTTTCAGGTAAAACTGTAGAGGAAGTAAAAGCACAAATGGCAGCTGAGCTGCAGGACTATACTTTGAACCTAAAAGAGCGGGGTGGCAAAAGCGAACAAATTAGAGGCAATGATATTGGGATAAAGTATAATTCAGGAGGAGAGTACAAGAATTTTAAAGATAGGCAGAATCCTTTTAATTGGGTGTCAGCAGCTTTTAATTCAAAAGATTCTAAGATGACAGATGAACTTTCATATGATACAAAACTATTAAAAGAAAGAGTGGATAAACTTTCTTGTTTTCAGACTAACAATATAGTAGAACCTAAAAATCCTAGTTTTAAATATACAGATAAAGGCTATATAATTGCAAAGGAAGTAAGTGGAAACAAGGTTAATAAAGATATTTTATATGATCATGTGGCCAAGGCAATACTTAAAGAGGAAACTACATTAGAACTGGAATCAATTAATTGCTATGCCAAGCCAAAATATACTTCGGAATCCCCAAAAGTTATCGAGACTAAAAATATTCTTAACAAATATATATCTTCAAAGATTACCTATGCTTTTGCAGATCGCAAAGAAACTATAGATAATTCTATAATAAATAAATGGCTTAAGGTTAATGAAAATCTTGAAATTACCTTCGATGATAAAGAAATGGAAAATTATATGAATGCATTTTTCGATACCTACAATACTGTTGGCAAAAGGAGAAATTTTGTTACATCTTCAAGAGGTACAATAAGTATTGGCAGTGGTGATTATGGATGGTTAATCAATGCTGATAAAGAAATTAAAGATTTAGGTGAATCCATTAAAAAAGGAGAAACAATAACAAAAGAACCGACATACATCCAAAAGGCCGTATCTCGTGGTAATAATGATATTGGAAACACCTATGTGGAAATAGACATGACAAATCAACATTTATGGTTTTATAAAAATGGCTCACTAATAGTACAAGGAGATGTTGTTACAGGTAATGTAAGCAGCAATCATTCAACACCTAAAGGTATTTATAGTTTAAAATATAAACAAAGGAATACGGTATTAAGAGGCCCGGGGTACAATTCTCCGGTTGATTTTTGGATGCCTTTTAATGGAGGAATCGGAATTCATGATGCAAGCTGGAGAGGTGAATTTGGAGGTAATATTTACAGAACAAGTGGGTCTCATGGTTGTATAAATTCACCATACTATTTAGCAAAAGCCATATTTAATAATATTGAAGAGGGAACTCCAGTTGTTTGTTATTATTAGATTCAAATTTAAGGATATGGAAGATTAGATAAGAAAAATTTACAGAGAACATATATGGATTTGTGTAAATCAAACCTGTGTATGTTCTCTACTTTTTTAGAATTATGCAATACAATTTTAGTATATGATACAATGAAATACACAATAAGATTTTATTTTGTAATTTACAAAATAAGGAGGAAATTTCATGACAAATTCTCAAAGTAAAAAGGAGTATTTACGTCGTATTTATAAAGTACAAGATTATATAGAAACTCATTTGTATGATTCACTTACTCTTGAAGAACTTGCAGCTGTTGCAGGTTTTTCAAAGTTTCATTTTCACAGAATTTTTAAGGGAATAGTGCAAGAACCTTTATTACAATACGTAAATCGTTTGAAGCTGGAGAGAGCGATTTTCTTACTTATTCATCGTCCAGATCTGACAGTTACTGATATTGCTTATCACTTTGGTTTTGCTGATTCAGCAGTTTTCTCTCGAACATTTAAAAATCATTATAAAGTAAGTCCAACATATTATAGAAATCAATATAGCAAGAATCGCAAAGACCCTTATAAAATTTCTCAATATAATGGAGATGTATCTAAAATTGAAGGCAAGAGTAAGGGCACGTTGGTTCAAGGAAATGTTGAAATATTAATGGTTGATGACATAAAGGTTGCTTATCTTAGACACATTGGTACGTATAAAGATTTAGCAATTACTTTTACAGAACTTTTGGAGAAGTTGTTTAAATATGCAAAAGATCAAAATTTTACCACATTCGAAAAAACAAAAATATTAACCGTTTATCACGATAATCCTGAATTTGCAAAAGAAGACCAATTACGTACTAGTCTTTGTATGACAATTCCAAATAAGGTTGTTGTGGAGGAAAACAGTGATATTGGTAGTATGATGATACCTTCCGGGAAATATGCTGTAGGTCATTTTGATATTTTTCAAAACGAATATAGTGAAGCTTGGGATTTTATGTACGGCGAATGGTTGTCAAACAGTGGTTATAAGCCGAGTGGTTCCTTTGTTTTTGAAGTCTACAATAATGACCCAAATACTCATCCTCAAAATAAGCATTTGGTTGATATCTACTTACCTATCGAACCTCTGTAATAACCTAATCAAACTTACCTCTACTATTGCTTTCAAAAGATTAAAGTACCCAAATTTTATAGTTCGATACAGATAATAAAATGAGGTGAATTTATGAAAGAAATAAAAATCCAAGGAGCACGAGTTCATAATCTGAAAAATATAGATATATCTATCCCAAAGAATAAGCTTGTAGTTGCAACAGGTGTCAGTGGATCAGGTAAATCCAGTCTTGTGTTCGACATCATATTCGAAGAAGGACGTAAACAATACCTGCAATCCTTAGGTATACTTTCTGGCATTGACAATGAAAATAAATTCGATAACATTCAAGGGTTAGGCCCTGCCATAGCGGTTAAGCAAAATATTATCCGCCAAAGTAATCCTCGTTCAACGGTTGGTTCAAAAACCAGTATTATTAATATGCTTGCATTACTCTATGCAGGCGAAGGGCAAATAATCTGTTCCTCCTGCGGCACACCGGTGGATGATAATCTTACCTGTAAAACTTGCGGAAATGTAGAAGAACGTTTGGAACCAAGTTGTTTTTCATATAACTCTTCAAGTGGAATGTGCATGAAGTGCTCTGGACGTGGAGCATATTTTAAAATTAATATAGAAAAACTGATTCCGGACAATCATACAACTCTAGAACAGGTTTTTAATATGGTGAAAGTTACTCCCGGTTACATGAAACTATTACAGAAAAAATTTAAAGAGTACTTTTCAATGCCATTTTCGCAATTACCGGAAGAAGTGAAAAACGAAGTAGTCTATGGTCATTATGAAAATGGAAAACGAAGCTATTCTTTGACTAGAATCTTTCAAGGCCGTTACGAGAAGGGCGAAGATTTAAATGGTATTTACACTATAACTACTTGCTCTGATTGCCATGGATTCCGGGTTGGAGAAGAAGCACGCAGAGTACTTTTAAATGGTAAGCATATTGGTGAGCTTGGGAAAATGACTATTTCAGAAACCCATGAGTTCCTTGAAGTTTTATTAGAACAAGCTATACTAACGCAATTTGGGAAAAACTTGCTTAAAGATATACTAGTTAAGACGAAGCATTTAATAAGATCCCGCTTAGGTCATCTAACCTTATACAGGGAAATGTCAACTTTGAGCGGCGGAGAAATCCAAAGGCTTTTTCTAAATGCCCATCTAGATTCGAAGATGGACTCGTTAATCTACGTGCTTGATGAACCAACAGCAGGATTACATGAATCTGAAAAGGTTGATATTTTAAAATCTATCAATGAATTAAAAGAATTAGGTAACACAGTTATTGTGGTAGAGCATGACAAAAACACCATCAAGATGGCAGAACACGTTATTGATATTGGACCGAAAGCTGGTACCTGTGGTGGACAGATAATGTATCAGGGGAATTTAGAAGGCCTGCTTCAATCCAATGAATCAATAACCGGTAAGTATCTTTCAGGAAAGCTTACCATGCCTATCAGAACAACTCAGCAAAATATTAGATATGCTGAAGAAAGACCAAGTATTACTATTCGTAATGCAAATACAAATAACCTTAAAGATGTGACTGTAGCATTCCCCTTAGGAGCTATGATAGGAATAGCCGGCAAGTCAGGAAGCGGGAAAAGTTCGCTTATATCAAATACTCTCTTACCTCTTCTTAAAAGCTATTTTCATAATCAATGGGATAATGAAGAAAAGGAAGCAGATTGTGAAAATGAGTTTATAATTGAAGAAGCCGCTGCAGGAAGACTAGAAGGTATGGAGCAAATTTCTGGATACGCAGAAATATCACAAGTTCCTATTGGTAGAAATATGAACTCAAATCCTGCTTCTTATATAGGTATCTGGGATAAAATACGCCTGTTGTTTGCCTGTCAATTAGAAGCAATCGAACAAAAATTCACTGCCGGTCATTTTTCATTTAATTCAAAAGGAGCTTGCTCTAAATGTGGTGGAAGTGGTTATGAAAAAATTTGGTTAGCAAGTAATTTAAGCATAGACAAAACATGCAGTGAGTGTCATGGGAAAAGATTTAATGATGAGGCTCTCTCTATTAAATATAAGAATAAAAATATCCATGATATTCTTGAAATGAGTGTGTCTGAAGCTGTAGGTTTTTTCGAAGATAATATAAGTATAGTGTCAACCTTGAAAGTTCTAGAGCAAATTGGCATGGGTTATATAAAACTAGGTCAGCCTACCCCTACTTTAAGTGGTGGTGAATCTCAAAGGATTAAACTTGCCAAAGAGATTGGCAGAAGACGAAAAGGTAATATTCTTTATGTGCTGGATGAACCGACCACAGGTCTTAGTCCATATGATACTGCCAAACTTATTCAATTATTGGATGAACTTATAGCAAACGGAAATTCTGTCATTGTCGTTGAACATAATACAGAAGTTCTAAAGACCTGTGATTGGATTATTGAACTTGGTCCAGAGGGAGGCTCAGAAGGAGGCTATATCCTTGCGGAAGGTTCTACTCAAACACTAAAAGAAAGCTCAAAATCTATAACAGGGAGGTATCTATAAATGGAAAGAAACTACTGGCCAACTTTAGAATGGCAATATGCAGACTTTTCAGCCGTAGGAATGGACCGGTCAAAGCTTTCAGAGCTTGAACCTATTATAATGTCGCAATATAAAAATATAAATGGGATGGTTGTTGTAAGGAAAGGAAACATCGTCTTTGAAAGATACTATAATGATTATGGCCCTAACGATACCTTCCATGTAGCATCTGTGACAAAAAGTATTATATCTGCTCTGATTGGCATTGCAATAGACAAAGGATATATCAAAAGTGTTGATCAGAAGGCGCTGGATTTCTTCCCTGAATATGTTTCTAATCCCGCAGATATACAGAAACGAGCAATAACCATACGTAATCTTCTCACAATGACTACGCCATATCCCTTTAAGAATTGGCAGGAACCGTTAGACAGACTGTGTAGACAACCAGACTGGGTAAAATATACCCTTGACCAATTAGGACAAAACGGAAAAATCGGCGTTTTTAAATATTCCTCAGCAGGAGCACATCTACTTTCAGCCATCATCACCCGTGCCACAGGGAAATACGCTCGTGAGTTTGCAAACGAGTACTTATTTCAACCCATTGGTATGAAAGAAATTCCGGATTATGATATGAAAGCCTTTGGATTTGAAGAGCTGTTCGGAAAAGATGTGAAAGGTTGGGTCAAAGATCCAAAGGGTAACTCCACAGGTGGATGGGGACTTACCCTAACCCCTAGAGATATGGCACGCTTTGGATTTCTATATTTGAATGATGGCCTTTGGAATGATAATCAGATAGTTTCCAAGTCATGGATTGATGAGTCCACAGCAATGAACTCCTATAAATATGGTTACCTATGGTGGTTACAGGAAGAAGAGGGAGTATTTCCATATTCAGCTATGGGTGATGGCGGTAATATTATTTGCTGCATACCAGAAAAAGATTTGGTAGTAGCAATCGCGTCTAAAATAATCACTAAACCTCGTGATAGATGGCAGCTTATTAAGAAGTATCTCCTTCCTTCTATAATAGATTAAGCATATATTATAAGCGATTCAAAAGACAACGTGCTAGAAAAATTAATTTAGTTACACTAGAATAGCCCTTAGCTGGTTTAACGCTAGGGGCTTCATCAAAAAATTAAGTTCGAGCTAGATATAAGATAGTAACTCATAGCGCTGGAAAAGAAAAATTGATATAATAAATCATAATAATATGAAAAATCTATGAGTGAAGAAGGGATAACAATATGGAATTTCGCCAACTTAACACATTCGTTACTGTAGCGGATCTAAATAGTTTTACTCGAGCGGCAGATATACTTGGATACACTCAACCAACTGTCACATCTCAGATACAGTTGTTAGAGAGTGAACTAGGAGTTCGTTTATTTGAGCGGATTAGGAAGAATATTTCCCTTACTCACGAGGGTGAAAAACTTCTTGTTTATGCAAGACAGATCGTTAATCTGTGTGAAAATGCAAAAAATACAGTGAAAGAGCATCCAGTTCCAAAAGGAATTGTGACTATAGGCGCATTGGAATCTTTATGCACAACACGGATACATAGCCTTCTCAAGGAGTTCTATTATAAGTTTCCTGGCATTGAAATTATATTAAAAACTGTCAAATCTACGGAGTATGAAGAACTTTTACTAGATAACCAGATTGATGTAGCCTTTTGCTTGGATCGTATGATAACAGTTTCCGATTTTATCGTTGACCTGGCTATACCTGAGCCTTTAGCGTTACTGGTAGAACCAAACCATCCTCTTGCAAAGCTCCCTGACGTATATCCTGAAAATATCGCTGACTATCTTCTTATTTTAGCGGAGAAAGACTGCAGCTATCGAAGAGCAATTATGAGCATACTTGGCGATTGTGGCTTGGCTCCCAATTCAATTATGGAAGTTGAAAGTATCCAAGCTATGAAACAGCTTGCAATCAACGGTTTAGGAATCATATTTCTGCCTAAAGTTACAGTTGCAGAAGAACTATCAAAAGGTCAGCTTGTTGAATTGAACTGGAGTGGTCCTTCTTTTGAATTCTTGACCCAAGTAATCTATCATGAGGACAAGTGGATGTCGCCTGCTTTACAGACTCTTTTAAATATGGCGAAGGAACTTCTTCCAATGCAATAATAATGCTAGCAGAATCAGAGATTATGGGAATCGTATTTAAAGGTCTGTCTGAGGAAAGAATAACTTTATGGAAAGAAGTAATAGAAGAAATAGCTGAAAATATAAATGCATATAACAAAGCTGGTGCAAATAATCAAAGGAGGAATATAAATGAATTTAGAAAATATTAAAGAATCAATTGTAACTAATGTATATCACATTCCTGCGGATAAGAAGGTAGCTTTGCACAAACATCCAAAACATGATGAAATTTTCTACTGCATCAAAGGTGAAGGTTTTGGTGTGTTGGAGGATAGAGAAGTGGAATTGACAATAGGTAAGGCTTTTATTGTTCCTGCGGGAGAAATGCATGCTTTACGCTCAGACAGCAATTTGTATGTTAGCTCTTTTTGATTCCTGTTGTTGAAGAATAAAACTATATGCGTTATCAATGCCTATATATTATCTGTATAAAATAATAATAAATTTTAAATTTATATTCTAATTAGCAGGAGGAGGTAAACAAATGTCAAGTATTTATGAAGATTTACATCAATTTAGTTCTTACGTACCACCTATAGATCTTACCTTTCATCAGTACCTTTTATTAGCTGATGAGTCTATATTGGTTCATACAGGCAGTGTACAGCAGGCGGAAGCTTTGGTTTCTCAGCTGAAAGATGTTCTTGCTGGTAGAACACTAAAATATATTTTTATTTCACACTTTGAATCAGATGAATGTGGAGGTCTGTCACTAATATTAAAGCATTTTCCTGAAGCCAAGCCAATCTGTTCGGAAGTTACAGCAAGACAGCTAAGTGGTTTTGGTATTACAAATGATATAATAATTAAAAGACCAGGAGAAAAACTGATTTCTAATGGCTATGAGCTTGAATTCATCAATTACCCATCTGAAATGCATCTTTGGGAAGGATTATTGCTCATGGAAAACAAGCGTAGAATATTCTTCAGCAGTGATTTAGTGTTCCGCTTTGGAAATGCACAGGGTACAGTAATAGAAGGTAATTGGCAAACAGAAATAGAGAATATTACACCGCAGCAAGTACCGGACCCTCAGCAAAGAGCGCAGCTTCAGCAGACTTTAGCGCAATTAAATCCTAAATTCGTGGCTACTGGCCATGGCTCATGTCTTAAATTTTAGCATATAATTTTAAAAACTACTGTGAGTTAGACACAGTAGTTTTTGTATTTACTTGCTATCTATTACTACCAAACCAAGCCTTATTCAAAAGTTTAACGGCTGGTTCAATTTCATCTAATGTTATTCCTCCAAAGCCCAAGACAACAGTGCTGTTCAAACTATTCTCAGGGCATTTCCAATACTTTAATGTAGGATATACTTTTACACCTGACATATAGGCTTTTTCAATTAATTCCTTTTCCGACATAGTTCCTTTTACTTGTACTAAAAGATGAAGGCCAGCATTCATACCATAAATATTAATTTTATCTCCAAATTCTTTTCTTAGATTTTCAACTAATGTATCATGTTTTTTCTTTTGCATTCTATTAGTTTTTCTAAGATAACTTTCCCAATGCCCCTCTTTCATAAAAAGCTCCAGAGTTTTTTGAATGATAAAGGGAACAGAGGATGGATAGCCATCAAACATTCTAGTAAACTTGTCTACCATATCTTCAGGAAGAATCATATATGATAAACGAAGGGTAGGAAATAGAAATTTTGAAAAGCTCCCTATATATACAACCTTATCGCTGCAAAGAGATTGAAGAGATTGCACTGGTTTTGTATTATATCTAAGATGGCAGCTATAATCATCTTCAATAATTATTGAATCATTTTTATGTGCCCACTCTATGAGCTCAAGTCTTCTAGAGATAGGCATTATAATTCCTAAAGGGTACTGGTGTGATGGAGTAACATAAACAGCTTTAGCATTTGTTGAGCTTAAATCCTTCACATTTAAACCAGAGGAATCTAAGGAAATAGGCTTTACATCAAACCCATGGTTCTCTAGCGTAAGACGGGTTATATGATGTCCTGGTTCCTCCATTGCAACTGTGGTAGTAGCACTTCTGATAAGCTGACAGAGCATGCTCAAACAATAGTGTACACCAGAGCCAATAAAAATTTGATTTGGTGTGCACTTTATACCTCGATAATATTGAAGATGTTTTAATATTTCTTCTCGAAGGGAAAGTTCTCCAAAAGTTGGACCATAGCTTGTCATTTCATTAGTAAAGTCTTTCATACATTTATTTATGAGTTTTTTCCATTGATCTATAGGCAGTTCAAATTGATTCAGTTTTCCATATTTAAAATCATATTGAATTAATGTGTCCTGATTATCAGTTACTGCAGGCTTTTCATAAAAAGTTTCTCTTGCAATATGAATAGATGAAAAATCTAAGTTTTCAACATAATACCCATTGCGGGGCTTACTAATTATATATCCTTCTGAGTATAGCTGATTATAAGCCATATCTACAGTATTTCTGCTTATACGTAAATCAGAGCATAGTTTTCGACTTGATGGAAGCTTGCTGCCGGACTTTAAGTCACCACTTAAAATTTTTTCTCTAAACTGCTGATATAACTGAATATATAGTGGAACACCAATTTTATCATTTAAAACAAACATAGACTCACTTCCTTTTGACTTGAAAACTTTCATTAATTTAGAGGATTATCTTTATATACTAATAATTTAACGTACTATTTTGGATTATGTCAAATAAATATTTAAATTTTTAGTAGTTGGCCTCGTTGTTTTTGTAAAATCTGGCACTTTTATATATAAGAGGAGTATTTTACAATAAAATTATGTTAAAATTTTAATTATTTACTAATATTATTATATTTATTATTTCATAGTGTGGAAAAACATATAGGCTTAAGGGCTAAGAATTTAAGACAAGCAAATTCTTTAAGAATTCCACAAGCGTTGTAAAAGGTATATAAAAAGGTGGGTGTAATAATTGGACATCAAACAATTAAAGTATTTTTTACAGGTTTGCAAACATAAAAGTTTTTCAAAGGCTGCTAAAGAAATTTATATTACCCAGCAGGGGTTAAGTAAAGCAATTAGCAATTTGGAAGAGGAGCTTCAGTATCCTTTATTTTATAATACGACTAAGGGAATTAGAATAACAAAATACGGAGAATATTTACAAAGGCAATCGGAGCATATTGTGCAGGAGTTTGATTTAATTTTAGAGGGGCTCAATAAAATGGCTAATATAAATGAGGGAACTTTAAGGGCGTGTTTTTCCTTTGGGGTTCTCAATGCACTGTCACCGGATATTATTCCAGGTTTTTGTGAAGCTTATCCCAATATTGAATTAATTGTAAAAACCTACCCAGATTCAATTTGTGAAGAAGTTGTCATGAATGAAAATGTAGATTTAGCACTTTCAATTGGTCCTATTAACAAAAAAACTTTCATTCTACTATTATCAAAACGCAGTACCCTTGTATTCTAGTAAATGAAGAAAATCCTTTGTCAGAAAAGACATCAGTTGACTTTAATGATTTGAAAGATGAAAAGTTAATTATTCTTAATGAAAAATTTCATTTTTATCATAACTTCCTTAGCAAGTGTAAAGAGTCAGGGTTTGAACCAAACATAGTTTTTACTACCTCAGAAGTTATTACCGTACACAAGCTAAGTCATCTTAATAAAGGCACAGGGGTTAGCGTGGACTTTATAACTAATGATATTAGTTATCCAAATGTCTACTCAATTCCTTTCAAAGATCCTTCTTTTGTGTGGGAGATTTGTTTAATAACTAAAAAGAATAGATTTGTATCTAATCTAGTAAAATTATTTACAAATTATGTTCTAAATCATTAAATTTTAAAATTTTTCATTGAAATAAAATTTAAAAAGAGTTATAATTTAACCACACCCCCAGGGAGGGGGTGTGGAATTGCTTGAAGATTGATATGCAATTAAAAAGTATAGCTATAAACCATTATTGAGTTTTTTATCAAAATAATCCAATAATGATTCATAAAAAAGTACTACCCCTGGGGTGTGGGGTGGAAACTAAATATAAAATTATAAGGAGAGGATAGAGTTATGTTCAAAATTATTAATAAACTAAATAAAGGGGGAAGAGGTAATGACAAGTAAAGTCCTAAAAATAGAAGGAATGACCTGTGCAGCTTGTGCTAAGGCTGTAGAAAGGGCATCTAAAAAACTAGAAGGCGTTGCAGATGCTAACGTAAATTTTGCAACAGAGAAATTGAGTGTAAGCTTTGATGAATCAAAAGTTAATGTTCAGGATATACAAGCGGCAATAGAAAAAGCAGGATATAAGGCTTTAATGGAAGCTGCAAATAGAACCTTAAAAATAGAGGGGATGACCTGTGCATCCTGCACTAAGGCTGTTGAAAGGGCATCAAGAAAACTAGAGGGTGTTTTAGAGGCAGATGTAAATTTTGCTACAGAAAAACTAAATGTAAGCTTTGAGCCTTCTAAAGTGAAGTTGTCAGATATAAAAAAGGCAATCGAAAAGGCAGGATATAAAGCACTAGAAGAAGAGACTACTGTAGATACAGATAAGGAAAAGAAAGAAAAAGAAATAAAAGCATTATGGAATAGATTTTTAGTATCTGCTATATTCGCAGTTCCACTGCTTATAATAGCTATGGGACCAATGATTGGTGAGAAATTAGGATATATGCCGCCTCCAGCTATTGATCCAATGCATCATCCTCAAGTATTTTCTATAATACAATTACTTTTAGTATTACCTATAGTGGTTGCTGGAGGAAAGTATTTTACTGTAGGTTTTAAAGCATTATTTAAAAGAAGTCCAAATATGGATTCTCTTATAGCTATAGGTGCATCTGCTGCATTTCTATATAGTGTTTTTGCAGTATATCAAATACTTATAGGTAATTTAAATTATCACCTATATTTTGAATCAGCAGGTACAATACTTGCCCTTATTACCTTAGGTAAATATTTAGAGTCTGTTGCTAAGGGAAAAACCTCAGAAGCTATAAAGAAACTTATGGGACTTGCACCAAAGACTGCAACAGTAATTAGAAAAGATAAAGAACTAGAAATACCTATAGATGAAGTTGAAGTTGGAGACATAATTGTAGTAAAACCTGGTGAAAAAATACCTGTAGATGGAGAGGTAACAGAAGGAATTACCGCAGTAGATGAATCCATGCTTACAGGTGAAAGTATACCTGTAGAAAAAAGTGCCGGAGACAAAGTTATTGGAGCAAGCATAAATAAAAATGGTTCTATCAGATATAAAGCTACTAGAGTTGGTAAGGATACAGCATTGGCTCAAATTATTAGACTAGTGGAGGATGCTCAAGGATCTAAGGCTCCAATTGCAAAATTAGCAGATGTTATATCAGGATATTTTGTACCGGTAGTAATAAGCTTAGCTACAATTGCTGCTTTAGCTTGGTATCTATACGGCGAAACTGGAGTATTTTCACTTACAATATTTATATCAGTATTAGTTATTGCTTGTCCTTGTGCTTTAGGGTTAGCAACACCAACTGCTATTATGGTAGGTACCGGAAAAGGTGCTGAGTACGGTGTGCTTATAAAAAGTGGTACTGCACTAGAAACAGCACATAGAATTCAAACTATAGTATTTGATAAAACTGGAACTATAACTGAAGGAAAGCCTAAGGTTACAGATATAATTACAACTGAAGACACAGATGAAAGCTACTTACTTCAATTGGCAGCCTCAGCGGAAAAAGGATCAGAACATCCATTAGGAGAAGCAATAGTTAAAGAGGCTGAAAATAGAGAAGTTGAACTGAAAAAACTTGAGTTATTTAAGGCTATACCAGGACATGGAATAGAAGTTACTATAGATGGTAATAGAATTTTACTTGGAAATAAAAAGCTTATGGATGAAAGTAATGTTTCATTAGAAAACTTAGAGAAGAAATCACAGATTCTAGCTGGAGAAGGCAAAACTCCTATGTATATAGCAGTTGAAGGAAAACTCATCGGTATAATTGCCGTAGCAGATACAGTTAAAGAACACAGCAAGAGAGCTATAGAGAAGCTTCATTCTATGGGAATTGAAGTGGCAATGATAACTGGAGACAACAAGAAAACCGTAGAAGCAATAGCAAAGCAGGTTGGAATAGATAGAATACTTGCAGAGGTTTTACCGCAGGATAAGGCAAAGGAAGTTAAGAAGCTTCAGAGTGAAAACAAAAAAGTTGCTATGGTTGGAGACGGTATAAATGATGCACCAGCATTAGCGCAAGCTGATATAGGTATAGCTATAGGATCTGGTACAGATGTAGCAATGGAATCTGCAGATATAGTTTTAATGAGAAGTGACCTAATGGACGTAGTTACAGCTATAGATTTGAGCAAGAAAACTATAAAAAATATAAAACAAAATCTATTCTGGGCTTTTGGTTATAACACCTTAGGAATCCCAGTAGCTATGGGAATATTGCATATATTTGGAGGACCACTTTTGAATCCAATGATAGCAGCTTTAGCCATGAGTTTAAGTTCAGTATCAGTGTTAACAAATGCTCTAAGATTGAAAGGCTTTAAGCCATCAATATAAACAGACATTTGTATAATGAAAGGAGAAATAATTATGAAAAAAAGAATGGTGATTGAAGGAATGAAGTGTGGGAATTGTGTTAAACACGTAAAAACGGATTTAGAAGAACTTAGAGGAGTAACTAGTGTAGTTGTTGATTTAGAGTCTAAAACTGCAGTAATTGAAGCTAATAGTGATATTCAAGACAGCGATATAAAACTTGCTATTAAAGATGCACGTTATGAAATTATTAGCATAGAAGAAGCTTAAAATTCATATTTTTAAAATTTAAAATTACAACCTGATTTTTAATATAGGATTCCTAGCTAGAAAGTTAACTTTCGTCCTAGAAACCCTATATAAAGGTCAGGTTGTAATTTTTATTTGACTTGTCTATATTTTAAAATATCCTACCATGCCATTTAAATTTTCTGTCATAGAAGACAATTCTTCAGAAGTAGAAGAAATTTCATCTAGTACTGCTATTTGAGATTCTACGCTAGCATTTATTTCCTGAGATGCAGAGCTAACATTATGAGCATTTGTAACAATACTGTTCATCGTTTTAGATATTTTTTCAGTTGATACTGCTTGATTAGAAGCTTGATTAGTTATTAAATTTATTCTTTCTACTAACATATTTAAATTTCTTATAACAAGATTAATATGATCAGCAGCTTCTTTAGAAACAGTACTTCCTTCTTTAACTTTAGATTCAGTTATATTTATATTATTTACAGCAATTTCTGTTTTATTTCGTACTTCTAAAATCATACTTTCAATTTTACTAGCAGCAGAAGCGCTTTCTTCAGCTAGTTTTTTAACTTGTTCAGCTACAACAGAGAAGCCTTTCCCCTGTTCACCTGCCCGAGCAGCTTCAATGGCTGCGTTTAAAGCTAGCATATTAGTTTGGCTTGATATATTTGTAATTAATGATGTAATGTCTTCAATTCTTTTAGACAATACATCCAATTCATTAATAGAAAACTTTACTTCCCCGGTCGCTTTTTCAATATCAATCATTGAGTGTACAGCTATGTCTACAGAGTTTTTTCCTTTTTCTGCGTATTGTTTTAAAGTAAATGAGTCGGTTTTTGCTTCATTAGTAAGCAGAGACACTTCATTGGAACTTTCAGATATATTTTGAATGCTTGTATCTATTTCTTCCACAGAAAAAACAATATCTTGTATGTTTTGGGAAATCTCTGAGATTTTTTGCCCTATTTCGTTAATTACTTTATTTGTATCTTCTATAGAAGCAGACAATTGTTCACTGCCAGAGGTAACCTCTGTGGAGGTAGATTTAATTTGTGAGACTATATCTTTTAACTTTTCACCGGTATCATTCAAAGAATTTATTAATATGCCTAATTCGTCTTTCAATTTTAAATTCATATTATTTTTTAAGTTACCTTTAGCTAATTCTCTAGCAAATTCTACACTTTTATTTAATGGATTTATAATTGAAGATGACATTCTAATTGCTGCGGTTAAACTAATAATAGAAGTTATTATTATAAATCCTATGACTAATTCAACAGCCTTATTATAAATCTGTATGCTTTCTTCATAGCTATTTTTGGCTTCAGATAATTTATCTTTTACTATTTCATCTATAATTTTTTCGATGTTTTGAAAATTTGCATCAGCTTCTTTAGATAAAGTAAGGGCCTCTATGTTATTTCCACTAATACTTTTATTTATTATATTTATCTCAAGTTTTTCAACTTCCTTTACTTTAGCTATTAATTCATCAATTTTTTGTGTGTCACTTTTATGGACTATCTTTTTAAATTTATTTAAATTCTCTATGATACCCTTAGAATAAAGTTCTTCTACGTGCATTGAGTGCTCTTTTTTTTCTTCTAAAGTAGAGGCTAATAGCACATTTTTCTCTGCATTTTCAACTCTAACTACATAATATTCAACTTCTTTTATATAATTAATGCCATTTAACTGATCTGAGTATATGTGTTCTACATTACTGTTTATTTCTTTCATTTCATAGAGTCCTGTAATACCAAGTGTTACAAGTAAAATTAAAATAAGGCTAAAGCCTAAAAATAGTCTTTTTCTGATACTGTTCATTAATAATCTCCCCTTCAAAATTTTATATTTATCAACTATACCAAATAGTTATGAAGGAAATATGTTGATTCAATTAATTAGAAAGAGAAGTTTCTTAATCTAAAGGATGTAAAGTTAATTATTTAGAATATAATTTTTACAGCAAATGATATCAAGACAGTTGACAATTAGTAGAATTGTAACTATAATGGTTACAAAGAGATAATACAAAAAATTGAATTCTAACATATTCAATTTTTTTTACCACAGTTGTAACTTATATAGTTACAACTGTAAAAGAGGATAGTACTTGAACAAATACAGATAATATATATGCTCAAGGTTATTACCATATTTAATAAGTAATGTAGTTATTTAAATTTAGATAGTATTTATAGTAAGGAGATGAATTTATAATGTCATTAAAAATTAAAGTATATTCAGATTATGTCTGCCCATTTTGTTTTTTAGCTAAAGTTCCTTTTGAGGAAGCAATAAAGGGAAAGGATGTTGAAGTGGAATGGATGCCTTTTGAATTACGCCCAAGTCCTGCACCTAAGATAGATCCAATAAACGATCCCTCTAAGCTGCAGTCATGGGATAGGTTTATAAATCCAACTAGTAAAAGCTTAGGAGTTAATATGAAGTTACCTAATGTTTCACCACATCCATATACAGATTTAGCTTTTGAAGGACTTCACTTTGCTAAGGAACAGGGTAAGGAAAAAGAATACAATGATAGAGTGTTTAAAGCATTCTTTCAAGAAGAACAGGATATTGGAAATATTGATGTACTAACTAAAATTGCTGCAGAGATTGGATTAGATGAAGGTGAATTTAAAGAATCTCTAGTAACAAGAAAGTACAAGGAAGCTCAGCAAAAAGCTCTTCAGCATGCATACAACGAGGCAGAGATTACCTCTGTTCCAACCTTTATAATAGGTGACAAACGACTAGAGGGTTTTAATAGCAAAGAAATATTTGAGAAGGTTATTAATGATGAATATAATAAAGGGGTATAGTTTACCCCTTTATAAAAATTAGGTTAGATATTTTTGTATAGTATTAAGGACTACAGGAATACCTTTTTTTATTTTATCTTCATTCACTTTACTAATACTTATTCTAAAATAATTATCACTCTTATAGTCGTTCAAAAAACACATATTTGTATTTAATAATTCTATATTTTTATTTTGTAATGAAGTAATTATTTTATCATATTGTACAGGACCATCTACATATATACAAGAGAAGTATCCAGAGTTAGGAATATTCCATTTTATCTTAGGATACTGAAGGGATGATACAGTGTTTTTTAAACAAGTCAATCTATCACAATATAATTTACTCATCTTTTTTCTATGAATATCAAACATGCCGCTTTTTAAATAGATTTCTAGAGCACCTTGAGATAAAATTGGACTATTCATATCTGTCCATTTTTTATAACCTAGGAAAGTATCCATCAGCAGCTTAGGCAATATGAGAGTTGCAACTCTTAAACCAGGCATAAGAATTTTTGAATAACTTTTTAAGTAAATAACATTTCCATAAGTATCATAAGCAAAAGGGGATCATTTTTTTTATCTGTTTCTAAATCTGCAACAATATCATCTTCTACAATATATACATTATATTTTGCAGCCATTTTGACAATTGACTCTTTCTCCTGTTTATTATAAGAGTTCCCAGTGGGATTATGAAATCTAGGAATAGTGTAAAAAAACTTAATGTTTCCATACTTAAACATATGCTCTAGTTCCTCTAGATTTATACCATTAATTCCTCTTTCAATTCCTAATGCAGAAACATTATTTAGCTCTAAAGATTTTATCATTCCATAATAAGTAGGTTGCTCAACAAGAATGTTAGACTTACCATTTGGAAAAGGCATAATTGACAAGATGTTTAATGCTTGTTGAGAACTGGAAGTTATAACAATGTTATCTGGGCTTGTGAATATTTGATATTGCTGCAAATGTTTTGCTAATGCTCTTGTTAATGAATTTAACCCTCGAGGATCTGAATAATTAAAGAGAGTTTCTTTATACAATTCTATTGATTTATTCAGACAATGCTGGAAATCTTTATAAGGAAAAGTTTCAACATCTGGAACTCCTGATGAAAAGTCAATAATGGCATTTTCAAAGGAATTATTATTATTGAAATCTTCTAACAGATAGTACCCACTCTTTGGTGATGAATAAATAATATGATCTTTTTCAAGTTTATCGTAAGCCTTTAAAACTGTACCTACACTGCAATTAAATTGTTGAGATAGTGATCTTACAGAAGGCAATCTTTTTTGATATTTAAAATTTCCAATTAAAGCTTCATTTTTAACATAGTCTACAATTTTCTCATATTTTAACAATTTAAGTTACTCCCTTACTTTTGTGCTAGCACAGAATATGATTTTATTTCTTGATATCTAAATTATACTATAATAATATAAGTTTAAAAGAGAATAGAAAGATAATAATAGAAGAGATAATTTAATCATGAAATAAGACAAGTCAAAGTGATGATTATAATATTAGATATTGTTTTATTTAAAGAAGAGGAGAGAGCAATTTATGAATAAACCAGAACTTTTAGCTCCGGCAGGAAACCTAGAAAAGCTTAAGGCAGCTATAAACTTTGGAGCTGATGCTGTTTACCTTGGAGGTAGCAAATTAAATCTAAGAACATTTGCGGATAATTTTACTTCCGAGGAATTAAAAGAGGGAATTGAATTTGCACATTCTAGAGGTAAAAAGGTTCATATAACAGTAAACATATTTCCTCATAATGAGGATTTAGTAGGATTAGAAGACTATCTTAGGGAGTTATATGATATTGGTGCTGATGCCATACTAGTTGCTGATCCAGGAATTATTATGACCGCAAAAGAAATAGTACCAGAGCTTGAAATACACTTAAGTACTCAAGCAAATACTGTAAATTATAAATCTGCTTTATTCTGGCACAATATTGGCGTTAAGAGAGTAGTTATGGCAAGAGAAATGAGTATGAAAGATTTTAAGAGGCTCAGAGAAAAACTTCCTAAAACTTGCGATATAGAAGCATTTGTTCACGGATCAATGTGTATGGCATACTCAGGCAGATGTATGCTTTCAAATTATCTAACAGGTAGAGATTCAAATAGAGGGGCTTGCGCACAGCCATGTAGATATAAATGTCATCTAGTGGAAGAAAAGAGGCCAGGAGAATATCATGAAATTACTGAAGATAGTAATGGAGCTTATATACTGAATTCAAAGGATTTGTGTATGATAGAACATATTCCTGAGCTTATAGATGCAGGAATCAATTCTCTTAAAATTGAAGGAAGAATGAAAAGTACCTTTTATGTTGCGTCGGTAGTAAAAGCCTATAGAGAAGCTATTGATAAATACATAGAAGATCCAGAGAGTTATAGCTTTGAGTCTAAATGGATGGACTATCTTCTAAAGCCTAGTCACAGACATTATACTACAGGTTTTTATTTTGATGAAGAGATCAAGCAGCATTATGAAAGCTCAGCATATATTCGGGACTATGATATTGTAGGCATTGTAAAGAGCTATGATAAGGAATCTCACATTGCAACTATAGAACAAAGAAATAAAGTTTACAATGGAGATGCCGTTGAAGTTTTAGCTCCAAAGGGAGATAACAAGATTATAAGGCTTCAAGATATGAAAAAAGAAAATGGCCAAGCTATAGATAGCGCACCTTCTGCACAAATGATTTTTACGATTCAGTGTCAGGAAGAATTGAAGGCTGATGATATGCTTATTAAGAGCAAAAAAGATAAATAATGAAAAGATTATTATAGATATCCAACTTAAATGCTTGACTTATCTACCGGGCTATGTTTCCAAGCTTCAGTCTGTTAAAAACTTTTAGTCAGTCTAAAGCTTGTGTTTTAGACGACCTAAGAACCTTCGAGAAACTCGCTATGCTCAGACAACTCGAAGGTGCTAAGGTTGTCTTAAAACCCTTCACTAAGACTGGCACAAAGTTTTTAAATCTACCTTCAGCTTTGGAAACATATCTCTATATATAAGTTGAATGATGAAGTTGGATATCTATATATACCAATCTACTATATTTTTGAAATGGAGATGATAATTGTGAAGATTGCTTTAGCGCAAATGAAAATAAGTGAAAATGTAAATGAAAATTTTGAAAAAACCTTACAGCTAATTGAAGTTGCTGCGAAAAATGGAGCGCAGTTGATTTGCTTTCCAGAGTTACAATTAAGTCCATTTTTCCCGCAGTATGAGGGAGTAGATGTATCAAATTATACACTTTCAATTGATGATGAAAAAATAAAAAAAATTCAAGAAAAATGCAAAGAATTCAATATAGTAGCAGTTCCAAATATATATTTGAAAGAAAATAACAAATATTATGATACCTCATTGCTTATTAATGCAGATGGCAAAATAATGGGAGGGTCAAAAATGGTTCATATTATGAGATGTCATCAATTTTATGAGCAAGATTATTACTCTCCATCTGATACTGGATTTAGGGTATATGATACTCCCCTTGGAAGAATAGGTATAATAGTATGCTTTGATAGACATATAGCGGAAAGTTTCAGGTTATGTGCTTTGCAAGGAGCAGAGCTTATAATAATTCCTACTGCAAATGTTAAAGATGAACCATTAGAAAAGTTTGAGTGGGAGCTCAGGATTCCTGCTATGCAAAATAACATTTTTGTAGCAATGTGTAATAGAGTTGGCAAAGAAGGAGAAATGGATTTTGCAGGGGAATCAATAGTAGTTGATCCAAATGGAGATGTAGTTGTGAAAGCTGATGACAAGGAGCAAATAGTCTATGCTGATATTGATTTAAGTATGGTATATAAATATAGAGAACAAAGGCCTTATATAAGTTTAAGAAGGCCTCAAGTTTACTCTAAAATTTGTGAAAATAATACACATGTTTTTAAATATCCTAAGGAAACAGAAAGAAACAGCAACGATGAATTGTGGAATAACCTAGAAAAATTGTTTGTTAGTGATTAATGTTAACTGGTATTTAAAAATGTCATCTTTCTGATTCATACTTTCGATTTTTCATGTATAGTAGACATATCTTTGTTTATCCTATGTCTACCACCCCTGGAACGGCTTCTAAGCTTCAGATGGCAACTGAAGCTTAGAAGCCTGTTTGTATATAGAAAATAATTATAAATGCAGCTGGTTGTATAACAAAATATTATAGACTTACAATAATCCCTATAAAATCTAAAATCAGATAATCGATGGTATAAGCTTAGAGCTAAGATTTATAAGGGGATATGAAAGGTTTAAAGAAATAGTTGTATTGTCAAAACCTCCTTTTCTAAAGAGCTGGCCTCATCACTGTTAACAAATCTGGCACTGTTTAATATATAGTTTGGTATCTATAATAGGACTGTGTTAACACCGAGAATAGGAATATTTTTAGATTAATTAAGATCTGGAGGTAAGGCAAATGAAGAGAGAAGTTATTATTAAAGAAATTACAAAAGAAGAACTTTTAGATAAAGTTCAAGATAATGCAGAAGAACTTTTTAGAAGTGGTACATTTTTCTGTAGTGAATCGGTGGTACAAACAATTAACGATTTATTAGGCCAACCATTCGATGAAAACGTTGTTAAATTAGCAAGTGGATTTCCTATAGGTATGGGTAAATCCGGTTGTTTATGTGGTGCAGTTTCAGGTGGGCAAATGGCTCTTGGTATGGTGTATGGCAGAGTTAAAGGTGAAGCTATGAATGAAAAAATGTTTGAAAAAGCTAAAAAACTTCATGACTATATCAAAAATGAATACAAATCAACATGCTGTAGAGTAATCACAAAGGAATGGGCTGGAGATAATTTTCAAAGCGAAGGAAGAAAGCAACACTGTATAACAATCACTGGGAAAGTTGCAAGATGGATTGCGAATGAACTTATTGAAGATGGACAAATCCAAGTGAAATAATTAAATGGATTAGGAATAAGGGCATTAATATCAAAGTATGAAGGAGGAGTAAAATGAATTATTCAGATAAGAGTAAACTTGAGTTTTTTGGCGGAGAAAAAATCTCCTTTTTACCTACTGTGATTTATATAGGGATAGCTATGTTTTTAGCATTTAGTTATGATTTTCTATCAATGAAATCTGTTATAGTAGGTGGTACGGCTGGCATTCTTGTAGGATTTTTACTTGCAAAAGACAAAGAAAAATACTGGGAAGTCATTATTTCTGGAATTATGCAACCGGGAAATGCTAAATTGCTATTTACTTTTGTATTTATGGGATGTTTTACAAAACTACTATCTTATGGTCAGATAGGGCAAGGATTTGTGTGGATTAGTCAGACTTTAAATTTGAATGGTGGTGCAGTTGTTTTATTTATATTTCTAGCTTCCATGGTCATTTCTATGGGGTGTGGAACACCTATTACGGCAATTTATGCTATTGTACCTATTCTTTATCCTCCAGGAATTATTTTAGGTGCAAGTCCAGCTGTTCTATTGGGAGCTATTATCAGTGGAATTTTTTTAGGCGATAATTTATCACCTAGTTCTCAAATAACTGCGACAGCAGCAAGTATGCAAACAAATAGCGTTACGGGAATTTCAGCGGATCCTATTGCTGTTTTAGCAGATAGGTTAAAATATGTTGTATTTGCAGGCTTAATTGCAGCAATTTTATTTTATATGAAGATTAATGGTGCAGAAGCAGTACAAAGTAATATTTCGATTGGGAAACTATCTAATCCAAAGGGATTGTTGATGTTAATTCCATTAGGGATTTTGTTGTTAGTATGTGTCAAGACAAAAAATTTACTTAAAGGAATAACATTTGGAATTTTATCAGGCCTTGTGATTGGATATGTAAGCGGATTGTTTGGACTAACTGGTATTATTAATGTTCAAAAAGGAAATGTCAGTGGAATTTTATTTGAAGGTGTATATAGCATGGTAGATGTGGTTATCGGCATGATGATGTTATTTAGCATGATTCAAATTATGGTCAGAGGAGAGGGAATTCAGAAAGTTAGTAATTGGATAACAAAGTTTAAATTTGTACAAAGTCCTATAGGGGCAGAATTGGTTATTGGAGTTAGTTGTATAATATCGAACATTTTGTTATCTAGCATACCATTACCTGCTATTTTATTAATCAGTTCTTTTATCAATAACTTAGGACATAGGGCCAATTTACATCCTTCCAGAAGATCCTATTTCTTAGTGGGAATGATGCATAATTTGAGCGTAGTTATACCGTTTAGTAGTGTTTTTGTGATGAGTGCTATGACTATGGCTCAAGGATTAAACCAACAATATAAATTTACTAACGTAAAAATAAGTGGTTTTGATATTTTTTCTAATAGCTATTATCTTTTAGCCATGACATTAATTGGACTTCTATGGATATTTGTTGGTCTAGGAAGAAAATATCAATCAGACAATAAAGAAACTTCATCCGAACAAGCTGTGTAATAATATTTGAAAACTAAGGACTGTTACATATATTTTTATAAGATACTTTAGATTTCTTTTTATTGAAGATAGTGTTTCTAAGGATTCCAAGACAAATAAAGCTATATAAGAAATTTAACTTATACCAAGGAATATGTTGCCAAACTTCGTCCTGTTAAAAAACTAGTTTTGGCAACATATTACTGCGTATAAAAATATCTACATAGATATAAACAGGATTCTTGGCTTCAGGTGGAGGTTAAATGCCTAAATGGCATTTAACGGGCAGACTTGCCCAGTGGTCGCAGACAAACTCCATCTGAAGCTTAGAAGCCGTTATCCAGGGTCGTACCGCCACTTATCCCCAACTTTAAGAAAAGCAGAGAGCCCAAATCTTAAGTAGATATCCCAAATCTATGATTTGGTGATAGTCACTTACACAGAGTGCTGATTGGGTGCGAATCGCTTTCACAGAGTGCGTTTGGGGGGTAGTGGCGGTAGACATCGGATAAATTGCTTATACGGAAACTTTGTAGTTTGCGCTTGTAGTTTGCTGAATCCAATTTGTAATTACATCTATTGAGAGTTGAATGTTTCCTATATGACAATGATTTTGAGCCATTTCATTTCTTGTAAATAAACGAGTTGTAAGAGAGTTTACATTTGTAAGGGTTTGGTTCTGTTCAAAAAATTGGCACAAAGGTATATAATGGTCTTCCTGGGCAGCCATCAAAAGAACGTCTTGAGTAATAAGCTTTGATATTTCAGCGGTTTTATATGACATCATATTTTTAATAAATTCATAGGGAGTATTACTGCAAGTTATATGCATTCCCTGGAGAATTGCCCATTTTAACATCAAGTTTTTTGTCATAAGATTTTCAAATATTGAATTTATTTCAAAAGAAGATTCGTTTAGCATAAGTGTATTAAATAGTTCTCTGTGAGCTTGGTCAATCTGGCTTAAAATAACTTGATAAAAATCAGCACAAATATCATCGGAAATAACACGCTTTACACGTTTTTCATAAGCAGCTGCACGTAGAGATAGATAGCCACCTAGGGATAATCCAATCAAGGTAACATCATCAAGATGAAAATAATCTAATATGGCTTTTACTGGTCTTTCCCATTGATAAGTTAGTGGTATATTATAATCTTCAAGGGTTGATCCTTGTCCAGGACCATCAAAACAAATAACATCATATCCATAGTTATTAAAAACAAGTGCCATTCTAAATAACTCTTCAATATAGCTATCGAACCCGCCAAAGATAACAAGTGTTCCCAAGGGGTTTTTAACAGATAGATGATAAGAAGATAAATATCCATTCTCATAAGGAACTTTATGGTGACAATCTTCATTTATATTATAATATTCTTTAATTAAAGAAATAAATTTATTTCGAGTGATTGATTTTAAAGGATTATCTTTTAACATATAAAATTCTGCCCCTCTAAAGTAATAGGCTGCTTTTAAATTTTCCTTAGACTCTATAGCTTTTGACCTAATTTAAGAAATTTATCCATATATTCATCGTAATTATTAATATATGGAGAAACTTCTCTCATTTCATAAAGCATAGAAGTGTCATTGCTCCAACTATATAGACGATTCATTTGAAAATTTATACTTGAATCCTTGTGTAAATCATCATAGAAGCCAATTGGAAAGTTGTATTTTGTTTTATTGTTTAACATAGTATCAGCTACCTTTCTCTGTATGATATATTGTAGTATAATGTTTTCTAAACAGGGAAACAATAACTGATTTTTCACATTTTGTTGGTTAAACATCAAATTTTATTATTATGTTGATTATTATTGCAATAATATACGAAGGAGTTAATCATGTCTAAATCCATGGATTTGAGAGTTGTTAAAACTCGTAGACTTATAAAAGATTCATTTATTGAACTAATCGAGGAAAAAGGTTTTGATAATATAACTATAAATAATATATCAGAGAGAGCTCAGATCAATAGGTCAACATTTTATCTTCATTATGTAGATAAATATGAATTACTTAACAAAACTATTGATGATGCTTTGGAGAAGCTATTTTCTTTAGTTGCACCAGAAACTCATATACGGGAAAATAAATTAGAGTATAATAGTTTTAAGGAAAATATTGAGACAATTTTAGAGACGATTGCAGAAGATGGTTGTTTTTATAAAACTATGTTAGGGAAGAATGGAATTATAAATTTTCGTCAAAAGATGGAGAGTATATTGCAACAAAAGCTTGGACAGAGTTTTCAGATTCAAACATTGATTCCGAAGGAACTATTTCTTCAATTAATTTCATCCTTATATATGGGAGCTATAATCTGGTGGTTAAATAATGATATGTCATATTCATCTAACTTTATGGCAGAACAACTGGTAAAAATGATGACATTAGAACCGATAAAAATTGCAGGTTTGATTTCAATAGAAGATTGACATGCAAATTTTTTTGATCTTTTTCAAGGTGTAAAGATAATGTAATCTGATTAACATTATCTTTACACCTAATATGTTCCAATTTTTAGGGTTTATCTTTTAAAATACAGTTTTTATTTTTTTAACAAATCTCTAATTTCTTCAAGTAATAAAACTTCTGGTGATGGCTTTGAGGTCTCTTCTTTAGCAACTTCCTCTTTCTTTTCTCTTTTGAGTTTATTTATTAATTTTACAAATAAGAAAATAGAAAAGGCAATAATTAAGAAATCAATAGTGCTTTGAATAAAATTTCCGTAATTAAGAGTAACTGCTGGTACACTACCATGAGCTTCCTTAATTGTGAATTTTAAATATGTAAAGTTAACTCCACCAGTTAAAGCACCTACGAGCGGCATAATAATGTCACTAACCAAAGAAGTAACTATTTTTCCAAAAGCACCACCTATAACAACACCAACAGCTAAATCTAGTACATTGCCCTTTATGGCAAATTCTTTAAATTCTTTTAACATGTTTTATCTTTAGTGAGAGGATATATAATAAGATTAAGCTCTCACTAAAACTCACTCCCTTTCTTTTTATATTCTTCACTATATATAATACGTTAAGTTAGCAATATTTTTGATGGTTCGCAGAATAAGAAGATTTTGTGTTATTTACTTTTTTATTTTTAGTTTTCCCAACTCTTTTTTACATATTAAATATATACTTTCATAATAACCTAAGCTCCTATGTTTAAGTAAGTACTTATAAAATAAAAATCTTACTAATAGCATTGAATATATTATTTTTATTTTGGAAAAATAAATTTGTGTTTAAATTTCAACTGTTAACTCCACTAAAGCTAACAGTTACTAAGAAATGAGATGTTGATTATGAAACTATTCAAAAAAAACATAGTAATGATAATTATACTTGTTTCTGGTATACTCCTTACTTGGCAAGTGCTAAGTAAAAATAAAAGAATGCATGAAACTGCCCTTAAAGATAAATATCGGGTCAATGAATATAAATTACCACAAAAAGTAAACAAGGACATTCCGGATTTAAAAGGAGGGCCAGAATCTTCAACTAGGAGTACTGAACATAATCCCGCATCTACACGGGTTTTTTATTCTTCATCTAATCGAAGCATAAAACAAGTAGCATTAACATTTGATGATGGACCAGATATATACTATACACCTCAAATTCTTGAAATTTTAAAGAAATATAATGTAAAAGCTACATTTTTCATTGTTGGATTGCGTGCACAAGCTCATCCAGAGATGGTCCGTCGTATAGTTAGTGAAGGACATTCAATTGGAAATCATACTTGGGATCATCCTAATTTACCCAAATTGCCTACGGACAAAGTTAGAGAAGAAGTACAAAAGACTGAACAGTTGCTTTATAGTATTACAGGGTTCAATACTGCAATGTTTCGTCCACCATATGGTTCAGCAAATGCACAGGTAATTGACGAAGTTACATCATTGGGATACAAAATAATAGATTGGTCTGTAGATACAAGAGACTGGGCTAAAACTCCTACACCTCAAATAATGAATTATGTTAGTAAGGAAGTATATCCAGGTGGAATAATACTACAACATTGTGCTGGTGGCAAAAGTGAAGATTTATCTAATACTGTTAAGGCGCTTCCACAGATAATAAGCTCACTTAGAAGCCAAGGTTATAGTTTTGTTATGGTTCAGGACTTACTTGATATATCTGCCTCAAAATAGTAAAAACCAATCTATTCCTTTAGACAAAATAGTTGAACCTTCAACAAAACTAGTATATAATGAGTGAAGTTGAAAATTCAATTAGTTTTCAAGGAGGTAAGATATATTTGAAACTAAATAGTTATATTTTAAGAGAAATAGGAGCTCTTGCTCGATGTGTACAATCAATAAATGATATAAAACTTAAAGAAGTGAAACTGCAAAAAGGACAAATGATTTTTGTAACTAGAATATGTGAAAATCCAGGAATTAATCATATAGATTTATCAAATATTTTAAAAGTTGATAAAACCACTACTACTAAGGCTGTACAAAAACTAATTGAGGCAGGATATATAGATAAAGTAAGAGATGAAGAAGATAAGAGAATGTGGAGACTTCATCCTAGGCAGAAAGCTTTAGATGTATATCCAATGCTTGTAGAAGTAGAAAATAAAAACATTGAAAGCTGCTTTAGTGACTTTAGTGAAGAAGAGAAAGAGATAGTATATAAATTAGTAAAAAGAATGGCTGAGAATATTGAGGATGATTGGAAAGAAATAAAAAGTTTTTAAAATAAAAATTATGCACTTCATTTCAATCTTATACTTAAAACATAACCTCTTAAAAAATAGATATACTTTCTTCTTAATTTTTGTGTTATGTGATATAATTACCATTAATTGCTTAGAATTATCTATAGGTTAGAGGAGGTTCAAAATGGAAAGAAAACAGTATATCTGTCCAAAGTGTGGCAACAGGGAATATGAAGCAGACCAATTTCAGGCAACGGGAGGAAACTTTGCAAAGATATTTGATGTGCAGAATAAGAAATTTACTACTATCAGTTGCAGAAGATGTGGGTATACAGAATTGTACAAAGCAGAGTCTTCAGCTGGATGGAATGTTTTAGATTTTCTTATAGGTAACTAGATTATTAGGATGCATTATATTAATAGATATTATTTTTATTTTATGAGACAATAAAGAATTTTTGTGTATAGACAATAGAAAAGATGAGGAAAAAGCTATTGACTATTAGAAAAGTATAATGTAATATAAAAGCATATTTGTAAATTTTATATATTTTATTGCTGAGATAAGGAAGAGTAAGATAGACCCAGTTAAAAGAGAGGAAGTGTCATCGGCTGAAAGCACTTCTAAATATGGATAGCTGAAAACCACCTTTGAGCTATGTGCTGAACTAGAGTAGGCATTATCGTTGATTACGTTATAATCATTTCGAGTGACATTTTGAAATTTATTATTTCAAGATGTAATTAGGGTGGAACCACAGGTAATTTAACTCTTGTCCCTTTGAGGACAGGAGTTTTTTATATTTTTAGGAGGAATAGAAAATGAGAAGAATGTTGTTTGTAACAAGCTCTTTAACATACAACGACAATTTAATATACTTCTCTAATTGTTCAGGACACGTCACCTGTAATTAGTTATGACGTTTTTGAACAATTAGAGAAGTAAAATGTATTGTTAGGGAGGAATATAATATGTTTAATAACATTGAAAATATGAAAGTATTCTGGCACTCTTCTTCTCATGTTTTAGCCCAAGCGATTAAAAGACTATATCCTGAAGCCAAATTGGCTATAGGCCCTTCTATTGATAATGGCTATTATTATGACATAGATTTAGAATTGCCAATAACTCTTGATATGCTGCAAAATTTAGAGTTAGAGATGAAGAAAATTATAAAAGAGAACTATAAAATAGAAAAATTTATTTTATCTAAAAATGAAGCAATAAAACTAATGGAGGAAAGAGACGAACCATACAAAATTGAGCTTATAAAAGATATTCCTTCACATGAAGATATATCTTTCTATAAACAGGGTGAATTTATAGATTTATGTTCAGGACCTCATTTAAACAGCACTGGGGAAATTAAAGTTATAAAGCTTTTATCGATAGCAGGTGCATATTGGAGAGGAAATGAAAAAAATAAAATGCTTCAAAGAATTTATGGTATTTCTTTTGAAAAGGAAGAGGAGTTACAAGAATATCTTGATAAAGTAAAGGAAGCAAAAAATAGAGATCATAGAAAATTAGGTAAAGAACTTGATTTATTTAGTGTAGATGATTATGTTGGACCTGGGCTAGTATTATGGCATCCTAAACTGTCTGTAGTTAGAGAAGAGATAGAAATGTACTGGAGAAAAGAGCATAGAAAAAGAGGATATCAATATGTATATACACCTCAGGTAGGGCTAAGCAATCTATGGGAAACTTCAGGGCACTTAGATCATTTTGCAGATGGTATGTATCCACCAATGGCAATGAGTCTTAAAGACTCAGAAGAAAATGTTTCTTACTATGTGAAACCAATGAGCTGTCCATTTCACGTTAGAATTTATAAATCAAGAAAGAGAAGTTATCGAGAGCTTCCAATGAGGCTTTGTGAGCTTGGAACTGTCTATCGTTATGAAAAATCTGGTGCACTTCATGGTATGCTTAGAGTAAGAGGATTTACTCAAGATGATGCTCATGTAATCTGTAGAGAAGATCAATTTGTGAATGAAGTAAACCAAATAATTGACTTTGCCTTAGAAATGAATAAAGTTATGGGCTTTGATAAGTTAAATGTTTATTTTTCAGTGAGAGATCCTGAAAATAAAGAAAAGTTTATTGATAATGAAAAAGTATGGGTACTTGCAGAAACTACACTTGAAAATATATTAAAGGAAAGAAATATTGAATATAAAAAGGATATTGGTGGAGCAAAATTTTATGGACCAGCAATTGACATGAAGGCTGTAGATGCTATGGGAAGAGAATGGCAGGGAACAACAATACAGCTTGATATGAATCTACCAAGTAAATTCCAAATGGCTTATATTGGTGAAGATGGACAAGAACACGTTCCAATTATGCTTCATAGGACATTATTAGGCTCAATGGAAAGATTTGTAGGAACATTAATTGAACATTATGCAGGTGCTTTTCCACTTTGGTTATCACCTGTTCAAGTTAAAATACTCACAGTAAATGAGGAATGCATTGAAAGAGCAGAAGAACTTGAAAAAGAACTTCATAGTCAAGGCATAAGAGTAGAATTAGACTCCTCAGCTGAGAGAATAGGTTATAAAATAAGATCTAGTCAGCTAGAAAAAGTGCCTTACATGATTGTAATAGGTAAAAAAGAAGTAGAAAGTGGAATGATATCTGTTCGTTCAAGAAAGAACGGAGATTTAGGTGTAATTAATCCTAAATTATTTATCCATAAAATTCTAGAAGAGATAGAAACAAAAGAAAGATAGAATAATATTATTTATAATCAAAAGAGACAACAAGTAGAAATTCTTGTTGTCTTTTGATTATAAATATGGAGGTGGTTATCATCAACATTGAAGATAGAAAATCATCAAGTTATATTATAGGAATTTTTCTACCAGTATTAATAGTAATGCTAGTTATTTTATATGAAGTTATATTTGACTGTTTTAATAAATACACTACTATAATAACGAACACATTTATCTTTTTCATGTGGATTAATATAGGAGTTAGAGAAATTGCTATTAATAAAAATAAAATAGGATATTATATTCTCTCAACTTTTTTAGCAATTATGATGATTCTATATTAAATAATACACTTACTATTTATGACAAACTATATATCTTAGAACTGTTTTTAATTTAGGCTTCGCAGTCTTTCTTGTATCTGAAATATAAATCTCTCTGTGTCTTAGAGTTGTTATTTGAAGATTATTTTCTTTTATAAATTTTTTCATCTGTTCAAAACTTTTTGGTTCATCATCATATGAGCCTATATGCATCATTTGAACAGATAATCCATCTTCCATTGTTTCAAAAGTTACATCATCTAATAAAGGATGATTTTTTTTCTTCCTAACATTTTCAAAGGCTTTATGAGCTACTTCTTGTGTTACAAAATCAGGTTGTCTAATCATTATAGTATATAGCAATTCGTTTTTATTTAATGTATCAGATTGTTTACCGGTTTCCGTTAAGTCCCATATACCTTCAAGTGGATAGACAGTATACTCATAGTAACCATCTGGAGTATAGCCTTGTTTTGGCATCATTCTAACGGCATAGGCTAAAGAATATAAAACACCTATTTTTTCGGAGAATTCTTCACCATTTGGGTTTCCTTTTCCACTTATCATAAAAAAATTTTGTTTTGGTACTGTTATTAATTCAGGCTTCTCTTTCGGTAAATATAAATTCTTCTCCTGCCTTTTCCATTCGAATTTCAAAATATCCCTTCTCTCTATTAAGTTTATAAACAAAATGTATCATACTAAATATGACATCATATTGTCGTATTATATAATATTTATATAAATAATTCATATGGACAGCCGCAAGGAATTGCGATACTTAATATAAATAAATTAAGGGAGATATTAATAGCTGAAATTGATGCGATAAATGGTTATGCTAACCATATTGCAAATTCAAACATGGAAGACATTAATGCAGCCTGGAAAAGTATCATGGGAGATGAAAAAAAACACTATGGTTGTATTCAAAAATCTATATCCCACTTTTTAGATAGTTGTTCTTTACCTTTAATTGTTAACTTAATAGCTCTACTATTTTCAGTACGCTCTATCCATTGATTATTAAAAAATATATTCATTAGAGCTTTTCCTACACTACCAGCTACGTGATGTTTTCTCTCACTCCAATCTAAACACATTCTGCAGTAGCATCTTTTTTCTTTCTTTAATAACTCAATGCTTACTCCATTGGACTCAAAAAAATTTTCCCCTTCTATACTTAAGTTCCAACCAGCCTCTGATTTTACAATATAATTTTTTTCAAGTAACCAATCAGTAATTTGTACTCCTATTTTTCCAGCTAAATGATCATAGCAAACCCTACCTGAATATAACATCTGATTTTCAATACTTTGATTTAATGACCTTGAAGGTTTTAAAGGAGAAATTTGAAGCCAACTCTCAAGCATTTGAGCCAACTCTTTATTACTTATTTGATAATAATGAAATCGTCCATGTTTTTCCATAAATATCCATTGTAATTCAGTAAGCTTTGCTAAATGATAAGAAGCAGTATGAGATTTAATTCCAGCAATTCTAGCTAACTCATTAACAGTGTGAAATTCACCATCCATCATCACCATAAGAATGGTAGAGCGTGATTTATCAGCTAAAATTTCAGCTAATTGCGATATTTGTGGAGTTCCAGTCATATATATATCCTCCTGATAATTTCATATATCGATGAGCATTGATGTATCTATAGTATATAATAAATTATGCAAATTGTACAAAGAATGAGTTTATAGATAATAAAAATACTTATGGAATGAGGTGAAATATGGATATTACAAAGCAATTATACTTAGCAAAACAATTTCAAGAAATTCACCATCGGAATAAAATGTTTATTCTTCCTAATGCGTGGGATGTTGGTAGTGCAGTTATATATGAAAAATTTAATTTTCCAGCAGTTGGAACAACAAGTGCTGGATTCGCTTATAGTTTAGGTTATTCTGATGGAGAAAAAATTGACTTTGAACATATTGTTCAAATAGTAAAGCAAATAACTCAAAGGATATCTATTCCTGTGAGTGTAGACATTGAATTAGGTTATGCTGACACAATTGATGGAATAGTGGAAAATGTAACTAAGATTATTGAAGCTGGAGCAGTTGGAATCAACATTGAAGATGGCTATTCCAACCAAACTCCTTATCTAGAAGATTTGGATATTCAAATAAAAAAAATCCAGGCTATATCTAAGCTTAAAGAGAAATTGGGAATTCCTTTTGTTATTAATGCCAGAACTTGCGTGTTTTTTATTAAAGCAGGAAAAGAGGAAGAAAGGTTATCTATTGCTATTGAAAGAGGCAATGCTTTTCATAAATCAGGTGCTGATTGTATTTTTATACCTGGTGCAATTGAAGAATATAATATTTCAAAATTAATAGAAAATATTCCTGCACCTATTAATATTCTTGCTACACCTATGACAAATAATTTAGAAAACTTAGAACGATTAGGAGTTAGACGATTAAGCCTTGGCTCTGCTCCGATTAGAGCCGCTTATTCAAATCTAATAGAAACAGTAAAGCAGATACAGGATGAAAACAAAATTTCAAAATTACTGGATCACGATTTTTCTTACGAAATAGCTAATAAGATATTTGCACGTTAATTATATAAATATAACTCAAGTACATAAATACTGTTTATATTAATAAAATTAAAAACATGGAGGGGATGAGAAGATGTTAAAGCAGTGGAAGGTTTGAATACTACTTTTTAATGAAGTTGAGGTATTGGATTTTGTAGGTCCATTTGAGGTTTTTTCACTTACTACATATACAGAATCTAACTTAAAGTTCAGCGCAATGTTAAGTTCGTAGATGAAACCTCAATTATGACATTAGGTGGTATATCTGCTGGAATTAATATGTCATTTCATATTATTAAAAAACTTTTAGAAGAAGAAATAGCTAATGCTACAGCTAAAAGGATGGAGTATGACATTGATATTCAAAGCATCTAATCAATGATAATTATTAGCAATGCTCTTGCCTGTAGTCATAATTAAAAAACGAATAATTTACTGAAGCACCGCATTATTCGATTTTTAATTATGCGGTGTTTTTCTGCCGAAATACAAAAACTATGCGCAATATCAAGAGCAGAAATTCTCCTTTGTTTTATCACTTATTAGATTAATGATTAATATGAAAATAAAGCGACATAACTTTTGAAAATGAAAATATGAAAAATGTTCTTTGAAAATTGAATAATGCGGTGTTAATAAGTAAAAATAACTATGTGAAATTATGTAAATATGATATAGTTATCATTAGTTAACTGAAAATGGTAATTTGTGATGACATATTTTTAACATTAATGGGAGGGTTAAATATGTATACTTGTGCTATGTGTAGTGAAAATTATTGTAAAAAAGGAGAACTTGAAAAATTACCCCGTAATTGTCCATGCAGTGAAAAAGAAGAACAAGAAAAAATAAAGAAATTATATAATGAAGAGCAAAATTATAAATTAGCATATAACTCAGCATTAGTTGAAGCAGAAGGATACTGTAAAAACACAAGACTTGAAGAGATAATGGATTTTGCAAATAAGTGTAATTTTAAAAAGTTAGGAGTAGCTTTCTGTGTAGGTTTAAATAAAGAAGCAAAAATATTATGTTCAATATTAAAAAATAATGGGTTTGAGGTTAATTCAGTTGCATGTAAAAATGGAAGCATACCTAAAGAATTTTTAAATATTAAAGATAGTGAAAAAGTAAGCCCAGGTACTTACGAGCCAATGTGTAATCCTATAGGACAAGCAATATTTTTAAATGAATCTAAAACAGAACTTAATATAATTTTAGGTTTATGCGTAGGGCATGATACTTTATTTATAAAGTATTCCAATGCACCTATAACTGTTTTTGCAGTAAAGGATAGAGTTTTAGGTCATAATCCATTAGCTGTAATTTATCAAGCAGAAGCGTACTATAAAAATAAATTATTTCCACAAAAATAATAAGTCGTATTCACCTCAAAACTTGATACTCAAACAGATGTATATAATAAAAATTTCGAAATATTCTCATTTGAGGTAACAATCGAAAAATGAACAATTTATAAATACACCGCATTATTCAAAATTGAATTCTGTGGTGTTTTTTCTCCTCAATTCAAAAATTAGCTGCATGAGTTGAAAATAAAGCGACATAACTTTTGAAAATAGGAATACGAACAATGTTCTTTGAAAATTGAATAATGCGATGTTAAAAAGAAATATTCATATTTGTTACAAAAGTGGTAATACATGTTGAGATGGCGTGATATAATTAACATTAGTTAAGTCAAAATAGTAAAATTTAATGAAAAGAATTTGTATTTAGAGAGGTCAAAAATGAAAAAGGTTACCATTTTTATCGGGAGTCCGGGAAAGCAGTCAACTTATCAAGCTGTTGAAGAATTTGTCACAAACTTCAAGGCACACGTGGAGATTAATTTTGAGTATGTTTTTTTAAATGACTATAACCTTGGAAATTGCAAAGGTTGTAAGTTATGCTTTAACAAAGGAGAGGAATACTGTCCGTTGAAAGATGATCGAGATTTACTAATTGAGAAAATAAACAATTCAGATGGAATAATTTTTGCCACCCCTAATTACGCATTTAATGTAACGGCGATTATGAAGAACTTTTTAGATCGGTTATCCTTTATTTTCCACCGTCCACGTTTTTTTAGTAAGGCCTTCATGGCTATTGTTTTTCAAGGAATATACGGAGGAGCTGCTATTGTAAAATATCTAGAAACCATAGGAGAGAACTTGGGATTTCACGTGGCAAAAGGATGTTGTTTGACGGCATTAGAGCCTAGAACAGCAATTGAACAGAAAAAAATAACGCAAGAACTCAATAAGGCCTCCGTAAGATTTTACAAGGAACTTATGCGTACCACGCCACTAACTCCTTCTTTTTTCAAGCTGATGATATTTCGAATGAGCCGTACAAATATAAGTATAATTCTGGATGAAAAATTCCGAGATTATCGCTATTTTAAAGAAAAAGGTTGGTTTGAGTCTGATTATTATTATGATGTTTCATTAGGGATCATTAAAAAGCTGACAGGTCGATTCTTTGATTTTTTAGGAAAACAGGTGGCTACGCATAAACTTCGAACTTAGCAAATTGCCATAAGGCTTTAAGAAAGGAAGCATATAAAAGATTTATGTGAGGATCTTTTTTTAGTAAGTAATATAATTTATGTTACGACTTCTCCTTATTTAATGACCAAACTATAAAAAACGAATAATTTGTTTAACATCGTATTATTCAGAAACGAATTTTACAGTGTTTTTACGTCACACTTCAAATACTATGCGTAATATCAAGAGCAGAAATGCTCTTTTGTTTTTATGTTATAATTTTTATAATGGGTAAGTCAAAAAGATAATGTAATATGACATATTGTTGTCACATTCATAATGGTATTATTAAGTCATGATTAATGAAAGGAGTTGCCAACATGAATGACTCAAGAGAAATTATAACTTTAAATAAAGAAAACATTGATACTGAACATATTTGCTGCGCTATATCAGATAAAAAATGTACTGAAGGATATCTGAAGAAAAAGGAATGGCTGAAACAACAGATTTCAAAGGGATATGTGTTCAAGAAATTTAATGTTAAACATAAAGTCTTTATTGAATACTGCCCATCTGATATAGCTTGGTTACCTATTACTGCACCAAACTATATGGTGATAAATTGTTTTTGGGTTGCAGGACAATATGCCGGAAAGGGATATGGAAAAAGGCTTTTAGAGAACTGCATGAAAGACTCTGCAGATAAGGATGGAATTGTAGTTCTTACAAGTAGTAAAAAGAAATCATATATTTCAGATAAGAAGTTCTTCATAAGGCAAGGCTTTGAAGTTTGTGATACAGCTCCTCCATATTTTGAGTTATTAGTTTATAAAAATAATCCTAATGCCATAAGCCCTACCTTTAATCAATCTGCTAAAGAAAATGTCTGCAGCAATAAAAATGGCTTAACAGTATATTATTCAAACTGTTGTCCTTTTACCGAATATTACACTAATACAGTGTTAAGAGAATTGGCAAGCAGAGAAGGCATACCATTAGAGATCATTAAGATTGATAATAAAGAACAGGTGAATGATCTGCCATCAGCTTTTAGTATTTATAGTGTGTTTTATAAGGGTAAATTTATTACTCATGAGATTTTAAATGAAACAAAATTCAATAAAGTCATAGATGGTATAAAGAATGGTGTATACGATAAAAAGTAGAAATATAATTTTCAAATATATGGTATAATTGTTTTAGAGTGTTTAGTTCATACTTGTAATTTATTGTAGCTTAAATATGAAGAAAGATAATTTTAGATGGAGGTACGGTATGATGGATAAAAGTAAAATCAAGTTAACTAAAGAGAAAAAGGAAGAAATGGTTTCTGCAATAAAGAACTATTTTCTAAATGAAAGAGAAGAAGAAATAGGTGATTTGGCCTCAAATTTGATGCTAAACTTTATTATTGAAGAATTAGCACCAGAATTTTATAATCAAGGGGTTTATGATTCTTACAAATATATGAATGACAGAAGCGAGGATTTATTGTCTATTCAAATATATTAACTTGTATAGCCTTTACAATTATAATATAACATTCTTGCTAGGTATAAAAATAAAAATTTAAAAAAGTAAGGAGAAGTGTTTTATGGAACCAAAAATTATAGTTGATAAAGAATTTAAAATTATTGGCTTAAAAAAGTTGATTAAACCAGGAAGTGAAGCAATACCTGATTTGTGGAGTAATTTTTTTTCAAGGAGATGTGAGATAAAAAATGAAGCAAAACCGGATATTGCTCTTGGTTTAAGTGAGTGCCTGAGTATTAAGGCTGATAGTGAGTTTAATTATTGTGCTTGTGTAGAGGTAACTGACTTTAATGGTATTCCAAAAGGAATGATAGCTAAAACAATTTCTCCTTCAAAGTATGCGGTGTTTACTCATAAGGGACCAATGACCGAACGAAATAAGACACTTAACTACATATATGTCACCTGGTTACCAGGCTCAGGGTATGAGTTGGCTGAAACTGATATAATAGAATTGTATGATTCAAGGTCAATTGACATTTCAAGTCCTAATTGTGAGTTTGATATTTATATTCCTCTTAAATAGGATATAATTTCGTTAAATTTTTCGAAAGCCTAGACGTAGACTTATGCGTTTTGGCTTTTTTATTTTTTATATAGAAACTGAAGAAAATAAGCAATTTATAAAAGTATTCTGTTATTGAAAATTGAATTCTATGCTATGATTACCAGTAATCGATATGAAGTAATAAAAAATTAACTATAGATATCTAACTTAAGTATTTGACTTATCTACCGGGATATGTAAGTTAATTATCAAGGTTATTTATCTATAATCACTTTGAGGAGGATTATATGAAAATTATAAATAATTCTGATTCTGTAATAATAGTATTACATGAAATATACGGAATTAATCAACATATACAGAGAGTTTGTGAGAGGTTTTCTATGGACGGATATGATATTATTTGTCCAAACCTAATTAATCTGATCCAACCTTTTAATTACGATTTGCAGGAAGAAGCTTATCAATATTTTATGAATAATATTGGGTTTGAATCAGCAGTTGATCAAGTAAAACAGCTGATTATACAAGTAAAAAAGCAATATAAATACATATATTTATTAGGCTATAGCATAGGTGCAACAATTGCATGGTTATGTAGCGATGAAGAAAATATGTGCAGTGGTATCATGGGATATTATGGTTCACGAATTAGAGACTACATGAATATCACTCCCAAATGTCCAGTTTTACTGATTTTCCCCACTGAAGAAAATTCATTTAATGTACAAGAATTAGTTGATTCCTTAAAAAAACGGAATATTAATGTTCATATATTAGGCGGAAAACATGGATTTAGTGATCCATTTTCTAAGAACTATCGTGGGCAGTCATCCCAAAAATCAGAAAGGTTAATAGATAACTTTTTAAAGAAGATAAATCATAGTTGCTAAATATAGGGGTGCTACTGAGCAATATGAAAAAATTATGAAATAACTTTAAATATAAAAACAAGAACAATGTTCTTTGCTACGAGAATAGATCTAAGGTCTATTTTAATTGACAACTGTGAAGCAACTCATGGAACGTTGAAAACTGAATATTATGGTATCAGAAAATAAAAAAATTTTCATGTTAAATGAAAAGAAATATGAGAGTATACAAATTTACCTTGTAAAAATATCCAGTGATTTCATTTGTTATAATTATTTACAAAACTAACCTAATGTGATATATTTATAACATAAAGTGATAATTATATCACATGTATAGGAGGATTGTTTTAATGGAAAACAAATTGGGATATTTAGGTTTCTTGGGGACTATCGGCATTTTAGGGCTATTGATTCATAATTTTTTCTGTAGTTTATTTTTAGTATTTTTCTTTTTCTTTATCTATGCTAAAGGAATGAAAAACAAATTGGGATATTTAGGACTCTTGGGCACTATCGGCATTTTAGGGATATTGATCCATAGTTTTTTCTGTAGTGTATTTTTGGTGTTTTTCTTTTTCCTTACCTATGCAAAAGTAATTCCAGATGAATTATTTAAGGAAAATGTTAAAAAGTCAGCACTAAATGCTTTCACAGTAAACATGATGATTAATGCTGTTATTATGGTAGTATGTTTTAGCATCACTAACTTTTATCAATTCTCTACACCAAACAGTAGCATGTTGATGTTTAGCGTTGTTGCTTTTGTTTTAAACTTTATAATTAGTATATTAACATTTGTTTTTACTCTAATGATTTATGGTCATAAAGAAAAGGCCGGATTGGAATAGATATGGAACTTAAAACAAAAATAAAAGAATATCGTGCAAAATTTAATATAAAACAAGAAGAGTTGGCAAGCTTTGTAGGAGTAAGGCGTGAAACTATTGGGAAATTAGAAAATGGTAAATATAATCCATCTTTAAAATTGGCAATGGATATAGCAAAGGTATTTCATACAACAGTTGAGGAATTATTTGAATTTCATGATTGATTGCAAGTTATGAGCATTATTATTAAAAGATATGTGTCACCTCAATTTATTTACTAGTCAGCTTAGGTTATTTAACCATTTTTAAAATAACTCTATCAGATAAAAACGCTAATGTTAAATATTTCAGAAATAGATAATAAAAATGAAGCTGTTTCAAAATAGAAAGTAATTTCTATGGCGAGATAGCCTTTTTATTTTTATACACTTTTTTACTAAACTAAATGATTATTAAACTTATATAGTTTTGAAAATTTTACTTTAGATATATTAAAACAAGAATAATTAATTTGATTTATGTGGGAATATGAAACTATGTTACCATAATTTTCTGAAATTTTTTTCAAATGTTTTTAGTTCATTTACAAAATAGAGGCATTATGTTCATATTTATTATTTATACTCTAAAATAAGTTTTTTAAATATAGTAAAAAACTGAACAAGAAATTATACTAAGTTTTTTTCTCAAAGGACTTTAATATAATTTCTTGATAAACAAAAAATTTTAGGAGGTTTTACTTTATGAATAAAAGTGTTAAATCAATAATTGCAACACTAATTATCGCAGGAAGTATAACAACTACTATACCTACTATGGCAAAAGCAGCTGAAACTAATTGTACTGCTTCAGCAACTCAACAAATTTGGTTGAAAGACATTTTAAATAAATATCCTCAATTTAAAAACTGGACAGTTGTTACTTCAGAAAAGCAAACTACAACTACTACTAATTCGTCAACAGCTACCCAACCTACAACTAGCACAAAGCCAAATACTACACCTACGCAATCAACACAAAATAATGGACAAGCTTCAACTATAAGTGAGGAAGCAAGTGAAGTAATCAGGTTAGTTAATGTAGAGAGAAGCAAAAATGGACTAGCTCCACTTAAGGCTAATGCCGAATTATCTAAAGTAGCAACAGTCAAAGCTCAAGATATGATTGATAAAAACTATTTCAGCCATACTTCACCTACTTATGGTTCACCTTTTGATATGATGAAAAAATTTGGTATTAACTATACAGCAGCAGGTGAAAATATTGCATACGGTCAGAAAACTCCTGCTGAAGTAATGAATGGATGGATGAATTCTTCAGGTCATAGAGCAAACATATTAAATTCTAACTATACAGAAATTGGAGTTGGAGTTGCTAAAGATAAAAACGGAACTCCATATTGGGTTCAGATGTTTATAACTCCTGTTAAATAACTACACTTAATACTATTAATGGTTTAAATATAGAATTAGATAATATTTAAAAAGGTGCTGTTTCAAAAGCCAAAATCTATGAAAAATTTATATTAAGACTTGTGATAATTGATGTAAAAATAGGGCTTAACACTGAAATCAATTCTGTTTTCGGTGTTAAATCCCTTATTTTGTAAGTAACTAAAAAATATTTTGTTCACACTTGTAAGATTTTATGAACTAATAACAACTTAAATAGAAATGCAGTAGGAGTGAAAATGTTATGGAATTGAAAGATACAATTAAGCAGGAAATCATAAATATTTATAAATTATTTGTATTTAAAGGCTATGAAACATTAAAAAGAAGATATTTATCTGATGGCAGGGAAATTGAAGATTTTATTAGATCCCTCCATGAATACTGGGAGTTTTGGGAAGAAGAAGGTACAGTAACTATGCCCCCGATAGACGAATTTAATAATATTGAAATTATAGAACTTGATACACCCAGAAGTGCTTTAAGGGAGTTTTGTGTAACTTTTGATTTTTGGATAAATGACGGAAAGAGTGATTTAACTCTTGAATGTGATATAGAGTATTATAATCAAAACGATATGAGAGTCTATTTATATGATTTACATGTAATGTAATTTGGAGTATTTGGAGAATACTTATGTTATTCTAATAAGTTTACACTATTTTTTATTTAACGCAACAACTGGATAAACAATTTGCTAGAACACCGTATTATTCAAACTGAATTTTAGGGTGTTTTTACTTCGTAATATGAAAAAATGCGGTTTAACTATTATGAATGAAAACACGAATAACGTTCTTTGAAAGCCGAATAATGCGGTATTAAAAATCAGATATGCGATTCATTTATTTGTTTCTAAGAGAATAAGTTAATAATGAAGGAATTTTATTAATGGAGGTATTGTGTGGGATACTATATTATGGTAGAAGCAAATGTAAAAATTTATGTAGAGGATCTTAATCCAGAGGGAAAGAAAACTATCTTATTTATACACGGTTGGCCTGCAAATCATAAGTTATTCGAATATCAATTTGATCAGCTTCCACAAATGGGATATCGATGTATTGGAGTAGATATCAGAGGATTCGGCAATTCAGATAAGCCTTGGAGGGGGTACTCCTACGATCGGTTGGCAGACGATATTCGATGTGTAGTTGAAACACTTAGATTGCATGATTTTACACTCGCTGGTCACTCTGTAGGGGGAGCGATTGCCATTCGATACATGGCTCGTCATAAGGGATATGGAGTATCCAAACTTGCTCTTTTTGCCGCTGCCGCTCCTAGTTTTACCAAACGACCTGGTTTCCCTTATGGTCTTACTAAAGAAGAGGTAACTAAAATAATTCAAGATACGTATAACGATCGTCCTAAAATGCTACAGGGATTTGGAGATATGTTTTTCTTTCAGTACTTAACAGGACCTTTCTCAGATTGGTTCTTCCAATTGGGATTACAGGCAGCAGGTTGGTCCACAGCGAAGCTTGCCACTTCGCTTAGAGACGAAAACTTGTTTTCTGATCTTGGGGAAATAGAGGTTCCTACTCTAATCCTTCATGGTATTCATGACAAAGTTTGCCCATTTCCATTAGCTGTTGCTCAAAAAGAAGGAATTAAAAACTCCAAGCTTGTGCCGTTTGAAAGCAGCGGTCACGGATTGTTCTATGAACAGCGAGATAAATTTAACAAAGAATTAATGAACTTTATTGAAGAATAAAGTTTTTGTAACGTAGAACGTCTTAATAAAAATATTCAAAGCTAATAATTTATTTAAGTACCATATTATTCAAAATGAATTCTACGGTATTTTTTGTGTCGCAATACAAAAACTTTGCGTAAGATCAAGAACAGAAATGCTCTTTTTATTTTACATTTTATTAGATTAATACTTAATATGAAAATATTATGACGTAAATATTGAAAATGAAAATATGAATAATGTTTTTTGAAAACTGAGCAATACGGTATTTAAAAGCGAAATGTTTAATGTTTTGTTGTATTATATTAGTACATATATATTAAATGTACATAATTACATTTTAGTGGAAATATAGAAAAATTATAATAAAATTAACATAAATTTATATTTATGGTAAAATGTTTATGGAAAGAGGTGTTACTATGATTAGAAAAAGGTTTAAATTATCATTTATTTTTACAGTATTAGCTTTACTGTTATTTTCATCAGTTACAGTTTTTGCTTCAAGTAGTAATCAAACTATCAAACGATTGTCAGGAGCTGATAGATATGCAACTTCTGCAGCAGTTGCCTTAAGTGGATGGACTCAATCAAACTTTGCAATTCTGGCTAGTGGAGAAAATTTTCCAGATGCTATAAGTGCTGCGCCACTAGCTAAGAAATATGATGCACCAATACTTTTAAGTGAAGCTAATTCTATACCTGCAGAAACATTAAATGCAATTCAGCAGTTAAAAGTAAAGAACATTATTATTATTGGAGGTACAGGAAGTATTTCAGCAGCAGTTGAAAAACAGCTGGCTTCTTCAGGAATAGCAGTAACAAGAATATTTGGACAAGATCGTTACGAAACATGTATAAAGATAGCTGAACAGCTGGACAATGTTACTGAAATTGCAGTTGTTACAGGTGAAAGCTTTCCTGATGCTTTATCAATATCACCTATAGCTGTAAAAAGGAACATGCCTATTATATTAGTTAGTCATAATGAAATTCCTAGTGTGGTAAAAGACTATATTAACAGTCACAAATTGACTACAACCTATGTTATTGGCTCAGGAACATCATTAAATAATGCAGTGCTCAAAGGATTGTCTAATATAGAATTAGTAACAGGAGCTGACAAATATCAAATAAACTTAAATATTATTGATAAATTCAAGAGCGATTTAAATCTAGGTACAGTATATGTAGCTTCAGGTGAAGGTTTTGCAGATGCTTTAAGTGGTTCTATTTTAGCTGGGAAAAACTCTAGCCCATTACTTTTAGTGGAGAATGATCCAAGCTTTGAGAAAAAGTATTTTATTAATAATTCTATTAATGTATCAAACATTAATGTATTAGGTGGTGTAGGAGTGGTTTCGGATAATATTATTACTGAAATTCTTGGGACATCGACAACCACTATACCTTCAACGAGTCCAACTACAACCACCACAATACCTTCATCGAAACCAACTTCAACAATAGATAGAATTGAGTTTGTTTCAACTAAGTTAACTAAAACTGGCACCAACACAGCAACATTCCAATACAGGGTATTAGATAAAAATGGTGTAGACATTACTAAAAAAGTTTCAGCATCAGATATATATGCAACTGCAGCTGCAACTTCATCAATAAAATTAGACCCATCAACAGGAATAGGTACAATAACATTTGATAATCCTTCTGATGCTGATAAGCAAGTTGGTGTTTCATTAATTGATAAGGCAACTGGTAAATTTGTAAATTTGAATTTACAATATTCAGAACCAGATCCAGTTAATGTAATGGGTTTTTTACCAGTAGCTGAAATTGATTTTCCTTCCACAACCTTTACGAAGACTGATGCAAATACAGCTACTTTCAGATACAAAATATTAGATAAAAAAGGTATGGACATTACAAAAACAGTTCCAGCTTCGGATTTATTTGCAACTTCATGGATAGGTTCATCAGGTGGCCAAGTAAGCTTAAATCCTCAAACAGGAACGGGAACTATAACATACAATTTTTCTGATAATGATAAAATAATTACAGTATCGATAACATGCAATAATGGGATAGTAGGAATGGGAGCGTTATCTTCAGCTGATTCAGGAATAGGAAGCAATACAAAAGTTAATAAAATTCAGTTTGTATCAACTAACTTAACTCAGACTGGAAAGAATACAGCAACATTTGAATACAGCTTGTTAGATCAAAATGGTATTGATATTACTAAGTTAGTTCCAGCATCAGAATTAAATGCGGTTGGATCTATAAGTTCATCAATAACATTAAATCAATTCGCAGGAGTAGGTACCATAACGTTCAATACTTCTTCTGACACTAATAAAACAATTATTGTTACATTAAAAGATAACGTAACTGGTATAGCCGGAACAATAGAGTATCCTGTAATTAATCTTGGAAGTGAAAGCCCAAAAGTTAGTAAAATTGTACTTACTACAGAATATGTAATAATATATAAGGACAAAAATCAACAATTTGGAGCAGCAACATATAGAGTAGATGATCAATATGGAATGGATATTACAAATTCACAACTTACTAATAATATAAAATTCACATGTGATGTTGGCACCGTCCGCCCATCAGCTGGTGTGATTACTATAACACCTAATTCTGGCGTTGATTTAACAATGCTTAAGTCAGTGTCAATAACAGCAACTGATCCAATTAGTGGAATTTCAACAAGTAAAACGTTACCTGTTAAGTGGTAGTGACGTATTCAAACAAATTAATTATATTAGTATTACAGTAAAGTTATTAATATTAGCATTAAAGACAAATATTTTACTAAAATACCGTATTATTCAAGATAGCGGATTTTACGGTATTTTTGCGTCGTTATTCAAAAATATAATGTATTTATCGTAAATTTGTAATAGATATACTTTCTAAATGTAATGCGACGTAACTATTGGATTTGAAAATACGAACTAAGCTCCTTGAAAATTGAATAATGCGTTGTTAAATGATGAAATCCTATCTTTTTACTATGAGGAATGTAATGAATTTAATTGAATTATATGGTATAATTACCAACAGTTAATTCATAATCATAGAATTATGCGAAATTGAAAGGAGTTAAATTATGAATTATATAACTATTTGTGGATTTGTAGGAGTATGGTTATTACTATGGATAGTAATTAGCATTAGTCAGATACGAGCTGATATAACACGAATAAATATAAATGTAAATAAAATTGCTGAACAAGTTGGAGTGCCTGATACAATAACTGACGAATTAAAAAGCCTTCTTTTAGAAGGTAAAAAAGTTGAAGCAATAAAAAAATATAGAATTGCTACTGGAGTCGGATTGATAGAAGCCAAAGAATATATTGATTCTTTACAAAAATGATCATTTGAAATTAAGTTAATATGATATAATTACCATAAGTTAAGTCAAAATAATAATAATTAGTAGAGATGAGGATGCAATATAAGGTGTTTTAAACAATAGGATGTCAATCTGCAAAAGGAGTACGCTGAAGAATGAACGTTTTCAAGAAATTAAGAGACTGTTATGTAATTAGCCATGCAAACCATATTAAGTTTCCTAAATTTAATTCAAGCAGTATAACCAGGAAGAGAGTTACTTTTTCTGGAAGAGTACAAAAAGTAGGATTTCGATTGGAGATATATTGTATTGCTGAAAGAATGAAATTAACAGGATGGGTGAAAAACTTAGAAGATGGAAGTGTAGAAGCGGAATTACAAGGAGAAGAATTGCAAATTTATTTTCTAGTCAATTGCATGCAAGCATTGAAACGGGCATCTGTAAAGAAAATGATTATGATTGATGTTCCTATTAGTGAGGGTGAGGAAAGCTTTAAGATAGTAAGATAAAGTTCATATAGTTTAAGCGATTTATTTCAAAAAGTCACGAGTTCCAAGCTGAAATTTTTAATGGATAGGGGAATTTAATGTATGAGTAATATGAAAGATTTATTTTTAATTGAGCCTAATAAAAAATATCAAAAGAGTTTTGAAAATTATGCTCTAACATATAGAAAAATAAATGATGAACATTATTTTAATAAATATAAAAAAGCATTGGAAAATTTCCAAGAGTATTTAAACGACGTGCACAATTATTCCAAGGGAAATGACTTACCTCAAGGAACGGTTATAACTTCAACATTCTGGTTAATTAATAAAAAAGAAGTTGTAGGAGTAGTGAGAATTAGACACCAGGAGGTAGAATGTGCTGGTCATATAGGCTATGATATATCACCAGATTGTAGAAATAGAGGTTATGGTTTTCAGATTTTAAAATTGGCATTGGAAAAGGCTATAAAGATAGGAATAGAAGAAGTAATATTAACTTGTAATATAGACAATATAGCCTCAAAGAAAATTATAGAAAAGAACAACAGTAAATTATTAGGAACTATTTTTGATGAAGAGGAAAATGAATATCTGTACAAATATAGTATCACATTAACAACTAACTAACTTTCTTTCACTGAAAATTCTTATGTTTTCTATAAAACTATTAAAATATATAAATATTATGATATAATTTATTTGAGATTCATACGGAAACATTAGAGAAAAGATTAGCTTCGTATACAGAGATAGATAGTATATAAACTTTATTTATATTAATTCATATCATTCTTAATCTAATGTTGCAACTAAAAAAACAAATAATTTTTCAGAACACTGTATTATTCAAAATGAATTTTACGGTGTTTTTATTTAATGAAGTTAGTAAAATATTTTTTAATCTGTGATGCAGATAATAGTATTATATATATTCACTCTTCTGTTAATACAATTTATCGTAAAACTTGAATAAATTTTACAAGAGGTGTAATATTGTAGTAAATGATAAATTTGCAAAGGAAGGATTAAAATGTCAAAAAAGTTTAAATTAGCACTATGCCTTGCTACGCTTATATTGATGATGCTTCTTTCCACAACTGTATTTGCATCTTCAACTACAAGATTATTTGGACAAGATAGGTATGAAACATCTTCTAAAATTGCATTAAATGGATGGGCTCATTCAGATTATGCTATTTTAGCTTCAGGAGAAGATTATCCAGACGCTTTAAGTGCTACTCCCTTAGCTGGGAAATATAAAGCACCAATATTATTAACACAAAAGAATACAATTCCTGCATCAACCTTAAGTACAATTCAACAGCTAGAAGTGAAAAATATAATTATAATAGGCGGCGTAGCTGTTATTTCTTCTAGTGTGGAAAATCAGTTAACTTCAAGTGGTATTAGGGTTACTAGATTGGCAGGAAAAGATAGATATGATACCAATATAAAGGTAGTAGAGCAGCTCGGCAGTGTAAGCCAAATAGTAGTGGTAACAGGAGAAGATTTTGCAGATGCACTCTCCATCGCTCCTATTGCTGTAAAAAATAATATGCCTATTATATTAGTACCAAATGATTCCATACCAGAAAAAGTTAAAAATTATATAAGTACTCAAAATATTAGCAGAACTTATGTAATAGGTAAAGGCAATTCAATTTTAGATGAAACTGGACTCCCATATGTAACTAAAATAAATGGAAGTAATAAATATCAAAGGAATCTAGCCTGTATTAGCTACTTTAAAAAGGGTTTAGATTTTGGCACAATCTATCTTGCTTCTGGTGAAAATTTTGCAGATGGCCTTTCTGGTTCTATTCTAGCAGGTACTAATGGCAATCCATTATTTTTGGTTGGAAGTGATGTTACAAATGAAAAGAATTTATTGCAGTTAGTTGCCCCAAATGCAAATATAAAAATATTTGGTGGAACTGGAGTTGTACCTAATAGCACTGTAGATAATTTTGATAGTACAGAAAACACAACCACTTCCGGTGCTATAAATACAACTACATCCAGCGCTATAGATACAACTACATCCGCCGCCATAGGGGTATCTACAGATCTACAAACTCCTACAAGACTTTCTGTCGTTGAAGTTACCAATAATTCAATTAGTATACAATGGACCCAAACAGCTGAAGAAGATTATTATATATATTATAGTACCGACAATGTAAATTTTAAAGCTGTTCGTGATGATAATGGGAACAAAATTAAATTTCCATGGAGGCCTTATTGTTCACTAAAGCTTATGAAAATTCCAGATAATACTACTGTGTATTTTAAGATTGCAGCGGTTAAGAATGGTATCCAATCCCAATTTAGTAATATAGTGAAAGCCTCAACTCAAAATTTAGTACAAAGAAAAGTTGATCGTTGGCAACAGGTGGGTTCAATTGAAATAACTTCTACTCAAATAAAGTGTAGTAACGATGGGAGAGTCGGATATTTAACTTATACAGTAACAGATATTAATGGATATGATATCACAAATTCCAATGTTCAGTTGGACGTCAGAAGTTCAATTGGAAGTGCCAGTTACAATAATGGAATAATTACCATCATATTTCCAGATGATGTTGAGTTTAAAACAATTCCTTCTGTAAAAGTAGAAATATACGGATTTAGAGATCTAGACCATGGAGTCACAGCCTACGGTGCTGCTACATTGTCTACTGCAGCACAGGATTATATCGTAAGTTTTTCTCCAATTAACCCATAAATGATTAAAGAGCCTTGAATGACTCATTTGGCTATATTTTAGGGAGTATAAAATGCAATAATTTCGATAAAAGATTACATTCATAATGTTCTTATTTACTAACTTAACTATAAAAATCAAATAATCTACTGGAACACCGCAATATTCATGTTCGAATTTTGGGGTGTTCTTTAGTTATTTTTTGAAAACTGATCAATGCAGTATTTAAAAGCAAAATGTTTAATATGTTATTGTATTATATTAGTATGTATATATCAAATATACATAATTGTATATCGATAGAAATTTAGAATAATAATAATAAAATTAACATAAGTTTAGATTTATGGTAAAATGTTCATGGAAAGAGGTGTTACTATGATTGAAAAAAAAGCAAAACTATCATTTATTCTAGCGATATTAATTTTATTTCTAGGATTCTCTCCGAATGCCTTTGCGGCACAGGGTGGCCCTATTCCCGAGTCCATTCAAATTAATGGTGATCGTTTAAAAATGACTGGTTCAAACACGGGAACATTTCATTATCAAATATCAGATATACAGGGTAAAGACATAACCAGTAAAATCCCAGCTTCTGATATAAGTGTAGATGCAATTGTGGATCGGAATCCTGCAGATGGAAGTGGCGAAAGGGCTAAAGTGAGCTTAGATCCATCAACAGGAACATGTACATTGACATATGATTTTTCTAACTCTAAACGCGTTGAAGTTACTTTTATGTATAGTAAATTGTACGTAAGTGGCGCTGCTTATAGAGCTGTAGGAAATAGTGGGACCTTCTATATTGGTGAGAAACAGGACCCATATATGAATGAAATTTATCAAATTAATTTTACTTCAGATTATTTGACAAAGACCGGAGCAAACACAGCCACTTTTCGCTACAAGTTATCTAATGGATTTCAAGAGATTACTAAAAATATTCCAGCTTCTCAGCTATCTGCATTTACATCTATAGATTCAAAAGTAGTTTTAGATCCATCAACAGGGACAGGCACTATAACATTTAATTCTCCTGATACCGATAAGCCAATTAAACTTACATTAACAGATAAAGCAAAAGGAACAACTAGAGTATTAAATACATTAGGCTTAACACAAAACCCAGTTAGAAAAGTAGCAGCATCGGAAATTTGCAGAATGAATTTTCTTTCAAGTGATCTAATAAAAACTGGTAAAGATACAGCTACATTCAATTATAAAATATTAGATCATTATTATAATAATATTACAAGCAAAATTTCAGTAACTGATATTGACGCAACTGCATTGGTAGGTTCATCAAAAGCCCAAATAAGCTTGAATCCATCAACAGGCACAGGTACAGTAACCTATAATTTTTCTAATATTGATGCCAAAGCTATGATTAGATTAATACACAAAACAGGTGTTGAAGCATCTGGAGTATTAAATATAGTAAATTCTGAATCTGAAAATAATAAGGATGACAATAGCAATAATTTAGAAGTAGCTAGAATTGTTTTGACTCCTGCTAATACTCCTGATGAAACTCCTACTGGAATGATGAGTGCAGAATTAGCTTACCAAATATTAAACAAGTATGGTAAAGATATTACATTAGATATTCCAGTTTCTCAAATAGCCTTAAGTTCATCTATAAACTCACAGCTGTCTTTCACACCGAAAGAAAGGATATGTGGGTTAATTTATAAAGTTAACGGCACTGATAGAACAATCATTGTTTCATTATCGGACAAGTTAACTGGAGTAAAAGCAGCTTTAAATATAGGAGATTCGCCGACGGCTAAAGATACTTCAACACCGTCAACGACAAGTTCTTCAATAACTAATACAAATACGCCAAATACAAATACTTCGACAGGAAGTGCTATAACTATCAAAAGGTTGTGTGGAGCTGACAGATATGCAACTTCTGCGGCAGTTGCATTAAGTGGATGGACTCAATCAGATTATGCAATTTTGGCTAGTGGAGAAAATTTCCCTGATGCTATAAGTGCTGCACCACTGGCTAAGAAATATAATGCACCAATACTTCTAACTGGGGCCGATTCTATACCTGAGGAAACTTTAAATGCAATTCAGCAGTTAAAAGTTAAGAATATTATTATTGTTGGAGGTACAGGAAGTGTTTCGTCAAAAGTTGAGCAAAAGTTGACTTCTTCTGGCTTAGTGGTAACAAGAATATTTGGGCAAGATCGTTATGAAACCTGTATAAAAATAGCTGAACAGTTAGACAATGTAACTGAAATTGCAGTTGTTACAGGTGAAAGCTTTCCTGATGCTTTATCAATATCACCTATAGCTGTAAAAAGAAATATGCCTATTATATTAGTTAGTCATAATGAAATTCCAAGTGTGGTAAAAGACTATATTAACAGTCACAAATTGACTACAACCTATGTTATTGGCTCAGGAACATCATTAAATAATGCAGTGCTCAAGGGACTGTCTAATATAGAATTAGTAACAGGAAATGACGAATATCAAGTAAATCTAAATATTATAGATAAATTCAAGAGCGACCTAAATCTAGGTACAATATATGTAGCTTCAGGTGAAGGTTTTGCAGATGCTTTAAGTGGTTCTATTTTAGCGGGCAAAAATTCTAATCCATTACTTTTAGTTGGAAATGATCCAAGCATTGAAAAAAATTATTTTGCTAATAATTCTATTAATATATCCAATATTAATGTATTAGGTGGTATAGGAGCAGTTCCAGATGAAGTTATTAATGCCTTTATTAAAACATCAACAACTACGACTCCTTCATCGATTTCAACTCCTTCATCTACGCCATCTACTCCAACAACAGATAAAGATGTAAGTCAAAGTCCAAGAGTCAATAAAATAAAGATAATGTCAAAAAATCTAGGTGTACCTAGTTCTCACTCAGATGAAAATGGATATGCAACATTTAAAGTATATGATCAAAATGGGAATGATGTTACACTTTCACCACTTGCTAAAAATATAAAGTTTTCATGTGACGTTGGTACAGTTTCAATAACGAATGATCTAATTACAGTAGTACCTAATAAGGGTGTTGACTTAGCGACATTAAAGTCAGTGTCAATAACAGGTACTGATCCAACCACAGGAGTTTCAACAAGTGCTACATTAACGGTTTGGTCATACTAACAAATTAGTTATTAGTATTGTGATAAAATTTCATACATCGTAGCTTTAATGATATTGACATTAAGAAAAACATTTTATTAAAATACCGTATTATTCAGATGAATTTTACGGTATTTTTACGTTCAAGCAGTATAACCAGAAAAAAAGTTACTTTTTCTGGAAGAGTACAAAAAGTAGGATTTCGCTTGGAAATACATTGTATTTAAGAGTCGGCTCAATTATTCACAAATTATTGCTCTAGTGAATAACCTATTAATATAGCTATTTAATTGTTGGAGGTTGTCAATGGGTTACTATATTAAAGTAGAACCTAATGTAAAAATTTATGTAGAGGATCTTAATCCTGAGGGCAATAAGACAATCTTGTTTCTACACGGTTGGCCTGGAAGCCATAAGCTATTTGAATATCAATTTGATCAGCTCCCGAAGATGGGATATAGGTGCGTCGGAATAGATACAAGAGGATTCGGTAATTCAGATAAGCCTTGGACTGGCTACGGCTACGATAGATTGTCAGATGATGTTAGGTGTGTGGTTGAAGCACTCAAATTACATGACTTTACACTTGCAGGACATTCAACTGGAGGAGCTATGGCTATTCGATACATGGCCCGCCATAAAGGTCATGGAGTATCTAAACTTGCTCTTATTGATGCAGCAGCTCCTAGTCTTATCAAGCGTCCCAATTTCCCATATGGTTTAGAAAAAGAAGATGTAATCAAAATTATTAACGGAACATATACTGATCGTCCTAAAATGCTGAGAGATTTCGCCGACACATTTTTCTTTCAGTATATAACTGAATCATTCTCAGATTGGTTCTTTCAATTGGGATTACAGGCAGCCGGCTGGGCAACTGCGGCCATTGCAAATACTTGGATAAATGAAGTACTGTTTTTTGATCTAGAAACAATAAATGTTCCAACTTTAATTATTCATGGTATTCATGATAAGGTTGTTCCATTTGAGCTCGGTGAAATACAAAACAAAATGATTAAACATTCAAAACTTGTACCATTTAAATACAGCGGTCATGCGTCCTTCTATGACCAGCGTGATAAATTTAACAAGGAACTGGTGAAATTTATTGAAGAGTAAAGTTTTTGCAATGTAGAGTGTCTTAATAAAAATATTAAAAACGAATAATTAATTTAAATACCGTATTATTCAGAAGAAGCGAATTTTACGGTGTTTTTATGCTGCAATTTACAAAATGCCAATCTCCTTTATTTTTACTGGTAAAAATTATATAATTAAATTGGTAGTCTAATACCAGATTAATAGATTTTTATGGCAAAAAGGGGGAGGAACATGAAGCATATTGAAGAAAAATCTGATCTTATAAATATAAGGAATACTAAAGAAGATGATTTGGATTTTGTAATCGCTTCGGAAGGAGAACCTGGCAATGCACAATATGTTGATCAATGGACGAAGGAACAGCATAGAAATGCATTAAGTCAGGATGATATTTTACATTTAATTGTTGAAGAGAAAACTACCAATAAACCTGTTGGATATTTAATTATAGCAGGACTTACAAACCCACATAGGAATATTGAATTTAAGAGAGTTGTGATATCGGACAAAGGTAAGGGTTTTGGAAGGGAAACTTTAAAATTAGTTAAAAAAATAGCTTTTGAGCAGTTGAATGCACATAGACTATGGCTTGATGTTAGATATAAAAATCATGGAGCACAAAACCTTTATAAATCTGAAGGGTTTATTGAAGAAGGTACCTTAAGAGAATGTATTTTATATAATGGAAACTATGAATCAATAATTATAATGTCAGTTCTAAAAAATGAGTATACTAGTAAGCTTAATTAATAATTTTATATATTGCAAGTCAGCCAAAGCCTGCATCTCTAATAGATACAGGCTCTCATTCTATGATAGAATTCCTTTATTTGTATTGGTAAAAATTATATGATTAAATTATTAATTAACGACAAACTGGTGATATACTGAATTTCAGGATGGGGGATGAAAATGGATTTATCAGACATTCAAGATATAGTAAATAAATTCACTAAAGATAGGAACATGAATTCAAATGTTAATGTTAGAATGATTGATTTAACATCAGAAGTAGGAGAACTATCAAAGGAGGTTTTAAAAGGAACTAACTATGGCAGTAAACAATTTGAGAAAACCACAGAATGGAACAGTGAAATTGGAGATGTGTTATTCTCTCTTATTTGTATAGCAAATGAAACTGACACTAATTTGGAAGATTGCCTAAACTTTGTTCTTGATAAATATGAAAAAAGGTTTGTCAGTAAAGGGGATTTAGGCTCTGAAAGATAACTTTACAATTTATTAGGAGGAATTTTGAATGGAGAGAATAGTGTTCGAAAAATGAGAAATATGAAAACAACCAAAGAGTATATAAAACGTTATTTATTATTAATTGTTGGTTTGTTCATCATAGCCATCGGAATTGCTTTGTCAACAAAAGCTAGATTAGGTACAACCCCTATTTTAAGTGTACCATTAGTGCTAAGTCTAGGTCTACCATGGTCCATGGGTAAAATCACTATTGCCATGCATGTGGTTTTTGTTGCTTTGCAAATCATAATTTTACGACGAGAGTATGAGCTTTTTCAATTATTGCAACTTGTTGTAGCATTTCTTTTTGGATATTTTACAGATTTTACATTGTATCTTCTATCTGGACTGCAAATTCATAGTTACCTTGTACAGTGGCTTCTTTGTATTGTTAGCATATTTGTAGTTGCATTAGGTGTATTTTTGGAAGTAAAAGCTAATGTTGTAATGCTGGCTGGTGAAGGCTTAGTGAAAGCTATTGCTCAAAAGACAAATGAGGATTTCGGAAAAATAAAAATGTACTTTGATAGTGCATTGGTTATTGTTAGTGTCATTGTATCCTTATATATGTTTCATAAATTAAATGGTGTCCGTGAAGGTACAATTGCATCATCACTATTAGTTGGAAATGCTGTAAGCTATTATAATAAAAAGTTGAACTTCGTAGGACAATGGTTGCAGGAGAAAAAAACAGAAAATGAATAACTAATACATGATTCGTGACATTCGTTGTATAATACACATTAATAATTCAAAGGAGTGATTAAAGTGAATATAATAGAAACAAAAAGATTGATACTTAAAGAGTATTCCTTTAATATTGCCAATGATGAAGTTTGTTTTTATCTTAGTTAGGAGGGAAAATAAATGACATATGTTTATTTAATGAACAATCAGAAGCCGATAAATTCTGATATAATTAAGAGCCATGTAGAATACTTAAAAGAGTTAAAGGCACAGGGCAAACTTGTGCTTTGCGGGCCATTTACAGATTATCCTGGAGGAATAGTTATAATCTCTGCAGAAAGTATTATAGAAGCAGCGAAAATTGCAGAATCCGACCCCTTTATTGCATCAGGTTGCAAAACTTTTGAAATTAGAACGCTTGAATTGGCAAATGAAGAGAATAATTATCTGCTTTGACAAGAATAGTACAATGTCCTATATATAGCAAATCAAAATAGTAAGAGAGGGCGACATAACTTAGGAAAATGCTCCTTAGCTTATGCCGACCCTTTCTAATGTTGTTTAAAACAGATAATATATTGAAAGGAATAGCTTAACCGTTTATGTGTATAAGAAAAAATCTTATTTTAGCGTCACCCCACCCTAAGTCCCAAGGTACATGATATCTATCTGTAGTATGAGAATTCACAAGTGGATATCCATGAGAATCAAAGCCTGTTATTACTGCAAAGTGGTCTATGTTTCCCCTGCCTTTTTCATAAGCAATCACGTCTCCAAGCTGCAATTTTCCAACTGCTCCATTAGGGAGTTTTTCTGAAGATTTAGTCAATTCCTTAAATGTACCAACACTAATTACACTTCCTCTTCCACTGTGTACTAAGAAATTCTTCAACCCATCAGCATTAGCCCAAGCGTTACTACTAGGTACCCAACCACCACCAATGCGCATACCTCCACCTTCTTTATCTCCTAATACTTGGGATACATAATTGGTACAATCTCCACCTATACCATTGTAATCATTATATTTCTTGTTATATTTAAAATTATTACTACTTCCCCAAGCAGCTCCACAGTATTTATCAGCATAAGCAACAGCCTTTTCTCTATCATAAATAGGTTTCCTATAAATTACTTCTTGATAACTTTTATTTATGTTATGAATAGGAGTTAACATTCTTGGAAGTTTAGCAACACTGTCAGAATAGCCACGTAAGGCATCTTCAAAGCAGTCAGTGTACCAGTCATTGAAAATAACCCACTTCTCATTTCTTTTAACTAGGCTTGTAGTATGTCTTATTCCAACTCCAAAAGAATTAACAGGAGGATTCTCCTCGTTATTATAAACATAATCAAACTTATAGGATTCTTCTAAAGCTAATTTTACTATATTACCTTTAGGATAAATTTTCTTTACTCTCACTGTGGATTCTATTTTATTAAAAGTTATATTTCTTTCCTTTGACCAATCCTTAAGATATTTTATACGTTTAACCTCATGCTCTAATGCCCATTTACCATATTTTTGTGAAGTATCAAAAAGTGTTTTTAAAGATGATACATCACCGGAGGCAAGAGCTGCTGATCTCTCATTATATATTCTTTCAACTTCAGATTTTAATTCATTCTCGTCGATTTTCTCAATTATGTTTTGTTTTTTGGGATCTGTTTTGTTTTGATTTACATTATTTGGTGGAGTATTGTTTTGGTCTGGCTTTTTCTCTTCTGTATTTTTCTGTTGTGGTACATTTTCATTCGGCTCAACTTGTTTCAGATCCTTAGCTGAAACTTTTGAAAAATTTCTTATCTCCCTTTTAGTAATACTTCTAAGTTTGCTAGAACAGCCAAAGATGAAGCTAACAACTATCAATAAAGTAAAAAAGATTACATAATTGCGCTTTTTGGTCATATCAACTCATCACACTCCTCATATATAAATTCCCTAGTTATACTTGGAATTATACAATGTATAATTAGGATAATTATTAGTATTGAGCGTTTATCAGATAAGAGTGTAGAACTAATTTACAATTATATAAATGAAAGCAATGCAAAATTGCAAATTCGGAACATTTTCATTGAAGGTTCTTTTTCTTCAGTTGGTCCTTTTGAAATAGAACTGGATTCATCAACAATTAAATAATTTTTGAATCATTATATTAATATAACTATATTAAATATATACAGTTATGTATAAATGGAATTTAAGGATAATAATTAAAATATTAACATAAATATATTGTTGTGGTAATATATAACTGAAAGAGGTGTTACCATGAAAGAAAAAAAATTTAAACTATCATTTATTTTTACGGTATTAGCTTTATTATTATTTTCTTCAATTACAGTTTTTGCAGCACAGAGTACTCCAAGTGTCAAGAGGTTGTCAGGAGCTGACAGATATGCAACTTCTGCAGCAGTTGCCTTAAATGGATGGACTCAATCAAACTATGCAATTCTGGCTAGCGGAGAAAATTTTCCGGATGCTATAAGTGCTGCGCCACTAGCTAAGAAATATGATGCACCAATACTTTTAAGTGAAGCTAATTCTATACCTACAGAAACATTAAATGCAATTCAGCAGTTAAAAGTAAAGAACATTATTATTGTTGGAGGTACAGGAAGTATTTCAGCAGCAGTTGAAAAACAGCTGGCTTCTTCAGGAATAGCAGTAACAAGAATATTTGGACAAGATCGTTACGAAACATGTATAAAGATAGCTGAACAACTGGACAATGTTACTGAAATTGCAGTTGTTACAGGTGAAAGCTTTCCTGATGCTTTATCAATATCACCTATAGCTGTAAAAAGAAATATGCCTATTATATTAGTTAGTCATAATGAAATTCCAAGCGTTGTAAAAGACTATATTAACAGTCACAAATTGACTACAACCTATGTTATTGGATCAGGAACATCATTAAATAATGCAGTGCTCAAGGGATTGTCTAATATAGAATTAGTAACAGGAAATGACAAATATCAAGTAAATCTAAATATTATAGATAAATTCAAGAGCGATCTAAATCTAGGTACAGTATATGTAGCTTCAGGTGAAGGTTTTGCAGATGCTCTAAGTGGTTCTATTTTAGCAGGCAAAAATTCTAATCCATTACTTTTGATTGGAAATGATCCAAGCATTGAAAAAAATTATTTTGCTAATAATTCTATTAATATATCAAATATTAATGTATTAGGTGGTATAGGAGTAGTTCCAGATGAAATTATTAATAAGTTTACAGGAGCATCAGCAACTACGACTTCTTCATCAATTTCAACTCCTCCATCAACTTCAAAAATGGATAAAATTGAGTTTGTTTCAACTAATTTAACAAAGACTGGAGCGAACACAGCGACATTCCAATACAGAGTTTTAGATAAAAATGGTGTTGATATTACTAAAACAGTTCCAGCTTCAGAGATAGGTGCAGTTGCCTCTCCAAGTTCATCAATAATCTTAGATCCGTTAACAGGAAAAGGTACCATAACATTCAACTCTCCTTCTGATAACGGTAACCAAGTTATTGTTACATTAATTGATAAAGTAACTGGTAAATTAGTAAGTTTAAATAATAAATATTCAGAACCACAACCAACTAATAATATTGGATCTACATCAGTAGCTAAAATTGAATTTATTTCAACTGTTTTAACAAAGACTGGGATGAATACGACTACTTTCCAATACAGATTGTTAGATAAAAATGGTGTTGATATTACTAAAGCGATTCCGGCTTCAGAGATAAATGCAGTTGCATCTGTAAGTTCATCAATAGTTTTAGATCCATTAACAGGAAAAGGTACCATAACATTCAACAATGCTTCTAGTACTGGTGACGTAGTTATTATTACATTGGTGGATAATATAAATGGCATAGTTGGCACTATTAAATATCCTTCACTTAATCCTGGAACACCAGGTGTAAGCGAAAGTCAAAGGATCAGTAGAATTATGATAACTTCAACCAAATTAGGTGTTGCTGGTCCTAAATTAGATGGAAGTCCAGGAAATGGATATGCGATATTTGAAGCATACGACCAAAATGAAAATGTTATTACAAACACACCGCTTGCTAAAAATATAAAATTTACATGTGATGCTGGTACAGTTATAGTATCACAAGATCTAATTACAGTAGTACCTAATAAGGGTGTTGACTTAGCGACATTAAAGTCAGTGGTAATAACAGCTGCTGATCCGAATACTGGAGTTTCAATAAGTGCAACATTAATTATTGATCCCAAATAGGTAAATTAATAAAAAGTAATATGATATATAATTAGCAAAAACTTTAATGATATTTAGCACTAAGAACAAACAATTTATTCAAATGCCGTATTATTCAGATGAATTTTACGGTATTTTTACGCTGTAATACAAAAATATAATGCATTTATCGCAAATTTATATATAGATATATTTTCTAAATATATTATGACGTAGGTATTGAAAATGAAAATATGAATAATGTTTTTTGAAAACTGAGTAATGCTATATTTAAAATCAAAATGTTTAATGTGTTACTGTATTATATTAGTACATGTACATTAAATATACATAGTTATACATTAATAGAAATATAGGATAATAATAAAATAATTAACATAAGTTTAGAGTTATGGTAAAATGTTGATGGAAAGAGGTGTTATCATGATTGAAAAAAAAGCAAAACTATCATTTATTCTAGCGATATTAATTTTATTTCTAGGATTCTCTCCGAATGCCTTCGCGGCACAGGGTGGCCCTATTCCCGAGTCCATTCAAATTAATGATAATCATTTAAAAATGACTGGTTCAAACACGGGAACATTTCATTATAAAATATTAGATACACATGGTATAGACATAACCAGTAAAATTCCAGCTTCTGATATAAGTGTAGATGCAATTGTGGATCGAAATTATGAGGATGGAAGTGGTGGAAGGGCTAAAGTGAGCTTAGATCCATCAACAGGAACATGTACATTGACATATGATTTTTCTAACTCTAAATACGTTGAAGTTAATCTTATGTATAGTAAATTGTACGTAAGTGGCGCGGCTAATAGCACTGTGGGAAATAGTCAAACCTTATATATTGGTGAGAGCCAGGACCCATATGAGAATAAAATTTATGAAATTAATTTTCTTTCAGATTACTTAACAAAGACCGGAGCAAACACAGCCACTTTTTGCTACAAGTTATCTAATGGACTTAAAGAGATCACTAAAAATATTCCAGCTTCTCAGCTATCTGCATTTACATCTGTAGATTCAAAAGTAGTTTTAGATCCATCAACAGGGACAGGCACTATAACATTTAATTCTACTGATACTGATAAGCCAATTAAACTTACATTGACAGATAAAGTAACAGGAATAGCTGCAATATTAAATACATCGGGATTAACTAAAAACCCAGTTGGAAAGATGGCTGCATCGAAAGTTTTACAAATGAATTTTCTTTCAAGTAATCTAATAAAAACTGGGACAGATACAGCCACATTCAATTATCAAATATTAGATCATAATCATTTAAATATTACTAAGGAAATCCCAGCAACTGATATTGAGGCAGTTGCAATGATAGGTTCATCAAAATCCAAAGTGAGTTTAGATCCATCAACAGGAAAAGGTACAGTAACCTACAATTTTTCTGATGCCGATAACAAAGCTATGATTAGCTTAATACACAAAACAGGCGTTGAAGCATCTGGAGTATTAAATATAGTAAATTCTGAATCTGAAAATAATAAGAGCAACAATAGTAATGATTTAGAAATAGCTCAAATTTCTTTTATTCCTACTGATATTTTAAAGGGGGGATCGTGGTTATCGTGGTCAGAATTACAATATAAAATATTAAATAAATATGGTAAAGATATTACACGAGAAATTCCGTCTTCCCAAATAAATGTAAGTTCATCAATAAATTCACTGATAACTTTAGTACCAAAAGAAACGACATGTAGATTAAAATATAACTTTAGCGACACTGATAGAACAATCATTGTTTCATTATCGGACAAGTTAACTGGAGTAAAAGCAGCTTTAAATATAGGAGATTCACCAACGGCTAAAGATACTTCAATAGATGATACAAAAACACCAACAACTACAGGTACTTCAATAAGTGGTACGAATACATCAACAGGAAGCGCCATAACTATCAAACGATTGTCAGGAGCTGACAGATATGCAACTTCTGCAGCAGTTGCCTTAAGTGGGTGGACTCAATCGAATTACGCAATTCTGGCTAGCGGAGAAAATTTTCCGGATGCTATAAGTGCTGCGCCACTAGCTAAGAAATATGATGCACCAATACTTTTAAGTGAAGCTAATTCTATACCTGCAGAAACATTAAATGCAATTCAGCAGTTAAAAGTTAAGAATATTATTATTGTTGGAGGCACAGGCAGTGTTTCGTCAGCAGTTGAAAAACAGCTGGCTTCTTCAGGAATAGCAGTAACAAGAATATTTGGACAAGATCGTTACGAAACATGTATAAAGATAGCTGAACAGCTGGACAATGTTACTGAAATTGCAGTTGTTACAGGTGAAAGCTTTCCTGATGCTTTATCAATATCACCTATAGCTGTAAAAAGAAATATGCCTATTATATTAGTTAGTCATAATGAAATTCCAAGTGTGGTAAAAGACTATATTAACAGTCACAAATTGACTACAACCTATGTTATTGGCTCAGGAACATCATTAAATAATGCAGTGCTCAAGGGACTGTCTAATATAGAATTAATAACAGGAAATGACAAATATCAAGTAAATCTAAATATTATAGATAAATTCAAGAGCGATCTAAATCTAGGTACAGTATATATAGCTTCAGGTGAAGGTTTTGCAGATGCTCTAAGTGGTTCTATTTTAGCAGGCAAAAATTCTAATCCATTACTTTTGATTGGAAATGATCCAAGCATTGAAAAAAATTATTTTGCTAATAATTCTATTAATATATCCAATATTAATGTATTAGGTGGCATAGGAGTAGTTCCAGATGAAATTATTAATAAGTTTGCAGGAACATCAGCAACTACGACTCCTTCATCAAATTCAACTCCTCCAGCAACCTCAAAAATGGATAAAATTGAGTTTATTTCAACTAATTTAACAAAGACTGGAGCGAACACAGCGACATTCCAATACAGAGTTTTAGATAAAAATGGTGTTGATATTACTAAAACAGTTCCAGCTTCAGAGATAGGTGCAGTTGCGTCTGCAAGTTCATCAATAATCTTAGATCCGTTAACAGGAAAAGGTACCATAACATTCAACTCTCCTTCTGATAACGGTAACCAAGTTATTGTTACATTAATTGATAAAGTAACTGGTAAATTAGTAAGTTTAAATAATAAATATTCAGAACCACAACCAACTAATAATATTGGATCTACATCAGTAGCTAAAATTGAATTTATTTCAACTGTTTTAACAAAGACTGGAACGAACACAGCGACATTCCAATACAGAGTTTTAGATAAAAATGGTGTTGATATTACTAAAGCGATTCCAGCTTCAGAGATAAATGCAGTTGCATCTGTAAGTTCATCAATAGTTTTAAATCCATTAACAGGAACAGGTACCATAACATTCAACAATGCTTCTAGTACTGGTGGCGTAGTTATTATTACGTTGGTGGATAATATAAATGGCATAGTTGGCACTATTAAGTATCCTTCACTTAATCCTGGAACATCAGGTGTAAGCGAAAATCCAAGAATCAGTAAAATTATGATAAATTCAACATTAGTGATCTCACCTAACAAACAAGATGGAAGTTCAGGTAAACAAGATGGAAGTCTAGGTGATGGATATGCAACGTGTACAGTATTAGATCAAAATGGAGGAGATATTACAGGATCACACCTTGCTAATAATATAAAATATGCATGTGATGCTGGTACAGTTACAGTAGATAGTGGATTGCTTTCAGTAACACCAAATAAAGGTGTTGATTTTACGACTCTTAAGTCAGTGGTAATAACAGCTTATGATCCGAATACTGGAATTTCAACAAGTGCTACATTAACTATTGATTCCAAATATGTTAATAAGTAAATAATAAAAAATAATATCATATATAATTAGCAAAAACTTTAATGATATTTAGAACTAAGAACAAATAATTTATTCAAATGCCGTATTATTCAGATGAATTTTACGGTATTTTTACGTCGTAATTTAAATATCCTAGGATAAGTCCTAATGTAGAACTTGTTATTTCTAATGAAAGTAAATGTGTTCAATTAAGTAAAGAGAAGTCAGTAGAGTTGTTTAAAATAATCGCAGGCAAGAAATTGGATGACACAGTGTTTATGAATACTCTATTTAACATAAATGGTTTAATATAACACTGGGATATGATATAATTCTTCTATGGTGTAAGCTAGAATAGTAAAATAAAAGAAATATTAATGGGAATGCGGGTGAGGAGAATGGAAATTAAACCACAGACAGTTATTAAGATGAAAGTAATTAAAAAAAATGGATATTGTCCTGTATTTAATGAGGGAGACGAAATAATCATAAAAAAGCATTGCTTAGATGTTTTAGAGAACAAATTGCAGAAATATTGCTATGCAACGCTAAGTGATATTTATCCGAAATATTCAAAACTTAGAAAAATGCCGATTGGAAGTAAAGATATTTTCAAGTGTAGGGATAATGGAATTATTGAAATTGAACTTGAAAGATATGAAGATGAGTTATATGATTTTGAAAGAAAATAATATATAAAAACGAATATTTATTTATAATGCCGTATTATTCAAAACTGAACTGCCAACTGTCTACTTAACAAGGGACAGTTCAGAAATGAGTTTTACGGTATCTTTACGTCGCAATACAGAAAGAATATCTATTTATTTAGAGTATGTGATATTTAAACATTATGAAAATAATGTGACGTAACTATTAAAATTGAAAAAATGAACGAGGCCTTTGAAAATTGAATAATACGGTGTTAAAAAATAGAATTACTTTAAATTTATTAGAAGAACAATCATCCTTTAACATTCAGATTATGATATAATTACCATTAATAAAGTCAAAATAATAAAATAAGATTAACTAATGGAGGAGTATAAATGGAGAAGGGAAAGATGAATTCAGCAATGCCATGTATATTAAATCGTAGAAGTGTCCGAGCATATACTTCAGAAGAAGTGAGTAAAGATGCTATCATGCAAATGTTAACTGCAGCTAATTGGGCTCCATCTGGTAATAATATGCAACCATGGAGATTCTCCGTAGTAATGAATAATAAGGAACTAATAAAAAAAGTAGCGTCTCTTACTGTATACCATAATTGGGTAGAGACTGCCCCTTGCTTGATAGCAGTTTTTCTAGATACTAAAGTTCTAGACGATAAGGTTCCAAGTATTTACTTGAAACATGCTCAATCAATTGGAGCTGCAATACAAAATATGCTACTTGCTGCTCATGGACTAGGGCTAGGTACTTGTTGGATTGGAGAAATATTAAAAAATGAAGATAAAGGACGAGAATTATTGGGAGTTTCAGATGAATTACAGCTAATGGCCGTTATATCTGTTGGATACTCAAGTAGAAGTAATCTAAAATCTAATAGAAGAGACATTTCTGAAAATATTATAAGTTGGTTATAAAGTTAAGCATTTACTCTTTTTTTAAGTGAAATATGGATATCTATTTTGAAAAAGCAATATGTGTAAAAATTTGTGGAAAGTGCATATTAGTCTGCCCTTGGACACAGAGATATTTAAAGTCAAAAGTAAATAAATGATTTATGTACATATGAGGCTAATAAGCCCCATAAACACTATAAAACTAAGCGTTATGATCTTGCTCTGCCTAGTAAAAAACCTACAGATGCAAATAGAAGATTGCGAATTTCAACTATAGATGATCCATCTTGATTTAAACCTAGCCAGTGAACTGCAATAGATATTAATAGGCAAATAATTGCCACGGAGCATGCGACTATAGTTTGAAGATTTTTATTACTAATATTCGAATTTTCTGTAGTTTGGGCACCAAAAATAAAGCCGAATATATTAGACATAACTGAGCGTATAGCTATATCAGTTGGACTATTTTGGTTATTAGAATTAAAGAAAATGGTTAAAATTGTTTCGATAAGGGCTATAAAACCTATAAGAATTAGTGATTTAACTGCCATGGTAGTTGAGCTAACATATTCTTTAACGCATCGATAATATTCTTTCATAAATACCCCCACCTTTTTTGATATATGTTATGAAAAAGTATTACAAGTGTTAACAATGAATAAATTTAGAAAAGAATTCACAATGGACACGAATACGCAATTTAATTATTGGGGCTTAGCAAAAGATGACGAGTTAGAAATGGCTGGATTCAAAGTAACAATTATAAGGTCGTCAGTTATGACGACCTCTAATATATTAACCAATAGGATTATCAATCAGTGTAGCAAAAATGAATTGGTGAACATGACCATCATTGAGAGTGGTTACTCCAGAAACAAAGTGTACATGTCTACCACCATCTACAGGTATAGCTGGTCCTGTTGTAGCCCCAACTTCATGGTGATGATCTTCAAAAAAATCTGAGTTCCCTAGAAGCTGGTGAACATGATTATTACCCTGTGGTATAACTTCGCTAGTAACTCCAGCGAAACGATGGTTGTGTGGTACGTTATCTTCAAAAGCGATTTGTGTGCTACCTAGATATTCGTGCACATGAGATTGAGATTCCTCATAATAGTTACAATTTGAATTTTGATACTTATTCATTTGTTGTCCCATATCAAAGCCTCCTTTTAAACTGACAAGGTTAACTTGTCCTAGTACAAGATATGGGAAATCAATCAAAGAGTTACCATAAAAATATTTGTCTATATATTTTCAGTGCACAAGATTCTCTTAAAAGCTACTCACATATAGCTATATATCTTTTGAACTTACCTTTAGAAATATGGCATTTATCAACAATATTAAAGCCAGAAGATAGAATATACTTATCCATATTTTCAAAAGTAATAATAACCATCTTATCGGATATTCTGCGAGCAGTTTTCATAATATCTACTTGCTCTTTAAGTGTGGTAGCAGAAAATAGACCATAAGGAAGATCTATAATTGATACCTGGAACTTTTCCTCTATATCATGCATATTACCATTGGCAATTACGTCCTTGTAGTCGAAATATTTAAGATTAGTCTTTGCATTTTCAGCAATTAAAGAATTTAGTTCAAAGCCTTTAATATTAATGCCTAGTGAAAGAGCCTCCATAACAACTGTTCCAATGCCGCAGCAGGGATCTACTACTGTACACTTTAAATCGTTACATACAGCAATATTTACTATTGCCCTTGCAGCTCTTGAAGTAATTGCATTTGAGTACGAATAAGGCTTTCGATTATGAATTATCCATTCCGGTTCATTTCTTTTATATTCACCTAATATCCATTTTTCATTAACTTTTGTTACACCTAAAAGCAGCTCTGGGTTTTTCAATTCAGCTTCACCATTTATGTTTTGTCCAATTTCATATTCAATTTTACGACGTTCTTTATGGCTTAAGGTTTCATCACCATAATTTATATAAGAAACTTTAAATTTTTCAAGAGAAACTTTATCTATGACAAGCTGATTAATTATATCATCTAGACTGTTACCAGTATACATTATAGAAATACATTGTTTTATAAAGGGACTTCTAGATGGATCAATATAATGATAGGAGAAGAAGTGTTTTTGTTTTGGAACCTTGTTAAAAAGGCACTTCATTTCCATTTTACATAAAGATTCCTCATCTGCAGCAAAATTGATTACATAAAAATGTGGTTTGATTTTGTCATTAATATTTACTTTTGGTTTAATACCTTCAGGTATCAATTCTAACATAAGCACACCCTCTTTTTCTGGGTTCAGAAAATAAAAAGCATATTAAGCAATAATCATAAATATCACTTAATATGCTTAATCTATTACTAAACAATTATTTATAATATTATAAGTTCAATTTAATATAGAATAGTTATAAAGTCAATAAAAGAACATTAATTTTCTATACAAATATCTGCCATAATTACTCCAATTATGCTTCCACTTGAATTTTTGAAAGGTTGAGAAATTGTAATGCAATAATTAAAAGTTGTATTAGAAATATAAGGTTCAGTATGATATTCTTTTCCCTCCAAAGCTATTTTAAAATAAGGTCTGTAAGTAAAATCATTACCTATATTAGTGTCAACACTTGCAGATATCATTATGCCTTCTCTATTAATAATTGATACTAGTTCAAATTGTGGATATATTTTAGCTTTTTCTCTAAAGAAGTTTGAAGCATTTTCAATACTTATATTTTGTCTATTTATATCTTGAGTCAAATCTTTAAGTATTTTTAATCCTTCATTTATTAAAACTTTTTCTTTTTCACCAACACTAATATTTTTAATAAAGGAGTTTAATGTTTTATCAATATCGTCAGCTGTAGTATTCATTTTTTCAACAAGTCTGTTCATTTCCTGCATTGAACCAAGCTGTTCTTCACAAGAAGCGGAAACTTCCTCGGTAAATGCTCCAGCTTCCTGTGTTGAGCAAGCTATTTCTTCAACTAATTTAGTTACAGTGGAGGTTATTTCCATAGAGTTTACTGACAGTTCATTAATTTGCTTTATTGCATCAAAGGTAGATTGTGTTGATTCTACAATTTTAGAAAAAGATTTTTTGATTCATCTGCAAATTTTATATCTTTTTCTATTTCTTTTACCTGGTTGTTTGTTTCTGATGTAATATTTTCAATTGTTGATGTAATATTTTCGATTAATTTTTTTATTTCGCCAGCGGAGTCAGAAGATTGTTCTGCAAGCTTTCTAACTTCATCGGCTACAACTGAGAAGCCTTTTCCCTGTTCACCTGCACGAGCTGCTTCAATTGCTGCATTAAGAGCAAGTAAGTTAGTTCTCTCACTAATTTCAGTTACAACATTAGTAATGTTCTTGATTTTATCTGCTTCTATTTGAAGTTGATAAACGTTTTCAGCAAGTTTAGTTGTCATATCGCCGGTATTTTTTATGTTACCGATTAAACTGCCGAAAAGTTCGCCGTTTGCTTTTACAATTTCTATCATTTCACCTGCAACAACTTTAGTTTTCTCTGCTTGGTCCATAATTATATTGTTATTTTCAGCCATTTTTTTTACATTCTCGTCTGATAAAACAGCAGCATGTGATTGCTGATTTGTTCCTTCTGCAATGGATTGAACTGAATTTGCTATTTCATTTGAAGCTTTCTCTGTGCTTTCTGAGTTGTCCTTAATTGTTAGTGCAAGGCCTCTATTTTTGTCAGATACCTCACCAACTTCGCACAATACTCTTTTGGTATTATTTATAACTTTGTTAATATCTACAGCGATTGCCTTTAAAACTCCTTCCTCCTGGACTCTAATTGAAAGTTGTCCATCTGCTATATGTGCAAGTTTTTCTTTAAATACATCAATATTCGTGAACATACTATTGACATATATCGATAGGATTATCACTGCTAAAATAGTGCAAGCTATGGCAGTTCCTACAATAGCTAATATAATGCTTGGACTAAACATTCCATTATTAGCAGTACTCTTTAGCAGCAAGCTTAGTACATAAGAAAGAGCCGTACCTGATACTAATAATACGACAAAGAGCATAGTTGCAAGTGATAATATTATTTTGTTTTTCATTAGTGTTTTCACCCCTTATATTAATGTAATGCTTTAGTGATATGCTAGCTTATTAAGTTTAGTACTCCTTAACTTTTTTTGATATAGTAGCACAAAACATATCTATAATATAACATAAATTAGGAAAAAAATTAACTAATTTAGTAAATTTTTATAAAAATATCTATATATAGATGAGCAAAAAAAGACAGGATTTACATGAAAAGCTAAGATATAATATAGAAAAAAGACTAAATGAGGTAGGTATACTAAAATGAATTATGATGCTTGTATTAAGAAATCTATTGAATACATCGAACATAATCTAGATAAAAAAATAGAGCTTAAAGAACTTGCAGATAAGGTATTTCTATCGAAGTACTATTTTCACAAGGTTTTTCATGCCATAGTTGGCGAGCCTGTAGCTGAATATATAAGAAAGAGAAGACTTATGGAAGCGGCTAATGAACTGCTCTGCACAGAGAATAAAATTGTGGATATAGCATTAAAGTATCAATTTAGCTCTCAGGAAGCTTTTACAAAGGCTTTTAAGAAACTTTATGGAATGCCTCCAAGACAATTTAGAAGAAACAGAATGAATGTGACTCAGCCTTCCATGGCTGCCTAATATAGGGCTATTTGACCGAAAGTTAACTTATACCTCGGGCTATGTTTCCAAGATTCAGTACGTTAAAAACTTTTAGTCAGTCTAAAGCTTGTGTTTTAGACGACCTAAGAACTTAGATAAACTCGCTATGCTCAAACACTATCTAAGGTTCTAAGGTTGTCTTAAAACCCTTCACTAAGACTGACACAAAATTTTTAAATCTACCTTCATTCTTGGAAACATATCCCTTTATATAAGTTAACTTTCTAGTTAGTTTCCCTATATAGGAAAGCGTGATAAAGTTCACTTTATACATTAAAATTAGGGAAATAAAAAGTTTAAAGTGTTGGTATTTAGAGACTTATAAAATGTAAAATAAAACTTTAGGGAGTGATTTAAATGAGTTATGTACCGGTAGTTGTTGAACAATCAAATTTAGGAGAACGTTCCTACGATATCTATTCAAGATTACTTAAGGATAGAATAATTATGTTAAATGGTGAAGTGACTAATGAGAGTGCAAGTGTTATTGTGGCACAGATGCTTTTTCTTGAATCGATAAGTCCTGATATGGATATTAGTTTTTATATAAACAGTCCAGGAGGGTCTATTACTGCAGGAATGGCAATATATGATACAATGCAATATATAAAGCCGGATGTATCCACAATATGTGTGGGCATGGCTGCAAGCATGGGTTCATTTTTGCTGGCTGCAGGTGCTGCTGGAAAGAGATATGCTCTTCCAAATAGCGAAATTTTAATACATCAGCCATCAGTTTATGGAGGTTTCCAAGGGCAGGCTACAGATATAAAGATTCATACGGAGTGGCTTCTTAGAACTAAGCGCAAGTTGAATAAAATATATAGTGAAAGAACAGGTCAGCCAATTGAAAAAATAGAAAGAGATATGGAAAGAGATTTTTACATGTCTGCAGATGAAGCTAAGAACTACGGAATAATAGACAAAGTTCTTTCAAAATAGGTCATGTTAGTTGATTTTTATAATGGCTATATTTTAGAATAGCATTGATAATGTAGAAAATAACTAAGAAAGCCATTTGGCTTCCTTAGTTATTATTTTAAAAATGATATGTATTAATTTATCCGATGACTTACCCGCTCTAATACTTCCATCGCATTCTGTGAAAGCGATTCACACAAAATCAGAGATTTTGGTTCTCTGATTTTCTTCAAGTGGGAGTAAAGAGCGGCTATGTCCCTGGATAACGACTTCTAAGCTTCAGATGGAGTTAAAACTCCACCTGAAGCCAAGAATTCTGTTTATAGAATTATCTTATCTAAATTTAAGAATATACTTATCTTCTTGTTTGGTAGAACAAACTAACTTAAAGTTACAATTATTTAGTACCTTATGAGAGCCAATATTTGTTTTGAGAACTTTGGCAACTATACCTTTAGAATCTTGAAATTCATAAGCCCATTTCAGTAATGTTTCTAAAGCCTCAGTCATAAGTCTTTTTTTTCTGTAGTTAGGTGAAATACTGTATCCAACTTCTGAATAACCATTTTCATCCGGTATTCCTTTAAATCCAACAAAACCTATTCCTTTTCCATTATCCTTATCAATAATCAACCAGTAGGTATACCAGTCATGAGTATCTTCACAAACCTTTTGCATTTTCTCTACTTTCTTTGATATTGCTAATTTAACAAAGTCAAATATTGCTTCTAATTCAATAGGTGTCTCAATATTGTCAAGTTCATTATTATTAATATGTAATAGTTCGTTGAAGGATAAAGGCTTTAAAAATAATCTTTCTGACTGCAATATTTTTTCCACTACAATACCTCCATTTTGTAAACTTATGTACTGCGCAGTAAATTATAAGTCTGCACTAAATTATAGAATATATAGGTTATATTATAACATTAATAACTTCATGTTTGCCATAATAGGACATTCAGACTTATATATATGCTTTAATAATAGTAGGTTTACAAGGATATATCAATTTTCGCATTGTTTTAAAACAAGGCCTAAAATAATAAGTTTATTTGTAAAAACTCTTCCTACACCTACGGTAACTGTATATATATTAGGTGAAGGGAGATGGTAAATATGGCTGCAACATCAACAAAATTGCAGACTACACTAGTACTAAAATATAAGGACGGTGTAGATGAAAAAGGAAAAGAATTAATCAAAAACCAGAGGTTTTCAAAGGTGAAGACTACAGCCTCCGAGCAAGATGTCTATGATGTAGCTTTGGAGATTCAAAAGCTTCTAGGTAAAACGCTGGATGAAGTTATAAGAGAAGACCAAAGTTCAATAATGAATGCGTAAGGGGGAAGGTAGATGAGTAAAACATTAGTTATGAATTTTTTAAATGAGGAAGGTAAGAAAACTGCAGTAAGGGTTAGCAATGTAAAGGAGGACATAACAGCTGTAGAGGTAAGCGCTGCTATGGATGTAATAATTGCTAAAAACATATTTGCATCTACAGGAGGAGATCTGAAGTTTAAGGATTCAGCAGAGCTTACAGATAAAAATTCCACTGAATTATCTGTGAAATAGACTTATAGGGTTTCTAGGCCGAAAGTTAACTTATACGCCGGGCTATGTTTCCAAGCTTCAGCACGTTAAAAACTTTTAGCCAGTCTAAAGTTTGTGTTTCAAGATAACCTAAGAACTTTCGAGAACTCGCTGTGCTCAAACAACTCTAAAGTTCTAAGGTTTTCTCAAAACCCTTTACTAAGACTGGCACAAAGTCTTTAAATCTACTTCATCTTTGGAAACATATCCCTTTGTGTAAGTCAATTTTCTAGTTTATATTCCTATAAATACTTGTATTGAGAAGGTGAGAACACTGAGTAATGATTTATTGAATATGATAGGAAATGTTGGCTTTCCTATAGCTGTGTCTGTGTATTTGCTTGTGAGGCTAGAGGCAAAGCTTGAAGTGTTGACGGTCAGCATAAACAACCTATCTAATGCTATAAAGAATTCTTAAAAATACATGTGGGACATTGTTCCTGCATGCATTTTTTATATACAGATATCTATATATAACTTTAAGTGTAAAGTATGATAGAATGGTGATAGATGAAATAACTTATAAGGAAGGTAATATGTTGTGAGAGACATAGTTAAAATAATTTTAGGCAATATATTAATAACATTTTCTTATGCTTTTTTTACTGTGCCAAGAGAGATAATAAATGGAGGGGTAACAAGTTCTGCTTTAATAGTACACTCTTTAATAGGAACAAATGTGACAACAGTAGCTAATATACTTACAATTGTACTAACAGTTAGTTGTCTTATATTCTTAGGGAAAGAATATTTTATTAAAACTATATTTAGCAGCATATGTTATATGTTATTTTTTTATTTATTTTATTCATTTAAGTTAGCAATTAATATAAATATAGTATTAGCAATAATTATTTCGGCTGTTTTAGTGGCGATAGGATATTATTTATGTGTATCTTCAAATGCTTCTACAGCAGGCTTTGATGTTATAGCTTTGATACTTAATAAGAAAAACCCTAAAATAAATATAGCTTCAGCATTGAGAGTTATAAATATAATAGTATTAATTTTTGGATTCTTAGCATTCGGATACGAATCAATAATTAAGGGACTAGTTTTTACTATCCTATACTCAGGTATATTAAAATTATTATTTAATAAGGGATTTAAGTTTTTATCAAATTCACTTTCATGGAAAAAGGCACCACGTTAGAAAAAAATTACAAATAAGAATTTTCAGACAATATGTTGAATTTTGAAAAAATAAGTGTTATAATATATTCAAGAAGAAAGTTAAAACTTCTTCTAGTAGATTCTAACTCATTAAAGAAGTAGTGAATCAGGTATTTAGTAAGTTTTTCAGTGAATTGTTTAAAATGTCTGTCTGTCTGTCGGAGTCTGAGTCTGAGTGTTTGGCTAAGGTATATCTCTATAGTATGAGGCTTACAGTGGTAGCAGTGTATAGTAAGTTTGATTTAACTTATGGTACAAGCGCCTAAAAAGTGTTAATGTGTAGAATATAGTTAGTGCAAATAAACGGTATGTCTGTATTAAGATTGTTAAAGTTAAGTAGTTGATATTAAAAAGGTTTAGAATCTTTAACATGTGTCATTTAGCCGGGAAGTTTAAGAAGAATAGGTGATAGAAATTCAAATAGGACCAAATAATTTTTCTGATGAGTTAGGATCTGCTTAACCACTAATTAGTGTCATTTAACTAATTGGTGGTTTTTGCTTTTAGTAAAAAGATATGAACATAAATTATATAAAAAATCTTAATTATGGATATAATAAAAAAGCCCTCCAATTTAATACTATTTAATACTATAAAAAGTGCATGCAAGAAATGGTCGCGTATGCACTTTTTTATAGTCATATTTTAGAACAGAGTTCATACCATAATATCTTTAGGAGAGACATTTAGACTTTTCTTAATTACATTTTAAGAATATGAAGGAATTAAATAAATGTTTCATAAGATAATGCATATTCTCTCAAGATTATTTTGATTAAGTTTATTTAATCTAACTGCAAAATCCACAAAAACATCTTCATCATCATCTACTGCTTGTCTTATATTTACCTTCATAAACCTACCTCCAGTTTAAATTGTTTCATTGTAGATACTATAAAGTTCAATGTTGAGCTATTATTTTACAAGGTCTTTATTTTTAAAAGTTATAAACTCTTTTGCAAATTTTAAAAACAGTTCAGCAGAAAGCGATAATTTTTCATCTTTGCGTTTTATATAGTATATGTGACGCATTAGCGTAATTTCATCAACTATCTCAACTTTACTGAGCAACCCTAGTTTAAGTTCTTGTTTTACAGCACTTTCTGATATTACTGATATCCCTAAATTGCTATATATGCTTTGTTTTATTGCTTCAATACTTCCAACTACGCATATATTATTTGAAACAAACTTAAAATTACCTGCTTTCTCTAAATAAGACACTAATGAAGTATTTGGGTTGGATATTAGAAAAAATTCATTTTTTATTTCATGGATAAAAATTCTTTTTTTCGTGGCCCATGGATGTTCGTTATTTACAACCACAACCAGCGGATCTTCTAGTATAGGTTCGCATAATATGTCATTGGTGTCAGAAAAATATGGTTGTGAAATTATTCCAATGGGGTAGCTTTTATTTAACACGCCATTAATTACATTTTTAGTATATTGTACATGATTAACTATTGTAATATAAGGATATTTTTGTCTAAATAAGAACATTATGTTTGGCAATATGTATGTTCCAGGTGTGTTAGATGATGCAATAGATATTTCAGATTCCTCCATTAACTTTGCTTGCAGTAGATGTTCTTTTGCATTTATAAAAGTATTCGATATTTGTTGAGCATAAGGTAAAAAAAGGTGACCTGCTTTAGTTAGCTCGGCTTTTTTAGATTTGCGACTGAATAAATTGCAGTCAAGATATCTCTCTAACCGCTGAATTCTCATTGAAACTGCAGCTTGTGTACAGAACATCTCTTCTGATGTCTTTGTAAAACTGCTGTTTTTTGCTATAAGTAAAAAGGTTTGAAGGGTTTCTAAATCCATTTTTCCTCCTCCTTGTTAGATTATCAATATTCTAAAGTACAATAATATCAACTTTATATATAAATATTTTTTATTATATTATAAAGCATTTTTGATGAAAAATGTATAAATAAATGCTATTATAGCAGTTTTTTCAAGTGGATCTATAAATAAAATTTATGATTATGAGGTTTTTTTATAAAAATAAATTAAATTTATTTTTATCATAATTAAATGTAATTGGATAATTTGCAGTTTGTTAAGTATTATTAAACTATCAAATAGTTAACTTTTGAGAGAATTTTAGATCTTAGTAAAAAGGAGATATAAATATATGAGCACAACTGTGAAAGTTAAAAAGAATAAAAGCCCATTTGATATACAAATGTCTTATTTTGGGCTGCCAATTGCATTGATTGTCCTAGCTCTTATCTGGACTATGGAAACACCACTAGGTATGACTTATACTGGCAAAATGGCTATGGGTATTTTCACGTTCGCATTAATACTTTGGGTTTCTAATGGTATTCCAAACTATGTAACATCACTTTTAGTTTTGGTCCTTCTACCAGTTACAGGAGCATGGACACAATCGGAGGTTCTTGGAGTATTTGGGTATGAGGTTATATGGTTAATGATTGCAGCCTTTGTAATCGCTTCCGGTATGGAAAAAAGTGGACTTGCCAAAAGGCTTGCGTTGTTTCTTATTCTTAAGTTAGGCAAAAGTACTAACTCAGTACTTGTTGTACTTATGCTTACTAACTTTTTAATTTCTTTTGTTGTTCCTTCTACCACTGCAAGAGCGGCTATGCTATTACCAATTGTTATGATAATTATTGAAATGTTTGAGGTAAATAGTGAAAACAAGAGCGATAGAAATTTCGGTAAATTACTGGCTCTTCAAGGAATCCAGGCTAATAACTTTTCTACTGCTGCCGTTGTAACAGCAACGTCGTCACAGATCCTTGCTATCAGCTTCATTAAGGATCTTACAGGAACGAATATTTCATGGATGCAATGGTTTATCGCAGCTGCACCAATTACCGCACTTACATTAGTTGCTTCATTCTTTGTTGGTAAACTAATGTTTAAGACTAATAATAAAGCGGCTTCTAAAGAAAAGATAACTGCTCTTGAAAAAGAATATAAAGATCTAGGTAAAATGAATGCTATCGAAATTAAGGCGCTTATTATATTTGGTATTACAATACTACTTTGGTCTATCGATAGTTTGCAGGTTCAATTGTTTGGATTTCAGCTTAGCCTTGTTATAGTTGCTATTGTTTCTGCTATTCTTTTCTTTTTGCCTCATATAGGTATATTGGAATGGAAGGAAGCTAAAATATCTTGGAATCTATTGGTATTTAGCTGTGGCGCTTACGCTGGTGGATTAGCTCTTGATTCTTCAGGTGTTGCATCCTGGGCACTCAATAGAATATTTGGAAGTCTTAAAGTTGAAAGTTTGAGCTTCTTCGCCCTTTATGCAATAGTTATATTCATAGCTAGTTTTTCACATATGGTATTCACAAGTAAAACTGTTAGAACTATAATACTTATTCCAGCGATTATAGCAATTGCCAAGGCTGCAGGCGTTAATCCAGTAGCTCTTGCTCTACCAGCTTCATTTATGATCTCCGATTGTGTTACATTACCACCTCATAGCAAAGTTAACCTTATATACTACAGCACAGGTAATTTTACAGTTCTTGAGCAACTGAGCTATGGAATAGTAGTTCTTCTTGCAAAATGGGGAATCATGCTAATTGCATCATTCACATGGTTCAAAATTGTAGGAATAGTGTAAGGAGGTAAAGGATATGAAAAAATTATTAACTATATTGCTTGGTTTTATAATAAGTCTTTCATTCTCAGTAGTAGCTTATGCAAGTAACACAGGGCAATTGGATTACGTCAAGGATGTTGTTGTTCCAAATAAAGAGAATAGTGTTATCACTACTACAATTAAGGGCACTACAGATAGTAAAGGGGTTTTGATTATCCCTTGTTATAAAAATGCACAAATTACAAATATCAATGTAAAAATCGGTAAACTCATAGGCGAATTTAAAAAAGAAAAAAACGGAAGCCTTGAATACTATATTGCAAATTTTAAGGGAAGTGGAGACAAAGTTGAGCTTGTTATTACTCAAACTCAAAAGAAAACCTATGAAATTAGTCCATCAAAACAAAAAGATACCTTTCCAGGTAATGTTAAGATGGTTACTTATAAAATGATAAATAATACTCCAATTGAAATAAAGAAATATGTTTTAGAGATGGGTATTCCTAAAGAGTATGAACTTTTTAATATAGTAGGATATGATCCAGAGGAAGCTTATAGTATATTCTCAAAAGATGGTATTAAGTATGGAGCTTTTGAATTTGGAAAACTATCAGCAGGTAAAGATATTAAATTTTCCATTAATATTTATAAAACAGGGCGTTTTTTCCCTTTGATACTTTGGGGAACAGTTATATTAATTTCTGCATTCTTTATGTATAAAAATAAAGATATGCTAAGACAAGCTAAAGAAATAACTGAACAGAAAAAGATTATGAATTGTAGATAGGAGCTTGAAAGATGAGAAAAAAGCAGGGACTACTTATTATACTAGATGGTTTAGGAGATCGCCCTAACCAAAAATTAAATAATATGACTCCATTAGAGAATGCCAAAACTCCAAATTTAGATTTTATTGCTTCTCAAGGCATGTGTGGAAATGTCTATCCAATATCTCCAGGCATAAGAGTAGGTACTGATGTTGGACACCTACATATATTTGGATACGATAGCAATAAGGTATACTCTGGAAGAGGACCACTTGAAGCCTTTAGTGCGGGAATGGATTTGATGCCAGGGGATGTTGCCTTCAGGGGTAATTTTGCAACTATTGATGATAATTATGCCGTTATTGATAGACGTGCTGGTAGAATTCGTGAAGGAGCGAAAGAACTAGCATCTGCCATCAACGGTTTAGTACTATCCGATGGTACACAAGTATTTGTTAAGGAGCTTACTGAGCATAGAGTTGCAATTGTTTTTAGAGGTAAGGAGTTAAGTGATAAAATATTCTGCACTGATCCAGGTACTGCAGAAGAAGGAGAGAGGCTCATTCTTCCAAGTCCATTAGATGGCAGCAGTGCAGCAGAAAAAACAGCAAAAAACCTATGGGAATTTACAAATCGTTCTTATGAGATTTTAAAGGATCACCCTATAAATAAACAGCGCCATGCGGCCGGCTTAAATATAGCTAATGCTATAATAACTAGAGGTGCAGGCCAAAAAAAATATATACCATCTATTAAGGAACTTTATAATATAAAAGCTGCTTGTGTAGCAGGAGATAAAACTGTTGGAGGTATCGCCGAACTTGTAGGGATTGACTACTTTAGCGATGAGAGTTTTACTGGAAGTTTTGATACTAATTTAATAGGTAAGGCTGATATGGCTATTAAGCTTTTAAATGAAAAGAACTATGATTGGGTTATTATGCATGTTAAAGCCACAGATTTGGGTGGACATGATAATCTTCCAATTGCAAAAAAAGATATGATTGAAAAAGTAGATAGTGTTATTGGAACTATTCTGAAGAGAATTGACCTCAATAAATGTTATATAACTTTCACAGCTGATCACTCTACACCTTGTGAAGCAAGAGATCACACTGGTGATGGAGTACCGACAATTATTGCTGGTGGCGACGTTCGAAAAGATAATGTTTGTTCTGCTGGCGAAGCTCAGTTCATGTCCGGTAGTCTAAACGGTCTTACTGCAAATGGTATTTTTATGCTGCAGATGGATTTATTAGGCTTTACTAATAAGGTAGGTTCATAATTCAGTATACAGTAAACCCTCTGAAATCTCAGAGGGTTCACTTATTATGAATACATTTAAAAAGGAGAATAAACTATGCAAAAGACTAAGATGATTTTTACAATTGGGCCTGCTAGTGATAGTGAAGAGGTATTATCAAAGTTAATTGAAGCAGGAATGAGTTGCTCAAGACACAATTTTTCTCATGGCGACCATGCAGAACATGGAGAAAGAATAAACTTAGTAAAAAAGCTAAGAGAAAAGTACAATAAACCAGTAGGTATAATTCTTGATACTAAGGGTCCTGAAATAAGAACAGGATACTTTCCAGAAAAAGTAGAATTAGTTGAAGGAACAAAATTCACTATAGTTTGTGGAGAAGATGTAGAAGGAGACGCTACAAAATGTAATTTAAGTTATCGCGAACTGTATAAAGATGTTGTACCAGGCAACATGATACTGATGGCAGATGGTTTAATTGGACTTGAGGTACAAGAAGTAGAAGGAACAAATATTCACTGTATAGTAAAAAACAGCGGAATGATAAGCACTAAAAAGAATGCTAATGTACCTAATGTAAAAACAAACTTACCTTCCTTTACAGAAAAAGATGTTGATGATCTAAGATTTGGTTGTGAAATAGGAGTAGATTATATAGCAGCATCATTTATAAGAAAGACTTCAGACGTTTTAGCTGTAAGAAAACTGTTAGAACAATTTGGAGGACATGATATACAAATAATCTCTAAGATAGAAAATCAAGAAGGCGTTGACAACATTGATGAGATAATCAAGTTTTCAGATGGAATAATGGTTGCAAGAGGAGATATGGGATCAGAGATTCCAATAGAGAGAGTTCCATTAATTCAAAAGATGATAATTGAAAAGTGTAATAAAGCAGGCAAATTTGTTGTAACAGCTACACAAATGCTAGATTCGATGGAAAGAAACCCAAGACCAACAAGAGCAGAAGCTTCTGATGTAGCTAATGCTATTTTAGACGGCACTGATGCTGTAATGTTAAGTGGAGAATCAGCAAATGGAAAGTGGCCTGTAGAGGCTGCTCAAACAATGGCAAGAATAGCTATGGAAGCTGAATCAAGAATAAATTATGAAGAATTGCTGACTAAAAAGAGAGAGGCTCATATTTATAATGTAGCTAATGCTATAAGCCTAGCTACCTGTGCAACAGCATCAGGATTAAATGCTTCAGCAATTATTACAGCTACTCAAAGCGGACATACTGCTAAAGTTGTATCTAAATACAGACCAGCGTGTCCGATAATTGCAGTAACTCCAAGCGATAAAGTTGCTAGAAAGCTAGCATTAAACTGGGGTGTGTTTCCGATACTTGCAGAAAAGGTTAGCTCAACAGACGCGCTAATAGAAAAATCTGTTGAGATTTCATTGCAAACTGGATATGTTAAGAAAGGTGATTTAGTAGTAATAGCAGCAGGAATACCTGTAAGTTATTCAGGAACTACTAATATGCTTAAAGTCCATATAGTTGGAGACATATTAGTTCAAGGTAGAGGTGCAGGTAACAAGCCAGGATATGGTACTGCTAGAATAGTTAAGAGTGCTAAAGAAGCAGATGAAACTCTAGAAAAAGGCGATATTTTGGTTGTAAGAAGCTTAGATAGAGAATATCTGTCAGTATTAGATAGAGTTAGTGGAGTTATAGCAGAAGAGGGTGGATTAACATCTCATTTGGCTATAGAATGTATTACAAGTGAAGTTCCTCTTATCTGTGGGGCTGGTGGAGCTACTGAAATATTAAAAACAGGAGCATTCGTAACAATGGATGTTACAAGAGGAATTGTTTATAATGGAAGAGCGAATATAATATAAAAAAATCGTTTATTGACATTTTAACCCAGAAGCGTTGAATCGCCTTGCTTCTGGGCTTCTTATTATTGTTTTGCTTGAGATGAGTAACGTGAAAAAGATGAAGGCATAAAGTCTGCTAGCCATTGACCTACTGCGGATGAATTAATTCGCTGCCTGTTTACTAACATATAGCTTTCTATACTTGGTGGAGTGCTTTCGAGAAGATTTACATCTACTAGAGAACCTTCTTCTATAAACTTCCTGGCAGCTGATTCTATCATAAAGCTAAAGCCAATTCCTTCTTTTAGAAATTTAATGATGCTGCTGCTAATATTGATATCCAGTGGATATACATAGTTTTTCGGGAAAATTGAGTAGAACCATTCCTGAAATGGGGCAGTCATAATTGCAGAGCACAATAAAGGTAGATTTCTAAGCTCGTCGTTTGTGATACCGCATGCAGTGGCACTATTCTGTGAACCAGTAACCAATATGATTTTGTCGCTATAGAAGGGCTCACATATGAATTTAGGAGATTTGATGTCCCAATATGTAAATGCAATATCTACCTGATCCTCATGAAGCATTTGTATCAGTTCTTCACTATGTTCAATAGTAACTTTTACTGAAATTTTTTTATTTTGCTGCATATATTTAAGAATCATGTCCTGCACATGACAATCGTAAATAGAGTGTACAGCACCAATATTAAGTGTATCTTTGAATAATTCCAGAGCTTTAAGCCTAAAAATAGCAGATTCTTGTATGCTTAGCAACTGTTTAGCGTAGGGAAGAAAAGCTTCTCCCGCATTTGTCAGTTCCACATTCTTATTTGTTCGGATAAACAGGGTTTCTCCTATATTATATTCAAGACTTTTTATCCTGCTGGTGATGGTAGACTGAACCACATGAAGCTGGTCAGCTGTTTTAGTAAAGTTTTTCAGTTTAGCTAAGTAAATAAAGGTTATTAAAAGATCATAGTCCATACATCAAATCACCTCTTATCTATAATTAATATTTTCGATAGTTGCTATTCAATATATTCGTTATACAAATAGAAAAACCTCTTTTATAATCGAAGATGTAAATAACTCGATAAAACTATTATAAAGGAAAGAGGACTATTTATGTATAAGATGAATGAAAAAATTGAATTAATGTATTGTATTAAATGTGGAGAAAAATATCCGGCAGGAGATTATTTTTTAGGATGTCCCAAATGCCTAGAAAAAGGGGAAAATGCCGCTATTTCATTTCAGTATAAGGAAACAAGCTTCAAGAATTCTAGCATAAAAGGTATGCAGAAATATGGAAGTATACTTCCTTATGAAACATTTCCAACCTTGGGTGAAGGTGATACACCAGTGGTGAAGCTTGAGAAGATGGCAAAACTCTTGGGAGTTAAAGAAATATTTATAAAAAATGAGTTCCAAAACCCTACCGGTTCTCATAAAGACAGAATGAGTCCACTGATAGTGGCACGAGCACTTGAATTGGGCAAAAAGGTATAGTAGCTGCCTCAAGTGGAAATGCAGGTATTTCCATAGCAGCCTATGCTGCAACTGCAGGTCTGGATTGTAAAATCATATCATTACCAAATGTGAATATGGCCTATAAGACTGCTATTGAAGCAACAGGCGCAGAGATGATAATAGTTGATGAAGCTGATGATATAGCTGCAAATGGTAGATGGGGTTATATGAGGAAAATGGTTGAAGAATATGATTGGTACCCGGCAACAAATTATATTTTACCAGCAGTAGGAAGCAATTGCTTTGGAGTACAAGGATATAAGACCATAGATTATGAAATATATGAAGAATTTGGAGACAATCTACCTGAATATATATTTGTGCCTGTATCCAGAGGGGACCTCCTTTGGGGAATATTTGAGGGCTTTAAGGAATTGCTGAAGCTTGGATATATTGATGTCTTACCAAAGTTAGTTTGTGTGGAGCCCTTTAAAAGACTTTCCAAAGTGTTGGAAGGGGAAGACTATAGAAAAGAATTTCCTGGCGAATATTCTTTAACCGGTTCCATCGGAGGGAGTACCGTAACTTACCAATCCTATGTAGCTGTAAGGGACTCCGGTGGTTTTGCAATTGAGGTTCCTCAAGGTAATGTAATTGATGATGTCAGACAAATGGCTCATTTGGGACTATATCTTGAATCATCGTCCGCAACCATATTCAGTGCTTTAAAGACGGCAGTAGAAAAAAGGATACTGGATAAGAATTGTAGAATTCTTCTCATAGGAACATCCAGTGGATTTAAAAATAATCCTGAGATGTTTCAGAAATAGAAAGTAATAAAATTAGGAGGGAACAAACTATGAGTAATATTGTTTTGATGGTTGTAGATGTGCAAAATGCACTGATTAAGAAACATCCTTATAATGAACAGAAAGTTATTGAAAATATTAAAAAGCTTATTTTAACTGCAAGAGGTAATAATAAAGAAGTTCTATATGTACGCCATGATGATGGAAAGGGTACCGAACTTGAGCAGGGTACAGATGGCTGGCAGATTTACAATGATATAGCACCTAATAGCAGTGAATTTATCGTTGAAAAAGAGTATAATAGTGCTTTTCATAAAACTGGATTAAGAGAGTATTTAGAAAGTAAAGAGATAGATACCGTTATACTTGTAGGACTTCAAACAGAATATTGTATTGATGCTACTTTAAAAAGTGCCTTTGATTATGGATATAAAATAATTATTCCAAAAGAAACAAACACAACTTTCGATAACGAGTATCTATCTGGTGAGAAACTTTATGAATTTTATAATTATAAAATTTGGAATAAACGTTTTGCTAATGTTCTTTCAATGGACGATGCAATAAAAATTTTGCTAGACAATTAATAAATTTGCAATAAAGAATGTAAGATGGCTTACCTCAAGGAGTGTAAGCCTTTATTTCAATCTATTATCAAACATTAGTTGAATTTGAATACCAAAAGGGTCTTTAATAATTCCGTATGCTTTACTAAATATATTACTAGATAATGGAACAATGATTCTAACCCTGTTATCTGTAATTAAGCTATTATAAAAATGTTCAATTTCCTCTAAGTCAGCACTTTGAATACATAATGATGTGTTATTACCAACTTTATATTTTTCATTAGTATCCATTGTATTTTCAGCAATCATTACTTTAGTTTTTCCAATTGATAATACAGAGTGAGAGATATAATTTTTATTTTCATCAGTAATCTGAATTGTGCTATCTCTTTTTGCCATATCTTCGTATCTAACGAGTAACAATTCCTCTGCATTGAAATGCTTTTTATAGAAATTTATAGCTTCTTGTGCCTTTCCATTCATTGAAAGAAAAATAGCAATTTCTAGTGTTGTACTCATAGTATCAATCTCCTTTTTTATAGTAATTTTTAGGAATATATTTTATAAAATTGATATATTCCTTTAGATTTATTATAATATATAAAGGTATCAAAATATGACACCTTTTAAAAGGGGGATAGTATGAAAAAATCAGAAAGATTAAATGACATGATACGATACTTAAATGGTCGAGAGTTCTTTAATTTGGGTGATTTAATGGATAAATATAATATTTCAAAAAGTACAGCTTTGCGTGATATTAGTTCATTAGAACAATTAGGTATGCCTATTTTTTCAGAGCATGGTAGACATGGAAGATATGGTATCTTAAAAAATAGGTTATTATCACCTATTATTTTTACTCTTGATGAAGTGTATGCTTTATATTTTGCAATGTTGACGCTAGAGTCTTATCAATCTACGCCATTTCATTTAAGTGTTAATAAACTAAATGAAAAATTTGAAAACTGTCTTTCTAAAGAACAAATAAAACAAATTCATCAGATGAAAAAAGTTTTACAATTTGAAGCGTATCAGCATAATAATGTTAGTCAGTTTTTAGATAAAATTTTACAAAGCATTCTTAATGAAGTTAGTTGTAAGATTCAATACTTAAAAAATAACAAACAAGTAAGTTATCATATTCAGTTTTTTAAAATTTCTGCTAAATTTGGACAGTGGTATGCTACTGGAATAGAGTTGAATACAAATAAACGTAAAGTTTTCAGATGTGATAGAATAACTTTGTTAGAATTTCATAATGATAAAGTACAATTTTCGGTTGAAGAACTCATCAACCGTTCTTTAGAATTTTATCAATCTGAAAAAAATATTGAGTTTGAAGTGGAAATTTTAGAACAAGCAAAGGATATTTTTTATAAAGAGCATTATCCATCAATGAAAATAGAAAGTGGAACTAAAACACTTATAAAGGGGTTCTATAATTTAGGTGAAGAAGAATTTATTGCAAATTATTTTATTAGATATGGTAGTTCTATCACGTCAGTAAAACCTGAATCGCTAAAATACCTTATTAAAGAAAAAATAGAGAATTTATTAAATCATTATCAAAAATTATAAATCAGCCTGCAGATCACAATACTGTGAAGCATGCTGATTTCTTTATATTTAATAAGTATTTTTATCATAAGGATTAACTCATAGAAGTTAATCCTTATTTTATTGCATTTTTAGCTTCATTTATAACTTTAGTAGCAAATGAAGCTAATATAAATACTTACATAAAATAATGCAATATTTCCTCCTATTATATTAATTCTAAAGACTGTATATCCTTCTTTAACAGAACCTAATTAAAAAAATAATAAGACATAATTCTATTTTTTATATAGGCGACATTTGATGAAAAAAGTGTTTTTATATATAATATAGTCTTTAATCTCTGTAATAAATAACCAAAATAATTATTATAAGTAAAATAATAAGGATATTTAGGATAATATGGCGTAACAAAAAAGAAAGATTACATTCAAAAATTGTCCGTGTTTTAGGGGGTAAATCGTCTTTATATTATATAAGGGAAAATTAACAATACATAATAAATTTGCAGGAGGAAGGAATTTATGACATTAAAAAAGTTAAATGATGAAAAAATGGAAAGCATAGTAGATGGTGCTAAGAAAAGAGATAAGTCGAAAGTACAAATAATAGTTGATAACTTTCAAAGATTAATAAAGAGCAATTATGATGGAGTTATTAATGAAAATGTTAACATCGAATGGGAGGATTATATGCAAGAATGTAATATGAAGATTATAGAATGCATCTATATTTCTAAAAGGGAAAATTATGGACAGTTATGCAGTTTAATTGAAAAAAGTATAAAAAACAAAACTGTTGATTTTAGTAAGAAGAGCAAACGTTTTGATAATTTAAATATTCTCTATGGAAGCAACATTGATCTTTATAACCTAAAAAATATAAATGAAAGATGCGAATTTGAAGGTACTTTAATAAGTAATATAACACTGTCTGAAAGCTACAATATTTTAATTAAGGACAAGCTAAGTAAAGAAGAAAACAGAGTATTTCGCCATGTTATCCGTGGAAAAAGCCTTGAAGACTATTCTAAGGAAAAAGGCGTGAAATTAGAAAGTGTAAAGAGAACCTTTAGAAGAGCACTGAATAAGATTAAAAAAATAAAGGAATTGAAGCAATTTCACTGTATATCGCTGCTTATTTTCGCAATTATTCAAGATATAGGAAGCTTTATAGATATATTTATAAATCTATAGAATTAAAAATATAGGGGGTTTTATTATTAAAAATGAAAGCTTAGTAGATAAGATTATTTTAGCTAAATCTGGGGACAAAAAAGCTATGGAAGAAATAATAAAAAAATTTACTCCTTTTGTTATAAAAACTGCTAGAAGCACTTATATAAAAGGACTAGAACTTGAAGATTTAATACAAATTGGACAAGTATCTATAATTAAAGCTGTAAATATGTATGACATTGACAGAGAAAGCAGTTTCACAAGCTACGTATTCAATGCAATAAAAATAAATTTTTATAACCTGATAAGATGCAATGTAAAAAGAGTAAGTGACTGCAGCACTAATAGCTTGAATAAAGATGGCTTTGAAATTATTGATAGTATAGCTGGCGATGAAAATGTTGAGGAGGATATGGTTAAAAAAGAGGAAAAGCTCTTACTAGGTAGAGCTTTAAATAAGCTTTCAGAAAAGGAAAAAGAGGTAATTTATTGGTTTTATTTTGAAAACAGAACTTTGAATGATTACGCAAATTTTAAAGGCATATGCTATAGAGCAGCAATAGGTAGAAAGAAGAAGGCACTTATAAAACTTAGAAGATATTTAGAGGAGATGAATTATCATGGCAGTTTATAGATATGTTAGAACAAGCTTTTGGCAGGATGATTTTGTATCAGAGCTTACACCAGAGGAAAAGTATTTTTACATATATCTTATGACAAATTTGAAAACTACTCAATGTGGAATATTTAAGTTAGTCAAAAAAATTGTTGAGGCAGAAATAGGCTACAGCAGAGAAACTATAGAAAAGCTTTTAAAAAGATTTGTAGGATACGGCAAAATTTTATACTGCGAAGAAACTAAGGAGGTTATGATTTTAAATTGGATGAAATATAACTTCAGCAGCAGCAAAAATACAATAGCATGTATAAACAAAGAACTTAGAGAGGTTGAGAATAAAGAGTTTATAAATATACTGTATAAAATATGTGTTGATAGAGCTTATGATGTGGAAAACATTTTTAAGGATATTAAAGTTGATAAAGACTATGATGTAGAAAAGACTTCTGAAGACATTGAAGCTGAGGAAGATGACGAAATTTTAAGCCCCTATGAAGGGGCTTCCAAGGACCTAGGGGGAAAAGAAACAAAAAAGAAAAAGAAACAAAAAAATCTCCTTCTAAAAAACAAAAAGCAAAAAATAAAGAAGAGGGGAGAAAGAGAATTTTACTAGAGTTTAATAAAAATATTCATCAGGCAACTAAATGTGATAGAGAAAAAATACGGCTTTGGAGCAATGAGCTTGAGGAAGGAGTTATAATTGCTGCTATCAATGAGGCTGTTAAGTATAATGCAAGGCATATTGGGTACATTGAAACTGTTATTAAAAACTGGACAGATCAGGGAATAACCACAGTGGAGAAGCTTAATAAAAGCAAGGATAAAGAGGATAGTTATGATAATATGTGCAATGCAGCAGCATATCAATACGTAGACTAAAATTGGAGGAGATTTATTATGGGAATAGAGAAAATTTATAACCTAGCTGCCGAGAGGAATGTACTTGGCTCTATACTTTTAAAAAATGATAGCATCTGTGAAGTTATAAACATGCTGGAGCCTGAGGATTTCTATAGCTCAAAGCATAATATAATATTTAAAAACCTAAAGGAACTGTATGAAAACAACATACCTGCAGATATTGTAACCCTTTGTGATAAGCTTGGAGAAAGCCTCAAGGAAGTGGGGGGAATAACTTATATAACTGAGCTTATAAATACCAGTATAACGGCGTCTAATATAAAAAAACATGGAGAAATAATTAAAGAAAAATCTAATTACAGGGAGATTCTAAAAATATTTAATACATCCTTGGACAAGCTCGGAAAGGGAAAAGAATCTCCAGAGGATGTAGTATACTATGCTCAGAATTCTCTTTTAAATTTAAATTCAGCTGAAATAAAAGAAAGTGAAGATATGGGAGAAATCATGCAGGATTTCATGGACACTCTTCAAAGCAGATGTGAGAAAGGTGGAGAACTTCAGGGAATAAAATGTGGATATAAGTCAATAGATAGAATGCTTGGAGGCTTGCAAAAAGAGGATTTAATAATACTTGCTGCCAGGCCATCTATGGGTAAGACAACTATGGCAGTTAACATGATTTTAAATTCTGTCTTCAAGGGAGGAGCCAAGGTTGCCTTTTTCAATCTTGAAATGGGAAAGACTCAGATTATAGACAGAACTATAGCCACTCACACTGGAATACCAATTGAAAATATAAAAAATGCCTCACTAAGCGACGAACAATGGGTAAATGTAACTAAAGCAGCCTCTACCCTTGCAGCATCAAGCATTAAAGTCTATGATAAGACCTTTAAACTAGGAGCTATAAAAAGTGAGTGTAGAAAAATCAAGATTAAAGAAGGCTTGGATATAGTGGTAATAGACCATCTTCAGCTCATAGACAGCGGTGAAAAGAATGAAAATAGAACCCAAGAGATTTCAAAAATTACAAGAAAGCTAAAGCTTATGGCAAAAGAGCTTGATATAACCTTGATTCTCCTATCACAGCTTTCAAGAACTCCAGAGGGCAGGAGTGATCACAGACCTATGCTTTCTGACTTGAGAGAGTCAGGAAGTATAGAGCAGGATGCAGATGTGATTATGTTTCTGTATAGAGATGAGTACTATCATAGGGATAGTGAGAGTAAGGGGATTATTGAGTGCATTGTGGCGAAGAATAGGAACGGAGAGGTTGGAACTGCTAGGTTAAAGTGGAGGCCGGAGATACAGAGGATTTGGTAGGCATTGAACTTAGCGGTAAAGCCCACATTACGAAGTGAAACGAAATAATGTGGGTTTTGTAAAATAGGTTGATAGCAAAGAATTATTAACTGTCGAATGAAGTAGCTGTAGCAATAGTTTTAATGACTTATATAGACTATTTATACAAGTTTTACCCATGAAAATAAAGGGAAATGGCATTGTTTGTAGAATGTATAGTATGGATGGCAGAAATTGGTGTAGTGTGTGGAGTGAATACGAAAGATAAAGAGGATGTTATTGAAATGAGAAGATGATTAGGTAGCACTACACTTTAGTGATATTAAATGTATCTGATGTTGACTAGAGATATTTAACATCACACTCAGTGAAAGCTTACTATATAGTAGCTGATGACTATAATGTTAGATGGGGTAAATAGAATAAATATAGGTTAAATTAAAATAAAAATATAGGAGTGAGGAAATGTATTCAGCGGATAAGATTGATATAGGTATAAAAGAATATTCATTAGAAGAGCACTTGGAGATTAAATGTAAAAATAATGAGAAATATAAACATTTATATGCTGCCTGGACAACTGATAAGGATATATATACAAATTCGTTATCAGCGGTTCCAGTAAACTTTCCACATTATAGTAAGCACGAAGCAAGTCATTCTTTAAGCATAGTCAATAAAATTGAAATGGTATTGGGTAAAGAAAGAATTAAAAGCTTAAGTCCAACAGATACATTTTTAATACTAGAAAGCGCATTCTCACATGATTTGGGAATGATCGTTACAGAAAATTTGCTAAGAAATGAATGGAAAAAGCCAAGTTTTAAACGTTTTTTAAAGAGACTTTCAACTGATGGTTTGGATGAAGACATAATAAAAGCAGCAGCATATTTATTAGAAATTCAAGAAAAAAATTTTGAATTTGATGAAAAAAATAAGGATTGGCCTATTGAAGTTAGGGATTATGTAATCTTAATTACTGCTGAATATTTTAGAAAGAAGCATGGACTAAGAAGTGAAATGTGGTTGAAACAATCGGAGGAAATTGCAGCTTGTATAAATGGTAATAAGTTTATTCCGGAAAGAATAATGAATATAGTTGGAAAAATAGCAACAGCTCATGGAAGTGATTTTGATCATGTGTTAAATAACTTAGAACATACCCAAAATGGTATAGGAGTTGATGAAATACATCCAAGATTTATCGCGTGTTTAATAAGACTAGGAGACTTGTTAGATTTGGATAATGGTAGGTTTAGTGAGGTCTTTGAGAAAACATCACCATTACCCAAAAGTTCTCAAATACATAAAGAAAAACATAGGTCGATTACTCATTTTTTAGTTTCTCCAGAACGAATTGAGGTATCAGCAGTGTGTGAAAGTGATGCTGTATATAGAGAAACAAGACTTTGGTTTGATTGGCTTAGTGATGAACTAAAGAATTTAAGCAGCAAATGGAGTGATATTGTACCAATAGGTTTTAAGGGGGGGCCACCAAGTTTAGGAGATATTAAACTAAGTATAAAAGGAGCAGAGAATATAACTGAACAGCTTAATTTACGATTCAATATTGATCCAGTAAGAGCTTTTGAATTAATTGAAGGTAATGGAATATATAGAGATGAGTTAGTTTTTATAAGAGAGCTGTTACAAAATGCAATGGACGCTACGAAAATTAAAATATGGAAAGATATTAAAAGTAAAAAGTATGATGATATATGGGGGCTAATAGATAGTGATTTTAAAGACAAAGTATTGAGCGAATATGATTTTAGCTTTCCAAGACAATTGCCCCAAAAATTAAAGGGATTTTATCCAATAAAAATTAATATGGATTATGAAGAAGCTAAGGATGCCATAGGCGAAAATATATATATTTTCACTATTGAAGATAAAGGGTGTGGGATAAGTTTAAAAGATCTTAAAAGGATGGAGAATGTTGGTGGAAGTTGGGAACAAGATGATGAATTACAAGATTTCATAGAGACAATGCCAGGATGGTTACAACCAACAGGTAGCTTTGGAATTGGAATGCATGCTGTCTTTTTAATAACCGATGAGATTAAAATTGAGACAAAATCAGATAAAGAAGATGGTTATAACATAAGTTTTATTTCAAGAAGAAAAAATGGGTATATAACAGTAAAGAAAGATAATAGCATTGCTAATACAGGGACTAAGGTTACTGTGAGAATAAAGGAGTCTAAACTTAAAACAATAATGCAAAATAGATATATTAGGGTTGCGTATGATTACTTTGATCCTAATTGCAAGGAAAAAAGAATTATACAAATGTTAAGGAAGAGCATAAAAGAAATAATTAAAAATATTACAACTTTAAATATAAGTTTAAATTTATCATATGAAAAAACAGAGACTAAAAAAGAGACTATTAAAAATATAATAACATATGGACCATTTAGAGGATCTGATAACTTAATATATACTATATATTTAGATAAATATATAACAGAGGATGAATCAATAAAAAAATGGAATATTGAAATACAAGATAAAGCTTATGAAATTATAGTAAATTTGATAGTTAATGATAATAAGGTAGATAAGAATACTTATAGAACTTGTCGCGAGGCACGATTTAAAGAAATTAATTGTGATTATGCATTGGATATTGAACACGAGGAATTATTTGATATAGGAATAGACATAAAAAAAGGAAAAGCTAAAGAGGTGTTAGAAGTATCAAGGGATGCGTTAAAGAAAAATATATGTAAGAAATACGAAAACCGACTTAATAAAATCATCATTCCGGAAGCATTAAGATATTTATATAATGAGTTAGCATTAAATATTAGCACAGACTTAGAATATGTTCATAAAAACATAGAAGAAGATGTTACGACTAGTTCACAATTACTAAAACTAAGATTAGCATTTAATTACTTCTTGAACGAAGAAAACTATATGAAAGAATGGGGGAAGGATATAAAAGTTGGTTATAACTCAGAATATACTTTTGGTGACCTTCAAGAAAGTAAATATATAATTGGAGTTAATGAGTGTGATATTGACAGTAATACAAAAGAAATAGTCGATAAACTTAAATCATATATAGGAGAAGATAAGTGTATATATATACTTGATTTTTATACAATAATGAGAAGATATGCAGGGTGTGAATTTGGGGTAATAAAGAGAGTTCCTGTAAAGCATAATTCAACAGTTTATAGAACGGTCAGGCTGAGGAAAAGAAAACAAAAAATATCAGCGTTCTATATAAATTGTTTAAAAGACGAAGAGGAAGCCAAAGAAAAATTAAAGATACTATTTGATGCAGAATATAGTACCAGAAAGTTGCTGAATTCTATTGGTTATTTTAAGGAGGAAAATAAGGCTGAGATACTATATAAAGAAATTGTGATTAGTGGAGATACAGAAGATTTATATAATTATGGAATAAATCAAAGTGAGTATTTTATTTTTTCGCCTTTCAAAGAGAATTGTGACCACTTAATAAGATTATTTAATTATGATATAGATAAAGTAATAGAACTTCTAAAAAAGAACATAACTTTGACGAACTGGTAAAATATGTTTCGAAAAACGCTATATATAAATTAGATAATGAAAATTGTAAAAAAAGTGTTATTAAAACTTATAGAGAATTAATACAAGATTATTTAGAATTGTTGAAAAAGGAAGATGAAAAACAACAACAAGAAATATGCTTAAAAGAAATAACTAATGGTATAAAGCCAAATCCAATTGAAGAAGAAAGAAAACACGAATTAAAGCAAGAGTCATGTAATCCAGAGGTTGCGGTAGGAGATTCAAATGGAATTAAAGAGGTAGATGAACTTAATACAGAGAAAAATTAAGATAAGGAAAGCATATAATATGAGTATTCTGTTGATAAAGGTTCCTTGATATTTAAATACAAGATTGATTATTGATACTCTAACATTTTGTGTCTCAGAGGTATTATCATAATTTTCTCAACGGGAGCACAGATGCCTGTAAAGTTGTTTAAAACTAAAGCCTTTAGGTTTCAGTAACATGCTCAGGTGAAATAGAAATTCTGATGAAATTAGAGAACAATTAAATGACATGATTGAAAGCTTGTTATAGAGCGATAATAAGAATTAAGCTAAATTTAAAATTATTTTACTAATATAACTTTGATATTTAAACTTCTTATTATCTATATAATTATGAAGTTTAAATATCATAATTAAAAAATTTTTCTCATTCAAAGTTATTATACTTAAAGTAATTCTTAGGTATATAAAAAAGACATAAGGCAAGTTTAATATATATAATATTTTAAGTTGAAGGAACTAAATAATATGGACGAAAGCAAATATTTAATATTATTAAATGGTGAAGACAAAACAAAAGATGTTTTATCATATAAAACAAATGGATTAATGGTTGATATAGAAGTTTTAGATTATATCCTTACAGCATTAAAAATGTAACTATTAAAGAAAATCCTACAATTATTGATATAACAAATAAAGTTGTATACTATGAAGATATACCTATTTATAATATTAAACAAATGATGAATTTTAGTGGAAAAATAAAAATTATATTTAATAAATCTAAGAGCCAAATATACGATTTTGATTCAATAAGAATTGAGAGCAACTGTATAACTACGGATATCGCTAAAAATATACTAAGATATTGATCAGAAGTTTCTAAATACACTAATACTGACGATGAGTCAGAAGCTTTTTTGAAAAAAGAATATGATAAGCTTAACTTTGTGAGTCCTGAAAGCGTGTTAGGCTGTTATGTAAATAAAGACTCCTTAAAAAGCTCACTACCTTACACAAAAAATATCATATTTCCTTTCATAGCAATCTCAGACGCAAGCTCCTTCGGGGAATTGCCATGGGGGCATTAACAAATTGTTATAATTTGTTTTGCTATTAACACAAATGTCAGTAGCGGGTTGCAAGAGTTTGTTGCGGAAGCTCAAGCTTTATTAAATAATAAACTGGGGTTACCATCTGACTTTGCTGTTTGTGATTTTGGACTTATTTTTGAAACTAAAGGTGAAAATTTGATAGAGAGATGTATGTATTCAGATAAAATATTTAGATGAAATATGGGCTACTGATAACATTATAAGTGAATTAGAGCCTTTGAATTGGTTTAAAATATATATTAATACAGACGATATATGATAGCAAGAGAGATAAGGATATGTATAGTTACAAATGAACTCGTAAAATGGATACTAAATGAAACTGAATACATTCTTAATTCTTATGGTGGTATTTAAAGAATTTTAGAAGATAACCTTTCTTTTGTCCTGAATGAGAAAAGTATAAATAGTAAGATCAAAATTTTAATTTAAGTAATCGATAAAGTAGTGTGATAATAATTGGGATAAAGGTGAGAAATACTAGCAAGGTGTACCCAAGGTTCGACAAGTCCTTAGGTGTCATTAATAAATTGTAACAATTTATTCTGCTAATATTTCTGCATCACAGTATTAAAAAAATACACTAACATATGGGGAACTGTAGCAAGGCTAGAAAGGAAACATGGATAGAAGCATTGATTATCTAGCTTTAGGAAATGATGGAAATAGTATATATTTATTAATACAGAGTTAGGAAACAAGCAAAATGGAGATTATCATAGAAAAGTAGGAAAATAAGGATTATAATATAATTGCATTAGTATAGGCTGATGCAATTATTTTTTTATTTTGGAGGACAACTAATGATTACAGGAGAACTAAGGAGTAAAGTAGATAAAATATGGGAAACCTTTTGGACTGGTGGGATAACTAACCCATTAGAAGTTATAGAACAGTTTACATATCTTTTATTCATAAAAGGATTAGATGATAAAGAAACAACAAAGCAAAATGAGGCAGTATTTCTAGGTATAGAATTTGAAGGAATGTTTCCAAGTGATAAACAGCATTTAAGATGGAGTAAGTTTAAAGATTTTGAAGCTAGTGAAATGTATAGAATAATGCAAGAAGAGGTTTTTCCATTTATAAAGAATCTTCATGGAAAAGATGACTCAGCCTATGCAAAATATATGGAAGATGCCATATTTAAAATACCAACAGCATTAATGCTTTCAAAAATAGTTGATGGTATAAACAATATAGATATGGAAGGAAAGGATACAAAGGGAGACCTTTATGAATACTTACTTTCAAAAGTTGCTACAGCAGGTACAAATGGACAGTTTAGAACGCCAAGACACATAATTGGTATGATGGTTAAATTAATGAAACCAACGTCTGAAGATATTATAGTAGACCCAGCAGCAGGCTCAGCAGGATTCTTAGTATCTGCCCAACAGTATTTACGTGATAACCATGGTGATTTGTTCCTCGTACAGGGGTTAAAGGAACATTTTAATAACAATATGTTCTATGGTTTTGATATGGATAGAACTATGCTTAGAATTGGTGCTATGAACATGATGCTTCATGGTGTTGATAATCCAAACATTGAATACAAAGATTCACTTTCAGAGGCAAATACAGATAAAGATAAGTTCACCTTAGTATTAGCCAATCCCCCTTTTAAGGGAAGCTTAGATTATGAAGCAGTGTCAGCAGACCTTTTGAAAGTAACCAAAACAAAAAAAACAGAGCTGCTATTTTTAGCACTATTTTTAAGAGTTTTAAAAAATGGAGGGCGTTGTGCTTCAATAGTTCCAGATGGAGTTTTATTTGGCTCAACTGGTGGACATAAATCTATAAGAAAAGAAATTGTAGATAATCATAAATTGGAAGCTATTATATCTATGCCAAGTGGTGTGTTTAAGCCATATGCAGGAGTATCAACTGCTATAATGGTATTTACTAAAACAGGCAGCGGTGGAACTGATAAAGTTTGGTTCTATGATATGAAATCAGATGGGTATAGCCTAGATGATAAGAGAAATCCAATTGAGGATAATGATATAAATGATATTATTGAAAGATTTAATAGTTTAGATAAAGAAATTGAAAGAAAGAGAACAGAGCAGTCTTTCTTTGTAGATGTAGAAGAAATAAGAAATAATGATTATGATCTTTCTATTAATAAGTATAAGGAAATAGAATATGAGGAAGTTAAATATGATGCTCCTGGTGTTATTTTAGATAGAGTTAAGACATTAGAGAAAGAAATAATACAAGGATTAGAAGAATTAGAAAGAATGATAGAAGTATAGGAGGTTATTTTAAAAATGAATTTAATTAAGTTAGGTGAAATATATAAAATAACCTCAGGAGGTACTCCTAGCAGAGGTAACTCTGATTTTTATAGTGATGGTAGCATACCATGGATAAAAACAGGTGATTTAAAGCAGAAATATATTGAAAAAGCTTCTGAGCATATTACTGAACTTGCAGTGGAAAAATCTTCAGCAAAGCTTTTCCCATCAGGCACTGTTCTAATTGCAATGTATGGAGCAACTATTGGAGCAACTTCAATTTTAAATATAGAGGCGACAACTAATCAAGCTTGTGCAGCATTTTTGCCTAACAATAGAGTACTACCTGAATACTTATATTATTTTTTTAGAGCTAATAAGACAAAAATAGTGAGTATGGGAGTTGGAGGAGCTCAACCCAATATTTCAGCAACAATATTAAAGGAAGTAAAATTTCCTTTGAAGGATTTAGGTACACAAAAGAAAATTATAAATCTTCTAGCCAAAGCCCAAGAATTAATAGATAAAAGAAAAGCTCAAATAGAAGCTTTAGATGAATTAATAAAAAGTGTTTTTTATGATATGTTTGGAGACTTAAAAATTAATAATAAAGGGTGGAAAATTAGCAGGCTGATAGATATTTGTAATAAGATTACTGACGGTACACATGATACTCCTGTGAGAGTATCTAAAGGTGTCAAATTTATTACTGGGAAAAATATAAGACCATTCAAATTAGATTTATCTGATTTAGAGTTTGTTACTCAAGAAATTCATGAAGAAATTTATAAAAGGTGCAATCCTCAATATGGAGATATTCTATATACTAATATAGGATCAGGAGTAGGCAGTGCGATTTTTAATCCTTTAGACGAGGAGTTTAGTATGAAGAATGTAGCTCTCTTAAAAGTTGATAAGGAAAAGGTAGATTCTAAGTATTTAGAATATGAATTAAATTATTTAAAAGATTATATTATAGATAAAAATTGTAGAGGAGGAGCACAAACATTTTTAACACTAAAAGCTATTAGTAATGTTGAATTACCTATACCTAATATATTTATGCAAAATAGGTTTGTAGAAATAGTTATAAGAATAGAAAAACAAAAATACCTACTACAACAAAGCCTAACAGAGCTAGAAAACAATTTTAACTCCCTGATGCAAAAAGCCTTTAAAGGAGAACTATTTAACTAGGCGGTGAAAAAATGAAAGCAGCAAATTACGAAGATTTAATCATGAAACGGGCCATGGACTTATTTGCAGAAGAAGGTTTAAAATTCTTTGGCATAGACAAAAAAGTTAAGGAACTAGGACCTACAGAATTAGTAGTCTTAGAAACCAAAAACATGTTTATGGATTACACCTTTCTAATGGAAGATGATGCTTTTATCCATTTTGAATTTCAGACAACCAACAAAGGAAGTAATGATTTAAGAAGATTTAGAGCCTATGAAGCATTGCTAAGTCATCAAACAGGTAAAGATGTAATAACTTATGTAGTTTATTCCGGTGACATAAGAAACTTTTCAAGCAATTTAAAAACAGGAATAAATGAGTTTAGAGTAAATGCAATATCAATGGGTGATAAAGATGGAGATAAGATATATAATAGTATTGTAGAGAAAATAAAATCAGGGGAAGTTATAACTAAACAAGATATAATTTCTCTGAGTTTCACACCTATAATGGGTGGAGCTTTATCTAAAACGGATAAAATACTTAATGCAATAAGAATTGTTAAAGATATAGATAAAGAATATAGATATGATGTAGAGTCAATATTATATGCCTTTGCAAATAAGTTTTTAGAGGGAAAAGATCTAGAAAAAGTAAAGGAGGAGATAAAAATGACGGAACTTGGGAAAAGTCTTATAGAAGAAGGTAAAAGGGAAGGTATTAAAGAGGGGAAAGAAGAAGGAAAAAGAGAAAGCTAAAGAAATAGCTAGGGAACTTTTAGATATACTTTCAATAGAGATGATTGCTAAGAAAACTGGATTAACTATTGAAGAGGTTAAAAAGTTAAAGGAAGAGGCGGATAAATAACTAATAAATACTTAAGATATTTTTAGGGGGAGAGACATATTGGGGAACTTTAGCTTTCTAAAAGAAAAAGAGATTTTTAAAAATTTTACTTCAGCTTGCTTAGAAGCGGAAAAAAGCATATTAGTAAGTCCTGCTACTTGTGCAATACTTACAAGAAGAGCTTTAGAACTATCTGTAAAATGGCTGTACAGCTTTGATGAAGATTTAAAATTGCCTTATCAAGATAATCTATCAAGCTTAATTCATAATAATAGTTTTCTTATGCTTATAGATACAAAAATGTTAAAGCTGCTTAAATACATCGTATCACTTGGAAACGTATCTGTTCATACTAATTCTAATATTAAGCGTGAAGAGGCTATATTGGCTCTTCATAACCTTTATCAGTTTATTTCATGGATTGATTATTGTTATGCTGATGAATATACAGCAGGAGATTTTGATGAAGGTATTCTGTTACAGGGTGAAGAAAAAAGAACTAGACCAGAGGAGCTTAAGGACCTTTATGAAAAGCTAAGCTCAAAGGATAAAAAGCTTGAAGAAATAATAAAGCAAAATGAAGAGCTTAGAAAGCAGCTTACAGAAAAGAGAAAAGCTAATACTGAAAACTATGATTTCAATATAGATGAAATCAGTGAGTTTGAAACAAGAAAGAGATATATAGATGTAGAACTTAAACTTGCAGGATGGAATTTTGACAAAGATATAGGTGAAGAAGTTGAAGTCAATGGTATGCCAAATAATGCAGGTGTAGGTTATGTTGATTACGTATTATACGGAGCTAATGGGAAGCCAATAGCTGTTGTAGAAGCTAAAAGAAGTAGTAAAGATCCAAAGGTAGGTCAGCAGCAGGCAAGGCTGTATGCAGATTGCTTGGAAAAGCAATTTAATCAAAGACCTATAATATTCTTTACTAATGGATTTGAAACCTATTTATGGGATGACTTTAATGGTTATTCAGAAAGAAGAGTTTATGGCTTCTTTAAAAAGGAAGAACTTCAATTATTAATAGATAGAAGAACTAGCAGAAAGCCTTTTAATAATCTGCAAATAAAGGATAGTATATCAAACAGATACTATCAAAAAGAAGCAATAGTTTCTGTATGTGAAGCTTTAGAAAAAAATCAGAGAAAAATGCTTTTAGTAAAAGCCACAGGTACGGGGAAAACAAGAACGGCAATATCAATAGTGGACGTACTAACAAGACATAATTGGGTTAAAAATATATTATTTTTAGCTGATAGAAAAGCCTTGGTGAAGCAAGCTAAAAGTAACTTTTCAAAGCTTTTGCCAGACTTAGCTTTATGTAATCTATTAGATAATAGAGATAATCCTGAAGAATCCAGAATGATATTTTCAACTTATCCAACTATGATGAATGCCATAGATGAAACAAAATCTAAGGATGGAAAGAGATTATTTACGACCGGACATTTTGATCTAATAATTGTAGATGAATCTCATAGAAGTATATACAAAAAGTTTAAAGCTATATTTGATTATTTTGATGCTTATCTTTTAGGACTTACGGCAACTCCAAAGGATGAGATTGATAAGAATACCTATAGTGTATTTGACTTAGAAAGTGGAGCACCAACCTATGCTTATGAATTGGAAAAGGCAGTAGAAGATGGTTATCTTGTAAGCTATGAGGCTTTGGAATATGAATCCAAACTAATGAAGGATGGTATAAAATATGATGATTTATCTGACGAAGATAAAGAAGCATACGAGGATACCTTTGATGATGATGAAAATATAGGAGACGAGATTTCAAGCTCTGCTATTAATGAATGGTTATTTAATGACAATACTATTGACTTAGTTTTAAATAAATTAATGGAGAATGGGCTAAAAATTGAAGGTGGGGATAAGCTAGGTAAGACAATAATTTTTGCAAAAAGCAATAAACATGCAAAGGCTATTGTTGATAGGTTCAATAAACTACATCCTGAGCTTGGAAGCAATTTCTGTAAGGAGATTGACTACTCTATTAATTATGTTGACAGCTTAATAGATGATTTTTCAGATAAAAAGAAAATGCTTCAAATAGCAGTATCAGTAGATATGTTAGACACAGGAATAGACATACCAGAAATATTAAATTTGGTTTTCTTTAAAAAGGTGAGATCTAAATCTAAGTTCTGGCAGATGATAGGTAGAGGCACAAGACTTTGTCCTGACCTTCTAGGTATAGGAATAGATAAAGAAAAATCCCTAGTTTTTGATTTCTGTAATAACTTTGATTTCTTTAGAGTAAATCCAAAGGGCTTTGATGGTGCTGTTTCTCAAAGTCTCACAGAAAAGATATTTAATTTAAAGCTAGATATAATAAAGGAACTTCAGGATCTTAAGTATCAAGATGATGAATACAAAAGCTTTAGAGACACTTTAGTAGAACAAGCAATTTTAAGCATAAATTCACTAAATGAGGATAACTTTAGAGTAAGAATGGAGCTTAAATTTGTACTTAAATATAAACAATCTAATGAGTGGACTGCTCTTGGTGCTGTAAGTGTAAATGAAATTAAAGAGCACATTTCCTCTTTAATAATGCCTTTAAATGAAGACGAATTTGCAAAAAGATTTGATGTAACAATGTATACAATACAGCTTGCAAAACTTCAAAACAGCAGTGCAAATAAGCCTATTAAGAGTGTAATCCAAACAGCAGAAGAGCTTTCAAAGCTTGGAACAATTCCAGAGGTACAAGCTCAAAAGTATATTATAGAAAAGGTTAAAACCGATGAGTTCTGGGAATCAGCAGACATATTTGAGCTAGATTCTGTGAGAGAAGCTTTAAGAGAATTATTGAAATATCTCCAAAAAGAAACTCAAAAGATATATACCACAAACTTTGAGGATTTGATTATTAGAGAAGATAAAGGTGGAGCTTTCTATAATGCCAACGATCTTAAAAATTATAGAAAAAAGGTTGAGTTCTATCTTAAGGAGCATAAGGACGAACTAGCTATTTTCAAACTTAGAAATAACAAAAAACTCACAAAGCAGGATTTGAAAGCATTAGAGGATCTAATGTGGAAAGAGCTAGGCTCTCAATCAGATTACGAAAAAGAATTTGGTGAGATGCCAGTTAACAAACTAGTTAGAAAAATAGTAGGATTAGATAGACAAGCAGCCAATGAAGCTTTCTCTGAGTTTTTAAATAATGAAACCTTAAATACAAAGCAGATACACTTTGTAAAATTAATTGTCGATTATGTAGTAGTTAACGGATTTATAGAGGATAACAGAATACTTACAGAAGATCCATTTAGAAGTGTTGGTACAATTACGGAGTTATTCAAAGACAACATGAATGAGGCAAGAAAGATTATGGGTGTTGTATCTAATATTAAAATAAATGCTGAGGAAATAGGATAAATTTATAGATAATGAAACAGGCTATCATCTCGATAAGCCTGTTAATTTTATGCCTAAAACTGTGAAAACAAAAAAGGTATCTGGATTGTTTATGATATCGTTGATTTTAGCAACGGAATTTGTTATATCGGTGTTATCAGAAAGGTCTATAGGTAAGGTGATTTTTTTATGTTTCATCCATAATTTAGAGGAAACTTAGTTTTTTTGTAGAAATATATGATTGCAGAAATAAAAGGGAAGATAAGCAGTACCGGTTCAAATCTTAATGATAGATTAGAAGATGATTTAACAGGAAATGTTTTTGGTAACTTGAGATACATGTCATTTAATCACGGTTTAAAACAAATTCTTATTCAAGGTATATATCCTAGGAGTCTATCAAAGATTATTGAGAATATTGATGAAGATGAATGGAGCGAACTTATCGAATTTTGGCCTTATGATAAAGAAGGAGAGATCGATGTTTTAATAAAGTTTGAAAATACTATTATTGGCATTGAAGTAAAGTATCTTAGTGGCATTTCATCCGATGATGATGTAAGTAATTCTTCAGACTTGAAGGGTGGATTTACAATAGAAGATAATATTAAGAGCATAAACCAACTTTCACGTGAATCAAGAATTGTTTCACGAATAGGCAATGATAAAAACAAGATGCTACTATTCTATCGTAGTTTCATTATTTATTGAAATATCTACTCGTCTTAATTAAGCATAAGATGAGTAGATATTTTATATTGGAACTCTTATTTATTTAGTATAATAGTATCAACATTTTCAAAATCTAATGTTACTACAGCAGTATGAAATTCAATTTCAAAAAGTACTAAGTATTGTCCCATCTGTTCCACGTTATACTTATATTCAGGAATTTTTCTTATAAACTCATCAGCAACATCAAAAAGGGTGCGGGAGCTTTTTTTAACAATTCCATTTGCCTTAACATGTTCATTACCATGATGAGGAATTGTAGTAAAAGCAATATTAGGATTAGTTTCAAACTCTTTTACCTTATTATTATCCCCAAAAGTAGTAAAGAACAAAATGTTTGTATTGCTGTCAAAATAAAAATTTACTATCCTGACATTTGGACAGTTATCTAGACTTGTTGCTAACGCAACTTCATTCTGTGTATTCATTATTCGCATAAAATCATTTTTAGTTATCATGACTATTTCTCCTTTTCTTTTTTTTATAATCATAGTATACTTTAAAAAGGTGTCAAATACTGATACTATTTATTTAAAATTATATTTTATTAGTAAAGGAATTGGTTATGAATAAATCAGAAAGATTAAATGATATGATGCTATTTCTAAATGACAAAAATTCATTTAACTTAAAGGATTTAATGGATAAGTATTCTATCTCAAAAAGTACAGCCATTAGGGATGTACGGGCATTAGAATCAATCGGTATGCCAATATACTCTCAATCAGGTAGAAATGGGTATTATGGCATTCTTCAAAATCGATTGCTTTCACCCATAGTATTTACTGTCGATGAAGTATTTGCCATATATTTTTCAATGCTGACTTTAGGAGCATATGAAACAACCCCTTTTCATTTAAGTATAGAGAAATTGAAGAATAAATTTGAAAATTGCTTATCAACCGAAAAGGTGGAAATGCTACATAGGATAGAAAAAATATTTAGTTTAGGTGTTATTCAACATAATAATCATAGCTATTTTTTAAAAGACATTTTACAATTTGCTATGGAAGAAAGAGTTTGTGAAATTAAATATAGTAAAAAAGGTATTGAGAATAGATACATCATACAAATTTTTGATATTTCTTCGGTATATGGTCAATGGTATGCTGCTGGATATAATTTTGAGACGGATAGTACACAAGTATTTCGATGTGATAAAGTGTTAGATGTTAAGGAAAGTACAAAGTATAAAGCAAAACCGTTTGTCGAATTTGTGAAGTCTGCTGATATGCTATATAAAGCTCCTAATGCAACCGACTTTGAAATTGAAATATCAAAAAAGGGAGTGGATTTATTTTATAAAGAACACTATCCTTCAATGAAACTTTACTTTGAGGAGGGAAAAAATTTTATTCGAGGTTTCTATAATAAAGGCGAAGAAGAATTTATTGCAACGTATTTAATTGGTTATGGTCAGAATATATTATTCATACAGCCAATTAAATTAAAAAAGCTCATAATAAAAAAAATGGATATTTTAAGAAAACATCTATTATCAAGATATTGATGTACAAACAAAATAGATATGATTCGTAGTCTACAAATTCCAATTTGTCTGATTGAACAAAACTAGTATAATATGTATCATTATGAAAAGAAAGTTATTGTAATTTTGTTATGATAACTTTCTTCGATTTTTTGTGGTGGGTATCAGGTTATTCTGTTTTCCCACTGCAACAGGGTAAGTTTTTATAAATAAACCCAAAAATAAAGTTGACACTTGAAGATTACATCTGTAATATATAAAATGTATTACAGATGTAATCTTTTCTTAATATTTGGCATAATAATGCAAAGTGAGGTGGAAAAGTAGGAAGCTAAGCACGATATGATTAGTTATGAAAGCAAGGATGAAATTTCTAACATGGAAATTTTAGAGGAATGGTGATTTAATGAAGATTAACGAAGATAAAAGTAGATTTACTAGGTATACTGCATTAGTAGTAATTATGGTTTTAATATTTACAGCTATTACCTCAAGACTATTTTTTCTTCAAATAGTTAAAGGAGAGGAATTAGAGGAAAAAGCCAATAATAGATCAGTTAGAGAGATTTTAGATGCGGCTCCTAGAGGAAATATATTAGATAAAAATGGATGTCAATTAGCTGTAAATACTCAAAGTTATGTTTTAATATATAATCCAACAGATGAAAGTAACAAAGTTATTTTTCAAACATTAGAAAAAGTTTTTAAAATATTGAATGAAAATAATGAAACAATAAAAGATGATTTTGAGCTTAAAATAAACCCTTTTAAATTTGAGTTTAATGTTAGTGATGAGGAGACGAGAAAATTCTTAGAAATTAGATTTAAAAGAGATAGAGGATTTAATGAGAACATAGAAAAAAAATTATATAAAGGCAAAAAAGATGAACTTACAAAAGAAGAAAATGATAAAGTTAACGAAGAGTTGTTAAAGATAACTCCGCAGGAAACTTTTGAAAGGTTAATAAAAAAATATAAAATAGATACAAGTAAATATGACTTGGAAAATCAAAGAAAATTAATGATAGTACTTGATACTATGAAAATGCAGAGTTTTTCTGGATATAAAGCTATTACTATATCTAATATAAAGAAAAATACAGTATTTAATTTTCTTCAAATGTTAAATGATCTTCCAGGAATAGACGTAAATACACAACCTATAAGAACTTATCCAAATGGAGAATTAGCATCAGGAGTTTTAGGATATATAGCTAAAATAGGTACAGATCAAGATAAGTATGTAGAAAAGGGATATGATCCAACAACTGATTATGTAGGTGCATCAGGTATAGAGGCTGCATTTGAAGATAGATTAAAAGGTTCCAAGGGTGGAAGAATAGTTAAATTAAATAAACAAGGGAGAATTATAGAAGAACTTGGAAGAAGGGAACCTTATCCAGGTCAAACTATACAGCTTACTATAGATAAAAATGTACAAGCAGCGGCGGAGAAATCTCTAGATGATAAAATGAAAGAGTTAAGAGCTAATCCTTTTGGTCAGTTTAGATCAAATACATCAAATGCAACAAGAGGTGCGGCTGTGGTTTTGGATGTAAGAACAGGGGCAGTATTAGCATTAGCCAGCAGACCAGGATTTGATCCAAACTGGTTCACAGAAATCGGAGGACTTAAATCAGATTTATATAAACAATACTTTGCTCCGGACTTAGGTGAGTTTGGAAAGAATTATGTAACTTCTCGTAGTTTAACTGGTTATTATCCGGGAAAAAGTGCAGATGAAGTAGTTGATATATTATTTCCACTAGATAAGAGCATAAAAAACAATACCACAATAAGAAAAGATTTATATGATATATATCCAAAGCCTTTTTATAATTATGCTACACAGTCAGTAGTTCCACCAGGGTCTACTTTTAAACCTATGACAGCTATTGCAGGTCTTGAAAGTGGAGTAATAACACCAGGATTTGGGGTTATGGATAATGGAACTTTTGATAAAGGTGGCGGAAAAATTACAACTTTTATACTTGATGGTCCAAATGGATATGTAGAGTTAAACAAAGCTATACAAGTTTCAAGTAATCCTTATTTCATGACAATAGGAAAGTTTTTAAGAAACACTTATGGTGATGATAGTTTAGCTAAATATGCATGGAAATTTGGGTTAGGAGTTGATCCTAATTCAAAAGCGAAACCTTTTACAGGTATAGAAATACCTGAAAGGTTTGGACAAGTATATAACTCTGCTTCAGCTAAAAGTATTACAGCTAGTACTTACTTGTGGAATACTATGGAAATTTTAAAAAGTGGAACAGATGATAGAGGAAACAAATTTACTTCAATAGATTTATATGATAACAGTAAGGATTCAGATAAAGTAACGGGATTGAAAGCTGATATAAAAAGAGCTATACAAGAAGCTATAAAGGAAGGAAGCTCAAAATTTGATAAATCATATTTTGATAAAAAACTTTCAGATTTAGTAGAAGCAGATTCTCAATACAGTGGAAAAGGCATTAATACAAAAGAAATTGCTAAGATAAGAGATACAATTTATTATATTGCAGTATCTGATGCTAACAGTCAATTAAGGGGCGGATTTAATATGTATGATGCTTGCATAGGTCAAGGTATGGCCCAATTTACTCCATTGCAAATAGCAAATTATATTGCTACTTTAGTTAACGGAGGAACAAGATATAAGGTTCATTTAGTAGACAAGTTTTTAGATCCTAATGGAAAAGTAATAGAACAAGTTAAACCAGAGGTTATAGAAAATACAAATATTAAACCTGAAAATTTAGAAGCAGTAAGAGCTGGAATGGCAGCCGTTAATGAAAAAGGTACGGCTGCAGGTGCTTTCAGTAATTTCCCTATACAAACTGGTGGTAAGACTGGTACAGCCAGCTTAGGTAACCAAGAGGAAATTGGAAGAACGGACTTTGCAGAATATGTAGGTTATGCTCCTTTAGACAATCCAGAAATAGCAGTATGTGTTATGATATTTGATGGAGGGCAAGGTTATCAGGCAGCCTATGTAGCTAGAGATATTTACTCTGCTTACTTTAATATAGGAAATGCCAATAAAGCAACAGAAAACAAAACAACTGAAAATAATGCAAATTCGCAGGAACCTGGAAATGATGCTAAGGGTAATTAATAAAAATATAAGTAAAAACAAAAAAAATAGAGTTGACACATAAAGATTACAGTTGTAATATATATAATGTATTACAACTGTAATCTTTTCTTTGATATTTGGCAGAATAACAGTACAAAGTGGGGTGCGAAAGGAAATCTTAATTAAGTGTCAATAGGGAGGATATCTTTATGAAAAAGAAACTTACATATGGTGTTATAATCTGTAGCATGATATTGATTATAGGTTTTGGATTAATCAAATATTTTTATACAAGCTCTGGTGATGAAAAAAAATCCTTAAATATATATATAAGCTTGTTAAATGAAAAAAAGTATGAAGCTATGTACGATATGATTAGTAATGAAAGCAAGAATAAGATTTCTAAAGCAGATTTTATAGCTAGAAATAAAAACATCTATGATGGAATTGAAGCTAATAATTTTAAGATTACTATTAATAGTGTAAAGAAGCATGGAAAAGAATCTATAGTTAATTTAGATATGAGTATGAACACATTAGCAGGAAAATTGAATTTCCCCAATTCTATAAGTGTGATAAAAGAAGGAAATAAAAAAGATTATAGAATAGTTTGGAGCTCTAAAGTTATATTTCCTAATCTTGAGGATGATAACAAAATCAGAGTAAGCAAGTTTAAAGCTAAAAGAGGCAATATATTAGATAGAAATGGTGGTCCTTTAGCTGTAGATGGTAAGGTATCAGAAGTAGGGGTTGTTCCTAAGAAATTAGGTGATAAAAAAGATGATTCCCTGCAAGGGATGTCAAATCTCTTAGAGATTTCTATGGACGATATAAATAAAAAACTTAGTGCATCATATGTAAAAGATGATATGTTTATTCCATTAAAAGTCATAGCTAAGGATGATAAGAGGACAGAAGCTCTTTTAAAAATTCCAGGTGTTATGATAAATGATAAAGATGCAAGGGTATACCCATTAGGAGAAGCGGCAGCCCATTTAACTGGGTATGCTCAACTTATAAATGGTGAAGAGCTAGAAAAATATAAAAATGATGGATATTCTAAAGATAGTATAATAGGCAAATCGGGATTAGAAAAAATCTACGAGAAAAAACTTAGAGGGCTAGATGGCGGCGAAATATATATAGTAGACAAATCGGGGAGTAGAAAGAATACTTTACTAAAAAAGGAAGTTCAAAATGGAACTGATGTAAAGCTAACTATTGATAATAGTATTCAAAGCTTATCATATGATCAGTTAAAAGAGGATGCTGCTACATCTGTTGCTATGAATTCAAAGACTGGAGAGGTTTTAGCACTTGTTAGTACTCCTGCTTATGATCCTAATGATTTTGTTATGGGAATGTCTAATGACAAATGGAAAGGCTTAAATGAAGACAGCAAAAAGCCCCTTTATAATAGATTCCAAAGTAACAGCACCCCAGGTTCAGTGTTTAAAGCAATAACAGCAGCTATAGGCTTAGATAATAAGACTATAGATCCAAATGAAAATAAAAATATAAGTGGTCTTAAATGGCAGAAAGATGCTAGTTGGGGTGGATATTTTGTTACAAGAGTAAAGGATTATGGCGGGAATTCAAATTTACTAAATGCCATGATATACTCTGATAACATATATTTTGCTAAGGCAGCTTTAGATATTGGAAAAGATGTGTTTTCTGATAAGCTAAAAGGGTTAGGACTTGGCGAAACCATTCCATTTGAGTATGGTATGTCAAAATCACAGTTTGCTGTAAACAATGATATAAAAACAGAGATACAATTAGCTGACAGTGGCTATGGACAAGGAGAGATGTTATTGAATCCTCTTCATTTAGCATCTATGTATACTATGTTTGTTAATGAAGGGAATATGATAAATCCATATCTTGAATATAAAGCTACACCTGAAACTAAGGTATGGAAGTCTAAGATTATATCTAAAGAATCAGCCGACATAGTATTAAGGGACATGATTCAAGTAGTTGAGAATCCTGGTGGTACAGGACATCAAGCTTATATTAATGGTTTAAGTATAGCTGGTAAAACTGGAACAGCAGAAATAAAGCTTACTCAACAAGATACTCAAGGTAGAGAACTTGGATGGTTTGCGGCTATGACAACAAATCATGAGAGTAATTTATTGGTAGTAGCAATGGTTGAGGATGTTAAACTGAGAGGTGGAAGTCATTATGTGGTTCCTAAGGTTAGAAAAGTCCTTGAAATGTTAAAATAGTTGATATGAAGTTACATGCAATGCTGATGATAAGTTCGCTTACTGTTCTACTTCTAAATCTTTAATAAGACACTAATCCATTTGATGGAGTATATTTTCATCAAGTGGATTTTTGCACCCATCTAAGCATTTCTATATTAGACGCATTCAAAAAATAATTAGCAGTATCTTTGTCTATTATTTTTAAAAAATATAGATTATAATTTATTAGAGAATAATTCTAGACAGGAGGAGAATGTATGGGAGACATACCTAAAATTTCTGAAACTGAGTGGAAAGTTATGAAAATAATATGGTCTAATCCATATATAACAGCTAATGAAGTAATTGATATATTAGATGATTATGTTGAATGGAAACCTAAAACCGTAAAAACTCTATTAAATAGACTTTTAAATAAAGGAGCCATACATTTCGAAAAGGAAGGTAGAGAATATAAATATTATCCACTAGTAAGTGAAGATGAATGTATAAAAGAAGAAAATAAATCATTTTTAGATAGGGTTTATAATGGTGCATTTAAAACTATGATAGCTAATTTTATAGAAGAGCAAAATTTGACTAAGGAAGATATAGACGATTTAAAAAAATTATTAGAAAAGAATAATAAGTAGGGAATATCTTATGAAAGCTTATAATTTTTTATCATACATGTCTTATTCTACTATTTCCATAACTTTAGTTATTATTGCTTTACTATTAATTAGAGGAATATTTGGTAAATGGATGAGTGCTAAACATAAATATTATTTGTGGCTTATATTAATAATCAAACTAATTGTCCCATTTACGCCTAATTGGAATGGGTATAATTTTAATTTTATTAATTGGTTCTCAAAAAGTTTAGTTACTAACTCTAATACTGTTATAGATAAAGTAGGAAATAACTATAGCTCAATATCATTAATAGATAATACTAAGGATTATGCTATGTCAGTAAATATTTCAAACATATATTTCTTCATTTTTGTATTATGGCTCTTGATTTGTGCTATAATCCTTGGCTTTATTCTTGTAAATAGCTTTAGATTTAAAACTAGAATAATTAAAAGCGGTTGTAAACCTGATAACAAACTAAAAATAATAATAGAAACCTGTAGAAAACAATTAAAAATGAAAAATAATAAGTTTAATAGTTTAATAATTAAAGGTGGTTATGGAGCTTTTGTAGTTGGAACATTAAAACCATACGTGATTATTTCGCAGGATATATGTGATAAATTCAATAATGAAGAAATCAAATATGTATTACTTCATGAGATAGTTCACATAAAGAGAAAAGATATTATGATTAAGTTTATTATGATAATATTTTGCTGTATATATTGGTTTAATCCTTTTATTTGGATAGCTAGAGCTATTATGATGAATGATATGGAATTGTCCTGTGATGAGAAGGTTTTGAGCAACTTAAACAAGAATGAAATACAAGGTTATGGCAAAACAATTATTAAGGTGTTAGAAAGATTTTCTTTAAATAGACATAAAGGTATTATGCTAAATATCAATGGATCAAAGAAAAATGTAAGAAATAGAATAAAAAATATAGCGGTATTTTCTAAAGAAACTATAAGACGTAAGTTTTTTGTGTTTTTATTACTAGTAATTACCTTATTGCTAACAATAACATTTATAGGTGTAAGAACTCCCTTTGCAAATGATAAGTTTAAAAATCTTAATTCAAATGTTACGTATAGAGATTTTTCTAAAGATTTTAATGGAGATAAGGGGACTTTTGTGTTATTTAATGAACAGAGTAATCAATATACCATATTCAATAAAGATGGAAGCGAAAAGAGAGTTTCACCTTGTTCAACATACAAGATTGTAATTGCATTGATGGGACTGGATAAGGGGGTAATCAGTAAAACTGATAATAATATTAGCTGGGATGGTAAAAATTATCCAGTCACAGAGTGGAATAAAGATCAGACTTTAGAATCTGCTATGAAGTACTCAGTTACTTGGTACTTTGACAAAATAGATAACAGAATAAGTAGAAAAACTCTACAGGAATATGTAGATTCATTAAGCTATGGAAACGAAAATATTCGGACTCTAGATGGCCAGTATTGGAATCAATCGTCATTAAAAATTTCAGCTATAGAACAGGTTCAGTTTTTGAAAAAGCTTTGGAACTATGATGTGAAGTTTAAAAAAGAAGATGTGGATTTTGTTAAGAATTCTATAAAACTCATGGAAGAAGATAATATGGTTTTATATGGTAAGACTGGATCAGGAAGTGAGAACAATAGAGATGTTAACGGTTGGTTTGTAGGTGTCTTAGAAAAAGGAAATAATAAATATTACTTTGCTACAAATATTGAAGGTACTGACCATATTGATGGGAAAAAAGCTAAAAGCATAGCATTGGCTATTTTAAAAGAGAATAACCTTATAAATCAAGTAGAAAAACCTCAGGAAATAATTTTCTGAGGTTTTTCCTCTTACAGAACCGTGCATGTGGGCTTTGCACACGGATAGTGGTAAATTTATATTATTTATTGATAATATGGACAGTTAAACATGATACTCTCCTGCACAATTAATATATATTATAATATTAAACTTCATAGAGCTAGGTAAATAAAGGAGTCTTCTTCTGAGAAATAATTCAGCTACCCATTAGGCTAAGTGTGTCCTGAAAGAACGACTGTGCAAAGGAAAGAATAGCCTCACAGTCGGATGTGCTTTATAAGAGATGGAGGTGGGCCCTCCAGAACCGGCATAATTAGTACATAAAATTTGTATTTAACTACTCAACTATAAAAATCAAATAATTTACTAGAACACTGTATTATTTACGTTGGAATTTTGCGGTGTTTTTACATTATTTATTAAAAAATAATATTGACAATGCTTAAAATTTCCATTATTATATACATAGCTTAATAGCTTAATAGCTTAATAGCTTAATAGTTTAATATTAAGCTCCATGATTAAAAATATTAATTATGGATAAGTAAAAAGTAGAAAGGTGTGTCCAAATGAAATTTAGTATTAATAAAAAAGTAGATTTTCCTATATATCAACAGTTAAAAGAACAAATAAAATACTTTTTATTAAGTGGCGCCTTACAAGCTGGTGAAAAAGTTCCTTCGCCAATACAATTAGAGAAACTTATAAAAATAAATCGTAATACAGTAATCTCAGCTTATAAAGAATTAGAAAAGGAGGGGCTATTGGTGAGTAAAAGCGGACAAGGTACATATGTTTCTGACAATATTAATGTCTATAATGTTAAAAAACATAATCAAGAACTATTAACACTTGCGCAAGAGACTATAGAAAAAACAAAACAATTAGGGTTTAAACCAGATGATTTATTTACAGTAATTTTTAATTATACTGTTTTAGGGCTGAATGATTCAAAGAGAATATGTTTAAAAGCCTTGTTGATAGAAAGTGCTGTTCAAGATTTAGAGTATTTTAGAGATGTTTTAATAAAAGAACTTAATATTGATGTTGATATCTGTCTTTTGTCAGAACTTCAAGATAGTATAGATTCAGAGATAGTAAGAAATTGTGATTTTGTTATAACAGGTTTTAATCATGTTGAGGATGTTAAAGCAACTATGGAGCCTTTAGGTAAAGAAGTTATTGGCCTTATGGCAACACCACGTATTCATGCTTTTATGCGTATTGCTCAATTAAATCCTGGTACAAAAGTTGGTATTGTCTGTGCAACTGCACATGGAGCTTTAAACATGAAAAAAGCGATTGAGAATGCAGGTGTTCAGAATGTTACAATTAGTACTTGTGGAGCAGAAAATAAAAAACAATTGTTAGAGATGCTTCAAAAAGTTGATGCTGTCATAACCTCACGGGTAGCTTTCGACACTGTGAAAGCTTTACTTCCTTCAGGAGTACAGCTTTTAGAGTTCTTCTCAGAACTAGATAGAAATGGCTTACAAATGTTAAAACAATACATTAATAATAAAGTAGCTTCAAAGTAAAATGAATATCAAATGAAGGTGTAAACTATGATTAATTCTAATAAAATAAAAAACCTTTTATATGATTTAGGAGCAGATCTATGCGGTATAGCGCCTATTGAAAGATTTAAAAATGCTCCAGATGGATTTCATCCAAAAGATATTTTTTCTGAGTGTAAGTCAGTAGTAGTTTTTGCCAAAAGAGCACCATCAGCAAGCATGCTTAGTGGCAATAGGGTAGTATATACACATGTTACTACTTCCATTCTCAAGGAACTGGATAGAATATGCGTCAATGCCTGTTGTTGTTTGGACAAGCTTAATGTAGGTGCAGTTATGATACCAGCAGATAACCTATATGAATATTGGGATAATGAGAAAAAGCAAGGAAAGGGTATATTATCCTTAACACATGCTGGAGAATTAGCTGGTATTGGAGTTATGGGTAAAAACACTCTTCTAGTAAATAAAGATTTAGGAAATATGATGTACTTAGGAGCTCTACTTATAGATAAAGTTGTAGACTATGATCCAATGATAACAGAAAAATATTGTTATGATAAATGCAAAATATGTATTGAAAATTGTCCTAAAAAGGCACTTAATAGTATAACAGTTGATCAGGCATTATGCAGAAGCCATGTAGCTGTACAATCAGCTAAAGGAGACTGGTTATATAATTGTAGTAAATGCAGAACTTTGTGTCCTAATGTATTAGGACACAAAAAATATAACTTCATTTCTTAAACACTGATTCTATATATGCTTAAAATTAAAATAAAAAAATATAAAATGTTTTTAACTAAGGAGGTTAAAGTATTGAATAAAAGAAATCTATCTGTTGTTATTGCCTTAACGCTATCAGTAATAGTGAATGGAAATGTTTTAGCTTCACCATCAAGCACTAATTCACAAATATCTGAAATTCAACAACAAAAACAAGATTTAGAGACAAAAGTAGAAAAGTTAGACGAGCAAATTAATAAAGTGATGACAGGAATAAACGATAACAAAAAAAATATTGAAAAAACTAATAAAGACATAAAAGATACTCAAGCTCAATTGGACAAGGCTGAACGAAATATAAAAGGTCAGCAAGATCTTTTTAGTAAAAGAGTAAGAGCTATGTACATAAATGGAGTAGATAGTTACTTAAGTGTGGTATTACAATCAAATAATTTAAGTGATTTTGTGACAAGAGTTGATACAATAAAGAAGATTGTTGGATTTGACCAGAAAATAATAGATGATTTAAAAGTAAAGAAGGATGCTATAGCGCAGCAAAAGCAAACTTTGGATGATAAAAACAAAAAATTATTAGCATTAAAATCAGATAATGAAAAAAAATTGGTCAAACTTAATAGTGATAAGGTAGATTCAACTAAGTTAGCTAAGGACTTAGAAAATAGGGAAAGTATATTAGCAGCAAAGGATACTTCTACTGCAAGAATAGTGGCTTCTGCAGCAGGACAAGTTCAAAAGATTAGAGCAGAGGCACCAAGACTTTCAAGAGGTTCTTCAGGAGCACCTGCATCGTCAAATTCAATTGTTGCATATGCATCAACTTTTCAAGGAGTACCTTATGTGTATGGAGGAAATGGTCCAAGCTCCTTTGATTGTGCTGGTTTTACTTGCTATGTTTTTGCACATTTTGGAATAAGTTTACCAAGAGTAGCTTCAGATCAACAAAATGTTGGAACTTATGTATCAAGAGATCAACTTCAGCCAGGAGATTTAGTTTTCTTTGGATCACCAGCTCATCATGTTGGAATATATGTAGGTGATGGATGTATGATTCATGCGCCACACACTGGAGATGTAGTTAAGATTTCTCCATTGCATTCTGATTTTAGTGGTGGAAGAAGAGTATTGCAATAGAAATTAATCTTCTCTTTATCATTTAATCTATAAAATTTAGTTTTTTAATCTCGCATTATTTTCAAATTGCAATGTAACCTATGTATGAGGAATTAAACTAAGAAAGCCTAGTACAACTTTTCATTATTCATATTAGACTAATAATGGGAAGTTGAACTAAAGAATATGTTCTTCATATAGGGTGGAAATGAGGCCTGCCTCCACCAGTTAAATCTACAACAAGCTAAAAGTCTTACTCTATGCGGCTTTTGTTATACATGTAGGATACTATCTTGTTGTGTAATGCATGGTGCTTTATTGAGTTGGCATGGATGCATAGAATTTAATGATTGCTAATCTGATATAAAGAACAAATTTAAGAAAATAACAATCTTCATTCTAAAGTACAATCAAACTAAGAAATTTTAGGAGGTTATCATGAATATTGACAAATTTTTAGAGACAGTAATACAGTCAGATATTTCAAAACATAAGGGATTTCTCACACAAGTTATACGTCCGGCAATTGATATTTTGAAAGATGAAAATAGCCAACCATATTTGGGATGTAGTCGCTTTGGAGGTGCACCTGATTTGCCAGCAGGCACTGAGTGGCCTACATATAATATGAAACCATACCGTTTTATTGGTCAAATCAATTTTTCAGAAATTACAAGTACAGAAACGGGTCTTCCCAAAAGTGGACTTCTCAGCCTTTTCGTTGTAGATGATTCTGAAGGAGAGTGTTATTTGGAAACTTGGGATGAAGGATATATTCACGCAATATTTACTCCAGAGACTACAAATCTAGAGACTATTGTGCCACCTAATTCTATTGTTGGTAAGGCAACTGTTATTGAGTTTTCCCCAACGATTGACATTCCGTATGATGAATACCAAGTGAAGAACTGGCCTTTCGATGAAGAAGAAAATGACATTTACAGCGAAATACGCGAATCTTTACATAAAAGTTCTGACTACCTTCTAGGGTACCCATCACATTGTACACTAGCTTATGATCCAACACCTGGAACAGAATGGATTTCACTGTTGACAATTAGTTCAGACGACAACCTTGAATGGTGTTGGCATGACGGTGATAAATTGATGGTATTTATCCAACGTGAACACCTTAAGAATTTGGACTTCAGCTCGCTTAAGGCTGATGCAGGTTAAAAAAGCCAATTTCTATAAATGAAGATTTCCAGGATATTGTTCTATAATTTACATTTGAGAGAGTTATATTCTTCAAAGATAAATGTAGCTTTATAAAAAAGTTTAACCGTTTTGAAAAAAGTTTAATTATTTATAAAAAAGTTGAATCGAAAATATTTATTAGGAATATACTACGTTTTGAGAATGTAGTGTGAAAAGTATTAAATAAATATAGGAATGTAAGAAACTGCACATTCTCATCTAAGGTGAGAGTGTGCAGTTTTTTTTATTCTACAATCTTCCTGACTGTGTCCCTCAATTACCATAAAAGTCAGGAGCTCCAAGTCATCTTGTGAGAGCTTTTTTAGTTTAGCGACCAATACTGGATCAACAATTGATTCAATCCACGCAAATCTCCCTGTCAGCTTATCATCATTAAACTCGGTCACCAGGGCTGGAAACCTGTTGATAATTGATGACTGTTCCGTATTATTTTCAATACCCTCTTGCGGATAGGTCTGTGTATGGTTTTCATAAATACTCACATCTGTAAATGATGCTACCTTTTCATGATTTCCGGCAGCCAGGCTATCATAGCACAAAAGTGCCTTAGACCCTATGGCTTTGCGTCTCCACCTTTAGGTGGATTTGCCCCTGGATTTTATTATGTGATGGATTATATCTATCCCTTCTATAATAGAGAAACAATTTCCAGAGTGTAGTTACGTAATGCTTAATCAGAAATCATTATGGTTTTAGGCTCAAGATATTCTTCGAGGCCATATATGCCACCCTCTCGGCCGATTCCAGATTGCTTAAAGCCACCATAGGGGGCTTTCATTTCGAGAATAACATCATTAATGAAAACTGTTCCAGCAACAAGCTGAGAAGCAATTTGGTTCGCTTTTTCTATGTTAGAGGAACTTATATATGCCCCTAAGCCATACTCTGTATCGTTTGCAATTTCTATCGCTTCTTCCTCTGTTCTATACGTTAAAATAGATAGCACGGGTCCAAATATTTCTTCTCTAGCAATCGTCATATCTCTGGTTACATTTGCAAAAACTGTTGGTTTTACAAAATAACCTTTCTCTAAACCTTTTGGGTGTCCTTCCCCACCAATTACTAAATCAGCACCTTCCTCTATACCAATTTTGATATATCGCTGAACTCGTCTGTATTGATTTTCATTCATCATTGGACCAATGAAGGTGTCCTTTTCCCATGGATAGCCTACCTTAGTATTCTCGACAGCCACTTTAATGAGTTCTTTCACTTCATCAAGCCTATGCTCTGGTATCAGCAACCTGCTGCCGGCAATACACATTTGCCCATGATTTCCAAAACAACTCGTAACTGCACGAGGAATCGCTTTTGTTAAGTCAGCATCATCGAGAATGATATTTGCTGATTTGCCTCCCAATTCCAGAACTACTCTTTTCATTGTATCAACAGCACTATGCTGTATAGCCTTTGCGGTATTTACAGAGCCTGTAAACGAGATCATTGCAATATCCGGATTACGGGATAATTCAGCGCCAACTGAAGTTCCCAACCCATATACAATATTAACTACGCCGGCAGGCAGTCCGGCATCATGGAAGCATTCAGCCAATATTTGAGTCTGAATGGATGAGAATTCACTGGCCTTCACAACTATCGTGCAGCCTGCCGATATGGCTGCAGCAACTTTTATAGCTATCTGAGAATTGTTTGCGTTCCAGGGCGTAATCGCAGCAATGACACCCAAAGGTTCAAGAACAACCTTTGCTTTCCCAATATACTTAGTAAATTCAAAAGCCTCCATTGCTTCTTTTGCTAAAAGGAAACTATCAGCTGAGATCTGAGTTCTAAAGTCTGAAGCCTTGGCTGTAGCACCATATTCCTCCATACATGCCTGGTTTAAATCAGCAGCCCTTGATAGGATTGCATCATGTATCCTTTTTAGCATTTGACCCCGTTGTCCAATTGAAGTCTTTGAGAAGGTCTTAAATGCTTCTTTCGCGGCTGCAATCGCTTTTCTGGTATCTATTTCATTTCCCAATACCACCTGTCCAATTAGTTCTTCTGTTGATGGATTGATAATATCCATTCTCTCTGTTCCATCAGGCTTTACAAATTCTCCATTGATGTATACCTTGTCAATAAGTTTCATTTTTTCGTTCCTGTTCATCGATTTACCTCCAATGCGATATTTATAATTCTTTGCTTCATAAATCACTTTACCCTATTCAAGTAACTTGAAGTCAAGCGTTATTGAAAATAAGTTTGTAAAATGAAAATAAGTTTTCTAAATAAAATTTTTTATAGAACCTACCCATTCAACTCTACTAACCATGATGTGTTATTCTTCCACTGATGTGCTATAATAGCTTTATACATTCAAGTAACTTGAATCAAGAGGTTATAGGAGAGAAGTATGGAAGAATTTATTTATGGAACCGAACCGAAATACACAATTAAGGAAGTATCAAAAATAACTAACCTACCCAAACCAACAATCCGTTATTACGAAGATATCGGTTTGCTTCAAGATATAGCGCGGGATAGGAATAACATCCGCCTGTTTTCTGATGATCAAATCATGAGATTGCGAATGATCCAATGTATGAGAAGCACAGGAATGGGAATTGACATGATTCGCCATTATATCGGTCTCTCAAATGAAGATAAAATTGAACTGAAGGAGAAGTACTCCATTGTCTTAAACCAAGAAGAAATACTCTTAGAAAAAAAACGTGAGATTGAAGCACAGTTGGCTCTTATTGAGCACAAAAAAGCAAACTATGAAAAAAAGTTGCAGCTTTAAAATAAAGATTGAAATATTAAAACAAAGTTTGAAATTTTATAAAAAAGTTTGATTTTTTATAAAGTTTGATCAAAATAAGATGGTTTTTACTTTAATTTTTATCTAAAATGATCTGAACCCAGTATTATACCGTTAAAAAAGATCAAACTTTTTTATAAAAACATATATTTGCTTTCTCCAAGTTAAGCCATTTATAGCTAATATTTTGATCAATCTTTTTTATAAACCAACAATAAAATAATTAGCTGAAGACTTAATCTTCAGCTAATATAATCTTAGTTTTTATTTTTTTAAAACTATTTAACATACTCTTGTCTAAATAAGAGTCCGTAATAATATAGTCAATTTTGTTAAGAGGGACTATATTTATTGATACATTTCTCCCAAACTTGCTGCTATCAGCAGCTACAAATACTTCTTTTGATCTTTCAACAATAGCTTTCCGAGTAACAGCTTCTTCCATATTGAAATCAGAAACTCCATTTTCTATAGTGATGCCTCCAGCACCAATGAAACTCTTTAATATATTCAACTGTGCAAAGTTGAATATATAATCATAGGTAACTATAGAACGTTCAGTATGTCTTATTTTTCCACCTATTATAATAATTTCGAAATCACTATTCATTAATTCATTTACCACCGGAATAGAGTTGGTAATAATTGTTAGATTTTTTTTATTTGTAATATGTTTTGCAATGTGATAGGTAGTAGAGCCACTATCAATAAAAATAAAATCTCCATCTTCTATGAATTCACTGCATTTTTTACCGATAGATTCCTTTTGTAATAGTTTGCTGGTCATTCTAGTTTCCATGGTAGGTTCACTAAGGGTTAAGTTTTTAATCTTTGCCCCTCCATAAACCTTTTGTATTTTATTCTGATTTTCTAAAATGGCTAAATCTCTTCTTACAGTTTCCACAGACACGTTAAATTTCTCTACAAATTCAGTAATAGTAACTACATCTTTTGTTGATAACAAGTCTAAAAATCTTTTTTGTCTTTCGCTTGGAAGCATCAAATCACCCTATCAAAATTAATATTTTTTAGATTAATACATAAAGAATTTATCATAAAACATGACAAAATTCAAGGAAATATTAAAGAATATACAAGGAATTGGTAAGGTTTTATAAAGAAGTTTGTCATAATATTATCATAATATTGTAAACATATATTAATAATTTACACAGACTTAACCTTTTTATAATACAGTTTAACATAAGGGAGTGTATACTTAAGGTGCATTAAAGAAAGGCTTTTAAATTTTATCGGAGGTGAATAATTTTGCTGGAATTAATAAATATAAAAAAGCAGTTTGATGGAAAAGCAGTACTAGATGGAATAAATCTACAAATACAAAGGGGTGAAATTGTTTCTATGCTAGGTCCAAGTGGAAGTGGGAAAACTACACTTCTTAATATAATACTTGGTTTAATTCCAATGGATAGTGGCTCAATTATTTTTGAGGGCGTGGATATAAGCAATGTGTCAATGAAGGATCGAGGCTTTAATATAGTTTTTCAAGACTATGCACTTTTTCCTAATCTTAATGCTTACAAAAATATAGTATATGGACTAAAAAATAAACCAGATTTAGTAAGCACAGTAGAACTGGAGACATTAATAGATTTTTTAGAATTAAGACCTCATTTATCAAAAAAAATATATCAGTTATCCGGTGGACAAAAGCAGAGAGTTGCTCTAGCACGTACTTTGGCTACAAAACCTAAAATACTTCTTTTAGATGAACCTTTAAGTGCTCTTGATGGAGTTATAAAGGAAACAATCAAAGATAGAATTAAAGCTATTACGAGAGAGTACAACCTTACAACTATTATAGTAACTCACGATCCAGAGGAAGCCTTAACTATGTCAGATAAGGTATTGATTATTGATAAAGGCAATATTTCGCAGTTTGGTACACCTAAAGAAGTAATAAATAAGCCTAAAAACAATTTTGTAGAAGAGTTTATATTACGTCAGTTAAAGATAAAAAGAGATAATATTTATAACTTATTTGGAGAGTGCTATGTATGATAAAAAATTAGAAATAAAAATTATATATATAACAATTGCATTATTTTTTATAACCTTTCTCCTTGCTCCACTTTCTATATTATTCCTTAATTCTTTTAAAAGTGGAGAAGGAATTGGATTAAAGAATTATATTTTAGTAATTTGTGATAGAGATATTTTAACTTCCATAGTAAATAGTATAAAGGTTTCAGGCAGCACTGCCATTATAACTACAATTATGGCCTTTATTTTAGCCTATGTGCTAAATTGTACGAAAATATTTAAAGCTATAAAAGACATAATAAAAGTTGGAATTTCGATTCCTATGCTTTTACCTACAATAACCTATGGTTTTGCAATTATATATTCCTTTGGCAAGCAGGGCTTATTGACTAAGTTTTTTGGCAGAGAAATAGTTCAAATTTATGGATTCAATGGTTTGATAATAGGATATGTAATTTATACTTTACCTCCTGCCTTTCTTATTATAAATAACTCCTTTGAATACATAGATAAAAAATTTATTATTGTTTCGAAGCTCATGGGAGATGGAGCTATTAGGAGCCTTATTAATACCATATTAAGGCCTTTAGTAGGTACTTTAGGAGGAGCCTTTGTCCTATCCTTTATTCTAAGCTTCACAGATTTTGGTATACCCGCATCTGTAGGAGGAACCTATAGTGTAGTTGCAACCTATCTTTATGAAGTTATGCTAGGATCTATTCCAAATTTTAATAGCGGTTCAGTAATAGCTATACTTATGCTTACCCCTGCAATATTTGGAGTTTTATTTTTAAACTACCTTGAAAGATTTAATTTTCACTATGATAAATCCACCAAAACAGAACTAATCAAAAATCCATTTCGCGATATATGCCTTGGGGGCATTTCAATTTCAATTGTAATAGGGATTATATCAATATTTTTAATAATGTTTATATCACCTTTTGTAAAAAACTTTCCTTATGATATGTCATTTACCACACAATTTTTTAGAGATACCTTACTTTCAGGAAGTATTTTAGATGTATATGAAAACTCTTTAATGGTGGCAGTTATTTCATCATTAATTGGTACTTTGATTTCTTATGGAGCAGCAATAATAAATGTTAGAACAAAAATTAATAAAAAAGCAAAGGTAAGTATAGATATTTTTTCTATGATAACCAATACTGTTCCAGGAATGGTGCTAGGACTATCTTACTTAATGCTCTTTAATGAAAGTGATTTAAAGGGAACTTTTACTATAATAGTAGTTTGTAATATAGTACATTTTTTTACTACACCATATATTATGGCTAAAAATTCTTTTTCAAAAATGAATCCTGCATGGGAAACCACAGGAGAACTTTTAGGAGATACATGGATTAAGACAGTAGTTAGGGTAATTGTTCCAAGTTCAATATCCACCATAGTGGAAATGTTTAGTTATTATTTTATAAATTCTATGGTTACAATTAGTGCAATTATATTTCTCGTTACTGCTAGGACTTCTGTTGTAACTAGTAAGATAAAGGAACTTCAGCACTATGGAGATTTTAATGAAATATTTGTTCTATCAATACTTATCTTCATAACAAATATCATTATGAAAATTTGTTGTGATTTTGCAAATAAAAAATTATCGATCCACCAATAAATGTGGAAGATAAAATAAATATTTTATAAAAAGGGAGAGAAATTTTTTATGAAAAAAGTATTTAAAACCATTGCAGTTTGTTTCATGGCATTTTCTATGTTGCTTGGCTTAGTAGGATGCGGCAATAAATCTGCTCAGAAGGTTGTTATCTATACAAATGCAGACGATGAGGCTGTAAAAGCTATGAAAGATAGCCTTAATAGTGCAGGTTATGATGGAAAGTATGTAGTACAATCCTTAGGAACTTCTGAGCTTGGCGGAAAGCTTATGGCTGAAGGTGACAAAATTGAGGCAAATTTAATAACTATGAGTTCTTATTTTATAGACAGCGCTCAGCAAAAATATAATATGTTTGAAAACTTAAATTTTGAAACTAAGGCTTTAGAAAAATATCCACCTTACTACACTCCAATACTAGCAAATACAGGTGCAATATTTGTAAATACAAAGGTTTTAAAGGAAAAGGGGTTGCCTATGCCAAAGTCTGTAAAGGACTTAACTAAAGATGAATATAAGGGTTTAGTTTCAATTCCTAATATAATGAATTCTTCAACTGCATGGCTTCTGATTCAATCAGTTATAAGCCAATATGGAGAAGAGGAAGGCAAGGCTGTATTACATAAACTTATTCAAAATTGTGGTCCACATATTGAAACTTCAGGTTCAGGTCCATTAAAGAAAGTAAGAGCTGGAGAAGTAGCAGTAGGTTTTGGACTTCGTCACCAAGCAGTAGCGGATAAAATGGCAGGAAAACCAATAGATTATGTTGATCCATTAGAAGGTAATTATTCACTTACAGAGTCTGTGGCAGTTGTAAAAAAGAAAGATACAGCTACAACAAAGCTTGTTATGGAAATGGCAAAGGTTATAGCAACTAAAGCAAGACCAGAACTTATTAAGACATACCCAGTACCACTATATGAAGGAGAAACAGTAACAGAAGTAAACAAGCCTACAAATGTTAAAAAATTCAACCAACCTTTAACAGTAGAGCTTCTTCAAAAGCATCAAGAGTTTTTCAAGTCTGCAAAGTAAATAACTTGATTAAGTAATAATAAAAGAGAGGAATAAATTTATGAATAACTATAAGCTTTTAACGCCAGGACCTTTGACAACTACAAGCACAGTAAAGGAGGAAATGTTGTCTGATCGTTGTACTTGGGATGACGATTATAAAAGAATAACACAAAAGATTAGAACGGAGCTTCTACAGCTAGCAGGAGCATCACCAGAATTATATACTACAGTGTTAATGCAGGGCAGTGGAAGCTTTGGAGTGGAGTCTGTAATAACTACGGCTATTGGTAAAGAAGATAAATGTCTAATAATTACTAATGGGGCTTATGGAGAGAGAATAGTAACTATGGCTAAATACATAGGCATTAATTATGATACCTATAGTGTAGAGTATAATAGTTTACCAGAAGTAAAAGAGATAAGGAATATTCTTAAAAGGGACAAGGATATAACACATATAGCTATGGTTCATTGCGAAACTACTACCGGCATATTGAATCCAATTGAAGAAGTATCTAAGGTAGCTAAGGAATATGGCAAAACCTTAATAATTGATGCCATGAGTAGCTTTGGTGGCATGCCAATAAAGGTTCAAGATTTAGGAATAGATTATTTAATAAGTAGTGCTAATAAGTGTATTCAAGGAGTTCCAGGTTTCAGTTTCGTAATTGCTAATATTGAAAAACTTTCAAAATGCAAAGGGAACTCTAGAAGCTTATGTTTAGACTTATATGATCAATGGAAAGGTATGGACAAAGAGGGAAAGTGGAGATATACTTCGCCAACTCATGTGGTGGCAGCTTTTTCAAAGGCAATTGATGAATTGCTAGAAGAGGGTGGAGTTGAAGCTAGATATATTCGTTATAAAGAAAATAATTCTCTTCTTAGAAAGAGTCTAAAAGAGGTTGGTATTAGTTCATATATAGAAGAAAGAATTCAATCTCCTATTATAACAACTTTCCTTTTCCCAAACAGTGAGTTCAATTTTGACAGCTTTTATAGATATGTTAAGGAAAGAGGCTTTGTAATATATCCAGGTAAATTAACAGATGTAGATACCTTTAGAATTGGTAATATTGGAGAGATATATAAAGAAGATATAAAAAAGCTATTTACTATAATTAAGGAATATATGGAAGGAGATAAAAATGAATAAAATAGAAGGAGTAATACTTGATTGGGCAGGAACTGCTATTGATTTTGGATGTTTTGCACCGGTAAATGTGTTTATTGAAATATTTAGAGCTGCAGGTATAGAAGTTACTATGGAGGAAGCAAGAGCCCCTATGGGAATGCTTAAAAGAGATCATATAAAAGCAATGCTTCAAATGCCAAGAATTAAAACTCTGTGGGCGGAGAAATATGACAGAGCTTTTGATGAAAAAGATGTAGATCTATTATATTCAAGTTTTGAGCCGTTGCTGCTGTCTTCTCTTTCAAAATATACAGAACCACTGCCAGAAGTTATAAATACAGTTAGAGAGTTGAAAGAAAAGGGATTAAAAATTGGTTCTACAACAGGCTACACAGATTGTATGATGGATATAGTGGTAAAAGGGGCAAAAGAAAAGGGATATGAACCAGATTTTTGGATAACTCCGGATTCTACTAATTCTTATGGTAGGCCCTATCCATATATGATATTTAGAAACATAGAAGCTTTAAAACTTTCAGCTCCTTGGAAGGTGGTAAAAGTTGGAGATACAGCAGCGGATATAAAAGAAGGAATAAATGCTGGAGTATGGTCTGTAGGAGTAGTGATTGGAAGTTCACAAATGGGACTGAGTTATGAGGATTTTGCTAATCTTTCAGAGATGGAAAAAAATGAGGCTATTGAAAATACCCAGAAAAGTTTTTTAGATATTGGTGCGGATTTCACCATAAAGACAATGAAAGAACTTCCCCAGTTGATTGAAAGAATTAATGATTTGATTTCAGGGGGTAAAAGGCCAAATGCTAAGTAGAATTGAGTTAAACCCTAACATAAGATGTATCTAAATAAAGCATTTAATAAAATCATATTTTTATCTTTTAAAGTTGAATCTTAACAATAGTTATGAATTAAAGGATGCAAGAAAGAATTTAATTCAAATTTTAGAAATATACAGAGAAAATTTTCAGAAAGAAAAATATAAGGAATATTTATAGTATTTTTTAGACATGTTTCCTGCTACAGGACATGTGGAGAGTATTGTGTTGATACAACGGGCAGATATGTAGAAATCCTTTGTTTTAAGCACTTTTTCGAGCATATCGTCTTTACGGGAGAGGGAGAAAAAATCAGGAAATAAAGTGATTAAAAATTATATCAAGGTTTCTGTGGTGGTTGATATAGAGTGTGGAGACGCAAGAAAATAGAAAATGAGATTTTAAGGGGTACTGTGAAATAGTACTCCTTTTTTTCTTATAATTATTTCACCCTATTACATTTTACTGTTCATCTTTTTCTTGTCATATGAGTACATAGTTCATATATATGATGTAAATAAATCATATCGTTCTCGGCACCTTTCTCTTTTGTTTGAAACTCTTGACAAGTAAACGACCGTTTACTATAATATCAGTAAACGACCGTTCACTTTATAGGGAGGATATTTGGATGACTGATACAAAAGAAAATATTTTATTAACTGCACTCCGTTTGTTTGCGCGAGACGGCTATGAAGCAGTTTCTGTTAGTGCCATAGCCGGAAATCTTGGCATGACAAAAGGTGCTTTATATAAGCACTATAAGAATAAGCGGGATATATTTGATAGTATTGTGGAGCGTATGTATCAAATGGATTATGAGCGTGCAAAAAAATATGAGGTTCCAGAAGAGACATTTGAAAAAATGCCGCTGTCGTATCGTAATACTTCTATGGATAAAATCAAAGTTTTCGTTGAGGCACAATTCAATTTTTGGACGGAGGATGAATTTGCTTGTAATTTCCGCAAAATGCTGACATTAGAGCAATACAGAAATCCTGAAATGGCTGACCTGTATCAAAAGTGTCTAGTAGGCGGCCCCGTCAGCTACATGGAGGATTTATTCCGCGAAATGATAGAACAAGGTATCTGGAACGAAAGCAATCCGAAGCAACTTGCACTTGAGTTCTATGCACCGCTTTATCTGTTAATAAACATGTCAGATGCGTCGTCCAATAGAAAGAAAATTTCCAATCTTTTAACAGCGCACATCGAACGATTTGTAAAGAAAAATGCTGCTGAACGATCACAAAAGGAGTGAATTCAATGTAAGAAATTTGAAAATTATAGTTAGTAAGCAGCTTAACTTATAGAAATAAAGGAGAACCGGAAATGAATCAAATTAACATGACTGCATTTGGTTTTTTCGACCATTTTGCAGCGTTGATAACAGAATGTCCCGAACTTACTGTTGGACGAATATTGTCACAGGAAAAAGGGTTTTATCGTGTGATAAGTAAAAGTGGAGAGCAGCTTGCGGAAACATCTGGCAAATTCTGCTATGAAGCTAGGACTGTTTCAGACTTCCCTGCTGTTGGTGATTTTGTAATGCTAAACGACCATGAAAGTAAAGGTCACGCTATCATTCATCATGTGCTGCCAAGAAGAAGCGTGTTCATTCGTAAAGCAGCCGGAACTGTATATAAGGAACAGGTCGTTGCCGCTAATATAGATACGGCATTTCTCTGCATGTCTCTTAATAATGATTTTAACCTGCGACGCTTGGAACGTTACTTGTCTATCTGTTGGGAAAGTGGAGCTATGCCAGTGGTAGTACTGACAAAGGCAGATTTATGTGGGAATATTGTCGAAAGGATATCGGCTGTAGAAGCTGTTGCTATGGGTACTGACATTCTTGTAACTTCTTCGATAGAGCAAGACGGCTACGAACAGATTTTGCACTATATCAAAGAGGGGCAGACCGTTGCACTGATTGGTTCGTCTGGTGTAGGAAAATCTACGCTTATCAATTGTCTGATTGGAGAAAACCGAATTAATACAAACGGCTTGCGAAATGATGACAAAGGTCGGCATACCACCACAAAACGCGAACTGTTTTTATTGCCAAACGGCGGTTTGGTAATCGACACGCCTGGTATGCGTGAGCTTGGTATGTGGGACATAGATGAAGGTTTTGATAAAACTTTTTCTGATGTAGGAGAATTATCTGCTAAATGCCGCTTTAAGAATTGCAGTCATACGTCCGAACCGGATTGCGCAGTCCTTGCAGCCCTTGAAAGTGGTGTCCTATCAGCAGAGCGATGGCAGTCGTATCAAAAACTAAAAGCCGAAAATGCCTATGCCGACGATGCTCAAAGCTACCTTGCGGCAAAGAATCAAAAGTTTAAGAATATTGCAAAAATCAACAAATCAAATCGTAAAAAATAAGGAGTAATCACAATGGAGTATATTATAAGTAAAAAATACAACTCACCCGTATTACAGGCAAAAATCATGGGGCCTAATCCCATTAAATTGCAGGAAGAACTGCTGATAGACAATAAAATTCCTTCCAGAGGTCGCATCTGCGACTTGGGAAGCGGTCAAGGACTTACAAGCATTGTGCTTGCAAAGGAATATGGGTTCACCGTCTACGCTGCTGATTTGTGGAGCGACCCGGATGAAAACCGTAAGTTTTTTGATGAAATGGGGTTAACTCAAGAACAGATTATCCCGGTCAAGGCTGATGCTACTGACTTACCTTTCGATAAAGAGTTTTTCGACGGAGTGGTCAGCACAGATTCCTATAACTATTTCGGACGCGACCCGGAATATTTAGATACAAAGCTATTACCTTTTGTCAAAAGTGGCGGGTATATTTATATCACTGTTCCCGGCATGAAAAAGGATTGCCACAATGACTTGCCGAAAGAATTGCTTCTCTCATGGACGTCAGAACAGCTTAACTATATGCATGATGTCACTTACTGGACAGAAATGGTAAGCCAAAGCCGAGATGCTGAAGTCATTTCCGTATCCGAGATGGAAAGTAATGCCGAAGTTTGGGCGGATTGGCTGAAACAGGAGAATGAGTACGCTGTCAGTGACCGTAAGGCAATGGAAGCAGGCGGTGGAGAATATCTAAACTTTATCGCCATCGTTTTACGAAAAAAATAATAGAGCCATACGCTAAGACGCAGAGCTGATAACCATGAGTGAATTTTTACAGAGAAGCAGGAACAAAATGAGGTTCAATCTTTGCATCCCCATAGTAGTTCCGACACACGTTGAGAGTATAATAATGATGACGTATTGTGGTTAAAAGGAAAAATAGGACGGTCTAATCACAAGATGTTGTGACTTTTGGGCAAAAAATGAGTAAAAAACGGGGTCAAAAAACGCATTTTTTGGCCCTATTTTTTAGGGGTTTTTACAGATGACATTCGATATTTTTGAAGATGACACCCTAAAAATTTAAATTGCACAGATGAAAATCCAAAGGCATCAGGATGAATAAGTCCTGATGTCATTACTTTTATAAAAAACAATTGTAGATAAGAAGTTAATGAAAATTTAATATGTTTTGCTATTTTTACTATTGACCTTCAGTTAGGTGTAGGGTCTAAACTTAGTGTATAACAAAATAATTAGTGGCTGCAAACTCCATTAAGGCAATTGAATTTCCTTTACGGAGCAAAGCCATAAAGTTTGTACTTTTATGACTATATAGCAGCGTATTATCAATTATGAGGAGAGATGAAAATGAAATATACTAACCCTGTTTATCGTCCACCATTTGAAGCAAATTCATTATTATTACAAGTTACAGTAGGATGTAGCCATAATCAATGTAGCTTTTGTACAATGTATAAGGATGTTCCTTTTCAGACTGAATCAATGGAACAAATCGAAAAAGATCTGTTAGAAGCAAGAAAAGCTTATCGTAAAGTAAGTCGTATATTTTTAGTTAATGCTGATCCTTTCGTCCTGAGTGCAAATAAATTAAAATTAATAGCAATTAAAATCAATGAAATCTTACCTGAAGTTGAAACGATATCTATGTATGCTTCAATAAAAAACATAATCAATAAAACCGATGAAGAACTAAAGGAATTAAGAGCTTTAAAGATTAATGAGCTTAATATCGGTCTAGAATCTGCTATGCCAGAAGTAGTTGAGCATTTCAATAAGGGCTTTACTACTGATGAAGCAAAAGTACAATTAAATCGCTTAACAAATGCGGGCATAGACTTTAGTGTTAATATTATAATCGGAGCAGCCGGAAGCGAAAAAAGTTATGACAATGCAATAGCAAATAGCAAATTTCTAAATGAAATTAAGCCTTATCTCATATTTATCGCTACTTTACACATTGATGGTGGCAGTCCTCTTGAAGAAGAATTAAAAAATGGTATTTTTAAAGAAAATACCTTGCGCCAAAATATCGAAGAAGAAATTCTGATGCTAAGTGGACTTGAATTAAATGATACCTATTTCTATGGCCGTCATGTATCTAATATAATTCCGGTTTATGGAATGCTACCAGAAAAGAAAGAGGAAATGCTTACTGTTTTAAAAAACGGTTTAAACTCGATTAAGGCCGAATACCTAGATGCTCACCTAAAAAAAGGCACCGAAGGAAATATTACTTTCTTTAATAAATAAAAAAATCTACGCCTTGATGCTCACTCCGAACATCAAGGCGTTTTTTTATTTCCACTATAACCAAACAGGAGAGGATGATCACCATGTACGAGATTCTAATCCACGATATGGCCGATGGCAGCAATGGCAACCTCACATACCTCGGCAAAGGCATCAATAAATCGCCACCGGATTGATGTCCTGGCAATAATGTGCAGTCATATCTGTTAAAGTTAAACCTAAAATTCTGAATCATCATCCGTATATTCGCAACAGGTTGGAATTGGTGAGTCCGTATCATAGGCCTGGCAGGCATCATGGTAATAATCGAGCTTTCGGTCAATCAAACGAAGATGTTTTTTTAAATCTTCGATTTGCTTTAAAACATCTTCTTTATGTTTTACTAACATATCGTTACGGGCATGAAGGGTAAGATTACCTTCATTCTGCCAGTCTGTGAATTGCTTTATTTTCTTAATAGGCATTCCAGTATTCTTAAGACAGCATATAAGTGAGAGCATTTCCATATCATCTCTTGTAAAAATACGGTTGCCTGATTTATCCCTTTTAACATTAGAGAGCAGTCCCTCACGGTCATAGTATCTTAATGTATATATTGTTAAATTCATTTTTTTAGCGGCTTGTGCTATGGTATAGTTCACGTTTATCACCTCAAATAGTTTTTTATATATTATATAACTTACACTTAACTCTAAGTCAAGGATGATTATGCAAATTGTTAAGTGTAAGGTTATACTTGCTGTATCGGAGGGAAAGGAGTATGAATTTATGAATATGAAAAAAATTTTTGCAGATACTATTGACTTACAGTTAAGTGTAGGGTCTATACTTGCCTTATAGGAGAAAAGGGTAATACAAGTCAGGCACTCAAGGTTATGGCAGATGAGCTGGAACAGCAGGGTATAGAAGTTGAAATCATTCAAATTGGTCAGCTAAATATTCATGGGTGCATTCGCTGTGGATACTGTTGTACTTCCGAGGAAAATCACTATGCTTTCAAAGATGACATTGTCAAAGAGAAGTTATTTCAGAAAGGAAAATAATTATGAAAAAAAATTTTTACACATTAAGCAACAACTATAAGATTCCTAATATAGGATTCGGTACATTCCGCACGCCTAGTGGAGAGGAAACAGAGCAGTCTGTATTAAATGCAATCAAGGCAGGATATAGGCATATTGACTGCGCTGCCGCTTATGGAAATGAAAAAAGTGTTGGTGAAGCTATACGCAAATCCGGTGTGGCACGTGAAGAATTATTTGTAACAAGTAAGCTGTGGAATGATGACAAAGGATATGAAAAGACATTAGCTGCTTTTAATCGAACTTTAGAGGATTTACAGCTTGATTATCTGGATTTATACCTTATCCACTGGCCTATTGCAAAAGCATCCAAGAATAACTGGCAGGAAGCAAACAGCGAGAGCTGGAGAGCATTCGAGGAACTTTATAACCAAGGTAAAATCAAAGCAATCGGAGTTAGTAATTTTCTTCCGCACCATTTAGAGCCATTGCTCACAACCGCTAAGATTCAACCGATGGTGAATCAAATTGAATTCCATCCTGGCATGTTACAGGAGGAAACTGTAGCGTTTTGTAAGCAACGCAATATTTTGGTGGAGGCATGGGCTCCATTTTCAAACGGACAGATTTTGAAGCATCCGGTATTAAAGGAAATTGCGGATCAATACAAAAAATCCGTAGCTCAGCTTAGTCTGCGCTGGATTATTCAAAAGGGAATTGTTCCATTGCCAAAGTCTGTTACACCGGAGAGAATTAAAAATAATCTTGAGGTATTTGACTTTGAAATCAGTGCACAAGATGTTGAGAAGATTGACAGACTAACCGATTGTGGAAGTTCAGGGCTTCATCCGGATAAAGTAGATTTCTAAGGTTATCTGATATCTATCACTGTTAAGAAAATTATTCCTTATACCGTTGAATAAATGAATATGAAGAATATGAATAGAGTGCATTTCTTGAACAAGGGATTGCACTCTATTCATGTTTATATGAAATAAAATTTAATTAGTTTTTGAATAAACAAGTTATGAAAACTTTTTATTAACATTCCATTTGACATAATTAATTTTAGCTACTAGAGTATATATTAGAGAAACATATAAAAAATTGAATTATACCGAAATGTCGGAGGAATAAAATTTGTTATCTCAGTCAGATGAAATTGCTGACTGAAGATCACAGAGTAGTTGCATTGGAAGAAAAGTAGGAGAGGAGGGCGTCCTATGGCAAAAAATGATAATATGCTGGCAATTCTTTGGATGTTGAATTCAGGAGCAAAAATAACTGCTAAGCAAATTGCGGAAAAATTAGAGATAAATATACGAACCGTTTACCGTTATATTGATTCGCTCTGTGCAAGCGGAGTACCGATTTTATCAGATGCAGGACAGAACGGTGGATATAGATTGCTGAACAATTTTATCCAAGCACCTTTGTTTTTTGATGTTGAAGAACAAAAAGCGCTTCTTCATGCCGCTGTATTTGCCAAAGAAGCAGGATACCCTTTTAGTGAGTCATTAAGTAATGCAACTCAAAAATTAAAAATGTATTCAAACCGGGAACAAGAAAGTATTCTCAATCGCCATTTAACTGGTTTCGAAGTGATAAACCGTAATATTGCCCCTTCTGTTAAGACGACATTGGAAGAACTGGAGCGGGCTGTAGCAAACGAATATTCTGTAGAAATTGAATACCGCACAAGCCATGAAGAACAACCCCGGCTAAGAGTGATTGATCCTTATGGACTACTTTATTGGAACAATAAATGGTATACTGTAGGATTTTGCCATCTTAGGAATCAAATCAGAAGCTTTCGGGCTGAACGGATTTTACAGATAAAAGGGACACAAATGATATTTAAAAGACCTGAAGCCTTTTCTGCCAGGAAATTTTTTTGCAGAATCTTTTACCTGATCCAACAGGTAAGGATGGAGTGATTTCATTAATTATCAGTGGCAGATCAGAAGCTTTGGACGATTTGTGCATTCATTGGTTTTTAGGTCATCATCTGAAAGAGAGGACGTCAAATCAAGCAGTTTTTTTACTTGACGAAAGAGCAATTCATGCATATGTACCTTATTTTCTTCTATCTTATGGAAAGGCCATTCAAGTAATCGAACCGCAGAGTTTGAAGAAAAAACTTGTTGCTATTGCATCGGAGCTAATGGAATATTATCAGATTTAACAGCTTTACTGACAGCAGTTGTCAGTAAAGCTGTTTTATAATAATGAAAAGCATTGATCCAAATAAATGATTGATTACGCTTGATGAATTCGATCCAATGAACACATGCTTAATAATATTTTGGCATAATTTAAAGGAGGTACCAAAATGGCTGATTGCAAAAAATATACAGGAGTAACAGGTAAATATACAAAGAATGGAATACCCAACGGCTTTACAGCTATAACACCATTTATAGTAGTGAAGAATCCTTCTGAAGCAATAGAGTTCTATAAGACAGTTTTTAATGCAAGGGTTAAGGATATTACTGAATTTTTTGATGGAAATGGTAATAAGATAGTTGTTCATGCGGAATTAGATTTTGGCAATGGATTTTTGCAGCTGGGAGCAGAGAATCCGTCATACAAATTGGTCTTGCCGCCAACTGAGGATAATGCATGTTATTCTTTGGCAATTTACGTTGCAGATGTTGATCAGGTGTTTGAAAATGCAGTGGCAAGGGGAGCAAAAGTCAGGGAAAAGATTGTTAACTTTGTTTCAGGTGATCGATTCGGGAGCATTTTGGATCCTTTTGGGGTAAGATGGTCCATTATGACCAGGATTGAGGATTTATCAGAAGAAGAAAGCACCTGTAGAGTAAGAGAATGGGCGGATAGCTTTAAAAGCACATAAAAATAAAAGGATAGATTTGATTGAAGGGAGCAAAAATTATGAGTGAATTTAAAATTGAGCATAAAAACCCGGAGGGGTTATTCGTATCAAAAGCATTTAGTCAAGCGATTACCGTAAGCGGAAAGGCAAAAACAATTTATATAGGCGGACAAAATGCTACTAATTCAAAAGGTGAGCTGATTGGAGCCGGTGATTTGGAATTGCAGACAAAGCAAGCGCTTAATAATATCGCGACTATTTTAGCTTCTGAAAATGCAAGTTTTGCCAATCTGGTTAAACTTAATATCTATTTACTCAGTGGATGCGATCCGCGAATTGGTTACAAAGCATTCCAAGAAGTGGCTGGTTTATTAGAGAATCCACCTTTAGTCACCGTTCTATTTGTCTCGGAATTTGCGCGTCCAGCTTGCCTTCTTGAAATAGACGGAATTGCCGTTATTGAGGATAAGGACTAAAGTTGTATCTTAATATTCTATGAGTATAAATGGGATATGCCTTATTTGGTGTATTCCATTTTTTATGCTGTTTGGCTTCTTGTGTCTACAGTATTATATTAGCAACATTAATTAAAAAATAGATGTTCATTTTTCGTATGCATAAAATTATGGATAACTTTATAATAATTTTATCAACTATGAAAGGGGTCATAATATGACAATAAATGAAAAAATAAAATTATTTCGAAGCCTACATAAAAAAATAAGCCTGTAGTATTATTAAATATTTGGAGTGTAGAAAGTGCTAGAATTAGCTTTGGTCCATCTCTATACTTTTTATATAATGAAAGTGATGAAAATAATATTGAAAAATTTTATGATATAGTGTTAAATAATTTAAACAGTTATTATGAAAATAATCAAATAGAACTTTTAAAGCATAGGAAAAAGAGGTATCTTAAATGATTACTGATGAAAATACAAAGAAAATATACTATAAGGCCTTGATAGAAAGAAATTCAGAATATGATGGTATTTTTTTCGCAGGAATTAAATCCACAGGAGTGTTTTGTCATGCGACTTGCCCTGCAAGAAAGCCCAAATATGAAAATTGCGATTTCTACGAAACAGCAGAAGAAGCTTTATTATCTGGACTTCGACCTTGTAAGAGATGTAAACCTTTGTCATATCCTCAAGAGTTATCACCTATTGTTCAGCAAATGGTAAATCTTGTTGAAGAAAATCCAGAAAAAAGATGGAATGATTCAGACTTTGCTGAACTTGGAATCCATGCAGCCACAGCTAGAAGACAGTTTAAGAAGAAATACGGAATGACATTTGTACAATATGCAAGAGCAAGACGAATGGGAATCGCTATGAAAGCAATAAAAAGTGGTGAAAAAGTAATTAATACACAAATAGATTCAGGTTATGATTCTTCTAGTGGTTTTTATGACGCATTTTCTAAGATTATGGGAAGGCCACCTATCAAATCCAAAGAGATAAAAATACTTTATGCAAATTGGATGGACACAATTTTAGGACCAATGTTGAGCATTGTTGATGAAGAGTTTTTATATTTACTTGAATTTGTAGATCGCCGTGGACTGGAAAGAGAAATTGAGCGGTTGCGTAACAGATTAAATGCTTCTATAATTCCAGGAGAAACTCAAATATCAAAACAGATACAATATGAACTAAATGAATATTTTTCAAAAAAACTAAAAAAATTTAAAACACCTATTATGTTTTTTGGCTCTGATTTTCAGAAAAAAGTTTGGAATTTATTAATGGAAATAGATATAGGAGAAACATCTTCCTATAAAGAGCTAGCAATCAAAATGGGAGCGCCCTCAGCAATGCGTGCAATTGGAAATGCAAATGGAGCAAATCAACTGTCAATTATAGTTCCTTGTCATAGAGTGATTCAATCAGATGGTACGCTGGGAGGTTATGGTGGTGGTTTAGAAAGAAAGAAATGGTTAATCAATCATGAGCGTAAATATAACAATGAATCATAATAAGTTAGAATAAAAATATAACTCAGTTTTAGGTCTAAATACAAAAAGAGGGGCTGTGCTAAAGTGTTTAAAATAGGGGAGTTTTCAAAACTAACGCAGGTTTCTATACGAATGTTGAGATACTATGATGAAACAGGTCTTTTAAAACCTGCTCAAATTGATCAATTCACCGGTTATCGATTATACTCTGTTGAGCAAATACATGCTTTACATAAGATAATTTTTTTGCGGGATACAGGCTTTAATGTTTCAGAAATTGCAGTAGCCTTAAGCAATTGGGACAATACTTTTATAACAAATCAGCTTAAAAACAAACGTCAGGAAATAGAATCAATAATAAATAGGGAACAAGAAAGACTTGCTAAAATTGATATTGCGATCAATGACATTATGGAAGAAAAAATATCAATGCATTACAACGTTTCTCTTAAAAGCATACCTAGTTATCAGGTACTTTCACTACGAAAAATTATTCCTAACTACTTTAGTGAAGGTATGCTGTGGGAGGAATTGTTCAACTTTATAAAGGAAGAAAATATTGATATACCGAAAAACAGCAGCGATTTCGCAATCTATCATGATGTGGAATACAAGGATGCTGATGTAGATGTTGAAGTTTGTGTTGTTGTGAATCATATGGGTGAAAGCAAAAAAGGCTTTACTTTTCGTGAAACAGAGAGAGTGGAGACAATGGCTTGTGCTATGGTATACGGACCCTTTGAAAATATTGGACCAGCATATGAGACCTTTGCACATTGGCTGATGCAGCATAACCAATATAAAATGACAGGTCAAAACAGACAGATATGTCATAGAGGTCCGTGGAATGAGAAGGAACCGGTCAAGTATCTAACGGAAATTCAAATTCCTGTAGAAAAACAAGTATATAGCATTGTTTGATATAACCAGCAGAAATTTTTCTGTTGGTTATATTTTTATATATTGACTCTCACATGGTGATAGGGTTTACAGTAAGGTTGAAGAATAAAAAATGGAGGTTTTAGTATGAAAGAATTATTAGTAAACCCAATAGGAAAAATCAAAATATGTGAGGAGGGAATGTTCATAGAACTGAATAAAAGTTATATTCCTGCATTAAAAGGATTAGATGGCTTTAGCCATGTAGATGTTATTTGGTGGTTTGATGGCTGCGACAATAAGGAGTCTAGAAGCGTATTAGAAGCTTCCTCGCCTTATAAAAAAGGTCCGTCCACTTTGGGGATATTTGCTACTCGATCACCCTTTAGACCGAACCCAATAGCTCTGACTGTTGCACAAACCATCTATATTGATCACGAAAATGGTAGGATTCAACTTGCCTATATTGATGCAAATGATGGTACTCCAGTCATTGATTTAAAACCATATACACCAAGTCTTGACAGAGTGGAAACTCCTCAGGTTCCAGAATGGTGCAGTCATTGGCCTAAGAGCTTAGAAAAATCTGGGGAATTTAATTGGGAAGAGGAGTTTAATTTTTAATCAGTGGCACAGGAATAATATTTTTACAACAAATCAAGGTTTATAAGAATAAGAACTTTAGCAATTAGATAAGGTTCTTATTCTTATTTTTAGATGCTCATTAAAAAAAATTTAGTTACCTTCTATCAGTGTTGTTTTTTAATCCAGCTGCCCGAAAAGGACCAAGTAATGACATTTTAGATAATGTTAAGGCCATTTCTTTCGGAGATTTATTCATACCGCTTTCAAGCCACTGCTGAACTACGCCTAAGTGTGCCGAAATAAGGTAGGATATAAAATATTCCTCTGGAATCAACATGTTTTCTTTATTAAATGTTTTAACCAGCTTCATTTCAAATAAATTGATTTCTGTGAATTTCTTAAGTTTTCTAAGAAATAAAGGGTCACCTTTGGGGCCTAAAATAGCTTTCATGAAATTTGCATTTTCTTTAAAATACTCAAAAAGTTTTATTATAAAAGGTATAGGCTCATTTACAACATCTATGTTCATCATATTTATGTAATCAATACCTTTTGTCTGCTCTTGAATTTCCTGCATTATTTCATCTTCAACTTTTTCTAACAAGTCGTATTTATCAGTATAATGAAGATAAAAAGTACCTCTATTTATATCCGCTCTTGTAGTCAGGTCAGTAATAGAGATGTTGTTAAGTCCCTTTTCTTCAATTAGCTCTGATAAAGCTTTTCTTATCATTTTTTTTGTTCGAATAGCTCTTCTATCATTTTCCGACTTTAACATAGTTACACTTCCTTAGTTCTCACTGTATTTTTAGGATATTAATGAACAATTTATTCTATTCTGTTCAGTAGTTGACACACTAAAGAATATTGTTTATTGTGTAAAATCCTATAAATATTATAATATACATATAGATCATTAATCAACATAGTGTTTATTAAATAACCTATATTTTAATAGAGTGGGTATTTATTTTGTAATAAAGGATGGACAATAAAATAACATAACTTGCCATTACCATGCTGGTGGCACTTTAGGAGGTTTGTATGAGTTTATTTCATGTTGGTATCGATGTTGGATCCACTACAGTAAAGGTTGTAGTTTTTAATAGTTATAAAAAGTTGGTATATAGCAAATATGAGAGGCATTATGCAGATATTAAGAAAAAACTTCAGGAAATACTCCAGGATACATATGAAATTCTAAAGGATGCTCATTTAACAGTGATGATTACTGGTTCCGGCGGAATGAATATTGCAAATAGTATAGGAGTTTCTTTTATACAAGAGGTTGTTGCCTCTACAAAAGCAATAAAGACTTATTATCCTGAGACTGATGTGGCAATTGAGCTTGGGGGTGAGGATGCAAAGATTATTTACTTTAAAGATGGTGTAGAACAGAGGATGAATGGTACCTGTGCAGGTGGGACAGGATCCTTTATAGATCAAATGGCTTCACTGCTGAAGGTAGATGCTGCACAGTTAAATGAGTTGGCTAAAAATTATAACACGATTTATCCAATAGCAGCAAGATGCGGAGTTTTTGCAAAGACAGATGTTCAGCCTCTTTTAAATGAGGGTGCAGCAAAGGAAGATATTGCTGTATCTGTATTTCAAGCTATTGTCATTCAAACTATAAGTGGACTGGCCTGTGGAAGGCCTATTAAAGGTAATGTTGCCTTTTTAGGAGGGCCATTGTTTTTCCTTTCAGAGCTTAGAGAAAGATTTATTGATGTATTGAAATTAGAAGATCATCAAGTGATTTTTCCGGAAAGCTCACAGCTTTATGTGGCTGTAGGAGCTGCCTTATCTTCTATAGAGGAAGAGCCAATACCATTTAATTATTTAATAAGCAATCTTGAGAAATTTGGGAATGAAACTGCAGCTGAGACAAATAGATTAGCCCCACTTTTTTTAAGTGGAAAAGAATATGAAGAATTTAAGCAAAGACATCAGAGAAATTTAGTAAAAAGAAGAGAACTAAAGGATTTTATGGGAGAGTGTTTTTTAGGCATAGATGCAGGCTCTACTACTACAAAAGCAGCATTAATAGACAGTGATGGTACACTTCTTTATACGTATTATGGAAATAATGAAGGAAGCCCACTTAAGTCTACCATTAAAATACTTAAGGAACTATATAGTGTTTTGCCCCCAGAGGCTAAAATCGCAAATTCAACTGTCACAGGATATGGAGAAGGATTGTTAAAGGCAGCACTAAATGTGGACATTGGTGAAATAGAAACTGTAGCCCATTATAAAGCTGCGGATTTCTTCTGTCCTGGAGTAGATTTTATATTGGATATAGGTGGACAGGATATGAAATGTTTGAGAATAAAGGATGGAGTCATTGAAAGCATACTTTTAAATGAAGCTTGTTCTGCCGGATGCGGTTCCTTTTTAGATACCTTTGCAACTTCGCTTAGTATGAGCATAGGAGACTTTGCTTCAAAAGCTTTAGAGTCAGAAAAACCCGTAGACCTTGGTTCAAGATGTACTGTTTTTATGAACTCAAGGGTTAAACAGGCGCAAAAGGAAGGAGCAACGGTAGCTGATATTTCTGCAGGATTGTCATATTCAGTAATAAAAAATGCCTTATTTAAAGTAATTAAAGTGAGAAATCCCAAAGAATTAGGAGAGAAAATAGTTGTTCAAGGAGGTACCTTTTATAATGATTCAGTGCTTAGAAGCTTTGAAATGCTGTCTGAAAGGGAAGCCATAAGACCGGATATTGCAGGGATAATGGGATCCTTTGGAGCAGCACTAATTGCAAGAGAAAGATATGAAGAGGGACATATAACAAGCTTGCTTAATAAAAATCAGTTAGATGAATTTGAAATTAAAACCAATATTGCAAGGTGCGGACTATGCTCTAATAACTGTTTGTTAACCATAAATAAGTTTGGAAATGGCGAAAGATTTGTATCGGGTAACAGATGTGAAAGAGGAGCTGGTAGACAAAAGACACACAACTCACTTCCAAATCTGTTTGATTATAAATATAAAAGACTTTTTGAATATGAACCTTTGCCAAGTTTAGAAGCAAAAAGAGGTACTGTTGGTATCCCAAGGGTTTTAAATATATATGAAAATTATCCTTTTTGGTTTACTTTATTTACGAATCTAGGCTTTAGAGTAGAACTATCAGACAGATCATCAAGCAAGCTTTATGAAAAAGGAATTGAAACCATACCTTCAGAGTCCGTTTGCTACCCAGGCAAGATGGTTCATGGTCATATTATGAACCTTATAGAAAAGGGGATAGATTTTATTTTTTATCCTAGTATTACTCATGAACAGCTGGAACAAAAGGAAGCAGACAATCACTTTAATTGTCCAATAGTTGTCTCCTATCCTGAGGTTATTAAAAACAATATAGATATTTTAAGAGAAAAAAATATATTATATATGAAGCCTTTCCTGCCTTATGATAATAAAAGAAGAATGATAAAGAGATTATACGAAGAATTAGAAGTGTTTAATATCAGTGAGAATGAACTAAGAGAAAGCGTAGAGAAAGCCTATAGGGAACAAGAGAAATTTAAAAAAGATATTCAGAAATCCGGAGAGGATACCCTTAAGGTTATGAGAGAAAAAAGCCTTAAGGGAATAGTACTTGCCGGAAGGCCCTATCATATAGATCCCCAGATAAATCACGGTATACCGGAGATGATAAATTCACTTGGTATAGCAGTATTAACAGAAGACTCTGTAGCACATTTAGGTGAAATTGAAAGACCACTAAGGGTAGTAGATCAATGGGCATATCATTCTCGGCTTTATGCTGCAGCTAGCTTTGTAGCAACACAAAAGGACTTGGAGCTGGTGCAATTGAACTCCTTTGGATGTGGATTAGATGCTGTTACAACAGACCAGGTACAGGAAATACTAAATGGAAATTCAAAGGTTTATACCACACTTAAAATAGATGAAGGGAATAATTTAGGAGCAGCTAGAATAAGACTTCGTTCTTTAAAGGCTACAATCTTAGAAAGAGAAAAAAATAATGTAGAGCTTAAGAGGATAGATAATAAATATAAGAAAGTTCAGTTTACAAAGGAGATGAAAAAAAACCATACTATTTTAGTACCAGAAATGTCTCCAATACATTTTCGATTTTTACAGGAAGCATTTAGACTATCAGGTTACAATATGGTAGTTCTGCCTTCAGTAGATAATAAAGCTACAGAAGTAGGACTAAAGTATGTAAATAATGATGCATGCTACCCGGCCATAATTGTTATTGGCCAGCTTATAGAAGCTTTAAAGTCAGGCAAATATGATTTGAATAATACATCAGTTATGATAGCACAAACTGGTGGAGGTTGTAGAGCTACTAATTATATAGGCTTTTTAAGAAAAGCATTGAAGGATGCCGGCTTTGAAAATATCCCTGTAATATCATTAAATGCTAATGGCATGGAGAAAAATCCAGGCTTTAAGCTTTCACTGAGTCTGTTAAACAGGGGCTTAATGGCATTGATTTATGGTGACTTACTAATGAATGTGCTGTATAGAGTCAGACCTTACGAAAAGATTAAAGGCTCTGCTAATAATCTGTATGAAAAGTGGGCTAAAATATGTAAAGACTCCTTGAAGCATGCTCGCAAAAAGATTTTTAAAGAAAATATCAGAGCTATGGTAAAAGAGTTTGAGAAATTTGAAATAACTGACCAGGTTAAACCAAAGGTGGGATTGGTAGGAGAGATACTGGTAAAATTCCACCCAACAGCTAATAATAATGTTGTAAGCATAGTTGAGGCTGAAGGTGCAGAAGCAGTGATGCCAGGACTTACAGACTTTTTATTATACTGTGCTTCTGATGCGAATTATAAATACAAATATTTATCAGGAAGTAAATTATCTCAGGTTTTAGGAGTAGCAGCCATTAATGTCATTGAGTTTTATAGAAAGACTTATAAGGATGCTTTAAAAAACAGCAAGAGATTCCATGCTCCAAAATCAATAAAAGAGATAGCAGAAGGAGCCTCATCAGTTGTGTCTTTAGGCCATCAGACCGGAGAAGGGTGGTTCTTGACCGGAGAGATGGTAGAGCTTATTGAGAGCGGAGTTAAAAACATTATCTGCATGCAGCCCTTCGCCTGTCTGCCAAATCATATTACGGGAAAAGGCATGATGAAGGAATTAAAAAGGGTTTATCCTGGAACTAACATAGTAGCTGTAGACTACGATCCAGGTGCAAGTGAAGTAAATCAGTTAAACAGAATAAAACTTATGATTTCAACGGCTTTTGAAAATATAGATGATTTAAATATATATCAAAACTACCCTGAACACAAAATGATTTCTGAATTTATTAATAACTCAACTTTAGCAGCACAAGAAACATAGCTTTTCCTTGACTTAAAGCAGAGAAAAAAACAACAGTTTGTTGAAGTTACAAAATAGATTAGAGTTCTGCTTTCCAATACTTTACAAGTTTATTTTAAAGTGCTATTCTTGTCATAAAATATTACTTAAGACACTTAGGGAGATAGTATAAATGCAGAATTTTAAATTAAGACTTAGTAAGAAGTTTTTGATAATGTTAGCCTTTATTATAATCATTTTTTCAGTAAGCTATCTTTTTTTATCAAAGAATGAGGGCTTTTATGACAAGACCATAGCAAAAATAATATCTGTTGATGCAAAGTATTCTACTGCACATGGTATAAATGGTGAAACTGAACAGATAAAAAATCAGAAAATCAAAGCAGTTATTATGAATGGTTCTCATAAAGGTCAAGAAATAGAGTTGCAAAATAAAGCTTCATTTTCACAAATAAATGATTTAGATCTTAAGGCAAATGATGAGGTTTTTGTAACGCTTAAAGAAGATGCTAATAAGAATATTATATCCTCCCAAATAAATGATTTTAAAAGAGATAAATATATTGGCTATACTATAATGCTATTTGCAGTATTAATCCTATTAATTGATGGATATAAGGGATTTAGGTCTCTATGTAGTGTAGCCATTAATATATGTATTTTTTTAGTATTGGTTCAGTTGTTTTTATATGGATTTAATTTTACAATAGGGTCAATAGTTGCAAGTATTTTATTCATTGTTTTATCAATTACAATAGTTTGTGGAAGAAATAAAAAAGCTTTTTCTGCCATTGTTAGTACAATAATATGTACTTTAATTGCTATGCTAATATCCTTATTAGTAATTAAGTTAAATAATTGGAATGGCATTCATTTTGAAGAGATGGAGTTTTTAACACATGCTCCAGAGAATATATTTCTTGTGGAAATACTTATAGGTACTCTAGGAGGCATAATGGATATCTCCATCTCTATAGCTTCATTTGTAAAAGAGAGATATGATATAAAGCCAAACATTGAAACAAAGGAACTTATTAAATCAGGGTTTGAACTAGGAAAAGATATCATGGGTACCATGGCAAATACGTTATTATTCGCTTATATTAGTGGGAGTATACCTATTATTTTGCTGCTCTTTAGAAACAATTATCCTATTTCCTATATCGTCAATATTAATATGTCACTGGAATTTATAAGGGCTATTACGGGAAGCATAGGAGTAGTTTTAAGCATTCCTATTTCTATCTATATTTCAGTGTTCCTTATAAGAAACAATAAGATTGGAGAAATTTAAGAAATGAATACATCTTTGATTTTGTTAATTATTCTCTTTGTTTTAATGATGATTATCGGTGGCAAACGAGGAATAAAGTCCTTTTTTACATTAGTTTTTAATTTTTTAATTTTATTTATAATGCTAATCACAATAAGTTCAGGCTTTGAACCAATAAAAGTCACTATAATTTTTTCTGTATTAATTACTATAATTACTTTATTTTATGTAAATGGGGTAAACGCAAAAACTGTTTCATCTTTAGTATCCGTAACTATAGTAATATTATTGACTTTACTTATGACCTATAAAATAGGAACTAATGCAAAAATTCAGGGATTTGGTAAGGAACAAGCGGAGACCATTGCATTTGTTTCAGTTTATGTACAGCTTAATTTTACTAAAGTATTACTGTGCGAAGTTTTAATTGGACTATTAGGAGCTATAATTGATGTTTCTATATCCATATCCTCTTCTCTGTATGAAATACATAAAAGTAATTCTACTATAACGAAACAAAACTTATTCCTCTATGGTATGAATATAGGAAAAGATATCTTAGGAACTATGACAAATACTTTACTATTCGCATATATAGGTGGATTTATGACGTTAATAATTTATTTTAACGAGCTGCATTATTCTTTTTTGAACATAGTAAATGCAAAGGTATTTTGTTCAGAGGTTTTCCAATCCTTATGCGGCGGAATAGGAATAATACTAATAATTCCAGTAACCTCATTTATAACATCTGAAATACTATCCTCAAGACATTTACTAAAACTAAACTATATCAAAAAAAGTTAAATGGAGTATAATGGATATCGGATAATATGATACTTGTTATCCGATATGCTCTGAAAAAAAGCTAAAATAAATGTTTTAGGGGCAATTGCCCCTTTTTTATGTGTTTTATGTTTTCGACTGTAGATATATACACATTTTACGGATTACTGATACTTCGCAAAAAAGCTTTACTTTCCTTTGCAATGTCATCTGGAGAATATAAGTATATAGAATGTCTACCAGGTACAGAAATTACTTTGCCTTTTTCAAATTTTGATACATAGTTACTGTAATAATTATATCTTTCTTTTAAGAAAGTAGATTTTTGATTTCTTTCTTCTTCTATTAAAGGCACAGGAAGAAAAATACAAATAGGAGTTTTTGTTGGCAATTTTAGTGCAAGAGATTTCTTTGAATTTTTTTCTATAGCATTAAGCTCATTAACTATATCACTTGATTGCAGCTTCTTGTATGTCAATGCTTTATACAACTCCTTATCATCTTTAGATAGGAGATTAGAATCTAAAACAACCTCTTGTAGAGCCATAGATGGAAATAACCTATGTAACCCGAACTTTGTAAAGAATGATTGAGCATTTAATACAAATAAAGTAGATTTATTTAAACTATGTTCTAAATATGCTTCAGGGTAACCTATATCAAGACCAATAATAGCTTTAACTTCCTCCGGATATTTCTGAGCCCAATAGGTAGCTTCTATTCCAGAAATGGAATGAGGAAATAAAACATAAGGAGGTTTTTCACCTGCTAAGGCCAAAGTCTTTCTTGTTTCTTCAAGAACAGTGTCAATATCTCTAGAGTCATTTGAATTTTCGCTAAAGCCATAGCCTGCTCTATCTACTACTGCAATTCTATATTCACTAGACATATTTTTATATAAGGGTTTCAACTCTACTATAGGAGCAACGTTACCTGAGCCAGCCATAAATACACAGGTTAAATCACCTTTTCCTTCAGCATATACGTGAAATTTTTTACCTTTTACCTCTACAATTTTACCAGGAGGAACTAAAAGATTGGCTTCTTTCTTTAGCTGTATTTGATTGTTAATGTAACATACAGAAAGAAAAACTATAAATGCAGCAAGTATACTGAGCATACCAATTTTAGTGTATTTCAACACCTTACTAAATGTTTTTTTCATTGAATTCACCTTCTCTACTAAATTTTTAAGTTGATCTTAGTTTATCAGCTGCACATTAAGTAAACTTGTAGGCTACCTTAAAACTACCTTAAATTTATAAAAAGGTAATTTATAATTTTTAAATATGCTATAATGAAAAATATGTAAATTGAGTAGGTGGAGATTATGTTTTTAATGAAAGATAAAAAGATATTATTAGTAGATGATGAACCTCAATTATTAAAAATGGTTGAAACTATCTTTAGAAAGGATGGATTTTCTAACATATATACTGCATCCTCCTGCAGAGAAGCAATGGAGAAATTAATTAATCACAAGCCTGATATTGCAGTGCTAGATGTAATGCTTCCTGATGGAGATGGTTTTTCCTTAATTAATGAATTTAAGAGGCATTATGAAATTCCGGTATTATTTCTTACAGCAAGGGGAGAAGCGGAAGATAGATTATTAGGTTTAGGACTTGGTGCTGATGATTATATAGTAAAGCCATTCTTACCAAGAGAGCTTACTTTAAGACTGAATGCAATTTTAAAAAGAACATATGCAAGTAGTGCAAGACCAACACAGCCAATTATACACCTTGATTGCTGCACAATTGACTTAGGTAAAGCAGAAGTAATAAAAAATAATGAGAAATTCTATTTAACGGCAAAGGAACATACTATTTTAGCTGTGTTGTATGAAAATGTAAATAAAATTGTTACCATTGATACCCTTTGTCAGCGGGCCTGGCAGGAGGATTCTTATGGCTATGAAAATACCTTGATGGTTCATATAAGGCACATACGAGAAAAGATAGAAGAGAATCCATCAAATCCTAAGTCTCTTGTAACAGTTAAGGGCCTTGGATATACTTTACTAATAAAAAGCAGGTAATCAGTATGAAGAATAATGGATTTAAATTTATTTTAGGGTATATAAGTACAATTGTATGTATTACATTAATAGTAGTTATATTGAATTATCTAGGTTTTATTTACTTTGTACGCAATAGCCCATATATCAAAGAGCCTACTAAAACTGTAAAAAACATAGCACAAGAATTAAGAGAAAATAATAATCAGTTATCATCAAAGACCATAGAAATGATCAAAAATAATGGTATGTGGGTACAGCTTGTTAATGAGAGCGGTGAAGTTATTTATAATTGCAATAAACCAGAAAATATAAACAATCATTATAGCATTAAAGATATTGCAATATTATCTAAAAGTTATTTAAAGGATTATCCTGTTTTTCTATGGGAAAGTAAAGAAAACTTGGTTATATTGGGGTATCCAAAAAGCTCTATACAAAAATATAATTTAGTTATACCGTCAAACACTAAGAATGCTGAACCAACTATCTATATATACATAATTTCTCTTAATATAGTAATTTTAATTATGTTATCAATAGGTCTAATTAGAGTACTAAATAAACCGTTAAATAGATTGATAAAAGGAATTTTTTCTCTAAAAGAAGAAAAGAAAACAGGCTTAAAAGAAAAGGGTATATACAAAGATTTAGCTAAAAGTATAAATGAAACATCTGAGCTCATTATAGATAAAAATAATAAAATTAAGCTTCGTAATAATGCTATTGAAAATTGGATAACTGCAGTTTCTCACGACGTTAGAACACCTTTATCTATGATTTTAGGATATTCTGCGATGATTGAAGAAGATGATACTTTACCAGAAGAGGTTCGTTCAGAAGCGAAAATCATAACTGAAAATTCTCTAAGATTAAGGGAGCTAATTGCAAACTTAAACCTTGCAACTTCCTTACAATACAATATGCAGCCATTGACTTTATCTACTGTTAGGCTTAGCAATATTGCAAGGGAAGCAATGGTGAGTTGTATCAATAGCGGAATTCTTCAAAATTACAGCACGGATATAATTATAGAAGATGAGAATGTAACTGTAATGGTAGATAAAAGTCTTATTTTGAGAGCTGTAATCAATATAATAACGAATAGTGCTAAGCACAATAAAGAGGGGTGTAGTATAACAGTAAATGTTCCTAAGGCAGCTGCTGATAGTATGTATGCTTCTATAGTAGTTTCTGATGATGGTTCTGGTATTTCACAAGAGCAGATAGATAAAATCAATAAAGATGATTATTTTTATACTCAAGTAAATCAAAAGCATGGATTAGGACTGATTATTGTTAGAAGTATTATAGATGCTCATCATGGGAAATTTATTATTGAAAATAGAAAAGATAAGGGAGTAGCTGTAACTTTAAGAATTCCGGTAAAAGGCAGTGTTGTTGAAAAAATATAAATATTAGTATAAATATTTATTTAAAAGTTAATAAAAAAGAGAACCAACGAGATACTTCCGTTGTTCTCTTTTTCATCTTAAATGAGCTTGTATCTTTCTAGAAGTTCTTCAATAATAGTTCCGGAAATCTTTTTAAGTGCTCTCTTTTCCACCAAATTCGCAATAAAAGGAAGTTTGATATCTGTCAGCTTTTTACCATCCAGCATCTTCGAGGTAGCGTCAAACAATACCCTTACATCATAACAGGAGGCGAATACTTCTGGAACCCCACGGTCAACATCAAGTAGTGTGTAAACTGCTTCCATTGCTGTCCTAACCGAATATTCAGTTGTAAATACTGTATCACGAACAGTATCAGCAAACTGTCCGATAAATGCAAAGTTAACGCAGCCATCTGGAATAACCTTCGGGCGATCTCCTTTGCTTCTCGGCATAAAAAAGGCGGTAATGTAGGGCATCATGCACGGAATACAGTGAGCACCGGTTTTCGCCATCTCAGGAATTTCGGCTTCGGGTACCCCCATATGGTAGAGCCATTCCTCTACGATTTCCGTCCCAGTGCATTCCTTCATCGGTTTCTTGATAAAATCTCCAGGGACATCTGTATAAAGCCCGTAAATCCAACCCACAAGCTGATTCTTGGGCTGTTCTTTAAAGTGAGGCTGACGGTTAAATGTATAACTCATGAGCCAACTGGAATCCTTCACGGTAATGATCCCACCCGTGACAACCTTGCTAGAAAATGGGTCACGTTTACACATTTTCTCAATATATTTCGGAATTCTGCTGTCTAATGTGGTGACGGTAGCGGATTCCCAGTTAGTTGCCTTTATATTGGTACAAAATTTTTCTGGATGCCCAAACGCTGAGTCCTGTTTTGCGATATTTTTCCAAAGATGCCAGCAGCCGCCCTCGCCTGGATTAGTATCCATCACTGGCACGTGATCATCGTCGCCGAACGTGGAATTTTCCGTACAACTTCCATTTGTGACAAATACCAGATCATCTTCAGTCAAATCAATAGCTTTTTCCTTGCCGTCATGTGTGCAGATAATCTCTTTTGCCACTTTTTTGCTACCCTTAATGTCAAAGATAACGTTGGTGACCTGTGTGTTATACTGGAAGTTTACATTATGTGCTTCTAGATATTTCATCATCGGCAGGATCAGCGATTCATATTGATTATATTTGGTGAATTTAAGTGCCGAGAAATCAGGTAATCCACCGATGTGATGGATAAATCGCTGAATATACAGCTTCATCTCAAGGGCACTGTGCCATTTTTCAAAGGCGAACATCGTCTGCCAGTAGAGCCAGAAATTCGAAGAATAGAATTCATTATCAAAAACATCATCAATTGTCTTGTCGTATAAATTTTCATCCTTTGTCATAAACAGTTTTATGATTTCTAGCGAAGCTTTTTCCGAAAGTGTGAATTTTTTGTCGGTATGCGCATCCTCTCCACGGTTCACGGAAGCACGCATAAGTGAGTAGTTAGGATCATGCTTATTAAGCCAATAGAATTCATCAAGCACCGATACACCCTCAGTTTCAATAGAAGGAATTGAACGGAATAAATCCCATAAGCATTCAAAGTGATTCTCCATCTCTCGTCCGCCGCGGATAATAAACCCTTTTTGTGTATCTTTGATACCATCACAGGCTCCGCCAGAAATACCCGTTTCCTCAAGGATGTGAATATGATCCCCTTTCATCTGTCCGTCCCTAATGAGAAAACAAGCTGCTGCCAACGAAGCAAGTCCGCTTCCGACAAGATAAGCTGATTTCTTATCAACATCCTTTGGCTTTTCTGGACGAGCAAATGCTTCATAATTACCGTTTGAATAGTACATAGCTGAAACCTCCAAAAATTATTTTATGGTTATAGTATAAACAACTTTTAAACCAATAATTCTCACTACTCCTACAACATCTTTTTTACCAATTAACCAGAATGTTGAAGTTATAATCTCTACTTTCTGAATAAGTATTCAATTTTTTAGTGGCAGTATAGATGCCGAAAGTTGTATTTTAAAATTGCTATTTACTCTTAATGAAGAATATAAAAGAAATCTCTTAATATCAATGATTATGATATAATGGAAGAAAAGTTAATGGAGAAATCTAAAATCAAAGTATACCAGATAAAATCGTGGATATTATAAAGAAAGCAAAAGATGTTATGAAGCAATTTTTAAATGTATGAAACAAGTTTTTTACAATCGAATAATAAAAAGGATGGGATAAAGATGAATCATCATTTGCTGCGATTTATGGAAAAAAAGACTTCTCTCAGTAGAGATAAAATCCTGGAAATTATGAAGGATATGGTTGTTGAGACTTATAGTAAGGGGACTATACTTCTCCGACAAGGAGAAGTTTCAGATAAGTGTTATTCTGTACTGGCTGGCTGTGTAAGACAATACTCAGTTAGAGAGGATGGTAAAGAAGTAACTATTAATTTTTTCACAGAGGAACAGGCTGTTGTCGTGTTTAGAAGCTACAAACAAAAAATACCTAGCGACTATTTTTTGGTCTGTGTAGAGGATTCAACACTGCTTGTTGGTGATCAGGAGTCTGAAGAAAGAATGTATAAGAAATTCCCGGAACTGGAGAAAATAACAAGGACAATTATTGAACATAATTTCGGTGAGGAGCAAGATGAAAGGGCAAGGTTCATGAGAGCTGTTCCAGAGGACCGTTATCGAATGTTGCTTGAAAAAAGACCTGAGCTTATAAATCGTGTTCCACAACATCAATTGGCAAGCTATCTTGGGATCACTCCAGAATCCTTAAGTAGAATCAAAAAAGAGTATCCCAAGATCGCTGATTGTGAAAATTAGTTTCCTATTTTTAGTACCTTTCCGCCTTTTACCATAATCCATATGCCCAAGCCTAATTCTCCAAGTATCATTGGTAGAGTTAATATATTTTCAAAAATTCGAGTAGCATTCTCATATTGTGGTAAGAACAGATGTATTATGTTAATAAACACGTAACCAAAAGAAGCAATGAGCAAAAGAATTCCCAGTATTTTTGGGATGAAGCCTGATTTCATTACCAAACAACCAATGATGAACAGGTGAACTCCAAAAATAATTAATCCGAAAGACCACATTTTCTGAAACGCAATAACAAACAGCATCAACAAAGATTTCAACTGGTCAGTTTGATTGGGTAGTAATTGGTGATCTCCACCCAGTAAAATGCTTATAAATACTAAATTTAGAATAGCTATTCCAAGGATAGCACAGTAAGCCAAGCGAAACCATGCACCAAGCAAGGACAGGCTGCTGTCAATTTGCTTAAGAAAGATATATAGTGCCCATGAAATCACAATATCGCAAATAAGAATAATGAGCCAACTGAAAATTCCTGCTTGAAATAGTGAAATTGATTTTTTTATATTGTTCATTGTGGCAGTTGTGTCGCCATTTATGATTAGTCTGGTGTTAACAACTCCAACTGCAAACATTGCGCATATTGTCATAGTGAGCATTGCGATTCCAGTTATTAATGCTGCTTTGCGCAGTGATGTTTTTTCTGTTTCAAAGACTAACATTTTATTTCCCTCCCCTTTTATATGAGACGATTATATCATTGTAGTACTATTAAATCCTTGATTTAAATCAAGAGTAGCGTGTTAGTATGTATATCTTTTGCAGATCTTCAAGGCAATGCTTTTAACGGTCTCATCATTTCATTATTTATAAAGAAAATTTATATTTTAACTGAAATATAGTATAATATTTGATAGAATGTAAAGGGAGCGTAGTGGGGAAAATGTTAAGCTACCCAAAAATAATTTGAAGTGTACAAAGAACAATTTTTGTATTCAATAATTTATAAATAACAGATGAGGAAAATAAAAAGATGACAATGGAATTGGAAAAATACTACAATAAATTTTGTGAGGACAAAAGATTAACGAGAAAATATGGACAAGTTGAATATATCACTTCCATGAAGTATATTCATGAGTATCTAGAAAATAATGAGAACGCAAAAATCTTAGATGTTGGTGCAGGGACAGGCAGATACTCTGTACAATTGGCAAGTGAAGGATATGATGTTACTGCAATTGAACTTGTGAAGCACAATCTAGGTATTTTAAAGTCAAAAGGAAGTACAGTAAAAGCAATGCAGGGAACAGCATTAGATTTATCAAGATTTTCAGAAAATACTTTTGACATGACGTTGGTGTTTGGACCAATGTATCATTTATATAAATTTGAGGATAAAGTAAAAGCGCTGCAAGAGGCAAAAAGAGTAACGAAAGTTGGAGGTGTTATCTTAGTAGCATATTGTATGAATGAATATAGTGTATTAACCTATGGTTTTAAGGAAAATAATATTCGTACATCTATTGATAATGGGAAACTTACTGATGATTTTCATGTTATATCGGAACCAAAAGATTTATATGATTATGTAAGGATTGAAGATATTAATAAGTTAAATGAGGAAGTAAGTCTGCAAAGGATAAAAATAATTGCAGCAGATGGACATGCTAATTATATGCGATCTGTTTTGAATGCTATGGATGAAGATACATTTCAGCATTTTCTTAATTATCATTTTTCTACCTGTGAAAGACCAGACTTGCTCGGAGCAAGCGCACATACATTAGACATTTTGAGAAAGAAATAAGGTAATTATAAGGTGTATTTTGAAAATGGAAATATAGAATATATGGGAAAAGTGGCAGTTACTAATAGCAACTATCACTTTTTTGAATACTTTTCCAAAATAACTTATTCCATTAAAACCTGCGTCAAAAGCAATGATAGAAAAGGATAACACAATGGAATCCAGTAAGGTTTTAGAGTATTTAGGAATTTCAAAACAAAGGTTTTTGGATATGAATAGACAGTGGAATTGAATAATGAAAGGAATTGAAAAAATGTTAGATAACACGGATAAGTGCATTTTAGAGGAACTGTCAAAGAACAGCCGTATCACTATGAAAGAGTTGGGAGAAAAGGTGCATTTGACAGGACAGGCGGCTGCATCCAGAGTTGCCAAATTAGAGGATAACGGCATTATTGAGGGGTATACTATTAAAGTTAATCAAGCGAAAATGGGGTATCCTGTTCACGTAACGGTAAATATCTATACAAAAAGTGAGTATCATCAACCTTATCTTTCATTTATAAGCTCACAGGAAGAATATATAATCCATAACTATAAAATCAGCGGAGATGGCTGTTATCTTCTCGAATGCAAATTTCAGTCTAACGAGCAGTTAGATAAATTCTTAGTAGACTTAAATCAGTATGCAAATTATAAATTAACTGTTATTATTAACGAAACAACCAAAAGCAGGCAATTCCCATAGTGAGGAAATGCCTGCTTTTTTATTTGTTTCTAAAATTCTTGTTACTTTAAAATGCGTATGATTCTCCATCAGCCGGTATTAATACGTTAGAAGAAATTACATTTTCATCGATAAATTGTTTTAACGCTTTTCTTGTCACCCTTGCGTGGTTAACAGCTTCCATATGGCTAGCAATAATTGTTGCTTGAGGAGCAGCTTTATATACCTCATAAACATCATTTATATTCATGATTATATGCCCACCTGTTATGAACTGAGCACCACCAGCGTTTAAAATAATTATGTCTGGATTATTGTTGTCTATTGCTTTTTTGACATCGTCGTACCAAATGGTATCTCCTGCTAAGTATACTGTTTTTTCATTTGGATTACTGAAGATAACCCCGCAAGCTTCGCTTGTAGCGTTAAAGCGTTTATAATAGTTCATAACTTCTTCATCTGGTACATGTATACAATTTGTTTTTATTAATTTGATATCTCCAAACAATATACCGTTATTTTTTAAAACATCAACATCCTTAAAACCAAAGCTTTTTAAAGCTTCCGCTTCTTCTTCATTCTGTGCAAACATTTTTGTGCCTTTTGGTATTACCTTGATAGCAACTTCATCAAAATGATCAGGATGAATATGTGTGACAATTACAGCGTCTACATCTTTTATAACTTCATCAATAGGCATCGGCAAATCGACCATTGGATTACTTTCCTGATTTTCTGCTGGGATAGGAGGAAAAGCTCCTTTGTCTGCTAACCATGGATCAATTAAAAATTTTTTTCCAGCATATGTTATGGTTATAGTTGCATTTCTTATTTGTTGAAAATTCATATTAACAGCTCCTGTATCCTTTATCTGTATACAGTTTATAATATAGACGATGACATTTACATAGATAGAATCAAGTCTTTTTGTAGTTTAACTTGAATAATGAAAGTAATTAATTTTACAACCAAGAAGGGATATTGATTAGGTAATGGTAAATCCTAATATTATGTGTTTTAAATATAGTATATAGGAGGAAAGACAGTGAGAAATAGAAAATCAATTATTATTATTTTATTGGTGGTTGGTATTTTTATAACAATATTTTTATTTTTACATAATGATAATAAGCATTATGTTTTTAGTTCAAAGGCAACATATTTAAAGGTAGCAGAAAGACTTACCTATAAGGATTACTATAACAATAGATATAAATTTTCAATAAAATATCCAGATAATCTTATAAAAGGTGAGGAATCAACAAATGGAGATGGGATCACTCTTACCAATGAAAATGGAAATGTAAAGCTTATTGTGTTTGGAAGCAATAATATATTTGACACCACTGCAAAATCAGCTTATGAAGATACGCTGAAGGAAATTAAAAATGTTGCATATAAAAAACAATCAGAGAACTGGTACGTTATCTCCTGGGTCAAAAACAATAAAATTATATATAAAAAGGAAGTAGTAGGAGATGGCAGCATAAATACTCTTATATTTGAATATCCCTTAACAGAGAAAAAGTTATATGATGAATTTTTGCAGAATCTCGATAGTTATTTTAAAACTCCTGGAATTGGCGAAGCACATTAGCAAAATAAATTGTCTCCAATATTTGTTTACTTGTAAGATATCTCAGCACAATTAATGTATTTTTACCATTGAAAGTAATAATAATATGTTTCCTGCTTGGAGCAAAGGTCAAATTGAATTCAAGAACTGGTCAAGTGATAGTCAACAAACAATTGTAAGAGGTTCAAAACATTATATACATTTATATTCTCTAGAAATAATAAATAAATCAATAATAGACCTAATGGGATATAAAATGTTTAAATTAGTTTAATGTGGCTATAATCTAATATGTGAGTATATTTTGATTCCCCTAAAATATAGGGCTGGTAGCATAGCTACCAGTCTTTTTGTCGTGTAATACTTTATGTCTCTTGTAATAAATTGTATAATTTAACTATTAGCAAATGCAGATTAGTATCAAAATCAATTTAAGAGTTACAACTAAATAAACCATGCCTTTTTCAATATCTTAATACCTTCTTCAATCTGCATTTCGGTTAAACCACCAAAGCCAAGTAAAATCATGGGGAATTCACTGGATATACATTCAGCATAATGGATTGAAGTTGGATAGATTTTTATTTTCATCTTACGAGCAGATTGAATTAATTCTTCCTCTGTCATTCCATTTTTAACTTTCAATAAAATGTGTAGTCCTGATTTTTCCCCAATGATTTCAACTTTTTCTTTCATATATTTATCAATCGCGGAAAGCAGCACTGCATGCTTCTTACGATATAATGTCCTCATTTTATTTATGTGGCTTGACAAATGTCCTTCTTTCATAAATCTATGGAGTGTATTCTGATGAAGCCTAGATACGGTCTGCTTATATATTTTAAAATGTTCTTGATATTTCTCAACCAATTTTGAGGGTAAAACTAAATAACTGATTCTAATTGAAGGAATTAAAGATTTTGAAAATGTACCCATATAAATAACATTTCCATTGTTATCTAATCCTTGCAAAGAAGGAACTGGCTTTCCCTTATATCTAAATTCACTATCATAATCATCTTCGATTATATAACCATCTTTTTCTTCACACCATTTCAATAACTCTAATCTTCGAGAAACTGGCATAATCATTCCATAAGGAAATTGATGAGAAGGTGTAACATAGACAACTCTAGCAGAACTTTTCCTTAAATCTTCTATACAAATACCATCTTCATCTATTGAAACAGGATGGACACCTATTCCTTGGTCTTTAAAAACATTTTTTACTCCATTGTACCCAGGGTTTTCAATTGCATATGTATATTCTTTACCTAATAGCATACCTAATAGCATCATTAGATATTGTGTGCCTGCTCCAATGACAATTTGTTCTGGAACGCATCTCACACTTCTTGATTGGAAAAGATATTTAGATATCTCCTTACGTAGAAATTCCTCTCCTTGAGGGTCGCCTATTAATAAGAGATCGCTTTGATCCGAATACAAACATTTGCCTGTTAATTTTCTCCATATATTGTATGGGAAATTGTTTAAATCAACATTTCTTGAACAAAAGTCAATTAAGTATTCAAAGTTATCCTTCAGTATTATATTTTCATCAGGTTTATCAATAAGTGGTAGATTACATAATAAGTTATCTTCTAGTTTTTTTACAAATATACCTATACGAGGTCTACTTTCTACATATCCTTCTGCACATAATTGTTCATAAGCAGTTTGAATAGTATTTTGACTAATTCCTAGATATCTTGCTAATTTTCTTTTTGATGGCAATTTTGTTTCTGGTTCGATTGTCCCAATTTGTATTTCCTTTTTGATATATTCATATAATTGAACATAAAGTGGAGTGTTTTTTGAGTAATCCCAAATAGGCATAATTTCAATCATTTTTTATATCCTCCAACAACTGATACCATAAAATATGTTAAAACTGATGCTTTTTATTATACCAGATTAAAACTATAATTAGAAGAAAAGGCAGGAGAATTAATATGAATAAGATAAGTAATTTAATTTTAGAAATGATTAATTTTGACGCAGGTAAGCCAAAGTTAATTCAACATTTTATAAAGGTCCATGAGTTTGCAAAGCTGATTGGCAACATGGAGAACATTCCATCTGATAAGATGGAAATTTTAGAAGTGGCAGCCATTGTTCATGATATAGGGATTAAAGTTTGTAAGGAGAAGTACGGTAAATGTAATGATAAACTTTTGGAACAGGAAGGACCTATTTATGCAAAGGAATTATTAAATAGACTTGAATTTAAGCAAGAGGTAATTGAGAGGGTAAGCTACTTGGTGGCTTATCACCATAATTATTCAAATATTGATGGGATTGATTATCAGATTTTAGTAGAGGCTGATCTTCTTGTGAATTTATATGAAAATCAAAATAACAAAGAGTATATACAAAATACACATGACAAAGTTTTTAAAACTGAATCAGGACGAAAACTTTGCAGTCAAATGTTTATGAAAGAAGATTAAACAGAAATGTCAAATAAAATCAGGAAGGTGAAGAGGCGTGAAAAATCAGGTGCTTTTAATTAATGATTTAGCTGGATATGGGAAAGTGGCTTTGTCTGCTATGTTTCCAGTGTTGGCTCAGGCTGGATTGGATATTTTTAATCTTCCTACTGCTTTGGTTTCGAATACGCTTGATTATGGAAAATTTGAAATTCTTGAAACCACAGAGTATATGAAAAAGACATTAGCAGTTTGGAAAGAATTAAGATTTTCTTTTGATGCAATTTGTACTGGATTTATTACATCTGAAGAGCAGACAAAATTAATTCATGAGTATTCTCAAGCACAGAAAGCGAAAGGCACGTGGATATTTGTTGATCCTATAATGGGGGATGATGGGAAACTTTATAATGGTATTTCACAACAACACGTTTCTTATATGAGAGAATTGTGTGCTGTGGCAGATGTTATAGTTCCAAATTTTACAGAAGCTGCTTTATTAGCAGAAATGTATCAGGAAAGAACCAATATCAGCAGGGAAGAAGGAAGAAAATTGATAGAAAAGCTGAGAATGCTTGGCTCAGAATCTGTTATTGTAACCAGTGCCAGAGTTGATGGCAAAGATATGGTGATAGGGTATGACGGAAAAAAAGAGATATATTTTGAAATTCCATTTGAATATGTTCCGGTACGTTTTCCGGGAACCGGAGATATTTTTTCAGCAATCCTAATAAGCAGGGTGTTGACAGGGGCACAACTTAAAGATGCAGTTAAAATTGCCATGAATGTGGTGAGAAAACTGATTCTTTTAAATCAGAAAAACTCTGACAAATATAAAGGAATTCTAATTGAGAAAAATCTGGAGGTGTTGAATTTTGAAGAGACCTAAAATAAAAATTACTTTGATTGAGCAAAAAGGAAGAATGGGATGTCATAGAGGACACAAAATTGGAGATTGTTTTGATTTTGACAATGACAGGGGAAAGCTATGTCCAATGGTTATGCATACAGGTTTTCCATATATTGATATTTTACGATATGGGGGACAGATTCCAGGGCAGCCTAAAGGAACAGCAGTGTTTTGTTGCCCCGATGTAGATACAATCAATGTCTTTAAAATTGAAATAGATGAGGAAGAAAGGGAGTGTTTTTGAGTAATCCCAAATAGGCATAAATCTTCCCATTATTCATAACCTTATGAGAGTATTAGAATTAGGAAGACTGAACCGTACCATAAATAAATGAGTTTTATTGACTTAGCTGTATTTTATACATAAATATGGGTTTATACAATACAATAGTTATGAAACATAAAATTCAAAAATTATAATTGTAACTTTCAGTTTAAAATAATTTTATCCAATTCTATATTGACAAATATATCATATACTACTATACTTTACAGTAGTATAATAAATGGTGGTGATTAAATTGTCTTCAATAAATTTAATAATACTTGGTTATTTGAAGGACCAAGAGAAAAGTGCCTATGAAATGGTTAAAGAATTTGAGGTATGGAATCTTACTAAGTGGCTAAAAATCAGTAATCCGTCAATTTATAAAAATATAATTAAATTATGCGATAATGGATATTTAAATTCAAGAACTGTTAAAGAAGGTGAAATGCCCGAAAAAACATTATATTCACTAAACGAAAAAGGAAATGCATATTTCAATGAACTGATGGAAGAAAGCTCAAAACATATAGGGTATCTTTATTTAGACTTTAATGCATTTTTAGTTAATATAGAGAAGTTGTCAAAAGAGAAGAGAAAAGAATACCTTGAAAACTTCAAAAACAAGGCAGAAGAGCGTAGAGCATTTGTAGAATTAATTCATAATCAAGAAAAACAGAACAATAAAAAATCTGGTTCTGAAGTTCTCATATTAGATTTATATAATGAATTTTATAACGTTTTACAAAAATGGTCTGAAAAAGTTTTTGATTATTATAATTAATAATTTAATGTCTGTAATAAATCTTTATATTGCAAGACATTTTTTTTACCCAACTACTATACTTTATAGTAGTTTATTATACACTAATATGTTTTATATTATTTAGGAGGTTTATCTTATGAACAAAAAATATCAAATCATTTCTTTTGTAGCTATTATTTTAGGATTTTTTATGGCATTATTAGATACAACTGTAGTAAATATCACTTTGCCTAAAATGACCGAATACTTTAATACTACTATGGATCATATTTCTTGGGTAGTAAATGCCTATAATCTAGCTTCTGCAGTTATTCTAATAACTGCTTCCAGATTGGCAGATCAATTTGGCAGAAAAAAACTGTTTATTGCAGGAGTATTTTTATTTACTATATCTTCACTGCTATGTGGTATTGCAAATTCCCTTCAAGTACTTATATTATTTAGAACACTTCAAGGGCTATCCGCAGCTTTTGTTGTGACTGTTGCAATGCCTCTTTCTGCTGAAATATTCCCACCAGGGAAGAGAAGAACTATTATGGCACTTTGGGGAGCTTTTGCAGGTCTTGCTGCTGCAAGTGGACCATCGATTGGTGGTATAATAACTCAATTTTTTAATTGGAGATATATTTTCTTTATTAATGTACCTATAGGTTGTATTTGTATACTACTAACTATGAAATTCATAAAGGAATCTTATGACCCAACTGCAAGTAAAAGTATAGACTTTGGGGGAATTATAACAATCTCTATTGCTATGTCTTGCTTAACTTTCGCATTAATGAAGGCTAATGAAAAGGGCTGGACTTCAAGCTTTATTCTTTCCTTCTTTGCGGTTTCTGCTATAGCCCTTATACTATTTGTTATTATTGAACTAAAAGTTAAGGAGCCCATGCTTCCACTTAGTTTATTTAAATCTGTACCATTTACAAACGGCTCGATTACTCTATTCTTACTTGGACTTGGTATGATGTCTGGTACCTATTTGCTATCTTTTTTCCTAATTCAGGTTAAAGGATTAAATCAACTGTCAGCAGGACTTATTATTTCAACTATGTCCTTAACTTCAATGCTTTTTTCAATATTAGCTGCTATTTTGACAAAAAAATTAGGCAGCAGATTAACTAGTGCATTGGGTATTCTTTTACTTTGTGCCTCTTGCTACTTAAATAGTTCTCTTACTCAAAATTCTTCAAATATAGATATTATTTTAAGATTAATTGTTGCTGGTTCTGGTACGGGCTTAAGTATGGCAACACTAATAGGTTCTACAATGGCTAACGTTCCTGTAGATAAAATAGGAATAGCTTCTGGAATAAATAACATGACAAGAACACTTGGAACTGTACTTGGAGTTGCCTTATTTTTAACTATATTTACATCAAATATGACTACCCAGATGTTTGATGCTAAAGACTCTGCTGTGCAAATAATACAGAATGACACTGTATTTGATGACAAAACCAAGCTGCAGATGATTTCTTCTATCAAAGCAGGTAGTGATAAACGCGTTAGTCTTTCAGAAATATTAAACACAATTGATAAAGAAGAAACTGCTGTGCTAGCCGCTTCTCCAGCGATGGATGAAAATAAAATCAAAGAAAGTTTTGAAGTTCAAAAGAAAGAAATAAAAAAAATAGTACCTAATATCCAAGATACCTTTTTGACCTATACTGTTAAAGCTTTTAGTTTTACATTTAAAATGAGTTCTGTAATTCTTTTACCAGGTATACTTTTTGCATTATTCAGTGATAAAAAGAGAAATCCTGATATAAAAAATAAGCAGTTTGTTAAAAACACAAATAATGCTTCAGCAAGCTAAATTGAGTAGGAGCTGAATAATTATTTTATTCAGCTACCTCTAACACCACTGTGCATACCGTTCAATACACAGCGGTTCAATAAGAATTAATTTACTTGTTTATATCTTTTATAGATACTTGTATATCCAATCTTTTCAAGATAGAAATTTGTAAGAGTTGTTGCTAATATAGGGCTATTCGACAATAGCTCTATATTAGCAAATTCCCAAGCTCTATATTCGTTGATTCCAAGTTTCTAAGGTTATCATGCTTGGTTTTAATCCTTTTCCATTGTTTCCAAAAACACATTCTTAATCTTCGCCTTAACCTATTATAATAAAAGAAAAGGTGGTATGGATATAATGCAATATTCATGTTTCCTCAGGTAGGAATTAATGAATCAATGCTTTTTGTATCATTAGGTACATTAATAAATAAATATAAGTTAAATGAAAAGATAAGAAATTCAAGTCTACTCAGTATAATCTTTATAATAATACTATTAGTTGAAACATTTATATTAAATAAAAATGGTATTGCTAAAGATGATAATATGTATTTATCACCTATAATTGCAGCTCCACTGATATTTATTTGGGCAATTAACTATAATAAAAATATTAGAGCAAAAATTTCTAAAGCCTGTAGAGAATACAGTGTTGGACTATATTGTTCTCATCAAATAATAATGCTTGGGCTTGGGATATTTATGCCTATACTTTTTGCAAATACAGTGATTAGATTTATCATCACTTTATGCTTTTCTAATTTAATTATCACAATAGTAAGAAAAGCTAAGTTAAAGAAAATTCTTTTAAGGTAAACTGAGAGAGTAGGGGATTAAACAATTTTCTTTATAATTGGTGGATTTATGCAAAAAAAGCTGAAAAAGTAGGTAAATTAGATTTTGAAAATAAAAAGTGATTTTGAGTTTACTAAAAAAAGCGGTAAAAGAAGATCCACATCGTAAAGAGTGGTATATGAGCCAAAACTCAGAATATGCAAACTATGTATTATCGGGAAAAGAAGATTCAGAAAAAACATTAGAAAATTTAGGGCGAGATAAAATTAAAAACATATGGCGTAATGTAATAGGCATATCCTTACTTATAGTGTTTTTGGGGGGAGCTTTTATATTCTAAGAAGACCATAGATAAAATCATAAGAGTAAGGCTTTTAGAGAGGGAAAGCTAAGATTAAAGAGATAGCTGGTGTAAGACATAACTTAATTGATGATGAAGGTAATTAATGAAATAAGCTTTACTAATTTTTTGGAGGTATATTTTTCAATTTTATTGAAGTAATAACTTTTGTATTTTTATCAAACTGAATACGAAGTTCTTGTCCATATTTACCGATACCACTAGCAGAATATGTGATCCATCCCATTTCTTTCATAGAGTCAAATGTTGGAGCACCATAGGCCTTAAGTATATCTTCGTATGTTGATGACAAAGTAATACCTTTTGGTAATACTACAGTATTTTGATATGAATCACCTTTTTTCTCTATTTCAATGGCGCCTATCATGGCATCATCAAACTTCACTGTAGATCCACTTGTATTATAAATTGTTACATCAATACGACTGTCTTCACTTTTACTTCCATCATCCATATGAATTAAGTCTACATAATAACCATTTTCTAAAGGATTTCCTTTATCTTTATAGTCATTAAACTTCCATCCATTAGCCACTAAGGTTTGTGTTTTAATGGGTAGAGAGTATTTTATTCCGTTTAAAGTAATATCACCAGATAGAGGTTCAGTCTTCATTTGATCAGTATATGTTTTAATATCTTGTTCTGTAAGTTTCTTAACTTTTTTAGCTTCGCCGCAGGCAGTTAATGTAAATAAGCATAGGCATAGGCTTAAACATAAAATAATTACTTTTTTCATAAGTTTATCCTTTCGTTTTTGAAAATCTATTTTTGTAAAATGACATTCAAGCAGTTCAAATGATTTTACTACCTGCTTATCAATATAAAGAAGGTCAAATTCATCATAGAGATGGATTATCCTTGAAATTTTGTTATATGTCCAACTATCTCTTTAATTTTACATTACTTAATATAACATTTCATTCTTCATCATCTTTGCTGCCATATCTACAGGTTATTTGACCCTATAGCATTATACCATAATTTTCATCAAAGTAAAATAAATGGGAATATTGTAACCTTAGACATGAATATGAGACATTAGTTTTTGATAGTTATCAAAATAAGTTGAATTATTCTACATGTTTCTATATAATTTTACAATATATGAAAATTGTATATGAATTATAAATATTATCGATGGGATGATATGATGGAAAGTTATTTTTTAGGACTTTTATATTGGGCAAATGATTTTCTTACATTTCAAAATAGAAGTGGATGGTATAAACATAGCGAAAAAAATGAAGATAGTATTTATAATATTCCATGGGATACTGTACTTTCATCCGAAGATGCTATTTCACCAAGAACTAGATAGAGCAATTTTAAAGGATAAGCCTTATAAATAAAATTTACTAAAATCTTCCTTTCTATTTAGTATAATTCGTAAACCGACACTTCTGTTAATCATGTTGATATCATTAATAACAACTTCACCTATTATTTTATTAGATTCTTTTGAGAAAATTAGAAAATCAATCCTACTTGTATCACTAGATATGTTCTCTAAATATCTTTCTATATCTGACTTGCTAAATAATTGCAAAGGAAATAATAAGAGTAATTAATAAATAGTATATTTTAAAAGTTGCTATTTTATAAAATGAAGTAAATTGATCTAATTGGCTGAGTATATTTATTGATACTCAGCTTTTTTTATAAGATAAAATATTATATATACTTGAATAATAGGTTTATACATGTAAAAAACCTCACTTGCAATTGTTATGGAGAATCGTACCACAAGTAAATGGCAGAGTTAGTAATACATTGACATTACAAGGGTAAAGGTATATATAAACATGTAAGAGATTTAAGAATTTAATAATCTTATGAAATGGATATAATGATGGAAGAAATAATATTAATATAGTTAAAAGGGTAGGAGGATGGACAATATGGATGATAACATATTACGCACCGTACCGAGTTTATATCTTGCTAATTATTTAAATGATTTTGAGGATCTTTTAGCTAAGTACGATATAGTAAAGAAGATTTATAAGAAGGGTTAAGTTTTAACTCAATAAGGAGCGATCAATGAAATCGCATATTATGTGTAAGCTCTGATGTATATATTATAAAAAAATATATATCCAAGAAGGTACTTAGGCTATTTTACACTATGTTTATTTCTATATTCAGAAGGTGTACAATTCATATATTTTTTAAATGCTTTTCCAAAATAACTTATTCCATTAAAACCTGCATCAAAAGCAATGATAGAAATAGATTCTTTACTTTTCAAAAGTAGTTCTGATGCCTTTAAAGTTCTATATTCCATTAAATATTCAAAAGGTGTTACTCTTAAAATCCTCTTAAAACTACGACAGCATTCACTTTTACTTATATTTGCTGCCATTGCAATATTATTTAATGGAATATTCTCTGCATAATGTTCGTGTATATACTGTAATGCTAATTTTACACGTTCTTCATCGTGGGAAACTGCTGATACAGAATCTTTAATTTCTTCTTTCATCTCTCTAATTATATTTAACCAAAGAATACCTAGGTAATTTTTTATTTCTAGTTCATATCCATAGGGTTTTTCATTCCACAAGGAAAAGACTTTTATATATTCTAATATGATTTTCTGCCACTGAACATCGGGCTTTAAACAGATAAATTTTAAATCACTGCTTTCAAGGATTGGATTCAAATATTTTTTTTCAATAAGTGAATGCTTATTACCGCCAATTAAGGTTGGGTCTAGGTCAATGGAAAACATCAGACAATTATTATTCTTATATGGCTTAATTTGATGAAGTACATTTGAATTCACCATAATTCCTTCTCCAGCTTCTAAGGTAATTTCTTGATTTTCAATGAAAAAAGTTATCTTATCATAAAGACAATAGGAAAATTGTAGTTCTTTATGCCAATGCCACTTGATATATCCATCTTCAAACAGATTAAATTTATTCGTATAAATTGTTATTGGAAAATCATAAGAACCATGTTTTATTGTCTCCTGTAAATTTTCATCTACTACTATTTTTAATGTTTTCATTTTTATCATCTCGCTAATATAGTTTTAACTTTTGACAATATATTAATTGTTATATATTGAAAATAATAATAAAATTATTACAGATTTATTTAAATAAATCAATATATTTGCAATGAATTTGTAACTTGTTCAAAATAATTGCAAAGAAAAGGAGTATATATGTTAAAAAAATATGCAACATTTTTAAAAAATATAGCACTGATTTTGATAGGAAACACTATTTATGCTTTGGCAGTTACTATGTTTATTATTCCAAATGGATTTATTACTGGAGGATCTACAGGATTATCGTTAGTATTTTATCATCAGCTAGGTATTCCTATTACAGTCTTTGTTTCAGTTTTCAATATACTTATGTTTATTCTAGGAGCATTAATACTTGGTAGAACTTTTGCATTAACTACACTAATTAGTACTTTCTACTATCCATTTATTTTTAGTATTTTTCAGAAAATCTCTTTTTGCAGCATATGACTTCTGATAATCTACTTTCTGCAATTTATGCTGGAATAATGATTGGAATTAGCATCGGAATGGTAATTAAAGCCGGTGCATCTACTGGAGGTATGGATGTACCACCACTAATATTAAATAAAAAGTTTGGTTTTCCTGTTTCTGTAGTAATGTATGGATTTGATTTTACTATTTTGTTGGCACAAATGCTTTTTGCTAATAAAGAGCAAGTACTGTATGGGATTTTATTGGTGATGATCTATACTGTTGTGCTAGATAAAGTATTACTACTTGGACGGTCTTGTACTCAAGTAAAAATCATAAGTGAAAAGTATAATGAAATTAACCAAATGATTATTCAATATATAGATAGGAGCTCTACATTATTGCATGCTGAAACAGGATATTGTCGCAATGAAAATCCAGTTGTACTAACTGTAGTTTCAAATCGTGAATTGCCTAAGTTAAATAATCTTATTCTTTCTATTGACCCAAAAGCTTTTATGATTATTAATCGAGTTAATGAAGTTAAAGGCAATGGCTTTACTACAGGTAAAATATATAAATAGATATTAATATTGATAATAGTGAATTTTACATATAGTGCTTTGCCTCCATCAATAAAACACACGAATACATAATGACCGTATTGGAGGAATCCAATACAATTTTTAATTTCATTATGCTTAGGATTATGAAAGGAGAACTAAATCCAGAGAGAGGAGGTTCTCCTTTTTATGTAAAGTGTTGACTCTAACACCACGTCATAGTGTAATATAAAAATATAGCTTGAATAGATTAACAAAAACTCATAGCCGGCTGAGTATTAGATAATATTGATAGCTGTAAAATCAAACTTTGAGGTGTAGCAATGAGAACAGTAAAACAAGTTTCGGATTTGACAGGAATAAGTGTGCGCACACTACATTATTACGATGAAATAGGATTGTTAAAACCAAGTGAAATTACAGAGGCAGGGTACAGGCTTTATGACGATGAAGCCCTTAAAACCTTGCAGCAAATTTTATTTTTTAAGGAACTTGATATACCTTTAAAAGATGTTAAAGAGATAATGTTGAGTCCATATTTTGATAAAATGCAAGCATTAAAAAATCAGAAAAAGCTGCTTATTTTAAAAAGAAAAAGATTGAATGGTTTAATAGAGCTTATAAATAAAACCTTAAAAGGAGAAAGTATGATGAATTTTAAAGAATTTGATATGAGTGAATATTTTAATGTATTGGAAGAGGTTAAAAAAGAACATGAGGATCTTATAATTAAAAGTTGGGGTAGTATAGATAAATATAATGAATTTATTGAAAAGTGTAAATCTAAGGAAGATGAAATTGCTAAAAGCGCTATAAAGCAGTATGGAAGTATTGAGAAATATGCTAAAGCTATAAAGAAAAATTTTAATAGTGATATATTTACTAGAGAAGAAAAATTTGATGAGTTTAAAAAAGATTGCTTGGAAGACAAACATCCTAAATTAAAAGAACTATATAAAAAGCTTGTATCTGACTTAAGTAAAGATCCTTCTTCAAAGGAGATTCAAGAGATTGCTGAAGAAATAACAAATATAGCTAAAAAAGATTATGAAATTTTTAAAATTGATAATGGAGATGATTATTGGTACTCTATGGTACAAATTTATTTACTTTGGCCTGAATGGATAAAAGCAGTTGATAATAAATATGGAAATGGTGCGTCTAAATTTATCGGAAAAGCTTTAAAAAATTATTTGAGAGATAAGCAGCCTAAAATAAATACATTATATGAAAAGCTTACATCTGACTTAAGTAAGGATTCTTCTTCCAAAGAGATTCAACAAATTGTTGAGGAAATTGCAGATATAACTAAAAAGAGTCATGAATCTTTAAAAGTGGATGTGGGAGATAACTATTGGGGATATATGGCTAATTCTTATTTATCAAACTCTGTGTATATAAAAGTAATGGATAAGCAATATGGAAATGGTGCATCTAAATTTATCGGAGAAGCCCTAAAATTTTATTCTGAAAATAGTAAGTCGTGAATTAAAAACTATGAAGGATTTGACATACAGAACAAAAGTTACAAGTATTAACTTAGATATTCAATTTAGAATACTTGCTTATGTTTGGAAAACAAGCGAATGGATTATGACCTTCCAAGAGATCCAATCTCTTTCTCACCACCAATAAAAAAGGTATCAGTGCTTTTGCTGAAACCTTTTTTATGAGAAAAAATGAACTATAATCAACTTTTATTTACTTACACAGTTTCGACCTTTTTTCTTAGCTCTATACAGGGCTTTGTCAGCTCCTTTCATTACATCGTTAGAATACTTATATTTACTGTTTTTCTCACATACTCCCATGCTTATAGTAACAAATAATTGGCTTGAATTTCCACCTTTTGATTTTGATCTTTGAGCTTTTGATGATTTTCTGGTGTATCCTGATTTGGATACTTGTTCACGTAAGTTTTCCAAATGTGGTATTACGTCATTTATAGATTTACCTGGAAACAAAATTGTAAATTCTTCCCCACCATAACGAAAGGCTTTCCCACCACCTGAGACCTGCACTAAATTAGAAGCTACCAATTTTAAAACATCATCTCCAATATCATGTCCGTATGTATCATTGAATTTTTTGAAAAAATCAATATCTATCATCGCAATAACATATTTATTTCCTAGTTTCATCAAGTCCTCCCTAAGGGCGCGGCGGGAGGGGATTCCCGTAAGTTCATCAAGATATGCCATGGAGTAGGAGTCCTCAATGATGATGATAATTAACATTAAACCGGAGGCACTTAGAAATATAGAAAAAGATATTTTATCATTAATGAAAAAGAGGGCTGTAAAAACAGAAATAATAACACCAACTAATCGTACTTCAAAGACACTATTTTTCACATAGGCTTTTATCATAAAAAATATCAGCGTTAAAAAGAATATTAGCAAAGCTGTTTGATTCATAATAGTTTTCTCTAAAGGGAGGTTTATGAATTTATAATTCAATACCTTTTGTATTGACGAATTATTGGATACAGCAATTTTATATATAACAAACAGCTCGATTAGTATAAGGGAAATACGTATTTTTCCCCATAAAGAGAATATGCCTCTTTCCTTTAAGTGCGAGAAAGTAACGATATTAAGAGGTATAAGCAAGCACATCACTGGATAAAGGACCTGAGAATAAGTTATGATGTTTATTGACAATTTTGAATAATAGTTTAAAAACAATTGAAATAGGGTAAGCAGTAGAATTATCAGGAAAACCCTCCCTCGATTAAATCGAATGCTTAAGGTGATGCCTAACCCAAATATAACATATGAAGAATACTTAATAACAAGTACAACAGGAGGTGTGAATGAAGGGATTTTTTTGATCAAAAAATAACACCCCAAAAGAATAAAAATATAAGTAATATGTGAGAAGACTGTTTTAAAAGTAATTTTCACTTAAGTTGGACCTCCTTTAATTATGCGCATATATTATACTTATATGTAGTTTAAGAAGCTAATTTGTCGATAAAGGCTATATAATAAATTTCGGCTATTCAAATAGAATCTTTAATTTTGGAAATTATAGAAGAATGATGTTAATTAAATAAAATTTATATTTGTAATAAGATATAAAAAAGAATGTGGCAGAGTTTTTAAGTATTTCCGCATTGTTTTTTTATTACAAATATTGTATAATTATTTTAATATGACTGGTCAAAATAAAATAATCACTAAGGTAAATTAGGAGGGAACGCATGCCTAAAGTAGGGATGGAACCAATAAGAAGAAGTCAAATTATTAACTCAACATTAGAGTGTATCTGTATTGAGGGCATTGAAAAAATGTCATTAGATATGGTGGCAAAGGAGGCTAAATGTTCTAAAGGAGTTATAAGCTATTATTATAAAAGTAAGGATAATCTAATTCTAGAATCCTTTAGGGCATTTTTAAATTACTATAAGATAAAGATTGACAGTGAAATAAGGAAGAATATGACACCTTATGAAATGCTGAGGGTAGTACAAGAAAATGCGCTTCCGAAATATTATAATATGGATAAGGAACCTGAGCCCAAATTAAATGTTTCAGAATTTGATGGAGTGAAATTAATGAATATCCCACCGGCAAAGAAGGCTAAGTTGTTTGTAAATTTCTTTTCAAGAGCAATGATAGATACAAATTTGCAAGAGGCTTTACAGGAAGTGTATAAGGAAGATCATAGTGGAATTTCATCAATTATTTCCCATGGGACTAAGGCTGAAATTTTTAAAGAAACAGATATAAATAAATCTGCTTATGCAATAATGGCATTGTATATAGGTATAAGCATGTTGAGGGTAGTTGGTTTTAAACCGGAGCAGATTAATGATGATATCGATGTGTTTTGGAATGTAATGAATAGTATGTTTGTTAAATAATGCAAGGGGGGATTAATGATGTGTAAATATCTCATCCATTATTTTTCAGGTACGGGAAATACCTATCATATGGTTAAAACAATAGAAAGGGAATTAAGTAATAGAGGAAATGAAGTGGATTTATTAAATATTGAGAAATACAAGGATATAAAATTAGTTAACTATAACTTGCACATATTCTGCTTCCCGGTTTATGGCTTTGGGACTCCTTCAATTATGCTAAGATATATTTCAAGTCTTAAAGCTGAAGTGGGATGTAATGCAGCTATTGTGTGCACTTCTGCAGGAGCCGAAGGACAATCCTTAAATCATTGCAAGTACTTGTTGAATAAGAAGGGGTTTAAGGTGTTTCTTACAGATATGGTGGTTTATACTTACAATTGGACTCAAATCTTAAATCCGCAAAGTAAGGAAATAGAGGAACGGGTATTTAAAGATGCAGAGGCTAATGTAATAGAGATAACAAAAAAAATAATTAATAATGAAACTTACATTAAGAAAACAAATATTATAATTCTAATATTGTCATGGCTTATTTTTAGCATATTTCATAATTTAGGACGAAGAATTTTAGGTAAAACATTTATAGCAGATGATACTTGCATCAGCTGTGGCAAGTGCAAAGATATCTGTCCTGCAAAAGTAATATATATGTATAACGGAAAACCAAGGTGGAAGAGTAATTGTGAAAGCTGTCAAAGATGTATTAATATATGTCCAAAAACATCGATTCAATTGTCAATAATAAAGTTAGCTATTTTTGTGACTTTAGAATTAGTACCAATTTTAGTAATAGTGGATATAAATAATTATATATATTATTTACCAATAATAGTAAATATGATTCTGTATTGTATAATGTTTGTGGCAAATACTATTATAGCAAATATCTTAATTTCTATAATGGAAAAGGTAGGTTTATTTAAAAAAATATTTAATATTAGCTACACTAAAAAATATAGAAGGAATATAGCAAAAGGTTTTAATATTAAATGAAAAAAATTAACTTAACGTAAATATATTTTTTAGATATACAGTATTAAAGGTAAATGGACAATATGTATAAAAAAAGACATATAACTATAGTAAGCATTATTTTAGCAATAGGTATCATATTAGCCTTTATTGAACATTTTGTACAGCAGGTTAAATACATGATAAAGTATTAAAATACAAGAAATTTAGTGATAATTCATCGGGAGATACTTTTTGTATCTCCTTTTAATTTTTCTAAGCCCTTCTTCCGTTCTTTGGTTTATTGAATCACTTAAAAATTGTTTTATTCTAACTATAGAATTTAATATTAATTACAGCTAAATATACGTCATATACAGTTAATTGCATACTATATTCATTCACACATTGTATTTAAAAATATTTTTTGCTATAATATAGATGAGGTGAGAATATATGGATAGTAGTATATTAAATGTTGAACAAGCAGTAGAGTTTTTAGGTGTAAGTGAAAAAACACTAATAAAATTACTTAGAGAAGAACATATACCGGCCAGAAAGATAGGTAGAGAATGGAGATTTAGTAAAGAGGCTTTAATAAGATGGTTGTCTTCTGGTGATTCATGCAATTATATTAATAAAGCTGAAATCTATCAGATTTCTGTGGATGAATCTGGTACATCTGAACAACTATTAGACAATATTTGCTCACATTTATCAAGCTTAAAAAGTGATAATAATATCAAACTTATTTTGAAAAAGCTTGACAAGGATGTAAGTATTCCTAAAGATGCGAGTTTAAGGATGAGTTATAAACAACAAAGAGACATTGAAAAGCTTGAATTTAAGATATACTGGCCTCAGAGAGAAGAGTATAAAATTGATATCAATCAAAAATAGATTTTTAGGGGAGATGTTCTATGAATAATATGTGGCTTGTTTATGCACTGTTGTCAGCTGTATGCGCTTCCTTAGTTGCCATATTTGGGAAAGTAGGTCTACAATCAATAGATGCTAATACAGCTACTGCTATAAGATCAGTTGTAATGGCTGTCTTTTTAGTCATTGTAGTAGCAACCCAAGGGAGCCTAAGTAAGATACCTGAAATAATTTCAAACAAAAAGGCCATCTCATCTATATTTTTAAGTGGAATCGCAGGTGCGCTTTCCTGGTTATTTTATTTTCTAGCATTAAAATTCGGAACGGTTCCAAAGGTTGCGCCAATTGATAAGTTAAGTGTAGTTATAGCTGCTATACTGGCTGCAGCTTTTTTGGGAGAAAAGATGAGCATGATGAATTGCACAGGTATTGGATTGATTGCTATCGGTGCAATTATAGTAGCATTAAGCTGATATTATTTCCAATACTTTGAGCTATTCCATATATATTAAGAACTCATTATGAAGCTACAGTATGAGTTAATGACATTTGAACATAAAACTTGTATATTATAGACAAAGCATATTTATTTTATTGTAAATGTATGTAATAATAATGTATAAATAATAAATATTGTCAAGTAAAAGGAGGGGCTTATGAATATCGAAAAACTTATCGAAGCAATGGGAGAAGGAGTTGGAAAACTTGTTTTTCATAAAAAAGATGGGTGTAGTAAGAAGATTAGTATTGAACAAATGAGTCCTACAGATATATTCAAAGTAGTTTTCAATAGATTATTTAATGAAAAAAAGTACAATGAAGCAGAAAATTTAATTTTTGATGAATTAAAAGAGAATTATTCACCTGAAATATATGAGGTTGCACTTGAATTTTATAATTCATTACTTGATAAGAGTGATGAAGAGCTAAATAAAAGCAATTTTCCAAGAGAAGAAATTTATCAAGGATTAAATTCTATACAAAAGCTTAAAGATAAAGAATAGTTCAACTTACCACATATATTGTAAAATACAAAACTTAGGGAAGAAATATAAACCAATTGCCCTAGTAAAGATTAAAAAACAGGACTTACCGTAACTAAAGTAAGTCCCTGTTATATCTTTCAATAATAATGCAAGTGAATATAATAAAAAAATAATTAATGCTGATATTGAACAAACTCCCATAAGCTAATTATTTCTTATTCATTAAGATTAAACCTATAATACTTACGCAAATTCCTAAGCCATTTGTAAAAGTTATTTTAGTATTATAAACAAAAATACCAAATACAATTAACAAGATTGTCGAAATTATGCTAACATAAATAGGAGCAATGGCTATATTCCATCCACTTCTATAGACATATAAATATCCTATTTCTAATCCAAATGCAGATAACCCTAATACATAGCTTGCCCAATTTAGCTGTTTTAAAGAATTTGAAATGCCTAAATTTGTTGGAAATGAAATTAATGCCAATACAGAGAATATTATTGCGGTAATATATGTGATTATCATGGATATAAACGGATTTATTGATTGATTAATAGATTTTTGGCTGATATTATATAATGCAGTTGATAAAATTGTGATTATCATGGATATATAGTACATATAATACATCCTTTCTTATATATTTTGACATGGTAATCATTAGAATAAAAGCCCCTGATTCTTTTATTCTAATGATTATAGATATTACAGTTATTTTACAATAGTGTTTTTTACTTGTAGAATAACTAATTTTTTATCTCCATTGTTTGTAAATCCGTGGCTTTCTTCATTTGGAGATAGGATTACATCATTCTCTTTAATTGAAATATCTTTGCCATCTATAGTTATTATTCCTTCACCACTAACTACATAGAATATTTCATCTAAATTTGAATGTTTATGAGGAGTCATTGTTTCGCCTGGTTCATAGAATAAAATACCTGAGTCCATTGTACCTTCTGTAAATAGTGCTTTCCTTTTGGTTTTTTCTGTAATAGCGTTAATATTTAATATTTCCATAATTATGCATCTCCTTAATTTATAATACTTATTGAAATGAATTGTTAAAGTTACTATTTATGGTAAGACTACATTTTATTCTTTCATAAAAAATTTCCTCCTATGTTTTTCTGATTTACAATATTATAATATAATCGTTATTAACTTTTTACAAGAAGGCACTATTTCGTAATGCCCTAACTAAACAGTTAGTATCAATTTATATATGATGGGAGAGAATGCAGATGACATGTAGTAAGTTATGTCCAATTGAAGAGACTGTTAAACTTATTGGTCACAAGTGGAAAGTTCTTATTTTAAGAAATTTACATGACAATGGAACACAAAGATTTAATGAACTTGAGAATGGAATTAATGGGATAAGTCAAAAAATGTTAACACAGCAGCTTCGACAAATGGAAGCTGATGGATTGATTATTAGAAAAGTATATCCTGAAGTTCCGCCTAAGGTTGAATATTCTCTTTCAGAACTAGGAAGGAGTTTAAAACCAGTATTAGATTCCATGAATATTTGGGGGGGAAATTATATTAAAGCTAATAAACATCTTTATAAGGATTAATGGAGAAATATTATCGTAACTCTTACCCTAATAATACAGGTAAGAGTATTTTATTTTTTGGTAGGTAATGAAATGATAGAAATAGCATTTAAAAAAGAATTGGATAAGGCAAAATCAATCTTGTGAATTATAGGTTACAATTCTGGCGAATATCATATAATGTTAGTAATCTCAAAAAATTCATGTGGAGGGAGAAATTAATTGAACAGATCGTTACTGGATTTACTTAAAAAGGGCGGGTATATACTATATGCTAGGCATGGAGAAGCAACAGTAGGAGTAGATCAACCTAATTTAAATTTTTGGAACTGTTTTACCCAAAGAAATCTTTCTGAATTGGGTAGAAGACAAGCGGTTTACTATGGACAAATTCTTCGTAATTTACAAATTCCTATTAGTTATCCCATTATAGCTAGCCCTTTTTGTAGAACTATAGAAACGGCACAATTGGCTTTTGGAAGTGCAAATGTTCAAATAGATCCATTTTGGTTTGAAATTTATAGGTTGGATGAAAACTTGTCAAGTGCAGAACAAAAAAGAATATTAGACTCTCTTAATTCAAAATTAGAAATCAAACCGCCTCAAGGAAGTAATAAGATTATTATTGCTCACAGTTTTCCAAAAGGGATTGGGTTGGGTCAAATCCCTAACATGGGAACAGTTATTGTTAAGCCGCTGGGACAGGGACATGGTTATGAAATCATTGATAAGTTATCCTTATCAGATCTAGCGAAGTTGTAAGAAAATGAATTGTAAGCCATTTAAGTTTTTATATTAATTGACAAATGAGCCATAAGATACTTAAAAAAATATCTTATGGCTATACTTATTTTACATAAATAATATTTACCTTTGTTATTTCTGCACTATTCTTTAGACTAGATTGCATTTGTAATTTTTTGTTAGCATACTATAGCAAATATGTAATAACTTGTGTATAATATATTATACATATATTCAATATAACACACGATATTTGGAGGAAATTATATGAAAGATTTCAACTCAATAATAGGTAAAAATCTAAATAATATAAGAAAACAAAAAAATTTAAGTCTTGATAAAGTTGCTGAACTTACTGGAGTAAGCAAAGCAATGTTAGCTCAAATAGAAAAAGGCAGCTCAAATCCAACTGTATCTACTCTATGGAAAATAGCTACGGGGCTAAATGTATCCTTTTCTTATTTTATGGAAGAAGATAATATGGGAATTGTTCATGTTTGTCACAATGATATTAAGCCTATAATAGAAAGCGATGAGAAAATGAGAGTGTTTCCTCTTTTTCCCTATGATAATACTAGAAAATTTGAAGTATTTACTATTGAATTGGAGGCAGGGTGCAATCATCAATCTTTGCCACACAATGAAGGTATTGAAGAGTATATTATCGTTACAAGAGGACAGATGGAAGTGGAAATAGGAGCTTCAACATATAGGTTATCGTATGGAGATGCGTTAAGATATTTTGCAAACGAAACCCATTGTTATAGAAATAAAACAAATGAGACAGTGAGTTTTCAACATATAATATATTATTTAAAATAGAATATGTTACCTCACAATCTTTATAAGTGTAAAGGAATTGTAAGTTTATGTGAATTAAAATACACATAGAAAAGAGGTTATATAATGAGTGTTAAGAAAATATTTTGGGAAAACCCTTATTTAACTGAACTTAAAGCAAAGGTAACGAGTGTAAATAACGATGTTATTACTCTTGATCAAACAATAGCCTTTGCCTTTTCAGGAGGTCAGCAGTCTGATTCAGGGACTATAGGAGGGTATCAAATCATAGAAGCTAAGAAGAAAGGAAAAGAAATTTTCTATACTATTGAGCAAAATCATAACTTAATATCTAATCAAGATGTCATGGTTACAATTGATTGGGAAAAAAGGTATAGATTGATGAAATTACATTTCGCAGCAGAAATTATCTTGGAATTAGTATACCAAAACTTCAATCATCCCGAAAAAATTGGAGCAAATATAACTGTTGATAAGGCAAGAGTAGACTTCTTCTGGAATGGAAGAATTTCCTGAAATATTCCCAGAGCTTCTCAATAAAGCAAATAACATAATAAACTCAAACTCGCATATAATAAGTGATTTTGATGACGAAGAAAATGAAAAGAGATATTGGTATATAGAAGGATTTGCAAAGGTTCCTTGTGGAGGAACGCATTTAAAGAAAACAGGAGAAATCGGTTCAATATCTTTAAAAAGAAACAATTTGGGTAGCGGTAAAGAAAGAATTGAGATATACATACAATCCTAATAACCCACTTTTAGTTGCTTCGCAATATTCTTATATTATAAAATTGATAAGTCCTACACTCTTGATCAAAAGAATGTAGGACTATTTATTGCTATAATAAAATTCCAATGTGAAATAGAGGATACTTATGTAGATATAGTTTATACAGTTATAAAATAATTATATAAAAGAGGACAGCTGTCCTTTTTTTATTTTAATAGATTATTTATACTAAAAATGTGCTTTTTATAGAATGGTGGCGATAAATATGAAAAAAACTTTTGACAGGAAAATAATTATGTCATTTATACGGAAATATAATTTAGAAAAAGTACTTAAGGAAAATATTATTGAGCAGATGGAACTTATTAGTTTTAGCAAGGGAGAAGTTGTATGTAGTAATGACAGTGAATTAAGATATATGTTCTTCCTTGTTGAAGGTAAAATTAAAACATATACTCTTCATGATAATGGCAAGTCTATTCTGCTAGGATTTAGTTATCCATTAAGTGTATTGGGTGATGTTGAATTATTTACGGACTATAATGTTATATGTAATGTGGAATCTATAGATAAATCAACATTTATAGCAATAAAAATGGAGAAATTAAGAACATATGCTTATGAGGATGCAATTTTTCTCAAGTTTATTATAGAAAATTTAAGTAGTAAATTATATAGTACAACTAGTGCAACGTCAATAAATCTTTTATATTCTTTTGAAACTAGGCTGGCAAGTTATTTATTGTCAATGAGTAATTATAATGATAATTTATCAGATTACATAGAAATTAAAATTCCGAAATTAACTGAAATAGCACCGTTGCTCGGAACAAGCTATAGACATCTTAATAGAACAGTAAAGAGTTTATTAATAAGGATATAATACAGAAGAGAAAGTCTATGGTTATCATTAAAAACCTTGAAAAGTTAAAGGAATTATCGCAAGGAAATATTTATGAACATTAGTTTTAGTTAAGAAGTGTCGTAAATGTAATTTATTGTGCAATATAAATATTAAAATTATAATGGAGAGTGATATACTAATGAAGTTTATAAATATAGAAAATTGGAAGAGAAAAGACCACTACAATTATTTTAAGCAACTTGATTACCCGCATTTTAATATTTGTGGAAATCTTGATATTACAAATTTTTATAAGCATATTAAAGAAAATGAACTGCCATTTTTTATATCTGTTCTATATGCTTCCACAAAGACAGCAAATAACATAAAAGAATTTAGATTTAGGATAAGAGAAGATAATGTAATTGAGCATGAAACTGTAAATCCTTCTTTTACTGTAATAACTGAAGGGGAGGTATTTAGTTTTTGCACATCAAACTTTATAGAGAAATTTAAGGATTTTAAAAATAATACGTTAAAGGAAATTGAAATGGTAAAAAATAATATAAGCATAGAAGATGAACCAGGGCGTGACGACTTGTTGTATATTACCAGTATTCCTTGGGTTTCATTTACTAACATCACTCACCCAATCCAGATGAATCCTGTTGATAGCATACCAAGAATATCATGGGGTAAATACTTTGAAGAAGGTGATAAAATTAAGTTACCAATATCTGTACAGGCACATCATGCTTTGGTTGACGGAATACATGTTGGACAGTTCTTTAATGGCTTCCAAGAAATTTTAGATAATCCTATGAAGTATCTATAAACAGAATTCTTGGCTTCAGGTGGAGTTTTGATTCCCCCAAAATATAGAGGCTGGTAGTATGACTACCAGTCTTTTTGTTTATGTAATACTTTATGTTTCTTGTAATAAATTGTATAATTTAACTATTAAAAAATGCAGATTAGTATCAAAATGCGAAATAAAGAAATTTATATTTTATTTAGGGGGTTACTATGGGAAAAGTATTGTCTGAAATGTCATTAGAAGAGTTATGGGAACTATTCCCTATAATTTTAAAAGAACATAATCCTGCTTATAAAGAATGGTACTTAAGTGAAAAAGGTGGAATAGTTAATGCTATAGGTGAAAATAACATAAAGCAAATTAATCATATTGGAAGTAGTGCTATAGAGGGGTTGATTGCAAAACCAACTGTAGATATTTTGTTAGAAATTAATTGTAACTGTGATATAGAACAAATAAAGTATAAATTAAGTAATGCGGGTTGGACATTAATGTCATATGAAAATAAGCCAGACTTAAAAATGTCATTTAATAAGGGATATACTCCAAATGGTTTTGCTGAAAAAGTCTTTCATCTCCATGTACGATTTAGTGGAGATTGGAATGAATTATATTTTAGAGATTATCTGTTAATCCATAAAGAAGTAGCTGAAGAATACGGAAAACTAAAGCAAGAATTAAAAGAGCAATACAAACATAATAGAGATGGATATACTACAGCTAAAACCGAATTCATTATGAAATATACAAAAATAGCAAGAAAAGAGTTTGGTAATAGATATTTATAAGGATTAAGAGCATAACATTTAGTTATTACACAAAGGAACTACATATCCAAAAAAACCATGCTAATTCTCTTATTTAGCATGGTTTTTTATTGATTAAATCTTAATGAAAAATATAACCTTATACTTTTTTTAGCTTAAATTTTGAAACCATAAGATAAGTAAAAATTACTACTAAAATAGTTGATAAAAGTGTAGAAATAGCATTGCCAGGTGTAACTAATGAAAATAATGCAATAATAGAACCTGCAACTGTTATAGGAACCCCAGTAAAGACACCATCAAATTCACTTAAGTTGTATTTTGCTAATCTGTAACAACCACTCATAATGTATGATAATGAAATGCAAGTACCAATTATACCTATATAACTTGGACTAAAAAAATAGTACTTAACAAATATTAAAAGAGCTGGTGCAACTCCAAATGAAACCAAATCTGCTAAGGAATCTAATTCTTTTCCGAGATTACTAGATACATTTAAAAGCCTGGCAATTTTACCATCATATCTATCTATGAGAGCTGCTATAATTATTAACATAGCGGCACAAAAGTAATTTTGATTAAAAGTTTCAAGTGTTGAGAGAACTCCTAATGATAGATTAGTAAGTGTAAGTAAATTAGGTATAGACATTTTTAACATATAATCACTCCCTATTAATTTAATTAGTTAACTTTGTAAGAATCTTGATCATTTTTATCATATGAAAATTTATTTATAAGTTTATCTTTATAAAGCATCCCTAAAATGAACGATATTAGAGCTATTAAGGATATTATTATTGTTGATGCATAATTGCCATAATGAAGATTGGAACCAATGCTTACAGATGCTAAAAGCCATGGAAATCTACTAATAATTAAAATTCCAAAAAACCTTAATGGCTTTATAGGCGTTAATCCTGCAACATATATCAAAAAATCCTTCGGTAATCCAGGTACTAAGAAAATAATAAATAAAATGATAGAAAATTTTTTGCTATCCATAATATCCATCATCCATTTAGAATTTTTTCTCTTTAAAAGCTTTTCTATAAAAGAGCCACCTATAAGCCTAGTAAAATAAAAAGCTATGATGGCTCCCAGTAGCATTCCTAATGTTGTATAAATTAAGCCTAAGGTCACACCATAAATATACCCACCAGCAACCTGGATTACTTCTCCAGGAATTGGAGCAATCACTGTTTGTAGTATTTGAAAAAAAATGAATACAATAGATCCTAAACTCCCTAGAGAAACTATATAACTTCTAAATTTATCTAAAGACATAGTCAATTCAAGGATATACGGTAAATATTTTAGTGCTAATAGAACTGTAAAAACACCCACTATAATTAGCAATATTTTACAAATTAAAAATTTTCTAGATTTAGTCATAACTGCTTAATCCTTTCTTTTATTTTCAATTAATAGTCTATTAAAGATATCTTAAGATTTACCTATAGCAAATCTTAATAATTCTTAAGACATCTAAATAATATAGATTTTAAATATATTGCATTATATACTAATAGTGAATGGAGGTAAGTAAATGAATACTATGAAGAATATTTTGATCGCAGATGATAACGAAGAGATAAGAGAAATAGTTCGTGTTTTATTGGAGAGTGAGGGCTACAATGTAATAGAGGCTGCAGATGGCGAGGATGCTGTAATCAAAGTTGATGAAAATATAGATTTGATCATACTTGATATAATGATGCCTATCAAGTCTGGGTTTAAAGCGTGTGTAGAAATTCGTGAGAAAACAAGTGCTCCTAGATCATTTCTTACTGCCAAAACCCAGGATTCAGATAAATGTATGGGATTTTCCTCCGGATGTGATGATTACCTATTAAAGCCATTTTCATATACAGAATTAGTTTCAAGAGTTAAAGCATTGCTTAGAAGGTATTATGTATACAAAGGAAAAGATAAGGTTGAACCAACCAAGTTTATTAATATAGATGAATTAACAATAAACATAATTTCAAATGAAGTATTAATAGATGAGAAAGAAGTTATACTTACGGAAACTGAGTATAAGATATTGTTGTTAATGGCGCAGAATAAAAAGAAAATATTTTCAGCACAAAATTTATATGAAAGTGTTTGGAAAGAACCTTATTTTTATTCTTGTAACAATACTATTATGGTGCATATAAGAAACTTAAGAAGAAAATTGGAAAAAGATCCGCAAAATCCTAAGTATATAAAAACAGTGTGGGGAAAGGGGTATAGGATTGAATAAGAACTCTTTATACATGAAACTAGAAATTAAACTAATTCTATCCCTAATACTTTCATTTGCTATATCTGTTGGCATATTCTTTTTATTAGTAACAATAGGAGGAAATATGCTGGATAACCATTTTAATAAAAACTCTTTTTTAAGCAAGCAAAAAGATAAAGCTATATCAGATTTTAGAAGTTATGTATTGGATAACAATTTGAAAATAAATGATCATGATAAAATAACACAATGGGTTCATAAAGAGAAGTACGTAAACCTTTATATTTACAAGGACAAGCAGTTAATTTATAATTCCGAGAAAGACAATTCAACTAGTGATTATGGGAAATATGGGGAGAATCCATTTCTTGCAAGTGTGTCACTTTATGATATTAAATTTGCTGACACAGATGCAAAAATGCATATGGAATGCTTTTTGAGTACAAGTATTATTATATTGCAACCTTTTTTGTATGGCAATCTCCTTTTTTGTTTTATAGCAATTATGGTGTTTTTAATAAAGAGGAAAACAACGTATATTGGAATGCTTGAGAATGAAATAAAAATATTAGAAGGTGGCAACTTAACTCATGAAATTACTATTAAGGGAAATGATGAACTTTCTTCTTTGGCTCGAGATATTAATGAAATGAGAAAATCATTTATTGAAAGATTAGAAAGTGAAGATAAAGCAAGGCTTGCGAACAGCGAACTGATTACAGCAATGTCACATGATTTAAGGACTCCTCTCACAGCACTGGTAGGATATTTAGATATTATAGAATACAAAAAATATAAGACAGATGAAAATTTGAGACAGTATATTCGTAGCAGTAGAGAAAAAGCATATCAGATTAAATATCTTTCTGACAAATTATTTGAATACTTTATAGTCTTTAATACTAATGATGATGATTTGGAAGTAGAAACCTTTGATGGAAATGAACTTTTGGAACAGCTACTTGGAGAACAAACCTTCATATTAGAAGACAATGGATTTACTTATCAAACTGATTTTTGTAATACACCTTTTCTTATAAAAGTAAATTTAATTTCCATACGTCGAGTTTTTGATAATATTTTTTCTAATATCATTAAGTATGCAGACAAATCTAAGCCAGTTAAAGTTAAATACTATATAGAAGACCAGTTATTATTTATTGATTTTGAAAACCAAATAAATAATAATTTAAAAACAGTAAGTAGCACAGAAATCGGTCTGAAAACATGTGAAAAAATCATAGAAAAACATAAGGGGAAAATCGTTATCAAAAAAACAGAAGATATCTTCTCTGTCCAGATTAGCTTAGCTATAAAGCTGAAGAATCACTAAGTAAAATTAATCTCGCTCTAAAAGATTTAGATATCCCGTATTATTCAAAGCTAAATTCCGCGGTGTTTTTTGTGTCGCATTCTAAAGACTATGTGTAAGATCAAGAGCAGAAATGCTCTTTTTGTTTTTATCTTATCATTTATCAGATTAATATTTAATCTATTCATTCTACAGAAAGAACATATGGATATTTTCAATGGATGAAATAATTTTATAATATGGTATAATTATCCTTGAATTAAGTGGAAATTGTATAATATAGAAACATATAAATTAATTTTAACTAGGAGGTGGGATTATGTGTAATTATTACAGACAGAACTTAAACTCTACGAAACTTTTTCAAGTTTACCAGACAAAGTATCCAAGAATTAAGCGTTATTTGGATAAAGAAATCGATTTTGTGTGCCAGAATTTGCATGGCAACGAGAAAGTGCTCGAGGTTGGAGCCGGATACGGACGTATCATCAAGAAATTGGCCCCTTTCTCAGCCAGTGTTGTAGGAATTGATATCTCAGAGTCAACAGTTGATCTTGGCAAGGATTATATAAAAGAATGCCCGAACTGTAACATTCAAGTGATGGATGCCTACAACCTTGTGTTTGGTGAAGAATTTGATGTCGTATTGTGCTTGCAAAACGGTTTATCAGCGATGAAAGGACAGCCCATACATCTGATTAAACAATGTATGAAGGTACTGACTCCTGGGGGAAAAGCCTATTTCAGTACATATAGTCCAAAATTTTGGAAACATCGGCTGACCTGGTTCCATGAGCAGGAGAATAATGGTTTACTTGGAGAAATCGATTTGGAAAAAACGAAGGGTGGCACAATTGTATGCAAGGACGGATTTGTTGCTATCACTTTTTCAGAAGATACACTTAAAAAGCTAGGAGAGGAGTCAGGGTGCCATTATCGCATTGAGGAAGTAGACGAGTCAAGTCTCTTTCTTATCCTTGAAAAGACAGAATAATATCTGCCAAAATACTCCCATTTGTAGCAATAGATTTCTCTTATTTAACGCAACAACTGAAAAAACGAACAATTTACAAAAAAACGTGTTATTCAAACTAAATTTTAGGGTGTTTTTACGTCGCATTTTGAAATTTATACGACACAACTAATGAGATTGATAATATGAATAATGTGGTGAAAAAATAGTAAGAAATATATAAAACATTTACGCCATGTTCCATTATATGTTAAAATATGAGTTGTAAATAATTATAATTTGCAACAACAATTTCAATGTATATAAGGGGAATATTTATGAACAAAAGAGGAATTTTTATGAAAACTGCATTAGTTGCATTAACTATTTCAGTTATAGCTACAACTCATGTAAATGCGGCATCAAATCAAAGTAAGAGGTTATGGGGGAAGGACAGATATGAAACAAGCTCAGCAATTTCAAAAGAAGGTTGGACAGGCACTTCTGATTATGCTGTGATAGTTAATGGGGAAAACTTTCCAGATGCTTTAGGTGCAGCAACTTTAGCAAAAAAATATAATGCTCCAATACTTCTTACTAAAAGTGATTCTTTAGATACGAATTCTTTTAATGAATTAAAAAGATTAAGTGTTAAAAAGGTGCTTATCATAGGTGGAAGCGGTTCAGTAAATCCACTTGTTGAAAAGTCAATACAAGACATGGAAATAGAGACTTTAAGATATCAAGGCCAAGATAGAGATGCAACGTCTGTAGAAGTTGCCCAAACTATAGGTACGGCGAATGGAATAATAGTAGCTATTGACGGTGATTTTACAGATGCGTTGTCGGTAGCACCAATAGCAGCTAAATTGCAGATGCCTATAATATTAGTTAAAAAGGATGTTATGCTGGATTCAGTTAAAAGTTTTATCAGCAACGGCAATATACAAAAAACTTATATATTAGGAGGAAATGATATAATTAGTGATGCAGTAGCAAGTCAATTTCCTAATATAGAAAGAATAAGCGGAAATGATAAATATGAAAGAAACATAAATATCATAAAGGCATTTTCGGATAAGGTTGACTTTAGTAATATTTGCTTTGCGTATTCAGAGAAGTTTCCAGATGCATTAAGCGGATCTGCTTATGCTGCAATTAAGGGTAATCCAATAATTCTTGTTGGAGGAAACATGAATGGAAACACAGGGAGTTTCATTAAAAATAAAATAAAACAAGATACAAATATAACAGCATTTGGTGGTACAGCAGGAGTGACTGATAATGATATAAAAGCACTTACTGGAACTGCTAATAATGGTGATTTAGCAACATTGTTAAGCAATGCAAATGATTATTTTATAAATAGTGATTTTGAAAAGCTAATTGATGTGACTACTAAGATTATTTCATTAGATCCTTCAAATTCAAAGGCCTACGCTTATAGGGCCTATGCTTATAGTGAAATAGGCCAAATCCAAAAAGGAATAGATGACTGCACTAAGGCAATAAAAACGAATCCAAATGATAATTTGGCTTATGCAATTAGAGGTTGTTTATATGAACATATTTCACAGTTTGATAAATCAAAAGAAGATTATAACAAAGCCATTATTCTTAGTGGAGATTCAATTGAGTTTTATTGGGCAAGGGGAAATGCATATATAGGATTAAAAAAATATGATGAAGCTAAAGCTGAGTTAAATAAAGTAATAACTTTGAATCCTAAATTGGCAATGATATATAATGATTTGGCAGTTGTTACCAGAAAAAGTGGTGATACGAATGGAGCTCTTTCTCTATATAAAAAGGCAATTGAGATAAATCCAAATTTATCAGATGCATATTTAGGAATAGGTGATATCTATACAGCTAAAAAAGATTATCAAACTGCAATAAGCTACTATAATAAATTTATTGAATTAAATAATAATTATTATATTGGTTATTTTTGTAGGGGAACTGCATATTATTACGCTAATCAAAATGATGAGGCTATTGCAGATTTAGAGAAATCGATAAAGTTAAATCCTAATAATGCAAAACCCCATTATATGCTAGGAAATGTGTATCATTACGCTTATCCAGAATTTGAAAAAGCAAAAGAGGAATATGGTCTAGCTATTTCTTTAGATCCTACTAACTATATTTATTATAGAAGGAGAGGAGAGTGCTATTCTTACAGATATGATACAGTTAATAAAATAAAAGCAATTGAAGATTTTAGTAAAGCAATTGAATTAAATCCTAAGGATATAAAATCACATGAAGATAGAGGTAATACATATTTTTATAATAAAGAATATGATAAAGCTATAGTGGATTTTACAGAAGTATTATTATTTAATTCAAATGATGAACGTATGTATCAAATAAGAGGAGCATCTTATTACAAAGTAAAAGAATACAACAAAGCAATTGACGATTATAGCAAAGCTATTAGTATTAATAACCGGGTATATTACTATTATTCTGAAAGAGGTCTTGTATATACTGCTTTAGGACAATATGATAATGCAATAGATGATTTTAATAAAGCAATACAGCTGGACCCTGATTATTACTATGCTTACATAGATAGAGCTGAATGCTATAAAGCACTAAATCAACTGGATAAGGCTAAAGCAGATCAAGCAAAAGCTGAAGAGCTGAAAAAGAAATACTCTTATTAGAGTTTTGGGAATATGTATATATTATTAATATATAACGTCAAATAAAAAGACAAATAATCATTTTAAACACCGTATTATTCAGAATTGAATTTGCGGTGTTTTTAGTTCGCATTTCAAAAACTATGTGAATATATCATAATTTTGAGATACAGTCTTGTAAGGATACAGTGGTGATTTAAATCATTTGAAAGTAGAGAAACAAACTATCTTTTAGTCGTTTCCCTATTTTGAATAAAAAAGACCAACATTCTAACAAGCATAATAATCAAACCTAATAATTCAAAAATACCAGAAACTGTTTTAAGATTAGGTTTAGCAAAAAAATTGTAAACAACAGAATTAGGCTTAAGAATAAAGAATCTAAAATATAGTATTTATAATGAAGACTACAGTGTCATAGAAAGGTTTTTAGATAAAAATTCATCAGATCAATTGGATAGTTGAAAAGATGCGAATGAATTTCTTCTATTTAAAATCATTTTTCATAATATATACAGAGATAGTTTTTTGCGTTTTCGGATCATAACTTACATTTAAAAACATTCCGTTATATTTAAAGTTGCAATATGCTGAACTAGTATCTTCTCTCTCTGGTTTTCCAAATACTTTTTTGAAATTGTTTATAGTATCGCCGATTTTTACTCCATTATAGTTAACATCGCTTTTTTCAATATATATTTGGTTTACTATTATACCATTGTTATAGTCAAACCAAACCCTAATACCATTTTTTTTAAACTCCAGTCCGCTTTCATCAACAGAAACTGGTTGTTCATTTAAGGTACTAATTAGTTTCTCTTTACTCATACCGATCAGCCTGAAATATTTTTCAAAACTGTTTGTACCATTATTAGAATTACTAACAACATTCTTAGACTTTGAAGTATCTGTTATTGTATTAGTCTTAGTAGTAGAAGCTTTTTTATCTTGTACATTTCCACTCCCTTGAGATTTTGTAACTTTTATAGTTTCAAGCAGTTTAGTATTAGACCCTCCTACCCAGCTTTTTTTATTGTCGAGAATTCTATAAATAAATTCTCCCGTTTCTGTTGACTGTATAACATTTTTATCTCCAGATTTATAAAATAAAGTAATCGTGAATTGAGGATTGCTCTCTTGGCTATCGTTGTGTACTGTAACCTTTGTGTTTAATATAGTATCATAAACTTTCTTAATAAACTCTCTATCTTTCTCGATACCATATGTATTATTAGAATTATTATAATTTATTTGTATACTACTTACTTCACTAAAATCATTTGTTATAATATTTTCAGAACTATTTTTAGTAGTATCTTGACTTTGAGCTGCTGGTTGACTTGAAGGTGTAACAGTAAGTGCCTCATTTTTTTTGCTACCACAGCCTACTAATCCTGTAATGCATATAATTGATAAAAGAATACTAATATATTTTTTCATTAATAATCACTCCTCATAATTAGAAATATTGTGAAACTTATCATAAAACATATAAAATCATAAATAGGGATGTATGTTAGTCCTATTATATATACTTTTTGACTAATGGTTAGTTAAATGAATCTGTTACGTTGCTCCCCAAGTTAGTAGATATATTATTAATTTTTTTTAATAATCTTTCTTTGTCATTTCCACTTAGAGGGGTTGGACAATAATTGTTAGTGTATTTTACCGAAGAAATACTAAAAGGAATAACTCTTATATCATATTTTACAAGCTTGTTATCATTAAAAGAAAATTTAGTTTGAAGTACAAAAGTATCTTTATCAGAAGGATTAGAGTTTCCTCCAAAACAAAAGTTACCTAGACTATAGCATATAATTTTATCCTTATATCTTTCCAGCCCCTGAATTACATGTGGATGATGCCCAATTATCAAATCCGCTCCTTGATCAATAGCATAATGAGCAATGCTTTTCTGAGTGGAGTTTGGATAATAACTTCCTTCTTCTCCCCAATGGAAATTAATTACCACAATACAACCTTGACCTTTCAACTCTTTTATATCTTGTTTTAATTTATCCATAAACTTATCATTATTGCTCCAACCTTGATAACCTAAAAATCCAAACCTAACTCCTTTTACTTCTTTTATCCATTTACTATCTTCTCCAAAATAGTTAACATTGTATTGCTTAAGTGTTCCTATAGTATCATTAAAACCTTTATCTAAAAAATCATGAATATGATTATTGGATATATTTACACCTTCAATAGATCCAAGATTTAAAGCTTTTGCAAACTCAGGTGGCGCTTTAAATGTAAAAGTTTTATCAGCTCTAGCTTTAGCGTTGGTAAAAGTAGTTTCTAGATTTACAATGGTTATGTCATCCTTCTCAAAAATTGGAACAGCATTTTTAAATAGATAAGAATAATCATTATTATTTTTTCTAACCGTAGTAAGAAGAGAGGTGTTCACATCAAATCTTGGATCAGTTCCAATAGTGCAATCTCCAGCACTGCTTAATAGAACTTCTACATTTGAACTAGTTTTTTGAGAGCCTTCGCTATTCTTAGAACTTTCAATACTTATCTTTTTTATTTCTTGCGCCTTAGACTTAGAAGCATTTAATTTTATATTTTTTTCTATAAAGTTAATAACTTTAACTGCAGAAAAGAATACTATCAGAATGGAAGATAAACATAATATAATTGCAAAAATTCTTTTCTTAAATCTTTTTTTACCATTTTTTCTCATATCGCACCTCATATATTTTACAATTGTCTCTTTCATTAAAATACTCTTCAAAAATCTTACTAGTTATAAAATTTCTGAAGAGCATTTATTGTATGATTATTTTAAAGTAATGACATTAGTTATGAACATCCTTTTATTGTCTTCTGTTACTACACGAGAAAGTAACATTTTTTGCTAGATGGGCTCCATTTAATAGAATCAGAAATATCCTGCATATCTGGTGATAGCTGAGTAATCTTTTTTGTTTCAACATCAGACACAAATAGACCATTCTTGCCACGTTCTCCAGAAGTCACTGTATAAGCAATATTCTTTTGATTAGGAGACCAGCTAGTACCAAAGATTTGTATTCCTTCAGCTAAGCTTGCTTTTTCATTCCCGTCCAAATCTGTAATAAGCAATGTCATTTTTGTTTCACCTGTTCTTTTCACCATAGCAAATTGCGTATTATCTGGAGAAGGAATAAGCCATAGTACATTTTCTTTTAATGTTTTTGTTTGTTTTGTACTCAAATCATACACAAACATTTTTCCATCAATAGTATAATACACTTTACTTCCAACCTTTGATACATTACTAACATTTTTCGCCTTTGTATCTACAATTTCAGTTGCTTTACCATTTACATCAGTTAAATATATTTTACCTTCCATAGTACGATAAATCACATGTTCGTTGTCTGCCCAGGTTCCTTCAAAGCTAAATATGTTGTTTTCATCCGTAACCTTGATACTTTTATTACCACCGGGAGTTGTAACAAATCCTGTAGCTGCTAAGTCTATATTTTGCACTCTGTTATAAAAAATATATTTCTTGTCTTGTGAAAACTGAGCGTTTCCATGATTAAAGGCTTCTCCACAAAGTAATTTTTCACTTTTATCCTTTAAATCATATAGATAAATATTCTGATTATATGTCTTTGTGCTGTCATCTAATTCAGAACTTTTCCCAAGATTAATATTATCTTTAACAATTAATATCTTATCTTCATTTAGCCAATCCATGCTTCTTATATTTTCATAACGATCTATCTTTTCTAGAGCAATTGTATTATAAAGTTCTTTATTTGAACTTGATATAACCTTTATTTGCTTTTTACTATTTGTTTCACTTGCATTTGCTTGTCGAAGTGTACATCCTGCAGAACTAGCAATACACACTACACTTATTGCTATTAAAATCAATTTCTTTCTGAACACAATTTATTCCCTCCTCTTTCATTTGATTATATAATATAAAATATTTATTTCTAAAATATTTACGTTTGTTTCTAAAATGTAAACTTTTCATACACTAAGAGGAAATAAAATTAAAAAAGTAGTTCCTTTTTCTTCTTTATCCATTATATTAATAGTTCCATGCTGCTTTTCTACTAAATCCTTTACGAGAGATAAACCCAGCCCTGTGCCCCCAGATTGCCTGGACCGATCTTTATTTACAGTATAAAAAGGTTCAAATACTTTTTCTCTCATTTCTTTTGGAATACCAATTCCAGTATCCTTTATTTCAATGCCCACCTTGTCATTTTCTATATAACTTTTTACAAAGATTTTTCCGTTAGACTCATTGTATTTAATAGCATTATCAAGAAGATTAGTAATCACTTGGGTGAAACCTTCTCTATCAGCCAAAATGTTAGCACTCTGTAAATCAGTATATAAGTCTAGTCCAAACTTTTCTGCTTTTCCTTTCATACGCTCACATATATCCTTTAATATATCCTTTACCTCAATTCTTTCTGAGTTAAATTCAAAATCAAACTTCTCTAAAGAGGCTAGATGTAAGGTTTTTTCTACCATATCACATAAACGCTGAGTTTCTTTGCCTATATTCACTTTTGCATCATTGATAAACCCAGGATCATCTGAATACTTTTCTATTAAATCTACATAAGCTTTAATTACTGTAAGAGGCGTTTTAAATTCATGAGTTATGTTACCTATAAAATGCTTTTGCTGTTTTTCAAGAAGTTTTAATTTTTCCACAGCTAATTTAAGCTTTTCCTGTTCAATTTTCATATTGGTAATGTTTTTTTCAATTTGATTACTCATATAATAAATACCTTCACTTAATTCACCAAGTTCATCTTTTCTTTTCAGGGTAATAATTGAATTGTATTGTCCTAATCTAATTTTGTCTGATGATTTTTTTAATTTTAAAATTCCATCTGCTAATCGGTTAAAATAAAAGTATCCTATAATAAAACTCAAAACGAATATAATAGTTCCTATATTATAAAAAAGTCTTTTGATATTGTTATAAAAATCAATACTATCTTTCAAAGAATAATTAAACCGTACAACTCCTATTTGTTTATCTTCAATATAAAGAGGAGACAAGTAACAAAGAGAACTTTCTACAATTTCATAAGCAGTTTTACCTTTTAATGCATATTTCAGTGTGTCCTTTGCATCTGATATATTTGCTAGTGGTACAGAATTACCTATTTCTTTTCCCTCAGTATCATATAAAATTACATGCATACCACTTGTAATTGACAACTGCCTCGAAAGTTCCTGACCATTCTTATGTAAAAACTCCTTCACTTCTAGAGAATTCTCTGTAAGATAACTTTGTCTTAAATATAAATTTGCAATTTTACTCTGCTGATCTAGAAAATCTTCATAATGCTTTTGCTGATTATTTTTAATTCCTCGCAATACCAATATACTTAAGATGCTCACTGTTAATAGTAGAAGTATAGCTAAAAACATACTTGATTTTAATTTAATACTAACCCTCATAGAAATCACCAATAGCTTTATATCCTACTCCATGAACTGTTTGAATTATAGTTTCATAAGGTGTTCCTAGTTTTTGTCTAAGTCTTCGAATGTGAATATCTACCGTACGTGTACCTCCAATATACTCCATCCCCCATACCAAATCTAATAATTCATCTCTGCTGTATACTCTTTCAGTATGTGAAATTAAAAGCGCTAACAAATCAAACTCTTTTGGGGTTAAATCCAAAAGCTGATCATGAAGAAATACTTTTCTATGTTCCAAAATCATCTTTAGTTCTTTAATTTCTAATTTTTGTGTTTGATGTTCACTTGAATTTTTCTGAAGTCTTCTAAAGAGGGAGTTTACCCTTGCACCTAACTCACGTATATCAAAAGGCTTTGTAATATAATCGTCTGCTCCTAACTGCAATCCTAGCACCTTATCAACAATATCATTCTTTGCTGTAAGCAAGATTATTCCTAATTCTCCTTTGTTATATAACTGCTTACATACTTCAAAACCATTCATTTTAGGCATCATTACATCTAAAATTATCACATTAGGCTGAAAAGTATTAATTTTTTTTAATGCTTCTTCTCCATCATAAGCGACCTCAACAGTATAACCTTCTCTTCTAAAATCATATGCAATTACATCAGCAATACTTCTTTCATCATCAACTACTAATATTTTTTTATCCATGCTTTCACCTACTTCTTATATGATATAAATTAGTTAATTCAAATTGATTTTATTTAAACTTAGTTACTAAATAAAATTTTATCACTTATGAGATATAAACTTAAGATATAAATTTATAACTATTTTAATTTTATTAGTAAGCATTGGAATTTCCAAAGCGTGATTTATTATATTTATAGCAGCAGAGAAAAGACTTCAGGAAATAAACTTAACCAAAGAAAATCAATAATTTTTATTATTGTTACATCACAATATTCTTATATTGTAAAACTAACAAGTCCTACACTCTTGTTTAAAAGAATGTAGGACTATTTATTGCTACAATAGTAACCTGAGCCGTTTTTTATATTATTAGCGGACTTATATTTTTTTCATCATTTGATTCAGATAAGATATTTTTTAATATGCATAATCCTTTTTCTAATTCACTAGAATCAGCAGATGAGGAAAGTGATACACGTAAAAATTGTTGTCCCTCATAATTTCCAACTAAAAAGCGATCGGAATGATAAATATGAATTCCCTGTGCTAAAGCGTTTTTCTCAAATTGATTTGCATTAAACTTTTGCTTTAATGGAAGCCAATGAAAAAAGCTTACAGGATTTTCATTTGGGTTTTCTACTTTAAAATACTTTTTATAAATTTGATTCCGCTCTTTTGAAATTGATATTTTATCTTCAACTATTTTGTCTGCCATTCCAGTATTGATCATTTCAGCGATAACCTCTGCGTTTAGTGCAGAAGTTTTTATATTTATGCTATATATTCCCCGGGTTATATTTGCGGAATATTTTTCAGGATATACTATAAAGGATACCCGTATTCCCGAACATAAAGATTTTGAAATGCTGCTGATATAAATGGACTGTTCAGGTACAAAAGAAGTAATAGGAAGATAACTTTGTGGGGCAAGAAAATAATAAATGTCATCTTCTATTAAGATAAGATTATTCTTTTTTATAACTTCTGCGAGTTCCTGTCTGCGCTCCATATTCATCAAAATCCCTGTAGGGTTATCACAAGAAGGCATAAGATATACACCTTGTATGTTATTTAGTTTGCATTGAGCATCCAATTCCTCCGGTTTCATTCCTAAAAGGTCTCCCTTTATTGGAACTAATTGAATGTTTAGCATATTTGCCAGTCCAATAAAATTAGGATAGGTGTACATATCAACTGCAATTTTATCTCCTGAGCGAAAAAGAGAAATTAAGGTGACTGCAAGGGAGTTTTGAGCACCAGACGTAATCGCAATATTTTCAATATTTGCATCTATATTATATTTTTGCAACCATTTTTTAGCAGAGAGCTTATGATATGGAGTACCTAACGGGTGACCATAGTCTAATAACTTTTCTAAATATCCTTTTGATAAGATATTTTTTACTGTCTCTGCTACAATAGAGTTGGTTTGGTCAAAAGGTTTTATAAGGCCCATTTCTATGTAGCTATTCTCTGTTCTGCTATCTGTTATTGAGATTGCTGCACCTGCATTTGGTGAAACAAAAGTTCCTTTTCCTGTTGTAGCATAAATTAATCCTTTTAATTCACATATTTTAAATGCCCTTGTTATAGTGCTAAGATTAATATCCAAATAATCCGCCAGCTCTCGTTGAGGTGGCAATTTTGTGTTTGGGGCAAGATAGCCATTTATAATATCATATTCTAATAAATTCGCAATTGAAAGATATAGTGGTGTTGTAAGTTGGGTTTTATCAGGTTTCCATGTCATTGGATAACCATCAAAAGAATTTACTGGCATATAGACCTCCTAATGTTTCTCTAGAGTTTGTAAAGATTATTAATTCTTGCGTTTCCTAAAATTGTATTACATACAATTATAGCATTGAGTTCATACAATTACAATGATATAATTTGCTTAATATATATATTATATGTAAATGTGATAAACAATATGTAATCTCAAATATATACTAAACTTGCCTTTAAATAAAAATTTTATGAAAATGAGAAAATATTTAAAGAAAATATTAATTATTAAGGTAGGAGGAAATATAGATGAAAACTATTCAAATATCAAAGTTTGGTGAACCTGAAGTCTTGAAATGCGTAGAAGTCGATGAACCTATCCCATCTGTAAATGAAGTTCGTGTAAGATTATTTGCTGCAGGTGTCAATCCTAATGAAACCTATATTCGTACTGGCACGTATTCTTTTTATATTCCTAAGTTGCCGTACATACCTGGGTTTGATGGAGCTGGAGTTGTAGATTCAATAGGCGATGGGGTAGAGCACCTCAAAATAGGAGACCGCGTTTTTGTAGCTGCATTGCTTGCAAAGCGGAATACTGGAACATATGCACAGAAGGTAGTTTGTGATGCGAATGCTGTCCATAGATTACCTGAGTCAATATCATATCAGGAAGGCGCATCCCTCGGAATTCCAGCATTAACTGCTTATCGAGCACTGTTTCAGAGAGCAAAGATCAAAGCTGGCGAGACTGTTTTGATTCACGGTGCAAGCGGTGGTGTTGGTTTGTTGGCAGTACAAATGGCTAAAGGAATCGGAGCAATGGTAATTGGAACAGCAAGTACAGAAGAGGGAAAGTCTTTGGTGAAAGCTTCAGGAGCAACACATGTACTCGACCACATAACTGAAGATTCCATAAGTAAAATAACTTCCATAACAAAAGATAAAGGGCCAGATGTTATTATCGAGTTTTTGGCAAATGTGAACTTAGAGAATGATCTAAAGATGATTGCACCATATGGTCGTATCGTTGTGGTTGGCAACCGAGGGAGTATCGAAATCAATCCGAGATTGTCAATGATCAAAGAATGTGATGTTTTAGGTATGGCTCTTTGGAATGCGCAGCCCGATGAGTATAATGAGAGTTTATATGCTATTAAGGCCTTCCTAGAATCTGGTATTTTGCAACCAGAAGTCGGGCATGAGTTACCCTTAGAGGATGCTGCGAAAGCACATGAACAGATAATAAATAAAAAAGCACATGGGAAGATGATACTTTCTATTGATTAAACAGTAGAATAATAGAGCAGGCTTTAAGTAGTCTGCTTATTTTTAAATACAGGAAATACTTTGATTATAAAATAATCAAGCCATCCTTTACTGATGCTTTCGCTAAAAAATGCAAAAATGTCAGCAAAGAATGGCTTAAATATAAAAACAAGAATTCTGTTTATAAACCGTTATTTAACTTCTACTACCCATCCTTCTGGAGCCTGTACATCTCCGAATTGGATTCCATAAAGGGTATCATAAAGTTTTTTAGTTACAGGGCCTACTTCTGTTTCACTGTGGAATACATGTAAAGTTTCTTTATATTCTATTCCGCCAATTGGAGTTATTACTGCAGCAGTTCCGCAGGCACCAGCTTCCTTAAACTCATCTAGGTTATCAACTAAAACATCTCTTTCTTCAACTTCCATATTTAAATATTCTTTTGCAATATATAATAAAGAGTACTTAGTTATACTTGGAAGAATTGATGGAGATTTTGGAGTAACAAATTTGTTATCCTTTGTTATTCCAAAGAAGTTAGCTGCTCCAACTTCTTCTATCTTAGTATGAGTAGCAGGATCAAGGTATATACAGTCAGCAAATCCTTTTTTCACTGCTAATTCATGTGGATAAAGACTTCCAGCATAGTTACCTCCAACTTTTGCTGCACCTGTTCCATATGGAGCGGCTCTGTCATATTCAGCTATAGTGAAGTTTACAGGATTCATACCGCCTTTAAAATAAGGACCTACAGGTATACAGAATACGCAGAATATATATTCTGGAGCAGGTTTAACACCAACGTTATCTCCAACACCGATTACAAAAGGTCTAAGATAAAGAGTTGCTCCAGTGCCATAAGGTGGAACATAATGTTCATTTGCCTTAACAACTTTGACACAAGCATCTACAAACTTTTCTACTGGAACTTCTGGCATTAAGATACGTCTGCAGCTGTCCTGCATACGTTTTCCATTGCTATCTGGTCTAAAAAGTTGAATTTTACCATCTTTTGTACGATAAGCCTTTAGGCCTTCAAAACACTGTTGACCATAATGAAGAGCAGTGGAAGCTTCACTTATACTAAGCATGTTATCTTCAACTAATTGTCCGTCGTCCCATTTTCCATCTTTCCATTTTGAAATATAACGGAAATCTGTTTTGATATAATTAAATCCTAAGCTGTTCCAATCGATATTTACTTCTTTAGCCATTAAAAGCACCTCCAAATAAAATTTGTTTTATTATAATGACAAGTTTACCTTTTATTGTATGGAACACAATATAGTAATTATATTATATCATCATAAATGTATGGCTTCAATTGTGTAATTGTATTACATACAATTATGATGTTGAAACCATATAATTACGATGATATAATTTGTTTAACATATGTATTGTATGTAAAATCTTGCTTTGTGGAATTTAATGTGGTATATGCAAAGTATTTTGTTGAAAACCTAGCCAGAACTTGTATTGCAGTAAAAAGAACTTTCCATTGGCATCCCGTGTGAGGTTGAAGCAGTTGTTTATTCTAGGAAGATAAAGGAGGAAATTAAAATGAGACAATATGTAGTAGATGCTTTTTCAGACAAAGTATTTGGAGGAAACCCTGCAGCAGTATGTGTCATGGATGAGTGGCCTTCTGATGAGATCATGATAAAGATAACAATGGAAAACAATCTGTCAGAGACAGCTTTTGCCGTAAAAGAAGGATTAGATTATAAACTAAGGTGGTTTACTCCTGGTGGTGAGATTAATTTATGTGGACATGCAACTCTTGCAACGGCATACATTATTACTAAGTTTATTGAACCTAAAGCAACAGAAATTCGTTTCCAGACACTCAGTGGGTTGTTAACAGTTATAAAAAAAGGTGAGCTTTTTGAAATGGACTTTCCGTCTTACGAATTAAAAAAAGTAGACGTAACAGAGGCAATGGTAGAAGCCATTGGAGTCAGACCCTTAGAAGCATATATGGGAAGGGACTTACTTTGTATTCTTGGATCTGAAGAAGAAGTTAGAAATTTAAATCCAAATCAAGAAAAGATAAATGCACTAGATGGACTGCTTTTACAGGTCACAGCTCAGGGGAAAGAATTTGACTGTGTATCCAGATCATTTGCACCTAAATGTAATATACCAGAAGATCCTGTATGTGGTTCAGGACATTGCCACATCATTCCATTCTGGGCTAACAGGTTAGGAAAGAACGATTTGGTTGCATATCAAGCTTCGTCAAGAGGCGGCACATTATATTGTGAGTATCAGGGGGAGAGAGTAAAACTCAGTGGTAATGCAGCTTTATACTCCACTGCAGACATTAATTTTTAATAAAAAATTTGGTGGTTAGGATTACTTTGGGCAATTACTATTGTATCTATGCATATCTAATTTTAGATATGCATAGATACAATCAGCATCAATATTCTATAATTTTTTCATTATAGTCTTGTTGTAGTTTAATACATGGTCCATGACCAGTAGCAATAAACTTAGGATTAAGTTCCATTAGATTCTTTATCATTTCTTCCCTTAGTTGATCATTTGGCACTCGATCAGCCCAACTAGCATCTATATTGCATTATAAAGTTATCTTACCGATATTATTGTGATCTACTGTAACAGTAGCTTCATTAAAATGAATTTCATAAACCTCCAACATAGATCCTGCATTTGCAACCATATCTGCGAAGCCCGGAAATTTTTTTATAATTCCATCCTTTATATCATCTACTGTTAAAGCACTTTTTTGAACTGTAGCATTTGTAACTCTTACAACTCCACCATGTCCATTTGGAATTGTTGTAAATGCTATCTTATTGTTTTGTGAAAATTCCATTGTTTTTGATGATTGCTTAAAAGTTGAGAAATAAACAACACATTTGTTTTGAATATCATGACAAAAATTTACAATTCTTACATTTGGAGCATTGTCCACTGAAGTTGCTAGCACAAATGTCACAGAGTTTTCCATTACCTTCTCAAATTCTTTTAAAAAATTCATTTTCATTCTCCTTTTGTAAATTTATTTGGCTCTTTATAGCCATTGATTAATACATTTTTATTATACATATATAACCTTGACAACTATATGTCATGGTTATATGGTATAATAAAAATAAAAAATTTAGGTGCTGAGAATGAAAATAGATAGACTGATATCCATTATTATGTTACTGCTTCAACATAAAAAAATAAGTGCTACTAAGCTTGCAGAAATGTTTGAAGTAACACCTCGAACAATATATAGAGATGTAGAAGCAATAAGCCTGGCAGGTATTCCAATTGTTGCTTATCCTGGAGTTAACGGTGGCATTAGCATTATGGAAGAGTACAAAATAGAAAAAAAACTTTTTACTATTTCAGATATTTCAACATTATTAATAGGACTTGGAAGTATTCATTCAACCATGTCCAGTGAAGAAATCCTTAATGCTATGGCAAAATTGAAAGGTCTAGTTCCAGCAGAGCAAATCAAAGATATTGAATTAAAATCAAATCAAATTACTATTGACCATACTCCTTGGTTTGGAAGTAAGAACTTAAAGCTAAATGTTGAAGAAATTAAAACTGCTATTAATGAGAATAAATTTATATCCTTTAAATATTCTAACCGAACTGGTGAAAAGAGCCAAAGAAAAATCGAGCCTTATAGATTAGTGTTGAAGAATTCAAACTGGTATGTACAGGGATATTGCACTACTAGAAAGGATTTTCGCATTTTTAGACTATCCCGTATTTCATTGATTAAACTCCTTAAAGAGACATTTCTTCCTAGAGATTTTGATTATGAATCACAAGACTTATCCTTTAGGACAGGGGAAAAGATCACTAAAGCTAAACTTCTTGTTGATGAATCACTACGAGACACCATGATAGAATTTTGCGGAGAAGATAATATTGAGAACTGCGGAAACAATAAATTTATAGCTTACTTTCCATTTGCAGATGATGATTATTGGTATAGTACGATAATTCATTTCGGCGATAAGTGTGAATGCCTAGAACCAGAAAATGTCCGATTAGAAATTACTCGAAGAATAAAAAACTTATTAAATATTTATCAAAAAAATACCTCCTAAAGCAGAGTTTTTAATTCTCTGATCCAGGGGGTATATTTTGTTTTATCCTTCAGCTTTTTAATGCAGCTCCACCATTCACAAAGTCGTTTGTTGTCTCAAAATAATTCACTAAGTTTACTTCTGTAGGTGTAATTTTAAAGTTAACCTGCCATATTTCAATTCCACGTTTTATACAAGATTGTACTTCATCCTTAATATAGTTGCTATGTTTATTCCTGTTAGGAACCTTATATCCTGGGTTTTCATAAATAAAACAGTTTAACAATATAGCTCTCTCATTTTGTTCTAAGCTTCCTGCCAGTTCATTAACATGTTTAATAAATCGTTCAAAGGAATTAAATTCACTTACTTTCTTTGTGGTAATATGATCTTTTAGTTCAACCTGTAAATTCTGAAGAGGTGTCTTAACCTCAATGAATGTATTACCAACAAGGAAGTCAAGCTTTGAATTGCCAAGATGCTGCTCCCTTTTGACAGCATCACCGTTTTTTACCATAGAAGAAAACTGTCCAGTTCTCAAAAAATGTTCAACATATCTATTTGCTGCATTTTGATTAATTCCAATCCAAGACTTATTATTTTCAGATGGCAAATCAAGAGAAATTGCCTCAACCGTATAAAGAGTTTTTCTTGTAGTGCCTTTACTTTTGGAAAGCAGGCAAGGAATATTTGAGAATACAATGTTACCTATACGTCCTGTAGTAGGACAATGACAATCGTACAGTACACCATTAATTTCAACTTCCATGATAAATCTGTTCCTTCTCTTGCAAATGACTCCATCTATAAGAGGCGTTTCAAAAATAAATGCGTTGCTTTCGCTCATTATAATATATCCTCCTAAGCAATAAGTTTCTTCATCTGTTCTATAACATGCGAATCAAATTTTGACGATGCAGGTTCTAATCCGAAAACCAAGATTATAGCTATTATCAATATAACACATAATTGTTGACAGCTATATGTCAACAATTAAAATCTAATTTAAAGAGGATTATAATTAAAATAAATCTCTCAACCAGAATCTATATAATCACTACGGGGAATAATATATTTTTACTATATAAAGCTTTTAAAATGATATAATATATTAATAAATTATAGTTATATAGGAGGGATTTATAATGAAAAAAATAGTTTTAGCAGGTGGATGCTTTTGGGGTGTAGAGGAATACATATCAAGAATTAAAGGCGTTATAGAAACAAAAGTTGGATATGCTAATGGAGCTAAAGAAAATCCCAGTTATGAAGAAGTGTGCAGTAAAAGCACGGGTCATGCAGAAGCTTGTTATATAACATATGATGAAGATTTAATAAGTTTAGATCAGCTATTAGCTAAGTTTTGGGAAATAATAGATCCTACTGTTATAAACAGGCAAGGTAATGATATAGGTCATCAATATAGAACAGGCATATTCTATACTGATAAAAATGATTTACTTATAATTTTAAAAAGCAAAGATGAGGAACAGAAAAAGTATTCTAAAGAAATAGTAACTGAAATAGAACCTCTTTCTTGTTTCTATGAGGCAGAGGAATATCATCAAAAATATCTTAAGAAAAATCCAGGTGGATACTGTCATATAAAGTTAGAATATTGACATGGATACAGGAATAGTGATATTATAGACCCATAAAGTCTTTAAGTGGAGGTGAAGCATTTAGCATGAAGTATTCAAAAGCTACAAACTATGCTCTTCATACTGTGCTCTTTCTTGCAGCATCAACGCCAAGTAAACCTGTTGGTGTTCAAAAGTTAGCAGAATTACAAAAAGTATCGCCTACGTATTTATCTAAAATATTGACTAAGTTAGTTAAGGATGGAATAATTGATTCTTCTTCTGGCGCTAATGGAGGATATTCGTTTAATCGAAATTGGAAAGATGTTTCGTTATTGGATGTCATTCATGCGATAGAAGGTAAATCTTCCTTTTTGAATGTTATTTAACTCATGATTCAAAATGTTTAATAAGAGAAGCAATAGTTTCTGCTGAAAAGAAAATGGAAGAAGAGTTAAAAAATCAAAAAATATTAGAAATGGCTAAAAAGATATCTGTGGATTTTTAATCCACCTTTATTTTTAAGAAAATAACGGATATAAGGAGTCTTTAAAGTCTTTTATATATGGTTTAGAAAATACAAAGTATGCAGAAAATAAAATGCTTTTGGAAACATAGCATTAATTTTATCCGTTGTCGGATAATTAAAATAAAACATAAAGGAGAGATATATATGGCAGAATTTTGGGAATCAAGTTTTATAGAAAAACAAATGATGTGGGGATTAGAACCTGCAGACTCCGCAATTTTGGCAAAGGACTTTTTTCTTGAGGAAAAGGTTAAGGACATATTAATTCCTGGTATTGGGTATGGCAGAAATGCAAAGATTTTTTTAGACAACGGAATTAATGTAACAGGTATTGAGATATCAAAAACAGCCATTGATTTGGCAAGACAAAACGGGCTTAATATTGATATCTATCATGGTTCAGTGACTGACATGCCTTTTGATAACAAGCTTTATGACGGTATATTTTGCTATGCACTTATTCATTTATTGAATGATCTTGAAAGGGAAAAATTAATTAAAGATTGCTATAGTCAGCTAAAGCCAAACGGATATATGATTTTTACAACTGTTTCAAAAAAGGCTCCAATGTTTGGAAAGGGCAAACAGCTGAGTAAAGATCGATTCGAGATAATGGAAGGAGTAAAATTGTTCTTTTATGATTCTGATTCAGTAAAACGAGAATTTGGAAAATATGGGTTAATAGAATTTTCAGAAATTGACGAGCCGAGTAAGAATAGAGAAAATAAGCCACCATTGAAATTTATAGTTGTAAAATGCAAAAAAGAACTATAAAGATAATTGTATAAAGAATTAAAAATAGTTAATTGTTAGCGGATAACAGCCTAAAACATAATAAAAGATGTTTTAGGCTGAAAATCTTAATTATAATTTATTTCTTGATTTTTTACTTGTGGAGATGGGCTGGATATGCGTGTAACTATCATTTTATATTGTTAACATCCTTTAAAATTTTCTCAAGCTTTTCGATTGCTACAATTCGTTTATTACAATTTTCGCTATTTAAACATATATCAAAGCCTATTGACCTATAAGCACCTTCAGCAGTATTAGCTGTTTTACAGATAGGTGAAACAAACGCTACTTCATTTTCTCCGCCTACATGATTGCAAAGCACACACCTACGAGCGTTATTGGAAACATGATTTGTAATTCTACAGGCCATACCTATAAGTTTATCATTCATATTGTAAGTTACAAATAATTTTCCAGTAGATTTATCAATCCAACCTAAATATACATTCTTTGAACCCTGTGCATTTAGACTTGGTAATTTAAGTTTCTTTTCCTTTTTAAACAATCTACTAATTTGTGCATTTGTAATGTTTGGCATTCCATATACATATTCATTCAACTCAGCCAAATACTTATCAATGTGAGATGAATCAGTTATTTTACTAATATCAAGTAGTTCTTTTTCTTCCTCGGATAAATTTGTGAAAACATTTAATATTTTCTCTTGTATATATGCTTCAGCAGATTGAATAATATTAAGGTCTACACAACCTCTGAAAGCATTATTTAAATCATTTAAACACTTTCTTATATAATTATATTCATGCTTTTTTATAAAAGCTTTCATAAAATCAAGCACCTCTTTTCTAACATGTATTATTCATATAAATATGACATTACTTCCAGTTTCATTTTACCATCAGCCCAATAACAAAAAGATGATTATTATTACTCCAATTGAAAGTAACAATAATCATCCTAATTTAAAACGTAATACATATTCACAATCATTTTATTTTTGAACCTTGTTTTAAATTAGATATGATAACTTTCATTGGATTTCCACAATGAAATCATAACATGGTTTAAAATAAGCATTCAATCTAATAAATAATTCTGTAATGATTGTGAGAATATACGTTTCTGTTGACCTATTATTCTTCTTATACTCTTTTCTGACAGGTAATACTCCTGAGTTAGTTCATTAATAGTAGCTCCATCAATGTACTTTTTATAAATCTCATTATTTCTCACCTTAAGACTATTCTTTATACCACTCTTTTCTCCCCAGGCCTTATGATTTTCATTTTTTCTGGGTACATAAAGATATTTTCCATCTACATATTCTTGAATTATTTTAACAATTTCCTCTGGTAACACATCTTGTGCCTTTGCATATTTCATTTCCTTACTCCTCCACTTTTATGAAAGTATCAAAGCAAAGAATACAAAAAGACTATGTGTTGCAGAGCCTAAAACATGTACGCATTACAGCTAACCTAACAGCTTAGGCTCCAAACAAAGCATAGCTGACTTTGTTGTAGTCTTTGCAAGGAGCAAGCTGATTTATAGCTGAATGTATCACAGACCTTCATAAAAACACCCCCAATACGTCACACCTATTATATCATAATTAATGTAAAATTAAATATATAATGAAGACAATATGTATTGAAAAGGAGAAGTTTGTTTTTAAAGATTAGATTTATTTATAGTTATTCTAATAAATGCTATAATATAGTGCATAAAAGCTATTTACTGTTTATAATGTAGTGTAAATACTGAAAGCTTTGAGGGTGGTAATGTGAAAGCGATGAAGTTAAATTTAAAAAACAGGAACCTTTCTTTAATAAATGAAATACTTTTTAAAGTTTTTTACATATCTATAGGTATTGTTTCGATTATAGCTTTTATTTCTTATATAAGTGTCTATGAAAATGAGAAGAATAAAAGATTAGAAGAACTAAGTTCTTATGTCTCAGAAAGAGTTAGAGTCGATAGTGAGATTTTTAAACTAGCTGAAGACAATTTAAAGATTTTTGAAAAGGAATTTATGAAGCTTTATAATTCTGATGTAAAAGTAACAGAAGATGAATTTTGGTCCTATTATTTTGTTGACAGCCAAGGTGCTACAAGGATGAAGAAAGAATATTTTGATGGTGTTTATACTAAAGATGGCAATTATATTTATGGAATGTCTAGTTTTATAGGTAATAATCAAAAGGTAGATGATGCTGATTTCCAAAGAAGACTTGTACTTTCTATTAAAGTATTATCTAAATTAGGTCCTGCATGGACTAATCGTTTTCCTAATGTGAGTGTTGCCTTTCCGGAAAATGCAGGTATTCTTTTCTATCCAGGAGAACCTTGGGGCTTAAAGGCGAGAGCGGATCTTCATATGAATGAGCTGGGGGTTATAAAGTCTGTAAATAAAAAACATAATCCAGATAGAAAATCTGTTTGGTCTGGGCTTTATTATGATGAAACAGCACAAAAGTGGACAATAACCTATATGGATCCCGTAGATTTTGGAGATAAGCATCTTATAACTCCAGGACATGATATATATTTATCTGATTTAGTAGAACGTTTAGCTGAAAAGAGTGATGATGGTACCTATAATTTTATTATGAGAAAAGATGGATATTTAATAGCCCATCCTAATAATCCTGGGGAAAAAGAAAAATGGATAGGAGAACTATCCATGGATAAGATAAATATTCCCTTAGTAAAAGAAGCCTATGGATTAATTCAGAAAAATGTAGGACAAGATTACAGTAAAGTTAAAATTATTGAAAGCAAAGTTTATGATAGCTATTTTGCAGTAGGTGAGATGAAAGGGCCAGAATGGTATTTAATAAGAGTTTTGCCTATGAAAAATATTAGAAATGTTGCTCATTTAGCTGCTATAAAAGCTTTTATTGAAGGTATGGCTATTCTTTTTACTATTCTTTTTATAGTTTATTATGTTATGAAATACCAAGGTGAAAGGCATTTAAGGAAGTTGCGACACGCTGCAGAAGCTGTTAGTAGGGGAGAATATGAGAAGGTGGCTGAAGGGGAAATTAAGCTTCCTATGGAACTAAAAAATGAAATTGGGTTACTATCTAGAAGTTTTTATGATATGGCCATAAATATAAAGAATTTTAAAGAAGATCTTGAAGGTATTGTGGAAGAGCGAACTAAAGCACTAGAAAAGGCAAATAATGACTTAATGAAGTTAAGTTTGCTAGATGGTCTTACAGGTATTCATAATAGAAGAGCATTTGATAAAAGCATTAATGACGTTTTTTTAGAGGCTAAAAGGGAATTAGGAACTTTTTCGGCTATGATGTTAGATATTGATTTCTTTAAAAGCTACAATGATAGATATGGACATGCTGAGGGCGATGAGATTATTAAAAAGGTTGCCAATACTTTTAAAGATAATATAAGAAAAGAGGATCGTGTTTTTAGGTATGGAGGAGAAGAGTTTATAGTAATTTTTAATAATTTAGAGATTACTATAGCAAAAGAAGTAGGAGAGGGAATTATAAAAGCTATACAAAATCTCAATATACCTCATGAAGAAAGCCCTTATGGAGTTATAACTGTTAGTGCAGGAATTGCAGAATATAACAATGCCTTTAATAGTCCAGAAGAAATAATAAAAGCTGCAGATAAAAAACTTTATATGGCTAAAGGGAAAGGGCGTAATTGTATAGAGATTTGATAAGAATAAAAACTATTAAATAAAGCAATTTTCATTTTTTTCTATATACTGTATAATATTAACGTAATATATCTCAAGGAGGGTTATCCTTATATGAATAATATACTAACAGAAGAGAATATGAATAAATTAAAAGAGGAATTAGAATACAGAATGACCGTAAAAAGAGCTGAAATAGCAAAGGAAAAATTAGTAGCTGCTGCACATGGCGATAGATCGGAAAATGCAGAATATAAAGAAGCTTGCGCAAACTATAGAGAAAATGATAATAGAATTCAATATTTATTAAGTATGATTTCAACTGCAACTGTAGTAGATGATAAAAGCCTAGATAAATCATTACTTGGGGTTAACAGTAAGTTTAGAATTAAATTTATAGAGGATGAATATGAAGAAATTATGTCATTAGTAACTACTATAGATGCAGACCCAGAAAATATGCTTATAAGTGTAGAATCAGATTTAGGAAAAGCATTAATAGGTAAAAAAGTCGGAGATATAGTTGAAGTTAATGCTCCAAGTGAAAAATATACAGTAGAAATATTAAAGATATTATAAGAGTCTATAAGTTTTATTGAAGAGTTTGCTAGTGAGGGGTCAACAAGGTTCGACTTCACTATGAAAGGGAGTATTTCAAAACTAAGTAATTAGTTGAGAAATACTCCCTTTTGTACAATTTAATTACGAAAATATAATTTATTTAAAGCCTCTCCAATATGCATTTCAGCAGAATAATTATACATTGTAAAAATAACCCTCCATTTAAAAAAGTCTAAATATATTTAAAAAAAGCAAATATATTTAAGTTACAAATTAAATTTAATGATAATATAACATGAGAAAGATAATCAATATCAATTAAATGAAGTTATTAAACTAAGCAGGAGGGATTTAGTGGTAAATAACAAAATTCTAAAAAAAGGAGATATAAAGATAAGATATTTATTAATAAGTTTGCTTATTTTGTCGTTTATATCGATATTTATTGGAACTAAAGATATAAAATTTATTGACATATTAAATTTTGAAAAAGATAAATTAGAAATACTCATTCTAAGTAGAATACCAAGATTGATAAGTATTTTAGCGGCTGGGACAAGTATTGCTGTAAGCGGTCTTATAATGCAGCAAATAAGTCGTAATAGTTTTGTGTCGCCAACTACAGGTGCCACTGAAGATAGTGCAAAACTTGGAATATTAGTATCAATTTTATTATTTCCTTCAGCTAGCTATCTTAACAAAATGATAATATGTTTTATATTTTCACTAGCTGGTACTTTTCTATTTATGCACATTTTAAGGAGAATTAAATTTAAGAATAACATATTTGTTCCTCTTGTTGGAATGATGCTGGGAGCAATAATAGAATCTGTAACAACTTTCTTTGCGTATAAATATGATGTAATTCAAAATATAGAATCTTGGACACAAGGAAATTTTTCAATGATTATAAAAGATCGATATGAACTAGTTTACTTAAGCATTCCACTTATGATAATAGCTTATTTATTTGCAAATAAGTTTACTATTTCAGGGCTTGGCAAAGAGTTTTCTAAAAATCTAGGATTAGATTATGAAAAGGTAGTGAATATCGGAGTTATAATAGTTGCGCTTATGTCTTCAATAATGATTATTATTGTTGGTAAAATACCCTTTTTAGGGCTTATAATTCCTAATATTATTAGAATATATAAAGGAGATAATTTGAAAGAAAATTTTGTTGCTACAGCTTTATTTGGTGCAGTGTTCCTTCTTTTCTGTGACATTTTTGGAAGACTTATAATCTATCCATATGAAATTCCAATAGGACTTATGGTTGGAGTTATAGGAAGTGGAATATTCTTATATCTACTTTTCAGGAGGAAGTTGGCATGAAGATAAAGCGAAATTTAACATTAATGTTCATAGTATCAGTAATACTTATGTTTCTTTTTATATGTATTGGTATGAATAGTGACAATTGGCAGTATGTTCTTGAAAAAAGAGGGATCAAACTCATAGCGGTTGTAATAACAAGTGGAGCTATAGCCTTTTCATCTATGATATTTCAAAGTATAACAAATAATAGAATATTAACTCCAAGCGTAATGGGATTAGACTCTTTATATATATTTATACAGACTCTCATAGTTTTTATATTATCAAGCAATAAAAATGGATTTTTCACAAATAATATGAATTTTGTGCTCTCAGTTGGAAGTATGGTTATATTTTCTGTGCTTCTATTTAAAATAATGCTTGAAAAAGAAAAAGGGAATATTTATTTTCTTTTACTGGTTGGCCTAATATTGGGAACCTTATTTCGTAGTGGAGCTTCTTTTATGCAAATGATAATAAATCCTAATGAATTTTCAATTGTTCAAGGTAAGATGTTTGCAAGCTTCAATAATGTAAATAATGATGTACTGTTAATTTCTATAGTAATAATTTTGTTGGTAATGATTTACATGTATGATTACATTGATATTTTAGATGTTTTGTCACTCGGTAGAGATCATGCTATAAATCTTGGATTGTCATATGAAAAGATAGTTAAAGTCTTACTTATAATAACATCAATTCTAGTATCAGTATCAACAGCGTTAATTGGACCAATAACTTTTTTGGGCTTATTAGTAGTAAATATAACACATGAGTTTTTAAAAACTTATAAGCATAGATATCTAATACCAGCTTCTATTTTGATTAGCATAATCGCTTTGGTTGGTGGCCAATTAATAATAGAAAGGGTACTGAATCTCTCAACACCGATCTCTGTAGTGATTAATTTAGTTGGAGGTATATATTTTATATCTCTGTTATTAAAGGGGAATAAGACATGATTGAATTAAAAAATATAGTAAAAAAATATAATGGAAAGAATGTTGTTGATAATGTTTCTATAACTATACCAGAAGGAAAAGTTACATCACTTATAGGTCCAAATGGTGCGGGTAAGAGTACCTTACTATCAATAATGAGCAGGATAATAAGTAGAGATAGCGGTGAAGTTATAATAGATAAGATTAAATTAGAGTCATGGAATAATAAAGATTTAGCTAAAAAGATATCAGTATTGAAGCAATCTAATTCTATTAACATGAGATTAACAATAAAAGAAATAGTTAGTTTTGGAAGATTCCCTTATTGCCAGGGAAATCTAACTGAAGAAGATTTAGAATATGTTGATAATGCAATAGAATATATGAAACTTACAGAGATTAAAAATAAGTACATGGATGAGCTTAGTGGAGGACAAAGACAAAGAGCGCTTATTGCAATGATAATAGCTCAAAATACAGATTACATATTATTGGACGAGCCATTAAACAATTTAGATATGAAGCATTCTGTAGAAATAATGAAAATTTTAAGAACTTTGACAAAAGAGCTTAATAAAACAGTTGTTATTGTAATACATGATATAAATTTTGCATCTTGTTATTCGGATTATATTCTAGCGCTTAAAGATGGTAAGCTTGCTAAGTCTGGAAAAACGGATGAAATAATAAGAAAAGATGTATTAGAAGAAATATATGATATGAATTTCACTATTCAAGAAGTAGAAAATGATAAAATTTGTATTTATTTTAAATAATGAAGAGAAGGAGACAAATCAATGAAGAGAAACAAAAAAATTATTTTATCAATATCAATTATATTAATAGCTATAATAGTAGGCTTTGGTTATAGTAAATTTAATGCAGCAAAGAATCAATCAAAGACTGAAGTAGGAGAAAATATAACTATAAAACATGAATTAGGAGAAGTGAATATTAAGAAAAATCCTAAAAAAATTGTTGTATTTGATTATGGAATAGTAGATTCAATAGATAAAATGGGAATTGACATAACAGCACTTCCGAAATCTAATATACCTAATTATCTAAAAAAATTCAAAGATGAAAAATATATAGATGCAGGAACCTTATTTGAACCTAATTTTGAAAAAATACAAGAATTGAAGCCAGATTTAATAGTTATATCACCAAGGCAAGCTTCAGTATATAATAAATTGAATGAAATAGCGCCAACTGTATATCTAAATATAGTACCAACAGATTACGTTAATTCTTTTAAAAGCAATATGGAGACTTTAGGGAAAATATTTAATAAAGAAGATTTTGTGAAAGAAGAATTAGCTAAAATAGATACGTCAATTAAGTTGTTAAATAAAAAAGTAACACAAAAAAATCAAAAAGCTCTTATTATGATGGCCAATGAAGGAAATTTAAGTGCTTTTGGTGATAATTCAAGATTTGGAATTATACATACAAATTTTGGTTTTCCAAAAGTGGATGAAAACATAAAAGAATCTCAACATGGAATGAATATTTCTTATGAGTATTTAGCTGAAAAAAGTCCTGATTATTTATTTGTTATAGATAGATCAGCTGTTACAGGAAAAGGAGATAGTGCTCAAAAGACTTTAGATAACGATATTGTTAAAGGAACTTCTGCTTATAAAAATAATAGGATTATATACCTTGATCCACAAATATGGTATGTATCTTCTGGAGGATTTGTAGGAACTAATGCTATGATCGATGAAATTATGAAGGCAATAGAAAAATAATTGATTAATCCCAAAAGCAGAATTTGCACAGAATTCTATTAATAAAGTATATGGTAGTACAAAAATTCGTACTACCATTCTTACTTGTAGGGTATGGACGCATTACCCAGCTACATGAAATATTTCATAAATTAGTTGGTATATCTATAATGATATCTACTTCAATTAAACTGCTATCCCCTTCAGATATTATTAATTCATTATTATTAATTTCTTCAATTTCTGTCCCCTTTAATTTATATATATTTTTTATAACAGCTTCTATAGGAGCATTATAATTTAAAATATCAGTAGATGTATTTGTTAAATTTTTCAATACTTCACCTCCAAATATATGCTAGTCATCTTCCTTCAGATGCCTTAGAAGGGTATATTAAATTTATTGAAGAACCAATCATCATCATGTAGACGGCGCTTAAAATAATCTATGCGTTGATCATAAGTATCGCTTGCAGTTATTTTATTTAAAATAGTTTCAAAGTTAGAATAATCATGCAGGGGCTTCATTAATTTACGGATTCTATTTTCATTAAAATGGCTAAAGGCCATACGTAATTTATTATAATGAAATTCAGTTAAGTCAACATTATATGGTTGTATTTTTCTAAATTTATGACCAATTTTAACAGCAGGATGTACAAAAATTTTATATCCAAAAAGCCAAAGCTTTACTGATAGTTCTACATCTTCAAAGCCCCAACTATGGAAGCCATGATCAAATCCTCCTACAGCGTCAAAGACCTCTTTTCTTATAGCCATACATCCACCTGGAGCTAGTGGAACTTCTTTAATATTCATCGGCTTTTTCAACCAATATGTTTCAAACTTTTCATTCAAGGTTTGACCATAGCCTACAGGACTATCTGGAGAAAAATGACCAATGCCTGGGCATGCTATACTTACATCTTTATTACTAAAAGCTTCTAATAGTGTGTTAAGCCAGTTTAGTTGCATAGTAATATGGGCATCGCAAAAGACTAATATTTTTGCAAGTGGCGCAAAGCTTGCACCTAGATTCCTTGATGCTGATGCTCCTATGCCCTTTGTTTTAACTAGCGCTACATTTGAGTATCTGTTAGAAGGATTTTTCAAAAACTCACAGCAATTATCATTAGAGCCATCGTCAATAATAAATATATTTGATATGTTTTTCGCTTCAGTTTTAAATAAAAACTCCAAGGTTTGTTTAATATAAATACCTTCATTTTTACATGGAATAATAATAGCTACTTCATATTTTTTTATATTATCCATAGTAATCTAATCTTCAAAATCACAATTTTCAGGTTCATGGGTACTTTTGATAGTTTCTGTTGAAGATTTTTTTGTTAAACAATCGAGATATAATATCTTCAATATAAGTTTATCTCCAGGATATACAGGTCCTAAAAGAAATTGCCCGTTTTCATCTGTTATAGCGTTACCAATGGGTTCTAAATCAGAGGTTGTTTCAGGGTCATCAGTGGCACGCTTTAATTTGAAAAACTTAACTACAGAGCAAGGGGCAGGTTTTCCATCAGGAAAACGGACTGTTCCAAGTATTACTCTTCTATAATCACGTTGTAAGAAAAAATCCATATCTAATTGATCAACACTTGATTTTTCATCACCGTCTGGAACATCGATAACAAAACGATTTATTTGATAATCCATACCTTACACTTCCTTTATACTTTTTATAACATAATTAACATCTTCATTTGACATACCAGGATAAAGTGGAATTGTGATTATATCCTCATATAATTTTTCTGCAATTGGACAAAGTCCTTTTGAATATCCTAGAGATTGATAATAGGGATGATAGTAAACTGGAATATAATGAACATTTACTCCAACGTTTAAATCTGAAAGTTTATTAAATATCTCTTCTCTACTTTTTCCTATAGCTGAAAGATTAAATTTTAAAATATATATATGATAGGAAGATTTCATATGTGCAGTTTGATAAGGAATAGTAATTTTATTTTTAAAAGTGCTTTCTGAGAAGGCTTTATCATATAGAGCAGCTATTTCACGTCTTCTTTTAATAAAGCTATCCAGCTTATTTAGTTGTGAAATTCCTAAGGCAGCTTGTAAGTCACTTAAACGATAATTGTAGCCTAAAAGCTGCTGCTCATAATACCATTTGTCATGAGATTTATCCGTAAGAAGTTCTGGAGAACGGGTAATACCGTGAGTTCTAAATAGAGTGAGCTTTTCATAGAGCTTAGGATCATTTGTACAAATCATTCCTCCTTCAGCTGTTGTAATGTGTTTTACAGGATGAAAGGAAAAGGTAGTCATATGTGCTATGCCTCCAGTCTTATGCCAGGTTCCCTTTGAATCCATTATCTCAGCACCAAGACTGTGGGATGCATCTTCAATAAAAATTAAATTATGTCTTTGAGCTAAATCTTTAATCTTAAATAGTTCTGCTGGTTGACCTGTAAAATCCACTGCTATAATTGCTTTAGTCTTATTTGTAATCTTTTTTTCTATTTCTAAAGGGTCTATATTATAGGTATGCGGATCAATATCAGCGAATACAGGTTTTCCTCCAAGGTAAAGGATACTATTGGAAGTAGCAGCAAAGGTCATAGGTGTAGTAATAACCTCGTCATCAGCACTAATATTAGCGGCATAACAGGCAGCATGTAGAGCAGCAGTTCCAGTTCCTATACAAACAGCATATTTACATCCTACATAATCTGCTACTTTTTTTTCAAATTCATGAATTTTTGGTCCAGTGGTTAGAAAATCACTTTTTAATACTTCTACTACTGCTTGAATATCTTCTTCATCAATATATTGACGTCCATAGGGTATATAAGGATGCTTCATTATCTTCACCTTCTTTAATAAAACTTATAATATTCTGTTATATATCGGTAAGCTTCACCGGTTCTTATAATAGGTGTAGCAATAGATTTCTTAAGAACAATATTTTCAAAAGCATATATAACATCATTAAATCCAAATTGTGCTCTCATAAAGGCAGTACTAGAGTATCTGGGATTAATCTCAAAAATAAAGGGCTTAGAACCATTCTGTTTCCGCAGTTGAATGTTAATAGAACCAGTTATATTTAGTTTTTCTGCAACATTTTTGCATAGTTCTTCTATTTCTTTATCAAAGATTACCTTTACTTCACTGCTCATTCCATCTTTTATAGTCCTTTCAAGGGTAATCACATATATTTCATTGCTAAAAGAATCTTTATACACTCCGTTAGTATACTCAGTTCCAGGAATATACTCTTGAAGCATGAAGCTGCTGTCTAGATTAGTAATATTCTCAAATTCTTTACGGTTTTGAATTATGTGAAGATGTTTTGAGCCACAATCAGAAGTTTTTTTTAATACAAAGGGACATTTAAAACCTTTTAATAGGCCCTCTTTTGGTGTTGATTCATTATATAAAACTGAGTATGGGTAGGGGAGTTTGATACTTTTTAGAAATTCCATTGTTTTATATTTATCGCGACAAATGTTGATTACCTGCAGTGGAGGAATGGCAATACGAGAACGTATTTCATCATCTAGTTCATTAAAATGATCACAGATATATAAAAGCTCTTGTTCACTACAAACATAAATCAGGTCAATTGAATTATGAAGAGAGAACTTATTTATTAATTCTGTAAATAATAAACTTTCAGCTTTAGGGATAATATGAAAACTATCACAAAATAGAGGGTGCGGCACATAATTTCTACAGTCTGTTCCCCAAATTTTTATATTATAGTTTGCATTACGTAAGGCTTTGCAGACTGCTTGCCCTAAATCACCTCCAATAGAGGTAACTAAAACATTATACTGTGTCATAATAAATCCTTCCTTTATGATGTGTAAAAGACCTAAAGGTAAGTTACACCCAAAATTAGTTACAAATAATACAACTGAAGTTATATTACTTCTAACAATATAGTATATGTAACTTAATAAATTTAGTATGCATACACTGATGTTATAACTTACCAAAAATTATGAAAATTACTTTGTACTATATATTTTGTTGTGCTATATAGAATTACAGGGGGAATTGTAATGGAAAAAATTTTAGTAATAGCAGCACATCCAGATGATGAAATTTTGGGATGCGGTGGGACAATCAGAAGGCTTGTTAAAGAAGGAAATGAAGTGTATTCACTAGTTTTATCTGATGGCACTACCTCAAGGCATGACAATATGAATACTGAAGTAATGGAAGAAATTAAGATAAGACTTCAGGATAGTTTATCAGCAAATAAACTTATAGGGTATAAAGAAACTTTCTTTGTCAGTTTACTGATAACAGCTTTGACAAAGAAGGTTTCTTGAATATTGTAAAATTAGTTGAAAAGTATGTTTCTCAAATTAAGCCTTCTATTATATTCACACATCATCATGGAGATTTGAATATTGACCATCGCATAACCTTTGAAGCGGTTCAAACAGCTACAAGGCCTATGGCGGAATGCTCAGTAAAAGAAATATATTGTTTTGAAACCTTGTCTGCTACGGAATGGAATTTTCTAAACAAAGATAAATTTACACCTAATTATTTCGTAAATATTGAAAATACACTAAAGGACAAACTCGAAGCAATGAAATGTTATAAATCAGAGTTACGAGAATACCCGCATCCTCGCTCCCTAGAAGGATTAGAGGTGGCTGCTAAAAGATGGGGCACAGTTGCCGGATGTAGTTACGCAGAAGCGTTTGAATTAATAAGGAAGGTAGTTATCTAACAAATTGCAGTATATAAGGCATCTTCAAAAAAATAACTAGTCAATCTGCTAGTCTATTTTGCGCCATACTGCGTCGGCAGAACCCTTAGATAGGGGTTAACTATCTGCGGAACCTTTCTCCTTGCCTGACACAAAATATCCGTCGCATCTTTGACTTGTTATTTTCCTTCAGATGCCTAATAAGAAAATATTTAAGATATTTTTAGACACGGAAGAATACAATTATTAATTGACCTCTTCCGTGTTTTCTACATATTCAGTATTCTACTTTAGGGATGATCTGTTAACTCTTATCCCCAAGAAGTTGAAAATCAAAACTTATATCAGAACTAGAAGGGCTTACTTGATGAATTTCTACAGCTATTACGTTATCTCCATTTTTAAGAAAACTTGTATCAATTATAGTTTTTTCAAAAGAAACCTCATCAACTCCATTTAAAGCTTTGACGGCTAAAGTGTTGTATTCAATTATACCGGAAGGCATATTAGTTCTATATACCTCCCGGCCATTTAGATACACAACAGCTCCATCATCCCTTTGAATTCGAAGCACTAAACTTTTATATATTGATGTATCACGAACAGTAAAATGTTTTCTAAAATAGGTTGTTATATATTTTCGGTAAACATTGGGTCCATAACTTATAACTGTAGCCTCACCTCCATCTCCATAACCTAGTTCAGCAAGTCCAGAAGGCCATGAAGAATCGTCAAAATCAATCTCTCTCCAGGAAGTTCCCAGGTCAGAACCCTTATCGAAATACCTCCATGATGCACCCATAGGAATTAACATATCTGTTATAGCATTAGAAGCAGGACCTTCAGTCGGAGGATATATAGAACAACTATCAATAAGGGTATTTTCTTTATCGTATACTTGCAGGGAAACTCCACTATTATTTATGTCTAAAATACAATAATGATATACCGCAAGGGGACCAACAATAGCATTTTTTATATTAGTAATGTGTGCATTTAATGAAGAACCTGCACCGCCGGTAGTTATTTGATAAATGGAATTTTGTATTGGCAGACCATTAGTATCAAAAGATTTATCTATAAGACGGCGGCAGTAATTGTGTTCATGGCCTACAAATACCGCTGTTACATTATAATGATCAAGAATAGACCATAAAGCATTACGATCATCTGGACTCCCATCTAGACTTTCTCCGTAGTGATGTCCGGTAGGAAAAGCAGGGACATGGAAAAACACAAAATTATATTTTTTATTACTGTTCTCTAATGTATTCTTTAACCAGACACGTTGTTTTGCGTCAACGGCATAGCCGCACTTTGAACCTCTTCGATTTGAGTTTAAAACGATAAAGCGAGCACTTTCATAATCAAAGTAGTATACAGTTCGTTGATACCCTTGTAACTGTTCATTGGGAAGGTAAGAAAATGCATTACTGAAAGCAGTTTCATTATTTTCATGACTCCCGAGTACTGTATAGAACATAGTAACAGAATAATATTCCTCAATTAATTTCTTCCAGTCTTCTAATTGCTCACTTACGTTAGCTCCACCATATACCATATCTCCTGCAAAAATTATAAATTTCGGCTGCGGTGACAATCCCTTAATACGGGAGAGTAGGGTACGGAGCAATTGTGTATTTACTGCTACAGCATGTCTACTGCTGTCTGCTAGTATTACAATACGAAAAGACTCCATATATGTCACCTCCAATAAGCATTGTGTTTTAAAAACTCTTCTGTTTGTGATATACCGTGGGTCAGAGATATTTTAGGTTTCCACCCAAGAAGCTTCTGACTATATCGTGCATCGCACAATAGCTTCTGTATTTCACTTTGGGGGTGAATGTGAGTTACGTATTTAATATTTCCTTTTCCGTCAGCGATTAGTTTTGCTAATTCCGTAATTGAGATGTCAGCACCACTACCTGCGTTTATCACTTCACCCTCTGTCTTTTCAGAATAACCGGCCTCTACTACAAAATCAGCACAATCTGTAACATATAAAAAGTCTCTTGTTTGGCTGCCATCGCCATATATAGATAGTGTTTCATTCATAAGTTTTTTATTAATAAAGATTGAAATTACCCCACCTTCACTATTTTGTTTCTGATATGGTCCGTAGGTGTTAAATGGTCGAAGAATAGTTACAGGAAGACCATAAGCATAGTAATAGGATAAGGCCAACTGTTCCCCAGCCAATTTAGCAGCTGCATAAGGAGAAGCTGGACATGTAGGGTGACTTTCAGAAATGCCTTCTTTATTTAAAGCTTTACTGTATACCATGCAAGTGCTCATATACACAAACTTTGTCTTATTTAGTTTGCATTGCTCAAGAACATTGAAGGTTCCTATTACATCATTTTCAAAGGTGTTTTTTGGGTCATCAATACTATCTTGAACATTAATTGAAGCCGCAAGGTGATAACATATATTAAATTTATTAGTAAAAAGGCTTTCAAGAAGATGGTTGTCCGTAATGCTTCCTGCTATGAAGGTAATATTAGGATAAATAAGTTGTAAATCTTTTAAATTATTCATTGAACTATTTGAAAGGTTATCTAGTATCCATATCCTATGATTATCCTCCGCAAGTCGTTTTACTACCCATCTTCCAATAAATCCTGCGCCACCTGTTACAAGTATATTCACAATATCACCCCCTTATATTAATTTATTCTTAATAAGAAAATCTAAAAGTTGTTCTTTTGTAAGATTAAGGCTAGTGTTTGAAGATATTTCTCCGAATACTGATTTGCCTTTTGTCAAATCAAAGGTATTTTGTTTATCTAAGCAAATGGTAGGAAGTATAGAGTAATAGTCATCAAACTCAAAAGATCTTTCTGCTTCATGAGTTGTAATAAGTTCCTCAAAGAGTTTTTCAGAAGCCAGTTTCGTTGTTATCTTTATTTCAATGTCTTTTGGATTTTTTGAATATATAGGAGCTAAATATTCGATTAACATTTCAGCAAGATCAACTATGCGAATGCTTGGCATTTTTTTTATTAAGATTTCTCCTCCAGTGGCTATTTCACTACTTTTTATTAAAAGGTCAACTGCATCATCAATTGTGCATATAAACCGGGTCATATCTGGATGAGTAACTGTCACATAGTTTTGTTTTTTTATTTGATTTTTAAATAAATCAAGAACACAGCCTCTAGAACCAAAAACATTTCCGAAACGTACCGTTGTAAAGATTGTTGAATTTTCTGTGAAAAAATTTGCATGAGATATAAGCCTTTCACTGTAGAGTTTTCCAACACCCATTACAGTAGTGGGATTGGCAGCTTTATCACTGCTGGTAAATATGACTTTTTCCACATTATTTAAGGTAGCACTTTTGATAATATTTTGAGTACCAATAACATTTGTAATAAAGGCTTCATGTGGATTATTTTCGCAAATGCCAACAATTTTCATAGCAGCAGTATGAAAAACTATATCTATCCCTCTTAAAGCTGAGTTTATACTATCATAATTTCTTATATCACCAATTATAAAACTAACCTTTGGATTTTGTTTAAAATAATAAAGCTCTGCTTCTTGTTTTTGTTCATCTCGGCTAAATATATAAATATGATTTATATCATATTTTAATAATCTATTTAATAATGCTTTTCCAATGGTACCAGTACCACCAGTAATTAAAATTTTTTTATTACTAAGCCACATTTCACATCCCTCTCTTATTAGTTAGTAATATATTATATGAAGTTAGAACTATTAGTGATAATGTTTTAAATTATTTCGTAATTATACACACTATATAAGCGCGTCCATATATTATCATTAGAGGGAGTTGTAGAAGGAGGAAGTTGAGATGACGCAATTGTCCGATAGAAAGCCTGGACTTGTAAGTATTGTAATTGCTACTTATAATTATGGCCATTTTATAATAGATGCTCTTAATGGAATTGAAAAACAAACATACCCCGACATAGAGCTTATTATTATGGATGATGCTTCAGAGGATAATACAGAGGAACTTGTAAATTCGTGGTATAAAAAATGTGAATATAAATTTTCAAATTTTATTTATTTAAAACTTCCAAGAAATTGTGGAGCCGGTTGGGCCTACAATATTGGATTTCAAATTTCATCTGGAGAATATCTTGTAATACATGATGCAGATGATGTTAGCTATCCAGAAAAAATTAAGAAGCAGGTGCAAGTATTAGAGGAACATCCGGATACTGCTATGGTAGGCACAGGTTTTAGAACTTTTAAAAATAATACTTTCGAAAGTAAGGCTGGAAGTGGCTGGCTAAGCTTTAATTCAGCTCATATAGAGAAAAATTATAAAAAGCATTTGAGACATTGCGTTGCTTATGGTACATTAATGTTTCGTGCTGCCATGTTGGAAGAGATCATTGGATGCTTTAAAGCTATTCCCGTTGGTAATGATATGTTTTTTGTAAATAATATAGTAAATCATGATTTTATCATTGAAAATATAAAAGAGGAATTGCATTATGTAAGAAAGCATACAGGATCTATGAGCAGTCAAATACGTCATAAGCAAGATATAAATGTGCTCAAGAAGAGAAAAGTTGTTGATGATCTTGTTAGTATAGTACTACCAGTTAAAAACAGTGAATCAACTATTTACGATACATTAAAGAGTATAGGTGCACAGACTTACCCAAATATTGAAATTATCATAATAGATGATTGTTCCAATGACAACTCAGAAGAAATAATTAATAATTGGTATAAAAGGTATAGAAATCACTCAAATAATAACTGTATTCAAGATTTATTATATTTTAAACCGCCAAAAGAGGCCTGTTCCCCTTGGACATATAATATTGGAGCATATCTATCCAGGGGAGAATATATAGCATTTCATCATGATAAAGGCTTAAGTCACCCAGAAAGAATACAAAAACAAGTAGATTTTTTAAAGAATAACTTCATGTACAGTGCAGTAGGTACAAATTTTAAACCAGGAGGAACGATGATACGATATGATGATAAGATTGAAGACTCGTACATTACCGAATGTTTTAACTGCGTAAATATAAATACTCTCATGGTAAGATATGAACAAATTCATAAAACAGCTGGTTTCAATAACTTAATGCAGGGTGCATGGGATTTTGAATTCATATATAGACTCTTAAATAATGGATATAAGGTACAAAATCTCAGAGATGTTTTGTACTTCCAATAAGGGGGGGAGTTTATGGGATCGTTAATTAGTATAATAATGCCCGTGTATAATTGTGAAGAATTCATGGAAGAAAGTATTAGAAGTATTCGCGAACAGACATATACAAATTGGGAATTAATAATTGTAAATGATGCTTCAGAGGATAGTACAGTAGAAAAAATATCTAAAATACAAGATGAAAGGATTCATTTAATTAACTTAAAAGAGCACCAAGGAATTGCATCAGCCTTTGCAGAAGGCTATAAGCTTGCAAAAGGAGATTTTATAATAAGACATGATGGGGATGATATAAGTTTACCTACTCGTCTAGAAATTCAACAGAGTTATTTGAAAGCTAATCCGAAGATTGGGATGGTCTCATGTCTTATATCTTGTTTTACGAGAGATCAATCCTTACGTAAAGATTGTATTTTTGTTGAGAGAATTCAAAACTATTATAAAGGTAATGAAGAAATTCAAAAATCAATTATAGCAGGTTTTTTACCACTCATATTTCCAACTTTAATGATTCGTAAAGAACTTATGGATAAGGTGAATTATAATAGTGAAACTCCTCTTTTTGATGATCAAACAGAATTATTATTAGAACTTATAAAGTTAAGTCCTGTAGAAAAGGTAAATACTATTCTTTATTCCTATAGAAGGCACAAAGACGCTTATCATGTTGTAAATCAAAAGGAATATTCTAAATATACATCTAAACTACTTAAAGATCCTTCTGTTAAGAATTCTTTTCAATTTAAGGAATTTTATAAGGATTTGAATTTTGATGTACAAAGAGAAATTCGACTGAATGAGAACAGTGAGCTAAGGGTATTAATGCTTGTAGATGCATTGAATATTGGAGGAACAGAGACCCACGTTATTAATATTGCTAAAAAATTAATGGATATGGGAATTTATGTGGTCGTAGCAACTTCTGGTGGTCCTATGGAAGTAATAATGAAGTCCTACGGAATAAAAGTTATTAAAATTCCTACTTATGGTGATTATATATCGAACAAGAAAAAATTTGGGATGATAAAAATACTAAAAACTATTATTGATGAGGAAAAAATAAATATTATTCACTGCCATTTATTTGCAAGCATGCAGCTTGCCAGCGAGCTTTATAGAATGTATAAGATACCATATGTAGTTACTATTCACGGATTATTTTATCCTAATAATATTTTTTATTCTACATGTATTCAAGCCTCCAAGGTAATTGCAGTAAGTAAGCCTGTTAAAGAAATGCTGTATAATAAACTTGGAGACAAAATTGGAGATAAAATTGTTATAATTCCTAATGGAGTTAGTAGAGATTTGGATAATAATTCCTATAGGGATATAGATATACGAGATGAACTTAATATACCCAAAAGCTCAGGGATACTATGCTATTGCAGCAGATTAGATTGGAACAAGACCAATGTAGCCCGTGTATTATTGTTTAGTTTCACACAGCTTTTAGAAGACTATTCTAATCTACACGTTATTATTGTAGGGGACGGCCCTGGAAGAGAAAGCTTAGAAAAAGAAGCACAAGTAATCAATGAAATGGCGGAAAGAGATGTTGTTCATATGATAGGAGCAAAAGTGGATGTAATACCATATTATCTCCAAAGCAGTATTATAATTGGAACAGCCAGAGTTGCATTAGAAGGGATGATGTGTAGAAAACCTGTAATTGCTATAGGTAATCAAGGATATACTGGAATTGTAACTGAAAGTAGAAAAGATATTCAATGGGATATGTATTTTGGTGATCATGATGCTCTTGAAAAACCCAATGTAGCAAATTTAGTAAAAGATATCAGATATCTTTTAAAAAGAAAAGATAGAGTCTCAAAAGTCGGTAGATGGGGAAGAAGCTGGTGTGAAAAAATGTTTGACATCGATAATTGTGTAAAGGAAATTGTGAAAATTTATACAAGTGCTTTAGATAAATAAATTAAGTTAATTATAGAATATATTAAAGCTCGGTTAAGGCCGAGCTTTTAATAATATTATATAACATTTGAGATTAAGAATAGGAATTTAGTCACTCCATATATCTCGATACATATAATATACTGAAAAATTGATATAGATAGTATATTTAAATTTGAATATAGTAAAGTTCTAATTAAATAGTAGGAGTGATTAAGGTGGAAGAAAAGCAAGATAAAAAGAGAGAAACGAATGAAGGCGAAGATAAAGTTTGTATTAATAAGTCCGCATGTCCTAAATATAATACAATAATGGATCAGTGCGAGATTGGACCTTTGACGCCTGAACAGAGGCGAATTGAGGCCTTTGAAAAGCGAATTCAGTCTGCTTTATTTCAGAAGAATTTGATTCTTCAAGGTCAAAGATGCAATGGCGATGAAATTTTATATGTAAATAAGATTGGAAATTATACAAAGGCTTTGCCTCATAATTTGTTAGGAGAAGTAAATTTAGAGGCCTACAACATTTGGATAAGCATATTAACCACTGGAAATCCAGAAAAATTTGAGCTGTTACCACTAGGAGGGACTACAAAATTCTCTAACCCTCAAGCCTCCTATGCGTATGAGATGGTGGGACCTGATTCTCATCATCTCACTATGGCACCGGCTCCGAGCTTTTCCAGTGCCTTAGAAGCAAGCGAAATGGCTGAGGATTATTGGATGGCTTTAATTCGTGATGTTCCTTTTGTAGATTATGACATCAACCCTATAACTAGGGCTGCAGCTGAGGATTTATCAGAGTTTTCGGATTTTGATGGTCCTAAATGCAAATGTAAAGTCACCACGAGAACACTCTTCCGTAGTAATGTACCTGGCGCTTTGGAAGGACCATATGTTTCGCAGTTCCTCTTGAAGGATATTCCCTTTGGGGCAAAAACTATAGCACAGAGCTACATTGTACCTGTGGAAAAAATCGATTATATGACTTCATATAATGAATGGCTTAATATACAGAATGGACAGGCGCCTTCTTCAATATTAAAACTTGACCCAATACCTCGATATATTAGTAATGGCAGAGCCCTCGGCGGATATGTCCATGAAGACAGCAGCATTCAGGCGTCACAAACGGCTTGTTCGATACTACTAAGCTTTGGGCAGGGAGCTCTGTCTTTGAGTAATCCCTATTTATTCTCAAAGACCCAGCAGGGATTTGCTACCTTTGGTAGTGCACATGTTTTGGATTTTGCGACTCGTGCAGCTAGGATGGCTCTTGAAGCAGCCTGGTTTCAAAAGTTTTTGGTGCATCGAAGAGTAAGGCCCGAAGAGTTTGGAGGATGCGTACAAAATCTTAAGACATGTGTCGCAAGGTATCCGATTAATCCAGAATTATTAAATTCAAATGTATTAGAGATAGTATTCAAAAAATATGGAACCTACCTTCTGCCTATGGCTTATCCTGAAGGATGCCCAACTCACCCGGCATATCCTGCAGGTCATGCAGCTTACATTGGAGCAGGGGTAACTATTCTAAAAGCATTTTTCAATGAGAATTATATTATTCCAAATCCAGTAGTAGCTAGCACCGATGGGCTTAAGTTACAACCATATCTTGGGGGTAATCTAAAAGTAGGGGGAGAATTAAATAAGCTTGCTGCCAATATCGCTCTTGCACGAGATTTTGCAGGTGTTCACTGGCGTTCAGACAGTTTAGAGGGCATGAAACTTGGAGAAGCTGTGGCAATAGGATTACTTCAGGACTATAGAAATACCTATAATGAAGAATTTCATGGTTTTTCCTTCACAAAATTTGATGGTACAAGGGTAATAATTTAATAAGAGGTCTGCTTGAAAATGAATTTTAAATCAGTTTCAAGCAGATCTTCTATAATTTTTTGATTAATGAGGATAGTATTTTTAAAAATTTAGTTCCATCAAAGCAACATGTATAAAACTGAATCTTAAATATAGAAATTAATCATTCAATTTATTGATTCTAATGGATTAGGATTTTATCAACGTAATTATTAATAATATGGCGGCATATAAATTAGTGTACAAAATATTTAAGGAGGGACTGTTTATGGTAAAGCTTCATCAGGTTAAGATGAAGAAATCAGTCATTGCACTTCTATGTGCCATGCTAATGATTTTGGGACAAGTGCCTTTTAGCTACAATAATAATGTACAAGCGAAAAGTAATGGTACGGCTAAAAATGTCATTATGCTTATACCAGATGGTACTAGTGTAGAGGCTATAACTATAGCTAGATGGTACAATGGTGGTAAACCACTTGCAATGGATGAGATAGCAGTAGGTCTTACAAGAACATATTGGTATAATGGGCCTATAACTGACTCTGCACCAGGTGGAACTGCTTATTCAATAGGTTATAAAACTGATGATAAGCACGTTGGAGTATTACCTGATGATAGGCCAGCGGCAACTTTGCTTGAGGCTGCTAAATTAGCAGGAAAAGCTACAGGTGCAGTTGTTACTTGCGAAATGATGCATGCAACTCCTGCAGATTTTACTGCTCATGATCCAGACAGAAATAACTACAATTCACTTATGAAGCAGCAGATTTATAATGGTATGGATATAATGCTGGGTGGAGGAGATGAATTTTTTTCACCAGCTGCTGATGGGAAAAGAAAAGATGGAAAGGATTTAAGGCAGACAATAAAGAGTCTTGGTTATGAATATGTAACTACTAAAGAAGGAATGATGAAATCCACTTCTTCAAAACTTTGGGGAGCATTTGCACCGAAGGATTTAAAATATGATATTGATCGTAAAACTACTAATTCAGATCAACCGAGCCTTGCAGAAATGACTAAGAAAGCTATAGAAGTATTATCAAAGGATAATGATGGCTTTGTTCTTTTGGTAGAAGGAAGTAAAGTAGATTAGGCAGCTCATGCTAATGATCCTACTGGACTTGCTGGAGATATTGTAGCTTTTGATGAAGCTGTAAAGGTGGCATTGGATTTTGCCAAGAAAGATGGTAATACTGTTATAGTGTCTTCTGCGGACCATGGCACTGGCGGACCTACTGTAGGCGGTATAAATAGTAATTACTCAAGTGTAACTTTTAAGGAAAGTATCAATAATCTTAAATCGGCAAAAGCTTCTTTAGACTTGGCAAAGGAATTGTTAAATGGAGCAGATGATTCAAAAATTAAAAAGGTTTTGAAGGATTATTATGGTATAGAGAACCTTACGAATGATGAAATAGAACTTATCAAGAAAGGTTCCGTTAATAAGGTAGTGAGCAATAGAGCCAATATATGCTGGGCTTATGGAGGACACGTAGGTGGAGATGTAGCCCTATTTAATTATGCTCCAGCTGGTGTTGAAAAACTTCAAGGCGTAGTTGAGAACACTGATGTAGGAAAATATATGGCGAGAGTTTTGGAGCTTAATCTTGACCAAACAACTAAGAGGCTATTTGTAAATGCAAAGGAGGCCTTCCAGGAGGCTGGAGCAAAGGCAGCAATAGACGCTTCAGATGCAGATAACCCAGTGATTAAGGTAACAAAGGGAAACAAAACACTTGAACTCCTTGGTTACACTAATATAGCAAGGTTAAATGGAAAAGAAATCAAGCTTGAAGGCGTAACGGTATGCAATAAGACTAAAGATGGTTACAGTATTGATAACTCTTATGTATCAAAGCAAGTTGTAGAGCTCATAAGGTAGTTAGTTTATAAAAAATATGTATCAAAAAGTTAAGAAAAAAGTTTAAAGGCTAAGTATAGTGGATTTCACCCACCGTGCTTCGCATACACCATTGAAATCCTCGACCGCCTGTAGATGGCTTAAATAGCTACCTACAGGCGGTTATATTTTTTGTAGAGTGAGAATAGATCCACCAAATACTACTAAATTTAAACTTAAATCTTTATTTTTTCTTTATTTTTACTATATAAAATATAAATATTTGTTCGTTAGAATAGTAATTGAGATTAAAAAATATAGGTATACAGTGTTATCCTAGGATATTCTATACCCAGCGCTATAGAAAGGAAGTAAGTTTATGTTTAGTAAGACAAAAAAACATAGAAGCAAGAAGAAAGTGCTAATTACAATCTTTATAATATTTACATCAATTGGGTTGGTAGCATTTTTTCTCCCGGTAGGAACTTATAAATATTCCCATGTTGATGGTAACAGTGGAATAGCAAGACGACCTGAAGCAGCAAATTATGATAAAGGTAAATTAAAGAAGTTACCTTCCTATAATAAAAAATCTCTAAAGATGTTTCAAGTAGATTTAAGAAGTACTGATCTCTCAGATTTAAATATTTCAGATAGAATAAACGATCTTATGTACTCTGATTTTGATAGCAAAACAAAGTGGCCTAAATCATTACCTAAGGAATTTAATCCCGAAACTATTATGGAATATGGGAAAGATCCAGGATTAAATGTAAAAAAGGTCAATGAAAAGGGTGTTACTGGCAAAGGAGTAAATGTTGCTGTTATTGACCAAATGCTTTTAACAGATCATAAAGAATATAAAGATAGATTAAAATTTTATGAAGAAATTCATGCTCAAGAAGATGGAGGAGCATCAATGCATGGAACAGCTATTAGTTCTATAGCAGTGGGAAAAAATGTAGGTGTTGCACCAGAAGCCAATCTGTATTATATTGCAGAGTTTTATGGAAATACAACCCCATTAAGTCTTATTACAATGAAGTATAGTTGGGACTTTACCTATTTAGCAAAGTCTGTTGATAGGATTTTAGAAATAAATAAAACTCTTCCTAAAGATAAAAAAATAAGAGTAATATCTATATCTATAGGCTGGGAACCAGATCAAAAGGGCTTTAAAGAAATAGATGAAGCAGTAAAAAGAGCTCAAAGTGAAGGTGTATTAGTAGTATCCTCTAATTTAGATAGATATTATAACGTAAATTTAAGAGGACTTGGAAGAGAGCCTTTAAGTGACCCAAATGATCTTAATAGTTATGATATAGGAATATGGTGGCAAAGTATGTTATATAATGAACGGTCATCCTTTGAAAAAATTATTAATAATACTATTATGGTTCCTATGGACAGTAGATGTGTTGCAAGTCCTACTGGAAACTCAGATTACGTTTTCTATAGAACTGGGGGCTTGAGTTGGTCTATTCCTTATACAGCAGGATTGTATGCATTAGCCTGTCAGATAAAACCAGATATTACTCCGGAACTTTTCTTTAAAGAAGTTATAGCTACAGGAGATGTAAAGACTATAGAAAAAAACGGCAAAAAATACAAGTTTGGCACTATTGTAAATGTTGAAAGGTTAGTAGACAAACTTCAAAAAGAAAAGTAAAAATGTTAAGAGGGCTTATACCAGTCTATTCCTATCAATGAACAAAATAGTATAATGGTGTTACAGTATTAAGGTTTAGGGTGATTATTATGAATGAAAAAATATTAGTTGTTGATGATGATAGTGATATAAGGGAAATGATGTACAGCTATTTTTCTAAAGAAGGCTATCAAGTAAGTTGTGCTGAAGATGGATATAGAGCACTTAAGCTTATAAGTAGTGAGAACTTTTCTCTTGTTTTATTAGATATAATGATGCCAAATTTAGATGGTTATGCAACTATTTCTAAAATGAGAGAGTTTACAGATATTCCAGTGATATTTTTAACTGCCAAAGGAGAGCAGATGGACAAAGTTTCTGGTTTCATCAAAGGCTGCGATGACTATGTAGTTAAACCCTTTGATTTTACCGAGCTTTCCTTTAGAATTCGTGCTATTTTAAAAAGAACCTGCAAAGATTTAAATGAGGATGAAAATTATATTTTAAAGGTTAAGGATTTAGAAATAAACACTAAAGAATACAGTGTTAAAAGAAATGAAGACTATATAAAATTAACTCCAAAAGAATTTGAAATATTGCATCTTTTAGCTTCAAATAAAGGAAGGGTTTATTCCACCAGAGCAATTTATGAATTTATATGGAAAGATACTTTTTTAGAAAATGATAATACTGTCTTAGCGCATATGAGAAATCTAAGGGAAAAAATAGGGGATAAGGCTAAAGAGAGCAAATACATTAAAACTATTTGGGGAGTTGGATATAAAATTGAAAAGAATAGTTAATCTAAAGATAGAACTTGCTTTATTTGCACTTATATCCCTAATAGTTTCAGTATGGGTATTCCTTTATTTGGGAAACAATGCACCCTTTATATCTAATAAAAGTGATGAAGAAAGAATTGAAGAGGTTACTTCTCTTTATTTACATTATTTTAAAAAGGATCTTGAAAAAATTGATTTAAAGGATAAAAACATTTACGAAAAACTCGCTAATATGCTTAATGCTCATGGATTCGAATTCTACATTGTAAATAAAAATGGAGATGTTATTGCAGCTCCAAACAAAGATGTAACAAAAATTGATGCAGATAAAATTATTGATGGGAAAAGGGAAATTTCAAATTTAAAATTCAAAAAAACATGTCACAAGTGACAGGCTGTGATTATTTAAAGGATGGATACTATGTATACTTCTTTTATTTGGGACACACTAATTCAGACGCCGCTGCAATACTATCTGCAATTTTTACCTTTATAATAATTTTCACTTTACTCAGTTTAGGGAGAATAAATTACATTATAAATATAAAGCGATCAATTAAAATTATTGCGCAAGGACAACTTGACCATAGAGTACCACTAAAATACAGAAATGAGCTAAGAGAATTAGCGGAAGACATAAACTATATGGCATCAGAACTTGAAAAAGAGGATGAAAAAAGAAGGACATTTTTAACAAATATTTCTCACGATTTAAGAACTCCTTTAACCTCAATATTAGGATATTTAAACATGATAAAAGAAGAGAAATATGAAGACAAGAAAGAATTTGAAAGCTACATAGATAAAATAAGTAGGAAAAGTTTATTTTTAAAATCCATGCTAGATGACTTTTTTCAATATTCCAAGTTATCTTCTAAGGATATTGAATTTAATAAAGAGATTATATATGTTCAAGAACTAATAAGGCAGATAGTTGAAGAAGAAGCACCAGTTTTTCAGGATAAGGATTTACAACTATCCTTAAGTCTATCTAAGGAACCAATCAGTATAAAAGGTGATGGAGAATTATTAGTTAGAGCTGTGAATAATCTTTTATCCAATGCTTTAAAATATTCTAAGAAAAATACAGTAGTTAATATAGAAGTTTATAAAGAGTTAATAGAAAAAGACACATTCTCCATTGTATCCATAAGTAATGTACCAGAAGAAGAGATAGATGAAGAAGAAATAAAAAGCTTTTTGAAAGGCTTTATAAGAAGGACAAATCTAGAAGCAAACATGGAAGTGGACTAGGTTTATCCATAGTTAGAGAGATATTAATGATTCATAATGGATATGTAAAAGGAAGTGTAAAGGATGGGAGAGCAGTTTTTAAATTGTTTGTAAAAACTTATAGCAATACATAAAATATATAAGAAGCCAATGTGGAATAGTTTAAAAACTATTCCATTATTTTGTTTTTTAGAGAACCAAATGTTAACTTAGCTTATCTAATACGTAAATACATAATATGATCATATTTCAAGATGGAGGGTAAGATGGAACATATAGACTGGATAAAATTAGCTAAAAAAGGTAATAACGAAGCTTTTAGTAAGCTTATAAAGTTTTATGAAAAAGATTTGTATAGAGTAGCCATAGCTATGCTAAAAAATGATGATGATGCTTTAGATGGAATACAAGATGCCATACTTAAGGCTTTTGAAGCCATAAATAATTTAAAAAAACCTGAGTATTTTAAAACATGGTTAATAAAAATTCTTATTAATAGCTGCAATGCAATTATTAATAAAAAAAGAAAAATTGTTGCATATGAGGATTATATAAACAAGTCTTATGAAGAAGAACACTGTGGAAAAATCGACATGAAGGATGCGATTAACAAACTTGACTATGAACTTAGAATACTTATTATACTTTACTATTATGAAGATATGAGCTTAAAAAATATAAGTGAAAGCTTAAACATTCCAGAAGGAACTATAAAATCAAGATTATCTAGGGCGAGAGGTTACTTAAAGGAGTGTTTAAGTGATGAAGAGAGGAGTGTGCTTTAATATGGAAAACAATTTTGAAAAGCAATTAAAAGAGATCATAAAAAATAGTGAAGATATAAAAGTTCCTCCAAAAATATCAGTAGGAATAGATGAAGTTTTAAAAAATTTAAAACCTAAGAATAAAAAGAAAAACTTATTAAAGAGGATAAGTATAGCAGCTGTATTGGTTTTGTCTATTTTTTCTGGTTTTGTAACAATACTTCCAACTTTGGCAGCTGAAATACCAATTATTAATAAATTTGTAGGAGATAGCTCACTATTTAACAAGGCGAAATCTGGTGAATATGGGGATGAGTTTAAAAATTTATCCAAGTTAAATAATGTATCAGTGGAGATAAATAAAGGAGTTTATGACAAAGGAGTTACTATAACTATAAAAGAAATTGCTTATGATGAAGCAGCTTTTTATGTTATTTATGAAGTTAATATTGACAAGAGCTTAAAAAATAAAAATCTAGAAAATAGCAGTGAGGTTGTAGAAATTAACGGAAAAAGGCATGTAGCAAATGCAATATTCCCATTATATTCTGAGGATACAAAGGTTGTATTTACAGAGGTGTTCCCTGTACTTGGTGAAGATGTGATGCCTGATAAGTTTGACTTCAACATAAGTTTTTCTGAAGTAAACAATATAAAAGGGAATTGGAATTTTAAAATTCCATTGATAAAACAGAACTTACAAGACAAAGTTAATATTTTTAGATTAAATAAATATATAGTAGATGGATTTAATGTAATAAAGCTAGCTAAAGTGACAAGCTCTCCAGCATACCTATCATTGTTAACAGAGTATGGAGTATATAAACCAGATAAATATGATTATGTGGTAATGGATTCAAAAGGAAATGAATTTCAACAAGTAGATATTGGTGGTATAGCGAAAAAAGCTCTTTCAACAGATGTTACATCTTTTTATAAACAAATTGAAGGAAGTAAATTAGACAGCATTAAAATATTAAAATCAAAGGTTGAAAAATATTCTCCAAATAAGCTTAAAAATGTACAGTATATAGCATTAAACTCTAAACTACCAGTTGATGTTTCAGTAGGTAAAAATAAAAAGCTTACAGTTAATTCTATAAGTGAAAAAGATAATCAAATTGAAATTATATTTAGTTCAGAGAAAGTTCCAGTGTATACTTTTGGGTTTGGAGGTGGAATAAGTATTTACGATAAAACTATGAGTAAAGAAAGTAAAGATGCTTATAACATAGTACGTCCAGAGGTTTTAGGAAATAATAAGTATAAGGTTACTGTACCTAAAAAGAGAAGTTTAACTAAAGACGATAAAGTTATAGAGTATGATAGAGATATCAAAAATTTAGTTATATGCATAGGCAACTATGATGAAATGTATAAGGAAGTTGGATATGTAGATTTAAAAAAATAAAAAAACGAAGATAAGTTAAATAACTACATTTTTATCTATTATAGTGCTTATATTCATGAAAAAATGCAGGTTAAGAACATTTTTAACAAATATTTCTCACGATTTAAAAACTCCTTTAACCTCAATATTAGGATATTTAAACATAATAAAAGAAGAAAAATATGAAGACAAGAAAGAATTTGAAAGCTACATAGATAAAATAAATAGGAAAAGTCTATTTTTAAAATCCATGCTAGATGATTTTTTTCAATATTCCAAGTTATCTTCTAAGGATATTGAATTTAATAAAGAGATTATATATGTTCAAGAACTAATAAGGCAGATAGTTAAAGAGATATTAAAAATTCATAACGGATATGTAGAAGGAAGTATAAAGGATGGTAAAGTGGCTTTTAAATTGTCTATATAGGGTTACAAGCTAGAATGTTAACCTATACTAGGAAATTCCTGGCGTAGGTTAGCGAATATATTCTAGATATATTGGAGTTTAATTCGTTAAATATATCTGAGATATCAGATATAAGTTCCTCAATACTTTCTCTAGCTGAAGGCTTATAAAGATTAGATTTCAGCCAGTTCCATATATTTTCCTGTGGATTCATGTACGGGGAATACCTAGGAAGATATATTATAGAAATTACTTCATCTTTAAACTCCAAGAACTTTCTAACAGCTTTACTAGTATGAAATTTAGCATTATCCCAAACGACATAAACCATTTTGTTAGGGTTTATATCTATGAGATATTGTAGGAAATCCATTGTTTCAACAGAGGTTATGGTCTTTTGAGAATTATAAACGTCAACAACAGTATGAGAACCTCTTAAAATTTCAGTAGCTCCAATAAGATTTACCCCATCATGAGAGCCATTTTTTTGCAATATAGAGGGGGATGCCCTATCGGTCTCCAGGACAAACGATTATTGGACTCTACTGAAACAGAAGTTTCATCTAAGGCATAAACAACAACATTATCTGTGGATTCTAAATTATGTAGCATTTTGGACATTTTTTTTAAAGCTGTCCTGTTCAGTTTTATCAGCCTTCGTCGGCTTTGGTTGAGAACGCTTGAAGCTTATTTTATTCTTGTGAAGAATAAGCCTTATGCTTTCGCCACAATACTTAATACCATAGTTTTGATATACATATTCAGCTAAGGCGTTATTAGATTTTGGAACCCTATATAATTAATATATAGAACTTTTTATTGTGATATATGAAGTATATTATAAATTGTACCTTTTTCTGTTTTTACTTTCTCTAAATCATCAATAAAGTAAAATACAGTATATTTCCACTTATCTGGATTATATATAACTATATATTCTGTATTTTCAATTTTGGGAAGCTCTTCTTCTATTCTATCTTTAAAGTTATTTAAACTTCCTTGAGGCTCGATATCTCTTGTAATTTCAAATAGATATTTTATATCTGTAATTTTACAGGTTGTTTTATCAATTAAAGGTATTCCTATATTTACTTGTTGCCATCCAAAAGAATTTATTATATTGTCATAGAATCCATTAAATAAAAATTTATTTAGTCCGTCACTATCTTTCCAAAGATATAAAGGAGCATAACTATTCTGCAAATTATTATTTTCACCCTTTTTTGTTATCATATATAGTTTAAACTTTAAACCATAAAAGCCGTCTGTCTTATGGCCATTATTTTTAACTCTGGATCTTATTATATCCATATCATAGTCATTTGGTAATGTAATCTTGTACTGTATTGCTATCATTTGATAAACACTCCTTTTCCTATTCTTTATCTTTAAGTTTATTATATATGAGTTTAAGGTCTATGAATAATAGTTATAAATCATAGCAAATATCATTTTAAATAATACCCCAATTAATAAATATCAATAGTGAAAATGTGTTAAGATTATAATTATTACTAAGTAAAGAAGGTAATGAAAAGTGGAAAGTAATGATTTGAGAATATTTCAAATTGTAGCCTATGAAGGTTCTATTTCCAAGGCAGCTTTAAAGATGGGATATGTTCAATCAAATGTAACCCTTCGTATAAAGATGCTTGAGAAGGAATTAGGGACTACTTTGCTATTAAGACATAATAAAGGTGTTACTCTTACCGATAGCGGCAAAAAGTTGCTTACATATGCAGATCAGATTATTAGATTGATTAACGAAGCCGAATCAGCTTTTAAAGATAATTGCTGTAATAATTCTTTAAAAATAGGGGCAACTCAAACAATATCAGCTTCAGTAGTGCCTAAATGGTTAAGCAGGTATTCAGAAAAACACCCTGATGTAATATTATCTTTAAAAACAGATACTCAAAGAAAATTAATAGAACAAGTTGTCAGTGGAGAGCTTGATGGTGCGTTTATTAATGGTTCGTACAACCAAAGTAGTGTTAAATCAGTTTTTGCTTTTACAGAGGAACTAGCAGTCATATCTTCCATTGACAGTAAAGAAATAGATAAATTATTAGAAAAGCCTATTATTATAAACACCAATATTGATTGTCCTTATCGTGCTATTTTGGAAAAATGGGTTGTTGCAAACAAAGGAACTCCAAGCAGAATCATTGAGGTTGACTCGCTAGAAGCTATTATAAAGTGTGTAGCAGATGGCATGGGAATATCACTACTGCCCAAAAGTGTGATAAAAGATAATGACAGAGTATATATTCATGAATTAACTAATGAATTCAACGAGCTAATAATACACTTTATCAAAGGTAATAGTTTAAATATAAATCACCCAATTAATAATTTTATTAGTATACTCTATGGATAATGACCTTAAAATATTTGCAATACATAAACTACAGATAGACAGTTGACTTCAAGTTACATATAATAGTCAACTGTCTACACTTTTCTTATAAGTACCTTTGACAGAAAATGAAGATATTTTTATGCTAATTCACGCCATTTATTTTCCATTAAAGGTGGCACATAGTTTTTCATTTGTTTGATTAATTCTAAAGGAGTGTCTGAAACTGAAATAAGCTTAATATTTGATTCATTCATGAAACCTTCAGTACAAGTGTTTTTAATCATATGTAAAAGAGGGTCAAAGAAGTTTGATATATTTAATATGCCAATAGGCTTTTTATGAATACCAAGCTGAGCCCAACTAAGTACTTCAAATAGTTCCTCAAAAGTACCTAGTCCACCAGGAAGTGCTATGAATCCATCGGAAAGCTCAGCCATAGTTTGTTTTCTTTCATGCATATTTTCAACTTCTATAAGTTTAGTCAAATCTTTATGAACCATCTCACCTGAGAAAAGCCCTTTAGGCATAACTCCAATAACTTTTCCGTTATTTCTTAAAACTTCATTTGATAGCTCACCCATAAGACCTATTTTTGAACCACCATATACTAATTCAATTTTATTTTCAGCTAATATTTTGCCAAGTAGTTTAGCACTTTCTTTATATTCTGAACGGGAACCTAGATTAGAGCCAGAGTAGACACAGATTCTTTTCATAAATATTACCTCCAATACTTTTAGTTGTTGAATAACTTTTATAAAGCAATTATAATTAATGAAATGATATAAGTAAAATTAATATCTAGTATAGGAGGTATACTAAATTTTTATATGTATATTAATCTTGAACTTTACAGAATTTTTTATATTACTGCCAAATTAGGAAGTATATCTAAAGCAGCAAAAGAGCTTTTTACATCACAGCCAGCAGTTAGTCAGTCTATAAAATTATTAGAGGGGAAATTAGGTGGAGAATTGTTTTATAGAACTCCAAAAGGGGTTTCTCTTACCTTAGAAGGTGAGGTATTATTCAAATATATAGAGCAAGGCTATGGTCTTATGATGACAGCAGAAAGAAAATTTTTAGAATTAAAAAATCTTAATTTAGGTCAGATAAGAATAGCAGTATGTAGTGCAGTATGTAAATACTATCTAATGAAATATATAGAAATTTATAATTTAAACTATCCAAATATAAAAATTTATATTAAGGATAAGTCAAGCTATGAAATAGCAAAATCGCTAGAATCAGGTGAGATAGATATAGGAATTTTAAATATGCATGTAGAGAATAATAATTCTCTTAACGTCATTAAAAAATTTAAAATACAAGATTGTTTTGTAGTAGGAGACAAGTATAAAGAAATTTGTGAAAAACAAATATCTTTGAGGAATTTAGTAGATAGATGTCCTATCATTCTACTAGAAAAAGGTGGGAATACAAGGGATTATATAGATAATTATTTTAAATCACATGGAGTAGAAATAGCACCACAAATGGAGCTGAGTAATGTAGAGCTAATGATAGAATTTGCAAAAGAGGGTTGAGAGTTTCCTGTGTTATAAAAGATTACATACAAAAGGAATTAGAGCAGGAACAATTATATGAAATACCTATCAAAGAAAAAATCCCAGAGAGAATTATGGGCATAGCAATTAAAAAAGATATTCCTATGTCTTCAGCAGCGCAGAGATTCATTGAGCTTATTGAAGATTAGATTTTTTAAGAAGTGGGAAATTTAATTTTTGGATAAATATGAAGATAGATTAGAAAGTTAAGAAGTGCACTCCAACTATTTTGTTAAACAGTTAGAATGAACTTCAACTTTATAGCAATTTTTAAGTTTGTTATGCTTGAGGAATTGATACCTATTAATTTCATGCATGTCAAGCTGTATCTTTAGATTTACCACGGATAAATAAGTAAGCTATAGAGATAACAACAGAAATACCTAAAGCAACTAGCATCATTATAGCGGAAAAGTATGATCCAGTCATTAAGCAAAATGATGCAACCAGAACCACTGCATTCATATCAAAAGAAGTAGAAGCATGGCCTTTGGTATATCCCGTTTTGGATTTCTAACCTCCGATCGTTGAAATGTAAGGAAGGTTGTCCGCGAAGTACTATTTAGTTAATTGTTCAATGATATATTCAAAACCATATTTTCTATAATCATCCCAGAATTTATTACGACTTTCTGGAAACTTTATAGGTTCACTTAAACGTTGCTGTTCTGCGAGAGATTCTTCCTTTGGACGCTTTTCATATTTTAAATCTGCGCTGCATTTCTCGAAAAGATCAGCACCTTTTCTATTGTTAATTAAAATTACAGAGACACCTCTTTTATCCATCCATTCAGGAGCATATTTTTCAATTCCCCAGTAATCTGCAATGGTAATGTCCGATGCACGATGTATATCTGTAAATCGGCATTGTTCACAAGAAGGACGCATAATAGTCTTTTCTCCAAAGAAAAGTTTATAGAACCTTTCATCGTTATGGCTCTCTTCGCTGCTCATGATTCTCGGCTATCTTATGTAGCACATGAAATTCATCGTCAAAGTCAGCACCATAAACTACTCCACCTTCATGAAGTATTGCATCGGAAATTGCTGTAAAGGCGCCTCCAGATGTAGAATTCATTAAAACCTCTTCTGATTTATGTTTTGCTGAAATCTCCATAATTTAAAGCACAATGCGTCGAATTCAATCGTGTGAGTTCCTTAAAATATTTTTGCAGGCTAAGCCTTCGTAGATAATCATTAAAATCCAACCAATAGCTATGGCGTAACACACGCTTGAAATTCCTAAATAAGGTGCAAGAATATAGGATAATGTAACTCTTACAAAAATTTGCATGAGGGTTGCAATAAATGTTATACGCAGTTTACCGACACCCCTGAATAGCCCTTGAAAGATATTACAAAACCCTGAAAGTACATAGAAAATGGACATTAACTTTAAATATCTTACGCCTATTAATATAACTTCCCTTTCAGGACCGGAAATAAATAAATTCATAATTCTTTCGGCTCCACAAAACACAATGAGGGCAGCAGTAACACTATATGCAGTGATTATAATATTACTTTTCTTGTAGCCGTCAATTATTCTATCCAGCTTTCCACGGCCCTTGTTTTGAGCAGAATAGGTAGCAACAGATGAAGAAAAACTATCACCAGGTGCCAATACAAATGAATCAACTCTTGTTACAGAGTTGTAGGCAGCTATGGCATTTATTCCAAAAGAATTAACAACACCTTGAACCAAAAGCCTTCCAATATACAGGCAAGTCTGCTGTAGTGCTGTCACCCAACTGTACTGTATAGTCAGTCTTACTAGTGACTTGTCTATAACCAATTCCTTTCGATTAAGTTTTATTAGTGGAATTTTAATATAAACGTATACTATGCACAATATAGATGATACACCTTGTGCAATTACTGTTGCAATAGCCGAACCGGCAACACCTAACTTAAAAACTATGATAAGGATGATACATAAGATTCCATTAAGTAAACAGGAAACAATTAAGAAAATTAGGGGAGTTTTTGAATCTCCTATGGCCCTAAGTGCAGACGAGTAATAATTATATAGGAATGAAAAGATTAGTCCTCCAAATATTATTTTTAAGAATACATCAGCGTCATTTAAAATCTCTTTAGGAGTTCCAGTTATTATAAGAACCCATCTAGATAGAAGTATACAGGTAATAGATAATATTATAGTAAAAATTATTCCTACAATTAGAGCTGTAGAAACTTCCTTCTTTAAGACTTTATATTCTCCTGACCCAAAAAGTTGGGACATAAGTATGGAGGTACCCATACAGATGCCAAATATGAAGAAAAGTGCTATTGACATAATGGGATTTGAAACACCTACTGCGGCTAATGCATTCTTCCCAATAAATCTTCCCACAATTATGGCATCTGTTGTATTATAAAGCTGCTGAAATATATTGCCTAGTACCATAGGAATAGCAAAAGTTATTAATATTTTTGATGAGCTTCCTTCAGTCATGTCACCTTTCATGGGTTAACCCTCCAACATATTGTATAGCTTTGTTATATAACTACTATTTTAATTAAGTTTACGTTTCTACTAAGTTTAGTGATTTTTTAATATTGTACATGTATTTTTCTAGTTTTATCAGTTCTACTGATTTTTTTATAATTTCCATAACTTCAAATTGGTTAATTGGTTTAGTAATAAAATATTCAGCTCCTGATAGGTAAGCTTGAACAATAGTTTTTTTATCGTTTACATCAGAAATTACTATAATTTTTCCATTAAATTCAGCAATTAATCTACTATCGAAAGGTATCGGTGAGGTGATAATAAGAATATCAATATCTCTTAAATCTAACCAATAATTATCTGAAATAAATTTAGAATAACTACATTGGAGTATTTCCACACAATCATAGTCTTGAGCAATGTTAGATAAAGTTAAACTAGTAGTTTGATCATCATCAACAATAAGAATTCTTATTATAATCACCCCTTAACACACCATTTTACAGCCTTGTATTGATATATATTTTAAGTAAAGTTACCTTATAATTATTTTCCTTTAATGTTGCTCGCACATGACATAGCATGTTTGCCTGTACAGAACCATGAAATGAACTCTGTATCAGTTATTTTATTTTCTACTTTAGCTATATCAATTGCCTTTGAAATACTACAGTCCTTCGCTAGGTGAATTTTTTCTACTTTTTTTATGAAATCCCTCTTTGTCATTGTATCTCCCCCCGTAAAATTATAATAAAATCCTTACATAGTCAGGATTAATCTTAAACCTTTTTTGACTTTATTTTCTATCTCATGTATGATTATAACAAAGAATAATATATACAAAAAATACGTATATATTATTATACTTATACAAAAAAATGTATAAATCAAATCTATGGAGTGAGTAATTTTATGGATATTAAGCAACTCAATTATTTTCTTGCAATTGTTGAAGAAGGAAATATAACTAAAGCAGCTGAAAGATTACATATAGCTCAACCGCATCTTACACAACAACTAAAACTTATTGAAGATGAGTTAAAGGTTAAATTGATAGAAAGAACTACTCGTAAATTTCAGATAACCGATGCAGGAAAAAGATTATGGCATAGATCGAAACAGATGATGGAATTAATGGAATCGACAGTTAAAGAATTAAAGGATTTTAATGAAGGGTTGGAAGGAACGCTATCAATCGGAACTATATCCTCTTCCGGAGATATACTTTTGCCTCAGCGGATATGCAGTTTTAATAAAAAATATCCAAATATAAATTTTGAAATACGAGAAGGAAGCACAAGTGAAATATTAGAATTACTAAAAAGTGGACTAATAGAAATTGGAATTATACGAACTCCTTTGAACTCAGAAATTTATGAATCTATAAGCTTGCCTAGTGAACCAATGGTAGCCGCCAGTAGTGATAGTACCTATTGGGAGAGTAATGAAAAAGACATATATTTGAAGGATCTTGCAGATAAACCTCTTTTAGTGCACCGTAGATATGAAAAAGCGATAGTAGAATTATGTAATCAGGCGGGATTCGAGCCAAGAATACTTTGTAAAATTGAAGATACTCGCTCAATATTGTTACTGGCCAAGACAGGAATGGCTGTTGCTATCGTACCTAAGGATTGGATTGAACTTATTCCAAATGCGAAGTTAAGCTATAAAGAAATTAATGAACCGTCCTTAAACACAAGTACAACTATAATATGGATGAAAGATCAGTATTTATCTTCTATTGCTAAGCACTTCTTACAAACTTTTGAAATGTAGGAAAGACATTATGATTTTAGAAAATTAAGGCCTAAGTAAATTATATTCAACATATATTCCTTTTTTGATTGACACGATTGGTCTATAGTAATAGACTATTAATAAGTTAGTCTATAATTATAGACCAAAGGAGGGGGAGCATGGATAAATTTAATCTTTGCGAAAGTGAATACCGTTTTGCAAGCATTGTCTGGGAGAATGAGCCATTAGGCTCAGGAGAACTTGTAAAGCTTTGCAATGAAAAGCTTGGATGGAAGAAATCTACAACATATACAGTCTTAAAAAAGCTATGCCAGAGAGGAATATTAAGGAATCAAGACTCCATTGTTACTGCTATTGTAAAAAGGGAACAAGTTCAGAAATTTGAGAGTGAAAAGTTTTTAGAAAAAACATTCGGCGGATCACTGCCTCAATTTATTACAAGCTTCATGAGTGGTAAAAAGCTGTCAAAGACTGATGCTGAGGGATTGAAGAAGCTAATTGATAGCTATAAGGAGGAGTAGTGATGGAGCATTATGTACAAAATTTATTTTTGAGGGTGCTTAACATGAGCATAACTGGCAGCTATGCTATTTTGTTTGTTGTGTTTGGACGCTTACTTTTAAAAAAAGCTCCAAAGATATTCTCATATAGCCTTTGGTTAGTAGTAATGTTTAGGCTTATATGCCCTCTTTCTTTTTCAAGTACCTTTAGCTTTTTAAGGCCTATTGTCTCAAGTAATGGCAAAATGGAGCATGTTCCTCTAAATGTAGGTATGATGTCACAGCCTAAAGTAGATTTTGGAATAAAGGGAGCCAACAATGTAATTAACAGCTCTCTGCCTTCTGCTACACATGTTGCTAGTGTGAATCCAATACAGACTATCATATTTGCGATTTCAATAATATGGATTGTAGGTATGAGCATCCTTATTGTTTATGGCATTGTATCTTATTTGCTGCTAAAGAAAAAAGTTAGCACTGCCATGTTAATTTGTGATGACATTTTTGAGTGCGAAAAAATTAAGACTGCATTTGTACTTGGAATTATAAAGCCTAAAATTTATTTGCCAATGGGACTAGGAGAAAAAGAAAGAAGCTATATTCTAAAACATGAGCAAATTCATATAAAAAGATTTGATTATATTGTTAAGCCTTCTGCTTTTTTACTACTTTGCATACACTGGTTTAATCCACTCGCATGGCTCAGTTTCAAATTGATGAGTAATGACATGGAAATGGCCTGTGATGAAAAGGTGATTAAAGAGCTTGGCAGTGGTATAAAGAAAGATTACAGTACTTCACTTTTATCAATGGCAGTAGATAAAAAACTCATAAGTGGAAGTCCACTTGCTTTTGGAGAGAATAACACAAAAAGCCGTATAAAGAACGTGCTGAAATATAAAAAGCCAGCTTTCTGGATTTTAATTTTAGGAGTGGTTACAATTATTGTTATAGGCATAGGGCTTGTTTCTAATCCAATTAATAAGAAATCTGAGAATTTAGGAATAATTTCAGAAAGTGAAAAATTACAGAAAGGGACAGGAGGAGGAGTTGCAAATTCTAAGAATGTTTCTGTTCCACCTAAAAAGGAACCGTCACTTTTAGTAGAGGAAAATTTAAAGGTTATTTTATCCTCGCCACAAACATCCTCCAATCCAGATGACTATATTGAGGCTCATAGAACAGAGTATGGAGATATATTAAAATATGGTGGAGATGATGCACTAAATTATATGTTGTTACAATTTAAAAATGGCAATGTTAAAAATGATTTGCGCGGCCAGGTTATTATGAAGCTTTGTATAGCCCAATTAGGTCAAAGAAATGGTGTAGCAGATGAAAATCTACTGCCTACGGAATGGTATTCAAAGTTGAAAATAAAAAAAGAAACTAGGTTGCCTGATTTCTCTTATAGCGGCACTGATCCTATCGAAAAGTTGGTATATGAAACTGAAATGGAGAAGAATCAAAATATAAAAAATGACAGAACTTTTCTTGTTGTGGCACCTCATATTCATGGAAAGTATGAAGAAGGAAATAAGCTGAAAGTATTTGTTACTACTTATGCCGAAACCTATCAGCTTTTTGATAAAACTATAAATGAGCAAACAGGCGCCATAACTCCTGTTGCAATAACTTACATTAAAAATGCAGATGGTACTTATAAATTAGATAAATATGAACAGGCTAAGGATGGTGATGAGTGTGCTCCATCAATTAAAGCCTTTTGTACTATGCCTGTATCTGGGAAAAAAATATGGGGGCTTGCAGATAAAATTTTTAAAGAGAATGCTAATAATGAAGATATAATTAAATTACAGGAAGACAATTTAATTAAACATCTAAAAGCAAATGGGCAGACAGGGATATCAATAAGAAAAACAACAGGCGAAAAAGCAGGTAAACTAATTCAATTGACATAGTAATAATGTAGAGAAAGGCTGTGAAAATGTGTCACATATTTCAAATAGAGAAGCCTATAAGAGGTTAGAGGAAAGAATCAATAGATTTCCACAGGGAGCACCGCCATCAAAAACATTATATAAGATATTAAGTATGCTCTTTACTGAAAGGGAAGCTGAACTTGTAGCAATGCTGCCTATTAAACCTTTTACAGTTAAAACTGCAAGTCGCATTTGGAAAATGGATGAAGTTCAAGCTGAAAACATTCTCCAAGAGCTTGCTTCAAGAGCTATACTTTTGGATGTTGATTATGATGGGAAGAAGGAGTACTGTCTTCCACCTCCTATGATTGGTTTTTTTGAGTTTTCTCTCATGAGAACTAGAGGTGATATTGATCAGAAGACTTTATCTGAACTTTATTTTCAATATTTAAATGTAGAAGAGGACTTTATTAAAGATTTATTTTTGGGTACTGAAACAAGGTTTGGAAAAGTTTTTGTACAGGAAGGTGTTCTTTCAAATCAAAATCAGCTGGAGATAATGGATTATGATAGAGCCAGTAATGTAATTAAAAATGCCAAATTTATAACTGCGAGTATGTGCTTTTGCAGACATAAGATGGAGCATTTAGGGAAAGCCTGCAGTGCTCCTATGGATGTTTGTTTAACCTTTGGAGATAGTGCATATACTTTAAGCAAACATGGGTATGGTAGAGCTATAGAAGCAGCTGAGGGCTTAGAAATATTGAATATGGCATATGATTATAATTTAGTACAATGTGGTGAGAATGTTAGGGATGGATCAGTATTTCTTTGCAATTGCTGTGGCTGCTGTTGCGAAGGTATGCAGGCAATTAAACAATTTGGATATCTAAATCCTATTCAGACTACTGCGTTTCTCCCACAAGTTACGAAAGACAGTTGCATAGGCTGTGGTAAATGCTCAAAGGCATGTCCTATAGATGCTATAAAGGTTGATCCTCAATCTAAAAAAGCCAAAGTTGATGAAAATATATGTCTCGGCTGTGGCATATGTGTTAGAAATTGCCACAAAAAAAGCATATATCTTAAGCATAGAGAAAAGGAGATAATAACTCCAGCTAATACAACCCACAGGATAGTGCTGCAGGCTATTGAAAAAGGTAAACTTCAAGAGCTCATTTTTGATAATAAGGCATTATTTAGCCATAGAGCTATGGCAGCAGTTTTATCAGCTATTTTAAAGCTTCCACCTATTAAGCGAACTATGGCAAGCAAACAGATGAAATCAGTATATTTAGATAAATTATTAAGTAAAAAATATTAGAAATAAAATTTAAAACATACATTGAAATGAAGAAAAGGTAAATCGGGAAATTTAATATATAGAATAACCTTAGGAGGGATACAATGCTAGCAATCATAAATGGCTGCCTAAAGACAATTTCAAAAGGAGTCATAGAAAATGGAACGATAGTTATAGAAAACGGGAAAATTATTAAGTTAGGAAAGGATATCGATGTATCTAATTGTCATAAAATTATTGATGCTAATGGCAGGATTGTAACTCCAGGGATTATTGATGCCCATTGTCATGCCGGATTGTTCGAGAGCGGAGTTGGCGCAGAGGGGAATGATATTAATGAAAGTACAAACCCTGTTACTCCTTGGTGCAGCGCACGAGATGGTATTAATATGCAGGATAAAGCTTTTGAAGATTTTAGAAGGGCAGGAATTACTTCTGTTGGAATTGTTCCTGGCAGCGGAAATATTATTGGAGGAACAGGTCTCGCAGTGAAATGCATAGGAACCATTGTGGATGAAGCGATCATCAAGAATCCAATAGGCATGAAGGCTGCTCTAGGTGAAAATCCTAAAGGTCTTTATGGAAATAATAAAAAGCCGCCAGCAACACGAATGGGAAATGCGGCTATTTTTCGTGAAGCTCTCCAAAAGGCAAAGGACTATTTAGAAAAGAAAAGGGAAGCGGAGAATAAAAAAGAAAACATAAAGCAGGAAATGCAAAGTGAGGCATTACTGCCTGTTATCAAAAAAGAAATACCGCTTATCATTCACTGTCATAGACAGGATGATATTGTTACTGCCGTTCGAATATGTAATGAATTTGATGTTAAATTTGTTTTAGAGCATGTAACGGATGGATACTTAATTACAGATTTTCTAAAGAAACAAAACACCCATTGCGCTGTGGGACCAACCATTCATTATGCTTCAAAAGTAGAAAACAGAGCTAGAGATTTTAAAACCCCTATCTATTTTGAAAGAGAAGGAATTCCCTTTTCCTTTACAACAGATCACCCTGTAGTGGACGCTCGTAATGTTATATTAACAGCAGGTATTGCTGTTCAGTGGGGAATGAAGGAGGAAAATGCCTTAAGAGCTATAACCTTAAGTTCTGCAGAACATATTGGGATAGAGGATAGAGTAGGCGCACTAGAAGTAGGTAAGGATGCAGATATAGTAATATGGTCAGATCATCCTCTTGAGTTTATATCTTTTGCAGATATAACACTAATAAATGGACAGGTTGTTTATGAGAGGAAGGTGAAAGCATGCTAGTGATAAAAGGAGCAAAAATTTATCCGGTAACGAAACCAGTGATTGAGAATGGCATGATTATCATTGGAGATGATGGGAAAATAGGAGAGATTGGAAAAGAACTCTCCATTCCTGAAAATATTGAAGTCTTAGATTTAACAGGTAAAGTCATTATACCTGGACTTATAGATGCCCATTCTCATGTAGGAATTTGGGGAGATGGAGAGGGCAAGCCAGGTTATGATGGTAACGAATCCATGAAACCAGTTGCTGGTGCAGTAAGGGCCTTTGATGCCACAAACCCAATGCAAAACAGCTTTGAAGGAGCAAGAGAAGGAGGAGTTACAACGGTTCAAATTCTTCCTGGATCAGCTAACCCCATTGGAGGACTCGCCTTTGCCTGCAAGACCTATGGTACTATTATTGACGATATGGTAGTTAAGAATCCTACTGGATTAAAGGGCGCTACTGGTGAAAATCCTAAGAGGGTTCATGGACAATACAACAAACAATCTCCTGTTACACGTATGGCTGTAGCTTCTATTATTAGAAATTACTTTAAGGATGCAAAAGAGTATGGAGCAAGCAAAGAAAAGGCTAAGGCGGAAGGAAAGCCCTTTAAAATGGACATGAATCTTGAACCTGGGATTATGGTGCTGAATCGTGAAATTCCTTTCAGAGTGCACGCTCATAGACAAGATGATATCGTTACGGTAATAAGAATATGTGAAGAATTGAATATAGATTTTAGCATAGAGCATTGTACTGAAGGGCATTTAATTGCAGAGTTTTTAGGTAAGAAAAAGATTACTGCTATGGTGGAGCCTGGTATTTTGCCCTCTACGAAAGTAGAAACAGCCAATAGTTCAGAAGAAAATGCAGCTATTCTCGCAAGGAATGGAGTAAAGGTATGTTTCGTCACAGATCATCCTTTCCTTAACTGTCGCTACTTACTTCCATTTGCAGCAGTAGCCTATAAGAATGGTCTCCCCTTTGATGACACCCTTAAAGCTCTAACGATTCATCCCGCTGAAGCCTTGGGTATTGAGAATAGAGTAGGTTCTTTAGAAATTGGTAAGGATGCAGACTTTGTAATCTTAGGCGGAGAACCTTTTACTTTAAAGGGAGCCGTTGAAGAAACCTATATTGAAGGTAGAAGGGTTTGGAAACGTGAAGTATTGTAATGATACTATAAAAAAGAAGTTCAAAAGTATATTGATTGCAAAAATAGAAAAATAAGGTATAATGAGACTGCTTATCTGGGCGACATTATTTAGGAGGGTACATTAAATATATTTATAATTAATAGTATAGTAGAAAATAAAGTCACCAATATACTCGTTACGGAGAACCTCCAGATTATTGAGGTTCTCATTTATTTTTCTTGCGAAAAGCATCAAATAATAAATTTAAATTAAAATGGATAAAATCCTGCTGATCAAGTGAATAATGATTTGTAAATGTTTTACCCGATAAAGAAAGCATGTGAAAAAATCCTGTTATTAAAAATTCAGCAGAATAGGTTGCCTTCATTGTATTAAGATCATTTCGGATACTTCCATCTGCTTTTCCTTCATCAATGACTTTTGCCACTTCTTGTGCGACTAATTCAGAGGCTTTATTAAATTCTTCTCGCTTATTTGTATTTTCTTTATTAGATTTGATATAGCCAACATAATTCATTAAGTGGAAGGAGCTAGGGAAATCCTGATAGAATCGATAATATGCGGAACCTAAAAGCTGAAGCTTTTCAAAACCAGTATTCTCTTTTTTACTTTCCTTCTGAATATAGCATAGAAGTCTTTTAAATCCCCTAATCACCACTGCGAAATATAAATCTTCTTTATCAGCAAAATATTGGTAAACGGTCTTTCTAGTGAATTGGGCCTCTTTGGCTATTTCTTCCATCGAAGCTCCGTTATAGCCCATTATAGTAAATATTTTTTCTGCAGCATTTATAATATCCTCTTCTCTTGCTTGTTTTTCTTTTTCTCTTCTAGTAATTGAGTTAACCAAATTTTTCCCTCCTAACTTGACAATTATAGAGCACAAGGTGTATACTTTGGTTACATGGTGTAACCTTAATACACGCTACGTATATTATGAGTTTATAATATTATGTTTTATATGTCAAGGAAGAGGAGATGAAGATATGAAAAAAGATATTAAGGTTGTTGGGGTGATAAGCAGTGCAAGATTTAACGGCAATACCGCTACACTTGTTAGGGAAGCACTTAAGGGTGCAGAGGAAGAAGGGGCATCAGTAACGGAAATTTTTCTTCCAAAATACAAGCTTGAATTTTGCACAGGATGTTTAACTTGTACAATGGAAGGGAAGTGTCCTATTCTTGATGGCTTTGAAGAGATTAGAAAACTTATTTATGAAGCAGATGGAATTATTTTGGGTTCTCCAACCTATGGTATGGAGTATAACGCAATTATGAAGTGCTTTTTTGAGCGACTTGGACCTTATACGTTGTATGCCTCTTTGCTTGGAGGAAAGTATGGCGCTGGAATATCTACATCATACAACAGAAATGCAGTAAAAAAAGTGGCGAAGAGCCTTACTGGCATGTTTAAATTTGGAATATTCGAAAGGAGTTACGTCTCGGGATTTTTAGGAGTTTATACGATGGTTAAGGGAGTTGAAAAGAAAGTTTGTGAAAGCACTGATGATTTGAAGAAGGCTCATGCGCTGGGAAGAAAAATTACAAGAGATATAAAAAGTAGCAATAAATATCCTTTCCAGAATTTAATTCTGAAATTGGTTACTGCACTTTATATAAAACCTATTTTTCAAAAGTATATTTTGCAGAATAAAGAAGAAAAAGAACGTGCTACGTATAACAGTCTTTTGCAAAGAGGTTTGATTTAAGAAAACTTTTAATACAGAATAAAAGTTTGTCTGAGAGGTGGAATGCATGAAAATAACTGATAACGTTTATGCTTTAGAGGCAACAAAAGAATATATGTGCGTATAGCAAAGATAAGAGGATTGGAGATATAAAGATTACCCCTACTCCAGGGCATACTCCGGGACATACTTGTATACTTTATAAGGATATCTTATTTGCAGGAGATTTGGTAGATTCAAGAAAAGGAAAATTGAGATCTTATCCCAATATGAACTGGGATGAAGCTGTACTTATGGAATCTATCAAAAATATATCTCACTTTCCATTCAAATGGGTATGTCCGGCACATGGAATACCGGTGGTAGAAAGAGGTGACTAATGGGAAATGATGTAATATCTAATAAGTTTTCTATTAAGGAAAAAAATTTATCATTGGTATAAGTTTTATTTTAGGTATGAGGCAATTTGGAATGATGTTAGTTATGCTTTTTATGCAAAACTATCTTAATATTTATTTTTGCATGAGCACTACAAGGAAGCGGAGCAATTAATTCGGCAGCTCTATCATGGACGGGAGATAATATTGGTAGTAATAAAATAAATATGTTTATTAATACTATAAAAATTAAATGGAGGGGTTAGCTATGAATAATGAGGGTACAGTTTTAATCACGGGTGCAACTAGTGGAATAGGATATGAACTTGCTCAAATATTCGCTTTTCATAAATATAATCTTATCTTAGTTTCAAGAAATACTGGAAAACTTACTGAATTGGCAGATAAATTAGCAAACGAATATAATATAAAAATTGATATAATTGGACAGGATTTGTCTCAGCAAGGGGCTACAAAAAAATTAGCTTTGGTAAAGGAGTAGGTGACAGTCACATGAGCATGAGTTATTGATAAGTTTTATTTAAAAAGTCCTAAGTAAAAAAGTCTACGTTATACTTGTTACGGTGAACCTTATCATAAATGATGTAGACTTTACTTAGAACCATTGATATCTGATTTGGCTTGTTTTATTCACAATTTGTAATATACAAAGTATAAGCTCCACGTTCTCTATTAATTTTCACTATATATTTTGTTCCGTCTAGCATAAAAGTTATTGGTTTCATGGTACTTACAAATATGATTTTCTTTTGATTTTCATTTGCCCAATTCTGAACCGTGTCTACAATTGTCTTTCCAGAAGGAATTGTAGTACAATCCTCCAGATCAATTACCCAAGATTTCGATGTTAGAAAATATTTTTTAAGCTTATTCATTATTTTCATAGTAATTAGATCTCCTTAAGTGCTACTATTTTTTATTTTTGAAATCATATTATGGAATTCTAGTGTATACACTAGAATTCCCACTAGCGTATAGTATTGACCCAACTTTACCATATACTGAATATTGTTCATTTTTATTTTAGCTGGAATTCCATATTCCAGAATTTCAAGAGAAAGGTGATTTTTTTTACAATAATTACTGATTTCCTCCATAAACATATCTTCTGTCTTAGGTCTCGCTGGCAGATCTTCTACTAGCACCCGACTATAGTATTCTAACCCAGAATTCAATTCATTAGCTATCTTCTTCATATACAGGTAATCCAGAAACCAAACTAATAGCAATGCTGCTCCGTTTGCCACAACTATATATCGAATAACCTGAGGAACCCAATGAGCACAAACCATAAAAATTATACTAAGCATACATATCCAGTAAATAGCAGCAGTGCCTGAGAGTAGATGGAATTCTTTTTTTCTAAGAGTGCTTCGATATACCATCCATTGGATAAACATACCCAGCAGACAATAAAAAGCGATGATTGGAATAAGGAAAGTCCCAACAACTTGCAGATGTTGCATATCCCGAAGGATTAGCAAATCAATAAGCATACTCATAAATAGTATCAGTGCTAGGAAAAGTCCTTTCACTGTAATTTCTCTTCTATCTTCCTTTGTCATGAATTTCTACCTCCAATCTTTGTTCTGAGAAGTCGGAGATATTTTCTGGAAATATACGTCTCCTCACCGTTATAAAATGTTGCTTTCATCAGCCCGTTTGCCAGAGGGCTGTAATATTCTACCTGTTTCAGATTCATTATGACTGATTTGGAAACCCGGACAAATTGCTCCGGAAGCATTTTTTCAAGTTCATAAAGCCGCTTTTTAGCTTCATATACCTTGCTGCCAGTGTGCACGAACAATATCTCCTGAATAGTTTCAATATATAAAATGTGTTCACAAGAAATAAAATATCTCTGTTCTCCAATAAAACAAGGAACCGTTATAGTCTGATAAATACCTTTTTCAATTATTTCCTGTAATTTCATAATTCCAGGATGGTTTTGACAAATCTTTAAGACTGCACATTCCTCTTCTGGAGAATTTACATACCGGATTTCTACGTTCATGGGCATCATCCTCCTTTTCTATATAATACCTGTATTTCCATAGAATATCTACACTTTGCAGGTTAGTGGTCTGAAATCCTAGGTAAGTGGACGAAGGTATGATTTTTAGTCAAATCTAAAGTATTCAACTAAAATTATTTTGAAAAATTGCATATAGCAATTCTTTTAAGTATATTTTACTTAAAAAGAGATTTAAAATATGAAAAAAATGTTTGTATAGTAATTAAAATTACTATTAGCAGTTAATTTGGTCAATATAATGACTTAATAACTTTTAAATGATAAAATACATTACATATAGCAGGAGGGTTGAGATATGGATGATTTGGATATTAAGATTATAAATATTATTAGCAATAACGCAAGAATACCTCATGAAGAAATAAGTAGAATTCTTCACATCTCAAGGCAAGCAATTCATCAAAGAATAAAGAAGCTGGAAGAAAATGAAATAATAAAAGGTTATAAAAGTATCATTGACTGGACTAAATTGGGGGAAGGTACTAGAGCATATATTTATGTAAAGGTAAATATGTCAAATTATAAAGAGGATATACAACAATATGTTAATATTGATGTACCTAATGTACTTATAGAAGAATGTCAAAGAATCCATGGTGATTGGTGTATAGTGATCAAGGTTAGGGCAAAGTCTACATCAGACATCACAAATTTCATTGATCAATTATGGAAAGTAAAATCTACTATAGACACGTCTACAACATTTATTTTATCAACAATAATTGAGGATGGTGTAAAGTAATAATTGAATGAAGGGATGAGAATTAATGAAATTTAATAAAATCGTTTGTATTGATAAAACGGGATTAGAATCTTGGGCAGTTGAAGAACTAAAGAAATACTCTATTAAACCTATTGAGATATTTGATGATTATCCACAAAATGATAACGAAATTATTCATAGAATAAAAGATGCTGATTGTGTGCTTGTATCTTGGAATACGCAGATAAGTAAAGAGGTAATTGAAACATGTAAGCAGGTGAAATATATTGGAATGTGCTGTAGCCTTTATGATGAAAATTCCGCAAATGTTGATATTAAAGCTGCAAGAGCAAATAATATTGAAGTTCAAGGAATTAGAGACTATGGGGATGAAGGATTAGTTGAATTTATAATTAGTGAATTAATAAGATTACTAAAGGGTTTAGGTGAACATCAGTGGAGAAATGAACCTGTGGAGTTAACACAAAGAAAAGTTGGAATAATTGGAATGGGTACAACGGGGAGAATGTTAGCAAAAATAGCATCTACTTTTGGAATGAAAGTTTATTATTTCAGTAGAAATAGGAAATTGGATATTGAAAAGGAAGGGATAGAATATCTTTCACTTAATGAGCTGCTAAAAATAACAGAAATTATATCAATTCATTTACCTAAAAACACAATAATACTTGGTGAAGATGAATTTTCTTTATTTGGTAATGGTAAAATATTGATTAATACTTCTTTGGGTACTCCATTTGAAGTGCCAGCATTTTTGGAATGGATACAAAGAAAAGGAAATTTTGTAATATGTGATGAAGATGGTGCCGGAAGTTTTAAAAAGGAATTTGAAAAATACTCTAATATAATCTTATCTAAAAAAGTAGCAGGTTGGACGAAAGAAGCAAGACAGAGATTATCCAATAAAGTTCTACAAAATATTGAAGAATTTTTAAAGGAATTTCATGCTTAATAGTCATGTATCTGGGTAACACAGAGTAAGCCATTATAAGAAATCAATAATAAAGAATATGTATTCTTTATAATGGCTTATTTATAGAGTATTTTTAATATAAATCAATAACTTCCAATGCTCTTTTCTTAATTTCAGAGATAGCTTCAATAGGTTCAATAATTTTAATATCTTTACCATATCCAAAAGCAAATTCTATACCTTGCAGCACAGAATCAAATTTTATATTGAGATAAATTTCATTTTCTTTAAACATAGTTTTACTTATAGTTATAAATTGCCTTTCTTTTATATGATTTAAGATACTGGGACTAACTTTAAAGGTAAAAGTATATTTAGGAATTAAATTTTTAAAATTACTAGTGGAGTTTTTCCAATAGGTTTTTAAATTAAAGTCGTATGGTCTAATAAACGTGTCATTCATTAATGAAGCAGATTCAATAGAAGTCACTTTATATGTTTTAATAATTTCCTTATCTGCTGCGACTAAATACCAAACACCACGTTTGCAAACTAATCCAAGTGGGTTTATTGCTATTTCTTTTGTTTCATCTACTTTCCTATATAATAATTTCAATGATTTTGAGTTCCATACAGCATTTTGTAATATAGAAAGAATATCTATATCTAGGCTAATGTTAGGCTCATTCCAGGTATACATATCTATATAAATATAATTTTGAATGTTTTCCAATTCCTCTATTTGATTATGTGAAGAATTTCCTAAAATTTTAAGCATTGTAGAATACTTAAGATCTTCAATGCCTAAATCCTCAAAAATTTTATCACCAGTTGGAATTAATAAAGAGAAAAGTTCTTTTTTATTTATTCCTGTAAGGGAAGTTTTATAGTCTCCTAGAAGCTTTATGCCACCATTTATACCTTTATCAGCAAATATAGGTACTCCAATACCGCTAAGAATATCAATATCCCTATAAATAGTTCTTACGGAAACCTCAAGTTTTTTTGATAATTCGGAAGCAGTCAATTTTTTATGCATTTGTAATAACATTAATATAGAAATTAATCTATCTGCTCTCATAACTTTCCTCCTATTATATGACATTAGATGTCAACTATTATAGTCTATAATTAATTAAGTATCAAACAATAATATTTATAAACTATGCAAAACCTAAAAATATTTTAGATAATAAGGAGGAATTTAATATGAAAAGAAAAATAATTTTAAATTTAGCAATAAGTCTTGATGGATATATAGCATCAGAAGATGGCAGATTCGATTGGATAGTTGGGGATGGAGATGATACATTAAATACTAAAAATAAATTTGATTTTGGTAAATTTCTAGAAGATATAGATATAGTAGTTATGGGTAAAAATTGCTATGATCAAAATATGCATGATGATTTTAAAAATAAAAAGGTGTATATAGCAACATCACAACAAATTCAAGATCGAGACAATCTAAGCTTTATTAGTGGTGATATATGTAAGGTAATTCAGGAAGAAAAAGAAAAGGATGGCAAGGATATATACTTATTTGGCGGTGGAGTTCTTGTAGATAGCTTTATTAAGGCTGATATTATTGATGAATATATAATAGGAGTAGTTCCTACAATACTAGGAAAAGGTAGACCTCTATTTTTAGAGAATAATCCAACAATAAAACTACATCTAAAAGAGTATGCCGTAGATAATGGTATTACAATTTTAAAATATATAAAAAGATAAACTTAGCATGCATATCTTACGCCAATAAACCCCTCGACAGCGATGTCGAGGGGTTCTTCTTAACTTTCTAACTCAGTTTAGTCTTATGCAGACATAAAAAATATCATTGACTTAAAACCAAGACAATGATAAAATTATACATTATAAATATAGTACCTCAATTTTATCATATCATATCTAAAACAAAAAGTCAATATAAAATTTAAAAAAATTAGGGGGGTTAATTTGTGAAAAATTATCTTATGTCTACTTCAAATTCTATAATAGCTAAACAAACATTTATAGAAATTCAGCAAATTAACGAAAAGACTTTAGAATATGGATTAAAACTTTTAGAGAAAGATATAAAAGCACTTATAGAAACGAGAGATGAAGCTTTAAGTAGTAATGGCAGAGTGGAATTTGGCGGAGGTATAATAACAAAAATCATTTCCAGCTTTTGCGATTCGCCTTATATTTTGCAAAATAATTATTCTGAAACTATAAATGACCTTATAGAAACTTTTTATTATTATAAAAATGAAACGATGGAAGAGATAAGTGATGACAAGTTAATTGAGTTGATGAAGAAGTATTTTGATAATAGATGCCAGGGAGATTTAGAACTCCTTAGATATAAATACTTGGATAAAATAGCTCATAATATGAAGTATGGAGTGGTTGATTATTTAAATATGGATGAAGACATGGAGAGTGATGAGAAGGGAGATGAGGAATAATGGATAATTTTATTATAAATAAAAAAGATGCCTTTGAAAATTTATTAAGTAAAAAACATTATTTTCAAACCCTTCTGCAGGTGCTTCATTCAAATAATTTATTAAACATAAGAGATATTGAGAGTATTCAACTTCAAGTGTTAGATATCTTAAAAGAAACGGTGGACTATTACACAAGGAATAAAAGTTCTTCCGTTAGGGTGGAAATTGCAGAGCAGATTATGTTGTCTATTTGCTATACACTGGGATTATTTTTAAAGAATCAATCAACAATAGAGGAAAGTATAACTTTAATTAAAAAGAAGGAAGTAATGTATTTATTTTCTCAGGGTGAAAAGATATTAAAGGCTAAGGTAGATAAATGTCAAAGATTATATCAGATTGTAAAGGAAACTAGATTACAAACAGAAAACTATGCCTATATAGATACCATTGATTATGGAATTCCATTATTTTTTAAAGAGTATGATATTAGATTTGCAAGGCATGAAACTCCAGGTTCTATAGATTATCCACTAGCTATTGACGAAAGGGATTTAGTAGGAATTGAATATATAGAGGATTACTTAAATAAAATAATTCTTGAAAATAAATTCTGTTCATACTTTGATGGTTCAGAAATTGAAGCTTTATTAAAAGGCTTTAACAAAGACTCTAAGCACATGTTAATTAATATATTTCAGTTAGTTCTTGTTAACTACCTAGGGTGTATTCTAATAGGAAAAGAAGGCAGGTCCTTAGAGATAACTAAAGGAGATAGAACATATCTTAAAGGTATCATGGAAAACTTATCTCAAGCGGAGTTTAGGAGATTGATTTTTGGGGTGACAGAAAAACTTTGTCAGGAACTCTTTATTAAGGATAAAAACCTTACCGAATATATAAACAGGACTGTTTGCAAGATTGCACCTGAAATAAAAAGGCATATTGAAACTAACACTTTGGAAAATATATTTATCACTTTAAGCAAGTCAGAGGAAAATCTACTTAAATATGAAGATGGAAAAAGCTTAGATGACAGTAGATTTAGAAACATAACCGAAGAGATTAGGAATTGTAGTAGAGTAGAAGATAAAATAGAGATTATTAGAGAAGAATTTCACAGCTTAAGGGATCTGATGGATGTATTTAGTTCTGATTGTATATTTGATGATGAATTTATTGATATTTTTAAAGCTCTAGAGGATTTTGAAGTAGCGCTATTAATTAAGAGTATTTCTAATGATAAAGTTCTTGATATTGATTATGGTACTGAAAGTGAGAAAGAGTGGCATGAAAAGTTTAACAAATATTTAGAAAGCTTGGATGATACGAAAAAAAGAGAAATAATTAGAATATCTCAGGAGATTAGTATGTAAATAAAGAAAAATCTTCTATACGTACCACAAATGATTGAGTTTTTTTATATTTAATAAGTATTTTTGTCATAAGGATTAACTTGTAGAAGTTAACCCTTATTTTTTTGATGCTCAGAATTGCTATAAATAATAAGCTCCCACCATGAGAACGAGCTAAATTTATGGAGAAGGAGGAGTTAAAAATATAACAAAGTATTCTTTATGACCATAATATGTTTTTAAAGTTCAAAATATTTTAATACTCAGAGGTTGATGTTATCATTTACACATAGCAAAACAAACGATTACACAAATTAATATAGAATATTGAAAGGAAGATATAAAGAATGAATTATTTTGAAGAAAGCTTAAAATTGCATGAACAAAATATAGGAAAAATAGAGATAAAATCAAAGATAGGAGTTGCAACAAGAGATGATTTAAGTTTAGCTTATACTCCTGGAGTTGCAGAGCCATGCAGAAAGATTCATGAGAATGAAGAAAACGTGTACAAGTATACTTCAAAAGGAAATATAGTTGCAGTAGTTACAGATGGAACAGCAGTATTGGGACTCGGAGATATAGGACCTAAGGCTGGACTACCAGTTATGGAAGGTAAAGCAATCTTATTTAAAGAGTTTGCAAATGTTGATGCCTTTCCAATATGCCTAGATACAAAAAATGTGGACGAGATAGTGAAAACTGTAAAGCTTATAGCGCCAGGGTTTGGCGGAATTAATCTAGAAGATATTGGAGCTCCAAGATGCTTTGAAATTGAAGAAAGATTAAAGAAAGAACTTGATATACCTGTATTCCACGATGACCAACACGGAACTGCAATAGTTGTTCTTGCAGGAGTAATAAATGCTTTAAAAGTGGTTAATAAAAAAATAGAAGATATAAAAGTTGTTATAAATGGTGCAGGAGCTGCAGGGACTGCTATAGCTATACTATTACTTTCTTCAGGAGTAAAGAATCTAATTGCATGTGATAAGGTTGGTATTCTTTACAGAGGAATAGAAAATGTAGATGACGCTAAGAAGGAACTTGCAAAGGTAACTAATCCAGATAACATTAAAGGAACCTTAGCTGATGCATTAGTAGGTGCAGATGTATTTATAGGAGTTTCAGCACCAGGAATAGTAAGCCAAGCTATGGTAAAAGCAATGAATAAGGATTCTATATTATTCGCTATGGCAAACCCAACCCCAGAAATAATGCCAGATGATGCAAAAGCAGCAGGGGCAAGAGTAATAGGTACAGGACGTTCAGATTTTCCAAATCAAGTTAATAACGTGTTAGCATTCCCAGGAATATTTAGAGGAGCGTTAGATGTTAGAGCAAAAGAAATTAATGAAGAAATGAAAATAGCAGCAGCTAATGCTATAGCAAATAGCATTAGTGATGAAGATCTAAATGAGGATAACGTAATACCAAGTGCATTAGATAAAGAGGTAGCTGCAAATGTAGCAGAAGAAATTATGAAAGCAGCTAGAGCAACTGGTGTAGCAAGATTATAAAAACTATTTAAAAATAATGGAGGAATAAAAATGCAAATTCCAATTAAGAAAACACTCGATAAAATCCCAGGTGGTATGATGGTTGTTCCACTTTTCTTAGGGGTATTAGTTAATACATTTTGTCCACAGTTTCTAAAAATTGGTGGATTTACAACGGCATTATTCAGTTCAAGTGCATCATCAACAATTTTGGCTTGTTTTATGTTTTTAATTGGTTCACAAATCAATTTCAAATTAGCACCAAAGGCAATAAAAAAAGGTGCAATATTAATATCCGGAAAATTTTTAGTAGGTGCTGGTATTGGTATATTTGTAGGAAAAGTTTTTGGTCCTGCTGGAGTACTAGGTTTATCACCATTAGCTATCCTTTCAGCATTAACAAATTGTAATGGCGGATTATATGCATCACTTGCTTCTCAATATGGTGATGAAACGGATGTAGGTGCTTATGCTTTATTGTCTTTAAAAGATGGTCCGTTCTTTACATTAGTTGCGTTAGGTGCATCAGGACTTGCTCAAGTTCCTTTTAAGGCACTTGTAGCAGTAATGATTCCAATAGTAATAGGAATGATTTTAGGAAATGTTGACCCTGATATGAGAAAATTCCTTGGAAGCAGTAAAATGTTATTAATCCCATTCTTCTCATTCCCATTAGGTGCAGGAATGAACCTTGAAACTATTGTAAAGGCTGGAGGTCCTGGTATATTATTAGGAGTAATAGCTGCGTTCACTGGAATAGGAGCTTTTATACTTCTGAAATTATTTAAAGAAGAGCCTATAATTGGCCTGGCAACAGGGTCAACTGCAGGAAATGCTGTAGCGACGCCAGTTGCTGTTGCAGCAGCAGACCCAACACTAGCTGTTGTAGCAACAGTAGCTACTGCACAAGTTGCAGCAGCATGTGTAGTATCTGCTATCCTTTGTCCGTTTATTGTTACTTATACATTTAAATGGCTTAGTAGGAATAAAGCAAAAAAATTAAATAATGAAGCTGTTGCATCATAAAAAATGATTATTAAAATTTTACACCGAGTAGTCATGAGATAAATAAAGTAAAGCAAGCTCATGAATACTAAATTTAGTCTATGGGCAAGGTTAAATAAGATATATTAGATAGATGTTAAATTAAACACGGAGAATAGAAGACAATAATGAAAGAAGTGCTATATAATAGGATTGAAGTATCTATTCCTATATTAATCCTTCTATCTATATTCATGGTCTTCTATGATTCCGTGTTTTTTTAAGCTTTTAAGCAGAGAGCCAAAATCTTAAGTAGATATCCCAAATCTTAAGCAGGCATCCAAAATCTATGATTTTGAGATGATCGCTTACACAGAGTGCTGATTTTGAGATGATCACTTATAATAAAGTTGAGGTGATAAATGTGAAAAAAGCAATGAAGCTGCAAACAAAGCTTACCTTATTGATTATCACAGTAGTGTTTATTTCTATATCTATAATAATTTTTTTTGTTGCCTCATGGACGACTGAAAATATTGAAAGCAAGGCTAGAACTAATATTATGAATGTGGCTGAGATGGTAGCACATTCTAGAGAGATGGTAGATGCACTAGCGGTTAAGGACCCAAATCGAAAGATTGGACCTTATGTTAATATGCAGCTTAAAAATTTAGAACAGGTTGAATATATAATTGTAGCGGACATGGAGGAAATTAGATATTCTCATCCAAATCCTGAAATGATAGGGAAAAGGTTTATGGGAGGAGATGAATATAGAGTACTTCAAAAGGGAGAAACATATATATCTGAGGCTACAGGAACTCTCGGAAAATCCTTAAGAGCTTTTACTCCAATATATGATGCAGAAAATAAGAAAGAGATAGGTTTTGTTTCTGTAGGTACACTTACACACAGCATTGAAGCAGCTAAGCATACAGCTATTTTATATATAATTTTAATTGGTTTTGGTGGACTCATGGTAGGTATAATAGGGGCATTTTTATTGGCCAATAACATAAAGAACACTTTACTGGGACTTGAGCCTGAGGAAATAACAAAGCTTTATAATGAAAAGATGGGAATTCTTTATGCTATTCATGAAGGGTTAATAGCTGTTGATCATAGAGGTAGAATTACTCTTATAAATGATTCAGCCTTAAATATATTACACCTTGAAAATAAAGTTAATAAGAAGGATATTATAGGAAAGAACATAGAAGAGGTTATTCCAAATACCCGTATGGTTAATGTATTAGAAACAGGGGAATCTGAATTTGAAAAAGAGCAGAGAATAAATAATACCATAATAATGACTAATAGAATTCCTATAATGAATAGAGGGAAGGTTGTAGGAGCTATTGCTAGCTTTAGAGATAAAACAGAGGTGACCAGAATGGCAGAAGAGCTCACAGGTGCTAAAAAAATGGCCTGGTCCTTAAGAGCTCAAAATCATGAATTTATGAATAAGCTTCATACTATTTCGGGGCTTATACAGCTGGAAGAGTATGAGGAGGTTCTACAGTTTATATCAGATGTGGCAAAAGTAAGAAGTAATATAAGCAATATTTTAACAGAGAATATAAAGGACTCTTCTGTATCAGCTTTGTTACTGTCAAAGTATAACAAAGCCGAGGAGTGTAGAGTTAAGTTAAAAATAGATGAAAATTCAAAACTAACAAAGTTACCAGAGAATATGACTTCTGAAGAAATTGTATCAGTTTTAGGCAATTTAATAGAAAATTCTTTAGACGAAGTTAAAAATGATGGGACTGGATTAATATATATAAAAATAATTGAAGATGAGAATTTTTTAAATATAATAGTTAAAGATAATGGTGGTGGAATTCCAGTAGAATACAGAGAAAAAATATACGAGCAAGGTTTTTCAACAAAGGATGGGCAACGTGGACATGGAATGTATATAGTAAAGAAAATAATCGATGAGTCTAACGGTATAATAAAGTTTGATGTGGATAACGGTGTTCATTGGGATATAACTATACCAATGACAAGGTAGTAAAAGCCCTAAATGGGCTTTTACGGATAACTTGTGAGCGGGAACGAGCGTCTTAAGTTACCCAGTATTTCGACAAAGGAGGAAAAAGCTTGATTAAAGTAATGATTGTTGAAGATGATCCTATGGTTAGGGAAATAAATTCTAAGTTTTTAGAAAGGGTAGAAGGGTTTGCTTTATATAAAGCAGTTTCTAATCTTGATGATGCAAAAAAAATTATATCCATTAAAAAGCCAGATTTAATATTACTTGATGTGTATCTTCCTAAAGAAAACGGGATTGATTTCTTGAAGTGGATAAGAGGACAAGAGATAGATATAGATATTATTTTAATTACAGCAGATAAAACTATTGAAAGAGTACAGGAAGCTTTTAGATATGGAGTTGTAGATTATCTTATAAAGCCTTTTAGTTTTGAAAGGTTTAAAGAATCACTTACTCAATTTAAGGATAGGTATTATCAATTTAAAAAGAATGAGGTAATTGAACAAAAGGATTTAGATAAGCTAATATCCAGTTCCAATGTTTCTCAGAATGAAGATGATTTTGCTAAGGGACTTAATAAATATACCTATAGAGCTATATGGAATGAAATAGAAAAAGGTAATTATGAGGATTTTACAGCAGAGGATCTAGCAGAAAGATTAGGGATAGCAAGAGTGACAGTTAGAAGATATCTTGAATATATGGAGAAAGAAAATAAAATAGGTAAATTGGTGGAATACGGTAAAGTGGGTAGACCACAGCATAAATATCACAAAATTTAGTATAGAGGGATTAGGACGAAAGTTAACTTATACGCCAGAGTGTAAGTGAATTTTCGGCCTTAAAAACCTAAACATTCTCTATTATGCATATGTTATAATTAAATTAGGGAGAGAGTTCTACCAATGTGGTGGAATTATTCTCACAAAATAAAAAAAATAACTAGTCCTACGCTCTTAGTCAAAAGAATGTAGGACTGTTTATTGCTATAATAAAATTCTAATGTAGAATAGTGGGGTTATTTATATATTTATAGTTTATACAGTTATAGAATAATTATTACAGATTTTATATAATGTTGCTTAATATTCATTAAAGTGGTTATAATTCACTATGTATTCCTATATCGGGATAAATCCTTTACTAAGCTTATAGCTGGCTCATTGCCAGCTATTTTTTAATATGATTTTTATAATAGGCCCTGGCTAATTTAATGTCTATTGTTTTTTGTTTATTATTTCAATATTCATCATTTCTTTCTCTTCTGCTTCACTTAAGTCACCAAGAGTTCTAAAAACAAATCCCTCATTTTTTAAATATGTTATTATTTCAGGTAGTGATTCCACTGTAAAATGTTTGTAATAAGTATCATGCATAAGTATTACTGCAATCTTTTTGTTTTGGCATTGATTTTTGACATTTCTTTTTATTTTTCCAACAGGTACTTCGTGAGCATCTGCATCACCTGAGCAAACATTCCAATCTACATACTTTATTCCCTTATCATTTAAAGTTTTTTTTATTGAATCTAAGGTTGTTTTTCTTGCCATAGGATTATTAGATCCACCTGGAAACCTAATATAATTTATAGGCTCTTTATTAGTTATTTTTTGTATTGTATTTTTACATGCTTCATAATCATCCATGTAGGATTTTAGGCTTACATATATTTTTTTATAGTTATGTGAATAAGTATGTACACCAATGCTCATACCATTATCACTTAACTCTTTTAATATGGTGGGATTTTCTTCACACTTTATTCCTACTACAAAAAAAGTAGCCTTTATGTTGTTATCATTTAATATCTTTAATATTTTTCTTGTGTTATTTATACTAGGACCATCATCAAAAGTTAAAAACACCTCTTTAGGATACTCTGCCCTATATTGATTTTTGAAGCTATTATTAAACATATTTAGTTCATCTCCATATACACTAGTTCTGGTATTTACACACATAAATAATAATGTAATTATAAATACAATATATGGATACTTGGCGAATCTTTTCATGATGAAACACCTTCTTTTGTTTAAAATATTAAACCTTATCTAAATTATATGATAACCTATAATTAATAAATAATTATAGTAATTTATTCAACTTAAGATCTTTAAGATAATATTGGGAAATATATTTTTCCCTTCAAGATTTGAGACTATCGTCAAGAGGCTTAATCTTTTTTTTATGAATACATAAAAGTTTATTATTTGTTTAAACTATTTTTGTACCGTTGATCTTACCTTAATAATAAAGTGCTATTATTCATGGCAAATGTATTTTTTAGTTTAAAAAGCTGGTGTTATATTACCAGCTTATTTTTTTATAAGGGTTAAAATTGATGGAGAAACAGAAAATCTTGATAGAGAATCTGGTGAAGATCCATTAACGGCAGAGGATTTTGAAAAACGCATTTATGAAGATTCAATAGCGGAAAAAACTTTGTTTTTAGTTGCAGAAGTTGAAGGTAAAATCGTTGGTTTTACTCGTTGTGAAGGAAGTAAACTAAGTAGATTTATACATAAAGCAGAATTTGGGATATGTATATCGAAGGAATATTGGGGTCATGGAATTGGTAAAGCAATGTTAGAAAATATTTTGATGTGGGCAGATGCTGTAGGAATTGAAAAAATCTCATTAACTGTGGTACAGACAAATACAAAAGCGATTCAATTATATAAAAGATATGGATTTGCAGAAGAAGGATTATTAATAAAGGATCGTATTCATAAAGAAGGAAACTATTATAATACAGTTATAATGGGAAGGTTATTAGATAAATGATATTGCAATATTATATAAAAGCTATTTGGCTGTTGAATTTGCTCGAAAAAACCATGCTAATTCTCTTATTTAGCATGGTTTTTTATATTAAAAAAATCATTATAGTAGTGCTGTTTTTTATATTTTCATGCTTAATATTTCTCCTGGTAAACCATCTATTTCACACACTTTGTCTGAAACAAATCCATTATTAATTAAAATTTTTCGAGAAGGAATATTGTTAGGGTCTATAATCGCAGTAATTCTGTTTAGTTGTTTTTCTTCTTTTGCCTTTTTAACCAGAAGTCGAGCAACTTCATTACCAATCCCTTTACCCCAATACTCAGGCAATAACATATACCCAAGCTCTGCCTCTTTAGCATTCATCTCTTCAATTTTCAATTTAGCTAAACCAATAAAATTATTAGTTTTTAATTCCATTACTTTGAAACTGCCAAAAGACTTTTGTAATTCATTGTTACTCAAAAGCAAATTATAATTTCCTCTAGCTTCATCTAAAGGAATTGCTCGCTCAGTAATCATTGCCATTACCTTTTCGTCGCTAACTAATTTATAATATTTATCAAAATCTTCAACGGTAAATTTTTCTAGATATACTTTTTCATTCATTACTTTCTTTACTCCCCATTTGTATATTTATGGTTTATTTAAACTTTAGTTTTACTAGTTGATTCTGTAAGTATATATAAATTGTATCTGCTGTAATCGAAATTTTATCAATATCTTTTAAACTAATATAAATTCCATGAAAGTCATAGTAATTTCTTTCACCATTTTTACTTATTAGTCTAAGTATTCTTCCATGAGGCTCATCGAACAACTCATAGTCAAACTGATCAATACAGTAAACTGTGTCAAGCTCATATGCATTCACTATGGCTACCAAATTGGAATTTTTCATCTTATCTAGTGTTTTAAAAACCTCATCTAATGTAATTTGCTTCATAACTTCTATCCCCTCTTTAAATATAATTCTAACTGCCATATAGTTGCAGTATTACGAAGAAATGTTTTATTATTACTTATTATAGCATATTACAAAATGTGGTGAAAAGGCTTGTTTTCGAATTGGAAACGATAAATCCACTGATGCTGATGTTGAAAAATATGTAGATGCTCTCGTCTTAACATTAAAGAATATTCAAAGAGGTGATTCTAATTAACAGGCTCCTTTAGTAACACAATATAATAGAATAAAACAGCAGCTTATTGTTTAATCCTCAAGCTACTGAATTAAATTTTGTCCAGCAGCTTTTGGGGTAACTTTAATTTTTTACATATAACTTGGCTATTTACAATATATTAACAATGTATCTATAAAGTTGTCACCAAGCTGTCACAAACCATGGCTATGATATATATATATTAATTATTAAATTCCATCAAACATTAAAATTCAATTTAAATTTTGGAGGTCGTTAAAATGGTAAAAAGAAATTTAAAAGTAATGGCAGCTTTAGCTCTTGTAGTATCATTAGGTTCAGGATTTGTTACAGTTCATGCGGCGGCACTATCCAATAATGCAGCAGCTAATAATTCAACTAAGATAGAACATAAGGTAAAGAATAAAAAAGATAATGCTAATCCAATCTACTCAATATTAGAAAGTAAATTAGGATTTACAAAGGCACAAATACAAGATGCTGCAAAAGCTGGAAAGACAGCATTTGATTTAGCTAGTGAAAAAGGTGTTACTGCAGATCAGCTTAAATCTATGATTATTGATGCTCAGTCACAAAATATAGATCAAATGGTTAGCAAGGGTAAGCTTACACAAGATAAAGCTAATACTATGAAAGCTAATTTAAAAACTAAGATGCAAAACTGGAATGGAAGTTTAAAACAGGCAGAACATAAAAAAGAAGGTTCTAACCCAACATATTCAATATTAGAAAGTAAATTAGGATTTACAAAAACACAAATACAAGATGCTGCAAAAGCTGGAAAGACAGCATTTGATCTAGCTAGCGAAAAAGGTGTTACTGCAGATCAGCTTAAATCTATGATTATTGATGCTCAGTCACAAAATATAGATCAAATGGTTAGCAAGGGTAAGCTTACACAAGATAAAGCTAATACTATGAAAGCTAATTTAAAAACTAAGATGCAAAACTGGAATGGAAGTTTAAAACAGGCAGAACATAAAAAAGAAGGTTCTAACCCAACATATTCAATATTAGAAAGTAAATTAGGATTTACAAAAACACAAATACAAGATGCTGCAAAGGCTGGAAAAACAGCATTTGATCTAGCTAGTGAAAAAGGTGTTACTGCAGATCAACTTAAATCTATGATTATTGATGCTCAATCACAAAATATAGATCAGATGGTTAGCAAGGGTAAGCTTACACAAGATAAAGCTAATACAATGAAAGCTAACTTAAAAACTAAGATGCAAAACTGGAATGGAAGTTTAGGTCATAAAGACGGTGGAAAATAAATTAATATAAGTAATAAACTCAAAAGAGGACTTATTAATAGGTCCTCTTTTGAGTTTATTTTGATTATCCATTCATTATTATTCCTAATATTTCGCTTATTTCAATGTAAACTTTTCTATTTTTATAACATTTGTATATACTTGAAAAACTTTAATAGTATCTCTATTTAATAAAAATTATTGAATTGATTTTCAATAAGGAATAAAATAAAATTATGGAAAACTATGTAGAATGAGTGAATAATGAAGCAAATGAAAGCACATAAAAAATAGAAAACAAGGAAGGAGAAGCTATGAATAATTCAAAATATCAAATTAAAAATACTATAAGTAAACAAATATAAATTAATTTATATGCCATTGTTCATCGGATTGCTCGCTATCCTTGCAATAAGTACAATTAGTTATTACACAAGTAAAAATTTGCTGTTAACGCAGATGAAACAAAATGGAGTAAACCTTGCTAGACAAGCTATTCTACAGGTAGAAGAAAATACTGTTTCATTAGAAATGGTTAATAAAATGATAGAAGAAAAAATTAGAATAGTTGGAAAAGATGTAATGATAGATCAAAAAAATTTAAGTAATGATCTATTGAAAAAAATCGCAAAGGATCTAGGTGTAGACGAAATATACTGGTATTCCCCAGAAGGAACGATTATTTATTCAAATATTGATGCCTATTTGGGCTGGACGGCATTAAAAGGTCATCCTGTAGAAAACTTTAGAATAAGTAGAAAAAATGAATTGATGGAAGGAATAAGAAAGGATACAGAATCAGATAATTATAATAAATATGGATACTTAAGAAATGCTGATGGTAGCTTTATTCAAATAGGTATAAGAGCTAATGAAGTCGAAAAACTCACACGTAAATTTAACTATCAAACTTTAGTAGAAAAATTAGCGCAAGAAGAAAATATCGTTCATGTACTTTTGGTTGACAAAAATTTTAAAACTATTGCAGACTCTAATATAAAAGATGTAGGCATTGTATATGACAAGGATAAAGAGCAAGAAATGCAAGAGGCGCTAAAAGGGAATATATCTACGAAAGATTCATATTACACGAAAGCAGATACAAAAGTATTGACAATATATTTTCCTGTGACTCAGAATGGAGAAATCAATAACGTTCTTGTACTAAGCCTTTCTACGGGAAAGGTTTATTATTCCATTTATATGCTTTTTATAAGGTCATCTATTATAGCAATTATAATGGTTTTAATGCTTTTATGGGTGAAAAATAAAAATATTATTAAGCCAGTAAACCAATTAAATCAATGCATTAACCAAGTTGATATAGAAAAAAATATAAAATATAGATTATCTTTAGTAGAAGGTGATACTTTTTTAGGAGTAGCTTCTTCCATAAACAATATATTAGACAAGACAGAGGACTATTTTTTTCAAATAAAAGAACATCAGCAAGAATTAGAAGCATCAAACGAAGAAATATCAGCAACCTATCAACAGTTAGCAGCATCAGATGAAGAGCTGAGAGCTCAATATGATGAAATACAAAACTATACAGAAAAACTAGAAGATTTAAAGGAAAAATTAGAATACATTGCTTATCATGATTTTTTAACAGATCTACCGAATCGAAGAAAGTTTATAAAAAAATTAGAAGAAGAAATAAGTGAAAATAAGTCTGGTGTGGTAATGCTGCTAGATCTTGATAACTTTAAAGGGATTAATGATACTCTAGGTCATAGCTATGGCGATAAAGTATTAAAAAAAGTGGCAGAGGAGCTTGAAAATATCAAAGATGAAAGAATGTTTGTATCAAGATTTGGTGGAGATGAATTTTTTGTTTTAATCGAAGGCGAAAAGGATGCTGCTGAAATTGAAAATTATGCTAAACGAATAACAAATATATTTAAAAATAAGCTAATAATTGAAGAGGAGGAAATCTATATAAGCTGTAGTATGGGGATTACTCTATATCCTTTTGATAGCCATGAAGTTATTCAATTGCTTATGAATGCGGATATGGCTATGTATAAGGTAAAGAATGCAGGGAAAAATAGCTATATGTTTTTTAATGAAACAATGACAGAAAAATTACGGGAAAAGCTTAAAGTAGAAAGAATTTTAAGAGAGGCTATAAAAAAAGATGAATTGAAACTATTATATCAGCCACAAGTATGTACATTTACAGGAAAAGTTGTTGGCTTCGAAGCTCTTTTAAGACTAAAAAATAGTTCTATATCCCCAGGGCAGTTTATACCAGTAGCAGAAGAAATGGGGATGATTATAGAACTTGGAAGATGGGTAACGAAAGAGGCAATCAACCAAATAAGCATGTGGAAAAAGAAGGGTTTTGATATAAAGCCTATTGCTATTAATTTTTCTGCAAAACAATTAAATGACTTAAATTATATAGAGTTTCTAGAAAATACATTAAAAGAGGCAAATGTAGAAGCTAAGTATATAGATATAGAAATTACGGAAAGCATATTTTTAGAAAAAAAAGAAGAAACTATAGTATTTGTTAATCAATTAAAGGCATTAGGAGTAAAAATTGCGCTAGATGATTTTGGTACAGGCTATTCCTCACTCAGTTATTTAACCTTTTTACCAGTAGATAAAATAAAGTTAGACAAGTCCTTAAACGATAAATTTTTGGAATTAGAAAATATAAAGGTAATGTACAGTTTAGTTTCTCTTGCCCACAGCTTAAATCTAGAAGTAGTAGCAGAAGGTATAGAGGAAGTATCACAATATAGATCTCTAAAGGTAGCTAGTTGCAACTATATCCAGGGATATCTTTTTAGCAAACCATTAGAGATTGAGGAAGCAGAAAAAATATATCATGATAATTTTTTAGACAAGATTCATTGATTTTTCAAAGAAAGAGAAGTAATAAAATATGAGATTAGATAAATTTTTAGCAGAGTCATCCATTGGAAGAAGGAAAATGGTTAGGACTTATATCAAAGAAGGTATGGTGAAAGTAAATGGAGATGTGATAACAGAACCTGCAATAGAAATTAAAGAGAGTTCTGATGTTATTGAGTATCTTGGTAAAGTAGTTGCTTATACTGGAAAAGTATATTATATGTTTAATAAACCTGCTGGCTGCATTACTGCAAGAAAGGATACAGTTAATAAAACAGTATTTGATTTTTTTGATAATGTTAACATGAATGGAGTATTTCATGTTGGAAGATTAGACAAAGATACAGAAGGATTATTGTTACTTACCAACGATGGTGAATTTGAACATCAATTAATGTACCCACAAAAGCATGTTGAAAAAACTTATTTTTTTTGGGCGTTGGGTTCTTTAGAGGAGGAAGATAGGAAGCAATTAGAGCAAGGAATTTACATCGGAAAAGGTGAAATACTAACGAAACCTGCAAAAATAGAAGTGAAAAAATGTGGAATGTATAAAGAGTTTAAGCATGAAATGCCTATTGAAAATTTATACAATATAGATTCAAACCATTATAATCAGCCCGTCGTTTCTGGATATCTTACTATTTCAGAGGGTCGTAAGCACCAAGTGAAGCGTATGTTAAAGGCAGTAGGCTGTTATGTGGTGTATTTAAAGAGGGTTGCCATTGGCGGATTAATGTTAGATGAATCATTGAAAAAAGGTCAGTATCGATTCTTAACAGAAGTGGAAATTCAAAATCTATTGGGAGAATATTACTAAGTAAAAATAAATAAATTTCAAACCTAGCAAGCTTGAGATATTTTATAACAGGCATTAAGGCCGCTATTAAAATTGTTAGTATTCCTAACTTATTGCATATGATTTTGTGGCTTACCATAGATTGCAAGAAGATTGAAAAAAATAAATATTTAAAATATACACAATATATTGACAATTTAGATGCGTGGAATTATAATAATATCAAGATAACTAAATTAGTTATTAAAAAATATTAATCAAAAACATACTTTTAGTTTTTAAAGTAGCTAATTTTAAACTGAAAGTAAATATAAAAGAAGAGAGGTGAGTCCACCAAAACAGTAGGTAACCCAAATGTGTGATTAAATTAATTTTTAAGTCAAGAACTCAAATTAAATTTATTTTTGAAAAAATTTTGACTCAGTAATTTTAGTTTTTAGTTTAGATTAAAGTTATATGTCCTTTGTTTATTTAAATGTTCAATAGTTATTCTAAGTTCAATGAGTTTAGTTTAAAGAATTCAAGTTAGAAAGAGTATGAAAATAGTCAGTAAGTTTTAAATTTAAACCAATAAGAATTAAGTCTGAATAATTATAGAAATTTTTCTTACTATAGTGAGGATTGAGTTACAAAGTTAATTAATCAAGTTGAATTGAAAGATTTAGATGTCACATTTAGGAAAAGTGTTTAAGGTGATTATTATTTGAAAAATAAGTTTGTAAAAGGATAGAAACCAGAGCACCTAAATTAGTATTATAGGTAATCTGGTTTCTGTTTTGTTAGATATTCTATTTTATTACTAAGTCTCTAAATATTTTAACGTCTTCTTCACCAATGAGTTTTAAAGAAAATATCGCATCACAATTTAAAAAGATTTCTTCTCGAGATGCGGTTTTACAGCCGACCGCTTCATTTTTCATCGCTTATGCCTAAACTCATTCCAAAATTATGTTCTACTATAAGTTAGTTATTAAAGTTATCTACATGTTCAGGCAATAAATCTACTCGTCTTTCACCGGGAAAGCTTGGAATGATAAGACCTAATTTCATATTCTTATACCTCTATCTTAATTTAGTGAAAATTTCAATTTGAATTTTATCATCAGTATTTACAGGTTATGTTGAACTTAACCAAAACATATGATATAATTTTCTTGAAAAGGGGAGCTTGCGCTGCAGGCTGAGAGGAAGTGTATGCTTCGACCCATAACTTGATTCGGATAATGCCGACGTAAGGAAATATTTTAGTTATACTATTTTCGTATATTTTTATGAGTATAAATGGGATATGCCTTGTTCGGTATATTCCATTTTTGTGCTTCAAGGAGTAATTCTTGGTGAGCGGAGGGGGAGCGCCCTGCGCTTTATGGCAAAGTACAACTAAATAGCGAGGGAACTTGTGTTTCAAGGTGAGAGGAAGCTTTTGAGCTTCGACCGACCGATATGATCAATGTCATATAGGAAATTGCTATTTGGTTATGCTAAAATTATGCCTCGCTTGTGGTGTTTATTTCCTATATGACATTTTGGGAAATAAATATTATTAAGGAGGTTTTTATTATGGAAAGAAACTCAAAATTATTAAAAAAACTTATGCTGGCAATGATGGTAGCAATGGGAGTTGTAATTTCACCGATTCTTCGAGTTGAAGGAATGTGTCCTATGGCACATTTTATTAACATCGTATGTTCTGTCATTCTTGGACCCTGGTATTCATTGCTTTGTGCTACACTAATTGGTGTGATAAGAATGGCTCTCATGGGAATTCCACCTCTAGCTTTAACGGGTGCAGTTTTTGGAGCCGCTTTATCTGGAATTTTGTATAGAGCATCTAAAGGCAATTTGATTTTTGCGGTTATAGGTGAGGTCGTAGGAACTGGTATTATAGGAGCTATAGTCTCATATCCTGTTATGACACTTATTTGGGGGAGAACAGGGCTTACATGGATATTCTATGTTCCGTCATTTATTATGGCCACACTTATTGGAGGAACAATTGCATTTGTTTTCCTAGGAGCATTAAGCAGAACAGGTATGCTTGCAAAAATTCAGAGACGTTTGGGGGCAGAAGTTTATGATAAACCAAGAAGTAACAATAGACAACCTATTGCAAATAAGACAGAGTGTTAAATTAAAAAAACCTCTTATCCACTGTATTACAAATCCAATTTCAATAAATGATTGTGCAAATATGGTGCTCGCTGTTGGTGCAAAGCCCATCATGGCTGAGCACCCATTAGAAGTTGCTGAAATTACCTCCGTTTCTAAATCTCTTGGGGTTAACCTTGGGAATATAACAGATATCAGAATGGAATCTATGCTGATTTCAGGTAAAACAGCTTTTGAAAAGAAAATTCCACAAATAATTGACCTTGTAGGTGTGGGCTGCAGTAAGCTTCGCCTAAATTATGCAAAGAAATTTATTTCAGAGTGTCGTCCAAGTGTTATTAAGGGTAATATGTCTGAAATAAAAGCAATCTGTGGTATAAAAAGCAGTGCAAAAGGAATTGATGTTGGAGCAGGTGATGTTGTAACAGAGCAAAATTTTGATGAAAATATAGAAGTGCTAAAGGCGCTGTCGCTGCAAACAGGTTCTGTTATTGTAGTAACAGGAGTGGTAGATATAATAACAAATGGTACTCATACATATTTAATAACAAATGGCTGTGAAATGCTTTCAATGGTAACAGGGACAGGATGTATGCTTACCGCGCTTATAGCAAGCTATATTTCATCAAAGAGTATACTGGAGGGCACTGTTCTTGCAATAGCTCTTATGGGGATATGTGGTGAACTTTCTCAGCATGTTAAGGGCACTGGAAGTTTTAGAACTGAGCTTATAGATAATATGTTTAGTATTTCTGATGATATGATAATAAAAAAAATAAGATGTAAATTAAAATAAAAAGAGATTATATTTTTATAAAAGGCATGTAACATTTTATTTTATTTGAAATATTATGATAAAGGGACTAAAAATTAAGGAGGTTACTTAATGAGTAACTATAGAAATAATGATAAAAGTGATTCATGCCCTAATATAATACATTACTGTCCATATAGTGCTAAACATCAGTTTCAATGTCCATTTAGTAATTTTTACAGGCAAGGGTTAGAAGGATTTCAAAGACAGCAGCAAGGTCCACCAACAACACCGCCACCTAGTTTTACTCCTCAGCTATCGGATGTACCAGAGGTAAGTTTGATGGCAGTGGATTCTGGAGCAATAGCACCTTGTGTATATAGATTTTCATATATATGGCTAAACAATGGCCAATCCTTCTGGGCATATCTTGTATATGTAGGAAGAACATCAGCTTCTGGTTGGAGATATATAGGAGGAAGATGGGTATACTTTGGGGTGGATTTAAAAGAAATTAAAAACTTTATTTGCTATTAGTATTATAAAAAATTACTATAACTTAGATGGTAAAATGAAGTAATATCTATACTTTTAGGCCCTCAATGTAGTTAACTACACTGAAGGGCCTTTATTTGAACATATTTAGCAGTTATAGTTAATACAGAGAAATCAAATTTGTACCAGGTATAGATGCAAACATTCTTGAAGAAACAAATTTTTGACCATCCCAAGAGAGCAAGTTTTCAATATAACCAAGAGTGTCGCTATTAGTGATACCAATAATACGCTGGAAAGCAAGTAAATCATAAGCATTAATTTTTTCATCATTTACAATTGGAACTAATGCACCTAAAGCGAGGACTTCTCCCTGTACAGGTTTCTTTAATTTACCTTTTTCATCGTAATATTGAGATACATAATCATAGCCTTTATAGCTTACGTCTAATGTAAAAAGCTTATTTAGCATAACATTACCTACATCAACTTTATAGAGATCAGCATAATCTACTTTATACTTATATTCTTCATTGTACTTGTCAAAGTTGAAAATTTCTTGAAGATTATTATTTTTAAATGAATAAAGATAGAAGAAGCCATATCCACCGCTGCCACCTGAATCAATGCTTACTTTTATATCATCTATATTATCCTTTGTAAAGTCACCAAGAAATAATCTAGGATTATATCCTGAATTAAATGCAGGAGTAATGGTTTTTGTCTCATTTGTACGTCCATCCTCAATTACAACAATAATGTTGTCAGTAAAAACTCCTGTAGCGCCTTCTGGTTTGCTGCCGTACAGAGATACCTTATCTGGTATAACATCTCCAGTTACATCGCCGATTTTTATATCAAGTAAATATGTGTTTTGACGAAAAGATTTTATATGAGGATATCTACGAGAGCTTCTAATATAATAGTGTGAAAAAGTTCCCCAATTTTCTATTCTATTAAATTGCGGGTTTGTTGACATGAAGTGGACTATTATTGGAGCATCGTTTAATTCAGGATGTGCACTAAAAAATTTTTTATCGCCATATTGGATAGCTTCTAAGACGAGTGGTAGTTCGCGTCTAAAAATATGATTTCGTATAGCTGTTGCTCCTGAGCCAAATTGTCCATCTACATATAAATACACGTAAAAAAGATATTGGTCTCCAACCTTAATCCATTCACTAAGCACTTCATCTCTCATAGCGTTAACTTTATCATAGGCATATGTTAATCCAATAGTTAAGAAAAGTTCTGCAGTTATATCAGAATGGGTAAGTGTGTAGCGTCTGGGTATAATAGATTCTGTAGTAGTAATCCCTTCTCTAAATTCTACTGAAAGTTTTTCAGGGTTTAATTTGCTCATTTAATTCCTTCCTTTAAATATCTCTCATGAGAGTATTATATGATGGTTACAGTTATTATGTTAGCAAATCCTTCTGGTTCTAAATAGAGTTCAATTTTCTAGTTTGAAACCCTATATTCACGTTATTCATATGTTTGGAATATTATGTACTGTACCAATTTGAGGTAGGAGGAGATGTTTCTATATCCCGCAAAAAGGAGTAGGTGCATAAAATAACTATGAGAGGCCAAGTGTCATTGAAGGGTTAAGCATGCTCTACATGAAATTGGGGATATGCTTGGTCACATAGAAAAAGCTCTTCTTGTCCTAAATCTTAATGATAAGGGTGAGGTAATTGAGGAAAGGAAAATATCAAGAAGTGAAAGCAAGAACTATGGGAGGACTTACTGACGTTCCTGGCATCCTGGTGGGAAACGCTGAGGACGAAAGCGGTCGTACGGGGTGTACGGTGATTATCTGCCCGGATGGAGCAGTTCCTGGCGTATCCGTAGTAGGAGGTTATCCCGGTACCCAGCAGACGGATATTATTCGCCCCGGCACCAAAGAAGATCCTGTGCATGCTATCCTCCTCACAGGTGGCAGTAACTTTGGGTTGGCAGCGGCGAGCGGGGTGACACGCTGGCTCTTTGAGCATAGTATCGACCTGGTACCTATCGTACCTGCAGCGGTCATTTTCGACCTAGTCTTCGCTAAGGGCTCAACTCCGCCTGATGCGGACCTAGGCTATGCTGCTTGCCAGGCTGCAAATTCCGGTCCTATAGCAGAAGGGAATGTGGGTGCTGGGGCAGGAGCGACAGTGGGGAAATTCTACGGGACACCGATGAAAGGTGGACTGGGCACTGCCTCTCTTCGCATTCCTGGCGGACCGGTGGTGGCAGCTCTAGCGGTAGTTAATCCTCTCGGAGACGTATGGGATCAGGGACGTATTGTCGTCGGAGCACTATGTCGTAATGGAACTTTTGTTAATCAGACCCGAGCGATGCTGGCGGGTGTACCTTCACCGCTGTTCAGTCAAACCATGAACACTACAATTGCGGTAGTGGCTACCACAGCACAGTTGACCAAGGCAGAGGCTAGCCGGGTGGCAACACTTGCTCAAGATGGAATGGCTCGAGCCATCTCTCCAGTGCACACTCAGTGGGACGGTGATACGGTCTTCTGCCTAGCGCTAGGTTCAGACACCAATTACCTGAAAGGTGACGCCGCCATTACGGTGGTGGGTACAGCTGCGGCGACGGTACTGGAGAAGGCCATTATACGGGGAGCACTAGCGGCACAATCAGGGACATGCGCATAAAAGAAAAATTTATAGATTGACAAATAATTAATGGAAAAACTTTCATAATAAAAAAAGAACCTCCTTTTGTAGATTTCTCATGAGAATCTATTAAACCAAAGGAGGTTCTTTATATTTATAATAAAATATTTTTTAATAAATTAACGTCTGAGAAGTAAAAACTTGTCTTTTTATCTTTGATTAAACATTAATGTATGTATATCTGAATTATCAAATAAGTGTGAAAAGATATATAATTTAGAATAAAATTTAACACAATGAAAATGTAAGTTAACACATAACTAATTAATTGAAAAATATTGGTTGATTTTATTATAAAGATGTAAATTGAATTATTTTACAATTTATACAAAAAATGTTAAAATAATAAAAATACCATAAAATCACAAATGATAGATTGATTGAATATACCCATAAGATATTAAAAAAGATAGATATCAAAAACAGTTGTCAATCTATTTTTGATATCTGCAATTAAATTATTTAAGGGGGGATAGCAATGAAAAGAAAAAAAATTCTTGCTGTTATGTCTTTGCTAATGACGTTATCAATTGGGATAACTGGCTGTGGAGGCACCAGTACAACAACAAAACCTGTTCAAAAACAAGACTTAAAAAACACTGTAACTGAAATTGTACAAGCAAAGGACCCATCAAAGGTACCAGAGGCTGCTAAGAATAGGAAAGATACCATAATTGTAGGATCTAATGATGCACCAAAGGGAAATCTTAATGCGTTAACAGCTCAATCTATGTATGATCAATATGCCTATGAACTTATATTTGATACTTTAGTATCAAACGATGAAGAAGGCAATCCAGTTCCAGTTGTAGCTGAAAAATGGGATATATCACCGGATGGAACAAAATACACTTTTCATTTAAGAAAAGATGTAAAATTTAGTGATGGTACACCTTTAACAGCAGAAGATGTGGCATTTACTATTACTGCGCTATGTGATCCTAAATATGATGGACAAATATCTAATCAAGCAGATCACATAAAAGGATATAAAGAGTACAATAAAGGTAATGCTAAAACAGTAGAAGGAATTAAAGTAATTGATCCTTATACTATAGAAGTTACATTAATTAGTCCAAAGGCTAATGCTATTTGGGATTTGGGTGGATTAACCATACTATCCAAAAATATTATGGTTTTGAAAAAGGAAATTTCCAAAAACTTAAGGATTTAGATCAAAAGCCAATGGGTTCTGGCCCTTACATTATGAAACAGTTTAAACCAGGACAAGAAATAGATTTTGAAAGCAATCCTTCCCATTGGAGAGGAGCGCCAAAAATAAAAAATGTAATAATGAAGAAAACAGACGCTTCTACTATGATTCAGGAGTTGACTACAGGAGGCGTTGATATAAATCTAATTCCAGCAAAGCCTGAAAATATTGCTATGCTAGACAAAGCAGGATTTATAACTAAGCAGTTTTACCCAGACAATGGCTATGGATATATGGCCTTTAATTTAAAAGACCCAAGATTCCAGGACAAAAAAGTTCGTCAAGCTTTAATCTATGGTTTGAATAGACAAGGCTTTGTTGATTCTTATTATAAAGGTTATGCAGAAGTGTGTAATCAACCATTTTCACCAGCACAATGGGCATATAGTGATGAGGTAAATCAATATAAATACGACCCAGATAAGGCAGGAAAAATGCTGGATGAAGCAGGATGGAAACTAAATAGCTCAGATGGCTATAGATATAAAGACGGAAAGAAATTTACAATAAACTGGTTAACTTATACAGGTAGTAAATATGAAGATGCACTAATATCAATAACAAAGGACAGCTGGAAAAAGATTGGTGTAGAAGTAATTCCTCAATCTATGGATTTTAATACTTTACTTGATAAGTCAGATAAGAGAGAGTATGAGATGTATAATATGAAATGGAATCTTGTAGTAGATCCAGATTCTACACAAATATTCCACAGTTCGCAGGACGTACCAGGTGGATCAAATAACATGGCTTTTCACAATGGTGACAGTGATAAACTCTTAGAAGACGGATTAAAAGAAACTGATAAGGCAAAGAGAAAAGAAATATATAATAAATGGGCTAAACTTATAAATGAAGAGTGTCCATATATATTCTTAGATCAAAATAAAGACCTTTGGGGAGTAAGCGCAAGAGTTCAAGGCATGAAGATATCACCATTTAGGGATTGGACATATGATATGTACAAGGTAGAATTAAAATAACTATTGAATAATTTAGTTATGCTCAGAAAATTTCTGAGCATAACTAAAAATTTGGAAATTTAGGATAACCTGATTTTTAGGCAGAGGTTATCCATTATTATATACAACTGTTAAGGCATATGAAAATATAAAATGAGGGGGAAAAAGATGAGACAATATATAATTAGAAGATTGCTTCAAATGATACCAGTGCTTATAGGTATATCCTTGCTCGTATTTTTCGTACTTGCAATGGCTCCTGGAGATGCAGTAACTTCAATTAATCCTCATGCCACCGCTGAGCAAAGAGCAGAGCTTAGACATAAAATGCATTTAGATGAGCCTAAAATTGTGCAATACGGTTATTGGGTAAAAGGAGTAATTCACGGGGACTTAGGTGAATCTTATTTTTATAAGCAGCCTGTATCAAAAGTTATGAGTAATTTTATATGGAATTCTTTTTATTTAGCATTAGCTTCTTCAATAGCCAGTATATTAATTGCAATTCCGATAGGAGTCATATCTGCAACAAAACAATATTCTTTCTTTGATTCATTTTTTACTATATTTGCTCTTATAGGTACATCTATACCAACCTTTTTCTTTGGGTTACTACTAATTAAATGGTTTGCAGTAGATTCAAGCATCTTTCCAGTATCAGGCATGTATTCACCTGGAAGTACAGCTACTGGGATATCAAAATTTTTAGATTGTATGTATCACATGTTTTTGCCTTTTATTGTACTAACCTTTGCAAGCGTAGCAGGTATAATGAGGTATATGCGTTCTAGTATGTTAGAGGTTATAAGACAAGATTATATTAGAACTGCTAGAGCAAAGGGACTAAAAGAAAAGGTTGTAATATATAGACATGCTTTGAAAAACGCCCTTATTCCCGTAATAACTCTTTTAGGATTTTGGATACCTGGACTTTTTTCAGGAGCTATAGTTACAGAGCAAATATTTAGCTGGCCAGGAATAGGTCCTGTGCAGGTTATAGCTACAAATGCCAGAGATTATCCCTTACTTATGGCAATTACTATGTTGCTTGCAATTTTAACCCTACTTGGAAACTTGATTGCGGATGTAGCATATGCAGTAGTTGATCCAAGAATTAGGTTAAAGTAGGAGGGTGTGTCATGGAAGTTAAAGTTAAAATTGATACAGGCAAGCCTAGAGAAGAAAAAATATTGAGTCCGGGGAGAGTTATTTGGAATAGGTTAAAGAAAAATAAGCTGGCAATCGCAGGGTTGGGAATATTGATATTTATGATATTGATGGCAACAGTTGGACCTATAATATCCCCTTATAAAATGGATACTATAGATTTAACTAATATATCTGCTCCACCTTCAATACATCATTGGCTTGGTACAGATGAAACAGGAAGAGATATCTTTACAAGGTTAATGTATGCAGGCAGAATCTCTCTTGCCGTTGGGATTTTTGCAGTAATAGTTGAAATAGTTTTAGGAAGTATTCTAGGAGCAATAGCAGGCTTTTATGGAGGATTAGTGGATTCTATAATAATGAGAATAGTTGATATATTCTTATGTGTTCCTTTTTTACCTATATTAATGGCTCTTGGAGCACTTATGTTAGATTTAAAGGTAAGACCTGAAAATAAAATGTTTGTAGTTATGTTTATTATAGGAGTTTTAAGTTGGCCGGGACTTTGTCGTTTAGTTAGAGGACAAATTCTATCTTTAAGGGAACAAGAATTTATGCAGGCAGCAGAAGCACTAGGATTAAAAAATAGAAGAAGAATATTTAGACATTTACTGCCAAATACCTTTGCTTCTATTATAGTTACAGCTACTTTAGGCATAGGAGGAGCTATTCTTACAGAATCTACCTTAAGCTTTTTAGGGCTTGGAGTAACACCACCTACACCATCTTGGGGCACTCTAATTCAATCAGTTCAAAATATGTATACACTTCAATATGAGCCATGGAACTGGATTCCTCCTGGAGTGTGTATACTTTTAACGGTTATTGCAATAAACCTTTTTGGAGATGGCTTAAGGGATGCTATAGACCCAAAGCTAAAGAAGTAGGAGGTATTCAAAGTGGCAAAAGACTTATTGGAAGTTAAAAATTTGAAAACTTATTTTAACACTGAAGATGGACTAATAAAATCTGTAGATGATATTAGTTTTAAAATAAAAGAAGGGGAAACTTTAGCTGTAGTTGGTGAATCTGGATGTGGTAAAAGTATTACATCAATGTCAATTATGAGGTTGATTCCTAATCCACCAGGAAAAATTGTAGGTGGAGAAATTATTTTTGAAGGAAAAGATATTTTAAAATATACAGATGCAGAAATGATGAAAATAAGAGGCAATCAAATATCCGTAATATTCCAAGAACCAATGACCTCCTTAAACCCTGTTTTCACTGCAGGTGAGCAAATAGGCGAAGCTATAATGCTTCATAGAAATGTAGACGAAAAAGAAGCTAGAAAACAAGCTGTTGACGTTCTTAAGCTGGTAGGAATACCGAGAGCAGATGAAATAGTAGATGCCTATCCTCATGAGTTAAGTGGTGGAATGAGACAAAGAGTGATGATAGCTATGGCAGTTTCATGCAATCCCAAATTACTCATAGCTGATGAACCTACTACTGCATTAGATGTTACTATTCAAGCACAAATACTTGATCTTATGAGAGATCTTAAAGAAAAGTTAAATACATCTATAATGCTTATTACCCATGACCTTGGAGTAGTAGCTGAAATGGCAGATTATGTAGTGGTTATGTATGCAGGGAAAATTGTAGAAGAAGCACCTGTATTAGAGCTATTTAAAAGCCCAATGCATCCATATACTATTGGACTTCTTCAATCAAAGCCTATTATAAATAAAGAAACAAATAGATTATATTCTATACCTGGTCAAGTACCGAACCCTCTAGATATGCCAACTGGATGTTATTTTAATCCAAGATGTAGTAAAGCTACTGATAAATGTAGACAAGTTTCACCTACACTTATAGAAGTAAAACCTGGACATAAGATTGCATGTTGGAATTGTAAGGAGGGTGAATAGATGGAAAAAACAATGGTAAAAGTTGAACATCTTAAAAAATACTTTCCTATAACAGGAGGTGTATTCCAAAGGGTAGTTGGTCATGTTAAAGCGGTAGATGATGTGTCCTTTGAGGTTAAGAAGGGGGAAACCTTAGGTCTTGTTGGAGAATCAGGCTGTGGAAAATCTACTACAGGAAGAACTTTATTAAGGTTAATAGAAAAAACTAATGGAAATGTATTCTTTAATGATAAAGATATATATAAATTAAATAAAAATGAAATGAGAAAACTAAGAACTAAAATGCAAATAATATTTCAAGATCCCTATAGTTCATTAAATCCTAGAATGACTGTTTGGGAAATTATAGGAGAAGCTCTATTAGACCATGAACTTTGTTCCAAAGCTGATGTAAAGGATAAGGTATTAGAAACACTAGAGGTATGTGGATTAGCATCCTATCATATGAAAAGATATCCCCATGAATTTTCTGGAGGGCAAAGACAGAGAATAGGAATTGCCAGGTCTCTTATTTTTAATCCTGAGTTTATTGTGGCAGATGAACCAGTATCAGCCCTTGACGTATCAATACAAGCACAAATAATAAATCTTCTTACAGATTTGCAGCAAAAAGAGGTTTTTCCTATTTATTTATATCTCACGATTTAAGTGTTGTCCAACATATAAGCCATAGAATAGGGGTTATGTATCTTGGTTCTTTAGTGGAACTTGCAGAAAAAGAAGAACTTTTTAAGAATCCACTTCATCCATATACAAAAGCTTTATTATCTGCAGTACCAGTGCCAGATCCTACATTAAAAAGAAATAGAATTATCCTTAAAGGGGATATACCTAGCCCTGCCAAACCACCTGCAGGATGTAAATTTCATACAAGATGCCCTTATGCTAAGGAGCAGTGTAAGAATGAAGTACCGCAGTATAAAGATGCAGGCAGCGATCATTTTGTAGCCTGCCACCTAGTGTAAAAGGAGAATTGTCTTTATGGAGAATAATGAAAATAATAATGAAAAGCAATTATACAGAACATCTAAATTTGAATTTAAAGATATAGCTGCAATGGTTATTGCTATATTCCAAGTTTTTGTTCCTATTTTTATAGTAGCACTTGTTATACTGACAGCTGTTATTTTATTTATTACTAAGGTTTGGTTAAATTAAAAAATAGCAGCCTTAGATGTAAGCACCTTTGGAAAATACCCAAGAAAAAGAAAATAATATATAAAAAGAGGTTATTGTTTAAAGAGGCAATTAGAGTGATGTTGTTGATTCACTTTAATTGCTTCTTTTTGCCTTTAAAATTACTCTAAAATAAATATAGCTTTATTAACATAAAATATAGTTTGAAAAATATAAAATCAAAATGATTGAGTGCAACAAATAGCAATAAAGTATAATAAAATACAATAAAATATTGACAAGGGTAAAATGTATTGCTATGATTGATATGTATTTAAAATAAAAAATAGGAGATTAAAAATGGAAAATAAGTTTTATACAATAGATCAAGTTGCAGAAATGTTAGGAATGCATCACAAGACAATTAGAAAATTTATAACAGAGGGAAAACTTGTAGCAAATAAGGTTGGAAAGCAATGGAGAATATCAGGCCATGATTTAAGCCTTTTCCTTGAAAAAAACGATGAAAAATTTGATGCTAAAAAAATAAATAAAGAGCAAAGTGTTAGTTTTTCAACTACAAGTGAAAATGTTGAAATTGTAGAATCAAAAATAAATGTATCTACCGTTGTAGATATAAATGAAATAGACATGGATGAGTATATGCGAATATCTAACATGCTTTTAGCAGTTATGAATTGTAAAGATTCAGAAATGAAAAAATCAACTATTAATATGAAATATAATAAAGAAGAAAAAAGATTGAGAATAATGCTATGGGGAAGTTTGAAATTTATTGAAAATATGTTAAGTACAATTTCAATTCTCGTAGAAACAAATAATTTATAAAGGAAGATAAAAATGAAAGATAAAAGAATATATAAAAATGAAGAAGGAAGAATTAAAATTTTAAATTACTATGAATATCTTCTAAAACAATGGCCAGTGCCCTATGAATATCTTAATGTTAAAACAAGATATGGTAATACATTTGTAATTGCCTCAGGTGATAAAAACAAGGAACCAGTAATATTGTTACATGGATCATCAACTAATTCATCAATGTGGATGGGGGATGTTACTAAACTAAGTAAGAATTATAGAGTGTATGCCGTTGATATTATTGGAGAGCCTGGAAAAAGTGATGAAAGTAGACCAGAAATGAAGCCGGAAAACTACTCAAATTGGATTAAGGATATTTTAGAACAATTAAATATTAGTAAGGTTAATTTGATTGGTAATTCTCTAGGTGGATGGTTTTCATTGAGTTTTGCAACGCTGAACCCTCATAGAGTAAAAAGATTAGTTTTAATTGCAACAAGTGGAGTAGCGCCAGAGAAGAAATCTTTTTTAGTCAAGGTTATTTTTCTAAGCTTGCTAGGTCAAAAGGGAGTTAATAGGATAAATAATATTGTTTATGGTAATCAGAAGATTTCAGATAAAATAACTGAATTCGGGAATTTAGTATTTAAAAATTATAATGCTAGAATCGATAGTTTATATTTATTTAATGACAATGAACTTAAAAATCTTACAATGCCAACTTTTCTAATAGTAGGGGAAAATGATGCGCTATTACCATCAGAAAAAACTGCTAATAGGTTAAAGAAACTTCTGGATAAAATTGAAATAAAAATGATTAAAGGAGGAGGGCATGTTGTTGTTAATAGTATAGATGATATCATAGATTTTATGAATAAGAATTAATATAGCATGCATTAAAAGCTATGTAGAGTGTTAGTATCTGTGTCGAATATAAAAAATAAAATTCATATATGTTTAGAAAGGATAAAATAAAATGAAGACAAACATTGTAAAAGCAAATGGTATAGAAATTGCACATGTAGAAAGTGAAAAAGTCATTATTACTGATGTTCAAAGTGCAGTTGATTTTATAGCAACTGTCAGGTATGAAACCGGTTGTGATAGAGTTATTTTAAATAAAGATGCTATTACTGAAGACTTTTTGAATTAAGTACTCGTATTGCGGGAGAAGTTTTGCAAAAATTCATTAACTACTATATGAAAATTGCTATTTTGGGAGACTTTTCGATTTATAAAAGTAAAAGTTTAAAAGATTTTATTTATGAGAGCAATAAAGGGAAGAATATATTCTTTCTCTCAACAATAGAGCAAGCAGTAGAGAAATTGAGTATTGATTAAGATTCTAAGTTCATTCTCCGGAAATGCTAATGAGCGCAGCGAATTTGCTATAGCTTTCGAAGGATTATAATGTGTCTATGGATACAAATTTTTGTAAATAAATCAAAAAAGATAGAATTGATTCGTTTTATATTTAAAGGCGGAATAATAAGGTGATACGCCTTTTTTTTATTTTTGCAAATTTTGGTGAATAGCATATTTTAGCTACTTTGACAATTACAACATTGTACTGAAATTCCTTTATTTGTTTTGGGAAAAATTATATAATTAGAGTATTATACAAATTCATACTCGTAATATTATATTGGTAGAAATAATTTCTCATAATCATTGGAGGAGATAGGTATGGATGGAAAAAAAGAGCTATGGAACTCTCAACAAAAGTTATTAAAAAGTATAATAACGAAATTAGATAAATTTGATGAAACAATTGAACTAGGTTTAGGGCAGCACTTAATGGTACATGCCTCTGAAATGTCACAAGCAAATGTTGTAACATTTGAGGATGAATTGTGGGATGGATTGGATGAAATAACATTTCGCACTATGCCAACTGAAAAGGATGAAGCAACTATAGCGTGGTGTTTATGGCATACAACAAGAATAGAAGATATAACAATGAATATATTAGTTGCTGATGATACTCAAGTTATAAATAGTAATAATTGGCTTGAAAAAATGAATGTAACAATCTGTGATACAGGTAATGCCATGACTAATAAAGAAATTGTTGATTTTAGTTCAAATATAGATATGCAGGAACTGAGAAATTATAGAAAAGCTGTAGGTAGAAAGACTCGTGAAATCATTAAAAGATTTGAACCGTCGGATTTAAAAAGGAAAATGGAAGCAAGTAGACTACAACGTGTTTTAGATGAAGGTGGAGTTTTAAATGTTGAAGGCGCGAATTGGTTAATTGATTTTTGGGGGAAAAAGAATGTTGCAGGTATTTTATTAATGCCAGTAACTCGTCACCATATTGTACATATTAATGAATCAATTAAACTGAAGGAAAAATGCAGAAAATTGGCTAAGAGATAATGCAAAGATGAAAGAAAGCATCAGATATAAAAATTAGATATATAAAATTAGGAAGATTTTTTATTTATATCCTGTTACAATTAAAGAGTAAATAAAAGGTGCCTTAACAAAATTGAACTTTACAGGAGGGAATATATTATGGAAAAAATATATTTTAATCCAGGCTGCGGTTTAAGTATATACAAGCCTGAAATAGAAAATAAAATTTTAAAGTTTTTGAATGAAAATTACGGGGATGTTACATTACATAAAATATGCTGTCACCATGATCCCCAAGTTGAAACTGGCTCATTGATTATCAATGTATGCGCTGGTTGTGACAGACGTTTTAGAAGCTTATATGAAGGCGTATCAACAATCTCTTTATGGGAAATACTTGATGGATTGGACGCATTTCAGTATCCTGACTATAAAGGCTTGAAGTTGTCAGTACATGATGCTTGTCCTGTGCGTGAAAAGCCACAAGTACATAAAGCCGTACGTAATTTACTTAAAAAGATGAATATTGATATTGTGGAAACAAAGTTTTCCGGCACGAATTCAATATGCTGTGGAGACGATTTTTACCCTAAGCTTCCTGTTGAAAAGGTTCATCAAAAAATGAAGGAACGAGCAGAATCAATGCCTTGTAATGAGGTTTGTGTATATTGTATTTCTTGTATCAAATCAATGCACATTGGAGGCAAAACACCTAGACATTTGATTGACCTTTTAATGGGCGAAACAACTGAACTACAAATATACGATACCGTGAAATGGCATGAACAATTACAAGATTATATAGATAAACATTAAGATATAGTCACTATGACCAATGAAGAAATATGTACAAGATATCGAGGTGATTGTATGAATGAATATGAATTTGAGCAACTTTTGCATAAAGTAATACCGATTACAAAAGAAATGGGAATACATGTCATAGAATTTACACCTTCAAAGGTAAAAATGTCTGCTAAATTAGAGCCAAATCTAAATCATAAATGTACTGCATTTGGTGGAAGTATAAATAGTCTTATGACAGCCTGTGGTTGGGCAATGGTATATGCAAATATTAAACCTATTGACCAAAATGCGCATATTGTAATCCAAAAAAGCAGCATTAATTATTTATTACCAGTTGATAAAGATTTTGTTGCGGAATGCATCTTATCGGATGAAATAAGTAAAAAGAAATTTTTAGATATGTATAGGAAACACGGTAAAGCAAGATTAAAACTCAAAGTAACATGTTCTAATGAACAAATAGTATTGGCGGATTATGAAGGTCAATATGTTGCATTTAAATGATATAAATTAAAATAGTACAGGTTAGGAGTTGAGAAAATGGTTCAATCAATTGTCCACATTGCTTTAGTTGTTAAAGATTATGATGAGGCAATAGAATTTTATACAAAGAAGCTCAATTTTACATTAATTGAAGATACTTATCAGCCTGAACAAGACAAACGGTGGGTAGTAGTGTCTCCACCCGGATCAGTGGGAACTACAATATTACTTGCAAGAGCATCTAAAGCTGAACAAGAGTCATTTGTAGGTAACCAGACAGGCGGAAGAGTTTTCTTATTTTTAAACACTGATGATTTTTGGAGAGATTATAATGAAATGATCTCAAAGGGAATAGAATTTGTGAGAGAACCAAAAGAACAATCCTATGGAATGGTTGCGGTATTTAAGGATTTATATGGGAACCTATGGGACTTACTACAGCTTAAAGAGGATCATCCAATTTCAAAACGAATCAAATAACTGAATCTATAAATATCATACAAGTGTTAATTCTATATTATTTAGAATTAACACTGTTTTTCATTTTCTTTCCCCAGCCAGCTAGTGTTTTAAGAGCTGGAATTAGTTCTTCTCCATTGTCAGTTAATGAATACTCAACTCTCGGTGGTACCTCCATAAATTGCTTTCGGATTATGATACCATCTAATTCAAGTTCCTTTAATGATTGAGTTAGCATCATGTTGGTAATTCCATCAATATTTCTTTTTAACTCATTGTATCGCATAGTTCTATTTTTACTTAATGCCCAAATTATAGGTAATCTCCATTTTCCACTGATAATATTTAAAGCAAATGTTAATGGACAGTTGCCAAAGTTACTTTTATATAATGTTTGATCACTCATAAAATCACTCCAATACTCAGTTTTTACTTCCTTAAACAGAAAATATTGCATACTTGTCTTTATAATTGTAACTGATATAATTATAACTAATCTGATTGGTCAATAAAACATGTTTTTCAATTTATTTTTAGAAAGGAAGATTAATATGAGTTTCCATTGTGAGGTTATTTCTGAAGATAATATTACTTGCATTAAGGATTTATGTAATGAATTAATGGCTTATCAAAAGTCTAAGGCATATATCCGTCCTGAGTTCTTTGATGGCATGTGTTTTGAAACTAGAATGATTCCATCTGTTAAGAGTGCTAAAGCTAATTATATAATAGTAGCTAAAGATGATAATGAAATTGTTGGATATGCCTATAGCACTATTGCACCAAAGGAGATATATTCTGATGATTTTGCTACTTTAAAATGTCATGCCTTCTTTGACTTTAATTCTGTAAAAGGTAATGACGTAGGCTGTCTTTCTCAGTTTTATATAAAAGAGGATTATCGTAATGCTGGCATTGGTACAGTTTTGTTTAAAAAATCTATGGATTGGATAAGTTCATTTAAATCAATAAGTGATTTGTTTATATTTGTATCAAATGGGAACGATAATGCGCTAAAATTCTATCAAGGTAAAGGCTTCAAAATAAGTCATCAGATACTAGACGGGTTTATTACAGTGTTAAGGAATACTTAAACGTTGAATATATATTCAGCGTTTTTTTATGCATCAAAATAACTCCTATTGTATTTGAAAATTTATTTATATCTTGACAAACGATTATATCGTATATTAAGATATAAACGGAGGTGATTATTATGGAATTAGAAAATAGTATTAAAATAATTAATGAACAATGGACGGATATTTACTATCTACTACATAATGTAGATAAAGACAACTTAACTCACCAAGCAATTCGATTGTTACAATACATTGATAAAAACAAAGAGGCAACTATTGGAGATTTAGCAAAACATATAGATACATCCTCAAATACAGCTTCTGAACACATTAAAAGACTAATAAATAAGGGTTTCGTTACTAAGCAAAGAAGTGAAGTAGATGAAAGAAAAACTATAGTCAAAATAACTGAAGAAGGTAAATATAAGCTGTATCGTCATACAAAATTGGATGAGACTAAATTAAAGAAAGTTTTTGACTCTCTTAGTAACTCCGAATTAGAAATAATAGAGAAGGCATTTTTGATATTTAGCGAGGAGGCAAAAAGTGTTTACGATAGTAAAAGTTTTGATTTCAGCAGTAATAATTGGAGTAGTAACAGAAATGGCAAAGGGATCTCCGACATATGGAGGAATTATTGCGGCATTGCCATTAGTTAGTTTGTTGAGCTTAATTTGGATTTATATACAAGGTGAACAAACTCAAAATCTCAGCAAATTCGTATTTGGTGTTTTAAAGGGATTTCCAGCAACAATAATATTGTTATTGATTGTAGCAATGTCATTAAGATCGTATATATCATTAGCTTTATCAATTTTCTTGGGAATTTGTGGATGGGGAATTTTTTTGGTTATCCAAAACTCTGTATTTAATTAGATAATTAGCAAGACGTAACTAAATAGCAATTGTTTTAGGTTCAGGCTTATTTCAAACCCCAAATAATAGTGCGGATATGCTAAATATAAAGAGAGACATCCTTTTGGTCATATATTAAATATTGGAACCAAAAGGATGTCTCTTATGATTAGTAGCTAATGTTAGCTTTTGGATATAATGTAGTTCCTCCAATTGAAACTTTTATTTCCTTTGATAACGGAACATTATATTCGTCAATAATTGTTCTCCACCATTCCCATGCAAGGCCTGTACACTCTCTTGCCATAATTCTTATATTTTTTGAATTAGGCGGAAGTGGTATTACTGTAGAGTAATGAGCCGTTTTGTCTTGATAGTTTCCTGACCAGGTTTTATGAGACAGTATTTCTTTTCCATTCTCATCATATGAGAATTCATCCCAGGATACTTCAAATTGAGCAACATATGCACCATAATGATCAAGAAGTATTTTACCTTTAGAATACTCTGTAGATGTTGTCTCAATATAATCTGTTTTATTATGAACAGCAGCGACTGAGTTATCTTTTAAGAAAACACTTGTATACGAAATTGGGTATCCTGGATTTTTAGAACTAAATTCTGCATTATCTTTAATTACATTTCGTATTTCATCAAAATCTTTTGTGATAATTTTATTATGTTCTTTTGAATCTCCACCTAACACTACTGCAGTAAATGAACTTTCATCAAGAATATCTTTGTATTGTGCACTAGATTTTACATCGTTATTCTTAATTAATGCTTCAAAGGCAGCTTGTACATCTTTGCTCTTAGAGGTTGTCTCTAATTTTACATAAATTGTTCTTCCATAAGCCACATTTGACACCATAACAGGTGGAGCTGAATTACTTACCCCTTTACGGGTTAATTCTTCAAAAGTAACGCTATCATCAAAAAGATCTGATGGATTGTTAGGTAATTCTGCACTTACGGTATAAAATATTTGCTTATATGCAGCAACCATAACTTTTTTCTCTCCATTTGATATAGCATTAAAGTCGATTCCAAGTGAGTTATCAAGAACTTTAGCGTTAACATTAAGAGCGCTTGCTATTTGAGATTTACTATGAACCATAGATTCTGAATACTGTGTTCTTGCAGGTAGAGTGTGTGTTGATGAATACTTTTCATTCCAAGTAGATACTAACTCATCTACTGCTCCAGATACATTACCATATGTTGGATTTTGAACGGTTATTGTATTCTCTTTTTTCATACCTGGCAAATCTATACTAATATTTAAAGGCTTTCTCTTGCACACTAATACACTAGGTTGATTGTCAGCAAAAGAATCATTTGCAAGTTGTAATGCTCCTGGATATGTACGATCAGTCATAGAATCAATAATTGAAATATCCACTGGTGAAGTTGTAAGCGATTTTTTATTACGTTCAACTACTATAAATTTTCCATCCGAATTTAAGCCTTCCTTTGGAACAAAACTTTCTATGTTATCACCATTTACTGCTAAAACCTCATTTTTATTATAATTTAAGTTTGCTATGCCAGTATCAATATCACTAGTTTTGCTTGTCCCACTAGCTAAACTAGTTGTAGGCGCTTCAGCAAAGCAAATAAGTGGATTTTGAATAACAAATAAACTAACCAATAGGCCTATTAATAATTTTGTCATCTTAAAATGCTTTATAATCTTCAAGAAATCCCCTCCTTTTTTAAACAAATTATACCATGAATTTCCATAGAAGTCAATTCAAGTTGATAAATATTTAACTGAATTAAAATTTGTATTATATTTTAGTGATAAGCATATTTGCTTATAAATAACGAGGCACAGTTAAATAAATAATGAAATAAGATGCAGGGGGATGCCATAAGACTAGATGACGATAATTTTTTTGGCATTGAAATAAGTAGATAAATTATATTGACAAAAGTTATTAATAGTATTAAACTCAAAAGTGAATTAATCATTCAGTTTTATAAGGAGATTTATATGGTGCAGGCAAAAAAGATGAAGTAAAAAGAGAAGTAGAAAATGCGGCCCTTAAAATTTTTTCTCAAAACGGCTATTTAGATACTAAAATGAGTGATATAGCAAAAGAGGCTAATGTCTCTGTAGGCAATATATATACTTACTTTAAAAATAAAGAAGATTTATTCTACTCTGTAGTTCCAGAAACACTTATGATTTTTTTGAAGGAATATCTTGTTGAAAGTGTTCATACTTATAATAAGAACTATTTAAATAATTATCAAAATGGAGAGCATGATTTTTTAACTGAAGAGCATATAAATATGGTTATAAAATACCGTATGCAGCTTTTAATTATTTTTGAAAAAAGCAAGGGAACAAGATATGAAACTGCTAAAGAGGATTTAATAAATTCTATTATTGTAGCAAAAAGAACATACTTAAGAAAAGATCATAAAAGATATAATTTATGTGTTGAGGAAAGTGTTAGATTAATGAAAATAATAATAAATAGTCTTATAAATATGGTACTGGATGTGTTAAAGGAAGAAATGAGTGAAGAGAGTAGAATAACTATTTTTAAAGCCCTTAATATATATAGGCTATATGGTATCAATGGCCTGAATGAATAGCATATAAAAAATTTAGAGACGCGAAAAAAATCGGCAATTCCAAGGTTGACTTGGCGATTTTTTTTAATTCAAAAATGAATAACGTATTCAATATTCAAAATTAAAGGAGGAAAATATGAATAAGAATTATGCATTTATAAACTGCAATATAATTGATGGGAGTTTAGACGAGCCTAAAAATAATATGGTAATTTTAATTAATGATAAAGGAATTATTCACAAAATAGGGAATAGGTATGAAATAGAGATTCCCTCAAACTATGAAATAGTTGATATAGAAAATAAATATGTAATGCCTGGTTTAATAAATGCTCATGTACATTTATTTTCTAGTGGCAAACCATTGAAAGCTGCTGCAAATGATAGACAACAAAAAGTAATTTTTAAATTATTAAATACAAAACTAGGAAAAGGTTTTTTAAAGCATAGAATGAAAAGCAATGCGATTAATGCATTAAATTCTGGGGTCACTACTATACGATGTGTAGGAGATTTTCTATATAAAGACGTAGAGATAAAGGAAGATATAGATAGCAATAAATATTTAGGGCCTAATCTTATAGTTTCTGGACATATGATAAGTATAACAGGAGGACATGGTTCCCCATATTTATCTATAATTAGCGATTCACCTTGGGAAGGAAGAAAATGTGTTAGAAAAAACATTAAAAATGGAGTTGATTTTATTAAGATTTGTGTCACTGGAGGAGTTACTGATGGTAAAGCAGTAGGACAGGCTGGTAGATTGGAAATGACTGAAGAGGAAGTAAGTGCTATTTGTGATGAAGCTCATAAAAATGGATTTTTAGTTGCTGCACACGTAGAAAGCAAGGAAGGTCTAAGAATTGCTTTAAGGGGTGGAGTTGACACAATAGAACATGGAGCTGAAATGGATGATGAAATTATAAGTCTTTTTAAAGACAATCCTAAAGCACTAAGAGGGTATTCAGCTCTTATACCAACTTTTCATGCTGCAATTCCTACGAGTGTTTTAGATGAAAATATTACTAAAATAAATGAAATAACTAAGCAAAATTCGCTTATTGTTTATAATGGAATGATTAACTGTGTAAAACAAGCCTTAGAAAATGATATAAAGATTGGACTAGGTACTGATGCTTCAATGGCTTATGTGACACACTATAATACATGGAGAGAGTTAGAGTATCTCATTAGATATATAGGAATTACTCCAAAACAGGCAATTTATCATGCAACTAAATCAAATGCTGAAATTCTTGGAATTGATAATTATACTGGTTCAATAGATATAGGGAAAAATGCAGATTTAGTAGTGTTAGATGAAAATCCTTTAAGAAATATTAGGGTTTTATCAAAGCCATCTATGGTTGTCATTAAAGGTAATGTGATTAATAACCCTAAAGTAAAGAAGTTAAAGGAAATTGATGATCTTTTAGAGTCAATACAATAGTTTTAATATTAACATTAGATAGAGCATATAATAAATTTGTTTATAAATATAGATATATAACTTCATTTCTCGGGAAATATATTATAAGTTCAAAGCTGCATGAAGATATAGAACATTTCAAGCATATAATTAATGCACGTAATATTTCATTAAATCTTATAAAACCAGTCTAAGGGGTGAAGAGCTCCTTTTGACTGGTTTTATTTAATATAAAGATACATAAGAAAATTTGTTTTATTACAAATTAGTCACTTAAAAATAGTACATGCTGATATAATAAGATTAAATGTATTAAAAGAGGTGATGTAGTTTGAAAATTTTACTAGTTGAAGATGATAAAACCATTGCAGCCGGCCTCGAATATTCTCTGGAGCAGGAGGGCTTCACTACAATACTTTGTCATGATGTTTCCTCCGCTAAGAAAGCTATAAAATATAATGAATTTGATCTGTGTTTATTTGATTTATCTTTGCCAGATGGAAGCGGTTACGAACTATGCAAAATAGCAAGAGAAAAAGGAGATGCACCAGTTATATTTTTAACTGCTTGTGACGATGAAGTAAATGTAGTAATGGGACTTGATATGGGGGCAGATGATTATATAACAAAGCCTTTTCGTATTAGGGAGCTTATTTCCCGTATAAAATCCGTACTGCGTAGATATCGCAAAGGAAACAATTCCAAAACCATACTGGAGTTAAACAATATTCGTATCAATACCTTAGATGCAAAGGTTTATAAAAATGGCGAGGAAATCATCCTTACTGCGCTGGAATATCGTTTATTGCTAATCTTTGCAAATAATCCAGGGCAGGTTTTATCTCGAAATCAGCTTTTAGAGGGAATCTGGGATGTGGCAGGAGATTTTGTAAATGATAATACTCTAACAGTTTACATAAAGCGAATACGAGAAAAATTAGAAGATGACCCACAAAAACCTACAATTATAAAGACTGTTAGGGGTATGGGATATAAGGTTGGTGATTAGTATGCTAAGAAATAGAGAAGTGAGAATATTTTTTATTACTGCTTTTAGTATATCTATAGCAGCAATAGTTTGCATTTTTCTGATTAATATTCTTGCGGGAATCGTATCCCTTGCTGCTTTTTCCCTCTTAATTGGCGGTAGTTTTTTATTCATAAAGCGAGAGTATGGAGAGATTGAAAAGCTCTCGGGTTATTTAAGGCGTATTAGTAATGGAGAATATTCCTTGGATATTAGAGATAACGCAGAGGGAGAGTTAAGTATACTTAAAAATGAAATTTACAAGGTAACTCTCATGCTTTCAAAACAAGGAGAACTTCTTAAAAAAGAGAAAATGCAGCTTGCAGAGGCTATTTCTGACATATCTCATCAGCTAAAGACACCGCTTACATCTATGATGGTTATGGCGGATTTACTAAGCGATAATAATTTAAAGGCGGAAAAAAGAATTGAATTTACTAAGAATATTGAAATGCAGCTTGATCGTATGCAGTGGCTTTTAACTTCTTTGCTAAAGCTATCTAAAATAGATGCTGGAACGGTGAGTTTTAAAAGGGACAAAGTAGCTGTATCAAAACTCATTGAAAAAGCGACTAAGCCTCTTCTTATTCCAGTAGAAATTAAGGAACAAACATTAATCATAAAAGGCGATAGCAATGTAAGCTTTATTGGAGATTTAAACTGGACTACTGAGGCTTTAATCAACATAATAAAAAATTGTGTAGAACATACTCAAGAAGGTGGAGCAATTTCGGTTTTCTTTGATGAAAACCCTTTATTTACAGAAATAAAAATCTCAGATAACGGAAGTGGAATAGAAAAAGAAGATTTACCATATATTTTTAAACGATTTTATAAGGGTAAAAATACAAGTGAAGAAAGTGTTGGGATAGGTCTTGCAATGGCTAAAAGTATTATAACAAGTCAAAATGGGGATATAAGCGTAACAAGTAGAAAGAATGAAGGGACATGTTTTAATATTAAATTTTATAAGGTAACGGTGTAAGGTATTATAGTCCTATATATATTTCTTGCAATGAGAAAGCATTTAGGCCTATGCATTTATAGGTGACTAAATTGTAATAATGAAGTCACCATAAAGTCATCTGAATTATATATACTAAAGCCATAATAAAAGACTTGGAGGTTTTACAGTGGAAATATTAAGAATAGAGCATTTGTCTAAGGTCTATGGAAGTGGAGACACTGCAGTAAAGGCACTTAATGATGTATCGTTTTCTGTAGAAAAAGGAGAATTTGTTGCAATTATTGGACCATCAGGATCTGGAAAGTCAACCTTACTCCATATGCTTGGTGGTGTAGATAGACCAACCAGCGGTAGGGTTTTAGTAGATAATACTGATATCTATAATTTGGATGAAACACAACTGGCCATATTCAGACGCAGACAGATAGGCCTTATATATCAATTTTATAACCTTATTCCAGTACTTAATGTGGAAGAAAATATTACCCTTCCATTACTGCTCGACGGGCATAAAGTGGATAAAAAGCAGCTTGATGAGATTATAAAAATACTTAATTTAGAAAAAAGATTAAACCATTTGCCTAATCAGCTTTCAGGTGGACAACAACAGAGAGTTTCTATAGGAAGAGCTATTATAAGCAATCCCGCTATAATGCTGGCAGACGAACCTACTGGAAATTTAGACAGCAAAAATAGCAGTGAAATAATTGAACTGTTAAAAATGTTTAATAAGACATTTAAACAAACTCTTATAATAATAACTCATGATGAGCGCATTGCATTACAGGCAGATAGAATCATAGCTATAGAGGATGGTGAAGTTAAGAAGGACGAGGTGATCCGTCCATGAATATAATAAACAAGTTAACCTTAAGACATATGAAATTGAATAAGAAAAGAACTCTTATAACTATAATAGGCGTAATAATTTCAGCTGCAATGATAACTGGAGTGGCTACCCTTGGAATTTCCTTTATGGATTTAAAGCAAAGACAAAGTATATCCGATGAAGGAGAATGGCATGTCATCTATAAAGATGTTAATAATACTCAACTTCAGGCTATAAAAAATGATAAAGAAACAAAACAAATCATTTTAAGTAGGGACATAGGCTGTGCGCTTCTAAATGGGAGTCAAAATTCAGGTAAACCTTATATGTTTATTCGAGAGTATAATAAAGAAGGTTTTGAAAAATTCCCTATTGAATTAGTAAAGGGAAGAGTTCCACAAACTTCAAATGAAGTTGTAATTTCAGAGGCCATTATAAATAATGCTAAAGTTAACTATAAAATAGGAGATGTTCTAACTGTTGACATCGGTAAGAGGTATTCAAAAGTTGGTGACGATAAAAACAAAGCTTTGACACAATATGCTGAGCTGCAGAAAGGCAAGGGTGCTGTTGAAGAGTTCTTGACAAAGGAAAATACAAAAACTTATAAGATTGTAGGTATAATAAAACGTCCTAAGTTTGAACCTACATGGGCACCTGGATATACAGTGCTATCCTATGTAGATGAAAATACTATTACCTCAAAGGAAAGGGCAAATGCCTCTATTATATTAAAAGATATTAATAGGGGATTATTTGATCACGCCAAAAGTATAGCTGCCCAAAATAAAATAGGAACAGTAGAGTTTAATGATAATCTATTAAGATACTATGGCGTTGTCAAGGATGACACTTTGTATAGTATGATTCTTACTTTAGCAGCTATTATGATGATAATTATTATGGTTGGATCTGTTTCGCTTATATATAATGCTTTTGCTATTTCTGTATCCGAGCGTTCAAGACATTTAGGTATGCTATCAAGTGTAGGAGCTACTAGAAAGCAAAAAAGGGATTCTGTATTCTTTGAAGGAGCTGTTATTGGAATAATAAGTATTCCTATTGGAATTATTTGTGGATTTTTAGGGATGAATCTTACCTTTTTATGTATAAATTATATGATAAATGGAGCCTTGGGCGTTACTGAAAGTTTTAGAGTAGTTATATCGCCTTTAATTATTATAATTGCAATTGTGATTTCTGCTATTACTATTTTAATCTCAACCTATGTTCCTGCAAGAAAAGCATCAAGGATATCAGCTATTGACGCTATTCGTCAAACATCAGATATTAAGCTAACAGGCAAGGAAGTAAAAGTTTCAAAACTTACAGAAAAGATATTCGGAGTTGAAGGGACTATAGGTCTTAAGAATCTAAAAAGAAACAAGGGCAGATATAAGGCAACAGTATTTTCTTTAGTTATCAGCATGATATTATTTTTAAGTGTGTCTTTCTTTACTTCCGACTTGAAGAAGTCCACAGTGCTTAGCCAAAAAGGAATGAATTTTGATATAAATGTATTACTTAGAGGGGACAACTTACTTAGAGGGGACAACTTAGAAGCAAAGGATAACACAATTAAAAAAATAAACTCACTGGGGAATATAACAGAGTGTAATGAAATAGACACTTTTGATGCGCGAGTGTGGATTAATAAAGAGTTTATGGCGGACTATTTAAAGGGTAAAGATGAGAGTACAATGAAAAATGGAGCATATCCATATGATGTTAGTGTAAATGCTCTGAATGATGAAGCTTTAAAATCTTATGCAAAAGAAGTTGGTGTGGATTTTAACTCATTGAAGGACACAACAAAACCTTCAGCAATAGTTATTGATACAACTAAATACAAGGATATGCAATCAAAAAAATATGTTGAGGCAAAAGCAGTAAAAATAAATAAGGGACAGAAACTAGATTTAATGTATCATAATTGGGAACCAGAGAATGATGTACCTCTAGTTCCAGTAGAAATAACTTCAGTTACGGATAAATTGCCTGTTGGTGTTTTATCAGAGGGGAAAAACCCAAGTTTTAATATAGTAGTATCTAAAGAAGTATTCGATAAAATAGTAAATGACCACAAAAATACAATCAAAGATCTAAATACAAGTTTGTTTATAAAAAGCAATGACCCTATGGCACTTCAGGCAGGCATTGAAACAATTAGAAACGCTGGTGAAGGAATTATAGGTCATGTTCAAAATGTATTTATGAACAGACAAAAAGATAATCAAACAATTGTATTGATGTCAGTCTTTGCCTATGGATTTATAGCTCTAATTACAACTATTTGTGTTGCCAATATACTTAACACTATATCTACCAGTGTTGCTCTTAGAAAAAGGGAATTTGCAATGCTAAAGTCTATCGGAATGACACCAGAAAGCTTTAACAAGATGATAAATTATGAAAGTATATTCTATGGTATTAAAGCACTGTTATACGGTCTTCCGATAAGTATTGCCATAATGTACTTGATCCACCGAACTCTTATGGAGAAATTCAGCTTTGAATTCACTCTTCCATGGGTAAGTATATTATTAGCTGTAGCTGCTGTATTCATAATAGTGGGAGTAGCAATGCTTTACTCCAGTGCAAAGGTGAAAAAAGAAAATATTATAGATGTGTTGAAAAGTGAGTAGTGTAAACACAATCCATTTGATTACTTTCTATCTGCCCAAATAAATTATAAAGGGCATATATGCGTTGACTACTTTATCTTGAAACCCTTGATTTTTCAAGGGTTTTTCATTTTATTTACATAGATTTTACGATTATGTTTCGAATCCCATTAGTTTTTTAACATCATTGCAGTTTTCTTTGGAAGTAAGCAATTCTAGGAGTTTGAAAGCAACATCGAAAGCAGTAGAAGGATTATAGGAGGTGATTATATTTTTATCTACAACAATAGGCTCATCGCTAAGAACATTTGCACCAAACTCTGATAGTTGTATTTGTCTTTTACCCTTCAATAAATTATAGGTTGTGGCATTTCTTCCAGCTAATACCCCGCTTTTTCCAATAGGCAGTGCACCGACACAAATAGAGCATATTATCTTTCCAGCTCTATCAAACTCTCTTATCACATTTAGAAACTCTTCACTATAGGCATCCTCATAAAAACCTGCTTCTTCAAAACCACCTGGAATTGCAAGTGCTTCAAATTCATCGACATTGACTTCGCTTATAAGTATTTCTGGAATTACTGTAAAGTTCCAGGTACATTTTAGTTTTTCTCGCATTCCAGCAGTAACCAGATCTGTAGTAGTATCGCCCTCTAATTTGTTCCATCCGATAACATCTGTGAAAACACTAGCCTCTACAGCTTCAAAACCATTAGCAAGAAGTAATAATACTTTTTTCATAATTAAACAAGCTCCCCTCAATATTTTGTTGGATTTTCTTAAGTATAACTCAACTTATATCATCAGTAAAATTGAAATAAATGAAGTAAACCATCGAAATATATGATATCATTATACTATTCATAAAAAAGTAAAGGGATGAAAATAGTGGAGATTAGACATTTAAAAACATTTATTACTATAGTTGAGCTTGGTGGATTTACAAAGGCAGCAGAACATTTAGTATATGCGCAGTCAACTATTACTTCCCATATTCAAATTTTAGAGAATGAATTAGGAGAAGCCTTATTTGACCGTTTAGGTAAAAAGGTTGTTTTGACCAATGTTGGCAAGTCCTTAACTCCATACGCTAGACAAATGTTGGAGATTTATAGAGAAATTAAAAACATAACCTCAGAACAAAATGAGGTATCTGGAGATTTAATCATTGGAGCTGGTGAATCTTTATCTATATACCGTTTAGGGAAAATCTTAAAGGAATATAAAAAAAGTTTTTCTAATGTAAATATTATTTTAAAAAACTCAATTTGTAGTGATTTAAGAAGCAAACTGCATAATGGAGAGTTGGATATAATCTTTACTATTGAACCTGAAATTACAGATACAGATTTGATTGTTAAAAATCTAAAAAATGAGAGCATGGTAATTATAGCTGAAAAAGAAGAAGATTTAAGGTTTTTAACAACAGACATAGAAAGCAAAACAATAAAGGAGAGTATTATATTTAGTGAAAAAGGCTGTAGTTTTAGAATAGCTTTTGAAAATTACTTAAAGCAGAAGAAAGTAAGATATTCAAACCCTTTGGAGTTTTCAAGTATAGAAGCTATCAAGAAGTGCGTAATAAATGGTTTAGGAATTTCACTTTTGCCATTGTATGCTGTTAGAAATGAGCTGAGTGAAGGAAGTCTTAAGATAGTGGAGGTAAGTGCATCAATGAATAAGTTTAAAACTCAGCTTGTATACCATAAAAACAAAAGACTATCATTAGCAATGATTAAATTAATAGAAGTTGCATTGAAGGATTCTCAGGTTTGGGAATAAATGTTCATATTCTGGGGAGGAAAAAAGTGATTATTGACAATAACACAATTATAAATAGATATTTGGAAAGAGTGTTTATTATTAATAAGAAAGTTGTATTAACAATTTTATGCCTATTAATGATTTTAACAGGATGTACAACCCAAAATCCAAAAGATAAAAGTGTTGAAACAGCTTTCTTAAAACCTAAGGATGTTATAGAAGAATATTTTAAATACTATAATCAACAGAATTTGGAAGGTATGAATTCATTAACAACTGAAAAAAATCATTCCTCAAAATCATCATTGGGGTTTGATAACTTAGAATATATTAAAGTCAACAATATAATTGAGGACACTAATCAAACAAATAAGGAAATCTACATACGCGGTAGAAAAAAGGGTCAGATAATAGATTTAGAAAAAGAAAAATCGGAATTAGAAAATGTAATTATATTTAAAGTAGATTTTGAAGTTAAATATAAAAAAGAAGGAATAGGTCCAAATGATAGTGGAAGTTATGAATATAATTATATTTTAACTAGAAAAGACAAAAATTCACCTTGGTTAATAGATTCTTATGGGTATTAGTATAATCAAACAATGCTATCTTTAAGTGTCACAACCTTTAAAACCGAGTAATCTTTTAAAATACCTTATTATTCAGAATAATATTCACCCCTTAGGGTAGACAGATTAAAAACAAAAATCTGTCTACCTTAAGAGGTGTATTTTTGTGTCTAAAAGAACTAGATACGTAGCTGGATAAAAGTGTGAATTAATTATTTAAAATTAAGCTTCTATCCTTTCTAATTTGTAGATAACTGGGTGAAGTCCGTCGTTACATGAATGTATTGCTATTCCATCTTGGTTTACATAAGGACTATTACCGCCTGACGCTAAAAGAGAAACTTTGCTTTTCAATCCTTCCCAAGCGCCAACACAGAATTTATTTGGCATCTCGCAGTTTTTTGATATGTATTCATCGCCTTCTTGTCCCTTTGCACAAACTACAGGAATATTACTTTTGGCGTAATCTTCATGAATATCCTCAACCTTTAATTTCTTTAAAATTGTAATTTTAACATCATAATACTTTGTAATTTCCATGTCTATACCTCCAATTTGTAAATGTTACTTTTTATAATGTCTTATGACTGATTCTTAATTAATATTATACCATGTATTGTATAACCTTTATAGTTATGAAAAGTGTTACATATTTGGACAACAATTCAATAGTTATGGTACATTAATATTAAAATCCTTTAGAGAATAGGATGATATAGACTTTAGCAAATCAAAACACTAACTAAATGAGAGGTACAATAATGGATAAAAGAAAAGTGATTGAACAAAACGAAATTGCTTGGGATAAGCGTGTAAAGGATAGTGTGTGCTGGACAATTCCCGTAACAGGCGAAGAGATAGAAAAAGCACGGAATGGGGTGTTTGGTATTAAACTAACATCTATTAAAAACGTTCCAAGAGAGTGGTTTCCTCAAAAAATGGAGGGACTTAAAATTCTCTGACTTGCTTGTGGTGGAGGCCAGCAGGCACCAATTTTAGCAGCTACTGGTGCAAATGTAACTGTTCTTGATATTTCATTGAATCAATTAAAGCAAGATGAATTTGTTGCAAGACGTGATAATCTTGATTTAGTAACTGTTCATGGAGATATGTGTGACCTATCACAGTTTAACAATGATAGTTTTGACATGATATACTGCCCGGTATCAGTTACATATATTCCTGATGTTTTGCCTGTATTTAGGGAGAGTTATCGAGTGTTAAAAAAAGACGGACTATTTCTTTTTGGCACAACTAACCCGTTTATTTATCTGTTTAATGGTGAAAAGTGGGATAATGGCATTTTCGAGGTGACAAATAAGCTGCCCTTTAATTCTTTTGATGAGCTTGATGAAAAGGGAATAGAAGATTTTATAAGAGATAAGAATGCTATCGAGTATAGTCATACATTAGAGGACTTAATAGGTGGGCAGACAAAGGCTGGATTTCTAATTGCCGATTTTTATGAAGATGTGGATAGTGATAAAATATGTCAATATAGTGCAAAATATTTTGCTACTAAGGCAGTAAAACTGTAAAGCAATACAGTTGGGAGAGAGAAATGTTGATTGAAAATACGAATAAATGATTCAGCAAATATATAAAGTGGAAAAGAGTCTTCAGATAATGGAGATTCTTTTTTATTTTGTTTATGATTGAAATACTTTCTATTAAAATAATAATTAAGCGTGATATTCTAATTAATTATATGAAGAAATATCTAATAAATTTAAAATCATGCAACTAATGGCACAATTTTCTTATCTAATATTATGAAAGAACAATATACGTATATTGAAATGTTAAAAATAAAGGTGGAAGATATATGGAAATTAAAATTCTAGTGAGGAAGGCTAAAAAAGGGGATGGAGAAGCTTTTATTAATCTTATTAAACAATATGAACAAGTGTTATATAAAGTGGCTAGCAGAATATTAACTAATGATGAAGATATTGCTGATGCTTTACAGGAAACAGTAATGATTGGTTATGAAAAAATACATGCACTCAAAAATGAAGAATATTTTAATACATGGATATGCAGAATTTTAATCAATGAATGCAATAGCATACTAAATAAGAATAAGAAAGTAATATTAGTAAATGAAATATTGCCACAAAAACATAATGACAATGATTTTATAAAAATTGAATTAGAAGATGCACTGAACAGCTTGAATAAAGATTATAAATTAGCCATGATTTTATATTATATTGCAGGATTTAGTACAAAAGAAATAAGTGAATTTACAAAAGAACCAGAAGGAACTATTAAATCGAGACTCTCTAGAGCAAAGTCTATATTAAGAGAAAATTATTTTAAGAGTGAGGGAGTTGTTGAATATGGAAAATAATTTTGAAAAGCAATTAATTAAAGTTTTAAATGAAGAAAAAGAATTACCTAGCGTAGTTAGAATATCTTTAGATACTACTTATGATAGGATACGAACTCTATCAAAAAAGAAAAATAAAGCAGGCTGGAAAATAGCAGTAGCAATTTGTTGTGTTATTATTTTAGGAGCTATGGCTACTAATGAATCTGTAAGAGCGGATATAAAATCATTTTTTGATTTTAGTGATAAAGGTGTGGAACGAGCAGTAAACAAGGGATTTATTAATGAAAATAGTAGTTCCGTTCTTAATAAAGGTGTAAAGGTTACATTAGATAGTTATTTTGCAGATTCAAATAAAATGGGCTTATCCTTTAAGTTAAAATTTGATGATTCAAAAATATTAAAAGGGAAAGTAGATAGAATTTCATTAGATTATAGAGTAAAAAATGGAAATGGTGATTATATAGCAGAAATTATTCCAGATACAAAACCGCTAAAAGGGAAAAATCAATATATGTCTTCATTCACTGATAAAAATTCTGAATTAAACTTAACAAATAATGAAGTTCAGTATGATGTGATCATTGAATCTAGTAACGGTTCGATACCTAAGTTAGAAAATGCAGTAATAGAAGTAGAAGCTGTTAAAATATTTTATAAGAGCTCTGAAAATTTAAAAATTATTGATGGAAGATGGGATTTAAAGCTTAGTGGAGGAAAATCGGATACAGCTAATTCTGTTGAATACAAAGTAAAAAGCAATACATCTGGAATTGAAATAATATCAGCTAAGTCAAGCCCAACATCATTTAATGTAACTTTTGCGGTAGATGAAAAATATAAAGATGATACATTTACTGGGAAGAATATGAAGTTAGTAGATGAAGAAGGAAAAGAATATCTATCAAATAGTTATAGTAGTGATTTAAAGAATAATAAGATAATAATATCTACAAACTTTCCTTTAAGTTCTTATGAGAATGTTAGTAAATTTAAATTAGTTATAGCATCCATAGGAGAAGTAGAATTTGTAAAATAATATATTTTGTGCTAATCAAGATAAAAGTGTCTCAATTAAGGTAAAAACGTATCAATCAAAATAAAGTAACAATAGCCGCAGTTTTATTTGGATTAGTACATTTATTTGTATTGATAAAGGTTGTATAATTACATTATTCGTTAACTAAGATATACATTCGGAGGTAAAAATAATGAACTCAAATGAAATGAATATTTCAACAGAAAGATTAGCATTAAGGGGGATTAGAATTTCTGATGCAGAGTCAATGTTTAAATACCGTTCAAATCCACAAATATATAAATTTCAAGGCTGGAGACCAGAAACCCTCAAAGAAGTAAAAGAATTTATTTGTGAAAAAACTGCTAAAACCCCTAATATACCGGATACTTGGTATCAACTTGGAATTTTGCTTAAGGAAACTGATGAGTTAATAGGGGACATAGGGATTCATTTTATAGACTCAGATAATTTGCAGGTAGAAATAGGATTTACACTATCTTTAGATCATCAATGCAAAGGATATGCTACTGAAGCTATTACAGGTGTAATAAATTACTTATTTAGCAATTTAAAAAAACATAGAATAATTGCTTCAGTTGACCCTAGAAATACAAAATCTATAGCATTACTTGAAAGAATTCAAATGAGAAAAGAGGCACATTTTAAAAAGAGCTTTTGGTTTGATAATGAATGGGTAGATGATGTAGTCTATTCAATTTTAAGGGAAGAGTGGATTAATCAAAAATCAGAGAGCAATAATGAATAAAAATTTTTTCTGGTTCAAACATATTCTCATTGATAGATAACAGAAGGCTCTGGAGTAAATCCAGAGCTTTTTAATTTGTATATTGACAGCATTAGGTATTACTGGTATAATTCTATTACTACATAACATATATGAATAGTAGGAAAAAGATAATCATATTAAACTAAAAAATTTAATAAGTCATATTCTTATCAAGAGCGGTGGAGGGACTGGCCCTATGAAACCCGACAACCAGCATTTTTCATTAGATGTATGGTGTTAATTCCAGCAGAGTATTTCTGAAAGATAAGGAAAGGTAGTTTGTCATTAAAATGCTGTTTTTCTTATCAGAAAGCAGCATTTTTTATTTTATCCGATGTTTATCGCCACTAACACCCCAACGCACTCTGTGAAAGCGATTCACACCAAATCAGCACTCTGTGTAAGTGACTATCACCAAATCACAGATTTGGGATATCTACTTAAGATTTGGGTTCTCTGCTTTTCTTAAAGTTGGGGATAAGTGGCGCTACGACCCTGGATAACGGCTTCTAAGCTTCAGATGGAGTTTAAAACTCCACCTGAAGCCAAGAATCCTGTTTATAATAAAAATTTAATTTATATATTAAAGGAGATGTTAAATAATGAAAATTAAATCCAGAGTATTAAAAATTTTTACAGCCACAATTGTAGCAGCTTTACTTATTGTAGGATGCGCTAAAGGCAATGATTCAAAAAACACTTCAACAAGTAATAGTAAAGAAGTAAAAAAAGTACTTGTTGCTACAAGTGGATCACCTAAACCTTATGTATGGGTTAATGAAAAAAATGAATTGGATGGGTATGATATCGCTGTAGTAAAGGAAATAGCAGGTCTTTTGCCTCAATATGATATTCAGTTCGAAAAAACACAATTCCCAAGCATTTTTGCAGGAATTGATTCAGGAAGATATCAGGTTGGAGCAAATAACATTACTAAAAAGCCTGAAAGAGAACAGAAGTATTTATTTGGAAATGAATATTATTATATGAATCAGACTTTGATAATCACGAAAAAAGGAAGAACTGATATTAAATCTTTAGAGGATCTTGGAGGTAAAAAAATATCTGTAAATCCAGGAGGATTTTCACAGCTGTTCATTGAACAGTTTAATAAAGATCACCCAAACAATAAAATTGTGGTGAATTATACAAATCAAGATGATTCAAAAACTTATCAAGATATAAATTCAGGAGCTTCAGATTTTACTTTTGCTGAAAAGGTAATGCTTCAAAACATTAAAGATACTTATAAAATTGACTTAGATTATGTAGAGCTTCCAAAGGAGCAAATGATAAAAATACAAGATCCTGCAGCATATTTTGTGTTTAGCAAGACAGGAGATGGTCCTAAAATAAGAGATGATTTTGATAATGCTATCAAGACTCTTATTAAAAATGGCAAACTTAAGGAACTTTCCATTAAGTACTTTGGCAGCGATTATACAGGAAGATAGTTTTTTGTTTACTAAAACACTTCCACTGGAGACATACTTTGTATTACGACTTAATGAGAGAAAATTTTTATAATTTATTTAAAATGGAGGCGTAGTTATGCCAAAGCTTTTTGATTTTAAACTTGTGTTTATGGAAATTCCAGAACTTATTAAATATTTGCCAATTACATTAAAGATTGCAGGCCTGTCAATGATTTTTAGCTTGCTGATAGGACTTATAACAGCATTAATAAAGATAAAAAAGATACCTGTGCTGAGTCAAATTTCAGCATTTTATGTATCTTTTATGAGAGGTACACCTATTGTTGTACAATTATATCTTTCATTTTATGGAATTCCAATGTTTCTGCAATATATAAACTATTATAATGGTACACATTACAATACAAATAGTATACCACCAATACTTTTTGTGCTTTTGGCTTTCTCGTTGAATGAAGGTGCATACAGCTCTGAAAGCATACGTGCTGCAATTGAATCAGTAGATAAAGGGCAGATAGAAGCTGCCCATTCTATAGGAATGACAAATTTTCAGGCGTTATATCGTATAATTCTTCCAGAGGCTCTTATTGTTGCATTGCCTACTATTGGGAATTCTTTTATAAGTACAATCAAAGGCACATCTCTTGCATTCGTATGCGCTGTTGTTGAAATGACTGCTCAAGGGCAGATTATGGGTGCACGTACTTTAAGATATTTTGAAATGTATATTTCACTAGCTATAATTTACTGGATAATTACTATAATTATAGAGCGCTTAATATCATTTTTAGAAAAACGCTTAAAAGCCAACGAAAGGGGTGTAGTTGATGATACAAATAAGAGGACTGCAGAAGCAATTCGGTAGTGATCAAGTATTAAAAGGAATAGATTTAACCATTAAGGATGGTGAAGTTGTAGGGATTATAGGACCTTCAGGTTCAGGTAAATCAACTCTGTTAAGATGTATAGATTTTTTAGAAAAACCTAATAAAGGACATATTCAGGTGGACGATTTTTCTATGAATGTTGAAAATCCTAAGAAAAAAGATATACTATATCTCCGCCGAAACACCGCTATGGTGTTTCAACAATTTAATTTATTTAAGCAAAAAACATCCATGGAAAATGTAATGGAAGGCCTTGTTACAGTACAGAAAATAAGTAAAGAAAAAGCTTATGAAACTGCACAGAATTTTTTGAAAAAAGTAGGGTTAGGTGATCGTATGGATTATTATCCAAGACAACTTTCTGGAGGTCAGCAGCAAAGGGTAAGTATTGCTCGTGCTCTTGCACTAAATCCCAAGGTAATACTTTTTGATGAGCCAACCTCTGCATTGGACCCAGAAATGGTGGGGGAGGTACTTGAGGTTATTAAAGAAGCTGCAAAGGAAGGACGTACTATGATTATAGTTTCTCATGAGATGAGTTTTGTTCGTGAAATAGCGGATAAAGTAGTTTTCTTTGATAACGGTGCTATTGTAGAGCAAGGTACACCTGATGAAGTTTTTTTGCATACTAAAAATGAAAGAACTAAGCAGTTTTTATCCAGATTCAGTAAATCTTTTGTATATAACATTTAAGAGGTGAATAATATGAAATTTGATTTTGATTATGAAATAAAAAGAACAGAAACTAACAGTATTAAATGGGACACATTTTCTTCTGAGTATATTCCTCTTTTTATAGCAGATATGGATTTTGCTTCTTCACCTGCTATTATTGAAGCTGTTGAAAAAAGAGTATCACATGGAATTTTCGGATATTCAAAACCTAGTGAAGAACTATATGACATTATTCTGGCATGGTTTAAACAAGAATACAACTTTGATATAAAGAAGTCATGGATTTTATGGCTTCCTGGAATTGTCCCAGCACTGGGAGTTGCCAGTGCAATGATTGAAGGAGATGTAATAACTACTATCCCTAATTATTCAATGTTACTTTCCGCTCCTAAAAAAGCAGGTAAGAATCGCATAGATTCTTCTCTTAAGATTATTAACGGTCGTTATGAAATTGATTTTGATGATTTAGAAAATAAAGTTACTGATAAAACCAAGATATTCTTACTTTGCAATCCTCACAACCCTGTGGGAAGAGTATATACAAAGGAAGAGCTTCTAAAGGTGGTAGAATTTTGCAATAAGCATGATTTAATTCTTGTATCCGATGAAATTCATTGTGAATTGATTTTAGAAGGAAGGCATACACCTATTGTGACAACTGGAGATATTGCCCTTGAAAGGTCAATTACTTTCATGAGCCCAGGAAAAACTTATAATATACCAGGTATACCTATTGCATTTGCTATTATTCCCAACCCTGAACTAAGAAAACGCTTTGAGTCTGCAGGCTATGCCATAGCTCATCCCGGTACATTAAGTTATGAAGCTTGCGCTGCAGCCTATGGTAAGTCAGGAGAATGGAAACAAGCTTTAATAAAATATTTGAGAGACAATCGTGATTATCTTGAAAATGAACTTAAAAGACGATTTCCTAAGATATTTTATACCCATGTTGAAGGAACTTATCTAATTTGGTTAGATTTTCGTCCACTTGGGATAGAAAATCCCTATCAGTTCTTCTACGACAATGCTAAGGTTGTATTTTCAGATGGAGGTCAATTTGGTAAAGAGGGATTTGTAAGGTTTAATTTTGGCTGTCGTCGTGCAGTGCTTGAAAAGGCACTTAATAGAATTGAAGAAGCCTTAAAAAATAGAGGAGAGATATAATATGGGAGATGGCAATACTCTTTTAAGAGCTAAAATAGCAGGTGAAGAAACTGGAATAGAAATAAAGCATACCATCTGTGATATATGTTCTGCTGGATGTGGCACTGATGCATATATAAAAGATGGTAAAGTCATAAAGGTTGAAGGTACCAAGGGTCATATTGCAGGAAATGGGTATCTTTGCACAAAAGGTTTTGCAAACAGGGAATATATTTATAAAGAAGATAGGATAAAGACTCCGTTGAAAAGAATTGGCAAAAAAGGTGAAGGTAAGTTTGAAGCTATTACTTGGGAAGAGGCTTATAAGGAAATAGAAAAAAAACTCAACGGATATAAAAAGAAATTTGGAGCAGATTCGGTAGCTTTCTTCACCGGTTATCAAAAATGGTATCGTACTATCTTCCATAGATTTGTTCATTCTTTTGGTACTTTAAATTATGGAACCGAGTCTAGTTCGTGCTTTCAATCTTTTTTTATGGCAAGCAGAATTGCTGGAGGGGTGCTTACAAGACCTGATATTGCTAATGCAGATTTATTTATAGCTTGGGCATATAATCCTTACTATTCTTCAAACGCAGTTAGTTTAAATATTGAAAAGTTTAAGAAAAATGGGTTGAAGGTTATCATAATAGACCCTAGAATAACTCCAACATCACAGAAACTGGCAGACATACACCTTAGGCCTAAGCCAGGAACTGATGGTGCGTTGGCACATGGATTTGCACGTTTTCTTATACATGAAGATAAAATTGATAGGGATTTTATAAAAAAGCATATCCATGGCTTTGAGGAATATGCAGCCTATGTGGAACAGTTTGATATTAAAAATGTGTCTAGCATTACAGGCATTTCTGAAAAAGATATAATAAAAGCTGCCGAAATGATTGCAGCAAATAAATGCATTGCTATAAATGAAGGTTTTACAGGTATTTTTCATCATCGCAATGGCATGCAAAATTTGCGTGCAATTATGTCAATAAGTGCAATTACAGGGAATTATGATCATAGGGGAGGACAAATTCCTCTTAAGTATTCAAATCCAGATAAATTAGGACCAGCACTTTTAGATGAAAAGTTTATAAATGAAGTGAGACCTAAAAATTCACTTTCTAAAATAGGTTCTGATAAATTTCCACTTTGGTCCGAATTAGTAGATGAATTTCAGGCAATGGATCTTTCAAGGCATATTTTAGAACAGAAGCCATATCCCATTAAAGCAGTATTTGCTCTTGGTATGAATGTGCGTATGTTTCCTGATAATAATTCTCTTTTTAAAGCATTAGAGGTTGTAGATTTTTTTGTTGATACGGATTTGTTTATGACAGATACGGCTAAATATGCGGATATTGTACTGCCTGCATGTTCATCCTTTGAGAGAAGTCAGCTTATAAGCTATGGTTCGGAAGTTGCTTTCACAAAAACTATCATAGAACCTCTATATGAATCAAAATCAGATGTAGATATTATTTGTGAGCTTGCAAAAGTAATGAATTTAGATGATGAGCTTTTAAAATCTGGGTATGAAAATTGCTGTAGATATTTGATAAGTGATTTGGATATTAGTCTTGAAGATTTAAAAAATTCTGATGGTCCTGTAAAAATTCCTGGATTTAAACCTTATATGGTAGGTGAAAATACGAAAGATGGGTATGATACTCCTAGCAAAAAATATGAACTTAAATCCAGTATTATAGAAAAGTATTCCAAGTGGAATCTGGAACCGCTGCCTATTTATACTGCATCTCTTGATGATGTAGATGAGGTACAGTATCCTTTTATCCTTACTGCAGGCGCAAGAATACCAGGTGCATTTCATTCAAGGCTTCATAATATAAGCTGGACAAGAGCTTTAAGACCTGAACCGACAGCAGATATAAATTTTTATGACGGAAAAAAACTTAATATTAATCAGGATGATATTATAGAGATTATTACTACAAAGGGCTCAATTGATGTTAAAGCTAATTTGACCCAAAGTGTACTTGAAGGAGTAGTAAATATGTATCATGGATATAGCGAAGCAGATGTAAATGCCATAATCGAAGGGGATCATCTTGATCCTTATTCAGGCTTTCCAGGATATCGTAGTGTACGCTGTACAATAAGAAAGAAGGTATTTTAATATGAGCTTTATAGTAGATTTTGATAGTGAAAAATGTACAGGATGTGGAGCATGTGCTATTGCCTGTATGGATTATAAAGATATAGATTTGAAATTTCATAAACCTCTAAGGCAGATAATTACTAAAGAATGGATAAGAAATGGCATTACAAAAGTTGAATTTATATCTGCAGCATGTATGCATTGCGAAGATGCTCCATGTGCAGATATATGCCCTAGAGGATGTATATACAAAAATAAAGAAAATGGACTTACTGATTATGACAATAGCTTATGTGTTGGCTGCAAAGTGTGTGCTTCAGTTTGTCAATACAACGCTATATCCTTTGATTCTAATCATAAAATGCAAAAATGTACTGGATGCATTGAAAGATTGGAACTTGAACTTCTACCTTCATGCTGTGAGGCATGTCCTCAAAAAGCTATTATTTTCATGAGGAATGATGAAATGACATCCGCAATAGAAAACATTTCAAGATAAATGTGGAGTTCTTTTTATTGTAAATCTTATAATGAATTGATTTGAATTATATGATATAATTACCAGTAATTACTTTGCAATCGTAAGATATTACAAAGTAAGGTCTATATTTTAGTATGAGCAGTAGCAATATTGTATTAAAGGACAAAGGAATTTAATGCAAAATTAATGTTCTATAATAAATATAGACAAACTGTATGATGGGGGGAAGTTATATGAAGTCTATTGAGTTGTATAGTTGCTTAGAAAGAGATTTTATCCTAAAAGGATTAGAAGATGATTGGGCAAGACACATGGGTGAATTAGATGATTATATTTCAGTCAATTTTAAAGAAAGAAGTATGGGTTTGGTATGTGATTTTGCAAATGAAATTAATAAAGTCTACTCAACTGTGTTTCCAACTGAAAAAATTATGCAGAAGATTATTGATGATGGCGTAACGGATGCCATGTTATTTGTACATCACCCTTCTATTTGGGATATTAAAAGGTCACCAAAAGCATTTTATCAAATGGATAGGGCATTATTAGAAAAGTTTAGAGAGAATAGAATATCTATATATAATTTGCATACACCACTAGATAACTTTAGTGAATATTCAACAAGCAAAACTTTGGCTGATGCGCTAGATATAGAAATTGAAAAAACCTTTGTTGAATATTATGGAGGTTTATGTGGTGTTATTGGAAAAACTAAATGCAAAAATATGAAGGAATTGAATGATAAATTTTCAGAAGTAGTAGGCCACGATACAAGACTCTATCTATATGGAGATAACAATATAAAGAATGGAAGAGTAGCTGTTGTAGCCGGTGGTGGCAATAATGCAGATATTGTTTCTGAAATGATTGAAAACAAAGTTAATGTTCTTATCACAGGAATTTCAGCAAATAATGAATATTCTGCAGAGGTTCATGAACTGGAACAAAAAAATGGTATTAATGTTTTAGGAGGCACCCATTACTCTACTGAGAAATTTGCATGTCAAAAAATGTGTGCTTATTTTGAAAAACTTGGTCTTGCTTCTATCTTTATTGAGGGTGAACCAATATATGAGGATATGTAAGGTTGGTTTAAAACACTTCACTAAGACTGACACAAAGTTTTTAAATCTACCTTCAGCCTTGGAAACATAGCCCTTTGTGTAAGTCAATTTTCTAGTTTGAAACCCTAAAGTATGGCATAGTAATATTAAGAGCAGAAATGCTCTTTTGTTTTTATCTTGCTATTTATTAGATTGATGATAAATATAATAAAAATAAGAAGCAACTGTTGAAAGTGAAAATAATAAAATAACTACTTATTTGATAATAGTAAAGAGATGTTGTAAAATAAATTGAAGGATTATGAATGGAAATTTATATTATATGGGGGAGATAGAATGATTATTGATAATAATCCAAAAGAAAAAGAAGCTATGGATGCGTTTCACAGGGGGGAACGTTCACTTGGTTATAAACTTCAAGATGAATTTGTGGCTGAAGTGAGAGAAAGCATAGAGAAAAAAGAAGATCATTGTTCATGCGAAAAGGCATGCAAGTATCATGGAAAATGTATTGAATGTGTTGCTATACACAGAGCACACAGAGATCATCTTCCTAATTGTTTTAGAAGTTTGGTTAATGAAAGGATTCAAAAACTTTCTGAACTAACAGAACACAGCATTATAGAACAAATAAAAAAATAGTATATTATTTAAGCTAATATTAAGTAGTAAAAGATATATAATAACTTGGAGGGAAACTATTAATATATGATTATTCTAATAAACATTATCATTGTATTTTTGCTTGTATTTATGAACGGGTTTTTCGTTGCCACAGAGTTTGCAATGGTAAAAGTGAGAAAGTCTAGGATAGAAACATTGGTGCTTGAAGGAAATAGAACTGCAAAACACACTTTAAAGGTTGTTAATGATTTGAATTCATATTTATCTGCATGTCAGCTAGGAATAACTTTAGCATCCTTAGGTCTGGGGTGGATAGGAGAACCTACTGTTTCAGATATGCTAGCTCCAATATTTAAATTATTTCATTTGCCAGAAGGTGTTACACACTCAATTTCCTTTATTTTAGGATTTGCAATTATAACAGCCTTTCATATTGTGCTTGGGGAGTTAGCACCTAAATCACTAGCGATTATAAGTGCAGAAAAGATAGCAATGAATACAGCACTACCGCTTATAATGTTTTATAAATTGACTTATCCAATAATGTGGGCTTTTAATCATAGCACTGATTTAGTTCTAAAGATATTTGGAATTTCACAAGTTGATGAACATGAAGCAGCTCATACTGACGAGGAAATAAAGCTGTTAGTTGAAGATAGCTATAAACACGGTTTAATTGATAAAACTGAATTAACTTTTGTAGATAACATATTTGATTTTTCTGAGAAAACCGTAAAAGAAATAATGATACCTCGTACTGATATGGCGTGTATTTTTTTAGAGGATTCTTTTGATGAGATTATAGCATTTGCCTTATATGAACAGATAACTAGATATCCAGTATGTAAAAACAGTAAGGATAATGTTATTGGGTTCATACATATTAAGGATTTATATAAGCAGAAAATTGAGGGTAATAATCAAAATATAGAAGGCATTATTCGTGAGCTTAAGTTTGTTCCAGAGTCCCTTTCAATAAGCAAATTGTTAAAGATATTTAAGCAAGAAAGAGTGCAAATGGCTATAATAATTGACGAATATGGAGGAACTGCAGGCTTAGTAACTATCGAGGATATTTTAGAAGAAATTGTTGGTGAAATTCAGGATGAGTTTGATGAAGAGTATGATGAGATTACTAAAAATGAAGATGGTAATTACATTGTAGATGGGAAACTTGTTCTTGAGGATATAAATGAACTATTAAAAATTAACATTGAATCGGAAAATATTGATACCATAGGAGGATGGATATATTCACAGTTAAAGTCATATCCACAAGTTAATGATAAAATTAATTATGAGGATTATGAATTTATAATATTAAAATGTGATAGGAAAAGAATAAGCAAGATATTAATTAAAACAATACCTCATTCATAAGGATAATACCTGCCTTTCTATATTAAGAAAGGTAGGTATTATCCTTTAATTATTTTTTGAAACTAGTTTGAGGAGAACTTAGGTAATTAGAATACAAATGGTATTAAAGCCCAACTTTTAGTAATGTATTTTTTATATTCTTCACCAAATTCTTCTATCAGAAATTTTTGTTCCTTATTTATTTTAATAATGTAAACAAATAAAATAATAATAAACCCTACTAATGAAGCAATGGTTCCAAAGGTAATAAATGTACCTAAAAAACCGCAAACAATTCCTGTATAAATTGGATTCCTAATATATTTATATGGACCATTACAAACTAATCTTTGACCCTCTACCTTTTGTATTGCTCCACTCCAATTTCTGCCTAATACTATCCTTGCCCATATAGCAAATAAAAGTGATAATACTAAAATTATTACACCAATGTATTCAACTGATGGAGTATGGGGTATTATTTCATTCCATAAAAAGATATTTCTAAATTGAAAAAATGTAATAATAAAAGCTATTACTACAAAGGTCAAATGAATAGCTCTCTGCGTACTTTTTTGTCCACTTGACTCCTTTTTAACTTTTGATCGAGTGTTTATTGCTAATAATACCCAATAAATCCAAAAGGCGCTCCAAATATAGATAGCGATTGTAACTCCGCTCATAAAAAATACCTCCTTAATCTATATATAATTTAAATTATAGAACTTTATTTCTCCTATTCCTTCTATTCCTCTTACGGGCTTTCTTATCACTACGCTGCTGCAAATACAGAGTCCAGACCTGAGGAGACCTTACAAATACAGTTAAACTTCTACTAATAAGTTGAGAAGAAAGCATAATAAGGTAAGAGATACCAGCATTCTGAAGTACTTCACCTCCAGGAAGTGACACTATTGAATGCCTTAATATAAAACGTATAGGAATCATAAAAAGTAATAATATGACTGCAGCTACCCCTCCTCTCTGATATAGTAGTCCATCTTCTCCAGTAAATATCTTAGTTATCATGCCTGATGCCAATCCAGATATTATTCCTATTGAAGCAAGAAGTATCATTGGAGCAGTCTCTTTATATATATCCCCACCTAAGCCAGTTATTCCTTTTAGAGTAAAGTAAAACAATACTATAGGCAAAACTACATACTTTGATGGTTTAACAGGTCTTAATGCAATTTGTTGATAGATAATATATCCTAATATTAAAATAACCATACCTAATTGGGATAAGTTTGCTAGTTGTAAATTATTCATATCTTTCACCTCATGAACATTTTTTAGATTTATTCTTCATGAGTAAATATTAATATAAAACTTGCTATATTTGTAGTTACCTTAGTTATCAAATAATATATGACTTAAGTAATATATTGCCTAATATATGTACAATGCTATAATGTAAAAAAGGATGTTTACTATAGAGTGAAACTTGAATCAGATGGATTCAAAACTCTACCAGAAGTCAAGAGGTTTAGCTACGACTGGAATAAAGAGAGGTTATAAAAATGTCTGTGTCTAGAAAGTACTTGTTAGTTTTTAAATATTTTTTATTAGTGTCTATATTTATTCGTACTTATTTTTTATATCATAATAAGATTGTTGCTATGATACTATTATTAGTCTTTAGCATTATACTAATGATAAATGACTATATTAGAAGTACTAAATTGGATATAGATTCTAATTATATGTATTTCTCCTTGCTCTTCACCATTTGTGGAGCTGCAGTGTTAACATATTTTGTAAGAGGATTTGGAACTAACGTTTACATATTTTTTCCTTTAGTGGAACTTTTAAAATTAAAAGGAATAAGGTTAAAAACTTTATTTTTGGTGCATTCATTGTTATTTTCAATACTATTGATGTTAGATATAGGAATACCTAACAACTGGGATAGACTTTCAAGTTTAGGTCTTAATCTATTAAGTTATTTTGCTGTAGTTAGCATAGCATACTCTGTAAAAATAATTCGAATAGAAAAAGAAGAAGTAAATCAGTTAAATGAAAAGCTGCAGCTTGCAAATATAAAGCTTCAGCAATATACACTGGAAGTGGAAGAGCTAACGGCTTCTAAAGAGAGAACTAGGATGGCCCAAGAACTTCACGATTCAGTAGGTCATTCCTTAATGGCTCTTATTATGCATCTTGAGTTTACCAAGAAGATATGCGATACAAAGCCTGAGAAAGTGAAAGAAGTATTAACTAAGTCTGAAGGTATTGCAAAATCCAGTATTAGCAGTCTAAGAGAAGCAGTTAATTTACTTAAGGAAGAACGGGAAATAAAAGACTTTAATGCTTCTATTGAGGGGATAATTAACAATTTTAATATGCTTAATAATATAAAAATTAATTTTAATACAGATGAAAATCTGGATAATTTAAGCTCAATTATTAAGAATTCTATGTATAAAACTATTAAGGAATCCATAACTAATAGTATAAAGCATGGAAAAGCAACAGAAATCAACATAAGCATTACTAGAGAAGAGAAATGTATAAGGCTTATTTTAAACGATAATGGAGTTGGCTGTAATAAAATTGTAAAGTCAAATGGATTAATTGGAATTGAGAATAGAGTAACTTCATTAAATGGATCAGTTAAGTACTTTAGTAATGATAACTTAGGTTTTGGTATAGATATATGCATTCCAATATTAACGGAGGAAGTATAAATATGATAAATGTTATAGTGGCTGATGACCAGGAAATAGTAAGAGAAGGAATAAAGATGATTCTAAGCTTGTATGAAGAGATAAACATACTTGGAGAAGCAGGGAACGGGAGACAACTAATTATGCTTCTAGAAAAATTACAACCAGATGTGATTCTTATGGATGTTAGAATGCCGATAATGGATGGGGTAGAAGCCACTAAAATCATTAAAGAAAAATATAAAAACGTAAAAGTAATAATCCTAACAACCTTTAATGAAGATGAGTATATATTTAAAGCAATTAAGAATGGAGCTGATGGCTACCTTTTAAAGGACGCCGGGTCAGAATATATAATTAGAGCAATAAAATCAGTTTATAATGGAGCTATGCTGCTTGATCCCGAGGTAACAGTAAAAGTAGTTAAAGCTTTTAATTCAATTACTGACGAAAAGCAAAGCCCTGATAAATCTGATAAGCTGAAGTATAAGTTAGATGTACTCACACCAAGAGAAATGGATGTTGCAAAGCTAGTTGCTCAAGGTAAAAGTAACAAAGATATTTGCAAGATTCTCTTTTTAACAGAGGGAACTGTAAAGAATTATGTCACAAGAATACTTGAGAAACTAGAGCTAAATAGTAGAACAGAGTTAGCGGTATTTATTAGTCAAGCGGACATATAATATGAATATGTAAAGTATAATAGAAAGAATATTGTAGGGAGCTACTATAATTATGAAGAGACTATTATTAGATTTAATTTATAGATTCAATAATGATGATGTTCCTGCTTTGGGTTATCAGCTTGCATATAATTTAGTTTTATCTTTTTTCCCTTTTATAATTTTTCTTATGACTCTTATAGGACATACTTCCTTGAGCAATAATGAAATACTAGTGGCTCTAAGTAGGATTATGCCAGTAAGTGCTTTCAACCTAATAAGTAAAGCCATTTCTGAGGTGATTACTACCAAGCATAATCAACTTATGTCTTTTAGTTTAATACTTACTATATGGTCTGCATCTGCTGGTTTTAACGCAGTTATAAAAGGCCTCAATAAAGCTTATGGAGTTCCCGAATCAAGAAATTTTATTAAGGTTAGGATTATTTCAATTCTTTGTACTCTTGGAATGGCTTTTATAATACTTATTATGATGTTTTTATTAATATTGGGGCGTATTATATGGAACTATGCAGCTTATAAATTAGGCTTTTCTCATGAGTTGGTTACCTTATGGGCAGTTATCAGATATTCCATAGTTATATCCACTGCTATATTTATTTTTACTGCTCTCTACCGTTATGCTCCATGTAAAAGGCTTACATGGCTGGAGGTTTTGCCAGGATCTCTATTTGCAACTTTTAATCTTATACTTGTATCTGCTGCCTTTGCGTATTATGTAAATAACTTTGCTAATTATTCAGTAGTATATGGCAGTATAGGTGCTATAATTATCCTACTTACTTGGCTTTTTCTCGTAGCCGTTATTGTTATAATAGGCGGAGAAGTAAATGCTTCACTATACCATGAAAATAATAATATAAAAATAACATATTCAAAGACTTTTAAAAGTTAAAAGTGGTACTATGGAGCCCTGAGCTTTTTCGGGGATACAATAACATTACTTATAAAAAGAAGGGTGAAGATAAAAGATGTCAGAAAAAATATTAACAATGAAATTATTAAAAGAAAAATATGGAGTTTGCAGGTTAGATAAAACCGAGTTAATTCCTGAGTGGGCAAAAAATAGTGAGTTTTTCTCTATAACAAAAACCTTAGATGAGTTATCAGTTGTATGTCTTCAAAATGATATTCCTAAGGATATGAAGTGTGAAAAAGAATGGAGAATTTTAAAGATTGAGGGTACATTAGACTTTTCACTTATAGGAATTCTTGCTTCAATTAGTACAATATTAGCACAAAAAGGAATAAGCATATTTGCTATTTCTACCTATGATACGGATTATATTCTTGTAAAAAGTAAAGATATAGATAACGCTATAGAAGCACTTATTAAAGAAGCATATGAAGTTAAAAATTAAGTTAATTAATTTTTAAAAGTTACTCCACAATCTTCTTATTTTGTATCACAAGTGTAGGATTATATTAATCAAGCACTAAGATTCTTTATAGAGTTTATATAATGAAAAGATAACTACCTTGCAAGGATTAGGAGAACCTAATCCTATGCTATTTTTTTCAAGGAACTATAACATATCTTTTTACAAATTCTTAAGTATCATGAGTATATCTAACTATATTAAATTCCTTAGATAAAGCTTCAATAAATTGTTCGTAAAAACGACAATTAATTTTTATGCATGTAGATAAATGTATAGTGTCTACGCCTCTTTTCTTCATTTGATTGGCTCTGTGCAATACTTGCTCTATAGCCTCTTCACTACAGCCATTACAATGAGTAAAACATATTATTTCTGAATTTTTGTCATACTTCTCAAAAGATGCAGTTCTGTCATTAAAAGCTTTAAAGCACCCAAAACTTGAACACATTTTACTTTCATTATAACAATTAATAATACCAATTTTATTCATAATTATAATACAACTCCTTACATAAGTTTATTTTATATTAGGAGTATATCATTAATAATAATAAAAAATCTTCCTGTATTCTACTATCTAATTCTAGAATGCTTAACAATAATTCATAGAGTAAAAATTAAGTACTTTGTTTCAATACAATTTGCAGGTGGCTAGAATATAAAAACCACATTAAAGATAGCTTCATGTGGTTTTTATTTGTAGTTTATATATTGTATTTAAAAATTCATAAGTAAGAATAATTTTGAATAACTTGTAATAAAGATAAAAATGTAGAAATATAGGTAAATTGGTGGTAAAATATCACTATATAAAAAAGGGGAGAACTGCAACGAGAATAAATCTATATAAAGAAATGATATGGGGGAGACTAAGATGATAAAAAATAAATTAATACTTATGCTATGTGCTATAGGAATAACTTTTTCTGCTGCAACTAAGGTAATGGCTTCAGCTGACATTCACCGTGTTTGGGGGAGTGACAGATATGATACTGCCATTGAAATTTCTAAAAGTGGTTGGTCTGATGACTCAGAATACGCTATTATAGCTAATGGAGAAAATTTTCCGGATGCCTTAAGTGCTGCTCCACTTGCAAAAAAATATAACGCACCGATATTGTTAAACTCAGGAACAAGTCTTAATAGTAAGGTAGAGAGTGAACTAAAAAGATTAAAGGTAAAAAAGGTATTTATTATAGGGGGAACAGCAGTTGTGACTAGTGGTGTAGAAAAAAGACTTTCTCAAATAAATATTGAGACTATACGTCTTTATGGACAAGACAGATATGAAACTGCAGTTAAAGTAGCTGAACAACTTGGTTTTAATGGAGAACTAGCGATGGCTTCTGGTGAGAACTTTCCAGATGCAATGTCAATGGCACCAATTGCAGCACAAAAAGGTATGCCTATAATACTTACATCAGGAGAAAATTTACCTAAAAGTGTTAGTAGCTATATAAAGAGTAAAAAGATAAATAAAACATATGTAATTGGTGGAAATGATGTAGTAAGTGATAACATTTTTAATACGCTGCCTAATGCTGAAAGATTATACGGCGATAGTAGATATGATACAAATATTGCAGTATTAAAGAAATTTGAAAATGAGCTCCATTTTAACAATATTTATTTATCTAACGGTGAAAATTTCCCAGATGCTTTAGCGGGCTCAGCCTTGGCTGCAAAGAATTCATCAGCAGTTATATTGGTAAGCGAATACTCTGGACAATCCACCAGAAACTTCGTATCTTCAAAACTAACATCAGTTAGCACCGCTAACATATTGGGAGGAACTGGAGTAGTTACTGATACATTAGCTAAAAGTCTTCTATCAATGAATACAATAATTTTTTCAGATACTGTGGGAGATTATATTTACCAATTAGAGCAATCCGCTGAAGGTCAGTGTAGAATATATAAAACTAAAATTGACGGTTCTGATAGAATCCAAATATCTGACCAATCAACTCAAGTAGTAAACTTTAAAATATATAAAGATATCATGTATTATACAACCGCCTCTAATCAGTTGTATAAAATAAGTCTAAATGGAGGAGAAAAAACTTATATTGCAGATGCATATCCAGATGGATTTGATATATCAGAAGATTGGATTTATTATTTTACTCCTGATAGACATTCTCTATCTAAAATTAAAATAGATGGCAGTGGAATTTGCAAAATAGCAGATGTGTACGGATATTATCCAAAAGTGACAGATGGTTGGATATACTATAACCACATTTTTGATGAAGCATCATCAGTTCCTTATAAAATTAGACTAGATGGTACTAACGACATGCCAGTGAATAGTAAATAATCTTAAAAAAAGTATCGCCGCTTTCCTTAAGTGGTGATACTTTTCTTAATTACTTAGCATTATTTAAAATTTATCCAATATCCTTCTTCTCAAAGCTTTTAATACTCATAAATATAAAAAATACTAAATATAAACATACATAAACCATCATCCATTCACTTGGCGTAGTTGACTTCCCAGGCATACCAAAACCACCTAAAAAATTAAAAGAGCCTAGAGAAGCAAAAATAGTAGATATCATTTTTCTATAAACTACTTCAAAGGGAGAAATTAAACTAGAAATTATTCCAATAGCGGAAAGGGATTCATTATTAGAAATTGACCCTATCTGCTCCATTACCCCGCCAATTGCTCCAAGTATATATATAGCTATTATTAATATTCCATTATTTAAAGTTTTGAATTTAGTACTTCCATAAAGAGTCAGTGCCAATATGGCTAAAGGCTGAAGAACAAAAAACAGGAAGCCTTTAGCGAGTGCTGTTACTCCAAAGGTTTCTACAATAGATATTTTACTTACGGTAGAAATAATAATCACTGCTATGTAAAGAATAGCACTGTATAAAATAATAAGAATAGATGTTCCTAAATATTTTCCCAGTATATATTCTTTTCTTCTAATTGGTTTTGTTAAAATAGTCAAAATTGTTCCATTTTCCACTTCAGAAGAAACTATGCCAATAGATAGCATTACCGTTAGAAATGCTACAAGCATGCTAGAAAAGTAAAAACCAACTATAGAAATAGTAGAAGAAAGATTTAAAATCATATCTATCATGCTATCATATCTAGTGAGACTTTTACTCATAAATTTAATAATAATGGTTAAAAGAATAAGATATAGTATAGTTAATATGCCCATAAGATGAAAAACTTTCTTCCTGTAGATCTCTTTAAAAGTGGAGAGTGCGATAGTAAACATTATTCTTGCCCCCTTTCAACAAGTTTTATAAATAGATCTTCAAGACTATTTCTGTGGGGGGTAAGACCATAGAGCTTTCCACCGCCTTCTATAATTAATGAGGCAACTTCGTGTATCTCACCATTTTCCTTTACATGCATTTTAATGTTTTTTCCATCAAAAATTACATCTTCATCAATCTTTTCAAGCTTATTTAAAATTTCATTGTTTATATTCTCTACATGAATATCTAACATTGTGTCGCCTTCTAAAAGCTCAGCCATTTTTCCTTGCTTTATTATGCTTCCTTTACTAATAATAGCAACACTATCACAAACCATTTCTACTTCACTTAAAAGATGACTGTTTAAAAATACAGTTTTTCCTCTACTTTTTAGTTCCAACATAATATCTCTAACTTCTTTTCTGCCAATAGGATCTAGGGCAGAGGTAGGTTCATCTAAAAAAAGAATATCTGGATCACAAAGAAGGGCACTGGCAATTCCTATTCTCTGCTGCATACCTTTACTATATGTACCTATTTTATTTTTTTCAGTACCCTTTAGATTAACAATTTCAAGAACTTCTTCTATTTTTATAGAAGTAGCCTTCTTATCAAGCTTGTATAATGAGGAGTGGAAGGACAGGAGGTCTAGTCCTGTCATCCATTCTTGATATTTAAAAAGTTCAGGTAAGTATCCTATTTTTTTCTTTGCTTCAATATCTCCAATAGGTCTGCCTAATATACGTGCAGTCCCTGAAGTAGGAAACAATAGCCCAACAAGGGTTTTTATAAAGGTACTTTTCCCAGCACCATTAGGACCTAAAAATCCATAAATTTCACCTTTATTCACAGTGATATTTATATCCCTGCATCCCTTATTATTTTCATATATTTTTGAAAGATTTTCTGTTTCAATTATCAATTATATCACCTCATAGATTTTACAATTTCAATTGCTTCATTTTTAGTCACATTTCCATTAATGCTAAACAAAACATCATCTTTAAGAACTAAGATAGAAGAATAATTTTTTTCAAAACATCCAACGCCTTTCATTCCATCTATATTTATTTCTTCAGAGTGGCTTCCTACGTTAGGAATATATAAAGTACTTTTCCAATCTTTAATAGATTTTAACTGTTTTTGCATCTCTGGAGGCAATACAGAAAGTTCTGAAAGAGCATTGAATATTTCATCAACATTTGCTTCGGCAGGTGCAATGATTTCTGGAACTTTACTTTCTGTTACACTTATACCTTTTTTATTTGCTGCATCCTTATATCTAATAGTTAGCATTCCAGGCATATTTACCGAAAAAGTTTTCCCATCTAACTCTTTAGGAAATACCTTTTTTCCTCCTAGAGATTTAAGGGCTTGATTTACATTTTCTACATTTAGAGTAAAATCAAGCTTTGAAGGTTTTTCTAGAATAATATTTTCCATATGGTTATCAGATGTGCTTTTAGGAACAACTATTGCAAATGGTAATTCTTTTTTTGCTTCATCTATAGTTACTTCCTTTTGCTCGCCACCTTGGTAGTTAACTTTACCTATTTTTTCAATATTAATATCTGTCTTATGCTCACTAAGTGCTTTTTCAAGCTTTTTAACATCATCTAATGAAATATTTACACTTTTAATATCCTTTGCTCTAAAAATTGAAACTCCATTAATAACCGCTGCTCTTATAGGCTTTACCGTAACACAAGTAGTTAAAACAATGGCTGCGCAAGCAGCAGCTGCTATCTTTTTATATTTTTTCATATCTTTAAACACTCCTTTTTTATTATTTACTTCTATATCCATATTTCCTGTTTTTATATGCTTTATATTAAACTCTTTCTTATAATCCTGAAGCTTTCCCATAGAAAATATATTTGTTGAGTTTAACTCTTCATAAATTTTCTTGCATTTTTCACATTGAAAAAGATGCATCTTTACCTCTTCCATTTCAACATCATTAAGCTCTTCGTCGATATATGATTGAATGGTTCCTTCATTTGGACACTTCACTTTTATTTCCCCCTCTCTTCTAATTTTAGGTAGTTCTCTTTAAATTTTGCTTGTGCTCTCGATATAATCGTGCCCACAGAGTTTTTGTCCACTTCTATTACTTCTGCAATTTCACTATATTTATATCCCGAATACTTGAGAAGGAGACACATACGGTCTCTAGGTAAAAGCATATTTAGCACCTTTCTAGTTAAATCTACTTCACAATTATTAATTGCAACTTCTTCAATTGAAACTACGTTATCTATTTCTTTTTCATAAATAACTTCATTTTTTCCTTCATGAATTTTTCTATCTCTCATATAATTATATGAAATATTAGTAGAAACCTTATTTAACCATGCAGCAACGTTGCCATGATCAGGTGGTGAATTATACAACTTCATAAATACCTCCTGTGTTAAATCTTCAGCTACATGCACATCCCCAGTGAGGTAGGAAATTCTTCTGAAAATGGTGTCATAATATTGTTCATATGCAGTTTTAAAATTTTGCTCATTTTTTTTCTTCTTGAAATAATTGATAACACCCATAATTTTGCTTGTCTTCCCCCTCCCAGGTAACATTGTTTAAAAGCTTTTGATTAACATATTCTAGAATATATCTTCGATACCTTTTTCTTCCTCGATTTTGGCATCTATAATATTAACACATAAGTATTAAAAGTTGTGACAAAGATTTTTAAAAAAGATTTTTGTTAGGTATCAGTTGAGTTTAAGCCGAAATCAAGATCGTTAGAGAATAATTTTAAGATTTTCTTAAGATATTTCTAATATGTTCTTAACCTTTATATTGCATAATGAATATACTAAGTAAAGAATTTAAAGAAATATGATAAGGATGGATTTGCTTACGGTTTATTTAAAGACAACCTATTGTATATAAAAACATAGAAGGGAAGTGATTATTATATGATAAGTTATTTACAGAATATTGATATAAAGATGTTGAATCTATTAAATAAAAAATTTCGATGTACAATACTTGATAAAATAATGCCACTGATTACTGCCATGGGTAATGGTGGTATAGTGTGGGTGATTATTTCAATATATTTGATAAATAATGAGAATTATAGAGTTGAAGGTTATATGTTAATTACTTCTCTGATTGTAACAACAATTATTGGTGAAGGGATAATAAAGAATCTAATAAAGAGGACAAGACCCTTTGTTAATATGAAAGAAAATAAACTTCTAATATCAAAACCTATAACATATTCCTTCCCATCAGGACACACTGCATCTTCATTTGCAGCGGCAGGTATATTTATTATGATGAACAATCGATTAAGTATTTTTGTGGTGATTTTAGCTTCATTAATTGCTTTTTCTAGGGTTTATTTAAATGTACATTATCCAACAGATGTTGTTACAGGAATTATTTTAGGGCTTTTGTGCTCTATGTTGGTGATAAATATATTTCACAGTGAAATCATAGACTATTTATATCTTGTTTATAAGTGTTTAATTCATTATTAGCGGATGTAAACTACGGTTGTCATAGGTAAATTTTTAAGAACAATTTAGCCACGCACCTAAATTCAATTGGCGCGTGGTTTTTAAATTGCTAGCGGTTAAAGGATATCGTTGTATTCATAACTTAGAATTCTCTTTTAAAGCATTATAATCAGTGCTTTAAATATTTACTATAATATACGTCTGAACATTTTCAAAGTATAAGGATTATTTACTTTTATAAAAATGTAATGCATAATATAGGAAATAGAGTTGATTATTGAGAGGAATTAATATGAATTTGAACAAAAAGTTTATAACCATTGGTTTAGTACTTTTGACGCTTTCCTGGGTTGCAAATATTTTTTTCTATGAGAAGCACATTCTTAAGGAGACAATATTTATCAAGCATTATTATGACATTCAAAGTGGTATGAATAACGTTCAGTTTTATTATATTCAAGATATTAATTCTCAGGAACAGGTTGCCAATATTGAATTTCCTGAAATAGGACAAGAGTATGTAAGCTTTACTGATAGTGATAGAAATAGCGATAATCGTTATTATAAGCTTAAATGCATATCTGTAAATTTTGGTAGTATAGACCAAAATAAAGTTTCTGATAATCTTAAAAATAAGGTTATTACAAAGGCTAAAGTTACTTTTACAAATGGAAAAGTCATCAACGAAGATATAGGTAAGATATGCTTTTATTATGATAACCAAAATAATACTACTTTAACTATGGCAAATGCTACTTCAAGCAGTGATAACACCGGTTCTTCTACACATAGAGCAACTAAGGATACAAAGGTTACAGGTTTATACACAAAATTTCCTGATGTTATTGAAGATATAGTATCAATGAAAATTAATGGAAAACCATTAAAGGATATTAAATTTCCTTTAGAATTAAAAGCAGGGGATAACTTAGAAGTTAGTTATGAATTTAAATTTAATAAGAATGATATTAGAAGAAATAATGCATATAACTTTCCTATAGATATTCTTACCGAAGATACCGATGGAACTAAGGGACATAGTCTGTTCTTTATGAATTATTGGCTTCAGTCTCCAGGCAAATATGATATTCAATCACTTAGAATAGGCAGGAGGTAGAGTATATGTATGCTTCAAGCTATAATAAATTATTTTGGGCTATGATCTTTATAATTTTTGATATAAACCTTGGATCAATAAACATTTTACCTAACTTTATAGGATATATATTAATTTACTCGGCTTTAAATGAACTTCAGTTGCAGCACAAAATCTATGAGAAAGGTAAGATACCTTCGATTATATTAACTATTCTTACTGTAAAAGATATAATTCATGTCAGTAATGATAATTTGTTATCAGGGCAGTTCGCTCCACCGAATTTTTGGTTGATGGCATTAAGTTCAGTAATTTTAATTATAAATATTTATTTAATATATATAATATGCAAAGGAATATATTTGTTGTGCTTAGAGAGAGGACTGCAGGAATTAAAAGATAGTGCTAAAAATCGATGGATAGCTTTTCTATCAGTATCCATTATTTCTATATTTTATATACCTTTTTCTTTAAATCTTAGTCTGCAATTTAAAAGTGCAATGATAATTTTTGCATTTATTAATATAATAGCAGAACTATCAATTGCCTTTTTATTTAGAAAGTCAACAATTCTACTGGAATCATAATCATAAAGCCAATCAATGATATTTATTCATTAAGAAAAAAGTTAAATAGAAAATAAGAATTAGAATACCAAATAATATAGTAAAAATTAGTCCTTGAAAATTAAAGCTATTAAAGATGACATTTAATAAATACAAAGGATTAGTTATTAAATCCCAACTATTTACCCTTGTAAATCTTCCTAAATAAATTGCGAAACTGCTTAGCATGCAAATTATAAGAATAAAAAGCCAGCCTAAAATATAATTATATTTTTCCTTTATATAGTTGTGCATAATAGATAATGATATAAAACTTAATACTAAACCAATAATTACAAAAATACTAATTAAAAAGAAATCGTACCATATAGCAAAGTCTGAGTTAAAGGCCATTCCATATGCGTTATTTTCATAAAATTTATATTTTGATAGGTGAATAAAGTCTGTTAATATATAAGGTGCATTAGGATAAAAAATAAGCCATAATAGGCCAACTATATATTGACAAAAATTTATTCTAAACTTATAGTTCGTATAAATTAAACTGAAATAAAATGGAAGCCATGCTAAAAAGATATTCCATATTAAAAAAAGGTAGCCTTCAGAGTCAAAGAAAATGACTCTACAAAATACAAATATGCTGGCCATTATGGTTATTACAATAAGTTTTGTAGTTAAATGATATAAGTTTTTATTAGACTGTTTTAAAAATGATAGCATACTTTTTCCTCCATTCCAATATTAAACATTATACCAAAATTATACTTTTTATATACTAATTATAGTACTATTTTAATTGTAGTGTATATAGTCTATGTAAAGTAGATATATCACCTATATCTGATATGGCTTTTGGTTAAAATTGAGAATGTATCATAATTGAGGTAAAAGTGCATTGAAAAAATCCTAAATTTATGTATAATATAAATAGACTTAAATATAAACATGAAAAAAATATAAATGTAAAGGTGTTGTAAATATGCGCAAAGAGGTAGTTTTTAACTAAACTAACTGAATAGGGATTATTTCTAGAAAGTACGTAGAAAAATCTTGAATTGTTCAAGGTTTATTCATGGTGGAATTAATTTTTAAAATTTTGATTCTTACCATGTTTGTTTGTGTACTTCAAAAATAATCATTATTATAATGAGCATGTTACACCTTATTTGCATAGTAGGAAAACCGTGTTCTAAACACGGTATTTTTATGCCTATTTTTGCTGCATTTATAGATATGATATAAGATTTTAATCTATATAACTTAGTGATAGGTTGTATAAATTAAAGCCCTATATTTCATGTTTATATTTAGGTCATATAATTATGAGGCTGTAAGTGAACCTGTGTTCATTTGCGGCCTTTTTTATTTAAGGAGATTATTATGATGATTTATATATTTAAAATATTTAGATTACAAATCATAAACAAATTTTTTCAAAATATAAGGACGGTGGATAATTAATGGTTAAAAAACTTTCAGCATATAAAATTTATTTATTATTTTCAGCTATTACAGCAATGTGTTTTTCATTGGCAGCTACAGTTATGATAGTTTATCATATTGAAAAGGTTCATTTAAATCCACTTCAACTTATACTTGTTGGAACTACACTGGAAGCAGCATGCTTTATATTTGAAATTCCTACAGGTATAGTTGCAGATGTATACAGCCGTAAGCTATCTATTATTATCGGTGCAGTTTTAATAGGATTAGGATTCATTTTAGAAGGTTCAGTTGCTAGCTTTATCTTTATACTTGCAGCGCAGGTAATATGGGGATTAGGTTCTACCTTCGTCAGCGGATCTGTTGAGGCGTGGATTGCAGAAGAAGAGAAAGCTAAGGACTTAGACCAAATATATATAAAAGGAGCGCAAGCAGGACAAATAGGCACAGTTATTGGAATAATACTAAGCACAATAATAGGTAATTTATCTGTTAGGCTGCCTATTATAGTCAGTGGATGTCTATTTATAGTTTTTGCATTATTTTTAGCATTGTATATGCCAGAAAACAATTTTAAACCATCTGCTCCTAAAGATTTAAACACTTTTAAAAAGATGGGGTACACTTTTAAAACAGGATTTAAATTTGTGAAAAGTAAAGTCATATTAATGATTTTGCTTTCTATAACTCTGTTTCATGGTTTATCAAGTGAAGGTTATGATAGACTTTCCAATGCACATTTTCTACAAGATACTACACTTCCACAGCTTGGAAATCTTCAGCCAGTAACCTGGTTCGGTATATTCGGAATTACAGGGATGATATTAAGTGCTATAGTAATGCAGTTTATATCAAAGAAGTTAGAGAAAGAAGATGAGAATCATAGTGGAAAGATATTATTAGCTATAAACATATTTTATGTTTTATGCATGCTAGTATTTGCACTTACAAGAAACTTTAGTTCAATGCTGATAGCTTATTTATTAACCAACATGTTTAGAACTATAAATGAGCCTATATTTAGTGCATGGTTAAATAACCATATCGATGACAATGCAAGAGCTACTATACTTTCTATGAATGGACAAATTAATGCTTTAGGGCAAATTTTAGGTGGTCCAATTATTGGAATCATAGCCACAAAAATTTCTATAAGTATTGGTATAGCAAGCACTTCATTATTGGTAACGCCAGTATTAGTCTTATATGTCATTTCTATAATGATGGACAAAAATGATGCTAATAAGTTTAGAGGGGGAGATGATATATATGAAAACAATTAATATTGGAATTGTAGCTCACGTTGATGCAGGAAAAACAACTACAACAGAAAATCTTTTATACTATAGTGGAGCTATAAAAAACGTTGGTAGGGTTGATTTAGGTAATACACAAACAGACTCAATGGAACTTGAACGTAAGAGAGGAATTACTATTAAATCATCAGCTATATCTTATACCTGGAATAATGTTAAAGTAAATATTATTGATACCCCAGGACACGTAGATTTTATTTCTGAAGTTGAACGCTCTTTAAGTGTTTTAGATGGAGCTGTACTGGTTATATCAGCGGTAGAAGGAATTCAATCACAGACGAGAATATTATTTAACACATTAAAGTCTTTAAAAATTCCAACAATAATTTTCATAAATAAGCTAGATAGAGCTGGGGCAAACTGTGATAAAGTTTTTGAAGAAATGAAAAAGACTATGTCTAATAAAATAGTTAGATTACAAAAGGTTTATGGTCAAGGAAGTAAAGATGTTTATTTAAATAATTTATTTGAAACGAACAGCATAGATGATAGTGTTATTGATGTTTTATCAGATTTAGATGAAGTGTTTTTAGAAAAATACGTTAGTGGAATGGAACCTGATAAAAAAGAGATAGAAGAAAAGCTCTCATTTTATTCAAGAGAAGGAAGTTTATATCCTGTATTTTGTGGTGCTGCATCAATTGGTTTAGGTGTTAGAAATTTATTAGATGGAATTTGCAGCTACCTACCTTTTGCAGATGAAGACTGCAGTACCGATTTAGCTGGAGTAGTCTTTAAGGTTGAAAGAACAAATACAAATGAAAAGAAAGTTTATGTAAGATTATTTGATGGCAAAATATCTGTAAGAGATAAAATAGAGGTGCCTAATAAGGATATTGTAGAAAAGGTGAAGAAAATTAGTGCTTTAGAAAATGGTAAGCTTGTTGAAGCTTCCAGTATAGAAGCTGGGGATATAGGTATTTTATATGGACTTACAAGCTTTCAGGTTGGAGATGTTATCGGCGTCTCTAAAGACAAAATTAAAAATATATCTATAGCTAAACCAACATTAAAAACAACTATTTATGCTATTAATAAAGAAGAAAATGCGGAATTATTTAAGTCATTAACACTGCTTACAGAGGAAGATCCACTATTGGAATTAGGTATGGATGATAATAGCAAAGAAATTTATGTTAATTTATTTGGTGAGGTTCAGATGGAAATACTACGTTCTATACTAGATGATTTCTATGGAATAAAAGTAGAATTTTCAAATATCCAGACCATTTATAAAGAAGCGCCTAAGGGTGTTGGCACTTCAATAATGTGCATGCAGGAAGGGTTAAATCTTTTCTGGGCTACAGTGGGGTTAAAAATAGAACCTGCTAAGAGAGGTGAAGGGCTTAAATATATTTCAAATGTTTCAGTAGGATCACTGCCAAAATCTTTTCAAAATGCAATCGAGGAGGCAGTTATTAAGACAAGTAAACAAGGCCTATTTGGCTGGGAAGTTACTGATATTAAGGTTACACTTACCTGTGGTGAGTTTTTTAGTCCAGCTAGTACTCCAGCGGATTTTAGAAATGTAACTCCTATGGTATTTATGGAGGCGCTGTATGATGCCAAAACTGATTTGTTGGAGCCTTTACATGAATTTGAACTAAGGATTCCTCAAAATGTTTTAAGTAAAGCTATTTGGGATTTAGAAGTTATGAGAGCAACTTTTGATAATCCTGTTATTGCTGAAGATGAATTTTTGATAAAAGGACTAATTCCTGTAGAAAACTCAAAAGAGTATAAGTTAAAAATAGCTTCATATACAGAGGGGAAGGGAATGTTTTTAACAAGATTTTTGGATACAAGGAGGTTCCTTTCCAATTAGCAAAAACTCGCCAAAAAACAACCTATGACCCTTTAAATAAAAAGGAGTATTTACTTCATAAGTTAAATGCAATAAGAGATTAATTACATTTCAGTTATAGATATATCAATACTTAGCTGATTAAAGCATGATTATGCTTTGATCAGCTTTTTTATTTCTAGTTTACGATTTTTTTATACTGGCATTTTTCAATAAAAACACAGAAATTAGTATTAAAAGCAATATAAAAATATTAAGTATCCTGAAAAATTTATATTGACAGAGTGTCTAAAGGGAAGTATAGTTTATTTAGTAATTTAGTAATTTAGTAAATTACTAAATCTTAAAAGTCTAAATGTGAATTGGAGGTAAAACCAATGGCAAAAGCACTTTATATCAGCGTAGGTGGAGAAGGACATATAAATCCAACGCTGGCATTAGTAAGAGACCTAGTGTCTCGTGGAGAACAAATCGTCTATTATTCATCTGATGGTTTTAAAAAGAAAATTGAAGAGACTGGAGCTGAGTTTCGTCCAGTTAATCAAGAAGCACAGCGAAAGCTTCATGAAAGTACGGCTCTAAGCTATTCCAATCCTAAGGAATATATGCTGCAGTTTCTCAGTGCTCTGGAAATGATAACAGATTCGATTTTAGAGGATATATCAAAAGAAACATATGATTATTTATTATATGATGCGCAGACACTGCCAGGAATATGGGTTGCCTATAAGAGTAAGCTATTATCAGTTGCTACATGGACTACTTTTGCATATTCGTTAGATCCAAGTGTAAATATGGAACTTACAGAACCTGGTGATGTAAAGCGAAAACAGGAGAGTATGGCTATGCTGGCGGCATTTTTTCAGATAGAAGAAATAGCACATAGAAAAAGACATTTAGAAAACAAGTACGGTGTACCATTAAAAGGCAACTTTTTATTTAGTCCTGGAGCAGGTAATTTAAATATCGTATTTACTTCTTCCTTATTTCAAAGAAATAGCTTTAAGTTTGGAGAACACTTTACTTTTGTTGGACCATCTTTTACTGAAGGCAACAACAAAAATGACTTTCCAATCCATAAATTAGAGGGGAAACCTGTTATTCTTATTTCCATGGGAACAATTGTAAATAAACAACTTGATTTATATAAAAAGTGTCTTGAGGCTTTTAAAAACTTTGGTGGAAAAGTAGTACTAAGCATAGGGAAGGAGTTATCGGTTGAAGAACTAGGACATATACCAGATAACTTCATTGTTTGTAACCATGTTCCTCAAATAGATATACTACGTTATACTGATGTCTTTATTACTCATGCTGGAATGAATAGCACAAGTGAAGCACTTTATTATGAAGTGCCTTTAGTTATGATTCCGCTGATGAATGATCAGTATTCAATTGCTCAGCGAGTTAAGGAGCTTGGAGCAGGTAGCTTATTAGATATTCAGCATTTATCTGTGGAAAATCTAAAAGAAGCTGTAGGTGAAGTGTTCAACAATCCTAATTATAAGGAAAATGCTATAAAAATCAGCAGTTCTTTCCGAAATGCAGGAGGTTATGTTAAAGCAGCTGATGAAATCATCACATTTACTCGTTTGTAATGTTTTTTCAGGAGTTAATGATAAATAATGAATGGGCTTTTACTATGGTTAAAAAGGGCATCTAAAGTTTAGAGCGATTAGTGGTATTTTTATCAAAGCAAAATAAAAGATGCAAATTTAGAAAATGGGTATCCTAACGTTATATATTGATATAGCATACAAGAAGTATTATAATATACACAGTAAATTACTAATTTAGTAAATTGATATTTATGGAGGGAAATTATGAAAATACCAACTAGTTTAAAACATAAACCGGTTATTGTTTCTGAAAACTATGAAAATGTTGACGGAAGATATGCTTATGATTCTGATGCAAAAGGACTTTCATTAGGACTAGCACAATGGAATGATCGAGGTAAAGTAGATATTTCAGCTAAAGTATGGAGGCATACAGGAGGAAAGTGGTCTAGACAATCTGAGGAATTACCACTTCATCGTGTGCTTGATTTGGCAATCCTTATATGTAGGACAAAATTATATTTCCAAGAAGAATCTTATCGACATGAGAAGCTATATAACACTGATAAGCCTGCCATAGACAGAGTTGGTTTACAAGGTGATGCTATGACAGTGGCAGTATGTACAGACAATGAAAAAATTGATGAAGATATTAAGTTATTCAGTCAAGCTCTCAGCGATGACGATGAGCTTATTGGTGAAAGATTGCATACCTTATCAAGAATTTTAAAGGAGATGGGGTATTAATTTACACACGAGCAATTAGCGCCACTTATTCAGGACTTTTGATAATGAAAGTATTAATCATCTATGGTAGTTTTTCTTTTTATTGGAGGGGCCTTTAGTTCAGTTTTTAATGTTTTTATGCTAGCTTCTATTCACTTAATTGTTCCTCCAGAAATGAGGGGAAAGGTGTTTTCGTTAGTTGGAATGTTGACACATAGACTTATGCCTATTGAAATGGGATTAGGCGGTATTCTAGGAGAATTTATTCCTTTGCAAATAGTTATTGTTTCCGCTTATGTAATCCAGCTATTAGCGTTTTTACCAATTGCATTTATACCTTCTTTCAAAAGATTTATTAACTTTAATCCTAAAACTGAAATCGTAGAAGAAATTTTATAGATAAAACTTGGAGAATGTAAATAAAATTTAAAGGTCTAAATAATAATTTATAGGAAAACATAGCTGGCCCCATAAGTTGAGACTGACCGCCGTAAAATTCTATATTGCCTAGAAAGGAGAGAAAAACATGGACAAGAAGAAGCGCAAGGAGCTGCTGGAAGAATATAAGCAGATTAAAACCTACATGGGCGTAACTAAAATAACAAACACTGTCAGCGGCAAGATTTTTATAGCTGCCTATCCAAACTTGAAGAACCAGTGGTTGACCATACAGGGCAAGTTGGTCATGAGTAGGCATCCAAATTCTCAGCTACAGAAAGACTGGAAGGAGCTAGGGGACGAAGCCTTCACCTACGAGGTGTTGGAGGAAAAAGAAGCGGACGAAGTTACCGACATGCGTTGGGAGCTTAAGCAGATAGAAAAGCCATGGCTGGAGAAATTGCAGCCTTACGGAGAGAGAGGATATAATAAGCCACCAATGGAATGATGTATAGACACAGAATAAATAGCGCTATGCAAGCCTTCTCCAGAATTTATAGTAGTTTCATAGTTCAAGTACAGAAGATAAGTAGGTCACTAAAAGTTAACTATATATCTAGTTAATTTTTATATGATTGATAGTAAATACTTTTTGTTCATTATTGAAAATAAAATTCAGTATCAATTATCTTTGAAATTTGTAATTTAAGCATGATGCACTCATCAGATTTAAAACAACATAAAGAAAGAGTTTAGGAGGAACTAATGGGTATAAAAACATGTACGGCTAAACAATATGAAATGAATAGCTCAATGTCCGATACTTGTTGCATTTGCAACGGGTTTAATGGAGCTTACAATGAAGATTGTTGCGAGTATAGTTACCAAATTCCGCAAGAGTTGGGTAATGGACAACTTAGACAGTTATCTAATTGCCGTAATACTAGGATTATAGAGTTTGATACGCGATTTGAGCATAAGTTTGAACTCAACGGTATTTCAAGAGTTCCTCACATGGATATGATCTTTTGTCTTGGAGAAGACGTTTATTGGGAGTTACCTCAAATAGGTAAAAATTTTGAAATGTTATCTGGTGAAAGTTATATTGGCACCAGCCAAGAGAACATGAAAAGGTGTATTTATCCTGCACAACAAGACATTCACTTAATTGAAATTAAAATGCCGTTAAATGAAGTTGAAAATACCATTGCTAAGATTCATGAAAGTTATGATTTTAATTATAGCTTTTTAAAAAGTGCACCTTTTGGGAAATTTAAAATGACACCATCCATTCAAATAATTTTACAGCAGATGTTAAAATGCCCTTATCAGGCATCTTTAAAAAAGCTATACATGGAAGGAAAACTACTTGAGCTTATAGCTGTATATCTAAATGAAACTGTTTTTCAGCACGAAAAAGTTTCAAGCAACATTAATTTATCATCGGAGGATATAAAAAGCATTCATAAGGCGAAGGAAATACTAGATGAAGAGTTGATCCAAACACTTCCTTTAAAGTGTCTATCAAAGCGTGTATGTCTTAATGAATTTAAATTGAAAAAGGGATTTAAAGAACTATTTGGGGTACCCGTACATACCTACGTTTTGGATAAACGTTTGGAACTTGCAAGGTTTCTTTTAGAAGAGAAAAATTTACGGGTTAGTGATGTAGCAGGGAGTGTTGGATACGGAAATATGAGTCATTTTGCAGCAGCTTTTCGAAAAAAATACGGTGTTAATCCTGGGGATTATTTACAAGATATAAAAAATAGAAGATAGCAAATCTTTACTGCATACACCTGCTTGTATGCAGTTTTTTTATGGAATCCTGTTTTGAGTGAACATAATCCCATTTTGGGTAGAGAATGCTCTGATATTTTTTTATAATTGATAAAGAAAGTCAATTTCATTTAACTGATTATTAACGATAAAATTTAAAATGTAAGGAGGAATTTCATTGAACTCTCAAAGTATAAATCAAAAAAGTAATTTTTGGGTTTTTGCATTAACAGGAATGTTGCTTATTGTTACAACTAGTGGATTCGCCCGAATGTCCTATGGAGCGGTGCTGCCATACATGCAAAAGGATTTAGGCTTGTCTATTTCACAGGCTGGACTTGTAGGAACAATTATGTTCTTAGGCTATTTGGTAACGGTAGGATTGTCTGGGGTTTTAGCAATCCATTGGGGTGCTAAGTCCGTATTGCTAATAGGGGGAAGTGGTGTTTTGGTTAGCATGCTGGGATTGGCTAGTGCATCTTCCTTTTGGATGATTTGCATGTTTATGTTTATTTCAGGAGCTGGCAGTGCTTTAGTTTTCACACCACTGATGTCTGTAATGATTGGATGGTTTCCGGGAAAAAGAGGCACCGCACTGGGAATTATATTGAGCGGGGCTGGTATTGGTATGCTTTTAAGTGGCATTTTAATACCATTTATCATGAATCAGTTTTCGGTGCTTGGTTGGAGAGCTGTGTGGATTTGCTTCGGTGTTATCTCTTTTGCAGTTTTGATCATTGCCGTAATAACTTTAAAAAATCCAAGTACTGTGAATAGAACTGGTGAAAAAGAAAACAAACCTCAATGGCTTAAAAACAGAGAACTGACTAAAATTGCTCTGCTTTATTTCATGCTAGGTGTTGCATATCTCATTCCGAATCTGTACCAGACAAGCTTTATGCTTGAACGCAATTTTTCAGGACAAATGGCAGGCTTGGTTTATGCAATTGCCGGAGTATTTAGTATTGTCGGTGGTCCGATATGGGGAAGCATTTCCGATAAGGTTGGAGTACAAAAGACGCTGCTTGCTGCATGGATTTTTGCGGTGGCAGGTGATTTGATTCCTGTGATTTTTACTAATCTTGGAGGATTTATGGCTTCAGCGGTTATTTGGGGGTCAAGCATTGGAGGACTGGTAACTCTGATTCAAGTAAAAGCTTCGCAACAGGTTTCTCAAAAGTATGTTTCAGCTGTTATCGGTTTTATTTCTGTGTTCTATGCTGTTGGACAAATGATTGGTCCAGGAATATCGGGCTGGATTATTGAACATATAGGGGGATTTTCAAGCGCATATGGATTTGGCGCACTGATATATACTCTTGGAATTGCTTTAACTATTTTCCTTAAAAAAGAAGTGGAACAGTAGTCCTCTATTAATTTCCCCAGTATATAACTTGTTCGAATTTTGAATTAGAAGAATAAAGGATTTAAGCAAAATATATTTTAGATTTTAGGTAAAATAAATGAAATGATAAATTATAAAGAATAGTTCTTTAAAATTTTAGAGAACTATTCTTTTATTAATTTAGAGAATTTTATTATATATATTGATAAAAAGAGGAATAAAGCATGATATGATAATAACAATCAGATTTGCGTTATCCTTTAAATTCAATACTGTTTCTAAATTCAAGTGGTGTCATATTTGTAAATTTTTTAAAAATCATACTAAAATAATTTTGATTATTAAAGCCAACGGAAAGAGCTATATGTAAAAGTGGCAAATTTTCTGCTGCTATTAATTCCTTACTTTTTTCAATTCTTAGCTCATTTAAATATTGGGAGTAGGTTTTCCCTGTTTCACCTCTAAATAAAGAACAAAAATAGCATTTATTAATGTTAAGCTCCTTGGAGATATCATCTAGAGTTATAGATTTATGATAATTCTTATTAATATAGTCTATAGCTTTTTTCACATAATAGGTATAAATCTCGCTATTTTCATTACTTTTTTTATCTATTAAAGCTTCATCTTTATATATAGAATGAAGAAGAGACATAATATGAGGAATACAGCTTTCTGGCTTGTACACAATATTCGACTCTTCTAATGGTTCTGATACATAAGGACCAATAACAAACAAACTTTCCATGGGCTTGCAAGGACATATGGGCGATGCTGTAAATTTTATATTATCTAAACAGGTAGTTGTCATAGGGTAACGTTCTTCATTTTGTAGAATGTTATTTTTAATTTCTTTATAAATTTCATCACTATTAAATGCTTTGTCCAGTTGAGCATCAAGCCCAGCAGAGTGAATCAAAGTTCCATCAGCTTTTAAAGCTTTGATCGGAATAAGTGCGCATGAATAGAATTTATCTATAGCATTCTTTATATACTTCTCAGTTAACAAAAACAATTCACACTCCTTAAAATATATTTAAAAATTACCTAAAGATATTTATAAAAAAACAAATATGTTTAAGATGAATAATTATATAAATGATATATTGAATTGAGAATGATTATCAATTCAATAACAAGAAGATTATAACAGTATTATAAGAAAATTGTCAATCAAGGAGGGTAAATTATGGTTCGCCTATATACAGATAACATAAACATTGGCTATGGTGAGCTTTTAATAGTGAAGGATCTTAGTGTAGAAATTCCAAGTAAAAAAATTACAACTATCATCGGTTCTAATGGTTGTGGAAAATCTACATTGTTAAAGGCAATAACTCGTATTATTTCTCATCAATCTGGATCAGTCATTTTAGATGGGAAAAATATCTTGAAAGAAAATACTAAAACACTGGCTAAAAAAATGGCTATCCTTCCACAAACACCGGAAGGTACAAGCGGACTAACAGTAGGTGAGCTGGTATCCTATGGTCGATTTCCCTATCAAAAGGGCTTTGGGCGATTAACAAAAAAGGATTATGAAGTAATCGACTGGGCATTGGAGGTCACAGGGACGAAGGACTTTAAGTTCCGTAGTATAGATGCACTATCAGGTGGGCAGCGTCAGCGTGTTTGGATTGCAATGGCCCTTGCACAGGAAACTGAAATTATATTTCTTGACGAGCCTACAACTTATTTGGACATGGCTCATCAGTTAGAGGTTTTAGAACTCTTACATAAGCTAAATAAAGAGCAGGGGCGTACCATTGTTATGGTTCTTCACGATCTAAATCAAGCTGCTCGTTTTGCAGACTATATTATAGCTCTGAAAGATGGTGAAGTCGTGAAAGCTGGAAATTGCGAAGAGGTTGTTAATCACGAAATATTAAAGGAAGTATTCAATATTAATGCTGAAATTGGTAGAGATCCTCGAACTAAAAAACCAATGTGTATAACATATGATCTATTAAAAGGAGAGTCAAAAAATGAAAAAAATATTAATTCCTATTATGATAATATTTGTTCTAATTACTAGTGCTTGCAGCAAACAATCAGCTGCAATAGAGAATAAATCACAAAATATAACATATCAATCTGAAAATGGACCTGTTCAAGTTCCTGCAAAACCAAAACGTATTGTTGTTTTAAATTCTTTTGTATCTGGAAGTGTTATGGCTTTGGATGGCAATATTGTTGGCATAGATTCGTGGTCTAAGACTAATCCACAATATGAAAAATATATTAAAAATGCTGTAGAAGTATCCGACGAAAATTTGGAAAAAATTATTCAGTTAGAACCGGATCTTATTATTGCTGCATCAACTAATAAAAACATTGATAAATTAAAGAAAATTGCGCCTACTGTCGTCTATACATATGGAAAGGTAAATTATCTAAATCAGTTCTTGGAAGTTGGTAAGCTGATGAGTAAAGAAAAAGAGGCACAAGCTTGGATTGACGATTTTAAAAAACGTGCGCAAAAGACTGGAGAAGAGATAAAAGAAAAAATTGGTGCTGATACAACTGTTTCAGTTATAGAAAGTTATGAAAAACAGCTTTATGTATTTGGCGACAATTGGGGTCGTGGTACAGAAATTCTTTATCAGGAAATGAAATTGAAAATGCCTGAAAAAGTAAGAGAAATGGCTTTGAAATCCGGTTATTATGCATTATCAACAGAGGTTCTTCCTGAATTTGCAGGGAACTATGTGATCCTCAGTAAAAATCCAGATGAAGATAACTCATTCCAGCAAACAGATACATACAAAAATATTCCTGCTGTAAAAAATAATCGTGTATTTGAAGTTAGTTCTAAAGAATTTTATTTTAATGATCCAATTACACTTGATTACCAACTAGACTTCTTTAAGAAAAATTTACTAGGTAACTAATCTTATGAGAGGAATTCTTACCTGAAGAGTTCCTCTTAATTTATTCTATAAAAAGAAAGGTGAGAGATTGAACATGAGAGAAAATCAGCAGTTAATTCCATTTGGATTGAAACTATTTTTGGCGATGATGACATTTATTTTAATGTTTGTTGTGTCAATGATTCTAGGGGCTGCAGATATCACAGTTAAAGATGTTTGGCTTGCTATTACTTCTAATCCAACGGAGAATAAAATTTTGATTATGCGTGAGATCCGTTTACCACGTGAAATTGCAGCAATTTTCGTTGGAGCTGCACTCTCTGTGTCTGGCGCTATCATGCAGGGTATAACTAAAAATCCACTTGCAGATCCCGGTTTGCTTGGATTAACAGCAGGGGCAAATGCTGCACTAGCAATTACAATTGCATTTTTCCCTTCAGCTAATTACTTTGTAATTATTATTACTTGTTTTATTGGTGCAGCTATTGGTGTTTTTCTCGTTTTTGGGATTAGTTTCATAAAAAAAGGTGGATTTTCAACATTTCGAATTGTTTTAGCCGGTGCGGCAGTTTCAACATTTCTATATGCGGTTGCAGAGGGAATTGGTATCTACTGCAAGATATCAAAGGAGGTGTCCATGTGGACTGCAGGAGGATTGATTGGCACTTCCTGGAGCCAACTTCAAATGATTGTCCCCTTTATTTCAGTTGGAATAATTGCTGCACTTATGCTTTCAAGACAGCTTACCATTCTTAGTTTAAGTGAAGAAATTGCGGTTGGGTTAGGGCAAAAAACAACACAGATAAAAATTATGCTTTTTATAATAATCATTTTGCTGGCAGGTGCTTCTGTTGCACTTGTTGGAAATATTGCCTTTATAGGTTTGATGATCCCTCATATAGCTCGTAGCATTGTTGGGACAGATTATAGGTTTGTCCTACCTATGTCGGCTTTTCTAGGAGCTACTTTAATGCTTTTTGCAGATACACTTGGCCGTACAATCAATGATCCATATGAAACGCCTGTAGCAGCCATTGTTGCAATGATGGGATTACCATTCTTCTTATTTATTGTACACAAAGGAGGGAAAGCATTTTCATGATTAATCCAGCTTTAATAAAAAGACAACGATTGATTTTATGTACTTTACTAACACTAACTATAATTACAATTATTATAGGAATGGGTATGGGATATTCATCTTTATCCTATGATAGACTTATTCCTGTCCTTCTTGGACAAGGCACTCTTAAAGAGAAATTTGTATTATTTTCTATCAGATTGCCTAGAATTATCATTACACTGCTAGCAGGTATGGCACTTTCGTTATCCGGTGCTATTTTACAAGGAATTACACAAAATGATTTAGCTGATCCTGGTATTATAGGAATTAACTCTGGAGCTGGCGTTGCCGTTACTATTTTCTTCTTGTTTTTTCCTTTAAATTCTGTCTCCTTTGTTTATTTACTTCCTATAGTTGCTTTTATTGGCGCTCTAATTACTACTAGTGTCATATACGCATTTTCCTATCGCAAGCATCAAGGACTCCAACCTATAAGATTGGTTCTTATTGGAGTTGGATTTTCCATGGCACTATCTGGACTTATGATTGTGCTTATTTCATCTACAGATCGTATAAAAGTAGAATTTATAGCAAAATGGTTATCTGGGAATGTTTGGGGTACGGATTGGCCTTTTATTTTGGCAATCCTTCCATGGCTAGCTGTTTTAATTCCATTTACATTATACAAAGCAAACTCTTTAAACCTTCTTCGACTTAGTGAATCCGTAGCAGTTGGAGTTGGAGTATCTGTTGAAAAAGAACGCATTCAGCTTCTATTAACAGCGGTGGCACTAGCAGCTTCAGCAGTTTCAGTTACAGGAGGAATTTCATTTATCGGATTAATGGCTCCTCATATCTCTAAGGCTTTAGTAGGTCAAAGAAATCAATTATTTATACCTGTTGCCCTTTTAATTGGAGGATGGCTGCTGTTATTTGCGGATACAATTGGACGTAATGTGTTTGAGCCCAATGGAATTCCAGCAGGTATTATGGTTGCTTTAATTGGTGCACCATATTTTATGTATCTATTATTGAAAAAATGATTGAGCTTATAGATAAATAGCTTCAGTCAAAAATTTCCCTAAGTTGAAAAACTGTTAAGTATTCAGTGTTTCAATTTAGGGAAGCTGAGTTTTCATATAAATTAACTTTCAGACTAGTAACCCTGTATATAGGGAACACCATTAATGTTAATAGTTAAATTAAGAATAGTTTACTTTCAAATAGTAATATAGAATTTTTATTACTCTATAATTGTAAGTCCCCACCTCTTCAATTCTATAAATACAGCTTCTAATTTTTTACCTTTTTCAGTTAATTCATATTCAACTTTTGGAGGAACTTCTGGATAAACGATTCTATTAACTAAACCGAATTTTTCTAATTCGCGAAGTCTAAGAGATAGGGTTTTTGGGCTTATTCCTTCTAGAGAACGTAACAAATCACCAAATCTTATTGTTCCGTCTATTAATAAATCTCTTATTATTAGAAATGTCCATTTGCTACCTATGATATCTATTGCCGCTTCTATAGGACATTTATCAGAAGGATTTCCACGCTCAAGTTTAATTTCTGACATAAATAAAATTCCTTTCATCTATTGATTTATCACATTACTTACTTTTTTGAAATTATATGAAAAAAATATCACTACTTTTCAAAGTATAGTATATAAAATATAATAGCAATAAGCAAGAAATTTAAATAAAAGGAGATTAAAATTATGAATACCTTCAAAAGTTATATTTTAAAAAATGCAAATTTAAAGAACAGGATTGTTATGCCACCGATGTGCATGTATTCTTCTGATGAGACTGGTAAAGCAAATGAATTTCATTACAATCATTATGTTACAAGAGCTATTGGCGGAGTTGGTCTTATAATAGTTGAAGCTACAGGAGTAGCTAAAAATGGAAGAATAACAGATAATGATTTAGGAATTTGGGATGATGCTCACGTAGATGGATTAAAAAACATTGTTCATGGTGTTAAGAAGTATGGTTCTAAAATTGCTATTCAATTAAATCATGGTGGAAGAAAATACGTAGGAACAGCTGGTGAAGTTGTGGCTCCAAGTGCAGTTAAATTTGATGAAAAAAGTTCATTACCTAAAGAATTAACTAAAGATAAAATAAAAGAAATTATACTAAGCTTTAAAGATGCAGCTAAAAGAGCTGATGAGGCAGGATTTGATGCTATAGAAATACATGCAGCTCATGGCTATTTGATACACCAATTCCTATCACCATTATCAAACTTAAGAGTAGACGAATATGGCGGAAATATAAAAAATAGAACAAGATTTCTTAAAGAAGTACTACAAGCGGTAGTTGAAGTATGGCCAAAGGAAAAACCAATTTTGCTTAGAGTGTCAGCTTATGATTATAAAAATGGTGGAATAAATTTACATGACATGATTGAAATTATAAATGATGTCAAAGAATATATTGACATGGTACATGTAAGTACGGGAGGATTGGTTCCAGCAGAAATAAATACGTACCCAGGATATCAAGTTAATTTTTCAAATACAATTAAGACTAAATGTAATATTCCTACAATAGCTGTTGGATTAATAACAGATGTTAATATGATGGAGGAAATAATATCAAATGATAGAGCAGACTTAGTTGCAGTTGGTAGGGAACTTTTAAGAAATCCATACTTTGTATTAAATGAAGCAAAAATTAGAAATATAGATATTGATTATCCAGATCAATATAAAGGTGCTTTTAAATAATATACTGATATCAAAAGTCTATCTTAAAATTAACTGCGGTAAATCTTACCATAAATTTTCTTGACCTAAAAATTCAATATTTAGCCCATAAGTAAAGATAGATTATTCTTATACCTTCTTATAATACCTTACCTCTTAGACTGTTATAAATTGGTGAGAAATATTAAATTAAGTCTTTACTTGCAAATACGTATAAAATTATGTATAATTAGGTTATAATATATATTAGGAAAACAGTGTTGATAAAAGCTATGATTTATAAATTTCTTCAGAGAGCCGATGGTTGGTGGGAATCGGTGAAAGGTTAAATCGTTCCACTTTTGGAGCTGTCGGTGATGAATCGAAAGGTTGGTAGCCTTTATACTACTGTCGAGTGGCTGGTTCTTATTATAGATCAGCAATTTGGGTGGCAACGCGGATTCCTTCCGTCCCATATATAAATGTTTATATATGGGACGGAAGTTTTTTTTATCTTATGGTTTAAGACAAAATAATATTTACATTTAACTTAGGAGGGAAAATTATGTTAGATTTAAGATTTGTAAGAGAAAACCCTGAAATTGTTAAGGAAAACATGAAGAAAAAATTTCAGGATAATAAGTTAGGTTTAGTAGATGAGGTAATCGCTCTAGACCTTGAACTTAGAAACGTAAAGACAGAAGCAGATGCTTTAAGAGCCGATAGAAACAAGATTTCAAAGGAAATCGGCGGATTAATGGCTCAAGGCAAAAAGAAGAAGCAGAAGAAATGAAGAAAAAAGTTACAGCAGAGTCTGAGCGTTTAGCACAGTTAGAAGCAAAAGAAGGCGAATTGGAAGAAAAAATCAAAAAGAATATGATGACTATTCCGAATATAATTGATCCAAGTGTTCCAATTGGTAAAGACGATAGTGAAAATGTTGAAGTTCAGCGTTATGGAGAGCCAGTTGTACCTGACTTTGAAATTCCATATCATACTGACATCATGGAAAAATTCAATGGAGTTGACTTAGACAGTGCTAGAAAGGTTGCTGGTAATGGTTTCTATTACCTAATGGGAGACATTGCTAGACTTCATTCTGCAGTAATTTCCTATGCTAGAGACTTTATGATAAACCGTGGTTTTACATATTGCATTCCACCTTTCATGATTCGTAGTGAAGTTGTAACTGGGGTTATGAGTTTTGCTGAAATGGATGCTATGATGTACAAAATAGAAGGTGAAGATTTATATTTAATAGGAACTAGTGAACATTCTATGATTGGTAAATTTATTGATACTATATTACCAGAAGAATCTTTACCACACACATTAACTAGTTACTCACCTTGCTTCAGAAAAGAAAAAGGAGCTCATGGTATTGAAGAAAGAGGAGTATACAGAATTCACCAATTTGAAAAGCAAGAAATGATTGTTGTATGTAAGCCAGAAGACAGCATGATGTGGTACGATAAATTATGGCAAAATACAGTAGATCTATTCCGTTCTTTAGATATACCAGTAAGAACTTTAGAATGCTGCTCAGGTGACTTAGCAGACTTAAAGGTAAAATCAGTAGACGTAGAAGCTTGGTCTCCTAGACAGAAAAAATACTTTGAAATAGGAAGCTGCTCTAACCTAGGTGATGCACAAGCACGTAGATTAAAAATTCGTGTAAATGGTGAAAATGGCAAATACTTTGCACATACATTAAATAATACAGTTGTTGCACCTCCAAGAATGTTGATTGCTTTCTTAGAGAACAACTTAAATGCAGATGGTTCTATAAACATTCCAGTTGCATTACAACCATATATGGGCGGAATGACAGTAATTAAATAATAATAAGGGCTGCGTATTGATACGCAGCCTTTATTGTTAATTTGTTCCAATAAATTTAAAATCTATTTTCTTATTAGGTTATTTTGAGTTTATTATACTCTCGGCCATTTGTGACATTTGTTCAAAAGTTAATAATTTATTATTTTGATCAGTAAGTTGATATACTGCGCCATTATCTATCCATCTTAATGCATGTGCAGTTTTAAATTCCTCATTAAGCTTTTTACCGCTATTATCTCCAACAATAACTAAAAGTTCTTTTCCACTCTCAGAAGCTTTATCAAGTTCATCCTTTTGCTGTTTTGACATTTTATCCAACATATCATTAGGTAATATATGCAATGTATATTCTGTCCAGTAAGCAGTAGTATTTCCAATAGTTACTTTCTTAGCATTTTTAAATATTGGCGAATCTTCTTTTGCCTCTACTTTGGAAGCATCTAATGCTACGAACTCTTTTGGGACTTATCTTTTGAATATATTGCACCTGCTGCCTTCTTATCATATTGTTTCTCAGGTGGTAGAGAGCCATCAATATGACCAGTTATGTTACTATCAACTAATTTATATCCTCCTGGAAGGGAAGCAGGCATTTTTATTGCGTATCCCAAATCTTTCTTTAGAGTATCTTTTGATGGTGCTTTATCGTAATTCCTTATACTTGTATAACCATTAACATTTTTATCTATGATTTGAAGAGCTGAAGCCCTAATACTAGGTGAAAATGTAAGAACTGATCCTGCAATTATAAAGATACCGCATGATGCAGTAATAATAGATTTTTTTAAATTTAAATTTAGTGGTAAAAACTTTTCTTTTAACATAAATCTTTTTTCACTCCTATTTGATTGAATTTCATATTTAATACTTTCAAACATGTTATCCGATTGAGACGCTTCTTCAGCCTTATTAAGCAAAGCTGCTTTTACTATATCTTTAAATTGTTGTTGGTTTGACATTTTTATCTTGCTCCTTTCTAATAGAGTTATCAGCAAAAGAGTAGCCTTCAAATTTTTTACTACGCAATTCTTTTTCAAGCAATTTTCTAGCATTACAAAGTCTTGATTTAACTGTGCCTTGAAAACAGCCTAAGATTTTTGATATTTCTCTAATGGATAGTTCATTATAATAATAAAGAATAACAGTTGTTTTTAAAGGCAAACTCAGTTTGTTAATAGCTTCATTTACAAATTCTTTAAGTTCATCTCGCTCTGCTATATCAGATAACACTAAACTATCCGCAATTGTATCCTTATTATCATTAATACTTTCTATGTATAAATGATTTTTTTCTTTTGAACAATAACGCCATACTATTCTTGTAAGTAGACGATAAAACCAAGCTTGAAATGTTTTAGGATTTTTTAAGCTTTTTATTTCGCTATAGCATTTTATAAAAGCTTCCTGTACCACATCTTCTGCTATATCATTTCGTCCACTTATAAGATACACTGTCCTAAGGGCCTGTTTATTATATTTTTTAAATAAATCGTTAAAGGCATCCATGTCGCCTTCTTTACAGCGCTGTATCAGACTAATCTCATCCACGTCATTACCTCCTTTTTTAGGTGCACCTATTATATAAGAGACATCAAATACAAAAAAGGTTCAAAAGATTTTAATTATGAATTTTATTTTATCATCATATTTACATACGCAACCATTATTTTTAGAATAATATACAACTAGACTAGTCTACTCTCATGAAGTTTAGACTATACAACTTCTGATGAATCGTTCATTTCTTCAGAGAGTAATTCAATAAAACAATCTACTGATTCTCTTTTCATCTATATCAAGAAAATAACCTGCTAATTGGAAATAGGATTAGCAGGTTATACTCTATTTTAAAATAAATCGGGTTTTATTGACTGTTGGAATTTAAATATATTATCCGGGTCATAGATTTTTTTTACCTTTTTAAGATAATAATAATTTTTGCCGTAGTAGGCATATCCATAGTTTTCAAGCTCAGCATAAGGAAAGTTTACATAGGATCCATTTGTAAGTGGTTTGACATATTGAAAAACCTCTGCAACCCAATCTCTATAGAGATCTGCATCATCATCCTTTTCCCAATCCGCTGTTATACCAACGATATATTTTGCATTTCTATAGTAATATGCTGAATAACTACTAGGCAATTCTTTTATTGCACCACCCAAAGAATATACTCTAATATAACAACTGTCTTCTCCAGGACTATTGTCTACATATTTAACTAAGCTTTTGATATTTCTTTTAGATAAAGGACTGTATACAAATCTTCCAGTAGACTTAAATCTATCTGGTGGTCCATAAAAAGAACCAATGGCTCGCACAGCATCAATAAAAGGTACATATTCTATTAAAGAAGTCTCTAGTAAACCAGGAAGTAATAAAAAACTTTTTAAAATTTCCTCAGCCTCTGATTTGTTACCATAGAAAAATCCATTTAAATATATGCCTTCCTTATTAAAACCAGCGAAACAACTGATCTTTCTATCGGCAGTTCTTAACCAGCATTGCCATAGGTCTAAGAACTTTTCTCTTGAAGTTTTATTCCACCTAAGTTGTATAAGAGTAATCTTATACACTTTATAAACCTTAAAGATATAGCTGATTGCTACTCCAAAATTTCCTCCACCAGCACCCCTACAAGCCCAGAACAATTCAGGATTAGTATATCTATTTGCAGTTATTAGGGTGCCCTTTCCATTTATCATTTTTATTTCTAACAGATTATCTGTTACTAAACCAAAATTTCTACAGGACAATCCTATTCCTCCACCTAATACTAAACCAGAAATTCCAACTGAAGGGCATGTCCCACCATTGAAAGCATAACCATGCTGAGCTAGTTTTGAGTATATACTCCATAATCTTGATCCTGCTTGAATTTTTACAATATCCTTTTTAATATCAATATAAACTTTGTTCATAGGAGTTATATCTATTACTAAAACGCCTGTATCCGTTGAATAGCCCTCGTAGTTATGACCGCCAGTACGAACCCGGAGTCCAACATGATTCTTTCTACACCACTTTATAGCGTTAGATACATCCGTAGGATTATAGCAATAAACAATAGCCAGAGGAAATTTGTTTATAGCTCTGTTATATTCAAGTCTTAAAGTGGCGTACTCCTTATCAGAAGGAGTTATAACCTTACCTGTTAATCCATGAAAATTCATATTCTCACTCCTTTGTAAAATTAGGGTTTTGTAGTACATACATATGCTGCTAGGTACTAATTTGACAAAAGGTTTAAATATATTTTGCAACTTTACTGATATGTATTTATAAAAATAAAAATATATAATTCATAACATGACAGATCGTTGTCAAGTCATGATAGTTACAATGAATTTATAATTAATGAATATATTTCAATTTAAATGAGAGATAACTGCGAGTTGAAGTATCAAAATACATTGCTGGTGTGTTGGAAACTGGAGCAGCTATATGCTATGGATACTGATAACTACATAATAGAAACATCGAGAATATGAAAGTTAAGCCTGCATCCACTGTAAAATGTATCCTATAGATCAGACTTTTTTTATGTCTACTCTATAGGGTACATTTTACTGAGGATACAGGCTTTTTAACTATCAAATAAAGTGTGTAATTTATTCTTTATGTTTGTCTATGTATATATCAAGTGCTTTTATTCCTCTGTGTGCAAGTTTAACAAATAATACAAATCCATAAATGCTCATACCTAATGCTGCTAATAAAATAATTAAATTAAATAAAGCAAATGTAGTAGCCATCATCATAATAATATCCCCCTAACGACTTTTATATACTAAATTATACAGTTTTTACCGATTTAAATAAAGGAAAATCACATGATTTATAGAATTTATAGTACAGACAGAAGACTATCAAAAATTTTTTTCAGGATCTAAGTCACTTTGGTTGTGCGGATATGTATGTGCAATTAGTATATTACAAGATAGAAAATAATATTGTGGGGAAATTAAAAAATGGGAGTCATTATATAAACTCCCATTTTTGATCGTCAGGTAAAAAGTTATTTTGATCACTCTAAATTTGTCTTGCTATTTCGTAAGCATCCCAAATTGCATACATTATATTTTTAACATTCTTAGCATCGCCTAAAAGATATACTTCATCCGCTAAATTTTCAACTTTTTCGTAAAGACTGTTATTAGATCTATATCCAACAGCAAAGATAATAGTATCTGCGTCTATAGGTTTCTCTCCATCTTTAGTTTCTATAATAGCACCTTTTTCAGTAATTTCTTTAACAAGAGAAGAAGTTATGGTATTAACCTTATTGTAGTTTAAAAGATCTTTAAGCATATCATAATTCATAAAAGGCATTCCGCCATGAGGTCCACCTAGAATTTCAGGAAGTGCTTCCACTATAGTTACATCCTTACCCATCTGTCTTAGCCAAAGGCCAGTTTCACATCCTACAAGGCCTGCGCCGATTATTGTTACTTTATTTCCTGCCTTAGATGGATCCAACAACACCTTGTCCGCAGTCAATACATTATTTTTTTCTACTCCTTTTATATTTAGAATTATAGGTGTAGAGCCGGTAGCTACAATTACAGCATCTGAATTAGTTGATTTTATCATATCTTCACTAACTTCAGTGTTAAGGTGAATATTTACTTTTAAATCGCAAAGTTCATTTTCATACCATCTAAGGAGAGCATGGTCATCCTTCTTAAAGGAAGGTACTCCGCCTGGAACAACATTTCCTCCAAGTTTGTCTGCTTTTTCATATAGATGAACCTCATGACCTCTTAGGGAAGCAACTCTGGAAGCTTCCATTCCAGCTATTCCGCCTCCTATTATAGTAATCTTCTTATTTTGAAGTGCAGGAGTTAAACCGTAAATTTCTTCTCTTCCGCAGGAGGGATTTACAGCACAGGAAAGCACATTGCTATTTGCAATTCTTCCCATACATCCTTCATGACAAGAAAGACATGGGCGAATTTTATTAGCTTTGCCTTTTTTTATTTTATTTGGAATATAAGGATCTGCAAGTAGTGGTCTGCCAAGGCCTACAATATCACAGAAACCTTCTTCTATTGCCTTTGTTGCTAAATCAGGATCTTCCATTCTTCCTGCCAGTATTATTGGAACATTAACTGCTTCCTTCAATGCCTTACCAAAAGGCATATACATACCACCTTCGCCAAAATACATTGGCGGATGATTCCAATACCAGGAGTCGTAGGTTCCAGCATCAACGTTTAGTGCGTTATAGCCAGCATCAACTAAAATTTTAGCAGCTTCTAAGCCTTCTTCTGTATCTCTTCCCAGTTCTTCAAATTCTTCTCCAGGAAGTGCTCCTTCACGTATGCCTTTAACATAACTTTTTAAACTGTATCTTAATGATACAGGGAAACTGTCACCACAAGCAGCTTTTATTGCTTGAACTATTTCTATAGGGAATTTTAATCTTCCCATTAGATCTCCGCCGTATTCATCGGTTCTTTTATTGTATAAGCTTATTGTAAATTGATCTAGTAAATATCCTTCGTGTACTGCATGAATTTCTACTCCATCAAAGCCAGCCTGTTTAGCAATTGCTGAAGCCTCCGCAAATTTTTTAACAAAGGTTTTTATTTCATCTATGGTCATTTCTTTATGTTCTATTCTAGGATCCCATCTGTTAGTAATTGCAGAAGGGGCAACTGGATTTTTTATAACATGAGGTAAACCAGCACGTCCAAAACCTGCAGTTAACTGTAAGAAAATCTTTGAACCATAAGCATGTACTCTTTCTGTCATTTCTTTAGCTGTAAGAATAAAAGCACCTGGATTTATAGTTGGACATGGTAGAGTAGGTGTTCCTAAACCTTCTATTTCGTTATAGACACTGCAGATACCTGTGATAATTAAACCGGTACCACCTTTAGCTCTTTCTACATAGTAGTCTACTCCTCTTTGGTTAAAGGCACCTTCTTTATCTGCAAAGCCTATTGGTCCCATAGGTGCCATAGAGAATCTGTTCTTAATTTCAAGGTTTCCAATTTTGATACTTTTAAAGAGAGATTGATATTTGTTCATAAACTTTCCTCCCGAAATCAAAATATATAAGAATTGACCGAATGCGTTATGTGAAATTCTTATGATTTTAATATAATACTTTGATATATTACTGTCAATATAAATCGTGTGAATAATGTGAATTTAATTTGAATTTACATAGTCAGTTGTATTATATTAATATTAGTTATAAATTAGGGTTAAGCTTAAGGGAGAAGCAGTAATGAGCGAAAATAAACTAACTAAAAGAAAAATTCAAGCAATAAATACTAAAGAACAAATATTAAAAACTTCAATTGAACTAATTGCAAAAAAGGTTATGACAACGTCAGTATTAATGAGATTTGTAAAGAGGTAGGAGTTTCTGTAGGGGCTTTTTATCATCATTTTGGTGGTAAGGAGGATATTATAGTGGAAACCTATAAGGAATTTGATAAGGCCTTTGAAGATTTTGCTGACCAAATTCCCAAAAACGTAAAAGCTGTAGATAAACTTTTAGAGTTTATTAAATATCAAGTAGAATATGCAGAAAAGAGAGGCCTAGATATAATTAGGCAAGTTTATAAAAGTCAGCTTTATGCAGGAAGAGAATTTTTCATATCTGAGGAGAGAACGCTTCCAAGGCTTTTAAATGAGGTTGTAGAGGAAGCGCAAAAAAATGATGAACTTATAGCTGATGTTTCCTCGAAAGAAATAACTAAACAGCTTTTAAGATTATCTAGAGGTACTATATATGACTGGTGCGTGCATAATGCAAGCTATGATATTGTTAAGGAAACCTTAGAAGCAGTAGAATATTTTTTGTCAGCATTTAAAAAGAAATAAAATACATTTAAGTTGCTATGGCATGCTTTATTGTACTAGGCTTTTCAATAAAATTTTTACTTGTCGAAAGATCTCTCAATAAGATGCAAATAAACAAATGGACGAAAGAAGTGAGTATTTCGCCCATTTGTTTAGGAATTAATAAAAGTTTATTAGATTTAAGAAATAGTCAGATAGACTTTCTTTTTCTAAATATTTAACACATAACAATAATCTCATATGGCGTGGTTTGGGCTGGTATACTCATTGTGGTAGTACCATAGATAACAATTAGATTTCGGTTTGCAGGGTTTTGGGTAAAAGTTTGATCATTCTCAAGTAATATCTGAGTAGATGGGCCAATATTTAATTTTAATTGGTTATCGCTGCTCACTAACTGACTGTTAAAATAGTCTACTTTCACATTTTCATATTGTATATCTTTTGCCATAACAATTGCTCTATATTGTGGCGGAAAAATGAGAGGAACAGGTGCATTTGCATCATAAAATCCCGTTACCATATCTCCTACTTCCATCGTTACATGGTCTACAAAGTAAGTATTTGGTGCCACTACAAAATTTACTGTATTTCCAAATCCGTCTTCCACAGACATTAATTTATAACATCCTGGATTTTTTTCATTTGTAGCTATTGAAAAATCATTAATCATGGTAATCATACCATGGAAAGGTTGAAATTTTTCCACTTTTATTTCTCCACTTCTAATCAAATACATATTCTATATAGCCTATGCATTCTTAAGATTTTGTGTTACATTTGTTATTAAATAAATTATCTTTGAATTAAAAAAACAAAAACAATTTATAAAGCTTATGATACAATATAGGAACTGATAAATTTTAAAACAGTAAGGAGAATATATGGATAAAGAAATAGTATTAAATGACATCGAATTTCAAAAATTAACTGCACATGAAACTTGGGAAAGGTTATATAATAAGGAGCTAAATTGTAAAAAGAATATTCTAGAGTATATTGATATAACAAAAGTGCTTAAAAAGGAAAACGTAAATGAGGAACAGATTAAAGATACATATAATTATATTTATGAGCACATAGAGGGGTTAAAGGATTCAGTAAAACCAAATACACTGATGTACTTAAAGAATAACCTAAAATCACAGCTTGGAAAGTATGTTAAAGAAAAAGATCCAAAGCCAGTAAATCATTTTATAGAGTTTTTTAAGGCGGCATATCCTGAAGATACTAGAAGAAAAGATTTTACGTGGGTTTTAATGAATATAAATAGTATTTCAGAGGAGCAGATATGGACTACTTTAACCTATATTAATAGAGAATGTTTAAATAACAATCTTATTCTGAATACTAGCCAAAAAAAGATATAGTAGAAATGATTGAAAAGTTAGTTAGTAAGAATAATATTAAGTATATAAATAATCTTAGAAGTCTCAAACAATTAACTAATATATTAAATATAAGCATTGTAGGTGTTGGTGAAGTATTTAAGGTAAGACATAAGTAAAAGTTTATTAGATTCTTCAATTTCTGCAAGGGGATTCCCCTTGCAAAAATTGAAATACAATTAATGGAGTACATTGCTAGTGTATATCTATTGGTTAAGTTCAATTTTAAATTTTAAGTCTTCTCTAAACTCAACATTACTCATGTCATTAGTGCATATAGTATATTTTTTACTTGAATCTAACAATGGAAGCTCTAGTGTAAATTCATTAGGTTTCTGTTCGTCTCTATGCAGATTATAACTTTTAGGTGTAACGAATTCTCCTTTATTATCTTTTATATGAAGCGCTGTTGCTTGAAAATAAGGTGCTTTACCAGCGGCTGTAAATTTAACTACAGTTTTATCTTTTTCATTTCTTACATTATTTATTATAATTTTTCCCATACTGCCTTGAGGAAGTTCCTTTGGATAAACTCCATCCATAACTTGACTTACTTCTACAGCTTTCTTTCCTTTTATAGCAGTATAAGTTTCTTTTCCGTCCTTATCTACACTTACACTACCGCCGCCAGAAGGAGTAATCTTACAAGGAACAATAGTTAAATATTTTGGGACATTTTTAGGCTTAGCATACTGCATTTCACTCTGGAAAATTCCCGTATTAGTATCATGACTTCCAGCACCAATACCTTTAGGTATGAGCTCTACCCCTTTATCATCAAAAGCGATCCAATATTCATAATCAAACAGAGAACCTCCATTTACCTCCTTTTTATATTTATCTTTTCCATTTAGGAAAATAGAAGTATCTATAGGAGATAAAACTACCTTATCTATAGTTACAGTACTATCTGGAAAATCAATTTTATTACCTGGTTTAAATACCTTACTATTTTTAGTTAATTCTTCTTTTGACACGCTGAAGGCAAATTTCCAGTTACCTTTTATGTCCATTATTTCATCAATATTTAAGTCGATATTAAATTTATCAGAGGTTTTTGGCAAATTAGTATGAAATTCTTCATTACCTACATAAGTATAAGCATCAATATTTTCTCCATAGCCAGTACCATGTCCACCGTCTTGTTTTCCATTTACTTTTAAAAATCTAGATAAGTTTATACCGTGAAATTCCTTGAGTTCTTTATTGCTCTTTACTGTATAGCCTATAATTAATTTTGAATCATCTGCTAAAACCTCATTTATAGTGAGGGTTATACCTTTATCAGTAATACTTTTGTTTATTATTTGAGAGTATTCAACATAATTTCCACCTAGTCCGAGTTTATCATTAAGGGTTTGTGTTATGGAACTTAAAACTGGAATATTCTGAGCTAAGGCTGGAGAAACTGTACCTATAGCTATAATACTTACTAAAGCTGCAGCTGCTGCTACGGAACCCCTTTGAACATTTTAAAATTATTTTTGCTTTTTATTTTTTTATTTAGATTTTTCTTTATTCTTTCCTTTTGCATGTCGTCTACTTCTTCATTCATATTATTAAACTCACTTTCCTCAAGTTTTATGTGATTAAATAACTTGTATATATCTTTTTCTTCTAAATTAAAATCCTTATTATTCATTACACTACATCTCCCTTCAAAAGAGTAAGCTTTTCCTTTAAAAATTTACGCCCTCTCGAAAGTCTCTTATCTATAAGATTTCTATTTACCCCAAAAACTTCTGCTATGTTGTCTACACCTTCATATAAAAAATATCTTCTTATAAATATTTCCTTGTCTTCATCCTTCATATGGTTTATTGCTTCTAAAAGTTCTTCTTTATTCTCCTTCGATATTATTATTTTCTCTGTATTGAATTCGTCTGGTAATGTGTAATCATCTATACATTCAACATTAGTACTTTGATTAAAGAGCTTTCTTTGGTAATCTATAGCTTTGTATTTAGCTACAGCAGCAATCCAATATTTAAAATCTCCTTTTTCTTCATCAAAGCTCTTAATATTATTCCATACAGACCAAAATACATCATTTACACATTCTTCTACATATTGAGCGTGAAAATTTGAATTTAAAACGCTCCGCACAACTTTAAAAACTAAATTACTATAGTTGTCAACTACAAAATCTAATGCTTTTGCATTTTTATTTTGTAGTTGATTTATAAAGTTTGTTTCATTTATATTCATATATATCTCTCCTTTGAGAAGCTTCTCATAGATTAATACGAAGTAACTATTACTTTTCTGACATTAGGTAGCTTAAAAAAATAACTAGCCAGTATGCTAGTCTATTTTGTACAACTATTATGATAAAGTAAATTTCTATTTAAGTATAGTTTTAGAAGCATCGCAATTAGCATATCTAGAAAGGATGCCTAGATTTTTTTAAAGATATAAAAAAGGTGAGTGTAGAGCTCAACTTAAATTAGTAGCGCATTACAGCTGGTGCGCGATACTCACCATTAAGCACTCTTTGTTTTGGCCAGTACATTCGAAGCGTTAGATTAAATGGACCTGTAGGTGCTGGTAAACAATTAGATTCTTTGGATATACCTGGTGAAGTGTTTTGTATAAAATTCTATAAAATTGTTGACATGGAAACAAAAATATATTAATATTGTGTCTGAGGAAACAAAAATATGATATTATTGTTTTGTTGAAAATAACAGGAAGGTGTTTGAAGTGGATAATATTAACAATATCATGGAGAGTTTAAAAGAAATATATGAAAAAGAAGAAACTCTAGGAAGGATAGCCTTTAAAGGTGAATATGAAAAGTATGGAGTTTCAGAAATACATTGTCTAGATTGTATAGGAAAAATAAAAGATCCTAACGTTACTAAAATATCTCAAAGTATGAATATGACAAGAAGTGCTATAAGTAAGATTACAAAAAAACTTTTGAATAGTAATCTTATTGATAAGTATAAGAAGCCTGAGAATGATAAGGAAATATATTTTAAGTTAACAGAATTAGGGGAAATGTTATATAAAGATCATGAAATAAAACATAAGAAGTGGGAAGAAAGAAATAATAAATTTTTTAAAGATATAGACAAAGAAGAGCAGGAAGTTGTAGCTAGTTTTTTAAAAAAGTTTAATAATTATTTAGATAAGATAATAGAATTGGAAGGAGATATATAATATGAATTTACATTTAAAGGAATTTAATATTCCTCAAGAAATATTAAAATGGGGAGATTCGCAGCCAGCACATCAAAGACAACATATAGGAACTCATATAGATTGCTACAATCTATCAAGAATAGAATTACCATCAGAAATAGATGTTACTGTAGTAGATGTTAGAAATCTAGATATTATAGATATTAATATATTAGATAATATATCGGTTAAAGAAGATTCTTTTATAATATTTAGAACTGGGTATTTGGAGAAGTATGGATACGGAAGCGAAGAATATTTTAATTCTAAACCAAGTCCATATTTAACTAATGAACTTGTAGATAAATTATTAGATTTTAATGTAAAATTAATAGGAATTGATTTAAGTGGAATACAGCATGGAAAAGATCACGTAGCAATAGATAAATATGTTGAAAATAGAGGAGCTTATGTTATAGAGAATATATGTAATTTAGATAAGGTTGATTCAAAATTTAAAGCAAATTTAAAATGGCTTCAATTAGAAGGTGCTACAGCAATAAAAGTTGAAATTGAAACTTTATGAATTTATAGATAAATGCTCTTAAAAGTTGACTTATTCTTGGCTAAATACATTGATATACAAGACTTCTAATGAAGGAATAAGTCAACTTTATGGTTAACAAATCTACATTATAAAGTACATAAAAAACTGTACTTAATACCTGCTACGGTTAATTGTAACATAAATGAAGTAGACTTTTCTGTAAATATATATTAAAACATTGAAATTATAAAATGTTTATGGTATAATCTGGTATATGAATTTTGGAAGGAGTGGTTGAACATGATTAAGATAAACAGTAGATTTGTAATTGAATTTTTATGTCCAACTACTTCAAGTGAAAGTTATTAAATATAATTTTGATTTGTAACTATTGTTATCGTTATGATCAACATTATAAAGGCGATTTTATTAACCTTGAAGTAGTTAGGACAACTATTTCAGGGCATTTTTGCGTCCGAATTTTGATTTGAAGAGGTGTTTTAAAATGTCAGAAAAAATGTTAAATGAAACCGTTTCTTTAAAACAATATATATCAGAAAAGGAGTATAAAGAAATAAACCAACTTGAAGAACTTTGCTGTGCACAGGATAAAACAAATCTAAAGCTAGAATTAGACTATAAGTTAAATATAAGGAGAAATTCTGAAATAGGACTAAAAGAGATTAATGAGTTTCTATATTATGTTGATGATATTTTAGTAGCCTACCTGGGTATTTCAAGTTTTGGAGGTAGTAATATTGGTGAAATCAATGGAATGACTCATCCCGACTTTCGAAGAAAGGGGTTATTTAAAAAGATCTTTGAACTTGCAATGGAGGAGTGTAAGAAGAGAAACTTTAATAAGGTATTGTTATTATCCGATAGTAATTCTAACTTAGGTGTTAGATTTATAAACTCTGTTTGCAGTGAATATGATTTTTCAGAGTATAGAATGAAGTTACTTAACAAAACTACTTTAGAAAGCACAAGTTCTATTAAACTAAGAAAAGCTGAAAAGTTGGATGGAAAAGAAATTGGGAGACAAAATGCAATATTTTTTAACCATTCAGAGGAATGTGAACCCTTTCTAGAAGAATACGAGGAAGAATTAGATAGAAACACATATATGGTTGAACTAAATGAAAGGGTTATTGGAAAAATTGCGGTAAGCTATAGTGATGATTCAGCTTTTATAAGCGGTTTTGGAATATTGCCTGATTTCCGAGGTAAAGGATATGGAAAAGCAGCATTAAAAGAAGCTTTACGCTTAATAAATGAAAAAAATATCTATGAGATAGAATTGGATGTAGAGTGTAAAAACAATACTGCACTTAATTTGTACAAAGCTTGTGGTTTTGAAGAGCTGTCTGCGATGAATTATTATAAGTTACAATATTTTAAATAGCGAACTTGTAATAAAGGATGCAAAAGGACTTACATTAGGAAGTTAAATGCAAAGAACACATTTTCATAGAGGGGATAGGATATCAATGTATGATAAGTATTAATTGGAAACCAAATAAAAATTCTTCTATTCCGTTATATAAGCAGATTGTTGATTACATCAAGGAAAAAATAGCAACAGGTGAATGGAGTATTTCGAGCAAGCTGCCAACTCAGAGAGAACTGGCAGAAAGATTTGAAGTAAACAGGAGTACTGTTGTGGAGGCTTTAGATGATCTGAAGGCAGAGGGGTTAATTGAAGGAAAAAGCGGTGGAGGAACAACTATAGTTAATAATACATGGTCTCTATTAGTATCAACACCACCACCCAACTGGCAGAGTTATATTTCAAGTGGAATACATAAACCTAATTTATCTATAATTCAAGCAATCAATAAATTTGAGTATAAAGAAAATATGATACGGTTAGGTACAGGAGAACTTTCTCCTGAGTTATTTCCTAAAGAAATGATGAAAGTAGTTTTAGATAGTGTTGGAAATAAGATAGAATCTTTAGGATACGAAGAGCCAAAAGGATCATTGTATTTAAGACAAATTATAAGCCAATATCTAAAGAAATATGAAATAAACGTTTCCCCAGATTCAATATTGATTGTGTCAGGTTCACTACAGGCATTGCAATTGATTTCTCTTGGTATCCTACACCCTGGTTCTACTGTGCTTTCAGAAAAACTATCTTATATAAAATCACTTCATGTATTCCAATCAGCAGGAATGAGGGTAAAGGGAATAGCAATGGATAGCCAGGGAATTAAAATAAGTGAAATTATGAATAGCTTAAATAGAACAACCACGCTGCTCTATACTATACCTACATTTCATAATCCTACTGGAATTGTTATGCCGCAGCATAAACGAAATGAACTACTAGAAGTATGTGAAAAAGCAAGGCTACCCATTATTGAGGATGATGCATATAGAGAGCTGTGGCTTGATGCAGAGCCGCCACTGCCTTTAAAAGCTAAAGATAAAAATGGCAGTGTACTATACATGGGGACTATTTCGAAATCCTTAGCAGCTGGAATTAGAATTGGTTGGTTAATTGGACCGGAGCCTGTTATAGAGCGGTTAGGAGATATAAAAATGCAGACGGATTATGGCTCAAGTTCGCTTTCACAATGGGCTTTAGCAGAATGGATCTCAAGCGGACTTTATGAAAAATATCTTGAAGAACTTAGAGAGAAGCTAAGGGTTAAAAGACAGGTGGCACTAAATGCTCTTGAAAAGTATTTTTCTGATATAGCTACATGGAATAAACCTAGTGGAGGATTTTATATATGGCTAAAATTAAAAAAACAGATAGCAATGGAAAAATTGTTTTACCTGTGTTGCGACAATGGTATATTAATTAATCCAGGAAACGTATATGATTTTTCTAAAAATCTAAACCTTAGAATTTCTTATTCATACTCCTCTTTATATGATTTAGAAAATGGATTAAAAAGACTTTCGCAAATGATTAGGCTGTTAAATTAAATTTTAACAGCTTTTTTGGTTGGGTTAAAAAAATTTTCTTGGTTGGAGACAGAGAGTTTTTTAATAATTATAATTAGGATCAGAGAGTGTAGGTAAAAGACAAATAATAAGGGGGAAGAGGTATGTTTAAATATGTTATACAGGGGTTTCTATTGGGAATTGCTTACGTTGCGCCGATAGGTATGCAAAATCTTTATGTAATTAATACAGCCATAAGCAAAAATAAAATAAGAGCATATCAGGTGGCTTTAATAACAAGTTTTTTTGATATTTCCTTAGCCTTAGGATGTTTTTACGGAATAGGAATCTTAATGGAAAAATCCAAGATGTTAAAATTAACGGTTATGCTAATTGGAGCCATTGTAGTTGTAAACATTGGAATCCAGCTTATACGAAGTACATCCAATATAAAACAAGAAGTAGATGTAAATCAATCTATGCTGCAAGTAATTGTGAATTGCTTTATGGTAACTTGGATTAATCCACAAGCCTTAATTGATGGCTCATTACTGCTTGGTGGCTTTAGGTTAGCATTACCATATGAGGCTTTAGGGTTGTTTATTATTGGAGTTTGCTTTGCTTCAATAGTGTGGTTTACGGGAATAACAACCATTGTAGCCACTCTTAAACATAATTTTAATAATAAAGTTATTAAAATTATAAACGTTATTTGTGGTGGAGTGCTCGTCTACTATGGACTAAAGCTTGGATATAGTTTTTTAATTAGTATACATTCATAATGCAAACATATAAAACTTTATTGACACTATTATGCAAACGTGTTATTATTTTGGTGAACATATGTTCTGATTATCGTAAATTTAGCTACAAAATTAGCATAGGCGATTAAAGAATTGAAGGAGCAATTTTTATGAACAAGGAGAAAAAATAATGGAATGTAAGATGAAAAATATATCTGTAAACTATGAAGTAATAGGTAGTGGAAAGCCAATTATTATAATACATGGTTATCACGTAGACCATAGATTAATGACAGGATGTATGGAGCCTATATTTAATAATAGAGATGGATATAAGAGGATATATATTGACTTACCGGGAATGGGAAAAACCAAAGGTGAAGATTGGATTACAAATTCTGATACAATGCTGGACATTTTAATTAATTTTATTGAAAAAGTTATTCCAAATGAAAACTTTTTACTTGCAGGTGAATCCTACGGTGGATATTTAGCAAGAGGAATAGTACATAAAATGAAAGATAGAGTAGATGGGTTATTTTTATTATGTCCTGTTATTATTGCAGATTTTAAGAAACGTAACGTTCCATCACATATTATTTTAAAGAGAGATGATGAATTATTATCGCAGCTTGAACCATCTGATACGAAAGGTTTTTCTTCAATACAAGTAATACAAAGTAGAGAAGTTTGGGATAGGTATAGAGATGAAATTTTACCTGGTATAAGACAGGCAGATAGTAATTTTTTACTCAATCTTCAACAAAAAGGATATGCGTTTTCATTCGATGTAGATAGAATGAATGAAAAGTTTAATAAGCCAACTCTTATACTATTAGGACGTCAAGATTCAACTGTAGGTTATAAAGATACTTGGAGTATTTTAGACAACTATCCGAGAGCAACTTTTGCTGTATTGGATAGAGCAGGACATAATTTGCAGATAGAACAGGTACAGCTATTTAATTCATTAGTTAATGAATGGCTTGAAAGGGTTAATGAAGCATAATTAAGTTGTAAATAATTTGTTTTTCTATCTATTAATAGAAAAGGTTATTAATATAAATTATGATAAAGGAGATTGAATATGAAAAAAATAGGTATTATAAACTGTTATAATGAGAGTAAAAAGTGTCCAGGCACAGGTTGTTTTAATGCATTTAATGATAGAGCAGCTTCCTTTAAAGACTATGATTTAGAGTATGTTGTTTCGGGTTTTGTACATTGTAATGGTTGCAGTAAAGATTCAGCAGAATTAGTTTTGGAAAGAGCTAAGACAATGAAAGAAGCTGGGATTGAAGTAATTCATTTATCTACTTGTATGAAGAAAATGTGCCCTAGATATGATGAACACCTAAAAGTACTGTCAAAAGATTTTGAAGTTGTTGGATATACTCACGACTAAAGAGTGTGTTTAATAAAATTCATTGAAATATATTAGAAAGCCATAAAATTGCCGTCCTTTTTAGGATGGTCTAAAATTATCTTTATTAAATGGTTGTTGACAATAATAGGGTTTTATTATAAGATTAACTAGGAATTTAATTATAGAAAAAGGAGATTTAATCAGATGATCATAGTTGTTCTTAACTAAACTATTAAAATTAAATAGTTTGCATTGCTTTAAAAGTTCTAGAACAGAACTTTATTTAATCATGCATTTTAAGAACAATATTTTCTATTAAACTCTTTTCTATATAAACAAGATAACTACAAATACACACATATAAAAATATATGTTTATATTAGTTGCAATTAAAATATAGGCTATATATATTGTGTATTAAGTTTAATTTAAATATAATAAAAGAGCTTTATGTAAATAAAATCCCCGTGGATGATATTGTTCATCTGTGGGGATTTTTAATTTTTAAATTTAAGAAGAATTTAATTGCTAAGGAGATGATATATATGAATAAATTTGGACCAAATCCAGATAGTATTTACCCTAATGAAAATATAAAAAGCATTTGCTATATAAAAAATGTTATTAAAAATCCTAATATTAAGATTGGAGAATACACTTATTATAGTGATATAAATGGAGCAGAAAAGTTTGAAGAGCATGTTACTCATCATTATGAATTTATAGGAGATAAACTTATTATAGGTAAGTTTTGTGCCATTGCAAAAGGAATAGAGTTTGTTATGAATGGTGCAAATCATAGGATGAAATCCGTAACTACATATCCTTTTAACATTATGGGGAATGGATGGGAGAAAGTCACACCTACCCTTGAAGATTTACCCTTTAAAGGTGATACTGTAGTTGGAAATGATGTATGGATTGGACAGAATGTTACAGTAATGCCTGGCGTGCATGTTGGAGATGGTTCAATTATTGCTGCTAATTCCGTAGTAACAAAAGATATTCCTCCATACCATATCGCTGGAGGTAATCCGTGTAAAATTATAAAAAAGAGATTTAATGATGAATTAATTGATTATTTATTAAAATTAAAATGGTGGGATTGGTCAGAAGAAAAGATATTTAAAAATATTGAAGCACTTTGTAGTGCAGACTTAGATAAAATTAAGTCTATCAAATAACTTTTTAAAGTGAGTATAATTTTGATAGGAGAAATTATAGCAGAAAAAAGGAGGTAAGTAGTTATGAGAAAACTTATTATTAACGCATAGCAAAGGCTATTGTGTTAATAACATAATCAAGAAAATAGCCTTTGTTTAATCCTAAGTAAGAAAGTTAAATTTAGGAGGAACATAATGTGCTATATTAAAGCTGAAGATATATTTCCCCAAGAGATAATTGACCTAATCCATCAGTATGTGGATGGAGAATATATATATATTCCTAAAAAAGAAGGTAATAAAAAGAAATGGGGAGAAACAACTAATATAAGAAAAGAAATTGAAGTTAGAAATGCAGCTATTTACGAAGAGTTTAATAGAGGTATAGGTAAAGAGTATCTTGCTAACCAGTATTTTTTATCAAGAAAAAGTATAGACAGAATTATTTTACAGCAAAAAAGAAAATAACTAGGTCAATGAGTCATAAATTAATCTTATATAGTTTATGGCTCATTTTTATTTAGTAAAAGTTATTAAGGTTGTTCCATAAAAAATGCTAAGATAAGATATAAGGAGATAATGTAAATATAGGAAAGGAGAAGCCAAAAATGAGTGAAATTTTATCAATTAATAATAAAAAATATATTTATAGATGTAATTATAAAGATGACAGTGTGTTAAGAAATAGTTTTAATAGTTTAACAGAAAAAACTTATGGTTTTAATTTTAAACAATGGTATGAGGATGGGTATTGGGAGGACAAATATATACCATATTCTTTGTTAGATGGAGACAAAGTCGTAGCTAATGTTTCAGTAAATATCATGGATTTTTTGATTTTAGGGGAGCAAAAGAAATATATACAAATTGGAACGGTCATGACAGATGAGGAGTATAGAGGACAAGGATTAAGCAGAGCACTTATGGAGGCAGTATTAAAGGAGTGGGAGGATAGATGTGATCTTATTTATCTTTTTGCTAATGATAGTGTTCTTGATTTTTATCCGAAATTTGGATTTGATGTGTGCAATGAATATCAATACTCAATAAACAAAATTAAAGAGGACAAGTCAGAAAAAATAAGAAAGATGAGCATGGATAATTATAATGATAGAGAATTTGTTTACAATATTGTTTGTAATACAATATCTTTCTCAAAGGTCTCTATGAAAAATAATGCATCTCTTATAATGTTTTATTGTACATATTTTATGAAGGACAGTATTTATTATATTGAAGACTATGATGCTGTCCTTATTTGTGATTTTAATGAAGATGTTTTATATGTGCAGGATGTGTTTGCAATAAGAGAGATAAAGTTAGATAAAATTATTAATGCAATGATGAGCGAAAAAACTAAGAAAGTAGTTTTAGGATTTACTCCAAACAATATTTCTCATTATGAGAAATATTTGAAAAATGAGAAGGATACTACTCTTTTTACTAAGACGGGGAAAGATAATCCATTTAAAATAAGAGACTTAATGTTCCCAGTATTGTCTCATGCATAATGATAAATAAAAGGGGAAAGGATTCGATTTGTGTAAAGATTGTTTATGCTTTAGGAAAAAAGGTAGCTGGATTGCTGCCTTTTTCCAACTTTAAAATTGAATTTAGGCAACATCATACAAGAACTGTTAAATTATTTATGTTATCCTTAAACACAAATAGAAAGAAAGGATGAGAATTAATGCAAAACGAAATTCGGAATATTTGTTTTGATACAGAGTTGAATATAGAAGCTTATAATTTTAAAGGCATTATGCAGAAGTTCCCAAATCATTTTCATGAGTACTATGTAGTTGGCTTTATTGAAAGCGGGCGGAGATATTTATCTTGTAAAAATAAAAAGTATACCATAGAAACAGGTGATTTAATCTTGTTTAATCCTGGTGACAATCATACATGTAAACAGATTGACGGCAGAACACTTGATTACCGCTGTATTAACATTCAGCAGGAGGTAATGAGAAAAGCTGTGTTTGAAATAACAGGCAAGGATTATTTGCCTTATTTTAAAGAACCTGTCCTATTTCACAATGATCTTGTGTCTACTTTGCGTGAGTTGCATCTTATGGTGATGATGGAGGAAAAAGAGTTCAAAAAGAGGAGACATTTTTATTCATAATTCAACAGTTGATAACCGAATATGCCGATGCGGTTTCTGTAGCTGCTTCACAGGAGGCAAACTCAGAGATAAAGGCTGTGTGTGATTATTTAGAAAACAATTATATGAAAAATATTGCACTAAATGACCTAAGTGATTTAGCAGGAATAAATAAATATTATTTGATACGCTCTTTTACAAAACAAAAAGGGATATCCCCTTATAGTTATCTTGAAACCATCCGTATTGGCAAGGCGAAGAAACTATTGGAACAGGGGATTGCTCCAATAGACGTAGCGTTACAAACAGGCTTTACGGACCAAAGCCATTTCACAAACTTTTTTAAAAAGCTAATTGGACTGACACCGAAGCAATACATGAACATTTTTATAGATGACAAGGAGTGAAATAAATGATAACAGAACAGGATACAAAATGTGTTATGATCATAGATGAAAATCTTCCTTTAGGGATTCTTGCAAATACCGCCGCAATACTGGGTATTACATTAGGAAAGCATGCTCCTGAACTAGTGGGCAAAGATGCTACTGATGCTTCGGGGCAAAGTCATTTAGGTATTATTACAATACCTGTGCCAATTCTCAAAGGGAACAAGGAAATTCTTAGAGAATTAAGAGAAAAACTATACACTTCTGGCTATGACGATATTATTGTGGCTGACTTTTCTGATGTTGCACAAAGCTGCAATATTTACAGCGAATATTTACAGAAGGCATCAACCATATTAGAAACGGAGCATACCTATTTTGGTCTTGTCATCTACGGTAATAAGAAAAAAGTCAACAAGCTAACGGGGAGTATACCTTTATTAAGATAATGAGTATGATGTATAGTTATGTTTAATTTTTATATCTCTTATAAAGCGATGCAACTAGCATAATTGAAAGTACAAACGATGCTTTTGAAAATTGAATAATTCGGTGTTAGAAAATAGAAATATGTATATTTTATACAAGTGATAATATGATATATATGTTATAATTTTTATAGAAATTAGGTTGAAGCTGCAATTTAATTTAAAACAATAGTAAATAATGAATTTATCAAGGTTATATTTTATAAAATTATTAAATAATTAAAAGGAGGTAAAACATTGAATTGGGAACTAAAAAAATTTGAAGAATTAAAAGTTGAAGAAATATACAAAATTTTAAAAATAAGAAATGAAGTATTTATTGTAGAACAGCAGTGTGCTTACCAAGATTGTGACAGTAAAGACGAAAATTCATATCATTTATACCTTGAAAATAATGGTGAGATTATTGCATATTTAAGAATCTTAAAAAAAGGAGTTTCATATGATGAAATATCTATTGGACGAGTATTGGTACATAAAAAGTATCGAGGCAAAGGTATATCAAGAGAAATGATGTTAAAAGCAATCAAGTTCATAGAACTAAATTTAAATGAAAAAGAGATTAAGATTCAAGCACAATCATATTTGGTTAATTTTTATGGAAGTCTTGGTTTTAAGGAAACTTCAAATGAGTATTTAGAAGATAATATTCCACATATAGATATGCTATATAAAAAATAGAATAATATAATATGCTATAAAATAAAAATTGTATTATTCTTATTTTGTTGAATTTATACCTGTAATGATGTAATTAAATAGCTCTATATAAGGAGTGAATAATATGAGTCAAATCTTAAATTTAAGACCATCTGAAGAAGATATATTAAAAATTCGAAGAAAATTACAAGAATATAATTCCGATTTTTTTGAAATAAAAGATGAACCGTGTTTTACAATTTCAGAAATTAATGAATATAACGAATTAGTTGGAGGAATTGTATGTACTATTGTTGGACAATGGTTAGAAATTGACTTTTTATGGATTAGAGATGAGCAGCGTGGAAAAGGTTTAGGTAAAAAACTATTGTATGAAGCCGAAAGAATAGGAATGGAAAATAAGTGTAAGAAAGCATTTTTAACTACTATGAATTTTCAGGCACAACCATTCTATTTAAAATATGGATATAAAACAGTATATATACAAAAGGAATATCCAATAATAAATGAAAAGTATTTTATGGAAAAGGAATTAAATAAAAATGTATAAAATGGAAGGAAGTGAACTTTAGTGAGGGCTTGGTAGTTATGATATACTATCTCACTAAATATAAATAATGATTAAGGAATTAGAAAAATTTGAAATAGAAGAAGTTATGAATATATGGTTGAAAACCAACATTACTGCTCATAGATTCATACCAGAACAATATTGGACTAAAAATTATGATCTTGTTAAAAATGAATATATGCCTGTTTCTAAAACCTTTGTTTATAAAGAAAAGGATGTAATTAAAGGATTTATAAGCATCATAAACAATTCATTTATTGGTGCATTATTTGTTTTAGAAGAGTATCATGGACAAGGTATTGGCAAAGAACTAATAAATTATTGTAAATCTCTATATTCAAGTTTAGAATTAGGAGTTTATGTTGAAAATGTGTCCGCAGTTGATTTCTATAAGCATTGTGGTTTTAAGGTAAAAGAAGAGCAGATCAGTGAAGATTCTGGTTTTAGAGAATATATAATGTCATGGATAAAATAAATATAGAATGAGAGATGGTGAAATTTATTTAATATTCATCATCTCTCTATTTTTGAGGACAATCTTTAGAAATTCTTTAGATTTATCACAAGATTATCTTTAAAAAGTAAGTGTATTATGAAGGCAGATAAATGAGGGGAGCAGCAGAAAATGACTATGGAGTGAAAATTAACTATGATATTATATAATTTGGAACAATTTTATAGAAAGAGGTATGTGAATAAATGAATATATATAATATTTTAGTTGTGGAAGATGAAATAGACATAGCAATTGCAATAGAAGCTTATCTAGTGAATCAAGGTTATAAGGTTTTCATCGGACATAATGGATTTGAAGGTTTAGAAATAATAGAAAAAGAGGAAATACATCTAGCAATTATAGATGTAATGATGCCCAAAATGGATGGTATAACATTTATCATGAAGCTTAGAGAAAATTATGATTTCCCAGTAATAATGTTATCTGCAAAATCTGAGGAGGTAGACAAGATAATGGGACTAAACATTGGAGCAGATGATTATGTAACAAAACCCTTTAGACCTCTTGAACTTTTGGCAAGAGTAAATTCTCAGCTTAGAAGGTATACTAAGTTTTTAAATATGGTTAAGGGGACAAGTACTGCAGATAATGTCTATGTAATCGGTGGACTAGAGCTTAATATAGATACAAAAGAAGTAACTATAGATGGAAATTTTATAAAAACTACCCCCAGCGAGTTTAAGATTCTTACATTGCTTATGAAAAATCCAGGAAGGGTTTTTCCTGCAGAAGAAATATATGAAAGAGTTTGGAAGGAACAAGCCATAAACACAGATACGATAATGGTTCATGTAAGAAACATAAGAGAAAAAATAGAGATAAATCCTAAAAGTCCAAAATATTTAAAGGTGGTGTGGGGTGTTGGATACAAAATTGAAAAACAGTAAAAGTAAATATATTATAAACATAATTATTCTACTAGTGCTACTAGCTTCTTCCGTAGGAATGTATTCTACATATCCTATAATAAAGGAAGGTAGCAAAAAATATGAAGAAAATGTTTTTGAAAGAGGTGGGTTTTTTTCAAGTTATATAGCAAATAGCAATTATTGTATATATGTTGATATTTTAAATAAAAAAGAAAATAAAGATATTGAACCATCAAATATCTTGTTAAACCTTGATAAAAAATATGATAATTACACACAGGAAAGTGTAGAAGTTTATAAAGATACATTTAATAAAGAGATAAGTGAATATAAAAGAAACTTAGATGAAGGTTTAAAGAATTTAGAGTATTATGCAATAGAAAAAGATAGTAAATTAGTATTAAGAAGAAGTCAAGATGGCATAAACTCTCTGATAGAGGATAATGTTGTCATTAATCCTATTGAGCAAAGCCTTAATAAAAAATATAGCTTCTATATAGTTATTGACTATGATAATCAAGGGAATAGAACAATTAAAAAGCTTTATGGTGCAGATATGTTAAGCTTATCAAACCAGTTTAAAAATGATGAAGCAAACATCAGAAGTGCTTTAGAAATTAAGCCTATTAAGAATATGACTTATGTTTATGCTATTCCAAAAGAGTTAAAATATAAAGATTTAATATTTTCTCATATAGAGAATAGTGAAAGATACTCTTACCAAAATAAATTAACATTTTGTACGATTATAGCCTTTTTTATCTGCATAGCAATAGTTGCTTTCATGACTCCATATAAAATATCAAAGGAGTTAATTGGATTTAAAAAGATTGCTAAATTACCTATAGAGATAATTGGTTTTGTAATTTTTATGATATCTCTACTGACATGTGCAGCACCTGAGCTTATTACTATCAGCATAATAAATAAAGAATTACCTAAACTTTTACCAATAGATGTGAGTCAAGAACTTGTTTACAGGTCAATAAATATTCTTTATTGGTTCATATGCTTTGGGGCAGCGTTTGTTTCAATTATTATTATAAAGCATATTTTTAAAACTGGAATTAGAGAATATATAAAAGGAAATTCCTTGATATATAAAATTTTAAGAAGCATTTGGAGAGCTAGTGGGAGAGTCAATAAAAAGTTCTGCGGTTATCTAAGAAATATAGACTTAAAAGAAAAAAATACTAAAAAACTTGCAATATTATTAGGAATAAATTTAATTATAGTATCAATAATAAGCTGCTTTTGGTTTTTGGGAATTATAGTAGCAGTAATATACACTGTTATATTATTTGTAATAGTAAGAAAACATTATAATAATATAAGTAGTAAATATAATAAGCTCCTTGAAGCTGCAAACAAAATAGCAGAAGGTAATTTGGATATAATTGTTGAAGATGACTTAGGAGTGTTTAATGCTTTTAAGAAAGAAATAGAAAGTATACAGAAGGGCTTTAAGAAGGCTGTAAACGAAGAAGTAAAAAGCCAAAGAATGAAGACAGAGCTTATTACCAATGTTTCTCACGATCTAAAAACGCCTTTAACAGCTATTATTACTTATGTAGATTTGCTAAAAGATGAAAATCTCTCAGTGGAAAAACGTAAGGAATATTTAAATACATTAGATAGAAAATCACAAAGATTGCAAGAATTAATAGAGGATTTATTTGAAGTGAGCAAAGCCACAAGTGGGAACATAAATTTGAATATTGTAGATGTAGATGTAGTGGACTTAATGAAGCAAACCTTACTTGAATTAGATGATAAAATATTAAAAGCATCACTTATAATAAAAACAAACTACCCAAAATCAAAGATAATATTGCATTTAGACAGCCAACGTATCTTTAGAGTCTTCGAGAATTTAATAATTAATATAACTAAGTATGCCATGAAAGGTTCAAGGGTATATATAGATATTGTATCTAAAGAAGATAAGGTAGAAATAACACTAAAAAATATGGCAGCCAATGAAATAGATTTTAATGTAGACGAGATAGCGGAACGATTTGTAAGAGGAGATAAAGCACGTACTGCAGATGGGTCAGGCCTAGGACTAGCTATAGCGAAAAGCTTTGTAGAACTTCAAGGTGGAGAGCTAAATATAAGTGTTGATGGGGATTTATTTAAGGTTACTATAACTTTTCCGAAATAGATATATAATATAGCTGAATGAAATAAATAGTATAGTGTTGATTATTATAAGTTACCCTAAGCTAACTTTAATATAATTTATGCTTATAGTTCTAAAAGGGTGCTAATATAAATAAAATAATAAGTTAACCTGTTATGCCAATTAAATAAACGAATTCTGTTCATAATAGGAATTTATGATGAGACACAAGTCTCATCTTTTTTGTTTTTAATTTTAATTTTATCAATGTTATATCTTAAATATTTCATAAAAAATATTATTTTTTTGTAATGCATTGAAAGAAAATGTCTAAAATTATATAATTAATATATAAAATTTAGCGTTATTTGTAATATGTAGAAATTTAAGATATTTATTTGACGTTTTATGGTAAAAATAGAATTGCATTTGAAACAAAGGGGGACTGGGCTCGTGAATTTTAATTACGAAATAGAAAAAATAAATCCTATAAATATTAGTGATGAGGAATTTAACGTATATAAAATTCCCAATAATGTTCGAAAATCCATAGCCCTATATAACAAATCCGTTATAAATTTTAAAATAAGTTGTGTGGATTTAGCTATAACCGATCTAAAAAAGTCATTATCTCTTAATCCTGATTTTTCTGAAGCAATAAAGCTTTTAGGACTCTGTTATGTTTATAAAAAGGATTTTGACAAAGCTGAAAAGTTGTTCGAAAAACTAGCTAAATATGATATATATACTGTGGAGGCAAATAAGTATTTAAAGGAAATGAAAACTGACAGAACTGTCTCAAAGGCTCTTGATACCATAAAAAATGCTAGTTCAACTTCAGCTAATGACATGAAGAGAGAGAGTATTGCAAAATTGTCTGCATATAGAGATAAAATAAAGAAGACTAAAAAGTTTATTGTACCATTCTTAGCAGCTACTATAATAATTGCTATTGCAGGAGTGGCTTATTGTAATCGTTCTAATATCCAAAGTATGTTTAATAAATCTCAAAAGGTTGAGCTTGAAAAAAACAAAGAACTTGAACAGCAAAAAGCAATAAGTGACAAAAACAAGGAAATGGATGAGAAGCAGAAGAGATTGCAAAAGAACATAGAAGCTACAAAAGCAGAGCTTGACAATTATAAAAATAAAAATAATACTATTTCAATTCTTAACGATGCTGAGAAATTTTATTCTGAGGGGAATTACGAAGGGTCATTGGACAATTTGATAACGTTAAAGTCTTTAAAAATGGATGATGCAGAAAAATCAAGGTTTGATAAACTATGGAATAGAATAAAAACAAATGATGTATGGACTATATATAACCAGGGAAATAAATTGTATAAACAGGGAAATTACCGAGAGGCATTGCCAAAACTTTTAAAAGTTCAACAAGTTGCACCGGAATTAAATGTTATGCCATGGACTCTTTATCAGATAGGAAATTGTTATAAACAAACTAATGATACTAAAAATGCGATTGTATATTTTGAAAAAGTTAAAAATGATTATCCAAATACTGAATATGCAAGATACTCTGAAGGTATGATTAATGAAATAAATAGCAAGAAATAGCTAGCCTCCAAACTTGTAAGTTATATTATAAATCTATTGATATCACTAAGGATAATAAACACTATCCTTAGTTGGTAGCAATAGGTTTTTATATGTTATAATAATTTATATTGTTAATAAGTAGCTCCAAGAGCTTTAAAACTAACATAGAAATTGCAGAAGTATGAACTATTATGAAACGGAGTGAAAAAATGCTGCAGGTTATAATTTGTGACGACAATTTAGCTTATAGGGATAAGCTAAAAAAAATCATAGAAAATACTATTTTAAGAGGGAACTTAGATTTAGATACAACTCTTTGTACAGGGGAACCACAGGAGGTAATAAATTATATCGAGAAAAATAGCATTACCGGTATATATTTTTTAGATGTTGATTTGAAAAGCAATATAAATGGCATAAGGCTTGGTGAAAAAATTAGGGATTTGGACCCACAGGGATTTATAATATTTACAACTATACATATGGAAATGAGTTATTTAGCATTTAAATATAAAGTAGAAGCTATGGATTATGTGATTAAGGATGATGATGATTTTAAGTATAGAATAAATAGTTGCCTTATTAAGGCCTACAATGCTTACTATAAAAATAATTCTGCAGAAGAGTGCATAATAGTAAATGAAGATTCAAGAATAGTATACATAAAACTTTCTGATATTTTGTTTATAGAAACTACAGGTACAGCTCATAAAATAAGGGTTCATGAAGAAAACAGACAAATTGAGTTTTATGGTAATCTCAAAGATATGCAAAAAAGCTTACTTCTAATTTTTATAGATGTCATAAATCCTACATTGTAAATAAAGATAAAATTCATGAAATAGATAGAAAAAGCAATAAAATTATTATGACAAATGGAGAAGAATGTTATGTTTCTTTTAGGTATATGAGAGGGCTTTTGTTTTGAAATCCACAGTTTCTGTACATGCATTTCTAAGTTACATATTTGTTCCATCTGTATTAATGAGTATTTTATATAAAAATATAGTCAAAATAAGTGATATGAGAAAATATTTTTTTATATCATTTTTAACGGGAATAGTACTTTCAACTGGTTCATACCTTATAATACTTCCGTTACTCTCTATTATTACTATTGTTCAGTTAAACGCAGATGAGAACAAAATTAAGATATTAATAACTATTTATGCTATATATTTTGCAAATACAATATACACTTTTATATATACCTTTTATGGTGGAAAATTACAAAATATACCTTTTGGAGCTATATTGATACAGTTTATGATAATGTCATGTATTATTATTATGGTATCTCTAATAATAAATAAAATTAGTTCTATGAAAAGAGTACAAAGGAAATCTTCTTCATCTCAGATAAGACTTAAAATGATTTTAATAATAAATATACCACTAACAGTAATTATATATGGAATTTTTCTACTTACATATCCATCTCCAATAGGTAAGGAAAAGATGGATTTTATAGTGGGCAATTTTATTCCAGAAGCACTGCCTTTAATATCAATAATACTTACAAGTATCATAGTTTATAATCATGATAAGAGTGTTGAATATAGGGTAAGGTTAAAAAGAGAAATTGAAGAAAAACATGAAATAGAGGAATATTCACGTATAGTAGAAAATATGTATGCTGAAACTAGAAAATTCAAGCATGACTATATAAACATGCTTTTACCCCTTAAAGAATATATAGATAATAATGATAATGAGGCACTACGTGAATTTTTCTATAGCAATGTTATTGACATAGACAAAGATATAAAGTGGAGTGATAGTAATATAGACAAACTTAAATATGTTAAAATTTTAGGTTTAAAGGCATTACTATCTACAAAACTTATAAAAGCTGCATCTATGAGTATAGATATAAAAGTTGATATCGTTGAGGACATACAGTATATATCTATGAATATAATGGACCTATGTAGAATAATAGGAATACTGATGGATAACGCCATTGAAGCGGCAGAACCATGTGAACATCCTAAGATCTACATTTGTGTTGTAAACAAAAATGGTTATGTAATCATAGCCCTGCAAAATAATTTTAGTGGAGAAAAGCCAGTGATTTATAAGATATATAAGGAAGGGTTCTCTACTAAAGGTAGTGGAAGGGGACTAGGTCTTTATACTGTTAAAAGTATTATAGATAAAAAATATGATAATGTATTTCTAAATACCTCTATAGAAGAGAGTATGTTTATACAGGAACTATGGATTAAGAATATGTAAAGGGCATCCTAAAAATAGGGTGCCTTTTTCCTAACCGTAAATTTTTTAATCCTGAGCGTAAATAGTAATATTATTTAGGATTTTATAAACATGACTTAGGAAGTAGGAGCAAATAGCGTGAAAAAATCCTGCTAATATAAAATAAACAAAATGTTTTAGAAAAGCTGTTAAATTGATTTACTACTTATATAGAAAAGATAGCGTATTGTTTATTAAAATTCCTAAGGAAAGGATGAATATTAGATGGAACCAATTTTAGAGGTAAGGAATTTGAGCAAAGAATATAAAAGCAAGAAAATAATAAATGATATCAATATGAAGGTATTTAAAGGAGATATATATGGATTTATAGGACCTAATGGTGCAGGAAAAACTACTACAATTAAAACAGTTTTAGGATTATTAAAGGCATCTAAAGGCGAGATTTATATAGAAGGAAAAAGAATTCTTAATGATAATAATCCTTCAGATATTGGGGCAATGATAGAATATCCAAGCTTTTATCCATATTTATCAGGATATAAAAATCTATTGTTGTATGCAAATGTTTTAGATTTAGGTAAAAAAAGAGTAGAAGAGGTTTTAGAACTAGTTAAGCTATCAAATGATAAAAATAAAAAAGTAAGTGAGTATTCTATGGGCATGAAACAGCGACTAGCAGTGGCCAGGGCCTTTTTAAACCAACCTAAAATTGCCATACTGGATGAACCTACCAATGGGTTAGATCCAGAAGGAGTTAGAGATATGAGAGATTTAATAAAACACTTGGCAAAGGAAGATGGTACAACTTTTATATATTGTTCTCATATCTTAAACGAAGTCCAAAACCTGTGTAATAGAGTGGCTATTATAAATAAAGGGAAAATACTTGTGGAAGATTCCGTAAATAATTTATTGGGCAAAAATAATCATAGCTCATTAGAAGAGTACTTTATGAAAAAGGTTGGGCTTTAATATGATAAAAAACGAATTAATAAAATTTTTCACACCTTTAAAAGTATCAATATATGGAGGATTTATATTAGCATTTATATTGATATCTGATGTGATATTCGCGGATAAACCAGTTAAAGTGCAGGCCTTAGATGGGTTTTTAAATGATAATATGAAGATGTTAATATTTGTGCTCCCTTTAATTTTAGCAGCGATAATATCGGAGATTTTTACCTACGACTATGAATCAGGCTGTATGAAATTCTTTATTATTTATAAAAGGAGAGAAAGTGTATTTTTTTCTAAAATATTTGCTGGAATCATAATAACAGCATTACTCATTATTGTTACTTTCATTATTTTAATTTTAGTTTATGCTATTCAGAATCCAAATCAAATTAGTATATTAGAAAATGAAGCATCATTAATTTTGAAAATGATGGTAATATTTTTGGCTACTCTGCTGCCTATTTTACTTATATATATATTAATTTCTATAATCTATAAGAATAGTACAATGATATCGGTATTGACCTTCCTTCTAGTAATAATGTCTGATTTTTTTCCTAAATTCGTTGGAGATATAACTCCTAGAAGATTTTTTGTGGTATTTTTACTAAAAGATAAGCAGGTTGATAAATTTTCTATTATTTTATTTTTGTTATATCTAATAGCTTTTACAGTGATAGATACAAAATTATTTTCAAAAAGGAGATGATACATTGACAATTAAATTTTTAAAAAATGAAATTATTAAAATAATGCATTCAAAGAAAATTTATATATTATTGTCCTTTGTGATATTTATGGTTTTAGCTATCTCATATATTATGTATTCAGAAAAAAATAACATAATAAATAACGTACCTCGTACTCTAAAGTATAGTGAACAATTCAAAATGGAAGTTCTGCATATGAATAGTACTACATTCTTAAAACAGTATAGTATCGAATTCATTTTTAGAACGGTTGTACCATATTTTATATTTTTTATGGTGGCATTTTCGGTAGAGATCTTTGGTGAAGATTTTTTTAGTGGAAACATGAAGTATTTTGCAAGATTAGATAAGAATACTGATAGTATATTTAAAGCTAAAGTGCTAAGTCTAATTGTCTATTCATTTTTAATTGTAGTTATTAATATAATTTTAGGTTTTGTTATTAGTTCTTTTATTTTTGGAGTAAGTTTTTATGGACTAGCTAGAGTTATATTTATTTATTCGTCAGCGGTTATCCCGGCTGCTTCTTTTGGATTGATTATTGGGATAATATCCTTGTTTATAAAGAATAGAACTGTTAGTTTAACTTTAGGAATTGTTTTTTCTATATTTTTAACTATTACTGATAGATTGGCAATTACAAGCAAGTTTTCACCTATTGGGATATTAGGGATTATGGACAAAGCTAGAATAGAAAATATAACTGCAAAAACTTTAATTATAGCCAATATAACTTCTTGCATTTATCTAGTTGTAGCTTATTTTATAGGAAAAAGGATTTTTAAAACTAAAGAATTTTATTATTAGATCATCTTGGAAACTTCCTTCTACAGCATCTTTTATTACATAAACAAAGGTAATTTAAATAATATAGATAAACAGCTCAAGATATAAAAATGTTTTCAAGTATTCTTACAAATAAAGGTATTTTGATAAGAATGAAGAATATTTAAGTTGGGGGTGTTACTATGTTTAATTATCTTGAAGATAAGTTGAAAAGTTTTGATGGTACTGAAATATTTTACAGAAAGGATATGGTTGAGAATTCAAAAGCTGTGGTAGTTATAGTTCATGGCTTGTGTGAACATTTAGGTCGTTATGATTACTTTACTAAAAGACTAAATGAAGCAGGTTATACAGTTTATAGATTTGACAATAGGGGTCATGGTAAATCTTCAGGGGAAAGAGGTTATGTAGATAACTTCCAAGATTTTTTGAGGATGCAGATAAGATAGTTAATATGGCTATAGAAGAAAATAAACATGTTCCTGTATTTATGTTTGGTCACAGCATGGGAGGATTTATTACTGCTGGTTATGGTATGAAGTATACGAATAAATTAAAAGGTCAAATATTATCTGGAGCTGCAGTAATTGAACTTCCTATATTTGAGGACTTAAAGAGGAATAACTATTTTGAAGGTCATCCTTTGGAGAAGTCTCCAAATGCTCTTTCTAGTTTAATATGTAGAGATAAAAAAGTTGTAGAGGATTACGATAATGATCCGCTGGTATTAAAAGAAACTAACCTTAAACTTTTGGGAGAGGTTTTTGTAAAAGGGCCTATTTGGATTAAGAAAAATGTTGAAAATTACACTTATCCTTGTTTAATACTACATGGAGAAAATGATCAAATAGTTATAAAGGAAGCATCGAAATGGCTATTTGAAAATATAAGTTCCAAGGACAAAAATATAAAAATATATTCTAAGTGTTATCATGAAATACTAAATGAAAAAGAAGAGAAACACATTGTTATAGATGATATTTTGAATTGGATTGAAGCTAAATTATAAATATTGGTTATGTTAATAAATATTGTTGATAATATAGTGATTTTTAAGGGAAGTCATTTTGGACTTTCCTTAATTTATATCTCATATAAAAATGCAAATTAAAGATATTTTTAATTTACACGATTTAATACATACCTATGTTACTCATTTAGTTTAGGATAGCATAGATATCGGAGTAGGAATATTTTAATTAGAGGTGAAGAAAATGAAAAATAATATATCTAAAGATGATGTGTTGGTATAATTGCATAATAACAGTAATTCTCAATATTGTGGTAAGAAGTTTAAGTTAGAATTATAAGATGAAGGGGATTGTAAAATGAGATTTATGAAAAGTATTAATGCTATAGATACACATACAATGGGAGAGCCAACACGAATAATAGTAAACGGGATTCCTAAAATCATAGGAAGTACAATGTCTGAAAAAAAAGATTATATTGCTAAAAATATGGATTACATTAGAACTTCAACCATGCTAGAACCTAGAGGACACAAAGATATGTTTGGTTGCATTATTACTGAGCCAACTATGCCAGAGGCTGATATTGGGGTTATATTCATGGATGGTAGAGGTTATATGAATATGTGTGGTCACAGCATCATAGGCGTTGCTACAATTGCCGTAGAAACAGGTATTGTAGATGTAAGAGAACCTTATACTGAAATTAAAATTGAATCACCAGCAGGTCTTGTAATTGCAAAAGCTAAAGTAGAGAATGGTAAAGCAAAGGAAGTATCCTTTGTTAACGTTCCTGCATTTATATATAAGAGAGAGGCAAAAATTGATTTAGTAGATGTTGGAACTATTACTTTTAACATAGCTTTTGGAGGTAATTTTATTGCTGTTATAAAAGCAGAAGAGATTGGAATAGAGATTAATAAAAAAAATATAGGTCAGCTTATTGAAAAAGCAATGATATTGTTAAAGATTATCAATGAAAAGATACCTGTGGAACATCCTGAGAAAAAACATATTAAGTCTGTTGATTCAATTGAATTTTATGGCCCGCCAAAAACTCCTGAAGCCAATAGTCAAAATGTTGTTATTTTTGGAGCAGGTCAGTTTGATAGATCGCCTTGTGGAACAGGAACTTGTGCAAAAATAGCAATGATTTATGAGCAAGGAGAATTAAAAGCTGGTGAGACTTTTGTAAATGAAAGTATAACAGGTACTACTTTTAAAGGAAGAATCATTGAGGAAACAAAAGTGGGAGAACATAATGCAATTGTTGTTGAAATCACTGGAAGTGCATATATTATAGGATTCAATCATTTAGTTATTGATGAAGAAGATCCTGTTAAATTTGGATTTCAAATAGAATAGATTAAATTTAGTATAGTAAAAAGATAAAAATACTCTATTATTTAGAATTGAAAGAAATAGTCTTATTTCAAAGGCATTAGAAGATCTTAAGTAAAAATTCAAGTGTGTTTTATCTTCCCTCAAACTAAGAGTTTGAGGGCATTTTTCTTATAAAGAAATATAATAAATGCACAGAACTAAGGGGAAGCTGCGTAAATGCTTTGGGGTTTGCGTTGTTTTTTAGGCAATATAAGAATTTAAAGCTCTTATTACAAGATGGGAATGAAAGGGATTGAGTTTTTCTCTTAAAAAAGTAGAGTGAAAAGTAGAAATATATTGCAATTTTGTAATTAAATAAATTAAGGATTATTTAATGTTGAAGTTATTATCAGTTAAGGTTGTATATTTATAATAAAAGTAAATGATAATTAAAGAGATGACAATAAATAAAAGAAAAAATGCATTTATAATATGTTTATCTACTATATTTACCAGTAGAACTTATCCTTAAAGGGTTATTCTTTGAAAATTACAAGTGGATGATTATTTTTGCAGCAGCACTATTCTAATTGTATTTCTTAAATTGCTGAATATTGAGGAGGATTTTTATGCAAGAATATTTGTTACCTATAAAATATGCTTTTATCACATTCCCGTTTATAGCTTTACTTTTTACTTTTCCATTTGCGATTTATCAATATAAAAAGTACGGATATATAAACAAATTTAGAATTTTTATTTTATATTCTTTTTTATTATATTTAATTGCAGCTTATTATTTAGTAATATTACCTCTGCCAAAAACAAGAGATATAAAAAGTTTGCAAAGACCTGGTACTCAATATTATAGCCTAGTACCTTTTAGGTTTATTTGTAACATATTTAAAGAAACAAATGTAGTTCTAACTAAGCCCTCAACATATAAATATCTATTAACGGAAAGGGCTTTTTTACAGGCAGTTTTTAATGGAATTTTACTTACTCCACTGGGTATTTATTTGAGATACTATTTTAAAAAAGATTTGAAAAGAACCTTAGCTATTACTTTTCTAGTTTCACTATTTTTGAAATAACACAACTTACCGCATTATACGGTATTTACAATGCCCCTTATAGAATTTTTGATATTGATGATTTGTTTTTAAATACTCTTAGTGGTTATATTGGGTATTTGATAACTCCAATCTTTGCTTTTTTTCTTCCAGATACAAATGAAATTGATAACAATGTAAACTTTGAAGAAATAAGAGTAAGCTATTTTAGAAGAATTTTAGCATTTTCCATAGATATGTTTATAATTGGTTTAGTTCCAAACATAAAAGAAAATATTATTTTCGAAGGATTAATATATTTTATATACTTCATTTTAATTGTTTATTTTACTAATGGTAAAACCATTGGTAAATGGCTTACAAGTACAAGAGTAAAAGGACGAGAAAATAAGTTAAGCTTTAAAGAAGTATTTAAGAGATATGGTATTTTGTATTTTGGGGTATTTGGTTTAAACAAAGCTCTACTTACTGCATCTACATTAAATCTAAATAGTGCAATCAGTTATGTATTTGTTGTTATAACTCTAATACAATTTGTAATAATCTTCTTAATTTTAGTTCATGCAGTACTTTGTGTTATTAAGAAAAATAGATTTTTTTATGAAAAAATTAGCAATACTCGCATTGTTGTATCAAAATAATAATCTAAATAATAAAGGTGGATTGATTTACAATCTGCCTTTATTATTTTGTGAAATATCATCAATTAATAGGCGGTTTGTAATTGTAAGCTTTAATTAAGGTTAATGTTATCAAGAGGTAAGGATGGAGAGTTAAAATATTTTTGTAGTCAAGAAAATACAGGAGGAAGAAATAATGATTAACTGGGAAATAAAAAAAATATTTAAATCAAAAAATGGAATAATTGCTTTAATATTATTCTTTATCCTCTCTATGTCTATGGTATTTATGAAACCACAATTAGGAGGGGGAGGTGGTTATAAAGATATTACCTTTTGGAAGGTATTTAATTATAGGGCATTTCATCCACTTATGACCTCTATTATGCTTATTATAATAATAATAATTTTTTCTAATATCTATACAGATGAGGTCATATCAACTGTTGATAATTTAATTTTATCATCAAGAAATAAAAACAAGGTTTTATATTCAAAGTTAGCCTTAAGCATAGGAGTTCCAACATTTCTTTATACTGTGTATTTAGCAGTACAATTTATAATCACCAATATACAATATGGAAAACCAATTAATGGAGAATTACAGGCTATAAGAATATTTAATAATCCATTATTACTTAAAGATGGTTATACCATATACAAATTTGTATTACTTAAAATAGGTGTTATGCTTATAATCCTTATTTCATTAGGAGTATTAGCAAGCTTATTTTCATTCATTACCACAAATTCTATCCAATCTACAAGCGGATTTTTAATCTTTATATTTTTGGGTAAAGTAATAACTTTAATTAAATTTTTGCCAAAAGAAGTATTGCTTATATTTTCAAAAATTAATTTTATAGATTTGATATTTAATTTCAATGAATTTGCTGGAATGTATTCTGGGAGATTAAAAGTATTTACTATGAGTTTAGATGTAACAAATCTATGCTTGGGGATTATGATAGTTACTTTATTTATAGGAATATTTTCGTGTACAAGTATCTTTAGAAAATTTTTAACAAGATAAATTAGGAGGAGTTAATTATGAATAGACTTGAAATGAAAAATTTAACAAAAAGTTATGGAAATAAAAAGGCAAATAACAACATAACACTTACATTGGAAAATGGAGTATATGGACTTTTAGGGCCTAATGGAGCAGGTAAAACAACATTAATGAAGCAAATTGCTACATTAACTAAGCCTACAAGTGGAGAGATAATCTATAATGGTAAAAGCATTTATAGTATAGAAGATGAATATAGAGGGGTTATAGGTTACTTGCCACAAGAGTTTGGAGCTTATAAGAACTTTTCGGCTAAGAAGTTTTTGCAGTATGTATCAGCATTAAAAGGCATAGATAAAAGGGAGGCAAATGGAAAAGTAGATGAATTATTAAACTTAGTTGGATTGTACGATGTAAGAAATAAAGCTGTTGGAAAGTTTTCAGGAGGAATGAAAAGAAGAGTGGGAATTGCTCAGGTGTTATTAAATGACCCTAAAATTATAATATTAGATGAGCCAACGGCAGGGTTAGATCCTCAAGAGAGAACAAGATTTAGAAATCTATTATCAGAGATATCAAAAGACAAGATAATAATACTTTCAACTCATATAATTTCTGACATAGAGTCTATAGCAAAGGAAACTATTATGATAAAAGATGGCGGAATAATTATGAAGGGAAGCCATAGGGAAATTCTATCTGATATGAATGGAAAAGTATATAGAATAAGAACTAATGATGAAAATCAATTGGCTGAAATACAGAGTAAATATAAAGTAGTAAATCTCCAAAGGGGAATAGATTTTACTGAGCTTAGAATTGTAAGCGATAAAACCATATCATATGAAAATGCAGAGGTTATAGAGCCTAAATTTGAGGACGTTTATATGTTTTATTTCGATTTAGAAAATACAAAGGAGGTATAATAAATGGGTACACTTATAAAAGCAGAATTAAGAAAGATGCTATTTAAAAAAAGTATTTTGATAACTTGGGTAGCAGCCTTATTGCTAGGAAGCTTATTAGTTCACAATGGTACTGTAAATGATGTTTATGCAGATATTTTTTATAAAAGCTACGGATATACACCTATAATGGGGCTAATTATGTTTATGATTTTGTCTGGAGCCTATACCTTAGAGTATAATTCCAACATGCGTGATTTAATAAACACCACAAAGAATGGAAAGAAAAAACTAGTTATTGCCAAGGGAATAGGAGCTGGTATAGCCACTTCCATAGTAAATCTATCTATAGTAATTACAATATATTTGGATGGACTTAGAAAAGTAAACTTCAAAGGTTTGGACATGCCGTTAAAAAACCTTTGGTACTTTAAAGGAATAGATTCAAATTTAAATGTACTGCAAATGATGATAATAGTGATTATTACAGTAGTTATAGCTTCTTTTTTCTTTTCACAGATAGGTTTATATTTATCATCAATAAGTAAATCAGCCTCTATGCCGTTTATTTTTGGCGGTTTGATTATGGGAATTCCATATCTATTGGAAGCTATTATACCTAGTAAATTTATTGTTATGACTCCACTATGGGGAATGATGTCTTCACAGTTAATTAAGTATAATGCAAGCTCATCAATAATGGTAATTCAAGGAGTTATATTAATAGTGGGGTGTTTGATCTTCCTCAAACCCACATATACTGCATTTACTAAAGAAAGTAAAAGATAAAGTTTAAAATAAGAGTCAAATTAAAAATATTATTTGACTCTTATTTTATTTGGATATAATTAATATTAGAATATAATTAATATATAGTAGTGGGATATTGGACAAATAACAGGAAAATGTGATGGGAGTGTTTAATATGGAAACGTCATTAAGTAAAAAAAAGATATTAATAATAGATGATGAAGAAGATATATTAAAGTTATTATCTATGGTTTTAAGAAAAGAAGGCTTTGAAAATATATATACAGCTGAGGATGCAGAAAGTGGATTTAATTTGTTTGGAAGAGTTAATCCAGATATTATTCTTTTAGACATTATGTTACCTGATGAGGAGGGATATGAGGTTTGTAAAAAAATTAGAAAAACCTCCAATGTTCCTATTCTGTTTATATCAGCAAAAACTGAAGAAATTGATAGAGTGCTAGGCTTTGCCTTAGGAGGAGATGACTATATAACAAAACCCTTTAGCACTAAGGAAGTAGCCTATAGAATAAAAGCTCAGCTAAGAAGAAGCGGTTATAATGATGAAGAGGAAAATAAGAATACGGTACTTAATTTTGGAGCTTTTCAAATAGATGAGGAAAAAATAGAAGTTAGGAAAAATGGAGAACTAATAGAATTGAAACCAAAGGAATATAAAATGTTTTTGTACATGGCAAAGCATCCTAATCAAATTATGAGTAAGGAAAAATTGTGCAGTGAAGTTTGGGGAGAAGATTATATAGGCTTTGACAACACTATAATGGTACATATAAGAAGGTTAAGAGAGAAAATTGAAGAGGATGCGTCTAATCCGAAATATATTGTTAATGTAAAAGGTTTAGGATATAAGTTTGTTTTAAAGGATGAATAGATATGAATTGGAAAATAACAGGCAGGTTTATTATAACTGTAGTTTCAGTTGCCATTATTGTAATAGTTATTAATATCATTGGAGGGGCTGTTCTTATATTTAGTGGGGGTAGAAATAATATTGGTATAACAAAGGATATTAGCTATTCTTCGGCAGAGGATTTCACAAGGGAATTCCAAGAATATTTAATAGAAAACAACAATAAAATATATATCAATAGTAATGGAGAAAAAATTTTGAGAGAAAAAAAGGCTTGGATACAGGTTTTAGATGAAGAAGGAAATGAAATTTATAATTACCAAAAACCTGCTAAAGCTAAAAGCCACTATACACCTGCGGAACTAATAGATACATATAAATATATTTCAATTGATACTATGTCCACTATATTTGTATCAGAAAAGAAGCTTGGAAATAAAAATTACAGCTATATTATAGGATTTCCAGCTAAAAAGATACGGAGAAATATTATTTCTTATGATGTTTATAATTTAGGTAATGAATTAAAATTTGGAATATATATGATTTTGTTTATTGATACCATTATAGCTTTATTGTTTGGATATTTATTTAGTAGAAGGCTTACAAAACCATTGGTAAATATTATAAAGGACGTTAAAAACCTTTCAGAGGGAGAGTATAATTTAAAGAGAGAAGAAAGAGGAATTTATAAAGAAGTTTACTATAATATAAATAACTTATCTTCAAAGCTTAGAAGCAATGAAGAAGAAAGAAAAAAGTTAGATAAAATGAGGGAAGAATGGATATCAAATATCTCTCACGATATAAAAACACCATTAGTTTCAATAAAAGGATATGCTGAGATTTTATCCAGTGAAGATTATGAGTATACAAAAGAAGAAGTGAAAGAATACAGCAAAATAATAGAAGATAAGTCTAACTATATAAAAGATCTTATAGATGATTTAAATCTAAGTACCAGATTAAAGAATAAAGCTCTTGCGTTAAATTTAAAAAACACCAATATTGTAAGCTTAGCAAGGGGAGTTATAATAGATATTTTGAATAATCCTCAAACTAGCAATGTAAATATTGATTTTTCAACCTCAAGGGAAGTAATTGAAAGGGATGTAGATGAAATATTAATAAAAAGAGTTATTACTAATATTTTATATAATGCTATAGTTCACAATGATAAAAATGTTAATATTGAAGTTAAAGTAGAAAAAAGAGATAGAGTTCATATATCTATAATAGATAATGGAAAGGGCATTAAAGAAAAAGAGCTAAAACATATTTTTGAAAGATATTATAGAGGGACAAATACAGGAAAAAGACATAAAGGTTCTGGACTTGGAATGGCTATAGCAAAGGATATTGTAAAAGCACATAATGGTATTATAAATATTGAGAGCCAGCTTGGAGTAGGGACTAAAATTGAAATAATCCTTTAATCTGCTGCCAAGAACTCTGTTTATGTGAAAAATAGAAACTAAATATTCAACAATATGAAATCCAGTAGAAAGCTATTAACAAGGCTTACTACTGGATTTGTCATATCAAAGGGAGCTTAATGGTTTTATATAGGAATTTTTAACGCTTATGTAATTACTGAGCTAAACATAGTATATCTATAATTCTATCCTTATCTAATGGTAAATAGTGACCTACAGTACATGTATTGTTTTGAGTAGCTCTAAGAGCCATTTCTTCAAAGTGTTCATTTGTAATATTTAACTCTGTAAGGGTTGTCTTTAAATTAAGAGATTGGAAAAACTCTTTTAACTTCTTAGATAATATTAATGCCATTTCCTCTTCAGTATAGTCGTGATAGTCTATATTAAAGACACGATTAGCAAGTTGAGCCAGTTTTTTTGGTTTATGAGCTGTTGAAGCCATATAACGAGTCCAAGCAACGAGAACAACAGACATACCTTCACCATGAGTAATTCCATATTGGGCACTTAATTCATGTTCTATTCTGTGAGAGCCCCAATCGCTAACTCTTCCTGTATCAAGGAGATTGTTATGAGCAATGGATGCTAACCATTGAACTTCAGCACGTGCATTATAGTTATTTGGATCTTTCATAAGACGATAAGCATTTAAAATTAAAGCTTTTATAGCACCTTCTAATAAAAAGTCAGTTGTATCTACATTTTCTATATCTGTAAAATATCTTTCTAATAAATGTGAAAGAATATCTGCTAGTCCACATGATGTTTGATATGGAGGCAGCTCAATGGTGAATCTTGGATTCATAATAGCAAATTTAGGAATGATTAAATCACTTTCTACTCCAACTTTTAAAATACCATTAGAAATAATTGAACAGTTTGAGGTTTCAGAACCGCTGGAAGGCAAGGTAGTAATAACACCTATTGGCAGTGCTTTTTCTACATTATTTGTTCCATCAAAGAAATCCCATACATCTCCTTCATAAGGAATTCCAATGGATACAGCCTTGGCAGTATCTATTGAGCTACCACCACCTACAGCCAATATAAAGTCTACTTCTTTGGATTTTCCTAAGGATACTAAATCACGAACAAGCTCTATTTTAGGATTAGGGACTACGTTTCCTTCTTCATGAAAAGCAATATTTAATTTTTGACAAGCAGAATGTACAGTATCCCATATTCCTAGCTTCTTTATAAAGTCACCACTATAAACTAAAAGTAATGAGCTGACTTTATACTCTTTTAATAGATTCTCGATTTCATTTTCCGCACCATCACCAAATATAACTTTTGCGGGATTATTGTATTTAAAATTTATCATATATAAACCTCCTATAATTAAGATTGCAAAACTATGCTAACGAATACCTATATTAAATATAATCTACTTTAATATTCAACTCTGAGCATTTTCTTTCCCATTCAGAAGTAAGTTTTTTATCAGTAACTATAACATCTATGCTTCTTAAATCAGCAAATATAACATTTGTAGATTCTGAAAACTTTGTATGGTCAACAATTAAAAAACGCTCACGAGATTGTTTTAACATATAGGACCTAACCATTCCCTCATCGCTATTGTTATCTACAAGACCATGATTTATATCAATAGAAGGACAGCTGATAAAGCTTTTGTCCGCGATAAATGATTGCAATGTATCAATGGTTTTGTAGTCCACGAAAGAACTGTTTCTTGTACTTAGTGTTCCACCGGGACATATCAATTTAATATTTGAAGGTGTGTCATTACATAGATTACAAATCCTTAATGAATTTGTTATAATCGTAAGACTCATATTAGTTGACAATAATTCTTTAGCAAGTGTTAAACAGGTACTGCTGGAATCTAACATTATGAAGTCCTTCTCTTTTATGTAAGATTTAATAACATGCCTTGCCATAAGTTCCTTTTCTTTTACGAAATAGATTTCACGAAGTTGTATGGGAATTCCTTTAGTGTAGGTTTCAGGTAAATATGCGCCTCCATGAATTCTACATAGCTTGTTTGCTTGTTCCATTTCCTTTAAATCACGTCTTATAGTTTCTTCACTTACAGATAATTTTTCACTTAGGTGAGATATTAAGACACTACCCTTAGACTTAAGTTCCTCTTCAATTTTATTATGTCTATCAATTTTCAACATGTGTATCTTCTCCTTTATAAAGTGTTGTTAATTAGCCTATTTTAGAATGCTGTAATTTATAGATTAACCTCATTTATAATGTAGTATATTACTATTATAAATTGAATAACCTAATATTTTAAGTAAGTATGTGAATTAAATTTAAGTCATATATAAAATTTTGAGGCTTAAAGCAAAATTAAAAAACAATTCTAAAACATTTATGTTGAAATCAATAAACAAAAATTTCAAAATCAACCCATATTTTAAAATTTAAGAACTTACTAATTGAAAAAGAATACAACAACATTATACAACATTAAAAAAAATAAAACAACATATTCGTTCAAAAAACAAACAAAATTGCCGCAATTGTGTTGACTTTTGAGTGGATGTGTTGTATATTGTTATTATTGTAAGATATCTATTAGGAGGATTGACGATGAGAGAAACAGAAGTAGTATTAAATGCCGCTAAAGGTTTATATGAAGAAAAATTGGTAGCAGGAACAAGCGGAAATATAAGTATGAGGAAATTTGATGGAGATAATGAAAGTTTTTTAATTACACCAAGCGGATTTCCTTATCGCTTAATGACAGAGGAGGATATTGTAGAAATTGATGTAAACGGTATACCTAAAAAACCAGGGCAAAAGCCATCATCAGAATGGAGAATGCACTTAGAGGTATATAAAAAATACCCTAATATTAATGCCATTGTTCATACACATTCACCTTTTGCTACAGGGTTTGCAGTAAATAGACAAGACATTCCTTTAATTTTAATTGAGATGAAGCCTTTCTTAGGTGGAGAAATTAAGGTAGCACCATTTAAACCTGCAGGTTCCCTTGAATTAGGGCAAGCTATAATTCCTTATTTGGAAAAATCTAATTCATGTCTTTTGGCAAACCACGGTACTATTAGTTGTGGTAAAACTATGGAAGAAGCCTATACTGCAAGTGTATATGTAGAAGATGCTGCAAAAATATACTATTATGCAAAAACCTCAGGTAATCCAGTAATAATCGAATAATATTCGATTATTACAAAGAAGAGTTCTAGAGCATAAACATTTTTTCAAAAGGAAAAGGCAATAACGGATAAGACTAATTTCATTAATAATAGCGAGAAGTACAAGTAAATACAGCAAATAATAGAACAGAACCTTTAGTAACCCAGTATTATTTATGAATCCTTAATAATTGTTAAATGAATACAATAATTTTATATAAAAAGGAGAGTTATATTATGAATAATGATTTAAAGGGAAAAGGTAACTTTTTAGGACTAGTACCACTTATTGCTTTCTTAATTATTTACATGAGCACAGGAATTTTCACCAAGAGCTTTGACAATATGCCTCTTATGGTAGCAATTTTAATTGCATCAGGTATTGGATTAGCTTTAAAGAAACCTGGAGAAAAGAAACCAACAACCTTTGATGAAAGAGTTAATATGTACTGCAAGGGCGGTGGAGAACAAACACTTATTTTAATGGTAATTATCTTTATATTAGCAGGAGCCTTTTATGGGGTAGCAAATGCTATGCATGCTGTAGAATCTGTAACAAATTTTGGTCTTGCAATATTACCTACTAATATGATTTTGCCGGGATTATTTATAATAGGATGTATATTAAGCTTTGCTATGGGAACATCCATGGGAACTGTAGCAGCATTAACTCCTATAGCTGTTGATATTGCGCATAAAACTGGATTTGGGTTACCGTTGGTATGTGGTATAGTTATAGGTGGAGCGATGTTTGGTGATAATCTTTCATTTATTTCAGATACTACTATAGCTGCAACTCGTACACAGGATGTACCTATGAAAGCAAAGTTCAAAGCCAATATACTTATGGTGTTGCCTGCCGTTGTGATTAATTTAATTCTTTTATCTATGCAGCATGCACCAAATCTTAATTTAGCAGCTACACACAATTATAACATTGTAAACGTTATCCCATATATTTTAGTTATTATACTTTCATTAATTGGCATGAACGTTATGTTTGTTATGACTTTAGGTGTTGTTTCAGGTGTAATTATAGGAGTTATTCACGGAGACTTTACTTTAGTAGGATCTTTTACAGTTATTCACACAGGTATGACATGGATGGAGGATATGTCTATTATTGCTATACTTGTAGGAGGGATGGTAGCCTTAATGAATTACTTAGGTGGAATTGATTGGCTGCTTGAAAAGTTAACGAAAAAAACTAAAACAGCACGTGGTGGAGAGCTAAGTATAGCAGCTTTAGTAAGCTTAATGGATATTGCTACTACAAACAATACAATTTCCATAATTGCAACTGGCCCTATTGCAAAGGATATATCTGATCAATTTGGAATTGCAAGAGAAAGAGTAGCAAGTATTCTTGACTTATTCTCATCAGGATTTAACGGACTGCTTCCTTACGCAGGTCAAATGTTAGTTGCAGGTGGACTTGCAAAGATATCGCCAATGTCTATTATGCCTTATGTGTGGTATTGTATACTTATGCTTGTATTTGGAACTTTTTTCATATTAATTGGATGGCCTAAATTTCAATCAAGAGGTAAAAGTCCACAAGTAGAAGAAGGTATAGAGGTAGGAGGAATGTAAGATGAGTAGATATTCTAAACACTTTTTAATGGATACTGAGGAAGCAAAAATTTATTCTAAAGAGGTAGCAAAGTATTTCACCGCTGAAGAAGAACTAGAAGCTGTAGAAATCGGAGATGGAAATATCAACTACGTATTTAAGGTTTGGAATCCTAAGACTGGTAAATCATTAATTATAAAACAAGCTGATAAGTTTTTAAGATCCTCTGGAAGACCTTTAGACATTAATCGTAATAGAATTGAAGCTGAAATTTTAAAAATAGAAGGAACTTTAGCTCAATCTTTTGTACCTGAGATTTATCATTATGACGAAACTATGTGTGCTCTTTGTATGGAGGATATATCAGAATATAAGAATTTAAGAACAGAGCTCTTGAGCGGAAAAAACTTTCACCATTTAGCTGATAACATATCTACTTTTTTAGCAGATACTCTACTTCCAACTACAGATTTAGTAATTGACAGAGCAGAGAAAAAGGATAGGGTTAGTAGATTTACAAATAAGGAACTTTGTGATATTACTGAAGACTTAGTATTCACAGAACCCTATTACAATTATAAAAATAGAAATATAATTTTAAAGGAAAATGGAAGTTTCGTTGAAAACAACTTGTATAATAATGAAAGGTTAAAGGCTGAAGTTGGCATTTTAAGAGACAGATTTATGAACCATGCACAAGCACTAATTCATGGAGACCTTCATTCAGGTTCAATTTTTGCAAATGAAAAAGGAATTAAAGTAATTGACCCGGAGTTTGCCTTTTATGGACCAATGGGATATGATGTGGGAAATGTAATAGGTAATTTATTCTTCTCATGGGCTAATAAATACTATACTGAAGGCAGAAATTCAGAATTCTTATGCTGGATTGAAGAAGCAATAAGAGATACCTATGATCTTTTTGTGAAAAAGCTTTCAGAAAAGTATGACGCTATAGTTAAATTTAATTTATATAATTCTTATTTTAAAGAGCATTACATAAAAGAAGTATTAGCGGACTCTCTTGGCTATGCTGGCACAGAAATAATTAGACGAGTTGTAGGGGACTCTAAAGTTCTTGAGGTAACTAGTGTAAAAAATTTAGAGCAAAGAATTCCTATGGAAAGAGCTTTAATTAAAATTGGTATTAGTTTAATAATGAACAGATACAGATTTACTAAAGGAAGCGATATAACTGAGGAGTTTAAATTGATACTGTCTTAAGAATATAAATATAATAAAACTTCAAGGCAGCTTAATAGCTGCCTTGAAAGATAAAAAAGGTGATGTAAAATGGAAAGAATGGATCAAGACTTGGCTTTTATGCTGCAGTATGAAAATGTAGCTTGGTATGAAAATGGTACGGTAAGGATTTTAGATAGAAGAATTTATCCAAGAGAAATTAAATTTGTTGTTTGTAATACCTATAAAGAGGTAGCAAAGGCAATTAAAGATATGGTAACTCAGAGTGCAGGTCCTTATACCGCTGCAGGTATGGGTATGGCACTTGCAGCCTTTGAGGTAAGAGAAAAGAATGAGGCTGCACAGCTAGAATTTCTTGAAAAGGCAGCCTATGATATTTCTCATGCTAGACCTACTACGGCAAATCGTATGAGCATTGTAACAAAAGGCTGTTTAGAGGCTGCTAAAAAAGCTTTATCAGAAGGCAAAGATGCCTCAGAGGCTATTTTTAATACAACCATAGACTCTTTAAACAGACGTTACTCTACCATGGAGATGGTAGGAGAATATCTTGCTGATATGTTCCCTAAGAATGGAAGCATTATGACTCAATGTTTTGGAGAGACAATCATAGGGATGATGCTGAGGGCAGCAAGAAAACGAAATAATCAAATAAAAATTTACTGTGCAGAGACGAGGCCTTATTTGCAGGGAGCTAGATTAACTGCTAGCTGTTGTAGCGGAATGGGTTTTGACACAACAGTCATAACTGATAATATGGTTGCATATACTATGCAGCATAAAAATATAGACCTATTTACTTCTGCTGCAGATACCATAGCTAAAGATGGTCATATTGCAAATAAAATTGGAACCTTCCAAATTGCTATTTTAGCAAAGCACTTTGGAATACCTTATTTTGTAACAGGAATTCCAGATGCGGATAAAGAAAAAGGTTCTGACATTGTAATAGAGGAAAGAGATCCTAAGGAAGTACTATCCTATGGTGGTATGAAAAACACATTAGATGAAGTTAAGGGTATATATCCTTCATTTGATATTACACCACCTCACTTAATTAGTGGTATTGTAACGGATAAAGGAATCTTTTCAAGTTATGATTTAAAAAGATACTTCGAAACGAAAACTGAGAAGTTTTACTAGGATATATAATTTATATTTCAGACTGCTGACAAGCGTATTTTGTCAGTAGTTTTTTGCGCAACAGAGTTGAACATTTATATATTTAAATCTTAGACACAGAGCAAGAATTTAAAAAATACAACGTAAAATATGGAAAAATGGAAAAAGCAGAGATATAATGTATATAAATGTTAATGAATTAAATAAGAATTCCTTTTATTTAAATAGTTTTATGGGAAATGAGAGGGTTAATTATGGACTTAAAAAATGATTTTTTAATAAATGAACTGCAGAGGGTTGGGAAACTTGGAGTTTTCATATATGATATAAAAAAAGATATATGGACGAGTTCAGAGGAACTTGACAAATTAGCTGAGATTAGTGATAACCACGTGAAGAATAATGAAGGATGGTTAGATACTGTTCACCCAAGTCAGAGAGCAGAAATGGAGTCATATGCCAATGAAATAACTAAAACGGGCAAAGATTTTTATAAAGAGTATAGGTTAGCGTGTCAAAATGATGTAATTGAAAAATGGGTAGTAGCAAAAGGAAAAGTATTTTTTGATGAGCACGGTATGCCAGAAAAATTAGCGGGCACTATTCAAGATATTAGTGAACTTAAGAAAAGCGAAGAAAGATATAAAAAACTTTATGAGCAATTTCAGCAAAAACAAACCTTTTTAGTATCCCTTACTAATTTAATTCCGGACCTGATTTTCTATAAGGACGTTAATAGTGCATACTTAGGCTGTAATAAGGCTTTTGAAGCCTTTGTAGGAATTGAGGAAAAAGATATTATTGGGAAAACTGATTTTGATATTATGGATAAAGAAGCGGCAGAATATTTTAGAACAATGGATTTAAGAACGATGAAGCAAGGAATACACCTTAGAAAAGAAGAATGGATTAAGTATCCTAATGGTAAACGTGTTCTGGTAGATACAATAAAAACACCTTATTATGATGCCCAAGGCAAAATTTTAGGGCTTATAGGGGTGAGCAGGGATATTACGGAAAGAAGTAAAAAGGAAGAATTACAAAAAAGTATAGAAGAGGAAAGAAGAAGGCTAAATGAATTAGAAGAGACGGATAGAATTAAAACGGAATTTTTTACGAATATTTCCCATGAATTAAGAACACCAATAAATGTTATTTTTTCAGCACTACAGATGGAAGAGTTTATGCTGAAAGAGTATTCAAATAAGAATGTTTCTATAGATAAATTTAAATATATTAAGATGATGAAACAAAATTGTTATCGCCTTTTAAGATTGATTAACAATTTAATTGATATAACAAAGATAGATAATGGTTATTTTAATATAAATAAACGCAATAATGATATTGTAAATTTAACTGAAAGTGTTACTTTGTCTGTAGCGGATTATATTGAAAACAAAGGTATTTCTATTACATTTGATACTGATATTGAGGAAAAAATTATTGCCTATGATTCAGAAAAGATGGAGAGAATTATCCTCAATTTATTATCAAATGCGGTAAAGTTTACTCCACGAGATGGCAGCATAATCGTTAAAATAGAAGATAATATTAGTGATATATGTATAAGAGTAAAAGATACTGGGAGAGGTATACCAAATAACAAACTGAATTCTATATTTGAACGTTTTGTACAAGTTGACAAGTCTCTTACAAGGAATCATGAAGGAAGTGGAATAGGGCTCTCAATTGTTAAATCATTAGTTGAGTTACATGGTGGAAAAATATCTGTAAAAAGCAAAGAAGGACAAGGAACTGAGTTTATTATATATATCCCATGTAAATTAGTTGAAAATGAAGCTTATGATGAAAGTGCCTGTGATTCTCAAGCAGATAAAAGTTACATTGAAAAAATCAATATAGAATTTTCAGATATATATAATTAAAAATAGTAAGAAGTAGGCAAATAGATATAACAAGATTAAAAAGGTGTCTATTTGCCTACTTTTTGCTAACTATTGCTTGAATTTCATAGATCCATTTAAACATTCCCGTAAAAATAACCGATTGAACAATATATTGAACATCTATATCATAATTATCTTTGCAATAATGAATGATATTTTGGATGGTAGAATCTCTCTGCTGTTCGGAGCAATATGAGCAAATATATGTTCCTTTTGGAAGAAAGGTTATACAATTTGAGTTTTTGGGACAATCCTTACATTCAGCAAAAAAAGTGGACTGACTACATGAGGAATTCATTGTTGTGAGGATGCTTACTTTATTGTCAAAAACAAAATCGTCTATCGAATCTCTCCCAATCTGCTCATACAGGATATCGAACATCTTATTAAAGTTTTCGATGCTTGCCTTTTCAAGAGAATTAATTTTAACGATTGCACGTTCTTCTAAATTCTTTTTGGTAAAAATTATCTTTGATAAATCTACATTGTGCAAAGATGGTTGTCTCAAAAATTCCATTTTTAATCTATTAATATGTTGCTTGGTACTTTTAAGCCTATCTATCTCCTTGTCTATCTCCAGTTCTTTTTCTTGTAAAAAACCTACTATATATTCGAAGTTATCATTCTCAAAAACTTTTTTTATGCTTTCAAGAGACATATTCTTTTGCTTACAAAAATTAATTACATTTAAATAAACCAGCTCATTATCCTGAATAGTACCGGTATCCAGAATGTTCATCTATCTTAGCAGGTTTTAAAAGTCCAATTTTATCATAATAGTGTAGTGTAGCAATGGTGGTTCTTGCTAATTTTGAGGTTTCACCTGCAGAATATAATTTTTTCATTTTTATATAATCTCCTATTGACCCTCATGTTACATGATGGTTTATATTTGGTATTGTACCATGATACCTATATAGAAAACAATAGAAAGCTGTGTAGAGGAGGGATACTTAAGTTCTTAAGCAAGTGGTACTAAGGCTGAGTTTATATTTGAAGACTTAAGATTCTGAAAGTACTGGAGGAAAAGGAATGAAAAAAAAGGATTTAAATCTTCTGGAGGATAAAATACCAAAATTATTTATGGAATATGCGCTTCCAGGTATAATTGCTTCATTAGCGATGTGTTTATACGGCATTATTAATGGCATCATCTTGGGAAGAGTTGTAGGGGCAAATTCGTTAGCAGCAGTAAATATGGCTTCTCCTATTTTTAATATTATTTCATGTATGGTAATTTTAGTTGCAATTGGCGGAAACACACTAACAGCAATTAGTTTAGGTGAAGGAGATACTAAAAAAGCTAATAATTATTTTAATAATGCATTTTTTACTTTACTTGCTATATCAATTGTAATTTTTGTGATCATAGTATTTTTCCCACAATCACTTGCAAAAATAATTGGTGCAAATGAGGCGATATTCTCTTTAGTTGTAACCTATATCAGAGCTTTTGGATTATTTGTAATTCCAATTACACTAAATATTTTTCTAGGGATTTCTTTGCAATCTATTGGCAAGCCACAGCTTTATATGACAGGAAATCTATTATCAGTTATTTTAAATATTATTTTAGATTTAACTTTCATTTGTGCTTTCCATATGGGCATCCTTGGAGCGGCATTAGCATCCGGTATCAGTGCAACAGTAGTCTTTGTGCTATTTTTCTCTAAATTTATTGATAAAAAGGGAATTTTAAAAGTAGGCAAATTTAAAACTGATTTTAAATCAATTTTCTCTATGGCATACAACGGTTCATCACAAGCAATCACACAATTTAGCGCAGGATTTTCTGCACTTATTTTTAATTATCTTCTTATAAAAAGATTTGGCGAAATAGGTGTATCAGCTTTTGCAGTTGTGCAATATATTTCTTTACTTATTAATGCAGTGATAATGGGAATGTCGCGAGGACTTGGATCTGTTATAAGTATTAATTTTGGAGCAAAGCAGTATAACAGAATTAAACAATTAATTTCTTTAGCTTCTCAAATTGCAACTATTGTTGGAATTGTATGTGTAGCAATCTTACTTATATTTAAAGTACCACTTATTTCTTTATTTATTAAAAATAACTTAGAAGTAGCAAATACATCAAAAGAAATTATTACATTCTATAGTTATAACTTTATATTTATGGGTATAAACGTAATTATTGATTCTTTCTACACCGCAGTAAACAGCCCTAAAACATCAGTTTTGCTAGCAATTTTACGATGTGTTTTGCTTATTGGAAGTTTCTTTGTTTTACCGCTGGCAATTGGTAATATAGGCTTATGGCTATCTTTCGTAGTTGCAGAAATTCTATGTTTAGCCGTAAGTTATGTGTGCTTAAAAAGAACTATATCCAAATGGAATAATAAATAAATCCCTGTCCATGCGGTATGGATTGAAAAATATATGGATTATGTGAAATCTAGAAGTTACAGTAGACTATATTGTTTGAATTGTTATTTTTCACTATAAAAATAACTTATAGACGTAGATTCAATAATAAGAAACATTAATTAGACTGTAATTATTTAAAGTGCTACAATTGTTTGAGGATTATCAACAAAATAATACACATATAGAGCCCAAAGGAACTATATGTGTTTTTGTATACCAATATTAATATGAAATTATTAGTTCTTTAACATGCAAATAAAAAGATTTTAGTTCCAAAGGAGGTTTACATTGAGTATTAACGTAAATATAATTTCTGGATTTTTAGGAGCTGGGAAGACTACATTCTTAAAAAAAGTTATTCCGAATATGGAAGGTAAAATCGCTTTAATTGAAAATGAATTTGGTGATATTGGAATTGATGGAGACCTAATTAATGACAAGCTTCCTATTAGAGAAATTTATGCTGGATGTATTTGTTGTAGTCTGGTGCAGGATTTTAAAAAAAGCATAGAAGAGCTAGTCCAAGAATATAGGCCCGACCATATATTGATAGAGCCATCTGGTGTAGGAAGTTTATCAGATATTGTAAAGGTTTGCAAGAAGATTTCTGAAAACTCCCAGCTTGATATAAGAATAAATCACCTAATAACTATTGTAGATGTGAGCGCATTTGACGATTACCTGGAGAACTTCGGTAAATTTTATTTAGATCAAATTCAGAATGCTCATATCATTTTTTTAAGCCATCTTGACGAAGTAGATGAAAAAGAAGTTGAAAAAGTAATTTCCAAAATAAAATCAAATAATGAAAAAGCATTTATCCTTAAGGATGAGTGGTATTCCTATGATGGCGAAAAAATAGTTGAAATATTAAATACAATTGAAAGCTGTGAAATTGATTTAAAAGAAAAAAATTCATTAATGCCAGCCGGTAAAGTATTCAGTACTTTGTCTATTGCTAATCCAAGAATTTTTTCAGAAAAAGAGCTTGATAAAATCCTAGCTTCTTTAAAGGACAAGGAGTATGGTTTTATTCTAAGAGCTAAAGGAATCTTAGAACTTGATACAAAGCAATTTGTTTACTTTGATTTTACTCCACATCATTATCACTGGGAGTATACAGAAGAGTGTAAAGGAACAAAGATAGCTGTTATTGGCAGTGACTTGAAAAAACAAAAAATATTGCAATGTTTCACTAAGCAGACATCAAAAATCTTAAGCAGATATTCGAAACCAACGCTTTTAAAATGATCGATATTAAATAAGGAGGGAATCAGCATGAGTAAAATTATTGACTTTAAGTGTACATATGATAATTCTGTAGGGATTAGTAAAGAAGTCACACAAAAATTGGACTTGCAGTTTCCAGAAGCCTATAAAAATTGGAGCAGTATGGCTATACTAGCGGAAGAACTAAAAAAACATGACAATGCAAATTTTTGCGGATTACCATTTTGTCATACCGTAGAAGGGGAAGCAATGGGAGGAAGCATTAATTTCGGAGATGAAAATATAGGCCCGAGGGCGAAGGATTATATTTGTACAACTGCACAAGAGATATTAAACTTACCTGAAATCGACTACTCTAAAGGGCGTATATCAGAAGTTTTAAAAGCTTGTAAATATTTAAGAGATAAAGGAAAAAATGTGCTCTTATATATTTCAGGTCCTTTTACGATTATGAATGTTTTAATTGATCCACGCCATATTTTTAAGATCTTTAGAAAAGATCCAGATACCATGAAAGCCATTTTCGATAAATTCCAAAATGAAATATTACGTTTTGTGGAAGAAGCTCAAAAAGTAGGAGTCAACATGATTAGTTACGCTGATTCCTCTGGAGGATTAAATATTTTAGGACCTAAATTTGCTGAACAAACGGTAGAAATGTTTACTTATCCATTACTGAAAAAGATTGAAGAGATGATTAATAATGAAACAATTGTACTGCTTTGTCCTAAGACTACTTTTGCATTACTAGGAACAGACAAAGCTGCATGGAAAGATGTTAACCTTGGAGAGCCTATAAAATATTCTGAGGCTTGTGTAAAAGTGATGGGACAAGCAAAATTTGTTGGACAAATGTGCATTAAAGATAAAGAATTTGAGTTAAAAAATGGAATAATCAAAACAATTGCTTTGCTTTAATTATTAATATGAAAATTAATTTAGAATAGGGAGGACATTATATGCACAAGTATGATCAAATGACCCCAAATGAAAGATTAGCCGCATTTATGACAGGAAAACCTATGGACAGAATTTTAGCTATGCCAGTTGTTTGCTCCATGTCTGGACTAGCTCTAGGAATGACTCACAAGGAAAAAAGAAGCAGCGCTTTGAATGAAGCAAGAGCACAGATTGCTTGTTATGAAAGATTTGGCAATGATTTAACTATTGTTGAATATGGATTACATGGTGTAGGTGCAGCTCTAGGAAGTCAAATGAGTGACCCAGAGGACTCAGTACCAGCAATCATGAAATATGCTTTAGACGATTTAAATAATGTTGATCAACTAGATATGTCAAAACTAGAATTAAAAAATGATAAAGCATTCCAGCTACATCTAGAAGCTGCACGTATCATAATGGATGAGATAGGAAATGAAGTTTCGACTGGGGTTTTAATATCTGGACCTTTTACCGCTGCAGCAAGTATCTATAAAACAGAAAACTTACTCAGAGCAACTAGAAAAAATCCAGAAAAGTTACATCAACTAATTAAATTCTGCAATGATGCATTAAAAATGATTTGCAGAGAGTTTATAAAAGCAGGTGTTCTTATTTTACTATGTGATCCTATTGCATCAGGAACAATTCTTAATAAAAAGCAATATCAAGAGTTCGTTCTACCATATACAATAGAGTTGATGAAAGATATTCATGATGCAAAGGGTATGGTTTGTTATCACATTTGTGGAGACACGACAGCAATTATAGGGGACATGGTAAAGTCAGGTTGCGATATGATGAGTATTGATAATAGGGTAGACTTGGCATATACAAAAGAAGTAGTAGGAGATAAGGTTCCTATCCTTGGCAATGTAGATCCAGTAGAGGTGTTAATTTTAGGAAGTACTAATGATGTGGATTTAGCAGTAAAAAATTGTATACAAAAGGCTTATGACAGTCCTTGTGGATATATTCTGGCATCAGGATGTGATCTTTCAGGAGCTGTTCCTCTAGAAAATATTGATCAATTTATGGCTTCTGCTAGAAAATATGGAAAGTGGCCATTAGATCCAAAAAATTTTAAGTAATAAAAATGGAGGGAAAAACAATGACAGTATCAAAAGAAGAATTATTAAAAAGACTATCTGATGGTGTAGTGGATATGGAAGAAGATGATGTAATTGAAGCTGCTAATGAATATGTACAATTAGGATATCCAATACTTGATGGTATCATGGAAGGTCTTGTAAATGGTATGAACCGTGCAAGTCAATTATATGAAGATGAAGAATACTTTGTTACAGATATATTATTATGTTCAGATGCAATGTATGAGGGTTTAGCAATTTTAAGACCTCATCTTCCTTCAGATGAAGTAGAAAGAGAAAAACCAAAAGGAGTAATCGGGGTTGTAGAAGGAGATACCCATGATATAGGGAAAAATCTAGTAAAAATCATGCTAGAGACAGCTGGATTTGAAATGATTGATTTAGGTAGAGATGTTCCACTTCAGAATTTTGTAGATAAGGCTAAGGAAGTTAATGCTGCATTTGTATGCATGTCAACATTGATGACAACAACAATGGGTGGAATGAAGACTGTTGTAGAATTATTGAAAGAAGCTGGCATAAGAGAAAATGTTAAGGTAGTTATAGGAGGAGGTCCGATTTCAAAGAAATTCTCCGATATAATTGGCGCAGATGGATATTCTCCTAATGCAACTGAGGCAGTTAAATTAGTAAAAAGATTACTTGATGTAGCGTAGAAAGAGGTGAGGACTATGTTATTGCCAAAGGAACGATTAAATAAGGTTTTCAGCGGAGAAAAAGTTGATAGACCACCATGTATTTGTCCTGGAGGTATGATGAATATGGTCACAACAGAACTAATAGAAAAGGTTGGAATACAATTTCCTGAGGCTCATACGAATGCTCAAATGATGGCTGGTTTAGCAACAGCAGTATATGGAGAAGGTTGTTTTGAGAATTATGGGGTTCCTTTTTGTATGACTATTGAGGCAGAAAATTTTGGAGCAAAAGTTGACATGGGAACAGAGATGTATGAACCTCATGTTGTAGAGTATGCAATTGATTCTGTTAAGGAATGGAAGAAAATTTCCGAAATTAATTATGAAGAAGGAAGAGCAAAAGTAGTGGTTGATGCAATTAAATTGTTGAAATCAAAGGGCAGCGATGTTCCTATTATAGGTAATTTAACTGGACCTATCAGTACAGCAAGTTCTATAATGGAGCCTTCTACCTTCTATAAAGAATTAAGAAAAAACAATAAAGAGGCACATGAGTTTGTCAATTTTGTTACAGATCAGCTAATTGCATTTGCAAAAAAACAAATTGAAGCAGGAGCAGATATAATTGCTATTTCTGATCCTAGCGGCACAGGTGAAATCTTAGGGCCAAAGCTCTTTGAAGAATTTGCGGTTAAATACATTAACAAAATTATTGATAGTGTACAAAAAGAAAATATAGGAACAATTGTGCATATATGTGGACAAATGAAAAAGGTATATTCAGAGGTAAATAAAATAAAAAGTGACGTTCTAAGTTTTGATTCTATAGTTAATATGAGTGATGCAAGAAAAAATTTAGGAAATAGATTACTAATGGGTAATGTAAGCACTTATACAATTGAATTTGGAGAACCAAAGAAAATTGCTGAACTAACTCAAAAGTGCGTAAAAGACGGGGCAAATATTATATCTCCAGCTTGTGGACTTGGAATGAAGTCTCCTCTAGAAAATATAAAATCAATGGTGGAATATTTATCAAAAGGAGATTCAGTTACTAATGCCTAAGATTTCTATTAAGCCCCAGAATAAAATCTTTGAATATGTACCTGATAAAAATTTATTACAACTTTTATTAGAGAATGAGATTTTCGTTGATAATCCTTGCAATGGGAAAGGGTCTTGTGGAAAATGCAAGGTTAGACTTTTAGAAGGAAATCTGCCTGATATTTCAGAAACAGAAGAGAAACTTTTAAAGAAAGAAGAAATTGATTCAGGTATAAGACTATCTTGTCTCGTAGTTCCACAAGAAGATATTGTAATTGAAATTTTACAAAAAGAAAGAAAGCATGAAATACTTACAACGGGATATATGCCTGATTTTGAGTTTAATCCCTTAATTCATAAAGAGATTTTCGAAATAGAAAAACCTACATTAGAAAATCAAAGCTCATTTGAGGACTCTATATGTAATACGTTTGATGTTGAGAAATTTGATTGGAGATTGCTGCAGCAGCATGAATTTATAACTGGAAAAGTTACAGGAGTTTTTAATGGTAGAGAATTAATCGGAATTGAGCCTGGTGATACAACTGATCTTCTTTACGGAGTTGCAGTTGATATCGGAACTACGACAGTTGTAACGGCATTGATTGATATGAAGACTGGTAAAGAGTTGGCTACAGCTTCAATGATTAATGCACAAAAGAACTTTGGATTGGATGTTTTAACTAGAATCACCTATGAAGTAGAGCATCCAGAGGATTCTAAAGAAAAGCTGCAATATGCAATTGTTAACTCTATCAATGAGATGATTGGAGATATATGTAATAAATCAAAGGTTGATAGAAGAAATATTTATGAGATTTCTATTGCAGCAAACTGCACAATGATGCATTTCCTTTTAGGAATTGACGCAACATCTATCGGAATGTCTCCATATGCACCGGCATTTGTAAAGGCAAAAAATATACTGGCAAGGGATATTGGTTTAAAGGCAGCTACAGGTGCTAGATTATATTGTCTTCCATCAGTTTCAGCCTATATAGGTGCAGATATTGTAGCAGGTGCATATGTCTGCCAGTTACATAAGGCTAAAGAAAATGTTCTATTCATAGACATTGGAACCAATGGAGAAATTGTTTTATCCAATCGTGGAAAGTTATTATCGTGCTCCTGTGCGGCAGGTCCAGCCTTAGAAGGGATGAATATTAGCTCAGGTATGAGAGCCGCAGAAGGTGCAATTGAAGATGTAAAAATTACTGAAAACGGAATTGAAGTTAAAGTTATAGGGGACCAAGAACCAATAGGAGTATGTGGAAGTGGAATATTAGCTGTTGTGAAAGAGTTGATTCGAGTAGGCCTTGTAAAAAAAGATGGAGCATTCATAAAAAAAGAAAAGCTAGAGGAATCAGATTATCGCTATAATATGATTCAATTAGATGGAAAAAAACGTGAGTTTGTTTTGAAAAGAACTCCAGAGCAACTATTAATTACACAAGCAGATGTTCGTCAAGTGCAATTAGCAAAAGGAGCTATTCTTTCGGGTTTTTACGCTCTACTAAAAAAGGCAAACATTGATATGAATCAACTTGATAAAGTTGTTATAGCAGGACAGTTTGGAGCTCATCTGCCTGCTGACAGTTTAGTAGGAATAGGTATTCTACCAGAAGAAATTAAGGACAGATTAGTATATGTTGGAAATTCCTCTAAAACAGGAGCATATATGGCTCTTATGTCTGCGGAGGTAAAGCAACAAATTGAAGAATTAGCTCATCAAATAGATTATATGGAACTAGGAGCATCTGAAGGCTATGAAAGACTTTTTGCTCAGTGCCTTATATTTCCAAACTAAAGTGTTACTATAGCAGTGAAATAGTATTTCCTTATAAAATAGTCTTATATTAAAGGTTTTAGAGGATTTTAATTGAAAATTAAAGTGTGTTTTATATTCCCTCAGACTAGTATGGTTTGAGGGGTTTTTTTATTTAAAGATTTTAATATATAGTCCTTACAGGATACTTTTATCTAAAAAACTTGAAAACGACATTAGTGTCGTTTATAATAATTATATTTCATTCGTAGATGGATTAATGTTAGATACATTTAATCTAGGCACAGAGAGAACAAAGGTAAATGAGCAACTTAAGATTTTACTTTTCACATTAAAACAAATGCTTTGTCCAATTATAAAAAGGTAAGGAAGTGTTTTTTATGTTATTTGATTCTGATAGAATTTATTTAAAAAAAGTGACTCCAGAGGATGTAGATATTTATCATAGATGGAGAAATGATATGGAGGTTATGAAATCGACCTCTCCTTTTTTAGATGTTTATGATCTTGAAGAAACTAAAGAATTTGTTACTAAAGTTATTTTAGGTTCTCATTCATCTAAAAGTTACATCATAGTAGAAAAGAAATCAGATACACCAATAGGAATTACCTCATTGATCAATATAGATTACAAGAATAGAAATGCAGAATGCATTATTGATATTGGAGATAAAAACTTTTGGGGAAAAGGATACGGAACAGAAGCATTGAGATTACTTCTTGATTATGCTTTTCTTGAAATGAATCTTCATAGAGTATCATTGAGGGTTTTTTCTTTCAACGATAAGGCTATTAAACTATATGAAAAGATAGGATTCAAAAAGGAAGGGGAATCTCGTGAAAGTATCTTTCGAGAAGGGAAATGGCATCATATTATTCATATGGGAATCCTACAAAGTGAATACTTCTAGTATAGATATCTAACTTGAGTGCTTGACTTATCTACCAGGCTATGTTTCCAAGTTTCAGTCCGTTAAAAACTTTTAGTCAGTCTAAAGCCCTTCACTAAGACTGATACAAAATTTTTAAATCTACCTTCAGCTTTGGAAACATAGCCCTCTATATAAGTCAATTATCAAAGTTATTTATCTATATAGATAAGTCGACTTTCGACTTTATTTATAGTGATTTATCAGACTATAAGCGTGCTTTTTTATATTATCTACTATTTCTTGTGGTTCAATAATTTTTGCATAAGTACCCAGCTGAACAAAATAGTTAGAAACAAAGTCTATCTCACTTTTATCGATTATTGTATCAATATACCCATTTTCATCATCAGTGATAACGATATGAGGTTCTAACCATGTTTTACTTTGACACTGTCTTATCCCTTCTCTTGTTAGCTCAACATACAATCTCACTGGTGTCTTAATTGCATAGCTATCAAACCAATCCATTAAATTCATTGGAAACTCATAAGTCCTTTTAGAAATTTCTAAGGATAGTATTCTATCAACTCTAAATGACAAAACCTTATTTTTTTCAAGGTCCAAAGCAGGCATATACCAAAGTCCGTCATGTGCATAGACCCCAATTGGTTTAACTTCTCTTTCTTTATTTTTTGATTTTGATAAATATTTAATTATTAATATATTGCTATGAATAGATGCTTCAACTATATCCTTCAAGAAAGGGGCAGCAATATTTCGTTTTGGACTCCATAAACATATGAGCGATTCTAAGCGATTTATCTTCTTTTTAGCATCCTCAGGAAGAGTAGCATACAATTTTCTAGAGGCTGAATCGATATTCGTGTCAAAGGGTAATGACTTATAGTATTTTAGTGATTGAAAGGCGAAGAAAATTGCTGTAGCTTCGTTCTCATCAAATATAATTGGAGGAAGAACTCTGTTTTCTAGTGTGCGATACCCGCCATTTCTACCTTGCTCAGTATATATAGGAATCCCTAATTCACTTATTTCCATTAAATATCTATGTGCAGTTCTAACAGATATGTTGAATTCATATGCAACATCCTGGGCAGTAAAACTTCTCTTAGTATTTACATACATAATTAAATCAAATATCCTCTTAGCTTTTGACATATAAATTCTCCTTTGCAACAAGAACTATTTTTAATGTAGATATTAATTTCAATAAAAATAGACAACAATTGTCATGTTTTTAGTATACAGTATTTATGGTAGATACTCAAAGTATATATGCTTGATAAGTTTAAAAATTAATCCTAACAACGGCATTACTAATATTGGTAAAGAATTTTAATAGTGTTATTAAGCATAAAAGCAGATTTAGTAAAAGGAGATTACTATGAGAAAAGAAAAATTTGATAATAGTATATATGTTATTGGAGCTAGAGAAAAAAACTTAAAGAATATTGATATAAGGGTTCCAAAGAAGCAAATTATTGTTTTTACAGGTGTTTCAGGCTCTGGAAAGTCATCTCTTGTATTTGATACAATTGCAGCAGAGTCACAACGTCAATTAAATGAAACCTATTCAAGTTTTATACGTCATCGGCTCCCACATTACGGACATCCTGATGTAGATTCCATTCAGAATCTCTCTGTAGCAATTGTAATTAGTCAAAAGAGAATTGGTGGAAATGCAAGGTCAACAGTTGGAACTATAACAGATATTTATTCCTTATTGCGTTTACTATTCTCACGTATTGGCAAACCTTTTGTAGGGTATTCTGATGTATTTTCCTTCAATAATCCTATGGGAATGTGTCCTAAATGTGAAGGATTAGGAAAGGTGGATACAATAAATGTTGAAAGATTATTTGATAAAAATAAATCCTTAAATGAAGGAGCTATTCTGTTTCCAACCTTTGAACCAGGGGGATGGAGATGGAAACGTTATGTTTGTACAGGCCTTTTTGATAATGACAAAAAGCTTAAAGACTATAGTTCAGATGAATGGGATACACTGCTTTATAAAACCGGTTTTAAGCCACCAAATCCCACTGACGGTTGGCCTACCACTTCAAAGTATGAGGGAATTGTCCCAAGAATTGAACGAACTTTTTTGAATAAAGAATCCAGGGAAGCGAAACTATATAAGGCGGAGATTGACTATGTGGTTGCAAGAGGTGTTTGCCCATTGTGTAAGGGTGCAAGACTTAAGGAAGAGATATTGGAGTGTAAAATAAAGGGCAAAAATATTGCAGATTGCACAAGAATGCAAGTCAGTGATTTAATTAACTTTATGGAAACTATCAAAGAGCCTTCCGCATGTACGATGGTGGAAGCTATCATTAATCGGCTGGAGCATTTGAATTCTGTAGGACTAGGCTACTTAAGCTTGGGACGAGAAACAGCAACTCTTTCTGGAGGTGAGTCCCAAAGAATAAAGATGGTTCGTCAGCTAGGAAGCAGTTTAACTGATATTACTTACATTTTTGATGAACCAAGTATTGGTCTTCATCCCCATGATGTAAATAGAATTAATAATCTTTTAAGGCTATTAAGAGATAAAGGCAATACTGTTTTAATAGTGGAACATGACCCCGATGTCATTAAAATTGCAGACCATGTAATTGATATGGGACCAAAAGCCGGCACAAAAGGTGGCAATATTATGTATGAGGGAGGAGTGGAAGGACTATTAAAAGCAGATACATTGACAGGAAAGTTCTTAAATTATACAGCTAGTTTGAAGGAAAGCACTAGGGAGCCTAAAGGATGGTTATCTATAAAACACGCTTCTTTGCATAATTTGAAAGAGGTTTCTGTTGATATTCCTGTAGGTGCTTTGACTGTGGTTACAGGAGTAGCTGGTTCGGGAAAAAGCACGCTGATAAACCAAGTGCTTCCACAATATTATCCTGAAGCAATTTTCATAGACCAAGGGACAATTCAAGCTTCTAAGCGTTCTAATATTGCTACCTTCACAGGAATTTTTGATTTTATACGAAGGCTATTTGCAAAAGAGAATCATGTAGAAGCATCTCTTTTCAGCTTCAATTCCCATGGAGCTTGTCCAGAATGTAAGGGATTAGGAATAACATATACTGATTTAGCTTTTATGGATCCTATTGTAGGTGTCTGTGAGGCATGTCAAGGGCATAGATTCACTAAAGAAGTACTGAAGTTTAAAGTAAGAAAGAAAAATATTAGTGAAATTCTTAAAATGACAATTGATGAGGCTATGGAATTTTTTTATGAAAAAGAAATACTGCCTACTTTAAAAAGGCTAAAAGATGTAGGAATAGACTATATTACTCTTGGTCAACCTTTAGATACACTATCTGGTGGTGAACTTCAAAGAGTTAAACTTGCAACAGAACTAGAAAAACAGGGAAGTATATATGTATTAGACGAACCTACTACAGGACTACACATGTCCGATGTGTCACAGCTTATAAGAATTATGAATCGCATTGTTAGCCAAGGAAACACATTAATTGTGATAGAACATAATCTTGATATAATGAGTCAAGCAGATTGGATCATAGATTTAGGTCCAGGAGCAGGTCAAGATGGAGGAAAAGTTATATTTGAAGGACAGCCTAGGGATTTAGTCAATCATAATTCGTCTATTACAGGAAAATGCTTAAGGAAACATATTTATATGGAGTAATTTTTTACAATGAAAAAGTTAGGAAGGGACTAATTCCTTGATAATGGAATAAATATATTCAAGTCTAATTATAAAATTGACAGATTTTTAGCAAAAATAATGACGAATTTAACAAATAATTCAATATCATTGAAAAAGCGTAAAAAGGGGTATACAATAAAAATATACAAAATGTGTTAATAGATAAAAATGTATTACTCTTTGTAAAGGGTATGAAAAATAGGGGGAGAAAGCATGGAACTTAATAAAAAAATCGATGAAATGAAAGAGGAGCTTATTAAGGCAACTCAAGAAGTAGTTAAAATTAAGAGTATTGAGGAAGAAGGGAAGCCAGGAATGCCTTATGGTGAGGGCGTAGCAAAGGCTCTTGATAAGGCACTTGAAATTTCTAAAAGCCTTGGATTTAAGACTTACAAAGAAGAAGAAGGATATTATGGATATGCAGAGTATGGTGAAGGAGAAGATTATGTGGCAGTTCTTGGCCACATGGATATAGTTCCAGAAGGAGACAACTGGATTCATCCACCATATGGAGCAGAAATTCATGAGGATAAAATTTTTGGAAGAGGTACGCTGGATGATAAGGGTCCAATAATGGCAGCGCTTTTTGGATTGAAGGCTATAAAGGAACTTAATATGCCTCTTTCAAAGAAAATTAGAATTATCTTTGGAACAAATGAAGAAACAGGAAGTGCTGAAATGCATGTTTACAATAAGAAAGAAAAGGCTCCAGTTGCTGGATTTACACCAGATGCTATGTACCCACTTATAAATGCAGAAAAAGGTATAAGAAGATTCCATGTTGTTAAGTCTTTAAGTCCTTGCAGCTGTGGAACTGCAATTAAATCAATAAAGGGTGGACTAAGACCTAACATGGTTCCAGACAAATGTGAAATTGTAATAGCTACAAAGGATGCAGAAAGCATTATCAAAGCTGTAAAAGAATTTGCAGCTAACACAGGATACAATATGAAAGCTGAAATTGTTAATGGAGATGTTGTTATACAATCTTTTGGAGTATCAGCTCATGGCAGCACTCCAGAATTAGGGAAAAATGCTGTAATGTATGCACTGCAGTTTTTAGGAACAATTGCCAAAGGAACTTGTGGCCTTGCAGATTATATCAATTTCTTTAACAAGAATGTTGGATTAGAAACAGAGGGTACTTCACTTGGAATAGCATGTGAAGATAAACCATCAGGAAAATTATCTTTAAATGCTGGAGTGGCTGACTTTAGCGAAGAAATGGCAGATATTTGGATAGACATGAGATACCCTGTTACAATGAAGGGTGATGAAATAATGAATAAGCTTTCTCAAAGATTTTCTGAATGTGGTGCTAAAATAGAGAGAGTAGATGCTGACGAGCCTCTTTATTATGCAGAAGATAGTGATCTAGTTAAAACTCTTCTTAAAGTTTACAATGAGCAGACAGGTGAAGAAGGAAAAGCTTATGGAATAGGTGGAGGAACCTATGCTAAGGAACTTCCAAACGTAGTTGGTTTTGGACCAATATTCCCAGGAAAGCCAGATCTTGATCATCAAGCTAATGAGTACATTGAAATTGGCGACCTTATGATGAATGCCAAAATATATGCTCATACAGTGTATGAACTTGCAAAATAATTTAAAATTAAAAGCGACTGGTAAAAATCAGTCGCTTTTTGCCTTATAGAGCCAGATGATATAATACTAAAGCGTTTGCGTTGCAGATGTAACTGTTATCTCTAAAACCCTGCTTAGGAAAGGGTATTTTTCTTTCATCATATCAAATTCTGAACCTGATTCAACGAATTTTGCAGTTCCTTCAATTAAGAAGCCTGTACCCAAGCGTTTATATCCCATAACTTCTTTACTTCCTACAGTTACTTTAACTTTATTATTTAATTCTACGTTCTTTTGAGTTTTACGCATCCCAGCAGCTGGTATTAATAATCTACCATCTTCAGTAGTATTAATATATGAGTTCCAAGTATTAACGACATGCACTTCGTTATTACTGCAGGAGGCTATGGCTGTCACTCCTTCGTGAGAAATAACTTCAAGTAATTTTTCGTTTAACATTTATGATTCCTCCTCTAAAATTTTATGAATCACTGTAACAATTATAAATACCTTCTTCTCTCTTCTTTTCTGCATTTTTACTTATGAAAGATCCTTCTATAATATTTTTATAACCCTTTTTTAATACAATATTCTTTATATAGTCAACATGAGGGCATCTATCGTAATGATGATGGTCAGTTGTCATACAAGAAGATAAGTGTACAGCAACTTCATCTTTACCTATATTATTTTCTATTCTTAACTTTTTAGAAAGATGTTCTAATTTAGCAGCAACTCCCTTACCACAGCAGCCACCGCAGGTAAAGGAAATGTATCTAGTGTCGTCATTATAGTTCTTAAAGACTTCCTCTCTATTATAAAAAGCATTTGTACAAGCGAATCCGCTGCAGCGTCTATGTGCAATATCACATTGAATAATAACCACATATTTTGTATTCATTGATTTCTCCCCCTCTTTAAAAATAATTATCTAATTTTTTCAAATAAACTATCTGAAAAGTATTCATTACGAGCCCGTTGACTTTTCGATAAAACAATTATACAATCAAAGTGTAATGTTCAAAAGTGCCAGTTTTGATTATTTTATAGGATACAGTTTGTGAGGAGAGTGTTTTTTAAAATGATTATTTTAAATAACGATTCTAGTGTTCCACTATATTTGCAGATTTACGAGCAGATAAAAGAAGAAATAATTTCAGGACAAATTTCAGAAGGCAGCAAGCTCCCTTCAACGCGGACGCTTTCAGCAACATTAAATGTCAGCAGAAATACAGTTGAAAGTGCGTATCTACAGCTCTATTCAGAAGGATACGTTGCAAGTAAAGCAGGTAGCAGGTTTATTGTTCTAAAATTAGATAGCTTAATAATCTCAAAGCTAAAAGGAGAAAAGCTTAAAAATAATGAAGAACATGAGAAGATAATATCTGAAGCAGATTATAATAATTATAAATATGATTTTCAGTATGGAAACTTAAGTGCTGATGATTTTCCATTAAGTTTATGGAAGAAAATTTCAAACAAATGTTTATCATCTATAAATGCTGAAGATATGACTTCATATAAAGCAAGAAAAGGGGAAGCGGAATTACAAATAGAAATTATGAAATACTTGAATAAATCAAGAGGCGTTTCTTGTAATCCGGAACAAATCATTATTTCCTCAGGCATGGAATACTGTTTAAGCATACTATGCCAGTTACTTAGAGGAGATTTTAATCAAATAGCTTTAGAAGATCCAGGCTATGTTGGTGCAAGGGATATATTTATCAATAACGGGCATAATGTTATTCCAATTGGTTTGGATAAGGATGGAATTAATATTGAAGAATTAGAGAATAGTTCAGCAAAGATAGTTTATATAACACCTTCGCATCAATTTCCAACTGGAGCAGTGATGCCAATCCAAAAGAGATTAAAGCTGTTGGATTGGGCTATAAGAACAAATGGAATTATAATTGAAGATGATTATGATAGTGAGCTTCGATATAATTCAAGACCTATTCCATCAATACAAAGTATTGCTTCAAAAGAATCTGTTGTTTATATAGGCACATTTTCAAAATCTTTGTCACCTAGCTTACGTGTAAATTATATGGTATTGCCACAATCATTAATGGAAAGGTATGATAAACTTTTCAATAGCTATCAGGCAGCTGTCCCAATAATTCAACAAAAAATAATCCAACAGTTTATGTATTTAGGTCATTGGGATAGACATTTAAGAAAAATATGTCTTTCAAACAAAAGAAAACATGATATATTAGTTCATACAATTCATGAATTGATGGGAGATAAGGTTATTATCCATGGGAAAAACGCGGGCTTGCATATTTTACTGGAGTTCAATAATGGATTGTGTGAAGAAGAGGCAATAAAAAAAGCTAGAGATCATGGTATCATAGTATATCCAGTATTACCGTTCTGGATGAGGCAAGATAGATATTCTAATAATATGATTTTGCTTGGTTTTGGAAGTGTGCCAGAAAGTGAAATTGTTGAAGGTATAAAGATGCTTGACCACGCATGGTTCAACGATTAATGATATGCTTTTAAAAAGAGATTAAAAAAGTCTGAGAAAGGAATTCTAATTTATGTTTGAAATTGAATATGATTTAACAAGAGAAGATTATATAGAATACAATATGAACCATATGGCAACATCTAAAACGATGAAACGTACATTGTTTATACAACAATACATAATATCATTAATGTTTATAGTTGCACCATTTTTCTTTGTAAGGATTACAAAAGCACCTTTTAAGTTTTGGTTAACTGTATTCTTAATTACATATTTGTTATGGGTAATTTTCTATCCAAAATATTTTAAATTAGTAGTAAAAAGAAGGATAAACAAAATGCTCGATGAAGGCAAACAAGAAAATCTTTTTGGTAGATATAGCATATTAATAACACATGAAGGGATTTTAGAAAATAGCAATATGGGTCAATCTAACACTAACTGGAATGCCGTTGAGAGACTTATAGAGACTGAAGAATATATTTATATCTATATAAGTCCTGTAAATGCCTATATTGTTCCCAAAAGAGTTTTTCAGGATGCAATGCGTAAGAGTGAGTTTATAAATTTAATTGAGCAATATAGTGGAGTAGTTAAGGAGAACTTATAAAATTTAAATATAGCTAACCTAGCAAATTTTTTTCATAAAAGTAAATAGCAAGATTAAGCCTGTATTCATTAAGTATACAGGCTTTTGATTTTTAGTTTAATTCTTTATACCTTTTCAAAATTGGTGAGGTTACCTCTTTAAAGTAAATATAATTTACCAAGTATTTTAATAAGTTTGAAATTTAAAACAATACTTTTTTAGTAGTGTTTAGTGTATATTTATGCGCCTCAAAATATAGCTTTATAATTGCACAAATCAGAACACTTTGCAAAATAAATTAACCTTTCTGAAAAATTTAAATCAAATTGTAAAAACAGTGACGTATTTTTAAGCGTTTTGAAGAAAAACTTAAATAATTTCGATGAAATGTTTATTTCATAATTTGACGGATTATAATATATTTTTTATTATTATAAAGTATTTAGTTAATTTATAAACAAAATTTTTAGTAAGAGATGCAAAAGGAGGTCTAAAAGAATGAGTTCTATTTTCAAGAAAAAAAGTGTAGATTCGGTTTTAGAACGTCACGAATCTGCATCACTAGAAAAAACTCTTGGTTCCTTTGACGTAACCTTAATGAGTATTGGTGCAGTTATAGGAACAGGTGTTATGGTTCTAACAGGACTTGTAGCATCAAGAGATGCAGGTCCAGCAGTTGTATTATCATTTATTTGTTCTGCAATAGTATGTATGCTTGTTGGTTTATGCTATGCTGAATTTGCAGCATCTATACCAACCTCTGGTAGTTCTTATGCTTACATCTATGTATCTTTAGGTGAAATAATTGCTCACCTCGTAGGATGGTCGCTTGTTATAGGATATACCGTAAGCACATCCTCTGTTGCAGGTGGTTGGGCAGCTTATTTTAATGGCTTTATAGGTGAATTTGGGATACATATACCTAAACAGTTTGTAACTATTCCAAGTCAGGGAGGTATAATGAATCTCCCAGCAACTATAGTAATACTATTGGTTACTTACCTACTTTCAAGAGGAACAAAAGAAAGTAAGAAAGTAAACAACTTTATGGTTATAGTAAAAGTTGCTGTTATAGTTTTATTCATAGCTGTAGGTGCTTTCTTTATAAAACCTCAAAACTGGCATCCATTTATGCCATTTGGTTTAAAAGGAGTGTTTGCAGGGGCGGCATCTGTTTTCTTTGCATTTACAGGATTTGATGCAGTTTCAACTTCTGCTGAAGAAGTAAAGAATCCACAAAGGGATCTTCCGATAGGAATCATTGCTTCATTAATTATTTGTACAATTATATATGTTGTGGTTTGTTTAGTTTTAACTGGTATTACTCATTACTCGCTATTAAATGTTGGAGATGCAATGGCATTCGCACTAAATGAAGTTGGACAAGGCTGGGCTGCCTCCATTCTTTCAATTGGTGCAGTCGTAGGAATTACAGCAGTTATGTTAGCCTATATTTTTGGTACATCCCGTATACTATTCTCAATGAGTCGTGACGGATTACTTCCAAAGGCATTTTCTAATATAAATGCAAAAACAAATGTGCCAACTTTCTCAACTTGGCTAACAGGTTGTACTGCTGCTTTAATAGCAGGTGTTGTTGATCTTAAACAATTAGCAGACCTTGCAAACATGACTCTTATATCAACATTCATGCTTGTTGCTGCATCTGTAATCGTATTAAGAAAAACTCATCCAAACTTAAAGAGAAGCTTTAAGACTCCATTAGTACCATTAGTGCCAATACTAGCAGTAGTATTCAGCCTATTCTTAATGTCTAACTTATCAAAGACAACTTGGATATATTTCTTAACATGGTTAGCGTTAGGAATTATAGTTTACTTTACATATTCACGTAAAAACAGTTCACTACAAAATGCAAATAAGCCTTCAATAAAAAAGGCTGCATAAGTAAATCGCTATTATAAATAAATAATAAATAATTAATAAATAGCTTATCTTACTTTAAGGATGTCTCCTAAAGCAAGGTAAGCTTTTATTATATTCTTTAATGTGATGTTTTAATAACTTTTTTCATTCTGCTTAAAGCCTCTTCAATATTACTTCTTTGAGTACCTAAATTTATTCTTATATAACCTTCGCCATCTTTAACAAAGTGCTCACCATTTTCAACTAAAATACCTGCTTCTAAAGATAATTTACTGGTAATTTCGCTAGATGTTAATCCAGTATTTTTAATATCTATCCATGCTAAATATGAGGACTCCATTTTCATTAATTTTAAACTAGGTATATTTTCTTCAATATACTTTCCCAAGAATTCATAGTTTTCTCTTATATAATTAGTTACTTCCTTGAGCCACTGTCTTCCTTCATTATAAGCAGTTACTAAACCTAACACACCAAAGGAATTAGGGGAAGTTATGGAATTCTGAGATAACTTATTTCTAAATTTGTTTCTAATATTTTCGTTACAAATTATAGAATAAGAAGTTTTTAATCCTCCAAGATTAAAGGCTTTGTTAGGTGAAGTTAGTAAAATAACATTTTCTAATAGTTCTTTATCTAACTTTAGTATAGAATTAAATTTTCCATAATGTATGTGTTCTGCATGGACTTCATCGGCTACCAAAATAGTTCCGTTCTCCTTACATAACTTTGCTATTTGTGTTAACTCTTCTATGGACCATATTCTGCCTGAAGGATTATGTGGAGAACAAAATAAGTATAACTTAGGCTTATATTTTTCTAACTGTTCTTTTAAAGCTTCAAAATTTATATAATACCTGTCATCTATTATTTCTAGAGTGTTATATACTCTATATACTTCCTGTCTTTTTGCTGCTGAATCAAAGGGATCGTAAACTGGAGTATTCATAAGTATATAGTCTCTTTTTTCACAAAAAGCCTGTATCACATAATGAATGGTAGACACAGTTCCATAGGAAAGAGTTATCCAATCTTTGTCCACTTCCACATCATGAATATCCCTTTGCCAGCTTTTAACCGCATTGTAAAAATCGTCATGACAATAGGTATATCCGAATACGCCTCTCTTAACAGCTTGTAAAAAAGTCTTTTCTATTTCCTCAGGTATTTTAAAATCCATATCAGCAATCCAAAGGGGAATAAAGTCATCAGGTACTTCACCATATATGTTTCTTATTATATTTATATCCCACTTACGGCACTTTTCACTAATTCTATCTACTTTTTCATTAAAGTTATACATATTAATTACCTCCTATAACTATTAAATCCTTTGAGCTCTTTGTCAGTCTTTCACCACAATCTTTTCTAACTAAAACGTCATCTTCTATTCTTACGCCTCCAACATTAGGTATATAAATGCCAGGTTCTATAGTTATTATCATGCCTTCATGTAAAAGGTCCTTTCCGTTAGGGGAGAGAGCGGGATATTCATGAACTAAGATGCCAACGCCGTGTCCTAAGTTATGTCCAAAATAATCTCCATAACCAGCATCACTAATTATTTTTCTTGCAATATAATCTAATTCTCCAACGGTTATTCCTGCTTTAACTGCTTTTAATGCTTCCTCACCAGCTTTTTTTACAATTTCATATACTTCTAGTAAATCCTTAGGACAACTACCTAATGCAACAGTTCTAGTTATATCTGAAGAATATTTGTTGTATTTAACTCCAAAATCCATAGTTATTAATTCTCCATTTTCTATAACCTTGCGGCTTGCTTTACCATGTGGCAGAGCTCCTCTGCCCCCTGATGCAACGATTATATCAAAGGATTCTTTTTCTCCGCCTTGCTCTTTGATAAATCTAACAAGTTCATTTTCTACATCTATTTCAGTGATGCCTGCTCTTATAAAACCAACAATATGATTAAAGGCATCATCTGCTATTTTGCAAGCTTCCTTTATATGTTCTAATTCTGCTTTATCTTTAATTTTTCTTAACTCATCTAAATTTAATGATATAAAATTAGTTTTTAAATTACTTTCCATATCTTTATAGAAGTCGTAAGGAACCTCTTTTCCTTCAAAGCCTATGCTGCTGATATTTTCTTCTTTAATTATAGAGTTCATAATATAGTTAAAGCTTTTTTCTTTTGTAACCATTATAATATTAAAGTCATTATTACACTTTTTCATTTCTTCATAATATCTAAAATCAACTAATATATACTTATTTTTTCTTGTAATAAAAACATACCCTGAGCCACTATGAAGATTTGCAATGTAATATTTATTATGAGGACTTGTAAGTAATACTGCGTCAATATTATTATCTTTTAAGATAGTTCTTAATGAATTTACTCTTTTTTCTCTGTCCATATAAATTTCTCCTAAATTAAAATTGTTCTAAAAGCTATAGGTTTGGAAGCATAAGTATTTCTTATGCCGCCAAACCTATCTCTATTAATAAACTACAAGTTTTCCTTGTTTTATTAATTTATTTCTATATAAAACATTAACTACAGCAATAAATACTGATCCAACTACTAAACCTAATATATATGGTCCTATATTTGATATTAAAGGCCATGCCCATATTGCTGATTCTGGGAACCACTGTACTGCACCTAAGCCTACGCCTGTAAGTGCACCTATAACTGAACCTACAACATAAAGAGGTATAGTAAAGGATGGTCTTTCTAAGGCAAAAGGTATTGAGCCTTCTGATATTCCCATGAAAGCTAGGAAAATTGCAGTTTTGCCTGCTTGATAAAATTGTTTGTCATAAACTCTTCTACCAACTAATTTCTGATCGATTAATGTACTTAAGCCTAAGCCAATAGATGGAATAACTACAGCTAAACATCTAGAAGTAATTGGAAGTACTTTCTCTGTAGTAAAGCCTAAGGCTACAAAGCCTGCTGCTTTATTCACTGGTCCACCTAAGTCAAAGGCAGTTGCAGCAGATAAAACTAAAGCATAGACAAATTGGCCGCCGCTTCCTGCTGCCTGTAATCCAATTTTAATTTCTTCATTTATCCATCCACCAAAAGGAGTTATGATAAATACCATTAAAATCATACAGAATAGTGCTGATAAAAGTGGAATTAAAAATGTAGTTTTAAATGCTAGCCAGTTATGTGGCAATTGAATCTTTTTATTTAACCATTTAACAAAATATCCAACAATAAATGCGATTAGAATAGCGCCTAAAAATCCTGATTGTACTGGTGCCTTAGCTGCCCATTTCCCGTCTACTAAAGTTAATACTGCTACTGGTTTAGTTGCAACATAACCTCCTATAAAGCCTGCTGCTAAAGCTGTTTTTCCTCCTATGGAATTAGCAGTAAAAGCTGCAAACATAGGAATGGCAAAACCGAATAGTGTAAATCCAAAGCTCTCCATAATGTGAGCAAGATTTAATAAAGAGAAACTAATGCCTGTAAATTTTCCAGAATTAATTGCGTCAACTATTGAAACCGAAGGGTCTAACTTAAACATTACATAAGGAATAATCTGCGAAATTGCACCTATTAGTCCTCCCATTATTAGTATAGGTATCATATGTGAAATACCTGTCATTATGTGTTTACTAATTTCTGTCCATTTTGAATTACTTTTTTGTTCTTCCTGTGGAGTGCTTGTACTGCTATTTACATTAGTTCCATTTGTACCGCCACCAATTACTTTCTTTTTAACAACCATAATAAACCCTCCCTCACAAGTATATTTAATCTTTTATTATTCTCCTAAATCCTCTTCTATTTCTTTAATAGTACCTTTAGGATCTTTTATAACTTCTTGTAGTCCAACTTCATAGATTTCATAACCTTCAAATCTTTCCATTCCTTCTGGTGTAACTGCAATGGCATGAAGTATTATATGTGCTTCCTGTATATCCTTTCTAGTTAATTCATTCTGAATACCATCGGCACCTTGAGTTTCAACCTTAACTTCATATCCAAGCTCTCTAGCTGCCTTTGCAATTGCTTCAGCTGCCATAAAGGTATGAGCTAATCCCATTGGACACGCACATAATGCTACTAATTTTTTTGCCATAAATAATTCCTCCTCTTATTTTTATATGTTTTTAAAAGCACTCTCAACTAATTGAAAAATTTCTTCTTGATCATTACTAGTTAGTAATTTATTTTTAAAATCTTCATCAATTAGTTTTCTTGAAAGACTTGAGAGTAACTTTATATGCGTTGTTCCAGCTTGCTCCTTTGGAGTAAGAAAAGTGATTATTAAATTTACTCCGCCACATTCTTTTCCCCATTCTATATCCTTTACTGTTTTTAACACTAAAACTGCAGGGTTGATTACAACATCTGATTTTGTATGAGGAATGGCTATTTTATCACCTAAGCCAGTTTCAAATTCCTTTTCTCTTTCCAATAAGCCTGAATATACTCCTTCAGAATCTTTTGATATACCTAATTCTGTAGAAAGATCTGCTATATATTTCAAAAGCTTATCTTTATGATCAAAATCTACATTCAGTTTTATATGTTCTCTGTTAAATATGTCCTTTACCATGTGTTAGTTCCTCCTCTATTTCACGTCTAAAAATTTCATTAATTTTTTAAAGTCACAGAATTTTATTACTCCTTTAACACCGCCTTCATCTTCTATAAAGTTATATAAATATTTAAACACTGGAAAGTTGTGCTGTTCGCTAGCATTAAAACAAACCATAAAAACAAGTTGAACCTGTTCTTTCTTCCATAGTATTGGTTCTTCTAATATTCCAACGCCTATAATAGACTTATAATTTCCTCCAATAATTGTGTGAGGTATTGCAACTAAATGTCCTATATCTGTAGAAGACATGTTCTCTCTTTCTAAAACATTTTCTATTATTTCATCATCTATAAATCCACATTGCTTCATGTTTTGTCCTAATTTTTTTATAGCGTCTTCTCGGGACTTAGCTTTAATTTTATAAAAAGCCTTTTCATTAAACATGTCATCAAGAACTTTTTTTCGCTGCTCGCCTTCTGTGAAAGCTTCATGAATTTTATTTACTATTTGATCTGAAAATACATTTTCTACATAAATAATTGGTACCTTGCTGCTCTTTTTATCAAGTTCGATAGTTGAAACTATAAAATCAATATTTTTATTTACAGCTATATCAAGATATCTTACTGGATAAACGCCAACTATTTCTACATCACTCATTCTTTGTTTAATTTTTTCAGATAGAAGCTGTGCAGTACCTATTCCATGATGGCATATTATACAGATTTTCTTTCCACCTTTTCCTTTTAGCCTTTCAGAAGCCGCTCCAAAATGCATTGTAATAAATCCAATTTCGTCTTCGTCTAAAAACACATTAAACTTTTTCTGCATTTTATTTGCTAAGAAGGTGGCTAAGTTTGTTTCAATAGGAAAATTAGTTTTAATTTGTTTGAGCAGGGGATTCTTTGAGTTAACACCAGCTCTTATCCTATTGATAAGTATCTTTAGATGCATAGACAATGCATTAATAAATTCTACATCCTTAGTAAAATCATTTCCCTGATATCAAGGATATTTCTTCTAGCGATTCTTTTAAAAATGATTTAATTTCTTCTGCCATGTTTTCATTAAACTGTTTTGACATATTATAGTTGTATATGATTACCCCTGAATAATTTGATACATATAATATCTCTCTTTCATCAAAGGTAATCTTTAATTTGTCAAAGAGCTCACTCATTATTTTATAAATTAGCTTATAGTTATGAAGTCTATATACATCCTGAAATAAATCATTTTTTAGTACATTACCATTCTTTGCTCTAGATATAGAAACAATAATCCTTGTCATCAAAATATTAAAGTCATTGTCTGAGATAACAACATTATTTTCCTTTAGGTATTTTGAAATGGTGTCTTCTATAATTTTTAATTCTTTAGAAGGTATATTTTCTAGCTTAACTTTTATATTTTCTTTTTCATCCATCTTTATAGCAGTATCTAAAATTAGATATCTTATATTAAGTTCATCTCCAACTATCTTGCTGCCATGATATGGTTTAGAAATTATCCTTAAGTCATATTTTTTTAGCAACTCTTTTATATTAGTAATGAGTTTATTGGTGCTTGGTATGCTTAAATTTAATTCATCTGCTAGTCTTTGAGCATTAATATATTCTTTATTAAGCATTATACATATGGCTGCATTAATTCTTCCTTCAGTAGAATCGTCTATTTCCAGACCTTTAATTTGTCTTTCAGCTTTTTCAACAATTTTACTTATTCCTTTAGATGAGCCAGATAGTTTGTAGCCTACACCTTTAATTGAAGAAATTTCTACTCCATAATCTTTAAATAGATAATTTAAATCTTTAATATACCTTTTAATTGTTCTTGTTGATACTTCTAATTTCTTTCCAAGTTCTAGAGCAGTAACGTATTCATCTTTTTCACTAAGAAATCTTACAAGCATAGAATGCTTTCTTGTTATCACTTAATCACCACCCTATAAACACATTGTAATCCTAATCAATAAATATGTATTTATAGTTTATGTCACCTTAAGTGACATAAACTTTAGCTATAGGTTTCAAAGCCAGAAAGCTAACTTTCTAGTTTGAAACCTCATGCTTCTACAGGTTAGACAGCTCATATAAGGCTTCCGCATATATTCCAATGGCTTTAATAAAAGCATTTATACTTCCAAACTCATTTTTTTCATGGGTGTTGCCTGAGCTGTTATCAGGAAACTCACAGCCAAATATTACTGAATCGCTCATTTCACTGGCATAAGTTCCTGCACTGGTTACCCTTACTTTATTTGATAGATCTCCTGTATGTTTAACGTATATGTCATATAGTTTTTTAACTAGATTTGAATCACTAGAAATATAATTTGGATTTTTTATGTTTTGGCCATCTAGTTTATATTCATTAATTCTATTTTTAGCAAAATAATTAGAAATAGTCTTTAATATTTCTTCAAAGCTTATATTTTCAGGGTATCTTACACTTAAAGTAAGCTGTAAAACTCCATTTTTTATCTCTATAATAGTCGGAACAAGCATCAACCTTCCACATTTTCCTTCTCTATCTAAACCATACAATTGCCCATTCAAATTGTGCTGCCCAATTAGGTCCCGTAAGGTTAAAATCCATTTTTCATTTAAACATTGAGATAAAAGTTTAAATGATTTTTCTATAGGATTTACAGCCTTTTCTGGTTTGGAGGAATGACCACCTTTTCCGTTGACTTTAAGTACTCTACTTTCATTTTCTGCAGTTTCCACGAATTCTATATTTTCTTCCTTCGAGAAGCTATCTAATAAAGAATTATTTGGGAAAGATTTTAAATTTTTAATAAGTACGCTGTATGGAATTGTATTATGGGCGTCTCCGCTAGTTATTTGGATGTTATTATTTTCTATAATGCCAGTAATTTTTATTATTCCGCCACCTTTTTCTCCATGAATAACAGGAAACTTAGCGTCAGGAGTAAATCCATAGGTAGGCTTAGGCTCTTTACTAAAGTAATGCCTTATACATCTAAATCCACTTTCTTCATTTCCGCCTGCTACTATTCTTATTTTTCTATTTATTTTTAAGTCATTTTCTCTAATTAATTTCAAGGCTAAATAAGTTGCTATTAAAGGACCTTTATCATCAACTACACCTCTTCCGAAGATTTGATCTCTCTTTATTTCTAATTTAAAAGGGTCACTTGACCATCCTTCTCCAGCAGGAACTACATCACCATGCCCAAAAACATATACAATTTCATTGCCTTCGCCATATTCAATATGAGTTGCAAAACCATCTACATTTTTCGTTATAAATTTATCTTTAGTTCCTAAGTCTTCAAACCAATCTAAAGCATTTTTTACCTGATTCCCAAAAGGGGCCGTAGGGGAAACTGTATCATTATCAAATACAGAAGGTATTTGAATCCATTCTTTTAAAAGTTCTAAAAACTCCTCTCTATATTTTTCAGCTTCTTGCGCAAAATTTATCATTGATACTCTCTCCTTTAATTTGTTTATTAAAATGGGAAGTTTTTATAAACATGTTAGCATAATTATAAAATTAAGCCAAAGTTTTATTAATTTCGACTTAAATTTAAGAAATTTATAATGAATCAACGAATTTGATTTTGGCTTGAAGCAAAATTAGTTTTAATTTATCACTATAGAGTATAATAAAGTTGGAAACTTGTAATATATACAATATCAAGTGAATGAGGTGTTATATTTGAATTCAGATGAAATGTCAACAAGAAGGATAGCCAAAAGAGGGGTTGACCCTCAAGATGATAGATGGTTTTCAAAGGAAGCGGTTTTAAAACTACAGAAGGCGCAGGAAGAAGTAGAGTGGCTTCTTAATAGAGGTTATAAAATAAATGGAATTATGGATTTAGTCGGTGGAAGTTATCAATTTTCAGCACGTCAGCGTCAAGCGTTAAAGCGTTCAACAAGTACCAAAGATGATTATGGGAAGAGAAAGAAAAGATTGCTCCCGTATTCCTCAGCAAAAGATGGAACCATTTATATTGATGGATTTAATTTAATTATAACCCTTGAAGTTGCTCTTTCTGGAGGAGTTTTAATACTTGGCAATGACGGTGTTGTTAGAGATATTGCAGGCTTACAGGGAAGTTACAGAATTATTGATAAAACAGATAAAGCACTAGAGCTTATTGGAAAGAGCTTTGGCGAGCTTAAAGTACATCATGCCAAGTTTTTTCTTGATGCTCCTGTCTCGAATTCAGGAAGGCTTAGAGAAAAGATATTGAAGCACTCTTTAAATTGGAATTTTTCTACTGAAGTTGAGTTAGTGCCTAATGCTGACCCTATCTTGTGGGAATTAGAGAGAACTGTAACGGGAGACTCTGTAATACTTGATAACTGCCCAAGTTGGTTTAATATGTCAAGGAAGATTATAGAGGATTACATAGAAGCTGCAAACCTAGTGGATTTAAGTGGCGAAAATAAAAATCAAGTAAGGTACTCCCAAAATTAGGGGTACCTTGTAATAGCGGTAACTATCATAATCATACCAAACATTCTCTGTTAGTTTAGCCCATCTAATTTAAGCCAATATTTCAAATTGGTCTTCATGCATATTTTGAAGCAATATTGGAATATTTGTTTAAATTAGGAAGGTTTATTTAGAATTTTGTAGAATATTAATATTAAGATAATATAATTTCTGACTTAAAGAGAGGAAGCTTAAAAGTTAAAGTGTTAAAAAGTACTATGTTCCCTGATGAAATTTTCTCGGATATAGAAAACAGAATTACAGAAAGTTAAAGGATATTTTAAATTTGGAGTGATAATAATGAAAATAGAAAATATTGAATTAGCATATACGAAAATATTGTACGTATTTAAAAATAAAATTATAAATTATCTTAAAACACTAGATGCAGCACAAATAGATGAAGTTTTAAAAAATAGAGATTGTGAGATTTTTTCAACACAGTGGACTCGAGTTTATAATGAAGTAAGTAAAATCAAACAAAAGGAGAACTTAACAGAAATATATAGGAAGCATGATGAAAAATTAAGAAGAAACATATTTTTAGAAGTATATAATATTACTTTATCGGAGGATATGGCATCATATGTTTCCGACGACTTTGGATTAATATTAGATAGTCTTGCATTTGAGTATAAAGATAACTGGATAAGCTCCCTATGGAGTCAATATATTCGTGGGAAAATGCCTCAAGGGGAATTGATACCAACAGATAGAACAATAGAATTGTAATTTTAAGAATAATTCATTTAACATCTGAAGATTAGGAGATAACGTATGGTATCTTTTAATAAATCATTGAATAAAGCTGTAACTAAGTAAAGGATGAAAAATGGAGAGGCTTCTAAATTATTTAGCCTCTCCATTTTGCGTTATTGGTCTAAACTATTTCTTTCGTATCAATATCTTGTTTAGTGTTACTGCAGCAACTTTTTTCTTTCTTGCCGCTCATCATTGTAAAAATCATAGTAACCATCATTATCGGACATAAAAATGGCACTATTTTTCTAATGAAGCTGCCTGCACTAGGACTAAACCTTGTTATAAGTGGTAAAAATCCTACAATAAGTATAGGTAGCCCACAACATAAAATCATGTGCAGCATATGTTTTAATGGACTATGTTTATGATCTTTGTGATTTTCTTTGTTGTTCCCGTGACAGTTCACAACTTTCCTCCCATGTTATTCCAAATTGCGCAATGCTTATTAATAATTGTGCCTCGTCTATTTTTTCAAGTACACAATGACTAAAATCAATTATTCTGTGATTAGATTTTATAATATTTATATAAAGAATATATGAAGAAATTTAAGATCTAAAAAATAATATTTTATTCTTAGTAATAATATATCCTAAAAATTGTATGATAAAATAACATAGTAATATTTTGATAGTATTCATCGCAAACTCATTATTGATGTTCAAGATATAATTATATGAAACACATGCTAAAGCTGTTAAAATCACAGGCAAAAAAAATGTTAACTTAAGCTTGCATAATAAAATATTATGTACTTCTTCAGTTGTTAACCCAACTTTACGCAATTTAATTATTCTTGGCTTCCAGTTATATAAATCTATTTTACTTTTAAAGTACAGTATGTTGGCAAAGACAAAAAAGCTTAATAAAACACTAAACACATTTATTAAATTAAAAGTATCTTTTTGAAAAGTACTAAAGAAATCAAAAGTTGTTTTTATATTAGGCAAATGACGAATCCTTTCGCAAATAATAAACATAAAATTCAGAAATCCAATGAAGAAAATTACAATTTTATCATCTTTAAAAAAAGCTTCAATTTCTTTTATCAGCAAAATTTTTTTATAGTAAAAGTTTTTATTTCTTCTTATAAGAGTTTTAAAAGCTTTTACAACAAATAAAAATAAGATGTAAGTTCCTAGTATACATAAGAAAGCAAAATCAGTATAATATCTAGCTTGAGAAGATAGATTGAATTTTTCTAGCAAATAAAAATAGCACATTATTAAAAATACTAATATTATTTTTAATAGCTTTGAACTTTTAGTATTAGCTACTGATAGGTATTCATGATTTGAGCTATTTGTTATACTTAAGTTATCTATGAATTTAAATGACCATAAAGTAAAAACAGTGGTAAGTACAGCATAATGTGCAGCAATGATTTTATAGACAACTGATTTAAACTGAAAAGTTAGGATGTGTATACCAGAAAAATTGAATAAGGAAAGGGCTATAATTTTTGAAAAAATTAAACCTAAAACTAAGCCGGTAGGTATACATACTAAAAAAATCAAAGTGTTTTCTAAAAAGATTAATATTTTAAGCTCTCCACAGGTCATACCTAAGGTTAGGAAACGTATAAACTCTCTTTCTCTATGTTTAGAAAAGGAAATATACATGTAAATATACCATAAAGATGTGTTAAACACACTAATTGTCGGCACTACAATAAAGTTATTTTTACCGATTACCACCTGTGAATTATATAGTATTGACTGAATAAAGAAGCACAGAATTGAGGTTATTAAGGAAAAGGTATAGGCCGCATAGTGATCTAAATTTGATTTTATATTCTTAAATAATATTTGCTTAAAATCCATATCATTCTCCACTAATCACTGAAAGTGTATCTAATATTCTATTAAAGAAGGCGCTTTGCTCCTCTTTACGATATATTTCTGTACATATTCTACCGTCTTTTAAAAAGATAACCCTTTTGCAATAGCTTGCTGCATACATATCATGTGTAACCATAAGAATTGTTAATTTTTTTTCATTATTTAAGGTTTCCATATACTTCATAAACTTTTTTGAAGTTTTCGGATCAAGACTTCCTGTTGGTTCATCAGCTAAGATAACACAAGGATGATTTAGCAGTGCTCTACAGGCTGCTGCTCTTTGTTTCTCACCAACGGAAACATTATTTGGGTACTTATCTTTAATATCATATATATTGAAAAAGGTAAAATACTCCGATATCTTTTCATCAATTTCTTTAGCGCTTTTTCCTTTAAATATAAGTGGAAGAGCAGCATTTTCTGCTAGAGTCATGTTATTGAAAAGATTAAATTCTTGAAATATAATACCAAGATTTTCACGTCTAAAAATAGCACTTTCCTTTTTATTTAATGAAGTTATGTATTTATCTAATATTTTTACAGTTCCGCTGTTAGGCTTATCAATACCGGATAATATATTGAGTAGAGTTGTTTTTCCACTTCCGGATTGTCCAATAATAGCAATGAACTCTCCTTCTTCTACACTTAGATTTACGCCATTTAATACATTTGTACAGTTAACTTCTAAGCTTCCTTCGTATACTTTAACGATATCTTCTGCAGATAAAACTTCCATAGGCTCACTCCATTACCTTTAAATTTTGGACATATATATAATTGAAAGGGTGGTTCCAATGTTAACTTCTGACTCTATGATAATACTATGATTTAATTTTTTCGCTATTATTGAACAGATGTACAAACCTATACCTGTAGAGTCCTTTAATTTTCTACCATTTTCTCCTGTGAAAAAGGGTGTAAAAATCCTTTTTATATCATAATTAGGTATTCCAATTCCTTTATCTCTAATTGTAAGCTTAGTTTCTTTATCATTAATATATATATTAAAATATACATATTTCTTTTTATCGTTTTTTTTAGAATATTTAATGGCATTAGATAAAATCTGTTCAAGCATGAATTTATTCCACTTTTTATCAGTGATAATTAATGCTTTTTCACATTGAAACTCTACCTTTGGGAAAACATTATTGTATATAAACTGATTTTTTTTACTATTTATAACTTCTTTTATAAGGGTAACAAGGTCTACTGTCTGAGGTTCGTAATCCTTTGAAAAATCGTCAAGTCTGCTAATATTTAGTATTTGCTCTAAGCCATTTTCTACTTTATTATTTTCTTCTCGTATATCATAAAATAACTTTGCTATATTTGTTTTCCAATCTTTTTTATCAAAATCTAGTTCTTTAATACATTTTAGAATAATGAGATTAATTACTGAAACTGGAGTTTTCATATTATGAACCCATTGTGATAAAAAATATTTATATTCGGTGTTTTGCGCATTAACTTTACTTATTGTATTTGTATAGTTTTCATGTATTTTGAATATAGCTTTAGCGGATTCCTGCTGCTCAATTGTTCTAGGGCTTAAATTAAAGTACTTATTTTCTATGCCTTCATTAAGGCTTCTGCTAAATTTATAATATTTTAACCACTCATTTAATATTAAAAATAAATAGATTACTATAGAGATTAATAAAGGATATAATACATCAATTTTTCCATTAAGCAAATGACAGTAAAGAATAATCAAAAGTGTATTAAAAAAATAGGCAATGGTAAGCTGTAGCTTGTCTTTTAAAAAATTTATTAATATCTTCTTATTCATATTAATGCCTCTTAATGATTAATGAAATTGAAACATATAGCCAATGCTTCGTTTTGTTTTTATAGCTTCATTAATACCTAGTTCTTTAAGTTTGTTTCTAATCCTTACTATATTTACTGTTAAAGTGTTGTCATCTACAAAAACAGTATCATCCCAAAGTTCTTCTAAAAGTTCTTCTCTGGTAATAATCTTATCTTCATTCTTAACAAGCTTACTCAAAAGCTTAAATTCATTTTTGCTAAGCTCAATCTCAATATTATTATAAAGCATTTTAAAAGTATCCTTATTAAGTTTAATACCTCCAAGACTTTCTATTAAGCTTGTCTCTGTTGAATATTCACCATATACTCGTCTGAGTACTGCTTGTATCTTAGCAAGAAGAAAGTCAAAATCAAAGGGTTTGACAATATAATCATCTGCACCCAACTCAAGTCCCCTAATCTGTTCGTTATTTCCGTTTCTTGATGAAATAATAATGACAGGTATTGTGGAGGAACGTCTAAAGGTTTTACACAACTGAAATCCATCATAATATGGGAGATTTATGTCTAAAAGAATTAAATTAGGTTTTAAGCTTTTTATATCATCTTCCACATTTATAAAATTTTCTATAGCAGCAACATCATATCCATATTTCTCAAGGTATTCTTTTATAAGCTTAGTCAATTTAACATCATCTTCAATAATAAGTATTTTATACAAAAAGCTTCCTCCTTTTTAAAGTATAGTTGCAATATTCCATTAGTCCCAATAAATATATTATACTTTAATTATAGGAGGAAGCGTATAACCTTTAATTAAAATTTGAAGCCAAATAGATTCCAGTAATTTAGGTATAGATTAAAAATTAAAAATATACAGCAGACTAATATAGTCCATATCTTTGAAACCAAATTATCACTTCTCTTATTCCAGTATATAAATGTTGAAATTACTAAATATAAAGTTAATATTGTGGTGATTATCGGAATAAACAGAAGACAGATAACTAACTTAGGTAATTCAGCTAGAAACATAAGCATATGTGATAGAGAGATACACTCTTTAATCATGCCAACTAAAAATAATGAATTTAAAATGCATATAAGTAGTGTAATATTTTTATTACGAAGAGTTTCTATAGTATCATTCTTTCTCTTTATAATTAATATTACTTGTACCAAAAGTAGTAACAAAAATAGTATTGTAAAGGACATAAAAATTATTCTATGTAGTGCAGGATTTTGATACCAATTAATTTTTTCAAAGGCCACTGTTAACCCCTCTGGGAGCATGTAGGCTATGTTTCCTTGTTTATCTGCTTTAAAGGCAATAGCATCTCCTGTCTTAACATTCTTAAAAAGTAAAGGTTCTATTTCTATATACTTATCTTCCCCGCCAGAATATTTTATAACTAGTGCATCATTAGTGCTTTTTATATTTATAGCTGAAGGCATTAGTAGAAACAATTTTCCTATTTCATTTCTTGGATATCTAGTACCTTGATAGCTTCCTTCAAATTTTTTCAGATTACTTTTTACAAAGTTAACTTTATTATTTATATTAACTTTTGTATTAGATTGACTGCAGTACTTAGCTATAAACTGATCTGTTATACTAACACACATATTGATTCCCGCTTCACCATTAGTTGAAATGAAAAATCCTATATTACTGTCAGGTATTAAACATAACATGCTGTGAAAACCATAATCATCCCCTCGATGGTAAATTATTCTTGTACCATTTGTATACTTTTCTGAAAAGCCATAGCATACTCCAAGGGTATTTTCATTAAAGGAAAAATGCTTTTTATGCATGTCTTCTACGGTGTCTTTATTCAATATGCGTGTATTCTCATAGGTGCCATTATTTAAATGAGCAATCATAAATCTAGTCATATCATCTGCTGTGGTTTTCAATCCGCCTGCGGGTGGAAGGACTCCTCCGTAAACAGGTACTTTTTTATACATACCATTTTTGTAATCATATCCTTGCGATAGATTGTTTAGTATTTTATCATTAAAAGCAAAGCTACTATTATTCATATTAAGGGGCTTAAATATGTTATCTTCTACATACTTGTTAAAAGGAGTACCTGATACACTCTCAACAGCATAACCGGCTACAGCCATACCATAATTGCTGTACTGGGGAGCTTCACCTGGCTCGCGAATTATAGGTCGTGGACGAGATATTAGATTATCTTTAAGAGGCTTTTCTTGCAGATAACTTTTTATTTCAGATTCTCCGATAATTCTTTCATCAAACCCACCTGTGTGAGTCAAGAGGTTTTCTAGTGTTACAGGTTTTGAATAAGTATTTTTTATTTTAAAGTCTTTCAAATAGTTATTTACATCCTCATTTAAATTTACCTTACCTTTTTCTTTAAGCTGCATAACAGCTGTAGCCGTAAAAAGTTTTGAAACAGAAGCGGCTCTAAAAATAGTTGATTTAGGATCAACAGGTGTTTTTTTATCTATATCAGAATATCCGTATCCTTTCTCAAAAAGCACAGTATTATCTTTGACAACAGCAAAAACTGCTCCTGGCACGTTAAATTTTTTTAGCTGTTCATTGAAAGCGCTGTCAGCAAATTTTTCTACATTGTTCTTATTTAAAGGTTCTTTACTTTGGTTATTTAATAAAGGTGGGGTGCTGTTTTCTTTACTTTCTTTTGCTGAAACAGTTTGTGTGGTATTAAACACATGGTATATTACAGCTGCTGAGGAATAGAAATAAGGGAAAGTATAAGCAATAAGTACAAAGATAATTAAAAATCTTCGCGTGTAAGCTATAAATTTTTTCATAGTATTAAACCTCCATAAATCTAAATTTAGAATATATTTCTATTACAAATAAATTCTAAATTAGATTTAAAGGAGAACAAATTCATTTATATTCAAGTAACCTTACAGTTTTGTAAGGTTACTTGAATATGCACTTAGGAATATTGTCTTAAATTTTTAGTAGTTTTTTTATTTTCAATTGTTGCTATAATTCTAATTGGGACATTTGTCCTGTATGTAAAGGTTTAAATATATTATCATAAAGGAGAAAACAAGAGATGAGTATTTTGAAAGTAGTAGAGGTTATTGAAAAAGAAAAAGTTATTTATGATATCTTAAAGTCTTGTCCCTATGAAATACTTAAGCAGTGGGAGATATTTAAATATAAAAAAGGTAAAGTATTTTTAAAACAAGAAGAACTATATCCATACTTTTTTATCATAATTGAAGGAGAAGCTAATATATTTATTATGTCTGACCATGGAAAGAGGTATTCTCAGTCCATATATAAGAAAGGGAATTTTATTGGAGAGCTAGAGATATTTAACAATGTACCCTACAGTTGTTCCGTTGAAGCGTTGACAGATATAAAACTTTTAGCTTTAAAAAGAGACTACTTTTTAAAGTGGTATGATATGGACAAAAATATATCTAGATATATTACAGAGCAGATATGTGCAGCATTTTACACTCTTTCTCAGGAAATCAGCTGTAGACACTTTATATACACTAAGAGAAAGAATAAGCAGTTATCTTTTAAAAGCTTATAATAAAAGCGGCAGTACCACTATAAAAATAGACAAGGATACTTTAAGTGGACAGTTTGCGGTAACAAAGAGGAGTTTAAATAGAACTTTCATGGAGCTTAAGAAAAAAGATATTTTAGAAATAAGCAATTCTCAGGTTTTCATTAAGGATTTGAATAAACTTAAAACACTGACAAAGAAAAATACATAAACGGAGGAATAATCATGTCATTAGTTCAACCACATATAAGATGTTCGGAGGATTTAAAGGTAAAATATGCTATACTTCCTGGAGATCCTAAGAGGGTGGACAGGATAGCAGAGTTTCTAGAAAATGTTGAAGAAGTTGAGTTTAACAGAGAGTATAAATCCTTAGTAGGATATTATAAAGGAATAAAGATACTTGCTATGTCTACAGGTATGGGAGGAGCATCTACAGGCATAGCGGTAGAAGAACTTAAAAATATAGGTGTTGAGGTTTTAATAAGAATTGGAAGCTGTGGAGCTAATCAAGAAGGAATAAAGCTTGGAGATCTTATTATACCTAATGGAATAGTAAGGGATGATGGAGCTTCCAGGGCATATGTTGAAGAAAAATACCCGGCAGTACCTGACACAGAGCTTCTATTTGAAATAACCAATAGTGCAAAAAAGCAAGGTTTTTCTTATCATATAGGCATAGCAAGAAGTCATGACAGTTTTTATACTGATGAGGAAGAAGCTATAGATAGCTACTGGAGCAAAAAAGGAATTTTAGGTGCTGATATGGAAAGCTCAGCGTTGTTTGTAATAGGAGCTTTAAGAGGACTAAAAACTGCGTCCATTCTAAATGTAGTCGTAGAAATGGATGGTAACTTAGGAGAAGACATAAACAATTATGTTGATGGGGAAAATGGAACTTTAGATGGAGAAAAAAAGGAGATATTAACTGCATTAGAAGCGGTTTATGAATATAATAATAAAATTTAAATGGAGGGGATGTTATGAGTAAAAACAAAGGCTGGTCATTAAAGCTTTCAACTACGTCTTTAGTTCTTATTCCAGCGGCAGTAGGTATAAATTACATAGGTAAGCTTTTCGCAGGAATATTAAAGCTGCCATTATGGTTAGATGCCATAGGAACTATGCTTGCAAGTATTTTAGCAGGACCTGTAGTTGGAGCCATAAGTGGCGCTATAAATAATATCATTTATGGATTAACCATGGACCCAATATCTTTCATATATGCCTTAACTTCAATTTCTGTAGGACTTGTATTAGGTTATTTAAGTTATAAAGGTTTTGTAAAAAACTTATTTACAGCAGTTATTGCTGGAATCATAGTAGCGGTAGTTGCAGCTTGTGTATCTACTCCAATAAACATAGCCTTTTGGGGTGGACAAACCGGTAATCTATGGGGAGATACCCTATATGCATTCTTAATATCTAAAGGACAGCCTATTTGGATAGCTTCATTAATGGATGAATTAGCAGTAGATATTCCAGATAAAATAGCTACAGTTTTAATAAGCTATGCTATATTTAAAGGCTTACCAAAGGCATTAACGGTTTTATATCAAAACAACGAAGTTTATGATTTAGATTAGTATTTAGAAGTGAGGTGATCACATGAAAAGCTTAAGTTTATATCAAGAGGGAAATAGTTTTGTACACAACATAGATCCAATTAATAAGCTTATATATATAGTAGCAGCTATAGCTATTACAGCAATAATTCCAAATGAAATATCAGCTTTAGCATGCATATTAGTAAGTTTTATATTAATATGCAATGCCAAGATTTTTAAAAAGGTTATGCCTATTATAAATTTCAGCTTACTTATTCTTATATCTATAGTAATAATTCAGGGACTATTCTTTCCGGAGAATAAGAACGTTGCATTTTCCATTGGGAAGATAAGTTTTTATAAGGAAGGCTTATACCATGCTTTTCTTATATGTTTAAGGGTTATTAATATACTTTGTGCTTTTTCCATATTAGTTTTAACTACAAGTCCTTCAGATTTAATAGAAGAACTTGTTCAGAAGGGTTTATCACCTAAGATAGGGTACGTTTTAAGCTCAGTACTGCAAATAATTCCTCAAATGACATCTACTATGGAAACCATAATGGATGCTCAAAAATCAAGAGGCATGGAAACAGAGGGGAAGTTAACAACTAGATTAAAAGCCTTCTTTCCACTTATAGGACCTGTAGTTATGAACTCTTTAATAGCAACCAGAGAAAGAGCTATTGCTCTGGAGGTTAGAGGTTTTTCCTCTACAAGACAAAAGACTTTTTTAAATGAAAGAGTTTATCCTAAGTTTAATGGCGTACTTAGAATATCTATGATTTTATTAATAGTTGCGGCTTTAGTAGGGAGGGTAGTTCTATGAAGAAAATAGTAGTGGAAAATTTAAAATATAAGTATCCTCTAGCAAAAGACTTATCATTAAAGGGTATATCCTTTGATATAGAAGAAGGGGAATTTATAGGGGTTATAGGTAGAAATGGCGCAGGCAAATCAACATTATGTCAAGCTTTAACTGGGTTAGTACCTAACTTCTTCTTTGGTGGATATGGTGGTAAGGTTTTAATTAATGGATTAGAAGTCAGAAAAACACCAATAAGTGATTTATCCTTAAAGGTAGGAATAGTTTTTCAGAATCCCTTTACTCAAGTTACAGGTTCTAAGCTCACTGTGTATGAAGAAATTGCCTTTGGACTTGAAAATATGGGACTTTCAAGAGAAGAGATGAAAGACAGAATAGACTATGCTTTAGAACTTTTGGGCATGGATAAATTTAAGGGCAGAAATCCTTTTGCACTATCTGGAGGACAAATGCAGAGAATGGCCATTGCAAGCATTATAGCAATGAAGCCAGATATAATAGTTTTAGATGAACCTACATCACAGCTTGACCCTCAAGGTTCTGAAGAAGTGTTTAAAGCGATTCATAAATTAAGTAAAGAAGGCATGACTGTAGTAATGGTAGAGCACAAAATTGAAAAGATAGCTCAATACTCTGATAAGGTTATGCTTTTAAATGAAGGTAAGTTAATAGATTATGATGTACCAGAAAAAGTTTTTTCAAGAGAAGACTTAAGAGAGTATGGCGTTAAAGAGCCTTCCTATACTGAGATATGCAAAAAGTTACACTTAGTAAATCCTAAAACTGGGCTGTATCCGGTAACCTTGGAAGAAGCTTATGATTTGGTGGTGAATTCAAATGGATAAAAAAGTTCAAGTTAAGAATCTTCGTTTTGAATACAATGAAGGTAACGAGATTTTAAAAGAAATAAATCTAGAGTTAGACAATAGAAGTACGGCAATAATTGGCCAAAATGGTGCAGGAAAAACTACCTTTGTAAAGCTTCTAAAAGGACTTTTAAAGCCTTCCGGTGGAGACATATACATTGGTGGATTAAATACTAAAGAAGCAACTGCTGCTAGTTTAGCATCAAAAATAGGACTTGTTTTTCAAAATCCAAACGACCAAATATTTAAGAACAAAGTAATAGATGAAGTTATGTTTGGAGCTTTAAATGTTGGACAAGGCAAAGATTTAGCCCATAAAAATTCTATAGAGGCTCTAAAAATGCTAGGCCTAGAGCACTTACAAGATAGTAATCCTTATGATCTAAGCTTGTCTGAAAGAAAACTTATAACTATAGCTTCTATAATATCTATGGATACAGATATCATAATATTTGATGAGCCTACTATTGCTCAGGATTATGAAGGAAGAGAAAAAATAAAAGATATAATATTTAAGCTGAGAGATAAAAATAAACTTGTAATAACTATAATTCACGACATGAACTTTGTTGCAGAATGCTTTGAAAGAGTCATTGTATTTACTCAAGGAAAAATGATTATGGACGGCTGCACAAGAGAGATCTTTTCAAGAGAAGAGGAACTAAAAAAAGCTTACTTGGAAGCTCCTCATATAACTAAGCTTTGCAAAAGATTGGGGTTTGATGAGACATTCCTTACGGTGGATGAGTTTATAGAGTATAAGAAAAAAATAGCTGTAAGATAGCTAAAAAAGTGTGATAACTATAGGATGGTTATCACACTTTTTGCTAAGATAATTAGTTGATTTAGTTAAAGCTACTTCTATAAGCAATAAAAGTTGCTCTTCAAGTTCTTGGTATGTATTTAATAAATATTAGATGTCTTCACGTAGTAAATATTCATTTCCATCTTGATCTTTAAATGAAAACATTTTTCCATATGGCATATTCATAAGATCTCCTACATCAACACCATTTTCCTTCATTTTGTTATAAGAGTCCTCAATATCAGTAGTACTTAATATTATAGAAGGGTGTGAAACATTGGCTGATGGATTTTGAGATATAATTAAATTCTTATCATATAAAACGAAGGTTGTAAATTCACCTTCATTTGGTCCAACTTCTAACCATTTCATATTAGGTCCCATTGCCTGTTCAAATTTAACAACAAAATTTAATTTTTCAGTCCAGAACTTCTTAGCTTCATCTTGATTGTTTACGTATAATGTTATTTTTCCTATTTTATTGATCATTTTTATTTTCTCCTTTAAATATTATAAAAATCAATTTTATATTGTTTGCAAAAATATCACTCTGTTCTAATATATTAATTATTTTTTCATTATACATTAGTATAAATTAATTAATATAATTAAGCTACTTTATTATATAGATTTCACCCAAAGCACCAAAATATACATTCACGGAGGCGGTTGGAATATAATAGGCATTGATAGAGTATTAGTTAGTCTTTTATAAATTCATATAGGAAACTTGAGGAATAACTTACCATAAAATAAATTGTAGAATTAGAATGAAATAGTATATAATTAATATGCTTATTTAGAATGTTCACTTTATACTTTGGGGAGAGTATTACAATGGTTGTTGATTTATTTATTAATGCATGTATTTTAATCACATTTATAAGTGTTTCTCATAATTTCGTAATAAATAGAAATATATCTAAGAATCCATCAATATCTTTAAAAATATTAATTGGGGCATGCTGCAGTTCATTAGGAATCTTATTAATGTTATTTGGAGTACATATTACTTCCACAATAGTAATGGATTTTCGCACAGTACCAATTATGCTAGCGGCTATTTTCGGTGGAATTATACCACCTATAATAACCGTTATAATGATGTGCTTTTTTCGAACTCTGTATTTTGGAATTTCTACAGCTGCTGTAGTTTCTATAGTAGCTACCATGTTTTCCGGAATAGGCTTTGGAGTTATCTCCATTATTAAAAAAACAAGAAGGGAAAAATGGATTTATTCTGTTATATATTCAAATTTAGTTAGTACTATTTCATATATAATTCTTATCAAAGATAGGATGTTTTTGCTCAAGCTTCTACTATTATACTATATTGGGATTTCATTTGTATCTTATTTTGTATATAGATATACTGAGTACTTATGTGAGCTTGTTGAATTTTATAATAGATTGAGAAATGAAGCAACAACGGACTTTTTAACTGGCTTAAATAATGTAAGGCAGTTTGACAAGATTTTTAATAATGTTTCTAAGCAAACAATTAAGGATGGAAAAAATCTATCTTTACTATATTTAGATATTGATTATTTTAAAAAGATAAATGACACTTATGGACACATTGCAGGTGATACTATACTAAAGAATTTAGCTGATATTTTACGTAATGCATGCAGAGAAATTGATATTATATCCCGTAATGGAGGGGAAGAATTCACTGTATTATTACTAGACTGTTCAGCTTCTAATGCAGTTAGAATTGCAGAGAGAATAAGAAAAGATGTTGAAGCAAATAAATTTTATGTTTCTGATAAGATTAGTATTTATGTGACAGTTTCTATAGGAGTTTCAATGTATCCTGATAAAACTAATAATATAGACATGCTTCTTGAAAATGCAGATCTTGCATTATATGAAGCCAAAAAAACAGGTAGAAATAAAGTGATGGTATATGGTGGAAAGTAGTACCATAAACAACATAGCCTCCTTTAGTGCAAATAATTTGTATGGTAATTTTTAATAATTTAGTATATAATTTTCATATATTTAACATAAATTACTACAGAACATGAGAATGTAAATTTATATATTAACTTTAGAAGGGATAGGCAAGCAATGTTTAAAAAATTTAATATCTACAAAGGGTTACCGAAAGGTGTATACATATTGTTTTTAGTTCAGGTAGTAAATAGATTTGGAGATTTTGTGCTGCCATTTATGACGTTATTTTTGACGAAAAAACTAGGATTGTCTTTCCAGATAGTTGGAATAATTGTTATGATCGAATCTATTCTCAGTATACCTGGGGCTATAGCAGGAGGTAAATTCGCAGATCAAATTGGAAGAAAAAAGACCTATATTTTTGCTCAGACAACAGCGGCTTTAGCACTAATACCCTGTGCCTTTATAACCAATCCATATGCTATTGTTTCTTTTCTTTTGACCTCAACTTTTTTTAATGGGGCTGTTAGACCACCTTTAAATGCAATAATTGCGGATGTTTTGCCTCCAGATAGGAGACAGGCTGGCTATTCACTTCAATATTTGGGTATAAATTTGGGAGTATCCATTGGCCCTATTGTAGCAGGCTTCTTATTTAATAATTTTCTCCCTATGCTTTTTATAGGTGATGCATTAACATCATTAACAGCAGTGATTCTATTTGTTGTATATATAGATGAAACTAAGCCGTCAAATGTAATAGAAACGGCTGCTTCAAAAGAAAAAGCAGAGGCAGGTAATGTTTTCCAAGTTCTTTTAAGACGCCCACAGATTTTAATATTTCTAATTATCTACATCATATACAGTGTCGTATACACGCAGCATAGATTTTCTTTACCTTTGATGTTAGACAATGTCTATATGGGAAATGGAGCAGAAAAGTTTGGGCTTCTAATGAGTGTAAATGCTTGTACAGTTATTTTTCTAACTGTATTTATTACCAGCTTTACACGGAAACTGCATGCCCTGCCCAATATGATAATAGCAGGAGTGCTTTATGCTGTTGGGTTTGGTATGATTGGAATAGTAAGGTCTTTTCCTTTATTTATTCTATCAACGGTACTATGGACAATCGGTGAAATATTAACTGTTACAAATTTTGGAGTGTATGTGGCTAACAATAGTCCTGCTAATTATAGAGCTAGATTCAGTGCAGTTGGAAACCTGAGTTGGGCCACAGGAGCTGCTCTTGGAACATCACTTATGGGAAAATATATAGATTTATCAGGAATTGCTGCTGTTTGGCCATTAACCTTTATATTGTCTTGTATTGCTGTTTTCTTTATGATGATGCTTTACATGTATTCATATAAAAAGGGAAGTTTATAAGCCGTTATCCAGGGTCGTAGCGCCACTTATCCCCAACTTTAAGAAAAGCAGAGAACCCAAATCTTTGATTTGGTGTGAATCGCTTTCACAGAGTGCAAGCAGAGAACCCAAATCTTAAGTAGATATCCCAAATCTATGATTTGGTGATAGTCACTTACACAGAGTGCTGATTTGGTGTGAGTCGCTTTCACAGAGTGCGTTGGGGTGTTAGTGGCGATAGACATCGGATAAAACTAAATTTTTAATATATAAAATAAAGTGAAACTTATTTTTTAATACATAAGATATTTCCTTGGAAATGTCACATCATTACTCTAATGATGTGTTCTATAATTTTATTATCCTTCATATAAATAAGTTCATTATTGGATAACTTCTACCTTAAGCATATTAGTTGTGCCAGAATATTGAACAGGTACACCAGCAGCTACAATTATTAAATCGCCTTTTTTAATATAGTTAGCTTCCAGAGCTGTTTTTATAGATTCTTCTATTAATTCGTCTGTAGAACCAACATTTCTTGATAATATAGGGATTACTCCCCAATTTAGAGCTAATCTTCTTGCCACTTTCTCATTTGGAGTGACGGCAATTATTTGACACTCTGGTCTGTGCTTTGATACTGTTTTAGCAGTATTTCCACTCTGAGTAGCAGTTATTATTGCTTTAGCATCAAGTTCTGCTGCAGTTAAACAGGTAGATAAGCTTATTGCATCAGCCACATTAGCTAAAGTTGATTTCTTATGTTGATCTAAGCAAGAAGCATAATTTATTTTACTTTCAGCTGTCTGTGCTATTTTTGCCATAGTTTGAGCAGCTTCAACAGGGTATTTACCATTTGCGCTTTCTCCACTAAGCATTATGGCGTCAGTTCCATCCAAAATAGCATTGGCTATATCGGAGGCTTCGGCTCTTGTCGGTCTAGGATTTCTTATCATAGAATCAAGCATCTGAGTAGCTGTTATAACTGCTTTTCCTGCTTTATTACATTTTTCTATTATCATTTTCTGAATTATAGGAACTTGTTCTATAGGAATTTCTACCCCCATATCACCTCTAGCTACCATTATTCCATCGGAGAATTTGATAATTTCGTCAATGTTTTTTATGCCTTCGTGACTTTCAATCTTTGAAAATATTTGAATGTATTCATCACTGTTTGCTTCTAATATTTTTCTTACCGATAAGACATCAGTTGCCTTCCTTATATAGGAGGCAGCTACCATATCTACATTCATTTGACATCCAAATATTAAATCTTCCTTATCTTTATCTGTTACAGCAGGGACATTTATTGAAACATTAGGCACGTTTACTCCCTTATGATTTCCTATGAAACCTGTATTGTCGGCTATGCAGTGAATTTTATTTCCCTCTATAGATTCGATAGTTAATTCTAAAAGCCCATCGTCTACTAAAAGCTTATTACCAACAGTAACATCTTTATACAGGTCTCTATAACTAATTGAACAGTGAGTCTTATCCCCAAGAACTTCATCACCACAGATTATAGTAAACTTTGATCCTTTTTGTAATTCTACTTTATCATCTTTAAAATTATGGGTTCTTATTTTTGGACCTTTTATATCCATCATAATAGCTACATATTTATTATATTTTTGTCTTAGTTTTTTTATAAGCTCCATTTTCTCTTTATGTTCTTCATGAGTACCATGGGAAAAATTAAGTCTTGCTGCGCTCATTCCTGCTTCAATTAATTTTGATAAAATTTCCTCGCTCTCACTGGCTGGGCCAATAGTAAAAACCATTTTAGTTTTTTGCATACTAATAATCCCCTTACACATTTTAAATTTTAACTAGGATTATTATTGCACAGAGAGTTATATTTTAAACCTATAAGGCATTTGAAAGAGTGACAAACGTTGATTTATGAAAAGCAAAATGTTATTTAAGTTTAACTAAAACAACTCTTAATTATAATTTGTAAAAAATACCCTTAAAAAAATCTATTTCAATTTAATACCATAGCATAAGGTCTGTGTGCCAAATCCGGATGTGTATACTCAAGGTATGTCAAAACCGGCAGTGATTATAGATCTTTTCATTCTAGAAATAGAAAAAATAATTGATAAAACCTAGTATAAAAAAATTTTTTGATTTTTTGGAGCGAAAAATAATGTTTAAGCGTCTATATTTATGAAGACTTAAAAGTTAAATCTAGGAGGTTTAAACATGAATAGGAAAAATATATTAATACTGGCGTTAATCTTTGCAAGTGTCTCAGCAGCACCTGCAAATCTAGTAAAAGCCAAAGAAATCAAGCCTGAGGTTACATCCACAGTGATCTGTGGAACTACAACTCCTGCTCAGGGAATTACTACAAACAAACTAAAACCATATGTATTAAATGAAAAAGAAGTTCAAACTGTATTAGGAAACTTTTCAAAGGAAATTGAAAACTTAAAACATCATGAGGGGTATTATGTTTTCGACAATGCAAAATATGGTATAAAAGATTCTGAGGTTTATGTAATGATTTCGCTAGGAGAGAGGAATACAACTGGATATGGGATTAAAATACTTTCAGCTGAGGATATAGAAGGGATTTCTAAAATTACTATTCAAGAGACAAAACCATCAACGGGTACGATGGTAGGAGAGGCAATAACTTATCCATATGTAATTGTAAAATTTGCACAGGGGACTCCGCATGTGAATGTCGTAACAGATAAGGGTACAGAGTTACCTTCATTAGTAAACTCATCAGAACTGGGAAGCAAAGACTGGAAAAATCTAAAACCTTGTTGGGATGTTCCAGAAGGCAAGGAATGGCTTATTACTTTTAAAAAAGATATTTCTAAGACAGAGGTTAATGACAATACAATCTATGTTAGAGACAGTAGCGGAGATAAGATACCAGTAAAACTTGTTATTGGAGAAAATAACAAAACAGTAAAAGTGATACCAACAGAAAAATATGCATTAGGGCAAACCTACTATTTATTTATTTCCTGACAAAGTTTATTCACAAAAAGATTTAGATAATAACAAAAAAGGATATCGTATGTCCTTTAGTATTAAAGGCAATGTAACAGTAGGAGATTCTGTAAATCAGGAAGCGAATTCTTGTGTGGTACCAAGCAGAATAGGAAACGCACCTATTTTTGATACTAGTACAAATCAACAAGTAGGAGTTATTTCAAAGGGTTTTTCAATCAATTTAAATGATATTAGAGATGGTAAGGTATACTTTTCTCTTCCGGTAACTGAAGGTAAAGGTAATGATATTCAGAAGCAGTACTATGTGCCAATAAAATATTTAGATAAAGCTTATAAGGAGCCCTTTGCTGTTCCTTCGATCATTTCTACTGATATGATCAAAATAAAAGAGAATGCATCTATTTATACTATTGACAATGGTACTAAGCAATTAATAATGAAGACTTCAAAGAATATTGGGCCTATGCATTATATAATGAAAACTGAAAATGGGTATCAATTTGTACTAGCAAATAATGTTGTTTATGTTCAACCTGAAGATGTTGAACTTATAAAAGAATAGAAGGAGTGATAAATTTGAAAAGTATTAACTTACTAAAGGCAAAATGGTCATTTGTATTTATGTCTGTAGCTACGTTTCTTTTCTTGATGGCAATAGTTCCAACTGCAAATTACAAGGTATTAGCAGCAGAAGATAAAATGGCAGCAAGAACAATAAATGTTAATGGAGATGGTGAAGTAAGTGTGGCACCAGATATTGCATATGTTACACTAGGAGTAACTACAGAAAAGAGCAGTGTAGGCGAAGCTCAGAAAAGCAATTCAGATACTATGAATAATGTTATTGCCGCTATTAAAAAGGCTGGAGTGGCAAGTGAGAATATTAAAACATCTAATTACTCTATTAGTCCTAAATATAATTATGAGGATAAGACAGGAAACAGCACAATTGTTGGGTACACAGTTACAAGTACTTTAAGTGTTACAGTTAAAAATATAAGTTCAGTTGGAAGTATAGTTGATACAGCTATATCAAATGGAGCAAATAACTCTAATGGAATAGCTTTTGGAGTTAGTGATTATGGGAAATATTACAATATGGCTCTAACGAATGCTATATCAAATGCAAAAGCTAAAGCACAAGTAATAGCAGGTTGTATAGATGTTAAATTATCAAATCCAGTGAAAATAACAGAGAACTCAAGTGGTGTTCCTGTTGAATATCCAGTTTTATATAATTCAATTGCAAAGAACAGTTCTGCAGGACAAGGCATGACTGTGGAAGCAGGCACTTATAAAATAAAAGCTAATGTTAGCTTGGTTTATGAGTATTAAAACTAATTTTTATATTGTATAAAATTTAGACAAGCTTATCTGGGATGAGAAAAGAGAGGTTAACAAATATAGACAGGGTAGAGAAAAAAATCTCTACCCTGTTTCGTTGTTTATTCTTTTGAAAATAAAGGAAAGTGGCATTATTTTATAGAATGTATATATTTAAAGAATTTTTTAGGGAGGGCAATGTACTGTAAAACCTTGTTATGAAAAATACGGTTTTACCTATGTTGGAACAGGATATCATCCTTGGAGTCGAAGTTCTCGAATTTATGTAACAGATTTATAGCATAATAAGAGTAAATTGAATTTAATATAATTCAAAGTTTTATATATTGTAAACAATTGGAGGAAAATGATTATGACAATAGCCGTATATGCAGGTTCTTTTGATCCATTTACTATAGGACATCTTCAGGTTCTTACAGAAGCGAGTTATCTATTTGATAAAGTAATAGTTGCCATAGCCAATAATGCCGATAAAAAACGTAGAATTGATTCTCAATTAACTCTTAGAGCTATTGAAGACACAGTTTCAAAATTGAGCTATGGTAATAAAATTGAGGTTATTAGATTTCAAGGTCTTATAGCGGACTTAGCTAACGAGAATAAAGCTGATTATCTAATTAGAGGTATCAGAAATGGAAGTGATTATGAATATGAAGAAAATCTAGCAAGGATTAACGAATCCTTTGGATTAAAAACCATATATATAAGGGCTGGCAGCTTAAGTCACGTAAGCTCTTCAATGGTTATGGAGCTTTATAAGTATGGTCGTGATATATCTTCATATGTACCACCATCTGTGCTAGAAGTAATAAGTGAGAATTGTGATGTGATTTATAAAAATTGAAGGATGGTAAAGGAGAGTAGGTTGTGTATAAAAATATTATATTTGATTTAGGAAATGTATTACTGGACTTTAGACCAGAGGAATATCTAAAGACAAAGATTGCAGAAGTTGATAAAGTTTCAGAGGTACATAAAGAATTGTTTCAAAGCGAAGAGTGGGTAATGCTAGATAGAGGAACACTTACTGAAGAAGAGGCTAAGAGTATTATAATTAAGAACAGCAATAAAAATGGGCACTTGATAAAACTCGCTTTTGAAAATTGGTATGAGCTTCTTACACCTATCGAAGACTCGGTTAAGGTTTTGAAAGAATTAAAAGATGAAAAATATAAGGTTTATTTTCTATCTAATTTTCATTTGCTAGCATTTGAATATGTAACTAAGAGGTATGACTTTTTTAATTTTTTCGATGGTGGAATTGTTTCTTATAAGGAAAAACTACTAAAGCCTGAAGATGGCATTTATAAAAGAATAATAGAGGAGTACCAGATAAAGCCTGAAGAATCGATTTTCATAGATGATTCGAAGGGCAATATTGAAGGTGCCAGAAAACTTAATTTTGAAACTATACTTTTTAAAAACTCTAAGGATTTAAGAGAAAAATTAAAAACTTATAATGTTTTATAGTACAGATAGGAGACTAATTGAGGAATTTTTTTATTTAAGATTTATTAATTATAATTATTTTTATTTGGAGGATAAAAAATGAAATATGTAGTAAATATAATTTTATTCGAACAATTTGAAACACTAGATGTGTTTGGACCTGTTGAAATATTTGGATGTTTACCTGATATATTTAAGTTGAATTTTATTTCTCTTAATGGAAAAACTGTTTCAAGTACTCAAAATGTAAAAGTAGAAACCAATAAATATGAGAAGAAAAATGACGAGAATACTATTACATTTATTCCAGGGGGTATGGGCACAAGGGAGAAAATCAATGATAAAAACCTAATCAACTTTATAAAGGATATTGCAGCAGAATCAGAATATATCATGAGTGTTTGCACAGGGTCAGCACTATTGGCTAAAACAGGATTATTAGATGGTAAAAAAGCAACTACAAACAAAAGAGCCTTTGATTGGGTGGTATCGCAAGGCAAAGATGTGATATGGATAAGCAAATCAAGATGGGTAAGTGATGGTAATATTTTTACATCTTCAGGGGTTTCTGCTGGGATTGATATGACTTTAGGTTTTATATCAGAATTACTAGGAAAAGAAAAAGCAAAAGAAATTAGTAATAGAATTGAATATAAGTGGAATGAGGACAAGGAGTGGGATCCATTTGCTGAATTATACGGGTTAGCATAATACTATCAAGAGATATGAAATGAACCAAAGTACTTTAAAGTATAACTTAATTTTTAATTGACTGTTAGAGTACAGGATAGTTCTAAAATGTAAAAAATGGAGGATTTTATTTGAGAGAACATATTACGATAAGTGAACTTGCGAGATTGATGAATGTTTCTACTCATCAAATAAGATATTTTGAAGAAAAAGAGGTTCTTCTACCCTATAGGATTGATGAAAATGGGTACAGATTATATGGTTTAAATGAGATCTATAAGCTGGCCAACATACTGCTTTTAAGAAAGTTCAACCTTCCCGTTAACAGTATTAAAATGTGTTTTAATAATTATGCAATTGGGGATTATACGCAGTTATTAAATACTTCTGTAGATTGTATCAATGAGCAGATAAACAATCTTATAGCATTAAGAGATTTTACTATGAGTATAATTGAAAAAATAAATATGATTGATATTTCAAAGGATAAATATATTGTAAAAGATATTAAAGAGCGTAATCTCAAACAAATTTTCAAAATGAATTATCAAACACCATTTTCAGCTAAGCAATTCTATGACATTATGAGTGAATCTAGCAAAACATTAAGTCTATATGAAACTGATATCATCAATCTCTATGACAATACCAATGTGTATATATGTATAGGAGAGGATGGGAAAAATTCTGGTACTAGCCATAAACTAGTTGCAGGAGAGTATCTGTGTTATGAGTTCCTTGCGGAGAGTGATGAGGAGTTTGAAAAACAAATTAATAAATTTTTTAAATATGCAAAAGTGAATAATATAAATATTAAAGGGAATCTCGTTGCTATAGAAAATTCCATGATTTCAATTTTTTATAACAATGGAATATACTATGAACTTCAAATGATTATTGAAAAAATAGTTTAAATTTAGAGCTGTAGCCTCAAGCTACAGCTTTGGTAAAAAAAATTTTAACTTTGTGCATTTTAGTGAAAAATGAGTGATGAGTAATACAATGAAGCCAATGATCATAGCCACATAATCTGTCATTTGATTTGCACCTAAGAGCAAAATACTCCACCCAAATATTATCCATTGAATGATGTAAACTCCTGTAACATTTTTGCTCCAGAAATAAATTGTATCTAAGAGTTTGTCAAATCCTTTTTTTCTTAGTTTTGTAACAAAACAATCAGATAGTGGTAACCATAAAAATATAAAGCTCATCATTAAGAAATGAATACTTAACCCACTTCTATAGTAATCACCTATCGGGAAGAATGAAATTGTTGCAATGCCTATTGTACCTAAAAATAAACTACCTAAAACAAGCTTTTTCTTTATCTGCTTTTCTAAGGTTTGCTTTTGAAGGTGTTTACTTAAATACATACCTAAAAGAAAATATACTGCCCATGGAAATAGTGGGAAATCAGTATTTTTATTAGCACCCCATAGCGGGTCAAAAATGAAAACATGACCTTGAAATCCCCACAAATATGGTGATACAAGTAATATGATTAGGATTACTGTTGGCAGTATATATAAGTTATCGGCATACTTTTTAAAAGCAGAGAAAAATATAAGTGATAATCCTGTTAATTGAAAAATATCTACTAAAAATAATAGAGATACAGGACCTTGTCCAGGATTATAAGAACCTCCGGCTAAAAGTAAAGGAAAGGTAAACCTTATTAAATTGAGGACATATCCAAAGGCAAATAATTTACAGCCACGTATTATATTTTCTTTTATACTCTTTTTTGATTGCATAAAGAAAATACCCATAATAAGTATAAACACAGGTGCGGCAGGTGCTGTTCCTAAGCAAATAAAAACATTACCTAAAAGAGTATTACCTTCTCCAGCTGTTTTTTCATGCATAATTATTGCATGCTGCATAATCATAAAAAAGACAGCTAGTCCTCTAGCAAAATCTAAATAAAAAATACGTTTTGAATTTGAATAGTTAACAGAATTATTCTCCATAAAAAACCTCCAAAATTATATTAATTTCTAATGAAACTTGTTATAAAGACAATATACACCTTAGGTCTGACCTAAGGTCAATAGAGATTTTGATTATTTTCAAAAAGGTATAAACCTCAACAATCATATAATTAAGTCTAGTAAATTAAGAAATTTTATTAATCAACTTATAAAGAAATAGGAGGTAAATATGAAAGATTATATTATAAGAGAAGGAAATAGTGAGGATGCAGATTTAATTGTGGATAGAATAGTTGAATACAATTTATCCAAAGTCCCTCTTAAACAACAAGTTCCTTTTTTATGGATCAATAGAGTTATTGAAGATACAAATGGAGAAATTATTGCAGGAATACTTAGTAAGATGTATTGTTGGAATTGTGCATATATAGATGTTTTATGGATAAAAGAAGAGAATAGAAAAGATGGATTAGGGTCAAAACTCTTAAAAGAAGTTGAAAAAATAGCTAAGGACAAAGGCTGCCATTTAATTCATTTAGATACCTTTGATTTTCAGGCAAAGGATTTTTATATTAAACATGGATATGAGGTTTTTGGAATACTAGATGAGTGCCCACAGGGGCATAAAAGATATTATATGAAAAAAATTATATAATTTTCAATTATAAGTAAGCTCTTTAAGGCTATCTATTTAATGTGTTTTATGTTGTAAACATGTTAAGTAAATAGCTACTTTATTTTATCACAATAATACTTGTAATTATAATTATGTTTGTGTATAATATGTTTAACAATCGTAAGATATAATTTACGAAATGCGTTTTAACATTTATCTACTAACAGGAGGTTTTACATATGAATCTGAATCCAGTGATTGCAGAAAATCTTAAGCGATTGAGATTAGAAAGAAATTTAAGCTTAGGACAATTGGCTGAACTGTCTGAGGTAAGTAAAGTAATGCTTTCTCAGATTGAAAAAGGGGATACAAATCCGACAATCAATACCATTTGGAAAATTGCGAAAGGCTTAAATGTTCCATATACTGTATTAATTGATAAACATGAAAATGACACTTTTGTAATTAAAAAGTCAGAAGCTAAAGAACAAGCTAGTGAAGATGGAGCATATCGTGTTTATTGCTACTATGGAAATACACCACATAGAAATTTTGAATTGTTTTTACTTGAATTGGATTCAGGTGCAACTTATACTTCTGTTGGTCATTCCGAAAAGTCACAGGAGTACATCACTGTTCTTGAAGGGGAACTTGTATTAACAACAAACAACGAGGATTATTTATTGAAAAGAGAAGATTCTATTTGCTTTTTGTCAGCAACTTCTCATATCTATAAAAGTTGCGGAAAAACTACTCTTAAGGCAATGGTTGTAAATTTTTATCCAATTTAGCAGTAAAGGAGATATACAATGAAAAATGCAAAAGTAAGGCTTGTAGTTGGAATGCTTATATTCGGAAGTCTTGGACTATTTATTAGAAATATAGATTTGCCTTCTAGTATGATTGCATTGGCAAGAGGAATAATAGGAAGCATATTTTTATTGGTAGCAAGTTATATAACAAGACAAAAGATATCTTGGAAAGCGATTAAAGCCAATTTGTTCCTGTTAATAGTATCTGGAGCTGCCATGGGTATCAATTGGATTTTTTTATTTCAAGCATACAAATATACTACAATATCGAAAGCTACTTTATGTTATTACTTTGCTCCTGTACTTATCATGTTTTTATCTCCATTTATCTTGAAAGAAAAACTAAATGCAATAAAGATTATGTGCATCATAGGTGCTATGACAGGTATGTTCTTAATAGTGGGATTTGAAAGTGGTACAGCAGAAAAAAATCAATTGTTGGGCATTGGATATGGTCTTGCAGCGGCAATTCTTTATACAAGTGTAATCATAACAAATAAATTTATAAGGAATTTATCGGGAATAGAAAGTGCCATGATACAACTTGCTATAGCTGCGGTGGTTTTATTACCTTATATACTTGCTACCGAAAAAATACGATTTACAGAATTGAATTTTAAATCTACTTTATTACTTTTGGCTGTAGGTATCATACATACGGGAATAAGTTATTTTCTATATTTTTCTGCGATACCCAAACTGAAAGGACAGACAATAGCAGTATTTAGTTATATTGATCCTATATCAGCAATAGTTATGTCTAGTATATTTTTAGGAGAAAAAATGACAGTGATACAGTTGATGGGCGGTATTCTGATATTAGGAACAACTTTTATTAATGAGTTATCTGTAAAAGAGCTTGATGTGAATGAAGGAATAGTACATGAATAGTAAGGGTATAAAAATTTTATGGATAATGCAAGAAATGAATACCTTGCTTATACAGAAGAATTTAATAATTTTAAATAAATTTTTATTATTATAAATTTTAAGGAGGAAGAAAAATGAGTGAATTAATATTCCAAAATGACAGTTATGTAAAAAGCTTTGATTGCAAAGTTATTAAGGTAGATATGGAGGAAAATGCCGTTGTTTTGGATAGAACAGCATTTTATCCAGGGGGAGGAGGTCAGCCATGTGATAATGGAGTACTGGAAACCGCTATAGATAAATATATTGTTAAAAAGGTTAAGAAAAAAGGTTCTGATATATATCATTATATTGATGGTGATCTTCCTAAAGTTGATGAAATTTGTACTGGAAAATTAGACTGGGAACATAGATATAAGCTAATGAGAACTCACACTGCTATGCATATTTTATGCGGTGTTGTATGGAGAGACTACAAAGCTCAGGTAACTGGTGGAGATATGGATTGTCTCAAAGGTAGGCTGGATTTCGAGTTCGAAAATTTTGACAAGGAATTAGTTGATGAAATAGAAATAAAAATCAATGAAGAAGTAAAATCTGCAAGAAATATTAGCGTAAATATCCTTGAAAGAGAAGAAGCTTTTAAAATTCCAGATTTAATAAGAACAAAAATAAATCTTCTTCCAGAAGGCATCAAAGAGATAAGAACTGTTGAGATTGAAGGCCTAGATCTTCAAGCAGATGGAGGAACTCATGTAAAAAATACTGAAGAAGTTGGGAAAATAAAAATAGTAGAATATAAAAGCAAAGGAAAAATCAATAAAAGAATATATATTGAATTAGAAGATTTAAAGTAACAAAGAAAATTAAAATAAAAAATAACTATATTGAAAAGTGTGCTATAATCTCCATATAAAACTAAATGTAAATTTGAAAGAGTTAAGAGTATTTATATTATGAAGTATGGAGGATTATAATGAAAAATGCAATATATGTAATTACAGGTGTTATGGCGGTGGGAAAATCCACTGTTTCTGAAATTTTAGCAACTAATCTTGAAAAAGGTGTTCATGTTCGAGGTGATATTTTTAGAAAAATGATTATAAACGGTAGAGAAGAGATGAGTGAAAATCCAAGTAAGGAAGCTTTAAAACAGCTTGATATGAGATATAATATCACTGCAAATGTGGTGAAAGAATATTTTGGTAATGATTTCAATGTTGTTGTACAGGATAACTATTTAGGAGAAAAACTTTCGTACTTTATAGATCTTTTAAAGGGTTATCCAATATATGTTATTGTGCTTTGTCCAGATATAAAAACTATTGAGCAGCGAGAAGCAAGCAGAGGGAAAAAGGGATATGTTGGTTTTAAAGTAGAAAATTTATATAATGTCTTTATGGAGACGACGCCTAAGATAGGGCTTTGGCTAGACACATCTAAAATGTCACCTGAGGATACTGTTGCAGAAATTTTAAAAAGAGTTAATGCTGAGGCTAAAGTATAGATAAAGAATAGAGATAACAATTAAACTAATAATGCTATGTGAATTTTATTTATATAGCAGGAAGGGGGATATTAGTGGATAGAGTTCAGGGATTTGATACAACAGTGGAAACGCCAGATAATAAGGATTATATTATAGAAAAGGGAACAGTAAATGATGTAGATGATCTGGAAAACTTATATAATGATTTAAATGATTATTTAGAATCAGGCATAAATTATCCGGGTTGGGCAAAAGGAATATATCCAATTAGAGAAACTGCTGTTACCGGAATTCAAGATAATAATTTATTTGTATTAAAAATGAATGATGAAATAGCAGGTTCTATAATACTAAATCATAAACCAGAAGCTGCATACTCTCAAGTAACTTGGGGGATTGAAGCTGACTATAAAGACATTATCGTAATACATACGCTTGTTGTTCATCCAAAGTATATGAAGAGCGGTGTTGGTAAAAAATTAATGAATTTTGCAAAAAAATATAGCTTTGAACAAGGAATTAAAACAATTCGGTTAGATGTTTCTATTCACAACACACCTGCAATATCATTGTACGAAAAATGTGGATACAAATATGTGGAAACTGTTGATTTAGGCCTAAATATCCCAGATTTAATTTGGTTTAAACTGTATGAATTGATTTTGTAGATATAAAAATAAATTATGAAAATATTTTTAAAAACGTAGATTAAAGTAGAGTAACCTGCTTCGATCTACGTTTTACTTATTCAATACAATCTTTAGATGAAAATATAAAATCAAAGAAGCTAGATGTCTTTTTTGTTATTGGAAAATAAAGTTCTGGAGTATCATCTGTAATTGGTTTAAATTCATAGCCTTTATCTTTATAATAGCTGATTATTTTAGGCAATGCTTTACAGGTATTCTTATGCATATAATCACAATGCATAAGTAATATTATACTGGACATTTCTTCGCTATTCTTTGTTGCTTGCCTATATAATTTATCAGGAGGGGTTTTGGGCTTTACTCCATCTATAGTTTCCATATTCCAATCATATATTTTAAAGTTACAACTATGAAGTTTATTAAGATAGGATTCAGTAAGATGCTTTCGGCTGCCTCCAGGGAACCTGATTATATTGGGAGAAATTCCAACTACTTCATTGATTTTTTCACGACACTGTATCATTTCTTTTATAAATGTGTTTTTATTAGAATAGATGTGTTTAAATTTATGTGTGTAAGTGTGTAACCCAATACTATGTCCTTCACTGTGAATTCTTTTTACCGTATCTTCTAAACCATCTATTTGATTTCCAATAAGAAAAAAAGTAGCTTTTACATCATTTTCTTTTAAAATATCTAATATTTTATTTGTCACAATACTAGGTCCATCATCAAAGGTTAAATATATCACTTTTTTTCCTTGATTTAGATGCTTTTGATAGGTTGCTAAATCTCCAATTGGCTTTATAGTATTTTGCATTTCCATACTTTTTACATTTTTGTTAAAGCATAAAATCATAAAGAATATGGTTATAAGATGCGTAAAAAGTTTCAATTTGCTTTTCAATTTCTTATCCTCCAATGCAATTTGCAAGGTTAAGTTGTCTTAATTTATTATTGCTATTTTATAAATATTTAATAGCTAGTAAATTTTACAAGTATATATGTTTTTGGTTAATGGCAACCTTTTTGTCTGTAAAATATTACACATATAATTTATACTTTTACCATAGTTAGATTGTGTTAAAATGAATACAAATCACCTTTGAAGGAGAATATTAAATGTTTAGTGATTTTATAAAGCATTATAATATAATACGGACAATACTTAGAGATCTATTTCTTTATGGATGTTTTTCTAGAGAAGAACTAGAAGGGAAAAGAAAAATTAGTTCAAGAAAAATAAGCTATGAAATTAGAAGAATACAACAGTATATAGAAGAAGAGTACATAAGAATTGATAGAGATGGAAGGTACAAGCTTCTAGCTTTAACTTATGATTCTATAAGAAACACAGAAAATTTTTTAGTAAAAACATATATGACAAAAAGCTTTACTCGCACGGATCTAATATTATATTTTTGTCTTTTTGGGACTCTATATGCTCAGGATAAGCCATGCTGTTTTCGTGAGATAGAGGACACTTTAATAGAGGATGGATTAATATCTTATGACAACATAAGCAGTAAGACAATTGAGAGAAAGCTTAATGAAATGTGTACAAGTTTAGGGATTTTGGACTGTGAAACGGTAAAAAGAACAAAGCATTATAGTATATCTAGGGACATATTTGAAGTTTTCGACGATCAAGAGGTAATCGAGCTTCTTACAGCAGTTTCTCTGTTCAAAAATACGTTATTCCCTGTATCAGCAGGCTATTACTGTGAAGACAACCTAAAAGATTATATACTTTACGAAAGAAAAATAAAGCTTGATTTTGCAGATTATTTTCAATATAGAAACCTTCACTTTCATCCTGTTATAGAGGAAGAAATTTTATGGAAGTTATTGAATGCTATGCAGGAGAGAAAATGTATAAGACTTAATTATAAATTACCTCCAAATAGAAGTATAGATAATCCTAAAGAATTTCTAAGGCCTTTTAAGGTACGTTATGACATTCAATGTGGAAGATTTTACTTAGTTTCTTACGACAACCGTAATAAATGTGTAATATCAAGATTAGATAGAATTGAAGACATTGAAGTCTATAATAGCACCTATGAAGCTGAAGGTCTTAAAGAATTATATGAAAGAGATATGAAATATAGTTGGTCTAGTGTACCACTAGGTCAAGGGAAAAAAACTGAAAATATAAAAATCGAAATTATTATTGATGAGTCTAAGGAAAAATATATTATAGAAAAAATTCAAAGTGAGGTTCAAGAAGGTGCTATTGAGAGAATAGAAGAGGGACTCTACCATTTGACTATGACAGTTAATGACAGTGGAGAGATGGTTCCATGGATAAGAAGCTATTCAGGCTACATGAAGGTTATCCAAGGAAGACACCTTGCAAAAAGATTAACAGAAGACTGGAGGGAGATGCTTGAAAACTATGGAACTTTTTGATGAAGTAAAAAATAGGTATTTTCATATAGTATTTAGAGTGCTTAATGAATGCAAGGATGGGCTTTCTAAAAAAGATATTATTAAGTTAATAGATGACGAAGATTTTGAGGAGAAAATTATAGGAAAGGATAACAAAACTTTTGAGGGGCTACTTCTAAATGAATACGAGGATTATGAAAACTATAACCTACTTAAAGAAGAAAACGGATTGTTTTATCCCAAAGCTAAAGAGAGCAACAAAATATCTATACCTGTCAGGATTACAAATATAGAAAAGATTTGGCTTAAGTCTCTTCTTGATGAACCATTATTAAAATTAATATTAAGAGAGAATACAATAGCTAAACTTAAAGAGGAGCTAAAGGATATTGATAGTCCTTCATTAAGCGAGCTTATTGAAACAACTAATAAATCAAAACTACCTGAGATTTTAGACTTAAATCAATATGAGGCTAATTTCAAAGCGATGCTAAAAGCTATATTAGAAGAGAAGCCAATAAGATACTGCAATACCGATAGACTAGGAAACAAATATTGTGACATGGAATCTCTCCCTGTAAGATTAGAATACTCTCTTAAAGATGATAGATTCAGAGTTTCAATGTATTCATTAAATGACAACAGGCCTATAATGGCAAATCTTCATACTATGAGCAATATAGAAATAATAGAAAAGAAAAAGCTTTCTATAGACAGAGAAGGTGCAATAGAGCTTCTTCATAAGAGTAGATATTCAGAAGAGCCTATAATACTTGAGGTTACCGACAAAAAGATGGCAATGGAAAGATGTTTCATGAGTTTTTCAGGAATGGAAAGATCCTCAAGGTGTCTTGAAGAGGATAAGTATGAAATAAAGCTCTTTTATTACGTATTTGAGGAAGAAGAAATAATAAGAAAAATATTAACACTTGGTCCTTATGTAAAAGTTATATCCCCTCAAAGGATTGTAGACGAGGTGATTAAAAGAATAAGACGAGCAATTGAGCTCAATGATTGCAGGAAAACAAGAATGGGGGAGAACAATTTGATAGAATTAAAGGGAAAATATAACAGTGCAAAGGTATATACAGATAAGTTGGAGCCGGAGATTATTTCGCAGATAATTGAATTATGTAACCAGGAATTTTGTAAGGATAGTAAGATTGCAATAATGCCTGATACTCATGCAGGCAAGGGGTGCGTAATAGGTTTTACTGCAAACTTAGGAGATAAGGTTATACCTAATATAGTAGGTGTTGATATAGGCTGTGGTATGCTTACCGTAGAATTGGGGAAAATTGCAATAGATTTACGAAGTTTAGACGAAATTACTCGTAAATATGTGCCTTCAGGCATGAATGTCCATGAGGGAAGAATGATTAAGTTTCCAAAGCTTCAAGAATTGTATTGCTATAGAGAGTTAAAAGATACGAAAAGAATTGAAAGAAGTATAGGTACCTTAGGCGGAGGAAATCATTTTATTGAAATAGATATTGATGAGGAGAAAAATGCATATTTAGTTATTCATTCTGGCAGCAGAAATATTGGTAAGCAAGTAGCTGAGCACTATCAAAATCTTGCAGTGGATTTATGTGCTGGAAAAGAAGATTACTATATTCAAAGAGAAAATATCATAAGTGAGTATAAGAAAGAAGGTAAGAGGCGCCAAATTCAATCAGCCTTAAAGTCTTTAAAAGAAAAATACGATAAGCTATTACCTAGTTATCCAAAGGACTTATGCTTCTTAACAGGAAATTATAAGGAAAAGTACTTAAAGGATATGAATATTTGTCAAGAGTATGCTAATTTAAATAGAGAAACAATGGCTAATATAATATTGCAAAAGTTGCTTAATAAGAAATTAGAAGACTTTAAACATTTCCATACGATTCACAACTATATAAACTTTAAGGATGACATAATTCGAAAAGGCAGTATTTCTGCCTATGATGGAGAAGTGGTGCTAATCCCATTGAACATGAGAGATGGAAGCATATTAGCAGTTGGAAAGGGTAATCCTGACTGGAATTATTCTGCTCCACACGGTGCAGGCCGCTTAATGAGCAGAAGTAAGGCAAAGGAAAGTGTAAGCATTGAGGAGTATAAAAGATCTATGGAAGGCATTTATACTACTTCAGTAAACCAGGCAACTATTGATGAAGCACCTATGGCATATAAGCCTATGGAAGAAATAATCAATAATATTGAAGATACAGTAGAAATAATAAAAGTTATTAAACCAATTTATAACTTTAAAGCTGGAGAATAGTCGCAGGATTTTGTAATTATAAAAATAATATAGATTTGTGTGTTAAACAGCTTGGAAGAGAAGAAAACTTCTATATCCAAGTTGTTTTTTTATTCAAATTTACATGATATTAATAGACTTAAGTCCTTGTTAGTGCACTTTACATAGACAATTGGAAAAATAAGGAATATAATATAATTAAAAGAGAATGATTAATTCGCTTTTGTGAAAGGAGTAAATATGGTTCAGTATAAAAAAGATAATATTAAAGAAAAAATAGATTCTTCTGCCTTAAAAATCTTTGGAGAAAAAGGATATGAAAACACAAAAATTTCTAATATTTCAGTAGAAGCAAAGGTTTCAGTTGGAAATATATATCGCTATTATAAGAGTAAAGAAGAAATATTTTATTCAGTAGCTCCGGAGAGTGTATTGGAAAAATTGAAAAGTATTTTAATTAATAAAGTTATATTGGCGAAGAACAAGGAATTAAATGGAAGAGAATCAATCAGAAAGTTTCATCTTATTAATGAGGAGTTTATTGAGTATATGATCTTAAACAGAGAACAAGTTTTAGTAATGATTAATGGAAGCAAAGGTACAAGGTATGAAGGGGTAAAGGATGAAGTTATCAGTTATATGATAGAAAATGTTAAGGAACATTATTCAAAGGAAAGTAATGAGATTATTCATGATTCTATGAACTATGGCATTATTAAAATGATATATGAAAAACTGATTGAAATGATGATGCATATCTTAAAGGAGTCAAAGTCTCCTGAAGATATTAAGAAATCATGTGAAATTATAAATTCCTATCATTTGTTTGGGGTTATTAATTTATTTAAATAGTTTAAGAAAGATAAGAATATAAGCATAAGAACTCAATAAAAATGAAAGGGGAGCGGGAAAATGAATAGAAATTTGGTGTTAAATAGTAATCACCAAAGATTATTAAAGGCAGCACACCTTCTTTTGGTTGCAAGCGTATTTGGAGGACTAATTTCAATCTTAAGCCTTCTTTGGTTAAAACAGACTGGACATTTTGAGGGAAATACTTTTCCAATAGATTTGGGAATACTTAAGGTATTTACCTGGGGAGTAAATTATGCATTTTTAATTTTAATGATAACTGTATTTATATACGGAATATTTACGAAATGGGGATTCATTAAGTATAAGTGGATAATGTTGAAGTGGTTGCTTGTATTGGCTATGTTTATAATTACTTGGAGTGGATTTGGTCCTGCTGTTAGTGGAATGGCCTCTATATCAGATGCAGGTTTGAACAATTCCATTATGAAAAGTGAGTATTTAGAATTTCAAAACAAAGCATTGGTATTTGCAATTATCGAAGTAATAGGAATGGTAATGATTATCTTCATTTCTGTTTTTAAACCTTGGGGAGAAAGAAAAGTAAAAGAGCAGGTAAGACAAAAAACTATTATAATGCTTATACTGCCTTTAATTATAGTTGGAGTTGGATTTATGATTTCAAATACTATTAGTTTAAACAAAATTAGGAATATGCCTATAGGAAAAGTGAACCTCACAAAAATTAATGATGGGGTGTATCAAGGTGAAGCAAAAGTTGGCAGTTACGTGTATAAAGTAAAAGTAGAGGTTAAAAACCATAGAATTATTGATATTAAAGGGGTAGAGAATCGGAAAAGCGTATATGTAACCTATGCAGAAGGAGTATTCCGGAAGATAATTAAAGAGCAAAGTGCAGATGTAGATGCTGTTACTGGAGCAACTACTACTAGCAAGGCATTTATGAAAGCAGTGGAAAATGCTCTTAAACAATAGCATGAAAATTTCCTAACTAATTATTATCGCAAGCTTTTTGTCTGTAACTCATCATATAAATATCCTATACTGTAAATGTAAGGTTAAGGACAGTGCAGAAAAGAGTTACTTCTATTTTGGTATAATAAAGACCTCTTTTCGAATTTCTTCCTTAAATCAATAAAATAGGGTAGTGTATATTTGAGTTACTTCAATTAGTATGAAAGGTGTCGTCGGTTCGATTCCGATTTCATTCTCTTTGAGAATGAATAGCTCAGTTGGTAGAGCACTATATACTCAAATAGCTTTTCTCCCTATTTATATAAAAAAATAGAGGAGGGCTACAATGTCGAAGTTTAATGTTAAAAATAATATAAAAACAACAAATATATCATGGCATGAAGCCTATAAAATGAAGGATAAAGATAAGCTCCTTTCTCAAGTATTAACTAGCATGTTTAATGAAGATAAGTATTATGGAGATAATTCGCAAGATATTATAGAAACAGCTAAAAGGGTTATTGAAGCAGATCCAAAGTTTGTTGCAAACCTGTGTATTTATGCAAGAAAGGAAATGAATTTACGATCTGTATCTCATGCTTTAATTGGTGAATTGGCCAGGTCAAATATAGGAAAGAACTATGTAAGAAAGACCATTAACATGTCAGCTCTTAGAGTAGACGATATGACAGAAATATTAGCATATTACGTAAATTCTTATGGAAAGCCAATTCCTAATTCTATTAAAAAGGGAATTGCAGATGTGATTCTTGGCTTTGATGAATATCAATTGGCAAAGTATAATCGTAAAAATGAAGTAAAGCTTAAGGATATATTTTGTTTAACACATCCAAAAGCTAAAACTAATGAGCAAAATGATATGTTCAAAAGATTATTAGAAGATAAGCTTCAAACTCCTATAACTTGGGAAACTCAACTTTCAGCTAGGGGTAACAAAAAAGAGGTTTGGGAAGAATTAATTGAGAACAATAAACTTGGTTATATGGCTATGGTGCGTAACTTAAGAAATATAATTAAATCTGATGTAAAAAACATAAATAAAGTATATGAATTTCTATCTAATGAACAGAAAGTTTTAAATAATAGGCAACTGCCATTTAGATATTATTCTGCCTATAAAACCTTAAAAAGTGAAGGTATAGGAACTTCAAAAGTATTCGATTCATTAGAAATGGCTATAAAGCATTCTACAAAAAATATAAGTAAACTTTCAGGTAAAACTCTGATTTCAGCGGATGTATCTGGATCAATGAATATGCCAATAAGCAGAAAAAGCGAAATGACCTGTGCAGAGATTGCAGTGCTATTAATGTCTATAGCTAACTATATATGTGAGGAAACTATAACAACAACCTTTGATACAAGCCTTTATATGAATAGTCTATCAACTCAAAATCGAATAATTGCTAATGCTAATTCGATAAAGGTCAATGGCGGAGGCACAGATATTTCATTGCCTTTAAAATATCTACTTAAAAAGAAAATATTTGTAGATAGAATAATAATACTATCGGACAATGAAATAAACAGAGGTTATAGATCAGTATGTCAAACATATGTAGAGGAATATAAGCGATTGGTAAATCCAAAGGTTTGGGTACATGCCATAGATATGCAGGGCTATGGAACACAGCAATTCTCTGGTGATAATGTAAACATAATATCTGGTTGGAGTGAAAAAGTGCTTGATTTTATGAACTTAGCGGAACAAGGGATTGAAACTTTGAGGGATAAAATAGACGAGCACTATTTTAAAGAACAGGTATTAAGTGCTTGAAAAAGCTATAACTTGGGTATCTTCAGAAATTAATTATATATTGTTATAAAAATTATTTAATTTTATTTAAGAGGAGGAGCGTAAATGGAAATAAAAGTTTACACATTAAATGCTTTTGCAAAAACGGACAATGGTGGAAATCCAGCAGGGGTAGTTTTAGATGCAGACTTTTTATCAGCACATGATATGCAAAAAATTGCAGCAAAAGTTGGTTTTTCAGAAACAGCATTTGTTAAGAAATCAAATAAAGCTGATTTTAAGGTTGCTTTTTTTACTCCTAAGGAAGAAGTAGATTTATGTGGACATGCTACTATAGCAAACTTTCTATTTATTAGCTAATAAAGGTATTATACAAGTAGGAGAGTATACGCAGGAAACAAGAGCTGGTATTTTAAATGTAGAATGCAGGAATGATAATGTAATTTATATGAACCAGCGTAATCCTGAATTTTATGAAATACTGGATAAAAAAGAGATAGCTAACACATTGAATATTAATGAAGATGATATTATGAATGAGCTTCCGACTCAAATCGTATCTACAGGATTAAGGGATATTTTAATTCCAATTAAATCATTGGAGGCATTATATAAGATAAAACCTGATTTTGATAAGATTTCATGTGTTAGTAAAGAACAAGATGTTATCGGATATCATCTTTTCACATTGGAAACGGAATATAATTCAACTGCCCATTGCAGAAACTTTGCACCTTTATATGGTATTCCTGAAGAGGCTGCAACTGGAACATCTAATGGGGCATTAAGCTGTTATTTATATAGATATGGATTTGTTCTTGGGGAAAGTACAGAAAATTTGGTCTTTGAGCAGGGATATTCTATGAAGAAACCTTCAGAGGTTTTAAGTAGTTTAATAATTCATAATCAAGAAATTAATGAAGTGAAGGTTGGAGGAATTGCTTTAAATATTGAAGAAATCGGTTCAATATCTTTAAAAAGAAATAATTTGTGTAATGGAAAGGAAAGAGTTGAGATATACCTACAATCTCAATAATACAAGACCGGTGGATATGCTTCTTATATTCAATCACCAAGTGGTGTAAGGTTAAAAGTTGGAGAAAAGACTGAAAAGCATACCTGCGACTCTAAGCGGCGTCGATCTAAGGGTCTCGGCGTCTTGAGGGAGAAACTTTAGCTAGTACACATTTTTCTCTTAAAGCATTGCAAGCAATAAAAGTTTGCAGTGTTTTATTTTACGTCGATACAGGAAAATAGGTTACTCTCTTAAGACTGTATATGTTATAATTTAGTATAATATTGAATGGCAAGATATTAGGATATCAGAAAAATAAATAATATATAAGGAGGTATATAAAAGTAAACACTTAGTAGAGTTATGACCATACTAGAAATTGAAAAGGAGAAAATAATATATGAAATCAAAAATAAAAATCGTAGAAGAAAATCAATGGACATCAGAAACAAAATCGATTCTAGATGAATTAGTAAACACTTTTTTGACTTATTTTCTGTTAAAGAAGGATGTAAAGTAGATTTAAGTGCTATAAACCAACTGTTTATACCTGAAGGGGTAATTATTAAGAATACTGATTCCACCCCTGAAATTTACAACCTTCAGCAGTTTATTGAGCCTCGTGAGAAGATGCTAAATGAGGGAGTGCTGATTGACTTCAAGGAAGAAGAATTGTTCGAAAAAACTGAAATATTTGGCAATATTGCTCACCGTTTCAGTCTCTATAAAAAATCGGGAGTATTGTCAGGCACAACATTTGAAACTAAAGGAATGAAAACTATACAATTTATTAAAACACCAAATGGATGGAAAATGAGCTCATTAGCATGGGATGACGAGAAAGAGGGGTTGTCCGTTCCTGATGAGTATAGTAGCTGCTCTAAAAGATAAAATAAAGCAATTCTATATTATTATTAATTTTAGCTTTTAGTGCATTGTATTTTTATAAATTAAGTAATTTAGAACAATTAATTAAAAGCATTGTAAGGTATCAAGGTAATTAAAAAAACATATAAGCCAGAATCTTAGTTCTTATGAATTAAAATTCTGGCTTAATTTATTTTATATAGAGAAATATTGTGTTAAAATTATAATTAATTACCATTATTTAGAGGAATAGCAACTGGAAGTAAGTTTCAATTCGCTAAAACTGTTTTAGTTGGAGGGGGAAGATGAATCAACATAGCAATGTAAAGTTGGCATTAAAAAAGACCTTACTACCAATAATAGTTATATTTATGGTTTCATGTTCTTTACTGATTGGATGTAGTAATAATAAAAGCAAAGAGAAGGAAATTAACTCCATTGAAATAATTCAGCACTCTAATAATAAAGTATGGACTCTTTCAGATAAAGATACTATAACTAAATTTATAAACGCTCTAAATAATAGAGAAGAAATTAATGCCAAGATTGATATAAGACCACAGGATTATTCTGTAAAGATTTATTTTACAGATAAATCAAGCGAAGAATACATGCTGTGGATAGATAAGGACATTAATGTACAAGGGGTTTTAATGAAAGAGAATAAAACATGGTTTATTAAAAAGGAGTCAAATAGTATATTAAAAGAAATTTTAAAATAGCATTAATGATATGATGCAAGTTTATTATAAGTTCATTAATTATAAATTTACGGTATTTGAATAACTGTAAGATAAGTTGAAATGATTAAATATTATTGATTTGGGTGAAATTATTTTAAATAATTATTGAAAGTAAATTAAGTACATAAATAATGCAACCATGAATTTGTCAATAAATTAAGGAGGGAATTTTAAGCATGAAGAGAATTCGAGGTTATTTTTTATTGGTTATAATACTTAGCGTACTTACAGCTTGTAATAAATTACAACCGCAATCTATAAAAACAAATTCTTATGGTGGTAGAGCTTTAAATATTGGAATTATTGGTGAGGCGCCTGAAATACGAGAAAAACAAGTGAAGTTTGTCAAAATACAATTTCCTGATTTAGAAAAAGAGAAATTTGACTCTCGATATGATGCAATTTTTATTACTAAAGACAACTTATCTGAAGCTGCACAAGGAAAATATGCATCTATTTATAAAAAATCTAAAATCCCATTCTTATTTATCCAGACTGAGAAGAGTTATATTCCATTTATACAGGAAGACCTCTCATACGAGAAGGCACCTAAGATGTCTGACAAAACATATGCAACAGGTATAATATGTAATGGTAATAATGTGAAGTATTGGAGTTATGGTTTATATAATGACATTGAAAATCAAGCAAATGTTAAAGATGTCTACTCTCGAATTTTTGAGACAATTTCCGAGAATAAAATGTCAAAGTAATATATATAATGGTACAATTTAAGGCCCAAAAACGTCGGCAACATGTCACGTTAGGAGACAGTGAGTTAAAGGAGGACAACAAAATGCCATACTTTGAAATATCAAATGCCAATCTTTATTATGAGGAGATTGGAGTAGGAGAACCAATTGTATTTTTACATAATGCTTTTTCAAGAGGTATTATAGCATTTTCAGCTCAATTTGCAGCATTACAATCAAGATATCGCTGCATTTTTCCAGATTTAAGGGGTCATGGTAGAACTAAAAGTAACAATTTAGATTGGACAATACCTCAGCTAGCTGATGAAACAATGGAATTTATTGAGAGATTAAATATCAATAAAGTAAATTTAGTAGGATTTAGTATGGGTGGAGGGGTTGCTTTATATATTGCAATTAGATACCCTAAACGAATTAAGTCTCTTATTACCATAGGAACAGCAAGTTGCGTAACAGATGGTATAAAAAGTAATGCAGATAATTGCGAATATCATGTTCTACTAAACGAAGAGGATGAAAACTATATTGAATTACTTAAGCAGAACCATTATGAAGCACACTTAGGTGAGTGGAGGTCAATGGTAAAGACAAGTATCAATAATTGGAGGACATACCCTAATCTTACTATTGAAGATCTCAGAAAAATTGAAGCACCAAGTATGTTTATTTCCGGGGAAAAAGATAATTCAATAAAAGAAGAGCACCTTCTAAAACTTTGTGAAGGGGTGTCTGATTCTAGAGTGAGAGTTATCGAAGGTTGTGGACATGGGCCACATTTAATTGGTGAAAAGCCTGAATTATTAAATGAAATAATTTTGAAGTTTTTAGATAAAAACAATATTGAAAACACATAAACTTTAGCTGGAATTGTTCGTATTTTGTTAGTTATTAAACAAAATGGGGGAATTAAGAATGGATGATTTAAGTAAAGCAATTAAAGATGCATTACTAAAAAAGTGTAATCTTTTATTAAATAATAAAGGAGCGTAAAGTATGAAAATATTAGTTATGGGAGGAACTGAATTTGTAAGCAGTTCATTGGTAAAATATTTGATATCTAAGGATTATGTTGTAGATATATTTACAAGAGGAATTAAGCCTGTTAAATATGATGGAATTAGGAACCATTTAAAAGGAGATAGAAAATCAATTGAAGATCTAAAAGTTAATATTTCAAATGAAGTCTATGACTATATTTTTGACATCTCAGCATATGTAAAGGAGGATGTACAAAAATTAATTAAGGTTTTAAACAAAGAAAGTTTAAAAAGATATATATTTTGCAGTTCAGGTGCAGTGTATAAACCTTCAGATAAGATGATTACAGAAGAATTTACACAGGGTGAAAACGAAAATTGGGGAAATTATGGATTAGATAAAAAGAAAGCTGAAGACTATTTACTTAATTTATGGGAAACTGAAAAATTTCCTGTAACTATATTTAGACCAACCTACATATATGGAGAAGATAATAATTTATATAGAGAAGCCTACTTGTTTGATAGAGTAACCCAAGGATTAGACATTCCAATACCGGGTGGAAACAACGAGACACAATTTGTATATATAGACGATTTGGTCAAAGTATTTGAGAGTACTATACATACAGATCAAACAGCAGGACAAGCGTATAATGTAACTAATTCCGAAATAATAACGTGGAAACTATTAGTTGAAATGACTATGAGAGTAGTGAACAAAAAAGTAAATATAAAAGAAGTGAATAGTGAAAAAGCAAATATAAGCGTGAGAGAATATTTTCCTTTTAGAAATGTTACGTACCTACTAGACACAAAAAAGCTGAAAAAGATGGATTATATATGCCACAAATTGATTTATTTGAAGGATTACAATTGTCATATAAATGGTATTGTGATACTAAGCCAGAAGTAAAGGATGAAAAAATGAATAAAATCGATTTAGTATTAGATCTATAAGGAAGACTAACGCTAATAATGTCTTGGGCACAAAACATTATGCAAATTTATAATTTTAGAGCAGGACTTTGAGATATATTTTATATAAATAATACTACATAGTTTTGATGCAAGGAGATATATAATGGATATTATTAGAACAATTGAAAAAGAAGTTGAAGAAAAATGTAAGAGTAAAAATAATATTTTTGGATATGGCATATGGACACATCATATTTTAAGTGTTGTAAAGTATTCAAAGATGTTAGCAAAAAAAAATAGGAGCAGATGTCGAAGTGGTGGAAATAGCAGCTTTATTACATGATTATGCAGGCATAAAGAATAAAGATTTACAAGAACAACATCACATACATGGTTCAACAGAAGCTGAAAGAATCCTAAGAGAATTAAGTTATTGTGAAGAGAAAATAGAAAAAGTGAAAGAATGTATTATTTCCCACAGAGGAAGTATGAAAATAGAAAAGACATCAAAAGAGGCAATTTGTATTGCTGATGCAGATGCAATGGCACATATAGATCAAATACCATCATTACTTTACCTAGCTTACTGTAATCATCAAATGAATATAGATGATGGCAAAGAGTGGGTTAGAAAGAAGATAGAGAGAAGCTGGAACAAGTTAAGTTGTGAAGCAAAAGTAATAATCAAAGAAAAATATGATAGTGCTCAGAGAGTTTTAAGAACAGGTTAATATCAGAATTAGATTTATAAATTTTTAGATTGGAGATAAAATAGTGGAGAAAATTTCAAAGGCTTGGGATTGGGATAAGAATACAGATAAAATATGGTTTACTCCATGTGAAGAATCTTATTATCTAATAAATCGTTGGAGAGAAAAAGGTTTATATGAATTTTTAGACTTAGGCTGTGGAAGAGGAAGACATTCTATTCAATTTGCAAAGGCTGGATTTAATGTAAATTCTGTTGATCTTTCTGAAGTAGCAGTAGATGGTCTAGGTAAATGGGCTGAGAAAGAAAATTTAAATATTAACGTTAATATTTGCGATATGATGAATTTGCCCTTTAAGGATAACTCATTTGACTGTATATTAGCATACCACGTCATATCCCACACTGATAGCAAAGGTATCATTAAAATTTTATCAGAGTTAAAACGTGTGTTAAAAGCTGGTGGTGAATTTTATATTACCTTTTGCTCTAAAAACTCATGGAGTTTTAAAGATTCCGGTTATCCAAAACTTGATGATAACACTGTAATAAAGGTTGAAGATGGGGCTGAAAATAATATTCCTCATTTTTACGCTGATGATGCATTAATAAAAGAACTACTTTCAAATTTTAAATTAATAACAGTAAGGCAAGTTCAAGATGTTGTTTTAGAAGGGCATGATTATGTTTCGTGGCATTACTTTGTCTTAGGGGGAAAACAATATGGCAATCATGGAGATTATTAATTCTTTATGCATGATTTTTATTATGATAATTCCTGGAATCATTTTTCGAAAGAAAGGATTAATTGATACCAATCAATCAAAGGGTATTTCTACAGTAGTAGTAAATTTGACTTGGCCTTGCCTAGTTATTGATGCAATGCAGGTGAAATTTTCTCAGGAAATATTTAAGAGAAGTCAGTACATATTTGTGGTTGTTTTGCTGGTTTTTGCAATTGCTTTTGTAGTAGGTTTTCTTCTTGTAAAAATGCTGAAAATTAAGCGGGAACAAGGAGGTATCTTTGCATTTATGTTGGTATTTGCCAACACTGGGTTTATGGGAATTCCTGTGATTAATGCATTGTATGGAAAAGAAGCAGTGTTCTATGCCTCTATTATAGAGATGGTAAATGACATTATGCTGTTTACTGTAGGTATTATGCTTATTCAACTTTCAGCAGGGATTAAAACAAAAATAAGTTTTAAAGAATTTTTAACCCCAGGAATGATCGGCGTTATAATTGGATATGTAATGTTTCTATGCAATTTTCAATTACCTGGATTTTTGGGACATTCCGTAAATATTATCGGAGCAGCAACAACGCCTCTTACAATGTTTGTCATTGGAATTCAAATAGGAGAATTGAAGTTTAAAGAGCTTCTAGGAAATGGGTCCATATATGTTATGTCCTTTGTAAAGCTGTTGATAATACCAATCATAGCCTTACTAATTATGCGATTTATTTTTGATGATACGTCCCTTCTAGCAAAGGTACTAATTATAAGTTTTGCAATGCCAGTGGCCGCATGTACAACAATTTTTTCACAACAGTACAATGCTGATGTAGGTTTTGCTACAAAAGGAGTTTTGCTTTCAACTGTAATATCCGTTGCTACAATTCCAATTTTTGCGATGATTTTAAGATAGATTTGTTGATGAAAGCAAGATAGATGCTTCATTTGAACATGGTGTTTTAAAGATTACTCTTCCTAAATTGAATAAAAGTAACGACAGAAAGAGAAAAACTGATATTCGCTAGATATATATGCTATTTTTCAAGCTTACATTAACCTTATTGATTTTCGCAAATATTAAAATTAAATGATTTCTGAAACACCGTATTATTAAATAATACGGTGTTTTAAATAATTATTTGATTTAATAGTTACAATACTAAAAGAAAAATATACCTTTATTTATAGATTACTAACCAAAAGATTTTTTGAGTTACTATGAATCCCTATATTGCCTCTTAGGATATCCATTACTTCTTGTATATTTTTTCTATGAACAGCTTCCATATGCATTTTTGGGATGCACTTAGAAGTTGTGGAATAGTTTTTTACTGCTTCATCAGATCCAATTGAATTTTGAGAGTTTTTTTGTTTTTCTATTTGCTCTATAGAAACTTTATTTATTAAAACTTTTTGTCCTTTTTCATCCACAACATATGTATTATAGTATTTTCCTTCTTTTTCAGATATAATCTGCTTCTTTTTCTTTGACTCCTCTGTATCTTTACTCTTACGTTGATATTCTGACATTATAGGGGAAGTATAAGATTTTCCGCTCCCAATTATATTATTGAAACTCATATTTTCACCTCTTTAACTTAATTTTTAGTATATAACTAATATGATAATCATAACATACTTGTTAAATTATTGCATTTGCATTTTTGTTTTTAAATACCTGACCATTAAATTATCAAAAAACATTGCCTATACTTTTCATTTCAATAGTTAAATTATCTTATGAATAAAATTTGAGAAGTGACTAAGATGGATATGAAAAAAGAATTATTGTATAAAAAGTATGATGAAAATCGTTCATTGACCAAGCACTGAGGTAAAAACTGATGCTTATTATTTTACAAGTTATTAAAAAAGTATATGATTATTTAACAGTAATGACACAATGTTGTAACAATTGGTATTTATAATAATAATTGTCCTAGGTGATAAAAACTTAGGGGAAAAAAATAATAATTTTAATATATAATGAGTCCCCCTTATTATATAGAAAATAAGCGCTTGGAGAAATCTAAGTGCTTATTTATTTTAAAATACTAAAAATTGAGTGTTTTGATATTGATATATTTAATTTTTCCAGGGTTTTAGGTATACAGGCCATTCTCTTTTAATGTCGTTGCCATTATCTTACCACTTTATTACCTTGATATGTTACAATCTATAGTATAAGGTAACTATGACAACAATAAATAACTTAGCTATAAACCAATCAGATATATATTTATTTGAAGTTGCTTCTTTTAGAGAAAGGGCAATTAAGACTTTATTTTAGCAAGATTATGAAAAGAGTAAAACTGATCATATAGGGGAGCGTTTATAATGGTAGCAAAACAAATAGATATTTTAGAGAAACTTTTGAGTGAAAAAGTATCAGAAGAAAGAACAGAGGAATATGAAAAATACCAAAAAATTAATGGAGCTTCTGAAGAAGAGTTAAATGCACTTGAAAAAAGATATAATATCAAATTACCAAAAGACTTTCGGGAATTTTATAAATATAAAAATGGAAGTGGATATCACTTTCATATATTGTATCCAAACTGTGAATGTGAACATATAGAGCCATTTTATTTGTTTTCTATTGAAGAAATAATAGAAGAAAAAGACGGTTTTTATGATGATGATGAGTTGATGAGTGATTATTATGACGAGGAAGAAATATCCGAATTAGATTGCCGTATTAAACCATATTTAAAAAATAGGAACTGGATACCATTTGCAGCTTTAGCAGGTGGAAGCTTAAATTTACTACTTGATTATGATCCAACAGATAGAGGAAAGGAAGGACAAATCATTTCGTATATACATGACCCAGATTTTATATATTATGTTGCCAATACATTTACGGAAATGCTTGAGAAATCGAATATTAATCTAAGTAACTGGGATAAAATTGACTACTAGAGATAATTAATTATTTATTCAATTCTTATATATCGAAGTAGATTGTTGCTGCAGAATTTATATTAAAAGGAGAGGTTACATTGTGACTATTTATATTGCACTGCTACGAGGTATTAATGTAGGTGGAAAAAATATAATTAAAATGGCTGACTTGAAACAAATGTTTGAAGCGATGGGATTTTGTGAGGTGAAAACATATATTCAAAGCGGTAATGTTCTATTCAAATCAGATGAAGATGAGGAACTTCTGCGTAAGAAAATTGAACATGAGATTGAAGTAACTTTTGGATTTTCAGTCGTAGTTATTTTGAGAACTGCTGCGGAGCTAGAACAAATTATCGAAAACTGTCCCTTTTCGGAGGATGCAATATTAGAAGCAGAATCATCGGCGGAAGGAGAAAGTCTATATGTCGCCTTGCTGCCCCATACCCCTTCACAAGAAAAGATAGAACACTTAATGGCATATAAAAGTGAAAATGAGGAGTGTCAAATCAAAGGGCGGGAGGTCTTTCTTTTATTCCGTCATAGTATTCGAAAATCCAAGCTTGCTAACAATCTTCATAAGCTGGATGTTCCGGCGACTGTGCGTAACTGGAAAACAATAAAAAAGCTCGTTGTGTTAGCAAAAGCCATGGAGAGTTAATTGAAGGTTAACAATATGCCAGAGTCTAAGACTCTGGCATATTGGAAGCGCTTAAATGTTAAGAAAATACTATAGAAATGACGTATTATAATTTTAGTAATTTTATTATGTTTTCACCCAGTACTTGTTTAGATACTTTTTTATCTGGACTAATTGTTTCAATCATTTTTTTGAATAGTAGAGGATTACCATAAGGGGCATCTGAGCTAAATAATGTACGTTCAGGTAATTCTTTAATTGCTATTTTAGGAGCTAAAATTGTATAGGTAGCTGATAAATCTAAATAAATATTACAATTTTCTTTAGCAAGTTTTATAACATCAAGCCAGTGTATGCCTCCCATATGACCTAGTATTAATGGGACTTTAGGATATCTATTAGATAATTGTATAAGCTTTTTAATGTCATCAAAATTTAAAGGATGAAAAGTATGGACCCATATAGGCAAACGTCCTAACTCATTGGAAGCTCGAAAGACTACTTCTAAATATTTTACTTGGCCAGAAGCTGGTGAGAATTCTCCTAAACCGCAAAAATTATTTTTAATTACATTATCATTTATCCAATCCGCTGTTTCATTATATGTTAAAGATAATGGTACTAATCCAAAACCAATAAATTTTGATGGATTGCTATCTATAACTTTTTTTAATTCTGCTGTGGTATTTTTGATGTTTTTAATTCTCTCATCCAGTGAAGTGTTACTTGCTAGTACATTATTTAATATGGATAGTTCTTTTTCTAGTGACTTTAAATCATGAGCTTTTTCAGGATGAGGTGTTGTAGAAAATAATATAGTTTTATCTACTCCAGCTTCCTCCATCATCAATAATTGTTTTTCTGTTGGTAGTATTACATGAGCATGGCTATCAATTATCATATAAAACATCCTTTCTCGAATTAGTAATTCTTTTTATTCTGTTTAAAAGCATATCACTAACAAAAATGCATTTAAAGTACGCACAAATTTGAAATGGAGTGTAGTAAATGATACTATAAAGTTAATACTTAAAAATTTTAAGGAGAATTAAGAATGGCAAAATCAGAAAGTTTAATACAAGAATGTCCTATGGATGTAACTATAAATATATTAAGTGGTAAATGGAAAATATCAATTCTTTGGCATCTAACAAGAGGAGTAATTAGATTTAACGAATTACAAAGATTACTAAAAAATATTACTCAAAAGACTCTAACACTTCAATTAAGAGAATTAGAAAGAGATGGTATAATTTATAGAAAAGTTTATCCAGAGGTGCCACCAAAAGTTGAATATGGACTTACTAAACTCGGTGAAAGTATGAAACCTATTTTAAATTCCATGTGTGAATGGGGAAAAAATTATCAAAAAATTTTCAATGCATCTTGTGATTAAGGTAAAATATGTACTAGTACTTTGTACAGCTTTAATATTAGGCTCTGTCTTGGAGACACAAAATTTTAGACACTATCAGAGCATATATGGGAATTGGTAGTGTTGGTGGAGTTATAGATGTACTGATTTAAGTGGTTGGAAGTCTTTAATATAGAAAAAGATATTGTTAAGAGTAAAAATCTATTGGTATAATCTCATACCTGTCATTCTGATACAAAATTAAAGGATTTTGGAGTTAGAGAAGTGATTTATGTAGCAGGAGGTAAATAATGGATATTAAAAATATGAAAGAGTATCGAAAAGAGTACAATCTGAAGCCAAAGTTTTAGTTGACATGAATTAAAACTCTGGCTTAATTTGTTTTACATATAGGAATTTTGTGTTAAAATTATAATTAATTAGTATAATCTGTAGAAAAACGACAGTTAGCAAAGCATGGTAGTTCTATAAGGTAGCTGAATATTAATATAAGATATATAGTTAAGATTATTGTGGAGGTTTGGGTTAGTATGGAAAATATAAAAATAAGTGAAAATTGTGATGCATTCATTTATAATGATTTAGAAATTTATACTACTAATGTTTTCTTAATTGAAAAAAATTCAAAGATATTTTTAATTGATACTTTTTGCGGTTCAGATAGTATGATGCCAATAAAAGAAATAATTAAACGTAAATGTAATAACAAGGAAGTCATTATTATAAATACGCATTTTCATTGGGATCACGTATGGGGAAACTCTAGCTTTAAGGAAAATATAATAATTGGTCATGAACAATGTAGAGAATTATTAGATAAATACTGGGAAGAGCAATTAAAGAAAAATGAAAAATATATATTAGGCAATGTTGAAAAATATTTACCTAGCGTTACCTTTAAAGAAAATATTAATTTTAATAATGAAGGCATAGAAATATTTTATAGCCCGGGGCATACTGTTGATAGTATTTCAATATTTGATCATGATGAAAAAATATTGTATGTTGGCGATAACTTGGAAAATCCAATTATACATGTTGAGAGCAATGATATTGGGACATATATAAAAACACTTAAGAAATATTTAGATTATAAACCTAAAAAAATTACAGCTAGTCATACATTGAATTTAACTGAAGAAGATATTTATCAAGCGATAGACTACTTAAATGACTTAAAAAATGGGAATAAAGTTGAATTTGAAACCGAACATATGAGAAAAATTCATATGGAAAATTATAATCTAATTCATGGAACATTATAATAGTTCATTACATAATGAAATTCTTTATACTTCAATTCTCTAGATTAATATAGTGTTATGTAATAGTAGGGATTGAACGTTAGTTGAAAGGAAATATAAAATGAGTTATTTAAATAAAAGCCTATTAAATGATAACAACGTTAAAATACCAAAACATATTGCTATAGTTTGTGATGGAAATGGTAGATGGGCTAGAAAGAAGGGACTTCCTCGAACTTTTGGTCATAAAGCTGGTACAAAACCAATTGAGGATATTACTAAAGCTTGTTCTGAATTAGGTGTTGAAGTACTTACATTCTATGTCTTTTCAACTGAAAATTGGAGTCGCTCTAATGAAGAAGTAAACTTTTTAATGAAGCTCTTTGAGGAATTCTTTATAAAATTACGACATAGAGTGGGATCAAATATTAGAGTAAGGCATATTGGCATTACAGATAATCTTCCTTCTGAATTAATACAAGAAATTAAAAAAACAGAAAAATCAACAGAAATCAACTCTGGTATGATACTTACCATTGCATTGAATTATGGAGGCCACTCAGAAATAGCAAATGCTGCAAAAAAAATAATACATGATATAGATAGAAAGAAGCTTAACATTGATAAAATAAATGAGGACTTAATAAGCAGCTATATGTTTACTTCAAACTTACCTGATGTGGACTTAATTATTAGAACAAGTGGAGAGATGAGAATCAGCAATTTTCTGTTATGGCAGTCTGCAAAAGCAGAGCTATGGGTTACTAAAGATTTATGGCCTGATTTTAAATATAATCATTTAGAGAAGGCAATTAAATACTATAATAAAATAAATTTAGGGTGAAGTAAATGATTATTACAATAACAATTATAATTTCTTTTTTATGTGGTTCAATACCAACAGGATACTTAATTACTAAAAAGTTTTGTGGAATTGATATTAGAACTAAAGGTAGTGGGAATATAGGTTCAACAAATGTGAAAAGAATTGCAGGTACTAAGATATCCATTATTACTCAGATAATAGATATCTTAAAGGGTATGATTCCGGTGGCTATAGGTATATATTTGGCGCGGACTATAAAATTGCCAATGTTAACGAATACCTATATTTCTATTATTGCAATAGCTGTGGTTTTAGGACATGACTATACTCCATTTCTTTCTTTTAAGGGAGGGAAGGGCGTAAATACAACGCTTGGTGCATTTTTTTTATTTGTACCAATTCCAATATTAGCCGGAGTTGCAGTTCATTTTATATTACGTTTATTTACAAGCGTAGTTTCTGTTAGATCCATTGCAACAGGACTAACAATACCGATAGTGTGTATTATTATGAAATTACCAATTTCACTAGTAGTTTCTACTACGATAGCTTGTGTTTTAATGGTAATTAGGCATAAAGATAACTTGGTAAGGATTATTCATAACCAAGAAAAATAATATTAAAAAATATTTTAATATTTAAATTTAAAATGATAAAAAAGCGAGGTTAGGGGGATTATTACAATGAGTTTTGATAATTATGCTAGAAACTGGGATACTGATGAAAGAATTAATAGAGCAAAAATAATTTCTAATGAAATAATCAATTCAATTGATAATAGCAAAAATTATTCTGCCATGGAGTTTGGGTGTGGAACTGGTCTTGTAAGCTTTAACCTCTATAATAAGTTTAAAAACATTACTCTTGTTGATTCATCAGAAGGAATGATAGATGTACTTAAATCTAAAATTGACAAATATGAAGTAAATAATATGATACCTTATTGCTTAGACATTTCCAAGGGAAATTTATTATCCATGAAATTTGATGTTATCTATAATTCCATGGTTCTTCATCATATTCACGATACTAAGGCTATAATAAAAAGTTTTTACGAATTACTTAATGAAGACGGATACTTGTGTATAGTTGATTTAAATGAAGAAGATGGCAGATTTCATAAAAATTATCCAGAGTACGATGGACATAATGGTTTTAATCAAGATGATTTGAAAAGTATTTTAATTGGTTGTGGTTTTAAGGATATAGAATCAAATACTTTTTTTTATGGTAAAAAAATTATAAATGGTCAAGAAATCAATTATTCTTTATTTTTAATGAAGGCAAGAAAATTCGAGTATTGTAAAGAAAGAGTATCTTAACTTATGAGATATTTTAGAGAGGACAAGTAGTGAAGAAGCGAATTCTGTTATTATTATGTATATTTATAGTGTTTTTTTTAGCTAGTTTTGGCATTTATAAAATTATGAGTTCAAGAAACTTTCAGTTTTTTGGAGGAATAGTCAGTAGAGTTAATACTAAAGAAAAAGTAGTGGCATTAACCTTTGATGATGGTCCATCAAAAAAAGTGGATAAAATTTTATCTATTCTTAATGAGGAAAATGTAAAGGCTACCTTTTTCCTAATTGGAAGTGAAATAGATAAATATCCTGATGAAGCAAAAAAATTAGTATTATCAGGTCAAGAAATAGGCAATCATACATATTCTCATAATCGTATGGTTTTTAAGTCACCATCATATATTAAAAAAGAAATTGAGGATACTGACAGATTAATTAGAAAGATAGGATATAAGGATGCTATACAGTTTAGGCCACCAAACGGTAAAAAACTTATTTTACTTCCATATTACCTAGAACAAAATAATCGAAAGACTATTTTATGGGATTTAGAGCCTAATTCATATCCGGAAATTAATTCAGACTCTAATAAAATTGTAAAATATGTTATTGATAATGCTAGGCCGGGCTCAATAATACTTTTGCATCCTATGTACGATGAAAAGGACATAACTATTAACTCTATAAAAGGCATAATAGAAGGCTTGAAAAAGAAAGGATATACATTTAAGACTGTAAATCAGCTTCTTGAAATGGAAAAGAAATAATACATAAAATAGAAAAGATACTTTGTAATTAAGGAGCAGATAAGAAAATCTGCTCCTTTGATTCATATTTATAAAATTTATTCAAAGGTAATAATACAGTTAAGTAATTCTTTTTTTAATGCTTCTTTATCAGCATTACTAATTGGATTTCCGTTTAAATTAAGAGAATTTAGATGAGTTAATTTCTTTAGTGCACTTATATCACTAATTTTATTATTACTCAAGTCAAGATTAGTTAAATTAGTTAATTCTTTTAATACGCTTATATCACTGATTTTATTGTTATTCAAATAGAACATGCTTAAATTAGTCAATCCTTTTAGAGAAGAGACGATATAATATGTTAGTAGTTTTATTGCTTTGTTGAAAACATTTGAAGGAAAAGTTGTCAATAGGAGAAGACTATGATAGGATATATAAGTCTATAACAAATGAAGGAGTGAATTTATGACTAATTTGCCAAATTGCCCAAAATGTAACTCAGAATACACTTACGAAGATAGAGGTCTTTTTGTTTGCCCAGAATGTGCTTACGAGTGGACTTTAGAATCATTGGCTGAAAATAATGAAGATGAAAAGATTGTTAAAGATGCTAATGGAAATATCTTAAAGGATGGTGACACTGTAGCAGTAATTAAGGATCTTAAGGTAAAAGGAAGTTCATCATCCATAAAAATAGGTACAAAAGTGAAAAATATACGTTTAGTTGATGGAGATCATAATATTGATTGCAAAATTGATGGTTTTGGAGCTATGCAATTAAAATCTGAATTTGTTAAAAAGATATAAATGGGGTTTTAATGTAACAGAACCGGAAGATATGTAAAGTTATATTTACTAAGTACAAATAGGGGCTGTTGCACTAAGAATAAATACTACAATATATTGTATGTAAATTTCTTAATGCAACAGCCTCATTTTTATTTAAGTTAGCTATTATTATTCTGTTGCTCCACCGCAGCTTGATCCGCCGCCTGAAGTACAGGCATAACAATGGTTTCCTAAACACATTGTACGTTTTTTAATTGGAGTACCCCTTAACATGCTAATATGGCTTGATCCCTTCACAGTCCAGGCTAATGTTTGATTGAAATCACAATCGTAAAGTTTTCCATCCCAAGCAACAGAGAGTTGATTTCTACACATCATGTTCTCCACTGTTGAAGCATTAAAGCTATTAGAAAGTCTTTGCATATACCCTTCTAAGTTGTTACTTCTTTTGAGAAATAATCCAAAGCGGCCTACAGGGTTGTTTGTAATTGTAAATAAATGATTGAATACAATGCCATGCTGCTCCTGTAGTTTGCGTTTATATTCTACCTCCATTGCTTCTTGAGACGGAGGCAAGAAGGCACCACCTGGATTGTAGACAAGGTTTAAAACAAGATGTTGTTCTTTACCATATCCTAAACTATTTAATTCCTGCAGCATGGAAATACTCTTTTCAAATACGCCTTCGCCCCGCTGTCTATTTGTGTCCTTAGCACTGTAATAGGGGAGAGAACAGACAACCTCCACCTTATGTTTTGCATAAAATTCTGGTAAATGCTTGTACTCTTTTTCGTGTAATACAACTAAGTTGGAGCGTACAATTACTTTACATCCCATAGATGAGGCCTCTTCAATGAGCCACTCAAAATGAGGATTCATCTCAGGTGCTCCGCCTGTAATATCTAAAACTGAGAAGTTATTTTCTTTAAATACTTGTAAACAAGCTTTCATCGTTTCCAAGGGCATACTCTCTGTACGATTCGGGCCTGCCTCAACATGGCAGTGCTTACAGGCCAAGTTGCAAACCTTTCCAACATTGATTTGCATTGTTGTCAATGATTTATTTGTTTTGCAAAAGTCTTCATTTTCTATTCTAGTAACAAATTTAGGAATACATTTTAATTCTTCTAGATAATTTTCATTATTCATAGCAGTCTCCACCTAAAGCTCTAACTTGTTTGCTACATTTTTCATTTGAACACCGTGAACTAAAGTGGCGCCTCCGCGGATTGCAGCTGCTACATGGATTGCTTCCACCATTTGTTCCTGGTTTACGCCTTTTTCCAAACAACCTTGTGTATAAGAATCAATGCAATAAGGACACTGCACTGCATGTGCTACTGCCAAAGCAACAATAGCTTTTTCACGAGCTGTCAATGCGCCTTCTTCAAATACTGCTCCATAATACTCCATAAATTTTTTCCACAAGTTAGGAGCATCTTCTCCTATTGTACCGAACTTTGATAAGTCTTCTGGATTGTAGTAAGTATTCATTTATATTCCTCCTCTTAATGTACATAAAATATCCAATAATTCTATAACATTAATTGTAAACTGATAATCTAAGTTATTGTATATCACCTTTTAGGCTGTGTCAAATAAAAAGAATTAATAAATTTAAAGTTATTAATTCAAATATTTTATATTTTATACTAATTAAATATACTTTAATTTTGTGCAGCAATCATTCATGTTATAATAAAGTGAAACTTAAAGGAAATCAAAGACAAATGAGGAGGAAAAAGAAATGGATGAACAAAAAATATTAAATGCTTTTTCAGAAGGATTTGACTGTTCTCAGGTGGTTCTAAGCAGTGTATCAGATGAACTAGGAATAGATGATGTTACTGCAAAAAAGATTTCTGCCTGTTTTGGTGGTGGTATGTTTTGTGGAAGCACTTGTGGAGCTATAACTGGAGCGCTTATGGCAATTGGATTAAAGTATGGACACAGTATACCTAATACCCCAGAAGTAAAAAATGAAAATATTGCAAAACTAATGGAATTTAAATGGAAATTTTTAGAAAAATATGATTCTGTTATCTGTAAGGAGCTTTTAGGATATGACATCAGCGTTCCTGAAGACATGGAAAAGATTATGGAAAAACAATTACTTACTACATTCTGCCCAAGGTTAGTAGCAGATGTGATTTCAACTTTAAAAGAGGTTATATAGATATCTAAATGAAAAATTAGAACATAAATATGATATAAGAAGGAGGAATAATTCATGGAAGTTTTACGTTCAGTTTGTCCCTATGATTGCCCTGACACCTGTGGCTTGCTTATTCATGTAGACGGTGGAAAAGCTGTGAAAGTACAGGGGGATCCGGAGCATACTTTTACACGAGGAAGTCTTTGTCCGAAAATGGCTCATTATGAAAAAACAGTTCATTCTTCAAAGCGAATCTTAACGCCATTGCGAAGAACTGGTCCTAAGGGTAGCGGTAATTTTGAGCCTATTTCCTGGACTGAGGCTATTGAACATATAAAGACAAAGTGGAATGAAATTATTACAAAGCATGGGGCAGAAGCAATACTGCCATATTCCTATGCTGGAACAATGGGTCTTGTTCAGCGTAATTCTGGACATCCGTTTTTTTATAATTTAGGTGCATCAAGGCTTGAACGTACTATTTGCTCACCAGCAAAAGAATATGGTTGGAACGCAGCAATGGGGAAAACAATGGGACCTCATCCTAAAGAAATTCAGAAAAGTGACTTAGTTATTTTGTGGGGAATTCATGCAGTGGCAACCAATATTCACCTTATACATGACATCAATGAGGCTAGAAAACAAGGGGCAAAGGTATGGTTAATCGATACCTATAAAAATTCCACAGCTAAGATTGCTGATGAGGTTTTTATAGTTAAACCAGGTACTGACGGTGCTTTAGCTCTTGGATTGATGCATGTAATAGCTAAAGAAAACTTAGTTGATGAAGAATTTATCAAGGAACATGTACAAGGGTATGATGAACTTAAATTAGAGGTTCTACCAAATTATTCACCACAGGTAGTAAGTGAGATAACGGGAATTGATGCTGATATAATTGAAAATATGGCAATGCAGTATGCTAAAGCTCAAGGACCATTTATTAGACTTGGAAGCGGCCTATCCCGTTATGGAAATGGCGCAATGACTGTGCGTATAATTACTTGTCTACCTGCGCTAGTTGGAGCCTGGGGAAAACCAGGAGGTGGTCTGCTTACCGGTACAACTACTGGAGATGCATATGATACAAGCCTAGTAACTCATGAAGACTTTCAAGAAAAAACAACAAGAATTATAAACATGAATAAATTAGGCAATGCACTTAATGAAGTTAAGGATCCACCTATAATGAGTTTATATGTGTATCATTCTAATCCAGCGGCAATAGCTCCTGATCAGAATATGGTGTTGCAGGGATTGGCTAGAGAAGATCTTTTTACTATAGTTCATGAACGTTTTATGACTGATACAGCAAAATATGCTGATATAGTATTGCCGGCAACCACTTCACTTGAACATAGCGACTTGTACCGTGCTTATGGACATTATACGATACAGCGAGCTTACGCAGCGATTCCGCCAGTAGGACAGGCAAAATCCAACTGGGAAGTATTTTGCTTGTTAGCAGAGGCAATGGGTATAAATAAGCCTTTCTTCAATCAATCTGCTGATGATTTAATTGATAGTATTTTAGCTAAACCATCTTCATGGCTGGCAAGTACTAAGATTGAAACACTGCTTGAAGGGCGACCATTAGAATTACCAATGCCTGATAATTATAAGACTCAGTTTAAAACCTCTTCAGGGAAAATTGAGATTTTAAATTCTAAGGAAGATGAGCCTTTACCAAAGTATTTTAAGCCTCATGGAGATAAGGCGGAGTTCTGGTTGATCAACGCTCCTGACGCTCGATTATTGAATTCATCCTTTAATGAGAGAGAGGAACTAACGAAAACAAATAGAATGCTATTACAGATGAATCCTGATGATGCGGCTAAAATGAGTTTTAAAGATGAACAGATGGTTATTGCTTACAATGATCGTGGAGAGGTGACCTTTAGGCTTAAAATTACAGATAAAATACCAATAGGCGTTGTTGTTACTGAAGGAGTATGGTGGCTTGAACACACACCAGGCAACCGTTCAGTAAATACTCTAACTTCACAACGATTGACTGATAAGGGGCAAGGAAGCACTTTTTATGATGTTAAAGTAAATGTTAGAGCGGTGGCTAAGCGATGATTTAATGATTAAAATTAAAGATTTAGCAAGTAAATTTAAAGTATAGGGTTACAAGGCTCATACCGATTTGGTATGAGTCTTTTTTTCATAGTATTGTTAATATTGTTTTTGGAAAAATTAATAATAATAAATAATTTTAAACGAGGTGTATCAATGATTTCTAATTTCTTGATAAATAAGTTTGTAAGAGGTTACTCTGATACTAAAAGTAAAAAAGTGAGAGAGAGGTATGGATACCTTGGAGGAATAATGGGAGCATTGATAAACATGGCTCTATTTGGCATTAAGTTTACTGTGGGAATTGTTGTAAACAGTATTGCAGTTACAGCGGAAGCCTTCAATAATCTCTCAGATGTGGCATCATCACTGGTAACTATTTTTGGCTTTAAGTTATCTGGAAAGCCTGCAGACAAAGAGCACCCCTTTGGACATGGTAGAATTGAGTACATTTCAGGATTGATAGTGGCATTTTTAGTTATGATGGTAGGATATGAGTTTGTAAAAAGCTCCTTTAATAGGATTAAAAAACCTGCTCCTGTTAGTTTTTCTCTTATACCATTTGTTTTGTTACTAATATCCATAGTACTTAAGGTATGGCTTGGCGGGTTTTATAAAGATATAGGAAATAAGATAGATTCTTCTGCACTTCGAGCCTCAAGTGTAGAGGCTATTAGTGACGTTTTTTCTACTGCAGCAGTAGCACTTGCTCTTTTAGCTTCTAGATTTACAGCCTTGCCTATAGATGGATATATAGGTATGGTTGTTTCTTTAGTTATTCTTTATGCTGGCTTTAATTTAATAAAAGATACTTTAGATCCTCTTCTTGGTACTGCACCAGAAAAGGAGCTTGTGGAAAGCATACAAGAGATGCTTTTAGATTATGAATATATAAATGGAGTTCATGATTTACTTGTGCATAATTATGGCCCAGGAAGAATTATTGCATCTATTCATGCTGAGATTCCTTCAAATATACCAATAGTTAAAATACATGAAATAATAGATAGAGCAGAAAAAGAAATATCTACCGCCCTGGATATTTATTTGGCAATTCACATGGACCCTATTAATACTGATGATAAGGAAATATTAGAGGCCAGACAAGAACTTGCAGAGACATTAAAAACTCTTCCTATAGTGAAATCTTTTCACGATTTTAGAGTAGTAGGTGAAGGAGAAAATAAGAATTTAATCTTTGATGTAGTAATTGGTGCTGATCATAAGCTTACAAAAAGTGAAGAACTTAACTTACAAAAAGATATAAATTTTAAATTAAAAAAATTGTATCCAAATTACAATGCAGTTATAACAATAGATAAAGATTATTTAAGCATATGAAAATTAGGTAACAGTTTCTCAGATTTTAAGTATAATTTTTGATGAGAATTATAAATAAGATGCGAAGTATGGCAAGTATTGCTATATTTCGCATCTTTCTGTTAAAATACTTTTAATGAAGTTCAAAATCAAATATTTAATAACTATTTTTAAGCTAGTTAGGAGGGGATGAATGATGAATAAAAATATAACAATAAGAAATATACTTGACAATCCTAAATTTAACAATTTCAAAATACTGGCTGGAGAAAAAGGATTAAATAGAAAAGCTAGGTCCATAACAGTTATGGATGCGCCAGATCCATTCCCATGGACCAAAGGTGGTGAAATAGTATTATCCAGCGGTTATATCTTTAAAATAAATATTAATAAGTTTTGTAATATAATAATGGATTTACATAAAGCTGGTATTTCAGCGCTATTTATAAAACTGAAAAGGTTTTTTGATAAACTTCCTGAAGATGTTGTTCGCCTTGCTGATGAAATTCAGTTTCCAATAGTTGAGGTTCCTGCAAGCCTAGCTTTTATTGAAGTTATTAACCCCGTTTTATTACAAATAATAGATCATCAATCAGAAATATTAAAAATCTCAGAGGAAATTCATAAGACATTTACAAATTTAGTAATTAATAATGAAGAAACACAGAGCATAATAAATGTTCTATCAGATATATTAAATGAGGACATTCTCTATTATGATTTACATTTTCAAAAAATGTATTTTTCGAAAAATGTACACAGTATACCAAGTGATATAGAGAATTTTAACCTTAAAGATATTTTAGAAAGTTATAATTATTACACAATAGGAGTAAATAATGAAACTTATGGATACATAATATACTTAAAAGCTAAAGAATCTAAGCAGCAAAATGATGATTATAATGCTTTAACTCATGCAAATACAGCGATTGTCCTGGCTGTTCAGAAAAAAATATCCAGTATGCAAATAGAAGATAGGCATAAAAATGAATTTGTACAGGATCTTATCATGAATAATATAAAATTTGAAGGCGAGGCGAAAAAGAGAGCAGCTATATATGGGTGGGATCTTTCAAAAGATATCTACGTAATGGTAGTAGATATAGATAACTTTAAAGAGAAATATTTAAAACTTGAGCATAAGAATTTTAATGCTAAACTCGAACTTATAAGGGAAAAAATTTTTAAGAACTCCATAGAGATCGTAAAATTCTCTTTCAAAAATGCTATTTACGGGAAATTTAGTGACAGTATAGTATTTATTCTACAGCCTAATGGTATGGACTTAAAGACAATGAATACTTATTTGAAAAAAATTGGAGATGAAATAAGGAATGCAATTTTTAAAAATTTTGATTTTACTGTAATGGTGGGTTTTGGGGAATTTACGAATGACATAATGAGCATATATAAAAGTTATAATGAAGCTATTATATCAATTAAGGTAGGAAGAGTATTATATAAAAAGAATGCTACAATATTTCACAAAGAACTCGGTGTGTACAGGCTGCTTTATTCTATATATAAAAATGAAGAAGCTCAGGAGTTTTATACATCAAGTCTAGGAAAAATAATAGAACATGATGAAAAATATAATTCGGAGCTTCTAAAAACCATGATTTGCATCTTGGAAAATGATTGGAACCTAAAAGATTCTGCAAAGGATATGTACGTACATTATAATACTATAAAATATAGATATAAAAAAGTCTGTGAGCTGTTAAATGAAGATTTAAACGAAAATGAAATTAGATTGAAATTATCACTGGCATTAAAAATTTATCAAATGACAGAGTGATTCACAAAAGGAACTATAAAATTTTTATAGTTCCTTTTTTAACTGTAAGGCTTCTAGATTGAAAGCTAAATTGTACCTGGGAATATAACTATATCAAACTCAGCATTAAACTAATCTATTTGTCTATTTGGACAAAAATATGATGATTTTTTTATTACTAAGGTATAATGAAAACGCTTAAATTAATAAGTATAATAATCATAATGAGCTCAGGATAATTATATTAATTTTATATTATGAGGAGGAGACATAAGTAATTTCTTAATTATATTAATTTCATATAAGGAGGAGATGTGAGTGATTTCAAAAAATGTGTCTTTGGAAGATAAATCAAAAGTGAGCTCCTATAGATGGGTGGTTTGGGGAATACTTGTAGCTATTTATATTATTGTATTCTTTCACAGGCTTTCAGTTGGAGTTATTGTAGGTGACCTTAAGAAATCTTTTGGAATGAATGCTACACAAATAGCGAACTTAGGTGCTATGTACTTTTATGCATATACTATAATGCAAATACCTACAGGTATTTTAGCTGACCATTTAGGTCCTAAGAAGACTGTTATAACAGGTTGTATAGTTGCTGCTATAGGATCAATAACATTCTCATTATCTGCTAGTATATTCATGGCATATTTTAGTAGGCTTTTAGTTGGTCTTGGAGTGTCTGTGGTATTCTTATCAATATTAAAGATTCAGGCTAACTGGTTTCCTGCTAAAGATTTCGCTTCTATGAGTGGTCTCACAAGCTTTATAGGAGGTATGGGAGGTCTTCTTGCACAAGCTCCGCTTATAGCATTAGTTGGTGTTATAGGATGGAGAGGCTCTTTCGGAATTATGGGTATTGCGACAGTAGTACTTGCTATCTTAGTAATAATATTTGTTAAAAATACTCCTACTGAAAAGGGATTACCTGAGGTTAATCCTCAACAGGTTCAAGCTGCGGTAGAATCTCAAAGTATTTTATTACAATTAGTAGGTATAGTTAAGAATCCAAAAATTTGGGGGCCTGCGTTTGCCTATGGAGGAATAAATGGATGCTTCCTTCTATTTAGTGGAACATTTGGAGTTACGTATATTACGTCTGTATATGGAGTGAGTAAAACTTATGCAGCTAACCTTATTTCAATAGCTGTATTGGTTGGAGGTATATCATGTTTATTAATTGGAAAAATATCGGATATGCTCAAGAATAGAAAGTTGCCTATGATAACACTTGCATCAATTTCAACTGCAGCATGGGTAATATTAGTTTTTGCAAAAACTCCTGAATGGTTCATATTAATATTTGTAGTGTTAATTGGTATTTCAGGTTCAATTGGAGTCATATGCTGGTCTGTAGGAAAAGAGGTTAGCAATCCAAAACTTGCAGGAATGTCAATGTCTATAGTAAATGTATGCGGGTTTCTTTTTGCGGCGGTTCTCCCAATAATATGTGGAAAATTCATTGATATAAATGCTGCAGCTGGATTATCCACTGCCGCGGCTTATCAAAAGGCATTTATAGTTCCAGTTGCTTCTTCTATTATAGCTTTGACTTTTACATTACTGACTAGTGAAACTAGGTGTGAGAATATTTATAAAGGATAGAAAGGGTGTTTTTAGATGTCGAATATGTTAAACAAGGCTAAATCTATTGAGAGTTATATAATAAACTTCAGAAGGGATCTACATGAGAATCCTGAGATTAGTGGAGAAGAATTTAGAACTCAAGAAAAAATTATGAAAGAATTAGATAAATTGGGGATACCTTATAAGAAAGCAGGAAGCACCTCTTTAATAGCGACACTAAAGGGTGCTAAAGCGGGGAAAACTGTAGCTTTAAGAGCAGACATAGATGCTCTTCCTATAAAAGAGGAATCAGATGTTGAATTCAAATCCAAAAATCCCGGTGTAATGCATGCTTGTGGTCATGATGCCCATGCTGCTATGCTTCTTGGTGCTGCAAAAATTTTATCTGAAATGAAAGATGAGATATCAGGAGAGGTTAGACTTTTTTTCCAGGAGGGCGAGGAAACCTTCTCAGGTGCAAAAAAAATAATAGAAGCAGGTGGAATGGATGGAGTTGATGCTTGCTTCGGTATTCATGCAATGTGCTTATTAGAAACAGGGTATGTAGATATTACTCCAGGATATAGAATGTCAGGCTGTGATACTATTTATGTTAAGTTTGAAGGAGTATCAGGACATGGTTCAGTTCCACATCTTGCCAAAGATACAATTCATCCTGCATGTGTTTTTGTTACAGATCTTCAGGGAATAGTAACTAAAAATGTTGATCCACAGCAGCCAGTGGTTCTTTCAGTAGGAAAGTTCGTTGGAGGAACAAAGGCAAATATCGTTAGCAAATACACAGATATTGATATTTCAATGAGATACTTTGACCCTAAGGTTAGAGAAGTAGTGCATGAAGCAATAAAAAGACATGCAAAGGCTATTGCAGATGCTTATGAGATTAAGGTTGATGTAGTCATAGAGCAAAGTGCACTTAGTCTTTATAATGATGAAGAATTAACAACAATAGCAGATAATGCTTCTAAAAAAGTCTTTGGAGAAGGGAAAAACATAGCTTCACCAAAATTAATGGGATCAGAAGATATATCATATTATTTTCAACATGCTAAAGGAATTTTTGCAATGGTTGGACACAAAAATGAGGAAAAGGGATGTACATACTATGCACATAATGAAAAATATAAGATTGATGAAGATTCCTTAAAATATGGCACAGCATTGCATGTACAATTTGCTCTAGATTTTTTAAATAATAACTAGAATGGTTTAATGGGAAATAATTTGATAAAAAACCTTAGGAGAGTGTCGCAAAACTACTTTAAAGTAGTTTGCAATACTCTCTTTTATTGTAAGTTTTATTTCAATATTAAGCTGCTCTTAACTCATGAAGGTGATTACTACACCTGCCATTCTGTATGTATGAGATTATTCAATTCTTAGCTTACATTTTTTCAACAGTAACTGTAATTTGTGTAATATAATCATTTTCACTTTTCACAGCAACTTCGTCTAAAAGATATTCCTCATAGGCGAATTCACCCATGCTTAAGTGGTTTTTTTCAAGGAAATTTAACAGCTTATCATAAGTTTTACACATAGTTTCATAACTTCCATGGTGATAAGCAACAGCATACAAACCTTTCGGTTTTATAGTGATTGAAGAGTTTATTTGTTTTTTGCTTGTTTTTGCAAAAAAATAAGAATAATTGTTGTAATTTCTATTCGCAATATTCTCTTTGCTAAGCATTGTACCTACAAAAGAAGTATCTTTTGATTGAGTGCTATTTATGAAGCTCGTAAACTCCAGCATCCATTTTATATAATCCTTATTACTTTCTTCCTTCAGCAAAGCGCTGCGGATTATGTATTCTTCTTCCTGCTCTTCAAGCATGATTCTATTGCAATCTGCGTGTATTCCTTTATTCGTAAAGACAATAGTTTCTTCCAATAAGTGTTTGATTGTAATTAACTTCTCTATTTCCTTATCAACTTCTGCAATTTTTGACTTTGATAAATTAATTAACCCCTCAGGTGTTCTTTCATCAAGATATGTTTTCGCTTTTTTCAACGGAACATTTAATTCTTTTAGTATGGATATGATTAAAAAAACATCAAACTGGCGGTATGAATAATATCGGTAGCCTTTTTCATCTGTTATAGCAGGACGAAACAGTCCGATATCATGATAGTGAAAAAGGGTTCTTTTATTTACACCACAAAGTTCTGCAAATTCCCCTGTTGTAAAATAATTCTGTAAATTTTTGTTCATAATTTCACACTCCTCTTGACTATCCGGTTACGTTATACATTATTATAAAACTAGCAACAAGCAAATGCAATAAAAAGGAGATTCATATGTTAAGATTGTTTCGTTTTTTAAAGCCCTATAAAAAAGTAGTTATTGTTATATTATTGGTTACATTTTTACAGACACTAGGTACCTTATATATCCCAGCACTTACCGCTGAAATTGTAAACAACGGTGTGTCGAAAGGAGATATATCATATATTATCAAAACTGGAGTATTCATGCTGCTAACAGTAGCACTAACGGCAGCGGCTGCTGTGGCAGGCTCTCGGCTGTCTGCGAATCTTTCTTCTGGATTTGCAAAGGATATTCGAGAAGCAATGTTCATGAAAGCACAGGAGTTTTCTATAAATGACTTTAATAAAATAGGCACAGCATCCATGATTACAAGAACTACCAGCGATGTTACCTTAATTGGGCAAACTACAGTAATGTTTATTCAAATGTTACTACCTGCACCGATTATGGCCGTAGGAGGCTTGTGTCTCGCTTTTGCAAAGGATAAGGTAATGGCGCTCATTATTGTGGCAACTATGATTACCTTTATGCTAATTGCCTTTCTGTTAGGGAAAAAGGTTATTCCTCTTTTTAAGCTGATGCAAATTAAAATGGACAATATCAATCGTATTCTTAGAGAAACGATTATAGGCATTCGTGTTATTCGTGCATTTAATCGTGAGAAATATGAAAAAGGCAGAATTGATACAGCAGCTGCTGATTATGCAGGTAATGCTATTAAAGTAAATAAAATAATTGCTATTTTAATTCCAGCGATTATGATGATTATGAATTTGGGGATTGTCTGTATTCTATGGATTGGCGGAAAAAGAGTAGTGAAGGGTAATATGCAGATTGGCGATATAATGGCTATGGCAGAATACTGTTTTCTTATTTTGTATTTCCTTATTATGGGTGTCATGATGTTTATGTATATTCCCCGTGCACAGGCCTGCGCCGATAGAATTAATGAAGTACTTGCTATAGCTCCTGAAATCACAGACGGAAGTTCAAAACATTTGAAAAGAAGAGAATATGCTCATCTTGAGTTCCAGAGTGTTACCTTTCAATACTCTGATGCAGAGGAACCAGTACTGAGTAATTTGAGCTTCGAATCAAAATCAGGAGAAGTCACAGCAATCATAGGAGGTACTGGATCGGGAAAATCAACGATAGCAAAGCTGATTCCAAGGTTTTTTGAAGTTCAAAGCGGCTGTATTAGGGTAAACGGTACGGACATCAGGAATTTATCACAAAAAGAGCTGCGGGATAAAATTGGACTTGTTCCTCAGAAAGCATTTCTTTTTAGCGGAACAATAACAGAGAATATCAGATATGGTAAAAAGGATGCCGCACAAGAGCAGATAGAGCATGCTGCGAAGGTAGCGCAGGCTCACGACTTTATTACTAGTCTAGAAAATGGATATGACTCTCATGTTGCACAGGGCGGCAATAACCTGTCAGGTGGCCAGAAGCAGCGTTTGTCAATTGCACGAGCGTTGATTCGTAAGCCAGAAATATACATTTTTGATGACAGCTTTTCTGCCCTTGATTTTAAGACAGAGGCAAGGCTTAGAAGAGCACTAAAAAGTGAAATAGGCAGTTCCACCGCCGTCATTGTGGCACAGCGCATTAGTACCATAATGGATGCAGATAGAATTATTGTACTAGATGAAGGAAAAATTGTAGGCATCGGAAGACATGAGGAATTAATGAAAAGCTGTGATGTCTATAAACAGATTGCGGCTTCCCAACTTAGCGAGGCCTAACAGATTTAACAGTAATGGAGGTCACTATGAACGAGAATACAAACCAGAAAATCAAAGTAGAGGATAATGGTATTGCAGATACCTCAATCGAGAGAGCAAAAAATGCAAAGAGAACTACTCTACGCTTAATAAAGCTCTTAGTAAAACAAAAATTTAGGTTTTTGGCAATTTTAATTTCAGTGTTGATCAGTTCTTCACTTATCATTGCCGCTCCCTTGGTAATGGGAAAAGCTATAGACCAGCTGTATAACGGCATCAAAGCATCTGTGAAAACCGGCGTGAAATTCAGTGTGAATATTAGCACAATGGGAGAGATTGTTGGAATCTTACTAATAATCTACATTTTAACTTCACTATTTAAATATTTCGAGCAATATATGATGTCAGGTGTATCACAAAATCTTACCTTGGGTCTGCGTAAAGAATTAAGTGACAAGCTCAATCGCTTGCCGCTAAAATATTATGATACCCACAAGAAAGGTGACATATTAAGTCGTGCCACCAATGACCTGGAGAGAATTGCGGATAGCTTACAGGAAGGATTAATGCAGCTCATTACTTCCGTAGTAACTATAATAATTGCCATAATTATTATGATGACAATAAGCCCTGTTCTTACGCTAATTGCTATAATAACGCTTGTTGTGTCCATGCTTGTAACAACGAGAATCTCACCTAAAATAGAGGGATATTTTGCGGATAACCAGCGAATTCTCGGTGAATTAAACAGTACCATTGAAGAAACATTTTCAGGACAGCTTATCATTAAGGCCTTCAGTGGAGAAAAGGATTCATTGGAAGCTTTTAGGAAGATAAATCAGAGATTATATGATGCAAACAGAAAAGCGCAGTTCTCAGCTTACTCAATTGCTCCATTTATAAGGTTTTTAGAAAAAATCGGGTATGTTATCATTGCCGTTATAAGTGGTATTTTCGCAGTACAGGGAACCATGACGCTGGGAAGCATTCAGGCATTTCTTCAATATGTGGACATGTGCTCCGAGCCAATGACAGAAATCTCATATATTATAAATATGCTTCAATCTGCTGTAGCATCAGCAGAGCGTGTTTTTGAAATAATGGACGAGATAGAAGAAACTCCAGATATGTCAAATAGTAAGCTTATTAAAAATTCTAAAGGAGAAGTTGTATTTGAACATGTGAAATTTGGTTATAGCAACGACAATATTCTGATGAAGGATATTAATATCAATTTAAATTCTGGAGATAAAATTGCCATTGTTGGCCCCACAGGGGCAGGAAAAACAACACTTGTCAACCTACTCATGCGGTTTTATGAAACTCAGGGTGGAAGAATTACTATTGATGGCGTAGATATTAAAGAGCTGAGCCGTAGTTCACTAAGAACTATGTTTGGAATGGTGCTGCAGGATACATGGCTTTTTCACGGCAGCATACAGGATAATATCGGCTACAGCCGATTGGATGCGGATTTGGACGACGTGATACTTGCAGCAAAGGCTGCTCGTGCTGACCATTTTATCCGAACATTGCCCCAGGGTTATCAAACAATTTTAGATGAGGACGGCTCCAATGTATCTCAGGGGCAAAAACAGCTTCTCACTATTGCAAGAGCTATACTTGCCAATCCATCAATTCTGATTCTGGATGAAGCAACGTCTAGCGTTGACACAAGAACCGAAGTAGAAATCCAAAAAGCAATGAACCATTTGATGCAAGGAAGAACCAGCTTTGTGATTGCTCACAGATTGTCTACTATCCGTGATGCAGATTTAATTTTAGTAATGGAAAAGGGAACAATCATTGAGCAAGGAAGACATCAGGAGCTTCTTGATAAAAAAGGATTTTATGAGAAGCTTTATAATAGTCAGTTTGCTAATAAGGCAGCAGCAGAAGTATAATTCTTCTGCAATGCAGTCTAATCTTAAGGAGGAAATATATGAATGTCGAAATTAGAGAGGTTACAAAAGAAAACTTAAAAGAAGTTTTATCTTTAGATGTAAGTACGACTCAAAAATCATATGTGGAATCTACAAAACAATGTTTAGAAGATGCCGTAGAATGCAACTACTATCAACCAGCAGGACTTTATAAAGATGGGATTTTGGTTGGATTTGCAATGTATGGATTCTTCCCAGGAGAGAGTCAGAAGGGAAGGGTGTGGCTGGATAGATATTTAATTGATGAGTATTTTCAAGGACAAGGACTTGGAAGTATCATGTTAGAAGCATTAATTGCACACCTTGTCAAACTATATAATTGTGATGAAATCTATCTAAGTCTTTATGATGACAATCAGTGTGCATTACATCTATACCAAAAATTCGGATTTAAGTTTAATGAAGAACAGGATATTAATGGAGAAAAAATAATGGTAAAGGTAGTATAGTATAATTTAATAAATTTATTAAATCAATACCGTTTTATTTCTATTCCTTTTGCATCAAAAATAGGCTTAATGAATGGAAACTTAGGAAGCATAAAAATATAAGCATCTTCCTTTAAGATTAAACTGTTTACCACGTAAATTTTAACTCCGTCATATTCATATTCATCATGAATTTCTTCTTTTCTAAAGTTTTTTACAATCTCAACACTGAGACTCGTGACTTTCGTCGTAGTTCCTGATCAACAGGTTACGCTATTAGTACGATTTCTAACTAAGAAGCTGCCCTGAACCTTTTTAGCGTATTTAATTGCTTTCTCTTGGACAGTTAACAATTGTATCACTTCCTTTTGGACTATTTAAATATGTAAGTTATGCTTTATATTATAATCTTTATTCTTTTTAATGTAAAAACAGGATTTTACATTGGAATAACTTTGATAAGTATTGGTGTCAACTTATAGAAAGTAGTTTGAATTGCTTTGAAGGATAAAAAATTCCCCAGAGATTCAGCAAGAACTTCTGGGGATTGTTAATAAATCTTTTATTTCACAACTAATTTATTTGCTTAAATATTCATCAATAGCTTTAGCAGCATTTTTACCTGCCCCCATAGCTAGTATTACTGTAGCAGCTCCTGTTACAGCGTCGCCACCTGCATATACTGCATCTTTTGAAGTTTTTCCTGTTTCATCTTCTGCTACTATGCATTTATGCTTATTTATTTCTAAGCCCTTTGTAGTTGAAGATATCAATGGATTTGGTGATGTTCCAAGAGACATTACCACAGTGTCAACATCTAATATGAACTCTGAACCTTCAACAACTACAGGTTTTCTTCGTCCTGATGCATCGGCTTCGCCAAGTTCCATTTTTACACATTTCATGCCTTTAACCCATCCATTTTCATCTCCTATGATTTCTGTAGGATTTGTAAGAACATCAAATATTACTCCTTCTTCCTTTGCATGATGTACTTCTTCTACTCTAGCTGGAAGCTCTGCTTCTGATCTTCTATATACTATATGAACTTCTGCTCCAAGTCTTAATGCTGTTCTAGCAGCATCCATAGCAACGTTTCCTCCACCTACAACAGCTACTTTCTTGCCTGCTTTTATAGGTGTATCATAATTTTCTTTAAAAGCTTTCATAAGATTATTTCTTGTTAGGAATTCATTAGCTGAGAATACTCCATTTAAGTTTTCTCCTGGTATTCCCATAAACTTAGGAAGTCCTGCACCTGATCCAATAAATACAGCATCAAAGTCTTCTTCATCCAAAAGTTGATCTACAGTAACAGTTCTTCCTACTACTACGTTAGTTTCTATTTTAACACCTAGTTTTTTAACATTTTCTACTTCATGCTTAACTACAGTATCCTTTGGAAGTCTGAATTCTGGAATTCCATAAACTAAAACTCCACCAGCTTCGTGCAGTGCTTCGAATATAGTTACATCATAACCTAATTTAGCTAAATCTCCAGCACAAGTAAGTCCTGCAGGACCGCTGCCTATAACTGCAACTTTTTTACCATTGCTAGGTTTTCTATCTGATAGATCTATATCATTTTCTCTTGACCAATCTGCTACAAATCTTTCAAGCTTACCTATAGCTACAGCATCACCTTTTATTCCAAGTACACACTTACCTTCACATTGGCTTTCTTGAGGACAAACTCTTCCACATACTGCAGGAAGTGCACTTGATTTAGCTATAATTTTGGATGCTTCCTCAAAATTTCCTTCCTTAACCGGTGATATAAATGCTGGTATATTTATGGATACAGGGCAGTCACCAACACATTTAGGGTTTTTACAGTTAAGACATCTAGAAGCTTCTTGCATAGCTTCCTCTTGTGTATAGCCTAAACAAACTTCATCAAAGTTCTTAGCTCTTACTTTTGGGTCTTGTTCTTTTATTGGTATTCTCTTCATTCTATCTGGTGTTTTTTTGTTTCCATCCATACAGCTGCAAGTGTGTCCTTTTTTCTTTTCTTCAGCTATAAGCTTTCTACCTTCTTCACTCTTGTAAAGAGATTGTCTTCTCATAGCTTCATCAAAGTCTACTAAGTGAGCATCAAACTCAGGACCATCAACACAAGTAAACTTAGTTGAATCGCCTACTGTAACTCTGCAGGCGCCACACATACCTGTTCCATCTACCATAAGTGTATTTAAACTTACTATTGTTTTTATATCATATTCCTTTGTAAGCTTAGCTACAAATTTCATCATAATCATTGGTCCGATAGCTATTACTTCGCTGTATTTATTTCCTTTATCTATAAGATCCTTTAAAAGATTAGTTACAAGGCCTTTAAAACCTGATGAACCATCATCTGTACAAGTATGCACAACAGCACCTAGGGATTTCATTTCGTCTACAAGAAGAAGATATTCCTTAGTTTTTCCTCCGATTATAACTTCTACATCTATGTTATTTTCTCTCAACCATTTTACTTGAGGATATACTGGTGCAGCGCCTACACCACCTGCTACAAATATTATTTTTTTATTATTTAAAGTTTCTATATCTTCATGTATGAATTCTGATGGTTGGCCCAAAGGCCCTGCAAAGTCAGCAATATAATCTCCTTCCTTTAAGGACACCATTTTATTTGTAGAACATCCTATAGCTTGAATTACTATATAGTAACTGTTTCTTTTTCTGCGTCATAATCACAAATTGTAAGAGGTACTCTTTCTCCTTTTATATCTGTCTTTACTATTACAAACTGTCCTGGTTTTGCTGATTTGGCTACTCTTGGTGCTTCTATATCCAAAAGTATTATGTTTGGTGCTAATTCTCTTTTTTTAACTATTTTATACATTTGTTTCCTCCTTTGATTTTGCTTATTTTGACTTTATTTTTAATGAGCAAAAACTATGCCAATATCACAAAATACATTTTTCAACATATATACAAAACAAAATCTCAAAAATGACACAAATATAAGTGTCATTTTTGAGATTTTAGATTATAGAGTTTCAAACTAGAATTCTACTTTTTCTCCATAGTAAGTACACTCAAATAACTTTTTCATTTCTTCATCTGTTATTGGTCTTGGATTTGATCCAGTACAAGCATCTAGCACAGCATTATGAGCTATATAATTTAAATTTGCTTTGAAATCTTCCTCTGTTACTCCATATTCTTTTAATGTTAGAGGAATATCCATATTTTTGTTCATATCTTGAATCATAGCTATTAATGAATCTACCAATTCTTCATCAGTGTTTCCTGCTAATCCTAAAGTTCTAGCGATAGTAGCATATCTATCTGCACAAGCTTTCTTATTAAATTGAATTACATATGGTAGGAAAATTGCATTAGCACATCCGTGTGGTATGTGGAATACTGCACCAGTTTTGTGTGCCATACTATGAGTTATTCCTAGTAATGCATTTGAGAATGCCATTCCTGCAAGACATTGAGCTATATGCATATCATCTCTAGCTTCTTTGTCTCCCTTATAGGATTTTAATAAGTTTTCTTTTACCATAACTATTGCTTGCATTGCAAGAGGATCTGAAAAATATGATCTTAAACCTGCTACATAAGCCTCAATTGCATGAGTTAAAGCATCCATACCAGTATGTGCAGTTAATGTTGCTGGCATTGTTTGAGCAAGAGCTGGGTCTATTATAGCTACATCTGGTGTTAAATTGAAGTCAGCTAAAGGATATTTTATTTTAGCTTTATAGTCAGTTATTACTGAAAAGGCAGTAACCTCTGTAGCTGTTCCACTTGTAGATGGTATAGCTACAAATCTAGCTTTTTGTCTTAACTCTGGTATACCAAATGGGATTACTGCTTGTTCAAAAGTAAAGTCTGGGTATTCGTAGAATATCCACATAGCTTTAGCTGCATCTATTGGTGATCCTCCACCTATGGATACTATCCAGTCTGGTTGGAATTCTCTCATAGTTTCTGCACCCTTCATAACTGTTTCAACAGATGGATCTGGTTCTACACCTTCTAATAGCTTTACTTCCATTCCTGCTTCTTTTAAATACCCTTCGACTTTATCTAGAAAGCCAAATCTCTTCATTGAGCCTCCGCCAACTACGATTATAGCTTTTTTACCTTTTAATGTTTTTAATGTTTCTAAAGAATTTTCTCCAAAATAAATATCTCTTGGTAATGTAAATCTTGCCATTTTATATTCCTCCCTAAAACACACTTTTATTTTACATAGATATTATTAAGCAAAATCTATGCCAAATATAAAACGGCTACTTTTCATGTTGTTTAACAAACAAATCTCAAGAGTGAGAATAATCTTGTCTCAATCTTGAGATTTGAGTTATATTTTTAACAATTTGAGAGGGATAAATTTACAATAAAACATCCGTTTGAATTTTATTTATATTTATTCCATATTTTTTTACTCTTCTATATATAGTAGCTCTACTCATATTTAATATGCGAGCAGCCTTTAGTAAATCTCCATTACATTTTTTTATAGTTATCTCAATGTTTTGTTTTTCGAATTCATCTATAGTCAAAATATCTTTTTTGATAGAGTGCTCATGAAGCTTTGTTGATGTTTTATATTTGACAATATAATCGTATAAAAGCTCATCTGATATGTTATTACTTTCACATAAGTAATAGGAACGCTCAACTACATTTCGCAATTCTCTTACATTTCCTGGCCAATGATAAGCTCTTATAGCTTTTAAGTATTTTTCATCTAAGTATTTAAAAACTCCTGAAGTTTTTAAGTTCAATCTTTGTACAAAGTGATTTGCTAAGATTTCAATATCCTCTGGTCTATACTTTAAAGGTATTGTTTTTACATTCATTACATTTAATCTATAATATAAGTCTTCTCTAAAGTTTTTGTCATTTATCTCTTCAATTAAATTTCTATTAGTTGCAGCAATTATTCTTACATTTAAAACTTTTTCATAGGTACCGCCTAATCTTGTTATTTTATTGTTATCTAAAACTCTTAATAATTTTGATTGCATATCAAGAGGCATTTCACCTAGTTCATCTAAAAATATAGTTCCGCCATTAGCTAATTCAAATTTTCCAGGATGACCATCCTTAGTTGCTCCTGTGAAGGCACCTTTCTCATATCCAAAAAGTTCACTTTCTATAAGTTCTTTTGGAAGAGAAGCACAATTCACCGCTACAAAGGGACCGCTTGCTCTATTACTATAATTGTGAATAGCTTGAGCAAAAAGTTCTTTTCCTGTACCACTTGGGCCTTCTATTAATATATTACAGCTAGTTAAGGATGCCTTTTTAGCAAGATCTATAGTTTTCTTCATAAGCTCGTCTTTAGTTACTATATCTTCAAACTTATAAGAGGCGCTGAAGCCAGCCATGCTATTTACAATTTTATGAACAGATCCTTCATCTTTAAAAGTTATAACCATTCCATTCATATCTTCATTCATGATTACAGGAAAAGCATTCATACTGCATTTTAGCCTTTTGTTCCTAATAAAGAAACTACAGTCCATATTGTGATAATTTTTTTCTATAATTAATTTATTCTTAATTATATCCATGTTTTTTAAAATAGAGTCTATACTTAAGTTTAATATTTCCTCTATAGGCACTCCTAGTATTTTAGCTGCAGTATTGTTAGCCCTTGTTATTTTAAAGTTTTTATCCAAAACCAACATACCATCAGACATGGAATCGAAGATTACGTTTAACAATTTATTAGATTTTATAAGAGCGAATTGTCTTTCTATAGAGTAGGCACCTGAAACAACTATACCTGTAGTATGAGAGTTTGCCTTTGAATAGTTCCCAGACATATTGATACATCCAATAAGTTCGCCATCTTCATTATGGATGGCTGCAGCTGAACAGGTTAAACAATGATTATCTACATTGTAGTGTTCTGCACCTATTATTTGTATAGGTTTATTCAAATGCAGAGCTGTACCTATAGCATTTGTTCCAATAGACTCCTCGCTCCATAATGAACCTAATATAAGATGCAATTCTTTAGATTTTGGCCACTCTTTATCGCCTATTATTTTAATTATGCAGCCTTCTTTATCTGTAAGTACTATTACAAATCCAGATCCTTCAACTATATTGTATAATCTTTCCATAATAGGCTCTGCTACATCTATTAATTCCTTATTTTGCTTTAATTTTATAGATAGGTCTTGTTGTGAAACCTGTTTAATAGATGAATTAAAGGGGTCTACATTTATATGCCTACATCTCATCCAAGATTCACTAACATCTGCATCCAAATTATCATCTATCTTTTTATCTTTTAAAAAATTCAACCAATACTGCTTTACATTCTGTGTATCCTTTTCCATAAAATCACCTCAAAATTCTAACGGGTAAATTTCTGCATTACCTTACAATTAGTTCTTATTTTTACATAAGTAATAGTAAGAATTTCTGTTCATTTTTATTATGTAGCATTTTTATATAAAATTCAACTATCTGAGACTGCACAAAAGCAGTCGCAGTTGGTTCAGAGACTTAATGAACTAATATTGAAATTTAAAATATAAAGAAATTAAGTCAAATTTAAATAATTTTAGTACCAGTTAAAAGAGCATATTAAAGATAAAGTAAACATGCTCTTTTATATTTATATAATATATATAAGTATATTGCTACGTTTATTGTTTTGTTCAAGTAAAATTAATTTCATGTATATGAAAAAAACCGTAGACTTTAAAAATAAAATGCATTATAATGTTAATTGTAAAGGTTATTGTTGATAAAATTTTATAACTATGAAATTTTCTCTAATTAAATTTTCATCTTTTATATTTAATTTAACTATATTTTTATTAAATAGCTGAAGACAAAACACATCTGATGTAGGTTTCATTTTATCTAATTATGATATAATAAAGTGAAACTAAGAATTATATAGGGATTTATCCAATATATAATTCTCGATTGAACGAATCCAGAAGCTTAATTAGCTATCGGATAAAATCATAATATATATTAAGGATATGTGAGGGAAGAAACATGACAGAAGATGTAGGAAAGAAAATAAAAGAATTAAGAGTAAATAAGAATCTAACATTAAAAGATTTAAGCGCTGCAACGAATTTATCTATAGGATTTTTATCTCAGCTAGAGCGGGGTCTGACAACTGTAGCCATTGATTCTCTAAACAATATTGCTAAAGCTTTAGAGGTTAACTTATCCTATTTCCTTGAAAATAAAAAAAATAACAAAAAGATTATAATTCGTAGTTATGAAAAAGAAGTGTTTCAAGTAGATAATAATCAATTCATACACTATCATCTAACTAATGATATTGAAAATAAAAATTTATTACCTAGGTTAATAGAAATACTTCCAACTAAATGCGAAGAAGATATTAATTCATATCAGCATGAAGGTGAAGAATTTGTATATGTTTTAGAAGGAATTCTTACGTTAATTATAAATGGCGAACAGCAGGAATTATTCCCAGGAGATAGTGCTCATTATAGCTCAAGCATTGTACATAATTGGGCAAATTATACCACTAGAACAGTTAAAATATTAACGGTGCATACTCCTAATATGTTCAAAAAATAGAATATAAAAATATAAGATATTTTAAAATATCTTATATTTTTAAAAATGTTTGTTAAAACCATAACATAGATATTACATAATCAATCAATTGTAGGGGGTGATAAAAATGGGATCAGGAACTGTAATAAATATTCAAAAGTATTCTGTTCATGATGGACCAGGCATTCGTACAACAGTGTTTTTTAAAGGATGTCCTTTAAAATGCTGGTGGTGCCACAACCCAGAAAGTCAAAATCAAAAGCACGAGATTATGTTTTTTCAAGAAAGATGTACAGGTTGTGGGACTTGTTTTAAAAGATGTCCACAAAAGGCTATTGAACTTGAAAATGGTTATCCCAAAGTAGATGAAACTAAGTGTATATTATGTGGAAAATGTACTGACTTTTGCCCGAATAATGCCAAGGAATATGTAGGAAGGGATATGTCAGCACAAGAGCTCATGAAGGAAATCATTAAAGATGAAGTATTTTATAATGAATCCAATGGTGGGGTTACATTTTCTGGTGGGGAGCCTTTGATTTATTCAGATTTTCTTGAGGAAGTGCTAAAGAGGTGCAAAGCTAGAGGCATCCATACTGCAGTAGATACCAGTGGATTTGCAGCATGGGATAAATTTGAAAAAATAGCTGATAAGGTAGATTTATTTTTATATGATCTTAAGATTATGAATAATAAAAAGCATGTTAAATATATGGGTGTAGAAAACGTTAACATATTAGAGAACTTAAAGAAACTTTCAGATAAAGGATGCAATATATATGTAAGAATGCCTATAGTTGATGGTGTTAACGATGATGATGAGAATATAGATGAAGCTGTAGAATTCATATCAAATCTAAATGTCATACAAGTAAATTTGCTTCCATATCATAAAATGGGTATGGACAAATATAAAAGACTTAAAATGGAATATAAATTAACTGGTCAGGAAAAACCATCCAATGAAAGGATGGCAGAAATAAAAGACAAGTTTAAAAAAGCTGGAATAAGAGTTGAGATAGGGGGGTAATTAATTATGATGACTGAAAGAGTAAAAAAGTTAAGAGCACAAAGTGTAAATGCAATTCCACGTATTTCTATGGAGAGAGCAATAATTGAAGATGAAGTTTACAAAAAGTATGAAGGATCAGTACCAACACCAGTACTAAGAGCATTAGTTTTAAAGGAGTTAATGTCCCAAAAGCAACTATGCATCAATGATGGTGAATTAATAGTTGGAGAAAGAGGGGAAGCTCCAGCAGCAACACCTACTTATCCAGAGTTATGCTGCCATACACTTGAAGATTTTGATGTAATGGATCAACGTGAGAGAATATTCTTCAAAGTTGATGAGGAGGCTAAAAAGCTTCAAAAAGAAATTATAATTCCACATTGGGAAAGAAGATCCATGAGACATAAGATTTTAGAAAGAATGTCTGATGAGTGGAAAGAGTGCTATGCAGCAGGAATATTCACAGAGTTTATGGAGCAAAGAGGCCCAGGGCATACCACTGGAGATGACAAGATATTTAAAAAAGGTTTCTTAGATTTCAAAAAAGACATTGCAGAGGCTATAGCTAAATTAGATTTCTATGAAGATGATGAAGCTTTAGATAAAAAGCATCAGCTTGAAGCTATGGATATAGCTTGTGATGCAGTAATAACTTTAGGAGAGCGCTATTCAAAATATGCTAAAGAATTAGCAGAAAAAGAAGAAGACCCAGTTAGAAAAGCAGAGCTTCTAGAAATATCAGAAGTATGCAGCCATGTGCCTGCTAACGCTCCAAGAAATTTTAGAGAAGCACTTCAATCTTATTGGTTTACTCATTTATGTGTTATTTCAGAATTAAATCCATGGGATGCTTATAACCCAGGAAGATTAGACCAACATTTAAATCCATTCTATGAAAAGGAAGTAGAGGAAGACACATTAACAAGAGAACAAGCAGAAGAATTATTACAATGCTTCTGGGTTAAATTCAACAATCAGCCTGCACCTCCTAAAGTAGGTATAACACTAAAAGAAAGTGGAACTTATACAGATTTTGCAAACATTAATGTAGGTGGAGTAAAAATAGATGGCTCAGATGGAGTTAATGAAGTAAGTTATCTTCTATTAGATGTAATAGACGAAATGACGCTATTACAACCAAGCTCCAATGTTCAAGTAAGTAAAAAGAGCCCTCAAAAATTTGTTAAGAGAGCTTGTGAAATATCAAGAAAAGGTTGGGGACAGCCTTCAATGTTTAATGCAGACGCAGTTACACAAGAACTAGTTAGAGCAGGAAAGTCTATAGAAGATGCTAGATGTGGTGGAACAAGCGGATGTGTTGAGGCTGGTGCTTTTGGTAAAGAAGCATATATTCTTACTGGATATCTTAACCTTCCAAAGATATTAGAAATAACATTAAATAACGGTCTTGATATAATGACTGGCAAAAAGTTAGGAATAGAAACTGGAGAGGCTATTAACTTCCAAAACTATGAAGAAGTACTTGAAGCCTTTAAGAAGCAGCTTAAACATTTCGTTGATATAAAGGTAAAAGGAAACAGAGTTATAGAAAGATTATATGCAACTATGATGCCTGTGCCATTCCTTTCAGTAGTAACAAGCGATTGTATTTCTAAAGGAAAGGACTACAATGCAGGTGGTGCTAGATACAACACTAGCTATATTCAAGGTGTTGGCATAGGAACAATTACAGATAGTTTATCAGCTATAAAATATCAGGTCTTTGATAAGAATAATGTAACTATGACTGAACTTATGGAAGCATTAAAGAATAACTTTGAAGGTCATGAAGACATATTGAATTTAGTAAAGAATAAAACTCCTAAGTATGGTAACGATGATGATTATGCAGACTCAGTAATGAGAGATGTATTTGATGCTTATTACTATGAAGTAAATGGAAGAAAGAATGGAAGAGGAGGAAGTTATAGAATAGATATGCTTCCAACTACATGCCACGTTTATTTTGGTTCTGTTATGGGAGCAAGTGCAAATGGTAGAAAAGCACATGTGCCAGTTTCAGAAGGTATTTCTCCAGAAAAGGGTGCAGACTTAAATGGCCCAACAGCAGTTGTTAAATCAGCAGCTAAAATGGATCACTTAAGAACAGGGGGAACTCTTTTAAATCAGAAGTTTACTCCATCAGTTGTAGAGGGAGAAAAAGGTTTAGACAACATGGCAAGCTTAGTAAGATCTTATTTCACAATGGATGGACATCATATCCAATTTAACGTTGTTGATAAAAAGATTCTTTTAGAAGCACAAAAAAATCCAGATGAGTATAAAGATCTTATAGTTCGTGTTGCTGGATATAGTGATTACTTTAATAATCTTGATAAAGTATTACAAGATGAGATAATCGAAAGAACTGAACAGTCCTTTGGAGATTGCGGCTGTTGCTAGTAATTTATTTGAATAAGGGAGAAGATTAATATGGATAAGGTCATAGGATTTGTAGGATGCGGTAACATGGGGCAGGCAATGATAGGCGGCATAATTAAAGCAAATATTGTTTCTCCAGAAAATATAATGGTAGCGGACTTAAATGAAAAAAGTTTAAAATCTACTGCTGATGAATATGGAGTAAAAATAACTACTGATAATAATGAGGTTGCAAAAGTTGCAGATATAATAATACTATCGGTAAAACCTAATCTATATCCAATTGTTATCGAAGGAATAAAGAATAATGTTAAAGAAAATGTTGTTATTGTAACAATTGCAGCAGGAAAATCTATTGAAAGTACTGAGCAATCCTTTGGTAGAAAACTTAAGGTAATAAGAGTGATGCCTAATACTCCGGCACTAGTTGGAGAAGGAATGTCAGCTTTATGCCCAAATGATAAGGTAACTGCAGAAGAAAGAGAAGAGATAGTTAATATATTTGAAAGCTTCGGTAAAGCTGAGATAGTAAGTGAAAAGTTAATGGATGTTGTAACTTCAGTTAGTGGTTCATCACCAGCTTATGTTTATATGTTCATTGAGGCTATGGCAGATGCAGCGGTATTAGATGGAATGCCAAGAAATCAAGCATATAAATTTGCAGCTCAAGCAGTACTTGGTGCAGCAAAAATGGTATTAAGTACAGGAAAGCACCCAGGGGATCTTAAAGATATGGTTTGCTCTCCAGGAGGAACAACTATAGAGGCGGTAGCAACTCTTGAAGAAAAAGGACTAAGAAATGCAGTTATTTCTGCTATGAGAAAATGCACTGAAAAGTCAATCGAGATGTCTAAATAATAGTATATTCAGGGGGGAATAGTAATGTTTAAAACAAATGAATACTTTGAAGGAAAAGTAAAATCTATTGCTTTTACTACAGCAGATGGTCCTGCAACCATAGGTGTTATGGCAATAGGGGAGTATGAGTTCGGAACTTCAAGTAAAGAATTTATGACAGTAACAAGTGGAACTATGATTGTAAAGCTTCCAGGAAGCGATGAGTGGAAAGAATTTAAGCAAAATGAGACTTTTATTGTAGAAGCAAATAATAAATTTGGAGTAAAAGTTAACGAAGAAACAGCTTATTTATGTCTATATAAATAAGGTGAATTTCAAGAGAATTCTAAGAGATTAGAATTCTCTTTGTTTTAACGTTTTAAGATCGAAAGTTAACTTTCTAATTTTTTTACATTTATATCTGCAGAATTTAAAGATTTTAGAAACATTGACGAAATATATACGGGTATAAAATATTTAATATAAAAAAATAGAACGAATAATAGATATAATATATACCTACGCCAAAGATTGTATTCAACCAAGGAGGTAATCTAATGTTTACATTTAGAAAAAAGTACAGAGAAATAGATGAAAGCAATAGTGAAAATAGACTATATGATAATAATTTTTCAGTACTTGCTCATAATGAAAAATGTATAGTTGATAAAATGAATAATAAAATAAGTGAAACTAACTTTGTGGTAGAAAATCTTATATCAACAATTAATACTATTTCAGAATACGTTGAAGTGCAGTTGGGATCCATAGATAAAGTTGTAAACGAAATTAATACATATTCAGCTCTTGCGGAAGAAGTATCTTCAAGCATAGAAAGTTCAAAACAGCTTTATACTCAAACTCTACAGGTAGCCGAGGACGGCAGCGAAGCTGTAAATGAATCTATAAAAGCAATGGGAGATATTGAGGGATCCGTTAATTATTCAAAATCAGTAGTAAATACTCTTGATAATAAAGCTGCAGATATAAACAATATGCTTGATGTAATAAAAGATATTGCAGATAACACCAACCTACTTGCACTAAATGCATCTATTGAGGCTGCAAGAGCTGGGGAAGCTGGAAGAGGTTTTTCAGTTGTAGCTACAGAAGTTAAGAACTTAGCTGAAAGAAGCATGGAATCTGTTTCATATATATCTCGCACTATTCAAGAAATTAATGAAAGCATAAGAAATACCATACTAGCTATGGATGAAACTATGGAAAGAGTAAAAAAGGGTTCTGATATAGCAAATAATACCTTAAAGGTTTTTAAAAACATCATTGAGTCGGTGAATACAAGCACTAATGTAGCTGAAGAAATTGTTTCTGCAGTTTCAATGCAAACTAAAAGTCTTGAAAATATAATCTATTCTACTGATGATATGAATAATACCTCTGGAAAGCTTATGTTTGTAATAGAAGTAGCATCTCTAAACACTCAGTATGCTAAAACTTCACTATTTTCACTGTCTCAGGTTTCAGAAGATTTAAAAATAATCACTAATAATTTTCTGAAAATGCTAGATTTGCAAAATAAAGAGGATATAGTTCTCAAAACTTGCTTAAAGGTAGTTCCTAAAACCTATGATCCAGCTTTAAATTACGATTTTGAAATAGCAAACATACTTTCAAATTTACACGCATCGCTTCTTACAATAGGTGACTCAGGTGAAATATCCCCTGGACTTGCTAAGAATTGGTATGTGGAAGATGACAATCGTACATGGATATTTAATTTGAGAAAAGGTGCTAAATTTCACAATGGAAAAGAAGTAACAGCAGAAGATGTAAAATACTGTTTCGAAAGATTATTGAGCCCAAAACTTAATTCGCCAAATAACTGGACACTAGAAGATATAGAAGGAGCTTTGGAATTTAAAAATGGAAGAGCGTCCTCTGTAAGTGGAATGAAAGTTATAAATAGATATTGTATTTCAATAAAGTTGTCAAATCCATACAGTGGATTCTTACTAAATCTTGGACAGTTCTTTTGTGCCATTATGGATAAAGAGGAATTAGAGAAGGGTAATATAGTAGGATGTGGAGCTTTTCTTTTAGAGAAAAAAGGTGAAGATCATTGTACGTTAGCTGCATTTAAAGATTTTTTCAATGGTGTACCTTACATAGATAAATTAGAAATTAAATTTAGCAATCAAAATTCTTTACAAAAACTTGTAGATAAAGAATATGATTTTATGGTTATAGATGGAAAAGAAGATATGGACAAGATAAAAAGTGTAGAATATCTAAATACAAGTACAGCCGTTCTAATGGGAACTTATTATGCTGGGTTCAATTTAGAGTCAAATTCAATATTTGCATCTAACAAGGAAGTAAGAAAAGCTCTAAATCTTGCTATAAATAAAAAAAGAATAGTTGAGGAACTCCTTGGAGGTATGGGAGAAGAGGCAAGGGGACCAATTCCACCTGGTATATTAGACAATTCATATCTTGGGGCAATTCCTTATAATCCTCAGCTCGCTAAAGAATTGCTAAGAAAGAATAATGTAGATGGAAAAAGTATTAATGTACTATACAGAGACGATAGTGAATCATTACTTTTCAATAAAATAACAACCTGTATTGTAGAAGATTTGGCCTCTGTAGGGATTTCGTGTAACCTTGTAAAAGTACCACCTTCTGAATATTTGAAACCTGAAAGTATTAAAAAATGTGATTTATGTATAAGCAGATGGATTGCGGATTCAGGAGATGCAGATAACTTCCTACAGCCTATATTTAATCCTGCCAATATTGGAAATTTGTCTAGATATAATAATCGTAAGGTTATTGAAAAACTTGAAGAGGCAAAAAACTTATAAATCCTAATAGAAAGCGTGCTATGTACAAAGAGATTCAAGATATGATAATAGATGATATGCCGTGGATTTCCTTATACCACCCTAAGATTGGAGTAGGCTTTAGAAAAGATGTATTAGGATTAAGAGTTAATCCAATTGGATTATTTAGCTATGATAATATAATTACGGAGAAAATATAATATTATTTACTTTAAACTAAAATTGTGTAATAATAATAAGTTGTAAAGTTATGTTTATTGTTAGTATTTATAGAAAAATGTTGATGATAAAGTAATTGTATAATAAATTTAGTGTGGTGGGAGTAAAAATGAATATAGGATTTGACCATAAGAAATATTTAGAAGAACAATCAAAGTACATTTTAGAAAGAGTTAATAACTATGACAAGCTGTACTTGGAGTTTGGTGGGAAATTGTTATTTGACCTTCATGCAAAAAGGGTTTTACCTGGATTTGATGAAAATGCAAAAATTAAACTACTTCATAAGCTAAGAGAAAAAGTTGAAGTTGTCATTTGTGTATACGCAGGAGACATTGAGAGAAACAAGATAAGAGGCGATTTTGGAATCACCTACGATATGGATGTTTTAAGATTAATTGATGACTTAAGAGCATATGACCTTGATGTAAACAGTGTTGTAATTACTAGATATGATGGACAACCAGCAACAACTGTTTTTATGAATAAACTTCAACGTAGAGGTATAAAAGTATATACGCATAGAGCAACTGAAGGATATCCTACAGATGTAGATAAAATTGTTAGTGATGAAGGATATGGTAAAAATCCATATATTGAAACAACAAAGCCTATTGTTGTTGTAACAGCACCGGGACCAGGAAGTGGAAAGTTAGCAACTTGTCTTAGTCAACTTTATCACGAATACAAGCGTGGCAATGTGGCGGGCTATTCAAAGTTTGAAACATTCCCAGTATGGAATGTTCCACTAAAGCATCCTTTAAATATTGCATATGAGGCTGCAACAGTAGATCTTAAAGATGTAAATATGATTGATTCATTCCACGTTGATGCTTACAATGAAATAACTGTAAACTATAACCGTGATATTGAAACATTCCCTGTACTTAAAAGAATTATTGAAAAGATAACAGGTGAAGAGTCTGCATATAAATCTCCAACAGATATGGGAGTTAATAGAGTAGGTTTTGGCATTAGTGACGATGAAGTTATTAAAGAAGCATCTAAGCAAGAAATAATTAGAAGATATTTTAAAACCGGTTGTGAGTATAAAAAGGGTTATGTAGACAAGGAAACTTTCCAAAGAGCAAAACTTATCATGGAAGAGCTTAATCTTAAGCAAGAAGACAGAAAAGTAGTTATTCCCGCAAGAGAACGTTCAGCTAAATTGAAGGAAGCCTCAAATAAAAATGATATTTGTCCAGCTGTAGCAATGGAGCTTAATGATGGAACAATATTAACTGGTAAAAGTTCAGATGTATTGGATGCCACAGCTGCTGTAGTTTTAAACGCTGTAAAACACTTTGCAAATATACCTGATGAAATGCACCTTCTATCTCCAGTTATACTTGAGCCAATTATAAATCTAAAGTCAAAAACATTAGGTGGTAAAAATACTGCTTTAAACTGCGAAGAAGTATTAATAGCGCTTAGTATATGTGCTGCTACAAATCCAATGGCACAAGTTGCAATGGAAAAGTTAGAGATGCTTAAAGGATGTCAAGCACACTCAACTACAATTTTAAGTGCAAATGATGAGCAGACATTTAGAGAGCTTGGAATAGATGTAACTTGTGACCCGGAATACCCATCAGAAAGTCTTTACTATAATAATTAAATTTAGCTATATAGGAGTGCTAGGCGGTCAGTTACTTTCCCTATAAAGAGATATATACAATATGTAAATATGAAATTTTTTAAGTGAATATGTGACAATTTCAATATTGTAAGTTCGATTAATATTGAAATTGTCATTTTATTATGTAAAAGTAATGACAAGGATGAAATATTTGATGATATACTTATGTTTATAAATAGTAATTTTGTCTAGAGTAGTAGGTAGTAATAAAAAAGCTATCATAAGGAGGTTACAATGAAGAAATTAAATATCGATTTAGAATTGCTTGTACAATCATTTTCATTTAATGAGGATGATTTAGCAAAAGAGTATTTAGACACTTATACGGGAGAGATTATAAATATTCCTTCTGAACTAGAAAAGGTAGTGCAAGGGGAACAGAGTGAGGATGAGCTAGAGGAGTGGCAAAGAGAATTATTAAAAGATGCATATGCTGTAAAAAATGATGAAGAAGAACGTTATATCCTAATACCTAATACTGATGAAACATACAACAATAATATAATGGTCAGCTTTACTAATGAAATTGTATGTTCTGAAAATCTTAGAGATAAGCTGTTAAATGCTTTAAATAGTAATCAACCCATGAGAAATTTTAAAAATATATTATTTGAACATGAGGAAGAGTTAGTTAAATGGGAAGCTTATGAAGAAGAAAAAGCAGAAGAATATGCCACAAATTGGTTAAAAGAACTAGGCATAGAATTAGAGTAAAGAGCAGGTAGTCAGCGAATGGAGGCTTAGCTTTGTAAAAGTAGAATAAAAGATTGACAAATGTCGAAATATGATGTTAATATAGGTGAGTGCGTTTTTATAATGTGATTTTTTTATCACATTATTTTTTTGTTTTAATATACAATACATAAATCGGAAAGGATGAATAGCTCTGTACAGTGAAGAAATTATTAAATTAAGTGATGCAGCAGTAAAAAAGAACAAGCTTTTTAAAAATGGTAAGATGAAGTACGTAGTTTCCTCAGCTCTAGCTGGGATGTATATTGGCTTAGCAATTATATTCATTTATACAATAGGAGGAATGCTATACACAGCACACTCACCGGCAGCAAAGATTGTTATGGGAGCTTCCTTTGGAGTAGGACTAAGCTTAGTACTTGCATGTGGTTCCGACCTATTTACAGGCAATACCTTAATTATGCCACTAGGGGTTTTAGAGAAAAAAGTAAACTGGAAATCAGTATGGAATATATGTGTTACTAGCTATATTGGGAATTTTATAGGATCTGTGCTAATTGCAGCTATCTTTGTAGGATCAGGTCTTGCACAAGGAGATACTGCGGAGTTTATATTAAAGGGAGCTGCAGGAAAAATGGCTCCAACCTTTATGCAATTATTTTTCAGAGGAATAATGTGTAATATTCTAGTTTGTCTTGCAGTATGGGCTTATTATAAATTAAAAGATGAAGCAGCAAAGCTTATAATGATCTTTTGGTGTTTATATGCATTTATAAGCTCTGGTTTCGAACACAGTATAGCAAATATGACATTACTTACAATTGCATTAATGATACCACATAAGGCGAATATCTCAGTAGGAGCGTATGTTCATAATTTAACTGCTGTAACGCTAGGAAACATAGTAGGAGGAGCAATTTTTGTGGGACTTGCCTACTGGTATATATCTAAAGAAAAAGATGAGGATAAAGAGTGTAATAAAGTTGCAGCTTAAGAGTATATAAATTCTTTAAAAAATGGTGATAGCAATGATGGTTAGCTGTCACCATTTTTTATTATAGCAGAGGATTTAGCACTTATGAAAAATAGTTTTCTTTAAAATATAATTAAAATAGTTTTAATATTTGCATAACATTTACCTGATAATATAAAAAATGAGGTGAATGATTGTGAGTATACAAATATATAATGATTCTAATTTTAAAGTTTATAAATTTGGAAACGAGTATATATTGCACAACATATACAAGGAATTTTCGGAAGGACATACACATGTACAGAAATATGATACTTGTATGGTGATGATTAAACTTATCGAAAGAAAGCAGTTACCTAAGAGCAGAAGCAAACACTTTATTGAAAGTCTAATAAGAGTCAGCAGCGATAGGAGATATGCAAGAAAAGTTCTTAAACTTATATAATTTCAATTGAAAGGCGGAATTTTTATGAGTGAAGAAGAAAAAAAATTATATAATATATTATTTCCTAATGATAATAATCCTTATCACATAAATTATGCATATTTTACCGGCGCAACTAAGAGGTCTTTATCAATATTAAAATCTAAAATTAGAAGTAGTTTTATAGAGGCTGCTTTAGTGGAAGATGAAAAGGAGGATGGCTCATTCTTTATAAGGATACTACAAAAGGATGTGGATATATTTTTAAATATGATTAAATCTTTAAAATATAATGAAAGAAAGATACCAAATCGATATATTAATGAAATTAAGTTTTTATTTGGAGATATCTAATATTAACTCAAGAATATTATGTCTTATTTTTTAAAAGCGTATTTCTATAAGAAGATAAACAGATGTGCTAACCTGATGGTTTCGCATCTGTTATTTTTATTAGAAGAAGATTAAGACATCATTGAATTAATTAATATAAAAGTTTTAATTAGTCTTAGTAAGGTTACTTTTAAGAGGTAGAAGTGTTTAAAATCAGTACATTTAAATTTTATAATCTTAATATGTAATTTACAGTAATGTAACAGGAACTAAATGTATTAATGTTATCATGTAGATAAATCGGGATATTTAAATAAGGGAGGCAAAAAATGAATTATTTATATGATTATCATATTCACACTACCTATTCAACTGATGGCAATAATACTATTTTTGAAGTATGCAAAAGTGCAGTAGAAAAAGGATTAAAGGAAATTGCTATAACAGATCATTTTGAACCAACACGAGGAAATGAAAATTATTCCGAATACAAACCTTATGATTATATATTAGAAATTGAAAAAGCAAGGGAGATATTTAAGGGAAAACTTAAAATAAAAATTGGTATAGAACTTGGTCAACCACATCACTATATGAATAGTTCTAAGGCAATAGTTAACTCAATACCTTATGATTATGTTATTGGTTCTGCTCATAAGCTTTCAGATGATACAGATTTTAGTGAATTTGATTATAATAATGTACTTTTAGAAAATGCCTGCAGCACTTACATTAATGAGTTAAAACAGCTTGTGAGTCGGGCTGACTTTGATTGTGTAGGTCATATGGATTTAATAAAAAGATACAGTACAGACATTTATAAAAGAAGAGTTTCCCTGCTTACACAGCAAGAATTATTAGAAGAAGTTTTTGATACTCTTATTTCAATGGGAAAAGGAATTGAGATAAACACCTCAGGACTAAGACAGGCGCCAAAGGAAACAATGCCTGGAATAGATGTATTGAAGTTTTATCGTGAATTAGGTGGTGAGATACTGACTATAGGTTCGGATTCACATTATGCACAGGATGTAGCTAAAGGATTAGATGTAGCTATAGAAAACGCAAGAGAAGCAGGATTTAAGTACCTAACTACATTTTCTAATAGGGTTCCAGAATTTATTAAGATAAGCTATAAAAATGATTTTTATTACATGGATAACAGAAAAATTATATAGAGTGCAAGGTCAGAAGTCTTGGGTAATATAGATATCTAGTTTGGATGTATATCTATATGTATTTAAGACTTTTTTATTAATAAGTACTATTTGATTTTACACAATGTAGATTATGTGTAATAATATGGTTGAAAATTTAACATGCTTATTTTATACTAAAGTAGATACATAATAAAGAGTTTAATTCTATATTTGAAGTTTGAAAGGAGTTTTACTATGACAAGAAAAGCTTTTAGTGCTGAAGGTGCTGTTGCCGTTGGACCTTATTCACATGCTGTTGAATCTGGTGATCATGTGTATTTTTCTGGACAAACCCCTATAGATACTGAAACTGGAAAGCTTGTAGAAGGAGATATTTCTGCACAAACTGAGCAGTGTTTTAAAAATTTATTCAATGTTTTAAAAGCTGCAGGTTTAACTTCAGATGAAGTTGTAAAAGTTAACGTATTTCTAACTGACATGAATAATTTTGCGGAGATGAATAAAGTATACTCTACAAAATTTTTTACGCCGTATCCTGCTAGAACTACAATCGGGGTAGCTTCACTACCTCTTGGAGCTCAAGTGGAGATTGAAATGGTTGCTCGAAGAAAAAAATAGATTAAAAGGCGGTCAATTAACTGGCCGCCTTTAGTACTATGAATTACATAACTCTTCGAGCGGTTAAGTAATCACTTCTGTTTAATGGTGAAACTTTGATGAAATCTCCTGTATGTGGTGCATGGATATATGCTCCGAAGCCTATGTACATACCTACATGATGAGGATCTTGCTTTGTACCAAAGAAAACTAAATCACCAGGCTTTAGCTTATCTAATGATACTTCAGTTCCATCTTTTATCTGATCATAAGTAGTCCTTCCGATATGAACTCCAAAATGTTCATATACATATTGAACGAAACCAGAGCAGTCAAAACCAGGGTCTGGAGAGGTTCCTCCCCATACATAACGAGTTCCTAAAAAACCAGAGGCATAGGCTATAATATTATCAGAAGTCAAAGTAGACTTCCCATTTGCAAAAGCGGCCACAGATGAATTATTTTTTATGTTTTCGATATATTTAAGCGCATCTGCTACTAGAGCTGGATCATCGGAGTATCCGGCAGTTTCAAATAAAAGTTTCTTTTGATCCTCTTTATCTTTATTTAACTGAGCTAACTCTTTTTCGTTATCTGATTTTAATGAAGCTAATATTTTATCTTTAGCGATTAAAGTTTCTTTTTGCTGCTCATTAAGTTTTTCTTATCTTTATACCTATTAATAATACTTGCATCTAAATCTACTATCCTTTTAACTGCATCTGAGTTCGAAATTAAATCTTTAACATCTTTAGATTTAAGTAATGTATGTAAATAGCTGTCAAAACCATTTATATACATTGCTCTTATTCTATTATTGAATAAGTTTTTTTCTTTGTTTAGATCACTTTCTACATCTTTAAGTTCCTCTTCTGTAACTTTAATATCATTTTCAGTATCTGAAATCTGTTTATTATTATCATCAATTTTTTTCATTACAGCTTCTATATTAGTATCTAACTTTTCAATATTTATTTGTATATTTTCAATATTTTTCACTGGTTCAGCATAGACAGTTCCAGTAAATAATAGCGATATCGTTAAAGTTAAAATAGACTGCTTTAAGAAAGTATTCAATTGTATCACTCCCAGAAGATATATATTGTTAAGTTTTTACAGAATATATTATACCACCAAGTTTAGGTAAGGAAATGAATATATTGTAAATAAAAAGTTAATAATTCAATGAAGTAGCTGACATGGAGATAAATAATAAGGGAAAAATTGGCGAAATTTGCTTTACAGAAATGTTAATGTATTGTAGTATTTAGTCAAAAGAAGAAAGATATTTATCTGAAGTAAGTTTAACTTTATGGAGGGTTTGATGAAAAAGATATTAAATATAATAGCGCAAAGACCAGATAGAACAGGAAGCGGAGTATATCTGCAGGCTCTTGTTAAAGAAGGTGATGAAAAACAATATAGACAGGCTGTAATTGCAGGGACATCAGATAACGATAGTAAAATTTGTTTTAATACAAAAATAGATGTCAAATTTTATCCAGTAGTATTTGATACGAAAGAATTACCCTTTCATATTGTAGGAATGAGCGATGTAATGCCTTATGAAAGCACTAGATATAGAGATTTATCTTTTGATATGTTTGAACGATGGAAAAATGCTTTTTCAAAGGTTATAAAGAGGGCTGTTGATGAGTTTGAACCGGATATAATAATATGTCACCACTTATGGCTTTTAACTTCACTGGTTACAGAAATGTATCCAGATAAAAATATACTAGCTTTTTGCCATGGTACAGATTTAAGACAGCTAGAATGCTTTAAACATATAAATAGTGAGTTTTCTAGAGGAGTAATTAAATATATTACAGAGAGCTGTAGGAATTTAAAGAAGATAGTTACATCTCATAATAGTGAAAAAGAGATGGTAAAAAAGCAATACGGCATAAGTGAAAATAATATAAAAGTTGCGGGGACAGGCTTTAACCCGGATATTTTTTATATTAATGAAAATAAGCCTCGCTCTGATAAGATAAAAATAGTTTATGCAGGAAAGCTGAGCTATTCAAAAGGAGTGCCAGCTTTAATTCATTCTATGAAATTATTAGAGGAGCATTATGGCAATATTGAGCTCTACCTTGTAGGTTCTGGAGCAGGAATTGAGGCATCAGATATAATAAATATGTGTAAAAATTATTCCGGCGGTGCTAACATACACGTACTAGGGGCGATAACACAAAAAGAATTAGGGGGGCTATTTAGACAATGTGATATATTAGTTCTTCCTTCTTTCTATGAGGGTTTACCATTGGTATTAATAGAGGCTATGGCCTGTGGGCTAAAAGTAGTTTCAACAGATTTGTCTGGAGCAAGAGAATGGATGGGAAGCATTATAAATAATAGTGAAATTATTAAATATGTACAACTTCCAAGACTAAAGGATATAGATGTTCCTTTCGATGAAGATTTACCGCAATTTGAAAAGGATTTGAGTATATCAATAAAAAAGCAAATAGAAAATGAATTGATAATCAGTGAGGGGCTTAAAAAGTCTATAAAGAAAAAGTCATGGAAAAGTGCTTTTGAAGACATAGAAAAGCTTTTTTAAATAGGAGCCTCATTAGGCTCCTACAATGCTTAAATGGCTTTGTATATATCATAAGGTAAGTTATTAATGACCTTATTGTAAATATCTATATGTTTAAATCCATTATCCTGACGTATGGCAGGACATACATTTCCTTCTTTTATTGCATTTATAAGATCTATTTCATCTCTTATTCCATCGGGGAATACAGTAGCATATGTTCCTATCTTTTCAATAACATGTGCATCGCTAGAGCCTATACATGGAAGATTAAGCTCAGTGGCTAGGGAATAGGCATATAAGTTTTGATGTGGCTCTGTACTTCCGTTAAAGGCTTCAACTCCATATAAACCTAATTCTTTTGCTTCTCTTATATAATTACCAAAGCCTCTATTGTTGTTTCTATATGGATGGGCACTTATGGCAACTCCATTATGAGCATGAACTAATTTTAATAAATCTTTAGCATGCATCATTTCTTTAGGCCAGTCCTTTAAACCAAATACTAATACATCCCCCTCAAAGGTTAGTATTTCAGCTCCAACTAATATTAAAAAACCTGTAGATTTTGAGAGAGCATGTGCCTCTTCTATAATTTCGTTACTTTCATGGTCTGTTATGCATACACCATCTAGTCCTATTTCTTTTGCTCTTTTTATTATATCATTTAAAGATATTTCACTATCTAAAGAATATTTGCTTTCATGAATATGAGTATCAATTAACATAAAGACCTCCAAATAGTAAGATTATCACTATAGTATCATAGTATCATTTTATTAGTGTGATTGTTGAATTATTAAATAAATTTATAGAAGATAAGAAAACTATAAACAGAATTTATTTAGCAAAGTTAAAAATTAAAAGAATCACTAAATAAGTTAGCTAAGACTTTGTATGCGTTGACAATATAAAGTAAGTGTAATATTATAACAGTGAATAAAACTAACGTTCTTATTTCAAACCTTATACTAAGGAGGATTTTATGCAGTTAGATTTAATAAAAGAAGTTTTGACTGGTTCCATAACAGGATATATAACAAATGCAATAGCTATCAAAATGATATTTAGGGAATATGGAATTGGCAAGCTTAAATTAGGTGGAGTAATAATAAAAACTAAAGATGAATTTATAAATAATATAAGCTCATTAGTAGAAAGAGATATAATTAATAGTCAGACTTTAAGCAGTGAGTTATCAAAGGAATCCTTTAAAGAAAGTATAAAAGACTTTGTAGATGACTTACTAAGTATACATATGTACAAAAATGCATCCAACATCACGTTAGGAGAATTAAATGGTTTTGATTCAACGATAAATAATGCTAAAGAATTTGTGCAGAGTTCAGCTAATAAACACTTAAACAGTGTTTTTGATAAGATGCTAGAGAGTATAAGTTTTAAAGATATATTAAGTGAAAAACAAATTCAACATATAAGTGGACAATTATATAGTTGTGTTTTAGAGGTATTAGATAGTAATGATTTTATAGATAAGGCTGTAAAGGAGTTTTATGAAGAAAATAAATCAGTAAGTTTTGGTGAGTTCTTCGAACAAAAATTATTAGAAATTATAGGCAACAATGTTGAAGATAATATTAAAAATTTTCATATAGACTTAAAAAACAATTTTGATAAAGATATAGATAAGGCTTTTGAAAATACTCTTGAAACATTAGAGGTTCATAAAATTCTAAGTTCATTAGAAGAAAAATTATTAGAAAAAAGAATAATAGATTTTATTAATAATAAAGACAATATTAATTTATCTAAAAGTTTAATACATAAAATTAAGGGATTTATAGAATCTAATGAAGGAAAAAGATTAATAAATAACTTTAGCAAAGAATTGCATAATCTTCTGAAAAATATTGATAAGCCTGTATTAGAGTTACTTTCTGATGATTTAAAAGATACCTTTGAGGAGTTCTTCAAGGATAAGCTACAATATGCAGTAAAAGAAATAATATTATGGATAGAAAAAAACAAAGGCGATATAGAGGGACTAATAGAAAAATCTATAGATGATACTATAGAATCTATAGATGATGGAATGAAAAAGAATATTTTAAATCTAGTTAGAGATAAGTTCTTAAATGATGTGGCAAATAAATTTGATATAGTATCAAAAATTACTGAGTATTTAGAGAATAATGCAGATATAGATTCTATAAGTAGAGATGTTACATCAATAATAATTACTTATCTTAAGGAAGAAAAGGTATCAGATATAATATTAAAGTTAGAAAAAAATAAGATATTTACAGAAGAAAGCTTTGCAAACTTTATAAATTATAATCTTGCTAACTACATTGATTATATACCAGAAGATTATTTCTGTGGATTCTTAAACATAAAAATAAAAGATATTTTCAGTTTAGATTTAGTTAATATCTTTGAAAAACATGTTAAAGAATCGATGACTAGTACTTTAAAATATAAATATCTATACACAGAAAAGGTTACTAAAACTATAAGTGAAGAGGTTACTAAAAGATTAAAAGATATTAACGATATGAAGTTTGATAAACTTATAGGCGAAGAAGCTTTATCTTCTAACTATCCTAAAATTAAAAAAATAGTTATAGAAAAAATGCAGGATAATAAAGATACCATAGTAGATTTATTTTCTGATAAACTAAAAAAATCTATTTATTCTCTTAATTTGCATAGTGGATTAAATGATGAGATTAAAAATAGCTTATTAGATGAATTGGTAAGAGAAGTATCTAATAAAGCGGAAAAAAATTTAGAGAATTGTGGAGAGATAAATCTAAAAATATTATGTGACAAAATAAATGATATAGAAGACGTTAATGACAATTTAGTAAATTCTATAGTTTTAATGTTGAAAAATAATCTACAGTATATATTAAATGGTAATATTAAAAAGGCTGTATCCACTAACTTAAATGATTTGAAAGATGAAGAACTTCAATTGATGATTGAAGAATTTATGGGTAAGGAAATGAAGCCAATTACTGTAATTGGTGCAATGCTTGGAGCTGTAATTGGTATAGGTATGTATTTCTTTGACACCTCAGTTACACAGTATAATTATTTAACAGCTACACTTATAAGTATAGTGGTCTATGGATTTGTAGGTTGGCTTACTAACGTTCAGGCACTAGCAATGCTTTTCAAACCTTATAATGAAAAAAGACTATTTGGAATTAAAATTCCATTTACACCGGGAGTTATAGTAAGTAGAAAGCCTAAGTTTGCAAAATCTATGAGTACTTTCGTAGACGAAGAGCTTTTGAAAAAAAGCAGCATGGAAGAGCTATTTAATAAAAATAAGGATGCTATCCATAATTCACTGAAAGAAGTAATTTCAAAGGATAACTATAAGATAATAGTAGATTTTTTAGATAGCCATTCAGATGCTATTAGTGATAAAGCTTTTGAATATCTAAAAGATCTAATTGAAAAAAATAAAAGTAGTATATCTGATTCTCTGACTAATAAGGCGAGCAATTTAGATATTACGAACATAGATTTTTCTGAAATTGAGAATCAATTAAAGGAAAAGATATTATCTAAAATAGGAAATTCTAATATGGAGATATATGATGCGTTAGAGGGTATTTTTGGATATGATAAAGAGATTTCAAGAATAATTCCAGAGCAGTTTAGAAAGTCTTTTGAGCAACAGCTGACTAACAAAGTTGAAGAAGAAATAGATAAGTTATTATCATATGCGAGCAGAGACGATAAAAGAAATGAGTTATTGATGATGCTCTCATACAAGTACGAAAATGTAATTAATAATTCAGTTAATGAAATGATCAGTCCAGAAAATGTTATCAAGTGGAAAAGTTATTTTGGAAAATTAATAAGTGATAAAGTTAGTTCAAAAGAAACAGGAACTAAAATTTTAAATTGTATAGAAAAAATCACATCAAGAGAACTCAATCCTAATAGGAAAATAGGGGAGTTATTTGGTGGAACTCTTACAAATATAATAGAAAGTAATTTTAGCTATATAATGGATAACATAGTAAAAGCTATTGTAAGTGGATTAAGCAATAACAGGCAGGTCATTTCAGAGGTTGCTATTACTACAACAAAGGAAAGTTTAAACTTTTTTGAACTAATGGGATACAACATGCTTGGTGGAGATAAAATAGTAGCTTCTGTTGTTGATGATCTTGTAAATGATAAATTCCCTGCTTTTATTGAATCTAAAAAAGGGGAACTTAATGAACTATTAGGTAGTTTTATTGACAATAAGATTTGCAACGGTACTGTTGGAAGCTTAAGTATAGGACTTCAACATAAAGAAGTTTTAGAAGTTATTAATAATTTTATTGATGAAAATGAATTTAGGTTAAATGATAAGATTATTAAAATTACAGACAGTATGTTTAATTGGGTAACAGATATTAAATTAAGAGAATACTTAAGCATTTTATCTATTAATAAAATTGAAGATATAATAGAAATTTTTGAGGAAGAATTGAACTTTATTTCCGGGGAATTAAAAGATAATGTTGTTGAAAAAAAGCAAAAGCTAACAGATGAATATACAAAGCTTATCTATAATATTTTAGAAGAGTTAGTATTATCAATAAAAGTTAATGCACTTGTAAAAGGAATAGATAAGGAATATGTTGAAGATTTATCCTATAAGATATGCACAACAATTTCAAATAGCAATTCTATAAGAAATAGCATTGCACAGTTTATACAGAAATTATCTGATGTGTTAAGACAAAAGAAAGGTGAAGAGTTATTAGACCTAAGGGAATTTAATGTATGTTCATTGAATGTCTTAGAAGATATACTGCAGAATAAGGAATTAGATGCAGGAATAAGAAATGAAGCACAGAACATAATAAATGATATTATAGGGAATGATTTAAATATTATTGATGCTTCTACAAAGGATAATCTATCTCAAATAGTAATTAACTCAATTTTAGACAGCGCATCACAGAATTTTTCTAAAGTTATAAGTACGATTGACTTTAGAGGAATTACAGAGCAGCAAATTAATTATATGGAACCTAGAGAAATTGAAGATTTATTTAACTCCTTTGCTAAAAAATATTTTAATAAGCTAAAGTTATATGGACTATGGGGAGCAGTCTTTGGCATTCATTGGATTGTAGGACTTGTTACTTGTGTTCTATATGCAACTAGTGCAGCAAAAGAAAAGATAAAGAGTTAGAATATATATAGGGGTTCAAGGAAGAAAATTGAGCCCTATATTAACTATAGTTATTGTGCTACTTTACGAAAACCCTCTGATAGCAAGGCATTCAGTGTAACAAGTAATGAGTGATAAATTAATAAGTATAATTACAAAAGGTATTTAATAACTTATATTGTGATATTAAAATTTGTTAAATATAATATATAATACTTGACAACAATGTTTTGACTATGTTATTATTGTCTTAGAAAAAATTACATAGTTATTTATGGGAGGTTAAGTTATGATAATTACAACAACACCGCAAGTTGAGGGAAAAAGAATAATAGAGTATAAGGGAGTAGTTTTTGGAGAGGTTATTTCAGGAGTAAACTTTATCAAAGACTTTATGGCTGGCATAAGAGATCTAGTAGGTGGAAGGTCTCAAACTTATGAAGATGAGTTAATTTATGCTAGGGATAATGCCATAGAGGAAATGAAAAGAAGAGCACAGTCCATGGGAGCTAATGCTGTAGTTGGAGTAGATGTTGACTATGAAGTTCTTGGTCAAGGTGGCGGAATGCTCATGGTAACAGTATCTGGAACAGCTGTAGTAATCGAATATTAATATTTAATTATTACATAGGCTTTGTTTTAAAGACAAATTGTATATAACTACTGAGAGAAATAGAAGTATTATAAAGCAAACACTATCAGCTTATCTAGATTGAATAAGCTGATAGTGTTTATTTTAATTTTTGTATGCATCTAAAGTTTAAATTTACCTATAGGAATTATAGATAAGAATTTTGATTATTATTTAGTTAGCATAAGAGAAAACCTTACTTGTAGACATATATTAAAATACAAAAATGCAAGTTTACACAATATTGATAAATAAAGCTAAGAATTTTATTTATATTTTTGATTAAAAAGATTATATATACTATAATGTATGTAATATGATTATTTATATATATTTATACTAAAGTCATGTTAAAAAACTTGAAAATGGAGGAACCGTTATGAAAGATCCAAGAATAATAACACTTGCAAAGAATTTAATTAATTACTCTTGTAGTATTCAAAAGGGTGAAAAGGTTTTAATAGAAACTATAGGAACACCAAATCCTTTGACTCTTGAGTTAATAAAGCAAACTTATTTAGCTGGAGGAATTCCTTTTGTAACCAATAAGTTACCTGAAATTGATAGAGAATTATATATGAGCTGTACAGAAGAACAATTGGAGATGATGGCAAAATATGAGGCAGCTAGAATGTCTGATATGGATGCATATATAGGACTAAGAGCTCCGAGCAACCTAACAGAAACCTCTGATGTACCTGGTGAAAATATGTCTCTAGTTATGAAAAAGTTTTGGCAACCAGTTCATGGTGATATAAGAGTTCCTAAAACTAAGTGGGTAGTTTTGAGATATCCAACACCAGCTATGGCTCAATCATCAGGAAGTAGTACAGAGGCTTTTGAAGACTTCTATTTCAATGTATGCAATTTAGATTATGGTAAAATGTCAAAGGCTATGGATGCATTAGTGGATTTAATGAACAAAACTGATAAAGTTCATATAAAAGGAGAGGGAACAGATTTAAGATTCTCTATAAAAGGATTAAATGCTATAAAGTGTGATGGAAAGTTAAATATTCCAGATGGGGAAGTTTATTCAGCTCCAGTAAAAGACTCTGTTAATGGATATATTACATACAATACTCCAGCAGTATATAATGGATTTACTTATGAAAATATAAGACTTGAATTTAAAGATGGCAAAATAGTAAAAGCTACAGCAAATGATACAGAAAGAATAAATAAAGTATTTGATACAGATGAAGGCGCAAGATATGTAGGCGAATTTGCAATAGGAGTTAACCCATATATATTAAAACCTATGAAAGAAACTTTATTTGATGAAAAGATAGCGGGATCAATCCATTTTACACCAGGAGCATCTTATGACGATTGCTTTAATGGAAATAAATCTTCAGTACACTGGGATTTAGTATATATACAAAGACCTGAGTATGGCGGTGGAGAAATTTATTTTGACGACGTATTGATAAGAAAAGACGGTCTATTTGTAGTTGATGAATTAAAAGGTCTAAATCCAGATAACTTAAAATAATTAGTATTTAATGCTAAAGGGCTGCCTAAAAGATAGGCAGCCTTATTCTAATTTGCCTTTAATCCAGCCCCACATAAAGGTAAGATTATTTTTCCACTGAATTTATCAACATTATTTTTATAGTAATCGAAGAAACCAGCAAAGGTTGCAGCAGTAGTTGGCTCTACATAGAATCCTCTTTCTGCTAGATAGTTTTGTGTTCCAATTATTTTGTCTTCAGCAGCAAGGATAATTTCTCCCTTAGTATCTCTTATAGCCTCTATTACTTGGTTACCTCTCATTGGAGCAGCAATAGCAATTCCCTCAGCTAAAGTACCTCTATTAATTGTTTCTTCAACGAAATTTTTATTTTCTTTAAAGGCAGTATATATAGGAGCACAACCTTGGGATTGAACAGCAATAATTTTTGGCATTTTTTCAATTAGTTTTGATTCCAATAATTCTTTAAAACCGTAATAACAACCTAAAACTAGTGTACCATTTCCGACGGGAATCACTAGAACCTCTGGAACTTCACCCTTTAACTGTTCGTAGATTTCGTATGCATAAGTTTTTGTACCTTGGTAAAAGAAAGGGTTATAAACATGGCTGGCATAGAAGCCCTCTCCTCTTTCTACGGCCATTAAAGCTGCCTTTGCAGTAGCTTCTCTAGTACCAGAAATCACATGAACCTTTGCGCCATGAGAAGAAATCATTTTAATTTTTTTAGATGAGGTGCCTTCAGGAACATATATGTCGCATTCAATTCCTGCTCTACTTGCATAGGCAGCTACGGAATTGCCAGCATTACCGCTGCTGTCTTGGATAACTTTTTTCACTCCCAGCTCCTTTGCTTTAGCAATTAGAACAGCAGCGCCTCTGTCCTTAAAGGATAGTGTAGGCATCATATAATCCATCTTTACTAATAAATTTCGATTATCTTTATCAAGCGAAACAAGAGATGTTAAACCTTCACCCATAGTGATGTCCTTCCATAAAGTAAAGTTTTCATCAAAAGGAAGGGCCTTTAAATATCTAAATAAGCTCCATTCATTATCCAATATATCTTCTTTAGTAAATTTAAAATCAAACTTTTCAAGGTCTAGCATTCCTCCGCAGTCACATCTGAAAATAAGTGTTTTTGGATCATGTTTTTTTCCACATTTATTACAAACATAATTAATTGACATATGATCATCTCCCATCCTCAATCTTTTTTATTTCATCTAAATAACTATATACAGTTACTTTAGATATATTTAATTTCTCAGCTACTTTTTCAATTGCCCCTTTAATAAGGAATATTCCTTTTTTGTCCATAAACTTAATTAAATCAATTTTATCCTTTCTTTTCAGAGTATCAACATCATTAGTATTGATAATTTTATCTGTTAAATCATCTACTATTTCTATTACGTTATCAAAGGGCTCCACATCCTCTTCAGTCTTTTCTTGTTTAACGCTCATAAAGTCTTCTAGAAAGCCTTGAAAATTTCTCATTATTTCCAAGTCATAATTTATACATAGAGCACCGATTACTTTTCCTTTGGAATCTCTAATAAGAGCAGTAGAGGATTTTATTTCTCTACCATCTCCAGTAATGAATTTGTAGTTTGCGGTATAATCTTCATGAAATTCCTTTGATAATAGAACATCTTTAACTAAGTGATCAAAGGATTGGCCAACTTCTCTTCCGGTTACATGGTTATTAACTGCATAAACCACTGAATTTTGAGGTGTTGATAAATCATGAATTACTACTTCACAGTTTTTGCCAAAGGTTTTAGCTATCAGGTTAGCCGTTGGAATAAATTTTTCTAGATCTTTATTCAATTTAACCAATATAATCAACTCCATATATAAAATTATATTTAAAATTATTTTTATATAAAAAATTATATAAGTTTTGTAATGTTATTAGTATTTACCTTAAATTATATAATTTTTTATATAAAAATCAATACTAAGTATAAAAAATATATAAAAACTTATATTATTGATTTACTTGAGAGTTTAATATATACATTAATGCTTAAATATTAGAAAACTTTATTAATTGCAAGGAAAACAAAGGAAGCATATAATACATTGTTATTACAGTAAAAAGTGGTATAAAAAAGAAATGTTTTAGAGAAACAGGAGCTTGATTAACAAATATTATGATGGTAAAATATCGTTATTACAAATTTAAAAAGTGATATTTGATACCGCATGGAGGTGTTTGCAATGGATGATAACATTAAATTTCAAATTAAAGAGCAGGATGGCGTTCAGATAGTAGAAAATCTTGATGAAGTAGAGAGGCTTCCAAAAGAGAAAAGCAAGAAGGGTAAGTTAGCAGGATTAGGAGTTGCTGGGGCACTATTAGCTAAATTTTTGGTTAAGCTTAAATTTCTATTTGTTTTCCTTAAGTTAGGAAAAATATTGTCAACTTTTGGATCCATGATTCTTATGATTTGGGTATATGCTACAATTCATGGATGGATGTTTGCAGTAGGGTTTGTACTATTATTATTTATGCATGAAATGGGACATTATTTTGCAGCTAAAAAAGCTAAATTACCAGTGTCTACACCAATATTTATACCTTTTGTAGGAGCGTTTATTTCTATGAAAGAGATGCCGACAGATGCATCTACTGAAGCATTTGTGGCTATAGGAGGTCCTGTTCTTGGAAGTATCGGAGCATTAATATGTCTATTAATTTATTATATAACCGGAAAAAGCATATTTATAGCACTAGCATACAGTGGTTTTATACTCAACTTATTTAATCTTATACCTGTTCATCCATTAGATGGTGGACGTGTTGTTACAGCTATATCACCAGCACTTTGGATCATAGGTATACCTCTGATGTTAGTTGCTGCAGTAAAGTTTTTAAATCCTATAATAATAATGTTTCTAATTCTAGGAGCTATTGAATTATACAAATATTATAAAAATCCAGATAAAAAATACTATGAAGTTAAAAAATCTACCAGAGTAATATATGCCTTAACTTATTTTGGACTAATAGCAGTATTAGGTCTATGTAGTGGATATATTTATCATGTTATACCTAATGTAGCAAGGTAATGAATATTCAATTCAAAAACTTAACTCTACATTAATTCTTCACAATATAAATGGTTTTTAAAAACTTATAAAATTAAAATAAACAATTGAAAAGTAGTTATAAAAATGATATATTATTTAATATATCATTTTTATAATTTCAGGGAGGGATATCTTTTGTTTTTTAATAAAGATAAGATCAAGTATTTTGATCTAATAGTTGCTGTAATCATATCGTTTATAGGTATTGAACTAATTTTAAATTATAAAAATATATTATCAATAATAGGTACTGCAGCAAAAATTTTATCGCCATTTATTTTAGCTTTTATAATAGCGTATATGTTAAATCCAATAATGGTCTTTTTAGAGAAAAAGTTAAACTTAAAAAGAGGACAAAGCATACTAGTTACATATGCATTTATAGTTGGAGTGATAGTGGTTTTTTCCATGGTGCTGCTTCCTAAAATATTCAGCAGTGTAATGGAGATTATTCAAAATATACCTGCCTTTACATCAGAGGCGTATAAATGGATGTATAACCATAATACTAGCACGATGATTAATTCTAGTGAATTCATAAAGAATAATGCAGGTACATTGGTGCAAAAGTTTAGTTCTTTTACTTCTAATTGGTTAAATATAGTTTTATCAAAGACTATATCATTTACCAGCTCTTTGGTAAATATACTATTTGGATTAATAATATCCATATATATATTATCTGATAAAGAGAAGTTTAAAAGTATAGCAAAAAATATGACATGCATAACTTTTAAAGAAAAATATTCAAGCTATATAATAGATTTTTTTAAGAATGTAAATAATATGATAAGTTTATATATAGGTACAAAAGCTATAGATTCATTAATAATAGGTGTTATATGTTTTATTGGACTAATTTTATTCAAGTCTCCATATGCACTGCTTATATCTATAATAGTAACTATAACAAACATGATACCTTATTTTGGACCATTTATAGGTATGATTCCACCTTTTATAATAAATCTTTTTTATGATCCCAAAAGAGCAGTATGGATTTTAATATTTTTAGTATTGCTTCAACAATTTGATGCATGGTTCTTAGAGCCTAAGCTTGTAGGAGATAAAGTTGGATTAAGTCCTTTTTTAATTATATTTGGTATAACAGTTGGCGGAAGTTTGTTTGGTGTATGGGGAATGATACTAGCATCTCCCATTATGGCAGTTTTAAAAATATACATTGGAACCTGGTTTGAAAATAAGGTTAGAAAATTTAAGGAAAAAGAAAAATCAATTAAGGTATAGAGAGGAGAGAAGATTTTGGAAATACATGTGTTCTTAAAGAACCAAAAAGAACCAGTTGTGTATAGTGGAGATAGAATTGATGTGCTAGATTTTGAAATGGCTGGCGTTAAATATAAGCAGATAAGGTACTTTAAAAAAGGTTTTAGCAAAAGTGAGCTTATAGAAGAGAATATTGTAAATAAAATAGTTGAAAAGTAGTTGGTTACTTTCAACTATTTTTTAATCTTTGTATTATTAGTTATGTAATAATGTTGAATTGTCCTGAAATTTCCTATAAAATTAAATTATACTAAATGTTTACTGAAATTAGGATTAAAGTAGATAGTTTGAAAGGTGGAAGCTTATGAACATAGTTGTTGTTGGGGCCGGACACGGGGGCTGTAGCATTATTCAATCTTTAAGTAATATTAGTGATATAAAAATTAAAACCGTTGTTGATAGAGACATGGATGCATCAGGAATTAAGTTAGCCAAGCAGTTAGGTATTACTTGCTTAAAATCAATAGATGATATAAGTTGTGATAATATTGATATAATTCTTGAGGTTACAGGGAGCGAGAATGTTTCAAGAATTCTGTTTGAAAAATTTAGTGACAAGACTACTATACTTAATTCTAAGGCTGCATTATTAATAACAACTTTAGTGAAAAAAGATATAGAAACATTGGAAAAGCTTAATAAGAGTATGGAAGTAATTAATGATACTTCATCTGTAATACAAAAGGAGCTTAAAGATATATCAACCAGTGTTAAAGATATTCATAATGTGAGCGATACTTTAGTGATTTCTACTAAAAATTCAAATGAATATATTACTAAAACAGATGAAATAATAAAGTATGTAGAAAAAATGACTAAATATACGAAAATATTAGGACTTAATGCTGCAATTCAAGCAGCAAGAGCTGGAGAGCAAGGAAAGGGATTTTCGGTAGTTGCAACTGAAATTCAAAAGCTTGCAGAAAGTACAAGAGGTTTTAGTGAAGAAATAAGTAAAATTTTGAATCAGTTATCCGGTGAAATAAAGAATATCAAAGAAGAGTCAAATAAATTAAATTCTTTATCAGAACTTCAGGTTACTGCTTCAAATAAAGTCAACAATGCGGTAGATAAATTAGTTAATGAAACAAGTTAACTTGGATACTACATTTATATAAACAGAATTAAAATCTAGCATAGTTTTAAATATAAAAAGAATCTCCTGTAATTAGGTTTTCGGCAAAACCAATTAAATTACATGGAGATTCTTATTTTAGGAAATCAATTCATTCATTTCAACAGCAATATTTTTTAAGCTTTCAGCACTGCTGGTCAATTCTTCACTTATAGCTAAATTTTGACTTATGGATTTGTTAACTAAATTGAAATTGTTTATAGTTTCTTTTGTAGTTTCACAGATATTGCTATTAAATACAACAACACTTTGAGTTTCTGATAATAGAGTATTAGTCAGCGTACTTATTTCTTGTATATTTATTCCAGAATCCTTTAATCCAGTTAGCATAACTCTTATATTTTCAACAGCATTAGTTATAATAGCGTCTCCAGTGCTTATTTTTTCAGTGTTCTCGGTCATAAGATTCTCTACCTCAGTAACTCTTTCCTTAAACTCATTAGTAATCAATGATACATCGTTTAGCGATTCTCTTGTATTTTCAGCGAGAGTTCTGATTTCATCTGCAACAACTGCAAAACCTCGTCCAAGCTCACCAGCTCTTGCTGCTTCAATAGATGCATTTAATGCAAGAAGATTGGTTTGGTCAGATATCTGTCTTATTATAAGGAGTATTTCATCAATTTGTTGAGATTTTTCCTCTAATATCTTTGTAGCATCAAATGTATTTTCTACACTATTTTTTATACTACTTATAATATTCAGAGTTTCACTTAACGCTTCTTCATTTTGATTAGACAAATGAATGAGATTTGTAGAATTGCTTTCAGTATCTTTAGCTTTAGTTGAGATAGATTCATTTGCATTCAAAAGTTCATTAAGTATTCTAGTATTTTCAGAAGAATTGTTTAACAGCTTATCTGCATCTTCAGAAATTGTTTGAGTAGTATTTGATATTTCCTCCATAGCTTTACTTTCTTCTGTAGATATAGCAGCTAATGTTTCACTTGAACTTAACAAACATTTGGCAAATTCAGCGGTTTTATTAAATAAATTACTTATATTTTCATTATTCTTTTTAAGTTCTTCTTCACTCTTTTCGATAGATTTTAGCAGCTTAGATGAAAAGGAGGTAAAAGCTATAATAGCAAATGAAACTAGGAATATAGCAACTATTCTAAGTATCAATTCTCTTAAAAAAAACTGATTTGGTAATGTATAAGGATTCATAGTAAACACTATAATTTCTGAGACAATACTTAATATAATGGAAATTATATTCATTTTGTTATCCAAAAATAGGGAACCAAGTAAAATAAAATAAAATACTGTTACCCAAAGCTCTTTGGATGGAATTATTAAACCCATATATATGCAGTTTGTATAAGAAACTACAAGTATAACTATTTTTAGATTTTTGAAGACTTTATCGTTTAGCTTTTTATCTGCAACTGCTAGCTTATACATAACATTGAGAATAACTATTTCAAAAACACTTAGTAAAGATAGTGCAATTAAATAAGACCAACTAACTTCATTATACAAGCCCGATAGTTTCATTATAGAAAACAATGATCCTGCTAGTAACGCGCTTATAGAATAGATGACTATAACGAATTTTAATGTTTGCTCTTGATATTTAACTATAGTGTTTGAATTGGTTTGCATATAACTACTCAACTCCTTAAAATTATTACCATTTATATAGTAAGGTTCCTACACTGTATCCAGAGGCTACAGAGCAGAATACAACTATATCATCTCTATTAAATTTTTTATATTTTAATCTGTCATCTAAAGCCATAATAGGACTTGTACACCCAGTATACCCATATTTATTTCCAACAAAGGTTGCCTTGCTTATATCGGCGCCTAGTTTATCTAAGGTTAACTCAAGATCTACTCGTGAAAATTGTGACATAAAATAATGGTTAACGTCCTCAGGTACGTATCCACAGTCCTGTAAAAGTTTTGTGATTGTTTCACTCCATTTTTCTGAAAGAAAACTAAAATCGAAGGGTTTCCAAAGCATTTTTTTATCTTCTGAATCAATATTATTATCAGGAACACTTGACATTCCGCATCCTGGCATGGTTACAGACCAGTAGTAGGAATCATCTGTAAACATTCTAGAACCTAAAATGCCTCTTTCTTCCTCTTCATCTCTTTTTTCAAGAATTACTGCGGCTGCACCATCAGCAGAACATCCAAAAGCCACCATATCATCTTGCCTAGCTAGTGCACTGATTAGCAGTGATCCAACAACTAATACTCTTTTATATTTTGCATCAGTTTTAAGATACCTAGCTGCTATATCCATACCTGTTATCATACCGATACAATTACAGTTAACATCAAAAACTGATGAAACATTCTCTGCTTTAAGTTGATTTTTAATTAAAAGAGCACAGCAAGGTGATAAATATTCAGGTGTATCTGATACCGAGATAATCATATCAACATCAGATGCAGATAACCCTGCACTGGCTAAAGCTTGATTAGAGGCTTGAACTGCCATGGTAACACTAGTTTCACCCTTGTCAGCAAGAGTTCTTATTTCTCTGCCTAACTTGTCCATAAGTGCTGCAGCGTGATCTTCAAGTTGATATTTTTTAAAATGTTCAACGAAATAGTGGTTGTCTAATTGTCTGTTGGGATGATATGTTCCAACTCCAATTATATGTACATTTTTATTCATAGTAACTCCCCCTAATAATTTGCTGCAAAAACAAAAAAATAGCAATGCTAAGCAATGCTATTTTTAAACAGCGTTAACCTAGCAACCTGACAATCATGGGAAAATGTCCTTTAGACTCATGGCTTTGCGTCCTTACCTTTAGATAAGTTTGCCTTTATTAAGTTTGACTATTATTTTGTTTAAGCTACTATTTAATATCAGTTTTAATTATATCATAATTTTCATAAAACTCAACATATCTGTCGAACGATGTGTATAATATAGTTACGAATGTCATTATAATGTGAAAATAACAGGAGGATATAAATATCATGTTTATAGATGTTCACACTCATATAGATCAATATAATAAAGAGGATTTAAAAAGGGCCATAAAGGAAATAAATGAAAATAAAATATTGAGTATAGCTAATTCAATGGATATGGAATCTTATATAAAAAGCAAGAAAATATCTAAAATGAGTTCTTATATAGTACCTACCTTTGGGATACACCCATGGAAAGCAAAAGGTTGTGAAAGAGACTTATGTACGCTTATTCCATATATAGAAGAAACTCCAATTGTTGGAGAGATAGGCCTTGATTTTTTTTGGGTGGAAGATAAAACAAGTTTTGAATCGCAAATAAAAGTATTTGAATTTTTCTTACGTGAGGCTAAGCGGCTAAATAAGGTTATAAATATCCATACTAAAGGTGCTGAAGAAGAGGTTTTAAAGCTTTTAGATAAGTACTCTATGAGTAGGGTGATAGTCCACTGGTATTCTGGTCCTAAGAATGTGTTAAATAAAATGATAGATAGAGGGTACTATTTTACAATAAGTACGGAGCTTTTTATTCGGATATTATAAGAGAAATAGCAGCCTTTATACCTGTAGATAAAATGTTTGTAGAAACTGATGGGCCAGGAGCAGAAGAATGGTTAAGTGGTAATATAGGAATGCCCAAATTAGTTTTAAAGATTATGAAAGCATTAGGCGAGATGAAAAAACTGACCTTTGAAGAAATGGAAAAACAGATGGAAGATAATTTTAATGCCTTAGTTGGAAAGGATATATAGAGTTTAAGATCTTAAGTTAGCTTTGACATAATTATCTATAAAATGATATAATAACAGTTAGCAAAGGTTATTAAGTTTGACCCTTTTCCAAGCTGGGAGAAGGGTTTTGTGTATTTTTAGACAGGCAACTGATAATACTTTAGGTATTGTTATTAAAGCAATGTTTTTGTAAAAATATATATCTAATTGTTTAGGATGTGTAATTAGTGAAAAATTATAGTAAGTCAATTAATGGAACTATATCCGTTGTTTTTCAGTTAATATTAATTTTTTTATGGCAATTAGTTGTGGATAAAGGAGGAATACCTAAATATATTCTTCCATCCCCTAAGGACATAATAAATACTCTTTTTAGAATTATGCCAGATTTAAAGCCTCACATTTATGCTACCTTATATGAAGCTCTTTTAGGTTTTTTGCTTTCAGTAATTTTTGCAATAATATTATCTATAATTATGGACAGTGTAAAAATAGTAAAGAGCTGTATTTATCCTATACTTGTAATTTCTCAGACAATACCAACAATAGCTTTAGCGCCAATATTTATAATATGGTTTGGTTTTGGAATGCTTCCAAAGGTTATTGTTGTTGTAATGGTGTGTTTTTTTCCAATTGTCATAAGTTTAATTGATGGATTAGAAGCGGCTGATAACGATATGTTGAGCCTCATGGATATAATGGGAGCTTCTAGGATACAGAAATTCATTTTTGTTAAGTTTCCAGGTTCTTTAGGTTCTTTTTTCTCAGGACTTAGAATAGCGGCAACATACAGCATAATGGGGGCGGTAATTGGTGAGTGGCTTGGAGGAGACAAAGGGCTTGGTATATTTATGGTAAGAGCTAAAAATGCTTATGCTCTTGATAAAATATTTGCAGCTATAATTATAATAATAATATTAAGCATGGCTTTATTTGGATTCATGTATATGCTTCAATATATTTTTATGCCATGGCAAAGAAAAGTTAAAGAAAGAGGATAGTAACACCGCTGTAATTATAAGTTTAAGAACAGAAAAGTCAGTTTTCTAGTTCAAGTACTTATAACTATGGCAGTGTTATTTCTTGTTTATTATACTTTTTTCTATATTTTTAAGAATAATCTTTTCAGAGTTTCTTGATATTTGATCCGGTGTTTGTTCTAGGTTTAAATAATTGATTATGCTGGTATAAATATTTGTTAATCGATTCAATTTATAAGTAGAGCTATATGCTGCATTTGCTGTAAAGTATGTATAAAATAATATAGCTGAAATACCAAAAGTAATGACAAATTTTCGTTTGTTAAATATTGCCATAAAACACGCACCTTTCTTTGATAATTATAAAAGATAAATCATTTTACAATTCTAATATATAGTTATCTTACATTAGGTGAAAAAATATACTAAAAAAGAGCAAAGAGAGCTCAATAAACTTCCAACAAATGTATCAAATAGATAGTGTGCTCTAAGTAAATCTTATATATGGATAGAATAAATAACTACAATTTAATTTTACATGTATACTTTTAAGTAAGATTTAAGTCAACGTTAAATTAGTATTAAAGGTTTTTATATATAAATATAAAAATCATACTTAAAGAACTTACAAATCTAAAGTTGTTATTATGTAGACGGTTTGACATATTTATGCACGAAGTGATATACTTTATATGCTAGATATTTCAATAAAATAAATTAGGGGAGGCAATACTATTGTCTGAGAGGAAGTTTTAAGCTTCGACCCTTATAACCTGAATTGGGTAATGCCAACGTAGGGAAAATAGTTTAATTTTAATTTGTTGCTATTTTAGCCCTTTTCGCATTCATGAAAAGGGTTTTTTATTATTTCGAAGGGAGGTTGCCGGGTATTTACCGGGCAGTGTATTTATGAAAGGAAAAAAACTTTTAACCATTTTAACTTCAGTTATAGTAGCAACTGCTATTTTTGCAGGATGCGGATCAACAAATAAGGCGCCTCAAAGTAATACAACAGAAAAGAAAGAATTAACAAAGGTTAAGGTGATACTAGATTGGACACCTAATACTAATCACACGGGCTTATATGTAGCTAAGGATAAAGGTTACTATAAAGAAGAAGGTTTAGATGTGGAAATAATTCAACCTTCAGAAGGAGCAGTAGGAAACCTAATAGCTGCTGGCAAAGGTGATTTTGGTGTAAGTTACCAGGAAGATTTAACCTATGCTAGAACTTCAGAAAATCCACTTCCTATTAAGGCTATAGCTGCTATAATTCAACATAATACTTCAGGCTTTGCAGCTCCAAAGAGCAAAAACATAAAAACTGTAAAAGATTTTGAAGGAAAGACTTACGGAGGATGGGGCTCACCTTCTGAGAAAGCTGTATTACAGGCAATAATGCAAAAGGAAGGTGCTGATTTTAATAAACTTAAGATAGTTGACATGGGAAGTCAAGATTTCTTTTCAGCAACTAAAAGTAATATAGATTTTGCATGGATATATGAAGGTTGGACTGGTATAGAAGCAAAACTTAAAAACATACCTTTAGATTACATAGAGGTAAGAAAATTAAATCCTGATTTAGACTACTATACGCCTATACTTATAGCAAATGAAAGTACTTTAAAGAATAAACCAGAATTAGTTAAGAAGTTTATGAAAGCAACTACTAAGGGATATGAATTTGCTATGGATAAACCAGAAGAAGCTGCGGATATTTTGGTTAAAAATGCTCCAGAGATAGATAAAAACCTTGCTGTAGAAAGTCAAAAATATCTTAAAAATAAATACAAGGAAGATGCTCCAAGATGGGGAGAAATGAAGGCATCTGTTTGGAACAACTACACAAAATTCCTTCTTGATAAGAAACTTATAACTAAAGATATGAAGGCAGAGGATGCATTTACAAATGAGTTCCTTCCATCTAAGTAATTTCAAAGGAGATAGGCTGTTTTGAATAGTAGGAAAGATGATAAAAAGCTTGTATTAAAAAATGTATCAAGATCTTTTGATACAGATAAAATACTTAATAATATAAGCTTAGAGGTAAGAGAAGGTGAATTTGTAAGTCTTCTCGGACCAAGTGGAAGTGGCAAGAGCACAATATTAAATATAATATCAGGAGTACTGAAGCCAGATAAAGGAGAAGTAAAGGTTGAAGGAGAAATTAGCTATATGCACCAGAAGGATTTGCTTCTTCCTTGGAAAAAAGTAATAGATAATGTAGCCTTGCCTCTTTATATAAAGGGAAAAAGTAAAGCTGAAGGAAGAAAACAGGTTATAGATTACTTTGAGCCCTATGGATTAAAAGGGTATGAGTTTAAATATCCTTTCCAATTATCTGGAGGAATGAAACAAAGGGCAGCATTTTTAAGAACTTATATGACTTCTAATAACATAATGCTTTTAGATGAGCCTTTTGGTGCATTAGATGCTATAACAAGAGGGAAAATGCAAAATTGGCTTTTGAATGTAATAAAGGACTTAAGAAGTACTATACTATTTATAACTCACGATATAGAAGAAGCTATATATCTTTCAAATAGAATTTATATATTATCTGATAAACCTGCCTGTATAAAAGGTGAGATAGAAGTAGATCTGCCTAAAAATAGAACTAAAGATATGATAACTTCAGAAAAATTTGTAGCAATAAAAAAACAGGTGCTAGATCTTATGTAGTAAGTCGCTATGCCTTGTCATGCTATGCATTCGAATATCAAAAGTTAAATGCGTGATATAGAGAAAGTGAGAGAATAAATCTCACTTTCTTTTTATTTGTGAAGAACTCGTTGAATTTGAAAATTTATATAATATTAACATTTCAGGTGATATTGATATATTGCAAGTATTTATTCATTTTTTATAGATTAATTTAAGTATTAAAGATACTTGCTATTAAGTCAAAATAGTACTATAATCAATAACGTTGCCTTTAAGGGTAATTTAAGTAAATTTTTATACATAAGAGAAAGAAGTGTGAAAAAGTGTTAGTTCCAAAATTATTTACTTGCATCAAAGATTATACTAAAGAACAATTCGCAAAGGATTTTATTGCTGGAATTATTGTAGCAGTAATAGCACTCCCTTTGTCTATAGCTCTTGCAATAGCATCAGGAGTATCTCCTGAAAAAGGGCTATATACTGCAATTATAGGAGGATTTATAGTATCCTTTCTTGGAGGAAGCAGAGTTCAAATCGGTGGACCTACAGGTGCCTTCATAATAATAGTTTACGGAATAATAGAGAAGTACGGCATAACAGGACTAACTGTTGCTACAATAATGGCAGGAGCAGTTTTAATCATTATGGGATTATGCAGATTTGGTAAGGCGCTAAAGTTTATTCCGTATCCTATAACTACAGGATTTACATGTGGTATTGCAATATCTATATTTTCAACTCAAATAAAGGATTTCCTTGGATTAAAAATAACATCTGTGCCATCGGAATTTATAGCAAAATGGGAATCATATATAAATCACTTAAATACAGTGAACTATGAAGCTTTATTTATAGGTGCTTTAGCCCTTATAATAATAGTTTTATGGCCTAAAATAAATAAAAAAATTCCAGGAACACTAATTGCTCTAATTATAACTACTATAATAACTATAGCTTTTAAATTAAATGTAGAAACTATAGGAAGTCGTTTTGGGGATATACCAGCTGTGCTTCCTAAAATAGCTGTGCACGATATTAATATGAATATGATAAAAGAATTAATACCGCCATCTATGACAATTGCAGTTTTAGCAGCAATTGAGTCTCTTTTATCTGCAGTAGTAGCGGATGGAATGATTGGTGGTAATCACCGCTCAAATATGGAATTAGTTGCACAGGGTTTTGCTAATGTTTTTTCAGGACTTTTTGGGGGAATACCGGTTACTGGTGCTATAGCAAGAACTGCAGCTAATATAAAAAATGGAGGAAGAACCCCGATAACAGGAATTGTACATGCAGTATCACTGCTGCTTATTATGATGCTATTTATGCCTTATGTTAAACTTCTTCCTATGACTTCTTTGGCTGCTATATTGATTGTGGTATCTTATAATATGGGAGATTGGAAAGTATTTAAAAATCTTAGCAAAGCACCTAAAAGTGATGCTATAATATTTTTAACAACATTTTTACTTACAATATTATTAGATTTAGTGGTAGCTATAGGAATTGGTGTGGTATTGGCTTCTTTCCTTTTCATGAAGAGAATGGCAGATTACGGAGAAGTAAAGTGTTTGTCAGATAAAGATAAGGACTGTTCAAGGCTAATGAATACAACAGCTTTTCCGGATAAAATATCCTTTTATGAAATCCAGGGACCTTTCTTCTTTGCAGCAGCAGACAAATTTGTCAAGGTTGCTAAAAACATAGAAGAAAATCATGAGGTGCTAATAATAAAAATGAGCAAGGTACCAACTATGGATGCAACAGGATATCATGAATTTGAAACTTTGTATGATATATGCCAAAATCAGCAAAAGGATCTTGTTATATTAGAAGCTAAAGAGCAGCCATTTCATGTGCTTCAGAGGTATGGTTTTGTAGATAAATTGGGAAGAGAAAACTTCTGTAATAATATTGAAGAGGCTATTGAGAGAACAAATTATTTACTAGATTGTAAATCTAGAAGCAATGTTGCATAAACTAAATGAAAAAAGTATATACTTTTAGATTAACATATATTATTTATACAAGGAAGGTATAATTTTTATACTTTCCTTTTTGTATGAATTTAAGTAAACGTATTCATTAAATATCACTAATAGTATTGTTTGTGATATTTAATATAAAATTATTGTTAATTATTTAACTTATAAATATGAAAAATAATGAAAAAATAAACGCATAAATATGAAAAACAATGAAAATATACATGTATAAATATGAAAAATGGTGAAAATTTAGTAATTTTTTCAAAAATGGTTGAAAAATGTAAGATAAATTTGTATAATTTAATACAATGACTACTAAGGAGTGATAAAAAGTGAACAAAAAGAAAAGAAGTTTTCCAACTGCGTTTACTGTGTTATTTATAGTTTTAATTTTTGCAGCTGCTCTTACTTATATAGTTCCAGCAGGTTCCTATGCGAAATTAAAGTATGAATCTGATAAAAAGGTTTTCACAGTAACCAAGCCAGACGGATCTGTAGAAGAGGCAAAACCTACACAAGAAACACTTAATAAGCTTGGGGTCAAGGTTGATATACAAAGATTCGTTGATGGAAGTATTAGTAAACCGGTAGCAATTCCAGGTACATATGAGAAAGTAAAACAAAATCCTCAAGGTCCTCTTGATGTGATACAAGCTCCAGTAAAAGGTATACAGGAGACTATTGATATTATTGCGTTCTTACTTATAATTGGAGGATGTATTGGGGTACTAAATAATAGTGGTGCTTTTGATGCTGGTATTGATAGTCTTTCACGTGCTACTAAAGGAAAAGAATTTTTATTAATTGTTATTATTACAGTGCTAATTTCATTAGGTGGAACGACTTTCGGATTAGCAGAGGAAACAATTGCTTTGTATCCAATACTTGTTCCCGTATTCATGGCAGCTGGATATGATGCACTTGTCTGTATAGCTGCACTTTATATGGGATCATCAATTGGTACAATGTTTTCAACGGTAAACCCATTCTCCTCAGTAATTGCTTCTAATGCTGCTGGAACAACATTTACTGCAGGATTAGGCATGAGGACAGCGGGTTTAATCATTGCGACAATATTTACTATTATTTATATAGTTAAGTATGGTAAAAAAATCAAGAAAGATCCAACTAAATCATTTATATATGATCAAAAAGAAGAAATTGAAGAAAAGTTTCTAAAGAGCCATAAGCAGAAGGTTATTCCAGAGTTTACTTTCAGACGTAAATTAATGCTTTTAGTATTTGGATCGGCCTTTGCTGTAATGATTTGGGGAGTTTCTACTAAAGAATGGTGGTTTACTGAAATGACTACATTATTTCTTGTTGTAGGAATAGCATTAGGTGTCATTTCAGGAATGGGTGAAAAAGAGTTTGTTAATAAGTTTGTTGCTGGTGCTGCTGATTTAATTAGTGTTGCATTGGTTGTTGGAGTAGCAAGAGCTATTAATTTAGTTATGGAAAATGGGCTAATATCTGATTCCATACTGCATTTTTCATCAAATGCAGTTCAAGGAATGAATCCATATATATTCATACTTGTAATGCTTTTATTATTTATAATTCTTGGCTTCTTTATTCCATCATCATCAGGGCTTGCAGTACTATCAATGCCAATTATGGCTCCATTAGCAGATGCTGTTGGATTACCAAGAGATGTAATAGTAAGCGCATATCAATATGGACAAGGCTTAATAGCATTTATAACTCCAACAGGACTTATACTAGCTACCTTAGCACTTGTTGATGTAACTTATGACAAATGGTTAAAATTCATTATGCCATTAATGGGATATACTGCAGCATTTGCGGGGATAATGCTATTAATTCAAGTAGCATTTAAATAAGAATTTAGAGGGCTGTATCAGAATGATTTAAAAAATTATTTTGATGCAGCTTCTTATTTATTATAAGAATAATACTATATTTGGTAAGTCCTTGGTATAATATAATGGAAGTCTGTATTTTATTATATTGAAGGAGGAAACGTTTAGTGGATATAAGAGAAGCAGCAATAAAAAGGAAATCAATGCGAACTTATAAAGAAGAGCCAATTTCGCAAGAACTGAGACAAAAGCTAATAAATTATATAGAGAATGTAAAAGCACCGTTCAATACTAAAGTAAGATTAAAAATAATTGATATGGACAATACAAGTCCAGATGTGAAACTAGGAACTTATGGAGTTATTAAAGGAGCAAAAACTTTTATATTCTCAGCAGTAGAGAAGGGAAACAGATATGAAGAAAATCTAGGATATGTTTTTGAAAAAATAATATTATATGCAACAACATTAGGTTTAGGAACTTGCTGGCTTGGAGGAACCTTTAAAAGAGGAGAATTTGGAAAGGCAATGGAACTAAAAGAAAAAGAATTTATTCCTGTAATAACTCCTATAGGGTATGCTAAAGAAAATAGAAGCTTACTGGACTCTTTAATGGTAGTTGTTGCTGGTTCTAAAAATAGAAAAGATTGGAATGAACTGTTTTTCGATAAAAGTTTTGATAAAGTTGCTAAAAGAGAGGACATTGGAAAATTTGAAGAGGCCTTTGAGATGGTTAGAATAGCGCCTTCAGCCTCAAACAAGCAGCCTTGGAGAATAGTTAAGAACGGAAATAGCTTTCATTTCTTCATAGCTAGAAATAATGGATATGGAAAGGCATTAAATTTTGATATACAAAGATTAGACATAGGCATAGCAATGTGTCACTTTGAATCTACATTAAATGAACTTGGGTTTTTAGGAAAATGGAATGATGACAATCCAAATTTGACTACTGCTGAGAATACAGAATATATAATCACTTACACTGTTAGTTAAATAAAAATAAATTTTATATATTTTTATAGGATTACTTAACTTTCGATTTCTAAGTCCTATATTAAAAAATTTGGGGGAATAAATGAATATTAAAGACATTTTTAAAATTTATAAAGGATTACCTTTTAGTATATATGTACTTTTTGTAGTTAAAATTATAAATTCATTAGGTGCTTTTGTAGCACCTTTTCTTACTATGTTTCTTTCGGACAAGATAGGATTAAGCAAAGATGTAATTGGAATATTCATAATGACAAATGCAATTTGCACAGTTCCTGGTTCACTTATTGGCGGTAAAATTTCAGATACTTTTGGAAGAAGAAATGTATTAGTCACTTTTCAGGGATTAGCTGCATTATGTTATATACCTTGTGCATTTCTTGAAAAATCTATTATTGTACCATATTTATTAATTATCTCATCCTTTTTTAATTCCATAGCACAACCTTCTTATGGAGCTATGATTGCAGATTTAACAAATACTAAAAACAGAAGCAGTGCATACTCTCTTCTATATCTTGGGAATAACTTAGGATTTTCTATAGGTCCTATGATAGCAGGTTTTTTATTCAGCCATTATCTTAAGATGCTCTTTATTGGGAATAGTATAGCGGTTTTTACATCAATAATCATAGTATATACCTTTGTAAAAGAGACAAAACCTGATAGGGAAGCAGAAAAGCAAATCATAAATGAAAACGAAAAGGTAGAGGAAAGTAATCTTATAAGGGCATTGTTTAAAAGACCACTACTTTTATCTTTTGCTGCGTTATCTATGATATATAGTTTTGTTTATGCTCAATATCCCTTCTGCATACCACTTCAGGTAGAAGAAATATTTAAGAGCAATAGTTCAGTTTTATATGGAAAGATTATGGCTACAAATGGACTAACTGTAATACTTTTTACCACAGTTATAACTAGGTTAACTAGAAAATTTTCAGCAATACAGAATGTAGCTGGAGCAGGAATATTTTATGGTTTGGGCTTTGGAATGATGTATTTTATTGAGAGTTACCCTATGTTTATATTGTCAACAGTAATATGGACCTTAGGTGAAATAATTCATACTACCAATTCTGGAGTATATATTGCAAATCATACACCTATGTCGCATAGAGGAAGATTTAATGCAGTTATACCTCTTATAACTGGTGCAGGCTTTGCAGTCGGACCAGCTATTATGGGAATGTATATAAAAAATAGAAGAGTCATAGATGCATGGCCTGTAGCATTTACTTTAGCTATTTCAGCATCCGTGTTATTCTATGTGCTTTATATAGTTGAAAATAGAAAAAAAGAATATCAGAAATTGCATAAATACAGTAGAGAATAAATAGTACAATTTTTAAATATCCAACCAGAATGTTTGACTTATCAGCGGCATTCAGAGGTACACCTATGAATACCTATGATTAAATCAATTATCAAAGTTAGATATTTATAATTCATAATCTGAAAGAAAAATGTTAATATGAACATAAAAGATAAAATTAAAAAATACCATGACAGAAAAGTTTAATTATTCATCTAATAAATAATTGGAATCATGCTCATAACTAAATATTTTTAATATTACGGATAATTAATTTTGTGTTGACAGGTAAAATTTGTGATGCTAGAATGATAAAAATGAAAATTCAGAAAAACAAATAACAATTTAAAAAAATAAAAAAAGTATATTGACAAGTTGTTAAAAACATAGTAAATTTATAAACAATATATCAAAAGCGATGACAGGATTAAGTAAATATGTTTAATGCTTCAAAGAGAATGGGGAATGGTGGAAACCCTAAGTATACATATTGAAACTCCCCCTGTAGCTGCAGGCTGAACTAATAGTAAGCTGAGCCGGTGTAAGCCGTTATTTAAATGAAGTAAGAAATTTGGGTGGTAACGCGGCAGATCTTCGCCCCATGATAGGCATGGGCAAGGTCTGTCTTTTATATACTCAAATTTAAAAAAATTGCTGATTTAATTTAGAATATCATGTAATAAAAATATAAAATCTATGAATAAAATGCTGATTTAATAATATATTTAAATCTATACAAGTAAATATAAAAAAAGCAATGACAGGAATAAGTAGATATGTTAAGTATTTTAAAGAGAGTGGGGACTGGTGAAAACCCATAAGTACACATATTGAAACTCATCCTGTAGCTGCAGGCTGAACTAATAGTAAGCTGAGCCGGTATAAACCGTTAATCGAATGAAGTAAAAAATCTGGGTGGTACCGCGGACAGACTTTCGCCCCATTATATGGGAAGAGTCTGTCTTTTTATTTACCCTATAATAAATTTATTCAGACAAACACATTGAAGTTTAATAGTTTTTCATCTGGCCAGTGGAAACTTTAAATATATTTTATACACATGTTATGTAAAATAATTAAAGTTATGTAATTAAAAGGGGGCAAACACAATGTCAATGTTTACAAGTAAAAAATATTCAAAGGACCTTAAACAATTTAATGAACCGCATAATACTTCAAAGGATAGTATGTCACCAGAAGCAGCTTCACAAATTTATGAAGCAGGTAAGGCGTATTATGAATATTTAAGAAGTTCAAAATCACAAGGTGATGATGCTGAATGTGATTACTGTACAGCCTTTATGATGTTTTAATTTAAGGCAATTATATAAAAAAACTAAAGAAATTAGAATTTTAGGGGGAAACAAAATGGCAAATATGTATTACGACAAGGATGCAAATTTAAATCTACTAGAAGGAAAAAAGGTAGCTATTATAGGCTATGGAAGTCAGGGGCACGCACATGCGTTAAATTTAAAAGAAAGTGGAGTAGATGTTTGCGTAGGTCTTTACAATGGCAGTAAGTCTTGGGAAATTGCTGAAGGAGCAGCAGGACTAAAGGTTTTAGAAGCTGAGGAAGCAGCAAAAGAAGCAGATTTTATCATGATACTTATACCAGATGAAAAACAAACTAAGCTCTACAAAGAAAATATTGAACCAAATTTGACAGAAGGAAAGGCTTTGATATTTGCTCATGGGTTTAACATTCACTACGGCCAAATTATTCCTCCTGAAAATGTAGATGTATTTATGGTAGCTCCAAAAGGACCAGGACATACTGTAAGAAGTCAGTATGTTGAAGGAAAAGGAGTACCTTGTCTAATAGCTATTCATCAAGATTATAGTGGAATGGCCAAAGAGCATGCACTAGCTTATGCTAAGGGAATTGGTGGTGCTAGAGCAGGAGTACTTGAAACTACTTTTAAAGAAGAAACAGAAACAGATCTTTTTGGGGAGCAAGCAGTATTATGCGGGGGAGTTACTGAACTAATAAAAGCAGGATTTAAAACCTTAGTGGATGCAGGTTACCAACCAGAAAGTGCATATTTCGAATGTTTACACGAACTAAAGCTAATAGTTGATCTTATAAACGAAGGCGGACTTAGCTACATGAGATATTCAATTAGTGATACTGCAGAATACGGTGACTACGTTAGCGGAAAGAGAGTTATAACAGATGAAAGTCACGAAGGGATGAAAAATATTTTAGCTGAAATACAAGATGGAACTTTTGCTAGAAACTGGCTGCTTGAGAATCAGGTAAACCGTCCATACTTTAATGCAGTTAGAAAGCAGGAGAAAGAAGAACAAATAGAGGTTGTTGGTAAAGAACTCCGAAAAATGATGCCTTGGGTTAAAAGAAAAGAGTAGAAATAGGACATTAAGAGATGCTTAGTTATTGCATCTCTTAATGCTAAAACAAAAATATGAGCAGGGGAAGTGGATTTAATGACAAGAAAAATATATATTTTTGATACTACATTAAGAGATGGAGAACAAACTCCAGGAGTGAGTTTAAATATACATGAAAAATTAGAAATTGCAAGGCAGCTCCAAATACTTGGAGTAGATATAATTGAAGCAGGATTTCCATTTGCATCTAAAGGAGATTTTGAAGCTGTTAAAGCTATTGCAAAAAACATAAAAGGTTCTACTATTACAGGACTTGCTAGGACCTCTAAACAAGATATAGATAATGCATGGGAGGCTCTAAAATATGCAGAGAACCCTAGAATCCACACATTTATTGCAACATCAGATATTCATATGCAGCATAAGTTGAATATGAAACCGGAAGAAGTTTTGGAAAGAGCGCGTAGTATGGTAAAATATGCTAAAAGATTTTGTCCAAATGTTGAGTTTTCACCAGAAGATGGAACGAGGACCCGTCCGGAATTTTTATATAAGGTATTGGAAGCGGTAGTTGATGCTGGTGCAGATGTAGTAAATATACCTGACACCGTTGGATATACAACACCAGGAGAGTTTGGAGCATTTATTAGAGGAATTAGAGAGAATGTTCCTAATATCCATAAGGCCGTCATAAGTGTTCATTGTCATAACGATTTGGGATTAGCAGTTGCAAACTCACTTGCGGCTATCAAGAATGGAGCTCAGCAGGTAGAGTGTGCAGTAAATGGACTTGGTGAGAGGGCTGGCAATGCTGCTTTAGAAGAAATAGTAATGTCCATTAAAACCAGATCCAATTATTTTAAGTGCCATACAGGTATAGTGACTGAGCATTTAACAAAAACCAGTAATCTAGTAAGTCACTTAACAGGAGTGCAGATCCAAAATAACAAGGCTATTGTTGGTGCAAACGCCTTTGCTCATGAATCCGGTATTCATCAGCATGGAGTTCTAAATTGCAGAGAAACTTATGAAATAATGACTCCTGAGTCTGTTGGCTTAAAGAAAAACCTTATAGTACTTGGAAAGCATTCTGGAAGACATGCTTTTGAACAACGATTAAAGGAAATAGGCTATGATAACTTGGATTCCAATAAGGTTAATGAGGCATTCTTAAAGTTTAAGGATTTAGCGGACAAAAAGAAATCTATTTCAGATGAGGATATAGAAGCACTAATAAAACAAGAGGTATTTCAGGTTCCTGAAAATTATAAACTTGAACATTTTCAAGTCTCAAGTGGAAACAATATGGTTGCTACTTCTACTGTAAAAATACGTTATGATGGCAATTCAATTGATGAGGCTTCCTGTGGTGATGGTCCAGTGGATGCAACCTTCAAAGCAATTGAAAAAGCTGTAGGAATAAATGTTAAGCTAAAAGATTATTTCCTAAAGGCAATAGGCAGTGGAAAAGATGCATTAGGAGAAGTTACTGTAAAAATTGAGAAAGACAATAAAATATTTTCAGCCAGTGGAGTAAGTACAGATGTAGTAGAGGCTAGTGCCAAAGCTTTTATAAATGCTATTAATAAAATGTACTACTACTTATTTCAAGAAGAGAATTCTGCTTCGCATATTGATAAAACAATCGTCGAAGCTTAATAATAGAATAGATTTTCAATCAAGTATTAAAAAGAAATGAAAATAACGGATAACTACGACTGTGAATAGGTTAATAAATACAATTAAATATAATTTAAAATATTGCTTGATTTGAAAATCAAATGTGTAAAGTACTAGAAAAGAACATTAAAGCTTTGTTTATTTAAATAAACTAAATAACTAATTTATATATTTAATTTCTAGACATATAAAAAGTATTGGAGGAATGAATATGGGGATGACAATGACACAAAAGATTTTAGCTGCTCATGCAGGTTTAGAAAGTGTAAAGGATGGACAGCTAATTAAAGTAAAATTGGATTTAGTACTTGGAAATGACATAACGACTCCTGTAGCCATTAAGGAATTTAATAAAATTGGAGTTAATGAGGTTTTCCATAAAGAAAAAATAGCTATTGTACCTGATCACTTTACTCCAAATAAAGATATAAAATCTGCAGAGCAGTGTAAATGTGTGAGGGAATTTGCTTACGATAAGGGAATCAAAAATTATTTTGAAATCGGACAAATGGGAATTGAACATGCATTAATACCAGAAAAAGGCCTAGCTGTTTGCGGCGATGTAATAATTGGAGCAGATTCACATACCTGTACCTATGGAGCTCTAGGAGCTTTTTCAACAGGTGTGGGAAGTACAGATATGGGAGCTGGTATGGCTACAGGGGAAGCTTGGTTTAAAGTTCCGGAAGCTATAAAATTTGTACTTAAAGGAAGTTTGTCGCCTTGGGTAAGTGGAAAGGACGTAATACTGAACATTATTGGTATGATTGGTGTAGATGGGGCACTTTATCAATCAATGGAATATACAGGAGATGGGGTTAAAAGCTTATCTATGGATGATCGTTTTGCTATGACAAACATGGCTATTGAGGCAGGAGCTAAAAATGGAATTTTTGAAGTAGATGAAAGAACTATAGAATATGTGAAAGAGCACTCTGATAGAAATTATGTGATTTATAGGGCAGACGATGATGCTGAATATACAAGAGTTATAGAAATAGACTTGTCTGCTATTCGCCCAACAGTGGCTTTTCCGCATCTTCCTGAGAATACTAGAACTATCGATGAGGTGGGAGAGGTAACTATAGATCAAGTTGTCATAGGTTCTTGTACTAACGGGAGAATAGAGGATTTAAGAGCAGCTGCAAAAGTTTTAAGAGATAAAAAAGTAAATCAAAAGGTAAGAACTATTGTATTTCCAGCTACTCAAAAAATTTATCTTCAAGCCTTAAGAGAAGGTCTAATTGAAACATTCATAGAAGCAGGTGCAGTGGTAAGCACGCCAACTTGTGGACCTTGTCTTGGAGGACATATGGGAATACTAGCAAAAGGAGAAAGATGCATAGCAACTACAAATAGAAATTTTGTAGGAAGAATGGGACATCCAGAAAGCGAAGTTTACTTAGCAAGTCCTGCAGTAGCAGCGGCATCAGCAATTACAGGTAAAATTTCATCACCAGAGGAGGTAGCAAAATGGTAAAGGGAAAAGTAATAAAATATGGTGATAATGTAGACACAGATGTTATTATTCCAGCTAGATATTTAAACACCAGTGATGCTTTAGAGTTAGCATCTCACTGTATGGAAGATTTGGATAAGGGTTTTTCAACTAAAGCAAAATGTTCAAACATTATAATAGGTGGAAAAAACTTTGGATGTGGTTCTTCAAGAGAACATGCTCCTATTGCTATAAAGGCTGCTGGAATTAAATGTGTTATAGCTGAGACTTTTGCAAGAATATTTTATAGGAATTCAATAAACATAGGACTACCTATAGTTGAATGTGCTGAAGCGGCCAAAGATATTGAAGAAGGCGATGAAGTAAATATAGACTTTAAAACTGGAATTATTACCAATGTTACTAAAAATAAAGCCTATAAGGCAGCAGCTTTCCCAGAGTTTATGGAGAAGATTATAAAGTCAGAGGGACTTATAAATTATATTAAAGTAGAAAGTAATAACTAACTAGATAGAGGTGAATGTGATATGAAAATAACGATTATACCAGGAGATGGAATAGGAAAAGAGGTAATAAATCAAGCTGTTAAAGTATTAAAGAAGATTGAAAGTAAATATAAATGTAATTTTGAGTTTAATGAAGCATTACTTGGTGGTGCCGCTATAGATGCAACAGGAAATCCAATACCGGAAGAAACTATACATAAGTGTAAGAATAGTGAGGCAGTTCTTTTAGGAGCAGTAGGTGGACCTAAGTGGGATGATTATCCTGGAAACTTAAGACCAGAAAAAGGACTGTTATCATTAAGAAAAGAGCTAGGAGTGTTTGCGAACTTAAGACCAGCTATTTTATTTCCACAATTGAAATCAGCATCTACTTTAAAGGACGAAGTTCTAGGTGATGGATTGGATATTATGATAGTTAGAGAGCTAATTGGTGGAGCTTATTTTGGGGAAAAGAAGAGAATAGATATTGATGGTGGACAAAGAGCTTATGACACAATTGACTATTGTACTAGAGATATAGAGAGAATTGCAAAAAAAGCCTTTGAGGTTGCCAGAAAAAGAGATAAAAAACTTACTTTAATAGATAAGGCGAATGTGTTAGAAACCTCAAGACTTTGGAGAGAAGTAGTGACAAAGATAAGTGAAGATTATAAGGATATAGAATTAAATTACATGTATGTTGATAACGCTGCTATGCAGCTGATTAAAAACCCTAAGCAATTTGATGTAATACTTACAGAAAATATGTTTGGAGATATTTTAAGTGATGAGGCTTCTATGCTAACTGGATCACTAGGGATGCTTCCTTCAGCTAGTGTAGGAGAAGGCAGTATAGGTCTTTATGAGCCAATTCATGGATCTGCACCAGATATTGCAGGACAGGATAAAGCAAATCCTATTGGAACAATAATGAGCACAGCTATGATGCTTCGATACAGTTTTAATATGGAAAGTGCAGCTAACGATGTAGAAGCTGCTGTATCAAGAATTATGGATAAAGGATACCGTACTGGCGATATTATGGAGCAGGGGATGAAAATAGTGGGAACAGAACAAATGGGAGATCTTATTGCAGAGGAAGTATTAAAACTATATTGTGTAAGATAAGGGGGAAGTAACATGAAAGTTGCTGAGGCAATTATACAGTGTTTGCATGAAGAAAACGTAGATACGGTATTCGGATATCCTGGAGCTACAGTTGTTCCCATATATGAAGCTTTAAGAAAGTCAGACATTAAACACATATTAGTTAGACAGGAACAAGCAGCCGGTCATAGTGCAAGTGGCTTTGCGAGAGCTAAAAAAACGGTAGGGGTTTGTATTGTTACATCAGGTCCTGGGGCGACAAATTTGATTACGGCGATAGCTACTGCATATATGGATTCTATTCCTTTGGTAATCATAACAGGTCAGGTTAAATCAAATCTCATTGGTAAGGATGTTTTTCAAGAAGCTGATATTACAGGAGCAACGGAGTCTTTTACAAAACATAACTACTTAGTCAAATCTGCTGAAGATGTTCCTAGAATTATGAAAGAAGCCTTTTATATAGCTTCTACAGGAAGGCAAGGACCAGTATTAATAGATATACCAGTTGATATTCAGTGTGAAGATATAGAATTTTTTTACCCAAAGGGAGTAAATATTCGAGGATATAAACCTAAATTTGAAGGACATAAAGGACAGATAAAAAGAGCAGCAGAAAAGATTATGGAAAGCAAAAAGCCTCTTATATGTGTAGGAGGAGGTATTATTTCCAGTGGAGCAGAGAAGGAATTAAAGGAGTTTGCTCATAAGTCAAAAATACCAGTTGTTCATACATTGATGGGAAAAGGTAGTATTAATGAAGATAATCTATATTATGTAGGGTTAATAGGATCTCATGGGTTTTCCTATGCTAATAGATCTATATCAGAGGCGGACCTTCTAATACTTATAGGAACTAGGGCTGCAGATAGAGCTATTGCAGGTTCAGACTTTGCAAGAGATGCTTATGTTATTCATATTGATATTGACCCAGCGGAAATAGGAAAAATTTTAGGACCCAATATTCCAGTAGTAGGAGATTCTAAGCAGGTTTTAGAAGAATTGGTAAAGGAAGTTGATGAAGTTGACGCAAAAGAGTGGCTTGATCAAATTGCAGCATGGAAGAAGGAAGTAGAAGAGCCTATTAAGCTGAATTCGAAGGTAAGTCCTAAGTATGTACTGAACACATTGTCTCAAATGTTAGAAAAAAATGCAATTATTACTGCAGATGTTGGACAAAATCAGATCTGGAGTGCAAGAAATTTTCAAATAAAGAATTCAAGAAGTTTCTTTACTTCAGGAGGACTTGGTACTATGGGATATTCTCTGCCTGCTGCAGTGGGAGCTAAAATAGCAAATCCTAGTAAGACAGTTATTGCTGTTGTCGGAGATGGTGGTTTTCAAATGAGTATGGCTGAACTTGGTACAATAGTTGATAATAATGTAAACATAATAATACTCTTATTTAATAATTCAGTGCTAGGAATGGTTAGAGAAATTCAAAAAAATATCTATGGCGTTGGAAGGTATAGTGGTGTAAATTTTAAGTGTCAAACAGACTTTATTAAAATAGCAGAAGCTTATGGATTAAAAGGTAAAAGAATTATTAGAAATGGAGAATTCAAGGAAGCCTTTAGGGAAGCTGTAAATTCCAATAACACATTTATAATAGAATGTATTGTTGATTCTAGCGAAAGTACCTTTTAAGAGTATTAAACATTTTTAATTTGTTGTTTTTCAAATGCTGTATTTAAGATAATTTATTGAATAAAAGAGGGGGTGAAGGTTATTAATAAATATGTTTTATCTGTATTAGTGGAGAATCACTCAGGAGTATTAAGTAAAATATCCGGATTATTTAGTAGGAGAGGTTATAATATTCACAGTCTAACTGTAGGTGTTACAGAGGATCCTAATGTATCTCGAATGACTATTGTAGTCGCTGGTTGTGAACATATGCTGGAACAAATAAGTAAACAATTAAACAAGCTTATAGATGTTATAAAAATAATAAGCTTAGATTCTGTAGGCGCTGTTTATAGGGAATTAGCACTTGTGAAGGTTGCTATGAATCAAGCTAACCAATCAATAATCACGGAAACTGTTAATATTTTTAGAGGCAATATTGTAGATATAGATATTAAAAGTATGACTATTGAAATTACTGGTGATGAAGAAAAAATATCTGCGTTTATTGATATGATGAAACCCCATGGAATAAAAGAAATAGTTAGAACAGGCCTTACTGCATTAGAAAGAGGATAAGTGAAATTTGTTAACTAGTTTGATTGATAATATGCAGTGCAAAATTATGCAACATATAAGAATGACGGTAGTTTTGCAAAATAATGAATAAAAAATATTTTTAATTCATTATTTTGTGAAAATTAATATAAGAGTTGATATTAAGGGAATTTGCATAAAAAACGTGCATAATTTTATTGATTGACATAAATAATAAAGTTGTTATAATAGGTTTAAATGAAAAATTAGTTTGCATATTCAAATATTGGTTATGAATTTTTATTATATATTATTGATTAAATATTGATTTGGAGGATAACATTATGGAAAATATCATTAGAAAGGGAATAAGCCAAAAATTTTATTTTTACTTTTTTAGCTGGAGCTTTTATTATTTTAGCGCTGGCTATTTTTGGTTCAAAAAAATATATATTCCTATTTCTAATGAGTTTAATAAATACAGGTATATTTCTAATAGCGCACTGCGATGTACTTAATTTAGATATATTTGATTTAGTTTATAGATAAGGCTCATTATGAGCCTTATTTTTTTATACTTTTTTACAAATAAAAAAATTTTTAGGGGGCATTTATCATGATAATAATTATGAAACCACACACACCAAAGGAAGAGATTTTAATACAAAAGCAAAAATTAGAAAGAGAGGGATTTGAAGTGAACTTATCACAAGGAGAGAATTACTGTATTCTTGGATTAATTGGGGACACTACAAAAATTGATGAAAGCAAAATAGGTGCAAATGAATATGTAGAAAAGATTCTTAAGGTTCAACAGCCTTACAAATTAGCAAATAGATTATTTCACCCTGATAATACAGTAATTGATGTTAAGGGTGAAAAAATTGGTGGAAATAAAATTGCCATTATGGCAGGTCCTTGTTCTGTAGAAAGTGAGGAACAGATAGTAGAAATAGCAAGGCTAGTAAAGAAAAGCGGGGCAGGATTCTTACGTGGAGGCGCTTTTAAACCAAGAACTTCACCATACAGTTTCCAAGGACTTAAAACTCACGGGTTGGAGCTTTTAAAATTAGCAAGAAAAGAAACAGGACTTCCAATAGTAACTGAGATAATGACTGCAGATATGATAGATAAATTTGTTGAAGATGTGGATGTAATACAAGTTGGAGCAAGAAATATGCAAAACTTTGAGCTTTTAAAAGAGCTTGGAAAAACTAGAAAACCAATACTTTTAAAAAGAGGTCTTTCAGCGACCATAGAAGAGCTTTTAATGTCGGCAGAATATATAATGTCAGAGGGAAATGAAAATGTAATACTTTGTGAAAGAGGCATAAGAACCTTTGAGAATTACACAAGAAACACGTTGGATTTAAGTGCTATACCAGCTATAAAGAAGTTAAGTCACCTTCCAGTAATAGTGGATCCGAGCCATGCTGCAGGTTTATGGTGGATGGTAGAACCTTTATCTAAAGCAGCAATTGCAGTAGGTGCAGACGGGCTTATCATTGAAGTTCATAATGATCCTGCTAACGCAAAGTGTGATGGACAACAATCTATAAAACCGGATAAATTTCACAGACTTATGGAAGATATAGATGCATTAGCGCAGTTAGGGTCGAGAGAGATTTATGAAACAATAAATTTTTAGGCTTTAATTATTAGAGCTTTAGTTGTCAAAAAGAATACTTTAGAGTTCTTAATATAGTTTGCAAAAAACTTTTCAAATAAAAGGGGAAGATATAATGGATGAATCTGGCTTTAAACTTAATATAGCAATTGTAGGCTTAGGTCTTATAGGAGCATCTTATGCTATGGCACTTAAAGACTTGGCGCCCGAATGTATATATGGAGTAGATAAAAATGAAGAAACTTTGAAAAAAGCTTTAGATATGAGGATTATAGATAAGGCCTACAAAAATGGAGATATCTTTTTAAAGAATGTAGATTTAATTATTATAGCTCTTTATCCTCAGGATACAGTAGAGTTCATAAAGGATAATTTGCATAACTTTAAAGAAGGAGTTTTAATAACAGACACTTCTGGAGTAAAAGAAAGCATAGTTGATAAAATAAATTCCATTTTACCAGATAATATGGAGTTCATTGGTGGACACCCAATGGCAGGAAAAGAGTCTGGAGGTATTAAGTTAGCTTCTAAAGAGATTTTTAAGGGAGCTAACTATATCATAACTCCAACGGGAAAAAATAATAAGTGTAATATTGACATTATAGAAAAGATGGCTAAAAGTATAGGTTTTAAAAATGTAATATATATAAATCCTGAGGAACATGATAGAATAATATCTTTCACTAGCCAGCTTCCGCATGTCATAGCAGTTTCGCTTATTGATGCATGTATAGAGGAAAATGATATTGGGTTATATACCGGTGGGAGTTTTAGAGATGCTACTAGAGTTGCTGTTATAAATCCTATGTTATGGTCAGAGTTATTTACCATGAACTCAGAGAAGCTAATATCTGAGATAGAACGTTTTGAGGAAAGTATAAGCAAATTGAAGGACGCAATAAAGTGTAGAGATGTTGATAAACTAGATCATATTTTTAAGCAAGTATCCTTGAAAAGAAAAGAATTGATATAAAAGATAATAAAATATATGGAAGTGATTGAATGAGTATAATAGACATTGAGCTTAAGCACAAAAAATATAAAATACACATAGAAAAAGGAATATTAAATACTATTGGTGAACATATAGCAGAACTTTATACGGGTAAAAATATAGTACTTATAACAGACTGGAATGTAGAAAAGTTTTATTTAGAAAGAGTTTGCATATCCCTTGAAAAAAGTGGATTTAACATAAAATATATATCCATTAAACCGGGAGAACAGAGTAAAACCCTTAGTATGCTGCAGGAAGTATATGAAAAGTTCTGTGATTATGGATTAAAAAGAGGAGATTTAATAATATCACTAGGAGGAGGAGTAGTTGGAGATTTGGCAGGCTTTGCAGCAGCTACTTACTTAAGAGGAATAAAATATGTTCAAATTCCAACATCCCTTTTAGCTCAAGTGGACAGCAGTATAGGTGGAAAGGTAGCAGTAGATTTACCCTATGGGAAAAATTTAGTAGGAAGTTTCTATCATCCTGAGGCAGTTTTTATAGATTCTGAGGTATTACAGACCTTAGATAAAAAATTTTTTAACGATGGCATGTCAGAAATTATAAAATATGGGTTAATAAGGGATAGGAGCATTTCAGATACGGTTTTAAAGTATGATAATAAAGAAGAAATTCTAAAAAATATAGAAGAGATAATATATAAATGCTGCTCCATAAAGAAAAACATAGTTGAAAATGATGAAAGAGATAGGGGAGAGAGAATGCTGCTAAATTTCGGCCATACATTAGGTCATTGTATAGAAAAGTACTTTAATTATGAGATTTATACCCATGGAGAAGCAGTAGCAATTGGAATGGCTCATATAACTAAGAAAAGTGAAGAATTAGGAATTACAGAGAAAGGTGCTTATGATTATATAAAAGGTGTTTTACAAAAATATGAGCTGCCATTTGAAATGCCAGATGTAGGCTATAGTGAATTATTTGAAGCAATTAACTATGATAAAAAGGCAGAGGATAATGCTATTAATTTAGTACTATTAGCTAAGGTAGGGGAAGGTAAAATTATTAATATAAATATGGATGATATTGAAAAATATATAGTTTAATAATCTGATTATAAAAGTGCTTAAAATGACATTGTAAAAAATTAAAGAGATAGGGGGCTATTTAATGAAAAATATACAATATAAAACTATAAATCCGATAAAGTTATCAGGAAATATAACAGTTCCACCATCTAAAAGTGATTGTCACAGAGCAGTAATTTGCGCTGGATTATCAGAAGGAGGTAGTGAAATAGAAAATGTTACTTTCTCAGAAGATATAGAAGCTACCTGCCAAGCTATGAAACACTTGGGTATAAATATAGTAAAATTTAAAGATGGTTTAATTGTAAAAGGTGAAAATAAGCTCAGTGTTAAAGAATCTAATATACATTGTAGACAGTCGGGATCTACATTAAGGTTTTTAATTCCACTAGCAGCAACCTTAGGTGAGGAAGTTACTTTTGAAGGTGAAGGAAAGCTTATAGAAAGGCCACTTAAGCCATATTACGATATTTTTAACAGCCAAAAACTGCAATATAAAAATCAAGATGGAAAGCTTCCTTTAACAGTAAATGGTGTGTTGAAGTTCGGGGAATATAAAGTTAAAGGAAACATAAGTTCACAATTTATAAGTGGATTGCTATTCGCACTTCCACTTTTAGAGGGAGACTCCAAAATAGTAATTACTACAGAATTAGAATCAAAATCATATATAGATATGACGCTAGATATGCTGGGTAAATTTTTAATAAAGATAGAAAATAATAACTATAAGGAATTCATAATAAAGGGAAATCAAAAATACAAATCATGTAACCATAGAGTTGAAGGAGATTTTTCACAGGCTGCATTTCTACTTACCATAGGAATTTTAGGTGAAGGCATAAAATGCAGAGGACTTAATATTAAATCGCTTCAAGGAGACAAGGCTATACTGGATATTCTTAGACGTATGGGAGCACAAATTATTGAAGATGAAGGAGAAATAGAGGCTTTACCTTCAAAAACGCATGGCACAGTGATAGATGCCTCTCAATGTCCGGACTTGGTTCCTGTACTTGCGGCTTTAGCATCTGTAAGTGAAGGCACTACAAAAATAGTTAATGCAGCAAGGCTTAGAATAAAAGAAAGTGATAGATTGGCAGCTATAAGCTCTGAACTCAATAAAATCGGAGCAGATGTAGAAGAAAAAGAGGATGGATTAATAGTAAGAGGAAAAGATAAGCTAAGAGGTGGGGAGACATATAGCTGGAATGACCATCGTATAGCAATGGCGCTGGCATCTATTTCTTCAAAATGTACAGAACCGCTTATAATAAAGGATTCAAACTGTGTTAAAAAATCCTACCCAGAATTTTGGCAGCATTTTAAAAAGCTAGGAGGTAATATAGATGAGTGGAGTGTGGGGGAACAATATTAAGCTATCAATATTTGGAGAGTCACATGGCAAGGCTATAGGAATTACAATAGATGGACTTAAACCAGGGATAGAAATAAACCTAGATTATATAAAAAATCAAATGCAAAGAAGGGCTCCAGGATCTAGCACACTTTCTACCCCAAGAAAAGAAGGAGATAATTTTGAAGTACTAAGTGGATTGTTTAATGGTAAAACCACAGGAACTCCACTTTGTGCAGTAATTTATAATCAAAATACTATATCCAAAGATTATGAAATTACAAAAAATCTAATGAGACCTGGCCATGCTGATTACGCAGGACATGTGAAATACAATGGCCTCAATGATTATAGAGGAGGCGGGCATTTTTCAGGAAGACTTACAGCACCTATAGTTTTTGCAGGAGCTGTTTGCAGACAGATATTAGAAAACAAAAATATAATTATAGGAAGTCATATAAAGAGCATAGGAGAAATTAAGGAAAAGAATTTTGATTTAAAAGATCTAGAAGTGGAGAAGCTAATTGAGTTGTCAAAAGCTGAGTTCCCAGTGCTAGACCATAAAAGCAGAGAAAATATGATGGAGAGTATTTTAAAAGTAAAGGAAGAAGGGGACTCCATAGGAGGAGTTATTGAAACAGCAGTATTAAACCTTCCACCAGGAATTGGTAATCCGTTTTTTAATTCTATAGAGAGTACTATTTCAGGGTTATTATTCTCAATTCCAGCAGTAAAAGGAGTTGAGTTTGGTGCAGGCTTTGACATAACAAGTATGAAAGGTTCAGAGGCTAATGACGAGTATTTTATAGATGAGAATAAAAAAATAAAAGCCAGAAGTAATAATAATGGAGGAGTTACAGGGGGAATTACAAATGGTATGCCTCTTATATTTAGAGCTGCTATTAAACCAACTCCTTCAATATCAAAAACTCAAAATACCGTGGATATAGAAAAAAAGGAAAAGGCTGTTTTAAAGATAAGAGGTAGACATGATCCTTGTATTGTGCCGAGAGCAGTGCCAGTAATAGAAGCGGTGGCAGCAATAGCAATATTAGACTTAATATATAGTTGAAAATAACGAAGATTTTTTCTAAGAAAAATTTATTGCAATAGTTAAGTCTATAAAGCTATTAATATAATGGGGGTGCTATTTTGGAAAAACTAAGCTGCTTAAGAGAAAAGATTGATATAATAGATGAAGAGATAGTTAAACTTTTTGAAGAAAGAATGGACATAGTGTGTAAGGTGGCTGAATATAAGAAGCAAAATTCTATGGAAGTTCTAAATGCTAAACGAGAAAATCAAGTTATAGAAATGCAGCTAAATAATTTAAAAAACAAATCCATAGAAAAAGAAACGGAAGAGCTATTAAAACATATTATGTACATAAGCAGAAGCTTACAGAGCAAGTTATTAAAGGATGATGATATAAATTCTGAAAAGTATAAGAATAACTTTAAAATAGGGAGTGAAAAAGCACCTTTAGTAGGTTTTCAAGGAGTTCCTGCTTCATTTAGTCATGAAGCTTTAATTAAGTATTTTGGAGAAGATACTAAGGTTTTGAATTTCAAAAATTTCAAAGATGTATTTGAGGCTTTAAAGAATGGCGATATACAATATGGAATTTTACCTATTGAAAATTCATCAACCGGAGGAATTACTGAAGTTGATGATTTACTGAGAAAATACAATTTCTATATAGTAGGTGAAAAGTGTCTTAAAGTAGACCATAATCTTCTAGTAACTAAGGATGCTGAGGCTTCAGATATAAAAGAGGTATATTCTCATGCCCAAGCATTTCTTCAAAGCAGTAAGTTTTTTGAAGAACATGATAATTGGATGCTAATACCTTACTTGAATACAGCACAAAGTGCTAAATATGTAAGTGAAGAAAATAATAAGTCTAAAGCCTGCGTTGCAAGTAAAAAAGCAGCGGAATTATATGGACTTAAAATCATAGAAGAAAATATAAATTATAATAACAATAATTATACAAGATTCATTATAATAGCTCCAGAAATTGAAGTTAATAAGAAATGCGATAAAGTTAGTATAGTTATTGCACTGCCTCATAAAGTAGGCACACTTTATAATATAACAAGGCATTTCTATAATAATAATTTAAACATGACAAAAATAGAGTCTAGACCAGTGGTAAATAAATCCTGGGAATACTTTTTCTATATAGATTTTAGCGGGAATATGCAGGATGAAAGTACTGTTAATGCTCTAAAGGAAATGGAAAAGGAAAGTATATACTTTAAGCTTTTAGGAAACTATAAATCAGATTGTAATGTAAAATGAAAAACGTTTTTACAATTTTAAGTAGCTATTTTTAATTAATTATCATGAAAAAGCTTAACATTTCAGAGAATGACGCTTATATAGTTATAAAGAGAAAAAGAGGTTGTTATTTAACCTCTTTTTCAAAATACTCCAGTACCAATTTAGAAGCTTTACTTAAATCCTTATTTTTAAGTACTATAGCGCCACCTGTAAGCTCAAAGCTTGGAAACTCAGGAATAATTGCAAATTTACCATCAAAAATTTCTTTTGTTATATTTCCACAAGGAACCAGTGATATACCCATCTTATTTTCAACCATATTTTTTATGGTCTCAACATTAGTAAATTCCATATTTTTTTTTATTTTAATGTTAAATTTCTTGAGAATTTTTTCTGCTATAAGTGCATATTCACAGTTTCTTCCGAAAGAAAAGAAGGTAATATCAGAATAATTACTTTTTTTAATTTTGTCCCAATAGGACTTTTCCGAAATAAATACTAAACTTTCTTTATAAAGTGGTATAAAATCTAATTGTTCTAAACAAGGATCGGTTGGAATGATACCAAAATCAATCCTTCTCTTAAGAACAGAATCTATTACATCTTTTGCTGGAATTGTATCTACACTGAAACTTAGTTCAGGGTAAATATATGAGATTTTTCTGATAACCTCAGAAAGTTTGGTAGGAGCAAAGGTTTCTGAAGTAGCCATTTTTACTGTTCCTTGTGGTTGATGAAAATTAATCATGGAATCCAATAACTCTTTTTCAAAATCAATATATCTGTATGCATACTTAGCAAATTCTCTTCCCGCCTCTGTAACCATAACTCCTCTTGGCAATCTGATAAACAGCTTTTCACCAAAGGTTTCTTCTAAAGTATTAATATGCGTAGATATAGTAGATTGAACATATCCAAGACGCTCTGCTGCTTTAGTTATATTTTCTTCCTCGAATACGGCAATAAAAGTATGGAAAAGTTTTCCTTCTAAATTTAAAATCATGTATAACATCCTCTCAAATTTGCAGTACAAATAAATTTTACATATAACGTTTCTATACAATAATTTAAAAACCCATAAATTGGTTAATGATTTTGTTTTGCGATGAGTTCAATCGAGATTATTCGTTTTAAGTTATTTTTAAATGATGCTATTATTTATGTTGTAAGTAACAAATTTAATTATATCAATATTATAACAAACAAACTTATAATAAATAAATTTTTAGGAGGAATTTAAATGAAGGTTATTGCTTTTAATGGAAGTCCAAGAAAAAATGGAAATACAGCTGAAAGCTTGAAATTAGTTCTTGAAGAGCTTGAAAAGGAAGGTATTGAAACAGAATTAGTTCAACTAGGTGGACTAAAACTATTTGGATGTTTAGCATGCGGGATGTGCTTTAAAAATAAGGACAAACGCTGTGCACGTAAAGACGATGAAATGAACAAGTTTATAGAAAAAGCGGCAGAAGCGGATGGAATTCTTATTGGATCACCAACATATTTTGGCAATGTATCTACTGAAGTAAAGGCATTTATTGATAGATGCGGTTCTGTTAATATAGCTAATGATCGTAACTTACTAAGGAATAAAGTTGGAGCAGCTGTAGTATCTGTAAGAAGAGTAGGAAGTAGTTTTGTATATTCTGCTATAAACTTTTTCTTTGGCAGCAATGAAATAACAATACCTAGCTCAACTTCTTGGAATATGACACTATCACGTGATATAGGAGATTTGCAAAAAGATGAGGAAGGTATTCAAACCTTTAAAACCCTTGGGAAAAATATGGCAAATCTTTTGAAGAAGTAAATTACAACCTCTGTACTATTAAAAGGTATGGAGGTTATTTTAATCTTACCTAGTTTCATGCTTACTTATTTGAAATTACTTGCATAAACAAGCAATAAGGAGTAATATGTAATTATTGTAATATATGTGAAAGAGAGGTATTTTTTTGAATAATGACAATAATGTAGATATACAAGCTCTTGATCAGGCATTAGGTATGACATTTAGGCTTGTATCAAATCGCATTAATTCAAAGTTTAAGACTGCAGGTTATGTAGTTACTCCAGAGCAATATATGATACTTAGTTGCTTGTACAAGTATGGAGAATTGCAGCAAAATCAAATATCGAAACTAGTAACTAAAGATGAGCCAAGTATTTCCCGGACAGTTAATAACATGATTAAAAATGGCATTGTAAAACGAGTTCAGCACCCAAATGATAAAAGAACTAATTTAATTTGTTTAACAGAAAAAGCAAAAGAAATTGAAGAGGATTTACATAATGAATGTTTAGTAGCATTAAAGGAAGCTATTAAAGATATTTCTAGCTCAGATATGAAGATATTTGAAAATGTGATATATAAAATTATAAATAATTTAAAGTAATATAATTTATAATTCTAAGCTATATAGAGAAACATGCCTAAAAATTGGCTTGATTCTTTATAATAAAAATATTGGAGGGAAGAATGATGGGCATTGATAAAATGTTTTATAAAACACTTTTAAAAGGTCTATTCTGTGATCCTTTTAAAGTTGAATTTTGGGATGGAGAAGTAGAAAATTATGGACAAGGAGAAAGTAAATTTAAAATAATCTTTAATGAACACATTCCCAAAGGGGATATAGTAAAAGACCCTTTTATAGCTTTTGGAGAAGGTTACATGGCGAAAAAAATAGAGATAGAGGGAGATATTCAAGAAGTTACAGAGTCTTTATATAATAATAAAGAAAGTTTTTTAAGTAACAGTAGTAGATATGCAGATTTAATTAAAAGAATGTCTAATAATATTGCTAACAGTAGAGAAAATATAGGACATCACTATGATATAGGAAATGATTTTTATAAGTTATGGCTAGATGATACAATGACTTATTCCTGTGGATATTTTAAGTCCTCTAATGACTCATTAACAACAGCTCAAAGAAACAAAGTTGAGCATATTTTAAAAAAACTTGCATTGACAAAGGGGCAAACATTGCTTGATATAGGCTGTGGTTGGGGAGAATTAATTATCACAGCAGCTAAAGAGTATAAGGTAAAAGCTTTAGGAATAACTTTAAGTTCGGAACAATTTGCCAAGGTTAGCGAAAGAATAGAAAATGAGGATCTGAAAGATTTAGTTCAGGTTAAACTTGTGGATTATAGAGAATTAGAGAATATAAAATTTGATAGAATAGTCAGCGTAGGCATGTTGGAACATGTAGGGAAAAAACATCTTGATGAATACTTTGAATCTATAAATAATCTGCTGAATGAAAAGGGTGTTTCTTTGCTTCATTGCATTACAAGTACAGATGAAGGTGGTACAAATACTTGGATAGATAAGTACATTTTCCCTGGTGGCTATATACCATCAATTAAAGAATTAATTTGCAATATATCAAAATATAAATTTTATTTAACTGATCTAGAGAGCCTTAGAAGGCATTATGGAAAAACATTAGAATGTTGGGCGAAGAACTTTGAGAATGCATTATCAGAAATAAGCAAGACAAAAGATGAAACTTTTATAAGAATGTGGAGGTTGTACTTAAACGCTTGTGCGGCATCTTTTAACTGTGGCAATATTGATCTTCATCAATTTTTATTTGTAAAAGGTGTAAACAATGAATTACCATGGACTAGAGAATATATATATAAATCTTAATATATTAATATTTTATCGTAATATATTAATAATATTAATAACCTAATAAAAAGATATGATTTTAGTAAGTTATTAATATTATAAAAAAATATAATTAAATAGTAACATGTTTCATATAAGCAGGCATCCAAAATCTTAAGTAGATATCCCAAATCTTAAGTAGGCATCCAAAATCTATGATTTTGAGATGATCACTTACACAGAGTGCTGATTTTGAGATGATCGGTTAAGCAGCGAACCCAAATCTCTGATTTGGAGTAAGTCGCTTACTCAGCTAGTACTCATTCGACGGTAGGAGAAGGAGTTTCATATGAATAACTATTAGGGGAAAAGTATGAGAAGCGACATAGTAAAAGGCGGATCAAAAGAAGTACCCACAATATCTTTTAAAATAGCTCTTCCATGAAATATTATATATATTAAAAGCCATTGCTGTATTTAGACTGCAACTAAAAACAGCAATGGCTTTTTATTGGCGATTTAAGTTTATTATTATATAATATAGTTAAAATTCTTCTGTTAAGTCATAGGATTGGTGATAATAAATATGATAGACGATCTATATTATAGCAATAAACATGATATTCAAAAATTCGATTGGGGTGAAGTTATTTGGCTTCATGTTCCTTCTAATTTATTGACTCAAAGGCTGAGTGCTGGTTTAGTGAAATTTTTTCCAAGAAAAAAGCAGCCAAGACATGTTCATTTTGGAGAAGAACAGATACTGTATGTGATTCAAGGGAGGGGAATGCATACAGTAAATGGAGAAGAGCAAAAGGTAAAAGAAGGGATGGTTATCCATTGTCCGCCTTATTCGGAACATGAAGTAGTAAATACAGGTAACGATGAATTGATTTTCTTGGCAACATATACTCCTTCTAAGTTATTAGAAGTTCATCAAAGCATAACGACATCTAATAATAAACATATATTAGATATTATAGATAGGGAAGTATTAGAAAATATTCAGGAGGAAATATCAGGGCTTTTAAAACTTTCAGTAGGTATAGCTGATAACAATAATAATTACGTTACAGATCCTATAAGAATACATAAGTTTTGTGATTTATGCAAAAATAAGAGCATCTGTAAAGAAAAAGATAACAAATATAAAAGTGCTCTTAAAGGATTAGATAATGTATTTATATGTTGTAACAATATAATAATTATTATAATTCCTATATTAATAGGAGAAGAGATTTTAGGCTATGTAAAATGTGGTCACTTTCTTATAAACAAACCTGTAGATATTAAAAAATATATTTTAGATAGTTATAAATGTGAAATTACAAATATTGAAGAATTAGTAGCTGCTTATAATGATATACCTGTTATTCCTAAAAGTAGATTTTATGCTCTTCAAGAATCTTTAAGTATAGTTTCTAAACTTATTTCTAATATTATAGAAAATAATTTAGTAGAAAAGGAATTAAAAGAAAAAAATAATGAAATACTTAAAAATGCAAAAGAAAAATTATACTTAGAAGATGCACTAAAACAGGCCAATATAAAACTTCTAAGATCTCAGGTATCCTCAGGTTTTGAAAATCATAGATTTAAACCTAAAAGTTTTTTCAGTAGAGAAAGTATTGAGTATCCTCTTAAAGTAGAAAATAAACTAAGAGCTGCAATTAAAAAATTTGATGAAGCCTTGTGTGAAGAGATTATTTATGAAACTGTCAATGTGTATATAGAAAAAGAATTTTCTGTTCAAGAAGTAAAAGAAACTTTTGAAGAACTTGTGGTAATTTTAAGCAGATTAGTATACGAAGAAACTAATGACGATGAATTATTTCTAAGCATTAGACAGAAATATAAAGAAAAAATAAAGAAGTGTAATAGCTACAATGTTTTGCAAGAAATTTTAGTGGAATTTTCTAAAGAAAATATAGGTATATTAAGAAACATAATGTTAAATGGAAAATATGATCTTATACAGAAAATTAATTTATATATAGAAAATAATTTTCATCAAGACATTACCTTAGGCTTTCTTGCAGATATGTTTTTTATAACTCCTAATTATTTAAGTACTATTTTTAATGAGAAGAATGGTATGTCCTTAAAGGATTATATAAACAAACTGAGAATAGAAAATGCTAAAAAGTATTTAATAGAAACTGATATGAAAATATCAGATATAAGCAAAATAGTAGGATATAATCAACTAAGTTACTTTGGAAGTATATTTAAGAAGCTTGAAGGATATACACCTAATGAGTATAGGATAAAATTAAGAAATAAATAAAAGGGCAGAGTTTTTACGACTCTACCCCTAATTTTTAAAGGACTATTAACAACAAGTTGTAGTTAAATCTTAAAGTTTTTGCTCCTTAGATTAGAAATTTTTTCTCCATTTATTATATTGATTGACATACTTATATTGTATTATATTAAAGAATTTGTCTAAAACACCTAGCCTTTTTAGCCCTTTCAACATTGACATCGGGTATTTTTGGATAATTTCAAAGTTTTTTCTAGGATCTATTATCTTTATAGATTCATCAGCTTGTACAAATATATGGCCTAAACGTATATCTATTCTTGTAAATCCTAATGATTCAAAATCATTAAATATCTCAACTAATTGAAAGCATAAATTCTCATTTAAATCATGAGTCTTTAAATATTCTTTTAGGGTCATTCCATTTATAAAATCCATAACAATAGAATAATTATCATGATGGTATACTTTAGGGAAAAATTTACTTTTGCGTCCACACTGTAGAAGATAGAGCTGACTTTTACAGGAATTTGCCTTGTTAAAAACCTTTATTACTTTATCCGGTGGCAGAAAATAAACTTTACCTTGATGACCTTGTCCAATAAATTTTAAGTTACTTATGTCTATACCACAATAATAATTTTCACTACTATGCTGATATAGATTCATAATAACAACTCCTCATTTAGTTATTCATAAATTTAATCTTTAGATTGTAATGTTTTTAATGTATTATATTACAAAATATATAAAAGGTTACTATAGAGAAATAACTAGAAGATTTTATGAATATATATCAGAAAACTCAACGCTTATTCTTTCAACCTTTTTATGTAACTCATCTTCATTATTTATAATATCTAGAGGTTTATAATATATTTCATTATTATCTACTGTTTTGTTAGGAAGAAAAATTACAAATTCACTTCCTACACCGCAGGTGCTGTATGCACTTATGGTACCTTCATGAGCTTCTACTAATGCTTTAACTAAAGACAAGCCTATTCCACTTCCTTCTGCTCTTCTAGTAAGCACTTCATCAACTTGCCTGAAACGCTCAAATATTACATCTAGTTTATCTGAAGGTATTCCACACCCAGTATCTTTAACAATTATCATAATACCGCTGTCCATATCTTTAACATTTACATTAATAGTTCCGCCTAATTTAGTGTATTTAATAGCATTAGACAAGAGATTTAACATAATTCTTTCAATTTTATCATCATCATAAGCTATTATCTTTTCCTCTGTATCCGTATCAAATATTAAATTAATTCCTTTACTTTCAACATAATCTGCAACGGATAAAGTAATGTTTTCTACCGTTTCAATAATATTATTATTAGCAAAATGCATATGAAAAAATCCAGAATCAAGTCTTGTAAGATCTATTATATTATTAATAAGCTTTAAAAGTCTGTAAGAGTTTTGCTTCATAATACCAATATATTTTTCAAAGGCACAGGTAAAGTTATTATAATTATCTTTGGAGTCATTATACATAGAGTTAAGAAGCTGAATACTACTTAATATAATATTTAATGGTGTTCTAAGTTCGTGAGATATATTACTAAAAAATTCAGTTTTTAGTCTATCATACTCTATTGTCTGCTCTAAAAGCTTTTTATTCTCTTCAATCATCTTTTTTGTTCTGTAATGTCCTTAATATAACTTAGAACTTGAGTATTACTTTCATCAGATAATGGAGTAGAGTATGCATCGCCAATAATCTGTGTGCCATCGATTCTGATCATATTCATCTCTTTTGGTTCAACTTCAATTCCCTGTTCTAAACTGCTTATTCTTTGAGATGCTAATTCTTTGCAGGAGGCATCTACAAAATTTAGTATGGGTTTTCCTACTACTTCATTTATATGTTTTGCTCCAAAAAGCCTTAATCCAGGTTCGTTTACATAAGAGATAATTCCTTTGTTATAGGTGTAAACACCAAGCGGTGATAACTCAATTATTTTTTTGTTTCTTTCAGTAATTTTTCTTAACTCTTTTTCCGCTTTTAATCTGTCACTTATATCTCTTATAACACATAGTTTTACAAATTTATCATTAAGCTTAAATGCATGTGTATTTACTTCAACAGATAATGTTGAGTTATCTTTTTTTAGAAGGTTAGCTTCAAAAGTATAGCAATGTTCTTTTGTATAGTCATTTATATGTACTAAGGTGTCTTTAAAAAACTTTTTATATTCTGCTGGAAACTCTTCTTCAGCATAGATATCATCAGGAGTCATATTTAGGAGCTCCTCTTTACTGTAACCAAGAAGCTTTGTAGCTACACTATTTACTTCTATAAACTTTCCAGAAGTTCCATCAGAATTTAAAGGAGACAAGAAAATTATATCGTTTACGTTATTGAATATTGTCGTATGCTTTTGTTTGCTTTCCTCAATATGCTTGAATAATGTTATATCCGCATGATATCCTGCTAAATATATGTTTTTGCCATTCTCATCTTTTAAAGCTTTGCCATTACTTTTTATCCACTTATACCCCTGATACTTGGATTTTATACGATATTCAGCCCTAAAGTAATCATCTTTGCCGTCAATAACTTTCTTAAAAGCATTTGACAACTCACCAATATCGTCAGGATGAATAAGTGTAAACCAAAAATCTATATGTTCTATAATTTCATACTTAGAATAACCTAAAAAATTCACTAAGGCACTAATTATAGCAGTTTCACCGGTTATCAAGTCATACTCCCAGGTCCATTCAGATAGGCTATCGGCAATAAGGCTATCTCGTATCGATTTATCTACATTAAGCAATACTATGTCCCTCCAAATAAAGAATTTACTGTTATAAATTACTTTTATTTTAGCACATTTTGCTGAATTTACACAAATACTCTCATAGTTTTATATAAAAATATAGGATAAGAATTACTTTTTCTAATATAGATTCTTTTCATATAATACAAGTTTTGATATATTATAAAGTGAAACTTAAATTGACTTTATCTAGTTCTCAGTTGAAGGGAGATTTTATGAAATTCATTGGATACAGAACATTAAAAACAGGAATAGGTGCATCAATTGCGATGATTATAGCAAAGCAGATAGGTTTAGAATATGCTGTATCTGCTGGAATTATTACTATACTAAGCATTCAAAATACAAAAAGACAATCAGTAAATATAGCCATTCAACGTATGACTTCATGCATGGTAGCACTATTAATTTCATCTGTTGCATTTATGCTTTTAGGATACAATGCAATAGCCTTCGGTATCTTTCTATTAATATTTATTCCTATAACAGTAAGATTTAAATTAGAGCAGGGGATAGTTGTAAGTTCTGTACTTGTTACTCATTTATTAGTCCAGAAATCCTCAAGTATATTTTGGATTGAAAATGAGTTAGGACTTATGATTATAGGTGTTGGAGTTGCACTACTATTAAATCTATATATGCCAAGCATAGAGAGAGAAATTAAGAAGGATCAGATATACATTGAAGAAAAAATGAAAGAAATTTTGTTTCAAATGGTAAAGGCACTTAAAAATAATAATATCTCTATAAAAGAAGAAAAACTATTTAATAAACTTGAAAAAAGACTCCATATGGCTAGAATACGTGCATACAATAATTTAAATAATTACTTTCTTTCAGATGCTAGTTACTATGTGCAATATATGGAGATGAGAACACAGCAGTTTGAGACGTTAAAAAGGATGCAAGAGCATTTTCAAAGGTTTTTTATGACCTATGAACAAAGTATTATAATGGCATATTTTACAGAAAGTGTTGCAAATTCTCTACATGAGGAAAATACAGCTGAAAAGCAATTAAAGGCTGTAGGGATACTAAGGGAGGATTTTAAAAAAATGGAACTTCCTAGAGCAAGGGAAGAATTTGAAAATAGAGCAATGCTTTTTCAATTTTTAAATGACTTAGAACAATTTCTAATAATAAAAAATGAATTCAAAAAAAATTTTATCAAATGATTTTAAGGCTCAGTTGGAGTTTGCTTATGAGGAATCCATATCTCCATTTGAGCCTTAGACTACTGTCAAAGATATTTTGTAAGCAGTTTTTTATTTCACATTAAAATGGTTCAAAACCTTGATCTGCCCACCATTCTTCAAGTAAGTCGTCATACTCCTTAGCAAAGGTTTCTACATGCAATTCTTCCCACTTTGATAACACTTCATATAACTTTTTTGCCTTATCTATATTAGTGCTAGCAGCAGCATTTTTATAGAATTCAACAGCGGCTTTTTCATTTTGTATAGCTATACCAAAAACGGACACTACAAGTGCAGCACTTTTTCTGTCAAGCTTATCCCAGCTAAAAAGTTTTGGTGATTGTGGAGCTTCTATTATAGCTAAATTAAAATCATCCTCTTTATCGTTTTTTATTTTATCGAAAAGATTTTTTAACCAGTCTATATGTTTTATCTCCTCATTATGTAAATCAATAAAGGCTTCTTTTACTTCCTTAGATATTCCATTCTTCTCGGAAGCAAGTTTATAAAATTCTGAGCCCTCAATTTCATTAATTATAGCTTGTTTTAATAATTGAAGTTCTTTTTTATCCATTATAATACCCTCCTATGATTTAGTTATTATTATTTGATAATTATTATTAAATTAATTATAACATTTATAAAATAAATTACCAGTATTTTTTTGAATTAATTATAATTTTTTATCATAAAAAATATAGCAATAAATATATAAGATTTAACAGAGGTATAAGCCTCTACTGGTATTTACAGTGTTATATAAAGCAATGCTCAAATATATTAAAACAAATTCGAAAAAATGAAAAAAATTATAAGTTTAATTAAAAGAAATGTAATTTACTGTTTTTTTAGTACTATGGAAGTACTATAAAATTCACTTCTAAATGTAAAAATATGTTTGATAAAAATGCTTTAAAATATCTAATAATGTAGTTAAAATTGTATTAAGGGTAGTATTCTGAATATTAGGACGAAAGAGGGGGACGTATTTGGTTTTTAATTATTTAATAATACATTCACTTAGAGTATCTATAATTGTACTTTTATCTATTTTTTTTCTAATTATGCTAATGGTTTTTTTATTAGATCGTAAGGTATATTTAGGTATGTGGGCTGGAGGATTAGGTTTATTTTTGGCAAATATCATACTGCTTGTGAGTGTTAATCATGGTTATGGAAATGAATTTGTAATATTATTCCAAAGAACTTTTAGTTCATTAGGAGCTTTTCTTATGGCAGAAGGATGCATGAAGCTCTTAAATAAAAAAATTAATCGTAGTACACTTGTCTTTTTATGCCTTAACATAATAGCTGCAACAAATTATGCACTAGGCTTAATGCCGATTAGATTCCTTTTGTTTATTCACTTCACTTTTTTAACCTCTATTAATATATACGTAGCTATTGAACTAATTAGATCTAAACAGGCTATTATGTTTAACAAATATGTATTAGGATTTGCCTTTTTAGCCTGGGGGATGTCATACGCTGTTAAGGGTATTGTCTTTATAATAAAGCCACAATTTAGATTATGGGGAGTTGTTACCACTCTTATAATAACCTTATTCTTTTTAATCTACTCTATTTTTGCTTTTTATAGGCACAAAACCAATCTATTATATGAAAAAGAAATGTGTTTTGATGATACTTTTAATTATTCAGCAATTGGTATGGCGGTGATTGGAATAGATGGCGGAATTATACGTGGTAATCAATCTTTTAGTAAAATATTAGGATATTCTTGTGACGAATTGAAAGGGCTATATTCTAAGGATGTTACATATAAAGAGGATATGGATATGACCTTGAAGGGAGTAGAGGAACTTTTATCAGGACAAAAGAATTCTTTTCAATTAGAAAAAAGATATTGTAATAAAGATAGACATATTGTATGGGGGATTGTAAACATTTCGTTAATTAGAAACAAGAAACGGAAGCCTCTTTATTTTGTTTTGCAAGTTCAAGATGTAACCAGTTATAAAACGCTGCAAAATGAGCTTATAAAAAGTAACGAAAAGTATAAGACATTACTAAACTCCTATGACAATTCGATAGCAGTATTTGACAAAGAGTACAGATATGTAGTAGCAAATCAGCATGTTGTAGATAAAATAAATTATCAAACAGGTAAATGCCTTACACTCAGCACTATTATTGGACAAAAGGTTAAAGATATATACCCTAATATATGTAATAGCGAGGTATTTAAAATATATAAGTATGTAATGAACACGAGAAAATCTAAACATGATATCATTGAATTTATTAATCCTAAGGGTTATACAGGATGGTATGAGCTCAATGTTACACCATCACCTGAGGGTATTCTTGTTATTGCAAATGATATTACTGATAGAGTTAAAGATCATCAAATAGTAAAGGAAACTATAGAGCTAGATAGATTGAGAACGGAATTTTTTGCAAATCTTTCACATGAATTTAGAACCCCTTTAAATATTATATTAAGCTCTAATAAAATGCTTTTAGATGCTGTAAATAATCAAGAAGGACTGACAAAAGAATATACAGCAAAATACTTACGAGCATCGAAACAGAATTGCTATAGATTGCTTCGCCTAATTAATAATATAATGGATATTTCAAAATTTGATTCTGGTTTTTTACATTCAAACCTTCAATGCTGGAATATTATAAACGTAGTTGAAGAGATAGCACAATCTATTGTAGAATATGCAAAAAATAAGAATATAGATATGATATTTGACACCGATGTTGAAGAAAAATATATTATGTGTGATGCGGATAAAATTGAAAGGGTAATGTTAAATCTACTTTCAAATGCAATTAAATTTACACATGATGGAGGAACTATTGAGGTTAAAATCTTTGATAAGAACGATTCTATAGAAATCATAGTAAAAGATAATGGAATTGGAATACCAGAAGATAAACTAAACTTGATATTTGATAGATTTAGACAAGTGGATAAGTCTCTTACAAGAAATCAAGAGGGAAGCGGGATAGGTCTATCACTTGCTAAGGTATTTGTGGAAATGCATAAAGGAACAATTGAAGTTTTCAGCACTAAAGACAAAGGAACGACTTTTTTAGTAAAACTGCCGACAAATAATTTCTGCAGCTTGGATGAGGTGGCTGCAACCAAACAAATATGTGATAGCAAAATAGAAAAAGTAAATGTGGAGTTTTCAGATATATATTTTTAGAATCTCAAGAGAATGAAAGTATTTTTCATTCTCTATTATTTTTATTATTTATCAATAATAACACTTTAGAATAAATGAATATCTATATGATTTGTGTTTCAAATAATTGTTTAAATTTAACAAAAATAAAGACTTTTACTACTGTTCTTATTGAAATGTTGATATTAAGCAATTTCTATAAGTCTTGTTTCTATGAATTCTAAATAGAAAACAAAATCTATATTTTGAGAATGTTGACTCAAAATGAAATTATAAATTTTTTATTAAATAGTGGAAAAAATCATTAAAGCCTATACCTTTTTCTATGGAAATAACTATAATATTCAGTGGGAGAGAAATCGTAAAATATAAGTTGTTTTACGCTCAAATATGTTAAAAAATGTTATTTGTTAAAGGAGAAAAGGTGTGTATGAGTTGGGAAAAGTTTACAACATATGTTTTAATGGGGTTAATATTAATTCCTATTATTGTTTGTCCATTTATAGTATTAAAGAATCCTAGTTTTAAATCGTATAATAGTTTTAACGTTCTGAAAAGTACAGTGGTACGCAATTATACGGATGCAGATATGAGATTTAATGATTTCAAAGGTATGGTTGAAAGCGGTAAAGTACAAAAGGTTTATTACAACGAAGTAGACTCTGTTCTTGAGGCAGAGGATAAGTCAGGAAAAACTTTTACTTTTGAGAATCCTAAGAACTCACAATTTAGACAGTATTTGTTGGAGCATAAAGTAATAATTAAAGAATCTTCTAGTGTTTATTCAACTATACTAAATTTTATATTATTCAGCATAATTATATCTTTTGTAATAAGATTAATAGCTAGATATAGAAAAAAAGAGGCTTTTCCAGCAGGAATAGGAGGAGCAAATTCAGAGAACTTCAGTGAGTCCAAAGATGTTAATGTTAGGTTTACTGATGTAGCCGGCAATTCAGAAGCTAAGGATAATATGCAGGATATAATTGAATTTTTAAAGGATCCAGATAGATTTAAAAAATTTGGAGTAAAGATTCCTAAAGGAATAATATTATATGGACCTCCAGGAACAGGAAAAACCCTTTTAGCAAAAGCTTTAGCAGGTGAAGCAGGTGCCTCCTTTATTGCAACAAGTGGATCTAACTTTGTAGAGAAATATGTAGGAGTAGGGGCATCTAGAATAAGAAAATTATTTACAGAAGCTAGAAAGAAGACTCCAGCTATAATATTTATTGATGAAATAGATGCAGTTGGTGGCAAAAGGGGATCAGAAGGCACAAGCACCAGTGAAGATGCTAAAACACTAAACCAACTTCTTGTAGAAATGGACGGCTTTAAAGATGATGAAAACATTATAGTTGTAGCTGCAACAAATAGGCTTGATATGTTAGATGATGCGTTAATTCGTGCAGGAAGATTTGATAGACACGTAATGGTAGGGCTTCCAGATTTAAATGCGAGACATGAAATTTTAAAAGTTCATTCAAAGAATAAGCCTTTATCAAAGGAAGTTGATTTATTGCAGATAGCTAAGCAAACAGTTTATATGAGTGGAGCTGATTTATCAGGAGTAATGAATGAAGCTGCTATATATGCTATTAAGGAAAATAGTGCAGAAATTACTCTAAGACATATTGACAGAGCAATAAACAAAATTGTTGCAGGAGATGAGAAGAAAGATAGATCAAATATATCTGATCTAGAAAAGAAAATAACGGCATACCATGAAGCCGGTCATGCTATAATAGCAAAACTATTAAATAAAGAAAGTGTACCAAAAGTTTCTATCATTCCAACAACAAAAGGAGCAGCTGGATATACTTTAATAAATCCAGGTGAAAAAATGTTCCAAACTAAAGAAGAAATATTAAATAAAATAAGTGGATTGTTAGGTGGAAGAGCAGCTGAAGAAATAATATTTGGAAAGCAAAATATAACAGGCGGCGCATCGAATGATCTACAAAGGGCTACAAAAATGGCTCTAACATTAATAACAAAATACGGGATGAGCGAAAAATTAGGCCTTGTAAGTTTTGATGACAGAGAAATTTCTCTTCAAAATGAATTATTATTAAGTGAAACTAAACAAATATTAGATAAAATCTATAAAAGAACCTTAGATTATATACTAGTAAATAAAGATAAACTAGAAGCTGTAGCACAGAGATTATTAAGCTATGAGATAATAGATGAAAATGACTTAGATATGCTGCTTGTAGGTTAGATATACATTGAACAAAATGTTTTTTAAAATTAAGAATTTTAAAAAACATTTTGTTTTTTTGTGAATAATTATGAAGTATTGTGAAGTATTTTGTAGTCAAGCTAGTATAGTCAAGTATATAAATACAACTAACTTTTAAAATAACTACCTTTTTATAAACCAACAAAAGGAGAATAGTGAATATGAATTGGGAAAAATTTACAACATATTTTTTAATGGGGTTAATATTACTTCCTATTATTGTTTGTCCATTTATAGTATTAAAGAATCCTAGTTATAAACCGTATAATAGCTTTAGCTTTATGAAAAGTACAGTGGCGCGCAATTATACGGATGCAGATATGAGATTTAATGATTTCAAAGGTATGGTTGAAAGCGGTAAAGTACAAAAGGTTTATTACAACGAAGTGGACTCTGTTCTTGAGGCAGAGGATAAGTCAGGAAAAACTTTTACTTTTGAAAATCCTAAGAACTCACAGTTCAGACAGTATTTGTTGGAGCATAAAGTAATAATTAAAGAATCTTCTAGTGTTTATTCAACTATACTAAATTTTATATTATTCAGCATAATTATATCTTTTATAATAAAATTAATAGCTGGATATAGAAAAAAAGAGGCTTTTCCAGCAGGAATAGGAGGAGCAAATTCAGAGGACTTCAGTGAGTCCAAAGATGTTAATGTTAGGTTTACTGATGTAGCCGGTAATTCAGAAGCTAAGGATAATATGCAGGATATAATTGAATTTTTAAAGGATCCAGATAGATTTAAAAAATTTGGAGTGAAGATTCCTAAAGGAATAATATTATATGGACCTCCAGGAACAGGAAAAACCCTTTTAGCAAAAGCTTTAGCAGGTGAAGCAGGTGCCTCCTTTATTGCAACAAGTGGATCTAACTTTGTGGAGAAATATGTAGGAGTAGGGGCATCTAGAATAAGAAAATTATTTACAGAAGCTAGAAAGAAGACTCCAGCTATAATATTTATTGATGAAATAGATGCAGTTGGTGGTAAAAGGGGATCAGAAGGCACAAGCACCAGTGAAGATGCTAAAACACTAAATCAACTTCTTGTAGAAATGGACGGCTTTAAAGATGATGAAAACATTATAGTTGTAGCTGCGACAAATAGACTTGATATGCTAGATGATGCGTTAATTCGTGCAGGAAGATTTGATAGACACGTAATGGTAGGCCTTCCAGATTTAAATGCGAGACATGAAATTTTAAAAGTTCATTCAAAAAACAAGCCTTTATCAAAGGAAGTTGATTTATTACAGATAGCTAAGCAAACGGTTTATATGAGCGGAGCTGATTTATCAGGAGTAATGAATGAAGCTGCTATATATGCTATTAAGGGAAATAGTGCAGAAATTACTCTAAGACATATTGATAGAGCAATAAACAAAATTGTTGCAGGAGATGAGAAGAAAGACAGATCAAATATATCTGATTTAGAAAAGAAAATAACGGCATATCATGAAGCCGGACATGCTATAATAGCAAAACTGTTAAATAAAGAAAGTGTACCAAAAGTTTCTATCATTCCAACAACAAAAGGAGCAGCTGGATATACTTTAATAAATCCAGGTGAAAAAATGTTTCAAACTAAAGAAGAAATATTAAATAAAATAAGCGGATTGTTAGGTGGAAGAGCAGCTGAAGAAATAATATTTGGAAAGCAAAATATAACAGGCGGTGCATCTAATGATCTACAAAGAGCTACAAAAATGGCTTTAACATTAATAACAAAATATGGGATGAGCGAAAAATTAGGCCTTGTAAGCTTCGATGACAGAGAAATTTCTCTTCAAAATGAATTATTATTAAGTGAAACTAAACAAATATTAGATAAAATCTATAAAAGAACCTTAGATTATATACTAGTAAATAAAGATAAATTAGAAGTTGTAGCACAAAGATTATTAAGCTATGAAATAATGGACGAAAATGATCTAGATATGCTTCTTGTAGGGTAAACCTATATAGGGTTTCTAGGCCAAAAGTTAACTTTCGGCCTAGAAACCCTATACTATTCCTCTACAAAGTTATTTTCCAAATGTTCATCACAGGTATGTGACTTTAAGCGCTTATATAAATCTATCAGATTCATGTGATTTGTACTTTGAGAATCGTATTTTCCCAATTTGAAGGCAAGTTGTACAGAAAAGCCTATGCAGCCAGCGAGGATTATTGTTCCAATTCCAGCAGGGCCACCTAAAAAATATCCAATAATTAAGACAGTAATTTCAATGATTCCTCTAATCATCCAGACAGGCTTATTTAGCCTTTTTACAAGACCCTCCATTAAACCATCTCTAGGACCAGCACCTAAGTTTACTCTAAGATAAAAAAAGGTTGCCCAACCTATTATAAAAATTCCTAAAATAAGCAATAGTATTTGTCCTAATAAACTACCTGGAGTGCTAAAAAAATTAAATTTTTCTATGATATCTATAAATAATCCTATAAATATCATATTAAATACACTTCCAAGACCAGGAACAACTCCAATAAAATAACATGCGATTAATATCAATAAGCCAGTCAATTCAGACACTTGTCCTAAGGTGAGAGAACTATGGTAAACAATTCCCATATGTAGAACATCCCATGGACTCATTCCAAGCTTAGAATATAAAGTACATAATATGCCTACAGAATATAAAAAAAGACCAAACATCAACGATGGCATTTTTTTTAGAAGCTCAATTAAAATTACCTTACATCTTTTTTTCAATTTTGGTTCTCCTCTCTTTAAATAAAGAAACTTTCTATCTAATTCTACAACTATAGGAGTGCAGAGGCAATAATTACCTTTAAGTAACTTAGAATATATATGGGTACTGTATAGCGAAACTAAGAATGCAGAACAGATAGTCGTCAAACATACTATATCCTTGTATTTAACAATCGTTATTGTTAAATATAAATTTTTTATTGATAACTTATTGACAAATAGAAAGAAAAGGTTTATATTAAAACTATACAAAACAAGTATACTTTATATAAATTTAGTAATATATTATTGGGCATTAGTATGCCTTAATTTTAAAAATAAAAGTATACCAATAAGGTAAACAATAAGGAGGAATTTATTGTGTCAATGTGTGGAAACTGTACAACTTGTCAATCAGCAGATAAGGTTTTAGAAGGATTTATAGGTTCTATGGATATGGAAACTTCTCACCATAGAGTTGAAAGCCAAAAGATAAAGTGTGGATTTGGACAACAGGGTGTGTGCTGTAAATTGTGTGCTAATGGACCATGTAGAATAACTCCAAAATCACCTAGAGGAATATGTGGAGCTAATGCAGACACAATAGTAGCTAGAAATTTCCTAAGAGCGGTGTCATCAGGAGCAGCTTGCTATTTACATGTAATTGAGAATACAGCAAGAAACTTAAAATCTATAGGAGAAACAAAGGGAACAATAAAAGGCATTAATGCTTTAAATAAAGTATCAGCAATATTTGGGATAGAAGAGGAAGATAACCATAAGAAAGCGATAATGATAGCTGATAAAGTTATTGCTGATTTATATAAGCCTAGATTTGAAAAGATGGAAATTGTAGAAAAAATGGCATATAAGCCTAGAGTGGAAAATTGGAAGAAGCTTAATATAATGCCTGGTGGAGCTAAATCAGAGGTTTTTGATGCTATAGTTAAGACTTCAACAAACTTAAATAGTGATCCAGTAGATATGCTATTAAACTGTTTAAATCTTGGAATATCTACAGGACTTTATGGATTAACTCTTACAAACTTATTAAACGATATCATGCTTGGAGAACCTGTTATAAGAGCAGCTAAGGTAGGCTTCAAGGTTGTAGATACAGATTATATAAATATTATGATTACTGGACACCAACATTCAACAATATCACATCTTCAAGATGCTCTAATAGATGATAAGGTAATAGAAAAGGCTAAGAAAGCTGGAGCTAAAGGCTTCAAACTTGTGGGATGTACTTGTGTAGGACAGGATCTACAGTTAAGAGGAGAACATTATAAAGAAGTATTCTCAGGGCATGCTGGTAATAACTTTACAAGTGAAGCATTAATAGCTACTGGAGGAGTGGATTTAATAGTCTCAGAGTTTAACTGTACACTTCCAGGTATTGAGCCTATTGCTGATAAATTTAAGGTTAAGATGATATGCTTAGATGATGTAGCAAAGAAAGCAAATGCTGAATATGTTGAATATTCCTTTGAAAATAGAGAAGAAATAAGCAATTATGTAATTGATGAAGCTATTAATAGCTATAGCGAAAGAAGAGGCAATGTTGTTACAGATGCAAAACAATTGTTGGACCGTATGATGCAAATGATAAGTGAAAACAGAGATGCTGTTCCTATAAATATACCAATGGATCATGGTCATGATGATGTAATAACTGGAGTTAGCGAAGAGTCTCTTAAAGCTTTCTTAGGTGGAACATGGAAACCATTAGTAGACTTAATTGCAGCTGGAAAAATTAAAGGGGTAGCTGGAGTTGTAGGATGTTCAAATCTTACTGCTAAAGGTCATGATGTATTTACAGTAGAACTTACTAAGGAACTTATAAAGAGAGATATAATTGTACTTTCAGCTGGATGTTCAAGCGGCGGACTTGAAAATGTAGGCTTAATGTCACCTGGTGCAGCAGAGCTTGCTGGGGAAAATTTAAAAGAAGTATGTAAGAGCCTAGGAATTCCTCCTGTATTAAACTTTGGACCATGTCTAGCTATAGGAAGATTAGAATTAGTTGCTACAGAGCTTGCAGAGTATTTGGGAATAGATATTCCACAGCTTCCATTAGTACTTTCTGCTCCACAATGGTTAGAAGAACAAGCTTTAGCTGACGGAGCTTTTGGGTTAGCGTTAGGACTTCCACTTCACCTTGCAATACCTCCATTCATAACGGGAAGTAAGGTAGTAACAAAGGTATTGACAGAGGACCTTGAAACTTTAACTGGTGGAAAACTTATACTTGAAGATGATGTAATAAAAGCAGCAGATAAGCTTGAAGAAATCGTACTTAATAGAAGACAAAAACTAGGCCTTAAATAATTTGATTGGTGGTGTGCTCCTATGAAAAGAATCATGATAAATAAGGATTTGTGCAGCGCATGTTTAAATTGTTATATGGCATGCATGGCAGAGCATAACGAAAAGGGTAAATCTATATTTGATGTAGATCTTGAAAATATTGAAAATGAAGGAAGAAACTATATAACTCTAGATAAAGAAGGTAAACCAATCCCTATATTCTGTCGTCATTGTGATGACCCAGAATGTGTTAACACTTGTATGAGTGGCGCTATGACTAAGGATAAGGAAAGTGGAATAGTATCTTATGATGAAGAAAAATGTGCTTCTTGCTTCATGTGTGTTATGTCCTGTCCTTATGGAGTATTAAAGCCCGATACAAAAACAAAAAAGGTTGTAGTTAAATGTGACTTATGTAATGGTAGAGAAATACCAAGATGTGTAGAAAACTGTCCAACTGGTGCAATATATCTTGAGGAGGTGGACTGCTAATGAGATATGTAATAATAGGAGCTAGTGCTGCAGGAATTAATGCTGCAAAAACTCTAAGAGAATTAGATAATTTAAGTGAAATTGTTATCATATCAAAGGACACCGATGTATATTCAAGATGTATGCTTCATCATGTTATTAGCGGCAATAGAGATTTGGAGAAAATTGCCTTTGTAGATAAGGACTTTTTCTCTAAGAATAATATAAAATGGGTAAAAGGTATTGAGGTTATAGATATAAATACTGATGAAAAGCAAGTTGTATTAGAAAATAATACAATAGAAAAGTATGATAAATTACTAATTGCGACCGGAGCCTCCTCATTTGTTCCACCTGTTAGGAATTTAAGAGAAGCTAAAGGTGTATATTCCTTAAGAAATTACGATGATGTGTTAAATATAGAAGAAGGAATAAAAAAATCAAAGAAAGCTGTAATACTAGGAGCTGGTCTTGTTGGCATAGACTCAGCTATAGGGCTTATGGAGAGAGGAATAAAGCTTTCTATTGTAGAGATGGGAAACAGAATACTTCCTCTTCAGCTAGATCAAAAAGGAGCTGATAGATATCAAAAGCTTTTTAAGGATAAGGACGTAGATATTTATACTTCAGTAAGCTTAGAAGAAGTAATTCTAAAAGAAGATGGATATGTGAGCAAGGCTAAATTAAGCGATGGGACGTTGATAGACTGTGATATGATAGTTGTAGCTGCAGGAGTTAGACCTAATATAGATTTTATAAAAAATACTACTATAAATGTGAATAAAGGAATTGTAATTGATAAAAACTGTAGAACTTCTGTAAAAGACGTATACGCTGCTGGAGATGTTACTTTTACTGCTCCAATTTGGCCAATTGCTGTGAAACAAGGTATAGCAACTGCATATAATATGTACGGAAAAGAAAAGGTTTTTGAGGATACCTTTGCATTAAGAAATTCTATGAATTTTTTAGGATTAGAAACTGTATCTTTAGGTATAGTAGAAGCCCCAGACAATAGCTATACTGTAGACATTATTGAAACAAAGAATGTCTATAAAAAAGTAATTCATAAAGATGGAATAATATATGGAGCAATTCTTTTAGGTGATATATCTTATTGTGGAGTACTGCATCAGCTTATAAAAAATAAAATAAATATATCTAATATAAATAAAAATATATTCAAAATTGATTACGCAGACTTTTTTAATGTACAGAAAGATGGTCAATATAAATATGAATTTGTATAAAGCTCATCTGATTCCTAGTTAGAAGGACAAAAAACTTGTGCCACTAATACTAACGCTCAAAGTAGCGGTAGTATTAGTGGTATTTTTAGTATAGGTTTTATTTACTTGTTATACTAAAAAATGTATAATGTATATTAAGGAAACTCCTGCTCTTCTTATTTCGCAGGAGTAAGCGACCATCTCAAAATCAGCACCCTGTGTAAGTGGCTATCACCAAATCAGCACTCTGTGTAAGTGATCATCTCAAAATCATAGATTTTGGATGCCTACTTAAGATTTGGGATATCTACTTAAGATTTTGGATGTATGCTTAAGGAGGGGGATAGGATATATGAAAGCTTTAAAAAACTTTAAAAGCTTGCTGAGCTTCTTGATTTGCTATATGTTACTTGTAACATTATTGCCAACAAGTGTCTTAGCAGCAGCTAATTCAGACAGCAAGGTAATAAACAACAATAGCTTACTGGTTAAAGAAGGTGAGTGGCTATATTATAGAAACTCAAGCGATGGAGGTGCTATATATAAAATAAAAACAGATGGCACAGAAAATACAAAAATAAATGATGTAAGTAGCTCAAATATAAGTATTTACGGGGACTGGATTTATTTCAAAGTTATTGACCCTAAGGATGACAGCAAAAACTATGAAATGTTTAGAATTAAGAAAAGTGATTCTCAAGGAGCTGCCCAAGACTTGAAATTTAGCAGCAATAATGAAGTTTTTATAGGTGACTATATTTATTATGTAAAAAATAATGATGGTATATATAAAGTAAGGGCTGATGGCAGTGAAAAATCCCAAAAGATAGTAGATTGTAAACATGGTGGAATAAGAAAAAACTATATTTTTTATAGTAAACCAGATGCTAATGGCGGAGCTGTAGAAACTTATTTTATATCAAATTTAGATGGTAAAAATCAAACCGAAGTTGGAAGTGCTAATGACATAGTTAAATTTACAGATAACTGGATTTACTATGGAATATATAAAGACGGTTTGTATAAAATGAAGACTGATGGAAGTGAAAAAAGCAAGGTCAGTAATGATTCCTTTGCTTATGTACTAAATGATCAATGGATCTACGACTATAATAATGGTACGTCTTTATTTAAAAATATAGATGGATCAAAAAATATAAAAGAGTCAGGTGCTGGGTCTTTTAAAATGTATACTGGAGATGTGTGGACAGGCATAAACATGGTAGACAACTGGATTTATTTCCATGATTCAAATTATAAATGCTTAAGTATGGTAAATACAGATAATAGTCAAAAGATCAAATTGTATAGTCCTATATCAAAAGATTCTTTTGGTTATGATTCAAATCTAATGTCTTGCTTAAAAGATGGGGATTATGTTTATTATATAAACGACTTTAGTGATAGTGAAAAGTTTTTATATAAGTATGATATAAATTCAGGCAATTCACAAAGACTATCTCCTTTGGAAGATATACAAAAGGTTTCCGAGAACAAGAAGTGGGAAGTGAAGTTTGGAAAAGAGATTGATGAAAGTACAATAAACAGTAAAAATATTGTAGTTACTGATGGTGATAATCAAATAGTAAAAGTGGCTATAGCTCTCAACCCAGATAAAAAATCGCTGACTATAAGCAAAGAGAATGAGGGAAATTCTAAGTCTAATAATTGGGAAAAACAGCGTACTTTAGAAGGAAGGCAAATTTACAATTTGAAAATAAGTAAAGATGTAAAAAGTAAAGACGGAAAAGAATTAAATAAAAATATTGTAAAAATGTTTGAAGTAAATTAAATCAATAAAGCAGAGCTCTCTCTGCTTTATTATTTTAACACTGATGAAAGGAAAACAATAGCTATGAGGTATTTACTACTTATTGCAGCAATATTACTTATTCCGTATAATTTACTGCCTGTTAGTGTATGCGGAGCAATACTGTTATTAATATGCAGCATATATTTATTAAAAATAGAAAAGAACTTAATAGTTAACCAATATATATTTTATTCAATATTATTCTTAAATGTTATAGCAATACTATCCTTAATATACAGCAAAAATATAAATCTATTTTTTGATGGCTTCATTACATATCTAGCTGTTCTGCTGTTCTATTTATTATTTACGAATCTACATATGCCTAAAGTATTAGATTATTTTGCCTATATTACATCAATATCAGCTTTTATATTTATAATATTTCAAGGGCTTATATTAAATAAAAGAATAGATGGTACTTTTGGATATGCCAATACATATGGACTATTGCTGTTAATTGGTTTATATATGAATGAAATAAGAACAGAACAAAAGTTTAAGTCATCAATTCAATGGGTACTAATACTAGGGATACTACTTACTGAGTCAAGAAATACATTTATATATTTATTTATTTTTGCATTAATATGCTATTTTGCAGAATATAAAGAAAAGAACTATAGAATAGCAATAAATTTTTTTACGACGATTATATTTTATGGATTAGTTAAATATTTTGGACTAGGAACAGCCTTTGTTATACCAGTTTTTTATATACCCTTATATCATTTTTACAACAAGTCTGGTGTTAAAATAAAAAAACAGATATCTTTATTTTTTGCGATTGCTATAGTTGTATCTCTTTCTTTGTTGGTATTTGGAAAATTTAATTTTAACACTAGAGTGAGCAATATCAGTTTAGATTCAGGATCTCTTCAAGAAAGATTTATATATTATGAAGACTGTTTTCAAAGTATAATAAAAAATCCTTTGGGTTCTGGTATTAACTCATTTGTGTATAAACAGTATAAAAATCAATCCGCCTTTTATGACATAAAATACATTCACAATTCACTTCTGCAAGTTTGTTATGATATGGGAATACTAGGGCTAGCAGCCTTTATGTTTATATTCATATATGGAGTATATATGATACTAAAATCTGAGAAGGATAGATTAAAAGTTTTAAAGTTGGCTATGTTTTTAACGATCTATTTTCATAGTTTGCTAGATTTTGATTTTTCTTTTACTTCAATTTTTATAATAGTAGTAATGATAATGAGTTTTTTAGATAAACGAAGCAGCTTTACTATAAGAAAATCAGTTAAAATGTCTATGATAATTTTAGGATTGATAATTTCAGTATATATTTTAATAATTAATTCTTTAGTTTTCCTAGGAAATATATATGCAAAAAATGATATAAACAAATCCGTTGCTTTTTATCGAGCTAATAAAGCAATAACTATTAGAAATCCAGATATATACGTGCTTATGGCTCAGGCTTATAGAGGCAATAATATGTATAAAGAATGTCTAGCAAACTTAAAATTAGCAGAACAAGTTAATAATGAAGATCCTAGAATAAAGATGAATATTGCTTTTACCTATGAAAGACTTGGAGATATAGAGAATACAATAAAGTATTTTGATATAGTTTTAAGTTATGAAAGATATTATCCTGAAATATATAAAAGTTACTATTTGTACCTAGATAGTATTTATAAAAATACAAAGAATCATAGTTATAAAGTAAAAATGGATAATTTAAGAGAGCTTTACTATAAAAATTATTGTTCATTAAATAAGAAATCTATATTTTTAAGAAATCAGCTAGAGAATAATCTTAATTATGATATAAAAAATTAAAGAAAATAGTATAGTCAACATATTAATAAATTTTTATTTTTGTTTTCTTTTTATTTAATATGTTTCCTTTACAATAAGGCTATGGAAATAAATTAGAATATTGAAAGGGGAACTAAAAAATGAAAAAAATATTCATGTCGGTTCTAACAGCATCTGTAATATTAGGAGCTTCAACAGTAGCCTTTGCTGCAGGGGATACAACGATAACTAGTTCGGATAACACACAGGTTACTCAAACTCAAACACAAGATCAAACCACACAAAGTACGACATCATCATCTATAACATCGGATCAATTCTATTCAACAGTATATATGGACAAGATGACTACAATAGTAGATTTAAGAGCTCAGACTAAGGTTGCCTTAGATGCAAACAAAGCTATTGAAGAACAAATTAAAAATGGCATTAAAGCCTATAATACTTCTGGAGATATAGGGGGACAAGTTAAAACAGAAAGAGAAAAAGTTAAAAATGATATTACACAAACAAGAATGTTGGTTCAACAAAGGAATACATTACGCAAACAATTTCAAGCTGCAATAAAAGCTAATGATTCTGCAACTATGAAGAGTATAGAGCCTCAAATTCAAGCATTAACCTCTCAAATAGATTCTGAGAAAAAACAAGTAGATGCAGATAAAGCAGCGCTACAACCTCTAGTAGACCAATTAAAAACTGCTAACAATGCAAGAAAACAAAAACTTCAGCAATTGCAGCCTTTAATACAACAGAACAAAGATTTACATCAAAAAATTGTTCAAGAGGAAACAGCTAAAAATCAATTATGGAAATCCTATAGTGATCAAATTAAAGCAAGGGACTTTACTTCAGCAGGAAACACTTTGCAAAGTATTATAGATGCTAAGACACAAATTATTAAAGATATCAAGGCTAATGGAGATATATTAAACCAGTTGCTTAATGCTATAAATTCTCTTAATGGAACACAGCAATCTACAAATACAACTCAGCAGTAATATAGAGTTATGATAACTGGAGGAAGAAAAAATATGATTAATAAGAAGAGTGCTATAATGTTTTCTGTTGTATCCTTAATGGTATTAGCCATGTCTAACATAAAAGTTTCAGCACAAGGGACATCAAATAGGTTATGGGGAACAGATAGATATGAAACATCATCTCAGATATGCAGTAATGGCTGGACAAAAAGTGAATATGCAGTTATAGCTTCTGGAGAAAACTTTCCTGATGCTTTAGGAGCAGCTAGTTTAGCGAAGAAATATAATGCGCCTATTCTTTTAACAGAAAAAAATGGTCTTAATGAAAATACATCTAATCAGTTAGCAAAATTAGGAGTTAAACATGCTTTTATAGTTGGGGGACCTGGGGTAGTTTCATCTACTGTTGAGAGTCAAATAAAAAGTAAGGGAATAGCTGTAGATAGGTTTTATGGTGCAGATCGTTATGAAACATCTATAAGCATTGCTAAACAAATGGGAAATACTAGTGAAGTAGCAGTAGTAACAGGAGAAGACTTCTCAGATGGATTAAGTATAGGACCTATAGCAGCTAAAAAAGGAATCCCTGTAATATTAGTACCTAAAACTAATTTGCCTGCTGTAATTAAAAACTATATATCAGATAAAAATATATCTAAGACCTATATCATAGGGGAAAATGATATGATAAGTGATGAGGTCGCAGCTCAGTTTCCTAATGTAGAAAGAATAACAGGCAGCAACAGATATGATAGAAACATTAATATAATAAATAGATTTGAAGATGACATTAATTTCGATAAAGTTTGTATAGCTTCTGGAGAAAACTTTCCTGATGCTTTATCTGGTACAGCTTATGCTGCACTAAATTCATCGCCTATATTTCTAGTATCTTCAAATTTAAATGCAAATGCAAAAACATTTATATCATCAAAACTTGCTAAAATAAATACAGTAAATATTTTAGGCGGAGAAGCTGTTGTTTCTCAATCAATTTTAAATAACATAACTAATTCATCAGTTAACATACCAAAGTCTCCAACAACGGAAGATGACTCTGCCAATATACAAGAAGATGGAATAGATTTAAATAATCCTACACTAAATAACAGCACAAACACTGATGGAACTGAATATAACTTAAATGATTCAGAATTGAAATAGGGTATAAAAATGGAGTTAGAAAGTTCATCTGACTCCATTTTTATGTTGTAGAATCAAGGAGTTAAATATTAGCACACAGATAACGATAATAGAGTGTAAATATATAAAGATAATAAATTTCTAAAAGAGGTGCTGATATGGATAAAGAAAAAATATTGATTGTTGATGATGATAAGGATATTGTTAACCTTATAAGTGATATATTAGAAGATGAAAAATATGAAATAGACAAGGCTTATAATGGAACAGAATCTATTAATAAGGTGTTAGACAAAAATTTTAATTTGATTATTTTAGATATAATGCTTCCAGATATAGATGGTATAGAAGTGTGTAGAAAAATAAGAGATAAGTTTTTTGGACCAATAATATTCTTAACTGCTAAGAACAGAAATATAGATAAAATAATAGGTTTGGAAATGGGAGCAGATGACTATATAACTAAGCCTTTTGATGATGGAGAACTATGTGCTAGAGTAAAAGCACATTTAAGAAGACAAAAAAGAATTGAAAACCCTCACTTAATTGAAAATGAAACAATTAAATATAATTACATAGAAGTTAACAAAAATTCCTTTGAAGCAGTTGTAGATGGAAGAAAGGTAGATTTATCTACTAGGGAATTTCAAATACTATGCTTCCTCATGGAAAACCCTAAAAGAGTACTAACTAGAGAACAAATATATAATGGAGTTTGGGGCTATGACGAATTTGGTGATATAAGCACTGTCACTGTACACATAAAAAAATTAAGAGAAAAAATTAATGATTGTGATAGATTCATAAAAACTATATGGGGGGCAGGATATAAGTTTATAGGTGAAAAAGAATAGTTTACTTAATAATTAAAAAGGTGAATCGAAATGAAAACTTTATATCAAAAAATAGGTGTAGTGTTGACACTAGGCTTTATACTACAAATTATAAGTTTCGGAGTTTTTTATAAACATGTAGTTACTAATAGAGTAATTTCCGAAATAAATTACCAGGAAAAAAAGAGACAAACTGTCATGCAAGAAGCAATAGCTGATGTACAGAAGGTTCATAAAAGGCAGGATAAGCTAGAAAAATCTGTTGAGGACATTTCTAAAAAATATAAGGTTTATTTTATTATTAAAGATGAGAATGGAGGCACCATTTATTCGACCAAGAGTTTAAAGAACCAAAGTGATAGTATACAGGAACAAGGCTATGTAAAAGTTTCAGGAAAGATTTCTTATGTGATTTATGGATATTTTCCGGAGACCGTTATAAATAATGGATTCCAGCTAAAAGGTCAAACTGGTAGGATTTTGATAGCTACTATTATAATAACTGTTTCTATAATAATACTTATTATAATATACAGATTTATAGCTGATCCATTAAAGAAGTTAAGTAAAGCAGTTAATGACATACAATACGGTAATACAGTAATTGAAATACCTTACTATGGGGATGATGAATTAGGGGTTCTGTGTAGAAATTTTGAAGAGATGGGGAAAAGATTGAAAAAATCTGAAGATAACCAGCAGGAGCTTATTCAGGCTATATCTCATGATATTAAAACACCTCTTACGTCTATTATAGGTTATTCTAAAAGGTTAGTAGAGGGCAAGGTAAAAGATGATAAGCAAATTCAGTATCATAATATTATTTATAACAAAGCTATTGAGTTAAAGCTTCTTTTAGAAGAGTTAGAAGACTATTCAAATATAAATTCTGTAAGCAAATATAGCAAAGAGCCTGTAAATTGTAGAAAGATGTTTGAGCAGTTAAATTTAGAGTTAGAAGAAGAAATTGAGGGAAAAGAAGCTCAATTACATTACTTAAATAGGATAGATGAAAATATAATTTTAAATTTTGATGTTAAAAAAATGAAAAGAGTATTTATTAATTTGATACATAACTCTCTAAAATATGCTGGTGATAACTGCATTATAAATATAACAGGTATTAGCAAAGATACAGTTTTAAGATTTGAAATAAGTGATAATGGAGAAGGAGTGCCAAAGGAACACTTAAATAAGATTTTTGATAGATTTTACAGGATAGATTCCTCAAGGTCTAGAGAAAAAGGAGGAACCGGCTTAGGACTTGCTATATGTAAAGATATTGTAGAAAACCATGGAGGACAAATAAGAGCAGAGAACCTTCCGACAAAAGGTTTTTCAATAATTATAGAATTTAAAATATAATAAGATATTACAAAATGTTAATAATTAATTTATTGAGTTTTAAAATATTAAGGGTATAATAAATTTATAAGCATATATAATGCTGAATAAAATATTAAGTGGTATTGAGAACTGTAAAATGAGAAAAGGTAGGTGAAGTTGTTACTAATTATTAAGATAAATTCTTATAATTTGGTAACATAAAGTCGATATGAATATAGCATTTTTTTTAACACCTAAAGAAGAAATAGTATATGAAAATGTCAATTCGACTATGAGGCAAGCATTAGAGAAAATGGAATACCATAGATATACGGCTATTCCTTTATTAGATGACCAAGGAAAGTATGTTGGAACACTTACAGAGGGTGATTTGCTTTGGAAACTAAAAAATACCTCAGGTTTAGATTTAAAAAGTACAAGCAAGATAAAATTAAATGATATACCTAGAAGAATGGTAAATAAGCCTATTCATATTAACTCAAACATAGAGGATTTACTTTATACTTCTGTAAGTCAAAACTTTATACCGGTAGTAGATGATAAGGAAATATTTATTGGAATAATAAAGAGAAGTGACATATTAAACTATTGTTATAAAAGTTTTGTTGAAGCACAATTAAAAGCATTAGTTGTAGATTAGAAATTGAATATATTTATTGCAAAGAAACTTAGTTTATAGATATTTATAATTATCATAACTAAGTTTCTTTCTTTTAAAAATAAGAAGGATTATTTTTATAATTTAAAGAAAAAATAAAGTATAGGAAAATCCTTAGATAATTAATATGTATTAAGGAGGAATTCAAGTGAAAAACGAAAATTGCGTAAGAGTTATCCCTTTGGGGGGACTTGGAGAAATTGGCAAAAACATAACTGCAATTGAATATAAAGACGAAATCATGGTAATAGACTGCGGAATATCTTTTCCTGAGGAAGACATGTATGGTGTAGATTTAGTAATACCTGATATATCATATCTGTTAGATAACAAAGAAAAAGTTAAAGGAATATTTTTAACTCATGGGCACGAAGATCACATAGGCTCAATACCATATTTTTTAAAACAGCTTAATGTACCTATTTATGGCACAAGATTGACTTTAGGAATAGTTGAAATAAAATTAAAAGAGCATGGTTTACTCAATAGCTCTGAGCTTCATGCGGTAGAACCTGGCGATACAGTGGAGCTAGAAAACTTTAAGGTTGAATTTATAAGAAACAATCACAGTATATCAGATTCCTGCTGTCTTGCTATCTTCACACCGGTGGGAGTTATACTACATACTGGAGATTTTAAAGTAGATTATACACCTATAGATGATAAAGTTATGGATTTAAAGCGCATATCTAATCTTGGAAGTAGCGGAGTATTATTGCTTATGGCGGATAGCACAAATGTTGAGCGTTCTGGTCATACAATTTCAGAAAGTTCTATAGGAGAAACATTGATTAAAATTTTCTCGAAAGCTGAAGGAAGGGTAATCGTGGCTACATTTGCCTCGAATATTCAAAGAATGCAGCAAATAGTCAATGCTTCTGTACAATATGGAAGAAAGATAGCCTTTAGTGGAAGAAGTATGGAAAACATATCTAAGGTTGCAATGGAACTAGGATACTTGCATATACCAGAACATTATATGATTTCTGTAGATGAGATTCGCAATTACCCGAATGAGCAGATAACTATCATAACTACAGGTAGTCAAGGAGAGCCTATGTCAGCTCTTGCCAGAATAGCCTTCTCTACTCATAAAATAATTAAACTTGAACCTAATGACTTAATTATTATATCTGCATCACCAATACCTGGCAATGGAAAGTTTATATCAAGAGTAATTAATGAACTATTTAAAAAAGGAGCAGAGGTTATTTATGAAGCATTAGAGGAAGTACACGTATCCGGCCATGCTTATAGAGAAGAGTTGAAATTAATTCATACACTAGTACATCCTAAGTATTTTATGCCAGTTCATGGTGAATATAGACATCTTAGACATCATTCAATATTAGCACAAAAGCTTGGTATGGAAAGTTCAAACACTTTTATTATGGAAACTGGTCAGGTTTTAGAGCTATCAGAAAATGAAGCTAAAATTTCTGGTAGAGTTCCGACTGGTATTGTTCTTGTAGACGGACTTGGAGTTGGAGATGTTGGGAATATAGTGCTTAGAGATAGAAGGCATTTAGCTGAAGACGGTATTTTAACAGTAGTTGTAACTATAGAAAAAGAAACCTACAATATCATTGCAGGACCAGATATAATCACCAGAGGCTTCATTTACGTAAAGGAATCAGAACCTCTAATTAATGAAGCAAAAGAAATCGTAAAAAAAGAATTGGATAATTGCTTAGAAAATAAAGTAATTGAATGGTACGTATTAAAATCTAACATGAAAAAATCTTTAGAAAAATTTTTATATGAAAAAACAAAAAGAAGACCGGTTATACTTCCAATAATAATGGAAATTTAACTTGTATTTCAAAACATAAAACTCCCCCAATGATATGAAGATAGCATTGGGGGAATTTTATAATGCAATTTTTTATAAATTCACTTAATATGATTACATATAATTACATTTATAGAGTGTAAAACAAGTGTTAATGATGTGAATTATAAATGAACATTAAATATAAATTATTTTATATAAAAATTTATTGCTATTTTTATCTATATATTTTAACATAAAAATGTTATAACAAAATAACTAAGGAGGCTAAAAAATGAGCATAACCGAAATATCAGTAAAAAGGCCTGCTGCTATCACCATGATAATAGCATTGCTGGTTGGTCTGGGTATATTAGGGTATACAAATCTAGGAGCGGATTTATTACCATCTATGACTATACCTGTTATTACCGTATCAACTCCATACAATGGTGCTAGCGCAGATGACGTAAAAAAAGATATTGTAAAACCTATGGAAGATGCCGTTTCTGGAGTAGCTGGAGTTGACACTATTAACTCTACCTCTAGAGAAGGTAGCGGAACCGTTATAATTCAATTTAAACAAAATGTTGACATGAACACAGCATTTTTAGATGTTCAAAAGTCAGTGTCTAAGGCTCAAGGGAAACTGCCTAACGATGCAGGAACTCCAGTAATCAATAAAATAGACATTAATGCTATGTCTGTAATGACACTTGCCGTTTCAGGAACTGCCTCTTTTGATGAAATATATAATCAGGCAGACAAAATAAAAACAGAGTTAGAAAAAGTGCCCGGTGTAGGACAAGTATCCCTTGGGGGGCAGACAAAAAACAATTAATTATAAAACTTGATAAAACTGCAGTTGAATACTATGGAATAACTATCAATTCAATATTAAGTAGGCTGAAGAGCGATAATGTCAGCATGCCTGCTGGGCAAATTAAGCAGGATAAGATAAGCCAATCAATAAGAGTTGTTGGAGAATTTCAAAACATTGATGAGGTAAAGAATGTACTTATACAAACCAATAATGGGGGAAAAGTACGTTTAGGGGAAATATCGGATATTAAACTAGAATATCCGGAGGCCACTTCCTTAACTAAATTAAATGGTAAAAAAACTATATCTATTGATATTCAAAAGCAGAGTGATGCAAATGTAGTCGAAGTTGTAAATAATATAAAAGATAAAATGACTGAAATACAAAAAACTACGCCTAAAAATATGAATATAATAACTGCTAGTGATACTACTGTATTCATAAAGGATTCATTAAATCAAATAAATCACAGCCTTATAGAAGGGGTTATAACAACCGCAATAGTACTATTATTCTTCCTTAAGAGCTGGAGATCTTCTTTAGTAGTTTTAGTAGCAATACCTACATCACTTATTTCTACATTCTTTATGATGTATGAATTAAAGTTTACGCTAAACATGATGAGTTTGATGGCGTTATCCTTATGTATAGGTATTCTAGTAGATGACTCTATAGTTGTATTGGAAAACATACAAAGACACTTAGCGCAGGGCAAAAACCCTATAAAAGCTGCTATCGAGGGAAGAAAAGAAATTGGAATGGCAGCAGTTGCAATTACTCTTTGTGATGTAGTTGTATTCTTGCCAATTGCATTTATGTCCGGTGTAATAGGCCAGTACTTTAAGCAGTTTGGACTAACTATAGTTTTTGCAACTTTATTCTCGCTGTTTGTATCCTTTACTATTACACCTATGCTTGCTTCTCGTCTTCTTAAAAGTAATGATAAAGACAAGAAAAATGCTGGCACAAAGCGTAAAAAACCTCTATTTGGAAAAGTATCTAGCGTAATTAATAGGTTTATGGATACTGCTACTGAGTCTTATAAAAAAATGCTTATTTGGTCTCTAAATAATAGACTTAAAGTATTAAGTGGTTTAATCATATGTATTATAGCAAGTATTGCACTAGTTCCATTAGGATTTATAGGTACAGAGTTTATGTCAAATTCTGACCAAAGTGCATTTTCAATTTCAATGACACTCACTCCAGGAACGAATTTAAAACAAACAGATGAAAAAGCTGCTCAGGTTGACAATTATTTAAAAACTATTAAAGAGGTTAAATATTACTATACACAAGTAAGTGATGCATCTGTAAAAATTAACGTTACATTATTTCCTAAAGCAGAACGTAAAAAAAGCCAGACCCAGCTTGCATCACAAGTACGTAGTTGGGGAAAGAAACAACTTACTGGAGTAAACTTTTTCGTATCTGAGTCTCAAATGGGAGGCGGCGGAGGTGGTGGTTCAAACTCTGCTATAAATATTAAAGTATCTGGTGATAATGCAGATACACTGAAAGACCTATCGAAAAAGGTTGAAGAGGAAGTTAAATCTGTTAAAGGTACTGTAGATGTAACTAATTCATTAGATGCAAATGATAGTGAACTTAGAGTGAAAATTGACAGACTTGCAGCAGCTCAGTATGGAGTTTCTGTTTCAGATGTAGCATCAGCCCTAAGAACAGGTATACAAGGTTCCTCAGCAGGTACATATAGAGGCGATGATGATGAATATGATATGACCTTAAAATTCATGGATGGACAAATTAAAAGTCCTTCAGATGTAGGGGCCATAAAAATACAAAATTCTTTATCCCAACAAATTTCCTTAGATCAAGTTGCGTCTATAGTGGAAGCGGATAGCCCTAAATCAATCAGGAGAGAAAATAGACAAGATGTAGTTACAGTATCAGCAAGTCTTGATGGTAGAGATTTAGGAAGTGTTAATAAAGATATTAGAAGCAAAATTGCAGCAATGTCTATACCAGTTGGATATTCAGTATCCTATGGAGGAAGCCAAAAGCAAATGGCAGATACCTTTGGTACCTTAGCAAAGGCAATAGTCGCATCCGTAGTTCTTGTATATATGATACTGGTAGTATTATATGAATCATTCTTAACTCCACTGGTAAGAATGTTGGCATTACCTTGTGCTGTAATAGGAGCTTTACTCATTTTAGCTGTAACCCACAATAGCATAAATATGATGTCTCTGATAGGCTTTATAATGTTGGACGGATTAGCATCTAAAAATGGTACATTGTTAATCGACTATACTAATACGCTGATGAAGCAGGGTATGAACTTAAAAGAAGCGCTTATTTCTGCGGGTACAACTAGACTAAGGCCAATTATTATGACTTCTTTAACAATGATTGTCGGAATGCTGCCATCGGCATTAGCTTTAGGTGAGGGAAGTGAAACTAGATCAGGTATGGCATGGGTTATAATAGGCGGAATGATAGCCTCTACAATATTATCACCTATTATTCTTCCTGTAGTTTACACATTAATGGACGATTTTAAAGATAAAATTTTAAAACATCGTAATAAGAAATCATATGTTACGGAGGCAAATTAATATGAAATTTAAAAAATTAAACAAAAAGTGGATTATTGTAGTGATTATTATTGTTGCCATTGTAGGAGTTGTTGTATCCAAACATGGAAAGAAACAAGTTCCTCAAGTAAAAAAAGAAATACCGAATGTTAAGGTGCAAAAGATAACTACACAGAATATATCCTCAGAAGTTCAATATGCAGGTAAGCTAGAAGCTGTGAAATCTGTTACTGTAAGCCCTAAAAATCCAGGAAAAGTTGTATCAGTAAATATTAATGTTGGTGATAAAGTGACTGCTGGACAAAGTCTCTTTACACTTGATACAGCATCAGTTTCTGCAACTCTTCAATCACAGCAGGCCGCCCTTAACTCAGCAAAAGCTGGTGTAAGTGATGCAATATTAAAATATCAACAGAGCATTGATAAATCACAAATTACATATAATGATGCCAGTAGTTATTATGAGAAAGAAAAACAGCTATATGATGCTGGAGCAATATCAAAACAGGAATTAGATAAAGCAAAACTAGCTGTTGATAACGCTTCTGTAGATTTAAAGAATGCTCAAGAGAACCTAAATCTTTTACAGCAGAATTCAGGATCTACTCAGGCTGTTGCGTCAGTTGCACAAGCAGAAGCTAATATTAATTCTACACAAGTTCAACTAAATGATTCCAATATAACAGCGCCTATATCTGGAGTTGTATCCGTTAAAAATGTTGAAGTTGGAACAATTGCTTCAGGAACAGCAGGAACTGTTACTATAATAGATACATCTTCACTTATTTCACAAATAACTGTTCCAGACAAAATTGTAGGCAAGCTTCAAGTTGGTGAGAATGTGCCAGTAGTAATTAACGCATTAGGTGATAAAGCTATCACAGCAGTTGTAGACAGTATAAGCCCTGATGTAGATAGTAAAAATAATTCTTATATAATAAAGGTAAAAATAGATAACTCTAATGGGGAACTAAAGGCTGGTATGTTTGCAAAGGTATCAATACCAGATCAGAATAGAGATAACGCTGTAATTGTTCCAAATGAGGCAATAAAAGTAGAGAATGGAGTTAAATATCTATATACCGTAGAAAACAGTAAGATTAAAAGAATAGTTGTGGAAACAGGTATAGCTAATGATAAAATCACTGAAATAACAACAGGAACAGTGAAGGCTGGAATTGAAATTATTACGGAAGGACAAAGTCTTCTAAGTGATGGTCAAAAAGTAAACATAGTTAAATAGTAATTTGAAACTTTATAAATACAGTCATAAGGTAATTCCTTATGACTGTATTTATTTTTATAGAAAAGGAATAATAAGTTAAGTAAAATTATATTCTACAAATGCTGGAGGGAAAAATATGAAAGATATAAATGATGTATTAAAAGATATAAAACAAATTGATGGTCAAGCGGATAGATTAAAGGATATGATATCAAATGCTTACGAAGGTTATGAATATAATGGAGCATCTGAAGTTATTATAAATAGAGATAAAGGATTAGATAGAATAAATTCAAGTGCTTATAGGGTACAGGTCAACAGTCCTAGTTCTCCTACAATAATAGCTATGGTTGATGAAGGAAAAGATCATTATGTGGCTACTGTTGTGGATGCCTACATAGAAAATCAGTAGAAATTAATACAACAAAGGTTATTTTTCTTGTATAAGAAAGGTAGCCTTTATTGTATTAATTGAAAAATACAACATGCTATGGTAGTATATAGTTAAAAATTTGGTTCTTGTAAACGTTGTAACTGAATTAAAAAAGTAATAAACGGAACAGGTCAAATAGATTATGTAATATATGAGGGGAAATAAGAAACATTGGCAAAATGGGAGGGTTTAAATATGTCAAAGTTAGATTTCACTAAAGAATATTTTACTATGAAAGAAAGTGATGTTGTAGAATATACTAAAACTGTTTTAAAGCTTTTTAAGGAGGATGCAGTTTTAACTTGCAAGGAAATTGGAGATGGAAACCTTAATTATGTCTTTAGAGTGGTTGATGAGAAAAATAATAAATCTATAATAATAAAACAAGCTGGTCCTGTAGCGAGAATATCTGATGAATTTAAACTTTCACCGGATCGCAATAGAATAGAAAGCGAAATACTAAAGCTTCAACATTCACTTGCTAAAGGGTTAGTTCCAGAGGTTTATCACTATGATCCTATTATGAATTGCTGTGTAATGGAGGATTTATCTGATCATACAATACTGCGTACAGCATTATTACAGCATAGAAAGTTTCCAATGCTAGTAGATCATATAACAACCTACATGGTAAATACTCTATTACTTACTTCAGATATTGTTATGTGTCATAAAGGGAAGAAAGCTCTTGTTAAGAGTTTTATAAATCCTGAGCTTTGTGAAATTAGTGAAGATTTAGTTTATACTGAGCCATTCTTTAATTGTCAAAGAAACGATATATTCGAGCCAACAAAGGCTGTAGCACAAGAGCTTTTGTGGAATGATAAAAAGTTTATATTAGAAACAGCAAAATTAAAATTTGAATTCATGACAAATTCTCAGTGTTTAATACATGGTGATCTTCACAGTGGTTCCATATTTGTTAAAGAAAATTCCACAAAAGTTATAGATCCTGAATTTGCATTCTATGGTCCAGCGGGGTATGATGTTGGTAATGTTGTAGCACACTTTATATTTGCACTCATAAATGCTGAAGCTACAATGGAAGAAGGAGCAGAAAAAGATAATTACATATCTTGGATTAAAGAAAGCATTTTAAATACAGTTGATATGTTTAAAGAGAAATTCAATAAAGCATATGATGAAAATGTAACTGAAAGAGTTGCTAAATATGAAGGTTTTAAAGAATATTACTTAAATAACATTTTAAGAGACACAGCAGCGGTTACTGGTTTAGAATTATGTAGAAGAATTTTAGGAATAGCCCATGTAAAGGATATAACAACAATTAAAGATATTGAAAAAAGAGCAGTAGCTGAAAAGTTCTGTTTAACTTTTGGTAAAGAAGTTGTTATGAATAGGGAAAATATGATAGATGGCAAGAACTATTTAGAACTAATAGAGCACTGCAAGAAGTTAGGAGGAACATTATGTTAGAAAATGGACAACTTAATAGTACTATAATTCAGTCGGTAGTACTAGATGACGATAGCAATGCTTTGATAGTATTAGATCAAACTTTGCTTCCTAATGAAAAGATATTTTTAAGATTAACTAGCCAAAATCAAATATGGGAGGCTATATATTCATTAAGAGTTAGGGGAGCACCGGCCATAGGTATCGCAGCTGGCTATGGTGCTTATCTTGGAACAAAGGAATCACAAGCAGAAAGCTATGATGAGCTATATGAGGATTTCAAAAAAGTAAAAGAGTATCTTGCATCTTCAAGGCCTACAGCAGTAAATCTGTTTTGGGCTCTTGATCGAATGGAAAATAGATTTAAGAGAGAAAAAGGAAAGTCTGTACAGGAAGTTAAAAGAGCTCTTAAAGAAGAATCAGAAAATATAAGAGCAGAAGACGAGGTAGTTTGTAAAAACATAGGAGAGAATGCACTATCTCTATTAAAGAGTGGAATGGGAATATTAACTCACTGTAATGCAGGAACAGTTGCCACTGCAAAGTATGGAACAGCACTAGCCCCTATATACCTTGGTAAAGAACGAGGTTATGATTTTAAAGTGTATGCAGATGAAACAAGACCTCTTCTTCAAGGAGCAAGGTTAACGACATGGGAGCTTAAGGAAGCTGGAATTGATGTTACATTAATATGTGACAATATGGCTTCAATAGTGATGAAAGAAGAGAAAATTCAAGCAGTTTTGGTTGGCTGTGATAGAGTTGCTGAAAATGGAGATACTGCTAATAAGATTGGAACTTCAGGGGTGGCGATTTTAGCTAAGCACTATGGAATACCTTTTTATGTTTGTGCACCATTATCTACTATTGATTTAAAATGTAGTACTGGTGAGGATATTCACATAGAACTAAGAGCTGATGAAGAAATAACATCAAAGTGGTATGAAAGACCAATGGCTCCAGCAGGAGTAAAAGCCTATAACCCATGTTTTGATGTTACAGATAACTCACTAATAACTGCTATAGTAACAGAAAATGGTATAGCATATCCACCATATAGTGAGAGTCTTCCAATACTTTTTAAGTAGATAGGAGTGGTCTTATGAAGGTTATCGTTATTGGCGGAGTTGCAGCAGGAATGTCTGCTGCTTCTAAAATGAAGAGAGTTGATAGTAGTGCTGAAATTGTAGTTTATGAGAAGGGTCCATTTGTATCTTATGGTGCTTGCGGACTTCCTTACTATGTATCTGGTATAAATGAAGACTATACTAAGATGATAGCAAGAACTAAAGAAGAGTTTGAAAAGACAGGAATGAAAATAAATCTTAAACATGAAGTTGTAAAAGTTGAACCAGAAAGTAAGCAGATTTTAGTTAAGGATTTGGAGAATGATAGGCTGTTTATGGATTCCTATGACAAACTTATGATAGCTACAGGTACTGTACCAGTAGTTCCCCCTCTAAAGGGAAAGGACTTAAAAGGAGTATATGTGCTTAAAACCTTGGAAGATGGAATGATACTTAAAAAGGCAGTAGAAGCTCCAGATGTGAAGAATGTAGTAATTGTTGGTGGAGGATACATAGGAATAGAATTGGCAGAAACCTTATTATATGCCGGCAAAAATATTAGGGTTGTAGAACTAGCCCCGAGGATATTACAACCTTTTGATTCTGAATTAACAGAAATGGCAACTAATATTATGATGGAAGCTGGAGTTAAATTTAATTTAAATGAAAAGGTTGAAGAACTTGTAGGCACAGATAAGGTTACAGGGATAAAAACTGATAAGGAAAGCTATGAAGCAGATTTGGTTATTTTAGCTATAGGTGTAAGACCTGCTACTAGTTTTTTAAAAGATTCAGGAATAGCCCTTGCTAGAAATGGTGCAGTAGTAATTGACAGAGAAATGAGAACTAATATTGCTGACATATACTCAGCGGGAGATTGTGCTGAAGTATACAATAAAGTAAAGGAAGAGAACTCCTTTATACCATTGGGAACCACTGCTAACAAGTGCGGAAGGCTGGCAGGTGAAAACATTATAGGTAAGCATAATAAGTATGTGGGGACCCTTGGAAGTTCTGCAATTAAAATTTTAGATTATGAATTAGGCAGAACTGGACTATCTGAAAGTGAAGCTAAGGCTTTAGCTATAAACTATAAAACAGTTTTTGTTAAGGCATATGACCACCCAGGATATTATCCAGATCCAACGCCTATATGGATTAAGCTTATATATGAAGAAAGAACCAATAGAATTTTAGGTGCTCAAGCTATGGGGAAAAAAGGGGCTGTATTAAGAGTTGATATGTTTGCTATAGCAATTCATAACAATATGACTACCATGGATTTAGGTATGACGGATTTATGTTATGCGCCTCCTTTTGCAGGAGTGTGGGATGCAGTTCATATAGCTTGTAATGCAGCTAAATAATGATAGAATTGATAAACTGGCAATAAAAGACGCAATCAAATATATATTGTGATGATGAATAAAATAAGTAATAAAAGGAGTATTTATAGTAATAAGATCTATGAATAGTCCTTTTTCTATTTCAAGGAAGTAATAAAAATACTCATTAGGGTAACAATGGGTAGTTGATTTAGTTGCATTAATTATAACAGTAAATTAATAGAGCTAGTTTAATTTAGTCTAGCTCTATTAACTTTACACTATAAATTCTAAACTATTTATGTTATGCAACCTAGATTACATTTTCCATAACTAAACTGATCTTACATAGGTGTATACATACTTAAAATATAATATTTTTAAATTAATCTTAATATCAATCTTTTTTATTTGTTTTTTTATTATGTTTAGTTCCAGAGTTATTTTCTTTCTTTTCCTTTTCTTGTTGGCTTGCACAAGAAGAACAATGTTTTTCACCCATAGTATTTATCCCTCCTAAATAAGAATTTAACCATAGTATTACTCTACTATTTTGTTCAATATACAAATTATAATTCTATGAAATTGATAGAAAAAAGAAGCACATCATAGTAAAAATTAATATGCGAAGTCTTCTTAAAAAGCGTACTACGTACAATTATAAAAGTATCGCAGATTTTATAGTTCATTAGGCTAATAATACGTAGTTAATGTATTTACTATAAGTGCAAATATTTTTACAATTAGTATCCTAGTAGTCTATATTGGCTAAATGTGATAAAATTGAATTGATATTAATTATTTAATAATATATATTTAAAAAGCCAATTTAGGAGGTCATACGAATGAAAACTGATTTATTAGAAAAAGGAGCAATATTACAAAGAGATAAAGAAACATATGCAATAGCACCACATTTAACTGCTGGAATTGTAACTCCAGATATTTTGAGAACTATTGCAGATGTAGCTGAAAAATATAATGCAGCAGCTATTAAAGTTACTGGAGCTCAAAGAATTGCATTAGTTGGATTACAAGAAGAGGATTTAGATAATGCTTGGAAAGACTTAGATATGGATCCAGGTGCAGCAATAGGTTTATGTGTAAGAAGTGTAAAAGTATGTCCAGGCACTACTTTTTGTAAAAGAGGTCTTCAAGATTCAGTAGCAGTTGGATCGAAAATAGATAGTTTATATCATGGTAAAAAGTTACCTAATAAATTAAAAATAGGTGTAAGTGGTTGTCCTAATAGCTGTTCAGATAGTGCATTTAAGGATATAGGATTAATAGGAGGCGGAAAAGGATGGATGTTCTATGTTGGCGGAAAAGGTGGAGCCAAGCCAAGAATAGCAGATAGAATAGCACTTTGTGTACCAGAAGAAAACATATATGACTTAACAGAAAAAATTATTCAAGTATATAATGAAAATGCAACTAATAGAGAAAGATTAGGAGATTATATAGACAGAGTAGGATTGGATTCTTTCAAAGAGCAAATAGATCTTAATAGTTATTTATAAAATAAAAATTAAATGTCATGGACATGCAAAAGTTTGCTATAAAAATTTAGCGATTTTGCATATAGCCCATGACATTTTTTAAATTATATAGATAAATAACCTTGATAATTGACTTATATAGAGAGATGTTTCCAAAGCTGAAGCTTGGAAACATAGACCGGAGTATAAGTTAACTTTCGACTTAGCCCTCTATACTATTTTGCTAAATTAATTCTTAAAGTTTCTCCAATTACTCCTGACCCACCAAAAATAATTTGATTTACAAAGCTTTTTCCGTCAATATAAGCTTTTTGATTTTTAATATCTCCATTTATAAGAATAACAGGAGAACCATATTTCGCAGCATACACACTGCCAGCTAAAGCATCTGGGAAATTCTCACCAGAGGCAAAGGTTACAGTATTACTAGCTAAATCAAAATATTTAGCTATATTTAAGGATGTCTCATATCTGTCGCTTCCCCAAATTCTAGCTATACTACCTTCAGAAAGATTAGCTATGCTTTTAATTTGTTCTTTTATACTATCAGATATAGCGCCAGTTCCTCCTATGATATATACCTTAGAAGGTTTAACCTTTTTAATAGTTTCTATAGCAGAATCTGATAAAGAATTACTGTCTGATAAAACAATTGGATATCCTTTTGAAGCAGCTACTGTTGAAATACTTAGACCATCTGCAAATACATTTCCACCAGCTATAACTAAAGGAGTATCTTCTTTTGCATTTATTTCATCATTTATAATTTTTATAGTTTCATATTTTGAGCTACCACTAAGTCTTTTTACGTTTGAGTAGCCTAAATTATTTAAGCTATTTACTATATCGTTATTTACTTCCTTTTCATCGCCTAAAATACATACTGTACCATCCTTAGTCAAATGATTCTTTATATATTCTATAGTTTTCGTATTTTCAGAAGCAGAGTTACCACTTAAAAGTATAGGAGCATCTAGTTTTTTAGCTAAAACACTTCCGCTTAGGGCATTTGGGAAGTTATAGCCTGAAGTGATAACTACACTGTTGACACTTCCGTTATTAACGCCTTCTGCAATTTTCATAGCTGTTTCAAATCTATCTTGTCCACTTAACCTTGTACTTGAATATTTTTTGCCACTAGCAGGTGTCCAGTTGTTTATCAAAGATTGGGCAACATTTTCATCATTAATAATTTGTCCACTGTATTCCTGTGAACAAGCTTTCCATTCGTTAAAAGTTAATGTCTTATCGTATCTGTTTGTTACTATTCCATTAACCTTATAGTAGGTATTATTATCAAAAGAGTTATCTATTGAGCTTTCATCAGATAACTGAATATTATAGTTGCTGTATCTGCTTAAAAATAGGTTATTTCTAAAGTAATTTTTAACGGCACCTTCTAACATGTATATGTCGTCAAAAGCATTTCCATAAAATACATTATTATATATGTAATTGTTAGTAGCATTGCTGCCGATGGCTATACCATAAGCATGATTATTATATAAAAAGTTATTTGTAATTGTGCAATCACTGCCGCCATTAGGGGCTCCGTACATTTGTATAGCAGCTCCTGCATTATCATGAATCTTGTTTCCGCTAAAAGTCCAGTTTGAAACGCCATAACCTATGTATATTCCATGATCCTTTGGCTTATTTATTTTTAAACCTACATTATATATTTCACAGTTCTTAACAGTACAATTATTTGAGTTATTCTCTCCATATATTCCAGAGGTTCCAACAGGTCTATATTCAGGATAATCTAAGTCATGTATTTTTAAGTTACTTAGTTCAATATTACTTGAGTTGTATACATATACTCCTGCACCTGTATAATCTTTCATTTCTATACCTTCAACTCTCCAATAAGAAACTCCGTTAAAAGTTATTGCATCTACACCATCTTTGCCAAACATAATCTTAGCATTGTTTCCACTCATTACAACAGTTTCACCAGGATAATTTTTTATTGTATACCAGGCGGTACTTGAACCAGGTTTCTTATTTTTACTTAATACATCTGTAGTTTCGACATAAGTTCCTTCTCTTATTAAAAGAGTGTCACCAGGTTCCATAGCATATATGCCTTCTTGAATACTTGGAAAAGGATTATCTATACTTCCCCAAGGCGCTTGTTTATTTCCCTTAGTTTGAGATACATAATAGGTTTTGCCAGTTCCTTCAGCATGAACATTAAAAGAAGTAACTTGTAAACATATAAAGAATAAAGTTACTGTAATAAAAGTAGAAAGTTTTCGCATAATTATTCCCCCTCATATAATGCAAAGTATTTAATGATAATATAATTTTACTAAGCTTTTCATAAATTCACAAGTTTTTACGAAAAAGGTGGTGAATATACTTATTTCACCACCTGAAATTTTATTTGATTTTAACAAGCATATAGAACTCGATTCCTTTAGCATCAACATTTCCAGTTGATGGGTTTTTATTGCCAGATATGTTTAAGAATATAAATTTAACTTTAATTTTTTCATTTTCCTCAATTAAAGTCATTTCTTCAGAAGACAGTGAATTTTCCTTTGAAAATAGTCCATGTTTATCAATGAGATTCTTTACAAAAGAATTTAAATTTTTGCTATAAGCCTCAATTCCTTTGTAATTAACTTTTACAACTGCGGTTTCATAATTATATGAAGCTGTCAAAGGATAACTTGATGCGTTAACGCGATTATTAAGAGTTCTTGTATCAAAGAGGTAATCATATCCACTTATATCTAGTGCATTTTCTGATTGATTTCTCATAAAAGTGAAGTATTCTCCAGTAGGACCGTAGCTTGGGGCTACAAAAGAAAATCCAAATACCTTATCCATATCATCTAATTTGAAATTTTGTGGAAGATATTTAACATCTTTAAAGCTGTGATTCCTATTAAAATAATCAAGTATACTACTTATTTCAGCTTTATCTTCCTTAGGAATATCAGGAGAACTTTGCAGTTTTCCATCTTTAAGTATGTTATCTTTTATAAGAATTTTTTCAAGTCTGTTATTTTGACTCATCTTTGAAATGGAATAGCTGCTAAGAGGACCAAATACAGAAATTAAAGTGACTATAGAAAGTGTAAGAGGAATTATTATATTCCTATGTTTTTTAGTAAAGGATAAATAAAGCATCATTGAAAATAACCATACTCCTAAAATAACAACAAAATATCTTCTTTCTGTTACGCCATAAGCATTTATTCTTATACCTATGGAATTAAACATCATTATAAGAAGTGGCAGAATGATTTTAGGAGAAAACTTTAAAAATTTGTTTTGCCATGGATTTTCATCCTTTATAGGGGTAATAGAGAATAATACTATTGTAACAATAACTGAATACCACAGAACCAGATGAGAAACTATGCCAATTGGCCAATGTGCTGTTATTATTATTTTTCCAAAGTATATATATAGTATTATTGTGTATGCTGTCAAAAGTGGCATTACAATATATAAAAGCAGTATCCTCAGAAGCTTTGGATAAGATTTTATAGTTAGTTCTTGATTCTTAAGTGGTATTCCAGAAAGAAAATATGATACTGCAAAGATAAAAACTACAAAAAGCCATGTATAGTAGTAGACTTTACCTAAAATTTTTATCCCAAGAAGTTTATCTATTGTAAATAAAATTGCAGAAAGCCCTAAGTATAATACAATTGAATAGATTATAGTGATAAAAAATCCTGTAAATACAGTTATAATGTACATTTCAAATTGTTCTTTTTTAAGAAGATGTGGTATAAAAAGAAACCATAGATATAGTGCAAGACTTACAGCAATGTATCTAGTAATAGGCACCATTTCTCTAGTTTTTAGAAATAAGAAGTAATAAAGAATTAGAAATAAAGAGCCACCTATATAAGCTAGAAGGAGCTTATAAATACTTTTTTCCTCTTTTTCTCAAAGAAAAGCTTTATACAAAGTGAAAGGGGAATTCCAAGAGCAAGGGTCATAGCTATTCTAGCTAAGGTGTCCTCTTTTAAATTAGTTTCTGATATTACTATAAGTACAGCAGCAACAGATGCTGAAAATAATATGGCAAATGGAAATCTCTTAATACTTAAATATAATCCAGATAAGATATTTCTGATATATTTTACAATCTTCATAAAGACCTCCTATTAAGTGATTTTTAGGCTCAGATGGTTTGCCTATAAGGATTACTTTCTTCATCTGAGCCTTAGAAGAACTTATCTAGAGATATATTATACGTTATTTCCCATCACAGGGTGTGATGGGAGTGTTACAGATGGTATCTATCGGACAATTATAGTTTTAGGTTAATTTTTATATTAGATTTAGCATTAATACAATATTATATGGAAATCACATTTACTGCAATATAATTTTATTCATCACTGTTTTCAGAATCTGTAGTAAGTTCACCACAGTCTTTAATAGTGCCCTGAGGAATATAAGCCCTGTAAAAATACCTGCTCTGTGTTTTTAACACCTTGTTTTTATCTTCTTTAGTATAGGTTCTTGTATAGGCTTTAACAGTTCCAGGTTTTTCAGTAGAATTATTTGATGAAACATAAACTATTTCGATCTCCTTTTCGGGCACATCTACGTTATTTGATTTTTCACCATTCTTTTCTGCTTGAAAAATATAGTGAACCTCGCCTTTTAGCACACCTTTCCCGAGATAAAAGCCTTCAACAGAAACTAAGTTGCAGCTGTCAACTAACTTCTCATTTTTTAGTGTGTAGCCTACAAGATTTTCGTCATCCTTTTTTTCTTTAGATTGCTTAACTGTATATATTCCTATAGCAATGAATATAGCTAAAAAAAATATTGCTACTTTTTTAATTGTCCTTATGGAACCATCTAGTTCAGCTGATTTTGATCTTGATAATGTAACATTACTTAAAGGTTTATCTTTTTTACTCATAAAAATCTCCTCATGCTATTCTAAAAATATTGGTGTATATATACAAGAATTTGTAGTAATTAATTCCCCAAGTCTAGTATACACTCCACAAAACTTATCGCCAGATATATAAGTTCCTATTATTGGATATAATAGCTTCTTATCTTCACCTGTAGTACAATAACTAACATAGTCTAGAGGTCTAATATCTTCTCTTTTTGAAATACAAAATCATATTCAGGTTCTTCAAAAACATCACAACCAAGCAGAACTCCATTACCTTCTCTATCCAGTAGAGGTTTTAGGCATATATCAACAGTGTTTAAGTTTTCTACATCAAAGGATGTTTGAGTTATATACTTATCAATTAAATTAGCATCTTCTTCGGAGAAGAAGCCTTGTGATTTTAGTTCGAAAATTAGTGCTAGAAATGCCTTAGACTGGGTTATTATAGTATGTGGAGGATTTATACTTAAGGTATTAAACTCCAGAGCTTTAAGTATTTGTTCATTTCCATCTTTTAAAAACCAATCTAAAGGGTAATATCTAAATACAGCATCCATAGGTTCACCATATAAATATAGTTTATCCGCATGGACTTTAACATCAAAAATGTTTCCCATCGTGATATTATAAGGCAGACTTTTAACTAAGTTATATATAACACTGGTATTATACCAATCCTCATAATAGGTACTGGATAGAATAGCTATATTGTTTATTTTCTTCACCTTTTCATAATCTTTTATTATTTTATGGAATTCATTCTTTAATAGATATTCCATATTTTCATTTGGATTTTCATATTTGATATTTAACTCTTCTTTTATAATTTTGCTTATGTTTATACTTTCTACCAGACCAGCTGGGGTTTCTGAATTAAACTCTAAAAGTTTCCACTGTCCTCTGCTGTTAAGGCACCAATCCATTCTTCCTAGAAAAGCAAGAGAGTCTGTATAGTTCTGAACAGCTAAGTTATCTAAACCGTAAATTCCTAATATAGGTGAAAAAGTATCAATATTATCAATAACTAATTTTTGAGCCTTTTTAAAAATATGACAAAGGGCTTCTGATGCATTTTTTAATTCTAAAAATTTATTTTTATCTATTAAAAGACTATCTAATCCAATATATTCCTTATCTCTAAAATACCTTCCTGTAAAGCCAGATTCCATCATAGACCTATCTGTTATTCTGTCCCATACTTTTTTTCTGCACAGAAGGTTTGGTTTAACAATTTTTAAAGGATTTTCGGCTAACCCTATAGGAGTTATCCAAGTACTTTCGTCGCAAGTGAGATAGCTTTCATTCCATCTTGTACAAAAGCCTTTAACCTTTCCTTCTATGAGGTAAACTCCAAAGTTTCCAAAGGCTTCTTTAGGTATAAGGCGATGTTTGGAAGCAGCAGTTATTGAATCTTTATGAATAGGACAGAATTCTTGTAATATAAAATTATTGCTTTTCTCCAGTACATAGTTTATAATCTCCAGCCATTCTTCTCCGCTATAAAGAACCCCTATAAATACATCTTCACTATATCTTCCGTATACTGGTTTTAATACGTATTTATCCTTATCATTTATAACTTCATTGACATACTCTTTTTTGAAAGGCACAGTATAAGGAATAGTTTTTTGTATTACTTCTTTTTCAATATTTGTTAACCTATTATCGTTAGTTGAAACAAGGTTCCATAAAAAAGAGAATAAATTTTTACATTGACCTACAATAATTCTTGGATCATTTAATATAAGTATTTTTTCTTTATCATATAAATCTAGTATAGCTTCTATATCTGTTACTTCATCTAAATGCTCTGTAGGGAATTGCCTTAGTATTATATCTATCTTTTCTTTGCCAAAGGCAAGAAGTTTGTCATTTACTACTTTCAAGTTTTTAGGCCCAACAGCTATGAAATGAAAATTACTATCCTCTAGCAGTTCATTGTATAAATAGGAAAGTCTAGATTCTTCTAGGTGGCAAGGGTCTATTAATATAGCAGTATTAAATGTTCTTTTTTCTTTAAAGAACTGAGAGGATATACTTTTATAGGAGTTGATAAAGCTTTCCTTAAAACCTTTATTAATATTATTTTCGGCATATAGATATTCGCTTGCTAGTATTTCTCTTTGAGCACAGGGTTTATCATAATTAAATTCGGAGAAAAAGATGCCACCATCTTCTCTTATAAAACCATCAAATCGAGTCCAAAATACAGGACTTAAAGGAACCTTTAGATTTAAAATATCTCTTCTATAATTGAAGTCAGGTATAAAATCTATAAAGTCACTAAAGCTAGTATTAATATTTGCAACTATCCTTTGTATTAAAATATCCAGTATTTCCGCTGAGTCTTTCATACTTTGTGCAATTTCCTTTTCTAAATAAAAGGGAGCAGGAGAAAATATACTATCTTTTCTTCTGCTATCTATCATATAATAATCAAATAATAATTTATCCGTTAAAGATTCATACATAATTCATCATCTCCTGTTATAATTAGCCTGCTACACTACCAGCATGTACTCCTGAATATCCTCCTGAAGAAGAGGGAGTTGTCCACGCATGCCAGCCGCTAGAAGATTCATTCGACACAGTAGAGTTTCCACTGCTGCTTTTGTTAGATGAATTAAATATAAAAGGAGAGGAACTGTGATAGTAACCGCCTCCACCACCGCCAGTATAACCACTTTGCTGCTCTTTTTCTTCATCCTTATCCTTATCCTTGTTAACATTCTGATTTTGATTTGTAGAGTTTTTTACTGTATTGTTAGAAGAACTGCAGCCTGATAAGGCTATAGGGTTAACCATAACCATAGATACAGCTAAGGTTAACGCAGCAGATTTCTGTTTCCATGAATTGTTCTTATCCATAATATTAACATTCTCCAATCTTACACTTGCTTACTTTAATATCAAAATGCTCCAGATAATCAAGATAACAATTTATATCTTCTTTTATTTTATCAGAGTAAATATAAACGGCCTTTGAATAACAAAGTTCTTTTAACAATTCTACATTTGGCATATCTTCTTCTGTAGTTTCGTATTGGTTGTTAAATGAATTTTTCTCAGTACCATCAGATTCCAATAAGTATCTTCCACTATCTAATATGAAGATATATCCCTTAGAATCAATACTATTTAATTTATCCCCGCAAAGAAGTAAATTACCTATAAGTTTCTTGCTGCCTATTAATCCATACGGATGAAAAAGCAGATTGAGCGTTAGTATAGGTTTAATATTTAAATTATTTTGAAGTAAATATCCTAATAATACACTTTGATGTCCTGGTATATCTAAAAGAAAAATGGTATCTGATGTATTATTTGAAGCTATTATTGCCTTAATCTTATCATACATTATATTTTCTTCTAGAGAAATAGAAGGATACTCTAATTCAAAATCTGGATAATTCTTCAAAGATACAAAGGTTGTTGATTTAAGGAAACATTCGAAGGCATTTGTACCTTCCCTCCATTTTAAATATACAGGATATAATTCTAAATCCTTTAAAAAACTCAATTTTAATTTGCCCTCCTAGTAAACTACCGCTACGAATTTATTTACATTTATTATATGAGTATAATTGTTAGAATCCTTTATTACTAAAAAACCTTCTCTCTGAGTTTCAATACTCACATCTTCAATTACTATATCTGGTTCAGAGTTGTTATAAGATTCTATGCTTGTATAAAGATTTAGTGTTTTCTTTTCATTAAACATTTTCTATGTCCCTCCAGTTATATTAAAGTATTACACAATGTTACTATCTTTTATTTATATTATCAATTCTAAATTAATGTTAAATTACTATGAAGAACTGCATAGTTCTATATTTAGAACAGTTTGTATAACACAAGCTAATAGTTGCTTCTATTATTTTAAACTCTCTTTAGTTTTATTTTATATTTTAACTCTATTTAACTAATATTTTAAAAGGCTTGGATAAAATTTGCTATTTACTTTGCATAACTTCTTTTGGTAAAATTAAGTATGATATTTGGTGAAATGTGTCGGTTTTTGAATAAAAGTTTTTGATTAGAATCATTAGCCAAAAGAAAAATAAACATATTATCACGATAATTAGTTGCATTAAACTATTGATAAGTTAGAAAATGGATAGGTGATAAATATAATGACTAAAACAATACTTATAGCTGATGATACAAAATTAAATTTAAGAATTCTCATAGATATATTATCAAAAGAGGGATATGCTGTATTTGCATGTACTAATGGGTTAAAAGCATTAGAGTTAACTAGTAAAATTAATCCAGACGTAATATTATTAGATATAGTTATGCCCGAGATTGATGGCTTTGAAGTCTGTAAATTATTAAAAGAAAAGGATGAAAGTAAGGATATACCTATAATAATGGTTACCTCAGAAACTAAAAGTCAAAATATAAAGAAAGCTTTGGAGCTTGGAGCTTTTGATTATATAAGAAAACCTATAGATGAAGTTGAGGTATTAGCTAGGGTAAACTCTGCATTACGTTTTAAAACTCATCAAGATAAATTGAAAGAATTAGCCACGAAGGATGGGCTTACTGAGGTTTATAATCATAGAGGACTAATAGAACTATTTGTAAAGGAATATGAGAAGCAATTGGAACTTAAAAAAGGAATTTGTTTTGCAATGCTTGATATTGATTTTTATAAAAAAATTAACGATAACTTTGGACATATATCTGGAGACATGGTTTTGAGGGAAATTTCATCTATTATAAAAAATTCTGTTAGGCGTTGTGATATAGTTGGTAGATATGGAGGAGAAGAATTTGGTATAGTTTTTCCGGATATAGAATTAGGTGAAGCTTTAAGGTTATGTGAAATGATAAGAAAAAATATTGAGAAATATGAATTTAATGTACGTAATAAATCTATTAGAGTCACAATAAGCATAGGAATATGTTACAAATCAGCAAAAGAGCATATAAAATATAATGAAATGATAGAAACAGCGGATAAAGCTCTTTATAAGGCCAAAAATAGCGGCCGCAATAAAGTTGAGATTGGAATGCATACAGAAATATAACAAGGCATAGAATTAAATTCTATGCCTTGTTAGTTATAATCCTAAAATTGAATCAATTTTATCTTTATCAAATCCAAGGATTTCTTCGCTATCAATTACAATTAAAGGAACGGATCTATAGCCTTTCTTCATAAGTTCTTTTCTAGCTTCAGAATTTGATGAGATGTTATGCTCAGTAAACTGAACATTATTCTGATTAAAATAGTCTTTGGCATCATGACAGTAGCCACAAGTATCGCTAGTGTATATCTCAACTTTTTTCATAAAAATCACCTCATTTATATAATTTAAGATTATAATGTAAGTTTTGCAATTATGTCTATATTATTATTATATAATATTTTCTCGTAAAGTAAAGTAATTATTCATAAATTAATGTTTTCCTTAAGCAAGCTTTTTGCTTAAGTGATTTTTAGTTCACTAAAGAGACCTATAGTTTAAATATTTTACCCAATTATGGTGTTAGCTTATTCTATGTATGATAAAATAATAAATATTGATGAACTACACAGGGGGATATACAATTGAGAAAAAAAGATTTTACATTATTCCTAGTTGCCGGTGCATTTATGGGGATTAGCCAAAGCATTGATTCTTCAGCTTTTAATAATTTTTTTAGTGATGTTTTTCATGTTACTGTTACACAAAGAACTTTAATGGAGCTGCCAAGAGAGTTCCCAGGGATTATGGTAGTGTTTGTTTTAGGAATGTTGTTATTCTTAGGTGATATAAGAATAGCATTTGTAGCCAATATACTTTCTGCATTGGGGATGCTTGCTATAGGCTGTTTATCAAAAAATTTTGAAATAACCATGTTGTGGATGATTGTATACAGTATGGGACAGCACCTTTTAATGCCAGTACAAAATAGTATAGGGATGAAACTGGCAGAGGAAGGAGATGTAGGGAAAATACTTGGAAAGATAAATGGGCTTAATACTGCCGCTTTTCTTGTAACAAGTATTATAACTGCCATTGTATTAAGATATGTAAAATTAGATTATAGAGTTGCCTTTTCAATAGGAGCAATAGCTTATATGGCTTCTGCAGTATTAATATTTAAAATGACACCCTATAAAAGCGAGAGTAAAGTAAAGAAGCTGTTTGTAAAAAGAGAATATAGTTTATTTTATTATCTTAGTATATTAAATGGTGCAAGAAAACAGATATTTATAACCTTTGGTCCATGGGTACTTATTAAGATATTTAATCAAGGAGTTAGTACTTTTGCATTATTAGGATTTTTAACTGCAGGGATTGGAATATTCTTTAAGCCCTATGTTGGTTATCTTATTGATAGTATGGGAGAAAAGTTTGTACTAACAGCTGAGGCACTGCTGCTTATTTTAGTATGTACAGGTTATGCTTTTGCGAAAAGTATTCCAGGAACCAGTTTGCTCACGAATATTGCTTTATATATAACTTGCGCTTGTTTTGTAGTAGACCAGCTTCTTACGGCAGCTACCATGGCTAGAGCTACTTATTTGAAAAAAATTGCTGTAAACAGTGAAGATATATCACCTACTTTATCCATGGGAATCAGTATGGATCATGTAGTGTCCATGTTTATTCCATGGTTAGGAAGTTTAATTTGGAATGCTTTTGGTTATGAGTATGTATTCATTGCGGGAGCATGTATAGCTATAATGAATTTTACATTAGCAATGAAAATTAAGATACCTATGCAAAAAAGTATATCAGTATAAGAAGGGGTTATATAAGTACGATATTTTTTATAGTAAAAGGAGAAATGGATGAAATGAAATATATAGAAAAAGCTTTAATTAGTATTGGAAAAGAGGATATGCTGACATCCCTTGAAGAAATAACAGCAAGTTGTTTTGAATTAATGCAGCCAACTTTACTAGAATATGTGCCAAATGAAAAGCTTAAAATAAAGTTTCCTGTATTACAGATGTATTTAAACCCGGTGAAGTCCATGCAGGGAGGGTTTATTTCCGCAGCCTTTGATAACGCTTTTGGCATGTTATGTTTTCTTTCTACAGAAAATAAGGCAGTTTCATTAGACTTGAATACTAATTATCATAAACCGATTTATGAAAATGACCAGCTTGTGATTAATGTGCATTTAAAATATAAGGGAAATACTTTAATAAATATGTATGCTGAGGCTTTTAATAGCAATGATGAACTTGTCGCTACAGCTGATAGTAAAATGATGTTTATAAAAAACCAATAATCTCTATAACAATAGCCTTAATTATATGACATTAGTGGTTCAGATAATTAAGGCTATTATTATAGTCAAAAAACATGTAATCTATTTGATTTTGTAATAGAGTTAAAACTGGTTATTTTAAAATTTAATATAGAGGTAGTATATATTTACTTATTAATTAAGTGATAGTAAACTCTATAATTAGGGACTATAAAGCTTATAAAAACTAAGGATATCTAGGAGGGAATAATCTTGAAAAAAAGTACTAAATTATTAGGTATACTTTTAACCTTGTCTCTTTCCATGACAGTATTAGCTGCATGTGGAAGTAAACAAGAAGTTAAAGAAGATGGAAAAGCTAAAACTATTACTGCTAAAGATCTTAAAGACAAAATTGGGAAAAGCGATTGGGTAGTAGTAGATACAAGGGAAAATGACGCTTTTAATGGATGGACACTAGATGGCGCAAAAGAGGAGGACACATTAAAGGGGCAACAGATTTCTCAGCTGCTTGGCTAAAAGCAGATAATAAGGATAAAGACAAGCGTTTAGATGATGCTCTAAAGACTAAGGGAATATCAGCAGAAAAAAATGTAGTTCTTTATGATGCCAATGGAAAAGATGCAAAAGAAGTTGGAGATTATTTATCTAAAAAGGGATATAAAAATATATATACATATGACGTAAAAGAGTGGGCTAAAGACGAAAGTATGCCAATGGAAGCATATACAAACTATCAAATGTTAGTGCCAGCGTCATGGGTAAAAGATTTAATCGATGGTAAAAAACCAGAAACTTATAAAGGTAAAGAATATAAGATTTTTGAAGTTTCCTGGGGAGATGAAACAAAGTCACCAGACTATTTAAAAGAAGGTCATATTAAGGGAGCAGTGCATATCAATACTGATGAAGTTGAAGAAGGACCACTTTGGAATCGCCTTTCTGATGATAGACTTCAAAAATTTGCAGAAAATAATGGAATAACAACAGATACTACAGTTGTATTATATGGAGCAGATTCAATGCCATCCTTCAGAGTTGCTGCAATACTAAAATATATGGGAGTAAAAGATGTTAGAGTATTAAATGGTGGAACTGCAAAATGGAAAAATGCAGGTTATGAGTTAGAGAAAACATCTAATAAGAAAACTGCTGTAGCTTCTTTTGGAACAACAGTTCCTGCAAACAAAGGCTACATTATTGATTTACCACAAGCTAAAGAAATAATAGCAGACAAGCAAGGAAGTAGATTAGTTGATATCAGAAGCTGGGATGAACATATTGGTAAAACATCAGGATATGATTATATAAAACCAAAGGGACGTCCAGCTGGCTCAGTATGGGGACATGCAGGTACAGATAATTCAAATTTAGATGACTATAGAAATGTAGATAATACAATGCGTAATAAAGATGAAATAATTGCTATGTGGAAAGAATGGGGTATTACTCCAGAGCAAAGATTATCTTTCTTCTGTGGAACAGGTTGGAGAGCAGCAGAAGTTTTAACTTATGCAGATGTTATGGGATTAAAAAACATATCACTTTATGATGGCGGTTGGAATGAATGGAGTGGAAACACTGGAAATCCAGCAAATCCTATAGAAACAGGCGAACCTAAGAAACAACAATAGAGACTAATACTAACGGAGTAAGTTTAATGAGGATAAAAAAATTTTTAAATTGGTTAGGTACTATTATTCAAGCCTGTTTAGCGATGTTTGCTCTGATTATTTACTATCTATCTGATAAAAAGATGGGATTAATGCGCTCTTTAACATATAGAAATGATGTGTATAATAAGTTATCTTTAAAAGTTTGGATAATTTATAGTTTACTCTTTATACTATTACTATTTATTATTACTATGGTTAGAGCATATAAAGAATCAGATAAGTTTAAATGCTGTTTAGCGTATATAGTAGTTAACCTACTGTCAATTATATTTGCAGTTAAACTAAATTCTGAAATAGTATTATCATATTACGTTTTAGTTATCTCCCTTTCGGTTTTATTGTGTATAGAGCTGATAAAATTTAATTTTCTTAAGATAAAAAAGTAGGCAGAATTTTTCTGCCTACTTTTTTTTATGTATTTGAATAATATAAATCGAAAATTCTATAATTTATAAATTATTTTAGTTATAATATTTAGTAGGTAATGTAATGAAGTGAATTCAAGGGGGTATAAAAAATGAATAATAAATTATGGGAAAAGTGTATAGAGTTTCACGGACACGAATGTCCTGGACTAGCTATAGGATACAAGGTAAGTGAAGCAGCAAAGGAAAAGATGGGATTGAGCTTTTCAAAGGATGAAGAAATAGTATGTGTAGTTGAGAATGATGCTTGTTGTGTAGATGCAGTACAGGTTTTAACAGGTTGCTCTATAGGGAAAGGAAATTTAATACATAAAGACTCAGGAAAAATGGCCTTTACATTTTTTAATAGAAAAAATGGTGATGGGATTAGGATTGTGCTTAAATCTCGAAAGAAAGGCGAAGACAGACAAAAGGAAATGGAGCGCATACTGAATGCTTCTTGTGACGAATTATTTGAATTTAAAAAACCTAATTTTCAGCTTCCAGAAAAAGCACGAATATTTACAAGTGTAGTTTGTGAAGAATGCGGAGAATCTGCTGCAGAACACAAAATAAGACTTATGAATGGAAAAAAGGTTTGCATTGATTGTTTTACAGATTACACAAGGCATATTTAATAAGTTCAAGATATTTCTGTAGGGAAAAAGTCCGAAAGTCAACTTATACGCCGTGATATGTTTCCAAGCTTCAGCACGTTAAGCAGAGAGCCAAAATCTATGATTTTGTGCGAGTCGCTTACTCCTCTGACGTAAGGAAGAGGAGTTTCATATAACATTAAGCCGCTATGCTCAAACAAATCTAAAGTTCTAAGGTTCTCTTAAAACCCTTTACTAAGACTGGCACAAAGTTTTTAAATCTACTTCAGCTTTGGAAACATATCCCTCTGTATAAGTCAAACACTCAGGTTGAATATCTATATTTACTTGCTATAAAGCATCATCAACTTATTATTCAGCATTGGGTCAGTATTAAATCTTCCTCTTAGTGTAACTGATACTGTTTTAGTACCAGGCTTTTTTACACCTCTGGTAGTCATACATCCATGTTCGCCTTCTATAATAACAGCTACATCATTTGAATCAGTTATTTTTTCAATAATTTCAGCTATATCTGTACCTATTCTTTCTTGTAATTGAAGTCTTCGTCCTACCATTTCAGCTATTCTGGCAATTTTACTTAAGCCAATAACCTTTTTATTAGGTATGTAAGCTACTGCGACCTTCATGTTATACATTAATGCTAGGTGATGCTCACAATGGCTGAATATTTCTATGTCTTTCATAATAACTATGTCATTAGTATCAGCACTTTCTTTTAAAGATAAATCATCTTCAAAGGTTTTGTTAAACATTTCCGCAATTTCATCATTAGTATATCGCATTCCTTCAAATATTTCTTCGTACATTTTAGCTACACGCTTAGGAGTATCCTTAAGACCTTCTCTGTCAGGATTATCGCCTAATGCTATAAAAATGCCTCTAATATGTTTCTCAATTGCATCTGTATCGATTGGCATTAGATTATACACCTCTCTTGTCTGGGGACCATATAACCTTATGAAGCTGCATTTGCAAGTTTACCCCATTCATTTTATTATCTTTCATAAATTCTACAATTTCGCTCATATCAATTTTTCCGTATACCGGACTAATATATACATTAGTTTTATCTACAAGTTTATATTTATCTATTATATATTTAACTTTTTGTAAATCTTCAATACTTCCGGATACAAACTTAACTGTATCTTTAGAACTTAAGTATTTGAAGTTATCTAATAGCATTTTATCCTCCATTCCACTTGAAGGAAGCTTATAATCCATAGTAAAGGTTGGTGGATTTTCTATATGAAAAAATTTACTTAGCAACACGCTGCCATTAGTCTCTATTTCAATATTGAGCGTTTCATCACTGCAGAGTTTCTCTAATAATTCTATTATGTCTTTCTGAAGAAGAGGCTCGCCTCCAGTTAGAGTTATATTTCTGATTTCAGTGGATTTTATATATTCATATATAGCATCACTAGTCATTAGGTCATAAGTTACATCATCTTTATTTGCCCATTCTGTATCGCAGTAACTGCATTTTAGGTTACAGCCTGCAAATCTTATAAATACTGCTAGCTGGCCGGATAAAGCCCCCTCGCCATTTATACTAATAAATTTTTCAACTACTTTAAAACTCATTAGATTTCATCTCACTTTCTTCATATATAGCACTATTAGTAGGAGTTTCGTAAACAATAGATCTTTTTACATTATAGCCCTTATTTTTTATTGCTTTGAAGAAAAAAGCTGAAAAATTCTCTGCTGTAGGTCTAAAGTTAACTGTTATTACCTTAAATCCATCTTGAAGAATACAGTTCAGTGTTTCTTGTCGCATAGTTCCTTCTTGTATAATTAATGCATGATCATAATAATCTATCATATCTTTGACATCTTTTTTTAGGTCACCAAAATCCACTACCATACCGTCAAGCTGGCCACCTTTTACTAATGTTTCAGATTGTACCTCAATTTCCACTCGCCATCTATGCCCATGAATATTCCCACATTTACCTACATATTGAGCAAGAAAATGGGCACTATCAAAACTGTGTTCTGTTTTTAAAATATACATGTAAATTCCTCCTAAAATAAAAAAGGGCAGAAACTGCCCTTAAACAAAAAACTACCTAAGCCGGTAGTTACGTCCTAGTTTTGTTTATAGACAGGATGGTTACGAACTGTCTTTTGTATGTTTTTGTACTTATATATTTTAATATATGTTGAAAAGTAAGTCAAATCAATGTTTCTGGAAATTGACGCCAGGTCTCAGAGGAATTATTTAAGTTTTATATTTACATCAGCTATCTTCTGTGGAATTTAATAAATATAGAATAATCTTTAGAATTTTTTGTTTTAGTTTTCTAAGTTATCCATTTTCGATGAAAATACAAATAATTTTGGCCTTTGATAAATAAATATATAAATTATTGCAGCAAGAATAACTCCACCAACAACATCTATAATTGAATGTTGTTTTATAAGTACTGTAGAGGCACATATTGATAGTGACGCTACAAATGATAAACTTTTGAGTAATGTTTTATTCTTTAATTTATAGCAATTGATTAGTGCTATATGAACTCCAATGGCATTGCAAACATGAATGCTTGGAAATACATTATTTGTTCCATCATGATCATAAATAAAATTAACTAACCAAGAAAAAACATCATTGCCTGGTACATTTGGTCTGGGGAATTGAGCGTTTGGATATAGCATAAATATTATAAAGGAAATAATCATGCCTAATGAAAGAAAAAGCTCCATTTTATAAAAATCTATTTTTGATACAAACCCAAGATATACAAATCCAATAGCCATATACGCAAACCAAAAGTAATAGGCTAAAACAAACTCTTTAACAAAAGGTATTTGAGAATCAAGATAAGAATACATAATATGCCTAGGAATTATAGTTTTCTTTAGATAAGCAAACCATAAGGTTAAAAATAGAAATATAGTTAAGGATAAAAAGTGCTTATATTTTTTATAAGTGTTTCTTATTAATAACATTATTTTCTCCGTTTCTGCGATAAACATTTTTTAAACTATTTTTACTTTATTACAATTATTATGTACCCTTGAAGTTTTTATTATAATTTTTGACAGAAAGATTATATGTTATTCACAAGTATGAATAATATAAGTTTATTCTGGATAGCTTAACATTAGAAGAGGTGAAAGCTATGGGTGAAAAAATAAGAGACTTAGATAATTTCGAGAATGCTTTTCAAAATGCTGTTGCACAAGCAGCTAATATAGGAGTGTTCAATTTTGCAACAACAACAGTAACGGATTTTACTCAGATTAATCCAAATGGAATAGAATTAAATAATAATCTTGCTGAGAAAAGAGAGTCAATAAAAAATAAATAAGAATAAATATAAAGTATAAAAGGCAGTGATGCCTTTTTTTATTCGTATAATTTAAGATATTAAGCTAGTATTTTGGAAAATTGAGCAAAATATTAGATATATTTAGATATTGAGAGCTTAAGCTTAATAATAAAGGATAAATAGTCGAAAGTAAATGAAAATGAGTTTTAATTAATGTTGTTAAATAGTATATATAACTATATAATAGGATTATAGTTTTTGAACAAGAAATTAAAAAATAATCTTTAGGAGGATATTTTTATGGGAATGATTAAAAGAATATCAAATATTTTTAGGGCAAAGGTTAACAACGCTTTAGATGAGGTAGAAAATCCAATAGAGCTTTTAGATCAAAAGATAAGAGATATGGAAGAAAGCTTAAATCAAGCAAAACTTTCATCTGCACAAATCTTAGGTAATGTTCGTGAGAATGAAAAGAAAATGAATACTGCTAAAAAAGAATCTGAAGAATATGATGAAAAAGTAAAGCTTGCAATGAGCAAAGGTAATGAAGAGTTAGCTAAAAAAGCCTTAGCTAAAAAGCTTGAGGCAGATAAGAGCTACAATTCATTAAAAACAAGTTATGAGGATGCAGTAAAAAAAGGCGAGGCTATTAAGAAAAAACTAAGAGATTTAGAAGAAGAAGTTAATAAAACAAGAACCTATAGAGATGAAGCTGCTGCAAGATATAACAATGCTGAGGCAAGTAAAAAGGTTAATGAAATCTTAGCAAATGTAGACGATGGAAACAATAGGATAAACTTAGATGATATAGAAAGAAAAATCCAGAAAAAAGAAGCCTTTGCAGAGGGATTACAAGATCTAAAACAAGAAGATACTTTAGATAAAGAACTTGCAAAGCTACAAGAAGTTGATTTGGATTCAGAATTACAAAAATATAAACAAAGCTAAAGTATATAATATTAACAAATAGTTTGTTATGGTGTAATATTATGTTAGTGGATAATTTTACACCTAACTATTCTTTAAAACTATTAATAAAAAGATAAATTTTATTTGGTCCAAATTTCAATTTATCCGATGACTACATGCTCTAATACTTATTTCTAAATGGAAGTAAAGAGTGGTTACGTCCTTGGATGACGAGTTCTAAGCATCAAATGGATTCAAGACTCCATAGAATGCCAAAAACTCTGTTTATGGGTAAAAGGTATATTTTGAGAGGTTATGGTCAGTGTTCATTAATATTATATAAGGGGGAATGTAGAAATGTTTTTAAGTGAATTTAATAAAAAAGAAGCCGTTGCATTTGTTAATCTAGTTGAAGTTTTAGCTAATATAGACCAAGTATTTGCTGAAAATGAAAAGGAATTATTAGAAGAATATATCGAAGAACTTTCTTTATCTAAAGAGGAGATAAAAAAGCTGGATTTTGAATCAGCTATTAAGGAATTAGAGGGATCTACAGATAGAATTAAAAATATAATATACTTTGAATTGCTTGGGTTGGCTTTATCAGATGGATCATATGATGAAAAAGAGATACAGTTTTTAATGGGACTTGCAGCAAGATTTAATATAACTATAGAGAAGCAGCAGGAATTTATAAACTATTTTAAAATGGTTAAAGAAGCATATGACTCTACTTTTATTAACTATGAAAGTAAATTAGAGCATTTAAAAAAAATAGCTTTAGATATAATATAGGGTTATTAGACAGTCAGTTAACTTATACCCCGGGCTATGTTTCCAAATATGAATATCTAACTATAGAGTAAGCTAAGGAGGAGTTAAAATGCCATACATAAATTCAACGTTAACTATTAAGCTGTCCGATGAAAAGAAGGAATTAATAAAAGCAAAGCTTGGTGAGATAATATGTGAAGTACCAGGGAAAAGTGAACAATGGCTTATGGTAGGTTTCAATGATAACTATCCATTGTATTTTAGAGGTGAGAGAAAAGAAAAAGCTGCTTTTGTTGAAGTAAAAATAATGGGAGAAACAGATAAAAAATATAAAGAGGTAATTACGTCAAGAATATGTAATTTATTTGAGAATGAACTTTCAATACCTTCAACTGAAATCTTTATAACTTTTCAGGATATAAATGACTGGGGTTGGAATGGAAGTATGTTTTAAATATAGTAAAGATAAAACAGTTTGCTTATATGTAAACTGTTTTTTTATACAATAATAAAAAAGATTATTTCAATATTACTATTGAAATAGTATTTTGTCTATTTTTTGCTCAATAAATGAAGAAGAATGTTATAATTAGTAGAATAATGGCCGAAATTTTGGTAAAATATCTTTAGAAGTTATAAATATGAATTATGAGGAGATTTTTATGCGGAAGTTAAAGCCTGCTATTGTTAGAGTAGTTTTAATATGTACAGCTCTAGCTATATGTTTAATATTACTTTTAATGTTTATTAATAAAAACACTGGAACTTTTAAAGCACAGCCAATAGCTAAGGATGGAGTTTTAGATTTAAAAAATTGGAGTTTTAAAAATCAAGGTATTGTTAAATTAGACGGGCAATGGCAATTTTATTATAATCAACTTTTAACTCCAGAGGATTTTAAAAAGAAAAGTGATTTAATGAAAACAGGAGTAATTAATGTTCCAGGAAATTTTTCTAAATATGAATATTTAGGAAAACAATTAAAAGGCCAAGGGTATGCTACTTACCATTTAAAAGTTCTTACTAATAAAGCAGAGGACTTGTATGCTATAAAAACAGAATTTATTCAAACAGCACATAAAATATGGATTAATGGTAAACTTGTAGCGGGGTCTGGAGTTGTAGGAGCATCTAAAGCAGAAATGATCCCAAAGGTTGCTACAAGCACTGGTGCTTTTTATAACAATACTGGAGAATTTGATATAGTCCTTCAAACAAGTAATTTTTATTATGGCACAGGACAAATTGACAGTATTTTATTGGGAACGGAATCACAAATTAGCAGATATAATGCTAAAAAATTAGGATTCGATTTATTCCTTTTTGGCAGCACTATAGTAGCTGTTATATATCATTTTGCCATGTTTCTAAGAAGAAAAAAGAACAAGGCTCCTTTGTATTTTGCTATAGTATGTGCCTTAGTAGGACTAAGAACTATTTTAGTTGGAGAAAGATTAATCTATAGTATATTTCCTAATATGAACTATGTTTTAAATACAAAACTTCTTCTGTGGACATTCTTTCTTTATATACCTATGCTTGTACTTTTTATAGATAGCTTTTACCCTAAAATCATATCTAAAGCAATAGTTAAATTTTCAAATACTGTAGGAATAGCTTACTTTCTTATAATATTGCTTTTACCTGTTGTAAACTATAACAATTTATTATTTCCTTTTGAAATAATAGCACTCTTTCTATTATTATACATTTTGTGTAACTTATCTTATAGATATTTTACACAAGGTGAAGGGTATCCAATGGTCATAGTTGCTGTATTTATATTGTTTATAACAAGACTTAATGATATTTTATATGAATATTCAATAATTCAGACTGATTCCTATGCGCCACTAGGAATGCTTATTTTTATTTTAGCTCAATCTTATGTATTAGCAGATAGATTTTCAACGGCATTTTCTAGTGTTGAAGAAATGACAGAAAAACTAAAATCTGTGGATAGACTAAAGGATGATTTTTTAGCTAATACATCCCATGAATTGAAGACGCCGTTAAATGGCATTATTGGATTATCTCAAAGCTTGTCTTCAGAATTGCCAGGGTCTCTAAGTAAGAGGAATAAAGAAACTTTAAATTTAATAGAGGCTAGTGCTAAGCGATTATCTAATTTAGTAAATGATATTTTGGATTTCTCAAAGCTTAAAAATAATGATATAAACCTTGAAATGAAAGCTGTGGATATTAGACAGCTTACTAATGTTGTCATAAAGTTTTGTGAACCGTTTATTGGCAATAAGGATTTAAAAATCATTAATAACATAGATTGCAACACTCCTCCTATCTACGGAGATGAGAATAGAATTGAACAAGTTCTGTATAATTTAATAGGAAATGCGGTAAAGTTTACTGAGGCCGGAGAGATAGTAGTATCAACGGAGGAAAGTGGAGATTACATAGAAATTACTGTATCCGATACAGGTATAGGAATACCATCGGAACAGATTAATAAAATTTTTGATCCCTATGAACAATGTGAAGGAATAAATAGAAGATACGGAGGAACAGGTTTAGGCCTGAATATAGCAAGAAAGCTAGTGAGGCTTCACAGTGGAGAAATAAAGGTTAAATCTGTGGTAGGCCAAGGTTCAAAATTTACTTTTATATTACCAAAACATAATTCCTGCGGCCATGAGATAGGTAACTTATCAATAGATACAGATAAAGAAGAGTTAAATGAAATATGGGACCACAAAGAAAATACTGAATGTAGTAAAGAAGTACCTAAAAACGGTAAAAGAATATTAATTGTAGATGATGAGCCGATAAACATAAGGGTTTTAAAACATTCTTTAGAGCAACGAGAATATACAGTTGTTACAGCTGCTAATGGCAGAGAGGCAATAGAAAAGGTGGCTAATGATAAGGATTTAGATCTTGTCATCCTAGATATAATGCTTCCTGATATGCTTGGGTTTGAAGTATGTACTCTATTAAGAGAAAAATACTCTTTACTTGAACTACCAGTTTTAATAATGACAGCAGATAATCGTGCTGAAAGTTTAGTTGTTTCCTTTGAATGTGGTGCCAATGATTATTTAAAAAAGCCTTTTGAGCGTTCTGAGCTTTTAACTAGAGTAAAAACTCTTATAGATTTAAAGCATTCAGTTAAAGAAGCTATAAAATTGCAGTTCCAGGTTGAAAATACAACAAAACAGGTAGAAGAGCTAAGTGAAAACTTTGAAGAAAACAAAAGAATGCTTACTGAAGTATTAGAGTATGATAAACTTAAAACTGAGTTTTTTGCCAATGTCTCTCATGAACTCCGAACTCCATTAAATGTAATATGGAGTACAACTCAGTTACTTCAATCAATAAAATTAACTAGCTATGGAGAAGGGTACGACATAAATAGATATTTAAAGATCATGAATCAAAATACCTTGAGGCTTTTAAGATTAATAAATAATTTAATAGATACCACTAAAATAGATGGAGGATATCTAGCACTTAATTTAGCTAATGACAATATAGTATATGCTGTAGAAGAGATAGTTTTCTCAGCTGCCAGCTACACTGAATCTCAAGATATAAATTTAATTTTTGATACAGAAGTAGAAGAAAAATATATGGCCTTTGATTCGGATAAAATCGAAAGAATAGTATTAAATATACTATCAAATGCAATTAAGTTTACTGAGAGAGGCGGCAGTATATTCGTTAATATTTATGATTTAGGAGATAGAATTAAATTATCCATCAAGGATACTGGAATAGGAATTCCTGAAGATAAATTAGAAAGTGTTTTTGGAAGATTTGCTCAGGTGAATAGGCCTATTTCAAGAAGAGGTGAAGGAAGTGGAATTGGTCTGGCACTGGTAAAATCACTTGTAGAACTCCATGGTGGGAAGGTATATGTTAAAAGTAAGGTTGGAGAAGGTAGTGAATTTATAATTGAATTACCAGTGACTCTTGTAGAAGAGAAGAAGGATTCAGAACTTGAATCATCTTATAAAGATATGAATTCCAAGTATATTGAGAGTGTTCAAATTGAGTTTTCGGACATATATGAATAATTAAAAGGTGCGGTTGTATTGCCGCGCCTTTTAATTATTTCTTTTCATATGACTAAAATATTTTTGAATTAATAATTAGTTTTTTTCAAATAATAATATAGATTACGATAGACATATAAAAACATAATAAACAGGAAATAGTTTTTTTATACATCATTTAAAGGAATTTGACTGGATGATATACAATATATTATGATGTTGTAAGTTATATTTCCATATAAGATTATATGTGGAAAATTTGTTTGAAAGAGAGAGATTATAATGAATAAGAAAACAAAGCTTTTAATAGCAATTACATTGTCAACGATGCTTATATCACAAGCATTGATAATGCAGACACCAAATAGTGTTAAAGCGGCAGGAGTTAGTGTACAAGCATCTTATGCAGCAGCAGAAAGTAATTCATTAGGTGGATTTAAATTAGAGTCCAAGAAATGGATAGAAGATTTAAAGTGTAATTCATATACATATGTTCACCCAAAAAGTGGAGCACATCTTATATATTTAGAGAGTAATAGCGATGATAAAATGATGTGTGTAAACTTTAGGACTCCAACTAAAGATAATACAGGAGTAAACCATGTAATAGAACATTCTGTACTTTGCGGGTCAAAAAATTATCCTGTTAAAGACCTTTTTAATCAAATGGGTAAGCAATCAATGAGCACATTCTTAAATGCTATGACTACAAATGACAGTACTATTTATCCTGTATCAAGTAAAAATGATAAGGATTTTCAAAATTTAATGAGCGTTTACTTAGATGCAGTTTTTTATCCTAATGTATTAAAGGATAAAAGAATTTTTCAGCAGGAAGGCATAAGATATGAATTAGACTCTAAAGATGGTGAGTTAAAATATAATGGCGTAGTATACAATGAAATGAAGGGAAACTACTCAATGCCCGATAGAATACTAAATAAAAGTATAGAACAATCACTTTTTCCTGATACCTCATATAAATTCGAATCTGGTGGATTGCCAGAAGATATGCCAACTTTAACTTATGAGGAACTTGTAAAGACCTATAACGATAACTATAATCCAGCAAATAGTTATTTCTATTTATATGGAAAGATGGATATTGAAAAAACTTTAAAATTTATTGGAGAAAAATATTTAAATAATTTTGATAAAAAAGAAGTTAAGACAGAGCTTCAACTTCAAAAACCTTTTACACAAAGAGTAGAAAAAACAGTAGAATACTCATTGCCTAAAGGAGCGCCTACTGATAATAAAACATATTTAAGCTTAAATTATGTAATTGATAAGTCTACCAATAAAGAGATGGTAGAGGCTTTTGCATTTATTCAAACATTACTTGGAGGTATACCGTCATCACCTATTAAAAAAGCATTAAAGGATAACGGATTTGGGGAAGATGTAAGTGTTAGATTTGACAATTCAAATATTCAGCCAGTACTAAGCATAGTAGCAGGAAATGTTAATGAAAATCAAAAGGAAAAATTTAGAAAGGTTGTTGATGATACATTACAAAACATAGTTGAAAAAGGATTTAATGATGAGTTATTAAATTCAATTTCTAAGGTATATGATTTATCACAGCGAATGTTAAAAGGAGATTTTGCTCTATCATATAATATGCTAATTATGAGAAGTTGGCTTTATGGTGGAGATCCTACAGCTTATTTAAATATGAATTCTGATATGGCAGATATTAAAAACAAATTTAAGACAGGATATATGGAAGATCTGATAAAAAAATATCTTGTAGACAATAAACATAGTTCATTAGTAGTCTTAAAGCCAGTTCCAGGCCTTGAGGAGAAAAAAGAAAGTGAATTAAAAGCAAAATTAGCTAATTATAAAGCTTCTCTTTCAAAAGATAAGATAGATGAATTAGTTAAAAATACAGGAGAGCTTAAAAATTGGCAGGCAGCGACCTCTACGCAAGAGGAAATAAATACTTTGCCTACCCTTACACGTGAAGATATAAATAAAAATGTTAAAGAATATAAAACTATCGAAAAGAGTGAAAATGGTGTGAAGGTACTTCAACACCCTATAAATACAAATGGTGTGGACTATGTAGGTTTGTACTTTGATACTACGAAGGTTCCACAAGACAAATTAGGTTATGTTTATTTATTAAGTCAAATCCTTGGGAATATAGATACAAAAAACTATTCTAAAGAAGAATTAGCAGAGCAGACGTTGATTAATTCTGGTGGTATTGGTTTTTCAACTAATTGCTTAGTTAAATACGGAGACAATGATACCTATTCTCCTAAAATGTGTGTTAACTTAATAGGATTAAACGAAAATATACCTAAAGGATTTGAGCTTCTACAAGAAATTATATTTAACAGTAATTTAAATGACAAAACTCGTATAAAAGAAATAGTGAATAATATAAAAATGCAAAAAGAGCAGGGCTTGGCATATAACGGATATGGTATGGCTGCAGAAAGAGTTGCATCCTATATGTCTGAATCAGGAAAATATAAGGCTTACGAAAATGAAGGATTCTACTCTTTTCTATGTGATTTAGATAAGAATTTTGATAGCAAGAGTGATGAAATTGTTGAAAATCTACAGCAGGTTAGAGATGCTATATTCAATAAGCAAGATATGATTGCGAGTATTACAGGTAATGATGAAAACTATAAAAGCTTTACTGATAGCTTAAATAAATTAGCGAGTTCACTAAAGAATGATAAGTTAACAAGTTACAAATACACTTTTGATAGCTCAAAAATAAATGAAGGTCTAATCATACCTTCAAAGGTTCAGTATGTAGTTAAAGGTGGAGATCTTAAAAAAGCAGGATACGCACAAAACGGGAAGCTGATAGTACTACAAAACATATTACAAAGTGATTATTTATGGAATAATATAAGAGTGAAGGGTGGAGCTTACGGCGCTAATATAGGAATAGAGAATGGCAGTGTTATATTATCCTCCTACAGAGACCCTAATTTAAAAGAGACTATTGATACCTTTGATAAAATTCCTGAATATCTAAGAAATTTTAAAGCGGATGAGAAACAAATGGACAATTATATAATTGGTGCAGCAGGAAGAGTTGATAATTCTACTAATATGTTAAGCTCGTTAATAGGGCCTGCAGCAGATGGTATGATTGCAGATGGATTGTACTTAACAGGAGTTAAACAATCTGATATGCAAAAGGAAAGAGAAGAACTTGTATCAACCACTGCAGAAGATATAAGGAACTTTGCTCCTGTTATGGATGCTGTTTTAAAGCAGAATTACCTTTGTGTAGTAGGTGGAGAAACTCAAATAGAACAAAATAAAAAGAATTTTATGGTAATAAAAAATGTGTTAACCTCAAAGGAAGAAAAAGGTAAGTTTATAGAACTACAGAAAAAAGATAAAGTAGTTGACAATAAGACCTGGACGGTGAAATTCTCTAACGACTTAGATCCTTTGACAGTAAATACAGCCAATATATATGTTTTAGATGAGGAAAATCATCAATTTAAAATAAAAGTTAGTTATGATAAGAACTCTAAGGCTATAAAAATAGAACCGGATACATCCTACGGAAAAGGGAAAAAGTATACATTATTTATAAAAGATATTAAATCTGTAGAGAAAGATGGAAAATCATCTAACCTTATAGCACCAGTAAAAATGGACTTTACAATTAATTAAAAATAAAGGAGATATGTTAATTTACTTTTGATATATCTCCTTTTGTCCGAATTGCCAAGTGATTGTAGACAAACTCCACCTGAAGCCAAGAATTCTGTTTATTTACTGATATAATAGCACATTATGCGCATAATAAAAGGGTACTAACGAAGTTGAAGGAGAGAGCCTTATGTGCAAAAATGCTAAAGTTCTATTGATGGTAAGTATGCTGTTCTCATTTGCTACTGGATTATCAGGTGTTTTTATAAATGTGTTCTTCTGGAGACAAACCAATGATTTTGTTGTAATAGTAATTTATAACTTAATTCATTACATAGCTACACCAATAACATTCCTTTTGGCCGGAATAATTGCTAAAAGGAAAAATGGTATATTGCCCTTAAGATTGGGATTATTAACCTATGCATTATTTTATGGGTTGATATTGTTTGTAGGAAATAAAGGAGTACCATATATATATGGTCTTGGAATTGTGTTTGGAGTGGCGGTAGGCTTTTACTGGTTGGCTTTTAATACTTTAAGTTTTGATCTCACCGATGTTAACAATAGGGATACTTTTAATGGTTTTAATGGAAGCTGTTGTGGAATTTCTGCAGCAATAGCCCCGATAACTTCTGCTTATATAATTAATAGATTTACTGGTATAAGAGGGTATAATATAGTTTTTACTGCTACTCTTACTATATTTTTAATACTTATTTTAATTAGCATGATTTTGAAGTGTAATAATTATTCTAGTAAGCTTAATTATAAAAAAATATTTTCAAGTAATTGTGATGAGTGGAAAGTTATTCAGAAGGCTACAGTTTTCTGGGGAATCAGAGATGTCATAATCATTTTTTTAGTAAATATATTAATCATTGAGATTACTAAAAGTGAACTTTCTCTGGGAAAATTTACACTAGCTGCATCCTTGATATCTTCAGCATCTTATATATTGGTACAAAAAATAATTAAGCCAGATCGTAGAAAAATTTCCATACTTATTGGAACAATAGGTTCTTTTGCAGCTGTTTTTGGGTTAGCTATGAATATAGAATATAAAACATTGTTAATTTATACCGTAGCGGATGCATTTTTTCTTCCATTTTTTATTATACAATTATCTTCATCTACTTTTAATGTCATAAATGAAGCTCATGAAGAAGATATGAGAATAGAATATATGATTAATAAAGATATAGCTCTCAATCTAGGAAGGGTTATAAGTGGAGTTATATTAATATTGCTACTAACTATATTTAAAAATACTTCAATACTAAGGTTTTACTTAATATTTATTGCTTTTGCTCCTATGGTATCAGGTTATTTCCTTAGAAAGCTAAATAGGGTATTAGAAGGCACATATATACCAACGCCTAAGGTTAAAAATAACCTCCAGAAAAAAGTGCGGTAACATTTACCGCACTATTAATATTAATGTCTAAAAATCTCCATTTAATAGCTGCTTATTATCTATAGATATTGTAAATTGTGAATCCATATTAGGGTTAAGGAAGAGGTTTTCAGGACCATCTTTTGTCCAGAAAAGTATTCCCATAGCCTTTTTTTCATCCTTAGGGTTTTTTGTTACTAAAAATCCACTTATATTTTCGTTATTTATAGTGAAGCCGCTAGAAGATAATCCACTTTTGTTTATAGACACAGGAAGACTTTGAGACAGAGAATTAAACAACTTATTATTCTGTGGATTACCTATAAGCATAACATTACTATCAATAAGGTCTTTCTCAGTGACATCCTTGTCTGTTTTAATTAATATCTTTCCATATAAGTCTCTAAAATAATTTTTTAAATTGTCATCAATTGATGATTGTTCTGTTTTATTAAGAGATGAAGGGGTAACAATTATAACTTTTTCTCCTTTTGCGGCTCTAAGAAATAAACTTCCTAATACCAAACCTTTGCTGCTTTCTGAAGCCGTTATTCTACTCTTTAAGCTCTCTACTGATATTTTTTCCAAATCTGCATCAGTTACTTTTAAATTTTCTGGATTATATTTATCTGAATATATAGCATTTTTTATAGCTTCTTTAACAGCACTTCCACACTTTTGTTCTATTATAGATAAGAGTCCATCAATAGATGAATTTTTAAATTTATATTCTTTGAAATAGGATTGCATTACTTCTTTAAACTTTGCGTCTCCAACTCTATTTCTTAAATCCTCAAATATTAAAGCACCTTTTCCGTATATTGAAATGTTATAGGACATCATGTTGTTGTACTTATCCACACTTGAGCCAGCAGGTGGAATTTTCATTTCACCATAAGCTCCTTCGCGAGATGTTGTAAATGGAGCCCTTAGCCTACTTAAAATGCCTTCTTCAGAGTACGGTCCCTCAGTTTTATCAAAAAAGTATGCAGTAGAAAAGGAAGTTAAAGATTCATCTAAGAATGGCTCCTTAAATTCATTATTGCCTACGGTTACATACCACCATTGATGTCCAACTTCATGAACAGCAGCTTGCTTTATAAAAGGTGTCATATCATAGAACTTATTCATTGAAGGAGTTTTTATGCTTGAAGGATACTTTGGCATTTGAACTAGTTGTGGATATTCCATAGCCCCACCTTGAAAATACGTTTCAACCATATCTAAATCATCATAAGGGTATTTTCCGAATTGCTGGCTGAAAAATTTAACTGCGTCTACAGAAGAGTCCAAAACTTTTTCAGCAGTATTTAGTGTTGAATCACTTTCTCTATCCAAATAATAGCTATTTACTTTTATACCATCAATTTCTTTAGATACAGATTTAAAATATGGACTCATAATCATTACAAAGTCTCTTACATCTTTTGCCTTTAGATTCATTACTTTAGCATTATTTTCTGAAGATGTTTCTGCTTCTTTTCCTGTGGACACTACAGTAAAGTTTTTAGGTACTTTAATATTTACATTGTATTCTGATATATCACTATAATTTGATTCCCCTATAGTATTGAATGAGTTTTCATCCCACTTGTTCTCCTTTGAGTCATACATTGAAAGTATAGGGTACCAGTTTGTAAATGAATACACATCATTTGAATATCCAAGTCTGGAAACACCATTAGGCAGCTTTAGATTAAATTGTATAGATATACTTAAATTTTCACCTTTCTTAAGTTCTTTATCTAGAGATATTTTAAGAAGTTCATTGTCTTGGGTATAGCTTAGCTCTTTTCCGTTTACGATAACCTTTTCTATTGAGATATCACCTTTTTCTTGTTCTGAAAGAGGCTTGTCCCCCATAGAACTATTGTAAAAAGGCATGGTTTCTCTTTTGTTGTATGAGTCTGCATATAGATGGAATTCCAGAGTTTTGAGGTCAGAACCACTGTTGTTACTAATATATACATCTTCTTTTCCGGTCAAGTTCTTTTTCTCTGAATTAAATTCTAAATTCATATCATATTTTGTAGGAAGAGAAGAAGCTTGTACAGTTGTTCCTTTAAATAGACATACCATGGATAATCCTGCTATAAAGGCAGTAACAGCTGTTTTCATGTGGCTTTTTTTCAATTTTGAACACATCCTTTTCGTTAATGTTAAATTTACATTTGTATAAATTATATCATTTTATGGTTATTTGTGGAATAAAATAAAGATTACAAAATAGTTACAAAATAACTATAAATCATAAGTTGAATAATAAAGTTGGATATTTATAGTATTTACAATAGTGCACTTATAATGTAAAATTACACTATAAGTGTAGTGGGGTGAGTATTATGATTACAGATTTTTTTCGTAGAGTGATATTAGGAAAAAGGGACAAATTTAAATTCGTGAGATATAAGAATAAAATGATTGATTTTAACAGTATTGATGAGGAATGTGGAATATATATACATGTTCCTTTTTGTAAAAATATATGCCCATATTGTCCTTACAATAAAGAAATATATGAAAAAAATAAAGCAAAGGAATATTCCAAGGCGCTGCTTAAGGAGCTAACTATTTATAAGAATAGTTTAATGGATAAAAAGATTACATCCATATACATAGGTGGCGGAAGTCCAGCCCTTTTAAGCCTAGAGCTTAAAGAAATCATTGATTTTATAAGAAGTAATTTTAATTTTGTAGGAGACATAGGAATAGAGATATATCCTTCGCAAGTGGATAAAAATCTTCTTCAAAACCTAAAAGAAATGGGAATTAATATGATTAGTCTAGGTGTACAAACTTTTAATAATGATAAGTTGAAATTTCTAGGAAGATGTTATAGTAATGAAGATGTACAGAAAGCTATAACTCTAATTAAAAGCTTTAATTTTAAGTGTTTAGATATTGATATCATGACTAATATACCTGGACAAACTATTAATGACATAGTATATGATTTAAAAACTGCTTACTCGTATGATATAGACCAAATTTCCATATATCCTCTTATTGTTTTTCCTATGACAAGTATGGATAAGATAATAAAAGAAAAGGGATTAAACAGATTCAGCGAACTAGGAGAAAAAAGAATTCTTCAAATTATTGATGAGATATCCATGCAGCATAATTATAAAAGAAGTTCCATATGGACTTATGGAAAAGACATGGACAACAGATATACATCCGTTACTAGAGAAAGCTTTATTGGGATAGGAGCAGGAGCTAGTTCCCTTTTTAGCAACTATTTTTACCTTAATACTTTTAATGTGAATGAATATATTAATTCACTCAATAAAGGTAGTTTGCCTATAAATATTGTAAATATAATGACAGAAAGGGAGAAGATGATATTTTGGCTATTTTGGAGATGCTACGATGGAGTAATAGATGAAAATAGATTTTATGAATTATTTAACAAGGATATGAAAAATGAATTTAGAATACTTTTTACAGCTTTAAAAATTTTGAAGATGATAAAATCAGAAGGAAATAAAGTGATTTTAACGGACCTTGGCAGATTTGCGTACCACTATGTAGAAAAACAGTACTCCATACATTATCTAGACAAGTTATGGCAGAGTTCTATGCAGCAGCCTTGGATAAAAGAACTTAATTTATAAGGAGATATGAGATGAAGAAAAAAGATTTCTTATATTTAGCTTATTTCGGTATCAAAAGTATAGTATTTAAAGAAAAAAAGCCAATACTAGGAACTATAATATTAACAGATTACTGTAATTTAAGCTGCAAGCATTGTGCAGTAAATAATATAAATAAGAAAATGCACTCCTATGAAAATATTATAAAGGAAATGAAAAAATTTTATAGCATTGGTATAAGAATTTTATTTTTCTGTGGTGGAGAAACCTTACTTTGGCAGGATAAAGAGAAAAATTTAAGAGATTTAATCAAAGAGGCAAGGAAAATAGGCTTTTATATAGTGAATGTTGTAACTAATGGAACTGTTACTTTAGATATTCCTGAAGCAGATGTAATATTTCTAAGCCTTGATGGTATGAAAGACACTCATAATTTGATAAGAGGAGATACTTATGACACTATCATGAAGAATATTGATGATGCATCAAACACTAACATATGTATTTATATGGCAGTAAATAAGTTGAATTTTAAAGAGGTGCAGGAAGTTGTTGAATTTGCAGATAAAAATCCTAATATAAATTCCATATCTTTTAATTTTCACACTCCATATAAAGGAACAGAATATCTTACTCTCAGCAGAGAAGAAAAGTTAGAAGTAGTAAGTAAAATCAAAGAGCTTATTAAGAAAAAGATGCCCATATTTAATTTGTATAGCGCCCTTGATGTTTATCTGAAAAATTCGTGGAATAGGCCCTGTTATCAATGTATAGTATCTGAAGAAGGTAAAATATACAATTGCGGGAGATGTGTAGAGGTAGAAGGACTATGCGCAGAATGTGGATATCTATTTGCAGTGGAGTTTTCGCTTTTATTTAATGGAAATGTCAGAGCTATAATTGACATGATAAGAACTTATTTAAAGTATGTATAGAGGAAAATTTTATATTAAAAAAGACCTTCAAATTTACTTGAAGGTCTTTTATGTACGTTTTTGAGAAATTGTATAAGAGCATGTGATGTTATTTTAAAAACATTACATGTGATATTTACAATAAAAGGTTTTTAATGTATAATTGAAATTTAGGCACAATTATAACTATTATATCATATAAACTTTAAATTACACAATTATTGTAGCATAAAGATAATGTATGTGTCAAGAGTTTTTTTAAAAAATATGGGAGCGTGATAAAATGAATGATTTTAATCAAAACCATCAGGATGAATTAATGTATCTTAAGAAAACACTAAATGTAATTGAAAATGAACTTCAAAAGGAAAAATCAGAGTTAAACAATAAACTAGGTAGTGTTATAGCATCTAGAAAAGAAATGTGGGAAGAAAGTGTTCACTTTTCAGAAGACTTTGATAGAATACCAGAAATGAATCATTATCTTTCAGAGGTTAACAGAGAAACTAGAGATTACACTTCTACACAAAAGCGTATAGAAAAGCTTAATAAAATGCTGAAATCACCTTACTTTGGAAGATTTGATTTTATAGAAGAGGGGTATGATGATTTAGAAAAGATTTATATTGGATTATATAATTTAATGGAATCTGATACAAATGAAATTTATGTATATGATTGGCGAGCTCCTATCTCAAGTATATTTTATCGCTGCGAACTTGGAAAAGGCACTTATAAATCACCTGTTGGATTAATTTCTGGAGACGTACTACTAAAAAGACAATATAAAATTCAAAACTCAGATTTGAAATATTTTTTGACAGCAGTATTGTTATAAACGATGAAATACTGCAAGAAGTATTAAGTCGTAATTCCTCTGATAAGATGAAAAGTATAGTAGAAACCATTCAAAAAGAACAGGATATTATTATCAGAGATACTGAAAATGAGCTGCTAATAGTACAGGGAGTAGCAGGAAGCGGTAAAACATCTATAGCATTGCATAGAATTGCATTTTTACTTTATGAAGGATTAAACTCTAAAATAAGTGCCAATAATGCTATTATTATTTCACCAAATCTTATTTTTAGTAAATATATATCTAATGTTCTTCCGGAACTTGGAGAAGAAAATGTGGAGCAAATAACTTTTGATGATATTATTATAAAGTCTTTGGGAAAAAGATTTTTAGTAGAGAGCAGACAAAATCAGCTAGAAAACTTAATTTTATTACAGCAACAAGAAGGTTGTTTTATAAAAACTCAGAGTATTAAGTTTAAGGGATCAGAAGTTTTTGTGAAGATTATAGATAGATTAATTGAGTATTTTGAGAAAAACTTGATTGACTTTAAAGATATATACTATGATGGAGAAATAATTGAAACAAGGCAGCAGATAAAGAATTTTTTCTTAAATAATAGAATAAATATGGTAATAACTAAAAGGTTAAAGAGAATTGAAAATATGATATTAAATAAGATTCATCCATTACGAAAGAAAAGGTTGAATAAAATAGAAAAAGTTGTTGAAAAGTGTAATAATCATGTACTCGAAATAAAGTCTTTTGCTCGGCTAATGGCTATTAAAGAAGCTAACGTGTTTATGGAAAACTTACACAGTTTTACGGAAGTAGATTATATGAAATTATATAAATTATTGTTTCATAAAAAGGGACTTTTATTAAAGCTTTCTGAAGGACTTCAACTTCCAGAAAATATAAGTGAAATAATAGAACAGACCCAAAAGAACTTTCAGCAAGAATACATTGAATACGAAGATTGCTTACCACTTTTGTATATTAAGCTAAAGCTGGAAGGTAGTGATGAGTTTCCAGAAATCAAACAGGTAGTCATAGATGAGGCTCAGGATTATTATCCTATACAGTATCAAATATTTAAGCTTTTATTTAAAAATTCAAGATATACGGTATTAGGTGATTTTAATCAAAGCCTTGAAAAGGAAGAAGATAAGAATATATATGACATTATTGAAGAAATACTTGATAAGAAAAAATCAGTAAAAGTTTTTATGAATAAGGGTTACAGATCTTCTTTTGAAATAAATTCCTTTACTCAAAAGCTTTTAAATGATAAGCATCAGCTTGTATCTTTTGAAAGGCATGAAGATGAACCTATGGTCATATATAAAGAGAATAAAGATAAACTGGATGAAGCAATAGCTTTGGACATTAATAAATATTACAGCAAAGGATATGAGTCCATTGCTATTATATGTAAAACTGAAAAGGAAGCAAGTGAAATACAACAAAGATTAAAAAGTTTTATTGATGTAAAAGTATTAAGTGATAAAAATAGTGAACTTAAAGAATGTCCATTAGTTATGCCAGCTTATCTCGCAAAAGGATTAGAATTTGATGTGGTAATCGTATATAATGTTTCAGCTGAAAACTATAAAAGTGAGTTTGATAAAAGGCTTTTATATGTGGCTTGCACAAGATCCCTTCACCAATTATCAATATATTACACCGATGAGAGAAGCAAGTTTATCTAAGTATAACAAAAAGTTGCTTACTGATTTAATTAGAGTTACTATATAACTTTTAAGGTATCATGAGTATTAAATTTCAGCAAAATTTTAAAAGAATTAAAAAAATCCCTGTATCTTAAAGGAAATATAATGTTTGTATAGAATATATTGTATTAAATACCTATATTATTTAAGTCCATCAAGTAGAACTTACAAAATGCATTAATTTAAGAATATTAAAAATATATAAGAGGTGTTTCTATGTTTTATAAGGAAATTAACCCAAAAGAGGAGAATGTGGATAATAGCAAAGAATTTAACTCATTATTTAATGCATTAGATGAGTATGTTTTAGTTGTAGACGAAAAGGGTACTATTTTAAATGCAAATAAGTCTGCATTATTAAGGTTGGGGTATACTTCTGAGGAGATTTATGGAATGAGTCTATCTCATCTATATTTATCCAAAAGCATAGATGAGATAAGAGAAATTATAAAGAATATGTTAGAAGGGAGGATATCTAAATTTAAAATGCAGCTTTGCACAAAATCAAGAATACAAATAGCTATAGAGGCATGCGTTTTTATAGGGAAATGGAATGAAAAAATAGCAATATATGCTATATGTAAGGAGTTTTCTGAGGCATCGGAAATAAATGTTCCATTAAAAATTGCAAACTATAATTGAACTGAAATTAGCTTAATATATGTTAAAGGTCAGCAGAAGCTGGCCTTTATTGTACTTATAATATATTAAAAATATAAAATCTATGCTAGAATATGATAAAAAATAATGTTACTTTAAGGAGAATTGGACAGATGAACATTCAAATATTTGGTATAAAAAAATGTTTTGATACTCAGAAAGCTGAACGATATTTCAAAGAAAGAAAAATTAAGTATCAGCTTGTAGATTTAAATCAAAAAGGACTGAGCAAAGGTGAATTAGAAAGTGTAAAGGCAGCAGTAGGGTTAAATAATCTAATTAATACTAAAGCAAAGGAATATAAAACGTTAAATCTTGAGCATATAAGAACTAGCAGTGTAAAGGAAGAGCTGCTTTTGAATAATCCTAAACTGTATAAAACTCCAATAGTTCGTAATGGAAAACAGGCCACTGTAGGATATTGCCCAGATGTATGGGAAGAATGGGAAAGTGAAGAATAGAATATAGATATCCAACTTGGATGCTTGACTTATTAGCGATATTCATAGGGGTAACTCTTAGCTCAGCCGGACCAACTTATCAATTAGCATTGATAAGTTGGTCGTTAGAAGCCATTTAGGCTTTTAATCAGTATTTAAGATTGCAAATATTCCAAAGCAGCTTCGTCAAGAGCTAAAATAAAATCATTAAATGTACTGTCAGATGTACCTCTATGAATACCTTAGTTAAGTCATATATCAGAGTTGAATATTTTCAACATAGTTTCTTAAAATATTTATAAATATAAAAATTAGAAAAGTCGTTCCTAAATAGTAAATAAAAAACTAATGGGATGACTTTCTTATTGATTAAGTTTTATTTCTATGTTAAGAAGCTAGTATAGAGAAATTAACTTTCGGCCAATTAGCCCTATAATTATTTAAACTAAGACAAGCTTTTTTTATATTTAACATAATCCATATCAGTAGCTAGTATATGTCCAGATATCCATTCCATGAAGAACTCTAGAACTTCCATTAAATACCCATCTTGATTGTGGTCTATTCTTTCTATGTCGGCATTTTTTATTTTTTTAATAAAATCATCATGCTGCACTTTATGGCTAAGAAATTTTTGTAACCTATATTCAGCAGATATTCTTCTTCCGTAGAAAAGTGATATTCGCAATAATCCAATAATTTATTTAAAATTACAACCACTTTATCATACTTGTCCAGTATTAAATCATTCTTTAAAAGATCATAGGATTCATTTCCTATTTTAAATAGTTCCTTATGTTGCTCATCTATAATTGTTATCCCGGTTTCATATTCTTTTTTCCATCTAAACATTTTTAATACCTCCGCACAAATTATGTTAAATACTATATGTAGATATTCTATAGTTTAACTTTTAGCCTTATTGATATCTATGTATAAGTATAGCAGTATGGGAAAATAATTCAATATCAATTGTTACATAATTATTAATTTTATATAATTGAAATTTACTTGATATTTTTAAGATAGTATAAATAAAAATAATAGCTACTTCATTGTAAATATTTATCCGATGACTTACTCACTCTAAATTGCCAAGTAGTCGTAGACAAATTCTACCGGAAGTCAAGAATTCTGTTTATAAGAATCTTATTGAAAAAAGTTTATTGAGTTATATTTATTAATGCAATTGACAACAATAAATGATAATGTTATTATGTCTATGAAATTAATAGATGAGAGGGAAAAATGGAAGAATTAATTCGTAATGCAAGTGTGAAAGATTTTAAAAGGGGGTATGTTTGGAATTGCAAGAACGCACAATTTGTTTGCCTGATATGTGGTCAAAATATTGGTGACAACGATACTGATGCAAGTGCTCACATTATAAAACATGGTAGTCCAATTGAAAGACTTCTTTTATTAGACAAGAAGTATACTGGATTGACTGAAATTCAAAAAGAATTTTTGACAATGATGTCAAGCAAATACACTGACAAAGAGATCGCCAGTAAGCTTGCTTGCGCAGAATCAACAGTAAGAAATATGAGATTTGCATTAAGAGAACGGGCAAGACAAGCAAGAGCTTTTTTAGCAATCATGGAGTTAGTAGAGGAAGAAAAGCCAACAGCAGTACAGCCTCCTAAGCTTCGGGTTTTTCCTGCTAGAGAAGGAAAAAGAAAAGCCTTATTACCGAGGTTTGCAGCTCTATTTGAACCAAACAGAGAATATACAGAAATAGAAGTAAAAAAAATTATTAAGACTATTTATGAGGATGATGCAACAATACGACGCTATCTAGTAGACTATGGGTATCTAAAGAGAAATACTAATGGAAGTAAGTATTATAAGAATTGTGAGGGCAATATTATGGATAATTTAGAGAGAAAAGAGTTAATTAACAAGTATAAACAACAGGAAATAGAAATGGGTATAATTAAAATACATAATAAGATAACAGGATATTCTTTTGTAGATATATGTAAGAATTTATATAAGCCATTTGAGGGAATAAAGTTTAGATTAGGCACAGGAAGCTGTAAGCCAAAAAAAATGCAAGAGGATTGGAACACTTATGGGAAAGATTCCTTTACTTTTGAAGTTGTGGAAAAGCTTAAGCCGAAGGAAGGCGCTACAGAGAAGGAAAAAGTTGATGAATTAAATGAACTAATGAAGATGTGGATTGATAGTCAAGGGGGAAATTTAAAGTTGTATTAAAAGATCTAACAGAGAATCAAACATGAAAAAGAATAGAATTAAATTAGAACCTTATCTTCTAAATATATTAGTAGATAAGGTTCTAACTTATATTTCTCATTCCCTAAGCAACAACTACATGCTCAGATCCTCAGCAATAATATATCTATATAATTACAAAGTGATATTTCGAAAGACAGAATTAAAAGAATATAGTAAAATACAATTATAAAAATATAAAAATATTGGGAGGAAAATATGAGTAATGCATTTTACTATGAGACGAAAATTGGCAAAATAGGAATTGTTGAGAATGGAAGAGCGATTACTCATCTTTATTTTGGAGAAATTATTCCTAAAGATATAAATATTGTGGAAACACCTTTGTTAAAAAAAGCAAATCAGGAACTTCAAGAATATCTCGATGGAAAAAGAAAAGTATTTGATTTGCCACTTGCGCCAGAAGGTACAGAATTTATGGAGAAGGTGTGGAAAGCATTAAAAAAAATTCCTTATGGTGAAACCTTCAGCTATAAAGATATAGCTAAAAATATTGGTAATATAAAAGCTTCTCGTGCGGTAGGCATGGCGAATAATAGAAATCCAATCCTTATTTTTATCCCTTGCCATCGTGTAATTGGTGCTAATGGTAATTTAGTTGGCTATGCTGGTGGTTTGGATGTAAAAGAAAAGCTTTTAGAAATGGAAAAGCAAAATGCAAACAGTTAAAACTAAATTTTTTCGATATGGTGCAACAGAAATTACCTATTTAAAGCAAGTGGATAAAATATTAGGAGAAGCTATAGAGAGGCTTGGTAAAGTAGAACGTATTATTATACCTGACTTATTTTCGGCATTGATTCATGCAATTATAGGGCAGCAAATATCTGTAAAAGCTGTTCATACTATTTGGAGTAGGATGCAAGAACGTTTTGGTGAAATCACGGCACAAAATATATCAAGGATCTCTACACATGAAATACAACAATGTGGAATAACAATTAGAAAAGCAGGATATATCAAAAGCATTGCGGATATGATAATACAAGGTGATTTGAATTTGGATGAACTTTATAATTTATCAGATGAAGAAGTTATCAAAAAGTTGTCCTCATTACATGGAATTGGTGTATGGACAGCGGAAATGCTTCTGCTTAATTCAATGGAACGGCCTGATGTTGTAAGCTGGGGTGACATCGCAATTAGGCGAGGCATGATGAAGTTATATGGTCTTTCAGAACTTACTAAAGAGCAATTTAATGAATACAGAAATCGATATTCCCCTTATGGGTCTGTGGCTTCTATTTATCTTTGGAAACTAGCTTTTGAAAAATTATAATACAAAATGAGGAGAAAAAAGTTGGAGAAGAGAATAATAGAACAAACTTTTAAATTAGAAGAAGAAGAAAAATGGAATGCAGTAGTACGGTGTAAAAGCAATTATGATGGCGTTTTTTCTATGGTGTAAAAACTACTGGGATTGTTTGCAAACCATCTTGTAAATCCAAAGAACCGAAAAGAAGTAATGTTATATTCTTTGATAATATAGAAGATGCCTATGCCCATGGTTTACGTCCTTGTAAAAGATGTAGACCAGATCTAATAAGATTTAATCCTAAAAAGGATTTAATTAAAAAATCAAAGCATATTTTTGATAAATATTATGCTAATCGTGAGGAGTTAGAGGTAGAGGTAAAGAAATTAGGAATTAGTCAAAATTACTTGATACAATTATTTCGTGAAAAATATGGACTTACTCCAGTAAAATATTTAAATCAGCTTAGAATAAAGAAATCTCTAGATTTATTGTCTAACACAAGTATCAATATTACAGATATTGCATTATGTTCTGGTTTCGAAAGTCTCTCAACCTTTTATGATTTTTTCAAAAAGCAGATTGGAATGACGCCAAAAGAATATAGAAAAAAATAAAAATATCGTTAACTTAAAGCCCGCTATACTAAATTATTTAATTTTAGCGGGCTTTGTTGTTAATTGTCATTGTGATTATACTTCAAAAATATTTACCTGGAATAATCTATAAATATAAATTATAATAAAATAAAGATGTATAACTAAATGTAATAGTTGAATATCTATCAAGATATACAAATTTCTTAATTAAGAATAATGGAGGAATAAAAATGAAGAAAATAGTTGTTTTTGGAAGTAAGCATTGACCAGATTGTCAACCTGTGAAAGAGTTTCTTTCTGAAAATGATATTAAGTTTGCATTTGTCGATATTACTGAAAGTATGTTTAATTTAAAGATGTATCTTAAGTACAGAGATAACAGACCTGAGTTTGAGGAAGTTAAGAAGAGTGGAAAGGTTGGAATACCATTTATATCAATTAACAATGGAGAAAAGCTGATTTTCGATGAACAACCTGACTTAAATGAACTTAGAGATTAAAATAAAGGGAGCATATGTAAGGAGAGGTTACATATGCTCTTTGTTATGTATTTTTATTTCTTTCTGCTTCATCAAAATACTAAATATCAACTGAAAATATTGTTGCTATATCAGCAAAAAAGAGTATTATTTTTTAGCTTTAATTGTAATAATAAATTTATAATTTAGATAATTGATCATATTTTTGTGGGAAATATGTTTATTGAAAGTTTATATAGACATTATTAGAAAATATTATCTTAAATAATTTTAAAAAAGCACTTTAGCCTGTTGAATTATTTAGAATTTTATAATATAATTTCTAATGTTGTGCAAATTTGTAAGTGTGGGGATGAAGTAAGTAATGGAAGAAAAAATTGAAATACTTAGAAGAGAATTAAATAAACTAACTGAAGAAGCAAATTGTTTATGTTCTGATAAAGTAGTTAAACTAAGCCAACAATTGGACAAACTTATTTATAAATACTACGAAAACACTATGATAGCTTAAGGGTGATTTATTTTTGGAATTTCACTATATGCAGTTTGGCTAGGAGAGATCATTCTACTTTTACATATTATTTTTATGATAAGAATTTTTATAATTACAATATATAATTGAATATACAATATTTCAATTTACATTAGCTATATAGTTACAAATAAATTTTAACTATATAGCTAATTTATTATGTTATCATGATATACATAACTTTTGCTTAAGCAATGCTGCTAATAAGGCTTGAAAAATCAGAGTAATTGTAAAATTAGTCCTATTTTACAGTTACATAGAATTGGAAAAATTATAATCTTTAGATTGGTAATGTTTTGAAAGAGTGATATATTGAAAAGTTAATCTTTCATATTTCTGAAAAATCTCTTTTTTCATATTGAAAAAAACTTGTTTTTTAGTTACAATTTAATAAGAATGAAATGCCTTTATAGGTTAATTTATCAAAAATATTTCAAGTTTTTTTATAAAAAAGGAGGGGGAAATTGGTGAGGATTAAATTTATTAGGATTAGTACCATTCTTATTTCTGTTATGATAACTATGACAGCTTTAACAGGCTGTGCGGGGAAAAATAGTGATGATTCAAAAAAGGATCAAATCATACGATATAACCTTGGCGCAGAACCGAAAACTCTAGATCCAGGGTTAACTAATACTACTGAAGGAATAACAGTAGCAGCTAACTCCTTTGAAGGATTATTAAGACTAGATGAAAAGGAAAATCCTGTGCCTGGAGTTGCAGATAAGTGGGAAGTTTCACCAGATGGATTAAAATACACTTTTAATTTAAGAAAAGATGCTAAATGGTCTGATGGAAAAACTGTTAAAGCAGAAGATTTTAAATATGCTTGGCAAAGAGCCTTAGATCCTAACATTGCTTCTGAATATGCCTATCAACTTTTCTACATAAAAAATGGTGAGGCTTTCAATAAAGGAAAGGTCAAGGCAGAAGATTTAGGGATAAAGGTTATAAATGATAGTAAATTAGAGGTCACGCTTGAATACCCTACAAGCTATTTTTTATCACTTACAGCTTTTCCGACTTATTCACCTGTAAGAAAGGATATTGTTGAAAAAGATCCAAAAGCATGGTCAAATAAAGCAGATACTTTTGTATGCAATGGACCTTTTAAAATGAAGGAATGGAAGTTAAAGGATTCGATAAACTTTGTTAAGAATGATAACTACTGGAATGCAAAGTCCATAAAACTAGATTCATTGCAGTTTAAATTACTTGAACAAGCCTCAAGTGCTCTTTCAGCCTTTAGAGCTGGACAAATAGATTTTATGGAGGCACCACCGCTTCAAGAAACTCCAAATCTTTTAAAAGAAGGTATTGCTAAAGTTTATCCATACCTTGGAACTTGTTATGTTTCATTAAATGTATCCCCTAAAGCAAAAGAAGTAAGTGCTGAGGCTGCTAAGGCCTTAAGTAATCCAAAGGTAAGAAAGGCTTTAGCGCTAGCTATTGATAGAACGCAAATAGTACAGAATGTAACAAAGGGTGGACAAAAGCTTGCTACTGCCTTTGTAAGTACTGGAATTAATGAAGATAAATCTGGTAAAGACTTTAGAAACAAAGATTACTATAAACCAGAAGCAGATGTGGTGGAAGCAAAAAAATTGTTAGCTGAAGCTGGATATCCTGATGGAAAAGGCTTTCCAAAATTAAGCTACTTATATAATACTGCAGAGGATAACAAGAATATAGCTGAAACTCTTCAAGACATGTGGAGAAAAAATTTAGGAATAACTGTTGATCTAATAAACCAAGAAAAGAAAGTATTTATGAATACAAGAAAAAATAAGGAGTATCTAACTGCAAGAGGCAGTTGGATTGCTGATTATAGCGATCCTATGACTTTCCTTGATATATGGGTAACAAATGGGGGAAACAACAATACTGGTTATAGCAATCCTGAATATGATAAAAAAGTAAGTGCTGCTAAGGTAGAAAAAGATAGCGCAAAGAGAATGCAGCTGCTTCATGAAGCTGAAGATATACTTATGAATGATATGCCTGTAATACCAATTTACTTTTATGTAAGCATTGGATGCTCTAAGGATTATGTAAAAGGTGTTCACAAATCACCACTAGGTATGACTTTATTTGATACTGCTTATATTCAAAAATAGTATTAAGTTGTGTAATAAGTTTACTTTAAAGTTTTAAAGCAGCGAAATCAATTAAAAATACACGCTGATGTATAAGTTTCAGCGTGTATTTTATGTTGACTGATTAAACTATTAATTATTCTTTTCGAGAATAATTAATAGTTTATTGCTATCTACAGATTAATCCTTCTATACCTGTAATGCCAAGTCCTGGTTTATCAAGCAGCTTAATCTTGTAGTCTTCATTCTTTTGATATTCATATCAGAGTCTACACCAACTTTTATTTTTAAGGTTTTATAACCATGCTTTATAACATCTATTTTTTCTTTATCTACATTGTCAATATAAAATCTTCTTTTAAATTCACCATAACTTCTCTCTCGTCTTACATAGTTATTGTTATCCTTATTTTCTATAGTTTCTTCTCTTTTAGCACTAATAGTTAAATAATTATTTTCGTATTCAACATCAATAGCTTCTTTGTTAATTCCAGGTAAATCTGCCTCAACCATATATTCGTTTTCTGTTTCCTTTAAATCCACTCTAAAACTATTTCTAAAGTTAGTCATTGGGGCAAAGAAATCACGATTTTTATGGAATTTTACCAATTAATTTTATTTAAATTATGAGAAAAAAATATAGGAGATAATAAAAAAATACATTTTTTAACTTGACAATCATTGTTTACAAATGTAGACTGTGATTGTAGATCTACATTTGTAAACTTAAAATGGAGGAATAAGCTATGAAAGAAATGCCAAAAATCTCAGCAGCTGAGTGGGAAGTAATGAAACTTCTTTGGAAAAATAAGAATTTAACATCTGAAAAAATAATTAATTCATTAACAAGTAAAATGAATTGGTCAACACAGACAGTAAAAACATTTATAACTAGGCTTTTAAAAAAAGAAGCAATAGGATTTGAAAAAGTAGGTAGAACCTATAATTATTATCCGCTAATATCTGAAGATGAATGCATAAAAGCTGAAAACCAATCTTTTCTTCAAAAAGTATATGATGGAGCTGTAGGTATGTTATTTACAAAATTTTTAGAGGAAGAGTCCTTATCAGAAAAAGAAATTGAAGAATTGGAACAGCTTCTTAAAAACAAGAAGGAAGGTAAGTGAAATTAGGTTTTTATAGTTAAAATTAGGGGGATATTAATATGGATACTTTAATCAGAACTTTTTTATGGGTTCTTCATGTTTCCATGACAGCAAGTATTGCAGCATTATTAGTAATTTTAATTTTAAAATTATTTAATAAGCATATTGGGGTAAGATTTCAGCATGCTTTATGGATTATAGTTATTATAAGACTCATAGTACCTTTAGAGCTTCAAAGTAATCTAAGCTTATTTAATTTATTACATGAAAAGCATCAAAGTATTTCAGACATCAAAAACAAAAGCGTAATAGAGGATATGGCTTATGTTACATCTGATTTCTTAAGGGAAGGAAAAGCTTATTGGGATTATAAACAAAAAAGTCAAATAGCATCAATAGGTTCATCTTCAGAAAAAATAAGTTATAAGGAAGAAAAAGCAACAAAAGAAAATATGAGCACTCATGTTTTGAACATAGCTTCTTGTATATGGTTAGTTGGAGTTTTTAGTACAACTTTACTTTTATTAATAGTTAAGTGGAGATTTAAAAGAAAAATTTTAAATTTAAAGGAGCTTACGGATTTAAAAATTGTAGCGCTACTGGATGAATGTAAAGAGAAAATAAATATAAACAAAGATATACCTGTTTATATTTGTGATAGTTTTAGAAGTCCATGCATATTAGGAATTTTTAGACCCAAGGTTTACATTCCTCAATGCGTATGCAGTACAAATAACTATACGCAACTATATCATATACTTTTACATGAATTAATTCATTATAAAAGAAGAGATTTGATTTATAATTCCCTTGCTATATTTGCTGTTATGTTGCATTGGTTCAATCCTGTTATATGGTTTTGTATAAAGAGAATGAAACTTTATAGAGAATGTGCCTGTGATGCTTATGTCCTTGAAATTATCGGAGAAGAACAAGCTGAAGAGTATGGTATGACACTGATTAATTTTTCAAAATTGATTTCGAATACTAATAAAGCATCACAATTAGCGATTTTTTTTGAAACAAAAAACCAAATTAAAAGGAGAATAAAAATGATAAAGAATTTTAAAAAAGGTTCATATAGAATGTCAGCAGCTGCAGTGGCATGCTGCATAGTAGCCTCTGGTATTGTACTTACTAATGCTGTAAATGCTAAAGGTATGAAAGCAGACAATATTGCTGCAGTGTCTAGTAATAAGGATTCGGTAAAAAAGCAGGAAAGTAAGTTTATAATTGATTCAACACTTAAAAGCTATCATGACATGAAAAAAGTACAGGAAGTTCTTGGGTTTAAATTTAAGGTGCCGGATTTTCTTCCAGAAAGTTGCACTCCAACAGATAGTTTTCATGTAGTAAAAGTTTCTGACAAAGATAATGCATTACAAATGTTTTTTAGTAGCAAGGAAAGTAAAAAAGCTGGCAATTCATTTGAATTTTATGTTTCAAAAGTAAATATGGAAGAATTTTTAAAGCAAGATGCAGAGAATAGAAATAAACAGATGCAAGATGTAGAAATTCCAAATACAAGTAAAGATAATAAAGCTGGAAAAGTTGAAATTAGTAAAGAAGCGATGAATTTAGCTGGAATAAATGGATCTAGCATCACTATAAAAAGTACATTACCTGGAAATTACAATGAAATATGCAAGTTTTTTGTATGGCAAAATGAAGGAATGTACTATAGCATAAAATACAGTCAAGCATTAGGAGAAGGAGAAAACTTAAAAAAATTTGTAGATATATCTACAGATGATGTAGGAAAAGTTGCAACTTCAATAAAATATATTGAAGCTGTGAAAAATGTGAATTACTCTATAGAAAGAGAGGTTTCAACAGAGCTTGCAACTTTAATGATATATGATAAAGAGGATTTAAATAAAGCTAAAGAACTTTTAGGCTTTAATCCCAAACTACCATTGACTATAAATGATGATATAAAAATAAACAGTTCCGCAGTAGGTATTTCAGGAGATTCTGATATAGAAAATAAAAAGATTAACTATGAGTTAAATACATTCTATAGTTTAAAAGGTGGATACTTAACATTTACACAAGGAAAAAATCTACATGATTATGAAAGTATAAAGAAAAATGGGTATATCGAAGTTAACAAAAAAGAAATTAAAGTTCAGCCTTTAAAGATTGGTGACAAGGAAGTCTTTAAATATGAAGATTCCTTTGAATCAGAATTAAATAAACAATCAAAGTCTGAAGAGTATATTTGGCAAGAAAGTGGATTCTATTGTAAAGTTTCAATGTGTGGACAAGCAACAGATCCAGATGAAATAGCTAAAGGATTTGTTAACTCAAAGTCAATAGACTAAATTATTGGAACAAGGCAAATATATATTCTAACTTGATAATTTTAGTTTACAAATGTAGCCTTAAATTGAAAGTCTACATTTGTAAACTGAAGATGGAGGAATAAGAGTATGAAAGAAATGCCAAAAATCTCAGCAGCTGAGTGGGAAGTAATGAAACTTCTATGGAAAAGTAAGACTTTAACATCTGAAAAAATAATTAATTCATTAAGCGGTAAAATGAATTGGTCAACACAAACAATAAAAACTTTTATAACAAGGCTTGTAAAAAAAGAAGCAATAGGATTTGAAAAGGTAGGAAGAACCTATAATTATTATCCATTAATATCCGAAGATGAATGCGTAAAAGCTGAAAATGAATCTTTTCTTGAAAAGGTATATGACGGTGCTATAGGTATGCTTTTTACAAAATTTTTAGAAGCAGAGTCTTTATCAGAAAAAGAAATTGAAGAGCTGGAACAGATTCTTAAGAGTAAGAAAAAAGAAAAGTAAAGTTTTTGTAGCTAGAAATAGGAGGATATAAAAGATGGGTATTTTAGTCACAAGTTTTTTATGGGTTCTTCATGCCTCTATAACAGCAAGCATTGCAGCATTACTTATAATTTTAATTTCAAAATTATTTAGTAAATATATTGGAGTAAGACTTCAACATGCTTTGTGGATTATAATTGTCATAAAACTAATAATACCTTTACAATTTCAGAGCAATTTAAGCTTGTTTAATTTATTACATGAAAAATATCAAAGTAGTTATGAGATTCAAAACAAAAGTACACTACAGAATATGGCTTACAATACATCTGATTTCTTAAGAGAAGGTAAAGACTACTGGAACTATAAATCTAAGAATCAAATAGTACCACTAGGAAAATCTTCAGAAAGAATAGAAGGTAATCAAGAAAAATTAACCAAAGAATATGTAGTTAATAATACTTTGAACATAGCATCCTGCATATGGTTAGCTGGAGTTATTAGTGCAGCGATATTTTTATTTATAATTGATAAGAGATTTAAAAGAAAAATTTTAAACTTAGAAGAACTCAAAGATTTAAAGTTTATGCAGTTATTAGAACAGTGTAAAAAGAAAGTAAATATAAATGTAAACATACCTGTTTATGTTTGTGACAGCTTTAAAAGTCCATGTATATTAGGGGTTTTTAAACCTAAAATTTATATACCACGATGCATATGTGGTAAAAGTGAATATAAGCAACTATATCATGTGCTTTTACATGAATTAATTCACTATAAAAGAAAAGATTTGGTTTATAATTCTCTTGCTGTACTTGCTGTTATAATGCACTGGTTCAATCCTATAATATGGTTTTGTATGAGGAAAATGAAGCTTCAGAGAGAATGTGCCTGTGATGCTTATGTACTTGAAACTATTGGGGAAGAAGAGGCTGAAGAATATGGAATGGCATTAATTAATTTTTCAAAGATGGTTTCAAATAATAATAAAGTTCCACAATTAGCAATTTTCTTTGAAACAAAAAATCAAATTATAAGGAGGATTGAGATGATAAAGAATTTTAAAAAAGGTTCATATAGAATGTCAGCTGCTGCCATAGCATGTTGCGTAGTAGCTTCTGGAGTTGTACTTACCGGTGCTGTGAATGCTAAAAGTATGAAAACAGATAATATTGCTGCGGCAGTTAGTAATAATAACTTAGCAAAAAAGCAGGAAAGCAAAGTTCTTATTGATTCACAAGTAAAAATGTATCTTGGTTTAAAGAGGGCTGAGGAAAGTGCAGGGTTTAAGCTCAAAGTACCGGACTTTATTCCCCAAAATTACATGGAGGGCATTGGTTTTGATGTTATAAAAGTTTCAGATAAAGATAATGTTTTCAAGATAGAGTTTTATGAAATGGTACATGAAGGAGAGGGTAAGTTATTTCAATTCCAAGTTTCAAAAGAAAATATGGAAGAAGTTTTAAAGAAAGAAATGGAACAGAAAAATAAAGATAGATATGGAAAAAAATGTGAAATCACCAAAGAACCAATGAATTTGGCAGGAATAAATGGATCCAATATAACTATAAAAAGTACATTTTCTAAAGGTTATCAGGAAACAAGTAAGTTTTTTGCATGGCAAGATGAAGGATTATGGTATAGCATAGAATATAAGGAAGATTTACAAGACAGCAAAGGCTCCACGAATACTATGAATATTTCTACAGATGATGTAGCAAAAGTTGCAGCCTCAATAAAATACGTTCAAGATGTAAAAAATGTAAAGTATTGTATGGATATACCTGGTGGTGGATTTGATATTTATGACAAGGAAGATTTAAGAATAGCTAAGGAACGTTTGGGATTTAATCCTAAGATACTATTAAAGGTTAATAAATCTATAAATATAGAGCATTTATCAGCAATAACTTTGGAAGGTTCTGATAATGCAAATAAAGAGGATAAACATGAAATCGGTGCAAATTATAATTACCACAACGGTTACTTTATAACATTTGTGCAAGCTAAAAAGTTAAAAGATTATGAAGACATAAAGAAAAATGGATATGTTGAAGTTAAAGATGAGAATGGCAAAATACTACAAGATGGTAAAATTAAGCAAGAAAAAGCGAAGATATTAAATATTAGTAACAAGGAAGTTTTTAAATATGAATATTCTTATGGAGAAACAAAAAATGAACCAGTAAAATTACAAAATTATGTTTGGAAAGAAGATGGATTTTATTGTAAAGTTGTAATAAAAATGTATGATGAAAAACTAACTGGGAATTTAGATGAATTAGCTAAAGAATTTGTTAATTCAAAACCAATAGACTAGATTATAAATAAAGAGCCATTTTAGCAGTAAGTTTACTACTAAAATGGCTCTAAAAATCTATTTTAAGCCACGAATGTTTTTTATTCCAAGGCCTGGTTCATCAAGCAAACTTATTTTATAATCCTCAAAAATAGCACCGCCATCTACAGGATCTTCGCTGCATAAAACAGGTCCGTCTAAATCTATTTTAGTTATAATACTTTTAGCTGCTGCTAAATGTACTGCTGCAGTAACGCTAACTTTTGCTTCAAGCATACAGCCTATCATACACTCCATTCCATATACTTCTGCCATAGAGCATATCTTTAGAGCATTATGTAGCCCACCAGTTTTCATAAGTTTAATGTTAACAAGATCTGCAGCTCTCAGCTGCATTATTTTTACTGCATCTTTTGGTGAAAATACGCTTTCATCTGCCATAACGGGAATAGATACATTGTCTGTTACAAATTTTAGTCCATCAATATCGTGAGCTTCTACAGGCTGTTCTACAAATTCTATATTAAGTCCTGCATCTTCCATCATTCTTAAGGTATAAACTGCTTCTTTGGGCTTCCAACCTTGATTAGCATCTATTCTAAGATCTACATCATAGCCTATCGCTTCTCTTATAGCTTTCATTCTTTTTATGTCCATATCAGAGTCTACACCAACTTTTATTTTTAAGGTTTTATAACCATGCTTTATAGCATCTATACTGTCTAAAGCCATTTCTTCAGGAGAGTTAACACTTATGGTTATGTCTGTTATAATTTCTTTTCTATAACCACCTAAAAGTTTATATAAAGGAGCCTTGTATAATTGCCCATATAAATCATATAGTGCTATGTCCACTGCAGCCTTAGCACTAGTATTTTTCACTATACATTTATCAAGTTTAATCATTATTTCTTCAAAATTTTCAATATCCATACCAATTATTGATTTTTTTATATGGTCTTCAATAGCTGCTATTATAGCACCTTTAGTATCCCCAGTTATAACACCTGTTGGAGGTGCTTCACCATAACCTATATTACCAGTATCGGTAATTATTTTAACTATTACATCCTCTACACTGTGCACAGTTCTAAGGGCAGTTTTAAAAGGTCTGGCTAGTGGAACAGATATGTGTCCAATCTGTATATCTTTTATTTTCATATTTTTTAATCCCCCTTTTCATATAGATAAAATAACTTTTGGTTTAATATCCCTATATTAATTACTTATTAAAAAAGTTATCGATATCACTTTTCATTAAAAAGTATTCATAAACAGCCCTAGAAGTATTAGCTATAAGTCCTCGTGCATAACTGTCACTTTCAGCTTCATATGTAAGCATGACAAAAATATAATCTCCAATTTTATCATTATATACAATACCGGTATCATGTTTTACACAACTTATATCGCCTGTTTTATGAGCTATCTCAAGTTCATCTGGCAAGTACATTCTCATCATAGCATTGTCTAATTGAAGTTTTAATATTTGAAGTATAATATTGTCATACTCTTTATTTACAAGTTCACTATGATAAAGCTTATCGAAAAGCAAAGCAACATCCTCAGCACAAGTATAATTTTCTTTTCCTCTTTTAGCAGATTCAAAATCCATCATTTTTCTTTCAAGTACTGTGTTCTTATATCCATGTTCTTTTATGAAATTATTTATATTTTCTATTCCAAGCTTATCTATGAGCACATTTGTAGCTGTGTTGTCGCTTTGAATTGTCATTAAGGTTAGCAAGTCTTTAATACTATAAGATTTTATAGATTGGAGTACAGATACTATGCTGAAAGGAACTTTTTCCTCGTCATTTATGATAATCTTTTCCTCTAAGTCTAACTCTTTCTTTGCTGCCAAGTGAAAGGTCATTTCAAGTATAAATAACTTTATTATAGAAGCGGAGGGTACCTTTGCACTAGAGTTTACATTATAAATTTCACCAGTTTTATAGTTTTTTATTACTAAACTATATTTAGAGTTAACTTCTCTTAAAAGATTGTTTAATTGACTATTTAGCATTACAATCACTCCTCTTATATAAATTTATCTAGCTGTACATCTAAAATGGCATACTTTCTCCATTCTGCATCTATATAATGCCACCATTCAGAATCTATATAGTCGAAGCCAAATTTGCACATTGTTTCTGTTAAATAATTTAAATTTTTTCTTGCTTCTTCCTCCATATTAGGATTGTCTCTTCTTGCCTTTATAGAAAAATCATCAAAGGAGGAAGGCATTATAAGTTCTTTACCTTCATTTGTTATTAAAGTTACATCTACTGCAGCACCATAACTATGCTTAGAACCAGACTTTGCAGGATTAGCTACAAACCTATTGTCTGGCAGTATGTCCCAAAATATATGTTGTACATAAACAGGCCTATAGGCATCCCATACTTTTATCCTATAGCCATCCTTCTTTAGTTCTTTATTTACCTTAATTAACTTTTCTGCGGTTTGCTTTCTAAGTACGCATATGTCTATAGGATATATTTTTTTACCAGTGAAATTGTTTTCGCTAGCATATCTAAGTTCTATAGAAATAGTGTCATCTAAATCGCTCAAGCAAACTAGTCCGTCTATCTCTTCTATTTTCCCCATGTTTTCACATCCTTAGAAATCTCTATTTGGTGTTGTATTGATTTTTATTATATCATTTTTATTAAAATAACTACATAGTTTGGAACTTATCAGACTTATTTAGTGAATTTAGGGTATTATTGAACTTAGTTATATAGAATTTTTATGTTGAAAAAAAATTTCTTTATTAGGCATATTGATAAAATTATTTTCATATGATATTATATACGCATAATGAAATATTTTTTTAATTTATTAAAAATAATGAAAATAAATTTCGCACACAAAGGGGGATGGAAATGTTTAAAAATCTACAAAAAATCGGGAAATCCTTTATGCTGCCTATAGCAATACTACCTGCTGCAGGTTTGTTATTAGGGATAGGCGGAGCCTTATCTAATCCAAATACTATTAGAGCATATCCACTTTTAAATGTTGCTTGGCTGCAGGGGCTATTTGCGATTATGGCGGAAGCTGGAAGTGTTGTTTTTGGTAATTTAGCACTTATTATGTGTATTGGTTTAGCTGTTGGATTGGCAAGAAAAGACAAAGGTACCGCTGGTCTGGCTGCTGCTGTTGCTTTTTTAGTAATGAATGCATCTATAAAAGCTATGATTGGGGTTTTTCATTTACAAGTTAAATCAATTGATACTGGAGTTGTCGGAGCGATTGCTATTGGATGTGTTGTTTCATACTTGCATAATAAGTATCATAACATTCAATTACCAGCAGTTTTGGGGTTCTTTGGCGGTTCAAGATTTGTACCTATAGTATCTTCTTTTGCCGCAATTGGAGTTGGTGCAATTTTCTTTTTAACATGGCCTACATTCCAGGGATGGCTAACAAGTGCAGGAAAAGCAATTGCTGATCTAGGGGTTTTTGGAACATTCCTATATGGGTTCTTATTAAGATTAACTGGTGCAGTTGGGTTACACCACATGATTTATCCATTGTTTTGGATGACTGAATTAGGTGGAGTTGCAACTGTAGCTGGAAAAACTGTAGTTGGAGCTCAGAATATCTTTTTTGCTCAATTAGCAGATCCTAATCATGTTGGGTTATTCCATCACGGAACTCGTTTCTTCGCAGGACGTTTTGATACAATGATGTTTGGGTTACCAGCTGCATGCTTAGCAATGTATCACTGTGTGCCAAAAGAAAAGAGACATTTAGTTAGTGGACTATTCTTAAGTGCTGCATTAACTTCATTTATTACTGGTATAACTGAACCAATTGAATTTATGTTTTTATTCGTTGCACCGTGGTTATATGTAGTACATGCTGTATTTGATGGGCTATCATTCTTAATAGCTGATTTACTGCACATTTCTATAGGAAATACATTCTCCGGTGGAGTCATAGATTTTACTCTATTTGGTATTTTACAAGGAAATGCAAAAACAAATTGGATATATGTGATACCAGTTGGTTTGGTATGGGCTTGTTTATATTATTTTTCATTTAGATTCTTAATAACTAAATTTAATGTTATGACCCCAGGGCGTGAAATTGAGGGTGAAGAAGTAAAGGTTATTACAAAAGATTCCTTAAAAGAAACTGCTGTACAAGTATTAGCTGCTTTAGGCGGGCAAGAAAATATCAATGATGTAGATGCTTGTATTACTAGATTAAGAGTTTCTGTTAAAGATGTAAGTAAAGTTGATAAGAGTACTATAAAAGCCTTAGGAGCTACAGCAGTTTTGGAGGTCCAGGGCGGAGTACAGGCGATTTTTGGTGCTATGGCTGATCCAATTAAGCAAAGCATTAATGATATAATTGGAGCTGAATAAAAAATATTATGAAGTAACACCAAAGTGACAAAATTTAGATTAACAATATGGAGGATTTTATGGAGAGAGGATTAGTAGTATCATGCCAAGCATTAGAGAATGAACCATTGCATAGTTCATTTATAATGAGTAAGATGGCTTTAGCAGCAAAGCAAGGTGGAGCTGTTGCTATCCGTGCTAATACTGTTGAAGATATAGAGGCAATTAAGAAAGAGGTTGATTTACCTATTATAGGTATTATAAAAAAGAGTTACCCAGATATGGTTTCATATATTACACCAACTATGGTAGAAGTTCAAGCTTTAGTTGAAGCAGGAGTAGAAATTTTGGCGGTAGATGCTACATTTGACCAAGATATAGAATTTTTAAGATCTTTAAAAAAATTATATCCTAATCAAAAGTTTATGGCTGATATTTCTACAGTAGAAGAAGGAGTAAGAGCTGAAAAATTAGGGTTTGACTATATTGGGACTACTTTAGTGGGATACACCGATCAATCAAAGGGAAAGAATAATTTTGAAGTACTTGAAGGTTTAATTAAAGCATGCCAAAAGCCAATAATAGCAGAAGGAAATTTTGATTTGCCAGAAAAAGCTAGAAAAGCAATGGAAATGGGTGCTTATGCTGTGGTAGTTGGTGGAGCTATAACGAGACCTCAATTAATTACTAAAAAATTTGCAGAAGAAGTTCAAAAAGCGTTATAATCAAGAAGATACTCTAAGATTTAAAATTTTAGAGTATCTTTTTTTATTATGGTATTATAGATAAAGGATAACATTTAGTATAAGGTGGGATATAAGTGGATGTTTTACTAGAAATTCAGAAGAAATACAATACCTTTTCTGATAAAGAGAAGAATATAGCTGACTATGTGCTGCAGCAAAGCAACACAATTAATAATATAAATATTTCCGATTTGGCTAAGTTAACGAATACTTCAGGTGCAACGATTACTAGATTCTGCAAAAAAATAGAGTGTGATAGCTTTGTAGATATGAAAATAAAACTTAGCTCCCTTAAAAGAGATGAACAAGAGGACAAAGAAGAGGGGATACTATCTGAGGTGTACTCATATTATAATAAAGTTATAGAGGGAACTAAACAATCAATTAGCAAGGAGCAAATACTAAAAGTAGTAGAGGAAATAAAAAAGGCAAAAAAGATATATATATATGGAGTAGGAAGTTCCGGCTTGACTGCCATAGAAAGTATGCAGAGATTGCTTCGTATGGGATTCAACGTACACAGTATTTCAGATCCTCACATGATGATAATAAATAGTTCCATAGTGTCAGAGGAGGATCTAGTTATAGGAATATCTATTTCAGGAGAGACTGAAGAAGTTGTAAATTCATTAAGAATATCTAAAAATAATGGAGCGAGAATAGTATCTATAACTAGTTTCGAGGATAGTCCAATAGCCAAATTTGGAGATATAAATTTTATAGTTTATAATACATTGTTTGTAGATAAAAAAAGGTTTATAAATAGTCAATTTTCTGCTATGTATCTAATGGATGTAATATCAATGGTGTTATTAGAGGATGAAAAGTTAAGCAGTAAAATGCAAAGAACGATAGATGCTATAACAAGTGAGTAGTAACTTTATAAAGAACAGGGAAAGAATCTAATTTTTATTAATTCTTTGCCTGTTCTTTATTTTTTTCTTTAACATTTATTGTGATGTTATAGATGGATTAATGCAAGTTGGGCTCTATTACTTGTTATGTATTTAATATATATAATCTTAAAAGATAAAAATATCCTAATAACTTTCTTGAAAAATAATCAATGAAGGATATATTTAACTGGAATAATCTATAAATATAAATTATAATATAGACAAGATTCATAATTAATCCGAATATTCAAAATTTTTTCTGTATTCTGTAATGCAAAGATACAATGTATTTTTGTAAGATTTATATATAGAGAGACTTAATTGCTGCATAGTACATTTTTATAAATATAAGGAGGAGGAAGAAATGAGATTATCCATTCAAAAGAAGATTTTAATTTTTATTACAGTACTTATAGTAACAGCAGTATTTATATTAAGCTTTGTTAATTACAGAAGGACTAATTTGATTATGGATAAGTCCTTGCAGGATCAAAGCTATAAAGTCATTCAAACTGTAGACTTTACATTAAATAAGTTCATGACCAACATGGAAGGAACTGTGAATTTAATAGACAATAGTGGAATTTTAAATTATAATCCTACCCCTGAAGAGGGTCAAAATATGGTGAAATATTTTACTTCTATAACAAAATCAAATTCTGATATATCAGCTGCTTATTTTGGAACTAAAGATAAGAAGACCTTTATTAACGCAACTACAAAGCTGCCTGATGGCTATGATCCTACTTCAAGAGCATGGTATAAGAAAGCGGCAGAAGCAAAATCACTTGTATGGACAGATCCATATTTAGATGCCTTTACTGGAAAGATGGCAATTACTGTGGCAAAACCAGTAATTGTCAATAATGAAGTAGTAGGAGTATATGGCTTAGATATACTGTTAGATACTATTTCAAACTTTCTTTCAAGTGTAAAGCTTGGAGACACTGGGTATTTCACCATACTGGATTCTAATAATATGGTTGTAGCTCACCCAGAAAAGGATTTAATAGGTAAGGAAATTCCTATTAAAGAAATAAAGGATGAGGTATCGAAAAATAAGAAAGGTACATTAATTTACACTTATAATAATATTAAAAACTATGCAATTTATAATACTTTAAGTAAAATAAATTGGGAAATTATAGGTGTAATTAATTATAAAGAGAGCAAGGCTAATTCTAATGCAATGCTTATTAATACTATAGCATATGGTGCAGCTATTTTATTGATATTAATAGTGGTCGGAGGATTTATCACTGGAAGGATAACTAAAGATATAAAAATACTTTTAAAAGATATTGAAAAAATGGGACAAGGAGACTTATCTGTAAGAACAAATATAAAATCAAATGATGAAATAGGAGTTTTAGCAAAAGAATTTAATAAAATGATAGAAGAGTTGAGTAGCTTAATTTATAGTGCTCAAAATATAACTAAAAAGGTTAAAGATAAATCACAAAGCCTAGAAGATACAAATAAGGAAACAGTAAGATCATCAGAAGAGATTTCTAAGACTATAGAACAAATAGCACATGTTACTACTGAGCAAGCAGAAAATTCATCAATAGGAGCAGAAAAAGCAGCAAAATTATCTGAAGCTGTGGAAACAGTTACTGCTTCAGTTGGCAAGGTGGTAGACTTATGTAATAATACTCAAAGTGTAAATGAATATGGTACTACAGTAGTTAAAAATCTTATAACTATAACTCAGGAAAGCAATGAATCATCAGCTAACGTAAAGAAAGCAATTGATGAGATAGACAGTAGTTCAAGAGAAATAGATACAATTATAGAAACGATAAATAGTATAGCAAGCCAAACTAACCTATTAGCACTAAATGCATCAATAGAAGCGGCAAGAGCTGGTGAAGCAGGAAGAGGTTTTGCAGTTGTAGCAGAAGAAATAAGAAAGCTTGCAGAGCAATCAACTGATTCTACTAGCAGTATTAGAGAATTAATTGTTAAAGTACAGAGTCAAACTCAAAATGCTGTTGAGGAAATGAACAAATCAAAAATGATTATTGATAAGCAAACAGAATCAGTAAGAATTACAGAAAGGTCCTTTAATGAAATTAATAACTCAATTAATGGACTATTAAATAGTATCTATCAAATAGAAGAAATGAATGAAGCTGTAGGTAATAGAAAAAATGAAATTCTAGATGTGATTGAGGGAATTGCAGCTGGAGCAGAGCAAACTTCAGCTTCTACAGAAGAAATATCGGCCTCAACAGAAGAACAGCTTGCTGTAATGATAGAAGTAAGTAATATTACAAAAGAGTTAATGAAAATTTCTGATGAATTGGATAGTGAGATTTCAAAGTTTAAGATTTAAACATATAAAGTTGTTATAAATTAAATATTGAAGATCTAAGTATCAAATTATTTTAATTTGAGCTTAGGTCTTTTTTTAGTAAGAATAAAAAAGTCCTCTGTGAAGGATTTAAAATAGGAAGCTATTATTTATGTATCAGTATTATTTTTGTAACTATATATTTTAAAAGTGCGTACTTGCATTTGATAGGTATAATAGTATAATTGTAACTAAAATGGATAATGAAAAAAGCAATAACAGGAGGATTTTAACATGAATGAAACTCTAAAAAGTATAAGAAATAGAAGAAGCACAAGAGGTTATCTACCAGAACAGATTAAAGATGAGGAATTAAAGGCTATAATAGATGCAGGTATTTATGCACCAAGTGCTACAAATAAGCAGCCATGGCATTTTACTGTAGTGCAAAATAAGGATCTTATTGATAGACTAAGTGACGGATTTAAAGAAATTGCAAAAAAATCAGATAATGAATATGTTAAAAAATATGGTGAAAATGAAAAATTTCATGTGTTTTATAATGCACCAACAGTAATATTAGTATCTGGTGATGAAAGTAATAACTATGCTTCAGTTGATTGTGCAGCAGCAGTAGAAAATATGCTTATAGCAGCAGAATCCTTAGATATTGGAACTTGTTGGGTTGGATTTATTGCTTATCTGTTAAATAGTGAAGAAGGTAAGGAATTTGTTAAGGAACTTGGAATACCAGAGGGCTTTAAACAAATACACTCAGTAGCTCTTGGATATAAAAAGTTCCGTTCGGCTAATGCACCTGCAAGAAAAGAAAATACAGTAAATTATATAAAATAGAATAATATAAAAATCAGCCTAAGAATTTAACTTTTAGGCTGATTTTTATTATAAGGAAACTAACGAATAAGAAATTCTTTTATGAGGTAATAGCAATTAATTTATAAGTTTTGATATAATAAGCTAAAGAGCAGCAATATCAAATTAATTGATTCATAGCAACTGTTAAATTTATAAATAAAAGGCTGAGGTGCAAGATGAGAGCGTATAAAATAAAGATATCTCTAAAAGATACTGAACTATTAATATGGAGAAGAATAATTGTTCCGGCAGAAATAACCTTTAAAAGATTGCACGATATAATTCAAATTTCTATGGGTTGGAGAGACAATTACTTATATGATTTTAATATTATTGAAGAAAAACTCAGAGTTACGGGAGATGAAAAGACCATTGTTGAATATGAGTTCTATTCTAAAAAGAAATTGACAAAGAAAAATGACCCTTATGGGTATGTTGCAAAAATGCTAGAGATTACTCCTAAATTAAGTAGCGATATAAAAATAGATAAGTATTTAAGTAATTACAAAAACATTGAATACGTATATGACTTTGGTGACTACTGGAAACACAATATAATCTTAGAAGAGGTACTAGAGGATTATGAAAATAATTATCCTGTTTGTATAGAAGGAGAAGGAGCATGTCCGCCTGAAGATATAGGTGGAATATTTGCATATGAACAGTTCTTAGAGTCTGTTAATGATAAAAGTCACCCAGAGCATCAAAAATTAAAAGAATGGGCAGATAAACAACATTATGAATATATATTTGATATTGAAAGTATAAATAGACAGATGAAGGATGTTTTTCATAAAGTACGAGGTTAAATTCAGGAACTTATTTAAATGTAATAAATTAGAAACAGTTACTTAACAAACAAGACATGATTTCGTAATATTTGCAGTTTACAATAATTTTATCCTAAGTTATTAAGAATTAGAAAAGTTATTCTTAATAATTCCTTTAAAAGTTAAATTTATTGATTTAAGCACTGGTGAAATACTGGTGCTATTTTTTTATTAAGAAAGCAAGCAAGAATTGTTAAATATCTATACAAGCTATATTAAGAATATATAAATTAAAATTTGTATTGCTAATAAATGATTAATTTAGACCACAGACGGTAAAGCTATTGTTTGGAGGTGTTTTAAATGTCAGAGTTAGAAGATTTACTAAAAGACGTAAATACATTAAGAGAAAGCTTAGAACAATTAATAGAACTAAAAGAAGGTAACTTAGTGGATTCAGAAGTAGTTACAGCTAGTAAAATACTAAATGCAGCACTAAACCAATATAATAAATTTATAAGTGATAAGATGAAAAAATAAAGTTGCATAAATTGGATACCCTTTTAATAGCAGGAGAGTTAATCATTAGGTTAGCTCTAATTTTTTCTAAGTATATAAATTATCATCAAATAAGTAAAGGTTGAAATAAATAGGAAATAAGTGTATATTTATATATAGATATTCAATGCATAGATTTACTATGCATTGTAATTGGAGGTGACAATATGACAATAAATAAAGAACTTATGAAAGGGAGTACTGTGATTTTAATTCTAACACTTCTGGACAGAAAAACTATGTATGGCTACGAAATGATAAAAGAAATAGAATTAAAATCTGAGGGAGTATTTACTTTTAAGGAAGGAACCTTATATCCCATACTCCATTCTCTAGAGGGAGAGGGAATGGTGGAGAGTTACTGGACAGAAACTGATGGTAGCAGAAAAAGAAAGTACTACAGAATCACTAAAGCTGGAAGAGAGTACATGAAAGAAAAACAGGAAGAATGGAAAGTGTTTCGCTCTGCGGTAGATAAAGTAATTTGGGAGGGATTTGTATGGGGATAAATAACTCTAAAATAGATGCATATATCAATGAAATTTGCAGTCATGTTAGATATAAACAGGCACATAATGAGATAAAGGCAGAATTATTAGATCACTTTGAAGAAAAATTGGAAGAGCAACGAAAAGAGGGAATAGAAGAGAGTGAGTTGGTGGAAAGAGTTCTTCTAGAGATGGGAGATGCAGAATTTATAGGAAGACAGCTAAACGAGAGCCATAAAGCAGCTCCAGAGAGGGGAATTATTCTCTTAACAGTTGCACTTTCATTTATAGGAATGTTTTCGATTTATTTTATTGTGGCTAATGGAATATCTCCGAATATGACCATTTTTTACAAAAATACAGTATTTAATATATTGGGTTACTGCATAATTTCTGCATTGTACTTTTTCGACTATAGAATATTAGAGAAGTATTCCAAGAAAATTTACATTGTAGTCACAGCAATATTGGTTTTACAAATGTTTATGGGGGATTACGTTAATGGCAGAAAAAACTGGATTCATATAGGAGTTATCGGCATTGATATCATAGAGGTAAGTCTATTTTTTTATGCTGTTGCTCTTTCTAAAATATTAAAGGAGCTAGATTGGAACAATACAAAGCAAGTTATACAGGGATTTGCTATGGCCTTTGTACCACTTGTATTATATTCAGCCTTAAGAGTAAGAATAGCTGAAGTGATTTATATGATGTTATTTTTAACACTTATGATTGCAACAAAATCAAAGTTGAGATACATTATTTCTGCAATAGGAATACTTATTACAGGTGGAATTTATTATCTTGTTTCAGAGCCATACCGTACACAGGCTATTTTTAGTTTTTTACATCCAGAACAAGATCCTTTAGGGGCAGGATATGTTAATTTTCAAATTGCAAAGCTTTTAAAATCAGTAACCTGGTTTGGGCATGGATTTACCTTTCCACAGAAAACTATTCCAGAGGTTCAAAATGATTTTATACTTACATATATAATTTATACCTTTGGATGGATAGCAGGAATCATTGTCATAATGCTGGCTTTTATATTTATAGTACGTATGTTTATAGCAGCGAAAAAAGTTAAAGATAAGTTCGGAAGCCTTATTATACAGGGGTTTATGTGCATTTTTGCATTAGAATTTGTATGGAATATACTCATGATATTAGGACTTGCACCTATAATATCAGTGAGTCTGCCTTTTATAAGCTATGGAGGAACACGTGCAATAACACAGATGGCGGCAATAGGTCTAATACTTAGTATCTACAGGAGAAAAAATCTATCTAATATTACAACAGTAAGCATAAAAAGCGAGAATACTGTATAATGGGAGAGCAGTTATTGTATTAAGAAAGCATATTAACTCTACAAAAGTGGAAAACTTTGATAGATTTTGTTTATAATCTATCTGGGGGGAGATTTAAGTATGAAAGATAATATAAATATATTAATTGTGGAAGATGATTCGGATATAAACAATCTACTGCATAAAATACTAAGTAAAAATGGTTACAATATTAGATGTGCTTATTCAGGTTCAGAAGCTAAGATGTGTCTTGAGAACTATAATTTTCAGTTGGTTTTACTAGACTTAATGCTGCCTGGAGCAACAGGGGAAGAACTTATAGAGTATATAAGAAAAATTAATACAGTGCCAATTATAGTTATATCTGCAAAACCTGGACAGGAAATAAAGATAGATGTGTTAAAACTAGGAGCAGATGATTTTGTATCAAAGCCTTTTGATGCCTATGAGGTTTTAGCGAGGGTTGAAGCACAATTAAGACGTTATATGGTATTTTCAAATAATAATGGAAAAGCTAATGTTTTAGTACATAAAAATTTAACTTTAGATACAGAAACTCTGGAAGTCTCAGTTGATGGTCAGCCTATTTCACTAACTGCGAGAGAATTTTCCATACTTCAAATTCTAATGTCTTATCCAAGCAAGGTCTTTACAAAGGCAAATTTATTCGAGCATGCTTGGAACGCCGATTTTTTAGGTGATGATAATACAGTTAATGTTCATGTAAGTAACATTCGATCAAAAATAGCTAAAGTTGATCCAGAGACAGAGTACATACATACAGTATGGGGCATTGGATTTAAGATGAGTGATAAAACTTAATACTTTCTTAAGTGTTTATTTAGGCTTTCTTGTATATTTTATTCTAATATGTAAGTATACAAAGAAGGAGGGGATACTAGTTGAACGCAACTGTACTGAAAACTAAAAATTTAACTAAAAAATATCGCAGTTATGCTGCAGTAAATAATGTAAATATGGAGATAAAGCAGGGAGAGATATATGGCCTTGTTGGTAAAAATGGTGCAGGAAAAACTACTTTACTCAGAATGATAACTGGACTTACAATGCCAACGAAAGGAGAAATTCAAATCTTTGACGAAACATCAGAGGCGGGGTTAAGCAAAGCTAGAATGAGAACGGGATGTATTATTGAGACACCAGACTTTTTCCCGTATTTATCTGCAAGAAAAAACCTTGAGTATTATGGAATCCAAAGAGGAATTGTAGAAAATGAAGCTGCTAATCATGCACTGGAAATTGTCGGGCTTTTGAACACTGAAAAGAAAAAGTTTAAAAACTTTTCCCTTGGAATGAAACAGCGCCTTGGTTTGGCTCTAGCTATCATGGCAAGTCCCGATTTGCTAATTTTAGATGAACCTATAAATGGACTTGACCCTACAGGAATAGTAGAAGTAAGAGATATTTTACTAAAGTTAAACAGAGAAAGAAATACCACAATTATAATATCAAGCCATATATTAAGTGAGCTAAGTCAACTGGCAACTACCTATGGATTTATTCATAAAGGTGAATTTATAGAGCAAATATCAGCAGCAGATTTAAAAGAGAAATGCAAAAACTATTTATCAATTAAAGTAAACAACACTGAAAAAGCAGTAGCTTTGATAGAAAACCAGCTTAAATGCAGCAATTATGAAGTGCTTGGTGATAACGAAATAAGATTATATGAGAAAGTAGATAAACCTGAACTTATATCAATGGCCATTGTTAATAATGGAATTATGTTATACTCCATATGCCAAATGGGTTCACAATTGGAGGACTATTTTATCAATTTGGTTGGGGGTAATAAACATGATTAATTATATAAAAGCTGAACTTTACAGAAACTTTAACAGAGCATACTTCTGGGTTTACACAGGAATAATATCAGCTTTGTTATTAACCATTGTTATTATACTTAATGTAAACCATATACCTAGTATAAATTTAAGTACGATAATACAGATTAGTAATCATATGGTTTTTATACCTGTATTTTTGGTGGCAGGTACTATTGAGATGGTTATAGCTGAAGAGTATAAAAATAAAACTTTGAAAAACGTTATAACTTTTGGGCTTCCAAGGAACAAATTGATTCTATCAAAGTTTATTGTTACAGTTATTCTCTCTTTTATAGCAGCCATTATTATGTTAACTATATTTTATGGAAGTGCAGCAGTATTATTAGGTCTTGGAAATGGGTTCCACGGGATATTTTTAGATCACATTGCAAGATTAGCAGCAGCACTACCACTTTGGATAGCAGCTATAGCAGTAGGAGTTTTTCTCAATGTTATTATTAGTAACAGCACCATATGTGCCTTTGTATATGCTGGAGTATTTTTAATGACATCACAAATTGTAAAATTATTGGCATTTCTTGTTTCGCATAAATTCAAGTATGTATATGATCACTTAATTACAGTCCAATTAAGCAAATTAGGTGGAAGTATAGTATCAAAGCAAGATCTCACTTCTGCAGCTATTATAGGATGTATATATACTATTGTATTCTTAATTTTTAGTATAGCATACTTTAGAAAGAAGGAAGTCAAGTAGAAAGAAAGGGGTGATAAATATAGAAGTATTAACATTTATTTTTCTTACAGGAATGATAATCATAATTGTCACCCTTTATGTGCTATTGCATAAAGAAATTAGAAATATAACATGTCAGCTAAATAAAATTAACAGCATCAAAACTAATTCAAAGGTACTTCTTTCATTAAGAGATAAGAATCTGGAAAGGTTAGTTTTAGAGATAAATAAATCTTTAGAGGAAAAAAGAAAAACAGAAACTGAATATAAAAAAATAGACTTAGAGCTTAGGCAGGCTATTGCAAATATGTCGCATGATCTTAGAACTCCACTTACATCAATAATGGGATACATTCAACTTATTGAGGATGACAGTTTGACGATTGATGAGAAAAAAGAATATATGAATATAATAAAGAATAGAACAAAGTCTCTTCAAACTTTAATAACCAGCTTTTATGATCTATCTAGACTTGAGGCGAAAGAATATAAATTTGAGTTTAAATCACTGAGCTTACCCAACATACTTTGCGATATAATAGCTTCCTTTTACAATGATTTCATAAATAAAGGAATAGAGCCAGCTATTGACATAGATCAAAAAGTGGCAATGGTTATTGCAGACGAAAATGCAATAAGACGAGTGTTTTCAAATCTAATACAAAATATGATAAAGTATGGAGAAAAAAGTGTATTTATATCTCTAAAGCAGCAAGATAACTTTATTATTATAGTCTTTAAAAATGATGCATCCAATTTAAGTGTAGAAGATGCGTCACATCTATTTGAACGATTTTTTACAGTGGATCGTACAAGAAACGGAAATAATACTGGTCTTGGACTTGCTATATCAAAGCAGTTACTTGAACAAATGGGACATAAAATTTCTGCAGAGCTCTTTGATGGGAATCTTAACATAACAATAAAATTTAAGTTATAAATAACTGACGGATGCCAGATGAATGACCATTTGGTGTCCGTCAGTTTATGCTTTCTACATATTTTATGCAAATACACAAAAAAAATCGTTACATAATCAATATAAAACTTAGTATAAATACACTATTATTATATTAAGAAAACGTTAACGTTAATTATTAGATTAAAAGTTTAATTTACTAAGGAGGAAACATAATGGCAGTTATTCATTGGAGTGGAGCAATATTGGGATTAGCAATTGCTATACTATTAATTTTCAGAAAGGTAAACCCTGTATATGCTCTTTTTGGTGGAGCTATTATAGGTGGAGTAGTAGGTGGAGCTAGCTTAGCTCAAACAACGCAAATAGTTATTGACGGTACTAATAGTGTAATGGGAGCAGTAGTACGTGTATTAGCGGCAGGTATATTAGCAGGAATTCTAATTGAGTCTGGTGCAGCAGAAAAAATTGCAGAAACTATAGTAGAAAAACTAGGTGAACAAAAGGCACTTTTAGCAATAGCTTTAGCAACTATGGTTATTACTGCCGTAGGAGTATTCATTGCGGTTTCAGTTATTATAGTTGCTCCGATAGCACTATCTGTAGCAAGAAGAGTTGGACTTACAAAATCATCAATACTTTTAGCTATGATAGGCGGCGGTAAGGCTGGAAACATAATTTCACCTAATCCAAATACGATTGCAGTAGCAAAAGGATTCGACTTAGATTTAGCGCAAGTAATGATAAATGGGCTTTTACCAGCAATAGTAGGATTAATAGTTACGTATTTTGTTGCTACATTGATAAGCAAAAAGGGGAACTAATTAAAGAATCGGAAGTTGCTGTAACAACTACTAAGATAAAGCCAAGCTTTGCTAGAGCAATGGTGGCACCGATTGTAGCAATTATATTGTTATCACTTAACCCTATTGGAAGTATACTGCATATAAAATTTTTAGCATCAATTAAAATTGACTCTATGATTATACTGCCTGTTGCAGGATTAATAGGATTATTGGCAATGGGACAATTTAATAAAGTTATTGATTATACAACTTCAGGCTTAAATAAAATGACAGGGACTGCAATAATATTAATAGGAGCAGGAGCAATAGCAGGTATTATTTCTAAATCTAACTTGAGCCAAGTAGTAGTACAATGTATTCAATCAGCAGGTATTTCAGGAGTATTCTTAGCACCAATATCAGGTATATTAATGGCAGGAGCTACTGCATCAACATCAACAGGATCAATCGTAGCAGCAGGTACTTTTGGAAAAGCAATATTATCTATGGGAGTAGCGCCATTGAGTGCAGCAATAATGGTTCACACTGGAGCAACAGTTATAGATCACTTGCCGCACGGTAATTTCTTCCACGCGACGGCAGATTCTGTAAAGATGAATATTAATGAGCGTATGAAGTTAATTCCATATGAATCTATTGTCGGTGGATCTATGGCTATTGTAGCAACAATTATATATGGATTTTTAAGATAACTGAATTTAGAGCTTTATGACTAGAAATCCAATAAATATACAAATGAAGAGCAGATGTATAAAAGAAGGTAGGAGAGTTTGATATGAAAAAAGATTTAGTTATAGTATTAGCACCAGATTCCTTTAAGGAAAGTATGACGGCAAAAGAAGCCTGTGAAGCAATGGAAAGAGGAATTAAAAAAGTAAATGCTAATATTAATTGCATACATGTTCCCATGGCTGATGGAGGAGAAGGAACAATGCAATCTTTAGTAGATGCTACAGGTGGAGAAATATATTCTTTAAATGTAATTGGACCTCTAGGAAATGAAGTAAAAGCAATGTATGGAATCTTGGGGGATGGAGAAACCGGAGTGCTGGAAATGGCTAGTTCCAGCGGAATCCACTTAGTAGCATCGGAAAAAAGAAATCCACTAGTGACAACAACCTTTGGTACTGGTCAATTAATTAAAGCATGCTTAGATCATGGAGTAAAGAAATTGTTAATAGGCATAGGTGGAAGTGCAACCAACGATGGTGGTGCTGGTGTAATTCAAGCTTTAGGAGGAAAACTTCTAGATAAAGAAGGAAAAGAGCTAGGTTTTGGTGGAGGAGAATTAGGAAAATTAGCTACTATAGATTTAACAAATTTTGATGAGCGCTTGAAGGATGTTGAAATAGAAGTAGCCTGCGATGTTAATAATCCACTTTGCGGAGAAAGAGGAGCTTCCAATGTCTTTGGACCACAAAAAGGAGCAACTCCTGAAATGATATCAGTATTAGATTTTAATTTGAGACATTATTCTAGTGTGATTAAAGAACAAATAAATAAAGATGTGCTAGATATACCAGGAGCTGGAGCAGCAGGGGGACTAGGAGCGGGACTTATGGCATTTTTAAACGGCAAATTAAAAAAAGGTATTGATATGGTAATTGAGTACTCTGGGCTTGAGGAAAAAGTTAAGAGTGCAGATATGGTTTGGACAGGTGAGGGAAGCATTGACTTCCAAACCCAATATGGGAAAACACCTCTTGGAGTGGCTACAATTGCTAAAAACTATAACAAACCAGTAGTTGCGCTAGCTGGTAAAATTGGAGAAGATATAGATATATTATATAGTAAAGGTATTGATTCAATTTTCGGCATTATGAAAGGTGTAACTACAATTGAAGAAGCACTGGAAAAAGGGCAAGAAAATATAGAAAGAACTGCTGAGAATATAATAAGAATGATTAATATAATATAAAAATTAATTTTTAAACAGAATTTCTCTAGCTTTTAGATGACTTTTAAGTATAATCTAAAGGAGAGAAGATTCTGTTTTTGCTATATAGATATTGTATGATAAAATAGTCAAGATAATTATTTACTAAGGAAATTCCTGCTCTTTACTTTGCAGGAGCAAGCGACTATCTCCAAATCATGGATTTGAGATATCTGCTTATAGATGGAGGATGTGAGTTAATGAAGTTATCCAAGAATATGGCGCAAAAAATTGTTGAAGAAATGATGAATGTAATTCCTTATAATATAAATGTTATGGATGAAGATGGAATAATTGTAGGGAGTGGAGACATCAATCGTATTGATACTATTCATGAGGGAGCTAAAAAGGCCATTAATGATCAGTCTATAAATGAGGTATACTTTGAAGGTGGAGGTATGAAGCCGGGGGTAAATGAACCAATATTTTTTGATGGAAAAGTAATTGGTGTAGTAGGTATTACAGGGCATCCAGATGAAGTTAGGAGATTCAGTAAGTTAGTTAGAGTAACTGCAAAGCTATTGATAGAACAGGAAAAAATCAATAAAGAAGTTCAAAATAAAAGATTAAATACGGAGAAATTTTACCATGAATTAGCTTATAGAAAAGCGGAATATGATAATGAGTTTCTTCAAAGAGCGAGAAACTATGAATTAGATCTAAGAAAAAAGTGTAAAGTTATATTAGTAGATGGTGATGTTAATTCAAAAGCCTTTAAAGCAATAAAGCAAAAATATGTTCATTATACTGATCTAGAGAATGACAAAGCAGCTTTTTTTATTATAGATAACTATAGATATAATGAACTTTTAAGAGAATTACAAGAAAGTAAAGATGTAAACAAAATAAGTATTGGAAGGGAGAAAGACATAGCGGCTATCTCTTTAGAAGAGGCGGCAATGGCAGCAGAGATTGGTGCTAAAATTAAACCATCAAGCAAGATATATATTTATGATGACTTTAAGTTTTTTATACATTTAACCTATGAGTATAAAGAATCTCTTGTTTCTTTATTTTCAAATCTAAATAAATCAGGAAATAAATTGGAGCTCATAGAAACATTGAAGGCCTATATTGAGGAAAACGGGGATATTAATAACGTAGCTAATAAATTAAATATTCATCGAAATACGTTAAATTATAGGTTAGATAGAATTCAGCAGCTAACAGGTAAAAATCCGAAAAAAATACTAGATTTGTTTGAGCTGCTCTGCGGATTAATTTGGAGATAAAAAGTAAATAGCATAAAGAGAACCATCGGTATTATATAACTGATGGTTTTTTAGCTTGTAATTTTAGTGTTTAAAGCTCTCAGCTCTTTAATCTAAGAAAGGAATTTACTATAAGAAGGTTTGTTAAAAATATGTAAATATTTAAATAAAATAAAGAGAATATAATAAAAAAAATTTTCATATTTTGTAATAGCAATATATTAAGAATAAGATTGACACTATGATTACTAGTTAGTTTTAAGGCTTTTTATAGATAAATAATGTATACTGGCGAAGAAGTCAAGCACCAAGGCTTATTATCCATATAAGTGAAATGAGGTGAATTAATGGATGTTCTAATGAAGGCTGAAAGTATATGCAAAACCTTTCCAGGTGTAAAGGCTCTTAACAATGTAAATTTTGAACTAAGAAAAGGGGAAGTTCATGCACTGCTTGGAGAAAATGGTGCAGGCAAGTCTACTTTAATGAAAATTTTATCTGGAGTTTATCAGAAAGATAGTGGAACTATATTTTTAAATGGAAAGGAAGTAAATATTGCCTCTACCAGGATTGCCCAGGATATGGGAATAAGTATTATTCACCAAGAATTAAATTTATGTCCTCATCTTACAGTAGCCCAAAACATATTTATAGGAAGAGAATTTTCAAAAAGAGGAATAATTAATGAAAAAAAGCAAAAAGAAGAGGCAAAAAAGATACTTGATAGACTGCATGTAGATATTGATCCTAATGAAAAGGTTAATAAATTACCTGTATCTAAACAGCAAATGGTGGAAATTGCAAAAGCTCTTTCAACAAAAGCTCAGGTAATAATTATGGATGAGCCTTCCTCTGCACTTACTGAAAAAGAAATTGAAGACTTATTTTCTATAATTAAAGAGTTAAAGAATCAAGGTACTGGAATCGTCTACATTTCACATAGATTAGAGGAGCTGGAAGAAATAGTTGACAGAGTTACAGTTCTGAGAGATGGAGAGTATATACAGACCTTAAATTTCAAAGATACTGATTTAGAGGCTTTAATAGGTTTAATGGTTGGAAGAAAACTAGATGAAAAGTTTCCTAAATTAGTTATGAAAAGAGGAGAAAAAATTTTAGAGATAAAAGGTTTTAACAAAGGGAAAAGAGTAAAAAATGTGTTTTTTCACTTATATAAGGGAGAGATTCTAGGCTTTGCAGGGCTTATGGGAGCAGGAAGAACGGATTTAGCAAGAGCTATCTTTGGCGCGGATAAAATTGATTCTGGAGAAATATATTTAAATGGGAAAAAGCTAAATATTAAGTCGCCGGCAGATGCCATAGCAAATGGTTTGGCTTATATTCCAGAGGATAGAAAGCATGAGGGGCTATCTTTAAGTATGAATGTAGCTTTTAACTTAACACTATCTAATATAGACTCCATTGCTTCACTAGCGGGAATAATAGAAAGGTCAAAGGAAAAGCAAATATCAAATAAGATTGTATCGGACTTAAAAATAAAAACACCTTCATTAGAGCAAATAGTTAAAAATCTAAGTGGTGGTAATCAGCAAAAAGTTGTTGTAGGAAAGTGGCTAACCAGAAATCCTAAAGTATTTATATTTGATGAGCCAACTAGAGGAGTAGATGTAGGAGCTAAGATTGAGATATATAATATACTAAATCAGCTGAAAAAGTCAGGTATAGGGGTAATTATGATATCTTCTGAACTATCGGAGATTTTGGGAATATGTGACAGAGTTTTAGTTATGTGTGAAGGTGAAATAAAGGCAGAACTTAATTGTGAAAATACAAATCAAGAGGAAATAATGCATTATGCAACGCTATATACAAGTAGTGAAAAGGAGGAGGCAAATGGAGAAAGTAAGTAGCAGGCTTAAAATGTCTAGAGAAACATCTCAATTGTTATCAGTATTAAGTGGTTTAATATTGTTATCATTGATATTTGGATTTATGTCAGATAAGTTTTTTTCAGTAGACAATTTGCTGACTGTTGCGCTGCAATCTGCAATTATAGCTATAATTGCCATTGGACAAACTTATGTAATTATAACTACAGGTATTGATTTATCTATAGGTTCTAATATTGCCTTAGCAGGTATAGTTGCAGCAATACTGATGACAAGCGGCGTTGCAGTACCTATTGCTGTAATTGGCGGTTTACTTTCTGGTTGTTTAGTAGGATTAATTAATGGATTAATAGTGGTTTATGGAAATATACCTCCTTTTATAGTGACACTAGGAACTATGAGTATAGTTAGAGGAGTTTCATTAGTTATTACAAAAGGTATCCCTGTCACCGATTTGCCTGAGGCTTTTACAACTATAGGAACAGGCTCTATAGCTAGTATACCTATCCCTGCTGTGATTATGTTTATATTAGTAGCAATTTTTGGTTTTGTTTTAGCTAAGACAAAGCTTGGCAGGTATACCTATGCAATAGGTAGTAATTTTGAAGCAGCAAGGTTGTCTGGAATTAATACAAAAAGAACATTGATATCAATATATATAATAAGTGGCTTTTTAGCAGCTTGTGCAGGATTAATCTTAGCGGCTAGAGTAGTATCAGCACAACCAACGGCTGGTACAGGTTATGAATTAGATGCAGTTGCAGCATCCGTTATTGGTGGTGCCAGTTTGTTAGGCGGAGAAGGTATGATACTTGGAACCTTCATTGGTGCCTTAGTAATTGGAGTATTAAGAAATGGACTTAACCTTATAAATGTATCTGCATTTTGGCAGCAAATCGTTATTGGTGCAGTAATTATAGCAGCAGTTTATATTGACAGGGTTAAAAGAAAATAGTCTTCAATTAAATTTACTTATATAAAAAATTATATTAATAGGAGGAATCATTCATGAAAAAACGCCCAAGGCTTTTAGCCAAAGTTTCAGCAGTGTTAATGAGTCTGTCGTTAGTCTTAGTTGGTTGTGGAAACAGCAATTCAAGCTCAACTAGCTCATCAAGTTCATCAGGCAGCAGTGATAAAAAACAGTACAAAATGGTACTGATAACTATGGACTCCATAGACGAACACTGGTTATCGGTTAAAGCAGGGGCAGAAGCAAAGGCTAAAGAATTAGGGAATGTACAGTTAACCTTTAGAGCACCAGCAGGAAAGACGGATCCTGGTGAACAGGTAAGAATGGTAGAGGACGCAATAAATCAAAAAGCAGATGCTATTTTATTGGCTCCATCAGATCAGAGTGCACTTACTCCAGTAGTAGAAAAGGCAGCTGCAGCAAATATACCGGTGATCATAATAGATTCACCTGTAAAAACAGATAAAATATCTGCATTCTTTGCTACAGATAATGCAAAAGCAGCATCAATGGCAGCAGATAAAATGGCAGAACTAATAGGACAAAAGGGAAAGATAGCAATAATAAGCGCACAACCAGGTGCTGGAACTACAATGATTAGAGAAAAAGGTTTCAAGGACAGAGTGGCAGAAAAATATCCAGATATCAAAATTGTTACAACTCAATATTGTAATGGAGACAAAGCTACAGCATTAAATCAAACAATGGATATACTCACAGCTAATCCTGACATAGTAGGCTTTTATGCAACAAATGAAGGTTCTACTGTAGGCGTTGCAAGAGGAATAAAACAAAAGAATGTAGTTGGAAAGGTTAATGTTGTAGGTTTTGATAAGTCAAAAGATATAATCAATGCTCTAGACGAAGGATTAATTCAAGCAACTATGGTTCAAAACCCTTATGATATGGGCGCAAAAGGAATTCAATCAGCTGTTGATGTTATCGGAAAGAAGACAGTTGAAAAGAAAGTAGATACTGGTGTAAAGGTAGTTACAAAAGACAATATAAGCGAAATAAAGAAATAGTTGTAAATCTACCCATACCCCGAGATATGCTTATAATTTCTAGGGGTGTGGGCAAAACCCCATTTGAAGTAAGTTTCACTTTAACGGGTAACTTGTGAGCGAAAGCGAAAATCTTAAGTTACCCAGTGCCCGAAGGGAAACAAGCAAAATTACTCAGTGTTTCGACTAAAAGGAGGAATATATGAATAATGACAATTTGATAGGCGTTGATATTGGCGGAACAAAGTGTGCTGTGGTTTTAGGAAATCCTTATAGCAAGATAATTGATAGGATTTCTTTTCCCACAAAGATCACTAGAGAAGCCAACTATACTATAAATAAAATTTTTCATTCTATTACTGAAATGCTAAGTAAAAATAAAGTCAGCATTGAAGAGATCGGAGCTATTGGGATTAGTTGCGGTGGTCCCTTAGATAGTGAAAAAGGTATAATCATGTCTCCACCTAACCTGCCAAATTGGGATAACATACCTATAAAAGACATTTTTAAAAATAGATTTAATAAGAATGTATATCTACAAAATGATGCTAATGCTTGTGCTATAGCAGAATGGAAATTTGGTGCGGGAAAGAATTGCAACAACATGGTTTTTTTAACCTTTGGTACCGGTTTAGGAGCAGGTTTAATATTAAATGGGAAGCTCTATACTGGAGCTAATGATATGGCAGGAGAGGTAGGCCATATAAGGCTTAGCAGAGAAGGCCCTTTAGGCTATGGAAAGTTTGGTTCCTTTGAAGGCTATTGCAGTGGTGGAGGCATTGCTAAGTTGGCCTATGAGGAAATAACTAGGAGAATAAAAAGAGGCGATAGAGTAGAGTTTTGCGAAACATTAGAGGAAGCAAAAAACATCACGGCAAAAGAAGTTGGTATTGCTGCTCAAAATGGCGATAAGGTAGCAATAGATATTTTAAAAACAAGTGGAAGATATTTAGGCATGGGTTTATCTATTATTATTGATATATTAAATCCTGAAAAAATTATAATAGGAAGTATATTCGCTAGGTGCAGAGAGTTTTTACAGCCTGCAGCAGAAGAAATTATAAAAAAGGAAGCATTAGGGTTATCTTATAAAAACTGCAGTATTTTGCCTTCAAGTCTAGGTGAAAGTATTGGAGATTATGCCTGTTTGTCAGTGGCATTAGGCGAAAATTATTAGAGGAGCTTTAAGTATGAGAAGCGTGAAAAAAGTTTTGGATAATCTGATGAAAAACTATCCCCTATTAGAAGTGTGTTCAGAGGATATATGGAAAGCATATAAAGAGATGTATGAATGTTATAGTAAAGAAGGAAAAATTCTTGTTTGCGGTAATGGCGGCAGTGCTGCAGATTCAGGACACATAGTAGGAGAACTAATGAAAGGTTTTATGCTAAAGAGAGAACTTCCTAAAGATATTAAAGAAAGACTGATAAATACAGAGAATGAAGCAGGAATAATTTTGGCAAATAGACTGCAGTGTGCACTTCCAGCCATTGATTTAACAACACAATCAGCCTTGTGTACTGCTTTTTCAAATGATGTGCACCCAGACTTAATATATGCCCAACAAGTATTAGCCTATGGAAAAGGTTCTGATTTAGCTATAGGGTTAAGCACTTCTGGAAACTCAAAAAATGTTATATATGCTATTTGCACAGCAAAAGCTTTAGGTATAAAAACTCTAGGCTTCACTGGAAAGTTAGGAGGAAAAATAGCGGAGCTTTGTGATGTTACAATAAAAGCGCCTAAGGAGCTTACCTTTGAAGTTCAGGAACTTCATCTTCCAATTTATCATGCACTTTGCCAAATGGTTGAAATATCATTCTTTTAAAAATAGATTTCACAGTATTATGTAAAAATCTCTTAGTAAAAATACTAGGAGGTTTTTGCTTTACAATAAGGTCAGCCATATTATTAAATAAAGCATCTGCAAAGTTTATAAGAATAAGAACTAGATTAAAAAGCATAGATATAGTTTCTTAAAGGGTAGTATATATCGTGAAAGTACGTACTATTATTGTGAATTATTTATAATTATAATAATAGTATATAATCTATCAAGGGGGATGGTAAAATGAAGATTTTTTCAGTTTTAGGAAGTCCGAATAGAAACGGGAATACAGCAACTCTATTGGCCCAATTTTTGAAGGGTGTGCAAGAAAGTCACAGCAGCGCAGAATACTCTAACGTATTTCTTCAGGAGAAAAACATTAGTGGCTGCAGTGCGTGCAATAGCTGTAGGAAGGCATTAGATACTTGTGTTATAAAGGATGACATGCATCCACTATATGAAGAAGTAAAAAGTTCAAACATAATTGTTTTAGCTACACCAGTGTATTGGTGGAATATGACAGCACAGCTAAAAACTTTTATAGATAGGTTATATGCCCTTAAATCAGAAGACTTTAAGGATAAAGAAATAGTATTATTAATGACTCATGAAGGAACAGAAGAAGATTCAGGTGCTAAGGTTGTTGAAAGTAGTTTGGAACAGATGTCAGAGTACTTAGGGCTAAAATTCACTCGAAAGTATGGAGTATCTACAGGAGAATTGGCTGTAGCTGATAACAAAGAAGCCTTAGATAAAGCCTATTATATGGGGAAAAATCTAAGATAACTAAAATAGAACTTATAGTTTTATCCGATGTCTACCGCCACTAACATCGCAACGCACTCTGTAAAAGCGATTCGCACCAAATCAGCACTCTGTACTCTGTGTAAGCGATCATCTCAAAATCATAGATTTTGGATGCCTGCTTAAGGTTTGGGCTCTCTGCTTGCACTCTGTGAAAGCGATTCACACCAAATCAAAGATTTGGGTTCTCTGCTTTTCTTAAAGTTGGGGATAAGTGGCGCTACGACTATGGATAACGGCTTCTAAGTGCTAAAGACACTAAGAAGCCTGTTAATAAGCTTCAGATGGAGTTTGTCTACGACCACTGGACAAGCCTGCCAGTTAAATGCCATTTGGGCATTTAACCTCCACCTGAGGCCAAGAATTCTGTTTATAATGCGATTACTCTTGGTTCATCTGATAAGGAATACAATGTAGCCTTACCTTCTGCTATGTAGAATACCTCGAAAATAGGATTGTCCGGGGACTTGTACATATTTGCAAGCATTGGTTCAACCTCAAAGGCCTTAGATTTTGCAGCCATATTTGAATCAAAAACAGCCTTACCCTCCAGTCTGATCCACTCACCATTTGCGGACATAGTACTGATTTCAAAATGAGGATTAGTGATTAACTGCTTGTACACATCCTTTTTATTGTTAGTGCAAAGATAGAGTTTACCTTCATGCTCCATAACAAATCCAAATGGACGTACTTTTGGTATGTTACCGTCAACAGTTGCAATATAAAATGTTTTGGCTTCGCTAATGAACTTTAAAATTTCATTCATAATTATAACTCCCTTCAATTTTCATATGTGATTTTTAGTATCATTATGTATTATTTTACAGTAGTCTTTAAGTTTTTTCTATATTAATAAAATATCATAAAAATACTTTTTATCTGCAAATAAATTGTAAGAGTGCAGAATAAATTATTTAATGGAGCTTATATTAACCTTGATACTATTTGATTAAACTATGCTAAATTTAAAAATGAGGATACTAGTACAGCGCATATGTATTTTGACAAAGAAGTAAAAATAAGCTATAATATATGTAATGTAATTTAATAGTTTATATATGCGGGTGTAACTCAATGGCAGAGTGCTAGCTTCCCAAGCTAGTTACGAGGGTTCGATTCCCTTCACCCGCTCCATTAAAAACTTCCCCAAAGTGTTTATATAAAGCTGCAAATAAGAATTCTGAAGCATTTATAATAAATGCTTTTTTTTATTTTTAATGCAAGTTCATATATAATAACTAGCTTTATGTAACATAATATATTTAATTAAATAAGTAATTTTATTTGAAATGTACAGTAATTATAGTGTATTTCCATAATTAAGTTCAAAATTCAATTCGCAATGTCACTTAATGGGGAGGTAAAATGGATACTAAATTTTTAAACAAAGATAACATTATAGACTTTTTATATATTATATTTGGAAGTTTTTTAGCTTCTATTGGTGTAAATATGTTTTTAATTCACGCTAAACTTTTAAGTGGAGGAGTTACTGGGGTGGCACTCATAGTTCAATATTTATTCAAAATTGAGGCAGGATATGTAATTCTTTTATCAAACATTCCATTATTTGTATTAAGCTTAAAGAAACTAGATAAAGAGTTTACTATATACTCTTTAGTAGGAACGTTATCCTTTTCTTTATCACTAGTATTAACACATTCTATATCTAATATTTTAAATATAAATGATATACTGCTTTATTGCTTATATGGAGGCGTTATTAATGGAATTGGTTTTGGTCTAGTTTTTACCCATAGGGGCTCTACAGGTGGATTTGATGTAATAACTATGATAATTAGAAAAAAACACTCTAACCTTAATATAGGCACAATATCCTTTGGTATAAATTTAATAATTGTTAGTATTAGTGCCTTTATATTTGGACTCCCTAATGCCTTATATACACTAATAGCAATGTACACAACATCTTTTGTTATGGATAATGTAGTTAAAGGATTACGCCAAACTAAATCAGTATTCATTATTACAGAAAGGGAGGAAGAGATATCTAAATTTATAATGATGAATTTACATAGGGGAGTTACCTATCTTTATGGCGAAGGAGCTTATACAAAAGAACATAAGAGGATACTTTACTGTATTATACCCTTATCTCAATTGCCCGAACTTAAAAATATTGTTACTAAAGTAGATAGTAAAGCCTTTATATCTATTTTAGATGCCTCTGAGGTTCAAGGAAAAGGTTTTAAAACTAGTTTATAAATTTATTTAACTGTGTAATCGATCATCTCAAAATCAGCACTCTGTGTAAGTGATCATCTCAAAATCAGAGATTTTAGATGCCTACTTAAGATTTGGGATATCTACTTAAGATTTGAGGTGCCTGTTTATACTAAAGCCAATTCTTAAGAATAAGCATTGGCTTTAAAATTATTTGCCATAGATTTATACTTAAGTTATCAACAAGTGTACAAGGTATTGATAGCTAGCAACAGTGGTATTACAATGATTTATAAGAATAAAATTATTAAAGTATGAGGTGAAAAATATGAGTAAAATAAAATGGGCAATATTAGGACCTGGAACAATTGCAGCAGACTTTGCAAAGGCTATTGTTGAGGTTAACGGAAGTATATATGCTGTGGGGTCACGAACTCTTGAAAAGGCAAAAAAATTTGCAGGCAATTATAATGTGCAAAAGATTTACGATAACTACGAGGAAATGTTAAGAGATGATGAAATTGACATAGTCTATATATCAACTCCTCATTGTAATCATTATGAGTATATAATGGAAAGTCTTAAAAACAATAAGCATGTATTTTGTGAAAAAGCAATAACCGTAAATGGTAAGCAATTAAGAGAAATAGCTAATTTAGCAGAAAGTAAAGGTTTAGTGGTTGCAGAGGCTATGACTATTTATCATATGCCATTATATAAAAAATTACGTGAAATTGTTGACTCAGGAAAACTTGGGAAGATTAAAATGATTCAAGTATCCTTTGGAAGTCTTAAAGAATATGACGTTAATAATAGGTTTTTTAGTAAAGATTTAGCTGGCGGTGCACTTCTTGATATTGGTACATATGCTCTATCCTTTACTAGATATTTTCTATCAAGTCAACCACAGGAAGTTTTAACAACAGTAAAGAAATTTGAAACTGGTGTAGATGAACAATCCGGTATAATACTTAAGAATTCTAATGACGAAATGGCAGTAATTTCTTTGACAATGAGAGCTAAACAACCAAAGAAGGGCGTTGTAGCAGGGGAGTTAGGATACATAACCGTAGAGAATTTCCCAAGAGCAGATAAGGCTACGATAACTTATCCAGATGGAAAAGTGGAAGTTATAGAGGCTGGTGAAACCTCAAAGGCATTAATTTATGAGGTTGAAGATATTAATAACTATGTGTTAAATAAAAATAATAAGGATACCTTAGAATTATCTATTGATGTGATGAACATAATGGATGAAGTTAGAAGTCAATGGGGGATAAAATATTCTTTTGAGTAAATTGGGTTCAACTTTAAGATAAAAATAGAGCTTACCAAGAGGTGAGTTCTATTTTTTTATACTTAACTAACCATTTGAGTCGATTTGCTCAAATAGTATCAAAATGAAATTAATTTATATATTTTTATCTAATTGAGACTAAATGTATTTTCAAATTGATAAAATTCACGAGTTTTAATACAGATATCAAGGATTGAGATACTGGCATGTAAATTGCTTTATAAATAAATGTAGTTTTGAAATAAATTTTAATATTAAAGCCTAAACCCTAAAATAAAAATACTTAAGAGCAGCCCTTCTGCACTTGAGTATTTTTAAATGAAAATTATATAAGAAAACAGAGATATTAAACTCAACACTTGTTATGTATGATTATGATATGGACTAGCTGATTTGGAGGCGTAAAACAAAAAAATAAGGGGGAATTAGAAAATGAAAAAATTAGTTGTTACTGATAGTTCTTTATGTATGGCTTGTTTAACATGTGAAACGGATTGTTCTGAAGCATTTTACAAAACTTATGGTAGTCCATGCATTAAAATTGATCAGAAGAAAGATAGTTCTGTAAATGTAAAAGTGTGTAATCAATGTGGCTTATGTGCTATGAAATGTCCTGAAGGAGCTATTAAACAAAATGCTAAAGGAATATACATGATAGATAAAAAAGCATGTACTGGTTGTCTTAAATGTGTTGAAGTATGTCCAAAAGATATCGTAGTAAAAGCGGAAGACAAGCCTAATCCAACTAAGTGTATCGCATGTGGTATATGTGTTAAAGCTTGTCCGATGGGAATTCTTGAAGTTCAGGAAAAATAGATTAATAGAAAAGCAAAAATAAACTTAAATAATTACTGAATATGTCCTCTATGGACTATTTGGTTTTACAATTAAAAAAAATAGAGAGATGAGGGATATTTATGATTTACAATGAAAAAAATGAATACAAATATCATCATGGCAATGATGGACACTCACACGAACATACTCATGGCGGACATAGTCATGCTCATGAAGTATCAGCTGATTGTGATTGTAAATTAAATTTGAATAAGGAAGAAGAAACCCTAAAGGTTTTATTAGTACATTGGGTTGAACATAATGAATCTCATGAAGAGGGATTTAAAGAGTGGGTCGAAAAAGCAAAATTAATGGGAAAATTACAAACTGCAGAATTTATACAAAAAGCTGTAGGATTTATGGAAGAGGCAGATGAAATGCTTAGGAAAGCAAAGGAAAATATGTAGCATAATAAATAATAACCCACAAATAAGCAGTTTGTAGGTTAGAAATGTGTCCTTTTGAGTATTATTTGTTGAATAACAAAGTGAGTATAAAATGGCTAAAAGAAAGGGGTATTTTTTATGGGAAAAATATCAGTAAGGGAAATCGTATTGTCAGGTCTATTTATCGCTTTAGGCATTATTTTGCCAATGGTATTTCATGTGTTTGGGTCAGGCCCAACATTTTTACCTATGCATATACCTGTTTTAATTGCAGGCTTTGTAGTTAGTGCACCCTTTGCAATTGCAGTAGGTGCAATTACTCCAATTTTAAGTTCTCTTCTCACAGGTATGCCTCCTGTGTTTCCGGTTTTGCCCTTTATGATATTTGAATTGGCTACATATGGCGGGATAGCAAGTCTTCTCTATAGAAAATTAAATCTTAATGTGTATGTGTCTCTTGTCTACAGTATGATAGCAGGCAGAATTGCATCCTCTATTGTTGTATGGGTACTTGCTACTTTCTTTATGGCAAAGCTGCCTAATCCTATTGTTTTCATAACAGGGGCCATTGCTCAAGGTATTCCTGGCATAATTATACAAATAATATTTATTCCTGCTATTATTCTTTCATTAAACAAAAGTAGATTAATTGCGAGAGAAGGTAATTAAATGATGCAAAAAGAATTTTTTAATTCAATGGCGTATAAATGGGATACAGTTTGTAAACATGATACTGAAAAAATTATATATATTTTAAATTTGTTAGGTATCAAAGAAGGTTCAAAATTAATTGACGTTGGTACGGGTACTGGAGTTTTAATTCCTTATCTTTCTAAGTATGTAGGTAAGGACGGCAAAGTTATAGCAGTTGATATTGCTGATAAAATGCTGGAAGTAGCGCAAAGTAAATATAAATTTGAAAATGTTTCATTTGTATGTGATGACATTTTAAAAGCGGATTTACCAAAAGAGAGTTTTGATTATATTATATGTTACTCTGCTTTTCCACACTTTGAAGATAAGTTGACAATGATTAAGACCATAAGCAGACTTTTAAAAACTGGAGGTAAGTTTATTATATGCCATTCCCAAAGCAGAAAAGTAATAAATAACCTTCATAAGAATGTGTCAGAAGCAGTGGCGGAAGATAATCTGCCGGATATAGAGACAATAAAAAGTTACTTTCAACAGGTTGGGATAACAACAATCAACCAAATTGATAACAATGAAATGTTTGTTATCATTGGACAAAGATAAGTATAACAGAGTAATATAATAAACCAGGTAGTACATGACTACCTGGCAAAAGTTTTACTAGATTACTGTGCAAAGAGGACTTCTTACTAATACTAATCTTTCCCTAGCATTTTCTATTTCAAAAACTATAAAAGCTTCGTCATCAACTATAAAGGTGCATTGAAGTTCTACAGTTGTTCCAGCTACAGCAGTAGGAACAGCATTTAATATAGGACAAACAGGTACTCCTGCAGCTCTTAGTGCAGCAAATTGAGCAGCTGTAATTTCTATAACAATAACACGTTCAATTGGTGTTTCTAGTTCTACAAGTAGAAAGAAACGTGTGCCAATCTGAACTATACATTGTGCACCTAGGGTAACAGCTGGGTTATGATTACATGACATAGTATATTTCTCCTTTGTAATTATTTTTTATTATTGAATCAAATCAGTATATATTATACTTATTCAATTTTCAGTTAACTGATTCTCATCGCTATATACTATGGAGAATATGAAGAAGTGTTACTAAAAGCATAAATTCTATTATGAAAAAACTTTTGTTGAGGAACCTTATATAGACATACAACTTTTTGCAGGTGTTCATATTAAAAATAGCTCCAATTTGTAGCTTTTATTAGTATATTTAAAATTATTTGTAAAAAGTATTATAAGAATATGGTAATATAAAAAATGATATGATATAATAAATAATGTAATAAAAGGAAAATTTAATATAAAGTTTTAGGTACTTTTATAATGTTTAAAAGGGAAAGTGGTGAAAATCCACTGCAGCCCCCGCTACTGTATACGGAGACGAATTCTATATCCACTGGATTTATCTGGGAAGGAAGAAGGAGAATGACCCGTGAGTCAGGAGACCTGCCTTTTACTTTTAATTGCAATCTTTCGGAGGGAAAGAAAATGCATAGTGATTATGTTATATTTATAATGCTATTATTTTGAATATAACGTCGTATGTGTTTTTATAACTTGTTTATTAGGAACTTCGTAAGAAGTTCCTTTTATTTTTATACAATGGTGTTAATTTAAATATATTTAATCCTTTATTTTTGCACTTGCTTTTAAGTAAGTGCTATTTTTTTACAGCATAAAATACATTGGAAACAAGGGGTATGGAAATCTCCACCGTTGTATACATTTATCTACGTCTATGGTTATAGGCTTCCATTCGTTATTACTATCTTTAATAAACTGATGAATTTCTATATCAGTTCCATTCGTAAGCTGAAAGAATTGAAATTTATATTCATGTCCATCATTACCAGCCATATATATATTTTTAATGTAGCCCTTTTGTTCAGTTGGATATCTTTTTTTAAGAAGCTTACACCAGCCTCCATAAACTATATCTACGTAAAATTCTGCATTATGTCTCCATCCGTGATAAGCCGCACATAGAAAATCTTCGCTCCTTAAATCTATATCAGAAATTTTATATTTTCCATTTTCCTTTTCTATATATACAAACCCATAATAATATGCAAAACTTGTATTACCTTTTATAGATGGCTCTATTGTTTCTATTTCAATAAAATATTTGTAAGTTCCATTTGGAGTAGTTTCATCAGTTACATTATTAAGCTTAATTAAGTTAATGTGTCCTATATCTTTGAAGAAATTTAAATAAGTTTTATAATCTACATTACTTTGATATTTTGAAGTAAAAAAGTTGTATGAAATGGGATATGGGATTTTGACAAGTCCAATTGTACCGCAGCCTCCTGTCGATATATTTTCTGCCTCTCTTAATATGCTAAAATAATTTATGATAGTATCTTCAGGGGAAGTAAATAGCCAATCAGGCAAAATAATTTTATTATAGTCTTCATTTGAATACTTATCAAAAAAATCAAAATTAAAATTTTTATTATTTAAAGCTGGCAGCGGTGAAGGCCTGAAATATTTTTCATTAAAATTAGCTTCACTAAATCTAGTACTTGTTGCATAGTTCAATGTATATACACTCCATATTAATACTAATCAATAATATTATATTCCACTTTAAAAAATTTTCTACTATGATAGAACTATAAGTGGATTTTTAATCATTAATATACTTATGGTTCTTTTTATTTTGTTGAATATAGGTTATAATTACTCGGAGAAAGAGTGTTTAGAAAAGCAGTACTAATGTAAAAACTAAATATATGAACTTAAAGTTAGGAGAAGTTTTTATGAGAGATATAGTTTCAATAATAATAAATGTTGTGGTTATGGCTTTTATAGTCTATGGCTTTGTAATTACAGGTGGCAAATTGAGCACTTTTGGTATAATAATCAATACTGCAGCTATAATAGCTGTAATAGCTAGTACATATATAAATATTAAAAATCTTAAGAAAAGAATTTAAAGGAGTACATTAAAAATGAGAGCAAGTTACAAAAATCCAAAGGAATTGGCAAGTAAATTGAGAGACTTAGTTGATACATATCTTGAGGGATTACTAAGCTATGAGGAACTAGAGAAGACAGTTGTAGCTATAATAAATGCTAATGGAGATAGGGTCTATAAAAATGGATTTATGCCAACAAGGTTATCTGGAGTTCTAGGTCCTGAAAGAGTGGATATTATAAATAAGATAGCAGAAACAATAAAATAAATCATATATTATAAAATTATATTGAAGAATGTTTAAGGTAAAAAGTCCAGTGGTTGATTCAAATCAATTACTGGGCTTTTCATATTTTTGTTTTGATGAAAAAGTAAAGATAGGATATAATATGCATATATTGCACTAATTTGTTAGTGGTTTTATTATCACCTTTATAACGGAGCAATATAATGCGCCTAATGTAATTTTAGGATTTGAATAATATTTTTAGGAAAGGAAGATTATAATGAACATTACAATTAGACAAGCGTCTATAGAAGATGTAGATGAAGTAACAAAAGTAGAAGCAAGTTGTTTTCCAGAGGCAGAAGCGGCTACAAAGAAATCCTTAGAGCAACGTATTAATACATTTCCAGAAAGTTTTTTTGTAGCAGAAACAGATGGCAAAGTAATTGGATTTATCAATGGTTGCATTATCAATGGAACTGTTATATATGATGAACTCTACAAAGATTCAACATTACACATTCCAGATGGAGACTATCAGACTATTTTTGGACTTGATGTAATACCTGAATATCGTAACAAAGGGATTGCAGCGCAATTAATGAATTATATGATAGAAGTATCAAAAGCAGCAGGTCGTAAAGGTGTTATTCTGACTTGCAAAGAAAGACTTATCCATTATTACGAAAAGTTTGGATACGTAAATAAAGGCATATCTGAATCAGTACACGGCGGTGCTAAGTGGTATGATATGATTTTAGAGTTTTAAACTCATTAAAAAGTATTTATGTAACAAAGAACTATGAATAATGATAATAAGTCAAATATTCAGATCGAGTAGTTATAACATTTTTAAATACATTAAATTCAGAGTATTTAAATAAACTATTAGACAAAAATAGTAAGAATTGTTATTATAATAGCGTAAAAGTTGTATTAATTACATTTACAAGGCTCCTTGGTCAAGTGGTTAAGACGCCACCCTCTCACGGTGGAATCAGGGGTTCGAGTCCCCTAGGAGTCACCAAAATGCTGTAACCTAGTAATATGAAGGGTTATAGCTTTTTTTATTCCTACAAATATTATACACCATTTTGAATTTTACACCATTTTTACACCATTATAAAATTTACACCATATTCAATAGACTTAAGGTATCAATAGCCTTCTCCTTTTCTTTTTTCATTACATGTGTGTAAGTATCAGCAGTAATATCAATACTAGCATGACCTAATAATTTAGATATCGTTAATAATGGTCTATCATTTTAAAATTGCAAGGTAGCATAGGTATGTCTTAAGGCATGAAATTTCTTGTGAGCAACGCCACATCTTTTAAGAAAATATGTCCATGATTTATTTAAATTGCTCGCTTCAATGTATTCACCATTAGCAGCTAGAAAAATTAAGTCTTTATTTTCTTCATTAAAACTGCTTGTGGCTTTCAGCATATCTAATTTTTTAAGGGCTATAGATTGCTTAATTATTTGTATTAATGATTTAGGCAAAGGAATATCTCTTACAGATGTATAAGTCTTTGTGTCATCTAAAAATGTTTCTTTATGTTTATTACCTTTATCATCAAACACATAAGTTGTTACCAGAGCTCTTCTTATGTGAATTTCATTATTACTATAATCAATGTCGGACTCCTTCAAGCCTAAAATCTCACCTCGTCTCATGCCAGTAGCATAAGAAATTAGGGCTATATATCTTATTTTTGTATCCTCTTTTTGATTTAATATTTTCTCCATTTCTTCTTTAGAAAATATAGGTAATGCTTTATCTTCTTTTCTTTCATTACTATCTTTAGGAATAATAACTTTCTTTCCATCACATGGATTTTTTAAAATATAGCCACAATCTACACAGTAATTTAAGAATTGTTTAAGTAACTTATTGGCATTCTTAATCACATTACTACTTTTACCTTTTTTAAATAAATCATTATAATATCTTTGTATATCAATAGGTTTAAGCTTATCTAATGCTAGGCATGCAATAGTGGATTTTTCAAAATAGTTTCTATATATGCCTTCATATTTGGAAAAGAAGCAGGCTTTATTTGCCCCATTTTAACTACTTCAAACAACCAACTTTTCATAGTTGCCCCTAGCCACATGGATTTAGTTTCAACTATTCCACTATTAATTTTATTTATATACTCTAATTTTTTCTGTTCTGCTTCTTTTTTACTTTTGCCTAAAAACTGTTTTCTAATTCTTTTACCATTTGCATTTATTCCAACATCATAAGTAATTCTATAATACTCTTTACCATTTATCTTTGTATTTGTTTTTACTGCCACAATATCACATCTTTTATACGAACTTATGTTCTGATAAAAAGTAAAAAAATATAATGCTATCTTAAACATGTATATATGAATCACAATTTTTACATTCAATAACTCCATGCAAAGAATCACTAAACATAGCTAGTGCTCCATAAGCTTGATTTTGGCAAATAGGACATTTCAATTTTGTATTAATCAAGGTATTGAAATATCGGGAGAAAAGAAAAAAGTAAGGTTTAGATATAACTTAGAAAGATTATTCAACATATCAAAGAAAGGAGAATAAGAAATGCTAAAAATAAGAATCATTGAGGAACGTACAGGTGAAGTTAAAGACATAGAGTGTGTAGGTGATGAAGTAAGGCGTGATGATGATGTAATGTGGATTAAGAAAGCTCCAAAGCAGCTCACAGAATTAACAGGATATATGTTCATTGTAGAAAGCAGAGAATTTTGGATGTCTAGGATCAGCACTGATCAGATATTATGGCACCTATATTCAGTATTAAGGCAAATAGAAGATGGAAGCAAGTTAAGAGAACCGGATTTAAAAGGATGGAAAGAGGTAATAGGAAACTTAGGGCTAGGATGGGAAACAACATTAAGTCCTGTATCTAACATAATGGATGGCTTTAATAAAGAAGATTTTGCAATGCTAAAGAGAGCAGATAGGCAAATGAAATTTGATTTTAATAAAGCAGAATAAAAAACCAGGGGTGAAAAGACCCTGGCATAAAGGCTATATAAATTGTATCAATATCATAACAACATTTAAAACTGTTTATTGACAGCAAATATTATCAGGAGACACGAATCCAATGATATAACTTTTACAAAAATAGAATGTGCAGAATTAAGATTATTATTCTGGTAAATGTAGGTGATTAGATGGCAATAGATATGGTAGACATAGCCAAAGAGATATACACTGCAGCTAAAAGACTTCAAAAAAGTGGAGATAAGCTTTTTGCATTAGCTAGGGAATATGCAGAAGCTGAACAAAAGTATAGACAAGCTTTAGGAATAGAACTTCTTAAGCTAAGAGAGCAGAAAGCTCCTGTCACTCTTATAGGAGATGTAGCAAGGGCAAATATATCTGACTTAAAATTCAATAGAGATATGGCCGAATATAAATATAAGGCAGGCAGAGACAAGGCACAAGCATTGCAAGCTGAAATAAGTGCACTACAAACATTATATAAGCGACAGGAGGATATATAGGTGAAATAATGATTATGAATTGTTCTAAGAAAGACTTCTGGTATAAAAACAGTATAGGAAAGACATTCGAAGTTAAAAGAGAAGATAAGAATAGATTCTATGTAAATCAAAAGGGTGTGTTAGTATCTGTACTTAAGTCGGATGCTGAGGTAATAGAAAAGTAGTAAATTAAAGTAGTATAAATTAATCCTCAAGAGATTTTAAAAAGCTCTAGTTTTACTAAGGAACCATAGAATATAACTACTACAAATAATTAAATTAGCAACTATTATAGGTATTTCAACGCTATGCTTTTCTTTAGATTCTATAGAAGACAATGATATCCATATGCTTATACAAGTAAGGATTGATACTATAAAAAAAGTAAAAATAAATGCGCCGAACAAGCTACCATCATTACCAATATGTAATCCATAAAGTAAAAAGAGTAGAGTAGAGATTATTAGTAGAGATATAAGAGGATATATCCATGAATGTTTAAACAAGTATATCACGACCTTTGCTGTGAAAATGGAATGTTATGTAATGATTTTACCAAGAATTTATAAATAAATCAAATGAAAGAGAGGAAAATGCAATGTATCCAACTAAGGTAAGCATAAAAGACTTCTTAGGAGGGACAGAGATAAGATTTGAGAGTATACACAGGCCTGTATATCATAGTTGCAGATATAAAATAGATGGACGTTGGAAAAGGGCAAGGATACGCTTTCAGAATGGGAAAATAAAAGTAAATGGACAAGTAGTTAGGAGATGCAATATATGTTAGCAATAGTAATTCTAACTACAACTATAACCTTAATAATAGTAGCTCCAGTTGTAGCCATAGCTATATGTAAGACAGCAAAAGAACTTAAAGAGGAGGACAACTATGATAAATGAAGAGAATTTTAGAAAAACAGAAGGCAGACTATATAGGCATTATAGAAAACTAAAGGAAATAGATAAACTAGAACATAGAATAAATATATTAGAAAATCAAAAAGAAGAGATAAGGCAGGACTTAAGAGAAACTAATATAACAATAGAGCCAGAAAGTAGGAGTATAGATTATAGCCAGGAGAGAGTTCAAAACTCCTCTTCTGGAACCTCATATGCAGAAGCAGCAGCCATAAGAGAAATAGAAAAATTAGAAGAAGAATTAAAGCGTACTATAAGGCAAATTCGTAAGCTTAGAGCCAAAATAAGAGAGATAAAGAATCAAGATTCAGACATTGAACATGCTATAGGGTTGTTAGATGAAATCTATAAACAATTTGTTCTATTAAAGTATAAAGACGACCTATCGGTTGAGCAAATAAGCAGAGAACTACACATGTCTTCAAAGTCAACCGTAAGCGATTGGAGAGAAAAGGTAATTATAGACATAGCTAAGTTGCTATATAAGAATGCTGGATAACATGAAAAATTTGCGACGTAACTGCTGAAAACATAAATATGAAGGATGGTCTTTGAAAACCGAATAATGTGGTGTTAAAAATTCCTATGATTTTTGCAAAGTAATGAATGTACATGGATATTATGGTATAATTTTCATATAAGTTAAACAACAATTGCAATTTATTATGAATTAAAAAGGGGAGTTTTAATGAGTAAAAATACAAAATTACTTTATTGCATTTTGGGGAGTGCTATACTTGCTCTATCAGCTAATCCTGTATTTGAATGCGCTAAACTTGGAATGTTTCCAAGTGGTTATGGAGGGCATTTATTTGGAGAGTTAATAGTTATATTTACTAATATCATATCATTAGTTGGATTTATATTAGTAATAGTATTCTCCATTATGTTAATCATAATAAACATAAATTTCAAAGATAAATAAAAAATTAGAGCAATATATTAGCTCACAATCTTCTTATTTGACGCAACAACTGAAAAAACGACCAATTTACATGGACACCGCATTATTCATGAATTGAATTTTGGAGTGCTTTTACGTCGTATTTCAAAAAAATTATGACATCATTTATGCCAAAACAAGATGGTTTGTTATCAATGTAATATCTTATATTGATTTACACAAAATCATATGGTATAATATGGAATATAAGGTATTTTATGGGAAACGGGATATCTTATGTAATACAATCTAATTTATGCAACGAAAGGGGATATGCATATGAAATTAAAAAGTAAATTACTATCGTTGGCTCTTTTAGCTATGCTTGCAGTTCCTTCAACTGCATTTGCTGCAACAAATGAAATTACTCCACAAGCAGCTACTCCAGAAGGAATAGTTCATCAATTAGGTGCTCCAGTTTGTCCTGTTTACGATGATGGGCATAGGCTTTACAACAAAGTATTTCTAAGAACTGAAAGTGACAAAACCACGCATTATGAATGGGTTGGCGACAATCCACACCTATGCACAATTACTACAACCTATAATGTATTTAGATATCAGTGCGCTTGTGGGTATTATACTCCTAGCTCAACTTTTAGAGAAGTTGTTAATACAAGCCATCAGTGGAATTAAAAAGAGATAATGATTTTATCAATACCTAATTTAGAAAAAATGTTTAAAAACAATAAAAGGGATATATGTATAATATATCCCTTGTTTATATGTTTTATGGATAACTTGTTAATAACTTTTACTTCGTCATACAAGTATAAAATGCCGAACGAAGTCCGAACGATATTACACTAAAAATATTATATAATAAGTATAAGGAAAATTGGATGTGGTCACATACAGCAGGGAAAACTGTGTGGCAACAGTCAGAGTAAGGATTTGCAGTGAACAACTGCCACCTTGCTCTTTTTTAATGCAAAAAATTAATTAAGGGTGAGGATTTAATATGGTAGAGAGCTTTGGAAAAGAAGTCTTTAGAGATATTGAAGGATATGAAGGTTTATATCAAGTTAGCAACTTAGGTAAAGTTTAAAGTGAACAACATAGAAAAAAATTATTATATACACAGATTAGTAGGTCAAGCCTTTATAGCTAATCCTAATAATTCACCCGAAATAAACCATAAAGATGAGGTTAAAACAAATGATAAAGTTCAAAATATTGAATGGCGCACTAGAAAATATAATGTTAATTATGGCACAAGAAATATAAGAGTTGGTTTGCATAATAATAGAATGAAGAGAGAAATTATGTGTTTAACAATAAATGAAACATTTAATTCAATAAGTGAAGCTGCTAAAAAATATAAGATAGATCGTTCAAGCATAATACAGTGCTGTAAAGGAAAAAGAAACTCAGCTGGAAGTTTAAATGGCAAAAAACTTCAATGGATATATGTATTATAAATTTATATGGCAACAGTAAAGCACTTGGAGAAATCTGAGTGCTTATTTTATTTTCATAATAATTTAATACATATGCAATAAAATCGTAACAATAAACCTATATAATAATAAGTGCCTTAAAAGTTAATTTTTATAAATGTCAGTTATTCATATTTTAAGCATTTGGAGAAATCTAAGTGCTTGTTTTTTAAAATACACCAAAAATGTAATAATTTGTTTATAGTTATGTAATAATTGGACGATATAATAATTATTGTCATAAACCGTTGTAAGTATGTAGGATAAATTCCCGATTCCTATGATACAATACATTTGACCAAGCACTGGTGTAAAAGCTGGTGCTTATTTTTATAAATTGTTAAAAAATGATATGATTATTTTACAATATGTTAAAAAAATGCATGGTTATTTAATAGTAATTACATATTGGTGTAACAATTAGTACTTATAATAATACATATCCCTTTTACAATCATATTTGCTGAAGCACTGGTAGAAATACTGGTGCTTCTTTTTTTAGAGAGGCAGGTGAGAGTTATGCAACTAAGAGAGCTTTTAGAAAAGCATATATTCACTATAAAAGATAAAATAGAGCTAAAGAAGCCAATAAAGATAAAGGGGAAGCAATACTGCAAAGACTTTCAAAAAGGTAAAAATGGTTTTTGTAAGTATTATATTGGCTGTAAATATGAAATAAAAAGCTGCATAGATCAATGTGGCAAATAAAGAAGTAATTATAGATATAAAGGAAGTGAGAGGCAATAAAAATAGAGCAAGTAATAAAAGAACAGCAACCAGATATACATAAAAAACTAAATAATAAACCAAGAAAGAAACGCAGGAGAGGTAAAGAAAGCCTCTCCTTTTCTGATTTGGAAAATATGATGAGACATGATAGTTATAGGCGAGGTAGAGGTGGAGCTATAAAGAGAGTGCGATAGATTAATAATAAAAGTGTACTTAATATTAAGTAGTGGTATACTATAACAAAGAGGTGATGATATGGGACGTAAAAATGGTAGAGGTAAAGGAAAAGAGTTAACTGATTTTAGTCACTTAATTAAGGTTGAGGAGAAAAACACTAGTGAAATAGAAGAATCAAAAGAGAAAGAGGATTAACAACCTTCTTTTTTTATTCTAAAAAAAATGATATAATAAAAGCGTGTTAAATACAAACATATATAAAGGCGTTTAGGTCTTAGGACTTAGGCGCCTTTATTCTATTAAATCAAGGTTATAGTAATATTTACAAATCCCTCGTAATAATTTTTACTAGTAATCGATTTGGAGGGATTTAATTATGGAAATAACTAAAGCTTGCAGCGAATGTCATGAGGTGAAGTTTAGAATAAAATCTCAATCAGGCAAGTACAAGGCTATATGTGTTAACTGTGGTAATGTTGAAGCAGAAGTAAATATAGAAAGGTATGAAAGAGTAACCACTACTTGTCAAAACTGTGATAGTAGAACTTTTAAAATAAGGTCTTTAAAAGAAGGAAGAACAGAATATTGGAGCTTAAGGTGCTCTGAATGCGGAACTATTCCAGAGTTTGAGTATTGTGATGAAAATGGAAGGGGAATAGATAGAAACACAAGAGAATTACTATTAATACAGGATTCAATATCTGAACTAAAAGAAAAAGTAGACTCTTTAGAAAGTGATATAAATAGTTTAGAAGGAAGAGTAAACATAATAGATAACTCGATAGATACTTATGACTATGAGCTTAGAGGCTTAAAAGGAGATATAAGTAGTATGGAAAGTAATATATCTAGTTTAGAAAGTGACATATCTAATTTAGAATGGAGAATTGGAAATATAGAATAATAGGTTTTAATAAAAAATTCTTTAGGATAAAAGAAATTCAGAGAGCTCATAAAGGGCTCTTTTTTCATGTACAAAACAAAACAGATGAATTTTAACATTTGTGCATAATTAACGTATAAATCACTGGAATATGCATAAATATTAGAATTTTAGAATGCATAAATGAATAATTAATAAAATACAACAATGTTAAAATAAGAAAATGGCTCAACCAAGCTACTTATCAGGTAATCATCAACTTCGCTAAATATAGTTTATTCGAAGTTGTAAGAAAATAATGTATAAATAAAAACAAACGAGGTGGTGACAATGTAAGCATGGCTAGAGTAAGAAGTCCAGATAGAGATAAAGCTTATGAAATATATAAAGAACATGCTGGAGGTATTGATTTAGTTAAGATAGCAGATATTTTAAATCTTTCACCTGGGACCATAAGAGGATGGAAGAATAAAGATAAGTGGAATGATAAATTAAACGTAACGTTCCAAAAGAATACGGAACGTTCCAAACGTAAAAAGGGAGCTCCAAAAGGTAATAAAAACTCTGTAGGCCATGCATCCAGTGTGCCTAAAGGAAATAAGAATGCTGAAACTCATGGCTTTTTTTCTAAGTATCTTCCAGAGGAAACATTAGAAATAATGCAAGAGATTGAACAAAAGAATCCGTTGGATATACTATGGGAAAATATCATAATTCAGTATGCTGCTATTATAAGAGCACAGAGGATTATGCATGTTACTGAAAAGGAAGAAATAATTAAAGAGCTTAAGAGGTCTAAGGTTAAAACTAATAGTAAAAGAACTGAAAAAACTTCAAGCAACTCTTCAGAAGAAGAATATGAATATGAGTTTCAGTTTGCATGGGATAGACAGGCCACTTTTTTACATGCTCAGTCTAGGGCAATGGCAGAACTTCGCGGCTTGATTAGGCAGTATGATGAGCTATTAAATGCTAACAGAGAATTAGCTACAGAGGAGCAGAAACTTAGAATAGAAAAGCTTAAGGTTGATATAGCAGCCTCGAATAAAGAAACTCTAGATAATGAATTAAAAATAGTTGTAGATTATGGTGATGAAAATGGCAATAGTTAAAGCTGAATTTAATCCAATTTTCAAAGAAGCCAATAACACAAAGAAAAGATACAGAGCTATGAAAGGTTCAGCTGGTAGTGGTAAATCAGTTAATGTAGCTCAAGACTATATACTTAAGCTTGGAGATAATAAATATCAAGGGGCCAACCTATTAGTTGCAAGAAAATCAGAATCTACACATAAGTATTCAACCTATGCAGAACTTACAGGTACAATAAATAGAATATATGGGCCGTATGCAGATAAATACTGGATTATCAGACTCAACCCTTTAGAAATAATAAGTAGAGTTACAGGAAATTCAGTCATTTTCAGAGGAGTAAACGATGCAAGACAAAGAGAAAAGTTGAAATCTATAAACTTTTCAAAGGGTAAACTTACATGGATATGGTGTGAAGAAGCTACTGAACTTATGGAAAATGATGTGGACATATTAGATGATAGACTTAGAGGTATTTTAAATAACAATGAACTATACTATCAAATGACATTTACATTTAATCCAGTATCAGCTACACATTGGATTAAGAGAAAGTACTTTGATTTTAAAAGTGAAGATATATTCTCACATCATAGTACTTATTTAAACAATAGATTTATTGATGCAGCTTATCACAGACGTATGCTTATGAGAAAGGAACAAGATCCAGAAGGTTATAAAGTTTATGGGCTTGGTGATTGGGGAGAAACTGGAGGCGTAATTCTTCATAATTACTTAATATATGAGTTTTCAACAGACTTTGAATGTTTTGATAATATGAGACTATCTCAAGACTTTGGATTCAACCATGCCGATTGTATTTTAAGAATAGGATTTAAAGATGGAGAACTTTATATTTGTGATGAAATATATGTATTAGAAAAGGACACTTCAGAAATAATTCCTATAGCTAATGAAAAAAGATTTGAAAAAAGTTTATTTATGTATTGTGATAGTGCTGAACCAGATAGAATAAAAATGTGGAAGAAAGCAGGATATAAGGCTAAAGGTGTAAAGAAAGGTCCAGGTAGTGTTAAGCTCAAATAGATCACTTAAAGCAGTTAAAAATACACATACACCATTCATGTGTAAATACAATAAGAGAGATTCAACAATGGAAGTGGAAAAAGGATGAAAAAACGGGATTATATCTTGATGAACCAGTAGAGTTTATGGATTATGCTATGGCAGCGTTAAGGTACTCAATAGATAATATGTTAAAAGGCAAAGGAGTATCAGTATTAAAATAAAAGTAGGAGGTGATATTTTGGCTATAGAAAATCTAAACTTAGAAAAAATAAAGAGAAAATTAATTAATCATCAAAATACAAAAACTGAAATGTTAAAAGCGAAAAGTTACTATGAAAATAAAACTGATATAGAGCAATGTGGTGTTATACCCAAGAATTCAGAAAACAAAGATCCTTTAAGAAATGCAGATAATAGAATAAGCCATAATTTTCACCAAATATTAGTTGATGAAAAGGTAGCTTATATGTTTACTTATCCAGTGTTATTTGATGTAGACAATAGCAAAGAGATAAACGATAAGGTCAATACAATGCTAGGAGATGAGTTTGGGAGAAAAATAAAAAACTTAGCTATAGAAGCATCAAACTGTGGCGTGGAATGGCTGCATTATTGGATAGATGAAACAGATCCAAGTAATAAGACTTTCAAATATGAAAACTAATTTTGATTACTTTAGTAGCTTTACTTGCCTTTTGAATGTATTCTTTTCCTTGTTCAATATAATCTGGTGAATACTTATTTAATATTTCTAAAAAAGCTATATTTTTTTCATCATCAGAAACTTCAGCTGCCCTTCCAAATACAATTGCACTCTCATATTTTGTACTAAATTTATCAGGTAGAATTTGAGTTTGACCAACTATGCAAAAAGATACTTTATCATTATTTTTTATATTATCTAATTTATGTCCTTCTACAGCACAATGAAAATATATTGAACCATTGATGTAAATATAACTTATTGGTACGCCATAAGGATACCCACTTTCACCTACAGTTGACAGAACACCATAAGTATTGCTATTTAAAATTTCGATAGCTTCATCATTTTTCAGTTTTCTATCTTTTCTTCTCATTTCTCTAATCATTATAATTCTCCTTATCATTTTAAAAATCTTCTTTTGGTTAATTCGCTATAAAATACGAATATAACTTTACGTATTAATGCAATTATACAATTTTTACCAATACAAATAAAGGAATTAATAAGTAGTCCTGCATTCTTTTAATCAAGAGTGTAGGACTTGTTAGTTTTACGATATATAAAGATTGCGTATTAGTTTTGGTACCGAAAATGCTTATACTGTTCGCAAAGTACCAAATTCAGTTAATAAATTCTGAAACCTACATTTTTCATGTTCCATCACAGGAAAAAGCGGATTATATAAATAATGTTGCAAAACATCTGCATCTTTTAATACTTCATCAAATGCAGAATGAGTAGTCGCCTTTGAACTGTGGTTGCGAATAGCTGAACATAATAAATCTGTTTCATTATCAGTTGTCAATGACAACTCCTCAAGAATTTGACGTGCTAAAACTGCACCGTGCTCAGCATGATTTTCAGTATTCATGGCTTTGTAAGAATGTAAATCATGTAACATACCAGCCATGGTCGCCAATTCAACATCTTGATTTCTTTTTAGAGCAATCATAGCACATGCTTGCGAAACTCCATAAAGATGGAGATACCCACACCTTCTTTCTTGAGTGTCTTTCATATTTAATAGAATATCATCAATATACTTTCGAAGTCTTTCAATGCGATTTTCCATATCTTCAGCACGTCCATTATGTAAATACTTTTGAATTTTTTCAATATGGTTTTCCATGGCTTCCTCCGCCCATTATATAAATTTTCTAACTTCATAGTTTTAATCTTAAGTTTACAATAATTTACAACTGCGAATTAACTGAAAAAATAGTGTGTTTATTTTGTATGATTTTTATTTATATATTTATGAAGAGCATTTATGTGCATAGGATAAAATTTTTCAGGATTTCTTTCGAGCAAACTTTCTATATTTGATAATAGCTCCCAACGAATATTGATTGTCTCATTTGTTTGTTTTAAAACTTCACCTTCTGCACGACAAATAAATGTTTGGAGTATTATAGAATATCCACCTGATAAATTTTGAGTGCAACAAAATGGTATGTAACTAATGGTTTCATAACCATCATCAACTGAAACTATTTTGTCTTTTTCTCCTACTATTTCTGTTATATTTAATCCAGTTTCTTCCCAAACTTCACGTCTCAAAGCATCAAAAATATTTTCGTATTCTCTTATTTTTCCTGCTGGAATCTCAATCATTCCCGTTTCTATAGCAGCATTATCCTTGTTCCTATCTTGAATTAAAATATACCTTTTATTATTGCCTATTTTTTCAATTATTGCACCTACTGCTGGTTTTGCAAAAACTTCCACCATTTTTATTTCCTCCAAATAATTAATAAATATTCTTTATGCACACTTATTTGCGAATATGACTTATGTATTAATATAATTATATAGTTTTTGCCAATACAAATAAAGGAATTTTATTAAAGTAAAAGAGCCTGTATCTACTTAAGACGCAGGCTCTTTGTTAAAAATCCTTTTCTTGTACACTTCTTATATGTCTAATAAAAAATGCTGCTAATACTGTTATATATATATATAAAATAATATAATTGCACTTCCAAAACCGTAATATACTAGTTTTATTAATTCTAGTTCCATGATTTTACCTCCAAGAAGAAAACTATTACCTATATTCTTAGCAAGAAAAGAGAATTGTAAACACTTTGCAGAATATATACATAAACTAATGATATGAGGTGATTGTATGGGATGAAAAATAAGCTTAAAGAGATTAGAATGAAGGAATTCATAATGGAACAAGGGGAATTTGCAAAATTATTGGGTGACAGAGCTATATAAATTATATGAGGCGCAAATATGGATTATAATACTTATCATATCTATAACTTAAAAGAAGAAATATTTGAAAATGAACATATTGATAATACTATAAACAGTTATACTGTCTATAATTATTAAAGCGTTGCTTATAAACATCAAACTTAAATAATAAAAAGGCTTATAGTTAAAATGTCTATAAGCCCTTTTAATAAATATTTTATATTATTCTATCAAAAGTTATGCATTCAATACTTTTAAACAAAGTCATTGTAAATTATTTAGACTCTGGATTACGAACTGTAACAACACAAGTAGCGGTCTTACCTCCATCAACTGTAGTTGCTGTAATAGTAGCAGTACCAGGATTCATTGCAATTAATAATCTATTTTTATGCACCGATACCACAAGAGGATTTGAAGATGTCAATATTACTTCTTTATTTAGAGCATTAATTGGGGTTATTGTTGCTATTAGTATATCTACTCCTCCTACTGGTAATATATCAGAAGTTTTATCTAAAGATAGTGATTCTACTGAATTTAGAGAATCAACTACAACAGTACAAAAAGCAGTCTTATCTCCAGCAGTTGCAGTAATTAATGATATTCCTGGACTTACTGCTTTTAAGTTTCCAGAGGATACCGTTACTACATCAGGATGTGAAGATGCCCATGTTATGTCCTTATATATAGCGTCACTTGGAATTACAGTTGCTGTTAAAGTATCTGTTTCTCCAACTATTAATTTATCTGATAGTTTGCTTAAAAGGATTCCAGTATTAGGACTTCTTGAATTTGAAGTTGTAGTATCTTCTGTAACGTTATAAGCCTGTACCTTTGTATTAATCCCTAATAATCCATAAGAAATTAATCCTAATGATAATGCTAAGGATACTATTTTTCTTATTAAATTTTTGGATAAATAATTTTTGATATACAATGCAAATCCTCCTTCATTTTATTGGTTTTACAGTACTAATTTATATATATGCTTTTTGACATCATTTTTTTACTATTGCATTAAATAATTTATTACATTAATTAAAAAAAGTTTAAGGTATTTCCTACGTCTTAACTTCATAAGTTTTAGTGTCATAACCTAAAAGCTAGTAAGATAGACATTGAGATCTATAAGGAGAATGAGAACATGGAGTTAATATATCCCTTTATTATATTATTTATGGATAATCTGTTGATAAATTTGTTTATAATTTTAAGCTCGTAAAATAAGAAAAATGTGAATTAAAGTTAGGTAAATATTAATTAAGGGTTAAATCATTTCTATTCTCTTTCTTTATGGATTCGATTCCCTCCAAAAGCATGAATTGTTCTTGTTCCTGCAATACACTTTCCTCCTTGTATTGTTCCTTTCGGAATAAAGAGTTCGTCACCTGCATTTAGGATAAATTCTTGTCCATTCATAGTGACAGTATATTGTCCACAAACACAAACCATATATTCATCAAATTCATGTTTATGTTCTTTAGAGACTCTATCAGAATAGCATGTCCAGAAAGCCATCTGACTACCATCTGCACCTTCAAAAAAATAACCGTTAATATCCTTTGTATTTTGTTGATTACTACTAATATGATTCTTCTCATTTTTCATAAACTCTGGAAAGTCCTTCATTGTTACTACCTCCTATATATAAATAACTTTCATAATAACTTACTGTTCAATCACTTCATGAGAATATTGTGATTTACTTTCGTTGATTTTCGTTAGTTAAATTCATTTCTTGTAATCTTTTCTCTGCTGCTTTAATTGCTTCAGCACCTGTTTTAGTCAATACATTGATACCTTTCACAATTGTTACAATTACAAATGCTTCTACTAATTCTTCCATGGTTAAGCCTGATTCTATAGCAGCAACAGCATGTGCCTTAGCACCACTTACTTCATCATCTAAACTATCTAATATCGTGAAAATTAATTCTCTTGTCTTTTTAGGCAAATGTCCATTTTGAATAGATTCACGCATTACTAAATATCCTTTTAATCCATCTGGAGAATATTTAGAGAGTACTTCAGCAAAAGGTGGGTTCCATTTCAATTCATCCTTATAATAGTTAAGTATACTTTCAAAATCGCTCATAACTAAATTTAACCTCCGTTTTACTTCATATTAATTTATGGATATGATTTTATGTATTAATATAATTTTTACCAATACAAATAAAGGGAAATACTGCCTAATAGCATTTCCCTTAGATTTATTTTTGTTGTTGCTTTTCTTTCTCATTTGTATATTTTTGTTTTGCAACCTCAACCGGACAGGTACCGAATTCCTTATCTGTGCGCATAAGGCATTTTTTAAATTCACAATTCTTACAGTTCAATGTTTGAAACTCCCTTCACTAAGCTTTTATTATAACAATTATACAATCTATTACAGGGGATATAAAGCCCACGTAGTTAAAAGACCAAATAAATCCTGTAATAGTTATTTTGTAACTGTATAAACTATAGATGAAAATCTTTACGATTAGCCTCCTAAATTATCTATATAAAGCCTGTATCTAGAAGTAGATGCAGGTTCTATTATTTTGTCTAAAATAATAGAATTTTTAGTGACATATTTAGAGGGAATTGAATATTTATATTAATGGGAGCCCCCTATCCCTAACCTAAATTAACAGATACGTTTATGTGGGCCTTGATCGTAGCATTTCTCTATTTAATATAAAGTTTATAAAAGATTATATATAGAGGTATCTTTCGGCGGTACCTCTTTTTTATTTGATTTCATAATGATTATTGTAACAAATAATCTATGACCGAATATAATATAATTATAGATTTAATATAAGATTGCATAACATAAACTCCTAAATGACCACCTTAATTGCTATATAGTTTCAGCCTGTATCTATTTAAGATGCAGATTGTTCTATTTTCATTTAAAATATTATTCCACAAATTAGCCCCACAATAAAAATACAAGCTATAGTTATAAGTACATCTATTCTTATATAACTTTTACTTTTCAAAGTATCACATCATTATAAGTCTGGACATAAAGATTTAGGTGATATTAATAAGGTAATATTTTTTACACCATTTTTACACCAAAGTCATTTTTAGATATAAATATTTATAAATGCATATAGCCTATAAATGTTGATACATAAGCATTTATAGACTATCGCAATTATTTATAAAGCATTTTAAAAGGAATCAGGGGTTCGAGTCCCCTAGGAGTCACCAAGTATGCAAACATAAGAGTTTCAAGGATTTGAAGTTCTTATGTTTTTGTTTTCCCACACTTTTCCCACATTAGTTTTAGATGAGCCTAGAAGATTAGCCAAATAATGAATTTAATTTTTCCACAGCGTTAGTTTTCTGTTTAGGCATGACATGAGTATAAATATCAGCTGTTATGGACATATCGGAGTGGCCAAGTAGTATTTGAACTGCTTTTAAAGGAACACCAGCTTCGAATAACTTAGTTGCATAGGTATGTCTTAAAGCATGAAATTTTTTATGTTTTATTTTGGCTTTCGCTAATAAAGCCTTATAGCTCTTGAACAGGTTTTTAGCATTGATAGGATTGCCGGTAACTGTAGGAAAAACAAATTTATCATCAGTATAAAAAGGACCTGCTTTTAATTTTTCATGCTTTTGTAGTAGTTAATGTTCCTTTATTATTGGAATTAAACTTGATGGAATAGGAACAGTGCGATTGCTATTTTTAGATTTTGGAGGCTGCAGTATAACTTCAGTTTTTCTAGATCCATCGTTTTCTAATTTTCTGGACTTTAATTTCATATTGTTATTAATGTCTATATCCTCCCATTTCAGAGCTAGTAATTCACCTTGCTTTAAACCTGTACCTAAGGCAATTAATATTAAACTTTTTAATCTATGACCTTCTAAGACTTTTTTTAAGCTATCTATTTCATCATTTGTAAAGATTTCAACTTCTTTTGTATCTGTTACATCCTTTTCAGATGGAATGACTATCTTTTTACCACTGATAGGATTTTTTAAAAGATACCCTTCATCGACAGCATAGTTTAAAAATTGCTTTAATAACTTATTTAAGTTTTTAATTACATTACTACTAATACTATTATCAAATAATTTGTTATAATACCTTTGAATTTGGATATACTTCAAATTTGATATCTTTAAACCATATAGTTCACATTCACTAATGTAATTTCTGTAAATGCCTTCATATTTTTGAAATGATGACGGTTTTACTTTAAGCCTAACAATTTCAAAGAGCCAAGTGTGCATTAATCCACCTAAAGTAGCATTTTTAAAATCTACATTCAGACCGTTTTTTACCCCTGATAAATATTCATCTCTTCTAGCTTCTGCTTCTTTCTTGGTTTTACCATAAAACTCCTTTCTTATTAGCTTTCCATTTAAATCTCTGCCAATGGAAGCTGTTATTCTAAAGTAATCACTACCGTATTATTAAAATATTTTTAAAACCCCAAAATGAGGTTTAAAATATACTAAATAGTTATCAATTTCGCAATAAATCCCATACTTTTCTCTATAGTGATTTATTGCTTTATTCAAAAAATCTTCAGTGATATTTAAGTATTCAGCTAATTCGTATTTATTTCGAATACCTCTTTCAAATGCATTTACTAAAGAGATAATACCCACTAACTTTTCATAGGCCCAGTTTCTAGCACGCTTTTCCTGCTTTATATTGTTTATATCAGATTGATCTAATATATTTCCATAAGTGGTATGGTGATGTCCAAGATCTTCTGACAGTATACATTTTTTCTCAGCTAATGTATCTATTTTGTTATCTATAGCGATTGTATTATCACCATTTATAAAAGTATTAAGGATCCGGCCAAGATAACAGTTGTAAATGACAAGAATGATGAACTTATTAATTACATGTTAGTTCTTAGGGACTGGCCGGAAGAATTATATAAAGCATGTAATGCACTTCCTTATAGTGAAAGTCTATATGAAAAATATAAGTGGGAGCCGGTACCTGATGATAACTTAGAAAGAGCAGTAAGGTTTTTCTATAAAATGAGGTTAATATTCTCGTCCAGTCAGGACCGAATTGATTTTAATGAATTATAAACCTATAGGGTTTGAACAATTAAGTATAATTTAGCAAATATAAACATGAGTTCAGGCACATTTACGACTTAAATGTATTAGTGAAATAAAACAATAATACAAAGGAGGATACTAATTTGAAAGAGCATAAATGCTGCGAGGAGTGTAATAAGAACGTAACAGAGTTACATCATATCGTATTTAGATCACAGGCTCCTTATATGGCTAATATAAAAATAAATTTTAAGTATTTATGCCCTGAGGATCACAGAGGCAACAATGGTCCTCATATGAATAAAGATATTGATTTTAAATATAAATATGAGCTGCAGACAAAGCTATTTGAAATGTTCAATAAACCATATTGTACAGAAAAAGAAATAAAGGAATTACTAAAAACCACATCAAGCGAAGTTAGAAAAATAGTTAAAAAGCTTAAGCTTTATAAAGAAGGCACATATTTTGAAGAAAGAGAAGTTCAATTTGAGGATGGTAAGTTTGTTGCAGCTCCAGTAAAAATTAAGGATGAACAAATGAGTATTGAAGATATAGGTTAGCAAATAAAAAAACCAGGGATGAAAAGCCCTGGCATAAAGGTTATATCAATTGTATCAATATCATAACAACATTTAAAACTGTTTATTGACAGCAAATATTATCAGGAGACACGAATCCAATGATATAACTTTTACAAAAATAGAATGTGCAGAATTAAGATTATTATTCTGGTAAATATAGGTGATTAGATGGCACTAGATATGGTAGACATAGCCAAAGAGATATACACTGCAGCTAAAAGGCTTCAAAAAAGTGGAGATAAGCTTTTTACATTAGCTAGGGGATATGCAGAAGCTGAACAAAAGTATAGACAAGATTTAGGAATAGAACTTCTTAAGCTAAGAGAGCAGAAAGTTCCTGTCACTCTTATAGGAGATGTAGCAAGGGCAAATATATCTGACTTAAAATTCAATAGAGATATGGCCGAATATAAATATAAGGCAGGCAGAGACAAGGCACAAGCATTGCAGCCGAAATAAGTGCACTACAAACATTATATAAGCGACAGGAGGATATATAGGTGAAAATAATGATTATGAATTGTTTTAAGAAAGACTTCTGGTATAAAAACAGTATAGGCAAGACTTTTGAAGTTAAAAGAGAAGATAAGAATAGATATTATGTAAATCAAAAGAGTGTGTTAGTATCTGTGCTTAAGGCAGATGCAGAGGTGATTTAAGTGTACAAAGTTAAGAGAATCAAACTAACTTTTATTTGATCCTCTAACTTGAGTATAAAGGAGTGACATTATAATGGCTAATAAAGCAATATCAAATAATGCACAAGCAACAGAAAAGGTTTTGAGACTAGGTATAATAACAGTATTAAAAAATAATAAAACTAGGCTTAAGTACAAAGGAGTATTGCTTATATTTTTTCTTTTATTCATAATTAAGACCTCCGAGTATTTTAGTTAAATTATAACATGACATGGGTTAAATGAAAATTAATTTTAAAATATATAGGAAACATATAAAATACTTTAGTTTCAATTTAAAACCAACATTGAGGAGGATAGAACCATGGAACAGCTTAAGAAAATATTAATTCATGACTTCTTAGCTGGGACAGAAATAAGATTTGAGAGTATACACAGACCTGTATATCATAATTGCAGATATAAAATAGATGGACGTTGGAGAAGGGCAAGGATAAGCTTTCAAACTAGGAAAATAAAAGTTAATGGACAAGTAGTTAGGAGGTGCAACATATGTTAGCAATAGTAATTCTAACTACAACTATAACCTTAATAATAGTAGCTCCAGTTGTAGCAATGGCCATATGTAAGACAGCAAAAGAACTTAAAGAGGAGGACAACAATGATAGATAAAGAGACTTTCAGAAAAACAGAATCAAGGTTATATAGGCACTTTAAGCAGTTAAAACTAATTGAAAAATTAAAACATAAAGTATTAATACTATGGAAGCAGAAAGAACAGGTAGAAAAGGATATTAAGAATAATAATGTAACTATCGAAACAGGCCTAAACATGGGAATAGACTACAGTAGAGAGAGGGTACAACAGGCTATGCAGAACAGGAAATGATAAGGGCTATAGGAAAACTTGAAAGAGAGTTACTGAATAAAAAGAAAAAGATATTAAAGATTCATACTAGAATAAGAGAGATGGAAGAACAGGTCCAGGATATGCAATTCAATTTATCTATGTTCAATGAAGAATCTAAAAGGTTTATAGAGTGGAAGTATGGAGAGTGTAAGAGCGTTGAGTGGATAGCTAATAAAATGTATGCAGGAGCTAGGGCAACAGCTTATAGGAAGAGAGAGGAACTTGTAGAGGATATAGCACAGTGGTGTAATTTTGCAAAGTGAAGATAAATTGAGGATTTAATAGAATCTTTGTATTGAAATAAATATTTTAGATTAAAGTATATTATAAAGAGGTAGGATTGTCCAAACCTACCTCTTAAAAAATATTGAACTTACTATTCTTTTAATATACCTTATTTTGTTAGAAAGGTTGTACCAGTATAGTAGAAATCAAGTGTTGCAGTGTTAATTGTATTTCCACTACTATCTAGTGCTTTTATTTCAACCTGATAATTGCAATTTGGGTGAGCCATGGCATTATCTGCGAAAATATCTTTTCTAATATTTGAATAAGTATATATGCCATTATCAGCGCCACCTATTTGTTGATTAGTGTATGGAGCTGTTTTATTATATATTTTGAATTTATAAGTCGTAGCATTTTTTTGAGGGGTCCAATAAAGTACTCCATCTGTACTAACTGCTGGTGATAATGAAACAAACGAAGCTGCCAAAACATTAGAAATATTAGTTTGCACAATATTCTTTGCAGGTGCTGCTTGTACATTAGCAAAAGTTAAGCTAGAAGCTAATAACACGCCACATAGAGTAGAAGTTAAAAGTTTAATTTTTTTGTTCATAACATAAATCTCCTTTTGTAATAAGTTTTACATAATATTCGTCTACAACAAAAATTTTACAATAATTAAGTAATAATGTAAAATTCCAAATTTAGTCATATTTAACTGTAAATTGGATTAACACGCTGATATGTTAATATAATCTAAATATGGTAATGATTTTGAAAGATTTCTTGTAAAATATGAGACGAATTTGAGACAAACTTGAGATAAATACATTAAATATATATTATATAATAAGTATAAGTAAAATTGCCTAATGGTTGTAGTGGGGATTACATACTGTGTGGCAACAGTAAAGCACTTGGAGAAATCTGAGTGCTTATTTTATTTTCATAATAATTTAATACATATGCAATAAAATCGTAACAATAAATCTATATAATAATAAGTGCCTTAAAAGTTAATTTTTATAAATGTCCGTTATTCATATTTTAAGCATTGGTAGAAATACTGATGCTTATTTTTTAAATATACAAAAATGTAACAATTTAGCTATAACTTTGTAATAATTGGAAGCTATAATTATGATTGTCCTGAGTTATTAAAAGATTAGGAGATAGATTACCCAATCTTATCAAACAATACATTTGACCAAGCACTGGTGTAAAAACTGGTGCTTATTTAATATTAAGAACAAATAAAGTAGTACCAAAATATGGAATGTTAAATGTTAACTTTAGGCAAATTATACTTTAAAATAAAATTTTTACTCAAATTTCAACATATGTAGACATTTATAATAATTTGTATTACGGTTTTCGTTGCAAGCTTAGCTAAGGGCATTTAAAATAATTATTGGACATGTTCAAAAAATGTTAAAAATTATTCTAAATGGAGGAATATTGAATGAGTAAATTTAAGAGTTTTATAGATGAAATTATATTGGTATTTTGTATAACTTTAATATTCGGAGTTTGTGTAAGCAGTAGTGCAAAAGCAGATGATATATACTCAAGTAATTTAATTCCTGTGATGAGAGACTATACTAATCCTAGTGGACAAGTAATTTATAGTAACGATCGTTCCTATGGTGAAGCGTGGAAAGCGTTTAATGGAACAACCAATGATTGGACAGACAGATGGTTTGCAACTTCTAAAACTGGGTATATAGGTTACAAATTTGTATCTCCTCAAAAAATATGTAAATATGTGATAACACCAGTTGTTGGAGATAGTATAAATGGAAGCATTAGATGTTGTAAGAGTTGGACTTTTGAAGGTTCAAATGATGGAAAGTACTGGTATACATTAGATAAAAGGACTGATATAACAAATTGGCAAAATGGCATTAAAAATGAATTTGTATTTAATAATCAAAATGAATATTTATATTACAGGATAAATATTACAGATATAAACGGTGGGGACTGTTTAGAAATAGGTGAGCTTGAAATGATGTCGAGAGTAGAGATTAAATCAAGCAATATTTCAATTAATAAAACAGCATTAGATATGAAGGTGGATCAAATAGATGTTCTAACAACAACAATAACACCAGATAATGCAACAAATAAAACTGTAACTTGGAAAAGTAGTAACGATTCAATAGCAAAAGTAGATGTTGCTACAGGAAAAGTTACAGCAGTAGGAGTTGGCACAGCAACAATAACAGCTACAACTACAGATGGAAGTAATTTAAGTGCTTCATGCACAGTAAATGTAACAGCTCCAACCACAACTAGTAGTGGAATAGTATTAAATATAGAACCTGAAAAAACTAAAATAAAGACTACTGAAACCGTATCTGCTAACTTAGTTATTGATAATATAAAAGAAATAGCAGCAGAAGATGTAAGAATAAAATACGATAATACTAAATTAGAATTCTTAGGCATGGATGAAGTTGATGGAATTAAATTAGTAAAAAATGATACTCAACCTGGGGAACTAAGAGTTATAGTTGCAAGCAAAGGAGCTGATAACGTAGTTAATGCCAAAAAGGCATTATTAAAACTAAACTTTAAAGGAATAGCAGCAGGTGAAGCTTTAGTTGATGTAATTAAAGGTAGAGTTTCAGATGGTATTACAATGGAGAAAGATTTAACAGACGCAGAGTGTGGACAGGCTACAATAACTATAGAAGATTTAAAGGATGTAAATAACAGTGGAGAATTTACACTTTTGGACTTAGCTATAGATGCAAGGCACTTAGGGAAAGATCCTAAAACACTTACTCAGTACAATACAGATATAGTTGAAAATAATGCTATCGATGATGATGACCTGTTAAAGATAGGAGAATACATGTTAGCAAATCCTAATTATAAATTTTAATAATATTAATTATGTAAGACAGGAGAAAAGAAATGAAAAAATTTTATAAAAGTTTTATTTGTAAAATAGGATTAGTATTCGCGATGGCTCTAATGTTTGGAGTTTTGGGACATACTAATGTTTATGCTGCAACTATAGGACAGCAATTAACTTCACCAGAAGCTGGGTGGCAAAGAATTGATGATACAGATTCTAAAATATAATATATAGGTGGCGTTTGGAGCGCTCATAATAATGATAATACAAATATTTCACCTAGCTGCTATAATAAAACCTATCATAATGGAAGTGGAATAATTAAATTTAAATTTAAAGGTACTAAATTAAGGATTATAGCATTCTATACTCTATCTAATCGCTCAGATAATATTCAAGTTAACATAGATGGAGTTAAAATTGGTAGTTATTCGCAGTCAAAGGCAAATACAGGAGCACAAATATTATTATTTGAAAAACCAAATTTGAATGATGGAATTCATACTGTTCAAATAATAAATAATGTACAAGGAACTATCATTGATTTAGATGCAATAGATATAGATGATGCAGGAAAATTATTACCATATGATTATACAACTTTAACAGCAGTAGCAAATACTACAAATCAAGCTATAACATTAAACTGGGACAAGGTCGAAGGAGCTACAGGATATAATATTAAAAAGTCAACTACTCAAGGAAGTGGATATACAACAATAGCCTCAAATGTTATAGAAAATACTTGTAATGACAGAGATGTAGAAGCAGGAAAAACTTATTACTATATAGTTACACCTATAATTAATGGCCAAGAAGGTACTCCGTCAAATGAAGCTTCTGCAACAGCTAATAAACCAACTGAGACAGGAAATGCAATATTAACTATAACTATGACAAATGGAAATGTAAAATCATATACAGTAAGTATGGCTAAAGTAAATGACTTTATAAGTTGGTACAACAGTAGATCCAGTGGAAGTAATGGAAGCCCATGTTATACATTTGATAAAACAGATAGTTTACAACCATTTACAAAGAAAACTGAATATGTAGTATTTGATAAAATATCATCTTTTGAAGTAGATGAATATAGTAAATAGAAATAAGTAATATAAGAAATAAGGCACTTGGTTAACTCCAGGTGCTTATTATTTTACAAGTTGTTAAAGAAGTATATGATTATTTAACAATAATGACACAAGGATGTAACAATTGACATTTATAATAATAATTGTCCTAAGCTAATAAAGCTTAGAGGAAGAAATAATGCTTTTAATGCATAATAGTCCCCCTTATTATATATAAAATAAGCACTGGTAGAAATACTGGTGCTTATTTTCGTTTCAAAAAGTTATACACAACATATTGTGGATAGTGTGAATAACATATACTATATATTGTTAAAAGTAGGTGAAGAATATGTTAAATATCTATACGAGTTATAAATGTAAAACATGTAAATTAGAATTTGTATTACTATCAGAAGATGTAGATAAAATGGCTAAGGATAGATATCTAACATGTCCTTATTGCAGTAGTAAAAGAGTGAATAAGGAAAAGACCACAGATAGTCTTAAGGAATGCATGAAGCAAAGAAGTTATAGAAGAAATAGGCGTGGAGCTATTGAACAGAGATAAAAAAATAGGGTAGAAACAATCCACCCTATTTTAAACGTGCAAGTATGTCTTCTTTAAAGAATATTTTAGTTTTAGATAAGCTACGTATAGGGGTTAACTTACCTCTTTTGACAAGATCGTTAAGGTTTTGCCTGCTGCATTGAAGGAGTTCGGCTGCTTTTGAAGTATCTACAACCTCCGAAGCAATAAACTGAGCTAACTCTTCTTTAGAATTAAAACTAAACATATAAGCACCTACTTTCTAAGCGTTAGAACTAATGTTATTAAAATAATAACTATGGTTATACTAATTATTGCTAGAGTTATCTTTTGAATATTTTTCATAGTAACACTCCTTTTAATAATATTTTAATTATGATATTATTAAGGAAGAAGAAGTTTTAAGGGGAGGGCTATTTGTTAGCCCTCAGCATGAAGATTATTAGGTTTATCAAAGCTATAATCAAGTTCGTTATTGCAGTTACCAACTGGATTATAGCTTTTTTATCCGACCCTTTCGACTTCTTCTTTTTCATGTTTATCACCTCCCTACAATTATGCTACATCAAAACTATTGACGTACATCAATTAAATTTAAGAAATAAATAGAATAAATGTTATAATATTCAACAAGGTAATATAAATAATTCGACTTTTTGAAGGAAACCTCCTTTTAACATAGAAGTTATTTATAATGTATTCTAAAATTGGAGGTTGAGAAATGATACTTATTAAAAAGGAAACCATGTCAGACATAGAGCGATGTCAACAAGTTCTTGAAAAGAAAGATATAGGAGAAGCTAAGAAATTATTAGAAATTTTACTTGGAGCATATTCCGATTACATTCCAGGCATAAGGAACAACTTAGATTTTTACTCTTATCATTATAGTAGTCCTGTAGATTATTTAGGGGATATAGAAAAGATGAAAAGAAAACTGGAACTTTTTTTAGGTAACGGATGTGTAGTTAACAATGGGCAAGCAAATGGTAATATTCAAATTAATAATACTAATGACAATAATAATGCTAATACAAATACTAACACAAATACTAACACAATAGATTTAAATGTATTATTTGATGAAACTAGACAAAAAATCGAAAATGATGAAACTCTAGGAGAAGAAGAAATTAAAGAAATATTAGAAAGAATAGATGAGATAAAAGTTGTTCACGAAAGTGGCGAACCTAGAAATAGAAAGTGGTTTAGATTAAGAGAGTTAATGTCATGGGTGGGAACTAAGGGTTTAGTAGTTGGCACATCGATTCTTAATTTGATAACTGCAATATTAAAAGCACAATAATAGCTTATAAATGGTATAATAAATAGCGTGTTAAGTACAAACATATATTAACTGGCGTTTAGGTCTTAGGACTTAGGCGTCTTTATTCATTAACAAAGGAGGTGAGCCCAATAGCTAAATCAAAATGGGAAGATGTCAAAGAAAAGTTAATTCTTGTTGAGGGGTGGGGACGAGAAGGGCTCACTGATGAACAAATAGCACATAACTTAGAGATAGGTAAAACTGCATTTTATAAATATAAAAAGGAACATACGGAGTTTGCGAACGCCCTAAAAAAGGGAAAAGAAGTAATTGACTTTGAAGTGGAAAATGCTTTATTTAAAAGAGCTCTAGGATATGAGTATCAAGAAGTTACAAGGGAAAGAACTGTAATAAAGGATGATAAAGGTCAGATAGTAACTGATATTCATGGGTTTCCTTGCTATAAGATGATAGTTGTAAAGACTGTTAGGAAAGAAGTTGCTCCAGGCACTATAGCTCAGATTTTCTGGCTAAAGAATAGGAAGCCTGAGAAGTGGAGAGATAAGCAGGAAGTACAGCATAGTGGTGGAATAAATACTAAGAATCCATTTGAAGGGCTTACAAAGGAACAGCTATTAAAATTAGCTAGTGAAGATGATGGATAAAAAGTTAATACAGTTAGGGGCAAAGATAGAACTTACAAGACGTGAGTTCTTTTTTTATTGTAATTTAAAAGCACCTGATTTTTATAAATCTAATAGAAAATACTTAGTTGACTTATGTAATGATCTACAGGAATTTTATGAAGGTGATGATGAAGTACTAATTGTTAATGAGCCTCCTAGACATGGAAAATCTAGAACAGCAGGTTTATTTGTTGAGTGGGTATTAGGAAAGAGTCAGTCTGAAAAGATTATGACAGGTTCATACAATGAAACTTTATTAACTATGTTTTCTAAGAATGTTAGAAATTCTATACAAGAAGAAAAGGCCGATAAATATAAACCAGTATTTAGTGATGTATTTTCAGGAGTAGCAATTAAACGTGGAGATGGAGCTATGAACCTATGGTCTTTAGAAGGTGGATATAATAACTATCTAGCAACTTCACTCATAGGAACTGCAACTGGTTTTGGATGCTCTTTAATGATTATAGACGACCTTATTAAAAATGCAGAAGAAGCTTATAATGAAGCAGTACTTGAGAAACATTGGGATTGGCTTACTAATACCATGCTATCACGTTTAGAAGAAGGCGGAAAAATAATTATTATAATGACAAGGTGGGCAAGTGGTGATTTAGCTGGTAGAGCTTTAGAATATTACAAAGAGCAGGGAATAAAAGTTAAACATATATCTATGAAAGCACTGATTGATATAGAGAAAAAACAAATGTTATGTGCAGAAGTATTAAGCTATAAAAGCTATAAAAATAAAGTTAAAGCTATGGGAGAAGATATAGCTAGTGCTAACTATCAACAGGAACCTATAGATCTTAAGGGAAGGTTATACAGCAGCTTCAAGACGTATACAGATATATCAAGAGATGATAAGGGTAACCCTCTATTTACATCTATTAAAGCTTATGTTGATACTACAGATGAAGGAACCGACTATTTATGTGCAATTGCATATGGAGAATACAATAAAGAAGCCTATGTATTAGATGGAGGAAGTTTAAGAATAACGCCTGATAGACTAGAAATTAAAGCATTAGGAGTTCATTTGACTGAATTTTTTGGCATGGGTGATTAATTCTGTTAGGAGGTAAACTATGGATGAACTAATGAACAAATTTATGAAAAGTTGCCTAGAACTCGGAAAAGAGTTATTAGATAAAGAGGAACTAACCCAAAAGGAAGAAGAATTTTTAAAAAACTTAGATTTAGTAGTTGAGAAGTATATGAAATAGATTCCATAGAGAGTTTGGAGTAACCAAGCTCTTTTTATTTTGTACAAATATAAATGCTGAATGAAAAATTAAGTTTAATATAAATATCATTATTCATATATCGTAAAAAGTCTATTTTAGTGCGGAAAATAATTATTTTACCAATTTAGCTACTTTATGATAAAAAAAGCATAGTTCACGACAATAGGGTTGTCTTCTTTAGGTGTCTATACTATCATTGGTGCTGTAGATATTTGTAAATTTACAGTTTAAGTGGTAAAAAAATCTACAAGAACAGTAAATATGCGCAATATAAAACATATGATGGGGGAGAAATAAAATGAAATTAAAAAAATTATTATCAAGTTTAATGGCTCTTTCAATTATTGCTGCAAGTAGTTTAGCTTTTGGAGCGACTGCTAAAGCAGCACCAACTAAATCACTTCAACCTACACAAAATTCTACAACCACAAAAAATAATGTAAAATCAGAAAGTAATATAAGATCTATAATACCTGTTAATCAGAAATATTCAGTTTATTGTGAGTTGAGTAGCAAGACAATATCAAATGTAGAAAGATATATAAGGAAAAGTTTGCAGAATAAGGAGACACCTACTGCTGATGGAATTAGAAATGTTTTAATTGAAAATGGAGTAAGTAGAAACATTGCAAATAATATTTCATATAGCTTATCAGATTTATCAGTAAGAACTTATGGTGGTTCATCATATCATTCAATATTTCCAGAAACATGGTTTAGTGAAAGTTCAGTAGAAAATGCATATTTAATATTAACTGATGGAAATGGTAATTTTAGTTTAGCTATGGGACAATCAGGCTTTAAGAATTATTCAACTTATGGAATTTTAAGCAATAGAGATATTGAAAATTTATGTAAAACTATAAAAAATAACCCTATGACAACTTCAGATGCTTTTGCTTATGCAGAAGAAGTTGTTGTCAAAAGTAATATAACTAAAGATAGAGTTATGGCAAGAAAAATAGGAAAAACTATTATCAATTTTGTGCATAATCCAGATAGCGCTTATGAAGAACTTAAAGATTTAAATGAGAATCTTATTGTTTTAGTAAGTGATAACAATGAAAAAGTTTTAATAACTCGTGAAGCAAGATAAAAAATTAATAAAAAAAGAGTTTGGAAGAATAATCCAAGCTCTTTTTTTATTAATTTTTTATACATTTGAATGCAGGAGGCGGAAAAGGCAGTGAAGTATTTGCCATGAGCGCTGAGGGAAACGCTTTAGCCTCTAATGTGGTAAAAGCTTTGGTGGCACTGGGATTTGTAAATCGTGGTGTAAAAGATGGTAGTAGTTTATATGTAATAAGGCATAGTAAACCTGTAGCAATTCTTATAGAAGTATGTTTTGTAGATACTCAAAGTGATGCGGGCTTATACAATAAATTAGGAACTGAAGTTATAGCCTCAGCTATAGTTCAAGGACTCACCGGGCAAACAGCTCAGGTGGATAATAGTAATTTTGACTTTATTAAATCAATACAACATGACTTACAAAGAGTTAGTTGCCTAGCTACTGGTGAAGTTAATGCCACTGGTGTATTAGATATAAAAACTAAAGCAGCAATAAAACAGTTTAGATATGTAGTAGAGTTACCAGATAGTGAAAATATTGATTCTCAGCTTATAGATGCGTTGAATGCAATCACTAAGATGCCGACTATAGGATAAGGGTGGATAGCAAACGTAGTTGCGACTAGGTTTATGCAATGGTTTATAGGGATTACACCTAAAAGTGGTGTATTTGATTCTAACACAATACAAAAGGTTAAAGAATGGCAAAAGAAAGAAGGAATTTGGAGTGATCCAGATGCTGTAATAAGACCGAAAGATTGGAGTAAGATTTTAAAATAGGAGATGATAACATATGAAGGAATTACTACAAATTAAAAAGATTATAGCTCTATTACTTACTTATAGTATTTTGTTTTCTTGCTATCGTTGGAAAAGTTACAGCAGATCAATATCTAACGGTATTCAGCTTGGTTATTGCTTTTTACTTTGGACAATCTACTGCTAGACAGGTAGTTAAGGAGAATAAGTAATTTACCCCGGGCTTAGGCCTGGGGATTTTTGCTTTTATCTAAGAAGGAATTTTAAGGTCGATGTAGAAAGTTTTATTATATGAGTAGGAGGGAGATAATGGCTGGTAGCAAGAATAAAGAAATTAACTATATATGAGGGAAGATGAAAATTATGATAAGTGAAGATAATGCAAAAGAATTAGCAGAATCTATAAAAGATAAAGGAATTGCATGTGTTAAATACTGGGGTATAGAAACAGTACCAAATTCACACATCAAAATGACTTATAAAGTTTTCCCAGAGGAGTTAAAAAATAAAAAGGTCCATGTATTTGAAGGATTATCCTCTACGGATGAAAAAATTAGATATCTTAAGCTTGTACCTAATTTATCACAAAACATAGGTATAGACTTTGGTTGTTGAGAAAATTGATCTACTTTTCATATAACTCTATAGGTAAATCATCTGGGTCACTAAAGAAAGTGAATTTTTTTTCGGTAATTTCATCAATTCTAATAGGCTCAATAATTATGTTTTTTGGGATAACTCTTTTATTATTTCCTCAATATTATCCACCTCAAAAGCTAAGTGCCTTAGGCCTCTTGCTTCTGGATAACTTAGTCTTTCGGGTGAACGAGGAAAAGAAAATAATTCTATTTGGTAATCCTGGCCAAGAGCTAAATCCAACTTATGTGATTCCATTTTTTTTCTATATGTTTCCTTAATGATTTTTAAACCCAAAATGTTAACATAAAAATCCTTAGATTTTTTATAATCTGAACAAATAATAGCTATATGATGAATTTTATTTAATTTCATTAGAATATCCTCTTTATTATCAAAATTTAGGTGCGCTAAGTTAAACACTGGTTTAATAGTTTTATATGGCTTCTGTAATAATTATTTTATAACTGTATAAACTATAGATACATAAATATCCTCTATTCCACATTGGAATTTTATTATGGCAATAAACAGTCCTACATTCTTTTAATCAAGAGTGTAGGGCTCGCTAACTTTATATGTTATGTACTTGACTTTTATATCAATTTTAAAAGTTCATCAAAACTATCAATAACATAATCATATTCCTTAACCTGTCCAAAGCCATATCTGGCATAAATAAAAGGTATACCAGCAAATCTTGCTGCATTTAAGTCTCCCTCAGTATCTCCAACATACACTGAATTGCTTAAGTTATTTCTTTCTATTATTAATTTTATATTTTCACCTTTAGTTAACCCTGTTCTACCTGAGTTTTCATAGTCTATAAAGTATTTATTTAATTTATGAGATTCAAAAAATGATTCTATATATCCACATTGACAGTTACTAACAATAAACAGATTGTGATTCTTTGATAATTCCTCTAAAGTTTCCTCTAATTTATCATATAAGATAGCTCCGTGCTTTGCTAAATATTCGCATTCATTCTTACAACAATTTTTCATTATTTCAAGTCTCTTATCAACTTCTAAGTATGGAAAGAAAATTTTTGCAATATCACTTATTACTAATCCCATAACTCCCTTCATATCATCAACTGTTAATCTATTTTTTACTTCATCATATTTGTCCAATGTTTTATTCCAAGAATCTATAACACTACTTGAAGAATCCCACAAAGTCCCATCTAAATCAAAAATAATACTATTCATTTTCATAATTCCTCCCTTTACTTCACATTATAGGAAAGTTGCGAAACAGTATAGTATTAGTGTCTTTTTATTTTAGTTTTGGTCATTACATAATTCTCCCACATATATATAGTAATAATATAAAGATAAGAGAATTCTCTTGGATAGTCAGATTTCTCCATTTGATATGTAATATTGAATTTTGATAAAAAATAGTTAGAACGTCTTAAATGCCAGGGAGAAGTTACTACCATTGCTGATGACCAATTTTTATCTACCATTATCTTTATTGAATTTTGTATATTTTGATATGTATTTCTTGATTTATCCTCTTTAATCAAACAACTATTTGGAATACCTAATGATTCTGCGAAATTAGCCATAATATCTGCTTCAATATATTTATTATAGACTCCCCCACCTGAACATATAATGTTATTAGCGTATCCCTTATTAAATAATTCAACTGCTTTTATAACTCTTTCTCTCATTATCGGAGAAGGCTTCCCGTCCTGTAATGCAGGAAAGCCTAAAATAATTATCACATCAAATCTATCCCGTTTCAATTTTGTTGCAGGAGACTTATAAAGCAAAAGAGGATATAAGTTGATTAATACAAGGATTATAATAATAAAAATAAAAACACTTATTGCCATATACTTTAATAAACTAATAAGAATATTAGCATCCATTTCCTTTTGTACTCCATTCATTGCGTATAATTTATTTATACATGTTTCGCAGTTTCTTACGAATATGACTTTATATATTAATATAATTATATAGTTTTTACCAATGCAAATAAAGGAAAATACTACTTAATAGCATTTCCCTTAGATTTATTTTTGTTGTTGCTTTTCTTTCTCATTTGCATATTTTTGTTTTGCAACATCAACCGGACAGGTATCGAACTCCTTATCTGTACGCATTAAGCATCTTTTAAATTCACAATCCTTACAGTTCAATGGTATAACCCCTTTCTTTAAATTTATTACTGCTCTTTTTTCTTTAACTTTCGTAGTTGCAAATCACTTTTAACCACATTTAAAATCATGTTAGTAACATCGTCACTAAGGTTGTTGGCATCTTTGACAATGTCTTGCTCAATCAATCTATCAAGGAATTCGTCTATAACACTCTTCTTTTCAGTAACATTTTCTTCTTCTTCGCTTTCAGTAAAGTATGAAATTTTTCTACCAGTAACATCTGAAATTTTTTTTAGAGTTTCAACACTTGGTTTGTTTATGTCGGTTTCCCATTTAGACACAACTTTATACCCAGACTTTTCATCTAATCCTAGCTTATCTGCAAATCCTTGTTGAGTTAATCCCATGTTTACACGTATTTCTCTTATTTTTTCTCCCATTGCCATCTTTGAATCACCTCTAATTTCATTATATCAACTTTTATTCTCTTTGAAAACGATAAATCACTTATTAAAGTCAATAACTCTTATATTCTATAAAAACAGAACATTATATAGAAATTTAGAAGTGAATATAAAATAGTAAATAGCAATAGACCGGTGATATGCTAATAGACTTATATATTCGAGATACTACATCGAAATTTTACTATAGAATATGAGTTTACATTAATTGGATGTAGGCTCTTTTATTTGTTGAAATAATAAAAATAAAGGATTTTATGTAAAATTGTAGAATATAATTTAAATGTTAGCATTTTATTAATCATCATAAGGGGGATATCTTATGTTAAGCAAGGATAAGGTAAAAAGGATATCAATTATAATTGCAATAGCAGTGATAGGATTTATTGGAGCAGGACTTGGTGCCTATAAATATCATAAGGCGCAAGAATATAAAAATTTAATAACTACAGCTAATAATTATATGAATTCAGGCGAATATGATAAAGCGATTGCACTATTTAACCAATCATTATCTTATAAAGAAGACATTAGTATAAAGAGTAATATAAAATTAGCTGAAAATTTAAAAGAAGTTAAGAGTTCCTATGATAAGGGTATAAGCTTAATGAATGATAAAAAATATTTAGAGGCTATGGAGCAGTTCAAGAAAGTAACTAAAGAAGATGATAAGTTATATAATAATGCGCAGAAAAGCATAAATGAATGTAAGAAACAATATACAACGCAAAATGTACAGTTAGCAAACAACTCAATTAAAAGTGGTAATTATGGGGATGCTTATAAGTATATAGCTGAAGTTTTAAAAATAGATTCTAATAATGCAGATGCTCAAAAATTAAAAAGTGATGTAGCTAAAGCAGAACAAGAGAAAAAAGCCAATGAAGAACAGGAAAAGACTGCTGCAGCTAATGCTAATAACAGAGCAGTAACTCAAGAGCAAGCCATTAAGATAATTTCAGATAAAATTACCGACAAGGGTCCTAAAACAGTGGTCCAATGTGAAAACATTGAAAACAAGAACGGATCAGAGTATTATTACATCCATGTTTATGATAATATGGGAAGTCATGCTGCTACAAGAGGGTGGTATTATGTTGAAGTAAGCACAGGAAAGGCTTATAAGCAGGATTTAATTACTAATCGATTAACACCTATTAATTAATTTAAAGCAAATTTAATCCAACAATTAAGCCCTTAGGGGCTTTTCTTTATCCTAAAATATTATTCCACAAATAACTCCCACGATAAAAATACAAGCTATAGTCAAAAGTACATCTATTCTTATATAACTTTTCAATAACATCACTTCATTATAAATCTGGACATAAAGATCTTTTTTAAACAAAATAAAAGACTTACTACTTAAGAGTACTTCTAAACACATTAAAGATTTAGGTGATATTAATGGGGTAATATCTTTTACACTATCTGTACACCGAAGTTATTTTTAGATATAAATACTTATGAAAGGTTATAGCTTTTTTATTTCTGCTGTAAGGCTGCATAAGTATGACGAAGAGTATGGGATTTTTTTAGCGCTAGAAATACGTGCTATCAAAACAAATATTACTAAAAGTAGCAACAGATTTTTATTATAAATACTTGAACAATACATATTATACCAATATAATGAATAATATGTAGAAAAATATAAAGTTTTAAAACAATTTGCTGAATGGAGGCTGTGTTTATGGATTATAATAAATACTTTAGTGAAGAGTTAAGTGATGAGGAAATTTTAAGGTCATTTTCTGTTGTTTTACCATATTTAAACGATCTTTCAAGAGATGATACAGCATTTGGATTATCAGATAAGGAAAAATACATTTATTATGAACCTGCTGAAGGATTTGATTTACAAGTCAAATATGGTACTGAAGTAGTTGAAACAGTAAAAGATTCTCTAAATAGCGGTAAAATCCAAAAAGGAAATATACCAGCAAATGTATTAGGCAAAGCTATAAAAGTTATAGTAACACCTATAAAGAATTCAAAAGGACAGATCATCGGAACAATTAGTAATGGAATTGACATGGAAAATTCTAATCAGATGGTAAGTAGTATAAGTGAATTATCTCAATCAATAACACAAGTATCAGGTGGTGTGGGTGAACTAGCAGATGCGGCTTCAGAACTTGCTAAGTCCGGGCAAAGTGCGATTAAGTTAGCTCAGGCTACAATGGAAACTTCAAAAAAGACTTCAGAAGCGCTGGAAATTATTAAAGGTATTGCTGATAAAATAAATCTGCTAGGATTAAATGCAGCCATTGAGTCTGCTAGAGCTGGTGAACAAGGAAGAGGATTTAATGTTGTGTCAAGTGAAATTAGGAAGCTTGCAAAACAAAGTAAGGAATCTGTTACTACTATAAGAGATATTATCGAAGAGATGAATTCATCGGTAAATAACATTACTAAAGCAATTGGTGAATCAGCAACTGTAAGCGAAGAGCAAGCAGCATCTATTGAGGAAATAAGTGCAACTATTGAAAATGTTAATGATAACTTGCAAAATTTAAAAGAATTTAGTAAGAGATTTTTATAATTAGCATGTATCACCATTATGAATTTTAAATATACATATATTATAATGACAAACAGGGACTAGCAATAGTCCCTTAATTTTGTATGTTTTTATGCAAGAGGTACATTGTTTTATGTAATTCAAGCTAAGGTGTTTAAATAAATTTTAACGTTTTACGTAAAAAAGCATAGTCTGTTTAGGAGGTAGATTTTCATGAATATAATAGAAAGCGATTTACAGTTTAGAAGTAATATATCTTATGGAAATAAACCAGATAGTATTGTAGAGCACCATGCGGAAGCTAAATCATGTACTATTGAGGAAATACACCAATGGCACTTGGATAACGGATGGGCCGGATGTGGCTATCATTTCTTTGTTAGGAAAGATGGCAGTATCTATAGAGGAAGGCCAGAAGATGCTATTGGGTCTCATTGTCCAGGAATGAACAATCATTCTATAGGAATATGTGCTGAAGGTGACTATATGACAGAAACTATGCCAGCATCACAAAAACAATCGCTTATAGAACTTGGAATATATATTAAAAATAAATATGGAATTAAAAATGTATATGGACACAAAGAATGCTTTCAAACGTCCTGTCCTGGGACTAATTACCCGCTACAAGATATAAAAGATTCTATTTTATCAGGACAATCAGTACAATCAAATAATAACTATGACTTCGTAAGATCCGTACAACATGACTTGCAAAGAGTTAGTTGCCTAGCTACTGGTGAAGTTAATGCCACTGGTGTATTAGATGTCAAAACCAAAGCAGCAATAAAACAATTTAGATATGTGGTAGGGTTGCCAGACAGTGAAAATATTGATTCTCAGCTTACAGATGCGTTGAATGTAGTCATTAAAATGCCGACTATAGGAGCAGGGTGGATAGCCAATATAGTTGCGACTAGGTTTATACAATGGTTTATAGGAATTACGCCTAAGAGTGGTGTATTTGATCCTAACACAGTTCAAAAGGTTAAAGAATGGCAAAAGAAAGAAGGTATTTGGGGCAATCCTGATGGTGTTATAAGGCAGAAAGATTGGAGTAAGATTTTAAAATAAAATTGGAGAGCTGAAGAGGCTCTCTTTTAATTTACAAGAATTTTGGAGGAATGAATTAAAAAAAACTTTTACAAAGATTATCGGTTTGTCTTATGGACAAAGTTCCATAAGACAAATCTTACTTTCAACCTTGACTGGTTTATTTTCTAGATTTAGCTTCTGGCTAATGCTTTCAATTGGATCACATAAAGCAGCAATATCAGATGTATGTTATTTTTGAACTATAAATCTGATTTTAAAAATGAATACAAATCTAAATCAATAGTGCCTTTTCCTGTCCAAACTGTCCCTTGTCTTATGGTTCCTTCCTTTGTAAATTTATTTCTTTCTAACACATTTTTTGACTTAATATTATTAGGCATAACAAAGGCTTGTACTCTATTTATCCCGATAGTATTTAACAAATAATCACGTAAGGCCTCTACTGTTTTAGTAGCAAAACCATTCCCCCAATGATCTTCGCTTAAAGTGTATCCAATAGTAGCCATATTTACTTTTGCATCAAAATCAAATATTTCAGCAACCCCAATGACTCTTTCCAAATCCGCATTCAAACAAATTGCAAGAAATATGGTTTTCTTTTTACTAAAATCTCTTTCAAAATGAGAAATCATATTTTCGACTGTAGACTTATTCTTTTTTACTTCTCCCGGTCTATATTTGAATAAGTTTTCATTACTGTATATCGAGTAAAGGTCATCCAAATCAGATTTTTCTATTTTTCTGAGAGTAATTTCATTTGTTTGGATGAGGGGAAATTTTGAAAATAAAATGTCCTTATCCATAGTTTTCCTCCTTGTGTATAATAATATTAGTTTTGTAATGTTCTACAAATATGATTTTATGTATCAATATAAGTATACAATTTTTACTATTACCAATAAAGGAATTTGTTACTATCTGTAGACAGGTTAAGTCTACTGTAAGCAGAGAAGAAGCGGAAAATATGAGATATGGACCATGCAGAGTTTGCCATCCATAACATTTAAATTAAGTTCTAGATTTATTCTAGAGCTTTTTTTGTTGTGGTGAAAAGCAAGAAGTAAAGTTTAAAATAAGAAAATTGATAAAAGGATAAAAGATATTAAGCAATGTTGTAAATAATAGTAGGAGCCCTAAGATTCTTTTTATCCAATAATTGGATTGACTACAAACATATGTTCGTATATAATAAAGCATAAAGGACAATACTAGAAACAGGGTGAAACTTATGAATAGTAATAAAAAAATTATTTTTCACATTGATGTAAATTCTGCATTCTTATCATGGGAAGCAGCGTACAGATTACAACAAGGAGAAAAAATTGATTTAAGAGAAATTTCCTCTGTAGTAGGTGGAAATGAAGAAAGTAGACACGGAATTGTGTTAGCAAAATCTATCGCTGCTAAAAAGTTTAATATCAAAACTGGAGAACCTTTATTTACAGCAAGACAGAAATGTCCTGAATTAGTTGTAGTACCACCACGCCACAATCTATATCTGCAGTGTAGTGATTCATTGGTGGAAATATTAAAAGATTACACTCCCATAATACAAAGATATTCTATAGATGAATGCTTTTTAGATTTTACTAATATGGAGCATATATATACTGACATTATAAAACTAGCCAATGATATAAGAGAGCGTGTTAAAAGAGAGCTTGGATTTACTGTAAATATAGGTATCTCTAATAACAAACTACTCGCAAAAATGGCATCAGATTTTAAGAAACCAGATAAAGTTCATACACTATTTCCTGAAGAAATAAAAAGTAAGATGTGGCGTCTTCCGGTAGAAGATTTGTTTTTTGTTGGCAGAGCTACACTTCCTAAGTTGAATAAGCTAAATATATTCACAATAGGTGATTTAGCAAACTACGATTTAAATATTATAAAGAATATATTTAAAAGCCATGGAGTTATGATCTGGAATTATGCAAATGGCATAGATAATAGTGAAGTAAGAAAAAGTAACAAAGTTGAAGTGAAAAGTATTGGAAATTCAATCACATTGCCTTTTGATGTGAAAGATAAAGAAACTGCACATAAAATTCTACTATCCCTTGCTGAAACAGTAGGAATGCGACTTAGAAAATCACAAAACTGTTGTAAGTTAGTTGCTATATATCTTAGAGACGCAGACTTCATCAGCTACTCACATCAAATAAAGTTATATTGTCCAACAGATTCTACTAAAATAGTTTCGAGAGTATGTTTCCAATTATTTGATGAGTGTTGGAAACATAAACCTTTAAGAAGTTTAGGAGTATCAGTTAGTGAATTGTGTAGCAATGATTTTTGCCAGTCATCTATTTTTGATGATCCTAATTTAGAAAAGAATAGGTCTATTGATAAGGCTATGGATTCTATTCGTTTAAAGTATGGTAATAACTCTGTTACAAGAGGTACTTTTTTACACTCAGGGATTCATCCTACTACTGGTGGTATAGAATCCGAAAACTATCCTATTATGTCAAGTATTTTATAAGGAGATAGTATATGAAAGTAGTTGCAAGATCAATAGATATGGTAGCATGGTTCGATAAAAACGGAGTGCCTAATCCCGTAAGATTTAGGTTAGATGGGGAAAAAGATGAGACTATTATTATAAAAATAGATAAGGTTATTACCAGGAATAAAGAGAAGCTAGCAGGTAATCATATGCTTATTTTTAACTGCCAAGGCTGTATTAATGGAGCACAAAAGTTATTTGAAATTAAATACGAGTTAAGCACATGTAAATGGATACTGTATAAAATATAATGCAGAAGGTAATGGCGAAGAGAATATTAGAGAAACAGAAAAGATATTTTTCATTATGTGAATAAAAAGGAGTGGGACAAATATAACTGTAGCCTAAACTACAGTTATATTTGTTAAATTTATATAATTAGAGTTTCAGCTTTTATCTATGCTAAATCCACCATTGAATTTATTAAAATCTAAAAATAATTTAAACCTTAAATTTTTGTACCATATTATTAAGCTTTTGTGCAAGCTCAGCTTGCGCTTGGGCAGATTTTGATACTTCATCAACAGCCATTGTTATCTCATTTATACTATTTGATATTTCTTCAGAGCTAGATACAGATTCTTCTGATACTGCTGACATACTTTCAATGCTGCTAGACACTTGCTTTATTGTTTCGCTAATTTGTGTTGCTGCTGCTGCTATATCTTCAGACATATTACTAATAAATTCCGAATCATTTTCATACTGAATTCCTGTGTTTAATAATAATTCATAGCTTGGTTTTACATTGTTTGTAATATAATCAAGTATTTGTGTTCCGCTATTTGATAAGTTGTCAAAGGCTGATTTAACCTGTTTAACCATGTCCTGAATTTGTGTAACAGCGTAAGATGATTGCTCGGCAAGTTTTCTAACTTCATCTGCCACTACAGCAAATCCTTTACCCTGCTCACCAGCTCTAGCAGCTTCTATTGCTGCATTTAAAGCTAGAAGATTAGTATGCTCTGATATATTTGCTATGGTATCTGCCATTACTTTTATTTCTTCAACTATTTTACCTTCTTCTATAGCTCTTATAATATTGTCATGTTTTTCGCTATAGGTCTTGTTTCCAATAGCTATTTCTTTTTCCGCTCTGGCTTTTATGTCAATAGCACGTTTTCTAATATCTCTTACTGAAACAGCTGAATTGGTTGATTTGTTTGCAAGGTCATCTGTTGTTGAACTTATCTCTTCTGTTGAAGCACTGATTTCTTCTGTGGCAGCACCTAAGTCTTGCGAACCTTGTACTATTTGCTCTGTTGATTCATTTACTGATTCCATATTTGATGAAATTTCTTCAGTCGTAGCTGACAATTCCTCACTTGTAGCACTTATATCGCTAGCGCTGACAATTATATCTGAGATCAAACCTCTCACATTGTTACTTGCATTATTTAATGATTTAGCGAGGTCGCCTATTTCATCTTTAGAATCAATATGTATTGTTTGGGTTAAATCACCTGATCCAAGAGCTTCAGCAAATATTACTACCTGTTTCAACTGTTTTGAGATTATAGAAGCAATTATAAGACCTAGTACAATTGCCGTAAATAAGCCAAATATAATTACGGTGATCACAGTGATAAAAGATGTTCTATATATGGAATTATTTTTTTCATAATCTTTTTGAGCTAAACCCATATTAAAATCAACATATTTATTTAGAACTTCAGTCATCTTAATTCTTATTACATCGGCTTTATGAAAATCAGCTAGCGCCTCATCATATTTGTTAGCTTTTACCGATTTTACAATCTCTTCTCTAGCTGTTCTGTAATCCTGAAGAAGTTTAGTAAATTGTGAATACATTTCTTTATCTTGTTCTGTTGTAATAGTACTTTGGTAATCGGAAAGAAGTTTATCATTTTTATCTTTTAATTGATTGATTTCGTTTTCAAGGATTTGAATTTCATCAACATCTTTATCATATACTAATGATAATACATCTGTATGGATTTGCAAAATGTTTTGCTTTAGTTCTCCTATAGTTTTTACACCCATCAAATCTATTTTATACATAGAAACGGAATTTGAATTTATTCTTGACATATTATAAAGACCTATAAAACCTACTATACCTATAAATAATGAAATTAAAGTAAAAGTGAATATTAATTTTTTAGCGATTTTAAAATCATTAAACCATTTCATACAAATAATACCTCCTAAAAATGAATATAATTAATTTTCGACCATATTCGAGAAAAGTTTATAAAAGTGTACAAATTTTTAGAGTTTTAGCTCGCTAAATTATTGCATTAGTGTTTTTAGGAAGAGGTATATCTCTTAAAGATGTATGAGTTATAAAAAATAGACAGGCTACAAGAGCCCGTCTACGCAATATCTATTTTAAGTCTACCAAGTTTTGGGAGAGAATATATGGCTAGGATTATTTTTATCTGTTGTGCGATATATAGTATGAACTATGTAGAATTTATGTTACAAACTAAATAAAAATAATTAATAGGTATGTAAACTATGGTGCTAAAAATAGATAAAAGAGAAAGAAAATCTAGCAAGATATTTATCAAGGATACAGAGCTATATGAAATTCAATAAGCCGCTCCTAGTGAATCAAGCTGTGCAGAACAGAAAATAACTAAAGGCGTAGATAAGATTAAGAGAGAATTATTAAATAAAAGAGAAGGATATTATAGACTAATACTAGAATAAAATAAATATAAGAATAAATTTAGGATATGCAGTATAATTTATCAGCACTAAAAGATTTATAGAATGGAAGTATGGAGGAAGAAAAATGAAAACAAAAACCAATCTAATTTTAACAAGAATTATATTACTTATAGTATTGGTATTATTGTCTTTTAATGTATCTGCTGTAGGAAACTATGTAAATGATGAAGCAAATGTATTAAGTTCTGGTATTATAAGTAAAACTAATGATAATTTTGCTAAGTTAGAAAAGAATACTAAAGCACAGGTAAAAATATATGTACTTAAGTCCTTAAATGGTAAAAACATAGATGATATGGCTATAGAAATAGCTAATAAAGAAACATCTACAGATAAATATGCTATTTTTGTGGTTGCTGTAAAAGAACATAAGAATAAATTTATAGTTGGCAAAGGGTTAAATGATGTATTTAATCGGGCAGAGTTAGATAGAATAGCAAATTTACCTGATAGTTATTTTAAGAGTAATGACTTTAATACAGGTATTTTGAAAGTAGGGCAAGCTATAGATCAAGATATAACAACAAAAGCTGTTAAGACTGGCGAAGCTGTTGTTAAAACTGATAGATATAGCAAAACAGTGGAGCCTAAAAAAAGTCATGCTTCATCAATAATATTGGTAATAATCTTAATTATTGCTGTGGTAGGATTTATATATTATATTAAGCGTAAATCTGATAAAAGGGTTAGAGAATTTGCTGGAAGACACAATTTAAATGATTCTTCTAGCAATAAATTCAAATCAGCTGATATGGAAGAAAATACTTATAAGTCAAATAATTCATCTACATATACATACAATGAAGAACCGAGACATACTAATTATAATGATCCAAATTCACGGGTAGTACATAATACAACAGTAATAAATAACGGTAATAATATGAATGGCTTTGTAGAAGGAATGTTAGTAAATGAAATGCTGAATAATCACCACGAGCATCATTCTCATTACGAGGAAAATAGGATTATGGATGATAGGCAGCTAGATACAACACCTAGCTATACAAGTAATGATGATGAAAATAAATTAAGCAGTGGAGATTGGGGCCTATCAAGTGGAAGTTCTGATTGGGGATCATCTAGTGACTCTGGATCATGGGATAGTGGATCATCAGATTCAGGATCTTCAGATTGGTAATCAAAAAATTGAGAAATAATTCAGGATTAGTCTAGTCTACTTGTATTTGTTATATAATGGATATAAAGCGAGGCCTGGTTATTAAACTAAATGGTCCCACTGAAGAGGTTACAACCCATGACAATAGTAAAGCACTTGGAGAAATCTGAGTGCTGATTTACTTTAAAATAAATTATGAATGTAATAAAATTGTCACAGTAATGTAACATTAAACATTTATAATAGAAATTGTCCTAAGCTAATAAAGCTTAGAGGAAATAGCTGCGATCCCTTTTTATTCAATAATATATTCATATAGGCACTGGTAGAAATACTGGTGCCTATTATTTTGCGAGATACTAATAAACTAAACAATTATTCAAAATAAATAAAATGAATATTAACAATATTTAAAAAATATAATATAATATTATTAGATAATAAGTTTTGTTAATGGTTGATTTTAATTGAGTCAATAGGCACCTTAGATCACAGACTCCTATATGCAAATCCATTATAATAAGGATTTTAATTTAGGTACAAAGTTAATTGTGGAGGTGTAGATAAATGACAGACTTAACATCCCAAGAACAATCAAATAAAGATGAAAACATTGATCAAGCAATTGAAGTATTGGACGAGGATTATGATACTTCATCAGGAAGTAATGCGGAGACTATAGCGTTAACTGTATTTGCAATTATTATTATGGGTATATTAATAGGTTTGTTCATGTAGAGCCTTAATCGGCTCTTTTTTCGTTTTTAAAATAAACAATAGATGAGATGGTGGTACTATAATATGAGTAGCATGAGCGTTCAAGCCAAGAATAAAAATTCTGTATTCTTGGCATGGGAAGTAGCATACAGGTAAAAAAGTAGCTGCCATAAAAGAGGGCAGCTACTTTGTCGTGGCAATGTAATATTTCCTTGAATTAATCAGCGCTTGTATATCCGCTCATATAGTGAATATGACCATCTTCAAGTTCTACCCTAGTTCTAAAGTAATGATAATGACGCCCATCTGGTAGATCGATTGCAGGACTTGTTTCAGTAACATATCCGTGTTCATGACCGTCATTAAAAGTTGTAATACCCTTCATGCCATGATTATGAGGTACTCCAGTTTGTGCTTTAGAAGTGACTCCACCGTAATGGTGAATATGACCTTGATTGTATGTTGTGGTACCTGAGTAACTGTGAGAATGCTTTGGCATTAAGACTCCTCCAAGTTAATTTATACATACATAGTATATGCTTATTTTAACCATAATGTTACACTTGAAAAATTATGAGTAAAAATGTGAATGAATTTAGATATATAAATTTTCGCTGAATGATTTCTTAACTGACACACAGATAAGTTTTGAAAGTATATACAGAATAGGGAGGTCTGAGTGCTTATTATTTACAAGTTATTAAAAAAGTATATAGTTATTTAACAGTAATGACATATTAATGTAACAATTAGTATTTATAATAATAGTTATCCTAAGTTATCCAAACTTATAAGAAACATTAATGGTCCCCTTTAAAAATACATAATTAATAAAGCACTGGCGAAAATGCTGGTGCTTATTTTTTACAAAGTCTTAACATGAAGATAACTCATATTACATAATTTGATGTTACTATAAACGTGAGGGTAAAGCTGAGCATCAAAATATAAAAATTATAGCCAATTACCAACCTTACAATTAAATATATTCGACAAAGGCATTAGTAGAAATACTAGTGCCTTTTCATTTGATAATAAAGTTCTATTAGTTAGTGCTACAAGTGTTCATTTTCAAGTACTAGATTAAGAAAATCTTTTGGATATATGTAAAATAGAAAAACAAAGAAAGAAAAAAGATAATTCAATAAAAAACTTCTATTTTCCCAGTGCTTGTCATGCAAGTTGCTTTTATGCTATAATATGGTTCTGTAGGGGGGATTTGTATGAAAAAAGTATTAATTAGTATATTCATTGTTATCTTTACATTTATGCTAGTTGGTTGCGCTCCTAAAGGAGATCCATCACAGGTTATGAAAGATTATTACCAAAATATTAAAGATGGCAATATAGAAGGTGCTTATGATAAATTGTCAGAGGCAAGTAAAAAGAATTTTTCTAAAGAAGATTTCATTAAGTGGCAAAGCGTTTCAAAGGAAACTAGTCAATTAAAGGATTTTAAAGTAGAAAAGTCTAATGAATATAAAGATAAAGAGTTAGACGGTTTAAAATTTAAAAATGTTGTAGAATTTAATATTACAGAAAAGATTCAAGATTTTGCTGAGAACAAAGAAGAAGCAGTTAACTATAAAAGAAATGTTGTAAATGATAATGACGCATGGAAGGTATATAGAGGTAAAGAAAATGGAAAAGAAATAGTTGCAAAAGAATTGAATCACTTAGCATATATGTATTCAGAAGGAAAAGGTAAATCTAAAGACTTAAATCAAGCTGCTATGGTATTGAATGAATCTTTAAAATATAATAAGGAGTTCGCAGCAACATACTACTCACTAGGATTCGTATATAGCGACCTAGGAAGATATGATGAGTCTATTAGCGTACTAAATACTTTCTTATCTAAAGAAAAAGATAATATTGAGAAATCTGATGGATATAATATTTTAGGAAATAATTATGTAAGAAAAAATGATTTAGCTAAGGCTAAAGAGAGCTATAATAAAGCGTTAGAACTAAATCCAAATAATCAATACGCTAAAACAAATTTGCAATATACAGAATAAGTTAAAAAGAGCTACATTTATTGTTTAAATGTAGCTCTTTTGCGTGTATAAGTGGTAAAAATATGCCTCAAGAATTAGATGTAAAAATAACATTTAGAAGTAAATACAAGTTTTAGTTATCAAGTAATTTTTTTTAATAACCGGATTCAAATAAGTATAGAAGATATATACTAGTAAGTAAAAAAACCAGGGATTTTCATCCCTGGCATAAAGATTGTATCAACTGTATCAATATCACGGCAACATTAAAACTGTTTATTGACAGCAAATATTACTATTAAAAGATATGCATCCAATGATACAACCTTTACAAAAATAGAATATGCAAAATTGAGATTATTATTCTGGTAAATATAGGTTATAGCAATTGGGAAGTAATCTACTATATAAATTAAAAGAGTCTTGACGAACGGCTTCACCAAACCTAAGAATCAAAGAAATAATGCTCCAAAGGCTGTGGGAGAGATACTTAAACAAAGTTTAATATTAGTTTAAATAATACGTGAAGTGATATATATAATAAAATCAAATTTTACTAAATACGTAGCATAGTTGTATAATTTACTTAAGAATCAAGGGCTCGAGTCTGATAAAAGTCACCATTATATCCAGACATTTTAAGTTAATATAATATGTAAGGAGCTGAGATTTTGGATTATGATGCATTAAAAGCTCTATCTGAAGAAGTACGAGAAAGGTACTTAAGAGAGCAATTAGGCTCAGAGAAATGCAAGATTTTGGATAAGTATAATCTGCGCTCTAATTCTCGTCTTTATTGGGAAAGATATCAAGAGAAATATCCAGTGCAAGAGTATTTTAGCAATAAGTTTGCAATGAAAGCTACACCACTAGGAATGATTTTTCATATAAACCGATTATGTTTTGCAAAGGTTAAGTATTTTGAACAGCATTGGGATGAATACGTTCCCTGCATATATGACTGCAGGAAGGGCTTTATAGAGACTGAGATTTATGATATGGAATTTATAAAACAAAAAAGTACGGGCATTGTTATAGATTTAAGAGAATTGGCAAAGATTCATTGGCTGAAGGATTTTAAAGATCTTTGTGCATATTTAGAGAAGATGCAGGAAAATATACTGAAAGTTGTTTAAAATTTAAATATGATTTGAAGAAGAGTGATTACTATATAAACAGGATTCTTGGCTTCAGGTGGAGTTTTAAACTCCATCTGAAGCTTAGAAGCCGTTATCCAGGGTCTTAGCGCCACTTATCCTAAGCTTTAAGAAAAGCAGAGAGCCCAAATCTCTGATTTGGTGCGAATCGCTTTCACAGAGTGCGTTGAGGTGTTAGTGGCGATAGACATCGGATAAATGTGATTACTCTTTTTAGTATGCCAAAAATGCTGGGCGATTTCAAAAGGGAAAAGAATATTTAAATAAAGGAGAAACATAAAAAGTCGATTTCAGGATAAAACAGCGTAAAAAAATTAAAAGAATAATTGAAGGGGAATGAATGGTTTACAGTGGAAATATTATGTAAGTGTTTTAAGAGTTGAATCAGTATAAAATTCAAAATATATACAAACATATTAGACAAAAGTGAATTTGCTCATCAAGTATTAGATTATAAATGGAAAAAATAAAAAACACGAAATATTCAAATAAATGAATATTGAATAAAATACATTGAATCGTTTTTGTAATATTTGTAAAATACATTAATTTTGTATTTTGATAAATAATATACATTTATTTATTAAATTTATGATTTAACATATACAAAATTAAAATTTTATACTGATTAGTGTAAAATATAAAATTAAATTAATAAATTTGCAATAAAAAGTTTATAAATTAAATATTGAAATTTTATGCCAACATACGTTCGAAAACAGATAAATAATAGAAAATACATGAGAGAGCCCTTCAAAAATGCCGTTGTCAAGCAAATAAATCCATGGTATTATATGTAACAATAAAATGATTTAAATAATTCATTTTGAATTTGTTTGAATTGCATTTAAGGAGGAAGAAAAAAAGAATGAGTAATGGCAACAAAAAAATAAGTTGGAACAGCCTTGCCGTAATGGCCTTTGCAAGTGTTTGGGGCTTTGGAAACATAGTAAACGGTTTCGCAAGCCAAGGCATGAAGGTAGTTGTTTCATGGATATTGATGTTCGCATTATACTTCGTACCATATGCATTAATGGTAGGAGAAATGGGTTCATCCTTCAAAGATAGTAAGGGGGGAGTAAGTTCATGGATAAAAACTACATCTGGTCCAAAATTAGCTTTTTTAGCTGGATGGACATACTGGGTAGTTCACGTTCCTTACTTAGCTCAAAAACCACAAGGAATATTAATAGCTTTAGGATGGGCTGTTAATCAAAATGGATCTTTAGTTAAAAACATGAATCCAATGATATTACAATCGATATGTTTAGTAGTTTTCTTATTATTCTTATGGATAGCATCAAGAGGCGTAAATTCAATAAAGAGAATTGGTACTATAGCAGGAACATCAATGTTTGTTATGTCAATTCTTTACGTAATATTGGCTATAGCAGCGCCAGCTATAACTACTGCTCATACATATAGCATTGATTTCAGCATGAAATCATTAATGCCAGACTTCAATTTTGAATACTTAACAACTTTAGCGATATTAGTATTTGCAGTTGGTGGATGTGAAAAAATATCACCATATGTAAATAACATGAAGAATCCTTCAAAGGACTTCCCTAAGGGAATGATAGCTCTTGCAGTAATGGTTGCTGTAACAGCATTACTTGGTTCTTTTGCAATGGGAATGATGTTTGATCCAAACAATATTCCAAAAGACTTAATGATGAATGGTGCATACTATGCATTCCAAAAGCTAGGACAATACTATGGATTAGGAAACTTCTTCCTAATAATATATGCAATTGCAAACACAATAGGACAGATTTCAGCATTAGCAATTTCAATAGATGCTCCAATAAAGGTTTTATTGGCTGATACTGATAACAGATTCATACCAAAGTCATTAACTAAAGTTACTGAAAATGGTACACCAATTAACGGATATAAGTTAACAGCGGTATTAGTTGGAACACTTATAATAGTGCCTGCACTTGGAATAGGCGATATGACATCATTATTTAACTGGTTATTAAGATTAAATGCAGTAGTTATGCCATTAAGATACTTGTGGGTATTCTTTGCTTACATGGCATTAAAGAAAGCTGTAGAAGGCAAGTTCGAAGCAACTTACCAGTTTGCTAAGAACAAGGCTTTTGGATTCCTAGCAGGATTATGGTGTTTTGGATTTACAGCTTTTGCTTGTATAATGGGTATGTTCCCTAAGGGAGTTAAAACTTACTCAAGTGAATGGTACTTCCAAATAACGCTTAATGTATTAACTCCAGTTGTATTATTAGGACTAGGATTAATACTACCAATGATAGCTAAGAAAACGAATAAAGAAACTGAAAATACGGCAGCATAGAAATTAGCTCCCTAGTTAAAGGCAAATAAAACCTTTAGTTAGGGAGTTTTTTAGTCCTAAATAACTATACTTTTAACTTAATTTAATGGGAAAATTTTAAAGAATAAAATTGACCACTAGAACTTGATACAAACAAAATGGCAAAAAATGTTGAAAATAAAAGTCGTATATGGTAAGATGTTGATGGTTTATATTACTTATAATTTAATTATATGGAAACAATGAAGAGCTTTCTATAAGTGGGCGCCTTGAAAGCTTTGAGTTAGTGGTGCAACCGGCCTGTATTTATTGAACAGATATTACAATGTTGTCTGTTTATAATTCAGGTCTTTTTCATGTGATTATATATATTTGAAGAGGGGGTAGCATATGATGTAGTTAACTACATCATGTAAAGTGTATGGGGAAATTAGGACTAAAAATACTAAAAAGAATAGGGTCAATATTTATTTTTTCAATGATTATATTATTTACAACTAATCTATTTGTATTTAAGCATGTGTTCTCAAAGATACAAGAGGATGTAGCAAATTGTGCTAGTAAAGCAGTGAGTTCTGTTGATGGGGATAAGGTAGATAAGATTATTAAAAGTAAATCTATGAACAGTAAGGAATATAAAGAAATAAAGGAATCTCTTATAATATATAAAAATGATACAGATGTAAAATTTTTGTATATTATGGGGAAAGGACAAGATAACAGTGCCTACACTTTAGTGGATGCAAATATAAAGCAAAGTGATAATCTTGGTGAAAAATACAACTTGGAAAAAGAGATGTCTGAGGCATTTGAAGGAAAAATAACTTATTCCAAAAATCCTGTAGAAGATAAAGACGGTATACTTATATCTGGATATGCTCCTATTAAAAACTCTTCAGGGCAGATCATAGCTATTATGGGAGCGGATATAGATGTACACTTACATACATATACTAAAAAGGTTATGTGTATAAGTTTTATAGTTATAGCTTTTATTATGTCTATTTTAACTGCCTTAATAACTCTTAACTTATCAAAGAAAATATCATTAAATGTAGGGAAAATTAAATATGGACTTGATAAAATATCAAAAGGGGACTTAACAGTTTCTCTAAACGTTAAAAGTGGAGATGAAATTGAAGATATCGCCATATATATTGATAAAGTTAGGATGGATATTAAAGAAATTATTGAAGATATAGGGTTAAGTTCAAATAGAGTAAGGCAGCAGACAGAAAATCTATCTTCTGTATCAGAGGAATTGGCAGCAGCTTCTGAAGTAGTTGCTGGGGCCATTGGTGACGGTGCAAGAAACCTAAGTGAACAGTCAGAAGAAATGTCAATTATAAGCAACATATTAGATGATTTTGGAGGGAAAGTTAATCAGATTTCATCATTAGCAGAGATGTTAAATTCTGAAGTTAAAACTATAAATAATAAGGCACAGGACAGTAATGAGGATTTAGCAATTTTTGAACAATCAATTAAAGACGTAAATTTATCTTTTAATGATGTAAGAGCTAAAATAAAAGGCTTTAATATACACTTAGATGAAATTAGCAAAATAACTAATATAATAAATGACATTGCAGATCAAACGAATTTACTTGCCCTAAATGCAGCTATTGAAGCTGCAAGTGCTGGAGAAGGGGGAAGAGGCTTCTCGGTGGTTGCAGAAGAAATAAGAAAGTTAGCAGAACAATCAAAGAATTCGTCACAGAAGATAACTTCCTTAATTGAAGTTATCTTACATGAGGGGGAGTTAATTGCCGAGACCTCAGAAGATATGAATGACAAGCTTAATAATCAGATGGTAAAGCTTGATAGGTCTACAAACAGTCTTAAAATGGTTATCAATTATATTGAAGGGATTTTTCCTAAAATTAGTGACATACACAGCAATATAGTTGTTATTAATGAAGAAAAACAAAAGATAATTGAAGATACTAAAGCTATATCTTATGCATTAGAGGATGTTTCATCTTCTGTAGAGGAGATATCATCTTCTACTCAGGAGATAAATGCTTCTTCGCAAGAAATAGCAGGTGCAACTGAGCAGCTAACTGATATAACACAGCAAATGGTAAAAAATATAGATAAATTTCAAATTTCTGAAGCAAAATAGAAGGTAATATAGCGTTAACAAAGGCTGTATCAAAAGTGCAAGATAAAGCACAAGCAATAGATAGCTATATAGATGTGAAACTACCAATTTTAATAAAGATAACAGAGAATTTATTATATGAGCCTGCATTCTAAGCTAGATGCAGGCTCTTTGATGTGTTCAAAAATTGCATTTAATGTAAAATTATAATCCTTTAATTTTTCATTCCTTATAGAATCCTTATAATTATCTATTATGATTTAATTGTACAGGAGGTTGGTAAGAATGAAGGATTTAATTTTAGAAACAAAGAATCTTTGTAAAACATTTAAGAAACAAAAGGTAGTACAGGATATATCGCTGTCGGTAAGGAGAAATTCTATCTATGGATTGCTTGGGCCTAATGGAGCAGGAAAATCCACAACTTTAAAAATGATAACTGGAATGCTTCGTCCAAGTAGTGGAGAGATTTTATTTGAAAATAAGCCTTGGAGCAGAAAGAGCTTAAGCAATATGGGAGCTTTAATTGAGTCAGCACCACTTTATGAAAATCTCACTGCAAGAGAAAATCTGAAGGTGCGTACCACAGTTTTAGGATTGCCTGATGATAGGATTGATGAAGTATTGCATATAGTTGACTTAGAAAAAACAGGGAAAAAACAGGCTCACCAATTTTCTATGGGAATGAAGCAAAGGTTAGGTATTGCAATTGCTCTCATTAATCATCCAAAGCTGCTGATTTTAGATGAGCCTACTAATGGACTAGATCCTTTTGGAATACAGGAACTTCGAGAATTAATTCGTTCTTTCCCAAAACAAGGAATTACGGTGATTTTGTCAAGCCATATCTTAAGCGAGGTAGAACAGATAGTTGACCAGATTGGAATTATCTCAGGAGGGATCTTAGGATATCAAGGAGACATAAAGCAGGGACAGGATTTAGAACAATTATTTATGGAAGTTGCGGGAAAATATAGGAGGGAAGGCGAATAATATGTATTCTTATTTTAAATCAGAAGAGTTGAAAATGAAACATACCTTTGCAAGAAAGCTTATTTTTCTGGCACCAATTTTTACAATACTTCTAGCTATAGTTTTAGCTCCTAAGTATTTTCAAATAGACTGCTATAACTGGTGGTATGCCATGATACTTCCTGGAATGATATCCTTAGTATGTGCGCTAGTTGCTATTAAGGATAAGAGGATGAAAAACAGAGCAGTGCTTTCCTTGCCAATTAATCTTAGAAAGATATGGATAGCGAAAGTGCTTGTATGTACAGCTATGCTCACTTACGCTTCTATAGTTCTTTTATTTGGAAGTATAGTAATAGGAAACATTCTCAAGTTTGGACCAATAGGAAGAATTCCAATTACTAATGGATTTATAGGAAGTGTAATTTTAGTAGTTACCTTTCTATGGCAGATTCCATTTTGTTTATTTCTTGGCAGTAAGATTGGAATGTTTCCAACCATATTGATTAATATTACTTCTTATATGATATTGGGGATATTAGCTGCCACAAAAAGTATTTGGTGGATGATACCTTATGCGATTCCAGCTAGACTAATGTGTCCTATTCTAAAGGTGTTGCCAAATGGACTACCAGCTGTAGAGGGAAGTGTGACATTTAAACCAGAGCTATTATCTAACAGCGTAATTCTTCCTGGAGTCATAATTACAGTGATTTTGTTTATTGTCTTGACAATGATAACCGCAAAATGGTATGAAGGTCAGGAGGCAAAATAAATGAAGACATTTTTTAGACTTATAAGCGCAGATTTTCAAAAATCCGCCGTAGTCCACTGCATTGGATCCATATTGTGATTCCAATGCTAATGGTAATACTGTTTCTTTCCTATTATTCCTTTTCCAGTGTAAGTAGCCCTGGAAAGGTAGGAGGATATATGGAGGTTTTAGCAATAGGATTTCCACTGATAATTGGTATTATCAGCGCTAATGCTGTAGAACAGGAAGCTTTATCAGGAGATTTTCAAGAGCTCTTAATGGCAAGATATAAATTAATGAGTTTTTTTAGCAAAGTGTGCATGTTGCTTTTGCTGGCATTTGGTTCACTTCTTATAGCGGTAGGCGGTTTTGCTTTCGGATTTCAATTTTTGCTTCATCAAAATATGTTTTCAACCAACTTTTATGCAAAGATGATTTTGGTCTTGTTTTCTAGCCAGATTTTTCTGTATTTATTACATATTCTATGCAGCTTTCGATTTGGATCAGGAGCTTCTATAGGACTTGGAGTTGCAGAAAGTTTGATTGCTGCTCTTATGCTTACGGGCCTTGGGGATGGAATTTGGAAGTGGATTCCCTGCAGCTGGGGTGCAAGGCTTTGTAACTATTACATGCTATGGAGCACTAATAATAATGGTATCAGTATCTTTATGAAGGAGTTTCAAAGTGGAGCATTGATTTGCTTTATCATGACAGTTCTTTTGTTTTTTATTAGCTCATTCTGGTTTCACTATTTCGAAGGAAGAAATGAAAATTAAAGTTCATAATTTGACAAAAAGTAAGTTATAATTAACAATAGGATGAAAGTAAAAGAGTTATTTAAAATAAATCTTAAGAAGAGAAAATAAGTTATAATGAATAAGAGGACGTGATAAGATGGCAAATATATTAGCAATTGATGATGAAGAAGGAATTCTGGAACTGATAAAAACAGCATTGTCAAGAGAAGGACATCAAATCACCACGGTAAGTAACTGCTCTACATTTCCTGTGGAGCAGTGTTCACATTATGATTTAATCCTATTGGATGTTATGATGCCTGATATAGATGGATTTACCCTATGCCGAAATATACGTGGCCTAGTAGATTGCCCTATTCTGTTTTTAACGGCCAAAACCATGGAAGAGGACATTATTAAGGGCCTTGGTATGGGTGGTGATGATTATATTACAAAACCCTTTGGACTGGGGGAGTTACGTTCAAGGGTGGCAGCCCATTTAAGAAGGGAGCAGAGAGAAAAACATCACAATTTCATTATATCTGGACTTAAGTTCAAGCTATCAGCAAAAGAGGTCTTCGCAGGAGAGGAGCTGATTCCTTTTACAAAGAGTGAATATGAAATTAGTGAATTTCTTGCTCTACATCATGGACAGGTATTTTCAAAAGAAAAAATATATGAGGCAGTGTTTGGTTTTGATAGAGAAAGTGACAGCTCAGCTATTGTGGAACATATAAAAAACATCAGGGCAAAGCTCGCAAAAGTAAATTGCTCGGCCATTGAAACGGTTTGGGGGATTGGGTATAAATGGATTTAAAAGGTAAAAGAAGTCTTAGCAGCATATTTATCAGGTATATACTATATTTCATATTGGGAACAGTTCTGCTGCTATTTTTGGATATAATGATATTTTCACTTATGCTCAATAGCAAGATAGTGCTGCCTGCCAATTATTTTGAACAGAAGATTGAAAACAGTCGTGATACTATCTTGAAAGCAGACATGGTAACAAAGGATATGATACCAGGGGGATGCAGCTATGGAGTCTATAATGAATCAGGTAAGATGCTTTATGGCAATTTCGATAGTAAAGCATCACAAAATGCCTGGACTGCCATGGAGGGCAACCAAAAGAGCGCAGGGGGAAAAAACTATTATAAGGTATTTCATAGAGAGAATCAGATTTGCATTGTTGAATATTCTTTGATGGCACAGTTTAATCATCCATTATTAAGAAAATATTTTGTAAATCCAGAATTATTCATGGGCATTTTATTGATTTGCCTTTTTATAGGAGAAGTATTATTGTTGTCCGCTAGATTTGGCAGATATTTTTATAAAGAAATGAAGATTCTAATGAAGGCAACAGAGCAGATAAAAAATCAGAATCTAGACTTTCAACCTGAGCATTCCAACATTCGTGAAATTGAAGAAGTTATTGATTCTTTAAACCAAATGAAAAGCGCATTGAAGGATTCTTTAGAAAAACAATGGGGAATGGAAAAATCAAGGAAGAATCAAATCTCTGCACTAGCACATGATATTAAAACCCCTTTGACCATTATTAAAGGAAATGCAGAGTTAATTAAGGAAACCTGTAAGGATGCAGATCAGGTAAAATACAATGATTATATTCTAAAAAGCGCAGATGAAATTCAACACTATTTAAAAATGCTTATGGATATGATAAAGTCAGAAGATACATTGATCCTAAAGCAAGTTAGGATAGAAACTAAAGCATTTTTTCAAAAGCTTGTAGAGCAGGAAAAAGCTTTAGCCTCTGAAAAAAATCTTGAGCTTATAAATGAACAGGATAAAATACCGGAATTTTTCTATGGAGATGAGGAGCTTTTATATCGAGCTATCATGAATGTAATTGTAAATGCAGTTGAGTATTCTCCTAAAAATGGAAGGTTGCTTTTTAAAGTTGAAGGAACTGAAAAAAGTCTGCAGTTTTTGATTGCAGACAGTGGAAATGGATTTTCAAAAGAAGAATTAGAATCTGCAACAGAACAGTTTTATCGAGGAGATAAGAGTAGAAATTCTAGAAATCACTATGGAATAGGACTATCTATTACAAAATCATTTATAAAATTGCACCAGGGAGAAATAGAATTATCTAATTCTACAAAAATGGGAGGTGCGCAGGTGGTATTAAAAATCCCATTAGACGCAAGAATATAATAGATAGAATTCGAAGGCGGAATATGGAACTAATATAATAATCTAAGAGGGGAAATTATGATAAATATAGATAATGAAAAAATATTAGATGTTCTTAAAAGACAAAAAGAATACTTCTATGAAGGGGAAACAAAAGATATTGATTTCAGGATAAGACAGCTTCAAAAACTTAAGGGAGCAGTTAAAGACAATGAAAAGCTTATAATGGAGGCATTATACAAAGATCTTCATAAGCCAGAGTTTGAAGCTTATGCCACTGAAATAGGATATATATATGATAGTATAGGCTACTTTATAAAAAACTTAAAAAAATGGGCAAAGGTAAGAAGAGTAAAAACTCCAACGGTACACTTTGGTTCAAGAAGTTATATATATGCGGAACCCTATGGATCGGTTTTGATAGTGGGGCCTTTTAATTATCCATTTCAATTAATATTAGAACCTTTAATTGGAGCTATTTCTGCAGGGAACTGTGTAGTGATAAAACCATCTGAATATACAACAAATGTTTCGAAGATAGTATGCAAAATAATAAAGGAAAACTTTAATGAAAAATATATAGAAGTTATAGAAGGGGGAAAAGAAGAAACTTCGATCTTAATTAATTCTCCCTTTGACTATATATTTTTTACAGGAAGTGTTGCCGTGGGAAAAGTAGTTATGGAAGCAGCAGCTAAAAATCTGGTGCCTGTTACTCTTGAACTAGGCGGTAAAAGTCCCACTATTGTCCATAAGGATGCAAATATAGAAAGTGCTTCAGAAAGAATAATTTGGGGAAAGTTTATGAATGTGGGGCAGACTTGTGTTGCTCCAGACTATCTGCTTGTTCATAAAGAAATTAAAGATCAATTAGCCTCTAAACTTGTAGAAAAAATAAAAATATTCTATGGAAATAATCCTAAGACAAGTAAGGATTACGGGAGAATAGTCAATGAAAAGCAGCTCTCTAGAATTAAAGGATTAATTAATGAAGATAAGGTTATATTTGGTGGAGATTATGATGTAGAAGGATTATATATAGCTCCTACAATTATGAATAACGTAGCCTGGGAAGATAAAGTTATGGAAGAGGAAATCTTTGGACCAGTGCTGCCTATTTTAGAGTATGAAGATTTAAATGAAATTATAAATAAAATAAATAGCAGACCAAAGCCATTAGCCCTATATCTATTTACTGAAAGTAGAGAAGTTGAGAGAAAGGTTGTAGAAAACATTTCTTATGGCGGTGGATGTATTAATGATACAATGACACATTTAGCAAGTCCATTTTTACCCTTTGGAGGAGTTGGAACTGCAGGGGTAGGTTCCTACCATGGACAAAGAAGCTTTAAAACTTTTTCTCATATGAAGAGTGTATTAAAGAAGAGTACCAGATTTAATTTGAAGTTTATTTTCCCTCCCTATACTAAGAAGAAGATGGCTATGCTTAGAAGAGTTATGAAATAGCAGAAAAGAAACAAGCACTATCACTACATTTGTATTGGTAGTGTTTTATTTTTGATAAAGGTAAAAATAAGCTATAATATATATATACAGCATGAGTATTCTGGAGGGAAAAATAAATGAGCATAGACAATTTAATTAAAAGGTTACAAAACATTATGAGACAAGATGCAGGAGTAGATGGAGATGCACAAAGAATAGGGCAGATAGTGTGGATACTTTTTCTGAAAGTATATGATACTAAAGAAAAACTTTGGGAACTGCATGATGATTATGTTTCTATAATTCCAGAAGAGCTTAGATGGAGGAACTGGGCAGCCTGCAATAAAGATGGTGAAGCTATGACAGGAGATACGCTATTAGATTTTGTAAATGAACAGCTATTTCCTGTATTGAAGTCTTTAGAGGTAAATGAAACAACGGAAAAGAGAAGTGCAATAGTAAAGAATGTATTTGAAGGCGCTTATAATTATATGAAAAATGGAGTTCTTTTAAGACAGATTATAAATGCAGTAGATAAAATTGATTTTACAGAATATGAAGAAAGACATGCTTTTAATGATATTTATGAAACAATACTTAAAGACTTACAATCTGCAGGAAAATCAGGAGAATTTTATACACCACGTGCTGTTACCGACTTTATAGCAGAAGTTCTTAAACCACAAATTGGAGAAAAGATAGCTGACTTTGCCTGTGGTACCGGTGGATTTTTGACTTCTGCATTACGTATACTAGAGAAACAAATAAAGACACCGCAAGATAGAGAACTAGTACAAAAAATATATATGGAATAGAAAAAAAGTCTCTTCCACATTTACTTTGTATGACAAATCTTCTGCTGCATGATATAGATGAGCCCAACATTGAACACAAGAACTCTTTGGAAAAAAACGTGAGAGATTATAAAGAAGAAGATAAAGCAGATGTGATTATAATGAATCCTCCCTATGGAGGAACAGAAGAGGATGCAATAAAAATCAATTTTCCAGTGGAAATGCAGTCCTCTGAGACAGCAGATTTATTCATAGCATTAATACTATATAGGCTTAAAGAAAGTGGCAGAGCTGGAGTTGTATTGCCAGATAGTTTCTTATTTAGTGATGATAGCACATCGATAAATATTAAAAGAAAGTTACTAGAGGAGTGTAATCTTCATACCATAGTAAGACTTCCAAAAGGAGTTTTTGCTCCTTATACAGATATAGCAACGAATTTATTATTTTTTAATAAGACTGGTTCAACTAATGAAGTTTGGTACTATGAACATAAGCTGCCTGAAGGGTATAAAAATTATAGCAAAACTAAGCCAATAAACAATGAAGAATTTGAAGCGGAATTAAAATGGTGGAATGAAAGAGCAGAAAATAAATATGCATGGAAAGTACCTTTAAGTCAGATTATAGAAAATAATTATAATTTAGACATAAAAAATCCTAAGAGCAACGTAAATTCCTATTTACAAATGAGTAATGATATGATATGTGAACACTTTGATAAATCCAGTACCTCTATTATAAATTATTTGGGAGAGGTAAGAAATCAACTGACAGAGCTAACTAGGAATAAAAATGAGATTGACTGTAATACTTACAAAATTGCTGATTTGTTAACAAGAGTTAAAGAAGCAGTTAATATAGAGGATGAGCCTTACTACAACAGAGTAACAATAAAAATAAATAATCAAGGAATAATATTAAGAGATACTAAGCAGGGTAAGGAAATAGGAACCAAGAGACAGTTTAGAGTTAGAAAAGGTCAATTTTTATTATCTAAAATAGATGCAAGGAATGGAGCATTTGGAATAATATCAGAGGAAATTGATAGAGCAATAATTACAGGGAACTTCTGGACCTATGAAGTAAACCATAAACTTTTAAATATTGAATGGTTTAATTTATATGTATCCCTTCCTGAATTTATGGAAATTTGTGAAAAAACCAGTTCCGGTTCAACAAATAGAAAATACTTAAAGGAAGAAAAGTTTTTAGATTTTGAGATCGCTCTGCCGTCCATAGAAGAACAGAATGAAATGATATGCAAGTATAATAGAATAAAAGAGAGTATGGAATGGATTATATCAGAATTACAGGATAGTAAGGAATTAATACTAGCTAACTTGCTTAGTTCTTTTAAATAATTAGATTAATAATATAATAAAGGCTTATGAAATAGCATTAAAGTCGCCAGTAGCATGTTTTGCGAGGAATGCTGCTGGTAATTTTTGATGAAGTAGAGTTGAACAATAGTATAAAATATTATGGAATTAATTCAATATAAAACCATATGACGTATATATTGACAAAGCAATTTTAAGTATATATAATTGTTTTGTTAATAGAAAGTTAATAAAATTAGCTTCACTGGCACTATATGCACACCTTCATTAAATGAATATTACGCTCAGGTGTTGCATCAGAAGGCATTAACACAGATGGACAAGTATATCTTTATCATATATTTTCATCATTAGTGACTCAGAAACCTCAAGTATTAGAAGTAAAATACATAAACAATAAATTACAATGTGAGGTGAGTAAAATTATGCCTATTGATCCACGCGAACTTGCTAAACATAATTTAGAAGTAATAACAGAGGAAAAGCAGCGTACTGATAAGAAGGCATATAAGATACTATGGACTGCTGTAAGCGTTAATTCATGTCTGGGTTTTGTTCCTGTGGGAATAAATATCTGGCTATTTGCTGGAGCTTCTATTGTTATGATAGTGTTTTTAGGAAAAAACTATGGTCTGGATTTAAATAGTAAGAGTGATGAAAGAATAATTAAACAAACCTTTTCTAAAATTGGTGGAATCCTATTTATGGGAATATTAGGTGTGAAATTTTTTATTGAAGCTTTAAAAAATGCAGGCATAATGAAGATGGGACATACCACCTTGGTTGGTGGAACATTAAATGCAGTTTTATGTGGAGTTGTTACATATGCCTTAGGTTCTACTGCAAAAGTAATGTTTAAGCGTGAGCGTGAAATAAGCAATTTTGAGGCAAAAAAAGACTTAAAGGAAACCACTACCAAGGCAAAGGAAGAGTGGAAAAGAATAAGAATAAATTTAAATAAAATTGCGTATAAAGAATAATCCTGCAAATTGTTATGGAACAAAGTGTGAAAAGCTTATGATATATCAGGTAAAGCCCTAAGAGATTGCTTCTCTTAGGGCTACTTTTAAAAGTAGGCATATAAAGTGAAACTTGAATCAGATGGGGTTTTAACCCCATCTGATTCTTAGCTGAACGAATCCAGGGATGTAGCCGCTCTTTACTCCCTCTTTTAGAAAAGCAGATATCCCAAATCTGTGATTTGGTGATAGTCGCTTTCACAGAGTGCGAGGGAGTATTAGAGCGGGTAGTCATCGGATAAATTATAGTAGAAGTAGGTGTTTTTATTGATAATTGACTCGCATATACATATTGCTCAAAGTGCTTTATTTAATAAAAAAGACTGGAGCAATTCTACAATTGATTTAAAAGTAAATTGGATTACTGAGATTATAAAGAGATATAAAAGTAATAATATAATTGCTTTAAGGGATGGCGGTGATGGCATATTCGCTTCCTGCCTTGCACGAGAAATAGCAGAGAAGGAAGGTATAATATATAGAACTCCTATATTTGCAATATGTAAAAAGGGTCACTATGGATCATTTTTAGGAAGATCAATTTATGATATAGAAGACTTTAAAAGAGAGTTTGTTGTTTTACAAGATAACAAATTAGATCACCTTAAAATTATATTAACTGGAATGGTGAACTTTGATAAATTCGGTGATGTTGGAGAAGTTGCATTCACAGATGAGGAACTACAGCATATGGTGAAAAGTGCAAAGGAATACGGTGTTCCAGTAATGGTACATGCTAATGGGCGAGAGGGGGTATCTGCTGCAATAAAAGCAGGAGTGGATACTATAGAACATGGTTTTCTTATTTCTGATAAAGAACTGTATGGCATGGCGGAAAAAGGGATAGCATGGGTTCCTACTCTTGCTCCACTTGGTAATATTCTTGATGCAGAGGACCCAAAGTTCAAAAATCAAATGGATATAATAAGAGAGGTATACACTTTACAGGTTAACAACATAACAAAGGCTTATAAAATAGGAGTGGAAATTGCTCTTGGAAGTGATGCAGGGGCATATAGAGTGGGACATGTCACTGGAATTTTTGATGAAATAAAGCATTTTACTAATATTGGATTTAGTAAAAACACAGTTTTAAAAATGTGTCTCGAAAATGGGGCTAAAATATTAAAAATATAATTTTGTTATATAAAGTGGTAATAATAGAATATAATAAAGAAAATTACCATTAAATTATAGATTATTGAGGAATAAAATGAAAAAGAAGTTTAAGCTATCCTTTTTTCTATCATTAGTTATCTCACTGCTTTTAAGTTTTACTACTGGTTGTAGTAAAACAAATGAACCTTCCACTCATTGGAATGGTGCATGGAATGGGAGTGCAACAGATTTTACTTTTTTTCAGTTGAATTATAAAAACCAAACTTTACGTACAGTAGTAACTTCAACCTTTGGGGGGCAAAAGAGAAAATAAAGATTTCAAACGAATTTGGAAAGGAGCCAATTAAAATTGGTGCAGTTAGTTTTGCTATAGTTAACTCCGATGGCACTATTAATAATGATTTACAAAAGGCACTTACATTCAATGGTGAATCGACTGTAACTATTGAAAAAGGGACTTTTGTATGGAGTGATCCTTTTGAAGTTAATATAAAAGCATTAGACAAGGTAGCTGTAAGTATTTATCTTCCAAATGAGGTGAAAAATATAACTGGTACTTGTGGAGGTGCAGAATCCTATTACTCACAAGTAGGGAATTTTACGAATTCAGTTGATACACAAAAAGATTTTAAACCCATTGGTATAAATGGAGTTCCAAAAGTATCTCCGTTTTTTACATCAATAGAAGTGATGACATCTGAAAAGAATGGGTCGATTATTGCTTTTGGAGATTCAATAACTACACTTTCCTGGCCAGACTACCTTGCAAAGGAATTGAATGATGCAAATATAAAAAACTTATCTGTAATTAGAGAGGCAATCGGCGGCAACAGAATATTGCATAATAGTGAAAGTAAACTTCATGGTTTGTTTGGACCCTCAGGAATTTCAAGATTTGAAAAAGCTATTATAGATCATCAAGGGGCAAAGTATATAATTGTTTTAGAGGGAGTCAATGATATAATGCATACAGGGCCGGGAGGGCTAGCTCCCGCTTCCGAAACTGTAAGTAAAGATGAAATAATTACTGGACTTGAAAAATATATTGAATTGGCACATAAACACAACTTAAAGATATACGGAGCAACAATCATGCCCTTTAAAGGATATGAAGTATATACTGATGAGCTTGATATTAAGCGTAAAGAGATTAATGAATGGATCAGAACTAGCGGGAAATTTGATGGAGTAATTGATTTTGATAAGGCAACCCTTGATCCTGACAATCCTTCAAAGTTGTTACCAAGATATGATAGCGGAGATCATCTTCATCCAAGTGACGCTGGTGGTGAGGCTATGGCAAAAGCCATTGATTTAAAATTCTTCTCTGGAAATTGAAATTATTGATTTTAAATACTTTTTAGAGCTGATGACCTTTAATTACGAAAAAACGCTGCTCAGGGTATAAAGAATGTTGAAAGTGAAAATATTATTAGAATCAATGATTAAAAATATTAAATTTTTTCAAGTATGTAGTTAGCCTGATAAGGAGTGAAACTAATGCTGCATATCTTTTTTAAAGGAATAATTATTGGATTAATAACGGGTATGCCTTTAGGGCCTATTGGTGCAATATGTTTACGAACCACACTTACCAATGGAGCTTTATTTGGGTTTGTAGCAGGATTAGGTTCCTGTATAGCAGATTCTATTTATGCAAGTATTGCTGCACTTGGTTTAACCTTCATTGCTAGGTTTCTTGCTAGATATCAGCATTATCTTCGCTTATTTGGCGGTATAATACTATTAATATTTGGTATTCATGTTATTTTATCAAAAAAGAAAATAAGCAGGAGATTTCAAATAGTAAAACTCTCGCAAAGGCTTTCCTAACAACCTTTATGTTTGCGCTGGCAAATCCCGCAACGATTTTTTCATTCCTATTTGTATTTGCTAGCTATGGCTCGAAAAATATTGGCCATGGTGTAATTGCAAGAGCTATTTTGATAGCCGGTGTATTTTGTGGAAGTTTTTGTTGGTGGCTTATCCTTGTTTTGGTTGCTGATAGATTTCATAACCACTTAAATCCTAAAAAAATCTCTATTATAAATAAGGTCATAGGCTCTATAATAGTTTTTTCTGGTATAGTTTTTATAGTCAGCATAGGAAACTATAAAAGATACATCAGCCCATCTTATTTGCATTCAAAACTTTTTGAAATAATACTACATTTAAAGCCTCACCATCTCCATAAATTTTAAAAGGAACTTGATAGCAAATAGGAATATATCCAATGGTAAAAGTTATTCTGATAATATCATTGGATAAGCAATTAATCAGAGCTTTTGCTTTGTTTAAAAAAGCACTATATAATATGTATAGGATAATAGGAAGAGAACAGGAAGTGAAAGCTATGGATAATGAAAAGCAGCAATTAAGTGTGGAAGTGGCAAGACTATATTATCAATCAGATTATAGCCAACAGCAGATTGCAACACAACTTGGTATATCAAGACCAACTATATCAAGACTTCTTCAGTATGCCAAAGAAAAGGGTTATGTCAAAATTAGTATTATTGATCCTTTTGCTGATTTAGATAATTTAGCTAGCCAATTAAAAGAAAAATATAGATTGGATGATGTTCGTGTTGTTTTCTCACCAAAGGATGATTATGTTTCTATTAGAGAATATATAAGTAAGGAAGCGGCAGAATACTTACAGGAAACCATAAAGAATGGAGATATTCTTGGAGTAAGTTGGGGAACAACCATGTATGAAATTGCTAAAAGGCTTGTTCCCAAGAGTGTTAAAGGTGTGGAGGTAGTTCAACTAAAAGGGGGAATAAGTCACTCAGAAGTAAATACATATTCTTCAGAAACAATTGCCCTTTTTGCTGAGGCTTTTCAGACAGTGCCAAGATACTTGCCCCTGCCTGTAATTTTTGATAATGCTGTTGTAAAACAAATGGTAGAAGAAGATCGTCATATTAAGAACACTATTGAAATGGGCATTCAAGCTAATGTAGCTATTTTTACAGTTGGTACTGTTCGAGATGGAGCATTACTTTTCCGTTTAGGTTACTTAAGCGAAGATGAGAAAGAGCTTTTAAAGAAGAAAAGCGTAGGAGATATCTGCTCACGTTTTTTTGATGAAAATGGCGAGATTTATGATGAACAAATTAATAATCGCACTATAGGTATATCTTTAGATGCTCTTAAGCAAAAAGAAAAATCTATTCTAGTTGCAGGTGGTAAGTATAAGATAAAGGCAATTAAAGGGGCCTTAAATGGAAAATGTGCTAATATTTTAATTACCGATCAATATACCGCAAAAAAACTTTTAGAATAACACTTGAACAAAATTTCATAATAAACTTTACAAATGTTCGAAAAGGTTTTATTATAAATATATAATAAATGATTAAGGGGAGATTTATAATGAATATCGCTAAAATGATTGATCATACAGCATTAAAACCAGATACAAAAAGAGAACAAATTCTACAATTAATAGAAGAAGCAAAAAAATATCAATTTGCATCAGTTTGCGTAAACCCATACTGGGTTAAAACAGCAAGTGATGGACTAAAGGATAGTGGAGTAGATGTATGTACTGTTATAGGATTTCCACTTGGAGCTAATACAACTGAAACAAAAGTATTTGAAACAAAGGATGCCATTAAAAATGGAGCAACTGAAGTAGACATGGTTATTAATGTTGGCGAGCTAAAAGACAAAAATGATGTTTACGTAGAACAAGACATTAAAGCTGTTGTAGAAGCAGCAAAAGGAAAAGCATTAGTAAAAGTTATTATTGAAACTTGTCTTTTAACAGATGAAGAAAAAATAAGAGCTTGTAAGTTAGCTAAAAAAGCAGGCACGGATTTTGTAAAAACATCAACAGGATTTTCAAAAGGTGGAGCTACAGTAGAAGATATTGAATTAATGCGTAAAACAGTAGGAAAAGAGATGGGCGTTAAGGCTTCCGGTGGCATCCATAACAAAGAACAAGCGATGAATATGATAGAAGCAGGTGCAAGTCGTATAGGTGCAAGTGCAGGTATCGCAATTATTTCTGAAAAATAAAGAATAGCAATTACTTATTTAGAAGTACTAACACATCAATCTGAAATTTTAAATTATGTATAAAGCACTGCCACTACAGTTGTAATGGCAGTGCTTTAATAATTACACTTTAAACAATTCTTTTATAGATTCAAAGTCCCCCATACCATTTATTAATATTTTCCCTTGAGAATCCATTCTTACTTCAATCTGATTTTTTATTTCATATAGGTTATTTTTTATGTGATTATATCTATCTGTTAAAAAATGATATCTTTGATTAGAAGAGCCCACCCAAGGTCTGCTTAAGTCTTTTTTTTCTTTAATATAGGGTCCGTCTATTAAAATATCTGTTATACCTAGCAAATTCTTAATATCATCATTTGAAGACTCTTGTAATTCCTCTAATAAATAGCCTGTAAAGGTAACAATAGATAAGTTTTCTTTTTTTAATATTGCTCCAAGTTTACTTAGGGCTTGAGCTTGTTCAAAGGGTTCTCCGCCAACAAAGGTAACACCCTCTATTTCAGGACCATTCAATATTTTTTGTGCCAATTCTTCTACAGTTACTTCATAACCTTTATCCTTATCCCATGTAGATGGTGCCGCACAGCCAGGGCAGTGCCTAGAGCAGCCCTGTACCCAGATGCAAGCTCTTTTTCCTGGTCCCTCTACATTGGTTACAGATAAAAATCTGTGAATTCTAAGCTTCATTTAAATATATATCCTTTCTCAATTAACCACTTTAATAATCAACAATTCTTCCCTTAAGCGGGTTATTTATATTGTCATTAATAATTTCTTCACTCTTTTTAATAACTTCATGTTTAGCAGAATTTTTCTTAAGGCCGCTAGTTTCGAAGGATAAATATTCTTTTAAATTCTCTGCTTCATGAGGTTTCAAGTTAAGTACATCTATAATATCATCTAAGGATGTAAATATTACATTATTTTTTCTTTCTGATAATATCCTTTCTGATCTTTCTAAAGTAAAGTAGGGAAGAGTTAGTAATTGATCTAAAGGTACATTATTGATATTAATTAATTTATTTTTAGGTTGATTATTCTCTAGTATGCCTATGCTAGCTTTACTGCTCGTGGATTTTGGTGTATTCTTATCCGATTTATTCTTTATCTGTTTTGTCTTATTTGGCTCCAAAATTCTTTTTTTAGAAGTTTTTTGTGAGATGATTTTTGAGATATAAGTTTGATTTAAATAATCATTAATTTCTAAAAATAAATTTGATAATACTTTAAAATCGTTTCTAGAACAATATATATTATAATATTTATTCAAAACTATAGCAGTACTATCATAATCAATATCCATTGTAAGGATATCTTCCCAGCTAATTAAGATCGTATTTCTTGAATTCTTTAAATATATACCATCATGGCAAATTGCAAATCCTTCTTTAAAATCTGCTGTGCTCATATTATATAAAGCAATTAATTTTTTATAGTTGGTTATGCCCAGAGATGCCCTTAATTTATTTAATGTCGTAAGTGGTATGTCATTGGTAAGGTATGTATCCATAGCCATGTATTTTTCGCATATTTCTTTTAGGATGTTGACGGATATTTCCACATTTTCCACGCTTTTTAGAACAATTTCTTTTGGAGCAGAATCCTTATATATATGATCTTTAATATCTAAAAGAAATTCAGCTAACATTTTACTACGATAGTCACCATAAATATCAATATTATAAAAGTTATTTAGTATTAAATAATGATCTTTTGTGTTAAAACAAACAGAATCAAGATCATCCCACAAAATTACATTGCTACAATTTGAAGCATGTCTCCAATATAAGCCATCACTACAAATTGCTAAACCATCTTTACAGCTTCCAAATATAGTGTTATCGTAAAGCGCAATGATTGCCGAAGTTTTAGGTATTTTAAAGCTTTCTCTGGCATTTCTTAATTTTTTAGGTGGTATATTTTCGTAAAAATATAAATCGTCGCATTCATGTCGTTTATATATTTCTTTTATAGTTTCAAATGAAATTATCATAGCGTTAACCTTCCTGTTAGATATTAATGGTTATAACAATAGAGTTATCTTCCATAATCTCTTCGCTTTCGATTTTATATCCTTTTTCTTCAACCTTAGTCTTTAGATTTTCATAGGTTTTGTTTTGAACATTACGTCTATAATCCTCATCTAAATTATTTAAGTTCATGATTATATCTTTTAAGTCTTTTTCATTTTCTATCTCTATCATATAAGATGAGTTTTCATTAAGTTTAAATTTAAAAGTATGATTATCAATCCTACAATTTATAATTCCATTGATTTGTGTTGAATAATTAACTCCATAATCATCTAAAGTTTTCATTAGTATACTTTTGTCTTTAAAGTTTGTTGGATATGATTTAGGTATAACTGTATTTGTATTCTCATTTAAATTTGTAACGAATACTTTTCTGCCTGAGGTCTTTTCTATTTTCTGCATAAACATAGCTATGCTTTCTTTTAGATCATATTTTGAAAATACTGCTGTCCACTTTCCGTCTATAAACTCCCAAAAGAAAAATTCTTTTCACCATTAATATGAGTTTTTATACTATCTCCCCACTGCACAGCATCAAATCCAGCTTTTCTTACAGTACTAACCAATTCCTTCTCATCTTTAAAATTTGTTTTAACTTTAACCTGTAAGGATTCAACCATTTCCTCAAATCTCTTTTTTCCCATAACACCGCGCACAACTAATGCTAATGGTATTAGTGCTAATGATATTGACATTTAAAAATCCTCCTACATACTATTATTTTAATAAAGTTTTTAAAAATCTATTGCTCTTCCACCTCTACTGGATTTAATATCTTCAGAATTGTTAGAATTTCCTTCAGATCTATTTTCTTCTCTAATTTCTATTGCTTCATAATTGGTACGATCTTCTCTAGGGGTTGCTGCTACTGCACGTACATTAGCCCATTCACGTATAGCTCTGATTTGTTCTGCCTGAGTCACAACAAGAGGCACTGTATTCTTTATGGTTTTTTCAAAGTCTTCAAAAGTAATGCTTCTATCTTCAGAATAAGCTTCAAATAAAGCTGATATTACTGATTGTTCTATTTCTGATCCAACAAAACCTTCGGTTATTTGGGAAAGCTTATTTAAAACCTCATCAGTTAGAGTAAAATCTCCCTTTACAAAGTCATCTTTGATTCTTTTATTTATATGAACATTAAATATATCTTTTCTTTCAGTAAAAGTAGGTAAATCTACAAAAAATATCTCATCGAAACGTCCTTTACGCAATAATTCAGCAGGGAGCTGACTTATATTGTTTGCAGTTGCTACTACAAATACTGGCTCTGTTTTTTCCTGCATCCAGGTTAAAAAGGTTCCAAATATTCTTGTGGTTGTTCCACTATCTCCAGAGCCTTGACCACTTAGCCCTTTTTCAATTTCATCTATCCAAAGTATTGATGGTGAAACTGCTTCTGCAGTCTTTATAGCTTTTCTCATATTTTCTTCACTACTTCCAACAATGCCGCTAAAGATTCTACCCATATCGAGACGTAAAAGTGGAAGCTGCCACATAGCACTTATAGATTTTGCAATTAAACTTTTACCACAACCAGGCACACCAGTTATCAAAACTCCCTTAGGAGCAGGTAATCCATATTTTTTCGCAGAATCAAGCCAGGACTTATTACGTTTCATAAGCCATCTCTTTAGATTTTGTAATCCTCCAACATCATCGATATTTAGATCACTTTTTATAAATTCCAAAATACCAGTTTTTTTAATAACTTGGCACTTTTCATCTAAAATTAATTCTATATCGTTACCATCCAAGCTTCCATCTTGAGCCATTGCACGAGCAAAGGAGTTTTCAGCTTCCTGAAAGGTCAAACCTAATGCAGCTTTTGATAATCTTTCTTTCTCATCCTCATTAAGATTTATATTAATTCTTCCAGTAGCTCCGTTTACATTAATCATTTCGTTCAGTAAGGATTTTATCTCCTCAGCAGTAGGTAGATTGAAGTCCAATATACTTATATCCTTTTGTAAATCCATAGGTAGTACTAAACTTGGAGAAACAAATATTACATTTTTAGGTCTAGGGCTTTGTTTTATATTTGATGCAATATCTCTTATCTTTCTTACTATTTCATTATCTTGATTTCTTCCGTTAACTCCAAAGAATACATGAAAATCCTTCAGTATAAATACTGCTGCCTCCGAATATTTTTCTATAAACTCTAAGGCTTTAATAGGTGATTTTGTTTCCTGTGAGCCTTTTTCTGATTGTCCGATTATTCCAGAGGTTAAACTCCAGGTAAATATCTGCCTAGGAGTCCTTATAGTATCTTTATTGCTAGCTACATCTTTTATTACCGATAAAACCCTGTCTTCTTCCCATGTAGGAATATATATGTATGGGAATCTAGCTTTTAATAAACTGCATAAATCCCTTTTAAATTTGTGTGTAGTGTTTTTCTCCATTTGTATCTCTCCTTGTATGCCAAATTATTAAAATCATACTTATATTAAATTTATAAATAAGGTATAGATAACATAAAAACTATCTATACCTGCATTTATTAAAAGTCGACTATTCTTCCAATTTTACTAGAAAACTCATTAGTTTTAGACTCAGTTTCAATTTTATTCACTATAATTAAAGGCTTAATTCTCTCCAATACATGAGGTTTTAAGGATAATATTTCTGCAAATTCAGCTATTGAATTGAAAGATCCTTTAGTTTCCCTATGATTTATTGCTTTTTTAGCAAGTATTAAACCTATACCAGGTAGGGAAGCTAGTTCGCCTTCAGAGGCTGTATTAATATTTATTGCTTCTTTTTTACCTTTAATTAATATATTGTCTGTTTTATCCCTAGAATTATTAACTTGATTTATTTTAATTTCTTTTGTACTTTGTAGGTTATCTTTAGTCTTTGGAATTTTTTTATCTTTAGTTAACAAACTTTCTGATTCCCTTGTAGTAGCAGTAAACTCATTTACTATAGATTCTTTTATATTTTCTTGTGAATCTTTAACCTCTGAAACTTTTTTATCTGAATTTATTAATTTATTTTTTTCTATAATTGCTTTTACTTCATCTTTGGTTAATATTTTTCCTTCTCGAATTGCTTCTAGCCTAATTAAGTATTCCTTTCTTATCCAAAATGCTTGGATTATTGCCATAATTTGGAGTAAGTTGCAATATTTTTCTAAAGCTTCATAATCTCCTGGGTGACCGCCTGAAAAATAAAGCAAACAAATAGATATAATCAGAGGAGTAGCATAAAATATACCCCAATAAATCCATCGTTTAACATTTGTTGTTAAGCCAACATACAAAATAGCCATCCAATTCATCATAGGAATAAATGCAACTATTATATAACAAGATTCACTTATTTCCCATTTAGAACCTTTAGATGTAACCGCCATATTAATCATCAACCTTTACAATAATTTAAATAGAATAGCTAAAAATCCACTATTCGTCCATTTTTATTAGAAATATTGCTATTTTTATGTTCATGTTCTAAGCACTTAACTGTTATTAAAGGTTTAATTCTTTCCAACACATGAGGTTTCAAAGATAGTACTTCTGCCAATTCATCTACTGAATTAAAATATCCTTTAGTTTCTCTATGATTTATTGCCTTTTTAGCAAGTATTGAACCTATACCTGGTAGGGAAGCTAGTTCACTTTCAGAAGCTATATTAATATCTATGAATTTATTTTTATAATCTTCTTTATCAGATTCTTCTGATTCTATAGGTGATTCTTTAACTTCAATCTTTGCACTTTTTTCAACGCTGAAGTTAGGTTCTACAACGCCATTTCCGCTAACAGATTGTGGATATCCAATGTCTTCTAAATTCATTTTTGAAAGTTTTATTGTGGTTATAATTTTTTTTACCTCAGAATCAGATAAAACTTTACCTCTTTTAATGGCATCCAATCTAATAAGATATTCTGTTCTTATCATAAAGGCATGAACTATTCCAATTATGCCCAAAATAATAGTTAAACCAGCCGTAAAACTATTATTGATTCCTGCTGCTATAGCTAATATGAAAGGTATTGAATATATTAGTCCGCTAAATATCCATTTTTTACATTTTGTCTTATATCCAATATAAAAAAAACCTATCCAATTAAAAAAAGCTAAAGTAAAAGTAAAAAGAATCCATAAAGAATTTAATATTTCCCACTTTTTCCCTCGTGATGTAATATTCATTATCATACCAACTTTCATAAAATATTAGAAATCTACTATTCTTCCTCTATCTTTTGTTTCATTATCTTTAATACTACTTTCTTTATTTTCTGAGATATCTTCATTTGAAATTATATTTTTAGATTCTTGTGTCAATGTTATATTTCTATTATCTGCATAAAAAGACTCCTTTTCAGCATAGGTACTTTGAGAATTTATTCTAGTTTCATTAATAAACCCGTCTATATCAACGTCATCTAAATACTTACTTTTTATAAATCTACCACCACTCTTTAGCATTCTATCATATCTAATAAGGTATTCTTCTCTTATCTTAAAGACATGGACTATACTTATTATTCCCGAGATTATTACTCCATAGAAGGTTAAGTCTGTAAATTTTCCCATTATTATAGTTAAAATTAAGGGCAATGCATAAAGCATACCATAATACATCCACTTTTTACACTTTACTAACCAACCGCAATATAAAAAAGTAAACCAGTTGAAGAAGCCTAAAAAGAAAGTAGGTAATACAATAATAGAATTAATAATTTCCCACCTCTTACCTCTATCTGTAACCGCCAATTTATTCACCAGCCTTTAATTCTTGATGTTCAACCTCATCTAACATTACTTTTTCTGTTTCATAATATTCTTTTGTATAATCAGAATCCACCGTCTCAGCTTGTAAAATATCTTCTAATATTTTAATGTAATCAGTGCATTTTTTACCTTTTACTCCTTGAACTTCAGCTTGTACAGTTCCATCTTCAAAAATCTGGACTTTAATTCGTTTTGTCAATTTTACTCCCCCTCAGTAAGTGTAATTTTTGTAGAGTTGTACCATTATATGAATTTAATAGTATACAGATTAATTATATATTTTTAGAGGGTTTTTTTCAACATTTGCCAATATGTTAATATAATTCCAAGTGTAATTTGTGCAGAACTATAAAATAAAATTTTAAAACTATTTTTAAACTTATTACGAATATATAAATAGATGGAAAAAACTACATAAGAATGTGAGAAAAATATGGACAAGAAACTTATAAAACAGATAAGAAAAGGAAATAGATCAGCTGCAAATGACCTTATTTCTAGATACTATAAAGAAATATATACATATGTATACAAGCAAACTATTGATAAAGAGCTGTCTATGGATTTAACTCAAGATATATTCATAAGCATGTTAAAGTCCATAGATAACTTTGATGACAAGAAAGCCTCCTTTAGAACATGGTTATATAAGATAACAACTTATAGAATTGTAGATTACTATCGATCCAGATACTATAAATACACTAAGATTTCTGTACCTATTGAAGATACAAAAATCTATGATGACAAGGACATTATAACTGCAATAGAGTACAAGCAAGATGCAGAAGGAATAATAGCAATAGTAAATACCTTTGATTCCATATGTCAGCAGATAGTTAGATTAAAGTTATTTGGTGAATATACTTTTAAAGAAATATCTACTATCCTTCAGATATCAGAATCTACAGTAAAAACCAAATATTATTCTACAATAAATAAAATAAGAAGTTTGTGCAAGGAGTAATAAGATGAAAAAGGACAAGTTGTATATAGATATGCCAGATGAAATTACTATACAAAATGAGATAAATTCCATATTAGAAAAAGGTATTAAAAAAGAAGAGCCTTTCTATTTGTATATGAAAAACATGTACAGAAAGATAGGAGTTAAATATCTATTTCATGATGTAGGAGAAATCATATTTACTGTAACTTTGATTTTAACTTTATTAATTCTAGTTGCTGCAAATATAACTTCCGTGATAAATATAAAATCTGAAAGATTATATGTTTTTATAATGATAGTGTCGCCAATCCTATATTTAGTTATGTCCTTGCTAGCTTTTGTAATTGCAAAGGATAGAGGAACCTATGAAATAATGATGACTTGCAAGCACAATTTATACGAGTTGGCAGCCTTTAGAATGTTTGTATTTAGTATTATATGCATTTTATCTAATGTAGTACTTATATGTATAATCACAGCTAGGTATGATGAAATAAACTTTTGGAGAGCTTTTGTAATTTCTGTTACTTCTCTATTTTTATTCTCTACCACTTTTTTATATACCATGTTTATTACAGGTTGGAAATTTGTAAAGTACATTGTAATAATAGGGTGGATATTTATTAATCTTGCTTTAAGTATATTAAATAGGAATATTTACATTGAGTTTCTTACATCAATGCCTATTTTTGTATATTTAATTGTAACAGCATTCTGCATATATACTTACTTAAAAAATCTAAAAAAACTTATTAATTTTTCAAGTATGAAAGGGGCTATTTAAAATGTTATCAGTTAACAATGTCAGTAAAAGTTATGGTGATTTTTTAGTGCTTAAAGATATTAATCTAGAATTATCAAAGGGAGTATATGGCTTACTTGCACCAAATGGAGCAGGCAAAACTACTCTTATAAAAATGCTAACTACATTACTTTATCCAGCAGAAGGAGAAATTTTATATGATGGCAAGGATATAGTTAAAATGGATGAAGATTACCGTGATATATTGGGATATTTACCTCAAAACTTTGGATATTACAAAAACTATAGTCCTACAAAATATCTCCTCTATTTAGCTGTGCTAAAAGGCATAGAGAAAAAAACAGCAAAAAACAAAGTTGAAGAGGTTTTAAAATCAGTAGGACTTGAAGAGGTAAAAGATAAGAAAATGAAGAAATTTTCTGGTGGAATGATTCAAAGGGTAGGTATAGCTCAGGCAATACTAAATGATCCTAAAGTTCTTATTTTAGATGAGCCAACTGCAGGACTAGATCCTAAAGAAAGAGTACGTTTTAGAAATTTAATCAGTGAATTATCAATGAATAGAATAGTTATTCTTTCCACACATATAGTATCTGATTTAGAATCAATAGCTAATGAAATAATTATGATAAAGGATGGAGCAATTGCTTATAAAGATAATATTGAAGGTATATGTAAAATGCTTCAAGGCAAAATCTATGAAATAGAGGTGAACTTTAAAGATATAGAAGGGTTTAGAGAGCAGTATTTTTCATTATCTGAAAGGCAGGAAAATGAGAAAATTAGAGTAAGATTTATATGTGATGGAAAGGTAGAGGGTCAATGGGAAGCTGTTTATCCAAATTTAGAAGATGTATTTTTATATGTTTATAAAGATGAGCAGATATAAGAGGGGAAACGTATGAATGTTAAGTTAAATGAGTTTAAAAAGATTATAACCTCTCCTGTAATATTAAGTCTTTTAATTATATTCATATTTTTTAACTTCTTTATAATATTTGAAAATTCATTTTGTAGAGCCGAGCTTAAGGTTTTAAATAATATTGTAAGTAAATTTGGATACAAAATAGATAAGGAAACTTTGGAAAATTTTAAGAATTATTATGATGAAAGATTGAAAGAGATGAATGAGATTACCTATAAGAAGACTTCAAGAACCTATGAAAGTGCTTCTGAATTTTTTCAATATAAAAATCATGAAAGTAATGTATACAGTAAAGATGATATGGAGTTTTTTAAGAATTTATCTATTGAAGAAGGTTATTATTTTACGGCCAGAAATATTGATTCTATTTATAATAAAATTGACATCATACAAATAGCTGAAGGCGAAATAAAGAAGTATAATTTTAGCGGAAAGGCTGCCGAAATTGTAAGAAGTGAGTATAAAAGCTTTAATAAGAGATTTAATGAATTAATAAAAAATGAAGAACATAAAAATCTATTTTTCATGGGAAATACATATAGAATGCATTCTTTGCTGTTTAAGGACTTATTTAGGAGTTTTATATTTGAAATAATTATATTATCTGTACTTGTTACAGGGTATTCGGTAAATTATGAATTTGATAATAGTACTCAGCTTTTAGCATACTCTACTAAAAGAGGGAGGAACTTAATTAAAGATAAACTTTTATCTTCTATATTTGCAAATTTAATAACTGCTACATTAATTATAAGTACAGGAATTATGGCATACTTTACTACATTTAATTATTCAGGATTATGGAATATACCTATAAGCAGCTATTTTAATGCTGAATATAATCATCCGTATATGAGTAAGTGGAATATGACCTTCATTCAATACCTTATTTGTGGAATAGTTATTATCTATATCTTAACTTTTCTTTTTACAGGTATTACTTTTGTAATTAGCAGATATATGAAAAATAGTTATATTGTATTTTTTATTTTTGCCACAGTATTTTCTGGAGCTTTAGTACTTTCTAGTTTTTTACCTACAAATAGCAGTGCGGTTTTTATAGGAGGATTTACGCCTTTTATGTTAAGTATGAATTCTTCTTTCTGGTTTATGGAATCTGGGGCCTTTGCTACTTTTAAATACTATGAATTAATTATAGTGTTAATGTGGACAACCATTATGATTATTTCAAATATTTTGTCCATAAAAAGCTTTAAAAAAATCGATATATCTTAAGGAGGATTTAAATGGGTATAGTCATTAATGAAATCAAGAAAATATTTAATACTAAAATGGTGATTTTACTTATAATAATTAATATAATTATGTATTTTTTGCTTATTGAATTTGACATTAAGCATTTTCCTAATGGCAGACCAGCAGGAGATAACTATAGAATAGCGGTTCAAATGCAAAAGGACTATGGAACAAATATGGATGAGGAAGAGTTCGAAAACTTTAAAAGTATATATAATGAAAAACTGAAAGAGGCAGATAAGTATATTCAAGGAGATAAAGAGTTTAGGGAACTGGGTATAAAAAATTATAAGGAATTCATTGAAAAAAAAGAAGAAAATTTGTATAAAGATAAAGAAAGTGAAAGTAAACTTGACAAACTGTACAGTAGGATAATGTTTAAAGAGATGGTAGATTTATTTTGGGAAATACCACAAAGAGAAGATATAATTAAACGATATGAAAACAAAGATAAATTTATGTTTATGAACTATAGGAATCTTACAAAACAGCAGGAGACAAGGATTAAAGAAATTTTGAATAATAAAAGTGATACATCCGTATTTCATGAGGTTATTATCGAAAATTATAATTTTCTTATCTTTCATGTTTCTTTAGCTATACTTATTAGCACAATATTTATGATTTCTCCAGTATATTTAAGGGATAACAAAAATAATATAAATTTTTTGCAGTATACATCTAAAAAGGGAAGAAAAATATTTAAAAGTAAGGCTATAGCTGCAATTATATCCTCTTTTATAATAACAACAATTCAATTTATATGCTTCTTTGCGCTGTATTCTCAGAATAAGGTAGGTATGTTTTTTCACTCTAATATAAACTCTCTTTTAAATTTTAGACATTCATGGTACGACATTACTTTTATTCAGTACATAGCAATTACAGTAGCAGCTGTATATATACTGGTATTGGCATTTACAATGATGTCTATACTTGTTTCTAGTACTGCACATAATTATATAGCTTTGGTAGGTGTACAGCTTCCTATTGCTCTTTTAATCTTTAAAGTGTTTTTAAGAACTGCTGTAACAGATTTAGTAGATATTAGATTTAAGGAGGGGATTGTCCCTTTATGTTATGCTGTTGTTGTTATATTGCTTATAGCATTAATTATTAAAAGATGGAGAAGGGAAAGAGTAGCAGATATTTAAAGACACGCACAGGTTATTTACTTTAGAGATAAATTTATTTGACTATATTTTAAGTCAATGTTGAAAATCAAAAACTTTATGACTTAATGTGATATAATCCATGCTTATATAAAAATAACTGATTTAAAAAAAGAAGCGATATTTGTTTGGAAAATTTATTTACAATTAATATATAACTAAAAGTTAAAATATTTTCAAAAATTATTCTTATCATAATAATTATATTTTATCTTAGAAACCTTTAACTTGCAAGAAAATATAAGTATATTTAAGTGTAGGTGTACATATTTATCAACAGTTTATAAGTTTATACCAAGACAACATTTATCATCATTTATGACATTTAGAGTTGCTGAAAAATAATGCTATAATATTTTCAATATAAGAACGTTTTTATATTATTTTATAATATATTTTTGGAGGAATTTTTATGCAACAAGTTTATGAAACAAAACGCCTTGTATTGAAAATATTAGATAAAACTTATGTGGAATTAGTTTTAGATTATTACTTAAGAAATAAGTTGTTTTTAGAAGAATGGGAGCCTAAAAGGAGTGAAGAATTTTATACAAAGTGGTATCGAGAAGAACAATTGGATAAAGAGTTAGTTAATATTGAAAATGGTAATTCCTTTAGAGTATGGCTTTTTATCTATGGTTATGATATCATGAACCCGTTAATTCATATAATCAATAATTTCTACAATAGGAGATGGACAATATGGATATGAGACAATTAAAAACATTTATAACCATTGCAAGACTGAATAGTTTTACTCAAGCAGCAAATCAGTTGGGATATGCACAGTCATCCATTACTTCTCAGATTCAGTTATTAGAAAAGGAATTAGGCACTCGGCTATTTGAAAGGTTTGGTAAAAATATATCCCTTACTTCAGAAGGAAAAGAATTCCTTTTATATGCCAAACAATTACTTGATCTTTGGGAAAAGGCTAAAGGCGTAGTAGCTTTTTCGGAAATTCCTAAAGGCACTCTTACTATAGGTGTGGTGGAATCTATCTGCGCTGTCAAACTACCTAAATTTTTAAAAGAGTATAATAAATGTTATCCTGATGTAGAAATTGTCTTGAAAATTGGTACTTCATGTGAACTTCAGTCATTACTTAGGGAAAACCAAATTGATGTAGCGATTTTACTTGATCAAAAATTTCTTCTCCTGAATTTATTATAGAATTTCAGCAACAAGAACCAGTAATGTTACTAGCTGCTCCTGACCATACTTTAGCAGGAGAAGAGAGCCTTTATCCTGAAGACGTATCCAAATATTCATTGATACTTACAGGACAGGACTGTATTTGTCGAAATCTCTTCGAAAAATTTTTAAAAGATGCAAATGTAACTCCAAAATTAACTATTGATACAAGCAATGTTCAAACGATTAAAGAGCTTGTTATTTCAGGCTTCGGTATAACACTTCTACCTCGATTTGCAGCTATTGATGAAGTGGAAAGTAACCAGTTAACAGAGCTTTGCTGGCGTGGTACAGCTCTTGATATCATGACACAAGTTATTCGTCATAAGGATAAATGGATTTCTTCCGCCTTAAGAGAATTTATAAGAATGATACAAAAACTGAATTTTAATCGATTCAGTTTTTTGTGGCAGTGGAATTTTTAAGTTAGATCAATCGATTTTTTCGAATTATGCGATTAAAACTATCAATTTTACTAATAACAAAGTGCATGATATTATAATAAGCATAGGAGGAATTAATTATATTAGGTGATATTTATAAACAAATATAATTAACCTTAAGAGATATTGTAGTGTATAGGATTATGATTATATGGAGGGGTTATATGGACAAGCAGGACATAATAAAAATAGCGACACATTTTGTAGAAAACTCAGAAGAAAACATTATAACAAAGCAAATTGCGCTTTCAGAAAATGTTGTAGGAATGAAGATTTTTGATGCTCCCATTTTTGCCTTTGGTGATGCAAATGATGAGTATTTCAAATTATTGAAAGAACCATCTGCAGTAGGTAATCATTTTTGGCTTCCACAAGAGTGGTTACCGCAGTCCAAAACAGTTATATCATTCTTTTTGCCATATACAGAAGCAGTAAAGCGCGGCAATAGAAAAGATATGTCATGGCCATCTGAAGAATGGTTACATGGACGTATTGAAGGTGAAGTTTTGTCAAATAAGCTATGTGAGTATTTGAACTCTAAATTGATAGATAATGGATATAAAAGTATTATACCGTCTTTGGATGAAAGGTTCTGGTATAAAGCAGGATATAATAACGCTACGCCTCATCCTGATGTATCATTTACAAGTAATTGGTCTGAAAGACATGTAGCTTTTGTTTGCGGACTTGGAACATTTGGCCTTTCTAAAGGACTTATAACTAAAAAAGGTATTGCAGGCAGCTTTGGCAGCATTATAACTGAATTATATTTACCTCCAGATAAAAGAGAATATGAAAGCACTTATGAATATTGTTCTATGTGTGGTGCATGTATAAGAAATTGCCCTGCAAATGCCATATCCATAGATAAAGGGAAGAACCACATTCTATGTTCTAATTTCTTAGACAAAACAGAAGAAAAACACAAACCAAGATATGGTTGCGGAAAATGCCAAGTAGGGGTGCCCTGCCAGAGTTGCATCCCTAAATAGAAAAACTGTAAGCAGATTTTTTAATTAATTAATCTGCTTACAGTCTTTTTATTTGCTTTGTAAATGATCGAAATGAAGTGAATTATAATAATATAATTCTATGTAAATACTACAATTTGTACAAGTATCTACTTTTTAGTATAATACTATACAAAAGCTAAATATAAAGAAGGGACGGTACAAATGACTAGATATAAATGGTGTGTATGCGACATGGATGGGACATTACTAAATTCTCAAAGTGCCATATCAGAGGAAAATGAAGCAGCATTAAAAAGACTACAGGAAAAAGGAATAGAAGTTATTATTGCCTCTGGAAGAACAGATCTTATGGTTAAATCCTATATAAAGCAGTTAGGATTGACAGGTCCTGTTATATCCAGTAATGGAGGATTAATTAGAAACATAAAAACGGGAGAAATACTTTATTTAAAGCTAATTGAAAAGTCAGTAGTAAAAGAAGTCTTAGATTTTTGCAGTGAAAATAATATAGACTTTTTAATATATACTATTGATAGGGTGTATGGAAATAAAGGAAATCCTCTTATGCTTAAGTATGGAAAACTCAATAAAAATCTTCCAGAAAGTATAAATGTGCCTTTAGAATATTTACACAATGTAAATGAAACCATTGATAACATAGATGTACTTAAGATTTTACTTGTTTGTGGTGACCATGAAAGAATTATAGAGCTGGAAGAGTACTTTTCCAAGAATGAGAAGATTACTGCTGTAAGCTCAGCAAAGGGACTTTTAGACATAATGGCACCGAACATATCCAAGGGTAATGCACTGAAAATTTTAGCAGAAAAGATGGATGTAGATTTAAATGATGTAATTGCTTTTGGAGATAACTACAATGACGCAGAAATGTTAAAATCTGTTGGGATGCCTATAGCGGTAGAAAATGCTGTAGAAGATATCAAACTCCAGGCAAAATATATAACTAAATCTAATAATGAATCCGGAATAGCTCATGCAATCAATAACTTCATTTTAGCAAAGAATTAGGACCTTTTTAAAAATAAGTATTAGCAATAGCGCTGATGCTTATTTTTTCTGTTTATCCGATGACTTACCCGCTCTAATACTCCCAGAGTAAAGAGCGGCTATGCCCCTGGATAACGACTTCTAAGCTTCAGATGGAGGATAAATGCCTGAATGGTATTTAATTAGCAAAATTGCTCGGTGGTTGTAGACAAACTCCACCTGAAGCTAAAAATTCTGTTTATAGCTTGAAAGGTTGTCACTAAAAAGTGTAAAATTTAGAAGAAGTTAATTATATAAAAAATGTAATATCTTATTAGTGATAAGGAGTTGATGGTAATGAGTACAACTATTTACTATTTCACTGGTACAGGAAATTCCCTTAAAATAGCTAAGGATTTAAAAGATGAGTTAGAAAATGCTAATACTATACAGATATGCAAGAATAATATGAATATAAAGGCTGATATACAGTCAGAAAGGATAGGTTTTGTTTTTCCAGTTTATCTTAGAGGGTTGCCTCACATGGTAAAAAGCTTTGTAGAAAACCTTACTATTAATACTAATGCGTACTTTTTTGCAGTTGCAAGTTATGGAAGCTATGCAGCTTTATCCTTTGAACAGTTACATGGTTTACTTCAAGATAAAGGAGCTGTGTTATCTGGAGCATTTGGAATGCCTATGCCTGGAACTATGTGGTCGATGTATTACCCACATCCAAAGGAAGATTATATTAGTAGAATTGAAGCTCAAAAAGAAAAAACTATAAATATTGCTAAAGAAATCAATAATAAAACTGTAGTTAAACTTCAAAATATATCTATGAGAGCTTCTGAAGAAAAAATGTACAAAGCTTTTCAGCCTGCTGGTGAAGATAAAGACTTTTGGACAGATGAAAAATGCGATGGATGTGGAATTTGTTCTAAAATATGTGCTGCTAATAATATAAAGATAATTGATAAAAAGCCTACTTGGCAGCATCAATGTGAGCAGTGCTTAGCTTGTCTTCATTGGTGTCCGAAAGAAGCTATTCAGTATAAGAAGGATTCTTTAAACAAAGAACGATATCATAATCCATATATTAAAGTACAGGAGCTATTTCAGAAAATCTAAATACATGAAAATATATAAATTTCAATGACTTTTCCACAATATTATATTTTCTTACAGAGTATTTCAATAGATTATTACATATGGAGGTAATGAGTTATGACAGAAAAAGAAAAAATGTTAAATGGGAAACCATATAAATCCTTTGGAAAAGAATTATTTGATGAACGCCAATATGCAAAAGAACTGTTATTTGAATATAATAACTTACGTCCAAATGAAATTGATAAGAGAAATGAAATCATAAAAAAATTATTTGGCAAGGCTGATGATAATTTCTTTATAGAACCACCATTCAGATGTGATTATGGATATAATATTTCTATTGGGAAAAACTTTTATTCTAATTACAATTGCATTATTTTAGATTGTGCCAAGGTTACTATTGGGGATAATGTTATGTTTGCTCCAAATGTCAGTCTTTTTACAGCAGGCCATCCAGTTCATTTTGCGCCACGTAACGAAGGGCTTGAGTATGCATTTCCAATTACTATAGGTGATAATGTTTGGATAGGAGGCGGCGTTATTATAAATCCAGATATCACTATTGGCGACAATGTAGTAATTGGTTCTGGAAGCGTGGTAACAAAGGATATTCCATCTAATTCTATAGCAGCAGGCAACCCATGTAGGGTAATACGAGAAATTACCGATATAGATAAACAGTACTACTTTAAAAATCTTAAAATTGAATGATTTTATATATTAATTCACAATTAAAGTTTTGCTAATTAAAAGTAGCTTCATGGAGTTTGACAACCATGAAGCTACTTCAATTTAAGGAAAACAATAATTTAAGTTCTGCTATATATAAGAAGATCTTTTATTTATCCAGGAGAGACCAATGCTTCTAGTTCCTGTATGCACGCTTATTACAGGAGATAGTTCTTCAATCGTAATTTCAAGTTCAGGGTAGATATTCAGCAGCCTTTCCTTTAAATCCGATGCATAATCATATCCATTTGCATGTGCTAGAATAATTTTTGAATCTCCAGAAAGCTTTGCATTTTCAATTTGCTCAACTAAATTATCGTATACTTTTCTCATTGTTCTTACTTTCTGATTTACTAATATTTTACCTTCTTCAAAAGATAAGATTGGTTTTATGTTAAACATTTTACCAAAGGAGGCCGCGGACAATGATATTCTTCCAGTACGATGTAAATGGCCTAAATCATCTACTACCAATAATATTCTTGAATTTGCTCTAATATATTCAAGATTTTTAATGATATCTTCAATGCCAGCTCCATTTTTTATCAATTCCAAGGTTTCAATCGCCATTTGTTTTTGAATAGTAGATGTAAATAAGGAATCAAAAACAGTTATTTTATCTTCCGAAATTTGAGCTCTAGCTAACATTCCTGTTTGAAATGTACCGCTTAGCTTAGAACTAATGGTAATATATATTATGTGATCGTATTTTTCTACTAATTCTTCTAGAAGTTTAAAAACATCTCCAGCAGCTGGCTGTGAAGTAGTTGGCAGATCTAAAGATTCGTCCATCTTTTCACAGAATTCACTTGGAGTTATATCTAAACCATCCCTGAAATCTTTACCATCAATCATTAGATGTAATGGTATTGAGTATAAGTTGCTATTATTTTCAATTATTTCTTTATCAATTACAGCAGTGCTATCAACAACTACAGCTATTTTATGCATATAATCCACCTCAAAAAAATGTTATAAATGTTACAAGTTATACACTTGTAACACTTGTATACTTATAATATAATACTATAAAGTGTGAAGTCAATTAAATACAATAAGTTATACAAATAAGGAGAAAAGTTACACATGAATCAAATTAAAGAAAAAGTTAATCCTATAACTTTAAGGTCTAAAAGTTTGATTGTAAAATCACTAATTGAATTAATGGATAAAAAACCTTATAGTGAAATAACTTTAAAAGAAATTGCTGAAAATGCAGATTTAACCAGGCAAACAGTTTATAGAAACTTTGCTAAAAAAGAAGCCATATTAGAGTACTATGTAGATGGATTTTATAATGATTTTATAAGTGCAATTTCAGCTAAAAGTGATATAACGTTATATGACCTTCTCATTACATACTTTGAATATTGGTATAAAAATAGAGAATTTCTTAAAAAACTTGTAGACAACAATGTATATCAAATATTACTGGATTTACATTTAAAATACTTAAGTTCCATGGCAACAGATGAAAATTTTAAAGATTTAACTTTTGTATCAGATAATAGTTATTTTAATCATTTTTCAGCAGGCGGATTATGGTTTGCGCTTAAAAAGTGGGTTGAAGATGGTACAGAAAAGACTCCAAAGGAAATGACAAATATTATTTTAAACTTTTATCAAGTGAAGGGCCTAAATGTGAAAGATATGAAGAGAGAATAAAGTTGGAAACCTTATTTTTATGTACATAATATTATCTAGATTCGTAGAAATTAAAGTATAGATAATATTATTGTAATGAGAGGAGCAGAGCTTAAAAGCTCTGAAGTATAGATATGTTTATTCCTAAGAGAGTAATATTTGAAAAAGGTTCTTTAGATTATGAAATAGGTAAAAATATATACAATAAATTCAAGGATAACTCTGATGTGGAAACAATAAAGCTAACTTCTAATAAAGTTAAAGAAAATATTCCTGGTGAAGGGCTATTTAATTTTTATAGAGAAGGTAAAAAGACATTGGTGGTTGGAGTGAAGAAGGGGTTTAAGTTTCAGTCCTGTAAGCCTTCAGCTCATTATCAATTACCAATAGTGTCGGGTTGCATAGGACAATGCCAGTATTGTTACTTAAATACTAATTTAGGTGATAGGCCTTATATAAAAATTAATGCTAATTTAGATGATATTCTAGAACAAGCACAAAAATATATAGATGAAAGATTGCCCGAAGAAACAATATTCGAGGGTTCTGCAACATCGGATCCAGTACCAATAGAACCATATACTAATGCTTTAAAGAGGACTATTGAATACTTCGGTAAAAGTGAAAAAGGAAGATTTAGATTTGTTACTAAGTATAGTGATATAGACACATTACTTGATGCTAAACATAATGGACGTACAGAGATAAGATTTACACTGAATACAGATAAGGTAATTAAGGAATATGAAAATAGAACTGCATCAGCTGCCAAAAGGATAGAGGCCTGTGTAAAGGTAGCAAAAGTAGGATATCCTATTGGATTTATAATAGCTCCGGTATTCTTGTATGATAACTGGAAAGAGGACTATAGAGAGCTGTTATTAGAGTTACATAAGCAGTTGCCAAATGATTTAGACTATCCTTTGATGTTTGAGGTTATATCTCATAGATATACAACGAGAGCTAAAAATATAATATTAGAGGTATTCCCCGATACTACACTACCTATGAATGATGAAGACAGAAAATATAAGTATGGGCAGTTTGGATATGGCAAGTTTGTTTACACAAAAGAGCAGCTGGAGGAAATGAAAGAGTTCTTTAAAAATGAGATAGAATCGATATTTGAGAATAATATTATAAAATATATAATATGAAGTAACCTCGTTATCCAGGGACATAAAAATCATAGTTACTATGCCAGTAACTATGATTTTTTTACTGCAGTTTTTATTCCAAAAGCAATTAATACTAGTCCCACAATTATATTCAATGAATTAAGAACAGATGATTCTAAAAAATTATTTATAAAACTACCTGAAATTGAAATAGCTGTTAGAAAAAATAGAGTTGATAACACTGCACCAAGCCCAAAGGAATACATATTCTTTTGCTGCATGTTTTCTTCAGAAATTTTTGTGGAGAAAACGCCTGCCCAAAACAGTATCGTTAGTGGATTAGATAGAGTTAATATAAGAGTTTTTAGAAAAACACCTTCCATACTTTGTTTTGACAGAAAGTTTAAGCTCGGTATTAGAGAAATCCCCCAAACTCCAACTACATTACTTGTACCAAAAATAATAAGTATAAAAGCTCCAAAGTATTTTATCATTTCCTTTGCTTTTTCATGTTTATTAAGTATGGTTCCAATACCAAAGATTGCTGCCAGTATATATAAACCATCAATAATTGTTACACCTAATACCCCTGTCTCTGCGGTTAAAAAGCCTGAAGAAGCTGCAGTTTGAAAAATAAATAAGCAAATCGGTCCTACTGCAATCTGTAATAACATTCCAAATCGAAAGCCTTTAAAAATCATATAGAAACCTCCTGTTAAGTACTAGTTCTCTTAGTGCGGATAAAAAAATTAAGACATTTAATTTTATATGAAACTCCTCTTCCTTACGTTGGAGGAGTAAGCGATTCACACAAAATCACAGATTTTGGTTCTCTGCTTAAAACTAAGGTTAGAGCAGTACCAATTCCTAATGTGCTCTCTATAGAAATAGAAGCTTCATGAATATCTATTATCTGTTTTGCTATAGCCATACCCAAGCCAGAGCCTTCTGTCGAAGATGAGGTATTTGTTCCTCTATAATACCTTTCGAATATGTGATTTAAATCTTCAGAAGATATACCAGTTCCGTTATCTTTTATTTCTATATAAATATCCTCTTTTTTATAAATATAAATATCAATTTTAACATTTTCATCATTATGGATTATTGAGTTAAAAATCAAGTTAACTAAACATCTTTTAAATAAAGCTTCATCTACATAGGCAGATATGTTTTCTTCTGAAGCATTAAAATTTATCTTCCTATTTGAGTATAAGGGGTGATTTAATATTTCTATAATTATATTTTGAAGTAGAATAACTAAATTTACTTCTTTTTTATTTAAAGGAAAGGCTTTACTTTTTATCTTATAAGTTAAGTTTAAATCACCGATCAAGCTCTCAATATATAAAGCTTTATCATATATTATATTTGAATAATCTAAAATCTCTTCTTGAGAAAAGCTGTATTCACTATCTTTCATAAGCTCTGAATATCCTTTAATAGAAGATAAAGGAGTTTTTATATCATGAGATATAGAAGAAATCCAGGTATCCCTCATCTTATCTAGTTGATCACGCTTATTTTTATTTTCTCTAAGAGTTATTCCTAAATTATTTAGATTACTAAGCACATTTTTATATATGCCTTTCTCTTTAAAGTTAATATCGTAGATTCCTTTAGAAAGCTGGTTTATGCCATTTATAATATTTTCTAGAGGCTTACCCATTCTCATACCAAATAAAAAATAGGATAAGATTATCGCCACAAAGATATTTATACACATTAAAATAATAAGCCCATTCCAAGCAAAGCTTTTTACTGCAGAAGGATTAAAGATAAGAGTATACTTTGCAATAGTACTAGTTGGAAAACCTATAATATAAGTAAAACTCTTATTATTAAGAACTTTTTCACTTACAAATACAGAGGAATTTGCAATATCATATTTATAAATATGTGCAAAATTTATTGGAGTATATTTTATAGGAACTTCCTTTGGTTTATCAAAGGAATAGACTTCCTTAAAGTCATTATCTATTATTTGAAGCCATGCAGAATTTTTTTTAAGCTGTTCTTTACCATCAGTAGTTAAATAAGGTGTATTGTCATTTATACCTATGTGATCAGAAAAATTTAAAGTGAATCTTTGAGGGCTAAAATAGGACAGATCTTTAGTATACACAATTACCTCAAAATAGATAACTAAATTTAATATAAACTCTACAATAACTATAATTATAAGTGTAACTAAAAATTTTCTTGTTATTGATAGATTGGTTTTCAGCTTATTTATAATCTTCATTTTATACTTCCTTTATCAATTTGTATCCTAATCCTTTAATAGTTATTATATGTTTAGGGTTAGAAGGATCAGCTTCTATCTTTTCTCTTAGCTTTCTTATATGCACCATTATGGTGTTGTCATATCCTTCAAAATCGTCTCCCCATACTGCATCGCACAACATTTGTTTACTCAATATCTGATTTGAGTTTTTAGCCATATAAGATAATAGCGTGTATTCTCTTGGAGTAAGGGAAAGCAGTTCAGTATCTTTTACAACCTCTCCTTTATGTAAATCAATAATTACATTTCCAAAGCTTATTTTTTCTTCTTTTAAAGATAACTCATTTTTTATGTATATGTTTCTTCTTAAATGAGCCTTAATTCTAAAAGCCACTTCCTTTGGACTGAAAGGTTTGGTAACATAATCGTCAGCACCTAGTCCTAGAGCTAAAATTTTATCTACATCTTCAGATTTGGCCGATAAGAAAACAATTGGAACAAAGGAGAATTCCCGTATTTGTTTGCATACCTCAAAACCATCTATGTGAGGCATCATTATATCTAAAACAATTAAATCTGGTTTTTCGATTTTGCATAAGCTAATGCCTTCTAGGCCATTAGTAGCTTTAATTATTCTTCTAAAGCCTTCCTTTTTTAGAACAGTTTCTATAAGTTTTAAAAGTTCAATTTCATCATCAATTAAAAGGATTTTTCTATCTAAAATTTCATCATACACGATTATAGACCTCCTGGATATATATAAATAACATTAAAACATGCTTAACTTCAGTATTAAAATAGATAGATATTCTAAACTGTTAACAATTTCTGATTATCTATAAGTTTAACATATTGAATTTAAAAAGCATTTGGCATTTTTAATTATAGCATCTAATCTTATATATTTAGCAAGATATTGAAATTTTAAGGTTCTCTTAAGGTTCTAATAAAGATCTGTTAAGCTTGGCAGCTTAGTATTTTATTGTGTGTAGATGCTTGAAATTCAATAGAACAGAATTTTGAAAGATGTCAAAAATTTAAAAATTAGGGAGGACTAAAAATGTCACAACTTATTATCCAAACAAAAAATTTAAATAAAAGCTTTGAAGGTTTTAAGGCAGTAAATGAATTAAATTTACAGGTGAAAAAGGGAAGAATATATGGATTTCTAGGCCCTAATGGCGCTGGGAAATCTACAACTATCCGTATGCTTTTAGGACTTATGAAACCAACAAGCGGAGAAATAAAAATCTTTCAGAAGAATTTAAGTGAAAATAAAATGGAGATTTTAAGGAAAATAGGATCTATTGTAGAAGCACCCTCATATTACGGAAATCTAACTGCATATGAAAATTTACAGGTAACAGCAAAGCTTTTAGATATAAGCTACAAAACTATTGATGAAGTGCTTGAAATAGTAAGACTTACTGAGTGGAAAAATAAGCAAGTTAAAAAATTTTCTCTTGGAATGAAGCAGAGACTAGGTATTGCCCAGGCATTAATTTCAAAACCAGAACTGTTGATACTAGACGAGCCAACAAACGGTCTTGATCCTGCAGGAATACATGAGATAAGAGAACTTATAAAAAGCCTTCCTAAAATATCAAATATTACAGTAATAATATCCAGCCATATTTTAAGTGAGATAGAACTTATGGTAGATGATATTGGAATCATAAATAAAGGTAAGCTTTTATTTCAAGGAACCCTTGAAGAACTGCACAGTAGAAGTAAAGGGGAAATATGTATAGCTTCCCGTAACTTAGATGAAACAGTGAAAACTTTAAATGATTATGGGTATAGAACAACAGTAAAAAATAACAGCATATTTATAAAACCTACAGAAATTAGTGCGGATGAATTACTTAAAGAATTGATACTAAAAGGCAATAAAATATTTAAATTTGTAGAAGTTGAAAAAAGTCTTGAACAAATATTCATGGATGTTACTGAAGGGGGAAAGGCTATATGAGCTTAGCATCAATTTTAAGATCTGAATTTATGAAGTATAAAAGAAGCGCTTTATATAAAGTAGCATTTGCCATTCCTATACTTTCTGTTGTTCTATTTTTTATAAACTTACATTTAAGATTTGATTGGTTAACTTCTGGTAAAAAACTTGAACAAGCAATAAAAATGGGGATAGGCGATAAATTAGGTATATTAATTTATACAAATCATCTAGGGACATTATGGTTTTTCTTTTTACTCACACTAATCGTTCTGCTGTCTGTTATAGTAAATTATGCTGAATACAGTGAAAATACTTGGAAGCAGATACTATCAAGGCCAGTAGATAGGTGGAAGATATATTTTTCAAAATGGGTAGTGATTTTTACATTTACCACTATAGCTATAATCATAAATACTTTGGGATTAATAGCTATGAAAAACATCTTTAAGGTAGATGGAAGTTATATATTAATAGTAAAATATTTTGTATTTCAATTTGCTACTGCTTCAGGAGTTATAAGTATTCAACAGTTTATTAGCTGTTATATTAAAAATTCTTTGATGGCAGCAGGAGTAGGATTTGCAGGTGTAATGAGTGCCTACATGATGGCTCAAAGCAAAACTTTTGGAAATATTTTTCCTTATTCATGTTTTTTAAGAGCAATGCCTTTCGAAGGTGGAAGTGATTCACAAATAGCAGCGATTTTTGGAGTTGTTTCTTGTGTTATATGGTTATCTATAGGGATTTTAGAGTTTAAAAATAGAGAGGTTTAGGAGGTTATTATGAAGAAGTTATTAGAAGCAGAGTTATTAAAGCTAAAACATTCTAACATTCTTGCTTTGATAATGTTTTTGCCACTGTTTTTTGTAGCATTAGGATTTACGAACTTTATAAGGTATAAGGAGTTATTTACCTCAAAAGGACAAAATATATGGCAGCAGGTCTATACTCAAAGTGCAATGTTTTATGGATTATTCATACTTTCTTTATTCGTTACTATAGTAATGGCTATAATAGTTAGAATAGAAAATAGCGAAAATAATTTTAGAAGAATTTTAACTCTTTCGGTAAAAAGAAAAGAAATTTATTTAGCAAAGTTTTTGGTGGGAGCTGGTATTGTATTTCTAAATTTACTTGGGTTTATGCTTATGGTTATAGCAGCAGGAAGTATTTTAGCAGGAACTAGTAAAATGCCTTTGGGTATAGTGTATGGTCCGTTATTAGCCTTTGTTGCACTTATTCCAGTTATGGCAATACAATATTATTTTAGCATGAGGTTTTCTAATATAGGAGTCGCATTAGGTATAGGAGCGGTATTTTCTATTCCTTCAGTATTAATATCTAATACTAGATTTTGGATTTTTTTCCCTTGGACATATTCAGGAAGAGCTATTTTGAGTGGAGCAAATACGCAGCCTTTTGAAACGGGATGGTATATGTATGCTATTGGTATAGTTATAGCTTTATTGTTTACTCTTAGAGGTATGTATGAATTTAGTGAAAAGGATATTGTGTAACAATGATGGAGCATAGTTTTATGCTTCATTTTTTTATAATGCAAATAATAATATGATATATAGATAAGTTAATAGGTCATTCGCAGCAATTTAGATTGAGGAATTATAAAAATTTTATTTACAACGTAACAATGTTATGTTACACTTAATTCATAGAAAGTAAGTCAATACTTTAGCATAATAAGTAGCATATTTTAACCAAAGCTATAAAGCATTAGAGAGGTGTTTATTATATGGAGCAGGATTTAATATCTAAAAAGGATCTACTTGAGCTTACGGGTATCTCATATGGTCAACTATATAGGTGGAAAAGGAAAAATTTAATCCCTGAAGATTGGTTTATTAGGAAATCTACCTTTACGGGGCAAGAGACATTTTTCCCAAAAGATAAGATTCTAACAAGGATTGATAAAATAATAAATATGAAGGATGATCTATCATTAGATGATTTGGCAGATATGTTTTCTCCGAATCCTACTGAAACTATGTTGAATAAAGATGAAGTAGTGAAACGTAACATTGTTTCGAAGGTGACGCTTAACTTTTTTATAGAACAGCAGGGATATTCCGAGGAGTTTTCTTTTGAAAAGATACTCTATGCTTATATACTGGAAAAGCTGCTTCAAACAGGTGAAATCAGTCTGGATGAAGGGAAAACCCTTCTTCAAGTGTTATCAGATAGCTATAAAAAATTTGAAGGCAAAAACTGTGAATTAATTTTTATTCGTAAATTTGGAATTTCTACATGCTTCTTAGTTTCAATTCCTAGTGAAATCTACTTCGAAAGCGGTGTGAAGGTTGTTGCTAGATTTAACTTAGCAAATTGTATTGAAGAATTAAAAATTAAAATGAATGATTAATGGAGGTATATATTATGGAGAATATAGTAAGACATAACCTTAAAATCGCTGGAGAAGGTACTGCATCTGGAGGATTTTATGATAAGATAGCAGTTAGTGGAAAAGCTGATATAAATGGTGATTTTGATTGCATTGATTTCAAGATAAGTGGAGCCTGTGATGTTAACGGGAATTTAAAATCAAAAACTGGAAAAATCAGTGGAGAAGTTAAGATAAAAGGAAATCTGGAATCAGAAGAATTCAAAATAAGTGGCAATTCCAATATACAAGGAGATGTTGCAGTAAAAAGAATTAAAGTTCAAGGTGGAACTAACATTGGAGGCAATATATCATCAGAAGAAGTTAACCTTTTTGGTGAAATGAAGGTTGAGGGTGATTGCAATGCGGAAGTTTTTCTTTCAAGGGGTGCCTTTACTATAGGCGGCCTATTAAATGCTGGTGAGCTTAACATTGTATTGTACTCAAAATCTAAGGTAACTGAGATAGGCGGAGAAAAAATTACTATTAAAAAGGGTATAACTTCTAAAATAAAGAAAATCATTAAATCTATTTTTCCACCATCAGACTTATTTGATGTAAAATTATATGCCGAGTCTATAGAAGGCGATGATATATATTTAGAAGATACTAAAGCTAAAGTTGTACGAGGAAATAATGTTACTATAGGAGAAGGCTGTGAGATCGAGCTTGTAGAGTATAGAAACAACTTCGAACAGCTTGGTAATTGCAAAGTTTTAGAAAATAGGAAGGTATAAGGCATTAGTAATTTGTAGTCTTATATGACACTCAAATTATATGAGTGTATGAATTATTGGAGGTTAAAGTCCTAAATTGACTTTAACAGGTAATTTTACTATTGGAAACAAGCAAAATTACCCAGTGTGACCACTGAAAGGAGGAATTAAAATGGAAAATAGACATGATTTAAAGATATCTGGTATGACAACTTCATCTGGAGGATTTTATAAGGATGTAGTGGTTAGTGGAACTGCACGAATAAATGGCGATTTGGATTGTATGAATATTAATATTGATGGGCTTTGCAAAATAATCGGTAATGTAAAAGCAAAAGATATAGATATAAATGGGGAAAGTAGACTTGATGGAAACTTAGAATGTGAAAAAATTAAAGTTAATGGTCATTCAAAGATTAGCGGCAATGCAGTAGTTAAGGATATGGACATTTCTGGCGCTGTTAATATTGATGGAAGCATTTCAGCGGAGAATATGTCTATTCAAGGCGTTGTAAAAGTTAATGGTAATTGTGATTCTGAAAACTTTGTCTCAAAGGGAGGATTTAATATATCCGGGCTTTTAAATTCAGGAAATGTTGAAGTAGAGTTATACACTAAGTGCAAAGTAAAAGAAATTGGTGGAGAAAAAATTAATGTAAGAAAGGGTACAGCTTCAATATTCAATAAGCTTATGAAACCTCTTTTTACTATGATGGACATTTATGATGGTCTTACTGTTGAAACCATTGAAGGTGATGATATCTATTTAGAGAATACTAAAGCTAAAGTAGTAAGAGGAAATAATATAAGAATAGGATCTAACTGCGAAATTGACCTTATAGAGTATAAGAATAGCTTTGAGAAATCTCAAGATACTAATGTTAAAGAAAGTAGAAAAATGTAAAAATATAAAAATATTTTCATCAAATTGAACTCAATAGATTTTAATGTTATGATATAAGATATTGCAAATTACTGTGCAATATCTTAATTGTTTTATTTTAACTTAGGAGGAAAACAAATGGAGAAAATTACAAGCTTCACTATAAACCATTTAGAACTATACCCTGGTGTTTACGTTTCAAGAAAAGATAATGTTGGACAGTCAGTTGTTACAACTTTCGATATTAGAATGACTAGACCAAATGCAGAGCCTGTTATGAACACTGCAGAGATGCATGCTATAGAACATTTAGCTGCAACTTTTTTAAGAAATCATAGTGAGTATGGTTCAAAAATAGTTTACTTTGGACCTATGGGATGTAGAACAGGCTTTTATTTACTTTTAAGTGGAGATTATGAGTCAAAGGATATAATTGATCTATTATCAGAAATGTTTCGTTTTATTGCAAACTTTGAAGGAGAAGTACCTGGTGCTTCTGCAAGAGATTGCGGTAATTACTTAGATATGAATCTGCCTATGGCAAAATACTTAGCTAATAAATTTTTAAACGAAGTTTTATTAAATATAACTGATAAAAACTTATATTATCCAGATTAATAAGCAGATATCTCAAATCTTAAGTAGATATCCAAAATCTCTGATTTTGAGATGATCACTTACACAGAGTGCAGATTTTGATATGGTCGCTTACAAAGATAATAATTAACCCCATGTTGTAGAGAAACAACATGGGGTTTTGTTTTATTGAGGGAGCTTTTAAAAGTAAGTTGCGGAAGAAGAAGGCGTTGTGTGCGGCGGAATTATAATGAAATAAAGATAAAAATATAATTAGAATAAAGTAGACTTAATTTAACAAAGTAAGAAGGAAATTCACAATTAATATCGAATAATACAATATATAGAAAAAAAGTTAAAGTATATGATGAAAGTTATATATTTGTAAAAATAATTATTTATTTCCTGTGAAAAATCATAAAATTATGAAGAAAGGTTATGAAAAATATGATGAAGCTCAATTATATAGAATTTTTTTTAAGATGTATTCCTGAAGCTTTATTGATAATTTGGGGAATATGCATAGTAGCTAGAAAGTCAATTAATATAAAAATTTATATATTTTCCAGTACAATAATGGGGTTAGTGGTTTTTTTTGTAAGAATGCTTCCTATTTATTTTGGAGTACATACGTTCATTGGTGTTGTTTTGATTATATGCACCATGGCTATTATTGGTATGCCGATAGTAAAGTCAATATATGGTACTCTACTTATGTTTTTAATACTCAGCTTAAGTGAATATTTAAATATGACAATATTAAATTTACTAAATGTCAATACAAATATTGAATTTACAAACCCCGTTATGAAATCTGTATTTGGTATTCCATCATTAATTATTACAGGTTTATTTATTATAGTAATTCAACATTTTACAAATAAGGGAAAAAAGTTAAAAAATGTAATCGACTAAAAGAATCACAGTTACCATAAGAAGAAAGGATAGATTAGTTTTAGCTACTTATAAACATAAAAAACAAATTATTTTATTATTTAATCATATCAACTGTAGTATTAATAATGATGCTGTTTATATTACATAAAATATATATTAGTTTCTATTATATTAAAGCTATATTGTTGAAAGGAGGAAGCATCGTGAAAAATAAGGCTATAAAGTTGTTTGCTAGTTTTGCTACGCTAATATGTACATTAGCGGCTTTATCAACTTCAGCTTCAGCTTGTACATGGGCTCTGTATCAGCCAAAAGAGCCTAAGTGTCTTAGGGAATAAAGCATGAAAAATTATAATAAACATTTTTAAGGTAAAGATTACTGATTTTTTAATTGGTGATTTTTACTTTTTATAGATATTTATAGATATGGAAGGGAGACTTATTTATGAAACAGGATATAAATGAAAATGAAAATAATATATTTATGATATTATCTATTATGAAGCTTGCGATAATAGTATTCATTAGTATAATTATATATATTAACATACCAAATAATTGGACATTTTTTAAGATAAAAAATAAAAGTTATTTTAATTCATATAGCACAGAACTACTTCTTTGTTTTTCAGTATTGACTTTTGCAACTTGGGTAATAATTAATTCAAAATTAAAATTAGTAACTAAGGGCTCATGGTTGATTGAAAATATTTTTTTTATATTAATTATATCTTTACCCATATATTTATTTAATGTATATGATAATGAATATAAATATTTATTTTTATTATTAATAATATGTTCAGTTATTAAATATGGATTACGATATGGAATTCTCACCTCACTTTTTTCCTCTATATTTATTCTTGGAGCAGATTTATTATATGCTTCAACAGTTAATGGTATTAATATGAGTTTTCAAAAAGATTTAATAATGGTGGGCATTTTTATTTTTGTTGCATGGATTCTTGGATATTATGTGGAACTAGAAAATGAAAATAAAAGGAAAAAGGACAATCAGCTTAAATTATTAAGTACTAAACTGGAGAAACAGAATACAGAGAGGCGTATTATTGAAGAGTTATTATTGAAAAATAAAATATGCTACGATATATTGTTCGAAAATTCACAAAACGCTATCGTTGTTCATGCTGATGGCAAAATTTTGTATGCAAATAAGAGTGCAGCTAGATTGCTGGGATATGAAGATCCTCTACAATTAAATGATGAATTAGTCTATAAGTATTATTCACAAAATAATATAATGTCTACAAAAGAAAAGTATTTAAATATAGTTAGCGATAAGCTTTCTAAAGTTACATATGAAGAAAACATACTAAACTGCAAAGGTAAATCAATTGCAGTGCGTAATACATCTTCTTTTTTTATATATGAAGGCAAGGCTTCAGTATTGACTTTTTTACTTGATATAACATCAGAAAAAGAAATAGAAACATTAAAGCATGATGTAGAAAAAAAATTAAAACTATTGAATAAATCTAGAGAATTTAATACCCTTATAACAGAGTTTTTTACTAATATCTCTCATGAATTTAAAACGCCAGTTAATGTCATTTCTATTGCTATTCAAACAATGAATGTGTATTTTGAAAATTTTAATATTGATAATATAGATAAATGCAAATCATATTTAAAAATAATGAAACAAAACTGTTTTAGAATGACTAGATTAATAAATAATCTTATGGATATCACTAAAGTTGATTCTGGATTTGTTAAGATGAACAAAAGAAACGATAACATAGTGAGCGTTATTGAAGATATTACTCAGTCCGTAGCAGCTTATGTAAAAAGCAAGGATATAGAACTTATATTTGACACTAATGTTGAAGAAAAAATTATGGCTTTTGACCATGATAAAATAGAGCGGGTAATATTGAATTTACTATCTAACGCTTTTAAATATACTAGTTCTAATGGACATATATATGTAAGTTTAGAAGATAGAGGAGAAAGTGTTATTATTAAAGTTAAAGATGATGGACAAGGTATTCCTCAGGACATGGCTAATGTCATATTTGAACGTTTTGGGCAAGCAAATCGGTCACTTTCAAGACAATGTGAAGGAACTGGAATAGGATTGTATCTTGTTAAATCCTTTGTTGAAATACATGGTGGCAAAATAAGTGTCACTAGCGAAGAAGGAGAAGGCTGTGAATTTACAATAGTATTGCCTGTAGAATTCGTTACTAATGAAAATTATGAAGATAAGGCTTTTTGCGAAAGTAAGGTAGAGAGGATAAATATAGAATTTTCCGATGTATATTCAATATCAACTTAATAGCAGGTATTTGATTACGGTTTGTCTTCATTATTAAAACCTAGGAATACACATGACTGTATTAGGGAAATCTGATACGGTTTTTATATGTTCAGCATGAATTAAGAATACTTTTAGAGTTTTGTAACAAATCTAATAGTTTATGCATACTCTGCTAGTAGATAGAAAGTTAGTAGGAGAGTTATATGGGTAAGCCAAAATTGAAGACAAAACGCTTTACTGTTAATTTAGATGATTATGTTATAGATGCAGCCAAACAAAAAGCGGAAACTATGTTCAGAGGGAATTTGAATAATTATATCAATTGGCTTATATGCAGCAACAATAAGCAGGTAATTAAGAAAAGGATAAAGGAATTAGACCAGGAAGCAGAGAAGAAAAAGCCTAAAGCTATTTCAGATACAGATAAAACAGCGATGTACAATAATATCTGTGATTACTGCAGTGAGCCTATTTATCAGGGAGACGATATCTGCAAAGCTGAGGGTTATGAAAACTATATCCATAAAAAATGCTGTAGGAAAGAGGAATAATTTTTATAGAAGTTAAATAAAAGAACTGTAGGTAGATTTTTAATTAATCTGCTGCAGTTTTTTTGTTTATATACATTTGAATGTGGGTAGTTGGTTAGGAATAAATTTAAGAAATTATAAAAAATATCGAAAATAGTAAATATATAACTAAATATAAAATGAGTAATTAAATTAACTATATATTACATTTGGGGGATTGAAATGAAAAATTTAAATGCTTTAAAACCACCAGTAGAAATTTTTTATGAGGAAGAGCTTAGAGCTTTAGAAGAAAATGATAATGAGCCTAAACCTAAAAATTGGAGGTTGTCTCCAAAGGCTGTAAAGACTTTTATATTAGGAAGCAGCAGAGCTATTGAATATAATGACAAAAAGATTAAGATAAAGAAAAAGTTTTATGGAGATGATAGTCTTATAGAAAGATGCATAATAACTTTAGCAGGAAATAGAGGACTTATGCTGGTAGGAGAGCCTGGAACTGCAAAGACTATGCTTAGCGAGCTTTTAAGTGCAGCTATTAGTGGTACAAGCACTAATACAGTACAGGGAACAGCAGGAACTACAGAGGACATGATTAAGTATAGTTGGAATTATGCCATGCTTTTAGGTAAAGGACCTACCGAGGAGGCATTAGTACCTTCACCTCTTTATGTAGGTATGAGCAAAGGTATAATAACTAGATTTGAGGAAATAACCAGATGCCCTTCAGAGGTACAAGATAGTCTAATAAGTATAGTTAGTGATAAGGTTTTAAATATACCAGAATTAGGTGATGAAGGATTACTATTTGCACAACCAGGTTTTAATATTATTGCTACAGCTAATATAAGAGATAAGGGCGTAAATGAAATGAGTAGTGCCCTTAAAAGAAGATTTAACTTTGAAACTATATTTCCTATAAATGATGTCTCTTTAGAAGCTAAAATTATTGAACAAGAAGTGCAAAAGTTAGTAGAAGAGTCAGATGTTAAGGTGAAAATAGATAGGGATGTGGTCAATCTATTAGCAACTACTTTCCACGAGTTAAGAGAAGGAGTTACAGCAGAAGGAAGTAGAATAGATAAACCAGCTGCAGTTATGAGTACTGCTGAAGCTGTATCTGTGTGCTATCAAACAGCAATGAGTGCTTATTACTATGACAAGTCAAAAATGAAGGTAGATTCAATGGTACAAAATATATTAGGAACTGTAGTTAAAGAAAGCAGAGAAGATATAGACAAACTAAAAAATTACTTCAATATAATTGTAAAATCTAAAAGCTTAAAAGAAGGTGGATTATGGAAGGAATTTTACGAGGCAAGGAAATGGATAAAATAGATGAGATATACAAAAGAGCTTATGATTTATCAAGTAATGTAGTATATTTTCCTGTTAGACACCACAGTCCTGCTTGTTCTTTTCATTTAAAAAAAGTAATAGATGTTTATAAGCCACAGGTTATCTTGATAGAAGGACCTTCAGATGCTAATTCTGTAATACCTTATATTGGTGATGAGGACACAGAGGCACCTGTATGTATTTACTATAGTTATACAGATGAAAAGAAAATGGTGACAGAAGGAGGAGAAAAGTATAAATGCTATTATCCTTTTTTAGACTATTCTCCAGAGCTTTTGGCTATAAGAGAGAGTAAAAAAAGAAATATTTTAGCTGAATTCATAGACTTACCTTATGCAGAAATATTAATAAATAGTGAGGAAGGAAAAGGTCTTAGAAAAACTGAAGAAAAGAATTCTTATAATGATGATTATTTATTTCAAAAAGTAAGTTCATAAATTCTCTTTGTGAAAAACAAGGCTGTAGAAGCTTTAATGAACTATGGGAAATGTTATTTGAAATAGATGGACTAAAAATAGAAACAGAGAGTTTTATGAAAAATATGATTGCCTTTTGTTATCTTTCTAGATGCTTTGAAAGTGAAGAAATGCTTAAGGAAGATGGATGTATTGCTAGAGAAAAATACATGGCTTCAAAAGTAAAAGAATTTACTTCAAAGTATAATAAAATTTTAGTAGTAACAGGAGGATTCCATACCTCAGGACTTATACAGCTCTCAAGTGAAAATATAGAGATTAAGTTACATAACATTAGTGAAAAAAATGTAGGAGCTTATGCTATGATATATTCCTTTGAGGAAAGTGATCAGTTAAATGGTTATGCTAGTGGAATGCCTTATCCAGCTTTTTATCAAAGAATATGGAATAACTTATGTGAGGAGATTGAAAATCCATATGAAAAGGCTGTATTGCATTTTATAGTAAGGTGTGGAAGAAACATAAGAAACTCAGTAGGTGGTTTGTCTACTGCAGATGAAATTGAAGCACTAAGTATGGCAAAAGGGCTTCAAAAGCTTAGAAGTAAATCAGAATGTGGAGTTTATGAACTGCAAGACGCAATAAGAGCTACTTATATAAAAGGTGAGCTGAACATGGCATCGGATGCTCCACTATTAGATTTGCTTAAGCTCTTAAGAGGTAGAGGTATGGGACGTCTTTGCAACAATGCAAAAGTACCTCCTATTGTTTTAGATTTTAGAGAGCTTTGCAGCAGATATAAGATAAAAGTTAACAGTACTTTGAAGCAGGAACTAGTGCTAGATCTTTATAAAAGCAATAAGCATAAAGAAATAAGTGAATTTCTTCATAGAATGAAATTTTTAAATGCAGGTTTTTGTTTAAATGTTAAAGGACCAGATTTTATAAATAAAAAAGATGTAAATCTTATAAGAGAAACTTGGAATTACAAATGGAGCGTTAACTTAGAAAGTAGCCTCATTGAAAATTCAGTCTATGGTGGAACAGTAAAAGAAGCAGTAGAATCCTTACTCTTGAAGAAGCTGTCTAGTAATTCAAGTGATAGTGGCGCTATGTCTGAGGGGCTTATAGAAGCTTTTATGATGGGATACAAAGATATTATTTTAAATGCTTTATCCACTATAAAAGATATAGTTATAAATGACAACAATTTCTATTCTGTAGCTGAATGTACGTATAATATATATTTTTTACACAGCGGTAATATATTATTTTCAGCTTCACAGGATGAAAATATAAGTAAGCTTTTAGTTCAATGTTATAACAAAGCTGTGACTTTAGTTCCAGAGCTTTATGCAGTACCAGAAGAAGAGGAAAATAAGATTATAGATAAGCTTAAAAATTTATATCATATATGTTTAGAACCAGAATTTGAAGCTCATATAGATATCTTTAAAGAGGCTCTATGGACTATTATAAATAAAAGTTCTCCCAATGCAGCATTAGAGGGGGCAGCTTTAGGCTTACTGCTTGGATTTAATGAAGTGGACACTTCCTACATATTAAAAAAGGCAGAAGGATATCTCTATGGTACTGGAGAGAAATTTTTAAATTCTGCTGCTTTCTTAAAAGGATTATTTTCTACTGCAAGAGATGTAGTTTTAAGTGAAGAAAAAATGATTATAGGAATAGACAATGTCTTAAGGAATCTTAATGAAGAGGATTTTTTAAGACTTTTACCTGAACTTAGACTTTCTTTTAGTTTCTTTGCACCTAATGAAATAAATCAAATAGGTAAGAGCATAAGCGAACATTATGATATAAGTGAAAGAAAGCTATTTAATGTAGAGGCAGTAGATCCTGAAGAATTAAATTTAGCTTTAGAACTTGATAAGTTTGGCAAAGAAGCTTTAAGGGAGTTGGGATTATTAAATGAGTAAGGATATAAGCACTATTAACAGGTGGAGACTGGTTTTGGGCAAGTATTCTAGCAATCACTTAACTTTTTCTGAAGATAATATAAACTATGCGGATATGGATACTTTACTGGAATTTTTATATGAAAGAGAGTATGGAGAAGAAAGAGGAGTAAGAAGTGATAAAAGAGCTGGTTCTTTGGATCCATCTAACCTTACGGTGCCTCAGTGGATCACAAAGATAAAAGAATTATTCCCAAAAGAAACGGTAGAAATATTAGAAAAACATGCTTTAGATAAATATAACTTAAAGGAATTGCTTACAGATAAAACTGTCCTTGAAAAGTTAGAACCAAATCCAGAGCTTTTAAAAAGTATTCTTCAAATGAAACATCTTATGAAGGGCGAAGTTTTAGAAACAGCAAAGAAAATAGTAAAAGCTACAGCAGAAGAAATAGCTAAAAAGCTAGAACAAGATGTAAAAACAGCTATTAATGGTAGACTAGATAGAAATAAATATGGTGGGATAAAGTCTTCTCGAAACATAGACTTCAAAAGAACCATAAAACACAATTTGAAAAATTTTGATAGAGAGTTAAACACTCTTGTGGTGGATAGAGTTTATTTTAATAAGAGAGTAAAACCTTCTAATCCATGGAATGTAATAATTGCAGTAGATGAAAGCGGCAGTATGTTAGATTCAGTTATTCATAGTGCCATTATGGCTGGAATATTTTCTAAATTGCCTATGTTAAAAACAAATCTAGTTATATTTGATACAGAAATAGTTGATCTTACAGAGTATGTAGAGGATGTTGTACAAACTCTAATGAGTATTCAATTAGGAGGAGGAACTAATATATCTAGAGCACTTCAATATTGTAATGGATTGATGGAAAATCCTCATAAAACTATAGTGATATTGGTGACAGACCTTTATGAAGGCGGAAGTTATGGAACTATGTATGCTAGAGCAAAGGATATAGTTGAGTCTGGAGCAAGACTTATAATACTTCCTGCTTTAGGTATAGATGCAGAGCCTATATATGATAGAGGTGCTGCAGAAAAAATGGCAGCTCTAGGTGCTAAGGTGGCTGCGGTAACTCCAGGAGGGCTTGCAAAATGGATAGCACAGATAATTTCTTGAAGAAAATAGGAGAGTTTTTATTAGCTATAGATGATGAATTCTTAATAGGAATAAGTAATAAAGGTATATTTAATAGAGCTAAAAAGGATTTGGAAAAATCAGGAGAAATAAAAGTAGTAGTAGAAGGCACAACATTAAAATGTATTTTAGAAGATGGAACAGAGTGTATCATAAATGAGGACATTAAAGCTTATAAATGTTCCTGTCCTTCAAGGACTATATGTAAGCACGTAATTATGTGCTATTTGTATATAAGCAGAGAGCCAAAATCTATGATTTTGTGCGAGTCGCTTACTCATTCGACGGAGGAGAAGGAGTTTCATTTATTAAATAAGAAGGAAGAGGGCACAAAGTTTAATTTTGGTAAACTTTTAAATATAGATATCGAAAGTCTATCAAAACTGCTAGGAGAAAAGGATTTCGATGAAATAGTAAAAAGAATAAATTTTGGTGTACAGGTAGAAATAGAAGAAACTTCTCTGCTTACTATAAGGTTCAAAGATGAAGAGTATAAGGTTAAGTTAATTCCAAATACTAAAGAAACAATCTCGCCTAAAGAAATTTTAGAAGAAGCTATATGTTCCTGCAAAAGTAAAGATATATGTAGGCATAAGGTAGAAGCTGTAATTCATTATGAAATTTTTAGAGGTTTTATAAAAAAAGAAGATTTAGCTATTTTAAATAAAAAATCTAAAGTTGAAAAAACACTTTTGATTGAAGGTGTACTTCTGGTTAAAAAACTTATGGAAGAGATTTTATTTATAGGAGTATCTAGGCTTCCAGAAAATATTATAGATAAAGTAGAGAGTACGGCGGTATTATGCCACAATTACAATATACCTAATTTAGAAAAAATGCTTAGAAGCGTTAAAAGCGAAATAGAACTTTATATGAATAAAAACGCCTCCTTTTCAATAGCTTCCTTAAGAAAAAGGATAGGTTATATATACACTACTGCTTTAGCTATAGAAAATTGTAAGGACGAAAATAAGCTTTATAAATTATGTGGAGAACATAAATCCGCTTATTATGATATACCACCAATTATCTTATATGGTATAGGAGCAGAAGCTTGGAGTTCTAAATCAGGATACGAGGGAGTTACATATTACTATTTTGAAGAAACTAGAGGAAAACTACTTACTTATACGAACTCAAGACCAACCTATTATGATACAAAAAAGAAGCTATGGAATTGCTTACAGTGAAGTCCCAAGCTGGGGTATAGAAGGTAGTTTAGAGGAAATATCTCAATATGCAATAAAGCTTACTAAGGGCAAAATTAATGATGAGGGAAGAATCTCCTCCAGTGAACAAAGTAAAGGGGAGCTTTTAGAAAAAAATGACATATATAAGTTGAATTTTAAAGAGTTATTTATAGATAACTGGCAGAAGCTTTTAAAAGTTTACTCTAAAGAAAATAGAAATATGTATATTATTAAGATTGCAAGCTATGAAAAAAGTTATTTTGACAACATAAATCAAAGATTTATATTGCCTATTTATGATGAAGAAAAAAATATGCTTTATATAGAGATAGATTATTCTAAAGAGAAAAAAAGAATGATACAAAAGTTTGAAAGAATGGAAAGACTGAAAAAATATTCTGATAGAATTCTTGTACATGCTTACTTAAAGGAAGGTCAGATTAGAGTGACACCTATTGTAGCCTATTATGAAGATGGAAATATGGTGAACTTAACCATGAATTAAAGGCTAGTTATCATGCACTATACGCTAACCAAGGATGTTTTTTTATACTTAAAGACATTCTATCTAACTAATAAATGTTGTAAGGAGAGCTTTTATGGGAAAATACGATAATTTATACTTGCTTATTCAAGATGTTGAAGGACTAATGGATAGTATGCTCATAAGTGGTTTTAATGTAGTAAATACAGGATTATTAGATACTATGACTGAGATTTATGAAAACTGTGAAAGAGTTGGATTAAGTTTTGCAGCTGAAACCCTTAAAGAAATTATACAAGCTCAAGAGAAAAAAAGACATGATATGAACTATAACTATAAAGAAATTATAAGTAATTACTTTTTGTTAAGTAATTATATAGAGATTATTAAAAGCAAACTAGAGTTAGAAAAAGCAAAAAGAGATATGGAGTTAAGTAAATAAGGCAACTGCCTCAAGAACAGAAATGAATGAAAATTGGGGAGGGTAGCATGGATAACAATAGAGAAATATTAAAAAATTTGATGTCAATTGATAACATAGAGAAAATGTCAGCAGCAGATATAATAGATGATATTGCATCTAATTTATATAATGAGGAAAATTTTCATATTAAAAAACCAGATGTGTTTAATAGAATTCCTTTAATTATAAAAGATATTATTTTATTAATAGATTTTGATATTGAAGTAAATATGAATGGCATATTAGGGTTTTTAGAAAATTCTACAGGGTTATTTTTAAATGAAACTATAGATGCATTGGAGCGAATTGATGCATATGAGGATATGAAAATATTGAAAAATATAGCAGCTATAATGAAAAGATATAATACTAGCACCTATGATTTAAGAGAGAATGTTAATAATGGAAGTTTATATGAAATAACAAGCTTTATTGAAACCCATGGTGATGACTATGATGAAATGGCAGATGAAATAATAATGGAAGCAGATAAACTGTATATTGGAAATCCCGATAGAAATATATTTGATAATTTAGAAATTTACATAGAAAAGTATAAGAAGGAATTGGTTGCAGAAATTCTAAGGTAAATTTATGATTTGAAAGGATTTAATTAAATCATAAAATAATGATAAAAATTAATTTTATTGGAAGGTAAATGATATATTATGGACAAGCATAAAATAATTATAAATAAAATACAAAATTATTTAATTAAAAATGGATTTGATGAGGATAAAATAAACAATGCATTCTCACCTTGTTTAGATAAGGAAAAACTAAAGCCTCTAACAGATTTACATAATTTTTTTAGTTACTGGTCATCTATATTTTATGAAGAAGATGGTGAGCTTTTAGCATTGAAGAATTATAATATGCCTAATAATGTGATTAGTTTTTATGAAAGCTTTGAACCAGGAGAAATTCCTCAATTAGGTGGTGGGGTAGACTTACTAGATCTTAATGGTATTAAGGAAGAGAATTGCAATCTTTCACCAGGAGCCTATCTTATTCAATATGGGCTTATTACGTTTGCTACTACAGTTGGTGGGAATGTAATTTGTATGGACTTAAATACAATAAATAATGGTGAACCAAGAATAATCTATGCAGATAAGTCATGGTTTTTATTTAATGAACAAGAACGTAAGTTAGAGTTTAGTTTTTATCCTTTTGAAATACAAGAGGAAGATGAATTTTTAACACAAAGCATTATAAAAAAGTATATGCCGGAAATTAGTAGTACATTTACTGAATTTCTTGAAATGTTGTGTTCAGAAGATGAGTGGGATGCTGAAGATTATTATGAAAAGGTTGGAAATAAGGTTGAAAAATAGAGAGTGGTTACAAATGAACAATTGGATTTCAATTAATTTAGTTTAATACACTTGAGAAATAACATTAATAAAAGGAAAAGGTGATTATTGTTGAGATACAAAGAAGAAATTAGTTTTTTAGAAAAGGTTGAAGATAAAAAGAAAGCTGAAATGAATGAGCGTAAAAAGTGGACAGATGAAGAAACAACGGAATTAAGCCTGCAGTATCCAGGTATTCCAGAAGATTATTTAGACTATCTTAAGGAAATAGGAACAGGATCATTTAGGGAATGTCAATTTATAGTTCATGGAGCTTTAGAAACTATAGAGGATCTTACAGGGTATGATTTGTATGATTTGTATGATTTGGAAGATAAGAAATTTTTAGTTTTTGGAGATAACTATAGTGGTGATTTTTCAGGATTTCTTATTGAAGATGAATGGAAGGTTGCTGAATTTTGGCATGAAAGTGAAGAGCTGCATATTACTGGACAAACCTTTCAACAATACATAAGAAATCAGATGTTGATGGACGAAAGTGGTGGAGATAGAAGAATAAAAGTCACTAGTATATAGGAATTAAACCTAGATAAAGAGGAGAGGAATAAATGAACAATGAATTAAAAGTAATATTAGATGACTTTTCTAGTTTTATGAAAACACCTTTTAAAAATATTAGTGATGTAAAGGATAAAAATAAGTTTTTTTATAAAGATGAGATTATAAATTTAGTTAAGTATTGTAATGAAAACAAACATAAAATAGATGAAGTGTTAACAAAAGTATCAGATGAATTTAATGAATATGATAGTTTAAAAGCAAATCTTCTTTGTCATGTATGTGGTGCTTTGGTAGAGTTTGGTGGTAATCAGGATATAGTAATTTCACATGTAATTCAAAAGCTTAAAGAAGCGTTAATGTGGATAGTATCAGCTCAAATTAATCATGAAATTGATAATAGAAAAAAGGTATACATATATGTAAGTTTTGCATCTATAGATTATTTAATAATGACAGCTATGACAATGCTCTCAAGAAACTCTTTAGAAAGAGAAAAATTTAAGAATGATAAAGATATTCAGATTTTAATAGATACGATTAGTTCAGAGATTGGAGAAAACATATACTATCTTAAGAAGATAATGGAACTTACAGATAACCTAGAAATTATTGTAATACATCCGAATAAAAAGAAAGGATATAAAGTTAAAGTAGACGGGGTACAAAACTATTTTCACTTCTTTACTTTACTTCAAGGTGAACTCATAGAAAAAGTTAGTTATGAGTTAGGAGTGGATAAAGCTTTATTAAATAAAAATGCAGTAGATGTGGCAAGAGCAGCAAAAGTTCCTGATAGCTCTGAAAAAGCAGAAGACAAGGCCATATTTAGCTATTATATATGGACTGCTCTTAGCTCTGACAAAACACTAAGTCAAAATGTGCCACCTGAACAGTGGATTTATGGGGAATTATTTCCTAAACATACACCAACAATTCTTGGTGAAAAGGTAGTATTAATTGGAGATAATGTATTAGCAGAGCGTAGCTGGGATAGATCATTTTTTTCTCCACTGCATGATGCACTAAAATCACAGGTTTCAATCTTATCACATTTAACTGAGCCTGAAGTTGAAGAGTGGCTGCATAAGATAGTTTTGGAAAAAGGTAAAATAAAACAAACTAGTACAAGTAATGAAAGTGCTAAAGAAATAAAAGACGATGAAGAAGTAGAAATAGAAACTAAGGTTGAAAATAATGAAAAAGGTTTTAAGAAATTTTTTAAAAAGTTATTTAATAAATAGTTGTTAAAAGTACGAGTTATGTTAAAAAGAAAGGAAGTGTCTTAAATGGGACTATTTTTAGCAATGTCAGGAGTAATTGGTAAGGATACAAGAGAAGTAACGAAAGCCTTAAAGGAATATACCAATCTGAAAAAAGGCACTATAGAAGAAGTATCGCCAGAGAATGAAGCTTTTAATTTGTGTGTTATTGGTGGAAATGGTAAAAATACTACTATAGTTTATCCAGATGACTTTATTGAGTGGGATGAGGCATCAGAATATTTATCCAGAGTATTGAATACAAGTGTATTTTCATTTCATATTCATGATGGCGATCTTTGGATGTATGTTTTTTATAACTGTGGTAATGTTGAGGATCGGTTTAACCCTGTTCCAGACTATTGGCAGGAGTTATCCTCAGAGGAAATAGAGGAATGGAGGGGTGATCCAGAAATTATTTGCAATTTTGTAAAGGGCACTTCAGTACAGAATATTAAAAATTATTATAAGTTTTGGGATGAGTATGATGAAAGTGAGGAAAAAGCTTACGAAGAAGATGAGTTTTGCTTTGGAGAAGACTGGCAAATTATAGACTTTATGAATAAGGTTAATATTATATATCCCTTTGAGAATGATACTGGATTTCCAATAGGAAAAACTTATAAATTTGTGATTCCAGATGAATTATAAAGGAGATATAAAAATGAAATATGAAGAACTTAACAGCATATATAAAACTCATATACCTTTAGAGATTTTAGAAGTGCTAGAGAATCATAGTCACAAACAAGAGCAAAGTGAATTTTTTATCAGATTAATGGAAATAGACGAAATATTAGAAATGAAAGATTTTTTAGATAAGCTTAAGGTATTTAGAAACTTAATACCAATATGGGCAGATGATAACTCTAACTATATTTGTATGTATTATTCGGGACCATTAAAGTATAGAATTTGTTATTTAAATCATGAAGAAACTGATATTTCACCTCAATATAGAACTATACAAGCATTTGTTACTGAACTTGAAAAAGATGAGGAGTGTGACTGGGAAGAATTAATAAAAGATTATCCTGATAGAGATAAAATGAATAGAAATGACGTAGAGGCAGATTTAAGTTCAATTAAGGAGTTAAATTCAGTGCTGGATAATAATGATTTGGATGAGGATTTGAGAACTCAAATAATATATTCTATATTAGCGTTAACTCCGTATGATCATTTAAATAGTATAGTTAAATACTTAGATGATGAAGATGACTATGTACAAGAAAGAGCATGTGACATAGTTGGATTCCACAGGTATAGTCCAGCTATCAATAAGCTAAGAGAACTTTGTATAAGTGGAATGGTTAATGTGCCAGGAGCAGCGGAAAGGGCATTGAGAAAAATGGGAAATAGTAAAGAGGAACTGTAGTATAAGTTAGACAACTGGTATAGCTCTCTATTAGATAGATTTGATAAAAAAGTAATAAATGAAGTAATAAATATTAAAGGTGATAATGTATGTAAAAAATCATTTTTGGATTTTTCAAGAAAAAAATAAGCAGCCAGTACAGAAAGGTCTTAGTGATAAGAAGGGGAGAAGTAGAGTGTTATCTAATAATTTAAAATTAAAATTAAAAGATGTTATAGAAAAAAATAATTTAAATGACATTGAATCTTTAATGTTTAAAGATTCGGAGACGTGTTTTAGTATATGTATTGAAGAAAAAGAAGATTACATAGCAACCGGAAATAGTAGAATTGCTGGTTATCCAGATTTGCCTCCATCTATACAATGGCCAGTTGAAGATGACAACTATTATACATTTATCGCTCAAATAAATTTATCGGAACTTCCAGAAAACAATATCACTTTTTTACCTAATAAAGGTATAATATATTTTTTTCTTGGATTTGATGATATGGCATCAGATGTAGAGCATAAAGTGCTTTATTATAATGGAGATTTATCCATGCTAAAAAAGACTATGCCACCTGAAGGCAAAGAGGAAGTAGACTTTGAAAACCGTGATTTTACAGCATATAAAATTTCATTTGAAGAAGATATATCAATATCCACTGATAGTGAAACTGCTGATTTATTATTTGAAAATAATGAAGATATTTATGATATGTTTTGTGCCGGACGGGATATGCTGTGGGGACATCCTGAAACTATTTATGGCGGTAATCCTTGTGAAGAACTTGATGAAAATGGAGATAAAAGATGGCACTTACTTCTTAAGCTTACATCCATAGATGAAGTAGGAATGTGTTGGTGGGATGCAGGTTATTTAGAGTTTTTAATTGATACTAAGTATTTGAGCAAATTAGATTTTTCTGAAACCCAAGCTTGCATAGAAACTAGTTAGGATGAATTAATATGAAATAATAGAAAGAGGAAGAATTAATGGGAAATAAGCAATATAACTTAAGTCCATATACATTATTAAGTAAATTATATAATAACAATATTGAAGGCTTTTCAGAAGAAGAAATATCCAAAGCTGAAAAACGTTTAAACATAAAATTGCCGAAGCTATTAAGAGATTATTATTTATATTATGGAAAACTAAATATTAATAGTAGTCTACATAGAATTTTTTCGCCAGATGAGCTTGATTTTTCGTATAGTTACTTAATGAAAGAAGTAGAAGATAATGAGATAGAAACTACTATGGAAGACTTAGAACAAACAAAAAATTATTTATTGTTCTGGGTAGAGAATCAGGGTTGTTGGTATCAAGGAATAGATATTGAAGATATAGAAGATGATAATCCAAAGGTTTATATAACAACTAATGATGATTTATTTAAATGGGCTCTTTGCTCAAATTCTTTCTATTCTCACATATTAAGTATGATAGATGAACAACTGCAGGATAGTGATTTAGAATATAAAGATGTATCTAAAGAAGATATTCCACTAATTTTAAAACAAAATGAAATTGATACAAAAAAATTAATATCTACTATAAATCATCATAATAGTGTACATGTTGTTACGTGTTGGGATGCAGAGAAGAAAAGACTATTTTATTTTATAAGGGAAAAAGAAGAATTAGAAAGTTTAAGGATTATATCAGCTCAAAATTAATTACTAATAATGTTGGATATAGATTAATATAACTGTATATTTATTTCGCTATATTCTTAGTATGTTTATTAACTTTAAAATAGCGATAATTAGACAATAGTAAATGAACAAGACATATGAAAGATATAAAACAACTCAATAAATAGTAATTTATCGAGTATATTGTAGAACTACACATTGAAATTTGGAGGTAAATAATGAATGAAATAATTAGCATAGATAAAATTCTATATAGTAAGGTTTCTTTAGAAAAGGATTATCGGGAAGAAACAAATAAATTAGGGTGGGGGGATTATACTGATGTTTTATATTCTTTTCTTGGAGTTTTTGTTGTGGGTCTAAAGGTATATTGTGGTTCAAATGAATATGCTAATTTAAAAAAAATATTGGATAAAGAAATACAAATTAATGGGCATCAAAGAGAATATAGTTGGAATTTTATTAGGACCTTTGTTAAGCATTATTCTGAACAAGATAAGGATAATAAAATTAAGATTGCTGTCGATGAATTAAAAAATCTTAAAGAAATGAAAGAATTTATTAATGTCTATAATTCAATAGGAAATGTTTTTCCTATATGGCCAGGAGGTAATATACATAGAGGTACAAATGGATGTTATGATATTCCCGATATCTATTTTAACAAAGGAGATATCCGTAACTATTCCGAGCACTTTTTTAATACATTTTGTACAAGTAATTTTATGGAAAAAATTATAGATGGAGATTATTGTACTTTTACTCCTAACTCAATACTGAATTTTGACAGAGAAGAGTATAGGAAATTCTTAATTCATATTCATGATACGATATGCGAAAGAGAAGAAAAAATAAATATCACATTAAAATTATTGGAATAATTCTTTATACTCATAAATTTCAATTTGTCTGATTTAAAAAAATTAGTGGTTTACTTAATGCATATCTTTTTCATTATACGACTTAACTATTGAAAAAAGATAAGAATAATCTTTATTGAATAAGGAGCAATTAAAAAATGAGACTAAGTAAAGAAGAAATAGAAAAGTGTAATGACCCTAGTGAACTTGGAAATATGTTAAGACAAGCAGCAAAGGAAGGGGAGCTAGATTTAGTTAAACTGATTATAAGTAAAGGCTCAGCAGATATAAATTACAATGGCAAGGATAAGGCATTTGTATGTAATTCTACCCCACTGCAGTGGGCTGTAATTAGTGGAAATTTAAATGTTGTTAAACTTTTATTAGAAAATGGTGCAAATGTATCAATAACTGATAAATGGGGATATAGACCTTTTAATGAAGCAGTAGAGGCAGCTAATGATAGATGGGGGTATAGAGCTCTTGATGAATCCATAGGAAAATATGATAAGGAAATACTGGAGATTATTAAAATTCACGAGCCCAAAGAATGGCATCAGCGTGAATGGTGTATACAAAGCTTGAAAAGCTTTGAGTTACCTGATGAGGTTATTGAATTTTTAGGCTCTGAAAATAGGAAAATAGATTTAAAAGAATCTGAGTGGACAAATTATGTTGAATTTTATGCTCTTGATGAGGTAAGAGTATTTAAATGGAATGACATGACATTTGTTGATTTGGTATACGATGTAGATGATTATGACAATATAGGAGTAATGTCCTGGATACCAGAACATAAAAGTTTTGCATGTCTAGATATGGAACATGCAAAGTTTGGTTTTATTCCAGGGCTGACATGGAGCGAATTTATGGCAAGTCCTGCTAGGTATATCGATGGATCATTATCATGGGAATTTTGTGAAGATGATGATGAGTAGCTTTATATAATGGGAGGGAGTGGAGCTATGAAAATCAGAAAAGCAGAACTTGGAGATTTAAAAGAAATTATGGACATCTTTAGTAATGCAATTAGTACAATGAATAATAACAATATACACCAATGGGACGGAATATATCCTACCGAGGATATTATTAAGCAAGATATATTAAAAAGGCAAATGCATGTTGGAATTAAAGATAATACTATTGCTTCTGTTGTAGTTGTTAATGATGAATTTGACGAACAGTACAAAAATGGTAATTGGAAATATAGCAATGAAAGATTTGCTGTAATACATCGATTATGTGTTAATCCAATTTATCAAAATCAAAAAATAGGAAAAAATACAATGCTTATGATTGAAGATTTATTAAAGAAAGAAGGAATAGACTGTATTAGATTAGATGCTTTTTCTCTAAATCCATATGCATTAAAAATGTATGAAAAGCTTGGATATGAAAAGGTTGGAGAAACAAACTGGAGAAAAGGATTGTTTTATTTGTTTGAGAAGAAACTATAGTATGTTTTTTAAAATCTAGGGAGGTTATTTATGAGTATAAACGAAAATATTTGCCAACAAAAATTATTAGTCTCAAAGTTATCTATTGCTTCATTCATTTTAGCAGTGTTGGCATATGCTATATTAATTTTTATATTAATATTTAAGATATCTCTTAAAGCACTTTTGGCATTTGCACCTTTAATAATGCTTTTTTCATTAACAACTAGTTTAATATTATCAATCATAGATTTAAGAAGAAAAAATAGAAAGAAAATCCTTTCTATTATAGCAACCGTTCTTTCAGGTTTATATTTTTTATTTATAATTGGTGGAATAGCTGTTACTTTATTAATGCATAAATGATGTAGAAGTATTTATTACAGAGGAGTCAAAAGGAGCCACAACTTGTTTTAATCATGATGAAGCTATTGGAGATCATTGGATTGAAATGGTTATTGATGAAAAAGAAATTGAAAGCTTTGTAGTGAATGGATAATAATACAGGAAGTGATAAGTATTATGAGATATGAAAAAGAAATTGAATTTTTAAAATCTATAGAGCGATTAGACACGCCTCTAACTTTAGATCAAAACAAAAGAGAACTGTATTCTAAAAAGCAGATAGAAGAATTGAGAAAAGAACATCCTCAAATACCTGAAGATTATCTTGAGTATCTTTCAGAAATAGGTGCAGGCAGTTTTAGAGAAGAGTTTTGTACTATTTTTGGAGAACTATGTGAAATTGAGGATTTTTATGATGAGAGCCTTTTAGAATTTTTGGATTTCGAGGAGAGGGTAGTACAATTTGGGTGCGATCCTTCTGGTAAAGCTTTAGTTTTTTTAATTGATGAGAATTGGGAAGTAGGAGAAATTTGGGATGATGATTTGGGTAGTGTAGATCGAACTGGAAAAGCATTTTATGATTATATTTGTGAAGTAATAAATACACTCTGATAGTCAAAATTAATTGGTATGATGTAGAAGAATATGGACATGAACCAGCTTCAAGAGAGATTGCAGAAAAAGTATTTAAAATGAGAAAAGTAAATGATTTATAGGAGAAGAATACATGATAAAAAAATACTCAATAGATTTTATTGAAGAAAAGAAAAAAGTAGAAATGCCAGTAACTAAATTTGGGGGACAACCAATTTGGATAGATAAAGCTCAATGGCCTATTGATGAGGAAAATGGCAAACCAATGAGATTCATATGTCAAATAGAACTTTATCCTGAAATTTTTGGTGAGAGTAAATTTAAAATGGCTTATTTATTTGTTTCAAAAGAATGGAATAATTATGTTGTTATATGTCAGCCATCAAATACAAAAATAGTGACAAATGATATAGTTAAAGGTCCAACAATTTATAAAATGGTAGAAAAGAAGAATAGCTCATTTTTAGTTCCACAAGGTTGTGAGTTTACAGTTAACCTTATTTTAGGAGAAGATTATAATTTTGTTCATCAAAGTCCTTATTTTAAAGGTGATGAACTTGTTTTTGAAGAGAGTCCAGAAGATTACAATGAAATATTGGATGGAAATAAAATAGGTGGAACACCTCTTTTTCTAAACTGTGATGAGCTTCCGGAAGGAGATATGTGGAAGTTGTTATTACAATTAGATGCTACTAAACTACCATTTGAACTTAACTTTGGTGATGCTGGAATGGGATTTTTCCTTATAAATATGAAAGACAATAATTTGAAGTTTATTATAGAAAGTTGCTAATAAAAAATTAAAGAAATATAGAAAGGAAATAAATTATGAAAGATATTATTATGAATTTAAACTTTTCACAAGAAACAAAGGATTTTTTATGTAAAACAAAAATTGAAGTGGATGAATTTGAAGATATAAATATTAAATTTTTTAATAAGGAACGTGGATTTTTATGTGATGTGGTAGAGTGGACAAAGATAAATGATCATACACTAAATAATTTTAATAAGAAATTTGTATCAGAGTTCTTAGGAGAACTTGAAAAATTCAGAGCATATTATGTTATTGCTGACAACTTAGATAGTGGTAATTTGATAGCTATACAGGAATCCACAGGAGAAATTTATGAACTTGAACATGAAGTTATTGAAGAAGTTGTAGCATCTTTTGTGAATTCTTCTTTTGTCAAAATGTATGAAAGTATGAAATATTTTAAGGAAATGAAAAGTAAAATTATTGAATTTAGAGAACAGGAAAATATTGAGGAGATTGAGATGTTGCTTGAAAAAGCCAAAAAAGATCTTGTTTTAATAGATAATAAAGTAGTTATTAATGATGATGAGTATAATTGTCAGTTTTGGAATGGAATGATAGAAAGTTATAGAGAATGGTGTTTAGATTAAAAAAGATAGAATATAAAAATAAAGAGAGGGGTTAAGAATCATGGGGTTACAGCAACACTTAATAGAAAAAATAAGTAATGTGCTATTAGAACTCGGATTATCCAATGAAGTTATTGATAGTTTTGAAGCGTACATAGAAGGAACCTTAGAAGAACAGGGGTTTTTCAAAAGTCTTCCTAATATAGATATGGATAATTTAAATGCCGATGTAGCAGAACAAATGGTCAGTACCTATAAATCCTTAGATAAACATAAAGCTTATGATTATCTTTCAAAGTATATAAAAATATTATTTCAAATGGGAAAAGTATCTGTATTTTCAATTATAGATAAGACAACCTATTATTATGGAGATGAATATTGCAAAAGGTTTTTAAAATATAATATAAGTCCCTCATTTGTCATAGCATATTATGCTAAGTGCATTACTAGACAAGAACGTACCTTAGAACGAGGATTTATTAAGTTTTACGATAGTCTTTATGAGGAATACAAAAATGCATTTAAAGAAGCCTTTGCTATTAGTAAGATAAATGAACAAGCAATTATAGCAACTTATTTAATTCAGAAAGAAAAGGATAAAGAACTTTGCAGGTGGCTAGAAGAAGATATGGTTAATTCCATAGGAGCTCTATTCAATGATAAAATACCTTCTCAGGAAACAGACATTTTAGCGAAATACTTAAAAGTTGAGACTTCAGATTTAGAAGAAACAATAGAACTATTAAAAAGTAATAATAGCTTAGCTTCAAATATTAATACATATACTTTAAAATTCCTTATAGGAATCAGCTCTACTATATCTAATGAATCAGATATAGCAAATAGATTTATTAAATTTGCTATATTATTCGATTATGAGAAATCCTTTGATGGCTTATATAACTATCTTAAATATAATAGATATAACAAAATTACAAAATTTATGGACAAACTTCAAATTAAAAAAGAATTATATATTGCATGGATGGGAAATGCCAATTCTCTTAGATACCATGATTATACCTTTGAAAAGGAGTTAAAAGAAGAATTAGATAAAAATAAAGAAGAGTTCATAAAGGCTATTACAATGTGTAGTGGTATTAATAAAGCTTATATGGCTTCACTTCTTTGGCAAAAGGGAGAAGGGTTAGAATTCGTAGGTGAAGGAGAAGATGTTTTTATTCATGAATTTTCTGCGCTTATGGATAAAGTAAATATTGAAATAGATATTTATGAAAACTTTATTGAATATTTAAGAGGTAATATTTCTTTTGACAATATAAGCAAAGCATTACAAGGACTATTAGGAAAAAAAGATATGTATATATATAATTCTAATTTTTGTAAGGTCCTGTTTTGGTTAAAAGATGTATCTCCTATGTTTGAAAAAGCTATGAAGATATTCATTACTATAGGAAATCCGGACATATTAAGACACATATATGATGACTATAAAAAATTTAAAGGTATGAAAATTGGAGATGAAGATTTAAATTCTTTTATAGAATTATTGGATAGTTATGGAGCTTCAATAATGAATTATACCTCTTTCTTAGGAAACTATGCCTTTGGTAATTATGTTAAAGAAGTATTACGTAATCAATCAACAAGTATTATTGCGAAACTAATTGAAAAGGATGAAGAGCAGTTTATAGAAAATATACCTTATTGTCAGGCTGAAACAAGAGCAGGCTTTTTAGAAATATTATTTCAATATTGTGATGGGTCCAAAGGTGCAAAAGTTCTTATAGAGTATTTAGGAGATTCTTCAAAGATTGTAAGGGAGAAAGTCATAGAACTTTTAACTTTAAGTGAAAAAAGCCATGAGATGGTAATACCTAGTTTAAGTGCAAAAAAACAAGCAGTTAGGGAAGCAGCGGTAAGGATACTTTCCAAAAGCAGTAATGAAAAAGTAATTGAAGCATTAAATAAAGCCTTAGAAGTAGAAAAAAGTGAAAAAATAAAGGCACTTTTAAGAGAAGCTTTAAATGTAGAAAGTGATTTAGAAGAAAATAATGATGAACTAGGTATTTTAGAATACTGTAAAAAAGCTTTAAAGGGTAATAAAGCAGCAGGTTTGAAGTGGTTAGATTGCGATACCTTATCAAAAGTAAGATTTAAGGATAGTGAAAAGTTTGCAGAGGATGAAATTATAAAATATATGCTTATATGTTATTCTTCCTGCATTGAAATAGGTTTAAGTAGTGAAGCGAAAATGGTAAGTGAACTTTTAGATGCAAAAGATTTAGCAAAATTAGCTTTAGAAGTTTTTGAAAGATGGCTTAATAGCGGAGCAGAAAGCAAGAAAAAATGGGTGCTCCCTTTTGCAGCGGTTTATGGAGATTATGATGTGATTAGCGCATTGAAAAAGAATATAGAAGAGTGGGCAAAGAATTCAAGAGGGGCTATTGCTAGTGAGGCTGTAAAGGCTCTTGCGCTTAATGGAAGTAATGAAGCTCTTATAATAGTGGACAATATAGCAAGAAAGTTTAAATTTAAGCAGGTTAAAAATGCTGCAGCTACTGCACTTCAATTTGCATCCGAACAAATGGATATAGATATGGAAGAACTTTCAGATAGAATAGTTCCAGACTTAGGTTTTGACATAAAAGGAGAAAGAGTTTTTGACTACGGAGATAGAAAGTTTATTGTAACCCTTACTCCTGAGCTTACTTTAGATGTACAAGATGAAAGTGGCAAAAACTTTAAAAACCTTCCAGCACCAAATAAAAAAGATGATGAAACTAAAGCAGCAGAAGCTTCATTAGAATTTAAGAACTTAAAGAAACAGTTAAAAACAGTAGCAAATATACAAGCTATTCGTTTAGAGTTGGCGCTATCTAGCAATAGAAAGTGGACAAAAGAAGCATGGGTAAAGCTCTTTGTTGAAAATCCTATTATGCATCAATTTTCCATAGGTCTCGTATGGGGTATTTATGAAGACAATATTTTAACTGATAGTTTCAGATATATGGAGGATGGCAGCTTTAATACTAAAGATGAAGATGAATATGAATTAAAGAATGGAGTAGTAATAGGAATTGTTCATCCAATAGAATTAAGTAAAGAAGATATGGAATTGTGGAAAGAACAGTTTGAAAACTATGAAATTAAACAGCCCCTTGAACAGTTAAATAGAGAGATATTTACGGTTACTGAAGAAGAAAAAACTAATAAGAAGGTAGAACGCTTTGGAGGAATCATGTTAAATGGTTTATCTCTATTAGGTAAGTTAACTAGCTTTGGATGGAGTAGAGGGCCAATTGGAGATGGCGGCGGTTACTATACTTTTTACAAGGAAGATAGTACTTTTAAAATAGATGTTGAATTAAGTTTTAGTGGTGTAAGTGTAGGCTATGAAAATGAAGAAGTAACAGTATATGACTTAAGTTTTTATAAAGAAGGAACAGCATCAAAATATAGTTATATAAATGACAAAATGTATGAGCATAATGTTGTATCACCAGAGACACTGCCTAAAAGATTTCTTAGTGAGATTCTATATCAAATAAATAAGGCAACGGCTTCAAAAACAGGAACTAATGAGAATTGGAAGGAAGAGAAGTAGAGATTTTTAATGTGGAGGAATAAATGTCAAAGGATATTATCGAATGTAAGATTGACGAATTTTTAAAAGAGTTTGAAGGGATTAATTGGTTAAAATGTGCTGGTGATGAAAGTGATAGATATAGAGTTGTACGTTCTTTTACCGAAGCATGGGATGGTTGGAATGATAAAATGCTTAAAGTATGGCTCAAGGAAAGTGAAAATATAGAAAAAGTTGCAATGGACTCTATTGGGGATGAAGCTATTGATTTAATATTTGGCAGAATCGCTGAGGCAATGGGACCCAAAATTGCCGAGGGATTAGTAAAATTTAAAGATAGAATTGAAAACGCTGTGTTGGATAACGATACATGTGGATTAGATTATGAAATAATCGATTTTATAAAGCGAGATATGGCTTGGGCTTGTGTTGAGAGGATTACTGATAATATAGGATTTTTCAACAAAGTATTAGGAGTTTTGGTCGAAGGTCGCTGGGCATGTGCCTGGGAAGGAAACTATCCATCAGGGCGATTTGTAATAATGTGATAAGGAAGTCTTTTAATCCTAAAATGCTTAAAATCAATCCGTGTAGTATATGCTGCAGGATATATTTAAAGGAGAAACTTATATGGGAAGTATTGCTATAAAATTAGATCCATCAAAAATGGACAATCCAGATTTAGATTTAAGATATATAATACCAGATAAAAGTGAAGAGTTGACAAAAGGAGCAGTTAAAGATGATGGATATGACTATTCGTCTGATGGAACAAATTCTATTATTATTTTTCTAAGTAGTGAAGATCCTAAAAAATATGTAAATGAAGTTTTAGATATTTTAAGAAATGAAGATTTTTGGACAATAATATTTATGAAGTTGGTGTAATAGCTATTGATGATGGAGATGGATTTAAAGTAATTCATCCTAGTAATTATGAGGGTAATTTTGATTTATAGAAGAATAAGAGTAAGTAAAGATTATTTAAGAAGGAGTAGAGAAAATGGGAAAATATATAGATAAAATGGGCATCTTTGAAGATTTCAATTTTAAATTGGTAGTGCTTGATGCTTTGTTAGATAAAAGCCCATCTTTTCAAAAAGAGTTAGGATCACTGATTGAAAAGTATACGCAAAATTATGAGTGGTATACAGGAGCAGGACCTATTAAAGAGATGCTGGAATTTTTTTCTGAGTTATATATTGAGCAAAAGGATTTAGATAAGATTACAGAATTGTGCTTTGATGGTGGTAATGAAATCTACAGTTATATACAACCTGATTGGGATGGGGAAGATTTTTTCTTTGATATTCAATCCATAAAGGGATTTGAACATATTAAAAATTTAAAATCTGTAGAGTATATCAGTATGGTGGATGAAGAAGTTTTAGAACCAATGAAAGAACGAGGGATTTCTATAAAATAATGAATGTAGAGATAGTTATTAGAAAGTTATAAAGAGTGGTGTTAAGAGTGAAAAAAGATCTTTTAGAAAAGATTGAAAAGCAAGGAGGATTTAGGCCTCCATATAATAGAGATATTTTAGTTTCTGTAGAAGATTTTTTTGAAGATAATAATGTAATAGTTGGTTTAATTGAAAATTCAAGATAAGAGCATAATACACACTAGATACTAGAAGGATGTGGAAACTATATGATAAGTAAACGAGATATGAAATTTAGTAAATTTATAAGCTTAGTATTAAGACATAAACCTGAAATAATAGATTTACATATGGATGAAGAAGGATATGTAAGAGTAAATAAACTTATTGAAGGCATGAATAAAAATGGTATGGATATTACAAAACGGGACTTAGATAGAATAGTTGCTGAAGACAATAAGCAAAGATATTCTTATAATTTATCTAATGATGAACCCAGAATTAGGGCTAATCAAGGTCATTCTATTCAAGTAAATCTTAATTTGAAGCCAGTGGTTCCTCCTGCAGAATTATACCATGGAACAGCTAAGAGATTTCTTAATAGTATTCTTAAAGATGGCATAAAAAAGGGCAGTAGACAATATGTGCATTTATCAAAAGATATTAAAACAGCTACAAAAGTTGGTGCTAGGCATGGTGAAGTAGCAGTATTAAGAATAGATTCTTATAACATGATTAAGGATGGTTATGGGTTTTATTGTTCAGAAAATGGTGTTTATTTAACAGACAATGTACCAACCCAATATATAATAAACAATGAAAATTAATAATTTAAATTAAGTAAAAGAAGAAACTTAGTGAATATAGTAAATGATTTGATGTTTTCAAAAATTAATGAAAAATGTGTAGCTAGATCTAGGGGGAGGTCAAGAGATGAATTTAAAAGTAAGTAATTTAATGCTGGATTTAGAAAAATTAGATAATAGATATAAGTGTTATACAACTTTTTATATTAAAATTATAGGACAAACTATATATTAAGCGAGGTAGAAATATATGAATACAAGACAACTTATCAATATAATGTCTGTTGCAGAAAAATTAAAAAATAATACTCGTCATTCATGGACATCATCTCATCGTCACGAAAGTGTTGCAGAACATAGTTGGCGTTTGTCTTTGATGGCGTACTTGATAAAAGATGAGTTTCCAAACGTTGATATAAACAAAGTTATTCTAATGTGCATATTTCATGACTTAGGTGAAGCTATTACAGGGGATATTCCCGCTTTTAACAAATCGAAATGTGATGAAATTGTTGAGAGCGATGCAGTTTCTCAACTACTGTGTAGTTTACCGCAGCCATATAAGGCAGAATTATCTGATCTGTTCGTAGAAATGAACGAACAACAAACGATAGAAGCTAAAATTTATAAGGCACTTGATAAGATGGAGACACTAATTCAACATAATGAAGCGGAGATATCAACATGGATTCCGCTTGAATATGAGATGAATCTGTCATACGGAACAAAGGAAGTTGATTTTTCAGATTATATGAAAGAATTAAAGCAAACCATATATAAGGATTCCATACAAAAAATAAAGACTGCAAAAGAATCCAAAGATTTTTAAAGGAACAAAAACTAATTTAATAAGTAATTATTATGGCACATTTTTCTTAAGTCGTGTATACATAACACATGAAGGAAGAGCGTTGCAATTTGGATGCGATCCTTCTGGTAAAGCTTTAGTTTTTTTAATTGATGAAAACTGGGAAGTAGGAGAAATTTGGGATGATGATTTGAGCACCATAGAGAGAACCGGAAAAACATTCTACGATTATATTTGCGAAGTAATAAATGCGTTTTGAGAGCTAAATATATGAGGAGGTAGCAACAGTTATGTTAAGAAAAGAATTACAACCACCCTCAATTAATAATGAGTTATATGAACCCATGGACTTTCATGATTATATGGCAGCCGTATCACTTGAGGATTTGGCCAAAGAGGTATCCTTACCTAACCCTCTAATAGTTAGAGATATAACTGTTGAAGAGGCAGCTAAAATAATAGATATGATTGCTGAACTTAAATCACCAGAAGGAATGGAAGAAGTTGAAGAAGTATACCCATATATAAATTATTACATAGAGCTATTGGAGAAAAGTATACCACACAATAATATTTCAGATTTAATTTATTGGTATGATGTTGAGGAATATGGACATGAACCAACAGCAAGAGAAATCGCAGAAAAGGCATTTAAGGATAAAAACGAAATCATAATGTAGACAAGTATAATTGAAAGTATTCAGTAGTAAAAATAATACGGGTAAAGTAAAATACGAAACCTTAATAAATATTTACAACGGTAATCCTGTGTATAAAGAAGAGGTGAATTATAAAAACATGCAAAAGCTATTGGAAATTTTAGATAAACATTTGAAGCTATCAAGACCGGATTTTTATTCAAAGCTTAATGTGCCATTGAAAGAAAATGAAATACAGGCTTTAGAAGAACAATTTAGTATTACATTACCTGCTGACCTAAAAGCTTTATATCAATGGAAAAATGGACAAAATGCTCAGTGTTATGATTCTTTTGTAAATAATTCAATGTTTATGACCTTAGAAGAGGCATTGGATGATGCTAAAGAGATGACTGAAATGATTGGTTTTGATTTTGAAATTGATAATTGGTGGAATGAAAACTGGATACCTTTATTCCATAATGGCGGTGGAGATCATATTTGTTATGACATGGGTGGTACTTTTACTGGTCAGAAGGGACAATTAATTGAGTTCTGGCATGCAGACAATGATAGAAATGTTATTGCACCAGATTTGAAATCTTTCATTGAAGCTATAAATCAGTTTTATGGAACAAAACCAGTAATGGAGTTTGATGAATATTTTGAAGTAGATAATATAAAAGATTTTCCTAAAAGATTTTATCTTGAATAGGAAGTACTATATTTAATTGTAGGAAGTTTTTAAAATATAATTTAAGCCCAGCTTTTGTTGATGATGGACAGAAAGAATTATAAACAAATTTGTATTATATGAGAAAAAGTAAACTGGTTGGAGGAAGAAGAATAATTGGATTGAAGGGAGATAAACTTAATGCAATCAGAATTTAATTTCCAAAAATTCAAAGAGGAAGTCATTTTAGCTACAAAGAAAGCTTTTTTAGAAATTATGGATGAATACAAAGATTCTATAGTATATGCATTCTCACTAACTTGTGATTCATCTGTTAGATCTATAGGGGTTGTAGCAAATACAAAAGAAGCATTAGAGGAACAAATAGAAGATGAAGAAGATAGGTATTATTATAAATTTTGTGAGCAAGAATGGGAAATATGGGATGCTGCAGATAATGAATTTCAAGAGATTAGAAATACTTTAGTAGAATTCCAAGAAAATAATAAAGATAAAATAAGTGACTCAGAAACATGCATATATACAGAATTTTTTGATGAATTTAGAGAAAAGATTTTTGATATATGTGTACAAGCTTTAATAGAAATAAAAGAAGAGAAATTCTTTGAAGATAAGTGTAAGAAAAGTATTGCCATTAATTTTATGGTACCAGAGTATTTAGATGAAGACTATTCTATAGAAGTTTTCAGTAAACTGAATAATGGGATAGTAGTGGAAGAATATAAAGAGCATATTGAAGATTTTATGTAGTATATAAGAAGAATGAAAAGATTAAAAGTTAGGTAAATTAACACTTATAAAATTATTTAAGTGGGTATTATACTAAGTTTAGGAGATGATTTTTTATGCTTAAAATTAGTAAGGATGGAGAAGAGGTTTATTGGGATAAGGTTGTTAACTTAGGTGTTATGGGTAGGTTTGATAGTATCTGTATAGATTTATATGGATGTGAAATTGCGGGAGTGCAAGATGATATGTCAGAAGAAGAGAAATTCTCGAGAATTTCAAAATACTATGGAGATAGATTTAAAGAATTAGAAGCAGATGTAAACTACATAAATGAGCAATTTTTAATGTGGATTATAACTCATCTATGTGATATAGAATATCCTTTTTGGGAGTTTGGATTTAAAGATAAAGATAGTAAAAAGTATCCAGATTACATAGTTGAAGAAGAAATGGAAAAGTTTGAAGATGAAAATGGACAAGTAATGCACGATTTGCAGAATCCAAGTTCCATTTATAAAAAAATACAGGAATATAATGTGTATACCAATAAAGATAATTTAACCAGCTATGAAATAGTAGCTAAATATTTGCCAATGCTTGATTTTAAAAAACTTGTAGATACAATTGAAGCTGACAGTCTTGATACATACGAAGAGGAAATACATTTTCAAGTTAGCAGTGAGGTCTGCGGTGGTCTGCTGCTTTGTGCTACCTATGGAACTATATATGAAAACAATAAGTTAGAAGTTACACATAATTGTTAAGTGAAGGTAAGAATGAATATGGAAATAGGAAGCGTGAAATATAGAAAAGTATTTACTAGCTTGGAAAGTTTATATATAATTATGTGCTTTTTATACTAATTAACATTAATTTCTATTAAGGAGATACTTATTATGAACATATTTGAAACAATAAAAAATAAATCTATAAAACAATTAAGAGAAGTAATTGCAAGTGATAATATAAATAGTAAAGATCAATATGGGCGTACACCGTTACATTATGCTATAGTACAAAAAGTCCCTATCGAGTTGTTTCAAGAATTAATAGATTTTGGTGCAGATATTAGTATTGAAGATAAATTACATGAAACAGTAATTCATAAGGCAATTAAGTTTAAAAATAAACAAGCTATACAAATATTAATAGATAGTGGAGTGAAGTTAAATCATCCTTTAGGTATAAAATATACTCCTTGGTTTAGTGCTAGACATTTGCCAGAAATAGCAGATTTAATGTTAAAAACTGAAGAGGCTATTCGTTTGACACTAACGAAGGAAGAAGAAAATATTATTGAGGAGTTATTAGATTTAGACGCTTCAGAGTTAGAGTGGAATTTCCAAAGATTAAATACTCCAGAATTGCTTCATGGGTTTGTATTAAACTTTAATTGGGATGATGATATCGAACCAATTGAAAAAATATTACACAACCCACTTTGTAAGGAAATTACTGCAATTGAAATGTTTGAATTAGCAGATGGACGTTATTGGTTAGAACATAAAATTGTTAAAAATAAATATGACAAACAATTTATTAAATTTATAGATGATATTTTGAAAAAATTTCCACAAATAAAATAATTTTGAGACGGGTTTAGGAAAGAGGTAATATAAAATGATCTTAATTGATGAGATAAAAGAAAAGCTAGAAATACTTAAAAAGGAAACCGAAAAGATTGAAGAATTTATTAATTTTAGGATTTTTAGTTTACATGAATTAAAAGAAGGTCAAGTAGGATATAGTATTGATTCAAGTGGTAATTCTTTAGTTTCAAATGAAGAGGGTTCATGGAAGGGTGAATGGATTGTAATAGGTTATGAAGTATTGTGCGGAGACCCTATTATTATTGATACTAAGGAAGTTGGATTCCCAATATTTACATTAATGCATGGAATGGGTGAGTGGAATCCAGGAAGTTATTTGTCTGAGTCAATAGATAAATTTATAGATGAAATTAATAAAATAAATAAATTTATTTCTGAAAGGACTATGTTAAATACTACTCCAAGAGTTACATGTAAGAGTTTAGATAATTTAATAGATGAAATAATTGAAGAAGATGAAGATGGTGATGTTGACAACTGGAAATCTATGCTTTATCCGATTTACAAGTCTACCAAAGAGTATGAAGATGCTATTACTAAAAAAGTAAAAATGATGTATGAAAATAATATGAAAATTAAAGATATATCAGCTGCATTAAATATGTCGATACAAGATACTTATATATATTTAAAAAGAAAAATAGAAGAATAAAAAATACAAGAGGAGAAAATATATGGACGAACTATTAAACTTACTAAAAGTTAACCTTTGCAATTGTTCTTTAAAGGATGGAGAAGTTCAGAAAATTAAAGAATATATTGAAAACGGAGGGGCATTGGAGTATAGCAATAACTACCAATACAATATAAGCCCTCGTGGAGGTCAGTATAAGATACAAGAGAAGTTATGGGAACTAATGGATAGTTTTATGAGTGATAAAGATATTTTTAAAAGGCTTTTAAATGTATTTTTTATTATAGGTGAAGATAGCCTTTTTAAAATGTTATATAGCAGATTTTATTCTATCAGTAAAATTTTAAATTACTTAAAATCCATGGATAACAAAGAAAGATTTTTATTATGGATTATAAAAGATAATTCAAATTACTCCATTTATTCAGATTATGTGAGAGAAATAATTGCAGTTTCTGAAGAATTAATAAAGGAAGATAGGTCGATACTTTCAAAAGCTTTTTTGCTATCAGAAGATGATTTTATAAAAGTGGTATTCGCTATTATAGCGGTTAAAAATTCTTGTGATTTACCTGAGGATGGAGAAAGTTTTGTAAAAGCCTATCTTGGTGATATTAATAATATAAATAAATACTTAAAAGATAAGCAAATAGCTTTAGTTAAGTTCTTGTACTATGCTCACAGTGAAAGTGAAGAATTTGTACATATTGTCACTAATATAGTTAACAACAGTCATAACAAGAGAAATATATTTGATGAATGGATAAGATTCATTAATGCATATGATTCTAAAGCTAATGCTTATGATATTGCAAAAGCTTTTGATATTGACAAGAGATTATATGTGATTAGATTAATAAATCTATATATTAAAGATGAAAATAAGAAGGTACTTAAAGAGATAAATGAAAGAATAAAAGAAATACCATTAGTTTTCAGAGAAAGTTTAGAGTTTATTAATAAGAGCAATCTTGAAGATGTGGAAAGACTTACACTTGCTTCTTTTATTTACAATCATTCAAAAGAAGATAAGGATTTAAAAAAGCTTAATCAATATATTGGACAAGTTTTAAGTGGATACATATATTTCTGTAGAGATTCTGCTGAAGTATCTCTATTAGAAAAAACTAAGGCTTTACAATATGTATTAGAAGGAAAAAATAAAGATTGTATAAATGAATATACTGCTAAAGCTGAAAATGTAGAAGGTGCAGGGCGTTTATGGAGTTTTCATGCTCTTTGCTTTAAATTAATTTATTCTATAAATGAAACTAGAGAAATTATGTATAGGTTTTTAGAGTTTACTCTTAAAGCTGGAAGATATTCTTTATCAGCATCTATTATAGATAAATTAATAGAAAGTCAATCTATAAGTTATATAAGTTTTGCTAAAGAACTTACAACTAAAGATATAAGTGAAAAACATTTGATTTTAGCAGCGGATAGAGCTCTAAATGAATATAATTTTAGAAGTCAATCAAAGGTTATAGAATATTTAAGTAAGTTGTGTTCAGAGGAAAATACAGAGCTTATAAATAATATTGATACATTAAATATCAATGTGAAAGAAATAGTACTTGAAAAACTATTTAATGTAAATAATGAAAAGTATGCTCCTATTCTTATTAAATATCTATCTGATAATTCTAAAATTATAAGAGATAAGATGGTAACCCTTCTCAGCTCTTATGAAGGCTGTAAAAAAGAAGTATTAAATGAGTTAAAGAGTAAAAAGTTAGCAGTGAGAGAAGCAGTTACTAGGATTCTCACAAACTTTGACATGAGAGATTCAGTTAAAGAGCTTCAAAAGTTTGCAGACTCAGAAAAGAATGAAAAGGTTAAAGTATTATTATTAAATATTATAAATGCGGATTATTTAGATAATGAAATACTTGAAACAGCTGAAAGTATAAGTAGGTATTGTACTGAAAGGCTGAAGAAGACCGCCTATACTGCGCCAGAATGGATTCCTGTAAGTGTACTTCAAGATATAAGATATGAGGATGGAAAAGTAGTATCAAAAGATGTAATAACTTATTTAATAAGCAAATACTCTTTAGAAAATATTGTGGAAAGAAATCTAACAGCAGAAAAGGTAATTAAAAAATGTAATAAGCATGATTTAGATCAGCTTGGAAATGAGATTTTAAACCTTTGGATTAATAATGGTGCAGATACAAAGCAAAAATGGATTTTAGGATTAGTTTCAGCAGTAGGCGGCTTCAATGTTATTAATGAATTGAAAGCTCAAATAGATATATGGTCTAAAAATTCAAGAGGAGCTATTGCTTGTGATGCTATAAAAGCTTTGGCGCTAAATGGAAGTGATCATTGTTTAATAGTAATAGATACAATAGCAAGGAAATTTAAGCACAAACAGATTAAAAAAGCGGCGGAAGAGGCTTTTGTCTTTGCAGCCCAAATGTTTAATTTAACAGAGGAAGAACTGGAGGATAAAATAGTACCGGGTTTAGACTTTAATAAAAGAGGAGAAAGGGTATTTGATTTTGGCAGCAGAAGCTTTACAGTAACTTTAAATTTGGATTTTTCTTTAAAAATTGTAGATAGTAGTGGCAAGACAATTAAAACCTTACCAAAACCAAACAAATCTGATGATGAGTTAAAAGCTAAAGAAGCATCAGATGAATTTAAAGATCTTAAAAAGCAAATTAAAACTGTAGTTTCTACTCAAACTTTAAGACTGGAAATGGCTCTTTCAGCAAATAGAATCTGGAAGAAAAAAGATTGGGAAAATTTATTTGTAGAAAATCCTATTATGCATAATTTCTCTCTTGGATTAGTGTGGGGAGTGTACGTTGAAGGAGAATTAAAGAATACTTTTAGATACATGGAAGATGGTACTTTTAATACAAAGGATGAAGACGAATATGAACTTACAGAAGATTCTCTTATAGGACTTGTACATCCTTTGGAGATGAATCAAGAGACATTAAACACTTGGATACAGCAATTTGAGGATTATGAAATAGAACAACCTTTCCTTCAGCTTCACAGAAAGGTTTATAAGGTAAATGAAAAAGAGAAGGAAATGAAGTCAGTAGAACGTTTTGGAGGCACAAAAATTAATGGACTTTCATTAGTGGGTAAACTTACTAAAATGGGTTGGTATAGAGGCTCTGTGCAAGATGGTGGGGGATACTATCAGTTCTATAAAGAAGATGAAAAAATAGGCATTGGTGCAGAACTTTCTTTTGAGTGGCTTTCTGTTGGTTACGAAAATGAAGAAACCATTATTTATGAGTTGACTTTCTATAAGGCTAATACAGTTGAAAGAGGAAGTTATGTTTATGATGAAATAAGTGAGGAAAATATTATTATTCCATCAAAAGTACCAGAAAGACTTTTTAGTGAAATACTTTATGATGTAGATAGAACTTTAGAAGCTAAAACTGGTTTCATTGCTAATTGGAAGCTAAACAGATAGAAGGATTTGAAAAGATAGTTTAGCTGAGCATAAATTTATTAAGAAGGAGCTAATTTTAGTGAAGGTAAATTATATTCATGATTTTAATCAAAAGACAGAAGAAGAATTTTTAAATATACAAAATAGTTTAAAAGAGAAAATTAATATTATAAATAAAATAGATTTAGAAAACATAAGAGTGTGTGCAGGAATAGATATTGCCTATTGGGAAAAAAACAATGAAACCTTTGGAGCTTGCAGTATAGTAATTATTGATTTTCAAACTAAAGAGGTGCTAGAAAAAGTTTATAGTGTTGGGAAAATATCTGTTCCTTATGTTGCAGGATTCTTAGCTTTTAGGGAATTACCTTTAATATTAGAAGCTGTAGAGAAAATTACGGTTGAGCCAGATGTTTTTATATTTGATGGCAACGGATATCTTCATCATAACAATATGGGTATAGCTACACATGCAGGCTTATTCTTAAATAAGCCCACTATGGGAGTAGCAAAGACATATTTAAAAATAAATAAAGTAGATTTTATTATGCCAGAAAATGAAGTAGGAGCATATACAGATATAATTGTAAATCAAAAGGTTTATGGACAGGCTGTAAGAACTAGTAAAAATGTAAAGCCTATATTTGTTTCTTGTGGTAATAACATAGACATAAATAGCTGCTATGAAATAGCAATGAAATTATTATCTAAAGACAGCAGGATACCTGTTCCAACAAGACTTGCTGATTTAGAAACGCATGTTTTGAGAAATAAGTTTTGTGATGAAAATATAAGATGAATAACTTATGTTGTTTGAGCAATTAAAAAGTAAAAGATGTTTTATTAAGGAGAAGCTATATAAAATGAGTGAACATATAGAAATAAATTTAGATGATATACAATGGAAAGAAAAATTAACAACATTAATTAGCCAAGAAGAGGAGGTCATTTTTCCTATTAAATGTAGTGGTAAATTTATTAATCAAACATTAACACCAACTTTAATTGTAAGTGATTTTAATAAGGAAAAAGAACAAATAGTAGAGGATACCCTTAGGTTTATTTCAGAAAACTTTAACGCAATTTATGAAAATATGTTAAAGTCTTTAGTTAAAAGCTTTAAAAATTGGGATATATACGATGCTAATAACAAAAAAGATTACTATGTAAGCACAGAAGAAGACTTAGATAAAATGCGTTATGAGGGTAATTTTATTAGTCAAATAATAGTTAATTGTAATGAATTAGAAGATGGTTTTGCATATTATTCTTTTAAGCTTGAATTTAATTATTGCAGGTTTGGTTTTGAAGATGGAATAGAAGCGGTTATGTATAAAGATAAGGTTATATTCTGGGCTGATGGAAATAGTATGGAATACATATATTCTTTTAAGGAAATATTGGAATCAGGTAATCATTATCCAGTTTAGTAGATTATTTATGGCTTTTATACTTAATGAAAAAGAACATTAATTGCATTAGTGTTTTTTTTAGTAAAGTGAATTGGAGGATTAATTTGTAAGTGGAAAGATTTAAATTAAATCAATATTTAAGAACGGTAAAGCTTTGTAGAGAAAATATAAGTTCATTTTCTGCATATCCATTTTCGTTGGAAGCAGTACGGAATTTATCCACTTTAGATTTTCATCCCAAAGTAACATTTATTGTAGGGGAGAATGGTACAGGAAAATCGACCATACTTGAAGCAATTGCTATAGCATATGGATTCAATCCTGAAGGTGGAACAAAGAATTTTAACTTTTCAACTATGAATACTCATTCAGAGCTATGTAACTATTTAAAATTGATAAAAGGTGTTAAAATGCCGGAGGATGGCTTTTTTCTAAGAGCAGAAAGTTTCTATAATGTTGCAACTAAAATCGACGAATTAGGAGTTGTAGGATCCTATGGAGGTATTTCGCTGCATGACCAGTCACATGGAGAATCCTTCATATCATTATTTATTAATAAATTTAAAGGAAATAGCTTGTATATTTTAGATGAGCCAGAAGCTGCTTTATCACCATCAAGACAAATGACCATGCTTGCAAGAATGCATGAATTAGTTGAGGAAGGTTCTCAGTTTATAATTGCTACACATTCGCCTATTATAATGTCTTATCCAGATGCTGTAGTGTATGAATTAAAAGATGGATTTAAAGAAGTAGCATATAAAGATACTGAACATTTTCAAGTTATGAAGCAATTTGTAAATAATACCGAAAAAATATTGGAGATACTTATGAATTCATATTGAAATGTTGTGTTCAAAGGATGAATGGGATACCTAAGATTATTATGCAAATAAGAAATAACAATAGGTAAGTTATTTTTATATAAATTTAAGGGGGAATTGTTATGTGTAAAGAAGATAAAGATGAAGTACAAGCTATAGGATGGCAAGCAATTGATGATGCGTTAAAAAATATATATGAAAATCAAGAGCCTAAACATTATGGTACAATGATACCTTACTTCTTAGGTGGGAATGACCCTTTACAAGGAATAAGTGCTTATGAAAGGAAGGAGCCTATTCCACATTGGCATATTGTTACATATGGATTTTCAGAGCTTTATGAGAAAGAATGGGAAGATCCAGATTACAGCGGGTATGGATTTGAACTTACTTTTAGAGTTAAAAAACAAGACTCAGATACTGAACCACCAAACTGGGCGTTAAACTTTCTTCAGAATATTGCAAGATACGTATTTTCAACAGGAAATTATTTTAAAGCAGGACACTATCTAAATGCAAATGGACCAATTGCTGCTGGAACAGATTCGTTAATAGGAGCTATAGCTTTTGTTGAAGATTCAGAATTACCAGCTATGAATACACAAAATGGAAGAGTTGAATTTTTACAGATAGTAGGAATAACTGTAGATGAGGAAGATGCAATAAAGTGTTGGAATAGTACTGAAGTTTTAAGGGTATTTTCTAAATATATGCCTCTATACATAACTGATTTGAACAGGGATTCTTTATTAAATAATGAAGAGATAAAGATATTAATAGAAAAAGGTGCTGAAAAAGACGGATCAAGTACAGCAACATTATTTAACGATAAGCTTTTTGGAAAGAGAGCAAAGGATTATTTACCGGGAAAAGTTATGAAATTACTATAGGGGCACACCAAGCTGAAACAATAGGAAAAGTTTTAAAAGGCCGCATTCTAAAGGACAGATCCTTAACGCTTATTGGCAAGGAAAGCAATATAATTATTACTTATTCTAAAAAGCCAGCGGTGAAGGTTGATGAAAATGATTTAGAACTTATGATAAGCAAAGAAACAGCACTTGAAATAGCTTCGGAATTAATTCCAAAGGAAAAAAGTTTTACTTTAAATACAATGAAAAAGGTAAAGTTTAATATAGAGAAAACAGAAATAAGGGATCAAGAAGGCAAAGTAGTACAAGTTATTGGTTAAAATTAATGCATTTATCCGATGACTACCCGCTCTAATACTCCCGCGCACTCTGTGAAAGCAACTGTCACCAAATCGGAGAATTTGGGACATCTGCTTTTCTCCAAGCGGGAGTAAAGAGCGGCTACGTCACTGGATAACGATTTCTAAGCATCAGGTGGAGTTAAAACTCCATCTGATGCCAAGAACTCTGTTTATGGAAGGGTATAACTTTATTTAATAGGTGGTGGTAAAATGTATTTTTTGAGGTTTACTAAGAAGGACCAAGAATACATTCATAATTTAAATCAGTGGATATTGGAAGGGTATAAAGAAGATTTTTCTTCTATAGAAGAAAAAATTGAAAAAAGCTATTGTAAGCCACTTAGTTTAGCAATTGAAGAATTCAAGGCTAGAAAAGAAAACGTTGAAAGGTTTAAATCTAGGTTAATGCATATATTATATTTTGCTGGAAGTGATATTAAAGCTCAAGGAATGCTTGACAGAATGTTATTAGGAGCCATCGATAGGCAAATTTCTGGTATATATACAAGAGGAAGATTGGCATACATTAAAACTAATATAAAAGATTTTGAATATGATTATGCTGATTGTTTGCATTGTTATGATATTATTGATGCACTTGCTGTAAGAGATTTTAAAGTTATTGAAAAATATATTTTAAGCATACCAGGACCAGCAAAAGAGGGACATAAATTTTCAATACTGCTTTGTAATTCTTTATATAGCATTTTAAAGAAAGATGACAAGGAGATGAGTATAGCCGCAGAAAATATTAAAAAATTTAATGAAAAATCGGTTTTTGATAAGGCTTTAATAAGTTCTATGTTGGCTATAATTTATGAAGACTTTGCTGAATTAGAAGCCAATATAAATATAATGTTAAAAAACAATAAGAAAAAGTTTAGTAGTGATGGGGAACAAAAATATATTTGTCTCACTGCTCATGGAGTTATAAATTTAGCAGAATATTTACATGGGGATTCAAATTTGAATTTTGTAAATGATATAAAAAGCCAATATTGGGATTTAGAGTTTTACAATGCTGTAAAAAATAATAATGATAATTTAAAAGATTTTTATGATTTTACATATATGAATTCAATTTTACAAAATTGGATTGCAGATTTACCTATAAAAATAAAATTAGAAGATTTGATGTAGAAAACAATATTTTTAATGTATTTGTAAAAGAATATAACTCTATTTAACAGGTGGTGAAATAGGTGCAAGAGCTATCAAATTTATTTAAGCCAATAACTGCTAACATATTAAATAAATCAAATACCTATATCGAAATTATGCCTTGTAATGAGTTAAGACCTTATATTAGGTGTTTTTGGGGCAGTCCTGAACCTTACAGAAATAAAGAATCAATTGTAAGTGATTTGAGCGGAAATTTAGTGATTCCAGATTGCTGTATGGACATTATCTTCGATATAGATTACTGTAATAACAAATTAGACAATCTGTTTTGCAGTATAAACGATGCTCCTTTCTATACAGCAGAAGTGAAAAAATCATCTATAGTTTCTACTTTTGGTATTCGCTTTAATTTTTGGGCTGTCCACTTGTTTTCAGATAAAGATTTACCTAAAACTTGCAATGAATTTTCAGAGGTAGATAAATATTTTAGAAGTTTAAAAAAGGATATAGAGAACATAGTTATTAAATACCATAGCATCAAAGAAAGAGTATATCATGTAGAAAAGTTACTACTTAGAAAGCTTTATAACAAGTCTTTTAGTAACAGTAACTTATTAAATGGAGTATATCATATTTTACAAGCCAAAGGTGCAACAACAATCTTTAATATTAGCCAGTATACCTGTGTCAGCTCACGCCAATTAGAACGTATCTTTAGAGGATACATAGGGATAACTCCTAAAAAATGCTGCAGCTTAGTTAGGTATCAAAATATATGGAAGGACTTAGTCTATAAAAGAAACTTAAGTTTTAGTGATATTACCTACAATTATGGCTATTCAGATCAAGCTCATATGATTAATGATTTTAAAAAATATCATGGCAGCACTCCATCAAAATCTATTGAGGAGTTAGATAAAGAAATGTCGCATTTTTACAATACCAAAATAGATTAAGTAAGTAAACTAAATTCATAGTACAAAATAGAATTTGTGAGGTGCGCTATGGAAAAGTTACAAAAAACTCAAATGGAAAGTATACAGAAGCATATATTTAGTAATGCTAGAGCTATTGAAAAAGCAAAATGGAATTACCTTTTTAATAATGGAAGTAAGAAAGCCATAGTATCAGAGTTAGTTAAATATCAAAATAGTGATGGTGGTTTTGGAAATGGACTAGAAGCAGATATTTTGTTACCAGCATCATCAAGCATAGCATCTACAGAAGCGATTCTTATTGCATATGCTTGTGACCTTAACTGTGGAGAGCCTTGGTTTAAAAACTTGCTAAGTTACTTTGAAAGGACCATTAAAAAAACACCGTCCTTTTGGGAGAAGGTGCCAAAGGAAGTGGATAACTTTCCACATGCGCCTTGGTGGGCTTATGCAGTTGACACTAAGTTTAGTCCTAATCCTTGTGCTGTTATCGCTTCAGCTTTTATTAAATATGGAAATGATGGACAAAAGTCTTTGGGTTATGAAATAGCAGCTAGATGTATAGAGTTTTTAAATAGCAATGAACCTTGTGATGAACATGATTGCTATTGTATGCAGGAATTGTTTATAGTACTCAAAGAATTAAACTCTACTTTAATTGATGATATAGCTATAAAATCTATGGAAAGAAGAATACTAAATTGTCTTTGTACTGATGAGAGTAAATGGACAGAGTATGTGCCACAGCCTTTGAATTTAGTAGATTCACCTGAATCACAATGGTATAAGCTAGTCGAGCCTTTTGTGGAAAAAAACTTGTCCTTTTGGTTTAATACCTTGAAGGAAGATGGCTTTTGGAGTCCTAACTTTTCCTGGGGAGTAGATAGTGAAACAGCTAGGAATGTTACAAAAATTTGGATTTGTTACATAGCTGTAGAGAGAGTGAAGATTTTAAAAGCTTTTGAACTTATAAAATAAATTGTAAAAGTTACCAGTATATAATAAACATAATGAGGTTACTATAATAGCATAGGGTATGTAGCAGTTGAGCGAAGATTCATATATGCTTTGAAAGAGGTATATATGAATCGACCAAAGATTATATGTAGGTTATTTTATAATAGCTTATATATAGTCAGAGGGAAGATTCTATATTGTGGGGAAAAGCTTTTATATAGTCTATATTAGACTATATAAAGGTTCCAACTTATAATACAGAGTCGAGCTAAGATTATATGGAGTGTTGAGATGATTACATATAGCCGAGAGGTTATATATAGTTGTGTAAATATTTTATATAGTCGAAGAAACCATTATTATAGGTAATAAACTGCTTTATTATGATGGGAACATCATAGTATGGTAATAGATGTTATCTATAGTGGTGCAACTTAGATTATTACGTGCTCTATTATGAAAGAACTGTAAGTGGATTTTTAACCATTAATCTGCTTATGGTTCTTTTTATTTAGGCTCTGTTAAAGAATGATGTAGAGAACATATGCATATTTTGGCACATAGGTAAGATAGAACGAAATAGTTTACATTGTATATATTAAAGGAACATATTAGTATGTAGGATAAATGGACGATAGAACAAACACAAGAAATTATATAAGTTTAAATCATGGGTAAAATTAAGATGAAATTAAGATCATTTTAAATTCAGCTTAATACCATACATATACAATCTAACTGAAGTTAAATTTAATAATCTTGCAAACAGGAGGCTATTAACATGAATATAATGGAAGTTAGAGATGTAAAAAAAGTGTATGGTTCAAAACAGGGTGGAAGTGAATCAAAAGCCCTGAATGGAGTGAGTTTCTCCGTTCACAATGGAGAATTCTTAGGCATTATGGGACCTTCAGGATCAGGTAAATCAACATTGCTAAATGTAATATCAACTATTGATAGTCCAACCTCTGGTACAATTTCATTAAGAGGGAAAAGTTTTTTAAATCTTAATGAAGATGAGCTATCAATATTTAGGAGAAAACAGCTTGGATTTATTTTTCAGGATTATAATCTTCTTGATACTCTAACCTTAAAAGAAAACATTATTCTACCACTCTCTTTATCAAAGGTAGATGTTGGATCTATGGAAGCAAAATTAGAAAAAATCAGTTCTATTTTAAGTATTGAGAATATCTTAGAAAAATATCCTTATGAGGTTTCAGGAGGTCAAAAGCAGAGGGCAGCAGCTGCAAGAGCCATAATAACGGAGCCAGAAATAGTTTTTGCAGATGAGCCTACAGGAGCACTAGATTCAAAATCTTCAACAGAACTTTTAGACAATCTTTCCTTATTAAATAGGAATAATAAAGCAACAATTGTCATGGTAACTCATGATGCTTTTGCAGCAAGCTATTGTGATAGAATAATATTTATAAAAGATGGAGTACTTCATACTGAGATTGAAAAAACAAAGGGCAGAAAAGATTTCTACAATGAAATACTCAGCACTCTTTCTGTAATAGGAGGTGTTGAAAGTGACATTATTTAATCTTGGAGCAACCAACGTAAAACACAATTTTAAAAGCTATCTTTCCTATTTTGTAAGCACATTAACCTCAATTTTTATTCTTATGATATTTTATTCTATGTATTACAGTCATCAAATACAATTATTTAGTTCAAGTAGGATTAAGGTAGGTGCAATTTTTAAAGCATCAGCTTTTGTAGTTATAATATTTTCAGCTATTTTTACATGGTATTCAAACAGCTTTTTTATAAAAAATAAAAAGAAAGAAGTTGCCATATACTCACTGCTTGGTATGAAAAAAAAGGAAATAGGTATGCTAATGTTCTTCGAGAATATTTTTCTAGGTATACTTGCATTAATTGTTGGTGTGCCTTTAGGAGCTATTACTTCTAAGTTCTTTTTAAAAATACTTGCTATGTGTATGAAATCAAATAAACCTATACAGTATAACTTTGATATTAGAGCTGTAGGTATGACAATCTTTATTTTTATGATTATATTCTTAATAAATTCTATAAAAGCCTATGGAATAATATACAAGTTTAGGCTTATAGAACTTCTACATGCAGCTAAGGAAGGAGAGAAGAAGCCTAAATTTTCTAGAGTTTTAGCATTATTATCATTAATAATGATGCTCAGCGGATATATTGGTATGTTAAAAATAAATCTGGAGTCTGGTGGAGTCCAAATGTTGTACAAGGGCTTTTTTATAACACTGCTTGTTGTTGCAGGAACATACATATTGTTTAACAACCTAATAATTTATATCTTCAAGCTAGTTCAGAAAAATAAAAAAGTGTATTATAAGGGAGAAAATCTAATAGGAGCATCTCAAATAATCTACAGAATTAAAGGGAATTCTAATCTTCTGGCAACCATAGCTGTTATTTCCGCTGTTGCTATTACTGCATTGTGCTTTGCCTTTAGTCTTAATATGTCCCTTGATAAAATTGCACCAAGTGGATGTCCGTTTTCAATAATGTATCAAAGCGGAAGTGAAGAATTAAATAAAAAAGTTGAAGTTGTTATTAATAATCATAAAGAGATTAAAACAACTTGTAAAACAGATATTGTAATGATAAATGGAAGTGGGCTTACACAAAAATATAAGGGTCCTTTTGAAAAAGATTTAAAGGCTCCTTTTGATATGTTTGTAATATCAGCCTCTGAATACAAAAATATTTTAAATGATTCAGGTTTTAATGATGGTACAGATGTTGTAGATAGAGCTAAGGATATTAAAATTGATAAAGAAAATCAGTGTTTCTTTATTGAAGTAAGCACTTTAGCTAAAGGAAGAGGAAGATTAACTGGTGATGAGCTTAATGCAACTATTGGTGGAAAAGCCTATAAATTTGATATATCGGATTCAGATATAAAATGCGTTTTGGGAGCTAAATTTCAAAAAGCAACTATAGTAGTACCAGATACATCTTTTAAAAAGCTTTTAGCTGAGAATAGAAATAATTTAACTGTCATAAGGGCTTATAATTTTGATAATCCACTAAAAAGTGAAAATGTTGTTAAAGAACTTACTAAAATGATGCCAAAGGACAGGATTTTTTCTTCTTATTATGATATGTATACAGAAATGCACACTCTATATGGAAGCTATGTATTTATAGGTGCATTCTTAGGAATTCTCTTTGTTGTTTCTACTGGAAGTATAATGTATTATAAACAATTAACAGAAGCTTATGAAGATAAAAATAGATACTCTGTACTTTCAAAAATAGGGTTAACTAAAAAAGAAACTTTAAGGATTGTATCAAAGCAATTGGGATTTATTTTTATAATGCCACTTTTATTTGGTATCCTTCATAGTATATTTCCACTTATGGCCTATATGAAATATCTCTGCGGCTTTTCAATATCACAGATGGAATGGATGGGGATGACAATGGGAGTATATGCAGCAATTTATTTATGCTTTTATCTTCTTTCTGTTAAATCTTATATGAAGGTCATAACAAAAAATGATGTGTATTAATTACAAGGTATAAAATTGACTTGATGAGGAAAAGTACAATTATTTTTTTGAGAAATGAGTTTGCAAAAGAATAGAAACCAGAGTGCCTAATTTAATATTATAAGTAATCTGGTTTCTGTTCTGTTATTTTATTACTAACTATTATTTGTTTTTATGATTATTATTTTTACCAGTGGTGCTACTGACAGTATCTAAGGAATGTATACTAGTACTATTGCCCATATTCTCTATAGCTTTATTTACCTTAACGTTTTTATCTTTTTTATTTTTATTCATAAATTTAGACTCCTTCCAATAATAAAAGTTACTAATGTGTATTCATTATAGTTATAGGATTCACATATTATTTATGAATATGTATGGTGTTTTTTGTATTACTTTAATGGATAGTATTTTAATTCGATTTTCGGCTCATGCTTTCTTGTTATTGATATTTACATTCCAATAAACGTATAATAAATATATTAAATTAGTACTGATTTTTAATTATGATATATCACTAATGTGGAAAACACTACAATTGGATATGATAATAAAAGAGGTGTTTTGAAATGAATTTAGTAAATGATGCAGATAAAAAAGTATTACTTATAGATGATGAAAAAGATATAACTGATCTAATAGAGGATGTTTTATTAAAAGAAGGCTTTAAGAATATTAGAAAGGCTCATTGTGGTTTAGATGGTATAACAATATGTAAGAATGAAAAGCCTGATGTAATAGTACTTGATATAATGCTTCCAGATATTGATGGTATAGAGGTATGCAAAAGAATAAGGCAATTTTCTTACTGTCCTATTTTATTTTTATCTGCAAAAAATAGTGATATTGATAAAATTGTTGGATTAAGTATGGGAGGAGACGACTATGTTACTAAACCTTTCAGTCCAAGGGAAATTGCTTTTCGTATTAAGGCGCAGCTAAGAAGACAACAGTATGCCAGCATAAAAGAGGTTAGTGATAGTAAAAATGAAGTTATAAAGCTTGGCAGTATTACTATTGACAGGGTACATAGCCAGGTATACAGAGAGGATGTAGAAGTAAAACTTACAGCAAAGGAATATCAGCTTCTTTTATATTTAGCAGAAAATTCAAATAAAATAGTAAATAAGGAAAGATTATGTGAAGTAGTATGGGGAGAAGATTATATGGGATATGATAATACAATATCTGTTCATATAAGACATTTAAGAGAAAAGCTTGAGGAAAATCCTTCCAAACCTGGAATTATAGTTACTGTAATAGGGCTTGGGTACAAGCTTGTAAAAGGGAATGAGTAGAATGGAGAAATCAGGATACAAAATAGTATTCAATTTATATTATAAATTTTTTATTGCTTTTCTTATTTTAATCTTAATTTTTAATGCAATAGCATTTTATTTGCTAAATGTTAGTATTAGTAGTGAAAATAGTTATGCTAATTGGAGCAGCTGGCCTGCAAGCTTTACATCAAATTTCTATAAAAAAATTAATTTCCAAGGTGGTAAACCGCAGTTAACAGATGAAGCAATAAGTGACTTAAAAAAGTACAAACTTTCTTTTCAAATTATTGATAAAGATGGATATGTAATTTTAGGATATAATGAACCTCAAGAGGCTTTAAAGCATTATACTCCAATAGATGTAGTTCAGTTATATAAAACTGGAGGTAGCGCTAGAAATTATACTATGTTTGTTGGAAGTGTTAATAACAATGGAGAAAAGTGGACATATATTATAGGCTTTCCTGCAAAAATATCAAAAGTAGTTATGTATTTCAATTATAACAATTTTTTAAAGATCAAGCTTGTTATGCTTGGATTATTTGTACTCATTATTCTTCTTGTTGCAGTTTATGGAATATGGATGAATCATATATTATCAAATATAATATCAGGTATAAGAAGACTTGCTTCAAATGCCTATGTTCCTATGAAAGAAAAAGGAATGTATAAGGATGTATTTTATAGTCTTAATCTTTTGGATAATAAGCTTAAAGTTAGTGAAGATGAAAGAAAAAGGAATGAAACTTTAAGAGAGGAATGGGTAGCTAATATTTCCCATGATTTAAAAACTCCACTATCGCCAATAAAAGGGTATGCGGAAATATTAACGGATTATGAATATGATGTTATGCCTCAAGACGTAAAAAAGTATGGAGAGATAATACTTAGAAATGCAAAAAATGTGGAAACTATAGTTGAAAATTTGAATTTTACCTATCAATTAAAAAATGGTATGCTTCCTACAAATCGTAAAGAAGGAAATATAGTGCGTCTATTAAAGGAAGTAATTATAAATATACTAAACCATCCAGAATATAAGGAAAGAAATATTATTTTTAACTGCACAGAGAATAGGGTAAACTTTAATTTTGATAATACACTTCTTAATAGAGCTTTTACCAATTTGCTTTATAATTCAGTAATTCATAATGCGACCGATACCATAATAAAAGTTTCTATAAAAGAAGAAGATAAAATATATATAAGAATTGAAGACAACGGAAAAGGTATGGCAGAAAAAGAGTTAAAAAAGCTTTTCGAGAGATATTACAGAGGTACTAATAGCTCGGTAAGTGTTAAAGGTTCAGGACTTGGAATGGCAATTGCAAAGCAAATAATAGAAGCACATGAAGGGGAAATCAATGTGAAAAGTGTGCCGAATATTGGTACAAGCATATATATTGAGTTACCAAAGTACACTTAATTTGAAAGAATAGAATCTATTTATGTTTCAAATATGTCACAACTTTATTATATAACGAACTAAAGGCAACCTTGAGGGTTGCCTTTACAATTTCAACATTATTCTTAAAAACAGCCTTTATTTAATACAATAATTATTATTTTTAAGGAGATACAAAAATTTAAAGTTTTAGTTGCCAAAGCTAACAATATAAGTATTTATAGGAGCAGTGCTTGTGTTGTTAGCAAAAACGGAGTCTCCATAAGTAAAGGATAGAGCTGTACCTGTGCTATCCCAACGTATATTTGAAAAGTATTGAGGCACAATTATCCTTCTTTCTTCAATGCTGCCATCTTGTTTTGCTTTTTTAACTATAGCATAGTTATCTGGAGCATTCTTATCTTTTAAGCTGGAAAGCTTGACTATTTCTTTTATAGCTCCACTGTGAGTATCTATAACTTTAATAGAATCATCAGGGTTATTATTATTGTTGGAACCTATACAGGAAGCAGTTTCAATATAGGCAGCCTTACTGCCATCAGGAGATAGTATATACTCAGATTTTAATGATCCCTTGGTAGTTATACCTTTAGGCAGTTTAATCTCTTGAGTGGTTTTACCTGATTCATTTAAAATAAGAGCTCCAAAGGTTCTATTTACAAAAACTCCATCAGAAGATTTCTCACCGTTATTATTAAAATTATCAATTATAATGGTTTTACCTTTTTTATCTGCACATAGAGAATACTGATTTGAGAAAATAGTGTTTATTTCTTTAGTCTTAATATCTACAGTGCGTAATTTAACTCCTTCTTTTCCATTTTCACCTTGGGTATAATAAAACTTTCCTTCCACACTGTTTCCTAAATCTTTAATATCATCAGTACCGGATATCCAGGCAGCATCCAGTTCACCAGCCTTATAACTTCCATCAGCATATACTTTACCTGTAGTATCAATAATTGCCCATTTTCGAAAATAATTTGCTAAAATTTTATTGTTACCTACCCATATAAATTCTGCATCACTATTAAGCTTTTCTGTATTTACGGCTGTAATTTCTCCTGTAGATAAATTTAATAGCTTTACATTTTTATGAAGCAAATCTCCTGAATCAAGAGCCTTTTTCCATTCTTCACCGCCAATTTTAGGAATAGTTCTCGCCTCTGCATAAAGAACATATTTTTTATCAGGAGATACACCTAAAAATTCATCTATGTCCACATTTTTAAAGTCTTTAGAAGCCTTGGTGCTTAAATTATAAATACTACAGTATCGTATAGGTATAGTAGAATCTGGATTTTTAAATTCACTCTTTTTAGTTAAAGTCAAAACCTCATTGTCATTGAGCCATGCTACACTTTCAATATTTGCGTATTTATCAATTTGAAATCCGTTTTCGTTGGCTTTAGCAGATGACTTGTATGCCATTACTTTTATATCTTTTCTAGATGAAGCAGAAGTATTATGGGTAATTACAAATTGACTTATACTACCTATAATTCCTACTGTTAAAATTAGTGATATGATCTTTTTTCTACTCATTGAATTTTCCTCCTTTAATCTTTCTGAGATTATAATAGCAAAAAATATTCACAAAAGTATCAATAAATGTCACAAATTTGTAAACTTTATATAGAAAATTCAATATAGAATTTAGAACCTTCCTTTAACTTAGAAGCTACTTTTATTGTACCTCTTTGTTTTTCTACCAATTTTTTTACCAAGGCTAATCCTAAACCTGCTCCACCAGTTTCTCTGCTTCGATGGCTTTCAACTCTATAAAAAGGCTCAAAAATTTTATCTAAAGCATCCTCAGCTATGCCTATACCAGTGTCTTCCACTGTTAAAATTATTTTATCTTCATTTCTATGGCAGGAAATATGTATGCTTCCATTAGGTTTATTATATTTTATGGCATTATCAATCAAGTTAATGACAATATGTCGCAAGTTTTCTTCATCTGTAATAGTAATAATATCTTCAATATCACACTCTAATGTTAAGTTATTTTTCTTAATTTTCCCCATCATTCTACTACAAATTTGATCTAATATTTCTTTTAGATTTACTTCATTTTTATGTATTTCAAAATCATACTTTTCTAAAGCAGATAAATTCAAAACACTGTCTACCATAGTTGTTAAGCGATCACATTCTTTTGATATATTTGAGGTCCCTTCTTCAATCAAATCTAAATCTTTATTATAGATTTCAATCAAATCTGCATAGGCTTTTATAGTAGTAATTGGAGTCTTAAATTCATGAGTCACATTGCCTATAAATTCCTTCTGCTGTTTATCCATTTTTTCTAACTTGTCTACAGCAACACTTAAAGTATCTCTTTCAATTTTTAGTTCTTCAATGTTTTTCTCTATAGTATCGCTCATAAAGATTAAGCCTTTGCTTAATTCTCCTAATTCATCATTACGATTAATTTGCTCTATTTTATCAAAATGACCTTTTTGAATATTTTCCACTGAATTTTTCATCTTATATATGTCTCTAGTAAGCGTTAAAAAATAAAAAATTCCAAGAGTTATACCAAGTGTAAGAGCAAAAAAACCTGTGATTAGAAACATTTTTTTTATGTTATTATAAAACAAGCTATTTTCCTTAACTGAATATTCAAGTTCTAAAATTGCTACTATGTTATTTTTATATTTAATTGGTGAATAAAAATATATTACATCATTGACTTTCACATAAGATACTTTACCATCAATAGCGTATTGTATCATAGATTCTTTATCTTTATTTTCATTTAATTTTCCGTCGGTTTTAAATCCTGAAAGAAGTTCCCCTTTTGTATTATAGACACTGGCAGGTACATTTCTAAGCCAGGGTTTATTGAATATACTTCCTCTTGCAAGTTGAATGCTATTGTCAGTAGAGTTATTGTTGCTTGAGCTGGAACGTTCACTAAAATACTGCTCAAACATGTCCTTTTGTTTAAATAAAGCTGCTTCAACTTCTTTATTTTGATAACTTTTTATACCATTAAGTACTAAAATACTCAAAAACAATATAACTGTTAACAAAAGCGAGGCTGTAAAGGCAATGAGCTTAAATTTAATTCCTATCTTCAAGAAGTTCATCAACTCCTTTATAACCTATGCCGTGGATGGTATGTATTAAATTTTGATAGTTATCACCTAATTTGCGTCTTATTCTCTGTATGTGTGTATCAACAGTTCGGGTGCCTCCAATATAATCCATGCCCCAAACTGTATCTAAAAGCTGCTCCCTAGAATACACTATATTTGGATTTGAAAGAAGCAGATGCAATAGATCAAATTCCATTGGAGTAAAGTCAAGCTGTAGATTTTTTAGACTTACAGTTCTTTGTTTTTGATTAATATGAAGATCTGCAATGTCAATTATATTGTTATCATTTTTTTCATTTACAGTTTTTTTAAATCTTCTCGATAGAGACTTCACTCTTGCAATTACTTCTCTTATGTCAAAAGGCTTGGTCAAATAATCATCTGCACCTAATTCCAGGCCTAATATTTTGTCCACAATGTCATTTTTAGCTGTAAGCATAATAATGCCAATATTTTCTCCTTCGAGTTTTTTGCATACATCATAACCATTGATTACAGGAAGCATTAAATCTAAAATTACTATATGTGGGCTAAAGCTTTTTACTTTATCGAGTGCTTCCTGACCATCATAGGCTCTTTCTATATGGTAACCTTCTTTTTTTAATGCATAGGTTAATACATCTAAAATGCTCTTTTCATCATCTACTATAAGTATTTTTTCGTTCAAATTTTATCCCCCCAGATTTTATTATTATCTAAGATTTACAGAAAAAGTATTAATCTTACTGTAAGCCAATTTTATAATTTAAAGCAGAACTTTAATAAATAAAAATGCCCCGTGTTAAATTATAACAAAATTTATAAGCTATATACAAATATTGAAATAGTTATCAGTAGATGTATCTTTTACATGAATTTTATTCAATGACTTCATAATTTTGATAAAAAGGTGAAAATACGTTATAATATGTATAGAAAATACCGAACGACATTACTCTGTATATGTTATATAATAAGTATAAGGACAATTGCCTAATGGTTGTAGTGGGGATTACATACTGTGGTGGCAACAGTAAAGCACTCGGACAAATCTGAGTGCTTATTTTTTAAAATATACAAAAATGTAACAATTTGGTTATACTTGCGTAATAATTGAAAGCTATAATAAAAATTGTCCTAAGTCATTATAAGCTTGTAGGATGAATTCCCTAGTCCTATAAATAATATATTCGATCAAGCACTGGTGTAAAAGCCGGTGCTTATTTAATATTAAGAACAAATAGAATAGTAGCAAAATATGGAACGTTAAATGTTAGTTTTAGGTAAGTTATACTTTTAAATAAAATTTTTACTCAAATTTCAACATATGTAGACATTTACAATAATTTGTATTACGGTTTTCGTTGCAAGCATAGCTAAGGGCATTTAAAATAATTGTTGGACATGTTCAAAAAATGTTAAAAATTATTTTAAATGGAGGAATATACATATGAATAGATTTTATAAAAGATTAGGCATAGTTTTTATAATGGCTTTTGCTATTATGTTAGGATGCTTTACTAATGTTTTGGCTGCAGATAATGCTGAGATTGGAGTTGCCAATTTAAATAATACACCAGAAAATAGTGCTAAAGTAGGAGACGAAATAATTCATCCAGAAAAAGGATGGAAAAGATATGATGACACTGATGGTAATATAAAATATATTGGTAATGGGTGGCAAGTAGGAGGAAATGTAGATCCAATACATTTTATTGTATCAAATGAGGGTGAAATTAGATTTAATTTTGTTGGAACAAAATTAAGAATAGTAGGGCCTATATCCGTAGCAGGACTTTCTTCAAATATAAAAATTATTATTGATAATAATTTGGAACAATTCTCTGAAAAAGGTGAAAAAAGTAGTTTGCATTCTAGAGCAATTTCATATGAAAAGCTTAATTTGTCAAACAAAGAACATAGTGTAAAAATTATATGTAATAACGATGGTAATTATGCTGAATTCAATTATTTTGATATAGATTCAACAGGAGAACTAAAACCATATAACGAAAACCCTCCAGCTATTATATCAAATATAACACTCAACAAGTCTACAGACAACTTACAAGTAGGAAAAACCGATACTTTAACAGCAACAATTACACCAGATAATGTAACAAATAAAATTGTAAAGTGGGAAAGTAGTAATAAGGATATAGCAACAGTAGATGAAAATGGTGTAGTAACAGCAAAAAATGAAGGTAAAACAACAATAACAGCCACAACAACTGATGGAAGTAATTTAAGTGCAAAATGTATTGTAACTGTAACAACACAAGTACCACCAGTGTCACAGGGAGTTGTATTAAATGTAGAACCAGAAAAAACTAAAATAAAGAAAAATGAAACAGTATCTGCTAATTTAGTTATTGATAATATAAAAGAAATAGCAGCAGAAGATGTAAGAATAAAATATGATAATACTAAATTACAATTTTTGGGAATGGGTGAAACTGATGGAATAAAATTAGTAAAAAGTGATACTCAACCTGGTGAACTAAGAGTTATAGTTGCAAGCAAAGGCTCAGCTAATGTAGTTAATGCTAAAAAGACATTATTAAAGTTAAACTTTAAGGGAATAGCAGCAGGTGAAGCTTTAGTTGATGTAACTAAAGGTAGGATTTCTGATGGTATCACAATGGAGAAAGATTTAACAGATGCAGAGTGTGGACAGGCTACAATAACTATAGAAGATTTAAAGGATGTAAATAACAGTGGAGAATTCACACTTTTGGACTTAGCTATAGATGCAAGACACTTAGGGGAAGATCCTAAAACACTTGCTCAGTATAATACAGACATAGTTGAAAATAATGCTATCGATGATGATGACTTATTAAAGATAGGAGAGTACATGTTAGCAAACCCTAATTATAAGTTTTAGTAAAAGTAAATGAATCTGAAGGAGAAATAATATGAGTAAAATTTATAAAAAAATAAGTATTATATTTGTAATGGCTTTCGCTATTGTGTTAGGATGTTTTAATAATGCTTTAGCTGCGGATTCAACGAATTATGTACCAAAAAAGATTATTCGGCTAATTTATTAGCAAATTATAAATTTGATGAAACAATTGGAACAACATGTGTCGATTCAAAAGGTGCTTATAATGGAATTTATAATGGAACAACTAGTGTTACTGATATATCTCAAGGGACAAGTAATACTTATAGAAGATTTAATATTAATCAAAACAATTATATTGAGTTTAATAATCCTGTTATTCCCAAGGGGAAAAAAAGTATTAAGTTTAAAATAAGAACAACAACTAAACCTACAAATGCAAGTGATTTTATGGAAGTATTTGATAACTGCAAAACTGATATAGCTAAAAATGGTATGTACTGTACTATTGATTTAAAAGGAACTTTAGGAATTGGAGGTGTAGATTCTTCAGGTGACTGGAATAATATGAATTATATAATTGGAGTACCTAATGTAGCAGATGGAGATTGGCATACCATACTGTTTACATGGGATGGTACAACTAATGCCAATTCTATTAAAATGTACAAGGATAATTTAATTCAACCTGTTGCTCAAGTTACACCTAAACGAGAAGATAAAGATCCTACTGAAAAATTAGCATTTGGTAAAAAGGTTGCTCCAAACACACCATATTTTAATGGGGATTTAGATGAAATAGAAATATATAATGATGTAGTAGAGTATGGAGTTAAAAGCACTGGAATCTCGCTAGATAAGACATCAACAAATTTAACAGTAGGGCAAACAGATAGTTTAACAGCAACAATAACACCAGATAATGCAACAAATAAAAATATGAAATGGGTATCAAGTGATCCCAATATAGTAACAGTAGATGAAAATGGAAAAGTTACAGCAGTAAAAGAGGGAACAACAACAGTTTCAGCGATTACAATGGATGGAAGTAACTTAAATGCATCATGTATTGTAACTGTAAAAAAGGTTGATACACCAGAACCGCCAACTAATAATAACGGCAATGCAATACTAACTCTAACAATGACTAATGGAAACATAAAATTATATACAGTAAGTATGACTAAAGTAAATGACTTTATAAGCTGGTATAACAATAGAGCAAGTGGTAGCTCAGGAAATGCTTATTATTCATTTGACAAAACAGATAGCTTACAACCATTTACAAAGAAAACTGAATATGTAGTATTTGATAAAATATCATCTTTTGAAGTAGATGAATATAGTAAATAGAACTAAATGATATAGAAGATGTAAGGCACTTGGTTAACTCCAGGTGCTTATTATTTTACAAGTTGTTAAAGAAGTATATGGTTATTTTACAATAATGACACAAGTATGTAACAATTGACATTTATAATAATAATTGTCCTAAGCTAGTAAAGCTTAGAGGAGAAAATAATGCTTTCAATTCATAATAGTTCCCTTTATGTTATATAAAAAATAAGCACTGGTAGAAATACTGGTGCTTATTTATTTTTAAATGTAACATTATAATAAATTAACCATATAATGAAATTAATTAGGATAGGATACATTAATTACCTCCATATCGTAGTACTGGCAGAGATGTCAGTACTTATTATTTTTAAAGAAATTAGATAAAAATAAACTGCAGCCTAAGCCGCAGTTATGTTTAATTAATCTAGGTATATAGTTATTATTAATTTTCTTTATGCTACATCCACCATGGTCTGTGATGGAAATGAGGTCTATGATGGAAGAAAAATGGTCTGTGATGGAAGAAGAATGGTCTATGATGGAAGAAAAATGGTCTCTCATGGAAAAATGGTCGACGAGGATCAGGATCATCAAATCCACTACTAGGCATCATTTGAGTAGGCATCATTTGCTGTCCATGCATCATTGGGAAGCAGCATATCATAGGGCAGCAGCACATCATAGGACAACTCATTCCAGAATGATAATGCCCATGGTGATGGTGATGTCCATGATGGTGATGACGACGAGTATCATCTAAATTTTGATTAAGTTCTTGGTCAATATTCTGATTTTCGTTTCTATACATTAATAAGCCTCCATAAGATTTTTACACACAATACATAATATGCAGGATATAAAATAAGGTTACAAAAGTTTAAAAAGAAGGTGAGAGGCAGTAATACCACTAGAGCCTGCATCTATAAAAATGCAGGCTTATTTTTGATATAATAAAATCTTAGACGGATAAGCAGTAATAGAGATTATAGACTAATTTTATCAGCATGGTAGAAAACAATTAATGGATCATTTACCGCTTGAAGTTGCAATTTCCTCTATTTTATTTTCAAATTCTGTGAGTGCATTTGAATCCAATGTATCACCTAAGTAATGATTTATTTTTTTAGTATGCCCATTAGTATATTCTACAGAAGTTATAACGCTTGGAAAATCAGTTTTAGAAGGTCCAGAAGGATTATACACATATTCAGCGTATCCAAATTGATCTATTAGATCATTTAATTCATTCACTGCTTCAGGGGATATAGTCCACTCATGTTCTCCCAGTTTGGAAACATTCCGAATACCAGTCCATTTAACTTTTCCCGTATTATCTATTTCAATTATATATTCAGGACAAGCACCAAAACAGGCCGTTCTTTCAAGAGTAATTTTTTTAAACATTCATTTTTCTCTACAGTCACATTCCCCATATTCGTATTCATAAGGATTTCCATTTCTCGCTCTTCTTCGTAAACATCTAAGTCTGCTTATTGTTTGATAGTCAAATACTTCATCATCTCCAGTACTTACATTTGTTCCGACTAAACTATCTTCTCCTGCTCTAAAATTTCTTAATGTAATTACTTGACCATTATTCAAGGTTACCTCAAGCCTAGGTCTTCTTCTTTCCTCGCAGCGCCTAGCAACTCTTCTCGCAAAACTAGGGTCTACAGCTAAGAAAGTACCTGGTGCTGCTGGAGGTGGATATTCTTCCTCAACTTCCAAAACTCCTTCTTCTTGCCTGTCATAAAAATTTTCATAGTAAGGACAATGGTATCTTGGAAAATTAAAAGTTCCTCTTGCCATATAAGGGCACTGATAAAACCATTGATAACAACAATTCATTCTTTTTCCTTCCTTTATAATTGATATCAATTTTATCAATAATATGCTTTAAAGCATATTATTCCTCATCTGGTGGATAATCATCTTCGTCTATTCTCATTGTTTCTATACATTATTTGTAAACCCATTATTTCATCGTTACCCCAATAGGCTCTATTGATGTTATTGGTATAAGGAATTTTGTAAAAAATGCTTACAAATTATAATATGATATTTAACAAATAGATGTTACTATTTGTTTTGAATTTATGAGTATGTACTCAAAATCAAGAAATTTTACATTGATAATGATAAATAAGGATATTAGATATAAGGTTTTGTTGTATAATTTTTATATTTTAAAGATAGTAACACTTGATTCTTTAATATCATAAAATATTTTAAAGTACATTTTTATAGTAATGATTAAAAGGAGAATATCTTATGCATTGTTACAACTGTCAATATTTTAATCAGTGTTCATACAGAAATCAATTGATTCCTATGCCCTATTACTATAGCAGAGGCTACAGAAGAATAGGACCTGGTATGGAAGAACCACCAGTAGAAATGTCTGGATCTGAAGAAGAACCTAATTACATTCCTGCGGAACCACCGGGTGGTGCTATGGATAAAGATCGAATAATAAAGGAAATAGAGTCTTGTAAAAGTGGGTGGTTTTATATCTGGACTGAAATGGATACTGAATTTTGGGACAAGATAGTAAGCCATGATAGAGATTCGGTTACGACTAACAAGCATGGAAAAATTTTATATGATAGAATAAGAAAAATAAAATGTCACGAAGCAACGAAAAAAACTCAAGTCCCTGAAGAAAATCAGGAGCCTTTAGAAGAAGGCGAAGAAGAGTTTGTTATGGCTAAACGCTTCTATGATAATAACTGTAAAAATTGTTACTATTACCATGTATGCCCAGTTAAAATGAAAATACCTCATTCTCCATATTACAGAGCTTCCAGATAACTATTTTATCATAGGTAGCAGTCAATAGGCCCATCACCAATAACTGGAGGACCAATATCAAATTACGCTGTTTTAGATTGTAACATAAATGTAAAAAGGTATGCTAATAAATTTATTAACATACCTTTTATGTTTATTAATACCGCTAATAAGTCAAACATTTTTGGGCACAAATTGAGAGGACAATAGAGTTATTTTTAAGTATACTTTAATTGAAGGAGATGATGGAATGGAGTGGTTGGACAACCTAAACCAATCTATAAGTTATATAGAAGATAACTTAACAGGTGAGATAGATTATGATCATGCGGCTAAAATTGCCTGTTGTTCAGTTTTTCATTTTCAGCGAATGTTTTCGTATATTGCAAATATACCACTGGCTGAATATATTAGACGCAGGCGTATGACCTTAGCAGCTTTTGAATTGCAAAATAGCGATATAAGAATTATTGATCTGGCACTAAAGTATGGTTATGAATCGCCTACTTCCTTTTCACGTGCATTTCAAAACATTCATGGCATAGCACCTTCTGTTGCAAAAACTGACGGTGTTAAGCTTAAGGCCTACCCACGCATTACATTCTCAATTTCAATTAAAGGAGATGAAGAAATGAATTACAAAATTGTGAAAAAAGAAGCATTTAGAATTGTAGGTGCAAAGGAACACATGGAATTGAATGTAGAAGAAAACTTTGTTAGAGTGCCGCAATTTTGGGCAGAAACCTTCCAAAATGGTATGTTTGAAAGGGTATGTCAATTATCTAATAAAGAGCCCTATGGAGTACTTGGTGTTAGCACTTGTATGAATGGAAAAGATTTTGATTATTATATTGCATGTTCCACTGATAAAGCAATACCAGAGAATATGTACGAGTATGAAGTACCTGCTGCAACATGGGCAATTTTTGAATGCGTAGGACCTATGCCTAATGCCATTCAAGAACTGCAAAAACGTATTGTTACCGAATGGCTGCCAACATCAGGATATGAATATGCTGATGCTCCAGACATAGAAGTATATCCTGAAGGAGATACAACATCTGAGAATTATAAAACTGAAGTATGGTTACCAGTAGTTAAGAAACAGTAAAGTGTAAATGTTATCTATGGTAGTACAACTTAGATTATTACGTTCTCTATTATGAAAGAACTGTAAGTGGATTTTTAATTATTAATCTACTTATAGTTTTTTTATTTTTGACATTAACAATTTATGAATATAAACATTTTATAATATTCAAACTATTAAGAATATGATATAATATGATATATAGAAGGGGGTATGTTTTATGGAACAATATAGAGGATATGAAATAATGGTTATAGAAAATCATGAAAAAGAGTACCCATATAAGGCAATTGCCAGAAAAGGAGATCAGGAAGTTAAACATAAGGGACAGAGTAAGATTCAAGCAGTCGATTTTGTCAAAGCAAGCATTAATGTCATTGTAGATAAGATAGAAACAAAAAATACACTATAACAAAAGCAAAATCCTAAAGATTTATCACTGTAATCTTATCTAAATAAAATTACATAGGATATGGAAAATGAATTAAAAAGTAAAACATAAGAACTGTAAGTGGATTTTATAAAATTATCTGCTTACAGTTCTTTTAAGTATTTATAATTTTTCTGAAGATGAGGTTGTTATTTTTTCGTATAAATGTTATGGTAAAATTTATAGAACATTACAAGGGATTGGGATTCTGCAATATGAAAAACTTGAAAAAATTATTTTTGATATTATTTGCAATTATTTTTATTATTTTATTTTTTCTGTCTGAAAGAAAAGCGAATATTGATATTAAGGCTTATGATGGTATTTTAAATCTTTCACAGTGGAATTTTAGGGAAAATGGAGAGGTTAAACTTAAAGGTAAGTGGGATTTATACTATGACGAGCTGCTGAAGCCTGAAGATATAAAAACAAGAACTGCAAACAACTATTATAATATTCCAGGAAGATTGAGCGATCAGATATTTGGAAAGAAACAGGGATATATGACACTTCATTTAAAAATATATGTTCCTAAAGATGAAATTTATGGTGCTTATTTCAATGACTTATTTACATCATCTGATATATGGGTAAATGGCGTATATTTAGATGGACACGGTAAAGTTGGAACAAATATTTCCGATGAAAGGCCAATATATAGACCTCAATACATATTTTTTCCTTCTGTAGATAAGGTAGTAGATATTGTAATTCATACGAGCACCTATGTAGATTTAGAACCATCACTTAAAGCATCCACTTTCGGAACAAAACAACAAATAATGAAGCTTAATTATAAAAATGTAGCACTTGACGGGGTTACAATTGGTATTATGTTCATCATGGGAATTTTAAGTTTTGGTTTTTATTTTACCAAAACAAAGCAAAAAAGAAATATTTACTTCTCAAGCATTTGTTTTTTTATGATTTTAAGATGTTTAGTATATAACAGTAGATTATTGGTGCAAATGTATCCTAATATGCCCTATGAAGTTTTAAGTAAGATAGCTGCTATCACATTTTATCTTTCTACAACTTTTTATATTTTATTTTTAAATGATATATTTGACAATAAGATTATTATAAAAAATATGGCAATAGCTTACGGAGTGAGCTTCACAATATTATGTATTCTTACTGGCAACAGGATATATGACAGAGTTGGAATGTATGGACAAGTTATATTTCTATTTTTTGTTTTATATCTATTTATATTTTTTATTAAAGAAATTCATAATAAAAATTTGAATGCTGAAAAAAATTTCTTTCCCTTCATTGTAATATGTATAACTGGATTGAATGATATACTGGTAAATAATTCAGTTTTATATAATTCTTATGTTGTTACTTACGGAGCCATTGTATTTATTATTATGGAATCAATATTTATAGTAAATGATTATTTAGAAAAACATAGAAAACTTGAATATTTAAATAGGGATGGCCTTACAGCTTTATACAACAATAAGTATATTAAAGAATTACTATCTATACAGTTAAATAACTATGTTCAAAAAAATGAAAAGTTTTCATTACTAATGATAGACATTGATGATTTTAAAGAAATAAATGATACTTTGGGACATATGTTTGGAGATACAGTTATAACTGATGTGGCAAGCATATTATGCGATATTATAGGTAATAAAGGATACATAGGAAGATTTGGAGGAGATGAATTTATTATAATACTACCTAAAACTACAGAGAATGATGCTGCAATACTAGCTGAAGAAATAATGAAAAAACTTGAAACTTTAAATGAAAAATATAATATTAATAAGAAAATAACTCTAAGTATAGGAGTATATGAAAATGATGCAAATGATTTAGCACAATGTATAAATAATGTGGACTCCTCCATGTACAAAGCAAAAACATCAGGAAAAAATCGTATTAATAGTATACTCATACATCCGCAGAAAAAATATTAAGAAAAATGACAAAAGATGAGCTACAAAAAGGTAGCTATCGCTATTAACCTTAAAAAACTGTAATTAGATTTTTAATTATTTATCTATTTATAGTTTTTTTATTTTGATAAAAAAGTAAAAATAAGTTATAATATGGATACATCACTCTAAAATGGTAGTGTTATCTAGGGAAATCATACCTTAAAAAACTCCCAAAATATTAGTTGATTAAATAAAAGTTATAATTGTGAGGTGAAATATGAAAAAAAAGCAAATTATTGTTACTATTGTAATTTTATCAGCAAGTATTTTTACTGGTAACTTTATATATAAAAATTATAGTATAGATACTAGCTCAGGAGAAATAGTTATAAGTAAAAAAAGTAATTATGATGCATCAGATGAAATTAAAAAGGCATTAAGTTCATTAAATAGTAACAAAAAATCGGATTTTATAACAAATATTGATACATCATCAAATATAATAGCATTATCCTTTGAGGGCCTCAGTAATAAAGATACCATGGATAAAATAATAGCTATGTTAGATAAACATGGAATTAAGGCAACATTTTTTATTCCAGGAGTTAAAGCAGCTGAGGACCCTAGTATAGTGAAAATGCTTCAAAAAGATGGACATGATATAGGAAGTGGAACTCTTTCTTGGAATAAGAGTATGGAAAAGGTATCCTCAAAAGAGTTAGTTACTGATTTCTGTAGAACCAATAAAATTTTGAAATCTATAACTGGAAAAGATCCTATTTTACTTAAGTGTAATTCTACTGCTTATAACGATAGTATCCTAACAGCAGCTTATGCATCAGGGAATAAATATGTTATAAATAGTAATCATTATTTAAGTTATCAAAGCTTTAAAAATTATGAACAAGCATATGGATATGTAAAGAACTTAGAAAAAGGAACAATAATCTCTATAAAGTTAGAAGGTGTTCTTGATAGTTCTGAATATGGAGAAAAAAGAGGAGAAGAGAAGCCTGCAATAGATAAGCAAGCTGGTATAAATGAGAAAAAGAATAAAGAGGAAAAAGAAGTTGCTATTACACAAATAGTAGAATGGATCTTAAAATCAATAGATGAACAGAATAAAACTGTTGTTAAAGTAGCTGAGTTTTCAGGTTCTCCAAAATACAATAAACCACAAAAAATAAAAAACGTATCGAATAATAAATACACTAAAAATACCGCATTAAATAGTAAACCTATTGCAAAAAATACACTAGGAAATAAAGAAGAAAAGAAAGAAGAAAAAAAGGAAGAAAAGAAAGAAGTTAATAAGGATATAGATTTGATAAATTATAAAGAGTTAGTAGAAAAAAATAATAATAAGCAAGCACCTATTATTTCAGGATTTTATACTACTCAAAAATCTTTAGCATATACCTTTAGAGGCCTAAGCAATGAAGCTAGTTTAGATAAAGTATTGGAAACACTTGAAAGACTTAATGCTAAAGGAACATTTTTTGTGACAAAAGAGGAAATATTAAAACATCCTGATAGAATAAATAAAATCTTAAGTAAGGGTCACGAAATTGGAAACGGCGGCATAACAACTAATTTGACTTTACTAAATAAATCAACAGAAGAAATTTGTAAAGAAATATATGAAGTAGATAAACTATTAAAAGAAAAAGGAATAAATACAAGTGCATATATGGCTGGGTATGGGTATGTAGATCCTCAAATTCAAGAAGCCTTATCAGCAATAACTAATATCCCATCTCTTAAAGATTACGAGTTATTTACCTACACAAAGGCACCGGTTGTTAACAAATATAAAGGTATGAGTGCTGAGGACATTGTATCCGATTATTTCAACATAAATTCGTATGTATCACTTCGAAAGGGAGAAATAGTTTACTTTAGATTAGACTCAAGCTTATTTAAAGACAATGATGTTATTGCAAATATGATTGATATATTAACTAAAAATTATGTTCAAAATGGCTATGCTAGTAGGTACAATGAAAAATCAAAAGATTATGATTTAGTTCAAAAGCCATTAGGTTATTCTATAGTAACTTTAGGAAACATACAAAAAACTATTGAGACCCCATCACAGTTTGGTAGATACAATATTATAAAGAATCCAATTCCTATGAAGAAAAGAACCTATAAAGAAGCACTAAAAATGATGAAAACTAATTATATAGGCAATGAGTATATAGATTTAAGTGACTTTAGTGAAGAGGAAAAGCTATCTATTGATAAAAGTGGAACCATTGATACAAAGGGTGAAAATGTTATATTCTTTAGCTTCGATGATTGGGGAGGAGACCCAGAAATAAATGAAATACTTGATGTATTAAATAAACATAATGTAAAGGCAACATTTTTTGTAATATCGAAATATGCAGATATTAATAGCGGTATATCAAATGCTAACCCGAACCTACTTAGAACAATTGCTTTAAATGGTCATGATATTGGAAGTCATAATTATAACCATGAGCTTTTAGGAGCTAATAGGCAAGAACTCGAAGTTTCCCTAATTAAATCTTATGACGTTATGGAAAGTGTAATAGGTGATTTAAATTCCCTTAAACCATATTTTAGACCACCTACCTTGCTTTTGAAAAAAGAAGGGTTAGCGGCTGTATATGAAAGTGGCTATAAATATACTGTTAGTGGAAATATTACAACTCATGACTATGAAAGGCCTTCTGCACAGGATATTGTTGATTACATAAGAGATGGACTAGTTAAAAATAGGGGAAACGTAATAGTAATGCATATGAACGACCAGGCTTATTATACCGCTGAAGCTTTAGATATATTCCTAACTAACAATGAAAAAGGATTATATGGAGAAAAATATAAAATTGCAAAGTTAAGTGATTATTTAGAAAAATAATGCTATAAATTAGGAGTTTAAAGAATGAAGGTTAAATACAAGAAATTAAAAAAAGATCAAGGTAAAGCCGAGGATATTCTTTTAAATCCACGCAGAGATAGGAGATTACTCGCAAATGTTCCTGATAAAGAAGCTATAAGAAGTAGTATTGATCGTAGAGGGAAAAAGGCACTAGAGGATTATAATGGTGATCCCAGTTTATTTATAAAAAGCAAAAAAGCTGGAATAAGGTACGTAATGCAAACTGACGTTGAAGTAATATGTAAAAGCAAAAAAGGCGACAGCACATTTAAAGTTAAATCCTTAGATGTTTCTACTACAGGAATTTTATTAGAATTAAGAGATCAAGAGCAATTAAATATAATTAGCGATACTGATAGTATTAAGTTAAAATTTAAAGTATTACCTGGTTCTATGCCAGAGGGATATGAAATGAATATTAAAATTAATGGGAAAAAGGTTCGAGATGCTGTTACAGCAGATGGAAAAATAATGTGCGGCATGGAGTTTATTGAGAGCTTATCACAATATTCCGGTAGAAAGAAGGATAGATATGTATTAGCTGCTTCTAGCTTATTACTATTATTTATAAGTATGTTCATTATATTAATGCGGGCAGAAAGTGTTATATACTTTAGATTTAATAAGTGGATATATCTATATAGTATTATTGCAGCTGTATTTTTATTAAGCAGATATTTATTTGGTGTTTTATACAAGCCTATGCCAATGGATGTTAATTATACACCAGGTGTAACAATTATTATTCCTTGTTTTAATGAAGAGCAGTGGATAGAAAACACAATTTTAAGCTGCATTAACCAAGACTATCCTATTGATAAATTAGAAGTTATAGTTGTAGACGATTGTTCTAATGATAATTCTGTAGGTAAAATTAAAGAGACTATAGAGAAATTAAATAAGGAAGCAGAAAGATTTGATGCTCCAAACAGGGTAAAGTATTTTGTTCAAGAAAAAAACGCAGGAAAAGAGATGCTCTTTCCAGAGGAGTTTTAAGTGCAAAGCATGATTTAGTTGTATTTGTTGATTCAGACAGCTTCTTAGATCCTTTTGCAATAAGAAATCTAGTTCAACCTTTTAAAGATCCTAAAATGGGGGGAGTATCAGGTAGGACAGATGTTGCCAATACTTATACAAACAATTTAACTAAAATGCAGTCTGTTAGATATTATATTGCTTTTAGAATTATGAAAGCAGCAGAGGCTTACTTTGATGCAGTTACATGTTTATCAGGACCGCTGGCCTGCTACAGAAAACAAATAGTTATGGATAATATGAATGAATGGATAAATCAAAAGTTTTTAGGTCAAAAGGCAACCTTTGGAGATGATAGAGCTATGACTAATTTTGTATTGAATGGACATAGAACTAGTTATCAAGATACGGCAATCTGCTCCACTGTTGTACCTAATAAATATAGTGTATTTCTTAGACAGCAAATGAGATGGAAAAGGTCATGGCTTAGAGAATCAATTATTGCAGGAAAGTTTATGTGGAAAAAAGAACCTTTTATGGCCGCCTTCTTTTACATGGGGGTATTTGTTCCTGTTGCTGCACCTATAATATTCACTTATAACCTAATTTATGTACCAATTGTACACAGGATATTTCCAACAACATTTCTTATTGGACTATTAATGATGGCATTAATGATGAGCTTTGCCCAGATGTTTTTTAGAAGAAGCACAACTTGGATTTTTGGAATGTTATTTTGCGTTTATTATGAAGCGGTATTGCTTTGGCAAATGCCTATAGCATGGGTAACATTTTGGAAATCAACATGGGGAACAAGAATGACTCCAAGTGATATAGAAGCTCAAAGAAAAAGAGAGCAAAAGAAACGGTCCAGTATATTAATAAAAAAGGAGGAAAGTGTATATGAAGAATAAAAATTTTTCTCCTGAAAAAAAAGATAGAGTTAAGATAATAAGAAGTATATTTCAAGGAATAATTTTATGTGTAATATTAATAATTATTATAAAAGCTCTATATACCTTTTCAGTATATGAGCCCTACAGTGCATATGCTGCATCTAAGGAGAGGAAGAATGGTTTTATTGCGGTATCCTATTTTGGTGTAGATAGAACTGGAGATGCTACACTAATAAGCACTGAAGCATTAGAGAAACAAATAAAAGCATTAAAAGATAATGGGTATGTAACAATAACTCAGCAAGATATATTAGATTACTATAAAAAAGGAAGGACATTACCAGAAAAATCAGTATTTTTATTATTTGAAGATGGAAGAAGAGATACGGCAATATTTTCTCAAAAAATTCTAGAACAATATAACTATAAAGCCACGATACTGACTTATGCAGATAAATTTGCAAAGAAAGATCCTAAGTTTTTAACGCCTAAAGATTTACTACAGCTAAAAGATACCTCCTATTGGGAATTGGGAACTAATGGATACAGACTGGAGTACATCAATGTTTTTGATAAAGACTCAAATTACTTAGGAAAATTAAATTCCGTTGAGTTCTCAAAGGCAGCCCCTAAAATCCATAGACAATATAATCATTATCTTATGGATTACATCAGGGATGAACATGGCATTCCTATGGAAAGTTATGAGGAGATGAAAGAACGTATTAATAATGATTATGGAATGCTATCAAATATATATAATAAAGAGCTTGGATACATACCATCTTTATATGTGCTTATGCATTCAAATACAGGAAAGTTTGGTACAAATGATAAAGCTAGTGAAGTAAATAGTAAATGGATTAAAGAACTGTTTAGCATGAACTTTAATAGAGAGGGATACTCATTAAATTTACAAAGCAACTCTATTTATGATTTAACAAGGGTTCAACCACAGGCATATTGGAGCACCAATCATTTATTAATGAGAATTGGGGATGATACTAAAAGAAACACTGAATTTGTTGTAGGAGATAAAGAAAAAGCTAAAAAGTTCCAAAAAATAAAAGGACAGGCAGAGTTTGTAGATGATAAAATTATATTAACATCTCTGCCAAAAGAAAAAGGCCTTATTAAATTGGTAAATAGCAAAAGTTATAAGGATATTAAAGTATCAACAATACTAAATGGTAATATCATAGGTTCTCAATCTATATACTTAAGATCCAATGAAGACGGAAGCAATAGCATATGTGTTCAACTTATTAATAATAAAGTTAATGTTATTGAAAATTCAAAGGTCAATAAAAAAATCCTATATTCTTTAGACTTAGGTGATAAGAATAAAGAATTTGATATAAAAGAGCCTGGAAGCAAAAAAGTTGATATAACATTAATTGATAAAAAGTTGACCTTATCCATTGATGACAAGAAGATAGTAGAAGATTTAAAAGTAAGTAACGGAAATGAAGGCAGTATTCTTCTTGAATCTGCATGGGGACAATATGGATATAGCCAAAGAAATATTGCAGATGACGTATATGATGGAGTATTTAAAAGTTTTAAAGTAACTAATATAAATAACGAAGTTTTATATGATTCTTCATTAAAAGGGATGGAAGCTATAACTTATAAGATTAAAAGTTCTTCCAATAAACTTGTGAACTGGTTTATTAAGAATTTATAGTTTGAGAGGTACTAAATGATTAATAATTTAAGAAAAAGCTTGTTTTTTACTGGATTGATAATATTAATAGTATTATCAATACCAGTCATATTTATAAATGTCAATTCAAAAGAAGCTCATTCTAAGAATAAAGCTAATAATGTAGACTTGGATAAAGATGCAAAAATATTTGATAATAATATAAATAATTTATCAGCTTGGGTTGTATATTGGGATTTAAATTCTGATAAAGAAATTAAATCTTTAGATAAGAAATTGAAAAATATTTGTTATTTTGCAGCTAATTTTAACTCAAATAACGAATTAAGGATGTCAGAAGAATTAATTGACTACTATAACAAAACAAAGGATTATAAGTACAATAAGTATATGACTGTTGTCAATGATAAAGTAAATGATGATGGGAGTTATTTATTAAAAGATACAAATTTATTAAAAGACCTATTAAATAATTCAGATTCAAGAAGCAAGCATATTGAAGATATTATAAACTTAGCAGTTAAACATGGCTTTGATGGTATAGAAATTGATTATGAACAAATAAAAAATGATATGGAATTATGGGATAATTACATATTATTTATAAATGAACTATATCAAAAAGCTGAAAATAAAGGTTTAAGGCTTAGAGTTGTGTTAGAAACTAATACACCTTTTGATAAATTGAGTTTTGCTGAAGGTCCAACCTATGTATTAATGTGCTACAATTTGCATGGAGGGTTCAGTGAACCGGGAGGAAAAGCAGATCTTAGATTTATCAGAAACTCAATAGAAAGCATGAGCAAAGTTCCAGGAAAAAAGGATTTTGCAATTGCTACGGGAGGCTTTGATTGGGCATCTAATGGAAAAACTACTTCTATTACAGAAGCTGAAGCTAGCGATATGCTAAAAAAATATAATGCTAAAGTAGAGCGTGATAATAAAAGCCGGTGCCTGTTTTTCAGTTATAAAGATGAAAATAATATAAAACATGAAGTATGGTATGCTGATAAAACTACCTTAAAGTCTTGGATGAAGGTTATAACAGAAAAGGGATATGATATTAGCATTTGGAGACTAGGTGGTAATTTGTTTTAATACTAGGTAGGAAAGTAAGAAAAATGACAAGCATTTTTCTTACTTTCCATATTTTTGAGTATTCCCTCTAATATTCTAGCATGTCTACCTTCATCCTTAGCGGCAGTATTAAAGAATTCTTTAGCAGATTCTATATTTAGGGAATCTGCCTTTAGTGCATCTTGTCTTTTAGCATCGTTAGCAAAGATTTCTCCCTCAAGCATTTGTTTTATATCTTGAAAACAATCCTCTGTTATCATGCCGTTCAATTCAGCACAAGTTGCCGCATGTTCTACTTCTTCAAGAGCTAAAACTTTTAATATTTCAGCAATATCACCATAGCCTTGTCTCTGAGCTTGGCGAGCTATAGCAAGGTAAAGACCTGCTTCCTTAGTTTCACCATTGAAGGTTTGTTTTACTGCTCTATCAAGTTCAGTTCCTTTAGTTTCACCTAAAGTAGTCTCAATTGTCAATTTGATATTTTCCATTATTACATGCCTCCTCTTTCTTGTTTATTTCTTTTAAAGGATTCATATATACCTATAGATATTTCTGGATTAATATCCTTTACTTCATCTATATATAAAAGAACACTACCATTATAATCTATTGGATTGCCTAGCAATATTACTTCACAGGCGCTTCTGAGCATATTTATAATACACTCTTCATCATGATATGCATTACAGTTTTTACATTGATTTAATATAAAACCTATGGTGTCTATTACAGATTTTTGGTCAAAAACCTTTGTATCAAAGACAGGAATATTATTTATTTCATCTTCTATAAACTGCTCTCCTGTTTTTAAACAGGTTAAAAGATTTTGCTTACAGTATCCTATAAGACAATTTTCTTTATCACAGGAGTCACAGTAACTAGGACCTAGGCAACAGTTACTAATAGAAGTTATTAATGAGTTAAAATCTATATCCGTTACCAAATAAATCAGCTCCCTTCTATAAAGAATCAATTATGTAGTACTTATTATTATATAATTGAAACTGTTAAAATGCAAATATATCCATTTATATTATCATGAAAAAGTGATATGGAATTTTAGGACTTGCCTTTTTGTACATAAGTCTGATACTTTACTAATATATGGCTTTTTATTTTAAATAACAAGCATAACTATTATGTAAGGTTTTATCATAATACATTAAGAATTCGTGTAAGAGAAGTGATTTTATTAGTTGCTACATATTTGAAAACTTCATAGATACATACAGAAAGGAGATAAATAAATGTCAATAGATCAAAACAAATGCAATTTAAAAATAAAAAATATAGATAATCATAAACATAGTGGTGATATGGATAATCTACAAAAAGAAATGAAGTGTCTGGCTTTGTATAATCCTTTAACCAATATTCCTAATATCATATACGCTAAAGAGAACCTTTCTAAAATAATTAGTTTAGTAGAGCAAAGCGAATTTGCTGCTATTGTATATGTTAATATTAACGATTTCAAAAATGTGAATTATGATTTAGGTTACAAATTTGGAGATAAATTAATTGTAAAAGTTATGTCTATAATAAAGGAATATATAAAAGATGAGGATATGATTTGTCATGTAGCTATCGATAGATTCGCAATATTAGTGAGAAGTGTTAAAGATGAATTGGATCTGGCAGGACTTGTGTATTCATTATCAAAATCCCTAGAGAAAAGTGTCACTATTGAAAATAGCAATATATACATATCAGCAAGTTTAGGCATTGCCATATATCCAAAAGACGGAAGAGATTTAGAAGAATTGTTCAGAAATGCAGATACGGCTATGAGTTTTGCTAAAATTTCTGGAAAAAGTAATTATAAATTTTTCGAAAGCAATATGAGGAAAGAAGTATTAGAAAGAGTAGAACTAGAAAAGGAGCTTAGAGAAGCAGTTGAAAATAATGAATTTACTGTGTTATATCAACCAAAAATAAATATTAGAACAGGAGAGTTAGAGGGAGCAGAAGCTTTAGTAAGATGGATTCATCCTACAAAGGGAATAATATCTCCAATAGTTTTTATTAACTTAGCAGAGGAAATAGGTTTAATAGAAAAGATTGGAGAAATTGTGATGAAGACTGTGTGTTCACAGAATAAAAAATGGCAGGAGGCAGGCTACAAGAAGGCAGCTATAGCTGTTAATCTTTCTGTAAATCAATTAAAGAGTAATAGAATTTTAAATTTAATCAAAAAAACCTTGAATGATACAAAATTAGAAGCTAAGTGGTTAGAAATTGAGATAACGGAAAGCATCATTATGGAGGACTTTAGGTATTTCAAAAAGATGTTAAATAAAATTAGAGATTTAGGTATTAAGGTGTATCTTGATGACTTTGGTACAGGCTATTCCTCTCTAAGCTATCTAAAAACCATTCCTGTAGACTATATAAAAATAGATAAATCCTTTATAGATGATATTGCCAAAGATAAAAAACAAAGCGCCATAGTTTCTGCACTAATACAGTTAGCTCATGGAATAGATTTTAAGGTAGTAGCAGAAGGGGTAGAGGATATGGTGCAGTTAAAAATACTTCAAGAATATAACTGCGATATGGTACAAGGTTATATATTTAGTAAGCCTGTATCGAAGGAAGAATTTGAAGAAATGCTGAAAAAGGAATCAATAAGTAATTCATAAAATAAGTTAATGATATTAAAGGTATCCTTAATAAGCAGGGTAAAACCTGAATATATTGAAGTATGATTATTAAAAGGAGGTATGAGGAATGAAAAGTATAGTTATATATAAATCACAAACAGGTTTTACTAAAAAATATGCAGAGTGGATTGCTGAAGAGCTAGGAGCGGATATTTTTCATGTTTCAGAGGCTAATGTAGACATGCTGAAAAATTATGATACTGTAACTTACGGCGGTGGATTATATGCCAGTGGAATAAATGGCGTAAAGTTTATAACTGAAAACAGTGACAGCCTTAAGGGTAAAAAGGTTATAGTTTTTGCAACAGGAGCCTCAGTAGGAAGAGCTGAGGAAATTGAAGGAGTGAGAAATAAAAACTTTACTGCTGAGCAGCAAGGATATATAAAGTTCTTTTATTTGCGCGGCGGCTTTAATTATAAAAAGCTTAGTCCTCTTAACAAAATACTCATGACATTTCTAAAGTGGAAATTAAAAACGAAAAAAGATTTAACAGCAGATGAAAAAGGAATGCTAGCTGCTTATGATCATCCTATGGATTTTGTAAAAAAGAAAAATATACAAGAGTTAGTTACTTATGCAGTTTCATAATGAAGTGCAAAACTAATATAGAAGAACTTTAGGCGGATTTAATTATTAATCTGCCTATGGTTCTTTTTTGTAACTTTTATGTAATCATTTTTAATAAATATATAACTTTTTAAATAGCAAGAAAAGGTATAATCATAAATGTAATCAAGTTACTTGAATTTATAATTATATAGGGAGTGTTAAGCTATGAAAAAAATAGGATTATGTTTATTAAGTGCAGTTTGTCTGTTAAGTACATCTTGTGGGAGTTTTTCTACACCTCAAGCCTTAATTAAATCTCCTACTGTAAATAAAGTTATGGCTAGCAGCGTAGATGTAAAATCAATAGCGCAAAGTTATCTTCCACAGGGAGCAAAGCTACTGGGTACTAATGAAATAGTAACAGGAAAGTCTGTATATCATATGGACTTAGACGGAGATAACCAGAATGAAATATTAGCTTTTTTTAAGATTGAGGATAAGTTTGAAAAAGGATTCATTATTTTAAAGGAAAAAAATAATAAATGGGAAAAGATAGAAGAGAAAAAAACTGAGTGCAATTCTATAGCAAGGGTAGAGTTTACTAATGTAACAAGTAAAGATAAAAAGAGTCTTATAGTTGGTTCCTTGATAAGCAGTCATGCTGGAGCTGTATATAAAGCTTATACTTTTGAAAATGGCAAGTTTGAAGAAACTTATTTAGGTATATGGAATAAATTCGAAATATTAAATGCACCATCAGATAAGGATAACAGCTTTGTTTTCAGTGGTTGGACAAATTGTATTGGGAACGTACAAAAAGCAGAGATATTTAAGCTTAAAGATAAGAAAATGTATTATGGAGAAGACTTTAATTCTTATTATAAAAACTTTATAGAATATTACAATGGTTTAATAAAGGAAAAGTCTAATAATGAGTTAGCTTGGTATCTGCTAGCTGATGCACAATTAAAAGCAGGCATGACAAAGGATGCTTTAAAATCTATGGGGACTGCATCACAAATAGAAGCTTCTAAAAAATATTTCCCTGTAGATTCTAGTTATTTTGAACTATTAAATGTTGAAGCTTTGAGAATTGAAAAGCATTATGACGGGGCTCTTGAAATATTAGACAAAGTATATAAAAGTATTGAAATTAAGCTTACTTCAAAAGATGTTTTAATAGATACAGAGTATTTTATAGCTAATATATATGTACAATATGGTAAAATATATTTAGATAAGAATGATAAAGAAAAAGCAAGAGAATATTTTACTAAAGCTTTAAATGCTTTTGAAGAGTTAAATAAAAAAGGCCATTATGGTACTGATGGGTATATAGATATACACAGAGATGCGGATATAAATACTGTTAAAGCTTATTTAGAAAAAGTAAAATAATTTTGGAGTTGATTGCATGAAGGAAAAGATACTAGTAGTAGAAGATGAAGCTAATATAAGAAGCTTTTTGGTAGTAAATTTAAGTATAAGTGATTTTCATGTGATAGAAGCCTCTTCGGGAGAAGAGGCTTTGAAGATATGTAAAACAGATATGCCAGATGTAGCAATTTTAGATATAATGCTGCCTGGTATAGATGGTTATGAGCTTTGTCAGAAGCTTAGAGAGAGGTCTGAAAACATGGCTATAATAATGCTTACGGCCAAAGGACAAGATATGGACAAGATAGTGGGGTTAGATTTAGGCGCTGATGATTATATGGTAAAACCCTTTAACCCTATGGAGCTCATTTCAAGAATAAGAGCTATTTTAAGAAGGGTAAAGGCAACTTCAAAGACTAAGAATGAAGATGTGATAAGTATAAAAAATTTAAAGTTAAATAAATACTCGCAAAAATTGTACAAAGATGATATAGAACTAAATTTAACTAACAGGGAAAGTGCACTTATGATAGTATTTATGGAAAATCTAGATAAAGCTTTTACAAGGGATGAACTTTTAAATTTAGCTTGGGGTGAAGATTTTTTTGGAGATTATAAAACTGTAGATGTACATGTAAGAAGATTGAGAGAGAAGATAGAAGAAGATCCATCTAATCCTGAATTCATAAAAACTGTATGGGGACATGGTTATAGGTTTACTAAATTTTAGGAAGTGATTTTGTTGCAAAGCATTAAGAAAAGGCTTTTTGGAAGCCACTTTATAGCGATTTTTTTAACAGTAGTAGTTTTAGAGGTTATCAGTTTTGTAACAATAAAGAATTATTACTATAGGACAATAGAGGAAAACTTAAGAAAGCAAGCTAAAATGTCTATAGTTTTTTATAATAGATATCTTTTAAGAGATGATCCTAAAAAGTCTTCAGAGGATCTTATTGAAAATTTATCTTCATCTACAAATGCACAGGTTCAAATAATATCCGCTGAAGAAAAAATAATAGCAGATTCCTTGGGAATTAAAGAGGGAGAAAAAATGGAATCTGAGGATGTGAAAAAAGCTTTAAAGGGAACTCCCTCTGTATGGATAGGCATACCGAATTATACCAATGAAAAATCTTTATGTGTATCTTATCTTTTAACAGAACCAGGAGAGAATGCCAGAGTTATAAGGCTTGTATCTTCTTTAGCTGAAGTGGATAAGCTTTTAAACAAAATCTTTGGAATTTTTAACCTCATAGGTTTTTTTGTAATACTAATCATATCTACAGTAAGTTTGGCTATATCAAACAGCATTATCAAACCATTAAACAAAGTAACAGAAGCTGCTAAAGACATGGCTTTAGGGAAATTCTCTACTAGAGCAGAAAAAAAATATAATGATGAAGTAGGCAGCCTGGCAGATACTTTAAACTTTATGGCTGAAGAAATAACCAAAAATGAAAGGTTAAAAAATGACTTTATATCCTCCATATCTCATGAAATTAGAACACCACTTACCTCCATAAAAGGTTGGGCTTTAACCTTAAAGAGAAAAGAACTTACAGATGCTATAAGAAGAGAAGAGGGGTTAAATATTATAATAGAAGAAAGCGAAAGACTTTCAGCTATGGTAGAAGAATTACTGGATTTTTCTAAGTTTGAAGCTAACAGAATTGTACTTAATATAGATGATGTAGATATTAAAGAGCTATTATTTAGCATACTAAGTCAGCTAGAACCAAGAGCTTCAAGAAATAATATAGATTTAGAAGCTCATATAGAAGATATACCTACAATAAAAGCAGATAGAAATAGATTAAAACAGGTATTTATAAATATAATAGATAACGCTTTGAAGTTTACTCCTGAGGGTGGATGTATAAAAGTATTTGCATGTATGACTAACGATAAAATTACAGTGTCAATTGAAGATAACGGATGTGGAATAGAGAAAGAACATCTTCCTAATATATTAAAAAAGTTTTATAAAGCTGATGTGAAAAAGCCAGGCAGTGGAATTGGCTTAGCGATTTGTGATGAAATAGTCAGGCTGCATGGAGGTACTTTATCTATTGATAGCACTGAGAAAGAAGGAACAAAGGTACAGATTGAGTTTATAAAGAAATAAAGGTAAGGTAAGAGAAATATAGACATTCCCTTGCCTTATTTGTAACTACCTACATCCCTAAAAACAGCAATTGGATTTTGCAGTATTTCAAGCACCAATTTTTTAGTAAATCCTTTATATTATCATATGTTTGGGATTTGCCAATCAATAGGAGCTTCGCCAATAGACTCTAAAAATTTATTAGTTTTTGAGAAGGGTTTGCTCCCGAAAAAACCTCTATGAGCAGAAAGTGGACTTGGATGTGGGGCTTTTATTATGTAATGAATTTTATTTGTTACAAGTTTTTCCTTTGAAATAGCATTACTTCCCCATAAAATAAAGACCATAGGCTTTTCCCTTTTATTAAGTATAGAAATAATTGCATCAGTGAATATTTCCCAACCTCTATTCCTATGAGAATTTGCTTCTCTTGCTCTTACCGTAAGGGCTGTATTAAGGAGCAGCACACCCTGATCAGTCCATTTTTTTAAATATCCATTGTTTGGAATAAAGCAGCCAAGGTCATCCTGTAATTCTTTATAAATATTAACTAGAGAAGGAGGTGCAGGTACCTCAGGCTTTACAGAGAAGCTAAGCCCATGTGCTTGATTAGGACCATGATAGGGATCTTGACCTAGGATAACTACTTTTACATCCTTATATGCAGTATAATTCAAGGCATTAAATATATCATATTTATCTGGATATATAGCTCTAGAGCCATATTCATGTATTAAGAAGGTTCTCAATTCTTTATAATATTCCATTTGGAATTGATTTTCTAATAATCCCATCCAATCGTTTTTTATGTTAACAGCCATAGTTATCACTCTCCAATTCTAAAATTTGTGTATGTAAGGTTCTAAATAATAATACCATATTTATGCCAAAAATATAAAGGCATAAGCTATTTATACAATAAAATTGATTTTTTTGAGAATAATTGATAAAATTAGCACATGATTTTAATAAAATTTATTAGTAAAGGTTGTGATGAATATGATAAAAAGTATGATGGTGAGAGAAGATTAAATAAGAATTTACTAGATCATATTATAGTAATTGCTTAAAAATTAGTTATTCTCTCAATAAGAACACTATTTTATTTATAAGGAGAGAATATTATAATATGCATAAAATTATATACACGGAAAAATCATGGATGGAAAGCAAAGGTATAGAACAGGTAAAAAAACTATCAACCTTAAAAGGTGTAATTTTAGCTGTGGGCTATCCAGACCTACATCCTGGGAAAACACCAGTGGGAGCAGCTTTTGTTACAGAGGGTATAATTTATCCTCACTTAATAGGAAACGACATAGGATGTTCTATAAGTTTGTTTCAAACTTCTACCTATAAAAAGAAGTTTAAAATAGATAAGGTAATGAAGAATTTAAATAATATTGAGTTTGAAAAAACTTCAGAAAAAGATGAGTTTAATATTGGTACTATAGGCAAAGGCAATCATTTTGCAGAATTCACTGTTATTGATGAGGTGTTAGATAAAGAGGAGTTTGATAGTTTAAAGCTAGATAAAAATAAAGTACATTTATTAGTTCACAGCGGCAGCAGAGGGCTTGGAGAGCATGTTTTGAGAAAGCACATTGAACAATATAGCTGTCAAAATGGTCTGATAGAAGGCAGTGAAGGTTTTGAAAGCTACTTAAAAGATTATGAACATGCAATAGCTTTTGCTGAAAGAAATAGACAATTAATAGCTGAAAAATTATGTACTGGTATAAATAGCTCAGTAGAACATCTTGTAATCGAAGCAGTTCATAATGGTATAGAATGCAAAGATAATTATTATGTTCACAGAAAAGGAGCAGCTCTTTCTGATAAGGGATACGTTGTTATAGCAGGTTCTAGAGGTACCAATTCATATATTGTTAGACCTATTAATGGGAGCATAGATACAGGATTCTCAATTGCCCATGGAGCTGGACGTAAGTGGGACAGAAATGGTTGCAAGGAAAGACTTTTAGGTAAGTTTTCTAAAAAAGATATTAAAAGTGGAAACTTTAGTTATAACCTTGTATGTAAAGACAAAAGTCTAATCTATGAGGAAGCACCAGAAGCGTATAAAAACATAGATAGAGTAATCCAAGATCTTATTGAATTTGACATGATTAAAGTAATAGCAAAGCTAAAACCTCTTATTACCTATAAGGATTAAAAAGGTAGATAAAATGCAAATAAGATTATAGCAAGTATTAATTAAATTATTACCTTTATGTAATGTAAGCGTTGAGTAGAAGAGAACGACATTCTTTAATTAGGATGTCGTTCTTTCATTGTTCGTTGAATGTTAATGTGAAGGACACAGGAAGGACACATGAGAAAAATATAATAATCTTGTAACAAACAATAACAAATGGAGGGAACAAATTATGAAAAAAATATTTTTAACATCACTACTTATAGCTGCAACGGTGACTACACTACATGTTAAAACTTTTGCTGCTGATAACAAGGTAGATGATTCAGCAGCGAAAGTTATTCAAAGGGTTTCTACTGCGCCTATGTTAACAGAACTAACTGGTACTATTGAAAAAACAGGAGAAAATGAAATTGACGTAAAAGCAAAAGATGGTAAAACTTATACTGTACCTATTGATGAATTTTCTAAATTAGATGGATTTAAGGATTTAAATTTGAAGGTTGGTACAGAGGTATCTTTAAAAGCCATGGATTTTTCTAGAGATTTCATCAGCATAAAAGCTACTAAGATTGCTGAAAGTTCTGATTCGAAAGACATTAAAGCTGGCAAAGCAGTTATTTTTGCTAAAAAAATTTCTGATTCAAAAAATATACAATTAACTAACAATAGAGATAGCCTTTCTACTACGGTTACCATAGCTAGTAAAGATGGAGAACAAGGTAAACTATTCTTTATTGCAAGTGAACTAACTGCAAACGGAAAGACTTTAAAACTAGATAAAACTAGTATTACTCAAGCGATTTCTACTACACCTGAACTAAAAGAACTAAGTGGTGCCATTGAAAAGACAGGAGAAAATGAAATCAACGTAAAAGCAAAGGATGGTAAAACTTATACTGTACCTATTGATGAATTTTCTAAATTAGATGGATTTAAGGGTTTAAATTTAAAAGTTGGTACAGAGGTATCTTTAAAAGCAATGGAATTTTCTAAAGCTATAAAAGTTGATGCAGAGGCATCTCCAGAAACTTATATCAACAAAGCAACTGGTTTAGATGCTGAGAACTCAGAACTTAAAGATGTTAATATGGGTATAGGTGCTACTCTTAATTTAGGAGATACAATAACTTACAATACAGTTAGTCCTTCTGGATCTGCTGAGGTAATTAGTGTAACTGCTAAAGATGGAGAACAAAATAAATTATACTTTATTGCAAGTGAACTAACTGCAAATGGAAAGACTTTAAAATTAGCTAACTCTAAATAATATATTGTCAATATAATTTGACACCTGCTTATAGTATAATATAGGCAGGTATTCTTGTGCTTGTGGTGTAATTATTTTGTGCCTAGAGATGATCTATTAAATTAAAAGCGAGGTTTTAGTATTATGAGCAGAAACATCCTGTTAGTTGAAGATGATGAAAGAATGCGAGAAATTGTTGCAGACTATTTTGCAAGAGAAGACTTTCATATCTTCGAAGCGGAAAATGGTAGACAAGCTATGGATATTTTTGAAAAAGAGGAAATTAACTTGATTATTTTGGACATTATGATTCCTAAGTTAGATGGGTGGTCAGTTTGTAAAAGGCTGAGAAAAATATCAGATGTACCTATTATCATGCTTACGGCAAGGTCTGATGAAGAAGATAAATTAATGGGGTATGATTTAGGTGCTGATGACTATGTAACAAAACCCTTCAGTCCAAGAGTATTGGTTGCTAAGTCAAAAATGTTATTAAAAAGAGTGGAAGGTTCCGTAGGTAAAGATGATGGAATTTTAACTTTCAATGGTGTAGAAATAAATAGACTATCTCGAACTGTTAAAATAGATGAAAGATCAGTAGACTTTGCTCCAAAAGAGTTTGAACTTCTGCTTTATATGATGGAAAATAAGGATATTGTTTTGTCAAGAGAGGCTATTTTAAGCAAAGTTTGGGGTTACGATTATTATGGAGACTTAAGAACTGTTGATACTCATATAAAAAAGATTAGAAATAAACTTGGAGATAAAGCTGCTTGTATTTCAACCATTATTGGTTCTGGATATAAATTTGAGGTATCCAAATGAATAAGAGAGGTATTACATTTAAGTTATTTATTATCACCTTGTTATTTTTCACTGTCTTTTTATCGCTTTTTATAACAGCGCAAACTATGTTTTTTAAGAAATTCTATTTAACTACCAAGGTCTCCAAGCTTCAAAAAAACTTAAATAATTTCAGCTTGCAATACCAAAATGAAAATTGGGACAGCTCCACTATTACTAAATATATGAATCGATTTACGGACCAAAATAATGCCCAAATTGCAGTATTAGATGCAAATGGAAATATAAAATATACTCCTAATTTTGAAATTATTATAGAATCTTCTTCAAAAGGCAAAATTAAAATACCATTAAACAGCATAGCATATTTAGATGGATTTCAAAACTTAAAGCTTACAAAAGGCGATGAGATTGAAGTTAAAGGGTATTTTGGTGATGATTTTAGCCAAGTTCTATCTTTAATAAGTATAAAAAATGGAAATGAAAAGTGGGAGAATTCAAATCTTAGATTTGCGGTTAACCAAGGAGTGGCAGTTGCAGATAAAGAAGTTGGCAATGCAGACAATTTTGGAATTAGTGTTTCAAAAACTGTAGAACTTCCCAGCATGACTATTTCAACTTATCCAGCGGATGCATCCGTAGAAGCGGTTAAGCCGATAATCAATTTTAAATTAGAAAATATTGTTGGGAAAATTATAGAATTAAATGTTCCATCTCAAATCGAACAAATATCAAATTATAATACAGATTTACTCTGGACCTCTATTGACTATTGGAACTTGATTTTAAAACCCAAAAAAATTGGCTTGGAGCCAAATAAAATAAGCAACTTCCATTATTCAGGCCGATCTAATGGTATGGATAATATAGCGCTTGTAAAGCCGATCATTAAAAATAATAAAATTTCTGAGTTTATATTTGTTATTACGTCCCTGCAACCAGTGGGTGAGGCCATAGATACCATGAAACTCTACTATGTTTATGCTTTTTTATTTGCTCTTTTAGTAATAATTGGGATGGCTCTTCTTTTTTCAAATATTCTATCTAAGCCGTTACTTAAAATGAATCGAGTGGCTGCAAAAATGGCAGATTTGGACTTCTCTGAGGAATGTGAAATATACTCTAAAGACGAACTGGGTAGTCTTTCAACAAGTTTGAATCGCTTATCTAAAAACCTTAGTAACAGTTTAAGTGAGTTAAAAATTGCAAATGAAGAGCTTCAAAAGGACATAGAGAAAGAAAGAAGCCTTGAAAAAATGCGCAAAGAATTTATCTCCAGTGTCTCTCATGAATTTAAGACACCTTTAGGGATTATGAAGGGCTTTGCTGAAGGGGTTAAAGATAATATTGCAGAAGAAAAAAAAGAATATTATATTGATGTTATCTTAGATGAAATTGGAAAAATGGATGAACTGGTATTGGATTTGCTCGATCTTTCAAAACTTGAATCAAAAGCCTATAAATTAAAACTAGAAAACTTCCTTATTTTAAACCTCATAGATGAAGTGAAAAGCAGGCTATTGATTCGTGCAAATGAAAAAGATATTCTTATTGAGCTTCAGTGTGGACAGACTGATCTTCAAGTTTATGCGGATAGGCGAGGAATTGAACAAGTTATTACAAATATTTTAAGTAATGCCATAAGACATACCAATGTTAATGGAAATATACAAATAAGTGTTGTCAAAAAGAATACATGTGTCTATGTTTCTATTGAAAATAGTGGTGAGCATATCTCAGAAGAGGATTTAATCAGAATTTGGGATAGGTTCTATAGAGTTGAAAAATCTAGAGACAGAAAAACTGGAGGCACTGGGCTTGGTTTACCTATAGTGAAAAATATTCTTTTATTACATGAAAGTAATTTTGGAGCAGAAAATACAGAGAGTGGAGTTCGATTTTATTTTACTTTGAAGCTTTAGCTCGAAGAAAGAAATTTTCTTTATAAATGGAATCGTTAGACTTTCTTATGAATCTAAAGAAGAAAAAATTGATTTATTTAAAACATCTTCTAACCACTCTTGCTGAGGGCTAAGGATGCCATAAAGATTTATATTTACGTTTGGCTAAAAACAATAAAAACCTCTGTTCTATAGAAATAGAACAGAGGTTTTTATTGTTAAAAGGAAAGAGATAATCAGTGATATTTATTAATAAATAGTTTAAAAGCTAATCAAATTGGACTTTGTTAAAGTCACTCGACCTCTAGTTCCAGGACTGTTAAGCATATGCCATGCTGTATATTGTTCAGCATAAGGATCATTAGCAGACATGCCATCAACAGGAACAATAACATTATAATCACGAAAAGCAGCAGCAGTAGCTGTATGAAGGACTGCACCATTGGCTGCATAACCAGTAACGATGACAGTTTTAATGCCTTTTTTCTGTAATATTTTTTCTAAATTCGTTTTATAGAACTTATCTACAGTTGATTTCACAATAGGATCACCGCGCAAAGGAGTTAGTTGTTTGAAGATATCCGATGGATTTCCCATAGGAATAAGACTATAGACAACTAACATATTATTTTTACGGGCTCTGACCAGTAGATTATTAATATTAGGGATAGAGGCTATACAGCGAGGGCTTTTGCATATAGAAGTTTCCATATCTAATATTAGTAGTGCGGTGGTCTTTGGATCAATTGTTACCGGTTTTAGTTCAGGTGCTGGAGGAACGGGTACGGTATTCCACTTATCGATGATTGTTTGATCTGCTGCATCAGCCTGTATGTTTGAAGAAGATTGGTTTCCACCATAACTAGAATCATCGCTGAAATAGTCAAAGGATTTACCATATATAGGGCAAAAATATTTCACATTAATCCTCCTTAGATTATTCATGTCGTTATATATTATGTAAATTGATAAGAAATGGTGACTTTAAATAGATAAATTACAATATTAGAAATTTTAAAGAATACTATAATGACTTAAAGAAATGCATAGTTAGACAAGTCGAATAATAATATAGTTATAGTAGTTAATAGACTTAAAGCTTTAGTACCTGAATTTGTCCGTAGATCAATTTAGATTAAAAGGGAGGTATTATGAGTAAAAAAGAAGAAATAATTAAATTATTTAATAATGGTGTCGAGGATAAAGAGATTGCAGATAGAATAGAGACTAGCTTAAAATATGTTAGGCAAGTGTTAAAAGATAAAAGAAAAGCAACTGTAAGCAAGGAAACAAATGGGGAAAATAATCACGAGTCAGAAATAGATTGTATTAATAAAGAGATAAATGAACTGAAGTTTAAAATAGAAGAACAAGAAAGAATAATTCAATATATACTTAATGATAAAGAGGGAAAAGCCACTGATAAAGAGGAAGATGTTATAGTGAAAATAGAGGAAGTTGAAAGTTTTATTAAAAATATTAGAAAAAATTATAGGTATATAAAAGATTTTAGAGTTAAGTTTACTATAGATTGGGATAACTCTTTTCATGAAAAGGATGAAAATACTATAGATAATAAGCCCTCTTTCAATCCAATTGCATTTTATAGGAAAGAAGGAGAAAAAAAGCTAAAAGAAAAACTTAGCTATTTATCAAGTGAAGAGTTGATACAAATAATAAAGGATTATGTCTCAGATCATAAAGGGGACGCTTGCAGGTGGAAAAATAAAGATAAATTAGTGCAGTACATTTTAGATAGAGTTAAAAACTTTGCAGAGAGTAGTAAGGTGCTTTACACTTAGTGAAGCTGCACATAAAATTATAATTTGATGTAAAAGGCCATTGCTTAATTATTAGGCAGTGGCTTGAATTTTATTTTTGAACAAATATATATAATATTGTGATATATTTTATGCAATGATATAATTTTTACTGAAATCCTAATGGAAGATACTATTTTTAGGAGGTGTTTTTTATGGAAGCAAAGATATTTATGTCGGTATCGCAGTTAGTTAGGTCCCTTTTAGGTGTTTTTGTACTTGGAATCATATTTGGTGGCTTAATAGGAGGATTTGTAGTTTCAAAGTTTAAAAAGCGTTTGAGATAGAATAGTACTAGCGAGTCAAAAATTAGAAAAGAAGTTAATACTATAAAGTATTATAAAATGCTAGGGAATTACATCCATATAATGCAAATAAGATATACAAATTTTTGTATATCTTATTTGCATTATATGGATGTATAATAAGAAAGGGTGAAAAATGATATTAATTTTTAAGAATGGGGGTACAAGAGCATTAATATGAAAATACAGGTTATAGGTGCCTCAGGCACAGGGAAAAGTACATTATGCAAATACATAAGTGAAAAAACTGGTGCTTACTGGATTGATACAGACAAATATTTATGGAAAGACAGTTTTTTCACTGAAAATCATCCGGTTGAAGAACGTTTTAAGATGTATAACGACGATATTGCTAATCATCAAGATTATGTTGTTTCAGGTTCTGTGCATTCTTGGAACCCTGAAGGGTTCAATGACAGGGAGTTGCTGGTATTGCTGATACTTGATGAGGAGATTCGCATGAAGAGAATTTATGACAGAGAGTTTGAAAGATTCGGAGAAAGAATGCTTCCCGGTGGAGATCACTATCACTTGACCTGCGAGTTTCTTGACTGGTGTAGAACTTATCTGACTGAAGATGAAAATGCGGTTAATTCATTAGCAAGCCATATGCTTCGTTTGAAGGAAGCACCTTGTAAAACATTAGTTTTAGACGGAAATCAGCCAGAATATGTACTTTATGCACATATCCTAAATGCGTATTGGCAGGCTAGATGAATAATAACATAAAACGAATTGTATTTTAGATAGATTTGAATTTAAACAAATCTATCTACGTTCTCTTTTGTATGTAACTTTAAAGTAGATATTATCCTTCAATAACCTTTATATAAACCTTTCTATTTCTAGGGCCATCAAATTCACAGAAATAAATACCCTGCCAGGTTCCTGTAAGAAGCTCACCAGCTTCTACTATGACAGTAGCACTAGAGCCCATGTAGGAAGCTTTAAGATGAGCATGGGAATTTCCTTCTAAATGCTTATAATCGCCTTTAATAGGTATAAGTTTATCCAAAGTAGCAATTATATCTCTAGTTACGTCAGGATCAGCATTTTCGTTTATTGTTATACCACCAGTGGTATGAGGACAAAAAATTACTGCTATTCCATTCTTAATAGCACTTTCTTTAACAGACTTTTCAACAAGATGGCTTATATTAATAAATTGCTCTTCTTTTGTAGTTTTAATATCATATTTGAATGTATTACTCATGGCTAAAACTCCTTTTACAAAAAATAAAGGTATAATACTGTTTTTATTATATTTCATCACAATTAATTAAATATGTAAAGTCTTATATTTTTTAGTACTTTTTCTTATTTCTGTTTACTAAATATATAACATATTGTATAATTGATAAAACATTATGGAAGGTGATGTTGTCAATTACTCACCGCCTATAGAGGCGGGAGCTTGTAACTCTACTACACATAGTACTAGCGATATTTAATATCTCCCATCTCAAACGTAGGTTACGATACGGTGATTGACAGCACCGCAACATAGCAAGTTTACTCACTATGTTCTTTAGAGTTATTCTCAACATACTCAAGACCTTTTCTCCAAAGATTTATTGCTCCAATCCTATCATCATTAGATTGATAGTTGCAATTTTTACATTTAAAGATATGCTTCTTTTTATCTCTATTAGCTTTTTCAACATGCCCACATTTAGGGCAAGTTTGACTTGTATATTTAGGACTAACTATTATAGCAATTGAATTATTCATTTTAGCCTTATATTCAAGTAATTGCCTAAATTGATAGAAAGCCCAAGATATAGAAACATATCTATTATTAATATTAATTTTTTCAGTAACAGTTCTAACGTTAGTTAAATCTTCAAGAACAAATAATGTATTTGTTCCATATTTGTCAACGAGTGCCTTCGTAATGGTATGGTTAATAGCACTAATATAACGGTTTTCTCTTGAACCAATAGATTTAATTCTACGTTTTGCTGACTTGCTACCACACTCTTGTAGTTGTTTTCTTAGTATTTTATAGTGTCCTCTTTTAGCTTTTATATGTCTACCATTATAGAAAGTGGTTTTACCATAACTATCATAGGTAGTTGCTAAAAAGTTGATACCGAGGTCAACACCTACAATTTTATTAACTTCAAAAGGTGTGGTTTGAGGATAATCTTTAGTCATTGGTATATGCAAAAAGTATTTATTAAATTTATATACCAATTTAGCAGTACCAAAACTATAAGAGCCATCAAAATACTTTTCCATACCTTTAGTTTCATAAGGTATTTTGAGTCTACCTTGTAGGCTATTAATAGAGAATATATCTTTAGTTAAGGAATAATCTCTATTCCAAACAAGGTCATACTCTAAATTTTTAAACTGTATTAAGGTAAAATCACGCCAATTGGACTTATTGGTTTTATATTTAGCAATAGCAGTTTTCATACAACTTTGAGCCATTTGAGATTTTAAATTATATGTGTCTCTTAAATAATAATAAGTATCTTCATTAATCTTTTTTTGATTAAGACAATTATTATCAAAGATATATTTAGATATATAATTTAGTGCCCTTTTTATTTGAAACATTGTAATATTTAAAATTTCTATTTGCTCATTAGTAGGATATATTTGTATTTTAGATGTTATAGTAATTTCTATAATATCAACTCCTTTCACTAATCATAATAATTATATCATATTAGTGAAGAGTTTATAATAAGAAAGCGAGGTGTGTAAGTGGTAAGTTATGGAGTTGCCTATCGGCAAATGGCAATTCCTCCCCACTTGTAGAAGTGAGCGTATCCTTGCCACGATTAAATGAAAAAGCTAACAGTAGTTATACTATCTCTATTTATGGTTACGTTAACAGCATGTAATAAACTGGCAAATTCAACAACAGAAACCAAACCTACAGATACACAAAATCAGAATCAAACCAAAATAGAAAGTGAATCAAAACAATATATGATAAATGACTTTTTCCCAATGAAGGAAAACGTCAGAATGAAATATGCTGGGTCAGGAAACGAATATGCAGCAAAGGATGTATATGTTGACTATTTAAGAGACAATAAAGTTCAGCTGCGAATTATAACTGGAGGTACAACAGTAGGGCAAGTACTTGAAAATAAAAATGGAGAACTAAAAACAATATTTTCTAGAGGAGAGTTTTACTATAGAGACGACTTGACAAAGGAAAATTCAAATACAAATGATATTTTAATTAAGGAGCCAATAGTAAAAGGAACTGCATGGACTTTAGCTGATGGCAGAAAAAGAACAATAACAGCTGTTGGAGATATTATAGCTACTCCAGCAGGAAAGTTTAAATCTATAGAGGTTACCACAGAAGGAAAAGACTCCACCACAAAAGATTATTATGGATTAGGAGTAGGGCTAATAAAAACTGTTTTTCAATCTAATGGATTAGTTGTTACTACTACCTTAGAGAAGCTTGATAAAGATGCAGCTGTCACACAGACTGTTAAATTCTATTATCCTATGCCTGAAGATAGTAAGATTGGGAAAAAGAAAATAGTAGCAAGTTTTAAAACCAACGATGAAACAAAGGCATTTTTTGAAAATAACTTTAAAAAAGCTCCAAGTTCATCTACAATACCTTTAATGACTGCTAATACTAAGATAAATAAACTTTATTTAAAGGAAGCTGAAAAGAAAGTTTATGTAGATTTTTCAAAGGAATTTGTTTCTCAAATGAATGCAGGGACATATAAGGAGCTGGCGGTACTAACTTCTGTAACAGATACTTTAGGAAACTATTATAATGTGGATAAAGTATATATTACAGTAGAGGGTAAGCCTTATGCTTCAGGTCATATAATAAAGAAGGTTGGAGAACCATTTAAGGTAAATTATGAAAATATAGTGTCCTTAGATTAGTATAAATAGCAGAGTTACTGGCTTTAAAGTTTAAAAAGCCTTTTAGATAAAACAACATCAAGATGTTAAAGATAAATTAGACAGAAATTAAATCCATATAAATAAATTAAGGCATTATAAAGGGGCAGTCTCAGAATGCGTACATATGCATTTTGAGATTGCCCTTTTAAATGATCTAATATGAAAATAGTTTCATAATTTACAAGACGAATGTTAAAATATTTATTTGCTAATATAGTTCGGAAATAAGCGATAAAATATAAGGATTAATTAAAAATTTAAAAAAAGATAAAAAAATTTATCTAAAAAAGAGGAATATTAAAAAATATAGCGAATAATAAGAATGTGAAAAGATTTTCTTAAAATAATATGAAAAGATTTTCTTAAGGGAGGAATAACATGGCTAGTATAAAAGAAGTTGCAAAATTAGCAAATACATCCATAACAACAGTATCAAGGGTTATAAATAATACTGGATACGTAAAAGATGAAACAAAAGAAAGAATATTAGATGCAATAAAAGAACTAGACTATAAGCCGCTTGAAAGGACTGACAGCAGAAGGGAGACAAAGGCAATTGGTCTAATTGTTCCTAATATAGAAAATCCTTTCTTTGGGAAAATGGCTAGGCATATCGGCAAGCTTGCTAACTCATATAACTATAATTTACTTCTTTTTGATTTAGAAGGAATTGAAAATCATAAAGATGATTTTCTTATTGACTTAATAGAAAATAGGGTGGACGGGATTATTTATGTCTCTTCCCATAGATGTGTAGAAGCAGTGAATGCAGCAAAGAAAAGAAGTATTCCCTTTGTAATTCTTGATAGAGAAATACAGAAGGAAGAAATAAATACAGTTATAGTTAACAATAACTATGGGGCATTTGTTGCTGCAGAGCATCTTATAAAATTAGGACACAAAAACATTGCCTTTATTGGTGGAGCTGAGGATATGGAAATATCAATAAAGAGAAAAGAGGGATATATAGAAGCTCTAACTGAAAATGGAATAGAGGTTAATAAGGATTATATTTGCTATGGAGATTATAAAATGCAAAGCGGTTATGACTGTATGAAAAAACTGTACTCAAAGCATAAGGAAATAACAGGAGTAATTGCAGCAAATGACCTTATGGCGATTGGAGCATTAAATTATTTAATTAGAGAAGGAGTAAATGTTCCAAGGGATGTTTCCATTGTTGGATTTGATAACATTGAAATTTCTGAAAGTATAACACCATCCTTAACCACTATCGAATACCCTATGGAGAGGATAAGTGAGATAATTATTGATCTAATATTAAGACAAATAAAAGATAAGGATAAAAATGTTGAGGTTGTATCCTTATATCCTAAGCTAATTATAAGAGAAAGTTGCAGTTCTGTAATAGAAAAATAATAGGAGGGGATATCGTGAGAAAAAAGGGAATTTATTTTTTACTAATACCAGGGATTATTCTTATAGTATTTTCCTTGATTTTGCCGCTGTTTTCAACAATTTATAAAACCATTGATACCGGCAGTGGTTTTTCTTTATCAAGGTACGCCGCATTTTTTAAAGATCCCTATTCAATGAGTGTTTATTATAGGACACTAAAGCTTTCTTTGATTGCAACTGTAATTTCGGTAGTATTAGGATTTCCAACTTCATACTACATATCTAGAGCAAACAAAAATGTTAAGGGATTATTTATAATATTTGCGGTTTTTCCACTTCTAACAAGTGCTGTTGTAAGAAGCTTCAGCTGGATAGTTATATTGGGAAAAAAGGGGATTGTAAATACCTTACTTATGAACGCAGGAATAATAGGTAAACCTCTTGAGTTGATTTACAATGAATTTTCAATTGTAATTGGTTTTATTTATTTATTCTTACCACTTATGATAATGTCACTTATAGGTGTTATGGACAATATTGATTCGGATCTAATTGAAGCTGCGGAAAGTCTTGGAGCATCAAGATTTGAAGCCTTTATAAAGGTTATTTTTCCATTAAGTGTTCCAGGAATTATAGTTGGCTCGATACTAGTTTTTACAGGGAGTTTCACAGCCTATACAACACCACAGCTTTTAGGCGGTAACAAGTCAAGGGTACTTGCTACTTTGATATATCAAAAAGCAATGGCTCTGTCTGATTGGAATTCAGCTTCAGTCATCGCAACAATAATGATAATAACAACTATTGTAATAAGTGCAGTTATAAATAAGTTAGCATCTAAGCTCCAGGGAAGAGGTGAGGCATAATGAAAAGAAAAAATGGTTTTTTAACCTTAATTACAACTTTTGTTTATATTTTTCTTTTAGCTCCTTTAGTAATTATTAGTGTCACAGCCTTTGGAACTAATGAATATTTAAAGTTTCCACCAGATGGATTTTCTTTAAGATGGGTAGAGAATATTTTTAAGGTTGAAATGTTTATGAAGACCTTCAAAATAAGTATGGAAGTTGCAGTTATAGGAACCTTTTTAGCACTTTTAATTGGTATCCCGGCAGCTTATGTGCTGAGCAGATACAACTTCAAGGGAAAGGGAGTATTACAGAGTCTATTTCTATCACCAGTTATTGTTCCAGGAATAGTTTTAGGTTTTTCATTGCTTGAATTTCTAATAGTTGTAAACAAGCTTCCCTTATATCCTAGCTTACTTTTAGGACATACTGTCACAATTCTTCCTTATGTAATAAGGGTTGTTTCATCAAGTCTTGAGAGCTTTGATTATTCAATTGAAGAAGCGGCAATTAGTCTTGGAGCAAGCAGACTTAGAACTTTTTTTATTGTTGTTATGCCAAATGTGACATCAGGTATAATAGCTGCATTTATTCTTGCTTTTATTAACTCATTTAATAATGTTCCTATATCAGTATTTTTAACTGGGCCTGGAATAAGTACGCTGCCAATACAAATGATGAGTTATGTTGAATATTATTTTGATCCTACTGTAGCGGCACTTTCAGTAATACTTATGGTAATGACTGCTGTTCTTATGTTTGTAGTAGAAAAGACACTAGGCTTAAGCTTCTTTGCCAAGTAATTTTAGGAGGATGAAAAATGAGTTTATTAAGTTTAAATAATATAAAAGTAGCATACGATTCAAATGTAATATTAAAAAACTTAAATTTGTCAGTTGAAAAAGGAGAATTAGTATCATTATTAGGTCCAAGTGGATGTGGAAAGACAACAACCTTAAGAACTATAGCTGGATTTAATGATATTAAAGAAGGAAGTTTCATATTTAACGGCAAGGATTATACAAAGGTTCCAGTACATAAGAGAAATTTTGGTTTTGTTTTTCAAAGCTATGCATTGTTTCCGCATCTGAGTGTATTTGATAATGTAGCCTTTGGGCTTAAGCTTAGAAAAATTAGTAAGGATGAAATAACAAAAAGGGTTAACGAAATCATAGATGTAGTTGGTCTTAAAGATCTTGCAAATAGACTGCCAAGAGAGCTTTCTGGTGGTCAAAGGCAAAGAGTTGCACTCGCAAGATCCCTTGTTATAAAACCGGATTTATTATTATTTGATGAACCTTTAAGTAATTTAGATGCAAAACTTAGAGTTAATATGAGAGTTGAGATAAGAAGAATTCAACAAGAACTTGGAATTACCAGTGTATATGTAACCCATGATCAAGAGGAGTGTTTCTCTATTTCAGATAAAGTAGCTGTAATGAATGGTGGAGTCATAGAACAACTTGATTCTCCACAAAACATATATAAAAATCCTTTAACAGAATTTGTTGCAAGGTTTGTTGGATATGAGAACTTTATCGAGCTTGACATAAAAGGACAAGAAGCAGATAAAAAATTGTTTGAATCTAAATCAGGAAATAGCTTTGAGGTAGAAAATGAAAGCGTAAAAAAGGATATAAAGAACTATAAGGGAGCTATAAGACCTGAGGATATAGAAATAATCATGGAGGGAGATGAAAGAAAAACTAATGTTTTATCTGGAACAGTTAAAATAAGTACTTTTCTAGGTAAAGAATATCAGTATGTGGTTGAGACAGAAGAGGGAACTCTGCTTGTAAACCACAATACTAACAAGCGTTATGAAAATGGGGAAAAAATTAAAATGTATTTTCCGAAGGAAAGAATAGTATTAGTTTAAACTTGGAGGGATTATTATGAAAAAATTGAGCTATCTTTTAGCAAGTGTTTTAACTTTATCTTTTGCATTAACAGGCTGTGGAAACAGCAAAACATCAGAGCAAACCAGCACAAGTAAAGAGCCTACTAAGTTAGTTGTATCAACTTGGGGGTATAATGAGGACAAGCTTAGAAAAAATGTTTTCGAGCCCTTTGAAAAAGCAAACAATTGCAAAATTGTACTTGAGGTTGGAAATAACGATGAAAGATTAAATAAGGCTAAATCCATGCCAGGATCAGTGGATGTAATATATCTTGCTGATTCATATACAATACAAGGAATTGAACAGGGACTATTTGAAAAAATAAACAAAGACAACATACCTAACATAAAGAATATATATGACGTTGCTAAATCAGCAATGGGAGATGGATATGGACCAGCATATACAATCAATAGAACAGGTATAGTTTATGATACTAAGACTGTAACTACACCAATAACATCATGGAATGACCTTTGGAGAGCTGACTTAAAGAAAAAGATTTCTGTATCTGAAATAAATTCAACAGCAGGTCCAGCACTAATGCAAGTAGCTGCTAATAAGGCTGGAGTTAAATTAAGTGATAATGTGGATGGTGCATTTAAAGAAATATCTACTTTAAAGCCAAATATAGTTAAAACATATAGTAAGTCATCAGACTTTGTTAATATGTTTTCACAGGGAGAAATAAATGTTGGTGTTGCACAGGATTTCGTATTTGCAAAAATAAAGGAAGCAGTACCAACAGCTGAGTGGGCAGAGCTTAAAGAAGGCAACTATGCAAATCTTAATACTATAAACATTGTTAAGGGTTCAAAAAATAAGGAGCTTGCTGAAAAGTTTATAGACTGGTGCCTAAGTGAACAGGTTCAAAAGGCAGATGCACTAGATAAAGTTGACTCACCTGTAAATGTAAAAGTTACTTTAACAGCAGAACAAGCTAAAGGTTTAACATATGGCAAGGATGTTATTAATAACTTAAAGGTTATTGACTGGAAGCAATATAATAGTGCTAAAGCAGGCATAATTGACAAATGGAATGCTGAATTGTCAAAGTAAAGTAGATTCTTAGTATAGGGTAAATAAACCGAAAGTCAACTTATACTCCGGGCTATGTTTCAAAGCTTCAGTACGTTAAAAACTTTTAGTCAGTCTAAAGCTTGTGTTTTAGACGACCTAAGACTTAGATAAACTCGCTATGCTCAGACAGTATCTAAGTTCTAAGGTTGTCTTAAAACCCTTCACTAAGACTGACACAAAGTTTTTAAATCTACCTTCAGCTTTTGAAACATATCCCTACGTATAAGTTAACTTTCTAGTTAGTTTCCCTACAAATATGTAATTATATAAATTTCTTAAGTAAAGTAGAAAGAGTTGATAGTAGATGAAGGTGGATTTATTAGTTAAGGGTGGAACGGTTTATAATTCATATTTTAAAAAATTCTTTTATGGAGATGTTGCTGTAATAGGAGATAGATTTATATATATTGGTTGCTTTGAAAAATTGAATATTGAGAGTGAAAAGATTGTTGATGCTGAAGGAATGTATATAATTCCGGGATTAATAGATATACATATGCATATTGAAAGTTCAATGGCAACACCCATTGCATTTTCAAAGGAAATTATTAAAAATGGCGTAACTACAATAGTTTCAGAACCCCATGAAATAGCTAATGTTTTTGGTATAGAAGGTATTTTGGAGATGATAAAGTCAGGAGAAGGTGCTAGAGTAGATATTTTCTATGGAGTACCAAGTTCAGTTCCAGCTACATCTAGCGAATATGAAACAACTGGTGGAGAAATTGGAATTGATGAAGTTAAGGAATTAATGAATAATGAAAAAGTTATATGTCTTGGGGAAGTTATGAACTATTTTGATGTAATAAATAGTGAAGATAAAAAAATAAATAAGATTATTAAGTATTTTAAAGAAAAACATCCGTTGTTTCCAATCGAAGGTCACTGTCCGAGAATTAAAGGCTTAGAGCTTTCTAAATTGATTTTCTCTGGAGTTACCTCAGACCATACACAACAGACGGTTGAAGGTATGGAGGATAGAATAAGAAATGGTATGTTTGTTCAGATACAAGAAAAATCAATGATTCAGCCAGTTATAGATTACTTGATTGAAAATAACTTATATGAGCATTTTGCTTTTGTTACAGACGATTGTATGGCAGATGTATTGATTAATGAAGGGCATTTAAATAGACATGTAAAAAAGGCAATAGATATGGGGATGAGTCCTGAGAATGCAATTTACTGTGCTACCTATACACCGGCGAAAAGAATGAATCTCTTTGATAGAGGAAGCGTTGCACCAGGAAAATTAGCTGATTTTATTATGTTAGAGGATTTAAATAATTTTAAAATAAATAAAGTATTTAAAAATGGTAGACAAGTATACAGCAGCGATGATAAAGCTATAGAGGATAAAATACCAAGAACCTTTCCAGAAAGATTTTATAACTCAATTAAGTTAAATAAAATAAATGAAGATATGTTAAAGGTTAAGACTAAAATCCAAAATGAAAGTGTTAAGTGTAGAGTTATAAAGATCCAGGACGGAAGCACATTTACGGATGAAATAATTTCAGAAGTAAGTGTTAAGAATGGTTATCTTGATTGGGAAAACTCAGAGTATTGTCTTATGGCTGTAATCGAGAGATATGGAAAAAATCAAAACATAGCTTTTGGGTTGGCGGCAGGAGATACAATTAAAAAAGGTGCTGTTGCATCATCCTATGCTCATGATCATCACAACATTATTGTGGTTGGTAAAAATACTGAGGATATAGTATGTGTGGTAAATTCAATAATAGACAGCCAAGGTGGTTACTGTGCTGCTTTAGATGGTAAAGTGCTGGCTAAAATTGACCTACCAATAGGTGGAATACTTTCAGATAAAAATATGAAATGTATAGGAAAAGAGTTAAAAGAGGTTACAGAGGCAATGAGGTATTTAGGATACAAACATTACAATCCTATTATGTCGCTCAGCACCAATAGTCTACCAGTAAGCCCACTTTTAAAGATAACTGATAAAGGATTAATTAAATTAAATGAAAATAGAATTGTAGATATATTTGTGGAGGGATAAAAATGGTATACGATGAAACACTGCAAAAGCATATAAGATGTAAAATTGGAGATGTAGCAGAATATGTTTTAATTCCTGGCGACCCTGCAAGGGCAAAAAGAATAGCAGAAAGATTTGATAGCTATGAAAAGATAGCTGAAAATAGAGAATATGTTATATATACAGGAATTAAGGATGGAGTTAAATTAAGTGTATGTTCAACAGGAATTGGAGGGGCTTCAACAGCAATTGCTATGGAGGAACTTTCAAGACTAGGTGCACATACATTTATAAGGGTAGGCTCAGCAGGAGGCAGAAGGGAAAACATCCCTGTTGGAGGTGTAGTAGTTGTAAATGCAGCAGTTAGGGGAGAGGGTACAAGCAAGGAATATCTCCCAGATATATACCCAGCAGTTGCAGATTTAGATATAACAAATTCACTCTTAGAAGCGGGAAGGGAATATCTAAAGGAAGAAGAATGTCATGTTGGAATGAGCCTTACAAGGGATGCATATTACATGCAAAACCAAGGGCTAAATGAACAATTAATGAATACACAAGTAGCTGTTTCAGAAATGGAATGCGCCACTGTATTTATTGTTGCTGCTAAAAGAGGACTTAAGGCAGGAGCAATAGTTGGTACAGATTCAAATATTATTAAGAAACACCAGTTTACACTTGAGGAAAAGGATAGATTATACTGGGAAGCTGAAAAGAAAACAATTAATATTGCTGTAAACGCAATAGTTAAGTTGGCAAAATCTCAAAAGTAAAGGAGAATTATGCGGAAAGTTAGTTTTCTAGTTAGTTTCCCTATAGATTAGCATATATAATAGTTATTTATAGCGGTGTAATTTAGATTATTACATGCTCTATGACAAAAGAACTATAAGTGGATTTTTAATTTGCTTATGGTTCTATTTATTTAGTAAAAGAATTTATTTCTTTTAGGCATCCTCTTCTTATAGGACATTCAGAACAATTGGGATTCGTCGGTCTACACCAATTACGGCCAATATTCCAAAAGGGTGAAGTTAAAATACCTGGATATTCAGGGTTTAAAATTCTACCTATATTTATTAACTCATTTAAATCATCTTTATTAACAAGTCCGGAACGTAAAAAAACCCTTTTAATATGAACATCAAAGGCTATGTCTACATTATTTTTATCTTCAACCTCTATCATGAAATCTCTTATTAATAACATTGCGCCTAATGCGGCTTTTTTCTGACTAATGCCTTTGAATTCATTTAATCTAGCTATTATTTCATTGGCAGTAGAGGGATATTTCCAAATATTATTTGCTGAGCCGCTATACTTTTCAATAAGGATTTTACATGCTGATAAAATATATTTCGATATTGCACCTGGATACCTGTGTAATGCAGGTTTTGTCTTAAAAAACACTTCAAATTCTTCCTCGCTATAATTAGCAATTTTATATATATCAAAATGACCTAATCTTTCTTTTAACTTATAGGGTAAGCTCCAAGCAACTTCTGTTTTAACGGATTGTTCTGCTATTAAGGCAAATAAAAAAGCGTTAGGATTTTCTAGTATGAATTTCTTTGCACTTCCTTCCAAAAATGTTCCCTTTGTTATGCTATGCTCATTACTAAGGATATCATAATATGATAAAATATCTTCTCTAATTAATTCAAAGGAATTCTTTTTTTTATCAATGGGGTTGTTTAACGACAGATTCTTTTTGAGCATATTAAAGTCCTCCTCATACTTCATTAATAATGTGGTAAAGTATATCCTTATTACATTAAAATATTCACTAAAAATCTTTTTTATAATATACAATAAACTTATTCGTGTATCAAAAATTGTGTATCAAAAACTTCGGCATGATACAGATCAAATGAAAACAATTACTATAGAAGGAGTTTACGATATTGGCATGATTATTGCTTAGTAATTTAATATAAAAACAAATGTGAGGAGGAACTTATATATGAAAGTTTTAATGGTTTGTTCAGGAGGAATGTCTAGTGCAATAGTGGTTAAAGCTATAAAGACTGAAGCTGATAAACAAAATTTTCCACTAGAAATTAAGGCTGTGGGCACTTATGAATTTGAAGATGAAATTAAATTAGGATATGACATGGCATTAGTTGCCCCACAAGTAAAACACAGATTAGAAGTTTTTAAAACACAGGCAGAAGGACTTAATATACCTGTTGAATTAATAGTTCCAATGGGATATACACCAATAGGTGCTCCAAAAGTATTAGAACAAATAAAAAGACATTCAAAATAATATTAAGGGGGGACTTAAAATGAAATTAATTTTTGAGCTTTTAGAGAAATATCTTTTGCCGCCTATGACAAAATTGGCAGAACAAAGACATCTTAGAGCTATACGTGATGGTATCGTTTCAACTATACCACTTATAATTGTAGGCAGTTTTTTCTTAGTTATTGCCTTTCCACCTGTAAATTCATGGGCGGAAATGGTGAAGCCTTATATAGGAAGGATATTATATCCTTATAGATTAACTATGGGAATTATGGCCTTATATGCATCCTTTGGGATAGGATATAGTCTTGCCAAATCTTATAAGCTAGATTCATTAGCTGGAGGTAGTTTATCCGTAGCAGCATTTTTATTGACAAGCTTACCAGTAGCAGTTAAAGAAAACGATTTAGGTTGGGTCTTACCTTTAGGCAATCTTGGCGGTGCAGGAATGTTCGTAGCTATATTAATGGCTATTTTTGCTGTAGAAACTCTAAGATTTACAAAGGAAAAGAATTTAACAATTAAAATGCCAGAAGGAGTACCGGAATCTGTTGCAAACTCCTTTGCAGCATTAATACCAGCAACAATTATTATAGTTGTATTATGGATAGTTAGAGACTTATTAAACTTTGATATACAACAGTTTATAATGAGTATATTTGAGCCTCTTGTAGTTGCAGGAGATACTTTAGGCGGAGTATTAGTCCCTACCTTCCTTATTACTTTACTTTGGGCATGTGGTATTCATGGAGACTCTATTGTTGGTACAGTAGCAAGACCTATATGGCTTGTTTTATTAGATGAAAATACAAAGGCATTAGCAGCAGGCACAGCAATACCACACATAGCTCCAGAACCATTCTTTCAATGGTTTGTATGGATAGGAGGTTCAGGTGCTACTATAGGTTTAGTTCTTTTAATGATGAGGTCTAAATCACAATATTTAAAAGATATAGGTAGAGTATCCTTAATTCCAGGTATTTGCAACATTAATGAACCAGTAATATTTGGTGCACCAATAATGCTAAACCCATTATTCCTTATACCATTTATTTTAGGACCAATATTATCGGCATTTATATCATATTTTGCAATGTATTTTAATATAGTAGCCAGACCGGTAATACAAGCGCCATGGACACTTCCAGCACCAATAGGTGCATACCTTGCTACAAAAGGAGATTGGAAGGCTATAGTTCTTGTTTTAGTTAATATAGCAATTACAACAGTAATATACTACCCATTCTTCAAAGCTTACGAGAAAAAATTACTTCAAGAGCAAGGAATAAGTGAAGAAGATAATACATTAAATGCTTAATAATATAAGGAAAATTATAGTTAGGTGAATTAAAATTCATCTAACTATTAATTTAACTCGTTGTGCTAGCAACTAGCACAACAGGTTAATTTAAAGTTAAGAGAGCAATTATGCAGTAAGTAATAACAGCCTATAAATTTGGAGGTGTCGGATTATGAAGGAACTTAAAGTAGTTGTAATAGGAGGGGGAAGTAGTTATACCCCAGAAATAATAGAAGGATTTTTAAAGAGAATATCAGAATTATCTATTAAAGAGATACATTTAGTGGACATAAAAGAGGGAGAAGAAAAATTAAGTATAGTAGGCAGCCTAGCAAGAAGAATGATAGAAAAAGCAGGACTAAATATAAAATTAGTTCAAACCTTAAATAGAAGAGAAGCCCTTAAGGATGCGGATTTTGTAGTTACACAATTTAGAGTAGGCGGATTAGATGCGAGAGCAAGGGATGAAAGATTTCCTTTAAAATATAAAGTATTGGGTCAAGAAACAACAGGACCAGGCGGTTTTGCTAAAGCCCTTAGAACTATACCTGTAATGCTTGATATATGCAAGGATATAAAAGAAGTATGTCCAGATGCTTGGCTTATAAATTTTACGAATCCATCAGGATTAGTTACAGAGGCTGTATTAAAATATACTGATATAAAGTGCATAGGTTTATGTAATGTACCTATACACATGGCAATGGATGTAGCAAATATGCTGGAAGTACCTTATATAGATATTTTTATAGAGTTTGCTGGCTTAAACCATTTGGTATGGGGTAAAAAAGTCTGGTATAAGGATAAGGACGTAACTAAGGAAGTTATTGAAAAACTTCTTGATGGTGCAGTGCTTAATATGAAAAATATATCTAACTTAAAATGGGACGGGGATTTTTTAAGAGCCTTAGGAATGATTCCTTGTCCATATCACAGATATTTTTATATGACAGATAAAATGGTTGAGGAAGAAATAGAAGCTGCTGAGGATTGTAACAAGGGTACAAGGGCAGAACAGGTAAAGGCAGTAGAAAAAACGCTATTTGAGCTTTATAAATCACCTGAACTTAATGTTAAGCCTAAAGAATTAGAAAAAAGAGGAGGGGCTTATTACTCAGATGCAGCAGTATCACTTATAAGTGCAATTTACAATGACAAAAGAGAAATTCATACAGTTAACACCTTAAACAATGGAATAATTAAAGGAATACCTGATAATTCTGTTATAGAAACAAACTGTATAATAGACAGCAGAGGAGCAACTCCACTTAGCTTAAAAGGAGATTTACCAATAGAAGTAAAGGGATTAATTCAAGCTGTAAAAAGCTATGAAGTACTTGCTGTAGAGGCGGCAGTTAAGGGAGATAAGGAAAAGGCACTGTTAGCTTTAGCAAGTCATCCTTTAGTTCCATCCGTAACTGTAGCAAAAGATTTGTTAGATGACTTACTTATGATAAATAAAGAATATTTACCACAATTTAAATTAGATTAGTTAACAATAAGAAAATAATTTGACTTTGGAGGTTTTATCAATGGAAGAGCATATTTTCAATATAATTTCTCATAGCGGAGATGCAAGAGGCTATGCTTATGAAGCATTAAAAGCAGCAAAAGCAGGAGATATGGAAAAAGCAGAGGAAAGATTAAAAAAAGCACAGGAAGAGTTAGATTTAGCTCACAACACCCAAACAAAGTTAATTCAAGCAGAATTAAACGGAGATTCATTTAAGGCTTCTCTTTTGATGATACATGCACAAGATCAGCTTATGACTGCTATATCAGAAAAAAATCTAATTGAAGAGATGGTTGATATGTATAGAGAACTAAGAAAATAATTTTAGGGGGAAATAATTATGAAGTTATTTTACGGCATAGCATTTATAGCTTTAATGCTAGTTGGTGTTAAGCTATCTAATATTATAACCAAAAGATTTAAGATTAATAGATGGCTTTTAGCCTTGAGTGCCCCTTTGGTTATAATGGTACCTATGATAGTTTTTGATATAAAAAATCCTTGGATATTGAATTTATTAATAGTTATATTCTCCATTATGTGTATAATGTTCTTTGAAATATCCAAGGGGATTATAGAACAAAGAGAAAAAGAATTAAAAAAATACAGAAAATAGTGATTAGTAGTTTAATATCCATTATATTATTTATATAGAGTGATATAAATAAGGCGGTTATAGAAATGAAAAATCAGGAGATAGTATACGAATCATTGAGGAAAATTTGCGTAGAACAAATTAAAAAAGAAGCTATAAATATTGGAGTAAGTACAGAAAAATTGTCCTTATATTTAAATATGCGAAGGGCAAATGTGTCTAGAGAACTAAATAAATTAGTTGCTGAAGGTAAAGTTAAAAAAGAAAAGGGAAAGCCTGTACTTTATTATGTTGAGCTTAATGAAAAGGATTATATATGTGAAGATAAAGCTGAGGCACCATCTATTTTTGACACTATAATAGGAAGAGATGCAAGTCTAAAAAATCAAATATCCTTAGCAAAGGCAGCGATAGTATATCCTCCGAGTGGTCTTCATAGTCTTATAATTGGAGAAACTGGAGTTGGAAAATCATATTTTGCAAAATGCATGTTTAAATATGCTTTGGAAATTGGAAGAATAAAAGAAAAGGATAGATTTGCAGTTTTTAATTGCGCTGATTATGCTAATAATCCTCAACTTCTAATAGGACATTTATTTGGAGTAAAGAAGGGAACATACACTGGTGCAAGTGAGGATAGAGAAGGCATTATAGAAAGGGGAAGAGATGGTATATTATTTTTAGATGAGGTTCACAGACTTCCGCCAGAAGGACAGGAAATGCTTTTTACCTTGATAGATGAAGGAAAATATATGCCACTGGGAGGAACAGAGGGAATACCTATAAATGTGATGATTATAAGTGCAACTACAGAAAATATAGGCTCCACTCTTTTAAAGACTTTTACAAGAAGAATTCCGGTAACTATAGCACTTCCTGCCTTAAGAGATAGAAGGGCAACAGAACGGTTAGAATTAATACAAAGATTTTTGCAGATGAATCTAAAAGAATATCTAAAAAAATAAACATAGATGAAGAAGTAATTACTGCATTATTAAATTACGATTGTTTAAATAATATAGGACAACTAAAAAGTGATATTCAGATAGCATCAGCTAAAGCCTTTTTAAGAAACATTTTTAATGAGGAGGATATCCATATTAAAGTAGAGGATTTTTCCTATGAGGTTAAAGGTGGACTTTTAGCTTCAAAGAAAATAAACCCAAGAGGGTTAAAGATGAGTTTTAGTGATGAACTAAGAAAGGGCATCAATTATGATATAGAGGATAAATACAGTGTTTCTAGAGATATATATGAATTCATAGAGGAAAGGACAAAAATATTAACTGCTAAGGGCTTAGATCAGGAGGAAATAAAAAGTAAACTTACTAGTGATGTTGAAGAATTTATAAACACATATATTCTAAGTATTAGAGAAGAAAATGATAAAGATGATATAAAAAGGATAGTAAATAATGAATTATATGAGTTTTTAAAAAGCTTTATGCATTTAGCTGAATATAAACTTAAAAGGAAAATTCCACAGAATATATTCTTAGGTCTATTGTTACACATAGATACTTTTCTAGCTAGAATAAAAGAAAATAGAGGAATTGAAAATACAAAAATAGATGAAATAAGAAAAAAATATCCTGAAGAATTTAAATTAGCATTAAGTTTAGCTTATAAACTAGAAGAAAAGTATGAAATTACAATACCAATAGGAGAGATTGGTTTTATAACTATGTTTTTTGCCGCTGAAAATAAAAAAGTAAGAAGTAAGGTAGCGGTAGTAGTGGCTATGCATGGAAACACAACAGCGACTTCAATAGCTGAAGTTGCAAATCAGCTGCTTAACATCAATCATGTAGCAGGCTTTGATATGCCATTATCCATGAAGCCAGAAGAAGCTTTAATAAAAATTCAAGAATTGATAAAAGAAAAGGATCAAGGTAGAGGAGCGGTACTTTTAGTTGATATGGGATCCTTAAAATTCTTTGGGAAAATTATAAATGAAAATACAGGTATATATGTTGAAACTATAGATATGATAACTACTGCTACTGTAATAGAAGCTGCAAGAAAAGCAATACTATATGAAAATATAGATGAAATAGTTAAGTGTGTAAAGAGAGAAAGCAGATATATAGGAGATTTTATAGAGAAAAAGGTTAAGGCAGATAAAAAAGCAATAGTTACAGCTTGCTCAACGGGGGAAGGTACTGCTATAAAATTAAAAGAACTTGCTTCAATTAATTTTGAAAGCGATAAATACGAAATAATAAATCTCAGCATTAAGGACAGAGAAGAATTTTATAATGCCATTGATAACATAAGAAAAAAATACACAATTGCATATGTTATAAGTGCTTTTGACCCTCAGCTTGAGGGTGTGGAATATATTCCTATAGATAGATTTTTTAAAGAATTTGTTGGAGAGGATTTTGAAGAAAAGGTTAATGATGAAGATATGATAAGCATAATAAATAAGGTTTACAAAGATCATCTTAACATAAATAACTGTGATTTTATAATAAGAAAATTTATAAAAACTCTTTCAAATATGAAATACTCCCATGGAATTCATGTAGATGAAGATAAATTGATGGGTTTACTAATGCATTTTGGATGTGTTTTAGAAAAATTGATAAATAAAGAAGAAACGACAAGTTGTAAAAATTTATCTTTAATTAAAGCTAGATATGGTGACTTGTTCAAAGATTTAAAAACAAGTATAAAAGATATAGAAGAAAATCTTAATATTGAAATACCAGAAGATGAACTAGCTAATATCATAGAGATATTAGTTAACATATAATTTAGGTATTTGATTGGAGGAATTAGATGAGATATATAATAGGTGTAGATGGAGGAGGAACTAAAACAGAAGCTATAGCCTATAATATGGAGGGTAAAGAAATATGTAGGGCAGTCACAGGATATGGAAGTTTAATAATAGATAAAAAGACAGCTGTAAATAATATTATTCAAGCTATAGAAATCTGTGTGAACACATTAAAAGAAAATGAACTCATAGGAATTTATTTAGGACTTGCTGGTATAGAGGCTGGAGAAAATAAAAAAATAGTAGAGAAGGCAGTAAAAAGTAAATTTAATACACATGTAGAGATTTACAATGACGCAGAACTAGCTTTTTATGCATTACTAAAAGGAGAAGAAGGAATTTTAGCTATTTCAGGCACTGGCTCTATAGCTTTAGGAATTTCAAAAGGTAAAAAGATAACCTCTGGAGGCTGGGGGCATCTTTTAGGCGATGAGGGAAGCGGATATAATATAGCTATAAATGCCTATAAAAGGATGATATACGAAGAAGAATTAGGCCTTGAAAAAAGCAAGCTGACAAAGACCTTATTAAAAGAGTTATCGATACAAAGTGTACAAGATATAAAAGGGATAGTTTATTATTCTACTAAAGATGAAATTGCCTCTATTATTCCAACCATAGTAAAATTAGCAGAAGAACAAGAGGAAAATGCATTGAGAATTCTTAAAGAAGCAGGAATGGAAATAGCTTTAATGGTACACAGGCTATGGAAAAAACTTAAGCTTCAGGGAACCATTAAAGTTGCCTTAAAGGGAAGCATTATAACAAAAATTAAGTTTGTAAGGGAAGCTTTTAATGCTCATTTATTAACCCTTATTGAAAGTGTAGAAATTATAGATGAGGATGTGTCTTCCTGTAAGGGCGCTTATTATTTAGCTGGGAGGAGACGATAGAATATGAAAAGATTAGGTATTTCAGTTTATCCAATGCATGCAAGCTTGGAAGACAACCTTAAATATATAGAATTGGCAAGCAAGTATGGCTTTAAAAGGATATTTACCTGCCTTTTGTCTGTAGAGGGAGATAAGGAAAATATACTTAAGGAGTTTAAAGAAACTATAGCCTTTGCAAATACAAAGGGTATGGAAGTTATTGCAGATGTAAGTCCTAGAATTTTCGAAGAGCTTAATATAAGTTATGATAATTTAAGTTTTTTTAAAGAAATAGGAGCTTATGGTATAAGATTAGATATGGGATTTTCAGGTTTGGAAGAATCTATGATGACTTATAACCCTGAGGGATTATTTATAGAATTGAATATGAGTAATGGTACAAGATATATAGAAAACATAATGAGCTACAAGCCTAATATAGAAAAAATTCTAGGGTGTCATAATTTTTACCCACATAGATACAGCGGTTTAAGCTATGAACATTTCATAAAATGCAGCAAGCAATTTAAAGATTTAGGTATAAGAACTGCAGCCTTTATATCATCTCAAGCAGCAAATTTTGGTCCATGGCCTGTAAATGAAGGCTTATGTACCTTAGAAAAACATAGAGAAATGAATATAGTAACACAGGCAAAGCATTTATTTGCTATAGATCTTATTGATGATGTTATCATAGCTAATGCTTTTGCCTCAGAAGAAGAGCTTAAAGCTTTAAGTGAAATAAATAAAGATATGCTGACAATGAAGGTAGAGCTTTCAGAAGGAATTCCAGAGGTAGAAAGAAAAATTGTATTAGAGGAGCTTCATTTCAATAGAGGAGACCTTTCGGAATATCTTATAAGATCAACTCAAAGCAGAGTTAAGTATAAAGGTCATAAATTTATACCTTTTAATACACCAGATATAAAAAGAGGAGACATTTTGATAGACACATCCTTATATGGACATTATGCAGGGGAACTACAGATAGCTTTAAAGGATATGAAAAATTCCGGGAAAACCAATGTGGTAGGCAGAATTGTAAAAGAAGAGGAGTTCCTTATTGATTATATAGACGGATGGCAGAAATTCAAATTTGAATTGGATTATGTTAAGTAGTTATGAAAAGTTAGCTTGATTAATCATACAATTTCTTCAAATTATATTAATTTAGAAATTACGCTTTGGATATCCTAATATATGAACTTGCAGATAGAACTGCAAGTTTAATTTTTTATTCTAACATGGAATTATATACGTCAGAAGGAAAGTTGCTTATATCTTTTGAGTTAAATAAAAGCTGCTGTTTTGATTATAGATATAGAGAAACATCTTAGAACTTTAACTTAGATTTGGTATCCTTACATGAATTTATTACGTATTTTGATAATTTTATTCAAAATATACATAATTTGCTTGATTTGTATTATACAATATGTTAACCTTTCAAAGGGGGGTGACAGCAATGTACGAATTGATAAAATACGGTTCTCTTATAATATGTGTGATAGCAATAGTATTTTGTATATATCAAATCGCAACAGGAAAAGCTAAGTTTCAACAAAAGAAAAAATAAAAAACTTCCTTATACAAAATAGAGGGTAGATTTTACCCTGCCCTTTTCCCAATAAAATATACATACCAAACTCTTCATATCTTGTATTTTGTAGAGTATCTAGTTATTTCGTTTTTAGGCTGCATGCGCCTTTTTAGTTGCTCTTTCATTTATTGATAATCCAATAATCTTTTGTTCACATAAATCCATGATTCCAGCTTAGATTTATTTTAATAATATCAAAAAGACATTTCTCATTTTTATATAAATTGTATCTAACGGCTTTACATTTTGATAAAAGAGTAAAAACACGCTATAATATGTACATATCACACTAATTTTGTAATATTGTTTAACATTTTATGAAGCTGGACAAGTATATAAGGTTTGGGAGAGATAATTTATGAGTATGTTTACTTTTATAGCTTCTGATATTCAGCTACCAGAAGTTGATCTTATGAGAATAGGCTCACATCAAATGTGTATTTGTATTACGGAATAATTGAATTTTAAATTAATTTTTTATTTAATATGTACATATTAAGAATGAGTAAACTAACAATATGAGGTGATATATTAAGTATTGATTAGTGTAAGAAAATGGAGTGATTATTTTGAAAGACGTAGTAGCTGGGATTGTTGTTAAGGAAGGTAAAATATTAATTGCCAAAAGAGCTGAAGGACAAAAGATGGAAGGCAAGTGGGAGTTTCCAGGAGGAAAGATTGAAGAGGGTGAAACACCAGAGAAAGCATTGATAAGAGAATTTAAGGAAGAATTAAATGCAGATATAGAGGTAGGAGGCTTTTTCTGTGAAAGCATTTATAAATATGAATTCGGAGCAATAAGATTATTAGCCTATAAATGCAAATGCAATGATAAGGCTTTTAAATTAAGTGTACATAGCGAAATAAGCTGGGTGGAACCTGAAGGTATTTTGGAATATGATCTTGCACCAGCGGATATTCCTATTGGAGAGAAGATAAGAAATCATTTGATAGGGAAAGGAATATAGATATCCAACTTGGGTGTTTGACTTATTAGCGGTATTCATAGGGGTGCCTCTTCTGTACTGTTAATAATTTTAGTTATCTCTAGAGCTTGCTGCTAAGAACCTCAACAATCTTAAATAAACTCGCTGTGCTCAAACAGTATTTAAGATTGTAGATGTTCTAAAGCAGCTTCGCCAAGAGCTAACATAAAATCATTAAATGTACTGCCAGATGTACCCCTATGAATACCTTGATTAAGTCAATTATCGAAGTTGGATATCTATATAGATGTGTTTTTTATAATATTAAGGTAAGAGGAGGAGTAAGATGTCAGATTGTATATTTTGTAACTACAACAAATCAGAAATAATAGTAGAGAATAAACTTGCCTTCGCTATAATGGATAAATTTCCTGTAAATGAAGGCCATGCATTAATAATACCAAAAAGGCATTTCCCATTTTTATTTGAAGCTTCAGAGGAAGAAATAAAAGCTATATATAGTCTTATGCATGAAGTTAAGGAGATGCTAGATATTCAGTATGAACCAGCAGGATACAACGTAGGAGTTAATGTAGGTTACTATGCTGGACAGACAATAAAGCATTTGCATGTTCATTTAATTCCAAGATATAAGGGTGATGTAGAAAACCCTAGAGGTGGAGTTAGAAATTTAAAACAAGCCTTAGTTGAATATGATGGATAAATAAATTGAACCTCTTTATGTTTGGTTTCACTACAAAACCAAACACAAAGAGGTTTATTTATTTACGCGTATTTTTTCATAATAGCTTTGATATTTTCATTCTGACAAGCTTCTAAAGGAGTTAGTCCTAAGGAATTTTTTGAATTAATATCGAAGCCAAGACTTATAAGGGCTTTTAAAAACTCTTCAAAATTTTCGTCAGGACAGCCGATATAATCATCATGAAGAAGTGTGTTTTTATATTTGTCTCTTATATTTATATCAGCTCCATATTTTACAAGAAGATTCAGAAGCTCTACAGAATAGCTAAAGGTGCAGTAAAATATAGGAGTCTTACCGGATATGTTGAGTCCATTAACTTCCACTCCTTTTTCTAATAGCATAGCTATTACGTCCATGCGAGGTTTACTCCGTGCACAAAGCCTATGAAGAGGAGTTTCTGAGAGATTGCCATGATGGCTGTTAATATCGGCACCGTTATTTATTAGGATTTCAATTACTTCAAAATAATTATTTTCACAATTATCAATAGCGAAAAAAAGCATCTTCTCAAGCTCTGAATTATAATTTAAATCTTTAGCGTCTTTAAAATAATCTCTTACTTCATTAAGGTTTCCTTCTTGAATGAATGTATAAATTGATTTAGGTTTTGAAGAAAATATATTACCAAATATTTTCATGCTAGTTCCCTCCGGTTAATTACACATTTTATCATACTGAAATAGTAAATACTTAAAGCATTTATGCAAAGTTTTTACATTATAAATGGGTTTTATCTATTTATAATAATATCCTATACCAGCACCTATGACTAGTGTTAAAACAATGATTATAATGAAATTTTAGATTGAAAGCTAATTAAGATTACCTACGCTTATTAGCACCCTCGGGGGACGTAAACAAATTGTTAATAATTTGTTTTGCTATAGTTTCAATTCAACATGTTTATCATTCAACATTACCATTCTTTTTTCTTATTTTCAATGGATACGAAAAAAGCCGCAGCAAATTCTCCGTATATCATCATGTTCTCACAGTTTGCTAGCTTACTGGAAACACTTATTGGCGGTACCATTCCATCAGTAAGTGTGATGATTTTGGCATTGATGGTAGCTGCGGGCATTGTCGGTGGAATGATAGGCGGCCGAATCGATAAGAAAATTTCTGACCATGTTGTGGATCGATTGTTTATAGGATTGATGTGTGTTGGAATTAATATTTATAATATGATAAAATTTATAATATTGTAGTCAAAAGTATTTTGCTGTAATTATTAACAATAGGCATTTAAGAGAGGAGAAAAAGTATGAATTACAGTTTAGAAAACGATCTTTTAGAAATTACTTTATGTGATGATGGCGCAGAACTCTATAATATTAAAGGGAGAAAAGAAGACATCGAATTCTTATGGAATGGTAATAAGGAATATTGGAAATACCATGCTCCTGCTTTGTTTCCCATAGTAGGTAAGGTGGTTAATAATAAATATATTGTAGATGGAATTACTTACTCACTCCCTCAACATGGACTTGCAAGAGTATCAAAATTTAGAAAAACAGCTCACTCTGAATCAAGTATAATCTTTAAGTTAGATTATTCTGAAGATACTCTAAAAGTATATCCATTCAAATTTTCTTTTGAAATAAAGTATACTTTAGATAATGATTCAATAATTACTGAGTATAAAGTTATAAATATAGATACTAAAAATATACTATTTTCAGTAGGAGCACATCCTGGTTTTATGTGCCCTATATTCTCTAATGAAAGCTTTGATGATTATTATTTTGAATTTAACGAAAGAGAAACAGCTTCAATTATGAAACTTTCTCACCTAGGATATTTTACTCATAATGAAATTCCTTACTTAAATAACGAAAATATAATATCTCTATCAAAAGAAGTATTCAAAGATGATGCTTTAGTTTTTCATAATCTAAACTCACATATAATATCTCTAAAATCCAAGAATCATAATAAATTCATAGAATTTGATTTTACTAATTTTCCATATTTAGCTTTATGGTCAAAACAAACAGGTGCACCATTCGTATGTATAGAACCGTGGTTTGGTCATGCTGATTTTGAGGATTTCAATGGTGAATTAAAGGATAAAGCAGGTATAATTTCACTTGAAGAAAATAATGCTTTTACTTGTTCATATAGAGTGAAAATACATCAGTAAGCATTAGATGTTCAGTATGAACCAGAAGGGTATAACTTAGTAGTTAATGTAGGTCATTATGCTGGACAGACAATAGCATTTGCATGTCCATTTAATTCCAAGATATAAGGGTGATTTAGAAAATCCTAAAGATGGAGTTAGGATTTTAAAAAGGGCTCTAGTTGAGTATTATGGGGAAAATAAAAGACTTTGCTTCTGATGAAGAGTTATTTATGCAACTTTACAATTTTACTAAGGATTAAATATTATAATTGTTAAAAAAGTGATGATAGTGAGATCGTCACTTTTTTTATGCATTTCATTGAAATGCCTTTACTTTTGATAAAAAAGTAAAAATAAGTTACAATGATGGATGTATAAGGAATATTATAAAAGCCTGCAGTAGGTAGGAGGCATCAACTATGATAAAAAATGGAGTTTATGAACAGGTTATATATGAAGATCTTAAAAATAAACTAAAGGAATTAGATTTAGATAAATATATCTTAGAAAAAGAAACTATAGATGTAGAAGAAGCGAAAACTATACTGACAAGCTATATATCCTCTGTAGTTAAAAAGTGTTTAAGATTTATAAGATTATAAAAATTAACGGGTGAATATTATTCACTCGTTAAAACGTTTTACAAGAAAAATGCATTTATATTATTCCGTTTCGATGTAGGCAATACCAAATATTAATTACTAATGCGATACATGTGACTACTATAATTCCAACTGCTATAGGCAATGTTATTTTCTGAGAACGTTTACCAATTATATAAAATATAATCGCATCATTTAACGTAACAACTAATACACTTCTAATAATAAGTTCTTTTAAAATATTCATAGTAGCAACTCCTTTTTATAAAATATCATTTTTATGTCTCCAAAAGAAACTTGTTGCAATATTAATATCTACAATTTCAGCACTCTTTCTAATAGAATATCCTGCAATCATACATTTAGCATATTTAAGCCATCTTTCCAATGGTTTCTTACTCTTGTAAGTAGCGGAGTTTGTGAAGTCAGTAAAAGTCTTATTACAAGATTTACAGATATATCGTTGTTTTCCTTCGAGTCTTTTATATGGCTCAATTATAGCATTTCTACATAATTCTATCAATTTTCAACACTTATTTAAAACATAGCCTTTCTTTAAAAAGAAAAAATGGTGGTAAGTACAGACCAATAATATAAATGCAATGGGTATTTTTATATTATCAATTTGGATGATATAAAAATACCTTTTTTATTTTAAATGCAGTTATTCCTTATTGTAATACCTCGGTTTACCCTTTGATTTATTCTTATATTCGATGGCTTCACTTGGACATCCACAGATACAGGCCATACAATGAGTACAGCTTTGACCCCAATGTGGCTTTCTATCAGCAATCGCTATATTGTTCAAGGGGCACAACTTTGCGCATTTCCCACAGCTGGTGCAGTCATTGGTAGAATAGAAGCCTTTAGCACTGACGGAGGTCAAATAGAACAGGGGATTTACTATGGTGCTTCTTAATCTGTCTACGGGCGTGATTTTTTCATCCGGAAGAGATTGACCGTTTTTGATGCGTTCCGCTATGTTAAGGATTTGCGGATCGGCTTTTCTCATAATTTCATCTGCTTTGGCTTTGTCAGGGGTAGGGAACATGACAATATAGTTTCCTGGCATAATTACCGTGGAAAATCCGCAAAAATCAAGGCCCTTTTCGTTACAGAGTTTCTTTACATAATGCACTGCATTGCCTGCTTCGGAGCCGCAGGTCAAAACAAAATACGCTTTATTGCTTCCAGAAAAGTGAGTATTCTTGATAAAATCTTCAACTATTTTAGGTATCCTCCATGCATAAACTGGACAGACAAATATAAAGGGTTTATCGGATTTGAGTGTATCTTTGCTTCCGTTTTTCATAAGCTCATTGATTGAAACGATTTGGTCGTCTGTTATCCGCCCTATTGTATTTGCCGCATAGCGACTGTTACCTGTTCCGGTGAAATATAAAATCATTTTCTTTCTCCTTCCATATATCCAGATTTATAATATCTCTTTTTCCTCTTAGTCTGTTTCTGTTCTGTTATAAGTTTTTTTGTTTTCATCAGACATATGATTGATGACTTCATTGACATGCTGCATGAAAAGCAGGATTTTACCCCATTGCGTTTCACTGGCACTCATAAAGTAGTAATTCATTGTACCTTCACGACGCATACTAATGATATTTGCATCTTTCAGTATCTGTAAATGATGGGACACTGCAGGTCTTGAAAGATGAGTCTTTTTTGTAATTTCTCCGACCCGGATGCCCTGACAATCGCTTTCCAGCAAAGCAATGATAATTTGCTGTCTTGTTTCATCTCCAATTGCAGTAAATGCTTTCTGACAGTCTTTGAATTCTTTTGCCAAATGAAGCATGTGTACTTTACATTCACTCATACAAATCTTATCCTTTCGTTCGGTCAATGGTTTAATCTTTTGAACCATTGTACCATATTTACTTGAAAAAGGTTCAATGGTAAAGAAAATCGAGACGATAAAATTCTATTAAGCTTCTGATATAACGTAAGACTCTGATTTTTAGACATATATATGAAAATTACTATGGAAGCAGTTGAACTGTTTAGTAAGGTCTTAAATAGGTAAAGTAGTATTATTGTAGATAGAGTTGTAGTGCTTTATTTTTGATAAAAAGGTAAAAATAAGTTATAATATGGATATATGGCTCTAAATTGGTAGTTTTATTTGGTGAAATATCCTACCTTAGAAAAGGTGAAATTATGATAAAAGATATAGAAGCAAAGAAGGATTATATAGCTGTAGATTCGATAGCAGCTAAAGAAATAGAAAATTATAATTGCATTACAGGTAATACTAATTATTTATTGCCCAAGCTTAAGGAATCATTTAAAAAGGCTGTAAGTATCGATATAATAGTAGCATTTTTAATGGAGTCGGGAGTAAAGCTTTTAAAAGAAGAGCTTAAAGAGGTAGTAAATAAAAATACACCTATAAGAATACTTACAGGAAACTATTTAAACATAACTCAACCTCAAGCTTTATATATGCTTAAAGATATCATGGGAGATAAGGTTGATTTAAGATTTTATAATGTTCCTAATAAATTCTTTCATCCAAAGGCATATATATTTGAGTATGAAAAGGGTGGAGAATTATATGTAGGTTCTTCTAATATATCGAGGTCTGCCTTAACCAGCGGAATCGAGTGGAATTATAGATTAGATAAAGATAAGAATATAGAGGATTATAACAACTTTAAAAATACCTTTGAGGATTTATTTTTAAATCATTCAACAATAATAGATGAAGAAGAAATGAAAAAGTATTCGGAAAGCTGGATAAAACCGAAAGTATATAAGCATATAGATAGAGAAGATGAGATTAATAACGATTGTGAAAGTGATTTATTGAAGAAAGATAATATAATAGAACTTTATGAGCCGCGTGGAGCTCAGATAGAAGTCTTATATGAATTAAAGAAAAAAAGAGAAGAAGGTTATGACAAAGGATTGGTAGTAGCGGCAACAGGTGTGGGAAAGACCTATTTAGCTGCCTTTGATTCAAGAGAATATAACAGAATTCTTTTTGTAGCTCATAGAGAAGAAATAATAAATCAAGCATCAGTTTCCTTTAAAAATGTAAGGCCGGATAAATCTATAGGCTTTTTTTATGGGGATAACAAAGATAATACCAGTGACTTTATATTCGCTACCGTTCAAACCCTTGGAAAGCCTGAGTATTTAAGTGATGAATATTTTACAAGAGAGGCTTTCGATTATATTGTAATAGATGAATTCCATCATGCTGCAGCAGGAAACTATAAAAACATAATAGAGTATTTTAAGCCTAAATTTATGTTAGGCTTAACAGCTACGCCAGAAAGGTTAGACAATAAGGATGTATTTGCATTGTGTGATAACAATGTAGCCTATGAGGTTAGGTTAAAATCTGCTATCAATAGAGGAATGTTAGTACCTTTCAGATATTATGGAATATATGATGAACTTGTTAACTATGAAGCTATAGATTATAAGAACGGTAAGTACGATGACAAGCAGCTGGAAGAAGCTTTAATGATAAATAAAAGAGCGGATTTAATAATTGCACATTATAGCAAATATAGAAGTGAAAGAGCTCTAGGATTTTGCTCTTCAAGAAAACATGCAGAGTATATGGCTGAATACTTTTGTAATAAAGGCATAAAAGCCTGTGCCGTAGTCAGTGATGGAAGTTCTTCCTGTCATATGGATAGAGGAGAAGCAGTAAATAAACTAAGTAAGGGTGATATAAAGGTAATATTTTCAGTGGATATGTTTAATGAAGGTTTAGATATTCCTTCAGTAGATCTTGTAATGTTTTTAAGACCAACGCAATCACCAACGGTATTTCTGCAACAGCTGGGAAGAGGTCTGCGCAAGTATAAGGGAAAGAACTATTTAAATGTACTTGATTTTATAGGCAATTATAAAAAAGCAAATCTTGTACCTTTATTTCTTACTGGTGAAGCAAAGATCACTGAAGGGTCTAGGGCAATACCAAATGAAGAAGAATATCCTGAGGATTGTTTTGTAGATTTTGATTTTAGGCTTGTAGATATATTTAAGAAAATGGAGCAGCAGGGAAAGAAGCTTCAGGACATAGTAAGAGAGGAGTATTATAGAATAAAGGTAGAGTTAGGACACAGACCTACAAGAGTAGAGTTAATTACTTATATTGAGAATGATATATATTTTAGAATTAAAAATATAGCAGACAAGAATCCTTTTAGAAACTACTTAGGATTTTTAAAAGAAATAGAAGAACTGCAGGAAGAGGAGAATGCTCTTATAGGTACAAAAGCAGAGGAATTTATAAATATGATAGAAAAAACTTCAATGTCTAAAACCTATAAGATGCCTGTGCTTTTAGCTTTCTATAATGAGGGAAATTTAAAAATAAGAATAAATGAAGAGGATATCTACAACAGCTTTAAAAACTTTTATAATAAAGGTTCCAATGCCGTAGATTTGTTGAATCAAAAGTCTACAGAAGGTTTTAAAGAATGGAGAAAGAAACAGTGGTATAAGCTGGCGAAGGATAATCCGCTGAAGTTTTTAGCTAAGACTGAAAATGAGTTTTTCTATTTTGATAAAGATGAGTACTGCTTGAATGAAGCTTTAGAAGAATTCAACAACAATGAAGCTTTTATGAGAAACTTTAAGGATGCAGTGGACTTGAGAATAAGAGAGTATTATAAAAACAGAGTAGAAAATAAGAAAAAATAAAATATGCAAAGGAAGAGGAGTAAGATGAAAGTTTATAATAAATTAGTGCGTGATAAAATACCACAGGTAATAGAGACTGCTGGTAAGAAGTTTGATATAAGAAAAGCGGATAAGGAAGAGCATTATAAGTTATTGGAAGTGAAGCTAGAGGAAGAGGTTAAGGAATTCTTAGAGGATAAGAATTTAGAGGAATTGGCCGATATTATGGAAGTGTTGTTTGGATTGGCTGAGAATATGGGGTATAGTGAGGAAGAAGCTTTTGAATAAGAGGCTGGAGAAAAAAGAGGAACGTGGGGGGTTTGGAGAAGGTATTGTATTGGAGAAGGTTTGGGAGGAATAAAATTCATGAGTACGTTCAATTTTATAGCGTCAGTTACTCAACAGCCAGAAGTTGACTTAACAAATGTAAAAAGAATGACGGTTAAAGAATTGAAAAAGTTAAATCCACAAGCAAGAAGTCCTGTACCTTCAGATAAACTTTATGAAAATTTAGAAGTACTTTATTGCGAATCAGAAGAAGATATGAAGGGGTTAACAGTAAGCTTTTGTAATAACCCAACATATAACTTAGACTATCATATAAAGAAAAAAATGATAGAGATTGCAGCTGCAGTAGGTGCTACCTATGAACAAGCTTTTGTGTTGAAAAATGGAGAGAGAATTCAGATTAAAAGCGAATAAACGGTAGTGTTGATATATGAATAAACTTAAAAAGTGTGCGTTGTACGATGGAGAAAGGAGGGAGAAATTCATGTCAAAAAGTAGGCGAGCAAACGCTGTCATGTTTGGTTTTGATTTTCAGGTAAATGCAGCAGTCGTACTTATGCTTGAAAATATTGAGGACTTAAAATCACTGCGTCTAGAGGGTAACTATGAGGATATAGAGTTGGAATTAGAGAATGGACAATATATTTTAGCGCAGGCAAAAGCAGTTGAACAAAGTAGTTCAGATTTCAGAAACGTTCGGAAAAACCTTGAGAAATCGCTTATTTCCTTATCTGAAGGCAACCAAAAGGTTAATGCCCAACAGCTCATATTAATTACTAATTCACCTAATCCTTTAAATGAAGATGCTTCAATGAGCGTATTTTTAGGAGCTGCACACCGTGACTTTTCGTCATTGCCTGCGTCTTCACAGAAATTGATAGAGGGTTACCTGAATGGAATGAGCCAGCCACTGGATTTAGCTAAATTCATGATTCAAGTGTTGCCGTTTGAAACTGATAATGACTTTGAGCGATATAAAATTGTTAAGCAAGTAGTAGATGATTTCATTGGCGATTTAAATTTAAATATTCCTGGGTTTGGAAAGAAACTTCTAAATATTTGGCACGAAGAAGTTTTCAAAAATGGTACAAAGAAGAATGCATCTATTCAGCTGAAGAAAAAAGATGTAGTTTGGCCTATAATAGTTATTGCTACTGATGTTGAACGTTGTGATGACTCTTTTGCAGAGATATTTGATTCGAGTGCTTACGATGAAATTGTTCACCAATATAAGGATACAATAGAATCTTGTTGCGAACGCTGCGAATTTTTCATTAAAGTCCTCTGCGACTACAACGGATACCAAACCAATAAGAAACCTGCTGAGAAGTGTATGGATTTTGCCATAAATAAATGGCCTGATTATCTTTCGGAATTTGAACTTGATACTATTGATGAAGAAACTAAGAAGGGACTAATCCAGATTATTCTTTACAATATTGTACGGAATCGAATTGCAATTGATAAAATCAAAAGGGGGCGAAACTGTGATTTTTAAATCTATCCGACTCAAAGAGGGATTTATTGAACGTAAAATTTTATTTACAGAGGGTGTCAATTTAATTCACAGTATAAAAAACAGTCGTGGAAAAACTACCCTTCTGCGCTTTATGTTATATGCTCTTGGATATAACATTCCCAATACCAAAAAAATTAAGTTCAATAACTGTGAAGTAGAGTTAGTGATTGACTGTGAAACAAGTGGAATAATATCTTTGCTACGTTGCAGTGATATTGCAATCGAAGTAACTATGGGTTCTGAAAAGCAAACCTTTGTGCTACCGGAACAGCAAAATGAATTGCATAAAATTGTTTTTGGAACAGAAAATGCTGATATTTTAAGAAATCTGCTTGGGGCTTTTTATGTTGACCAAGAAAAAGGTTGGACGCTGCTTAATCGTGGTGTTGTAATTGGAAGTATTCACTTTAATATTGAAGAATTAATTCGTGGACTTTCTGGGCGTGATTGTTCAGAATTAATTCAAAAGGAAGCACGATTATCAAGGGAACTGACAAAATACCGTCAGATGTTTAGCATTGCACAATATAAGGAGACGTTGGAGGCAGGGGAACTTGTCACGGATAGCTATGAAGAAGAATCAGATATTGCTATTAACCAACTCATTTTGCACCAAAAGAGGTTAAAGGCTGAACTGCGTAGAATTGACAGTACCATGGCTAATAATAAACGCTTTAAACAGTTTGTTGCTGATATGAAATTGCTTGTTCAGTCACCTGACGGATCAACTTTTCCAGTAACGGAAAATAACATCGTTGGACTAAATGATGCAATAGATTTATTGATTGCAAAGAGAAAAATGGTTTCTGCTGAATTTGCTACTGTTACCGGTCAACTTGAGCGGCTTGAAAAAGAAAAGGATAGTGAATATGAACAGTTGGTGTTTTATAAGTCTGCTAGTCTGTTGGAAGTGTTTGATAAAAGAATTGCAAAAATGCCAATGAATCCTATTGCTATTAAGCAGGAAATGAATCGCTTAGAGAAGGAACTTAAATCTATTAGAAGCGATATCAGTAACGTGACCAAAAGTAACAATAGTGTTGTTTCATCTATTTCTAAAGACATAGTTAAATATGCAACGGAGCTTGGTTTAGGTGATAAGGATTCAATACCCATAACGTACCTTTTTACATCTAATCTTAAAGAACTTTCAGGTGCGGTTCTACACAAAACTGCTTTTGCGTTCAGACTCGCATACATAATTGCAATTGAAAATGCTCTTAAAATCAAATTACCAATTGTCCTTGATTCACCGAGCGGAAAAGAAGTAGACCAAGCCAATGTTAAACTCATGATGGAAATTCTAAAAAGAGATTTTGCTGATCATCAGATTATTATAGCATCAATCTTTAATTATGATTTTGATGAAGTGAATATTATAGAAATTAAAGAACATTTGATTGAGGAGTGCGAGATTGAGTAAAGGAGGCGGCCTAATATGATGATTAGCCCTAAAGTATACTATGAAGAGTATCTCAAAGGAAAAACTAAAGAACAGATTATGACCGCTATGCGTGGGCTTAAGCAAGAAATAGGTCGTCTTAAAAATACAATGGAAAGCCTGGACTATGGCGTAGGGCCAATTATGCATCCGAGCGAAGATACGCGCATTCACTGGACTCGTGAATACTTGGAAAGAGCTAAGCTAGCTTACGCTGAAGTTGGTGGAACTTATACCTTATCGAAGTCAGAAGAAAAGTTTGCTGACTTTGATGCAAATATAGATGCCATCTGCAAGATTACATTTAGCATTGGCGGGTTCTTTGGTGGCTACCGCAGTTATGTTGTAGAACTATCAGATGGATTGAAAGCCTATACAAAATTATGGGAAGATGAAGAACCGCTCTTATTGTTTGATGATGATAACAAGGAGCCCTTCACAAAGGATACTTTTATAGCCGCACTTAAGGATCTTCACATCGGTGAATGGCGCAGACGATATTCAACTAAGCGCTTCGGATATACGGTGTGTGATGGTACACAGTGGGAGCTAGAATTTGAGTATAACAATGGCCATAAACCAGTAAGATTTGATGGTGATAACTCATACCCGTATAACTTCGATAAGTTCAAGATGTTATTTGGCATTGACGATGCTGAGGAGGATGAGGATGAGTAAATTTGATATTTTGACAAAATACATACCTATTATCCAGTCGGATAGCGTTGGTGAATGGGTTATTGATAAAGAAAACGATGGAACGCCGGATCATCCGATACAGATGCCTTTTGTGGGGTATTCCGAAATGGTGCTTAACTTCATCAACGATGTTTACACCTTTGAAGAAAGAAATACAGATAAGGAGCTTACCCGCTATGGAGATATTCTTAAAGATAACGGCCTTGAATGGGGTACGGAATCTATGAAGAATGCTGACGTTTCAAATTTGAGTGCACAGTGTGTGCTTGCACTTATTATGTGTGTTGTTAGAGCTGAGCGCTTTTGCGATGGAGCACTAATAGATTTCTTTAAGAGTGGCTTCATATTGAAGTGGCTTGAAAGATTAAACAGTATTGAGTAAAGGGGAGGTTGAAATTGGATATAAACAAAATGAAAGCTCTATCGTATGATGAGCTACGTGCCTTATATAGGAACTTCCTACATAGCCAGAACATTTCAAAATTAACAATCAATACTGCTTATGTGGACACCTTCTACCTCTGGAGGAAAGGGAGCAAAGACCTGTTTTGGAATGCGGTGACTGCTACTGATTTTGAGAATGCGGCAAAAGAAGCATTAATTAAGGCTCTTTCTGAGAACTCGACCGGTAATGTTAAATCACTTGTTAATAGTTACTTGTCTCATCTAAGAAGGTTCCGTTTATTCTTAGCTTCTGATGGAACTGTCGAGCCATCAACGCTAAGGCAGGAGAATACTGTTAATCGTACATATACTCGTAAGAAGAAAATGGATGTTGATGTTCCAGATCCATCAATTGAGCAGGTTGAGTTTTATCTTGCAAAGTGGGATGGCCTTGAGAACTACCACCTGCAGGAGGATGCACTTAATAAACTGTTCTTTGAGCTATGCCCGAAGAATACAGACATTATCGATGTTCTTTTGAAGGCATCAACGCTTAACGATTTTTATAGTACGAACATTTTCTCAATCTATCCAGTAGCTAAGCACATATGCGCTCTGGGTATTGATGCGAGACTTAAAGCTGGTGATGTTACCCTGGTTGGTGATATCCAGCACATAACTATCGGTGATACAGAAAAGAACTTTTACTCTTTTGCCTCAAAGTATTGTAGCCATCACAATCCGCTCGATTATCCGATTTATGATAGCTACGTCGATGAGGTACTTCGCTATTTTAGAAATCGTGATGGTTTCTCAGATTTCCAAGATGGTGATTTGAAGGACTATGTAAAATTCAAAGGCATACTGATTGATTTCCGTGCCTTCTATGGCTTTGATAAATATAACCTGAAGCAAATCGACCAGTATGTCTGGCTGCTTGGGAAGGATTACTTCCCGAAGAAATACGGAAAGAAAAAACAAGGAGATAAGTAGGAGGGAGCGTTTTGACAAACAAAGAAAAGAATCAGGTAGTGTATCGTTTGGCCTACAACTATCTTCTTGACATTTTACCAAATCAATTAGATTCTGATGATCTACATAAATATTTTATTGGCGATAGACGAGATTTCAGTTCGTTAGCTGATGTATTCGAACAACTAATTCAATCTGCACAGAATTATCAGCGTATGCCAAATGTAATAAAGTTTACAGAACGAAAAGAAAAGATTAAGACCATCTTATGTGAATATGACTTTACTGAAATTGCTACATATAACATTGAGGATTTGTATCGGATATTCAGAAAAGAATTCAACGTTACCAGTGAGGATAGCAACCGCAATAGTTGGCATAAATGGAGTAAGTCAATAATTGATGCAGCAAAATTTATGTGTGATTTTGAAAACATAAAAGATTTCAAAACCTTTGTAAATCAGTTTGACTACAATCTGCCTACAAGAATGGCTCTGCCGTTGCTTATTTCTACAAAAATCAGTGGCATTGGATTCACATTGGCTTGCGATTGCTTAAAAGAGTTAGGGTATGTCAACTACCCTAAGCCCGATGTGCATTTAATAGATGTGTTTAGCGGGTTAGGATTGTCGGAAGAAAATCCAATTTCAGTTTTTGAAGCCATTGTTAGAATGTCAGATGACTGTAAGGCAATAGATGAATCCATCACGCCATATAAAATCGACAAAATAATTTGGCTGATTTGTTCCGGTAGATTCTATCAGGACGAGATAACGATTGGGCGGCACAAAGATGATTTTATAATGATGGCTGTTCAACATTTATAGTTTAAATAAGGAGGTCAACTATGGGCCAGCGTAGACAAAGTGGAGATTTATATAGACCTGTTTATAAAGAAGGAACTCATCTTGCACCATCCAAGGATACAGAAGGGGCAGTTCGAGGTTCGCTTTTGGATAACGAGACAAATCAGATTGCAGGCCAAGCTGAGTGGGTTAAAGTCGATGAAAGCGAATATGGATATGATGAGCACTATGACTACCAAGAACCCCGACGGGAGAAAGAATTATCTCCTGAAGCACAGGAACTTGCACAGTTGGTAGGTGAGGCTATCGCTGCTGGCACCATATGGGTGTTGAGCGAAGTTGTCGCCCCTCGTGTAAAATTCTGGTGGCAAGAAAAGGCTGCACCAGCAATAAGAGAGAAGTGGGACGATGTCAAGAGCAAGAAGAAGTTTAAGAAGACCAGAAAAGTAAGGCCTGTACAAAGTAGCGAAATTGCTGCTACTAGCAAAACTGTTTCGGGAATGGTTTCACAAGAACTTGATGAGGCGTATGAAAAGTATGCGCACGATATGACTAGCGAAGAAGCACAACGTGAACTTATGGATATATTTATTCTGTCGGTTATGCTCACTGCTAAAATACGAAAGTTATCTAATGCTCGTATAATAAAGAACGGCGGCGCACATGGAGAATATATTGAAGGACAAGAAATAATACAAAAACTCTCTGCGCCTGAATATGTAGCCAGCATTAATCAGATACTGGAAAACAATCCATTGTTGCTGGAAGAAAAATCAGCTACTCTGTCAGAAATATTAGGGCGTAGCATTGTTTTAAATGGTCAGTATGTACCTATTGAAAGCACCCAGATCAGAGAAAAACTGATGGTTTTATAAATCAAATTTATGGAGGAGCAATCTATGGCCGAGACACAGGCAAAATACATCATCTTGTTCCACAAACATGATGGTGTTTTATCAGATGGGCTGCGGCAGTTTTTAAATAGAAAACATTACTGGAAAGGCGGCAAAAAATAACAGCGCCGTGCTTCGTGGACATGTTCCCGCGCACGAGTAATTCTTGTGGACATTATCCAGACATGTTCGAAGCGCTTTCGGGAAACTATCTAAAATTAATGGAGGTATAAAATAATGAGTGGAGAAGCTTTGTGGAACAGAATTATAGAAGTGCTTACTGTTTCAGGGGAAGAAATACAAACTACCACTGGGCTATGGTACAAGGCATCATCAATTGACGGTCGATTGTATGTTGATAAGGCTATCGAACATGTGCCATCCAGTGAATTATCGATGCAAAGGTCTATCTCAAAGAAAGATTTCTTGCTCGTTTATTCCTATTATGATCGTTGGGTTAACGGAGAAGTAGGAGTAAGGCATGAGGCTAGTAGAAAGTCGAGAAATACAGCATATATTTTTGCTTTGATAGACAAATACGTTAAATGAAGGTGATGGGATGGCCTATAAAAGATATAAAAGTGAAATAGCTTTATCAAAACCAGAAAAAGTGAATTTGATGTCCGAATACATTGATTATTATGAGAGCTTGATAAATGAGCAAGGTCTCGATATTCTTAATGTCAAAATACCACGTGATGTATTTGCAAATATATTGGATGAAATAGGTAGTGTTTTAAACCAAAAGGCAATCGAAATGGCTAGTGAAGATGGCCCGGTAAAGGAGTTTCTTGAAGCCAATCCACTGCCACCACATATGAAGGAATTATTACCAGATGATTTTCGGGTGTTTTCACTTCTATTAAATGCGCTTAAACAATGGGTTTCCGCAGAATCACAATCAACAGATAGATACCTTCTTGGTGGCACCTCTCGGACAACTTGCAGAAAGGCTGTGAATAAATGCATTGTTACAGGTGAAGAACTTGGTGAAAATCCTGAGTTGCATCATCCGCTTAGAGATGGCAGACCTCCAATTCTGTTAAGTAAAAAGGACATAACTTGGTCGAACAGAACAACCAGATTAATAGTTCTGCAAATTCTGATGATGATAGCGACAATGATGTCTGGAATACTGTAAAACAAATAAGAACTAAGAAAAGCCAGTCGTGGGCACAGCTTAGAGAAGGTTGTAATGCTATATTAACTGGAAGTTACAATTGCCGATTGGGAGCTAAATCTTTTGTAAATGTTGTAATTAGGGATACAGGCTTATCAGCAAGTGATATTCTCGAAATGCTCGATAATAAGGGCTTATAAAGTATACAAGAACTTGTTCAAGCTGATTTTTGAGGCCTTGGAACAGGAGTAGCACTACAAAATGATGATGGACGAGGATACGAAATTATATAGTATTTAATTCTAAAAGGAGTCGATTATATGACCACTTGCTTAAAACTCGCAATAACCAAAATCGGTGACTTATTGTTGCACGATAAAATAACCCAGGATAAAGACGGTAACCCCATTACTGACATTAATTTGGTAATACCGAATTATCAGCGTCCCTATAAATGGACAGCAAAAAATGCAATTCAACTGCTGGACGACATTATTGATGCTAAAAACGAAAACAAAGAAACCTACCGAGTAGGGACACTCATCCTCCACCAAGAGGGAGAATCAACATATAACATCGTCGACGGGCAACAGCGAACTATTACCTTTTCGTTGCTACTTAAGGCTCTTGGTGCTGATTCAATAAGTTTTTTGGAGCAGCCCCTCGCAAATAATCCACATAATACTCGTAATATACCCAACAACTTCCGCACACTGGAAAGACGTGCAAATAATATAATCGACGACAGGGATAGAAGAGAACTGCTGGATTACATCGAAAACAACTGCGAACTCATCGTTGTCATTACAAAAAACATATCCGAAGCCTTCCAGTTCTTTGATTCACAAAATGCTCGTGGCAAAAAGCTTTACCCCCATGATCTGCTGAAGGCTTATCATCTTCGTGAGATGAACGATTTGGATGTAGCGGAAACCGAGAAGGTTGTAAAAGGTTGGGAGGATTTAGACCAAAAAGAACTCTCGGCACTGTTCAGTGATTATCTCTATCGTGTGAAAGAATGGACAAAAGGCAACAAGGCTTGGGAACTCACCGAGCATAATATACATAAATTCAAGGGCATCACCCGGCAGGACAACTTCCCTTACGCTCAATTCTACAAAGGGGCATTTGCCTATGCCGATACGGTCAACCATTCCGCAATGCCTTTTGTCTCAGGCATACGGAATCTTAAACCGTTTCAGTTGGACACGCCAATTGTGGCAGGCAAGCCGTTTTTTGATTATGCAAAACACTACTTTGAAATACTTAAAGACATTCAGAACAACGACAAATATGAGGGCTATTTTATCAATGATAACGACATTATAAAAACACTTGACCTGAGAACATACAAAAATGGTGTTGGCAACCGAATCACACGATTGCTGTTTGACACTGCTATTTTGCTCTATGTTGATAGGTTCTGCCCCGAACGACCTGAAAAAATGGACTTGGAAATGTTAGACCAATTTGTAGTGTTTGCTTTTGTCTGGGCTTATTCACTTAGGGCACAGTATTATAATATCGGTTGGCTGTCGGCGCAAAACTACATTATGGGCAACGATGTTAAGAATTCTTTCAACATATATAAAATCATAACCGAAGCAGATTCACCGGTTTCGCTTTTAAGCGCACTTTCCGACAGAATGAATCCGTTACCGATTGGCTACATAGTGGCGAAAAAAGATAATGTGGATGAGCAGGACGAAGAAGGCATTTATCAAAACTATCTCCACTATTTCAAAACAAACAAATTCTTGGAGGACGAAAATGAAAACTAAAACTCTGCCGCTCAAAGAACTGTCCATCGCCGAAATTTATAACGGCGACAAAGCAACTTATGAAGTTCCGATATACCAGAGAAACTATGCGTGGGAAAAAGATGAGATTTCCGCGCTGATTCAGGATGTCTATGATGCGTACACCGCCAAAAATCAGACGTATTTTATCGGGACGTTGGTGTCCTTCCATAAAGGAGACCAAGTCTATGAAGTGATTGACGGCCAACAGCGGCTAACCACAATTAATCTCGTGCTGGGTGCATTGGGAATTTCCCTTCAAAACAAACTGACTTATCGGGCACGCAAAAAATCGAACGACACCATTCAAAGCATCCCTTGTTTTGAGATTGACGAAAAAGACTATGGAATCGTAAAAGGCTTTAAATATGCCAAGGACGCCATTAATGAGATAGTTCAGAAAACATGCCAAGATGGGTTCAAAACCTATTTTCAGCACAGCGTTCACTTAATTCACTACCAAGTGCCGAAAGACATAGACTTAAACCACTACTTTGAAATTATGAACTCCAGAGGCGAGCAACTGGAAAAGCATGAAATTATTAAGGCGCGCCTTATCGAAAAACTGAATAACGCGAACAAGGCAAAGTTTAATCGCCTCTGGGAATTTTGCAGCGAGATGAATGTCTATATACAACAAAAATATCGTGAACCCGCAATTTTTGGGAAATATCTATGTGATTTTAAGGTTTCAAACTTTGATGATTTACCGAAGGTGGATGATAACACCAATACGTTGAAGATCAGCGACCTTATCAATTACAAAGGCGCAGATAAACAGCAGGACGAAGAGAACAAAATCGATACGTTCCAGCCAATTATGGACTTTACAAACTTCTTGCTTATTGTGTTGAAACTCACCCGTATTGAAGAGAGCAGCTTTGACCCTACGAGTTTTAATCTCGACGATAAAGAATTGATTCATGAATTTGATAAGGTGCAGGTTGATGAGGAGTTTGTAAAGACGTTCGGCTCCAACTTGTTGAGGGCAAAATTTCTTCTGGACAACTATATCGTTCATCATTCAAATGAAGATGACACTATTGAGAACAACCCATGGAAGCTGCAATATTGGCAAAAAGACGGCAAAAAAGAGTATCTGAAAAATCTTGACGGTGAAAGCGATGTGCAGCATAAATTGGTGCAGATACTTTCTATGTTTGAGGTATCATTTACGGCAAGGCAAAGGAAGAATTACCTCTTCTATTGCTTGCTGTACCTGTTCCGTTCTGACGACAGAGATATTAACAAGTATTGCGAATTCTTATCGGGGTTGGCGGATAAATACTTCAAAGATGTGTATTTGGTGGCTGAGAACCTTAACGAAATCAATACGCCGAAACCCGGTAGCTTTGATAACACTGTACTATGTGACAATGCACTCGATATTACGCCACACAATGACGATTTTGATTTTACTGCTATCTATGGAGATGGGACGGTAAAATCAAAGGGTATTCCGTTGTTTGTTTTCAACTATCTTGATTATAAGCTGTGGGAGAAATATGCTAATGAGCTTCGCGGCGAAAGAACAAAAGAAGGCGGTAAAGAACGAACTGAATTTTTTGCCACGCTTGGATGTGGTGATTTTGGGCTGAAAGTATTCGAACAGTTTTATTTTTCGAGAACGCGTAGGAGTTTAGAGCATTACTACCCGCAAGCCAACGCTAATGGAGAAAATGGTGCGCCGAATGAAGAGCAAATAAACTGCTTGGGTAACTACGCCATGATTGGTAGCGAGGCGAATAGTTCTGGTTCAAATTGGAGCCCGAAAACCAAGCTCGACCATTACTTAGATGCTTCCGGAAAAATTAAGCAGGTCAGTGTGGCATCAATCAAGTTTATGATCATGATGCAAAAATGCAAAGACAATCAAAACGCTCGCGGAGCGGGGCAGGAATGGAATTTTGATGACATAAAAGCGCATCAAGAAAAAATGTCAGAAGTATTTAGCCATAAGAGAGAATACAATTTATGAAACATGCATTAAAGCATGGTGGGAAGGTATAGTCAATGTGATAAGATTCACATTAAATAAAGTCTATTGATATGTTCCCGAGAACAGTAAAATGGTTGATATGTTTCCACATATCGTGAAAGAGCTAAAAAACGGTTGACCTGTTCCCGAGGACTCTGACATCAATAATGAAAACTCGGGCCACCCAGTACAAGGTAACATATCAGTATAGGTGAGTGCACCTTTTAGCGATAACCTATACAATTTAGCGTTAATCAAACTCAAGCGTTACCTTGAAAAAGTCGCTAAATTGTATCAAAATTATAGTTATTAGACAAATAAGAACTATAATTTTGATACATATAGAAAGTCCTTGATTTTGAACTGCCCCCTGTCAAGTAGACAGGGAAAAAACAACAGTTTTGGAAATGGTATAATAAAGTAGACACCAAGATAAGAGAAAAATGTGAAAAGGTGGTCTGCTTTATGAGAAGAAGTTATGATAAACAATTTAAAATTGCAGCGGTTAAGTTAGTACAAGAAGATGAGATGTCTGTTGCTGATGCAGCAAAAGCATTATCTATTCATTATAATTCCTTATATCGGTGGATAAGTGAATACGAAGAATACGGAGAGAGTGCATTCCCAGGTCATGGAACTGCGCTCTATTCGTGCCAGTATGAAATAAAAAAACTGAGGCAGGAAAATAATGAGTTAAAAAAGGAGTTAGAACTACTAAAAAAATACCAAGCCTTCTTGAAGCGAAAGAACAAGTAAGATTTCAGTACCTGAAAGAAAACCATGATAAGCATAACATCAAGAAGGCTTGCAAGGCATTAAATGTATCACGGGCTGGATATTATAAATATTTAAATCATAAACCTTCAAGCAGAGATATACAAAATGAAGTGTTAAGTAAAGAAATAAAACAAATTTTTGAGGAAAACAAAGGTAGATATGGTTCAATAAGAATTGCTAAAGTTTTAGAACAGAGAGGAATTCCTGTTAATAGAAAAAGAGTATCTCGTCTAATGAGAAATATGAAACTTTTCCCTAAAGGAAGTCGCTATCGCTATAAACATTATAATCAAAAAGTAAATGCTGTTGAAAGACCAAATTTATTAAACCAAATCTTTGAATCCGATGGCAGAAATAAAATCTGGGTTGGTGACATTACTTATATCCCAACGAAAAAAGGTACTTTATATCTTGCAGTGTTTATAGATATATATTCAAGGAAAGTTGTTGGATGGTCTATGGATAATCGAATGAAAGACACTCTTGTAATGGGTGCATTTATGCAGGCATATGGAAAAGAGCATCCTGAAAATCGCCTAATTGTACATACAGATCAGGGTTCCCAGTTTACAGGGGGACGGTTTCAAGCATTATTGAAGAAATATGGTGCTGTTCATAGTCAAAGTAGAAAAGGAAATCCTTATGACAACGCAGTAATGGAATCCTTCTATAGAACTATAAAGAGAGAGCTTATTCAGGATGCTCATTACGAATCACCTGAACAAGCCAAAAAAGAAATCTTTAAATATATTGAGATATATTATAATACTAAGAGAATGCATTCTTCATTGGGATATCTCTCTCCATCCCAATTCGAAGAATTGAATTCATAAAATTTACTTAACTTTGTGTCTACAAAACCTGGACAGTTCCAAAATTATTTCATTAAAAGTAATATTAAATAATAAAAAATGCACCGGGGGGTGCAAAAGTGGGTAAGGGGGTGTGCATTTTTGAGTTGGGGGGTGCACTTTTTAGCGGAAATACTTTAAAGTTAAGGCTTTATTTCTGATTGAAAAATAACTTGTTTGTAGGCTTGAAATGACTTGTTATTTGTGGAATTCAGAGCGAATATAACAGTACCGAAACTATAGATAGAAAGGAGAATTCGTCTTGAAGCCAAAACAAGTAACTATTATACTAGCTATAAATCCAAATCAACCGAGTCGATACTTTGGAACGCCGGGAAAAATTCATGTTGTAGGATATGCCCATGTTACTAAAGGAACCCGTGCTGGTGTACAGATTCGAAAAAATATCAGACGAATCATTGCGGATCAACCAGAATGGGAATTGACAGTTTAATTATTCATTCTGCAAATGACCTAGAAGAAGCTTTCTATATTTCAGAATTACTACTTCCGATTTGTAAGGAGTATGGTGTTGTAGTATATGTAGCCCATAATGACTTACTTATTAGGATGCTGAGAGAAAAAGGAATAGCAGTCTATTTTGAAAACATAAACACTGATATGGTACGATAGGCTAAACTAGGGCATCTTCAAGGGGTGTGTAAAACATTTGGTGTTTGTTTGAAAGAAATAAAAATATGTCATGTGAGAAATGTAGCAGCAAGAAAACGGCTACGTTTTTTTATTTGCCATGATATTCATATGTAAATTGAATTATTCACGTATTCGTGATAACATATTGTATAGAATGTAATAAAAGGAGGATTCAGCAATGGCTGTCAGCTACAATAAACTGTTCAAATTGCTTATAGATAAGGAAATGACAAATGCTGAACTTGCTGAAAAGGCGGATTTTAGTGCAAACATTATTACACGCTTAAAAAGAAATAGATATGTTTCACTTGAAAGTATAGAGAAAATCTGTAATGTACTTAATTGTGGAGTGGATGAAATATTAGAATTTATGACAGAAGACATAAACAACAGGAGGTTGTAAGTAAATGGTAAAATCAATAGAACCCAATATTGCAGATTTAGCGAACAGTTGGCTTAAATCTTACAAATTAGATTATAAATTAGAACAGGAATCTTTAAATACTGAAATAGACAAAGCACTTTCTGATTACTTTACTAAAAATGGTGGAGCAGGTGCAAATCGTCCAGATGCAAAATTACTATTACAAGACAAAAATTTAGATTTTTATCCTGTTCTTATTGAGTATAAGGGCTACGAAGATAAACTTGTAAAACTTGATGATAATGGACAAGTTGAAAATAGAACCAAAAAAAATGAGCCACATTTTAAAAATATAAATTCTTTTGCAGTAAACGGAGCAGTGCATTATGCAAATGCTTTGCTACATCATACTAGTTATACTGATATTATTGCCATTGGTATGACGGGACACAAAGATGAAACTGGAAAAATCAGACACGAAATAGGAGTTTACTATGTTTCAAAGAGTAATTTTGGTGTAGGGCAAAAAGTTGGAAAATTTACAGATTTTTCTTTTTTAGAACCTAAGTATTTTGATAAGTTTATTGAAAAAGTAAAAACTTTACATTTATCACAAGAGGAAATTGACAAACTAAAAGAACAACGTGAAAAAGAGATTGATGCTAGTTTAGTAAAGCTCAATAACGATATTTATCAAAATGAAAAAGGTTTAGGTGAAAATGACCGTGTTTATCTCGTTGCTGCTTCTATTATTGCAACAATTGGAATACCCGGAAATGTTAAACCACTCGAAAAATCTGACCTAAAATCTTCTACTGAAAAAGGAAGTACTGACGGCGAAATAATAGTAAGAAAAATAGAAGCTTTTTTGGATAAAAAAGAACTACCAAAACAAAAAAAGAACTGATTGTAAGAACTTTACAAAATACACTTTTAACTGATAATATCAACAAAGTTGAAAATGGTGAAAGCCAACTAAAAAGGGTTTTTACTAAAATTGTAGATGATTTGGGAATATATTATAAAATAGGTTTAACAACTGATTTCACAGGGAAACTTTTTAATGAAATGTATGGATGGCTCGGTTTTTCGCAAGACAAACTTAACGATGTAGTGCTTACCCCATCTTATGTTGCTACTCTTTTGGTGAAATTAGCACGAGTAAACAAAGATTCTTATGTGTGGGATTTTGCTACAGGATCTGCTGGATTGTTGGTTGCTGCTATGAATGAAATGCTCATTGATGCCAAAAACACAATTACTTCACCTGAAGAACTTACTCAAAAAGAGATTAGAATAAAAGCTGAACAATTGCTAGGTTTAGAGTTGCTTTCAAGCGTGTATATGTTGGCAATTCTAAATATGATTTTGATGGGTGATGGAAGCTCGAATATTTTAAATAAAGACTCTTTAAAAGATTTTGATGGAAATTACGGTTTTGGTAAAATAGACAGCAAATTCCCTGCTGATGCTTTTGTTCTAAACCCTCCGTATTCTGCTAATGGCAATGGTATGAACTTTGTAGAAAAAGCCCTTGGAATGATGAATAAAGGCTATGCTGCTATTATTATCCAAAACTCAGCAGGTTCAGGAAAAGCCAAAGAATACAACAAGAGAATTTTAGAAAAACACACACTTTTAGCAAGTATTAAAATGCCGGTGGATATCTTTATCGGTAAATCAAGCGTACAAACTAATATATATGTTTTTAAAGTAAACGAAAAACATCATAAAGATGAAATGGTGAAGTTTATTGATTTTTCTAATGATGGATATACTAGAACTAATCGTAAAAAATCAAGTAATAATCTAAAAGATACAGACCATGCAAAAGAACGATATGAAGAATTAGTAAACTTAGTACGTTTTGGGAAAAGTAAACTCAATATTTTTACTGATAAAGAATATTATGAAAACACCATAGACCCCCAAAATGGAACTGACTGGAATCAAACAGTACCTATAGACACTAGACCAACATTGCAAGATTTTAAAAAAACTGTAAGTGACTATTTGGCTTGGGAGGTTTCTAATATCTTGAAACAGCAAAACAAAGAGGATCAAAGCCTGGGAAAATAGATGCCCCACTTAACAAGAAACTGCAAAATGTTGAGTGGGGCGAGTATAGAATTGAAGACGTATTACAATGGCAATCACAAAAAGAAATTGACCCTCTAAAACTTGAAGAATTAAAAGATGATACAGAAAGCCTATATCCTTTTTACGGGCAAGCCACCATAAATAATGGAATAATTTCATATCATCAGTTAACAAATAAGGTTTTGAATAATAAAAATGGAAAGCCAACAATTTTAATACATTCAAACAATCAAAATATTGTATATCTAGAAACACCTTTTTATTTAAAAGATGGACACGGTGCAACAAGTGTATTGCAAAGTGAAAAATTAAATAAAATAAATCAAATGTTTATTATTGCTTCAATTGATAAAGTTATTAAAAGCAAATATTCTTATAATAAAAAAGCGACAAAAATTGAATTAAAAAATGCAGTTATAACCCTCCCTACAAAAAATAGTAAAATAGATTTTGAATTTATGGAGAGTTTTATAGTGGAGCTAGAAGCGGAGCGTATAGCGGAGCTGGAAGCGTATTTATCAGCTACTGGACTAAAAGATTATTCTTTAACAGCTGAAGAACAAAAGGTTTTAGATGATTTTGAAAATGTGAAATTTGAAAAGTTTAACGTTGTAGATTTGTTTAATGTAAAAAACTCTGGAAATATTTTATCTAGAGATATTGTTGAAAATAGTGGAGAAACTCCTTACTTGTGTGCAAGTAGTGAAAATAATGCAGTAAGTTCATATATTTCTTATGATGAAACATATCTTGATAAAGGAAATTGTATTTTTATTGGTGGAAAAACTTTTGTTGTTACATACCAAGAAAAAGATTTTTATTCAAACGACAGTCATAATTTGATTTTATCTTTAAAAAATGAAAAAGAAAAAAGTAAATTAAATCAATTATACTTAGTAACTTGTATTAATAAAAGTTTGGGACATAAATATTCTTGGGGTGATAGTATAAGTAATAAAAAAATACAAACAGACAAAGTTTTACTACCCGCAAAAACAAACAACCATATTATGCAATAATGGAAACCTTTATCTCTGCTATTCAAAAACTCGTTATAAAAGATGTTGTTTTGTATGCCAATAAAAAATTAGATGCTACAAAAAGTATTGTAAACAAAAAAGCATAGAAAAAGTAAAAGAAGTTATTAAAAGTAGCCGTCAGCTCCTTTCTGAAGGTTGAGATGTCCCAACTTTTAAACCTTAGCAAGGGGCACCCAAGGGTCCGCCAAGGACCCCAGAGGTGTAAAAAATGGAAATTATATTATTGGAAATAGTGCTAGATGTTTATTCATCTAGCACTTTAAGTTACTCAAAAATAAAAAAGGGAAACACCATAAAAATCTAGAATAAATATATTTTAGAATATAACTATATCAGTATGAAAATATTTCCAAAGGTTATAATCATAAATATAAAAAACAATTAGTTAGGTAAATCATATGTTAATTCCAGTAAAAATAAAAGATTCTATAGAAATTGAAGACATTGAAATAGAAAATATAAACTTTAAATCCTTAAACTTAAGAGAGGAGCATATAGAAGAATTTTTAAGAAGAAACATAGAAGTTATATTTGAAGATGAAACTCTTCTTGTAGTTGGAAAGCAAGTTGTAAACAAAGAAAATGGTAGAAGTGATTTAACTGCAGTAGACGAAAGTGGCAATATTGTATTAATTGAAATTAAAAGAGATGTTGCAGATATTATACAAAGAAAAGAAGCTTTTGAGTTTCAAGCTATAAGGTATGTTGCAAGTTATGCTAAAATTAAAACTCCTGATGATCTAGTTGATAAAATATTTGTCTCATATATTGAAAAATATAAGGATGAATTTGAGATTGGAGAATTAACTGCTTATGAAAAAGCATCAAGGATTTTAAATAATTTTCTTGAAAAGAAGAATGCTTTAGAAAATTCAACCTCTAAGAATTGCTTTACATATTTAAAGGAGCTTGCAAGTAATATTGATTTTGAAAATGATAATGATTTTATTAATAAACAGTTTGAAGCTATGACTACCATTAGTCCAACCAGTGTTTTAGCTAACTATTTGAATCCAAAAACAATAAGACATTTTAAAAATAATAGACAAATAATATTTCCTTTTGGATTTAATATAAGTCAAAAAGAAGCTGCAGAAAAAGCTTTGAATAATCAAATTAGTATTATTGAAGGGCCACCGGGAACTGGAAAAACTCAGACCATACTAAACATTATTGCAAATGCCATTATAGATAATAAAACAGTGGCAGTTGTTTCAAATAATAATTCTGCTACTTTGAATGTTTTTGAAAAACTTAAGAAATATAATGTTGACTTTATAGCAGCATATTTAGGTAATAAGGATAATAGAAAAGATTTCTTTCAATCTCAAAATAATCAATATCCTAATATGGGCAGTTATAGATTAGATAGCGAAGAATTAGAAAAAATACGCTCTTTTCGTAAATATTGTGGGTGATTATTCTATGTGATATAATAGACCTACTATATTTGTGAGGAGAGTGTTTTTGTGGATATAACTGCCTTATTTGATGAATTTCAAAAGATGTCACCCGTTGGTCAAAATATATTTTTTAATCTGATATATCCTCTTGTTAAAAATAGTTCTGATAAGGTTAGTGACTACATAGAAACCATCAGAGAAACTCGTTTCTCAAAAGGCACATTCTGTCCTCATTGTAAAAGTGAACATATTATAGGTCATGGAAAATACCGTAGCAGACAACGGTATAAATGTAAAGATTGTGGTAAAACCTTTAATGATATTTCTTGTAGTCCAATGGCAGGAACTCACCACCCTCAAAAATGGGCAAAATACATTCAATTTGTAGCCGAAGGAACAACTCTGACCAAAACAGCAAAGGCTCTTAATATTAGTCTTTCAACAGCATTTTACTGGCGACATAAAGTGCTTAATTCATTGCGTTCAATGGACATAGAACAATTATCAGGCATTATTGAGTCGGATGAAACCTTCTTTATTGAGTCCAATAAATGGAAAAACCAATGTAAAACTCGTAAAGCAAATAAAAGAGGTGGAAAGTCTAAATATAGAGGTATAAGCCATGAACAGGTTTGTATTTTAGTTGCTATGGATAGAAATGGTCACTTAATTAGCAGAAATGCAGGTATGGTGCGTATTAATGCTACTCAAATAGATGATGTTATGGGGAACTACATATCTCCTAAATCGTTATTAGTTAGTGATTCTGCTAAAAATTATATAGCATTTGCAAAATTGAAGGGATTAGAGCATATAACGCTCACAAGAAAAAATATGTCATTGAAAAACTATACCATATACAACACGTTAATGCTTATCATAAGAAACTGAAAGAATGGATTAACCTTCACTTTAATGGCGTATCCACTAAATTCATGGATAACTATTTATTTTGGCATAGGTTTCTTGAATTAAATAAATCTCTTGACAAAGTTGAGTTAAAGAAATCCTTACTTACAAATGTACTTGCTATGAATAAATCAACAATAATAAGAGATTTACGCCCTGTTAAAGCAATATAATTTGCAAACAAAAGACACCTCGGTGAAAGGTGTCTTTAAGCTGGTATCAATTTTCAAATTTACTAACTTCATTATTGATTAATTTTTTTCAATTCATCATGTAACTCTGTCATCATTTCTAAACAAGATTCCATATCTTCATACAAACCTTTCATATCATATGGTGCTCCGTTTGTTCCATGCCCTGTATTATCCAACCATAAATACGTTTCTTCTGAACAATCAAAATTATCACATCTTTCTTGGATTTTCTCAACTGCTTCTTCTAAATTATCTGCTGTTATTTCTATGTTGAAATCCTGATTTGCTGGTGAAAATTTGCTGAAAGTAAGGTAATTTCCGTCTATTTTTACCGACCAACCTAACTTTTCAGATACTTCAATCATTTTTTTTATATCTTTTTTCATTTAATATGCCTCCTTAAAATCTGCAATATATTCAATATTGCGACTTTCTAATTATATTTACATAAAATACCTTTTGTATTGCAATTTCTATATTATATACAGTTTGAGTTAAAAAAATCAAATCTTTTACCCACAATATTTACGAAAAGAGCCAAAAAATAAAAGCGGATTTGATGAATTCTCAAAAAATGTTGGAAGATATGCTAGAGAAAAAGAATAAATTAGCTGCTTTAAAAATAGAAAAATCAAATTTAATTACTGAAAGAGAGTATTTTAAAATCTACAGTAATGAAGATAAAATTCAATTATCACGTTCGCTACTAAGATTGAGTTCAGAAAAAATAATATCACTATTACTGCAATATAATATGATTTTAGAAAAGCATCAGTATGTAAAACTTATATATAAAATTAAACTTTTATTTACCCATAGGATTTGGAATTTTAGGTTTTATGACAATTCCCCAGAAATTATAGAAAAATATCTTAAAAAATTGTATTATAAATTAAAATTAGAAGAATTAAATAAAGAAATTCAAACCTTAGAAAGCGTATTAGATAAATATAGCTTTGATGATGAAATGAAAAAATATAGTGAAAATTCTATGGCTCTGCTAAAGCATACATTATATAAAAGATTTAATAAAAGTAAAAATAGAACGATTTTTGATGAAAATGCATTATGGAAGAATTTTGGTGATTTCATTAACGAATATCCTATAATACTTAGTACAACTCATTCTTTAAGAAAATGTGCAAGTAAGAATTATTTGTTTGACTATGTTATCATAGATGAAGCTTCCCAGGTTGATATTGTTACTGGGGCTTTGGCTTTTTCCTGTGCTAAAAATGTTGTTATTGTAGGAGATTTAAAACAGTTGCCTAATGTAGTTACTAAAGAAAATAAAAATATTAGTAATAGTATTTATGATAGATATAAGTTAAATGAAGCCTATAAATATTCAGAGAATAGTCTGTTATCTTCAATAAGCACGCTATATAGTGAGGTACCCAAGACATTACTTAGGGAGCACTATAGATGTCATCCTAAAATAATAGATTTTTGCAATAAGAAATTTTATGATGATCAACTGATTATTTTAACGGATGAAAGTTCCTGTGATAAACCTTTAGAAGCGTATAAAACAGTAAAAGGTAATCATGAAAGAAATCACTATAATCAAAGACAAATAGATGTAATATTAAAAGAAATAATTCCAAAATTAAAAGAAAATAAATCTGTAGGAATAGCGTCACCTTATAGAAATCAGATAAAGGAATTAAAAGATGTGATTAGTAATGAAAATATTGAAATTGATACAGTACATAAATATCAAGGAAGGGAAAAAGAAATTATGATCCTTTCAACGGTTTCAAATGAAGCAAATGATTTTATGAATAATGCTAATCTTTTAAATGTAGCTATATCAAGAGCGGAGAATAAATTAATTATCGTTGTTTCTGATAATGAGAAATTATTAAATAGCAGCAATATTGGAGATTTAATTAGATATATACAATATAACAACCTGGAAATCATAAATAGTAGTATATATTCTATATTTGACTTGCTATATAGTTCATATTCAGAGCAATTGTTGGAGTTTATTAAAAAGAATAAAAAGGTTTCTAAGTATAATTCTGAAAATTTAATGAATTCGTTAATAGAAAAAGTATTAACTTATGAAGAATTCAAGTCATTAGGTAAGGTTTTACACTACCAACTTAATATGCTTATTCGTGATACTTCGAAATTAGATGAAAAAGAATTAAAATATGTAACAAATCCATTAACTCATGCTGATTTTTTTATATTTAGAAATATAGACAAAATGCCTGTTTTAGTAGTAGAGGTAGATGGATACTCCTTTCATTTGAATAATCCAGAGCAATTAAAACGAGATAAGATGAAAGATAGAATTTTAGCGAAATACAATATACCAATATTAAGATTACCTACCAATGGAAGTGAGGAAGAAAAGAAGCTTAAAGAGAAACTAATTGAGGTGTTGAATATTTAATTATAGTAGTTTCATATCAGTCCCTTCAGTATAAATATAATCTGGAGGGACTTTTATTCTCATCTAGCTATATATAAAAGCTCTTTAACATTAAAAATAATCGATTAGAAGGTAGGAGAATATGAACTTTTTTCACATATTAGGAAAAAATATTTTAGAGATTCCAGATGAAATAATATGAGATATACTGGATTTGCAGATAAATAGGAGTGCTAAATCAGGTTCTAAGTAAAATAGTTAAGGATCAAAAGACCATATGAAATAGTGTTGTTTAGCTACCTAAGTAAAAATATTGTAATGATTTGTAATATTTATGAATAGTATTATATTGATATCAATAATATTAGAGATGATAAAAATAAGTAATAATTTAATTTCTATGGAGCCATATAAAGACATTTTCATTAACATACTGACAAGAGATATCGATTTTAAAGATGCAATTTTAGATTTAGTGGATAACTCAATTGATGCAGCTAAGAAAACTAGAAAAACAAATGATTTAACAAATTTTGAAATTAAAATAACAATTGATAAAAGCAAATTTGTAATAAATGATAACTGTGGAGGCATTAGTATAGATACTGCTACAGAGTCTGCATTTAGATTTGGCAATGATAAGACAAGCAGTCATGATGATCAATCGGTAGGAAGATTCGGCATTGGTATGAAAAGAGCTACTTTTAAAATAGGAAATATGATAACAGTTGAGTCAGCAACAGAAAAGGAATATTTTAAGGTAATAATTGATGTGTTTGATTGGCAAAAACAGAAAGATTGGGATATTAAGTTCAAGCAGGTAACAGAGAATAAAAACAAAACAGTTGGGACAACCATTAAAGTAACCAATCTTAAAGAGGATACAATAAGGAAATTTACCCAAGGTACTTTTATAGTAGCGCTTGAAGAATCAATAAGAGAAAAACATAGTGATGCTTTAGAGAATGGCATAAGAATTACGTTAAATAACTCAGTTATTGATCCGTTGCCAAAAGAAAAACAGGTAAAAGTTGCTGAACTAAAAATAAAGGAGAAGGGATTTACAGGTTCCATTTCTGTATATAAAGCTGAATGTAATAAAAAATTAGCTGGATGGTATATAAAATTTAACAATCGTGTAATTATAAAAGCTGATAAGTCACAGCTAACAGGTTGGGGGCTTTCGAAGATAAGAGATAAAATGAAGACTGAGGAATTTGAGGAAAGGTTCTCTTCTTTTAGAGGATATGTAGACTTAATAGATACTAAGGCTAGAATGTTACCTTTTAATACAACAAAGAACTCAGTTAACAAAGATTCCGAGGAGTATGAGAAAATACTAGATTATATGGTTGAGGCTATGAATAAATCTATACCACATTTTCGTGATTTAGGATTAAAATGTATTTCATATAAGAGACCTGTTGAGCAGGTGACAAAACTTATGAAGCTATTGGATTTAAAATATGCTAAGGATGTTGGTGAGTATACTTATGATCAATATATAAAAAACAATAACATTAAATAAGAACAAATGTTTGCATAATTACTGGTAAAGTAAACCATACTATATCTATAAGTATTGGAGGGATATAGTATGGTTTATTCATATGTTGAAAAGGATTATTCTATAGCTTTAATAAAAGAAGAAAATAATAATTATGGAAAGAAAAAGAGAAAAAATCATATTCAAATGGATAAGATTTTAAAGCGTTTATTTACATTAAAAAACACTACACCAATTATAGATTTTCTTAACGCTGCCTATAATGACGATATATCTTATGAAGCTAAACTATATTATGGGGATAAGGAAATTAATAATTTTGAAAAGAAAAGTAACCGATACATAAGCTATTATGCTGATATGTATATAAATGTTATAGATAAGAAAAACGTTTATGAATATGAAATAGAATTTCAAACAATTTATGAAAATAGTATGGTTATAAGAATGTTTAGATATGGTTTCGAGAGAGCAGTAAATATCTCAGACTATAATAGTATAAAGGAAGGTAGATTAAGAATAAAATTACCAGAACCATATCTTATAGTGTTAGAAGAAGATAAGAATGTACCTAACAGCATATACTTAGAAATAGAGATTCCAAAGCAAGACATAATTACATATAGCTGTAAAGTATTGAAGTATTTTAATTATGATATTGATAAACTATTAAAGGAAAATATGTATCTATTGCTGCCACTGCAAGTATTTAGATTAAGAAAGAAAATGTATCAAATAAGTATTAGTAATTTACCCTTTGAAAAAAAGAAAAGCAAAATGATCGATGTGTATAATGAATTGAAAATAGTTATAGAAGATACTTTAAAAGCTATAGATTTATCGTATAATAGTAATAAGATAACATTGGAAGATTATGATGAAATGACATCTGCAATAGAAAATATTAACTCATATTTTTTAAGTATGTACGGAAAATATACAGATTTTGATGAGGAGGTTAGGGAAATGGTAAGGAGCTTTTATGATCCTAAGGTTGAAGAAAGAGGAATAGAAAAAGGAATAGAAAAAGGAATAGAGAGAGGAAAGATACAAGGTAAGATTGAGGAAAAAATTGAAACAGCAACAGAGATGATTAAAGATGGAGAGCCTATGGAAAAAATTAAGAAATATACAAAGTTAGATGAAAATAAAATTTTAGAATTAATGAAACAAATAGGAACTGAAAAAGTTCAGTGACAAGAAAAAAGATATGTAGACTAAGGGGGAAATAAAATGGATGATACACAAATGACAATAGATGAGATAAGGAAGAAAATTGTTTCATTTTCAAAAGAGCGTGGCTGGGACAAAGGAGAAAATGCTAAAGATTTAGTTATGGCTTTATCAATTGAAGCCTCTGAACTTATGGAAATTTTTCAGTGGTTACATTCAGATAAAGCCGATAACGTAAAAGATAATGCTAATGAATTTCAACATTTAAAAGAAGAAATTGCAGATGTGTTTTGGTATTTGATAAGAATTTGTGAACATTTTCAAATTGATTTAACCAAGGCTGTTGAAGATAAAACTGTGAAAAATGCAATAAAATATCCCATTGATTAAGAAGGTGTGAAAAGGTATGAAAAATAATTTTATGCAAAAAATTTGTTTTGTTTTTCTTTCCTTGTTTATTACAATAAGTTTATTAGGATGTTCATCAACAAATAAAAATATTGTGAAAGAAAAACAAAATATAAAAACAGAAAATGTAAAAACAGATTCTACAAAAAATGAAGCTGTAAAAAATAAAAAAATAATTAACGATTTTCAAGGGGTAGCTGATTATATTCATAAAAATGGACGCCTTCCTGATAACTTTATAACCAAAGAACAGGCAGCAAAGCTTGGATGGACTCCCGGTAAAGACCTTGACCAAGTGGCACCTGGTAAAAGCATAGGTGGAGATATTTTTACGAATGCAGAAAAATCATTACCAGATGCTCCTAAAAGAGTTTGGCGTGAGTGTGATATCAATTATAATGGAGGGAAAAGAGGAGCTGACAGAATACTTTATTCTAATGATGGATTGATTTATTCAACTTCAGACCATTATAAGACATTCAAGCTCTTATATAATGGAAAATAATTTTTAAAATGAGGTGGATACTTTGAATAAAGTAATTTTGGAAGGAAGTAAATTTACAGATAAAGAGACTTTACATGAAAATTTGAAGAGAGAGCTAAAGCTTCCTGCTTATTATGGAGAAAACTTAGATGCGCTCTGGGATTGCTTAACTACAGATGTAAAACTACCGATTACAATTGAATGGGTAGATTTCCAAATTAGTAGAAAGCTTTTGGAGGACTATGCAGAAAGCACATTAGAGGTTTTTCGTGATGCTGAAAAGTATACAGAAGGAAGGTTGCAAATACATATAAAATAGGTATAAAGCCAATGCTTAACAACTAAGCATTGGCTTGAAATTTCTAACGTAAAATGCCTAAGAAGTTTTTTCAATTCTCAGCTGCATCTCTTGCATACATATCACAAAGAGAGTTTTCAAAATGATTGGAGTGTCCTTTTACCCATTGAAATTCAATATATTTCCCATTACAGACGGTATCAAAGAGAAGCCAGTTCTCAATATTTTTAACAGACTCGCCATTTATGGTTTTAAAATCATTTAATTTCCAGCAAGGAATCCATTCTGTTAGGCCTTTTCTTACATATTGGCTATCAGTTACTATTCTTATTTTTTCGATATTCTTTAGTAATTGAATAGCTTTTATAACTGCTATAAGTTCAGCTTGGCTGCTGCCTGTTTCCTGAACTTTTTCTGTGTATAGCTTATAATTTCCTTCTAAATCCTCTATTATAAAAGCAAAACCACCATACTTTTTATTTTCAAAATAGCAAGCATCTGAAAATATCTTATAAGTTTTTTCTTCGCCTTTATCTTCATCTATAACATAACTATCATTATTATTGTTTCGTTTGTCTAAAACTACTATCTTACTTCTATCATTAAAAGCTGCTACATCTTTATGATATCTTAAAATAAGTTTGACATTGAAACCCACATAATAAGTATCTATACGCTTATTGTGAAGCATTTTTCTAAGTTGATATTCGTTAGCCTTAAGACAATCAGTTAAGTTACTATTATGAATAAAATTCAGCTCTTTTTTATAAGGGTCAAATTCTATAAACGTATCCTCTATATCATTACTTATCTTGATTTTATAATTATTATTTAGAGCATCTATTATTTCCATTTTAAATAGTAGCATTTTCATGAGGGGCACTCCTTTGGATATCTAGTGTATATCTCTATACACCCATTTATTTTACTTACTTTATACATAGACTACATATAATCTATGTTGATGTAGTTATACACAGAAAAATTGCTGTGTATAACTTATTAATACTTCACAAAATAAGAATATTCCGTATTAATAATATTGATATATTAGAACACATATTTTGATTAACTACAAATAACTTAATTCTATTACTATCTAACTAATCGTCCTTCAATTATTGTAATCAATAAAACATAGTCCAAAATTAATTGGCATTTATGATGCTATTCACCGTAATGGGTATAACGAAGACTCTTAGATTATCATTTTTCTAATAGCTATATTGCTTGATTATTGTTTTTATGAATTTTCAATAGTTATTCCCGTATACATTATATAGTTTTATCGCTGCGGAAAGCTGTTCATAAAAGCTTCCCTCTAGATCTTTCATACCAAGTATTTCTTTGATTTTATTTATCCTATAACGTACAGTATTTTCATGAATAAAAAGCGAATCTGCAGTAGCCTTTTTAATTCCGTCATTTTCGATATACTTTACTGCAGTATGGAACATTTCTGTATGATATCTCTCATCATATTTTTTTATAGGCAAAATTATTTCGTCATAGAAATTCTGAAGCCAAGAATCTTGAGTATATGGAAGCAGAATCTTATAAATGCCTATATCCTTATAAAAATGCAAAGTTACCGGTGCTATGCTGCTAACCTCTGCCGCAAAAATGCTTTCGTTTATACCTTTATCCATTTCCTCTAAAGTATGATGATGGTCGCTTATACCAATAAAATAGTCGGTTCTATTTAATCCAATAAGGTTAATAAAATTATAAACAGTGTCTTTTAGATTGCTTTCTTCGAGTCGTTCATAGGTAGATATAATTAGAAGGCCGCCTTTATATTTAAGGAAAGATGTATCATTTTTTATATATCTATTAAACTTAAGTTTGTCCAGTATTGAAATGAGTCTATCGTCACCAAGATACTTTTTTTCCTTGCAATATATCACAAAAAAATATTCTTTAAAATAATTGTTTATTTCAAGTGAAAGTTCCCTTATTGTTGCCTTACTTATATTCTTTTTTATAATAAATCCTATCTTTGATTCCATCAACTCGTAGTTTTGGGCAAATCGTACTCTGTCCATTATCTCAGTAATAATATCTTCAAAGAATACGCTATTGTCGAAGATAAAAATAGGAAATGAATTATCATTTGCAAACTCAATTACTTCTTGAGGTAGGTTATCATAGTATATATTCTTAATTGCAAGACCACTAACTCCATCCTGTACTAAATACTTTAAAGCTATAAGAATTCTGTCCGGATTATTCTTTGCAAAAAGAAGGCTTGATATAACGAATTGGTCTTTTAAAAATTGTCCCTTATAGAACTGTTCCTCTTTTTCTGCATCGAATTCATAATCTAATATACCAGCTACAGTTATCCTGTTTTCTAGACCTTTTTGACCTGCAACGAGCTTGAATTTTATAAAGGTATTTAGCTTCATTGCTTCAAAAATAGTAATGGACATATTAATCCCTCCTTTAAAAAGTCTAATTGTAGTATAAGCTATTATAATTATATAAAAATTAATGATTTGTGGAAACTACAAAACAAATCCATTTTGATTTAATTTATTACAAATATAAATGTCTTATAATTACATTAGATAGAGTAATAAGGGCATTTTATAAGGGATTATATTTCAAATTAATTATGTAGAACTGTATAAGCAAAAACACCTATAATATTAAAAATCAGGAGGAGTGAAACTGTTTAAAGTTAAAGCTCTAAATCAGAAGGATACTGAACAAGTATATTTAATTTGTAGTAGAAAGGAGAATGTGATATGAAAAATTTTACAGGATTAATATTGCTAATTATAACGGCTATTATCTGGGGAACTTCCTTTGTATCGCAAAAACTTGGAATGAATTATGTTGAACCACTTACTTTTGGTGCATCAAGATTTTTATTGGGAGCAGTTATTTTAATTCCTGTAATATTAATCTTTGATAGAGTAAATAAAAGAACTGATGAAAATTTGGATAAGAAAAAGGAAACAACCTATAACAATAAGGAGTTGATTATAGGAGGAATCCTATGTGGTGCATCACTTTTTCTAGGTGCATGGTTACAACAATGGGGTATTGTTTATACAACAGCAGGAAAAGCAGGTTTCATTACTGCTTTATACATAGTATTGGTTCCAGTTTTCGGACTGTTTTTGCATAAGAAAGTGAGTAAAGTGGTATGGTTTGGCGTTGCTATTGCAACAGTAGGTTTATACTTATTATGTATTAAAGAGGGATTCATTATACAAAAAGGGGATGCTATTGTACTGACAGGAACTATTTTCTGGGCAGCACAAATATTAGTGGTAGATGCTTATGTAGATAAAACAGATGGATTGAAATTATCTTTTGTTCAGTTTTTAACAGCAGGTGTTTTTTCAGCTATAGCAGCTTTAATATTTGAAACTCCTAAACTTGAAACCATAATTGCATGCGCAGGACCAATATTATATACTGCAATTATGGTAGTTGGTGTAGCCTATACATTTCAAATTATTGGACAAAAATCAACTGACCCTACAATAGCTGCCATTATATTGAGCATGGAATCATTATTTGCTGTTATCAGTGGAACTATTTTCTTAGGAGAAACAATGACTATGAAAGAAATTATCGGATGTGTCCTAATGCTTGTGGCTGTAATAATAACTCAAATTAAAAGCGAAGATAATATACAAAATATTAGTCTTCAAAATAGTCATAAATTTAATTAACATTTTAAAAGAGACTGTTATGTTGGCAGTCTCTTTTATTAATTCAAAAAATACTCTTATAATTAAGCATTCTTTATAATGCAAATTTAGCAGATTTAAATACTGGAGTCTTTAATAACACAAGAAAAGTGCTTCCCAAAATACAAAAGAGTAGTTCACTACCGTTAGTTAAATAGATTTGATGTATGTTTTTATTGAGAGTCTTCGTCGCTTTTGTACTCCAAAATATCACCTGGCTGACAATCCAAAGTCTTACATATCGCTTCTAATGTTGAAAAACGAACCGCTTTTGCTTTCCCATTTTTCAGAATAGAAAGATTCGCCATAGTAATTCCAACTCTCTCCGAAAGCTCCGTTACGCTCATTTTTCGTTTTGCTAACATCACATCAATATTAATAATAATTGACATATCCTACACCTCAGACCGTCAAATCATTTTCTGATTTTATGTTAATCGCTTCTTGTAGAAGCCGTTGGAGGATAGCAGCAAAAACGGCGATAACCAACGAAGCAAAAATGATGATGAGTCCCATTAATGCAATAGGAGGGTCAACTTTCTTCGCTATAAAACGAAAGAGTGGCAAACCTAATACATACAAACCACTGATTGTAATCGCACAGCACTTTATGTTCTTTAACGCCTTTACAGATAATTCCGAAAACGCTGTGTTCTCGTCAATGTACCGTAAAAGATTGAAAGCCTGATAGAGAGCAAAGTAAAAAGGCACAGCCGCTCCATACATCACGATGAAAACGAGATATTTCATTGGGGCAATATTTGGATACAATTTTGCTGCGAAATTCGCCATATGGGGCACTAAAAATATACATAAAGCAAGTACTGCAATTCCAGCCAGAAAAATACTTACCTTTAAGAAGGTGGTTGAACCTCGTTTAACATTCATTTAAAACACCTCACTTATTTAATGACAACATGATTTTATCACATGATTTATCGTTTTACAATAAATTTATATTGTTTTTTATTATATTATTATTGTTATTATTATATTCTGTTAATTTAAAAAAATAAAATTCTTAAGTTAGCTCTAACAAATAAATCTAAGTAGCAATATACCAGCATAGGTCATATTATAAAATAACATGACCTATATTTGTCTTAATATAGGTAAAATATTTTTATGAAAGGAGTTAAGATGAATAAGGAAATATATGAAAAGTATATTAAAAACTTTGATATTAATCTATTAGACTGCAAATTTCTTGGTAAAGGTCATAATGGTGTAGTTTATCTCCTTCCTGATGGAAAAGTAATTAAAATTTGCTTTGACCCTGAAAGCTGTAGAAAAGAGTACTTAATACTTAAGAAAATAAGCAAGAATAAATATTTTCCTCGAGTTTATTGTATGCTAGGAAACTATATGATAAGAGACTATGTTGATGGAATAACGCTAACTAATTATATAAAATTAAATGGTCTGAATAGAGAAGTATCAATCAAAATACTTAATTTGTTTGAAGAGTTTAACAAGTTGAATTTTTTAAAAGAAGATATAAGATGTAAAGATATTATGATTCAACCGGATGGTTCTATAATGGCAATAGACCCTAAAAAATTTTATTCTAAAGAAAGAGATTTTCCTAGACATTTATCTAAGGGTCTTAACAAACTTGGTGTACTTGATTCTTTTTTATCTGTAGTTAAAGAGGAAAAACCTGATTTATATAGAAAGTGGAATAAAAAAATAAATAATTATTTAGCAGAAAGACAACTAGAATATGTTCGCAAGTAATTATTTATAGAAAATGCTTGAAAAACTCCGTTGTTTATCTCGGAGGATGAAAGGACATTAATTTTTGAAGAAAATAGGGAATAAAAAAGTTCAGTAATATGTGGTGAATTTCACCACATTTTTGTTTTATAGAAAATTTCAAAATTCCACTGCCTACATCCCCAAAAATTGTATATATATTTTGAACTTGTTAACCCAACCAAAATCCTATTTGGAAAAGGACAGGTAAAAAATCTCTCTAAGGAAATACCAGTAGGTTCAAAAGTGCTAATATTATATGGTGGAGGGAGTATAAAAAAGATTGGTCTCCTTGATGAAGTAAAAAATGTTTTGAAAGATTACGAAATTAGCGAATTTGCTGGAATTGAACCGAATCCTACTTATGAAACGTTGATGAAGGCTGTAGCGAAAATTAAAAAAGAAAAATATGATTTCTTGCTTGCGGTTGGTGGAGGATCAGTTATTGATGGAACAAAATTTGTAGCGGCTGCAACGCTATTTAATAGGGGAGAACCATACGATATATTAATTAAACAATTACCTGTAACAACAGCTCTTCCTATTGGAACCATACTAACATTGTCTGGAACAGGTTCTGAAATGGATGGTGAAGCTGTCATTTCAATTAAGTCTGAAGGAGCTAAAATTCCTTTCCGTAGTTCAGCAATTTTTCCGAAATTTTCTGTGCTTGATCCCCTTTATACATACAGTGTTCCAGTGAAACAAGTCAGCAACGGCATCATTGATACTTTTGTGCATGTGATGGAACAATACCTGACGTATCCAGTTAACGCCAAAATTCAGGATCGACTTGCGGAAGGACTCTTGCTAACTTTAATTGAAGAAGGCCCAAAGGCTTTTGAAAATCCTAATGATTATGACCTTCGTTCAAATCTAATGTGGGCTTCAACAATGGCAATGAATGGTCTGATTGGTTCTGGCGTTCCACAGGATTGGTCTACACATATGGTTGGTCATGGAATTACAGCATTATATGGCTTAGATCATGGACAAACTTTAGCGATTGTTCTTCCAGCAATGCTTGAAGTGCAGAAAATGGAGAAGCGTGATAAACTGTTACAATATGCTGAACGTGTATGGGGAATCAAGGGTGAATCAGAAGATGAGATGATTTCTATTGCGATCAACAAAACCAGAGATTTTTTTGAAAGGGTTGGTGTGCCAACTCGCCTTTCGAGCTATGGATTAGGTAAAGAAAATGTCCCTAAAGTGATTGAAACTCTAGAACCATTAGAAGCTCTTCAAATCAAGCTAGGGGAAAATGGAACACTTACGCTAGATAGGGTTAAAAGAGTTCTTGAATTGGCTCTCTGATTATGTTTTTTTTATATAATCATATTGAAAGAGCAGAAAATGGCGATACTGCTGTTATAGAAAATATGGAAGATAAGAAAATAAAAACAAAAGTTTTAGGCTCTGTTAGACTAAATTGTTGATATATATACATAAAGCAGGTAGTCCAATTGGATTACCTGCTAATGAATAAATCTAAAAAAACTGTGACCAATAAGTATGATTATTTTATAAGGTCAACCTCATAAATCTTTGCTCGTTCACCATTATCTTTGCACTTCATGATGCTCCCTCTATCCCCTAATATTACTTTCAATTATAGAGAGTGGACTTTTAAGTACAGTACAACTTATTAAGTCGGCCAGTTCATCTGGAGATAGATTAATATCTGATTGAATCCAGTGTATTATCATGGCAAGATTACCATTAATAAGACTCTCAATAACATATTCCTTTTTTAACAATTCTTTATTTTTTGCTGTCATAAGTACAGAATGGAATCTCTGAGCAAAATTATTTCTCATCATCTTTTTGAAAGACTCTCTAAAATAGAGATGACTATGGGGGCTAGTGAGAATTTTAAACAATTTTTTGTTTTCAACTATATAATTAAGTATAGGTTTGAAAAATTGAGCAAATTCGTTGGTTTTTTCTGAATAATAAAAATGATGAAATTCTTTACTAAGTTTAGCAATTGCGTCTAATTGCTCATTTTCAATTGATGTAAGAAGATCATTTAAATCAATATAGTGAAGATAAAAGGTGCCACGATTTATTACAGCAGATTCAGTCAAAGTTTTTATATAAATCTGTCCAAGTGGTTTTATAGCATATAAATCCAGAAAGGCCTTTATAATTTTTTGACGAGTTCGACGTATTTTTGTAGAATCGATATTAGTATTCATTTTTACCTCCATTAATATTTTTTTCGCAAATTCAACATATTCAGAATTTGTGTTCATTGATTATGAAAACTTTCGTAATATAATATAAGCATAAAACAACACGGTGTTGTTATCAATTTAATTTATAATAAATGGAGGTAAAAAGTTATGGATACAACAAAAAATTCATCCTATTCAGTTACAGCTTATATTGGGGAGGAATGCCTGACTGATCAAGATATTCAGAAAATGGAATTAGTGAGATCTCGAAGAGCACTTACTTTTTTGAAGAACAAAATTGGCAGTGAAAAGATTATAAACTTAATAGAGGAAGAACTCAACGAAGCTACTATTCAAATGGAAAAATGGGCTGATGAATCAAATGGAGAATGGAGGTCTGGATTTGTCCTACTAGAAATGCCTAAAGTGAGGGCAGAACAATTCCATAAATGGTTCATGTGTTTGGTGAAAAACGAGAGTAAATTACTAGGTACCGCTCATCCTGATCACTATCGTAATCGCGTTTTGCCGGATGGACGAGCAGAGGTAATTGAGAACCTTGGAGAATTCGAATATCCATGGCATATTTTCCTAAATCTAACTGAAATTGATTCAACAATACCAATTCCAGCTGATAAAGACTACCCATTTGGTTTTGTTGCAATTATAAAAAGTAAAAACGGAAAATTAGTTAGCTATGCATTACATGAATTACGCGACTACAAAGACGGAATGCAGGCAAAATTAACTATAATTTTACCAAAAGCTGCACCAGATACTCTTATACATGGGCATTTGAATCACTTCTCTATTGAATTTAGAAATTGGTATATTGCCATGTCCGAAGAATAGAGGATATTATGATTTTTGTTATAATAAGGTGACCTCTGATTTAGTAGTTAAAAGACTAAAACAAGAACTTATGTATTTGCAAGGGAAAATTTATGATAAAAGTTAGCCTCCAAATATAAAGCTTGGAGGCACTTTAAATACTACGTTGAGTACATACAAACAACGTTGAAGAGCTTAATTTGAGCTATTCTTTAAGTCTTAGTATAGATAATGTGTCAAATGTTGGCGGTACCCCTATTAGAAGAGAGTTATATTTACTTATAAGAAGCAAGGTGCTGCAGTCTTCATAGTTTAAATAAGGAAGGCTGTGAGCTTATAGATATTTTGGCCTGCGATTTTAATATAGAAGAAGATAGCGTAAAAAAGGCCCTTGTAAAGTTAAAGAAATATTTAAAGGAGATGAATTTTTTTTGATTCAAAACAAATAATTAGTAAGCTATTCAAATTTATGCATGGCTTCCTAATTATTTATTATTCTATCATAAAATCCACATCTATATTATTTTCCTTCAGCTTGTCCACAACTAGAACTGCAGCCCTAAAGGTCTTTTTGGTACCATTAAAAGTATTAGCAACATGAAAACAGGTAGGCTTGTTATAAAACTTACAGTAGCTCATCTTGCTTATCTGCTTTTTAAAGCTTCCAAGGGTCAGAACTTCTATGTCCAGATTGTGATCTTTGCAGTACTTTAGAAATCTATCATAGAAAACAGTGTAGTTTAATCTAAGTACCTTGTCACCATCAGAATCCTTTGTGCAGTCATAATCAGCGCCACGTACTAGATCACTATTTGCAGCCATTCTATTGAAGGCTTCAAGGCTGATATCCACCACACTTTTACTCTTGGTATTGTCTTCTAAAAGTTCTTTTATTACAGAAGCTTTAAGTGCAGTTTCTATATCTTTAGAGGAGTAACCAGAAGCTTCTTTAAAGTTAAGTCCTAAATTTTCAAATATTTCTAAAAGAAGAGCTAATCCTAAAAGAGCATTTGTTATAGATTGTTTTATTCTCTCATTATGTATATTGTTCCCAGAGAATTTCTTGAAAAACATATCATAAGTAGCTTTTAGATTTTCTTCACTCATTTTTAATCCTCCCATCAATAAGCTGTTTCCAAGTTTGGATAATAACAGGCTGTTTTCTTTAAGATTAGTGAAGTGATTTTTAGTATTTTTGTTTAGGTTAGAGGTGGATAAAAATATTTTAAGACTTCTTTCAATATTAGCGGTTTCTGTAATACCCATTTCACCGCAGAGTATTACAGAAGAACGGGGTGTGAATTCAATATTTTTACCAAGGTTTTGAGTTCCCTTGATAGTTTTGTGTGCATCATAAGAGTTTCTCATTATATTTGAAATGAGATTAACTCTGTAAGTTCCAATCTTCTTGGGCTTATATTCATCAATAATCAAAGGAAGAAAGTTGCTGCTGCTTGCAAGCTTGGTAAAGGCAAAGTTGGTGCAGGTGCTGGCATCTAGAATGTTTCCTCTATATCCAAGAAGAGGAGCTGCTATATTCTCTAGAGTCTGGCTCTTTCCACTGCCGCTTTGACCTTCTATTAAAAGATGGTTGTATTTTATTCCAATATGTTCAAGCTTACCCTTTAAAAATAAGCCGCAAAGATATGGAATTAAAGTAGCAGTTACAGATAAATCATTAAAGCTAAAAAGAGAAGGAGCTAGAATTTGCAATTCTTCTTTTGTAATACAGGAAAATTCTAATAAATTACTGTGGGCTTCCATGAAATCTTCAAGAACTATGGCTGAAGAATTATGATAAAGCTCCTCACTTACAGCATTATCATTGTCAACAAAAAACCACTGTTTGCTTATTTTATGAAAGCCTTCATAGGACACTCCATTTATAATATGAGTTATATCCGCTGATATCTTTGCTTTTATATGCTGCAAATCTGAATTGGAACCATTGAAAACTAAGGCAAAACTATTAACTGCTTTTTTAAAGGACAGTGCATCATTAAAATCCTGTGGAGTAAAAGTCCTTTCTACAACATGATTGCTGTTACACAGTTTTAGTTCACATTTTATCAGTTCTTCATAAGGAGATATAATTATGTATTTAGCTTCTATTATAAAGTTTGTAATAAAGATTTTTCTGCCTTTGTAGTTCTTGTAATAGCAGCCATCTTCTACATGAATAGGAGAGTTGTAATTTGTATTTTTTTCAATTACATCTGCTCCTGTTAATAGATTCTCTATAAGTTCTGGTGTTACACCATTATTAATCCACTCTGAAATACTCATATTTTCCTCTAAATCAGGCAAATTAATAATTCCAATGCTTTTGCAGCAGCTTTTAAAACTGTTATATACAGTTTTGGAATATTGTTTGCTGTGATTGCTATTATGGGGGAAGATTATAAGGTTAGCTCTTTTTATTTGCTGAGCATAGTCTTTGCTGAATTTATTAAAACTTTTAAGGCCACCAAAGGTTGTAGTTGCAGTAAAGCCCATGTTCTTTAGTGCATCTGCAGACTTCTCATCTTCCACATATATAATAGTTTCATTGTTTTTCATACTTTTTATTACAGATGGGAGCATATAAAGAACTGGCTCTATGCTTTTAAAATCATTGACCCATTCGCCTTTCTTATCTTTGATATAGCATCGAAAGCTTTTCTTTAGGTTTCCGTCTTGTAACCACTTACAGCTTTCGATTTTGTAAACTACAATGCCATCCTCATTTCTGTAATAGTATTGTGATATATTCTTGTTATTTACCATGGTAATTCACCGACCTTAGCCTTAGTTTAGATTACACTTAATATATATGGAAAGTTAAAGAAAATGGGAAATAAAAAAGTGTTAATGAATTGTAAACATTACAGTATTACAACTTTTATAAAATAGGTAGAGTAGTAATTTTTACTTTTGAAACCTTTATTTTTTATTATAAACAGAATTCTTGGCTTCAGGTGGAGTTTGTCTGCGACCACTGGGCAATTCTGCCCGTTAAATGCCATTTAGGCATTTAACCTCCATCTGAAGCTTAGAAGTCGTTATCCAGGGACATAGCCGCTCTTTACTCCCACTCGAAGAAAAGCAGAGAGCCCAAATCTTTGATTTGGTGCGAATCGCTTTCACAGAGTGCGATGGGAGTATTAGAGCGGGTAAGTCATCGGATAAAATATACATTTTTGTTTTTTTGTAATAGTTGTATTTAGTTAATGGAAAGGCTTTATTTTGAAGGGGTAAGAGGATTACAGGCTGTTGTAAGTGTGGAGTAATTGATGTAATGGTTTGATTATAATTAAAATGAGAACAAGTGTTTGTATAAAAGCTGAAAATTATACCAATACTATAGTTAAGTAAAATTTGGTATAATTAAAGGAGATTTATTATGGATTATCAAAAAATTGAGGATTCAGTTTTAAAAAGTGCTATGGATTTTTTTAGACAAAGTGCAGTTAATTTTTTCGGAATAAACACTAGAATAACTGCACCAGCAGAAACTGAAATAAAAGATATAAAAATAAATACAAATATTATGGATTATACTTTTCATACGGAGGATGGTAGTTATCTTCATTTTGAATTTCAAACTACAAATAGAGATGAGGATATAAGAAGATTCTTATTGTATGATGCATCGCTATATTGTAAAAGCAATAGAAAAATAAAAACTATAGTTGTATATTCAGCAGATATAGAAAATGCTAAAACTTATGTAGATGCAGGTAACATAAAATATAACATTGAAGCATTTTATATGAGTAGTATAAATGGCGATGAAAAATATGATGTTTTCAAGCGTAAAATTGAAAATAATGAAGAACTTACTGATGAGGAAATATTAAGTCTTACATTTATACCATTAATGAAAGGAAAGCTAACTAGAGCGGAAAGAACGTTAAAGAGTATAGAGTTAGCAGATAAAATAGAAGCAGGTGAAAAAAAGATAAAGTGCCTTACAATGTTATATGCGCTTTTAGAGAAATTTGGAGATGAAGAAAGTAAGAAAAAATTCAAGGAGGTATTCAATATGACTGAGATAGGTAAAATGATATTGGAAGATGGAATGGCAAAAGGAATGGCCAAAGGAATGGAAAAAGGAATGGAAAAAGGAAGGGCAGAAGGAAGAGCTGAAGGAAAAGCAGAACTTTTACTTAAACAATTAACTAAAAAATTTAAAAAGATACCAGAAGAATATAAAATAAGAATAAAAGAATTGTCAGATGAAACACTTGAAATAATAGGATTAGAGATATTTGATATGGAAGATATTAAAGAGTTAGAGAAATACTTTTAAAAAATAAGACCGTATCTATTTCAAGTTGTTATTGTTGATTTTGATGAATTATGTATTGCAGATATCATTTCATATCTGCAATGGAAATATTTTCAACTCTTGTATAATTAAACTAAAGGAATATGAGATTTAATGATGTGAGGAAATAATGAGTTTAATAATTAAGTATAATAGTTATTTATTTAAGCATGGATATAGTGATAATACTCAAAACTTATATATATACTATCTTAAGAAATTTATGTATTGGCATCAGAAAGAAATGAAAAGGTCTTTGGATAATATTAAGCTAGAGAAAAGTACAGTGACACAATATATACAATATTTATCATCAAAGTATAGTACAAGCTCTGTGAATAGCCATATTAAATTTATAGTATCCTATAATAAGTTTCTTATAAATGAAGGAATACAAGAAACTATGGCTGCTACTAATAATCTAATAATAAAAATTCCTAAGAAAAAGATTGAAAAGATAAAAATAAATGAAAGAGATGTTGAAGCTTTACTTATGGAAGTTTGTTCAAATGACAGTATTAAAAATTCTACAATTCTCTGTCTTATAGCTTACGCAGGCTTAAGAACTAGCGAAGTAGTTGAACTTCAGTTAAAACATATAGATTTTGGTAATAGAAAAATTCATATCAGTGGCAAATATACAAGAGATATACCAATGAATTCATCAGTAGAAAATTCTTTGAAATTATATTTAAAAGATGAAGATATAATAAAAGATTATTTATTTATAAATGAAAGAAATATAAAATACACTAGTGCAGGAATACACTGGATACTTAGAAAGAATCTTTCTGACTTTAATATAACCATAAATACTTTGAGAAACTTTTATATGTCAAAGCTTAAATCTCAAGGATACAGCGAAAAAGAAATAGATGAGATAAGTGGTTACTCAACTAAAAAGAAGGACTATACAAATAAAAAAATAAAAGAAATGCTTACAGTTAAACAATTTGCAGAATTAGTTGAAGTAACCCCTGCAACTATAGTTAAATGGTGTAATGATAATAAAATTAAAAGTTATAAAGACTATTGGGGACACAGACGAATACCTAGCTTAGAAGCGGAAAGATTGAAAAATGAAAATAAATGTCTAGTAGATAAAAAATACATAGAGAATTTTTTAGAAGATTTATTATCAAAAGGAAAGATTAAAGTCTCAATAATTCTAATGCTTATAGCTTATGCTGGATTTAATGAAATTGAAATCTTGGATATTAAAAGAGAAAATGTAAACATAGATAAAAAAGTTATTATAATTGAAGACAGCAAAGAAGTATGTATACCTCAACCTATAATTGAACCTTTAATTCAATATTTAAGGGAAATTCCTAGTAATCAAAAATATTTATTTGTAAATAAATTCGGGAAAAAACATGTAAAACATAATATTAAAGATTTATTAAGAGGAAACTGTAAGGATACTAATATAACTTTATTAGTTTTAAAGAAGTTTTATCGCTTAAAAAGATAGCATAGCAGATTGTCGAAGGTGGCATCTGCTATGCTATCTTTATTGGGCATGAAAATTTTTTATTGTTTACAATATCAATATTATGTCAACTAAATTCTAAAGTAAACTAGCTAGATGAAAAAATCTTAAAAAGTGCGTTCCACATGATATTTATGTATGTATTGATGGAGAAATAGTAGACATTAATGATTTGATACATTATTATAGACAATATAAGATGTAAGTATTGGTAGGTCTATACTTGAGCTGAAAATAGTTGCTAATATCCTTAGAAGAAGCAATGGAGCAGAATGTAGTATGACAAATATACAATAAAGTGAGTGGAAGATATGGACGAATTAAAGAAAGCAATTAACGAAATAATACAAGAAGAAATTATAAAAGTAGTTATCAGCAATAAAGAGAATAAAGACGTTAAATATAACAAAATAACCTTTATTGTCAAGGATAACAAGGGTAAACAATATTATCAGATAGAAAAATTCACTGATAAACAAGTTTTTCATGAAAATATTGAGGTAGGTATATTAGAAGAAAAACTAATTGAGTATTTACAGGGGAACTTCAAGCAGCTTTCTGCTTGGTCTAATATACATATATTTGATTTGAAAATATCTAAAAAAGGAAAAGTTTTCTTAGGAAAAAATAAAAGTGACAATACAAAGGTGGCAAATAAAAGTCATAATAAAGAAAAAAACTACATCCTTAAAGAGGGAATGATTATAGAACCTCTTATAGATTTAGGTGTTTTTACAAAAGAGGGGAAAGTAGTTAATTCAAAGTATGATAAATATAAACAAATAAATAGATTTATAGAAATTATAGATGATGAAGTTAAGAAAAGCGACTTTAAGGAACTTACGATTTTAGATTTCGGATGTGGAAAATCCTACTTAACCTTTATAATGTATTATTATTTTGTTGAGATTAAAAAAATTGATGTAAAAATGATAGGACTAGATCTTAAAGAGGATGTCATTAGAAACTGTAATGAGATAGCTAAAAAATATAATTATGAAAATTTACATTTTGAAATTGGCGATATAAATGGATTCAAGTATAATAACAAAGTTGATATGGTAATTACACTACATGCCTGTGATACAGCAACGGATTATGCTTTATATAATGCAATAAAGTGGAATAGTAAAATGATTTTCTCTGTTCCTTGCTGTCAGCACGAGTTCAATGACCAAATGAAAACAGAAGCATTTTCTATATTGACAAGGTATGGAATAGTACAGGAAAGAGTAGCAGCACTTATGACTGATGCTGTTAGAGCTAATTTACTAGAAGCTTTAGGTTACAAAACTCAACTTCTAGAATTTATTGATATATCACATTCACCTAAGAATATATTAATTAGAGCGGCAAAAGGTAATGTATCTAAGGATAAGAGAGAGAAAGCTTTAGTTGAGGTAAAAGCTTTAATTGAAGAATTTAACTTTAACCCAACACTGTTTAATTTATTAAAAAAAGATAAGTTAATATAAAATTTACATAAAAAAGGAGTTGTTATCATATAAAATATAGGGATATTATGATTCTGAGTTAGGAGAATTGTTTTAATAATGAGGGTGGAAAATTATTTTAATGGAGTAGATGATATTAATAAGAGTACACTAAATTATATAATTAACCTTAAGATTCATAAATATAGTGATGTTTTTGATAACCTGGATGACTCTCCACTAAAACTAAGGAGTATTAATAAAAATATACAGTTATATTTAAAGGATAGTTTTGTTAATATTCCAAGTAAAAATTGTACAGGTATAAGTTTTCATATTACCGGAGAAAAAAAGAATAAAGTAATGGAAGAATCCATAATGCATGCTCTACAAAGGTGCTGCTTAAGGAGGCTCAAATTTAAGAGATCTGAATTAAAGTCTTCTAATATAGATACAGTTATATATGTGCTGACATCTGTCTTGCTGCTTAGCGTAGGCTTTGATTTAGAAACTGTATTTATTAAAAAAAGCGTGTTATTAAGTACAGTTTTAGAAGGAGTAAACATAGGGGGATGGATTTTTCTATGGGAAGCAATATCCATGTTACTTTTTAAATCCAAAGATATTAACAGTGAAATTCAGGAGATACATCGTATTTTGAGTTCTAATATAAGTTTTACATATGAATTTATAACTGGAAAACATTAGACCTCAATGTGATACAAATAAAAAGTTAGCACTACCATATAAGTAACGGTGGTGCTATATTTTTGGTTAGATCTTACACAAAAAAGTTTGCTAAAAATTAATATAAAAATTATTGTAGATACATACTCTATATGCTAACCTGTATTCATAGAAATTTAGCAATATAAATTAATTCTCAGCAATGACAAAGGGAGGAGCATTTAATTGAACTTTAGAAATTATTTATACAAAATTGCATACTATTTAAGAGATTCAAATGGATTTGATAGGCTTTCTAAGTACTTGATTATTACTGGATGCATATTTTCTATTAGTAGATATACTATTATGTTAGGATATGCTCTAATTATTTATGGAACTTGGAGAATCTTTTCAAAGAATAAATATAAAAGGCATAGGGAGTTAGTAGTATTTGAGAACTATCTCTTTGCTATAAAACAAAAATTCTATAGATATAAATATTCAGTTTCGGGATTTCGTGATTATAAAATATTTAAATGTCCAAAATGTTCCCAAAAGCTTAGAGTTCCTAGAAAAAAGGGGAAGATGGTTGTTACTTGTAAAAAATGCGGTACTGAATTTAGAGGAAAGTCTTAGTAATTCCATAAAGTCTATATTCTACATTACGAATTTAATAAAGATAAAAGTAATTTTTTAAGGAGAAAAGGCTATGAAAGTGGTATTTCAATATAAAGATGCAAGTGGAAAAGTACTTACAGATAATGATCTGGAAAAGGAATTAACTAATGATGAAATACTTGTAATACTGAATAGCAAACAAGTAGATTATCCTGTTAACAATGGATTTTTGTTTACTGTTAAACATTGTATAATTGAGAATTCTACATACGATATGTTTACAGAACCTTATAAGTTAAAAATAAGTCTTATAGAAAAGCCAGAATAGCTGAGTACAGCATTATGGACATATTTTTGGCAGTTTGTTAGAATAGAAAGAAGCATACTTCTTCCAATATTCAAATATGAGGATTATAGAAGTCTAGCATAAGACAAGCTGTAAATGAGATAACTGTTCACAGCTTGTTTTTAGGTCTAAGTCCTCTAATCAAATATGTTTTTATTATTTAAAATCCAAGATGTGCTACGAATTAATAAAGCTTTGAAGTGCCATATAAGCCTTAATATCCATCTTCACATCTTTCCTTAGCAATTTCTCTGCCTCACTACGGGAAACCAGAAGGGCCTCAATGTCTTCATCCTCTTCTAGATATCTATTTGATATTTTACCTGTACAGGTACAGTATACTAGAGCCGCAGATTCATCTGTCATTCCCGGTGAGAGATAAACTCCTTTTTTGTCTTTTCATTGTCAATTTCTAAAAGGGAGAGACCAGTTTCCTCTTTTAATTCCCTGGCAACAGCAGCTTCAATACTTTCATTACCATCTATAAGGCCTGCTGGAAGTTCATAGATATAATCATTTAAAGGAACTCTAAATTGTTTTACTAGCGTAAGTTTTCCAGTCTCTTTATGAGTAGCGGCTATAACAACTGCATCCATACTTTCTTTCCCGTCTTGGAAATATTGTTCTCTTAAAGTTTCGTAGTTCTTTCTTGAAGCAATTATCCAGTGTTTTGTTGTTCCTTTTTTATTTTTGTATTCAGCGTCAAAAAGATTTAAAAATTTAGTTTCTTTTAATGCTGTGAATTTTGTTATTCCTTTATTTTTCACTAATATCACCTTCTGTAATTAATTTTGATGTAATCTGTAACCAAGACTGTCTATTTAATAATTATACATACTGTTGTTAGTTAGTAGCAAATTTATTTTTATTATATAAAAGTATTTTGAAATGAGATAAATATAAAGAAACTGATGTACAGGCAAAGGAGTATTTTCAAAGAAGAATAGATATTGAAAAGGAAAAAAATAAGGTAATAGGATTTAGAAATAGCTGATTTTAGATAACAAATATTATTTGAACAAACAAAGGGTAAAAATGATATAATAAACACAATCGAAGAATTTTAAAGTGATCTGATTTATATAGTGAGGAGAACAAATGAATTATTTAGCGCATATATATCTCTCAGACAACAATGACGAAAGTATGCTTGGTAATTTTCTTGGTGATTTTGTAAACAAATCTTTGGAAAATAACTTTGAGTATTCTATAAAAAGTGGTATTTTTATGCATAGAAAACTTGATAGCTTTACTGACTCAAATCCAATTTTTCTAGAGAGTAAAAAAAGAATTTCAAGCTTGAACAGGAGATTTGCAGGGGTATTAATTGATATGTTCTATGATCACTTCTTAGCTAAGAACTGGTCTGAGTATTCTTCAATATCCTTAGAAGAATATGCTGATAATTTTTATAGTATACTTAAAAGATTTTCTTATTGTTTACCAGATAAGTTAACAACAAGGATGCCTTTCATGATAGAAGAAAACTGGCTTGTTTCGTATAGGGAGATAAATGGTATAAAAAAATCATTAGAGAGAATTTCATGGAGATTTTCTAAATCAAAGCACCCTCTATTGAACCCAATAGATGAGTTGATTAGGAATTATGAAAGTTTAGAACTTGATTTTAAAAGCTTTTTTCCTTATGCAATTGAGTATGTAGATAAACTTAAAGGCGTTGACCAAATGGGTATTCATTAGAAGTATATGTATTCTTAATAGTTTTATTTTATATTCACAAATAATTTAATGAAAAGCGGTGATTATTGTGTGTGGACGTTTTTATATTGAAAATGATATAGAAGATATAATGGTAAGGTACGGAATAAAGAATACAAAAAACATAACTTATTCAAAGGGTGAAATATTTCCTGGCACCAATATCCCTATAATTTTTAATAATGAAGAAAGAAAATTAGACTTTTTTAGATGGGGATATCAGATTAGAGGCCTAAATAAAGAAATAATAAATGCAAGGATTGAAACAGTAGCAGAAAAACAAAATTTCAGAAAAGCTTTTTTGAATAACAGATGCATCATTCCAGCTAATGCTTTTTTTGAATGGCATAATAGAGAGAAGGGCAAGGATAAATATAAAATTTCTTTGAAGGATATTAAACTTTTTTCTATGGCAGGAATATATGACAATTTCATTGATAAAAATAATAATCCTTATTTTGGAGTTGTTATTTTAACTCGTGCAGCCAATGAACATATGAGTAAAGTTCATAACCGAATGCCTGTGTTTATAAAAAAAGAAGAGGAAGAAGAGTGGCTGCTAGAATCTCCAAACAATGCATTAAAACTTAAAGAAAAATTAGAAAATAGTAATTGTTTTAATTTAAACATAACTCCAGTAGACGGAAGTAAGCAGCTCTCAATGTATGATTTAATTTAAAAACTAAAATGGAAATAGAAAAATTAGAACAATTAGAACAATTAGAACAATAGTTGTGTATTCATCAAATAGGAAGTGAAAAAGTACAGTAAAACTTTCAGATCAAGACAAGGAAAATTTAAAGAGTCAAATGGGGGAAATGATGTAATGCAAATTAGAAAAATAAAAAACAGGGGAGTCTTATTTACACATAGTAATCCAGGGTGGGATTTAAATGTTTATTTAATTATTGGAAGAAAATATAATTATATTATTGATACAGGGTTAGGGTCCTTAAGCATTGAACCAATTAAGGAATACATAAGAAATGACAATAAAAAAACTATTGTGATAAATACACATTATCACTGGGACCATGTTTGGGGAAATGGTTCATTAAGAGATTGTATAATTGTATCTCACAAATTATGTAGAGAAATGATTCAATCAAAATGGGAAGAGATGATACAGAAGAATAAACAGTATTTTTATGGTGAAGTTGAAATGTACCTTCCAGATTTGGTTTTTGAAAAAGAACTATATTTTGTAGAAGACAAAATTAAATTATTTTATACACCTGGACATACAATAGATTCTATAAGTGTTTTAGATGAAGAAGAAGATGTGCTTTTAGTTGGAGATGATGTTGGTGACAGTATGGAGGATATTATACCAAGTATTTATTGTGAGAAGGATGTTTATATTAATACTATGAAAAAATATGAGGAAATGGATTTTGACACATGTATATCAGGACATAATACAATTCTAAAAAAAGAAGTGATAGGAAAGATATTAAGAATGTTGTAAATAGAGTTGGACTCATTCACAACATTCTTGTTTTATAAAGTTTTGGGAAGGAGTTTCAGGTTATGGAAATCATAGAAGGTGAGTATATATTTACGGATAATACTACTCGAATTAAATTAGATGAGGTTTGTAGTTTGCTTAGGCAGTCCCATTGGGCTAAAAATCGACCTACTGAAATTATTATTAAAACAATTGAAACTTCTCTTTGTTTTTCTATTTATCATACTGATATGCAAATTGGATTTGCGAGAGTTGTAAGCGATTATGCTGTTTATAGTTTAATATTAGATGTAATCATTGATGAGAAATATAGAGGTAAAGGCTTGGGAAAAAAACTAATTGATTTTATAAATAATCATCCAAGTATAAAAGATACAAGTAAGGTTCTCTGGACAAAATATGCTCAAGAATTGTATTTAGAGTGTGGATTTAAAGAAGAGGATTGTTATAAATTTATGTTTAATAGACCTTAATCAATATATCTTTAAGACAGAATAGTAAATTTTTACGAATCTAAGGGAGCTTCAAATGAAGTTCCCTTAATATTATTTAAAATAAAACTTATTATTCCACTGCCTACATCTCCCCTGACTGTATATATATTAAGTGAAGGGAGATGATAAATATGGCTGCAACAGCAACAAAATTGCAGACTGCACTATTACTAAAGTATAAGGATGGTGTAGATGCCAAGGGAAAAGAAATAATAAAATCACAGAGGTTCTCAAAGGTGAAAACCACAGCAACAGAGCAGGACATATATGACGTGTCCGTAGAGATTGGCAAGCTTCTTGGAAAGCCTTTAGATGAAGTCATAAGAGAAGACCAAAGTGGAATAATGAATGCGTAGATTAGTTAAAAGTTAAAGTGAGGGGGATATGCGTATGAGTAAAACATTAGTTATGAATTTTTTAAACGAGTCTGGCAAAAAGACTGCTATAAGAGTGAATAATGTAAAGGAAGATGTTACTGAGGCAGAAGTAAAGGCTGCTATGGATGTAATATTAGCCAAGAACATATTTGCAACTACTGGAGGAGATCTGAAGGTAAAGGACTCAGCACAAATTGATGATAAAAACAGCACTGAATTAGTAGTTAAATAAATTTAATGCATCTTAAAAAAGTGGGTATAAGAATCAAACGATTCTTGTATCCACTTTTTTGTTTAAATTTCCTGCAAAAATCGTATGACAAAAGAGAAATTATACCGGTGAAAAAAATAAAGAAAAAAATAGTTTTAATTGTAATTATAGGCTAATTTGTAGACTTAAATAGGTGGTTTTTAATGAAATGGTACAAAATTAGAAACTAATATCGCAAAATGTATAATCATAAAAGAATTTGTTTTTCATATCATGTCCGAATTTTATTAAAAAATGTGCTCTGTATAAGTAGAGAGGTTTTTAAAAAACAACAACTATAAAGCATTTTCTTCTTAAAAAATATATAAAGAAGGAACTTCAAGCAAAACTTAAAATGTAGATGATTGTGTTTTAACTTGATTTAATAATGAGGGGGTTTTTAAAATTAATAGTAACAAAATAATTGAATTGCTTATAAAGGCAAAACAGGGTGACAGAGAAGCTATGGAAGAAATAATGAAACGGTATACACCTTTTGTAATTAAAACTGCCAGAAGTATCTATGTAAAAGGTTATGCTATAGAAGATCTGGTGCAAGAGGGACAAGCTTCTATAATTAAGGCTGTAAATATGTATGATACTGAAAGGGGCAATGCATTTACAACCTATGTATTCAATACGATAAAAAGGACTTTATATTTACTTATAAGAGCAGGTGTAAAAGAAGCGAATTGCTGCAGTCTTCACAGTTTAAATAAAGAAGGCTGTGAATTTATAGATGTTTTAGTCAGCACTGAAAATATAGAAGAGGATACAGTAAAGAAAGAGGAAAAAACCATGCTTTCTAAAGCTTTGAAAAAACTCGATGAAGGGGAAAAAGAGATTATTTACTGGTACTACCTTGAAAATAAAACCTTAAATGAATATGCAAATTTTAAAGAAGTATGTTATAGAACTGCAATAGCTAGAAAGAAAAAGTCACTTTTGAAGCTTAAAAAATATTTAGAGGAGATGAACTATCATGGCATTATATAGACAGGTTCAAACAAATTTTTGGCAGGATGACTTTGTACTGGAGATGGGACCAATATAAATAATAGATAGAGTGCTTCAATGCACACAGATGTTCCTTTGGTCATAATGAAAATGAGTTCTAGTTAAGGTTCTAACTAAAACTTTTGATAGATATAATAAATTTGAAGGCTAATATATACATTAAATCAATATATTTAAAAATGTATTGATCAAAAGGAGGGAAATATATGTCTTTTAAGACTACGGTAGAACATGAAAATTTGCGGACGAAAATCAGAGAGTTTGCTGAAGAGGAAGTTAAACCTATTACATTTATGTTGGATCAGGAAAATAAATTCCCATCAGAAGCCATTCATAAGTTAGCTGATATGGGGATGATGGGTATACCATATACGAAAGAGTACGGCGGAGCAGGTCTGGATATAATTAGCTATGCAATCGCCGTTGAGGAATTATCGAGAGTGGACGGTGGTACAGGCGTAATTCTTTCCGCACATACATCTTTAGGTTCATATCCAATTGCTGCCTACGGAACAGAAGAGCAAAAACAGAAATACTTAATTCCACTGGCAAAGGGAGAGAAAATTGGCGCCTTCGGTCTCACCGAAGAAAATGCCGGTAGTGACGCTGGCGGTACGGAGACCACTGCTGTCTTGGAAGGTGATTATTATATTTTGAATGGTGAAAAGATATTCATAACTAACGCAGGTGAGGCTGATATTTATATTATTTTTGCAGTTACCACACCTAATATAGGAACTCGGGGCATCAGTACCTTCATTGTGGAGAAGGGCTGGGAAGGCTTTAGCTTCGGCAAGCATTACGACAAGATGGGTATTCGTTCTTCTGCCACTGCACAGCTAATTTTCAACGATGTGAAAGTCCCTAAAGAAAACCTTTTGGGTAAGGAGGGTGAAGGCTTCAAGATTGCTATGTCTACTTTGGATGGTGGTCGTATTGGTATTGCAGCTCAGGCTCTTGGCATCGCACAAGGTGCTTATGAACATGCACTGGAGTATTCAAAGGAAAGAGTTCAATTTGGCAAGCCTATCTGTCAGCAGCAGATTATAGCCTTTAAATTGGCTGATATGGCCACAAAGCTCAGAGCAGCTAGATTGCTTGTTTATAGTGCCGCAGAGCTGAAAGAAAATCATGAGCGCTATAGTATGGAATCAGCTATGGCGAAACAATATGCATCTGACGTTTGCCTTGAGGTTGTCAATGACGCTCTTCAAATATTCGGTGGAAGTGGTTATCTGAAAGGTATGGAAGTTGAGCGTGCTTACAGAGATGCTAAAATTTGTACAATATATGAGGGAACTAATGAAATTCAGCGTGTCGTTATTTCTTCTCACATTATCGGTAAGATGCCAAAAACCGAGGGTGCAGGGAAAGTTTCTAAGGGTGAACCTGCTACAGGTTATCGTAAGAAAGTGATTTTCAAGGATGGAACTGTTGAAGAAAGAGTTAGTGCTCTTGTAGAAGCTCTTAAGGTGGATGGTTATGATTTCACCGTTGGAATTCCTATAGATACTCCTATTAGTAAGGCTGAAAGAGTAGTCAGCGTAGGTCTAGGCATAGGTGAAAAGAAAAATATGAAGCTTATAGAAGACCTGGCAGTTCAAGCCGGTGCAGCTATAGGTTCTTCTCGTCCAGTAGCTGAAACCCTTAAATATGTACCACTGAATCGTTATGTTGGTATGTCTGGTCAAAAATTCAGCGGAAACCTCTACATTGCCTGTGGTATTTCAGGTGCAGGTCAGCATTTGAAAGGTATAAAGGATGCTTCCACAATTGTTGCTATAAATATCGATCCTAATGCGAAAATTTTCAAGAACGCAGACTACGGCATAGTTGGAGATTTAATGGAAATCCTGCCAATACTAACTGCCGCTTTAGATAATGGAGAAGCAAAGAAGGAGGCTCCACCAATGAAGAAGATGAAGAGAGCTCTTCCAAAGAAAGTTGTTCCAACTTGGAAACATTATGTATGTAATGGATGCGGTTATGAATACGATCCTGGCCTGGGTGATCCTGAAGGCGAAATAGCAACCGGTACTCTCTTTGAAAATATACCTGAGGAATGGACCTGCCCTGATTGTGGTGAAGAAAAAGATATGTTTATAGAAGTATGATTCCTATAATAATGTATATTTAGCGTAAAGGAGGATTGAAATCATGTATTGTGTTAGAGAGATAACAGAAGATCTTTATTGGGTTGGTGGCAACGATCGTCGCCTTGCTCTCTTTGAAAATATTCATCCCATTCCACGAGGTGTTTCCTATAACTCTTATCTACTTTTAGATGAGAAGACTGTACTCTTTGATACGGTGGACTGGTCAGGTTGCCGCCAGTTCCTTGAGAATGTTCAAGGGCTTATAGAGGACAGATCTTTAGATTATATGGTAATCAACCATGTGGAGCCGGATCATGCAGCCTGCATTGAAGAGATTATTCTTCGTTATCCGGATGTAAAGATTGTATGCACAGAAAAAGCTTCTATGTTTATACGTCAGTTTGGTTTCCATATTGATGACAAAGTAATAGAAGTCAAAGAAGGCGATACTATGTCCTTCGGAAAGCATGAAGTTATGTTTGTAGCTGCTCCAATGGTACATTGGCCAGAAGCTATGGTAACCTATGATACTGTAAGTGGAGTACTATTTTCCGCTGATGCTTTCGGATCTTTCGGTGCCTTAGATGGTAAGCTGTTTAATGACGAGGTGAACTTTGACAGGGACTGGATCGACGATGCCAGAAGGTATTATACAAATATTGTAGGCAAGTATGGTCCTCATGTTCAGGCTTTGCTGAAAAAGGCAAGCAGTATCGATATCAAGGTTATCTGTCCGCTGCATGGACCGGTATGGCGTAATGATTTTGGCTACTTGCTAGATAAGTACGACAAGTGGAGTCGTTATGAGCCTGAGGAAAAGGGCGTAGTTATTGTTTATGGAACAATGTACGGCAATACTGAGGCTGCTGCTAACGATCTGGCAACAAGATTAGTGAAAAAGGGAATGACGAATGTGGTTATGTATGACGTTTCAAAAACTCATGTATCATATTTGATTTCCGAGACCTTCAAATATAGTCATGTGGTTCTTGCATCTGTAACCTATAACTTAAAGATTTACCCACCGATGCTTGATTATATAATGGACATGAAGGCATTAAACCTTCAAAAACGTACTTTCGCACTCATAGAAAATGGCTCCTGGGCTCCTCAATCCGGTAAATTAATGCGTAAACTTTTAGATGAGATGAAGGACGTGACTATTTTAGACAATGAGGTGTCATTGAACTCTGTCATGAAAGAAGATGATGGAAATTCAATGAATGACCTCGCTGACATCATTATTGAGTCAATGAAGTAATTTTAGAAAAAATATAATTTTGGACCGACTCATGAACAAATGCGTGAGCCGATCCTTTTTGGTGTACGTTTATTAAAAATGAATACTTTAACTAACGTTTTTACCCGACAATTTAACTCAGAATAAAAAGAATTATTTGTGATCATAATCGTTGAAATCTCTAAGCAGTTCAATAAACTTTTCAAGTCTTGAATCATCCCACCTTGAAATACGCTCATAGAAAGCAGATTCTTTTTCTCTTAAAGCATTCATGATCTTTTGCTGTCCAAGCTCTGTTAATGACAACAGTACACCACGGCGGTCATTTGGAGAAGGTTCACTTTTTACGTAATTCAAGGTTTTAAGTTGATTTATAAGTCTGCTGACAGAACTACGATCCATAGCTGTAGATTCCGCCAAAACCGTTGCACTTGTTGGGCCAAATGAGAATAGCCAGCGAACAATGAGAAAAGCAGCAGGCTGTAAAGTGGAATCAAAACATGCTGCAGTCCTTACATTGAGTGCATGTGATGCACTGATAAGTGCATTTAGCTGTTCACCTAATTGCAGTTCCAAATTATTTCTAGAAGTATTTTTAGAATTAGTATTACTCTCCATAGTTCACCTCAATTTTATGAATTTGTGAAAATAAAATAGTTGACATATGTCAAATAAATAAATATACTTGATATATATCAAGTATATTTATTGTGTTAAATTATGTCAAGCAAAAGATGCACAGCATTTCAATAATTTAAAATGTAAATTATAGGCATAAAATGTACACTTACTATAAGGAGGTAAAATATGAACACATGTCCAACTGTTGTAATTACTGGTGGAACTAGCGGACTTGGTCAATTAGTGGCAATCGAGTTAGCAAAACAAGGTGCTCATCTTGTTTTGATAGCGAGAAGCAAGACTCGAGCAGAAACAACTAGGAAAATATTAGAGAGTATTGCACCAAAAACTAAAGTGAACTTTTTTTTCGGAGACCTGTCCTTGATGAAGGATGTGGAAAGAATTGGACAGGAAATTAAAGTTGCATATCCTAAAATTGATGTACTTGTAAACAATGCAGGATTGCATGCATTTGAGCAGCGTATAACCTCAGAGGGTTTTTCAGAAATGATAGCAGTGAACTACTTGGCTCCATGGCTATTGACACATACTTTACTACAATCTTTAATGAAATCAGAAAATGCTCGAATTGTAAACGTGGCATCTGAAGCATCACGTAATCATGGTGAACTTAAGCTTCCAGAGGATTTAACAGATACAACTAAATTTACAGCTAGAGGTTCATCTATGCTTTATGGAAAAACTAAACTATTTAATATCATGTTTACTGCTGAGCTATCACGTCAACTCTCTGGAACAGGGGTTACAGTTAATGCACTTAATCCAGGGTTTAATGTTACTGGTCTTGGACGTGAGCTCCGATTTGCTTCAGTGCTTGAACGCATATTAAAATTTTTTCATATTGGAGATCCACGTAAAGGAGCTGATATAATTGTTCGTCTGGCTGTTGGGCATCAATATCACGGTGTAACTGGAGGATATTTCAATGTTGGGACTGGTAAGTCTATTACTCCTATATATCCTGGTGCTGATATGATTATGCAAAATAGATTGTGGAATGATACTAAGGAATTGTTACAGCGAAGAGGTTTTATATAGATAGAATTAGAAAGCAAACTAAATAGCAGCATTTATAATGAAAATGCTGCTATCAATCAAGAAAAATAATTGTTCAACGGGTACACCCAAAAACTTTGCTATTTTAATTGCTAACTTAATCCTAAACCTTTTCTTTTTTGATAATATGAGCTTCTATATTATTGGCTACTTCAACAGGGTCATCGCCTAATGCAATTTTTCCACCTGTTACATCTTCTGCTTTGTTAGTTAAAAGCTCTACTAGCTGAGGAGCTCCTGTCATGAAAGGAGTAGGAGATAGATGAGTATAAGCTCCATAAGCTAATGCGAAAATGCCGTCTATAGTTGCCTTTTGTTCCATCCACTCTGGTGCTGTAACAGCTATTGGAAGGTCAGATACATCAACATCCAAGTGATCTGCAAGGGCAGTAACAAGCATAGATATTCTTCCTGTATCTGTACAAGTTCCAAAGCTTAGTACTGGAGGAATTTTTAGCATATTACATACTTCTTTTAATCCTTCACCAGCTAACTCGTTAGCTGCTTCTACTGTACACAGTCCAGCAACCTCAAGAGCGTGGTTTCCACAGCCTCCGCTGACAACTAATATATCTTTCTTTATAAGTTCTTTTGTAAGATTTATTGTTACCCAATCTTGAGGACCATTTCTTAGGGTAGAACAGTTTGCAAGAGCCACAACTCCTTTAATCTTTCCAGCAGCTATTACATCTACTAATGGATCGAGCTTATTACCAAGGGCACCTAAAACAGCTTCAGTAGAGAAACCAGCTATAGCTTTTTGAACTTTTTTAGGAACCATCGGTTGAATTTTTCTTTCTTTTCTCTTCTTAAAGTTTTCTATACCAAGTTCAATTAATCTATCTGCCATGGTACCAACTTGTGAAGGATCGTAAGGAATTTTTTCACTAATTCCTGGCAAGTCAATGATAGTACTTACAGATACCAAGGTTATTTGATATTTCTCAGCATACATATCGATAGCTGGAGGTGAGCAGTTTTCTTCCATTGCAAAGACATCTACAGAACCAGTAGCTAGTAATGGTTCTATAGTAAGCCAGTTTCCCATGTGACCTACAAATACATCATCCATTTCGAATCTCTGTAATAACTCTTGACCTGTTTCTATGGAACCTACTATTCTAAGGCCTTTAGCTCCAGCAGCTTTTGCTTTTTCCTGAACTTCTTGTGTTCTTGCTTTTAATATGGTAGCAACTCCAGGCCAAGGTTGATGGCCATTAAACACTATATTTATATACTCAGGATCCATGACTCCTAAATCCATATTAACTTCATGTGGCTTTGGGGTTCCGAACAATATATCTTGAACCATTTCTAGCCCTATCTGAGTATTATATATGGTAGCTATACCTAGTCTAAGAGCTTTCATTGCTAAAGAAACATGGCTTCCATCTACATTTGTAAGACAACTGGCAACACAATTTTGTTCTTCATGTACTGTTCCTCCAGGATATATGTCTAGTTTCTTCCATAGTTCCTTTCTCTTTTTGGAGCAAAGGCTTCAACCATAATATTATTATCTTCCACACCAATCCTTTGTTGATCCTCAAGTAGAATAGCTAATTCTATAGCCATATCATTAATTTCCTGATTTGTGTTTATGCCTACCTTTTCACACATCCATTTAAGCTTATCAACATCTGTAATCTTAAATGGAGTCTTTCCTTCAGCTGTAGCTTTTAATGTTCTGAATGCCTCATAGGCATGATGACTATATGTACCTGCTCCCATTATGTTTTTGAGAAGAAAATTTCTCATTGCCATTGCATCAGCAGCTATTCCGCAGACTCCTTTAGTCTGACCTGTTTTTTCACTTATTCTGCAAGGACCATTTGAGCATAGTTGGCAACTTAAACCTTCAAGACAAAACTTGCATCTGATTTTCTCCTGCTGTGCATATCTGTCAAATGCATTAGACATTCCATCTTCTCTAATTCTTTTAAGCATTTCTTCTACTGAATCATGATAGCTTACTCTACCTTCTGATTTTTCTAATATAGTTTCACTCATAAGACATTTACTCCTTTAACTATTTATATTAGTACTAGTAGTAAATTTTCCTATAATGGATTTAATTATACATGATTAATTTTTGTATGGTTTAGACATAACTTAATTTTACAATTAGGCTTGCACCTTACGTGGGGTAATGATTTACAATTTAAATATACGTCATTGGGATGTATTTAAAAATTATCTATAATATAATAAGGAGAACATCAACTATGATATACACTGAAGAGCAAATCAATATTTACTTACGTAAGATTGGGTACAATAAGAAGATTGAATTGAACGGAAAGACACTTCAACAATTACAAATTGCTCATTTAAAGAATATTCCATATGAAAACTTAGATATTTTAAATCAAGTTCCGCTGTCTCTTAATGCAGAAGACTTATTCAAAAAAATGATATTAAAACATAGGGGTGGGTATTGCTTTGAACTAAATGGATTATATAGCAATTTGTTAAAAAGCCTTGGATTTAATGTTACAAACTTGGCAGGGCGTTTTGCGAATGATGAGACTACTATTAAGATGCGAAGCCATCGCATACTTAAAGTTACAACGAATGATGGCATCTATATATGTGACGTGGGTGTGAGAAGTGAATCACCTAGAATGGCACTTAAATTGATAGATGGATTAATACAAAATGACGGTGTAAGTGAATATAAATTTGGGCATGACGACTTTTATGGACATACTCTTTGGCAGAAGGAGCAAAGTAAAAGTTGGAAAAGAATTTATGGCTTTACAGAAGAACCCCAACTGGATATTGATTATGTTATGCCGTCTTTCTTCTGTGAAAAACATCCACAATCGCTTTTTATTGGTTATAAAAAGATATCAATTTTTACTGACACATCTAATATTACACTTATAGGCGACACTTTAAAATTTTATGAAAATGCAAAAGTAATAAAAAAAGTCGAGTTAAAAAATAAAGAGGAAATAGATGACATACTTGAAAAGTATTTTAGGATAAAAATAAATGATTAGTAAAATTATAGGACTAATAGCAGTTGTAATTGTGTCACATTTTTCGTATAAGCCGAACTAACAACAAGTTATTAATAAGTTATGCACAGTAGTTTTCTGTGTATAACTACATCTACATAGATTACATGTAGTTTATGTATAAAACAAATAAAGTCAATTAGTGTATATGAATAAACACTAGATATAAAACGGAGGTTAAATTTAGTTATGAACGATTTTCAAAGTATACTTAACTATTATAAGAATGAAATGAAATGGAATCCACCTTTTGCTGAAGTACTCTCTAAATATTCTCCAGATGGATTAAAAGGATTTTTAGTAATGCGTGAATCTATTCAAAATGGACATTTGCCTAAAAAGACAAGAGAATTAATTTTCACGATATTAGATAGTTTAGATGATGAAGTAAGTGGTGCTAAGGCACATGCTGTTGCTGCTATAGAAGCAGGCTTAACCATGGAAGAATTAGTAGAAGCATTTGTAATTGTAACAATTGTGAAAGGTATCAATGTATTGACTAAAACAGGCGCTGAAGCAATTAAAGCAGCAGAGAAAAGATTACAAGAAATGAATTTAACTAACGAAAATCGATAATAGCAAATTAAGATATTCTTATAAGTTTCAGCAATCGTTAGATAATGTATAGGGGGGAATCTTTATGGAGATTTGCTTAGTTGAGAAAAATATAACAGAAGTTAACCTTATAAAGCCATTATGGGAAAAACTTAATTCAATTCATTTTGATAAATCAGTTTATTTTAAGAGTAAATATGAGAAATTTACCTTTGATAAAAGAATAGAATCTATTTATAGAAAGGCAGAGAAAGGTATAATAAAAATTGATATGCTTTTAGACAGTTACACTGGGAATTATGTAGGGTATTGTTTAAGTTCAATTGAAGATAATTTAGGAGAAATAGAATCTATATATATCGAAAAGCAGTATCGTAAGTTTAAATTAGGAGACAAACTTATGAAGAATGCTTTAAAATGGTTTGAATCTAATTCAATAACAAACATTGAAATTAATGTAGTCTATGCAAATGATGAAGCATTATCTTTTTATGAACGCTATGGTTTTCATGTTGGGAATTATATCTTAAAAAGAACTTAATATTTAAGACGCATTCTTCGTATGTGTCAACATAGTGGGGACTCAAAGGGGTCTCCATTTTTTATTTTGAGGAAAATTATAATAAAGTTTTTGGTTCAGATTTTGCCAGAGCTGCTGTCAAAAAATCAATGTATAACAAAAGCTCTTCTGATAAAAATACATCCTTTCGCTTCACAAAGCCAACTTGAATCAGATTGCTTCCTTCCAAAGGGATAGAAATAATATTGGGGTTTATGTAATTATCCGCAATACAGCCGGTTCCCAGGTTATAGCCATCTGTATTTGATAGGAGATCATTCATGGTGCCTCGATCCTTAAGATAGACCAGTTTCCCGATATTGTCCACATTGATGGCTTCTTCCGCAAAATGAAGCAGTACATCGCCCTGCTGGTAAGTTAGATACGGATAGTTCTTTAACTGTTCCAAGGTAATGGATCTGAGATTAGCTAGAGGATGTTCTTTTCGAAGAAAGACGTGTTGCTTCAGCGAAGCGAGGGGAGTAAAGACTAATGAGTTTGAGGTAAAATAACGTTCAAAAAAGCCCTTATTTAAATCAGTTAGAGATAAAATTCCAAGGATACTTCTGCTAGCACACACGTCTTCAATCACCTCGGTTGTCTTTCCTTCCCGAATCGTCAACTCATATTTCCGTTCTGCAAAATAATTCATCAGATTTGCAACAGCCTCTATAGCAAAGCCATAATGTTGAGAAGAGATAGAAAACTTTGTTAAATCCATTATCTTCTGCTTATTAAAATGATAGGCGACGGACTCTGCTTGTTCTAGAAGCATTTTAGCGTAGAATAATAATTCCGTGCCTTCCTTTGTGAAAACAACTCCTTTGTTTGTTCTATCTAGAATAGTAATTCCTAAATCATTTTCCATTTCCCGTACTGCTTTGCTGATACTGGGCTGAGTCACGTAAAGTGCAGAGGCTGCTTTACTAATAGAATTATGCTTGGAAATCTCTACTATATACCGAAATTGTTGCAGTGTCATGTCATCACCTTTCATTATCCCATTCTGCCGAATGTTTTGCTATAACTTTATTCTATAGCAGACGATTAATAAAGTCAATTTTACGGTTTGCATTGGAAGATGCTAAAATATAAAAAAGCGAATTTATTGTAAAAGGGGTAAAAAAATGATAAGGGAAGCAAGTGAAGAAGATCTAAAGGATATTTTAGAAATTTATAACGATGCTATATTAAACACAACAGCGATCTATGCTTATAAAATTCAGACTCTTGAAGAGAGAAAACAATGGTATGAAAAAAAGAAGCAAGATGGGTATCCAGTGTTAGTATTTGAAGAAAATGATAAGGTTATTGGATTTGCTACATTTGGCCCTTTTAGAGAATGGCCAGCATATAAATATACAATAGAGCATTCCATATATGTTCATAAGGATTATAGGAATCAGGGTATTGCAACAAAATTAATGAAAGAGATAATAAAAATTGCTGATAAAAGAGAATATGCAACACTTGTCGCTGGAATTGATGCAGCAAATGAAGGTAGTATAAAAATGCATGAGAAAATAGGATTTAAGTATTCCGGTACAGTAACAAAAGCAGGCCTCAAATTTGGTAAATGGCTGGACCTTGCTTTTTATCAGTTGAATTTAACAGGACCTAAAATGCCTTTAGAAGGATAAGTCAATAAATGAAAGAAGAGATTATAATTGGATTTATTTATAAAATGTATTGTAGCTGTTATTATTATGATTGCTGTTCATTATATATCAAAAACACATAATTATTATATTGCTGGATTAGTATTAAGTTTTCCTGGCCTAAGCATTCTTGCGTATTATTTCATGTATATAGAACAAGGAGTTTCAAAAGTTCGAGTAACAACATATTTTGCTATGTTATCGGCTATACCCTTTGTAATTTTTCTTTTAGTATTAAATTTTACTTTAAAAAAATATAATATATTTAATTCTATTTTAGTATCAAGTATAGTTTGGGTAATTTTTTCATCAATAGTGATTATAATATGGAAAAATTTCAATATAATTTAGCATTTATTTTTAAATTTATCAGCTTACATTAAGAGCATTAAATATCTATGGTACTTCTTAGTGTATAATATTTTTATGCTGTGTAGTACAGAATCTAGTCCCTAAAAATTGCGTGATAGTTTTGTCTAATTTTTTAGGGTCAGTTCAAAATGCTCTTTTTATTTGGTAGGAATTTTAAACTAAATAACAGCACTTACAATGGAAATGCTGTTATCAATCAAGAAAAAATAATTGTTCAACAGGTACACCCAAAAACTTTGCCATTTTAATTGCTAATTCAAGTGTAGGGTTGTATTTGTTGTTTTCAATTGCATTAATTGTTTGTCTTGTTACATCAAGTTTTTGTGCTAATTCGTCTTGAGTTAATTTGAGTTGCTTTCTAAACTCTTTAACTTTATTCCTCATTTCCTTCACATAATTTCCTTCTATAATATCGGTCAAAAAATACAAGTAATAAATTTTGAAAGCAAAATAATGCTAAAGCCACACTATGTCTATTGCCTCTTACAAGGTCTATAATACCCCATATCAATAAGAACAATACTGTAAGCCAATATGAAATTTTTAGGCTTTTTAAGGCAATATATTTATCCATTTCATCTTCTTGTCTAAAGAAACCCATAGAGTATACCTCCCCCTAAAATGTAAAAAGTTCTTTACATTAGTTGTATATTCATAATACTAAATTGTTAACTAAAATGTCAAGATGTTTTTACATTTTGAATTTTGCATACAAACAAGAGTAGAAATGCTCTTGTTTTATTTTGGGGAAAATTATAATAAAATAGTTCTTGATTTAAAGTTATTTCTAAATATGTGGGAGATTTTGAAATATTAAACAGTATTATTAATATGAGAAGCAGTTAACAGTTCTAAATGACAAAAATTATAATCGAGGTGATTAAAAAATTGAAGATTACTGAAAATAACTTAACAGAGGAAATTGGGAATGGTAATCCTGCAGCTTTAGAATACGCAATTGATACTTATGGTAAATTAGTCTATAAGGTAGTTAATAGTGTATTAAATTTATCTGAAGATAAAGATTCTATTCAAGAGTGCGTAAGCGATATATTTACAGCGATTTGGTACAATATTAAAACTTATGATAAGGAAAAAGCTGCATTTAAATCTTGGATTATTGCTATTTCAAAATATAAGGCAATAGATTATAGAAAAAAGTTAATAAAAAATTCTAATATGGAAGATATAAATGAATATGACATAAAAGCAGATAATGATACAGAGGAGTACATAATAAGTTTGGAGAGAAAAAGTGAAATTATTAAAGTTATTAAAGAGCTTGGTGAAGTTGACTGTGAGATTTTTATAAGAAGGTATTTTTTAGAGGAACCAATTGATGATATAGCTAAGAGTTTAGGATTAACTAGACAAGCTGTAGACAATAGACTATGGAGAGGTAGAAAACGTCTAAAGGAAAAAATGTTATTTAAGGTAGAGGAGGGCTTGATATAATGAAAGAAGTAAGAGATTCTTATACTCAGGAGTCAATTAATGAAGAAGAATTATTTGATATCTTAAATAATGTGAAAATTTCAGAAGAAGAGCTTAACTTAGATAATATTGAAGTAACGGAAAAAGATATAAAAGAGATTAAAACTAGAGTTTTTAAGAATATTAAAGTGAATAGAGAAAGGAAGATATCTGTTAAAGGTGTCGCTATAGCAGCGTCAATAGCTGCAATCTTTATGCTGTCTTTAATAATGTACAATCCAACAGCATTGGCAAATATAAAGGGAAAATTGCAATTTATACAAGGCATGGGGGTTGTAGAGTCAGTCGAAGATAATGGAGAAAAATATATGCTTACAAAAAGAGCAGAAGCACAATATGGTAACGGAAAGATTGTTATAAATGCTATAGCTTTAGATAGCAAAAGCGCGTCAATAATAGTTGAAGGAGAAAATATGCCTGAGCTATGGACCATAGTGTTGCAAAATGATAAAGGCGAAAGGTATAGAATATGGAGAAAAGGAAGTGTTGCACATTTTGATAAAACTGCTTGGTGTGTAGTATATAAATATAATGGGAAAATATCAATTAGTAAAAACTGGAGTGTTATATTACCTAAAAATTTAAAAGTTCCTGTTTCTCTTGAAAAAGTTAATGATATTAAAAATGTTTCAGATCTAGGACCTACTGCTACTGCTAATGATGTAAGTGTAACAGCCATTCCTTCCTTAGAAGATGATAAGCTAAGGATAGGCGTTTTTAGCCCTAAATATGATTTAAAGAAAGTATTACAATACGCAGTATTTGTCTTACCTTTAGATTTTAAATTTACTTCTAAAGAACACGAAAAGCATTATATTGACCATAGTCAAATATATCTTAAAGATAGTGCTGGAAATAAATATATGGGATTTGAAACAAGAAATGTAACATTATTGGATCATGAGTATTATTTTAAGGTTGGAAAAAATCTAGAAAAAGAATATACGTTAACTATTCCTAGAATTTTAATGGAGTATAACTCAAAAACAGAATGTACTATTGATCTTCCTAAAGTTGGTGAGGCACCTTTAAATAAGGTTGTTAATTTATCAGGATTCCCTGTGAATTTACTGATAGAAAGAACTAGTGATGCTAAACTAAAGATTGGAGTAGATGTGAACTATAACAAGGAATTGCCAGAAACTCTTGTAAGTTTTAAACTTGACGCAGATGGTATTGGGGAAGAGATTGGCTCAGGAAAGCAAAGAGAGTTTTATAGTTCTCCTGGAGATTATGAAATTAATGTTTATAAAGATGAAAAACAGCTAAAGTTAGTTTTAAAAAATCCAATAACTGAAAAGAAAGGCCCTTGGAACATTCCGATTAAGTTTAATTAAGTAATGAAAAGAAGATAAACAACTTTTGTAATTCAAACGAGCCTGCATCTACTTTTAGGTACAGGCTCTTTTCCTTTAATAAAATTCCTTTATTTGTATTGGTAAAGACTATATAGTTATGGAAATACGAACGATGTTCTTTGAAAATTAAACAATGCAGTGTATAGAAAAAGAAGTATTTATTCTTTATAGTAAACTATTATGTAATAGTATTACAAATGTGCTATAATTTTCATGTGTACAGATCAGAGTTGTAATTAATAGCGAATTTGGAGGTGAGATAAGAAATGAATTATTTTAAAAAATTAATAGGCAAACGGGTTTATTTATCACCTATGAATGTTGAAGATGCAGAAACTTATGTTAAATGGCTTAATGATTTTAGTGTTACAGATGGGTTAGGAACTTCGTGCAGAATTACATCTTTGGAAAACGATAAGGTTTGAACGAATTTCTATTAATTTGCTATATAGTTACTATTTTTTTAGCGGTTATATTTAACATGACAGGTTTTCAAATAATTAATACTATCATTAGCAATGTTCTTAAAGTTTTATATTTTATTAGTTTGATATGTGCTATTTTATCATTTTATAAAAGTAAAGATAAAAACAATAAATTATTATTATTTATCTTTTTACCAATTCTTCTTTTGTTCACTGGAATACCCTTTAAGGTAATTACTATGGTTGTAGTATTTCCTTTATTTTTCTTTAAGGGAATAAAGGAAGGGAAAAGAGCAATAGGAATTTTAATTTACTCAATCTGTATTACTTTTGGGGTATTTGGTTTATTGATTGGAGAATTTGGCTGCAATACAGTTATTAGCCAACAATACTCACCTGATAAAATCTATAAGGCAATTACTATAGATAGCGATCAAGGTGCATTGGGTGGAGATACATATGTAGACTTAGAAAGAGTATATTTTGGGATTATTAAAAAAGATATAAAAACCTTATATCATGGTCAATGGGGTGAAAAGCCAAAGGTCATATGGGTAGACAATAATATTGTAAATATTAATGGAAGAGATATAAATATACATACAAGTGAAACTTGGCAGAATAAGAAATAATTTTTGAAAAGTTAAATTAAATATCAATTTAACTAATTGACTCACATCATTCTCAAACTGCGAAGTAAAAATTATTTATAAAATCCGTAGACAAATAATAATTTGTATTAGATAGAAAAATAGTAATTTATGGTGGGGTTTATATGATAGAGATTAAATTGGATAAAGAAAAAGAGCATATTTTCGAACTTATCTATAATTTAAAAGAATACATACCACAGGCATATTTTAATAAATATGAACAATATGTTGAAGTGAATTTTTTTAAAGATTTGTTTGCCATGAACCCTAAAATTAAATTTTTAGGAAAGCAAAAGATGATATGGACAATACATTTTTATTATGAATATCAAGATAAAAAATTTGGTTTGGTATTAGATGAGGATTATGATATTGTCAGTTTTTTTACAGAAAAAATAGATGATAGAGAAGTAATAGCAGAATTCTTAGTATTACTTATTCAAAATCAAAAAAACATAAGAGAAAGTTAGAATAAAAAAATAATACAAATTCCAATTTTAATTTGAGTATTATAAATAGTAATTTGAAACATAGATTAAAAAATATTATTTCACAAGAATATCTTGTGTTTATATATCTTATTGTTAAGGAAGGAGATGTAATATAAAATTATATATCTTAAAAACATGAGGAGGGTGACTATATTCTAACCTTCCTAAAGACAGGAGGATATGATGAATAATATTAAAAATGGAGTACTAATTGTATTGACAGAACGATGGAATGATTGGGAAGCAAGTTATGCCATTTCAGTTATCAATTCTTTTTCAGATTATGAGGTTAAAACAATTGCAGTTGATGATGTTCCGAAGACATCAATGGGCGGCATCAATGCGTCTATTGACTACAATATAAATGATTATCAGAATTTTAATAACCTTGCCATGGTTATTCTTCCAGGTGGTCTTTCATGGGAAGAAAATGATCATAGGGAAATTGCAGAATTTATTAAGAAGCTCATGGAATTACACATTCCTGTAGCCGCTATTTGTGGAGCAGCTACTTTCTTATGCAAGCATGGGGTACTTGACAATGTAAAGCATACAGGAGACAGCCTAGAGTTATTTCAAAAACAAAAAGGATATAGGGGAGAAGCGTTTTATATCCCTGCACAGGTAGTTGTTGACAATAAAGTTATTACTGCAAATGAAACTGCTGCTGTTCAATTCGCTTATGAAATTTTTAAAATATTAGAGATTGACAGTGACGAAGAAATGGCACAATGGTATGATAACTTTAAAAATGGTGCAATTCGATAGAATGTGAGTAAAATTATATCGACAAATTCCAAGTTTGTAGAGTTGAGGTAACATAATTTTAGATTCAGTTCTGTCGGAACTTTCTTGATGAGCGTCACAAGTGTAATTAAACGTGAAGTAATTTAAAAAACAAAAATTTAAATTACTTTCTATATTGGAGGCTAGTTTAGTGATAAAAATACTCATATTAGGTGCAAGTGGATTTTTAGGTGGAAAGGTTTATCTTAAATTAAAGAAACAAGCCAACTTTAAAGTTGTAGGAACATGTCATAAAGCGTATGAAAATGATAATTTAAAACGAATGAATGTAAAGAACGTAAACGATGTAAAAGAAATATTTAATGAATATAAACCTGATGTTGTTGTGTGGTGCTTATTGGACAGGAATAATGAGAAGGAACTTACTGATATTGGATTGATTAATATAATGCGAAACATTGATAATACCACAAAATTCATATACATATCTACGGATGCTTTTGTTGAAGGAAAGGGTAATTATTCAGAAGAATTATTGTTAAACCATTACAATTGCGGTAATCCAGTGGCTGGATACGTTAATGCAAAAGTAAAGGGTGAAGAAATCGTTAAAAATCATAAAAACCACATAATCATAAGAACTGGGCCCTTATATGGACAAGATATAGAGGGTAATTGGGATAAAAGAATATCAAATTTAATAGACTCGTTATCTCAAAATCAGACAATACATAGAAGTAGTAATTTATATAAAACATTTGTATATGTTGATGATTTAGCAGACTTAATTTATGAAATGATTGAAATGGACTTTAAGGGTCTTATTCATGTAGGTCCAGAACAAAAGGAGAGCTATTATACTTTTAATAGAAAAATGGCAAGAAAGTTAGGATTAGATGAAAATTTAGTTATCGAAGATACAATTAGTATTGAAAATGCGATAGCAAATGGAATACCTTTAGATACTTCGATGAACACTTCCAAATGTAAAATGATTTTTAAAACAAGTTTTAGAAATGTGTGAGATAAATATTATGGGTAGTTGGAAAAATGATAGGATTGGTTCTGCAGAAAGAAGAGAAAATCCTACAGTAATGGTAAAAATGAAAAGTGGATTTGCTGTTATAGGAGATAATCAATTTCTGCCTGGATATTGTGTTCTTCTTGGATACCCGAAAGCGAGTTCACTTAATGAATTATCTCTAGCTGAAAGAACTCAATATTTAACTGATATGACATTAATAGGAGATGCTATTATAAAAACATGTAATCCATTAAGAATTAATTATTCTATCTTGATGAATTTAGACCATTATTTGCATGCACATATTGAAGCTCGTTATGATTGGGAGCCTGACGAGAATAAGTGCAGACCATCTTATTTTTATCCCAAGGAACAAAGATATGATAGTCAATATGAATATTCAGATGAAAAATATGGTGATTTAAAAAGAACTATAACTCAAAATTTATTAGAATTAATGAAAAATGCTGGTTACTAAAAACTACGAGTATAATATTAAGACTGACTGATGAACAATTTTCTTATCTAGTGTTACAACGGTAATTTATTATGATGCAAAGATTATTTTTATTATGTAATAAAGGAGAGAATTATTGTGCAAACAGAAATATATTTTATCAGACATGCTGAACCAAATTATGATAATCATGATGATTTGGCACGTGAACTAACTCCAAAAGGATTGGTTGACCGTGAACTTGTTACAAATTATCTTTCTGACAAAAATATAGAAATAGTTTTGTCGAGTCCATATAAAAGAGCCATAGATACTATTAAACATTTTGCTGATAAATATAATATGGTTATAGAACAAGTAGAAGACTTTAGAGAACGTAAAATTGATAGTTGTTGGATTGAAGATTTTGAAGCATTTTCAAAATCTCAATGGAGCGATTTCAAATATAAACTTAGTGATGGTGAATGTCTAAATGAAGTTCAAAACAGAAATATATCGGCTTTACAAAATGTGCTGAAAACACATACTGGCAAGAAAATTATAATCGGTAGCCATGGTACAGCACTCGGTACGATAATAAATTACTATGATAATTCTTTTGGTTATGACGATTTTGTTTCTATTAAAAATTTAATGCCTTGGATTGTAAAATTTATTTTTGAAGGTGATGTTTGTATTAAAATTAAAAAAATAGATTTATTTATATTTTAAGAATTATCTAAAATAAGATGTTTCACAACATTCTTAAACTGCGAAGTAAAAATTATTTATAAAATCCGTATACAAATAATAATTTGTCAAATTTCAATTTGTCTGACTGAACAAAATGAACATAATGTATGTTTGTTCTTGCTGTACCAAAGGAAACTTGTTAAAAGGAAGTGAACTCCATGAAGAGAATAAAGCGAATTAATTACTCGGTGCAGTTGATATAATCTGATAGTAGATTGTACCGAGATATAATAATTTGTTATCAGTCAACTGCACTGCTTTTCATCAATATAGATTATGAAAAGAGGGCGATTGTATGGACAATATCAAATTAAAGGAATACTGGTTATCAGAAGAACAACATAGTTTTAAGGGGTGGGATTTCTCATACATTAATAATAGAACATCAGAAGAATCTTTACCTTGGAACTATAACAAAATAGTTCGACAATACTTAAATGCTAATTCTATATTGTTAGATATGGGGACAGGTGGTGGAGAATACTTGTTAACTCTCAACCATCCTTATTGTAATACATTTGCTACAGAAGCATATCCTCCTAATTTTGAACTTTGCCAAAAGACACTTAAGCCATTAGGAATTGATGTTAAACAAGTTTTTAATGATAACCATTTACCATTTGAAAGCGAAATGTTTGATATAATAATAAATAGACATGAATATTTTGACATAAATGAAGTTTATCGATTATTAAAGCCTGATGGTTTGTTTATTACACAGCAGGTTGGTGGATTAAACAATAGTTAATAAATTGCATCATTGTAGAATATATGGTATTATTTTCATATTACCTAAAGAAAGGAAGTGTTTTCGTGATGAACAAAAAGAGCAGTGTATCAAGGGTGGTTTTTGAATAACACGCTAAAGATACTATTGGAACATATATTATAACTTTGCGTGTTATTCTTTTATCACCATAAACAGAGTTCTTGGCATCAGATGGAGTTTTAACTCCACCTGATGCTTAGAAATCGTTATCCAGGGACGTAGCGGCTCTTTACTCCCACTTTGGGAAGGGGGAGTATTAGAGCGGATAGTCATCGGATAAAATTGGTTAAGTAAAAAGATAACATATCAAAGGAGTGTATTAAAAATGAATATATCAATTAGATTAGAAAATGAAAATGATTTTAGAAATGTAGAGAATATAATTAGAGAGGCCTTTTGGGATGTATATAAACCAGGATGTGTTGAACATTTAATTGTTCATAAAATTAGAAAAGTAAGTGCATTTATTCGAGAGTTGGATTTTATTGCGTGTGATGGAGAAGTAACTATTGGTAATATTATTTACTCAAAAGCAAAGATAATTAATGAAGGTAATGAAGAGTTCCAAGTTTTATGCATGGGGCCTATTGGAGTATTGCCTTCTTATCAAGGTAAAGGTATTGGAACTTTACTTATAAAGCATTCTATTAATGTTGCTAGAACATTAGGCTATAACGCAATTATTATTTTTGGTAATCCAAACTATTATCATCGCTTTGGTTTTGAAAATGCCGAGGAGTATAATATTCAAACATCTTGGGGTGCTAATTTTGAAGAATTCATGGCATTGGAGTTGTATGAAGATTCTCTTAAAGGAATTTCAGGTAAGTACTATGAGGATTCTGTTTTTGAAGTAGATGATGAAGAATTAAATATTTTCGAAAAACAGTTTCCGTATAAGGAAAAACATGTTACCGATACTCAATTACGATAGATGGCATAAAATAATTAGATACTTAATTCACATTTTTCTTATTTAACGGTACAACTGAAAAGACGAACAATTTACCTGAACACCGCATTATTCAAACTTGAATTTTGCGGTGTTTTATAGTGAAATTATTTCTAATTTCCCTTGAACATTACCTGACGTAATGTTTTATACTAAAGTTATAAATATTACTTATGAGTTGTTAGATGCTTATGCAAAATATCCATTTCAGTCAAAGTATCTTGAAGATTAGATTCTGCGTAGTTTCCTTAATTAATTTTATTAATATGCTATAAAATATAACAAAAAGATCTTAACAATTAATTTAAATATAGATAAATATTACCACTTAGATTATAATGGATTTGTTGGAAAATTTTTAATTATATATTAATGATAAATCATGAATGCTATCATTTTGTTTAAGTGGGGGATATATTTATGTTAAATTTAAAATACGCAATAATAGGCTTACTTTTAGCCAGTAATACTACTGCTTTTTACACTTATAATAATTCTACTAAGATGCAGTCAAAAGTAACTACAGAACCAGTAAATTTTTCAGAAAGTGCTGAAAAAATTAAAAAGACTTCAGATAATAGTTTAGTTTATGAATATAATAAGGATATAAACTATAGTATGTATACAAATCGTATGATTGATACTTGTCTTATAGCAGGTGCATTATATCAAGATTTTAAGAGCAATACAATAATGCCAAATACAGATAAATATGATTTATATATTAAGGCAAAACAACATTTTTTACCTTATAGAGATCATGAGTTTATTAAACAATTTGGAAAATATATCGATGGTGATGATGTACGGGGAGATGTAATAGGAATTTTACTTAGCTGCTCTAATTCGCCAGAACTTAAGCCAATATATAAATTTCAAGAAACATATATGAATGATATCTTTACTAGTCAAAAAGATATAGATGAATTTTTAAATGGGTTAAGAAAATTTTATACAGATACAAAGGCAGAAGAGTTTTTCAATGAAAATTCTGAGGCATATACACATATGGGTAAATATATACAGGATAATATTAAAAATACTAATATAGTAGATTTAATTAAGAATAGTGAAAAGTATGTAGGAAATAAGAATAAATATTATCCAAATGTTAATATAGGATATCAAACCATAATGACTCTTTTTAGACCTTTTATGGCCTCATTCTTTAGTATTAAATCTGATGATTCTATTATATTTATTACATTCCAATCACCTAACGATTATTCAAGAGATCCTGAAAAATTTGATATAAGGCAAACTGTAAGCACTTCAATACATGAGATTTTACATAATTTCATAAATGCTCCTGTAGCAAATAACAATACTTTAATAATGAAATTAGCTAGTTCTAAAGATAAAAATGATTATGCTTCTAAAATGTATCAAGATATGCCTTGGAATAGAATAGTAGATGAGAACTTTGTCAGAGCTGTACAAGGAAGAATCTATAAGAATAGGTTTGGTGAAGAAAGGGCAATGGGAGAAGTAATGACAAAAGAAATAAAGTTTGGAGGATTTAAACACTTAAAACCAGTATATAATAAATTGGAGGAATATGAGAATAAAAGAGATAAATATCCAACTATGGATGACTTCACACCTGAACTTATTAAAGAGTTATTAAAATACTAAATATACAAGGAAAGTAAATTAATTTATTTGTTGTATTATTAAAGTTAGTATGATATAATTTGAACAAATATGATGATTGGAGTTGAAAAGATGATTAATTTTTCTTGCTAGTTTTACCAAGTATAACAAAATTGTGGGTTCGAATAATACTGCTTTTTTTGTTGTACCTATGCAAGAAATTAATTGTTTTTTCGCTCAGAAAATATATACCGGTGACGCCCCTAGTAGGGGTTTGTCTTTGCTGTATTTATGAGCTGCAAGAATAATAATTTCTTGCAGCTCTTATTTTTTACGAATCATGAGTATAAGCAGGAGGGAGTGTAAATAATGAATAATAAAGATACTTTGCTAACGCATGATAATCTTCATATAAAGCCGGATACTTCGGGCGACATTTATATGGAGTAATACCAGTCGCCTATGTTCCGACTTTGTTATTGGTACTTTTAATTACAAAGGAGGATAAAAATATGTCTTTAATAAATGTAACAAACCTGACCTTCGCTTATGAAGGCAGTTATGATAATATTTTTGAAAATGTAAACTTTCAAATTGATACTGATTGGAAATTGGGTTTTACCGGAAGAAATGGACGAGGAAAGACTACCTTTCTGAATCTTTTACTTGGTAAATATGAGTATACTGGAAATATTTCATCCAATGTAACCTTTGAATATTTTCCTTATGAGGTCCAGGAACAAGAATATTTCACTATAGATATCATAAGAGAAATCAGTCCAAATTCAATGGATTGGGAAATAATGAAAGAGTTATCGCTTTTAGATATAGACGATGATGTTTTATATAGGCAGTTTTGTACGCTATCAAAAGGAGAACAGACCAAGGCATTGCTCGCTGCTATGTTTTTGAAGGAGAACTCCTTCTTGCTTATTGATGAACCTACAAATCATTTGGACGCTGAAGCTAGAAAAAAACTAAGTAATTACCTTAGAAAAAAGAAGGGATTTATTCTAATTTCACATGATAGGTATTTTTTAGATAACTGTATTGATCATGTTCTTTCAATAAATAAGACAAATATCGAAATCCAAAAAGGTAATTTTTCCGGCTGGTGGGAAAATAAACAAAGGCAGGACAACTTTGAGCTTGCAGAAAACGAGAAGCTTAGAAAAGATATTAATCGCTTATCGGAGTCTGCTAAACGAACAAATAATTGGTCCAATGAAGTAGAAAAATCAAAAAAGGAACAACAAACTCTGGCTCTAAGCTGGATAAAGGTTATGTGGGTCACAAGGCTGCTAAAATGATGAAACGCTCTAAATCAATTGAAAGCAGACAGCAATCTGCTATTGAAGAAAAGTCTAAGCTTCTCAAAAATATTGAAAGCTCCGACAGCTTGAAGATTTCTCAACTTAATTATCATAAAAACAAACTGGTGGAACTTGAGAATGTTTCGATTTTTTACGACGATACCATGGTTTGTAAAGATGTTAGCTTTAGTATTGAGAAAGGTGACAGAATTGCACTTAAAGGTAAAAATGGCTCAGGAAAATCAAGCCTTATCAAGCTTATTTGTGGTGATGATATAAACTATACAGGTAGTTTCAACAAAGGAAGTCAGCTTAAAATATCCTATGTGTCCCAGGATACATCGCATCTTAAGGGTAACTTAACTGATTATGCTTCAAATAATGATATTGATGAAAGTCTTTTTAAAGCTATTTTAAGAAAACTTGATTTTTCCAGAGAGCAATTTGAAAAAGATATGTCATCCTTTAGCGGCGGCCAAAAGAAAAAAGTGCTCATTGCAAAAAGTCTTTGCGAAAAAGCTCATTTGCATATATGGGATGAACCTCTTAATTTTATTGATGTTATCTCACGTATGCAAATAGAAGAGTTACTGCTTGAATACTCACCAACTTTATTGTTTGTGGAACATGACAGTGAATTCTGCAAAAATATTGCAACAAAGATTTTTGAACTTTAGCTTTATGAATCAGATTATGTTAAAGGGGTAGTGACAGGACTACCCTCTTTATTTGTCTAAAGTGAATGGCAATGAAGGTCGGAGGTTTTATGGAACAAAAACAAAGAGCAATAATTGTAGGCTGTAATCTTAAGAATGATAAGGAATTTTTAAATATGATGAGTGAGCTGTGCAGTCTAGCTGATGCATGTGATATTGAGGTAGTTGGTAAAATTACTCAAAAATTAGAGCGAGTGTATTCCTCTCATTATCTAGGTAAGGGAAAAATCCAAGAATTGTCTACATTAATTCATGAGAAAGATGTGGACATGGTTATTTTTAATGATGAGTTGTCGCCTTCGCAAATTCGTAATCTTCATACAGATTTAAAATGCAAGGTAATAGATAGAACGGTTCTGATTTTGGACATTTTGGCTAAGAGAGCTAAAAGCAAAGAAGCACAGCTGCAAGTAGAAATAGCAAAATTACAATATATTCTGCCCAGAGTAACTGGACTTGAAGAATCATTGGCTGGTCAGGAAGGAAGTGTCAGGTTTATAAACAGAGGTACAGGAGAATCAAAACTTGAACTTCATCACAGAAAGATTAAGGATAGAATCAGCGGACTGAAGGCAGAACTGGAAACACTGGTAGTTCAACGTCAGAACCAAAGGAAACAGCGCAAAAAATCAGGAATACCTGCAGTTGCTTTAGTAGGATATACAAACGCAGGTAAGTCAAGCATTATGAATTCCATGATTGATTTGTACGGGTCTTCAATTGATAAGAAGGTATTTGAAAAGGATATGTTATTTGCTACCTTAGAAACTTATGTAAGAAACATTAAACTGCCCAATAATAAATCCTTCCTGTTAAGTGATACAGTAGGATTTATCAGTAAGCTGCCTCACCAGCTTGTAAACGCATTTCGCTCAACTTTGGAGGAAATTACTGAAGCTGATATGTTAGTTCATGTAGTTGACTATTCAAACCCTAACTATAAACAGCATATTGAAGTTACAAAGGACACATTAAAAGAATTAGGTGCAGATACTATCCCTATTATTTATGCTTATAATAAGACAGATTTAGCAGCGGGCGAAATCACAAAAGATGAGAAAGATTGCGTATATATTTCCGCCAAAAGTAAAGCTGGAATAGATGAGCTAGTAAATGAAATTTGCAAAAGGGCCTTCCCACAGCAGGTTTGCTGCCAGATGTTAATCCCCTATGAAAAAGGAAATATCTTGTCATACTTTAAGGAGAATGCCAATATCAAATCAACTGAGTATAACGGCAATGGAGTGCTGATATCCATGGAATGTAAAGAGTCAGACTATAGAAGATATAAACAATTTGAAAACCTGATAAATTAATAGTGTCGTCAATGTAGGAAACCACGACAGCTCTGTCGTGGTTTTTTAATGATTTTAAAAAATATGGCTCTAATATAAATGCATACAAAATACTAATAACTGATACCGATGAATTTATTGCTATAATAAAATTCCTTTATTTGTATTGGTAAAAATTATATAATTAGATTATTAACTAGCGTTAAATTAGTTGTATATTGTGACTTAAATAAAAGAATGTAAACGGGAGGAAATTAGATTGAAGAATCAAGTTTTATTTACTAGGGTTGGCTATTCATATTTACCAACTACAAAAATGGAAGATTCCATCAATTGGTACACAAAGAATCTAGGGCTAAAGTTAATCACTAAATTTGAAGATCGAGGGTCATTTATTGGTGTTTTGCATTATCCACATAAAAATGCTATAGCAGTAGTATTGATTGAAACAGAAGATTACAAGCCGCTTGAAATCATCCGAAATGGCATCAAATTTCCAGTAATGGCTATCAATTGCCCAGATATTGAATACACTCATAAAATACTAAAGGAAAATGGAGTAGAAGTTGAGAATATCAATGTTTTAGGTAAAGGAGAGGCAAAGTATTTTTATTTTAAAGACAATGAAGGTAATTTATTAGAAGCTGCATGGTCGACATGGGACGCAGAAGATGAGATTAAAGAAGACTTTTTTAAAGACTGAGTCGATGTTTCGGAACATTGGGCTTTTTTGCTATTAGGTATTTATGGTAAAGTTATTTGGCTGATTGCATCTGCTATCATGATTGGTATAGGACATATAGGAATACACATTCAGCATTTAAAAGCGATAAAATAAGTTTTGCAAATTCCAAATTTGTCTGATTGAACAAAACGAACATAATGTTTGGTTGAGTCAATGCATGTTTTTCTTATTTAACATAACAACTGAAAAAGCGAACAAACCGCATTATTTAAAATGAAACTTCACACATTATTGTATTTTGAAGTATACATAATTTTTGGGAGGAATTAAGTGAAAGATAATACAAATTGCATTAGAGAAAACTGGAGTAAAATTATAAACGAATACAATAAGTTATTAAGAAGACGTTTTTTAATAAAGAAATATGATAATAATCTTAATAAAGGAATAACAGATGAGCAAATAAAAAAAGCAGAACAAGTATTAGGATTTTCATTTCCAAGTGAATTAGCAGAACTGTACAAATGTAATAATGGAAATATTACTAATGGGGAGAAAAATGTTTATCTAGGTGCTATATTAGGATTACAATTTATATCACTAGAAGTACTTATATATACATGGAAAGAGTGGTGTGAATTTACCAATGAAAAAGCTCTAGATGAATATTGTACATCAATTGATGAAGGTAAAATAAAATGTTTATATGCTAATGATCATTGGATTCCATTTGCTTCTGATGGGTGGGGAAATTACATTGGTATAGATTTAGATCCAAATATAAATGGAACCATAGGACAAGTTATAAACTTTGGAAGAGATAAAAATGATAAGATTGTTTCATCAAATAATCTAAATGAGTTTCTTGAGCTTATGATTAATATTATCAAAAGTAAAGATTTTAAATTGGTAAAAAAAATAGGAGAAGAAGCAAAATTTTATCTTGGCAGTGGAGATAAAGGAATACATGCTATTGATTATTTAAAAAAGACATTAAGAAATAAATAACGCTTTTACAAATTAATTTTAGGAAAGAATTAAAATACCGTAGTATTCAAGTGAATTTGCTATAATCATGAAAATATATAGAAGACGTGGTATAATTTTGATATCAATTAAGTCATAGTCGTAAATTACTACGATGTTAAGGAGGCTTTTATGTCAGATATTATAATCAATTTACTTGAGGAGTCAGATGCACAGGAACTTTTTACATTCGAACTTAAAAATAGGGCTTTTTTTGAGAGAGTAGGTTTCCCAAGAGGAGATAACTATTATGAATTAAATAATTTCAATACAATAATAAAGGAATCAATCGAGGAACAAGAGAAAGGATTAATAAATATGTATTTGATAAAGAATCATAACGGAATGATTCTTGGCAGAATAAATTTAGTATCAATAGTAAGAGGAAATTTTAATAAGGCTGAACTCGGTTATAGAATTGGTGAGGAACATCAGGGGAAGGGGTATGCAACAAGTGCAGTAAAAGTTATTTTAGATAAAGCAGTCAATAATCATAAACTTCATAGAATAGAAGCAGGAACATCACCTGATAACATAGGTTCTCAAATAGTATTAATTAAGAATGGCTTTCAATTTGTTGGACGTTATAATAAATATATTTATAAAAATGGAAAATGGTGTGATAGCATATTTTTTGAAAGAATACTTGATTGAATATATGCTGTAAAATACAGTTAAGGCGCATTCTTCTTATTTAACGTAATAATCGAAAAAACGAACAATTTAAAAAACACTGCATTATTCAATTTTGAATTCTGCAGTATTTTTACGTCGCATTTCAAATACTATGCGTAAGATTAAGAGTAGAAATGCTCTTTTTATTTTATCTTTTATTAGATTAATACTTAATATGAAAATTATATGTATTAATCTATAAACCTAAATATATGCATATCCTTTGAAAATTAAATAATATGGTGTTCAAAGCGCTTATTCCTTTATTGTAAAACTTTATGTAATAATGTTACAAATGTGCTATAATTTCTATATGTATAGGCCGAAGTTGTAATATATAACGAACTAATTAAAATAATGGAGAGATACATATGAAAAAATCTACAGTTAATATATTAAAATTTATATGGAATTGCTTATCTTTTGCAATTGGTTATTATTTGCATAATACTTATGGTATTGGATTATGGAAATATATACTTATAGTATCCCTATTATTAATAATTGGAGACCTTTTAGCTAAAAGATTTACTGAAGTAAATGAATAGTATGTATTACAATGTTCTTATAAGCTTTATTAATCATGAACTCATGAGATTTGAACAAGCTTTATTGTGGCTTAACATAAATAAGTGAGGTTGAAAATATGAATAATAGAATTCCCAATATAATAAATCCTTTGCTATATGAATATAAATCAAAAATTAAAAACTGTTTTGGTAATAAAATATTTGGTGTATATCTGTATAATTCAGTTGCATTAGGAGCATTTGATATAAATAAAAGTGATATTGATTTTATTACTGTAATAAATGAAGAATTCACAGATGAAGAAATAATTAAATTAAAAGCAATACATAAGGAATTAAACACTAAGTTCAAATATGCTAAAAGAATGGAAGGAATGTATATAAATATAGATAAAATTGGTAAGATTAATACTGATATAACCCCATACATATATTTTGCCAATAAAAGTCTCCATGATTATGGGTATTATGATATTAACTATGTTACATGGTGGACATTGAAAAATAATGGTATAGGTATAAATAGTCCTGATATTAGCAATTTAAATCTAAATGTTGAATGGAATAATATTATAGATACAATGAATTATAATTTGAATGAATACTGGAAAAAGAAAATTAATACTAAACTTATCTTTCTTACAGATTATTGGGTTGAGTTCTCTATTTTAACATTGTGCAGAATTTTATATACACTTGAACATAAAGAGATAATTTCTAAAACTGAATCAGCAAAATTTCAAATGAACAATCTGCCCTATAATTATAAATTGATTATTCAAGAAGCGTTACGAATAAGAGAGAATACTTCTAAAAAGTCTTTATATTCATTAAGAATAAAAAGATCAAAGGAAGTTAAAAGCTTTATCGGTTATATCATAAACTACTGTAACGAAAAATATAATTTTCTTTCAGTACAATAAAGTAATATTTTTATTTAACGGCACAACTGAAAAGACGAATAATTTATCTGAATACCGTATTATTCAAACTTGAATATTGCGGTGTTTTTTGTGTCACAATATAAAAAGAATATCTATTTATTCAGAGTTTACTCTCCTTTGGGATAGTACCTAACAAAAAAGTACATACTTGCTATTGATTATATATTAATTTATCATAGAGACAACAAATATTCAAGGAGGATAATATTATGAAAAAAGAAATACAAGTATTTGATTATGCCAATGTGATTATGAAAGCGCTTAAAACAGGTGTTTTATTAACAACAAAGGCAGATGATAAAGTTAATTCTATGACTATTTCATGGGGAACGCTAGGAATAGAATGGGAGAAACCGATTTTTACAGCTTTTGTGAGAGAAAATCGCTTTACAAAACATCAACTTGAAAAAAATCCTGAATTTACTATAAATGTACCCTTTGGTGAGTTTAATAAAAAAATATTAGGGATTTGTGGCACAAAATCTGGTCATTCAAGTGATAAAATTAAGGAACTAAACTTGACACTGGAATCACCTAATAGTGTTTCAGTTCCTGCTATTAAGGAGCTTCCACTTACACTTGAGTGTAGGGTTATATATAAACAAAAACAAGATGAGAGTGAGATTAAAGAAGAAAATAAAAATAAATTTTACCCACAAGATGTTGAAAGCTCATTTCATGGTGCAAACAAGGATTTTCACACAGCTTACTATGGAGAAATTATAAGTGCATATATAATTGAATAATGAGGTGTTAGAAAGTGGGACTATTTTACATTTATTTAGAATTATAACATTTGCTGTAATATAAATGTGATATAATTATTAATAGATAAGTCAAAATAGTAAGATATTGTGATGCTGAGATTATATATTTTGGGGCGTGATCTATCTATATGATAACTCATAGAAAAGAAACAGTCTATACTTTTTTCAATTTATCTATATAATTATTATTGTTGCAACAAATAAATAATCGAATTGGAGAAAGAATATGATAAAGAAGAAAATAGCAAATGTACCTTTTGGACCATTTATTACAGTTTTGGCAGGGGCGATGGTTAATGGAAAGCCAAACTATGCCACACTAGGCGCATATGGTGTTGTAAGTGAGAAACCTGTATTGTACATTTCATTGAAAAATTCTCACTATACAACTTCAGGGGTAGTGGAAAATGGATTCTTTAGTGTAAACATACCATCCTCTGAATCTATTGATAAGACTGATTATTGTGGGTGCGTCTCTGGTAATAAAGAAGATAAATCGAATGTTTTTGATTCGTTTTATGATGATGCAGGAAATGCGCCAATGATAAAAGAGTGTCCTGTAAATTATCTTTGCAAGGTAATACAGACAATTCCTATATTTGATTTTACGATGTTTATTGGAGAAATTGTTGCAGTATATGCGAACGAAGACTGCTTGGAAAATGGAAGACCAAATGCTCTAAAAGTTAAACCAACAATAATGATGGGTTCAGGGTACTTTGATCTAAAGGATAGAGTTGGTTCAATATTTGAACATATAGTACCATAAGTAACGTTGATTCTAAATAATAAGTATTAATATAAGGATGATACAGAATTTTCTTATTTAATAACTCAACTAAAAAACAGGAATAATTTACTGGAGCACCGCATTATTCATATTTGAATTTTGGGGTGTTTTTCGTCGCATTTCAAATATAACATTAAGCTATTGTAATTTTATAATAGTTTAATATTATGAAAATATATAGATATAGTGGTATAATTTTTGTAAAGATTAAATTAGGAATATAATATCATACAATAATTGTTGGGAAAAATTGTATTTATTAAAGCATAATAGATGAATATTAAATAGAGGGTGAAAATTTGAATTTTATCGAGGTGTTTAGAGAGTATAATAGGTATATTTATTCTTATGCATATAAATTAACTAACCATAAAGAATCAGCAGAAGATTTAACACAAGAGACATTTCTTAAAGCATATAAAGAGATATCCCAATTAAGGGATAAAGATTCCATTAGGTTTTGGCTTCGAAGAATATGCTTTAATACTCATTTAATGAATCTGAGGAAGCTGAAAAAATTAGCAGAAATCCCATACGGCGAAATGCTTGAGTTACAGCAACTTGGAAACTTGATAAATATTGACAATTCAATTCCGAGCATTGAAGATGAAATAATAGTGGAAGAAACTATTAAAAAAATTCAAAATGGATGTTTCTTAACAATGGTTCATAGATTATCTGAGAACCAAAGAATAGTATTTTCTTTAGTTGATATGTTTGGTTTAAGCACAGAAGAAGTTTCGAAAATAATAAACTTAACTGAATCAGCAACAAAGGCTTTACTCTATCGTGCTAGAGTTAAATTAGATAAGTTCTTTGGAGAGAATTGTAGTTTAGTAGATGTTAAGAATCCATGTAGTTGCAAAGCTTGGAATGAGTTCACTAATCATAGAGAAAAGATGAAAAAAAATTTTTTGGAAAGTAAGAATGATAGAAAAGGTAATTTAACTTGTTCTTTAGAAATAATTGATTCAGATATAGAAAAAAAATTAAGATATTTGTATGCTAATATGCCTGACCATAAGCCATCTAATGAATGGTATGAAGATGTGTTATCAAATTTAAAAAAAATGTTTTAAAAAGAACAAAAATGGCACAACTTTAATTATTTTAATGCATCTTATATAGTATAGGTCAATAAATGATTAAGGAGTTGTGAGATTATGTCAAAAATTTTTCCGGAAGTAGTTGAAAATTTACCATTTGCAGACATCCCTTTGAAAGGGGTGACAGCTTTTTTGTCTCAAGGAGAGAATCAACAAATATTATTTATGGAATTTGAAGAGGATGTTGATTTGCCTGAACATCAACATGAAAGTCAATATGGCATTGTTCTTGAAGGTAAGATTGAACTAGTTATTGGTGGCATAAAGAATACTTATGTAAAAGGTGACAGATATTATATTACATCGGGTGTAAAGCACTATGGTAAAATTTATGCTGGATATGCAGATATCACATTTTTCAATCAAAAGGATAGATATAATACAAAATAGCATTTTAATACTGTACTTATTACTTAAGCACTGCATTATTCTAAACTGAATGTTGCAGTGTTTTTTGTCGCATTTTCAAGATGATATCTAGTTGCTATAAATTTATAATAACTAGGTATTATGAAAAAACTGAGAAATAATTAATTGCATATGGTCTTTGAAAATTGGATAATACGATATTTGAAATATGCTATAATATGTATAATTGGAATATTTTTAAATCCAATTGTAATTTATTATTACATAATTAAGAATATATTTAGGAGCATAATATTTATGAGTAAGAGAATAGGCATGATTTACAAACTTGAACCTCAAAAATTACAAGAACACTACAGCTTTAATAGGATAAGCGCTAATGATATAGATGACTTAGCGACTTCTATGTTAGATGCATTTAGAGATACAGAAGACTTCGAAGGTGAAACATTAGAGGAGTTAGGCGAAGAACTCCGTGAGATTGTTGAAAGTACTTTTGGCATATTTATTTCCGATGCTTCATTTCAAATTAGGCAAAATGCAGAGATTGCGTCTGTAATTCTTATCAGTTTATATGAAAGTAAACCATTAATTTCAGAATTATTTACCAGAAAAAAATATATGAATTTAGGTATGGCAAGTAGCCTTTTAAAGAAAAGTATAAACGCATTACTGAGGTTAGGATATGAAGAATTAGTTTTGTACGTACACCCTAAAAATGTACAAGCGATTAATCTTTATAAAAAAATTGGATAATTTACTCAAACACCGCATTATTCATAAATATCTTTTATATGTAAATTATGATATAATTCCTATTGATTAAGTAAAAATAATGAAATATTGCGTAATACTTACAGTATCAACTTGTGAATAGGTATACTTTGGGAGGAGTTTGTAAATGAATTTAGAAACAAAAAAGATAAAAGAAAAATAAAACAAATAGGTGTAAAAGGATTTAGAAAGTATGTATTTAGAGCTTTAATTTGTATAGCTATTATTTTATTAATTGGTTTTTCATACGAAAAAATTGGTGAATATAAGGATGCTAACAACTACCCTCCAGTGGGAAAAATGGTTGATGTAAATAATCATAAAATAAATGTTTACAGCAAAGGTGATGGGAATGTTACTGTAGTTTTTTTATCAGGGATGAATACTCCAAGTACATATGCAGATATGTACCCCCTTTATAACGAAATTTCAAAACATACTAAAGTAGTTGTTTATGACAGACCAGGGCATGGATGGAGTGAGATAACAGATAAGCCAAGAGATATAGATTCTATTGTAAAGGAATTGCACACTGCACTAATAGAATCAGGACAAAAACCTCCATATATATTAGTTGGCCATTCACTAGCATCTTTATCAGTACTAAGATTTGCACAAACTTATAAAAATGAAGTATCTGGATTAGTGCTAATAGATGGTGGCGCTCCAGAGTTTTATGCAAAAAATAGTTTGGTAGTTCCTAATAGTACAGCATTTAAGTATAAGTTACTAAAGACTACGGGTATAGCAAGGTTAGTACTTTATCATACAGATTATTATTCAAAAAATCTTAACTTCATACCTGATGATTTAAAACAATTATATTTAGGAATGATTCTAAAAACTATGTATAATAAAAATATTATTGACGAAGGTATTATGGAAAGCTCTGGTGCAAAAACCGTTTTAGCAAACAATCAGTTAGGGAATATACCACTTAGAATATTTACTGCTGAAAGCAGTAGTTTAGATACTGAATGGGAAAATAGCCAAGAAGCTTTGAAAAAATGGTCTACAGATAGTATGCAAATGGTTGTTAAGGGTTCAACACATGCTATACACCATACTTCTCCTGATGTTATAAATAATGAAATAAAAAAATTGATAAAAAATCAGAAGTAGAATGTACCTAGCTTTAATGCGAGTAAAGTGCCCATAATACTATAAACAGAAGTCTTGGCTTCAGTTGGAGCTTTGACTCCATTTAATGATTCAAATATAAAAACAAACAATTTACTAAATAGTAATTTATCGAGTTGTTTATAAATTATGAAGATAATTTATAAATAATGAAACCTAAAATCAGAATTTTACGCTTGAAAATATCACCATCCGTTTGCCGGAGGGGTTTATCATGGGGCTGATCGGCCCCAACGGTTCAGACAAAACAGATTGGTGTTTCCGTCAACAGCTATATAATAGCGGCGTTTTTACAGGCAGACAGTAAACTTAACTGTACTTGACTTACCAACAACTTATGGCGGCTGCAAAATTGAAAAGATGCAGAACTTAAAAGAGAAAAATGAAATAACAGCAAGTAAAATCAAGCAGTAATCTCTCTATTTCTTTATAATAAATGTAGGACGGTTGAAACGGGGTGAACAGACGAATGTACGAGTGGCAGAAGCAAATTCAAATAATCGTTGATGAAATTGACAAATGTATTAAAAATTATAATGATGAAGCCTTGACACTACGCTTTCTTTCTCGCAGGCTGGGTTATTCCGAATTTTATACAACGAGAAAATTCAAAGAAATATCGGGTATGCAATTTAGGGATTATCTGCGGCATAGAAAATTAGCCTTTGCACTAAAAGAGGTTCGGGATAGTGAAAAAAGCATTTTGGATATTGCCTTTGATTATGGTTTTTCATCACATGAAGCTTTTACCAGAGCTTTCAAGGGAACATATGGTGTAACTCCAAGTGAATACCGAAAAAAGCCTAATCCTGTCGTTCTTCGTACAAAAATAAACCCTTTCGACCGCTACTTTTTAGGATTGGGAGAGATTGGTATGATGAAATCTACAGATGATGTTAAAATTTATTTTGTAACCATTCCCGCACACAAATTTTTGCACATTAAAAACTATGAGAGTAATGGGTATTGGGATTTTTGGCAAAAGCAAAGTCTTATTCCGGGACAGGACTGCGAAACAATTTGCGGCTTACTCGATAGTATCAAGGGCAAATTGGATGATGATGGTGGGAGCGAATCTAACAGCGGCAGCGGTCAGATTATGGCATACATTAATGACCCGGACGGCAGACTCTGCGATTGGGGTATTCCACGTACAGAGTGTTATGGTGTACGTCTTCCTTTTGATTATAAAGGCGAAGTACCACCACAAATGCTTATGATTGATGTTCCCGAAGTCGAGTATATTGTTTTTGAACATGGGCCATTCGATTATGAGCAGGAAAATCGTAGTGTGGAGGAAAAGATTGAAAAGGCAATGGCAACTTTTGATTTTGCAGGCACTGGTTACTGCTTTGATACTTCCCCCGGTAGAATAATTTACTTTTATTTTAATCCGGAACGGTTTTTTAAGTATATCAGACCAGTGCGGAAGTAAATAAAATCGACTGCCTATCCACTATTGTTTCTAACGAGAAAACCAAACAGGAAATAACAAATTCCAATTTAAGAGTGAGTAATATAAATAGTAATTTAGGGAGGATAATCTATGATAAAGCAGGCAGAAGAACATGATATTTTAGTGATTGAGGAGATATTATTAGATGCAGTGATGTGGATGGAAAAAAATAAATTACAGAATCAATGGAATGAAAACAGTATAAAATGGAATTCTCTATCAAAAGATTATCAGATTAATGATTTTTATATTGATTATCAGAATGGGGTGCCTGTAGGATGTATGGCTATAACTGATTTAGACACAAAGTATTGGCCTGAAATTCCAAAGGGAAAGTCACTTTATATACATAAGTTGGCTGTTAAGAGAGTGATTGCAGGTAAAGGTATTTCAAAAGAACTTATTAATTTTGCCAAAAATTTATCATTAAAAAATGGTATTAATTCACTAAGATTAGATTGTAATTTACAAAGAAATAAATTGAGGATGTTATATGAAAATGAAGGCTTTATATATGCAGGTAAGAAGAAGTCAAAAAATAATTATGATATGGCACTATATGTATGGCATATATAAAATTTTACTTAACTATAAATTCCAATTTAAGCTTGAGTATTATAAATAGTAATTTGTAGAGGTGATAAATATGTTGATTCAAGAAGCTACCCCAGGAAATGGTTGAGAGGTGGAAAGTAGTCTGGAATAAATACAAAGACAAATTACTTCCAAATAGGAAGTCAGGCAAAGAAGTTGTGGAATATTTAAAAAATAAGTATCTTCTAGAGGAAGTACATGATGATAATGCAAAGCAGGTAGTAATTAATAATGTACTTTATAACAAGCCCTACGCGGATAAATTGCCTATAGGAGCAGAAATGTCAGCAGTTACTTTTGTCGTAGAAAATGAAGGTAATGGAAAGTTTCTTTATGAAAATCAAGATGAAATTTTTAAGGGAAACAATGTCTTTGTTGGAGTTGAGCTGGAATCAGGATTTTTCTGTGTTGAAGGTAGTAGTCTACTTTGGGATGAACTATATGTATTTCGAGGGTTGGATGAAAAGGACATTCAGAATTATTTTTGTGTTGCAGAGTATATTTTCTGTCTGAAAAAATTTGGACTTCTCGAAAGTGAATTAGGTTAAATTCCAATTTGTAGAGTTGAGTTAGCATGATTTTAGATTCAGTTCTGTCGGAACTTTCTTGATGAGCGTCACAAGTGTAATTAAATGTGAAGTAATTTAAAAAACAAAAATTTAAATTACTTTCTATATTGGAGGTTAGTTTAGTGATAAAAATACTCATATTAGGTGCAAGTGGATTTTTAGGTGGAAAGGTTTATCTTAAATTCAATAGAAAAATGGCAAGAAAGTTAGGATTAGATGAAAATTTAGTTATCGAAGATACAATTAGTATTGAAAATGCGATAGCAAATGGAATACCTTTAGATACTTCGATGAACACTTCCAAATGTAAAATGATTTTTAAAACAAGTTTTAGAAATGTGTGAGATAAATTAGTTAGATCGTAATCCTCTTATATTTTGGGTAATCGTAAATCAGTGATATATGAAGAATAGCAATTTTATGTGTTACAATCGCAGATTATTAATAAGTAAGTTTTGTGGGGGAAAAAATGAAAAAAATAATATTAGTAACTTTGTTTTTAGTATTTGTATTTACAGGGTGTTCTGCAGTAAAAACACAAACGACTAATTCTAAAGAGCTTAATTCACAAAAGCAACCATTAGAGCCAAAGCAAGTAGTAGAAAATTATTTTAAATACTACAACGAAAAAAATTTAGAAGGAGTAAACTCAACACGAACCCAATGGAGTCAAATAACAACTGGAGTGGACGAAAACTTGAAATATATCAAGCTAAACAGTATATCAGAAGATGTTGCCTCGAGTATGAAGGAAGGGTATATAAAATATGGACATGGGATAATAACTGGTGCAAAAGAAGAAAATATAATAATTTATAAGATTGAATACACAGTTAAATATAAAAAGGATGGAGTTGGTCCGCAAGATAGTGGGAAATACATTAAGTGGTGTACTCTTATTAGAAAAGATAAAAACTCACCTTGGCTAATTGATGAGATAGGAGAAGGTTAGCTTTTGTTGGCTGCACTCCAAGCACACTTATATCAAAAATACTGTTTAGTTGAAAATCATACAAATTAGGAGGCTTTTATGGGACTTGAACATAAAATTTTTTTAGTAACCAAAAGTGATTATGAGGAAATACCTTGTAATGTAGGTGATGTATCATTAGAAGACATGAGTAATTGCGTATTAATTCATAATGATATAATCCAGTATATAGGAGACACGTTGAGATGGATACCATCAATTAATCCTGGTAATGGTTATGAAAAAGGATTTGGGTTAAATAATTATGGAATTACATTGTTTGATAAAGAAGGAGCTGCAGTTATTTTGAATATAGCAAAATTATGGGCTGATTTATTTTCAAATGGTACACCTATTTTAAAACTTAAAGGGAGTTATTGCTGGACAACAAATGATAAAGGTGTTCTAGAAGGTGAATATGAAATAATAGAAGTAAACCGAGATGAACTTGTTAGTAACATCAGAAAACTGCAATCACTTGCAGAAAAAGTCATACATGATTCAAGTAAATATTTTATAATCCATCATGGTATATAGAATTAGAGATAATAACAACATTCGTGTTATGTACTGAAAAGTAAGTGCATTTATTCGAGAGTTGGATTTTATTGCGTGTGATGGAGAAGTAACTTCTACATCCATAAAATAGCATAGATAAACGAATTCCCATGCTTCAATTTTACTTTTTCTTTTCACAAAACCAATTTCTCTTGCTATTTCTTCAATCTCATCTTTTGAAAAACATCTTTTAAGTTCGTCTGCAAAAAGCTTTATTTTTTAGGATTCTTTTAGCTTGATGGATATGGGGTATCGCCAACATTTCCGACTTGTTGGCTGCAATTAGTAATTAATGCATTCTGATAGAGGGTCGCAGCATTGCTCAAATAATTACCAATGTTAAACAAAATGGTTTGATTTACTTGTATAATGTTACGAAAAGGCAGTAGTAACAAAAATTTTACAAAAACATTACAACTTATAGACAACTTATGGTAAGGAATTTATTATGATTTATATATAGAGAAGAAACTTTTACACTATTTTCATATTTAATAGGGAAGTTGCTCCTCTATATTATAAGAATTTATTGAAGGTGGCGAATTTATTACAAATGGAATAAGTTTTGATTGTAGAGGATGATGTATCAATTTCAGATTTAATCAAATTGAATTTAAATATGATGAATTATGAGGTGAAACAGGTTTACGACGGCGAAGAAGCATTAAAATTAATTAAAGAAGAAAAATTCGACTTAATCATTTTAGATGTAATGCTACCTAAATTAGATGGGTTCAGCATTATGGAAAATATAAGAGGCATTCAAATACCTGTACTGCAACCGCCAAGGTGATTCCTAGTGAAGCTGAAATGTTATTTAAAGTACCTGATATAATATACTCCGATGTTCCAACTAAAAAACTTATTAGTGCTAAAACATAAATCTTAAATGTATTAGACAAAATAATCACTCTTTAATACAGTATATTTACTTTAGATCTCTTGTTCAAAAATGGTTACAATTCTTTTAATGGCTTCTTCATCTCTTTTATAATACGTATACTTTCCAATACGCTTTGTCTTAATTAAACCAGCTCGCAAAAGTATAGCAAGATATTCAGAAACTGTTGATTGCGTCATGTAAAATTAGAGAAAAGTTAAATCAAAGAACATAGAATTCTCTCACTTGATTTTTTCATATTCCTAAAGCATACTGTAAGAGAGCAGTAGAGAAATAAAAAAGTATACGGATTAGAAGTAAAAAATCTTAATGCTGATATTAATGATTACAATCTTACTGCGTCTTACTCTTAGTAAGTTTATAAGGACACAGATGGAGGTTATGCTATGAATAAAATATTAGTTGTAGAAGATGAAGATATATTGCGTGAAGTAATAATAGACTATCTGATTGAAGATGGATACCAGGTATTAGAGGCTGCAGATGGTGAAAAAGCTTTAGAACTTTTTCAATCAAATTCTGTTGATTTAGTTATATTAGACATTGTTCTACCAAAAGTTGACGGCTGGTCAGTATGTCGTAGAATACGGAAAAATTCTAGTATCCCTATAATTATTTTAACTGCTCGTTCAGATGAGGACGACTCTCTCCTAGGGTATGAGCTGGGAGCGGATGATTATCTTATTAAACCATACAGTCCCCGTGTTTTAATGGCAAAAGTGAAACGGTTTCTTGAAAAATATTCAGGCACTATAGATGGAACACTGATGTCAGTTGGCGATATTGTTTTAAATATGGGATCAAGACTTGTTTCTATAGATGGAAATACAATTAATTTAACTCATACAGAATTTGAAATCCTTGCTTACTTAATGCAAAATAAAGGGATTGTAATTACCAGAGAGCAATTAATAGCAAAAATATGGGGTTATGATTTTTATGGTGATGAAAAGACAATAAATAGCCATATAAGGAATCTCCGTGCTAAGCTTGGAAGTAAAGGCAGCTGCATTGTTACAGTTATCCGTTCGGGATATAAATTTGAAGAGGAATAGCTATGAAAAAAAGTGTTGTTTTTAAATGGTTTGTACTGACGGCTCTATTATTTTCCATGATGTTTTTATTCGTTGGAATCACGCAGAATTATTTTTTTGAGAAATATTATATTAATAAGAAATTGGACACTATGAAAACGTATATGAATGTTTACTCAGATATGTCAGCGAAGAAAGGAGCAGAAGCAGCATCCAAAGAACTATATAAAAATAATCATATTTGGATTACAAAATTAGATGAATATGGACGCATCTGTGATGTGGAAAATTACTATATCGAAGTGAAATTGAAAAATGAACCTAAGGGCAATTTTAGAATACCAATGTACTCCTTTGAAGGAGAATTTTCTTCGAATATGCTATCTTTATTAAAAGTTGGCGACGAGGTAGTTATTGATGCAGTTAATATAGCAGATGAAAGGATACCTTATCAGATACAGACTTATTCAACGGGAGTATTAAATTTAGACATCGCAGACAAGTTACATGGTCCAAATGCTGACAAAGCATATAGTCATCTTATAACTAATGTATATAAGGGAACGATAACGAAAACTGTATTTCCAGAACGTGAGGAGGATATTTCCTTTCCTTACCGGGAACGTTTTTTTCTTAAACAGGTAAAAGAATTTCAAACTAGTATGTTTATAAATACTGCGGAGCCACTGCAGCATGCAAAAGAGCTTAATGTGTCGGAAAATTTTGCAGAATATAGGATAATCATTAAACCAATTCTTGAAAATGGGAGAGCAAGATATATTTTTGCTATGATTTCTCTTCAGCCGGTAGATGAAGCAATATCGATTATACGGCAATTCTATCCTTATTTTTTTGGATTTTCCTTCCTGTGTGTTATGCTTTTAGCGTTTATTTTGTCTAAGTGGCTAGCCAAACCGCTATTGTCCATCAACCAGATCACAGGAAAAATAGCAAATATGGATTTTACAGAAAAGTTGCCGGTGCATTCCACTGATGAAATTGGTCAATTATCTAAGAATATAAATTACCTGTCAAACCAGATGGAAGAATATATTGGCCAGCTTAAACAGGATATCGATAAAGAGAAAAAGTTGGAAACTACGCGGAAGAAATTTATTGCAGGAGTATCCCATGAGTTGAAAACGCCTCTTGCTGTTATGAAAAGTTGTCTGTCTATTTTAAAAGATGGAATCGCAGCTGAAAAACGAGAACATTACTTTCAAGCTATGGAAGACGAAATACAGCGAATGGACTTGTTGGTTGTGAACATGCTGGATTTAGCTAAGTTTGAATCTGGAACTTATAAGCCGAAAGTGGCTCCTTTTGCAATAGATAAATTGATTACCGAAGTATGCGGATCGCTGGATGAGCAAATACAGGAGAAAAATCTCTCTCTTACGTTAAAACTTCATCCACGGGTAGTGATAGGGCATAGAGGGTTAATTAGTCGAGTAATCACTAATTTTCTCAGCAATGCAATTCGTCATACGGAGAATGGGCATGCAATCGTAATTGCTATAAGATGCGATGGACAGACAGCAGAAATCAGTATAGAAAATAAAGGGAACTTGATACCAGAGGAAGACAGAAAAAAGATTTGGAATCAATTCTATCGTGTCGAGGCGAGGACATCCAAAGCAGGTACTGGTCTTGGGCTTTCCATATCTAAGGAAATACTGGAACTTCATCATGCGGTTTATGGTGTGGAAAATACGAAAGATGGCGTCCGCTTTTTCTTTTCACTGCCGATACAACCATAAATCATTGGTTATATTTTCTGAGAAAGATATATGCCTTGTTTGAGATACTCTTATCTAAACAATTTAATATTTTACCGGCGAAACAGCTATGAAGGATTCTTCATGGCTTTTATTTTAAAAAAAATTAGAACAAAAATAATATCTAAGCTTTATCTCATCTGCACCTGTTCTGCATTTTGCTGCTGTAATATTTATGTATCAAATAAAGAAAAGAGGTTTTTTAAATGAAAAAATTAATGATGTGTTTCCTCGTAGGTATCCTTCTGGTTGGTATGGCTGCCTGCGGGAATAAAACTGCTGAAAAGGCTGATAAAAAGGATGCTAAAAAGGATGTTACAGCTCAGTTTAAGAATAGTGTATTTATCGGAGATTCCATCACTGAAGGTTTTGTAATTAATGAAATTCTGTCTAAAGATTGTGTAATAGCTGGGGCAGGAGCCACAGCTGGATATACGTATGATCAAATTGGAGACTTAGCTAAAAAGAAACCGGATAACGTCTTTATCATGTTGGGGTCAGATGACATGCTCATGCCTGAGGATAATCCTAAAGAATTATTCAGAAAAGATTTAACGAAACTGGTTGACAAGATAAAGAAAGAGGTGCCCGACTCAAAAATATATCTCCAATCCATTACACCTGTAGCACAGAAGGCTTTAAAAGAGCAACCACGTTATAAAGGAATAGACGAATATAATGATCTATTAAAGGAACTGGCGGGCAAGTTATCAGTTAATTATGTAGACATAGGAGCATTGGCAAAGAAAAACCCCAATTTATTTGCCGAAGATGGTGTTCATTTCAAAAAAGAATTTTATCAGTTGTGGCTGAATAAACTCTCTGAATCATTATAGCGGAGGGATATATGGTATTTAGTAGTCTATTTTTTACATTTGCTTTTTTACCGATCACAGTAATTCTATATTATTCTTTAGGAAAGCATTTGAGAAATATTGTCCTGCTTACTGCAAGCTTATTTTTCTATGCATGGGGAGAACCTGTCTATGTGTTATTGATGTGCGGTTCCATAATGATTAATTACTTTATAGGAACTCTTTTGGGCAGAGATGATGCTGGTAAACGAAAAAGGAAGCTTTTTTTAATAATAGGCCTTGTTTTCAATTTAGGCTGTCTCGCTTATTTTAAATACTTCGGCATGATCATAAGCACAATAGCATCGATTGGCAGTTGGAATTTGAACGCGGGAACACCAGTGCTTCCCTTAGGGATTTCATTTTATACCTTTCACGCACTATCTTATGTAATTGATGTATATAGGGGAAAAATAAATTCGCAGAAAAGCCCGATTCTTTTTGCTCTTTATATCACTATGTTTCCGCAGTTGGTGGCAGGGCCTATTTTGAAGTATGCAGACATTGAATCACAGCTAGCTGACAGGAGCATAAGCTTTGAAGAATTTTACTCCGGGATGCGGCGCTTCCTGTGCGGCCTTGCGAAAAAGGTGCTTCTTGCTAACAATATTGGTTTGCTATGGTCCGAAGTAAAAGCCATGCCTGGCGCAGAAATTTCGGTGCTCATGGCATGGGCCGGGATTATTGCCTTTACTTTGCAGATTTATTTCGATTTTAGCGGGTATTCTGATATGGCCATCGGATTGGGAAAAATGTTCGGATTCCGTTTTGAGGAAAACTTTCGGTATCCATATATTTCTCAAAGTATCTCGGAATTTTGGCGGAGGTGGCATATCTCCCTCGGCTCATGGTTTAAGGAATATGTATATATTTCTCTTGGCGGGAACCGTGTCGGTAAGTGGAAATTGATACGGAACATGTTCATCGTATGGTTTCTCACAGGACTCTGGCATGGTGCAAGCTGGAATTTTGTTTTATGGGGGCTTTATTTTGGAACCTTAATAATAATAGAAAAATTGTTTTTGCAGAAGAGCATGACACGATGGCCCAAAGCTATCCGTCACATATACTCGCTATTGCTTATTGTTATAGGCTGGGTGTTTTTTGAATTTCCCAACATGGCGGATGTGGTGAGTTTTCTGCGGAGCATGTTTGGAGTAGGAAGCAACGCGTTTATTGATATTCAAACAATTACGAAGCTTGAAGCGTATGCCGTCTTATATCTTGTTTGTATCATAGCAGCCACACCCTTGCCGAAGAAGCTGGCGTTATCATTTAAAAGGATTCATTGCAATATTTTCAAGTTTGCAGAAAACGTGTATTATTGTGTACTAATGTTTTTTTCAACGGTGTATATGGTTGGTTCAACCTACAACCCATTTATATATTTTCGATTTTAACCTGGAGGATTGATATGCGAATGAATAAAAAGAAACGTTTTGTTGTTACACGAAATATTGTGTGTGTTTTCCCACTTTTATTTATATTTGCTATGTTTATATTGCATCTAGCCTTACCGGATAAAACTTTTTCGAAGGAAGAGATGCGTTACTTAGCTCCATGGCCTGTTTTTCATGTTGAAAGAGTATTAGATAGAAGCTATGAAACTAAAGTTGAATCATATTTTTCAGATCAGTTCCCTTTTAGAAACTTTTGGGTTCATATTCAGGAGAGTTCCAATAAACTCTTATTAAAAGGGTGATTTATTATTCTATTCAGATTTTATAAATCCATAAAATCTGAATAGAATAATACAAAAGTTAGTAAAATTTTAAATTACTTATATAAATTTTAGAAATAATTAACGTATAGAATAGATATTGATGTAGATAACGATTTTTTAGTAGGAATAAGGGGAGAGAGATGAGAAAAAAAATTAGAAAAAAAAGAAGAAAATTAACCTTATATCTAATAGGTATTTTTATAGGTACTTTTATTTTGTCATATAAAGGTTATGAATGTTATCATAATAAAATTGTACAAGCTAATAAAGAAGTAACTGCTAGTAAAGTGGTATCAACTAATAAAGCTAAAGAATCAGATATTAAAATAGAAACAAAAGAAAATATGATAGTAAATAGATCACATAATATAAATGACGAAGGACAAAAATATACCTATGATGTAAAGAGGGTAAAAGATATTTTAGATAACAAAGAAGAAAGTGATGGTAAAAAAATAGCATTCTTAACTTTTGATGATGGCCCATCCACAACTGTAACACCCAAAATACTAGACGTATTAAAAGAACATAATGTAAAAGCTACCTTTTTTTTAATTGGGAAAAGTATAAATTCTAATGAAGCAAGTAAAAATTTAGTCAAGAGAACTTTTAGAGAAGGACATGCATTAGGAAATCATACTTATTCTCATAATCTTAAAAGTTTATATCCAGAAAACAAGATTAATGTAGATTGCTTTGTGGAAGAAGTTGTAAAAACCAATGCTGCAATTAAAAACATTATTGGACAAGACTTTGATACAAGAGTCTTAAGAATGCCAGGCGGTTATATGTCAAGAGAACACTACAAAGATCCTAATCTAGCAGAACTTAATAATAGGCTAAGAGATATGTATAGTATAGATTGGAATGCCTATGATTTCGATTCAGAGGGTAAAAAGAAAAATGCAGAAGAATTGTTGAAAGAAGTAAAAAAAAGCGTAGGAACAAAAGAAAAAGTAGTTATACTAATGCATGATGCATATGGCAAGGAAGAAACAGCTAAAGCATTACCTCAAATAATAAAATATCTTAGGGATCAGGGATACGAATTTAAAACATTATCATGATTAGATTTGAAGAATACTCAGAAGGTTATAGAAGGCATATTGCCTTGGGTGAAGAAAATGATGAGAATACTGAATTACAAGCAGTAAGTTACGTATTATTTAAATACAGACTTTAGCAGTTGCTGGAGTACATAAATATCAGGTTGATCTAGTAGTATACTACGAATTTGCTACTAATGAACAGACAAATAAGAAAAGTTAAGATAATTTAAGAAATGCTAATAAAATAATTGAGATAAAAGAATAGCAAATCTAATAGATTCGTTATCCTAAAATCAGACAATACATTTAACTAAGAGCTTATTGTTATTTTACACAATAACAATAAGCTTAAAATCCATAAAAAATATACTAAAAAGTTTAATGATGTACTAACTCCTTTTGATCAGGGGTATTAAAAGAAGGTGCTTCGGGTTGAGTTAGATTACCAAAGTATTTACCAGGAGTTGACAAATCAAAGTAAAGTTTAGAATCTTGAGTAATTCCCCAATCCTTTAGTGAACCTGTATCCTGTAATTTATTAAAGGCTTCTCTAAAAAGAGTATTGTGAGCCTCTTCTCTGTTTAGAAGGAAATCTATAGTTTCTTTAACTTTTTTATCATTAATTTGTCTGTATAAATATTGATATACAACCTTTGCTCTTTGCTCTGCAGAAATATTAGATAATATATCAGCAGCTAAATCACCAGTCTCCTCTATATATGCAGCAGTCCAATATTGTCCAGACGCACTTGTAAGGGCAGGTGTAAGTCCTGTTGAAACATGTGCCTGTATGTTTCCAATTGTTGCATTGTTTGCATCTAGAGTATGACCATTTAGAAGATTCACAGTCTGAGCAACCATTTCCATATGTGCTAACTCTTCAGCAGCAATATCTAGAAATAAATCTTTTATTGCTTGATCTTTTATACGAAAACTTTGAGACATATACTGAAGAGCAGCTTTCAATTCACCATGAGGACCGCCTAATTGTTCTTGAAGCATTGCAGCATAACTAGGGTTAGGTCTTTCTACTCCAACCTCATGTAATAATTGTTTCTCATGTTTAAACATGTAGTTACCTCCTAAAAATAAATTTTTCAGCATTAGTGTTACCCTTTAGAATTCCTATTATGCCTTGATGGTGTTTTATCAACAAGATGCAATCATATGTATGAAATGAAACTTGAATTTTGCAATTAAATACAACCAGTGTATAAATGTCAACCCAGAAATGTAACTTTTTGATCATTTAAGAATGTAGTTTTTTAATCTTCTTCTTGCTTAAAATGATCTTTCAATCTATACGATTTTCCGTTAATTGTAACAACATGAGCATGGTGTAAAACTCTATCTGATGTTAGTATAATATTGTAGACACGAAAAGCCGAACACTTTACAATAAAGAAAAGAGAAGGAAGTGTTACAATGGCAAGAGGCAAAAAACAATATACGGAAGAATTTAAAAATACAATAATAGAATTGTACAACTCTGGAAAGACTTTAGCAGAGTTAAGTAGTGAATATGCCCTTTCTAAATCAACCATAACTGGATGGATTAAAAAAAATAAACCTGTCGCTATAGGTAAAGATACAGCAATAACAGCAGCAGATTATCAAGCAATGATTAAGAAAATGGCAAAGCTTGAAGAAGAAAATGAAATACTAAAAAAAGCTATGGGCATATTCGCAAGGAAGTAGCATCGGTATTCGAATTTATAAAAGCCAACAAGAAATATCATGATATTAAACTAATGTGCAAAGTTCTTAAGGTATCTAGGAGCTCTTATTACCAATACCTAAAAAAGAAGCCTAGCAAAAGAGATTTAGAGAATAATAACATTGCGAAAGCAATTATAGATATACACAAAGCTAGTAAAGGCCGTTATGGAGCCCATAAGATACACGCATCTCTAAATGCAATTGGTGTAACAATCAGCATAAAAAGAACTCAAAGGTTGATGAAGAAAATCGGAGTAAAATCTGTAATAACAAAGAAATATAGACCATCTACTTCTAAGCATAAAGTAGAAGAGAAAGAAAATATACTCAAAAGAGACTTTCAAGCTGAGAGCATCAATAAGAAATGGGTAACTGACATAACCTATATTCATACTATCAAGGATGGATGGTGTTATTTAGCCTCGGTTATGGATCTATATAGTAAGAAAATAATAGGCTACGCCATGTCCAAATCAATTGATACTACATTAGCGCTACAGGCAGTAAAAAATGCCGTAAGGCTTCAGAAGCCAACTAATAACCTTATACTTCACAGCGATTTAGGCTGTCAGTATATAAGCTCCGCCTTTAAAGAATATATAGTAAGCACTAATTTGATCACTCACTCTTTTAGCTCTAAGGGATGTCCTTATGACAATGCTTGTATTGAATCTTTTCATGCATCCCTTAAGAAGGAGGAGGTAAATCTTGTTACATACTTAGATTTTAATTCTGCTAGGCTTGCTATTTTTGAATATATAGAATCCTGGTACAACATAAGAAGATTGCATAGCAGCATTGGATATATGACTCCACAAAAATGTGAAGATTTAGCTAGAAAATCTTCATAATTTGTTCAACTTTTGGTGTCCAAGATATTGACATAGATCCACTTCTAAACGAAGATTGCGCGCAATCTAGCCCGTGATTATCTTTAAGATACTGCCATAAAATGCGCTTATAATAAAATACCTGAATTGAATCTTTACCAAGAAGCTCTTTTATAATAGGATCAAAAGCTTCTATTTTAGATTTGCATTTTCTAGTGGTAGGTTTGACATATCCATTTAAATATTTGCCTACGGTTCGAGGATCAACACCAAGCTCTCTAGCTATCTGACTTTTATTTACTTTCAAATTGTTTACTTCCATAATTGGCTTTAGTTTATGAAGATCTTCTAGTTTATTAATTTTAATTTCTGAATAAATATTTGTTTGTATAATCATAATTACCCCCAATAAATCTTGAGTAATTATAATTTATAAAAACTAAATTGTACATTCTTATATGATCGTTTCATTGCATTCTTATCTTATCATTTATATGGCGGAGATGATTTTTACTATAATGCACGTGAAAGAATGAGGAAGGCTCTTGATTATTGGAAATTTGGGTATGACCGAAAAGGTTTTGTAAGATGATCTATTATAGATAAAAAAGATAATATTGTAATTGGAACAATAGAATTATTTCATAGAGAGTCTAAAGATTATTTTAATAATTGTGGGCTTCTTCGTTTAGATTTGAGAAGTGATTATGAAACAAAAGCCAATATAATAGATATTTTAAAATCATTTATTGATAAAACCTATCAACTGTTTGAATGTAATATGATAGCAACAAAGGCACTTCCTATTGCAAGCGAAAGAATAATGGCTCTAAAGGAATTAGATTTTTCACCTACTGAAAACAAGTTGATTGGGCATGATGGGACGGAATATTTATCATATTATTTTAAAAAGAGGTAAATTTCAATTTAGAGAATATATAATAAAAAGGTTATCCCTTATAACTGATATGGACAACCATATCATAGCTGAATATTCAACTTGTTGTTCCCCAAAACGCGGATAACCTATTACTAAACCGTTTTGTTGAAATTGTCCGAGCACATTGTTGTTAAGGAGAATTATTAGACATTTAGTAGAACATTTAGGGACGCCAGGATGTGCGATAATGAAGCAATCTAGGTAAGTTGGTGTACCTTGGCAGCTATATTAACACCGATAATTGCACTACTAGTTCTCTGCTTCTTAGAAGAATAGTAGTAAAATAAACCCAGAAATCTTAATTAACTAGATTTCTGGGTTTATTAGTTGTAACCTTGAAAAACATGGCACCACGGTCATGTAAATCAACATTGGCTGCAATAGTCTTCGAATTCGACCTGACTCAAAACAGAATGGCAGGTTCAAATGATTTTTGCAACATCCTTGGATATATGTTCATAATTTTCGAAAACATTCACATCATGGAAGCATAATGCTACTAATTTTTTATTGTTTGCATCACATAAAAAATCTAAATTTTTTTCTATATTAAAATAAATTCCAACCGGCCTTTTTTCCAGCATATTTTTCAGCATATAACTCTCATCACCAGTAAGTACGTATGAAGTATCTCCATCTTTAAAATAGACTACGGATGAACCCGGAGAGTGTCCCCCAATTACCTTAAACAAAAATTTATCTTCATATAAGAATTCGTCATCTACTATTGTAACATCACTCTGCGAAAGTCTTTGAACCACAGCTTTTGAACATTCTTTCATCGCAATATCATATTCGACTTTTGATATAACAATAGAACACTTTTGATATAAATCAAGATTTCCGATATGGTCAAAATGGCTATGCGTTAAAAATATAACATCAACATTGTCATAATCACCTATAATGCTTTTTAGCTCTTTTTCAATATTATTGTAGGTCATTCCGAATTTCGAGGCAATCTCTTTGTCACGATATCCAGTATCGAAAAGCAATATCTTATTATTATACTTTGCCACGTAATACATCCAAAAAAAATTTTCTCGTTCTTCAGACTTGCACATATCTGCATATATTTTCTTTGTTTCGTAAAGTGGAGATTCACCATATTTCATTGCATATAATTCCACTGTTTTACACCATCCTTAGATTTAGTATATTTCATTTTTTGTGTAAATAGTTAATTTGCATCATATCTTCACTTTCATACTTCACACTCCCTTTCCCTGCTATACATTGTATCGAAAAAATTAATATGATAAAATAACATATATAAAGAGATTTGCTATACTATTTGCAATGAGAGGGTGTATATATGCCTCAGAACGACAGACGCAGGTCAAAGAGCGTGCCTATTGAATTTGAACCAATCCAGAATCTAACTGAACTTCCTTATACTGACCGCATTACACTTGTACTCGTAACAGATGGGAAGGCTAGTTTATTATTGAATAATAATTTCATTACTATTACTGCACCCTGTATACTGTGCATATCTCAGCACGACCAAGTGCAGGTTATAGAAAACAACCTATTGTTTGCACAATCTTTTAGCCTAAGCCCTAACTTGTTGACCTCTTATTTCACTTCCAAACAAATTAAGGAAAGTGCTGCTGATATGACAAAATGGAATTACACCAGTAATATGCTTAGGCTTTTTTTCACACGTAACGAAACTTACAATAGCATACTTGTTCTGCCACCACATGTTTATCTCAAGATATTTGAATGGATTTCTATCATAGGAACCGAAACTAATGCTCAAAGCGATGGCCGCTGGATTTGCAGAATTAGACGTTATTTTATTCAGATACTTAATCTTCTTGATGACATCTACGAAAATAGAGAAAAAACAAATGATATCAACAAGGGTTTTTCTCCGGTGGATGCCGTCATAGAATACATTCATGTTCACTATATGAATGAAATTACCTTGGATATGCTATGTAATCTCACGCATATGAACAGAACGTCGCTTAATAAAATATACAAAGAACGCACCGGAAAAACGGTAATTGATTATCTCATTAGTTACCGGTTACGAATTGCAAGAGAGTTACTTAACTATACAAGCTTGACATTAGATGAAATTGCCCGTTCAACGGGTTTTGTCTATGATACGTATCTTATTCGGCAATTTACAGCAAAAATGGGTGAAACCCCAACAGAATATCGGAAAAATTACCGAAATAAGCTTGACATAAATGCATCGTCCCAAATATAAACTCCCTACGTATTCATCGATTGCTTGTTCCAATTCTTCATATGTATAAAACTTTTGCAAATAGTACATCTCGCATTTCAGAGTTCCCCAAAAACCTTCCATTGGTCCGTTGTCAATACACCTACTAACACGTGACATGCTCTGAATTGCCTTGATATTATCAAGTTTAGCTTTAAAATTTTTATTAGTATACTGAAATCCTCTATCGCTATGAAAAAGTGGCTTCGCAGTCGGATTAGCAATTACTGCTAAGTCAAATGTGAGACGCCCCTTATTTTTTACTTTTTCAAAAAACGTGCCATATTTTTTCCAAGTGTTTTAAAGGTTTGAATACCTTCATCATCTTTTTGTAAATCTCCTATATCACGTGATAAAGTCATATTCCAACCAATTGAACTAGGTATTGTTATTTCATTGCTACCAAAGAAAAAGTTTATAGCAGAATATACAAAACTACTTCCAGATCTTCTTACAGATACTACAGCTGCTCCAACTTTACCTCTAAACGAAGATTGCGCGCAATCTAGCCCGTGATTATCTTTAAGATACTGCCATAAAATGCGCTTATAATAAAATACCTGAATTGAATCTTTACCAAGAAGCTCTTTTATAATAGGATCAAAAGCTTCTATTTTAGATTTGCATTTTCTAGTGGTAGGTTTGACATATCCATTTAAATATTTGCCTACGGTTCGAGGATCAACACCAAGCTCTCTAGCTATCTGACTTTTATTTACTTTCAAATTGTTTACCTCCATAATTGGCTTTAGTTTATGAAGATCTTCTAGTTTATTAATTTTAATTTCTGAATAAATATTTGTTTGTATAATCATAATTACCCCCAATAAATCTTGAGTAATTATAATTTATAAAAACTAAATTGTACATTCTTATATGATCGTTTCATTACATTCTTATCTTATCATTTATAACCAGTGATGTTATATATATACTTAATAATATATTTCAGTCATATGATATAGTGTAGAAATATTCAATGGAGGGAAATTTTGAAAACTTGGGATTATAAGAGTGAAGCATTATTTGAGCACCGGTTTTGGCTGCAGATATTAGGAGATCATTCCAGATTTATACTAGGGGCTTTGTCAGAAGATGCAAGGGAGAATATACAGAGAGCAGAGCAATTTAAACATCTATTTGATAACCTTTTAGAACAATCTAGAATGGAGTTAGGAGAAGCAGAACTTGCGAGGTTAAATAATTTAGCATATAATGCTGCTTGTCAAATTCGCACCTTTAAACTTCATATTATTAAGGAACATCTAGGCGGTAAGATAAAGATTAATTTATCACCAACATCTATAAATCATATGGTCAACGAAGTAGAAGAATATATACTTATTTTAAGCTGTCTTATAAATAAACAACCGAGTTTATCACACCCTATTCATTACCATAAGCTATGGTTACTTGATGGATCTGGCCATGCTGCGTCAATTTCAAATTCGCTTGATATGGTGGAAAAAGATTTAATAAAAATGAGCATGAAATATCGTAAAACATTTGACGCGTTATATGGAAAGTCAAATGAAATGAAAGGTTATATGAGAACTGGATTAAATAAGTTCCCTGCATTAAGAAAACTAAATCAGGATGCAGATGAAGAAATGTTGTGTTTCAAAAAATTCTTAAAGGAATTAGAAAAATTAATTAAAGAAAAGAAGGTCTTAGGAACTTTGCAACCTCTTGTGCCTGATCATATGTACAGGGAGGAATGTTATTATTTAACAAAGTTATCCATGGTTTCAGAAGTTAAAAGGCCAGATTGTGATCCTGGTGAGCCAAGAGTTGAAGACTAAACCAGATTAAATTCATCATAGATACCTTAGCACTTAAAGAAATATCGGTGCTTATGCATATTGTTTAGTAAGGCATCATTTGAGTTCCACACATCATAGATGTAATACTAGCTGGATTACATCTATGATGTGTTGCAACTTAAAGTGAAAATTTAAAAAATCAAGACTTATCTTTTTGAAACTCTTTATGTTGCTATGAAATAATCAGTAATAAACTGGAGGGATTGGGGTATTGCAAAATCGACAATGTCCTTTAATAGAAGTAAAGAATACGACATCAAGGAGGCTTACTCAAGAGGCAATAGAACTAATTAATAGCAATAGAGCTCTTAGACTAAATGCAATGTGGCTTGAAGTTACAGGCTGTTCCGGAAATATCATATCTTTTCTTAATAGTGAAAACCCAGATCTAACTTATATACTAACTCAATTGGTGAATTTAACTTACAATAATACACTTATGGGAGCGGAAGGCGAGTTTGCTTTTGAACAATTCCTAGAAACATTAAATACTGAATTTATACTTTTAGTTGATGGTGCAGTTTCAACTAAGGAAAATGGCTATTATAACATTATTGCTAATTATAAAGGCAAACCAATCACAGCTTTGGAGGCAATAAAAACTGCAGGAGAAAAGGCGAAATATGTGCTTGCAGTGGGCACATGTGCCTCTCATGGTGGAATCTCTGCTGCAAAGCCTAATCCCTCGGGATGTAAAAGTGTGCAGGAAGTTATAAATAGAGATGTAATAAGGCTGCCTGGTTGTCCCTGTCATCCAGACTGGGTAGTTGGGACTATAGCTCATTTAGTAGGTTATGGTATGCCAGAGGTAGATAATGAAGGAAGACCTCTTTTATTTTATGGAGTGACTATTCATGATAATTGTACGAGAAGAGGATTCTTCGATAAAGGAATATTTTCAGAAAAATTTGGGGATGAAGGATGCATGTTTAAACTAGGTTGTAGAGGTCCTGTTACAAAGACAGATTGCCCAAGAAGACAATGGAACGGCCACGTTAATTGGCCTATAGGGGTCAATACTAATTGCATTGGGTGTTCACAGGCATATTTTCCTGATGGCATGGAACCCTTTGTAAGATATTAGGAGGAATCGATGAGTAGAACTATTAAAATTGATCCTGTAACTAGAATAAGTGGTTTTTTAGAAATAAAAGTAGAAGTAGATAAAAATATTATAGTAAATGCAGAGACTAGTGGTTTGCTATACAGAGGCTTTGAAAAAATGCTTAAAGGTAGATCGCCTTTAGATGCTATATATTTTACGGAAAGAATATGCGGTATATGTTCCACCTCCCACGCTATGGCTTCATCACTAGCTCTAGAGGATGTTTTAAAATTAGAGGTAGATATAAATGATTCTTATATTCGTGATTTAATTCACGGCTTTGAATTTCTACACAATCATATGAGACAATTTTACTATTTTACAGTACCTAGTTTTGTTAAAATGCCTGATATTAAGCCAATATCTCCTCAGGGATATGCTGATTTTAGAATTCCTGAAACATTAAGTGAAAAAATTATAGAAAATTATATGGAAAACATTAAATATAGCAGATTAGCACATGAAGGATTAGCTGTATTAGGCGGAAAAGCACCGCATAGTCATGGTATTTTTGCTGGAGGGGTTACTGTCAATATTGATTCATCTAAATTAATAAAAATTAAGTCAATTATATCGGAACTTAAGCAATTTATTAATAATTCTATGATAAATGATATAAACATTATTTCTCAGTATTATCCCGATTATTTTGAAAAAGGAATATCTTATCCAAACTTTATGAGCTATGGAATTTTTAATAGATATTCAGACCCTGAAATAAGTTATGTAGGCCCATCAGTTATGGTAGCTGGGAAAAAACATCCTCTTGATCCTAGCAAAATTACAGAAAGTATTAAACATGCATGGTATGTAAATGACAAAGATGTAGAAATACCAGGAGAAGGTAATGCTGAAGAAGTAGATATAGCAAAAGCAGGTGCCTATACTTTTATAAAAGCACCTCGTTATGATGGTATGCCTATGGAGGTAGGACCTTTAGCAAGGCTTATGCTTACGGGAGAGTATATAAGAGGAAACTCCTGTATGGATAGAAATATAGCTAGAGTAATAGAAACAAAGAAAATAGTCCAAATAATGGAGAAGCTAACGGAAAGAATTCAATTAAAAAGGAATAATCAGAAGGCATATAAAATTCCAGATAAAGCCTTAGGAGTAGGTTTAATTGACACCATTAGGGGTGCTTTAGGTCATTGGGTACAAATAGAGAATAAGGTTATAAAATATTATGATGTTATTACGCCTACAATGTGGAATTTATCGCCTAAGGACAATAAAGGTCTACCTGGAGCTCTGGAAAAAGCATTGATAGGCTCTAAAATAAATGATACAAATCAACCAGTAGAGATAGGAAGAATAGCTAGGTCCTTTGATCCATGCGTATCCTGTGCCACACACATAGCAGGGAATAATCAAGAACCGATAAGAATCGAGATTTTAGTATGAAGGTTAAAGTTATAGCTATAGGCAATATTTTAATGGGTGATGACGGTATAGGTATTGCTGTTGCAGAAAAAATAAAGTATGAACTAGAAGAAGACAACATAGAAGTTATAATAGGAGAAACTGATTTTAATTATTGTACTTCTACGATAGAGGAAGGGGATTATATATTTATTTTAGATGGAGCCTATTATGGTAAAAAACCAGGAGAAATAACCCTTTGTCCTATTAGAGAATATAAATCCTTTAAAAAAGAATATAGTCAGCATAGTTTTGGACTGCTGGATTTAATAAGCCTGAATTATAAAGATGTAGAAGGATATATTGTTGGAATTGAAATAAGTAATGTGGATTTTAATTTAGGCTTAAGTGAGATTTTAGCAAATAACCTCCGCATGATTTCTAGAGAAACTATAAATATTGTAAGGAGTATTTTGAAAAATAGGGAGTAAAACAATGAATAAAAGATGTGAGTTATCACAAAAGCTCTATTGTATTCGAGCTAAAATATATTATTACAGACAGTTGACAATCTTTAGCTTATGTCCATACCAAAGAAATTATTATCTAAATTTATTGCAAAGAGAGATAAAAACTTTAGAAGATATTAAGGAAAGATGCACTAGTAATCGGGAAAGTTTAGAAAAGCAAAGAGAATTTACTATAGAAGAACTGGCAAAATACAATGGAGAAGGTGGAATGCCAGCCTATGTTGCTGTTAACGGAGTGGTATATGATGTTAGTATGAATATAACTTGGGCTGGCGGAACTCATTTTGGTTTATACGCCGGAAAAGATTTAACAAAACAGTTTTCAAGTTGTCATTTAGGTGTATCAATAGTTTTAAGTAATCTTCCTAAAGTAGGAACCTTAAAGAAATGAAGGTGATATATCTGAAAAATAGTAAATTATTTAATGATAAAAAAAGATATTTATTAAAAATATATGGTATTGTACAAGGAGTCGGATTCCGGCCTTTTGTATATAAAAAAGCTAAAGAATATCTGATAAATGGTTGGGTGAACAATGCTGGTGGCACAGTTGTTATAGATTGCAGCGGAATAAAAGATAACCTTAAAAGCTTTATACTAAGTCTTATTAAGGAGCCTCCATCTTTAGCAAAAATAGAAAAAGTGGAATGCATTTCTCTTGAAGGCTCCCCTTATGAAGACTTTACCATTAAGGAAAGCACAGAAAAGTTAAGCAAGATAAAATTCGTTTCACCGGATGTTGGAACATGCCCTAAGTGCATTGAAGATATAATGAAAAAGAAAACAGACAGGTATAGATATGCCTTTACTAATTGTACAGAATGTGGACCTAGATACTCTATTATTAAAGCTTTACCCTATGACCGGAAGACTACCACAATGAAGTCTTTTGAAATGTGTTCAAGTTGTAAAGCAGAGTATGAGGATCCAATGAGTAGGCGTTTTCATGCACAGCCAAATTGCTGTGAAAAGTGTGGTCCGACTCTTACTTTAACAAATAATAAAAAAGAGATTATAAAATGTGATGATCCTGTTTTAGAAACTAGCAAATTGATAAAGCAGGGTAAAATTATTGCCATAAAGGGTATAGGAGGATTCCATTTAGTTTGTAGCGGTAAAGATGAAGAAGCCATAGAAGAACTTAGGATAAGAAAGAAAAGACCTCATAAACCTTTAGCATTGATGATGAAAGATTTGGAGGTTGCAAGGAGGTATTGTGAAATATCTCAGGCTGAGGAAAAGGTTTTAACAAATAATAAAAGACCTATTGTGCTGGTTAATAAAAAAGAACTGTGTGAGTTGCCGCAAAATATAGCAGCTAAGCAAAATAAACTTGGGATTATGTTGCCATATACTCCGCTGCATTATTTATTATTTGAAGAGGATATAGAGGTTATTGTTATGACTAGTGGAAACATAAGCGGAGAACCTATTCAGTATAAAAATAATGAAGCTATAGAGCACTTAGGGAAGGTTGCAGACTATTTTTTAATACACGATAGAGAAATATATGTACCTATTGATGATTCTGTTGTAAAGGTAATTTTTAATAAGGAAGCTGTAATTCGAAGAGCTCGAGGTTATAGTCCTTATGGGATAAATTTACGGATAAAAAGGAATATAGGAGCTTTAGGCGCAGAACAAAAAAATACCTTTTGCTTGTCACGAAATGGCTATGCATATATGAGTCAGTACTTAGGAGACTTAAGGTATTTAGATGTATATAAAAATTACCAGTATATTATAAAACATCTTACTAATTTGTTAGATATACAGCCTGAAGTATTTGCACATGACAATCATCCTGACTATTTATCTACTTATTATGCAAATAAACAACAGGGAAGAAAAATTTCAGTGCAGCATCATCATGCTCATATGGTTAGCTGCATGGCTGAACATGATATTTATGAACCAGTTATAGGAGTTATTTATGATGGAACTGGACTAGGTATAGATGGAGCTGTATGGGGTGGAGAATTTTTTATCGGCACAAGAGACTCCTTTAAGAGAGTAGCTCATCTCAAATATGTATCAATACAAGGTGGAGACAAAGCTATTAGAGAAACATGGAGATGTGCCTTAAGTTATCTACATTCCATAGGATATGATGAATTAAATTTTATTAATGAGGAAGAAAAGGAAAAAGTAGGACTAGTTAAGCAGGCTTTAAATTTAGGCTTAAATTGTTATAAGTCTTCAAGTATGGGACGTTTATTTGATTGTGTTGCTGCATTAATAGGAATTAGAAAATGCATTACTTATGATGCTCAAGCTGCTATTGAGTTAGAAAATATCGCTGATTGCTCAATTACAGAGCATTATAAATATGATATATATACGGAAAATAATATGTATCAAATAGATTACAAAAGTATCATAGATGGAGTGCTGAAGGATTTAAAAGATGGTGAACTTGCTGGTGTAATATCAGCTAAATTCCACAATACCATAGCAGCCTTTACTGAGGATTTAGTTTTGAAAATAGGAAGGTGCTATAGTATTAATAAGGTAGTGCTTAGTGGAGGAGTATTTGAGAATCAATATTTACTAAAGAGTATATATCAAAGTTTAAAAGCAAAACAGTTTCAAATTTTTTATAACGAGCAAATTCCCACAAACGATGGTGGAATATCTTTTGGGCAGTTAGTTATTGCAGATGCTATTATTGAGAAAGAGGAGAGAGCAGATGTGTCTTGCCATACCAGCTAAAATTATAAACATTGATGGAGACTATGCTGCTGTAGATATCATGGGGCTAGAGAGCAGTGTAAATATACAGCTTATAGAAAAAGTTAACGTAGGAGACTATATTTTAGTTCATGCAGGATGCGGCATACAAAAAATTGATATAAATTATTTTGATTATCTACAAGGGGTACTTAAGGAAGTAGTTAACAGTGAGGATAGTTATGAATGATAAAAGTCTAATGTCTAGGTTAGTTAAAGATATACAAGCATCACCTGCAGAAGGTTTAAACATTATGGAAGTATGCGGTACCCATACTCAGGCTATATCAAAACTAGGTATAAGAGAAGTGGTTTCTCCTAAAATAAATTTATTATCCGGACCAGGATGTCCTGTATGTGTTACACCGGCTTCGTATATAGATGCAGCAATAGAGCTTTTAAATAAAGAAAATGTTATTTTGACAACCTTTGGAGATCTGATGAGAGTAAAGGGAAGCAGCGAAAATTTAATCAATCAGAGGGAAAAAGGAAAAAAGATTCGAATTGTATACTCACCATTAGAAGTTCTCCAAATTGCAAAAGAAAATAGAAATGCAGAAGTAGTATTTCTAGCTGTAGGTTTTGAAACCACGGCACCTTTAATCGCGCTATCCATAGAAACAGCTAAAAAAAATAATATTAGCAATGTTTCTTTTCTTACAAGCTTAAAATCCATGAAACCAGTTATGAATAGAATACTAAAAGATAAACATCATGAAATAGGTGGAATAATTTGTCCAGGACATGTTGCAGTTGTTAAAGGGGCTGAGTACTTTAGATTTATATCAGAAGAATATAATATCCCAGCGGTGGTAGCAGGTTTTGAGGCACTAGATATATTAGGGGCTATATATTTCCTAGTACAGCAACGTAACAGTAAAAAAAGAAGCTTTGAAAATTTATATAAAAGATGTGTGACTCCACAGGGAAACTTATTTGCAAATGGGCTGATGGAGGAAGTGTTCTCACTACATAATTCAGAGTGGAGAAGCATAGGTAATATAGAAAATTCTGCATTTCACATTAAAGATAAATATGAGGACTTTGACAGCTTAAAAAAATTTGATATTGATATAAAAGATAATATGTATGATCAAAACTGTATTTGTAGTGAGATACTATTAGGACGAAAATTACCTAGTTTATGTAGATTGTTTGGAACTTCCTGTAACCCTGAATCTCCACTAGGACCTTGCATGGTATCCTCTGAGGGGTCCTGTGCTATATTCTATAAATATCAAAGGAGGATTGAGCATGAATGATATTATTAAGTTAGTACATGGTGATGGAGGTAGGCATACCCATGATCTAATTGAAAGTATTTTCTATGAATACTTTAGAAATGATTTATTGATTAATGGAATAGATGCAGCAACCTTTGCTGTGAAACAGGGTAGGATGGCTTTTACTACAGACTCATTTGTTGTAAAGCCTCTTTTTTTTAAGGGAGGAGACATTGGAAAACTTGCGGTATATGGTACTGTAAATGATTTAGCGGTATCAGGTGCAAAACCATTATATTTAAGTACGGCATTTATTATTGAAGAGGGATTCCCTTTGGAATCACTTAAACGTATAGTTGTATCTATAGGGGATGCCTGCATGCAAGCAGGAGTTAAAGTTGTGACAGGAGATACTAAGGTTGTAGAAAAAGGAAGAGGCGATGGAATCTTTATAAATACTTCTGGAGTAGGAATTATAGAAGATGATTTTAGTATAAGATCTATTGAAGAAGGAGACAGAATTATTGTAACTGGCGGTATTGGGGAACATGGCACAGCCATAGCACTTGATAGATATGATATAAAGGTTAAGGGGAATTTTGAAAGTGATTGTGCTCCTCTTAATAAAATTGTGATGAAGCTAAAAAGGTTCTACCCTTCTATAAAGATTATGAAAGACCCTACTAGAGGAGGATTAGCCACAGCTCTAAATGAGATAGCGAGTCTTTCAGGCTTAGGAGTGTGTGTAGAGGAAGGATGTGTACCTCTACGTAAAGAAGTGAAAGCTGCAAATGAACTTCTCGGGTTGGATCCTTTATATATGGCTTGCGAGGGTAGGTTAATATTAGTAGTAAGCAAGGAAGCAGCAGATAGTTTACTTGAAGAAATTATAAAAATAGAGAGATGCGAGGAAGCAAAGATAATTGGAAGCTTTGTTAAAGAACCTTATAATATGGTATATATGGAGACTTTTCTTGGTGGTAAAAGAATATTGAATATGTTAGAGGGAGAAATGCTACCAAGGATATGCTAGGAGTTGACTGAAAGGAGCGATGATGTTATTTTTCTTAAAAAGGATACAAGCAAACTAGATTTTTCGAAAATTAATGCGTCAAGTTTTTAGAAGATTGATTAAAGGGAGTAAGTTATATAGAAAAATAGTAATTTAATGTACAGGTTATTTAATAATCTTTCAGACAAGACAAAACATAACACAAAAAGTCGGGAACAATCGCTTGAAAAGAGATAAGATATATGTACAGACAGGGGTGATGATTATAGGGTGGATTGAAGGAATCGGTGAAGCTATCAATTATATTGAGGAGAATATCACTGAAGAAATCGCAATAGAAAATATTGCAAAAAAAGCATTTATGTCGACCTTCTATTTCCAAAAAGGCTTTGCAATGCTTTGTGGTTTTACGGTCGGAGAGTACATTAGACAACGCAGGCTTACCCTTGCCGGTAGTGAGATTGTTTCCACTGATGAAAAAATCATTGATATTGCACTGAAATATGGCTACGCCTCACCGGATAGTTTCACAAAAGCTTTTACTCGATTTCATGGTGTCACACCTACTGCTGTTCGAAAAGATGGAGCAATGATTAAATCGTTTGCTCCGCTGAAAATCAAATTTTCATTGGAAGGCGGTTATATTATGGATTACAAAATTGTTGAAAAAGATTCGTTTACTATCATGGGTGTATCAAAGGTGTTTAAATATGATAGTGCAACTACAGAAATCCCACAGTTTTGGACAGAGCATTATCAAACAGAAAAGGGGAAATTTGTATGCGGAATGTACGGAGTATGCATAGATGAGAGTATGGATTCAAATGAGTTTGAATATTTGATTGCAGACAATTATAATCCGTCTATAGAGATGCCTAATGGTTTTGTTACAAAGATTATTCCTAAACACACGTGGGCTGTTTTTGCTTGCAAGGGTGCAATGCCGAAATCTCTGCAAGATGTGAACAAAAAAATCTTCTCAGAATGGCTGCCTAATTGCAAGGATTATGAAATTGCAGCAGGTTACAATATTGAAATGTACGCCAATACGGCTGATTATCCGCAAGGTAATCAAGATGAAAACTACTACAGCGAAATTTGGATTCCTGTTAAGAAAAAATAACTACGTAAAAGAGCATAATTCGGAGTTCATCAAATTCCAATTTGCTTGACTGAACAAGATGAACATAATGTGTGGTTGAGTTGATGCTATTGTAAAACTAACAAGTCCTACACCCTTGGTTAAAAGGATGTAGGACTATTTATTGCTAGAATAAAGTTCCTTTATTTATGTTGGAAAAAATTTGTATAATCTTATTAATATATAAAGTCATATTCAATGGATAAAATTACAACAAATACTTGCATTTAACAGTCATCTGTGATATTCTGTGATAATCTAAATTTTTATTGGGGGATGTAAAAATGAGAACAAAAAATGTGATTGTTATTTCATATGATTCCAATTGGAGTCATGAATTTGAAAAAATAAAGGTATATCTAGAAAAATCACTTGGAGATACAATTCTTGGAATTGAGCATGTAGGAAGTACTTCAATAGAAGGGTTAGCCGCTAAACCTATTATAGACTTAGATGTTGTTATAGAAAGCTATAATAATTTTGAAGAAGTTAAATCTCGTCTAGAAAGTTTAGGATACTATTATGAAGGTGATTTAGGAATAAAGAATAGACAAGCTTTTGCATATGATGAAAAGCAAAAAAAGAGTTTATGACTCACCATTTATATGTTTGCCCCAAGTATTCTGAGGAGTTAAAGAGACATCTAGCTTTTCGCAATTATATGAGAACACATAAAGAAGATATAGACAAGTATAGTGAGGTTAAACTACAAGCAGCAAAGCTGTATCCAACAGATATTGATAGTTATTTAGAATACAAAAGTCCTTGCATTATTGAAATTTATAGGAAAATCGGATTAGAAAAGTAAAATAAAAAAGTTACTACATGACAAATGTTATTACGTATTCTTCTTATATTGTGATGGAACAAAATTTATATTTTACTTGATTTGGAGGCAACGCATGAACATTATTATTGAATTGGGAAAAGAAAATGATATTGATGAATTAGAAAATCTTTATAATGATTTAAATGATTATTTGGCAGATGGAGTAAATTATCCTGGATGGATAAAAGGTATATATCCTATAAGGCAAAATGCAATTGATGGAGTAAAAAATAGAAATCTTTATGTAGCAAAGAATAATGGAAAAATCATTGGTTCTATTATTTTAAGTCACGAGCCTGAACAGGCATATTATAATGTTAAGTGGGGATTTGAATCTGACTATTCAGATGTTTTTGTTATACATACATTTGTCGTCCATCCGAAATTTATGCAATGTGGTGTAGGTAAAACACTAATTGAGTTTGCTGATGAATATAGTATTAAGTCAAAAGCCAAATCAATTAGGCTGGATGTTTACGAAGGTAATATACCCGCCATTACACTTTATGAAAAATGCGGTTTTAAATACATTGATACTGTTGATTTGGGACTTAAAAATTACGGATTGGATTGGTTTAAACTATATGAAAAATTAATATAAGATAATATGTATAGTCTTATATTAATTTTTTGCACACTTTTTTTATATCATAAGCTAACAAGTCCTACACTCTTGATTAAAAGAATGTAGGACCATTTATTGCTATAATAAAATTCCTTTATTTTCATTGGTGGAAATTGTATAATTAAAGTGTTCTATATCATTAGATTTTTGGAGGTTTTAATATGAATGAAAATGAACCTATAGAAATAGTTGTCGAGCAGACATTAGATATCGATGCTTGGAAAGATATTATTAAAGAAGTAATTGATAACGGACACTTTGTAAACGTTTACAAAGAATTAAACATTAAAAATTATACCGAATTTTTTACTGTACATGATAAAGAAGCCTATTCTATAACTATTACTTGTTACATAGATGATTTTTACGATATTCTATCATTCCTACAGGAAAGGCATAAAGCCAGAGATATTATATGTGTTAATCAAGGCATAGAAGAATTAAATGATGAAATTGAATTCTCTGAGGATGATAAATAAAAGGAAAAATAAATTGATAACTAAAGTCTGCATCTACTTTTAGATACAGGCTCTTTATAGATTACAGGAGGCTAATCGGAGAAATTTTTATCTATAGTTTATACAGTTATAGGATAATTATTATAAAAGCTATATAACATTGCTTAACCGACATCAAAGTGGTTATAATTCAATATGTATTCCTATACTGGGATGCTTTCCTTACTAAATTTATACAGCTGGCTTAATGCCAGCTTATTTTTTATATAATTCTTATAGTGGTTATAATTTTCTTTTGCTGTTAACAACTCAATTAGAAGTGATATTTTGAAAAGTTACATAAGAATAGATCTACTTTTAACTATAGCTTGATTTTTACTATAGAAGTTATTTGTAGAATAATATTTAGAAAGATTTTCATGGTTACCAAAACTTATTGGGCGATATGCCAAATGTAACATTTAAACTTTATGCGAACTTGAACCATTTGTTTATGCCTTCTGTTTATGGCGAGATATTAAAAACAAAAAAGAGTATAAGGTTGCACAGCATGTAGATAAATAAGTTATAAGTGACATTTCCAACTGGGTTCTTGGGATTTAGAGAATATATATAGAATTTTTAAAAAGTTCATTATTCACACTAAGTTTCTTTTTAGGTAGTACATTACAAAAAAGTGCATTCTTGATTAAATGAAAATTACTGTTAGAATAATAGCATGAATTAATTCAACAAGCAAAAGTAGTCATGATTACATTAGGAGGAGAAAATTATGCCAGTAATAACATTAGAAGGATCAAAATTAAGTAAAGAACAAAAGAGCAAATTAGTAAGTGAATTAACAACATCAGCTGCTAAAATTATGAATATACCGGAAAAAGCATTTGTAGTTTTAGTGAAAGAAAATGAAAAAGAAAATATTGGTGTAGGAGGACAACTAATATCTGAAGTATAAAGTATTGAAATATGAGTTTTAGATTAGATAAATTAGAAAGATGAAAGCAATATCTTAAATTTACTACAGTTAGATATAGGGGAAAATTACCAGAAACTATAATAAGACACATTTTTCTTATATCGTAAAACTAACAAGTCCTACACTCTTAATTAAAAGAATGTAGGACTATTTTTTACTATAATAAAATTCCAATGTAGAATAGTGGGATTGTTTATAGCTTATGCAGTTATATAATAATTATTACAGAATTTACATATACTATTTAAAACAGTTATATTTATCAACGACTTTGAATTAATGGATTTTTAACAACTTCTGGGAAGTTTGAAAAATTATAGTTGTTAAATTAAAGATTAAGTGATAGAATATCTCTGGGTAGTATCTTAATAGAGCTATACCAGATTTTTTGCATTAAAATTATAATACAACTCATATCTATTGGAATGAGATTGAAATTAAGATGTTGTATCACACATATGGAGGTGATACTATTAAAATTGGTTTTATTGGGCCTGGGAAGGTAGGCGTAAATTTAGGACGCTACTTTACTCATAAGGGGTTAGACTTAAGTGGTTTTTATGGAAAAGACATAAAAAGTGCTTCAGAAGCAGCTAATATTACTAAATCTAAATTTTATGACAATATTCAAGAACTTATTAAGGAAAGCGATATATTATTTATTACAACATCTGATGACATCATCTCAATTATAGATAGTAAATTATCCAAATTTGATCTAAAAAGCAAGTCAATTTGCCATACAAGTGGATCACTTAAATCAAATGTATTATGTAATGCCAAACATTCTGGTGCATTGATCTATTCTATACATCCAATATTTGCGTTTTCAAATAAAAATATGAACTTAGAAGGATTTGAAAAAATCTATTTTTCCATTGAAGGTGACATTCTTGAAGATTCAATAGTTTTAAAATTGTTTAAAGTTCTAGGAAATAACTTCTTTATAAGAGATAAAGAAACATCTTCAACTTATCATCTGGCTAATGTATTTATTTCTAATCTTATATTATCTTTACTAGAAGTAGGAATTAATTATTTTAAAGCACTTGGACTAAGGGAAGAGGAAGCTTTAAAAGCTGTAAAACCACTTATAAATGGAAATATAGAAAGCATTTATTCAAAGGGATTTATAAATTCTTTAACAGGGCCTGTCTTAAGAGGAGATGTTAAAACAATAGAGAAACATCTTTCGGTTTTAAAAGAAAAGGATAAAAAGCTTTATAGTTTATTATCTTTGAATTTATTAAATCTTGTTGCTTTGAAAAATTTTGAAAAAAAAGATTATACTCATTCTTCTATTGTTAATAATGGAGATATACTGAAAAATTTATTAAAGAATTCTAAAAAACATTTGGAGATCTATGAAATTTTAGGAGGAACAGAATAGTGAAAAATACAGTATTGACTTTTAAAAATGCTAAAGCTGAAGGAAAGAAAATAAGTATGCTTACAGCATATGATTATTCAATGGCTAAAATTATTGATGAAAGTGGCGTTAATGGAATTTTAATAGGAGATTCTCTTGGTATAGTTATTAAAGGAGAAGAAGATACTTTAGGTGTTACAGTAGATGAAATAATTTATCATACAAAGGCTGTTAAAAGGGGAGCTAGAAATGCATTGATTGTAAGTGATATGCCATTCTTATCCTATAGTGTTTCAGTAGAACAAGCTGTTTTGAATGCAGGAAGGTTAATTAGGGAGGGCGGAGCTAATGCAGTAAAACTGGAAGGTGGAGCTAATGTTGTAGAACAAATTAAAGTGATTGTAAATGCTCAAATTCCAGTAATGGGGCATTTAGGACTAACTCCTCAATCTGTTAATGCTTTCGGAGGATTTAAAGTTCAAGGAAAAGATGAACTTGCGGCTAAAAAACTTATAGAAGATGCAGTTCTTATCGAAAAAGCAGGTGCATTCTCTATTGTGCTTGAGGGAATTCCAGAAAAAGTGGCAGAAATTATTACAAAATCAGTTTCTATACCAATTATAGGTATTGGAGCAGGCAAGCATTGCGATGGACAGATTTTAGTTTATCAAGATATGCTTGGAATGTTTAATGATTTTGTACCAAAGTTCGTAAAACAGTATGCAAGTGTTGGGACGATTATGAGAGAAGCTATTAGTTCTTATGTTAAAGAAGTACAGGAAGGAACTTTTCCAGAAGAAAAACATTCCTTTAAAATTGATGAAAATGAATTAAAAAAACTATATTAATTGTAAAAAGGATATCGGACAATGTTAGTAAAAGAAATAAATGAGCTTAGAAGTTTAATTAAAGCATGGAGGAAAGAAGGACTTTCAATAGGTTATGTTCCAACTATGGGAGCTTTGCATGAAGGACATGAAAGTTTAGTTAAAAAAGCAGTAAAAGAAAATGATAAGGTAGTTGTCAGCGTTTTTGTAAATCCAACACAATTTGGTCCAAATGAAGATTATGACAGTTATCCTAGAGATATTAATAGGGATTTGGAAATATGTATAAATGTAGGTGCAAGTATAGTTTTTAGTCCTGATCCAAGTGAAATGTATTATGATAATAGGTCTACAATCGTTAGTGTCTCAAACCTTACAAGTGTACTTTGTGGTGCGAAAAGACCAGGACATTTTGATGGAGTCTGTTTAGTGGTCTCTAAGCTTTTAAATATTGTAACTCCTGATAGAGCTTATTTCGGACAAAAGGATGCGCAACAAGTGGCTGTTATAAAAAGAATGGTTAGAGATCTAAATATAGATGTAGAAATAATAGAATGCCCAATAATCCGAGAAGATGATGGATTAGCTAAAAGTTCAAGAAATGCTTATTTATCAAAGGAAGAAAGAAAAGCAGCCTTAGTATTAAGTAGAAGTTTAAACAAAGCAAAGGAAATGCTAAAACAAGGAGAAAGAAAAGCAAATATTATTAAAGAAATAATAAAAGAAGAAATTAGTAAGGAACCATTAGCAAAAATTGATTATGTAGAAGTAGTGGATAGCGAGTTATTAGAGAATGTTGAGATGATAGAAAAAAACATTTTAGTTCCAATAGCTGTATATATAGGGGAGACAAGATTAATAGATAATTTTATTTTTGAAATATAATTATTCTTGATGTCGATAACAGATAGATTTGAATACATTTCTAATTGGGCAGAAAAATTTGATTTATATGACGAACTATTAAACTCAATATTTGCTTCACTATGGAATGATAAAATATACAAACCTTTAATTGAACCAGAAGGATTTCAGAGGAATTTACCAGTACTAAAGTCAGCTGTAATAGGTGATTTGAGTTGGTTTAGTTCGCATCTCAAAATATTTTATACGCATGATGAATTTTACCCACCAACAGGACTATATCATCCTTCATACTTGATGACAAAGCAATACTACATAGATAAACGAGTTTGATATATAATTATAAAAATATATATAAATTTATTTAGAAGGGACATTTATGGTGGAAATTATAGCACAATTTTTTATAAAAGATGAGAAGATAGAAGAAGCTCTATGAAAAATACAAAGAGGGTTTATCCATAAAAGTTCTTTCTGAAATGTATTATTTGTCTCCCAAAAGTATTCAAAAAATTATTTTAAAAATGAAAAGAGAAAACCAATAACAAAATGTGCCGTAAGATAAAAAGCTTAATGGCGCATTTTTAGTTCAGAAAAATGTTATAGGTTGATGCGCTGATGCATCGAATGATATCATTTAAATAGAATTTATCAGCTCAATAAATAGTTTGCAAATTAAATAAGAAATTTGAAGTGTAGTAATGATGAAGTGGAAACTTGAATCAGATGGGGTAGTCATCGGATAAACATAAGATGTATTTCATAGAAACATAGATGTTAATTAAGGCTATAGATTTTTTACGGGGGATTATTAATTATATTCAACTTAATTTAAGAGATGATGAAAAACTAATTAGGAGACTTAAGCGTCTTGGATTATATAAAAATATGGACACAATAAATGTTGCTGCAACTGATGTTTTTATATTGATTAAGTCAAAATGGTAGGATATGACACAAGAAGGTGATGTGAAATTATGGGAAATAAAAAGTATAATAACTCACAAAAAGCATTATTAGTGATAGACATTCAAGAAGACTATACTGGAACAACGGCAAAAGCTCCATATCCCTACAAAGACTCTGAAAGATTGATTACAACAGTGAATAAGATAATAGAGGAGGCCTCCAAGAAGAATATAATCACTGTATATATTCGCCAAGAATTTGACGGCTTTTTTGGTAGGATGCTATCGAGAGTCGTTGGACATAGAACAGCTATCAAAGGAAAACCAGGAACTGAGTTTGATAAACGAATCAATATCATGTCCAACCATTGTTTTTCAAAACCAATGCCAGATGCGTTTTCTAATCCTAAATTTGAAGCTTTTTTAGCTGAACAAAAAATTAACGAACTATATCTTGTTGGACTAGATGCAGCAGGGTGTGTTTATTTTACAGCAAAGGGAGCCTTAAAACGAGGATACAATGTCTCTATCATCAAAGACGGAATTGTCTTACTAGCTGAAAATAAATGGGGCAACCTTTTAAAGAAGTTTAAACAGGATGGCATTACTCTTATATCGAGTAATGAATTTTAGAAATAAGTTTATAAAATAAGAGATATGCATACAAAATACGAATAACTGGTACCAATATTAAAATTACTTATTATGGTAAAGAAATAAATTATTTTTAAATGGGACAAGGATATTTTAAGAATGAATAATTTTGGAGTACAGTATTTAAAAAAATCATCAGGAGTATCCTTGGAAAAAAATAATACATTGCAAAAGATTAACATCGAGATTTCGGAGATTAAAAAGGTTCTTTGTCAATTTCAAGATGGATATACAAAGAGAGACAAAAAAAATGTTGAAGATTTTGTTGAAAAACTCTTTATAATGGGAGATGGCACATGTGTTCTTGGTACTGGAACTGGTGAACTATTTTTAGGCATCGAACAAGTAAAAACTTTGATTAAAAATGACTGGGAATATTGGGGTGATGTCAATATAGATTTGGAAAACATACATATTGACAATAAAGATGAGGTTGCTTGGTTTGCTACTACAGGTACTGTGAAATACACTTTTGAAGATACTCAAGAAAGATATGATAATTATCTTAATTTTATCAAAAATAAAACTAAAGAGTCTAAACTTACACCAAAGCAAAAAATTACATTTATTAACTGGGTTTTAGCTCTAACATATCACCAAAGGTTAGAGAAAAAAGAGAATATTTGTGGCCTCTACGTTTAAGTGGAGTTCTTTTAAAAGATAATAGTAAATGGAAATTTGCCAATATTCAATTTTCCATTCCAAAAGCAAATTTCTCGGATGAACTATCTTCACGTGTTTTAAGTGAACTTGAAAGTCTGTTTCAATCAGACCTTACATCGAAAGAGAAAATATTCGCTATACATAGAAGAATCGCCTGTGCACTAAAAGAAAGTGCTACATGGCAAAATTATACTTGCCCTATTAGACTTACCGCAGTAATTTTAAATCATGTTGAAAGACCTGTCTTTCAACATATACATTTTTCATTTCCTTGCTATTGGATACTTGAAGGGAAAATGGATAGTCTTTAAATTTTAAAAAGAAAAATAAATCTATAGAAATAATAAAATAGTAATATTTATGATTTTAATTTGACTCCACCCTAAGGGTGGAGTTTATAATATAATAAAGGAGGATGAAAGTGAATAATCAAATCAAAATAAGCGATTTTGTTAAATTAACCAGAAGCACATTAAAAACTGTTTTGTATTATCATAAAATTGGTTTATTGCAGGAACCAAAACGTTCATCAAGTGGTTATCGTTTGTATGGAGCAGAGGAACTTGATCGAATGAGAATGATTAAACATTTAAAAAACTTAGGGCTAGATTTGAAACAAATAAAAGAAATATTGAGAGATACAAAGAATCAAAATAATTTAAGTGATGTGCTAAAGTCATTGCAAGCTGAGCTTTTAAAAGAAAAAAAGAACATCGAAGATCAATTATCCAAGATAGAAATATTATTAAAGCAACAAACAGTACTTCTTGAAAAAGCTTCCTTTGAATCTGAAGCATTTCAAATGATTACAGAAATATTGGAACCAGTTCAGGTTGAAAATTATGTCAAAGTATCTCCTGAACTATTTGAACAACAGCGGAATACTTTTGGTATCATAGAAGATTTTCAATGGGGAGAAGATTACAAAGAAAGTTTTAGAGCAATAGCAGAATATTTTAAATTACATCCTGAGCAATATCAAATAGCTTTAGATTTTGGCAAACGTCTCGCCAAGTTGAAAGAAATGTCTGAAGAAGATCCAGAAGTTGAAATTCTAGCCAGGGAAGGTGCAGAATTTATAAAGAGCATACCTTTTCTGAAGGAAATGCTATGTGATAAGTCTGGATTTGGAATAACGTATGAAAATTTATTTAATGAGATGGCAAAGGATGTTCTATCACCAGCTCAAATGAAACATAAGCAGCTTATACAAAAATATCTTAATTATAGACCATAAACATATTGAAAGGAGGTAATGTTGTTGGAAAATGACGCCAATAAATCAAAGTCTAAGACTTATATAGTTCCAATAATCCTTATGATAATCATGTGGGTTATTTTATTTATTCCAGCAGGAACAATTAAATTTTGGGAAGCGTGGATTTTATGGTTAGGATTTTCCTTAATAACTTTTTTTATTACAGTATATTTTGCAAAAAGAACCCTGAACTTTTATCAAGAAGAACAAAAGCTAAGGAAAAAGAAACTTCTAAAAAAGCTCCTGCATTTTTTAAACTATATTATTTAGGTTTTATTTTGCCTGGTATTGATTTTCGGTTTCATTGGTCTAATGAACCAGTTTGGTTTATAATTGTATCAAATATTCTTGTTTTTGGAGCATATATTTTTATATTCTTTGTTTTTAAGGAAAATACTTATGCTTCAACTGTTATTCAAGTAGAGAATGAACAACATGTCATTACAACTGGTCCTTACTCAATAATTCGCCATCCAATGTATTTAGGAATGGTAATTATGTCAATATTTATGCCATTATCACTTGGATCTTATTTTTCACTAATACCTATGCTTTTCATAATACCTATAACTTTATTCAGAATAAAAAATGAAGAAGAAATTCTTTTAAGAGATCTTAAGGGGTATAAAGATTATTGTTTAAAAACACCTTATCGGCTAATTCCTTTAATTTGGTAAATAAATTAATAGATCATAATCTTTTATCTATATTATTTACTAAATCAATGTATATTTTAGAGTTATAATTTGTAATTCAAACAAGTTTGCATCTCCAATAGATACAGGCTCTTTTACTCTAATAAGAGTACTTTATTTATACTAGAGGAATTTATATAATAATATTAATACATAAAGTCATATTTGTAACTTTATGTGTAATAAAGATTATTTATTTTAGGCTAGGTGGTCAGATGAAAGCAATACCGAATTATATATCGATAAGTAGAATAATTTTTTCTTTGATTTTGATTTATATTAAGCCATTAAGTGTAGCTTTTTACGCAATATATATTATTTGTGGATTCAGTGATATTATGGATGGGTTTATTGCCAGAAAGACAGGGACAGCAAGTAAACTTGGCGCAAAGATTGATTCTATGGCTGACATGATAATGGCAAGTGTATTATTAATTGTGCTTTATCCAATCGTAAATCCTACAACCGAAATCGTCATCTGGATTATTTTAATTGCTATTATCAGATTAGCAGCGATGGTTGTAGCCATGAAAAAATATAAAACCTTTGCAAGTATTCATACTTACGGAAATAAAATTACTGGCATAGTTTTATTTATATTTCCAATATGTATTCCTTATATTAATACAACTCTGCTGATATATATAATTTGTGTTTTGGCAAGCATATCAGCAACTGAGGAATTGATTATTCAGTTGACATCAAGTCAACTACAATTAAATAAAAAAAGTATATTTGTAAAATGACCATAATCTACAGTTCAAATAATTCACATTCTTCTTATTATAAAACCAACAAGTCCTACACTCTTGATTAAAAGAATGTAGGACTATTTATTGCTATAATAAAATTCCTTTATTTGTATTGGTAAAAACTATATAATTACATTAATGCATAAAGTCATATTTGTAAGATATCACGAAGAAAAAATAATTTATGTAATGAGAAGGATAACATTTATGGAAGAGCAAGATTTATCATTTAGGACCAGTCAAGGCAGATTTAATTATAGAGTTGGAGCAATTATTATTAGAGACAAGAAATTACTCATGGTTAAAAATGATAGTGCACCTTATTATTATTCAGTTGGTGGAAGAGTAAAATTAAATGAAACATCTGAAAAAGCTGTTATTCGTGAGACATTTGAGGAGACAGGTGTAAAATTTGAAATTGATAGATTAGCATTTATTCATGAACACTTTTTTGTGAAGAAATAACAAGGGAGCATTATCATGAAATTGCTTTTTTCTATTTAATGAAAGCAAACACCAACATGAATTTTGAGTGTAACAGCTTTGGAGAACAAGGTTCAAAAGAACATTTACACTGGTTGCCTATTGAGGATTTAAATAAATATCACTTATTTCCAGAGTTTTTTAAAACTAAATTATTAAGAAGCATTATTGGTATCGAACATATTATTTCAAATGAATAGCATTATCTGTTATAAGCATAAGCCCTGTCGGAAATATCCTGTATGGTAATGTCATCAAAATCTTTTTAAGACATCAATTCAATAATAGCTTTCTTGATCGCTTCTTGATTCTATGTACTTTAGACAGTATGAGTATCACCAAACTTTCTTTAAAAATAATTAACAAAGGAGGATAAAATGAGTTGTTATATTCGTTATGCAAATATAAATGATTCAAGAATATTAGGATATATTCATTCAGAATCATGGAAAATCGCTTATAAAACAATTATTCCAGACATAGTGCTTGATAACATGACTATTGAAAAAAGAGAAAAATACTTTTACAAAGCACTATTTGAAAAATTGGAAGAAGATATTTTAATTTTTAAGGAAAATAATCCAGCTGGATTTATGACTTTAGGAAAATGTAGAGATGAAGATTTAGATAGTTCTTGGGGTGAGATATGGGGAATATATCTATTACCTTCCTATTGGAAACAAGGTATAGGTACTGAGCTGATTAAATGGGGAATAAATGAATTAAAAAATAGGAAATTTAAAAGAGTTTCACTTTGGGTACTTAAAGAAAATGTTAACGCACGAAGATTCTATGAAAAAGTAGGATTCTATCATGACGGAACGGTGAAAAAATTAAATATTGGTAAAGAATTAAACGAGTGTCGGTATATAAAAAATATATAAATTATGCAGAGAGTAAAATTATAGACCACATAGATTATATGCAGTCTATGTATAAAATAAGTTTTGTAAATTCCAATTTGTCTGACTGAATAAAATGAACATAATGTGTGGTTGAGTTGATGCGTATATTTCATATTATTATGCATCAAAGGAGGGAATATTGAAAATGAAAAAAGTAATATGTTTTCTAATTTTATGTATAATTTCATTTGGTTTTGGTGGATGTTCAAAAGCTAAACAAACTGAAAATAATTCATTACAAACCAATCAAGTAAAAAAGCAATTAACCTCTAATGAAATTATAGAGATTGTCTATAACCAGCTACCTAAAGAACAAAAAGAAGATGTAGACTTTGATTTAAAAGAAGCAAAAATTAATAAAATTATTTTAAAGGATAGTATGGGAGGGGGTACTTATTTTAAATCTTATATAGGAAAAGAGGTTTATGAAATAGAGTTTAAAAGAAAAGCTAAAAACGTACAACCTGATAATAAAACTGTATTTGCGTCTATTGAAGATTATAAATTAATTGGATATGGTTATGTTGACTAATGAACAATTTTCTTATTATGTTCATTAACTTTAAAATAGCGATAATTACACAATAGTAATAAAATACGACATAAGTAGAAATATGTTCTTGAAAATAGAATAATAGAGAATGAATTAGAAAATAAAGATTATTTAAGGAGTGATTCTATGAAGAAATGTATTGTAATAATGGGATAGTTGGAAAAATAACATAATACTAAGGAGAGAGTTAAACATGACTATTCCAAATTCAAACAAAATATATCCAAGAAGTAATGATTATCAAACTATATATATTAAAAATGTAATTACAAAAGATAATATAAAAGTTGGAGATTATACAATATATAATGACTTTTATAATGACCCAAGAGATTTTGAAAAAAATAATGTACTATATCAGTATCCTATAAATAATGATAAATTAATAATTGGGAAGTTTTGCTCAATTGCATGTAAAGCAAAGTTTCTCATGACCAGTGGAAATCACACAATGAAATCACTATCTACGTACACATTTCCAATATTTTATGAGGAATGGGGTTTAGACGTCAGCCATATAACAGATGCTTGGGATAATAAGGGAGATATTGTAATTGGAAATGATGTGTGGATAGGTTATGACGCTATAATTATGTCAGGTGTGAAAATTGGTGATGGTGCAATTATTGGAACCAGAGCAATAGTTACTAATGATGTTCCACCTTATACTATTGTTGGAGGCATACCTGCAAAAGTTATAAAGAAAAGGTTTAGTGATGATATAATTTCAAAATTATTAAAAATTAAGTGGTGGGATTGGTCATACGAAAAAATTCAAGCAAATATTCAATACATTCAGTCAGGAAATATTAATAAATTAGTTTAATGTTTTGTGACTAATTTTTCTTATTTTGTAATTCAATATGTATTCCTATATTGGGATGCTTCCTTTACTAAACTTATACAGCTGGCTTAGTGCCAGCTTATTTTTATATAATTCTTATGATTTCCTTTTTGTGTTAACAATTAATAAAATTCCTTTATTTGTATTGGTAAAGGTTGTATAATTATATAAATACATAAAATCACATTAGTAGGAAATTGTATATTTGTTGCTAACTCTGATATGATATAGTTTGCAGATTAATAATTGCTCTCACTACCATGCCTATTATGGAAAGTAACTAAAAAAAGATTGGGGATACATAATGAAGCAGAATAATATTAAAATAATACAATACAATTCAGCATATGCTGAAGATACAGTACGAATGTGGCGGGAAAGTAAGGAAAGAGCCATAAGTCAAAAAGAAATACATTCTTTTGAAGACCACGTATTTTTCTTAAATAATATTTTAAATAGGGATAATGAAATATACATTGCTACTGATAATAATAAAGTTGTTGGAATAATTGCCTTTAATGGAAATGAAATAAATCAATTATATATTCATAATGATTATCAAGGGAAGGGATTAGGAAAAAAGTTACTTGATATGGCGAAAATCAATTCGAAAGGGAGATTAACATTATATACATTTGAAGTTAACCACAAAGCACAGCGATTTTATGAGAGGAATGGATTTAAGATTATTGGTAGGGGAAATGAGAATGAAGAGAACCTGAATGATATTAAGTATGAATGGGTTAGACAGAACGAGGATTACAAAGAGTAACAATTTGTTCTTATTATTGTTTAGTAAATCAACAATAATAGTCATGAATACTATATTATTCAATGGTGAGTTTTAAAGTTTTTTATATCCTCATGATAAGATTTGTAAGATAGACTTAATATAAGATTAGAAGGACTTACTATACTAATGTAAGTCCTTATTATATATTTGCAAAGATATGGCGATATAGTAATTAGTTTGAAATATTTTACAAATTAGTTTGTTTAGCAAATCTTACTCCCATATCAAAGGCTGCTTGACAGTCTTTAGGAAATTGTTCTTTCCTGACTATTGCTTTTTTCTTTTCATCAAATACTGTTACAACATATTTTGAATAATCATCAAATTGGTATGTGTCGTTGACAGTTAATGATTCAAAAGAACCAAAGATTCTTTTAATTGACATTTCTAAAGATTTAAGACTTTGTTCATATCCTAAATCTTTCATTTGTTCATTAGTTATATTCATGGTATAAATGAATCCAGTTTGCATTTTTCTTCCAAAGAGGCTTGGATAACCAGGAGCATAAACTGAATATGGAAACATGAACCTTTCTAAAAAAGACCTCATAGCTCCTGTAACTGATTCGAAATATATTGGGGAACCAAGAATAATGGCATCAGCATTTGCAGCTTTTTCAATAATAGGTGTTAAATTATCCTTGAAACCACACTTACCATAGCTTTTACCATTTTTCATTTTGCAAGCAAAACAACTAACACAACCTTTATAATTTTGGTCATAGAGATGGATAATCTCTGTTTCAGCTCCTTGTGAAGCTGCGCCTTCAAGTGCTTTATTAAGAAGAGTAGCAGTATTTTTATTCTTTCTTGGACTTCCATTGATCGCTATTACTTTCATTAATTTTACCTCCATTTATATATACTTGACTTCATAGTATGAATTATATATCATTATAAAAAAATGGGTAAGTATGCACTTATTTGTTATACACTAACTTAATAGTAAGTAAGGAGGTATTACATGAATAGTTTTGAAAGTAAATATGGCAGTTGTCCAATGTACCATACAATATCTATACTTGGAGGAAAGTGGAAATGGATTATATTATGGGAAATATACGAGGCTAAAGTAATAAGATACAACAAATTGAAAGATACATTAGAACCCATTGCACATAAAACATTAAGCGAACAACTAAAAGAATTGGAAGGCAGTAACCTAATTCATAGGGAACAGTATAATGAAATTCCGCCAAAAGTTGAATACTCGCTGACAGAAGATGGGAAAACATTAGTGCCAATACTTAAACTTATGTACCAATGGGGTGAGGGACATATCACTAGATAAACATATTATAACAAAATCATCATGTTGCATTAATTTGGGGTACAGTGAGCTTGATGAGGACTTTATTATACAAGGCAATAGCGAAGAAAGAATAATTCAGTTATTTTCAAATGAAAAAATAAGAGAGTTATTAGAAATGCAGTCATCAATAAATTTAAAAATTAAAGATGATGAAGGTTTTTTGCAAATCATTTTCCAAGCAATGTAGATGAATTATATTTTACTGTTGTTTGAAAAATAAAGGATATAAATTAATATTAATTTTAATATAATATAATATTAATTTAAGGAGAAAATTATAATGTATAATAGTATAAAAAAAGATTATAAGCCAATAGGGCCAACTAATCTATATGCTTACTTTATTGGAGAAAATCCAATTACTTCATTTAATCCTGTAAGTAGATATCCTCAAATAAGTGAAAGTGCATTTATAGGACCATTTTCAAGTGTAATAGGTGATGTAATAATAGAAAAGAATGTATTTGTAGGTGCTAATGTAGTGCTAAGAGCAGATGAGGGAACACCATTTTATATAGGTTATAATTCTAATATACAAGATGGAGTAATATTTCATGGGTTAAAAGATGCTAAATACTCTGTAAATGGTATAGGGTATTCAATATATGTTGGGAATAAAGTAAGTATAACTCATGGAGCATTAATTCATGGACCAGCTATTGTAGGAAACAATACATTTGTTGGGTTTAATTCAATTGTATTTAACGCCATAGTAGAGGACAATTGCTATATTGATACTGGAGCAATTGTAACAGGAGGAATTAGGATAGCTGCAAATAGATATGTTCCAGTTGGTACAATTATAAATACACAAGCTAAGGCAGATAATCTTTTAGAAGTACCAAAGGAACAATCAGATTTTTCAGAAAAGGTTATTAAAGTTAATGTAGAGCTTTCAGAAGTTTATGACTTGAAATTTGGTGATACACGTTGTAGTTGCGGTCTTTGTTGTAATCATAATACTTTAATTCACAATTAGACTAAATGAACTTAAATAAAAAGAGCTTACATTTTAAGGTTACTGTAAGCTCTTTTTATCATCAGAATTAGTTTTATTTATACTTAATAAAACTGTCAGGGGAAGATTGAATAAACCACCTAGGGAAAGTCTGTCTTAATGACTGTATATCAGTATCACTTATTTGACTGTTATATAGCTCAAGATGATTCAAATGAATTAACTCTTTCAATGCACTTGTTAATGCACTTATATCATTAATTTGAATATTAAACAAACAAAGACTTTCTAAGCTTGGTAATTCTTTTAATTTACTTATATCGCTGATTTGAATATCATATAATTTAATGGTTTTTAAACTAGTTAGTTTTTTTAATGTATCTATATTGCTCATCTGGTTCCTAGATAAAGAAAGAGATTCCAAATTAGTTAATCCACTTAATGCACTTATGTCACTGACTTGATTGTCGGCTAAAGAAAGATATTGTAAATTAGGTAATTCCTTTAATACACTTATGTCATTGACTTTGGTACTAGCTAAAGAAAGCCATTGTAAATTAGTCAACCCTTTTAATGCACCTATATCACTAATTGGGTTATCGCTTAAATAAAGATATTGTAAATTAGGTAACCCCTTTAATATACTTATGTCACTGATTTTATTGTCGTCTAAAGAAAGATCTTTTAAATTAGGTAATCCCTTTAATGCACTTATGTCACTAATTTGATTACTGCGTAAAGAAAGTTCTTCTAAATTGGTTAATCTACTTAATGTACTTATGTCACTAATTTTATTGTCGTCTAAATAAAGATTTTTTAAATTAGGTAATGCACTTATATCACTGATTCCACCATTAACTAAAGAAAGCCCTTGTAAATTAGTCAATCCTTTTAATACACTTATATCACTAACTGGATTATCCTCTAAAGAAAGATGTTGTAAATTAGTTAACCCTTTTAATGCACTTATGTCACTGACTTTGCTCCTAGTCAAAGAAAGACTTTTTAAATTAGTCAATTCTTTTAATACACCTATATCACTAATTGGATTATCGCTTAAAGAAAGATATTGTAAATTAGGTAACACCTTTAATGCACTTATGTCACTGATTTGAGTATCGCTTAAATAAAAAAATTGTAAACTAGTAAAATTTTCAATTCCACTAATATCTGAGATATTTTTACCATAAACATCTAAGCTTGTAATCTTTTCAACATCACTTTTATAAATATCTCCTGTTGTTTTTCTTATTTTATTTCTTACTATTTTTTCCAAATTTGTATCTTTAAATGTTATTACTTCATTGTTGCTTTTAATATTAAAGTGTACTTTACATTCATTTTTTAACGTTTTTCCTTTACTAGAATGTACTTTACTCCCAACATTCAATATATAACTTTCTCCTGAGGTATATCCGCCTTGAGGAGCTGTTACTATGACTGTTTTATTATCTTGTCCTAGCTGAACACCTACAGTTGTTAGAGGTCCTTTGCTATCTGCTATAGTTATACCTTGTTTGGTTGCATCATCAAATTCAACATCATCTGTAAACTTAATTGTCCATGTTTTATTTGTGTCTACTGTTTGATTGTCGGTAAAATTTGCTGCTTTTACATTAGGTGCTATTAATAAGACAGCACTAAAAGAGATTGCTGTTAAAAATTTTTTGTTCACTTTACTTCCTCCCTTATTATGATCAGCTAACCGTATCATGTATATTATATATTAAAATTGAATCTGTTACAATATATTCCAACACAAGGTGAAAAGTGTTTAATGCTGCTAAGTTGTGACCATATGAAACTATAATTGTAACAGGTAATTCCTATAGAGGGAATGCCAATCCTGTTATTTGTTATGAAGAATAGAACTATATAGTTAAAAGGACATATACCTGCTTATGGAAGGCTTTCAAAATATCAGTTTTATGTTGTTATGATAAAGGGAATAAAGGTATAATGGGTATATATGGTTAGCACGAAATAGTAAGATGGGGGAGATATATTTGAAAAAGAACAAATTGGTTATTAAGGCTTTGTTTGCAACATTAGTGTGTATAATATTGGTAACACTGCTTAATTTCATTTTGAAGGGTAAATGGTCTATTGGAGAAATATTCTTGTTTGGAGTAAATTTCTTTATATTATATAGCTTATTACTTTTTTTATTTCGGAAACTGGGATATAAATTATAAAATAGTAATCAAAAAATGAAGAAATAGAAAGAGAATAACTTTTCGAGAATGCTATATTTATAGGAGGGGTAAAATGGCGTTATTTGGACCAAGTAAAAGAGAAGTTTGGGAACAGTTATCTAGAGAAATTCAAGCTGATTATATTAATGGTGGATTTTGGTCAGGTGATAAGGTACAAGCTCATGTAGATAATTGGATTGTCTTGTTTGATACATATACCGTGTCTACTGGAAAATCTTCAGTAACATATACAAGGGTTAGGGCCCCCTTTAAAAATTTGGAGAGATTTTATTTTAAGATTTACAGAAAAGGTTTTTTCAGTGACTTAGGTAAACTTTTAGGAATGCAAGATATTAATGTGGGGCACAGTGAGTTTGACGAGGACTTTATTATACAAGGCAATAGCGAAGAAAGAATAATTCAATTATTTTCAAATGAAAAAATAAGAGAGTTATTAGAAATGCAGTCATCAATAAATTTAGAAATTAAAGATGATGAAGGTTTTTTCGCAAATCATTTTCCAAGCAATGTAGATGAATTATATTTTACTGTAGCTGGAGTAATAAAGGATATTGACCGACTTAAAGAATTATATGAGCTATTTGCGGAAGTGCTAAAAGAACTATGTGCTATGGGAATAGCTAGCAATGAGCAAGTAGAGGCTAATCTTAGGTAAGTAATTAGATAATTTATCCGATGACTTACCCGCTCTAATACTCCCTCGCACTCTGTGAAAGCGATTCACACAAAATCAGCACTCTGTGTAAGTGACTATCACCAAATCACAAATTTGGGATATCTACTTAAGATTTTGGTTTTCTGCTTTTCTCAAAGTGGGAGTAAAGAGCGGCTATGTCCCTGGATAACGACTTCTAAGCTTCAGATGGAGGTTAAATGCCTAAATGGCATTTAACGGGCAGAATTGCCCAGTGGTCGCAGACAAACTCTACCTGAAGCCAAGAATTCTGTTTATACGTATGTACCATATTTACTTTTACCATATGGCAAATCTATTTAAGTAATTGAACCATTAAGTTTAAAGAAAAAAATTATTGGAACTTTACTAGAATTAATTAAATATTATAAAGTTTAATAACTTCACTGGCCCAAACTGTCAGTGAAGTTGTTTTATAATAAGTTATGTAACTAGCAAAGTTATTTGAAATAAGATATAAAAGTAGATATAAAAGGAGCGTATATTATGAATACAAAAAAAGTTTATCTTTATGTTTTTGATACTATGTCAGACTGGGAAATAGGTTATTTAACTGCAGAATTAAACTCAGGAAGATATTTTAAAAAAGGAGTACAACCTATACAAGTAATTACGGTAGGAAATAATAAAAGTCCTATTATTACAATGGGAGGGCTAAAAGTATTGCCAGAAATCTCTCTTGATGAATGTAATCTTAAAACTACAGATGTTTTTGTTCTACCAGGTGGATTTACATGGGCAGAATCAATTCATGATACTGTATTAGAAAAAACTGAAAAAGCCTTAATGCAAGGTACTGTAGTTGCAGCTATTTGCGGGGCAACAGTAGGACTTGCAAAGAGAGGGTTGTTAAATTCTAGAAGCCATACAAGTAATGATTTAGAATATCTTAAAATGGTAGTGCCTAATTATATTGGAGAAAAATATTATAAGTTTGAATCAGCAGTGACAGATGAGAACTTAATTACTGCATCCGGAATAGCACCATTAGAATTTACTATGCAAGTATTGAAAGTGTTAGATGTATTTAAATCAGAAACATTACAGGCTTGGTTTAATGTTTATAAAACTCAAGAGCCAAAATATTTCTTTGAATTAATGAATTCAATGAAATAAATTTTGTAAGAGCTGAACAGCAAAATAAAGAGATTTTTTTCATACGCTTCATCATACCGTATGAAAAAATGAGTCAAAATTGACATTAGCAACTCAAATAGTATAATATGAAATAGGAAGGAAGTGGATTTACGATGTTTCTATGTATAGTAGTTAGCTCCGTGCAAAGATTGTAGGATATGAAAAACTTTTGCTTGGAGCCAATAAATAAATATTGAGTTTTTCATATTTTAGTCAACCTTTGCATCTTCATTTAGAAACTAAATGTAGATTGGAGCGAAGATTTATGAAGTATGAGAAAGCACAAGATATACTACCGCACGGTATAATAAAACAAATTCAAAATTATATTGATGGTGGGTATATCTATATACCTAGAAAAAATGAAAACAAAAAGTCCTGGGGAGAAAATACTGAAACTAAAAAATATCTTAGTGTTAGAGATAAAGAAATTTTTAATAAGTATTCCTCTGGAGTGCCTGTTAAAATCTTATCTGAACAGTATTTCTTAACGGAAAGCAGTATTAGAAGAATAATCAGGAAGCAAAAAAATTATGATTAATATAAAAGGCATATTTTTCACAGTTGATACTATGAAAAATATGCCTTAAATTTTCATACCTATATATTTCGATCAATCTATAATACTTTTAATAAGTTCACATTATTCTATAGATACTCAACTCCAACTATTAATAAATTTTTAGCTCACCTTGTATATAGTTGTAATCATTACAGAATTATTTATGAACTTGGTCTTTGTGATGCATGATGATATTATTCCTTATGAGGATACAAGGAGGTGTATAACGAATGAGTATCTTAACAATTGAAAATATGAATCATTCATTTGGTGATAGAATACTATTCAGCAATGTATCTTTTAGATTATTAAAAGGAGAACATATTGGTCTTATTGGTGCAAACGGAGAGGGTAAATCAACCTTTATGAAAATTATTACAAATCAAATATTACCAGATGGAGGCACTATTGAGTGGAATAGTAAATTTAGCATTGGATATATGGATCAACTTGTTGACTTAAAAGAAGGAATTACTGCATTAGGTTTCTTGAAAGAAGCATTTTTAAATTTATATGATATAGAAAATAAAATTAATGATTTATATAATAAGCTTGGCAATATAAACGTAGAAGAAATGAATAAAACCTTAAACAAAATTGCCACAATGCAGGAAATATTAGATAAGAGTGATTTTTACAGTATTAATTCAAAAATACAGGCAACTGCAGCTGGTCTTGGAATTAAGGATCTTTTAGATAAGGATGTTTCAGCTTTAAGTGGAGGACAGAGAACTAAAGTTTTACTTGCCAAACTACTTTTAGAAAAACCAGATATTTTATTGTTAGATGAGCCAACTAACCATCTTGACGAAGAACATATAGAATGGCTTAAAAATTATTTAATAAACTATGAAAGTGCATTTATATTAATATCCCATGATAATAGTTTTTTAAATAGTGCAGTAAACGTAGTTTATCATCTTGAGCACAAAGAATTAACAAGATATGAAGGAAACTATGATTATTTTGTTAAACTTTACGATATACGAAAACAGCAGAGGCTAATTGAATATAAAGAGCAGCAAAGTGAAATTGCAAAGCTTGAAGATTATATAAGTAAAAATAAAGCTAGAGCATCAACTGCAAAACAAGCTAAAGCAAGAGAAAAAAAACTTAATAAAATTGAAAGAATAGAAATTAAAAAAGAAATTATAAAACCTTATTTTAACTTTAAAAGTGTAAGAATGCCAGAAAGCATAATTTTTAAAACAAGCAATTTAATTATTGGATACAACAAACCCTTAAGTAAACCTCTTAATTTAAAGATGAAGAGAGGGCAAAAAATTGCAATAACTGGAGCTAATGGTTTAGGGAAAACAACTCTTCTAAAAAGCTTACTTGGATTGTTAAAACCTATAAATGGGAAAGTAACCTTAAGTGATTATAAAAAGATAGGATATTTTGAGCAGGAAATTGCAGAATATAATACTATTTCAGTTTTACATGATGTTTGGAACAGTTTTCCAGATTTGACTCAAACAGAAGTAAGAAGGTATCTTGCTCAATGTGGATTAACAAGGCTGCATATAGACAGCCCTATTAATATATTAAGTGGAGGAGAACAAGCAAAAGCTAAATTATGTAAACTTATTAATGAACCTTCCAATATATTAGTTTTAGATGAACCGACAAATCACTTAGATATTTATGCTAAAAATGAACTTAAGCGTGCTTTACAAGAATATGACGGCAGTATAATTCTAGTATGCCATGAACCTGACTTTTATAAAGATATTGCAACAGAGGTATGGAATTGTGAAGATTGGAGATGTTAAAAGCCTTGAAATCACAATTCAAGGTCTCCTCCTTAATTTTGAGAGCCCGAGAGGGCTCTATTTTACTGTCATAGAACCTAATGTAAAGATCAGTCATAGATTAATAAAATCAAAAATTCTACACTCGGTGAAGTTTCCTTAAAAGTCTGACTTCTGCCTTGAGGTATTCCTAATTATGTATACAACAATTATTAATTGTTGTACATCTGACATTCAAAAAATGGTAAAGTCACTTTTTTAAAATATCTCTAAGTAAAAGAGTTGATATAAAGAAAAGCCATCTGATTTTATTGAAAAGGTAGACGTATTTTAAAATTGTTTATTAATATGTGGACAAACACTTAGAATTGACGTAGAATATAATAAGTAGCAATAATTAGAAAGGGATTGATTTTTATGGATGCAAAGTCAAATGAAATATTTTGGAGGACAAAGCCATGTTTAAGAATTATTTAGAGTTAAATAATACAGAACTTGAAAAACTCATTGAATTTATAAATAAGAATAAAGAAAATAAATTATCATTTGAAGAAATTGATAAGCAATTCAAAGCTGAAGAATATGATTTTGGCAGGGGAGTTATTTTTAAAGTTAGTGAGGGAAATGTTATTGGAAGGGTATCAGTAGTATTAAAAGAATGCACCAAAAAAGGAATAGCATATGCATTCAATTTAGATTTAAGCGAAGGAATAGAAAACTATGAAGTAATTATAAGTGAGATAATAGAGAAAGTTAAAGAGATATCACACAAATATGGAGCAAATGAAATATTTTTAGGAGTAAATAATGAAAAAATAATTAAGGCCTTAAAATCTCTGAATATAAATAAGCAATATTCATCGGTAAAAATGACTTTAGATGATAGAGTGATTAGAGACACACCTTTAAATCTAATTAAATTATCAGAGAATAATAAAAAAGAGTATTTAGACATTTATAATGATGCATTTAAAGAAGTGCCAAATGGGCAAACGCTAACGGAGAATGAAGTTGAGGATTATGTAAAAGGTAACTGCGAAGGAAAATACTATTATATAGTTGCAGCAGATACTGAAATGATAGGTTTTTTACAATTTGATATTAAAAATGGCGTAGGAGAATTTGATTTAGGGCTAATTAAGGCTGCTAGAGGAAGGGGATATGGAAAACGGCTTTTAGAAACAGCTATTAACTTTCTAAACTCAGAGAAGGTAACGGAAATTAGCTTGACGGTTATCACAAAGAATATAATAGCCTATGATATGTACAAAAAAGGGGATTTAAAGATAGTAAATTAATAAATGAATGGTTTCAAATTGACTAAACTTGAACCATTGGAAGGCTTGGGTAATGCCTTAATCCAAATATTACATTTGTGGGAGGAGTGAGACTATAGATTTTACTCCTTTTTAGTTTGAAAAAATTTTAAATATTTTCCAATGATACTTGCATTGCAAGGTAGGCTATGTTACTATACATACATAGCTTGCAATGCATGGTAGCTTAATTATAAATTATATTATGTATTTAAGCTAATTGGTAGAAATTAAAAGAGTGAAGGTGATATAATGAATAAATTCATAGATATTGAAAATAAATTAAATAAGGAATATTTAAAGGCGTATAATGAGGTTCATAGAACTTTAAATAGATCAATTGCAGATAAGTACTTTTTAAATGAAGTTTTAGAGGATCTAATTGAAATGCTTTATACAAGTCAGGAAGAAGGGCGAAATATAGAAGATGTTCTTCCAAATGGGATAAAGGGTTTTATTGATGATATTGAAAAAACCTATTATAAGGGAATTCCTAAGAGAGATGTTTATCTTGGATTACTAGGAAGAACATTTAATCAAATTGCAATATTTTGTTTAATATGCTTTTTATCATATGGTGATTCCAAGATTGTATTAATAGGCATACCAACTGGGCTATTTTATGCAGTTTTAATGCATTTTATATTTGGAAACTTCAAAAGTGGCTACTTAAGAACCATAGTAGATTTTGTGGCTTATGCAATGATTTACCTTATTGCAAGTAAAGTTTTTATTGGCGTATCAAAGGAAGAGTTATCATCTACTATTATAGTTCTTATAATAATGGGATTTGGAACTCTAGGATATGTTATTTCTTCAAGAAAAATATACTTTTAGAAGAAACAAAAGTAGAAGGTGAGAAGATGGCAAAAACAACACAATTATTAAAGGGTATTATGGAAGGGGTAATTTTAAAAGTAATTTCAAAGGAAGAAACCTATGGCTATGAAATTTACAAAAAGCTACAGGATTATGGCTTTGAAGAGTTTGCAGAAGGCTCACTTTACCCATTACTTCTAAGATTAGAGAAAAATAAATTAATAAAGTCAGAGAAAAAACAATCTCCCTTTGGTCCAGATAGAAAGTATTACAGTTTAACTGAGACAGGGCAAAAGGAAATGGAGGAGTTTATTGAAGCTTGGGATATTATTAATGGAAATATACAAAAGGTATGGAGAAAATAAGTTGTCTAGATTAATTTTGAATTTTTTATTGGCACTGTTTATGGACAGGCTTTTATTAGATTGACATCAGTATTCACCATGAATGGTATGACGGTATGGCTCAAATTGAAGTATAGAGGTGGAATTGTGATTAGTTTATTATTAATGAAACAGATTGTTGAACTTTTTTTGGTTATGGTTATGGGATTCGTATTGGTGAAAACACATTTACTGAAAGCAGAAGAGAGTAAAAGCCTCTCAATAGTTGCTCTTTATTTGGTAATGCCCTGCGTAATCATTAATGCCTTTCAGGTTAAATATACAGAAGGCATCCGCAATGGCTTGATTCTCGCTTTCGTGGCAGCGGTATTGATTCATATTGTACTGTTGATTTTAGTAAAGGTACTTGAAAAGATATTCAACTTGGATGCAGTTGAAAAAGCATCTATGATGTATTCTAATGCTGGAAATCTGATCATCCCTATTGTAACTTCTATCTTAGGAAAGGAATGGGTTATTTATTCAAGTGCTTTCATATCTGTACAGCTAATTCTTTTGTGGACTCATTGTAGGATGGTATTTTCACAAGAACAAAAAGTAGATTTGAAAAAAATCCTTTTAAATATTAATATGATTGCTATTTTCTTTGGAATTTTATTTTTTGTTACAAGAATCCAGCTGCCGGATATCATTACGAAAACTATGGAATCAGTAGGTGTTATGATTGGTCCTATTTGCATGGTTGTGGTGGGAATGTTGATTGGAAATATGAGTTTCAAACAGGTATTTGAATATAAGAGAATTTATCTAATTACTTTTCTAAAGATGATAGTATGTCCAGTTATAATTCTGCTTCTACTTAGATATGGCGGAATGGCGAACTTATTACCAAATGCGAAGATGATTTTGCTTATCAGTCTGCTTGCAACAATCACGCCTTCTGCAGCAACAGTTACACAAATGGCTCAAATCTATGGGAAGAATGGAGAATATGCTAGTGTTATAAATGTAGTTACAACTATTGTTTGCATTGTAACAATGCCAATTATTGTTTGGTTGTATCAGATATAAGACATAATTATATAGTAAGATATTACTGAACACTTGATGTGCTAAAGAATGTAATTTAATGCGAATTAACTATATAAATAAATTAGAATTATGAACGCTGAACCGTATCACAAATAAATGAGTTTTTTTATAAAGTATTGATATTACTAGTATTAGCGTGTTTTAAGCAAAGAAAACACTGTATCATAATTGAAGCTAGAAATAGAGTTTTTATAAGTAATATTAAAAATAAGCCAACGATATTTAAATATCATTGGCTTATTCAGTATACTATAAAGCTATAGTAGCGCTTTCAGTATAATCTAATGTAACAGTAGCTTCTTTAAAGTGAATTTCATAAAGAGATAATTGATTTCCAACCTCATTTATTGTCATTTCATAATCAGGAATTTTTTTGATAAATTCATCTTTTAAATCAAATATTGTTAAGTTACTTTTTTGAATTATTGCATTATTAACTCTAATATGTTCAGTTCCATTAGATGGTATAGTAGTAAATGCTACTATGTTGTTTTTTTCAAACTCTTCAACTTTTAAATTATCTGAGAATGTTGAAAAGTATATAACTCCCTTCTTTGAAATGTTGTAGTAAAAATTAATGATTCTAACATTGGGAATATTATCTACACTAGTTGCTAGAGCTAGTTCTTTTTGAGATAACATAATCCTATTAAATTCTTTTAAAAAATCCATTTACAATACCCTCCATATTTTATATATTGTTTATAACAAATTAAATATATCACAGTAAATTTGACAGCATTATGTCAAGGTTATAAAAGATATAAAATAAATATATGTATGATTTTAAGGGGAGATATTATTGAAGATAGATAGATTGATATCCATTATTATAGTATTACTAAACAATGAAAGAGTTAGTGCAATAAAGTTAGCTGAAATGTTTGAGGTTAGTTCGAGAACTATATATAGAGATATAGAGGCAATATCTTTAGCTGGAATACCGATAATAACCTATAATGGAGCTAATGGTGGTATTAGTATAATGCAAGAATATAAGGTTGATAAGAAATTTTTTACAACGTCGGACATTTCAACGATTCTGATGGGATTATCTAGTGTTTCTACAACATTATCAAATAAAGAGGTTATAGGTACACTAGAAAAAGTTAAAAGTCTACTTCCTAAAGAACAGTTTAAAGACATAGAGTTAAAATCAAACCAAATAACCATTGACCTTACAACATGGATGGGTAATAAAAATTTTCAATCCAATATTGAGAAAGTAAAAAGCGCTTTAAATGATAGCAAGTATTTATCATTTGAATACTATGGTGGTAATAGAAAAAAAGATAAACGTTGTATAGAACCATATAAATTAATATTAAAAGAAAATAACTGGTATTTACAAGGATATTGTACTTTAAGAGAAGATTTTAGAGTGTTTAAATTATCTAGAATTTCAAACCTTGAAATATTAGAATCAATATTTGTACCAAGGGAGTTTAAATCAAAACCATTAGATGGAAGTGAATGGATAGATAAAAGGCTCATTACAATTAAGCTTCTAGTTGATTGGTCTTTGAGAGAACAAATGGTTGAAAGATGTGGAGAAGATAACGTAAAGGCTTATGGAGAGGATAAATTTATAGTTGAGTTTCCTTTTGTAGCTGATGATTTAGGATATAATATATTAATGGGGTTTGGAGATAAATGTGAATGTTTAGCTCCAGAGAATGTACGTGTAGAACTTATTAAACGTATTAAAAAATTGTTACATACTTATAAGAATTAATATTTACTTAGAAAAACCTCACTTGCAACTGATACGGAGAACCGCACCATAAGTAACGGAGGCTTTTTTAGGATAGGGATTGAAGGGCTTGAAGTTTAGTATAATACAAATATAGTAAGTATCATTGATACAGAATTAATAAAATAGGACTTACTGGGAAGTAAGTCCTTGTTTCGGCTTCTAAGAATATTCCGAAGTAAATAAAAATAACTCTACAAAATATAAAGAGGACTATACACTAAGTACTTATTTAGGTCGTCCTCTATATTAGGAGCTATATTTATCTAAAAAGTAACAGTTTAAAATCCATTGAATTTTACAAATATAGCTGCAGAAGCAGTATGGATTTTATATTGATTGAAAGCAGCCTTTCTGAGTTCTTCCTTTTTTTCTTCATCAGTTACAACCGAATAATATGAGTGCTGAATATTAAAGCATGAAGGAGCAAGCATTAACAATTCGAATATTTCAGTAAAATCTCTATCTGGAATTTTTACTCCCTTTAAAAAGTTATTAGCAAAACGTATTTCTTCAATAATTTTTTTGATTCTGACATAAACATTCTCCCTATTCCCGAATTTTTATAAGTAAAACCATAATTAATCCTTATGTTGGTATAATATAATAAGTTGCTTACTTTTATTAAGTGAGTGTGATATAATAGTAATAGGTGGTGATTGGATATGGAAAAATATCATATGTGTCCAAAGTTTGAAAATGCTTTTGAACTATTAGGCAAGAGGTGGACTGGATTAATTATAAGAACATTATTAAGTAGACAAAAGCGATTTTCTGATATAGCAGAAGCAATTCCGAATATGAGTGCTCGTATTCTTACAGAGAGATTTAAGGAACTGGAGAAGGAGGGGATTGTTAGTAGAAAGGTTTATCCAGAAACCCCTGTCCGTATAGAATATGAACTTACGAAAAAAGGACATGAACTTCAAGCTGTTATGAATGAAATTCAAAAATGGGCAGAAAAATGGAGCTGAATAAGATAATATAAAGAACTTCCTATTAATTTAGGGAGTTCTTTATATTTATCTATAAAATATAAATCTAAGAGCAACTTTAAATAATTATTAAAAAACCTCTTGACTAATCTTAATTCATATGTAATAATTTAATTAAACAAACTTACTAAATGTAAGTTAATAAATAAAATATAATTAATAAATATATGTAAGTTAATAAAGTTATTTTTGTAGTAAATTTTATTTATACTTAACTTAAAATTGTAAAAGATAACTAAGAGGAGAGATGTAGAATGTTAAGAAAGATAGAAAGCAAAAATATGGGTAGTAGTAATCTAGGATGGTTAAGAAGTAAATTCCACTTTTCCTTTGCTGAATATTACAATCCAGATAATATAAACTTTGGAGTTTTAAGAGTAATAAATGATGATTTAGTTGAAGCTGATACTGGATTCGATACTCACCCACATAGAGATATGGAGATAATATCTTATATAGTTAATGGTGAGCTTACACATGGAGACAGCATGGGTAATAAAAATACTATAACTCGTGGTCATGTTCAATACATGAGTGCAGGAACAGGAGTATATCATAGTGAGCATAACTTTGGAAAAGATATATTAAGATTCTTACAAATATGGATTTTTCCTGATAAACAAGGATATAAGCCTAACTATGGAGACTACAGATTTAATTGGGATGATAGAAAAAATAAGTGGCTTCATATGGTTTCAAGTAAAGATGGTAATGCTCCAATAAAAATAAATCAAGATATGAATATTTATTCCTTAGAACTTGAAAAAGGAAAAGAAATTAATTTTCCAGTTAAGGAAGGAAGACAGGCGTATTTAGTTCAAATAGAAGGAAATTCAATAATAAATAATATTGAATTAGCTGATAGGAATGGAATAGAAATAGTTGAAGAAGAGATTTTAATTAAAGCGAAAGAAATATCTCATAGTTTGATTTTAGAAATGAGAAAACAAGATTAATAATATTTAAATCATATTAAGGATAAATTCTATCTACAAATAGTAAAAAAGAAATATTTTATATAAACTGGAGGAATGATTATATGTCAAAAGATTTTTTAACTGCTGTAGCAGACAGACGTACATTTTATGGAATAAGCAAGGAGGCTGTGGTTTCAGACGATAAAATTAAAGAAATCATAGACCATGCTGTTAAGCATACCCCATCAGCATTTAATTCTCAAAGTGCAAGGGTAGTTCTATTATTAGGAAATCACCACGATAAATTGTGGGATATTACAAAAGAAGCATTACGAAAGGTTGTACCAGCTGACCAATTTAGTTCAACTGAAGAAAAAATAAATTCATTCAAAAGCGGATATGGTACAGTTTTATTCTTTGAAGATAATAGTGTAGTAGAGTCTCTTCAACAGCAATTTGCTCTTTATAAAGATAACTTCCCAATATGGTCAGAGCAATCAAGTGGAATGCACCAATTTGTTATTTGGACTGCATTAGAAGTTGAAGGATTTGGAGTTTCATTACAACATTATAATGAACTTATTGAGACTGATATAAAGAAAGAATGGAGCATACCAAGCAATTGGAAGTTAATTGCACAAATGCCATTTGGAAAACCAACAGCACAACCAGGAGAAAAACAATTCCAATCATTAGAAGAACGTGTTAAGGTATTTAAATAGATTGTACTTTAACTTGTTATAAAAAATAGTCTTTTTTATAAAAGCCTATGCAGTTATTGCATGGGCTTTTATCGAAGTTAAATTTAAATCGTCCGATACCCCTCTTTATATAATTTTGAAATATATATTTACGGTGAAGACTGGATAATTGATATTTTAATATACTATGTACAAAAATGTATAATTTATCTAGATTTCTTTTGAATTTATGGAAGAGGAAGAGATGGGAATTGTTCATGTTTTGTATAATAGCGCAAGTAACAATGAAAAGTATTCATTGATTTTATTAGTGTTAAAATATATAATTTTATTAAAAAATATAACAGTGTTATAAAATTATGTTAAATAACAATAAACAATGAGGTGATTTAAATTTGGGTATAAAAGAACGACGTGATAGAGAAAAGCTAGAATTAAAAAATAAGATACTTAATGCTGCAGAAGAATTATTTGCTGAGGCTGGATATCAAAACATCTCAATGAGGAAAATTGCGAATAAAATAGAATATTCATTACCTACAATTTATCAATTTTTTGAAAATAAGGCTGATATATTATTTTACATTTTCAAAGAAAATAACGGTAAACTATTAAGTGCTTTTATGGAAATAAGTAAAGAAGAATATAATCCATTAGAAAAACTAAAGGATATGAGCAGAGCTTATATAAGTTTTGCTCTTGAAAATCCTCATTATTATGAACTTGCTTATATGAGTAATGCATTAAGATATGAAAAAAATTTGATTTATCATGAACCACAATCTCCAGGATTTAAAACCTATGAATTAATGTTATCAACGATAACAGAGTGTAAAGAACAAGGTTATTTTCAAGATAAGGAGGTTGAAGTAATAGGTCAATGCTTATGGGCAGGAATACATGGTTTGACTTCATTGTTTATAGGACATGATGAATTCCCTTGGAAGGATAAAAAATGTCTAATAGAAAATATGATAAATTCTTTGATAAGCAAGTAACGCCGAAAGTAAAATTAAATTAATCTAATCCCTTCGCTTATAGAAGAGTGAAGGGATAAAATTCAAGGCTAACATTTCTTTCTATCTTTATTAATCCTTATCTAAAAAACAATCAATACTATTAACTTAGTCAAAACATTGTGTATGAACTTCTTATTCACATCTTAATAAAAGATATCCAATATTAAATTATTTATTAAAGCTATTGATTTAGTAAAAATTATAAAATATAATAATATTAAGAAATATAACACCGTTAGATTTAATAACGTTATTATAAATGAAGGGGGAATAAAACATGAATATTGGTAAAATAATTGTTTTAATTTTAGTAAGTCTGTGTATTGTTGTAGGGGGATTTTTAGGGTTGAATTACTTTACTAATTTACAAAAATATAAGAATTCAATTAAAGAAATATCAATAAGTAATGTTGACATATCTAAAATTCCAGACGGAACTTATTTAGGTTCTTATGATGCATTGAGAATTGCAGCTGATGTAAGTGTTACGGTTAGTAATCATAAAATAACGGATATTAAATTATTAAGTCATAAAAATGAAAGAGGCCAAAGAGCGGAAGTTATTCCCAAAAGAGTTTTAGAAGCTCAATCCTTAGAGATAGATGCAGTTTCTGGAGCAACAAACAGTAGTAAGGTTATTTTAAAGGCTATTGAAAATGCTTTAGAAGAAAGGAAATAAATCAAAGAAAAAACTGGAAATAACTCGTAAGGAGGTCCTATAATTGAGTGAAAGCATAAAAATAATTAAATTATTTAATAAGAATAAGTGGGTAATTTATTTAATGGCATTTCTTATAGGTAGCGCAATTGGTATTATAATTCCCCTTACTTCTATTCACATGTCAAGAAATTATGTTAGTGATGTTTTAATCGGAGTTATTGCTTCAGTGTATTTTTTTACTATTGCTTTAGGCTCAATATTAATTAATAAAAAGCTGAAAAATAGAGATTTAAAGAAACTTATTTCATTAGGGTTATTAATCAGTGCCCTATGTACATTAGGCTTTCCAATGGTATCTAGTGCGGCAGTATGGTTTATTCTTATGGCATTAATGGGTTTTGGTGTAAGCTTTCATTTAGTAGGCACTCAAACAGCTCTTCACAGATTCACTGATGGCTCTGTCAGAGGAGTTGTAAGTGGAGTATATACGCTTTTCTTTGCTTTCGGATTTGCTTTTGGTACAATTGGAGGACCTAAAATATATGCAAAAGATATATGGTGATGTTAGTATAATATTGTAGACACGAAAAGCCGAACACTTTACAATAAAGAAAAGAGAAGGAAGTGTTACAATGGCAAGAGGCAAAAAACAATATACGGAAGAATTTAAAAATACAATAATAGAATTGTACAACTCTGGAAAGACTTTAGCAGAGTTAAGTAGTGAATATGCCCTTTCTAAATCAACCATAACTGGATGGATTAAAAAAAATAAACCTGTCGCTATAGGTAAAGATACAGCAATAACAGCAGCAGATTATCAAGCAATGATTAAGAAAATGGCAAAGCTTGAAGAAGAAAATGAAATACTAAAAAAAGCTATGGGCATATTCGCAAGGAAGTAGCATCGGTATTCGAATTTATAAAAGCCAACAAGAAATATCATGATATTAAACTAATGTGCAAAGTTCTTAAGGTATCTAGGAGCTCTTATTACCAATACCTAAAAAAGAAGCCTAGCAAAAGAGATTTAGAGAATAATAACATTGCGAAAGCAATTATAGATATACACAAAGCTAGTAAAGGCCGTTATGGAGCCCATAAGATACACGCATCTCTAAATGCAATTGGTGTAACAATCAGCATAAAAAGAACTCAAAGGTTGATGAAGAAAATCGGAGTAAAATCTGTAATAACAAAGAAATATAGACCATCTACTTCTAAGCATAAAGTAGAAGAGAAAGAAAATATACTCAAAAGAGACTTTCAAGCTGAGAGCATCAATAAGAAATGGGTAACTGACATAACCTATATTCATACTATCAAGGATGGATGGTGTTATTTAGCCTCGGTTATGGATCTATATAGTAAGAAAATAATAGGCTACGCCATGTCCAAATCAATTGATACTACATTAGCGCTACAGGCAGTAAAAAATGCCGTAAGGCTTCAGAAGCCAACTAATAACCTTATACTTCACAGCGATTTAGGCTGTCAGTATATAAGCTCCGCCTTTAAAGAATATATAGTAAGCACTAATTTGATCACTCACTCTTTTAGCTCTAAGGGATGTCCTTATGACAATGCTTGTATTGAATCTTTTCATGCATCCCTTAAGAAGGAGGAGGTAAATCTTGTTACATACTTAGATTTTAATTCTGCTAGGCTTGCTATTTTTGAATATATAGAATCCTGGTACAACATAAGAAGATTGCATAGCAGCATTGGATATATGACTCCACAAAAATGTGAAGATTTAGCTAGAAAATCTTCATAATTTGTTCAACTTTTGGTGTCCAAGATATTGACATAGATCCATGGTTATCATTTATAGTAGGTGCCTCATTTTTACTTATAGCAGCGCTTATTCTATATTTGAAAATAAAAACAAAATTAACAATATCAGCTAGTTCAAATAAAAATGCAATTAAAAAAATATCATTATCTTTACAAGGAGCATTTTCATACGGATTTATAGAAAATACTATAGCGTCAATGTACCCTTTATTTTTATTACAACACAAATTTACTCTTTCTCAAGTGGGATATGCTTTAGGAATGTTCGTAATAGGAGGAATAGTTGGAACCATACCAATTACTTATATTGGAGATAGAATTGGACGAGAAAAGGGTTTGATAATAAGTGTACTGATTTCAATATCAGCATTCGTAGGTATAATAGTATTCGATGGATTAATGTATAAATTGTTCTTTTCATTTATTGCGGGAATAGGTATAGGTGCAATATATCCTATTTCGATGGCACTTGGAGTTCAAAGCTTAGATAATGAAGAAATTATATCTGTTACATCAAATTTTAACTTCTTTTATAGTTTTGGATGTGCTGCGGGACCAGTAGTATCTTCAATTACTATGAATAGAATTGGCAGTAATTATTTGTTTAGTATAAGCTTAATGCTTTTAATAGTACTTTTGTATAATGTATTTTCAAAAACAAAATACATTACAGATAGAATTCATTTACTACAAAAAAATCAATAACTTTAGATACATTAATTTTAGCCTGCATCTTAATTATAAATAACATGAGACTGCATCTATTTTAAAATGTAGACTCATGTATTGTGTTAAAAAATATTTTTAGAGTATGCGTTTGTGGAGTATGTGTTTGCCTTTATATTAAATATATAATTATAATATATTCGATTATAGATTATTTGCTACAATAATTATTTAACCTTCAAGACCATTGGTCTGGCGGTCCATGTTTTCTACAACGATATCATAAATTTCTCCCAAAGAAGCACAATATTCAAGCACCTTCCATGGTGTATTAGTGTGAAAATGAATTTTAATCATTTCATCGTCACCAACAGCAAGCAAACAGTCACCTTTAATATTGTTTGTAATATATTCGTTGATTGCATCTTCCGAAAGATTATGTCCCTCGATTAATAATTGGGTATCAAATTTGTATTCAAGCATAATACACTCTCCTTTGTCCCTTCTATTCTACAAATTACTACTTATTGAGTTGTTTTACATCTTTCATATGTCGCATTGTCTTACATCAATGACTTAATTAATATAAAAATTATACCACACCATTAACATATATTCATAGGCGTATAGGAAATACAAAAGTTTTTCAACACCGTATTATTCAATTGTCAAAGAACATTGTTCGCATCTTTTGTTTAAATAATTGCGTTGTATTTTTTTCATATTAAGCATTAATCTAATAAAAGGTAAAACAAAAAGAGCATTTCTGCTCTTGGCCTTATGCAGAGTTTTTGTAATGTGACACAAAAACTCTGCATTATTCAAATCTGAATTCTACGGTGTTCAAGTAAATTGTTCGTTTTTTAATTATTTCTTTGAATGGGAATATTAAAGCATTCTACCATTTAAATAATGAAATAAATCCTTTGTTACTTCTTGATAATCCAAATCTTGAATAGAATGATTCCTCCGAAGGCTTTGTTAAAAGAATAGGGCTTAAATTATTTTCCTCAAGAAACTGCATTAAATTCTCCATTATCTTCGTACCAATTCCTTTTCCTTGATAATCTTTATGAACAAGCAGTCTTAATATGTATGCATGCTTAATTCCATCAGAAAGTACTTGTACAAATCCTATAAGTTTATTTGAATCATCTCTCACAGTAATCCATCCCCATGATAACTTTAATGATTCATCTAATTTTTTTGCCGAACTTAATCCCCATCCTATTGTCTTTAATAGGTTATTTAATTCATTTACATCAATTTTAGCATTTCTTTCTATTCTCACAGAACCTCACTCCATCCATAGTTTAATAGCATAATAACAAATAATTCTGGTATTAGTTATGCGAAAATTATACCATAAATTTCATGAACTACCAAATTGCTTTTCATTTTAAATAGATTATTGTTCATATTCTTAATTTCAATAGATACGTTGCATAATATCATATTAAACATTAATCTGATGAAAGATAAAACAAAAAGAGTATTTTTGCTTTTGATCTTACGCACAGTAGTTGTTATGCGACATAAAAACACCCCAAAATTCAATTCATGAATAATGCGGTGTTTGAGTAAATTGTTCGTTTTTTAGTTATGACGTTAAATTGTAAAATAGAAATTATGCAAATTTAATAATGTTTTAATAAGTCTTTTTTATGACAGGTATCCACACTTCGCATCGATAGTCTGCATCTCTATTACCATAATACCTTTCCATTTCAGGAGCATCAGCATGCTCATAATTTGATGCTGGAAACCATTCAGAACTAATTCTTTTCCATACTTCATGTATATCTTCATCACGATTACCGTCAACTTCAAAAATAGCCCATGTCAATGCTGGTATTTCTAAAACCTTAAACTCTTCTGGAATATTCGTATTAGGCATATCACAGGCTATCATATATCTCATAGAACCATCTTCAGGATTATGAGCAAAAAGGATACCTGCATCCAAAAGTCCATTTTCAGGTTTTCCAGAAATTTTTATTATTTTTGCACTAGTCCCTTCAGTAACACATTTTTCCCAAAACTCAGGAATCTCCCTATAACATTTACCATCAACAACATTAGTCTTAAAGTCCTTACCAAACATTTTAAAAGATTCTTTTTCAATTATTTTATAATTCATTTCTTTATCACCCTTCATAGTAATTTGGATTGATAGACGACCAAAAGATTTTAGTTTAACTCCTGACTTGCGCGCAGCCGATGGAGTGACACCATGAAGTCTTTGGAAGGCTTTTGTAAATGCTTCTGATGTTTCATAACCATACTTAAAGGCAATATCTGTAATTTTTTCATTTGAACATGTCAGCTCTTGTGCTGCAAGTGTTAATCTCCTATTACGTATATATTCACCAATAGTAAAGCCTGTTAACATACTAAACATACGCTGGAAATGAAATGTTGATGAATACGCACTTTGAGCAATCTTGTCATAGTTAATTTCATCTAAGATATTGTCCTCCATATAGTTAATTGCGTTTTGCATACTACGTAACCAATCCATATCTATCCTCCTCAATTAAGATGATAACATTTATATTATTATTTAAGCCTGTTTTTAAATGCTAATAAATGTCCTATTTTATATAGTGTCGCGTATACTAAATACAACAAATATAAATAATACTACAATTTTATCTTCAGAGTACTTCAATATTAATTATTATAAAAATAATTTTAACACCTCATTATTCAATTTTCAAAGGTCATTTTTTTGTATAATATATTACAGTAGTTATGTCGTATATTTATCATAAGCCGAACTAACAACAAGTTATTAATAAGGAGAATTTGAATTATGAAAAATAATTTAAAGAGGCCAATTTATATTGAGGAATATGTATCAATTGATGATATCGATCAATATCTATTTCACTCTGGTACAAAGTATGATAATCCAGTAATATTATATCTACATGGTGGGCCTGGCAGCCCTGAATCAATATTTGCACATGCATTTCAAGAAAAATGGGAAGATATTTTTACAGTAGTTCATTACGATCAACGGGGCTCCGGAAAAACTCTTACTAAGAATCCAGATAAATATCCTACAATTGATTTGCTGATAAAGGATTTGTATGAAACTATTCAATATCTAAAGAAAAAATATAATAAAGAAAAGATAGTTTTACTTGGCCATTCTTGGGGCAGTGTTTTAGGAAATACTTTTATAAAGCGATATCCAGAAGAAGTAGCTTATTATATTGGAGTTGGACAGGTTATTAATATGTTTGAAAATGAGCGTGTTGGCTACGAAAAGGTTAAGGAATTAATTATACAGGCTAATGATAATAAATCTCTAAAAAAGCTTGAGCTTTTAGGTGATTATCCTGGAGACAAATTTGATAGTAAAAGCTTTAAAAAGTGTATGCAAGTACGTAAACTTCAAGGTAAATACAACTTAGCTGTTAATATGGATCTTTCAATATGTAAAACTGCATTTAAAAGTCCCATTTTTAAATTGTCGGATATTTCTGCAATGATAAAAGGGATTAAAGCAAATGAAAAAATATTAGATTATTTAGGAGCCTTTGACTTAAATTCAGAATGTGCAGAATATAAAATGCCAATTTATTATATTCTAGGCGGAAATGATTGGCAGACACCCTATGTTATTGCTAAGGAATACTTTAATAAAATCAATGCCCCATATAAAGAGTTCTATTTAATACCTGATGCTGGACATATGACAATGCTGGATCAGCCTCAATTATTTTTTGATACAATATTAGAAATAAATAATAGAGAGAAGTCAAGAATTTCTACGTATTAGATCCAAATGGATTAAAAATTCAGTTCCTAGAGAATATTTAATAGCAGGTTCACTTCACTAGAAATGGGATTAGCGAAGTGAACTTGCTAATCTGCCCTCATGACCGTTAATGAAAAATAAAATCCTAATTAAATAAGATTTTTATTTGCTAGCTGCTTCAAATGCGTCTATAAGCTGCTTCTTAGAGGTAGCTCCCTCATGGATTTTAACTCCATTAACAAAGTAGGTAGGAACATAATAATAATCATATTGCTTGGCTACCGACGGCTCAGCCTCTTCATCCACTATTTTAACTTCAATATCTGCGTATTTTGGATTTTCCCTCTTTATTTCTTCTATCCAAGAAGCTGCATTTTTGCAGTGAGGGCACCAACTAGTGATAAGCATCATTATGGTTTTCACTTCTAATCAACTCCTATTTTTTTTATTTAATATACTTTAAGATAAAAATTACAGTTTATTGTTTGTTTCTTTGTAATAAAATATTCTAACTTACCTATAAGTAGACTCAAGGTAGTACCAAACATTCTAGCTTGCCGAGTTCTATCCTTATATCTATTCTTCATACTTCTGTGAAAAGGCTCAACAAGCAGTTGGTTACTGCAAGTTGAATCTTAAAATGTCTATGTACAAAGTTTTTACTTGACTATGTAGTATGTCCTAATTATATTTTAGACAGTTTCTGCACTTACTTATCAGAGTCAATAGTAATTGTATAATGAACATAAACGTCAGGACAACCTTTTACAGGAAGCCAATATTTAATTTTTTCAGTTCCTACATTGAGTATTTGCGCAGTGTTTGTAGAAATAGCTTCATTTGCTTTACAGCCTTTATGAGCTTCAGGAGCTCCGATTGCAAAACATGGCACTTCTGTTTTCATTCCTATGTTATGAGCAGTTTCATTAACAGCTAATACTGTTTTGTTTTTATGAATCAAGCGAACAGGAGCAGGAAAGCTATCCCACATCATATGAAAAGCTTCTATAACTTTTTGATCAACCATTTATAATTCCTCCTATGTAAATGCATTGTAGTTAGTTTACATAACTAATTATACTAATTGCCTATAATATTTGTCCATATAAGATTTATACTGACACACAAAAGTAGGATTAAAACCTACTTTTTTATTTTATATTTTTTTAGTAATAGACTCGTAAAGGGTTTTATGGTTATGGGATGAGAGTAACATAATATGGCTTAACTGAGTAAGATATCTTATAGCGAACAAATGAAATAGGCAGAAAAAATGCTATAAGGAGGCTATCATATGTACAAAATTAATGATAATTATTTGAAGCTGCCAGGAAGATATTTATTTTCATTCATAGGAAAGAGAGTAGCTGCCTTTATGGAGAAGCATCCTGATAAGAAGGTTATCCTTTTGGGAATTGGTGATGTAACTCAACCATTAGCGCCAACTATCGTTAATACGCTACATTGTGCAGTTGATGAAATGAAAAATGCAGATACTTTCAAAGGATATGCACCAAATTTAGGTTACGAATTTTTACAAAATGCAATTGTAAAAGGTGATTACACATCCCGAGGTGTTGATATTTCAACAGATGAAATATTCGTAAGTGATGGTGCAAAATGTGATGCAGGTAATATTCAAGAAATATTCAGTATAGATAATAAAATTGCTATTTGTGATCCTATGTACCCTGTATACTTAGATATAAATGTAATGGCTGGAAGAACAGGAACATATGATGAAACTACGCAAAGGTGGAGTGATGTTATCTATATGCCATGTACTCCAGATAATAATTTTACACCAGAGCTTCCAAAGGAGACACCAGATATTATTTATCTATGTTTTCCTAACAATCCAACAGGGGCAGCAATTACAAAAGATCAGCTTCAAGTTTGGGTTGATTATGCGAATAAGGTAGGAGCAGTTATTATATATGATGCAGCATATGAAGCGTATATTTCAGAGGATAATGTACCACATACAATTTATGAATGTGAAGGTGCAAAAACTTGTGCTATTGAGCTAAAGAGTTTCTCGAAGAATGCTGGATTTACAGGGGTAAGACTTGGATATACAGTTGTTCCAAAGGATTTGAAATGTTCTAATGTTTCCTTAAATGCACTTTGGGCTAGACGTCATACAACAAAATATAATGGAGCACCTTATATAGTTCAAAGAGCAGGGGAAGCTGTTTACTCTAAGAATGTAAGAGAGCAGATAAAAAAGCAAATTGATTATTATATGAATAATGCAAAAGTAATCTGTGAAGGGTTAAAGTCAGCAGGTTATTATGTATTTGGTGGTGTAAATGCACCATATATCTGGTTGAAGACACCAAATGATATGACTTCCTGGGAGTTTTTCGATTATTTATTGGAAAATGCAAATGTTGTAGGTACGCCAGGAGTCGGATTTGGTCCACAGGGAGAAGGATATTTTCGACTTACAGCATTCGGTACTTATGAAAATACATTGGAGGCTATTGAGAGAATTAAGAAACTGTAGGAAGATAAAAATATAAAAGGCCAATTCTTAATATAGAAAAACTAGCTAGAAAGTTAACTTTCGGTCTAGTAACCCTATATAAAGAATTGGCCTTAAACTTAAGTATACTAAAAATTCAAATTGGCATTAAAAATTTTTCCCTTTAGATCTTAGGAAATCAAGAAACTCTTCCTTGTTTCTATTTATAATTAATTCTTCAGGCATATCTATCTGCTTCAGCATACTTAAGGCAGCATCGAAATTACCTATATTGAGGCAAAAATGCGCATCACTATTTAATATTATCCTTACTCCATATTCTTTGCATAGACGAGCTATTCTAGTGCAGTTCTTTTCGCTTCCAATTCTTGAGCTTACAAAGGAACTATTATTTATTTCAATAAGTATGTTTTTTTCTTTTGCTTTTTTTACTAATTCCTCTTCGTGAATTGGGAATTTAGGATTGCCTGAATGACCTATAATATGTACATTAGGGTTATCCATAACTTTTAAAAAGGCAGAAGTATTTAAATCAGCATTTTCATTTGCTTCCATTACTGGTTCGTGGATACTTGCTATTAATATATCCATTTGTTTTTGAAGAGATATTGGTAAGTCTAAGTTTCCTTCATAATCTATAATGTTGGCTTCGCAGCCATAAAGCATAGTAACACCAAAAAGTTCTTTGGGAAGTACCTTGAAATTCCCAAAGTACCATTCATGAGGAGCTCCAGGCATGGAAGATCCATGATCTGTGGTACCTAAAAGTTGAAGCCCTTTTTCGCTGGCACATTTTGCATTTTCTAATAAAGTTGAGTAGGCATGCCCACTGGTTATAGTATGAGTGTGCATATCAAGAAGACATTTCATATATATTACTCCTTTCAGGTTATAATTAAAATTAATATCATTTTTATTATATATTATAATTTATATTTAAGTCAGTTAATTGCTTACTTTTAAAAACAAATTAACAATCATAATATGTGCTGTAAGCAATGAATTGAAAATGGACAAGTAAAGTTGACGGAAGATTTGACGAAATGCCTAGTTAGGATAATTATAGATATTCAAAATAAGAACAAATGTTTGTATAAAACCTGAAAATTATACTAATACTATATATAAGAAATATTTGGTATAATCAAAGGAGAAATAATATGCTAAGGTACAATTATAATCTAGCTCTAAACATTGATTTTATAAAGGAAGAGGACGAAAAAGCTTATCATGAGCATGATGTTGGATACAAATATATATTTTCTCATAAGCCTACATTCATTGAACTTTTGAGGAGCTTTGTAAAAACAGACTGGGCAAATTCAATTAATGAAAAAGATTTAGTTTTACTAGATAAGTCCTATATACTTTCAGACTTCAAGGAAGAAGAGTCTGATATAGTATACAGAGTAAACATAGAAGATGAAGAAGTTATTTTTTACGTTCTATTAGAATTTCAATCTAAGGTGGATTTTCAAATGCCTATAAGGCTTCTCTTTTATATGACGGAAATATGGAGAGATGTACTTAAGAATGTAGGTAGCAAAGAAAGAAGAAGAAAAAACTTTAAGCTTCCAGCAGTAGTGCCTATAGTTCTTTATAATGGATTAAATAGATGGACTGCTGAGAAAAGTTTTAGAAGAGTACTTAATGGAGAAAATTTTGTAAAAGATAATATTGTAGATTTTAATTACATACTTTTGGACGTAAATAGATATAAAGAAGAAGAGTTACTAGAAGTAGCTAACCTAGTTTCAGCGGTATTCTTAATAGACTCTAACATAGATGAAAAACAGTTGATTAAAAGGCTTAAAAAAGTATATTTATATTAAGAAAAATAACACCAGAACAGTTTTCTATATTTAAACGTTGGGTAAATGGAATAGTTAAAAAAAGATTAAAAGAAGATATAAAGCAGGAAATAGAGGAAGTTTTGAATAAATCAGATCAAAGAGAGGTAGATAGTATGGTTTCTAATCTTGAAAAAACCTTAGAAAAAATGGAGAAAAAAGCAATAAAAAAAGGAAAAGAAGAAGGAAAGATAGAAGGGAAAATAGAGACAGCAGCAGAAATGATTAAAGATGGAGAGCCTATAGAAAAAATAAAAAAATATACAAATCTAGATGAAAATAAGATTTTGGAATTAATAAAACAAATAGGAAGCGAAAAAGTTCAATAAAATATGGTCTAATTTTCTAAAAATATGATTTAATTTATCCTTAAGCCTGTTATCAAATATGATTTGTTAATAGGCTTAAGAATTTTAGACAGGTTCTGAGCAGTGGCTTGTTAAAAAGTTAATATAATTCTGAAGCAAACTCGGTATGCAGGAACTTCCGAGCTAAGATACTTGAAAAACTGACGAAAATTAATACAATTTAAAATCATATCTATTTTACGAGCAACGTTCTTCCAATATCAGAAACAGTTTCAACTATATAATCTGCACCTGCATTCTCCAGTTCTTCTCTGTCACCATATCCAAATAAAACTCCCATTGAGTGAATACCATTCTTTTTAGCGCCTATAATATCATGCTCTCTATCACCAAGCATAATAACCTTTGATTTGTCTAAGATATTGCAGCTTTCAAGTGCATAGGATATGACTTCATCTTTTTTTACTCTTGTACCATCAAGGTTTCCACCTGCAATAAAGGTAAAGTATTTTGCAATATTAAAATGCTCTAAGATTTGTTTTGCAAAAATCTCTGGTTTTGAGGTTGCGACAATAAGAGTTTTAGAACTTGCTTTTAATAGTTTCAGCAAATCCTCAAGTCCTTCATAAACAAGATTTTCGTAAATACCTTTATCTTTGTAATATTCACGGTAATATTCAACAGCTTGTTTTGCTTCTTCTTTTGAGAAACCATAATATTTTTCAAAGGATTCCCAAAGCGGAGGTCCAATAAATTTATATAACTTACTTCTATCAGAAACTTTAATGCCGTATTTCTCTAGTGAATACATTACCGAGTTGGTTATGCCGATTGCAGGGTCCGTAAGAGTGCCATCAAGGTCAAATAAAATATATTCATAGTTTATCTTATGTTCATACTCTTTTGCCACCATTTCATTTTTACCTCCTTAAAGAATATTATAAAAAGAATTTGTTATATTACTATTATTAATTAAGTCACTTGTAAGCTATTCATTTAATAATTGATCTGCTTTTCTCATGTCTTTATAATACACATCTAAACTTACAGTTTGCAGATCTCTTACATTAACCATACTTCTTGCTACTGATTGGTCTGTCCCCATTTCACCAACAATTTTTATTCTACATCTTATACTATTGGCTTTTAAATAAGCGTATTTTTCGTTTAGTTTATAGCAGTTATTTCCTCTCTCTACCATTATTGAAATCCATTTTTTATCTTCTCTTAATCTATCAAAAACAACCCATACAAAAATAAGAAAAACTACTAAATAAAATAGTATGTTTGACATAACAAATCTCCCTTTTGTTTACCTCAAGTTACCATTGTCCTCTTGTTTAATTATACTGTATATAAATTCAAACATCAAACATTTGTCAAACTATATAAATATTGCTTTTCTTGTTTTAAAATACTTTAACTGTGTATCGGAAAGAGAAGTATACAATTGGATCAACAGATGTTTACATTTGTTTTAAGCATAGCCTTTACTTAATAAAGATTTCAAATTATAAACTATAATTGTATATGAAGATGAATATGCAGGAATTTGTTGGTATAATTTTAGTAGAGATGTGAGTTGTGAAACAACAGGAAAATGTATGCTTTTTCCTCTTAATAACAGAAGAGATAATGTACATAGGTATGATGATTAAGAAAATTAATTTAGAGAACTTAAAACTCATAAGGAAGGTTTATAAAATATGACAAAGTTATTATTAGTAGAAGATGATAAAGATTTATCTTATGTAACCGCTTATGCATTAAAAAAAGAAAATTTTAGTGTAGATACTGTAGATTGCTTAAAGGAAGCAGAAGAATTGGTTGAGAAAGAAGCTTATGATCTCATAATATTAGATGTAATTTTACCTGATGGATTAGGATATGAATTTTGTAAAAAGGTGAGAGCAAAAAGTGATATGCCTATTATCTTTTTGACCTGCTGCGATGATGAGGTAAATGTAGTAATTGGACTAGACATTGGAGGTGATGATTATATTTCAAAGCCTTATAGAGTAAAGGAGTTGATTTCAAGAATCAATTCTGTTCTGAGAAGAAATAGACAAGCTGTTAATAAGGAAGAAGTAATATCAAGTGGAGATATTAAGGTATTTACTGCTCAATATAAAGTATTAATAAAGGATAAAGAAATTGTGTTAACAACTACAGAATATAAGCTATTACTTACATTTTTAAGCGCTCCACATCAAGTGCTAACTAGGGCACTGCTGCTAGAGAAAATTTGGGACTTAGAAGGCAATTTTGTAGAAGATAACACACTGTCTGTTTATATAAAAAAGCTAAGGCTAAAGTTAAATGAAATTAGTGAAAATCTCGATTATATCACTACCATTAGGGGAGTGGGATATAAGTGGAATAAGGATGTGGTAAAACTATGAAGAGGTACTTTATTAATAATGAACTTAAGGTTACCTTTATAAGTTTAATTATTACCTTAATTTTTGCTTTAGGAATATCTTTAATTGTATTGAATCTTACTTTAGATAGTATAAGTGCCAATGTTGCTAAACAAAATATTGAGATTACTGGAAAGCTGGTTGAAAAGTATCCTCAATTAGAAAAAGGTATTATAGATGTTATAAAGGAGCCAACAACAGAGGATCAGGCGAGGAAAGGAAGGGCGATTTTAAGTCAATATGGTTATAGAGAGGATATGTCCTTTAAATTTCAAGATCCAATAAACAACGTTTATGATAAAGTGGTTTTAGAAATCGTAATGTCTTTTATAGCCTTAGCAATTAGTATACTTACTATAGTGTTTTTGGGATTTTCTAAGGTTTATTCTAAAGTAGAAAAAACAACTTATACAATACAAAAGGTTATTGATGGTGATTTCTCTTACAATTTAAAAGAGGATGGAGAGCAATTCTTTGACATATTAGGAAGCGAATTTAATAAAATGGCTAACTGCCTTAAGTTAAATATTGATAGTTTGAAAAAAGAAAAGATATTTTTAAAAAATATTATAGAAGATATTTCCCATCAGCTTAAAACTCCAATAGCAACCTTAATAGCTGCAAATGATATTATGGCTGCCGAAACCGATATGCCAGAAGAGACACGTACACATTTTATTAAAAGAAGTAAAAAACAACTGGAACGAATAGAATGGTTAGTCAAGAACCTATTGAAACTAGCCATGCTGGATGCTGGAATTATTGTATTTAACAAATCTAAAGTTCCGGCAGTAACTATGGTAGAAAAAGCTATTTCGTCTATAGAATATTTGAGAGAAGATAAAAACATATCCATAAGCATTGATGAAAATGTGCCAAACAGCTGCTTTTACGGAGATCCTAACTGGACTGGTGAGGCAGTGTTAAATATTATAAAAAATAGCATAGAACATACCCCTGAGAGAGGAAAGGTAATTATAAGCATCGAACAAATGAAGTTAGTTACTATTATTAAGGTTTCGGATAATGGAGAGGGAATCGAACAAGAGGAAATTACTAAAGTATTTGAAAGATTTCATAAATGTAAAAGTAAATACAAAGATGATAGTGTGGGAATAGGGCTTTCTTTATCCAAGAGGATAATAGAGGGACAAGATGGTACAATTACAGTTCAAAGTGAGAGGGGAAAAGGAAGCTGTTTCAGCATTGTTCTTATAAATCAAAATATTTAAATGTATCTGAGCCTTGTAAAAATATCCTGTTATATAAGCAAACTTCATAACTAGGAACTCTATAAGCTAACTTTAATGAATAAATTATAAGATAAAATTCACTAAAAATTAAGATAGGAATTTTATACTAATATTACAGATACAGAGTTCTTAGTGAAACTTTAACTTATGAAATGCCCTAAAACTCCAAGTTTGAGTATTTCTAGGACATGAATAAATGGAACTCTAACAGGTGATAGGAGGAGCAGCATGGATATTGTAAAAGTGATTCAGTTAAATAAAATTTATGGAAAGGGTAATACTCAAGTTGATGCATTAAAAGATATTAATATGAGTGTCCAGGAAGGAGAATTTGTAGCAATTATTGGACCTAGTGGATCAGGGAAAAGCACATTAATGCATATATTAGGTGGTGTGGATACTCCATCTTCTGGCAGCGTAATAATTAAAGATAAAGATATTACGAAATTAGATGAAAAGAGGCTAGCTATTTTTAGGAGAAGATCCATAGGATTCATTTTTCAGCAGTATAATTTAGTGCCTGTTTTAACAGTGGAAGAAAATATTAGTTTACCACTTATTTTAGATAACAAAAGTGTTGATGGTAAACAATTGGAAGAATTAATGAAAAGCTTAGGGATTTATGATCGAAGAAACCATTTGCCTTCAGAGCTTTCTGGTGGCCAGCAGCAAAGAGTTGCTATTGGTAGAGCATTAATAACTAAGCCGGCTATTATTTTAGCTGATGAACCAACAGGAAATTTGGATAAAAAGAACGGAGAAGAAGTATTAAGTTTATTAAAATTATCTGCTAAAAAATATCACCAAACCTTAATTATGATTACTCACGATCCTACAATTGCATCGAAAGCAGATAGAATTATTAATATTGAAGATGGTGTGGTGAAATAATATGATTAAGAATTATTTGCAAATAACACCTAAATATTTAAAAATTCAAAGGAAAAGAACTTTATTGACTATTATAGGTATCGTTCTTTCTACTGCTTTAATTGTAGCGGTGGGAACCTTAGGCTTAAGCTTCTGGGATAAACAGTACAAAGAAATTATGAAGAATGAAGGTGCGTATCAAGTATCTATTTCCAGTAATTCTAAAACAAATTCTGAAAAAGTTAAAAATAATGTTTCTGTTTTAGAAGCAGGTACAGTGGTGGAGTTAGGTACAGGTGGCAAAAATCTTGTAGATGGCGAAAAAAACATATTAACTGATGCAAAGGAATTTGACCCTAATGGGTATAAAATTTGCGCTTATGATAAAAAAGCTTTAGAAATGTGGCCAATCCTCCTTGCAGAGGGAAGATTGCCAAAGTCCAGTGATGAAATTATTATAGGTAATGAAACTTTACCTTATCTAAAGGGAAAAATTAATTTGGGTGATAAGATTTCTATGGACATGTCACCTAATAATGATAGCAAATCAAAGACTTATACTGTGGTAGGATTTTTAGATTCTAATTTAAACTTTTCCAGGAGGATGGAAGGAGTAACTTTTTATGATGCTGACCTAGATTTAGGCAATGCAAAGTATACAACTTACATAAGCTTTAAAAATAGCGGAAATGTTCGTGAAGCAACTAGAAAGCTTCTAGCTGATTTAGGTAATAGCAGCGGAAATAGCCTTAAGGTTTCTTATAATGAAAAAGTTTTAAGGTTTTTGCTACAAAGTGATAACAATGGATATAATATTGCATTAATGTCTGGATGCATATTTTTAGGATTGCTTGTAGTTTTTGCTATGAGTGCTGTCATATATAATATCTTTAATATTGCACTTCTTGAGCGTATTTCGCAATTTGGATTGTTTAGATGTATAGGAGCAACTGAAAAGCAAATCAGAAAATTAGTATTTAAAGAAGCAACTATTTTAGGTACTATAGGAATTCCAATAGGAATCTTAGTAGGAACTTTTGCTATAAAAGTTTTATTAAGTGTCCTTGCTATTATTGTGCCTAATCTACCTTATGGACAGCTTAAATTAATCATATCACCCTATATTATATTTATTAGCGTTATTCTAAGTTTAATTTCTATATATATAGCAGCTTTTGGACCAGCAAGAAAGGCTGGTAAGACATCACCACTTGATGCAATAAGAAATACAGGAAATTTGGGAAAAGAGAAGTTTAAAGGCATAGCTTCAGGAAAATTAGTAAAGAAACTGCTTGGTGCCGAAGGATGGATCGCAAGAAAGAACTTAGGAAGGAATAGAAAAAGATTCTCTATAACTGTATTTTCTATGGTTATAAGTATTGTGCTGTTAATTGTATTTAGTAGTATTATTGACCTAACTTACAAAACTGGAATAAATGATAGTGATAACGAATTTTATCATTTTCAAATATCACATAAGGATAATAGGGGTGATGTAAAACTTACAGAGGAAGATTTTAAAACTATAAGTAGTTTTAATGAAGTCGATAAAGTATATAAGATGTATTATAGGTATTTTGATACTAAACAAGGCGACTCAATAGGAGATGAAGTATTAGTTTATGACAATCTAGTTAGCCCTAGGTTAAAAGAATTCAAAACTGAATGGTTTAATAGCAAAAAAGTATACGATAAATATATTAATTTTAACAGAAGTCAAATAGTAGGGTTATCAGACGAAAACTTATCAACCCTTAATAAGTACTTGCTTAGCGGTGAAATAAATTACAATAAAATGAATAATGAAAAGGGAGTTATTATTGTTAACACAGGATTTAGCTATGATCCTAAAACTAACAAACGTATTATAATGGACAATCTAAATATAAAAGTTGGGGATAAAATAAGGTTAAAGGTATCTGTAAACAGTGATGGTAAAAAATCAAGCTCTCTGGATGAATATAAGGAGTGTACAGTTCAAGGAATATTAAAGCAGGGAATTTGGGGACAAAAGTTTACTGCCGATGGTGGAATTAATGTATATACTACAGAAAACATATATAAGGAATTAACAAACAAAGATAGAAATCCAGACTATTTGGTAATAAAAATAAAGGATAATAGAGATTCTTCTTCAGTACGAAAATTTTTGACCAGCATGATAAAAAAGTATCCTAATTTTCTTCTAAGGGATCGTGAAGCAGAAATGAAAGAAAATGCACAATATAGTTTAGTAATAAGTATATTTGTATATGGCTTTTTTGCAGTAATTGCAGCCATTAGCTGTGTTAATATTTTTAATACTATTAGTACAAATATTATGCTAAGGACAAGAGAACTTTCTATTTTAAAAGCAATTGGAATGGCAAAGCATGAAGTTAATAAACTAGTAAGACTAGAATGTGTTTTTTATTCCATAGTAGCTATTGTAATAGGAAATATATTGGGTGTAGTAGGTTCTTATACGTTATATAAAATGCTTTGCAGTGCTGTGGAAATTCAATGGAGCATGCCTTGGGGTGCTGTGTTAGCATCTTCTGTTGGAACTGTTGGTGTAACTATACTAGCTAGCTATTTTCCATTAAAAAGAGTTAACAAGATGGCAATCGTGGAAGGAATAAATAATGCAGAATAGTTTAGCGGGTTTATAGAGGCAATAAGTAAAAGAATATAGGTACGTGCGTAACCATTAAACTGCCAGCTTAGGTTGGTAGTTTATTTTTATACAATTTAAATTTCATTCAATGTCAGAAATGGTGCTTAGGATAGTTGGATTTTATCAAGAAAGTAGAAATGAGTTATGGTAAAATGTACATATAAAAATTACAAGATAAAAAATAACTTTATATAGATTAGAAGGGAAGAAATTATGGATAAAAGAGTTAGGATTTTAGTAGTTGAAGATGACAATGATATTAATAAATTACTTTGCAGTATTTTTGAAAATAAGGGATATAGGTCTAGAGCGGCTTTTTCAGGAACAGAAGCTTTAATGTGCGTAGAAAATGAAAAATGGGATATGATTTTACTGGATTTGATGATTCCAGGGCTTAGTGGAGAAGAAGTTATATTAAAAATAAGAGAAATCACAAAAGCTCCAATCATTATTGTGAGCGCAAAAACATCTAAAAAGACTAAGCTGGAATTATTAGAAAAAGGAGCTGATGATTTTATTTGTAAGCCTTTTGATCCAGACGAAGTGGTTGCAAGAGTTAATTCTAATTTGAGAAGATATTTAGAATTTTCTACAGATGAGGAAAAGAAAAACAACATTTTGAGTTATAAAGATATTATGTTAAATACAGAAAGCAAGGAAGTAAAAGTTGAACAAAACGTAGTTGTGTTAACTGCAAGAGAATTTGCAGTGTTAGAGTTATTATTAAATAACCCTAATAAGGTATACAGTAAATCTAACATCTTTGAAAGTATATGGGGTGAAGAATTTTTAGGTGATGATAACACTGTAAATGTACATGTAAGTAGATTAAGAAATAAGTTATCTAGAGTTAGTAGTAATGGTGAAGATTACATAGAAACAGTTTGGGCAATGGGGTATAGATTAAGGAAATAGTTAATTATAATTTAATATAAAAAATATCTATTAAAAAGATTTAATACTTTTGAAAGGTTTTAGCAAGGTTTTCTTATAAAAGATTGTTTATTATAAAAGCATGATTTATAAGAGGAGGTAAGGACTAAAATGAATGAATATGCAATTAGAGCTAGTAATATTACAAAAATATATAGAAAGCATAAGGTGTTAGACAACTTATCCATTAACATTAGAAAAGGTGATATATACGGATTTATAGGGAAAAATGGTGCTGGTAAAACAACTATGCTTAGGGTGCTTACAGGACTTGTTATACCTAATGAGGGACAAGTTGAACTATTTGGGCGTAGTGAAGATAAAGAGGTTATAAAGGGAAGGGAAAGAATTGGTGCATTAATAGAAGCACCAGCTCTGTATCTTAATATGACTGCGAAAGAAAATCTTGAACTTGTCAGAATTCAAAGAGGGATTCCAGGAACTAAGTGTATTGATGAAGCTCTAAATCTAGTAGGGCTTAAGGATGTAGAGAAAAAGAAAACCAAGAATTTCTCATTAGGAATGAAACAACGATTAGGAATTGCTATAGCTTTATTAAGTGATCCAGAAGTTTTAATTTTAGATGAACCTATAAATGGGCTAGATCCAATTGGAATAAAAGAAATAAGAGAACTTTTACTTAAATTAAATAAAGAAAGAGGAACTACTGTTTTAATATCAAGTCATATATTATCTGAGCTTACTCATATTTCAAATAGATATGGCTTTATAAATGATGGGAAATTGGTTGAAGAAATAAATGTAAGTGAACTTTCTAGTAAATGTAGAACCCATATTCATTTGAAAACAAGTGATTCTTCAGATGTTTCACTTATTCTAGAAAATGAGCTTAGAATAGAAGATTATGAAGTTTTTTCAGATAACATTATAAGAATATATGATGAATTTGACGAGGAAAAGATTACTCTGGCTCTAGCTAAACATAACATAGGAGTTAAAGAAATAATGAAAATGGGTGAATCTCTTGAAGATTATTTTACTAAGCTAGTTGGAGGACAAGATAATGAGTAATTTAATTAGAGGGGAATTTTATAAATTAAGAAAAAGTAAATATTTTATTGGAATGATTTTTTTGGCATTAGTGGCTTCATTTTTTTTGATGAATAGTTTCGATTCAAATGTGCAGAGATTAAGGGGAGCACATCCTGAACTTGTAAATGGGATGTATTCAATAAAATATGCATTTGAATGCATTTTATTTACAAGTTATATATTTGCGTTATTTGCAGGAGAATTTATCGCTAAAGATTTAAAAAATAATATGAGTAAAACTTTTACTTATGGATATGAGAGAAGTAAATTTATATTAAGCAAGTTAATAGTTTTTATAATATCTTCTTTATTTCTAGAATTAATTTATACAATAATTTTAGTTATATATGCTTCAATCAGCTACGGATTTTGTGAAGCTTTAAATTCTAGCACTATATTATACCTAATTAGAGTAGTTGTTATTGGAATAATGTATAATGTAGCAACAATATCTATAGTTGCTATGATTGCCATAATAACAAAGAGTAATTTGTGTACAGTTGTTTCACCAATTTTATTTATATTACCCTTTTCAGCATTATCTTTTACATCATATATTTCAATTATAGCTACATACGCATGTCCTTTTGTCATTGGTGAAGGAGCTATAGCTAGATTTGCACCAAAGTCAGATATCATAATTGGAATAATTTCATCAGTGATAACTTTTATAATAACAATTGGAGTAAGTATATTATATGTAAAACATGAGGATATTAAGTAATTAAGATAAACAGAGCTCTTGACTTCAGAGAGCCCAAATGTTAAGCAGATATCCAAAATCTTCGATTTTGAGATAGTCTCTTACGCAGGTGTGATGATTTGGTGCGAATCGCTTTCGCAGAGTGCGATGGGAGTATTAGAACGGGTAGTCATCGGATAAAAAATTTATTATATAAATTAGGAGAATTGAGATGTACTTATTAGCTATTATTTTATTAGTGATTTTTATGATTATATTTTCAATGGCAATGTGGATTAAATTATTTTCATATAAGCGACAAATACGAGATATTACTAATCAGATTAGAGCCTTTAAAGAGAGAAAAACAAACAAAAAGATTAGTACTCAAATAGTAGATAAAGATATAGAAGAGCTTGCTTTGCGGATTAATGAGTACTTAGAACTCTATAAAAGAAATGAACAAGAAAAGATAATATTTGAAAATACATTAAAACAAGGAATAGCTAATATGTCTCATGATTTAAGAACCCCATTAACTTCAATAATAGGATATTTAAAGTTACTTCAAAATGATGAAATAGATAAAAAAGAAGCACTGGATATACTTAAAAATAAAACTAATAAATTAAATGTACTTGTAAATGATTTTTTTGAGTTAGCTTCAATAGAAAGTGAAGATTATGAACTAGATATGACAAAAGTAAATTTAACTAATGTAGTACGTGATGAAATCTTATCATTTTATGAAGCTTTTCAAAGCAAAGGACTTGAACCAAAGATAAATATTTTGGATAAACCAATTTTTATAATGAGTGATATGGACAGTTTAGAGAGAATAATAGATAATTTAATTTCTAATACATTAAAATATGCAGAAAAAGACATAGAAATAAATTTAGAAGAGTCCAATGATAAAGTTATTTTAAAAATCTCCAATATATGCACAAGCATTGATGAAAAAGATGTATTACATATGTTTGATAGATTTTATATGGCAGATAAGGTGAGGAAAGGACAAGGAGCAGGACTTGGTCTTTCTATTGTAAGAAGTTTAATGGAAAAGATGGATGGACTCATAACCTCAAGGTGTGAACAAAATAGGCTCTCTATAATATGCGAATGGAAATACATAGAATAATATTATTTTATATATTTATATTTGATTAAAGACTGCTGTTCATTTTCTAAAAAGGATTGGATTTGATTTTGCCTTTGTATTTACTGATTGACATAATTTGCATTATCCTTTAATATATAAAATGTAATCAAAAAATTCATAATTAAATGCAGGTTTAAAAAATAATTTTTTAAACTAAAGAGTCACATAACTGGCGGAAGTGGAGTTTACCACAGGGAGTGCGACTTGTAAAGTAAAAATGTCGACCGCCTGGGCAAATGTCCAGGGGGTTTTATGTTTTTTGTAAGCTCCTGGACATCTTTAATTAAAATTAGGAATAAAAAAATTAGAGATGGAGGTATTTTGAAATGAGTTTTAAATCAGATATCGAAATAGCACAGGAGTGTAAACCACAAGACATTAGAGAGGTAGCTGCTAAATTAGGTTTTACAGAAGATGATATCGAGCTTTATGGAAAATATAAAGCAAAAGTAGATTACAATCTTTTGAAGAAAACACCAGGAAAAAATGGCAAGCTAATACTATGTACAGCAATCAACCCAACACCAGCAGGTGAAGGAAAAACTACTACATCAATAGGTGTGGCAGATGCTTTATCAGAAATAGGTAAAAATACAATAGTTGCATTAAGAGAACCTTCACTAGGACCTGTATTTGGAGTAAAAGGAGGAGCAGCAGGCGGCGGATATGCTCAAGTTGTTCCAATGGAAGATATAAACCTTCACTTTACAGGTGATTTCCATGCAATAGGAGCAGCAAACAACCTTTTAGCTGCAATGATAGACAACCATATATATCAAGGAAACGCTTTAGATATCGATCCAAGAAGAATTGTTTGGAGAAGATGCGTTGACATGAACGACAGACAATTAAGATTTGTTGTTGATGGTATGGGGGGAAAGCAAATGGAGTGCCAAGAGAAGATGGATTTGACATTACTGTTGCTTCAGAAATAATGGCTATATTCTGTTTAGCAACTGACATAAATGATTTAAAAGAAAGATTAGCTAGAATAGTTGTAGGTTATACAAGAAGTGGAGCTCCAGTAACAGCTGGACAAATAAATGCTCACGGTGCTATGGCTGCATTACTTAAAGATGCTTTAAAACCAAATTTAGTTCAGACACTTGAAGGAACACCAGCATTTGTACATGGTGGACCATTTGCAAATATAGCTCATGGATGTAACTCAATAATGGCTACAAGAATGGCTACTCACTTTGCTGACTATGTAGTTACAGAAGCAGGATTCGGTGCTGACCTTGGAGCTGAGAAGTTCTTAGACATCAAGTGTAGAATGGCTGGATTAAAACCAGATGCTGTTGTAATAGTTGCTACAGTAAGAGCACTAAAATACAACGGAGGAGTACCAAAGGCTGAATTAAATAATGAAAACTTAGAAGCTCTTGAAAAAGGACTTCCAAACTTATTGAAACACGTTGAAAATATAACTAAAGTATTCAAACTACCAGCAGTAGTAGCAATAAATGCATTCCCAACTGATACTCAAGCAGAGTTAAAGTTAGTTGAAACAAAATGTAAGGAATTAGGAGTTAACGTTAAACTTTCAGAAGTTTGGGCAAAAGGCGGAGAAGGTGGAGTTGAAGTAGCTAAAGAGGTAGTTAGATTAATAGAAGCAGGCGAAAATGAATTCCAATTCTCTTATGATGTTGAACTTCCAATAAGAGATAAAATAAGAGCTATATCTCAAAAGATATATGGAGCTGATGGTGTAATATTTACAGATCAAGCTAACAAAGAAATTGATGAATTAGAGAAGAATGGATTTGGAAAAACTCCAGTATGTATGGCAAAAACTCAGTACTCCTTAACTGATGATCAAACTAAACTTGGAAGACCTACAGGATTTAATATAACTGTAAGACAAGTAACAATTTCAGCAGGTGCAGGTTTTGTTGTTGCAGTAACTGGAGCAATAATGAAAATGCCAGGACTTCCTAAAGTTCCAGCAGCTGAAAAAATAGATGTTAATGAAAATGGAGTAATAAGTGGATTATTCTAAAGTATTTTTATATAACTACTGTCTCATATAAAAGGAGGCAGTAGTTTTTTTATGAAAATAATAAAAATTGATAATATAATCAATAAAAAGATGCTGCCTCAGCCATAAATTTAAGTCTTGTGGCTAAGACAACATCTTTTTGATTTTATCCGATCGCTACCATTGCTAACACCCCCATCTTTGTATGAAACTCCTTCTCCTATTGTCGAAGGAGTAAGCGATTCGCACTAAATCAGCACTCTGTGTAAGCGATCATCTCCAAATCATAGATTTGGGATGCCTGCTTAACATTTAGGCTCTCTGCTTAACTGGGGGATAAGCACTGCTATGCGACTGGATAAGTTCTTCTAAGGTTCAGATGGAGAAAGTCATCCTTATAAGCAAACTCCATCTGAACCTAAGAATCACTTGATGATGAAGAGTCTAATTTAAACAGTTCTACTATTTCATCCATCTTAACGGATAACTTATTAAGCTCTTTAGCTGTCTCTGAAATAGAATGCATAGCACTAGTTTGCTCTTTAACCATTGCTGCTACTTCTTCAGTAGAACTAGCTGATTCCTCTGATATAGCAGATATTTTTCCAATAGAAACTATAGCTTTTTCTTTATTTTCATCTACATTCTTAATATTCTCTGACAGATTATTTATATAACTTAAGCTATTTTGTACAGAATCCATAATTAAATCAAAGGATTTTTCTGTTTCAATTATAGAGGAGTTAGCTTTATCTGCAGCATCTATACCAGTGTCCATAGTACTTTTTGCAAGACTTATTTCTTGTTGTATTTCACTTACAATACTAGCTATTTCCTTTGTATGATCTGTACTTTGTTCTGCTAAGTGTCGTATTTCTTCAGCAACTACAGCAAACCCCTTACCATATTCACCAGCTCTAGCTGCTTCAATGGCTGCGTTAAGTGCTAATAAATTTGTTTGTTCTGCAACGCTATTAATAGTACTTACTATATTATCTATAGAACCGGATTTACTGTCTAGGCTATCAACAATAGTAGATAGCTTATTTGTTACATCACTATTTATCTTAAATTTTTCTGTAAGAATATCTAAGGCTTGAGAACCTTTGCTGCTCATTTCTTTAGCATTATTATGAGATTCTTTTACTACGTCAGAGCTTTGCAGGGCAATTTGTATGTCCTCAGCTAAACTCTTAATTTTTTCCAAGCTATCCTGAGAAAATTCAGCATGTTCCGTTGCATTACTTGCTAATTCGGACATTGCATCGGAAACATTATTAATATATGTTAAAGTATCATTAGTATTTGCAGATAAGCTTTTAGAATGTTTAAAAATCTGAGTAGAGCTGTTTTGTAGATTAATAACCACATTAATTAGATTTTTCTTTAAATTAAGTACAGCCCTAATCATAGTGCCAAGCTCATCTTTATTTTTAGAAAATTTCTCTACTTCTTTATCTATACTTAAAGAAAGATCAAACTGGGATATAGCATTTACAAGCTCAGTAGTCGCTTTAATTGGTTCTGAAATTTTTTTGCCTAAATACAATGCTGCAGCTATGGATAAAACAATTCCTATTATAATAATAGCAGAAATTACTACGATTAACTTATTAATGCCGCTAAGGACCTCAGATATAGGTGGTGCGACAGTTAGAACCCATCCATTTGAAAGCTTTGAATAAGCTAGCAGTTTGTATTGTCCATTTTTACTTTTATATTTAATAAAGCCATCTTGATTTCTTTTTATTTGATCATAAATATCTTTATAAACGCCATTTTTAACTGTAGCTAAGTTATCTTTATATGTAAAATCAGGATGCACTAAGTAATCATATTTGTCATTGTATAGTGAAGCATAACCTGTGTTATATACTTTAATACTATTTACTAGATTTTTAATATAACTTAGTTTTAAATCAACACCAACTACACCTATAAGTACATCATTCTTGAATATAGGTTTTGAATATGTAATTACATCTGAGTTAATAATGGAAGAAGTATGTGGAATGGACCAGGTTCCATTTTTATTTTTTATGGTTTCATAGTACCACTGCATGTTTTTATTTTTAGAGTCATATTTTTCTTTTGTTAATTCAGGCTGTGTTTCGAAATTACCAGTGCCTTTAACATCAGCAAGACTAACATCAGCTGCTTGACCGGTTAAGTCAGGATTAAGAAGAAAATACATAGATGAATAGGATTTAGAGTCTTTCGAATAATTTTTTATGGTTGATGCTAAAGTATTTTTGTATTCTTCCATGTATTTTGGATCTGATTTTAGTCGCTCTGCATCAAAGGTATTTAGGACATTAGAGTATAAATAATCCACTTTGCCTTCTGCTAGTTTAAGCTTTTCATTTAAATCTCCCGCTGTGCTTTTAGACATATAAACAAGCTTGTCCATAGCTTCTTCATTCATAAGTATTTTTCCTGTAATTATTGAGACGGTTCCTAAAATTGAAGATAAGGTAACACAGCAAGCTATAATGGTTATTATGATTTTAGTGCTTATTTTTTTCATGTTAGTAATCCTTTCAAAAATTATAAATTTTATATTTTAATGGCTAACAAAGACTATTTTACCATCTGTTTTATAAATGGTCAAAAAATTGAATAGATCTAAAAAGGTGAATGATAACTTAAATACTGGCACAAGGCCTTTGTTAAAAAGACTTGTAATTCTACAGATGGAAGACTAATAAAAGTAATACAGGGGTGGAGAAGCTATGGAAATTTTAACAAGTATATTAAATTTTAATCAAGTAAATAATAGAAATAAAAAATTAAAATTAACAAATTCATGCTGCCTTTCTTAGGAAATAATAGGTATAGTGAATTTACTAATATTTAAAAATTCAAGATGATGATAAATCTTTTCAATAATTATACATTAAATTTTTGATTAAAAGAGATTATTCACAGTTTGTTAACTGAAGTATTTGCCCTGAAAACTAAAACTTAATATAAAATCTGAGCATATTTTATTATTATCCTTATAAATTATTCTATTTATTATTATTCTTACAAATTGCCCTATATCCTTTAAAGGCAAATTATATAATTCTAATTAGTGATACTATTGCAACTTTCTAAATGAATCGACTTTTTTATTTATAAAATTACAAAAATCTTTTTTTAACAAAAACTATGATATAATGGTTTTCATAAAATATAAAAGGAGGTACGTCTTATGGATAATAAATTATCTAAAGATGCATATGGTGGCGTAGCTGGTAAAGACTACGTTCCTTACATTTCCAGTGGGTCTAAGTCTGGTGGAAACGTTGCCGTATTAATTATTGGTATTATTTTAGCTGTTTTATTCGCAGCATCAACTGCCTATTCAGGTATGAAATCAGGGCTTACAGTTGCTGCTGGTATACCTGGTTCTATAATAGGTTCCGCATTTATAGCTGCATTTGCTAAACAAAAAGGTATCCTTGGCAAAAACTTAGTTCAAGGTATGGCAAGTGGTGGAGAATCTGTTGCTAGTGGTATAATATTCGTTTTACCAGCAATTCTTTTAATAGGTGCTAAAGTTAGTTTCTTAGAAGGTTTTGTTGTTGGTGTAGGCGGAGTTTTATTCGGTATAGGAATAGCTTCTCTTGTTCACAATTACTTAATGGTTGAAGAACATGGTAAATTAATGTACCCTGAGTCAATGGCTATATCTGAAACACTTGTTGCTTCAGAAGGTGCTGGAGATTCAATGAAGTACATGGGAATAGGTTTTGGAATAGGCGGTATTATAACTGTTATAACTAGTTCATTTTTAAATGTAGCTAACAACGTTATAAGCTATGTAAATGAAACTTTCTACAAGTGGAAATTTGAAGTTGAAGTTAACCCTCTATTATTAGGTATAGGATTCATAGTTGGTTTAGATGTTTCTTTAACTATGTTTGCTGGTTCTATATTATCTAACTTCGCTGTTATGCCTTTAATAGGTTATTTCGCTGCTCTTGGAAAAGACGGTGCAACTGTATGGAATAATCCTAATGTTGCTATTAATGCTATGCAAGTTAAGCATATAGCTGGTAGTTATGTAAAATATATAGGCGCTGGTATGATGCTTTCTGGTGGTTTAATAGGTGCTATTAAGCTTATACCTACTATAATATCTTCTATAAAAGAAACTCTTAATGCTAAGGCTTCAAATGGTGCTGGCAGTTCATCTGCTGGAAACATGATATTACTTGGTGGTATAGTAATAGGTTTCATAGGAGGTTTCGTGGTATCTGGTGGTAATATAGTAATGGCAATAGTTGCTGCTATTTTATCATTATTCTTATCACTACTATTTGTTATAGTTGCTGGTCGTTTAACTGGTACTATAGGAACTTCAAATCTTCCTGTATCTGGTATGACTATAGCTTCTATAGTTATTGTAACATTATTATTCGTTGTAATGGGATGGAAAAATCCTGGAAACAATAAATCTTTACTTTTATTTGGTACATTTATAGTTACTGCTATATCTATAGCTGGTGGTTATTGTCAATCACAAAAAGTTACTTTCGTAATAGGTGGCGACAAAAATGAAATGCAAAAATACTTTGCTATAGCTGGTGTAGTTGGTGTTACAGTAGTTGTTGGTACTATATTAGTACTTTCTAGCCAACTTGCAATGACTGGTGATAACGTTCCGTTTGCACTACCTCAAGCTAACTTAATGTCAACATTAACTGCTGGTATAATGTCAGGTAAATTACCTTGGGTTATGATAATTGCTGGTGCTGTTATGGGAGTTGTTTTATTCTTATTAAACCTTCCTATAATGACAATTGCTATAGGATTCTACTTACCAATATCTACAACTTCTATAATATTAATAGGTGCATTAGTTCGTCTATTTATAGAAAAAACTTCTAAATCTGAAACAGAAAAAGAAGTTAAAGTTTCTAATGGTATAAGTTTATCTTCTGGACTTGTTGCCGGTGGTTCTATATTAGGACTTGTAGGTATAATACTTCAAGTATCAGGTGTTATAAAAGGAGCTGGTCCAAGTGGATTCACTGCTTCTAATGGAATGGCAGTTATAATATTAATAGGTTTAATAGTAGCTACTATAATACCTATAATTAACAGTAAGGTAAAAAATGCTAAACAATAACGAAGATGTTTTAAATATAATATTTAAAATCTCTGACAATTTAGAATATGAAGTAGATAAAGACAATATTGTGACTATACTTGAAAAACAAGATCATAAGGTCCAAAGGTTCTTTAGAAAGCTTAAATTCAGAATTCCAGAATATAAAAAAACTTCTCTAGATGAATACGGAAGTTATGTATTTTTACAAATAGATGGCAAGAAAACTGTAAAAGATATTGGAGAAAATCTAGAAGTAAAGTACGGTGATAAAGCTCACCCACTTTATGAAAGATTATTGTTATTCTTAAACCATATCGACGTTAATTGTCACTATATAGTAAAAACAAATTTCTAAGACATAGAAGATGGCACTGCATTGCAGCTGCCATCTTTATTTATTATCAAAAAGACTATAAGCTTTAAATTGATAAGGTTTTTGGGCTCTTGTTGTTGATATCTTGATGTAAAGGCCTTGGAAGCAACAATAAAGGAATGATAGAGCTAAATTTAAAATATTAAATACAATAAGTAAGTTGGAGTTTACAATAAATTAGAATTTAAAAAAAATTCACAAATTGATGATAATTTTAGCAAATAATGACTATAATGAATTTTATGATATTTAAAAATTCAAGATGGCGATAATCCGTTTTTAATGATTATATATCTGATTATACATTGTTTTTTTATTAAAAGGGGTTATTTACAGTTTTTAACTTGAATGTTTGTTCTGAAAACTAAAATTTCATATAGAATCTAAATGTATTTTATCATTATCATTACAGTAGATACAATTTAATATTATATTTACAATTTGCCCATATTGTTATAAAAAGCTCTATGCCCTTTAAAATTAAATTTTATAATTCTAACTGATAGCAATATTGAAATTTTATTGACAAATAAATTTCTGTATTTGTAAAATTGGCAAAATTCTTTCTAATAACAATTGTGTTATAATTGTGTTTATTAAATATAAAAGGGGGTACGCATCATGGATCATAAGTTATCTAAAGATGCATATGGTGGCGTAGCTGGTAAAGACTACGTTCCTTACGTTTCTAGTGGTTCTAAATCTGGTGGAAACACTGCTGTATTAATTATTGGTATTATTTTAGCTGCTTTATTCGCAGCATCAACTGCCTATTCAGGTATGAAATCAGGGCTTACAGTTGCTGCTGGTATACCTGGTTCTATAATAGGTTCTGCATTTATAGCTGCATTTGCTAAGCAAAAAGGTATCCTTGGCAAAAACTTACTTCAAGGTATGGCAAGTGGTGGAGAATCAGTTGCAAGTGGTATAATATTTGTTTTACCAGCAGTTCTTCTAATAGGTTCTAAAGTTACTTTCTTAGAAGGATTTGTTGTTGGTGTAGGTGGAGTTTTATTCGGTATAGGAATAGCTTCTCTTGTTTATAATTACTTAATCGTTGAAGAACATGGTAAATTAATGTACCCTGAGTCAATGGCTATATCTGAAACACTTGTTGCTTCAGAAGGTGCTGGAGAATCAATGAAGTACATGGGAATAGGTTTTGGAATAGGCGGTATTATAACTGTTATAACTAGTTCATTTTTAAATGTAGCTAACAATGTTATAAGCTATGTAAATGAAACTTTCTACAAGTGGAAATTTGAAGTTGAAGTTAACCCTCTATTATTAGGTATAGGATTCATAGTTGGTTTAGATGTTTCTTTAACTATGTTTGCTGGTTCTATATTATCTAACTTCGCTATTATGCCTTTAATAGGTTACTTCGCTGCTCTTGGACAAGACAGTGCAACTGTATGGAATAATCCTAATGTTGCTATAAACGCTATGCAAGTTAAACATATAGCTGGTAGCTATGTAAAATATATCGGTGCAGGTATGATGCTTTCTGGTGGTTTAATAGGTGCTATTAAGCTTATACCTACTATAATATCTTCTATAAAAGAAACTCTTAATGCTAAGTCTTCAAATGGTGCTGGCAGTTCATCTGCTGGAAACATAATATTACTTGGTGGTATAGCAATAGGTTTCATAGGCGGTTTCTTGATATCTGGTGGTAATATATTAATGGCAATAGTTGCTGCTATTTTATCATTATTCTTATCACTACTATTTGTTATAGTTTCTGGTCGTTTAACTGGTACTATAGGAACTTCGAACCTTCCTGTATCCGGTATGACTATAGCTTCTATAGTTGTTGTAACATTATTATTCGTTGCAATGGGATGGAAAAATCCTGAAAGCAACAGATCATTACTTTTATTTGGTACATTTATAGTTACTGCTATAGCTATGGCTGGTGGTTATTCTCAATCACAAAAAGTTACTTTCATAATAGGTGGCGACAAAAATGAAATGCAAAAATACTTTGCTATAGCTGGTATAGCTGGTGTTACAGTAGTTGTTGGTACTATATTATTGCTTTCTAGCCAACTTGCAATGACTGGTGATAATGTTCCATTTGCACTACCTCAAGCTAACTTAATGTCAACATTAACTGCTGGTATAATGTCAGGTAAATTACCTTGGGTTATGATAATTGCTGGTGCTGTTATGGGAGTTGTTTTATTCTTATTAAACCTTCCTGTAATGACAGTTGCTATAGGATTCTACTTACCAATATCTACAACTTCAATAATATTAATAGGTGCATTAGTTCGTCTATTTATAGAAAGAACTTCTAAAACTGAAAAAGAAAAAGAAGCTAAAGTTTCTAACGGTATAAGTTTATCTTCTGGACTTGTTGCCGGTGGTTCTATAATAGGGCTTATAGGTATAATACTTCAAGTATCAGGTGTTATAAAAGGAGCTGGTCCAACTGGATTCACTGCTTCTAATGGAATGGCAATTATAATATTAATAGCTCTAATAATAGCTACTATAATACCTATAATTAATAGTAAGGTAAAAGATGCCAAGCAGTAACGAAGAGGTTTTAAATATAATATTTAAAATCCCTGATACCTTAGAATATGAAGTGTCTAAAGACAATATTGTAACTATACTTGAAAAACAAGATCATAAGATCCAAAAGTTCTTTAGAAAGCTTAAATTCAGAATTCCAGAATATAAAAAAATTACTCTGGACGAATACGGAAGTTATGTGTTTTTACAAATAGATGGCAAAAAAACTGTAAAAGATATTGGAGAAAATCTAGAATCAAAGTATGGTGATAAAGCTCACCCACTTTATGAAAGATTATTATTATTCTTAAACCATATCGATGTTAATTGTCACTATATAGAAAAAACAAATTTCTAAGATATAGAAGATGGCACTGCATTGCAGCTGCCATTTTTTTTATAATTTAGACAGGTAACTAAAATTAGGAACAAATATTCGTATGGTATTTGATAAAATAGACCATACTATATCTATGAAAGTCTAAAAGAAGATATAGCATGGTCTATTCATTTAAATGGAAATAAGAGAACTAATTGCATTATTAATCATATTTTGATATAATTTTCAAGTAATAGGTAAAATGTGACGAAATTACCAATGCATAAGAGGAGGTTATTTAACTATGATTAAATTAATTATTGTTTTACTTTTTATTATAGGATTCGTAGTCAAGGTGATTTTAGAAAGTAAAAAAGGCTCAAATTATAAGGGAAATTTAACACCTACAATGAGGTTTATTCTTGCAGCAGGAGCAAACACAGCTCAAGCATCGGATTGTGGGTGTGTTGATATTGGCGGAAATCCAGCTGATGCTTGGGCTAAAAAACATATGAGAAAATTATTAAAATCTGGTTGGAACATTAGGAATACTGAAGATTTAAAGGAAACTATTTCTTGGTTATTTAATGAAGGTCATAATAAAGAATGCATGGAAGTATATAATGAGTATAAAGTTAATCCAGAATCAGTGAAAAATAAAAAAATGAAAGATCTTGTATTTAGCAAAATATCAGAAAGCTATGAAAAGCAAGGTATCTTAGCATGGGATTTATGTAGAATATGTAATGTAGCAGGATGGGGATTTTTAGCAGAATATATTACATATGAAGAAGCTATTGAAATAAGTGTACAAGCTTGTAAGCTTTTACAAGAAAACTATAGTTCATGGGATGATATGATGGAAAGTTATTTTTTAGGACTTTTATATTGGAATAATGAGTTTTCTGTAACTAAAAATAGAAGAGATTGCTATGAAGCTAGCAAAAAAAATAAAGATAGTATTTATAATGTTCCGTGGGATACTGTACTTTCACATGATGATGTCATTCCACCAAGAACTAAATAGAACAATTTTAAAGGACAAGTTGATAAAAATTTCCAAAGTAAAGTAAGTAAAAAAGCCTATAAGCCTTAAAATAATAAGGTTTATAGGCTTTACTGTTTAAATGAAAAGATTCAAGGAATTTATACCAAAGATGTAATTTTGCAGTTTAATTTACTTTAATGTATAATTATGTGTGGACACTGGAACAAGAGCTTTGTTAAAAGGCTTTAAATCCCACAGATAAAAGACTAATAAAAATAATACGTAATATAGTGTAGTTAATAATTTAGTGTTTATAGCAATTTAAGTTACATTCTTATATAACAATGAGGACGTTAAGAAAAGAATTGAAGAATTACGACAACAACAAGTTAGCAAGGAAATGAATCAAAGAGTCAAGTCTAAAGATATCATTATAATGAAACAAATTGAGATCATAGAACGGAGGTATTGTATTGAATAGAAAAGTATTAGAATCAGAAAGATTGTTTTTAAAACCACTGTCTTTTAATGAATTATTATATATTAATAATAATGAGGTTAACAGAATTGAAACACCAATTGAGTTAGAAGCACTACCTGATTTTGTTAAATCTGCAATATCAAAAAAACTAGAGAAAATGCAAAAAGTTAATGATGACGTTCATGAATGGTACACATATTGGCTGATTATTGATAAGGACAAAGAAAAAGGTGTGGGATTTGTTGGATTTAAGGGAATACCGAATGAAACTGGTTATTCAGAAGTTGGATACAACATATCTCCTAACTACAGAAGAAAAGGACTAATGACGGAAGCATTGTCAACATTAACAAAATGGGCTTCAAATAATCCCGGTTGTAATGGAATTACAGCAACGAGAGTCTTAAAAACAAATATAGGGTCCAATAGTGTATTAAATAATTGCAATTTTACATTAGTTAGTTCCTCGGAAGAATCAAATAATTATGTGCTTACATTTGAACAAAATTCGTATATTATGGATTAACAATAAAATTATCAACAGATTATACGCAAAATAATAAATTATAAGCTACTAAATTATATGTAGTTTATGTATAAAACAAATAAAATCAGTCAGTGTATGACAATGAACACTAGATATAATACGGAGGAAGATTTTTATGGAAATTACTAAAGAACCTATTATAAACATAAGAAATTTAAGAATAAACTTTGGTGAAAAACAGGTGCTAAATGGAATAAATTTAGATGTCTATAGAGGTCAAATTATAGGGTATATAGGACCAAATGGAGCAGGTAAAAGTACTACGATAAAGATATTACTAGGGCTTATAGAAGGATATACTGGGGAAGTCAGAATTTTAGGGCAGGACATATCAGATGGAAATATAGAATATAAGAAAAAAATAGGATATGTTCCTGAAACTGCAGAAATATATGACAGCCTTACAGCAAGGGAGTACTTGACCTTTATAGGTGAGCTGTATGGTTTAGACTATGAGGATGTTGACCAAAAGGCTTTGAAGCTTATGAAAATCTTTGGAATAGAAGGAGTATATGATTCTAGAATGACATCATATTCCAAAGGTATGAAGCAAAAGGTGCTAATAATATCAAGCTTATTACATAATCCTGATATATTGTTTTGGGACGAGCCCTTAAGTGGATTAGATGCCAATAGTGTTATGATTGTAAAGGAAATACTAAGTGAATTAATGGCACAAGGGAAAACTATATTCTACTCATCACATATAATGGACGTAGTTGAAAAGATAAGTAATAGAATAATACTAATTAAAAATGGACAAGTAGCAGTTGACGGAAGCTTTGATGAATTAAAGCATAGGTGTAAGGATGGGTCTTTGGAGGATATATTCAATGAGTTAACTGGATTTAAAGAGTATAAGTCAATAGCTGAGGAGTTTGTATCTATAGTTAGAGGTGAAAATGATGAAGGACTTTAAGGTATTGAAGTTTTTAGACAGATTTAAAGGCTTTTTTGAAAAAATCGATGTAGATTATGATGTAATGAGAAAGATATTACAGGTAAAGTTTATTATGGATAGAAGAAGAGTTTCTACCATAATGAATAATTCATCAAAAAATGGAAGTGAGAGTGAAAATAGCTTTAATAAATCCTTATTGTTTTATGCACTTGTCGGTTTAATTATAGTTCCTGTAATTTGGGCAAAAGAGAATTTTATATTTCAAATGAGTTTTGTTTTTGGAATATTAATGTTTATGATTACAACTACTTTAATTTCTGATTTTTCTTCAGTGCTTTTAGATGTGAGAGATAAGAATATTATATTCTCAAAACCGGTAAACAGTAAAACCTTAAGTATGGCAAAGGTTTTACATGTATTAACTTATATGGTTCTTATCACTTTTTCATTATCAGGTGCAGGACTTGCCGTAGCATTATATAGACATGGCATTTTGTTTTTTTTAATGTTCTTACTAGAAATAATTCTTATGGATTTATTCATAGTAGTTCTAACAGCTTTATTATATTTGTTGATACTAAAGTTTTTTGATGGAGAAAAGCTAAAGGACATAATAAACTCTGTTCAAATAATTTTATCTATAACTATAACTGTAGGTTATCAATTTATAGGAAGATTATTTGATTTTACTAATATACATATGGCGTTTACGCCAAAATGGTGGCAGTATTTTATAATGCCTATATGGTTTGGAGCTCCTTTTGAATTAATATTACGTGGTAATCATAATATTTATTTTATAATACTTTCAATACTTGCAGTGCTGGTACCTGCAGCTTCAATAATTATATATATAAAACTAATACCTACTTTTGAAAGAAGTTTACAAAAACTAAATAATAATAGTGGTAAATCTAAAAAAGGAAATATAAAAATATTTGACAGATTATTAAAGGTAATTTGTTTAAGTAGAGAGGAGAGGATATTTTTTAGATTTGCATCTAATATTATGAGCACTGAAAGGGAGTTTAAACTTAAGGTGTATCCTTCCCTAGGCTTTGCTATAATTTTTCCTTTTATATTTATATTTAATCAATTAAAAAACTTAGGCTGGAATGGTATAATTTCCAGTAAGATGTATTTAAATATATATTTTTGTGCATTATTAATTCCAACGGTAGTTATGATGATGAAATATTCAGGAGGATATAAAGGAGCTTGGGTTTATAAAGCGATTCCTATTAAAAGTGCTGCAGACATATTTAGAGGAACATTAAAAGCATTTATTGTTAAGCTGTTGTTTCCTGTATATATTGTTGAATGCATAATATTTATGTGCATATTTGGAGTAAGTATATTCCCGGATTTAATTGTAGTATTTCTAAATATATTATTGTTTACAGTGATTTGCTTTAGGACACTAAAAAAGGCATTACCTTTTCGGAAGCTTTTGGAATTTCTAGTCAGGGTGAGGGGCTAGTAGTAATTCCACTTATGCTTTTACTTGGAGTTTTAGCAGCAGTACATTATTTTTGTACTTCCGTTAACTATGCAGTGTATGTATATATTGTAGTTATGATTATTGTAGATATGTTTGCATGGAAAAAAGCATTTAATATATCAAAAAGTATACAAAACTAGATAAAAAGAAGATTTTAGGGATGCTTTTTAGTATAATCACCTCTTTTTCTACTTTACAAATACCAGGACTTCTTACTTTTCACGCAGGAAGGGATGCATGGCTATCGGTAATTATTGCATGGTTTTTGGATGTGTTAGTAGATTTACTTTACACTTATATGGGAATCCGGTTTCCAGGTGAAAATTTTGTGCAGTATAGTATTACTATTCTAGGGAAATATTTTGGCAAAATAGTTGGAGCAATGTTTCCTATCTACTTCCTAATAGTAGCCTCAGCTTTAATGAGAGCTATTAGCATATTGTTCCCCCTAAAAGGCAAGTGCAATGCACTTGCCTTTATTATATGGTTGGCGTTATAATTCTGTAGCACATTTTCAAGGTCAAACATAGTATGTACTGAGAAAAAACAACCTCTAAAAAGTCTAGTTAAGGAGAAATGTTTATAGGAATTGCCAAGGTCAAGAATGCCTTAACATATGTTGTGAACTCAGTGATCATACTGTAACCGTTATTGATTAAGAATAGACAGGGAAAGTGAGAGGCTATACAGCACCACTGCAGAATTGCCCCAAAAATCTATACAATTACCAATTGGAGCTTGGGAGCAGATTGGATAAACTATGAAAAGGAATTCGGATCCTTTGGAGAAATCGGTATGGATATGGCAGTAGATATATATGGAGATATATGGTTTATAGAAGCCAATACAAGGCCGGATAAACTTCCAATACCAAGATTATGCGATCATCAAGAAATTCTTGCTGAGGCTGTCAATATTTTTGAATATGCTAAGTTTTTGACAAGTAATGTTACAATCTACACAAAATAATAGATTGTTTAAATAAAATTATACTTTTAAGAATCCTAACAAGGAAAGAACCAGATTGTTTTTAAGTAAAGTTTTGAATAAGTAGCATTTTGCTTTTAATATACTTTACGTTTCAATAGTTCACCTAATAATATAAAAATATGTTAGGAGGGATTGCTTTGGAGGTTCAAATTAAGAAATTATCAGAGAATGTAGATTCAAATATTTGCTATATGCCAAATGACATTTTTGCCCTTTTTAAATTATCTAAAAAAATCCTATATAAACTTCATCTTGGACAAAGTTATGAATACTCCTATATAATGCCAAAGGAAGAACACAATAAATGTATGTATTTTTCAAATTCAGTGTTTAAAAAATTACTGCTTTTTGAGGGCATTACATTGAATATCTGGAAAAATGGAGATGATATTTATCTTGGACCTGTGGTAGGGGTCTTTGTAAATCCTAAATTCACAACAACCATTAAAAATGGAAAGCCCTCTTTTTTTACACAAAAACATGCTGAGGCAGGCAATAAAGCAAACTGTCTATCATATTTCTATTCTATTGAAGAGATAAACTGGGATGAAGGAAAGATAAAGGGATACACTTTTGTTCAGAACTTGAATAAGTGGAGATGCGATTGGTTCCCAATGCCAGATGTTATATATGATAGAGGAGTGAATTTTAATGAAGATCAAAAACCCTATGTGAAGTATATGAAACAGCAGTTTAGAGCGAATAATGTTCATTTTATAAATAGCCCAAGATATTTGAGCAAATGGAAAGTTTATGAATGCTTATCAAAATATCTGGATGTGAATATTTATTTACCTAAGACAACTATTTATAGAAGTTTTAGTGACGTTTTGTCCATGTTAAACGAATATGAATTTATTTTTGTTAAGGCCTCTAATGGAAGTCTAGGAAAACAAGTATTATCTATAGAACAAATTGATAAAAAATATAAACTTAACTTCAACGAACATGGTTTAAAAGAAATTATACTAAAAGAAATAGAAGATGTAAAAATGTTTGTAGAAAAGTTTGTAGAAAAGTTTGGTAAAGAAAGACAGTTTGTGGTACAGCAAGGAATCAGGCTATTAAAATATAATGGGCGTAATATGGATATTCGTGTATTAATGCTTAAGGATAGACAGGGAAAGTGGAAGGCTTCACATCTCCACTGCAGAATTGCCAAAAAGACCTATACAATTACAAATAACAGCTTGGGAGCAGCTTGGGAAAAATATGAAAAGGCATACCCTTACCTTAGCAGCCCATTTTCCAAGAGAAGCATTCCTGATAAAGAAGAACTTATAAATGCAACTAAGAAAGTTCTTTATTATTATGAGAAGGAATTCGGATCCTTTGGAGAAATTGGTATGGATATGGCAGTAGATATATATGGAGATATATGGTTTATAGAAGCCAATACAAGGCCGGATAAGCTTTCATCGCCAAAAGGACATGATCCGAAAAAAATACCTTTTCAGGCTATTAGTATTTTTGAGTATGCTAAGTTTTTGGCAAGTAAAGTTACAACCTACACAAAATAATAGATTGTTTAAATAAAATCATACTTCTTTTTCAGATTGACATTCTATAATAATTCACTGACGGAAAGAAAGGTATATAAAGAAAGCACTAAGTTTTTTATACTTGGTGTTTTTTACGTTAATACATAAATATAATATTAATAATTAAAACCTGTCACGCATATTTAAGTAGTATCAGATCTTTTAATGAAATTACTAGCTTAAAATAAGAGTTAACATCAATTTTTGAAAGAGATTAAAAGATATTATGGGAATTTTAAAAGATGTCTTTAGTAGAATGGCTAATAAGTTGATAATATTAAACCTATGTAAGACTAAGAATTCTAATAAAAAATACCCTATAGCAGATGGATCATTTATTCAAGATGATATGGTGGAAAAGTGGAATGATTCAAAATGGCAAAGTGAATTTAATTATTTAAAAGAAGCCAAAATGCATTACGTTATTATGAACACTTCTATTACCGAAGATCATTTAACCAAAACTATCTACCCAACCCAAATTTCTGGGGGACAAATGGAATATCCAGGTGTAGATATTGTTGACATGTGTCTTAGAAATGCAGAGAAAACCGGTATTAAGATTTTTTTAGGCATTAATTTTAATAAGGCTTGGTGGGAAAAAGGACCTAGAGATCCTGTATGGCTTTATGCTCAAATGGAAAGAGGAAACGTGATAGCTGACGAATTATATACTAAATACTATTACAAATATCCTAATGCTTTTTACGGATGGTATTGGGTATATGAGGTAGATAATTTAAATTTTAAAACAAAGGATGATTTTTCTGTATTAGCTAAAGCAATTGATATTAATTTAAAACATTTAAAAGAAAAAAATCATCGATTACCGTTGATGTTATCACCTTTTATGAATTCTATTTATGGAAGTGCTGAAGAATATGCAAAAAACTGGGCCTATTTATTTCAGCATACAGATTTAGAAAAAGGGGACATATTTTGTCCACAAGACTCCGTTGGCGGCGGGGGACTAAAAATAGATGAAGTAGATCACTGGTTTGCAGAATTAAGAAAGGCTGTAGATACTAAAACAGGGTTATTATTTTGGGCTAATACAGAAACCTATAATCATTTAAATTGGTCTAGTGCTCCTCTCAATCGATTTATAAGACAGATGGAAATTGAAAAACCATATGTAGATAACATTATAACTTTTGCATATTGTCATTACTATAGTCCTAATAATATTGATAAAGGTTTCCATGAAACTTATTTAAAATATGTTAAAAGTGGGCGGTTAGAAAATTGTAAACCAACACCCCCAAAGAAAGTTAAAGTTAGAGAGGTGGGGGAAAATAAATTTTTAATTTCTTGGTACCCTGCCCGTGATAACATTGGGATATATGGATATGAAGTTTATAGAGATAAAAAATTAATTTTTTCTACTAATGTAGATAGAATATTCAAAGGAAAAGAAGGGAAAAAGGAAGGACTTGTAATGAGTTATATAGATAAGGTACCCTTAAAAGATAAATTTAAAGAGCTTAGTTATGAAGTAAGAGCAATAGATTTCGCAGGAAATATATCAAAACCTAAAAAAGCAAAAGTATCCTCTTTGCAAATTCGGTAGACCAGGCCTCCCAAGTTAAAATCAGAGAGTTCCATAGAACGGATATAATTTGAGATAAAATCTATACGTACAAGTTGCTTAAATGAGGCTAAGCACGAACTAAAGGAACTCCCTTTGAAGTTCTTTTAAAAAGTCTTATATTATCAACATTATTCTTAAACAGAGCCATAGTTTTAAAAAGAGCATTTTTTCATAAAGCTAAAACACGAAAGTAGGAGGGGGTTTAACTGAATAAATCACATTTTTATTTATTTTGTATATCATATAAACTCACTTTTCTGTATAAGGTTCTAAGACCAATGCCTAGTTCTTTTGCTGCTAAGGTTTTGCCACTAGTATCCCATCCATATTTATCTAAAGTATTTTTTATAATTTGAAACTCAACATTTTTTATTTTAGGCTTTATATTTAAATTGTTAGTATTAGAATTCATAATAATTTTTTCTGTAAGGCTGATTGGAGCAATAATATTATTTTTCTCAACATTTACTGCATATTCAATGACGTTCTCAAGTTCTCTGACATTGCCTGGCCAATCGTAAGCTTTGAGAAAGTCAAGAGTTTTAGAGGAGAAGCCTTTAATGTTCTTGTCTAGTTTTTTGTTATATTTTTCTAGAAAGTAGATTGACAATAGTTCAATATCATTTTTTCTATAACGAAGAGGGCAAATATTAAAAGGAATTACATTTATCCTGTAATATAAATCAGCTCTAAATTCTTTTTCACTAATCATATCCTCAATATTTTGATTAGTAGCAGCTATTACTCTAACATCTATATTAATTGGACGTATTCCACCTACACGGTAAATTGTATAATCCTGCAGTACTCTTAATAATTTAGCCTGTGTATATAAAGGCATTTCACCTATTTCGTCTAGGAAGATTGTACCTCCCTGTGCCAATTCAAATCGACCAGGTTTTCCACCTTTTCTTGCCCCTGTAAAAGCTCCTTCATCATAGCCAAATAGTTCGCTTTCAAATAAGTTTTCAGGGATGCTTGCACAATTAATCGATATAAAAGAAGAATTTGCCCGTTTGCTTGTGTAATGAATTGCTTTTGCAAATAGTTCTTTTCCTGTGCCTGTTTCTCCTGTTATTAGAACCGTAGATGAACTATTAGCTATCTTACTAACTCTTTCTTTAAGCTTTTGTATATCATTACTTATTCCTTTTATTTTATTTAGGTGATCGTTAGATTCTGTATCACTAGGTATGTCTACTGTGGAATTCAATAGTGAATTTGTATAATCAAAGGACCTGTATTGGTAATCATTTATAAAAAGGCTTTCTATCAAATCAGAAACTTCATTTATGATATCAATATAAATATTGATATTATCAGTTAATTTCATTCGGCCTTCTTTGGTAAAGGAAGTTAGGCAAAGGACTCCTATAGGGTTATCTTTATATTTTATTGTATTTAAAATCTCAATTGTAGATGGACATTTATTGTCAAATCTACAACCATTACACTCAAGCATGTGGCCAGGTTTGTTCACTAAAGTACGTCCATTTGAAAAAACTTTTTTGATAGATGGACTATGAACTTCAAGGCCTTTATATTTTAAATAATTTTTTGTAGATATTATTAGATTAAAGTCATCATCAATAATTGCTGATTCAATATTAAGGGAAGTAGAAAGAAGGTTAAGCAATTTTTCTATAGTCGGTTTAACCTTTTTGAGTAAATCCATAAAACCCCTCCTAAAAATCAAAACTTTGGCAGAGTCTATGACAAAAATGGCAAGAGTATCGCAAACAACATTTTAATTGAATTATAAATTAGTAAAAAAAATTAGAATTTATTTGGCATGAATTTTGCTATTTACATCATATATATAAATTAACTTATACGGAATTTATTATATATTATAACAAAAAATGTAATTAAGATAAAGTTCTGTATTTACTAAGAATTCAAAGTTAGGTAAACCAACGTTTGCACAATTACGCAAACGATTAAAATAATTAATAAAGATAAGGGGGAAAAAAATGAGCAATATTGAAGGACCAAGTAATAAGCATCATAGTAGTCTACAGATAAGGAATACTGAGAAAAGGGATGGGGAACTTCGTCGTAGTTTACAAGCAAGACATCTTAACATGATTGCAATTGGAGGTGCAATTGGAACAGGGCTTTTTCTTGCTTGTGGTAATGCTGTAAGCTCAGCTGGACCAGGTGGCGCACTACTTGCATTTGCTGTCATGGGTATGCTTGTGTATTTTATGATGCAATCTCTTGGAGAGATGGCAACACTTATTCCAAGTTCAGGTTCTTTCGAAACTTATGCTACAAAATTTATAGATCCAGCCCTTGGTTTCGCCCTTGGTTGGAACTACTGGATTAGTTGGTCTACAACAGTAGCAGCAGAGTTGGCTGCCAGTGCACTAATTATGAAATTTTGGTTTCCTAATATCCCAGGTTTGTATTGGAGTATTCTGTTCTTAGCAATTTTATTTACACTTAATGTTCTTTCAGCAAGGTCCTTCGGTGAGGCAGAATACTGGTTTGCAGGCATAAAGGTTGCAACGGTAATTATATTCCTTGCAGTAGGCGTACTTATGATAGTAGGTATTCTAGGAGGTACATCTCCTGGGTTCTCAAATTGGGTGGTTTCAGATGGCAAAGGCAATACCGGTCCTTTTATAGGTGGTGCAGCAGCTATATGTATAGCATTTTTTACAGCGGGATTTTCTTTCCAGGGAACTGAACTTGTTGGTATTGCAACGGGAGAGTCTGAAAATCCAGAAGTAAATGTTCCAAAGGCTATAAAAAACGTATTTTGGCGAATATTATTATTCTATATAGGTGCTATTATAGTGATAGGCTTTTTAATCCCATGGACAGAGCCTAACCTATTAAAGAGTGGTGCCATTCAAGATGTTGCTATTTCTCCATTTACACTGGTATTCCAAAAGACAGGAATAGCTTTTGCAGCATCTCTCATGAACGCAGTAATTCTTACTTCTGTTTTATCAGCAGGCAACTCAGGACTGTATGCTTCAACTAGAATCCTATATTCTATGGCTAAAAACGGTAAGGCTCCTAAGATGTTTACAAAAGTAAGTGCTAAAGGAGTTCCAGTATATGCACTAATGTTCACAACACTTGTAGGTACGCTTTGCTTTTTTTCATCCTTTGTAGGTGACGGAACTATATACACATTTCTAGTTTCAGTAACTGGTGTAGCTGGTTTTATAACCTGGATTGGAATTTCAGCCTGTCATTATAGATTTAGAAAGGCATATATTGCACAAGGCGGAAAGCTTGAGGATCTTAAGTTTAAGGCTAAGTGGTATCCTTTTGGACCGATAGTAGCAGGAGTACTCACAGTATTAGTAATTTGCGGTATGAATTTAAGTGCTTTTACAGGTGATAAGATCGACTGGGTAAGTGTTATATTTAACTATATAGGTGTACCAATATTCATTTTAGCTTGGATAGGATATAAGATTGTCAGGAAAACAAAGGTAGTGCCTTTAATGGAAGTAAATTTCTCAATGGACGAGACAAATAGGGAATCCAAATAAATATAGAGAAACTAACTAGAAAGTTGACTTAGTAGCTCTATATAGAATGTTTTAACTGACTTGTATGTAAGTGAGTGTTCGTTGAACACCTATACATATAAGTCAGTTTTTATTTTAGCTTTGCTTATAGTTGTCACTTGTAATGCCAAATATGGCAAAAAAGTAAAATGTAAATTGAATCAGTATTGATAATATCATTGGAAATGTTTGGCACAAATTTTGCTTTAGAGTTATACATAGATATCCAACTTGGGTGTTTGACTTATTAGCGGTATTCATAGGAGTACCTCTTCTGTACTGTTAATAATTTTAGTTATCTCTAAGGCTTGCTGCTAAGAACCTCAACAATCTTAAATAAACTCGCTGTGCTCAAACAGTATTTAAGATTGTAGATGTTCTAAAGCAGCTTCGCCAAGAGCTAACATAAAATCATTAAATGTACTGTCAGATGTACCCCTATGAACACCTTGATTAAGTCAATTATCGAAGTTGGATATCTATAGGACTAGTTTAAATTATTTATAAAATAATTCTTCTTTATGATGAATATAAAATAGAGATGAGAATTTTATATTCATAAGGATATTAGCATCACAATAAAAATAATGGGGGGTTTTACTATGTTTAGAGATAAAGATGTACTTTCATTGGAAGGAAAAGTTGCAGTGGTAACAGGAGGAGCATCAGGAATCGGTCGTGCAACTTGTGAACTTTTAGCTGAATACGGAGCAAAGGTTGCTATTCTTGATATTAACGAAGAACTTGGGAAAAAATCAGAGGAAGAAATAATTAAAAATGGAGGGCAAGCTTTTTTTATAAAAAATAATGTTGTATCAAGAGAAGATTGTGAAAGAACTGTAAATATTATTAAGGATAAGTATGGAAGAATTGATATTCTATTTAATAATGCAGGAGTAACAAAAAGAAAGACTGTAGTTGATCTTGAAGAGTCAGAGTGGGACTTTGTAGTTGATGTTACTTTAAAGGGTGCCTACTTAATGTCAAAATATGTAATTCCAGTAATGGCTGAAGGCGGCGGTGGAAGTATTATAAATACTGGTTCAGGCTGGGGATTAAAAGGTGGAGATGATGCTGCTGCTTATTGTGCTGCAAAGGGTGGAATTGTTAATTTAACTAGAGCAATGGCAATAGACCATGGAAAGCAAAATATAAGAGTAAATAGCATTAATCCTGGCGATACTAATACGCCGCTATTAAGAGATGAAGGACGTCAGCTTGGCATTGATGATGAAGAATTCTTGAAATTATCAGCTGCAGGAAGACCACTTGAAAGACTTGGAACTCCAAAGGATATAGCTAATGCAGTGTTGTTTTTTGCTAGTGATCTCTCTACATGGATTACAGGAGCTGCTCTTGTAGTTGATGGCGGTGGCCTTGCATAGATAATGAAATTTAGATAGGGGGTAAAAAGATATGCCTATTAAAGGATATAAAAATCATCCTTATATTCCTAATTCAAGTGTAGAAGTTCAAAAGGAAATGTTAAGAGAAATTGGTCTTGAAAATCTTGAAGATCTTCATGATGAAATACCAGAGGAATTGAAATTAAAAGGTAATATGGAACTGCCTGAGTGTTATCCTTCAGAATATGAGTTAAAAAGACATGTTGAGGGTATAATCGGAAAAAATAAAACCTGTAATGAAAATTTGAATTTTTTAGGTGCTGGTTGTTGGCAGCATTTTGTGCCAGCGGTGTGCGACGAAATTAATTCAAGAGCTGAGTTTTTAACTGCATATGGTGGTGAACCTTACGAAGATCATGGCAGATTCCAAACACTTTTTGAATATCAAAGTCTTGTAGCTGAGCTTGTTGATATGGATGTTGTAAATGTTCCTACTTTTGATTGGGCACAAGCGGCTGCAACTTCTATTAGAATGGCATTTAGAATAACAGGAAGAAATGAAGTTTTAGTTGCTGGAACAATTGATGCAGATAAATTACTTATTATAAAAAATTATTGTGCACCACAAATTAAATGCATACTTGTGGATTTTGATTCTAAAACAGGACAGATAAATTTAACTGATCTTGAAAATAAGTTATCACAAAATACTGCTGCTGTTTATTTTGAAAATCCATCTTTCTTAGGATTTATAGAAGATGCAGGAGCGGAAATATCAAGAAAAGCACATGAAGCTGGAGCAATTAGTATTGTTGGTGTTGATCCAAGTTCCCTTGGAATTCTCCAGCCACCTAGAAAATATGGTGCGGATATAGTATGTGGAGACTTGCAGCCACTTGGAATTCATATGAACTATGGTGGTGGCCAATCAGGATTCATTGCAACCAGAGATGAAGAAAAATACGTAATGGAGTTTCCTTCCCGTTTATTTGGTATGGCTCCAACAATAGTTCCAGGAGAATATGGTTTTGGTGATGTTGCCTATGAAAGAACTTCCTTTGCATTAAGAGAAGGTGGAAAGGAATACGTAGGCACACAAACAGCTAGTTTGGGTATAACTGCAGGTGTTTATCTATCTTTAATGGGACCTAAAGGAATGGAAGAATTAGGACAGACAATAATGCAGAAATCCCAATATACAATAAAAGAATTAAATAATATTAAAAATGTAACAGGGTCATTATTTACTTCAGTATCTTTCAAAGAATTTGTTGTTGATTTTAATAAAACTGGAAAAACAGTTAAAGAAATAAATAATAGGCTTCTTAATAAAGGAATATTTGGAGGTTTAGATCTTTCTAAAAAATTCCCAGGGCTAGGTCAAGCTGCTTTATATTGTGTAACTGAGATTCATTCAAAGAGAGATATAGACAGACTTGTAGGTGCTATAAAGGAAATTGTTGAAGAATAGTAGTTATATTTTTAGGAAGGGAGTATTGTAATGAAAAGAATTGATAGAAGCAATACACTAAGAAAGTTTCATCAGGCAAAATGGGATGAGCCAGTAATATTTGAGCTTAGCAAGAGCGGCGAAAGAGGAGTACTTATACCAAAAGCAGAGAAAGAAATAGTGTCTTCAATTGGAGATGGTGTATCAAAAATTCCTGAAAGCATGAAAAGAGAGGACTCAGTAAACTTACCTGAAATCTCACAGGTAAGAGTTTTAAGGCATTATCTTAGATTATCACAGGAAACACTTGGAGCAGATCTTAATGTGGAAATAGGCCAGGGAACTTGTACTATGAAGTACAGTCCTAAAGTAAATGAACAATTAGCTAGAATGTCAAAGGTTACAGAACTTCATCCTCTGCAGGAGGAGAGCACAGTTCAGGGGACTCTTGAAATAATGTATAAACTAGATCATATGATGAGAGAAATTTCTGGTATGGGGAGATTTTCATTCCAGCCAGGTGGTGGAAGCCAAGCAATTATGACTATGGCATCAATTATAAAGGCTAAGCATATTTTTACTGGTGAAGATAATAAAAGAGATGAAGTTATAACAACAATCTTCTCACATCCATCAGATGCAGCAGCGGCAGCTTTAAAAGGATATAAAATAATAACAATCTATCCTGATAAGGATGGATATCCAGATATAGAAGCACTAAAACATGCAATTTCAGATAGAACAGCAGGACTTATAGTTGCAAACCCTGAAGATACAGGAGTATATAATCATAAAATAAAGGAATTTACAAGGCTAGTACATGAAGCCGGCGGAGTATGCTGCTATGATCAAGCTAATGCTAATGGATTATTAGGTGTAACAAGAGCAAAAGAAGCAGGTTTTGACATGTGTTTCTTTAATTTACACAAGACTTTCTCAAGTCCACATGGCTGTGGCGGCCCAGCTTGTGGAGCAGTTGGAGTGACAAAGGAATTTGAGCAGTTTTTACCTGTTCCATTAGTGGATTTAAAAGATGACAGCTATTTCTTAAACTATAACTTACCAAATAGCATCGGTAAGGTAAGAGCATTTTATGGAGTGCCACAGGTAGTTTTAAAAGCATATTCATGGATTATGAGTCTTGGTGCTGAAGGACTATATGAGGTTGCAAAGATTGCGGTGCTTAATAACAACTATTTATTTAAAAAGGTTCTTCAAATCAAAGGTGCAAGTGCTCCATTTATTGAAGGAAAGCAAAGAATTGAACAGGTTAGATACAGTTGGGAAAAACTTACAGAGGATACTGGTATCACAACAGAAAATGTCCAAAATAGAATGTTTGATTTTGGACTGCACTATTGGACTAGTCATCATCCATACATTGTGCCACAACCATTTACTCTTGAGCCTACAGAATCATATTCAAAAGAAGATCTTGATGAATATATTAATGTATTAACTGAGATTTCAAGGGAAGCCTATGAGGAGCCAGAAATCCTTAAAAATGCTCCACATAATAGTGTTGTCCATAAAATAGATGATTCAGAATTTGAGGACCCTGAAAAATGGGTGCCAACCTGGAGAATGTATTTGAAGAAGACAGAAAATTATTAGTAGTTAGGATGAGTGCTATGAAAAAAGTAGGATTAATTATAAATCCAATCGCAGGAATGGGTGGAAGAGTTGGCCTTAAAGGAACAGATGAGTCAGAAATTGTTGAAAAGGCCCTAAGGCTTGGAGCTGTCCCCGAGGCTCCAGAAAAGGCAACAAAGGCATTAAAGGAATTATTAATACTCAAGGATGAGATTGAAATTTTAACTCTTTCAGGTGAAATGGGTGGAGTTGAAGCAGAAGAGCTGGGTTTTAAAGTGAAACTAATAGGTAATATATTTTCTGATAAAACAACCCGAGAGGATACTATTAGTGCTGCTAAAAAATTGCTTGAGGAAAATGTGGATTTGCTATTATTTGCAGGTGGTGATGGAACTGCAAGAGATATTTATAAGGCAGTAGGAACCAATCTTGTAGCTATAGGAATTCCAACTGGAGTTAAGATGCATTCTGCAGTATACGGAGCTACACCATCTAAGTCCGGTGAGTTAGCACTACAATATCTACAAAATAAAATTCGAAAAGTACAGGATGTAGAGGTAATGGATATTGACGAAGAAGCTTTTAGACAGGGGATAGTTACCGCAAAACTTTTCGGATATTTGAAGGTACCTTCAAGTAAAAAATTTTTACAGGGGCTTAAATGTGGAGCTATTTTAAATGAGGAAGTATCAAAGGAGGCCATTGCTGTAGATATAATAGATAATATGCAGGAGGATGTTTATTATTTAATTGGCCCAGGCAGTACAACAGTTCCAATTATGAAAAAACTCAATCTTCCATATACATTGCTTGGTATAGATGTTATCTATAATAAAAAAGTTATTCAGCTTGATGCAACGGAAGAACAAATCTTAAACATAATCACTGATAAGCCTTTTAAAATTATTGTTACTCCAATTGGTGGACAGGGATATATATTTGGAAGGGGTAATCAGCAAATTAGTCCTAGGGTAATAGAAAAGTCAGGTAAAGAAAATATAATTGTAGTAGCAGTAAAACAAAAAATATACTCACTGGGAGGTCAGGAATTTCTAGTGGATACTGGTAACTCTGAAATAGACAAGATGCTTCAGGGATATATAAATGTTGTAGTAGGGTATGGTGAAAGAATAATTTATAAAATTGGATAATGAAAGTTTAAAACGCAATAGAGTAAAATTTTTATTAAAGTCTGAAGTAATTTGTTTGCTTAAATATTTACTAAGTGTAGAAAATATCTCAATAAAAAGCAGGTATAAGAATTAAATGATTCTTATATCTGCTTTTTTTAATATAAGAGTATTGTGAAAAAGAAAGGAATTTTAAACATCATCAATAAGACTATCAAAGCCAGAACCCTTGCCCCAAACAGATATAACAGGAATAACATTTACAAAGGCATCTGCATCCTTGTGGGCTATAAATCTTTTAATTAACATAGATTCACGTGGGGAGCAAATTGTAACCAACTTAGTTCGGTTCAGATTCATATAGCCACCCTTAATTTGATAGGTACTAACCCCTCTTTTTATTTTATGAAGTATATAATCTGTTATCTCCTCATATTTTTCACTTATTATTTCTATTTGGACCTTTTTAGAGCCAAATCCAAAAAGGACTGTATCTATTGCTTTCATAAGTATTATTTGAGAGATAACTGCATACAAGGCTATATTCATACCATAAATAATGGCTGAAGATATAATTATTGCACCATCAATACCAAGTAAAATCTCACTAATACCAATAAAAGGGAAAAATTTATAATGAAAGATTTTTGCTAAGGTGTCAGTTCCACCAAAAGAAAATCCTCTTTTTAGTATAAGTCCACAACCTAGTCCACTTATTATTCCGTAGTAAACTGAGGCTAGCATTAAGTCATTGTGTATAAAAGAAATATGCAACTTATCAAAGATAATTAGAATTATTGGAAAAAATAGAGATACAGTCATTATTTTAAATCCTTCTCTTTTTCCAAGAGTCATCCATGCGATAGTAAGCACCAATATTGATAGCGCATAGTAAATGTAGGTATACCTTATGTGTATTAACTTGTCCGTTATGATTGATATACCAGTAATTCCTCCAGTGATTAAACCAGCTGGTTTTAAAATTGAAGTAGTTGAAAATGCGCAAAGTATGCATCCAGTTATTAAAAATACTAAGTCCAGCGCAAGTTTTTTATAGTCAATTTTTTGCATATTACCACCCTCTATAATGATTTCATACTGGACTAGTATATCACAGGATACTTTAATATAACATATGTAGAATATTAAATTTATGTTAAGGCATCTGAAAGAAAATTCACATTATGCTCTAAAAATAACATTTTCTTTACTAAACATGTATCTCGAAAATAAAACTGCAGCAACTATATATACTATCATCCATCCAAAGGTTATAGCTATATGTGTTGTATTATGTATACCCACTAAAAACTCTTTTGTTAAACAAGAAACATTAGCTAAAGGTATACTAAAATAATAAGTTTCTATACTTTTACCATCCTTCATCATTGTGGCATAAACTAATATCATAGCTATTATTGTAACAGGACTTAAGTAGGTTTGAGCTTCCTTTGAAGATTTTGCATAAATGCTTATAGATAGACCTAAGGCTCCAAAAACCATTGTTAGCATTATAGGTAAAATCAATATTAAAAGGATAGTTCCTATTCCAATGTTAATGTCCTTTGCGTTTTGAAATATTCCATTAGGTTGGTTCATAGTAATAAGCAATCCGACTAAATACGCTAATGATACTATCATTCCCATTATAGTAATTGCAAGAAATTTACCCCAAAGTAAAGACATTCTGCTTGCTTTAGTAGTTAAGAGTGGTTCTAAAGTACCTCTTTCTTTTTCAGCTACGCCTAACTCCAAAGATGGTGCCACTGTACTACTAACGCTTCCTATTATCAATAACAAAGGTATCATAATATTAAGCATTAACATTCCGGCACCGCTTTCCTTTTTGGCTATAGTATCTTCTATAACGTTTATTGGTGTCAATATTTTTGAATCTATATTTCTTTTTTCTAATCTATTTGAAACTATATATTTTGAATATTTAGTTATGTAAGAATCTAATATTTCAACAGCCCGCATACCATCACTGCTGGAGTTATCATAAGTTAGTGTAATATTTTCACTCATATCCTTACTTATGGTCTCATCGAAACCTTCTGGTATAGTTATTCCTGCTAAGATTTTACCATCTTTTACATCCTGTTTTATATTATTAGAACTAACTATTTTTATATTCTTTTGTGCTTTTAGAAATTCTGTAAAATTGCTATTGCCTTTATCAACTATAGTTATTCTCAAATTATTTTCTACATTTTTATAGCTGTTGCTTGTGGCCTTTCCAATAACGAATGAAAATATAGGGAGAATAAGCATAGGGATTAATATGCTCATTATTATTGTCTTTTTGTCTCTAAACAAATCTAAAAGTTCTTTTTTTAATACTACAGCTATAATATTATTTTTCATTTTTATCACCTACTAACTTCATGAATATTTCTTCCATGTCATTATTATTGTATTTAGATTTTAGACTTTCTATAGTTCCTGTTTCTATAATTTTTCCTTTATGAATTATTATAATTCTATCGCAGAGTTTTTCCACTTCAGCCATACTGTGGCTTGAAAATATAACAGCTTTGTTATCTAATTTACATTTTTTTATAAAATCCTGTACTATTCTAGCTGCAGTAACATCCAAGCCTGATGTTGGCTCATCAAACAATACTACTGATGGATTATGTACTATGGACCTAGCTATAGAAATTTTTTGTTTCATCCCTCTTGAAAATTTACCCACTCTTCTATCTAAATATTCCTTCATCTCAAGATTTTCTGCTAAATATTCTATACTTTTTTCTGTCTCTTCTTTTGACATTCCATTAAGTTCGGCAAAATATTTTATATTTTCTCTTCCGGTCAATCTATCGTAAAGCCCAACTTCTCCACCGAAAAGTATTCCTATTTCTCCTCTCACCATTTCAGGGTCTTTATTTACATCATAATTGTTTATTAAAGCTGTTCCTGATGTAGGCTTGAGCATAGTTGCAAGCATTCTAAGTGTAGTTGTTTTTCCGGCTCCATTTTCTCCAAGCAGTCCTACTATTTCGCCGTTATTAACTTCAAAGCTAATATTATTTACAGCTGAAACTTCCTTAAATGTTTTAGTCAATGATTGAACTTTAATCATATTTTTCCTGCCTTTCTTTTGTATTTAGAACTAATAATAACTATTATAGTAATTAACTAAACTACTGGCAAACATATTTTGTCAGCAATTTGAATTAACAGAATAAAAATTTTTGAATTTTGTATGTTATAGTGTATAATATATGTTATAATATACTCGTAATAAAAAATGACAACATTAAGAAAGGTTGATCTAAATTGAAGGATCCAACATATAATATAGGTTCTGTTTTGAAAAGAGTGCGATTTGAAAGAGAATTGACTTTAGAAGAAACATCTAATATAACTGAAGTAAGTAAAGCAATGCTAGGTCAAATCGAAAGAGGCGAATCAAATCCTACAATATCGGTGTTATGGAAAATTTCTACCGGTTTGCGTATTTCATTTTCTGAGTTATTAGGAAGTGAAGCGAATAATTACGAAGCGGTATCAATAGATGACATAAAACCGGTATATGAGTCAGATGGGAAAATGCTATTATATGATGTATTTCCTTTTAATCCAATGTCAGGATTTGAATACTTTTATATTAAACTACTTCCAGGTGCTGAACATGCTTCTACGCCACATCAAAGTTCAGTAGAAGAATATATTGTGGTAACAAAAGGTACACTAAAGCTCACATTGGAAGATCAAACTTTTGAACTTGCGGCTCCAGCAGCATTAAGATTCAAACCAAATAAGAGTCATATTTATAGTAATCCCTATGATACTGAAGTCATATTTCAAAATGTAATTAAATATTAAAATTGATCTAGAGTATTATGGGGTTTCTAGGCGGTCAGTTAACATATACATTTGTATAAGCTAACTTTCTAGCTAGTTTCCCTATAAAGAGATACTCTGGATTAATTTTAAAAATCTTGTACGTTATAACGCATAAAATATGTTATAAGATAAATATGTGAAGATGAAAGGAGATAATTATGATTACAGAAAGAATCGAATCCGCAAGACAGAATTATATCAATGCAAAGCCAGCAATTTCTTATGAGAGGGCAAGAATTTGGACAGAGTCCCACAAGAAAACAGAAGGGGAATCAGTTGCTATTAGAAGAGCTAAGGCTTTTAAGGACACTTGTGAGCAAATTCAGGTTACAATTTTTGAAGGAGAGCTGATTGTCGGTGCTATTGGCGAATTTAGAAAATGTGGTATTTTAACTCCTGAGTTCTCATGGACATGGGTAGACAGAGAAATGGATAACTTTGATAAAAGAGTCCAAGATCCATATGTTATGACAGATGAACAAAGAGCATTTGTTAGGGAAAATATATTTCCTTATTGGAATGGAAAATCTTTAGAGGAGGCATTTTTAGCCCAATTATCTAAAGAGACTGCAAAAGTTGCTGTTGATACTGGTATAGTTGATAATGATTCAAAATGGAGGCAAGCTGTTGGTGAAATAACACCAGACTATCAAGATGTTTTATTTAAAAAAGGCTTTGGTGGAATTATTAAAGAGGCAAAAGAGCATATGTCAAGGCTTTCTCTTACTTCAGCAGAAGATATGAAAAAGAAAGACTTTTACAATTCAATTATAATCACCTCAGAAGGAATTATTACTCTTGCAAATAGATATTCTGAGAAAGCTAAAGAAATGGCTGAAATAGAAAATAATGTTGTAAGAAAAGATGAACTCTTAAAAATAGCTGAAATATGTAGTAAAGTACCAGAGAATCCTCCTACAACTTTTTACGAAGCTATTCAATTCCTTTGGTTTACTCAAATTGGTGGAATAATATCTGAGAATCCTTTGGCACTAAATATCGGAAGATTTGACCAGTTCATGCATCCATATTATAAAGCTGATATGGATAAAGAAATAATGACAAAGGATCAAATTCAAGAGCTTATCGAGGCACTTTGGATAAAGTTGTCTGAGTGGGTTTGGACAATTTCTGCCAATACTGCTGAGTTCTTTGCCGGTTACAATCAATTCCAAAACCTCACAGTTGGCGGAAAGACAAGAGAAGGTAAGGATGCTACAAATGATCTTTCATATATGTGTTTAAAAGCTACTGAAAGAGTAAAAACCCATCAACCAGGACTAAGTGTTAGAGTTCATCAAGATTGTCCAAGCAGCTTTTTAGAGGAAGTTACTCATCTAGTAAGTAAAGGCACTGGATTTCCGGCAATTCATAATGATAATGCAGGTTATCAAATGCTTATAAATGCAGGTTACGAACCAGAGGATGCTAGGGACTGGAATAACTGTGGTTGTGTAGTGCCTCATTTTCGCAAGACTGGTGAATGGACTTCAGCAGTAAACATTAATTTTACTGCAGCTTTAGAATTTGCATTAAATAAAGGCAAAAGCAGGATTACTGGTGAAGAAATAGGGTTGGACGAAAAAGATCCAGTAAACTTTACATCCTATGAAGAAGTTGAAGAAGCTTTCTATAAACAGTTTGATAATTTAATTGAACACTCAATTATAGCCACTTTAGTAGCACAAAAACTCCATAAGGAGATGGTTCCAAGACCATTTTTATCCTCATGCATAGAAGAGTGTATGATAAAAGGAAAAGATCTAGTTGATGCTGGTGCTAAGTATAATCTAGGTCCTGTGCTTACCGGAATTGGCCTTGCTGTTACATCTAATTCATTAGCTGTAATAAAGAAACTTGTTTTTGAAGATAAGGTTACAACAATGGAAACCTTAGTGAAGGCCCTTGATACAAATTGGGAGGGTTATGAAGAGTTAAGAAGGCTGGCTCTATCTGTACCTAAGTATGGAAATGACATTGACTATGTAGATGATATTGCTATTAAAATGGCAAATCATTATTACAAAGAAGGGCATAAATATAAAGATATTAATGGCAACAACTTTAACACTGCCTTTATGGGAATTTCTAACTATCTTCCAACAGGAAAAGTTGTTGGAGCAACTCCTTGTGGTAGAAAATCCAAGGAACCATTATCAGAAGGGGTATCACCTTTTGCTGGGTCTGATACTTCTACACCACTTGCAGCTATGCGTTCAGCGGCAAAGCTTAATCAGGATGTACATTCTGGTGGAACTTTATTAAATCTAAGATTAAATGAAGATTTAGTAAATACAAAACGAGGGCAGAGTAACTTAGGTTCTATGGTTCAATCCTTCTTTTCTTTAGGAGCCTTCCATGTTCAATTTAATACAATATCTACTGAAACACTACGTAAGGCACAAGAAAATCCTGAAGATTACAAGGATTTATTAGTTAGAGTTGCAGGGTATAGTACACAGTTTGTTAATTTATCAAGATCAATGCAGGATGCAATAATTGCAAGAACAGCTCATGAAAATTATTAAAATTATAGGGTTGCAGTTTGAAAGTTAACTTAAACCCCGGACTACGTCTCCAAGCGTCAGTCCGTTAAAAAATTTTTTGAGTAGGGGGAATTAATATGGACAGTATAAGTGGATACTTTATGGAACCACAAAATTTTTCTGTAAATGATGGAGAAGGAATAAGAACAATAATTTTCTTTGCTGGCTGTCACCTTAGATGTCAATGGTGTTCCAATCCAGAAAGTTACACAAATTGTAACAAGATTGCACACTATGAAAAGACATGCATAAAATGTGAAAGGTGTGTAAAAGCATGTCCCCATGGAGTGGGAATAAACTTAAACAATAACCTTGAACAGAAAAAATGCAAAGCCTGTGGGTTTTGCGTAAAGGAATGTCCGACAAATAGCAGAAAAAATTTAGTTTATCATTATAGCAGTGAACAAATATTAAAAATAATTGAAAAGCAAAAAATATTTTACAGGCATTCAGGCGGAGGTGTTACTTTTTCAGGAGGCGAAGCAACACTGCAGACAGATATGCTGAGAGAACTTGTATACAAACTTTATGACCAAGCTGTAGATTTAGCCATTGAGACATCAGGTTACTTTAATTTTGATGAGATTAAGGACATATTGAAAAAAATGAATTTAATATTTGTAGATATAAAGCATATGGATGATAATAAACATAGGCTTTATACAGGAGTTAGTAACGAGAAGATATTAAAAAATATATGTAGACTTAATGAATTAAAAGTACCTGTAGTAGTTCGAATACCGATAATCGATGGAGTGAATTCAGATATAGAGAATATTAGAAAAACTGCTAAATTTGTTAAAGATAATATAGATGCTCCTAAATTAGAGCTGCTACCATATCATTCCTTTGGTGATAGTAAATATGAAGCCTTAGGATTAGAAAAACCGCCAAGACAGTTTAAAACTCCATCACAGGAAGATATAGGGAAGCTATGTAAAGTAGTTGGGAGTGAAGGGGTCGAGGTAGTCAGCTACAAGTAAGTGAATCGCTTACTCCTCTGACGTAAGGAATTAGTTCACAATCTTCTTGGATTGTTCAAATATCGTAAATTCATGATTAATGAACCTTACAAATAATTTTTTTCACTTTCCCCATAAAAAATAAGCAAAAACAGATTAACTTGCATTTAATATAATAAAGGGGGGAGAAAAATGTCTATTATAGAGTCTTCAAGTCCAGAAGAACTATCAATCTTAGCTAGTGCTGTTGCTATTTCACTAGCAAGAGATAAGACAAGTAATGAGATAAATGTACTTGGTAACTTTACAGCTGCAGTAGGAGCCAGACCATTAACAATTGCTGCACAACAGGAAAGTATAAACACCCTACAAGATAAAAAACAACAACTTAAAGATTTAAAGAAGGAACTAAAACGTTAATAGTTAAGAAGGCATTAGAGCTAAGAGGTTACCTTTCTTACTTTAATGTCTTAATAACTTTAGTTACAAATTTAGATGCAGGATGAGTCCTACTACAAATAGAAAATGACGAACGATATTACTCTGAAAATATTATACAATAAGTATAAGGAAAATTGCCTAATGATTGTAGTGAGGATTACATACTGTGTGGCAACAGTAAAGCACTTGGTTAACTCCAGGTGCTTGTTATATTTAAAATATGTAGTTGTTAAGAAGATTAAAGAAGCACACCAGGAACAACTGGTGTGCTAGGATTCTTATTAATGCTAATCCCATTAGTCTTAATATCTTTCGGATTAGAAGAAAAATGGGAAGAAGAATGGCGATGGAAAAAAGAAACGATCATCAAAACGTGGATGTCTACGTCTACGCCTACGTCTTCTACGATGCCTTTGTCTGTATCCTGGATCATCAGATTCATCTAAATCGTAATATTCATCTGGATCATCATATTCGTATGAATCGTAGTATTCATTCCTCATAGACATTGCATAGTTGCATAGAGGGCAAGAATACATGGGATAAGTAGGAGAATTCATATTTCTAGGCTGATAGTAATTTTCAATTATGTCTTCATTATTGTCATTGTAGTGGTCTGTGATATTCATGAGATACCTCCATAGATTTTACTACAATATTATATTATGCATAAATACATAAATTGTTACAGAAAGTCAAATTTATTCTGCTAATCTTCTTCTTGATTAACATTTACATAAAGAATATAGAATAATAATTGATGAGATGTTAATAGAGGAGTAAAATATTATCAAAGGATTTTTTTATATTGAGGAGGAGAAATTATGAAATTTTGTTGGACTACATTAATGGTTAAAGATTTAGAGGAATCTCTAAAATTTTATCAGGAGATAGTTGGGCTCAGTGTAGATAGAAGATTCAAGGCAGGTCCGGGGGTAGAAATTGCATTTTTAGGAGATGGAGAAACAAAGGTTGAGCTTATGTGCAATGAAGCTTTGAAAGAAGTAAGCTTTGGACAGGATATTTCTCTTGGATTTGAAGTAAATTCAGTAGATGAAATTATGGCACTTGTTAAAGAAAAAGGTATAGATATTCATAGTGGACCATTTCAGCCCAATTCACATACGAAGTTCTTTTTTGTATTAGATCCAAATGGATTAAAAATTCAGTTTGTAGAGAACGCCTAAAAAACATATATGAAGCTAAAAGGTTCAATAAAATGTGATGAAATTCATCACATTTTTGTTTTATCAAATATATTTTATGAATAAATCCATGGACATTTTTATCAATGTGTACTTTACACTATTAGTTATCTGTAAATATAGATTATATTATTTATAGATTACATATATAGGAGGCATATCTACTATGGACAAAATCAAAGAAGATAAAATTAAAAGCATTTTATCAGCCAAAGGTATAGACATTGATAATAATTCTAATGATAACAGCCACCAAGAAGTAGAAAAAAATCCAACTCCTAGAGCTAATGCTCTACGAGATATTTTTTATAATACTCTTGCTACGGCTGATATGGAATTCCCATACTGGTATAACAGAAAGTGGAGAGAATTAGATGGGGAAGTAACAGTTGTTAGAAGAGCGAAAGCTTTAAAAGAGGCATTTTCTCATCTTACACCAAACATTATACCAGGGGAAAAGTTAGTAATGCAGAAGACTCGTCATTACAGAGGTTCTTTTCCAATGCCATGGCTTAGTGAAAGTTTCTTTGTTGCACAAGGCGATGAAATTTCAAAGGAAGCAAATAAGTCAGTTGGAAGTGCAGCAGACGAATTAAGTCATGTTGGACAAGGTGGCGGAAACGTAACTAAGAGTTTTGGAGAAGTAGTTTCAATTGCCGGCAAGTTTGGAATGAGAAAAGAAGAAATCCCTGCACTTTTAAAAGTTGCAAATGAATGGGTTGGTAAGTCTGTTGAAGATGTTAGTCTTAGATATGAAAAGATGGTACCTGGGTACGATACAAAGGAAAAAATAATGAGAAGCTTAGTATGTATGTTTGACTCAGGTTATACAATACCACAGGGTAGAGAAGTAATAAATTATTATTATCCACTTCAGTACGGTTTTGATAAGCTTAAGGAAATAGCAAAAGAGTGCAGAGATAGAGTTGCAGGAAATGCAGATGGTGATGGTTTAATAGGAATGGACAGACTTTATTTCTATGAAGCTGTTATTCATACTATAGAAGGATTACAACAATGGATTCTTAACTATGCTAAGCATGCAAGATTTTTAGAAGAAATATTAACTAGTGAACAAGAGAAAAAAGAATACAATGATATAGCTGAATGTCTTGAATCTATAGCACATAATCAACCACGTAACTTTAGAGAAGCTCTTCAGTTATCTTATGCACTTCACATTGCTGTATTAAATGAAGATGTTATATCTGGACTATCAATAGGAAAACTTGGACAAGTTTTGTATCCTTGGTATGAGCAGGATATTGCAAGTGGTAAGATAACAAAAGAAGAAGTTCTTGAATTAATGGAGCTTTATAGAATTAAAATAACCTGCATAGATGTTTTTGCTTCAGCAGGAGTTAACGGTGGGGTATTATCAGGTAACACCTTTAATAACTTATCCTTAGGTGGTTTGACAAGAGAAAATCAATCTGCAGCAAATGAACTAGAAATGATAATACTAGAAGCTGGCATGACTTGCAGAACACCACAGCCTACTTTAACAATAATGTATGATGAAAAACTTCCAGAAGAGTTCTTAATAAAGGCCGCAGAATGCTGCAAAACTGGAACTGGATATCCTGCATGGGTTAACAACCGCAACGCAATGGATTTTATGATAAATCAATACGCTGAAGAAGGAATGACTATAGAAGAAGCTAGGTCTGTTGCAATAGGAGGATGTTTGGAAATATCTCCTTGTTGCTGGAAACCATTAACGCTAAATGACAAGGCTTATGACATTCCTGGTGGAGCTGGACAGCCTACTAGTGTTGGAGTCCACTTTGTAGCTAATCCTAAAATTCTTGAATTAGTTTTAACTAACGGAAAAGATCATAGAACTGGAATGCAGGTTTATCCACCTCATAATAAGAAACTTGAGAGCTTTGAAGAGCTGTTTGAAACCTTTAAAGAGTATTATGAAGATACTATACAAATTCTAGCCAAGACAAACAATATCGAACATGACATTTGGAGAAAACAGAATATGGCTGTTATAAACTCCTTCCTTAAACCAGATTCCTTAGATAATGGACAGCATATTGGAAACATGGGATATAGATATAATGCAACATTTAATGTAGAGACCTGTGGAACTGTTACCATGGTTAACTCTTTAGCAGCTTTAAAGAGCTTAGTATATGACAGCAAAAAATATACTCTTGATGAAATGATAGATGGTATTTTAAACAATTTCGGTTACAAGCAGGCAGCTGAAATTGACAACTATTCCTTAGCGGAGCAGATAAAAATTAATGGTATGGATAAATATGATCAAATATATGGAGCTTGCTTAAAGGCACCTAAGTATGGAAACAACGACTTCTATGTTGACAGCATTTTAAAGGAATATGAGGACTGGCTGTCAGTAGCATGTCGCAAAGCCGAATCTTTATACGGAAAGAAAATGTATCCTTGTCAGATATCTGTATCAACTCATGGTCCACAAGGTGCAGCTACTTTGGCAACTTCCGATGGAAGATTAGGTGGAACTACTTATTCAGATGGTTCAGTATCAGCATATCCTGGAACAGATAAGAATGGTTTATATGCATTATTTGAATCAGCTAACATTTGGGATCATACTACATCACAAAATTCTCAAATGAATCTTAAAATTCATCCAGTTGCATTAAAAGGAATGCAGGGTACAAGAAAATTATTAGATTTAACAAGGGCATATATGAGAAGAGGCGGCACTCACGTACAATATAATATTATTGATTCTAAGGTACTTAAATCAGCTCAAAATGAACCAGATGGATATAGAGATTTGTTAGTTCGTGTTGCAGGCTTTACACAGTATTGGTGTGAACTCGGAAAACCTATTCAAGATGAAGTAATATCTAGAACAGAACATGAAGGAGTGTAATGATATGGCATTAAAACATAATGATTGTTTAAATTTTTCTAGTATAGATGCGACTAAAGGAGTTTGCAGATTAACTAAAGCATTAATAAATATAGATGGTGATACCTGTGGAAAATTTCATTTAGCTCCAAAGTGCAATAACTGTGAGCATTTTCATAATGAAGATGAAAAGGGTATGGGAACTTGTAAGGGATTATCTAAAGAAGATTGGGTTTATGGCAACTTAAATGCAATAACTTGTACTGGCCATAAATTTAAAAAATAAGAGGTAAAGCAGTGAATACTAAAGGAATAATATTTGATATACAGAGTTTCTCTGTTCATGACGGCCCTGGCTGTAGAACTACTATTTTTATGAGTGGGTGTCCTCTTAGCTGTAGATGGTGCGCAAACCCTGAAAGCTGGAGTAAAAAATCTCGCATTATGTTTAGTGAAATGTCCTGCAAATATAATAAAGGCTGCACAGTTTGCAGAGATAAATGCACTAAAAATGCTTTGAGTTTTGATGAACAAAATAAGCCAGTTCTAAACTTAGATATTTGCAGCTCCTGCACAACCTTTGAGTGTGCTAAGGCTTGCTATTATAATGCTTTAAAGTCATGTTCAAAGGAATATAGTGTTGATGAATTAATGAATATATTAAAAAGGGATTCAAACAATTGGAGAAGCAATGGGGGAATAACCTTCAGCGGTGGAGAACCTCTCGGACAAAGTGACTTCTTACTTAGGGTTTTAAAGCTATGCAGAGAAAATAGATTCCATACAGCTATTGAAACAAGCGGGTATGCATCAGAAGAAACCTTTTTAGAAGTAATGAAGCACATAGATTTTGCATTTATTGATATCAAACATATGAATAGAGAAGCCCACAGGGAGAAGACTGGAGTTTATAATGACTTAATTCTCAATAATATATCTTCACTTGCAAAATCTAATTGGAATGGACGACTCATTATTAGGATGCCTGTTATCAAGAATTTTAATGATGATGATGAAAATATATTACAGCTAATAAATTTTATGAAGTCCAACAATCTTGTTGAAATAAACATTCTTCCTTTCCATAGGTTAGGAGAGTCAAAATGGACGCAGCTCGGTAAAGAATATGATTATAAAGATAATGGAGATATCAGTTACTCTAGACTAGAAGAAATCCAGGACTTATTTTTAGAAAACAGTATAGCTTGTTATATTGCCCACGACACAATGTTTTAAGTAGAGAACCAAAATCCGTATAGAATACAAATTTTATTAAAACTAGTAACCCTACTATTGGGATTACTAGTTTTAATTTATAATATAGATATCCAACATAGATACTGAAATTATACATAGGGATATGTTTCCAAAGCTAAAAGTTTTTAACGGACTGAAGTTTGGAAACATATCCCGGTGTATAACTTAAACATCAAGGTTGGATATCTATAACTTATTTACAAAGGATGGTTTTGATATGGAGTTAAAGGATATCTGCATTTACAGCTACATAAAGGATTATTTAGATGAAATACCTATTGTAAAATATAAAAAGGGAGAGTACATAACTCATTCTGATGAAAATCTTGAAGAAATTTTTTTTATTTTAGAGGGTAATGTTAAAATAGAAATCGTAACTAAATACGGAAAAAATTTTTTAGTAGATACACTTTCCGAAAACGAATTTGTGGGAAAAATTAGCTATATTTATGAACAAAATTTGTTTTGCGACATTACTTCAACCAGCAATTCTTCTCTGCTGAAGATAAATAAGAACATCTTTAAAAGGTTACAACAAAATTCAGAGTTTCTAAATATATTTTTTTACAAGACAAGCAAAAGAATGTATTATATGTATAAAAAATTGATGATGAAAGATCTTTTTAGATTAGAAGAATTACTTGCTTTTTACATTTTGGAAAATTCTCAAGAGGATATATTTAAATATGATAGCATGTATGGAATTTGCAAAACTTTATCGGTAAGTAGAAAGAATTTATATAACACTATTAATAAGTTCATTGAAAAAGGGTGTATAAAAAAAGATGAAAATTCAATTACTATTTTAGATAAAAATTATCTTTATGAGCTATCTACTTATGTAAGAGAATTTAATAAGAAGGATACACATGGCTTTAAGTTTGATATTTAAGCCTTTAGATTCTCAGCAAATTTAAAAAGACATATGTATAATTTAATAAATTAATTAATAGACATATATAAACAAATTATTTATGACTTAGGGGGAACTGTATGAAAGTAACTGATGTCTTAGAAAAGAAAGCTAAGGATACCCTAGTTAAAGCTGGGGTAGAATTACTGAGTAAGAATCCCGAAAAAAATGTTGATAAATTATTTGACTTGTTCAAAAAGGCAGTCCGCAAAGATGAGGAAAACTTAGACAGACTAAAAGTTGTGGAAGATATGTACAATAATAATATTCCTACCCATGAGTTTATTACTGACATTTTAAAAAACACAGATAAAAAATGCTTAAAAAAGCTGTTCACAAATTTTTTTGCTAATGCAGCATGGTATGGTATGCCTAAAAGAGATAAATATTTTCAGGAAACAGGGACAAAGACACCATTTGTACTTTTGATAAGTCCTTCAATGAGGTGCAATTTAAGGTGTACTGGCTGCTATGCTTCTAGTTATAGTAAAGAAGATGATATACCATATGAAGAAATGGATAGAATTATTAAAGAAGCAAAGGAGTTTGGGATATATTATTTTATAATTTTGGGAGGAGAACCTTTCTTTAATGAATATATGCTAGATATATATAAAAAGCATAAAGACTGCATGTTTACCCCATTTACTAATGGTACATTATTTGATGAAACTTTAGCTGATAAAGTTAAGGAGTTAGGTAATATAATACCGATGTTTTCTCTTGAAGGTTTTGAAGAGGATACCGACAAAAGAAGAGGAAAAGGAGTATTCAAAAAGGTTATGCATGCTATGGAGCTTTTAAAAGAAAGAGGAGTTCTTTTGGAGTTTCATCAGCTACAAGTAGAGAAAATATTGATACTGTAACATCCGATGAGTTTATAGATATGCTTGTGGAAAAAGGAGCAAAAATGGGCTGGTACTTTATGTATATGCCTGTAGGAAAAGACCCAGATATAAATTTAATGCTTACATCTGAACAAAGATTGAAATTAGGGGAAAGAGTTAGAAAACTTAGACAGGATAAACCTTATTTCATGATAGATTTCTTTAATGATGCACCGTATGTTGGAGGATGTATAGCAGGCAAATATTATTGTCATATCAACTCTCATGAAGATGTAGAGCCATGTATTTTTGCACATTTTGCAGTAGATAACTTAAAGAATAAAAAGCTTATAGATGTATTTAAATCAGATTTATTTAAAGAACTGAGAAGTAGGCAGCCTTATAATGAAAATTTATTATTGCCATGTATGATGATAGATAATACTAATGTGGTTAGGGAAGTAGTTGACAAAACAGGTGCAAAACCTACAGATGAAGGCGCAAGGATGATGATAGAGGATAAGGATTTTCAAAGAAAACTAGATGGAATAGCGGAAGATTTTAAACCTTTAGCAGAAAAAGCATGGAGAGAACAATTTGATTGTAAAGGAAATTATAAAATGTCAAAAGGATAAAAGTAGCTCTAGCATATATGTGTTATTCTATTTTAGGTCAGTGAGATATTCTAAAGATAGAATAACATAATATGCTGGGGCTTTTTAAGCTTTTACTAAGGTACTAGGTTCTTATAGAATTTAAAATAAATAACTTAAAAAATTAGAGTTTTATATTAATAGAAAAATGACAGAAAATGCAGAATGTATTATAATATATTTGGTTACTCTAATAAAAAATTTAAGCAAAAGGAGGTGTTATTATTAATATAGAAATTAAAAAAGGTGTTAAAGAGTATTTAAATCGAAAGAATGTTCAAGATATTTATATAGAAATGGACAATAGAGGAGGATGCTGCTCCGGACCAGTTTTTGTTCCTGTAATCAAGTTAGGAGAACCAGAGGAGAGCGAAAATTATGAGCACTTTGTCCAAGATGAGATTACAGTGTATGTCCCTAAAACAATAATGACTGAAGAAAATAAAAATGTTAAAATTAAACTTCGTAACATTTTAGGACATAAGTCTTTAATCGTAAATGGGGTACTTGCATATAAACAAAAAACCTGGCAAAAGAAGAAGTACTAAGAATATAGTTATTAGTTCAAAGTACTTCTTATAAAAAATAGTAGCTCTACCTATATATAGAGCTACTATTTTACGTTTCTTAATTCTATTGTATAAAAAGTTCTTCTAGTATTTCATCACAATAAATTTTTTTGCAGACAAAATAATAAACTATTTGTATAAACAAAAATATTAAGGAAACTATTAAATTAGAATATATAGGATACTTTCTTACATTAGATGCTGCATCTTGGCTAAAAATTATAGTATAGGTAAAGGCCAATATAATCCCGATGACAGGTCCTATAAAAAATAAGGGCTTAAGTTCACTTCCTATTTGCTGTTTTATCTCTTCATCTGAAATTCCTATTTTATACATACTGTTAAACCTCTTTTTATCACTATCAATATCTGATAATAGCTTCAAAAACAACACTATAGCTGTAGCAATAAAAAAGAATAGTCCTAAAGAGCCTGAGGTAAATAGCAATAATTTGGCTGATTGCTTATTATAATTGTAACTGCCAATTTTTGAGGCAATCTCTAGAGGATTTTCATGCTTATTTAAAGTTGAAGGTATTCCTTTTGTATTTTTATTTATTATATCAAGCTCACTTTTTAACTCTTCAACAATAGGTTTTGTAGTTTTCCAATCGTTAAAATTATATAGCTGAAATCTACCAAGTGCACAGATGTTTTTTTGATCTTTAATAAAATTATAATCACTCTCATTTAGAACAATAATGTTAGAGTAACAGTAATTGCTGCTTTTAAATAATGCTTTATAAACAACCTCTTGTTCACATAATTCATATATGCCGCTATTAAGACTGAAATTTAGATTAAAGGTTCCTGTATTATTTTTATCAGTTTCATCTATTTTATCAAACTGGCAAAGAGATATGAACTTACCCTTACCAACCTTTAAATTCGTTTTTCCTAATTTATTTATCTCTTTATCGGTCATAAGTATATAGAGATTTGGCATTTTATTAGTCCCATAATAATATATAAATTCAAGCGTCTTATGTTCTTTTATCTTTTCATTGTTTTTAACTGCTATTCTCTCTACTTTTTCATCAGAAATTATATTTTTATCTTTAATTTCAGCATAAGAAATATCATAAGTATTTGTATATACTGCATTTTTTTCAGCTGTGATACAAAAACTAAGCATAGCTCCTACATAAAATATAACCACTGCAACTAGAATTGAAAGAATAAATATTATTTTTCTAGTTTCCTTAAACTTGCTATTCATATAGGTTATGAATATTAATCTATTATAATAGGCTTTTTTGCTTTTTTGGCAAAGCTTTATTAATATTCCTCCAAATTGGGATATTATCATGTACACGCCTATTGGAATTGATATAGTTGATAATAGTAATGCCTGTCCTTGGTATCTGCCCATAAATTCCAGATACAAAAATATGGACGCACACACAACTATGGCTATTCCAACAATAGCTAATAGGGGATTGCCAACCCTGTTGTTTTGAACTTTTCTATTTTCCTTTAATAGTGTAATTATATCAAATTTATAGGTAGTTGTTATTGTTGTAATTAAGTTAACAAAATATATACCTAAAAATATACTAACTGAAAATATAAAGTTTTTAAAACCTATAGTGTAAGCTATTCCTCTAACTTCTAAAAGCCTTGTTATAACAATAAAAAATAGCCTCGAGAAAACGGCTCCTGTTAAGAGTCCTAATAATATTGCACCTAAAGCTACTATTATATTTTCATAAATGATAATTTTTCTAATATCTTCAGTTGTCATGCCTAGATTCATAAATACACCAAATTCTTTTTTTCTCCACTTTATAAATGAAGAATGGGCATAGCTTATAAAAAATATGCAAAATACTGCTAAGGCTACATTAGGAATAATCAACATCTGCAAAACACCTTTTTCTATTTGGGATGTTGTCCATAGTTTCTCATTAAAAATTAATGCTGAATACATAAAAAACATTGTTACAATGAAGCTATTGCATAAGTAATATATCAAGTATTTTTTTATATTTCCCTTAAAGTTTTTAATCGCTATATCTTTAAATGTCATAGCTGTCACCTCCAAGTACAGCTAAGGAATTAAAGATGCTATCTAAGAATTCTTTTCTTGTACCTTTTTTAATAATTTCTGAGTGTATTTTTCCGTCTTTAATAAATATAATCCTGTTGCAAAAACTGGCGGCAAAAACATCATGGGTTACTACTAATATAGTTGATTGGAGTTCTCTATTCATCTTTTCAAAGCATTCCATAATACCTTTTGAGGACTTTGAATCTAAATTTCCAGTTGGCTCGTCTGCAAAAATTATTGATGGGTCGTTAATAAGTGCTCTACTTACAGCAACTCTCTGCTGTTGTCCTCCTGATATGTTATAAGGATATTTATTTGCTATATTATATATTTCAAAAAGCTTCATAAGCTCTCTAGCTTTCTTTTCTATCTCATCTGAGGGTTTTTTATCTAAAATCATTGGAAGCATTATATTTTCCTTTAAGGTTAAGCTATCTAAAAGGTTAAAATCTTGAAATATATAGCCTATTTCTCTTCTTCTAAATAAAGCAAGCTCTTTTTTGCTCATTTCACATATCAATTTATTATTTATTGTTACTTTTCCTGAGGTTAATCTATCAATACCACTCAATACATTAAGCAGTGTTGTTTTTCCGCTGCCAGACGGACCCATTATACCTACAAACTCTCCGGTATCTATACTAAAAGATATTCCGTTTAATGCCTTTGTTGATTCTTCGCCTCTTTCACTACCATATATCTTTGTTAAATTCTTTGCTTTTAAAATTTCCATAATAATCAGCTCCCTTTCATCTACAATCTTAAGGTTATTTACCACATATAAAAATTTATCTATGTGAAAATAACCTTACAATTTTGAAAGGTATTTAACTGTGAACACCGTACCTATATCAATTTTTGATTCCTCTATATATATTTCATGTCCTAGCTTCAGCGCTATTTCTCTGGCTATATATAAGCCTATTCCAGTGGAGTTCCTTATTTTTCTTCCATTTTCTCCTGTAAAGAAAGGGTCAAATATCTTTTTAAAATCATAACTTGGTATACCAATACCTTCGTCTCTTACAGCTAAAAATACATTATTACCTTTTTTAAAAATATTGAAATATATATTTTTACTTTTCTTTCTTAATGAGCTGTATTTAATTGCATTTATAATTAGTTGTTCTATTATTGCCTTGTTCCATTTTCTATCTGTTATTATACAATTATCTTTTTCCTCACAGTTTAGAATAGGAAACATATCATTATTTATAAATGTGCTTCTATTTGTATTGATTATGTCTTTTAGCTCATCATATAAGTTAATAGTTATAGGTTCAAAATCATTACTAAAACTATCAAGCTTTATATAATTTAAAACTTGCTCTAAGGAAGCACATAAATTGTCATTTTCATATTCTATGTCCTTTAAAACTAATTCTAATTCTTCATTTTTATATTTATTTTTTTCTATTATAAGTCCGATAACAGATATATAGTTTTTAAACTTATGTATTGCACCGCTTAAAAAGTATATTTTATTTTTATAATCACTTAAGAGCTTTTGTTCCTTCTCAGAATATTTTAGGTTAATATGTTCAATTGCTTTGGATACTTCCTTTTGTTCTCTTGTGAATGCTTTTAGTCTGTGATTCCCATCCTGTTGCATTGATATAATGTTTTTATTAAATCCGTAATATCTAAACAAATCAATTATCAGCGCAGCGGAAATAAGAAACACAGTTATTATAAAGGGGTATATAATCTCAACATTTTTACCTACAGTAAAGGTATAAAAGGTTGTTATCAAAGTCGAATTTAGTAACATAAAAAATATGTACAAAAGTTTATCTATAAAAAAGTTCTTAATTGTATTTTTCATCTTCGTCCACCTCTATTAGTACACTATCATCAAAAATATATCCAACACCTCTTTTAGTTTTTATAATATCTTTAATTCCTAACTCTTTAAATATGTTCTTAATTCTAGTTATATTAACCGTCAGTGTGTTCTCATCAACAAATGTATCTTCATTCCAAAGCTCCTGAAACAATTCACCTCTTTTAACTACTCTTCCTGGATTCAGCAAAAACTTATTAATAAGCTTAAACTCGTTTTTAGAAAGTTCAACACTTTTATCTTTAAAATGAATAGTAAAATCCATTTCTTCTAAATACAAGGCTAATCTTTCAATGTCTTTATTAGTAGGAGAATATTCACCATAGGTTCTTCTCAAAACAGCCTTAATTTTTGAATGTAGTATTTCTAACTTAAAGGGCTTGGTTACATAATCATCCGCTCCTAAATCAATAGCTAAGATCTGATCCTTTTCTCCACTTCTAGCTGAGATTATTATTATTGGTATATTAGATTTAGTTCTAATATCTCTGCAGACATAATAACCATCAAAATAAGGTAAATTTATATCTAGTAATACTAATTTGGGTTTTTCTCTATTTATTTCATCTAATATATTAATAAAATCCTTTACTATATATATATCATATCCTCTATCTTCAAAATACTCCTTAACTAATTCACATAACTTAAAATCGTCCTCTATTATACAAAGCTTATCCATATTTCCTCCTAGTACTTGTAATGTATGTTTTAAGTATATCATCTTATTTTTTGTATATGAATCCCTTGAAATAGAAAAAGTTTCAAGTATGACCCCTTTAAAATGAGAATAAGTGTTTGTATAAAGAATGAGAATTACACCAATAATATATATAACAAATGCTTGTTGTAATGAAAGAAAATATATATTAATAGGGCAAAAATATGGAAAATGACTTATTAAAATACTAAAATAGCTTGCTTTTTGTAATAAAAGGTGATATAGTTAAAAGATACTTAAATAAATCGTAATTAATTTAAACATAATATATTTGATTAGTATTTAAATATAGTATTTTGCTATTGAAATTTATTAACAAATTATTACAACGAGTTTAAGAAAAACAAAATTTTGGAGGTACACATAATATGACTGGTACAGTTAAATGGTTTAATGGAGAAAAAGGATTTGGATTTATTACAGGAGAAGATGGAAAAGATGTTTTTGCACATTTTTCTCAAATAAACAAAGATGGATACAAATCACTTGAAGAAGGTCAAAAAGTTTCTTACAACGTAGTTGAAGGACCAAAAGGACCTCAAGCAGAAAATATTACTATTATCTAATTAGTAAATATTTTACCCCTTAAACAATAATATTGTTTAAGGGGTTTTTAGCTGTTTAAGATTATATTTTAAATACTACTTCTATAGTTTTTTAATTCAGCAAGTTCAGCAGATTTTGCAGCGTCTTGATATTCTTTTCTAGCATTTCTTTTAAATGAGACACCCTAGCTTGTAAATGTCCAGTGTCTACTAGGTTTAAATATGAAAATTTATGCATAGAAATAACCATTTTATGTTTCACCTGGGTCGTTGTAATTGGTATCTTGAGGAGTATCTAGGTATTCAGCACCTTCAGGAAGACCAACTACGTAGTGAAAAGCAGTTTCGCTTGGATAGGAAAAATGGTCATAACTATTGCTATATGTGCCGATAAGCATCCAGCCTTGTTCTAATCTTCTATTTACATCACTCATAATGGTTAAATCTTCAACTTTTTTAATGTTTTTTAAATCCATGATAATCACCTCTAGCTAATCTATTTTTATAAGCCTGTATTAACTTTTTTATGGATAATTATAATCTCACTAATTATTGTTAGCATAGTCAGATATTTTATTTAAAAAACATTAAGTTTTTAGAAATTAATTATAATGGTATATATGATGAAAAGTTTACAGGCTATACACCTATTGGTTTTTCTCCAGATGGAAAGTATCTTGTATATCTTTCTTTGGAGCATCTAACGCCTATAGGAACTCTTATAGAGGGGTTTACCAAAGGCAATATTGGTAAAACCTATATTATGGACATTGAAACAGGGAAAAGTACTAGATTCATTGATGCTTCAAAAATTCAATGGGTTATAAATTAAACTTTTTCTGTAAAGATTAGATTAGAAGATTATTGTTTTGAGGTGAAGAAAATGAACAAAGATCAAATGTTATCTATGGATCCATATATGCTGCTAAGTTTTATAAATACTAAGCTGAGAGATGAGTTTGAAAGCATCGAAAGTTTAGCTATCTATTATGATTTAAAAGAGAGGGATATTATAGATAAGCTCAGTGCTGTAGGTTATGAATATGACAGAATTACTAATCAATTTAAATGATGGTGACGAAGAAGGTAAAAAGACCCTAGTTAAGCTAATTTTATGATAAAGAACAATAAAAAAAGATAAAATAAAAAATTATAAAATAACACAACATAGTTGACTAATCAACTATGTTGTGTTATTTTATTTTAGTAAGAAGTTTTGCTTTGCCAGTTATAGAAATCTAAATTAAGGAAACAGTAAAATATAGAATAGGAGAAAACATATGGATAATAAAATAAGACCTTTACTTAAGTTAACAAATAGCATATATAGATGTACACAGGTTTATATTGATAAAAAACTCGAAAAATTTAATCTTACTACAGGAACATATCCTTATTTATTTGTATTAAATAAGAATGAGGGGATAAGTCAAAATGAAATAAGCAGGGAACTTAATGTAGATAAAGCCATGTCCGCGAGAACTGTAAAAAAACTAATAGAACTTGGCTACGTAAGAAAAGAAGAAAATGAAGAGGATGTACGAGCTTATAAGCTTTATATAACAGATAAAGCAAAGAGCATAATTCCTGAAATTACTGAAATTCTTGATGATTTTGCTAATATTTTAGTACAGGGAAATGACAAAGAAGCAATAGAAACTTCTTTGGACTTTTTAGAAAGTGTTTTAGAAAATGGCAAGAGACACAGAAAGAAATGTTGTGAAAGGATGAAAAACATTGAATAAGGTAGAAAATGAAATATATAAAAAAAGATGGATAATTCTATTTACAGTCTTATCTGCAACATTCATGGCCACATTGGATGGTAGTATTGTTAATGTAGCACTGCCGGATATGTCAGATAAATTGAATGTTAGTATGGCGGCTATTGAATGGGTAGTGACTAGTTTCTTAATAGCTATTGCAGCTACAATCTTAATATTTGGAAGACTTGGTGATATAAAAGGAAAGACAAAGGTCTTCAGATTTGGCGTAGTTCTTTTTACTTTAGGTTCATTATTATGCGGATTTACAAATTCGCTGCCAGTACTTGTGGCAGCAAGAGTAATACAAGCTATAGGGGCTGCTGCTACTATGGCTACTAACCAAGGAATTATAACTCAGGTTTTCCATCCAAATGAGAGAGGAAGAGCACTTGGAGTTTTAGGAACTTTCGTTGCTTTAGGTGCTATGGCAGGTCCTCCACTAGGTGGTATGATTGTTTCAGTTGTAAGCTGGAAGTATATATTCTTAATAAACGTACCAATAGGAATAGTTGTTTTTATACTTACATTAAAAGTATTTCCTAAATCAAATACAGTGCTTAACGAAAAACTTGATGTAAAAGGCTCCTTTTTATTTACTGTTTTCACTGTATTATTATTTGGAGCATTAGTTCAAGGTCAAAGCACAGGGTACGGCAATCCAATAATGATTTTAGCTTTTGTTATTGCCTCTATATCCTTTGTAATTTTTATTATTATAGAGAGAAAAATGGAATTACCGCTGCTTCAATTGAAAATTTTTGATAACAGTTTATTTTCAATAAGTATAGTATGCGCGTTTATTTCCTTTATTGCAATTAGTGCATCAAATATAATACTACCTTTTTATTTTCAGGATATCTTAAAGCTTTCTCCAGCGAAAACTGGATTTTTTATGATGGTATCCCCAATTGTCTTAGCGGTAGTAGCTCCTTTTAGTGGTTATTTATCAGATAAGATTGGGTCAGAGATTCTTACAGTAATTGGTCTTTCATTTACAAGTTTAGGATTATTACTTATATCTACTTTAAATGAAAAATCCTCAGTTATTATTTTAATGGTTTATATAGTAATTATGACCATAGGAAATGGAATGTTTCAGTCACCTAATAATTCTCTAATAATGTCTACAGTTCCGAAGGACAAACTTGGTATTGCAGGAAGTGTAAATGCACTTATTAGAAATCTAGGAATGGTTATGGGTACTTCTCTTGCAACTCTTTTACTATACAATAGAATGAGTTACAAGATTGGGTACAGAGTAGTTGACTATATGAAAGGCAGAGAAGATGTATTTATTTATGGAATGAGATATGTATACTTATCTGCAGCAATTATGTGTGTATTTGGAGTTGTTATAACTGCATTGAGATTATATAATAGCAAAAAAGCTGAAAAAGAAAGTGTAGCTTTAAACTAACTCTTAGAATATATAAGTTAACTTTCTAGTTAGTTTATCTATATTTCAAAGGAAGTTTTCAGAAGCTTCATCAATTTTTGCCCATGTATGCTAAAACTTACATTTGAAATTACTTAAGATATTATACATAATGGTTATGTTCCTATTTAAACTGAATGGGTATGAATAGAAGCCTGTTACGTATAAAATCTAGGAGGAAATCTTATGTTTAATAAAAAAAGACTATTACCAGTTATTTTAGCTGGAGTTTCTATTTTTATAATTCTTATTACATCATTTATAGTTTTTCATAAATACAGTAATAAAGAAAATACGACAGTAAAAACATCTACTAATAAAGATAAAACTGTTCTAGCATTTACAACTTACTATTATCCAGAGGATAAATCCTCTTATAATCAAATGGTGCAAAACACTAGTTCAATAAATAATATAGCAACGGATACTTATACTATAGATGCTAAAGGTAACCTATCTGGTAATGTTCCAAAAGAACAAATTACGTACGCTAATAACAATAAAATTAAGCCTTTAGCTATGATAACGAATAAGTTTAATTCTGACTTAGCAAAGACCTTGCTTGAAAGTCCCGCTAATAGAAAACTGTTAATAAATAATATATCGAATACCTTAAAAACAAATAACTATAAAGGCGTAAACATAGATTTTGAAAATGTCTATTACTATGACAGAAACTACTATACAAGTTTTTTAAAGGAACTTTATGGGGAACTTAAGCCAAAAGGTTTTACTGTTACAGCTTCTGTGCCAGCAAAAATTAGTGATGATCCTAAGGCTTCTTGGATTGGTGCGTATGATTATAAAGAAATTGCAAAATATACAGATGAAGTTATATTAATGACTTACGATGAACATTCTCCAGATGGTTCTTCTGGACCTGTTGCTTCAATCAATTGGGTAAAAAGTGTTATTAAATATGCTTCCTCTAATATACCAGCATCTAAAATAGTTTTAGGTGTTGCGAGCTACGGATATGATTGGTCTTCAAAGGGTTCAAAAGCCTATGGTATTGATGCAATATATAAATTAGCAGAAGCTAATAATGCAGAAATTGAATGGAATGATGCCTATAAAAGTCCATTCTTTAAGTATAAAGATAAGTCAGGAGTCAGTCATACTGTATGGTTTGAAAATAGTACAAGCCTTTCTTATAAATTAGATATCGTCAATGATAGCAATTTAGCTGGTATAGCTATCTGGAGACTTGGGCTTGAGAATGAAGAGTATTGGTCAACTATTAAGGCAAAGTTAAATAGATAAGCATACAAAATTAATGAAAGCATAATTTAGAAGTTAATAATATAAACTATGAAGCTAGGATGTGGTGAAATTCACCACATCTTTTTATTTCACATTTGCTAATTAGTTTTGAATCAATATTTTTTAAAGAGGAATCATAATTACAGTATGGTATTATTAATATAGATAGTGATAAAAAGGAGAGGATTATTTGGAGATATTTATAATTATTTTGATTTTACTAGCAAGTATTGGGGTTTCTAATATTATAAATCGTTTTATCCCCTCATTTCCTATTCCATTGGTTCAGATTTCCTTAGGAATGATACTAGCAATCCTACCGCTAGGTATACATATGACATTAGAACCGGAGTTATTTTTAGTATTATTTATTGCTCCACTTTTGTTCAATGATGGAAAACGAGTATCAAGAAACGAATTATGGAGTTTAAGAACTCCAATTTTATTAATGGCACTTGGATTGGTTTTTGTAACTGTATTTATTGTAGGACATGTTATTCACTGGATGATTCCATCCATAACTTTATCAGCAGCATTTGCATTAGCAGCAATTTTATCACCAACAGATGCAGTAGCCGTTCAAGCTTTATCCAAGAGAATCCATTTACCTAAAAAGATAATGAACCTTCTTGAAGGAGAAGCATTAATAAACGATGCTTCAGGATTAGTAGCATTTAAATTTGCGGTTGCTGCAACTGTTAGTGGAAGTTTCTCATTAATTAAAGCTACTGCTAGTTTCTTTATAATTGCCATTGGTGGCCTTTTATGTGGTGTTGTTCTATCTTTTTTAATTATTCATCTACGTAGATTTATTCGTCGTTTAGGTATGGAGGACGTTACAATTCAAATGTTGATTCAAATATTAACCCCATTTTTCATTTATTTAGTTTCAGAACATCTAGGGGTATCAGGAATTTTGGCTGTTGTTTCTGGAGGGATTATACATTCTATTGAGCATGAGCGCATGGAATCTTTTATGTTAAAATTACAAATTGTTTCAACTAGCACTTGGTTTGTAATCTTGTTTATTTTGAATGGTCTTGTTTTCTTGATTCTTGGATTGCAAATTCCTGGTGTAATAAAAATAATATTTGAAGATGAGAAGTTTAATAACTTACAGGTTTTTGGATATATTGTGGTTATTTCCATCATTTTAACTATAATTAGATTTTTATGGGTTTACATATTTGGCGAAGGAAAGCTTAAGTTTAGAAAAGAAGAACTTTTCGATAAATCGAGATTTAAAGCAGCTGTTTTAACGTCACTTTCAGGTGTTAGGGGAGCAGTAACTTTGGCGGGAGCATTTTCAATTCCCTATGTTTTACAAGGAGGGGCACCTTTCCCTCAACGTGATTTAATTATATTTATATCAGCAGGAGTTATCCTTTTCAGTTTACTTGAGACAAGTATAATTTTGCCTATTCTTGTGAAAAAAGAGGAACATTCAAAAGGGGAAGATAAAAATAAAATTGAGCGAAAAGCACTTATAAAAGTAATAGAGGCTTCCATTAAAGCATTAAAGGAAGAGATAGATGATGAAAATAAAAAAGCTGCTTTAAATGTTATTGATAGCTATAATAAATATATTAGGAAGAGTTATAGAAGTGAAAATCAAGTTGAGCTAAATTTACAGTCTAGTGAAATGAAAAAGAACATTTATGCTAAGGCACTTAAAGTAGAAGAAAAGGAAATTGAACAATTATTTAAAGCAGGAGAGATTTCTCAAAATGTCTACAACATTCTTAAAGAAAAATTTAATCATACAGAAAGTATTTTATCAAATGAGCTAAACCATAAAGTTATCCTGGCTATTTCAATAATAAAAGGAGTTGCGTCAAAAGTATTTTCTTCATATAAAAATGATTCTATGACTGATGTTAAGGAAATTGAAACAGCCAAAATATCAGCGTATAATGCAGCCATAGCAGCTATTAGAAAAGAAATTAATGATGAAAATAGAGGAGCCTCATTGGAGATAATTGCACATTATAACGAAATTATTAGAAGAATACAAAAAGGTAGTCAACCTAAAGATAATGAACAATTTAATAAACATAAAAGAGAGCTCCAATTTAAAGCTATTGAAGTACAGAGGAAAGAAGTTCAATCTCTCTTTGAAAATGGAGAAATCAATCGTGAACTTGCAAATAAATTACGGAGATTTATAAACTACTGGGAAGCTACCCTAATGGAATAAGAATTTATCTTCCTTAAAAGAATTTTATATAAGTATTGTTAAATTATGATGTAAAAGATTGTGAAATTTGGTATAATAACATTGGTAAATATCCATAAGGTGTACGTACAACAAAGTTTCTATAGCAACAAAAACCAAAATAGTTTTTGTTGCTAAAATTATTTTAAGGTTAACTAATACTAATCACAGCAATGAAAGACTTATTTGGGGGAATTTCTAATGAATAATAAAGCTAAAAATATTGTAATAATTATAAATTACTGCGTATTTACATTAATTATGCTAGTTGACTGTATATATAATAGTACAAATTGGTTTATACTGATGTCTTTATACTTTATTCTTCTAACGGCATACTCAATTAATACATTTTTTCTACATGATCCCTTGAATAAGTGGGGAATTTTAAAAAAGCATAATCTAATGATTTTGGCTGTATATATTTTAGAGGTATGTTTAATATTTTTAATTAATAGATTTGACAGTACCCATGTATCTATAGGATTATATCTTTTTATGTTAGCTGACATAGTTGTAAATCAAGGTTTTATAGGAGGAATTATTGCTTTTTTTACATTATATTCTATATCTGGTGTTTCCATTTTAAGCAAATTAGATTATGATAATGTTAGAGCTATTTCTTCAACACTATTAAATTTGCCAATTTTTATTGTAGTGTATATAATATTTTTCCTAATTAATCATCTTTTAAAGCAGACGGAACTTATAGAAGCAGCACTGAAGGAAGTTACTGTTAAAAAACTAGAAAAAGATTCTATGTATAATGACCTTAAAGAAGCTTATGAAAGAGTAGAATCTATAACTGCATTAAAAGAGAGAAATAGGATTGCTAGAGAAATACATGATACAGTAGGGCATACTTTAACTACAGTTTTAGTCGAAATGGAAGCGGCTAAAAGACTTATAAAAAAGGATGTAAATCTTGCAGAGAGCAAACTTAATCTAGCTCAGGGGCAGGTTAGAAAAGGTCTTAATGATATAAGAAGTTCTGTACGTGTGCTTGAAAATGGACAAGATATACTTGATTTTTATTCTGATATAAAGTCAATCATAGCGGAAACAGAAAAACATTCAGGGGCAATAATTAAAGCACAAATAGATTATAATATAGCTCTTACCAAAGCCCAGGAAAAGGTTATTATATCAACACTTTTAGAGGGTCTCAGTAATGGTATAAGACATGGAAAGAGTAGTGCCTTTTTAGTTAAGTTGTATTTAGATAATGAAAGAGTATTCTTTTCTCTTGAAGATAACGGAGGAGGGGCCGACATAGTTACTTATGGCTTTGGGCTTAGAGCTATGAGAGAAAGAATATTAGAACTTAATGGAAGCCTTGATATATCATCAAAACTTGGAGAGGGTTTTAGTATATATATTAGCTTTTAATATAGGGAAAAGACCGAAAGTCAACTTATACGTCGGTCTATGTTTTCAAGTTTCAGTGCACTACAAAATGTATTACTAATGTTTTTGCACGATAAATACTTTTAATGAGGTGAACTGTGGGATATGGACGAAATAAAAATACTGATAGCAGATGATCAAACTTTAATGAGAGACGGATTAAAGACAATTTTAGAGTTAGAAGAGAATTTTAGAGTTGTAGGCACGGCAAAGGATGGTGAAGAGGTATTAGATTTTTGTAAAAAGAACCCTCCAAATTTGGTATTAATGGACATAAGGATGCCTAAAATGGATGGAGTTAAATGTACTAAAATATTGAAAAGCTTATATACTGAAGTTGTTGTTTTAATCTTAACTACATTTAACGATGTGGATTATATTGTTGAGGCTTTAAATTATGGAGCGGCGGGATACATACTGAAAGACATAGAAGGAGATGAACTTGTTAAGGCTATAAATGATGCCTACAAAGGTTCACTTATGCTCCCTTCAAGTGTAGCTAAAAAGCTTGTTGAAAAGCTTTCTGAAAATGCCATAATTAAACCTAAAGAAAAAAAGATATTGCATGATTTTTCAGAGAGAGAAATCGAAATTGCAAAAATGCTGTCAATGGGTTTCAATAACCGCCAGATAGCTTCATCACTTTTTATATCTGAAGGTACAGTTAAGAATTATATAAGTAATATTTACAGTAAACTTGGAACTTCAGATAGAACTGCAGCTGCAGTTGAGATAAACAGAGTCCTTGGTACCAGATAAAAAAAAGAATTAAATCATAATAAAAAAGTTACCACAGTCATAAAAAAATGTGACTAAGGTAACTTTTTTATTGTCGTAATTTCGCTTATTATTATATTTGGAAGTAAACCGGATAAGAAATACAGGTAAGGAAAATAAATGCTTACTTAGAAGGGAATATAGTAATGAAGGTTTTATCAATTTTAAACTATAGTAGAAGAAATAAAGATAAAGTTATAAGTTCTATTATTCCGGTGTTAATTGCAGTTTCTTTTTTGTATTTGATTAATACCTTTGTGAAGTCAGTAGAGAACTCTTTGTATAAACTTAGTATAGATTCTTATAAATACCATGCTACCATTATGTCCTGTGATGATGAAAACATAATTAAAAAAGTTAAAGATAATGAAAATGTAGAAAGATTAGTTCCTTTTATGCAGTATGGGATAAAGTACAGTATTCCAGGAAGCTTAACTTGGGCGGAGGTAATAGGGGTAAAAGACAAAGATATGAATTATTTTTTAGAGAAAGAATCTATACAGGTTATGATCGGAAGATTGCCGGAAAAAGATAAAAAGGAAATTGCAGTAAATTACTTGGTCGCAAAAAATAAAAAAATAACTATTGGAGATAGCGTTGGAAATGCATTCGATAAGTTTGATGGGATAAATGGAGAATATAAGGTAGTCGGAATACTAAAGGGTGCAAGTATGTTGTCTGTTGTACCTTTTAATAATGAAATTTTTAAGGATTATAGTGATAATGAAAAGTCTTTGAAGAGAGGAATAATAGTTTTTCCTAAAAGAAATAAGATTAATGAGGTTAACAAGCTAGTTGAGAGCTTACCAAAAGGGAAAGCAGTATATAACACTTTTAATACTTTGGATAAAGAATTTCATGAGGTTGAAGGTTCTATGAAAATTCTAGAGGTCATAAGTATATTATCTATATTTCTAATGGTAGTTACAGTTGGAAGCTCAAAATATGTTGAGTTTTTTAATAGAAAAGAGGGCGTTGGAATACTAAATGCTATTGGTTACACCAAAGGTCAGATACTAAAGATGGCAGTATTAGAGGTTACGATAGTTAATACAATTTCATATGTTTTAGGACTACTTTTAGGCATTGGGATAAGTTACTTGGTTAAAAAAAATATTTTTGAGAATATCGGTGCTGTAGGAGTAGTATTTGACGGAAAGGCTTTTCTTGTATCTTTATATATACCTCTATTCACTACATTATTTACTATAGTGCCTGTAAATGAAATGATAAACAAACTTAATCCTATTGGGATGATTGAAAATAACTAACTTTAGATTTAGTATTAGCATTTTGAGGATGCCTAAGGAGAGAATATTATGATTTTTAAAATGGAAAGCGTAAATTTAGTTTATGACATAGGTAAAGAAGCTGAAACCTATGCACTTAAGGATATAAATCTTTCTCTAGATGGTGATAGATTTATTGGAATTATGGGACCTTCAGGAAGCAGAAAAGCTCTCTTCTTTATGCACTAGCAGGTTTTAAAATACCTACTTCAGGAAAGGTTTATTATAAAGATATAAATTATAATAAAATTTCTCCCTCTGAAAGTGCTGGTATAAGAAGAAGAGATTTTGGTTTTATTTTTCAGAGACATTTTTTAATTGAGTATATGACTGTACTAGAAAATGTATTAGTACCAATAAATGATGATAGCAGAGAGGCAAAAGAAAAAGCAGTATCCATACTTAGTAATTTTGGGGTTGCCCATCTTGCAAACAAAAAACCTTATCAACTGTCTGGAGGTCAAAGGCAAAGAGTTGCTATCGCGAGAGCATTAATAGGAGATCCAAAAGTAATTTTTGCAGATGAACCAACAGCAGCATTAGATTCTAGTGGTGCTATAGAGGTAATGAAATTTCTTGAGAGCTATAAAAAAGATAAGATGATTATAGTAGTAACTCATGATCATAGTATTTTAAAGAATGCCAATTATGTCATTAACATGTTTGATGGTGCCATTGTTTCCATTGATAAAGGCAGGGGAGGAATATAATGAAACCTCTCTCAACGGCCATTTATCTAAAAAATAACATAAAGAAAGTTCTGCCAGGTTTTGCATGTATGTCCTTAGGTGTATTTATTATATATTTCTTTTCAATAATATTATACAGCAGCATACTTCAAATAAACCGGGGCTCCTTAAATATGTTTGAAAAAGCAACAAGTGTTGAGTCTAATACTAAAGATCCCATACCAGATAAAATTTTAAATAAAATCGAGGAATGTAGTAATGTAGAGTATATAATACCCATTATAAATAATATTGGAAGTTTTCGATATAAAAGCCCCTTTGGTGACATTAGTACTGAAGGTTTTAATGTTTTTGAAGAGGATATGCCTAAAATTCTTAAAGCTTTTGATATAAAGCTTGTGGAAGGAAAACTTCCTTCAGCAAACAGTAATGAACTACTTATACCGCTTAAGATTGCCAAGCAAAATAAGATTAAAATAGGAGATTATTTAAGTAAAGATACTGATTTAAATGTAATTTTAAATAAAAGATACAAGGTATGCGGTATAATCGATGGAACTGTAGATATCATGCTAACAACTAATGCTGGGCATACAAAACGAGAAGAGATGCTAAACCACAGTTTAATATTTTCTCTAAAAAATAGAAATGACAAAATGATTAATGATGAACTTGCAGCTATGAAAGAAAGTAAGGTTACTATTATTGATTATAAGTCTGCATATGAAGAGATGAATGAAGTACTTCAGGTTGTGAATTCTCTTAAATATACTCTAAATTTTATAGTAATTACAGTTTTATGTATTTCACTTGGTAACTTAAATCATATACTGTTTTCAAACAGAAAAGGTGAATTTGCTATTTTAATTGCTATTGGGTACAAAAAACGACTATATATAAGAAGCTTTTAAAAGAAAATATAACCTTAAACCTATTGGCATTTATTTTTGGTATTACATTCACAATAATAGCAGTAGAATTGTTAAATATAGTAGCCTTTAAGCCTAATGGTCAGTATGTCTATAGTTTTCATGTAGGCAGCATTTTTACTGCTTTTCTAGTTCCACTATTTGTATCGATAAGTAACATGATTTCACCCTTAAGGAATTTTAAGGCTATGGATTATGAATATCTTAGTCTTTAAAAGATAGATAGTATTAAAAAGGAGGACAAACATGAGTATAACCGAATTATCAGTAAAAAGACCAACCGCAATATGGATGGCAGTAGTGCTAATACTTGCACTAGGTGTCATTGGATATAAAAATATGGGATCAAATTTATTGCCATCCATGAATATACCTGTTATATCAATAACTACTTCTTATAATGGAGCTAGTGCAGAAGATATAAAGAAGGATATTATAAAACCTATAGAAGATTCTGTATCTGGAATTAGTGGTATTGATACAATTAACTCCAGTGCAAAAGAAGGATATGGTACAGTTACAATAACTTTTAAGATGAAGGTAGATACAAACACAGCTTATTTAGATGTTCAGAAAGCAGTTGAGAATGCATCAAGCAAGCTTCCCAAAGATGCTGATAAACCTATCCTGTATAAAATGAGCGCCAGTGATCAACCAATTTTAATTCTATCTGTAAATGGAGCTGCTAATTATGACGAGCTTTATAATGAATCTGATAGATTAAAGGATGAGATAGAAAAGGTAACAGGGGTAGGAAGAGTTACATTAGTAGGTGGAGACAAAAAACAACTAATGATAAAACTTGATAAAACAGCTATGAGCTATTATGGAGTAAGTGTTAACTCTATAGAACAAAAACTTCAATCAAATAATTTAAACATACCAGGTGGAGAAATTAAACAGGAGGATATGGATGAATCCGTAAGAGTAGTTGGTCAATTCAAGAATATTAATGACGTTAAAAATTTACAAATACCAACTTTAGCAGGAGGAAATATACATCTTTCTGATGTAGCTAAAATAGACATGGAAGTTCCAGAGTCTAATACTACAATAAGATTTAAGAACAATAAGACTATAGGAATAATGGTTACAAAACAAAGTGATGCCAACATAGTGACAGTAGCTGATAATGTAAAAAAACAGCTAGATGAAATTCGAAAAACTATACCTAAAGGAATAAACATAGATGTTGCATTTGATAATACTATTTTTATTACTTCTGCATTGACAGAGATAAAACATAACCTTCTAGAAGGAATAGTAACTACAGCAGTAGTACTTTACTTATTCTTTAGAAGTTTACGTTCATCACTGGTGGTGTTAGTTTCTATACCAACGTCCCTTATAGCTACTTTTTTCCTTATGCATCAATTCCATTTTACCTTAAACTTAATGTCTCTTTTGGGGTTATCTTTAGTTATAGGTACTCTGGTAGACGACTCTATAGTAGTACTGGAAAGTATACAAAGACATTTAGACATGGGGAAAAATCCTATAGAGGCATCTATTACTGGTCGTAGAGAAATAGGACTTGCAGCAATTGCTATAAGTTTGTGTGATATTGTTATATTTGTGCCTATTGCTTTTATGTCAGGTACGGTAGGACAAATTTTTAAAGAATTTGGATTAACAATAGCTATAGCTACAATATTTTCTCTTATAGTTTCTTTTACCCTTACTCCAATGCTTTCTTCTAAATTACTTAAAAAAACAGATGTTAAAAAGAAAGAAGAGGCAGAGAAAAATGGGTTGTTTAGCAAGGTTTTAAAATTATATAAAAAGACTCTTCTGTGGTCATTAAATAATAGGTGGAAGGTTTTAATTATATCTATATCAGGCATAGTATTCAGTATAGCACTCTTTTTTACTGGAGCGATAAATACAGAATTTATGGCTAAATCTGATGAAAGCTTTATCACTATAAATATATCACTAAGCCCTGGTTCTACACTAAAACAAACAAATGAAAAGGTAGTTGAAGTAGAAAACTATTTGCATAAAACTAAAGAAATAAAAAACTATTTTACGATAGTTGGAGGAAATGGTGAATCAGGCTCGGATAAAGCTGTTGCTAGACTTTATGTTAATTTAGTTCCTAAGAAAGAACGTAAAAAGAGTCAAAGCGAGGTTGCAAGTGAGGTTCGTGAGTTTGGTAAAAAGATACCTGGAATAGATTTTCAAGTAGCAGAATCTGATAGCGGCGGTGGAGGTGGTAAACCAGTATCTATTAAAATAAAAGGAAAAGATGAAGACACCTTAAAAGCATTATCAAATGAGGTTGAAAAATTAATAAAAGCGACTCCAGGAACAACGGATATAGGAAATTCAACAAAAGTGAGAAATAGTGAAATAAGAGTAAGTGTAGATAGATTAGCTGCTTCTAACTATGGACTTAATACTTCAGATATAGGTGGGGTTATAAGAGTTGCATTATCAGGTAATCAGGTAGGAGTTTATAGAGCAAATAATGAAGAAAATAATATAACTCTTAAATTTATGAAGGGAGAAGTTCAAAGTGTTAATGATATTAAAAATATAAGAATATCTAATACTTTAGGACAGCAAATATTACTAAGCCAGGTTGCAACTATTGAAAAAACAGATACTCCTCCATCTATAGAAAGAGAGAATAAACAGGATGTAGCTGTTGTAGAGGCTAATGTTCAAGGTAGAGCAGTTGGACCAGTTATTAATGATGTTAAAGATAAATTAAAATCACTTAAAGTACCGACTGGATATACTATAGGCTTTGGTGGTGAAGATAAAAATATGAATGAGTCCGGTAGATCTCTTATGCTGGCACTCGGAGCATCTATAGCGCTTATATACATGATACTAGTAGTACTTTATGAATCCTATTTAACACCAGCCATAAGAATGGTTGCATTACCTTTTGCTTTAATGGGAGCGTTGATTGCTTTAGCAGTAACTAAACAAAGTTTAAATGTAATGTCGGGAATCGGAATAATAATGCTTGAAGGACTATCCTCTAAAAATGGTACATTACTAATAGATTATACGAACACACTGATGAAAAAAGGTATGACTTTAAAAGATGCCCTTATAGAATCAGGTATGACAAGATTAAGACCTATAATAATGACAACTGCCACAATGATAGTTTCCATGCTTCCAGTTACATTAGCACTAGGAGAAGGAAGTGAGATGAAAAGGAGTATGGGAGTGGTAATAATAGGTGGTATGATTGTATCAACTGTAGTTACGCCTATTGTACTGCCAGTAGTATATACATTTATAGATGATTTTAAAAACTTTATTTTTAGAAAGACTAGAAGCAAAAAGGTAAAGGGGGCAGGAGAATATGAACTTTAAAGGAATTAGTGTAAAAAAGATTAAAAAGAAGCAAGTAATATCAATTGTAGTTCTGATTTTAATAGTTGCTGCTGCATTTCAGGGTATTCGTTCTTTAAAGAAAGATAAAGGAATGGAAGCAAAGCAAGAACTAAGAAATGTTAAGGTACAAAAAATAAAGAGCGGAAGTATATCAGCAGATGTAGAATTCCCAGGCAATTTAAAAGCCAAAACCCAAGTGGTTGTTTTCCCTAAGACTGGTGGAAGAGTTGTTAGTGTCAATGTTAATGTAGGAGACAAGGTTACTGCAGGACAATTACTATACACATTGGATACAGCAGAGTTAGAGGCAAATCTTCAGTCACAACAGGCAGGGCTTCAAGCAGCAAATGCTAACTTAGAAAAAACAAGTGATTCAGCATTGGCACAGCAAGTATCTCAATCGGAACAGGCTCTTCAAAAATCAAAAGTGAGATTTAATGATGCACAAAACAATTATGATAAAATGCAGAAATTATATGCAGCAGGGGCTATATCAAAAAAGACTTGGATGATGCGAAAACTCAATATGACAATGCATCTATAGATTTAAATGCAGATCAAACCAGCTTAAATTTAGTACTCGATAAAATTGGTCCGCAAAACACAAAAGCTGCAGCGGCTCAAGTAGCACAGTCACAAGCAGGAGTAAACTCTGTACAAATTCAAATAGATAATGCTAAAATTACATCACCTATTTCAGGGATAGTAGCAGCAAAAGATGTTGAAGTAGGTCAAATGACAGGCGGTCAATCCGGTTCTGTTACTGTTATAGATTCAACTAGTGTAACTGCAGAGATTACTGTTCCAGATAAAATTTTGGGTAGACTTCAAGTAGGACAATCGATACCAGTAGTTGTAAGTGCACTAGAAAATAAAGAAATGCCGGGAGTTATAGAGACAATAAGTCCAGAAGCTAACTCTAAAGACAACTCTTATATTGTTAAGATTAAAATTGATAACGCTAACGGAGAGATAAAATCTGGTATGTTTGCAAAAGTATCTTTACAAACGGAAAGCAAGGATAATGTGTTAACTGTTCCTAATCAAGCTATCAAAATAGAGAATGGCGTAAATTATATTTATATAGTAGAAAATGGTAAGATTAAAAAGGTATCTGTAAACATTGGAATTTCAAATAATAAATTCACAGAGGTATCAGGCAATATAAAAGAGAATGATGATATAATTACCGAAGGACAAAGTATATTAGCTGATGGTGAAAAGGTGAATATAGTAAAATAAACATAAAAGGGGATGTCTCATAATGCATAAAAATGCAATATGAGAAGTCCCTTATCTGTTTTATCCGATGACTACCCGCTCTAATACTCCCCCTTCTCAAAGTGGGAGTAAAGAGCGGCTACGTCCCTGGATAACGATTTCTAAGCATAAGATGGAGTTAAAACTCCATCTTATGCCAAGAACTCTGTTTATAACCGAATTTTATTTGAAAAGTTAATTATTTATAATATATTTGGGGCTATTTTAAAATATTTTTGTATAATAATTTATTTTGATGCAATCCCTTTTAATGCAATTGAAGTACAAAAAAGGAGTTATTATAAAAAGTGACATTTCGTACTTAAATATGTATAATTTGTATCATATTGGTTTAAAATTTTTGCTTATATGTTATTATAAATTAAATGGGTATAAACTAAAATATTATAAATGGAGGGATATGTGTGAAAACTTTAAAAAGTTACTTAAGAATTTTATTTTCTATATTATTTTTAAGTCTCATTTTATTTAATTGGGGGTGCATAAGTGGAAAAGCAGAAGAGGCACAAAGTGTTGATTTGCAAAATAAGATAATACCATTAAAAACTACAAAAGCTGGGAATGGATTTGAGGACTTAGATAAACTTCAAGAAATACTAAAAGATAAAAAAATTGTAGCAATGGGAGAAGCCACTCATGGTACTAAAGAATTTTTGAAATGAAGCACCGCATGTTTGAGTTTTTAGTTGAAAAAATGGGATATAGACTTTTTGCCATAGAAGCTGAATTTGGTGGCGCTCAAGATGTTAATGATTATATACTTTATGGAAAGGGAAATGCAGAGGATGCCATTAAGTCTATGAAATTTTGGACATGGTCAACAGAAGAAGTAGTTGACATGGTAGAGTGGATGAGAAATTATAATGAAAATCCTGAACATAAAACAAAAATTAAATTTTATGGGTTTGATATGCAGTCTGGTGATAAAAATAGTGCTAGAGTTTTAGAGTATATAAAAAAAGTTGATAATAATAAATTGTCAGAGTTTAAAGGGAAATTATCAGATGTGAACGATAATCTGTATTCATTAGATAAAGAAAAATTAGAGAATATTAAAAAAGGTACTGAACAATTAAAAAATATCTTTGAAGAGAAAAAACAAGATTATGTTAACAAGAGTTCTATTAGTGAATATGAAAAAGTACTTCAGGATTTAAATGTTATTAATCAATGCGTAGAATATGTAATAATAACAAAAACTGAAGGTTGGGGAAAAGCAAGTAATACAAGAGACCATTACATGGCACAAAATGCTAAATGGATTTTAGATTATGAAAAACAATTTGGTAATGATAAAATTATGCTTTGGGCACATAATGGGCATATAACTAAAAAAATTAGTAACTATAAATCAATGGGACAGAATCTTAAAGAGATGTTTAATGATGAGTATTACGCAATAGGATTTGATTTTTATCAAGGCAGTTTTAGGGCTATTCCATGTGATAGTAGAGGTCAAACAATAGGTTCAGGTTTAGCAAAATTTAATATATCCAGCTCAGATTCGAATTCTTTTGCATATAGTTTTGAAAAGACAGGTGTTCCTTTAAGTTTTATAGATTTTAAATCAGCTTCGAAAGATACAAATGTTTCAGCATGGTTATCACAAAAACAACTGATACACAGCATTGGAGCTATTTATAATGGAAGACCTAACCAATGGATGCTGCCAGAGGTACCTATAGAATCTTATGATGGCTTAATATTTGTTAAGAAAACCACAGCAGCCATAGGAATTAAAGGCTATGAGACAAAAATAGAGGATGGAGATGCTGAAACATCTATATACAAAGGAATATTTAGAACAATAAAAAGTTTAACACAATAATTAATTCACCCCCGGGGATAATGGATTTTTAATTTTACCCCTGGGGGTTGTTATGTCAACAAAAGTATTGAAAAATATGGTATTATAATATTTCCAATGTTTAAAAGTAATTTTGAAAACAATCCAATTGTGAAGCGTTTTACAGCCCATGCATTATTAGTAATTTAAGCTAATATTAGGTAGTGGGTATTTATATAGAGAAACTAACTTTCGGCCTAGTAACTCTATATAGAAACCCAATCGGATGCCTATAATACTGTTACTCTTTTTAATGAGTAGTTTTCAAATTCTTTATCTTTAACAATACTTTCGAGAATTTCTACTAAATGATAAACCTCTTCGTATGAAACATATAATGCAACAGGAGCTAGACGAATAACGTTTGGCTCACGATAGTCAGGAAGTACATTATTATCACGTAGTGCCAGACTTATTCTATATGCTTCATCATGCTCTAAACAAATATGACCTCCGCGGCGATGATCCTCACGAGGATTGCCAATTGAATATCCATATTTAGATAACTTGTTATCGATTAAATACATTAAGTATGCAGTAATATGCAGCGATTTAGCACGTATGTTTTTCATCCCGACTTCATTAAAGACATTTAGAACTCCATCTAAAGGTGCCATTGAAAACATACTATGAGTTCCGAGTAGCCATCCATTTGCATCTTTGTCTTGATCAAAATCATGACTCATTAGAAATTGGCTTTCATCTTTACATCCAAACCAACCTCTAAATCCAGTGCTTTTATTAAAGTGCTTTCTATTTATATACATACCAGCAGTTGCGCCAGGTCCAGCATTTAGATATTTATATGAGCACCACACTGCAAAATCAGGATCAATTTTTTTAAAATCATGAGGAACAGATCCAATTGAATGGGCTAAATCCCATCCTATAATAATTCCACGCTTATGAGCCTCTTTAGTAACTATCTCCATATCTAAAAGTTGAGCACTGCGATATAGAACTGCTGGCAATAGGATTAGCGCAACATCATCATTCATTTTTGATATAATATCTTCTTCAGAAATAGTACGACCATCTCTGCTTTTGATTTCAATTAATGTATCTTCAACATTGTAACCTTTAAGGTCAATCATACTCTTAACAGCATAAATATCTGTAGGAAAATTTAATTCATCAACAATAATTTTGTACTTTTCTTTTGTAGGTTCATAGAAAGTCGCCAATCCTTGATGAATATTCGAAGTAATACTCCCAATTATAATGATTTCATCTGCATCGGCATTAATTAAATTTTTTAGTTTCTCTGCAATATTTCTTGAAAAATTAAAGTAACGTCCATTTTCAACACCCCATATTTTGATTCCTTCCTTACGCCAAACATTGAAGACATTTAATAAAGATTCCTCTGCGTCCTTGGAGCTTAATCCTAGAGAATTCCCATCCATGTAGATTTCACCTTCATTTAGATAAAAGCGCTTTCTAATATGATGGAGCTTATCTAGCTTGTCTAATTCTCTGGCAAATTCTAATCCATCCTTAAATTCATGCTTCATATCATATTCCCCCTTAAAAATTTAACTGTATACAGAAATAATAATATAAACAAGTTAATTTAAACATAAACATTTGAAGAATATTACAGTGTATTTCCTTCGAAAGGAAGATGTTATTTACAGATAACTTACAACATGAAGGAATAGATAAGAGCACTAGACGGTCAGTTAGTTTCTCTACAGAATTTAAGGAGAAATAAGTTTATGATTTTAAAGCAAATCAAATATAAAGTAAAAAATCTTAGCAATAAATAGATTTTTGATTAAGGTTAAAGTGGCTTTATTGGTCTATGAGCTAGAGGTGAATGCAGAACTATTGATGTAGTTACATGGCTATATTTCATTAGTTCAGATAATAATTGGTTCATCATTTCAATATTTGGCATGGATGCCCGCACAATATAATTGGTATTGCCAGTTACACAATGAATTTCAGTTATATATTCATTGGAAAGAAGAATATTAACTATTTTATCAAAGGAGATCTTTATATTACTAATCTCCATAAAAAAGCTGACCTCATGACCAACTTTATGGGCAGGTATATAGGTCGTAAATTTTTCTAACACACCTTTTTCAATTAATTTTTCAATTCTTTCACTAACGCTTGGTCTAGAAAGATTAATTATTTTTGCAATGTCAGTAATTGAAATACGAGAGTTCTCTTGTAATAATTCAATAATTTTTTTATCTATTTCGTCCATAATAAAACCATCCTTTATAATTTATTATTATTTTAATTTAAAAAATTATAAAATAAAAGAGACTTTTTATGACTATTTTTTCCTATGGAGTACACCCCTCTTAAATGTGCTTTTTTAGCCCAATGAGTATTATGGGATACTAGCACAACGCTTTTACCATTATCTACAGCTTCAGATAGAGGACTTAGCAATGTATTTCTTTTGATAAGTTTGCCACGTTAATGTCTATTTTGGCATAATATGGTATAATGAAATCAAAAATGTTACAGCATGTTATTATTACTGGAGGAATATGAGCATGAAAAAAATTTTAGGAGTTCTAGTGTTAGTATTAGCATTAGGAACAGTTGGGTGTGGAAAAAGCACTGTAAAAAATACGGATAACGACACATCAAATAGCAAGGTAGAGGATAAGGTAAAGGTTAAAGAAGAAGTTGACAATAGTATCAATAAAGTGAGCAGCTTAATTGATGAAAAAAAATATGATGAGGCTAAGGCTTTAATAGAGCAGTTAAATAGTAAGGAATTAGAAGAAGCCCAAAAAGCTAACATTAACAAATTGAAGGGGAGAATTGACTCTGAGTTAGCTGAAACAGAAAAAGAAAAAGAAAAAAATAAAGAAAAAAAAGTAAGCAAGAAAGAGGAATATAGAGCTAAACTAGATAAAATTCAACTGGAATTAAAGGCTTTAGATGAAAAAGATGCTTCAGGAAAAACATTATATATGAGAGAGGCCGCAAATGAAAGATACAAAAGATGGGATGCTGCTTTGAATGAAATTTATGGTGTATTAAAAGGACAACTATCAGCTAGTGATATGAAAAAACTACAAAGCGAAGAAATAAAGTGGATATCAAATAGAGATGCTAAAGCCAAAGAAGAGTCATCTTCAATGAAAGGTGGAACAATGGAATCAGTTATATATATGAACTCCATGGCAAATACAACAGAAAATAGATGCTATGAATTGGTGGAAAAGTATATGCAGTAATAAACTTTAGGCCAAGAAAGAGTCAATATTTTTGTAAAATATTATACACTTGTATTTTATTATGTCTTACTATTATAAAAAAACATAGAAGGGGAGAGAAAATTGAAAAAGCAAATCTTTTCTTTGTTTTTAATTTGTATAGCTCTTTTAATTGGTTGTTTAAAGGAAGAAACATTTGAGAATTTCTTTTACACAACTATGAATAAAATGCATAAAGGAGAAAAGAATTATTCGCTCATCCATAAGGAAATGAATGTTGCACGCGAAAATGATGCCATTGCGATATTTATAGAGAATAACCTACAAGAAGAAATAATTTTTATTGCATATTTTGAAAAAGAAAAGGATAAGTGGAATTGGAGACAAACAAGAGGAGCAAAATGGGATTCACCTATTAAATGGTCTTCAATGAATCAAGTCCCATATATTTATTCAGGAGCAATTGATGATAAATCTATTTCTGAAGTATATGCAGGTGAAAAACCAGCGAAAATAATTGAAGTTAAAGGTGATAAAAGGTTTTGGTATGCTATCAGTGATGCCAAAGATGTACAGGTGAAGGCAGTAAAAAGTGATGGTACTCAAGAAATAATTGAAGAAACTGATAAAAATTGGCATAAAGTAGACTATTAATATTATGTTCACTATAAATTGTAAAAGAATTTTGTACTATTATTTTTTGAGATTTTTATAAAAACTGTCCCAGTAAGTGTATATTTATGGTAGTATGTACGATATAGAATCTAAGGGGATGAAAATTAGAATAGGAGAGTGATCAATATGAAAATAATGGTTATAACAAGCAGTCCAAATGAGGACGGGCTCACTGCGGCCTGTGGAAAAGCAGCTTTAGAGGGGGCTAAAGAAGGGGGCGCAGAAGTAACTATTGTAAATTTAAACAGTTTAAAGATTGGAACTTGCCATGCATGTGGTAATGGCTGGGGGCCTTGTCTTAAAGATCATGAATGCCAGGTAAAAGATGGTTTCCAAGAACTTCATCAATCCATGAAAGAGTTTGATGGCTTTGTGATAGTTACACCGGTTTATTGGGGAGACCTTAGCGAATCTGCCAAAGCTTTCTTTGATAGATTGCGTAGATGTGAAGCTTGGAAGGAAGAAACCTTTTTACAACAGAAACCAGTAATTTCAGTAGCAGCTGCTGGTGGAAGCGGGAACGGAGTAGTCCCATGCTTAACTTCAATGGAGAGATTGTTAACTCATATCAAGGCTGAAAGATTTGATTTTATAGGCATTACAAGAAAGACTCGCAAATATAAACTTGATACTATAAAGTATGCAGCAAAAGAAATGGTAGAAAGCATAGTAAAAGCTTAACTTATATAATATAGCTATAATAAATAGAGTTTAAAAAGCAGGTATAAGAATTAAAGAGTTTTCGTACCTGCTTTTTATATATTTTATTTATTTCGTGAATTTAGTTAACAATTACAATATTATGTCAACTAAACTCTAAAGTAAACCATGAAATTTCAAACAAGAAAAATGACTTATACTCCGGAATATATTTACGTAAAAAAGAGCTATAAATATATTCCGGAGTATAAGTCATTTGATCATCTTGTAACCCTATATTAAATTATAATTTATTTAAATATCTTAATGCGATTCTCTAATGGTTGGAATTGCTTTTCATCTGGTTGCGCTGTTGGTTTCCCAAAAGGCATTTGCGCAATAAGCTTCCAGTTATCTGGTATTGACCATTCTTTCTTTACATCAGCTTCAATAAGTTCATTATAGTGTTGTAAGGATACTCCAAATCCCTCAATTTCTAATGCAGTCCAGATAACATATTGATGCATGCCACTTGACTGCTCTGACCAGATTGGAAAGTTATCCTTATAAAGGGCAAACTGTTGTTGAAGAGATTCAATTACACTATTGTCTTCAAAGAATAAAATTGTACCATATCCATTACGGAATGAATTTATTTTATTTTCAGTAGAACTAAAATTATCTGCTGGTACAATTTTTCTTAAGGCTTCTTTTGTAGTGTCCCATAATTTATTATGATGTTCTCCTAATAATAGGACTACTCTTGCACTTTGAGAATTAAATGATGATGGTGTATGTTTTACAGCATGTTCAATAATCTCTTTAATTCTCTCGTCTGAAACTACTGCCTCCTTGCTAATTCCATAAAATGTACGTCTGTCTGCTACAGCAGTATAAAAATCCTTTGCCATTTAATCATTCCTCCAATTTTATATAAAATATTTTTTTATTATTTGCAAGTAGTATTTAATGTATTCCAATTTTTTTTGATTTAGAGAAGTTAATCTTGTTTATTCATTTCTAAAATTAAAATATGAGAAGTTTCTTTAGAATGTATCAAAATGTCTTCTTCGACTATTTCCATTCCATCTCTATCTGCTAACTCAATATTGTTTAATTCAGATTTTCCTTCTATTTGTACCAAATACGCCTGTCTTCCTTTCTTTACTGGGAAACTAATTTCTTTTCCCTTCTCAAGTTCTAAGGAATAAATATTAATATCTTGATTTATTTTTATTGGTACGTTTCCAGCCTTGCTTGAAACCATATGAAGCCACTTATTTTTTCTATCATTCCAGTTAAACTTGTGGTCTCCATAGTTAGGTTCATAACCTTTCTTATCAGGGAATATCCATATTTGTAAAAGCCTTAATATATTTTCTCCAAAATTATGTTCACTATGATACACTCCTGTTCCTGCACTCATATATTGTACATCACCACGAGTTAAAGTATTCTCATTACCCATACTATCCTTATGAGTAAGCTTGCCATCAACTACATAGGATATTATCTCCATATCTTTATGAGGATGAGTATCAAATCCAGTGTTAGGGTCAATTAAATCGTCATTTATAACTCTTAAAACTCCAAAATTTATATTGTTTGGATTGTAGTACTCTGCAAAAGAAAAGTGGAATTTGCTTCTTAGCCACCCAAGATTACTGCTGCCCATATTGTTACTTTCTATCTTTCTTAACATTTTATATTTCTCCTTTAACTGTTATTTAAAACTTTAACTTAATACCTAAATAAAATTTTTCTAATACTTATTATTAGCATATCAAGTTGCAAATATTTATTTACAAAGTTTATATTGATTAGCAATAATTTTCAAATATTTAGCTATATTATCTCATAAATATAATTATTAGTCAATAATGATTATTAAAAAACTGATAATCTTGAACTCTATGTAAAAATAAAGCTATATTTGAAGCAAGGAAAAGGATACAGCATCTTTATGATACTATATCTTTTTCCCTTTCCTTGTAGATATATACTGTTGAATACTGTGACTTTTCATAAGTTGCATGAGAAGATATAGTCATGCTAAAATAAGTTAGAAATAAGGGCGTGCTATAAAATTCTTTAAATGTAATATATTTGCTAAGGAGTGTTTGAATTGAAAAAAAGTAGTTTAGGATATATGTATGTAGCTTTAGCAGCTTTTTTCTTTGCTTTAATAGCTATAATAGGGAAGAGTGCTTTTAATACAGGAATGAAAGTGTATGATCTTTTAGTCATGCAGAATGCAGTAAGTGCAGTAATAATGTTTGTATATCTTTTCATTAAGGATAAAAAGTCAATGATACTTACGAGGGGACAACTTAAAAGAGTAATTATTCAAGGGACTTTTGGCAGTACAGCTACTACAGTATTTTTTTATTTAGCTCTTGAAAAGATAAATGCAGGTATTGCATCAATGCTTATTTTTACACATCCAGTTTTTGTTACATTATTTTTTGTTATAACTGGTATACGTAAAATTAGTTTGGTAAATAATTTGGCACTGATGCTTGCAGTAATAGGAAGTGGAATGGTAATAAATCTTTTTAACTTAAGTGTTGCTCAAACACCTGTTACAGGCCTTGTTTATGGAGTTATATGCAGCATATCGTACGCCTTTTTTAATGTATTTGCTGATTTAAAGCTTAATGACGTAAAGTCAGAGGTTTTGGCAATGTATACATCTGTTGTTATGTTCGTAATTTCGGCTATTATTAATCCAGGCTTTTTTAGCTTTAATATAACTTTGAGTCCACAGATGATATTTTATGTTTTTGAACTTGCGGTTGTTTCAGGAATTTTACCGGTTATTTTTTTGTACAAGGGTATTGCTTTGGTAGGTTCCGAGAAAAGTACAATAATAGCAACAGCAGAACTTCCTATAACATTAATTCTTGCTTTTTTAGTGCTTAAGGAAACAATGGTATTTACGCAAATTATGGGAGTAGTTTTTATTATTGGAGCAGTACTTGTACTGCAGAATGAATCAGTTATACTGGAGAGACTAAGAAAAGTATGATATATTTATTTTATAAACAGACAACCAAGTGAGGGGGAATAAAGTATGAAAATTTCGAAGTTAAATGTTGCGAGGGAAGGCTCCGTGCAAAGCTGCGCGAAGATATAGAACATAGTTTTGTTCGGAGCCGAATTTAAGAATTTTATTTAGGCTAAGATATTTTTGTGCAGACTTTGCTTCATTATTTACAAAATGAAATGTAGATAGGAGCAAGTATCATGAAACATGAAAAAGCACAAAATATATTACCAGAAGATGTGGTTGAATTAATTCAGCAATATATAGATGGTGGTTATTTATATATACCGAGAAAATGTGAAAATAAGAAGGCTTGGGGAGAAAACAGCGGCATAAAGAATGAATTAAAAGACAGAAATATAGAGATTTTTAATAGCTACAAAACAGGAAGTTCTATTAAAATGCTGGCAGAGAAGTATTATCTCACTGAGCAGACTATTAGGAGAATAATTAGAGAAGAAAAAAAGAAAATATAGGTTAAAGAGATAAAGCGATATTTTGAAATTATCAATTATGATATTCAAGTATCGCTTTTTATATGGTGTAAGTAAAATGATCATCTTTATTACAGAAATGCTTATGAACTTGAGATAAGAGAAAAAATTATAATAAATATTATTTTTGAAGTAGTAGATTAATTATTTTACAATTAAGGAGAGATTTATAATAACATAGAATATATATGATAGAGAGGAGTTCTGTTAATGCTGCAGGTCGTAAGACTTGGCCTATCGATAGCTACTTAGATGAAGGTTCTCATTCTACAGATTGGTTTGCTAAAGGTGTAATAAAGCAACACTGAATAATTGCAACCTAACATTAATATGTTGGTCCGACTTGGATTCACTATATCCTACGTTGAGGAGTGGGGCCCAACACAAGAGCAGATAGAATTGCAGCGAAACTTGTCAGATGAGCATCAGCGCCCACCGTTCTTAATTATGCCATCTTCTTCTGTTGGTCTACAGATTTTGGCATACAAGTTCTGTTTTATACACGCAAAGAGACCATCTCAAAATTTTATTTTGAGACAGTCTCCTATTACATAATAAAGCGTAGAAAAGTAGTCATATGGATTTATAACTAGGATCTAATCACGTTTAACATTAGTAATTTTATTTTTTTAAAAGGTTTGACCAATGAACTTTTATTTGCTGCTTCCATTGAGACTAAATTTGCAGAGGGTATTATAGCTTTAGTATTATTTTCTATACTTAAGATAAAATCCACAATGTTTTTTGCAACATTAGGATTGCTATAGCTTCTTTGGGAACTTTTAATTTGGTTTAATTTTTCTGCGTTATTTGCAAGTAAATCGCTTATAGTATTTGGTACATTTTTAATATCTTCACATACTACCCCAAGTTTATATTTTTCAGCAAACTTTGGATTTCCCTCTTCTTGCCCAGGCAAAGCACTTGTTATTATTAATGGTAAATTACATGCGATAGCTTCCATCATTACATTTGGACTTCCTCTTGTAAATGCAATATCAGAGGAGAACATTAAATCTTGTATATTTTCCATAAACCCGTAAATTTCAACCTTGTTACCATAGGATTCAACTAATGATTGCTCTAGTTTCTTTCTTAGTCTTGTGTTTCGGCCTGCGATAATTTTTACAGTGCAATTAAAGTTATTAAGAAGAAGTTCAGCTAACTTTCTCATATTACCTACACCTTCTCCACCACTCATTATTAAGCAACTTAAAGGCATGTCAGTATTATAGTTATTATGTTCTTCGTCATCTCCAATATCTTTATAAAACTTTGAACGTACCGGAAATCCTAAAACTTTTACTTTTTCTTCAGAAACACCGTATTCTATACACTTGTCTTTTGCTTCTTGTGTTGGACTTATAATATAACTGGCTCTAGGATCTGCCCATAGGGGATAAATGCTTACTAAATCTGCAATTAGAGTAATAAATGGAATTTCAATTTTATAATTTTCTAATATGTTTATAATTGAGCCGTTAAAATTTGGGTGTACAGATAAGATCAAGTCAGGAGTTACATCTCTTAATAGTTGTAAAAAATTATCTTTTATTATTAATTCAATAAACTCGTTAACCAACGACGGTCTAATAGAAGATACATCCCAAATTAATTGCCATAAGTTCTCGGAAGCTCTAGTTATTGGTCCATATGATTTGCCTATCTTAAGTAGAGTAGTTCCTCCAAGTGAAAAACCATCTACAACATGAACTTTAATATCATCATAGTTTTCAAATTTTTCGCATAAAGACTCGGTTATACTTTTATGTCCATGGCCTGTAAAATTAGATGAAATAATAAGTATATTTCTAATCATGATATTGCTCCTTTCGTCAATTAGATTAATTGAAAACTAAAATTATTTTAAGGAACATACGCTAAATGTATTAATTATTACAAGGATTGTACTTTTGAAACTATTTTTCCCCAAAGATTATTTTTTATCTATACCAATAAGGTTAAATAGATATATTAATAAAAATAGGCTATAATAATATATCAGTTAGGTAAAACTTTACTTCATCATATTGTAAATCGTACTTAAAAGGAGCTGTAAGTATTAATGAACACTCTTAATATAAAAATGATTTATACTATATTTGTTTTTGTAGCCTTAGCTGCTTTTGATAACATTATTATAGGACTGTTTCCGCCACTTTTTTCTTCAATCGCAAAGGATTTAAATGTCAATATATCAGCCCTTGGAATGGTTTCAGCTGTTAATATTTTAGTAACATCCATTTCCTCAGTTTACTGGGGTTACCTTTCAGGAAAATTTAATCGTAAGAATCTTATTATTATTGGTACTGTTTTATGGTCAATATCAGTATTTTTGACATCACGCAGTAGTACTTATGTTCAGCTTTTTATTTTTCAAATTTTTACTGGAATCGGGCTAGGATGTATTGCGTCAATTGGATTTAGTGTTTTAACTGATTACATTCCACAAAAATTCCGTGGAATGTTGTTAAGTCTTTGGGGAATGTCTCAAGGCTTTGGCGGAATTGCAGGAGCATTAATGGCATCACTTATTGCTACAGCAGCAAACTGGAAAAAACCATTTGAAGTTGTAAGTATAATAGGCTTTTTCTTAACTATTCTATATCTCTTCATAAAAGAACCTACTTTGGGAGAATCGGAACCGGAATTGCAGGAACTTGTTAAAGAAGGATATGAATATAATTATAATATCGAGTTTAAGCATTTTTCTGAAATAATCTCAAAACGTAGTAATATTCTATTATTTTTTCAAGGATTTTTTATGAATATTACAACTGGAAGCTTAATTTGGCTTCCAACATTATATATATCCAAAATCCAACATCAGGGATACAGTGCCCGGATAGCAATCATTGCATCAGGATATTTATTTGCTTTGTTTCAAATAGGTGGCCTTTCATCAGCATTTTTTGGTTATCTAGGAGACGTATCCCAAAGGAAAACCTACAAAGGGAGAGCTTTACTAACTTCATTTTTTGTCTTTATTACTGCGCCACTTTATTTAGCAATGTTTATAATTCCAATGAATAATCTATCATTGAGTAACAGTAATAATTCTTATTTAATACTGATAAGTATACTGAAGCAAATAATTATGAATCCATGGATGGCTGCGATGTTTGTTTTATCTGTTCTTGCTTCTGCGGCCCAATCAGCAAACACACCAAACTGGCTTGCTCTGATAACAGATGTGAACCTTCCGGAACACAGAGGAACGGCCTTTAGTGTAGCTAACATCGCTAATAGTTTAGGGAGAACTTTTGGTAATGTCGGTATTGGTTATTTGCTTGCCATCGTGTCTAAATATGTAAAGGAACCAAATAACTATATGATTACGCTGATAATCTTTCAATTATTTCTTATACCTTCAGCCTTATTCTACATAAAAATGGCGAAAAGTAATGTTAAGGATATTAGTGAAGTTAAGTCAACGCTGCGTAGTCGAGCAAAGCTGACTTAATTTAATCCAATGAAGTAAACTTATAAACCTATTAGAATTTAATAAAAGCTGAAGTGAAAAATTTATTGCTTAAACAATATATTAGCTAACAATATTTAAAGAACAATTAAAATATTATTAAAACTAGATTAAATTTAAAACAATTTATTCATTATGCTTTCTGATTATTTAGAGGTAAATGGCGCAAATAAAAAACTATCAAAACTAACTGATCAGTTTTGATAGTTTTTAGATTAATAGACAAATTTTTGAATTTACGAGTATGCTTCCTTAGCATTACCTTTTCCTTTTATTTTTTCTAATCATTTTAATAAAAAAGTATATGGCAATAATTAAAATAGTTATGTAAGTTAAAAATTCACCAATTTGTGTTACTAGAGGAACTATGCTTTCCCAAGAATCACCAAACCAATAACCTAATTCTAAATAAATACAAGACCATAATAACTCGCCTAAAGCAACAAATAAACAGAAGGTCGCCAATTTGTATTCTGTAATACCTGCTGCTGCATTAACGAAAGGTCCCATAGCTGATATTAAAAACCTAGTAAAAAAAATCGCACCTTTACCGTGTTTTTTTAGATAATTTTGTGCTTTCTTTATTTTAGGTTCAAAATAAGTTTTTACTCTTAAAGATTTATTTAAAAATTTGTGTCCAATAACCTTCCACATAATATAGGCAATACTATCACCAGCACATGAAAAAAACCAAATTTCTAATAAAAGAATCACTATATTAAATTCACCAGCATAAGCAAAAGCTCCAGATGCTATTACTACCAAACTTGCTCCAGTTGGAATTCCTAGACATCCGAGTATGATTAAGATACTTAGAAACCAAATATTATAATTTCTAAAATATGTTATTAGTAAATAAGTAAAACTACTCATGTTTTGTACCTTCTAAATCTTTATGATTTTCCCTGAATTTCCTTAAATTCTTTTTAATTTCTTCTGGAGCTTTATTATATTTTTTAGCTAATTCAATAATAGGTATATTTTCATCGCCTCTATGAGGAATAATTTCAAGATTTTTAAAAATCTCCTGTTCGCTTATATTATATTTGTGAGATAATTTTTTTACAGTTAACCATTTATAAGTACTCATATTTCCCAATTGTCTACTTTCCCTAGTAGGAATTTCAATATTCTTAAAATCTCTATGCAGTACTATAGATTGTCTGACTATTACAAATGTAATTATAATAATTAAAATTGATAATATATTTATTTTAAAATTTTTTATCATAAATATTCATCTCACTTAAATTATTTTAGTTTTTATATACAATATATTCTTTTCATTTAAAACTTTAGTTATATACCCAAAGACGGTACAGTGATTGCTCCCTGTACCGTTTATTTAATTTAAGATAAATAATTATTTGTATTTATTTAGTAGAACCTTCAAATTTTTTAATCAAATTATGGTTCAAAACATCATCAGAGTAACTGAGGTCATTTAATATTTCTTCCTTTTTCTTCTTAAGTTCTGGGGTTTCAGTAATGGGGTTACCAGTTGCTATATCGTAGTAGGCATTAGCCCATGATATATAAAAAATCTTTCCATCAGTAAAAGAACCTTCTCTAAAAATAACATATTGAGTATTGGTATTCAAAATATCTTTACCAAATACATATTTAACGGGGAGATTAAACATATTAGCTAAGGTTGGTAACAAATCCATCTGACCGGAATAAGTATGATTTATGCCCTTATGATTATCATTAGGAAAATGTATAAACATAGGGACCTTTTGATACTTATACCAGGTCAAATCTGACTGCTCACTTACGTTTTCAAACTTATATAATTGATCCACATCAGTAGTAGGTATAGCGTAGTGATCACCATATACTACTACAATTGAATTTTTCATAATTCCTTCTTGTTCAAGTTTATCTAAAAAATTTCCTAATTGAGCATCAGTATAATGTATACCTTTTAGATAATCTCCAAGCAAAGTATTTTCATATTCTCCAACATCGAAGTTTCCGTAACCTTTAGTATCATTAAAAGGGAAATGACTACTTAAGGTTACTAGAAATGTATAGTAAGGTTGCTTGAAAGTTTTAAGTTTTTCAAATGATTGATTTAAAAATGATTTATCGCTAAGTCCAAGCCCTACAGTTTCATTAATATTATAACTGTGTTCTCCATAGAATTTATTAAAACCTTCTGTTTTATACATTGATTCTCTATTCCAAAATCCTTCAGCATACCCATGCAATGCAGCTGTATAATATCCTTTATTATTAAATAACTTAGGTGATGACTCTAAAGTATCTGCTACATACCTATAGTAAGCTGCGCCAGATTCTGCTGGATATAATGAGTTCATTGACATAAACTCTGCGTCAGAAGTAGTGCCTGATGCTACCTGATAAAAATAATTATCAAAGTAAAGACTTTTATCTATCCATTTATTTAAGTTAGGGGTTATTACATTTTCATTTATTTTAGAATTAATGACAAATTGTTGAAGTGCTTCTACTTGGATAACAATTAAATTTTTTCCTACGCCTTCTCCACTTAGATTACCTGAAATTTTTGTTTGATTATTGTTAAAAAAAGCTTTTATTTCATTGATTCTTTGAGTGCTTATATTTTTATTTTTTATACTACTGGAACTAAAGTCATATAAATCTAATATATGATAATTTAACACACCTAATGCGTTAGCTATATAAAGCTTATTAGACATAGTTTTTAAGAGTAAAGGCTGCTGTTTATTAAGCATACTTATGCTATAGCCATCTACTATAAATCCTATAGAAAATATAAATGCAAATAAACCCATTCTGACATTAGTTCTATAATATTCTATTCTCATTTTTTTTGCAAAAGTTATAAATGGAAGTAATATTATTAAGTCTACTAAGTAAATAAAATCAGAAAGTACAACTAATTGCTTTATACTTGATGAAACTCCTGAAAGCAAAACACTATTACTTATTACTCTTATGGATAGTATATCTTTATAATATTTATAATAAATCATATCTACTACTAATAATAAACTTAACATCAGATCCACAATATATAAAAAAGTTAACCTTCTTTTGGTTAAAATAAAAGCGATTGAAACAATAGGTAGTATTGAAGCTATTATAGCGATTTTTAAGGTGTTTTCAAGTTTATAAGGGGATATAACTCTAGCATAATGAAAAACTTTTATCATGATTATTATAAAAAATATAATTATATCTGCGTTGTTAAAAAAGATTGATTTCACTCTATTTTTCATGTTTTTTAGGTTCACACTCCTAATTCTTTATACGACTATCTTATTTAACAATAGCATTTTCTAACTTCATCTGTTATATCCCGGTAATTGATGGAATAATAATTCTTTATTCCATTTTCTTTAGTAAACTTAGGGTGTACTAAAATCCTTATCTTGCAATCCTGCGTGTACTTGCTGCATATAATTATGCCATATTGTACCTGGATATGTTCCACCGTATAAATTATCTACATGTTTTGGTATATCATACCCAACCCATACTACTGTAGTATAGTAAGCAGAATAGCCACACAGCCAACCATCCTTTTGATCATTTGTTGTACCGGTCTTAGCAGCACTCGTAATGCCATCAAGTCTTACATTATATCCAGTACCCCAAGTATTTTCTAAAGTACCTTTCAAAATATCTGTCATTAAATAACTTGCATCAGCTGCATATATTCTTCTTTTTTCCATTTTATTTTCATAGATAGTTTTCCCTTGGTTATCTATAATACTACGTATACATGTGGGGTCAATAAATTCTCCATTCCTTGCAAGAGTTGAGTAGCCGGATGCCATTTCAATAGACGTTACTCCATAGGTTAAACCACCTAATGCAGCAGCCGGGATATAATCACTCTTAGTAATTTTGCTAAAATCCATACTTTTCATAAAGGATAAACCATAATCAGGGGTTATGTCATTAAATACTTGGTATGCTACACTATTTAATGACATTTGTACTGCTTTTCTTATATCTACGTCTCCCATATAAACATCACCGTCATTATGAGGTCCACCTTCTATATAATGGTCATTTATAATAGTTGTATCAGTATATCCTTTTTGAAAGGCAGGAGTGTACACTGCCAAAGGTTTAAAAGATGAACCTGGCTGTCTAAAGGATTGAAATGCTCTATTTAGATAATCCTTTTGATGACTTGTTCTACCGCCAACTATTGCTATAACACAACCAGTGTTATTATCTATTGAAACAGCTGAACCCTGTAATGTATATATTCCGTTATTCTGATCTGTAAAATCTAATAATCCATTATCTACGGAACTTTGTAAGAGTTGCTGTTTATTCATATCTATAGAAGTATAAATTTTATATCCATCCTTACGAATGTCATTTATACAACCATTATATACATTAGAATAGTCATTATAATAGTTAGTTCTATCTTGCTCCGTAGTAAAGGTATTTTTAAATTGAAATCCCTTTAGCTTCATAAGTATCTTTGCAGCACTATCAAGAGCATAGGATTCAACCCATACATTTCCTGTATATTTTTCTGGATTCAATACAATTTTATAGTTAATTGCTTTATTATACTGATCTTCTGTAATATAATTATTTTGCTTCATTGATGATAGAATAAGATCTCTACGTTTTAATGTAGCATTTGCATTTTTTATAGGGTCATAGTAAGTAGGGTCATTAGGTATCGCAGCCAAGAAACATATCTCAGACAAATCAAGTTTATTACAACTTTTGCTAAAATATCTTCTTGAGGCTGCTTCAATTCCATAAGTATTATTGGCAAAATTAATATTATTAATATAAAATTCTAAGATTTGTTCTTTAGTATATTTTTGATCTAATTTTATAGCAATAAATATTTCTTCTACTTTTCTTTTATAAGTTTTGTCAAAATTTAAAAATACATTCCTTGCTAGTTGCTGTGTGATTGTACTTCCACCCTGTGTAATTTTTCCATTATTTTTTATAATAGAATACAAAACCCTAAGATTTGCTTTTATACTAAAGGCACCATGCTTAAAATAATCTTTGTCTTCTATGGATACAAAAGCATTTTTCACAGCTTGAGGTATATTAGAATATGCTAAATATAGGGAATTTCTTGAACCGTATAAATTATTTATTATATTATTATTTGAATCATATAAATAAGTTGTTTGATTCCCATGAAAAGTATTATAGGATATAGAGCTTACCTTTTTTGTTGCATCATCATAAAGGGATATTACTGTAGGCAAATATTTAGCACAAAAGTATGCTACAACTACTAGAATTATAGAAAAAAACCAAAGTAGTATATGTTTTCTAACTTTATTCGATTTATTATTTCTGTGTTTTTTTGCCAATTGATTCACTTCCCTATAAACTATGTGTATGTTTTTTATTTTATAAATTCAATATACTTAAGAGGTTAGTACGATTAAGTTCAAATTGGGTATCTATAATATCTCCAGTAAACTTTGTGCATATACTTTATTTTGTAGCTACAACGTACTTGAAAAATCTGCTAGATTAATTAGAGTGTCATTATTATTTGAAAATTAAATTACTGACTCCAACTGTCTCTCTCGGTGCTAAGTTCTCTTTACAATAAAGTTCTTCTTTTATTTTGAAATTTTCTCTGTATTTAACATTAAAAAGATATGACGTTAGATCTTTTCTCAAGTCATCACGTTTCAAAGCATATTCTATATTAGCTTGTAAAAATCCAAGTTTATCGCCAACATCATATCTTTTTCCCTCAAAATAATAAGCATACACAGCTTCTTGTTTCGCTAATTGATTTAATGCATCAGTCAGTTGTATTTCGCCACCTTTGCCTGGTTTGGTTTTTTCAAGCATTTCAAATATACTAGGAGTTATTATATATCTTCCTAGAATAGCAATGTTTGATGGTGCCACCTCAATTCTTGGTTTTTCCACCATATTGTTAACCTTATAGACTCTATCCTCAACTCCTATACCTTTTACAATACCGTATTTGAATATTTCTGTCTTATTAACTGGCTGCACCCCTAAAATAGAAGTTTTATATTTGTCATAACAATCCATTAACTGTTTCAAACAAGGAACTTTACTATCAACTATATCGTCACCTAACATAACAGCAAAAGCTTCATTTTCTACAAAGCTTTTAGCGCGGCTTATAGCATGCCCCAGTCCTCTAGGTTCTTTTTGTCTTATATAATAAATGTCAACCATATTAGATATGTTCTGCACTAACTTAAGTAATTCTTCTTTATTACTATTTTCAAGCTCAGCTTCTAGTTCAACAGATTTGTCAAAGTGATCTTCTATAGATCTTTTATTTCTACCTGTAATTATTAAAACCTCTTTAATGCCAGAAGCCACAGCTTCCTCAACTATATATTGAATAGTAGGTTTGTCGACTATAGGCAGCATTTCCTTAGGTTGAGATTTTGTTGCTGGCAAAAATCTTGTACCTAAACCTGCTGCAGGAATTATTGCTTTTTTTATGCTCATATTAATACAATCCTTTCTTTAACAATTCCTTGAATTTTATTTCAAATTATATAGTTGGACAGAGTTTCTGCCACTATATCTACCAAATCTTTGATTATTTGAAGGAGTAAAAGTATGCTATACGTAACTTTTACATATAGTTTTTACTTTATCTTTTGTTCTATTCTTGATTCTATAACTTATAATAATTTAGGTTTTTATTTTGCCCTAGCTTTATTAAACTTATAATTCACATTTAGCGCATAAAGATTATCTATTTATATTTGTAATAAACTGACAAAAGAAGATTTTAAATGATAGTTTTTATGTGAAGATTGGTTTTATTTGTGTATAATGCAAAGTAAAGACAATCTATATTGAAGGAGAGAATAAATTATGCAAGTAGTTGTTATTGAGTATAATCAAGAGTGGTCTTCAATGTATAATAAAGAAGATAAAAGAAATACTTGGAGACGAATTAATAGAAATTCATCATATTGTTCAAGCCTTTTGTCGTAGAGGAAGTCATAAGTAATATAAAATAATTTAAGTATATTCAATGGTAGATTTGGCGTTGTAGAAGACATTGAAAATACAATAGAAAAAATAAAAGATTAATGAGTAATCTTTTTATGAATCTTTATAATTATTAAAAGTAAATAATTTGTGAAAACATCATAGTCGAAGGGAGATTCTATTTTGAAAGTAGTATTTGATATTCTTACCTTAACTTGGTTGGTTTTTGGAACAGCTTTATTACTCATAGGACTAAAAAACTATAAATCACATAAAGAAAAATTTGATGTAAGATACTTTAGAGTTGGATTAGGAATAAGCTTTCTATTATTTGGTTTTCTAAGAATTTTTACAGGAACAACTCCATTTTGGGTGATAATAGTTGTTATATTAATTTTCATTATAATTAATATATTAATCTATATTAAAAATGAAAAGGATACTTCATAGTATCGTTATTTAAATTAATAACTGAAAAATGAGAACTAGTCATTTAAAGTGAAGTTACAAACGACGTTTTGGAATAATTAAATAATGAGTAAAAAATTGAAATTTTTATATAAGCTATCGATGAAACTATATGGGAAATGTGATACAATTTTTACTATAGTTGAGCTAAAATGGTTAAATGTTATACCTTGAAATTTAAGGTTAAGGATGTGTTAATATGAAAATCGAACATGTAGCTATATGGACTAAAGATATTGAAAAATTAAAGAAATTTTATGTAGATTATTTTGATGGTATTGCTGGAGATAAATATACTAATAGCAAAAAACAATTCGAATCATATTTTATTAAATTTGAATCTGGTGCTAGGCTTGAAATTATGCAGATGCCGACGATTCCGCAAAACTTAAATGATATTATTAATCAATATATAGGTTTAATTCATATTGCTATTTCTGTAGGAAGTGTTGAGAAGGTTAATGAACTTACTGACAGATTAAGAAATGCAGGTTACAAGGTAGTAGGTGAACCTCGTCATACTGGAGACGGCTATTACGAGAGTTGTGTTTTGGATCCAGATGGAAATCGAATAGAGATAACGGAATAATTTTGAAAACACCGTATTATTCAAACTGATATTTTCCCTTTAAGATAGAGAGGGGACAGTTTAACCTGAATTTTACGGTGTTTTACATCATAGTGAACTCATATTAGAGATTTTGTATAGTAAAATTTAAATTGGACAGCTTGGTTGCAAATCTAGTAATGCTCCGAATTTTTGAGAAGCTGTTATAAAGCATATCAAGGCTAAAAGTTCAGAAATTTCTTTGTCACTAAATTCATTCTTTAATAGGTTAAAATGTTTATCATCAATAATGTGGTTTTTAGAAACTATATCTGCTATTTTAGAAGCAATTAAAATTTTTGAATAAGTTATTTGATTAGATGGTTTACCTTTAGCCATGCAGTATTGACATCCATTATTAAAAGCAAGAACACGTCTTAGTTGTTCTTTAAATTCAGATGTAAATGTATTACTATTAAAAATACACTCCTCTAAAGAGGACCATTTTTCTAGTATATCTTTATTATGGCCTAATAATTGTTGAAATGGTGTAAGTCCTTCTTGGGAAAAAGTTATTTTTGTCATGGTATCTCTCCTTTATAAATATATTTTGTTAACAATTAATATTATACAAAGTGTAGCGTCGATATTGTATTGAATATAAAATGTAATATAATAATATGTGTATCATTTAAAATAATAATTGAGAGGATATATTACAAATGAAAATTGATGAAATTGATGTGTCAATTTTAGAAGAGTTACAAAAAAATAGCAGGTTATCTATAAGAGAGTTATCAAAACGTATAAATCTCTCAGCTCCATCTGTTGCTGAAAGAGTAAGAAGACTCGAAGATGATGGAATTATTGAAGGTTATACAATTAAAATAAATAAAAAGAAACTTGGATTATCTATTGATTGTATAATTAAGTTAACTATGAAAAATGGAGGGTATGAAAAATTTAAGATATTCATTAGTGAATATAAACGAAGTGAATGGTGTTACAGAATTGCTGGTGATGGATGTTTTTTAATTAAATTATCCGTTAAATCTCTAAATGAGATAGAAGAGTTTATAAATGAGATATCTGAATATGCAATAACAGAAACTATCATAGCATTTTCAGAAGTAACAATAAATAATAACATTGATAAATTCTTAGGAGAATAAGACAAGATTATATACTTATGGGGTTTCTAGCTAGTTTATCTATAAGTATATAATAAAATCGAAACAAGTACCTAAGTGTTCTATCTTTAATAAAAAGACTAATACATAACTATGATAGTATTACGAAAAAGATGTTGACAACCTTCATATATTTTGCTATCTTTACAGTAAGAAAACCGAATATATATTTAAAAAGTTTTATAGGGTTCCGCAGTTTGAAATTAATAACTGGTCTGGTCCAAGATAAAACGCACAGTTAAGCTGTGTTCACGGAAGGACAAAAGCCTGGGAGATATTTTAATATATTGTTCCAGGTTTTTTTATTTTTTGATTTTTAGTGAAAGGGGAATAATTAATTAGAACATTTAAAATTAGAAGGAGTGAAAATTATGCAATGGTTGTTTTTAATTATAGCAGGAGTTTTTGAGGTGGCTTGGGCTATCGGTTTAAAGTACTCATATGGATTTACAAAACTTGTACCAAGTGTGCTCACCATACTAGGGATGATAGCAAGTTTTTATTTTCTATCATTAGCCATGAAAAACATTCCATTAGGAACTGCATATGCAATTTGGACTGGAATAGGTACTGTTGGCACTGGAATTTTAGGAATAATATTATTCAATGAATCTATAAATCCAATTCGATTAATTTGTATTGGATTTATATTAATAGGAGCTATAGGATTGAAATTAGTGTCTTCCCATTAATTACCATGGAAAACTTACAAAGAAAGCAGTCAACCCTTTTGGTAGGAGTAGATGGCTGTGGAGATAATTAAGTGATATTGCTCCAATATTATTAAAATATAAATTAATGGAAGTTGTTATCAACTTCCATTAAAAATTTATAAATTCTCAACACTATATTAAAGCATATTTTACAAAACAAAGTAAATCATCACATTTGCAAAGTTTTTTATTCTTGAATAGATATTTAATTATTTTGACCAATATGTAGGTCTAGTCAGTGAAATCGGTAACCTTGTATTGAAGTCGCCCTTCGCCGTGTTGATCTGGGCTTGGGTAAGAAAAATACTATTTGTGAGATTTGCACCTCTGAGATCAGCATCTCTCAAATCAGCTCCAATAAGATCAGCTCCACTTAAATCCACTCCTCTAAGGTTAGCAGCAATAAGATATTTTCCTCTTAAGTCTGCACCTCTTAGATTAGTTTTTCTAAGATCTGCACCAATGAAGTCTAATTTTTTAGAGATAGTCTTTTGATGTTTTGAAGGAGTTTTATCTTTGCTGCAGGACTTAGATCTCACAAGCTCGCTTGTTTGCGAAAGTAGTGAGTTAACTTTGATTCTATGTGCTACCACATCAAGCGCTACGAGAGAGCTAGGGCTAAGATGAGTAAGACGTTCTGTCTCGCTGAGCATGGAGCTAATCTCATCTTTGATATTAAGGTCTGATTGTAGTGTAAATGCTTCTGCTAGATACCATAACATTTCATGGAGTTGTCTCATAATCAGAAAGACTTCAAACATCTCTTTTGCTGATTCTGGAGCTTGTCGCCAGTTATGTCCACCATAAGTAACTTGAGCGACCTTTTGTCCTGCTCCAAAGCAATCATAAGCAGTACAACCTTTAAGTCCCTTATTTCTAAGATTTTTGTGAACAGAACAGCGAAAATCCGATTGTAGGTTTATGCAAGGCTTGCCAGCATCTTTGTCCCTTGGGAAACCTTCAGAAGCTGAGAAGTATAAAGCAACACAGCACAAGCCGAAACACTTTTCACAATCAATTCTTAAATTACGGAGATCCATGTTAGGAAAAGATATTGAACCTTTTTGATTATCAGATAATTTTTTATCATCATTATCTTTATGTGTATATGTCATATTTATTCACCTCATATTTGAAAATAAAAAAAAATTCACTTTTAAATTATAGCATAGACACCACATTATTCAACTGCTAAAGAATACTTATATCGTAATTTAACTAACACAACAGATTAATTCAATTATGTAGCCTCTTTATTTGTATAAAAAAAGATTATATAATTAAGATATTGGTATAAAGTGTAAGTTTGTAGTTAAGAAAAAGAGGGAAATAAATGAGTTATTAATTAGTGTTAATATAAGGAGGAGTCATGAATAGGGGAGAGAGAATTTTAAAATCTATTTTATTTGTCATATTTAATATCATAGATATCTACTTTATATTAATATCCATTGCTATCTGGATTCCTCCAGATTATAGGCCTCAAAGGTATATAATAGAAAACCCAGTATTTATAGTACCTTATTTAGTCTTTCTATACATAGGTATAGCATTATCATTGGCTATACTAAAAAAGTATTTTCTCATATCACAAAATAATGTATTAATACCACTTACTGCTCCAGCTATATTTTTCATTCCTATTTTTATTATTGATGTTTCTCATCGCATGTCGATGCTGCTAGCTATTTTAGGCGGAAGTATTTTGATTTTAGGAATAGTAGTAACCACTATTAAAGATTTGATCAGAGTTTACAAATTTAATGATTAATACAATAGTAGAACACAGGCAGGCTATTTATATAAGGGAAGTGTCTCAATAGTAAGATATGACGAAGAAAGTATTATCAAAGAATTTACAGTAAAGGAAGTGAATATATGCGAAGATTTTTATTAAGCGGCACTCTTAATACGCGTGATTTAGGTGGGTATCCTATAGATTGCGGAAGAATAACCGCATATAAGGCATTTCTGCGTAGCGATGTGCCAATTCAAGTATCAGATGATGATATAGAGCTATTATTATCAAACAATATAACAACAATTGTTGACTTGAGGAGTGATGATGAGACTCAAAGTAAACCTTGTGCTTTGAAAAATCATAAAAATTTTGAATACTATCATTGCAAAATATATGGGGATGGATATTTACCTAAAAGTATTGAAGAGGTTCCTATTTCGTACTTTAAGATGGTAGACGAGCAAAAAACTATACTTAATACCATGAGAGTATTTGCAAAAGCTAAGGGTGGAGTTCTTTACCATTGCACAGCTGGGAAAGATAGAACAGGAGTAATTTCAGTATTGTTGCTGTTATTAGTTGGTGTTTCTAAAACAAATATTTTAGCTGATTATCAGATTTCACGAATATACTTAGATCCTATGCTACAACAGTTCTGTAAAAGCAATAAGAATGTTGATATAAATATTATCACTCCTAAAATAGAATATATGGAAAAATTTTTGGACATGTTTCAACAAAAATATAATTCAGTGGAAGAATATTTTTCTAAAATTGGTTTAAGTGCTAGTGAAATAATGCGATTAAAAAAGAAATTAATAGACTGTGTAATACAGGCATAATATTTACAATTCAGTACACAACTTTTTCTTATGAAGTGTCACAACTGTAAAACAAGTGAAAGTATATTGAGGGGGAATTTATTTTGTCAACTATCTTATTTTTTATAATAGCATTTGCAGTTTTTGCATGGGTTGTTTTAGATAGGTTGAGAGAAGATAAAGAATGGATTTCAATAATGGTCACAAGCGAAAATAATCGTTATAAACTAAATGAAAAATATGCTTATTTAAAAGCGAATAGAATAAGATGCAGAATAAAAAATATTGGTGAAAGGGGAATAGACCAAGCACTAGAAAGAGGTGTCTTTAACGTCAGAGCTGTGCAAAGAGTGAGTCTAGATGTGTACTATAAAGACATGGAAAAAGCAAATCAATTATTAAACAAATAGAATACCAATGATTTAATGTAAAGCACTAGTAAGGCACATCCCTATTATAAGACTACATTATAAAGGTGGATTTATATGAATATCAAGAAAAAAGGTCCATTTGTGTTACCAATAATTATTATACTGTTAAATTTAATTGAATTATTTTTATTTATTTATGTTAACAATGTAATTTACTCAGGAGTAATAAGATATAGCGTATGCTTTGGTAATATTTTTGTACTGATAACTTTTTTTATATCAAAAACCAATAAGAGGGCTAAGGACATCGCTTACCTCATTATAACTTTATTATTAATAATTATTATTCCAGCTTTACTTTGGTATAATAAACCTACATACACATATAATCAAGCAATAGAAAAAATAAAAAGCCAAAAATCTATTATTGTTATACCTACTAATGCTAAATCTCTTCAAGCGATTAATAGCCCCAATATATTCATTAATGAAATATATTTAATTAGAGTTAAAGAGACTGGTGTAGTAAAAACTTATGGATTTAACCCAATTGATGGTAATTATTATCTTTCTGAAAATATCAATTAATGTAATACTTATTACAAAAGTATAAAAAACAACAATTTTAGTGTTGTATAGTTAAATAAATTTACATTTTAAAAGGAGATAACTTAAATGAATGAAAAATTAATTGGAATCTTAGCTGGAATGGGCCCAAGATCAACAGCACCATTTGTTGATTTAGTTGTTGATGAATGTCAAATTCAATATGGAGCAAAATACGATGATGAGTTTCCAAAAATGATGATATATTCTTTACCTACTCCATTTTATATTGACCGTCCAATAGATCATGAACTTATGAAAAAAACTATAATTGAAGGATTACAAAAGCTTGAATCAATTGGTGTGAGTTTTATTGCGATGCCATGTAATTCAGCACATATATATTTTAAAGAATTGAAAGAATCAATTAATGTTCCTTTATTAAATATTGTAGAGGAGACTGTTAAAAAATTGCCTGTAGTTTCACAAAAGGTGACTCTATTTTCAACAAGCTCAACATTTGAATCTACAATTTATCAAAAAGGTATAATAAATAGTGGTCATGAATTTATTTTTAAAGATGAATGGCAAGTAAAATTAAATAATCTTATTCAAAACATAAAAATAGATAAAGAAAATACACAGAACATTGATAGTTGGAATGAACTTATTGAAGATGTAAAAAAGGAGTCTGTTGAAAGTATAGTGATAGCTTGTACTGATTTAAATGTAGTATTAGAAAAAGCACAGCCTTCAATTAATATTATTGACTCATCAAAATGTTTGGCTAAATCAGTTGTCGGTAAATATTTAGAATTGGACAAATAGAGTCATAGAGAGGTACCAATATTCCAAAATAGAAAGGAAGTAAGTATTTTAGCGAATTTAATAATTATAATATTATTACCCACTAAAGATTGCTTATGAAACCTAAAGTATATATAGTAAGAAAAATTTCCAGGGAAATACAAAATTATATCTCAGAATTTATAATTATGAAATGAATGAAAGTGATGAGATATTACCTAGAGAGGAAATAATAAAAAAATATAGTTATATAGATGGATTAATAACTGCAGGTACAAAAATAGATAAGGAATTTTTAGACGCAAAGCCTAATTTAAAGGTAGTAAGCAACATATCTGTAGGTTATGATAATTTTGTAATTAAGGATATGAAAGAAAGGAGAATTCTTGGCACTAATACTCCAGATGTTTTAAATGATACTGTGGCAGATTTAACTTTTGCTCTTATATTAGCTGTAGGTTTAGACGTATTTAAAAATGAGCCTATAGATAAAAATAATCCTCTTCTAAAAATGAATAATGTTATAACTTTACCTCATATAGGCTCTGGCACCCATGCCACAAGAAATGCTATGAGTATGATAGCTGCAGAAAACATGATTATGGCACTCATCGGTAAGATGCCTAAAAATTTAGTTAAGGAGTTAAAGTAGAATCATAAATAATTCTAAAGCTAAGCAAAAATATTCACCAAAGCAATTGATATAAACATTAAACCACCTATTAGATCTGCTTTTTTCTTTAGTATAAGTCCAAGTTTTCTGCCTATAAGGATTCCGGTAAAGGCTGTAATAAAAAAAGTTACTGCTAGTATTACTAGTACTTCGACAATGTTAACTTGGAAAAGGCCAAAACTTACTCCGGCAGCAAGTTCATCAAAGCTGACCAGCAGTGCCAGAATAGGGAAAAACTTATTGTTTAACTCTTTAGATTCATAATCCTCTTCTTTTCTTTCTTTAATATATTGAAAAATCATTCTTACTCCAATAAATATTAGCAGCCCAATGGCAAATAGACTGCTATATTCTGCTATATAACCTTTAAATTTTGAGCCTAAAAACCATCCCAAAGCTGCTACAGTTGTTTGCATAACGCAAAAGTACATGCCTATAGAAAAAGCGCTTTTCAATTTTTGTCTTTTTGTTAAAATCCCACCAGTAAAAGAAACTGTGAAACCGTCAATTGATAGACCAAGTGCTGCGAGAAATATTACAAAAATACTCATAAATTTCCCCTCCACTTATTTATTAATCTTGAGTAAATCTTTTATTAAAAAGCTTGTCCTGAAGTTTAGTTTATACTATTGAGAAAGGTTAGAAAATGTTACAATATATGATGAGAAACTTTGAATAACTAAGGAATAAATCAGATTATAAGTAGTAACTTTAAAAAATATATTCTATTAATCATGTAGGTATTTGAATGTATAAAAAGTAGTATTTATCTATTTTTTTACTAGTTTGAAAATAATATATTTTCAAACTAAGAGTTCCACTAAATGTATATTTATGATAGGATATACTATATAGTCTTTACAACCTGGGGGGGGGGATTCAAAATTGGTGTTAAGAGATATTATCAGTTTTAATTCAACAAACTCTATGAAATCTTTAATAATAAAGTCTTTAACAATTTTAACTGTATCCTTTTTAACTGCAATATTTATACATAATACAGTAGTAAAATATCTAAATGTATATTGTACGGTTTTAGAGTTAACCTGTGTATTTATAGCTTTATCAATATTCATATCTGTATGGTACCTATATAACCGCAACCCAGTAAGCTATAATGTACTAGGCTTTGGATTTTTGGCAGTTGCTATTTTTGATGTTTTACACATACTTTACTATTTAAATCTAGCTCATAATCAACACTTCGACATTTCTTCAAAATTCTGGGTACTTGGTAGAGCTACCGAATCTATAGTCTTATTTTTGTCCATGGGATTAGTCCGAATAAAGTTAAAAAAATTGATAAGTCTCTTTATTACAATGAGTATAGTTTTAGGCGTATCTTACCTTGTAGTCGTTTATAATAATTATTTACCTATACTATTAACTAATCACGGAGCTACACCTATAAAGATAATACTGGAGTATGGAATTATATGCATGTACATAATGAATTTATATTCAATAAAAGATAAGATAGAATATGAAGGCGTAATAACCTATAAGTATATTTTTATGTCGCTGTTTATGAGTATTTCCACTGAATTTTGTTTTACCCTATACACCACAGTAGATTCAATTTCATGGACTATTGGGCACATATTGAAAGTCATATCTTACTACTTTCTTTTTAAGGGGATTTTTATCAGTACAATACTTTATCCCTATGAACAACTGGAAACGGAACATAAAAATTTAGAGAAAACAACTAAAGAGTTAAAGCATACTAGTGAGACTTTAAAAGATTTATTTGATGCACTTCCGATAGCGGTAAAGGAATATGATCTCAATGGGAAAGTAAGATATGTTAATAAAAAATTTGAAGAATTATTTGCCTGCAACAGAGATGGGTTATATGGGATTACAAATGAAGAGTTTTTAAAAAAGTTTCCAAGTAAACTCCTTGAAAATAGAAAAGATACAAAAAATATAGTCAGAACTTATAAAAACCTAAAGGGTGACAATATTAAGCTTTCAATAAATTCTAAAAGAGTTAGAAATGGTGTATTGGTATTTTTTAGTGATACAAAGAAAGATCAAGAGCTTGAAAATTTACATATACAAACGGAAACAATACTTAAGTCTATAGACAATTGTATATTAATGTTTGATAAAAGTGGAAAGGTTGTTCTTTGTAATAAAGCCTTAGAGGAAGTACTGGAAACAAGTAGAGAAGATATTATTGGTATGAATATAAGTAGATTAAAGAAGTTGATAAAAGTTAATGTTATAGAACCTTCTGACTTGACCTTAAAAGATAACACAAAAAAGCGGCTTTATCATGTAGCATTATACTCTTTGAAAGGTAATAAAAAAGATATGCTGTTTGATTTAACTGCCATTAGAAATGTTGACGGAGATATAATTGGAAGCATAAGCATAGGCACCGATATAACGGAGTTTAAAAAAGAGCAGCAAAAACTAATACAGCAGGAAAAACTGGCATTGCTTGGACAAATGGGTGCAGAGATTGTTCACGAAACTAGAAATTTTCTTACAACAATTAAGGGTAGGAGTAAATTAATAAGTGACGTTACACAAAAACAGGAGGTTAAGAAACATGCTTTAAAGATAAATGAAGAAGTTGATGAAGTGAACAGAATTATTAGCGAATTCTTATTTCTTTCAAAGCCAAGAGAAACTGAATTGATGGAAGTTTCTATGATAGATATATTTCAATCTATAAAAAGTATGGTCAAGTCATCTTCACTTGTAAAAGGCATTGATGTTGATTTTCAGTTATCCAAAGAAGAGCGTTATGTTATGTGTGATGAAGCAGAATTGAAACAGGTTATATTAAATATCTGTAAAAATGCTGTAGATGCAATGACTGATAAAAGCAATGCAAAACTTAAAGTTGAAACTGGTTTTAAGGAATCAGAAAATGAAATGTCTATAAGAATAACTGATAATGGAGTAGGCATATCAGAAGAAAACTTAAAGAAAATAGGTACTCCATTTTTTACAACAAAAAGGAGCGGCACTGGTTTAGGACTGAATGTTTGCTATAAAATAATAAAGGAACATAAGGGAAGAATAGAAATAGAAAGTACCCTCGGAGAAGGAACAACTTTTTCTATTATACTGCCTTGTATAGATGATATAGACGATGAGGAATTGATATAAAATTTTTCGAGACTTTTCATTTAATGTGCTAAAAGAATTAAGATACGTCTTTTGAAATTAATGGATAAACTAAGCTGAGTGTATCATTTTATTAAATAATGAGCATACTAGAGAATAGATGAGCATCATTATGGAGCTTTGACGTGAGCATATAGTTAGTTACTTTTCTATATCGATGTTCATGATAAAATAGCACATGTCGCTTGAAGGAGCGGCAATCACAAAACAAAAATTTGTTCAATACAATTATAATATCGCGGGGTGGAGCAGCTGGTAGCTCGTTGGGCTCATAACCCAAAGGTCGTAGGTTCGAGTCCTGCCCCCGCAACCAAAATGTATTAGAAGCTTTTGAAGTGTCTACTTGTATGATACTATTTGAAAGCTGTATAAAGATAGAAACACTAAGCAAATGCTTGGTGTTTTTTTATTAAATGATCAGCCTATAGGGATATCTTTAATGGGTTAATAGTCTTCAGCTATAGGTTTTGATAAGGTTAATGAAGAAAAAATGGATTTCATCAATTTTGATGGAGAACTTATAAAATATGTACATACAATAAAAGTTGATTTTCTTATTATATTAGTGTTATTGTAGAACGTAGTGGAAAATACTAGAAGGGAGTGCAAGGATTATGAATAATATAGGTTTGGTACTTGAAGGGGGAGGTATGAGAGGGCTATATACTTGTGGTGTTCTAGAATATTTTATGGAGAATGATCTGTATTTTAATTATATTATAGGGGTTTCAGCTGGAGCCAGTAATGCAGCTTCATATATATCAAAACAAAAAGGAAGAAATATAAAAGTAAACACAGGGTTCCTAAAGAACTGGAGATATATGAGTTTTAGAAGTCTCATATTGAAGAAATCATTTTTGGTATGGACTTTATTTTTAAAGATATTCCTGATAAGTATGTTGAGTTTGATTATGAAACCTTTCATAATGCATCATGTAAATTTCTAGTAGGTGTAACTGATTGTAAAACCGGAAAACCGTTATATTTTAATAAGAATGATATTAAAAGTGAGGGATTTGATGTTTTAAGAGCCTCCTGTTCACTACCACTTATGTCACCAATAGTTAATTTGAAGGGATATGAGCTTTTGGATGGTGGTATATCAGATTCTATTCCAATTATCAAATCAATTAATGATGGTAATGATAAAAATATTATTATTTTAACTAGGAATAAGAGCTATAGAAAAAGTCCAATGAAATTTGCAAACTTAATAAAAATGAAATATAAGAAATATCCTCTATTAATAGAAACAATGATAAATAGACATAAGAAATATAATGATACCTTGGATTATATAGAAAGATTAGAAGAGGAAGGTAAGGTAGTAGTTATAAGAGCTTCTAAAGAAATAAAGGTTGATAGATTGGAAAGAAATCCAGTAAAACTTCAAGAACTATTCCAAAATGGATATGAAGATGCTCAAAATGCCTATAAGAGAATTATGGAGTTTATTCGATGAATAAAATTTAGAAAATTTGGTATTGATTATGAAAACACTAAGCAAGCGCTAAGTGTTTTTTATACCCTAACAGACTACTTCTGATATTTTTAAGGCCTTCTTTTCTTTCTAAATTCATCAAAAAAACACTTAGGTAAAACCTAGTGTTTTCAATATGCGACCAAGTCTATAAGCCGAGTTCTGTATTTGACAATCATCTATCTAGGCCTACTGTTACCAGTAAGCTCAAGCGATACTAGCGAGAAGTGGAACGGGCCGCCCCTTGATACTTCTCAATCTTGCTCCAGGTGGGGTTTACATAGCCGCAAAGTCGCCAATGCGCTGGTGAGCTCTTACCTCGCCTTTCCACCCTTACCGAAACTAGTTTCGGCGGTATATCTCTGTTGCACTTTCCTTCAGGTTACCCTGACTGGGTATTACCCAGCACCCTGCCCAATGGAGCTCGGACTTTCCTCTCCTGTGTTACCACAGCAGCGATTGCCTGACTTACTCACAGATATTATAATATCACAGTATATATAAAATTACAAACAGTGTTTAGTGGCAAGATTAGATAATACTAGCTATGTTGCTATTTAGGCATCTTGAAAAAAATAACTAGTCAGTATGTTAGTCTATTTTTCGTCATACTGCAACCGCAGAACCCTTAGATAGTGCTGACTATCTGCGGAACCTGCCTCCTTGTATGACACAAAATATCCGTCGCATCTTTGACTTGTTATTTTCTTTCAGATGCCTTATCTAAAATAACATATAGCAGATTACAACTTATGTATACTCACTATGTTAAATTGTTGTATTAGTTATTATAAATTGGGAATTAATAAGTATAAGTTTAAATTAGGGAAGAAGGTAATTGCATGGATGAAGCTAAGTTACAAAGAGAGTGGTTGAAATCTAATTTTAATTTACTCAATAATATTGAAACAGATCAAAAGCAAAAACTACCACAACCACCACTTCAAAAGTTTGTGGAAGAAGATGCAGAAATAATAGTTCTTCCAAAAGCAAATAAGGATGTAATAACTAAACAGAATATCTTCGATTGTTTAATAGATAGGAAAAGTAACAGGATTTATACTGAAGAAAGTCTATCCTTAGAAGAACTTTCATTTTTACTGTGGAGTACTCAGGGTGTAAAAAAGGTCGTTGGAAAAGTAAATTTTGCAACCTTTAGAACAGTGCCTTCAGGTGGAGCAAGACATCCTTTTGAAACTTATTTAGTGATAAATAGAGTAGAGGGTCTAAGAAAAGGAGTATATCGTTATTTACCTTTAGATCATAAACTTGCCTTTCTGTTTGATAAAAATAATATGGAAGAGGAAGTAACGGAAGCTGTTTCAGGACAAAAGTTTATTGCTAGCAGTGCAGTTATATTTGTTTGGAGCTGTATTCCTTATAGAAGCGAATGGAGATATGATATATCTGCGCATAAGACCATTCTTCAAGATTCAGGACATCTTTGTCAAAACTTATACCTGGCATGTGAAGCTATAGGCTGTGGAACTTGTGCAATAGGAGATTATAATCAAGAGATAATTGATAAGTTTTTCATGCTTGACGGGAAAGATGAATTTGTTATTTATGCTGCACCAGTAGGAAAGGTTAAAACTGAATGATGTAAGCAATATATAGAATGATTAAAGAATCAAGAGTTGAGTCTTATGTTAAAAAGGATGTAGGAGAGAGTTGTCAATAGCAGGTTATGCTTTTGCTATGACTATTCTCTTTTTCGGTTAAGCTTTATAAAAGAAAGTGGTTGGACCAGGGTGTATTCATACAAAACAGCCAATTTATTACAGATTCAATATGTAGTTTTAGCACTATTGTGCCTAGTTAAAGTTCAATATTGTACAAAATTGTTTTTCTTGAACAATGGCTACTTGAAAGTTATAATTTTTGTTTTATATAATATAATTAGTAATATTTTAATAATACAGGACTTTCTTAATATTATGACATAAAAGTTGAAATCCCAATTACGAATAATTAAGTATTAAAGCACTTATAACTAAAGGGAGGAAAAATAAATGAGTAAAGATACAGCTCTTTTAATTGTTGATGTCCAAGTTGTACATTTTGTACGAGAAAAGTATGATGGGAAAAAGTTGTTTAATGGTGAGCAATTACTAAACAATATTAATACTTTAATTGAAAAAGCACGAAAATCGAATACACCCATAATCTATGTCCAGTATACTGAGAGTGATGGCTCATTTATAGCAAATGGAACTCCACTGTGGAAAATACATCCTCAGATTAAGCCAAAAGAAGGTGATATAATAATACTAAAATATCATGCAGATCCTTTCTATAATACAAGCTTACATGAAAAATTAAAAGCTTTAGGTGTCAATAAGTTAGTAATAACAGGAGTTCAGACAGAATTTTGCGTAGATACCACATGCAGATGTGCATTTAGCTTGGGGTATAAAAATGTACTTGTCAGCGACGGACATAGTACTTATGACTCAAATATTCTTTCAGCCTCTCAAATTATTGAACATCACAATAGAATAATAGGCGGACAGGTTTCCTTTGCTGAACTAAAAGAAACAGAAAGAATAGAATTCTAAAGACTGTATTCAGGCGTAGGATACCATAACTAACAAACTTTATGTATTGCGAATATAGATAGGGAGACTAACTAGAAAGTTAACTTTCGGTCTTCAGCTATATATAATCACATATTTTAATACATAAATTAGTAGTTTAATTTAACAGAGTCGTTAATTAAAGAAACAGTGAAGCTGCACAATATACAAGCAGTAGTGCCAGAACAGTGTTAACAACTTTATAATTTTTTATAAGGAACTTTTGAAATAAGGAACCAAATAATGACCAGCAGCAGGTGGCCACCAAGGCAGCGAAAGCAAGAAGCATAGAAAAAACTGAAAGCATTGGAACAGATTTGTAATATGGTACAACAAATGTTGAAACGGTTGTAACACAGTAAATTATAGAATTTGGATTGACGAACTGCAAAAGCAATCCAGATAAAAATGTGTTTGTATGTTTTTGGTTCTCATTCTCACTTTGAGGTTTGCTCCTATAGGTTTTCCATGCAAGCCATAGTATATAGGCTGCGCCAATATAAGACATAACTGATTTGATTGATGGAATAAAGCTGTAAAGGGCCATACTGAAAGCGCTGCATAGAGCGACTAGAATAAATACGCCAGAGAATACTCCTACATTAAACATTAAGCTTTTTTTAAATCCGTACTTACTGGCATTTGACATTGATATAATACTATTTGGTCCTGGTGAAAAATTTGAAATAAGGATATAGGATAAAAATGCTGCAAAATTTGGCATAAGTGTTTACCTCCTCATCGATGTATGATATAATACACAAAAAGAACAATATGTTGCATCGTGCAGTATAATAATATCATTTGTGCAGTATACTGTCAATGAGCTGGAGGGAATTTTTTGGATAAACTTAATTTTATTATTGCTGAAAACTTAAAAATGTTTCGTGATAAAAAGAAGCTTAGTCTTGATAAGGTCTCAAAGCTAACCAGTGTAAGTAAAAGTATGCTCGGCCAAATTGAACGTTGTGAGGTAAATCCCACAGTGTCAACGATATGGAAGATTGCAAATGGACTTAAAGTATCATGTACTGAGCTTATGAGTATGCCAGAAGCCGATTTGGAAGTTGTTGACAAATCCCAGATAGAGCCACTTGTTGAAGATAACGGAAGGGTCAGAATATTTCCTGTATTTCCTTTTGACAGTGCAAGGAGATTTGAGATGTATTCTCTTGAGATTGACGCTGATGGTTATCTATCTACGGAAGCGCATCAACAAGGCACACAGGAGTTCATTACGATATTTTCTGGTAAGCTTACTATTAGTATAAATGACGAAGATTTTGTTATAACAGCTGGTAATTCTATACGATTTAAGGCAGATAGTACTCATTCATATAAGAATAATGATGATACGACTTGCTCATTAACTATGGTTATTTACTATCCAGTATAGAAGCTCATTAACAAAATTAATTCAATAGGGAAGTGAGTTGAGTACTTTGAACTATAGGTTACTTGAAAAATCAGAACTTAAACTATTAGGTGAAATTGATAGAAAAGAAATAATAAATGAGGTTTACTACTTTAAAAATAATAAACTCGAAATAGTAAACGAATTTTATAATATAGAGGGTTGGAATTTAGAGGAACTCAGTGATTATATTAATAGATTATACGATATATATGAAAGAAATGGAACTATATATGGCGCATTTTATAATAATCAAATAGTAGGCTTAGGAGCTTTGGAAAGTAAATTTATTGGCAGAAATAATGATCAACTTAAACTTGATATGTTATATATAAGCAGCAATTATCGAAAAAAAGGTATAGGTAAAAGTTTAGTGAATCTGCTATCTAAAAAAGCAGAAAAATTAGGTGCTAAAAGTCTATATATATCGGCTACACCCTTCAAAAATACAGTAGAGTTTTATTTTGCAGTAGGTGCAAAATTAACAGATGAAATAAATGAAGAATTGTATAGGCTAGAACCCTATGATATACATATGATGTTGGAACTATAAGAAGAGAGTGTTTCATTTAGCTATGATGAGACACTCTCTCTTCAATTATATTATTTAGCGATAAAAGCTATTCGATAAAACAAAATTGCTAAAGGCATAAGTGCCAAAAGACAAAAATAATACAACAGCGATTAAAAATAGACTTATAAGATCGTATTTTACATATAGTTTTTGTTTTACTGCTAAGCTATTCAGTACCAGTATTTCGATACCTAAGGATATAAGAATCAAAGGCCAAAATTTTAAAATTTCTCTTTCAAAGGATAAATTAAAGAAGGTGGATAAAAAGAATATTACTCCGATGGAGATTAATACAATGCCTAGAGTCAAAGTTCCTACTCTTCTTGACTGCATAATTCATCACCACTCTTCTTTACGCTGACTTTTTTGCTCTTTAGAAGCGTACAGCCAATAACAATAAAGATGAAAGATATTATAAGAGATTTAATATACATAATTATTCGGTAATCTAAATAATTCCTTAATATAGGAAGTGCAATATTATTTATTAGTGAAAGAACTCCCATAAGGATTAAGATATAAGCAATGTATTTTTCAGCAGGTTTATTCTTAAAGATTTCATCCATAGAATTTACATCAGAAAAAATAGGTAGATTAGTGTTTGGCAGAGGATCTTCACTTAAACTTTTTGTTCTTGTATCAAAAATACTGTAAAACCAAATTACAGGAAGAAAAACTGCTAAAAATTGCAGGTCAAAAGAAGCAGCTATAAAAAAAGTAGAGAAGAATAATACCATAAGTTGAATGCCTTGACGTGTAAGACCTAAATACATATGGCCTGCTCCTGGTACTAATGAAAAAAATGTGGCAACCCTTTTCGAATGTTTCAAATTAAATCACTCCTTGTATTAAATATTTCCTAGTCACATAATTAAGTTTACTAGGAAAATCTTAAAATAAATGTAACTAAATTCTTAAACTATTCTTAAATTCTCAACTAATACATATGTTTACACAAAATCACAAATTAAGTAAAATGAGTATTAGAGATGGAAACAGAAAAGGAGAAAAACAACATGAGAATTGGATTAATTGGATATGGCGGTGTAGGCAAAGCTTTTACAAAACTAATTGTAGATAAGAGTTCTGTATTGAAAGAAGAAGGTATTAATATTGAAATAATATATATTATCAATTCTAAAGGGGGAGTCTATAATCCAAAGGGAATAGACTATGATAAATTATTAGCTTTTTCAAATGAAGAGAAAAGTATAATTGAAGACAATAATGAAAGTAAAAAAATAACTCCTGATTTTATGTTAGAAAGAAAAGATATAGATTTAATGGTAGAGTTAACAGCTACTAATAAGGAAACTGGGGAACCAGCGTTGAGTTATATTTTGAAAGCATTAGAGAATAAAATACATGTGGTTACAGGGAACAAAGGACCAATTATACATGGTTATAAAAAACTAGAAAAGATAGCGAGAGAAAAGGGTGTGCATTTGGGAATTGGATGTACCTGTGGAGGAGCGCTGCCTTCTGTTAATGGAGGAATAATAGAGATGGCTGGCTCTACAATTTCTTCTATAGAAGGTGTTTTAAATGGCACAACAAACTACATTCTAAAAGAGATGGAGGATACTGGTTGTACTTATGACACTGCATTGAAAAAAGCAAAGGAGTTCGGAATATCAGAAGCAAATCCTAGCTTTGATGTAGAAGGATGGGACACTGCAATTAAATTGCTTATACTTACAAATGTAATTATGAAAGAAGAAAAAAAGTTGTCTGATATAAAAATAGAAGGAATAACAAACCTGAAGCCAACTGATATAGAAATTGCCTTAAAAGAAGAAAAAGATACAAGCTTATTGGAAGGACGCATAGATCTGGAAAAGAAGTGAATATGCTCGTCAGATTAGAAAAAGTAGGTAAAGAACATCCTTTTTATAATGTATATGGTAAAAATAAGACAGTTAGATATATTTCAGATACACTAGGGGAGTTAACATTGATTGGAGGGGCTTCAGGAACTACAGCTGCAGCAGCTTCAATCTTGAGAGATATAATACATATTAATAGGATAGCTGGAATATAATTAGAAAGTCATTTTTATTAAAGTAAATAAAGCCAATGGGAAATAGCATGTTAATTCTATTATTAGTAACATGCTATTTTTGTTGGTTTTCATTTCATATAAGCAGACATCCAAAATCTTAAGCAGATATCCCAAATCTTAAGTAGGCATCCAAAATCTATGATTTTGAGATGATCACTTACACAGAGTGCTGATTTTGTGATGATCGCTTAAGCAGAGAATTCAAATCTATGATTTGAGATGAATCGCTTACTCAGCGAGTACTCATTTGACGAAAGGAGAAGGAGTTTCATATATGCTATTTTGAAATATAATTTCATAATTTTAAATTTATATTGAAATGATATTTCAAAAAGTGTATAATAGAATCATAAAGTAAATCAGAAACAGAGGTGGTAGCATTGAAAAGGATTAACCTAGAACAATTAGTCACAGAAGGAGTCAATGAAAATACTAACAATATAGACAAAGTTTCTACACTAGAAATGCTAACTATGATAAATGAAGAGGACAAGAAGGTAGCTTTCGAAGTTCAAAAAGAACTGCCGAATATAGCAAAAGCTGTTGATGAAATAGCAAAGGCTTTTGAAAAGGGTGGAAGACTTATATATATAGGAGCAGGTACAAGCGGAAGACTAGGCATACTAGACGCTTCAGAATGCCCACCTACTTACGGTGTACCTGAAAATATGGTTCATGCAATCATAGCTGGTGGTCATGAAGCTATATTTAGAGCAAAAGAAGGAGCAGAAGATAACTTAGAGCTTTGTGAAGAAGATTTAAAAAACGTCGATTTTTCAGCGGATGATGTTTTAGTTGGACTTGCAGCAAGCGGAAGAACCCCTTATGTTATAGGAGGACTTAAATATGCAAAGGAATTAGGAGCTGCAACTGTAGGAGTAACTTGTAATCCTAATTCAGAAATATCTAAGCTTGCAGATATATCTATAGCACCTGTTGTAGGACCAGAGGTAATTACAGGTTCAACAAGAATGAAATCAGGAACTGCACAGAAGATGGTATTAAATATGTTGACAACAGGATCAATGATTAAAATAGGAAAAGTATTTAATAACCTTATGGTAGATGTAAAGGCTTCTAATGAAAAGCTTGTTGAGAGAGCTAAGAGAATAGTTTCTCTAGCAACAGGAGTAACAAGAGATAGAGCTACAGAAGCGCTAGAACAAACTAGCTATAATGTAAAGCTTTCCATATTAATGATTGAGTCAGGACTTTCAAGGCAGGAAGCTTTAGACTTATTGGAAAAAAATAAAGGGTATATATCAAAGGCTTTGGATAGTATAAATAAATAAATATTTGGATAGGGGGATTAGTTATGTCACAAAAATTATCACCAAAAGATATTGCTCAGCAAATTTATCAAGTAGTTGGAGAAAAGCAGAATTTATCACAGATTGCTCACTGCATGACACGTTTAAGACTTAATATACTAGATATGGGACTTGTAAAGATAGATGAAATCAAGAAGATTGATGGGGTAATGGGAGTAGTAGAACAAGGCGGACAACTCCAGATTATACTTGGACCAGGAAGAGTAAATAAAGTTGCATATGAATTTGGTCTACTTTCCGGCGTAAGCATAGGCGAAATGGATGAAGCAGCTGCGAGAAAATCAGAAATAAGCGCAAAAAATGCTACACCATTTAAGTTGTTTCTTAAAAAAGTATCAAATATATTTATTCCATTGATACCTGCTTTTATAGCATGTGGTCTGGTAACTGCTATACTAAATATTGTTCTTAAATATAACCCAGGCTTTGGAGCAGGAACCTTTGGCGGTATATTAAAGGTTGCAGGTAATGCTGTATACTTTGGATTGAACCTATTTGTAGGTATAAACGCTGCTAAGGAATTTGGCGGATCACCTGCACTTGGTGGAGTAATGGCTGCTGTTATTACTCATCCTGATTTAGCAAAGGTAATGCTTGGTGGAAAAGCACTAGTACCTGGTAGAGGCGGTATTATCGCAGTGTTACTTGTTGTTGCATTCTCAAGCTGGCTTGAAAAGAAATTGAGAAAGATTGTACCTGAAGTATTGGATTTATTCTTAACACCACTTATAGTATTACTTGTATCTAGTTTTGTAGCAATTTACGCACTTCAACCTGCTGGAGGAATTATATCTGACGCTATAGGAAATGCTACTAAGGCAGCTATTTCTGGTGGGGGAGCTGTAACAGGCTTTGTACTTGGTGGAACATTCTTACCTTTAGTACTCACTGGATTGCATCAAGGGTTAACTCCAGTTCATGTAGAATTGCTTAAGTCAACAGGATTGAACGTATTATTACCTATATTAGCTATGGCTGGAGCAGGACAAGTTGGAGCGGCAATAGCTGTATATGTAAAAACTAAGAGCAAGAAAATGAAGAAGACAATTATTACTGCATTACCAATAGGAATCATGGGAGTAGGAGAGCCATTAATATATGGTGTTACTTTACCTCTTGGCAAACCATTCATTGGAGCATGTATAGGTGGTGCCTTTGGTGGTGCTGCACAGGCATTATTTAAAGTTGCATCTACAAGTATGGGGCTTTCCGGCATTCCGCTTGCAGCAATAACTAACACACCATTATTATATATAGTAGGTGTTCTAATAGCATATGCAGCTGGTTTTATAGCTACATTCTTATTAGGCTTTGATGATATAATAGAATAGTTCATATAAGAGAGTCTTTCTTTTGAGAAAGACTCTTGTCAATTAAGAATTAGAAGTGGAGGGTTAACAATTATGGGAAAGGGTATTTCTATATATATGGGTTTAAACTATAGCTTAGAGGACAATATTAGATATATAAAGATTGCTAGGGAAAATGGGTTTGACAGAATATTTACTTCACTTCATATTCCTGAAGCAAATTATGATATAATTATAAATGAATTTGCCTCAATAATAAGAGAGGCAAAGACTTTGGGAATGAAAGTCATAGCAGATATCTCTCCAAAGGGCTTTGAATATTTAAATATACAGCAAAATGATCTAAGGAAAATTAAAGAATTTGGAATTGATGTACTTAGAATTGATTATGGATTTTCGCCAGAGGAAATAGCTGAGTTCACAAAAAACGAGTTTGGACTTAAAATTGAGATAAATGGAAGTACTGTAACAGAAAAGTTTTTGAGAGAGTTTGGAAGCTACGGTCCTTGCCTTGAAAATATGCAGGCATGTCACAATTATTACCCTAGAATGAATACAGGTATATCTATTGATAGTCTACTTAGAAAAAATGATATGTTAAAAAAGTTTGGTATGGAGATATCCGCATTTATACCATCTTTAATAAATAAGAGGCCTCCTCTTCAGGAGGGGTTACCTACACTTGAAATGCATAGATTTTTAAAGCCTGAAATATGTGCAAAGCATCTTTATGCTCTAGGAGTAGATAATGTATTTTTCGGAGATAGTACACCATCTGAAAAGGAAATATATGAAGTAGGTTCAGTACCAAAGGATATTATTGAGTTAAAGGTGAAGCCTATGATTTCTGATAATATGTCCATGGATATGCTGAACTATAAAAGTTACACCAATAGGAGTGATGGCGCTGAGGATCTTGTTAGAGCTGTTGAAAGTCGAATGTGTATGAACTTCGGCGTAGTTAAACCTGGATGTATAACCTATAGGAAAAAAGGCTCGGTTACTGTAGATAATGAAGGTTATCTAAGGTATATGGGTGAATTACAGATATGCAGGAGAGATTTGCAGGAAGATAGCAGAGTTAATGTGATTGGAATGGTAATTGAAGAAGAACTATTCTTGTTAGATTATATTAAAGATGAGAGTAAATTTAGATTTAAAATAGTATAAAAGGGGAAAATATATGAACTGTTCGCTAATAATAAAACAAAGTTTTGAGAATATGACTGATTCGGAGAAAAAAATAGCGGAGTATGTTTTAAATAATACAAGTGAAATTTATAAGCTTTCTGCTGCAGAATTAGCTTCTTTCACGGATACCAGTGGAGCTAGCGTTATTAGATTTGTAAAGAAAATAGGGTTTGAAGGTTTTCAGGAATTTAAAATTGCTCTTGCCAAGAATGATGTTGAGGAAAAAGACGAAGAAGCAGATTACGATTATATAGACGTGAAAGATACAGTTAGAGAGGTAATGTCTAAGACAGCAAGAAAGAATATTAAAACTATTGAGGATACTCTTGAATTACTGGACGAAAAACAAGTTGAAGAAGCCATGAATGCTATTCAAAAGGCGAAGCATATTTATCTCTTTGGAGTAGGTGCTTCAGCGTTAATAGCACTAGATTTTCAATACAAGTTATTGAGAATAAATAAAAATGCATTTATGCATTTAGATAGTCATATGCAGCTTTCAATGGCTGCACACATTGAGGCGGAGGATGTTGCTATTGCAATATCTTATGCTGGTAAAACAAAGGAAGTTTACAGTGCTTTATCTAAGGCAAAAGAAAAAGGAGCAAAGTGTATATCTATAACAAAATACGGCTCAAATCCTGTATCTTCAATAGCAGATATAAAACTTCAGGTGCCAAGTATAGAAAAGGATCTGAGAGTAGGGGCCATATCCTCAAGAATAGCGCAGTTAACATTAATTGATATATTATTTATTGGAGTAGCAAAGAATAACTTTGGACAGATTGACAGGTCTTTGAGAGAGACTAGAAAAATGGTAGAAGAACTTAAATTTAAATAATAAAGATAGAACGTATTGGAGAAAAAACCAATACGTTTTTTGTACATATGATAATTCCTAAACTAAATTATAGTTTTTTTGTAAATTTTTAAAACCGTTTACTGAACTTCATTGTCTAATAAGTGTAAAATATAAGTTGCGCGTAATTTAAAGATTAAAGGAGATTAAATATGATTCTTGAAGAACAGGTAAAGCTGGCAATTGACGGAGATGAAAAAGCTTTTGAATATCTTATGGATATTAGTAAAGAAGGACTTTACAGAATAGCATTTGCCTATACAAAGAATGAACATGATGCATTAGACATATTACAGGAGACAGTATATAAAGCTTACATTTCCATAAATAAGTTAAAAGAGCCTAAATACTTTAAAACATGGCTAACTAAAATTTTAATTAATAATGCTATTAATTTTATTAATAAGGAAAAGAAAATTGTATCATTAGTGGACAATCTATCTAGTAGGTCTGACTATTATCAAGAAAATAGAATTGAAGAAAAACTTGATGTCCTCAATTATATAGATAGGCTAGAGGATAAATATAAGAATGTGATATTGCTAAAGTATTTTCAAGATCTTACCATAACCGAGATTTCTGAAGTGCTGGATTGTCCAGTAGGCACTGTAAAAACTCATCTTAATAAGGGATTAAGCAGTTTAAGAATATTTATGGGTAAGGAGATAATTTAATATGGATAGTTTAGAGAATTTAAAAAATGAAATTAAAATTCCAATAGATATAGATTTAGCAGTTAAAAAAGGTATTAAAAGAGGCAGAAGAGAAAGAAAGATAACAAACTTTAAAAGAACATATAAGAAGATAGCTGTTGTTGCTGCTGTAGTGTTAGTTGTTACAACAACTGTAGGGATTGTTAAGCCTGATATAGCAAAAGCAATTCCTGGTATAAAATCAATCTTTAAATTAATTAATTACAATGGTATGGGAGAGAGTTTTAATAAATTTGAACAGTTTTCAACTAGTGTAAATAAAACTGTAGAGAAGGATGGAATAAAAATAACTATAGATGAAATTGTGATTGATAATAACACTTTGGCAATTACTTCAATAATCGAAGGCAAAAAACTAAAAGAAAATGGAGGAGACATGGGGAACATAAAGCTAAATGGTAAACCAGTAACTGCTTATGCTAGTGAGGATAAAAAGATAGATGACAATAAGCTTATGAGGATAACCTATGCCAACATTTCAGATATGGAATTACCTAATGATATAGATGTTGATTTAAATATCGTTTGGGTTGGGGAGGTAAAAGGTCCTTGGGATTTTAAATTTAAGGTTTCTAAAACGGATAGACCAACAAGCTCAAGAACTATTAATCTAAGTAAGAGCATTAAAATACCAAATAGCACACTTAATCTTGAAAAGTTGGTGATAAGTCCATTAGGAAATACAATAATCTATGCAGGCGTTTATGATAAGTTAAATGAAAATATGAAAGATGGAATCTTCGGCTTTGTTGTTATGGATGATAAAGGAAGAAAACTGGAAAGCGATTTTGGAGGTGGTTCATCTAGCAAAGAAAATTATGAGGGTAAGATAAAGATACTTAATGACTTATCTAATGTTAAAGCGTTAACTATAGTTCCTGTGCTTAAAAACTGGGGAGACAAAACAAAAGAGATTAATGGATTCCATTATTCTATATTGCAAACTACAATAAACAGTATTGATTTTGGTATTCCTCAGGAAGTTATAACAAAAAGCAGGCCTGTAACAGAGAAGGAAAAGTCTCTTGGATATGCTTTTGACAATGTTATTCATGTATTTAATATAGATAAAGCTAGAGAATTCTCAACCATAGAAAAGCTAGTTAACCAGGTAATAAAAGTAGGAGAAAATAGTACTATTCGCATAAAAGATATAGAGGCAACAGATAAAGAAACCAAAGTTACATTTAAATTTGAAGGTAATGGTGTATATTCCTTTAGAAATATCAATCAAACTGTTATTATAGATAAGGACTATAATGACATAGAACGGGCAGAAGACGGGGCTATAGCTGTGCTTGAAAATGTAGAAGAAAGAATTGTGTCAATTAAGCTGCCACCTATAGACAAAAGTAAAAAGTATAAGATAGCACTTCCTATTGTAGATGAACCTCAAGTTGAAGATAAGTATAAGATAAATATTGATTTAACAAAATAAAAAGGTTCAACTAAAGACTAGGTATTTAAATTACGAATTGAAACTAATTAGAATATTAAAGAAGAGGAGCAGAGGCTTCTCTTTTTCTGTATGCGCCCAGTATGGGCGATAACTCAGTGGTATGAGAGGTCCGGAAAATTATTTTAAATTTTCCTCCTACTCGATTTTATAAAATTAAATTGAATAATTTTAAATATCAAAATGTCACTAAATATGGTTCAAAAGTATAATTTAATAAAGCTTAGAGCATATTAAATATACAAATAATTATCTGTTACATAAGGCATCCGAAAGAAAATAACTAGTCAGTATACTAGTCTATTTTGAGCCATACTGCGTCAGCAGAACTCTTAGATAGGGTTCACTATCTGTGGAACCTGCTTCCTTGTCTGGCACAAAATATCCGTCGCATCTTTGACTTGCTATTTTCTTTCAGATGCCTAAGCAAAATTTACGTATGCAAAGACATAAAAATAGCAACAATAAAATAGAAAATTGAAAAACGTAATATTACGCTAGAAGGTGATAAAATGTCTAATCAGAAAAAAAATCAGTTTACTAAAGAGCAGCAAGAGTATCAAAAGTTTGCAAAAGATAGAGAGCCAAAAGGCAAGTTTTAAAAAACTGTATTAGAGCATTTATATCAGGAGGATTTATATGTCTCATTGGGCAGGGATTGCAGTGGATTTATGTCAATTATTTTCACTTCAAAGAGGAAGCTGCAGGCAATCCAACTTCAGCAACACTAATTATAATTTCAGTTTTACTTACCGGTTTTGGAGTTTATGATAACATTGCACAATGGGCTGGTGCAGGAACAGCCATTCCCGTTACTGGTTTTGCCAATTCAATGGCTTCTGCAGCTATTGAACACAAAAGTGAAGGATATGTGCTTGGAGTAGGTGGAAATATGTTTAGAATAGCCGGTGCAGTAATTGTCTTTGGGGTTTTTTCCGCTTTTATTATGGCTATTCTAAGAATTACTATGGAATGGTTAGGTGTGATGTAGATGCTTATAGGCAATCAATCTTGGATATTTAACTCCAAACCTGTAATTTTAAGTTCAGCATCTGTTGGAGGCCCTTTTGAAGCATCTGGGGCTATAGCTAAAGATTTTGATATACTGCATAAGGATACATGGATTGGTCAAGATAGTTTTGAAAAGGCAGAAAGAAGGCTCTTGGAAGAAGCAGTTGAAATAGCTATACAAAAATCCGGTTTAAAAAAGCAGGATATTCAGTTTTTTATAAGTGGAGACCTTTTAGATCAAATAATTAGTAGTAGTTTTACTGCAAGAACGATAGGATTACCTTTTTTAGGTGTATTTGGAGCCTGCTCTAGCTCTATGGAAGGATTAGCGTTAGCTGCAATGATGGTAGATGGCAATTATGCTAAATATGTTATCTCAGGTGCTTCCAGTCATAATTCAACAGCAGAAAAACAATTCAGATATCCTACTGAATATGGTGGGCAGAAGCCACCTACTGCTCAATGGACTGTTACTGGGGCAGGAGTATCACTTTTAGGTCGAAGTGGTAAGGGTCCTAGAGTTACATCAGCAACCATCGGAAAAGTTATTGATATGGGAATTTCTGATCCTTTTAATATGGGAGCAGCTATGGCTCCAGCAGCTGTAGATACTATAAAAGCGCATTTTAAAGATCTAAATATTGATCATTCATACTACGATATTATTGCAACAGGAGATTTAGGCTCAGTAGGACATAAAATAGCAAAGGATTTATTACAAGAACAAGGTATAATCATTCCGGAAAACAAGTTTACAGATTGCGGAATGTTGATATATAAGCCAGAACAACCAACTATAGCAGGTGGAAGTGGCTGTGGTTGCTCTGCAATAGTAACATATGGGCATTTTTTAAATCGTATGAAAATAGGTGAGTTAAAAAAGGTTTTGATTGTGGCAACAGGGGCTTTGCTATCTCCACTGTCATATCAGCAAAAGAGAGTATACCCAGCATAGCGCATGCTGTATCCATAGAAATGTAAAAGAGGTGTCATTAGTTATGGTAAAATTTATTTGGGCATTTATAATTGGTGGAGGAATTTGTGTAATAGGGCAAATTATGATGGATGTATTTAGACTTACTCCAGCTCATACAACATGTACATTAGTTGTAATAGGCGCTATCTTAGGTGGATTTGGATTATACGAGCCATTAATAAAGTTTGCAGGTGCAGGTGCATCTGTACCAATTAGCAGCTTTGGTAATGCGTTGGTAAAGGGTGCATTATTGGAAGCAAAAAGAGACGGTATCATAGGAGTACTTACTGGAATTTTCGAGGTTACAAGTGCAGGTATATCATCGGCATTAATTTTTGCATTCCTTGCTTCTTTAATATTTAGACCCAAAGGTTAGGTTGCTAGAATTGTAGAAAATAAGTAAAATAATTACAAATTTGACGATGTGGAAAACAATGAAGACATCTAGACAATATATGCACAATGTGGTATAATGTACACTGTAGCAAAATAAAGGGATTTAATATCATGATAACATTCTCCGATTTTATTTTGGAAAATGGTTGTTTGTGAGTTGTTAGATACCCAATATAAAATACGGAGGTATGTTCAAATGGCAGATAAGACATTAAACTGTAAAGACTGTGGAAAGGATTTCATATTTACTGAGGGAGAGCAAGAGTTCTATAAAGAAAAAGGATTCGAAAATGATCCAGTAAGATGTCCAGATTGCAGAAGAGCAAGAAAGCAAGAACAAAGAAATAACAGAAGATAATTAAGTTTATTTATATAGCTATCGGTTGCCGATAGCTATTTTAAATTCCATAATTTTTAAGTGAAGTTAATGGAGGTGAATTTATATGAAAATTGACAACAATAATTGTACTTCTGATACTTTATTTTTTATGCAAAAATATAGAATCAAGTTAGTAAGTGAAGGTATTATGGTAGGTCTGATATCTGGTTTATTAGTTGTATTTTATAGACTAGCCCTAGATAAAGCAGGTATACTAGCTAAAAATATTTATAAAACTCAAACAGAAAATATTTGGTTGATACCTATATGGATTATTGTGCTAACAATTGCAGGATACGTTGTAGGAACTATGATAAAGAAAAATTCTATGATCAGTGGAAGTGGAATACCTCAAGTTGAGGGAATATTAATGGGACACCTTAATATGAACTGGTGGACAGTTATAGTTGAGAAATTTATTGGTGGCGTGATATGTATTATAGCTGGATTATCTTTAGGAAGAGAAGGCCCATCAATTCAACTTGGAGCGGCTGTAGGTCAAGGGTTTAGTAGAATATTTAAGAGAATAAAAATTGAAGAAAAATATCTTATTACCAGTGGTGCAAGTGCTGGCCTAGCAGCAGCTTTTAATGCGCCTTTAGCCGGAGTAATTTTTGCTCTGGAGGAAGTACATAAAAACTTTTCACCCTTAGTGCTGATTTCTACAATGTCAGCATCTTTAGTGGCAGACTTTATATCAAAGGAATTTTTTGGGCTAAAGCCAATATTTCAATTTGAAAGTTTTTCTGTGCTTCCACTGAAATATTATGCTTTTATTATTATATTCGGAATAATAATAGGTATGTTTGGAGTTTTTTATAATTATACTTTGCTTAAAACGCAAAATTTATATGCAAGTCAGAAATGGCTAAAGGTACAGTTCAGACCAATTATTCCATTTGTCTTAGCAGGTATTCTTGGATTGTTTTTACCAGAGGTTCTAGGTGGTGGTCATGAACTTATAGTATCAATAATTAATGGCAATAACACATTAAAATTTTTATTTGTTTTACTATTGATAAAGTTTGCTTTTTCGATGGTTAGTTTTGGCTCAGGTGCACCAGGTGGAATCTTCTTTCCTTTACTAGTAATAGGAGGAATGACTGGAGCTATTTATGGAACTATTTTAGTTAAACTTGTTCATTTTCCACCTCAATATGTAAATAACTTTATGATATTGGGAATGGCAGGTTATTTTACAGCAATAGTAAGAGCCCCGATTACTGGAAGTATTTTAATTACTGAAATGACAGGTTCATTTAATCACTTATTATCTTTGGCATTAGTATCTATCATTGCATATATTATAGCTGATTTGATGGGCTCAAAGCCGATTTATGAATCACTACTTGAGAGAATATTGGCAAAGAATGGTCGCAAAGAGTTATCAGAAGATAACAATGTAAAAACAATTTTAGAAGTTGTAGTACATCACGGTTCATACCTTGAAGGTAAAAAAATTAAAGAACTAAATATGCCAGAGAAGTGTTTGTTAGTGTCAATAAAAAGAGGAGATAATGAAGTTATTCCAAGAGGTAACACCAGTATTTATGCAGGTGATTATTTAGTTGTTCTAACTAGTGAACATAGTGAAATAAGTATAAGAGAAAACTTATTGAAAATGGCAGAAAGTTCTTATGCTATTAATAATGCCTAATAATTTTATAAGCATTTTTGTTTATCCGATGACTACCTGCTCTAATACTCCCATCACACTCGGTGAAAGCGACTATCACCAAAGTGTACGCTATGAGCGGCTAACGCCCTGGATAACGATTTACCCTAAAGGATAACGTCTTCTAAGTGCTAAAGATGCTAAGAACTCTGTTTATATGTTATAATAAAGTAAAATATGGGAAAACTTATTTTAGATATGAATATAATTGTTTATATATAGAGGTAAAAGCGGTTAGTTAACCTATATATAATCTAAGTACTTAGTAGTCTTTAAAATTGATAAAGGGGAGATTGTAATGTCAGAGGTTAAAAAGATTAAAACTAGAGATGAAATACCACAGGAGTACAAATGGAAAGTTGATAAAATATATAAGAATGAGGAGCAGTGGGAAAAGGATTTTGAAAATTTAAAGATGAGAGTTCCTAAACTTATAGAGTTCTCAGGCAAACTAGGAAATGGAAAGTATTTATTAGAATATCTTAAGCTAGATGAAGAGGTATCAAGACTTGCTGGTAAATTAGCAGTTTATGCTCATTTGAAAAGTGATGAAGATACTGCCAATCCAACATACCAAGCTCTAAAAGACAAGATATTTACGTATATTGCGGAAATAGGTAGCACTCAAGCATTTTTTGTTCCAGAAATTTTGAGCCTTCCTGAAGGAACTATAGAAAAAGAAATAGAAAACAATCCAGATTTAAAAATGTATACTTTTCTACTGGAAGATATATTAAAAAGAAAACCTCACACCCTGACAAAAGAAAAAGAAGAGCTTATGGCTTCAGTTTCAGACTGTTTAAATGCACCGGATAGAATTTTTAGTATGTTATCAGATGCAGATATGACTTTTACTGTAATCAAGGATGAGGAAGGCAATAATGTAGAATTAACGGAAGCTAATTATGGAAGCTATATTCAATCTAAAGATAGAAGAGTAAGACAAGAAGCATTCAAAGGATTATTTGACACCTATAATAAATACAGAAATACCTTTGCAGCATCTTTGACTTCATCAATTAAAAACTTTATCTTTACATCTAAAACAAGAAACTATAGTAGTGCCTTAGAGTGCTCATTAAAGCCTAATAACATACCATTAGGGGTATATGAAAATACCGTTGATACTATAAATAAAAATTTAAGTTCACTTCATAGATACGTTAAAATTAAGAAAAAGCTTTTGGGATTAGATGAGATTCATATGTATGATTTATATGTGCCTATTATCGATACTCCAAAGGAAAATATAGAATTTGATGATGCGGTAAAGATTGTAAAAGAAGGTATAAAACCATTAGGAGAAGAGTATTTAAATATTTTTAGTGAAGGAATAGAAGAAGGTTGGATAGATATATATCCTAACAAAGGTAAAAGAGGTGGAGCATATTCTTCAGGAGATTATGATACTATGCCTTATGTACTTTTAAATTACGATTTTAAGCTAAATGATGTTTCAACTCTTGCACATGAGATGGGGCACTCAATACATTCTTACTATTCAAGAAAAAATCAACCTTATGTTTATGCTGATTATTCGTTATTTGTTGCTGAGGTTGCATCAACTACAAACGAAAGTTTATTAATAAGATATTTGATAGATAAGGAAAATGATAAAAATAAGAAACTATACCTTATAAATCAACAGTTAGAACAAATAAGGACTACAGTGTTTAGGCAAGTTATGTTTGCTGAATTTGAGAAAACTACTCATGAGAGTATAGAAAATGGAAAGCCTCTCACTGCAGAAGATTTAAGCAAAATCTGGCACGAACTAAATGTAAAATACTTTGGACCAGACATGGTTATAGATAATGAAATAAATATAGAATGGGCTAGAATACCACACTTTTACAGGGATTTCTACGTATATCAATATGCTACTGGATATGCTGCAGCGAATTCTTTTGCTAGACAAATACTTGAAGATAGGGAAGAGGCTATAGAGCTATATAAAGGATTCTTGAAAAGCGGTTCTAGTGATTATCCAATAAATGTACTTAAAAAGGCTGGAGTAGACATGACAACACCTAAACCACTAGAAGATACCATAAAAAGATTTGATGAATTACTAGATATGTTAGAAAATAGTTTGAATTAAATTAAAATTATTATGATATAGGAAATAGGTACGAATTAAAATTCGCACCTATTTTTGCATTTACTATTTAAAATTAAATATAAATATTGTATTATTAATAGGTGGAGTATTTACGTACTAGTTCCATAAACTAGTAGTTTACCAAATGGCGACAAACACAAGTTTGTATAAAGTATATAATATGGATTTCAATAATATGGACTATAAGGAATAAATATTTTGTATTACCATAAAAAAATACTGGATATAATATTAAAAAATATAGAAATAAATGATATAATGGGTTTACTTAGTTTTTTGACATAAAGATACAAAATTTTTGAAAAGGGGAGATGATGTTGAATAAATTGTTTAAATTTGTTGTTGTTACCTGCACTGGAGTGTTAATGTTCAGTAGTTCAGTTTTAGCAAATCCTGCAGCAAATAATAATCAGACTTCAGCAAATGGAAGTATTGAAAAAAAGATAGAAATGTTGGACAACCAGATAGAAGACACCATGAGAAAAATAGAAAGCAATAAGAAAGATCTAAATAGTACGCAAAGTCAAATAAAAAATTTACAAAAGGAAGTATCTGACACTGAAAAAGATATAACGCTTCGTGAAGATATATTTAAGAAAAGAGTGAGAGCAGCATATATTAGCGGTGTAGATAGCTACCTAGATATTATATTAAATTCAAAAGATATGCAGGATTTTGTTTGGAGATTGGAAGCAATTAAAAAAATTGTACAGTTTGATAACAAGGCAATGGCCGAGTTAAGTAGTAAAAAAGAAAAAATGCTTGCAGATCAAAAACAATTAAAGGATAAGAATGATAAGTTATTGGCATTAAAAACAGATAATGAAAAAAGCTATCCAAGCTTAAAATAGATAAAGAAGATCAGAAAAAAATGTTAGCACAGGTGCAAGTCTCACAAAGAAGCTATGCATTGGCGAGCACATCTGGTACTAGAAACAGCTTATCTAGAGGATCAGTGTCTATTTCAGCTGGCTCTAATAGTAATGTTGTATCTTATGCCTATAATTTTCTAGGTACTCCATATCTTTGGGGAGGAACTTCTCCATCAGGATTCGACTGTTCTGGATTTACTCAATATGTATATGGTCACTTTGGAGTAGGACTAGGAAGAACTACATATGATCAGATAAATGACGGTTCACCTGTATCAAGAGATCAGCTGCAACCGGGAGATTTGGTTTTATTTGGATCCTCAAGTAATCCACATCACATAGGAATATATGTTGGAAACGGAATGTACATACATGCTCCACATACAGGGGATGTAGTAAAAGTATCATCTCTTGATAGGGGAGACTTTTTAACTGGTCGTAGAGTTAAATAATTAAATAGTTTACATAAAATAAGCTCAATTATGAGCTTATTTTTTCAATATTTAAAGTAGGGGGATAAAATGGATAAGATTGTTTGTTTAGTAGGAGAAAGTGGATGCGGCAAGAGCAGTGTTGCTGAAATATTGGAGAAAGAGGGATATAATTATATATTAAGCTATACTGACAGAAAAAAGAGAAATATTAATGAGAAAGGACATATTTTTATAGATATAAGTTATGAAGCATGGGTTTCTATGCATAAGGATTCTGAAATAATAGCTGAAACCTTTTTCGACAAACACCATTATTGGTCCACAAAGGAGCAGTATAAAAATAAAGGAATAAGCGTATATACAGTAGATCCAAGAGGAGTAAGAGATTTAAAGAAACTAACTAGTGATGTTGAAATTATGGCTATCTATTTAAAATGCGACGAAATCAACAGAATTTCAAGAATGAAAAAGGATAATAGAGATTTAGACATTATAAATGATAGAATAGAGAATGATAGAGAGGTTTTTAGGATAGTAGAGTGCGATTATGTTGTTGATGCCAATAAAGAGCTTAAAGATGTAGTAGAAGCAGTAAGAGAGATAATAAAGTTAGATAAATAGTAATATAGAAGGTTACTTATCTAATATGTTTTTCAATTAATACCACAACTAATCGTTTTTAAAACTTATAAGCTTGTTTATAAATTAAAAAATGTTCAGTATAAAATTTTGTAATCAGGAGCAAAATATATTCTGTAGTTAATACATTATTTTTGAAAGAGGTGTTTTTTTATGAACGCTACAATAATGGCTCCTAACGCAGAATATCAAGCTTGCCTTGATGCTTGTCACAAATGTGCGCAAATCTGTCAGGAATGTTTTAGATTATGTTTAGAAGAACAAGATGTTAAGTCAAGAGAACATTGTATACTTGATCTAATGGACTGTGCTGATGCTTGTACAATGGCTGGTTGTGCAATATCAAGAAGAAGCAAACATTTAAAACAAATATGCGAAATGTGTGCTAATATTTGTGATGAATGTGCAAAAGAATGCAGCAAATTTAATGATGATCACAATAGAATGTGTGCAGATGCCTGCCGCAAATGTGCAGATGAATGCAGAAAAATGGTAAGTATGTAGTAACATATTTTGTTGACGTTCATAGTGTAAATTGGACAAAGGATAAAACAAAATAAATACTAGTATAAATTTTGCATGAATATTAGGAGCAGAGGTGTTATTTAACCTCTGCTTTATTTAGTAATTATTTTAAATATGAAGTTGTGATATAAAATCTTTAAGAGAAGCAGCGGATTTCACTAGATTTTCCTCTTCAGAAGAGTTTAACGGCACTGAAAGAGAATCTATTATACCTGATCGACCGATTACTGAAGGTATACTCATATAAACATCTTCTATTCCATATTGTCCTGTAAACATTTTTGAAATCGTTAGTATAGAATTTTCATCACCTAGTATTGCTTCAATAATTCTTCTTATAGATAGAGCTATTGCGTAATTTGTATAGCCTTTTCCTTGGATAATGCCTTTAGAAGTATTTTTAACCTCATCAGCTATTGAAAGCATAAAATCACCACCGCATTTTTTACAAATATGATTGCAATATTGATCTACCTTCATTCCAGCTATACTAGTTAGACTCCAGGCAGCGATTTCTGAATCACCATGTTCTCCCAGTATATAGGTATGTATATTTCTAGAGTCTATATGAAAATGTTTTGCAAGCATATATTTAAATCTTGATGTATCAAGAACGGTGCCAGAGCCAATAACTCTTGAGGATGGAAAACCAGAAAGTTTATATGTTATATAGCTAAGGATATCTACTGGATTTGAAACTACAATTATTATGCTATCTGGGCAGTATTTAGTGATTTCAGGAACTATTGATTTAAATACTTGAAGATTAGTATTTATTAAATCCAATCTAGATTGCCCTGGCTTTCGTCCTACACCAGCTGTAATAATTACAATGTCAGAATCCTTGGTATCAACATAATCTCCAGATATAATTTCTACTGGTTTTACAAAAGATACCCCATGTGATAAATCCATTGTTTCAGCTAAGGATTTTTCTTTATTTATATCAACTATTACTATTTCTGATGCAAGTCCTGAATTCATTATAGTAAAGGCTGTTGTAGATCCCACAGCTCCAGCTCCTATTATTGATATTTTTATATTTTTAGCCTTCATACACATTCCCTCCAAGTATTAAAATATATATTTTAAAGTTATTTCTATAGTCTATTATAGCCTATTTAAATAAAAGGTATTATAATCCATAGAGAAAATCTTTATAACTTTTATTTATTCTATAGGGTTTCGAACTAAAAAATTGACTTACACAAAGGGATATGTTCCCAAGGCTGAAGGTAAATTTAAAAATTTTGTATCAGTCTTAGTGAAGGGTTTTAAGAGAACCTATGAAACTCCTCTTCCTTACGTCAGAGGAGTATTCACTGAGTAAGCGACCATATCAAAATCGAAGATTTTAGCTCTCTGCTTAACGGACTGAAGCTTGGAAACTTAGATCGGGGCGTAAGTTAATTTTTGGCTTTTGAACCCTAAATATTAATTAATTGAATTTAATATTTTGGTCAATTCACTTTCAGGTAGATTTCCTGTAATAGTATATTGTATATTATTAGTTATCCATTTGATTTCTGTTATTGTTAAGCTTGGATTATTTGCATCTTTACTCTTAGAAACATATGCTTTCGAGCCTTTAATATCAACACTTGTGCCAACATAACTTGTATAAGTAGTACTTTTGTTTTGAACTATTTTAAAATAAATATTTTCAAAACTATAGTTTAATTTTACACATATTTCTTTAGAGTTATCTTTAGGTATTGATATATCTGTAAGTTCAAATCCTTCTGGTACATATGAAGGCGTAAGGATTTTTCCTCCCCAGAAATTCTCTGCATCAGCTATAGTTGTAGATTTAGGTGCGTCTAGTGATGCCTTTACTGAAGGAAGTTCTTTGTTTAAGGTGCTATTTGCTGGAACATCATTTATCTTATTCGTGCTATTATTTAATATTGAGTTTTCTGGTGCTTTATTTGCTGTTTTATTTTCAGGTAAATTACTGGTCGGTTTAATTTCCTCTGTTTTATTTGAGGTTTTATCTTTTGTGGAATCTTCTAATTTGCTACTTTTGTTGCTATTAGATGAAGTAGTTTTTTCTCCGCTTTGATTATTTTTCAAAGTGGTATTACGGTCATTTTGTTGTGCTGTAGTTTTAGACTGGTTTTCGTTATTGACAACATTGTTTTTTAAATTATCTTGCTTAGCTATATTGCTTTTATCTGAAGAATGATCATTATTATGATCATTAAGGCTAACTGATTTATGGGCTACTTCTTTACTATTATTATTGCGGGTTAAATTAGGATTATGTAGTATAAATTTATAGCTAAAAACTGAAAATGCCATAATAGCTGCTGATGCAGCAGTTATAAAAATAGGTTTAATGTTATATTTCTTTTCTTCTCTACATTTTTTTAGAGTTAATGACTTTAACTCGTCGGTAACTTTAATATCTTTAAGAACAGAATCTGTGATTTCTCTCAAATTATTGATATCTTTATTCATAGCTTATCTTCCCATCTAAATTATATTTTAAAACCTCTCTAGCTCTAAATAACCGACTTCTCACTGTTCCCTCAGGTATACTTAATATTTTACTTATTTCAGCAGTTGAAGTTTCTTCATAATAATAAAGGATAACCACTTCTTTATATTTTTTAGGAAGCTTCATAACTTCATTTAATAACTCATTATATTGAAGTTGTTTTATAACCTCTTCATCGGGATTGTCCATCATATTATTGCTACAATTAATAAGTTTTTGATCCTGGCTAAATACTATTCTTTTTAGCCAAGAACTTCTTAATATATCTTTACAAGTATTCATAGTAATGGCTAAAATCCAGGTCTTCACACTACTACTTCCCTGAAACTTATTAAAGTTTTTATATACTTTTACAAATACCTCTTGAAATGCATCCTCTGCAAGGTGTTTGTCCTTTAAGTATATGTACGCAATTCTGAGTACGTCATTTCCATATTCGTCAATTAGTCTCTCAATCTCTTTATCCATATACGCAATAATATCTTATGTCAAGATATTTTCCTCCTTTCAGCATATTAGACGTACTATAAACATCTTATGCTCCAAAAAACAAATAAAGAATCCAAAAAATTTTGTTATAGGATAAATCCTATAACATTCCATAATCAAGAACATATAAATTATTATTTTCATCATATCCAAAAGAATTAATCTTACAATATTCATTTTGAAGTTCAGGGGAATTAGTAACCCACGAACGTTTAAACTTTTCTAGAATGGGAAAAAACCTATCTTCATTTGCAAATTTGAATCCTTTTTCAATATAAGTATATATTGTTTCTGTAGATTCGGTGCTTGTATCCAATGAGTTTAAAAGCTTATGAACAGTTAAATATAGAAATTTACTTTCATATATTGCATACACAGGACACAGTATTTCCTTAAACTCTTGGAGCCGCTCATCATACGATGTGTATAAATCAAATTCGTTAAGACATTGATCTGCACCAACGGGCAAACGAAAACCTGTGGCATCAGATGAGGCCTTAATTATAAAATTATCTATTTTATATACACAACGCATAGATCGTGCTATAATATTTTGCCTAGTTAATTGTCTCAATAAGTGGCTGCTTGTCCTCTTATTACGACCTAATGACATACCATACTGATTTAAAAATTTTTCAGCTTGTTGTAATTCTGTAGTCATAAATCAGTCCCCCTTTTTATCTAGTATATATTCTCTAAAGTAAATATTTTTAAAAAAATTATTCAAAGCTAGAATTTATTTATTTAATAAGTTGATAATTGAATAAATATAAAGATTTTTATTCAATTATTAAATTATTTTGATAAGTAAGAATATTATAATTTATAATAACATAAAAAGAGGGTATTTTAAAAGTCAAAATCTTAACTTTATAAATAATCTTATCCTATGGATATTATCTTCTCTATATAAAAATGATGGATGATAACTTAATTCCATATTATAGTATAACTGAAAAAATAATATATGCAACAATAAATTTATTTGTAAATTAGCTCAAGCTATCTCATTTATACAAAAAAATAAAAATAGGCTTGAATTTTAAATGTATCCAGGCCTAAAATTATAAATATATAGCTAGAGGTGATTTGGGATGTTAACTATTAGGCACCATGATGAGTTAAGGTTCTACCATGCATAAGTCTATTTACAGAGAAATCGTATTTTAACATTCTTATAGACTGATGTTTTGCTATCATATTTCCTATTGTTAATTTTTCTATATCATAATAGTCAAGACAGTGAGTATCAGAGCCTACAGACATTAATATATTATTTTTCTTAAGTTTCTTTAATAATCTGCTTGTTTTCCAAGAATCTATAGAATTAACTACTTCATCAAAGTAGTCATATCCTTCATTTACGTTTAATTCCCAAAATAAATTGTGCTCTTTTAATGTATTGATAACATATCTTAAACCATATATTTTACAAGCGTTTAGTAAGTTTGTATGGGCAAGTCCTATTTTACAAGTTAACTTTGAAGTGTATTTTCCGATTTCACTAAGTTTAACACTGTGTTTGAAGTAATCTATATACTCTAAAAGCACATAATCTAATTTATTAAGATCTTCATAAGGTAGATTATCTAAGTCGCATAATTCTTTATTCATGCATATCTCAATTCCTGCAAGTACTTGAATCTTATCTTTGTACTTTTCTTTCAGCTCGTTAATATTTATTATATAATTTTTAACATCTTTTTTTAGCAATGATTGACATTTATCTGTTTCGAAGTGATCTGAAATACCTATGGTAGTTACAGAATTAACAATTGCATTTTGTATAATTTTTTCAGGTGTGTGTATCCCGTCAGACCAGATGGTATGATTATGCAAGTCCATAAAAGACATTTCGCTTAAATCCATACAGTTGACCTCTTTTCAATTTAAAATATATTCTGAAAATAATCGTTTACAATAATATAATATATCAAATCGTCTAAATTGTAAATGAATTTTGAACAATTAATACAATAGAATATTAAATGATATAATTCTTTGTTAAAGTATTAATGAATTTTATAATTCGCAACAAGAGATTTGTGCAAGATTTCATATTTTATATTGCAAAATATATTTTAAATAAGATTTAATGTAGCAACTTTAGTATTTCTGCATAGTATAATATTAAACGGGAGATGAAAATAAAAGTTTACCGGTAATATTTTTATTATGATATATGAGCAGGGGATATTAGCCCCTGCTCTCTAACATACATACAAATTTTAGAACTAAAAACTTTGTTTTTCAGAACATAAAAATAAAAGTAGAATATACTGATTACTGGTAGTATGTATAAAAGAGGTTAGAGTCTTGAAAATATATGTGGTTAGGCCAGGGGACTCCATATGGACTATTGCAAAAGAAAATGGAGTCAGCACAGAGAGCATTATTAATGCTAATGGGCTTCAAAATTCCACTAAGCTAGTGGTAGGCCAGACTTTGGTTATACCATCAACAGAGAGCGCATATAGAGTTAGACCAGGAGATTCTATATGGTCCATTGCTAGAAAATTTAACGTTGCAGAAAGCATAGGAAATCGAGCGGCTATTGATAGAGCTGCAGCTCGCGGTGCGGAAATAAAATATGATGAGACAGCACAATCGCCTCATTACAACTACTTTGACGACAGTGAAAGAGAGCATGTTGTATGGTTTGAAGATGCCAGAAGTGTTGAGGCTAAATATAAGTTAGTTAATGAATATGGTTTAAGGGGAGTAAGTTACTGGGTATTAGCTCAACCTTTCCCACAGAATTGGCAAGTGTTAGATGATATGTTCCATATTACTAAGGTTATAAAATAAAAAATATAATACTAAACTCATTATAAAAAGTATTTTAGCTAAAAAGATGCTTAAATAAATTTGGCGAATAATTTAGGTTTAATAGGTCAGTTTAATTATTTATATTGACATAATTTAGTATATAACATACAATGTTGTTGTAAAGTTAAATATTAGGATATTAGGTTTATCTAATAATTAAAAGGGAAAGTGGTGAAAATCCACTACAGCCCCCGCTACTGTATACGGCGACAAATTCGTTATCCACTGGATTTATCTGGGAAGGAAGAAAGAGAAAGACCCGTGAGTCAGGAGACCTGCCTTTTATCTTGAATTGCAATCTTTCGGAGGGAGGGAAAATGCATAGAAACTGTTATATTATACTGAATATAACAACATATGTGTTTTTATAATTTGTTTGTTAGAGACTTCGAAAGAAGTCTCTATTATTATATGCTCTTATAAAATCACATAATATGGCAATAAAATTAAATATTTTAGTATTAGGTGCTGCCATTATTAAAAAAATGGGAGTTAAAAGGGAAAGTGGAATGCCACTGCAGCCCTACGCTACTGTGAGGAGGATGAAACCTTAATTATGTCACTAAAATACTTGTGTGAATTTTAGGAAGACGAGGGAGTAAGATGAATCTAAGCCAGGAAACCTGCCTAGTACTTGTTGATTCTTTCGGAGGGGAAGTTGTAAACGGTATAGATATATTTGCTATAGGCAAATATTATTTCTATGATAAAAAACTGAACCTTTATAGGTTCTTTTTTATTTAGAATGTGTATATTCTTCTTTGAATTAGAAAGGAGTTGCTTGAAACAGTATTAATCAGAATATAAAGGTTTAAAATTGGAGGTTTTTAACAGTAAATTGGAAATAACAAATAACACATTAAAGAAAATAAATTTGAGGTGAGCGTGTATGGATAAACATAAATTTTTATTAGATTTAAAGCTATTAAATATAGATCTTAATGAGATTATGAATTTATGTAAAGAACATAATGAATGTTTTACAGTTTTAAAAGACAAGCTTGATTATGTATGTAATTTTATATTAGATGATTCTAACAACTTAAAATGGAATAAATACATGTCAAAAAAAGATTATGATACTTTAATTAAAGAATTGAGAGAATCTACTTCAAAGGCTTTAGGATTTGTTGAAAAATGTCAAGCAAATAACATATTAAATGGTAACTTAGATTCTTTTAAGTATTCTGATGAGTTAAAACTAGCAGTACAAAACGAAATATTAGAATTTGATATAAATAATAAATCAAAAATTCTATTTATAGGTTCTGGAGCTATGCCGATAACAGCCTTTACAATAAGTAATGAAGTTAACTCTGAAATAGTTTGTTTAGATATTGATAACGAAGCGCTTAATCTATCCCAAAAATTATCAGATAAATATGGAATTAAAAACATATCTTTTTCGTCAGAGCACCTAAGTAAATTAAATTTAGATAACTTTAGCCATATCATAATAGCCTCTTTAGTTGAATTAAAATTAGATATAGCAAAATATTTATTAAAAAATATTTATAAAGATACAAAAATTATTTTAAGATATGGAAATAATTTAAAGAGCATATTTAATTACCCTTTAGATGTAAGGATATTGAATAATTGTCAAAAAACAATAATAAAAAATAACAAGTATATTTATGAAAATGTGGTTTTGGAGAAAGCTTTATAATGAGCAAAAATGTATATAGAAATCTAAAAAATACATTAATAGTAGGATCAGGACCGGTAGCAATAAATATGCTGATTAATTTATCTAAAGGGTTTTCTGATGAAATTGGAATGGTTACTAGGGATAGTGATAAAACTACAAAATTTTTTAGAGAATTAAAAGACAATGACTTTACATTGAAAGGAAATGTATCTAAAAGAGAGTTATCTTCAATAGAGGGAAGTTATAAATTACAAAACTTGTATATAGGATGCTCTGATATACAAGATATTTGGGAAACTATTGTGTTATGTATTCCTTGTGATTGCTATATGGAAGTATTAAAAAAATTAGACTTTAGAAAGTTAAAAAAGACAGAAACCATTATTTTAGTATCACCGGAATTTGGATCAAGTATATTAATTTCTAATTATTTAAAAATGTATGAAAGAAGTTTTGAAATAATTAGTTTATCAAATTATTTTGGTGCAACAAAATACACTTCTCCAGAATCATTGTTAAAAATAACAACAAAAGCTTTGAAGAAAAAAATATATTTAGGTTCAACTTTAAAGAATAATTACAAAATACAAGTTATTAAAAACTTTTTTGAAAAAATTGGAATTGATTATGAGGTTTTAGATGAACCATTAGAAGTAGAAAGTAAAAACATAACTGTATTTGTACATCCAGCTTTTTTAATTAGTAGGATTAGCTTAAATAAAGTATTTGATTATGATAAAACAACTAAATATATATACAAGCTATATCCAGAAGGTCCAATAACAATGAAAACTATATCTATTATGCGTTCTTTGTGGAAAGAAATATCTGATGTGTATATTAATCTTAAAATTGAGCCTATAAATCTTCTCAAGTTTTTAAATGATGATAATTATCCTGTACTAGAAGAGTCTATACCTAGGGCAAATATTGATAACTTTATGACGTACGATAGGACAAAACAAGAATATTTGCTATATGTTAGATATTCTTCAATATTGATAGATCCATTTTCTATACCTGATGAGAATGGAAGATATTTTGATTTTTCAAAAGTTTCTTATCCTAAAATCTATAAAGATAATTTAGGAAAATGGAATATACCTAGAATGCCTCTTGAGGACTACAAAAAAATCTCACTTTTATATAGTATTGGAGAAATGCTAAATATAAAGATGGTAAGCACAAAATATTTAATAAATCTGTTTGAGATTTATTTGAATAAATTTATTGAAGATAAAGGTAAGAAAAATATAAATAGCAATATATTTAAAAATGTCAGCATAAATAATGCAAAAATTATAGTTGAGGAGAAATTAAATGAAGATAAATAAAGGCGTTATATTAGCAATAATGTCTTCTTTCACATTTAGTATAATGAACGTTTTGGTAAAGTCTGTTAGCTCCAGCATACCATCTAATGAAATAGCGTTTTTTAGAGGAATAATTGGAGTATTTCTGATATTAATATTAATGAAAATCTCCAATGTAAAATTTTCTAAAGAAGAAAAACCAATGCTACTACTTAGAGGTATGCTTGGTGGTCTTTATATGGTAACGTATTTTTTTGCTATTTCAACAATGAAACTAGGAGATGCAACTATATTAGCACACTTATCTGGCGTCTTTGTGATGATATTTTCGGCAATTTTCTTAAAAGAAAGGTTGCCAAAGAATGCGTGGATATTTATTATTATTATACTATTTGGTGCGATGCTTATAATAAATCCATTTACATATTCTACATATTCTTTTTATGCCATATTTGGACTGTTAAGCGCAGTTTTATCAGCAAGTGCTTCAATTACAATAAGAAAGTTAGCAAAATCAAAAAAGCATCATAATTATGAAATTGTGTTTTATTTTTTAGCAGCATCTACAATAGTAGCAGCTGTATTAATGAAAAATAAGTTTGTAATACCAACAGTAGAAGAATTTGCTTTACTATTCATTCTAGGCGTTGTTTCATTACTTGCACAAATATTTTTAACAGGTGCTTTTGGAAATACTAATGCTGTAATTGTAGAGATAGTAAGATATATAGGGATATTCTTTAATACAGCTTGGGGATTTATTTTATTTAAAGAATCATTAACTATGTATTCTATTATAGGAGGAATACTTATTGTTGGAGCATCTATTATTTTATCTAGGCAAAAATCATTGTCATAAAAAATAATGTGCTTAGAAGATTTTCTATTGATTTATTAAAAATAAATGTAAATAAGGAGGAGAAACTATGAAAATCAAAAAAATTATGAGTGCTATTTTGATAACATCTTTTATAACAGTACCCTTTTTAGGGTGCAGTGCTTCAAAAAATGTAAATAATAATGTAAATAATAAAGAAGGTAAAAAAATTACATATCTTTATGTACATGCTACTAATACGCTAAATCCACATTTGAAAGCATGTGGGAATATGCCTATAAGAGCTGGTATCGTTGAAACACTTGTAAAAATAGATAATGACTTGACTCTTAAGCCATGGTTACTTGAAAGTTGGGAGAGCAAAGATGCAAAAAGTTGGGAGTTTAAAATTAGAAAGGGTATAACTTTTCACAATGGAACTTCTTTAGATGCTGCTATAGTAAAGGCAAATATTGAACATTGTATTAAAGATAATCAAGGTATTGCAAATACATTAAACATTGAATCTATGGAGGCTAATGGGAATATTTTAAAAATCGTTACAAAAAAACCGAATGCAGCATTACCATCAGAATTTGCTCACCCTGAGACAGCAATTATAGATGTAAATGCTCCTAATAAAGATACAAAACCTATTGGTACAGGAGCTTTCAAGGTTGAAAACTTTAAACCAGGTTCGTCAATACAGTTAGTAAAGAATGATAAATATTGGGATGGAGAAGTAAAGCTTGATAAAGTAAGTTTTGAATTTAATCAGGATTCAAATGCAAGGTTTCAAGCTCTAGAATCAGGGAGTGCAGATGTAATTTATAAACCAGCAGTGGAAGTTATAAATAAACTTAAGAAAAACCCAAAGTTTTCAATTGATAGCACACCAGGATTACGTGCAGACATGATAGTATATAATGTTAAAAAGCCAATCTTATCAAACTTAGATTTTAGAAAAGGTTTAGATTCTCTTATTAATAGAAAAGAAATTGTGGAAAACATAATGTCAGGAGAAGCTACTGAAGCATATGGTCCTTTTATGGGAACACTTCCTTTTTCAATAGATTATAAGAAAAATGAATTTGGAGCAGATAAAGCACTTGAGCATTTTAAAAAAGCAGGATTGAATGTAGCTGATAGCAAAGTGTCTAATAATGGTAAACCCTTAAAACTAAAGATAGTTTCATATGCATCCCGAGCAGAACTGCCATTAATAACACAAATTATTCAATCAAACGCTAAAAAAATAGGCTTAGAAATGGACATAGTTTTAGTTGAAGGTGAAAACGTTGACAAATATTTAAAGAATAATAACGATTGGGATTTTTGTGTATATTCCATGCTTACTGCACCAAGAGGTGATGCAGGATATTATTTAAATACTTCAATTATGCCTAATGGCGTTTTAAATCACGGAGGCATAAATGATAGTAAATTAGTAGCTATAATTAATGAATTTAACAGCTGCACAGATGATAAAAAAAGAACTAATCTTGCTAGAGAGGCTACTGCAATAATAAATGAAAACACATATAACTCATATATTGTATATCCAACTGCAACTGCAGCATATAACAAACGTGTTGTTAATTGGAAAACATCGCCAAGTGAATTTTATATGATAACTAAGGATTTGGATGTGAAATAAAGTATGAATAGATTAAGTAAACAATTTGGCAAAATTTTATTATTTCTTTTTCTTCTTTCCTTCTTTAGCTTTATGATTATAAAATTAGCACCGGGAGACCCTGTAATGAACATATTAGGAACACAGGATTTAGCTGCTTCTAACCAAGATATAGAACAATTACGTGAAAAATTAGGACTTAATAAACCTATGCTAGTTCAATATTATGATTGGTTAAAGAACGTTGTTCAGTTTAATTTGGGAAACTCTATAATAACAGGAAAATCCGTTACTAGTCAAATAGGGCACTCATTTTTAAATACAGTTATCCTAGCCTTAGGTTCTACTTTAGTAATGCTAGTTATATCAATTCCGCTAGGAGTAGTCTCTGCCTTTTATAGAAATGGTGTAGTAGATAAAGTGATTAAACTGCTTAATGCTGTAGGGGCATCAATACCAGGCTTTTGGCTTGGATTTTTACTCGTAGACATCTTTGCTACTAAATTAAATTTATTGCCTTCAATGGGGATAGGTGAGATAAAACATATTGTTCTGCCTTCTCTAACTTTAGGAATAACAATGGCACCGCCTTATGTTAGATTACTAAAAGCAAGCCTAGTCGAAAATATGGAGCAGGATTTTGTTAGAGCTGCTTACGCAAGGGGAATTACAAAGAAAAGAATATTCTTTTTCCATATTTTTAGAAAAAGTTTAATACCTTTTATTACTCTCTTTGGAATGAGTATTGGAAGTTTTATGGGTGGAACAGTTGTTATTGAGGTTCTTTTCTCATACCCTGGGCTAGGCAAATTAGCAATAGATTCTATAACAGCTAGAGATTATTCTATAATACAAGGCTTTATTTTATTTACAGGTTTAATTGTATTTCTAATAAATGTTATTGTAGATATGCTGTACCATCATATTGATCCTTCTATATCCGCCAAGGAGGTGGAAGCTGTTGAAGTTTAAATTTGATTTTAAAAGAGTTTTTTTTATTCTTATAATATTAGCAGTGATTATTGGTAAGGTATTTACTCCCTATGATGCTAATTTAGTAGATATTTCAATTAAATTGCAACCGCCTAATGCTGAACATATACTGGGAACAGATAATTTAGGAAGGGATTTGTTTTCACGAGTACTTGCAGGAGCTTGGACGACAGTTGGTACAGGAACTATAATATTGATGCTGTCAATATTAATAGGAGTTCCTATAGGCTTACTATCTGGATATATTGGTGGAAGAGTAGATTGGATAATTATGAGATTTGTAGATGCTTTTCTTGCATTTCCAGATTACATACTAGCGATAGTACTAAGTGGAATCTTAGGTTCAGGTACATTTAATCTAATTCTTGCTATAGTAATTGTAAAATGGGTTCGTTATGCAAGAATTGTAAGAAGTACTGTTCAGTCTGAAAAAATGAAAGATTATATTTTTATGGCCAAGCTTAACGGTATGAGTACAATATCAATACTGCGTAAGCACCTAATACCTCATGTTTTAGGAAATGTTATGGCAGTAGCTACTATAGATATGGGAAAGATAATACTTATGATTGCATCTCTTTCATATATTGGACTAGGAGTACAGCCTCCAAACCCAGAGTGGGGTTCTATGCTTAATGAAGGAAGAAATTTTTTTCAAATAGCTCCTCATTTAATGATTGTACCTGGTCTGGCTATAATGATTGTGGTACTTGCGTCAAACTTGTTTGGAGATTCAATAGCCAAACAATATAGTAATAAAAGTTAAAAGAGGTGACATTATGTCTGTTGTTAATATAAGTAATTTAGTAATTCGTTCAAAGGGAAGATCAATAATAGATAATATAAATCTCTCAATAGAATCTGGAGAATGGTTTGCTTTAATTGGTGAAAGTGGAAGTGGTAAAAGCATAACTGCAACTTCTATAGGATTGTTATTACCTAAAGACTTAGAATTAGTTTCAGGCGAAATTAATATTGGTGGAATAAACATAAGAGATTTAGGTGATGAAGAGCTTAGAAAGATTAGAGGAAAAGAGATTGCGTATATATTTCAAGATTATCAAAATGCATTTACTCCTTTCATAAAGATTGGGAAGCAGATTGATGAAATGATAAAATGCCATGTGGAAATGCAAAAGAAGAAAGAACAAGTATGATTATGGAAGCCTTAAATAATGTAGGTTTGAATGAAAAAAGAGTGTATAACAGCTATCCCTTCCAATTAAGTGGAGGGCAGTTACAAAGAGCAGCTATTGCACAAGCAGTTATACTTAAGCCTAAAATTTTGATAGCCGATGAACCTACTACTGCACTTGATGCAGTTACTGCGGTAAAAGTATTAAGGTTACTGATGGAGATAAAGAAAAAAACAAATTGTGCATTGCTATTTATAACCCACGATTTAAGATGTGTAAAGAACTATGCAACAAGAATAGCTATTATGCATAATGGTAAGATAATTGAAATAGGCAGTAAAGATACAATAATAGCTAACCCTAAACATAGTTATACTAAAAATCTGTTTGCTTCAATCCCTCCTATGAGACATGTACCAGAACGTCTAAAGGTAACAGATGAGTATAGTGTTGTATAGGTCTTAAAAAAGGAGAACAAGTATATGGAGAACATTGTGAATTTAAAAGATAAAGTAGAAGGAAATCTATTAGTAGTAAACGGAGTTGTAAAAAAATATCTTAATGGTCATGTAGCTGTAAATGAAGTGTCCTTTACAATGAAAAAAGGTGAATGTCTCGGTTTGGTAGGTGAAAGCGGTAGTGGTAAAAGTACCCTTGGAAGATGTATTCTTATGCCCCAAAATATAGATAAAGGAGAAGTATGGTTAAATGGAGAATTACTTCATAATATGGAAAAAAATGATTTGAAAGAAAAACAAAAAGGATGCAAGCTGTATTTCAAAACCCAGCTTCTTCAATGAATTCTAAGTTAAAAATTTTAGATTCATTAATGGAACCATTGGATTGTCAAAAGGATATAAATCCTTCATTCCTAAAAGGTATAAGAAATAATAGAAGAAAGTCAGCAGAAGTACTTCTTGATATGGTACAAATACCTTCAAGATATTTAGATTGCTATCCTCATGAGCTTAGTGGAGGACAGAAACAAAGAATTACTATTGCTCGTGCTCTAAGTGTTGAACCATCACTTATTATATTAGATGAACCTACTGCTAGTCTTGATGTATCTATACAAGCAAGAATATTAAACTTATTAAAAGACCTTCAACAGGATTTGGGACTTTCTTATTTTTTCATTTCTCATGATTTGAGTGCAGTTAATTTTATGTGTCAAAAAATGATGGTAATGAAAAACGGTGTAATTGTTGATAGATGTAGTAGGAAGGATTTGTTTAGCAAAGACAGAGATGTCTATACAAAACAACTCCTAGAGGTTTTTGGAGGATAAAAATTAATATAGACATAGAGACTAAATACAAGCAAAATAAAAAGGTTACTGTATGAACAGCAACCTTTTTGTTTTACAATATATACTAATTTGTATTATGCTTAATTATAGTAAGAGAATACCATATTATCTACTCTTAATGCTACAGTTTTTGACCAAAGCCATGAGTTTGTTGTACTATCATCAAAATAGTATAAAGCACCATTAGTTGGGTCTGCACCATTTAGAGCCTCATAAGCTGCCTTTATTGAGTCTTGAGTAGCAGGTTTATTAATCCATCCGTTTAAAACAGGTGAGAACTGATAATAACCGCCATCTTTTTGGTATATTACATCGCTTATGCTCTTAGGGAAACGAGAATCTTGAACTCTGTTTATTACAACAGAACCAACAGCTACCTTGGCAGTATATGGTGCACCTTGAGCTTCGGCAGTAATTAATCTTGCCAAAAGATCAACGTCACTAGCAGTATATGAGATTACAGGTTTAGACACTGCAGGGCTTGATGGTTGAGTCACGGTACTTGATGCAGTTCCTGGTATATTTAATGATTGACCAGGGTAAATTAGGTTGTCCCATTTATTGTTAGCCTGTCTTAAAGAGGACAATGAAACACCATATTTTTGTGCTATTAAGTAAAGGCTGTCATCAGCTTGTACAGTATAAGTTTTTGCAGAAACGTTTAATACCTGCCCTGGGTAAATAGCGTTGCTTGAAAGTCCATTATTTTGCATTATTATGTTAGAAGTTGTGTTAAATAGTTTACCTATTTGATATAATGAATCACCATAGGTAACAGTATAACTAGCAGCATGTACAGATTTAGCAGATAAAAGTGATAATGATAAAGTTAGCAACAAAGCTTTTAAATTTTTTGATTTAAACATACTTTTCCTCCTCTTTTGCCTCCGAGGTTAGCTGACGGGTTCGGGTTGAGGCACCCTACTTTTAAATCTAAAAGATTCACCCCTAAAATTAAATCCCCCGTACTCCAAATGGAGATTCGGCTTACTTGCAAGTGTTATTGTAACAGTATTCGAGGAGTAATTCCATATAGGATTAATGGGATTAAGGGATAAAAAATCCATTATGGGAATTTACCAAAGGTCTTAAATTTACATATTAGACATTAAAATGAAAAACAGGTGTTTAAGACAAACATTAAATCTATTTATAGGTATAAAAGGTAGAAAATTGACTTACACAAAGGGCTATGTTTCCAAAGCTGAAGGTAGATTTAAAAACTTTGTGTCAGTCTTAGTGAAGTGTTTTAAGACAACCTTAGAATCTTAGATACTGGTGAAAAGCCTAAATGGCTTTTCACGAGCGACTTATCAATGCTAATTGATAAGTTGGTCCGACTGAGTGTAGCGAGTTTATCTAAGTTCTTAGGTCGTCTAAAACACGCACTCTGTGTAAGCGACTATCACCAAATCAAAGATTTGGGATATCTGCTTAAGCTTTAGACTGACTAAAAGTTTTTAACGGACTGAAGCTTGGAAACATAGCCCGGGGTGTAAGTCAATTCTCGGCCTTTGAGCCCTATAGAAAAATTAAATGCTATTTAATTTTCGATATTACCCAATGTTTACCGGACTTTTCGATAGTTAATTCAGCACTTACATATCCAGCGTCAAGTTTAGCAGTCATTAGATGAAAATTTATTACTGCTTTATATGTGATGTAGTTGATTTTTTTGTACTCGGTTACCTTATAACTTTCTATCCATGGACTAGAAGCACCAGTTATCCAGCTTGTATTATTAAGAGAATCCTCCATTTTAGCTTTTAGACTTTTACTAAGCACAGCATATTGTAAGGCGCCATTTCTTATTTTTACACCTTTAGCCCATATGTCTACAGCATCTTCAGGGGAAGCAGCACCAAACTCATTGATGGATTCTTTGAATAAGGTAACAACACCTTGCAATGTATTTATAGCATTATTAGGTTGATCTTCTTTGCAATTTAAATAAGTATTCACTGCTTTTAATGATTTTGAATTCAGCATTACAGTATTACCTCTTACAAAAATAGTTATTATTCATTATATTCATATAAATAAGCATAAGTGAAACTTTAAGCTTACACATATATGTAAGCCTAACTAATAGGTTGATTATTTGTATAGAGGGGTTCCGTTAAAGACAGAAAAGGAAAGTACAAATATTTAAATAAGTAAAACTATAAATCCGTTTTAAACTTTTGTATATCATCTAACCCTCGATAAATTTCTTTTCTTGGAAAATCGCCTTTATTTAATTCTTCATCACTCTTTTTGAGCAGTGAGTTATAAAACTCGATTGCGATTTCATATACTTCAGGGGAGTTATTCTTTTTTAATTCATCAAAAATTAAATCTTCTGCTTTATTATAATTTCCATCATGAAATAACTTGTTAAAGATTATTTTAAATATATCTACTGAACTCATTTGGTGAATATTAACCTTTTCACTACACTTTTCTCTTTTATTAAAAATAATTTTTCCAAAGGTTTTTCCAAGTTGTTCAATAAGCTTTTCAATATTCATAATACTTCACCTTAATTCTTTTATTAATACCTGTGACAAGTGTGTATTTATTATAACATAATTTATACAACATCTCATATTTCTGGAATGCTAAGTTATGTGAATTAAAAAATCACTTTCCTAATATATATAGTTATAAAACTTATATTTAGGAGGGATTTATTATGCAAAGATATTTCTATAATTATCCGTACTTGAGATATCCAAATACAAATGTTAAAAATAATCTTATGACTGTATATGGAAGGGGTAATATAAAGGTTAAACCAGATATAGCAATAGCTAGCATAGGAGTTATAGTAGAAAATAAAGATTTAAAAGTAGCTCAAGCACAAAGCATCGAAAAAGCCAACAGAATATTAGATACACTTAGAAGAATGGGCATCCAAGAAAGGGATATAAAAACTGAAAATTATACCATAACTCCAGAATATGATTACATTGAAGGAAAGCAGGTATTTAGAACATATAAAATTACGAATACATTTAGAGTTACACTAAGAGACTTAAGCAGAATTGGTGAAATCATTGATGTAGCCGTGGCTAGTGGAGCTAATGTTGTAAATAGCATTACTTTTACTATCGACAATCCAGAAAAATACTATACTCAAGCATTAAAAATTGCTGTAAGGAATGCTTTAGAAAAAGCAAGAGAACTTGGAGAGACGTTAAATGTTATTGTTAACAATACTCCAATTAGAATAATAGAAGAAAAGCAGGAGAATAGACCTGTATACCGCCAAGCAGTACTAGCAGCGTCGACTGAAGCCACACCTATAATGGAAGGGGTAATTGAAATTAGTGCAGATGTGAAGGCTATTTTTAATTATTTAGCTAAAACATTTTAAAGTACAGCTTGAATTATATTATCAACTTTAGATAAGCTAATACTAAAGGAGTGATAATAGATGAAGAAAGATGAATTTTCAAAACCTAACAAGGAAGAATTATTAAAAAAATTGAGCACTATTCAATATAAAGTAACTCAGGAAAATGCCACTGAAAGACCTTTTGAAAATGAATTCTGGAATCACAAAGAAGCAGGACTATATATAGATGTAGTATCTGGTGAGCCTCTTTTTAGTTCACTAGATAAATTTGATTCAGGCTGTGGGTGGCCTAGTTTTGTCAAACCACTAGAAAAACAAAATATAAAAGAAAAGGCGGATTTCAGCCATAATATGCACCGCATAGAGGTTAGGAGTAAAAATGCTGATTCTCATTTAGGTCATGTATTTAATGACGGCCCACAGGATAAAGGTGGTCTTAGATATTGTATAAATAGCGCTGCATTAAGATTTATTCCTTTAAGTGAACTTGAAGAAAAGGGATATGGAGAGTATTTAAAATTATTTAAAAGTAAATAACTTTTAAAAAAACAATTTGCAATTAAATATTGTAAATTGTTTTTTATTATAGATAAACAATTCAAGAGATTGACCTATTAGCGGTATTTATAGTTGTACATCTTATGCACTGTTAATAATTTTAGAATAAATATTGATATTTTAAATATAAAATGATATTATAAAATAAAAAACCGTCTAGTCGGTTTTGGAGGTTTGTTATGTCTCCTAAAATAAGTGAAGAATCTAAAACACAGAAAAAAAGCTATATAATTGGTAATGCCATGAAATTGTTTTCGCAAAAAGGCTTTGTGGAAACCTCAATGGAGGATATCGTAAAAGCTACAGGAATGAGCAAAGGGGGAATATATAATTACTTTAAGAGTAAGGAAGAGATATTTTTAGCAATTGCTGAAGATAGGTTTAATAAAAGGCATAGATTGATAGAGAACTTCGAAAAATCTACTACAAGTACTGAGAAAGTGAAGAACTATATTCAGTGGATTTTAGGTGGACTATTTGACGAAGATACATTGTTGAATGCCAGGTTTACCTTTGAATTTTGGTCAGTAGTTTCAAGAAATCCAGAGACCTTAGTGGCAACAAAAAAGATATGTATTATTTCATAATGACTTAAAAAATATACTGAAACAGGGAGTTGACGACGGGGAATTTAATTCTAGATTGGATATTGATTCAATGATCTACATTATACTGTCATCAACAGATGGAATTGGGTTTTTCAATAGTGTTATGGGAATTCCTCTTACAGAATCCATAATACAAAACCATATTGATATGATATTAAAAAAACTTATTGGGGGAAATGAATATGATAATTTATAAAAAATGCTCAGAAGTAGATATTGATTTAGTTTTTAAGGCTTTTAACGATGGATTTGAAGATTATATAATTAAGATACAAATGCCACAGGAGTTTTTTGTAAAAAGGTTTTTCGGACCAGAGGGAAATAGCTTAGATCTATCCTTTATTGCATTAGATGATGATAAACCTGTTGGTGTAGTCCTTGGGGGAGTTAAAAATTATGAAGGTATAAAGACAATGAGATGTGGTGCATTAGCAATTCATCAGGAGTATAGAGGATTAGGTATAAGTCAAAAATTAATGGAGCTTCATAAAGAAGAGGCAATTAAGCAAGGCTGCAAGCAGTTGTTTTTAGAGGTTATTGTAGGAAATGATAGAGCTATAAACTTTTATAAAAGGTTAAATTATGAAAAAATATATGACCAAAGTTTTTACACATTAAACGATATAAATAAAATACAGAAGAGTAGTGAATTAAATTTAAGTATAAAACCTATGGATACTGCTGGATTAAAAATTATACGAGAAAAAATATTGGATGTGCATATTAACTGGCAAAATGATGTAGACTATTTAGAGAAGTTAGAAGATCAATTGACTTTAGCTGCATGTGCTGAAAATAGATTAGTTGGAGTTATAAGTATGAATAAAAACAGCAGAATAAATTTTCTGTGGGTGAATAATTCTTTTAGAAATAAGGGTATTGCAAAAGAGTTAATATTAGAAGGAACTAAAATTTTAAATTTATCTAAGGTTACATTAGGATTCCCAAATAATTCATCTATTCAAGGATTTGCAAATCATATTGGATTTACACAAGACAAAATAGCACAATATGAAATGTATTATACTTTATAAGAATAGTTTAAATAAAAAAATTAATATAAGTCACAAAAATTTAAAAAGATTTATGAAATTTTTAAATTTTTGTGACTATTTTTATAAAAAGAAGTATATAATAATTCATTTTTCTTATAATATTGATAAAAATATGCAAAAACTCCATTGATTTATGAATGATTAAGTAATACAATAAAAATACATGGTATTGGTGACATATTTAGCGTTACTATTATATTGTTTTTTGTTTAATATCAATATGTATTATTGAATTGCTATTATCTTAATCAAATATTCTGTTTGATTTTATTGCTTCTATGTAATCTAAAACCACATTGCTTAAAATTCACTCTCCCCCCTGTAGAAGTGGTTTCAAGTAGTGTTCCGACAGTCTGGTTTTAGAATTATATAGAAGCAAAAATTTTTGGAAAATTGTTTTGCTATTGAATATTATCATATATCGTGATAACTTTATTTTATTACATAGAGGTAAAAAGCCGAAAGTTAACTTTCTGGTTAATTCCTTATAAAAAACAGATATCAATATGGTCTTGTAAGAACCATATTGGTGAATTAAAGGAGGGACATAAATGGATACTTTAAAGAAGTTTATAGGATACTATAAGCCTTATAAAAATATGTTTTTTATGGACATGTTTTGTGCTCTTACACTTTCAGCAATCGATCTTGCATTTCCAATGATAGTAAGATATATGCTAAATGATGTATATACAAATAAAACTAGTGATCAAATAATTAAATTTGTAGTTCTAATTGGAGTTGCTCTGCTTGCGATGTATATAATAAGATATTTTTGCCAATATTATATAACTTCATGGGGACATATAATGGGAGCTAAGATGGAAGCGGATATGAGAAGTGATATTTTTAATCATCTTCAAAAGTTATCTTTTTCATATTATGATAACAATAATACAGGTAAGTTAATGTCTAGAATAATTACCGACCTTTTTGATATATCGGAATTAGCGCATCATGGTCCAGAAGATTTATTTATTTCTATAATTAAAATATTAGGCTCATTTATAATACTTATGAACATAAATGTTAAGATTACTTCAGCTTTATTCTTTTTAACTATGGTTATGTTATATTTCTCATACTTCTATAATAAAAAAATGAAGTTTATCTTTATGAAAAATAGACAGAAGATAGCAAATGTTAATGCTCAAATTCAAGATAGTCTTTCTGGTATTAGAGTAGTAAAATCATTTTCAAATGAAGAAGTTGAAAATAGTAAGTTTAAAAAAGGAAACATGGAGTTCTTAGAAACAAAAGAAGCAGGATATTTCATTATGGGAAAATTCTTTAGTGGAAATGGCTTCTTTCAAGGTGTTTTATATCTTACTGTTATATTATTAGGTGGAATATTCATTAGTATGGGAGAAGCAAAGGTATCAGACTTAGTTATATATATTTTGTATATAAACATATTTTTAAATCCTATAGACAAACTAGTGAATTTTACAGAGCAGTTTCAAAAAGGTATTACTGGTTTTGACAGATTTTTAGAAATAATTAATACTGTACCAGATATAATGGATAAGCCTAATGCCATAGAGTTAAAAGAAATTAAGGGTGAAATAGAATTTAATGATGTATCCTTCAGCTATGATGATAAAAGTACAATATTAAATAATGTAAATATAAAAGTTAATGCAGGAAGAAATGTTGCGCTAGTAGGACCATCAGGAGGTGGTAAAACTACCTTCTGTAGCCTTATACCTAGATTTTATGAAATAGATAGTGGTTCTATAAAAATAGATGGAAAAGATATTAGAGATATAAAATTAAAATCTCTAAGAAAGGTTATAGGCATTGTACAACAGGATGTATATATGTTTTCAGGTACTATAAAAGAAAATATTGCATACGGAAAACCGGGCGCATCAGATAAAGAAATAATTGAAGCAGCTAAGAAGGCAAATGCTCATGAGTTTATATTGAATTTAGAAGATGGGTATGATACTTTTGTTGGAGAAAGAGGGGTTAAACTCTCTGGTGGACAAAAGCAAAGAATATCTATTGCTAGAGCATTTCTTAAAAATCCACCAATTTTAATTCTTGATGAAGCAACATCTGCGCTTGACAATGAGAGCGAAAAATACATTCAAAAATCCTTAGAAGAGCTTTCAAAAAATAGAACTACTATTGTTATAGCCCATAGATTAAGTACTATAAAAAATGCGGATGAGATATTAGTATTGACAGAGGATGGCATTAGAGAATCAGGAACTCATGAACAGCTTATGCATAAGAAGGGTATATATGCTTCTTTATATAGTTTACAATTTGAACAAGTTTCATAATCAAAACTATTTGCTTGTATGAGCGTGAGAGAAGCTTAAGTTGAGGTTCTTTTCATAAACAGAATTCTTGGCTTCAGGTAGAGTTTTGACTCCATCTGAAGCTTAGAAGTCGTTATCCAGGGACATAGCCGCTCTTTACTCCCACTTTGAGAAAAGCAGAGAACCCAAATCTATGATTTTGTGTGAATCGCTTTCACAGAGTGCGAGGGAGTATTAGAGCGGGTAAGTCATCGGATAAATAATCAATCTTAAATTTCCTAATTAAATTATGACAATTACATTAGAAGCAACAATTTGAATATATTGAGATTGTAAATTAAACATTCGTTCATATTACAATCTCAATATATTTTTTTTATTTGCAAAGTTAAGTCGTTTGTTTAGTAAATAAAACTGGTAAATTAAACAAAGAGTACATAAAGTTTCCCCAAACCATTAACTTGAAAAAAAAGATGTAACCGAATTTATGAATGCATCAACACTTCTAGATAAATATCGATTCTTTTTTCGTATCAAAACTAGCTCTCTACTAGAAAGCTCGTCCGCTAGTTTATAGAAACAAATATCTTGATTAAAGTTCACATGGTTTACTAAAGAATCTCGTATGAATGCAATTCCCATACCTTTGCAAGCAATATGGTAAGATGTCATTAATTGGTCTATATACATTGCCGCTTTGGGTACAAATCCAGATTTTTGACATAATTTCATACTACGTGTATACATATCATTACCTTTTTTAAGTATAATAAAGGGCTCATTTGCAAATTTGTTTAATTGTATGGATGGAAAGTCAGGGGACAGATGTTTATTATCTGCTATATCCTGAAAGGATAAGCGATAGGCGATTAATTCATCGTTGATTTTATAATTTCCTGGCACCGCTAAAATAATATTTTCTCTGCCAATTACGTGATTTTCAAAGTGCTTTGTATCTAAAGAACAACACTCTATTCCTAAATCAATTGTTTCCTTCATTAATTCTTCCTTTAAACCAAGAGAATTGACTTCAGATAAGTCTACAGTTATACCTGGTTGTCGTTTTTTAAACTCTGCTATTATATCAGGAAGCACATAAGAACAAAAGAAATTTGAACCACCAATAGAAACTTTTCCTGTTTTTAGATTCATTATATCTTGAAAGTACTGTTCAAGATTATTTTCAATGGCTTTGACCTGAAGGATAGCCTTTATATACATTTCACCTGGTTCAGTTAAATGTATTGGTGTGGTACTTCTATCAAACAAAGGAACTCCTAGGTCTGTTTCTATTTTTTTGATATATGCACTTAGTGCCGGTTGACTGATATAAAGATTTTTTGCAGCTTTTGAAAAGCTACCTTCTTTATAAACTTCGTATACATAGTCCATTCCTTGAAACATTTTACTATCCCTACCTATAATTAAATTTATATAACAATTATATAAATATATGAATTAGATTATATCACTTCGTCATGATACAATCAAATAAAGTATCAATGCTTTAAAAGGAGATGTATAAAATGAGTAACATAAAAAATGGAGAATTATTTTCAAATGTACTATTAAAAGAAATTAAGGAACGTTTTTACTATGTAGATACTGACCCTAATATTGGTGAAAGGCTTTTCTTCGGCAATGCTGGAGGCTCTTTGAGACTTAAAAAAGCAGTAGAACAATTTACCAAAATTGATGCTATTCCAGATTATCCGGGGCCTATTCATAAAACGGCATTATATTTACAAAAAGTTCTAGAAGATGGAATTAATGACGTAAGAACTATTTTCAATGCAAAAGGTGGTAGTATTTTTACATCACTAACAGCTTCTCAAGCTATGTTTGACATAGTACGAGCTATTGCTGAAAATATTAATGGTACAAATATGGTAACATCTATACTGGAACATCCTTCATCATATGACTCAATAGAGTATTATTCTAAAAAATTAAACAAGGAACTTAGAGTGGCAAAAAGCAACCCTGTCACAGGTGAAGTAGATGTTGATGAAATTATTAAATTAATAGATAAAGATACATGCCTATTAAGTGTAATGTATGCATCAAACATTTCAGGTGCTATCTATGATATTGAGAATATAATAAAAAAAGCTCGTAAAATTAAACCTGATTTATATATTATTGTAGATGCAGTACAGCATGCCCCACATGCTTTAATAGATCTCCAAAAAACTCCCGTTGATGCTATTAGCTTTGCTCCGTACAAGTTCTTTGGTTGTAGAGGATTAGGAATTGCTTGGTTATCTGAGAGAGTAGCAGAACTTCCACATCATAAATTAATTTCTAAAGAAGCTGATGTATGGGAACTAGGTAGTCCAGCTCCATCACAATTTGCTGTAGTTACTGAAATAGTAAACTATATATGTTGGATTGGCAGCAAATTTATTGGTAGTAGTGACAGACGTGAATTATTTGCTTGTGGTATGACAAAAATTGCACTACAAGAAAGAGCCTTAATGGATAGGATACTTAGCGGCACTAATGAAATTACTGGACTTAGACATATGAAAGGCGTTAAAGTATTCTTTGATTACGAAGATCTTACAAAAAGAGATTTTATAATTGCAATTGGATTTGATAATATAGGCTACACACAAGCAGTTAGAGAATATGAAAAAAGAGGCGTCATTGTATATGACAGATTGATTTCTAGCCCATATTCAAAGAGAATGCTTGAATCTTTCAATTTAGATGGTGCTATTAGAGTTGCACCATTGCATTGTAATTCAACTGCGGATATTGATAAATTCTTAAAAGTAACAATGGAGATATCTCAATTGTAATCAAACTAAGAAAAGTTGTAATCCGAAAAATATGGTTAAGATATGAAGATTAATATAATTATTAAAGGAGTGTATATTCTTGATCAATAACTTAATATTTTTATGTGTAGCTGGATTTTGTGCTGCATTTGTAGATTCTATAGCTGGCGGCGGCGGAATTATAAGTATGCCTGCATTCTTAATGGCAGGTATTCCTCCTCATTTAGCATTAGGGACAAACAAGTTTTCTTCTTCCTGTGCTTCCTTCACAAGTTCTATTAAATTTGCTCAATCTGGTAAGGTAGATTTTAAGCTTATAAAGTTTTTAGCTCCCTTTACATTTGTAGGTGCCGTTTTAGGTGTAAATACTGTTCTTAATATCAATGCAAAGTACCTCAATACCATAGTACTGGTACTTCTACTACTTGTCAGCATTTATAGCCTATTTTCAAAGAACATAGGAACTGAAGATAACTTTCAAGGTCTTACTAAAAAGAATATTTTACTTGGAATGATCCTTGCATTATTATTAGGTTTCTATGATGGTTTTTTCGGCCCTGGTACAGGTTCATTCTTAATATTCGGACTTATAAGCATATTTTCTTTTGATTTTACTCGTGCTGGTGGAAACGGAAAAGTTTTAAACTTTGTAAGTAATATTGCATCTTTAGGTATGTTTGCACTACGAGGACAAATTGATTATAAAATAGGCATACCAGTAGCCTTATTTATGATAATAGGAGCAAAATTAGGGACAAAGGTTGCTTTAAATAAGGGCGCAAAACTTATAAAACCAATCTTTGTTACTATGTCTCTAGCTGTAGCAACTAAAATGCTTTATGGAATGATAGGTTAAAACTATTAAAAATCCTCATGCTATTCAAGACTTAGATTATACTTAGCAATGAATTTTATTTTTGGATTAAGCTTTCTATTTTCAAAGAGAGCATTAAGTGTAGCTGATCCTATAGCCCTTCTTTCCTTTAGATTTTTAAGTGCTTTTCTAGTCATGACACTACTTATAGTTTTTAGAGTAATTAAAGTAAATTATAAGAATAAACCTATAAAGTGGCTTGATATTATTAGTTTCATTCAATCTGTAATTTATTTTAAGAAAAGAAAAACTCAGCTGTTTAGTGTACAGATACAGCTGGGTTTTTAGCTTATTTTATTCTTAATGCTGATAAATATAATTTAGGGAGTGATATTTAGCATTAGTGAGCGTAAGTTAGAAAACACAACTTAATTCTAATATTTAATTGTTTGCTTATATAGATTGCCTAATATAACCTATTAAAGATTTGATTTAACTGTAATACGTGGTATAATAAGGTATAATACATAATAAGTTATTAAATAACGTATTATGTATTGTAATTAGCAAATGTACTGATAATCTATATGGCCATTTAGTAAATATATATTATGTAACAATCAGTATAATCCTGAAATAAGACTAAAAATGTTGTACATAAGGTATGAAGGAGGATTTTTATGGAACATGTATACACTATTGTTTTTTGGGTAGGGGTTATATATACCTTGGTAACATTTTTATTAGGCGGTTTGTTTGATTTTATTCACATTGGGGGTCATATTGATACACATGTTGACACTCATATTGATACTCAAGGTTCAGGGCATACACTCACGGTTTTTCCACTAAAACCTATAACTATAGTTTCATTTATCACTATATTTGGTGGTGTTGGGATTATGGGTAATCACTATGGGCTAAACGAAATGTTCACATTCCTACTGGCACTTGCGCTGGGTCTTATGATTTCATTTGTATTATATAAATTTATAGTGGTACCTCTATATAAAGCACAAAATACAAGTGCAGTTTCTCAGGATAAGCTTATAGGGATGAAAGCTACAGTTATATCTCCAATATTAGAAAATGGATTTGGGGTTATATCATATATTGTCAACGGAAATAAATATAATGCTCCTGCACAGCATATTGGTAAAAAATCAATATTACAGGGAGAAGAAGTAATTATATATGAAATTAAAAATAATGTATTTTATGTCCAACCTTTAAATGAATAAATTAAATTTTATTAAATAAAAAATATAATAAAGAAGGGGAGAGGAATATGTTAAACATGTCGATTATGATTGTTCCTGCAATAATTGTGGGGGTCATTATACTTCTAGCGCTGGGGGTTTTCTCCATGTGGAAAAGAGTGCCTCAGGATAAAGCATTGGTTGTTACAGGTCTTAAAAAGAGAGTCATCACTGGTGGTGGTGGATTTGTAATACCAATGTTAGAAAGAACAGACAAAATATCATTAGAAAATATGGAGATTGAAATAAGTATTGATGGTGCTTTAACCGGGCAAGGAGTGGGAATCGCAGCAGATGGAGTTGCTGTTGTAAAGGTAAAGTCGGATACTAATTCAATTTTGTCTGCTGCAGAGCAATTTAATACATCAAATGGAATGCAGCATACTCTTCAAGTTATTATACACACAACAAAGAATGTTCTAGAAGGTAAGCTTAGAGAAATTGTTTCAAAAATGACAGTAGAAGAAATATATAAAGATAGAGAAATGTTTGCATCTCACGTTCAGGAAGTTGCGGCAATTGACCTTGCACAAATGGGACTTGAGTTAAAGGTTTTAACTATTAAAGATATTTCAGATAAAAACGGCTATCTAGAAGCGCTTGGTAAGCCAAGAATTGCAGCAGTTAAAAGAGATGCTCAAATAGCAGAAGCTGAAGCTGCAAAAGAAACAAAAATTAAAACCTCAGATGCAGTTAGAGAAGGAGAGGCCGCTAGAATTTTATCAGAAACTCAAATTGCTGAATCTGTAAAACAAAAGGAATTAAAAGTACAAGCGTATAGAAAAGAGCAAGAGCAAGCCAAAGCTATATCAGACCTTGCATATGAAATTGAATCTAATAAGGTTAAGAAGGAAGTAACTGAAACACAGATGCAGGTAGAGATTACTAAAAAGCAGAAGGAAAAGGAGCTTGCAGATGCTACAGTTCAGGTAGAAATTACTAAAAAGGAAAAAGAGATTGAACTTGCTGAAAAAGAGGCTGCTAGAAAAGAGAGAGAACTTGAAGCTACAGTTAAGAAACAAGCAGAAGCGGATAAATATAAACAGGTTCAAACAGCAGATGCAGTTAGATATAAGGAAATTGCGGATGCAGAAGCAAGAGCAAGATCAATTGAATTAGAAGGTAAGGCAAAGGCAGATGCTTTAAAACTTCAAGGTATGGCAGAAGTAGATATAATCAGAGAAAAAGGTAAAGCAGAAGCAGAGGCCATGATGAAAAAAGCAGAAGCATTTAAATTATACAATGATGCTGCTATGGCCCAAATGATTATAGAAAAATTACCTGAAATTGCAAAGGCTATTTCTGAACCATTATCTAAAACTGAAAAGATTGTTATTGTTGATAGCGGTACAGGGGAAGGAAAAGGTGCTTCAAAAGTCACTGGTTATGTTACTGATATTATGGCACAGCTTCCTGAGGCAGTAGAGGCATTGACAGGTGTAAAAGTTATGGATTTCCTAAACAAAGGTTCATTAAAGAAAAATGAGAAAGCAAAAGAAGGAGATGTAACAAAATAAATTAAGAAACTTATTTTATCCCACTGAAGCCAAGAATCCTGCTTATAAAAAATCAGATCTTAGAGTGAATATTAAATTTTAGATAAAAGTGACCTGAAATATACTTTTAAGGTCACTTTTATTTAATGGATTCTATACTTACAATAAGTTATTTTAGATTAACAATTAAGAATGCTATCTGAGGATTTATTATTTAATAAAATAAGTTTTTCAGTAGAGTTATCCCAGTTAAACTTTGCTGCAGAATCCTTTATGTCCTCAACAGTTCCGTAACCAGCAATATAAGAGTTTAAGCGAGCAGCCTCTGTAGAATTTATAAATTCCTTAGCTGAAGTATATTTGTTTCTAATTTCCATAGCTAATGCAGTTTCAAGCTGTAAGTAATATTTTTGATGGTACAGTTCTGCATAATAAAATGTAGACAGAGGCAGGATTTCTGTATAAATTTTAGTTTTCAAATCATTTTCCCAATCCTTTTTCATATCTAAAGCCATAGATTTTTGGAGTTCATTAGCGTAAAATATAGTAGATTTATACTGTGTAGAATAAGGCTGTCTAGTAGAGTTATGATTTTTCCAAAACATGTTCAGTATTTCTTTATAAGAAAGCTTATTTATATCAAAATCTATTTGTATTGTTTCGGTGTGATCCACTAAATCACGATAAGTTGGATTTAATTTTTTTCCTCCGCAGTAACCAACTCTTGTAGATATTACTCCATTTAAATGTCCAAACTTGGCATCTGGCCCCCAGAATCATCCGAGAGATAATGTTGCAGTTTCTATATTATTTTTCAATGACATATTTTAAGCACCTCCAAAGTGTTTTAAATTTACATAATATATAATTAATAATTGCAGTGCCAATTAATTTTAGTATCTTCATTTTACTATATAACATTCTTTATATATAGAGCAATAAAACTGAAAGTCTATATAGGTACTTTTCTTTGGTGCTCAGATTATTAATGGTATTCATAACTGTACAGCTTCTATACTGTTACTAATTTTAAGCCTAAGCAGGCATCCAAAATCTTAAGTAGGCATCCGAAATCTCTGATTTTTAGATGATCACTTACACAGCGTGCTGATTTTGAGATGATCGTTTATTCATTCGACAATAGGAGAAGGAGTTTCATATTTAAAATATGATAATATATAAAATATGAGAGAATGATAAGGATAAAGAAAAGATAACTAGCATATATTAAAAATATATTAGCAAGGACATTTACGGGGGTAATAATGAAGAAAGAACTTACGGTATCAATAATTATATTTATATGTTTAATGATTGGATTTTTATTTAGTGTAAAAATTACTGAAGAGCAAAATAATAAAAATTTAGTTCAAAACTATACATATTCATCAGAGTATAGGAAGGATACTGGCAGCTATAATCAGATTGCCAAGCCATCAGAGAAGGCTATAGAATATCAACAGAGAAAAGTAGCGGTATGGGTTACAAGAATAATCTTAAGTATGATTATTCCAGCTGTATTCATATTTTCTGGATTCTCAAGTTCTATAAGAAACTGGGCGCAAAGTAAAAGTAGCATGTTTCTGACTACTATCATATTGTATTTCATTGTGTTTTACACCATAAGTGCATTATTAACAATGCCCTTAGATTATTACAGCAGTTATGTGCTTAAACATGAGTATAGTCTTTCTAATCAAATCTTGGGAAAATGGATTAGTGATTTTTTTAAGACTTATGCCATTGGAATACTATCAGGTGCGCTATTTATCTGGATTCCTTATTTACTCATTAAGAAGTCGCCAGACTATTGGTGGCTGCAGTTAGGAATACTTATAATTCCAATAATATTTTTTGTAACTTTTATTTCGCCAGTATATATTGATCCTCTTTTCAATAAATATGAAAAGATGCAGGATACAGTGCTGGAGCAGAAAATTTATGATGAAATAGGTAAAACAACTATTGAGAATTGTAAAGTTTATCAGATAAATAAGAGTGTAGATACAAAAGAAATGAATGCTTATATGACAGGAGTACTTAACACTAAACGAATAGTGCTTTGGGATACAACAATTAAAAACCTTAATCAAAGGGAAGTATTGTGTATTGTAGCTCATGAAATGGGTCACTACCTAATGGGACATGTGTGGAAGGCAATAATCTTCGCAGGAGCTTCCTTTATATTAATTCTTTATTTAATTAATAAAAGTGCAATTTGGATATTAGATAAATCTGGAGGGGTATTTGGATTTACTAAGCTTCATGATGTAGCATCCCTTCCTCTTATAATATTGCTTGTGAATATATTTATGTTTGTGGCTACACCAGTGTCCAATGCCTATTCCAGATATACGGAGATGGAAGCAGATCGGTTTGAATTAGAACTTACAAGAGATAATGAGGCCTCAATATCATCAACTATTAAACTTCATGAAGAAAGTCTCGTATTACCAACTACAGGAGTGGTATATAAACTTTGGAACTATACACACCCAACCTTCCAAGAAAGAGTGGAATTTGCAAATAAATATAAGCCTTGGGAGGAAAACAAACCTCTCAAATATGGAAAGTATATAAAATAGTATAGAGGTACTTGAACGAAAGTTAACTTATATCCCTTTATATAAGTTAACTTTCTAGTTAGCTTCCCTATAGTTAGCTAATTCTAGTAAGCAAACTAAATTTACTATTAGTTATAATAATGTTTTGTGGTATAATTTACAATATAAGTTGCAGATGGGAGGTAGAGTTATGAAAATAGCGGTAATTTCAGATGTACATGGTAATTTAGAAGCGTTAAAAGCGGCGTTAGAAAGTATTGAAAAATTAAAGGTTGATACAATAGTTTGTTTAGGAGACTTGGTTGGATATGGACCTTATCCCAATGAAGTAATTGAGCTCATTAGAGATCAAAAAATAATGAACATATTAGGTAATTATGATGCAGCGGTTTTGGAAGAAAAGTTTAATTATATAAGAGATAATGAAGTAAATAAGTTTTGTATGCCTTGGGCAGCGAAAGAGTTGAAGGAAGAAAACAGATTATATTTAAGATCATTGCCTAGACAAATAGTATTGGAGTTCGAGAATAAGAAAATATACTTTGTTCATGGAAGTATAAGATCAATAAATGAATATTTAAAAGAAGATTCCAGAGAAGTGGAAGAGGTTATGAAAATATTCGAAGGAGATATTTTGGTATGTGCTCATACTCACATACCATATAAAAAGTTTTATGGTAATAAGCTTTTATTAAATGATGGAAGCATAGGTAAGCCAAAGATTGGCAGATCTAATGGCACTTATTTAATAATAGATATAGATAAAGAAAAGATTGAGAGTGAGATCGTTGAATTCACTTACGACTATGAAAAAACAGCAAGAGCCATGGAGGAAAAGAAAATACATGCTAGCTGTATAAATAACATAAGAACCGGAATAGAATAAGGTTTGGAGGGGAAATCATGGAGAATAATAAAATTTTTAAAGGACTTTATATGAATGCTATGCTGCTGGAAGACAGGTTGAGAATTGCTCAAAATAAAGGCTTTACTAATAAAAACTTGGAGGAATCTTATGATGAAATAATGTTTGAAGATATGGATTTACATCATATAGAGTTTGCAACAGCAAGATCAATAATTATTCAGGGATACTTACATATTCCATTTAATAAAAAGTTAGCACTTACAAGTATTTTCAAAGGAAAAGCTAAAGAATTAAAAATTTGGTTTAACAAAGATGGAAATGAAGAGTTCGAGGAGCTAAGGGGACTCCTCATGGAAAAAAGATAGAATAATAAAAAGAAAGGTATACATCAAAAAATTGTATACCTTTTTTATATGAATTTTTATTGTTGTAGATGAGATCTGTTTTTTATAATTTTCTTTATTGTCTTTACTAATACATCTACCTCAGAGTAGGTGTTGTAAAAGCTAAAGCTAAGTCTAACCATACCTGGGCGTTTTGAGTCTTTGTTTTTTTGGTAATACTTCATTTCATCCACTGGGATTTTTAATAATCTCCTAATATATGGGTGTGCGCAAAAACAGCCGCTTCGTACTGCAATTCCTGATATTCTAGATAATTCTTTAGCTGTAATTTCATGATAAATACCTTCTATATTAAAAGGTAATATGGCAACTTTATCACAGTCATCACTAGTATCGCAGTAAATAATAACTTCCGGTATTTTTCTCAGCTTATTTAAAGCATAATTGTAAATGTTCATTTCCTGCTTATCTATATCTCTCATGCCTAGATGTTTAAGTGTTTTTATAGAGGAGATTAAGGCTATAACTCCCATGACATTTGGAGTTCCTGCTTCGTTTTTATCAGGTGGTTCTGCCCAGGTTACTGAGTCATCTGTTACTATATCTATAGTACCTCCACCAACGTGGTCTGGCTCTGCCTGTGAAAAAAATTCTTTAGGTCCTATAAGAACCCCTATACCAAAAGGAGCATACATTTTGTGAGCTGAAAATGCGAGAAAGTCTATACATCTCTTTTTGTGTGAGGATTTCATACGAATGGGATAATGAGGTACTAGTTGAGCTCCATCTACTAATATTTTTGCATTATAACTATGGCAGATACTAGCCATTTCATATATTGGATTTTTGTAGCCAGTAACATTAGAAGCTCCTGCAACGCACACAAGTTTAACTTTTCCATTATAATTTTTAAGCTTATTTTCTAAATCATCTATTTTCAATTTTCCAAAATCATCTACATCTATATAATCAACTTTAAACTTGTTTCTCCAAGGTAAGTCATTAGAATGGTGTTCCATTCTTGTTGTTAGAACTACACAATCCTTATACATAGTTGAAATAGCATAGGATAATTTATTTATAGCTTCAGTAGCATTTTTCACATAAATAACTGTATTTTCACGATAATCGCAGTGAACAAAATCGCACACAATTTTTCTAGAATCCTCATAAATTTTAGATGAAAGTATGGATTTGTAGCCTGTCCCTCTGTGAATTGATGAATAGTATTTTGAAAAATCCATTATTTCATCTAAAACAGAATTAAGTGGAGGAGTAGTAGCTGCATTATCAAAATTTATAGCTATTATCGATTTCCCATTTTCAGTGGGAATTTTCTCATCTACACCAGCAACTATATTTCTATAATTAGATTTTGTTTTATCGTGATACATGATAAATCACTCCTTATACTAATAATATGCAAGGTTAATGTAGGAAGTGATTTTATTTACTACAAATATGAAATTATCTTAGCTTTAAGTTATATTAAAGATGACTTATGAAATATAATAGAAATAGCATAAATAATTAAATGATTCAATGATGGAATTTACATCATTAAATATTAAATGTTGATTTTTTTGCTTTTATTTAGTAAAATTACATTGACTATTATGAATAGTTATATTATTGTTTTTGTTTGTATTTATATAATAGTTCAGATATATTTAAAAGTTTTATAAAAGTTGGAAGCAATGAAAAATTCTTTTTATGTGGGCACCTTGGGAATTTTGAGCTAGTGGTGCAACCTGCCAACAATTAATTAATTAACATTAATTAATTGTTAATTTTTTTGAATTTATTATATAAAAGTTAAAACATAGAAGAGAGGAATTCATTATGTTAAAAATTTTGATTGTTGATGATTCTAATTTTTCTCAAAGAATAATGGCCAATTTAATAAAAAAGTATCTAGAAAATGTTGATATTCATTTTGCAAATGATGGACAAGAAGGAATAGAAGCATACAAAAAAATTAATCCAGATTATGCCTTTGTAGATTTATTGATGCCAAATATGAGTGGAAATGACATGATAGGATTAATAAAAGAGTTTAAAGCTGATGCAAAAATAATTGTAGCTTCTGCGGACGTACAAAAAAGAGTTAGAGAAGAGATAGAAGGATTAGGTATAATGTCATTTATAAATAAACCTTTTAATGAAGAAAAAGCAAAACTTATATGTGATATGATAAGGAATGATTTAAAATGAATGATAATACATTAAGAAAAGATATGCTAAAAGAATTATTCAATATAAGTGTTGGTAAATCAGCTAGCATTCTTTCAGGAAATAATTGATAAAAAAATATTATTAAACGTACCTGATATAGAGATATTAGACGTAAAAGATAACAAAATTCAATTGGATAAATATTTCAATGATATTATAGAAGGTGCAATTATGGTATCTTCAATTTCCTTTAAAGAAAGATCTGCGGGAAAAGCCAGCCTGATATTTCCCGCAGATAAAATGAGAAACTTTATAAATCTTTGTCTCCATGAGGAGAGTAAAGATGAATATTGTGATTTAAATTTTACTGATATAGACTTTGATATTATAAAAGAGGTAGGGAATATAGTTTTAAATTCTATTATTGGAGAAATTGGAAATTATATAAATATAAAGTTTAATTATATGATACCTGAAATAAAAGTATTTAATAGTATGGATATTGAAAAATTTATAGAAAATGAAGAATATGCATATATTTTAATGCTATATGTAACCTTTAATATAGAAAATTCAAAGATTGAAGGAGCTATTGTAATTAATTTGACATTAAAGTTCTTAGACGAGATATTGAAAAAAATATATATGATGGAAGCTGATTTTAATGGATAAAATATTACGTGATACATTAGATTGTATAGACGAAGGAACTATAGTATTAAATGAAAAATATGAAATATTATATTGGAATAATTATATGGAATATTTGACTGGTATAAAATTGGAGAATGTACTTCAAAGGAACATATATAGCGTTTTACCAGGCTTAAATAAAAAATATTTTAAAGATTTAATACAAAATATAATGCAAAATGAATGTAAAATGTTTCTCTCGGCGGCTATGCACAAGGATTTGATCAGCATTGATAAAAAATTAAATTTAAAAATAAGTAAATTGAGAAGTGACGACAGGAATGTTATTCTTCTTGAGTTTATTGATGTAACCAATCAATTTCTTCATATTGAACAGTTAAGAAAATACGTTCATGATTTGTATCTATTAAATAAGGAATTAAAAGAAAAAGAAAAGATTATAAAAAACTTAGCTTATTATGATAAGTTAACAGGTGTTGCAAATAGAACATTATTTTATAAATATGCTGAGAAATTTTTAGATGGTGCCAAAAGAAACAACAAATTGTTAGGGTTGATGTTTATAGATGTCAACAAATTTAAAAACATAAATGACACATATGGACATGAAGTAGGTGATAGAGTTCTTGTTAGAGTTGCTGATATATTAACGAAAGCTACAAGAAAAAATGACGTAGTTGCTAGATATGGCGGGGATGAATTTTTAATATTATTACCGGATATAAAAAGCTTTAATAATTATAAAGTTATAGTTTCGAGAATTATTAATAATAAAAACAAAATCATAAATGATGAAAAACAAATAAATATATCATTAAGTATTGGAGTTAGCTTTTATCCTAAGAATGGAGATAGTATTGATGAATTAATAGTAAAAGCTGACAAGGCAATGTATGTTGCAAAAAATAAAGATGGAGAAGATAATTGCTTTTGTGATATAGGTCTATAAGGCCGAAAGCTAACTTATACGCCGGGATATGTTTCCAAGCTTCAGCACGTTAAAAACTTTTAGCCAGTCTAAAGTTTTTAAATCTACTTCAGCTTTCGAAACATATCCCTCTGCATAAGTTAGCTTTCTAGTTAGAGACCCTATAGTATATAAAAAACAAGAATTAATTCTGGTATAAATTTATATAAAACTAATAATATTATTTTCTATAGAATTTCTTTATAGTTTCACATACAAAATCTACTTCTTCCTCAGTTATCTCTGGGTAGATTGGAAGAGCTAGAATTTCCTCTGAAATCTTTTCTGATACAGGGAAATCACCTTTCTTATGACCTAGATAGCTGAAGCATTTTTGCATATGAAGAGGTATTGGATAGTAAATGCTGTAACCTATTTCATTTTCTTTTAAGAAGTTAGCAAGTTCATCTCTTTTTCAGCTAGTATATTAAATACATAGTATACTGGACTTTGAGGTCCTTTAATCTTAGGGAATCTTACGTATTCGCAGTCTGATAACTTATCCATATACCACTTAGCAATAGTTTCTCTCTTTTTAATAGCTTCGTCGATGTATTTTAATTTAACTGAAAGTACAGCAGCTTGAATTGAATCAAGTCTGGAATTATATCCTATATAGTCATAGTGATATTTTTTAGAAGCTCCATGAACTCTGAACATTTTAGTCATTTGAGCTAGGTTATCATCGTTAGTAACTATCATACCACCGTCACCATAACCGCCTAGGGTTTTTGTTGGGAAGAATGAGAATATACCCATATCACCAATAGTACCCGAGTGTTTGCCATTCCATTTCATACCAAAAGATTCAGCAGCATCTTCTAAAACTCTTATATTATGCTTAGAGGATATTTCCATTATTCTATCCATGTTATTCATTTGAGAGAAAAGGTGAATTGGGATAATTCCTGCTGTATTTGAAGTTATTTTTTCTTCTATTCTAGTTGTGTCTATTTCAAAAGTTTCTTCATCAATGTCTACAAAAACTGGTTTTGCATTATGCTTTGCTATACAAGAAGTTGATGCCAAGAATGTAAATGGTGAAGTAATAACTTCTTTACCAGAAGTAAAGCCTAAAATGTGTGAAGCAATTACCAAAGCATCTGTACCAGAAGCTACACCGATTGCGTGCTTAGCTCCAGTATACTTCTTTATTTCTTCTTCAAAATTTGTAACAGTAGGTCCTAATATAAAACTACCTTTTTCTATAACGTCAAATATCGCTTTATCAAATTCTGCTTTTTTTTCATTATATTCTCTTTGAGATGTATAAAAATTAACTTTCATATTTACGTACCTCGCTTAATTTATTTTGCCATAACTTTTTCAACTGCTTTAATAAGTTCCTTAACTACATACTCAGCATCTTCTAGTGTAAGAAGTGAGTAAAGTGGTACAGAAATTTCATTAGCATATTGTGCATAAGCATTTGGATAATCTTCTATCTTATAGCCAAGGTTTTTATAAAGAGTGAACATTGGCAGCGGAATAAAGTGAACATTAGTAGCTATATCCATGTCAGCTAACGTTTTTATAACTTCAGCTCTTTGTTCTTCATTAAAACCTTTAATACGTAAAGGATATAAGTGATAAGAAGTTACAGTTTCACCTTCTCTTTCGAATGGAAGTATGGCCCAATCTTTTTCATCTAAATGTTTAGAGTAAACGTCAAATATAGCTTTACGTTTTATAAGCATATCTTCATATCTTGTTAACTGCACTAAGCCAATAGCAGAAGCCATATCTGTAAGATTGCACTTGTAACCATCTGTTACTATATCATATTGCCAAGCGCCAGCTTTCATCTTTGAAAGAGCATCCTTTGATTGACCGTGTAAGGAAGCTAATTTGAACTCTTTATATAGATCTTCTTTTCCTTTAAAGCTATTATCACCAAAGCTTATAGCTCCACCTTCAGCAGTAGTAAAGTTCTTTACTGCATGGAAAGAGAATATGTGGAAGTCCGCTTGACCTCCGACTCTTTTTCCCTTATATTTTGCACCAAAGGAGTGAGATGAATCAGATACAAAAATTATATCTTCACGATTCTTAGCTTTTAACATTGCACGAACTGCATCATAGTCAACTGGTATTCCAGCAAAATCAACAGTATAAATAGCTTTTGTTTTAGGAGTAATAGCATCTGCTATTTTGTTTATATCTATTAAGAAACTATCTTTTTCAACATCTACAAATATTGGCTTGATTCCTCTATGCAAGGAAACGCTGGCAGTAGCTGTATAAGTATAAGGAGTAGTTATAACTTCATCTCCTTCTTTTATATCAAAAACCTTTAATACAAGCTCTAAGCCCGCAGTAGCACTGTTTAATGCAACAGCTTTGTTAGTTTCTAGATATTCAGCTAATTTTATTTCAAATTCAGCAGTTTTAGGTCCGGAAGTAATCCAACCTGATTTTAAAACCTCAACAACTGCATCAATTTCTGCTTGAGTTATATCTGGTGGTGAAAAAGAAATCTTTTTATTCATTATAATCAATCCTTTCATTTTTACGTTATTAAACTTTCATTATTTTCTTCCTTGAAAAAAACCTGTGTCTTTAGTAATATATATTCCTCCAGTTTCTTTGATTTCTTTTTGCAAAAAATCTATAAGTTGCTGAAGTTTTTCATCGGTAAATATTTCTTTTGTATTTCCAGGCATAGAAAATATGTAATCAATAAGAGGTATTGGGTGGGTAACTACTAAACTATCAGCATATCTATTTAGTTTTACCTCTTTAAACCATTTTGAAACCTGACCTAAGCCATTTTCTAGCTGAAAACTTTCAGTAGAGTCCCAACTTTTTGTAGTTATGCTTTCAGAATTAAATCTTGAGAGAATTTCTCTCATTTCTTTCATGTGATTTTTACCAACAGTGGAAGCGTAAAAATATCCACTTGGTTTTAAAACTCTCTGTATTTCAGAAAATGCCTTTTCTTTGTCTGTTACATGATACAGCATATGATTTGCTATTACTACATCAAAACTACAGTTTTCAAAGGGAATGTTTTGTGCATCTACAATTTGAAATTTAAATCTTTGGGATTTAACATCTAAGTTTTTCTTGGCATCTTTAAGCATTCCATTGGAAAAGTCCGTTAATGTAATATTCCAGCTGGAAGGAATATAATTAAAATTTTTCTCCCAAAGGCTGCCATCACCACAGCCCAGTTCTAATACATTTGCATTTTCAGGAACTTGCATTTGATCAAAAAACCAGTTCATCCAACCTTGCTTATTAGTACTAAAAAGCTCATGAATTTTTATTCTTGCTTTTAGGTTTGAAGCATTTTCGTATTGTTCAGACCATTTTTTATCTATGTTTATTACATTAATTATGTTTATAAATTTATCCCAATTTAATACATTACCGTTATCCAGCATATGAACGGTTTCATCTATTGATTTTATAACCATTTGTATATGCTGTATTTTTTCCTCCATTATGGACTTTTGTATTTCCAAAGATTTTTGAAGTCTTGATCATTTATATCATGCTTCATTATATTAGAAATATCATCTAGAGAAAGACCTATGAATTTTAATGTTAAAATTTTTTGTAGTCTTCCAAAGTCTTGCTTGCTGTATAATCTATGGCCCAGATCATTGTGACAGTTAGGTTTTAGCAAGCCTATTTTGTCATAATATCTTAAAGTTCTTAAAGTAACTCCAGCTTTTTTGGCAAATTCACCTGTTGTGAATAAAGCATTTTCCTTTCGGACATTTTACCACCTCTACTTAGATTATTTTAACACATGACGTAAGGTAAGGTGCAAGCATTTTTTTTGTAAAAACAGATAAATTTACTATAGTTTTAATCACAATTTTATTTATAATATATAAACTAAAAGTATAGGGAGGGGAGCTATATGGGGTATAGGAAGGGATGTAGACATTGTATGTATAGATATTTTGATTGCTGCGGGTATTGCAATATTTTGGGGTTAGAGCCTAACTCTGACTTGATACTTTTAATACTTATATTGAAACATATGAGAAGATAAAAATAACGTAGGGTTTTAAACTTGAAACCCTGCGTTATTTTTGTATAGTGTAAGTTTTACTTTATTATTTAAGAAAACTTTTGTAATATATTATTATGAATGCAGAAGAAATGTAAAGTGAGGTGCAAAAAGGCAATGAGTAATTTTTACGGACTCATAGGAGAGAAATTAGGTCACAGCTTTTCTCCACAAATTCATAACATGATTTTTCAAAGCGTAGATCCAAAAGCGGTATATAATCTATTTGAAATTAAAAAAGAAAATTTAGAAAAAGCAGTAGAAGGCCTTAAGGCTCTTGAAGCTAGAGGAGTAACTGTTACTATACCATATAAAGTAGAGATAATTAAGTATCTTGATGAGATATCTTCCGAGGCTGAAAGAATAGGAGCTGTAAATACAGTAGATTTTAAAAATGGAAAACTAGTTGGATACAATACAGATTACTACGGTTTTGATGAAACATTAAAAAAAGCATCAATAGATATTATAGATAAAAGTGCAGTAATATTAGGTACTGGTGGTGCATCTAAAGCAGTAGTTCAATATTTAATAGATAATAATATCGGTGAGCTTATATATGTAAGTAGAGAACCTCAAAAAGTTAATAATTCGGGAGATTTTAAAGTCATATCCTATGAACAATTATATGAGTTAGAAAATAAGGATTTAATTATAAATTGTACTCCGTGCGGTATGTATCCCAATGTGAAAAATAGTCCTGTGAGCAAAGATGTTTTAAGAAAATTTTCAGCAGCTGTAGATATAGTATATAATCCTTTAGAAACAAAATTTTTATCTGAAGCTAGAGAGTTAAACTTAAAAACAGTAAATGGACTATATATGTTAGTTGCTCAAGCAGCTGCTGCTCAAGAGATTTGGCATGGAATAGAGATAAGTGATAATGTTGTAGATAAAATATACGAAAAACTGCAGTTAATGATAGGTGAAAATAATGAATAAGTTAAATAAGAACATTATTCTGATAGGCATGCCTGGATGTGGAAAAACAACAATAGGAAAAGCCTTATCTAATAGACTTAATGTTGAATTTATTGATATGGATTGGTATATAGAACAAAAATGTGGGAGAACAATTACTCAAATCTTTGAAAAGGGTGAGGATTACTTTAGACAACTAGAGAATGAAGTTGCTAAGGAATTAGGAGAGAAAAAGCAAGTTATAATATCTACAGGAGGCGGAGTAATAAAAAATCTAGAGAATATAGAATTATTAAAGAAAAATGGAATAATAGTTTTTATAGACAGACCTGTAGAGGATATTAAGAAAAATATTGAGACTTCTGGAAGGCCTCTTTTAAAACAAGGAGCAGATAAAATTTACGATCTATTTAAAGAAAGATATAGTATATATAAAGAGTGCTGTGATTTTCAAATTATAAATAATAGTAATGTTGATGAAGCTATAGAAAAAATAGTTAAGGCATATGAAAAGAAATAAGGGACCAAATATGCGAGAATACTGGTCTATTATTTATTTGATTATGCCTAAAGCATTATGTTAAAAGGAGAAAGTGCAATGAAAATACTAGTTATCAATGGACCTAACTTAAATTTTCTCGGCATAAGAGAAAAAGGTATATATGGTGACAAAAACTATGAAGATCTTTGTAGTTTGCTAAAAGAAAAGTCTAAAGAATTAAAATTTGATTTAGATATAGTACAAAGTAATATTGAAGGGGAAATAATAAATCATATACAAAGGGCATATAGTGAAAAGTATGATGGTATAGTAATTAATCCAGGAGCATACACCCACTACAGTATAGCTATTTATGATGCTTTAAAATCCGTAAGCATTATTCCTTCTGTTGAGGTGCATTTAAGTAATATACATACAAGAGAAGAATTCAGACATAAATCTGTTACAGCTGCTGCTTGCGTTGGTCAAATTTGTGGATTTGGATTTTTGGGATATGTCATGGCATTTCAGGCATTAATTAATTACATTGAAAACAGCAAATAAAGCAATTACAGTAACCTACAGGAAACCTAAGTACAAAAAAGTGCTTTCTTGAATAGAATTTTTATATAAAACTATAATGGTTATATAGAATATATTTAATAATAATAATTTTGTGCTATTAGTTGTTGTCTTAACTAAGGCACTGTAAGGGGTGTGTAAAAGTTGATTAGAGAATTAGTTTTAAAAAACAGAACTTATAGAAGGTTTTATCAAGAACATGATATAAGTATGGAGAGCTTAAGAGAATTAATAGATCTTGCTAGGCTATCTTCATCTGGAGCAAATATGCAGCCATTAAAATATGTTTTATCTAATGATGCTGTAAAGAATGAAAAAATATTTAAGCACCTTAGATGGGCTGGATACCTAAAAGATTGGAATGGTCCAGAAGAAGGAGAAAAGCCTAGGGCATATGTAATAGTGCTTAATGATTTGAGTATAAGTAAAAATTGTTGGTGGGATCACGGTATAGCTGCGCAAAGCATTCTCTTAGGAGCTGTTGAAAAAGGATTAGGCGGCTGTATGTTCGGCAGCATTGATAGAGCAGGATTGGCAAAAGATCTTAATATCAGAGACAATTATGAAATTCTTATGGTAATTGCTCTTGGTAAACCAAAGGAAGAGGTAGTACTAGAGGAGCTGCAATCATCAGGAGATATTAAGTATTGGAGAGATGAGAATGCTGTTCATCACGTACCAAAAAGAGAATTAGAAGAGATTATTTTAGATATTTAATAATAAGAAGAGGTGGTAAAAATGAAATTTAAATTTGAACACAATAATATCAATGTATTAGATCTTGAAAAGAGTGTAAAATTCTATAAAGAGGCATTAGGCTTTGAAGAGGTTAGAAGATATAATGCGCCAGATGGAAGCTTTACTTTAGTATTTTTAAAGGATGCAGGCAGTAGTCATACATTAGAACTTACATATCTTACAGATAGAAAAGAGCCATATAATTTAGGAGATAACGAAATACATATGGCTGTAACAACAGATGACTTCGATAAAGCATATGAACATCATAAAAATATGGAATGCATATGTTACGAAAATAAGGGAATGGGACTTTACTTTATAGCTGATCCAGACGGTTATTGGACAGAAATTTTACCAAATAAAAATGTAGTGTAAATGATTTTGAGGTGAAGTTAAATTTGGATAAAGCAAAAATACATTATTTATATCATGATGGATTTATAATAGAAACAAAATCTAATGTTTTAATATTTGATTACTTTAATGATGATAGTGAAAAAAGAACTTTGCAGCATGGTGTGGTCTGCAGAGAAGCACTACAAACAGAAAAAAACGTAGTTGTCTTTGTCTCTCATTCACATTATGATCACTTTAACCCAATTATATTTTCATGGAAAGAAATAAACCCTAACATAAAATATATTTTAAGTACTGATATAGAAAAAAATGATGATTTTCCTGAAGTTATCTATATATCAGAAGATGAAAATATAGAAGTTAATGACATAGAGATAAAGGCATATGGTTCTACAGATATAGGAATATCCTTCTTGGTAAAGGTAGATGGAATTTCTATATTCCATGCTGGAGACCTAAATTGGTGGCATTGGAAAGAAGATAGTGATGAAGAAAACTTAGCTATGGAAAAAGCCTTTAAGAAAGAAGTAGAAAAGTTATCTAATGAAAAGATAGACATAGCATTTTTTCCTGTAGATAACAGGCTGGAAGAATACTATTATCTTGGAGGAGAATACTTAATCAAAAAGGTAAAACCAAAACTTTTTATACCAATGCACTTTGGGGATAAACCGGAAATAACAAAGAGCTTTAAAGAAAAGATGAATAACCGCTCCTCAGATATTGTGGAAATATATAAGAGAGGACAGGAAATATTGTTTTAAACCTTCATATAGTATTTATTAAAGTCTTTATCGTAGTGGTAAAGACTTTAATATCAATTTAAACAAAACAATATTGATATTGTTTTTAGAAGAAAATATAATAATGACAACAGCAGGAGGTGATAGAGATGTTACCAATTACAAGATATGCTATAAAATCTTTGCAGTTAAGAAAATGGATTAAATTTATATGGTATCTAGAAACAGAAGCTGATGTAACTGTAAAACATAAATTGCTGACTACAGACAGCATAGATATTATTCTGAATTTATCTGATAAAATTGAATATCAAATTGGAAGCGATATATATAAAACAAGCGATTTTCATTTTAATGCTTTGAGAGATAGGTATGGATATATTAATCAGAAAGGAAAATTAAAAGTATTCGGAATTTCTTTTTATCCTTTTGGGTTATATCCATTTTTACAGATACCTATTTCAGAATTTAATAATCAAGTCATAGATTTAAAAGTCACTGCTAAAGAATTGACAAAGAAATTGGAAGCATCTATTAATACATTATCACCTGTATATGATACTGTTTTATCTTTAGAAAAATCATTAGAATCAATGCTGGATAATAGTTTAGGCGAAGTGAAAATGTTTAATTTAATACAAATTTTTGCTCTTGAAAGTAAGTACTGTTCTATAAAATCATTTTGTCATGACAACAATTTAAATGCTAAAACACTTGAAAGAGCATGTTTAAAATATACAGGATATACTCCTAAAGCTCTACAAAGAATAGGAAGATTTCAGACAGCAAGTAATAAATTGATTTGTAAAAAAGCGGAAGACACAATTGCATCGGTAGCCTATGAAAATGATTATTTTGATCAGGCTCATTTTACTAGAGAATTTCAGGAATTTACTGGAGTTACTCCAAGCAAGTTCCTCAAAGAGCATATAACCATAAAAGAAAATACAAAATATATTTATCGATAATTTAACTGTCGATTTTATACAATATCTCAACATAAAATTCCTTTATACTAAACTTGATTAAAGAATCAATTACACAATATTGAGTTTTAAATCAAATTAGTATTCCCAATAGAGGAATAATATGTGGAGGTTTTAATTATGAAAATGATAACTGAAATTGTAAAGCTTGGAACAGTTAAAGATGTGTCTAGAGAGGACTTTATGAAAATTGTTAATGACTTAGAAATCAAATTTCATGCAATACAACCGGGGTACATCGATACAGAGTTAATAATCGATGAAAAAAGTGAAGAATGGACAATGATTCAGCATTGGGATTCAATTGAAAATCTTAAAAATGCTTCTGGAAAGATGTTTAAGGAAAGCTCAACTGAGAAATTCAGAAGTGTTCTTGACCCACAAAAAGTGAAGATTAGTATTCATTCTCAAATAAAAACATGGAAATTAGAATAATATACGGAAAATAAAACAGCCTTTTATAACGAAATCACAAATACAAAAACACCTCAAACAGATTAGTACTGGACCGTTGAGGTGTTTTAATCCTACGAATTCATATTTTCCCATTCACTTCGAAGAATTCCATAAAGGTACATGTCACATCTTTTGCCATCCCTATGAATGAACTCTCTATAAATACCTTCTCTTTTAAAACCTAAGCTTTCATAAAGTTTTATAGCTGGGTCATTATAGGATAAAACATTAAGCTGAATTCTATGTAAATTCAGTTCTTGAAATCCAAATTCCATAGTAAGTAGCAAGGATTCTTTACCAAAACCTCTTCCCCTAAAGCTATTATCTCCTATGCCTATATAAATAATAGCAACTCCATTATTCCATAGTATGTTTTCAAAACCAGTAACGCCTATAAATTTATTGTCTTCCACTGTTCTTACTGCAAATATATATCTGTCATTAGAATTTCTTATATCCTGAAGCATTTCTAAAAGTTGTGGTTGTGATTTAGGAAATGCCGCAATCATATCATAATGTCTTAAAAATTTCACATCATTGTACCAATTTTCAAAGGTATTTAAGTCCTCTTCCTTTAAGGAGGTCAGTCTTAGATTAGGTCCTTTTAGTAAGTCACTATTTAACATTTTTTCACCTCTTGATTTAATATATATAAAGAAACTAACTAGAAAGTTAACTTTCGACCTAGTACTCCTATATATAACTTAAGTTTCACTTTATTCCAGTTTATTATAACTTATAATTTACCATTTATCCAATGTTAGTAGTATATTTTAAATACTTCTTTTGTTTTTTAGTATTTAAGTGTAAAATTACTAATAAAATGTATAATGTAGAGAGCATTCGAACAGAAAGGAGATTATATTGAAGATAGTTTAATTTAATAAATTATCTCAATAGAAATTAAATATGATTAGTGTTACAAAACTGTTATGTGATTCTGAAAATTTTGGAGACAAACTTCGTTATATTAAAGGTGCTTCAGATGAAAAATATGGGGTAAGTCCAGGCAAAGGCCCAGTAGTTGTATGGAATTGTACAAAGGCTTGCAACCTAAAGTGTTTACACTGCTATGCAGATTCAGATTGCAATAAGCATGATGGAGAATTAAGCACTGAGAAAGCTAAGTATTTTATTGAAGATTTAGGTGATTTTAAAGTACCGGTTATACTTTTTTCTGGTGGGGAGCCATTAATACGAAGTGATATCTTTGAGCTAATAGAACATTCAAATAAAAACAATATAAGAAGTACCATTTCTACAAATGGCACATTACTTGATAAGGATGTATGTAAAAGCTTGAAAAATTTAAATGTAGGTTATGTTGGAGTTAGTTTAGATGGGATTGGATCCAGGCATGATGATTTTAGAAGAACTAAAGGGAGTTTTGATAAGGCTTTAAGCGGAATAAGAAATTGCTTGGAGATAGGTCAAAAGGTAGGACTTAGATTTACTATAAATCGTCATAATTATGATCAACTTGATGATATTTTCAGACTTATTAAAGAAGAAAAAATACCGAGAGTGTGTTTTTATCACCTTGTCTATTCTGGAAGAGGAAGCGAAATGATAAAGGATGATATAACGAAGGAAGAAACAAGAGCTGCTATGGATTTAATAATTGAAAAAACAATTGAGCTTGGAAAAGGGTATGAAATTTTAACTGTAGATAATCATGCAGATGCAGTATATATATACTTACAAGCACAAAGAAAGTACCCTGAATTAGCATCTAAGGTCTTGAATTTAATCAGTATGAATGGAGGCAATAGATCTGGCATGGCCTTTGGGAATGTAGATTATAAGGGGGATGTTCATCCAGATCAATTTACATGGCAGCATACTTTCGGTAACATAAGAGATAGTAAATTCAGCGACATATGGAAAAATAACTCACATCCTATAATTGAAGGATTAAGGAATAGGAAAGCTTTATTAAAAGGTAGATGCAGCAACTGTAAATGGCTATCAATATGTAATGGAAATTTTAGAGCAAGAGCAGAAGCTGTAAGCGGAGATTTTTGGGAGTCAGATCCCGCTTGTTATTTAAATGATAAAGAGATAGGTTTATAATTGACAAAAAATATTTTAACTTCATTTTAAGGTGATTAGGGGGAATAAACAAAATGATAATGTCTTGGAATATTACAAATAAATGCAATATGTATTGTGATCATTGTTATAGAGATGCAGGAGAAAAAAATAATGATGAACTTACCACAGAAGAAGGAAAAGCACTCATAAAAGAAATTGCTAAGGCAGGCTTTAAAATAATGATTTTTTCTGGTGGAGAGCCACTGGTTAGAGAAGACATATTTGAACTTATAGCCTATGCCAATGAATTAAATTTAAGACCGGTTATAGGCACAAATGGTACACTCATTACTAAAGAAGTAGCATCAAAGTTAAAGAAGTGTGGATTAAAAGCTGTAGGAATAAGTCTAGATAGCTTAAATGGAAACAAACATGATAAATTTAGAAAATGTAAAAACGCATGGAGAGACGCACTGTATGGAATGAAAAACTGCAGAGATATAGGATTGCCATTTCAAATTCATACTACAGTTATGGATTGGAATAAAGATGAGGTTACAAATATAATAGATTTCACTGCTGCTATGGGGGGAGTCGCTCATTATCCATTTTTTTTAGTTCCTACTGGCAGAGGCAAAGATATTGCAGATGAATCTCTTAATAAAGAGGAGTATGAAGAGTTATTAAAAATCATCATGTCTAAAAAGAAAGAAGTTAATATAGAAATAAAACCTACTTGTGCGCCCCAATTCGTTAGAATAGCAAAAGAACTAGGTGTAGAAACAAGATTTAGCAAAGGGTGTCTGGCAGGAACGAGTTACTGTATTATAAGCCCTAAAGGAGATGTACAACCTTGTGCTTATTTAAATAAAGTTGCAGGTAACGTAAGGGAAGTTCCTTTTAGTGGGATTTGGAAAAACAGTGAGCTTTTTAATGAGCTTAGAACACTTAATTATGGCGGCAGTTGTGGAAATTGCAAATATAAAAATTCCTGTGGAGGATGTAGAGCAAGAGCTGCTTACTATAGTGATGGCAACTATATGGCTGGAGATATCATATGTAAGTACTCTAATAATGAAGAAAATGTAAAAATTCAATAGAGGTGTTGTATGGATCAGATAGATAAGAAGCTGCTTAATTTAGTTCAGAATGGTCTACCTGTGGAGCCAAGACCATTTCTAGCTATAGGTAAAAAACTTGAAATTACAGAAGAAGAGGTTATAAGTAGATTAGAAAAGTTAAAAAAAGAAGCTTTCATAAGAAGAATAGGGGGTATTTTTGATTCAAAAAATTAGGGTATGTAAGCACCTTATGTGCAATTAGTGTTCCAGAAGAAAGAATTGAAGATGTATCAAAAATAATTAATGGATATGAGGAAGTGACACATAATTATATCAGAAATCATCATTATAATATGTGGTTTACAATAATAGCACAGTCAGAAGAAAAGATAGATGAAGTTATAAGAGATATAAAGTCTAGAGCAGAAATTAATAAAATAATTAATTTGCCTTCGATTAAACTCTTTAAAATCAGAGCTACTTTTCATATTAATGGAGGGTAAAAGATGTTTAATTCAATAGAGAAGATTATTATTAGTAAGCTTTCTGGAGACATTCCTTTGGTACAGGAACCATATAAAAAAATAGCAGAAGAAGTGGGTATTACAGAAGAGGAGGTATTAGATAAAGTTAAGGAGCTTCAAGATAGGGGCGTTCTTAGAAGAGTAGGGGGAATACTACATCATAGGCAAGCAGGATTTAAATATAATGCAATGGTAGTATGGGTAATACCTGAAGATAGAATTGAAGAAGCCGCTAAGATAATATGTCTATTCAAAGAAGTAACCCATTGCTATCAGCGTCCAACTTTTGATGGGTGGCCTTATAATCTTTTTACAATGGTTCACGGAGAAAGCACTGATTATTGTGAAAATGTTATAAAGCAAATATCAGATAGCATAAAGATCCAAGATTATAAGGTATTATATAGCTTAAAAGAATTAAAAAAGAGCAGCAAAAGATATTTCGATTGATAATAAAAAGAGCATTCTTCATGATAATTTATGGAAGAGTGCTCTTTTATTTAAAATTGTTTTAATTATACATGAAACATTTAGCTATACTAAATATTCCTTTGATAGCTTGTAATTATCATAAGGTTATCAAAATATAAATAGTTAAATAAATGCGGAGAATCCCCCAAAGCTATAGTTAAGCCTAAATTCGAATCTATTGATGAAGCATTGATTTTAGAGGAAGTCAAGTCGTATAAAAAATCTCTAAAGAGAAGCTTTTCTGCACAGCTGTTATGCAATATTGTACTGTTTATAGCAGAATAGCTTAAAAGGGCATCAAAGCTTGCAATCACAGTATAAACAATACTAGTACCATTATAAAGAGTGATTTTAACATTACCTATAATTTCATTTAAAGATATATCATGAATTTTAGATATCTGATATTTGGTTAGGTTCGGGAAAATATTATTTAAAAACAAATCCTTAGCGTACATATAATTAAACAATATCTTATGAGAGTTGCTGGAAATAAAGCAGAAAAGATAGTCATTGTACATAAGCAATTCTTCATTAAATCCATAGTCGGTTTCTTGTACTACTATTTTTTTAGAAGCTTTATAAGCCTTTGCACAGAGTTTATTAAGTTCAATATCCTTCTCTTTTATATTTTCACTATTAGGCCAATAATTATGAAAGGCATTGCTAGTACTAGAGAATGTTATCTGTTTTCCATTAAAATTTATAGAATATATTAGAAACACCTCCAAATAACTTTTGACAATTTATCATCAAAAATTAATAATATCTATACATTAATATATAAAACAGGCCTTAAATATTCTAAAATAGGAAATGTTTATAAATTACAGAGCTTTTAACTTTATAGGAGAATATACTAAAATACTTAATATTATAATTATATAAAGGAGTTTGATTTGTATACCCAAAAGGAGGGTTAGTATGTCAGAAGTTCTTGTAAACGTTATCAGAGGGCCTTTGGTTGAAAGTATTCATAGAGGCGATATAGCTGTGGTTGATAGTAAAGGACAACTGTTATATCATGTTGGTAACCCCTACAAAGTTAGTTTTATGCGTTCAGCAGCTAAGCCTATTCAAACATTAAATGTAATCTTAAGTGGAGCAGCAGATAGATTTAATTTTACAGATGAAGAGCTTGCTATAATGTGCGCATCACATTATGGAGAGGATTTTCATAGAAAAGTGGTAGAAGGAATATTAAATAAGATAGGACTTTCAGTTGATAATTTATTATGCGGAGCAACATTGTCTTTGAGTCCTAAATATGCAGAAGAACTTATATGGAATCACACTAAGCTGCAGCCTACACATACAGATTGTTCTGGGAAACATTCAGGAATGCTTGCAGTATGTATTCATAAAGAATACAGCGTTAATAACTATAATATGGAAAACCATTTAGTTCAAAGGGAATTAAAAAATATTGCTGCAAAAATTTGTGGAATAAATAAAGAAAAGATTTATTTAGGAATAGATGGTTGTACTGTTCCGGTTTACGGTATGCCTTTATATAACATGGCATTGGGTTTCGCAAAGTTAGCAAATGCAAATTCTTTATCAAAAGAATACAGAGATGCCTGCAGCAGAGTGTTTAAAGCTATGAATAAAGCTCCAGAAATGATTTCTGGTACAAATGGTTTTTGCACTGAACTTATAAAAAATACTAAAGGTAAACTTATAGGAAAACTAGGTGCTGAGGCAGTATACTGTATTGGTGTAAAAGACAGAGACCTAGGAATAGCAATAAAAGTAGAGGATGGCAATTATAGGGCGGTGTGGCCAACGGTTATAAAATGCCTAGAGGACTTAGGAGTTTTGGACGAAAATGAAAGTATATCACTACAAAAGTATAGAGTTGGTAAAAATCTGAATAATATAAAGGAAGAGGTAGGAGAAGTTAGAGCTGTTTTTGACTTATTAAAAAATTAAATACCCAATAGAATGTTAATAGATAAAAAACCTTGTCTAGTTGAGCAAAGCTCATGCTAGGCAAGGTTTCTGTGTTTTTTAATAAAAGTTACTAAAGTAAACTTAAAGCTCTAATTTTCAGCAGTATAATCAACTTTAGTTCTACTACTTTCAGTCTTACCACGACTTGTAACTGTGATGTACACACTTCCAGCACTTTTACTAAGCTGAGGTATATTAATAGTTACTTGTGTATCATTAGATGAAACTACTGCAGTACCAATCAGGTTTCCTCCATTAGCAGCATCATAAACTTTTATTAAATTATTTGAGGATAAATTATTTACTGTTATCACATCAGGTGTTCCAACTGGATTATTTACTATGCTAACGTCTCCTGGGTGAAGCGCAGTTGATGTTTGCTCTGCAATATAATCAGCTTTTGTTCTTTTACTCTCGTTTTTCCCAAAGTTTGTAACAGAAACATACACACTCCCTGCAGCTGCAGTTAACTGAGAAATTGTAACAGTAACTTCATTACTGTTAGCTGGAACAATAGCATAACCTAATAAATTGCCACCTTGCACAGCATCATAAACTTTAACAACATCATTAGCAGTTAAGTTTTTCACTGTCACCGTATCTGATATTATAGCATTGTTTACAATGGATATATTTCCTATAACAGGTGCTGAGGATTCTGCAAGATAATCTGCTTTAACTCGTTTACTTTCTGTTTTTCCAGACCTTGTTACGGATATATACACGCTTCCTGCATTAGATCCAAGCTGTGATACAGTAACGATAGCTTGAGAATTACCACTGGATACTGTTGCAGTTCCTAATAAACTTCCACCTGATTCAGAACTATAGACTTTAACTACATCATTAGCTGCTATGCCTGTAACAGTAATAACATCAGATGTTCCAGAATTATTTTCTATAGTTATATCACCAGCAGATAAAGCATTAGATTGAGATTCAGCATTATATTGTACTGCGGTTCTGCTGCTCTCTGTTTTTCCTGTACTTGTTAAAGATACATAGATGGTTCCTGAACCAACACCAAGTTGTGTTATGGATACGATTGCTTCCATACTATCTCCAGATGCTGTTACAGAACCTAATAAATTACCACCTTGTGCACTATCGTATACTTTTACTACGTCATTTGGTTGGAGATTTACAAGTTTTACAGTATCTTTTATACCTGCATTATTCTCAACTGTTACATTTGCAGCATTAGGTGCGCTGCTTACAAGCTTTGCAGAATATGCTGCTTGAACTCTATCGCTTTCTAGCTTTCCTTTACTAGTAATAGAAATAAATACATTTCCTGCTTCAGAGCCAAGTTGTGTAACAGGTATTGTTACTTCTGTATCATATGTTCCTACAGTTCCAGAGCCAAGTAAGGTACCACCTTGAGAAGAATCATATACCTTTACTAAATCACTTCCGATAACTCCAGAAACTGTTACTGTACCAGCCATTCCTGCGTTATTTATAATAGATATTCTATTAGTTTCTGGTGATTTGGATTTAGACTCTGAAGAAAATCCTACTTGAGTTCTATCACTTTCCCCTTTATTAATACTAGTTACAGAAACATATACACTTCCAGCATCAGTTCCAAGTTGTGGAATAGAAACTGTTGTTTCTGTTTGATAATTAGCCACAGTTGCAGAACCAAGTACAGTACCGCCTTGAGGAGAATCATATACTTTTACTACATCATTAGCAGAAAGTCTATTTATTTGCACAATATCATTCATTCCAGCATTATTAGTAACAATTATATTTTCTGCTTTAGGATTACTGGATTTTGGCTCAGCTAAATAATCAATTTTTACTCTGTCGCCTTCAGATTGATTTAAACTAGTTCGAGAGATATAAACGCTACCAGCCATTGTTCCAAGCTGTGTAATAGATATTGTTGCATTTGTTTCACCTGAGGCTACTGTAGCAGACCCAAGCGGATTTCCACCTTTAGCTAAATCATATACTTTTATAACATCATTTTGAGAAAGGCCAGTTACACTAATAGTATCCGCACTTCCCGATCTATTAGTAATTGATATATTAGTTGTATCTAATGAATTAGACTTGCCTTCAGCGGAATAATTAACTTTTGTTCTAGAACCTTCAAGCTTACCTTTACCAGTTATAGAAACATAAACACTTCCAGCTGCAGATCCAAGCTGAGGTACTGATATAGTTGCATCTGTAGCACTATCAAGTACTGTTGCGGATGCAAGTAAATTACCACTACTAGCACTATCATATACCTTTACTAAGTCGCCAGAATTTAGCTGAGATACATATATGGTATCTGCTTTTCCTGCATTATTAGTAACTACTATATTCTCAGTGTCTACTGAGCTAGACTGAGATTCTGCAGAATAGCTTGCTTTTTTCCTAGAGCTTTCAAGCATTCCTGGAGTTGTAATAGATATGTAAATACTTCCTGCAGCAGTTCCAAGTTGTCCTATACTAACTGTTGCACTGGAATCTGATGATGCTACTGCTGATCCAAGCAATTTTCCACCAGTTGAAGCGCTATACACATTTACTTTATCTCCTTGGGTAAGGCCAGTAACATATACGGTATCAGGCTTACCGGTATTATTTGTAATTGTTACATTACTTGGTTGTACTATATCGGATTGACCTTCTGCAGAAAAGGACGCTTCAGTTCTAGTACTTTCTAACAATCCTGGACTTTTAACAGAAACATAAACATTACCAGCAGCAGTTCCGATTTGTGATATAGTTAACGTTGCTTCAGTTTTATTAGAGCCTACTGTTGCAGAACTCAATAATTTTCCACCAGTAGCTGCAGTATATACATTAACCTTATCACCAGAAGCAAGACTAGAAACAGATATAGTATCTGCCTTTCCTGAATTATTAGTAATATTTATGTTATTTAAGGATGGAGCTTCAGATTGAAATTCTCCTGGAAAATCAATTTTTACTCTATCACTTTCATGCATTCCTTGTGTTGTAACTGCAGCATATACACTTCCAGCGTTTATTCCTAGTTGAGAGATAGACATAGTTGCATCTGTTTTATTAGAGCCTATTGTTGCGGAACACAGTAGTTTTCCACCAGTAGCTGCAGTATATATATTAACTTTATCACGAGGAGCAAGGCCAGAAACATAAATAGTATCTGATTTTCCTGAATTATTTGTAATTTTTATGTTATCCGCTAGAGGCATCTCAGATTGACCCTCTGAAGAATAACTAATCTCTGTTCTACTACTTTCAGTCATTTTAGCTGAAGTAACTGTTATATAAACACTTCCTTCAGAGATTCCAAGCTGTGTTATAGATATTGTTATATCTGTCTTTTGATTAGGTACAGTTTTTTTACCTAGTACTTTTCCGCCACTTGAAGCATTATAAACTGTTACAATATCACCACCGGTTACACCAGTAACATATATAGTGTCTGCTTTTCCTACATTATTTGTAATAGTTACTTCGCTAGGACTTGGCGCAACTGAAGCGTCTGCAGCCTGAACTGTAATCCCCTGAAATGTGGTGTAAAGTAGCAGTAATAGGCTTAAAATTCCTGAAAAATATTTCTTCATTCCTAAATTTCCCCCTATGTATACAAATAGTTATTGACTTTAGTTAAGTTTTTTAATGCTTTTATACTAAAGTGTATAACTTTTTGTTTCTATAAAAATAAACATACAAAGATATCTAAAAAATTAAATCATAACACTCCTTTCAATTGTATTTTAGATATTCATTAAATATTTATCCTTACCATGAATTAAATGTGACAGCTAATAATTAAATTGAACAAGGATTGTCCTTTATCAGACAACTCTTAATTACTATATTCGGAATCGAATTTCCATACTTGATAACTTATTCATTATTTTACAAAATATTCACAATTACTCCTACTATATTATAGGACATTAGTACATATATAGTTGCAATTTGTCGAATGAATTGTATTGAGCTAAATAAAAAATTTATGTAACATGTTCTGTAGTAGGAATAATATTTGGGTATTTTGGAAATATATTACTAAAAATATCTATCAATGATAGAAAGGATGATATAATGGAAAAAACATTAGTGCTTATTAAACCAGATGCTATGGAGAGAAAATTAATGGGTGAAATAATCTCTATCTATGAGAAAAAAGGGCTTCACATACCAGCATTAAAGATAATAAAGCCATCCATAGAAATTGCAGAAAGTCATTATATTGAGCATAAAGATAAGCCATTCTTTAAAGAACTTGTTAACTTCATTACAAGAGGTGAAGTATGTGCTTTAATTATAGAAGCAGATAATGCTATTAATTTGGTGAGGAAAATAAATGGAGCAACCAATCCATTAGATGCTGATATGGGCAGCATAAGAGGCCAGTTTGCAGTATCAAAATCCGAAAATGCTGTTCATTCCTCGGATAGTGCAGAAAGTGTTGAACGTGAGATTAAATTATGGTTCCCAGAAATATATTCAGTTTAATTGTAATTTAAAATTTTTATAGAATTTCTTGTTAGGTTCCATTAGAATTGCTCTAATATCAATAGTAGTAAAAACAAAGTATACATAGAAAGATGTACTTTTGCTTATATTAGATATAAAGATTTAAAAAATACTTAGTTTCTAGTAAAGAGTTAAATCAGTACTTTATCATCAAGTATAGATTTAATTCTTTATTGATTTTATATGTATCTTTTCTGTAACTATGTATAGAGAAAGTGCATTCTTGTTTTTAGTTAACATAAATGCTAGTGTTTAAATGTAAACATATATAAACATTAAATAGTAAGAAATGATAAAAAGAAAAGTTTAATAAGAGGAGGATAAATTTATGTCATATTTGCTCAGACCATTACAAGTGGGTACGTTAAGATTGGATAACCGTTTGGTTATGCCACCCATGGCTACTGCAAAGGCTGAATCTGATGGAAAAGTGAGTCAAGATATTCTTGATTATTATAAGGAAAAATCTGAAGGAGGGCATATATCGTTAATTATAATTGAACACAGTTTTATTACTCCAGAAGGAAAAGCCAGCAAAAACCAACTTTCTGTTTCTGATGATACTACAATTGAAGGTTTACGAAAGTTAGCTGATGTTATTCATCAAAATGGTTCAAAAGCTATTATGCAACTTAACCATGCTGGAAGTGCAGCAGAGAAAGAAGTTATAGGATCAATGCCAGTTGGTCCCTCAGCGGTTATAAATCCACGTAAAGGAAATGTGCCCCGTGAACTTACAAATAAAGAAATTGATGATATTATTCAGGCCTTCCATGATGCAGCTCGCCGCACAAAGGAGGCTGGATTTGATGGAGTGGAAATACATTCTGCTCATGGATATCTGCTTAATCAATTTTTCTCTCCGTTAACTAACAAGAGAAAAGATGAGTATGGTGGAAGCATTCATAATCGTATTCGTATTCACCTTAAAGTTATTGAAGCAGTACGCAATGCTGTAGGTAATGATTTCCCTATTCTTTTGAGATTAGGTGCTTCGGATTATATGGAGGGGGGAAGTACTATAGAAGATAGCCAAATTGCAGCCAAAGAGTTTGAAAAAGCTGGAATAGACATTCTTGATATTTCAGGTGGATTTTGTGGATATGTTGTGCCAGGGCATACTGAGCAGGGATATTTTGCACAACTTTCAGAGTCTGCTAAAAAAGTTATCTCAATTCCTGTAATTCTAACTGGTGGAATTACGGAAGCAAAAGCTGCTGAACAGCTGTTAGCTGACGGAAAGGCAGATCTTATTGGGGTAGCAAGAGCTATCTTAAAAGATTCTACTTGGGCGCAGAGAGCTGTAGGAAGTCTTCATACAATATAATTTAATACACAAAAGAAAATTGATCATAAATGATTCATTAGAAAAAAGTCATCCGACTAAAAAATTTAGTTAGATGACTTTTGCAACTTTAAATTGTAATATTTTATTATACTCCCTCAATTTCTTTAGCTACAATTTCATCTTTAAAGCTAAAGCGACTGGTTCCCCAAACTCCGACAAGTATCATGATAGAACCAATTATATGATAATATTTGAATTCTTCATGTAATATAATAACTCCTGCAGCAATAGATACTATTGTTGAAAGGTTTGCAAATACAGCTGATTTAGAAGCTTCAATTTTAGAAAGAGTAAAGTTTACTAAGAAAAATGCGATAACTGAAGACAAAATTCCTAAATAAAATATAGATATAATGAAATCCTTACTCTTAAATGGCAAAAGGTAACTGCTAAAAGTACCGTATATCATGTGTTCACCTAGTGAAAATATATTAAAGAATAATGCCGCTGTTCCCATCATAAAATAGGTTATTTCCATAGGTGTAAAACTTGAAGAAAGTTTTCTTGACATTATGTTGAACACTGCAGCAGCCATTACTGTAATTATAAGAAGCACAATACCAATTATACCGGTACTTCCTGAATCTGTACTATTCATAAAGGCAATATAGGCCACACCTGATACTGACAGAATTATAAAAAATAATTGAAGACTAGAAAACTTTTCTTTAAGAAAATATGAAGCTAATATTGTAACGATTATAGGAATAAGGGCTATCATAATTCCTGCAAAAGATGATGATGAATACTTAATTCCATAGGTTTCAAAAATAAAATAAATTACAGGCTCCATAAGTGCCAAGAAAAATAAATTTTTTATAGGCTTATTTTTATAGTTTACTTTGATAACTTTAAAAGTTACAAGTAAAGTCATTATTACAAAAGCAGTTAAAAATCTAAAGGAAAGCAGCGAAAAAGGAGACGCTACATTTAAAGCTCTTTTAGAGAATAAAAAGCTTAAACCAAATATAATAGATGTAGTAGTAACAGATAAATAAGGAAGCATATTTTTGTTATGATTCATAAAGATCCTCCATTTTGTAATACTTAGTTAAATTAAAGATTTAAGCATTTTGTACTTCAAATAATATAATACAATTATATCATAGCATAATGCAATAAAAATTCATTAAATAAACAAATATGTAATATTTTAATTTTCATTAATGATTACAACTGTATATACCTATTGATTTATAATATGGTTTATGGTAAATTAGATTTAGAAATCGATAACAATTTAATATTATATCAAGGGGAGCCTATAAAGATAGGCTGAGAGTGGAATGTTATTCCTTACCCTCATAACCTGATTTGGGTAATGCCAACGTAGGGAGAGACGGGATAGCTGTATTTTATCACAAATTCTCCGAATTTGTGATTTTTTATTTTAGCTATATTCGTAATTTTAGATGTTAAGTATCCTAATAAATTAGATTATGAGGGAAGCATATATTTATTTGCTTCCCTTTTTATTTTTGCAAAAAGGAGGGAGTTAAATGATTATAAATGGTGAAGCAATGGATATAAAAGAAGGCACTACAGTTTCAGAATTACTTAAGATTCTAAATCTAGATTGTCAGAAGATCGTAGTAGAAGTGGATTTAGAAATATTAAATAAAAATGAATTCGCTGCAAGAAAACTAACCAGTGAATCTAAAGTTGAAATAATCCGTTTTGTCGGAGGTGGCTAAAGTGATTAATATTTTTGTAAATGAGAAAAGGCATAAGATAGAAAATAACACCACTGTTTTTGAGCTCAAGGAAAGTATCAAAAAAGATGCAGATGTAATTGTATTTAATGGATTTATCATAAAAGTAGATTATAAGCTAAAAGAAAATGATAAAGTTGTCTTTATAAAGAAAGGTGAGATTCCTAAGGGAGAAGATATGGAAGCGATGCTTATGTCAAGACATACACCCTTTGTGCATGAAAAAATAAAACAAGCATCTGTAGGAATTGCAGGATTAGGTGGTCTTGGTTCAAATATAGCTGTGTCTCTTGCAAGAATAGGAATTGGAAAACTGCTTTTAATAGACTTTGATGTAGTAGAGCCAAGTAATTTAAATAGACAACAGTATTTTATAAAACATTTGGGTATGAAAAAAACAGACGCATTAGAGGAAATAATAGTTGATTGCAATCCCTTCGTTAAAATTGAAAAAAAGGAGATCTTTATTGAGGAGAATAATATCATTGAAACTTTTAAAGACGTAGACATAATAGTGGAGGCTTTTGACAATCCAGTTTCCAAAGCACTGCTCGTAAATACAGTGTTAAGTAAAATGAAAAATAAAAAAATAGTTGCAGCTTCTGGGATGGCAGGGTATTTTCCCAGCAATTCAATTGTTACTAAAAAGATAAAGGAGAACTTTTATCTAGTTGGCGATGGAGAAAATGAAGCTAAACCAGGCTGTGGACTTATGGCACCTAGAGTAGCTATAGCTGCAAATCATCAGGCAAATGCAGTGTTAAGAATTATATTAGGAGAAGAATAAATGGAGGTTTTATCATGAATAAATTAATAATTGGTGGCACAGAATTAAATAGTAGATTGTTTGTAGGCACAGGTAAATATTCATCTAATGAAATGATACCTAAAATTTTAGAAAGTTCCCAATCACAGGTTATAACTGTTGCATTAAGAAGAGTTGACTTAAAGTCACAGGATGAAAATATACTAAATTTTATAAACAAAGATTGTATACTACTTCCTAATACTTCAGGAGCAAGAAATGCAGAAGAAGCTATTAGACTTGCTAGGTTAGGAAAGGCTGCTGGATGTGGTAACTGGGTTAAGATAGAGGTTATTTCTGATAACAAATATCTTCTTCCAGACAATTTTCAAACGATAAAAGCTACAGAAGTTTTAGCAAAGGAAGGATTTGTAGTTCTTCCATATATGAATCCAGATTTAATGGATGCTAAGAGACTGGTAGATGCTGGTGCAGCAGCAGTAATGCCCTTAGGTTCACCTATAGGAACTAATAGGGGAATAAGGACAAAAGAAATGGTAAGGATTTTAATTGACGAAATAAAATTACCTATAGTTGTAGATGCTGGAATAGGAAGACCTTCAGAGGCAGCAGAAGCTATGGAAATGGGAGCAGATGCAGTGTTAGTAAATACAGCTATAGCCACTGCTGGAGATCCAATACTAATGGCTAAGGCATTTTCATTTGCAGTACAAGCAGGTAGAATGGCTTATCTATCAAAGCTAGGTTCCCAAAGAGAATATGCAGAGGCATCATCTCCTCTTACAGGATTTTTACGATAGGAAGTGAAAAAAATGAGTTTTTATGAAACAATAAAAAGGTTTCAGGATTTTGATTTTAATAATTACTTTGAAAGAGTAACGAATAATGATATTGAAAGAGTTTTATCAAAAGATAGAATAAATGAAGAGGATTTTTTAAAACTGCTTTCTCCAAAAGCTGAAAATTATTTAGAAGCTATGGCGCAAAAGGCAAGGGACGTTACATTAAGGCATTTTGGAAAAAGTATAGTGCTATACACGCCTATATACATTGCTAACTATTGTGAAAATAGATGTGCCTACTGCGGATATAACGTTGAAAATAAAATTGCGAGAAAAAAGCTTACTTTTGAGGAAGTGGAGAAGGAAGCCAAAGCTATTGCAGCAGCTGGATTAAAGCATATAATAGTTCTAACTGGTGAGTCTTCATATTACACTCCAGTATCATATATAAAAGATTGTATAAAAATACTAAAAAAATATTTTAGTTCAATATGTATAGAAATATATCCATTAGAAGAAAAAGAGTATGCAGAACTTATTGAAGCTGGTGTTGACAGTCTCACAGTTTATCAAGAAGTATATAACGAAAAAGTATACGATAAGGTACATATTAGTGGACCTAAAAAAGACTATAAATACAGACTTGAAACTCCTGATAGAGCCTGCAGAGCCAAAATTCATTCTGTTGGAGTAGGAGCGTTACTAGGACTTTATGAATGGAGAAGCGAGGCATTCTTTTCTGGACTTCATGGAGCGCACATCCAGGACACATATCCTGATATAGAAATCAATATGTCAGTACCTAGAATAAGGCCTCATGCAGGAAGTTTTGTCGATATATTTGAAGTTACAGATAAAAATGTAGTTCAAGTAGCTTTAGCTTATAAGATATTCTTGCAGAGAGCGGGAATCAATATTACTACAAGAGAAAGCAGAGATTTTAGGGATAATTTTATTCCTCTTGGAGTTACTAAGATGTCTGCAGGAGTATCTACAGAAGTTGGCGGACATTCAGAGGGTGATAAGGGAGATGGACAGTTTGACATTGCTGATAACAGAACTGTGGAAGAGGTAAAAGAGGCAATAATAAAAAGAGGATATAATCCAGTGCTTAAAGATTGGGGAGACTTAAATGCAGGGTTATAGAGAAGAATTTAATATGTTTCAGCTTAAAGGGGATAAAAAGATATATATAATAACAAACAGGAAGCTCATAAGAGAGGGAAGTATTTACGACGCAATAGAAAGATGTGCAAAAATGGGCGCTGACGGAGTAATATTAAGAGAAAAAGATTTAGATTATAAAGAACTTAAGGAGATTGTCTTAGGTGTTAGAAACATCACACAAAAGTATAATATTCCTCTAATTGTGAATGGAAACATTGATGTGGCTATGGATATCAAAGCAGATGGTTTTCACAGCAGTTTTCAAGCTTTTAAAAATATAGCTGAAAAGATGGATGTGGAAAATAGAATTAAAAGAAAGGAAAGCAAATTTATCTTTGGTGTTTCAATTCATAAACTTGAAGAAGCTTTAGAAGCGGAAAAGTTAGGTGCAGATTATCTGATAGCAGGGAATATATTTGAAACAGATTGTAAGCCTGGACTAGAAGGTAAGGGAATGGAATTTTTATCAATAATATGCAGCAGTGTTAGCATACCTGTTATAGCAATAGGAGGCATAAATATTGATAATATAAAAAATGTATTAGCATCTGGTGCCTATGGAGCCGCTGTTATGTCATATGCAATGAAAATTTAATAGATATCATGAATAAAAGTCTTTTTTATGGAAAACTTAACTTTATAATGGAGTGTACTTAAGAATACATAAAAACAACAATAAAACTCCAGAAAAAGATAATGGAATTATGAAAAAAATAAATCATATAATAAAAAGTGACTCCATAATGTAACCTTTACACTATTGATATAATATCATGTAATAAGTTATAGTAATAACTCATTATAAAGAAATCTGCAAAGATATTAAAAAATTATTTAAATAGGGTATTGACGTATACTAATATTGTAATTATAATAAAGAACATAAAGTTGAATTTTCAGAAAAGCGATGATGGGGAGAGTAAATATAGTCGGGATTTAAAGAGAATTCGGGATGGTGGAAGCCGAATATTAACACTGTATTGAAGAACACCCTAGAGTGCTAACCGAAATTTGTAAGAGTAGGCTTAGACGCAGTGTCCAGCGTTATAGGGACTAGGTATTGAGAAAGCATGATTTTTCAATGTATTATCTGTACTGAATTGAGATGGCTATTAAAAGCTAGCTAGGGTGGCACCACGGAAATTATTCGTCCCTATACCATAACGGTATAAGGGCGTTTTTTATTTCTAAAAATGCCGAAGTACAGAATATTATTGAAAATGAATGAAGATGTTGTTTTGTTTTCAATAAAGATATGCTTGCTGATATCATGAGAGAGCTTTAATGCTAATTTGGGTGGCACCGCGGAATTGTATTCGTCCCTGTATCTTTAAGATACAGGGGCGTTTTTATATTGGTGAAAAAATAAAAGATTTAGGAGGTAAAAATTATGGAAACGTTAGTAAAAAAAGAAGAAGTAGGGGCAAAAGAAAGAGTGTATGTAGAGGAGGTTAAAAAGGCTCATGGCGATGAAGTTTTAGTAAGAGGATGGGTACACAAAATTCACGACTTAGGTAAATTTGGTTTTATACACCTTAGAGATAAAACAGGAATAATTCAATTAGTTGCAGATAAAGAGACATTTAAAGAGTTAAGGGCAGAAATGAGTATAGAAGTAGTAGGAACTAAAGTTGAAAACCCTAAGGCACCTGGTGGAATTGAATTGCAAATTAAAGATTTGAAAGTTTTAGGAAAAACCTATTATGATATGCTTCCAATAGCAGTTAACCAAGGGAAGACAAAAGTACATCTGGAAACAGAATTAGACCATAGAGGCATAAGTCTTAGATCACCAAAGAAAAGAGCAATCTTTAAAGTTCAAGAGGAGATAGTAACAGCTTTTAGAGATTATTTAAGAGGTGAGAAATTTTCAGAAATTCATACACCAAAAATATTAGGAACAGGTACAGAAGGTGGATCAGAAGTATTTACTGTAAACTATTTTGATCGCAGGGCCTTTTTAGCTCAAAGTCCTCAATTTTATAAGCAGATGATGGTAGGAGCTGGATTTGAAAGAGTGTTTGAGATAGGTCATGCATATAGAGCTGAGCTTCATAACACATGGAGACATTTAAATGAGTACGTAAGTCTTGACGTAGAGATGGGATTTATAAAGGATGAAAATGATGTTATGGATTTAGAAGAAGGCTTTATAAGATATCTATTTGAGTATCTAAGAAAGACTTGTTCAAATGAGTTGAAAATGTACGAAATAGAGCTTCCAGAAAAAGTTGAAATTCCTAGAATGCCTCTTTCAGAGGCTCACAAAATATTATTAGAAAAGTATGGAAAAAAATCACCAGTAGGAAATATAGATGCTGAGGGAGAAATCTTATTTTCAAAATATGTAAAAGAAACTTATGGAAGTGATTTTGTTTTCCTTACAGAGTATCCTGTTGCTAAAAGACCAATGTATGCAATGCCTGATGGTAAAGGAATGACAAGAAGCTTTGACTTAATATATAAAGGCTTGGAAATAACTACAGGAGGTCAAAGAATTCATGACTATGAAATGTTAAAGGAAAATATTATAAAATTTGGATTAAACCCTGAGGACTTTGATTTCTACATTGAAAACTTTAGATATGGTATGCCTCCACATGGTGGATTTGCAATAGGTCTTGAAAGATTAACTATGAAAATATTAAACTTAGAAAATATAAGAGAGTCTACATTACTTCCAAGAGATATGAAGAGAATGATGCCTTAGGATTTAAATTATGAAATGGAGGAAAGAAAAATGATTAGTATTGATGAAGTAAAATATATTGCTAAACTTTCAAAATTAAAGTTTACGGAAGAAGAAGCTGAAAAAATGGCAACAGAGTTTGGTGCGATTCTAGGACATTTTGAATATATAGATAAATTTGATTTAAGCGATATAGATATACATCCAAAGGAAGAAGGCTTAAAGTCAGTGATAAGAAAAGATGAAGAGGAAGTCTTTGAAGATAAGGAAAAACTGTTCCAAAATGTTAAGACCAAAAGAGAAACTTATATTGAAGTTCCAAAGATAATTGCGTAGAAAATTAAATATTAAAAGCAGGAGGAAGTCTTATGAGAATAGGAGCTATGACAGCTTATGAGATAAAAAAAGGTATAGAAGAAAAGAAATTTACTTCTGAAGAGGTTGTAACAGAATTATTTAAAAGAATAAAAGAAGTAGATAAAGATGTAGATGGATATTTAACATTATGTGAGGAAGAAGCACTTAAAACAGCAAGAGCTGTAGATGAAAAAATTAAGAAGGGAGAAAAAGTAGGTAAATTAGCAGGGGTGCCTATAGCTATAAAAGATAATATATGTACAGATGGAATTAGAACTACCTGCGCATCTAAAATGCTAGAGGATTTTATTCCACCTTACGATGCTACAGTAGTTAAAAGATTAAAGGAAGAAGATGCAGTTATTATCGGAAAAACAAATATGGATGAATTTGCAATGGGATCATCTAACGAAAATTCCGCATTTAAAAAGACAAAAAATCCTTGGGATTTAAAAAGAGTCCCAGGAGGTTCCTCTGGTGGTTCAGCAGCAGTAGTAGCGGCAGGGATATCACCAATATCATTAGGTTCTGATACTGGTGGATCTATTCGTCAGCCCGCAGCCTTTTGTGGAATAGCAGGACTTAAACCTACCTATGGGCTAGCATCCAGATTTGGATTAGTTGCTTTTGCATCCTCACTTGATCAAATAGGTCCTTTTGGCAAAAATGTTAGAGATTGTGCACTTACACTTGAGGTAATTGCTGGTTATGATCCAATGGATAGTACTAGTTTAGATAAAGAATATGATAAAGATTATTTAAGTGCATTAGATGGAAGCGTTGAAGGACTAAAAATTGCAGTTCCAAAAGAATTCTTTGGAAAAGGGCTTAATAGCGAAATAGAAAAGGCTATTAAAGACACAATAGAAAAGTTAAAGAGTATGGGAGCTGTAGTAGAAGAAATATCATTGCCTATTACAGAAGAAGGACTTTCAGCTTATTATATAATATCTTCAGCAGAAGCTAGTTCAAACCTTTCTAGATATGATGGCATAAGATACGGATACAGAGCTAAGAATTATGAAACAGTAGATGAACTTATGGAAATGTCCAGAAGTGAAGGCTTTGGAAAAGAAGTTAAGAGAAGAATAATGCTTGGGACTTATGTATTATCCTCAGGTTATTATGATGCTTATTATAATAGAGCACAAAAGTTAAGGAAGAAGATACAAGAGCAGTATAAAGAAGTATTTGAAAGCTATGACTTAATTTTAAGCCCTACTTCACCGGTATTACCATTTTTAAGTGGAGAGAAGGGTTCAAATCCACTAGAGATGTATCTAGCGGATATATATACTGTAAATATAAACTTGGCTGGAGTGCCGGCTATATCAATACCATGTGCCTTTAGCAGCGAAGGTCTTCCAATAGGTGTTCAAATCATTGGACCACATTTTGGTGAAAAGAAAATATTAAAAACTGCCTATGCCTTAGAGCAGGAGTTAAATATAGATACACTAGCGATAAAGTGAAACTTGAAGCGGATAAAGTAATAAGTTGATCTAGAAATTACTCCTTAAAAAGTTTGATTTTAATAACAAAATAGAATATTAAAATTCATAACTATGTATGTAGTAAATTAACTTAAAAGGAAGGAGCCTAATTATGAGTTATGAAACAATAATTGGTTTGGAGATACACGTTGAATTAAATACAAAGACAAAAATATTTTGCAATTGTTCCACTAAGTTTGGTTCTAAGCCAAACAGCAATACATGTCCAGTATGTTTAGGCTTACCAGGAACTTTACCTGTATTAAATGAGGAAGTTGTTAATCTAGCTATAAAAGCAGGGAAGGTTTTAGGTTGTAAAATAAATAAATTAAATAAGATGGATAGAAAAAACTATTTTTATCCAGACCTTCCAAAGGCTTATCAAATTTCACAGTTTGATTTACCAATTTGCAGCGGAGGATATGTAGAATTTGAAGTAGATGGAGTTAAAAAGAAAGTAAAATTAAATAGAATACACATAGAAGAAGATCCAGCAAAACTTGTTCATTTGGAAGATGAACCATTTTCTTTAATAGACTATAACCGTGCAGGAGTACCACTAGCAGAAATAGTTACAGAGCCAGATATTCACTCTCCAGAGGAGGCAGTAGCTTTTCTTAAGACTTTAAAATCTTTATTAGAATATGCAGAAGTATCAGACTGTAGAATGGAACAGGGATCTTTAAGATGTGATGCTAACATTTCTATGAGACCAGTGGGACAGGAAGTATTAAATACCAAGGTAGAAATTAAGAATATAAACTCCTTTAAAGAAATTCAAAAAGCTCTAGAAAAAGAAGAAAAGAGACAGAGAGAGCTTTATACTTATGGAGAACAGCATAAAATAAAACAGGAAACTAGAAGATGGGATAGTGGAAAGGGAAGAACTATTCCTATGAGATCAAAGGAAGATGCTCACGATTATAGGTATTTCCCAGATCCAGACTTGGTTCCAATAATAATAAAAGACGAACAGATAGAAGCTATAAAAAGTACTATTCCAGAGCTTCCACATGCGAAAAAACAAAGATTTATAGAAGAATACAAATTAGGAGAAAAAGAAGTAGAAATTCTCGTAGGAGATAAATCTCTTGGGGCGTTCTATGAAGGGGTAGTAAAAGAAGGAGCTGACCCTAAAGCTGCATCAAATTGGATTTTAGGAGATTTGCTTAGGGTATTAAAGGAAAAAGAAATGGAATGCAGTGATATGACTTTAAAGCCACAGTTACTATATAGGCTTATAAAGCTTATTGACGAAGGAAAAATAAGTGGTACTGCGGCTAAAGAAGTATTTGATGAAATGTTTGTAACTGGCAAAAATCCAGAAGATATAGTAAAAGAAAAAGGACTAAGTCAGATAAGTTCATCAGAGGTATTAGAAAAAGTTGTAGGCGAGGTTTTAGCTGCAAATCCTAAGTCTATAGAAGACTACAAAAATGGAAAACCTCAGGCTGCCGGGTTCTTGATGGGACAGGTAATGAAAGTTACTAAAGGTCAGGCTAATCCAGCGGTAGCTAAGGAACTTATAGAAGTAAAACTTAAAGAATATTAATTTTTAAAAAAACTACCTATGAATAATAGGTAGTTTTTTTAGGCAAAAGGCTATACAATTGTTAAAACTCGGATATAAAGGAAAAGTTAAGAGAGGATTTTGCTAAATAATGTAGAATAATTTATTTAATAGAAATAATTTTAATATTCATGATACTCATGAAATATTATAATCAATATTTCAAAAGATTGGTAGAGGTGATAATTATGAGAAAAAGAATGGTTTCGTTAAAAACAGCTGTGATTATGCATTTTATATCTTTTATAATTATTATTCTATCTATTTTGGTTGTTTTGTGGAAAGCTGATTATAATTGGCTAGTGAAAGAGCAAGGGGATAAGGTTTTAAAAGCATTAAATGAAAATACTCAACAAAGCCTTAGGGATATGCTCAGCAAGCCACTTGAAATTAATCAATTATTTGCAGGAGGTATCTCTAGAGAAAAATACTTTAATGATGAAAACTTAAATAATATTGGGGATTACACAAAATATTTTTTAGAGAAAATAAAAAATCAAATACCCCAAATAACTGCTATAGGTTACGGTGATGAAAGAGGAAACTATGTTGGGTTTAGAGTTAATAATAATAATACATTAAATTTGATGCTTAAAAATAAAAAAACAGAAAATAAACTAAATATTTATAGCAAAGAAACTTTAGATAGTAGATTATCTGCATCCTATGAGGGCTATGACCCAAGGACTAGGCCTTGGTATATCCCAGTTAAGAAAACCCTTAATGAGCAGTGGTCAGATATTTATATTAATAATGATGAAAAAATGGAGGCAACTATCACTACTTTAGTACCTGTTTTTGATAATTCTAAAAATTTTAAAGGAGTTACAGGTATAGATATAAACCTCAGTAGTATAAATAAATTTTTAAAAGCTAATGAAACTAAAGGAACAGGAGTAATATATATTGTTGATAAAAATTGGAATCTAATTGCTCATTCTGGAGATGAAGCAGTTACGAAGATTACTCAAGAAAATCCAAATGCAAACAAAATGGTTAATGCCGCTAAAAATAAGAATGTTTTAATAAGCAAAACGGCAAAATATTTACAAGAAAACAGAATAGCTCAACATAAGACTATTCAAATAAACATAGAAAATGAACAGAATTTTGCATTAATTTCTCCGATGGAAGAGCCTCAGGGACTTGAGTGGAGGGTAGTTGTTGTTATACCAGAAAAAGATTTAATGGGCACAATAAGAGCTAGACAAAATATTACTATAGCTATTATTTTAATGATTACCATAATTGGAGCTTTAGCTGGTCTAGTTTTATTAAAAAGAATTATTAATCCAATATTGGAAAGTTCTGAGGCAGCATTTCAACTATCATCAGGAAATTGGGATGTAAAATTAGATACAGAAAAGATTCAATTTAATGAGATTTATGAATTATCAATGGCTTTTAATTATATGTCAGCGAATCTAAAAAAATCCTTTAATGAACTTGTTGAAGCTCAAGATGAAATCAAAAGGTTAAATGAAGCTGAAAAGCAATCATTAGAAAATTTAGTCTTAGAGAGAACCCAGGAATTAAGAATTGCTATGAAAGAATTGATTGATAAGGAAAAGTTAGCTTCATTAGGTAGTTTAGTTTCTGGTGTTGCTCATGAAATTAATACGCCTTTGGGTGTATCAGTATCTGCGGCATCATATTTGGAATCTATTAATAAGAAAAATTTAGCACTATTGTCTGAAGGCAAGATGACTAAGAAAAACTTTATCGAATATATAAACTCTATAGATGAAAGTTCAAAAATACTAAATGTAAACTTAAATAGGGCATCAGAATTAATCAAGAGCTTTAAAGCTATTGCTGTAAATCAAATTATAGAAGAAAAAACAAAGTTTAATTTATATGAATATATTCAAACTGTTTTGTTGAGTTTAAAACATGAATATAAAAACACTAATCATCAATTTATTATAAACTGTGATAAGGACTTGGTGATTAACAGTTATTCAGGAGCTTTTTCACAGGTAATTGTAAATCTAATTATGAATTCTCTCATTCATGGATTTAAAGATAAAAAAGATGGTACCATTAAAATAGATATAAATAAAAATGATGATAAACTTTCAATATTATATTCTGATAATGGATGTGGTATTTCAGAAGAAAATATTCAAAAAATATTTGACCCTTTTTTTACAACTAATAGAAATAAAGGTGGAAGTGGATTAGGTTTAAATGTAGTATATAATCTAATTACTGGACCATTAAATGGGAAAATAGTTTGCGAAAGTGTTGTTGGACAAGGTACTACTTTTAAAATTAACATAAGTCTAAGTCAAGGAGTGGAAAGATGAGTAAAATGTTAGAATCTAAAGATATTGAACTAGATTTTTTAAGCGATGAAGAGGAGATAAAGCCTCGATTATATGGCAAGTATAAGATTGTTATTGCAGATGATGATGAGGAAGTTCACACTGTAACAAAAATGATTCTTAAGGATTTTGAGTTTGAAGGTAAAACTTTAGAGTTTATTGATGCATATAACGGAAAGGAAACAAAGGAAATTTTACTAAACAACCCTAATACTGCGATTTTATTTTTGGACGTAGTAATGGAAGAACAAAATTCTGGGCTTGAGGTTGTGGAATATTTACGTAAAACGTTAAAAAATAAAATGACTAGAATTATTTTACGTACTGGACAACCAGGAGAGGCCCCAGAGGAGAAGGTAATCAAAGAATATGATATAAATGACTATCGTTTAAAGACAGAAATGACTGTTACAAGATTACACACAACTATGTATTCTGCATTAAGAAATTATAGAGATATGCTTCAAATCGATAAAAATCGCAGAGGCTTAGAAAAAATTATTGAAACCAGTGCAAATTTATTTAAGCACAATACTCTAGATCAATTTTTAAGTAACATTTTAAGTCAATTGTCTTGTTTTTATCAGGATGATGCTGAAATATTATATATTCGTGAAGCTCCAAACAAACTATCTCATGGTTTTGTAACTCTTGATAAGAGTAATATACCTACAATTGCATCCGCTACTGGAAAATATACCGAATATATTGGTAAAAATATAGAAGATATTTTTGAATTAGAATATATTTCGAAGTGGATAAAAGAAGGTTTACATGAAAATGGAAAAATTCATTTTATTGGTGATGGTTTTATTATTAAAAATAGTGGCGAGAATAATTTGAACAATTATATATTCATTGAAGGGGATTCAGAATTATATGATTTTGAACTAATAAACTTATTTTTAGCAAACTATTCTGTAGCTTTAAATAACTACATACTAAATACTATGCTTTTAAACACACAGAGGGAAATTATTACAACTCTAGGGGAAGTTGTTGAAAACCACTTTGAGGATACTGCTGGACATGTTAAAAGAATTTCTGAGATGATGTACAAATTTGCATTATATAATGGTTTTTCTTCTTCTGAAGCAGAAGTATTAAAAATTGCCAGCACTATGCATGACATTGGTAAAATAGCTATACCTGATGCTATTTTGAAAAAAAGAGGAAGATTGACAGATGAGGAGTTTGAAGTAATTAAAGAACATACTATTTTTGGAAATAAAATTCTTAATAAATCAGAACTGGATATTTTCAGAATAGCTGCAGAAATTGCATTAAATCATCATGAAAAATATAATGGAACAGGATATCCTAATAATCTGTTTGAGAAGGATATTCCACTAAGTTCTAGAATGATGGCAATAATAGATGTTTTTGATGCAATGACGCACAAAAGAGTTTACAAAGAAGCAATAAGTATTGAAGAAACATTAGAACATCTTAAAAACCAAAAAGGGTCACATTTTGATCCAAAACTTATAGATATATTCCTAGAAAATTTAAATAATATATTGGACGATATATAAAAAATAGAGAATATTTTATATATAAACGAAGAAAAAATTTCAAACATTTAAATATATAGCACTATAAACAGGATTCTAAGCTTCAGGTGGAGTTTTGTCTACGACCACTGGGCAATTCTGCCCGTTAAATGCCATTTAGGCATTTAACCTCCATCTGAAGCTTAGAATCCGTTATCCAGGGGCGTAACGCCACTTATCCCAAACTTTAAGAAAAGCAGAGAGCCCAAATCTTTGATTTGGTGTGAATCGCTTTCACAGAGTGCAAGCAGAGAGCCCAAATCTTAAGTAGATATCCCAAATCTGTGATTTGGTGATAGTCACTTACATAGAGTGCTGATTTGGTGCGAATTGCTTTCACAGAGCGCGTTGGGATGTTAGTGATAATAGACATCGGATAAAAATAATTAAGCTATAAATAGGGTAAAATATCAATAGAAAAGCCTATATATAGCATAGTTAAATAAAATACTATATAAAGTTAGTTAGAAAACTTTTTACTAGTGAGGTGAGCATATAGTTTAATATGATTAAAGAAAAATTGAACTGTGAAGATGAAAAACAAAAAATATATAAAAGAAGATGGATTATCTTAACGGTAGTTTTATTAGGTACCCTTATGGCTACATTAGATAGCAGCATTGTAAATGTAGCGCTCCCAGATATGTCTTCTAAGCTTTCTGTTGGATTAGATGAAATACAGTGGGTTGTTACCAGCTATTTAATTGTTGTTTCAGCTTTTGTGTTGATTTTTGGAAGAGTGGCAGATATCATAGGAAAAAGCAAAGTTTATCAATATGGCTTTTTAATATTTACAATTGGATCATTATTGTGTGGACTATCAGGAACTATAAGGTTTTTAATTTTTTCTAGGATTATTCAGGCTATTGGTGCTGCTATGACTATGTCATCGAACCAAGGTATAATTGCAGCAACATTTCCTCCAAATGAAAGAGGAAGAGCATTGGGACTTTCCGCAACTACAGTTGCTGTAGGTACAATGCTTGGACCTCCTGTGGGAGGAATTATGGTAGAACTTTTTAACTGGCAGTCTATATTTTTAATAAATATACCAATAGGGATAATTGGATATTTAGCAGGAAGAAAAATACTGCCTATAGAGGAAAAATATCAAGGACCTGTAGACTTTGATTTAAAAGGTTCAATTATATTTATAATTTTTGTTGTATCACTGTTTTGGGCTATGCTAAGTGGAGAAAGTTTAGGATGGAGAAATTACAAAATTATAGGGAGTTTTATAATAAGTATTGTTGCTTTAGTTTCTTTTTACTTTGTGGAAAAGAAGCTGGAGCAGCCGATGCTTGATTTCAAAATGTTTCATAATAAGTTATTTAATTTAAGCATATTTTGTGCCTTTGTTTCTTTTGTGGCAATATTTTGTAATAATATAATTCATCCATTTTATCTTGAATATATAATGAATATTAGTCCGGGAAAAGCAGGTATACTAATGATGATCTTTCCAATAAGTGCAGGTATCATTGCACCTATAAGTGGTTATCTCTCAGACAAAATAGGCAGTGAGCTTCTTACTATTTTAGGCTTGTTTGCAACAACAGTTGGTCTTCTTTTAGTAGGATTTTTAAATACAACTTCTACCTATTTTGATATATTGATTAGAGTTGCAGTATTAGGATTAGGAAACGGATTATTTCAATCACCTAATAATTCTATTGTTATGTCTCTTGTACCTCGTGATAAGCTTGGGATAGCAGGAAGCGTTAATGCTCTAGTAAGAAATATGGGAATGGTTTTTGGAATAGCTTTTTCAGTAGCTTTGCTTTACAACAGAATGAGTGCCAAGATAGGGTATAATGTAACCAGTTTTGTACCAGGAAGACATGATGTATTTATATATGCTATGAATGTTGTATATATAGCGGCGGCTTCAATTTGTGCCATTGGGATGGTATTAACTATTATAAGAATGATTAAAAGAAAAAGGCTTAGCAATAAATAAAATTATAAAATATATTAGAAAAGAGCCTTAAATAGGGCTCTTTTCTTTATAATTATAACATTAATAATAAAATTATTTATTTTTGCAAATTTTAACTTACTGTTTCAAAACCATATTTTTTAAACGTAGCTTTGGCATCCTCTGAGTTTAAGTATTCTAAGAATTTCTTAGCTTCATCTTTATTTTTGCTGGAGGATATAACAGCTTCGGGATATAATATTGGTTTATGTAGTTTTTCATCAAAAATCTGAACTATTGAGCAATTTTTTAAACTTATAGTATCAGAATTATAAACTATGCCAGCAGCAGCTTCACCTTTTTCAACATAAGTTGCTACTTGAGTTACATCCTTACCATAAACTATTTTTGAACTGATTTTATCCCACTGATTTAAGCTTGTAAGTGTCTCTTTAGCATATTGACCTGCAGGAACAGAGGCAGGTTCTCCTACAGATATTTTAACATCATTATTTATTACGTCATTAATGCTCTTAATTTTATCTTTATAATCATTGGAAACTATTAGAACTAGCTTATTTTTCAATAGATTTTTCTTAGTGTCCTTATCTATTAAGTTTTTAGCGTTTAAATCATCCATTTGCTTCATGCCAGCGGAAATGAAAATATCCACAGAAGCTCCTTGCTCTATTTGTTTTTGTAAGGTTCCAGAAGAACCAAAATTTAATGTAAGTTTCACATTATTCTTTTGCTCATATTTTGGTTTGAGTTCGTTTAAAGCGTCTTTTAAGCTAGCAGCTGCAGAAATAGTAATATTTTTTTCAGGACTTTTATTAGTTTCATTAGCTGTTTTACCGCAAGCTGTAAAGGAAATTAGTGATAAAACTGCCATTGCAGAAATTAATATTTTTTTCAATATAAGTTCCTCCTTAAAGTTATCAATTTAATAAAATAACGTATTTTAATAGAAATAAAATTTCAGTTAATTAAAAGCATCGATGCGTAAAATATATATTTAATTACATAATTATGTTACGTTTTGGAATTTTCACGCCCCAAATATTACCAGACTCAATATTTATTATTCTATCTCCTAATAAACGAGCTTCCTCTGGATTATGAGTAACTAGTATAATATCAATTTTCCATAACTTCTTTAATTGAAGAAATTCTTTATACACAGAATTTTTAGTGTTCACATCTAAAGCAGAAAAAGGTTCATCTAAAAGCAGCATTTCAGGTTTTACTGCCAGTGCTCTTGCTAAAGCAGCTCTTTGTTTTTCACCACCAGAGATTTGATTTGGGTATCTATCTTCAAGATGACAAATATTAAATACATTCAGCAAATAATCTATGTAGTCAGAATCTTTTAGTTTTTTGCATTTAGTTCCAAAGGATATATTTTGTTTTATAGTCATGTGAGGAAATAAAGCATAATTCTGAAAAACATATCCAATATTTCTATCTTTAATTTTCATATTTACTTTTTTATTAGAGGAGAAAATTGTCTTACCATTCATTGTTATAGCTCCCTCGTCAGGAGTTTTAGTTCCACATATACAATCTAGTATTGTTGTTTTCCCTGAGCCTGAAGGACCTTGAATAACAAGAACCTCTTTATCAATAGAAAAATTAACATCTAAATTAAAATAATTCATTTTTTTAAATAATTTAACGTCAATCATTTATCATTTCCACCTTAAACTAATTATTATTCTTTTTCTTTGTCCACATGTTTAGTCCATAAATTAAAGTAAAACTAAATATCAAGACAATAGTGAAAAGTATATTTGCAGTTTTATTATCTCCACCTTCAACTGCAAAATATATAGCTAGTGGAATTGTCTGTGTTTTGCCAGGAATGTTTCCGGCTACCATAAGTGTAGCTCCAAATTCTCCTAAAGCTCTGGCAAAAGAAAGAATTGTACCACTAAGTATTCCAGTATAAGCTAAGGGTAAAGTAACTTTAAAGAATACTCTAGCTTCACTGGCACCAAGAGTTCTAGCAGTATTTTCATATATCTTATCAACGCTCATGAAAGCTGCCTTACAACTTTGATACATTAATGGTAAAGAAACTATATAAGAAGCAATGCAAGCAGCTGCAGTAGTAAATATTAAATGTACTCCAAAGAGATTATAAAGAACTTCCCCAATAAAGCCTTTTTTCCCTAATAAAATTAGCAAGCCATATCCTGTTACAGAGGGAGGAAGTACCATTGGTAAAATTATTATAGCTTCTAATATATCCCTGCCTTTAAAATTGTACTTTGTAAGCACTCTTGCTAAGAAGACACCAGTAACTAATGTAAAAATTGTTGAAATTAAAGATACTTTTAAAGATATAATTAAAGGACTTAATATCATAAAAACGACCTACTTCTGTTTTAATTTAAATTGGTTGGGTTTTATAGATTTTGCACATATTTAGTTTAACTTACTAAATATTATATGTAAACAACTACAGTATTATAAAAAATGTTTAAATAATGCGCAATGTTCAAAAAATAATCATTAATTTAATTTTACTCATTGGACAATGTGACATAAATATTTTATAGTATAAATATAAAATGTTGTTATTAGAGGTGATATACATGTTTCAGATATATGATATAGCAAGTGAACTTATAGATAAAAGAGAAAGTTTTGTTTTAGCTACTATTTTAGATAAAAATGGCTCAGCTCCCCGTAGGAGAGGGTCTAAAATGATAATTAAAAAGGATTACTCGATTATAGGCACCATTGGTGGGGGTTTATTTGAAGCGCTTACAATTAAGTTGTCGAAAGAGGTGTTTCATAACAGAAAAGCTATAATTAAAAACCTTGATTTGTCAACTGAATGTGGTGGCTCTCTAGAAATTGTATGCGGTGGAGAATTAAAAGTATTAATGGAATATATTGATGCTGAGAATAATAATATTGCAGAAATATATAAGCAGTCAGCTAACTTAAGGAAACAGGGAAAAAATTTTTCAATAGTAACAAGAATAGAAAGTAAGGATGAAATTTTTCATAATAGCTGCAAGTGGATTTGCACTGAAGCTGATTTTTATGGGGAAGAAAGTGATGTAGTCCAGCCAGTATTTCAAAAAATTAGAGAAAATTTTAAGGAAGTAGCAATGCAAGTATTTATGGCAAATAACGAAAAATATCTGGTAGAACCTGTATTGAACTATGAAACAATATATCTTTTTGGTGCTGGGCACGTATCTCAAAAATTAGCAGAAGTTATGAAAATCTTAGATTTTAAAGTTGTAGTCTTAGATGACAGGAGAGAATTTGCTAATAAAGAAAGATTTAAAACTGCAGATAAAATCATTATACTTTCTAACTTCGACGACATTTTAAAATATGTAGACATAAATGATCAAAGTTATGTAGTCATAATAACAAGAGGACATGCCTACGATAAAGATATTTTAGCACAAGCCTTAGAAACAGATGCTAAATATATAGGGATGATAGGAAGCAAGACAAAAAGAAGCTTTATCTACAGCCAGTTAAAAGATGAAGGATATACTCAGAAGGAATTAGATAGAGTATTTTGTCCTATAGGACTGGAAATTTCGGCGCAAACTCCAGAAGAAATAGCCATTAGTATAGCTGCGGAGTTGATAAAAATAAGAAGATGCAGCAAATAAAGTTAATACTTTGTAAAAGGAGTAATAAAAGTGATTAAAGAATCAGATATTAAAAATTCTCATGAAAGATGCAGAAATATTGGCATTGATACTGAACAAGTTTTTAGTAAAAAGATACTAGATGAAATAGAGCTTAATATTAAATATGTAATTAATAGAGAATTAATTGTAAATGTTTTGCCTTATGTAGAGGATTTGGTTAAATACTCAGAGTGTAATGAATTTTTTTATGTACTTACAGACTGTGATGGATGCATACTAAGCGTTATTGGTGATGATAAGATAGTTGCTGATATTTCTGATATGAAAATAATACCTGGTGCATATATGAATGAAGAAAATGTCGGAACAAACTCTATAAGTATGGCAATAAAAAATAGATGTCCTGCAATGATTTCATCATCAGAACACTTTATTAAAGCTTATAGTAAATGGACATCATTTGCTGCTCCTATAAAAGATAACAATGGTTTAATAATAGGAATTCTAAGCATTGTGGGGAGTTCAATGCAGTTTCATCCTCATACCATAGGTATGATTATGTCTTCATGCAGATCTATTGAGAAAATGATTGAGATTCAAAGATTAAACAAGATTCAATACGTAATAGATAAACGCACAAAAACAGTTTTTGATGCAATCCCAAAAGCTTTAATTATATCTGATATAGAGGGAAAAGTAAGAACTTATAATAAAAAAGCTTTAGAAATATTCAGAGCTACAGGGGAGGAATTAAAATCATTAAAGGTTAAGGAGGTTGTGAAGGACTGGGATAACATAATAAAAGAAATATACTTAAGTAAAAGTGTTTCAATGGAAGTAAGTATATTAAATAATTCTAAATATAGGTTAATGGCAAAGCCAATATATAATACAGAAGACAACATAATTGAGATAGTATACATTTTTGAAGAGTTGAGCAAAAGCAGAAATTTTAGTGACAAATTCAAAAACTATCAAGCTTTTTATACCTTTGATAAAATAATTAGCGAAGACGAGAGTATTACTAGTACAATTGAATATGCTAAAAAGATATCTAATAATAAAGGAACAGTACTTATTACAGGAGAAAATGGAACAGGTAAAAATTTATTTGCGGAATGTATTCACAACTACAGTAGTAGAATGGATGGTCCTTTTGTAAAAGTAAATTGTAGCTCAATTCTCAAACCACTTATTGAATCAGAGCTCTTTGGATATGAATATGAAGATACAGTAAGTGGCAAAAAGGAAGTTAATCCAGGAAAGCTTGAACTAGCTGATGGTGGTACTATATTTATTGAAGAGGTAGGAGATTTATCAATAAATGCTCAAACAAAAATACTTAAAATGATTCAGGAAGGTATTATAACTAGAGTTGGCAGCAATATACCTATACCAGTAGACGTAAGAATTATAGCAGCAAGCAGTAAAAATTTAAAGGAAGAAGTTGAAAAAGGAAATTTAAGAAAAGATCTATTTTATCGTTTAAATGTTCTGCCTATTTATCTTCTACCACTTAGGAGCAGGAAAAAGGATATATCTGTTCTTATTGAACATTTTATGAAGATAGAATCTCAAAAATGCAATAAGAATAATATTATTATACCTCAAGAATATATGATGAAAATGCTTAGTTATAATTGGCCAGATAACGTTGAAGAATTAAAAAATATAGTTAAACTTATTGTAGATACGGAAATGATGCCAATAGACTATTTTAACGAAAAAAATTGTGAAATAGTAAAACTATTAGATTTAAATAAAGAGCATTTAAAGTTTGACTATATAGAAAAACAGCATATTTTAAAGGTTTTAAAAATATTTAAAGGTAATATTACCCACGCTGCAGAAATACTTGGAATGCAGCGGAACACTCTATATAATAAAATAAAAAAGCATGAGATTAGCATATCCAATTTAGACTAATAAATCTTTTAAGTGAATTTTAGAATATAGAGTTAAAAGACCGAAAATTAGCATAATTTGATATAAAAAATATATTGATTTTTATTAAAGTATCATTTATAATCTAATTAAAATCCAATTAAGCATATTGGAATTATAAGAATAAATGCTGTGAATAGGAAAAGTAAGTTATATGGATCAGACAGAGAGAGGCTCCTTGGTTGAGAGAGCTTTATGTGCAAATATATCTGAAGTGCCCCTATGAGCATAAAACCGAAATTAGTAGGCTTTTACGGAATCTCCCGTTACAGAGATATGGTATGTCAGTATCAGAATAAAGATGGACATTTTTTGTCTAACCAGAGTGGGACCGCGGAAGTTAACCTTCTGCCTCTGAATTTTTTCAGAGGCAGAGGGTTTTTTTATTACTTAAAAGTAAGTATTGACAGATAAGTATTATTAAATTATACTATGGCTTAGATAATTTAATAATATTTATCAAGAGTGGACGAGAGATTGGCTTGATGACTCCACAGCAACCTGCTAGTGTAAGGTGCTAATACCAACAAAGCAAAAGCTTTGGGTGATAAAGATTGGTTGGTTTGTACAAAACCTCTTTATGCGTCTAAGGCATAAGGAGGTTTTTTATTTTAAATAAAAAAATTTATAAAACAATTTTAAAGGAGGAATTAAAATTGCAGTGCAAAGAAAAAAGTATCAGAAAAAATACTATAGTGGGAGATTTACTAACTCCTATAAAATCTTTAAAAATTAGTTATAGTAATCTAATAAGGAAGTTAAATAATTATTTTTATAAACAAGTAATTATTTAACTTGCTGCTTAACCAATAGGTAAGGATATGTAATATAGAAGAGTAAAGATATCCAGCAGCAGCCATTTTACAGAAATAGAAAGAGATTTGGAGGCACTAAGTATGGAAACTTTAGAAAGAATAAAACAGGAAATTAAATTTTATAAAAGCAAGATAACTGATTATAAAAATGGCAATATTGATCCTAATATTAAAGGCATAAGATCTGTTATGGGCGTTTATGCAGAGCGAGAGAAAGAAAAATATATGCTTAGAATAAAAACTCCTGCTGGTATAATTACTGCTGATCAGCTTCAGGCTGTAAGCAAAATTGCTGATAAGTACTCCCATGGGAAAATACATTTTACAACAAGACAGGATATCCAATTTCATGCAGTAGAATTAGAAAATACGGCAAACATTATGGAGGAGCTTTTAGAGATAGGGATAAATTCCTTAGGAGCAGGTGGAAATTCAGCAAGAAATGTGGCATGTTCACCGCTTGCAGGTGTAGATAAAGATGAAATTTTTGATGTTACTCCCTATGCCGTGGAGACTGCAGAGCATTTATTAAAAGATCCGTCAACAATTAAACTACCAAGAAAATATAAAGTTTCATTTTCAAACAACAATTTTGATACTGCTTATGCTACAATAGCAGACTTAGGATTTGTTGCAAAAGTTAAGGATGGTAAAAAAGGATTCGAAGTCTATGGAGCAGGGGGATTAGGAGGTTCATCTACAGCATCATTAAAAATAGAGGACTTCATTGATGAAAAAGATGTTCTCTACTATGTTCAAGCAATGAAGGAACTTTTTGAAGCTGAAGGAGATAGAGAAAACAGAAGTAAAGCAAGAATAAGATTTATTCGCTATAGACTAGGTGAAGATAAATTTAAAGAACTGCTCAAATATTATGTGAATAAAGCTAAAGATCAATTAAATCTAAATTTAATTATAAAAGAAGTAAATAAAGAATATGAACATGAGGATGGTAATCCTAGTATATCAAGCAGGTTAGTCATAGAACAAAAGCAAAAGGGATATTATTCAGTTTATATTCATCCTAAAAATGGATACATTACAACAGAGAATTTAAATAAAGTATTAAATTATATTAGAGATTTAAGGTACGACACTTCTATAAGGCTTACAAATACTCAAGGCCTTTATATAAGAGATATAAAGGGTAAGGATGTAGATAAGCTGTTAGAAATTGTGTATTCATTTGCAACACAATTAGAAATAGAAAGCACTATATCTTGTGTAGGAGTAACAGTTTGTGGAACTGGCCTATGCAATTCTCAAGGTCTATCAAATGCAATATATGAGAGATTTTTAAATGTACCTGAAGACATAAAGAAACTTTTACCTAAGATATTTATTTCAGGATGTCCTAACTCCTGCGGACAGCACCAGATTGGACAAATAGGATTTACAGGCAAAGCTGTCAGAGGTGAAGAAGGAATGGTTCCATCATATAAACTTTATTGCGGTGGCACTTTAGGAGTTGACAAAACTAAACTAGGTGAAGCAAAAGGAGAAATTCCTGCCAAGAAGGTTCCAGAATTTTTATATGAATTAGCACTTCTAGCTTATGAATATAAAAATGAGAATTTTGATGGGTTCATAAAAGAGCAGTGGATAAAGGTAGAGGAACTGATCAGGAAGTTTGAAATTATAGATAGGGACTCAAAGCTTTATTATGATTTTAATTCCGATGTCAAGTTTTTATCTAAAAAATAATTTAGTTAGGAAGCAGGGTTTTTATGAAAACAAATAAGTCTAATAATATAGTGTGGCATAGTTTAAGTATTGAAAGAGAGCATAGAGAAGAGCTGTTAAATCAAAAAGGTTTATTAATCTGGTTTACCGGACTCTCTGGCTCAGGCAAATCAACTATTGCTGATGCTTTAAATAAAGAATTGTATAGAAGAAGCTATCTGACTTATATGCTTGATGGTGATAACTTAAGGCATAGGTTAAATGCTGATTTAGGTTTTTCTAGAGAAGATAGAATAGAAAATATTAGAAGAGTAAGAGAGCTCTCAGGGCTCTTTGTAGATGCAGGTATTATAACAATCACAACCTTTATATCACCTTTTAAGGAAGATAGACAAAAGGTAAGAGATTTAGTAAAGGATAGATTTATAGAGGTTTTTATAGATTGCGACTTGGAGATATGTAAGCAAAGGGATCCTAAAGGCTTATATAAAAAAGCAAGAGAAGGAAAAATAAAGGATTTTACTGGTATAGATTCAGTATATGAAAAACCAGAAAATGCAGAGATAACAATATACTCACATAAGCAATCTATAGATGAATGTGTAAAAAAAATAATAGCATACTTAGAGGATAATAAGTATCTCATAAAGTAAAAATTAATTTTATAGGGGGATAAAAAATGAAACTTAAAAATATAGGTATTTATCTTATAGCTATTATTGCAGCTGTAAGTTTTATAGGATGTTCTTCAGATAAGAGTAGCAATAAGAACAGTGGTGAAAATACAAAAATCAGAGTTGGATTTTTCCCTAATATAACACACTCACAAGCACTGGTTGGTAAAAATCAAGGACAATTTCAAAAATTATTAGGAGATAAATATCCTATTGAATGGAAACAATTTAATGCAGGTCCAGCGGAAATTGAGGCCCTTCTTGCTGGAGAATTAGACATGGGATATATAGGACCGGGTCCTGCTATAAATGGATATACAAAATCTAAAGGTGAAATACAGATTGTTGGAGGAGCATCAGATGCAGGAGCAGTGTTAGTTGCTAGAAAAGATGCTGATATTAAAGAAGTTAAAGACCTACAAGGAAAAAAAGTGGCTATTCCTCAGTTTGGAAATACTCAAGATTTATCATTAAGAGCGTTATTGAAAGAAAATGAACTTAAGGATAAAACAAAAGGTGGAACTGTTGAAATAGTTCAAGCTGAAAATCCAGATATAAAAACTTTATTAGATCAAAGCAGAATTGATGCTGCCTTAGTTCCAGAACCATGGGGTTCAAGGCTTGAAAAAGAGATAGGAGCCAAATTAGTTCTTGACTACAATAAGGTTTGGAGAGAAGGACAGTATTCAACAGCAGTTATTGTGGCAAGAAAGGACTTTATAAAAAAGCATCCAGAGGTAGTTGAAAAGTTTTTAAAGGCTCATATTGATATAACAGATTATATAAATAAAGACAATGAAGGCGCAAAAAGTGCTATAAATGATGAACTTAGCAAATTAACAAAAAAGCCTCTTCCAAAAGAAGTTTTGGATAGTTCCTTTAAAAGAGTTGTAGTAACTAATAATCCAGAAATAAAATCTATTGAGGAAATGGTAGACTTGTCAGTTGACGTTGGATTCTTAAGAGAAAAACCAGATTTAAAGAATTTATTTAGCCTAGATATACTAAATAAAGTTCTTAAGGAAAATGGAAAGCAGGAAATAAAATAAGAAAGAGGTAGTTAATTTGAGTTTAGTAATTGAAGGGGTTAACAAAAAGTTTATATCAAAGCACAAGGAAACCTATACTTTAGATAATATAAATCTTTCCTTTAAAAAGGGTGAGTTCATTTGTCTTCTTGGACCTTCAGGCTGTGGAAAGTCTACACTTTTAAATATAATCGCAGGCCTTGAAACTCCAAGCGAGGGGAAGATATATTTAAATGAAAAAGAAATAAATGGAGTAGGTGTTGATAGAGCTGTTATGTTTCAAGAATCTGCTTTATTTCCTTGGCTGAAAGTTATAGATAATGTAGAGTTTGGAATGAAGATGAAGGGAATTCCAAAGAAGGAGAGAAGAGAAAAAGCTCTTCACTATCTTAAAATGGTACATTTAGCAAAATTCCAAAACTCATTTATTCATGAACTTTCCGGTGGAATGAGACAAAGAGTTGCTTTAGCAAGAGCCTTAACCTTAGACTCAGAGGTGCTTTTAATGGATGAACCTTTTGCTGCTCTTGATAGTCAGACAAAAAGCATCCTGCAGTCAGAACTTCAGAAGGTTTGGTGGGAGACAAAGAAAACAATTATATTTGTCACTCATAATGTAGAAGAAGCAGTGCTTTTGGGAGATAGAGTAATTGTAATGTCCACAAATCCAGGAAAGGTAAAAAAAGAGTTTAAGATAGAGCTTGGAAGACCAAGAAATATAGAGAATGTAGATTTAGCATATATTACTGCGCAAGTAATGAAGGAGCTTAAAGAGGAGGTTGAAAAGGTTGCAAAAGCTGAATACGACAATGATTGGAGCATTGAAAAAAATAGCATTTTATATTCTTCTGATAGTGATATGGGAATTGGTATATAAAGTAGGGGTTGATGTACTTTTAATCTGGAAATCTTACACCTTTCCATCACCTATTGATGTGTTTAAAAGTCTTTATTTTTTAGCTATAGACAACACTCTTATGATTGCTGTATCAGCTAGCATGAAAAGGCTTATAGTAGGGTATTTGTTATCTGTTGTCATAGGCCTTTCCTTAGGATTGTTTATTGTTCGTTACAAATATATAGGAGAAAACATTAAAGCACTTCTACTAGGGCTTCAAACTCTGCCTAGTATTTGCTGGCTGCCTTTTGCCATACTTTGGTTTGGTTTAAGTGAAAAGACAATTATATTTGTAATAGCAATGGGATCTATTTTTGCAATTTCTATAGCAACAGAAGGCGCTATTAGTAATGTATATCCTTTATATATAAAAGCAGCAAAGACAATGGGGGCTAAAGGGCTTAAGCTCTACATGCATGTTGTAATTCCAGCATCTCTTCCTTCAATTGTTGCAGGAATGAAGCAGGGATGGTCTTTTGCTTGGAGAGCATTAATGGCTGGAGAAATGCTTGCTGTAACAAAGGGACTGGGTCAAGTACTAATGGTAGGAAGGGATCTTGCAGATATCAGTCAGGTAGTAGCGGTTATGATTGTAATTATAGTTATTGGCCTCTTACTAGATAATATTGTGTTTGGAAAGATAGAAGCAAACATAAGACAAAAATGGGGATTGGAAGTTAAGTTGTAAAGATGAAAGGGAGATATAAGTTGGATTTTAAAACAGAAGTACTAGAAACAGATGTTTTGGTAATTGGCGGAGGAACTGCGGGATGCTTTAACGCACTAACTATTACTGAAAAATCTGACTTGAAAGTTATAATTGCAGAAAAAGCAAATATTAAAAGAAGCGGATGCTTAGCTGCTGGAGTCAATGCTTTAAATGCATATATAGGCAAAGGAGAAAGTGAAGAATCTTTTGTTGAGTATGTAAAAAGAGATTCAGAAAATGTGATTCGTGAAGATTTAGTATACAGCATTGCCAAAAGGCTTAACAAAGTAACAAAAAAAGTTGAGGATTTAGGGCTTCCTATATTGAAAGATGATGAAGGTAACTATATTCAAAGAGATAAAAGAAGCATAAAAATCAATGGTGAAAATATTAAGCCAATCCTTGCTGCTGAAGTGAATAAAAAAGCTAACATTAAGGTTTTAAATAGAGTAAACATAATAGATTATCTAGTAAAAGATAAAGAAGTAATTGGTGCCATAGGGTTCTCAATCGATGAAAATGTTATTTATGCCATATACTCTAAGTTTGTTGTATGTGCAACCGGTGGTGCATCAGGACTTTATAAACCTAACAACCCTGGATTCTCCAAGCATAAGATGTGGTATAGTCCTTTCAATACAGGAGCAGGTTATGCTATGGGAATACGAGCAGGAGCGGAAATGACATCTTTTGAGATGAGATTCATAGCTTTAAGATGCAAAAATACAATAGCACCTACTGGAACAATAGCACAGGGAGTCAAAGTTGAACAAATAAATAAATATGGAGAACATTATGTTCAAAAATATGGGAAACCTACGACTCATATGAGACTATATGCAACTATCATGGAAAATTACAGAGAAAATGGGCCATGTTATTTAAATACAGAAGGTATATCAGAAGAGCTTGATAAGGAATTATTTAAAGCATATTTAAATATGGCACCTGCTCAAACACTAAAGTGGATAGAGAGAAATACAGCGCCATCACAAGAAAATGTTGAAATATATGGTACAGAACCTTATATAGTAGGTGGTCACACAGCTAGCGGCTACTGGGTTGATAATGATAGAAGGACAACACTTAAGGGGTTATATGCAATAGGTGATGTTGCTGGTGGAAGTCCTAAGAAATATGTAACAGGATGCTTTGCAGAAGGAGAAATAGCCGCAGAATCAATTATTAAGAATGGGAAGAGTGGAACATTAAAAACATTAGATCATGAGCAAATAAAGGATAAGCTAGAAAAAATAAATAAGTTTTTTTATAATAATGAAAGTTTATTTTCAATAAAAGAAGCTGAAGAAGCTATGCAAAACATAATGGACAAATATGCTGGTGGAATTTCCAAGGCATACAGATACAATTATAAAAGCTTAAAAATTGCCTTGAAAAAAATTGATGAACTAATGGCGTCTGCATATAAGCTAAAGGCAAGAGATTTGCATGAGTTGATGTTTATTTATGAAATAATTGATAGACTCTATGTTTGCAAGACAGTGATTGAGCATCTTAAGACGAGGAAGGAAACAAGATGGAGATGTTATCAGGAAAATGAAGATTATCCGAAAAAGGATGATGTAAACTGGCTTAAATATGTAAATTCTATTTATGAAAATGGAAAAGTAAAAATTATTTTTAGAGATTTAATTGAAAGGGATGAAACTTATGAGCATTAAAGTTGATAAGAACAAATGTGTTGGATGTGGTAAATGCATTAAGGTTTGTCCCGGAAACTTAATATATGGAGACGAAAACAAAAAAGCCTATATAAAATATGAAAATGAATGTTGGGGATGTACTGCTTGTCTGAAGGAATGCAGTACATCAGCAATAAGATATTTTTTAGGAGAAGATATAGGTGGTGCTGGAGGATCAATGACTGTAAAAAAGTGCGGAGACTTCTGGGAATGGAATATTACAGATTCAAAGGGAAAGATCCATATAGTAAAAATTAATACAAAGGAATCAAATAAATATTAATTAGAAAGTGAGAAGGTTATGGAGCTTAGCAATGAACTAAATGTGGCTATAGATGCAGCTATAAGAGCAGGAGAAAAAATAATGGAAATATATAATGGCTCTATAGAAGTTGAGTATAAAGAGAATAATACTCCCTTAACTGCAGCAGATAAACAAGCTAATGAGATAATTTTAGGTGAATTAATAAAACATTTTCCGGAGCACTCCATACTATCTGAAGAAAGAAAAGATACCAGAAGCAGATTAAAAGATGATTGGTGTTGGATAGTTGATCCTCTAGATGGTACTAAGGAATTCATTAAGAGAAATGGAGAATTTACAGTAAATATTGCTCTAACATATAAGCATAAATCAATTTTAGGAGTAATATATGTTCCGGTAACAAAGGAGATTTATTATGCTGTTAAAGGTTTTGGAGCTTATTTGCAATCAGAAGGTTTTATTAAGAAATTAGCGGTTTCAGATAAGAAAGAAAATTTAACATTAGTAGCAAGTAGATCACATACTTCAGAAAAATTGTCTAAATTAATAGAAGAAAATAAAGATAAGTTTAAAGAGGTAAAAAGTGCAGGAAGTTCACTAAAAGGCTGTTTAATAGCTAAAGGAGAAGCAGAGTTATATTACCGCTTTGGTCTTACTTCAGAATGGGATACTGCAGCTATGCAGTGCATAGTTGAAGAAGCTGGAGGTATTTTTAGACAGTTAGATTCAAGCGAAATGACATATAACAGAGAGAATACTCTGAATGAAAAAGGCTTTTATATTGTTAATGATAAAGAAAACATTTTTATAATTTAAACACAGAAATAGAAGCATGGAGGGATCGAGTTGAATCATTTAGATAAACTAGAAAATAAAAGTATTCATATATTAAGAGAAGCATATAGTGAATTTAAAAATCTTGGAATGTTATGGTCCATTGGAAAGGACAGTACAGTGCTATTGTGGCTTGCAAGAAAGGCATTTTTTGGACACGTCCCTATTCCTTTAGTTCATGTCGATACTCATTATAAAATAGCGGAGATGATAGAATACAGAGATAGGCTGGCTTTAGAATGGAAACTCGATATGATTTATGGAGAAAATAGAGAAGCTCTTGATAAGAAAGAAACATTCCCAGATGGTAATGTTACAAGATTAGAGTGCTGCAAAAGGCTTAAGACAGAGGCTTTAACTAATACTTTAAATGGAGAGTGGCCAAGATATAGATTGAATCATGACACAGGAAAATACGAAATAGATAAAAATACAGAAGCTTTTACAGGAATTATTGTAGGTGTAAGAGCTGATGAAGAAGGAAGTCGCTCTAAAGAGAGGTATTTTTCACCTAGAGACAAGAATAATGATTGGGATATAGCTGAACAACCACCGGAATTTTGGAATCAATACAAAACGGATTTTGTACTAGGAACTCATGTTAGAATTCATCCTCTTTTAGATTGGACAGAGCTTGATATATGGGAGTATATACAAAGAGAGAATATTCCTATAGTATCTTTATACTTTGATCAAGGCAACGGCAAAAGGTATCGTTCACTCGGATGTTGGCCTTGCACTAATCCAGTAGAATCAACCTCAAAAACTGTAGAGGAAATAGTTGAAGAACTTAAAACCGGTAAATTTGCTAATATCGCTGAAAGATCTGGCAGAGCTCAGGATAAAGAAGATGGCGGCGGTTTAGAAGAACTTAGAAAGAATGGCTATATGTAAAGTAGTTAAGAAGGCAGCTATAGAAATGGAGGAAGTTAAATGAGTTTTGTTAGAGAAGATATGAATATTGTAATAGTAGGACATGTTGATCATGGTAAAAGCACTATAATAGGTAGATTATTAGCGGATACAAATTCCCTGCCAGAAGGTAAATTAGAACAGGTTAAAGAAAGATGTAGGAGAAATTCAAAGCCTTTTGAATATGCATTTTTATTAGATGCTTTAAAAGATGAACAGGAGCAGGGAATAACAATAGATGCAGCTAGATGTTTTTTCAAAACAGAAAAAAGAGATTACATCATAATAGATGCGCCTGGTCATATAGAATTTTTAAAAAACATGGTAACTGGTGCTTCAAGAGCAGAAGTTGCATTGCTTGTTATAGATGCTGAGGAAGGAATAAAAGAAAATTCTAAAAGACATGGATATTTACTATCTATGCTAGGTATAAAAAATGTAGTAGTTTTAATTAACAAAATGGATTTAGTTCAGTATAGTGAAAAAACCTTTAATAATATTGTAAGAGATTATACAGAATTTTTAAATAAGATAGATGTAGAACCAAAGTGTTTTATACCTGTAAGTGGGTTCTTTGGTGAAAATATAGTTAAAGAATCAGACAAAATGACTTGGTATGAAGGACAGTCTGTCTTAGGTGTATTAGATGGTTTTGAGAAGGAAGAACTTCCAGATGATAAGCCTTTTAGAATGCCTGTGCAAGCAATATACAAATTCACAAAGGATGGAGATAATAGAAGAATTGTAGCTGGAACTATTGAAACTGGGCGAATAAATGTAGGAGATGAAGTAGTATTTTACCCTTCAGGAAAAAAAAGCAAGGTTAAATCTATAGAAGTATTTAATGCAGAAGAGAGAGAAAGTATAACTTCAGGATATGCTGCAGGATTTACATTAGACGAACAGATATATATTAAAAGAGGAGAACTAGCGACTGTTTTAAGTGAGAATAAACCTAAAATTACCTGTAGAATAAAGGTCAATCTATTTTGGCTTGGTAGAAAGCCAATGATAAAGGAAAAAGATTATATATTAAAAGTTGGTACAGCAAAGGTTGCGGTTAAAGTTGAAGAAATTACTAAAGTAGTTGATGCCTCTAACTTAGATAATGAGATTAAGGAGTCTATAGACAGACATGAGGTAGCAGAATGTATTTTGAAAACAGATAAACCAATTGCCTTTGATTTATCTCATGAAATTGCGCAAACAAGCAGATTTGTAATTGTAGATAACTATGAAATAGCTGGCGGGGGAATAATACTAAAGGACTTAGAAGATGAACAAACTTGGGTAAGAGATAAAGTTATTATAAGAAATTACAAATGGGAAAAAAGCCACATCACCATAGAAGAAAGATCAGAAAAGTTTGGCCAAAAACCTGCCTTGATATGTATAACCGGACAAGAAGATACTGGGAAGAAAAGCATAGCAAAGGCACTTGAAAGAAAACTGTTTTCAGATGGCAGAATGGTGTATTTTCTAGGAATCAGCAACGTGATTTATGGAGTAGATGCTGATATTAAGCATTCGGAAAAAGAAAACAAAGCAGAGCATTTAAGAAGATTAGCAGAAGTATCAAATATAGTTGTAGACTCAGGAACAATACCAATAGTTACAGCAGTTGAGCTTAGTAGCGATGACTTAAAGATAATGGAAACTTCCGTAGATTCAAAAGAAATTATTAAAATATGGGTAGGGGAAGAGATAACTACTAATATAAATTATGACTTACACATACCTAAATATGATAAAGCTGAAGGGGTAGTGGATAAGATAAAACTACTACTTCAAGATAAAGGGATAATATTTAAGCCATTCTAATTTAAATAAAATATAGGGTTATAAGTTTTGAGCTTATAACCCTATATTTTATTCCGCCATTTTTTTTAAAGTTGCTGCTAGAGAATTTAAATTCTGCAAAGCAGCATCCATTTGCTGAATTCGCGATAACTGTTCCTTAAAAGTGTCCGTAGTAGAAGTAATACTTTGGGCAATGCTGTTTACCGAAGTCTCTATTTTGGTAAGAGTGTTGTTTATTTCATTTATAGATTGACTGCTGGAATTAGATAATTTTCTAATTTCGTTAGCTACTACAGAGAAGCCTCGTCCATGTTCGCCTGCTCTGGAAGCCTCTATAGCAGCATTTAAGCCTAAAAGGTTTGTTTGAGATGCTACATTTCTTACAAAACTCAATACTTCATCTGTATTCTTTGCGTTACTTGCCGCTTCATGTACTTCAGATAACACCGTATCGTTAGAATGTACAGCTTCTTCTATGCCACAAGAAATTAATCCAGAGGCTTGGGAGATCTCATCTAAAGATTCTGATAAAGTTTTAGATAAACTTAATATTTCATTATATCTTTTTAAACTTTTCACTAGAACAATACTTCCTACTATAGTGCCACGGTCATCTTTTACTGGGATACCTATAGCTTTAATGGCAACTCCAAATACTTCTTTTGGAACCATGAGTGTAAGGGGCTTTTTAGCTTTAATACATTCATAGGCAGCGCCGCCAGGTCTCAATGGATCTCCAGGTTTAGCATTCATATTTATATTTGTGCTATTAACTACCTTTATAAAATGGTCTGTAGTAGACATAGTAAAGGCTATTTCATCCTCAAAAAAATACTGCATGTAAGGCATTAATTCATTGAAAGCTTCATGCAATTTGTTTTCAATAATAAGTTCATCCATAATTATTCCCCCTGATATTGAATTATAAAATTTATGTAATGTCATTATATTTATTAAAATGATTATGAAACATATACAATTATATAATATCACAATACTATAAGAATTTTAAAATATAATTTGAAAAATGCAGTAACATTTACAGAGGTATATAAATATAATGTTATTATAAGAAGCAGATGAAGAGAATTGTAAAGGATACTTTAGATTTAATATTACATGAGGAAGCACAATTTGAAAAATGTAGTAAGATTTACAGAGGCACATAAATATAATGTTATTATAGAAACAGATGAAGAAATTTATATTAGATTTAACACTATAAGATGATAAGGAGGGAGACTTTATGGGACACAGACATTGTTGTTGTCGCAGACGCAGACATTGCTGCGGATTTGATGGAGGATTCGGAGGCAGTGGCATAATTTGCCTAATAATTATATTGATCATATTCTGTGGATTTGGTGGAAACGGATTCTGTTAAGTTATATGAATATGAACATTAGGGAAACGGTAATTCGTTTCCCATTTTAATTCTAAATTAACTAATTTGAAAAATGTAGTAACATTTACAAAGGTATATAAATATAATGTTATTATAGAAACAGATGAAGAAATTTATACTAGATTAATACTAAAAGATAATAAGGAGGGAGACTTTATGGGACACAGACATTGTTGTAGATCTGACGGATTTGGATTTGGATTCGGAGGCAGTGGCATAATTGGGATAATAATTCTATTGATCATATTCGGTGGATTTGGTGGAAGACGCTGCTGCTAAAGTATATAAATACGAACATTAGGGAAACGGTAATTCGTTTCCCATTTTAATTTGATAGAATATCTTCTAATAATTCCAAATCTAAAATAGTAATAGTGTTTTTAACAAAATCTATTATACCTTCATCTTTCATGTTGATTAGTTCTCTTGAAAGAGAAGGGCGTGGAATGCCAAGCTGTTCAGCCATCTCTTTTTTGTGCAGCTTAATTTAATGGTTAATTTTTGCTGCGATTCATATTCATCTAAAATATAAGATGCTATCTTCTGCCTTATTGTTTGATATGATATATTTCTTAATTTATTATTCAGCATAAGTATTTTGTTAGATAGAAGAGTCATAAAGTTATTTAAAAATATTGAATTTATACTAGACAATTTTAGTATATTTTCTTTAGATATAAACATAATCTTTGAATTTTCAGGAGATACAATTGTTGCGGGGTAGGTGTTTCTGTTTGAAAATATTATTACTTCGCCAAAAATATGCCCTTCATTAAGCTTGCTTATTGTTACTGTTTTTCCTGATGCATATATTTTTTGCACTTCTACACTTCCACTAAGTACAATTCCAATGCTTGAACAGTTAGAGCCCTCTAATGCTATAATTTCACCTTTAGAGTAGGAATTGACTGAGTAATTTATGTTTTTTAATAGCTCTTCAATGTCATTTGCGCTAAAGCTCTTCATAAGAATACATTGTTTCAATATATTTATTAAGTCCTTCATAATCTTACCTCCAAATAATATGTATAATGGAAAAGGTTTGAATAAACTATGTATTTATATATAAGGTAACATATGTTACTGACATATATAAGTGTATTTTATTATAATAAAGACAATAAGACAAGAGGAGGAAATTTATTATGATAAGAAAAATTGTAAATATAGATAAATCAAAATGTAACGGATGTGGACTATGTGTACATGCATGTCATGAAGGCGCTATTGAATTGATAGATGGTAAGGCAGTGCTTATAAGTGATGAATACTGTGATGGTCTTGGAGATTGTCTTCCAGAGTGTCCAACTAATGCTATAACAATTATTGAAAGAGAAAGTAAAGCTTATGATGAAGAAGCTGTAGCTCAAAAAATAGCAGAAAGAATGAAAAAAACTGAAGATAAACCTTTGCCATGTGGATGCCCAGGTAGCGCTGCTAAAATGATAGAAAGAAAGCCTTTAAAGGCAGTGTCAACAGTAAAATCAAATATTAGAAAATCAAATTTAGAGGAGTCATTATCAGAATTAAGACAATGGCCTGTACAGCTTAGACTTATAAATACTGAGGCACCATATTTAAAGAATGCTGACCTATTAGTTGCAGCAGACTGCACAGCTTATGCTTATGCAAACTTCCATAGTGATTTCATTAAGGATCATATTACAGTTATAGGATGCCCTAAATTAGATGATGTAAAATACTATGAAGAAAAACTTGCTGAAATTCTAAGAAAGAATAATATCAAGAGTATTACAGTAGTTAGAATGGAAGTACCTTGCTGTGGAGGAATAGTGAGTGCAGTTAAAAATGCAATGCTTAACTCACAAACTATAGTACCATATAAAGAAGTAACTATATCAACTGATGGAAATGTAATATAGATGTTCAACCTAGGTGCTTGACTTAGTATCGGTATTAATAGAGATACCTCTTCTGTACGGTTACTAATTTTAGTTATCTCTAAAGCTTGCTGCTAAGAACCTCAACAATCTTAAATAGACTCGCTATGCTCAAACAGTATTTAAAATTGATGATGTTCTAAAGCAGCTTCGCTAAGAGCTAACATAAAATCAGTAAATGTACTGCCAGATGTACCCCTATTAATACCTAAGTTTAAGTCAATTATCAAATTTAAATATCTATATAAGTATACTAAGATGAAAGTCAGCTTATATGTTTGGATAAGCTGACTTTTAGTTTATTACACTATAGGGTTACTAACTAGAAAGTTAACTTTCGGTTTTTTATCTCTATACTTTATTTTCAAAGGTTCCAAATACTACAGGTTTATAATTTTCAACCATAACTTTGCCTTTACATAATACTGTATGAGGTTTCAAGTTTTTATCTAAGAGAAGTAAATCAGCGTCGTAACCTTCCTCAATTTTACCTTTGTTTTTTAATTTTAGGAATTTAGCAGGAGAAGCTGTTAATGGAATAAGGGCCTCTTCCATTGAAAGACCTTTGCCTATACACTCTCTTATTGTGTCCATGTCCGTTGAAGGGGAGCCTATTGTCAGCTTTAATAGTTTTCCAGTACTATCAAATATAGGCATGCTTCCACCAGAGTCTGAACTCATAGTAATGCTATAAGGAGATATACCCTCATTAAGTAGAGTTTTATAAACATCAGAAGCATATACAGCGTCATCGCCTTCAGGTTTAATACCAGTAGTTATGTCTACAAATCCTCCATTTTTAGCATACTCAATTGATTGTTTATAAACTAATGGATTTCTGTTTATATGTGTAGGAAGTAAATTGTCATAAGGAATTTCTGAATCCTTAACCATATCCATTACAGGAATAAGTCCTTTTTTTCCATCTCCAATATGCATGTGTAAAATACCACATTTGCCTGAGATCATTCCACCAACTCTAGCTTCACTAGCTAAATGAACTAAATCATTTTCTGATGGATGGCTACCCCTATGATCTGATACTGCTATTTCGCCAACTCCGATAATTTTATCTACAAGAACAATGTCGCCTCTAGGACTATCTGTTATTGTTCTTGTAGGCATCTCATAACATCCAGTCCAGCAAAAGGTACTCATTCCTTCTTCTTCAAGAGCCCTTGCTTTGGCAATTAGGTTACCCATGCTTCTTGTAGTTCCGTCAGTGCCAAGAAGGCCTATGCAGGTAGTGATTCCATTCATGGTAAGGTTTGTTAGTGTAAGTTCAGGAGCTCTTGTAGTAAAACCACCTTCACCACCACCACCAGTAATATGTACATGAAGGTCTATTAATCCAGGCACTGCAGTTAGACCTTCTCCGTCAATTACTTTAATCTCAGGAAAATTTTTATCAGGTAAATTTACTTCAGAAGAAATATAGGCAATTTTATTGTAAAAAATTAAAATATTTTTTTTGCCTAGAGATTGAGGAGAAAAAACTTCTATGTTTTTTATCAAAATCATTTAGGTTCACCTTCTTATAATTAAATTTTCACTATCACTATATATTATGATAACCTTATATCAATTTTTATGCAAAACTACATTAGTTTTTTATAATTATAGGGTTAAAGTCGAAAATTAACTTATAATCATTAGAATACAATAGATAAAAGAAAACTCTTATGTTAAAATATATGTTGGAATTTTTATATATGAAGCTTGACACTATATAAGTTATAGAAGTCTTTATAATATTAGGAGGTAATAGCAGTGTTTTTTGTAGGTATTTTTGGTATAGAAGATAAGAAAAAAGAGATTAGGGCCATTAGAAATCTATCCTGTAAAAATTGTGATGCCGTATCTGGACTTACATTGTTTAAGGTATACTCATATTTTCATATATTTTTTCTTCCCTTATTTAGATGGAATGAAAGGTATTATCTAGTTTGTAACCGCTGCAATTCAATGTATGAAATATCAAAGGAGAAGGGAATTAGAGCAGAAAGGGGAGAAGAGGAAGCGATTACCTATTGGGACTTAAAATCCATGGAATATGGATATTACAATAATCATGTTCAGCATAAATGCAAAAATTGCGGCAAAGAGATAGAGAGCAATTTTGAATATTGTCCTTATTGTGGAAAAAGGAGAGAGTAACTAATATTGTTGTGTCTACTATAGTAAATTTAAATAAATTAAAAAATATGTTGACATATGGGGGAAAATAAGATATCATACTTATTGTGCTTGATGGAGTATGTGTAATAAATACTAATAAGGCCCATTGGTCAAGTGGTTAAGACACCACCCTTTCACGGTGGTAACAGGGGTTCGAGTCCCCTATGGGTCACCATAAATGCCAATTAAAATTTTGAAATAACTTAATAAGGCCCTTTGGTCAAGCGGTCAAGACACCACCCTTTCACGGTGGTAACAGGGGTTCGATTCCCCTAAGGGTCACCATAAAAAGCTGTAAACACTATGTGTTTACAGCTTTTTTAAAATTTCAGCTAATAACAAACATTTTGTTATTAGCTGTCTTCATAAATTTTTAGCAACCTTTATTACCACCAGCAGGAATAACATTAAAGCCTTTTCCGAAAATTCCCTTGGTATAAACTATTTTTGAATTATCGAATAGATAAGAAGAATCTGGTTCAATAGCAAATTTTACACCATTAACAGTTACTATTTCGTCTTCTGCATTTGGCTCATCCAGAGCAACTCCTAAGATAGGACCTCCTCATCCAAAACCTCTAACCATTAATCTAACAGCAGATTTATTTTTTTCTTCTAAGTTTTTTACTAAAGCTTCTTTTGTGTTATCATCAAAAATTATATTCATAATTTAACCTCCTTACATATACGGGGTATAGGTATATTTTTATTTTATTATATTATTTAATTTTCCACCTGTCAACAAAAATATTAAAAGAAAATTATTAATATATTTCCTTTAATAACTTTCAATGAAACAATACATAATAATAAATAGCTGATACTTATATATTATTATGAAAATTTGCAAGAGGTGAAGAAATGAAGAACATATATGCAAAAGAAGTAAAGCCTGGAGAAAACGTAAGTTCAACCTTTATGATAATGAAAAAACTCTTTAGGGACAAAGAAAAGACTATTGCTTATATTGGTGATAAATCGGGAGATATCAAGGCATCAATAGCAGATTCTATGGATATCTTAAAAGTAGGAGATGTTATAAAGGTAAAAGGTGTATTAGAAAACATATTTGAGATAAAAGAATTCAAAAAAGTTGAGGAATTTTTAATGGAAGATTATCTTCCTTATGTGAATAGACCAATAGAGGATATAATGAAAGAATTGGAAGAAATGTCACAAGAGGAATTTAAAAGTAAGGAATGCATAGAGTTAAATAACTACTTTTTTAGTAATAAGGAGTTTGTAGAAAAGTTTAAAAAAGGTATAGGCGGAGTAAGTCAACATCATAACTATATAGGCGGATTAGCAGAGCATACCCTAAATGTAATGTATCTTACTAAAATGCTCGCATATAGATATAATGCTAGAAATAAAGAGATTGCAATATTGGCAGCAAAGCTCCATGATATAGGAAAAACTGTAGAGTATTTTGTTGATGGACCTTTTTCTTTTACTTTAAGAGGAGAGATGGAAGGACATATTGTTATAGGTGTGCAGATGTTAGAAGAAGCCTTTAATAATAATTTAGATTTATATAGTGAAGACTTTAAGGAGAGAATTAAAGGATGTATAGTTCAGCATCATGGAAAGTTAGAGTATGGCTCTCCTAAAAAGCCTAATACAGAAGAAGCACATATTGTACACTTTGCTGATCAGGTAGATGCTTTCCTAAATAAAATAGGGCAAATAAGAGAAGGTGTTGAACCAAATACATGGTCCGATTACGATAGAAGAATTGAAGGAAAAATATATGTATAAAGACAAGCAAAGTAGCTTGTCTTTAGTTTATCCGATGACTACCTGCTCTAATACTCCCTGTTCTCAAACAGGGAGTAAAGAGCAGCTATGTCCCTGGATTCGTTCAACTAAGAATCAGGTGGGGTTAAAACCTCATCTGATTCAAGTTTCACTTTATAATACATCCTTAATTATTCTTAATGCATTTTTATAAAATATTTTTTCTATGTCTTCCTCAGAAAAATGATTTTTTTTCAATTCATCTATTAGTTTTCTCATTTGAGCCATATTTTCTATTTCGCTTGGAATGTCTATGCCATCAAAATCTGATCCAAGTGATATAACTTCAATCCCGCCAACATTTTTTATATGTTTTATGTGCTTTACCATATCAGAAATCCTGGCAGGGGAATTTGTGCCTAAAAAGGATTCTTCAAAGTTTATACCTAATATACCACCAACCTCAGATAAAATTTTAATCATATCATCTGTAAGATTTCTTGGGTGGTTTGTTATAGTACGAGAATTAGAGTGAGAGGCTACGAAAGGCTTTTTAGAAAATTTAGCTACATCATAAAAGCCTCTATCAGATAGATGAGATACGTCAATAAGCATACATAATCTATTCAATTCCTCCACTAACTCTATACCAAAAGTAGTCAGACCTTTACTCATATATTCTTCCTTACAATTAGGAAAACCTATTTCATTTGGAAAATTCCATGTTAAAGTAATCAATCTAATCCCCAATCTACGGAAATTTCTCAGGTTATATAAACTACCATTTAAAGCTTCTCCACCTTCAATTGTAATAAAGGCAGATATTTTATTTTCTGAATTATTTTTAATGATATCATTGTAATTAGTTGCTAAAGATAAGTGTTTTTTGTTTTTATCCAGTTCTATATAAAATTTGTCTAACATTTTTAAACAAGTATCTAAGGGATTATTAGTCTTTTCTAAATTAATATATAGAGCAAAAAACTGAGCTAGGGAACCACCTTTCTTCATTTTCTCTATATCCACACTTAGATTATTTTTATATAGGTTCGAATCTTTTTCACTTTTTAGTAATTCATGAATAGTATCACAGTGAAAATCAATTACATGCATATTTTAAGCCTCCTAAAAATTCTTAAATTCCTATCTAACCTATGATATTCTCTATAATTTATTATATTACTATATTTACATTATAGTAATAGTGCCATAGATTTACTTCTTTATACAAAATAAAAATCAAAACAATATTGTTACCTATAAAGAGCATTGTTAGTTGACAATGCTTTAGACCTGTAGTATTATTATTGTAAACCAATAGATAATTAAAAGTTTACAATGATAGTTGCATTAATGGAGGAGTTATTATGAAAATTAAAACAAGAGATATTATTTTAGTATCAATGTTTGCAGCACTGTCAGCAATAGGAGCATTTATAAAAATACCTGTCGGCCCAGCACCTATAACACTTCAGTTTTTATTTGTAGCTTTATCTGGTATTTTATTAGGAGCAAGACTTGGAGCTCTTTCACAGATTATTTATGTCGTAATAGGACTTATAGGCATTCCGGTATTTACTGCTGGTGGGGGAATTTCATATATATTTAAGCCTACTTTTGGATATTTAATTGGATTTATTGTTGCTTCATATGCTATAGGGAAAATATCGGAAACTGCAGATAAGCCAAGTTTGAAAAGATTATTTATAGCTACTTTAGTTGGTTTAGTAATATCTTATGCAATAGGAGTTCCTTACCTTTATATTGTACTTAAATATGTAGTAGGCACAAAGATAACGATGTATAGTGCTTTAAAGGCAGGGTGTTTAATTTTCATTCCAGGAGATTTAGCAAAATGTTTAGTAACAACTGTGCTTTCATATAGAATAATACCCACTTTAAAAAGAACTGCGTTAGTATAGAATTTTAAAAGGCAAACATCTTTTAGTAGATGTTTGCCTTTTAAGGTTATATATTTTCAAATATAAATTTTATATTTTATTAGTTAACAATTCAAATATTATGTAAAGTAAAATAAAAAGTAAACTAACTTAACAAATTAAAAATATATATAAATTAAATACATACATCGATAAAATGGAAAATAGAGTGCGCTAGGGTGTTAGTGACGGCAGACATCGGATAAATAACTTGAATAGCATCTTATTTAATGTAATAATATTTATAGAAATTTAGGATAAGTAATCAAGCAGAGGATTGGGATATGAAATTATATATACTATTAGTATTTTCACATATTATTGGGGATATACTTTTTCAGAGAAATGCTATTTTAAGTAAGCTTCTTAAAGGAAGAGATTTATCAAAATTAAAGAGACAAGATTTGAGATATTTAGCTTTACATGCAGCATTGTATAGTTTACCCGTTGGGTTAACATTAATATTTTTTCAATCATTTAATATATACAGATTTTTAATAATTTTTCTAAGTCATTTTGCTATTGATTATGTAAAATGCTATATGATTACATATAAAGAGATGTCTTTAGAATTTGTCATAATTAATCTAATTGATCAGTTGATGCATATTGGAGTACTATTTATTGTTGTAAATTTATAAACATGTCTTTAAGTTTGTTGGTGACGGTAGGTAGGAGATAAAATTCAGATATATGGAATATAATATACAAACTTTTAAGCATTATATAATGAAGTAGATTTAAAAACTTTGTGCCAGTCTTAGTGAAGGGCTTTAAGAGAACCTTAGAACTTTAAGTTGGTGAAAAGCCTAGATGATTTTTCACGAGCGACTTATCAAATACTAATTGATAAGTTGGTCCGACTGAGCATAGTCGCTTAAGATTTTGATTCTTTGCTTAAAACACGAGCTTTAGACTGGCTAAAAGTTTTTAACATGCTGAAGCTTGGCAACATATCCGGTTGTATAAGTTAACTTTCGATCCTATTACCCTGTATTAAGGTGTATAATTTCCATTAAGGCCTCTTATAGAAACTTCTCCGCATATTACTTCTTCTACAGATCCATCAGGATATTGAACTATTAGTTCTCCCGTATTGCTTAAATTAATAGCTTTCCCAAAGTTTTTTTCATTTCTTTTTATAATTTTTACTTCTTTACCAATTAAAATAGAATTTTCTCTACAAATTTTTATAGAACTTTCAATGCTATTTTTCTGTATAATCTCATCATACAGAACTTCAAAGTTGTTTAATAAATTAGTAACTATTTCTTTTCTATTTACTACGCTTCCTATTTCACAACTAAGGGAAGTAGCTAAGTTCTTTAATTCTTCAGGAAATTCTCCTTTGTCTATGTTAACGTTTATACCTATGCCCATAACTATATAATTTACCTTATTTATTTCTCCACTCATTTCTGTAAGTATTCCACAAACCTTTTTGCCATTCAAAATTATATCATTTGGCCATTTAATATAAGTTTGTATACCGAGTTCGCTAAGAGTTTTAACTACAGCAGCTGCACCTATTTGGGTCACCATAGCAACACTTTGAGGGTCTATGTCTGGTTTCAATATAATAGACATCCAAATTCCTTTATATTTAGGAGATGTCCAAATACGCCCAAGTCTGCCTCGGCCTAAAGTCTGTTCTTCGCTTATAATAACAGTACCATTACTTAAATGACTTGCCAGTTCTTTTGCCTTATTATTTGTTGATTCAATGGTCTGGAAGTACATAATATTTCTGCCTATATACTTAGTGTTTAAACTATTACTTATTTCTTCAAAGGTCAATAAGTCTGGAGATGACAGAAGTTTATAACCTCTTTTAGATATAGATTCTATATGGTAGCCCTCTTCTTTTAAAGCATTCATGTACTTCCATATAGCGGTACGGCTTACTCCAAGTTTTTCACTTATTAGCTGTCCAGATATAAAATTTTTCCCATTCTCTCTAAGCAAATGGAGAATTTTATCTTTCATAAAAACCACCTCTTTATTTTGTCTAATACATTATACTACAAAAAAGTAGAATATGTCTGTAGAGGAGTAGAAAAACAAAGGACATACTTGTTTAAGTATATCCTATATTTGGAGGTAAATACATATTATATACAAATAATAATACTCTATGTTACATATAATAGAATTTATTTATTGTGTGATAACTTAGAACGTTTAGTAAATTTATTTCCGTTTTCGTGTGATCCAATTTTTTCACCATTCATTATTCCTATATTAGCACCATCTTTTGGATACATTTTTCTAAGTTCAGCATCGGATTTGATATCCGTCTTTAAGTGGTTTTTATTGTTATCCATTTGAGCACCTCCACATAAATTATATACAATAATAATTTACCCTTTTGGGTTAAAATATATTCTTTTATTTAAGACAAGATGGTTCTAAAATAGGAAAATTTACTATAACTTTTAATAAAAAAGAGTTATAATTACATTAAGGATTTTCATAACTGAATAGGGGGTTTTCTTATGTTAAATGGCAAAAAAATTCGTGAAATTAGACTAAGACTTGGATATACAACCTTGGATATTCAAAATCTCACGAAAAACAAAAAGTATAAAACTTCTATTTCAAAATCTTATTTAGAAGAACTTGAGAGAGGGGATAAGAGAAATCCGAGTTTTGATAAAGTAGTTGTCCTTGCAAGAGTACTGGGATGTAAAGTTGATGATTTGATAATGATCGCTTAGAAAACTAATAGGAAATATATACGTAAAGCTGCAGTATGAAAATAAAATGCAGCTTTATTTTATTAAATAAAAAATCCTTAATAGTATAAAACATTTTTCAGCGGAAAATCTAATATTAGAAGGAGTTGATTTATTATGAGCAAAAATTATAAAAAAGATTCAAAAACAGATTTGGGAGACTTACCAAGCAACTATATTGTAAATGCTGGAAAAGTAATAATTGAAAACAGAATTAATTCAGATGATATTCAAGAGGACAAAGATGGCAATTGTATTATAGGTGGACATAAAATAGAAGCTAATGCATGCAGTATGTTAAAAGATGATTATTAAGTGATTCTTAGGCTCAGGTGGAGTTTGCTTATGAGAAGTACATATCTTCTACCTGAGGCTTATAAGAACATATCCAGGGGCGTATTATCCGTAACATTTCCATATAAAAAAGATGGAAGTGTTACGGATGGTAGCAATCGGATAAAGTTTAAATAATTTAATTTTGAAAGAGGGATAAGTTTATGCTTGATGTTTGTTTGCTTGGATGTGGAGGAAGTATGCCTGTACCAAATAGATGTCTTACATCTATGATTGTATCTTACAATGGTAGGAAAATTTTAATCGATTGTGGCGAAGGAACCCAGGTTAGTTTAAAAATTCTTGGCTGGGGACTCAAATCTATAGATACAATATTATTTACACATTTTCATGCAGATCATATTGCAGGATTACCAGGATTATTGCTCACAATAGCTAATTCAAATAGAATAGATCCTATTACAATAATAGGACCACAAGGTTTATGGGAGATAGTAAATGGTCTTAGGGTAATAGCACCTGTACTTCCTTATAAGATTGACTTACTAGAAATGCATGGACAAGGAGAGGCTTCAGAAAGTCTTAATGGATTTAATATAAATATAATATCTGTTCAGCATACAGTGCCTTGTTTTTCATATTCAATAGAGGTACCAAGGGTTAGAAAATTTGATAAAGATAAGGCTCTTAAAAATGAAATACCAGTAAAGCTTTGGAATAGATTGCAAAAGGGTGAAGATGTTAAAAGCGATGGCAGATGGTTTACTCCAGATATGGTTTTAGGAGAAGAGCGAAAAGGGTTAAAAATATCATATTGTACTGACACAAGACCAGTAGAGGAACTAAAGGAATTCATAAAAAATTCTGATCTTTTTATATGTGAGGGTATGTATGGAGAAGATAGCTATATAGAAAAGGCATTAGAAAATAATCATATGCTTTTTTCAGAAGCTGCAACATTAGCAAAAGAGGGAGGAGTTAAGGAAATGTGGATTACTCACTACAGTCCCTCTCTAATATCACCAGAAGATTATATTGAGAATGCAACAAATATTTTTCCAAACACAGTATTGGGAAAAGACAGACTTGTTAAAAGTCTAACATTTGAAGACTAAAAATATCATATGTATCCTTATGAATCTTATTTAAGTCAAGTGACAAAGTCGGATATATATACATAATAATGATATCTGTTTAAATTAATACGAACATTATGTGAAAAAATTATAGGGTTTTGACCTTTGAATCCTATGTTATATTTATGTATGTTACAAAGTAAATACAAAATATAATTAGTGTTTGTGGTTAAAATGTTCGTGAAAAATGTTGACTTTTAAATAATCCTTTGCTAATATGTACAAGGACAAAAAATTCTACAAAATATTACAAAGGAGAAATTTATGGAATCATATTTTAAACTTAGAGAAAATGAAACTAATATAAAAACTGAAATTTTAGCAGGCATAACTACATTTATGACTATGGCCTATATATTAGTTGTAAATCCAAGCATTTTATCTCAAACAGGAATGAACTTTGGTGCAGTTTTTACAGCTACAGCATTAGCAGCAATTGTATCAACACTGCTTATGGGTATATATGCTAAGTTGCCTTTTGCACAAGCACCAGGGATGGGAATTAATGCATTTTTTGCATTTACAATAGTAATTGGAATGGGCCATACATGGCAGTTCGCTTTAACAGCAGCTTTTTTGGAAGGAATTATATTTATTATTCTTACAATATTCAATGTTCGTGAAGCTATAATTGATTCAATACCGGTAAATGTAAAAAAAGCAATTTCTGTAGGAATAGGATTGTTTATTGCATTTATAGGCCTTGAAAACGCAGGTATAGTTGTGCATCCTAAATCCGGAACAATAGTGTCATTGGGAAATATAACCAGCGGACCAGCATTACTTGCTATAATAGGTGTTATATTGACTGGAGTGTTACTAGCAAGAAATATAAAAGGAGCATTACTTATAGGTATAGTTGTTACAACCATTGTAGGTATACCTATGGGGATAACAAAACTTCCAAATGCAGTTTTTAGCATGCCTCCAAGCATTAGCCCGATATTTTTAAAGTTTGAATGGAATCATATTTTTACTGCAGATATGTTTATAGCATTGTTTACTTTATTGTTTATGGATATGTTTGATACAATCGGAACTTTAGTTGGTGTTGCAACAAAAGCTGGAATGTTAGACGAAAAGGGAAATGTTCCAAGAGCAAAAGAAGCATTGATGTCAGATGCTATAGGAACTACGTTAGGAGCATGCTTTGGTACTAGCACAGTGTGCACTTATGTAGAAAGCGCTTCAGGTGTTGCAGCAGGGGGAAGAACAGGACTAACAGCAGTATCAACTTCTGTGATGTTCATGATTGCATTGTTTATATCACCTTTATTCCTCATGATACCATCAGCAGCAACAGCACCAGCATTAATACTAGTGGGACTATTTATGCTATCACCAATAAAAGAATTAGACTTAACAGATTTTACGGAAGCTATACCAGCTTTTTTAACAATAATTATGATGCCTTTAGCTTACAGTATTTCTGATGGTCTTATATTTGGAATAGTGTCATATGTAGCATTAAAGGTACTAGTAGGTAAAGGAAAAGATGTAACAATAACTACTTATATAATAGCAGCATTGTTTATACTTAAGTTTTTCGTATAATCTAGGAGTAAAAGGCTTAAAGTAAACATATTCCTTTGTATAAGTTAACTTTTTAGTTAATTTCCCTATAAAATAATTTAATGTTTCAGCAAAAAAATTAAATAAAAAGACCTGGAAACCGTAGTTTTCAGGTCTTTATTATATAAAATAAAATTACTCTACAGCATATGCAGCTTCTTCAAGGGATGCTTGTGCACCAGAATCAGCTGCTGGTTTAATACCTAAGCTGTCCAGTTGTGCATAAAGCCTTTCCATAGTTTCCTCTGGCTTGTAGTAGAATTGGCTTTCTCTTATAATAAAGAATTTCCAGCCAACTCTCTGAAGAGTCATACGTCTGTTGTGAAGTTCCTCCCAGTTTAGTGCGTAAGCTGTATCTTCACTGCAGCAATCTATTGCAAATCTACTGTTTAACCCCTCAACAACAAAGTCTATTTTGTACTTACCAATAGTTACATTGGATTTTACATCATAATTTTTACTCCTTAACATAGTAAATATATCCTTTTTAAAGCCAGAAACTAATGTGTTTTCATCCTTAGAAATAAAAGTATACTTTTTGCTAGAGTCTAAACAGTAACTAAGTAATTCTGCTCTTACACATTTAGAATTTAAATCTTCCAAGTCAACAGAATGAAATAAAAACATCTGGTTTTTAGCTCTGCTGGCCGCAACATTGAATCTTCTTATATCAGACTCTTTTGTTAGGGCAGTGAATTTTGCGTTATTAGCTATAACAAGAGATACAAACATGATATCTCTTTCATCACCTTGGAATGAATAGGCATCTCCACATATTAATTTTCTTTCAATCATTTTTTCAATACCTATTTTTTCTTTAAGTAAGTTCTCGATTAATTCACTTTGTGACTCACCAAGCAGGGAAATAACACCCATAGTCATGTCTTTGTATCTTGGATCATCACAGCACTCAACTATCTTTTCTACAAGAGCCTCAGCTTCTTTTTCATTTGTGTTTTTAGAGTTGTCCTTATCACCAGATACCTTTACTGCGCAAACTTCTGGTTTAAAAGTATTTCTATTCTCAGGACATCTAAGAGGTATAATTTCTCCTGAATAACATAAGTTATTGCTGAAGCCTATAATATCAGGTGCACATCTAAAATGTTCCTTAAGAACCAATCTGCTAGGGAAAACCCTTAAAGCAGTATGATACAAACTTGTTTTTAAATCAAACCATTCTTTGTGAGGTACATTCCTTAGATATCTATGAATAAGGTTTTCCACCATTTCGTTATCTTTTCCTATAGCTTCAGGGCTTATTTGGCATTCGTCACCTACAATAACTGCTCGTTTACCTCTTAACAAGGCTGTTATTGCAGATATATCACTTTGGCTACTCTCATCAACTATAACTACATCAAATATATTTTTTTCAAGTTTAATGTTTTCAATTACTTTATTTAATGGCATAATCCAAACAGGAATAACTTCCTTACAGTTTTCCATCTCTCTTTGAGCTAGCTTTCTGTATTTTGCAGCTTGCTTTCCAGTGCCTTTACCTATTCTTTTTATAGATTCTAGCCAAGTGAAAAGACTTCTTTTTTGAGACTCAGTAGTTCTCATTATTTGGTTATACCAGGTCTTTTTAGCTACAATTTCTTTAATTAATATCTTTTCTCTAAGTTTTTCAGCTTCTATATCTTGTTCTATTTGTTCAGGACTTAATTTATAAACTTCATTTAATAGAGAATTTCCTGAACGCCATTTCCATGCTTCATCCCAATTATTATAAGAAAGACTTAGATTATTACTTTGCCATTCATTTAATAGTTTTTTTACAAACAAAGGACAGGTCCCTTCTAATCTATTTAAATATCTATTTATTTGCTCACCTGTATCTTTAAGTTCCCTTAACTGCCATAGATTATCATATAGTTTTCTAACCTTTGTCTTATCACAATCAGCTATCCAATCAGATACCTCACTTAACAATTCGTTGTTTAAGAACATTTTCCTTATATTTTCAGTATATTTACTCAAATCCTCATATTCTCTTATACACTTAACAGATTCAAGTCCTCTTAATAGGTAGTTTATTGAATCTTTTTTGTAAAGATTTAATTCAATAGGAAGCTTAATACTTTCTACAAACTTATTAATTGGATTTACATATTCTTCTTCCCAATTTATAATAGCTTCTATTTCTAATACATTTTCTGCAATAACATTTAGAAAATTGCTATCAGAATTATTTACAAGTTTTCCGCCATATTCTTTAACAGTATTGTTCCATAAGTTTTTTAAGCTTCTTTCTAAGAGCTCTTTTTCTAAGGCTTTATTAAAAATATTACACTGCTCTTTTGATATAATAGGCCTATAATCTACTTCGCAGCTTTCCAATATATAGTTTATATTATTATGAAGGAGCTTAAACATAGCACCAGGTTTACCTTTAGATTCTATGTGTTTGGAAATAATTTGAAAATCTGTTTGAAGTTTATATATATCTAAATTGTTTGGAATCTTTATGTTATGTGAATTAATAATTTGTCTTATAACATTAATTTGTTTTATATGGTTGTTTATATTTAATATAACATCAGGCCAGAACTCCCTTGAGACTTCTGTATTATAATAGGACTTCATAATTGATTTAAGCCAGCTGCTTTCAATTTCTTCAATCTTGGCTTTAGCATTAATACATAGCTTTAATAGCTCTTCGATATCAGCATTGTTTATGCTTATCTTCCATAAGTCGACAATTCTCCTATACTCTTCAATACCTGATTCTAATGTCTTCATCTTATCAAGTTTTACATTTAGTTCTTCATAGGGTGGAAGCTTGCACAGTATATCTTTTACTTTATTAAGTTTATCAATCTCTGCCTTTTTTGTTGATTTCATATGTTGAATTAGTCTGTTAAATTCCTCTGATGATAAAGGACATTTAGTTTTTATCTGTATTTCATCATCTATCCAAGAATAAAGAGAGCTATTTTCCTTTATCCATCTTGAAAGCTCTACAAGGGTAAAGGTTTCATTTTTATAATTTACAGTTTTATTTTCGAAAGACTCAGCTTCTTTCAAATTATGCATAAGGTTTACTATGTGTTCTCTACATTTTTTAAGCTCTTCTTCCAATGGAAGAACTTCTTTTAAAAGAACATTAGAATCTAATGATAAATTTTCTGTAATCTTTCTTACAGATTCATCAAGGTCTTTTAAAGCTTTTGCATCGTTTCCAAGCAGACTTATACATAAAGACTTTATTTCATCTGGTATTTTATCAGAAAGAACCTTTAGAGCTCTATCTGTCTGGCTTGTAACAAGGATTCTTTTCCCATGGGCCATAAGATGACATATTAAATTTGCTATGGTATGGCTTTTACCAGTTCCAGGGGGGCCTTGAACAACAACACCAAAATTTTGAGCAAGTCTTCTTGTTATTTCTTCTTGTTCCTCGTTTGCTGGAAGAGGGAATAATACATCCTTAGAGGCAGAATCCCATTCTCTATTATTTAAATTATCTTCTGCAGCACCACTTTCCTTAACCAAAGCTTCAACAGTTTTAGGAATAGGATTTCCTTCATCTATGTAATTTAGTATATTATTTAATTCTGAATCCCAAAGTCTTGTATCGATATTTCTAAGTATTATACATGGAGCATTATAAATTACAGGAGTAGTAGATATATCTAATGAAGATAAAGATACAAGATTTTCGTTTACTATATTTGTTATACCTTCTTTGTTTAAACAATTTAAAAGTCTTATTGAAATATCGTGAGCTTCACTAAGGTTTAGAACATCCACTCCAGAATTTTTTATCTCTAGATTTAAATCTAATATTTTATGTAAATTAGGTAGGTCTAGTCCTTCTAAAATACCAATCTCTAAATTAGTAATATTATTATAAGGAGTTAAGCTGAAAACAGCATTTCTGGCATCAAAGTTCAAAGACATCTTTGTTGTAAATATAGGGTGAAGTATTTTTTCATTATTTACTTCCCAGCCTAAAATACTATGTCCCCAAACTATCTCCAAGTCTTCACTATTTTTTTCTAGTGTAGAGTATATTTTAAAAAGGATATTATAAAGTTCACTGCAGTCTTTATTTACATACAGCCAATTCTCATCTTCTTTTTTGTTTAAAATACATCCTTTTTTATTAAGAAGGTCAGTTTCAGCAATTACTTTTTCATATTTTGAAACATCCCGTATTATTTTCTTGTCCATATTTTTGATACTGAGTAAATATAAAAATATGTTTCTTATTTTGTCTTGTGTACTCAAAATAAAACCTCCATTTAATGTAAAATAGAATTACATTTTATTATATCATATATATAGTGATTTTGGAGAAGTATTTGGCTATAATTTTAGACAGTTTAAAGAAATAACAACCAGTAGTTAATTATTATTTTTTTATAAGTGTTTAGGGTATTGAAATAGATAAATATAAATTGTAAAATTATAGAAAGGACATATGTCATTTAAGCAGAGGACCAAAATGTTAAGCAGGCATCCAAAATCTTAAGTAGATATCCCAAATCTTAAGTAGGCATCCAAAATCTATGATTTTGAGATGATCACTTACACAGAGTGCTGATTTTGTGTGAATCGCTTTCACAAAGTGCGTTGGGGTGTTAGTGGCGGTAGACATCGGATAAAGAGACTTTAAAACAACATACATTATGAAGAAATTTTATATGATTTAAAAAAAATTGTATTGAACTTTGTCGTAACATGTTGTATATTTAGTATGTAAGCGCTAACATATTAATTTATGAAATACAAATAATAATAAATGAACCAAATTTCATAATTTAGAAATGAGGGTGTTTAAGTGTCAGCAACAATTAATGATATTGCTGGAAAAGCGGGAGTATCTTTGACTACAGTATCTAGAGTTTTAAATAATTCTGGATATGTGAAAAAAGAAACCAAGATTAGAGTATTAAAAGCAATTGAAGAATTAAACTACACTCCAAGCGCAATAGCAAGAAGTTTATCTAAAAGCAAGACCAATACTATAGGAGTGCTAATACCGGAGATAAATAATCAGTTTTATGGTGAAGTTATAAAAGGCATTAGCCAGGTAGCAGATGAATGTGATTTGAATATAATTCTTTGTAATACTGATGAAAATATACAAAAAGAATTAAAGGCTTTAAAGCTTTTAAAGGAGCAGAGAATTCGAGGGATAATAATTGCGCCAACTTCTGTTGAGGATGAGCTCAATAGTGAGTACTTAAAGACAATCGAACAATTAGGAATTCCTGTAGTCTTGTTAGATGGACATGTAAAGTATTCAGATTTTAGCGGAGTTTTTGTTGACAATATAAAAGGCGCATTTGATAGCACGGAAGCGTTGATAAAGGCTGGCCATAAAAAAATAGCTATAATCACTGGTCGCATGAATTCTGATGCAGCGCAAAATAGGCTAATAGGATATAAAAAAGCTTTGAACGTTAATAATATAGACATTGACGATAGATATATTCTGTTTGGAGATTATGGACAAGAATCAGCCTATATATGTACTAAGAAAATAATAGAAATGGAAGATAGACCAACAGCTATTTTTGTATCTAGTAACAAAATGACAGTAGGGTGTGTTAAAGCACTTCGTAGTCATAAGTTAAAAATACCTGAGGATATTGCAATAGTGGGATTTGATAAAGTAGATGTATTAAATTCGCTAGGTATGAATATCAGTTTTGTAGACGGGCCTACAACAGAATTAGGTATAGCCTCTATGAAAATTTTAGTGGAAAATTTAAAGAACAAACAAGGTGCTGAAATAAAAAATATTACTCTTATGCCAAAACTTGTTCTTAAAGGGTCGGAAAAATTTATAGAAAAGTAGATGTGAATTTGAGTAAATTCGCATTTTTAAAAAAATAAATATGTAAACGGTAACACACTTGTTGCTATAAAATAATTATATTAATTAAAAAGTTCTTCTATGGGAAAAATAAAAAAGATATTTTTAATTAATATGATATAAATTTAAATTTAAAAATTAAATCTATTAATAAATTTTATGTGGAAGGAAGGGAGGATACGGCTATTAATCTATTAATTTTTAGTAGATTGTAGCAGTGGGTGCATTATGGAGAAAGTAATAGAGATGAAGGGTATAACCAAAGTTTTTCCCGGAACCATTGCAAATGAAGATGTTGATTTTGATTTGTTAAAGAGTGAAACGCACGTTTTACTTGGAGAAAATGGTGCTGGAAAAACCACACTTATGAATATATTGTATGGTTTATATCAGCCAGAAAAAGGTGAGGTATATGTAAATGGGCAGCTTGCTAAAATAACAAACCCTAACGATGCTATAAAACTTGGCATTGGTATGGTTCACCAACATTTTATGCTTGTAAATAACTTTACTGTAGCAGAAAATATAGTTTTAGGAAGAGAACCTAAAAAAGGACTTAAAATTGATATTAATAAGGCAATAAGAGATGTTGAAGAAATATCTAAAAAATATGGATTTTCTATTGATCCTAAGGCTGTTATAGAAAATATATCAGTAGGTCAACAACAAAAGGTTGAAATATTAAAAGCTTTATACAGAGGTGCTGAAATATTGATACTAGATGAACCTACCGCTGTTTTAACACCTCAAGAAATTGATGAACTTGCAGCTATAATAGAAAACCTTAAAAAAGAAGGAAAATCTGTAATTCTTATAACACACAAATTAAAAGAAGTTATGAAGATGAGTAATAGGGTTACTATAATAAGACGTGGTAAGGTTACAGGAATAGTTAAAACTTCGGAAACCAATATAGATCAATTAGCTGAACTTATGGTAGGAAGAAAGGTTAATTTGGTAGTTGATAAAGAACAAGCAAAGCTAGGTAAAGAGATATTAAGAGTTGAAAATTTATTTGCCAAAGATAGCAGAGGATTAAATGTAGTAGATGGTGTTAGTATTACTGTTAATGCAGGTGAAATAGTAGGTATAGCTGGTGTTGATGGTAATGGACAATCAGAATTCATTGAAACTATAACAGGTCTTAGAAAACCTGAAAGTGGAAAAGTAGTGTTAAGCGGCAAAGATATATATGGAAAAAGCACAAGAGAAATTATAGATAGTGGCTTAGGACATATACCAGAAGATAGACATAAAAGAGGACTTATATTAAAATACTCATTATTTGAAAATGGTATATTGGGGCTTCAGCATAAAAAACCTTTCAGTAAAGGTATAGTAATGAACTATAAAGCTATAAGAGAACACTGTAAAAAACTTATAGAAGAGTTTGATGTTAGAACTCCTAGTGATGAAGTTAATGCTTCAGCATTATCTGGAGGAAATCAACAGAAGTTTATAGCAGCAAGAGAAATATCTAAAAATCCAGAGCTTTTAATTGCATCACAACCTACAAGAGGAGTGGATGTTGGAGCTATAGAATATATACACAAAAGACTTGTACAGGAAAGAGATAATGGTAAAGCAGTACTCCTAGTTTCACTTGAGCTAGACGAAATAATGGCTCTTTCTGATAGAATCGCTGTAATGTATGATGGAAAAGTAGTAGATATTTTAGATAGAAAGGATGCTACGGAACAGAAGTTAGGTATACTTATGGCCGGAGGAAGCTTAAGCGAAGCAAAAAGAGAGGTGAAGGATGTTGAGTAAAGAAAAGACTAATGCAATTAATAACCCTTTAAGTGATTCACTTAAAGCTATCGCTTTCCCTTTATTTTCTATAATTGTTGCTATATTTGTATCAGTATTTTTCGTTATGTGGGCTAAAGGATACGGAATAACAGAATACTTTTCAGCTTTAGGAGATCTTTTCGGCACAATATGGAATGGAAGCTTTGGTGATACAAGAAAAACACTTGAAACAATGGTATATGTAACACCACTTATATTTACAGGTATAGCCAATGCTATAGCATTCAAATGTGGACTATTTAACATAGGAGTTGAAGGTCAGTTTGTAATGGGTATGGTTTCAGCAGCTGTAATAGGTTTAATACCAGGATTAAGTCCTATAGTACACATACCACTTATAATAATAGGAGGTATAATAGCAGGAGCAATTTGGGCTGGTATACCTGGGTATTTAAAAGCCAAAATAGGAACAAACGAAGTTATTAATACAATAATGATGAACTATTTAGGATTGTATTTAGCAAACTATATTATATTAAGATCAAGATTTGCTGTGCAAGGTGAAGCAAATACTCCATTAATACAAAAGAGTGCGGAACTTTTAAGATTTAGCAATATGAGCAGAGCAAACATAGCACTTATAATAGGTATATTAGTTGCAATATTTATTTACTGGTTACTTTGGAAAACAACAGTAGGTTATGAAATAAGAGCCGTTGGAATAAACCCACATGGTGCAGAATACGGCGGAATAAATATATCAAAAAATATAATTTTAGCAATGGTTCTATCTGGAGCTATAGCTGGTGTTGGTGGAGCAACTCATATATCAGGTGTGCTGCATCAAGCACAAGATATGATGGCATTGCCAGGCTTTGGATTTGATGGTATAGCAGTTGCACTTCTTGCGAAGAATAATCCTGTTGCTTGTATACCTTCAGCAATTCTTTTTGGAGCACTTAATAGTTCTTCAAAAATGCTTCAGTTGAATGGAATACCAAAAGAAATAGTTTATTTAATACAATCAATAATAATAATATTTGTTGCAACAGACTATATTGTTAAATACTTCTCAGAGAGAAAGAAAAGGAAGGTGTTAATCAATGGATAGTGTTATGGTAATCGGATTAATAGCTGCAACTTTAAGAACAGCAACACCTTTAATATTTGCAGGTCTTGGAGGAGTTTTCTCTGAGAGATCTGGAGTTGTTAACATAGGTCTTGATGGGATGATGACAATGGGTGCCTTCTTTGCAGTATTCGGAACATATATAACAGGAAACCCAGCAATAGGAGTAGTATTTGCAGTACTGGCAGGTATGGCTATATCCTTAGTACACGCATTTTTAAGTATACATTTAAAAGCGGATCAGGTTATATCTGGTACAGCAATAAACCTTTTTTCATCAGCGTTAGCAAGCTTTCTTATATTTAAAATATTTAAAAAGGGTGGTCAAACAGATATCGTTGCAGCCCTTCCATATAATATACCAGATGCAGTAAAATCTATTCCTGTAATTGGACCGTTACTTGCAGGTATAAACTGGTTTGTTATAATAGCAATAATATTAGTATTTGTAGCTCAGTATGTATTATTTAAAACTCCTTTAGGACTTAGAATAAGATCCGTTGGAGAACACCCAAAAGCAGCAGATACACTAGGAATAAATGTTTATGCTATGAGATATTTATGTGTAATATTATCAGGTGCTTTGGCAGGACTTGGTGGGGCTGCACTTGTTGGAGTAACACCGGTATATAGAGAAGGAATGGTAGCAGGACGTGGATTTATAGCACTAGCAGCTATGATATTTGGTAACTGGAAACCATTTGGTACAATGTGGGCATGTATGTTATTTGCCTTCGGAGGATCCTTCCAAATATTTGCGCAAGGTTTCAGCTGGCACTTACCAACTGAATTCTACTCAAGTATACCATATATACTTACAATGCTTGCTTTAGCAGGTTTTGTAGGAAAAACAACAGCTCCAGCAGCAGATGGTGTACCATACGAAAAGAATAGTAGATAATTTAAATAACTAAGATAAGGCTAGAGTATTAATTCTAGTCTTATTTCTTTGGTTACACTATCTATATATACACCTAACTAAGTGTTTCAATAAATTTCTTTTATCTTCAATTGTTTTATAGCTTTTGAATGTTTCTTTAAAATTTTTAAGTTCTTTAAGATATTCATCTCTATTGAATTTATTAACTATGCCAACATGGAAATTAAATATTTTTGTAGGTGCTATTAAAGCTAGAATGATACAAGAAAACAGAACAGCAGAGGATATTATTACAGAATATACAAAACTTATAGAATCCGAAAAGACAGAAATATTAACGACAATTGCTTCATAGTAGAAAAATTATATTATACGGCACAAAGGCTTAGTTAACTAAGTCTTTTTATTGCGCTTATTTTAAGGATAGATAAGCTTAATAATATCGTAAAAAGTCTGTTTTAGTGCGTAAAATAATTATTTACAACTTTAGAGTACTTTACGATAAAAAAAGCATAGTTAACGATAATAGAGTTGTCTTCTTTGAGTGACTATACTATCATTGGTGCTGTAGATATTTGTAAATTTACAATTTAAGTGATAAAAAAATCTACAAGAACAGTAAATATGATCAATATAAAACACATGATGGGGGAGAAGTAAAATGAAATCGAAAAAATTATTATCAAGTTTAATGGCTCTTTCAATTATTGCTACAAGTAGTGTAGCGTTAGGAACAACAGCTAAAGCTGCAACATTAAATAGTACAAGCACAAAAACTTTAAGTGAACCTTGGGTAGGATATAAGTTAAATGCAGACATTAGTTCTAACGGAGATATTACTTGGTGCGAAGTTACGGCTGCTGATTATTACCAAGTAAAAGTAAACAAAGTACTTTCAAATGGAGCTCTTTCCAGCGTTGGTGGTTATTCAGAAATGCAAGGATTTGACAAAACTTTTCATTTTGTAAAAGAACTTCATCCTAGTGTTGGTACTTATAGAATTCTTGTAAAAGCACAAAAATCTGGTAGTAATGAGGTTATAACATCAGAAACATTTGATTGTTATTATGATGGCAGCAAATTTTATATGAAGGAATAAAGATATTTTTATAAAGAGCCTTACGGCTCTTTATTATTTTAAAATATGTTAGCAATAGAAAAATTATATAACTGTATCAACTGATAAATAATAGCCTAACTTGTGCGAACCCCAAAATCATATATTAATAAAAGTTGCAATGTAAAATATATTATGTTATTACAAAATGTGTTAAATTAATATTTGTTTTACACTTGTGAAATATTTTATTCATAAATAAGTTGTATAATTATTTACAAATGAATACAAATAAGTAAAAAATAAAATAACATTCCATATATCTGTAAAAATAAAAAGTCCTAGCTTTGATATTAAAGTATTTTTGCTTTAGTATATAATTTTTAAAACGAGGGAGAAAATTATTATGAAATCAAAAAAATTATTATCAAGTTTAATGGCTCTTTCAATTATTGCTACAAGTAGTGTAGCATTAGGAACAGGTGTACAAGCAGCACCTGCCAAAACGAACAATGTGGCTACAAGCGATACAAAAATGACAACTTCTTCATCAAACTCAACTTCTATATCAACTTCATCAGTAGCTAGAATTGAATTTATTTCAACTGTTCTAACAAAGACTGGAACGAATACGGCTACTTTCCAATACAGATTATTAGATAAAAATGGTGTTGATATTACTAAAGCGATTCCAGCTTCAGAGATACTTGCAGTTGCATCTGTAAGTTCATCAATAGTTTTAGATCCATTAACAGGAACAGGTACCATAACATTCAACAATGCTTCTAGTACTGTTGACGTAGTTACTATTACATTGGTGGATAGTATAAATGGTATAGCTGGCATTATTAAATATCCTTCACTTAATCTTGAAACACCAGGTGCAAGTGAAAGTTAAAGAATCAGTAAAATTATGATAACTTCAACTGTATTAGGTATCGCTCCTGTTAAACAAGATTAAATTCTAGGAAATGGATATGCAACGTATACAGTATTAGATTAAAATGGAGGAGATATTACAGGATCACAACTTGCTGATAATATAAAATATGTATGTGATGTTGCAACAGTTTCAGCAAGAAATGGTCTAGTTACAGTAGTACCAAATAAAGGCATTGATTTAACAACTCTTAAGTCAGTGATAATAACAGCTATTGATTTAAGTACTGGAGTTTCAACAAGTGCTACATTAACGGTTTGTGCATACTAACAAATTAGTTATTAGTATTGTGATAAAACTTTATACATCGTAACTTTAATGATATTGACATTAAGAAAAACATTTTATTAAAATACCGTATTATTCAGATGAATTTTACGGTATTTTTACGTTGTAATAGAAACATTATACGCCATGAGAGCTCGGAATAATCCAAGCTCTTTTTATTTTACTTAAAACAGGAGGTGTACTTTGGATAAAGAAAATATTTTTAATATAATAGTGGCAAGCATAGGAACTATATTAAGTTGGTGTTTTGGTAGTTGGGAAGTTGGTTTGCAAGTCTTATTTGGTTGCATGATCTTAGATTATGCTATGAGACTTATGTGTGGAACAAAAGTGTATGGACACAAAGAATGGCTTGAAACCTCTTGTCCTGGTACTAACTACCCACTGCAGGATATAAAAGACTCTATTTTATCAGGGCAAATAGTACAATCAAATTATAATTCTGACCTTATAAGATCCGTTCAACATGATTTGCAAAGAGTCAGTTGCCTAGCTGCCGGTGAAGTTAATGCAGATGGAGTTATTGGTCCAAAGACTAAAGCAGCAATAAAACAGTTTAGATATGTGATAGGGGTACCAGACAGTGAAAATATAGATTCTCAGCTCATAGATGCTTTGAATGCAATCACTAAGATGCCGACTATAGGAGAAGGGTGGTCAGCAAATGTAGTTGCCACTAGGTTTATACAATGGTTCATAGGCATTAATCCTAATAATGGTGTATTTAATCCTAATACAGTTCAAAAGGTTAAAGAATGGCAAAAGAGAGAAGGTATTTGGAGTGATCCCGATGGTGTGATAAGACCTAAAGATTGGAGCAAGATTTTAAAATAGGAGATGATAACATATGAAAGAACTACTACAGATTAAAAAGATTATAGCTCTATTACTTACTATAGTGTTTTGTTTTCTTGCTATCGTTGGAAAAGTAACTGCGGAACAGTACTTAACTGTATTTTCTCTTGTAATAGCTTTTTATTTTGGACAATCAACTTGATAATCCTGGCCAAGAGCTAAATCCAACTTATGTGATTTCCATTCTTTTCTATATGTTTTCTTAATGATTTTTAAACCCAAAATGTTAACATAAAAATCCTTAGATTTTTCATAATCTGAACAAATAATAGCTATATGATGAATTTTATTTAATTTCATTAGAATATCCCCTTTATTATTATCAAAATTTAGGCACACTAAGTTAAACACTTGGTTTAATAGTTTTATATGGCTTCTGTAATAATTATTTTATAACTGTATAAACTATAGATACATAAATATCCTCTATTCCACATTGGGATTTTATTATGGCAATAAACAGTCCTACATTCTTTTAATCAAGAGTGTAGGACTTGCTAACTTTACAATATGAAATTCGCATCAGGAAGAGGAGAAAAGTTTTGATGAAAAGCTTAGAAAGCTTAAAGCACTTAAGGACGATGAAATTATAAGCGAAGAGGAATATAAAGTAAAGAGAAAACAAATATTAGATGATAAATGGTAGGCAAGCGAGTAGATTTTACTAAACATTCTTCTTATTTAACGTAACAACTGAAAAAGCGAACAATTTACATGAACACTGTATTATTCAAAATTGAATTTTACGGTGTTTATATGTCTTCGCATTTCCTCAACATTCTTAGGAGTTGATAAATACATTTTCAAAAGGAATTCAGATCTTACAGTATCCTTTTCATTCTCTTTTCCATCTACTTTTTTAATTTCTTTCACCCTTTGGGGTTATTTTATATTTTTTAATAAATTATTTATTTGTCCTATCAGTTATATAAGCTGCCGCCTGAGATTTTTTATAATCTATGTTCCACTGACTATAAGAACTGTCATTTCTATGATCCTTTAAATTATAATTTTGTTTTAAATAGTTTCCCAAATCCTTTGTAACCTTATAGGCCCCCCAGATATTAAGATGCCCTGAATTATGCATATCATTTTTAAAATCAAAATTTATTTCATTCATCTTATCATTATAACTGATAAATGGTATATTATCTTTCTTTGCAATCTCTGCAACCTTGTTGAACATCTTAGCTTGTTGACTGACCCATTCACTTGAAGCGGCATCAGAATTATAGTCAAACGGAGTATTAACTAAAATCAATTTCAAATTATTTTTTTTGCACAAGTCTATAATCTTGTTCAAATAGGCCAGTGATTTTGACGGCAGATTTACCGTACCTGAAACTGTTCTGGATGTTTGACTTGCTGTTGAATCGTCTTTTCCATATCTTTCGGTTCCGGCAATAAATCCTTTCGTATAGTATATTTCGGAGCTATCATAATTGAAATCATTCTCTGTAAGTTGATTCCATCTATAATGATATTTTAAAAATGGTATCAGATACTCCAATCTGTCTTCGAGTGGCGTACAGTTCCATATAGCTTCCAATTTATTCATTGAAAACTTCATGTTGTCAAGTGCATTGCTTAAATAACCTTTTTCGCCATACTCAGCACTTCGAGCCAGATAATATGCATCAAGTACAACAATGGAATTTTTATGCTTCTTTAAAACTTCCTTCAACATGTAATATGTCATGTCCATAGATTGGCCGCCTGAAGCATAGTTGAAACTTGTTATGCCATAATCATGCCACAATACATTGGGATCTATTCCTGCATTCATATGACTTCCCCCCATTAACACCACGTCATACGCATTTCCAGTATGGTTATACAAGCCTTCTATCAACTTACCTCTATGACCTGTTTTCAATATAAATACGGGGGTAATAATAGAAATTATAAATATTAAAATAGCACTAAAAATTGAAACTTTTATAATTATATTTTTAATCACATATGATCCTCCTAAAACTTAGAATATATAAATTGTTGAATATTATAGCCTGAGCCATATACACCGAATATCAATATAATTATTACTGAAGTCAAATACAGAGACCACCTGAATACTGTATTTTGTTTCAACAATTCATCCCTCAAATTTCTTCTTCCTTGCAACAGATCAACGATAAAAACTACACCAAGACTAAGCATTGCAATTAAAAAATTTGATGAATCCAATCCAAGTTTGTATAGAGAGCCATCAACAAATATTGAAGGATTAAAATAAAACATATTCTTAATTAATATTACAGCATTTTTAAAAGAAGTTGCCCTGAAAAACAGCCATGCAAAATCAACCAATATAAAATTAATCAATATCATAGATAATTTATAACCAAAAGAATTCATCCTAATTTTAAATTTTCTTACCAATATATCTCCTACAGGAATAAATAAATTTTCAATTACATAATATATACCATGGAGTGCACCCCATACTATAAATGAAAAACTTGAGCCATGCCACAGGCCACTTACTATAAATACCACCATAACATTAAAATATTTTCTAAGTTTACTACATCTACTTCCCCCCAAAGGAAAATAAAGATAATCCATAAACCAGCTTGTAAGTGACATATGCCATCGCTTCCAAAATTCTCTTATTGATTTTGAAAAATATGGACTTTCAAAATTCTGGGATAGCCTAAAGCCCATAACCTGTGCTGCGCCTATTGCTATATTTGAATACGATGAAAAATCACAATATAGTTGAAAAGCAAAAAATACTGTAGCTATTACTATTACAAATCCTCTGTAATTTGCTGGATTACCATAAACAGTATTTACAATATTTCCTATTCTGTCTGCTACCATCGTTTTTTGGAAATATCCCCATAACATCAAAAGCAACCCGCTTTTCACATTATTGTAGCTAAAATAGTGATTTTCATCTATCTGTTTCATAAAATGTTTTGATTTTTGAATAGGTCCTGAGAGTAGTTGAGGAAAAAATGATACAAACAAAGCATATTTCCAAAAATTTTTTTCTGCTTTAATATCTTTTCTGTAAACATCTATAATGTAGCTCAATGCCTGGAATGTATAGAATGAAATCCCAACAGGAAGCATAAAATCAAATGATGACATATTTACAGCAATGTGAAAATGATAAAAAATACGTGTAATGCTTGTACTAAAAAAAACGTAATATTTAAACATAAAAAGAATTCCCAGGTTACTTGATATACTTAAAAAAACAAGTAATTTTCTTGTTCTTACTTTTTCCGCCTTATTTATCAACAATCCCCCAACATATGTAATTAAAGTGGATGCAATAATTAAAAAGACATATTTTGGATTCCACGTCATATAAAAGTAATAGCTTACTACAAGGAGCCAAATCCAACGTATTCTATTTGGTATAGCATAATAAAGAACAACTACAATAAAGAAAAAAAGTAAAAACTGTGTTGAATTAAATGACAAACTAAAACACCACCTAATTGTTGAATAAATTAAAAATTGTAATTAAAGTACATATATACGTATATTATTACATTTATGTGTCAAATGTGTGTCAATTCAGTACACTAGTCATAATAATTCTGTTATTTCCGGAAATGGGTATAAAAAAATTTGAGGGTGTGAAGTTTTTTCTGTAAATTGTGGTAATATCATCATCTGTGTAACCAGGTGCAAAGTAGGATTACCCCATATAACTTTTTATATTTCCATCTCAGTATAATTTTCACGATAAAAAGGAAATTATAAACAATCAGTGAATATATACATAAACTAATGATACGAGGTGGTTTACATGGGTGAATAATAATCTCAAATCTATATGCATGCGAGAATATATTATGATCAGTTAGCACAAAAAATAATATTTGATTTTAATTCTGAAGCAGGTGATGAAGATATAGTTGAAACTAGCCTGGGGCTTTATATTGTTCTAAAATAAAATTTCTACTATTAATTACGGATGGTGTACCATATGAAAAAGGACAGAGATAATTGAAATAAGGCTAGAATGTGACTTCTAGCCTTATTTTTTATTAACCCCTCAGTATATATGCACTTAACTAAACGCTTTAAAAAGTTTCTTTTATCCTCATTAGTTTCGCAACTATTGAAGATCTTCTTAAAGTTCTTTAATATATTCATCTTTATTAAATTTATTAACGTCCATTAGTAAATTTTCTTTTACAAAGGATATAAGTAATAATGAGTAACTTCATATAATATCATAGTAATAATGAAACGAGGTTTTGGTAGTTTCTTAAGTCTAAACTTCTTGTCCGTGTGGAGGTGATAGATATAAATAGCGACAAGGAGTAGTTTTTGCGGGATTGTAAGATTATATATTATTAAGTTATTTAGAAGGTGAATGAGTATGGCAACGAGACCACCAATTTTACGTGCAGGAGATACAATCGGAATAGTTACTTTAGGGAGTCCGTTATCTGCTGATGTGATTAATGATGGTATACAGACTCTTAAGAATATGGGTTTTAATGTAGTTTTGGGGAAATATGTATATTCTTATAATGGATATATTGCAGCCACAGAACAACAGAGGGCCTTTGATTTGATGGAAATGTTTAAAAACCCTGATGTGAAGGCTATTATTCCCTCAAGAGGTGGAGTAGGTGTTGCAGGTATTATACCATATCTTGACTACTCTGTTATCGCACAGAATCCTAAAATTGTCACAGGGTACAGTGATATAACAATTTTATTAAACATTTTGTATATATGGGCTAACTTAATTACTTTTCATAGTCTTCTTTTAATAGACTTTAGATCGACCACTCCTGCATACAACTTCAATCAGTTTTTTACTGCTACATCTACACTTACCTCACCAAGGGAACTTGAAAATCCTCCTGAAATGCCTCTAATAAGCAAGGTCTCTGGAAATGTAACGGGAGCTATAGTAGGAGGTAATCTTACATCCTTTGTAGATAATCTTGGCACCCCATTTGAAGTTGATACCAGAGGAAAGATACTCTTAATTGAAGAAGTTCATGAGCCTATTAACACAGTCTACAGGTATATAAACCATTTAATATTAGCAGGTAAGTTTAGGGATTGCGCAGGTATTATTATGGGTGAATGCACGAATTGTGAGCCTGCATATGGTAAGTCATATGAAGATTTAATTAATGAAGTTATGATGCCATTGAATAAACCTCTCATGACAAATTTAGCATCAGGACATGGCATATACAAGATGGCTATACCTATAGGTGCTCAAGCTAACCTTAACACTTATAACAATACATTGACAATACTCGAACCAACAGTGAGTATATAAAAAGACCGAACGCAAAGATTGAAAAATTATGCTAGAATAATATCATAGAAATTGTGTCACATGGCAGGGATTATGTGAAAGCTGTGTGGCAACAGTAAAGCACTTGGTTAACTCTAGGTGCTTATTATATTTGAAATGTATAGTTGTTAAGAAGATAAATGCTAGTGCTTATTTATTTTTAAATGTAACATTACAATAAATCAATCATATAATGAAATTGATTAGAATACATTAATTACCTCCAAATTGTAATACTGGCAGAGATGTCAGTACTTATTATTTTTTGAAAATAGTCAAAATAGATATAACTGCAGCCTAGACTGCAGTTATATTTTAAATTATAATTAAAGTTTTGTATTCTCTCTATCTCCCAGGGAAAAATGGTCTCTCATGGAAGAAAAATGGTCTCTCATGGAAGAAGAATGGTCTTTCATGGAAGAAGAATGGTCTCTCATGGAAGAAGAATGGTCTTTCATGGAAGAAGAATGGTCTCTCATGGAAGAAGAATGGTCTTTCATGGAAGAAGAATGGTCTCTCATGGAAAAATGGGCGGCGAGGATCAGGATCATCACATCCACTACTAGGCATCATTTGAGCAGGAGAAACCTGTGTTGGCATCATTTGAGTAGGCATCATTTGATGTCCGTGCATCATAGGACAACAGCACATCATAGGACAGCACATTTTCATGCGAGGGTCATCATCAGGGTCCTCGCGATAGCCAGGGTAAGCTTCATTTGGGTCCTGATTAAGATTTTGTTCAGGATCCAGATTTTCATTTCTATACATTAATAAGCCTCCATAAAATTTTTACACACAGTATATAATATGCAGGATTCAAAATAATGTTACAAAATTTTAAAAAGGAAGCGAGGGGAAATGAAAATATGACAAGTAATAAAAGAACAGCAACCAGATGTACATAAGAAACTAAAATAATTTGAAAGATATATAGGAAAGGGTGTATTATATATAATGTAGTAATTATTATAATACTTTAGCTTACATAGATAGAATCGCCTTTACACTGTTTGGTAGGAGTATTATGGATGGTAGCCATCGGATAAAATAATAATTAAGGTGAAGTTATGAGCGGAGAGAAGGATCAACAAAGAATTTCAAAAAATGCAGCACTATATTTTTATACTATAGCATTTTATTATATATCCTTGGGAGCTTTTAGTATGCTTCAAGGAATATACATAAAAGAGTTAAATTTAGGAGAAAGCTTTCTAGGTTTAATATTAAGTTCAAGAATATTAGCTACAGCGGCATTTTCAATTCCAGCTGCTGTAATTGTTAATCGATGGGGAAAGAAAAAGGCCATACTTCTTGGAGTGTTTTTAGTTCCTGTAACATCAATGCTTCAAGGATATTTTGAAAATAGTTGGCTAATGATAATATTTGCTGTTATACAGGGATGTGCCATGGCCTTTTTAATGGTGGCAGAGGGGCCTTTTTTTATGGAAAATGGAACTCCAAATAACAGGTTAAAACTTTTTAGTTATTCTTTTGCAGATAACGTTTTTGCAACTATGATAGGGTACTTTATTTTTGGACATGTTTCTGAAAAGCTGAATATAGTTATGGGCTCTATAGTTTCTCTAAAATATTCAATAGTTTTCTCTGCTGTGATGGGCCTAATAGCTTGTATATTTGCAGCAATGATTAAAGATAATAAAATAACAACTCAGAAAGCAGAAAGTAATTTTTATAAGAATGCTGTAAGTATTATAAAAGAGAAAGGTCCACTAAAATTTGTTATATATAACTTTATAATAGGTTTTGGCGCAGGTCTTGTAGTGCCATATTTTAATGTATATTTGAAGTACAAAGTAAATGCAAGTACAGATCAAATAGGAATAATTATGTCTTTAGCTCAGGCAGCGATGGGAATAGGGGGACTTATAACACCTATAATGGCACAGAAATATGGAAAGGTTAAGACTATAATAGTCTGTCAAATAGTTTCTGTTCCGTTTTTAATGCTTATAGCAATACCGCCATCATTAATAGTTGTATCACTTGCACTATTTGTCAGGAATGCTTTAATGAATATGTCAGGACCTATAGTAAATAATATGGCTATGGAATTAGTACAAGAACATCAAAGATCTGCTTTCGCAAGTATAAATAATATATCTAGTAATTTGAGCCGAGCATTAAGTGCGGTTATAGCGGGATTTATAATGAAATATTTCACTAACGGATATGAGATACCATACTTTATAACTGCTGTTATGTATGTTGCAGCCACATTATACTTTTATAAGTCTTTTAAGACCTTTGAAACTAAGGCTAAGCAGCTTTAACTTACAGGGAAAAAGCTGAAAGTTAACTCATACAACCGGATATGCTTCCAAGCTTCAGTACGGCAAAAACTTAAAATTAATATAGTAAAAGTATAAACTAGAAGGTGAAAATGTTATATAATATAGTTTGATACAAAAAATATAGCAATAAAAATCCACTTAAGTCAAAGGAGCAGGAAAATGTCAGATAAAAATATTGAAATGATGAAAAAAATAATTGAATCAAAAAAGAATAAAAGTTCTCAGCAAGGAGCTTTAAGACCAGAAAAAAATATTGGTGGAAGCAGAAAAGCTATTAAAAGTGGTAAAACAGGTGGCCTCTTTGATAAATAAAAAAACCCATAAAGGGTTTTTTTTATTTATCTATTTTTTGTGACTCAATTTTTTCAGCTAATTCATTTAAATAGGTCCATCTTTCAATTGAATAATCAAGTTTCTCAGATAGCTCTTCCTTTTCAGATAATAGTTTTTGAAGAGCGGCATAGTCGCTTCCAGCAGAATTTATTTTATCATCGATATTCGCAATTTCATTTTCTAAGTTTGATATTATTTCATCTATTTCATCAAACTCTTTTTGCTCTTTATAAGTGAACTTTAATGGTTTGTTCTTTTTTCTTTCTTCCTTATTTAGATCTTTATCTTCCTTTTTGGTGCTATCTTCTTTTTCATAGGCAGCTTCAGTTTTATACCTTTCCATATACTCAGAGTAATTACAAACGTAATGATCTATATTGCCATTACCATCAAAAACCAATAATTTTTCTGATACTTTATCTAAGAAATATCTATCGTGTGATACTACAATTACAGTACCTTCAAATTCTTCTAAATAGTCTTCCAGTATGGTTAAAGTCTGAATGTCTAGGTCATTGGTAGGTTCGTCTAGTATAAGTACATTAGGTGCCTCCATAAGAGTTCTAAGCAATTGAAGCCTTCTTTTTTCTCCTCCAGAGAGCTTGGAAATTGGAGTCCACTGCATATAGGAATCAAATAGAAAATTTTCAAGCATTTTAGATGCACTTATGAGTTCACCTTCAGAATTCTTTATGAACTCGCCACCTTCTTTTACGTATTCGATCGCTCTTAAATTCCCATCAACTTCTATACCTTCTTGAGAAAAATATCCTATCTTGACTGTGTCTCCAACTATAATTTCACCACTATCCGGTGGAATTTTTCCTATACATATATTAAGTAAAGTGGACTTTCCCATGCCATTAGGGCCTATTATACCAACTCTGTCACCTCTGGAAAAAATATAACTAAAATCTTTTATTAATGTACGTTCTCCAAAGCTTTTGCTTATATGGTCAACTTCCATTACCTTTTTACCAAGCCTTGTACTAGAAGCAGAGATTTCTATTTTATCTTTTACTATATCAATTTTATTATTTTGAAGCTCTTCGAATCTTTGGATTCTAGCCTTTTGTTTAGTGGTTCTAGCTTTAGCACCTCGCTTAATCCACTCAAGCTCTCTTCTTAAAGTATTTTGACGTTTAGATTCAACAGCTTTTTCAAGCTCTTCTCTCTCTAGTTTCTTCTCTAAAAATGTACTATAGTTTCCAGCATAGCTATATATGTTTCCACTATGAAGCTCCCATATTTTATTTGTTACTCTATCCAAAAAATATCTATCGTGAGTTATCATAAGAAGAGAGGAGTTTCTGTTATTTAGATATCTCTCAAGCCATGCAACAGTGTCGTTATCAATATGGTTAGTAGGCTCATCTAAAATCAACAAATCTGAAGGCGTAATTAAAGCTGAAGCTAAGGCTATTCGCTTTTTCTGTCCTCCTGATAAGGTAGATATTTTAGCACTAAAATCATATATTCCAAGCTTAGTAAGTATTGTTTTAGCATCGCTTTCTAGCTGCCAGGCACTAAATGCGTCCATTTGTGAAGTTAGATTTAAAAGCTTTCTTTGAAGGTCTTCATTCTTTTCATCTTGTTCTAAGGCTTTAACTGTGCCTTCATATTCTCTTAAAAGTCTCATTACAGGAGTATCATCTTTAAAGATTTGCTCAATAACAGTAGCATTTTCATCAAAGAAGCTCTGTTGAGGTAAATAGCTAATTTTCAAGTTATTTGAAGAAATTATATTTCCTTTTTCATATACTTCACTGCCAGCAATAATTCTAAGAAGAGTAGATTTTCCAGTACCATTTATACCTATGATACCTATTTTTTCACCTTCATTTATTGCAATAGATATGTTATTTAAAAGCACTTTTTCTCCATAGCTTTTATATATATTTTCTAAAGACATTAAATTCATGTAATCACGTATCCTTTCCTAACTGTATTAAAATCAAATACAATATAATTATTTAAACAACATATATAAAAGTATATTGCTAAAAAGAATTTTTTTCAATTAAATCATTATGAAAAGCATAAATAATAAAAAGGGGTGAAGTCTACCCCTTTTCAATCTATTGAAATAGCACTTTCAATAGGTTAAGTTTCTATACCAGACGTATTTAAAATAGAGTTAATTCTATTTATAAGTTCCAGCTTTTTAACAGGTTTTTTTAAATAGTATTTTATTGATAACTTTTTTGCTTCTAGTATGCTATCAAGTTCGACTTTTTCTGTAAGAATAATTACAGGAATATTATTATATTTAGAATTCATTTTAAGATTTTCAATAAGTTTTAATCCATCTTCATTATGTAAAACTAAATCCATAATAATTAAATCAACAGTTGTTCCAAATTCTTCTATTTTGCTAAACATACCCCATTCACTGCCTGCCTCCACTACAGTTGCACCTTCATGCTCAAGCATAATTTTAATTTGAAGTCTTATAGTACGCGAGTCTTCAACAATTAGCATTTTCTTACCATTAAGCATGTCCGAATCCTCCAATTTAATTCTAAAGTTCAATACCATTTTGATGAAAAAATTCTTTTATATCTTTTTCTGCTTCATTAAATAATTCATTAATGGTTTTTATTCCATAAGTGGATTGTTCATATTTATTGTTTTTTAATTGGTTATCTAAGTTCAGGGAAGTATAGTATATATCTTTTATGTTAAGACTAATTGAGGTTCCTTTAATATTATGAAGTATTCTTTCTAGACTAGTATAATCTTCTTTAGCACATAGAATTTCACTTTTGTATATGTTTTCCTTCATTTCTAAAAAGTATTCTGAGTACAAAGTGGATATTGTAGTTAAATCTACTTCCATATCATTAGCTAACTCATCAATATCATATCTACAAGATATAGTTTCCATATATGCTGTTCCTCCTATGGTTTAATATATTTTATTTCCCATTTATTGAAGATATCGCAGAGATTTTGAATTTTTACTGGTTTAGAAATATAATCATCCATACCAGAAGATAAACACTTTTCTCGGTCACCCTCCATGGCATTTGCGGTCATTGCAACTATTATAGGGTGATATCCTAAAGTTGGTTCAAGTTTTCTAATAGCTTTTGTAGTATCAAAGCCATCTAACTCAGGCATTTGGCAATCCATAAACATTAATGAATACCTTTGCGTAGATAGCTTATCTAGCGCTTCTTTGCCATTGGAAGCAATGTCAACATTAACTCCAAGTTTCTTTAACTGCATAAAGGCAAGCTTTTGATTTATAGGATTATCCTCAACAAGTAAAACTTTACCTAGAGCTTCTTTTTCATAGTTATTATCAATAACATCTAACTTACTTATTTGGTTAAGCTTTAAAGACCTTAGTATGTTAGCATCCTTCAACTCTTCAGATGGATGCTTTTCTTTAGATATATTTAAGTATTCAAAGGTTATATTGAACTTAAAAGTAGTACCTTTACCAGGCGTGCTGTCTAGCATTATGTTACCTTTCATAAGGTCAATAATCCCTTTTGATATGGATAAACCAAGGCCAGTACCCCCAAATTTTCTTGTTGTAGAACCATCAGCTTGAACAAAAGGTTTAAATAATTTTTTGATTTTATCTGGGGCAATTCCAATACCTGTATCGCTAACTTCAAAATCAACTACAGCATGATTTTCAGTTATTTTATTTAAAAAAGCTTTAATAATAACTTCTCCGTTGTTTGTAAATTTTATGGCGTTTCCTACTAAGTTCAATAAAACTTGACGAAGTTTATCTCCATCACCTATAATTGTTGGAATTTCAGGAGAAACAAGTGTAACTAACGAAAGTTTTTTTTCATAGGCCTTAACAGACATAATATCAGCAACACTTTTTATAACAGAATTTAAATCAAACTCAAAGCAATTTAAAGTCATTTTACCAGCGTCAACTTTTGAATAATCTAATATATCATTTATTAGATTTAACAACAATCTGCCAGCATCGTCTATTAAAGAAACTATTTCTTTTTGTTTATCATTTAGTTGCGATTTTGCAAGTAATTCTGTCATACCAATTACAGCATTCATAGGTGTTCTTATTTCATGAGACATATTAGCAAGAAAAATACTTTTTGCTGCATTTGCACTTTCAGCAGAATCTCTTGCCAGTATTAATTGATTTTCAACTTCCTTTAACTCAGTTATATCTTTAAATAACGCTATGCAATAGTTTTCTTCAGGACAATATGCAGATACAAGATAACATTTATTATTTATTGGCGAACTTAACTCAAACTTAATTTTTTCACCATTAATTACAGTACGACTTAACAACTCTTTCCAGCTAACTATAGAATTTTCGAATTTTAATCCTATATCTTTAGCTTTTTTGCCAATAATATTTTCTTTTTCTATATCAATTATTTCTTCAAAGGCAGAATTAACTTCCATAAATATATAATCAACAGGTTCTTCTTCATTATAAATAACTTTACAATAAACAAAGCCATCAACTAAACTTTCAAAAAGATGTCTATACTTATGTTCACTTTTTTGTAATTTACACTGAAATAATTCTAATGCTTCTAACATAGTATTTGATATATTCATTAAATAACCTAATTCATCTTGCCTGTTACTTGGAAATCTAATGGACAAATCCTTACTTTTTGAAATTTTTTTGGCAATATCACTAAAAGATTTTATAGGTGAAAGCACAGATTTCTCTAAAAACATGAGAATGATTAAACACAATATCATGGCTATAACAAATATAGAAAATGTAAAAAATTTAATACTTGAAACACCTTGATTATATATTAGTCTTGGTGTAGTAGCTTTTAAAAGTAAAATTGGATTATTATTAATATCTTTAATTATTGAATAACCGGAAATTTTATTCTCATCTAAAGCCTTAATAAAGACCTCTTGTCCGTTTTTTAAGTTGTCATAGGCATAGGAAAAGTCTTTAGGTAAAGAATTATTATATATTTCTTTTATATCAAGAGATAAGCCAGTAGAATGTGATAATCTTTTTATTTCATCATAATTTAGATATTTGCTCATAACAACAACTCCCCTGCTAGACCCTGAACCATCACTATGTAATATAGATTTAGCAGCAATAAGTACAGGTCCCTGCGATGTCATAGTTATTCCGTTTATGTTATAGTTATTATTAATAGTGCCTTTTAAAAAAATATCTGTTAAAACAATTTTTTTCAAGTCATCTGGAATATTTAATTCCTTTTTGTTTTCTAAATCATAGCCTTTGCTAAAAACTATATTACCAGAGGAATTTATAAATATGATTGAATTAATACCTAATTGAGTAAAGGTAGAATCTCCTAAATTAGAACGAATATACTTATAATTGTTGTCCTCAATAAACTCATATGTATCATCCCAATTTGACCAATCACTTATAGAAGTATTAAGTGTAACAACATCATCTTTAAGTGTACTTATTGCTTGGTTAACATTATTTTGTATATACTCATTTTCAAGGTGGGAAAAACCTCTTCCTATAATATTAGTGGAAATAACGTATAATAATAAAATTAAACATAAAAATGTAAAAGATATAATATAAATAGTTTTTTTACGCAAGCTCATTTTTTTCTCCTTGTGAAATAAATTGTAAATTAATAATCCTTTTGATTATAATTTATCATGTTTTTTTATGCAAATGTACCGATGTATTGGGATAAAATTAATATAAACAGAGACTATTTTGATTTTGTATGGTACACTTATTTTTGCTAATCCTAATAAGTAGTAATAATATATGACGTGAGGTAGAGAAATGGTTGAATTAAATTTTAAATCCTTAGATATAAGTGAAGAAATATTAAAATCTTTAGAAATGCTTGGATATAAGCATCCATCAGAAGTGCAAGCACAAGTTATACCGCTAGCACTTAAAGATAAGGACATAATAGTTAAATCTCAAACAGGAAGTGGAAAAACAGGGGCTTTTGCAATTCCTATTTGTGAAAAGATAGAGATAGAAGAGAATAAGCCCCAAGTATTAGTGCTTACACCTACAAGAGAGCTTGCTATACAAGTAAAAGAAGATATAAATAATATAGGGAGATTTAAAAGGATAAGGAGTGTTGCTGTTTTTGGTAAACAGCCAATTAGTGAACAAACAAGGCAATTAAAACAAAGAATTCACGTTATTGTGGGAACACCGGGAAGAACTTTAGATCATATCGAAAGAAAAAATATTGATTTAAGTGATGTGAAGTATCTAATAATAGATGAAGCTGATGAAATGCTAAACATGGGATTTATTGAGCAAGTAGAAACAGTTATAAATGCTTTATCTAGAGATAGAATAACTATGCTGTTTTCTGCAACGATGCCAGAAGAAATTGAAAGGTTATGTCATAATTACATGATTAACCCCATTAATATAGAGATAAATCCTGAAAGTCTTACCGCAGAAAAAATACATCAGGTATACTATGAAGTTGAAAATAACAAAAAGTTCAATCTTCTCAATAAATTGATATATACAGAAAGGCCAGATAGTTGTATTATTTTCTGCAGTACAAAAGACAACGTGGACAGTTTAACACAAAGAATGCAAAGCAGGGATTATTCTTGTAATAAGCTACATGGAGGAATGCTTCAAAAGGATAGAATAGATACAATTCAAAAATTTAAAAGAGGCGAGTTTAGTTTCTTAATTGCTACAGATGTTGCAGCAAGAGGAATTGATGTAGAAAATATAACACATATTATAAATTATGATATACCTATGGAAAAAGAAAGTTATGTTCATAGAATAGGAAGAACGGCTCGTGCTGGAAAGCAAGGAAGTGCAATAACTTTTGTGACTCCAAGTGAATATAGATTTTTAAGAGATATTGAGGATTACATTGATCTAAATATAGATAAAGGTGAAGTACCTTCTGAAGAAGCTGTAGAGGAAGGAAAAAATATCTTTAATAAAAATGCTAGAAATAAGAAATCGTTAAAAGTTGACAAGAGTGATAAGTTAAACAAAGAAATCATGAAGTTGTACATAAATGCTGGAAAAAAGAAAAAAATAAGAGCAGGGGATATTGTTGGCGCAATCACTAGCATAAATGGGGTTACAGCTGAAAATATCGGTATAATAGATATTCAAGATAACTTCTCTTATATTGATATATTAGATGGAAAGGGTAGAGTAGTACTTGATGCACTTCAACAAACTACTATAAAAGGTAAAAATGTTAGGGTGCAAAAAGCGACAAAATAAAGTGAAGCTTACTTTAGGTGGGATTTTAGAATCTATCGGATTGATTTACATAAATTAGAAATAATATTGGTGAATTATATATTTAAATTAAAATAAATAAAAAAAGTGTAACAAAATTTTCTAAATCAAAAAAATTTTTCATTTAACTATTGCGCATTATTTGATAATATGGTACTATGAATGCGTGCTAATAATTAAATTTAATATTGGCACAGAAAGAGATTTAATATGGTGAACAACATTTCCTCTTTTCAGGAATTTATTGTTATCAATTTTTAAATCTTATAATTAAAAGGAGGAATGTTGAAATGGCAGATAAGACATTAGTATGTAAAGATTGTGGAAAAGAATTCGTATTTACAGAGGGCGAGCAAGCTTTCTACAAAGAAAAAGGATTTGAAAATGAGCCACAAAGATGTGCTGATTGTAGAAGAGCTAGAAAGCAACAAAACAACAGCAATAGAGGATTCAGAAGATAATACATTTGGATGTATTAACCCTATAAGGTTTAAGCCTTATAGGGTTTTTTTGTATTATGTGTCCAGTTAGTAGTAATTTGTTAAATAATTATTGGATTTTGTTAAATATTTAAGAAATTTTAAAAAAGTTATTGTAGTATTAAAAACATTTTTATATAATGTTATTAATTTTTAAATATTGCATTAATTAGCCGTACAATTTCATAGGCAATACCAGAAGCAATAAGTGGGCCAACAGGTACTCCGCCTAAGAGTGCTACACCTATAATAGATCCTAATATTACTCCATTTAAGACATCAACACTGCCTTTTAAGAAGCTAACCCCTTGAGCTGCTAGCATGACAACGGCTACTCCTACAATAAATGATACAAGCCCATTAAGATTTAGAAGACTTTTTATGTTTGGAGTAAGTGAATTTTCAGCTTTAATTAATGGAACAAGCATCCACATCATCAAAAATATCATTCCTATGTCCAGAAAGTATTTTTCGATGAAATATATGGATTTTTGATTATTGATAAGTGATACTACAAATATAACGAAAGCTGCAATGGAGAGGTTTTTGTTTTTAGTAACAAAAGAGATGATAATTAGAAAAAATATCACAACTTTATAAAACATCAGTTACACCTTCAAAATGTTGCTTATGCTTATTATATTATTCTAAATTTATAAATTTGTTAACAAAAATTAGTGAAAGATAAAAAGATAAGTTAATAGATGATGGAGAAAATAACATGTAAAAGTTTTACAGATAAACTGTTATAATAAAAATTAATATATGATATACTGTAATTACAATAATCTAATTTTACTATTGAAATATGGAGATGATAACATGCAAATGTGTTCTATTTGTAATAAAAATATAGCAACTATATATACAGCAAAAATGGAGAATGGTAAGTCCGAAATGGTAGGTGTATGTTTAGAGTGTGCTAAAAAAATGGGTATTCCAATTGTTGATCAATTGATGAAACAAAGTGGCATATCAAAGGATGATATTGAGAATCTATCAGAACAAATGAATAGCATGCTTCAAGATATAAATATAGAAGACATGGGAAGTAACCCATTTTTAAATTTATTTAACAATTCAGTTTCCCCTACGGATATGGACAGCAAAGAAGCTACTGGAGAAAAGAAAGAAAAGTCTTCTAATAGAGATGAATCATCTAGAGATGAATCATCAAATGTTAAAACAAAAAGCAATTTCTTTAATAGAAAGAAAAGAAAGCACCTTGATACTTATGGAACAAACTTAACAGACAAAGCAAAAAATAAGGAAGTTGATAAGGTTGTTGGAAGACACAGAGAAATAGATAGGGTTATACAGATACTAAATAGAAGAACTAAAAACAACCCTATACTAATAGGAGAACCAGGTGTGGGGAAAACAGCAATTGCCGAGGGATTGGCAGTTAGAATAGCAGAAAAACAAGTGCCAACAAAGTTGTTTAATGCTGAGGTATATTTACTTGATTTAACAGCAGTTGTAGCTGGAACTCAGTTTAGGGGACAATTTGAAGGACGTATGAAGTCCATCATAGAAGAGGCTAAAGATAGTGGAAACATTATATTGGTAATAGATGAAATTCATAATATAATTGGTGCTGGTGAAGCTCAGGGGGGAGCAATGAATGCTGCTAATATACTAAAACCTGCACTTGCAAGAGGAGAAATTCAAGTAATTGGCGCAACCACTTTAGAAGAGTATAGAAAGCATATAGAAAAGGATTCTGCCCTAGAGCGAAGATTTCAGCCTATACTAGTGGAAGAACCTACAGTAGAGGAAACAATAGAAATTTTAAAGGGCATTAGAGGGTATTACGAAGATTACCATAAGGTTAAAATATGTGATGAAGTAATTGAAGCAGCAGCAAATCTATCTGAAAGGTATATAAATGATAGATTTTTACCAGATAAGGCTATAGATGTAATTGATGAAGCAAGTTCAAGGGCTAACTTAAAAAATCAAGGACTTGTGGAGCTGCACGCTTTAAAAGAAGAATTAAATGAAATTCAGAACAAAATGGAAGATGCTGCGGATAATAATGACTATGAGAAAGCTGCACAGTTTAAAACAGAAGAATGCAAAGTGCAAGGAAAGATAAAGTCTATAGAAAAAGAGTGTGCTTCTGCAAATTTAACTGTAGAAGATATTGCATTTGTAATTGAAGCTTGGACTAAAATTCCTGTGCAAAGTATTACTGAAGAAGAAGCAGAAAAGTTATTAAACCTTGAAGAGAGACTTCATAAAAGAGTAATAGGACAGCACTCAGCGATTATAAGTTTATCAAGATCAATAAGAAGAAATCGCTTAGGCTTTAGAAAAAAGAAAAAGCCATCTTCCTTTATTTTCGTAGGGCCTACTGGTGTAGGTAAAACTGAGCTTGCAAGAGCTCTATCCTGCGAACTTTTCGGAAGTGAAGAGGCTCTTATTCGCCTTGATATGTCAGAATATATGGAGAAGCATACAGCATCTAAGTTAATTGGTGCTCCTCCAGGATATGTTGGATATGATCAAGGCGGCCAGTTGACAGAGAAGGTTAGAAGGAAACCTTATTCCGTTATTCTTTTAGATGAAATTGAAAAAGCACATCCAGATGTGTTTAATATGCTGCTTCAAATTCTTGAGGATGGAAGGCTAACAGATAGCCAAGGAAGAACTGTTCATTTTGATAACTCTGTAATAATTATGACATCAAATGCAGGAACTAATTTTAAATCTAATGGAATTGGTTTTGCAAAGGAAGGCTATAATATTCTAGAAAATCAAGTGAAGGAAGCACTTAAGGAATTCTTCAGACCAGAATTTCTAAATAGAGTTGATGAAACGATAGTATTTACACCTCTTTCAAAAGAAGAACTGCGCAAAATCATTGACTTAATGTTAAAAGAAGTTATTGATGAAGTTAAAGAAAAGAATATTTTCTTAGATATATCTGATGAGGTAAAGGATTATATATTAAAAGTTGGATATGACGAAAGGTATGGTGCAAGACCTCTTAGAAGATCTATTCAAAAGTATATTGAAGATGAAATTGCTGAACAATATCTTCAAAAGAAATTTAGGGAAGGTTCTCATATTAAAGTCGACTTAGAAGATGACAAAATAGTTTTAAGAGTAAATTAATGCATAATTTCTATCCCCGGGTAAATACCGGGGATTTTATCTTAAGCGATCACTCATTTGACAGCATGGAGAAGGAGTTTCACATTAATAGTATGTTTAGGAGATGTTATTATGAGTAAGTATAAGATAGGTGTAATTTCTGATACACATGGATTATTAAGACATGAGGCTTTAGAGATTCTCAAAGGAGTTGACATGATTATACATGCTGGAGATGTAGGTGATCCTGCAATGCTCCAAAAACTAAAGGAAATAGCACCAGTAGTGGCTGTCAGAGGCAATTGTGATAAGGGAGAATGGGCATATAAGCTTAAAAAGACAGAAGTAATAAGGCTAGGAGAAGCACTTATATATGTGATTCACAATATTAATGATATTGATATAGATTTAGAAGCTGCAGGCTTTAATATTGTAATAAGCGGACATTCACATAAACCATTAAGTATGAAGGATAATGGTATATTGTTTTTAAATCCAGGAAGTATCGGACCTAGAAGGTTTAATCTACCCATAAGTATGGGCATATTAAATATTAATAAAGAGAAAGTAAATGCAAATTTAATAGAACTATCCGAAAATAGCTAAGGTATTAATAGCTTATCACTACACAAACTAGTATGGGATTATTACAAGAAGAAGGTGTTACTGATGAAAATGCGTTTAGGATACGTATCAATAGCTTTAAATCTTCCTAAAGTTACGGCCTCAAGTACAGTAACTTACACAAACTATGAAAAGCAAAGTAGTGATGAGAAAAAGTTAAATAAACTAAAGCAGGTAACTTTGTCAAACTTGAATGATTTATATACCATACTTAAATACAATGTAGAAAGAGGAATACATTTTTATAGAATAACTTCACAGCTTGTACCTTTGGCTACTCATCCTAGGGTTGATAACTGGAATTATAGAAAAATTTTTAGTAGAGATTTTGAAAGAATTGGTAAGTTTATAAAAGAACATAATCTGAGAGTGGATACACATCCAGATCAATTTAATGTACTTAACAGTATAAAAGATGAAGTTGTAGAAGTAACTAAAAGAAACCTTTGGTTTCATGTAAATCTCTTTAAGGATTTAGAATATTCTGAAGGAAAAATGGTATTACATATAGGAAGTAGTCAAGGTGGAAAAGAGCAGTCTATAAAAAGATTTATCAATAACTTTAACAGTTATCCAAAAGAAATAAGCAGTAGATTAATATTAGAAAATGATGATAAAACTTTTACAGCTAAAGAAGTATTAAAGATATGCAAGGAAATAGAAAGGCCTATGGTTTTAGATGTTCACCATCATAAGTGTAACAATGAGGGTGAATCAATAGGAGACTTGCTTATAGACATATTCAGTACTTGGAATAAAGAAGCATTTCCTCCTAAAATACACTTTTCAAGTCCAAGGGAAGGTGAGCTCGATAGGAAACATTCAGATTATATTAATCCGCATGATTTTATTGAGTTTTTGGAACTAAGTAAGTGTTTTGAAAGGGACTTTGATATTATGTTAGAAGCAAAACAGAAGGATTTAGCATTGTTAAAATTAATAGAGGATATTAAGAGTATTAAAAGCAATTGGAAGTGGGTAGATGAAACTACGATAGAAATTTAGCTAAAAAAATAATTAATTTGTAAATTATTAATAGAAAGAAATGTTATTTTGTGATATATTTATTTTTAGTGCAATGAAAAATTTAATATAGACGTGAAGGGAGAAAAAATGGAGAATATAACAAGTTCATCAAATTTTATAAGAAATATAGTAGTTGAAGATTTAGAAGCAGGAAAATATAAAGAAATAGTAACACGTTTTCCACCAGAGCCAAATGGCTATTTACATATTGGTCATGCGAAATCAATAGTATTGAATTTTGAGTTGGCAGATGAATTTAAAGGTAAAACAAATTTACGTTTTGATGATACAAATCCAACTAAAGAAGATACAGAATATGTTGAATCAATTAAAGAAGACGTTAAGTGGTTAGGATTTGATTGGGATGAATTATTTTTTGCTTCAAATTATTTTGAAGAAATGTATAATAGAGCTGTTTTGCTAATAAAAAAAGGTTTAGCCTATGTAGATGATTTAAGTGCAGAGCAGATGAGAGAATATAGAGGAACTTTAACTCAGCCAGGAAAAGAAAGCCCATTTAGAAATAGAAGTATAGAAGAAAACTTAGATTTATTCGAAAGAATGAGAAAAGGCGAATTTAAGGATGGAGAAAAGATATTAAGAGCTAAAATAGACATGGCATCTCCTAATATAACTATGAGAGACCCTGCAATATATCGTATAGCTCATGCTTCACATCACAACACCGGTGATAAATGGTGCATATACCCAATGTATGATTTTGCACATCCACTTGAAGATGCTATTGAAGGAATAACACATTCTATTTGTACATTAGAATTTGAAGACCACCGCCCATTATATGATTGGGTTGTAAGAGAGTGTGAAATGGAAAACACTCCTAAGCAAATTGAATTTGCAAGATTAAACTTAACTAATACAGTAATGAGTAAAAGAAAATTAAAGCAATTAGTTGATGAAAAATTCGTAGATGCTTGGGATGACCCTCGTGTTCCTACAATTGCAGGTTTAAGAAGAAAAGGATTTACACCTGAATCCATACGTAATTTCTGTAAAGCTATAGGTGTTGCCAAGGCTGCTAGTACAGTAGATGCTCAAATGTTAGAACATTTTTGAGAGAAGACTTAGAAAAGAAAGCACGTAAAACTATGGCAGTACTAAGACCTCTTAAGGTTGTTATTACAAACTATCCAGAAGATCAAGTTGAAATGCTTGAGGTGCCATACAGCGTAGATAATCCAGAGCTTGGAAGCCGCATGATTCCATTTTCAAGAGAATTATATATTGACGAAGATGATTTTATGGAAGATCCTCCAAAGAAATATCATAGATTATATCCAGGAAATGAAGTTAGATTTAAAGAAGCTTATTTCATTAAATGTAACGATGTTATAAAAGACGAAAATGGAAAAATTATAGAGCTGCACTGCACTTACGATCCTGAGACCAAGAGTGGAACTGGATTTACAGGAAGAAAAGTTAAAGGTACAATTCACTGGGTAAGTGCTAAACATGCAGTACCAGCAGAGGTGAGATTATACGAACCTTTAATATTAGATGAGGAAAAGGAAGAAGGAGAAACTTTCTTAGATCAAGTTAATCCAAATTCATTAGAAATACTTCAAGGATTTGTAGAGCCAAGTATGAAAGATGCAAAAGCTCACGACAAATTCCAATTTATAAGAGTAGGATACTTCAATGTAGATTCTAAGTATACTACTGAAGATAAATTAGTATTTAACAGAATAGTATCCTTAAAGAGTTCATTTAAGATAGAAAAATAAAATATTAGGGTTACAATCTAGAAAGTTAACTTATACAAAGGAATATATTTACGTAGCAAAGAACTGTAAATATATTCCGAGGTATAAGTTAACTTTCAGCCTTATAATCCTATACTATTTTCCAGGAGTGAATCTGCAGTAGCCGATTTTATCACATTTTTCTTTCATTTGACTCCATAGCGCTGAGTCTGTAAGTGTTTCCATGGAAGAAGGATAAAGAATATGATTTTCTTTATAAATGTGATCTCTAAGGTTAAAAATTAAATATTTAGCTGCTTCATCTAGTGCTTCTTTGAAATGATTGAAATCTATTTTGGATACTTCAAAAGCGAGCTTTCTTATTTCATGCTTTTTAGCTCTCAGCATGTCGTGTTCCATTCTCATAATTCTTGTAGGACCAGTAACTCCTCTTGACTCTAATTCAGGGAATAATACATTTTCTTCTCTTCTGTGATGATTTTCAGCATCAATTATTCCATCAGCCGTCTTTAAAAGTATACCAAATTCCACTGCATCTTTATCATAGCCATTCATCTTTTGTATTTTAATGTTAATTTCCTCTAATAAAGTTAATAGCTTTAATATTTCATCATGTTCTTGAATTAAAGTAGCAAGCATATGATCAGGCGATAATTTTAATTTAAGCTTATCTAATTCGCTTTTTAAAACCTCCATATGAATGTCACATAGGTGCCTTAAATCCTCAGGTTTAGTTCCTTCTTCAATTAACTTTTGTTCTGCTAAAGATAACTCTAATGGATCTACCTTTGAAACCATTTCTAAAGCCTCTGCTCTTAGTGATTCTGTAATCTCTTCAGAATTTAATCTTCTTAATAACTCTACTAATTTATCAGTTTTATTCATAATAAATCCTCCTAAAATACTTACGTACAATTTTGTTTTTCCTTGATTTTATTATAAAACTGAAAGGTTTTAATTACTGTGATTACAATCAAAATTTTTCTTAATTAAGACATAAATGTATATTTTAATGTACGGAGTATATATTTAGGAGAAGCAATTATACAACCGCATACTAGGTATGATATTATAAGATATAGCAAGAAAGATAAAACAAAGATAAAACAAAGCCTAGTAATATCAATAACATAAAGCTGCGTATTTTAATAAATGAATTCCATGCAGTTTTGATGGTTATTAAATTACTGGCTTTTGTTTTTTATAGAAAGGATATTTCTAATGATTTTATAATTGTTTTCGAAATTGAACAACGTATCAGGGTCAATTTTTGAATTTAATACAATAGTTTTGTCTATTGCTTCACAAAAACAACGTTAATAGCTTTGATTAGAGCTTCAACTGTATCTCCTTCTTTAAAGCCTGCATCTTCTAAACTTTCTTTAGTCATCACGGACGTAACTAATGGAGAGTTAGCTCATCCATCCACAGTCATTTTGATTTGAGCCATTACATTGTCAGCTTTAATTTCTTCAACTTTACCAATTAGCTTATTTCTTACACCAGCTTCCATAACTTTACCTCCTAATAATATTAATTCTCTATTAGTATTTTCTATGCATAGATAAGCATACATAATTATTTATAATAAGCATAATTATGTTTTGTTATTATAAATAAGGATAAAGCTTTAATTGAATAAGATAAGCACTAAATATGAAAACTAAAAACAATTAAGAAAGTATTAAGATTTAATTTATACTTTCTTAACAATAATGTATCTTATGTAATATATAATATTAATTAAGCATTATATTTTAGAAGGTGAAGTTATGAAAACAACTAATCAAAAGATAAATAGTAAAAGAAAACATACTATTGCAAATCCTGCAGAAAGGAAAAGGGTATTAGTTACAATATCTTTAGGCATTATTTTCTTAACTACTGCAGTAATATTTATAAACAATGCAATTGCGAATTATATGCCTATGCAAAGCAGAAGCTATAGAGAATTATATAAGAATGCTGCATCTATATCAAGAATATTATTTTTCTTTGTTATAGCTATATATCCTGTATTTTGGCTGTTAAGAAATAAAAGTGATAAGGTATTGAATTTAATTGAAAGGTTTAATCTTAAACCAACCTTAAGGTTTTTAGGCAAAACATTAAGACAATGGCATGTACCTATAGCTATAATTGGGGTTTCTATTGTTCTTATTCATGTTTATATGGTTCTTATATCTGGCTTCAAGTTTAATACAAAATATATCTCTGGGCTAGCGGCACTTATAGTATTATTTATACAATGTATATCTGGTGTGTTTAAATATAAAGGAATAGGGAGAAAGTGGCATATATCATTAGGTATACTATTTATAGCTCTAATGCTCATACATGGATAAATACCTAGGAGTCAGGAAGATGGAGGAGTAAGTAGACATTAAATGGTCCGAGCTGAACATAGTGGCTTAATGTCATATGAAACTCCTCTTCCTTACGTCAGAGGAGTACTCACTAAGTAAGAGACCATATCAAAATCAGCACGCTGTGTAAGTGACTATCACCAAATCATAGATTTGGGATATCTACTTAAGATTTTGGATGCTTGCTTAAGATTTGGGATATCTACTTAAGACTTTGGATGTCTGCTTAAAACACAAGCTTTAGGCTGACTAAAAGTTTTTAACGGACTAAAGCTTGGAAAAATAACTGGTCGTATAAGTTAACTTTCGGTCTAGTACCTTTATGCATATTAGCCGCCTATAAAAGCTCCTCCATTTACATGTATGGTTTGCCCTGTAACATATGATGATTCAGGAGATGCTAGATACACATAAGCAGCCGCCAGTTCTACTGGCTCTGCAGGTCTTCCGATTGGAGTATCTGTCCCGAACTTTCCTACCTGTTCTTTGCTAAATGATGATGGGATAAGAGGAGTCCATACAGGGCCAGGAGCAACTGCATTTACTCTTATATTTCTACTTATCAATGAAAGTGCTAAAGAGCGGGTAAGTGTAACTACAGCACCTTTTGTTGCAGAATAATCCAATAGGAGTTCATCGCCAGCATAGGCTGTTATTGAAGCAGTATTTATAATACAGCATCCTGGATTGAAATGGGGCATAACTGCACGTATCATATAAAATATGCTAAAAACATTGGTTTTAAAGGTTTTTTCCAACTGTTCATTTGTAATATCCTCAATACTGTTTTGTGGATACTGTGCAGCGGCATTGTTAACTAAAATATCAATCTTTTTAAACTGTTCTATAATTTTTTGAACTGCAGATTTGCAGAAGTTATCATCGGTAATATCTCCAGGCAGTAGTAAACATTTATGACCTTTACTTTCAATTAACTTTTTTGTAGCTTCTGCATCTTCATGCTCATCGTAATACATAATAGCTACATCTGCACCTTCTTTTGCATAGGCAATAGCTACAGCTTTTCCTATACCGCTGTCACCACCAGTAATTACAGCAACTTTTCCCGATAACCTATCAGAGCCTTTATAATTGGGATCCTCAAAAATAGGATTAGGATTCATTAGAGATTCTATTCCAGGTTGTTTATCCTGTTTTTGTTCAGGAACTGATTTAGGTAAGTTTATATAGAATTGATCGTCCATATTAAATAAAGTCCTCCTTATAACTTAATATAAATAAACAACTTCGAGTTATCGAAGTTGTTTGGCTACATTTAGTATTAGTATTTACGGACTTTATCATTCATAAATGAAACTAAAAAATTGGAGGTGTTACAATAGATAATAATTTTGCAGTTTGTTTTAGAGGATTTTTCCATATATGAGGAATCATAGATGGATAATGCATGGAGTCACCAGCTTTTACAAAGTATTCTGTTCCATCTACCTCTACAATAACAGCTCCTTCTAATACATAAATAAATTCTTCACCAGGGTGGTTGAATTTATGGCCGTGAGCCTTTTCTGGTGGGATGGAAACAATCATCGGTTCCATAGCTCTATCAGAGAACTTACCACTTAATAGGATAAATTCTGAATTTGAGCCTTCCATCTTTAACACGTGTTGCTCTTCGGACTTTATATGGAAGTTATTGTTTTGGCAATCTTCAAAAAAAATATTTATAGAAACACCTAAAGCATCTGCTATTTTTTTAAGAGATGTAATAGCCAATGATGATGTCCCATTTTCTACTTGAGAAAGAAAGCTAACTGATAGACCAGTTTTCTCACCAAGTTCTTTTAATGTTAAATTATTTTTTCTACGTAAATTACGAATTTTTTCAGAAATTTCATTCATCATTTTATCTTCTATAATCATCACAACCTTATCTAAATATAGAAATTTCTAGTGTTACCTTTAAAATAATATCATAGGAAGTAAATAAATTCAATATTTTATATGTATTTAAAGAATAATTGTTAATATTAATTTGTTAAGAATAGAAAAAATTAAGTTTAAACATAGAATTTTTGATATATTTAAAAAAAGTTAAGTAACACTGTAAAAATTACTAGGCATTTTAAGATTATTGTGATAATATTAATTTAGAGTCAAAAATATTCAGTTGCACTTATAAAATATATGTCAAAACTTAAGAAATATTTTGTTTTTAGATATGTTATAAAAATTTTATTGTAAACGTTTATTTAGTGCTCGATAAGTTTTAAATTGAAAAATTTCTCATACAATTTAATCAATATCTTGTGTTAAATTAAGGAAGACTATAGTTAATGAGTTTAAATTATACAAAGCAAAACTTCATAATTACAAAATTTATATGAGGTTTTTTTAATATTATCCAATATTAAGGAGGATGCATTATGAATCAACAAAGATTAGAGAAAGTATTAAGAGAGATGGAAGCTAAAGGATTACCACAAATGTTAGTTTCAGATCCTGCAGCTATATTTTATTTAACAGGAAAATGGATTCACCCTGGTGAGAGAATGTTAGCTTTATATATAAGCCTAAAGGGAAACAACAAATTGTTCATTAATGAATTATTCCCTGTACAGGAAGATTTAGGCGTTGAAAAAGTATGGTTTAATGATACTCAAGACGCTGTAGAAATAGTTTCAAAATATGTTGATAAAGAAAGTCCAATGGGAGTTGACAAAAACTGGCCAGCTCGTTTCTTATTAAGACTTATGGAATTAAAAGGTGGAAGCAATTTTGTAAATGGTTCAGCTATTTTAGATAGAGTAAGAGCGTGTAAAGATGAACAAGAAAAAGACTTTATGAGAGAAGCATCAAGACTTAATGATTTAGCAGTGGAAAGAATGATTAAAATTGTTCCAGAAGAACACACTGAAAAGAAAATGGGACAAATATTAGCAGGAATTTATGAAGAATTAGGTGCAGATGGATTCTCATTTGACCCAATCATAGCGTACGGCGCAAATGCTGCTGACCCACACCATGGACCAGATAACTCAGAAGTTAAAGAAGGGGACAGCGTAATAATAGACATCGGATGTGCTAAAGATTCTTACTGCGCAGATATGACTAGAACTGTATTCTATAAGCATGCATCAGATAAAGCTAGAGAAGTATATAACATTGTTTTAGAAGCTAACTTAAAAGCTATCGCAGCAGTTAAGCCTGGTGTAAGATTCTGTGATATTGATGCTGCAGCAAGAGATTACATTGAAGCTGCTGGATACGGAAAATACTTTACTCACAGAACTGGGCATTCAATTGGTATAGAAGTGCATGATTTTGGTGATGTTTCCTCAGCAAATACTGACAAACTTGAACCAGGTATGATATTCTCGATTGAGCCAGGTATATATTTACCAGGAGAAGTTGGGGTTAGAATAGAAGACTTAGTACTAGTTACTGAAGATGGTTGCGAAGTTCTTAACAACTATAGTAAAGAATTAACTATAATAGGTTAATTAAAAAGGCTTATTAACAACATTTATGTTGTGGTAAGCCTTTTTTATTTTACAATAAGTTAACAAATTTGCCATTAAAGTGTCACAGCACAAAGATAATATTTTAAGTATATGACTATAAGATCGAAAATTGACTTACACTCCTAACTTTAGGTTGCTACGCTCAGTCGGACCAACTTATTCCTTGATTAGAAATATTGATATAGAAGGCTTTTAATAAAGGAATAAGTCAACTTTATGGTTAAGAAACCTATATAGGGGTTTAACAGTGCTTCACAACGATGAAAGAATAAAAGTGAAGATAGAGGTTAGAATTTATGGTATAATTTTGTTTAATAAGGCATATGAAAGAAAACAATACTTAAAAGGATTAACATACTAGCTGATTATTTTTTAAATATGCCTAAATATAGATTAGGAGATTATAAATATGGCTAAAACTATATTAATAGTGGATGACGAAGAAAGAATGAGAGTTCTTATAGAAGCGTATTTAAAAAAAGAGAGCTTTAATGTACTGCATGCAGAAAATGGTGAAGAGGCCTTAGCAGTATTTAAATCAAATACTGTTGATCTTGTTGTACTTGATATAATGATGCCTATTATGGACGGATGGACAACATGTAGAGAGCTTAGAAGAATTTCAAATGTTCCTATAATAATGCTGACAGCTAAAAGTGAAGATGAAGACCAGTTGTTAGGCTTTAGTTTAGGAACAGATAGTTATGTGACAAAACCTTTTAGCCCTAAAATTTTAGCTGCTAAAATAGTAGCTTTATTAAAAAGGGCTTATCCAGAGAATAGTAAGGAAAGTAACAACAATATTTATGATGGATTATATATCAATGAGCAGTATCATGAAGTAAAAATAGATGATGCTGATGTATATTTGTCACCTAAAGAGTATGAGCTTCTATGTTACCTTGTAAAAAATAAGGATTTAGTATTAAGCAGAGAAAAAATTTTAGACTTCGTTTGGGGATTAGATTATTATGGAGATTTAAGGACAGTTGATACCCATATAAAAAGATTAAGAGAAAAACTTGCAGGAAAGGCTTATCTTGTTACCACTGTCAGAGGGGTTGGCTATAAATTTGAGGTGAAGAAATGAAGATAAAAAGAATAAAACTCAAAGATATAGATATTAAAAAGATAAATTTCAAAAAGATAAATAAGAGCATAACACTAAAGCTGTTTGTAGTAACAGCCTTAGTGTTTATTGTATTTATAAGCAGCACGCTGGTAATTCAATCCTTATTTTTTGGCCAATTTTATATGTCAAAAAAGAAAAATGATTTACAAAATGGAATAGAAAAGTTTAGGATTTCTTATAACAAAACTACGGATGAACAGAAGATAGCAGAACTTATAAGAGATTTTGAAGATGCAAATAATGCTAAAATGCTTATACTAGATAGCAATGGTAAATCAAAATTTATAACTAGGCCAGGCAGCGAAAAGACAGAAGCTTTAAAGCTTAGGTTAATAAATGACATAATAAAAAAGTGGACAATGAACCCAAGTATAATCATAGATATAAAAGCAAGCAACAAACCATTAACTATTCTAACTGACAAAAGGGGTAATGAAACTAGATATATGATAAGTGCAGTGCCAGACAATAGCAGAGGCGAAATTGTATTTGCGGTATCTTCATTACAACCTGTAAATGAAGCGTCTTCTGTAATAAAGGAATTTTATTTTTATTTTTATGTTGGCGCTTTATTTTTAATAGTAATATTATCTTTAATATATTCAAATATGGTAACTAAACCTCTTTTGGAGTTAAATAATTCTGCTTCTAAAATGGCTGATCTGGATTTTTCAAAAAAATGTAATATAAAAAGAGAAGATGAAATAGGAAATTTATCCGATACATTAAACTTTTTATCTGAAAATCTAAATAGATCACTAACATCACTAAAAGAAGCTAATTCTAAACTAGAAGAAGACATAGAAAAAGAGAGAAGATTAGAAAAGATGAGAAAAGAATTTGTAGCAGCAGTATCTCATGAACTTAAAACACCTATAAGCCTTATAGGTGGTTACGCAGAAGGATTAAAAGATGACATATTTGAAGGTGAAGAAAAAGATTATTATATAGATGTTATAATAGATGAAAGCAAAAAGATGGCAAACTTAGTTGCTGATATGCTTGATTTATCGCAATTAGAATCTGGAAACTTTAAGTTAGTTAAGGAAGAATTCTATATAGATGAACTTCTAAAAACTACAATAAAAAAGTTTGCTGCTGTTTTCAATGATAAGAATGTAAAGTTTGATGTAAATTTTATTGAAAAAACAAAAGTTTATGCTGATTGGAGCAGAATGGAACAGGTTATAACGAATTTTATTACAAATGCCATAAGACACACAAATGAAGAAGGAAGTATAATGGTTAATATGGAACAACAAGAAGATAGAGTTCTGATTTCAATAGAAAACACAGGGGAAAACATTTCAGAAGATGAGATAAATAAAATATGGGATAATTTCTATAAAATTGATAAAGCTAGAACTAGAAAGCTTGGAGGTACAGGAATAGGACTTGCAATTGTTAAAAATATTCTTATGCTCCACGGAAGCGAATATGGAGTAGAGAATACTCATAGAGGAGTAAAGTTTTATTTTACACTTAAGAACATTCAAATAAATAACAAGCTAGTATGATACAAAATATACTGTCATCTCTGACTTGCCATTTATCTGAATGTGCACTAATAAAAAAGATTTAGTAAATATGTCTACTGGTTTTTAATTAGTAGGCATATTTTATATTTTATGTATATTAGAAGAAGGTAGTTTACGCACTTTTATTTCAGCAGCAATAAGTATGATTACTGGTAATATAACTTGATGTGGTATTGCATAATAAGGCCATACTTTGAAAGCCCAATTTGTCATATCCATTGTACTTTTAAAATTGAACATAGAAAAAACAAGAGTTAATAGTGCAATAGGTGTGGCTAAAAATCTATAATCATCAATGTTAAGCAATTTTGCTATACCACGACAAGTAGCTAACATATCTAAGGTGGCCTTTGTAAATACATTTATAATCAGTACAATAATTACTGTTGCTTCCATTCTTTCTATAAAGGTACCAAGCCTTATTATACTAAGAGAAATATATGTTGGGAAATAATTAATAATCATAGTATCCGATCCTAAAACTAATATGTTTTGTAAGCTATTTATAAATAATATTAATGCTCCTATTATCAATCCATAGAAATAAATTTTATAAGATGATTTTCGATTTTCAAAGGAAGAAAAGACCATGGTAAACACAATTGTCTCAGCAAAGGGAAATGAAAGTGCAGAAAATGCTCCAGAAATAACTGGTTTAATACCATTATAAAGTACAGGTAAAAGATTGTTTATTTCCATTTGCGTAGATGATAAAATAATTGCAACTAAAATCACAGCTATAATATTTGCAATAATAAAAATTTCACTCCAGCGTCCTAATACTTCAATACCTAATTTAATAGCAAAAATACATAAAAGTATAAAAAATATCATAGGTACTACTATAGGTGTATCTGGGTATATTATTATATTAGTAAATTCAGAAAAATTTCTTAACACCAGCACGCCTAAGTAGAATGAAAACCAAATATATATAATGCTTAATATTTTACCTATAATATTTCCGAATACAATATATAAAATGTCAAATAAGTCTTTCCCAGGAAAGAGGTATAGAAGTCTAGAATATATCATAATAACTGGAATAGACAATAATGTACCAATAATAATAGATAACCAGGTATCATTTTCAGCAATTGATCCTGTACCTATTAGTAAAGTACTTCCCAATATAAACATTATTACTAAACATATGCCTTGTTTGTCTGTTATCACTTCTTTATTCATATTGCTTCCTCCATAGTAGCAAGGAATTTGTGCCTTTAGTTAAAAACATGCTATTTCTTTATAATAGCAAATACTATTTTTTCTATTGCAGATGCAGGACTAGGTATTTTTACTTCCAAACTAAGTAGAACACTTAATATTAGTGAAACAGCCATAAGGGTAATATATGTAAATATCATGTTTCTTTTCTTATCTCTTACCATTGGAATAATTTCTATGATAATAATTATTATATAAATTAAAATTATACCAGCTGCGTACATGGTTTATTCTCCTATTCTAATCGGTTTTGATATTTTACCGCTGCCTTTTATAATTAAGTCTACGTTAACATTGAATTGCAGCTTAGAAAACACCGTTTCATCGGTGTAAGGAATACTTTTCCATAGAGCAGGGTGTTGTTTTTCGATAATGTTACCAAATCCAAATATATCACTCTTATAATTTGTTTGGACTTTTTTTATGAGATTTTCTATTCTAGTTTTTAATAATTTTTTTGCATCTTTTTCTAATTCACTTCTTCTAGGCTCATCAATAAAATTTTGAGGGCCTGCTATTTCATCGATGGCAACAACTGTATTAATATTTATGTTTACAGTAAAGTGTTCATTTTGGTAAGTAGAGTTTATTTTAGTTTTACTTTTGAAAATTTCTAATGATACATCTGTGTCAGTATTATTGGTTTGCTTTAATATCAATGATCCTTCATGAATTTTGTTCCTTATAAATAGCAAATCCATTGTTTCTTCACCATCAAGGTATCCCACCAATTTATCCTTTTTAAATACAGCAGTGCCATAAATTTTAGGAAAGGTAAATTCATTAATCTTTTCAATTTTTATTACTGGTGCTAAGGCAGATGTAGTATTACTTGATATATCTCTTCTAAATCTCCAAATATCCATTTGGGGAAACTTATATATAGGATTTTGACTTCTAATTATCTCATTTAAATGAATAGAAGTAACTTCATTTGATGATAATTTTTGATTTAATACATCACGTGCAGTTATGTTATGACTTATAAGTATCCAAGTATTTTGTCTTGGTTCAGAATCTCTATTAATCCAATCAATTGCAGGCACAATTCCACTTAATGCAATATTTTCGTTTATTATTATAACCTTTGTATGTCCCCAATATATTTTTTTACCAGTTACCAATATTAAATTTCTTACAGCATCAAATATGGTTTTTCCCCGGGATGAAAAAAGTTGAGAAGATACTTTTGTGGAGCCTTTGGAAGGTTCCGTATTAATTAATTCTACGGTAACTATATAATTGTTATTATCTTCGTCCTTATCAATTGCAACTCCTGCAGCCAACCCTAATTGTTCAATTTCTCTATAATTCCAACAGCCTGTGGACAGGAAGACATTACTAATTATATAAATAAATAAAATTGATATTTTGATGAATTTCATGTTTTATTTTTTACCCTCTTTAATACTATTTTGACGTTTTAAATCCTTAGAAACTAATTTTGGTCGCCTTTTCATAAATATCTGTGGTGCTCGAATAGATGTATCTTTCAAATCTTGAAAGGTAATTGCTCCAGTTCCTGAGTTTAACATAAATGGAACGCCAAAGCTCCTAAGAGATGTAAGATATAGGAATACAGCTATTAAAGTAAAAATATATCCATATAACCCCAAAAACGATGTCATAATTAAAAATATTATTCTAATGGTTATTACTCCGGTAAATTGAGGAATTAAAAAGCTGGAGATTCCAGTTAGCGCAGTAACTATTACTATAGGTGCGCTAATAAATCTTGCATTTACAGCTGCATCACCTAGAATCAATGCGCCAACAATACTTACTGCCTGCCCAATATGCTTAGGAATTCTAGTACCTGCTTCACGCGGTAATTCAAAGATGAGAGTCATTATTAATACTTCAACTAAAGTGGGAACTGCAACTCCTTGTCTTGAAGCAGAAATACTTATAAGCAGTTGGGTAGGTATAAGTTCTTGATGAAAGTTTACCAGAGCTACATATAAAGCAGGTGTACTAGTAGATAAAAAAAAACCGCTCCATCTAATAAGTCTATTAAAAGATGCAAATAGATAGTTATTATAATAATCTTCACTTGCTTGAAATCGTTCTAAAAAAATGCAAGGCAGTGTTAATACAAAAGGAGTTCCATCACATATTATTGCAATTCTTCCTTCAAGTAGCCTACTAACAACAACGTCTGGTCTTTCAGTACTATTTATAGTTTTAATAAAGGAAAAGGGTGAATCTGTAATAAGTTCTTCTATATAATTAGAGTCTATAATGCCGTCAATTTCAATTTTATTCAACCTTCTATATAGCTCTTGCAATATTTTTTCTTGTGCTACTCCTTCAATATAACATATACAAATATTAGTCTTTGTACGGGTACCTAATTCCCCAAGTTTGAATTTTAAATTTGGATTTTGAACTCTTCTTCTAATTAAGGATAAATTTACTTTTAAACTTTCTATAAAGCCTTCTCTAGGACCTACAACTACGCCTTCGGATGAAGGTTCTTCAATTGATCTAGTTTCCCAACCAACTGTATCTACTATTAATATTTCTTGACAATTGTCAATCAATAAAGCCGTACATCCACAAATTAATGATTTCACTATTTCGTTAATATCTGAGGTTTTTTTTACTTTACTGGATTCTATAACACTTTTATATAATATATCAGCAAAATTGCTTTCAACATTGATGATATCGCAATTCATAATTGGCTTTAGAATATATTGATTCAGTGCAGTACTATTAACCATATAGTCTATATATATCATGCAAAATTTCGCTAAGCATTTCTTATTATTTTCAAATTCACGGTATGTAAGTGTATCATCATTAATAAAAATTTGTTTGAAAATATTGATGTTATCTTTTAAAGCAGTTGTTAGCTTTACGCTATATTGTATATTGCCAAGGGTATCTTCAGCTTTTATATTATTAGTGCTATTACACATAAGAACTCCTTTACTTTAAAAAAGTGTAATTAGTTATACTGTTAATATGAAGTATTTGTTATTATTGAGTATTTATTCATGAGATTTTAAAGACTAATTTGCTAGGAAATATAGAGAAAACTAAAAGACTTTATCCGGTTATAGATTGCAGATAAAGTCTTTTATAAAATATTTAGACGGTTATTTTTAAAAAGCGTTGCTTAGCTGCAGGCCATGAACTGTAATATGGTATGTTTAAAGCTTCAAAAGAGTGATGAGATATTAAAGGTACACCATTTGAAATTGATGTAACAATAGCAGAGTGAAATTTTATTCCCTTGTCATCCTCGAAAAGTACAAGATCACCAGGTTCAACCAATTGAATATTATTAACTTCTAAGCCTTTAGCACCAGGTCTTTTTGATTCTTCATTAATTCTTAGGAACCAATAAAGTGAATGTGCTACAGTCCATGATACTGACCAAGAATCATCATTTGTATTTGAAGTACTCTTATTATTGTACCACCAAGGATTACTCGAATTATAAATCATAGGAGCTCCTCCGGCAAGCAAACATTGGGAAATAAAATTAGCGCAATCTCCACCGACATTTTGATTAAGTTGAAAGTACCTATAGGCGGGATTTGGATTTAATGCATATTTAACAGCATAGCTGACAGCGGCAGCCCTCGAGTAGAAGTTTTGCCTAAAAAGCATAAAAAGTCTCCTAAATAATTATTCATACTTATATATTATGCTGATTTAAATATAAAGTGAAGTTTGAATTAGGGGAAGTACTCGATATTATAGGTAGTATATAAAAAAATATCACAGATAATTACAACTAATTGAAATAATATGGTAGTTAAGTATGGGTATTTACAATTTATTAATATTGTTGCCACCAAAGTGTAACAAAATGAATGTAATATTTATTTATAGGATTTTTCAAGAGGTGAAATGATGAATATATATAAATTAAAAAATAGCACTCTAATTAATATTTGCAAACGAAATGCAGATATTATAATATTTTTTATATTAATTTTCATAAAAATAATGTTTTATGCTAAAGAGATTTCTCCTGAATATTTATATATTGGGGTAACACATCCTGTGTTTGCATCAGTATTGGTACTGGTGAGTTTCTCAGTACTTCTAAAATACAATAAGAGGATAGGATATCTATACGCATTAGATGTAATAGTAAGCTTGCTGCTTGTGGCCGACCTTATGTATTATAGGTATTTTAAAGATGTAATTACTGTAGCAGCATTAAAAAATGTGAAGCTATTAGGAGGCGTTTCTTCAAGTGTGGGAAGTTTATTTAGCTTAAAGGACTTACTATACTTAGTAGATGTTATAATTTTAATACCTTTTGTTAAGAAGTATAAAAATAAAGAGAACATTAAAAAAAAGCCTTTATTAAGTAAGTTTGCTGCATTTGGCATAATGTTTATAATTGGAGTTACTATAAATGCTAAATCTGTCTATGCTGTTTCAAAGGAACAGCCAACTTTACTAAGTTCCATGAGCAATAGAATATATTTAACTAAATTGATTGGAAATCTAAATTTCCACGCAATAGATGCATACAATTATGTAAGCACAAAAATAAAAAATTCAAAAAATTTATCTTCTCAGGAGGAGCAAGAAATTAAGAGCTTTCTAAAAAATAATAATAACTCCTCTGGCACCTATTTAAAAGGAGTGGGAGAGGGCAAGAATTTAATTGTTATTCAAGTAGAGGCCTTACAGCAGTTTGTAATAAATAAAAAGATAAATGGTCAGGAGATAACTCCTAACTTAAATAAATGGTTAAATAGAAGTTTGTATTTTGATAACTATTTCTATCAAGTTGCTGGTGGAAATACTTCCGATGCAGAATTTATGTCAAATAATTCATTGTATCCAGCTCAATCCGGTGCAGCTTATTATAGCTACAGTGGCAATCAATATGATTCCTTGGCAAAACAATTGAAGGACAAAGATTACTATACTGCTGCTCTTCATGGATACAATGAAGGCTTTTGGAATAGAAATGTTATGTATAAATCTGAAAAATTCGATAACTTTTATGGAGAACATAGTTTTAATTTAAATGAAACTGTAGGATTAGGATTAAGTGATAAATCCTTTTTAGAGCAATCAGTAGATAAATTGAAGTCCTTTCAGCAGCCTTATTATTCATTTTTGATTACTTTAAGTAGCCATTTTCCATATGATGATGTACAAGGGTATGGTAACTTCGATGTAGGAGAATACAATAATACTTTACTAGGAAATTATTTAAAAGGAATACATTATACAGATGAGCAATTGGGAATGTTCCTAGATAAATTGGACAAGGAAGGCATAACACAAAATTCTGTTATCGTATTATATGGAGATCACTTTGGGATTCCTAGAGATAATATAGAGGAATTATATAAATTTGAAAATATGAGTAATGTAAATGACTTGCAGTGGTTTCAGTATCAAAAGGTTCCTCTAATTATACATTTCCCCGAAGATGCTAATAAAGGAGTAAATCATACTTACTCAGGACAAATGGACCTGTATCCAACTTTAGCGAATTTATTCAATCTGCCTAAGCAATATATGTTTGGAAAGGATATACTAAACAGTGATAATGGTAAAGTCTTATTTAGAAATGGTTCTTTTACCGATGGAAATGTTTTTTATGTTTCTTGGACAAACACCTACTATGATATTAAGTCAGGAAAACAAATTGAAGAAACAGATGAATTAGCTAAGATGAAAGAAGAATATAATAAAGAACTTCAATATTCCGACGATATTTTAAATCATAACTTGATAAAAGTTTTTGAAGATAATAACAAGAAGTAAATATAGAATTTCAAACTAGAAAGTTAACTTTCGGTCTAGTAACCCTATAGGAAACTTGTTGTAGGATATGAGCTGTGCTATTATATATTAAGAGTATTTAACATAGGAGGATATATATGATAAAAGCTATTTTGTTTGATTTAGATGGTACGCTTATAAATACAAATGAACTTATAATACAAAGCTTTAAATATGCATTTAACAAACTTTTTAATAGAGAATTGCCAAGAGAAGAGATAGTGAAAACCTTTGGTGAGCCACTTAGAGATTCAATGGCTAAATACGATGCGGACAAAGCTGACTTAATGGTAAGCACTTTTAGAGTTTACAATGAGAGTAATCATGATGATATTGCTACAATATTTGAAGGAGTAAAGGAAGGCATTGAATCGCTTAGAAATGCTGGAATAAAATTAGGAGTAGTTACTTCTAAAAGAAGACCTATGGCGGAAAGAGGTCTTAAACTAATAAACATATATGATTATATGGACATTATTGTAACGCCTGAGGATACTAAAAATCACAAACCATTAGGAGATCCTGCGCTAAAAGCTTGTGAACTGCTGGGAGTTCAACCGCAGGAGACAATAATGGTAGGAGACAGCCATAATGATATTCTTTGTGGAAGAAATGCAGGCTGCAGAACTTGTATAGTTAAATATACAGCTCTTTCATTAAAGGATCTTATGGAGTATGAGCCGGATTGCGTTATAAATAGCATAGAAGATTTAGAAAAAATATGTGAGGATTTAAATAAGAAGGCTGTTTAGTGAGGTATGTTTTAAAGCATGCCTCATTTTTACAATTTCTTCTTTTGTTCCGCCTTTAATTATTAGAACGTATATTAGACAATTGGAGAGAAATTAATGGATTTAAGAGGTTACAACATTATGTAATTTAATGTTATATGTATTGTTAGCATATATGATTTTTTGATAGTGGTTTTCACAGAGTACTATCTAGTAGTAATAGGATAAAAGGATTCCTTGTTACAGATACTAACACTTGGAGGTGGTACTAATGGTAAATAAACGTAAAGTAAAAGACAAAGAGTATGCAAACTTAGGGATAAGAAGAAATGCTAATGGAGATTTTCAGTATATAAATCCTTCTGAAAAAAATAAATCAAAATATGAATCAATAAAAAAATATACGAGATAACAGTGAATTTTTGTAGATATAGCGTTGATATGTTTAGAGCAACCTTGAAATTTTAAGGTTGCTCTAACATTTAATAAGGAATTTCATTATAACAAACAAACTTACTTTATCCGGAAAAGTAAATTTTATACTATAAATTTATCCGATGTCTACCGCCACTGGATAACGGCTTCTAAGCTTCAGATGGAGTTTAAAACTCCACCTAAAGCTAAGAATCCTGTTAATAATAACATTACTTTTATTATTACAATTACATATCTAGCAATGGCTGGAGTTTTTTCCTATAGGTTCATAGAGTAATTAAGCTTAAACTGTACAAACTGTAACTATAAAACATATTAAAAAAATAAAAACAATAAAAACAAGGAGGAAAAAAACTATGGCAAATAGAAGTAATAGAGCATTAGTTCCACAAGCTAAAGAAGGATTAAATCAATTTAAAATGGAGTCAGCTAGAGAAGTTGGAGTAAATCTAAAAGAAGGATACAATGGAGACCTTACTTCAAGAGAGGCTGGATCAGTAGGCGGAAACATGGTTAAGAAAATGGTAGAAGCTTACGAACAAGGCTTAAAATAATTAATAATAAATAAATTAAAAAGAGACATCTTTATGATTTTATGGATTTTATGAAAAATCTATGGCATAAGGATGTTTCTTTTTGTATTATTAAATAAATAATTTCTTTTATTTTATTAAGTATAGTAAAGAAGGTTGAACATAATGTTAAAGAATAACAAGAGAAGAATTGAAGAGTTACTTAGGAGTGTTACAGAAAATCACATGGGAAATGATGATTTTAAAGGAATTACCACTGAGGAAATATCAAAAATATTATCTATTAGGAGAAATCTAGTCAGTCAGTATTTAAATGAGCTTGTAGAAGAAAAGAAGGCTATGAAGATTAAAACAAGACCAGTATTGTTTAATTATATTATAGATAATAAAAATACAATCTTAAACAACGAAGGTGATGATGTTTTTAAGGATTTAGTAGGATACAAGGGCAGTCTTAGGGACGCGGTTGAAAAATGTAAAGCTGCAGTATTTTATCCAGGTAAGGATATGTCGGTACTTTTAACTGGGGACAGTGGAGTAGGTAAAAGTTATATTGCAAGCCTTATACATAAATATGCCGAAAAAGAAGGTAAGATAAAAGCTGATTCTCCTTTTATAATTTTTAATTGTGCAGATTATGCTGATAACCCAGAGCTTTTATCGGCTAATCTTTTTGGATATGCTAAAGGAAGCTTTACAGGAGCCGATAAGGAGCACCTAGGAGCGCTAGAGTTAGCTGATGGAGGATATTTATTTCTAGATGAGGTTCATAGGCTTTCAGCTGAAGGACAAGAGAAGCTATTTGTATTTATGGACAAAGGGGTATTTAAGAGACTTGGCGAAAGCAAAGCCGAGAGAAGAGCAAATGTAAGATTTATTTTTGCAACTACAGAAAATCCAAAAGAAGCTCTTCTACAAACTTTCAGGAGAAGAATTCCTTTGGAAATAAATATTCCTAAACTATATAAAAGACCAATAGATGAAAGAATTACAATGATTTATAAGTTTTTTAAAGATGAGAGCTTAAAAATAAATAGGGATATATACATAAGTAGAAAAATAATAAACTATATATTATCACAAAAAAATGGTGGCAATATAGGAAGCTTAAAAAATATTGTAAAGCTATGTTGTGCATTGGCTTATAAAGAACAACAAGCTAAAGAAGTAATAAAGATAGATAAAATACATTCAGCTTTGCATGAAGAAAAATTTAATCAAAATATAAAGCAGTATTACTTTGAGGACTATATGAAGGTGAAAAGAGAAGATAAAGATATAAGCGAAATAAATATTTTAGAAATTGATAGATACAATAGGTTAAATGAATTAATAGAAACAGTTGAATACTTATGTACTGAATATCAAAAACATAATATATCAATAAGTGAGCTTCGAAAAGGTTTAGCTATAGAGTTAAACAGGAGTTTAGAGCTTATAGTTTATGAGCAAGAGGATGATAAATGTAATGACCTAATTAATAATATCTATTTAGAAACAGTAGATAATACTCTAAAGTTAATAGAGAGCACCTATGGAATAAAATATTATGGAAATACTAGCAAAATTTTAACAAAATTTTTAATCTATAATAGAAATAATATAATCTCAGCTAAGGATGAAGAGGACTTTAGGAAAGTAACAAGGATTAAAAATATATTAAGAAGAGAAATAAGTAAGCCTCTAATAATATCAGAAAAGATAATTAATAACCTAGAGAACAATTTAGATTGTGAGTTAGATATTAGAATTAAAGTTATTATAATACTTTATGTATTTACAATGATGAGCAACGAATCTACATTAATAAATGCTATAATAGTTGCTCATGGATATTCTACAGCTAGCAGTATAGCTAGTGTGGCTAATCAGTTATATGGTGAATTTATTTTTGAAGCATTTGATATGCCTATGGAGAGTAGTCCAATAGAGGTGAAAAACAAAATCAAAAATTATATCAGTGAAATAAATACATCCAAAGGAACTATAATACTAGTAGATATGGGATCATTAGTTGATATAAATTTAGAGTTAGAAAAAATTATAGATGGAGATTTAGGTATAATTAATAATATAACAACTAATATAGCTCTTGATATAGCTGGAAGAATTATTAATGGACAAGATGTTGAAAGTATGATTACTGGTATAGAAAAAAGTAATCCACTAATGTGTAAGCTAATAAAGGTAAAGGGTAAGAAAAAAGCAATATTAACAACTTGCATATCAGGTATAGGGACGGCAATAAAGGTTAGAAATCTTATTAGAGAATGTATAGGCAACGCGGATATAGAGGTTAAGGAGTATGATTATGCTTCATTAAATCTTAAGGGGAAAGATGATAAGGTTTTCTCCGATTATGATGTTAAACTTGTAATAAGTACTACTAAGCTAGAAATAGAAGGAGTAAAAACTATACTTATGCATGATTTGATAAATGATGATTATGATGATACATTATTTGATGTATTAGAAGATGTTACTATGGATAAAAATATTAACAACATAAAACAAGATATAATAAAAATGTTTTCTATGGACAACCTCATATCTAGAATGACTATATTAAATCCAAAAAATATAATCAATGAAGTTGAAAGCATAATACTTGACTATGAAAGAATTTTAGATAAGAGGTTTAACGTAGATTTGAAAATAACTTTATATATTCATATAAGTATAATGATTGAAAGAATAATGTTAAAGCAAGGGCTTGAGTTTATAGAAGAGGAAAGTAAAAACTATGAAAGCAATAATATTAAATTTGTAAAAATATCGAATTCTATATTTAAAGCAATTAGTAATGAATATAACTTTACTATTCCTGTAAAAGAGATTTATATTATACAAAGCATAATAGAGTCTAAGATAGGTAAATTAAATTTTTAAAAAATAAGACACATGTGATTTGTGTCTTATTTTTTTATGTTTTTTAGATAGGACAGAAGGATGATTTGTTGACAGATCTTAAGATCCATATTATGACAACCTGTGGAATAAGTATTTTAAACATTTTAAAAGTAATAGATATGTTTATAAAAAGTTGGCATAATATTTGCTTAATAAATTAATGACAATAGAAAATAAGAAGAGGAGAGATATAATGTATAAAATAATGATAGTAACCCATGGAAACATGGCTGCTACGTTAAAAGAAACATTAAAGATGTTCACTAATGATGTAGATCACGTTTATGCTGTTGGGTTAGATGAAAAAGGAGTAGAAAACTTTAAAGAGAGGTTAGAACAGGAAGTAGCAAAGTGTTATGAAAAAGATAAAGGATTATTAATTTTAGTAGATATCTTTGGAGGTACGCCTTTTAATACCTGCGTGCTTGAAATAAAGAATAAGTATAATGGAGTTGAAATAATCACAGGCGTAAATTTACCAATACTAATTGAAGGGACTTTGTTAAAGGATAGTTGTCTTAAAGATGTAGTTAAAAGTTTACAACAATCAGCGAGAGAAGCCATTGTACTGCCAGAGGATCTAAAATCTTCAGAAGATGAAGATTAAATATAAATTTAGTAAGGAGGAGAAGAGATGCATATACAATTGTGGCAAATCATAGTTTTGTCTTTACTAGGTGGAATAGCTCAGTGGGATGAAACAAATATGAAGATAGGATTTAGGAATCCGGCAATAACAGGACTAATAGTAGGACTTATAATGGGCGATGTAAAAACAGGATTATTAGTAGGTGGAACTTTACAATTAATGACTTTAGGAATAGGAAGCTATGGAGGAGCGACAATACCAGACTATGCAACGGCAACAATAATAGCAGGGGCATTAGCAATATCAACAAAGCAAGGACTAGATTTTGCAATAGGAATAGGGGTACCAGCAGCACTACTTCTAGTTCAACTAGATGTGCTAGCAAGAATGAGTAATGTATTTTTCCAACATAGAGCAGAAAAATATGCAGAAGAAAGAAAGTATGAAAAGATTGAATTAATGAATATATTGGGTTTATCAACATGGCTTATATCAAGGTTCATACCAGTTTTCCTATGTTTATACTTTGGAGAAGGTTTAGTTAAGCAATTATTAGCTGTATCACCAGCATGGTTAATGGGAGGACTAAAGGTAGCAGGAGGAATATTACCAGCACTAGGCATAGCATTACTTCTTAAGTATTTACCAATAAAATCATATGCTCCATATTTTATAGTAGGGTTTGTGTTAGCAGCATATTTAAATATGCCAATGCTAGGAATAGCTTTAATAGGATTCGCGGCAGCATTATATAATTTTAAAAAGGTTCAAAATCAATCTACAAATAATAATGTAGCATTAGCATATGAAGGAGGTGCAGATGAAGATGAATAATACAGTAGAGAAAGAAAATAAAAAATTAGATAACAAGGTGATAAATAAAGTATTTGCAAGGTGGTTATTAGCATCACAGACAGCATGGAACTATGAAAAAATGCAGGGATTAGGATATTGTTTTGCAATGCTTCCAGCATTAAGAAAGATATATAAAAATGAAGATGAATTAAATGAAGCGGTAAAAAACCACCTTCAATTCTTTAATTGTAATATAGTAACAGGTCAATTTATATTAGGTGCAAACTTAGCTATAGAAGAAGCCGAAGGAGCAAAAGCAAAAGATGCAGTAGCAGCTATAAAGACAGGATTAATGGGGCCTTTAGCTGGTATAGGAGATACTTTATTTGGAGTAACATTAAATACGGTATTTGGATCAATAGCAGCATATATGGCACTACAAGGTAGTTCAATAGGATGCTATTTATGGGTAATGGCAAACATAGTGAAAATTATTATAAGCAAAGGATTTATAAAATCAGGATATAAGCAAGGGGCAAAACTTGTATCATCAATAGGAAATGTTCTTAAAAATGTGGCAGAGTCAGCATCAATGTTAGGTTTAATGGTAATAGGGGGCTTAATACCAACAGTTATAAAAGCAAAGGTACCATATATATACACTTCGGGGAAAGTAAAATTAGTGGCCCAAGAAATGTTAGATAAGATGATGCCTGCATTAATACCATTAAGTATAGTTTTACTAACTTATTGGTTATTAGGTAGAAAGAACATGAATTCAACTAGGGTAATAATATTATTGATTGTTTTATCAATAATTGCTTTTAATTTGAAAATTTTAGGTTAATTGGGAGGAGTAAGAATGAAAGGAATAGTGCATATAAGAATTGATGATAGATTAATACATGGACAGGTAGCAGCTTTTTGGACAAATTCTTTATCCATAAGCAGAATAATGGTAATTAACGATGAAGTAGCAGACGATGAAATGCAAAAGTCGCTTTTAAGAATGGTTGCACCTGCTTCAGTTAGAACTTCAATAATTAATAAAGAAACAGCAGTAAAGAATATTCTTGCTGGAAAATATGAAGGACAAAGAGTTTTAGTGATAGTAAAGAATCCTAAAGATTTATGGGATTTAAAAGAAGCTGGATTAGATATCAAGAAACTTAATGTTGGAAATATGGCTACAAGAGAAGGGACAAGATCTATTAAACGTTCTGTTAATGTGACAGATATAGATATATGTTATTTTAATAAACTTTTAGAAGCAGGTGTAGATATAGACGCTATAATGGTACCTGATGATAAGGAATGTAAGCTGAAAGACTTATTATAATAAAAATCTCGGAATTTAATTCATAGTTAATAAAAATAAATTTTATTAGGAGATAACGCTATGAGTATAGATTTATCTAAATTAGATACAGAAAAGGTAAATAAAAATACTGTAAATATAGATAGAGTTTCTACTGTTGAAATGATAACACTTATGAATAATGAAGATTTTACTGTTGCTGAAGCTGTAAAAAAAGAAGTAAAAAATATAGCAAAGGCTGTAGATATAATTCATGAAAGATTATCAGAAGGTGGAAGATTAATCTATGTTGGTGCTGGGAACTCTGGTAGATTAGGGGTATTGGACGCCTGTGAATGCCCACCAACCTTTGGAGTAAATGAAGGCATCGTTATAGGAATATTATCTGGAGGTTACAATGCAACAGTTAGGGCCAACGAAGGTTCAGAAGACATTGAAGAAGGAGCTATAGAGGAATTAAAAAGAATAGAGCTTTGTGAAAAAGATGCTATAGTAGGATTATCAGCTTCAGGTAGAACACCTTATGTTAAGGGGGCCTTAAAATATGCAAAGGAGATAGGAGCCTCTCATATAGCAATAAGTTGTGTAAAAGATGCTGAAATATCTTCATTAGGTCAAGTTGCCATAGAAATAATCACTGGAGCAGAGGTTGTAACAGGTTCCACCAGGTTAAAAGCTGGAACAGCACAAAAGATGGTTTTAAATATGCTTTCTACTGGGGCTATGATAAAGTGTGGCAAAGTTTATGGAAACTATATGGTAGATGTTCGAGCGAATAATAATAAGCTTGTAGAAAGAAGTAAAAAAATAATAATGGAGTGTACCTCTGTGGATAGAGAAAAAGCAGAGAAATATCTTCAAGAAAGCGACAAAAATGTTAAGGTCGCAGTATTTATGATATTGTCTGGGTTAAATAAGCAGGAAAGTATAGAGTTATTAGCTAAAAACGATAATACAATTTATAAAGCCTTGCAAGCTATAGAAAAATAAAATATACAAAAGGCGTAATATAGCTTACGCCTTTTGTTTTTATTATACATTTTTTATGGAGATGATAAGTATGACAATTATATATTTCTTAATAGCATTAATAGCTACAACAGTTGGTTCCATGGTAGGTTTAGGTGGAGGCGTAATAATAAAACCACTTTTAGATTTTTTAGGCCATTATAATGTATCTACTATAAGTATTTTATCTTCATCTACAGTTTTTGCTATGTCTGTAGTTTCTATTATAAAGCAAATTAGGTATAAGTTTAAAATAGACGTAAAAAGAACTGTGCTAATAGGTACAGGATCAGTAATAGGAGGAGTTTTAGGCGATAGTATTATGCATATAATTTTAAATGCTACTAATGAAGAGTATGTTGCTTTGTTTCAAAACATAATATTAGCACTTCTCATTATTTTCGTATACGTATATATGAACAATATGGACAAGTATAAAAGTTATAGGATTAAAAATCTGTTTTATTGTATGATTATAGGCTTATTTTTAGGATTTTTGGGATCTTTTTTAAGCGTTGGAGGAGGTCCTATAAATGTTTGTATATTAATTATTTTCTTTTCTATGGATACTAAAGAAGCAGCTGTAAATTCCATAATTACAATATTATTTTCTCAAGGAGCAAAACTTATTAAGATAATAACTACTATAGGGCTTTACAGTTATAATTTAAATATTTTACCTTACATGATAGCTGGAGGAGTTATTGGAGGGATATGTGGAACAAAACTTAACAAGAACCTTTCCTCAAATATGATATTAAGAGTATTTAATGTGCTACTATTATTTTTAATACTTCTTAATATATACAATATAGTGAAAATAGAAAAAATATTGATTAGCTAAATAATCTATTATATATAAAAATGTTGACAACGTTTATATAATGATATATATTATAAATATAGGTGGTACGTACCACACTACCAGTGATGAAATGCACGGGATTTGGAGGTGGATATGAAACAAATTGATAAAGCAAGTAGAATTCCGCTGTATTCTCAATTAATGGATATAATAATTGAGGAAATTGAAACCTCAATGCATGAAGATGATCAGCTGCCTTCTGAAAGAGACATTTGTGAGAAATATGATGTAAGCAGGTCCACGGTAAGGCAAGCCATAACGGAGCTTGAAAGAGAAGGTTACATCTATAAAGTGCATGGCAAAGGAACCTTTGTGGCATCAAAAAAATTGGATCAGGATCTAGTTAAATTCTATAGCTTTACCGAAGAAATGAAAAAGCTAGGTAAAAAGCCAGTTTCAAAAGTTTTGATGTTTGAAATTGTAGGTATTAGCAATAAGATAAGCAAAAAGATGAGGATGGAAGAAGGAACTTTGGCTTATAAATTTACAAGATTGAGAATAGCGGATAATATTCCTATGATTGTAGAAACAAGTTATGTTCCATATGATAAGTTTCCTGGAATAACTAAGGAAAACTTAGAAAAAGAGGCATTGTATGATATTTTAAAAAATAAATTTGAAGTTAACCTTACAATGGCGGAGGAAACATTTCAACCGGTTTTAACAAATGAAGAAGAAGCTGAAAAGCTAGAGATATCTAAGGAGTCGCCAAGTTTGAAAATAGAGAGATTCACATATGAAAATGATGACATTATAGAATACACTATAAGTATTGCTAGAGGTGATAAATTTAAATATAGAGTAAGATTAGAAAAGTAATGTAGTATATCAATAATAAAAAAAATATTATTGATATACTACAAAAAAATAATTATACTGGTAATGACGTCATTACTTTTACGTGTTTCTTAAAATAAATGGATAAGCATATTTCAAGTATAAATGCAGATTAGTATTATACTAATCAAAATATAAGAATTTAAATTTAGCCAAACTGGTAATGATGTCGTAATAACATTACTACCTAGAACATATAAATAAAATATGAAAAAAATACAGTTAATATAAAAGAGTAGGTGATTATATGAATAAGTTATTCAATGTAGATGTTAATGAACTAAAAAAGATTGGAGGATATCACACAGCAAAGGAGGTTTACCATCAACCAAAGCTTTGGAGGGAAACCTTAGATATAATTAATCTTAATAAAGAACAAATATCTGTCTTTATAAATGGTAAGTTAAATAAGGATTCAGTAAGAATAATTCTTACTGGCGCAGGAACCTCTGCTTATGTTGGAGATATAGCTGCACCATATTTATCAAGAATTTTGGGAGTAAGGGTAGAAGCAATAGCAACAACTGATATAGTAAGTAATCCAGAAGACTTTTTAAAAAAAGATACGCCAACAATATTAGTATCCTTTGCACGCTCAGGGAATAGTCCTGAAAGTGTTGCAACCTATGACTTAGCCGAACAGTTAGTAAATGATATAAATCAAATTGTTATAACCTGTAATAAAGATGGTGCTTTGGCAAAGAAAGCCCAAGGTAATGATAACAATTTAGTGATACTAATGCCAGAAGAATCAAATGATCAGAGCTTTGCGATGACAAGCAGTTTCAGCTGTATGCTGTTAACAACTTTAATTATATTTGATATGAAAAATCTTAATAAAAACACTGTTACTATTGAAAATATTATAACAAATGCTAACAAAATATTGGATACTGAAGTCAGTGAAATATTAAACTTAGTTAAATTAGGCTGTGACAGAGTTGTATATTTAGGATCTTCAGCATTAAATGGACTATCAAAAGAAGCAGCTTTGAAGAATCTAGAATTAACAAGTGGTAAAGTAAATTCAACTAGCGAGTCAGTTTTAGGCTTTAGACATGGTCCAAAATCAATTGTTAATGAAAAAACTTTAGTTTTTGTGTTTGTATCTAATGATGAGTACACAAGAAAGTATGATATAGACTTGTTAAGAGAAATATACAATGATAAGGGAAATCATAAGGTAGTTGCTATAACCTACAATAAAGATACTGAAATAGATGAGATAGCAGATAAAGTATTTATCGCAAATTCAGAACAGTATGAAGTAATTAGTGATGCTTTTGAAGCTTTAAATTTTGTTCTTTATGCTCAAATGTTTGCACTTTTTTACTCATTAGAGCTTGGAATATCACCAGACAATCCAAGACCAGATGGAACAGTTAATAGAGTAGTCAAAGGTGTTACAATACACCAGTATGATAAATAAAAAGCTTAATATTAAGGAGGGGACATTATGCCAAATATTTTACTAACTAGAATCGATAATAGACTAATACATGGACAGGTGGGAGTAACTTGGGTAAACCACTTAGGTGCAAATTTAATAGTAGTTGCAAATGATGAAGTTGCTGATGATGAAGTACAACAAAACTTAATGGATATGGTAGTACCTGATGTGATAGGTACAAGATACTTTACTCTTCAGAAAACAATAGATGTGATTCATATGGCTTCTGATGATCAGCTTATTTTCATGGTTTGCAGAACACCACAGGATGCATTAAAACTAGTAGAGGGTGGAGTTCCTATAAAAAAAGTAAATATAGGAAATATGCACTTTAGCGAAGGTAAACAACAGGTAACTAGCACAGTATCACTAGATGAAAGTGATAAAGAAGCCTTTAGAAAGCTTCACAAGCTTGGAGTTCAATTAGAGATTAGAAGAGTTCCAGATGAAAAAGCGGATGATATACTTAAATTTTTATAATATTAATTAAAGGGGAGGGAATTTATTATGCTTATTCAAGCCTTATTAATCGCTATTTGGGCTGGTATAGCAGGAATAGACTTGTTCGACGGATTGCTGCATATACACAGACCACTTGTTACTGGTTTAGTTATTGGTTTAATTTTAGGTGACGTTCATACCGGTCTTGTTACCGGTGCAACTCTAGAACTTGTTTGGATGGGTATGGTTCCATTAGCAGGAGCTCAGCCACCAAACGTAGTAATAGGGGGTATTATTGGTACATCTTTTGCAATATTAGCTAAGCAAAATCCAAATGTAGCTGTAGGAATAGCAGTTCCTTTTGCAGTAGCAGTACAAGGAGCAATAACATTAATATTTACAGCTTTTTCACCTATAATGCATAAGGCTGACAGATTTGCAGAAGAGGCTAATACTGCCGGAATTGACAGAATAAACTACTTAGGGATGGCAGTATTATTTGTCTTCTACTTTGTAATCGCTTTCTTACCTATATATCTAGGTGCAGACTCAGCTAAAAATATAGTTCAAGCATTACCAACATGGTTAATTGGAGGATTATCTGTAGCAGGTGGCATGATGCCAGCAATAGGATTTGCAATGCTATTAAAGATTATGTTGAAGAAAGAATATATTGCATTTTTAATAATCGGATTTATATTTGCAACTTATGGAAAACTTCAAATACTACCAATTGCATTAATAGGAACAGCAATTGCATTATATGACTTCTTCGCAAATAAAAGTAGAGGGGAAAAGGTTACTAAAAGGGAGGTGCATTCAGGTGGAATCTAATGTAAATGTAGAAAAAGTTATAACCAAAAAAGACTTAAATAGAATGGCTTGGCGCTCATTATTCCTTCAAGCATCCTTTAACTATGAGAGAATGCAAGCTTGTGGATGGCTATACAGCTTGTTACCTGGATTAAAGAAAATTCATAAAAATAAGGCTGACTTATCAACTGCAATGAAAGACCATATGGAATTCTTTAATACACATCCTTTTCTTGTAACTTTTATTATGGGTGTAGTTACTGCTATGGAAGAAGCAAAGGAAAATAGGGATACAATAAGAGCTATTAAAGTTGCAACTATGGGACCACTTGGTGGTATCGGTGATGCTTTATTCTGGCTAACAGCTCTTCCAATATGTGTAGGCATTGGAGCATCTTTAGGTATGCAGGGCAGCATAGCGGGTCCAATTATATTCTTAGCATTATTTAATGCATTGCATTTTGGATTAAGATTCGGATTAATGCACTATGGTTATAATACAGGAACTAAAGCTATTAAAGCATTAAAAGAAAATACTAAGTATGTTGCACATGCTGCATCAATAGTTGGTATAACAGTAGTTGGTGGATTAATAGCATCATATATAAACTTCAAAACTACTATAGTTTTAACAGCAGGTAAAGCAAAGGTTGCTCTTCAGCCAGATGTTTTAGACAAAGTGCTACCTAATATGCTTCCCCTTGGATACACATTTTTAATGTACTATTTACTAAAGAAAGGATTTTCACCAATCAAGCTTATTGGAGTAACTGTAGTATTTGGCATAATAGGAAGATTAATAGGAATAGTATAGTAGATAAATTTAGACAATGCTTCAGTTGGAACTCTAGTCTCAACTGAAGCTAAAAAATTATTTGAAGCGAGGTAAGCAGCATGATAGGAATAGTTGTAAGTGGTCATGGAAATTTTGCCAGTGGAATTATGAGTTCATTAGAACTTATAGCTGGAAAACAAGAAAATGTAATAGGAGTAGACTTTACTATAAAAGATAATATTGAAAGCCTACAAAGTAAACTTGAAAATGCAGCAAAGGAACTAAGTGGTTGTGAAGGAATATTATTTTTAACGGATATAGCAGGGGGATCGCCCTTTAGAACCTGTGCCCTTTTATGTCAAGAGTTAAAAAATAGCAGGGTTGTGGCAGGTACGAATGTAGGAATGATACTAGAAATCAGCTTATCTAGAGAAGGTATAAGCATAGAAGAATTAAAAAACATGGCGCTGCAATCAGGAATTAGTGCAGTAAAGGCTTTTGAACCAAGAGAGAAAAAACAAGTTAATAATAATGGAATCTAGATTTGGAGATGATCTAAAGTGCTATATGGTATAAAAGCTAAAAGTATTTATTGTGAAAATAGAATTTTAGAAAATGCAACTATTATAATTGAAAACGGAATTATAAAAAAAGTTCTAGAAGAACATGAAGAAAATAATGTGGGAAATGTAATAGATTTAAGTAAATACAGTATTATTCCAGGTTTAATTGATTTGCATGTACACGGTGCCAATGGATACGATACCATGGACAGTAATCATCATTCACTAAATGAAATATCAAAATACTTAGCATCTCGTGGAATAACTTCATTTCTTCCGACTACAGTTACCGAAGAGGTTAAAAAAATAAAACAAGCTCTTGTTAACATTAGTTTCTGCATGGATAAAGTTGAAGGTGCTGAAATTTTAGGATCTTATATAGAAGGACCATATATTTGTAAGGAGCATAAAGGTGCTCATGCGGAACATTTAATAAGGGACTTAAATTTAAAGGAATTAGAAGAATTAATTGAAGTGTCAAAACATACTGTAAAAGTTATAACTATTGCACCAGAGAAGAAGAATGCATATGAGTGTATAAAATATTTAACATCAAATAATATACAAGTATCAATGGGACATACAAATGCTACCTATGATGAAGCAGCTGTTGCTATAGATTCTGGAGCTAAAGTTGCGGTACACACCTTTAATGGCATGAGAGGTTTTAACCATAGAGAACCGGGGATTTTGGGAGCAGTTTTAACTAAGGATGACGTGTATTGCGAATTAATATGCGATTTAGTTCATGTTCATCCCGCTGCTGTAGATTTGTTATTAAGGTGCAAAGATAAAGAAAAAGTAATTTTAATTAGTGATGGAATTCAAGCGTCCGGACTGCAGGATGGTGAATATATGCTTGGGGCATTAAAGGTTAATGTAAAATGTTCTATTGCTAGAGTAGAAAGCGGCTCATTAGCAGGAAGCACAACTGCTATTTTGACTTGTGTGAAGAATATTATAAAAAAAGTAGGGGTAGAACCTCTAGACGCTATAAAAATGGCTTCTTTTAACCCAAGCAAATTATTGAATGTTGATAAATTAGTAGGAAGTATTAGAGAAGGAAAAAAGGCAAATTTAGTTATTATAGATGATAATTTTAATGTAGTAAAAACTTTAATTAATGGTAAAGAAGTATTTACTCGCTAAAGACATATTTAGCTAGGGAGGAATTATAAATGAAAGAAATAGTATCTACAAAAGAAATATTGCTTAAGGCCCAAAAGGAAAGGTATGCAGTTCCAGCCTTTAATATACACAATCTAGAAACTATACAGGTTGTAGTAGAAACAGCAGCGGAAATGAAATCGCCTGTAATCTTAGCTGGAACACCTAGTACATTAAAATATGCAGGTGCTGACTATATAATTTCAATTGCAAATGCTGCAGCTAAAAAATATGACATTCCTATAGCAATTCATTTAGACCATTTCGAAAATACTCAAACTATCAAAGACTATCTTGATCTAGGCTTTAAATCTGCGATGGTTGATGCTTCCCACGAAAGTTTTGAAAAAAATATAGAAATAGTAAAAGAAGTAGTAGAATATGCACATAGACTCGATGCTACAGTTGAAGCGGAGTTAGGAAGATTAGGTGGACAAGAGGATGATTTAGTAGTTGATGAAAAAGATACTATGTATACTAATCCTGAAAGTGCAAGAGAGTTTGTTGAAAGAACAGGGATAGATTCTTTAGCCGTGGCTATAGGAACTGCCCATGGATTATATAAGGGAGAGCCTAAGTTAGACTTTGATAGGTTGAAGGAGATAAGAACCATTGTTAACGTGCCATTAGTTCTTCATGGTGCATCCGATGTTCCAGATAATCTGGTTAAAAAAGCCATTGAACTCGGCATTTGTAAGGTTAATGTGGCAACAGATTTAAAAATTCCTTTTGCTAGTGCTGTTAAAAAGTATTTTGTTGAACATCCAGAAGCATCTGATCCAAGACAATATATGATTCCAGGAAAGGTTGCAATGAAAGATGTTGTAATTCATAAAATAAAGGTTTGTGGAAGTGAAAATAGAGCATGATAGCAACAATAACATTTAACCCATCTATAGATAAACGCTATATATTAGATGATATAGTTAAGGGTGAAGTAGCTAGAGCAAAAAAAGTACAAAACACAGCAGGTGGAAAAGGTTTAAATGTAAGCAGAGTAATAAGACTGCTTGGAGAGGAAGTTACAGCTACAGGATTTTTGGGTGGACATTCAGGAGACTTTATTTCAGACAAGCTTTTAGAGCTAAAAATAAAAGATAAATTTGTAAAAATAAAAGGTGAAACAAGAAGCTGTTTAGCTGTAATTACTAAAGATTTGACTCAGACAGAAATACTAGAACCAGGTCCTATTGTGGAAGAAGATGAAATAGAAAGATGGAAAGAAACCTATGATGAAATATTAAAGAATTCCTTAATAGTATGTGCATCAGGAAGTCTGCCTAAAGGTATGATAACTTCTACCTATAAAGAAATAATTGAAAAGGCAAATCTAAAAGGAGTTAAATTTTTATTAGATACCAGTGGAGAGGCATTAGTTCAAGGAATTCAGGGAAAGCCATTTTTTATTAAGCCTAATATAGATGAATTAAAAATAATAACAGGTGAAAGTGTTAATAATGACAAAGATATAATAAAGATAATAGATAAGATACATTGCAGCGGAGTAGAGTTTATATTTGTGTCATTAGGTTCAGAGGGATCTATTATAGGTTACAAAGGTAAAAAGTATAGAGTTCAGGTTCCTAAAATTAAAGCAGTTAACCCTGTGGGTTCTGGTGATTCAACGGTGGCAGGAGTTGCAGTAGCTTTGCATAGAGGTTACAACATTGAAGACACTATAGCTTTCGCATCGGCTTGTGGTACAGCGAATGCCATGGAAGAGCAAACAGGATATGTTAACCTTGATATTGTAAATAAGATAAAAGCTGAGATAAAAATAAGTATGTTATAGTTTTAAGATAGTTTTAGACTGTAGTTAAATGTATATTTAATTACAGTTTTTTCTTTATATATATGGCTTTAAATCAGAAAGTTAACTTTCGAGCTTATACCCTGTAGCGCAAAAATCCTAAATATATAAGAAACTTTGATTTTATTTATAATATTGGTATAATTTAAATATGCAAATTATTCTAGAGAAAAGAGGTAACTGAATATTATGTTAAAAGAATTATTAAAAAAAGATGAAATAGCAGCAATGAAGGCAAGAGAAAAGGCAAAGGTAAGTGTTTTAAGATTAGTGAGCGCTGATATAAAAGCCTTTGAAGTTAATGAGAGACAGGATATTTCTGATGAAGGTGTTATAAAAATAATAGAAAAAAATATAAAACAAATAAAAGAAGCCTTAGAGTATGCTAAACAATTAAACAATGAAGAAAAAATAGCAGAAGGGAATTATGCTCTTGAAGTTTTAACCCCATATCTTCCAAAACAATTAAGTGAAGAGGAAGTAGAGGAAATAATAAAAGAGATTATAGCTAATGGAAACTATACAGCAGCAGATATGGGAAAAATAATGAAAGAAACTATGCCAAAAGTTGCTGGTAAATTTGATAGATCAAAAATTAATCCTGATGGTAAAAAAATTATTAGGATAATTTATAGGGGATTAGGCAGAAAGTTAACTTATACGACCGGATATGTTTCCAAGCTTCAGCCTGTTAAAAGTTTTTAAAACTACCTTCAGCTTTGGAACCATATTCCTTTGTATAAGCTAACTTTCTAGATAGTTTCTTTATAACTCATCTAAATTATACAGTATTAGTTACAACCATCACAGGAACAGCTAGAACATCCTCCGCCACAACCTGAACTTTCAGGTTTATATACAGGCTCAAGGGTAATCCCACCAAGACCATTCTCTTCACCACATAATAAAATAAAACCACTATATTGCATAAAAAGAGTCTTGTCCACTATAAAAATTGTATCTTGTACCTTTTGGGTTAGATCGCTTTCCTTTGGAGTATCAACAACTATATTAAAGGAAGGACCATGGCAAGACATACCAGCTAGATAAATTCTAAGCATACTAGTTCCTATATTTTTTTCAGATAAAAGTTTTTTTAATTCGTTATAGGCTAAATCTGATATCTTTAAAAAATTCATTTCCCAAACCTCTCTTATGTTTAAATCATGAAAATATTTTCCATTATTTTAATAATAGTACATTTTAAATACTTTTTCAATAAAAGATACTCTATAAGTTATCCTTCAAAATTGTTAGCAGTACAGAAGAGATACTCCCATGAATACCGCTAATAAGGCAAACACTCAGTTTAGATATCTATAGTGAGTTCCATGCCATGCTGATGCTGATCAATTTTATTTAAATAGCATCAAATAAATCTTTATACAAGATATAATAATACCTAATCGAGTTGCATATATACTTATAGGGGTAATTCTCAAAGAATCACTTTATAGGAACTAACAATTCATATAAAAGGAGAAGGGGGATATGGATTTATTACAATTTGCTATTGCAGCTTTAATAGTAGAATCACTATGGGAAACTACAAAGATGTTTTGGCAAAATGGTAAGTTTAGCTATGACAGATTAGGAGCGGTGTTGTTTGGAGAACTTGTGGCTATTGGAGCTGGTATAGATTTTATGGCTGCAGTTAACCTACCTACCAAGATACCTTATCTTGGTATGATTCTTACAGGGATTCTTATATCTAGAGGATCGAATTTTATGCATGATATATTAGGAAATATGAATAATATCCACCAAAAAAACAAAGTCAAATAAATTTAATAAAAATAAATCCAGAAGTTCAAATTTTCATGCTCTGGATTTATTTTTATTAAATTTACAGCAATTCTGTTTCGATATCCTGAATTGAAGCATCAGTATTTTCTTCTATAAAGTTAAGTACATTTTGCAGCATACTATCAGCATGTCTTTTATCAGTACTTACACAAGCAATGCCTATAACAATGGATTGGTGTAAATCGTTGTTCTCAACCTCAGCTATGGAAACATTAAATTTATTCTTGGTTTTATCTATAATACTTTTTACTATCATTCTTTTTTCTTTTAATGAATGAACCCAATTTGCAAATAGATATATTTTAGCTGTACCAATAATCAAATGAACCACTTCCTTTAGTTATTATTATATCCAATTTTCATAAAGCATAAAATAGACATTGGTGGAAAATATAATAGTTATCACAAACTGTTTTAAAGGAGGGATTTAATGATTAGAATATTTACGGATTGGCCTGAACCTTTAATTTCTTGTATTTCTATAATAATTGGGGCCATAGTTGGTGGAGTATTCAGTTGGATTATAACTAAAAAATCAACAGATAGAAGTATAGAAGTTCAGAACAAAATTTTTGAAGATAACAAAAAATATACAGAAAAAACTAGAATAAGAAGAAGTAGAGAGTATGCAAATATCATAAGATTAGATATATGCACAGCATTATTTAATAGTATCAGAATATTAAAAAGTATTAATAATAAATTTGATATAGATGTATATCCCATACCAATGGATAGAGATTATTCTATCAATGTTGCATATTTAAAAGGTCAATTCCAATTAAGAGAACTCAGTTATATTTATCAATTATATGGGGTAATAGAAAAGTTAAATAAGGATACAAATAAATTCAGATACTTTAATGAGGAAGATCATAATAATGTTAAAATGGGATGTCAGATGTTTCTGAAAAAATTGTATGGAGATAATCTGAATAATATACTAGAGTTTGATATAGAAAAAGTTAGTTACGAAGAACTCTACAATAATGAATTGATTAAAGTTGGATATAAAGAGGTATTAAGCAAATTGGATGATATTTGTAATACAGAGTGATGTAATAAGTACATAATTTCAATTAAAGATAAACAGAGTTCTTGGCATCAGATGGAGTTTGTCTGCGACCACTGGGCAATTCTGCCCGTTAAATGCCATTTAGGCATTTAACCTCCACCTGATGCTTATTAACAGGCTTCTTAGTGTCTTTAGCACTTAGAATGCGTTATCCTTTAGGGGAAATCGTTATCCAGGGACGTAGCCGCTCTTTACTCCCGCTTGGAGAAAAGTAGAGAACCAAAATCTCTGATTTTGTGTGAATCGCTTTCACAGAGTGCGGTGGGAGTATTAGAGCGGGTAGTCATCGGATAAAATTATTAACAATATAGAAGATGTACTCCTATGAACACCGCTAATGAGTCAAGTACTCAGATTGGATATCTATAATATAATTGAATTATATAGTTGGAAAATTAAGAACTTTTGAAAAATGTTTTGTTTTCAAAAGTTCTTAATTTTACTTTTCTTTGTTTTTATTACCTTTATCGTGGGTGTCATGTTTACCATTTTTGTCTTCTTTGTCATAGCCATGCTGCTTGTCGTCGTTGAATTTATTAGAATTTTTATTTGATTTTTCAAAGTCATCGTTATATTTTTTGTTGTTTCCTAAGCCGTTGTTATTTTTAGTGCTGCTGTCACTGTCATTATCTGATGCATTATAATTTTTATTAGGATTTGAATTAGCCTTATCAGCATTTGATTTATTTGAATTTGAATTATTATTTTTAGGTGAAATATTATTAGTACTTTTATTAGTCTTATTAAATACAGTAGTTCCGTTGTTGTCAATTTTTGCATTAAGGTTATTTTCTGATAATTCTTTTTCAAGGCTTGGTAAACCAATTTCTTTTCCAGTTATATTTACTGCAATTGTTTTATCAGCATTAATGTAGTTGTCATTTATATATTTATCTTCTTTAGCTTGGTTCACTACCATTACCAAGGCATCATCTATTTGTGTATTCTTAGTTTTTATTTCTTTTAAAATTTTATCTCCATCAGAATTCAATGCTTGAGAGGACAATACTCTGTTCCATCTGTTTAATTTGAATTCAATAGAGGGGTTTATACTAATAGTAACTGTAGAAACAGGGATATAATAAGCATAAACTCCTCCTCCTAAGCTTAGTACGAAAAATATTAAACAAGCTGCTGTAATATATTTAAACTTTCTTATGTATATAAAAGGAGTGCTATAAACTTTTCCCTTGTATTCTCCGCCTACAACAGGTAAAGCCTTGCTTTTATCAATTTTAATTTTTAGAAATTCACCGTCGGGAGTCATTATATAAGCAGCATTTTCTTTAATCTCCATAACTAGTCCATTTTTAATATTCATTACCTTCACCTACCTTTATATTTAAATAAGACCTTATATAAGCATATTCTTTATTAGAAAAAATTAAAATTAAAGCAAGGATGTATCGTCTCCATTTTTCAATGAGTTTTCTATTTGAATTTGTCAGAAGACAAATTTGTTTTACAGGAAGCATTTTTGATCTATGTATATATTCTAAAACAGAAGGTTCATTTGAACAAATAAAGGCTAAATTTAGAAGATTATCCTTTGTGTCCTTATGTGTAGGAGAGGATTTACCAAGCACTTCAAAGGAAAGACCATATTTTTTTAATTCATCATTAAATAACTTTATTTCTTCGAGCCTTCTAATATTTTCTTGTTCAATTTCATAATTAGTCATGGAATTTTTAGCATCTATATATTCAATTTGACTGTTCTCACCATCAAAGGTTAAATAAGGGTTATTTGAGTTCTTCCTAAAGTAATCAATAAGTGCATTTTTTATAAGAACCTTAGAGTAACTAAAAAAGTTTCCTTTATCTTCAACATAAGATTCACAAGCGTTGTTAAAGGCGATTAATGCTACGCTTAGTTCATCATCATTTTCCCATTGTAGATTCTTTTTGCAGATGTTAGTGGCAACACTATATATAAATTTTTTACTTTTCTCTATAAAATCATTTCTGTTATCATTCAAGTCATTTTTTAGTATCATTTAACCACCTCACTATTTATTACGGTATAATAGGTAAATTTTATGGGGGTATACAAAAAATAATTCCAACCTATATAAAATAAAAAGAGATCCCGCGAATATTTATAAAAATATCATTAATTTATTTGATGTCTACCGTTACCAACACTCTAATGAATTCCGTGAAAGCGATTTGCACTAAATTAGGAATTTAAGATCTCTGCTGAAGATTTTTTCAAAGGTACCTATCTAAAACATGGATATACTCCGTATAAATCTATGAAAATCATAATTGATATAAAAGTAAGCTGAGTTACTTTTATATATAGTACATAAGAATTTTTAATAGTACCATTATAAAACGATAGATGCGCGCGCAAATGTATATGGGAAAATTTATCATATTATAGTTAGTTTAACTACTTTTATAATAATATTAAAAAAAAAATTATGGTACCCCTATAAAATAGGAAAGGTTACCGTAAATATGCATGAGAGGATTTTAAAGGAGGAATTTATTATGAAAAAAATAGCATTATTTGTAGCAGCAATAACTGTATCATTAAGTATTACTGGAAAGGTTTTTGCAGAGGGAGAAACTGCAAGTTATAAAGAAAATGCTGGAATAACTCCAGATAACGTAATTTTATATCCAATAGATAAAGCAATAGACAATTTAAAAATAAATATTGCAAGAGGAGATGAAAGTAAGGCAGAGGCGCTAACTGATGTAGCTCTAGAAAGATTAGGAGAAAGCGAAGTTATGGCTGATAAAGAAAAAACAGAGCTTTCTACAGAAGCGTTAAAGGATTATAGCAACAAAATAAATGAAGCACAGGAAAAAGTAGAGGATGCCGTAGATAAGACATCTGTAGATAATGAAGCAGATAAGGAAAAGTTATCAAAACTTGAAAATCTTGAAACAAAAATAACTGAACAACAGAAAAAGTCAATAGAAGTTTTAAAGGGCTTAGAAAGTAAGCTTCCTGAGAAGGCAAAAGAAACAATATCTATGGTTATCGAAATGCAAACAGCTAAGAAAGAGGCTATAGTTGCAGTATTAAATGAAAGAAAGGTATTAATAGAAAATAAGCAAGCTGTAAAGGATGCTGAAACCAAATTAGCAGAAGCTAAGAAATCAGGAAATGAGCAATCTATAAAGGCTGCAGAGGATTCTTTAAAACAAAAACAAGAAGCCTATAATGTTCAAAAAGATAAGTTTAAACAGTTAGTTGCAGAAAAGAAGGAAGTAATGAAAGGTGGAGTAGGGAAATTAAAGAAGGCTGCTAAGGAAGATGCTAAAAAGAATAGCAGTACAGAGGCTGATTCTCAGAGTAAAGATTCAACAACACAAACTGGGCAACAGCAACAAGAAACAAGCACTACTGCACCAAATAGTACAACTACTACTGATACAAGTAGTGTTTCAAATGCTTCCAAAACACAAAGTACTTCAACTGCAAATAGCACTGCTTCTGTAAGTGAATCAAACAAAGATAAAATTGAAATAAAAGAAAAAGACGAAGATAATGATTCACAAGGAAAAGATGATAAAAATGATTCAAAAGAAAAGAAAAATAAGGAAGCTAAAGAGCACAAATCAGAAAAGGGAAATAAGTCACATGAAGAAGACTAAAATCAATTAAAGCTTAAAACATTTCTTAATATAAACTATTTTATATCTTCAAATTATGTTCAACTAAACTCTAACTGAAGTTTAATTGAACAAATCTAGAGAGGCTTTGGACCTCGAATAAATTAATGGCAATGATATTTTTATCATTGCCATTAATTTATTAATATGATTTTGCTATATTTTCAAGTATTTGAGCGCTGGCAGAAAGCTCCTGAAATAATTTTACATAATTATAATACTTTATTTCTCAATATTCCTATGTTTTCTATATAACATTCAACTTCATCTCCAGATTTTAAATATCTTGGAGGTTCAAAGCCCATACCAACGCCTGCAGGTGTTCCAGTAGCAATTACATCGCCAGGTTTTAAAGTTATGCCCTGTGAAAATTCACTTATTATATTAGGTATGTCAAAGATAAATTCTCTCGTATTTGAATCCTGTCTTAATTCACCATTTATATATGATTTAATGTTTAATTCAAGTGGTAATTTCAATTCATCTTTATAGACTATCCATGGTCCCATTGGGCATGTCCCATCAAAGCTTTTTCCCTTAAGCCATTGTACGTGCTTCCATTGAGCATCTCTTACAGAAACATCATTTAAAATTGTATAACCAAATATATATTCTTCGGCTTTATCTCTAGGAATATTTTTACCTTCTTTTCCTATAATAACAGCTAACTCAACTTCATAATCTAATTTATCAGTTAAATTTTCATGAGATTGTATAATTCCGTTATGAGCTATACATTTATCAACAATTTTAGAGAAATATATTGGGTGTTCAGGTACTCCATTTTCTTTATCAATAACCTTTGCAACCTCTTTTATGTGCTCTCTGTAATTTTTACCTAAGCAAATTATGCCTCTAGTAGGATTAGGAATAGGAGATTCTAAGGTTACATCATCTAAGCTTATTGTATTACTGCTATTTAAAATCATTTTTATTTGATTTTCAATTTGTACATTAAATTTATTTATAAGGTCCAACATTGAAAAATTCGGAAAAAGATTTTCAAGAGAAATTAATGAATTGTTATTTGATAAAACACCTATAACATCTTTAGTTCCTAATTTAAAAGTAACAAAACGCATAATTATTACCACCTTTTTATATAAATAATTATCAATATTTTTGAAACTATTTTAATTATATCATCAAAAAAGAGAATTTAAATAATAAATTGCTAATTTTAGAAAGTTTATAGGTATATGGTATTATAAGCAATTAACAGTATAAAGGCATATCTGATAAAGTTTTTTTAGTATCAGATATGCCTTATTTATATCCTTGTATTAGCAGTTTTTAATTAAGCTGGCTATTTAAACTCTACCTGCAAAGGTAAGTATCAAGAGAACAATGTTTAAAATGATAATAGTAGATGCAATAAACCAGCCTATTATTTTTGTAGGGGTGGTATTAACAAAGCTGCCCATTAAATTCTTTTTACTACTTATAATCATCAAAGGAATTATAGCAGCAGGAAGTGCAAAACTCAGTATGACTTGACTCAATACTAGAGCTTTCATTGGGTTAATACCGAGTAAAATAATAATCATTCCTGGCGCCATAGTTATAATTCTTCTTATGTTAATATTGATTTTTAAGTCTACAAATCCATCTAAAAGACTTTCACCAGCCATAGCTCCAACTGCAGACGAAGATAAACCAGATGCTAAAAGAGCCATTCCGAAAGCTCCACTAGATAAAGTTCCAAGTAGGGGCTGAAGTGATCTATGGGCTTGTTCAATTGAGTCAACAGCTATTCCCTGTTTATAAAATACTGCTGCTGATACTATTAACATTGCTGCGTTCACAAGAAATGCAATATTCATTGCTATAAATATATCTATTTTTTCCATTTTAAAGTGCTCAAGTTTTTCCCTAAGTGTATTATTGGTGTTCCTAGGCTGAACTAATGCAGAGTGAAGATAAATAACATGCGGCATAACGGTTGCACCTAGCATGCCTACTGCTATCAATAAGGCATCACCATTGGGAATGGATGGCATTATAGTATGAGATGCCACAGAAGACCATTCAGGCTTTGCGAGAAAAACCTCTAAAGTGTATGCAGCGCATATTACTGCTACCAGTACTGTAATAATAATTTCTACTGCTCTTTGTCCGTATTTTTGCATATTCACGATCAGAAAAGTTAGAAAGATTGTAGCTATACCTGCATATACCAAATCAACTTTAAATAAAAGGTATAATCCTAAAGTGGCTCCTAAAAACTCTGCTAAAGTTGTAGCCATAGCAGTAATACAAGAAATACCCCACAGAAACCAATTGACTCTTTTTGAAAAAACCTGCCTACACATTTGAGAGAGATTAAATCCTGTAGCAATGCCTAATTTTGCTGATAAAGTTTGAAGAAATATAGCCATTATATTGCTCCAGAGTATTACCCATATTAAATTATAGTTGAAAATAGAGCCACCAGCTATATTTGTTGCAAAATTACCAGGATCTACATATGCAACACTTACGATGAAGGCTGGGCCTAAATATTTTAATAAATTTTTAATTTTTCCAAACACACCTATGTTATAGCGACTATTTACTATTATCATTTTCTTTAATTCTGTATCTTCATACATATACTAAACCTCCAATAGAATATAAAATTTATTAGCTCAATATAATATCAACTAACTTAAATTTACAATTTAGCTGCAAGTTAGAATTTATCTATAGTTAAATTGTTTGCTGGTTTAAATATTAATGCCATGTAAGATAATTAAAGGCCATTAACATTTTTAGTCCAAACTAACTTTTCTAATTTTAGGATATGTATTTGTAAAATAAATGTGATAAAAAAGTTCTATTTTATATTTTTAATGCATATATTTGTACATGGAATAATATGAGTAGAGCAGGTGGGGAAATGGATAATGAAGACTTTTTTACCTTTAGTGAATACATGAAAAAAGAATGTGATACTTTAACTGCATCTATGGAAGATTATTTAGAGATGATTTACAGACTTTCTGAACAAATAGGATTTACACGAATTCATGATCTAGCTAAATCCTTAAACGTACAGCCTCCGTCAGCAACAAAAATGGTTCAAAAGCTATCAGAATTCAAATTCGTCAATTATGAAAAATATGGAATAATAATACTAACAGATGAAGGAAAAAAAATGGGGAAGTATCTGCTTAATAGACACAATATTATTGAAGGATTTTTTAAGGTCTTAGGCATATCTGATGGGTTATTAGAACAAACAGAAAAAGTTGAACACACGATAAGCAATGAAACAGTAGAATACCTCAGAGATTTTATAGCTTTCATTCAAGAACGACCAGACATAATTAGTGATTTTGATATGTTCAGAAAAAATGTGAAAAAAAACGAAGAACTTTAATAAAAAGTTCATGAATTATTAATACTTTATAAAGTGATATTTAATACTGGTTTCTTTGGTTGTGTGATATAATATTCTTATATTAATCTTGAACTATAATATCTATGTATTATAATAGAATATAAAATAGTCAGTTTAAGATAAGTAAAGTAAAGAAATGAGGTTTTAAATCATGGATTTTATAAACAGAAATTTTTCAGGAATGTTTAGAACTATAATTATAATAGCTGCGGTACTTATATTTATCAGAATATTTCCTTGGCTTATAGCAGTAGGGGTTGTTGCTTGGGGAGGAATCAAATTAGTGAATTACATTAAATCATATAAAGACGTAAAAACAAGAAAAAGAGAAAAAGTTGATACTAAAAGCAAAGCTTATGAACAACAAAATTATTATGATTTTTCAAATAAAAATGTTGTAGATGTGGAATATGAAGAGGTTAAAAATAATTAAAGCTAATTAAGAGAAGGAAGCTCAAAATATATGGGCTTCCTTTATTTTTTTATAATTTGTTCGAAAATTGAGCAATAATTTTGATAAAAGTAAAAAAATACAAGTTTGTAGAATGAATTTTATAATATTGATTAAAAAACGAACACTAGCTCAATGTGATTTTGTTAGAAAAACGAACAAAAAATAATTTTATATATTGAAAATGGCTTAATTCCATATTATTACTGTTGGCACGTATATTGCTAAACAATTTATATAGGTAGCTTGAGTTATATTAAAATTTATAATATAACAATTAAATAAAAATGGGGGTATTTTAATGTTAAAGAAAACTTTAATTATTAATGGTATCAGTAGAACTGTTATTGCTAATCCGGAAATGACTTTGGCAGAAGTTTTGAGAAAACAAATGCTTCTTACAGGTACTAAGGTTGGTTGCGGTAAAGGTGAATGTGGGGCTTGTTCCATAATAATGGATGGGAAAGTTGTAAGGTCTTGTATCGTAAGAATGAAAAGAGTTCCAGATGAAGCAGAAATAATTACTATTGAAGGTGTGGGGACTAAAGATAACCTTCATCCACTTCAATTAGCATGGATGATTCATGGAGCTGCACAGTGCGGATTCTGTTCCCCAGGATTTATAGTATCTGCTAAAGCTTTGCTTGATGAAAATATAAATCCAACTAGAGAGGATGTAAGAAGCTGGTTCCAAAAAAATAGAAATGTATGCAGATGTACAGGATATAAGCCATTAGTAGATGCAGTTATGGATGCAGCAAGGCTAATAAGAGGGGAAATAAAGAAAGAAGACTTGTGGTATAAGCTGCCTGAAGGAGCAAGTGTTTTAGGTTCAAAGGTTGTTCGTCCATCTGCAGTAGCAAAGGTAACAGGAACCTGGGATTTTGGAGCAGATTTAGGGTTAAAACTTCCTGAGGATACATTACACATAAAATTAGTACAGGCTAAAGTTTCACATGCTAATATTCTCTCAATAGACACATCAGAAGCAGAGAAAATGCCTGGAGTTTATAAAGTTATAACATATAAAGACGTTCCAGGAACCAACAGAATAAATGGATTGGCATTCCCTTCAAATAAAGGTGATGGTCTGGATAGACCTATATTAAATGATAAAAAAGTTTTCCAATTTGGTGATGCTATAGCTATGGTACTTGCAGATACTCCATTCCAAGCAGAAGCTGCTGCAGAAAAAGTTAAAGTTCAATTAGAAGAACTTCCAGCATATATGAGTGCACCAGCAGCCATGGCTGAAGATGCTATAGAAATTCATCCAGGAACTCCTAATATATATTTTGAGACAACAATAGCTAAAGGTAATGACACTAAAGATTTAATGGATAAATTAGATTATGTAGTTGAAGATAATTTTTATGTAGGAAGACAGCCGCATCTTCCAATAGAGCCAGACGTAGGTTTTGCTTATTTCAATGAAAATGGAAAACTAGTTATACATTCCAAAAGTGTAGCACTCCATTTCCATTCACTTATGATAGCAGATGGTATAGGAATGCCAGCACAGGATGTTCTTATAGTTCAAAATCCTACAGGTGGTACTTTTGGATATAAGTTCAGCCCTACTATAGAAGCTTTACTTGGTGTAGCTGCAATAGTAACAAAGAAACCAGTATACCTTGAATTCAATATGTATCAGCAGATAACTTATACAGGAAAGAGATCACCTTTCTTTATGAATGTTAAGTTTGGAGCCGACAAGAACGGAAAGCTTGTTGCAATGGAAAGTGATTGGTCAGTAGACCATGGTCCATACTCAGAGTTCGGTGACCTACTTACTATGAGAGGTACGCAATTTATAGGAGCTGGATACGATATAGCAAATATAAGAGGAGAAGGAAGGACTGTTTGTACTAACCATGCTTGGGGATCAGCCTTCAGAGGATACGGTTCACCACAGAGTCTTTTTGCTTCAGAAGTTTTGATAGATGAATTAGCTGAAAAGGCAGGAATAGATCCACTTGAAATTAGATACCAAAATGTATATAGAGAAGGCTCTACTACGCCTAATGGTTGTGACCCAGATGTTATTTGTTTACCAACTATGATAGAAAAGTTACGTCCATTATACAAAGATGCAAAGAAAAAAGCTGAAGATAAAAACAAAAATAGTGGAGATAAAAAATATGGAGTAGGAGTTTCATTACTTCTTTATGGCTCAGGTCTTGATGGTGCGGATTCTTCAGAAGCTTGGGCAGAATTGACTCCAACAGGAATAGTTATTGGCAACTCATGGGAAGACCATGGACAGGGTGCTGACATGGGAACTTTAAGTATAGCTTATGAAACTTTAAGACCACTAGGAATTAAGCTTGAACAAATAAAATTAGTTATGAATGATATGGAAAAAACTCCAAACAGCGGACCAGCTGGCGGAAGTCGTTCTAACGTATTAACTGGAAATGCTACAAGAGTTGCCTGTGAAAATCTATTAGCAGCTATGAAAAAAGCTGATGGAGCTTATAGGACTTATGATGAAATGGTAGCAGAAAATATACCAGTAAAAGTTGATGGAAAGTGGACAGCACCTTGTACCGCTTGCGATGTAGCAAATGGTCAAGGTAACCCATTCCCATGTTACATGTATGGAGTACTCATGGCAGAAGTAGAGGTAGATACTACTACTGGAAAGGTTAAAGTAGAAAAGCTTACTATAAGTTGCTGATGTAGGAACTGTAGTAAATAAACTAGTAGTAGATGGTCAAATATATGGAGGTTTAGTTCAAGGTATAGGTTTAGCATTAAGTGAGGACTTTGAAGACTTAAAGAAACACACTACGCTTACAGGTTGCGGTATACCTCAAATTAAGGATGTTCCTGATAATATAGAAATAATTTATCAGGAAACTCCAAGACCATATGGACCATATGGTGCTTCAGGAGCAGGAGAAATGCCTCTTTCAGCACCACATGCAGCAATAGTTAATGCAATATACAATGCTTGTGGAGCGCGCATAACTAAACTGCCAGCACTTCCAGAAAAAGTTTTGGCAGCACTTAAAAAGTAATTATATAGGGGTATAAGACGGTCAGTTAACTTATACCCCGGACTATGTTTCCAAAATACAGACTGAATGAAAGGTGAATGCTATGGATTTAGATAAGTTATTGAAAAAAGGTGATAAGTGTATTACAGATGCACCTTCAGCTTGCGTAGCTGCTTGTCCTGTGCATATGGATGTAAAATCATTTGTTGAGGAAATAGAAAAGGGTGATTTTAAAAAGGCTTATAAAGTTATGGCTAAAAAGCTTCCATTTACGAGAGTAATAGGCCGAATATGCGATCATCCCTGTGAAGATGTATGTGTTAGAAAAGAACTTGGAGGAGCTATAAATATATCTGAGCTTGAAAAAGTTACAGTAAAACTGGGGGCTTCAACTAACAAAAGAACATTGGCTATACCTAGGAACGGAAAGACTGTGGCAGTAATCGGTGGAGGAGTAAGTGGAATTACAGCAGCTTTTGATTTAGATAAAAAAGGCTATGAGGTCACAATATATGAAAAAAATTCAAAGTTAGGAGGAAGGTTATGGGACTTTGAAGGAGAAAATCTTTCAAAGGAGCTTATAGAAGAAGAGCTTGAAGTATTTAAAAAAGGAAGTATAAAGATAGAGCTAAATAGAGAGATTGATGAAAAAGAATTGAGTAAAATATTAAAAATATATGGCGCAGCCTATATTGGAACAGGCTCTTGGAAGGAAGATATAAATGTAGACTTTAGAACCTTCCAAGTAGAAAACACTTCACTATTTGCAGGAGGAAGGCTTATAAATAAAAATAACTCTATTATATTGTCATTAAGTTCAGGGAGAAGAGCCGGTATATCTATAGATAGGTACATTCAAAATACTTCAATTACCGCTGCGAGGGGAAATGAAGGAGGGTATAAAACACCTTTAAAAATTGCAACTGATGATATAGAGTCAATGCCAGCAATGAGAAAATATGACTCACAATATAGTGAAGAAGATGCAATAATTGAAGCCAAAAGATGTTTGAAATGTCAGTGTCTTCAATGTCTAAAAGCTTGTGTTCATCTTCAAAAATATAATGTTATCCCTAAGAACTATGTAAGACAGATAAATCATAATGAAACTATAGTACTTGGAGATCGCTATGCAAACAAAATGATTAATTCCTGCACCCTTTGTGGGCTATGTGGAGAAATATGCCCAGAAGGCATAGAGATGAAGAATATAATAAAAGAAACTCGTGAAAGTATGGTAGAAAGAGAAAAAATGCCAATATCTGCTCACGATTTCGCATTAAAGGATATGGAATTTAGCAATAGCAGCTATTTTTCAATGATAAAGAATCAGCCTGGTTATGAAAAGGTAAAGTATGTATTTTATCCAGGATGTCAGCTGCCAGCATCTACACCAGAATATATAGAAAAAATATACAGTTATCTTATGTCAAATATTAAGGATGGTGTAGGTTTAATGTTAGGGTGCTGCGGTGCACCAGCAGATTGGGCAGGAAGACAGGATTTAATGCAAGAGAATATAAGACATATCAAAAATAGTTGGGAGAGCATGGGAAGACCGACTTTCATTCTAGCTTGCTCAAGTTGTTACAGTATATTTGAAAAATATATGCCTGAAATAAACTCAGTATCCTTGTGGGAAACCATGAAAAATCACAAGATTCCTATTAATAATAAAATAAAAGAGAACTATGTTTTAAATGTACATGATGCTTGTACTACTAGATACAATGAAAAAATTCATGAAAGCATAAGAACTATAGCATCTGAACTGGGATATAAAATAGAAGAATTAAAGTTCTCAAAGGAAAAAACCAAGTGCTGCGGCTATGGTGGACTTGTGTATTTTGCTAATAAAGAGCAATCACAGGAATTTATAAAAGATAGAATAAAAGAGAGCAGTAGAGATTACTTAGTTTATTGCTCAATGTGTAGAGATTTATTTGTATCTGAAGAAAAGAGGACTTTTCACATTTTAGATTTAATTTATGGTGAGAATTTGGAGAAAGTATCATTAAGACAAGCTCCTACTTTATCTCAAAGACATGAGAACAGAGCACTTGTTAAAATTAATCTATTAAAGAGGTTTTGGAATGAGGAAATAAATGATTTTACTAGGGGTTCCGGACTAAAGTTAATCATAAATGATAATATACAAAAACAAATGGAGGATAGGTTAATTCTTTTTGAAGATATAGAGAAAGTAATAGTTAATGCACAGAAAAACAGGGAAAGATTTTTAAATCCAGAAACTATGCATTATTTGACCAGGATGAGAATTAGAAATGTTACCTATTGGGTGGAATACGAAGAAAAAGATAAGGAATTAATTATTCATAGTGTTTACAGTCACAGAATGGAAGTAGTGGAGGAATAATTATGAATATTAATAAAGAAGAAAAAACTCCCTGGATTTGTGATAAGTGTAATAAGGAGCTTCAACTCTCACAGGTAAAGGTTGTCTACCTTGGAGGAAACTTTGAAGTAGAGCTTATGCAGTGTCCGCAGTGTAAAATGGTAATTATAGATGAAAAGTTGGCACTAGGCAAAATGCTTGAAGTTGAAAAAGGACTGGAAGATAAATGACAAAATGCTGTAATGCTTATGAAAACAAAAACATGCTTGAGGTTACAGGAACAACCTTAAGACCAGGGGGATTTATCTTAACAGATAAAGCTGTTCAATTTTGTAAGTTTTCTGTTAGAGATCAAATAATGGATTTAGGCAGCGGAATGGGAGCTACAGTTAACTATCTTTATGAAAAGTATGGAATGAATACTGTAGGAGTAGACCCATCACAAAAATTAATAGCTATGGGAAGAGATAAATATAAAAATATTAACTTGATTAATGGCAGGGGAGAAAAGCTTCCTTTTGAAAATGAAAGTTTTCAAGGAGTATTTGCAGAATGTACTTTATCTCTTATGAATAATTTAAATGTTGTTATAGAAGAAGTATATAGGGTTTTAAAAAATTATGGATATTTCGTAATCACAGATGTATATGCAAAAAATCCTCACTTTGCAGATAAACTAAATACGCTTTCAATTAATAGCTGTATGAGGGGTCTTCACAATTTGAAAACACTTAGAGAAAAATTAATAAGACAAGGCTTTGAGATAATGCTTTTAGAGGACTGTAGTTCTATGTTAAAGGCACTTATGGTTAAGATAATATTTTCATATGGTTCTATGAGTGTTTTTTGGAATAAAACTTCAGAGTGTTCTGTGAATGGAACGGAGTTTCAAGAAATACTTAAAAACTGTAAACCTGGATATTTTATTATGATAGCTAGGAAAGGGGATAAAGGTAATGAATGATACTGCTTTTCGCATATATAAATTAGCTTCTACAGGCTTTTGTTGCAGTCAAATAATGCTGAAGCTTGCTTTAGAGGAAGAAGAAAAAGAAAATGCAGATTTAATAAGAGCGGTAAATGGTCTCTGCGGAGGTATAGGTTTTACTAAAAAGACCTGTGGAGTTCTTACAGGTGGAATAGGGATTATAGGTTTGTATGCTGGCAAAGGTGAGGATAGAGAAGTTTATAAGGAAGATTACAAGACTATGATAGAGGAATATATAGATTGGTTTGAGGAAGAGTTTAAAAGCACAGAATGTGGGGATATAATAGGAATTCAAAGTATCAGTGATGATGCTGGGAATATACACTATCCAATAAAATGCGGAGATATATTACAAAAGAGCTATGAAAAAGTTCAGGAGATATTATACAAACATGGATATGAGTTTGGAGATAGAGATTAGTATGAAGAATGTAAAAGTAATTTCCAGAACTGAAAGCTTATGTCCCCACTGTTTAAAGAAAATAAAGGCAGAAAAGATTTTAGAAGATAATAAAGTGTATATGAAAAAGTATTGTCCGGAGCATGGACAGTTTAAAACTATTATATGGAGTGGAAGTACTCCTATGGAAAAATGGGTGAGAAATAAGGAAAGAGCCTATATAAAGAATCCTGCTGTTTCCAGTGAAAAAGGGTGCCCTTTTGACTGTGGCCTTTGCAGTGAACATAGGCAACATACCTGTACAGCACTGATAGAAGTTACTAACCGTTGTAATTTAAATTGCAAATTTTGTTTTGCTGACTCCTCCTGTAATCAAGATGAGGATGTTTCAATAGAAAAAATAAGGTTTTTATATGAAAGAGTTCTAAAATACTCAGGCAATTGCAATATTCAGTTATCTGGTGGTGAGCCTACAGTGAGAAATGATTTGCCACAGATAATAAGGTTAGGAAGAGAACTGGGGTTTGATTTTATACAGGTTAATACTAATGGAATACGCATAGCGCAGGATGAAGGCTATGTTAAAGAGCTTAAGGAAGCAGGATTAGCTTCGATTTTTTTACAGTTTGATGGCACCAATGATTCAATATATAAAAAATTAAGAGGAAGGGAATTGCTGGAGTTAAAAATGAAAGCATTAGAAAACTGTAAAAAGTATGGCATAGGAGCTGTACTAGTTCCAACCTTAGTTCCAGGAATAAATGTAGATAACATAGGAGAAATAATAGACTTTGCACTGGAGAACATAGCTGTAGTAAGAGGAGTACATTTCCAGCCTGTAAGTTATTTTGGAAGAATACCTAATATTCCAAGGGATGAGGATAGAATTACACTACCAGAACTTATAGACAAAATAGAAGAACAAACAAAGGGTAAGATTAAGGTCAGCAGCATGAAGCCTCCTGGGTGCGAAAACGCTTTATGTTCTTTTCATGGTAATTATATTTACAAGAACAAAAATGAGTTACTAAGCATTACAAATAAATCAAATAACTGCTGTTCAAAAACTGAAAAGGCAGAAGAAGGAGCTAAAAAGACAAAGGAATTCGTTACACGTAATTGGTCTTCAAGAAAAATGGAAGGTTTTAACGGCAAACTAAATTCTAAAAAAGTGATGAGTTGGGATGAGATATTATACAGTATAAAAAATTATTCCTTCAGCATCTCTGCTATGGCTTTTCAAGATATATGGAACATAGACTTAGAAAGAGTTAAGGATTGCTGCATTCATGTAGTAAGCTTAGATGGGAGACTTATACCTTTTTGTCTTTATAATATTACAGATGCACAGGGAAACTATATATACAGGGGAATGTGATATGAAGATTACACCTATGGAAAAATGGATGGTAGATAAAATTGGAATTAAGGAAGGCAATAATAAAGAATTAGAACAATATCAATTAAATAAAATAAAGGAGGTTATTGCTTATTCAAAGAAATACAGCAGATTTTATAAGGAACACCTGAAGTGTTTTAATGAATTAGATATAAATTCTTTTAAGGACTTTGAAAGTATACCATTTACGCTGCCGCAGCATATAAAAAATAATCCCCTTGATTTTTTATGTGTCTCCCCAAAAGACATTGATAGAGTAGTAACCTTAAGAACTTCTGGTACAAGCAGTGAAGAAAAAAGAATATATTTTACAGAGAAAGATTTGCAGCTTACAATTGACTTTTTTAAACATGGAATGAGTTCTTTAGTTGATAGAAAAGATAAAGTATTAGTGCTCTTACCAGGAGAATCTTATGGAAGCATTGGTGACTTGCTACAAAAAGCATTAAAAGAAATAGACATAGAATGTTATGTAAAAGGAGTATCGGTTAAACCAAAAGATGCAGCAAAGTTCATACAGGATAAGAATATAAATTGTATCGTAGGAATTCCGATACAGTTACTTCAATTAAGTAGAATAGAGAGCGAAGTATTTAAAAAGAATATAGAAAAGATACTCCTAAGCACTGATTATGTACCAAAAACTTTAATAAAAGAAATTACAGAAAAGTTTAATTGCAAGGTTTTTACCCATTATGGAATGACTGAAATGGGATATGGTGGAGGAGTTGAGTGTGAAGCATTAAATGGGTATCATATGAGGGATATAGACTTATATTTTGAGATAATAGATCCGGTTACAGGGAAAACAGTAGAAAATGGTCAGTATGGAGAAATAGTATTTACAACACTTGCAAGAGAGGGGATGCCTTTAATAAGATATAGAACTGGAGATATAACAGCCTTTAGTTCACAACCCTGTCCTTGTGGAACTTTCTTAAAAACAATGAGCCCAGTTCTTGGAAGGATAGATAATAGAATTAAGGTAGATGAAGATAAGTTTATTTATATGAGAGATTTAGATGAAATTATTCTATCCTTTAAAGCTATAATAGACTATAAAGTTTACATTGAGGAAGGCAACATAATATTTATAGACTTAATTACATTAAATGAGCGTGACTTTCATAAAGTATCAAAGGAAATGATGAGCTATACTAAAGAGATACCAGTAATTAAAGAAGCATTAGTTGAAAATATTATTGAAATTGTATTAATACATTCATTAGAGCCTAGCATAATTAAAAATAGCATGACAAAGAGAAGGATATATGATTACAGAAAGAGGGGTTAATTATGAGAGATATATATGAAGTAATGACTGAATGTTTGGATAATAAAGAAAGCTTCGTGCTAGCTACTATTTTAGAGAAATCCGGTTCCGCTCCCAGAGAAGAAGGAACAAAGATGATTATAAAAAATGACTTTTCAATTGAAGGTACTATAGGTGGAGGTATATTTGAAGCTATGGCTATAAAGTTATCTTCACAGATTTTTGAAAATAAAGAGTTTATAATTAAGAAATTCGCCTTATCTAATAATGGTGCTTCAGCCCTAGGCATGGTCTGTGGTGGAGAACTTAAATTGCTCTTAGAATATATAGATTGTAATGATGATGAGATGGTATTAATGTACAAAAAGGCAGCAGAACTTAAAAGAAAAGCAGTTAATTTTGCATTTATAACAAAAATAGAAGAAAAGCAAAAAAACATAAAAGGAACAGAAAAATGGATTTGTACAGAAACAGGATTTTTCGGAGAAGAAAACGATATAGCTCAATGTATATTTAGAAAAGTAAGAGAAAATTTTAAAAATATAACTTTTCAAAATTTAGTTGCTGAGGGAAAGAAATATTTAGTAGAACCTGTTTTGAATCATGAGGCTGTATATATAATAGGTGCTGGACATGTGTCACAAAAAATTGCAGAAATAACTAAAATGTTAGATTTTAAAACAATTATTATAGATGATAGAGAAGAATTCGCTAATAGAGAAAGATTTAAAACCGCTGATGAAGTAAAAGCAATTCCTTCTTTTGAAAATATATTTAATTATATAAATATTGATAGTAGAAGCTATATTATTATAGTTACAAGAGGGCATGCCTATGATAAAGAAGTACTAGCACGAATGCTTAAAACCGATGCAAGATATATAGGTATGATAGGAAGTAAGACAAAGAGAGATTTTGTTTACAACTGCCTCTTAAATGAAGGATATACTTCAAAGGACATGGAAAGAGTATACTGTCCCATAGGTCTTTCTATATCTGCACAAACTCCTGAAGAAATAGCAGTAAGTATTGCAGCTGAGTTAGTTCTAGTTAGGAGATCACATATTAGTGAATAAAGATAACTTTGCAGCTGTAATTCTCGCGGCAGGATATTCTTCAAGAATGGGAGACTTTAAACCTCTTCTGAAATTTGGCGAATATACTGCATTAGAAAGCATTATTAATACTTTTACAACTTCAGGAATTTGTAATATTATAGTAGTAGTGGGGCATAGAGGAAAAGAGGTAATAGATGTATTAAAAGGCTCGCAAGCTAAATGTATAGAAAATAAAAACTACTCTCAGGGAATGTATTCTTCAGTATTAAAAGGTATAGAGGCCTTAAATGAGAATGTTAGCGCATTTTTTATGCTTCCAGTAGATATCCCTCTTGTGAAAATACACACTATAGAAACGTTAAAAAGCCAATATTTATGCTGTGATAAGGGAATAATTTATCCAACTTTTAATGGTAAAAGGGGACACCCGCCTCTAATAGATTGCAAATACAAAGATATAATATTAAAAAATAATGAATATGGAGGATTGAAAAATATACTTTCCAAGTTTGACGATGATTCTATAAATGTTCCTGTACTTGATAAATTTACAATAATGGATATGGATACTAAAGCAGATTATATAGAACTGCTCAAATATTTTAGTTTGAAGGTTCCAAATAGAGAGGAATGTTATAGTATTTTAAAAATGCATGACGTATCAGATAATGTAATAAAGCACTGCGTTAAAGTGTCAGAGATAGCCACATATATTTTAAATATATTAAATGAAAAAGGATATAATTTTGATGAAGATCTGCTGTCAGCTGCAGCACTATTACATGACATAGATAGAAAATCTACAAACCATGCCAAAAAAGGAGAGGAAACTTTAAAGAAATTAGGATATGAACATATAGGTAACATAATATCTACACATATGGATATAAAAGTAAGTGAAAAAGAAAATATCACAGAGAATGAAATACTGTATTTGGCAGATAAACTTGTGAAAGAAGATAAAGTTATACCTCTTGAGTGTAGGTTTGATCGTTGCTTATTGAAACACAAAAATGATTTTGCGGCTGAGGATAAAATAAAACAGAGATATATAGAGGCTAAAAAAGTTGTTAGCAAAATTGAAGCCGTAATAGGTAAGAGTTTTGATTATGAATAGAAGTATTTACTTAGTAAGGCATGGAAATATAGATGCTGGGCAAGAGAAACGTTATATAGGGGTCACAGATTTGCCTTTAAGTGAAGAGGGAATTATGCAAGCTCAAAGGCTTAAAAAATTTTTTTATAGTATAAATATTGAGAAAGCATATGTAAGCCCTTTAATGAGATGTATACAGACAGCAGATATAATTTTTGAAAATAGAGACATTAAAAGAGTAGTAGTGAAAGAGTTTACTGAAATAAATATGGGGCAATGGGAAGGGAAAACATTTAAACATATAAAAAATTTTTTTCCTAAACAATTTAAAAAAAGAGGAGAGAATATAGATACTTTTGTACCTACAGGAGGGGAGAGTTTTCAACAGCTTAAAGATAGAGTTATTCCTATTTATGAAAGTATTGTTAAAAATAGCTTAGGTAATATAATTATAATTTCACATGCAGGTGTAAATAGAATCATATTGAGCAACCTTCTAGCAATACCTATAAAAAACATATTTCAAATTGATCAGCAGTACGGTTGCGTAGATGAAATTTATTATGATGATGAATACCAAAACTACCAATTGAAAATGTTGAGATAAAGGGGTGTTAGCATGTCTATAGTTGAATATAAATCCGAAGTTGAGTGTAAATCTGATATAGATCTGTCCCATGAAAGGTGTAGACGCTTTAAAATAAACCCTAATCAAGTTTCAAGTAAAAAAATTATATATGACGATACGGAATTACAGAAAAGATTTGCAGTTAATAGAGATTTAATATTGACAGCTACACCGTATATGGAGCAACTAACTAATTTTGTAAAGGATTTAACTTTTTCGTATTGCTTACCGATGGAGAAGGCTGTATATTGAATGCAATAGGGGAAGAAAAGATACTCTCAGAAGCATTTTCTATGAAGATGATACCAGGAGCTTTTATGAATGAAGAGAATATAGGCACAAATGCCATGAGCATGGTTATAGAAATTCAAAGTCCTATACAAGTTTCTGGCAGGGAACATTTTATCAAAGCATATCATAAATGGACTTGTTCCGCAGCGCCTATAAAAGATAATGAAGGAAGGCTTATAGGTGTTCTTAATCTCACTGGGTACATTGATTTTGTACACCCTCATACATTAGGAATGGTTATAGCTGCATCTAATGCTATAGAAGAAATGCTAAAAGTAAAAAATTACAACAAAGCTCAAAATACGAATGATAGACATATAAAGAATGTATTTAACTCCATTCCCATCGCAATAATAACTTCCGATATAAATGGCAAAATAAAAATTTGTAATGAATGTGCGCTGAAAATGTTTGGTAGCAAGGACAAGCAACTGAGAATATCAGAAATAAGAGACCTTATAGAAGATTGGGATAAGGTGAAAAATGACGCATGCCTAGGGAAAAGCATTTCTCAAGAAGTAAATATAATGGCGTTAAGAAACAAATTTAGATGTCACTTAACTGCCAATCCAATATATAATTCTTCAGAAGAAACTATTGAAATAGTATATGCTTTTGAGGAAATAAAGAAAGTAAAGAAAAAAGACAATGGGCAGGCTTATTATACTTTTAATAAAATAATTGGGGAAGATGAAAACTTTATAAAGGTAATCCAATATGCTAAAAAAATTGCAGATAGTAAATCTACCATCCTCATAATGGGTGAGAGTGGTACTGGGAAAGAAGTATTTGCACAATCTATTCATAACTACAGCAGTAGAATAGACGGTCCTTTTATAGCTTTAAACTGTGGTGCTATTCCTAAACAGCTTATAGAATCTGAACTTTTTGGGTATGAAGAAGGATCTTTTACAGGAGCTAAAAAAGGTGGCAATATTGGAAAGTTTGAATTAGCTGATGGCGGGACTATTATGCTGGATGAGATTGGAGAAATGCCTCTTGATATGCAAACAAGACTTTTAAGAGTTGTACAAGAAGGAACAATAACAAGAATAGGAAGTTCTCAATCTATACCAGTCAATGTACGAATAATTGCTGCCACCAATAAGGATTTAAAGAAAGAAGTTGAACTAGGTAGGTTTAGAAAAGACTTGTATTATAGGCTTAATGTACTGCCTATATATCTACCGCCTCTAAGAGAAAGAAAAAAGGATATACCAATTCTTATAGAATATTTTTGAAAAATATTTCTGAAAGACTTAATAAAAAGGATATGATTATACCTAATGAATATTCAAAAAAGATGTTAAGTCATAGTTGGCCGGGAAACATAAGAGAATTAGAAAATTTTATTGAATTAATTATAAATACTGAATGTATACCATCCGGTTATTTTGGGGAAGATGACTGTGAAAATGAAGCTTTTATTGACATTAATAGTGAATGCCTAAAATTAGAGTATGCGGAAAAAGAGCATCTGACAAAGGTGATAAGAAGATTTAAAGGAAACATTACGCGGTCTGCAGAAGCTCTTGGTATTAGAAGAAACACTTTATATAGTAAAATTAAAAAGTATGAAATACAAATATAAAGTGATATTCATATAGAGTGCAACTTTAATTTACGTTGCAAAATTTATTAAATAGAGTTATTATAAATATAAGAATATTGTAAATTTATGTAATTATGCTGTATAATTATAATAAGTTTATAAAATCTAATATAATAATTCTGGTTATTTTAGTTGTAAGAACGTCAGAATAGCCAAAGAATTTTATAACTTAAATCTTATTACTAATGGAGGTTTGGCGATGATAAAGACAGCAATTTTAACTATAAGTGATAAAGGATCACGAGGAGAGAGAGTAGATGGAACAGGAGAAGCTATAAAAAATACCTTAGATTCAAAGGTATATACTATAGAATATTATAAAATAATACCAGATGATATGGATAAAATACAAGAAGAACTTATACAGCTTTGTGATAAGCTTAAGGTAAATCTAATTTTAACAAACGGAGGCACAGGCTTTTCAAAAAGAGATGTAACTCCAGAAGCTACAATGAAAGTAGTAGAAAAAAATGTGCCAGGCATTGCTGAAGCTATGAGGAGTGCATCCTTAAAAATAACTCCAAAGGCTATGCTTTCAAGAGCGGTTTCTGGCATTAGGGGTGAAACGTTAATTGTTAACTTACCAGGCAGTCCTAAAGGAGCTGTAGAAAACCTGCAAGTAGTTCTTCCTGCGCTTCCACATGGAATAGAGATACTCACAGGAAAAGCCTCTGAGTGTGCAAGATAGAATGCTAAAAGCTATTTATGCCTTTTCTGCACAGTACTGCGATATATATAACGTGGTAGCAATGTCGATGATTGTATCATTAATATCTACTGCTTTAGCATCTGTGATATCTTTAACTCTAGCAATTCCTGCGTCTCTAAAGAATTTCAAAGGAAAGAAGCTTATTTTGAGAGTAGCTAATACTCTTATGAGCTTGCCACCAGTACTTATGGGATTAGTTGTATATTTAATGCTTTCTAAGGAAGGTCCTTTGGGCAATCTTCAACTTTTATTTACGCCAACAGCTATGATCATCTCGCAAACATTATTAGTGTTGCCAATCATATTTGGAGTGGCTGTGTCAGGAGTATCTAAAACATCAAAGGAAATAGAGAATACTTGTGTTTCCTTAGGAGCAAATAAAAAAGATGTATATATCACTATAATAAAGGAAAGTAAAATTCAAATGCTTTCTGCAATAACTGTTGGCTTTGGACGAGCTATCTCCGAAGTTGGAGCAGTAATGATGGTAGGTGGAAATATACAGGGCGAGACAAGGGTTATGACAACATATATAGCTCTAGAAACAGGAAAGGGAAACTTTAAAGAATCTTTGATTATAGGTGCGATACTACTTATAATTTCATTTTTAGTGAACTTCATTTTATATAGATTTCAAGAGGATAATTAAATATAGGCAAATTGTACAAGAAGGGATATATAATGCAAATAGATATAAAAAATGCATGTAAAGCTTATGAAGGAAAAGTTGTATTAAATGTAGCTGAATTTACCTTTAAACCGGGAAAAATATATGCTATACTAGGCCTTAATGGCAGTGGTAAAAGTACTTTATTAAATTGTATTGCAGGCATTTGTAATTTAAGTTCTGGTGACATTGTTTATAACGAAAAATTTAAATTAAAGGACATAAGAAAAAGTATTTCCATAGTAAGCCAAAAACCATATTTGTTTAATTCCTCAGTACGTGATAATATAGTTAGTGGATTAAGATTCAGAAAAATGAGTGTTGATAATATAAATAAGAGATTGACAAAATACACAAACTACTTCTCAATAGATAAGCTTTTAAATAAAAATTGTAAAAAGCTATCTGGAGGAGAGGGAGCAAAAGCCGCAATGTTGAGAACAATAGTACTTGAAACAGATGTTATACTATTAGATGAGCCTACTGCAGCTATGGATGTGGAAAGCACCTTAGAAGCAGAAAAGCTTATAAAATCTATAGTAAGCGGCAATAAAACTGTAATAATGATTACGCATGATTTATATCAGGCTGAAAGAGTAGCAGACTATGTGATCTTTATGGATAAAGGAAAAATAATCGAGTACGGGACAAAGGAGAAGGTATTTAAGTATCCTGAGCATCCACTTGTAAGGACAATTTTAAATAGGGGGAATTGACAATGGGCCTAACTCACATAAACGAACAAGGAAGAGCTAAAATGGTAGATGTAAGTGAAAAAGAAGACACTGCAAGAGAGGCGATTGCGGTAGGATCTATATACATGAAAAAGGAAACTCTTGAGAGAATAAAAGAAGGTGGCATAAAAAAGGGTGATGTATTATCTGTTGCACAGGTTGGAGGAATTATGGGAGCGAAAAATACCTCTAATATTATACCAATGTGCCATCCTATAAATATATCTGGATGTAATATAAGCTTCAAGTTAGATTTTGAAAATTTCAAAATTGATATAGAAGCTTCAGCAAAAACAGTAGGAAAAACAGGAATAGAGATGGAGGCTCTTACAGCTGTTTCTATCGCTGCCCTTACAATTTATGATATGTGTAAGGCTATCGATAGAGAAATGACTATATCTAATATAATGCTTATTAAAAAGAGCGGTGGAAAGTCTGGATTATTTCAACGCTAAAATATAACAAAAACTTGAGGAGATTAAAGTCCTAAATGGACTTTAACGGGTAATTTGGCTAGCAAAATTACCCAGTGGTCAGACTAAAAGGAGGAGTAAATATGGCAAAGGTTGTAGCAGTAAATATAAGCGAAAAAAAAGGTGAAATAAAAATTCCTATAGAGAAGGGTTATTTTAAAGTGAATCATGGACTTGAGGGAGATGCACATGCAGGGGACTGGCATAGACAAGTAAGCCTGCTTGCACAGGAAAGTATAGATAAGATGAATTCTTTGGGAATTATGAATTTGGATAGCGGAAAATTTGCAGAAAACATTACTACTGAGGGCTTAGTGCTATATGAGCTTCCTGTTGGGACAAAGCTTAGAATAGGAGAAACACTGATGGAGGTAACTCAGATAGGAAAAGAGTGTCACAAAGGATGCGCTATAAGAAGTCAGGTAGGCGATTGTATTATGCCAAGAGAAGGTATATTTACAAAGGTATTAGAAGGCGGCTTTGTTAAAGCTGGTGATGAAATCGAATTAATTAAATAAGAAATGCAAAGTAAAGCTTCAAATGTAGAAGTCATTGAAATTATCAATTTCAGGACAAATATCTTTGGAGCTTTTATTTATGTATAGAAAATTAATCTTGATAGGTATTGATAGAAATAGTTTTTTATGTTAATAATTAAATAAAAAAATTAGTGGAATTAAAAATAAAGGTAAACAACTATGGTACGATAATATAATATAGTATAATAAAATTGAGTGACTTTAGTGTTGTATTTTACTTTAAGCTAAAAGTAAAATATAATAGACAACTGGATAAGATAAGAGGATCTATATTATCTGGCTGCAGAAAGGAAGTGTTTAAATGCGATATGTTCCTATTTACTGCTTGCGCGACGGAATGAGACTTGGCAGAAATATTTATTCAAGCGATGGTGTAACATTATTATCAAAGGATGTAAGACTAACAGATGAGTATATTAAAAGCCTTGAAAAATTAGGAGTTAATGGCGTTTATATAGAGGATACCGTGTCCCATGATATAGCGATAAAAAGTGTAATTTCAGATGAATTAAGAGTGCAAGCTGTAAAGTCTATAAAAGGAATTTATAACGATCCAACAAATGTTTCTAATAGCATAACTACTGTTGAAAATTTGGCCAAAAGCATTATTTGTGAAATATTAAATAATAAAAATATAATGGTCAATATGGTTGATATTAAGACCTTCGATGATTACATTTACAGTCATAGCGTAAATGTAGCAGTATTGTCCAGTGTAATTGGAATGGCAATGCACTTAGACAGTACAAAAATAGAAAAGCTTACTGCATCTGCACTTTTGCATGATATTGGGAAGGTTTTTATGCCTAAAGATATAGTAAATAAGGTTGAAAAACTTACAAAAGAAGAAGAAAAATTATATAGGAGCCATCCCGAAAAAGGATATAGATATATAAAACAACATTACACTGTGCCTGTAACAACTTATGTAGGAATTTTACAGCATCATGAAAGATATGATGGTTATGGCTATCCGGATGGAAAAAGAGGAGAAGAGATTTCAAAATTTGGAAGAGTACTATGCCTTTGTGATGCATATGATAATTTGGTATCAGAAAGGCCGAATAAAAAGGCATATCTGCCTTCTGATGCGGTAGAATATATAATGGCTAATAATGGACAAATCTTTGATCCAAAACTTGTAAAGATATTTTTAAGAAGAATTGCTCCCTATCCTTTAGGAACTATTTTAAAATTAAGCAATGGAGAGAGGACAATAGTTATTGGAAATAATGAAGAATGCTCCACGCGTCCAACGGTAAGAAATCTAGAAAATAACACAGTATATGATTTAACTTATGATAAAAAATTAAAGAATGTAACGATTATAGGCGTAGAAAATATCTAAAACTAAAAGTTACAATAAATAGATAACCATCTTAAATAGAATGTTAAAAAGGACAGATGTACATCTGTCCTTTATTTATCATGTAATTTAACCTCAAGTAGGTCTAATATAAACATAAATAGTGGAATTCCAATAAGCAATCCCCATACTCCCATGAAATGTTCTGATGCAATAAGTATTATAAAAGTAAAGAATATAGGCAGCTCAATTTTTGATGACATAAGTTTTGGGTTTAAAACATAACTTTCAAGTGCATGAATTACAGCAATCATTATTAAAACATAAATGACTTTAGTAAGGCCGCCTATCTTAAAAGCTATAAGAGTTAAAGGTATGAGAGAAACTATAACCCCTGCTACAGGAATTAGACTCAATACAAATATCATAAAGCCTAAAGTAATTAGCTGTGGGAAATGAAGCACTGAAAGCATAATTACTGAAAGTATGGTATTAAAGGATGCTATAAGTATTTGCGCTTGAACGACTTTACCAAAAGAGTTTAAGAAATTATTGCCAAAGAAACTTAAATACCTATATAACCCTGAAATTTTGCTGTTTTCAAACTTCCTTAAAAAACATATAACCTTTCTTTTTTCAAGCATAAAGAATAGGCTTAACATTATGGCAATAAATACATTAACACTCCATTTTCCTATATTCGCAGCGAATTGGAAGGTTATATCAAATCCTGATTTTAAGTAACTTTTTAGATCTACCTGCTGGAACATTGACATCAAATACTTTTGAACAATGTCAGAATCTGAATCAGGAGTAAGATCAAGGTCTATTGCTTGATTTATTATATATTTGCTTTGTGTAATGAGTAAAGGTATATATTGGGCTATAATTAATACTATAGAAGCAAATAGTAATGAATAAAGTATTACTGTAATAAGTTTCTCCTTTACAGGTGTAATTCGTTTGAGTTGTTTAATTATTAAGTTTTGTAAGCTGTTCATCAGATAGGTAAAAACAAATGTTAGCAAAAATAGATTCAGCATTGATTTACCTGCATAAAACAGCAGTATAATAAATATAAAGGTTAAGAATTTCTTAACGCTATCCTTAGAAAAAAACTCTCTTAAAAAATTCATATAAAATCTCCTCGAAAAATTAGTTTGATCTCTCAAAACAAGTATAATAATAACATAATTTATATAAATTTGCTAATATATAATAAAAAATGTTTTGTAAACTATTTTTTTATTATTATTCATGTATTATAATGTTTTTAACAGTTTAAGGAGTTGTTGGCAAAATGAAAATAAGTAAATTCTTTCAACACAAAAAAAGCACGAATTTATGGCATTAGACTTTTTAAAGTATATAGGTCCGGGTTTTCTTGTAACAGTAGGTTTTATAGACCCAGGCAATTGGGCAGCTAATATTGCTGCAGGTGCTGATTATGGATATAAGCTCTTGTGGATGGTTACATTGGGTACAATAATGCTTATAGTTCTTCAGCATAATGTTGCACATTTAGGAATCACAACCGGATACTGCCTATCTGAGGCAGCTTCAATATACTTAAAGCCTGTTTTTTCTAAGCTTATACTTTTTTCTGCAATAGTAGCTTCCATATCAACAGCTTTGGCAGAAGTTTTAGGAGGAGCAATAGCCCTAAATATGTTGTTTAAGATACCAATTAAAATTGGAACTCTTATGATATGCATTTTAGTCATTATTATGATTTTTACTAATTCCTATAAAAGAATGGAGAAATTGATTATAGGTTTTGTGTCCTTAATTGGCATATCATTTATATTTGAGCTTACTCTTGTTAAAATAAATTGGATGGAAGCTGTAACAAGCTGGTTTGTTCCCACTATACCTCAAGGTTCTATTGTAATTATAATGAGTGTATTAGGTGCTGTAGTTATGCCCCATAACTTGTATTTACATTCAGAAATAATACAAAGTAGGCAGTGGAATTTAGAAAATGAAGAGGTAATAAAGCATCAATTAAAATATGAATTTATAGATACACTATTTTCTATGATTATTGGATGGGCTATAAATAGTGCTATGATACTAGTAGCAGCCTCTACATTTTTTACTAAAAATATTAAGGTAACAGAACTTAGTCAAGCTCAATCTATGCTTACACCTATACTTGGAAGTACAGCTGCCATAATATTTGCCGTGGCTCTGCTTTTTTCTGGTATATCTTCAAGTGTGACAGCAGGAATGGCTGGTGGAAGTATATTTGCTGGATTATATAAAGAGCCTTATGATATACACGACAGACATACTGGAATAGGTGTACTAGTAACGATTGTATGTGGTGCAGCTATTGTATTTTTTATAAAGGATCCTTTTAAGGGACTTATTATATCTCAGATGTTACTAAGTATTCAACTGCCTATTACAATAATGCTGCAAATATACTTAACATCTTCTAAAAAGGTTATGGGAAAATACGCTAACAGTAGATTGTCAAAGATAATTTTGAGTATAATTACCTTTACAGTAATCATTCTAAACATATTATTACTAATTTTATCCTAAACCATATTATAATATAACAGTATATCTTTAAGCAGGCATATAAAATCTTAAGCAGGCATCCAAAATCTATGACTTTGAGATGATCGCTTACATAGAGTGTTGATTTTGTATGCCTGCTTACTCATTCGACGACAGGAGAAGGAGTTTCATATATTTAAATTAAGAATTCTAAGTTAAATAGCATATCTAAATTAAGGTTAAAATTTCTTGGTTTATTAAAGGTTATGTGGAAATGTCATGGAGTTATTTGAATATTATGACACCAATTGGTTATAATACTTATTGTAAAAAATCTTGAATAATTTAACATACAGCATATAAAGATTGAATGCGCTATAAGGGTTATAGTGCCCAATACTTATTTGATGCTTTGATATGTTATATCTACAGCCTAGGTATTTTATAATGTTCTTGTATAAGGAATTCCATATAAGTGTTTTAATATATAGACTGTAGTGAAATATTCAATGTTTTTTTATATTCCTATAGGATAAGCAGGTGTTGATCACACCTGCTTTTTATTTTTCTTATCAAGCTAACATTTAAGCAGGCATCCAAAATCTATGATTTTGAGATGATCGCTTAAGCAGAGAACTCAAATCGCTGATTTGAAGTGAGTCGCTTACTCAGCGAGTACTCATTCGACAGTAGAAGAGAGAAGGAGTTTCATATTTTATCTTACTGAAAATTATTAATTTTAATTAGAACAAATTAGTTAGGACAATTTCATATTTTTATGGTAAACTTATCTACAAGAATAGCTAGGCAATTTTTCTGAAGGGGTTGAGTTGTGTTATGGATATTAGCGATATGAAAAATGAAGTCTATACTTTTATGAATAATCTTTACAATAACTTAAAAGAAGAACTCTATTTATGCGGGAATTTAGAAGAGGTTAATGAAACCTTTGAAGAAGAGTATATAAACATTATCGATTATAAAAAAGTATTAAAGTCTAGCCTTTTGATTAGAAGCCAAAATGAGTTAATGGACAAAGACCATGATGAAGATAAGATGAAAATTGTGGGAAAAATAGAAGATATGATTGGCGATGTACATATTGCTCATATGGAAATTGATGAAAGTAAGCTTTATGATAAAGAGGAAGATAAACCGATTGCTATAGAGAAAAAAAATAGCGAAAAAAAGCCAACTAAAACTATTGTTGTAATAGCTGGTACATTAATTGGTTTTATTTGTGGAATCATACTAAAAAGAGACATAATAAATGGAATAGTCATGGGATTTATCGGAGCTGCATTTGGTTTTGCCGCATATGAGATGTATTTCGCTGAAGATAACAAGAATTATGAAAAGGTAATTAGAAAGAACAGACTAATAAATAAAAGACTGGACAAAAAGTATTTAGATACATTGGTAGAGGAAAGAAAAAGAAATATAGAAAGTAGTTTAATAAACTATATAGATAATTTTAATGATGTTCTAGAGAAGAAAATAAAAAAGAATGTTTAATAAAAAATCGATAAAGTATACTGAAAACTTAATTTTTATAAAAGTACAGTATATTTTATCAATTTTTTTATCCGTAAATAGGATTCCAAGCATCAGATGGAATTTTAATTTCACCTAATGCTTGGAATGCATTATTATTTCATTAAGTTTAAAATAAGTTGATAAAAGATTGGTATAAAAACAGCTGGAAGTAAATTTGCAACTTTTATTTTTGATATACCAAGCGTATTAAAACCTATACCCATAATCAAAAGACTCCCTATTGCTGTCATATCTGTAATAACAGATTGGATTAAGATGGTTTTTAATCCTGAAGCAGCAATAGTTATAATTCCTTGGTAAAGCAATACTGAAACAGAAGAAAGCATTACACCAACCCCTAGTGTAGATGAAAAAATTATAGAGGCTACGCCATCAAGCATTGATTTAGCGAAAAGTATTTTGTTATTGCCCTGAAGACCACTTTCAAGAGAACCTACTATTGCCATTGAACCAACACAAAATAAAAGGCTGGCAGTTACAAAGCCCTCTGAAATTTTTATGCCTTTGCCTTTAAATTTATTTTCAATTTTATCACCTAACTTCTTTAGTAGATTATCTATGTCTATTAGCTCACCGATAAAACCACCTATTACAGATGAAATTATAATGAGCATGACATTAGACCCCTTAATTGCCCCTGATATACCTATGTAGATAACACAAAGTGCGAGGCCCTGCATGATGGTATTGCTAATTTTTTCGGGCACACCACCTTTGACTAAGAGCCCAATCAAGCTTCCAACTATAATAGCTGAAAAGTTTACAATAGTACCTAAAAGCATAAATATCCCCCCAATATTTCTTTAGCAACAATATAGACATCCAACCTAAGTGTTTGACTTATTATCGGTATTCGAAGGGATACCTTAGTTAAGTCAATTATCGAAGTAGGATATCTATATTATGACTTTTTTATCTTATATAATTTTATCAAATAAATTATGTTAGTGGAGAAAAATTTAGTAAATTTCATCAAGAAATATGTTCAGATTTTATTTTGTGAGCATATTTTTTTTATTGTGAACATATTTATAGGTATGGGGTAAGAAATAAAACTTGACTATCGAACATGTGTTCGATATAATAAAAATATAAATTACCCAAACAAATGATCGGGGGTATACAAATGGACGAGTATAATCTTTTTATTAGAATCAATTATAAAGCATCAGAAGATGGTGGAGTAATAAGTAGTAATACAAGGGTAAATAACAGTAAGGTTAACTCCAACAAATACTTAATTGGTGGAGGAGTATTAAATAGAAAAGGCGGTACAGTTGTATTCACAGCTAAGAGTTTAGAAGAAGTAAAACAGGTGACTCAGGATAAACCATTGTTAAAAAATATAGCTATGAATTATAATGTAGCAGTTATTCCAAAAGGAGTTTAATAAAACTAGCAGTCTAGCTGCTAGTTTTTTTATAGGGGAATATATGAATAAATATATATGTATCCAATGTTCATTTTATGACTAAGTTTGCATTATTATTAATATTAATGCAAACTTAGTCTTTTGTTTTTAGTGTTTTAAGAGAGAATATGCCTTAAAATTAATGGGGCATTTTCTAAAGAGGTGTAAGCATAATAATAAAATTATATGAAATTTTATTAGAAATTTTCATTAAAAAATATTGCATAATAATAAAATTAATTGTATAATTATAAATATAGAAAATAATTAAGGGGGCACAAAATTATGAAGAAAATTTCAGCTTTGATCATAACTGCAGTAATGTCTGTATCATTATTTGCAGGATGCGGAACTAATAATAGTTCAAATAGCAATAATTCACAAAAGGTAGACTCGTTACAAAGAGTTAAAAATGCAGGTAAGTTAACTATCGGACTTGATGATTCTTATCCACCAATGGAATTCAGGGATGATAAAAATAACTTGGTAGGTTTTGATATAGATTTAGGAAACGAATTAGCAAAAAAACTAGGCGTAAAATTAGAAGTAACAACTACAGATTTCAATGGAATTTTGTTAGCACTTAAATCAGGAAAATTCGATGTAATACTTTCAGCTTTAAGCATAACAGATAAGAGAAAACAAGAGATAGATTTTGTTGGACCATACATAGACGGTGGTCAAATAATGGTAACTAAAAAGGATAATGATAAAATAAACACTAAGGAAGACTTGAAAGGTAAAGTAGTAGGAGCTCAACTTGGTTCAACTGGTGAGCAAGCAGCTATGAAGGTAGAAGGAACTAAGGAAGTTAAGAGATATGATAAGATTACAGAAGCTTTCCATGATTTATCCATAGGAAGAATAGATTCATTAATAGTTGACGGTCAAGTTGGAGGATACTACATTAAGAAGGATGGTGGAAACTACAAAATACTAAGTGAAAAATTAACAAAAGAACCAGAAGGAATAGGTATAAAGAAAGAGGATAAAGAATTAAAAGAGGCTTTACAAAAAGCTCTAGATGAACTTAAAGCAGATGGTACTTTATCTAAGCTTTCAATGAAGTGGTTTGGATATGATATTTATAAACAATAATTAAAAATAGATTAATATTATTAGAGACCTTGGCAATCTGATTGTTGAGGTCTTTTTGCATGCTTTTGATAGATTTTAGCTGTATATATATGTATTCATAATAAGGATGACTGCAGTATAATGTACGAATATATTTGAACTTTTTAGGTAAATATAAAAGCAAAAAGGAATATTAGAGTTTATGCAGGGGGTGCTGTATAACATGAATTCTCTTACAAATAACCTAGATGATAATATAAACACAATTTTAGCTAATTCTCCAGCAAACTTCAATGTTGTAAAAAGAGAGATAATAATTAAAGATAATATTAGATGTTTTATACTATATATTAGTAACCTTGCGAAACAAGAATTTATAGAAAATAGTATAATATTTCCTCTATTATTTCATGTTCATTGTGCAATAAACAACGTTGAGTGTAAGACAGACTATATAGCGAAAAGATATATAGCATCAAGTGATGTCAAGGTTACGTCAGACCTAAATTTAATATCTATGGAGTTGAAGCGTGGAAAATGTATAATTTTAATAGAAAATGAGAATAGCGTTATAGTCTGTAAAACCATAGGAGCAGCACATAGAGCTGTTACAGAGTCAAATGTTGAAAAAGTAATAAGAGGTGGAAGAGAAGCCTTTATTGAAAGTTTAGAAACTAATATATCATTGGTTCAGCAAGGAATTAAAAATGATAACTTAAAAATGGAGACTTTTATATTTGGGGAAGAAAACAAGATGGATTCAGTTCTTATTTATTTGGATAATGCAATTGATCCTGAGGTGTTAAATAATATTCGAAACAGTATAAATCTTATAAAAGCTAAGCAAATATTAGGGCCAGGAATGTTAAGTCAATTAATGAAAATTTCCGATTGGTCAATTTTTCCTCAAGTTAAAACCAGTGAAAAACCGACTAAGGTAATTTCGGACATTCTTCAAGGTAAGGCAGCCATATTAGCTGAGGGGGCTCCATATGCAATGATACTTCCTGTTTGTTTTGTAGAATTTTTTCAGGATATTGAGGATTATGCAAATAGAGTCTTGCTTGGAACTTTCGACAGACTTATCAGGTTTTTAGCTTTAATAATAGTCCTAGTTTTACCTTCTTTATATCTTATACTCTTAAACTATAATAGTGAGCTTACACCTTTGAATTTAATAAAAATAATTATAAGTACAAGGCAAAATATTCCACTGCCACCCTTTTTAGAGATACTTTTTATGGAGATTTTAGTAGAAATCCTTAGAGAGGGAGGACTTAGACTTCCAAACCCAGTAGGGCAAACACTGTCAATAGTTGGAGGTATTGTATTAGGTCAGGCAGCTACTTTAGCCGGACTGGTAAGCCCAACTACACTAGTGGTTGTGGCTATTACTGTTATATGCACTTTTCTTATTCCTAATTATGATATGGCACTTTCTATTAGATTATTGCGCTTTGGAGTTCTTTTAATGACTAATTTCTTTGCCTTTTTAGGACTTTTGGTTGCAATTCAATTAATAATTGTAACATTAATAAGAATGGATTCTTTTGGTGTTCCATATTTTACACCATATGCTCCGCTAAGATTTAAAGGATTAAGGGATACTTTTACAAGATCTAAAATAGAAAATTTAAATACTAGAGCTTCTGGCTTTGAGATAAGTAAGAATAAAAAAAATAAATAACCTTTAAAATAAAGAATGACAAATTGTAAGAGGAACTGCAATGAATATAAATAATAAAATAACTGAACACCAGTATATAGCCCTTGTACATAGCGCAATGATAGCAGTAGGAATTTTATCTCTTGCCCAGAATGTTGCTAATGATGCTCATCAGCAGGGATGGATATCTGTAATAATTGGTGGTATATATCCTATTGTTGTTGTGTTAATGGCTGCTTATATAGATAAAAAAATGAAACATATTGACTTCAAGGAACTAAACAATAAAATATATGGCAAGTTTTTAACTAATATAATAATTTTTATTTTTTTTGCAATCTTTCTTTTTTTGAACTGGCAATCTTATCTGGTTTCGCTAATGTATTATACTTAACTATTGTTAATTATATACCCCGTTATATAATACTAATATTAGTTATGTTATTAACTATATATTCAGCTATATATGGACTCACTAATGTAGGAAGGCTATGCGAACTGTTTTTTTATCTGATGATAGGATTTATAGCCTTAATGATATTTTTTATTCCAAGAGGAGAGATAAGAAATATAAAACCTATTATTACTTCCTATAAGGATATAATTAAAGCAATACCTGCTACTTTGTATTCATACACAGGTGTGGAAATAAGCTATATTTCCATATCATTTATAACTAATAGAAAAAGTACCCCAAAAGCAGGTATGATTGCGGTTTTTACAATAATATTTATATATACATTAAATATATTTATGACTATTTATTCACTTGGATGGGAACTAACTTCGAAGGTTTCTTATCCTCTTCTTTATTTAGTATCTACCATACATCTACCATTAATTGAAAACTTTATAACATTACTAATGCTTTTATGGAGCAGTATTATATTTAGAATTTTAGTCTGTTATCTTTTTGCATCCTCCTACTGTTTGTCAAAAGTTATAAAAATAAATTATAGAGGATGCTGCATTTTATGTTCAATTTTTACTTTGGGTCTAAGTTATTTTTTTATACCGGAATATAATAGAACAAAAATTCTAGACGTTATTACTCCATATGTAGTGATATTTGGAGTACTTTGGGGAGTTGTAACTGCAGTATTAGTTTATTTTAAAACAAGATAATATACAATATTTTATATAAACTAAAGATGAAATAATTATCTACTAGGAAGTGATAATAATGCAAGTAATAAAAATACTATCGTTTGTTATTATAATTCCTATTATATTTTCGGGGTGTTATAACATGCGAGCTCAGGAAGAATTGGGAATAGCAATAGGATTAGGATACGATATAGAAAATCAGGGAGTTGGATATAAATATAGAGACACATTAGAAACTTTTACTTTTAAAGGTGAAAGAAAAATAGAACACGAAGTTTTTAGTGGTAGAAGTAAATCTATATATAGTACTGCAAATGAACTCCAGATGAAGTCCAATAGGAAATTGATATTGGGAACAGAAATAGTTTATTTAATTGGAGAAGAAAGAGCAAGGTATGGAATTAAAGATATATTAGATGGACAGATAAGGGATCCTATGAGAAGAGTAGTAGCATCTATAGCAGTAAGTGGAGAACCAGCAAAAGATGTATATAAAATGAATCCAACATCGGCATCCACCATGGCAGAACAAATTCGTGGAATTTTAAACTTTATTTGTATGGATAACTTCTTTCCTACCAATAATGAAGTATCAGAAGTTTTAAAAATGTATTATCAGGAAGGGAGAAAGATTGTTATACCTTATATGGAAGCAAAGGAAAAACGATTTCAAGTTTCAGGGCTTGCATTATTTAAGGAAGATAAAATAATTAAAAAGGTTTCTTTGGATGAAGCTAGATTAATAAATATTTTGAGAAATAATGATGGATTAGGATATCTAGCTATTAACAAGCCAGAAAGAAATGAATACTATGAAGCTTATTTTAAAAATAAAAATAAACTTAAGGTGAAGGTTTCAAAAGAGAGTAATCATTTAAAGTATGACATTTTTGTTACCCTTATTGGAGATTTAAAGGTAGATACTATAGATAAAAATCTGATAACTAAAGAAGAGGTTAAAGATATAGAAAAAGTATTTGCAGAAGATTTGCAGAAAAAATTAGAGATCGAATTGGAGAAAATGCAAAAAGAATATCAAACAGATTGGATTGATCTTGGAAAATATGCAGCAGCTAAATATGGAAGACAAGGAAACTATGATAGTGATAAGGCATTCTGTGATGCTATAATAGATACACATGTAAATGTCAAAATATCTACTATAGGACAAAAGAAAAAATAAATGCTATACTATTTTTAAATAAAAATAGTATTTTAAATTAGAACTAAGGAAGAATGGGGGAAGGACCTTTGATACATCTTATTAAAGATGAGCTGCAAGGTATCGCTGAAACAATTAAAGCGATAGTGGGTATTGACGTAACAATTATGGACAGAAATCTCCTTAGAATAGCAGCAACAGGAAGACTTAGGGAGAAAATAGGAGCATACGGTCCTAAGAACTCAGTATTTGAAAGGTGCGTAAGAACAGGAGAACCTTATCTCATTGAGGATCCTACAATTTGCAGTGAATGTACTACTTGTGATATAAGAGGAGTTTGCGATGAAAAAGCAGAAGTCTGTTTTCCTATAATTATAGATGACAGAGTTGAAGGCGTTATTGGAATGATTATTTTTGATGAAAGGCAAAAGAAGACCTTTCTGGAGAAAAAAGATAGCTATACAGATTTTGATAAGAGATTAAGTGAATTTATTTCTTCAAGAATCAGAGAGAAAAGCATCAATAATAAACTAGAGTATAAATCAAAAGAATTACTAACGGTAATTGACTCTGTAAATGAAGGTATTATAATCATAGATGATGAAAATAAAATACTTAGTATAAATAAATATATCAAAGAAAAATTTAGACTAAAAGATTTTGGAATAGTAGGTAAAAACATAAATGAAATACTTCATGACAAAATAATTGATAAGTTTAAGAAGACAAACTATTGCATAGAAGAAGAGCAAGTATCTATTAGTTATAATAATTATAGATATGTGTTTCTCTTATCAATAAAAGCTATTGAAGTTAATGAAAAGATTTCCGGTGCAGTTATAACCTTTAAGGATTTTAATAAATTACAGCAGTCTGTTTTGAAAGCAAGTGAAAAACATTCACTATTTACTTTTGAAAACATTATAGGAGACAGTCCTGCATTTTCTCAAGTTAAAGAACAGGTGAGACTTATTTCAAAGCAAAATGTGCCAGTTTTATTATTAGGGGAAAGTGGTACAGGTAAGGAGCTTTTTGCTAGGGCGATTCATTTTGAAAGTGATAGAAAAAATGAAATCTTTATGCCAATAAACTGCGGTGCAATACCAGATAGCCTTGTGGAAAGTGAGCTTTTTGGATATGAAAAAGGTGCATTTACAGGTGCCAGCAGCAGCGGTAAGATGGGTAAATTTGAAATCGCAAAGGATGGAACTATCTTTTTAGATGAGATAGGTGACTTGCCTCTTCATATGCAGGTTAAGTTACTTAGAGTGCTTGAGGAAAAAGAAATTGTAAGAGTGGGAGGGTTAAATACTATTAAGGTTAACCCAAGAATTGTTGCAGCTACAAATAAGAATTTATACAAAATGGTAGAGACGGGAGAGTTCAGACAGGACTTATTCTACAGATTAAATGTAATTCCTATTACTATACCTTCGTTAAGAGAAAGAGGATATGATGTATTAGAACTCTCAATGTATTTTTTAAATAGGTACAACAGAATATATGAAAAAAACATCGAAGGCTTTACTGACGGCGCTAAAAATGCTTTAATGTCTTATTCTTGGCCAGGTAATGTAAGAGAATTACAGAATTTAATAGAATATGCTATCAACTTTGAAAAAGAAAAATATATTACGCTGGACACCATAATTAAAAGAATGACTAGCGATGAAGATATCCCTTTAATTGAAAAAGGATTAAAAGAGATGGTGGCAGAATACGAAAAGCAGATAATCAGTAAATTAATTGATCGTTATGGTGCTGATACTGATGCAAAAAAAATAATCGCTAAAAAATTAGGAATAAGTCCAGCTACACTATATCGTAAGCTTGAGGAATAAGAGTATACATGCATTTTTCTCAAAAATAATAATTAATTATCATTTTTGAGAAAAGCGTTGAAGTAGGGTGTAAACGGTTATAAAGTGGAATTCCAATGTTTTCATAAATATAATTCTTATTTTTGAGAAAAATAAGAAGGTAATCTACGTAGTTAGGCCGTAAAATCATTGGCATGATATTTGCTTATTAATAATTATAGATAAAATCTAGGAGGTAATAACAGATGAAAAACAATGAATTATTAGTAAGCATATTAAAGGATCAGGTTGTTCCAGCACTTGGATGTACAGAACCAACTGCAGTTGCATATGCAGTTGCAAAGGCTAAAGAATTATTAGAAGAAGAAGTGGAAACATTAGATATATTAGTTGACCGTAATGTATTAAAGAATGGTAAAGAAGTAGGCATACCAGGAACGAATGAGAAGGGAATAGTAGTTGCTGCAGCTTTAGCATTAGTCGTAGGAAAATCAGAATATAAGCTTGAAGTGTTAAAAGAGGTGACAAATGAAAGCTTAGAAGAAGCCCTTAAGCTAATGGGAAAAAATATGATAAATCTAGATTTAAAAAAGGATGTTACAGGTCTTTATATTGAAGTAATTACAAAAGGTAAAAACAATACTTCAAGAGTAATTATTAAAAAGACTCACTTAAATGTAGTGCTGCTTGAGCAAAATGGACAATGTATCTCAGCCCAAGATGATAAAGAGGAAGCTGCAAAACCATCTTTAAGAGATAGAATTAGAGAATTTACTATTGCTGATTTAAAAGAATTTGTTGATACTATAGAGTTTGAGAAAATTAAGTTCATAAACGAAGGAATTGTTATGAACAAAAGAATTGCTGATGACGACTTAAAATACAATCTAGGTATCGGACTTGGAAATATGTTAAAAAGTGAAAAAGAGGATTTAGAGCAGAATGCTAAGGCAATTACTTCAGCTGCTTCAGAAGCAAGAATGGCAGGACACCCATTACCAGTAATGAGCAGTGCAGGTAGCGGAAATCACGGATTAGTTGCTATATTACCTATAGCTATTATTGGAGAAGGAATGAATATAGACAATGAAAAAATAGTTAGAGCGGTAACCTTAAGCCATTTAGTTACTGTATATATAAAAAGCTACACAGGATCATTATCACCAGTTTGTGGATGTGGAGTTGCTGCTGGAGTAGGGGCTAGTGCAGGACTATCATATCTTTTAGGTGGAACTCTTGAGCAAATAGGCGGAGCTATTAAAAACATGATAGCTGGTATAAGCGGAATGATATGTGATGGAGCTAAAATCGGATGTTCCTATAAGTTAGCTATATCAGTAAATGCAGCAGTGGATGCAGCTAAAATGGCAAATAAAAATGTATTTATACCTTCAAGAGATGGTATACTTGATGATTCAGTAGAAAAGACAATACAAAACTTAGGAAGAGTATCAAATGAAGGTATGGCAAATACTGACGATATAATTCTAGATGTAATGTTACAAGGCTGTAAATAAGCAAAATTAAGCTCATAAGCTAAGGAAAAAATCTTTAGCTTATGAGCTTTTTATCTATATTTGTCTATTTAGAATCATATATAATTCAGGATTAGATATAGCATAAAAGCCATATTTTTTATAAAGTCCATGTGCAGTGCTAGTTGCTAGCATTGTTCTTTTAACACCTTTAATTTCATCATGATTTACAATGCATTCCATCATCCATTTTCCAAGTCCTAGGCCTCTATAATTTTCATCAATATATACATCACATAAATATGCAAAGGTTGCATAATCTGTAACAATTCTTGCAAAACCAACCTGAGTATTTTCCTTGAATAGACTAAAGCATAATGAATTTTCTATTGAGCGTAAAATAGTGTCTTTATCTCTAGTATTTGCCCAGTAAGATTTTGATAGAAAGGAACACACGGCTTCTGTATTAACCTTCTTTCTATCTGTGTATATTGTAAATTGATCACATTTATATTCCTTAAACATGAAGGCACCTCCTCAAAATAATAGATTGATTTTGCTAAGTTTTATGGTACAGTTATAGTATATTTGTAATTTTTAGTTTAAACAATAATAAGAATATTAAAGTGTACCAGTACAGAATGAGGTGATATGTTTTGGCTAAATACAAATTAATATTGGACTTTATAAATAATCAGATACTTGATGGAAAAATAAAACCTGGTGAAAAGCTGCCTTCTATAAGGGAATTATGCAAATTTTTTGCTTGCAGCAAGGCAACAGTAATTAGAGCTTATGATGAACTTGAAGAAAATCATATGATATATGCTGTACCACAAAGTGGCTATTATTTAGTGCCCAATAATATGAATGCTGATAGTAATTATAACAATAATATAATAAACTTTTCAGAAGCATCACCAGATAGCAATGCATTACCTTATATAGAGTTTCAGCATTGTTTAAATCAAGCGATAAATATATATAAAGATAGTCTTTTTAATTATTCTAATCCTCAAGGTTTGCAGCCATTATTAAAAGTTTTATCAAAGGAATTTCAAAAATATCAAGTATTCACCGATGAAGATAAAATATTTATAACCAGTGGTTCACAACAGGCGATTAATATATTGAGTACATTGCCATTTCCTAATGGTAAGAAAAATGTACTTGTAGAACAACCTACCTACTATGGTGTATTAAAATCTCTTGAATATAATGGAGTCACGGCAATTGGGATTAGAAGGACCTATAAAGGATTAGACTTTAGTGATCTAGAAAGGATTTTTAAGAATGGAAATATAAAGTTTTTTTACACAATTCCTAGATTTCATAATCCTACAGGAGGATCCTATTCATCAGAAGAAAAGAAGCAAATATTAAAACTAGCTGAAAGATATGATGTTTATATAGTAGAAGATGATTATTTAGGAGATTTAGATATTAATAGCAAAGTAGATCCTATTTACTCTTATGATGACAATTGCAGAGTTATATATTTAAAAAGTTATTCTAAAGTATTTTTGCCTGGACTTAGGATTGCAGCTTTGGTATTGCCTAAAATGTTAACTAACATATTTTCTAAGTACAAATCCTGCGCAGATATAAGTACATCAGTACTTTCACAAGGAGCATTAGAAATATATATTAAAAGTGGAATGTTTGACATGCATATAAGAAAGATAAAAAAACTCTACACAGAAAGAATGAATTGTTTAAAAGATGTAATACTATCTATAGATAAAAATAGTGGAACATGGAACATACCGTCATCAGGCTTCTTTGCAAGTGTTGATATAGATAACAATATAAGTTTAGAAAACTTAGTTAATAACTTACGAATGAGAAATGTTAGGATTAAAAACATCAAGGATAACTATCTATTTAATTTTAATGGTGACAAACTGATAAGAATAGGTATAGCTACAGTTAATGAAGAAAAGATAAAAAAAGGAATACCTATATTAGTGGAGGAGATAATAAAAGAAAAGAATAACCTTTGGAAAGCTTCGAATGATATTTTTAGTTTATAAAAATATCATTCGAAGCTAAACATGATTACATAGAGATAAAAGCTGAAATTTTGAACTAATAAGGTTTTATAAACATTTGAGTCCAGTAGCAAACTCCACTAGGGCTTTTTGCAAGTCCTACACCTATTTCGCTGTATGCAGGGCTTAGTATATTACTTCTGTGTCCTGGTGAATTCATCCATGCTGTCATAACCTGTTCAGGTGTTTGTTGACCCATTGCGATGTTTTCACCTGCAGCAGAGAAGTTTAATCCAAAGGATTGTATCATTGTAAATGGTGAACCATAAGTAGGAGATGTATGTGAAAAATATCCTTTATCTATCATATCCTGTGATTTATATCTGGCAATTCTAGAAAGCTGCCAATTTGCTTTTAAAGGTGAAAGTCCAGCTTTAGCTCTTTCGGCATTTACTAAAGTAATTACTCTGTTTTCGGCGGTTTTAACATCCTGTATGTTTGGAACTGTTATTTTTTGTCCTGGATAGATTAAGTCGGGATTGCTAATTTGAGGATTAGCAGATATAATTTCACTTATTCCAATTTCATATTTTACTGCAATTTTCCACATGGAATCTCCAGGAGCTACTGTATAGGATATAGGTTGAGCATGAACTTTGCTGCCAAATAACATTAAGCATAAAAATGAACTTGCGAGTATTGTTTTTCTCTTCAAATAAATCACCTCGTTAAATATTGTGTGAAGGTTAGGTGAGATTTATGTTATGTATATTGTGTAATTCATACAATAAAATATAGAAAATATATAGATATTTCAATAAGAAATAAATAGATATGAAGTTATTTATGTTGAATGTAAACAAGCATTATTATTTAAATTTAACTAGAAATAAAATTAAAATTTATATATAATATACATATAAGTATAATTATTCTATTATTTCACAAATAAAACAATAATAACTGCAAGAATTTATTGTATTTAATTAGAGGATAAGGAGAAATACGGAGGATATATGGTTAAAATAGCTATTTGTGATGATGAAAAAATAATTTTGGAATGTATGTATAATAAGATAAAAAAAATAGCTCATAAATTATATGAAGATATAGATATAAAAAAGTTTATTAATGGGAATGAATTGTTAGTAGAAATTACAAATGCTGAACATTTTGATATATTATTTTTAGACATAGATATGCCAGAAATAAATGGATTTGAAATAGCTAACTTAGTAAGAAAATATAATAAGGAAATTATTATAATATTCTTAACATCTATGGATGAATTGGTTTATGAATCTTTTAAGTATAACCCATTTAGATTTTTAAGAAAGCAAAAGGTGGACGAAGAACTAGTTGAGGTGTTTACTTCTGCTGTTAATTCCATTGAAAAAGTTAAAGAAAAACAGTATGTCTTTAATACTGATTTTGGAAAAGTTAAATTATATTTAAATGATATTATATATATTGAGTGCATAAATAGAAAAGTATATTTAAAAACTTTTAATGTAAAATACAAATTATTAAATACTCAATTTAATAGTTTAATCAATGAATTTGATGGCAAAAGTTTTATTCTAGTACATAGATCTTGTATGGTTAATCTTAAATATGTATTTAGCATCAACAAATTAGATATAATGCTAGATAATAAAGAAAAATTACCAATAAGTAGATATAGAGTAAATGACATAAAAAGAGCATTTACATTATATGCAGAGTAAAGATTATGGATATTTTAGTAAGTAAATTAATGGAGTTCTCATTTGGATTATGTGAAAGTATTATATTTTTTAATTTCTTTTCTAATATCTTTAATAAAAAAATAGCTAATAAATGCATATATACAGGAATAATTATTTTATATTCTATGGTTATATATTATTCAACTAATATGACATACTTTTCTATTAGTAAACTAATTTTATCTATTAGTGTTTTAATACTTTTGGTTGTAATTTTATATGAAGGAACTTTAAAAAATAAAATAATATTTACAATAATTGCAGTTATAGTAATGATTTTAAGTGATATAGTTGTAGCCAATATATTAATGATAGTTATGAAAATAGACTTACAAAAAATGCTTTTTGAAGAAAATTGGTCTAGAGTATTTTTAGTATGTCTTTGCAAAATGTTAGTGTTTATTATATTAAAAATGATTTGTTATTTTGTTGATAAAGCCAATTTAGATATTCCATTAGAATATTGGTATATGGTTTTAACTATATTTTCTATACTATTCATTATTTTGACATTAATAGGTAAAATTGGAGCTATGTCGCAATATTATTTTGATAAATCTATATATTTTATAGTATGCTCTGTTGGAATTTTAATTATAACTATTTTTATTAATTATATTTTTCTTAAATTAGGTAAGTATTATGAAAAAGAACAAGAATATAAAATAATTGAATTGAAAAGTGAAATAATGGAAAAACACTACTTAGAAAAAGAGGAATTATATAATGAAACTCGTAAGCTTAGACATGATTTTAAAAATCATATTATTTGTACTTTATCTTTAATTAAAAATAATAAAATACAGGAAGGAATAGAATATATAGAAAGTATAAATAATGTTGTAGTTTTAGATTCAATTCTAATAAGAAGTGGAAATGATATAGTTGATGCTATATTAAATCAAAAAAGTATTTTAGCAGAAGAATATAATATTAATATAGATGTAAAAGCCAACATACCAAAGGAAATAAAGATAAAATCTATAGATCTATTATCTGTATTAAGCAATATTATTGATAATGCAATAGAAGCTTCTAGAGAGATTAATAATGAAGATAAAAAAAGAATAGATGTAAGAATAAATCCATATAAAGACTATTTGCTCATTTCAATTTCTAATTCAGCTAAGACAAACCCTATAAGTACAATGAAAAAATTTCAAAGTACTAAAAAAGATAAAAAGAATCATGGATTGGGAGTTAAGATAATAAATAATATAGCAGAAAAATATGATGGCTTTGTAGAATATTTTTATAAAGATAATATATTTACAATAAAAATATTGATGAAATTGATCTAAACAATAGAAGTGTATTAAATTTATTTTAATTATATAAAAGAAGACATTTAAAACGAGGTAAAATTCGTTTTGAATTGTCTTCTTTTATATTTTATGTAAATTAATATCAAAAAATACTATTCGGTAGCAAAATTACGCTATTGAGTAAGGAAAGGAATAAAATTGAAAAAAATATGCTATAATTTTGTCCAAAAGAGGTGAATAAATTTGCTAGAACATTTTGCTGAAGACATAACTTTCATTTTAGTAAAAAATAAAATAATAGAGATAGAAGATAGAGATATTTATATATATGGATTTCAGATTATTATATCAACATTAATTATTACAATGCTCTTATTAATTTTGGGAATTATGTTGAACAAAGTCATTTTAACTTTATTGTTTATTTCAACTTTTATAATTTTAAGATCATGTACAGGAGGATATCATGCTGAAAGCTTCGGCGGATGCTTGATAATAACTATATTAATATATTTAAGTGAACTTTTAATAAATTACTTACTACTCGATAAGTATAAAACAATTTTAGGAATGATTTTTGTAATAGTTTCAACATTAGTTATTTATAGAGTATCACCAGTAGAACATAAAAATAATCCATTATCATTAGATGAAAAGAAAAAATTTAAAAAAATGAGCAGAATAATAATTTCAGTAATAGATGTACTTATAAGTATAGGATTTTACACTAATTACATTTCAATAGATATAACATTTGTAATTAGTTTAACAATATTAGCAATATCAATTCTTACAATAATACCAGCATTAAAGGAAGGGAAAGAAAGTTATGATCAAAGAAAAAATTTTAAGATCAATAGCTAATGCTACAAGAAAGATTGCAAAATTAGCAAATTCTAATGCATCATTTTATTATTCTTATCAACCTAAAGTACCTGAAATTTTAAAGAAAAATTAATAAAAATGTAATTTTAAAAATTATAATTTTATAAAAAATAAAACAAATATAATTTGAAATACAATATTTTTAGGAGGGGTTAGAAAAGTGGATGTTATTCAACAAACTAACAGAACAATTTTATTTGAGGAAATAAATCCGGAAAGGTTAGATTTAATTTCAGTTGTAGGAGATACAAAGGATTTAAATAGTTTAAATGATGACAAAATAAAGGAAATTAACGAACTTCTTTTAGTTAATAGCTTTGATGAATTTTTAGAGAAATTTGCCCCAGTTGTGTATTCCTTCTACAATGCAAATAACCAAAAGGTTATGTATACATTAAAAAAACCAGAAAATATTCCAGATGGACATGTAACAGAAATTCCGATTAATCAATCAAATGATTTCTTAAAGATGCTGTTCACTTTAATTGATACAAAAAGAGCACAAGGAATAGCAAATGTAGATTTTAAATTTGAAAATTTATTAGATATGATATCACCAAAAAAAGTTATGGACGATATAAAACAATCTAGAAAAGAAATTCAATATAATTACAGTAAGTATGAAGCTTTAGATGATGAAGATCCAAGTAAATTGGATTTAGGGGACAAGCTTAATGATATGTTTGAAGAAGCTAGTGGAAATTACAACAATATTATGGCAATGCTTCCATTAGCAATTGAAGATATAAAGACAAGACTTCTTCTTGGAGCAGATAGTGAAAAAAATACTGATGTACCATTGCAAATAGGTGTTTTAAGCATGGGAGAAAATGGAGAACTAAAAGTTTTAGAAGCTCCAAAGCCAGAAGAAACTTCCTTAGTTGCGATAGATGACAATGCAAATTTAGGATTAATAGAAGCTTTTGAAGATGACTATGATGCTCTTAATGAAGTTAAATCTGATTATGTAAAGAGTTTAGTTGTAAGAACATTTTGTCCTTTAACTTCAACTATGGAAAGCTCAATTGATCTAGCTGTAGAAGTAGAAAATTATAATACTTATCTAGAATTTTATAAGAACTCTAAAGATGATTTTATTAAAACAGTTAAACCTTTAATTGAGAAGATTTTAGGAGTAAAGATGTTCTTTGATCAATATCAGACAAAGAATAAAGGGATGAAACCTTCTTTATTAGTTACAAATACAAAGCTTAATAGATTAGTTAGTTCTAATAATTTGCCAAGATTAAAAACTTATTTAAGTTCAGTAAATGATAAAAATGATTTTACCAATGCAATTTGGTTTGGTATTGTGCCATCTATTGAACTTGAAGCACAAGCAAAGAATAAAGTTAAAAGAGAAAGATTTAAAGCAAATAAGAAAGTTGAAAAGACAGATTCAAATACTATGGAAGATTTATCAATGCTTTTAGATGTAGTTCAGAAATATCGTATGCAAATCTTTTTTAGTTTTGAACCAAGAGAAGATACCACATTTAATCATGTGGCAACAGCTGGGATTGATAAATTTATGGATAAATGTGCGCCTTTATTACGTAACACTTATAGTGAATTTGCAATTCCATGTATACCTAATTTTACAGTTATTCCAAAAGAAAAATCAGGAGTAATTTTAGATAAGAGAATGATCTTTTCAGAAAATGGCTCTGCAGAATTATCTAAAGAAAAAGAAGATATTCTTAAACTTTGGATAGAAGGGGTTTATATTGGAAGTTCATATATAGCAGCAGGAATTACAGCTGCATACCAATGTCCAGATTTCTTAAGAGAATATTATGGTGACGTGTTTAGTGAATATCCAGGAGTTAGATTTGATATAGAATCCTCTGACAATGCACTAAGAGTCACAACAACGCTAGCAAAAGAAATATCAGGCTTTACTAATGAAATTAAAAATTCAATAAACAGAAAAAACTTTGGATTTGTTTTTTCATCAGAAAATGCGCAATTACAAGGAAAAGAGATAAAGCAAATAACCGTATACAAAGCGAGAAGTTTGCAAGCCACAGAAAATGATTTTGAATCAATCTATAAAACATTAGTAACAACTTATATAGAAAGAATGCTAAGATTCTATACTAATGATTTTAAAGAGGATAATATTGTTAAATTCTTTAGTAATAATCCAAATAGTGTCAAGAGCAAATGGATGGCACATAAAGAGCATATAAATGCCATTATACAAGATGGGGATGATATTAACTTTATAATAAACGATAAGAATGGAACATGTAATATTGACCTTGTATTTAATGGTAATGTTAAGAACTTAGAAGTGGAAATTACACGCAGCGATGCTAGTTAATTTTAATAGGTATCAATAATATCTATTTTAATTATAAATAAAAATTAAAGGGAGGACAAAAAAATGGGATTTAGAGTAAAAGTTGAAGGTGCAGAAAGTATCAATTTAAATATTGAAAGTGTTTTAACTGTAGAATTTAAAACAGATACTCCAGATGATTCTAATGCGCGTTCAACAGATTTAGGAACATCATTAGCTATTACTGGTAAAATATTAACACCAGTAGGCGGAGAGGCAGCAGATGGGACTATTAAATTAGCACAATGGTCACTTGTACCTGCTGAAAAAGCAGATTGTTATAGAAATGTACAAGTAGATGTTATTTCTGCTTCACAGGTAGTAAGACAACTTACTTTACCTAATGCCTTTGTAGTTAACTACGAAGAGCATTATGGTGATGGAGAAGGTGTAGGTACATTTAAACTATATGTTAAACAAAAGAAAGACAAAACTGCTAAAGTTAAATTTGAAGGTGGATTCGGAGAATAAAAAATAAGATAGGGAGGACATGAAAAAATGGGATTTAAAGTTAAAATTGAAGGTGCAGAAACAATTGATCTTAGTATAGAAAGCGTTCAAAATGTAAAGCTTATAACAGACACTCCAGAAGATACAAATGCTCGTTCAAAAGATGTAGGAAGCACAATGATTATAAGCGGTAAAATATTAACTGCTGTTGATGGAGATCCATTTGATAGTACAAGAAAAATGGGAACTTGGTCATTAGTACCAGCAGAAAAAGCAGATTGTTACAGAAAGCTTACTGTAGAAGTAATTTCTGCTGATCAGGTAATAAGAAAAATAACTTATCCAAATGCTTTTGTAGTAGATTATAAAGAACATTTTGGAGATACTGAAGGTATCGGTACATTTGAACTTATAGTAAGACAAAAGAAGGACAAGTTAAGCTTAGTGACTATAGAAGGTGGATATAGCGCTTAATATTAAAAGACTATAATTGATTTTTCTCTTGAAAATAAATTAGATTTTTTCAAGAGAAAAATCTTTTGCTATCAAAAATAAAAAACTGAGGTGTAATATGAAAGACTATTACAAAGTATTGGAAATACAAGTAACTGCAACTAAAGATGAAATCAAAAAGGCTTTTAGAACTTTAGCTAAAAAGTATCATCCAGATAAAAATAGAGGCGATGAGAATGCTTTAAGAAAATTTCAAGATATAAATGAAGCATATCAGGTTTTAAGCGATGAAGATTCAAGGAAAGAATATGACAAAAAGTTATCTAACTTTAATCAAAATAACAGTAAAAAAACAAGCAATAATAATGATAATAAATCAAAAAATGATAAAAAAACATATAGAGACAAAAGTGATGGTATAGAGAATTTAAATAAATATTTTGAAAGCTTTTTTGGCTTCGATGCAAATACAAATGATATCGATAAAGACAAGCTAAATCAAAAAAGAATCCAATAGATACAAGCAATATGTTTGATAGTTTTTTTAGCATAAAAAAGAAGTAATGGAGTGAGTTACTTTGAATCGAAATAATAACAATATAAATTTTAATAACAAATTAACAGTAACCGTGCAGCTAATTAATATGTTCATAGGTGCCATAACTGCACTAATATGTGTAATTGGCTATATTACAATAGAATCTATATATTTAAAAGGAATAATTATAGTTATTGCTATAACTTTGGGGGTATTGTGTTTTGTAAATTTATACAATAGATTACATAGAACAGAAGTGATAGAGGATGAAAATAAAATAAGCACTATTGAACTAGTTAATGAAGAAAATGAGATTGTAAGAAGATGGGATATAGGTGAAAGAGTTTCATTTCTCATAGGGAAAAATACAGTAGATAATGATGTTTTTATAGACTTGAATTTATCCATATATTCAACATTAATTGAGGATAAACATGCTGTTTTAAACTATGCTGCTGGCAGATGGTACATAGAAGATTTATCGACTACAAGTGAAGTCAGCATCCAAAAAGTAGATGATGGGAAAAAATATAGAATTGTAAAGGATACTCCCTGTGAATTAAAAAAAGGAGATATTCTATTCATTTTTAAAGTTAAACTTTTGCTTAAATAATATAGCAGCAGTTAATATTAGTTAAACTTTAAATTAAAGGAAATGGAGTGAGATATATGGGGCTTATTAGATGTCAAAATGGTCATATGTTTAGCGAAAGACGTTATGGTAATATATGCCCATATTGCAACATAGATACTGCAAAAAAGAAAATAAACAAGAAGTTATTCAAGAAAATATGAATATAGAAACAAATCTTTTATATCAAGAAGTGGAGCCTGTATGTGGATGGCTTGTATGCATTGAAGGTACGAGAGTAGGTAAAGACTATAAAATAAAGAGTGGCAAGAATTTTATAGGAAGAGCTGATGATATGGATATTCAAATAATAGGTGACAATCACATTGCAAGTAGAAATCATGCAATAGTAGTATATGATCCCAAAAGAAGAACAATGTTTTGTTACCGGGAGACTCTTCAGGTATAGCCTATTTAAATGGAGAACCTGCATATATGCCAACGGAACTCTCCGCATATGATGTAATTGAACTTGGGAAAAGTAAATTCTTATTTGTACCTTTTTGTGGAGAGCATTTTGAATGGGAAGATAATGAGTAGGTGTATGATATATGCTAAATATTAATAAATACACAAAAATAGAATTTATATTTTTATTAGGAATTTTACTAATAATTTTATTAATCATAAGAAAAATTTTATTAAATAAAATAAATAAAAAAAATTTAGAAGTTGCGAAAAAAGTAAGCATTGGGTATGAAGAAATTCAAGAAGACTATGTAGATGTAGCATATGCGCCTTATGGAACATTAGCAGTTTTAGCTGACGGACTTGGGAAAAATGAAGCAGGAAGAATTTCAAGTATTGTAGCAGCTAAAACAATAACTAAAATGTTTTTAGAAGAAGGCAGCAAAGAAAAGATAGTATACTTCTTTAAAAAAGCTTTCAATAAAGCTAATCATGAAATAATAAAGAGAGTTGAAAAAGATAAAGGTGGAGCTAGTGTATTAAGTGCAGTAGTAATTGATGATTTATTATATTACGCATTAGTTGGAGATTGTATGCTTGCTATTTTTAGAAATAAAGAACTTATCAAATTAAGCGAAGGACATTCTATTAATGAAGTAGCTAAAAGAGAGTACTATAAAGGAAAACTCCAAAAATCTGAAGCAGTATATGCACTAAAAGAAAAAAAGCTTCTATATTATCTTGGACAAGAATCCTTTAGAGATATTGAGATTTCTGATACCCCAATTAAGCTACATAAAAATGACATAATTGTACTCATGAGTAAAGGAATATATGAAAGCTTAAGATGGATAGAAATTGAAGATATGTTAGAAGAAAATAACATATCTTTAGATGATATATGTGAAGAGACAATAGAAAAAATTAAAAACAATAATAAGTTCAATAATTGTAATGGCAGCATAATACTTATGAAATATTTTGATAACAAAAACAAGAAAGAATTTTAACGAATTAAAACCAAGTTAGGATGAGGAAGATGAGAAAGCTAAATTCAAAATTTAAAACAAATTTTATATCAGAAGAGGGAGCTTTTCTACAAAATAAAGATTATTTTGCATTTATTGAATTAGATGATTATGCATGTTATGTAATGGCAGATGGAATAGATGATGATAAGGAACTAGAAAGTGCCAAAATAGCAGTAACAGCCTTTATAAGAAATTTTACAGCAAAGCCAACTATGAACAAATTTATCATAAAAAAATATTTAAAAAGTGTAAATGAGGAATTAATATTAAGCAGCAAATATGTAAGATTAAAGGCATCAATTACAGTAGTTATAACAAACTATAGTAAATTAATCTATTCTATTATTGGTAATACTAGATTTTATTTATTTAAAGATGGATATTTAAGATTAAAAAGTAAAGATCAATCTTTAACTCAGGAATTAGTAGATAAAGAAATTATTCCATTAGATAAAATATCAAAGCATGCTGAAAGAAATAATCTTTCATCTTATTTAGGTAAAAATGATTTAAGTAATATATATGTATCAAAGAAAATAAAGCTTTCAGATGGCGATGTATTTGCACTTCTTACAAAAGGAATATGGGAAAATTGTGATGATAAAGAAATGGAAGACGCTCTAGAAGGAGCAAAGGAACCAAAAGATGTAACAGATAATATAGAAGATATGATTTTATCAAGGCAGCCGAAGAAATTAGAAAATTATACCTTGGCATTAACCTTTGTAGAAAAAGCTTATATAAATCCAAAACAAAAAGAGAGAATAAAAAAGGTTATATTAACTGCTATACCAATACTTTTGATTATCACAATAGGACTTGTAGCATTTAATGTTAAGAGACATCAAAAGCTTAATAATATTGCAACTATGAGTGAATGTAAAGCAAATGCACAAGATTATATGAAAGATGGAAATATTCAAAGAGCAAATGAAGAATATAAAAAAGCTTTAGATATAGCTAAAAAATATAAGCTTAAAAATGATAGTAAGACTTTAGATGAAGACTATAAGTATACAGAAATAATCATGGAAGCTGATAAAAATCTAGAGAAAAAGAAATATGAAGATGCTTTAGATAAGTATATACTTGCTTTAGAAAAAGCAGGTGATGCTGGCAGTGTAGGTAGAGAATATATATTTAAAAAAATAAATATAGTCAAAAATTGTATTACAGTAGCAGATCTTTTAGTCTTAGGTGATAAACATCTAGAAGGTGGTGACTCAGCGGCAGCAGAAGCTAATTATCTGGAAGCTAAAAAATTAGCTTTAGATTATTATTTAAAAGATGAGAAAAAAGAGGCTATGGATAAGTTACAAAAAATATATGATCAGAAGTCAGCAGGTGCAGAGAAAGAAAAAGCAGATAAGGATAAAGAAGCAGCAGATAAAAAGCAAGCTGAAGATGCTGCAAGTAAGGCTAAGGAAGATGGCAAAAAACAAGAAGAAGAGAATGCAAAAAATGCTGCAGCGGAGAAAAAAGCAGCAGAAGAATTACAAAATAAAGCCATAGATCTTAGAAAAAATGGAGATTTAAAATATGTAGCAGGAGATTACGTAAGCGCAAAAATGTACTATGCATTAGCTAAAGAGGCCTTTGAAAGTATAAATTCACATAGCTTGGCCAATGAATTACAAGAAAAAATAACGCTCATGGATAAAAAGATAAATGATGTGTCAGATAAAAAGAGAGAAGCAGACCAATATTCACAAGAGGCAAATAAAAGATATGTTTCTGGTGATGCTAATTCTGCTAAGGTATTATATCTTTTAGCAAAGGATATATATAACCAATTAGGTATGGCAGATGAAGCCTCAAAGGTAGATGAAAAATTAGCTATAGTAGAAAAATCTATGGGACAAGGAAAGTAAACATAATAAGAGAGTAAAGCAAGGTGATAAGATGGATAGTAAACTTTATGAGAAGTTAAATGAAATTAAAGACTTAGAGGATAGGGTATTGCTAAAAAAAATAATGAGTAGTGTATTTAATTCTTTAGAGCAATACACTGAAGATAGATTTAATGACTTAGAACAAAGAGTATTTAGTGAGATTCAATATGCAAAAGAAAAATACAATATTTATTCAACAATAGTAAAAAGAGAAAAGATGGACTTAACTGACGATTTTTTATATCCAATCTTATCAGAGGATATTGAAGAACAGGTATATGATACAAAAGAGATTATAGAATTGATTGAAAATAAAGAATCTAAAAATATGTTCAAGATTTTTCTTAAATGCGATTATTCGATTTTCAAGGAATTTATTAATAGTAATCTTAAAATAAAAGGAATTATAGAAACAGATAGGAAAGTTCATGAAGCTTATTTCAACGTATTTGAGAATAAAGAATATACAGACAAAGTAAGTAAATTATATAAAAGCTTTATAAATAGCAACATAAGATGGACAACCATTAATAATCCATATATTCATAAAATTGCAGATGTAGTTTTAGCAGGATGTAAAGATAAAATCGGAAATGATGAAAATATAATTAAAATTGAAGTGGATTTTGGAGAGTACAGCAAATACATAGAATATGACATGGTACCTCTTTGGAATATAAAAGAGTTGAAATTAAAATGCAGCGGTTTTCCAACACCATGTGTAGATAAAATTAATTATGAACATAACATTTCAATTTTAAAAGAAGGAGAAAAAAATGGATACTTAGTTGATTCTGAAAATGTAGATATTAACTATATTATGTTAACAAATGAATCAGTAGTAATATCTTCTAAAATAGATGAAGCAGTGTCTTGGAATTTATGGAGTGTTATAAATTATAATAAAATCAAAATTTATCAATATGAATATGAACTTATAACTAATGAAGTTAATGTGAATTTTTCTAATAAACTCTCATTTGAAAAACCATACACAATAAAGACAAAAACAGAACTTGCAAGAGTTATAAACTCCTATAAAGCATCCGAATATTTAAAATTTAATAATGTAAAATTAGAGGAAATTTGCAAAGAAGAAGTTAAAGAGAGCTATGAAGTAAATGATTTTATAATTGATGAACTAAGAGATGAAAATGTAAAGAGAGTTCTTACTTTGTATTTTGAACCAAGAGATAAAGACAATTATTTAAATAAAGACATTTTAAGCTTTTTAGTATCAGAAGTTCAATTAATTTATCCAGAATATAAATGTGAAGGAAGATTAATATGAAATATATTTGGGATATATTATTAAAGGCGGATCAACAAAAAATAAATAGAAAAAGAATAAAATTTGTGCCAGCTAAAATATGCAGTCCTTATATGGAAATTGCTTTTGATGAGCTTAATACTGCATCATTACCAGAAGACAATATTGTGGAAGTAAATGAGTGTTACAGATTTTATGAGATTTTTAAAGATTTATTTAACATTAATGTTGAGGAAAGTAAGGAACTTAGGGAAGTACTTCTAGATATTTTATTACATTATTTGGGAGAGTTAGATCTTAAAAGAGGATTGTGTAAAACAGAAGTTTATAAGAAGTTTTTAATGAAGGATATAGTGAATAAGGTATTTGGAGAAGAATTAGCTAATAAGATACATTACTTTGAAAAAGAAGAGTGTGATACTTTATTAAATGGGCTTATCACTTTATATAGTACAGGAGTATCCCTTCAGTTATTTAACAAGATTTTAAGAGAAGTATTTAAAAATAGCATAGTTTATTCAAATAAGGAAAAGCCAAAAGATATGTATATTTATTTAGATGAAGTATGGAACAAAAAACTTCAAAATAAAGTTGATGTTATAGTAGATACATTTGTACCCATAGATATGAAGCCACTAATCTTTTGGAATCGGCATTTTGGAATTTTAGGACTTAATAATACTATGATAATGGATGAAATAGTTATGGTTGAATAAAAGTAACTAAGAATTTAGGGGGATAATATGAGTTTATATTCATACAAGTTACATAAAGTAAATGAAGAAGAAAAGGAAAAAACTAAATATAAAGAAAAAGATTTAAGGCTCATGACTACATTCCAATTAAGAGAAATATGTAATAAAGAAAAGTTAGTAAAGAGCATAGTCAATCCTCTTGATAAAGAGGAGCTTATAAGACTCATAATGAAATATAGAGGCGAAAAAGACAGCAGGCTTATAAATCATTACATGATTGACGGCCTTGAGAAAATTGAGAGTTTTTTAAAGAGAAGTAAGAAAAATATAATTACTACTAAAAACATAGATTATCCAGGAAAGATAACCCTTTATGAGGATTTAGCTCTTGAGGTTTATGATAATTATGTTTTAAATAGCAATGAAAATTTAGAAGAAAGCAACGTACTTTTGGTAGACAATAACTTTAAAGTATGCAGTATATTTAACATAAAAAAGATAACACAAAATAATAAAGACAAGTATTTTCTAATAAAGAATAAAAATGTAGAAGCAAAAGAATCTGAAAGCAAGCATTATAGTCTTTTATTTTTTTCAGAAAAAGATTCAGAGCTGCTTTATGATATTTATGAAGGAAATACAACTTTTATGGATTCATCTATAAATTTTAATTGTTTTCCTATATTACAATTTGAAGTAAAGCCGTTAAATGAGACAACAATGCCGCTGGCAATTGATTTTGGAACATCAAATACAACAGCGGGTATTTATATAGATAAAGAAATATTCCCAGGGTTAAATGAAGATTTAGCAGAAAATCAGGAATATGCAGATTATGAAGAGGATAAAGTAAAATTCGTTAAAATAATAAATGAAATTAAAGAGAATGTAGAAATGACACCTCTTATACCAAGTATTGTAGGGGTTAAACATATAAATGAAGATAAAATAGAATACGTCTTTGGACATGATGCCATTATGGAATCTAAAAAGAGATATATGGATGATGGAATGAGTCTATTTTATGACATAAAGAGATGGATAAGTGATTTTGAAAAAAGTGAAAAGGTAATCGATATTAATGAAAAAACAACCTTTATAAAAAGAAAAGATATCATAAAAGCTTATTTGGAATATGTTATATCCTTAGCAGAACAAAGGTTTAAATGTAAATTCAAGAATATTTATATATCCTGTCCATCAAAGCAAAAACATAAATTCCATACTTTATTTAAGGATATATTAAGTGATTATACAGTTAAAAGTGAAAACATATTAGAAGAAAGTGTTGCTGTCCTATATAATACAATTTCTGAACTAATTGAAAGAAAAAAATATGTTCAAGGAGAATGGTATAAAGCTCTTATCATAGACTGCGGAGGGGGGACTACGGATCTTTCAGGATGCAGCTTTAGTATATCTAATAGTAGAGTTTCATATAAGTTAGACATAGAGACATCTTATGAAAATGGAGATACTGATTTTGGTGGAAATAATCTTACCTTTAGAATAATGCAGCTTATAAAGATTTTAATGGCAAATTCTTTAGCTAAGAGAGATGAAAATATAAAGAAAGCTATAATAGATGAATTTAAAATCGATATATTCAGATTTATAGACAAGTCTGGAATTAATGAATTGTATGAGACTTTAAATGAAGAATATGAAAAAGTAGAAGAGATAATTCCTACAAAGTTTCAATTATATGAAACTAGAAGCAAAGAAGATTATTGCAAGGTAAGGAATAACTATTATTTCTTATTTGACTTAGCAGAAGAAGTCAAAAAGCTATTTTTTGCAAATCCAGATATCCTAAATGTTATGTTAACACCTAAAGAAGTTAAAAATTCAGAAGATAACACAATAAGCTTTGATAAGTGGAAATTATCCTATGTGAATAAAAGTGGTTTACAAGTTGTAAAAGAAGCACCAGAAATTTCACTTAGCATATATGAGATAACTACCTTAATAAAAGGTGATGTTTATAACATAATAAAGAAGTTTTTAGAAACACTTTATGAAAATGATGAGTTATTTGATTATTCCCTTATTAAATTAACAGGACAATCTTGTAAGGTAGAGATATTTAAAGATGCTTTAAAAGAATTCATACCTGGAAGAATAATTGAAATTAATAAGAGTAAAAAAGAAGCTAAAGAAGAATATGAATTAAAGCTATCTTGCCTTAAGGGAGCATTAAAGTATTTATATGCCAGAAATTTCGGATATGCAGATATAAATATAGAAAGCAAAACACCAACACTTCCATACCTAGTAACAGCCTATACTCATACAGGAGAACAAAAGGTTTTAATTAAAGGTAAGGAAAAAGTTAAGGGCTTTATATCAAGATTTATGGATAGAATTCTTTTAAAGCTATATTTAAAAGATAATAATGATGCTGTTAAATATGAATACAATTATCAATTTAATGAAACAGAATTAGAAAGAACAGATGCAAGGACAATAGGAGAAATGTATCCTAATATAATTCAACATGAAACAGATAACATAGAAAACAACGAAATAAAATTCTTTGTATGGGCTGAAGAAGAGCTTTGGGGATTTTATGTACTTGCTGTTTTAAGAAAAGATGAGGAACTTTATATAGGAAAGGAAAAGTTTTTCTACTTTGAAAATGATAAATGGGAGCAAAATTTCTTTGATGGACTTAAGTAGTCTTAAGTTAGGTTTAGGAGGTGAAGGAATTGTTTGAAAATAATTATCCGCTTTTTAATAGTGGAAGGCTTTTAAAGATAGATATGTTAAAAGAGCTTAGGGATTTTCCGAGGGAATTCTTTGATGCTAGGTTAAAAAGATATTCAAATGGAATAATTTCTGGATGCGATATAGATGTAACTGATAACTACATAATTATCAAAAGGAATAATAAAATATGAAGATATTCTTTATATTTTAAAAGAGGATAAGAAGATTCAGTATGAATGTAATAACAAAATGATGATTTTAAAGGTGAAGTTTTTACCCCAATTAGGTGATCATGATTTTATAAATTATTCTACGGAAATTTATTTAGATGAGAGTTTAGAATTAAAGGGAAATGAACTTGAGTTATGCAGATTTAAGCTAAGACTTGGTGCAAAGCTTAGAGTTAATCATGTGGATTTTAATGATTTATGTACAGAGTACGATACAGTAAATACAATAAATGTACCCTATGCAGCTTATGGAGAAAGAAGTTTAAATCCTGATATTTTAAGACAATTTGGAAGGGAATTATTAAAATGCAATGTTGGTGAAGCTTGGGATATATCTTTTGGAATGACCTGTATCCAAAGCAAGGAGCCTATTGAGAAGGAAATAATAACAAATTATTTAGTATATAAATTGAACATTGAAATAAAAGATTACTCGAATGAAGAGTTATATTATTACCTTTTAGATGTACTAAATAGAGTAAAAGATGGACAAGACGGTAGTGGACGTAAAAGGAATGGAAGATTTAAGAAGATAATTATAGATTAAAAAATATATTAAATTATCTCGTTTTGTTAGTTAAATTATAAAACTATGGGAGGATGGGAAAAGTGGACAAGAGAGTTGATGAAAAAATCTTAGATTTTATAAGTGAAGCGGAAAAAAGAGAGGAAAAACGGAATATATGTAACGGTCCGATAAAAATTGGAGCGAGATATTATGAATTTGAAGAAAAAGAATTCTTTGACGAAAAGCTAAAAGTATATATCCCAAAAGATTTTGAGGATATGCCATTAGAAATAAGAAAATTTAAATATCCATCAGAAAGTCGACCAGAAATAATAAAGAGTAATGAAGAGGGAAGTACAGCAATAACTCTAAATATTATTGATAGTCCATTGGATGAAGAGAGCGTAGAAGAATTAAAAGATGGAATGAAGAATATTATAAGAAAATCTAATCCAGCTAATGTATTTTATGAAGATGGTATTCTAAAGGTTGATTCTAAAAATATAGGATATTTTGAATTTAAAAGTTCTGCAATAGATGACTTTTTATATAATTTAATGTTCTTTCTTGAATTTGAAGAGAAAACTTTAATGGGAACCTTCAGTTGTCTTTATAAAGATTATAAAGATTGGAGAGATGTTGCATATCAAGTTATTAATACTGTGAGAGTGGTAAAAAAAGAGAAGGGAGATGAAGATTAATGAGCGAGGAATATATGTATACTCAAGGAGATATTTTAATAGCACCTTATAAATTTCAGAAAATAACAAGATTAAAGGTAACTAGAGAATTAAATGGGCATGCAAAGCTCTATATAAGTGGAATAATTGATGAAGAAAGTGCTGATAAATATGTTGAAACAGCAAATGCAGAGGCAAGTATTTCAATGTCAGTAAAGGATGATAAAAATTCTATGACTAATGTTTTTCAAGGAGTAGTTACTAATATCCAAGTTAATGCAAATAAAGATGTTAGAACTTTAGAGATAGAAGCTTTAAGCAGAACTTTTTTAATGGATATAAAGAAAAAGAGCAGAACATTTCAAAATGAAAGCTCAAGTTATGGAGATATTTTTAATATTGTAAACAGTGGATATAACAATCTTCAAATGTTAGATAGTATTACAAATGGAACTAAAATAGACAAGCTACTGGTTCAATATAAAGAAACAGATTGGGAATTTATAAAAAGATTAGCTTCACATTTTAATGTTCCAGTAGTATCAGAATGTCAATTAGATGATATGAAGTATTCAATAGGAAATTCAGGCTGCTGCAAAACCTATAAGCTTGATGAATTTAACTATTCAATAAAAAAGAATCTACAAGAATATAAGCTTAAATCAGAAAATGATATTACCAATTTAGATGACATTAATTTAATAAGTTACGAAGTAGTAACAAATAAAATAATGTATTTATATAATTTAGTTAACTTTAAAGGTAGAAGTCTTTATATATACAAGTCAGAAATGGAACTTGTGAATGGTGTAATCTTAAATAAATATATATTAAGAGATGGGAAGGGAATAAAAGTAAGGAAAATTTATAACAACAAGATAGTAGGCATATCTTTAGAAGGAAATATTTTAGATACAAAAAATGATGTAGTTAAAATTAATTTACAGATAGATGGAAATCAAAATAAAAGTGGAGCAAGATGGTTCCCCTATTCAACAGTTTATTCATCACCAGATGGCACAGGCTGGTACTGTATGCCTGAGGTTGGTGATTCGATACGACTATACTTCCCAGATAATGAAGAGAAAAATGCATACGCAATAAGTTCAACCAATCTTAAATCAGGTAATTCTCAAAAACGTAGTGATCCATCAGTGAAAAGCATAGGAACAAAGTATGGTAAAGAAGTAGTGATGAAGCCAGGAGCTGTAGAAATCATAGGGAACGGAAATTTACTTATGAGATTAACAGATGATGGTGGAATAGAAGTTAAGAGCAATAAAAAAATAGTTTTGGATGCTAAACAGGATATTGAGATAACTGGTGGAGGAAAGGTATCGATTCAAGGAGATAGTGGAGTTGCTTTAACTCAAGCAGGGGCTAACATGAATATACAAGATAATGTAACTATGAGTGGTGGAAAGGTCAAGATTGAGTAAGTGATTTTATTTCAACGAAAATTACCAAAAGGGGGAGGTGGAAAGTATACTATGATAATACAAGCAAATAAAGGAGAAATATTAGAAGAATTTCTAGAAAAGTATGTGGTTGATAGATGGATTAATGAATTTCTTGAAATTGATGAAATGTATAAGAGTGATAAAGATGCTATAGAAGAAAATTTAATTTCAACATTTGATGAGGTATGTAGGCAGGCTATAGGTCTTCAGGAAAAGCAATTAAAGGGGGGAATTAAGTATATATATTTCTCTTTACTTAGAACTAGTATTCTTGAAAATAGAGGGGAATACAGAATTGATTTGTATGATAAAAATTGGTTTTTGGATAAGGAAGAATGTTCTATAAATATAGATTTAAACTTTATTTTCGATTCAATTTTCAAGCATAGGGAAGAACTTAAAGAAAAGAAAAAAGAGTACGGAAAAAATATAACTGATATGGATATAGAGAATATAATGCTTAAAGAAATTGATAAATATCATGTTTTAGCAGTGGAATTTTTAAAGGGTATGATAGAAAGATTTACAGAAACATCTTCCTATGCAGAAATGAAAAAAACAGAAGATATCATGATATTAGCAGGAGAATATATGGATGCGACGGAGGCAATATATCCTGAAAAAGAATAGAGAAGGAGAACTTATGGATTATTTTTTATTAAAGCAAGATGAAAGATATATAAATACTCCAAGACTTATTGATGTATTTAAAAAAATTAACATAAAAAATCTTAATCTTTTAAATGCTCACAAAATTGAAGACATTACAATATTTGAAGTTAGTGCTGATGACAACTGTGAGTTTCTGGATATTTTAGATAGTCAATTGTTTTTAATATTAGAAGGTATGAAAAAGATAATTGAAAAATATGATAGGGATATTTTATTTAAAAGCTTAGCACTTATTGATTCACTTCATGATAGACAGGAAAATTATTTTTTACCTATATTTGAAGAGGTTGAATCTCTAAGTGATAATGCAGAACTTAATTTAGATAAAACAGTAGTTAAAAAAATAGTGTTAGATAAAGAAAAAATTCAAGGTAAGAAGATTTTTAAAATAAAAGAGAGTTTAAAGCCATTAATAGTAGTAAGACTTGATGTTGCTGAAAGTTTGTTAAGGCGTGACTTTAAAGGAATAAAACTTGAGAGACTTCAAGTTGAATAAGCTTAAAACTTAGAAATAGGAAGTGAAAAGATATGAGTGGTGGAGACAATTATTATATAGTTAGAGGAGCAAAAATGAGATGTGACAAAGGAACCCATGCAAGAAAAATAAATCTTCCAGTAAGTCATGGCTCATATGTAGCTGAAAAACCTATGATGAATAAAACTGATAGAAAGGAAAAAAACATAAGCTACTTTGGAATATGTAATGGTGGATGCCCATCAAGTGGAGGAAATATTTGTCTAATAGCAGAAAATGGACAAACCATTGAAGGAAAGAAATGCTGTGTACAAATATTAAAAGACTGGATGAATGTAAAAGAAGAAACATTAGTTGAAGGAGAACCAGCTCTTACAACAGATTCAGTGCTTATATGTAAATATGGAGGAAAAATAAAATTTGAAACAAATGGTCAAGAGAAAGAGTAAATAAAAGAAAGGAGAAAGTAAATGGGGGTACTTCATGCACTAAGAGTTAAATCTCCTTGTCAATTACTGCGTATAGAAGACATAAGAATTGATAATAAACCTAATGAACATGGATATTTATATTTAAAATGTTTAATAGATGATTCAATTAATTTTCAATCTGCTATAAATGCGTCTACTAGTGATAAAATATGTATTTATGAAGAAACAGAAGATGAAAATGCAAGTAATGAAAGTCCTGTAAATATTAATGTAGTAAACGAAAGCAAAAGTAAGATACTATTTAATGGAATAATAAGCAGCATAAAGACAACAAATAATAGTGGAATATACTATTTAGAAATAGAAGGAATGACATCAAGCTTTGAGCTAGATATAAAGGAAAAAAGCAGATCCTTTCAAAATGCTAACATGACATATGATGAGCTTATAGGAATAATTTTAAAGGATTATTCAGGATACAGCTATACTCAATGCACAGCAGAGGGACAAACAATAGGAAAGCCATTATTTCAATATAAAGAAACTGATTGGAACTTTTTAAAGAGAATAGCTAGTGAGTTAAACTCAGAATTATTTTGTGATATAATGGAAACAGGCAACATGGTTTATTTTGGGAGACCAATTAAAGCAAGTTATGAATTAGAAGATATGGGGTTTTATAAAGCTTATAAGAATTTAAAGAGATTCCATGAAGCAGGTGGAATTGAAGCAGGACACGATACAGATTACTTTTATTATGAAATAGAGAGAAGAGAAAAGTATGAAGTTGGAGACAACATTCGGTTTAAAAATAAGGAGCTTTATGTAAATCAATATTCAGCTCATGCTTTAAAGGATGAAGTAATTTATAAATATCGTCTGTGCAGGAAAAACGGTATATGGCAAACAAAAATTTATAATTCACTTTTAAGTGGAGGGTCTCTTGAAGGAAAAGTTACCGCTGTAGAAGGTGAGAAAGTAAAGCTTCAGCTTGATATAGACAAAGGACAAAGCAAAGAAGCCGCCTGGTTTCCCTATGCACCGCCTACCGGAAATGCAATGTACTCAATGCCCGTAGTTGGAACAAGTGCAAGACTCTATTTTCCAAATGAAAGCAGTGAAGCACCAATTGTAACAGGCTGTGTAAGAAAAAACGGAAGCAACTGTGCTAAAACAGCAGATACAACTAAAAGATATTTTGGAACAGAACATGGTAGCGAAATAGAAATGACTCCAGGTGCATTAAACATAAAGGGTGGATCAAAAGAACCCCTCAGTATAAGCTTTGATGATAATGTAGGAGTAACCCTTAAAAGTCCTAAAAAACTAAGTTTAAATGCAGATGGTGAAATAATAATAAAAACACCGCAAAGTGTCAATATAAAAGCACAAAGTCAGATACTTGCAGCCAAAACAGGTACGCAAAGTGGTTTTTCAATAGAAAGTGAGTTTCATTTTTTAGGAACTAGTGCAATAAATAATGGAAGAGATAGAGAAACCTATGAGCCATTTAATGATGAACCGAAGGCAGGGCAAAAGGTAGAGAAGAAAGAAGAGAAGAAACAGGAAAAGAAGGAAGAAAAGAAAGGATTTAGTTGGGGAAGATTAGCAGTAGGCGTATTAGCAGCAGTAGCAGTAGTCGCTGTTGTAGCTACTTGCGGAATAGCGGCAGTATTCTTAGGGGCTGCTCTTGGGGCATGTATAGGTGCAGCATGTGCAGTAGCAAGCACTGCGATATCTGACAAGATGAGTGGTACGCAAAGTAGTCTGGGAACGTATGCAAAAAATGCCCTAAAGGGAGCTGCTACAGGTGCAGTATCTGGAGCTATATTTGGTCCTCTTGGAGGTTTTAGCAGTGCAGGCGGATTTATGGCATTTGCTGGAATAAATGGCATGGTCGATAGTCTCTTAAACCAAGCAATTGATGGAAAGTTTAGCTTAGGTCAAACATTGTTTGATGGACTTATTGGGGCTGCTACAGGAGGACTATTACATGGAGCAGGAAAACTTATATCAAAGGTTTCACCTTATGTAACTAAATCTATTGGAAAAGTACTAAGTAAATTATCTAGTGGTGCTAAGGATATATTAAGTAAAGTATCTGGAAAAGCAGATGATATATTAGGTGCATTTAGTAAGACCAGTAGAGAATTATTTGATACGGTAGCAAGTAAAGCTAATAATGTAGTAACTAGCATAAAGAATAGTGCTCAAGATCTGGTGGATAGAGCAGCTAATAAGTTTTATGAGGTAACTACTAGGATTGATAATAAAGTTCAAGATGCCCTTAATTATGTAAAAAAACCAGTTGATATATTTTTAAGTGAAAATGAATCTGCATTGCAGAAGTTAGCTAAAGGTTTAGATGATACTTTTGCACCTAGAAGAGTAGTAATAACACCAGATGGACATAGATATACTATACCTGAGAGTGGTACTAAATTTCAAGATTCTGTATCTAAAATGGTTGGGAAAGCTAAGGATAATTTAGAAAAAAGCTTGTCACCAGCAGAAAGAGCTGCAAAGAGAGAATTTTTAAATATAAAAACAACTGAAAATGGTGGGCCTGATTTTTCAGAATCTAAATATATAATGAAAAATGAAAATGGTGACCCTATAATTGCTACAATAGAGATGTCTGGTTCAAGAAGTAAAGATTTTACTAGAGCATTTGATGATGTTGATATTCCGTCGGACAAGAGAAAGAAAATATTAGCGGATTATACATGGCATCATATTGATGATTATGATGAGGCAACGGGAAAATGTACAATGCAATTAGTACAAAAAGATGCCCATGTAGCAACTTATCCACACAAGGGGTCATGTGCTCAGTATGATAGTATACATGGTGAGACGTATAATAAAAAATATAAGGGTAAAACTCCAAAGGAAAAGGCTGCTGAAAATGGATTTGAAATTAATGAAACTGAAAATGGCGGAGCAGATTTTGCTAATACCAAATATATGTATGTGACTGAATCAGGAAAAGAAGCAACTGTAAAAATAAAGATGAGTGGTAAAAGATCTGAAGATAGAAAAATGATTTTTGATAAGTTGGGGATATCAAAAGAAGAACAAAAAACATTATTAAAAGAGAACAAAGTATTTTATTTAGATGATTTTGATCCCGATACAGGTAAATGTACAATTCAAATTGTGGATAAAGAAGCATATGATGCTGTGAAAAGTTATGCAGGAGCACAGGCACAGTATAAAGCTAATACAGGAATACAATATAAATAAGATATATTTAAAGGAGAAAACAGTTTATGTATAATAATAGAATGTTAGACGTTGAAAGTAAAATAACAGAAAATGATTTGAAGGATATAGAAGACACTTATAATATAGTTTTTCCAGATAGTTTTAGAAAGCATTATTTAATGTATAATGGAGGATGCCCTGAAAAGAATATTTTTATTGATAAAGATGGAGATAAACAAGAATGCGGATATTTTTATGCAATAAGACGTGATGATGGGAGAAAAGGTCTAGAATTAAAAAGTATGTTAAAAGTTAATTTTGATGAGGAATCAATATTTCCAAAGTGGTTAGTTAGATTTGCTGATGATATTATGGGGGTGGAATATTGCTGGAGTCTTAGGGAAGAAGAATATGGTGCTATATATTATTGGAATTGTGATGTGAATTTAGGTGATGATCCAAGTAAATCTGATGATTATGCAGTGTTCTTAGCAAATTCATTAGAAGAATTTATGAATTTACTGGTAGAAGATGAAGAATAATAGATAAGGAGTGGAAATATGTATACTAATAATAAAATTTTAGAAAGTAAAAAACCAATAACTGAGGAAGATATAAAGTATGTTGAAAATAAATATAAATTTTCTATGCCAGAAGATATAAAAAAGCATTATTTAAAGTATAATGGGGGATATCCTGAAAAATCAATGTATACAACTGATAGAGGTGATGAGTTTATTGTTAACTGGTTCATACCTATAAAAAGCGATAAAAAAAGCTCAGAATTAGATGCAGTCTTAGGAGTTTTAAGAGAAGATAAAGTTATACCTGATTGGCTTATTCCATTTGCAGATGAAGCTGGAGGAGATTTTTATTGTTATAGTTTAAGAAAAAATGAATTGGGCGCTATTTATTATTGGTCACATGAATTTGATGATGTTGTGTACATTACAAAATCATTAGAAGAGTTTTTGAATAATATGGTGGAATTTTCATATTAGTAAGATAAATCAATATAGTTTGGAAAGTGTAAAAACAAAATCTATCTACAGTCTTTTAATATGATTGTATGGTAGATTTGGAACAATATACTTATGAAAATAAGCAATTTGAAATGAAAGAAATAAGTGTTCCAACTATTGAGTATCAAGAGAAAATAAAAAAATGCAAAATAATGTAGGATGTAGTTAGTTGGTAAGAATGGTTTAATGCAAAAGTTACTAAAAGATGTTATTCAGCAATTACTTGAAGCTGAAATGGATGAACAACTCATCAGAGAAAAGTATGAATGAACATGTAGCAGTGGTAACAAAAATTATCGGAATGGATATTCTAAAAAAAATATCGAAAATACACTCTAAAATCAGCAAACAGATATTAAAAATAAGTTTCAATGTTAGGTGCTATGGGAAACATGGCAGAGTCATCAAAAACATCTTTTAGTACCTGATTTAAGCTAATAGCAAAACTTCAATGGATGCTAAAATGGTGTCCGTTGGAGTTTTTCTTTCTAAGGTCCAATTTGGACGTAATAGGGCAAAGGAATTGAAAAAGAGCAGCAGAGACTTGTGCAAGAAGGTGCTGAAATATTAAGAAGAAACAATGAGAAATTGGTGATATAAAGAAAATTATGTAGGGGATGATATAATGATAAAAATTGCATGGGAACGTGTAGTTGGAGGCGTTGATGAAAAAACTATAGCTAAAGTTGAAGAAAAACTTTCAATAAGGTTTCCGCAGGAATACAAAGAGTGTGTAATGAAATATAATGGTGGACATCCAGTACCAAATATTTTTTATTTTACTGATGAAGGAGAGGGATGTTTTGATCACCTTTTAAGTTTTACATCCGATCCTAATATAGAAGATGTTTATGATATTATATCTGATTATGTGCCAGAAGGTATTATTCCCTTTGCAACAGATCCGTTTGGTAATGATATATGTTTTGATTACAGGAAAAATAAGCAACGACCAAATATTGTTTTTCGAAATCAAGATGAAATAGGAGATGAAGCTATAGAATTTATTTGTGAGACATTCACAGAATTTCTAGAAAATTTACATGATGAGAATCAGATACAATAATTAAAACTGATAAAACCGTCTATTATGAGGAGGTAGATTATGAATATTGATTTAGAGTATTCTTTTAGAGATATAAGTTTATATGATATTAATAATTTTGAAAAAAAATATGGAATATCTTTTTCACAAGATTATAAAAAATTTTTGCTGGTGAATAATGGTGGTAAAACTGGTAAAAGGAGGAGGTTTAGAACTAATGATAAAAATAAAGAAGGAAGAGTAACATCATCAATATTATTATTTTTTCCCGTTTCTGATGAAATTGAAGAAAATTTAGAAAATAAATATAAATTGTTTAATATTAGTAAAATTATTCCAAATAATTTTTGCCTATAGGAGAAGATCCAAGAAAAAATTTGATATGTATGTCGTTAGATGGAGATGATGAAGGAAGCGTGTATCATTGTGAAATGGATTATAATGATTATTTAAAAGAGCAAATACAATTAGAAGAAAATCATATTAGGTTAATTTCAAAGAGTTTTACAGAATTTATTGAAGGATTGTTTATACCTGAGACATAAACAATCTAGATGTTAGTTTTAAGTATACAGAAAAAGCGCAGCTAAAAGACTAATATAATATTAATATGCTTTTAAAACAACAGAGGATTTAATTAAAAAAATAAATGAAACCAAAAAATAAATTTATAGATACTAAGAAAGAGATAATTTTTTTTGTTGAATATTATCTCTTTATAGATTTAGCTAAACAATGATTATAGTTCTAGCTGTAGAAGGTGAAAAAGTAAAACTTTATCTTGATATAGACAAAGGACAAAACAAAGAAGCCGCCTCCTGATTTCCATATGCACCGTCTACAGGAAATGCAACGTACTCAATGTCTATAGTTGGAACAAGTGCAAGACTTTATTTTCCAAATGAAAGCAGTGAAGCACCAATTGTAACAGGCTGTGTAAGAAAAAACGGAAGTAGCTGTGCTAAAACAGCAGATACAACTAAAAGATATTTTGGAACAGAACATGGTAGCGAAATAGAAATGACTCCAGGTGCATTAAACATAAAGGGTGGATCAAAAGAACCCCTCAGTATAAGCTTTGATGATAATGTAGGAGTAACCCTTAAAAGTCCTAAAAAACTAAGTTTAAATGCAGATGGTGAAATAATAATAAAAACACCACAAAGTATAAATATAAAAGCACAAAGTCAGATATTTGCAGCCAAGACAGGTACACAAAGTGGTTTTTCAATAGAAAATGAGTTTCATTTTTCAGGAACTAATGTAATAAAAAATGGAAGCGATAGAGAAACATATGATCCATTTAATGATGAACCAAAAGCAGGCCAAAAGATAGAGAAAAAACAAGAGAAGAAACAGGAAAAGAAGCAAGAGAAGAAAGGATTTAATTGGGGGAAATTAGCAATTGCCGCAGTAGTCGCAGTAGCAGTGGTAGCATCAGTGGCTACATTTGGTTTAGGTGCAACATTAGCAGTTGCAGCAGTAGGGGCAATAGCTATAAGTGCAGCGGCAAGTGCTGCCCAAAGTGCAGGAAATAATATTAACTCTCAAGTATCAAAAAACGGAGGTGACCCCTCCAAAATTGATTATGGTGAAGTACTAAAGGCAGGATTTTGGGGCGCTGTGACTGGTGCAACTAATATGTTTAAAACAGAAGTATATGCTGGTGCAGACTGGTCTATTCAAACCTTTTTAGGCATGGTAGGGATTTTTAATAAAGCAACAAAATATCTGCCTTGGAATTTTTCAAATATGACTACTCAAATGGACCTTAATAGAGCAGATGAAAACATTAATAATGTATCTAATAAAATACATCAATTTTTTAGGGATAAAGCACCGTATAAAACAGCATTTGATGCTGCAGAATTTGTGTTAGATGTAGCAATGATGGCAGATGGTGTAAATTCAATCGCCAATATAAGTAAGAGGTTACCAGGAAAATTATCAGTAGCTAAATTATCGCTTGAAGGAATTGGTGTTCAAATACCTGTATTATGTATAGATGGGGCAACTTCTATAGCTACCTTAGGTGAAATGTCATCTATAGCAAGAGCTGGTGCTGTGATTTATGAGGCGACTTCTAATTCTAGTGGTGGTAGTGGTAAAGCTAGTAATAGTTCTTCTAATAAAAATGTTGAAACTAATGATACTAATGGGGTTACACAAGCTGATTTTACTGGTAAATTAAGAGGTGAAAATGTTACGTTAAAGGATGTTAAGACAAAGAAAATATCATATATAAAGAGAGATACAGCTGAGTTGAATGTTTTAAGAAATGATTTTAATAAATCCGTTAGAAGTGATTTTTTACAGGATTTATCTAAAAATGTAGAGTATTTAAAAAAAGCAGATTTTTCAGAAAAAGATATTTTGAAAATGCAGAATGGAAGAGTACCAGATGGGTGGCAAGTTCATCATAAGTTACCATTAGATGATAGTGGTACAAATAGTTTTGATAATTTAGTTTTAATAAAAAATGAGCCATATCACAAGGTTATAACAAATTATCAAAATTCTTTTGCTAAACAATTAAAAATTGGTGAAATAAAGAGCGTTAATTGGCCAGTGCCAGAAGGTAACATATATCCTAAAAAACATTAAAGTGGGAGTGAAAGAATATGTGGAAAGATAACCTAAAAAAAATAATAAATGAAAAGAAAATGTATGATGAAGAAGTAAACTTGGGCGCTTCTAAAGAGGAAATTAATAAATTAATTACAAAAGCAAAAGAAAAATTAGGAGTAGAAATACCAAAGGAATACTTAGATATTATATCAAAGGTAAATGGAATTGAGTTTAATGGATTTATTTTATATGGTGTAGATGAGGATTTACTAGAAAATGAAATAAATCAAAATATATATGGATTGATTGATTCCAATCAAATATGGTATGAAAATGAAGAACAAAAGAAGTATTTATTTTTAGGTGAAAGTAATATTAGTTGGTATGTTTATGAATATGAAAATAAGAGTTTCATAGAACTTGATAACCCATCAGGAGGAGAAAGTAATAAATTTAATAATTTTTATGATATGTTTAATAAACTATTATTAGATGCGGTGATGTAGTGTTTAACTGCATAATTAATAAATAATTGAATGCAAGAGAAATAATCGTAACAAAGTATAATTAAATCAATATAAGTAATGAAAATTGAAACTGCAATTGAAAGAAAATATACTTTTAACTGAAATGTCGATACTTCAATAGTGTCGATATTTTCTGTTTCAATAGAAGGTGAAAGGTGATAGGAAATTAAAATTTTTTAGTATCTCACTATATAAAAGTATTGATAAAGGAAATCTTAACTAATCAATACTAATACCTTTAGGAGCATATAATAAGGGAACTTTTACAGGTGCAGTATCTGGAGCTATATTTGGTCCTTTTGGAGGTTTTAGCAGTGTAGGTGAAATCATGGCATTCGGTGGAATAAATGGCATGGTTGATAGTATTTTAAATCAAGCAATTGATGGGGAATTTAGCTTAAAGAAAACGTTGTTTGATGGACTAATTGGAGCTGCTACAGGAGGACTATTACAAGGAGCAGGAAAACTCATATCAAAGGTTTAACCTTATGTAACTAAATCTATTGGAAAAGTACTAAATAAATTATCTAGTGGTGCTAAGGATATATTAAGTAAAGTATCTGGAAAAGCAGATGATATATTAGGTGCATTTAGTAAGACCAGTAGAGAATTATTTGATATGGTAGCAAGTAAAGCTAATAATGTAGTAACTAGCATAAAGAATAGTGCTCAAGATCTGGTGGATAGATCAGCTAATAAGTTTAATGAGGTAACGACTAAGATTGATAATAAAGTTGATGACTTATTACGAGCAGGTGCAGCAAAAGCAGATGATGGATTAAATGCTATTAATCAAGCAAGATATAATGTTAGAAAAGCTCTTGGCTTAGAGAAAGAATATGCTATAGCAGGTGGGGGAAATTTCAGTAGCCCACCAGAAGAAACATCATTCTTTAAGAATCAGATTTCTAAGATGACTGGAAATTCTGGAGATAAATCTAAATTCTATAAAGGTTACAGAGGAAATAACGAATTTGATAAAGTAGATTATGACGCTGTAGTTGCTACGGGAAGGGATAAGTCGGGAAAAGTAGTAGCAAAGTGGGTTATACCAAAAGGATATGAAAGCGTAGATGACTTTTTATCAAAAGTGGATGATACTACAATTGAAAATTATGGGTATAAAAATTTAGATGAGTTTAGGAATGCTGTAGAAAATGTAAATGAATCACCTTCCAATACTATTATCAATCAGTCACTAGCAGGCAATGCTTATACAAATGGTTTAGAATACGATATTTTAGGATTTCCAATATTTAAAGGTGATAATTTAAAGTTTGAACTTAATTTACCAAATAATTCAATTAAAGCTTCAGATCCTGAGCAATTTACCGCTTGTACTAAAGAACTTGAGAGAGCTATAATTGATGGTACTATTCCTGAAAGTATGTTTACTTCAAATCAGTTACAAGATATTATTGATGGAATGCCTCGAATTGAAGGTTTAACTTGGCATCACCATCAAGTTACTGGTAAAATGCAATTGGTTAATGCAAAAATTCATCAAGCAAATCATTTAGAAGGAAACATTATGTGGGGAGGAGGAATACGATAATGAATAAAATAAAGTGGAGAAGGCCAGGTACTCCGTTAGTAAGAGAAGAGATTGCAAAAGTTGAATGCTTAGTGGGATATCAGTTTCCTAACGATTATGTTAGTTGTGCACTTTTATACCATGGTGCAAGTGCAATCCCTTATTGCATAGATGTGAATAATCGAGAAAGGTTTTTTGCAAACTTGTTATCATTTTCTGATGAAAGTGTGGATAATATTATTGAAATTTACAATAACTGTAAAGAAAGATTAAAGAATGGGATAGTTCCATTTGCATGTGATCCATCAGGAAACTTATTCTGCTTTGATTATCGTAATGATAAGAAAAATCCATCAATCATTTTTTTAAATTATGAATTGAGCGTTAATGCTTCAGACTATTCTATGAATGACTTGAAAAGAATTAACTTGGAAGAAGTTCAAGAAAAGGCAATAGAGTTTATTTGTACTAGTTTTACAGAACTATTGAATATGTTGCATTAGTAATTTGAAATTCAAAGAAAAGCAATAGCTTATGTAGCAGATTCATTTGCAGACTTATGAATAAGTTACACTAGCAGAACAGATCAGAGCTGGAGAGGAAAGAATAGATAAATATATTTGGCATCATAATCAAGTGACAGGTAGGATTGAATTAGTAAAGGAACCTATTCATAAAGCATCAAGGCATACAGGTGGAAAAGCACTGTGGGGAGGGGGAAAGGAAAATAGATAAATATAATAATATATATGGAGATGATTAAATGAATGAAAGAATTAATTGGAAGATTTATGATGAACAGCCACTAGATCGATCAGTGATTGAGAATGCTGAAAAAAAAATAGGATTCAATTTTCCAGAGGAATATAGAGAATGTGTAATAAAATATCATGGGGCAAGACCAGTTCAAAATTTATTTGACGTTGAAAATATGCAAAGGGTTTTTGGTAAATTTTTTGGTTATGATGAGAGTGATAGTTGTTCGTTATTAAATTACTATTTTGATGAAACAGATGAGCAGTGTGGAATAATTCCTCCAGATGTAATACCTTTTGCAGATGATCCAAGTGGAAATTATATATGTTTTGATTATGGGGAGAACCGAGAAAGTCCTAAAATAGTATTTCTAAATCAAGATGATTGTGTATCATTAGAGATAATTGATGGTGATTGGCGAGAATCTGGGATAGATATTGATGAATATAAATCAGAAAAAGAGGCTATACAAGCATTGCAACGTAAAACTTTACAATTTGTAGCAAATTCTTTTGAAGAGTTTTTGGATATATTATATGAAGAATAAAGAGGAGATTATAATATGAACATAAAGTATGATGTTTTAGGATTTCCGATATTTAATGGAACTAATATTAAATTTATAATGTAAAGAACCAATTAAAAGAATTCCATGATAAAAATGGAATAAACTACTTTACTTATGATAAACAAGGCAATACAATAAAAGAAGAAACAAAAACTGGAAATAATATCTTTGAATACAATACTCTAAATCAACAAATTAAAGCTATAACTAAAGATGGAAATACTTTAGTAAGTAGATATGACACAGAAGGCTTAAGAGCAGAGATTGAAGAAAATGAAAAGTTAACTAAATTTATATTCCATAAGGATAATGTTTTAGTTGAAACTGATAAGGACTTTAATGTAGTTTCTAGATTTACTAGGGGATATGAGGTTGTTTCTGCTGATGTTATAGATGAAAATGTGGATTTAGGACAAAATGAAAATTCAAATTCACAACTTGAATCTAAATATAATAGATATTTCTATTCTGTTGATGAACAAGGAAGTACAGTATTTATAACTGATACTCACCAAAATATTAGAAATGAATATTATTACGATGCATTTGGTAATATTCTTGATTCCAAAGAAAAAGTTCATAATAGAATAACTTATACAGGTCAACAGTTTGATGGTATTACAGGTCAGTATTATTTAAGGGCTAGATTCTATAATCCTGTTATTGGTAGGTTTACTCAAGAGGATATTTATAGAGGCGATGGCTTAAATTTATATGCTTATTGTGCTAACAATCCTATTATTTATTATGATCCTAGTGGCTATGCAATTTGCCCAGAAAATAAGCAAAGAATATTTGATGAGTATAAGGATTTAAGAAATCAAGGTCTTTCTGCAACAGAAGCATATAATAAGATGAAGGCTAAGGGGGTAAGTAAAGCTAGTAGTAATAAAATTTTTTCATCAAACAAGATAGAATGGACAGCAACTAGGCCAAAAGGAACTCAACAGACTTATGAAATATATCAAAGGAATGATATAGATTGGGATATGATTAAAACTAGTGGGGATAAGAATTTTATTGGAAAGACAAATGCGGAAGCTGCAATAAGTAGAGGTCTTGCACCACAACTATCAGATGGGAACTTTGCGACATTGCATCATATAGGGCAAGATTCAAGAGGAGCATTAGCTGAAGCAAGTACTAGGTATCATGGTGTTGGTAAGTATGGTCAGGATATATTGCACAGTCAATATGGAAGAAGCATTCCTAACCCTAATTTTCCAATAGATAGAAGTAAATTTGGAGTTGATACTAGAGAATACTGGAAGTGGCGTGTAGGGAATAAATAGAAATGATGGAGGAATTGTATCATGGAAAGAATTAAAGAATTAAAGGAAAGATATTTAAACTTACAACAAAGTGATGGTGTTAACAATGCAGTATTATCTGAAATTGAAAAGACACTTAGTATAAAATTGCCAAGTGATTTTTGTGAAATTGCATCATTTTATAGTGGAGGGCATTTAGGTGGAATCAGTAATTATTCTTTCTCAAATAATAATGGTAGTACCAATATAATCGAAGAAACTATTAGGTTAAGAGATACTATAAATTTACCATTAAGGTATATAGTATTAGCAGAACCACCTGAAAGTATTATTGTAATGGACACTGAAAATATACCTTCAATAATTTGGTGCGATGCTGTAGAAGCTACAAAATTAAATGATAAATCATTCATATCAAAGCCTAATGAATGGAATAGTTATACTGAATATTTTGCTCAATTAATAGAAGATGAAGAAGATGATATTTAAAAGTAAATGCATAATTTTAGAATTACTAGCTGCATTAAATTTAAGTAGGCTGGTTCATCATTTTTTTAGTAGTTAACATATACAAGGAACTGATAGAGGATTTCGTAATACCTTTAGGAGTCAGTAAAACAAGGATAGAAGAGATGTGTAGCAAGCGTCTAATAAGAAAGTGGATGGAAAGCATTTAAAAAGTGTGAGATAATCTTCTAAAATAAGTTTTAAAGTCTTTAAAGTTAACTTGAAAAACCTTAAAAGGAGGTTTTAGATGGATACTCAAAAAGCAACTCAATAGCATAGAATGAGCCAATGGATTAAAATCATACGTGAATGCCACAACAGTGGAGGAAATGTAGCTTCCTGGTGCAGAAATAATGGCATAATTAATGAAACAGGAGTTGTTTCAAAAACAGGTACACAAACTAGAAAATTGTATCCATTTGATATTTTGGGAGGAAATAACAATGATTAATGTAGTTGATAAAAAATACAGTGAATTATGTGAATTGTTGGATAAAATAGATTTTAATAAAAAAAGAAATATGGCTATATATGGTATGTCTAGAACAGTTAAGTTAGTAGATATATTTCAGAAAACAGTTGATTTTAAAGAATTAACAATATTAGAACAGGTTTTATATCAAATATGTGAAGCAATAAAAAATAATGAATTTATTGATTTGAGTAAATATTGCGATTTATGCGAAAAACTCATTGAAACTTCAAATGAACAAAAAGAGTATAAAGATTTGTCAGAAATTGAGCAACTTTTATGTGATAGATCTTATATGTTCCTTGAATATTGGTTTTATTTTTTACAAATTAATTTTATTGCTGAAGAGACAGAAGAGAACGACTATGCAAGATTCATTCTTTTTCCAGCAGAAATTCTAAAAGAAGTACTGTCATCTTTAAATAATGAAAAAACATATGATGATATTCAAATGATAATTAACAACAATAAACAAATAAATAATGAATTGGAATTAATCGATGATGAATTAGCAAATACAGATAGTGAGTATGATGATTTTGAAAGGCATGTTAATGACTATATAAATTATAACATTATAAGAGACTTAGTGTAGGATAATTAATAGTTGGGAGCAAAATATATTCTGAACTTATGTCTCTAAATTAAATGGTGGTTATACAAATGGACATTTTTAATTAATAATATATATGTATAGAAGATAAATAATAAACCAACTTACATGTGCGACATGGGGACGGTTCTCTTGTTGCAAATCAATATTTTGTGACGAGGGGACATGCTTGTTGGCAGCACTTAAGGTGAACTTTTGATAGAGGGTGCCAAGAGTCAGAAGTAAAAGTGGAAGCTGAAGGAATATGGCTTATCTGTAAGGCAAATAGAGAGTAACAGGCATAATAGGGAAGATGTTGATGACAACAACTCCATCCCCTTGCGACCTCTTGCATTTTAGACACGATTGAATAAAGAAATTAAATTATTTTTTAATTAGGTCTTAATGGAGATATATTCTCTGCTGGGATCTTTTCTTTTTCAGCTACCAAAACAGTCCAGATAAATATAAACTAAACATTGTAAATCAAAGATTCAACTACAATCCAGATGGAACATTGAATAATGCTTACGCCGGAAATATGAGGTATAATTGCACATATAATAAGGAAGGAATTTTAGAATCTAAAAGTGCATCTGGAAAAACTTTAAGTGGATATGAATTAAAAGCAGATAACAAAATTAAAACCAAAAATGGAAATGGTATAACTACTCGGTGTCATGGTAAAGGTAAAAGCATGAGTTAATTAAAAGATGATGTTTTAATTAAGACAATATTAAATATAGGAGATAAGTATATGGATAGATTATTAAATGAAATAAATGAGTATACAGAAAAAATAAATCTAAATCCTACTAATAAGCAATTATATTTGGATAGAGCTGTTTTGTATAATAAAGTGGATAAATTTGAGTTAGCAATGAATGATTATGATGAAATAATAAAGATAGACTCAAAAGATGATTACGCATATTATGAAAGAGCGTGTGAATGGTACAATTGGAAAATTTATTATCTAGATGAGGTACCAAATGCTAAAGAAATTAAAAAAAATGCAATTGAATATTTAAGAAGGGCATTAAGTATTAAAGAAAATCCACAATATTATTATCGTATTGCAGAAATAGAGTTTAATCTTTTAAATGAAGAAGAAAAAGCTCTAGAAATGTGTAAGAAAGCTATAATATTAAAAGGGAAAACTTTAGAGTTTTGCAGGTTGCTAGGGGAAATACATAATGAGATGGGTCATTATAGGGAGGCAATTGAAAGTTTAAGTGAAGCAATAAAGGTACAAGAAGACTCAGATGCATACTTTTTTAGAGGCATAGCCTATTGCAATCTAGCAATAGAGATTGCGAATTCAAGTAAAGGATCGATGGAAGAGGTAGCAGATTTATATGAAAACGCAATAGATGATTATGATGAGGCTATAGAGTTAGATCCTAACAATGTTATTCTATATTTTAAAAGAGCTGAATTAGGATATGAGATATTTAGTGAAAGAGAAGAAGTAATTGAATATTATGAAAAAATAGTAGAATTAGAGCCTGAAAATGAGGACGCATATGTGAGAATGGCAGAAATATATGCTGAATTAGGTAATAGTAAAAAACAAGAGAAATATTATAAAGATGTATTAAATATTAATTCTAATAATTTAAAAGCAAATGTAGGATTAGCAGATTATTATTATGAACAAAATAAATATAAAAACGCACTAGCATATATAAATTTAGCAATTGAATTAAATTCTGATGAAGAATGGTTAAGGTTAGCACAAGGTGAATGTTATTGTGAATTAAAACAATATGATAAGGCACTACAAGTATATAATAATATACTTGAAAACAGCGAAAATGAGTCAGTTTATGATTATAGAGGAGATGTATATTTTTCATTAAAGCAATATGATAAATCAATTTCTGACTATCTAAAATTTATTGAATTAAAGCCAGAATCCAAAGGAGTATATTATAGGTTAGGGTTAGCTTATAAGGAAAATGGTGATTATAATAAAGCAATAGAAAGTCTTAATAAGGCAATAAAATTGTTACCTAACAATAAAGAACTATTAGATTTAATAGATGAAATAAAAAAGTTATCAAACTAGATTTACTTTAAATTGCACTTTATTAAGTAGGCAGATGAAAAATAAAAATTATAAAACTAAGGTCTAATTTCTATATTTAATTGGAGTCAGACCTTTTAATTAAATTTATTTTTCAAAATAATAAATTACCATTACCAACAGGTGAATCATCATCTGATAATTTAGCATAGGGGAGTTGATGAATCAAAAATTAGAGATTCAAAGACAAAAAGGGATCACATCAAGCACAACATTTAATTCCACAAGATGTTTTTGATAAGTCAAAGTTTTTACAAAATATAGGCTTTAAGGTAGATCATCATCAAAATGGTATATGGGATGTAAATAAAGATACTGATGAAGTAAATCTATATAATTTATTAAATGATAGTGATGTCTCACAAAGTACTATGGAAAGATATACTAGTGATGATACTCATCATCATGGATATCATAGATTGTATTCAAAAGAGGTAAGCAAAAAAGTTAAAGATATTTAACTCCAAATGAATGAATATAAAAATTCATTAGAAGCTAGTGGGGAATATACACCTGATCAAATAGAAAGAATGTATATGAGAAAATCTAGACAAGAAGTACACAATTTAACAGAAAATTTAAGAACTATAAATAAAAACGGAATAGATCTGTATGCTAATCATTGGAGCAATGAGGTTAATTGGAGCACATTCAGAAATAATAAACAAGAAAGATATGGAGAGTATTTTGATGGTAAGTTGGGTAGTTGTGGAGGTAAAGGAACAAGCATAAGGTAGGAATTAGGAGGGAAAATATAATGGAAATACTTCAGTTAGAAGAATTTAATGAATTGTTGATTAATAGTGAAGAAAGAAGTATAGAAAATAAAAAAATATGTAATGTAATGAAAAATAAAGAAGAAATTAATAATATGGAATTCTTAAAAAGTATTTTGGAACAGAATGAATGGAAAGAATGCAGTCTAACAGAGCTACGATTTGAGGAATGTAAATTAGTAAATATGGATTTAAGTAAAAGTTCTTTAAATTGGGTTAGGTGGAGAGATAGCATTATAAATAATGTTAAATTTGAACAATGTAAACTAGGAATAAATGATCAAAGTGAAAGTAAGGCTATATTTGAAAAGTGTAGTTTTAGAAAAGCTGTTTGCAATGGTGGGATGTCTTTTAGATATTCAAAGTTTTTAGAATGTGATTTTAGCTTTACAGTTTTAGAAAATGTAGAATTTACAGGCGCTAAATTTGAGAAAGTAATATTTAATAAGGCATCTATTGAAGAATGTGGGTTAGATTTGGCTAATTTTATAGAATGTAACTTTGAGGAGTGTTGTATTGAAAATTCTTCTTTAGAACAATCAAAATTATTGGATTGCAAAATGAAAAAGATAAAAATTCAACATATGGAGATATGTGAATGTGAATTAAACAATTCAAGTTTGGATGATTCTATTTTATGTGGAAATGAATTTTCAGAATGTAGTTTTCAGAATGTTAGTTTTAAAAATGCAGATTTACAGGAATGTGAGTTTACAGATTGTGATTTTCAAGGTGCAGATTTTACCAATGCAAAGTTTAAAGAGGTAAGATTTGAAGGATGTAATTTCAATGGAGCTATATTAACAGAAGAGCAAAAAAGGCAAATTGAAATATATTAGTTGGTAATAAGGTAAAGTGAAATATTATACTTATTATGAATAGTAACAACTTGGATTATTTAATTTTAGAAATGTCCATCTGTGCAAGTGAGAGTATAATTCATAGATATAAATTGAGTAAAAAATAGAAAGCAGATGAAAATAAATTCTTCATCTGTTTTTCTTACGTGAAAAAATAGCGATTTTAACCAGTTAAACGCAATGGCAAAGGCAGTATTAAGTTTGGAACAGATGGACAACCGATAAAATATGGAATACCATATAAGGTAACTATGAGCAAAGGATATAAACACACAAAAGAAGATGGTTTAAATAGAAGTACCTCATCCAATACAAGATGAGTGGGCAAGGCAATGGAAAAAGGCAACAGGGGAAAAATATAGTAGTCTTAAAGCACCAACAATATTATTAAGAGCTGGGAAAGGAGAAATACATTCTAAAATTTCAGTATTACAAAACGAAAGAAGGAGTATTGGCTGATTTAATACAAATATTGTACATGAATTTAGTATGGGATATAAAGAACTGATAAAAGCAGGTGTAAAGCCTAAAGATGCTAAAAAAGCCATAAGAGAAGCTTATAGATATTTTGATAGTATAGGAGGATTTAAAAAATGATTAAATTAAATAATTCAAAATATGTATTGAATAAACCAGCAAGAATAGATGAGATTGAAAAAGTAGAAATTGTATTAGAATATAAATTACCCAAAGTATATAAAACTTTATTACTGATGTCTAATGGGTTATCAGTAGACAATGGAATAGAAATTTTTGATACAGATCTTCTTGTAGAAATGAATACAGAATATCAAGTTAGTAAATATGCAAATGGATATGTAGCTATTGCAAGCAATGGAGGAGGAAAGTTTATTTTAATGCCTGCTGATGAAAGTGCTTTAGTAGTTTTGCAAGTAGAGTCCGGAGCATTAAATCCTAAATACTCAACTTTAGTTGATGAAAGCTTTATTGAATGGATAAATGATGGGGCAAAAATATTGATTGGGAAGAAGATGATGATGAATATGAGCATGAGTTGGGAAGATTAATACTAATTGAACCTCCTAAAAATGGGGCTAGGGATTTAAGAACAATTGAAGAAACTTTTGATATAACTAATAGGGCTTTTGAAATATTAAAAGGATATAAGAATGTGCCATTTGTATTAGCAGAAAATATTCAGCTAGATACAGTAGAAGAAAAAATCAAGTCACTTGGGGAATTAGGAAAATTATTAAAAATTGAAAGATAATAAATAAACCATATTTATATATCTTATTATTTACAGCCACTATGATTAATTTCAAGTGACTTTTTATAATAAAGAATTTAACTAATATAAAGATAAAATTATACATATGTGAATATATAATATTTTTGAGTACAATGCTCTAAATCAACAAGTAAAAGCTATAACTAAAGATGGAAATACTTTAGTTAATAGATATGACACAGAAGGATTAAGAGCAGAAATTGAAGAAAATGAAAAGTTAATTAAATTTATATTCCATAAGGATAATGCTTTAGTTGAAACAGATAAAGATTATAATGTAATTTCTAGATTTACTAGGGGTTATGAGGTTGTTGCTGCTGATATTGTAGAATTAGGTGATGGTTTAGAATCTAACTTAAATAGACACTACTATACTGTTGATGAGCAAGGCAGTACTATATTTATTACTGATCAAAATCAAAGTGTTCGAAATGAATATTATTATGATGCTTTTGGAAATATTTTGGACAGTAAAGAGGAAGTCCATAATAGGATAAGTTATACTAAACAACAGTTTGACGGACTCGACGAATTCGAAAATTTAGAAATGATAGATGGATTTACAAATAGAAGAATAGGTCAAAATTTAGAGGTGCAAATGCAAGATATTGCAGAAGGAACAAGAATTAAAATTATTATTGAAAGGTGATAGAAATGAAAGATAATATTCAAATAAAATTAAACAAATTACAAGAAGTATTGGATACAGATATTTCACTTTTAGTATTATTATCGTTAGAAAAGAAGGAAGAGGATGATAGCCTAATTAATGAGATTGGTAAAATTGATGAAAATTTAGCTATTATATATCAATATAGTGATATAAGATTTGGGGATGTTGAATTTTGGACGGAAGAAGAGTTGTTTGATGAAAAGCAATTTAATAAATTATTTTATGGGGTTCATAATCCAGATGAGTGGATTTGTATTGGAGAAGTACAACCATACCCTTTGTTAATTAATAAGAGAACAAGAAATGTAAGTTGTGTTATAAGTGAACCAGGGCTAGAGTGTGAAATGAAGGAATATGGAACTTTTGAACAATTTATGGATGAATTTGTATTAGGTGAAAAGTATTTAGAATTAGGCACAGATGAAGAATGGTATGACTTTATGAAACAACATAATATAATAATAGAATATTTTATTTGATTAGCAAATCAGAGCCTAGCGTAATCCAAATGTTACAATGGAGTATAAGCAATATATGAGAGATGCCTTAGTAGAAAAATATAAAGATAATTCTAAAGAGTTAAAAAAACTAATCAAAGAATTAGATAATATGTATCCTGATCATGTTTGGGAGTTGCAATTAAACGGCCCTGATAAATGGGGAAATTTAAAAATGGCTGATATATATACTAATAGAAAAATTGTTATAAACTTAGGAGCACAAATGAGAAGTGTACCTAAAAATGGAAGAGTAAAAATAAATGTAGAAAGGTGATAAATATGAATCAAGAAATAATTAAAAAACTTGAAATGATACAAGAAATTTTGGATAAGGATATTTCATATATTGTATTAGCACTAGTAGAAAAAAAGAATGATAATGAATGTACAAAAGTTGTTAAATCAATAGAAAGCATAGAAGAATTTTTATGGATAAAAAGTCAGTATGAATATATAAGATTTGGTGATGTTTTATTTTGGGTAGATGACAAAAAATTCAAAGAACATCAGAACGATATTATTATGTATGGAGTTCCCAATAAGAATCAATATATATGTATAGGACAAGTAGAGCCATATCCAATATTAATTAATAAAGAAAATGGAAATGTATATTGTGTAACTAGTGAATTGGGTGAGAAATGTCTTATAAAGCAATATAACAAATTTGAAGATTTTTTTAATCAATATGTAATTGGAGAGAAGTATCTAGAACTTGGAAGTAGTGAAAGATGGTATAATTTTATGAAACAACATAAGATAATATAACTATAAGCATCAAAGATTTGCAGTACAAAGTTACAAATATTAAATAATAAATCTAGTAGTGAGCAATTGGTGCTTTCTACTAGATTTTTAAATTTAATATTTTAGTAAGAAGTGCTTTTTATTTATGAGTAGGTACTGTTACTTCATTTAGAATGAATATTCTTACGATGCTTTTGGAAATGTGCTAGATAGTAGAGAAGAAGTCCATAGTAGAATAACTTATGCTGGTCAGCAGTTGATGGTATAACTAAGTAGTATTATTTAAGAGCTAGATTCTATAATTCTGTTATTGGCAGGTTTACACAAGAGGGTATTTATAGAGGTGATGGATTAAATCTTTATGCTTATTGCGTAAATAATCCAGTTAGGTATTATGACCCTAGTAGATATGTATTTTTAAATAATTTATTGTATGACTCTCTGGAAGATATCGCAATATGTACAAAGAAAGCACCGGGTGAAGAAGCAACGTATGGTTATTGGACAAGAGAAAGAGGCAATTCTAATTTTGTATTCACAAATACTGATAATAAGCCTTTTTATAAGAGTGTAGAAACATTAATGAACGCACATAATGCGACTTGTGTTCCATATAAAGGTGGGCAAGTAGATTTTGATCATTTTGTTGTATTTACAGTAGATGTAGAAGTTTCATCTAAAAGATCAATAACTCATCCAAATACTAATAAGGAAATTGCTAGAACGATTGTTGAACATAGTGGAGATTATAGTAAGATGTATAGTAAAAATGTAATGGGAATTGCCAGCGGTTTGCAAAGGTCTTAAGAGATGGCGAAAAGTATTATTGAAACAGCTAATAGATATGCTAATAGTGATATATTATCAGAAGATGAAAAAATTGAATATATAAATAAGTTATTAAAAGGCAAACAAAAAGAGTTTGGGTAAACTATTCATGAAGAAAATTTAGTAAAAGGAGATATGTACAATGGCAAAAAAACATTTAATAATGAAGTATACGGAAAAATGATTTATAAAGAGAATTTTTGGGAAATTAAGGAGCCGGTAAAGTTTAAAATATGTAATAGAGATATACAAATTAAATCGGAGGTTGGAATTTATAATATTATATATGAAGAATTTAATATGGGATTAATGAGTGAAAAAATAGAACAATTTCATAGAAATAATCCTGAATTACTTAATGCTGATGAAGCAGAAAAAATAAAAAATGAGCAAAAAGAATTTTATAAAAAGCATCTAATAGATAATATTGATAAAATTTGTGATAACATTGAAGAAGCTGCTTTGCGTAAAGTTGATTCAATGAATATTTAAAATAACATAACCATATAAATACCATGATTTTTGTGAATTATTGGTATTTGCATGACTTTTATTATATTAAAAATTAATTAGTTTCTATCAGAACAATATAATAAGAAAAAAAGCAAATCCTTTCAAAATGCTAACATGACATATGATGAGCTTATAGGAATAATTTTAAAGTTTGATGATGAACCAAAGAAAGACCAAAAGACAGAGAAGAAACAAGAGAAGTTGCTGGTAAGCTTTTTTGTATTTTTTTGCAAATTTATATCAAAAGTTGCTATTCGGTATCAAAATTACACTATTGAGTAAGGAAAAAAATAAAACTGAAAAAAATATGATATAATTTTGTCAAAAAGAGGCAAATGGTTTGTTAGGAGAGTTAGCGATGAAATAATAATATTTTATGAAGATTTACAAAAAAAGATGGAAGTATAGGCTTATACCAATGGTTATTTTAATGCTTATCGCTGTTGGCATGTTGTGCACGACATGGGTTACATATTAATCAATATGAGTGTATTTTATACAATATTGTTGAAAATGTATAAAATATGTGATAAAATGGAACCCAAGGCAGAATTTAATTAAATTTAAAAAAATATTAAATATATCAAAGGCCAAAGGTGTGTGCATAATTTAAATATCTAATCTATAGAATTAGTTATATAAATGCCCCTATATTCATAAGGATTTTATGAAAATAGAGGTTTGTTTATTGTGCAAAAAAGGGGGGGATATAGAAGTCAGCATAAAAAAGCAAATACCAATGGTTCCATATTCCGTAAGTGCTTTTACCTATAATAAAAAGGGAAAAATACTTATATATAGTTTAAAAAATATTTTGCCTTTAAAAATGATCTGTCAGAAGTTGATTTCTTTGATGGATTGAAGTAAGAAAGAACTTTAAATTATTAATAACGGGGGGACGCTTTATGTATAAAAAATTATCGTACTTATTATTAATATTAATTTCAATTGTATTTAATACACATCATGTATATGCAAATAATACTGCTAAACCAGATATAAAATGGATAGAAGGACCTAAGACTGTGGATGTTGGAAGCGATTTAGCAAAGCTAGATTTGCCTGATGAATATGTTTTTGCAAATGGAGAAGATGCAAAAAAATTGATGAAACAAATGGATAATTCCGTTACAGGAAGAGAACAAGGAATAGTTTTTTCAAAAGATACTAAACAAAACTGGTTTGTTTTATTTGAATTTGATCCAATAGGATATGTAAGGGACAATGATGCTAAAAAAATAAATGCAGATAAATTATTAGAAGAGATAAAAAAAGGAACAGAAAAAGACAATGAGAAAAGAAAACAAAAAGGTACTCCTACGCTAGATATAATTGGGTGGGATGAAAAACCACACTATGATGATAAGAGTCATAATTTAGTTTGGTCAGTTTTGAGTAACAGTGAAGGTGAAAAAATAGTAAATTATAATGTAAGAATTCTTGGACGTGGTGGAGTAACTGAAGTTACTTTAGTTGCAGGTAAAGATGAAATGGAAAAGGTAAAACCTCAATTAGATACTATAATTAGCAAATACTCTTATAAAGAGGGTAAAAAATATACGGACTATATAAAGGGAGATAAAGTTTCTGAATTGGGTCTGACAGCACTAATTGCAGGTGGTGCTGGAGCAGCGGCAGCAAAGACAGGGTTGCTTGCTAAACTATTGCTCATATTTAAGAAGATATGGATAGTAGTTATATTAGGCATAGGTGGACTTTTTAAGAAAATAATCAGCAAATTTAAAAAGAAATCTTCTGGTATTGAAGAAAATACTTCAAATATAGATGCTAATAATTTAATTAATTCTAATATGGAAACAGCAGAAGAAATATCTGCAACATCAAGTGATTTGGAAAAGAAAAAGGATTAAAAGAGAGGGCTATAAAATGAATCAAGATTTTAATAATAATTTAGCAAACACAGAAATAGAACCAAGCAATAAAAGAAGCAAAAGAAGGACAAGATTAACAACTATTGCTGGTATCCTTGTTATAATTGCAATGAGTATATATGGATTTAAAATAATAGAAGATCAGAAAGAAGAAGCAGCTCAAAAATATATAATGTCAATATCTCAAAAGTTAATAGATAACACTGCTGTTAAAACAAATCCTGCAGAAAAAAAGGACTATGGAAAGCTTGCTCCATTAGTAAACATTGCAAATGAGGATGTTGATAAAATTATTTCATTAGATAAGAACCTTAAAAAAGAATTAGATTCAAATATGTTTAAAAATAGCATGAGTACCAATGAATTTATAGGAAGTCCAGCTGCGATAGAGCAATCAAGAAAAAAAATAAGCAGTTTAAACAGTTCACTTGCTAAATATGAAACAGGTGTAAAAGAGAATAAAACTAATATTGATAAGAAACTAGGACAGTATAAGGGAATAGATACTGAATTTGAAAAAAAATTAATAAATGATTACAACGCTCTAAGAAAAGAAAATTATGATAAGGATATGAAAGAATTAAATTCAGCAAAATCTCTTGTAGCAGCAATGGATAAATATCTGGAATTTTTACAATCAAAAGAAGGCCAATATGTTATTTCAGGTGGTGTAATCAATTTCTATAGCCAAAGCGATGTAGAAGAGTGTAATAAATTAGCAGGTAATGTAACAGAATTAAGCAAACAATTTAAAACTAAATAAAAACCGAATAATAGGAATGACACTTTGTCTTGTAAATTGATAAGTTACATGCTTAAAAATTAAGAAGGAGAATGCTTTTTTATGACAGATTTACAACAGGTATTAACAAAATTTTGTATAGATAAATGTACAAAAAGTGCAATGAAGAGAAAAGCTAAAATAGATGAAAGTGGCAATTTAGTACTAAAAGAATCAAAAATAATAATTATTTTATCGATTATATTATTTATTATGATGTTACTTTCCATGGTTTTAGCTATATTAATAGATATGGATAGTGAAGCAAGAGATGCGATACTAGTATTTGGAGGGGTTTTTATTATTCCATTCATAGTTTTATTTATATACTTAGGGGTTTCAAAGAAAATTGTTACCCAAGATAGTGTAATTAGCTGTGGACTTTTAGGGAAAAAGCATATGAAATTTACTTTAATAGACAGTGTACAATATAAAAGAAACGGTAATAGATTGATTTTAAATGGAAATGGTAAGAAAATGATGATACCAATTATGCTAGATGGATTCAATGATTTTTTTGAAATTCTACAAAAAAAAGTTGGTGAAGAAAAATGTAGAGTTGCCAAGGTAGCGATAGATGCACTAATGCTAAAGTAATATTTTTAAAATAAAGATGGATGAACAAGGTTTCTTACGTTACCGCATAATTAAATGAGAATATAATAAAACCCTATGCCGCGCATAGGGTTTTTAAACAATCTTTTAAAGTATTTAAACAGCTACTTTAAAGAGTTATGTTAATATCGTACCCGCATACAGGGCAATTTTTAGCGTTTAACAACACCTCTGTATCAAACAAAGTACGTCTAATTAAAAGTTTACCACATTTAGGACAATAAGTATTTTTATCAGCCTCCTGAACATTTCCTATGTATACGTAATTAAGGTACTGTTTTGCTATATCTCTGCATAGATTCATTCTTTCTAAAGAAGTGGCTGGAGCTTCGAATTTATATGAAGGAAAATATCTTGATAAATGAAGAGGAATGTTAGGATTTAAATCTGCTATCCATTTGCATAATTTGCTAACTTCGTCTTCCGAATCGTTATAGCCTTCTATTAAAAGAGTAGTTATTTCAAGGTGACATTTGTTATGCATCTTATTTATGTCTTATAACCTCAAAACGTTCAATGCTGTAGTTTTCCAATGGATTTATACCTGCTTTTTTAAAAGTTATGTCTATTTGTTCATCAACAGTATCTACACCGCTTAAATCAGGTAATAAAAGTCCTGTTTTTCTTCCACTTCGAACAATAACACCATATTTTTTAGGATCTAGAGTCTCACGGGAAGCTTCTTCAGGAGGCATTAATACATCTACTGAATAGATTATATCATCCAGCTCTTCTTCTTCTACTGGTGAAAACCTAGGGTCTCTTTCGCCAGCTTCTATTGCATTTCTGATTATTTCCTCAGCAGTATTTTCATAAGCTGGGAAAATAGTTCCTATGCAGCCTCTAAGTTCACCATCTTTTTTTAGTGAGACAAACACACCTCTCTGTTCATTTAACATATCCTCTGTTACATAACCTGGCATATCTATTGTTTCACCGGTTTTAACGTGATGCTCAAGCGTTTCCCGTGCAAGTTTAACATATTTATCTTCATTGTCTCTTATTTTTTTCATAGAGTTTTTTCTTTTATCTATAATTTTTTCTAAGTAATTTTTATCCTCTACCTCATCTGTATTAAACCTCATAACTCCATAGCCTATGCCAAAAGGACCTTCATAAGACAGTATTTCACCACTGATCTTTCTTCCTTCCATGGTACCAAGTAAAATATCAAAAGATCTTAAACCGCATTCTCCAGCGGATTCAATCATATCTTTATCCATATAAAATACTCCCATTACATCTCCAGATTTAAGAAGTTCTAATATTTTTTCATCAAAGACTTTTCCATCTGGACTATAACCATAAGGAGCTTTATCATTGAGTTTATGGGATAAGTCACCAGAGGCTATTACCACAACATTAGTGTTAGATAGTTCAACAGCCTGCTTTATTGATATGCCAAATTTATACAAATCAGTTTCTGATAGAAGGCCATAAGTAATATGAACTAATTTATAATTGCTATATTCTTTATTTACAAAATATAGGGGTACCATTGCTCCATGGTCAAGTTCATGGCTGATATTGTATCTTCCTGCAATATCCTCATTTATAGCAATTGTAGGTACACCCATTCCATGAGCATAATTTTTTATATTTTCAGTTAAATTTAGATCTATTGTTATATCGAATTCTACATCTGGTGCATTAAAATTTCCGAAATCACCGGAAATGTGGTTGCTATCTGTTAATGCTATGGCATCTCTGAACATAGGACCATGGGGAGTTATAATTATTATCGTTTCAGGTTCTAATTTGCTTATTTCCTTTGCAACATTAAAGCATGCATCTATAGTTGAAGATGCATCTAACTCTTCTCCTTTACCAACTTCAGATACTAATATAGGTGGATGAGGCATAATAAAATGTCCTAATATTTTACCCATTATAAACCCTCCTGATAAATTAAATTTATTACAAATGAAGAACTTGTTGAAAACTATATTCTCACCTAAAGTTTAACACTTAAAATAAATTTAATACAAATTTTTAATATAAAAAATTCTGAAAAGTTAAGGAAAAGAATTATGATAAACAGAGTGCTCAGTTTTAATTGGATAAACATGAGAAAAAGGCGATAAAATTAATTTATAATTGTGCCATAATATATAAGCCTGTGTTATAATTATCTTACAAATGAAATTATATAAAAAATTAAATTCATTATTACATTCGGAAAAAGGAGAGAGCAACAATGGCAAAAAAAGAAGTATTAAGGGCGTCATTGTAGGTTTACTGTGTGCTTCTGCAGTTATACCACTTTTGATTGTCGGAATATTTAGTTATACTTCGCAAACGAAAACCTTTAAAGAGGATTTACATGTTTTACTTAAAAGTAATTTGTCAGAAATAATCAGTGTCATAGACAAGGAAACTAAGGGTAATATGGAAATGGTGGAGATGCTTGCTGCAAATCCAGATGCACAATCTATAATAAGAGATCCTCAGAGTGCTCAGAAGCTTTCAGTTACTTTAGATGGAATTGTTCAATCTCACAAAAGTATATGTAATGCATATATAGGAACTGTTAATGGAGTTTTCATGGTAATGCCAAAACAGGACATCCCTGCTGGGTTTGATCCAAGACAGAGGCCATGGTATAAGGATGCTATTAATAAACAAGGACAAGTTATACTTACAGATCCTTATGAAGATAGCTTAAAGAAGGGTACCTTTATGGTGACCTTTGCTAAGACGGTAAAAGACTCTTCAAGTGGGGAAATGGCAGGAGTATCAGCAATAGACATAAAACTTGATGATATTTCAAAAATGGTACAGGAAAAGAAAGTAGGAGAAAAAGGTTATATTGTTCTATTTGATAAGAATGGAACAATTATAGGAAGCAAAGATAAGAGCATTTTGAATAAGACTTCTAAGGAATTAAATTGGATACCAAAGGTTATATCAAATAAAGAGGACATGTATGAAGATACTATAAATGGGACAAGTTATCTTATATGTACAACTAAAGATAATTCAACTGGATGGATAGCTGCTGCATTTATACCAAAAATGGAGCTTACAAGTAGAGTTAACAGCGCAAGAAATATGATATTATTAATTTCGTTAGCATCTTTAATAGCTGCACTATTCATAGGTAATTTAATAGCTGGATTGATATCGAAGCCTGTAGTTAGCTTAGAGAAGACACTAGAAAAGATGAAAGATGGAGACTTTACAGAGAATATAAATAATAATATAGCTATCTATGAAATAGATAAAATTACTAAAGGAATTAATACCGTAAAAGATGAAATGGTGTTAATATTAAGCAGCATACATAAAGCATCAGATGATATAAAATCATCTTCAGGTACATTAAAAACCATAACTGAACAGTCTAATGCTGCTGGAGAAGAAATAGCTAAAGTAGTTCAGGAAATAGCTAGCGGTGCTGGAAAACAAGCAGAAGCTATGGAAGAAAGTCAAAATTTGATTGTTCAACTTGAAAGTGAAGTAGAAGAATCTATTGTTAGAGCACAAAATATGGTAGAAATATCAAAGGGAGTTAAAAAATCTACTGAAAATGGAACGAAGATAATTAAAGACTTAAGTGATAAGTTTGTTTTAACCTCGAAGTCTAGTAGGGAAGTTTCAGAGAAAATTAAAAATCTAGCTGAAAAATCTAATGAGATAAGTACTATCACTGAAACAATCACTGCCATAACGGAGCAAACTAACCTTTTAGCATTAAATGCAAGCATAGAGGCTGCAAGAGCTGGGGAGTTTGGAAAGGGATTTGCTGTAGTAGCTGGTGAAGTTAGAAAACTTGCAGAGCAATCAGCTGAATCTGCACTTCAGATAAATAAAGTAACTAATGAAATAAAGACGAGTATTTCAGATCTTTTATTAAAGGTTGAATATTCGATGTCACTAGATAAGGCTACTGGAGAAAGTGTTAATGTTACTGAAAAGGCATTTGATCATATTGCTGAATCTATTATAACATTAGAGGATAGCATTAAAATTGTAGATAAATCATTAAATGAAATAAATAATCATAAAGATTTAGTTATATCAAAAATACAGGAAGTTTCATCTGTATCTCAAGAAATAGCAGCTACTACGGAAGAGGTTAGTGCATCTACAGAAGAGCAATCCGCAGGACTTGAAGAGATAGTTGCAGCATCAGATATTTTAGAAGGTTTTTCTAGTGATTTAAATGTATTAGTTAAAAAATTTAAAATTTAAATTAATAAAAAGGTTTTGGGTAGATCCTAAAACCTTTTTATTTATATATAATTTGAAAATAATATATAAATCTATTGACATACATATTGTTTTAGTGTACTATTCATATAGAACACTAAAACAATACAACAATTAAATGGAGGTGTGAAGATGAGTCTAAACTTTGATCAAAAGGTTCCTATATATGTACAGATAATGAATTTGATTAAAAGGGACATAGTTACAAAAAGACTGAAACCAGGAGATAAGCTATCTTCTGTAAGGGATATGGCTGCAGAACTGAAGGTAAACCCCAATACTCTTCAAAGGGCTTATCAAGAGCTTGAAAGAGAAGGAATAACTTATACACAGAGAGGGATGGGGACTTTTGTTATGGAGGATGAAGGTATGATTAATGAATTAAAAAAAGAAATGTCCAAAGAGATTATAGATAATTTTTTAATGGGGATGAAAAATATCGGATTTAGCTCAGAGGAAATTTTAAAGATAGTTGAGGAGAAAGTTAAGGAGGATATGTAATGGATACTATATTAAAGGCTGTAAAGCTTGAAAAAGGTTACTTTAATAAAAAAGCTCTAGATGGATTGGATTTAGAAATAAAAAAAGGAAAAATTGTTGGACTTTTGGGGCCTAACGGGAGTGGTAAAACAACATTTTTAAAAATTGCTGCAGGACTTTTAAGGCCTACCGGCGGTGAAATACTGATAGATAACCATAAACCTGGTGTGCATACCAAATCAATAGTGTCATATTTACCAGATAAAGATTATCTATTTAAATGGATGAAAATAAAAGATGCTATACAATTCTTTAAAGACTTCTATGAGGATTTCGATGAAAAAAAAGCAAAAGAGTTGTTAGAATTTATGAATCTGGATATCAACAGCAAAATTCCTACATTGTCAAAAGGTATGAGCGAAAAGTTATATTTAACTTTAGTACTTTCAAGAAAAGCAAAGCTTTATATATTAGATGAACCTTTAGGAGGAGTAGATCCTACAACAAGAGAAAAAATACTTGATGCTATACTAAATAATTATAGTGAAGATAGTTCGATAATTATAACTACTCATTTGGTAAATGATATCGAAAGGTTATTTGACGACGTTGCATTTATTTCTGAGGGAAAGATTGTATTAAGTGGTAGCGCTGAAGAACTTAGAAATGAAAAGGAGATGTCTATAGACCAGTTATATAGGGAGGTATTTAAATAATGTTTAATTTGGTGAAATATGAATTAAAGGGATACTATAAGGATTTTATTATAATACTTGGTGCAATAGCTGCTCTCAATATACTTCTATTCACTAGAATAAATACATGGCCTGAAGGATCAATTACAGTTCTTTCATTATTAATAAGTTTTGCGGCGGCAGTAATAGTATTTATCTGGAATATAAGGTTATTCAGTAGAGATCTATATGAAGATAGTGGATATTTATTATTTTCACTTCCTCAATCTGGATATTCTATTTTAGGAGCAAAGCTTATAACATCTATAGTTCAAGGATTGATAGTATGGGCGGTAGCATTCCTCTTCAATTATATAAGTATTCAAGGTCATAGCAGCTTTAGTATTAATTTGGGGCTGATTATGAGAAATATAAGTCCAAAGTTTATCACAGAAAGCATTTTAAGCAGCTTATTTGAATATGTATATTTCCTCACTACAATCTATTTTTCAATAGCTTTAAGCAAGGTAGCGATTAAAAAGAAGAAGGTAGGAAAATTGGGCGGATTTATAATATTTATTATTATTTCAATTATAGTGGCTAAGATCACACAAATAGTAATTGGAATTTTTCCTCAAACTTTCAATTTAAATATACTGACAGCTCAATCACAATTATCAATGTATGGAGCACACGTTATTCCAGTAAATATAGCAGCAATGATTCTGAATGTTATACTATTCGTATTAATGTTTATAGCAACAGCGTATATTTTAGAGAATAAAATAGATTTCTAGTATAAATTATTGGAGTAAAGAGGAGATTACTTAAAGTTTATAATTTGTTTATAATTAGTTTATAAAAAGTAGAGGAATATCTTTTAAAATAGAATTATTGAAAGGCTTAAACTCTTTAAAAAGAATAGCTTTGAATTGTAATCATTTTGTAACCATTCTTCATCAATATTTAACTTTTGAAAAGGTAATTTCTATTATAATTAAAATGAGAATAAGGGTAGTAAATATTAAAGTATAGGTTAATTAACTATTAACTTGGTTATTAGAAAAGGAACATTTATGGTATAGAGGGGGGAAACTAGTGGAAGGTAATAATAAAGAAGAAAAAGGTACGGAATGTTTAGGAATGGCAATGGGGTTATGTACAGGTCTATTGGTAGGAGTTGTATTAGCTATGGTCACAAAAGATGCTAAAAGTATGATTATTATGATGACTTCCGCTGGTGGTATAATTGGGTATTTTATAGATGAATTTATAAGAGGGTATAAATAGATGAAAAGAACAGTGAGCTGCGAAAGCATCACTGTTCTTTATTGCATATTAAGCAAAAAAGGTAGAAGTATTTTAATTATGATATAACTAAATGAAAAACAACATAATATGCGGAATTGAATAAAGTTTAGAATTAAAACAGAAAATAAGATTAAAATATTATTAGTATATCAATACTGATGATTATCAATATAGATGATTATCAGTATTGATAATCATCTATATAATGGTATAATTGTTTATGTAAGGATTGTTTAAACTAAATAATATATAAATTGAATTTCATGATTAAATTAGAATTAGAGGAGGAAAAAGCTTTGAGCAAAATAGCTTTAATTACGGACACAACGAGCGATCTTAATGAGGAAATAATAAGAAAGTATAATATAAATGTACTTCCTTTCAGAATTATATACAAAGACAGAGAATATAAGGACAAGATTGAGATAACTCCTGAGCAAGTATATGAGAATTTAGATAAGGAAGTCCCTACATCATCCATGCCAGCCTTAGAGGATATGGAAAACCTATTCGAATCCTTAGAAAAAGAAGGATATACTCATGCTATAGCTATAGTATTATCTTCAGGATTATCGGGAGTTTATAATGGTATAAAGATAGCAAGTGAAAATCATCCTAATATTATCACGCACATATTTGATTCAAAATCAATATCATGGGGTGAAGGAGTAGTAGTGGAGGAATGCGGGAAGCTTATTGAGCAGGGAAAAAGCTTTGAAGAAATAGTTGAGGCTTTGCCTTCTATAAGAAAACGAGTTCATCTTTTCTTCGTAGTTGGAACATTAGAGTATCTAAAGAGAGGCGGTAGGATAGGAAAGGTTTCAGGAACTATTGGAGAACTTTTAAATATAAAACCTATTGTTTCAGTAGACATAAATGATGGAAAGTATTATACTCATGAAAAGGTCAGAGGAAGAAAACAATCTTTGAATAAAATTATGGAGCTTGTAAAGGCAATTTTAGACGAAAAGAAATGTAGATTTTATGCCTTACATGGATATGCCTTAGAAGATTCACAAAAGGCTTTTAATGAAATCTCAAAGCATCCAAATGTAACAGAAGCAATATTCGGAGGATGCATAAGCCCAGTATCAGGAGTTCATAGTGGCCCTGGTCTTGTAGGTTTAGTTTTGTTTGAGGAAGAGTAATACTTATGGGCAAATTTGGCATAGACGAAAGCATTAAAGAAGAAGAAAAAAGGCTTTATGCGGAATATAAAAGAAAACTGCTGGAGTTAAAAAAGGTTAAAAAAGAGAATGAAGCTGTAGGGCAGGTGTTTACAAAAGGATTATTACCAATTTATGTACTTTATGTGCTAAGTTTAGGTGCTACCAATGGAAATGATATTTCTCATAAAGTAGGTGAGAGAACTAAAGGAAGATGGATTCCAAGTACCGGAGGAATATATCCTATTTTAAAAAAGTTAGAAAAAGAAAAAATGGTAGTTGGGAAATGGGATGATTCAAAAAAGAAAATTCAAAAGATATATACTATAACTGAATTAGGTACTGAGGAACTCCAAAAACGAAAAGAACTTTTAAAGGAAAAAATTGAAGAGGCTTTAGAGGTGTTTAAAATAGTATACAAAGATTTGTACGAATAAAAAACTTACACTCTTTATCTTATAACTATAGTTTTTGGATAAAGAGTGTAGGTTTTTTATTCGTATTAAAAGCTATATTTTAAACTTTTTTTCTCTGTAATCTTTAAAACTGTAGGTTGTAGGCTTCTTAGACATACAGAAGCCATAAATAATTGTAAGTAGTGCTGCGCCATAAGGGAGAATTATATTTATCATACTAAAATTAAGTACAAAATTATGCAACAACTTGTCCTCTAAAAGCATTCTAAAAGAGGTATGAGCAAGAACTGCTCCTCCTATGTAAGTAACCATAGGATGCTTGTTCATTAGTTTTGCTACATATTGGCTTCCGAAAAATATAATTGGTATATTAAGTAGAAGTCCAAATATAATTAGCATAATATTTCCATGTGCAGCACCTGCAATTGCAAGTACGTTATCCAAACTCATAGTAACATCTGCTATGATAATGCTCCATATAGCACCCATAAATTTATTAGAAGAGTTTACACTACAATCTTCTTCTTCACAATCTGGTCTAATAAAATTCCATGTTATCTTTATAAGCAACAGTCCTCCTACTAACCTTATAGGAAGCCACTCTATCATTAAGATATAGGTTATAAGTGATGCGAATATAATTCTAAGTAAAACAGCAGCAAATACTCCTATAGCTGAAGCTTTCTTTGCAAGATGTGGAGGAAGTTTTCGAGTTGCAAGAGCAATTACCCCTATGTTATCTCCACTCAGAACTATATCTAAAAGTGTAATCTGAGCTGCGCCTATTAATGAAGGAATTAAACTATCCATATTATTCCCTCCTTATATAATTTGCTTTCATATATTATTCTAGCACACAAAATAAACTAAGCCAAATGGCAAGTTATCCTTATAATAAGTATATTATTATATTTTACTTTATATAACCTGGTTAGTAACACTTTATTAAGCCGTAGAATATATTAAAATAAGTTCTTAGTTTTTTATCAACTTAAAGAAAACCAATAATAGGAGTGGTTACTTTTGAAAAGGTTAAAAAAATTTCTATCCTTTTTCGTAACGGCACTGATGACAGTTTCTATTGCTGCTTGCGGTAATACTACTAATAAGTCAGATACGGGTGATGGAAATAAAGAACAGGTGGTTAAGGTAGCTTTTGATGATGCTCCGTCAGAGGCTGGGATAATACTGGCGGATAAACTAGGTTTTTTTGAAAAACAGGGAATAAAAATTCAATATGTAAAATTTAACTCTGGTGCAGACGAGCTCTCAGCGGTTGTATCAAATCAAGTTGATGTAAGCAGAGGAATAATAAACGCAGCTTTATTCAATGCATCGAATCAAGGTATAGGCATCAAATTGGTAGCAGATGGAGGACATAATGTTCCAGGTAAAGGGTATTTTCAAATTGCACTAAAAAAAGGATTAGGAGCAAAATATAAGACCTATCAGGATATGAAAGGAATGAGAATAGCTATTGCTTCCGTTGGTTCAATTAATGAGCTCTTTGTACAAAAAGCATTAGAAAAGGGTGGCTTGACAAAAAACGATGTCAAATTTGTAATAGTTGACTCTTTCCCAGATATGCTTACTGCTGTAGCAAATAATAATGCAGATGCTACAATGCAGATTGAACCATTAATTACTAAAGGTGTGGATGAAGGAATACTTGAGTGGTGGAAAGATCCAGATGAATATGCAAAAGGAGAAGAAATATCGGTACTTATGTATAGTCCTAATTTCTGCAAAGATAAAGAATTAGGAAACAAATTTATATTAGCTTATCTTCAAGGGGTTAGAGCTTACAATGATGCATTAGTGTACGGCGATAAAGATAGAGCTAAAATTGTAGATATTTTAACTAAAAATACCTTTGTAGACAAAGCAGATATTTTCCTAAGAATGAAACCACCTGGATTAGATTCTAATGGATATGTATTAAAACAAGGTGTTATAAATGACCAAAAGTGGTATATGCAAAGTGGTATTGTAAAAAAAGAAGCTGATGTAAATAAGTTGATTGACAATAGCTATGTAGAAAACGCTTTAAAACAGATAGGCGAATATAAATACACCAAGGGGGACTGATAAAGAATGCAAATTGTAGATGAAAAAATAGTTAGATTTGAAACAGAAAAAAAGCAGGAAAACAAAAGCAAGCTTAGTAATAAATCAAAAAATAGAATTTTAACTGTATTATCTCCACTTGGTTTACTGGTTATTTGGGAGATTCTTGTTAGGACACATGCACTTGACAGTAGATTTTTTCCGGCTCCTACGACAATTTTAGGTGCATTATGGGAAATGATAAAAACCGGTATACTTTTTTCAGATTTGAAAATAAGTTTATATAGAATCTTTGGTGGATTTTTGCTCGGAACAATACCTGGTCTCATTATTGGTCTGACTATGGGGTTGTTCCCTATAGTGAAGATTATACTGGACCCAATTGTTGCGGCGACTTATCCAATACCGAAACTAGCGTTGATGCCATTAATTATGATATTACTTGGATTAACAGAATTTGAAAAAATGGTGGTAATAGCTCTTGGAACTTTCTTTTTAGTTTTAATGAATACAGTTGCGGGAGTAGTTAATTTAGATAAGATATATATGGATGTGGCGAAAAACTACGGTGCAAGTAAAAAAGATTATTATTTGACTGTTGCACTTCCAGGTGCACTTCCTATGATATTTACTGGATTAAAGCTTGGTATGGGAATGGCGTTACTATTAATAGTTGCAGCAGAAATGAACGGAGCATCTGAAGGAATAGGATATCGTATATGGGAATCTTATTCAATATTTAATATCCCAGAGATGTTTGTCTCTTTTATCATGATGTCTCTTCTTGGATATATTTTTACAGTGGTTCTTGATGAAATAGAGAGAATAATAATTCCTTGGAAACAAGATTAAAGAGGATGATAAGTATGAATGGAATAAATTCATTGAGAAGCAAAACATATGATGATAAAGTGAAAATAAAAATGGAGAATTTAACTAAGAAGTTTAAAGTAAAAAAGGATGAAGTAGTTGCATTTCAAAATGTGGACTTAAAAATAAGTGAAGGAGAATTCTGGTGTTTCGTTGGTCCTAGTGGATGCGGGAAGACAACTCTGCTTAGAGTACTTGCAGGGCTTGAAATGCCAACATCAGGTGTATTAGAGATCGCTCACAATAATAAAAGTAACCCACTAAATTCTATGGTTTTTCAAGAACATGCGGTTTTCCCATGGATGAACGTTTGGGATAATATAGCCTATGGCTTAAAAAATAGAAGATTGCCATCAAATAAAATTAAGGAAGTAGTAGATGAATTCATAATAAAAACTGGGCTAGAGAAATTTACAAAGGCATTTCCGCATCAATTATCTGGCGGCATGAAACAGAGAGTAAGTATTGCTAGGGCTTTTGCCAATGATCCGGAGATACTGCTTATGGATGAGCCTTTTGCATCCTTAGATGAGCAAAATCGCATTATTTTACAACAAGAATTGCTTCAAATATGGGAAAGCAATAGAAAAACTGTTGTATTTATTACTCATAGCATAGATGAAGCAATTTTTTTATCTGACCATATTATGCTTATGTCTGGACATCCCGGCGGAGTAAAAGATGTATTTGAGGTAAATATACCTAGACCTAGGGATATGTCAGAAATGAGAAAAAAGCCAGAGTTTAATGAACTTTTTATAAAGATATGGTCACAGCTGAAAGATGAAGTAAAAAGGTAGAAAAGTCAATACTTAAGGGGACGTATTATATTCGCCCCCTTATTTAATTTCGCAAGAAAATCATGTATTAATAGTTAAGGTATTGAATAATATTTTAAATATACATTAATATTAAGAAATTCTTTATTTTGTTTATTGCAGAAAAGCTATATTTATGTTATAAACTATTAGTGGGTATTTAAATAAATAAAATTTTATTAAAGTAATGTCTTCATATTTTGAAGTCTTAATTTATAGAACTTTAGATAACGTATACATATTATCAAATTGGGGGGATGATTATGCTAATCTATATGTTTATTTTTTTTGCTAAAATTATTGAAGTTTCACTTATGACTATAAGAACTGTTCTTATAACAAGAGGAGAAAAACTTTATGGCTCACTGATAGGATTTATTGAAGTATCTATATGGCTTTATGTAATAGGCAAGGTGCTTGTAAATATTGATAAAGATCCTATTAAGATGGTAGTATATGCATTAGGTTTTACTTGTGGAAACTATATTGGATGTATACTGGAGGAAAAACTTGCATTAGGAATAGTAACTATAAATTTAATTTCCTCTGAAGAAGATGGTAAAAAGTTAGCAGAGCTGCTAAGGGATCAGCAGGTTGGTGTTACTGTGGTAGAAGCTGAAGGATTAAAAGAAGATAAAAAGATGCTTATAGCCCATGTTAAAAGAAAGAGAAAGAATGAAATTTTAAGAATTATAGAAAACTCTGATATAAAAGCTGTAATTTCAATAGTTGATACTAAAACTGTGTACGGAGGCTATGGAATTAAAAAATAATTTTAAAACAATTATAAAGTTTGTTAAAGTTTTACACGAAAACTATAATTAGTAATTTAACATAAGAATAATTAGTTTTAAAATTACTTTTATTTGAAACTATGATAAAGGAGAAATATCTTAACATGGGAGTATTAATAGTTGATGATTCCAAATTTATGAGGAATATAATAATAGGAATATTTAATAAGCATAATATAGAAATCGCAGGGGAAGCGGGAAATGGTAAGGAAGCAATAATTAAATATCAAAGTTTAATACCAGATGTAGTTACAATGGATCTAACTATGGCTGAAATGAATGGTTTAGAAGCTGTAAAGGAAATAATGAAAATAGATTCTAAAGCATATATAATTGTGTGTTCAGCTATGGGGCAGCAGGCAATTGTAAGGGAAGCAATTGATGCAGGGGCTAGAGGATTTATAGTAAAGCCTTTTGATGAAGATGATTTAGTAATTGAAGTAAAAAAAGCATTAAAAGCAAGAAATAAAAAATAAGAAGGCTGCGTATTATGCGCAGTCTTCATCATTAAAAAGCGGTTTTTGTGCTTTAAAATTTAAATTTCTCATTTTACAAAAAACATTATGACAATGTTCACAACTATGGTCTTTTTCATTGTATGCTATTTGTGAGTCAGCACCATATATATAAGACATTGATTTTGCAGGATACAACATACAATCATTAACAACTCTTATACTATGAATATCATCGTTTTTAAACATATCTACAATTTCTTTTTGATATTCTAAATCAATTTCACCGTCACCAGGAGCAATTTTACAGGTAAGCCCTAACCCAAGATCATGTGAATCTGCACATATTTCATTAAATAAGTCAGAACTCACGTGAAATAAGTATGAGCTTGCCATAGTATCTAATAGAATTGCTTCAAAAAATTTTCCTTCTTCGAAAAGACTTTCAACTTTTTTGCAAGATTCATCTCCTATTGTTACGAGACAAGATACTATATTATTGCATTTCTTTAAAGAATCTAAATCTAAGTTATTCGGTTTTTTATCTATTTTATACATTCCTAAAGGAGTAGAATTTTCTATAAGGTAGTAGAATAAATCATCATACATTTTGCTTAATTCCTCGTACGGAGGTGTCTGGCAGTAAGATTGAACTGTTTCTATAATCTTCTCTTTATTTAATTTTATTTTGAAATCAGATACTATTTTCATTGGCCCCACCTCGTATTTATACAAAATTTTATTTATAAATATATTATAATAGAACTTAAAGAAAATTGCAAGTTATATAGCTAATTATTTCAAAAAATATTAAAAAGTATTGGATTAAAAGCCATTTTTAGTGCCAATAAGGTTCAAAATGGACCTTATCTTGCAAAAATCATGATTTTAAAAGCTCTATGCCAATTGTAAAAATTCATAAGTATTCATAGTTGTAAAAGATTTTTGTATACAAAAATCTTTTATTTAGTTAGAAGATGTGCAATAATAGTTAGGGGGATTAATAAGGAGATGATAGACATGGTTATAGTAAATGCACTAGGAAGTGTTCTAAGTATTGTGGCTATGATTACTGTAGGATATATATTAACCTCAAAAGGTTGGTTGGATGAAAAAACATCAAAGGTCTTTTCAAAATTAGTATGTAATATATCCCTCCCGTGCCTTATGATATCTGATTTGATGGGAAACTTTGATAGAAACAAATTAAATAATTTAGGTAAAGGTTTGATTATTCCTTTCCTTTCCATAGCATTATGCTATTTGTTAGCAATAATTGTATCTAAAATTATTAAAGTTGATAAACATAAAGTTGGAACTTTTAGATCTATGTTTTTTGTATCTAATTCTATATTCATAGGGCTTCCTGTAAATCTTGCATTATTTGGATCCAAAAGTATTCCGTATGTTTTACTCTATTATATTGCTAACACCAGCTTTTTCTGGACAATTGGAGCTTATGGCATAAGTACGGATGGACAGTCTAAAAAAAGTAGTATATTTTCGAAAGAAACCTTTAAAAGAATAGTATCCCCACCGTTAATGGGCTTTGTGGTAGCCATAATGCTTATAATGTTAAATATTCAGATTCCAAAGTTCATTATGGATACTTGTAAATATTTTGGTAATTTAACAACACCTTTATCTATGCTATTTATTGGTATAACAATATACTCTGTAGATATAAGCGAAATAAAAATGGATATAGATATGATAGCTATACTTTTTGGAAGATTTCTTATATCACCTATATTGGTCTTTATTATGGCTCATTACTTCCCAATACCGGAGCTCATGAAGAAAGTTTTTGTTGTACAAGCTGCTATGCCTGTAATGACTAATACAGCAATAGTTGCAAGAACTTATGGTGCCGATCATAAATATGCAACAGTAATGACAGTAGTAACTACTGTATCAAGTTTAATATTTATACCAATATATATGGCACTATTAGGATAGTGCCAATTTTAAAAAGCTAATTCTAATTAAACTCATGGAAGAGTATAATTAGAATTAGCTTTTTCATGTTTATATATTTATTTGAATATTGTTAGAAATTACACTTTTAATTTTATTCTTTATGTACTGATTTCTATAAATAATGTCAGAATTGAATTTGCATTTATTAACTATTGCCATAAAGGTTATACTTTTATTTGATCTTAACAAACTAGCAACAGCTCTATCTATTTTTTGATTTATAACGTGTATTTCTTTATAATGTACCATTTTATGCAACATATAATTTCTTAACTCAGGATACTGTCTTATGACAAAACGTGTTATACCTGATTTTTCTGCAACCACGGCAAATACCAATCTTTCTTTATTATAAATCATATTTTGTATGACATTATCGATATCATTTTTATACTCATCTATATCTTTATAAAAGGTTTTCGTAGTATTTAAACAGTTTTCCATGTTTAATCTCCTTATTCGACGATATTTACACTATAATAATATAACATTATAGTAATATTGTAAATTTATATATTTTTGAAAATAGACATTTATGTCTAATTATGACAATTTACATATGTTATATCATATTAAAAAGGCTGGTAAGCCAGCCTTTTCAATATGATTCATTTCATTTTAGTTTGGAGTTTAATAAGATGATTTAATATATGCGACCTTTGTTCTGGAGTTAGCCTATCCATATATATAATACAGCGGAAGCATTTTCTATTGAGTTTATTTTTATATATAAATAGTTTTATTTTTCATCAACAATATTCTTGGCAGTTGAAGTCCATTGGTTATCGTTAGCAGTTTTATCTTTTTTATTTGTAGAGTTTGACTCTTCAAGAGATTTTTCTGGTAATGAAGTCCATTGGTTATCAGTGCTAGTTTTAGATTTTTTATCCATTATAAAATCCTCCTTTCATCTGCAACTATATTTTTGGCTAAATAAAGCAATTAATTCTATGAAATATTTTCATAATATATTTTGCCATTGGAAGATAATGCAGCAAAAGCCACTTTATTTATATTTCTAATTCCTTTTTTGTTTAGTTCATTATAGAGCCAATTCTCATCTTTATGAAGGTTTATTAGACTTTTTTTTATAATTTTACCGTCTAAAATGAGTTCAATTGCTAAACTTTCATAGCTAACCGGCATGCTAATATCCCGATGGGTTAGTGGACGGTTTTGTGGTTTTAGCTGAATACTTAGCTTACCGCTAGGTTCAAGGATAGCTAGTTTAACCTGATTTATATCAAAGATCTTTTCTTGTCTCAATTGCTGACTTAGATATTCATAAGAGAAATTTAAGCTGGCTAAATTATTTTCCAAAACCTTTCCATTTTTAATTAAAATAGTTGGCTCACCAGCAAAAAACTACGGATACACTTGTATTTAAAAGATAAATAAGATATTGCCATTACTATTAGTGGTATAAGTATCATACAAAGAATAAAATTTAAAATATGCACCTTTAAATTAAAAGCTAGGTTGCCTGCTACTGTTCCAAGAGTAGCTGCAGCAACATAATCAAAATATGTTAGTTTAGATAAAGTTCTTTTATTTAAAAATCTGGTAGAGCCTAGAAGCATTATTAGAGCTAAAAATACTCTCAAAATTATTTCAAAAGGTTCAAACAAGGAATGTCACCTCCAAAGCTGTGTTCTGTTTGTAAGGTATATGTAATTTACAAAGCATAAATTTTGTTCATGTTTCTATTATCTACTAGAAACTTAAATTTAATTCTTTCGCTAGTATGATTGTTTTCAGAATTACACTCAAATAATTCCATATATATTTATTTTTACTATAAAGGCTGTATTTTTAGATTTTTTAATGGTAACATGTAGGTTATAATTTATTTATGTTTGCAGGAGGAACTATAATTGAAGTCAGAATATGAAGTAAAGAGAGTAACAAAATTGTATGACAGCTGTGATAAGTGTGGTCTTCCAACAATAAATTGTATATGTAATAAAGTAACTAAGATAAAGTCTCAATCAAAAATTTTAGTTTTATCAACAGAAAGAGAATTTTATAGACCATCGAATACCGCAAGACTATTGAAGTTAATAAATCCAGATTCCACTGAAATTTTTCTTTGGGAGAGAACAAAAATTCCAGAAAGATTGATTGAATACATAAATGATGATAGGTATTCAACTTTTTTATTATTTCCAGCAGAAGATGAGGAATCAAAGAAAAGAAAAATAAAATATCTTGATACTGATAAAATTCCTGCTTTTATTATTATAGATGGAACATGGAAAGAGGCCAGAAAAATATTTAGAAAAAGTAACTATTTAAAAGAGCTGCCTATAATATCATTAGAGCTAAATTATAAATCTGAGTTCGATATAAGAAAAGGAGCTGATGAAGGGAATCTATGTACAGCAGAAACCGCTATAGAAGTACTTAGATTAAACGGAGAAACTGAAAATTCCTTGGCCATTAAAGATTTATATAAATTATTTTTAAGAAGCTTTAAAGCAGGCATAGGCGGACACAAACTAAGAGAATAAACTGGTAAATTTTTAAAGAGGAGGGAGTTTTCTACCCCCTCAAAAGTTGTGGTTTTAATATATTGCTTAACTCAGAGAATGGGATTCGCATAACTGGTATTTCCGATGCTACTGGAGCAATTTCATTAAATCTAAAGAATATAACTAAGTTATTATTATCTAAGTAATATGGTTGATCTTCTGCAATGCTCTTAAATTGTTTGGCGGAACCTGAAGGGTATAGTTGTTTATTTTCATTAATCTTTTGAATGATTAGTTTATTTAGTGTATCTTTGTAGTTTACACCTTGCTTAAATAAGCTTTTAAGAGGCATGGATTCTCCAGAGGTAAGATCATAATTATAAGTAGTTCTTATATGACTACTTCTCCCGTCAATATACTGCTGATAAATTATTGAAGTGCTTAAAATATTATTTTTATTATAGGTTACTAAATAAGTATTTGAAATCTCAAAAGGGGTAAAAGGTTTGCCTTGTTTTATCAAATTCTTACTATATTCATTTGCAGCAGCCTCCATCTGACTTTTAAATTCTAATATATCACTTTTTATATTGTCATTTATATGTTGAAGAACCCTAGGATTAATTTTACCTTGAAATACAGGTATTTGAAGGGACTCGTGTATATTGCTGGTTTCACTTGAGATATTCTTAGTGCTTACTGTTAAAGCATTTTCATTAGATGCAGTACGACTACTCACATAACAAGAACTATATTCTTGAAAAGGACAAAATGCATGATATGGCTTAAAAGGGCATAGCATAGTATATACCTCCTTCATATTCTATAGGGGTAAAGAATTGGAAATTAGCTTATATTCTTATATATAAGTTAACTTTCCAGCTAGTTTCCCTACACTTATTAGAATATGTTAGTATATTCAAAAAGTTACACTTATAGGATGATAGGAACCGTTTAGTTCTAGTAGGATCATATGCAGATTTATAGTATAACGTTGATATTGAATCAAAAGCAATATATGGATATAAAGACTATTGTTTTAATTTATATTACACATATAAATTCAGTAGTTGAGTACACTATCTATCTATAAGGACTTAATATAAAAGGCTATATAGAATAATATAGATTTGGAGTGTAAAAGCATGAATAGCTATAAAGAAAATAATAAATTGAACAGAGCACACATTATTTTACTAATAATATTTTTTGTAGCACTAATTTTATCTGCTATTAAGCCTAAAAGTTATTTTACATGGATTTTAGAGGCTTTTCCAATATTTATAGGAATTTTAATATTAATATTTACTTATAAAAAGTTCCAATTTACAACTTTTGTTTATGCACTCATTTTAATTCAAATAATCTTAATACTAATTGGAGCACATTACACTTATGGTGATGTACCATTGTTTAATTGGATAAAGAAAGCATATGGCTTAAATAGAAACCATTATGATAGGTTTGGACACTTTTTTCAAGGTTTTATAACTGCGTTTATTGTAAGAGAACTATTTATAAGAAAGCTGAAGCTTAAGAAAGGTATAATATTATCTATTTTAGTTGTTTGTATTTGCTTATCAATAAGTGCTTTTTATGAATTAATGGAATGGGGAATAGCTTTAATAGTAGGAGAAAGAGCTAATGATTTTTTAGGATTCCAAGGTGATATATGGGATACACAATGGGATATGTTTTGGGCGCTAATAGGTTCTATAATCTCTGTATCTAATTTTTATAAAATTCATGACAGGTATATAGATAGACTAGAAAAGCATTACTAGGGAAAACTCTGTTATCAATTAGGACGTTGAAAATCAGTTTCAATAATAAATTAATTAATAAATCTATTATTTTTGCAATAAAGGTTATGTTTTCATATTTGAAACGTAACCTTTTCTTATAATGCAAATTAATACTTTAATATAATTTTCAAATTAAAAATATAAAAGGTTTTAGAAATTCTATGTAGAATATTTAAATAACGTATGTTTATAATAATGCAACGTTTTAACTATTAATTCATTATCATGTTGTACTTTGCCGATTGCTACAGTGTTTATGGTTTGTATTTATAAATTTCAGTACGATAATGAATAATAAAACAGTTGACTTTGGGAAAACATGGTAATAAAATATGCTTATGAATCACTGCTTCGAAAAAACTATTACATTATGAATTCAGCACTGGAGGAAAGCAAATGTATAAAAAGTTTATATCCTATATGGTTCTATTGTTTGCTATATCATTTTTATCGGTATATATATTAATGAATTATACAATAGTTCAAAATGGCAATAGAAATACTATTTTAGATAGAATACTCCCAAAGCAAAAAGAGCAAGAGCGAGATACAAATCAAGAATTTGACCCATTAAAGGAACAAATTAATGCAATGACTTTAGATGAGAAGATCGGTCAGATGTTGATGGTTGGAGTAGATGGATATACTTTAGACAGCAATTCAAGAAAGATGATTGAGGAATATAAAGTTGGTGGATTTATTATACTAGGACAAAATGTTCAAAGTACTAATCAATTATTAAATCTTGTGAATTCCCTTAAAGCAGCTAATTTGAAAAATAAAATACCTATATTTGTATCTGTTGATGAAGAAGGTGGAAGAGTAGATCGAATGCCACAAGAATTAAGAAGATATCCAACTAATAGAGAAGTTGGCCAAATTAATAATAGCAATTTATCCTATAGTATAGGAAATGTGATGGCGGAAGAACTTAAATCCTTTGGTTTTAATATGAACTTTGCTCCGGTACTGGATATAAATAGTAATCCTAACAACTCGGTAATAGGAAACAGATCCTTTGGTTCAACATCCAAGATTGTAGGTAAGTTAGGAGTCGAAACAATGAAAGGCCTTCAATCAGGAAACGTTATATCAGTGGTAAAACACTTTCCAGGGCATGGAGACACATCAGTAGACTCTCATATTGAGTTACCTACAGTGTCTAATGATTTAAATAGACTTAAAAACTTTGAGTTTATTCCATTTGATGAGGCCATAAAAAATAAAGCTGATGCAGTAATGGTATCACATATTTTATTATCTAAAATAGATTCTTCAAATCCAGCTTCATTTTCAAAGGCTGTAATTACTGATATATTAAGAAAGCAGTTAAACTTTAATGGAGTAGTAATTACAGATGACATGGCAATGGGAGCAATAGTTAAAAATTATAATATAGGAGAAGTATCGGTGAAGTCTGTGGAAGCAGGAAGTGATATAATTTTAGTATCACATAGTTATGAGAATGAAGTTATGGTTATAAATGCCCTAAGGAATGCAGTGGGAAATGGGGTTATCACAAAAGAGAGAATTGATGAGAGCGTGTATAGAATATTAAAACTAAAGCAGAAATATGAATTAAAGGATAAAGCCATAAACTCGATAGATGTTGATAAAATAAATGAGAAAATTAATACAGTTTTAAATAATTACTAGTTAAGCATAATTATTTATGTTTAATCAGTAATTTATTAAGTTTAAAAAGTAACTGCTAGCAATTATTCGTAAGCTGGTAGTTACTTTTTAATTTACTATAAAAAAGTTCAAATAATAATTGTTTTACATACAAATAATAACACAGTAGACATTAAATAAATAATATTAGCTTACTATAAAGTAAAAATCCAAAAAAGATAAAAGGAGTGAAATTAAATGGCAGATAACTATTCCATAGCATTAGGATCTCCTGATGAGAAAATAAATCCATTTCATCCTGCATGGAATAAATATGGAGGATATTTTAGTCTAAATGATTTTGCTTTAGATTTTACATTAGAAGCCATAGTAAATAATCAGAAGAGCAAAGTGGCACTATCTGATTATAAAGGAAAATGGGTAATACTTTTCTTTTATAGCTCAAATTTTTCTTTTGTGTGACCTACTGAATTAGCGGCAGTTGCTGAACAACATGACAAATTTATAAATTTAAATTCAGAGGTTTTGGCTATAAGCACAGATAGCATCCTTTCTCATAAGATGTTTATTCAAACTTCACCTTCAGCAAGTAAGATAAACTATCCATTACTATCCGATAGAAATTTTGAGATATCCAAAAAATTTGGAGTTTTCGATGAAAATGGCGGTTATGCTTATAGGGCTACATTTATAATAGATACAGTGGGTGCAATAAAAAGCTATTTAGTATATCCGGATTCAGTAGGAAGAAATATTGACGAATTGCTAAGGCTTTTAGAAGGTCTTCAGTATAATCAAAAGACTAACTTAGGAGTACAGAGTGGATGGAAGCCTGGAGATGTAGGAATAGAAGTTGGATGGGAACATATTGGCAAGTATTAGTGATATTCATCGTTAAGTCAAAGACTTAGGATGCATATCCATAAAACATTAATAGTAAAATATTACCTGGGTAATGTTGTAATTAATTAATTAAATAGATTAAAAATTTTTAAGAAATTGCTGTAAAAACGTGATTAATTTACTTTATTAATTTTTTTAATTAAGTTACAATAGAAGTGGATTTAAGTAAGGTTTTGAAATCTAACAGAAAGAAAGGTGTTTATACTATGAAGTCTAATAAATTATTTCTAGATAATGAAAAAAACGAAGAGCAAGAGAAGCAAAGTTGGATTTCAAGAATAGCAAATGGCAAAAAAGCTACTAAAAAAACTAGCTACGGGCACTGTAATGCCTATTCTTCTGTAGTTTGCTTAAAATGTGATAAGTGCTGGGGATATAACAATAAGAGTTATCAGCAGTCAAATGAATAATAATTTTTCTTTGGTAATACAGAGAGATAAGAAGCAAGAGGATAAATATAACCTCTTGCTTTTTTATCTTATTTTCAAATTTTTAAAATACTGCACTCATAATATACATATACAACAAACTTTTAAAATATATATATCATAAAGAAATTGTAATTAAGGAGATGCAGTATGAAAAAAATTTTAAGTGTACTTATACCCTGTGCTATTGTTTTCTTAGCAGTTCTTTTGCTTAAAAAATATTATTATAATCAGCCAATAACCCAAAACATAATTGTTAAGAATGAAAACTTAAATTACAAAACGAGATATAAGGGATTAAAAGATGCCGTAGATTTTGCTATTGATCAAAATGGAAATTATTACATAGCTTATAGGGACAAGATTCAACTTATTAAAAATAGTGGACAAAGCTACGATGTTTTAAAAAAAACTGACTTTAATATATCTAGCATAGAGTATTTTGGAAATAAGCTATATTTTTCATCAGATACAAAACTATATTGTTATGATTTATTAAGCAAAAACTTGACAGAAGCAATAAAAGATCTTCCAAACTACGGAGATTATAGGAATAGTTTGATAAAAATTAAGGGAGATTATATGTATATAACAATTGGTGCTGTAACTAATTCAGGTGTAGTAGGAGAGGACAACAAATGGATAAAAGATGCCCCTTATATTCATGATATAACTCCTAAGGATATAACATTAAAAGGGTTAGATTTTGGCAAAGATAAAACAGGTGCATTTCAAAGTTACAGAACAAAAAGTATAAAGGGACAGATAATACCTGAGCACTTTCCAGGAAATGCATCCGTTATAATATATAATTTAAAAACTGGTAATAGTGAGACTTTTGCTTGGGGAATAAGAAATATAACAGGAATGGATTTCACAAATGAAGGAAAATTAATAGCAGCAGTAGGAGGAATAGAAAATAGAGGCTCTAGGCCAATTAAAGGCGATTGCGACTATTTGTATGAAATAAAAAAGGGTGTGTGGTATGGATGGCCGGACTACAGTGGAGGGGATCCTGTAACTTCGCCCAGATTTAAAGGAGGGGTAAATGGTCTCCAATTTATTCTTGAAAATCATCCGACAACAAATCCGCCAGCACCTATATATCAACATAAAAATTTAAGTTCTATGAACTCTGTTGCTATAGATTGTGCTGGTGTACTAGGAGAAAAAAATTGTATATATTTTTACGATAAGTTAAATAATGAATTATATGGATTTAATGGAACAGGATCTATAAAAGAAGAAGCGAAATTTAATGAAAGTACTAAAATTTCAAGCTTAAAATTTTCAGGAAAGAGCTTATTAGTTCTTGACGGAAGTTCTGGTTATTTATATAGTATAGAAAAAGGGATAGTTAACAAGGGTTTGAATATAAGTAATGAGTTTTATGCATATCTTTTATGCATAACTGTAGTTGGAATAGTAGCTGCTTTAAAATTAATGAAAAGTTCGAACTAAGGAAAATTATAAAGTAAAATTTACGAGGAGATAGATGTAAAAATGAGGAGAAAATTAGAACATACCTATGGAAAAACATTAAGAGGACTATTTTTCGCAGTAAATCCTCTTAAAAAGAAAATATTGAAAACTCATTGTACTGTTCATAAATTCATAATAATGCAGGCTGTTGAAATACTTAAAAATGATGGGTATGAAAAGCAGTATGATTTCTTTAAGCAGCATATAAATGCTTTAAATACTGGTGTAGCTTGGGCTGATCAGGATTTTAAAAGCTCCAATCATTTTTATCATGTAAGCAAAGGAAAAGGTTTATATGGTTTTTCAGATGCTTTAACAGAATGTAGAAACTATTATAATAAATCTATGGCTTATATGAATACAGGAGATGTTAATAGAGCTTTATTTTATTTTGGAGCCTCCTGTCATCTGGTTCAGGATGCCACAGTGCCACAACATGTAAATAATAAACTCTTAAAAAGTCATAGAAAGTTTGAATTATGGATTATAAGTAGACTTCTTACTGATTATTCTTTTATAGCTAAAGAAGGAGCTGTAATTTATGATACTATAGAAGAATTCATAAAAAATAATGCTATCATGGCAAACAGCACCTATATGAAAAATATATCTATTGAATCTCGTGATGAAAAGTACGGTAAAATAGCAACAATGATATTAAAAGAAGCTCAGCGCACTACTGCTGGTTTCATGGTTAGATATTATAATGAATTAAAAAATAATGAAATTCTTCCTTAAAATGGAGGAATTTCTTTTTTTATGAAGAAAATATATATTTATATATTCATGCTATTTTAAACAAAAGTATTAATAATAGAGGTAGGTGATACGTATTGAAAAAAGACATATTCATAAATATGGAGAGAGAGACATTTAGAGGGAATATATTAGATATTGGCCTAGAAAACCATGGTATATTTTATAATATATATAAGCAATATAATGATGATGTAAATGTAGAGTATCTTAGTGGAAAAGAAGGGAAGGAGAAGATAAGTGAAGATTTTTATGACAACTGTATACTATTCTTTTCTTTCAGCAGTATATGGTTTAAGAAAAGAAAGAAAAACTTTATATCTGATATACACAGATATTTAAATAAAGATGGGATGTTATATATATGGGATATTGATAAAGGCTATGGAAAACTGTTTAATGGGCGTTTAAAGGTTGTTATACCCGAAAGTAGAATGAGACAAATAAATGTGAAAGAGTTAAATATATTTAAAAATATTTCAAAGAAGAATACAATTAAGTTACTAGAAGGCTACTTTGATATACTAGATTCTAAATCTTCCGATGGCATATATTATATAAAGGCAAAGAAAAAAGTCCAATTAAAAAAGAAGGATAGTGACAAAACTACCGAAGAAGGTATTGATGTGAAAAATGAGAGTAGTGTTAACAGTGCTTAATTCTCAAGAGATACTTCAAGAAAATAATCATTGCATCTTTGACTTGTTATTTTCTTTCAGATGCCTAAAATAATTGATTTAAAGGCTTTCAATAATGTATACTATATAAAGTGCTTAAGGAACAATAATATTTCTAGAAAGCAAGGAAGGAAATCGAAAGGAAGTGCAGGAATGAAAGTAGTATTAACAGCGCTTGATTCAAAATTTATCCATAGTAATTTAGCGGTAAGGTATTTGAAAGCCTATACAAAAGATTTAAATTATGAGTGTGTTATAAAAGAATTTACTGTGAATGATAGGTTAGAAAAATTATTAGAAGAAATTATATCAGAACATCCCGATGTATTGGCTTTTTCTTGTTATATATGGAATATAGAAATGGTTAAGGCACTGGCAAGATTAGTGAAGCTTGTAAATCCTAAAATAGAAATACTCTATGGAGGACCTGAGGTTTCTTATGATAGTGAAAGCTTTTTAAGTGAAAATCCTGGTGAATATGTAATATGTGGAGAAGGTGAAGAAACATATTATGAATTCATAAACTGGCTGCTTTGGAAAAAGGAAAACAAAATATCTGAAGAGAAAGCAAATGATAAACTGAAAACCATAAAAGGATTAAGTTTTAAAATAGGTGAAAAGGTGCAATTTAATGGCGAAAGATCTCTAATGGATATAAGCAGAATAGTTTTCCCATATACATTAGAGGATAATCTTGAAAATAGAATAGTATATTTTGAATCTTCTCGTGGGTGTCCATTTAAGTGTAAATACTGCTTATCTTCAACAATACATAATGTTAGATTTTTGAATGTAGATAGAGTAAAGAAAGAGTTAAAATTCTTAGTAGATAAGGGAGCTAAGCTTATTAAATTTGTTGATAGAACTTTTAATTGCAATGCTAAATTTGCCACTGAAATATGGGAGTTTTTAATAAGCTTAGACACAGAGGCGACTTTTCATTTCGAAATTTCAGCAGATATACTAACGAGCGAGCAAATAAAGCTTTTAGCGACAGCACCAAAGGGAAGAATTCAGTTTGAGGTAGGAGTTCAGACTACAAATAATGAAGTTCTTAGAAATATAAATAGGTATGTAAATTTTGAGGATATAAAAGAAAAGGTTGATGAATTAGAAAAAATCAGAAATATAAAGCAACATCTTGATTTAATTGCAGGGCTTCCTGGAGAGGATTTTTATTCTTTTAAAAAGTCCTTTAATGATGTTTATTCTATTAATCCTGAAGAAATTCAGCTTGGATTTTTAAAGCTTCTAAAAGGATCAGACATGAGAGCTGAGGCTAAAAAATGGGGAATGGTATATTCACCTTACCCGCCTTATGAAATTTTAAGCACAAAAGATATAAGCTATGAAGAGCTGCTTATTTTAAAAAAAGTTGAAGAAGTAGTAGATAAATATTATAATTCTAGAAAATTCGATAATATATTAAAATACTTTATGCCTAAGTTTGCAAATGCTTTTGATTTTTATCAATCATTAGGGGAGTTCCTTCATAGTAAAGGATATTTAAATAGGAATATATCATCTGCAGATTATTATAAGGTATTCGTTGAATTCAATGAGGAAAAGTTCAATGAGAGCACTGAAAATCTAAAGGAAATAATAAAATATGACTATCTTAAATTTAATAAAAAGAAATGGATACCTGAATTTCTAAATAGAGAAAGAATTAAGGAAGAAGAGCGAAAAATTAAGGAATTAATCAAAAATGGAGAAATTAAAGCATCAGATAGTTATCATGCTGAAAAGTTTTTTATTGATGTAGAGTTGTTTATAAAAACTGGTGAACTAAGAGAAATTGAATGTTATGTGATATTTGATCCGAAAAATAATAATGAATTTAAGCAGATAACTAAGATATAGTCTTCTAATCTTGTATTTTTTCTATTCAATAATGAGGAGGCTGAAATGAAAAATATTTTTAAAGGAACTAAGGGAAAAATCATCTCTATTTTAATTATTATATGTTTATACTTTTTCATACCATTTATTAGAACTAATGTAAACCAGGCAATTTCTGTATTAAAAACTGTTGATGTTAACGCAGCTAGGGAATACATCCTTAGTTTTGGTATATGGGCTCCAGTGGTTTCCTTTTTATTAATGATACTACAATCAGTAGTTGCACCACTTCCAGCATTTATTATAACTTTTGCCAATGCAGGGCTTTTTGGATGGGTTAAGGGAGCAATATTATCATGGTCAAGCGCTATGGCTGGAGCCGCATTATGCTATTATATTGCAAGACTTTTAGGGAGAGATGTAGTGGAAAAACTTACAAGTAGAACGGCTTTAGAAAAGATTGATGAGTTTTTTGAAAGATACGGTAAATATGCAGTTTTAATTGCTAGGTTATTACCATTTATATCCTTTGATATAGTTAGCTATGCTGCAGGTTTGACATCTATGAGCTTTTGGTCATTTTTTATAGCTACTGGTGTTGGACAATTGCCAGCTACCATTGTTTATTCTTATATAGGCGGTATGTTGACAGGTACAGTAAAAACTTTTGTAATTGGTCTTTTAATGTTATTCGCTCTTAGTACCCTAATTGTTTTAATTAAAAAAATGTGGAATGATAAGAAAAAGAGTAATAAGATTAATATTTAATAAAAGCTTGAAAAATTCAGGAAAGTTATTTTCCTGGATTTTTTATATCCTTAACAAACCTCTTTAATATTCTTATTTCTATAAGAAAAGCATTTGTAATCTAACCTTGCTATGTTGTTGTGCTTGATGAATAAATAAAATGAATGTATAATTAATGGGTAAATATAGTTTAAAAGGAGGTAGTTTTAAAACCTGAGTTGCAAAATAATTTAGCTTTATAGACAATAAACAGGTTTTAAGAAATATTTATGGCAGTTAGAGAAATAATACAATTTGGAGATAAAACATTAACACGAGTAAGTAGAAGAATTGGAAAAATAGATGAAGAGGTATTAAGTCTTGCACAGGATTTAAAAGATACTTTATACAGTACCGATGGTGTAGGACTAGCTGCTCCTCAGATAGGCGTATTAAAGAGAGCTATACTTATAGATCTTAGGGATGGAAGTGAGCCTATAATACTATTAAATCCTAAAATAATTAAGAAGATAGGAAGAATAGAGGACATAGAGGGCTGTTTAAGTTATCCAGGATATGAGGGACCAGTAGTAAGACCTAGAAGAGTAATAGTTACAGGGGTAACGCTAAAGGGAGAAGAAGTAGAGTATACTGCTGATGGGTTCTTAGCAAGAGCCTTCTGTCATGAAATTGATCACTTAGATGGAATTATATATACAGACAAATGTAAGAAAGTATACAAAATCGAAGAAGCAGAAGAATAATTATAGGGCTGCAAGGCCGAAAGTTAACTTTCGGCCAAGTAACCCTATATTTTTTTATTCTCATACTAAAGGTATTTAACGGAAATACCTTTAGAACCGAGTACTGTTCCTACAAATGGAAGTTTTAGCTTTCTGTAAATTAATATATCTTCTTCTAATATAAGTCCTTTTTCTATGAATATATTTATACCTTCATACTCATAGCAATCGTAATTTTTAGTAGGTTCAAAACCTTTCAGAACCTCAATCCAGAGGCTTTTAATTGGCATTTCGCATCATCCACCAGATGCAGAAATAAGTTTAACTACAATACTTCCTTCCTTTTGCTTTGCATATTCAAGAGCTTTTTCCTCAATTGTAATCATAAAAACACCTCCATACCTATCTGGGGTATAACTGAATTCTAGTACATATACTATACTTTGTCAATATAAAAACTACATATAGATCTATAAATGTAAGTTATTTAAAAGATAGATGAATATATTTTAAATATGTGAGGTATGGTTATCATAATATAGGATAATCATGCCTTATTTATTTAAAATATAACTGCAGGTTATTTGGCAGAATTGACATATTTTTAGCTTAATTATACAATAAGGTTTTGATACAAGATTGGAGGGATTGTATTGTGTCTTTAAACTGTGAACAAATGGATCTAGAAAGAAGAGCCCTTAAAGAAACTAGAGAATGGATTAATGAAGAAATTGAAAAAATTCAACAGGATGATAAACAATTAAGAAGTAAAATAGATGATTTAAGAAAAGAATCAAAAGGGAAATATAGTGAGGAGCTGGAAACTAAAGAAAAACTTTATGCAATAACTCATAAAAATCTTCAAAAATATCACGAATCGCAAGATCAACCTTACTTTGGAAGGATAGACTTTAGGGAATATAGACGAGAAAAAGAAGCTTTTTACATAGGAAAGTTTGGATTAGGAGACTTAGAAAATGGAGAAGAGAAGGTAATAGATTGGAGATCGCCTATAGCAGATCTATATTATAGTGGTACCTTTGGAGAATCCTTCTATAGAGCGCCTATGGGAGTAATAAGTGGGGACCTCAGTCTGAAAAGAAAGTTTCTTGTAAAGAATTGTGAACTGATAGATGCCTTTGATGAAGGGATAAATGAAATAATTTTGAAGTCCTCCAACGAAGAAGGAAATGCATTAATAGATGAGTATTTGAGAATAAATTTGGAACAAAGTGTAAGCAGCAAATTGAAAGATGTTGTAGCTACAATACAGAAGGAGCAAAATGATATTATAAGAGCTGAAAAAAATAATGCTCTTATAGTTCAGGGTTCTGCTGGCTCAGGAAAAACTACAGTAGCACTACATCGACTAGCATATTTATTATATAAGTATAAGGAGAAACTTAGTGGTGAGGATATACTAGTCATAGCGCCAAATAAGTTATTTCTAGATTACATATCTGATGTGCTGCCTGACCTTGGGGTGGATAACGTAAAGCAGAATACTTTTGAAGGGATTGCTCTTGATGTGTTAGGAATAAAAAGCAAGGTATATTCTAAAGATAAAAAGCTTTCAGAAATACTCGAAGGAAAGAATGAGGAGGATTCCAAACTCATTATAAACAGCAGTAAATTAAGAGGTACCATTGACTTTAAAGGATTGATAGATAGATATATAGGATATATGGAAGCGAAGGATTTAGAAATAGAAGATATAAAAGTTGAACATTATACTTTATTCGAAAAGGAAGAAATACAGAGACTTTATGCAAAAGATATGATGCATTTGTCATTGAATAAGAGAAAAGATGAAATAAAGAGATATTTTAACTTAAAAATAGATGAGAAAATAAAGGCTATTCTTGATAAAATTGATTTTTCATATGAGTACCAAATATCTAGAGTAAAAAGAACTATGGAAGACAGTGCAGATAGACGAAAGAAACTTATCAAATTATACGATGAGAGAGATAATAAAAAAGATGAAATAAAAATAAAATCAAGAAAAGGCTTTGATGATTATTTTAACGAGTGGAAGCAAGTAGATACAAGAAAAATATATATAAATTTTTTAAATAATGAAGATGTTTTTAAAGAAGTATCAGCTGGAAAAATACCTGAAGCTTTAGCAAATAACATGAGAGAGGAACTAAACAACAATTATGAAAAAGGAATAATTGATAGTGACGATTTAGCTGCTATGCTGTACCTAAAAATTAAAATAGAAGGTGTCCCAGAAAAATTTAAATATAAGCACATAGTTATTGATGAAGCTCAAGATTACAGTATTTTTCAGATTACTGTACTAAAAGAGCTAGTGGAGAATAAATCTTTGACTATTGTTGGAGATGTAGGGCAAGGAATTTATTACTATAAAGGTATTGAGAATTGGGAAAAGCTCATAAATGAAGTCTTCAACGCTGAAGCTGCATACGTCCAGCTTACACAAAGTTATCGATCAACTGTAGAAATAATGGAGTTTGCAAATAAAGTGCTTTCAAAACAAAAAAACAAAATCAAACCTGCAATACCTGTGTTACGGCATGGTAAGGTTCCAGAAGTTATAGAATTTAAAACTAACAAAGAATTTTGTGAAAATATAGATGAGATAGTTAAGGAAGTAGAAAGTATTAATAAAAACAGCGTTGCAATCATAGGCAGAACTTATGAAGAGTGCAAGAAGATTAAGGAACATATGAAGAAATACAGCAAATTTGACTGGGATTTAATTAAAGATACGGATAAAAACTTGAAGCTTAAGAAAATAATAATACCATCTTATATGACTAAAGGACTAGAGTTTGATTGCAGTATACTGTATAATTGCAATGAAGAGAATTATAGTGATAAGGAATTAGACAAAAAGATATTATATGTAGCTTTAACGAGAGCTCTTCACTTAGAATACGTATTTTACAATGGTAAAAAGTCAAAACTAATAGAATAACATAGGCATATTGTTCATTAAAAGATACTTTTTCATACTAATTTAATAGAGAAGCCAATAGTTTAAAGAGCTGCAGGACAAATTAAGGTTTAAACTTTAATTTATTCTACAGCTTAAATACTATTTGAAGTATAATTTTATTAGGATAAATTATCCAAAGAAGTCACCGGATAAATATTTTATGACAAAGACATTGTTATCTTTTATATTGGTTAATAGCAAGGGAGATGTTATTATGTATAAAATCATACTTGTAGATGATGAGGAAGAGGTTAGACGCGGTGTACTTAATAAAATTCAATGGAATAGATATGGTTTTGAAATTATAGGAGAAGCTGAGAATGGGAAAGAGGCTCTTGAAATAGTAGAAAAAAGTACCCCAGATCTTGTAATTACAGACATAAGAATGCCTTTTATGGATGGAATGAAGCTTACTCAAATTCTCTATGAGAGATTTCCTACGATAAAAACTATAATACTAACAGGCTTTGACGAGTTTGAATATGCAAAAACGGCTATAAAATTAAATGTTATTGAATACGTTTTAAAGCCGATATCTTCAGAGGATATTATAGAGCTACTTATTAATGTGAAAGAGAAATTAGATAGAGAGTTTGAGGAGAAAAAGAATATTAAACTGTTAAAGGAGATCTATATTAAAAGTCTACCTATCCTAAGGGAAAAATTTTTAAGTTCCATTATACGAGGCAACATTAACATTGATGAAATCAGAGAAAAAGAAAAAAAATACAATATCAATCTCCAGGGAGAAGCTTTTCTTATCTCAATAATAGCAATCGATTACAACATAGAAAATATCAACAATAAGGATAAGGAGATTCTTATATTTCAAGTACTAAAGCTAATTGAAGAAATAATAAATAAGCATTCTATAGGATTAGCTTTTATTGAAGATGATAATATAATTATTTTAAATATATCACAAGACAGCGGCAAAAAACTAATACTGGAGAAGGCTGGTAAAGTACTTGAAGAAATAAGACAGTCTATAGTTAAATATCTAAACTTAAGTGTGACAATTGGAATTGGTACAAGCTGTGAAGATATAAGTGGAGTGAGTCTTTCTTATAAAAATGCGATTGCTGCTCTAGGCTATAGAATTATTCTAGGAAATAATAGGCTTATTTTTATTGAAGATGTAGAGCCTAAAAGAGAAAATGAAATAATATTTGATAGATTAAAGGAGAGACAATTAGAAGGTTCTGTAAAAACTGGAACAAAGGAAGAGATTTGTTCTGCAGTAGATAATATTTTCAGAGTCATAGAGGCTTCAAATACGTGTATTGAATATTATCAAATATATCTAATACAAATTGTAACTACAATTATCAAGATTGCTAAGGATTCTAATGTGAATATGAAAGACATTTTTGGAGAGAATTTTAACTTCTTCATAGAATTATATAAATTTGCTACATTGGCTGAAGTAGAGGAATGGATTAAGAAGATTTCAATAAAGATTTCAGAGTATATTATCAAAGGTAGAGAGGATTCAAGTAAATTTCTTGTAGATAGAGCTAAGGAATATATAGAAGAAAGATTCCAGGATTCTGAATTAAATATAAATACAATATGTAATTATTTACATATAAGTCAGGCTTATTTTAGCTATATATTTAAAAAAGACACACAAACTACTTTTGTAAGTTATCTGACACAGATAAGAATGACAAAGGCAAAAGAATTACTAAGAAACACTAATATGAAAACCTTTGTTATAGCTGAAAAAGTTGGGTTTTCCGAGCCAAATTACTTTAGCTATTGTTTTAAGAAAAACTTAGGAAAATCACCATCAGAGTATCGTAATAGTTTCAATAAAACAAAGTAAGGAGAGTTGATATGCTTGAATTCATTAAAGAACCAGTAAGGACGTTAATTAAATTTATAAGGAGAAGCAGTATTCAACTTATCATTACAGTTTCCTTTACTTTTGTTACTATTATGGCCATGCTATTTGTAGGTATAGCTTTATTTAATAGATTTTCTTCGGATTCAGAGCAGAACGCTAAAACAAGTACTAAGCAAATAGCTGATGAAATAAGTGTCAATATGGATTACTATTTAAAAAATATGATATATATATCCTCCTTACTTGAAAGCAATATAAAAAAGGATGAAGACCTGCCTAGTTCCCGAATTCTAAATCAGATGGAGATTATTTCGAGCACAAGAGATGATATTGTTGGACTAGCAGTTTTTACAGATAAGGGGGATATAGCAGCTAAGTTACCTAATTTTGAGGTAAAAGGAAGAGCAAATATAAAAAATCAAAGCTGGTTTAAAGAAGCGATAAATAATCCTGATAAAGTTAACATTTCACTACCCCATGTCCATAATATATTTTACGGAAATCACAGTTGGGTAGTTTCACTAAGTAAGTGTGTAAAATACAAGAGGGGCGATGAGGAAGCTACAGGAGTACTTTTGGTGGACATGAACTTTAGATCTCTTGACCAGATTTGCCAGCAGACAAAGTTAGGCAATATGGGATATATATATATTATTGATGATAAGGGAAATATTGTTTACCATCCTCAGCAACAGTTAATATATATGGGCTTGAAGCAGGAAAATATAAAAAATGTGCTAGATGAACCTTCTGGCACTTTTATTGAAGCCTTTGATAATAAACAAAGACTTGTAACTGTAAAAACAGTTAGAATTACAGGTTGGAAGATAGTTGGCATATATTATATGGATCAAGTAGCAGCCACTAAGAAAAATTTAGGTACATATGCATTTTTAATAATAATATTAGGTATTCTTTTTGTTATAGCTATTTCAACTTCACTTTCTGCAAAAATATCCAAGCCTATCAAGGAATTAGAAAAATGTATGAAGCTCGTAGAGGAAGGTAGATTTGATGTAGAAATAAATGTTGAAGGAGAGTATGAGGTTGTCCGGTTATCAAAGGCCTTTAATCTAATGGTATTAAAGATTACAAATCTAATGGAGCAAATAGTAAAAGAACAGGAAGGAAAGAGAAAAAGTGAGTTAAATGCACTACAGGCTCAGATTAATCCGCATTTTTTATATAATACACTAGATTCTGTGGTTTGGATGATAGAAAATGAAAAAAATCAAGAAGCGGTTACAATGATAACAGCTCTTGCTAGATTATTTAGAATTAGTATTAGTAAAGGAAAAAACATTATAACTATAAAAGAAGAACTAGAACATGCTAAAAACTATTTAATAATACAAAAGGTAAGGTATAAAAATAAATTCCAATTCAAAATAGAAGTACAGGAAGAAGTACTTAACTATAGCACTATTAAGCTTATTCTTCAACCAATTATTGAAAATTCCATTTATCATGGAATTGAGTGTTCTGTGGATGAGGGCGAAATATTTATTTATGCAGGTATAGAGGATAATAAATTGTTATTAATGGTTAAGGATACTGGATTAGGTATGAGTGAAGAGTTAGTAGAAAACATTTTAGTAACTGAACATAGAGAGAGTAGAGGTTCAGGAGTTGGAATAAAGAATGTAGATGAAAGAATAAAGCTTTGTTATGGTAAAGAGTATGGATTAAAAATAGAAAGTGAGCTGGAGGTAGGAACTACAGTAAAGATTTATCTGCCATTATATATAGAATAGCTAAGGGAGTGGCAATAAAATGAAATTTGTTAAGAAATTAGTTGTTGTCTGCATAGCATTTGTTTTAATTTTTTGTTTAGTGATCTATTATCCTAATTTAACCTTTAGTGATGTACAAAAAAATGAAAAAATTCTTGTGGTAGGTGGAATGGCTACTGGTGATTATTGGGGTACCGTAAAAATGGGAGCAAAAGCAGCGGCAGAGGAGTGTAATGTAACATTCAATTACTTAGCTCCTAAGGATGAAAGTGATATTCAGGGCCAAATAAATTTAATTGAGGATGCTTTAAATAAGGGTATAAGTGCATTAGTAGTAGCTCCAAATGATTATGAAAAGTTGTCTAAAGTTATTGAAAAAGCCTATAGTAAAAGGATTCCTGTAATTGTAATGAATTCAAGAGTTAATACAAATAAATTCGATTATTATATTTCCGCTGACAACATAGATGGAGGCAGAAAGGCTGGAGATATGTTAGTAAGTATTCTAGGCACAAGATTTAAAGTGGGGATTATGAGTTCTATTGAAGGTGCAGACTCATTAATGGAGAGAGAAAAAGGTCTTTTAGATTTATTCTCTCAATATAAGGAAGTTAAAGTGGTAGCAAAGGGGTACTGCCTTTCAAATTCTGCAGCGACAAAAGAGTTAACTAAAAAAATGCTAAGTGAACATAAGGATTTAGATGCCATAGTGGCTTTAAACTCTAATGCAGCTGAGGGAGTTGCCGAGACTCTTAGTGAAATGAATTTAGAAGGAAGCATAAAGGTTATTGCCTTTGACAGTACACTCAGGGAAATTGATTATCTAGAAAAGGGCATAATTTCTGCAATTATCATTCATGATCCATTTACTATGGGCTATTTAAGTGTAATGTATGCAATCAATGACATTAATAAAATGGAGCTTTCAAATGTAAAGTATACAATTGATATTTTAAATAAAAAGGACAATCCAAATGAAATTAAGATAAAATCCAAAATAATAGATGGCACAAATATGTACTTTCAAGAAAATGAAAAATTTCTATTCCCTGTTGTAAAATAATTATTGCATAGAATTTTTATATATTTGTATAGAATTTTGTATTAATTTTATGTAAATTTTATACTAATATAAACTTATAGAAAACCTTTACAATAAAAATTAAGGGGGATAATTAAATGAAAAAAATTCTTACATTAGTGCTTTTTGCTTCACTAACAGTAGGTTCATTGGCTGGATGTGGATCAAGCAGCCAAAGTACTGGGGGATCTAGCTCAAGCGCAGATACAAAACCTAGTATAGGCTGTGCAATTTACAAATTTGATGACACATTTATGACTGGTGTACGTAACGCAATCACTGATTCTCTAAAAGACAAAGCTAATTTAGAAATGGTTGATAGCCAAAACTCACAGTCTACTCAAAATGATAAAGTTGACTTATTTATAACAAAAAAGGCTAAGAGCATGATAATTAATCCAGTTGATAGAACTGCTGCTGGAGTAATTATAGATAAGGCTAAGAATGCTAATATTCCTGTTGTATTCATGAACCGTGAGCCATTACCAGAAGATATGAAAAAATGGGATAAGGTTTATTATGTAGGAGCAAAGGCTGAGCAATCAGGTACAATGCAAGGTCAAATTATAGCAAAATACTTTAAAGATCATCCAGAAGCAGATAAAAATCATGACGGAGTTATTCAATATGTAATGCTAAAAGGAGAACCTGGACATCAAGATGCAGAACTAAGAACAAAATACTCAATTGAGGCCGTGCAATCTGCTGGATTAAAGGTACAAAAATTAGCAGAAGATACAGGTATGTGGGATCGTGTAAAGGGACAAGAAAAAATGGCTGCATTCCTTGCAGCTAATGGAGATAAGATTGAAGCTGTATTTGCAAACAACGATGATATGGCACTAGGTGCAATAGAAGCGTTAAAGGCTGCTGGATATTTCAAGGATAACAAATATATGCCTGTAGTAGGTGTTGATGCAACTGCACCAGGAGTTCAAGCTATTCAAGATGGCACAATGCTAGGAACTGTTTTAAACGATGCTAAAAATCAAGGAGCTGCTTCAGCTAAGTTAGCAGAGGTTCTTGCTAAAGGTGAGACTCCAAGCAAAGACAATATTGGATTTGAAATTAAAGATGGTAAATATGTTTGGATAGATTACAAAACAATTACTAAAGATAATATCAAAGATGCTAAATAGCCTTTCAATTTATTGATTATGTAGGGGATGCGGTTTTAAAAATTCTCATCCCCTACTATTTTTAAAAGGTTATTAAGGAGGTCACTAAATGGGTCAAAGTGAATTTTTACTTGAAATGAACAATATAGTAAAAGAGTTCCCAGGTGTTAAAGCTCTAGATAGAGTTACTCTAAAGATAAGACCAGGTAGTGTACATGCACTTATGGGAGAAAATGGTGCAGGAAAATCTACTTTGATGAAATGTTTATTTGGTATATATAAACATGATGCAGGAGAAATACTTTTAAATGGTGAACAAATACAAAACGATAGCTCAAAGGATGCACTAGACCGCGGCATTGCTATGATTCATCAAGAGCTTCATCCCGTTAAATATCGTAATGTAATGGAAAATATGTGGCTTGGTCGGTTTCCTTTAAAAAACTATGGAATAGTAAAATTGGTTGATGAGAAGAAGATGTATAATGATACAAAAGAACTATTTAAAAGTTTAAACTTAGATATAGATCCAAAGGTTAAGGTAGAAAATTTATCAGTTTCAATAGTTCAGCAAATGGAAATTGCAAAAGCTGTATCTTATAATGCTAAGATTATTATAATGGATGAGCCAACCTCTTCTCTAACTGAAATTGAGGTAGAGTATCTATTCAAAGTTATAAGAGACTTAAAAGCTAAAGGGGTTTCTATAATTTATATTTCCCATAAGATGGAGGAAATTCTTCAGATTTCTGATGAAGTAACAATAATGAGAGATGGAACCTTAGTAGGTACATGGGAAGCTGAAGAACTTACAACTGATTTAATTATAAAGAAAATGGTAGGAAGGGATCTTACTAACAGATTCCCAGTAAGGGAAAATGAACCAAGTGAGGTAATTTTAAAAGTTGAGGGGTTAACTTCTCCTTTTAAGAAATGCTTTAAAGATATTTCCTTTGAACTTAGAAAAGGTGAAATACTTGGTATTGGAGGTCTTGTAGGAGCACAAAGAACGGAGCTTGTAGAAGCTATTTTTGGACTTCGCAGCGTAGAATCCGGTAAAATCTTTATAAATGGTAAACAGGTCAAAATAAATTCTGCAATTGATGCGAAAAAATATAAAATTGCACTTCTAACAGAAGAAAGAAGAGTAACAGGAATATTCCCATTGTTATCAGTGCTAGAAAATACAGTAATAGCAAACATAGACAAATATGTAAATAAATTTGGATTGTTAGATGAGGATAAAAGAAAAGAAGATACTAAAAAGAGTATAGAGATGTTAAAGATAAAAACACCTTCGGCAAAATCTCTCATACAGAATTTATCTGGTGGTAATCAGCAAAAGGTATTACTTGCTAAGTGGCTTCTTACAGATCCAGATATATTAATACTTGATGAGCCTACAAGAGGTATAGATGTAGGTGCAAAATATGAAATTTATACTATTATTTCACAACTTGCAAAGGAAGGAAAAAGTATTATCATGATTTCCTCCGAAATGCCAGAACTTTTAGGAATGTCTGATAGAGTTATGGTAATGTGTGAAGGACATTTATCAGGAATAATAGATGGCAAATCTGCAACAGAAGAAGTAGTAATGCAGCTTGCTGCAAAATACATGCTTTAGACTGGGGAGGTTAAAAATGGAGAATGTTAATATGAATAAGACAAAAGATTTTCTAAAACAAAATGCAATTTACGTGGTTTTTGTGGTTTTAATTGTTGCTATTGCATTAAAGGATCCTCGCTTTATTTCCGTAAGTTGTTTCCGTGATATTTTAATTCAAAGTTCTACTAGAATTATTATTGCACTAGGTGCAGCTTTTGTAATATTAATGGGTGGTGCAGATCTTTCAGCAGGTAAAGTTGTTGGTTTAACAGCAGTACTTTCTGCTTCTATGCTTCAATTACCTGATTACTCAAGACGGTTCTTTCCTAATTTACCACAATTGCCTTTATTAGTGCCAATCCTTCTAGCTATAGCCGCTGGATTATTAGTTGGGTTGCTAAATGGATATATTGTTTCTAGATTTAATGTTCCAGCATTCATAGCAACCTTAGGCACAATGGTTATGGTTTATGGTGCAAACTCAATATATTTCAACCTTCCTCCTAACAATTCTCAGCCTATAGGAGGGCTAAGAGGAGATTTTTCAAAACTTGGTACGGGATCATTTTTAGGAATACCTTATATATTTATAATTGCAATGGTAATGACTCTGATAATATATATTGTATTAAACAAGACTAGACTTGGTAAAAACCTTTATGCTATTGGTGGTAACAAGGAAGCTGCTATAGTCTCCGGTATTAATGTAAAAAGATGTATGCTTTACTTATATGTTATTGCTGGAGGGCTTTATGGGTTAGCTGGAGTTCTTGAAGCAGCAAGAACTGGAGGAGCTACAAATAACTATGGTAATATGTACGAGCTTGATGCAATAGCTGCCTGCGTAGTTGGAGGATGGTCTGTTTCAGGAGGAGTAGGAACAGTTCCAGGTGTTGTAATAGGGGTTCTTATATTTAGCGTTATAAACTATGGATTAACCTTTATAGGAGTAAGTCCTTACTGGCAGCAAATAATCAAAGGAATTATAATTGTTTCGGCGGTTGCTGTAGACATAAGAAAATATATTAGCAAGAGATAATGGAACTTAGTTATTAAAAAGAAAGTTCGAAATGGCAAGATAACAAAAAAGTAGCTTGCCATTTCGAGCTTTTTTCCATTTCCTTTAGGTATTGAACAAGTTTAAGTAATATTATCACCATTTATGGATTGGCTATCAATAATAATTAGTATTTGATTTTTATAATTGTTATGATAAAATAGTAGAAAAGAGCAATTTAGGAATAATATATTTAATGCATACATATTAGGAGGTATATAATGAACGTTGAAAAATTAAAAGATAATGTTTATTGGGTTGGAGTAGCTGATCCAAAACTTAGAGTTTTTGATATCATAATGGAGACAAAAAAAGGAACAACTTATAATTCATATTTAATTGATGATGAAAAAGTAGCAATAATCGATATTGTTAAAGATGGATTTTTTGATAAATATATTTCTAATATAAAGAGTGTTATAGGAGATAGAAAAGTTGATTACATAGTTGTTCAGCATACAGAGCTAGATCACAGTGGATCAATTGTTAATTTAATTAAAGAATATCCAGATGCAACAGTTGTGGCTTCAAGAGCAGCTTTAATTTATTTAAAAGACATAATAAATGCAGATTTTAAGAGCATGGAAGCACCAAAAGAATTAAGTCTTGGGAAAACTAATCTAAAGTTTATTGTTGCTCCAAATCTTCATTGGCCTGATACAATGTTTACTTATGCAGAAAACAAGGAAATGTTATTTACTTGTGATTTCTTAGGATGCCATTATTGCCCAGAAAAGTGTATAGTAGATGAATGTGTTGGTGACTATTTTGAAGAAATGAAATATTATTTTGATGTTATAATGGGACCATTTAAAAAATTTGTTTTAGCAGGTCTTGATAAAATAAAAGATCTAAAATATGACATGATTGCTACAAGCCATGGTCCAGTGCATGTAACTGATATAGAGAAGTATGTTAACCTATATAGAGAATGGGCTACTGAAGAGGCAATAGCTGAAAAGAATGTTCAAGTATTCTATATTTCTGCTTATGGAAACACAAAAAAAGTAGCTGAGTATATGGCTGAAAAGATAAACTCTAAGGGAGTTAAAGCAGAAGCTCATGAAATAACATCAATGGATTTACCACAGTTAGTAACATTGGTTGAAAAGTCCAGTGGTATATTAATAGGATCACCAACAATAAATCAGGATGCTGTTAAACCAGCTTGGGATTTATTATCTGTAGTATGTGCTATTACTAATAGAGGAAAAGCAGCTGGAGCTTTTGGTTCTTACGGATGGAGTGGAGAAGGAGTACCAATGCTTACTAGTAGATTAAAATCTTTAAAGTTTAAAGTTGTAGAAGAAGGCTTTAAATTTAAATTCGTACCAAGTCAAGAAGAACTGAAAAAAGCTGATGAGTTTGTTGATAAATTTTTAGAATTAATGTAAAAAGACATATATGCAGGTAGGCTTAATTATAGCTTACCTGCATATATGTCTTTTATTGAATAATTTACTTCAAAAACCCAAATGTCCATGATAACAAATCTATGCATAAATCAGCAGTTGTATCACCTTTATCTAAAAGAGGATTTAGTTCAACAAAATCCATTGATTTAACAAGCTTTGTTTCCATAAGATATTTTAGTATATATTTAACTTCTACTACATTCATTCCTTCTCTAACAGGAGTGCCTGTACCTGGAACATAGTTAGGATCTAAACAATCAATGTCAAAGCTTAGATGAACTGCTTTTATGCCTCTTTCAGCAAGCTTTGAATGTACAATCTCCATTATTCTTTCAACACCTATCTGCTGTATATCTTCTGTAGAAAAGACTGTAAGATTGTGTTTTTTAATTAATTCCTTTTCACCTAAATCTAAATCTCTTGCACCAATAATAAATATATTCTCAGGTTTTACTTTGCAGCCTTTGTCATATAAATCTACTAGTTCCTCAAATCCTAGGCCCATAGCTGCAGCTAATGGCATACCATGAATATTACCTGTTGGTGAAGTCTCATGAGTGTTTATATCTCCATGAGCGTCAATCCATATAACAGCAACTTCATCATAGAATTTGCTGGCACCAGATATACTTCCAAGCCCTATAGAATGGTCTCCGCCTATTATAAGAGGAAAAGATCCTGCACAAAGGGAACTGTAAACTTGATGAGCTAAGTTTTTATTTACGTCTACTTATAGGCTTTTAAATATTTCAGTGTTGCATGAGAATTATACTTTTTTTCCTCTGGTATATTTTCAACGTAAATATCCCCACAGTCATATACGGTATGATTGTTTTCTGTCAAAACAGACACTATATTTTTTTCTCTAAGTTTTTTTGGCCCAAAGTCAGCACCCTTTTTGTCTGAACCAAAAAAAATTGGTACGCCGATTAAGCTAATGTTCATTGTAATTACCTCCATATATGAATTATCTTGTACGATACTTGATTATATACCAATTTGAAAAAATAAAAAGTAGTTTTTAAAAACACAGTATTTTCTAAAAATTCTAATATATTATATTTATTCATTTTGTTGAATGATAATTACTATAAAAATACCTCATAATGGTAAAAAAATTAAATGGGTGCTTTGTTCTTAGTGAAAAATGAAAAACTACTTTAAATTTAAAGTTCCCAAATTGAATTAAAATTATATAGTATATCAAGTGTTTTTAAAGACCAGTATAAGTAAAATATTGAATCGAAGAAAAAAACTGCAAATAAAAATTATTTTTTTTAAGCATATTATTATGGATAATTTAGTACTAAATATGCATTAAAATTTTTTATAAATTATATTGTATTATATAAAAATATTGGTAAATTCGATACTGTTGTGTTAAAATAGTTACATTATTTTAATTCAAATATTGTTTAATCTTTGAATTAATAACATAAAATATGAAAATAATAATGTAGGGGTTATACCATAATAATTATATTAATGAAACTCCTTCGCCTTTCAGCGAATGAGTAAGCGATCATCACAAAATCGACACGCTGTGTAAGTGACTATCACCAAATCAGCACTCTGTGTAAGCGATCATCTCAAAATCATAGATTTTGGATGCCTGCTTAAGATTTTGTGATGATCGCTTAAATGATATAGCTTACTGCAGAAATCTAAAAAATTGAGGAGATGAATATCAATGAACAAAGAAAAAATTATTGAATTTTTAGAAGCAAATAGTCTAAATGATATAGAGGAGATCAAATATGATGGCAATGCAGCTGTTATAAGATTTTGTTTTGACTTTGATGATGCAGAACTAGAAGCGGCTAAGGCATATGCTAACGATGAAAGCGAAGATGAGGAAGAAGGAGAAGTATGGTATAATGATTTCTTTCTACCATATCTAAATGAATTGGCTATAGACAACGTAGGAGACATAATTGAAGACTTAATGGAAGAAGAAGATATAGAAGCACAGTTTGTATCCTATGAGGTAGATATGGAAAATTATGATTACAACGAATTTATAGCAGTATTTTATGAAAGCGGAGCTGAAATTGATATAGATGAAGTTTTAGCTGAACTAGAAAAATAATGCTCTTAAAAACAAGAAAGCTAGCATGACTATCATGCTAGTTTTTTATTTAAACTAAGTATTTTAGATTGCTGTTATTAAAATTGTTAGATTCATTTACAGAAAAAGCTGCTGTGGCTATATCATATCTTTACGCTTCTGATATTTCAAAATTAGCTCGTCCAATTTTTGGCTGCATTCAACTACATTTTTATCTGTAAGATCATTCCTATTCATTAGTATATAGAGAGTTTCTTTTAATTTATTTATCTCCACATCTAATGTTTTTAAATCCTTTAAACTCCCACGAATGTTCATTCTCATTACCCCATATTTATACATTATTTTTGGTACTCTTATATTTTAGCAGATTATATAAATATAGTCATATCTTTTATTAGCCAAGGATATACATTTTGTAACAAAAATAAACAAGGAGCCTGTAGATAAGATGTGGATTACTATGTGGACTACATGTGGAGAGCCTGTGAGGTAAATGTGGAAAAAAGGAAAAATATGTCTTGATGCGTTGGTACACCAACCTGTGTTAAAAAATGGAATTTAAAAAATAATGTCTAAAGTTTTTTGCTTTGAGCTATATTTTATAATATCAATTTAATACACTACATAAATAATATATTTTCTCCTGCTTAAAAATATACCTAAAATGATAACTTTATAAACAACATAGGATTAAGACTGAAAGTTAAATTACAGCAATAAGAATATATTTTTAACATTATATTATGTTAAATGATTACAATGCTATATTAAAGCTTGTCTTATTGTATAAATGTGATATAATATTTAACTGTAAGTTGAATATTATATATACTTTATCTGAATAGTATATATTAGTTGGCATAATATTGAGTAGAATTAGTGTCATTAGACATTGTAATAATATATATATTTATTAGGAGGTATAACGGTATGCTTAATGCAGATATAGCAATGGGATTAGCAAGAGTTACAGAAGCAGCAGCGCTTTGTTCAGCAAAGTTTATGGGAAGAGGGGACAAGATAGCAGCAGACCAAGCAGCAGTAGATGGAATGGAAAAAGCTTTTGGAATGATGCCTGTTAGAGGAACAGTTGTCATTGGAGAAGGTGAATTAGACGAAGCTCCTATGCTTTATATAGGGCAAGAAGTTGGTATAGGGGAAGAAAACATGCCTGAGATGGACATAGCTGTGGACCCTTTAGACGGAACAACATTAATAGCTAAGGGACTTCCAAACGCAGTAGCAGTTGTTGCAATGGGGCCAAAGGGAAGTTTATTTCACGCACCAGATATGTATATGAAAAAGATAGCTGTAGGACCTGGTGCTAAAGGTGCAATAGATATAAATAAATCTCCAAAAGAAAATATAATAAATGTAGCTAAAGCGTTAAATAAAGATGTTACAGAGCTTACTGTTATTGTTCAAGAAAGAGAAAGACATAATTATATTGTAGATGCTGCAAGAGAAGTGGGCGCAAGAGTTAAGTTGTTCGGAGAAGGAGATGTAGCCGCAGCCATTGCTTGTGGTTTTGAAAATACAGGAATAGATATTTTCATGGGTACAGGTGGTGCTCCAGAAGGAGTTATTGCCGCTGCAGCTATAAAGTGTCTAGGTGGAGAAATGCAAGCAAAATTAGAGCCACATTCTGATGAAGAAAAAGAAAGATGTAGATCTATGGGCATTGATGATATAGATAGAGTTTTACTTATTAATGATTTAGTAAAACATGATGATGTATATTTTGCAGCTACTGGTATAACAGATTGTGATCTTTTAAGGGGAGTTATATACTCAAAAAATGACTGGGCAACAACACATACTGTTGTTATGAGATCTAAGACAGGAACAATAAGATTTGTAGAAGCTCATCATGATTTAAACAGAAGTAGTTTAATTGTTAAATAATATATAGAAAACCTGCCAGGCATACAATGCTTAGGCAGGTTTTTATTTCAATCTATAAATAATAATAATAAAATCCAGGTAAACTATTTTAAATTATAATACAAATAACATGTTTAAAATAAAAATTATATAATAGAAGATGTAAAAATGTATTGTAAAATAAATTTTATTGGTGATAATATGGTTTCAATAATAATTCCAGTACTAAATGAGGAAAAAAGTATACAAAAATTACTGAAAAGTATAGAAGATTTACAGGGTGAAAAAGAAGTAATAGTTGTGGATGGAAACAGCACGGATAATACTGTTCATATAGCATCAAAGTATGCAAAGGTTGTGAAAAGTGAAAAAGGACGAGCAAATCAAATGAATGCAGGGGCTAAAGAGGCTAATGGAGATATTTTATGGTTTGTTCATTCGGATTCAATATTACATAAAGATTCTATACTCCTAATAGAGAAGTCTATTGAAAATGGCAGCATCGGTGGAGGTTTCTCCATTTATTTTTATGATTTTAATACATTATTTATGAAGTATATATCTATAACTTCAAATATAAGAGCAAAGTATTTCAAGATACTATATGGAGATCAAGGAATATTTGTAAAAAAGGATATTTTTCAAGCAATAGATGGATATCTTAGAATAGAGCTTATGGAAGATATAGAGTTATCCTTAAAGCTTAAGAAAATAGGAAATATAGAATTATTGAAGTGTGCTATAGGAACTTCTGGAAGAAGATTTAAAAGCGGAGGGCAGATTAGGACACATTTATTAATGCACAAAATTAGATTCTTATATATATGCGGAGTACCGCCTTATAAATTAATTAAAATTTACAGGGAGGCTAGGTAATGAATGCACTTATATTAATGACAAGAATACCTATTCCGGGAAAAACTAAAACCAGACTTATGGGATTACTTACAGGAGAGGAATGTGCCAGAATTCATTATAGCTTTCTGCAAGATTTATTCTCTGTGTGTGACTTGTTAAAGCATGAGTTAGATATTTATATTACATATACCCCAGAAGGGAATTTTTCAATTATAAAAAATATTATTCCAGAATACATGGAAGTTTTTCCTCAACAAGGTGAAGATTTAGGAGGAAGAATGAAGCATGCAATAAACAAGCTTCTTAGGAACTACAATAAAGTTATTTTGATAGGTACTGATATACCGGAACTTCAACCTCATCATATAAAAGAAGCCTTTAATATATTAGATAATAAAGATATATGTTTTGGACCTACAGTGGATGGCGGATACTATCTTGTTGGTATGAAGAAAGCTCATGACGAAATATTTAATAACAACATTTCTTGGGGGAAAAAATCTGTTCTAGAAGGTACCATAGATATTGCGAATAGAAGGGGACTGAAAGTAGGATTATCTTCAAAATGTAGAGATATAGACACCAAAGATGATTTGAAAATTTTCATAAACAAGATAAAAGATGAAAAAGTCATTTGGGATTCATATCCACATAATACTGTAAGCTTTATAAATTCTCTAGAGGAAGATAGAATCAATAATTTGCAAATAAGCACCTAAAATTCCAATCTAGCTTAAAGTTTTAGAATTAGATAGATTAAGTATTTGTAGGTAAATTAGACATAGGAGGTACATACATGCTCAAGGATGAACTACAAAATAAGATAATTGATTATATAAACCAAAGGCATATTACTAAACATTTAAATATGCAAAAGAATTTTAAGGTAGAGTTTTTAGCACAAGGAGAGTATAACATAAATTATACTATTGAGGATGGGCTACATAAGTATGTATTTAGAGTTAATACCGGCAGTCAATTAGATCTTGAAAATCAGATTAGTTACGAATATAACGCATTAAAGAGATTAGAGATTAGTGGCGTAACTCCTAAAACGTACTTTGTTAGTGATAACAAAGATTTTTTTGAGTATGGAATCTTAATTATGGAATTTTTAAAGGGTAATCCATTAGATTATAAAAAAGATTTGTATAAAGCTTCAGAAATATTTTCTAAAATACATTCTATAAATATAAATGAAGATGATTACAAAAGTTTTGTGGTGGAAAACAATATCTTTGAAGATAGAATAAAAGAAGGAAAAAGGTTATTGGATAGTTTTTTGAAATGTGATCATGTTCAAATTGAACAAAAGAACTTCTTTTATAAATTTCTGCAATGGCTTGAAGACAATAAATATAAAGAACTATATTTTATTGAAAATAAATGGCATGTTATCAATAATACTGAAGTTAATTCACATAACTTTATTATTGGAGATGAAAGAAATTACTTGATTGATTGGGAAAAGCCTGTTATAAGTGATCCATGTCAGGATTTAACACAGTTTTTGGTAGAGACTACTACCTTGTGGAAAACAGATTACGTACTATCTAAGGATGAAAAGAAAAATTCTTTAGAATTTACGAAGAAAGGCTTCAAAATGGAAAAAAGGATATAAGAGAAAGGGTAGAGCTTTATACACCTTATCTTTATTTTAGAGCTTTATCTTGGTGTGCCTATGCATGGATAGAGTATCAGAAGCCTGATAAAGATATTAAAAATATGGACACGTTAAAGAAAATAGAGCAATACCTTGAATTGGACTTTATGAAAAAGCTCCTAAGTAGATGGTTTTAAAGGAGGAAATAATAACCTTTGATGAAAAAAAATATATTTAATATAGACAATGAAAGCACAGTAGAAGATATAAAACAGCTAATGGAAGATTGCATAAATTGTAAGCTGTGTACGAAAGAATGTGAATTTCTAAAAGAATTTTCAGATAGCCCTAAGAAGCTTTTAAAGGGCATATTAAGTAATAAAAGCGTAGATACTCTAATTCCTTATTCCTGTAATATGTGCGGAATTTGCAGCAAGGTATGTCCTAAAGGCTTAAAACTTAATGATGTTTTTATGAAAATGAGAAAAGATATAGCTATCAAAAACAATGGTATGTCAACCTTAAAAGGTCATAGAGCTGTTCATATGCATCAAAAATTAAGTTTTACAAAAGCTTTCAGCGGATTAGTAACAGATGAGAACTCAAAAGAAGTTAAAAGAATATTTATGCCTGGCTGTAGCCTTAGTGCCTATAATCCAGAACTTGTTCATAAAACTTATAATTATTTAAAGAAAAAGCTTCCTGGTACAGCATTGCTTATCGAATGTTGTGGCAAACCTACAGAGTCCCTTGGTGAGGATGAACTATTTAAAGTAAGATATAAAAGGCTTTTAGACACCATAGAAAAAACCGATGCTGAAGAGGTAATTACAGCCTGTCAATCCTGTTACGTGACATTTTCAAAGTATGGACTAAATCAAAAAATTAAATCATTATGGACAGTATTTAAAGAAATTGATTTGCCTAAAAGTTCGATTAGCATTGGGGAGCATAGTGATATAACCTTTACAATTCACGATTCATGTCCTACTAGAGATGTACCAGATATTCATGATTCAATAAGATGGATAATGAATAGATTAAATTATAAGATTGAAGAAATGAAATATATAAAAGAAAGAACTAGATGCTGTGGCATAGGAGGAATGGTTTTGCCTGTAAATCCTAAAGTGTCACTTAAGGCCATAAAAAAAGTTGCAGATGAAGCTAATACAGACTATATTGTAACTTACTGCGCAAGCTGTAGGGAAGCAATGCTAAAGGGAGAAAAAAAATCACTTCATGTATTAGATTTAATTTTTGGCAGCACTTGGACATGCAAAGATGAAGTGCCGAAAACAGCTAATACTATAACAAGTTGGTGTAATAGGTATAAAGTTAAAGCAAGGGGGAATGGTAGTGAGTAAAGGTAAAAGCATTATGATAAAAATATTAGTGATGATTCTTATAATATTCTTTATAGCTATTTGCTATAAGTGTGGAATATTCAGAAATTATGATTCTAATAGTATAAAAAACTATATTAATTCTTTTGGTATACTTGCTCCAATTATTTATATAATAATGTTTACATTGGTGCCTTTAACGTTTTTTCCTGATTCTATCTTAGCAATATCGGGAGGAATGGCTTTTGGATTATTTTATGGAACAGTATATACTATTATCGGGGCAGTATTTGGAGCTACACTATCCTTCTACATAGCTAGGTTTTTGGGTAGAGATTTTGTAAACAAGCTGGTACATGGTAAAGGCAAGTGGTTTGAAGATGGCGTTGAAAAAAGAGGTTTTTTTATAGTATTGATGCTAAGGCTCATACCTTTAGTACCTTTTGACGTTATAAGCTATGGATCAGGATTGTCAAAAATAAAATTTAAGGACTTTTTATTTGGAACTATAATTGGTATTATTCCTGGTGTACTTATATTTACAAACCTAGGAGACAAGTGCATAGATACATCTTCTTCGGGATTTATCATATCTATAGCGTTGCTGATATTACTGTTTGTATTTTCTTATATCATGAAGAAAAAAATATCTTTTAAAAATCTCCAGGAAAACATTGTTAAGGAATAATTATTATAAAGATGAAGGGTATTAATAAAACACCCTTCTTTTTTATTACATTTGATTATATATGTTGAAGTAATAAATTTATTAGTTATAATAAATATATGAATTTAAAATGTAATATACAAGTGACAATAAGATTTTAAATTTTAATATATTAGTATTTTAGTATTAAGGAGGAATAATAATGGCAGAAACTAATTCCAACAAAGCATCAAAAACAACATATATATCAAAAGAGAAGTCAGTGCTGTTCGTTTATTTTGTAGCAGCTCTATCTTTAGTGCTATTGGTAACTTGCCTAGAGGTAGTTGGAGACAGCATTAAAAGTGGACATGGACTTTGGGATGCAAAAGCTATAAACTATGTTTATTCAATAAGAAATGCTTATTTAAGCAAGATTTTTATTATTATAACCAGTACAGGTAATCCTTTAACAGTTACTGTAATTACAGTGGTAATAAGTTCTTTTCTTTATTTTTTTCAAAGAAAAAGAGAAGCGGTTTTTTATATAGTTAATATTTTAGGAGTGTGGGTGCTAAATGAGAGCATTAAAGCTATTGTGAGAAGAGCAAGGCCTAGTGTAGTGAAGTTGGTGTATGCTTCAGGATACAGTTTCCCAAGCGGCCACTCAATGGTTTTTATGACCTGTTCTCTTATTCTAGCATTTTTTATATTAAATTATGCTAAAAATAAGCTTTTTGCATATGCTTCAAGTATCTTTATAATTATGTATGGGGTTATGGTAGGTTTAAGTAGGATTTACTTAGGAGTTCATTACTTAAGCGATGTTCTGGCTGGCTGGACCTTTGCAGCTGTATGGACTTTAACAAGTGTGATCATATATATAAAGATAAGTGTTAAAGAAGAGATCAATTTTAATGTAGACAATATTAATAATAATTACATGGAAAGTGAAAGATAAATATCAAAGTTAGTTTATATTTTTAAAGGAAATCCTTTATATGTTAAATATATTTAGGTATAATGTATTAGAAACAGTTATTAGGTAAAATATGATTATAGTTAGATTAGGAGTGAACATAATGAAAATAGAAGAAGTAATAGAAAGAATAAATTTTTTATATAAAAAGAGCCAAAATGAAGGGTTAACTGAAGAAGAAAAGATCGAGCAGAAAAAACTAAGACAGCACTATATAGATAATGTGAAGAGAAATTTTAGAGCTCAATTAGATGGTATTGAGAAAGTTCCATCTAAAGACAAACTAAATTAAGGAGAGAGCGCAGATGTCTGTAACAGTAAAGGATCTTATAAATGATTTAAAATTGGAAGTTATAAATTACGGAGAAAACAATAATGAAATAACTGTTAGTGATATTAATAGGCCTGGACTGCAATTTGCAGGTTTTTATAACTATTACGCTAACGAGAGAGTGCAAATAGTGGGAAAGACAGAATGGAGCTTCCTAGACGCTATGCAGCCTGATTTAAGACGAAAAAGACTTAGAAAGTATTTTGAGTTTGATATTCCATGCATTATAGTAACCAGAGACTTAGAACCTCATTCTGAATTTATGGAAAGCGCAATTCAACATAAAAGATGGGTTTTGAAAAGTGATAATATAACAACAAGATGTATAAGTAGGATTATGAATTATTTAGATGGTAAACTAGCACCAGATACAAGATTACATGGTGTATTGGTAGATGTGTACGGCATAGGAATGCTTATTACAGGAGAGAGTGGAATAGGAAAAAGTGAAACTGCACTGGAACTAATTAAAAGAGGACATAGACTGGTAGCAGATGATGCTGTTGATATAAAAGAAATAGATGGAGTTTTACATGGTACTTCACCATATATAACTTCAGGCATGATAGAAGTAAGAGGTATGGGAATAATTGATATACCAGCACTTTATGGTTTAAGTTCTATTTTGAAAAGTAAAACAATAAATATTGTCATATATTTGGAACAGTGGAAAGAAGATGAAAATTATGATAGACTAGGAATAGATAAAGAATATGTAAATATTCTTAATGTGCCTGTAAGAAAATTAACGGTTCCAATAAGACCAGGAAGAAACCTTGCTGTAATTATTGAAGCAGCTGCAGCAAATTATAGATATAGTTTTATAACTAATGTTACTCCAGTAGATATTATAGGCCAAAGAATGATAGAGGAAAAGGAAAGAAGGGAGCATAATGGAGAGCAAAAAGGACATTAGGAGAATTATTAAAGACAAGCGGTCTTCTATAACTACAGAGAAAAGAGAAAAATTAAATCAAACCATATATGAGAAGGCTATAAATAGCGAATATTACAAAAATGCAAAAACTATATTTATATTTATTAGCTTTAATGATGAAGTTGATACCCTTAGCATTATTAAAAAGTCTTTAGAAGATGGTAAAATAGTATGTGTACCTAAGGTAATATCAAAACAAGATGGTATGATAGCCATTAGAATTAATAATTTTGAAGATATGGCTTTAAGCAGTTATGGTATATTAGAACCTAAAGATACAACTAATATCATAAAAGAAAACTTAGTAGACTTAACTTTTGTTCCAGGTCTTGCTTTTGATAGAAAGGGTGGAAGAGTTGGCTATGGCGGAGGTTTCTATGATAGATTTTTGAAGAATATGAGGAAAGATTCAAAGAAAATCGGGTTGGCATACAGTTTTCAAGTAATAGATGAAGTTCCAATGGAAGAGCATGATTTATTTATAGATGGAATAATTACTGATTAAGCGAAAAGGAGTTTCCGTTTAAGGTATCTGAAAGAAAATAATTTGAAGATGACTAAAATTAAAAGACTTGCTTAAACAAGTCTTTTAATTTAAATGCTGTTAAGTTTTTCTAAAAACATTTCAATACCTTTTTCATCTAAAAATACTTCACCAACAGTAGAGGCGTGCTTTGAATCATTGTTAACAATTCCATGAAAATCTGAACCAGCAGTAATTATTTTATTATATTTATTTGCATAATCTAATAATCTCTCGTTATCTTCTTTAGTATTAATTGGGTATATAGCTTCAATACCGTGAAAGGGAAGAACTAAAAGATCTTCTAAGTTTATTTTTTTTATTAATACTGGGTGTGCCAATACAATTAAGGCATTCATAGATTGCAGAAGTTTTATGCCTTCTTCAGTGCTTAATTTTTTGTTTGGAATGTAGGCTGGGCTATCATCGCCAATAAAATTTTGAAATATATCATCCCAACTATAATCATATCCCTCTTCCAATATAGCTTTGGCAATATGAGGTCGTGCAACTATGCCGTGAGCATCCTCTAACATTTTTTCATAATCAAGACTTATGTTAAAAATATGCTTCAAATTCTCAACTATCTTTTTAGCTCTAAATATCCTGTAATCATTCATTTCCTTAAGAAAGTCTTTAAAATTATCATTTATTTTATTAACATCACTAAAGTATCCTAAGATGTGTACATTTTTACCATTATGCAATGTAGAAAGTTCCACGCCAGGTATGACCTTTATTCCTACGCTCTCGCCATATTCTACCGCTTCTTCTATACCAGCAATTGTATCATGGTCTGTTATAGCTATAATATCTACACTTTCTTGTTTTGCCAAGTTGAGTAGTTCTATGGAAGATAACTTACCATCAGAGTTTTTGGTGTGTAGATGAAAATCACCTTTTTTATACAATTAAAATCACCTTCTTGTTAAAATATACTGCAGTTCTATTATATCCCCTCAGCTATACGTTTTGCAAAAGTTTTTGCTTTATCCTCAATGCCCTCAATTTTAAATATGGAATTAGGGTCATTAGCTGTCTCAGTAATTATAGCATAAGGAGGAAGCCTAAATCCTTTATTAATATTTAAAGCTCCAATGAGTTGCTTAGCTACAGAGTCGCTGCCAGAGTTTCCTGACACAATAACGCCGAAGGTTGACTTATCATGAAAGCCAGTTTTATGGTATAAAACTGTAAGCCTGTTTATTGTAGCTGTTAGGTTTGCTGCAATTGCGTCATTATAATTTGGACACAGCCATATTATTGAATCCGCTTTTTCAATAGCAGGAAGTACATTTTCTGTTATAAATCCTCCATAAAAACATCTGTTCTTTTTGCCATAGTGAAGGCATAGGGTATATGAACATCCTTTACAATCTAATACCTTGCCATTTTCAATTTGAATCTCATTTATTGCAAAATCATTTAACCTCCTAGAAGCCATATGCCATAGTTCAAGTGTGTTTGAAGCTTTGTGTGGTGAAGAATATAATACTGTAATGTTTTTTCCCGTTCTATCAAGAGAAGTGTTTGCATAGTCTAAAAGTCTTTTACCAAGATTATTACATAGATGAATGCATATATCCTTAAGCGGAATTTGAAGAGTTTTTTGCCAAGTTAAAAAGTTTCTTAAGCTTTTGGTGGCTTCAACTAAAGGGTGTCCTATAAAGCCGCATCCGAGGTTATTAGCCATGAAAACTATGTCTTGAGCGGCTCCTTTAGTACCAAGCTCACTTGAACTATGAACAAGTAAGGAAGCTATTGAACCATGAAAAATGTCATTGTCTTTATTCTTTAGTGATTCGAAAAATCTAAGCATTGGTAAGTCAAAGCCTGTAAATCCTAACTCCAGTGCAAATAATATTTTTTTATTCTTTAGGCACACATGATTTTCAAACTCTTTTATATATATGACAGAATCAAAGTTTCTACTAAAACCTTCTATCATAAGTTGAAGCTGCTTTGATAAATCTTCATTTGGAGCTATAACATACAGATTTTTCATACCATCACCCCGCAATATATTTAATTTATTGTATGGGGAAACTAACTAGAAAATTAACATATCCCTCTGTATAAGGCAACTTTCTAGTTAGAAACCCTATAGTAGAGAATTGTAGGTTTCTAATAGTTTTTGATAAAGACTATCATGCATATTTTTATAGGTCTCCAATTCTATGCCTCCGGGAAGCAGTCTATTTTTGCATCCCATAAAAGCACCTCCTATAAAAGTAGCACTATAATGCCAATCTCCCTTTATCGTAGCTATAAGAGAAAATGCTCCAGAAGACAAAGCAGGAGCTACATAAGGCTTAAAGCCTATAGATCGAACCTCTAAGTTTGCTTTTCTTGTTTTAGTTGTTAGGTATTCTGATAGCTCTTCATTATATTTATCTATACTATCTGCTATTATAAGTCCTTCGCCGTGAGGACCAAAGGCTCTACCATATTCTAAATAATGACTGCAATCAGATTTTTGTTTGGCATAATAGCATGCTCTGGCATTCATTACACCAAGCCCATAACCTCTAATCTGCTCTGGCGTCAGAGAAGGGTGCTGGTCGGAGGTATATTTAATGCCTTCTTCAAAAACTGTTTTGCAAAGTAAGTCTACAGGGTCAGAAACTACAGCAAATATACCTTTAAAGTTGTTTTTAGCAGCCATATTTGTATAGTAGCCAATAATTTTCGAGTTACCTTGAAATTGCATAAGTCGCACATCTGAAGTTTCATTACCAACCTCAGGTACGTAGGCGGATACGCAAAATACAAACATATCACAGTTAAATAAATCTTCTTCTCCCACAGCATATACGGTAGGATAATTATTAGTATAATCCGGTGGCAGAATTTGATTACACTCATACTCCCACCTTTTTACTTTATTTTCATCCTTATCATATATATTTATATGAGATATACAATCGCCTCCTAAAAGTCTAAGTCCAGTAATCAGTGTTCCGCCTACATCACCTAGACCAACAACTGTGAGGATCCATTTTTTAAATTTTTTTGGATTGCTGCATATAGAAAAAGAAGAATCCAAAGCCTCCTGCCAATCCTTATAAGCGGTATTTATGGAAGTAATTTTTCTATTATATATATATTCTATTATCCACTGAGGAATATTTAAGTTATAATCAGTTACATCTTTTAACAGTTCCAAGTTTTCTTCTTCTATAAATAGATTACTTGTAGATGTTACACAATAGGTTCTTCTAGATTTATATGGATTAATATGATTTAGAGAAAATATTCTTCCGCTAAAATTCTTAGCAGATTCCTCCGTAATTTCCTCCAGATTATACTTCTTGTTTGAAATCAATAGGTTGTTTTTTAATGTGTAGTAAAATAAGTCTTTAGTCATATGGAAATCTAGTCCTTTCATCAAATTTATTTAGTATTATTTAAATGCGTGGCTAAGTCTTAACAAAAGTTCAAGATCATTTTTTAAATAGCTGGATGCATTTAGATTTAAGTTATATCCCATATTTTCTCCGTGTTCAGGACATCTAGGTATTGTAAGTACTTGGCCTAAGGAGCCCAAAGTTAAGTTTTTTTCTTGCATTGAATGAAATTCACTTTCTAATACTTCCAGTATGTTTATAGAGTTTTCTATACAAGTTTTAGATAAATCATATATATCCGCTTTTGAAGCTTTTCTGATAAAAGCAGGATAAGTATATGGTAAAATTAAATTTATAGATGGCAGAAGGTTTCTCTCAGGGTAAACACCTCGCCATAATGCATCTCCTCCTATGAAGGGATATAGAGAATTCTCATTAAACCATATTTTAAGTCTTGGTATAAAATACACGCTATCAACCTGCCTGTTCTGCATATCCATTAAATCTTTTCCTCTTCCAGACAAAACTCCAACAATAATCTTTTGTACTTTTACATCCTCATTTTTAAAAATAGGATCCAAAGCCTTTATTCTATATCCTTTATGAAGCAGATCATCTACTAGTATAACTGAGCGGTTAAAAGATTTCATCATTTTTACTTGAGTTTTTAGATCGAGGTAGTGAGGGAATTCTCCAATAATAAACCTTCTCATATCAGGGTAAAATAGCTTCTCTGTATGCAGTGATTTTGTCACTGTATTTGGTATAACATATCTTCTTAATATATCTCCATAAGGTACACACATGGATGGGCCTAGCTTTTTAGGAAGAACTGTTTGGGTTGGTACACCATTTTCTTTGCATATTTTTCTTATCATATTTTGATATACAAAGTTAACATCAAAAGGGATAAGCAGTTCTCCAGGATAAAGCTTTATAATGGCTTCCTGTAATTTTTTTCGCGAAGCAGATAATACATTTCTTACTCTAGGATTGCTTCTAAAAGGCTCTTTTATTATATTTTGTATGTCAAGATTTAGTATACAAGGAGTACTCATATTAACTGCAAAAACAGGGTTATTATCATCGCAAAATGGAACTTTAATGAAGCCATTTAGTTTAAGTAAATCATATATGCTGTCAGAGCAAAATTTACTGCTGAATATATTTTTATATATACCATACTCATAATCTCTTGAAATGCATGCTGTCAAAGTTTCCGTAAGCAATATTTGTTCAAGTTCATTATTTTTATCATAATTTTTTATATATAGACCATCTATTAGCATTATTCTTCCTACGCTATTTTCACGTATATACTGTGATACCTCAGAGTTTCTAAATTCATCGTACAAAGTAGCAGAACGAATCCAGTGAAAAACAGAAAAACCTAAAATTTGGTTGGTGTTGGTGTTTTTTAATAACATTATTCTAGCAGAAGGTTTTGAAGCTACAGATATAAGCTTTTCCTTAAATTCCTCATCTGACTCTGGTATACTTTCGCATATTGTATTTATGAAATCAGTAGAAAAAATATCAATAATCTCTGTATCGAGCCAAGGAGATTTTATTAATGATTTATCTTGAGCTTCTCTTTGATAAAATCCATTATCGTAAATATATTGTTGTGCTAAGGGGTCTACAAGACTAGAAATATCTCTATTTTCATCTATATAGCTTCTTATTTGTGTAGAGCTAAGCTCTGAATATTTAGATGATAATGTAAGAACTATAACATCTTTTTCTATATTTTTTACTGCACTGCTGAATTTTTTACTTTTGCCTCTCTCAAAAATTATGTGGGCAAAAGTATGGATAGAATTCTCTGTTTTAGGCAATTTATAGCTTGATGCATTTAAAAGAACATCGCTTCCTATAGCAATGTATACCTCAGAGCCTGAAAAATTTTCCCTTAGGTTTTTTAGGCCATCTGGATTTGCTATATTTGTTGGAAGAATATCAGGATAAATATATATATTAAGTTCATCTGAAATAGACATATTAACTAAGTTTCTTCTCAGGAGACTAGGAAGTGTTTTTTTAGACCAAGAGAACTCATCAATGGCTAGATACACTTCGAAGTCTAAATCCCTTATATACTTTGCTATTTCTTTATGGCTAAGAGAGAATGGATCGAAAGTTCCAGGGAAAAATGCAATTTTTTCTGGAAGAGGTATATCTATATTTCCATGAAAAAAGTTAAAATCTGATATAAACCTATATATATGATTTAAACTTGCTGATCTTGTTAAAAATAAAAGTTCAGCATTTTCGTTACTTGTAATTAATGTAAGCACTTTTTTAGCTATAAGTTTAAATATATCAGCCTTTTTCTTTAAGCCAAGATATGGAGCTCCAAAAATATCTTTACCTATAACACTAAAGGCTGCCTGCTTAACCTGGGGATCATAATTTCCTAGACCATTAAGGAGAATTCCGAACATTTTATTTAATCTTTTATAATAAGAATTTTCATTTTCCTCAAATCTATCTTTATAAAGGTCATAGTATGAAATAGTTATTCCTATTGTCTTTAGTATTAGTGATTTAAGATTAATATTAGATGATTTAATCTTTACTATGGAATCATTAATTACTTCATCTAATTCTTTAGGTTGAAGCCATAGAATCGCTTGGCCAGCATATCTTGGTATATATTCAGTGAATTTATTTCCCTCAATTTCAAGTGCACGGAATAATTCTACAGCCACTTCGTTTCGTTCTGCTAAGGTTAGATAAGGCATAATCATTAAAACTGCGCTTCCAGCTCTATTTCTAACACTTTCTATAGCACTTACTTTTAGAAGATTACAAAAATGTATAGCCGTATGAAGTCCAGTAGCTTGAGAGTTATTTAATACATGATCTAAAAGTAATTCTACTTGATTTCTTTTCCTAATCCAGTCAGTGGCAGTTTTTAGGTTACTCAAGAATATATCTGTTACAGTGTTTTTATTTAATTGACAATGTGACTTAAAGTATTCTACATTCTTTTTTATATTTAAAGCCTTATTTATTTTATAAAGTAAAAGATTTTCAGCAGGAACTTTGCTTTTTTTAGTTATGTTTAAGAAATATTGTCTTAACTTTTGTATAAATGGATGTTCTGCTGGAAGCTCATGAATTAAACGCAGCATGGTTTCTAATGCTTCAAGTCTGGTAACACTAATTCTCTTTGTTAATCTTGAAAATACATAGTGATAAACTATATCAATATCATCCTCATATGCATCGAAAGGTATATATTTAGCTGTTTCTAGTAAAAATAAATCGCAATCGCTGCTTTTATATCTTTCGTCTTTATAAAAGTTAAATATAACTTCTTTATAGCTTTTATAATAGGATTTTTTTCTACAATTTACGAATAGGGAATTCACCATTATACTTATACTGTATCCTATATTGAATCTATGAGAAGGTATGACCTTATGCCCTGGAGAAAGCATTAATTCAAAGTATTCCTTTAGCAGGTCAACACTGCAAATGGAACTAGCCTCCAATTTTACGTTCTCAGGAATTTCCTTTCTGTACTCTTCATCAAAAATAGCAATGAGGCTCCCTATTAACTCAGCACAGTGCCTCCGTATATCGTCCTCAGGATGAACGAGGTTTTCATATAAAAATTTAATAGTTTGAAGTTTTTGTTTTTGAGTAAGATATGTGGAATATTCCTGAAATATTCTTACATATTCTCTTAAGTTTTTCCAATCCTTTTCGCTTCTTGCCATTTCTAATAAGGCATCAAGTGAGTATTCATCACGAAGGTGATACATTAAGTTTATATTATGACTTATAGAAAGATATTTTAGATTCTGCACAATTTCGTTTCCTTGAAGCAGGGTATAGTGTTGTTTTGGAATTTTTGTTAAAATAAACTTTGATTTAGGATTAGTATCTATGCCTAAATTAATAAGAAAATCTTCAAAGTCTTTTAATTTAGAATAAACTCTTTTATATCTTTTACTTTTCTCATTAGTAACATTTTCAAGTTTGCTTAAGATAACATGAAAAGAGTCCTCAAGAGAGTAAACCTTCATTTTAGCTTTGCCATTTATATATTCATCTTTTATTCTAAAATCAGAGTATATAAGAAGCAGAGATTCAATAGATAAATTTTCAAGCTCTAAGTCCCAGGTAGAGTGGTTAATAGCTATGTTTCTTATATAATTTATCCCATATCTTTTAAACCATTGGTCTGTATAGTAATAGTGGAGTCTAGGAACCCGCTTTAATTCTATTCCTTTGCATCCATACTTTCCTATGTCGTGTCCTCCAGCAGCGCCTGAAACCCTACCTAAGTCTACTGGCGTTCCAATGGATTTTAATTGACGTGCAATAAATAATGCGAGATAATGAACTCCACATACATGATCCAGTGTAGTAAAACCGGTTATTTCTCCGTTTATTTTCATCATTTCATAAGAGTAATTGTCATTAAAAGCTCTAACAAATCTTCTATACTCCTCTGGGTGTTCAAGTTCGTTTTCTTCTTGCAAAGTTAAAAAGTTCATGGCATATAAGCTTTGCCAGGTTCTATCTGAAGAATCTTTTTGAACCTCACAGATTACACGAAAAATTCTTAAAAATGTTTCACAGGATGAAATTAACTCATCTAGTAATTCTACAGAGACAGTTTCAGGAAAGTTTTTGTATAGAGTATATTGATGTATATAACCAAGCCAATCAGATGGAGCTTTTTCTTTTGCTAACTCATTAAGAAGAGGTAAGCACAATTCAAGAGTTTTTTTTGCAGTAAAATCCTTTGTTTCTATAAGGCTTTTCAAATCATCAGAAAAATTCTTATTTCTAAAATATTTATCTATTAAATATTTATCTATACTGAATTTTTGCAGCCATTTTGAACTGGTAAGTCTTCTTATAATTCTATTGTAAATTTCAACAAATGGTATGCTGTTCATTTTTTCCTCCTTTCAGTGGTCACACTGGGTAATTTTGCTCGTTTCCCTTCGGGAACTGGGTAACTTAAGATGTTCGCTTCCGCTCACAAGTTACCCGTTAAAGCCCATATAGGACTTTAACCTCCTTAATACATTGTTTACAGAAAATTATATACTTTTAATATGCTTTTTTAAAGACGTTAAAGTGAAATTTTTCGAAATATGATTAAATGAAGAAGAAATTTAAAATAGTCTTGGCCAATTGCAAGACTATTTGTGTAAGATTTACCTAAATTTAAAATTATGCTATTTACCGTTAAAAGGTGTATAATGTATGAAAACACATATAAATATTAACAGTACAGAAGAGGTCGCTAATAAGCGAAACACTCAGTTTAAATATCTATAGGGATTATTGTGATAAATTTTTCGATTGTTCAACATCTTGTTGAAGTTGTTGCTGTGGAGTTGAAAAGGCATTGTACCATTGTTTGTTGACTGCCATGTCTGAGAGTTTATAATGTTCATTCAATGAATTCGTAAGCTGTGAACCTAATAATTCTCTAAGCTGAGGATTGGATATTTCAGTGATTACTGAAGCGAGGCTGAGAATATCAGACTTGGACATAGTTAACAACTCTAAAGCTATTTCCTTATCTCTAGCACTATTATTTGAGTTGTACTCATTATTATTGTTTTGGTTATTATTATTATTATTATTATTGTTATTATTATTTTGGTTATTATTATTATTATTGTTATTGTTACAGCTGTTATTATTGCTGTTGTTATTATTATTTTGAGTATTACTTGACATAATATTGCAAGCAGTGTCTATCCATGACATTATTATATTACCTCCTATCCAGGGCTATTTTGACCGGAAGCACCACTACTTTGGTTATTCTGATTGCTTTGGTTATTCTGATTGTTTTGGTTATTTGGATTGTTTTGGCCATTTTGACTACTTTGTTGATTATTCTGTTGGTTATTTTGATTATTGTTATTATTGTTTTGATTACCGCTTAAATTGCACTGATTGTTAATAAAGTTTTGCATTTGTTGAAGAGCTGACTTTTTAGAATTTAAACATTGTTGCATGTAATTTTTCAACTCATTATCGTTTACCATTGACATACTTGCTTCAGTTCTTTTTAAACTTACAATTTCGCTATTCATTAATTCATGTAGCTCTAACATTTCATGTGGAGCCAAGCCTAGATTATTTTGCATAAATTGTCACCTCTCTTACTTATTTTATTTTTCTCTATATTATTTACTTATATCCATGGGAAAAATAGCATAATTATCTATAAAGTACTATATAAAAAATCAAGTGTAGAGAAGGATAAATGAGAGATATATAAATCAATAATAAAATAATTTTTTTAACGAAGGAGAGTTATGAGAATAGATGATACGTTAAAATCACAAATTGCTGATATTGAACTCTTACAGTCTCGTAGTTTTAGTTTTTATTAAAATTTAATAAATAATTTAAAATTTAATAAAAGATTTTAAATAAAATTATGGTAAAATTAATTAAATAACTTAAAGGAGATGAGCAGATGAATAACCAATTAATGAAAGAAATAAAAGAATATGCAATTTCTATTATTGCAGCATTGTTTATAGCTTTGATATTTCACAGCTATGTATTTGCAAGAGCAACTGTTGAAGGACCTTCAATGCAGCCTACTCTTCACAATAAAGATATATTATTTTTAGAAAAAATAAGTACAGAAACATCTAATGTCAAGCGAGGTCAGATAGTTGTTTTTGATTCTAAGGATGCAGAAGGAAATTATTACATAAAAAGAGTAATAGGTATAGCTGGTGATGTTGTTGAAATAAAAAATGGGCATGTGTACCTTAATGGAAATGTATTAGATGAGAACTATCTTCCTGCAAATGATATAACAGAACCATTATCAACTAAGTCTAAATATACTGTTCCGAGTGGATGTGTATTTGTATTGGGAGATAACAGAACTAATAGTATTGATAGTAGAATATTAGGACCTATAAATTTAAAGGACCTAAAAGGACATGCGGTAATAAGAGTGTTCCCTTTTGATTCTATGAAGGTGTTCTAATAGCTTATATCATCTAATATAATTTGATAATATAAATTTGATATTAAAGAAGTTAGAGTTTGAGAGCACTCCTAGTTTTAATTAGGAGTGCTCTATTTTTAAGTAAATATTATAAAGGAATTTTATTATAGCTACACAAAAATAATTTTAACCATATTTTTAAAAAATATACCATTATACTTGAAGCTTGTTCATAAATTATTAAATGAGAAAAATCGACATAAAATTATAAAATATGAATTTATGAACCATAAATAGCAATTAATAGAGTTTTTGTATGTAATTTAATAGATTAATAATTTAAAAATCGCACAAACTTATAGTACAATCAAATAAATTACAGAAAATAAAATATATTTTAAGGAGGAATAAATTTATGGCAAGTAGAGGTAATAGAGTATTAGTTCCACAAGCTAAACAAGGATTAGATCAATTTAAAATGGAGTCAGCTAGAGAAGTTGGAGTAAACTTAAAAGAAGGCTATAATGGAGATCTTACTTCAAGAGAAGCTGGATCAGTAGGCGGAAACATGGTTAAGAAAATGGTAGAAGCTTACGAACAAGGTTTAAAATAGAACATAGCTAAAGTTAACTGCCAGGTAGACATATTCTACCTGGCTTTTTCTGTAGAGTTCAAAGGTAGACAGTTAACTTACACCCCGGGCTATGTTTTCAAGCTTCAGTCCGTTAAGAACTTTTATTTAGTTAGTAGTCTTACAATTTGCACTAAATACTTTGTAACAGTTAAACTACATAATAAATATAATAAAATATATAAAAAACTTTTTTAATTTATTGTCATAATATTAAAAAAATCTTAATATTTTTATAACTAAATAATGTTAATATATTTATGAGGTGAAGTGCAGTGAGTGTACAAATATATCAAAACCCAGATTTTAAGATTTATAAAGCGGGAGATGGTTATATAGTTCACAACAGGCATAAAAATTTTAAGGAAGGGCACACTCATGTGAGAAATTATAATATTTGTATGGTTATGATTAAGTTAATAGAAAGAAAGGAGATGCCCAAAAGTAAAGATAAGTATTTTATTCAAAGCCTCATAAGGATAAGCAATGATAGGAAGTATATAAGCAAAATAATGGAATGTGTACAATAGCCTTAGGTTTCTTTAGATATCATTATTATATATTAAATCCATGATTGTCAATAATTTAAATATAATACATTTCAATATTAATTTATTGCACCAACAGGGACAATAGACGGTTTAGCCACAGGGATTACGGTGGTAGCAGCTATGAGGAGAGGAAATTCTCCTCACAGGCATATTATCATCTCTTTTTGAATATTAAAAAATAGGAGGGAGATGGTATAATGTTAAATACCGTAGTATGTAAAAAAGAAGGATGCAAAGGAAATAGGTTTAAGATTAGTGTACAAAGGCTAAAAGTGCTTATGATATGTACAGAATGCAAAGTAGTAGAGAAACTTAATCGAGGAAATGAACTCAGTTTTTCCTACTATATGCTCGAAGTGCACTGGAGAGATTTTTAAAGTATGTAGAAATAATGAAGATAATAATATGTATTTTGAATGTACAAATTGTGGTCATAAATTTATTTATGTTCCATAACAGTAAGTTTATTCAATTAAGCAGAGAACCAAAATCAAAGATTTTGATATGGTCGCTTACACAGCGTGTACTCCTTTGAGAAATTGAAAAGGAGTTTCCATTTTAAAAATAAGCTATAAGGAAACTAATTTTAGGACTAGTAAGCCTATATAAATAATTTGTTAAAATTTACAAACCTCGAAGAAAGGCCATTCTTCGAGGTTTATTTTTTACTCTATATAATAGTATTTTATATAATAGTCTGGGAATATTATTGATATACAATAGATTATTGATACATTCATGTAAATAATAGTCGGGTTTGAAAATCAAAAATTTATGGTATAAATAAGGAGGGTAAAAATGGCTTCAAATGTAGATTCAACAAAAAAATTAACGCTAGTATCATTAGTATTAATGATCTTTACCTCTGTATATGGGTTTAATAATATACCAAGATCATTCTACAAAATGGGTTATGCTGCTATTCCATGGTATATTTTATCAGGAATAACATTTTTCATTCCTTTTGCACTAATGATGGCTGAGTTTGGGGCAGCCTTTAAGAGTGAAAGAGGTGGAATTTACTCATGGATGGAAAAATCTATTGGACCTAAATTTGCATTTATGGGAACCTTTATGTGGTATGCTTCTTATATTATTTGGATGGTAAATGTTGCATCAGGTGTATGGGTTCCTATATCAAATGCAATATTCGGAAAAGATACAACAAAGTCTTGGTCATTATTTGGATTATCTGGGCCTAAAACCTTAGGAATATTGGGAATATTATGGATCATATTTGTAACTTATGTATCCACTAAAGGTTTAGATAAAATCAAAAGAATAACATCATTAGGTGGAACAGCTGTTGCAGCACTAAATATTGTTTTATTAGTTGGCGCTTTGTTAGTTTTATTTGGGAATAAGGGACAATTAGCTCAGCCTATTCAAGGATTAAGTGCATTTACACAATCACCAAATCCAAAGTTTGTTGGAAATACAATTGTTTCTTTAGCATTTATAGTTTATGCTATATTTGCCTATGGTGGTATAGAGGTTGTTGGTGGATTAGTTGATCAAACTGAAAATGCAGAAAGGACTTTCCCTAAAGGAGTTGTTATATCAGCAGTTATTATATCAATAGGGTATTCGTTAGGAATATTTATGGTTGGTATATTCACTAACTGGGCAAAAGTTATGAATACACAAGGTGTTCACTTAGGTAATGCAGGTTACGTAGTAATGGCTAATTTAGGATATGCACTTGGAACTGCATTTGGAACAAGTGAAGCTACGGCTGTAGCTATGGGTGCATGGATAGCAAGATTTGTTGGACTTTCAATGTTCTTAGCTTTATCAGGAGCATTCTTTACACTAACATATTCTCCGCTAAAACAAATAATAGAAGGTACTCCTGCTAGGCTATGGCCTGGAAAAATGGGGGAATTAAAAGGTGGAATGCCACTAAATGCTATGTGGATTCAAGCTACTATAGTTTGTATAATGATATTTTTAGTATCATTTGGCGGAGATTCAATGTCAAAGTTTTTTGACATATTAGTTGCAATGACTAACGTAGCAATGACTCTTCCATATATGTTTATAGCAATTGCCTTTCCTCCATTTAAGAAAAATGAACGGATTGAAAAGCCATTTGCAGTATTTAAAACTTACAATAGCGCCTTTATATGGACAGTAGTGGTTGTTTTTACTGTAGGATTTGCTAATGTATTTTCAATAATAGAACCAGCTATAGATGGTGACATGAAAACTACAATTTGGAGTATAGCTGGACCAGTATTCTTCTCAGTGGTTGCCTGGCTTATGTATAGCAGTTACGAAAGAAACAACAAAGAAGATAGAAGAAAAAATGCATAATATAATTAAAGGAGGTTGTTTGGTTATTCAACAACCTCCTTTAATATTTTACTCTAATTTTTCTTGTTTTTCTCAATGCTTACTAAATATAAATGTGGAAACTGAATTATTCATGAAATATTTTATAACTATTATAGTAATAGTTGAGTTATAATATATGTATTGATTTATATTTCTGTTTGGAGGTGAAAAGGTGAAATTAGATGCAGTTCAGAGAAGAATAATATTAAACAAACAATTAGGTTATAGTTTACTAAAAGGAAATGTTTCATCTGGAAAGACCACAGCAGCAATACATAGAGCTATATACTTAAAGAACCAATATTGTTTGTTTGAGGACGATGCAGTCTTAATAGTATCAGATAAAGATATAAATGTTGATATTGCTAAAAAAATATATGATAAAGTAGAGGACAACAATAAATTAGAATATATAACGCTATTCTCTAATCAGGAGGACAAACTAAGTTTTTACAGTATTGAAAACATTATATGTAAATACTTTAATAATAGTGAAAAGAGCAAACATACAATCATTAAAGAGGAAGATAAAATAGTTATAATAAATAAATGTATAAAAACTATAAAGGAACATTATAAAAATGTAAAAATATTAAATTCGAAGTTTAGTAGTTTTCTTGTAGATGAAATAAGATGGATAAAGTGTTGTAATTACAGTACTATTGAAGCATATCAAAGTGCTGATAGAGCAGGAAGAAAGGTTAGGAAGGGTGAAGGACCTTCAAGGCTTTTAAAAAATTCCAAATCAAGAGAAGCTATTTTTAACCTTATGATTTCATATAATAAGATTTTAGAAGAGAATCATTTACTAGATTTTGAAGAAAGAGACCTAATAGCTCTAGAACATATTAAAAATTCGAATAGTAAATTTACTCATATAATAGTAGATGAATTTCAAAATTTTACGAAAGTACAGTTTGAAATCCTAAAGTCATTATTAAATAATCAAGACTATGGTAGTATGCTTTTGGTAAATAATCAGGATAACAATTCTAACCCTAATGGTTGGTTTGTTAAAGGAAGGAAACTCAATAGTATTGGAATAGATACAAAAATAAAAACTTATTCTCTTAAAAATACATATACAGATAGTTTGGAGCTGGAAGAAAAAATGAATGATTTAGAAAGATTGAATACAGAAGAAAAGAGTAACCATTATGATAATGCTCTTTCTATTGAAACTTTTGAATATCATGATATACGACATAATAGAAAATATGATTTTGTTAGAGATATAAATGATATATCAGATGTAATTGTAAAGAATGAAGATAGAGAAGATGAATATACAAAAGACGAATTAAAAGAGCTAGCGGTTTATAACGATATTGCAGCAGGAGAACCTATACTAATAAATCCAGATATAGAGGATAAATTTTATATACCTAAATTTTGGCTAAAGGGTGTAAATGAATGTTTTATACTTAAGGTTAAAGGTGACAGTATGATAAATGCTAATATTGACGATAATGATTATGTAGTAATAAGAAAACAATACGCTGCGCAAAATAATGATATTGTTGCTGTTGATATTGATGGAAGTGCTACGTTAAAAAGGCTTTCAATAGGCAAAGGTGGAATTAAACTAATGCCTGAAAATAGCAAATACAATCCAATCCCTATAACTGATGATGGTACAAATATAATAGGCATTGCAGTTGGAATTATAAAATATAAACAGTAGAAAATAAAGCAGGATTGGCAATTGGCAATCCCGTTTTTATTTACTTCATATGATTTATTATATAAATTACTTTTGATGGTAAAAATATTAGGGAGGCCTTAAGCAAGTGTTGGACTTAAGTACGGTGTAACTTTAATAACGTGTTCATTATAAAGCCATGTTAACTTTAAATCACATGTGTTAAAATAACCTTAAGCATAATATTTATACTAATGGAGTTGTTAAAATGTCACAAAAATCTATTTTAAAAGAAGAAACAAAGATTAGAATAAAAAAACCTAAGATGTATAAAGTACTCGTTCACAATGATGACTACACCACCATGGAGTTTGTGATAGAAGTGCTTGTCAAAGTTTTTAAAAAACAAGTAGTTGAAGCTACAAAAATTATGTATGATGTACATAAAGTTGGGATAGGAGTTGCTGGTGTATATGCATATGATATAGCTGCAACTAAGACAGTACAAGCCATAAATATGGCAGAAGAGAGTGGGTTCCCACTAAAATTTAGTATGGAAGAGGAATAACTATGAGATTAGATGGAATATTAAATGAAGTTATTGCTGCTGCTTATAATGAGGCAAAATATTCAAAGCATGAATATTTTACACCTGAGCATATCTTATATGCATCACTCTTTTTGAAGAGGGAAGGAATATGATAGAAGGCATCGGGGGAAGTATAGGAGATTTAAAAAGTGATCTAGTTAAATATTTTAATGAAAATATTGATTTTATAGATGAAGGTGAACCGCTGGAGACTATTGGAGTTCAAAATATAATATCTTCTGCAGGGGAACATGTTTTAGCAGCAGACAAAGATATCATTAAGCTTGGAGATATTTTTATATCCATATATGATGAATCAGAGAGTTTTGCTAGTTATTTTTTGAAAAAGCAGGGTATAAGAAGATTAGATATTTTAAATTATATAACTCACGGAATATCCGAACTTGACTTTGAAGTGGTGGAAGATGATAGTGAAGAGTTTGATATGCTATTAGATGAAGAAAAAGTAAACAGTAAATCAATACTATCTGAGTTTACCGTTGAGCTTACAGAAAAAGCAGAACAGGGGAAATTCGATTCTTTGATTGGTAGAGAGGATATATTAGATAGAACTATCCAAGTTTTATCACGAAGACTTAAAAATAATCCTATACACGTAGGAGATCCAGGAGTAGGAAAAACTGCAATAACAAAAGGATTATCAAAATTAATAGCAGAAAATAAAGTGCCTAAATTACTTCAAAACAGTAAAGTATACTCCATTGATTTAGGTGCTATGCTTGCTGGAACAAAATATAGAGGCGATTTTGAAGAGAGAATCAAAAAAGTACTTAAAAGTATTGAGAAGGAAGAAAAACCTATTGTTTATATAGATGAGATTCATACAATAATAGGAGCTGGAGCTGTTTCAGGAGGCTCCCTAGACGCTTCTAATATTCTTAAGCCTTTTTTAACTGAGGGAAAAATAAGATTTATTGGATCTACAACATATGATGAATATAAAAAAGTTTTTGAAAAAGATAAAGCATTATCTAGAAGGTTTCAAAAGATTGAGGTGTCAGAGCCATCTATAGAAGAAACTCATAGAATTTTATATGGAATTAAGGAAAACTATGAAGAATTTCATAATGTTAAATATACAAAGGAAGCTTTAACAGCAGCGGTAGAGCTTTCCGCAAAATATATCAATGATAGATACCTTCCAGATAAGGCCATTGATGTCATTGATGAGGTAGGCGCTTATATTAGACTTCATTCAGAAAATGAAGGTACAGTTACTATTAACTCTAATGATATAGAAAAAATTATTTCTTTTATAGCTAAGATACCTGAGCAAAGCGTTTCTTCCAACGAATTAGAATTAATTAAAGGTTTAGAGAGAAACTTAAAGGGAAAAATATTTGGTCAAGATAAGGCTATAGAAACTATTGTAAGTGCTATTAAAAGATCACGAGCTGGATTTAATGATGATAATAAGCCAGTTGCAAACTTATTATTTGTTGGCCCTACAGGAGTAGGGAAAACTGAAATTTGTAAGCAGCTATCAAATTCATTAAATATTCCATTAATAAGGTTTGACATGAGTGAATATCAAGAAAAACATACCGTTGCAAGACTCATTGGAGCGCCTCCAGGATATGTAGGATATGAGGAAGGAGGCCTTTTAACAGATTCTATAAGAAAAACTCCATATTGTGTACTTCTTTTAGATGAAATTGAAAAGGTTCATCCAGATGTTTTAAATATTTTACTTCAATTGATGGATTATGCTACATTAACAGATAGCTCTGGTAGAAAAACAGATTTTAGAAATGTAATACTAATCATGACTTCTAATGCAGGGGCTTCTTCTATTGGAAAATCCCTTATGGGCTTTGGAAATAGAAAAGTACACTTGGATGCTATTGATGCAGAAGTGCAGAAGGTATTTTCACCTGAATTTAGAAACAGATTGGATGAAATAATTCTATTTAATAAAATGGATGAAGATATGGCTAAGTTGGTAGCTAAAAAAGCCATAGGTGAATTTGAAGAAAAATTAAAAGTTAAAAATATAGCAATTAATGTGACAGAAGATTGTTATACATGGCTTGCCCAAAAGGACTTAATTCGGAATATGGCGCAAGAGAAATAAACAGAGTAGTACAACAGGAGATTAAGCCTTACTTTGTAGATAAAATATTATTTGAAGAAATATCACAAAATGATAAAATAATTGTAGATGTTAAGGATGAAAAAATTATAATCTTTAATGAAGACCAAAAATAATGATATTAAGCTTGATAAATACTGCATACTACATTGGTAGTGTGCAGATTTTTCCGTAATTCAAAGGAGACATCATTATGAGTAAAGTTACATATGATGATTTCAATCAGTTAACTATATTTAATGATTTAGATGAAACAATCAAGAACGAGCTAAGGTTGAAATCCTCAAAAATAAAATTGAAAAAAGGACAAATGCTATTTTCAGAAAGAGATGACACTGATAAGGTATATATAGTTTTAAGTGGAAAAGTAACCATGTTTAGAAATTCAGAAGAAGGTCAAAAAAGAGTAATTTATATTCTTAGTAGAGGAGAATTTATAAATGAAGTTATTTTTGATAATGTATCTGCATCGATAAATTGTGAGGCCTTTGAGGATAGTTGCATAGTTTATTTAAATAAAAATGATCTTTTGGAAATAATGTCTAAGGACTTTAATTTATCTCAAATTATAATTAACTCAATGTCAAAAAAAATTAGAAGGCTTTATAGACAGCTCAAGAATACTGTACCAATAAAAATGGATAAGAAGGTAGCGGCAAAGCTCTGGAAACTTTGTAGAGACTATGGGATGCAGACTGAAGATGGAGTTTTAATAAACCTAAATATAAGTATCACCTATCTGGCAGATATGTTAGGCAGTACAAGAGAAACAATTTCAAGGTGTATAAATAATTTCGAGAAAATAGGATTGATAAAATTCTTAGGCAAAAAAATAATTGTAAGAGATCCAGAAGAGTTGTCTTTGTACTTTAAGGGAAGATAAAAAATATACATTTAAGTCAATATTAAAAATAGCTTATGGAAAAACCAACATAATCCTAGTGTAAAAAAACATATAGGGGTGCTGGTTTTTGAGGCTATTTTTATTTTTCCTATACAATTTATTATTAATGCATACATCGACGAATAAATTGTATTAAGGGAGGTGTTTTCATGTATCGTATTGAGATTAGTACAAGAAGACGGGTATTAAAATTATTCAAAAACAATGTTTTAATAAAACAGTATCCAGTTGCTGTTGGTAAACCTGCTACTCCGACTCCTTTAGGTCATTGGAAAATTGTTATGAAGGGCTTATGGGGAAAACAGTTTGGTGGGCATTTCATGAGGCTTAATATTCCTTTTGGAATCTATGGTATTCATGGAACTGATATTCCTTGGTCAATATCAAAAGCAATCAGTCATGGGTGCGTTCGTATGAATAGTAGTGACGCAAAGGAACTATACGATACTGTTCCCATTGGAACACAAGTAGATATTTACTAATGATTATTTTCTATATAGTATTTTAAGGATAGATAAAAAAATATACACACAATAAATACCAATTCAATATAATGCTAATATGAAGAAAAATAAAAATACGCATATTACAATTATATTAAATTGGAGGGGAACACGCTTTTATGAAAGTATTAGTTAATTTTTATTTGTTATCAGAAGATGTAGATGATAGTTATGAAGATTTAGTAGAGGGAATTGAAGCTGACAATCCAATATATTTATCATTACAAACAGGGGATGTAGTTGTACTTCCTGGTAATAATGATCTAGAGTTTGTTATAAGTAAAATAGTTAAAAATCTATCCAATCAACAGATGGATGTATATGTATCTAAATTGAAAGGTGCTGAAGAAATATTTGATGAATTAGAATCCTTTGCAAGTAAAACTCTTCAAACGATGTTTGGTTCAATAAAAGCAAGCATCGATGATATTGGCAAAGATAAAGCTGAAGACAAAAAAGGCATATACTTAAAGGAGATTAAGTTTAAGGAACTTGATGAAAATAATTAATACAAATTAGAACTTGAAGAGCTGTCTTTGTTTATGATAGCTCTTTTTATATTTAAATCCTTTAGTGAATTATTTAATAATTGTGATAATTATCACATTATTTTTTTAACAAACGTGTTATGTTAAATATATAACGAATAAGAAAGGGTGTTAATGGTGTTTAAAGAAGAAATTAATAAAATAGGCGAGGCATCTATTAAAAAAGCTAATTTCCTTAAAAATAGCAAAAGTAGATATATAATTGCATCTGCTTTAGCTGGAATGTTTGTTGGCTTTGGAATCTTATTAATTTTCACTATTGGAGGCATATTGTCCTCGGTAAATTCACCAGCCACTAAAATAGTCATGGGAGTTTCTTTTGCTATTGCCTTAAGCCTTGTTATTATGGCAGGATCAGAGCTATTTACAGGAAACAATATGGTAATGACTATTGGCGTTCTAGAGAAGAAAGTTACATGGAAGTCTTTGTTTAGTGTATGGTTCTTTAGTTATGTTGGAAATTTCATAGGAGCAATTATATTAGCTGCATTATTCGTATATTCAGGACTTTCTAAAGGAGCAACTGCAGATTTTATAATTAAAGCCTCTGCAGCAAAAATGTCAGCTCCATTTGTAGAACTTATAATAAGAGGTATTTTATGTAATATCCTTGTTTGTTTAGCTGTATGGTGTTCCTTCAAGTTAAAAGAGGAAACAGCAAAACTTATTATGATTTTCTGGTGTTTGTTTGCATTTATAACTTCAGGTTTTGAACACAGCGTTGCTAACATGACACTTTTATCAATATCAGTAATGATACCTCATAAGGCTGTAGTATCCTTAAGTGGATTAGCATATAATCTAACAGCGGTAACATTAGGCAATATCATTGGCGGAATGATATTTGTAGCATTTGCATACTGGTATGTTTCTAATGATAAGTGTAAATTATAAAAGATTAAAGATAATATGGCTGTATAAGCATAAGGAGGGTTAACATGGGTTTTACAATGAACCACAGTAAGTTTAATGATTTTCTAGAAAAAATAGGTCAAGAATACAAAATGTATGCACCAGTACTTCTAGAAGGAAAAGGAACATTTTCAGATACTGATGCAATAAGATATGCTCAAGTTACAAGTATTGAACAAATAGTTTTTAATGAAAAATCACAGTTCTCACCAAAAGAAATTATTCTTCCGATTACTCAAACCTTATTCTATTTTACAGAAGACAGTGTAACAGAACCCAAAGTAGATGATAAAAAAATTCTAATCTTTTTAAGAAGCTGTGATATACATGCTATAAAAAGATTAGATCAAGTTTATTTAAATAATGGCTATGAGGACTCATATTATAAGAAACTAAGAGAGAAAGTAAAGTTTGTGCTTATGGAATGTAAAAATAGTTTTGAAAACTGTTTTTGTGTGAGTATGGGCAGTAATACAACAGATGAATACAATTTATTTGTAAGAGAAAGTAATGGAGAAGTATCTATAGAATGTAAGGATGAAAGCTTCAACGAATATTTTAAAGGAATGGAAGAAACTCCTGTAAAACCAACATTTATAGATTCTAATGAGACAAAAGTAAATATACCAGAGAATTTAGACCAAAGAGTGTTCAATTGGGAAGGATGGAAGGAATATTCATCAAGATGTATAGCTTGTGGAAGATGTAACACTGTATGTGGAACATGTACATGCTTTACTATGCAGGATATATTCTACAAAGATAACAAGAATACTGGTGAAAGAAGAAGAGTGTGGGCATCTTGTCAGGTAGATGGATACACAGATATGGCAGGGGGACATAGCTTTAGAAAAGACAAAGGCGACAGAATGAGATTTAAAGTGATGCATAAGGTCTATGATTTTAATAAAAGATTTGGCTATCATATGTGTGTAGGTTGTGGAAGATGTGATGACATTTGTCCTGAATATATATCTTTTTCAAATTGTGTCAATAAATTAAATAAGGCAATGGAAGAGGTGGAGTAAATGGAGAATATATATTTGCCAACACTTAGTAAAATAATTAGCATAACTTCTCATACGGATATAGATTATACTTTTAGAATGGAGTATAGAGGTGAAGTAAAGCCAGGACAATTCTTTGAAGTTTCTGTACCTAAATATGGAGAAGCACCTATATCTGTATGTGGTATCGGTGATGGGTACGTGGATTTAACTATAAGACGTGTAGGTGTAGTTACTGATGTAATTCATACATTTTTTCCAGGAGATAAGCTTTTTATAAGAGGACCTTATGGAAATGGATTTGATATAAATGAATATAAGGACAAAGAACTTATTATAGCTGCTGGAGGAACTGGACTTGCTCCTGTCAAAGGTATAATAGATTATTTTAATGAGCACATAAATGAAGTGAAGAAATTTAATGTTCTTATGGGATTTAAATCTCCAAAAGATATATTATTCAAAGACGATATACAAAGATGGAGTAAAAATATTAACACTACTTTAACTGTAGACAATGGAGAAGAAGGTTATACAGGAAATGTAGGTTTAATAACTAACTATGTAAAGGATTTAAAGATCGACAGTATAGAAAGTGCACAGGTTATAGTAGTTGGACCACCTATAATGATGAAGTTTACTGTAGCGGAATTTATCAAAAAAGGAATAAAAGAAGAAAATATCTGGGTGTCATACGAAAGAAAAATGTGTTGTGGTGTTGGAAAATGTGGGCATTGCAAGATAGATGACACATATATCTGTTTAGAAGGTCCAGTATTTAATTATGTTGCAGCTAAGAATTTGATTGATTAAAGGGGAGAGCGTTATGGATATCAATACAAAAGTTCTTAAAAAGAATGCCTTTAGAGTAACAAAAGAAAGAGGAAAAACCGCTATAAGGATAAGAGTTCCTGGTGGTCATATGGAGGCAAAGCATTTTGAAATTCTTCAAAAAGTAGCAGAGAAATTTGGAAATGGAACAGTGCATATAACTACAAGGCAAGGATTTGAGATACCAGGGATAGATATGAAGCATATCCCAGAGATAAATAAAATAATTCAACCAGTTATAGAAGGATTAGAAATAAATCAGATTAATCCTAAAACAGGGTATCCAGCATCAGGTACAAGAAATGTATCTGCATGTGTAGGGAATAGAGTTTGTCCTTTTGGTAATTACAATACTACTGCTTTTGCAAAGAGAATAGAGAGGGCTATATTCCCTAATGACTTTCATGTAAAAGTAGCTCTTACTGGATGTCCAAATGACTGTATAAAGTCTAGAATGCATGACTTTGGAATTATTGGGATGACAGAGCCTCAATATGATAGTTATAGATGTATAGGTTGTAAGGCTTGTGTAACTAACTGTGAAAAGAGAGCCACAGGAGCATTAAGCTTTGAGAATTTCAAAGTGATAAGAGATCATGATAAATGTATAGGCTGTGGAGAATGTATTGGAAAGTGTCCGACTGGAGCTTGGACGAGAAGTAAAGAAAAATACTACAAGTTAGTAATAATGGGCAGAACAGGAAAGAAAAATCCAAGACTTGCTCAAGATTTTATTAAATGGGTAGATGAAGAAAGTATTATAAAAATAATTCTTAACACTTATGATTATATAAGAGAATATATAGATAAAGAGGCGCCAGGAGGAAAGGAACATATAGGTTATATTGTTGATAGAACAGGTTTCCAAGAATTTAAGAAATGGGCCTTAAAAGATGTAAATTTAGGACCTAAAGCAGAATTAAACGAGACTATTTATTGGTAATTTATATTAAATAGCGGCAAGCAGCCTTCTGAAGACGCTTTAGGAGGCTGTTTATTCATAAAATAATAAGAAAAAATGTATTAGGCATTATGTAATGGCAAAATTAAATGGCAGCAAGCTATCGATAACTAAGCTGCCATTTAGTAATTTTTTAAATAGTTATTTTGAGTACTTATTTGCAATACTAGAGGCTGCATATGAATATGGTTTTACATTACAATCAAATCCACAACTTTTAACCCAACCTAGTATCTCTGGTATCATTTTTGATGTTAAACCATCTTCACCTATATCAACATGAATACTCATATCACATTTAAAATCTTCCTTATCAAATTTTTCTGATAATCTTTGAGCAATCTCAATACTCAAGCTGGTTTCATAAAAAATTTTTTGCTGTAAATTTGATATTTTATCTACATGCTTAATATCGTAAAAGAATATACCTCCATTTCCAACTTTCCAAACTGCCACTACAACCACAACCTTAGTTACATCAAAATTTTGAGAATCTGTTCCTATAGATATTTTGTATTTACTGTTCCTATCGTTTTGAATATAATTTTTAATAATTTGACTCATTGCTTTAAAAGATACATCTCCATATGTGATACTTTTCATAAAATATCTCCCTTCAGATTTATTTTTAAAGCTGTATCGTAATAGTATATATTAAATGCTATTATATTTATTATATTGTGTGTTTGTTAATTTTGATTTATGATACTATATATAATTTCTTAAGTAAGTGTTAAATTTACACAGACATATTATTGAATAACTGACAAATTAGATGTTTAAAGGTTTTTATAGTAACATATTAAATATTATGTAAATTAAAAAATATAAAATAACTTACAAACAAGAAATTTATGAAAGATAAGAATTTAGTAATACATCAACATAAGTATATAGCGCTAATATTCTTCAATGCTCATAGAAGCTTAAGCAAAGAATTGTTTTAAGATTACATGAAATATTAAGAGATAGGGTAAAAGCATACTAAATAATTGTTCATTAGTATGCTTTTTATGAAGTAAAAGCGTATTAGTTATCCAAAAAAGTCAGGTTCCTCTTTATGATCAGCTCTTATAGCTTTCTGTAAAATAGTAAGATTAATTCTCTGATTGTCATTAAAAAATGGGCAAGGATAGCGAGCTCCACATTGTTCGCACTCCAAATATTCTTTTGAACAGGTTTGTTCTCTGTTATCAAATAAAAAAGGTAGTGCAGATTCATTTTTGCTATTTGAAACTGTATCTGGTGTATTTAATTTATAAGTATAGACATAAGTGGCTTCACGCTTTATATCAAAGTGAGTACTATTACATTTTGGACATACTAAAGATTCGTCAATATTCAATCGACAACACCCTTTCTCAATAATTACTATATGAAATTTTAAGCAGATTCTATTTTTATTATTACGTAGTGTAATTTAAATTATTCATAGTTTTCTGATGACTAGTCGCTCTAATACTTCCCCATACTATTGTTTATCCTATTCCTTTTCAAGATAGCTCTATATAAACTCGTAATGTAATTAATTTTTATATTTCAAATGATAGAAAATTCATTAGTAATATGTAATAATAATTTATAACAGTATATAGATAAAAAAATTAAAGGTAAGCTATAAGGTCAAATATATTATAAAAGGGTGGGGGATATAGGTGAAAAAATACATTGAAGAGCTTATAAAAAATTATGTCAACAATTATGGAAACATAAAATCTGTTAAAACTAAATATAGAGAGCCTCTAGTGGCTTTTGCAAGTGCAGATGATGAAGAGTTTGCTAAGTTGAAACATATAGTATCTCCTTCACATATGCTTCCAAAGGATTTCTTAGAAGATGCAAAAACGGTTGTTTGTTACTTTATACCTTTTGATGAATCCATAGTGCAAAGTAATATAGAAGGTAAGGAGAGCTCTGAAGCTTGGGCAGTTGCTTTTGTTGAAACGAACGAAATGATGGGTAATTTAAACAACTATATTAAGAATAACCTAGAACAAAATGGGTATCACTGCAGTGCAGTTCCATTAGCCTATAATTTTGATAGAGATAAATTAATAAGTGATTGGTCTCAAAGACACGTAGCTTTTATTGCGGGATTGGGAACTTTCGGTTTGAATAATATGCTTATTACGGAAAAAGGCTGCTGCGGAAGGTTTGCAAGTGTAGTTACAAATCTAAGTTTAGAGCCTTCAGATAAAAAATTAAAGGAACATTGCTTATATAAAGCTAATAATACATGTAAGAAATGTGTAAAGAGATGTGTAAACGATGCGTTGAAAGAGGATAGTTTTGATAGAAAGAAATGCAATGAAATGTGCTTACATAATGATAAACTTTACCCAGATGTTGGCTTTTCAGATGTCTGCGGGAAGTGTTTGGTAGGTGTTCCTTGTTCTTTTATAAGTCCTATAAAGGATAAGTAGAATTATGGAGTTGAAAGGTCAGTGGCGATAGACATCGGATAAATTCTCATGAATGAAAGCCATGCATATAAAGAAGTTTATTTTCCTATTTATGCATGGCCGGTATTCTTATATAAGATTTTTATACATTTTGCAACAGTCTCAATTTGAGTTCTAAAATTTTATAATAATTTTTTAAAATTCGTAGAAAAGCGTTTAAGTACGTTTTATACAGCTAATACGCTGCCACTCCATTTACCACATCTATCACCAAAGTAGCCTACAACTGTTTCACTTCCTAATATTTTTACTACTTCACATCCATTGGTGCAACCTTTACATTCAAAGCTTCTTGAGACGAACTCCATATCAGCCAAATCAAATCCTTTAAACTTAGTTTTTTCACCAGTCTTTTCTAAATGCTCTCTTGCTAAAATTGACACTCCTATTGAACCCATGACTTTATAGTTTTTTGGAACTGTAACTTCACAGCCTAGCGCTTCTTCAAAAGAGGCTTTCATGCCTATATTTGCAGCTACTCCTCCTTGAAAGAAAATTTCAGATTTAATTTCTTTTCCTTTAGCTACGTTATTAAGATAATTTCTAACTAAAGCATCGCAAAGACCTTTAATGATATCTTTTTCGCTATATCCAAGCTGTTGTTTATGTATCATATCAGACTCTGCAAAAACAGCACATCTTCCTGCTATTCTTACGGGATTATTAGATTGAAGGGCATAGTCTCCGAATTCCTCAATGGCAATATCTAGTCTTTCTGCCTGCCTATCAAGAAATGAACCAGTTCCTGCGGCACACACAGTGTTCATTGCAAAATCTGTTACAATTCCATTGTTTAAAATTATTATTTTTGAATCTTGGCCTCCAATTTCAATAATAGTTCTCAGGTTTTTATTAGTTTGAAGGGAGGCCACTGCATGAGCTGTTATTTCATTTTTAACCACATCACCGCCAATTAAAAATGATGCAATGTTTCTTCCGCTGCCAGTTGTTCCAACAGCTTTTATTTGTTTTGCGTCGTATTTGTTTTTTAAGAATTTAAATCCTTCCTGAATAGCGTTAATTGGTCTACCTTTAGTTCTCAAATATAGTGATTCTACAACATTCATATCATTGTCTACAAGCACAATGTCGGTACTGACAGAACCGACATCAACTCCCATATAATACATTTCCTTTTCTCCTTTCAAGCAAATCTAAGAATGCCTCTATTCTAGTTATATATCCCGCCTCGCCAGTCATCTCATCTACAACTAGAGTCAGTATTGGAAAATCTTTATCTCTAGATATAGTTGGAAGTATAGCTTTTGAAACAATTTCAGGCATACATCCCATAGGGAATATCTGAATTGCTCCATCAAAATTTTGCTCCTTTGCCAGCACGGCTTCTCCAATGCATTCTCTTGCGTGGCCACCAATATATAATGGAAGATATTCCTTTGAGGCTCTTCGAATATCCAAAGAATTTAAGTTTAGCTTAGTTAAAGACATATTTTTAACCCACCAACTAGGAGTAAGATGTCTTTTTGTTGAAATTCCGTAGTCCATTAATTTATCTTCAATGTATAGACTAGAGAAAGGTTCGATGACAGTATATATTTCACCTATAATCGCAATCTTAATAGGATTTTTTTCCTTGTCAATATGTACAGTTTCTAGTAAGTTTTTATACTTTTTCAGGTGTTCGAACATTTGTTCTGGCGTGTTTTGTTTTATTGCTTCAGTTTTACACTGATTTAAAAGCATCTTACACTGCCCTTTATTTATTTCGTATCCAGCAAGATAGTGAGCTGTACTTTCTATTTCGTCTATTAAATTTATAATTTTTACTGCATAATACACAGCTTTAAGTTGATCTTTTTTGATTTACTACTGTTCTTGGAAATTGAACTTATCCGATTAAAAAGCTCTTTCAAACCTATGTCTCTAGGGTTATCAAGTACAATAAATTCCAGATCATGACCTAACTTTTTTAATAAATTCATCTGAAGCTCACAGTATTCCCCAAACCTGCAGGGCCCGCAGCTTCCTACAAATATTATAGTATCTGCACCTTGCTTAATACTTTCAATATAATTGCCTATCATTATTTTAAAAGGCAAGCATATTTCCTCAGGAGAATATAGCGATCCTACTTCCAAGGCAGATTTATTGCTTAAGGGAGGTATAACGTATTCTACCCCTAAGCCATCAAATAAAGCTTTTGCAGCAAAGTAAGTGTTACCAAGATGAGGAAAGGTTATTTTCATATGTAATACATCTCCTTTCAAGCATATCAGAAAAGGCTTCTAATCTTGTATCAAAGCCTGCTTCGCCAGTATGTTCATCGATTTTTAAGATTAGCAGTGGAAAATCATCTAGTTTATCTTTTATAAGTTCTATAACTACAGAGTCTATTCCACAAGCAAAGGAAGATATATACACTATTCCATTTATTTTATTATTCTCAGCTAAATAAGTGGAAAAACCATAAGAGTTTTTAGCAAAAGTCCAAAAAGGTCTTTTGAAAAGCAAATTAACTTGATCTTGTATATAATTGCTTTCTATATTCTCTTCGGTTATAACACCTATACCTAAATTATTAAGTTTTTTAATTACATTCATATTTATAAACTTATCATAAACGTTATAGGGATGGCCTACTAAAGCTACATTTAATTTAAAATTGTCGTTTTTTATACCGCCTTTATGGAGTTTTTGAGCTTTTAAAGCAGCCTCATATGCCTTACCTATTTTTAAATAGTTTTTAGTAAATATATTACCAGTATCCCTAACCCAGCTTCTCAAACTTTTCTTAGAGAATGCATAAATGGGGGAGGTGATAGTCTGAGGCATATTAGGTATATTATTTGTCACCATTTCTGGAAGACCACAAAATTTAGGGCAAATATATTCATTTGCATTTATTTGCATGATTCTTGGAATAAAGATTATGTCACATTTATCTTTAATATATGCAACATGGCCATGAAAAACCTTTACAGGTAAGCAAGCTTCATCTATGCAATATTTTACTCCCATATCCAATATCTCTTTATTTGTTTCTGGAGAGGTGACAACTTCTGCTCCGAGTTCTGTAAAAAAGGTTTCCATGAAGGGGTGGTACTTATAATATAATAATCCTTTAGGTATTCCAACTTTCATTTAAAATTCTCCTTTAATACAAATAAAAATTAAATAATATAGTCACATTTGTATATTTTACCTTATTAAATAAATATTATTCATTTTTTTAAAATTTGTTTATAATATAGGCAACATATTAATTATTATGTAAACTACAAAATAAATTATTTAAAAATTATTAAGAATGTATGGTAAAATATACTTAATAGGTGTATTTATAAATAAATTATTAAATCTATTAGGAGGTAATAAAATGAGTTATACGATAAAGGATGTTTTAGATAAGTTAATTGATATAGAGAAGGAGATGTCAAAGCTATACTTTAATATTTCAAATACAGACATCAAGAATTATGATACTTTCAAGATATTATGTAAGGTAATGGCAAGAGAGGAAGGGAGGCACGTTGCGTATTTTGAGCAGATGAAAAACAACATTACTGATACGGATAACGTAGAAATAGACATTTTTACTTATGATAAAATATCTCAAGCTATTGCTCAATTCAAAAGTAAGATAGACACACCCGATTTAAAAAACATTAAAGAATTAATAGAGTTTATGGTAAACTTTGAAAAGGAAAATGCAGCACTACTTATAAACTTAAGAGGAAAACTGGTTAAAAATTCTGGTGACACCGAAAAAGAAAGTTATAAAATATTAACTACTTTAATAGAGGAAGAAAATAAACATGTTAAATCTCTTTTGCCATATTGTAATAAGTAATTGAGGTATATAATATTAATAATTGTAAGAGACTATTGCTGCTATTGAGTCTATAAAATAGAAATGCGTTGTATTAAAAAAATAATTTTTAAAAATCTTCAATTGTACAAAAATACGATTGAAGATTTTTTATTTTGTATTTTTATAAATAAATGTATATTATTTTACGACATTAATAAGTATAAAAGTCACCATAAAATTACATTTTATTCCTACTAACCTACTGTGTGGGGAAGAGTAGGGGAAATAGGTGAAAATTGAATCCACAAAGTTATCACCAGATGTGTTGAATTGATGATTTGATAAATATCCACTGATTTGACATAAAATGTATTTTTAAAAATGAAAGTTGAGAAATGGTAAAATGAATCAAAAACAGCATAAAAATAATTTTTATGCTAATTGAGAATATTATCAATTGAAATTTAGATGTAGAAATATAAGAAGCGAATTTTACAATTATATACAAAGAATTTAGTGTATAATTGTATTAAATATAGATTTTAATATATAATGATAATTGTTAATTTTAAATTACAGTTTATATAAATGTTGATACATCTAAAGTTAAGAGATTTTTAGATTATAAATATTTTTATTGATATATATAATAAATTATTATATATTAGCAGGATTTTTACGCTATTTTGTAGAATACTATATTCGCTAAATACACATTTAGCGAAGTTGAGTCAAAAAATAGAGGGGGAATGGACCAAAATGCATTACGACTTAAATCATATTTATGACCCAGATATTCCTGAGTGTTTAAATGACTTTTTAAATTACTTAGGCACCATTCGTGGTAAATCTAAAAATACTATAGATGGATATAAAGTTGATCTCATTATGTTTTTTAGATTTCTAAAACTGTATAGAGGAAGAGTTGCAAACAATCAAGACTTTGAAACTATACAAATAAATGATGTAGATGATAACTTCATCAGAAGAATAAAACTCAGCGATTTATTCGCATTTATATCCTTTGCAGAGAATTATAGAAACAACGGCAGCTATGCTAGAGCTAGAAAAGTAGCAACATTAAAATCTTTCTTTAAATATCTCCACGGCAAAGCAAAAATTATAGATGAAAACCCGGCTTTGGAGTTGGAATCACCTAAGATAAGTAAGAGAAATCCTATTTACCTTACATTAGAAGAAAGTAAAGCTCTTTTAAATTCTATAGATGGAAAATACAGAGAAAGAGATTACTGCATAATAACATTATTTTTAAATTGCGGTCTAAGACTTTCGGAATTATGTGGTATAGATATTTCTAGAATCAAAGGAGATACTTTAACAGTCATAGGAAAAGGCAATAAAGAAAGAACTGTATATTTAAATAGCGCCTGCATGAAGGCTATACGTAACTATTTAATGGTTAGAAATCAAGATTGCGATAAGATTAAGGATAAGGATGCTCTTTTTATAAGTAAAAATAACGTTAGAATAAATAAAAGATCTGTAGAATTAATGCTTAAAAAATACCTTGGAAAAGCAGATTTAGATACAGATAAATATACTCCTCATAAATTAAGGCATACCGCTGCCACACTTATGTATAAGTACGGAAATGTAGATATAAGAAGTCTTCAAAAGATTCTAGGTCATGAGAATGTATCTACTACACAGATTTATACTCACGTTGATGATGAAAAACTAAGGGAAGCAGTTCGCTCTAACCCGCTTAGCGAGGAAGATGATCTTTAAAGTTAAGTAAATTTATTAAAAATGTTTTATTAAAAATGTTTTATTAAAAATGTAATGAGTAAAATCCAGCAGGAAGCTTCTTAAGGCTTTCTGCTGGATTATTTTTTAAATACATATAGAGATTTTTTAATACTTACTTATGTTTGTTTGGATTTTTCATAATTAAAATTGCAATGCTTAAAATTAACACACTAGCGCCTGTTAGAGCTAAAATAACAATCAAGTACGACGGAACGTATCTAGCGTAAGATTGTATGCCAGTAATTGCTGTAGCAGCAAGAAAACAACCAAATATATTAAGCATTACAAGCCTAAGACGTTGTATCTTACATAAATTGTTGCTTTCTTCCCCCATTCTTCTAACCTCCATATTAAAAGCATCCTGACTTATTTTTATTTATTCTAAAGGATTTATTGTCAATTGCTCTCTGTACCGCTAATATGCCATCTAAATGATCGTATTCATGCTGTATTAATTCCGCTAAGTCCCCTTCAAATTCTATGCTGCAATCAGCCCAGTCTAAGTCTTTATAATAAACTCTACATTTTTTATATCTATATAACCTTACTTCTAATCCAGGATAACTCATGCAGTCATCCCACATTTCAAATTTTTCGCCCTCGAAAAATTCAAGTCTTGGATTTATAAAAGCAATAGAATTGCTGTCAAAATTCATATAAATTATTCTATACAGCTCATTTATCTGCGGTGCCGCTATTGCCCTTCCAAAACCATATTTTTCTCTAAAATTCATCATTGTATCATGTAAATCTTCAACTATTTGTTTTGCTTTGTCAATTTCATCTTTCGAAACTTCTTTACATACCTCATAGAGGTTTTCATTACCTAATAATAATATTTCCTTCACAGCCATTGTTCTTCCCCCTTCATTTTATCAGTTTATAACATCTAAAATACTGATAAAAATTCTCATTTATACACTTATGCTTTATTTTCTTATAGCTTTTGTGTTTATATTTATTATACATAGCATTTTAGCCCTTTTCTACAAAATTATTAATCATATAACTCTATAATAGGCGATTCTTTTATATTGTTAAGCTGCTTATGCTTAAATACAGGTACATTTAGCACTTCCGCAATACGTCTACATTGCTCTCTATAAGGAGCCTTTAGCTTTTCTTGATAGACGATTCCGTCAATTCCTCCGATAATAGAATTAATACATTCTTCTAATTTCTTATAGCCTTCTCCTTCACTATACTTGCCATTTACAAGCCATGAACTCGGAAGAATATGAGTTGCAGAGACTGGATACTGTCTATTTAGTACTGCATTAGTGATTGATTCTTCAAAATGAATTCCTCCAAGATATAAAACTGTGGGAAATTTAACATCACTATCAAATACTTTAACTAGTGATAATGTAATTACATCTGCAGCCTTCTCGTTTGCCCAACTTTCTGGCGTACTGCCAATTTCAACATCTACTAAAGGAACCTTGAATTCAATTATTTTCTGTGGTAATCCATTGTATATCATCCCTGACCAATGTGTAGCCTCCATTGTCACTCTAAAATCCTCTAATCCTAATTCCCTTCTATTTTCTTCTAATTTGTGTGCTAAATTAGTTGTATATATTGGATGTGTCATCCCAAAGTAGCCAGATTCGACATCTCCTGTAGTATGCAAACACAGAACCTTGTCTGGAGCTTTTTGGCCTCCATGCCAATTAACAACGCCTGCAAAATCAAATTTAGAAAAATACTCGTTCATTATTGGTAAATAGTAATCATAATCATGACTGATAACTTTATGTGTTCTTACATAGTTAAATACATTCCCTTTAGAATCTATATATTCCATAACGGGATATCCATCAACCATGATCTTGGTTGGCTTTAAGCCAAATATTCTCATAGAATTTTCAAATACCCTTGGCGCCACACTATCATTCTCAAAATCATAGCAAAAAAAATATACAGCCTTTTTTGTTAACAACATACTTTCCCTCCTCTTAAAACTCTTCCTTTGCACTGTATTAGATAATTTAGATATCTCTAACCATCCTAAGCTCCTCCTTTGCTCCAAATTGTATTTTGCCATATATAGATGGTCTACTTTTATATATCTTATATTATTTATAGCAAAATTTATGCCATTTTTACTTATTTAAATAAAAAATGTTATTACACCCTTTACACAGCTTTCTATATTTTTGGAGCTAGATTGCAAAGAGTTAAGATTATCAAAGATGATAATTTAAGTTCTTTGTAATCATCAAATATTGTTACTAAATCTTATTTTTTTATTTACTGACAAGCAGCTGCAAGTGATTAATAACAGGAATAATAGATAGAATTTTTTTATGCAAAAAGCATGATTATCAAAAATGATAGGTTTATCATTTTTGATAATCATGCTCTTCATTTATAATTTTATATTATATTTCTTTAATTTGCGGTACAAGGTGGCAATACCTATTCCCATTTTCTCAGCAATATCTTTTTTGATTCACCGCTAGAACCATAAATCTCAATTGCCTTTTTAAATAGTTCTTTTTCCATGTGATCAATATCGCAATAATCATATTTTAAGATTTTGGTCACATTTTTAATCTTTGCAGGCAGCAAATCATCATCAATATGCCCATCTTCCCCCATCATATTGATTACATATTCTATTGTATTCTGAAGCTCCCTTACGTTTCCAGGCCAATTATATTTTTCTATAGAACTCCAGAAACTCTTTGAAATTGTAACTACCTTTTTGCTGAATAACCTTGGGAACTTATCGATAAAACAGTTCGTTAATAATTTTATATCACTCTTCCTCCTTCTAAGAGGTGGAAGAAAAATAGGAATTACATTTAATCTATAGTATAAATCTTCTCTAAAAGTATTGTTTTTAACCATGTCTTCTAAATTTTTATTGGTAGCGGCAATCACTCTTGCATTGATACTTATCAACTTATTAGAGCCAAGCCTAACAACTTCTCTTTGTTCCAATACTCTTAACAGTTTAACTTGTATGTATAATGGCATATCACCTATTTCATCTAAAAAAATAGTTCCATTATTCGCTTGCTCAAACTTGCCTATTTTACCCTTAGGATCCGCTCCTGTAAAAGCACCTCTTACATAACCAAACAATTCGCTCTCTAACAGGTTTCCTGGGATTGCAGCACAGTTAACAGCAATAAAAGGACCTTCAGATCTTTCACTTTCATTATGAAGTGCTCTTGCATAAAGCTCTTTACCGGTGCCACTTTCACCTGTTATTAGTACTGTTGATATAGATGAAGCAATCCTCTTTATTTTTTGATTTAATATTTGTATTTCTTTTGATTCTCCAATAATACTGCTTAAACCAATTTTTTCTTTTGTTGTAGTTAATGTAAGTGCCTTTTGGTGAGCAACTTCTGGATCCTTGAATATAAAAATCTCATTATAGTCAGGATTGTTTATATGATATGCTTTTCCTATTGCATCAGCAAAACAATCGTCAATTTGCACTGTATATTCCATTAAGTCTAATACCGTAGTTCCTGAAGGTTTTAACTGGATATTAATATTTTTAATTTTATCAAGATCAACTTCTAATATTTTTTTACCTGTTTTATTTATCCTTGTTATTTTTCTATTTTCATTAAGAACTATAATACCTTCCTCTACATTATCAATGATTTCATTTAAAAATCCTATAACTTCTAAATTTCTTTCATTCTCTTCAGCCTCGAGAGCTTTTGAGGAAATTAAATCTGAAATTTGGTCGAGAAAGTTAATAAAAGTATCATAGTTCTCCAATATGTGATTTCTTTGCGATTCGGTAGTACAGACGAATGCTATGATACCGATGACTTTTTCATTCAGCTTAATTGGCGCATTCATATGAAAAGTCTCAACGCAATTTAATCTTTCGGGACAATTCTTGCAAATCTCATTTTCCTTTGGATTATTAATAATTTTCTTTTCTCCGGTTTCAATAACCATCTTAGCAATATGGCCTTCGTCAGACATATTAAGGTTATTTTTTTCCTTATATCGTCCTGTTCCAGCTACTCTTATTAAATTCAAATCTACAATTACAACATCCACTTTAAGTATTTGAGATAGTACAGTAACATACTTATTAGCCGTATCTTGAATTTTCCATAAAATATTACTCATCACTATCACCACCTTCTTATACTATTTTATTATAATAGCAGATGCATCTAAGTTATAATCTTATGCTTCACTACTATAGATAGATAATATAGTAATTATTTGATTACTTTTTACTTTCATTAATATTCGGCCTTGTATCACATATCAATTCAGCTTTAATTCTCTTTATTTTAACTACCCCTTCTTTGGTAAAGGTAAATATCTCATTTAAAAAATCTCTTTTATTAAAAGTTCCCTTTTCAACATCATATAATTTCTTCTCTAATCTTCCCGTATAATCCGTATCCATTAATTCCTTTAAAGGGAAGTTTTCAATAAGCTTTATCCCCTTTTCTGTAATTAATAATGATTTTCCTTTTGTAGTTATATAATCAGCATACTTTAACTTGTTTATAGTTTCCGCTCTTGTGGCTGCAGTCCCTATAGAGTATCCATAAAGTATGGAGGAATCTTCTTCGTTATCATCCTCATCACTGCTATTAGAATTTTTTCCGCAAGTTTCCATGGCTTTTAAAATAGTTTTTTCTGTATGATGTGCAGGCGGCTTACTCTTTTTGACACTACCTTAATTTCTATCATCTTAACTACATCATTTTTATTAACTGGAGGTAGTAACTCATCTTTTTTATCTTCATCATAAAGTTTAAGCCATCCCTTAACTCTCAGTATTTTTCCTTTAGTTGAGAATAGCCTTTCATAATTATCTCCTTGCACACTAGTTATTATCTCTGTATTCTCATATTCTGCTGAAGGCATAAATTGAGATATGAATCTGTTTTTTATTGAATTATATACGATTCTTTCGTCTTCTGTTAAATTTTTAGGAATAATATAAGTTGGTATAATAGCACTATGGCTTTCTACTTTTTCATTGTTAAATACCTTCTTAGAAGTATTAAATACTACTTCGTCTTTAAAAGGCAAATCTTTTTTTAGCGTTTCTAATACATTTTTAGCTTTATCTTTTATGCTTTCTTCTAGCGCTGTACTTTCTGTTCTTGGATACGTGATATGTTTCTTTTCATATAAGCTCTGCGCTACTTTTAATACTTTATCTGCAGTAAAGCCCTTATATTTGCTTGTTACATATCCCTGCAAATTACTTAGATTAAATAAACTTGGTGCATTCTCCTTCTTAACTTCTACTGTTTTTTCTTTTATAATACCGTCTTTCCCCTGTATTTCATCTTTAAGTCTTTCTACACTTTGCTTATTGGGGAACTTATCCTTTTTACCATGAAAGAACTTACCTTTATATGTGCCCGCTTCACCTTTGAAGGTTGCATTTAACTCGAAAAATTCTTCCATCTTGAAATTCTTTATTTGCATCTCTCTATCATATATCATCTTAAGGGTGGGCATTAATACTCTTCCAATGTTTAAAAGATTGCCTTTTCCTCTTGTATATTTCATTGTAGCAATAGAGGTAAAGTTAATTCCTATAACCCAATCTGCCAGCTGTCTACTTACTCCTGCATCTTGTAAAGGCTTCATTTCCGAATTTTCTTTAAGATTATTTAGTCCCTTGTTGATTTCAGTTGGTGTCCATTCATTAATTAATATTCTATGTATAGGTTTAGTAACTTTTAGATAGTCAAATATGAGAAGTGCTATAAGTTCCCCTTCTCTATCAAAGTCTGTAGCTGATACTATATCTGTAACATCCTGTCTATTAACAAGGCTTCTTATTATTTCAAGTTGTTTTTTTGCACCAGGGTCTATTACATTTTTGTTTTTGCCATCATTTTTTATTTTATATTTGAATTCTTCTGGTATATAAGGAAAATTTTCAAAGCTCCATAATGCTAACTTAGGATCATAATCCTTACAATCGTAAAGTGTTAGCAAATGACCAAAGGCCCATGTTATTATATAATTCTCCCCTTCTATATATCCATCTTTTTTCATTTTACACTTAAGCGCTTCTGCAATATTTCTAGCTACTGAAGGCTTTTCTGCTAATATTAATTTTTTCATTTAACTCACCTGTAATTATTTTTTATGTTGTTCTTATTAAAGTAATTATAACTGATAATTATACTATGTATAATACTGTTAAAAATTAAAAAACTAAGTAATAGGTCTTCTAAACTTGTAACAAAGTAATATTATACTACTTTTTTCATGCTAAATAAATACAATCTTTAGTACATACTGATAAGGAAGGTGTAATTATGATAAAACTAGTTTTGCTAAGGCACGGTCAAAGTATATGGAATAAGGAAAATAGATTTACCGGATGGACAGATGTAGATTTAACAGAAGATGGGCTAAAAGAAGCAAGAAAAGCTGGAAAGATACTAGCTGAAAATGGATTTACCTTTGACATAGCATATACCTCTGTATTAAAAAGAGCAATTAGAACCTTGTGGATTTTACTTGATGAAATGGATTTAATGTGGATACCGGTATATAAGTGCTGGCAGTTAAATGAGAGGCATTATGGTGCACTTCAAGGCCTTGATAAAAAAGAAACCGCTGAAAAATACGGAGAAGAACAAGTACATAGGTGGAGACGATTTGTGTATGTGAGCCCTCCTCCTTTAGATAAGGGAGATAAAAGGTATGCTGGATTTGAAAGTAAGTATAAAGCCTTAAAGGACTCTCAAATTCCACTTACAGAGAATCTTAACGACACGGAAGAAAGAGTAATGCAGTATTGGCATAGTACTATTGCACCACAAATTAAATCTGGCAAAAATATAATTATATCTGCACATGGTAATACTTTAAGAGCACTAGTTAGATATTTAGATGATATTCCTGGCGACGGAATTTCAAGCCTGAATATTCCTACAGGAGTTCCTCTAGTTTATGAATTAGATAATGATTTAAAGCCTATAAGACATTACTATTTAGAAATAGAAGGAAAACTTCCTAAAGGTTCTATTCCAAAGAATATCCAAGGTATTCCCCATTCCTAGTGAAAAATGATAAAGAACCCAGAGCTTAAAAGTTCCGAGTTCTTTATCTATGATAAATTATAGGCGAGTATACTATTGACACACTTTACCTGGATTTAATATATTTTTAGGATCGAAGGCTAACTTGATATTTCTCATGAGCTCCATATAGTCATTACCGTATTGTTCAAATAAATATGGTCTCTTAGCATATCCTATTCCGTGCTCTCCTGATACCAACCCGTTAAGTTCAACAGACTTTTTATACATACACTCAAAGACTTCGCTAAGTTTCTTTTCCCATTCTTCTTGTGATAATTCATCTCTTAGAACATATACATGTAGATTACCGTCTCCAGCATGTCCGAAGCTTCTTATTCTTATATTAAACTGTTCTTGAAGCTCGTCTGTATATTTAACAAACTCCGCTACTCTGTTTCTTGGAACAACAACGTCACATTCATCCATTTCTGTTGTTGTAGCTTTAACTGCTTCAAGGAAGGCTCCTCTTGCTGACCATACTGCTTCTTTTCTTTCATCTGTATCTGTTATATATACATCTAAAGCTCCTTCCTCTAAACAGATTTGAGCAACTCTGTCATAATCTCTTTCTATGTCTTCTTTGCTATTTCCATCAAAAGTTAATAGCAGGTATGCATCAGATGAATTATCCGGAAATTTCTTTCCAAGGAATTCTTCAGCGGCTAATATAACTTCTCTTTGCATAAATTCTATAGCTGTTGGTATTGATTTTGATTTAATAATCTTTGGTACTGTATTTATTGCTTTTTCGAGGTTAGGGAATGGTATCAATAAACTTATTGCTTTCTTAGGAAGTGGTAATAGCTTTAGGATGGCTTTTGTCACTATTCCTAATGTGCCTTCTGAACCGCATATTAAATCCTTTATGCTGTAACCAGAACTATTTTTAACAACTTTGCCGCCAACTTCGATTACCTTTCCATTTGGAAGAACTACTTCAAGCCCTCTTACGTAATCCCTTGTAACCCCATATTTAACCGCTCTCATACCACCGGCATTAGTATTAATATTTCCACCTATTGTAGCAGATTTCTCACCTGGATCTGGTGGGTAAAATAAATCATGCTCCTCTACATATTTGCCTATTTCCATTAGCAAAACGCCTGGTTCTACTGTTAAAGTTAGATTTTCTTCATCGATTTCAAGTATATTGTTCATCTTAGTTAAGTTTATCATTATTCCACCATGAAGTGGAACAGAAGCTCCAACTAATCCAGTACCTGAACCTCTAGCAACCACTGGAAGATTATTCTCATAAGCATAAGCCATTATTTTTGAAACTTCTTCTGTATTCTGTACCTCTACTACAGTATCCGGCATCTTGCTAATTCCACCTAATTCATCGTGGCTAAAATCTTCATTTATATTTTCACCTATAAATACTCTATCTTCACCTAATAGTTCAATTAGAAATTTTATATCCTTTTCATCAAGCTTTTTATATTGGTTCGCACAATTACATGCCATTTTGCTTACCTCCAAATCTTTTCTATCATTATGAATTTATTTTTATTCTAATACTTGCTAACTCCTGTATTATGATTTATCATAGATCAACTAGATTAGACCTTTTCCTTCTTTAATGTTATTTATGAGTCTTGGCACTATTTCATATAAATCCCCTACTATTCCATAGTGAGCTACATTGAATATAGAAGCTTTAGGATCTTTGTTTATAGCGACTATACAATCTGAATTATTCATACCTGCAGCAAATTGAACTGCTCCTGATATCCCACAGGTTATTATTAATTTTGGCTTTACTGTTCTACCGCTTAACCCTATTTGTTTTTTAGCATCTGCATATCCGGCTTCAATTAAAGGCCTTGTTACTGCTACTTGAGCTCCAAGTAAATCAGCAAGTTCTTTTATCATTTCTAAATCTTTTTCTGATTTTACTCCTCTTCCTGCTGCAACTATTACATCAGCTTCGGATATGCTTGATTCTAATTCTTTATTTGTTATTTTTAATACACTAATATTTGAAGCAAGCTTTGATTTGCTCATCTCTGCAACAGTTATTTTTCCAGATGTTTCTGCTGATCTTTCTGGGGCATCCATAACCTTATATCTCACTGTAGCAAGCTGTGGTCTGTTATTTGGGTTTATAATTTGTGCCATAATGTTACCGCCAAAGGCTGGTCTTATTTGTACTAAATCAGTATTTTCTTTCATATCAAGTATTGTACAATCAGCGGTAAGTCCTGTCTTAAATCTTGCAGCTACTCTTGGTGCAAGGGATCTCCCTACTGTTGTTGCTCCCACTAGCAATGTAGATGGTTTTACTTTGTTTATAAAATCTTCCATTGCTGCAGTATATGGTTCTATTCTGAAGTCTTTTAATTCTTCATAATCATATACAAATACTTCATCTACTCCATAATGTAGAAGTTCCTGTGCCTTATCTTTAATATCATGTCCAACAAATACTGCATATACTGGATAGTTTACTTTTGATGCTAATTCTCTTCCCTTTCCAATTAATTCATAAGTTACAGAGTGAATGTTACCTTCCACGTGGTCAACATATACTGCTACACCCTTCCAAAGACTTTTGTCTATTTGAGGGATCTCCTCTTCTACAAATTCCATCACTCCTGCTGGACCCTTTTTAACACATAGCTTACACATCTTACATCCAGCATTTACTTCTATCTTTCCGTCCTTTTCTTCAATTGCACCAAATGGACATACTTTTACTAAATCTTCTATAATTGAAGGAGTTAACTTCTCCGCATTTACTATTAATTTACCCACTTTTATTCCTCCCAACTTGTACTATGGTTAATTATTAACATTTAATTTGATTTATGTGGCTAGACATCAGTCCAGTTTGAAAATATTATTACTGATTATATTATATAAACTTTAATTCTTTAAGCTTTGCAGTTAATTTATCTGCAAGTTCTTCTCCGTTTCCATTCCACATTTCTTTATCTGTATTTACTGCTGGTGGAAATATTCTTTCGACTTGTGTTGGAGATCCATTTAATCCATACATCTTTTCATTCTGATCTTCAAAATCCTTTAAACTAAGCATTTTTACTTCTCTATCTTTTGTAGCTAGTTTTTTTCTGTATGATGGCAGCCTTGGCTGAAATATATCTTTTTCTACTGTTAGTAAGCAAGGAAACTTTACTTCTGCTACTTCTATTGTATTTGGCATATCCATTTCTACTATTAATGAATCAGTATTTAATTTCTCTATTTTCAATACATTTGCTATATGTGGTATTCCAAGGTATTCTGCCATTTCTGGTCCTACTTGAGCTGTGTCACCATCTGTTGTTTGTTTTCCGCAAAGTATTAAATCTATATTTCCCATCTGTTTTACGCCTTGAGAGATAGTATATGATGTAGCTAAAACATCTGCTCCTGCAAATTTTCTGTCTGAAAGAAGAACTCCTTCATCTGCACCCATCATATATGCTTCTTTTATAACTTCTGCAGCTTGAGGTGGCCCCATGCTTATTACTTTTACAGTTCCGCCAACCTGTTCTCTTATTCTTAGTGCTGTTTCCAGAGCATATAAGTCATATGGATTCATCTTTGAATCTACTCCATCTCTTTTCAATACTCCTGTCACTGGGTCCACTTCTACTTTTGTAGTTCCTGGCACTTGTTTAATACATACTAATATATCCATTTTTATACCTCCATAAACTTATATTAAAGTTTTCATAGTTATCTAACTATAACTGATACACCATCAGGTATTACAGCTACTTTTGCATCTTTACCTTTTATGTCATAGGCCTTATTTAATGCTTCTTCAAAGGAAAAAGCATGTTCCATATGCATATTCTTTATCATTATCGGATCACACATATCCGTAACCATTATAACTGTATACTTATTAAGCATTCTAGCTAGAATCTGAAACTCCCATTGATCTGGTACCGTTTCATTTCTTGGCACTTTGGCTATTCTATCTAACAATTCTGCTGGTGATTTTGCATCTGCTAAATTATCATAGAAAGATTGGCCTCCATGTCCATCATTACAGGCAGCAACCATAATAATTACTCCGCCTTCTTTGCAAGTAGCTTCAGCAGCTGTCATTCCTTTAACCGCTTGGTAAATATTTTGATCCAGCGGATATCCGCCGTTAGTTGAAACTACTATATCTGCATTAACCTTATCTATTTTTGAAAGTTCTAATACAAAATTACATCCTTGTTCATGTGCACGTTCTCTATGTCCAGCAAAGGCATTTATTACTTTCTTTTCGCTATCTACTACCACATTTAGTATAAATGCAAGCTGTGCTTTTTCTGCTGCATATAGCATGTCTTTGTGAATAGGGTTATTTTCAAGTATTCCTGTTCTAGCATGTGGGCTTGCTATAAATTCTGAGCAGTGGTTTGCCATTACAGTTTTTGCTGATGCAATGCCAGGTAATACACTTTTTCTACCACCGGAGAACCCTGCAAAGAAGTGAGCTTCAATAAATCCTTCTGCAATAAGCAATTCTGTTTCTGCCGCTAGCTTATTTATTATAAGCTCTCCACCAGAAGGTAAAACTCCTATCTTTACTAAACTGCTATTGTCCGTTGAATCATGTATTATAATTTGCTCTTTTTCTACTATTTCCTCACCAAATTTATTTATAAGCTCATCTTTTGTAGTTGCTCTGTGGAATCCAGTTGCTATGAGTATTTTTATATCAATATTAGGGTTAGCTTTTCTTATTCTTCTGAGCAGTATGGGCATTGTTACTTTACTTGGTACTGGTCTTGTATGATCGCTAGTTATGATAACCATGTTATTTTTATCTTTAACTAGCTCCTCAAGTTTAGAACTATATATAGGATTGTCTAAAGCATTTTCAACAATTTGCTGCTGGGTTAATTCTGTTTTATATTTCTCTGCCTTTGACTCTAAAATCCCAACCAAGTTTTTATCATTAACTTCTACCTCCCACATTTGTTTGTGATAAGGTATTTTGATTTTTGCCATATGATTTACCTCCTTATTATGATGAACGAATTTACATAATATTAATTAAGTTAAATTATTATCTCTTATACTAATAATTAATTGTTAAAACCCAAATATAGGACCTGCAAAGTACGCTATAATACCTAGAACGATTACATATACTATGCAGAATTTAAGTGTTGCATTTAATATTTTGCCCTCGGCACCTGTAAGTCCTGTAGCCGCTGTAGCAACTGCAATACTTTGTGGTGATATCATTTTACCTGCTGTAGCTCCACCTGTATTTGCTGCTGCCAGCCAATAAGAGTTCAATCCTAAAGACTTAGCTGCTTCTACCTGAAGCGGTCCAAACAATATATTAGCAGAGGTATCACTACCGGTTACAAAAGTCCCAAGAGCTCCTATTATAGGTGATATTACTGGATACGCATGTCCTGTAACTGCAACTAAAACTACTGCTATAGATTTAATCATCCCACTGTAGCTCATAACTTTTGCCAATGATACTATTGCTACTATTGTGATAGCTGACTTAGTCATCTGTTTAGCCGTTTTTCCAAGGATTTTTAATATTTCACTGAATTTAGCACCTTGTATTAATCCTCCCATAATTCCTGCTATAATAATTAGTGATCCAGGATTGTTAATCCAAACAAAGGTATACGAGTGATATATTTTAACTACGGTACTTATTTTAGATAAATTTTTACTTATTCCTGGGAACAATGAACTTGTAAATATTATAACTATAAATACTAGTATAAATGGAACCCATGCCATAAATCCTTCTCTGAAAGATATTTGATCAATATCTTTAGCTGCTTTATCCTTATGGAAGATTTTAGCCCAACCTATAGTTACAGCTAAACATACTACGGAACCAAGTATTGCTGGAAGTTCAGCGCCAATATATTTAGCCGCTAACACTTCTGGTATAGCGAAAGATAGTCCAGATATTAATGCTATTCCCCAAACTCCTTTGATTGCTTTAACACTTTTACCAGTAAGCATTACTAACACAACTGGTACAATAACAATTAACAATGATAACTGTAAGCCTACTGCATAACTTAGCATATTAGGATCCAAATTTGTAAGTTTAGCGAGAGTTGATACTGGAAGCCCTATAGCGCCAAAAGCTGTTGGCGTTGTATTTGCTATTAAACATATGATTGCAGCAAATATGGGATCAAATCCAAGTGCCGCCATAATACTAGCAGGAATTGCAACTGCTGTCCCGAAACCTGCAATAGCTTCAAGGAATCCACCAAATCCCCATGCAAGTATAAGAACCAAGATTCGCTGGTCAGTTGTAATACCAGTCATCATATTTTTTATTAAATCCATACTTTTTGTATATATGGATAAGTTGTAGATAAATACTGCTGCAATTATTACTACAATTATAGGCCAAATAGCGTTAGCTGCTCCTTCCACTCCTGCCTTTATAGCGTCTACTGCAGGCATTTTCCATACTGCAATTGCTAATAACAGGGTTATCCCTAAAGTGATTGGTGTTGCTTTATGACCTGGTGTCTTTAATACTCCTAGTGAAACCATAAGCCAAACTATAGGTATTAACGCAATAAAAAACAGTAAATACATATTCATTTTTATCCCCCAATAGAAATAGGTAATATGGTATGACCATTGATTGATTCGATTCTAGCATAATATTCAGACTATTTCTATAATAGTTATTTCGTTAACACCATCTCGAAAATTGGGGAGATTTCTGTAAACGTTATACTAACAGTGTTTATATTTAATTATTTATAGTAAAAATTTTTTTAAAATTTTAAAAAAATTCTCTGAAGCTATTAAGTGAGGTTATTAAATTAACAGATATGTTAAAAATACTATTAACTAAATAATTAAAGCTCCAGATTTTTAAAGGGATAAAACTTATCTTTGATACTGTATATTTAATTGAATTCACGTTAGAAAACATTGGTGGTAGTATGGTATTACCACTAATGTTATAATATCATATTATTTATTATATTTCTATAATTGTTATCAAAATAACAATTATTTCGAATTGTTAAAATATATTTTAGCATAAAAATATTCTATATAAATTACAATTGATCATTTAAAAGAAAATAATAAGTAAAATAGACTAGAATACTAACTAGTTATTTTCTTTCAGATGGCTTAAATAAAAGGATATCAGTTTTTTAATAATAAACTGATATCCTTTTAAAAGCTTTAAAAATCCTTATAGTATTCATTTGCAAAATCCAAATGCTTTTTCATGGCTTCTGCCGCTTTCTTTGAATTATGAGCTCTAAGAGCTTCATATATATCCTCATGTTGCTTAGACAATACTTCTCTATTATTTTCATCAACAAGTATTCTTTTTCTTGCTTCTTTTATGAATGAATCCATTAGAGAAGATATGGCATTTAAAATGTTAACAATTAAAAAATTTCTAGAAGCTTGTGCTATTTCATAGTGAAACTTTTTATCTATTTTAACATTGTCGCTTTCATTATTAGAACCTTTAAATGCTTTTATTAATATTTCTATACTATCTAGTCCTTCATCTGAAATTCTTTGAGCTGCGAGTGCTGCAGTCTCAACTTCAAGTATTTTTCTAATCTCTATAATTTCAGCAGGAGTGCTTTCCTGAAGCATAAACATTATTGATAAAGGTTCAAACAAGCTATTCTCTACATTATTTCGTATATAATTGCCTTCGCCCTGTCTACATTCTATTAATCCTATAATTTGAAGTGCTCTTAAGGCTTCTCTTATAGAAGTTCTGCTCACTTGAAGGTGTTCAACTAACTCCCTTTCAGAAGGCAATTTATCTCCTTTTTTAAGATTGCCATCTACAATCATACTTTTAATTTGCTCTATTACTTGCTCATAAACCTTTGTACTTTTTATTGGTTTAAACAATTTAATCAAACCCCTTATCTCCATACAAAATTAATCATATATAGTATATAATTATTCCCTAATTGCCACTAGTTCAGTGTCGAAAGTATTATTCCAATTAGTATATATATGAAATAAGCTTACAACGTCCTGTTCATTATACAAGAGAATTTTTTCTTTTTTCTCTTCAGGCATTCTAATTATATAGTCATTATCTTTTATAATTTTACTAAAAGTCTTAGCTAGATTAGATCCACTTATTACTTCTGTATCTCTAAAGATATTAAATTGTCTTTCTAAAGATTTTAATCCTATAGAAGTATTATTTTCTTTTTCATATTGTTTTTGCAGGTCAATTTGGGTAAACTTTTCTTCAATAGCCAAGTCAACGTTATATTTTTGGAATAGATAATTAATTACTGTAAAATCGTTATTACCTGAAAAAGTGACAATATATTTTTTATTATATTTGGTTCTCATTAGATTAAAATAGTCCTTTGCAAGAAATAATATGCTTTTTACATCCATTTTATTTTCTATCATATATTGAGTTACTTCTAACTTATGCTTTTGTTCATCATAATAACAACAACCAAAAACACCTACACAAATTGGTTTTTTATAAATATAATGCTCTAGGTCAAAAAAAATGGCCTCCTTGTACAGATGGCTATCTCCATCTATAACTAAAGAATTTTCTTCAGTTAGTTTTTCAACCTCTATGCTATTATGTCTTTCTATCACTATACCACTCTTTTCTAAATTAATTGTGCAAATTACTATGTTGTTATATTATATCACTTTTTCATATAAAGTTACATATAATATACTTTAAATTAGAATATGTCAATGCAATCTGCATTAAGATTATATACTACATCTTTTCTTTCAACTATAATTTGTACTCTTTTCTTAATTTCTTCGTCATTTAAAACCTTCTTTAAAATTTCTCGAGTAGGATTTACGCATACAGGATACTTAACCATCTGCATCATTGAAAAATCTCCTGCTGTGTCACCGTATGCATAACTTTGAGATATATCGATATTATATTTTTTTATTAACTCATCAATAGCGTTTCTCTTACTTTCACTATCCCACATTGGAAGAACCTCACCAGTATATACTTCATCTTTATCCATCAAGTATATTGCTCCCTTGTAATCATCAAAACCGTGTTTTATGGCCATTTCTCTAACAAGTTCTGCAGGGCTTCCAGAAACGGTTATAACTTTATGACCTCTTTCTTTATGCCATTTTATTCTATCTCTAGTGAAGGTATAAACCCTATCTCCTTTTTGAGATACCACATTTCGTGCTATGAATTCTATTTGTGATTTGTGAAGACCTTTTATTGCTTCTATATATATATCTGCCATCTTTAACAAATAATTATCATAGTTTCCTTGTCGTTTATCCCATTTTTCATACTCAGGCTTTACTTCTTTATACCATCTGTCTGAAGGTATTATCTCATATTTTACAAGTTTTTTAAAAACTTCAGCAATTAATCCTTCTCTATACAAAGTGCCATCAATATCAAAAAAGCTGCTATATTCATGTTTTTCTCCTCCTTTTAGTCGAAACACTGGGTAATTTGCTTGTTTCCCTAAAAATAACCATATATAATATTATTAAAATCAATATATGCTAATATAGTATAATGTTACACCTAAAAATAGATTATTCCAACTACAATTTTTTTAATTAAAATTTGCCTAAAATAAGCCTCAGATAAAATTATTATTCTATCTGAAGCTTATTTTATACAATAACTACTGATATATCGCCTAATATAAGTTTTCTTCTATTTTATAAGTTTTTTATAGAGTATATTTCCTAAGCTTTGAAAAGCTTGAACCAAAAATATAAGCATTATTACAGTATAAATCATAACATCTGTTTTAAATCTATAATAACCATAATTTACAGCAACAGCACCTAGTCCACCACCGCCAACGGCACCAGCCATAGCGGAATAGCCTACGACACTTATTACAGTTAATGTTATTCCAAGTACTATAGATGGCATAGCTTCCTTAAGCATAACTTTGAAGATTATCTGAAGGTTGCTGGCCCCAAAAGATTTTGCGGCTTCTATTACTCCAGAGTCTACTTCCTTCAAAGAAGACTCTATTACTCTAGCAGCAAAAGGCGCTGCAGCAATTGTTAGTGGAACTATAGCCGCGGTTGTTCCAATTGATTTACCAACTACAAGTTTAGTAAATGGAAATATTGCAATCATTAATATTATAAAAGGAAATGACCTTAATAAATTTATAACAGCATCAAGAACTTTATGAACATTCTTATTGGGTTTTAACCCGACCTCTTGTGTTAAGATTAACAAAACTGCAGGTATAAATCCTAAAATTACTGCCAACACAGTAGAAACACAGACCATATATAAAGTTTCTGCTAAAGCAGGAAATAATATTTCATTAAATAACATTTATTCTACCTCCCAATTTATAGATTTTGAATTTAAGTAGTCACAGATCTTCGTCTTATCATTTTCATCAATATTTATTACTAAGCTTCCGAGTATATCATCTCTAAACCTTTCTAATTTTCCCCATATTATTGAAAAATCTATGTCTAGAGCTCTTGCCATAGATGTTATTATACTTTGCTCACTGATTTCTTTTGGAAAGAATATTCTTATGTTTAGTCCTGAAACAGGAAGAGTTTTATCTTCACCTAGCAATTTCTTTAAGTTGGCATCTGGCCTTAAAAATAAATCTTCTACATCTCCTACAGTTTTTACTTCACCAGCATCCATAATAGCAATTTTACTGCATACTTCTTTTATTACTTCCATCTGATGAGTTACAATGACTATTGTAATATTTAACTTTTCATTTATAGTTTTTAAAAGTTGTAGTATAGATTTTGTAGTACTTGGGTCAAGAGCTGAAGTTGCTTCATCGCAAAGCAAAACTTTAGGGTTTAGAGCTAGTGCTCTTGCTATTGCTACTCTTTGTTTCTGTCCTCCACTTAATTCCCTGGGCATATTGTTCATTTTGTCTTCAAGACCAACTAGATTTAATAATTTCTCAACTCTATTTTTCATCTCAACTTTGTCCACACCCCAAACTTCTAATGGAAGTGCCACATTGTCAAAGACACTTTTCCTATTTAATAAGTTAAAATTTTGAAAAATCATGCCTAAATTTTTTCTAAAAACTCTAAGCTCTTTTTCTCCAAGATTCTTAACTTCTTTATCCATTACTTTTATACTTCCAGTATCATAAGACTCTAATCCATTTATACATCTTAGCAATGTCGATTTACCTGCACCACTATGACCTATAATTCCAAATATCTCCCCCTCTTCTATATTTAAAGTTACATCTTCTAATACCATTTTTTCAGAAAAACTTTTGCTAACTCCACTAATTTTTATCACTACTTTTCCTCCTTTAAACAATGATCACTTCATAAAAATATTAATGGGTAAAAAAATAAAAGCCCGAGGAAAACCTCGAGCTTAAAATTCGTAGATTCCTCTCATCTCCCAGCCTTCGCTGCAGGAATTAGCACCGTTGTATTACAAAAAAGTAACACCGGTTGCTGGGCTTCATAGGGCCAGTCCCTCCACCACTCTTGATAAGTTAGATAATGTATTTTATTTTACTTTAATCATTATAACAGCATAAAAATTCAATGTCAACATTATTTGCTAGTTAACTTAAGAGTTACTACTATTGCAAATATGAGTATATTTTAATGGTTTTCTACATATTTTTCTATAATGTTAATTTGATTCATATCTAATGAAATAAATTCACAGCCTATATAATAAAAGGATTCTTTAATAGTAATTCTTTTCACTTCCGCAAGACACCAAAAAGATGGATTATCTTCTATCTTTAAAGTAAAATTAATAAAATCTCCTATTTGTAAGGCTATCTTACTTTCAATTAAAATACCAGTTTTTGATAGATTAATAGTTCTCATAATTGGTCCTTCAAATTTATATTGCTCATAAACACTTTTATTATTTACCGTAGGATAGTATATATCTGTGTAAAATTCTGCTCTGTTAGCAAATCTTTTTTCTGGTTTTTTGTCTGAGCTTTTATATATATAATCTCCATTTTTATGTACTGTGTTTTTAAAAACCATTGTATACCTCTTCTATATAAGTTTGTACGTTACAGTATATATATTATACCATTGTTTATACCTTATATCTTCAATTTCTAACTATTTATTTAAAATATTTTTTAATAAAAATTAAATTTTATCTGAAAAATACAACTTTATCAGAGGAGTATGATAATGACTTAAAGATATATTCTAGTTATTATTGACATAAGCTTTTAAAGATGATATTATTAATCTATAATAATTGATAATGATTTTCATTACGAGGTGGTAGAAATGAGTATTTGTGATTTAAGACCTGGACAAAAAGCTTTAATTGAAAATATAAGTGGAGATGAAAAACTAGCTAAGAGACTTCTTGCTTTAGGATGTATAGAAGGAACAGAAGTTGCATTAAAGACTGTTGCACCTTTTGGAGATCCTTTAATTATAAACTTAAGAGGATTTGATTTAGCAATACGTAAACAAGATGCTAAAAATATATTTATAACAAATTCCCGTTAAATAACACTTTTGAAGGAGGTTTTTAAATGATAACAGCAGCTTTGCTTGGCAACCCTAACGTGGGTAAAACTTCTCTTTTTAATCTTCTCACTGGTTCAAACCAATATGTAGGAAACTGGGCTGGAGTAACAGTAGAAAAGAAAGAAGGTTTCATTAATAACAATGTTAAAATAATAGACCTGCCTGGCATTTATGCCATGGACACATATTCTAATGAAGAGAAAGTTGCGAAAAACTATTTACTTGATGGAAATGCAGACGTAATCATAAATATAGTTGATGCATCTAACCTAGAAAGAAATTTATATTTAACTACTCAACTTAAAGAATTTGATAAACCTATAATTTTAGTTCTTAATATGGTAGATGTAGCTGAGTCTAAAGGCATTAAAATAGATTATTCTTGTCTAGCTAAAGAACTAAACGTTAAGATTTTACCTATTGTAGCTTCCAAAGGCAAAGGTATAGATGAGTTGAAAAATTTGCTGAATGGTGGCGATTTTTTACAACTTCCAACTGATAATGGTTATCAATTTCAGCATGAAAAAGAAGCATATAACTACATAAGTAGTATTCTAAATAAGTGTTTATCTTATAACAAAACGGAGTCTGTTTCAGTAACTGAAAGAATAGACAAAATTGTGCTTAATAAATTTTTAGCCTACCCTATCTTCTTTGGAATATTAGCATTAATTTTTCAATTCACCTTCAGTTGGGTGGGACAACCTATAGCGGATATGCTTAGCGGTTTTCTAGATGATGCTATAATTCCTTTTTTACATCAAGCATTATCTAGTACTAGCCCTTGGTTCAGTTCATTGTTAATAGATGGCATTGTTGGAGGAGTAGGTTCTGTAATAGTATTTCTACCTGTTATCCTTGCTCTTTTTCTCGGAATATCATTTCTTGAAGATAGTGGATATATGGCGAGAGCAGCTTTTATAATGGATAAATTAATGAGAAAAGCTGGATTATCAGGAAAGGCATTTATTCCGCTAATAGTCAGTTTTGGGTGTTCGGTGCCTGGAATAATGTCTGCTAGGACTCTTGAAAGTGAAAAAGATAGAAAGCTTACTGCACTTTTAGCACCGCTTATGTCCTGTAATGCAAGACTTCCAGTGTACGCCATGTTTACTTCCGTATTCTTTGGAGGAAAAGAAACTCTTGTAGTGTTATCACTTTATGTTTTAGGAATATTTTTATCTTTTATAATAGGTATAATATTTAAAAATACTTTATTTAAAAAGGAAGAAGAACCTTTCATAATAGAACTTCCTGAGTATAAAATGCCCGAGTTTAAACATGTTATGCTTCATACATGGGATAAAGGAAAAGGATTCTTGAAAAAAGCTGGAGGTATAATATTTGCAATATCCGTAATAATTTGGTTTTTATCTAATTTTAATTTACATGGAATGACTGAAATGAATAATAGTATTTTAGCTTCTATTGGTAGAACTATAGCACCATTATTTGGACCTTTAGGCTTTGGTACTTGGCAAAATTCAGTTTCTTTACTTACAGGACTTATGGCTAAGGAAGTAGTTTTAAGCAGCATGGGTGTTATTTATGGAGGAAATCTACAAACTTCCTTGGTGCACGGATTTACCCCTGTATCTGCTTATGCATTTTTAGTTTTTGTATTGCTATATACTCCATGTATTTCAGCTATTGCAACCATGAAAAAAGAATACGGTAAGAAGATGGCTGCATTTTCGTTAACTTATCAATTTGTACTTGCATGGATTGTATCCTTTATAGTATTTAGAATAGGTTCTTTATTATAAGATTAAATATTAATTGTGGAGGTGTTGGAATTGGCAGTAGAAATTATAGTTACCTCTATTATAGTTATAGCTGCAGTTTGCATATTCTATAGAAACTTAAAGAAAAAAGGTTCAGGTAGTTGTGATTGTGGCTCCTGCAGCAGTCACTGCCCTAATTATAAAAATTCAAGTAAACAATAGAAATAAAAAATCTGTCTTATTATGATTAAGACAGATTTTTTTATATTGTATTTAATAATCTTTGAAAATTAATATATTAGACAAGTCATAATTATTTACCATAGGTTTCAATAAAGTAGTCAACTATATTTTCAATAGTAGCTAAGCCTAATATAGTATTGTTGTCCACTATTGGTATAGCAATTATGTCATTTTTTCTTAATCTCTCTGCAATAGCAATAACGTCTTCATCTTTTGCTGCAGTTATGACCTTTTTAGTCATGACCCATTCTACTGGACAAGTATCATAATGTCCCTGATCCATTAAAAATCTATATATATCCGCTTTTACTATCATTCCTACCAATAATCCGCTCTCATCTACTACCGGTGCACCATTGATATTGTTATCATTCATTATCTCTAGTGCCTTAACCAAAGTATCATTTGGGCTTAATTTAATAATGTCGTAAGTTATTATTTTACTTAACATAAATATCCCCCTTTATATAATTAAAATTATAAATCATAAAATATATAGGATATAATAAAGAAAATTGGACTTTAATAACTGTTATTTATTATATTGCTTAACTCGTTACAATCTCTACAACCTTTTAATATTTGATCTATGGTTCTAGATGCGGCTTTTTTTGACACTCTTTCTAAATCTATATCCAGTAAAATATTATTTTTATTCAATAGACTTTTCAAATATCTTAGTTGTTTCTCAGTAATTACATTTTCTCTAATTAGGTTTTTGTTATTTTCAATATTAAAAATAAACTCATGAATTTTAGGTAAACTTAAAACATCTTCATAATTATGAAGCATAATTATATTTTTTAATCTATCTTCCCCTGTTAATAAAAACTCCTTGTATAAATCTACACTTATTCCGCCATCTATTTGATCTTCTCTCTTTATTCCTATATATTTTTCTACACCTTTTAAATTACATCTCTCTATTCCAAGCTGTTTATAATAAGGCCTGATGATTCTATATAAATCAACGTGATTTTTAGGAGTATTAAGGGCTACATTGTGTTTTTCAATTCTTTTTCCTATAAATGGTTCGTCAAATGCAATTCCGTTATAAGAACACCAAGTATTGTACTTTTGTAAATCTGTTAAAAAATTATACAGTATCTCTTCTTCGTCTTCCAAAGATTCAGCATAATATTGCTTTATACAAAAATTCTTCTCATCATTAAATTTACCAAATGATATTAGTATTATATTATCGTCATCTTTATCAAAACCTGTAGTTTCTATATCAAAATATGCTATACCACTCATGCCGTAGTCACTGAATATATTTTTGTTTATCTTCAGCGACTCATTATACTCTTTAACTAACATTATAATCCTCCAAACTATTGCTACTACATACCACAACTTTAAAATGGAATCATTAATTTTATCATATAACTAAATTAACTTATAATATCTATTATATAATAATGTAGTATATTTGAAAACTATATAAAAGGCAATGGATAAAAATCCATTGCCTTTTATATATAAATATTACATTTTTTCTACTACTTGTATTCCAAGCAAACCTAAACCATTTTTTAACACTTGGCAAGTTGCTTCCACTAACTTTAATCTAGCGTTCTTTGTAGCTTCATCTTCTGCGTTCATAATGCTGTGAGCATTATAGAACTTGTTAAATCCTTTAGCAACCTCTATTAAATATCTTGTTACTATAAAAGGCTCTAATCTATCTATAGAATTTAGTATAGCTTTATTAAAACCTTCAAGAGACTTTGCAAGTTCAAATTCTTCACCAGAATTTAATTTGCTATAGTCTATTTCTACATTAACCTCTCCTGCTCTTCTAAGTATGCTCTTTCCTCTTGCATAACTGTACTGTACATATGGACCAGTCTCACCATCGAAGCTTAATATTTCACTCCAGTCAAATACTATATCTTTTTCCCTGCTGTTCTTTAAATATGCAAATATTACTGCACCTATGCCTACTTTTTTTGCTACATCTTCCTTATTCTCAAGATCAGGATTTTTTTCATTTATTATTTGTAATGTTTTTTCAATAGATTCATTTAATAAATCCTCTAGTAATACAACATCACCTTTTCTTGTAGATAGTTTCTTGTCTGCGAATCTAACTAATCCATAAGCTACATGATTGCAATCCTCTGCCCAATCATTTCCCATAAGCTTTAATGTAGTAAATACTTGATTAAAATGAAGAGACTGACCTGCTCCAACCACATATATGCTCTTATCGAAATTATAAGTTTTCTTTCTATAAATTGCTGCAGCTAAATCACGGGTAGCATATATAGTAGCTCCATCTGCTTTTTTTATAATACATGGAGGCATATTATATTTATCTAACATTACAACTTTTGCGCCATTACTCTCTACTAATATTCCTTTTTCATCAATCTTATCTATTACAGCATCCATTTTATCAGAATAGAAACTTTCTCCAGCATAAGAATCAAATTCTATTCCAAGCATATCGTATACTCTTTCGAATTCCTTTAAGCTTAAATCTTTAAACTTTTGCCACAGTTTTACTTCTTCTTCACATCCGTCTTCTAATTTCTTAAAGTACATTCTACCTTCATCATTTAAAGATGGATCTTTTTCTGCCTCGTCATGGAATTTAACATAAATTCTTAACAATTCACTTATAGGTTCCTTTTCCAAAGCTTCTTCATCACACCATCTTTTATATGCTGATATAAGCTTTCCAAACTGAGTTCCCCAATCACCAAGATGGTTTATTCTAACACAATTATATCCTTGTGAATTTAACATTTCATATAAAGATCTACCTATAGCCGTGCCAAATAAATGACCTACATGAAAAGGCTTTGCAATATTAACTGATGAATATTCAACACATATATTTTTCCCACGGCCTAAGTCTGATGAACCATAACTATCTTTTTCTGTTAATATCTTTTCTATTGCATTTTTTGTAAAGTCAAATTTATCAACAAAAAAGTTTAAATAAGGACCTAAGTTATCTATTTTTTCAAATCCTTCATTATTTAATTTTTCTTTTAGCTCTTGAGCAATCATATTAGGTGCTTTTCTCAAAGCTTTAGATAACTGAAAGCAAGGAAAAGCATAGTCACCCATTTCAGATTTCGGTGGTATTTCTATAAGTCTTTCAATAGTATCTAACTCTAAATCAACATTTTCTTTTATTCTTTCTGCAACTAGCTTTTTATAATCCATATTGCAACCTCCCTATTATTTTTTATATTAAATTATATAAAATGAATCTCCTTCTCTTATCGTCGAATGAGTACTCACTGAGTAAGCGATCATATCAAAATCGGAGATTTTATATGGCTGCTTAAATTAAAAACCCGTCTCTATTAAAATAGAGACGGGTATATATCCGCGGTACCACTCTTATTGAACTGGCATTTGCCAAATCCACTCAAAACTTTAACGCAGTTAACGACTTACTTGTGATTTGAAATCAAACCTTTTTCATAAGCTTCTCCAAGATTCTCTTCCTATTTAGCTTTCCTACAGGCTTTCACCATCCCTGTTCGCTTTTTAGAACTTACTAAAAGTACTCTTCTCTTCAACGAAATTACTATATAAATTACAACTCATTATATTACCATATTTTAATATTTGTCAAGACTTTTTTGTTATATGATATATTCTTTATATTTTAAATATTTTTATACTATCTTCTAACTCTAATGCCATTTGAGTTAGCTGTTGAACACTTTCTGTAACCTGTTGAAGTACAGCTGTTTGCTCTTCCGTTGAAGCTGCAACCTCTTCTGTATTAGCAGCTGTATTTGTTGTAACTGCTTGAATTTCGTTAATGTTATCATCCATCCTATCAATATTATCTTTAGAATTAATAATCATTTCATTAACTCTTTGTAAATTAGTTCTTGTTTCATCAAAGGATTTTATAATTTCATTTAATGAGTCTCCCACAGTTTTTACAATCGACTGCCCCTTCTCAGATTCTCTGTTACCTTCCTCTATTGCAATCAGCGCCTTATCGGTTTTCTGTTGTGTAGAAATAATTAAATCCTTAATATTATTTGATGATCTCATAGATTCTTCTGCTAGCTTTCTAACTTCCTCTGCAACAACGGCAAACCCCTTTCCAGCTTCTCCTGCTCGAGCAGCTTCAATTGAAGCATTAAGAGCTAAAAGATTAGTTTGATCTGCAATTCCATCAATTATTTGTACAATATTACCTATTTGTTTTGATGTTTCTTGAAGTTCTGATATCACCTTTGAGGAATAGTTTACACTATTTTTTATTATTCCAATTTGATTGACCATATTGTCCATTTTTTCTCTTCCATCTGATGCAAGTCTACTTGTATCATCTGAGAACTTCATTACATTTGTAACTTGATCTTTTATTGTTGATATATTACTAACTACATTTTTCATGCTTTGAGATACATCTTCAGCAGCTCTTACTTGCTTTTCAGCTCCATCTGCAACTTCTTGTGTCGAGTTTGAGATTTCTTCTGAAACTTCAGCTACCTGTTCAGTAGATGACAATAATGATTTTGATGATATTGCAAGATTTTGTGACACTTCATTAATTTTAGCAGTTATAGCTCTAAGATTTTCAATCATATTATTAAAGCTTATACCAAGTACTCCGATTTCATCATTAGTTCTTATTTGAATATTTTTACTTAGATCACCTTGAGATACATTTTCTGCTGCTTTTGTTAAATCATTTAAAGGATTTAAATTTCTTCTTATTATTCCTCTAAGTATTAATCCGCTTACTAAAACTGTAAAGATGGATACTAATGCAAAACTTATTAATATATTATTTAAAGCAGCATATTGATTCTTAAGTGAAAGACCAATGTTTACGGCTTTTATTATTTTCCCGTTAGCATCTTTTATAGGAATTAAAACATCATAGACATCCTCTCCTTTATAGTTATATATAGAAGAATATGTTTTACCTTCCTTTATCGCAGCTTTGCTTCCAGCATCAGTTAATGTTATTCCAATTCTACTTTTATCACTATGGGCTGTAGCTTTTAAATTTGGATCAATTGTCAAAGCATAAACTATATTTGATTTTTTACTTAGCCTGTCCACTAACGTTTGATCATCTACTTCTTTACCTAATTTTGCAACTTCATTTGCAATTACCCCAACTTGAACAAGTCCACCATTCTTTAACGCAACTGCTCCATACTTATAATAGTTCTGATCAGAACTGCTACTACTTTTTCTTATTTTTTCAATAAGTTCACCTTGTGATCCTTTTAGAACAGCCTGTACAGGATGATCAGTAGGATATTTATAATTAATGCTTGATGGTAGATTAGAATATAATATTACTCCATCTGCATTAACAATATTTATCTCTTGTACATTTATGGACTTTGCAATCTCAGTAAGATATTCGTTAGAAAAATTACCATTATGTCCTACTAAGTAGGCTGTTGTTGAAATTTTTTCACCTAACAATTTGTCTACTTGATTAAGTATAGCATTGTTAGTTTGCATTTCAGCACTTATTTCCTCTGTCAAAAGCATCCCATCTTCTTTAACTTGACTTAGAAATTTTTTACTTATGACGTTATATGAGACGACAGCAAGTATAATTGTAGATAACAGTACTACTAACAAGGAGCTTACTGTTATTCTAAATTTTAGAGAGTTTTTATTTTTTATAATATTACTCAATAACTCCACTCCATTCTATATTTTGATATTTATTTCATTACGATTAAATTTTACATTAATTTTTTATAAACTTCAATAATTCCTTGTTAAATTTTGCATAAAATCTAGCAAAAAAATACTTTTTGTCGCTAAACTACGCAAAATAGGAGATATTTGCAGTAATCATCTGCAAATATATCCTACAAATTACATATAATACCAATATTTTCAATTGAATGAATATTATATCTCTTCAAACTGATTGAAACTGTTCATGTATGCTGTTATAAAATGAGTATATGCAATTGAGTTTCTTTTTACTGTTGTGCCAAATGTTTTAAATTGTATCTCAGCAAATTGTTTAAACTTAGTATCATCAGTGATATCATAAAGCCTTAACATATTGAATGTAGCTACGGAATTTCCAGAAGGAATAGCACCATCATAAAGTTCTTTAGGTCTTACTATAAGCTCTTCGCTATCTAATCCATATAAGTATAAACCACCTTGCTTTTCATCCCAGAAAAGTTTTATCATTTGATCATGCAAATAAAGAGATTTTTCTTGATATTTAGGCTGAGGATTAGCTTTGTATAGTTCTATAAGCCCCCATATTATAAATGCATAATCTTCTAGTACTGCTGCATATGCGGATTCTCCTTCGCGGTACCTGCTAAGAAGTCTTCCATCATCTCGAATAAGTTTTTTTAATACAAAATCAGCTGCTCGCTCAGATATTTCAATATATTTTTGATTGTTAAAAATTCTTCCACCATAAGCAAAGGCTGCAATAGCTAAGCCATTCCATGATGTTAACGTTTTGTCATCTTTAAAAGGATGTATTCTTTTTTCTCTGTAATCATATAGTTTAATCCTTATTTTTTCCAGTTGTTCTTTTAGATTTTCGTTTATCTCTATTTTTTCTATATCCGTACTTATTAAATTAGGTATGTTTTTCTCTTCGAAATTTCCTTTTTCGGTTATTCCATATAGTTCACAATAAGTTTTCCCATCCTGCTTTCCAAGTACTTTTTCTATTTCTTCTATATCCCATACATAAAACTTGCCTTCTACCCCTTCTGAGTCTGCATCCTCTGCTGAATAAAATCCACCCTCCGGTGATATCATATTGTTTATCATATAAGTATATATTTTCTCTGCAATTTTCTTATACAATTCTTTTCTTGTGATTTCATAAGTTTTTGTATAAATCAAGGATAAAAGTGCATTATCATAAAGCATCTTTTCAAAATGAGGAACTAACCACTTTTCATCAGTAGAATATCTGGAAAATCCAAATCCTATATGATCAAAAATTCCTCCCTTATACATATGTTTTAAGGTTTCCTCAACCATGGTTAGAGCATTTTTATCTTCAGTTTTAATGTAATACTCTAATAAAAAGTACATATTATGTGGTGTTGGGAATTTAGGTACTCTACTAAAACCACCATATCTTTTATCAAAAAACTGTTTTAAAGACTGTATGGTTTCCTTTATAACACTTTCATCGATTTTATCATTTTCATCAATTTCAATTTCAGTTTGTATATTTATCTGATCAATCATTTCAAGACTATAGTCTATCAGTCTCTTTTTCTCTTTACTCCACATATCATATATAGAATCCAATAGTTCTATCAATCCTGGTCGGCCATATTTGCTTTCTTTTGGAAAATAAGTTCCAGCAAAGAAAGGTTTTTTATCTGGAGTCATTATTATAGTAAGTGGCCATCCACCACTTCCTGTATAAGCCTGACAAAATGCCATATATATACTATCGATATCGGGTCTTTCTTCTCTATCTACTTTTATAGAAATAAAGTTTTCATTTAATACTTTTGCTACATCTTCATCTTCAAAAGATTCACGCTCCATAACGTGGCACCAATGACAAGTATTTTTCGTGAACCACTCAGCTATACCCAATAGATAAGAAGACAGGCTTATTTTCAGCTTGTGCCTTTATAAATGCTTCCTCACTCCATGCGTACCAATCAACAGGGTTGTATGCGTGTTGTAACAGATATGATGATTTTTCATTTATTAATCTATTGGGTACTTTTGTTGAATTGTTCATAACACCACCTCCTTATATAATTTTTATAAATAGTATAACCAAGAGTAACTGCTTTAAGTCCCTAAACAAAAAAAGGATAGGACTAATCTCCTACTCTTTTCTTTCATCTATTTCTCTTAGTATTCTCACCATTGTTTCAGCACACTTTTTTATAGCTTCTGGTGACGGCATATTCGCTCTTACTGTTATTTTAAATTTCTTTCCGTTTATAATCTTTTCTTTCACTGTTACATCTGTATATTCCATTTCAATATCAGTTCTGGTCTAATTAAAAGATGTAATACAAATTAAAGACTAAGTATGATTAAACTGAGGCCCTATGTCCATTGATTTTTCATACAGTAGAAGTCAGATTGGGCCCATTTTACATTCGCCTTTAAACTTGTCTATGCTTTTCAAAGCTTTGAAAAATGTTTCCTGAGTTAGTTCCTCTGCCAAAATTTTATTACGAGATAGTGACAAGGCGTATTTATAGACATCAGTAAAATATTGAGAGTATATAACTTCAAAATCAGTCACAGTTTCACCTCGCTTTCATATATAAGACTCTTGAAACTAAATATCGTTGCAATCTTTTCAAAAAAAATTAAGCGTGCTGTTTGACACGCTTACTTAAATCAAAATAAATTGTTCAGATTAGATCCTCTTAGCCTTGAATAAAAGTTAATTATATTACTTTCTACTCTATATATGGCGCTTCATAAGAATAATATGTATTAGCATATCTCTACTTGATTGTACACATCTTCGATCTTTTTAAATAAATGCGGTTGAATTAATGGATATGTTAGGTTTTCTGGTATTGTATCAAATAATTTTATTTCATACCATCTATTTCTAATTTTAATCTATTAAAATACATCTCCATAAAATCAAGCCTTTCTTTTCCAATTTCTTTTGCTTTTTGAGTATATAATTTATCTGGAATTTTTTTAAATTTTACTTCGTATTCAATAAAAGGTGTATGTTTTGAAACATCTTTTATTCTTCCATTTTCAACAGTGTTAGATTTGAGGTAATCATTTAATGACTCATTTACTGTTAGTCTTTGCCCAAATTGTCCTGCTAACATAAAAGTACGAGCAATTCCAATTGTGCCTATAACATCCAGTTTATCTGAATCAAAGAGTATTTTTGCTTCTATTGAATTAGGTTCATTTCCAGTTCTGAATCTATGTGCTATAATACAGTGCTTTATCTTCTCGATTTTATCTTCTTCATATTCTAAATCTCTTAATATATCCTCTACAATTACACTGCCTAAAACAGCATGGTCAATTTCCCCTGTTTTATCTTGGCTCTCTTCAACCCTCGCAATATCATGTAGTAATGCTGATGGAATAAGGATTTCTAAATCAGCATCTTTCTCATATTTTGCAAGTAATAAACAAAGATTATAAACTCTAAATACATGGTCTAAATTATGTGCTGAACAAGTTAATTTATCTTGAACAATTTCTATAATCTTTCTATGTTTGGTTTCTGTATTCATATATCTTCCTCCTATTTATAAAATTTCCATAAATACAAGATACCAAACATGTGTTCCTTTGTCAAATTACTCAATTTTATATCTACTTGATACTTAATACTCTACTTTGTAACAAATAATCAATTTTCAACATTATTCTTTAACAGAGCCTTAAATTATTCTGCTTTGAAAAAATAGAGAGCCTATCTGTAAAAAATAGGCTCCTGACCTCTAATGAATAATTCGTTGATATTATTTCTATCAAACGCTATATAACAGGTAGATATATTAATATGACATGCTATTAAACACTGATATTCACTTTTTACATTAAAAACAACCCATTTAAATCTTTGTTTAGAGCGTTCTAGTTAACTTTTATTTATTAACACCTCTACATCAAAATTCATCATTACAACCATTTAAACTCACTCTAAACTCGTTAAATCGCTATTTTATATAAATTCAAATTCACAAAATTCAATTACCATCCATAATTTTATATATAAAAAAAGTACCCACAATATTAATTGAAAGTACTATCTTTTATTTTTAAATAGGATAACTTATTCACATCATTTAACAAAAATTCTTTCAATGACATGTATCAACTGTATCTGACCAATATATTTTTATATTAGGATTAATGCAGCATACTTATTTGCTATTTAATAGCTTGTTCATCTATATAAGTAGTTTTTCTATGATACGACAATAATTATAAATAAGGTATATATTAATTTTTTAATGTATTAACTTAATTTTTGAATAATGCGGTGTTAAGATAAATTATTAACTTTTTCAATTGTGATATTAAATAAAAAAGTGTATTCTAATTTTCTTGATTAAATGCTTGTATTAATTCATTTGATGTATATCCTAGTTTATCTTTTACTACTTTATTAACATCAGACAATATCTTAGTTGTATTTTCTTTGTACTTTTTATAATCTTCATTAAGTATACATAGATATTCCTCAAAATCTTTTTGAATTGGGTAAACTATCTTGTTTAGTTGTTTTGCCAATTCAATACCTTTAGTAAATTTATCTTTAGCTTCTTCATTTTCTTTTAAAGACTTTATTAATTGAATTTGATCATTTATCATGCTATCCTTAACGTTGTCATAACAATTTAATGAATTTTTAATTTGATCATTCATCATCTTTTTTAATCCATCTAACTCATCAGTACCTGATTTATTAATTTTTTCTATTATTAAAGTATCTTCATCTATTTCATCTGCAGAATCTAAAAATTCCACAAGTCTTAACCATATTTTCTTTTTTTCATCATTATCAATTGTAATCCTTAAAAATGGTTCATACATAGCAACAATAAACTGTCCAAAGTTTCCTGGAAATATTCTAAGTAAGTTCTCTGATATAAATTCTTTTTTACCATCTCTAGATAACTCTAATGTTTCTCTTAGTTTTCTAATTTGCTCTCCTGATGCTTTGTAATTACCTAAATTATTTTCTATAAGACTTGTAATGATCAATTTACTTTTTTCCAAGTGATTTATATTTTCATTTATTTTTGTTAGAGACTCCATTAAAATTTCTTGAAAACTTTTTTTACCTGCAATCACATCTTTTATATCTAAAATTGGTATGTCTAAAGCTCTCAGTGCTCCAATTAAATTCAGCTTAACAATATCATCATCTGAATATTCCCTATAATTATTTTCACATCTTTTTAAAGGGCTAATTAACCCCTCACTCTCATAGTATTTAATCGCCTTCTTTGTTAAACCAGTTTTCTCTGATGCAATCTTAATATTCATATTGTATGCCTCCCATAAAATTTATAAACTTTTAATTCTTTAATTTTATACTAATGGTGTCTGTAGGGTGCATGTCAATACCTTTTTTTAATATCTAACTTAGAATAAAATCATTTTAAATCACAAAAATTACTCACTTCATTATTCGATTTTCAAAGATCCCCATTCATATTTCTAATTTTAATAGTTATGTCGCATTTTTTTCAGTATGCACATATATATCTTAAAACTACGTTACATGCACATACTCTTTGCAATGCGACACAAAAACACCATAGAATTCAACTTTGAATAATACAGTGTTTTGACAAATTGTTCGTTTTTTAGTTGTTACACAAATAAAAGCATTCTATAGTAGAAGAATGGTATTTTACAATTTTTCTTTGCTTGATGACAATAACCACAGCACTGCATCCAAAACGTTTTCTGCTATATAATCTGGTTGTACATTTGACCATTTACTTCTATATTTCCCCAAGGATTCGGTACCTGCACCCGTCTTAACTAGTATTTTCTTTGTTCCAGCATTATCACCTGCCACCATATCGCTCCACCTATCTCCAATTACAACACATTTTTTTAGGTCAATATTATATTCGGTTGAAGCTTTTATTAACAGTTCATGACTTGGTTTTCTGCAAGAACACTCATCTTCCGGGATGTGTGGACATATATACACCTTATCAAATCCAAATTCAAACAACTCTTTCTCAAAATTGTGCACAGTACTTTCTCCTTTGGAAATTCCTGGTTGATTAGTAAATGCAAATACCTTTATACTTAAACTTTTTAGAAGTTTTATTGCTTCTTCTGTGAATGGATATAACTTAAACTCACCCGGGTAAATTACTGAACAGTCTCCTCCAATGGTTCCATCTCTATCAATAAATACTGCATGTATAATAGTATCCATTTTTTATTCTCCCTTCTCCTTTGTAGCAATATCTTAAGATAATATTTTTACTATAGGTATTTTTTAAATCCTTGAACAACATCTTTAGAATATCCAATTGATTCATAAAATCTATGCGCATCTTTTCTTTTAAAAGCTGAAATGATCATAGTAAAGTTGCAGTTTCTTTTACGTGCAAACTCTTCTATGAAACTCATTAGTTGCTTTCCTATTCCCATTTTTCTACAACTACTTTTCACAATAACATTTTCAATAACTATAAATGGTCTGCACTCACCACCTAAGTCCTTACAAATAATTCCAAACAATGAACCAACTAAATTCCCGTTATCATTCTTTGCCCCAATTAATAAATAATCTTTATTTGAATTAATCCAGTCAAAGTTCTTTCTAAATTTTTGTGAATTTGTTTTTCTTTCTAAGAGTTCCTCGTATAAGCTTAACAAATCATCTAAATCATTATATGTTATCTTCACTATAGTAATCATATTTCCTCCACTGCTTTCTTCTAGATTTAATTTTTATATACATCTGTATTATAATCTAAATTTTTTCAATGTTTATTGCCTTTACTGCTATAAATATTGGGAAAAGTGCTTTTATTTAATATACAAAGTAACAAGACATTGATCTGCAGTGGTTTTTAGGGTATTAAACATTAAATTGCACATTTATAATTAAATTATGTATTTAAAATTAATTCATTAAAACTAATCAAAATAAATAGAAATAAAATTATCATTCAACACCGAATTATTCTATTAAATACGTCACATATTATATTTTAACAAAGTAAGTTAATACCTCAATGATTTGTATAATCCAATTACAATAACAGTAGATAAGATATAAAATACTGTTAGATTATACAATTATAATGCCTCCCGCTTAAAAAGAGAGAGGCACTAGACTATTTCTATCTCTTATATGCTACTTCACCATCAATTAGAACTAACTGGGATTTAGTTTGAATATCAAATGGATGCTTATCAAATACAACAATATCTGCATCTTTCCCTTCTTCTAACGACCCGACTCTATCCTCTATCCCAAGTATTTCTGCTGGATTTAATGTTATAGCTTTTAATGCAGCTTCTTCTGGTAAGCCTGCCCTAACCGCTAGTGCAGCGCATAGTGGAAGATAATGAACTGGAATAACAGGATGATCTGTCATAAGTGCTATTTTTACACCGGAACTATGAAGAACTACTGGTGTATCAAAAGTTAGTTCTTTAAGTTCTATTTTAGGTCTGCAACCCAGTGTTGGTCCAACTATAGCTGAATAACCTTCCTCTGATAATTCATCTGCTATTAGGTGCCCCTCAGTACAGTGATCTAATGTCAATTTCAAATTAAATTCTTTTGCTATTCTTATAGATGTAAATATATCATCTGCTCTGTGAGCATGAGCCTTCATTACTATCTCTCCCTTTAAAAGGGGAAGTAAAGCTTCAAGCTTCATATCAAAATTTGGAGCTTTTCCTTCTTTTACTGCATTTTCTTTGCTTTCCATATAATACTTAGCTCTAAATAACCAATCTCTTAATATAGCAGCTGTAGTCATTCTCGTTGTTGGTACTTCATTTTTCTCATTGTGACATCTCTTAGGATTTTCTCCAAAAGCTACTTTCATAGCTACTGGTGCTTTAACAATCATCTTATCTATTCTTTTTCCTTTTGTCTTTATTACCGCGAATTGACCGCCTATTACATTTGCGCTTCCTGGGCCAGTACATACTGTTGTAACACCATTTTCATAAGCTTCTTTAAAAGAAAAATCCATTGGATTTATCGCGTCAATTGCTCTATACTCTGGACCAACTACTTCTCTCATTTCATTTACATCATCACCTTCAAATCCCATACAATCTTCACAAATACCTATATGACAATGAGCATCAATAATTCCCGGCATTATGTATCCGCCCTTTGCATCATAAATACTACAGTCTGATGGAACCTTTAAATTTACGCCAACCTTTACAATTTTATTGTTCTTTATTAATACCTCTCCATTTTCAATAGATTCTCCTGAAATAGTTAGCACTGTTCCATTTTTAATTAATAACATTTTAACTCCCCCTAGAAAACTTAATTTTAGATAAATATATGACAACGTTATACTGCAATTTCTCCCTTCTATAAAGATGTTATTCTACAGTATTATTTTATATGCCTGGTACTTAATTGAATTCATCTCCTTTTTAGTTTTCATATATTAAAGCATTAATTTAATTAAAAGGTTTGTTAATTTGGCTTTTTTACTTTCACATTCACTTTATACATTAAGATAATTTTCCTGTTTAATATATTTTTTATAAAAAATAATTGCATTAGCTTTTAGCGTTTTGTTTTTGGGAATAGCTTTAATACTAGAAAATATAAAAACTGGAACTGAAAAAGATTATAACTTTTTCAGTTCCAAAAACGATCCTTATTTCTATTTTTAGGTTTCATCTGTATTAATTACTTTTTATAATAAACTTAAAATTTTGACCTAGTTTCAGCCTATTTACCTAACACATTTTCTTCTCCTTTGATTGCAATATAATTAAATATTTGGCTAAACAAATCTCTTGCTACAGGCGCAGAAACCTCTCCAGCATAATAGTTTGAGCCATCTGGTTGATCTACACTTACTAAAAGAGTTATTTTTGGATTCTCAGCTGGAGCCATACCAGCAAAGGAAGACATATATTTTCCTGGAGCGTATTTACCGGTTTCAGCATCTGCTACTTGTGCAGTACCTGTTTTTCCAGCAATATCAAGCCCCTGTACAAATGCATTTTGTCCCACACCTTCAGTAACAACCTTTACCAAATCCTGTCTTAAAGTTGATGATAGATTTGCATCAAAAACATTTCTTTTACCATAATCGCTATATTTTTTATCTATAAACATTTTATTATTATCATCAAAGTGAACAATATCTTTCATAACGTGCGGCCTTATCCATGTTCCTCCATTAGCAACAGCACTAAAAGCCGCCATATATTGGACCTGAGTAACTGCAACTCCTTGTCCAAAAGCCAAAGTTGCCAAATCTACATCATTTGTCTTGTTTGCATTTCTTAAAACACCTGAAGATTCTCCAGGTAAGTCTATACCGGTTTTTTTACCAAAACCCATCTTTTGCGCAAAAGATATGAGTTTCTCCTTGCCTAACTTAAGTCCTAATTCTACAAATCCTACATTGCAAGAATTCTTTATTATATCTACAAAGTTTTGCTTACCATGACCATCTAAGTTCCAACAGTGAATCACTGTATTACCAATCTTTATACTTCCATTATCTATATATGTATCATTTAGTCCAGTGTCACTTTCTAGTGCTGAAGCAGCAGTTATAACTTTAAAAATAGACCCTGGTTCAAAGTTATCTTGAACAGAGGCATTTTTCCAAAGTTTTTGAACGTCTTTAGAATTACTTGAAATATTTGATGGATTATTGATGTCAAGACTTGGTTTACTTGCCATTGCTAATATTTCTCCATTTTTGGGGTTCATAACTATAATATTCACTGCTCTAGCTTTGTTGTTTTCTAATGCTTTCTGCGCAGCTTTTTCAACATAATCCTGAATTGTTTCATCTACTGTTAGAACAACATCTTTACCATCTATAGGTTGTACATACTCAGGATTATCATACGGCAATGGGTTATTCTTTACATCTTTTTCGTAAATAATATTACCTGAAGTTCCTGAAAGTTCTTTATTATAGCTTGATTCAACTCCTGAAACACCTTTACCATCAGAGTTTACATATCCTAATACATTTGATAAAAAATTGCCGTTAATATAATACCTTTTCGTATCTGGAGACACAATTATCCCTCTAATATTTAAAGCTTTAATTTTATCTACTTCAGATTTATCTACTTCTCTCTTTAGCACAGCAGAACTAGCTGGCAAACCACTAGGTAGAGTTGAATTTAGTATCTTAGCGATACCTTCTTGTTTCATATTAAGTATTGGTGCAAGTTTATTGGCCAGTTCATCAGAAGTCATAGTATTATTTTCTAACGTTTGTCTTATAGTTTTTAAATCTAAGTCTATTCGGTAAACATCCACACTTATAGCTAACTCATTTGCGTTTCTATCAAGTATTCTTCCTCGTTTCGCATTAATTTGTATTTCACTTTTTTGTTGTTCATCAGCAATAGCCTTATATTTTGGAGATATTGCTACCATTACATAAAAAAGTCGTCCAACAAGTGCTAGAAATACTGTACATATAAATATCAAAACAACTATAAACCTATGTTTTTTAATAAAAATTCTTTTCTTCATCTTATTGCCTCTTTAATAATTTTAATTTGACCTTGTCTCTAATTTTAGATTATACTTAATAAATATTAAAAAATTATTAAACATCTTTATATTATATACAATTATTATGTAGATTTTATGAAGATAATGTACAGACTAGCAAAAAAGAACTTAATTAGTTAACTATATGCTGAAATTATTTATAATTTCTGAACACCTCTAAATATTAATACATATATTATTAGTGTTATTGCTATATTTAGGAGAAATATTGAAATGGTTATCACTCCAGATGTTCCTTCTCTTCCTTTTATAATGAGAAAAGGAGTAAAATATTTTGAGTTAGTTGCTGAACCTGTTGAAAGAGAGTTGCTACCAAGCTTATTCATAAAAGGATGGGGATATAATGGCAGCATACCAGGTCCTACTATTCAAGTATATCCTGGTGATTATGTCAACATTAGAGTTTATAATAAGCTTCCTGAAGGCACAAGTGTACATTGGCATGGTTTAGATGTTCCTGTTACCATGGACGGAGTTTCAGATGTTGAACCTACTCCTAAAATTGAACCTGGATGCTATTTTGACTATAGATTTAAAATAACTAATCCTCCAGGAACTCATATGTATCATACCCATGAGAATTCTCCAAAACAACAAATGATGGGTCTTACAGGTGGATTCATTATTTTAGATCCAAAGGAAGAACGCAATAAAGAAATTAGTAGAGATTATTTTATACTTCTTCAAGAATTCAAAATTCCTAATTTACCTATGAAAGTAGTAAAAACAGGTGTCTATGATATTGATCCGCACAGTCATGAGTTCAACTTTTCTACAATGAATGGAAGGTGTTTCCCATTTGTTACACCATTGAATGTGCGATGTGGAGAAAGAATACGAATCAGATTGGCTAACTCGATGGAAAAATCCCATCCAATTCACATTCATGGTCATCAATTTTCCGTGACTGCTTCTGATGGTAATATGATAAAGCCTCAAAATAGGATGACTAAAAATACTATTCATGTATCCTCTGGTGAAACCTGGGATATAGAATTTATAGCTAATAATCCTGGAATTTGGCCTTTCCACTGTCATATACCTCATCACATGTCTAATAATGGAACTGCTCCTTCTGGAGGTATGTTTACAACAATCGTTTACTGCTAAATTAAAAATCAAATAAAATTATATTATCTATTATCCTCTTCTACAATGCTAATAGTATCTAATAATTAATAAAATTTACTTAAAATATAATAAAAGATGAAATTAGTATCTCTCACTAAATTTCATCTTTTATTATATGTGCTACCTTCCCATCATAGATCTATGCATATTTACCATGTCTTGTCTACTAACAGACTTCATCATATTTGCCATTGGAGCATATCCATTGTTTCTCATTATATCTGTCATATTCTTATAATCTTCATCAGTTAAGTTGTTCATAAAGTTATTCATAGAATCAAAATCTTTATTTTCCATAGCTTTTGCTGCGTCACTAAAGCCATTTTCTCTCATAATCTTTGTCATATTGCTGAAATTACTTGTATTTTGATAATTTAAATTCTCATTTGCTTTATTTGAACTTATATCATCTCTTCCTTGGGCATAAACTACTGAAATTCCTCCTATAGCTAATACTGCTGTTGCCATTAAAATTATTAATCTCTTTTTCATAAAAATCTCTCCTTTTTATTTTTCTTCTTTATGCTTTTATTATAAAGTTTAATTATGTAGAAAATATGGAGAAACTCATTTTTAAAAATACTATACACCCACAAATCTTCATATTATTTAACTCTGCGAGCTGTTATGTAATCACTTCTATCAACTGGTGAAATCTTAACTACATCTCCAGTATGAGGAGCATGTATCATTGCACCGTTACCCACGTACATTCCCATATGAGTAGGGTCACCACCTTTGCCAAAGAAAACTAAGTCTCCTGGCTGTAATTGATCTTTTGATACACCTACTCCATCATTTATCTGATCATATGTAGTCCTTCCTACAGAAATTCCAAAGTGTCTATATACATACTGAGTAAAGCCTGAACAATCAAACCCGCTTGGTGTAGTCCCACCCCATAAATACGGCGTTCCTAGAAAATTCGAAGCATATGCTACAACATTATCATTGCTTATAGGTGAGGCTCCCCTAGATAGAGTTACTTTAGGTGCTGCATTCCTTATATTAGCAACTTGGTTCATAGCTACACTCACTGAGGCTTGTTCAGCTACTGCATATTGTCTTTGCTGCTGTTTAGCTTGTTCTATTAAATTTTTTTGATCATTTTTATTTTTATTAAGTTCGCTTAGCTTCTTTTCATTTTCTGTTTTTAACGCTAACAATTTTTTATTTTCTGTTTTTAGATTATCCACTTTATCCGCAATACTCTTTTGTTTTACCTTATAGTTTGAGATAACCTTATTATCAAAACTTACTATGCTTTTAACCATGTCAACTCTTGAAATTAAATCTCCAAATCCGTTAGATTCTAAAAGAATACCTAAATATCCACTAGATCCATTTATGTAAAGTGCCCTCATTCTCCTGTTAAACAATTCTTTTTCTTTTTTCATATCATTTTCAGCTGTCTTTAATTCATTTTCTGAATTCTTGATATCCTTTTCTTTTGTTAGTATTTGTTTTTTATTATCACTGATTTTATCCATTATACCTTCTATTTGGTTGTCCAAGTTTTCTATATTTCTTTCAAGTTCTTGAACCTTTGAGTATGAGTTGTTAGTGTCTGATGCCGGTTGTGCAAAAACCACACTGTTAACTGTTACTGTAAGTGATAATACCATCAAAAGCTGCTTTAAATTTTTATTCAATACTACCTCTCCTAACTTTAATACTTATTTAACATAAATTCATAAATTGATGCATTCATACTGAATAATATATTTTAGTAAATTAACACAATATCTATATCAGATATTTTGCCAAAATGCCTAAAGATATAGAATATCACAATTTATTTTAGAGTATATAGCCCTTTGCATTATACAAGATTTTTATGAAGATTTTATGTAGATTTTTTATTGAGATGAAACTTCTTGTAATTTTCTATTCTAGTGATTCATTAAACTACAGCCATATAATTAATAGATATATAAATAATTTTTTAATTAATATAGACCTCTTAACTACTCATTACAGACTATAATTAAAATAAAAAATCTGAAATGTATTTATCACATCTCAGATTTTTATTTTTATATAACTCATAGTTCTTTTATGCCAATCTAAACTGTATACCAAAACCGCCCCTTGGAAAGTTCCAATCAATGTTATCATGTGAACACGCTATACGGCAAGCCCCACATTCAAGACAACCTTCATACCCAACAGTAAGGTGTCCATCCTTAAATTCATAAACACGAGCTGGGCAAATGAACGTGCAGGTCTTTTCCTTACATGTCTCACATATCTTCTGATCTTTTATATCCAAGTGTGAAACATTATCTACATTATAGGTATTCAAAAATAATTTATCATCAATATTAACTTTTACTTTTGTATTTTCCATTACTTCATCGCCCTCCATATCTTAAATCCATCCATACCCATACTTAATATAGACTTCCCGCCAGCCATATGTTTAATAGCCAACTTTTGTTTTTCCCATTTTGATAGTCCGTCTACTGTAAACATTTCACTCATAATTTTATTAGTCGCTGGTATATAGTGGTTAAAGAAATGTGGATTTTCTTCCATAGTTGTAGATGCATTTTTGTATTTTTTTAGATCTTTCATAACATAACTTTCTTTAAGTAGTTCCTTATAACGTGAAAGGGTTTGTTCATTAAATTTACCTAGCTTCTTGGCATGTATAATAGTTTCAGCAGCAAAACGTCCAGAAGTCATTCCTAAATTTGATCCCTCTCTATGAATGCCATTTACAAACTGTGCTGCATCACCAACTACTAGAACACCATCTCCTATTAATTTAGGTATACTATTATATCCTCCTTCTGGAATTAAGTGTGCATAATACTCACTTGCTTCACTTCCTGCAATTAGAGGTTTTATAACAGGATGCTGCTTTATATACTCTAATAGTTCATAAGGTTTAACATTCCTCTCACTTATCTGAGAAAGCAGAGCTCCACAACCAATAGATATATGATCCTTATTTGTATAGATAAATGCTGTGCCTACCATGCCTAAAGTTCCATCGCCAAACATCTCTATAGTTGCTCCCATACCTTTGTCCAAATTGAATCTTTCTTCAATTTTATCTGAAGGCAGCTTTAGTTCCTCCATAACCGCAAGAGCCACTTGATCTTTACGCCACTCTTTATGAAAGCCAAGACTTTTAGCTAATAATGAGTTAACACCATCCGCAAGAACAACTACATCGGCGTAAATATCTCCGTCCGGTCTATCCGTTCTAACTCCAATGACTTTGCTATTTTCTATAATACATTCTTTTACAACAGTTTCATTAATGATTAGTGCACCAGCTTCTATACACTTTTTGAAAACCACTGATCAAACTTGCCTCTGAAAACTGTAAAATTGTTATACGGAGGCTTTGACCATTCCATTCCTTTATAACCGGTTTTTGCTACAGATTCTTTACCTAATAACCAAAAATTTTGCTCAACAATAGGACGTTCAAGAGGTGCTTCCTTCCAAAACTCTGGAATGATTTCATCCATCATGTGTTGGTATAATACCCCTCCCATAACATTCTTTGAGCCAGGATATTTGCCTTTTTCAATTACAATAACATTAAGACCTTCTTTTGCCATTATATATGCTGCCGCAAGTCCAGAAACACCTGCACCTACAACAATGACATCAAATTTTTCAGCCAATCTTTAAACCTCCTCCGTAACTGCACATAAATCTTTAGCTTTTGCTTGTGAAATATCTCCGAGTGCTTCCCTAAAACTACTAATTAGCTTAGGTAATACTTCAAAAACATCTCCCTGAATTCCATAGGTAGCTAACTTCATCATTTCACAGTCTGAATCTGTATTTATAGAAACTATAGTTTCTGCTCCCTGTATTCCAATGGTATGCTGTATTGCACCAGAAATTCCTATAGCAAAATAAAGCTTAGGAGATACTGTTTGACCAGTTTGCCCAACTTGACGTTTATGATCCACTAAACCTTTCTCAACAGCACCACGGCTTCCTGCAACTACACCTCCAATGACTTTTGCTAACTCCTCCAGCAATTTAAATCCTTCTTGATTCTGCACACCTCTTCCACCACAAATTATTATTTTAGCATCCTCAAGTTTTGCAGTTTCTAACTGTTCCTTAACAATCTCAAGCACCCAAGTTTTAAGAGATTTTTCTTCAATTTTAAAAGTTTCTCTAACTATACAGCCAGTTCTATTTGCTTTAAATTCTGGCATCTGCATAACTCTTGGACGAACAGTAGCCATTTGAGGACGGTGATTTTCACATACTATAGTGGCCATTATATTTCCTCCAAAGGCAGGTCTACTTGCAAGTAATACTTTCTTATCGGAATCAATATCCAGTTGAGTACAGTCGGCTGTAAGTCCAGTTTTCATTGCAGTTGCAACGGCACCAGCTAAATCTCTTCCAGTAGTTGTTGCTCCCATTAACAATATTTCTGGTTTATACTTATCTATTAAATAACAGAAAGCTCTGTTATAGGTTTCAGCTCTATAGAAATGGAATACTGGATCATCTATAACATACACGCCATCTGCACCATGTGCAAATAATTCAGGTATTATAGATTCAATTTTATCTCCTAATAAAACTGCACATACTTTTACATTCAACTTTAAAGCAAGTTTTTTTGCTTCACCAATTAGTTCAAGCGTAACAGATGCTAATTTACCTTCTAATTGTTCTGCAAAAACCCATACATCGCCTATAGGTTCTTCAGTACTTGAAGCTTTATTATTTTCTTTAGGCTCTTTCTGTAAATCATTTTTAACTTGCTTCTTATCCCCCAGAATACTCAATGCAGAAACTGGACACACAGACACACATTTTCCACATTCAATACACTTTTCTTTACCAGCTACTAGTTTACCTTCTCCATTAATCTCCAAAGCATCAAATGGACAACTTGGGATACAGGATTCACATCCAATACAGGAACCTGCAATTATAACTGCCATCTAGCAATTCCCCCTTTCAACTTATCAGTAAGTAGCTTCACTACGTCATCGACGTTACCTTTTAGTAATTCTCCACCAGATCTTTGAGGAGGCGGAAATATACGTCGAACTGAAGTTGGAGAACCTTTAAGTCCTAACTGATTCATATCTGCATTAAAGGCATTAATTCCCCAAACTGTTGATTTATAACGAGCTGCTCTAATCATGTTTGGTAATGAAGAATAACTTAAATCATTTATATCTTTTTCTACTGTAATTAAGCATGGAAGTTTTGATTCAACAACTTCATATCCATTATCAATTTTTCTGTGTACCATAACAGTATTATTTTTTAAATTTAAATGTTTTATATTTTCAACATAGGTTAACTGCGGTATTCCAAGTCTAGATGCAATGCCTGGTCCAACCTGAGCAGTATCTCCATCTATAGCCTGCTTTCCACAAAACACTAAGTCAATAGGCTCCTTTTTCATTATTTTTTTTATTCCCATTGCGAGTATATAACTTGTAGATAAGGTGTCAGAACCAGCAAAAGCTCTATCTGAAAGAAGATACCCTTCATCAGCTCCCATTTCAATACACTTTTTAATTACTTCTTCTGCTTGAGGTGGTCCCATTGAAATAATAGAAACCTTACCGCCAAACTTATTTTTAATCTTCACAGCTTCCTCTACTGCATGTGCATCATAAGGGTTAATAATTGTAGGTGCACTTGATCTATCTAATGTATTTGTTTTGGGGTCCATTTTAATTTCTGTAGTATCTGGTACTTGTTTTACACAAACTAAAATATGCAAGTATACAACAACTCCTTCTCTTCTAACACTTTTTTAATTTCAACTTATACTGAAGTATAAAATTTACACCAACTATTTACAGCTTTATTATATAAATCTGATATGAAGATAAAATGAAGATTTACTTAATTTTAAAAATTAAATAAATCTTCATTTTATCTTCATAAGTGACTTATTTTTTAATCATGTCTTTCTTTATAAAATCTTCATATCACTTTACTATACTAGACTCATAATGAATTTTAAAAATATTAAATAGTAATTCTATTTATTTTAGATAGCTTAAATTACGATTATCCTTATGCAACTTACATTTAACACTATAAAACTTTTAAACCAATATCAATTTGGGAGGGAAAATTTATATGAAAATCCTTCTACTTTTTTCTCTAGCAGACTGTCAAACGCTTTTCCTGATGTGAAAGGACTTAAATGGTTTAATAATCCTAAAGAAGCAGTAGAAAGACTGAAAATTTTCTTAAAAGATCCGATTTCCTTTAGGGCTGACGGCAGACATTGTTGCGAACTAATTTGTGCTCTCCATGGAGATAATTATTTTAGTATTCAAGACTTTGAGGTTATAAATGACTCTAAAATTTTAATTGGATTCGATGAACTGGAGATAGATAAAATTGCAGTTTTCTCGACTGCTTCATATGAAAGGAATTTTATTTATATAGAGGCAAAGCCAGAGGAACCAACAGGACTTTATAGAATAACACATGAAGAAATAACTAAAAAAATCAATAAGTCTGTATATATGTCAGAAGAATATGCACTGCTTGATGGTGCAATAATCACAAAAGCTGAATATGATGAGGGGACTGCAGTTATAAATGGAAACCTAGTAGATGCAACCAATTCACAATTAAGGATACGTTATTTAAGTAAATATAATTTTATAATTTCATCCATAAATTCTCTGTATAACTTAAATGACTATAATAAGATATCTGAAAAATATTTAGATGGAATATCAATTGGGACTCATACTCTTAATGAATTTATAAGTGAATTAAATAAACTTAGTTAAGCTCAATTAATAATATAAACTTTAAGATTACGTACTTATTTAACGCATCATCTAGTTTAGTCAAAATAATATTTTTTTCTATTTCTTCTTGACTATATTTGTCTTATTGAAAATTTATTTTCTATCTAATGCTCCCGCTTTCCACGCATACCATAAACCAATTACTAAAATTACAATAAATTAAATTTTACTCATCGGCATAAGCTTTTTTCTTCCATTTGCTTAGCAAGTAGTTTACTTTGTTACACAATAAAATCACAACCTGACCTTTATAAGTCAGGCTGTGATTTTTTATAGAATTATTTCTCTATGATATTTATCTACTCTACTTCAAATTGTCCCATCATACCTGCATCTTCATGCTCCAGAACATGACAATGATACATAAACAGTCCCTTTTTAGTAAACTTAACAATTATCCTAACATTTTCATTAGGATGCACTAGCACAGTATCCTTCCAGCCTCTTTCATTTGCAGGTGGTTCCTGTCCATTTCTAGATAACACTTGGAATTGTACTCCATGAATATGGAAAGGATGGCTCATTCCCCCCATCATATCTTTTGGATTTGTAATTTCCCATATTTCAGTATCATCAAGTTTAACTTTCTCATCAATTCTATTCATATCCATCTTCTTTCCATTAATGGAAACCATGTTTCCCATGCCTTCAAGATTAAATTTTCTTACTGTTTTAGCAGAGGATTCAGGTAGTTTTGTTATATCCGTTAAATGCTGTGGAATTTTAGTAGTATCTTCCCCATCCTCTTTTACATTAAAATTTAATATATTAAAATTTCCACCAGTTAGAGATACCGTTGTTCCTTTTTCATATTTTGAAAAGTCCACTATTATTTCCGCTCTCTCTCCTGGACCTAATTCTAACTTATTCATTTTTACTGGTGTTCCTAGAAAACCTCCATCTGATGCAATCTGTTCAAATTCATCACCATTACTTAACTGAAGTGAATATATTCGTGCATTAGAACCATTTACGAGTCTAAATCTCATTTTAACTCTTTTTACATCTAAATATGGTTTTATTGCTCCATTAACTAATATTGTATTCCCTAAAGCACCATCCATCATCTGTGCTCCACCATAGGAAAGATTTCCCTTACTGTCAAACATCCTATCTTGTATAATTAAAGGTATATCATTCACTCCATAGTCTTTAGGTATATTTAAGCTTTTAGACACCTCATCCTCTACATATAATAGTCCTGCAAGGCCCCTATACACTTGTTCACCAGTTTTACCATCTAAGTGTGGATGAAACCATAAAGTTGAAGCTGGTTGATTAACTGTAAAGTCAACATTCCATTTGCCTCCTGACGGTATAGGCTGGTGAGGCCCCCCATCAATTTTGCCATCTATATTCAGTCCATGCCAATGAACAGTAGTAGACTCTTTTAAATTATTATTTACATAGATATTAACTTCTTCTCCTTTATTTACACGAATGACTGGTCCAAGAAAGTTCCCATTATATCCATAGGTCTCTGTGCTATTTCCATTTATAAAAGCTGTAGTACCTTGCTGTGCAGTAAGCGTAAAATCTGCTACCCTAGAATCAGGATTTTTATCTTCCAACAGCTTTGGAATAGGTAGCATAGTGCTCTGCTCCTGTGTATTTGAATTGTTATTTGATTTCATTGGATCCATTCCTTCCATATGACTAGCCATAGAGCTGTTCATACCAACTTTAATTCCTATAGTTTTTGTTATGACTGTATATCCAACTGCTCCTACTATACTCACAACAACTGCTATATAAACCCATTTTAATCTTTTCTTGTTCATATTTACTCCTCCAATATATACATATAATCATTATATTATTATTATATAATAATTTTTATTAATTAAATTATATAATTAGATTATGAAGAAAATATGAAGATAGCAAAAAACGAAGCATAGTAATCATTACAATGGGAATCTTAAGATTTTTTCTCTAACTTCTTAGTACTTCCATCCCATCTGCTTTTGGCATCTTAAGGTCTAGTAATATTAAATCTAAATCATTATTTAGGATTATATCAATAGCTTCTAAACCATCAGATGCTGTACTTATTTATAAAAAGCAATATAAAACCCCTTTGTGTTGTGGTTTCTCATAAAATCCATTAAAACACAAAGAGGTTTCTTATTTTATTATTAAATTTTAACCTGACCAACTTGCCGTAAGTCATACATTCGCAGCTCTAAAATTCAGATGGGGTAAAAGAATCTCCATCTGAATTTTAGAGCTTGCTTCAATCCTACGTCTTTACTAGAGTAGTTTTTTCTTAAAAACTACCATTAACCTATCTTAAATATAATTGATATTAATAGTCCAATAATCACCGCTAAGTGATACTTTATTCCAATCTGCCCTATTAGTCCCATTGTCCTGCCTTTTGTGTAAATACTTTTACCATAGGATAAAAAATTAGGAATTGACTTATAGGGAAACAATAAAATTACAGCTACTACCACTACAATAGGATAAATGCCCATTACCAGTAAAATAAATGTCAATATTAGTAGCATAGTTACATTAAAAGCCCAAAGCTTTTCAGAATTTTTGATTCCTATCAGTATAGGTAATGTCTTTCTACCAACTTTTCTATCTTCTTCTATATCACTCAAATTATTAGACAGTAATATGGTACCAATAAATACTGCAGTAGGAACTGCTACAAACAAAGTATTTAGATTAAATATACCAGAATGAATATAAATCACAGTTGTTGTTATACCAATACCCATGGTTATTCCAGATACAACTTCACCTATTGGGGTATATGAAATAGGTAAAGGTCCACAAGCATATAAAATTGAAATAATTTCACCAATAACAGCAACAATTAAAATGTAATAGCTTGTTTGGCTGGCTATATAAATACCAATTATAAATGCAATCAATTGATATATGAATATAATAAACAAAACTTGTTTAGGAGTAGTTTCTCCACTCACTAAAGCTTTTTCTTTTTTCTTCTCTTTACTATCCGCTCCACGTTTAAAATCAAAATAATCATTGATCATATTAGTTGCACTTTGAATCAATATCATGGCAACAGATAATAATATAAGATAAATAATATTTAACTTTCCAAAAGCATACCTTGAATAAATTGAACCTAAAATTACAGGAACAATTCCTGCAACAAGAGTTTTTATATCCATAAGCTTTATTATTGTCTGAAAATTCATTTTCCACCTCTAATTACTCAAGCAACTATGTTTAGCTAGTCTTTATTTAACTTGATAATAGCATTTGTAACTGTTACATATGAAATCAATACATTATTTTCATCAAACATTTCAATACTCCAAACATGCGATGTGCTTCCCTTATGCATAAGTTTTCCTTTTGCTATAATGTAACCCTCTATTTTCTTAGATTTCATATGATTTGCAGTGATGCTTTGACCTACTGCTGTTTGCTCCTTGCCTATTTTTTCATTTGAAGCATAACCTGCAATAGTTTCTCCAAAGGCTATTGTGGCGCCTCCATGCAAATAACCAAAGGTTTGATCGTGAAATTGTGTTAAGTTCATTTTAGCTTCAAGATTATTATCATATACATGAATATATTCAATATTTAAACACTCTATTAAATTCATACTAATCACCATCTATTTTAATATAGTCAATTGTAAAGCTCTTTAATGTATTTTCATCAATCTCTACCCCTAAACCACAGCCTTTTGGTATTTTAATTATTCCCTTTTCAGCTATGATTTCTGGTTTAATTATATCTTCTTTAAAGTAACGATTTGTTGATGATAAATCTCCAGGGATATATGTATCTTTTAAACTTGCTAAATGAACATGCAGTATTTTAGAAATACCACTTTCAAGCATACTTCCTATCCAATACTGAATATTATTTTTTCTGCATAAATCAATCATTTGCTTTGCATAATAAATTCCACCAATGCGGCCTATTTTTATATTTAATACTTTAAAAGCTTCTAATTCAATTGCTGTTTTTAACTCATCAATTGTTTGAATGCTTTCATCTAAACATATAGGCGTTTGCATTTCTTTTTGAAGCTTTTGATATACTAAAAAGTCTACTGAATCTAACGGTTCTTCTATACAAAGTAATTCCAGTGCATCTAATCTACTTAACTCTTTAATTTGCTCAATACCATAACTTTTGTTTGCATCTACCAATAATTTAATATTAGGATACTTTTCTCTAATAGCCTCTAACTTTACAAACCCATCACCTAGTTTAATTTTTATTTTAAAACGAGTATATCCTTCTTTTTGGTATTGATCAATTGCTTTGATAAGATTGGGAATATCTTGATCTCCTAATACAACTCCTGCATATATCTTATTGTTAGTTTCTTCATTAAATACAATATCCATAATAGATTGTTTCTGTCGTTTAGCATACAAATCTACCAAGGCATTTTCTAATCCGGCAAGTGCCATTGGATATGATAAATCTATCCATTTGTGTATATCAAATGGGTGATTAATATTTTTATGAATTATCTTTGGAATATACGTATTTATTAACATAAATTTAGAGTCTATCAACGTTTCATTTGTGTAAAATGGTTCATTAAATGCAACTACTTCACCATAACCTTTAGTTCCAAGTTCATCAATCGCTTTAATTATAATTGTCTCTCGATGTTTTAAGCTAGTCTGTGATGTTTTAAATGTGAAATTTAAAGGCATTTTAACATGGAAAAGTTCTATTCTTTCTATCCTCATATAGCCAACCTCTTATTTATAGGATTCCATAATGGAACTCCTACAAATTCTTTTTTAATATTTTGCCTGATGCATTTTTAGGAAGCTCCTCCAAGTAGATAATCTTTTGTGGAATCTTATATTTTGCTAGTTTGTTTGAAAGATACTCTAATATTGTATTTTTATCTAATGAAGATACCACATATAGAACAGGAATTTGTCCCCACCTCTCATCTTTCTTACCAACAACTGCACATTCATGTATTTTAGGATGTGCATATAAAACATTTTCAATTTCTTTAGGATAAATATTTTCACCACCAGATATAATTATATTTTTGCGGCGGTCAAGTATATATAAAAATCCATCTTCATCTATATAACCTACATCTTCTGTATTAAAATAACCAGAAATTTTTTCTTTTCCTATATATCCGTCCATTAACATAGGACTTTTAATTAAAACTTCACCTATGCCTTTTTCATCAGGGTTCTCAATTCTAATATCCACTTTCTCAAGTGGCAATCCTACTGAATCAATTTTATCTGGATACTCTAATACTGAAAATGTTACAGATTGGCTTGTAGTCTCCGTCATTCCATAGGTCTTATATATAGGAATACTTTTTATTATACTTTTTTCTACTAGTGCATTAGGAATGAATTCACCACCTACTAATACTACACGTAAATTATGCTTATCAATTCTATCAATAATTCTATTTAACATAGTTGGTACAATGGACATCATATTAATTCTATTGTTTCCAATTAGCTCTATTACTTGTTCTTCATCAAATTTTTCTAATATAGTGATGCTCGTTCCATTGTATAAACTTCGTATTAATATAGATAATCCACCAATATGGTACATTGGCAATACAACAAGCCAGTTATCTTCATCTGTTACTCCTAGACTTTTTTGTGATGCTACTACATGAGAGTAAAGCTGTTTCCATCTAAGGGGAACTGATTTGAATTCACCGGTTGTAGCACTTGTATTCATGATAGCAGCAATTTTTTCTTTATCAAATTCTTCTACTAGCTTTATATCTTTCTTTTCATTTTTATAAACTTCACTAAATGATATAAACTTACAATCATAAGAAAATACAACTTTAATGTTTAATGTTTTTAATTGTTTTGTTATTTCTTCATCTGTCAAACGTGTATTAAGCATCAATACTTCTTTTTGCAAAAATTGAAGTGCTAAAAAGAAAAGTGCCATATCAACTAAGTTGTTTGAATAAATGGCAACCCTTCTCTCATTCTTTACATATAGATACAATCTTTTAGCTAAATCTATTACACTCTCATAAACCTCTCTAAAGGTTAAATCGTTAATAAACTTTTTATTAGGTATTTCAATGTTCCACTTTTTAAGCCAATTCATTTTTACCACCTTAATTAAACGTATTTCTTATTTTATGGATATTTCGGAAATTGGTCAAAATCAGGCTCTCTCTTTTCCTTAAAGGCATCTCGACCTTCTTTTGCTTCATCTGTTGTATAGAATAACAATGTAGCATCTCCAGCTAATTGCTGCAAGCCAGCTAATCCATCTGTATCTGCATTAAAGGATGCTTTTAAAAGACGTATTGCAGTAGGCGAATGTTGCAAGATTTCTTTTGCCCATTTTACTGTTTCTTCTTCTAATTTATCAAATGGTACAACTGTGTTTACTAATCCCATATCAAGAGCTTCTTTTGCAGTGTATTGGCGACATAAAAACCAAATTTCACGTGCTTTTTTATGACCAACAATGCGAGCTAAATATCCAGCACCATATCCACCATCAAAAGAGCCTACTTTAGGCCCTGTTTGACCGAATTTAGCATTTTCAGATGCAATTGTTAAATCACACACTATATGCAATACATGTCCTCCACCAATTGCATATCCATTTACCATAGCAATAACTGGCTTCGGTGTAACACGAATTAATCGCTGCAAATCTAAAACATTCAAACGTGGAATCTGATCATCTCCTACATAACCTCCATGTCCGCGTACTTTTTGATCCCCTCCAGAACAAAACGCTTCTTTATCTTGACCTTGCCCATGATTTGCACCCGTCAAAATAATGACACCTATTTTGTTATCTTCACGAGCTATTGTAAAAGCATCAATTAATTCCATTATTGTTTTAGGACGAAATGCATTACGTACTTCTGGACGATTAATTGTAATCTTTGCAATTCCATCATATGTTTCATAAATAACATCTTCATAATTACGATTTAGTTTTTCCCAAGAAAACTTATTCATGTTATTACCCCTCCCAAAATTTTACTAATTTATACTTTTCCATAATTTTTATATTTTATAAAACTATTTATCCGATAGCTATCTGCTCTAATACTTCCATCTCCAAAGTGGGAGTAAAGAGCAGCTACGCCCCTGGATTCGTTCAACTAAGAATTTACTTAAAACTTCAATAAATGCATTTATATCTTCGATATGAGTATTGTGCCCCACACCCTCTATTATCTTGTGCCTTATATTAGAATTGAGTTTTGTAAATTCATTACCTATTTGATTGTATTTTCTATCATATTCTCCACTGATGTATAGTACAGGCACCGGCAGATTGAATATTTGATTTTTCAAGCATGGGAATTTTCCTTGTCCAGTGCATAACAATGTGTTAGAAAGTGCATGAGCTGCATTTAACAAACGTCTTTTAACTATCTCATCTATAATAGATTTTGGTAATCTTCTTTGTGATTCAAAAATATTCAAACTTGACCAATATTCATTAAACCATTCTATTCCATTTTCTTTTATTTTTTTCGCTAGTTCTAAATCACTTTTGCGTCTTTTTAATCTGTTTACCGAATCGCATTCACCGTAGGATGCACTTTCCAAAATAAGCTTATCAATTTCATTGGTATAAGCTAATGTATAAGCTAATGCAATCCTTCCTCCCATTGAGTAACCTAACATGGAATATTTTTTTAAGCCTAATTGATAAATGAGCTTATTTAAATGTTTGATTATTATCTCTAATTTATAACACTCACTTGTCAATGGTTTATCACTTTTTCCATGTCCGATAATATCTATTAATATCAGTTGATACCCATCTAATTTTAGTAGATTCCATGTGCTTAAATTTTCAGAAAAACCATGTAAGCAAATAATTGGTTTGCCCTCACCTTTTATCTGAAGGTGATACTTGATATTTTCAATTTCAATAAACATAATAACACCCTATAATGTTGTATATTTATCGTGTATTTTTTTACTTAACTCTGAATCAATTTTTACTTCAATTAACTTAACTCCTTCTAAAGTTAATGCTTCTTTAAATACCTCTTCAAAAGCTTGATAATCCATTGCTTCATAATATGTTAAGTCATACAAAGTTTTTATACCCTCAAAGTTCATTCCATGTGGCGTTAAGAATAAATAGTCAAAACATTTCTCTTTACTTTGTGGTAAATATCTAAAGATTCCACCGCCATCATTATTCAATAATATAATAATTAAATTTAATTTATGTGTTTTTCCAACTAGCAATCCATTTAAATCATAGTAAAATGACAAATCACCAGTTAATAAAATCGTTGGTTTATCTGATGTGGATACACCTAGTGCAGTTGAAACAATGCCATCAATTCCATTTGCACCTCTATTACACAATACTTTGATGTTTTGATTGCGTGCTTCAAAAAAGTAATCTATATCACGAATCGACATACTATTAGAAACAACTAATCGACTTTCCTCTGGCAGCATATTTTGTACTATTTGAATTAGTTTACCTTCAAATAAGTTTATTTCATCTTTAGCACCATTTAATTGTTTGCGCATTTGTTTTTGATAGTTTAACCACTTATATAAATATTCTGTGTTACTATTTTCTATACAAATAGATTTAGCAAACAACCTTGGCGATGAAACAACATATTTTTTCGTAGAGAGAGATGGATTACGATATTGAAATACCTCATCTATCTGTAAATATAAAATGTCCTGATGCATAGACAAAAATTGCTGCAAACGCTTCGACACAGGAACTTGCCCAAAGTGAATGATAAATTCAGGCTTTAATTCTTTTTTAATAGTATCATTTTTTAAGAATGCATCATAACTATCAATAATAATATCTTTTGAGTAATTTCGTAAATTTGAAATTGGATCAGCTAATACAGGTGCTTTTAATCTTTCTCCTAATTCTAATACTTCTTTATGATAGTCTGAGTAAGCATCTCCACCGCAAATGATAATTCCATTCTTATTTTTTAAAATTGAAGCATCAAATAAAAAACAATTTTCTCCTCTTATATATTCAAATTTGTCTTTTTGGCGTCCTATAGTAAAGTCCAATTTATCTAAATCTGGAATTAAAGGATCACGAATAGGTACGTTAATATGGACTACACCATATTCTTTTGACATAGCACTTGCATATGCTTTTTGCATCACTACACGTACATAGCGATACATATTTTCACTTTCTTCAGGTAGTGCTAATTCTTCATAATATTTTGTATAATCACCAAATATTTTATTTTGATCAATTGTCTGAGGTGCACCAACCTGACGCAATTCATGCGGACGATCAACTGTTAAAACAATTAAAGGTACTCGTGAATACTTTGCTTCAACAATTGCAGGTAAATAATTTGCAACTGCAGAGCCTGAAGTACACACTAGTACAACAGGTCTTTCGCATTCTTTGGCAATACCTAGAGCAAAGAAAGCTGCTGAACGCTCATCAATATTTATAAAAGTTTTAAAATCCTGTTCACAAAATAATAAAGCTAAAGGGGTAGATCGTGAACCTGGACTAATTACAACTTCTCGTAAACCTAATTGATACAATTCATCAACTAAAGCAGCAATATAATTTGTCATTCATTTCACCTTTCTCTATAAACTTTCAATTATGGTTCTTAATTTGTTTTTAGTTTCAATATACTCAATTTCACAATTTGATTTATCTACTATACCACAGCCCGTGTACGCAAAAGCTACATTTTCTTGGATAAGTGTAGATCGTATCCCTGCCACAAAAATACCATCTCCATTTCCATTTATTATACCAATCGGAGCAGCATATAATCCTCTTTCATGTTTTTCATATCTTCTAATTAACTCTAGCGCTTTATTTACAGGATTTCCACCTAATGCAGGGGTAGGATGTAATCGCATTACCCATTCTAATAATGTACTGTTTTTATCCTTTACATGGATACCTGAGTGCAAGTGATGTAAATTTTTAAGAGTCAAAATTCTTGTTTCATCTACTATTACTTCAGAGATAAATTTTTTCATTACATCAACTATTGAATCAATAACAATTTGATGTTCATAACGATTTTTAGCATCACCTAACAGCATATTTTTTTGTAATTCATCATTTTTGTCAGATCGTAAAATTGTACCTGCCAAAGCATAACTTAAAATATTATCTTTTTCCTTTTGAACCAAAATCTCTGGTGTTGCTCCTAAGAAAGTTTTACCTTCTTTAGAATAAGTAAATACAAAGCTATTCGGGTTCTTTTCTAAAAGATTTTGTAAAATACTTTCTACATTTATTAAAGTATCACATTCAATTTTAACTTCTCTTGAAATAACAACTTTATTTACTTCCTGTGTTGATATTGCATTATTCACACTATCAAACAATTGTTTCCAACCTTCATAATCTTCTGCTGCATATTTGTAAGAATGTTTGCAAATTTTTACTTCTGCATTTTCTATTTCAACTAAATCTTTTAAGTAATAAAGTGCCTGTTTTCCATCTTTTTGAACAAAATAATATTCAAATGCAATAGTCTCATTTCCAATCCCTGCCCACTTTTCATCTTTGATTGAATCAAAAAATGTCATTGAGGAAAATGTATATAAATAATCCTTTGAACTTTCTCCTGTAGAAAAAGTTTTTAAGCGTTTAGCACCAAGAATAAACTCCTTTTTTAGTGGATTATAAAATAGAAAACATTCTTCAGTTTTAAAATGCTTTAAAAATGAAAGTGGGTTGTCTAATTTGATTTGTTTTTTCTGATATTTCAAATTACACACCTCCAATTATATAAGTCTTTAGTTCTTTCATGGATTAATTATAAAGTCATACTATGAAGATATTATGAAGATATCCCTACATTTACATAAGCATTTATGGATTAATTATATCTTTTAGTATAGGTTGCCCAAAATTAAGATATCGCAATTAAGGCTACTGACTTATCTTTCAGTAGCCTTGGCCATTTTTTCAATTTCATATTTTGATTTTAAATTTATTTTTTTAGTTAAATCTTACTCCCCCTTTTCAAGTTCAACAAATATATACAGTAGACTATTAATTGGCTTTCTGATTCGATAAAAGGATTCAGATTCATTTATTAAGATGTTGGTTTATTTTCGCTGGAAAAGAATTTTTGCAATCTTCCAAAACTGCCTTTGGCATGTTATTTGTTGCTTCATTTTTCGCAACATTTTCATGCATACCTTGTGTAGAAAATCCATAGACTTCTATTTTGTTTTACAAGATTTTGAACTACAGTTACCACAACCGCAGCTACCGGAAGATTTCTTCTTAATATTTTTATGCAATATATATATTGCAACAACAGCAATAACTCCAGTAATAATTATTTCAATAGTCATTATTACTACCTCCTGTTTATTATTTTATAAATTTTTTATATTGCTAAATCTTATAATAAAGCTAGTCCCTTCGTTGACTTCACTTTCAACATCAATAGATGCTGAATGAAGAATTAAAACATCCTTTACTATAGTCAATCCTATTCCACTACCTTCAATTTTATTTCTACTCTTATCGCCTCTATAAAGTCTTTCAAATATAAAAGGTAAGTCTTCTTTGCTAATTCCAATTCCGTTATCTCTTATACTAACAATGATATCCTCCTTCCTCCTAGCTAAGTCAACCCAAATCTTTCCTCCATAATTTGAGAATTTTGCTGCATTAGATAGGAGGTTAATAAATACCTGTTTTAATTTATCTATATCACCAACTATAGTATAATCTTCATCTGGCATTGCATTATAGATTAGATCTATACTTTTCTCCTTTAATGCAACTGAGAAGTCATCACACACAGAATGTAGTAACTTATCTATAGAAACTTCATCTTTGTTAATAGAAACTGTTTCTGACTCAAACTCCTTTAGAGTATCTAAATTACTTAAAAGTTTTCCAAACCTAATAACCTCATCATTCAAGCCTATCAACTGTTCTGTGGTTACAGGAAAAATTCCATCAATCATGGCCTCTAAATTATTTTGAAGAATATTCAGTGGAGTTCTTATTTCATGAGATATATCAGAAACTAACCTTTTTCTTAATGAGTCCTGTTGCTTAAGTTTTTCTCCCAAAGTATTTATGCTATTCTTAAGCTTTTCAATTTCTAATATATTTGTATCTACATAGGTCCTGGGATTGTAATCCCCATTAGATAATTTTACTGATACATCGGATACCTCTCTAATAGGTACTGAAAACTGTTTTGAAATATAGAGACTAATAATTATTACAATAAAAAGACTTAAAAAAATGCTAGCAACAATCCCCTTATTAATGGACAACTTAAAATTTATATCCTCAGCAGATACTAAAACTGAAGAATATTGTCCTATCTCCACATAACCAACATTATTACCGTTATATTTGATTGGAAAACTTGTTGTACTGTAAATTCCATTATTACTGTTACTACTTATGGTCTTAAAATGCTCTTCTTCTTTTACATCGTTTGGATCCATCATCCAAACTAATTTTTTATTTGAATCCAAAAGTGTTATACAATAATTGCTCATATATGCCTCATGTTTCATTTCGCTTCCTGAATCCGTTGTCCACTTTTTATCTCTCTTATAAACTTCTTCAAAATACTGTACAATTCTATCATTTCGTTTATTCTGAATGTCCACCATATACGTATTAAACTTATTATTTATTATAGTATTTACAAATATTGCAGTTAAAAGTATGGCTAGTATAGAACAAAATAAAATTATAATACTTAATTTCTTTCTTATACTATACATCAACTCTCACCACCAAATTTATAGCCTATTCTAGGCACAGTTAAAATATACTTAGGTTTTTTACTATCTTCCTCCACTTTCTTTCTTATATTTTTAATATGAACATCTACTGTTCTATCAAAACCTTCGAAGTCCATGCCAAACACCCTATCGATTAATTGTTCCCTAGTAAAAACCTTTCCTTTATTCGTTGCAAGAACGTATAAAATGTCAAATTCATTAGGGGTTAGAGCTATTTCTTCTCCCTTAACTCGTACAATTCTACTGTCTTTGTCGATTTGAAGATTTCCATTATCTAAAGATAAAGCTGAGCTAGCATTTACCTCTAGCCTTCTAAATAAAGCGTTAACCCTTGCAACTAATTCTCTTGGACTAAAAGGCTTAACTAAATACTCATCAGCTCCAGTATTAAGTCCCTCTATTCTATCTTCTAACGAAGACTTAGCAGTAATCATAAATATGTGTACATCAGATTTATTTCTTATAATCTTACATATTTCTTCTCCTTGAATATCAGGCAGCATCAGATCTAGTATAACTAAATTAAATTCTATTGAATCAAATAATTCTAAACCCTTTAACCCGGTAGTTGAAGTATATACTCCGTAACCTTCCTTTTCTAAATATGCCTTTTGAACATTAGATATTTTTTCTTCATCCTCTATTATTAAAATATTATTCACTCTACTCACCTCAACTTAATATTGTTATAATTTAATTAGACTTAGCAGATTCTAACCTAACTTTTATATCCTTTTCGTTATCACCTGTACTTTTAACTCTCAAAGTTACTGTGTTTCCCACACCTGCAGTATAAAGTTCAGTTTTAAAGCTAATCATAGTATTAGTTTGCTTACCATTAACAGATAAAATCACATCGCCTTTTCTAATCCCCTGCTTGTATGCTGGTCCCCCTATTATTGACTCATAAACATAAATTCCATTATCCACTTTAATATTTGTTGTAAATCCTGCCATTTGTTTGTCAACACCTTGGATTCCTATAATTGGTGTAACGAAACTTCCTTTTTCTTCGATACTCTTTAAAATTGGCTTTGCTAGATTTATAGGAATAGCAAAACCCATGCCTTCAGCGCTTGTAACTTTAACAGTATTCATTCCTATTACTTCACCATTTATATTAATAAGTGGTCCTCCACTATTCCCTGGATTTATGGAGGCATCTGTCTGCAATAAGTCCTCCATAAACACGCCTCCTTCTTCTCCTATGGTTCTATTCATTGCACTGATAATTCCTGATGTAACAGTTCTTTGGAATGTAAGCCCAAGTGGATTTCCTATAGCTACTGCAGTATCCCCTACACTTAAAGCATCTGAATCGCCAAGTGGTGCTGCTACAAGTTTATTAGCACTAATTTTTACTACAGCCATATCAAGATTTTCATCTGCCCATACTACTTTACCTTTAACTTCTCTTCCATCATATAATGAAACTAAAATCTCATCTGTTTTTTTACTAGCTACATGATTATTAGTTAATATATAACCCCTCTCATCTACTATAATTCCTGATCCAACACCTGATTCTCCCTGTTTGTATATTCCTGAGTTTGTTGTTGATGTAATTCCAACTACTGCCGACATGAGTTTTTTAGCCACAACACTTATGGTTGAAGTTCCGGTCTTTTGACTGCTAATTTGTCCTTCTCCTTGTTCTTGCCTTACTTGCGTTGTTTTAGAAATTTGAGTACTAGTAGATGTATCTACATTGTAGATTCCAAATACTAAACCCGCCCCTACTAAAACTCCTAATAAAGAAGATATAAAATATCCGAATTGCCCTTTGTTTTTATCTTTATTATTATCCATTTTAATCGCTCCTTTTAACCTACACCAGATTCTTAAAATTATTTTAATATTATTTTCATATAATAACTCAATTTTATAAAGATTTTATGTAGATTATAGTGCTATAAGAATTTTAATACCCTTCGATTTAGATGCATTTTATAAAGTTTTCTATGTAAAATCTTTATAAAATCTTCACATTCTTAATTTATAGTGTATATAAATCAAAATTTGATTCTGCAACTTTGCAGGAACGCTTTAATTTTAATAGCAACAAATCTTAATATCTATAAGGAGGCATTTTCTTGAATAATAAAAATTATAAATACTTAGCTTTTACATTATTTTCAGCAGCAATCTTATGGTACTTAATGTTTGTTATAAAACTTTTTAACTTTTGGATAGAAATGAGTTTATCAATATTATTCTTAGTATTAATGGCATTTTTTGCTGACAGAAATATCTTTCATTTTGGAAAACTAAAGCCTAGATATATTCTAGTTGGAATAATATCAGCATTAGTCTTGTATGGAATATTTTATGTAGGAAATATTATATCAGGATATTTATTTCCATTCAAAGACGCTCAAATTTTATCAGTTTATAGTAATAAATCAAATGCTAATCTAACATTAATAGTCCTGTTACTGCTTTTTATAATTGCTCCAGGAGAGGAGATATACTGGAGAGGATTTATGCAAAATGCTTTAAGTAAAAAACTAGGTCATACTAAAGGGTACTTAATATCTGTTTTATTATATTCAGCTACACATATCGTTACCGGTAACTTTATGCTAATTGTAGCAGCTTTAGTATGTGGATTATTTTGGGGATGGCTTTATAAAAAAGAAAAGAGCCTTATCCCTGTACTTATATCCCATGCTATTTGGGATTTAACGATATTCGTCTTGTTTCCACTGATGTAATATATAGTTTTATATAACAATCTATAATAATGATAAACTTTTATAGGTTTTGAATTTCTTCATAACTTCTTTATATACACAATGTATAATTCAATTAAAATATAATTATTTTTAAATTAATAAAAGCATTTTGGAGGGATAAGTATGAATTGTCATGAAGATAAAAAACAAAACCAAGGAAATCACAAGCATAGTCCATTAAAGCATATGTTGCATATGATTGTCTGCTGTGGATTACCTATAATCATTATAGGATTACTGCCAGTTATAACAAGATTTAGCCCTAGTGCTGGTAATGTGATTGGTAGAATAGCACCATTTATATGTCCAATAATGATGATTTTTATGATACCAATGATGATGAGTAATAATAAAAATGGAAGTTGCTGTGATACTAAAAAATCTAATACTGATAGTAAGGAAGTAATATAGATTTATAGAAATAGAACTATGGAGGAGAGGCTCAACAACACTAATGAGTTCTCTCCTTAAATAATAACTCATAAAAATATTATAAATTCACTTATGAAAAGAGGGACACTGCATATGATAAATAATACTTTAGATGTACAAAATATTTTCTCCTCTATTGCGGAAAGCTATGATAAATTGAATTCAATTCTAACTTTTAATATAGATAAAATGTGGAGAAAGAAAGCCATAAGAGTGTGTGATCTAAAAGCTGATAACAAAGTTTTGGATTTATGTTGCGGTACAGGACAGATGATTAATTATGCCTGTAAAAAAGTAGGAAAAAACACTGAAGTTGTAGGACTTGATTTCAATCAAGAAATGATTGATGTTGGATATAAAAGACTTAATCAAAGCATAAATGATCATAAGTTTAGATTAATAAAGGGCGACGTTTTAAAATTGCCTTTTGAAGATAATAGTTTTCACTGTGTGACAATCGCCTTTGGTCTTAGAAATATTAAGGATAAAAATAAAGCATTGTCGGAAATGTATAGAATTTTAATGCCTGGTGGAAAGCTTGTTTGTTTAGAATTGTCTAACCCAGAAATACCCATTTTTAGGGAGCTGCATTCTGCGTATCTGAATTTTGTTCTACCTACTATTGGCTATATAGGCACAAAAGACAAAGGAGCATATATATATCTTAAAGATTCTGTAAGAAACTTTATGTCAAAAAGAAACTAAAGCTTTGCTTTGATGATGCTGGTTTTGTAAATACTGGTTATATATCTTTAACCGGTGGAATTACATCGATTCACTATGGAGTAAAAAGATAAAATATCTTACTTATAATTTTGGAATTAATTTCTTCATAATTTCTTTATATCTTAAAAATATAATTGATATATAGAAAATATTAAGGGTTTATGAGAGGAGGATTATAATGAGTATATTTAAATGCCTTTTCAGTAAAAAATTCAGAGAGGAATATTCAAGACAGTTGGTATACAAACTTAATTATATAGATGATCAGATTGAAAAAATATACACTAATATTAAATCAGAAGAATCAAAAAAGCTTCATAAATATCTAAGTTAAAAATCCATCTTTTACGTTAAATAAAAAGACTCGTATTTAGTTATTAATATTATAGCTGAATACGGGTCTTTGCTATTACAGTACATTTTTAATTTTAAATTATATCTTCATATTTTCTTCATAGCAAATCTTTATAATAACAAATATGGTGTTAAATTTGAAAATCATTTATTTAATTAAAATTCATACATAGGAGGTGAAAAAATGAGATTTAATGAAATTTTAGTTCCGATAATAAAAGAAATTGATCAACTTGAATTAGAATTGGAAAATATCGCTACAAAATTAGATGATAGTAGTTTAAATGATATTTTTGCCTACTTTTTTTCAATTCCAGGTAAACGTCTAAGGCCTATGTTAACATTTTTATCTGCAGGCGCAATAAATAACCAACTTACTCCATCTATAAATCATAGATTAGTTCAGTTAGCAGTGGGTATAGAACTTATTCACAACGCTAGTTTAATCCATGATGATATCATAGATGGTGATTTAGAAAGACGTGGCCAAAAAACTTTAAACAATACTTTCGGAAGTAAAATAGCAATTCTAACTGGTGATGCATTGTATTCAAGAGCCTTTACTATTTTCTCTGATACCCTACCAAAAGAATTTTCACAGACAATAGGAAGAGTTACAGAAGCAATGTCTATATCTGAAATATTGAATGCTAAAAATCCTTTTCCAGATCGTGAGACATACCTAAAAATAATTGCAGGAAAGACAGCAGTCTTCATGAGTGCTTGTTGTAGTCTCGGCGCTGCTATAGTGGGCGCAGGTGAAGAAGAATCAAGTATGCTTTCCAAATACGGCAAAAACCTTGGTATGGCATATCAAATACTAGATGATTATATCGACGGAGACCCTGTTGCAATGAAAAATGTAACTATTGAAGAAGGTTTTCAATTTGCATATGCTGCTAAATCTTCTATTGAAACTTTAAAGGACTCAATATATAAGAGAAATTTAATTATGCTAGTAGACTATGTTTTAGACTTCTACAGTCCTAATGTGCAAAATGCATTATAGTTATGACATTAATATTACTTATTCATATCGCAATAAATAAGATTCAAAGTTAGGTGACAGGAGTGTGTATAAATATGAAAATTTTTCAAGACAAAAGATTTGCCATTCTATGGACAATCCTTAGAATTTGGCTTGGTTATGAATGGATATCTGCAGGCATTGAAAAGATATCTAATCCAACCTGGGTTGGCAGTAAAGCTGGAGTAGCAATCACAGGTTTTCTAAAAGGAGCACTTGCTAAGGCAACTGGAGATCATCCTTTAGTGCAAGGTTGGTACGCTAACTTCATTCAAAGTGTTGCTCTGCCTAATGCAAAAGTTTTTAGTTATTTAGTCACCTATGGTGAGTTATTAGTAGGTATTTCTCTAATTCTAGGCGCCTTAACAATCGTTGGCCTGCTTGCCGGAGCTTTTATGAACTTAAACTATATGTTAGCTGGAACAACTAGTACAAACCCCAACTTGTATACTGTAGCAATTTTACTTATGGCGGCTGGAGCAAATGCTTACTTATTTGGCCTTGATAGATTTATCTTGCCTAAATTAAGTAAGCTTTTCAATAAAAACTCTACTATAAAGGCAGTGAGGTAAGATTATTACTACTGCCAATTTCAAAAGACAAAATATTAAACTATAGCAAAGGAAGGATATAAAAATGAAAAGAAGATTACTAAAAAACTTAACAATTATCTCAGCATTAGTTTTAACTTTATCTACATCAGTATTAGCTGATGGCAGTGGAAAAAAGATAGAACAACGAGTTGATGGAGTTAAAGCAACTCTTATTTTAAGTGGTGACAAGGCTAAAACAGGTGAAAATGAGTTAACCTTAAAACTAGCCGATGAGAAAGACAAACCAATAGATAAAGCTGATGTCAAAGTGTCCGCAGAAATGGCTAAGAATGATATGGGTGACATGAATATGGGCGAATCTAAACCCGAAGTTATTCAATTTGAAAAAGGTCATGAAGAAGGCGAATATGTTGGAAAGATAAAGTTTAGTAATAAAGGTCACTGGAAAGTTAAAACAGACTTTACAGTAGATAATGCACAAAAGATGGTTGATTTTGATGTAGATGTAATAAGTTCTGGACCTAACTGGTTTGTTGTAGGTGGTTTTTTGGTAGTAACTACTTTAATTATAGTAACTGCTGGAGTAACAAAGAAAAAGAATAAGAAAATTGCAAAAGCATAGAAAGTGAGGTAATGTTTTATGACAGAAAAAAAGACATCTTTAATCGATGAAGAGAAAACATCCTCGTCAAATGATATAAATCTCTTAGATAACAAAAAGTTTTCAAGCCTTATGAAAAGCAAATGGTATCCTGGCGTTTTTCAATGGCCAGTAGCAATAATATTTGCATTTATAGTTTATGAACTCCTATTTGGTTCTACTAGTGCCCATGATAACTTTGGTACTGCTGCTACATGGGTATTATGGTGGCCTCTTCTGCCAATTATAATGTTATTATTAGGTAGATTCTGGTGTACTATTTGTCCTTTTGGAACACTTAATGACTTAGTTCAAAAATTTGTTGGTAATAACCGCCCTGTACCTAAGTTTCTAAAAAAATATGGGATTTGGATTATTGATGCAATATTTCTTTTAATCACATGGAGTGATCATATTTTTGGTGTTGTTGAATCACCAAGAGGCTCTGGTAATCTACTATTGCTAATTACCCTTGGTGTAATCGCTTCTGGGGCTATATTTGAACGTAGAACCTGGTGTAGATATGTCTGCTTTTTAGGCGGGTTATCTGCTAACTATTCTAGATCAGGTATGATGGAACTTAGAGCTACTCCTGAAAAGTGTGCTAAATGTAATGTTGCTGCTTGTTATAAAGGAAATGATAAAGTAGCAGGTTGTCCTATGTTTGAGTTTCCAAGAATTATGGATACTAATGCAGAGTGTAACTTCTGCGGAAATTGCGTAAAGAGTTGTCCAAATAATTCTATTAGAATATCAAGACGTGTACCTACTAGAGAATTATGGTTTATTCGTAAACCTAAACTGGAAGAATCATTTCTTGCTGTTGTTATTATGGGTATCGTATTTGTACAAAATATCACTATGCTTAGTATATGGGAGCCTATTTTAAATTGGCTTGAAAAAACTACTGGTACTGATAGCTACTACGTAACCTTTACTATAACATTTATTATAGCAATGTTGATTCCTATAGCAATGTTATCATTAACAGGATTGATTGCTAAAAAATTTAATGGAGATTCTGTTAAACAAAACTTTGCTAAATTTGGATATGCCATCATCCCATTAGACATGGCTGCTCATATAGCTCATAACCTATTTCACTTGCTAGCAGAGGGTAAATCAATACTGTTTACTTTCATGGCACTATTTGGGCAGGAAATGCATGGTTCCACTGCTATTTTAGATACTGTCACAATACAAGTTCTTCAGTATGCTTTAATTGTCCTTGGTGCTATTGGTTCAATATATACTGCATACAGAATTTCTAAAAGCAATTATGGAGGCAAGAATAGTAAGTCTCAAGGATCTTCTATAGTATATGGAGTGTTAATTCTAGTATTAGCTATTATAAACATAATACTATTCATGCTCCCAATGGCAATGCGTATGTAAGTATATTTAGATTGTCGTATATGGTATAATTGTCATAATTTAATGAGCAAAGTTATGATGTTATTACCTCAATTCATAGAAAAATTCAATATTGCTTATAGCGTACCAATTTGCGGGGTTGTAATTGAAATTAAAAAATATTGGCTTCTAAACAGCAATGGGCATAGCTTTCTTCGCTATGCCCTAATTGTGTTTATCTCAATCTAACTTATCAGTAATTAAAACCTTCACTATTTTAGGTCTAATCATGTGCTAATGTATTATGAAGAATTTTAGTGTTATCTTTTAAAATTCCATCATATAAAGATTTAATCATAGGATTTTCTTCTGAACGCTTTATATGTGTAATACTATCTACATTATATAAGCCACTACTTCTTAATTTTTTTAGTGCTGATGAGCAGTGATTAGGCTGACCACCGCCTCCTATGCACCCTCCTGGACAGGCCATTACTTCAACAAAATGATAAGTTTTTTCTCCATTTTTTATTTTCTTTATTAAATCTTGTGCGTTTTTTAAACCATGCACTACTGCAATATTCACATTTTGGCCATCGATCTCTACAGTGGCTTCCTTTATACCATCCATTCCTCTAACTCCAACAAAAGTAAGCTCTTTCAAGCTTTTAGACTTATTTTCTTTTAAAGAATGTCTAAGTACGGCTTCTGCAACTCCGCCTGTTACTCCAAAAATTATACCTGAACCACTAGCAAATCCAAAAGGCATATCCATAGATTCACGTTCAATTTCATTAAATACTATTCCTGCTTCTTTTATCATTGAAGCTAACTCTTGAGTAGTAATTACTATGTCAACTGTTGGCTTACCATTTATCTTAAACTCTTCTCTATTCGCTTCAAACTTTTTAGCCGTACAAGGCATCACTGAAACAATTATAGTTTCTCTAGTATCCTCCTTCAACCCACCATAATATTCTTTTACTACAGAACCAAACATTTGTTGCGGAGAAAGACAACTTGATACATTTTTTCTTAATTCAGGATATCTATCTTCTACATGCTTTACCCAAGCAGGACAGCAAGATGTGAATAGAGGTAAGTTCTCCCCTTTGACAATCTTTCCATAAACTCTTTACTTTCTTCTATAACAGTCAAGTCTGCACTAAAGGCAGTATCATAAACTTCATCAAAGCCAAGCTTTCTAAGTGCTGCAGCAATTTTCCCTGTAACAATTTCCCCTGGATTAAGTCCGAATTCTTCTCCCAATGCGATTCTAACCGCTGGCGCAATCTGTGCTACAACTCTTTTATTTTTATCAAATATAGCTTTCCAGACATCACTAGTTTCATCCTTTATGATTAAAGCTCCAGTAGGACAAACTGATGCACATTGTCCACAATTTACACAATCAACCTCTGCAAGAGGTTTATCGAAAGCAGTTGTCACCTTTATTTTTGATCCTCTATGAGCAAATGCTAGTATACCTACTCCTTGGACTTCTTCACACATTCTTACACAGTCACCGCAATTAATGCATTTGTTAGGGTTTCTAATTATAGATTTACTACTTTCATCTAATGGAAAAACTTCGCTTGTTTCATTAAATCTTACTTTCTTAATTCCTAATTTAATTGCTAGTTCTTGAAGTTTGCATTTACCATTTTTTTCACATACAGTACAATCTCTATCATGGTCTGCCAATATCAACTCAATTATCATTTTTCTGTGTCTTTGTAACTTAGGAGTATTTGTGTATATTTCCATACCTGCTTTAGGTGGTGTAGAACAAGAAGTTATTACTCCTCCCCACTTATCTTCTACTATACACATTCTGCAAGCACCATAAATACTTAATTCTGAATGATAGCAAAAAGTCGGCAAATCAATTCCTGCTTTTCTTATTACTTCAAGTATGTTTTTCTCTCCTTTTAGTTCTACTTTTTGTCCATCTATAATCATAAACTCTTGCATAACTACGCCTCCTTAATAGCATGGAATGGACATGATTCTATACACGCACCACATTTTATGCACTTATTTTGATTTATAGTAAATGGTTGTTTTACAACTCCTTCTATAGCTTTAACCGGGCATGTTTTGGAGCACTTAGTACATCCTTTGCATAATTCTTTATCTATATTTATAATTGCTAAAGCTTTACAATTTCCTGTAGGACATTTTTTGTCAACCACATGCGCCAAATATTCATCTTTAAAATATTTTAGTGTACTTAGTACAGGACTTGCCGCTGTTTTTCCAAGACCACATAAAGCTGTTTCTGTTATGGTTTCTCCTAATTCAACAAGAATTTCAAGATCTTCTAAAGTACCTTTTCCCTGAACTATTTTCTCTAATATTTGAAGCATTCGTTTAGTACCCTCTCTACAAGGTACACACTTTCCGCAGGATTCATTCTGAGTAAAGTTCATGAAAAATCTAGCTACTTCAACCATGCAGGTATCTTCGTCCATAACTACTAACCCACCTGATCCGATCATGGCACCAAATTTTTTAAGAGAATCAAAATCTAGTGGTACATCTAAATGTTCTTCTGTCATGCATCCACCTGATGGACCTCCAATTTGAACAGCTTTAAATTTTTTACCGCCTTTTATTCCTCCACCAGTTTCAAATATAATTTCTCTTAAAGTTGAGCCCATTGGAACCTCTATAAGTCCCGTATTCTCAACATTGCCTGTTAATGCAAAAGCTTTTGTTCCTGGGCTTTTTTCTGGTCCTATGGATTTAAACCATTCGCTACCTTTTAAAATTATTTGTGGTACATTTGCATAAGTTTCTACATTATTAAGTACAGTAGGTTTTCCCCAAAGGCCTTGTTCTACCGTTCTTGGAGGTTTTACCCTTGGCATCCCTCTTTCGCCCTCAATGGAGGCTGTTAAAGCACTTCCTTCTCCACATACGAAAGCTCCTGCCCCTTGATTTACATATATATCAAAATCAAAACCCGTATTTAATATGTTCTTTCCAAGCATTCCATATTCTCTAGCTAAATTTATTGCATTTTTTAGCCGCTTTACTGCTAAAGGATATTCTGCTCTCACATATATATATCCTTCTTTAGCTCCTGTGGCAATCCCTGCTATAACCATTCCTTCAATTACTCTATGAGGATCACCTTCCATAATACTTCTGTCCATAAATGCTCCTGGATCTCCTTCATCACCATTACAAACCACATATTTCATATCAGTATTCTGTGATAAAACTTGAGTCCATTTTCTACCCGTTGGATATCCTCCGCCTCCACGACCTCTTAAGTTAGATTCTGATATTATGTTGCATATTTCTTCTTGCTTCATTCCCTGTATGCATTTGCCCATAGCTAGGTAGCCATCTCTTCCTATGTAACTGATTATTGATTCAGCATCTATATGTCCACAATTTTCAAGTACTACTCTTGTTTGCTTCTTATAAAAAGGTATTTCTTCTTGCTTTTTGTATACCTTTTCATCTTTGCTATACATAAGTCTTTCTACTGGCTCTTCATTAATAATTGTTTTTTCAATTATTTCTTCACAATCTTCAAGCTTTACCTTTATATAAAGATATTGATAAGGCTCTATTCTTACAAGTGGTCCCATTTCACAAAATCCGTGACATCCACTCTTATGAACAGATACGCCTTTTTCTTCCTTATCCAATTCTACTTCTATATTTAAATTTCTAACTTTTAGTAATTCTTTTAACCTTTCATATATTTCTATCGATCCACTTGCTACACAACCTGTACCAGCGCATACAAGTATTTTATATTTTATACTATTTACTTTTTCTTTGCACTTATTGGAGAAATCTATAAATTCATCATAATTTTTAATTTTCATTTTTAGTCTCCTCCTTAAGATTTTTTAATAATTCTAAAGCTGATTCAGGAGTCATTTTCCCATGGACAGTATCATTTATTGTTATAGCAGGGGCTAGTCCACAGGCTCCAAGGCAAGAAACAGTTTCCACTGTGAACATTAAGTCATCTGTTGTATGTTTCTTGTCATTCAAACCTAATTCTTTTCTCAAAGCATTAAGTATTGGTATAGATTTTTTAACATGACAAGCTGTCCCATCGCATATCTTTATTAAATACTTACCTTTAGGTTCCATAGAAAAGTTTTCATAAAATGTTGCCACACTATAAACTTTAGCTGGACTTATATCCATAGCTTCTGATACATAGAGTAAAACTTCCTCAGGTAAATATCTAAACTCTTTCTGTATTTCTTGCAAAACTGCAATAATAGAGGATTTTTTTCTATCATAAGTATTAATTATCTTATCAACAACTTCCATTTCAAAATTGCAATTACACAAATTAACCTCTCCTTTAACGTCTTAATAGTTGAATATTATAGTTAAATTATTCACATAATTATCTTAACATCAGATTAATAACATGTCAAATATTAGTTTTATTAAATTATAATACTAATATAAATCAAACATAATACTATAATTTGTAAATTGATATGTCAGATGTATGCAAGCCTCAAACTATCTATGCTTTATTAATTTGTAAATTTCTATAGTTTTTCATAATCGTTAATTTATTTGCTATTTTTTTAACAAATATGAATTTAAATTTTAATATTTCTTAATTATATAAAAACAACATTTTGTTTATTTAGAAATAAAACTTTGAAATATCTAAACAATTTGCAAGTTTTAAATTATTTTTTTGCATAAATATATTATAAAATAATATATTTGGATTGCTTATAAGTTAATTAGTAAAAGAAGATAATTATCCAGTTTATATTCTATTACCAAATATTTAACATTAAATGATTTTCAAATAGATCCTTCTTTTTACACTCGTTAATATTTGCTATGACAGCAGTATCTTTTACATTTAAAATATCTCTTTCTTCTGAAATCATAGGGATATTATTTCTTTTTATATTAATTATGTTCAAGTCCTTTTTTCTACAAATAGCATATTTCCCTTCAAATTTTATTATTGAAACTTTCATTAATATCTCCTCCATTCTCACGATTTAATTATATACAGCAATTATCATGCCAAACGAATAATCTTGAAAAATTAATACTTATTGCAGTTGAGTATTAAAATGATACAAAATTTTATTTCAAAATGGAATTAATTCAACTGATTTATCAAAACGAAACTAAAAAATATATTTTTCGTGAACTAATTCAGATATACTCAAAAAAGCTATCGGGTATAACCTGATAGCTTTTTTCTTACAGAAAATTCATTTTAATTTTTACATCATCTTTATCACGATTCCACACTGTTGACTCAATTATTGTCTTGTATTAAATGTTAATTATCAAGTACGCTTCTTTTTATCTACATTATAAATCAACACAGGCATCTAAAAATGCTATAGAATTTTTATTAGTCTTTGCCTTATATAACGCTTTATCAGCTAAATCTATAAATGCATTTATATCCATTTTATTTTCAACTGAAGTAATTCCTATACTAGCAGTAACTTTAAAAAGGATATTATTATAAAAAAAATCATGACTATGTATAGCCCTTCTAATCCTATCTGCAATATTCAATGCATCTTTCGTACTAACTCCAGGAAGAGTTATAACAAATTCATCGCCACCCCATCTAGTGGCTATATCGGTATCTCGAATATTATGTTTTAAAATATTTGAAAGCTGTTTTAAAATTTCATCCCCTGCAATATGACCATATGTATCATTGATATTTTTAAAGTTATCTAAATCGATTATTAGCAGAGAAATATATGACTGCTTTTTTGCAGATTTTCCATTGAATCGGATATACTCGCATAAAAAAATTCTCTGTTGTTTAATTGAGTTAAAGTATCTATATACATAGATTTATGAAAAGAATGTGTTATTTTTCCAAGCTTAAGTATAAAGATAATATCAATACATCCTGATGATAACCATATTAGCAACATTAAATAATTTGGTAAGCATAATGCAGCTATATATCCCATTATATGTAAAAATAGTATGAATACTGACGCTATGATGGGAAAAAACTTAATAAAAAGTTTATTCATTAGTAACACCTCCAGTAATACATACGTAGGCTGTGTTAATTATTGGGGGGTATGCTAATTATATTATAAATGCTTTAAAAAATCCTATACTTTGAACTTTTTAACCATATTACTTAAATTTTTTACTAGCTCTACCTGATCCTTGGAAGCCTCAGCCACTTTATCTATACCTACTGCAGTTTCATTTATATTATTTAATATTTCATCAGAATTTGCTGCTGATTCTTCAGCTGTTGCAGAAACATTTTGGATAGCATTACTTACTTCTTCTATGGCTGCAAGTACAACTTTTGAAGAGCTTGATATTTCTTCTGTTACATTATTTACGAAGGCAGAATCTTTTTCATACTGTATGCCTGTTTCTACCAAGAGCTCATAATCTGATTTTACTTGATTATTTATAAATGCTAATACTTTTTCAGCACTATTTGAAAGATTTGAGAAGGCATCCTCTACTCCGCTTACCACTTCTTGTATTTTCGACGCTGTGTTAGAGGATTGTTCTGCGAGCTTTCTCACCTCATCTGCAACAACAGCAAAGCCTTTTCCCTGTTCTCCAGCCCTTGCAGCTTCTATTGCAGCATTCAATGACAATAAATTTGTTTGGGATGCAATATTGGCAATAGCTTGTGACATGTCTCTAATCTCAGTAACAACTTTTCCAGCCTCAATAGCTTGCTCAATATCTGATAAATTATCATCATTTACATTATTTGCAGCTATAATGGCACTTTCTCCTTTGTTTTTTACAGAAATTGCTCTCTCTTGAATTTCCACAGCAGATTTGGTGCCATCATTTGCCTTGTCAGTTAGATTGTTTGTATTGAATTCAATTTCTTGAGAAGATGCATTGATCTCTTCTATAGTAGCGCTTAAATCCTCTGAAGCTCTTGCCACCTGTTCTGCAGACTCAAATATGTTTTTAATTTTAATGGAGATCTCCTCACTAGTATACATTAAGTGTTGTGAGGAACTAACAACTTTATCTGTTGTATTTGTTACTTCTTTAATTAGAATTTGTAAATTCCCCACCATTTTATTATATGCACCTGCTATTTGCCCTATTTCATCTTTGCTATCTATATTTAATCTTAATGTTAAATCACCTTCATTATTAGCAAGTTCTTCAAGTTTGTCAGAAACCTTTGATAGTCCAAAAATCTTTTTTGACATTATAATAAACACAACTAGTATAAAGGTAGTAAGAATTATGATTAAAATATTAGTAAAAATCATAGCAATATTTAGTGTTTTTTTAGCTAACTCAGTTTCATTTTGTAGTCTAGTATTCATTTGCTTTTGGAATTCATTTATAGGATCTGTAATAATTTTTTTGTTAGAATCATAATTATTATCAAACATTAGTACCCTTGCTTTTTGAAAGTCACCAGCAGCTACTGCTTTCATAGCAGCATCTTCTGTTGCGATTAAGGCGTCTGAGTTCTTCTTTGCCTTTTCTATTAGTTCCAATTCATCATTTGGAGTATTTAATTCCTTTAATCTTTGAACAACTTTATCACGAGTTTTAGTTTCATTAACCTCTTTCCAATAATTATCATAGTGTATCTTTTCGCCAAATTGAACATATCTTCTTGCCTCATTTGTTAAATAATCTGATGCATTTACTAAATCAATTCCTAATTGTTTAGATTCCTCCTGTCTTGATACAGCTTCACGCTCCTTTTTAAAGCAGACATTTAAGTAGTAAACACTGCTTCCTAATAAAACTGATAAAATTAAAAAAATTGCCGCAGATAATTTCAAAAATTTGGATATTTTCATTTTGATTCCTCCTAGAGTAAATTTAGAAATGATTTATGGTAATTTAATTCTACAAATTTCCTCCTTATTATTTTTATTTTAATTAATTTTCGTCGGGTTGTCCCTAAAATTTATATGCTTTTTCCAAAATTAAATATTTTATTATTATGTAATTTAAAAATTATTAAGAACTTATCTGATATCTATCTTTGCTCTAAAAATAGATCCGCCCAACAAATAAAAGTCCATTCATCAAATAGCAAGTGCTAGTTAATGAATGAACTTAATATATAGTAAAGCTATAATTATACTTTATCTTTGTATGCTAATTTTGTATCAAGGACTTTAGGTATACTAAATAAATAACATTTCAAGCTAAGAATATTGATTGTTTTGATTTTTTCCTTTTCCTTGCTGATTTTGTTGTCCCTGTTGGCCTTGTTGCCCTTGTTGATTTTGTTGTGTCATTTGCTTTAATTGATTTTGAGCACCATCTATTAATTGAGTCATTTGGTTAAGAGCAGTATTTGCTTGAATTTGTTGATTAGCTTCAGATAATGCATTCATTGCTTGTTGTATAGAACCTTGTAATTGTTGCTGTGATTGTTGCTGTTGTTGCTGAGCTTGGTTTCTAAAGCTTTGCATTTGATTTGAAAGTTGCGTAGATACATTTTGAGTTACCTGTGATTGACCTTGTGATTGAGTTTGCGATACTGTATTATTGTTAGATAGAACTCCTAAATTAGATTTTATTTCACTTAGTGTGTGCTGCATAGAATCCTGTTGACTCCTAAGTGTATCTAACTCTCTGGATATTTCAACGTCTGTTTTTGCTTCTTTTAAGCCTTTTAATATTTCTTTATTTTTTTCATCCATATTTAAAATCCTCCTAAGCAAAACTTTTGATACATCTATATATTTTCCTTAGTGATTAAATATATGTTATTATAATTTGTGCAAAAGTTGAAAAATCTGCATAACTAAACGCTGAACTTATTAAGCAAGTGTTTAGTTACGCAGATTTTACTATAATCTTAGACCTCGATATTCTTAAATAAATTTACACCCTTTGTTAGGATAATTTTATATAGTATGAAATCTATTATTAAGAATAAAATAAACATTATAGTTGTAATATAAAATGCTTTTTCACTAAATTTAATAATAGGTATTGCTGATATTGCAGCCCCAAGTACGCCAACTATAAGACTTAAAAATCCATTGAAATTTTGTTTAACAGCTTTAACTTCACTATCCCAATTTAATTTTGGGTAATTTAAATCAATTAGTAGCCCAGCCATAGAAGAAAATAAGAGTCCAGGAATAGACACAATCAGTGACATTACTACTAGATATAATGGAGCTTTGATTAGTACAATAGCCATTAAAAGCATAATAATAATGGATACTACCCCCATAATCATACCAGATAGTATTTTTGCAGCAAACTGTGTAGTGTAGTCCACCGGAATATATTTACTTATAAAAATATTTTGACCTTCTCTCGATATAGCTGTAGCAGTTATTAGGTTACTTGCTCCTAAGAAGACTCCCACTGCAAGAGCCATCCCAACAATAATTGCTGAAATACTAGGATCTCTTATAATTTCTGTAACCTTTTCTAGCTCTTTAAATAATTGAGGCTGAGTTACCATTGGTATCAATAAAAATACAGGCCATAAAAAATTCATAATTATACAATTCATAAAATAAACTGGAGTTCTAAATAAAATTTTCAGTTCTCTTATAGTCAATGCTATCAATGGAGAGTGTCTTTCACTAAATTTACTTAATTGTTCTGAATTTAGCTCTTTTCTTTTAGAGTATGTTTCAGAAATTCCGACAATTCCCTTAAAATATAGTTTTTCACCTAAAACTAATAGTACTAAGACTACAATTAAGGTTAGTATAATATATAAAAGTAAGTTTAAAAAGCCCTGAGTAGTGCTGCTGAACACTAAAGCTTTTGCTGCTATACTAGAACCTGGAAATAACTTATTAGATACTTGAACTAAAGAGTTATTGCCCGAAGCTATCATTTTAATCATTTGGTCAGGATTGTTTGAAGATACTCCAAATTTTTGCATGAATATATTTATGCCAATAGCTATAAACATAACTCCAATTCCACCTATGATTTTTAACTTATCTTTATGCTTTCCAAGGTTTGTAAAGCTCATAATTATCATATTTAAAACCGATACTATTCCTAAAGGCGCAAGTGGCAGTATTAAAAATATTATGATACCATATGCATAATATATAAATGAAGCGGAACTTTTCACTCCATATACAATTAGTATAGGCAAAAACAATACCAGTTCTGTTAAGTATTCATATAGTAATGCTACCGTAAATTTAGCTCCTAATATTTGCGAAGGTTTTAGTGGCAAAGGAAGAAGATTTTCTATATCCTTTGTGAAATACAATACATTTAATGAATAGAAGATTCCAAAAAAGAATACAAATACACTTACAAAGGAGATTCCAAGTGCTAAAATTAGTCCTTCTTGATTTATTCTTGATAAAAGATTATACCCAGTACTAATAGAGTTTACAATTATACCTATCGTTGGAGCAAAAGCGGCTGCTATTATAATCCATAGTGCAATAGTTTTGACCTTCTTCTTTTTATCACTGCTTAGATTAATATTATTTTTTAAAAGTATCTTAGTTAAAATAATATATTTACTCATTTTCAGTCATCTCCAAGAATATATTTTCAAGTGATTGGTCCTGTTTAAATTTCTCCCTCAGTTCATTAAAGGTACCACAAAATAGTATTTTACCTTTATTTATAATGGCAAATCTATCACATAACTTTTCTGCTACTTCTAAAACATGAGTTGAGAAAAAAACGGAGTTTCCCTTATCGGCATGTTCTCTCATCATCTCTTTTAATACATATGATGATTTAGGATCTAACCCAGTCATTGGTTCGTCTAGTATCCATACAGATGGATTGTGTATCAGAGCACCCATTAAAACTATTTTTTGTCTCATGCCATGAGAGTAGCTTTGAATATAATCATCTAGAGCCTTACTAAGTTCAAATCGTTCTGAAAGATTTTTAATTCTTTCAATTCTTTCACCTTTATCAACTTCGTAAATATCTGCCATAAAATTTAAATACTCTATACCTTTTAATCTCAAAAACATATCAGGGCTATCTGGTACAAAACCAAATTGCATTTTAGCCTTTAAGGCATTTTCCTTGATATTGATATCATTAATCCTAATATCTCCACTATCAGCATTAATAATTCCAGTTATCATCTTTATAGTTGTCGTTTTTCCTGCACCATTAGGACCAAGAAAGCCAAATATTTCACCATCAGGTATTACTAAGTTAATATTATTTACTGCTTTAGTTTTAGAATTATAGCTTTTATTAACATTTGTTAGTTCTATCATATTTTACCTCCTAATACTACTTTAAAATCTCTTATTCTATTTTATCCAAATAAATTATTGCTTATTTTATATTCTGTTATATATAATATATAACAATTATAACAAAAGTGCAACTTTATTATTGATTAGTTATTTTTTTGAAGATGCCTAAATAAAAAAGCTTACGTTAAACGTTCAGTTGTTGCATTCAGGTAATAACTGATCACTTGACAAAAAACATTAGCAACTAATGGATGATAAAATTCCACTAGTTGCTTCTTATATTTTAAAAATCTTTAATTGGTTCTATTTTACATTGAAGATGAGTAGTACTTCCCCCTCCCCAAAATGCTAATTTAATTTTTTTAAGCGTCAGCTTGTGCGAAAGTACTTAGTTAGGCTATCATCAATAACTTCGAGCAAATTCGAACGAACAATACGCGTTAGCGTGAGCATAGAGTATTTTGCTACATTAATACTACAGCATAGGTATATAAGCATATAGGCAATAAGAGCAGAAAATAACTGTATTTTTATCGCATTTTCATTATAACCAATATACTTCTTTATTCTAAGATTCTGCTTAATCCATTTAAAGAACAGCTCTATTTCCCACCTGTGTTTATATATACTTATTATATCTTCTGTAGATAGATCAAAGATATTTGTTACAAATGTGACTGGTTCTCCATTTTCATCAAAGGTCATTATTTCTCTATAGTTACTAAATGTTAAATTCCCTCCGGGAGTAGATCCTAGGACAACTTCTGTATCATAGATATCTTTTAGTGGCTTTGAGTCAATGATTCTTTCTTCCATAATAATTACATTCTTTATACCTCTAGTAACAAACTTAATTCCTTGTTCTGTAAGTCTATCATACCATCTATAATCATAATAACCCCTATCAAATACATAGATGCATTCCTTATCCTCAAATAGACCATCAATACATTTTCTATCATTCACCTGACCTTTAACGATATTTATTTTTTCTGGATACTTACCATTAAACAAGGTGCTGACCTTTATTCCAGCTCTTTCATTATCCATCTGTAAATGCGGAGCAAGCTTTAGAGCTACCAAGATAACTGTTGAATCAATTATTTTAATTGGTGCAATATCCTTAAGCAGCCTAACGGCTCCAAACCTTCGTTTGGCCTTTTTAACTAGATGATAGAATATATCCTCAAAAATTCTATAGTCTCTTGAGGTGTTTTTTCGGGAAAATTGAGAAACACTCGGCACATTTATAAGGCTTTTTGTTTTTCTATTTGATGACAATTCAGACTCTAATTCTCTTAAGCTTTTACAGTTCTTTATGTTAAGATATAGCATTGAATTTATGTGAGATCTTGTATCAAAATGTTGACTTCTATAATCACCATTATACTTTTCGATAGTACGAGTAACAAAATCCCCTCCAATTTCCGCTATTAATTTATGAAAAACTAATTTATTATTATTCTTGAGCATAAAATAAAAACCTCCTTGTGTTTGGTTTCTCGTCAAAACCATTAAAACACAAAGAGGTCTATTTTTTTAGTATTAGATTTTACCAATGCGCACTTGTCAACAAGCATTTTTTACTTTGATGCAACGCTTGAACGTTAAACGTAAGCTTTTTTATTTATAAAGTTTTTAATCCTTTTAAAACTGCTAACTTAGCCATATTAAAGATAGAGTTTCTTTCGTCATCAATTACTATTTTTTCATTTATAGAACTTCCATCTTCACTTATATTAAATAAAGATATAACATTTTTCTTAAAGGAGTATTCAATAAGATTATTTACCAATATCTTATCTTCTTCTCTTTCATTTAAAATCTTGTATAAATAATTTATAGTATACATAGCCTTTTCGATATTTCTTCCCTTAGATATATTTTTATCTATACATCTATTTAAAGCTAGTATTGTCATTTTTGCAATTACACTACTTACATTAACGTTCATATCCATATAACTGTTGGTTAAGAACTCTATTGATTTATTTAACTGATTGAAGTAAATATCTATATCTTCGTCTCCTATTGTAAAGGCAAGTAATACCATGGCAGTTGTTTCTATCTTATCTTCTGTACTACTATCTTCATAATCAACAAAGGCTCCATCTGCAAACTGATTTTTTGCAATAACTCTCAAAAGCTTTTCATGTGGATATTTTCTATCAAGATATTCATTATCATTCATGATCTTATTATGATCTTCCAATAAATCTTCACGAGTCTTGTATATGAATCCAACTACATCAGTGTCCTCTATATCGAATTTTTCTAGTTCATCTGCTAATGTACTTTCATTAACCTTTAAAGGAATAATATTTCTTAACTCTATACCAAGTACAGGCTCATCTCTGAGTTCCATGAAAATAAAAGTGGTTTCTTGGCTTAAGAGTCCATTGTTTTTAGACAACTCTACTACTTTTTTTCTCATGGCTTCTTTTCTTTCACCACGTTCTACTTTCATGTTAAACTCAATGGACTTTATTCTCTTTCTAGCCCATACTTTTTTAAGCAAGGCAGCATTCTCTTCTGTATTAAAATTATCTAAGTTTATCTTTTGAATATAATCTTTATTTCCAACTTTTCCTTTAATAGTTACTTCTCCACCTACTTCTCCTATTACATTAGCAAAAATTGAAAAAGGTTCTCTATCATACATATATTCTATGGTTCTAGGATAAGTAGAGGCAATTTTTAAGCTTCCCCAATCAATTTCTATGTCGTCTACCTCTGGGTTTTGAATCCTTCTAAATTGTCTTAAGACAATATCTTCAATTCTTTTACCATTATTTATAAATTCTGCTTTACCAAAGCTTTCATGCGCAAGTTTGTTTAAAAAGTAATTGTTTGCCGCTGAATCTATTCCAAAGCTAAATATTCTGTTATCATCCAAATGTTCTCTTACATAAGATAATATTTCTTCTTCTTCTTCAACTTGATCATCGGTAAATATTAATATGGTGTTGTGACCGCCTTCATTTTCTAAGGCATATTTTAATCCTTCAAAAATATCTGCATCGCTTTCGATTGACAAATTATCTATCCATCTTGAAGCACTTCTTAATGTATCAGCGTTAAAGTCCGCCATACCTTCTTCTGAGAAGTATTTTAAGCTATCACCCATAGCTACGATATCAAATTTGTCTCCTTTAGAAAGGTTACGTATGCAAAGCTGGAGAGCATCTTTAGCTTGTTCTAACTTCTCACCTTCCATTGTATCGGAAATGTCTATTAAAAATACATAATTTTCCTCAACATCTTCTTCAAAATGATCAAGTTTTGGAAGCATTCTTATATAGACTATTCCTCTATCTTCACCCTTTTCTTTATACTCATAAATCATACCATCCGCTTCTAAATGTTCTTGTTCTTTCATGTATAGTATAAAATCTTTATCCATAGATTCATATTCTTCATTTAAAGTAATTTTAGCTATAGTATCGCCGTCTCTTTCAACATCTATTTTATGATAAGGACTATTAAAATCTAGTTTACATAAAGATTCAATTAAAATATTAGTTTTTAATTCAAAATCATTTTCTTCATATTTTTTACCTAAAAATTTATCTAGCACATTATTTTTAAAGCTATTTATTTTTGAATCTGTATTTAGATTCTTTTGTTCAAAAACTGCAGGAATAACAAGTTTATAAGTATTATCTTTATATTCTAGCTCATTTATGTATGATAGTTTTATACTTACTGTTTCTCCAGATATAATCTTTCCTATACTTATTTTAAATTGATGCTGCTTAAATTCTTCTAAAAGGAAAGTATTATCCCCTCTTAACTTAGCATTTTCATAAATTTTAATTGATTTATCTTTCTCTTCTACCACAGCCTTTAATGTTCTGCCACCTATTTCTGCTTCAAAGCCTGAAATTATAGCTCTTTTAGGTATTGGGAAGAAATAAACCCCTTCTATATCATTTTTTCCACCGTTTTCATAAACTTGATGTATTGATACTTCTGCATATGAACCGCATATGTTTCCGTTTATGCTTACTTTCTTTAGTATTATGCCTTCATTGTTTCCTTTGATTTCTTTTATACCATAAGCCATTTTTAAAACCACCTTTATATTACTTTAAAAAATCACACTCAATTTTATGATTTCCATAATAAAACATATTATACATAGTAATTCCAGCTAAGTTTAAAGATAATTATATTTAAAGTTATTATAATATTATCTCGCAAAATCTATTCCATTCTTTAAGTTTTCAAAATAATCTCTTACTTTTAAGTCCTGGGCAAGTATATGCCCTTCTATCCAAACATAGACAAAATCCAGTAAGTTAATTATAGCTTTTTGTTGATCATCATCTACATGGTTTAAATTTATATTTTCAATTTTTTCAATAAAGTCTTCATGTATTTTTTTATGATTATCAAAATCAGGATACTCATATAGTCTCATAATTTTTTCTTCATCTGCAAAATGATAAACTGTATATTCCTTAAGTTCATCTATAAGATCCAGTATCCTATCATAATAATCCACATATCGTTTGTGCAGAGCTAAATCATAAATAGACTGTCCAATTTCAAAAAGTTTTTTATGTTCGTCATCAATTATTTGTATATTGCAGCTATATTTTTTCTTCCATTCGAACACATCTTCACTCTCCTTCTTCTCTAATTGTCTTCAAGTTAATAGGTACTAATTCCTTTTCTTAATAATAGCATATATTACCTATTTTTATAATATGCATAATTACTTTTTTTAATTTTTAATAGATAATTTTACTATTTAATCGTTATTATAAGTAGAGTATTTTCCTATATATGTTGAATATTAATAATAATTATTATATAATATTCTTAATTATTATATTTTACGAGGTGAATATTATGAATATAGAAGAAGGAATAAAAGCTCCAGATTTCACTTTACCAGGTTCTGATAAAAAAGAACATAAGTTAAGTGATTATTTAGGGAAAAATGTAGTATTATATTTCTACCCTAAGGATAATACTGCAGGATGTACAAAACAAGCTTGTGCATTTAGAGATAACTTTGTAACTATAAGCAATTTAAATTCAGTAGTCATAGGCATTAGCAGAGATTCTTTAAATTCTCATGATAAATTTATTGAAAAGATAAATATTCCATACGTATTGCTTTCTGACTCCAATGAAGATGTATGTAAATTATATGAGGTTTTAAAAGAAAAGAATATGTATGGTAAAAAAAGTATTGGAATTGAAAGAAGTACTTTTATCATTGACAAAGATGGATTTATTAAAAAGATATTCAGGAAAGTAAAGGTAGATGGACATATTGAGAAAGTATTAGAACAACTAAAATAAAAACATTATATTTAAAATTAGAGCAAGTAATCTTTATTAGACCACTTGCCCTGATTTTATCTAACATTAAACTTTGTAGTACTTCCCTCTGCACTAGGTATTATTTCTAGCCTAGAATCAATTCTTTCTTTAAGTTCAGGTACGTGAGAAATTATTCCTACAAGTCTTCCGTAATTTTGAAGATCTATTAAACACTGTATAGCATTGTCGAGAGATTCAGGATCTAGAGTTCCAAAGCCCTCATCAATAAAGATTGTATCAATACTTATACCGCCAGCATAACACTGAACTACATCTGCAAGACCTAGAGCCAGTGCAAGTGAAGCTTTAAAGCTTTCACCACCAGATAGTGTCTTTACATGGCGATATTTACCTGTATAATTATCAAAAACTTGAAGTTCCAATCCACTCTGAGTAAGTCCCTTCCCCTTTTCTTTTATTCTATCAAGTTCATATCTATATTCAGTCATTTTACCAAGTCTTAAATTTGCTTTTTCAATTATTTCATCAAAAAATGCTGCTAGAACATATCTTTCAAAAGTCATTCTTTCAATATTGTTACCTTTTGCTACTTCCGCTAAATCCCCAATTATACTGTACTCTTTTTCTTTTTCCTTAATCTGTTCACTCAATTCATTAATTCTAAGTAGAGAACTTTTATTTCTCATTATTTTAGCGTGAAGCTCTGTTTTTTCTTTTTCTAATACTTCCATCTGATCCTTTATATTTTTGTCTTTTTCTAGAAGTGTACTTATATCTATAATACTTAAACCTTCTAAATCTTTTAAGGATTTTTCATATCTATCCTTTACAGATCTTAATTGCTCATTAAACTCATTTATTTTTTTATTTAAATTCTCAACTTCTTCCTCATTTAGTTTTGAAGTTTTATAATCTTCTAAGTTTTTGAAACCAGATTTCATAATCTCTTCATTTAGCTTGCTTTCAGCTTCCTTCAGCGAAGCTTCAGCTTCATTAAGTGATTTAATTAGCCCTTCATTTTCTGTTAAAAGCTTTTCGTGCTGTAACTTGCATTCATTATACAAATTCTGCGCATCTTTTAGGGCTTTACACATAATTTCATAACGAGATTCTGAGTCCTCAATAACCTTTTTTAACGCTCTTTCAGAACGAAGATTTTCTGGAATCTCAACTGTAAGTTGATTTAATATCCCTTTTTTTCTCTCAACTTCGGATAACTTTTGGGTATACTCATCATTTAATTTTTCTAATTTCTTTTCTTCAGCTTGAAGCAAAGTTTTCTTTTCATTTAGGCTTTTTAAAATAACCTCTTCTTGATTTTTTTCTTTATCAAGTTTTTTTACTTCTATGTATAGTTTTTCTTTAAGACTCTCAAATTCTAGCAATTTATTATTTATAAAATCTGTTAAATCATCTTTCGATAATTCTAGTATATTTTCTTCTATTAGAAGATTAAGCTCATCTTTTAACCTGTTAATAATATTTAAAAGTGACCTTCCATTAACGTCAGTTTCTCTAAAGCATGCATCACTTTTGTCAAGTTTCTTTTTTGCTTCCTCTAAAAGTTTCTTATATTCCTTAAGCTCATCTTCTGTTGGGACATCATGTTCAAGCTTTGCAAGTTTCGGATGATGTGTAGACCCACAAACTGGGCAAGGATCTCCAGTATTCAGTCCTAGAGCTAACACCCCGGCCTGACCATCTCTAAATATCTGTTCCATATCTCTAAATTTCTTTTCATATTCTTCATATAGTTTTTTGTCTTCATTGACTTCTTTCTTGTATTTTAAGTATTCATTTCTAAAGGAAATAAGTTTCTTATTTTCAGAATGTAAATCAGATATTTTGTTATATACTTGGTTAGTTTTTTCAAGTTCAGCATTAAGTTTGATATAATCTGAAGATGCCTTTCTAACAACTTCTAATTTGTTAGAAAGGAGTTCTATATCTTTTTTAATTTTTTCAACTAATTGCTTTTTTTCATTCTTTTTATTATTAACATCCTTTAACTGTAGTTCTATTAAATTTAAGAATGCATTTTCATCTTCAAATGTTTTAACTTTTTCTCTATATCCTTTTAACATAGAAGTATATTCTAAAAGCTTTATTTTTTCTTCTTCTTTGGAATTTTCGACTTTTAGAGCTTCTTCAGCTTTACTCAAAGCTTGACTAGCAATTTCTATTGAGCTTTGATTAAGTTCTAATTCTCTTTTTTTAATTGCTAAATCTTTATGTCTTTCTATATAGTTTCCTTCCACTGCGTCTATTTGTGCAGCTTTTCTAGCTTTTATAAGCCTTTCTTTTTCTAAGTCCATTATGGGTTGTTGGCTTTCTAATTTGTCTTTTATTTTTTCAAGCTCTTCTTTTTCTTCGAATTTTTTATTATTCTCTTTTGCCTCAAAAATTTTCTTTTGGTTTTTCTCTAGCTCATTCAAACTTTCTTTTGCTGACTTTTCTAAAGCCGACCTTTTCTCAATATCTTCTTCAATAAAACTTTCTAAAGAAGCAACAATTTCAGTTATATTTCTATTTTCATTTTGTATCAATTCCATAAGTAAAGTGTTATTGTCAAACTGTATAGTACTTATATTTTCATTTTGTTTATTATTTAAATCCTTAATTATGTTTTTAATTTCTCTAGCTCTATCATTCAACTTTATTTCAACTAATTTATAGGCTTCCGTTCCAAATATTTTCTGAAGTATTTTTTCTCTGTCTTTACTTTCTGATACTAAAAGCTTTCTAAATTCACCTTGAGGTATCATCATAATCTGCTTAAATTGAGCATAGTTAATCCCCATAATCTCATTTATTTTGTCATTTACATTGCTTACACCAGATATAACCTTTACCTGTTCATCTGAATATATTATTTTCATTTCAGCGTCAGTTTTCTGCTCTGTAGTTCCTTCACCTCTTGATTTTCTCTTTTCCTGCTTTGGCATTCTCTTTATATAATACTTATTTCCTTTAAGTTCAAATTCTAATTCTACAGAAGTTAAAGTATCAACATCTGCAAATTGACTTCTTAAGCTTTCACCATCTCTATCTTCACCACTGGCTTCACCATAGATTGCATAGCTTATACCATCAAATATTGTGGTTTTACCAGCACCGGTAGGTCCAGTAATCAAAAAAATGTTTTTATCATTTAATATTGTAAAGTCTATTTCTTCATTTTTGGCATAGGGTCCAAAAGCAGTCATTGTCAACTTCAAAGGTCTCAAATTATTCGCCCCTTTCACCTTTTTGTACTTCTTTTAACACCTTAGCTATTACTTTGGCTTTATCTTCGTCAAATTCTTTTCTAGTAATCCCAGTATAAAACTCTTGAAAAAGTTCAAACATATCTCTTTTGCTTCGGTGTTCTGCTGAAAATTGCTCTACAGCTTCCGGATTCTTATTAAAAGAATTTCGAGTAAGCTTCAAAACATTAGGGTACACTGTTCTAATTTTACTCATAGGTTCAATAAGCTCACCATCATCCGTTAAATCAACTTGAATATAATCTTGAACATTTGTATTTTTGTACACTTCTGGTTTTAACAACTCTTCCAAGTTTCCTCGTATTATCCTCATATCTCTAATTGGAGTAAGTTTTCGTAAGTTTATTTTAACATTTCCTTCATCATCTATATCTACTATAGTTATAGATTTATTATGGCGTACTTCTGAGAAAGAATATTTCATAAGAGATCCAGAGTACCTTATACTATCACTTCCAACTTTCTGTGGTCCATGAAGATGGCCAAGTGCTGTATAATTAAACTCTTTAAAATGTTCTAAATGTATATAGTCTGTCCCTCCTATAGAAAGAGGTCTTTCTGAATCACTTGTTTCACCGCCAATTACGAATCCATGAGCTACAAGTACATTTCTTTCTTTTTTATTCATATTTTCTTTTATAGAATTCACTATTACTTTCATTGCATCATCATGAGTATGAATGTTCTCGTCCTCAAATAAATCACGAACTATTACAGGATCTGCATATGGAACCAAATAAAAGTTAACAGGTCCTACCTCATCATGAATAGATACCTTTTGTATATTCTTTTTAAGTCTTCCTTCAATGTATAGACCTTTATTCATTAATATTCTACTAGCAAAACCAACTCTATCAGGACTATCATGATTTCCCGCTATAGCCATTATAGGTACTTTTAAATCTATTAATATTCTAGAAAACATTTGATCTAAGAGTTCTACTGCTTCCACAGGAGGAACTGACCTGTCATACAAATCTCCAGCAATAACAATAACATGCGGTTTTTCTTCCTCTATAACCTTTATAAATTCATTTAAAATGTAGCGTTGATCCTCTGTCATATGAACTTGATGCACTATTTTTCCAATGTGCCAGTCTCCTGTATGAATTATCTTCATGTAAGCACCCTCCCAAGTAAATCACATATATGAAATTTCTAAATTGTACTTTTCAATTATTTCTTTAATGCAGCAATCTTTTAGTAACTTGTCTTCAATTTCTTTTATTATGTCTTCTGATAATTCGGTATCATCTAATTCTATTAAAATGAACCCCTTTTTTAATATTATCATATACACACTTCCTTTAATAATTTTTATTATACTTTAGATTATAGTAAAATAAAAAGAAAAAAATTTCCTTTTAGATAATTCTATGTATCAATTTAGAAATAAGTGTATCGAATTTAAAAAATCCAATCATTACCAAAAACATTAAGGTACTAATTAGATTCTTTTTATGATAATATTTAGTTTATTTCGTATCCATCTTTTGTTTTTTTCTGATATAATCCAACCCACTCAGGTATCTTTCCTTTATTTTTAAGAAGTTCTATAGCAACATCTCCAACTACTGCCAGATCTTCTGCATTAAAGTAATATTCTGTATTTTTATCAAATAATATATTTGCATCAGCCGGCAATTCATCATCCCCCTGCCAAACAATAAATGTAATATACACATTATTTATAAACTCAAATTTACAACACAAATCTCCTCTGTCTAATATTTGTGCACCTATAGCTTTAGAACCTTCTATAAAAATTTCCTGTTTATCTGAAAAAACTCTAGCCAGCTTGAGTATAGTCCTATTATAAAAATTTTTATAATAAACTAATCCACCCGGTATTTCTTTATATGTTATATCCTTATTAAAAGGAGGAACTGCCCTGGAATTTATAAGATATCTTAATATTAAGATTTTTATCGCATAGGCTTTAATTTCCTCTCCACTCTCACTATCATATAGCTTCCCTGAAGGATGATTCACAATATAATTCTTCCCCATGATTTTAATTTTAAAACACCTTTTTTCTCTGTCATAGGGAATAGTAGATTGATTTGAAATATCTACTGGATCTGCCTTAGAAAATATGTTTTGTATGTATTCGTAAGGAACTCCTCCCTGTCTATCATCTTTTAAATCTTTATTTAACATTAATTAATCCCCCTTAATGCAAAAATATATAGTATTAAACCCATTATAGAAATTATACTATAAAAAAGGAAAGATTTGATAGCTAAAGTTATTATAAATTGATGATTTCCTTACTACTTTCCTAACTCTCGCCAGTTCTCGTATATTTCTCCTAATTCCGCCAAAGCTCCGGCTTGATCTTTTCCCATAATAATTCCACGGAGTCTTGCCAAATTAATATTAATATTATAAATTTCGTCTCTTTCAACACTAAACTGAATTCTTGGTACTATTTTCCCCCATGCAGTCACTAGCTTTTGTCTATCTTCCTCAGCACGATTCCAGTTTTCTTCTTTTACGTCTTCTACAATTATTGAAATATACTTTGATACATCTTCTCCTTCTCTCATAGGCTTTTTAAGAATTTGCCCTGTTGTCATGATTAGCACAAAGAAACCTAAGATAACAATTGGTATACCATATGCAATTATTTTTTTCATAAATACACCTCCTATCCTACTGTTTAGTAGATTTTGTATTTCCAAAGTCTTTGTACAAGTCTATATATAAACTATTACTTTTATCGATAGCAGCCATAAACACATCTTCAACATCATTTATTCCTTTTTTTCTTAACTCATCTGTTAACCATTCCTTATCTTTATTTATAACTTTTAGATTCTTTGGTATAATAGTTCCATCATATATAAGTGTTATTGTTAATCCTCCAGGCCCTGTATAAAGATTCATATCCTTTGGAGTAACAGGGATATATTCAGGTTTCTTTAGTACAGAAAGCTGCCCATCTTTTTCTAAAACTGCAAATTGTACCTCTTTTAAATCAAATACATCTTTTCCCCTAAGTTGTTCTAATAAATCAGATAAACGAAATCTCATTTTTTTCATTGCATCTTCCATTATTTTTCCATTCATTACTACAATAGTAGGTTCTCCATCAATATAGCTTGAAACAGTTTTAGACTTTAATGTAGCCAGCTGCATTGTAAAGCAAATCACCGCCCAAGTTAAAAGACCTACCCAGTGTGCCCAAGCACTACTGGTTAAATCAGTGGTTAAAGTGGATGCTGTAGATCCGATCGTGATTCCTAGTACATAATCAAAGAAAGTAAGCTGACTAATCTGCTGCTTTCCAAGTATTCTGGCAAAAATTAATAAAGTGAAAAATCCAATTATTCCTCTTACTAAAACTATTAACGCTTCACTCAAATTAATCACCTCAATATTCTATTAAAACTATTATTTATTATATAAGAACAATATAAGTTCTAGTTATATATGTTATAAAAAGCTGAAAGAATTATACTTCCAGCTTCTCATGTAAAATTGTCATTTTTATTTTATTGTTTATATGTTGGCTCTTGCTCTTCAATATATTGCTGCCTACCTTGTAAAGTTTGAAGTGCATCATCTAAATTTTTTGCTATATTTTGAAAATCTGTTTTTGCTTGTTGGTCTTCAGTTTCTAGTGCAAATGTTTTCATTGTAGCTGCTGCACTTTGAATACCTGCTATTGCTTGTTGCATTTGAGTTCCTACTGTCATATTATCACCTCCCTTCAAAGGTTTTATATTTCTATAGATACTGCATGAGCAACACCTGGAATACTTTCCTTTTGCTGGAATGTCATTGGCGACATTAACGCACCCGTTGCTACAATTAAAATTTTTTTAAGTTCACCTTTTCTCATTCGATTTAAAAGATGACCATAAGTTACTGTGGAGGAACAACCACATCCACTTCCACCTGATAACACTGGTTGATCCTGCTTATAAATTAAAAGCCCACAATCTGTAAGTATCTCTGGAGGAATATTCATTCCATGTTTATTTAAAAGTTCTCCTGCAATTCGATGACCAAGAGCGCCTAAATCGCCAGTAGCTATCATATCGTAATAAGAGGGGCTTATGCTTAAATCCCTAAAATGGGCTTCAATCGTATCTACTGCAGCTGGTGCCATTGCTTCCCCCATATTAAAAGGGTCAGAAATCCCCATATCTATAACACGACCTATAGTAGCAGAAGTAACTTTAGGTCCTTCTCCTTTGCTTGCTATTATTGCTGCTCCAGAGCCTGTTACAGTCCATTGGGCTGTAGGTGGTTTTTGCCCACCGTATTCCGTTGGATATCTATATTGCTTTTCTGATGCTGCATTATGACTGGTTGCTGCAGCTAATACGTAATCCGCTGCCTTGCTGCTTATCAATAAAGAAGCTAATGCTAATCCTTCCATAGAGCTAGAACAAGCGCCGTAAATTCCTAAATAGGGAATGGAAAGAGTACGTGCTGCAAAACTGCTGGTTACAATCTGGTTTAATAAATCTCCACTGAGAAAAAAATCAATATCTTCTTTTTTTACTTTTGCTTTTTCAATGGCTATTTCACATGCCTGCTCTAATAGTTTTTTCTCTGCTTTTTCAAAGCTATCCTGTCCTAACCAAATATCTTCATGTAGAATATCAAAGTCTTCTGCTATAGCACCTTTTGCTTCAAAAGGCCCTCCGACGGCAGCAGAAGCTATAATAACTGGTTTAGATTCAAAAATCCAAGATTGATGCCCTTTTCTCATTTACATCGCTCCTAACCACTGAAGTGTAATTTTTATAATTGCAACTACAAAAGCAGAAAAAACACCATATACAATTACTGAGCCAGCTATTTTAAACATATTACCTCCTACGCCAAGGACATATCCTTCAGTTCTATGTTCAATGGCAGCAGAAGCCATTGAGTTGGCAAATCCAGTAACGGGTATGGCAGTACCTGCCCCTGCCCATTGCCCAATGTGGTCGTATACACCTAGACCAGTGAGTACTACTGAAATAATAATTAATGTTGCTGAAGTCGGGTCGCCTGCTGTCTTTTCCGTAAACCCCAAGTATGTAATAAATAACCATTGCAGTAACTGTCCAAAGGTGCATATAAGTCCTCCTACAAAAAAGCTTTGGCGCAATTTTTAAATACTGGACGCTTTGGCTCCATTACTTTAGCAAACTCTTGATATTCTTGCTGCATTGGAGTTAATTTCTTCTTTTTTTATTGGACATATTTATCACCTTCTAACGTAATAAAAAAGATTCTAATTTTTTCATCACAGCTTTTAATTTCTCTGCATCCTGCTGGTACATCTGTTTAGCTGCTTGATCTTGTGTCTCAAGTGCAAAAGACATTAAATCTGCCTGACATTTCTCTATATTAGCATAAAGAAGCTCTTTTACTTGAGATTGTGGCAGTTGCAGTGCGTCATCAAAGAGATCCAAGTACAAATCTCCTGATGCATCTACCTGACCAATAAAAACATTATCTAAAGATACTCCCGCATTTTGTAGTTGACTTTCAAGCCATCTATGATTTAATCCCATATTGCTTAAAGGTTCATTGAGAATGTTACCATCTAAAATTACTGTTTGTGGGGCTACTTGTGGGGCTACTTTTTTTCCCATATCATGTGGAGTAATTGGTTTTTTATCTGGTTTTAAAATAACATTAATATCTCCAGTAGACTCCATAATTGCAAACTCTACATCTGCTAGATTAAATACGTTTCTAGAACGTAATTTTCTTAAGAGCTCTTCCCCTGTCATTCTTTCTTTTCCTAAGTTTTCTTCCATTACTTTCCCATCTTTTATTAGCAGAGTTTCTACACCATAAATTAAGTTATGCAGCTGCCTGCTTTTCATTGATGCAAAATCTAAAACTATAGTTAATAATGCCCATACTAACATAGCAATAATACCGAAAATAAAATTTTTAATAATGTTTACTGAAAGCAATGCTGCTAAAATTGAAACCACTGTATAGTTAACAAATTGAAAAGCTGTTATATTGGACAGATTTTTTTTACCTATCAATCTCACTAAAATTAAAGTAAGAAAAAATAAAACCACAGATCTTATTAAAATTACTAGCCATTCTACCATGTCATATCGCCCCTTACTTGCCTTTATATTGAGGTTCTTCAAATTCTAAAGTTTTTAACCTATTTTCTAAATCTTGAATAACTGATCCTGTTGTTGTAAGAGCCTCTTTATATGCAGCTTTAGCTTCTTCTTTTTGAGATTGAACAGAGTAAATTCTTAGCGTTCCCTGTATCCCTTTTAAATTAGCTAAAGTTTGTTTTACCTTAGAGCCAATGGTCATTACTGTGAACCTCCTCTTTAAATAATTATTTAATTTTTACTTTTTTTCTTCACAATCTTTATTGTTTCAATTATTTTTTATTTCATTCATTATAATAACTTATATTTTTTATTTTAAAGTAAACTTAGTTATGCAAAAGACTTGAATATCTTTCCTGCTAGTTTCTGTATACATTTCAAATAGAATACTAATAATATTAAATGTTAGTTTAATATTAGCTATACTATGGTAGGAGGTATAATAAATGACAGTAGTAAATAAATTAAATCAAACTCTAGAAATGTTAAAATCCTGCGAATCAAATTGTAATACTTTTTCAATGGATACAGATGATTTAAATGCAAAACAACTTTATACAAAACTAGGAGAGCAGCTTAAACAGTGTACAGATATGCTGCAAAGCAGAATAAGCTATGTAATGGATCAAGAGCCACAATATCAGACTCAAAATCAACAGAACCAAGTGAATCAGCAAGCTAGTGCTATGGAAAACATGGAAAAACAACCACCAGAGTTATAGTAAAAGTGTAAGCTGTGTTTTTTTACACTGATAGCTAAAATCTTAAAAAAGTAAAAATAAAAAACCCCATTAATACTGGGGTTTTTAGTCTGCTATTCAACTCTAATTATTTCTGCATTTTCTAGGGCGCTATAGTGAGTATAACCCCCAATATGAAGTATTGTATCACCTAATTCAGGGTCTATATGCATTCCCCCTAAGCAAGGATAGCTATGCCAATATTTTGCTACTGACTTCTTAGCTTCTTCGCCTAACTTTGTACCTACAAGATGTTTTGCTATATTATATCCATTGCCACAGGGTGCCGAAATTACTACATCCGCCCTAACTATTATGTCATCATTATTTACAAAGAGTTTAAATTTAGGTTTTCCAATTTTAAACTCATCAATAAAATCGTTAACTAATTGGAATTTACCGTAAGTTAAAGTGCAGAATGGTTTAGGAAAGGCATATTCAAGCCCATACTTTTTACACTCATCTATTACTAGTTCCCTTGTCCACTTTGATACCCAATCCTTATCTTCACAAGGCACAATTATAGCTTTCCCTCCACTTTCCTTTATAATTTTAGGAAGTTCCGTTAGTATATCTTGATGAACTCCAATAATTATAGCTATGTCATGTTCTTCAAATTTATTTGGAAGATATTTTAGTGGTTCATCTTCAAATAACTTATAAAAATCGGGTACCTTAACTATTTGTGAAATAATATCTTGAAAATTTAAATTGTACTTAGCTCTACACCAAACGCAAGACTTTCCACATACAGTACATACATCCCTTTCATCTCTTAAGTGAGGTATAAATTTTGCATTAGCAAATCTTGTGTCAATCTTAACATAAAAATCATTTTCAACCTTTTTATCACTCTTCTCCGAGCAAATCACTAATAATTTCATGTTCCCCCTCCTCAATTAACCTTTAACTAATTATAGTAAAAGTTAACCAAAAAGTCAGTAACACAGGTTACTGCATTGTTAAATATTTATCTAGTTCAACCTATTTAACTTTTTTTCAAAGTATATGAACATTAATATTGCATCTACTGTCCACTGGATAACCGTAATCCACCAAACATAAATAATGGATAATTTTAATATTCGTATAAAGTAGAAGATTAGTGGTACTCTTATTAACCAACTTGTGAGAAGAGACACAATAAAAGGACTTTTAGCATCGCCAGCACCTTTTAACGCTCCAGCAAATACTAATGATAAAGCTATTGATGGCTGTTCAAAAGCACCTATAAATAAGCACAATGATGCTAAATATACAACTTTCCGCTCATCTTCATTTACAAATAAATCCACTAAAAAACCAGGCATTAATAGAAAAACTATTCCAAATACACCCATCATAATCACAGCACCAAATGCACAGGCATAGCCGTATTCCTTTGCTTTTTTGTAATTTCTTTCTCCAATTTTCATCCCTACTAAAGTTGTTGCAGCGGTGCCAAACCCCATGCCTGGCATAAAAGACATAGATTCAACTATATTTGCTATTTGATTTGCAGCAAAAGGAATAGTGCCAGCACGCATTATAATAAAGGTACCTAACAACCTGCTTGTACTAAATGCTGCTTCTTCCATAGAGGAAGGTATAGCTAAAAATAGCAAGTTCTTAACTTTACCTGTATGTAGTTTTATCATATATCTTAGTCTTATTTTAACTTCAGATTTAATAAGTAAATATAATAGTAAAAATATAAAACCAAAAAATTGAGAAATAACCGAAGCAACTGCAGCTCCTATCACTCCCATTTTAGGAGCTGCAATTCCAAATATTAATACCAAATCAAAGACAACCTTTAAAGAAGCAACGATAAGGGAGGCTACAAATGGCGTATATGTATTACCATATCCTCTTAATATTGAACTTATAATATTCATCAACATATTGAAAAATATTGCAACTATAGTGATCTTAGTATAAGTATTGCTTAAAGCTAATACTCCTCCTCTTGCTCCAGCTATTTGCAATATTTCTTTGCTGAAGATAAATAGTCCATAACATAGTATAAAGGAAAGAAAAATTCCTATTATAAATCCTATAGATGCATATTCTTCTGCTTCTTTTTTATCTCGCGCCCCCATGCTTCTAGAAACGAATGAAGTTATTCCAATGGAAAGGCCTATAGTAATAAATATTACAACACAGGTATTTAGAATCTCATTACTTATTCCAACGGCACTTACTGCCTTGTTTCCACCATAATTGCCGATAATCATCGTATCAAACATGGACATTAATGTGTAAACTGCCGCTTCAGCAATAGCTGGGATTGATATATTTAATACCTCTTTTACAACATTTTTACTTAACATATTATTTCCGCCTTTTAATGCATTTAAGATTTTGAATCTTATATCCTTAAATATATTAATTTAATGGCGGTTTTAATATAGAAATTTTTTAACAGAGGACTTTTTGCCAATCTTTTTTTACTTTATAGGGAAACAAACTAGAAAATTGACTTACACAAAGGGATATGTTTCCAAAGCTGAAGGTAGATTTAAAAACTTTTATATGAAACTCCTCCTCCTTACGTCAGAGGAGTACTCACTGAGTAAGCGACCATATCAAAATCGAAGATTTTGTATGTCTGCTTAACCGATTCGCACAAAACCTACGATTTTGGCTCTCTGCTTAACGGACTGAAACTTGGAAACATAGCCCGGAGTGTAAGTCAATTTTTGGCCTTGTAACCCTATATAGATATCCACAAAACGTTATTACTATTTATTGTCTACATAACTTTTAATTGACTGTAAAAATTCCTCTCCATATTTTTTGAGTTTAGTTTCACCTACTCCTTTTATGTTAAGCATAGCTTCTTCATCTAGGGGACAATATTCACTCATCTCTCGTAAAGTACTATCTGAAAATACAATATAAGGTGGAACATTCTCTCTCTCAGGAAATACTTTTTCTTAATGATTTTAGCACTACAAATAATGAGTTATCTTCTACTGCTATTTTCTTTCGTTTTTGTGTCTTATGATATACCTTTTGTTCACCCTTAAGCACACCTACAGCTTTTTCTTTTAATCTAACTACAGGGAACTGACTTTCTGTAAGACCTAAGTAGTCATCCGCAATTAGTACATTTATTAGGTCCTTTATTTCCTTTAAAGTGTATCCTTTCATTATTCCAAAAGTAGATAGCTTGTTAAATCCAAATTCAGAAACTTTCTGATCTTTTGAACCTTTAAGCACTTGAGATACAAGTACAGTTCCAAACCTCTGCTTCATTCTAGCTACACAGGAAAAGATCTTTTGAGCATCAATAGTTATATCTGAAAGTTCCGTTTCATCTTTACAGTTGCAGCAGTTATCGCAGCAATCTTGAACATTTTCTTCTTCAAAATATTCAAGAATATATTTTCTTAAACATTTTGTAGTATGGCAATAATCAACCATATGCTGAAGTCTTCTGTATTCCATTAATCTTCTTTCTTCTAAAGAGGTGCTTTGTTCGATTAAAAATTTCTGTAGCATTATATCTTGAGCTCCAAATAATAAAATACATTGACTTGCTTCGCCATCTCTTCCAGCACGTCCTGCCTCTTGATAATATGCCTCCATATTTTTAGGTATGCTATAGTGTATTACATATCTAACATTTGATTTATCAATACCCATACCAAAAGCATTAGTTGCAACTATAATATTTACGTTATCATATATAAAGTCTTCTTGAGCCTTGCTCCTTTCAGAGTCATTTAATCCTGCATGATATTTGCTTACTGCATAGCCTTTACCTTTTAGTAACTCATATATGCTGTCAACTTCCTTTCTTGTTGCTGCATATATTATACCTACTTGATCTTTATTATCTTCTATATATTTTATCAAATAATCTTTTTTATTTTCTCCTCTAACTACAGAAAAGAATAGGTTTTTACGGTCAAAGCCTGTAGTATAAACCTTTGAATTTTTAAGCCCTAGAAGTTTTACAACATCATCTTTTACCTCTTTAGTTGCTGTAGCTGTAAAAGCTGAAATAACAGGCCTGTCTGTTAAGCTCTTAATTAGAGGTTGTATAGTTCTATAACTTGGTCTAAAATCATGCCCCCACTGTGATACACAGTGAGACTCATCTATTGCTATCATTGATATATTTATTGTTCTAAGCAGCTGACAAAAGTTCTCTGATTCCAACCTTTCCGGCGATATATATAATAACTTTGCATAGCCACTTAGAGCCAGCAAAATTCTCTGCTCCATCTCGTTATTATCTAATGTACTATTTATGTAAGTTGCCTTAACACCAGCACTATTTAAAGAATCTACCTGATCCTTCATAAGGGATATTAAAGGTGATATTACAATAGTAATACCTGGGAGAAGAAGTGCAGGTATTTGATAGCATATGGATTTGCCTGCTCCTGTAGGCATTATGGCAAAAGTATCTTCACCCTTTAATATACTTTCTATAACCTTTTCCTGACCTTTCCTAAAACTACTATATCCGTAATATTTCTTAAGTAATTTTCTAGCTTCATCTAGCATTAAGTTAAGACCTCCTGAATTTACTCAACCTATATTATAACATTTAAATGATATCATAAATAAACAATAAATTTTAATTTTAATTTAATATATATTTCATTTTTATACTTCATAATTTATGTTAGAATATATTAATAATAATTATACTCATAAGCAGGCACCCAAAATCTGTGATTTTGAGATGATCGCTTACTCAGCGAGTACTCATTCGACGATAGGAGAAGGAGTTTCATATTTAAAGCAACATATTTTTTTAATTAAAACATATGATTTATATTAAATACTGCAATAAAGGAGATACTCAACATGAATTTAAGCATTAAAAAATCTATAGCAATCATCATCTTAGTTTCTTTAATTCCCATATGCTCAGCCTATTCAAAATCTGTAGGATTTTTTTTATTTAATTCTAAATTATTAAAAAATCATGACTCTAAAGTACAACAGTACATGCCACAAATAACAACTAAAGAAAATTTAATTATAAAAAATACAAATAATAATGAAGAATTAATATATGAAATCAAAAGTAAAAAGAATGATTTAGATATGGCTATAAAATCCTTAAGGGTTAAAGATTATAATGTGTCCTTGCAGTTAAGCGAAGAAATTAAGCAGTATGTCAGCAAGGGACAAACTTTAGATCAAAATATCAATAGCATGAAAAAAAATATAAAAACAGATGGAAACAAACATGACTACGCGTCACTTATAAATGATATGGACAGTGTAATTAACCTACAAAACGCTAAATATAATTTTCTGAAAGAAGCAAATCTAAGTTTGGATTTAGCGTTGGAGTCTTTAAAATAAAACTCATAAAGCTTGTATTTATAGTATAAAGTATAGTATAATACTTTTGGTGATGGAGCTCACCTTTAATCGCGGAAGCTAATGGCTCCTACTTTAATTCTGAATTAAAGTAGGAGTTTTTTGTTATACTAAGCATGAAGAGGAGATGTATAAAGTGAGAAAATATATTTTTATAGGATTAGGAGGTTTTTTGGGGCTATTTTAAGACTTTATATAAAAACTGTTCCAATACAAAATTATAAAGAAATTGTTCCCCTTAATATACTTTTTATTAATGTAATAGGAAGTTTTCTTCTTGCATTAATAACTACAACTGCATTAGAAGTTTGGGAAATAAATTCAGACATAAGGCTTGGAATTTGCACTGGCTTTTTAGGTGCATACACTACTTTTTCAACTATGTGTAAAGAAGCTGTAACACTTTTAGATAAGGGCTATTATTTTTCCGCTGTAACCTATCTTACAAATTCGGTATTTCTTGGCATAGCTGCAGCCTATCTAGGTGTAGTAGTTGCAAGAGAGTTTGTATATAAATTAATAACTAAAAAAGCTTATAAGTATGAGTAAAATAGGTACTATTAAGAGGTGTTAATTATGGAATTTTTATTAGTTGGAACTGGAGGAATATTGGGAAGTATAACAAGATATTCTCTAGGGAAATTTATATCTACTCACTGTAAAAGGCAATTTCCGCTGGGAACTGCTTTCATAAATATAAGTGGAGCATTGCTACTTGGAATATTAAGCAGTGCTGGCGCAAGTAAAAATATGTATATATTTTTAGGAGATGGTTTTCTCGGAGCTTATACTACATTTTCTACATTTATGTATGAAGGCTTTAATCTGTTTGAAAGTAATAAAAAACTTAATGCATTTATCTATATATTAATGTCAATTGTAATAGGTGTTGTTGGATATAAAATAGGCTTTAAGCTTGGATTATTGCTTTAAATAAGGCATCTAAAAGAAAATAACAAGTCAAAGATGCCTAATAGGAGTAAAGTGAATTTATCACCTTACTCCTACTCTTTTAGTGTTTCTTCTAGCATTTTTTCGTCCTTCTGTAAAGTCATAGAAACTACAACTATAATAAGCGCAAAAATAGCCATGCTAAAATATAAAATTTTAAAGGTTGCAGAATAATCAAATCCTCTAACCGCATAAAGTTCAATAAGTCTTCCCCATAAAAGGGATACTAGGAATCCACCTGAGAATCTTATTGCTGTATATAGCGACATTTTCCTAGAAACATTTCTATGAATTGATTTTGCAAGAAAAATATTTAAAGTTGAGAAAGCTATTCCTACAAATAGGGCTGTAAGAGCTAAGAATAATATAGATATTCCTAGTGATAAATGCATTGCGATTCCAACGGCGGATACTATAAATATGATATATACACAATTTCTTATTGCCTTAAATGAAAGTTTTCTAAGTAAAATTACTGGTAGTATAGTTCCAACTACACCTAATATTTGCTCCAAGGATAGCACTCTTCCAGTACTTCCGATAGCTTTAAAGCTTTCCATATAGTAAGCTAAATAAACCTGAATAGATCCAAAAATAGCTTGTGCTGAAAATATCATCAATACTAAGCTAATATATATCTTTTTATTATCCTTAGGTACATCTTCACTAATAGAATTTTCTTCAACCTTTTCGTGAGCATTTTTAATACTTATTAGGATGAAAAACCATACTATTATTCCAATAGTGATTGGTATTAAAAATAGCTTTATCGGTTCATTAATAAAGCTTCCTGTTATCATTGCGGCAACAAGTCCACCAGCTGCAGCTCCAATCTCTAAAATGGTTGAACTTTTCTTTTGATCCTCGCTACTTAAAGCAACTTTACTCATTGATAATACTAATGGAAAAAATGCTGCCTCTCCTAAAGCTTCAATAAATCTTCCAAATACAAATAAAGGATATTTTATTATAGTTATTGAAAGTATTTCTACGGAAATTCCAAGTATCCATAAGAATACAAATGTTAATAGCAACGGTTTTGTTCCAGTTTTCTTTATAAGAGAGCCTACTACTGGAGAAAACAAAATCATCACTAAGTATCCTATGTTTGGTAACCATGAAACCTGACTTATTGTAACACCAAATATCTTTTGAAGAGTAGGCAATATTGGGAAAAACATAACTACACCGAATATTGATAAAAATGGTACAATGAAATCTGCTATAAAAATACTATTTCTCTCTCTTGAATTCATTTTTCCTCCTCATTTATAACTGTACATTAATATATTCAATATAATTACTGATTATTATATAAACAGAGTTCTTGACATCAGATGGAGTTTTAACTCCACCTGATGCTTAGAAATCGTTATCCAGGGACGTAGCCGCTCTTTACTCCCGCTTGGAGAAGCGGGAGTATTAGAGCGGGTAGTCATCGGATAAAGCTTTTAAAATGGCCACTTTACATTATTAACCAAAGTGACCATTTTAAATAATGATTATACTTCTCTTACGATATTTTTCATAAGGTTGATGAACTTTTCTCTTGCTATTTCTGAAGTTTCCATTACTTCAGTGTGACTCAAAGGTTGCTCTAATATTCCTGCTGCCATATTTGTAAGACAGGAAACACCTATAACCTTTATTCCGCTGTGGTTTGCTATAATTACCTCTGGAACAGTTGACATACCAACTGCATCTGCACCTAAAATACGTGCCATTCTTACTTCAGCAGGTGTTTCATAAGTAGGTCCACTAAACCAAGCATATACTCCCTCTTGAACTGGTATATTTAACTTTTCAGCTATACCCTTAACCTTATTTCTTAAATCTTTATTATATGCATTTGACATATCAGGGAAACGAGGACCAAATTCATCTAAGTTTTTGCCTATTAATGGATTAGTTCCTGATAGGTTGAGATGATCCTTTATAATCATTAGATCTCCAGGCTTAAAATCTGTATTTGCAGCACCAGCAGCATTTGTAACAATTAAAGTTTCAATGCCTAGTGCCTTCATAACACGAACTGGAAATATAACTTCTTGTATATCATATCCCTCATAGTAATGGAATCTTCCCTGCATAGCTACCACTGTTTTTCCTTCTAAAGTTCCCACAACTAAACGACCAGCGTGTCCTTGAACAGTTGATACTGGAAAGTGAGGTAATTCACTATAAGGATAAAATTCTGGATTCTCTATTTGATCTGCAATTGCGCCAAGACCTGACCCTAAAATAAGGCCTATTTGCGGCTTATATTTTGTTTTTTCTAAAATAAAATTTGCTGCTTCTTTAATTTTTAATTCATAACTCATGTCATCTACTCCTTAATATTAAATTTTATTTTAAAATTTCTTTTAAAAAACTTTCTCCATTTTTAATTTTTCCTAAAGAAAAAATTTCAGCAATAGTTTGCCCAATATCAGCAAAGCTACTTCTTGTACCAAGGTTAGTATTGGATCTTAAAGCTTTACCATAAGCTATAAAAGGTACATACTCTCTCGTATGGTCTGTTCCTGGTGTAGTAGGATCACAACCGTGATCAGCAGTGATCATCAAAATATCTGAATCTCTCATTTCTTTAAGTATTTCTGGAAGTCTTGAGTCAAAAGCCTCTAAGCCTTTCCCATAAGCTTCTGGATCATTACGATGTCCCCACTTCATATCAAAGTCAACTAGATTTGTAAATATCAATCCTCTTTTATTTTGCTTCATATAATTTAAGGTTTGATCTACTCCATCCATATTATCTTTTGTATGAATTGCTTCTGTAATACCTTTACCACAGAATATATCTTCTATTTTTCCCACGGCCATTACATGCAAATCATTATTTTTTAGAACATCAAGCAGAGTATCATGTGGCGGTATTAATGAAAAGTCCCTTCTATTGGCAGTTCTTGAAAAGCTACCTGGTTGTCCAATAAATGGCCTAGCAATTACTCTAGCCACTGCATGTTCACCTTTAAGCATTTTTCTTGCTGTTTCGCACATTTTATACAACTCATCAAGAGGTACAATATCTTCATGGGCAGCAATCTGGAATACACTATCTGCTGATGTATAAACTATAGGATAGCCAGTCTTCATATGTTCTTCACCAAGCTCGTCTAATATTGCAGTTCCTGAGGCAGGCTTATTACCTATCATTTTTCTTCCAATGGCACTTTCAAAGGCTTCAACAATTTCTCTTGGAAATCCATTGGGATATGTTGGAAAAGGTTGTTTTGATACTACACCTGCCATCTCCCAATGCCCTGTTGTTGTATCCTTTCCGTTTGATGCTTCAGCTAAGCGAGCATAACAACCTAATGAACTTTCTGCCTTATTAACTCCTTTTATATTATCAATATTTCCAAGTCCTAGTTTTTCTAAGTTAGGAAGTTTTAATCCTCCTAGTACCTTTGATACATTTCCAATTGTATTACAGCCAATATCACCATATTTATCAGCATCATACATTTCACCCATGCCAACACTGTCTAGCACTATCCATATAACTCTATCTACCATATCTCTTACTGATTTTTAAATTAATTATATTATTTTAAAAATCAGTATTTCACCTCCTTATTTTTTAAAATTTTACTATATATAATTTTAAATCATACATGTTGTTCATACGTAATATGTGAAATCGCTTTCACAATGCTTATTATAAAATGTGAATTTAAGTAAATTCACATTTGGCTTTATATCTTTATATATTAACTTTTTTATTTTCATTGCTAAATTGTATCAAAATGAATTAACAATTTATTTAACTTGTTAAAGCTATCAGTATTATTTTATATTCAAAATATGTTAGCGCTTACATACTAAATATACAACATATTATGCCAAAGTTCAATATGTTGTTTTAAAAAATTTTCTAACTTAACAATATAATAATTATGAATGATTTTAGTTAAGTTAAATAAACTATATTGGTGTTTTTAATTAAGTACTTATACTGACATCTATCATATAATAACAAGAACAAATTTATAGAAAAATCATATAATTAATATTAGCTGATAATTAATATTATATGCTATTGATATACAAAGTTAATTATTCTTAATTATCATTTGATAATTAAATTCTCAGTAATTTCTTAGATAAATAAGCTAATTTGTTGCCTGCATAAGCTTAGAATTTATCACATATTTATCAATTGAACATATTATATTATTATAATAAATGTATTTTTATAAAACTAAAACTGTTATCAAAGATTCTCAATAATTAGATATTATTAAACATAACTAGGAATACTGAACTTTAGGAGGCAATAATTAAATGGACAAAGAAAAAGCTGCTTATTTATCTATTATATCAAATTCTTTACTTATTATATTTAAGCTCACTGCCGGTATACTTATAGGCTCTATAAGTGTTATATCAGAAGCTATTCACTCTTCAATTGACTTGTTAGCTAGCTTTATAGCGTTTTTTTCTATAAGAAAAGCATCAAAAATAGAAGATGATGAGCATCCTTTTGGATATGGTAAATATGAAAATGTATCTGGATTTGCGGAAGCCATTTTGATATTTTTCGCTGCTGCCTTTATTATTATAGAAGCAATAAAGAAAATTATAGATGGGTCATCAATAGATAGTGTTGGATTAGGCTTGGTGGTAATGTTTATTTCATCTATAGTTAACCTCTTAATATCTACTAAGTTAATAAATGTAGCAAGAAAAACCGATTCTATTGCACTAGAAGCTGATGCACTACATCTTTTAACGGATGTAATAACAACTGCAGGAGTATTTTTAGGCCTTCTTGTAGTTAAGTTAACGGGGCTAAAAATTATAGATTCCTTAACTGCAATATTTGTAGCTTTCTTGATTATAAAAACTTCTATTGATTTAACTAGAAAGTCTCTAAAAGACTTAGTGGATAGCAGACTTCCAGATGAAGATATAAATAAAATATTAGAAATCATTACTTCACATGATGAAATTAAAGGTTATCATAGACTAAGGACAAGAAAAAGCGGTCCGAAAAAAGAGATTGACATTCATTTAAAGCTTAATGAAAGTTACTCATTGACTCAGGCTCATAATATATGCAGTCATATAGAAAGAGATATAAAACATGTTTTTCCAAACAGTTATGTTCTCATACATCCTGAGCCATTCTCTGTTATAAAAAACATATAAATCTCCTTGGTTTGGCCAGCTTATGAGAGATTTTCAGTTGTTAGCTTATTTGATTCAGTTTAACCCCTCGCTTAAGGAGTATAAGGTTAAGATAGAGATGTAATTGAAGGTAAAAGCATGTAGTTTAAAGCAAAGACTACATGCTTTTCTTTATTCGAATGGACATTTTAGCAATTAATAATACGTTTATTATATTTTTTTCTTACAATATAATTCCTAGGCGGATTTTTATGATAGAAAAACCTACTAAGCATAGCTAATGCACAGAGTTTAACATTTATAGTCTGCGCTGTTTGCTTCTCTACGAGCACTAAATAGTCTTTGTACTCTTTACTCATTTCCCTATCCAATTTCGAAATTTCTTCATTTTTGCCGCTATAGTACCAATTTATAAATTGTTCAACACATCTTGAATATGTCTTAACTGTACTTAAACTTTTATGCTCCTTGTATAGCAGATACTTTTCAAATTCCTCTATCATATATACACACATCTCCTTTGCTATTACTTAAACTTCTAAAATATTTTTAACTTCCTATAAGATATAAAAATGGGGCTGTCTCACTAAGGAATTAAAATACAACATAGTGCTTTTCAAATTTAAAATTAACACAATATATTGTAGTATTTATTCTTAATGGGACAGCCTCATTTTTATAAAAATTTTGATTGTTTAATTAAAATCTTATTTTGCAACTTCTTTATTTGATGGAAGAATTACTTCAACCTCTGAATGTGGTCTTGGTATAACGTGAACTGATATTAATTCTCCAACACGTTGTGCAGCAGCAGCACCAGCATCTGTAGCAGCTTTAACAGCTCCAACATCGCCTCTAACCATAACAGTTACAAGTCCGCCTCCAACATATTCTTTACCTATTAAATATACGTTTGCTGCCTTAACCATAGCATCTGCTGCCTCTACAGCTCCTACTAATCCTTTAGTTTCGATCATTCCTAATGCATCATATTTCATTTTAAAATCCTCCTAAATATCTTTTATTTTTATATTTTAATTTTTAATTATAAACTTTTATTTTTATTAGTTTTTTATTTTACTATTGTTATTTTTGATTTTGAGTTAATGCCCATTGCATTAGCTTCTTCGATATCAAGATGGCATTCAAGCTTTGATTCATCATTAGCTCTAATAGCTACATTGCTATATATTCCACCTCTTAAATCATCAAACTTTATTGATACTACCTCTCCATCATGTACTCCTAAATTTTTAGCATCTTCAGGTGTCATGTGAATATGTCTTTGTGCAACTACTAATCCTTCTTCAATTTGAACAGAACCTTTTGGTCCAACTAATGTAACTCCAGCTGTTCTGCTTAAATCTCCAGACAATCTTACATGTGGAACTGTTCCAAGTTTAACGCAGTCTCCAGCTAATACTTCAACTTGAGTCTTACTTCTTACAGGTCCAAGAATTCTAACTTTTTCAATTGCACCTTTTGGTCCACAAATTGTTACAGTTTCCTTGCAAGCGTATTGTCCAGGTTGAGATAGATCTTTAAGTTTCACAGGCTGATAGCCCTTACCAAATAGAGCTTCTAAATCCTTTTCTGAAAGATGTAAATGTCTATTAGAAACCCCTACTGGAATCTCAGATAAATTTACCTGAGATACAGTATTTGCTCCATTAGCTTTTACAGCTTCTAGTAAAAGCTTTAATACTGCTTCATAATTTTCCATTAGTTTGCCCCCTTAATAGCGGCAACTATTTGGTTAACTAAGTCTGCAATTTCATCATTTTTTAAACCTTCATTGCTAGCGCAAGTATTAGTGTTTTTACCACAGTCATTAGCCTTAGTTAAAGCTGCTGCAGCCGCTGCAATTTGAGCTGGGCTCATGTTCATAAATGAGTTTTGAGCTCCAATATAACATTCAGTAGTTTTTGCACAGTTTGTGGCTGGAGTATTCGCCGCTAATGCTGCACAATCTTTTATACCATAAGCAACTCTCTTAATGTTTACAAGGTGTTCTGGAGTAACGTTCTCAGATACTGAGCTTCCTCCCCATGTACCGCAGCCTAAAGTGAAGGAAGGGTTAAGTCCTGTGCTTGCACCTGTTCCACCTTGAGTACCACCAGTATTAACAAGAATACGTGAAGCTGGCTTTTTAGCAAACTTCATAACTATATCTCTATCTTCAGTATGAAGACTCATTGTGTGACCAATTCCATTTTGAAGTAATGCAATACTTAACTCACATGCTTCATGCCAATCTTTTACTGTATAGAAGCCAAGAACTGTTGTAAGTTTTTCGAAGGATAATGGATTACCTTCTCCTACTCCATTTTGTCTTCCTATAAGTACTCTTGTTCCTTCTGGAATACTAATTCCTGCAGCACTTGCAATAACTTGTGGGCTTCTTCCAACAAACTTAGCGTTCATAGCATGTCCATTTTTGAATAACAATCTACAAACTTTATCAGTTTCTTCTTTTGTCATGAAGTATCCACCCTGCTTTTTGAACTCTTCAATAACTCTAGCTTCGTTGCATTCTTCACAGATTATTGATTGCTCTGAAGCACAGATTGTACCATTATCGAAAGTCTTACTTGCCATAATGTTTCTAACAGCTTTTTCTACATCAGCAGTTCTTTCTATGTATGCTGGAGAGTTTCCTGCACCAACACCAAGAGCTGGCTTTCCTGAACTGTAAGCAGCTTTAACCATTCCTGGACCACCTGTAGCTATTATTATAGCAACTTCATTGCTCTTCATTAGTTCATTTGTAGCTCCAATTGTTGGAATACTTACTGCAGTTATAATGTTCTCTGGTGCACCAGCGGCAACAGCTGCATCATGCATCAACTGAGCTGCTTTAATTGTACATTTTGCAGCAGATGGATGTGGTGAGAACACTATAGCGTTACGGGACTTAATTGAAATCATAGCTTTGAAAATCGTAGTAGAAGTTGGGTTTGTTGAAGGTACTATACCCATAACTAAACCAACTGGTTCAGCAAGCTCTATAAGCTTATTTACTTCGTCTTCTTTAATTACATCGATAGTTTTCATATCTTTAATTGAATCATATAGTATTGTAGATGCTAACTGATTTTTGAAAGTCTTATCTTCAACTTTACCAAAACCTGTTTCTTCAACTGCCATTTGAGCTAAACAAACAGCGTTTTCTTCTGCAACTCTAACCATATTACGTAAAATTTTATCAATTTGCTCTTCAGTATAATCAGCAATTTTATTAGCTGCTACTTTTCCAAGCCTAGCAAGATTTCTAGCTTCCTGTATTGAGCGTAAATCCTTATCAAAGTTTTCCATTGTTTCATACTTCCTTTCGTAGCCTTAACAATAGCTATTTTTTCTCATAATATAGTTTAAATTTAGCAATTAATAAATTTTTATCTGCCTTTGAAATTGCTCTGCCTGTAATTACAAAATCTTTGTATTCACGAGCTAGATTTCTAAGTTTAACAACTTTTAACTTAGATAACATGAAAAGAGCTTCCTCTATACCATTTTTGCTTACTAACTCATCTACATCATCTTTATGTAGATTATCTAAATTTACCCTATGAATTTTATCTGAATCTAAAGTATCTTGATCTTTTTCAATATTATCTTCAGCTTTTTCTACATCTTCTACTTCTGCATCTTTTGTTTCTTCTACATCTTGTTCATCTATGCTGCCTTCATTTTCTATGTTTTTTGCTTCCTCTATATCATCTAGGCTGTCTTCATTTTCTACATCTTTATTATCTATATCTTCACTAGATACTGAGTCCTCTGGGCTTTTAGGTCCAATTATACTTTCCAATTCCTGATGAGGACGTGGAATTACATGCTGTGAAACTAAAAATTCTTCATGGAGTTTTTTAACAGCTGCTGCTCCAGCTTCTATAGATGCTTGTACTGCACCTACATCACCTGTTATTGAAATTGTAACAAGACCGCCACCTACATAGGTTTTTTCAATAATACTTACATCTGCTGATTTCACCATCGTATCAGCTGCCTCAATAGCCGCAAGTAATCCTTTTGTTTCTATTAAACCAAGCGCTTGCATAGGTTTATCCTCCTAGTCTTCTATGAAGTTAAGACTTGAATCAGGTGCGGTTTCAACCTCATCTGATTCTTAGTCGAACGAATCCAGGGGCGTAGCCGCTCTTTACTCCCTCTTGGAGAAAAGCAGATATCCCAAATTCTCCGATTTGGTGATAGTCGCTTTCACAGAGTGCGAGGAAATATTAGAGCGGTTAGTTATCGGATAAAAGATCCGCCCAGTTTGCTGGATAAGTTGCATAGAACACCCTAGCTTTATCTGGTGAACCCCAAACTACTTTAGAACCAGATGGTACAAATAACACATCGCCAGCATGAGCTGTATATGTCTTCCCATTGATTTCTACTGTTAAAGTTCCCTCAATAACATAGTCAAGTTCTTCGTAAGTTAACTCCCAATCAAACTTTGAATTTTCAATAATTAAAAATCCAGCACTCATTTTTGATTCTTCTTTACTCACTAGTTCTTGAAAATAAACTTTGTTATCTGGATTACCAGTATCAAATACATCCATTTTCACTGAGTTTCCTCTAACAACTTTAAGTCCACTAGAATCCTTATCAGCTTCATATGGAAGACTCTTTCCTTTTAAGCATTCAAGCATTTGCTCTAAAAGACCTTTGTCCATCATTGCTTTAAAGATGTTAATCATCATTTCGCTGTCCATTCCCTCTATGCTTAGAGGTTTTTTAGCATCAACCTGCTGTACTTTAGGTTCTAAAGCTTTTGTAGTAAATACTATTCCGTTGTTTTTTGCAAGGTCTTGAGCTGATGGCGTAATTATTTCGCTACCATCTACACAAAATACTTTTTCTCCCTTTAATATTAATGCTTCAATATCTTTTGCACATATTAATTTTTTCAATTTATCACTTCCTTTCATTATATAAATGAAACTCCTTCTCTTTTCGTCGAATGAGTAAGCGATTCACTGCAAATCAAAGATTTGAGTTCTCTGCTTATTAGAACAGAGATTCTATCAATCTGTCGGACACCGAAGGTATAACTTCAGCATTTACCAGCAGACCTTTTTGTTCTGCAATAGCCTTTCCTGCTTCAACACCGGTTTGAACTGCAGCCACATCTCCAGTAAAGGTGAAAAACGACTTACCGCCCAGCCCTGTTCCTAAGCGAAGTTCTAAAGGCTGTAATTCAGCAGCTTTCATAATTGCATCAGCAGCAATAACCATAGTTGCTAAGGAGAAAAACTCTATAATTCCTAAAGCCTGAATTCTATCTGGCATTGTTGCACCTGTTATTGCTGGGAATACTTCAGGACTGACATTTGGTATAATAATAGAATCAATCAAGAATTCTTCTGCCAACCTTTCACCAACACTGACTGAATCCTGAACCGCTGCAACATCACCTTGAATGATAGCAATATATTTACCTGGACAAACAGAGCTAGCTGCTACTATTTCCACATCAGCGGTTTTTACCATCTGATCTGCTGCATATATACCACGTGCAATACTTGTAAATTCAACCATTCCTATTGCTTTCGCCATATCAGTCCCTCCTTATAGTAATAAAATCATTTCCACTTTCCGCAACAGTTCCTGAAATGCTTGCGTGAATTGCAGCACCCAAACTTTCTTCAGGAATTTTCCCTATTATCTGTCCCAACTCCACATGATCACCAGCATTAACAACAGTCACTGCAGGTGCTCCTACATGCTGTCTCCTTGCAATATGCACCAATTCAGGCTTTATTTCAACTTCCATCATAGGAGCTGGCTCATCAAAATCATGCAAACCTAGTCTAGCTATAAGGCGCTTACTTGGAACCAACCTATATTCACGATTTTTGCTGGCAGTGAACTCTGACTTCATCGGTTTATACCTTATATTCTGTTCTGCCAATCTCCCTTTAAAATAGAGATTTGCAGATTTAGGATAAAGCCCTGCTGGACATGAAAACAATTCACATAAATTACATTGACAGCATAGCTGTGCACTCTTCTGCTCTTCAACATCTGTTAATGCATAATTTAAAGCTCTCATCATCTTGTGAGGCTGCACATTATGTCCAATAAGATAACGAGGACACATATCTGTACACATACGGCACTGTTCACAGGAAGCTCTATTTACTCTTCTTGTCTGTTCTATATTCATAGATTTCCTACGAATAAGAAAATGCTGTTTTTTCAAAATTACAAATCCCTTATTTTTCTTTGTAATATACCCATCTATACTACTCATCACAGGTCCCATCATAGGTCCGCCATCAATAACTGCATAGTTATCAAAATTTTCTATTCCGCTAAGCTTTAACACATCTATAATAGGTGTTCCTATCGGTACCTTTACGGTCAATCGTTTAGGAATATCTCCTGCAATTGTGATATATTTTTCTGTAACCGGCTCTCCCTTGGAAGCATGGTAAATATTTAATGCCGTTTCTGAATTCACTACTACGCATCCAACCTGGATTGGAATACCTGCTTCAGGAACAACTCTGCCTGTAAGTTCATAAACCAGAACCTGTTCATCACCTGCTGGATAAATATCTGGAAGCTCTTTTACTTCAACAAAATCGCCTACCCGCAGTGCCTCAATCCTTTCTTTCAGAATTGAAATCACTTTTTTATGCTTTCCTTTAATACCTATGAGAGCTTTTCTAGCTCCAACTAATATTCCCGCTGCTTCAAATCCTTTAATTATTTCATCTGGAAACAACTCCATCAACTGCTGATCCACCCGCAGCAAAGGTTCACACTCAGCTCCATTAAGAAGTATATATTCCGATTTTGATGTTAGCTTTGCATGTGTAGGAAACCCTGCACCACCTGCACCAATAACGCCGGCTTCTCTCACCATTTCAAGAAGATTCATTTTTACCTCCCTTGCAGTTCTCTATGATCCATAGGAATTATTAATTCTTATGAATACAGAACTTATCCAAAATTACAATCTGCATCAATTATTCCAACAACAACTGCATCTACAGGAATATCGTCATTTCCTAACATTCTTCGAGCAGAAGATCCAGTAGTAACTATAACTCTATCACCGATACCAGCACTAATGTTATCCACAACAATAAATCTTCTTCCTGAATCTGTTCCACCAATTTCCTCTGCAAGCATAAATTTAAGCCCATTAAGTGTTTCTGCTTTTCTAGTTGCCCATACAGTATCAATAAGTCTTGCTGCTATCATATTGCTTTTACCTCTTTCATTTTTAATTTAATCTCATTTAATGCAGCTTCAACGGATGCTGTGTCACCAAAAATCCCAATTAGAACCATATGCTGAGGGCATAATCCTCTAATATCTTCAACGGTAACTCCAACAGCTTTCTCAGCAATATCTGCAGCATAAATCATATCAATAAGTTTGCCTTGTACAAGTCCTATTGCATCACTGCTGTCTAAGTCCGTTTTACAATTTCCACCCATTCTTCTTCTAAGAATATCTTTAGTGCTTGGGGAAGGTGATTTTATAATTCTAAAATCCACTTTTAAACTCCCTCCTTATTACTCTATAATATCCTGAGTACAGCTTAATGCTATTCCAAGTGGTGTGGCAAACATAGGATTCTTAGGTTTATGAGTATATACTCCTGTCTGTTTTCCAATAATTTCTTCAATTCCCGTAAGGCAGCAAGTACCACCTACTAAGGAAATTTCTTTCACATCATAATCCTTAATATTATAATTAATAATTGATGCTACCTTTTCCACTACTGGTTTTAATATTGGTAAAATTTCTTTATGGTTCTTGTTATCTCTTTTGAATTTATCTGCCTCATTGAAAGGCATTCCATATGCACCTGAAAGAACTAATGAAAAATGAGTTCCACCTGTAGGTTCGTCAACGACATGTATAACTTTTCCGTCTTTTAAAATTGATATTCCTGTTGTTCCACCGCCAACATCTACCACTGCACCATTTTTAATTTTAAGTACATTATTAGCAGCAGTAGGTTCATCTAAAAGACATGTAAGTTCAAATCCCGCAGCCTGAACTACATTTTTAATTGCTCCAGAATCTAAGGCGTCTGTTCCTGGTGGAATTGCAGCAGCAGCATAAAGAAGTTCAGTATTAAGTTTTTCCTCAATTTCCTGTTTAAGCTCTCTAACAATCCTAACTGCTCCAATATAGTCAACAACCATACCATCACGCACTACATCTGCATACCTATATGCGCCTGCAACAGGCTCATAGTTTTCATCTAAAACTGCCAGTACCACACATGCAGTACCTAGGTCTACACCTGTATAATAAACAGAAGATTTATTAAGAATTGGTTTTTCTACAACTTCTTCAAACTTCTGAATCATTCTATCGCAATATTCAAAAGTTAAATTTTTCTCTGACATTCTTTTCCTCCCACTGCTGAACAAATCAATTGAGACAGCGAATTAATTATTGAATTAAGATTTTCATCAATTTTATTTTTTAAACTGTCATCATCATTTTGGTAAGTATCCATTATTTCAAACTGTAATTCCCTCAAAGCACAGCGAAGTGTATGCAATTTTAATATATCAGTGCCTTTTTCAAGCTGCATATGGAATTCTGTTATTTCAAAACAATCTTGGAGTTCAGTTGTAAAATTTAATGAATTTATGCCTGTACACTCTTTACAATAAATAGGTTCAAGAGTACCCATTCCACTCACAACATTTCTAATATTTGATATTTTTCTGCCCAAAGTTATAATATTTTGTGCTAGAACAATATCTCCTTTTAATATCTCACTACTAGTAACAAGGAATGCTGCCTCTATAGATTTCAATTTACAACAAAGCTTCTTTTTTAAAATTAAGTTACTGTTTTCCTCTTCTTTTATGCTTTCTACCGCCTTTACAGTTTTTGTCTGATTCTTTTCTTTTGGTTTTGAATCATCAGTAATTTTTATCCTTTTATCAGACAAATATTGAGCTGCTCCAGGTGTAAGCCGCTGTCCCTGTTGTAATTTGTAGGTATTAAAAGGTTCTTTTCTATATAAATCTCTTAAATACTCTTCGGTAATAAATTTGATCATCGACCTTTACTCCTTACCTTTTTCAAATAAATACTTCTTTAAGGCATCAATTCCTGTTCCCACTTTAAAACTAATATGAAAATATGGTTCCGTTACTCCTATATTCTTTAACTGTCTCAAAGATTTCTCTTCATTTTCAGGCATTAAATCACACTTTGTTATCACTCCAATTACAGGACATCTAAAAGATTTTGCAAATCCATAAGAGTATATTTCTGTACAATTGGATTGATCAATCAATATAAGTACATGAGATGCATCCTGGGATGCTGCAATTATATGTTTATACATCCATGTATTCTCTAAATAGGAGCCTGGAACATCAATGGTATTTTTACCATAAATTAAATCTGGTGTTCGCCTTAATGGACCATCATAATCATTTAATGCATTAACTAATGTAGTTTTACCACATCTTGAAGGTCCAATTACCATTATGCGTTTTTTTCTCATGTTCTTGTAATGGGAGCAGGAGTAAATCCAAGCATACTCTTTAGCGTATCATTTACTGCGCAAAGTGCTGTTTCAACACTTTGAACATCACCATTTATTACAACAGAACCTGTAAACCGATCAAGGAATCCGATTTGTACATCAGAAGCCTTTGTAGCAATATCTGCTGCAATAATAGCACTTTCATAGGGAGAAAGAGTTAAAATGCCTATTGCTCCCCTTTCATCAATTCCAAGACGTTCATATATATCAGGCATTGGCGATGCAATAACATGAGCTATAGTAATCTGTTTCCCTGGAACTGACTCTTGTATAATACGCTGTATATTTCTATCAGAAAAATCTCCCATAAACCTTACCTTCCATCTTAATTATCTATTTGAAAATTATTTAATGAAACTCCTTCTCCTTTGTCGAATGAGTACACGCTGTGTAAGCGACTATCACCAAATCAAAGATTTGAGATATCTGCTTAACCCATTCACACAAAATCATAGATTTTGGTTCTCTGCTTAATGACGAATTACTTTTGCAGATAAATCGTATTTTTTAATCCAGCTTTCTATTCTATCTAAATCTTCATCTGTTAAGCTTGGATCATTTTTTATAGGATATTCCATTCCTAATTGGTTGTATTTATTTACACCCATTTTATGATATGGAAGTAGATCAATTCCCTTAAAGTTTCTGTAATCTTTATATGTCTTTAAAAATTCCATTGTTCTCTCAATGTCTTCTTGGTGATCATTTAAGCCTTTAAGTAATGGCATACGAATTTTTACATTATATTTGCGGCGAAGTAATTCTTTAAGATTATCTAAAATCAATTCGTTTCTCACACCAGTTAACTGAAAATGTCTATCTGAATCAATATGCTTAATGTCAAATAGGAATAAATCTGTGAACTCCGCGACCTTAAGTACTGATTCCAGTTTTGCGTAACCACATGTTTCAATTGCAGTGTTTATCCCCTCTTGCTTACATGCCATCAATAAACTGCTTGCTGCTTCAGGCTGCATTAAAACTTCACCGCCACCTAATGTAACTCCACCACCAGAAATTTCATAAAAAGTTCTATCTTCTTCTACGATTTTTAAAAGTTCAGAGATGGTCTTTACTTCTCCAACTATCGATATAGCAGATTTAAGGCAGGCATCCTTACACTTACCGCATCCAATACAACCAATATCATGGTTAACCTCATGCTTTAAGGTTTCCTTGGAGATAGTGTGTATCCCTGCAGGGCACACAGAAACACATGCCCCGCAGTCAACACATAAATTACTTTTAAGCATAACCCTATGTTTTTTAATTAATCCCTCAGGATTTGCACACCATTTACATCTAAGAGGGCAACCCTGAAAAAATATTAAAGTTCTTACTCCATCTCCATCATACATATTGTATTTTTGTATATTAAAAATCGTCGCTTTTCGTTCGATTATACCTAAAGTTCCATTACTCATATTCTTCATTCTCCAATTTTATTTACCTTGATTTTTAATATATGTCCTTAAATGAAACTCCTTCTCCTTTCAGTCGAATGAGTAAGCAATTCACTGCAAATCAAAGATTTGAGTTCTCTGCTTAGAAGTGTGTAAGCACAGTTCTGCTTATGATTTCATCTTGAACATCTTTACATAACTCAACAAAGAATGCACTATATCCAGCAACACGAACTATTAAATCACGATATTGTTCTGGATGCTTTTGAGCTTCAAGTAGAGTATTGTTATCTAAATAGTTGAACTGCATTTCTCCAAGCTGAAGTGCACATGCACTACGTAATAATGTAATGATTCCTTGTTCACCTTCTGGTGTATCAAGAAGCCCAGCTATTAACTTAAAGTTATGAACCATACCTATATTCATATCTTCACAAGACATTTTAGAAACAGACTTAATTATAGCAGTAGGTCCTTTATAATCTGATCCCTGCGATGGACTTATACCATCTGATAAAGGTAACCATGCGTTACGTCCATTTGCAGAAGCTCCAGTTAACTGTCCAAATGGAGTGTTGTTTGAGATTGATAAAGTACCATGGCTAAGTACTGAATATAATGTCTTATATTTACGGTGCTCTTGTTCAGTAAAGTTGATTAAATCAGCAGCAATTAAATCTGCATAATCATCATCATTACCATACTTAGGTGCTTCTAAACAATCTTTTCTTAGTTTTTCATATCCAACAAAATCAGCTTTTAAAGCTTCGTTCATTTCTTCTAGAGTGTATTTCTTATCTTCAAATACTAACTTCTTTATAGCTGCCATAGAATCTGTATAAGTAGCAAGACCGCTCCATACTACTCCAGGTCCGAAGTTATACATAGCTCCACCTGCTTCTACTCCTCTACCTTTTTCCATACAGCCTTCATACATCATAGACATAAGTGGCTTTGGTGCAAGATCTCTGTGAACACGTTGAGAAATTACTGTAGCAACACTTGTCCATTTAGTAATATATTTAATTTGCTCTTTAACAGCTGATTCAAACTGCTCGTAAGTTTTAAAGCTGCTTAAATCTCCCATGTCAGGACATACTTGCTTGCCATACCATAGTGGCACACCATGGTTAAGCACAAGTTCTATACATATAGGCCATTGAGTGTATCCTGTAGAAGTCCATTGATATAATCTTCCTGACTTCTGAGGCTCAACACAGCCCATTAAGCAGTAATCTCTTGCATCTTCTATAGAGACACCTTTAGCTAACATCATTTTTATATGAACATCGTCAAAGTGACATGCTGGGAATCCCATACCTGCACGAATAACTTCAACTATCTTTTTAAGATATTTCTGTGGTGATCCTTTGTGTATACGACATGCTAAAGATGGTTGATATATTTTAACATGACGAACTGCATCCATTAAAAGGTATGTTAATTCGTTTGTAGCATCTCGACCTTCTCTAGTAACACCACCTAAGCACATATTAACGAATGGTTGGTAACCTGCGAAGAATTTAGAACCACCTTCACTTGTTATCCACATCATTTCAGACATTTTTATAAGCATACAACCTGCTAATTCAAAAGCTTCAAAATCAGTCATACGTCCAGCTTCTAAATCATTTTTGTAGAATTCATACATGTATTGGTCAACACGTCCTATGGACATACCTGTTTGATTTTCTTCAACTACAAGTAAGGATTCTATAGTCCAAACTGCTTGTATTGCTTCCCAGAAAGTACTTGGCTTATGTGCTGGTACTCTAGCATTTACTTCAGAAATCTTTAGTAACTCAGCCTTACGCTTAGGATTAGTTTCCTTTGCAGCAAGCTCAGCTGCGTAGTCTGACATACGTTTAGCGTATATCATAACACCCTCAGCGGTATCTATTAATGACTTATAGAAGTAGATTTTATCTATATCTTCTGGATTTTCATAGCTAAGGTGAGTCAATTTTTCTTCTGATTCTCTCTTTATATCAAGCATACCTTTTTTCATTAATATAACGTCATATCCTGGGTTAGAGTCTCCTCCGCCATTTACTGCGTGATATGAACAATCCGAAACAAAGGATTCACCTGAAAGTTCCCATACTCCAGCTTCGCGGTACTGATCTTCGCAGAACTCATCAACAGATTTTCCCTTCCAAAATGGGAATAACTCTTCACGCATAACTCTCTTATCTTCTTCTGATATATAGAATGGGTCCTGTGGACGATTTCCTATTGTATCAATTTCATCTACCATCCATCTCCAAGCTATATCAGGAGAAAATGCTCCTGCACGAGGCTGTCCATTTGGTGCTCCAACGATAAGTTCGTTGTCTTGAATTAAAAGTGGTGCAGTTTCGCAGCAGTGTTTAAAACATTTACCACGTAAAACTGATTTAGGAATACCAGGGTTTTCTTTAGCTATTTCAGTAATAGCTCTTGCACGATGAGTTGTTATAGTTGGAACATGTTTTAAATAAGTTTCCTTTAACTTAACTAAACGTTCTGTTATTCCATCAGGAATTTGACCATTATTGTCAACTACAACATGTGTATGAGCTGGTTCTTCTTTCACTATTTCTTTAGAAACTTTTTCAAACATTTTCATTAAACCAGCACGTTCTTCTTCAGACAAGTTTCTAGTAGCTTCCATAAATTTATTTGAAAAATCACGAATATCCAATTTATTACCTCACATTCTTTAACTTATTTTTTAAATGAAACTCCTTCTCCTTATTAGTCGAATGAGTAAGCGATTCACTACAAATCAAAGATTTGAGTTCTCTGCTCATTTTAAGTCCTTCATAATTTTCCTTAAGACATTCTCTAATAACTTAAGGTTATCTTCATCTTTTGCATTTAATTTATTTCCTTCAGTGTTTATAGTTTTAGTAAGTTCCTCTACCCTGCGAACTCCATATCCAACTTTGCGCAGATAAATTAAGTTCATAGGCGAAACGTTATCCGAAGTCATTCCATCCCCTGCAGAACCACTGCCTAAAGTCATTGAAGGAAATAAGTTTGTAGTTGCTCCCATACTTCCAAAAGTTCCTGGAGTGTTAACAAGCACTCTTCCAACAGGTTTTTTTAGTGCAAATTGACGAATTACTTCCTCATCCTTTGAATGTATGATGAGTGTATGTCCCTGTCTCTCACTAAGCAATAATTCTATACACTTTTCACAAGCATGCATCCAGTCCTCTTCTATATAAAAAGCTAGTACAGGACAAAGCTTTTCTCTTGAGTAAGGATTGTTTTGAAAAACAAATTTCTGCTTGGAGATAAGGACCTTTGTATCTTCTGGAACAGTAAAGCCAGCATTTTTAGCCAGAAACTGTGGTGATTTTCCAATCATCTCTAAGTCTGGGCTTCCATCTTTATAAAAGAATATAGATGCTAACTTTTCCGCTTCCTCTTCTGTCATAAAATATGCACCGTTCTTTTGAAGCTCTTCTTTTACTTCCGCTACGATACAACTGTCAACAACAATTGATTGTTCAGCGGCAGATACAACTCCATAATCAAAATTCTTGCTGTCAATAATATCTTTTGCAGCTTGTTTTATATCCGCTGTACGTTCTATAAAGGCTGGACCGTTTCCATTGCCTCCATAAATTACTGGTTTTCCAGATTTATAAGCTGCTCTTAGCATTTCGGGAACTCCTGTATTCATTATGAGAGAAGTATCTTTATGATTCATAAGTTCTAATGAACCGCTTTTAGTTACTGTATGTAGATACGCAAGCGTACCTTCTGGAAGTCCTGCTCTCTCCGCAGCTCTAATCAAAATATCAATTGTTTTAAAAATTGTATTTTTAGCTCTTGGATGAGGTGAAAATATAATCGCATTTCCTGATTTAATTGAAATTAATGCCTTATATATAGTTGTAGAAACAGGACTAGTTGATGGGCAAAAGGCTATAATAACACCCATTGGCACTCCAACATCCATTGTACTGTTCACTTTATCTTCATTAATGATACCTACACATTTCATATCCTTAAGTCTACTTTTCAGATACTTGCATACAAAGTGATTCTTGATATACTTATCTTCCCACTTTCCATATTCAGTTTCTTCATTAGACATTTTTGCAAGTTCCATTAAATGCTTTTCAATCTCTTCAGCCATAGCTTCAACTATCTCATCAAGTTTTTCTTGTGGGAAGGTTGCTAGTTTTTTTGCGCCTCACGAGCATTTTCAACAAGAATTCTGGCTTCCTGCATGGAGAGTAAATCGTTATCAATAATATTCACTTTTCTCTCCTCCTTTTAGGAAAATTTACGTTTTATTCTGTTACAAGATTTGTAATAGCATATCTTTTTATTATTTTTTCAAGATCTGGGTGTGGGCTTGGAATAACTATGGAACTATAAAGATTTCCACCTTCCATTCCTTCAACTGCTGCAACACCAGCTTCTACAGCTGCTTTACAAGCACCAACATCTCCTTTAACTAATACAGATATATATCCTGATGCAACATTTTCATATCCTATAAGTTCAACATTTGCTGCTTTGCACATAGCATCTGCTGCTTCTAAAGCAAAAACCAAACCAAAAGTTTCAATTAACCCTAAAGCTTCATATCTTGCCATATGTATATCCTTTCCCTTCTATCTTTTATAAATCAATATCGTGTACTGAAACAATATCTCCAACTGCTCTAATAGGACGCGGCATAACATTATGAGCTGTTAATTTACCAATAGCTGCCGCTGCCTCAGCACCTGCTTCTACAGCAGCTCTTACTGCACCTACATCACCTTTTACCATAATAGTTACAAGCGTTGAACCAACATTTTCATATGAAATTAATTCCACATTAGCTGCTTTAAGCATTTTGTCTGCAGCCTCAAGCGCAGGAACTAATCCTATTGTTTCTACAAGACCTAAAGCCTCATTTCCATAATATCTCACTTTTAAGTCCTCCTTCCCTATTCTCATCTCATATACATTTTTAATAAACTTTACTACCTATTTTAGTCTTTAATATATTTGTTTATAGTAGCAGCACCTTCTTCATGTGCATGGTAGTAAACCTTTAACTCTTTATTTTCATCTAATTCAAATCTTGTTTCTTCAATAAGGCCATTTGCTTCAGCTGTCATTAAAGCTGTTATCACTGCTTTTTTATTTAAAGCCTTAAAGCTGCCATACTCTCCCTTTAAAGCATTTATAACGTCATCCACACAAGCTTCATCAACTTTTGTAAAATATTTTAAAATTGCATAATTAAGCGGCTTCATTTGCTCCTACCCCCTTCTTTCTGAATAAATCCAATGGATTCATAGCTATTACAAGAATTCCGAACATCATTGTTACAGCAGCAATCCAAACGATTGGAGGTAATGCCCATCCATCCATACCACTTATTACTCCAAGAACTATCCAGCAGCAAAACGGACCCCAGAAGGAGAATGTACCATTACAAGCCATACCAAGTGCAGCACCACACATACTGTTACCGTTATACCAGCTCATGTAGGAAACAAAAGCACAGAGACCACTTAAGACAAACCATATCATTGCAGGTCCACTTGTAAATGCTTGAACAGCTAAACCAGCTGAAGATTTAATTCCACCACCAAATATCATTCCAAATACAGGTACTAATATTATTAAATTTGAAAGTCCTGATGTTGCTTGACGGATTGTGATACCGATTTCTGAGTCGATCATAGATGTACCATATCCAGCCACACAACCTTCAAATCCCCATCCAAGTGCTGCAATAAATGCGATACAAAGTCCAAAGAACATTCCCTTAGGGGCATCTCCACTAATACTAGTGCTGCCAATCATGAAACTAGATAAAACACAGATACCAATACCAAGCATCATACGCTTGTTTAATTCTTGTTTAAATAATATTCTTCCTAGAATAGCACCAATAGCTGGGCAAAGAGCAGTAATTGGAATAACAATTGAACCAGCCATTTTTAAAGCTACAACATAAGCTGTACTTGAAATTGGTCCTCCGATAAGAGCAGCTAATATCATTACTGCACCTGGCTTAGTTTTAAGGCATCTAAAGAAATCTCCAAGCTTACCTTTAACAGTTGCATAACCCATTGCCCAAATAGCACTACAAGTATCGTTTACAGCACTACCAAGAGCACCAAGCACATATGTAATAACTAACGCTGATAAACCTGCTGTATTAGCACCATACCAGTCACCCCAAACTCCTTTTGTCATCCCTAGTGTCAAAAATGCTGAGTAGAATCCGTACATAAGACCTGAAAAAAGAGCAATTGTAATACCTTTTCTTAAGAAATCCGATGATAATTTGTTTTTGCACGAATTGCTTCTAAGTTTACCTTTTGGGAAACTTCTTTCATGAAATAAAACCCCTTTCGCTTATATGCTTAATACTTTTTGAATTAAATAGAAATTTATAACTGAATATATTTTAGAATTGTTATAATTTGGGAACATTTTATTTTTAAACTATTGAAAACTTTTCATTTTATATCTTGTAGGTATGTTACTCTTAAATAAATTATAGGCTGTTCCCTATAGGGTAAAGTCAATATATATTTACAAAAATATTTGTATATAATTTAAAAACTTATAATTGTTTGAAATTTTATAATTTTAGATATAATTCAAACTTCATAAAATTAGGTATATCAGTTCTTCAGACGATAAATACAAAAATATATCAATACCAATAATATTTTTTTCATTCAATATCATTATAATATTTTTACATTAAAGTAAATATAATCCTCATATTATTCGTTTATACTTTCCCCTAGGGGCAACGTTTTCAATGCCAAAATGTTAACATAAAAAGTGCATGAAAGTTTCAACATTAAAATGTTGGAACCTTCATGCACTTTTTATGCATCATTATAACCTTAATTTTCTCTCTTGACTTTAATCAAAACTTCCGTTACAAATTTATCTACATTTTTAGTTGTCCAATAATCTGTTACATATCTTTCATAGGACTCTTCAGAACATATATAACCATATTTTTCCGTCCATGCCTGTATTTTTTTATATGTTTCATTAATTGTTTCATGAGCTCCTATATGATAACAAGCAGCTACTATACAGCCACCAAATTCAATACTTTCTTCCTCTTTACACTTTAAAATCGTCTCCTGCATTATTTTCATCTTACTACATTTTCCATTAATTTTATCTTCGAAAGACGGAAAACATATAATTACAGGACCTGTTATTGCATTATTTATTCTATCAATGTAATTGTTAAACTCTATATTAATTATAGAATCCATATAATCATATTTAAAATCTTGATCTAAAAAGGTTAAGGTACGATTATCTATATATTTTATAGCAACATTGCTAACATTATTTTCAATTACCATCTGTGCTTCAACTATAAGGTCATGCCAATCTTTAACGGATCTTATTTTTAAATTTATTTCCCTCTCAAGTTCTTTTAATTCATCAATCTTTTTTCTAAAGCTTTTATCAAAAAAATCATAAGTTGTTCCTTCTAAGAACTCTCTCATTTCCTCTAGCTTAAATCCACTCTGTTTGTAATATTTTATTATTGGCACAGATAATAAATTTTTCTTGCCATAATATCTGTAACCGCTTTCATCTGCTACTTTATCAGGAGATAATATACCCATTTTGTCATAATATCTTAGTGCTTTTTTTGTTATTTTGCATATTTCTCCGACTTTTCCTATTGAATACAATTCATTTCCCATCTAAATCCCCCTTATTTTGTGATATTTTTAATTATATTTTAATTCAACTAATTTTTCAATATTTTCGAAAAAATATAAAAAAACCACCCATAAATGGGTGGTATAAAATACAATCTTTTATCCCAAAACTTTATCCAAAAGTTTTAATAAATCTTCTCTTGTCGCTTCTCTAGGATTCGCTGTTGTACATATATCATTAAGAGCCGCGTTAACAATTTCTTCTCTTGATGCTTGAGCCAAATTCATATCGGCACCTTGTTCTTTAAATGTTGTTGGAATCGTCAATGTCTTTTTAAGTTCAATAATGCTTTTTATTAGATTATTAACACCAATATGTACATTTGGTGCATGTAACTTCAATAGTTTTGCAAGTCTTTGATATTTTTTAGCTGCTATGTCATATTCAGTACTAAAGGCCGATTTGTTCAAATTAGCATTATACTCAATGACATAAGGAAGTATAATAGCATTACTTCTTCCATGAGAAATATGTAATTTCCCACCAACAGCATGAGCTATACTATGAGTAATTCCAAGTCCAGCTGCATTAAAGGCCATACCAGCAAGGCATGACGCATTGTGAAGTTTTTCTCTTGCTACTATATCGTTTCCATCAGCATAAGCCTGTGGTAAAAATCTAAAAGCTAAAGTGAAAGCTTTTTCTGCAAGAGCATCTGAAAAATCAGTGGCATTCTTTGAAACATAGGCCTCTATAGCATGTGTAATTACATCCATTCCTGTATCAGCAGTTATAGCCTTCGGTACAGTTTTTACCAGTTCAGGATCCAAAATAGCAACTGTTGGAAGAAGAGATTTATCTGCAAGAGCATATTTTAATCCCTCTTGTTTATTTGTAATTACTGCATATTCAGTTACCTCAGAGCCTGTACCACTTGTAGTAGGTATAGCGTAGAAATCCTCTATAGAAGACACTCCCCCAGTAACTTTTTTGCATATTCTCTCATAGCCTTAGCTCCATCAATTGATGAACCTCCACCAAGAGCTATCATAACTTGTATATTACAACTTTGTAACTTTTGAATACCAGCAGCAATAATCTCTACAGATGGATCAGGTACAATATCGCTGTATATAGCTACTTCACAATCAACAAGTTTTTCTTGTATTTTTGCAGCCACACCTGAAGTTTCCATAAATTTATCACATACAATTAATACTCTTTTATTTTTAATCTCCTTTAGTCTATCTAAAGAACCTTCTCCAAAATAGACATTTGTGTTAATACTAAATTCTTTCATATACATAATCTCCTATTTTAAAATGAAACTCCTTCTCCTTTGTCGAATGAGTAAGCGATTCGCACAAAATCAGAGATTTTGGCTCTCTGCTTAAAAGTAATTAAGATATGAATGAATTAGTTATTCTTTAATTTAAATATAAAATTAACCCCAAATTATAACAGTTAAAATAAATCTATTATAAACTTTACTTAATGTATTATACCATATTGAATTAATAATACAATACTATTCCAACAGATTGATAAAAATTATACAAAAAAATTTAAAGTATTCTTTAATTCTTCAATATCAACAGGATAACCAATTTCTCTAGCTGTATCCATCATAATTTGTATATTTTGCAGTGGTGTCTCTACTGGAAGACTACATCCAGACATTATAGCATACCCTTTTGGGCTATCATACCCTTGTAGCACACAATTAATAACTGCATCTCTGATTTCCTTATGAGTACCAGCATACATAACATTAGATGGATCTACATTACCAAGTATCCGCATTTTATCTCCTAATGCTGCTTTAGCTTCAGCCAAGTTTACCATATTGTCCATACTAAAACCAGCTACGCCTGAGGACGCTAATTTACCTATTGCCGGCCAAATTTTTTCTGTCTTTCCGCATATATGAAGCACTGTTCCTTTCCCTCTTGATTGAATGAATTCAATTAGTCTTTTCAAATAAGGAAAACAGAAAGTTTCAAAATGTTTTGGATTTATTATAGTACAGGATGCTAATGGTTCTGATATAGTAGGAGTCAAGCCTAAATCAATAATTACTTTTGCATATTCAATACAGCTTTGAAGGGAAATTTCACAAAGCTTATGTATGGCTTCTGGATTTTTAAAAAATAGCTTTGTCATCTTTTCTATTCCTATTAAAAAGAAGGCATTTGAAAAAGGTCCTACAACACCAGCAGAACAGGGCACTTCTTTTCCGAGTGCATCGACTAAATATTTCATAGCATCTACAAAAACAGGAAGTCTCCCATCTTTAAATGGATCTGCCACTTTAAGTTTACTTATATCTTCAATATTATCTATTGCAGGTCTTGCTAAATCTGCTGTATTATCTTCTGGAAGATGAACTTCTGCTCCCATAGCTTCTGCCCAAACATATAAGTCTGTAAATACTCTAACTCCATCCATGCCAAATCGTCTATATGCTGAAATTTGTGCATCTGCAATAGTTTTTCCATTTGTATTAAACTCTGAAATCTTGCATCCATGAATGCGAGCTACTCCATTCGCTATATTAGGATTGCAAGGGAGTCTGTCTACTAATTGTCCCTTGCTTAATGCAACAGCCCTTTCTATGGGTGTCATTTGATCTATCATCTTTTATGCCCCCTGTACTAAAGTGCTGTCATTATCCTTAGCTGTTTTATCTCCCTTTGATATTGTAATTACTAAATCTTTAGCAAATTTTGCAGCTTTTGAAGCATCTGTGGTATATCCATCAGCACCTATTTTAGTAGCAAAACTCTGAGAAATAGGACCTCCACCAATCATAACTTTAATCTTATCTTTTAATCCTTCTTCTTTTAGGATATTTATAACTTCAGCCATTCCTTCCATTGTAGTTGTCATAAGGGTAGAAAGAACAATAACATCTGCTTTAACTTCCTTAGCTTTATTAACAAATTCTCTAGGAGGCACATCTCTACCCATATCTATAACATCAAAACCTTCAGTTTCCATCATTATTTTAACCAAATTTTTTCCTATATCATGTGTATCTCCTTGAACAACACCAATTACAACCTTATGTTTATCATTAATATCCCTTTTTTCAAGATGAGGTCTTAAAACATCTAGTCCAGCATACATAGCATCTGAACACATTAATAATTCTGGAATATAGTATTCTTCTTCCTCATAAAGCACACCAGCTCTATTCATTCCATCTGCTAAACCTTTATCAATTGCATCATAAGCACTAATTCCATTTTCAATGGACATTTTTGCAACCTCAACAACCTTTTCCTCTTCCATTTCAACAACTGAATCAGATAATTCTTTAATTAAATTTTCTTTTAAATCACTCATGTTTATATCTCCTTTTTAATTTAATTTTTTATAAGTTTAAAGTAATTCAGTACTCCATATTATTGAATTTTTCATCTTTAATGGATAATAACGCTATTAAAAATTTATATTACTGCACTAAAAATTAAGTGCACTTATGAAGCTATCTTGAAAATCTTCTCTAGTAGAGAGTTCTACAACCTCTACATTTTTCTTTATCTTGCTCATCTCTTTAAGCTTCTCCTTGTTAACTAGTGCAATTCTTGCACCTTCAATAGAGGAATTTCCTACAAAAGTAATTTCGCCCTTAAATCCCTTTGGAATAAGTCCTATAGTTTTTATGCTTTCAGGGTTTATATGATATCCAAAGGCTCCCGCTATTACCACTTCATCTATATTTTCTATACTTGTATTTATTTGCTTAAGAAGCATGGTTACCCCAGCAGCAATAGCTCCTTTAGCTAATTGCACTTCTCTAATATCTTTTTGCGATATGTAAACATCATCAGTAATATAAAATTTTTTATCCCTCAGTCTATCTTTAATTTTTTCCGGTAAGTCTTTATTGAATCTTCCTGTTGATAAAATGATATTATGTTTAACTAAGCCTGCAATTATGTCAATAAGCCCACTTCCACAAATACCTTTTGCACTAGTATTTCCTATGGTTGAATAACTCATATTTAAGTCATCATCTATATCGAAAGTATCTAGAGAACCTTCCTCAGCCCTCATACCACAAGATATATTCATACCTTCAAGGGCAGGCCCTGCAGCAGTTGAAGATGCCGCCATCTTACCGTCACATATAGTAACTATTTCACCATTTGTACCAATATCTATGAATATAGAAGGTTGACTCTTACTTTGAAAATCTATGGCTACTATTCCAGCCATTATATCAGCGCCAACATAAGAAGATAATGAAGGAAGCATTGTTAAGATTCCTACTGAATTAACCTCTATTTCCAATTGTTTAGCGTGAAAATTAAGCTTATCCAAAAAAACTGATCTATAAGGAACTGTAGCTATGGCGTCTGGTATAACCCCTAAAAAAAGATGGAGCATAGTAGTATTAGCTGATATTACAACTCTGTATATGTCATCTGTACAGTATTTATCTTCTACAAGGTCTTCTATTATTACATTTATTTTTTTTCTTATGCAGTTACTTAATGTATTTATTCCATTTTCAATTGTCATGCAATAGGTTATCCTTGATATAACATCTGCTCCAAACTCCGTTTGTGGATTTAAGGCTGAAACTTTATTTAAAACTTCTCCATTCTCCATATTTACAAGATAAGCTGAAAGCCCTGTAGTTCCTATGTCTACAGCAACTCCTAGAAGACAATCTATTTTTTCTCTTATGTCAATAATAGTATCTTTATGTAAAATTCCATAGAATTCTTTAATTTCATTCCTTTCAAGTAAACCAATCTTTTTTAGCACATTGATATTTTTAAATTTATATTCAACTGTATCTTTATAAGGAATAAAATTTTTCTCATCTATATTAGGCAGCTTAATTTTTTTCATGCTGCTGTCAATTTCAACATCAATAGAAAAACCCCTATTAATTGTCTTTAAATTTTTATCTTCGTTCAAAAGCTCAATATTCACATCGCCTTTTACTCTTGCAATACAAGCAAGCCTCATGTTCTCTTCATTAGTATGCCTAAGTTCATCCTGAGTTTTAGGATATAATTCTCCAAAAGCTCTAACTTTACACTTACCACATTTTCCCACAGAATTGCATGGTGTTTCTATTTTAAGCCCTGCTTTTCTTATAGAATCTATAAGTTTAGTACCTTCCTCTACTTCTATAGATATATCTTCGTTAACAAATCTAATCTGCGGCATCTTTATTCTCCTTTGCTGAGTAAATTTACAATTCCAAACTAAATGTAGTGAAAACCTTATCCAAAAGGAAAATACTAAAAAAGCCTGCATACCTATTGTATTAGCATAAAAAGGTATAATACAACAATTATCACTAAATTGAATAAGAGTCTTCACTATAATTTAATTTATTTATAGTTATATGTAATTTAAAAGGAGCTTATGACCATTAATGTCACTTGCTCCACAAAGAACACCTTCTAACAAGAATTATAGCATTTCTATAAAGGCAGCTATTCTGGTTTTGATTTGACCTACATCTGTTTGGGAATAATCTGTTTCTATACTCATGTAAGGCAAATTTTTATTTTCATTGACAAATCTTTTTATATTATAGGATTCTACACTATATGTATGGCAAGCTTGAAGTATAACATCTATAACACCATCAACTTTATAATCCTCAATCAACTCCGATAGAAGATTTATTCTGTTATCATTTGGAGTCATGCATGAGCATCCTATGTTTAAGTATTTATCTGCTAAAGCATCAATAGGATCAATATTCTCATCTACCAACCTGCTTATTTCTTTTACTCCTGTACAATTTTCGTAGCAAACAACGACTCCACCATTTTCTTCAATAGCATTTACAATTTTTTCTGTTGCATCTCCCATAGGACATCCAGTAATAAGTATTCTTTTGCATTTGGCGAAACTTTTCTTTCTCCATCCTCATATTTAGCTTTAGCTTCTTTTACAAGCTGATTAAGCTCTGTTATTTCGACTTCTTTGTCCCACTTAAATGACGCTCCATTTAAAACCCTCAACATTTCTAATCCTGTTATAGGTGGAGGACACATTTTCCCTAGTTCATAAAATTCTTTTAACGCTAGTCTCTCTTTATTTCGAATCTTAATTGCTTCCTTTATTTTTTCTTCAGTTATCTCCACATTAAAATCTTTTTCTAGCTTATCTTTTAGTTTAAAAATTTCATTTTTCCAAAGTCTATAGCTGTCTTCTCCCTTAGATGTTTGAGGCAATTGCATTACGTGAATATTTTTAATTTCCCCTAAATATTCATACATTTTCTTTTTACCATCACATGTAGTTTCACCAACGATTAAATCTGAAAAATAAAAATAAGGGCACTTATCAGTGATGGCAAAGCCATAACTAGACTTTATTAGTGGACACAAATTTCTTGGTAGATGCTTTTCTGCATCAGCTATTGTTTCATCACTTTTAGCACAAAGTGATACTGCTACAGCACCAGAGGCAGTTATGATCTCCCAAGGTGTATAAGTACAGAAAGTTCCTACAACCTTTCTTCCTTCATCTTTTAAATTTTTAATTGTTATGAATCCTTTTTTTCTTGATTCACTGAAGTCATCAAATATCTTAGGTAAATCGTTCATAAATAACAGTCTCCCATCCCGTTTATTTCTATATAACACATTTTAACACAAATTCATTACTAAAATTATTTGTATTACTTATAGATTCTGAGATTCTTATTAGAAAATATTATACTTACTATTTATAAAATCAGAAATAATAAAAGATTAAACTAAAAGTAGTTAACTTGGCATTTAGTTTAGTCTAATTTATTAATAAACTATTTAATAACATTATTGCTAGCAAAATTATTTAAATTTCTAAAAAATTATTTATTTCTTGTTCCATATAGGACCATGATCTTTTGGTAAATATCATCTTTGTTTTAACATCTTTTAACTTTTCTTTTGTATTTTTCATAATACAGTGACTTATATAATCTACCAATACTATAACTAAATCAGCTCTATCTATTCTTAGCAGAATATCTCCTCTTCTATCGCCACCTTTTCTACCACTTATATGCTCAATATTCTTAAAACCCTTCTCATATAACTTACAGGGAATACTTCCAAGGTTATCTCCTCCAATAATTAAAGCACTCACACTATCACCCTACCCTTACATTATTTTTCATTTTAAAATAATTTTTTATATTAATAACAAATTATACAATTAATATTGATAACAATTCTCAATATCAATTGTATCACATTTTTTATTGTTTTTAAATAACAAATATTCTTAAAAGTTCTTACTTTGCAAACAAGCAGCAAAAGCAAGAATAAGTATCATATAAAATAAACCATAACATCTTTGCTTCTGCAAATTTGTCATGGTTTATAAAATATTATTATACAGTTATATCATTAGTACCCTTCTCTTCCCATGATGCAATTTCCTCTAACCTCTTAATAATATGAAGATGTTGAGTACACTCACCCTCGCATTTGCCACATTTTATACAGTCTGCTGCAAACTTTTTGCCATTCATGGTATAATTCCAGTATTCTAAACCGTAAATAGACTTTATCATTTCTTCATCGCTTTTCTTGAACATTTGTTTTTCATTATAGAAAAGCATATACCCCGGTATGTTTATTTCCATTGGACAAACCTTGCAATAGCCACAGCCAGTACAAATCTCATTCATATTTTTGCCTAGTTTACTTTTTAGAATATTAGTATCTTCTTCTGTAAATGGTTTTCCCTCATCTGCAATTCTGCAAGCTTCATCAATATCCTGTTTATTTCCAAAACCTATCAATGAAATAGTAATTTGCGGGCTTGTGATATTAAATCTTAATGCCAATTCGGTAGCTGTCTCTCCTTCTGAAGTCAAAAATGATAATTCTTTTTCATGGTTTGGAATAGAACCTCCACTAAGTGGGTTCATAGCTACTACTCCATATCCATTTTTATTTGCATGCATAACTCCATTCCATCTATAAGAAAAGTTTAATATATTTATGCCCATTGTAACTCCATCAAATTTGTTTTCATTCAATATTTCTGTTACTTGATCTCCTGGTTGGTGTGATGAAAAAACAATATGATCTATTAAACCTGCTTCCTTACATTTTAAGAGGCCTTCATATTGACCGCCTGGTCTCATTGCTAGTTCATAGTGTTCCATTTTTCTAATACACCATATGTGGTAAAAATGAATCTTAGGGACTCCTAGCCTTTCCAAGGATTTTTTGACTCCCTCTATAGCTTTTTCAGCAGTATCAAAAACTGTAGGTCTTCCTTTAGTGGAAACATAAAAGTCTGTTTTTCCCTCTTTAATCATTTGCCTAAAGGCTATTCCCAATATATCTTCACTTCTTCCATCGCAATATCCCGGTGCAGTATCAAAATAATTAATTCCTTTACTATAGGCATATTTAATTAATTCAGCATTTTCTTCATTACTTTTGCTTAAATCAAATCTAAGTCCTCCAAATCCAACTACGGAAACATTCTTATCAGTTGTACCATACTTAGTATATTTCATTTGTTTTCCCCCTTTATTAAATCAAACAATAATTAAAAAACTATAAGCTCCAGCCTCGGAACTCTATACTAATGATAAGTATACATTATATTTTATTCAGGCACAACAAAGAGAAAATATAGATAGCGAAGTCAGAAACACTAGTATTTTTTTATAATAATCAAAGGTATACTATAGATATATAATTTGTTACATATTAAATTTCGAAATGTACTTGAAAGGGAATATTATGAATTACATAGTATTTGATTTAGAATTTAATCAGGAATATAGTCCTGTAAAAACAAATAAAAATACAAAATGCCCCTTTGAAATAATTCAGATTGGTGCAGTAAAACTTGATAGAGAGCTTAAAACAATCGCTACTTTAGATATTCTGGTTAAGCCTGAAATATATCCTATTCTTAATCCTTTTGTTCAAGAAATGACTAGTATAACAATTGATCAATTAAGTAAGGCTAAACCATTTACAGAGGTTTATAAAGAGTTTCTTGAATTTGTAAGAGGACAGGATAATGCCTTATGCACATGGGGAATAGTTGATATAAAAGAATTATTTAGAAATTTAGAGTATTATGATTTAAATACATTCTTAATTCCAAGAAATTATATAAATCTTCAATTATACGCTTCTAGATACCTGGGTTGTCCTAAAGGAATCAGTATAGGATTAAAAAAAGCGGTAGAATTGTTAGAAATTTCTTTTGATGATGGATTTCATAATGCTTATTATGATGCCTATTATACATCAGAAATTTATAAAAAAATCTATAATAAAAATATTAAAACTAATATATATAAATCTCATAAAGATATAAAATTAGATCGACATGAGAATTCAAAAAAGAAAATTGATACTTATAAATTAATAAAACAATTTGAAAAAATGTTTAATAGAGAAATGACCCTAGAAGAGCAGAAGATAATTAAGTTAGCCTACATGATGGGAAAAACAAATCAATTTCAAATTAAAAATGGAGAAAACGAGGTCAAATAAAAATCTTCTTGCAGATACCCTGCAAGAAGATTAAGTTTACTTCTAACTTATCATTTTTATGTACTACACCTTCTGTAATTAGCACCTTAAAGCAAAATCTCTAGGTTGCTGGACACTATCAGGCCAGTCCCTTAATCTCTTTTGATAAGAAAGTTTTATACTTTATTGTACACATAGCAAGAAACTCGCTAATTATTATCAATATAATTTATTATTTTTTCGGAGCTAAAATCAAAATCATATTGTTTCCCTCTAATTTAGCTGGTTTCTCAATTGTACCAACATCTCCTATCTTAGAGACAAACATATCAAAAACTTCTTTTCCTACATGAGTGTAATTGTTTTGTCTTCCTCTAAATCTAATTGATACTTTAACTTTATTCTCATTTTGTAGGAATTTTTTAGCGTTATTAGCCTTAACATCTATATCATGTTCTTCAATATTAGGACTCAATCTTATTTCTTTAATATCAATAGTTTTTTGTTTCTTTCTATTTTCCTTTTCTTTTTTACTTTGTTCATAAAGGAATTTATTATAATCCATTATTTTACACACTGGTGGATTAACTGCTGGAGAAATCATTACTAAATCCAGATTTCTTTCTATAGCCATCTTTAATGCTTCGCTAGTAGAAATTATTTGAGTATCCTCTTCTCCCACCAATCTTATCTCTTTTGCTCTAATATTTTCATTTAAATTTGCATTTCTATTTATAATGCAACACCTCCAAATTTTTGTTTTATACGCATATCTTTATATATAGTTATTATTTACGATACTATATATTCCTACTCTTTCAATTTAAACATTTATATAGTTTAATTTATCATAATGCTTATTTATTGCTATGTGTACTTGTTTAATCCTACCATTATCTTATAATAAAGTCTATCTTTTTCGAGTTTAATTGCAGAAATATATTATAATTTATTTAAAATAAAAAACTGCACAGAAAAATCTGCAGCAGTTTTCTATTTATATATTAATGACATTAATTACAGTTAAATAGCCTGTTCGTCTAGATTTTTACCTGTGAATTGACTATTGTAAAGATCAGCATAAAAGCCTTCTTTATCAAGGAGTTCATTATGGTTGCCTTGTTCAATAATCCTACCATTGTTCATTACAAGTATTAAATCTGCATCTCTTATTGTAGATAATCTATGAGCTATAACAAAGCTGGTCCTTCCCTTCATAAGGTTAGTCATAGCCTTCTGTATCTGAACCTCAGTTCTTGTGTCAACACTACTTGTTGCCTCATCGAGAATTAGTATTGCAGGGTCAGCGAGTATAGCACGAGCAATAGTTAAAAGCTGCTTTTGACCTTGTGATATATTAGATGCTTCCTCATTTAGCACTGTATTGTATCCTTCTGGAAGAGTTCTAATAAAGTGGTCAGCATGAGCAGCCTTTGCTGCTTTGATGATATCCTCATCTGTTGCACCTCTGCGTCCATAAGCAATGTTATCTCTTATAGTACCATTAAAAAGCCATGTATCTTGAAGTACCATACCGAACATAGTACGCAAATCTCCCCGTTTTAAATCCTTAACATCTACACCATCAATAGTAATTTTTCCATCGTTTATTTCATAAAAACGCATTAATAGGTTTATTAATGTAGTTTTACCTGCTCCAGTTGGGCCTACTATTGCTATTGTCTCTCCTTCTTTTACATCTATATTCATATCTTCTATAAGAGTAACATTTTCTTTGTAACCGAATTTAACATTTTCAAACCTAACCTCACCCTTTACTGGTGTTATTACCTTTGTGCTATTATTATCTAAATCTCTTTCTAGTATCTGATTATTTTTAAAGTCAACAATTTTAGCATCCTCTCTGTCTGGAATTTCTTCAACTTCATCTAATAGTTCAAATACACGCTCAGCTGCTGCTATAGTAGACTGAAGAATATTAGCTATATTTGCAGTTTGAACAATCGGTTGCCCGAATTGTCTTGCGTACTGAATAAATGCCTGGATGTCACCAATTTCAATTTTCTTTTTAGTAACAAAAATTCCTCCAACAACACAAACGAGAACATAGCCTATATTGTTAATAAAGTTCATTAAAGGCATAATTATACCAGAAATAAACTGAGCCTTCCATCCTACATTGTACAGTCTTTCATTAATGCTGTTAAACTCATTTATCGATTTTTCTTCATGACCAAAAGCTTTAACTATTTTATGTCCAGTATACATCTCTTCTACATGGCCATTCAGCTCTCCAATAGTTTTCTGTTGTTCTACAAAATATTTTTGTGAACGCTTTGCTATAGTTGTTGTAACAATTATGGATAGAGGCAATGTTATAAGGGTAACAAGTGTCAACGTTACGCTTATTGATAACATCATTACAATGATACCTACTATAGTTACAACTGAAGTGATAAGTTGAGTCAAACTCTGCTGCAAGGTAGTTGATATTGTATCAACATCATTTGTAACACGACTTAATATTTCTCCATGTGTACGTGAATCAAAATATTTAAGAGGTAAACGTGCAAGCTTATTGTTTAAGTCGTTACGCATATTAAATACAGTTTTCTGCGCAACACCAGCCATGATGTACTGTTGAATATAACTAAATGCTGCACTGATAACATATAAACCAATTAGATAAAGTATTATTTGCCCAATATAATTAAAGTCAACACTTGGAACTCCCTGTTGCTTTAATTGAAGTAATAGCTGGGGATTTGCACCTTTTTTTACTGCTGAAGCTGCTGCATTCAACTTTTCATAGTACATATATTTATTCATTAAGCCTTCAAATAGCTTAGTTGTAGCTTTTCCCATTATCTTAGGACTAACAATGCTAAAAATAGTACTTAAAATAGCTGTTATAAACACTACAATAAGATTTATCTTATGTGGCGCTAGGTATTTTATAAGCCTTTTCATCGTTCCCTTAAAGTTTTTGGCTTTTTCTGCTGGCATTCCCATAGCCATACCGCCACCCATAGGACCTCTTCCAGCTTTTCTTTTTTCACCCATAATAATATCCTCCTTCTATGCATAAGGCCAACTAACTTTTAATAGCTTATTATTTTGCTTTAAAAAGTCTAGTGAATATTTGCTTTATGCTAATTCCTCCTCTGATAATTGTGAAGATACTATCTCTCGATATATCTCGCAATCATTTAATAGAGTTTTATGTGTGCCGATTCCTGCAATTCTACCTTCATCTAACACTATAATTCTATCAGCATCTATTACAGTGCTGACTCTTTGAGCAACAATAATTGCTGTTGAATCCTTTATTTCTGGTTTTAAAGCTGCTCTAAGCTTTGCATCAGTTTTAAAATCTAGTGCTGAAAAGCTGTCGTCAAATATAAATATCTCCGGTCTTCTAACAAGTGCACGAGCAATGGCCAGACGCTGCTTTTGCCCTCCAGAAACATTATTACCACCTTGAGCAATCATTGAATCATATCCATCTTTCATATTAGACACAAATTCCGATGCTTGAGCAATTTCTGCTGCATGCCTAATCTCCATGTCATTTGCATCCTCTTTTCCATATTTGATATTGTCAGATATGGTTCCAGTAAACAATACAGCCTTTTGTGGAACAAAACCAATTTTTTTTCTAAGGTTTTCTTGGGACATTTCTCTAATATCCATTCCGTCAACTAAAATACTGCCATTATCAATATCATAGAAGCGAGGTATAAGACTTATTAGTGTGGATTTTCCAGAACCAGTTCCGCCAATAATAGCAGTTATTTCACCAGGTTTTACACTAAAAGAAATATTGCTTATCGCTGGCTGCTCTGCACCGGGGTAACTAAAGGTAACATCCTTAAATTCTATATATCCTCTCTCTTTTTCAGTATTTTTTGCCTCTATAGGGTCATTAATTTCAGGCTTCATATCAAGCACTTCGTTAATTCTTACTGCTGAAGCCTCAGCACGAGGTATCATAACAAACATCATAGAAACCATAATTAAAGAAAACATTATCTGCATAGCATATTGAATAAATGCCATCATATCTCCTACCTGCATTTTTCCGCTATCAATGCGTATTCCACCAAACCAGACTATTGCAACACTTGTAAGGTTCATTATTATTATCATAGCAGGCATTAAAACCGCCATTATTTTATTAACTTTAATAGCAGTATTAGTTAAATCAGAATTAGCTTCAGTAAATCGTATCTTTTCATCATCAATACGATTAAAGGCACGTATTACTCTTATTCCGATAAGATTCTCACGTACAACAAGATTTAACTTATCTAATTTTACCTGCATTGCTTTAAATAATGGAACTCCCTTTGTTGCAACTATCGCAATTATACCTGCAAGAACAGGAATAACTACTACGAGGATAAGTGACAACTCTGCATCTTTTGACACAGCCATAATAATACCACCTATACACATCAGTGGCGCACTAATCATCATACGCAATATTAATATTGTTACTTGTTGTACTTGCATAATGTCATTTGTAGTTCTTGTGATAAGTGACGCTGTACCTACTTTATCGAATTCATTTAAAGAAAAACTTTCTACCCTTGAAAAAACTTTCTTTCTAATGTCTCGGCCAAACTTTGTTGCAACTTTTGATGACAAAAAACTTGCCCAAATTGTACAAACACCACTGACTGCTGCTACAATCAGCATAAATCCACCGATTCTCATTATATAGTTAGTATCTCCCTTGACAATACCAGTGTTAACTATATCTGACATTAATGTAGGGAGGTATAATTCTGCAATGGATTGAAAGAATAAAAGAACTAAAATACCTGTTACAACCGTTGCATATGGCTTTAAAAATCTAAATAATTTAAACATCATTATCATCTCCAATTACTAAAACTATAGTTATATTTCAGTTTTCCTATCGCATACTTTCATAAGATTATCTCTGACTTGCATTAACAATCTACGAAGTAATATTTCTTCCTCTGAGGTAAAATTACTAAAGCAATCCGAATTTATAATCTTCATAACTTCTTTTACTTCTTCGCAAACTTTTTTCCCCTTTTCTGTAATATAAACTCGCGAAATTCGCTGATCAGTAACATCTGCTTTTCGTTCTAAAAGCCCTGCCTTCTCCATCCTATTTAACATGACTGTAGCTGTAGCTGGCTTAATGTTAAGCTCATTTGCCAACTCTTTCTGACTCTGTCCATCTTTCTTATATAATGTAAATAGCATACCTGGTTGACCAGGGTACACCCCTACTTTATCAAGCAATGTATGAGTACGATGATAGTGAAGTTTTATTACTTGAGCAAAAACATGATATAATGAATCATTTTGATAACATTCCATTAAGTCACCTCCAATTTATTTAGTCGTCTAACTGTATTTTATAATATCACTATTCTTTACATCAGTCAATAAACTTAGCAAATCACTCGTATAGTAAGTTATGCCAGAAAACGTTATCTTCATTATTTATTTACAATTTTAGTTTGTTGCCTAATTACATTATTGAATTATTATAACTATATTGCTGTAATATTATTTGCCATATTATTATATTTATCCGATATCATATCATTACTTATGGATATTTTAAGAGCAATTTTTTACTTGCGTATTAATAATAGTCTATGATGTTATGTTAGAGTCAACATTTAAGCTTAAATTTTAATAATGGTATTAAAATTAGTAGAGGGTATGTATTATAATGCATATAGAACATTATGATACATACCCTTTATTAATTGTTTTTGAAAATTCTCATTCTATAAGCATTAATTGCCGTTTCACCAAGCTTATCTAATAATTGATAGTTTGCATAAGCCCCAATCACAGCTCCAATTCCCGGAACTAACTGCAACATTTTTGCTAAGTCGATATAGTCTCTATATTCCTGCTGAAAAGTTCTCCAATCAAAGTAATTTACATCTTCCGGAAGGTATTTGACATAGTTTTCCCAGTCTGCAATCTCTAAATAAACTCGTGCTCTTCTCTCAGGACTTGAAAAAGCTAACTGGAATATATATAAAATATATAATCTTTCTTTGTAATTTGCTGCATTAAAACCATATAAGCTTGCTATCTCAAATAAAAATTTTATTTTTATGCTTAAAAGTATTGGAAAGTCTGCTAATCCTAGGAGCAATCCCCCTGCTCCTGTGCCAGCGCCACTAACAACAGCAGCTTTTCTATAAGAATTTAATTTTTCCTTAACCAATCTTTCTCTTTTTTCTAAAGATACATTCATTAGTGGCAACTTTGTTGTAAATTCAGAACCTAGAAGTACTACTTTCACCGTATTTTTTATTGCTTCTGTAATTACTATATTTGCTTTATCTGGTATTAGGTTATTGACCTTGTTTTGCAGCCCTTTAGTTACTTTGCTTGTAAATGATGGTTTCTTTAACATCTTTTTCTGCCATAATTTTAGTTCATCTATAGCTTGCTCTGTGTAATTATTCATACCTACTCCTTAAAAATGTTTAATTTACTATAATTTGTCGCCAAAATAAGTAAGAGAGATGAGATAAAGTATAATAATGTTCTATATACATTACTTGTAATAGAAACTTTTGAAGCAGATATAAAAGTTATTCCGCTTAAACAGTAAAGTAAAATATTAATGTATTTTGTAGTTCTCATTTCACTACTCCTAATCTTCCTTTATAATATTTAGCAAGATAACATATTTACATTCTTTAGTTCTCTAAAATTCCCTGCTCTCATATAGCTTAACAGATAGTAATAAGGAACCTAGAATCATGATTATTATAGTACCTAAAAGGTATACTAATATCTGCATATCAGATTTACTAGTAAAGAAATTTATTATAGTATTTATAAATATATTACTTTGAATTTTACTTATTATTTTTGTAAATGCTGCTCCCAGGAAGAAAACAAGAAAAAACATTACAAAGATAACAACTCTAGATTTTGTATATCCAACTTTAAAGAGAATAGGAATATATATACCATTTAAAAGAGTTATAGCAAAAAGTGCACCAATTATTTCTTCAAAAGTAACAGAATGTATTGTAATAGGAGATCCTAATAACCTTACTACAATTGCTGTAAGGAAATATGCAGCTACCCCTACTCCAAAGTATATAAAAACAGAAAGATATTTCGCCAATACAATATTTCTTCTTTTTATAGGTAGACTGTTTAACATAATATCTGATTTATTCTTCTCTTCCAGTGAAAATCCTGTTATGACGAGCATATAACTGACAATCGCCATTGCTGAAACAAAACCTGCTTCTTTGAGGAACACTATTAAAAATATCATATATACAAAGGTAAATAACACTGTCTTTTTTGTATTAAAATATCTTTTATTATAAGATTAAACATTTAATTCCCTCCTTGTACAATACAACATGACATCTTCTAGAGATGGTTTTTCTATGATGATACCATCCTTAATAAATTTGTTTATACTGCTTCGATTTTTTGCTAATCCCTCAAAACCAAATTGATTTTCTTTTATACCAACGAAATTTTTTCTCGTATCTTCATTTAAAAACTCTTTCTTTCCTTTTACAAGGCCATAACAATCTATAATTTCATCTTTAGTTGTGCTAAATAAGATTTCACCATCGTTAATTAAAGTGACATAATCAGCTATTTTATCTAAATCTGATGTAATGTGTGTTGAAAAAAATATACCTTTATTTTCATCTTGCATTAAATAAGAAAATATGTCCAGAAGCTCATTTCGTATCAATGGGTCTAACCCCGAAGTTGGCTCATCCATAATAATAAGTTCCGCTTGATGCGAAAGTGCAATTGCTAGAGAGAATTTCATTTTCATTCCTTTTGATAGTTCTTTTATCTTTTTTTTAGGTGATAGAGTAAATTCTTTTAAATATTTATTAAAACATTCATTACTCCAGTTTTTATATAGAGGAGCAATGATTCTCTTCATTTCAGAAATAGTTAACTCCTCATAAAAGTAATTTTCATCATAGACAAAGCCAATTCTATTTTTAATTTCATTTTCATTTTTGACATTGTCTAATCCAAAAACTTTTATCTCTCCAGCATCCTTCTTTAGCAGATTCATTATTAGCTTAATGGTGGTACTTTTACCTGCTCCATTAGGACCAATAAATCCCATAATAAACCCCTTTTCAAGAGTGAAACTGATATTTTTAAGAGAAAAATCCTTAAAATCTTTTTTCAAATTTTTTATTTCTAAAATTGGTGCCATTTATTAAACCTCCTCATAGAAAAGCTTAAGCATTTCTTTCATTTCTTCTAATGATAAATTTATACTTTTTCCTGCAGTAATCGCTTCCAAAAGTTTTTCTTCCACCATCTTCAATCTAGTTTCTCGCATAAGCTCCTTATTTTGTGCAGCTACATAAGTGCCTTTGCCAGGTATTGTTACAATATACCCATCTTTTTCAAGTTCGTCATAAGCTCTTTTTGTTGTAATTACACTAATTTGAAGTTCTTTTGCTAAGTTTCTAATTGATGGAAGGCCCTCAGCCTCTGAAAGCTCACCTTTTAAAATTGACTGCTTTATTTGTGTAACGATTTGTGCATATATGGGCTCCTGTGATGAATTAGAAATAATTATATTCATTATTTTATACCAACCCTCCAGTCAATGTATACTGTATATATACATTATATACAGTCAAACATCTAATGTCAACACTTACCAAAGTTTTTGTAGACTTTTCTATTGTATGAAGTAAGTGAGTTCATACAATAGTCTTAGCAGTTTATTGTTTTGTGCGTTGATTTAGTGTGAAAATATTTGAATGATTGACCACTAGATAAATAAATAATGAAAATAATAATAAATTTATGGTATTATTAACATAATAAATTAAATGCAAAAGGTGTGACTAAAGATGAAACGATTTTATTTTATATTTAATAGCGATGAACTGCTGGTTAAAATTAAAGACAAGCACATATCCTTCATCAATGATGATGATATGAATTTCCTAAAAATTAGTTTAATAAATTCAAACAGTTTTGTATCAGAAGATAACAATGAATACATATTTGGAGAATTAGATAAACAAATAAATGTTATTGAGCCATTTCAGTTTATTAAAATTCGCTCACTTATAGCATTACTTGACATTCCTCTATTTAATTTGGCTTCTAGAGCCCTTCACTTACTTAACTGGAATAGAACTTATAAGTATTGTAATAAATGCGGCTCTCCCCTTATGGATAAAGATGATGAAAGAGCAAAAGTCTGCCCTAGCTGTGGTCTAATAGTTTATCCAAGAATATCGCCAGCAATAATAACTGCTGTTGTCAAGGATAACAAATTACTGCTAGCTCATAACGTTAACTTTAATAAAGATGTCTACAGCGTTATAGCTGGATTTGTAGAACCTGGGGAATCCTTTGAAGCTTGTGTTGCTAGAGAAGTTTTTGAGGAAATCGGAATACAAGTTAAGAATGTAAAATATTTTGGTAGCCAACCTTGGCCTTTCCCAGATTCTTTGATGGTAGCATTTACATGTGAATATAGCAGCGGTGAAATAAAAGTAGACGGAATAGAGATCAGCGATGCAGATTGGTATAGTGTAGAAGAGCTTCCTAAAATACCGACTAAGGGAAGTATAGCTCGCAATTTAATAGAATGGTTTGTAGATAATTATAGGAATACAAAACAATAAACAACTTAATTACTAATAAATAATTTCTAAAAAGAATATCCCTACATAGTTAAAAAGAGCACATACTAATATAGAGAAACTAACCAAAAAATTGACTTATACAGAGGGATATGCTTCTAAAGCTGAAGTAGATTTAAAAACTTTGTGCCAGTCTTAGTGAAGGGTTTTAAGAGAACCTTAGAACTTTAGAGTTGTTTGAGCACAGCGAGTTCTCAAAAGTTCTTAGGTTGTCTTGAAACACGCACTCTGTGTAAGCGACTATCACCAAATCAAAGATTTGGGATATCTGCTTAAGCTTTAGACTGGCTAAAAGTTTTTAACGTGCTGAAGCTTGGAAGCATATCCCGGCGTATAAGTCAATTTTCGGCCTTAAAAACCTATAGTATGTACTCTTTTAATTTTGAGTAACTATTTTTCTATTATTATATCTTCATATCTAACTATTCCAAGAGGACTAATTCTTACACCAATTACGCCTTCTCTTGAAGCATGTCCGAGCTGTGGATGATATAAGAATATCCAAGGTGAATCATCAACTATGATTTGCTGCAGCTCTTTATATACCTGAACCCTCTTATCAGGATTAATAATTTCTTTAGCCTTTTCCATCATTTCTGTAACCTTTGGATTATTATATCCAGTGAAGTCTGTAAAGTTAGAAGGATTAAACATAGGTTGAAGAAAATTATCCATATCTCCAGTATCTGATATCCATCTACTTAAAAACAAATCACTTCCATTTATTGATTCTGGGTTAAGATATTTATCAGGACTTACCTTTTCCAAAGTACATTCAATCCCTACTTCTTTTAAATCATTTATAATTGATTGTGTTATTTTATAAAAAATTGTCTCATCACTTTCATCTCTAATTAAGATTCTAAACTTTGAGTTTCCTATTAAAACACGCTTTCTATCTAAAATTTCTCTTGCTAACCTTTGATTATAGGCAAAACCTGATAAGTAGTTATTGTCAACCATATTGGGAGGCATAGGTCCTTTAGCTTCCTCTCCAAGACCGCCTAATATTTCATCTATAATTTTCTTTTTATTAATCGCTAAATTAAAGGCCTTCCTAATTTCATTGTCTTTTGCAAATATGGAATTTGATCGCAGATTAAAGCCAGCATAATAAGTTCCCATTACGCTTTTATATTTTATATCTAAGCCTTTAACTTTTGACAATTCTTCCATCTGTTTTTTATTGTCTATTGTAACAAAGTCACATTCATTATCGATAAAGCTTTCTATGGACTTTATTCCTTCAAATCTTACAATGATTTTATCCACATATGGAGAACCACCAAAATAATTATTAAAAGCAGTTAACACACATCTATCCTTTTCAATACTTTCTAAAATATATGGACCACAGCCAGTGAATTTTCCTTTCTCAACATCTTCTTTAGCAAGTATAGAGCAAACATATTGTCCAAGATTAAGTAAAAATCCAGTGTATGGTCTTGTGAGTTTGAGTGAAACTCTATGCTTATCAAGTATTTTTATACCCTTAACTTCTTGCGCGATTCCTTCATTATATTCTTTTGCACCATCAATTTGTTCTAAGAACCAACTGTTTGGAGACTTTAGGGATGGCCTTAATAATCTCTCATATGTATATTTAATATCCTCTGCTGTTATTTCTCTACCATTATGAAACTTAGCACCTTTTCTTAGGTTAAATATCCATGTTAAGTTGTCCTCTTCAACATACCAGCTTTTTGCGACTCCAGGAGTAATTTCTCCGGTAGAGCTTATTAGCAGCAATCCACCATGTACATTATATAGAATTTGTCCACTCTGAGTATCAATTGCAAGCTGTGGATCATAGTCTAATGGAGACTCACTTAAAAATGTTGTAAGCACTAACTCAGCTTTTTCATCTGTTTCAATCTTGTCTAAAAGCTTTGTAGATATGCTTTGGAGATCTTTTGAAACATTTGAAAGAATACTTAGTGAGGTTTTAGTATATTGAGTATTTAGTGATGCAGTTTCTACCATGCACATAACCTTCTCAGAGGTTCTATCCATTTCTTCTGTAGAAGATATTATGTTTTCAAGGCTTTCAGTCTGTTTAGAGACTGCTGCATTAATCTCCTCTGCTACCTCGCTAGTAGTACTTACAGCATTTATTATGTTATTAAATACTTCTTTAGTATTTTTTCCAATATCACTTCCCTCTAATACTTTCTCCATGCTTTTATTCATAGCGCCTATAGTTTCATCTATACTACTATTTATTTCATTAATAGTAGTTGATATATGTCCAGCTGATTCTGCACTTCTCTGAGCAAGATTTTTAACTTCTTGAGCAACTACTGCAAACCCTCTTCCAGCTTCTCCAGCTCTAGCTGCTTCAATAGATGCATTTAAGGATAAAAGATTTGTATGATTTGCTATATCTTTAATAATTGCAAGCATTTCATTTATATGAGCTGCTTTTAAACTTAAATCGTTTACTACTCTTTTAGCATTTTGAACGGACAGTTCAATTTCATTCATAGCTGATATAGAGCTGTCTACTGCATCGCTACCTTCTCTAGCTATTTCCATTGTCTGTTCTGCTATACGTTTTGAGTTCTCAGTACTTGCAAAAACTTCCTCAGCTAATGCTGAGTAATTACTTATTTCATTTACAACTTTTTCAATAGATTCTTTTTGTATTTCGGCATTTTTAGCAATATCTTGTGTTAACGATATTAAGTTTTCAGCTGCAAAACCAGTTTCTTCAATCTTATCATTTATCCTTGTTACTATGCATTTTTGATTATGTTTTAAAAGACTTAATTCATTTTTATTTTGCATGTTATGCAAAATTTCATTTTTAAGTGGCCTATAAACAGCTTCCTTATCTAAGTTTTCTTTACTTTTTTTCCATCTAAACATTAACTTCACCTCATTTGACTATTACAACTACTTTATTCTACAGTATTTTAGCATATTTTTCAAAACATTTCCTCTACATTTCGTTTATTGACATTTTTCTCAATAAAAGCTACTTATAAAAATAAATTTGCTAATTTTTTCCCTGCATTTTTCAAAATTTAATTGTGTCTTAATTGCTTGAATAATTACTTTTAAACAAAAAGATGCTGGTTTAACCCAGCATCCAATGTTCAAACAATACTTATTGATATTATATTTATTATCCTATATAAACTTTAAGTTCTTCTATTCTTTTTTCATTTACCTTCTCAATTTTAAACTTTAAGTTATCATATTCAACAGTACTATCATCATCATCTTTAGGTATAGTTCCTAAAAGTGTTACTACAAATCCTCCGATAGTATCTATATCATCTGAAGGTAAATTGATATTTAAACTTTCATTAACTTCATCTATTGGTATTAATCCATTAACTAAATAGGTATTTGAATCAATTTTCTTAATGTAATCTGTATTTTCATCATACTCATCAAATATATTCCCCATAATTTCTTCAATTAAGTCTTCTATTGTTAAAATACCTGAAAATCCTCCATATTCATCAATCAATATGGCCATATGATTATTTGTACTCTGTAACTCTCTAAATAAAGCGTCTATATTCTTAGTTTCTGGAACAAAATGAGGCGGTCTCAGAAGAGTTTTTATATTTATATTTTCAATATCTTTATTTTTTAATTGAATAAATAGATCTTTCATATATAAAACACCAATAATATTATCAATGTCATCTTCATATATAGGTATTCTTGAATATTGTTCTTCTGATATCTGATTTAAGAGTTCGTCAATTGGAGTATCTAACTCTAAAGCAAATACATTTATTCTTGGAGTCATTATTTCCTTAGCTAAAGTATCATCGAATTTAAAAATGCTATCTATCATGTCCTTTTCAATTTCATTAATAACTCCATTCTCTTCTCCAACCTTAATCATTGATCGTATTTCTTCTTCTGATACTTTTTCTTCAAGGTTGTCTAAATTCATGCCAAATATTTTAACTAGTATATTTGTTGATGCTGTGAGCATTTTTACAAATGGAGAAGAGATTTTAGATATAAATAATATTGGTTTAATTGAAAACATAGCTATTTGTTCTGATTTTTGTAATGCAATTCTTTTTGGAAATAGTTCTCCAAAAACCAAAGTAACATATGACAGTAGCACTGTTATAACAACAACAGATATTTCGTCACTTCCTGGTATACTAAACTTATTTAGTACATTTGAAAGATGCTTAGATATCTTTGTTGCTGCAGCTGCACTGGCTAAAAAGCCTGCCAAGGTGATTCCAACCTGAATTGTAGCTAAAAATTTACTAGGCTCATTTAAAAGTTTTAGCAAATACTTTGCTTTTACATTACCTTCTTCAGCAAGATGATTAACTTTATTCTTGTTTAAAGAAACTATAGCCATCTCTGAAGCTGAAAAAAAAGCATTAATTAGAACTAAAACTAAGATAAATAATAACTCTAGTAAAATACTACTCGGACCATTGTCCATTAATTATTCCCCCTAACACAAATAAGAAATATAGAGTAAATTATAACATAAATTCGTCTGATATTAAAATATCGTAGACAATCAAATGCTACGTATAATCTCATTTATTCGCTTTAACAGACAAATACATAATATTATATAAGGAATTTATATCTTTTATTCTTGAAATATCTTAAAATCTTTAAATTTTGGAAGGATTTATAGAAGTTAAAATAAAACTGGCACATAACACATGCCAGTTTTTTAGATTTACAGTTTTACTTTATTAATTATTTCTTCTACGGATAAACTAGATTGTTCCCCAGTATTCATGTCTTTTAGCGTTAATATTTTGCTGCTAACTTCTTCCTCACCAATTATTATAACAAACGGTATTCTTAGCTTATTGGCATATGAAAGTTTTTTATTAAATTTATTATTTTCTAAATAAACTTCTGAAATAATATTATTTTCTCTTAATTGTTTAACAACTTCTACTGAGTACCCCATAGTTTCCCCCATAGGAACAACTAGCACCTTTGTTAAGGATGAGGATGCATTTTCTTTTAGGATTCCCAGTTCTCTTAGTTGAGAGAACAATCTAGTTAACCCTATAGATATTCCAACACCTTGAAGTTTTTGATTAGTGTAATGCCCTGCTAGATCCTCGTAACGCCCACCAGAGCATATTGATCCGATATTAGGGTAATCATCAAGCATTGTTTCATAAACTGTTCCAGTGTAATATTCTAGTCCCCTCGCTATTTTTAAATCTATAATATAATTTTTTTCTGGAACTCCAAAACACCCAATATAATGAATAACCTTAGATAGTTCATCTATACCAACCTTAAAGTCTTCATTTTCAATATTTAGCTCTGTTAGTGAATTTAATATTTCTTGATTACTTCCCTTTATATCAATAAAATTAACTATTTTATCAACAGCAGCTTCATCTAATCCTAACTCCTTCAGTTCCTTACAAACTGCCTCCATACCTACTTTATCTACCTTATCAATGATTCTTAATACCTCTACACCATTTGAAATTCCAAGGTAACTAAAAAATCCATTTAAGATTTTTCTATTATTTATACGTATTTTAAAAGAACTTAATCCAATTTCTGTGAATATTGAATATATTATGCTTGGAATCTCTGCATCATTAATTATGCTTAATTCTCCATTGTTAATGATATCTATGTCGCATTGATAAAATTCGCGGTAACGTCCTTTCTGATTTCTTTCACCTCTAAATACCTTACCTATTTGATATCTGCGGAATGGAAAAGTTAAATCAGACATATGCTGAGCAGAATATCTAGCAAAAGGAACTGTTAAGTCAAATCTCAATGATATATCATTGCTTCCTTTAGTAAATCTATAAATTTGCTTATCAGTTTCTTGCCCTCCCTTAGCTAATAATATTTCTGTTTTTTCTATTATAGGAGTATCCATAGGTATAAAACCGCTTTTTTCATAATTATTCCTAATAATATCCATAATATTATTAAATACAATTTGATCCGCTGGTAGTAACTCCATGAATCCTGGTAAAGTTGATGGTTTAATAAACTGTTTTTCCATTTTCATTCCTCCTGAATTATTTTCTATTTTATTTACATAAAAAACCCATGCAGGCTTTGTACCTACATGGGTAATAATTTACTAAATTAACTACCATCACCATAGATACAACTGCTATAAATTCAAGCAGACCTACATCTATGGTTATTTTCCATGACGTAAGTCTCTACTAATGATGGTGATGAGTTGTTTTAAACATTATAATTAAGCTTTGCATAATTTTTTCTCCTAAATATATAATATTTATAATTATAATATATCACATTAAATTATTAAAGTACAATATTCCTTTTTTATTATTATATGCATTATTTATTATAACTTTCTTTTTTATATTGAAATACAGCAAATTTCGATGATTTACTATTAAAACATATATTTTTTTAAAATGTCATAATATAATAAAGCTCTACACTATAGGAGAAAGAGGTTGATCTATATGATAAAGCTTATAGCAAGTGATATGGATGGTACATTATTAAATGAACATGATAAATTAAATGAAGAATTTTTTCATATAATAGAGAAGCTTAAGGAAAGAAATATAATATTCGTTGCCGCAAGCGGCAGGCAATACTACAATCTTGAAAATAAGTTTTCCAGAGTTAAGAATGATATAATATATGCCGCTGAAAATGGAAGCTTTGTAGTTTATGAAGGTGAAGAGATCTATTCTAGTATATTAGATAAAAATAGAGTCAAAGAGCTCATAAAAATTGGAAGAGAACTCGACTGCTGCGAAATAATATTATGTGGTAAAAAATCAGCATATATTGAGAAAAATTATAAAGAATTTATAGAGGAAGTTGAAAGATATTATTTAAAATATAAAATAGTTGATGATCTCGATGAGGTTGACGATGATATTTTAAAGTTTACACTATGCGATTTTAAAGGATCTGCTGAAAATTCAAACAACGTATTTGAACCAATTTGGGGAAAGTCACTTCAAATTACTGTATCCGGACAAATTTGGCTTGACATTATTAATAGAGATGTACATAAGGGTGTAGCTATTAAATACATTCAAGAAAAATTAAATATAACCGCTGAAGAAACAATGGTTTTTGGTGATTATTTTAATGATGTAGAAATGTTTAAATCCGCTTATTACAGTTATGCAATGGATAATGCACCAGAAGAGGTTAAAAAACATGCTAGATTTATTGCTAAAAGCAATAGAGAAAATGGAGTATTGGAAGTTATAAAAAATGAGGTTTTAAACAAGTAGTAAATAAGTTGATTGCTGAATGCTTATTATATTTTAATATAACATAAAACCTATCAGATACATTTAATAGGTTTTATGTTTATTCTATATGTTACACCTCAAAAAATTCTAAAAAATGCTTAGCTGCAGTTGATAAATATCTATCTTTTCTCCATATTGCTGCTATACTTGTTTCTAAAGATGGTTCACTAATATCTTTATAATTTAAATTTGTGTTCTTAACAAGCTCCAATGCAGTCTTAGGTACAATGGCTATACCAATGCCAGATTGAGCCCATAATAATGTGGTTCTCGCATCATCGTTTTTACAAATTATTTTTGCTTCAAATCCTATCTTAAGACAAGACTCAGATATTATCTTTTCAAACCTTCTATATATAATTAATGGTTTGTCTATTAAATCAGTAAGAGATATAACTTTGTCTTCTTCAAGCCAATTACAGTCTTTCGCATATACTGCTATCATAGGTTCTTTTGATAGAAATCTCACTTCAAATTCATCTGTATTAAAAGGGGTCCTCACAATTCCAATTTCTATTACACCATTATTTAATATCTCTAATATTCTAAAAGTGTTTCCTTCCCATACCTCAAAACTTACACCAGGATACTCACTATGAAAGCTTTTTATTCTCTCTGGAAGAAGTGTAGCTCCAGAAGAAGATACTGTACCTATAGACAACGTTCCTTTTAGCCCAGTACCAAAATCCTTTAATTCTTTAACTGTAGACTGCGCTAGTTCTAGCATTTGTTCAGCTCTATTGCGTAATATTTTACCAGCATCTGTTAGTTGAATTTTACGACTCCCTCTTTCAACAAGCTTAACGCCTAACTCTTCCTCAAGCAGCTTTAGATGGTAACTAAGGGGTGGTTGAGCAATATTTAATCTTTTTGCAGCTCCTGTTATTTGCCCTTCTTCAGCTATTGCCAAAAAATATTTAAGTTGCTTTATATCCATAAAAAATCATCACCTCTGATATACAATTTTTATATCGAACAGATACATATTTAATATTTTTAATATGTATTTTTACCTGTTATAATAATACTTGAAATTTCTAATTTGTTCAAACTATAAAGGAGATGATGTTTTGTCATTAGTAGCATTAAAAATTTTAATAATATCTGTTATAGCTGGAGTAGTAGGTTCCGTACTTGGTCTTGGTGGTGGTACTGTAATTACTCCTGCACTCACACTATTATTCGGAGTTGATATAAAACACGCTATTGGAGCAAGTATTATTTCAGTAATTGCCACCTCTAGCGGATCAGCTATAGCATATATAAAAGATAAAATAACTAATATAAGAGTGGGAATGTTTCTTGAAATAGCCACCACTACTGGAGCTATAACAGGAGCTTTCTTGGGAGGCGTAATAAATCCCAACTACCTTTATGTTCTCTTTGGAATATTATTATTATACTCTGCTTTTGCAATGCTAAAAAAAGGCAAAGATGAATTGCCTCAGAATGTATCAGTTCACCCATTAGCAAAAAAATTTAAGTTAAATGGAGAATACTATGATAAAGCTTTGGAAAAAAATGTTGCTTATAATGTAGATGGCGTACCAGCTGGTTTTAGCGTTATGTATGGTGCTGGAGTTATTTCAGGTCTTCTCGGTATAGGCAGCGGTAGTTTTAAAGTTATGGCTATGGACTTATGTATGAAGCTTCCTTTGAAAGTGTCTAGTGCAACCAGTAATTTTATGATGGGAGTAACTGCTGCCGCTAGTGCTGGTGTGTATTTTCTTAAAGGTGATATAGATCCTAAGATTGCTGCTCCTGTTGCTCTTGGAGTTCTTGCAGGTGCTACAATAGGAGCTAGAATTATGCAGCAACTAAAAAGCAAAACAATTAGAAAAATATTTATACCTTTTCTAGCTTATGTAGCAATACAAATGATTTACAAAGGAATGGGAGGACACTAATGAAAGAAAATAATATTGAAGAAGTAGAAATTATAATAAGTAAATCTTTAAGGATAGGAGTTTTACTGAGTTCATCAGTAATATTAATAGGACTGTTGATGTTTTTAATATCTGGACACAGTGGATATCCAGAAAATTTCTATCCAACTACGCTTTCTGCTGTGGTATTAGGTTGTTTGTCTTTTAGACCCTATGCTATTATACTTTTAGGATTAATGATTTTAATAGCAATTCCAGTATTTCGCGTTGGTGTTTCAATTATTGTTTTTTTAAAAGAAAAGGATTATTTATATGTAAAAATTACCACTGTGGTTTTTGTAATATTAATCATAAGCTTTTTAATGGGCAAAGTCGGGTAAAAATAAATCTTGAATTAGCTTAAGGATAAATATTGAATAAACATAAGGACATATAAAAAAGGCTTGCAATAAGATTTGTTATGAATTTTTTAAGTAGGTATATTTAAAAAGAATGTTTAAATATCTACCTATTAATCATCTTATCTAATGCAAGCCTTTTTAATATCGAAAGTTATAGCATTAAACAATTTATATGTTTAATATTTTAGAAATGTGACGATAAATTTTGTTCCTTTTCCTACTTTACTTTGTGCTTCAATTGTTCCATTATGCGCTTCAATTATTGATTTTGCTAAAGCTAATCCAATTCCTACAGAGTCACTTTTTCTTGAGGTCTTTGCTTTATAAAATCTTTTGAAAATATGAGGTAAGTCCTTATCATCAATTCCTTCGCCAGTATCTGTTATAATTATTCTTCTATAAATAGGGTTTTCCGCTAATTCTATGATTATTTCTCCTCCTTGAGCAGTATGTTCTACGCCATTTTTAATAATATTTATTAAAGCTTCTTCAATCCATAATTTATCATGCTTGAAAACTACCTCAGAAATTTCCTTGAAAACTATTTTAATATTATTTTGCAGCGCCTTGCTTTCAAGTGCATCTATTGAATCTTGTATAGTCTCATTTAAGCTTTGCTTTTCCTTTACAAACTCTATAGCTTTTGCATCAAGCTTAGCAAGCTTAAGCATACTTTTGATTAACCAATTCATTCTACTAAGCTGATTTTGATTATTTAATAAAAAAGTTTCTCTTTGTTCCTTTGATAGATCTTTACTCAGCAAGATGTCATTATAAACGATCATTGATGACAGAGGAGTTTTTAGCTGATGCGATATATCAGACAATAGGTCAACTAAAAATTGCTTTTCATTTTTAAGGGCATCTATATTATTTCTAATAATTTCTCTCATAGAATTAAAGGAACTTGCTAGCTTAGAGAAGTCTCCTTCTTTATTTTCATTAATTGCTAAGTCATAATCCCCCTCAATTACTTTCTTAGCTCCAATAGTTAACTTTCTTATTTTTTTATAAAAGAATATATATTGAAAATAATTAAACATGAAAAATATTGAGGACATAAGTATAAACAAAAAAATAATACTGTAATTGTTTTTTTTGATAGTCTTGTTAACGTAAGGAAAAATTTCACTTTCTAAATCTTTATTTACACCATATTGATTTAAGATTACCTTACCTTTATCAGCCTCTTCTTGAGATACTTCTCGCGTAATAATAGGTATAATTTCTTTTTCAAGTTCTGGATTTTTATTTATTATTCTTATAGTAATAGCTCCTAAGCTTTTTATGTAGTCATCTTTTAAGTCATCATGATGTAATTTTAGTATAAAAGATTCTAAACACAAAAATATAATCATTAAAAATAGAAGAATAGAAGAGCTTAATTTTAATTCAGGATTAATAAAATATTTTTTCATACATATTTACTCCTTAACAACATCCTTATCCCACTTATATCCTAATCCTCTTAGCGTCACTATATATTCTGGCTCCTTGGAACTATCTTCTATTTTTTCTCTTATTCTTTTAATATAAACAGACAATGTGTTTTCATCGAAAAAAGACTCTGCTCCTTCTGTTAGCCCCTTTAATATTTCATCTCTTTTAATTAATGCCTTTGGCTTATTCATAAATATCAATAGAAGTCTATATTCCTGGGCTGTTAGAACAATTTCTTTATCTTTTTTCTTTACTATTGCCTTTGAATTATCAACTACTATATTTCCACTTATAAGTCTGTCTCCTGAAGGTGATACTTTAGAACTTCTTCTTAGTGATACTTTAATTCTTGATAAAAGCTCTCTAACTCTAAAAGGCTTTGTTATGTAATCATCTCCACCTATTTCGAGACCTAACACTATATTGACTTCATCATCACATGCAGTTAAAAATATTATTGGAATATCACTTTTAGTTCTTATAGACTTACATAGTTCATACCCATTTCCATCTGGCAAATTAACATCTAATAATATTAAATCAAACTGACTTAGCTGAAGTAAATTTTCTGCTTCCGATATCGTTGATGCTCTACAAAGCTCATAGCCTTCATCTTTTAATGTAAATTCTATACCAAGTGCTAGAGATTCATCGTCTTCTACTAGCAATAATTTGTACATACACTTCACCTCTTTTAATTTTTAAGAAACATAATTAATTTAATAATACTTGATTTATATACTAAATTGAATATATAAATATGTAATCCTTAAGTTCTTACCCTATCTTTTAGATAATGCTAAAAATAATGTCATGAACTATGCAGTCCATGACATTAATATCTGATACTCTCACAAATTTCTTTAACCCTTTATATTACATTAAAAATCTTCCCTAATAGCTTCAATTAAGTTTTCTTTTCTGATTCTCGAAAGTGGCGATAGTACTGAAAGATAGCCAATCACTATAGCTGCTATACCTGCAGTAGCTACTGCACTCCAGGGAAATTTCCATGCAAACTCTCTCACTCCACCTAAACCTCTATACATTGAAAATGATAAGGCGCATGCTATTATTGATCCGTATATAGTACCAACTATACCATACATGAATCCTTCTAAAACTATCATTTTCTTTAATCCTTTTTGAGTTAAACCAATAGATTTTAATGCAGCAAATTCTCTTTTTCTTAATATAATATTTGTCGTTATTGTGTTTATTATATTAACACTTCCTATCAAAGATACAACTACAACAAATCCGTATATTAATATCTTTACCATTAGTATTGAGGTCTTTGTTTTTCTATTTTGTTCTATATTATCAATTACTCTTAATGAAGAATTTGATTTTATTGCGGTTTCTATTTCTGTTTTTGCTGCTTCTTCATTCTTAACATCTTTGATTATAATATTTAAACCTACCGGTTCAATACTATTCTTATTAGTTAACTTTTTAGCAACTTCTTCAGTTGTAATAAGCTTTAACCCCTCTTGTGATCCCCAGAAATTAAAAGGTTCATTTTCAACTATCGCCATTACCTTAACCTTTTTAGTTTTTGCTTTGTCAAATTCAATTTTTTTATTGTTATCTCCTGCGATTTCGTTATATTGAAGATCTATTTCATCTCCTACTTTTATATTAGCAACTGGCCCTACATGCTTCTTTTGTGTTTTATCATTGAATATTGTATTTTTGCTAATTAAAATTACTCCATTTTCTCTGTTTAGTTTTTCTACATCAATATCACCAGAAGTTAAATATTTTTTAGAAGCTTCTAAAGCCCCTTGATCATAAACTGTTGTATAGCCATTTAAAATAGTTTTTTGATTGTCACTTGAATTAGTCTTATTATATACTTTACCCATATCTTGAATTTCTTTAATTTCTTTACTCTTATCTATAGCTATATCAAAATGATATGCATCATAAGCCTTATATATCTTATCTATATCATTTACACTTTTGAGATTATCTGTTACTTTTTCGTTTATATAGGCCTCTTCCTTTGTAGCTTGTGAATTTCTTATAACTGAGAAGTGAATATTTTTTGATTCATTAGCATCTTTTCCTATAGTTAATGTCATATCCATGAAAGACTTAAAGGTAATAAATAATACAATACTTATCACTATTGAGAAAACAGTTACTCTATATCTCTTTTTATTTCTTTTTATGTTTTTAACTGCTAGCGCTGCTTCAAAACCAAATACTTTTCCGATAACTCTATTTTTTCTTCTTTTTATTTTTTCTTTTGTTATCGCTGTCCTACTGCTTATAGCTACCAATGGTGATATCCTGCCAGCGAAAATTGCTGGTATCAATGCTGACAAATATATTGATATTAGGCCAACACCCCCACTTATAGCCATAATATTAGGATCTATTACTGGTTTCATAGGAAAAATCGATTCTCCACCAATTAATTTGAAAGCAAAGCTTATTCCATATATAGCTATAATACCACATACTAACCCCAAAGGAACACCTATGGCAGCTAAAACTGTTGCCTCTTTTAATACAATTTTTCTTATTTGTTTTGGCGTTCCTCCTACAGCCCTTAGAAGGCCAAATTGCTTTATTCTTTCCACAACGCTTATTTGAAATGAATTATATATAACTGCTATAGTCGATATTACTACTATTCCAATGATTATACCTAGTGTAGCATATAATCCCCCCATCCCCGAACCTTTATCTCCAGCACCTTGCATCATAAGAAGATAAGTATTTTCTCCAACTTTATCTTTTTTAGTTAATCCTTTTAGTTCATTTACTGCCTTTTTTAAATTTACTTTTGGACTTATTTCCACTAGCAGCATAGACTTTGACTCATCAATTTTATTATTTTTAGTTAATAAAACTCCTTTATTTTCAATTTGATTTCCTATACTGTCTTCCAATATACCTACAAGAGTATATTCTTTTTCATTAACCTTTATTTTATCACCTATTTTACCATTTTTATCAATACGACTTAATGCCCATTTTTCTATTGCCACTTGATTCTCATTTTCTGGAAACTTACCTTGTTTCACTTTATAAGGAAGAAGTTCTAAAGCCTTATCTGTAGCTATTATAACATCAGTGGTTAATTTTCCTTCTAATTTAGTTTCTTCACCTACTGTATAAAATCCACTTCTTGAAACCTTTGGATTATTTGTTATTTTAGAAATTAAACTTTTGTTTGCTTCTTTAAAGGCTAATTGCCATGACCCATAGGAATTTTTAGCGTCATCTATTTGTGCATTTTGTATTCCTTTAAAGAAAAGCCCAATTGAAGATATCAATGCAACTGACAGTATAATTCCTATGATGGTAAGTAAAGTTCTTTTCTTATTAGTCTTTAAATATTTGCCCGTAAGCTGTCCATAATTAGTTATCATTGGGTTACCTCCTAGTATTCTTTAATTCCACATCCTGATATTAATTTACCTTGCCTATGCACCATACTTATTTCTTAGATATTTGTCTGAAACAATTTCACCATCTTCTATGGTAATTACTCTATCAGCCATGGTCGCTATATTAATATCATGCGTAATAAGTATTAATGTCTGGTTATACTTTCTAGCTGTAAATTTCAATAATTCAATTACCTCTTTTGAGTTCTTACTATCAAGGTTTCCCGTTGGTTCGTCCGCAAGTATTATTGAAGGTTTATTTAATAGTGCCCTTCCAATTGACACTCTTTGCTGTTGCCCACCTGACAGCTCGGAGGGAAGATGATTTTTTCTTTCCTTAAGTCCTAATATTTCAATAATTTCTTCCAAATAGCTTTTATCCACTTTATCATTATCTAATAGTGCTGGAAGAGCTATGTTTTCCTCAACATCTAAAACCGGAATTAGGTTAAAAAATTGAAATATAAATCCTATCTTTCTTCTTCTAAATATTGCAAGCTTTTCTTCTTTATAGTTATAAATGCTTTCGCCGTCAATTATAACCTTTCCCTTTGTCGGTCTATCTAAGCCTCCAAGCAAGTGAAGTAATGTACTTTTACCTGAACCAGAAGCCCCTACAATTGCCACAAACTCTCCTTTATTTACTGATAGATTTATATCTTTAAGCGCTTCAACTATATTTTCACCTTTTCCATAAGTTTTGTTTAAGTTTTCAACCTTTAGAATTTCCATATATATCTCTCCTCTGTTTTTATTATCACCATGCTTAAATTATATATCACTACATTCTATTACTCCATGTCATCTAACTTACAAGAAAGAAGTTTCCCTTACAATTTAGTAAGAAAATTAAAAGTTGAGAATGAAGATATTAAAACAATAAAACAAACTATATTAAAATCTGAGAATACTTTTAAAAAATATGCTAGAAATGAATCTAAAAAAGGTCACTTCAGAGTGCGTGGACACCCTTATAAGGGTGATCTGTGTATAATACATAAAAACTTTTTCAGTAATAATTCAAGGAAAGAATTTAAAAATAAGCAACTCTATAGAAATTCAATTTTATGGTTTATAAATTCTTTGTATTTGTCCATAATTTAAATAGAGTAAAAATTATCGAAATGATATTTTGAAAAGTTCTAAAAGTTATATAAGAATAGATGTACCTATAACTGTCGCTTGTATTTTTATTGTAGGAGTTATTTGTGGAATATTATTTTAAACGAAAATAGAACAACCTGCATCTTAAGTAAATACAGACTCTTTTCCTTTAATAAAATTCCTTTATTTGTATTGCTAAAAACTATATAATTATATTGATACATAAAGTCATATTCGTAATTTATTTCAAAATATTATTGTAAATATATTTAAAATCGAAATGGAGTGATAAAATTGAAAGAATTTGAAGAAAAATTGAAAGAATATATAGTAGAGAATAACATAGATGCAGAACAATATATTTATGAGAATACCTGCCACTCTGTACAAGAGGCCGCATCTGCCGCTAATGCATCTCCAAAAGATATTGTAAAAAGTATATGTTTAATGGATAACGATGGTAATCTTATTGTTGCTATTGTTAAAGGGGAAGATAGGGTAAGTACATCAAGGGTAGCAAAAGCATTAAATATAGAACTTCCCAAAACTGCAACTCCTGAAGAAATACTCGATAAAACTGGATACATATGTGGAGGAGTGCCGTCATTTGGCTATGAAGCTATATTTTTAATTGACCCAAAAGTTATGGAAAATGAGCTCGTTTATACTGGTGGAGGCTCACCTTATTCATTAACAAAAATTTCAACAAAAGTACTACATCAGATAAATAAAGGCCAAATAGTTAGAGTAAGAAAATGATTTTTTCTTTATAGTATTCTTATTTTATAAATTTAAACAAGCCTACATCCACTTTCAGATACAAGCTCATATGCTATAATAAAATTCATTTATTTTGGACATGAAAAAAGAGAGCAATTACTCTCTTGAGTTCTCTTTATCAGATTTTATACCTTTATTTCCCAATTCCTTTTCTGCGGCTGGGAGAATACCTAATCCACCAATACCGAAGGCCGTCATATTATTTAACTGTTTCACTATTTCGTTTTCTTTATTATTAATTTTTTTGTCCTTATGTTCCATATTATCACCTCAGTTATTATAATAACCACTGGTACGATTTAATATTCTACATAAACAGAGCCCGTTCAGAAAAGGAGATGCTTTCATTACCTCTCACCTTCTTTTTAAACTTTTGTAACCTTATTTTGCATTCTGCATATTATGTATTGTGTGTAAAAATTTTATGGAGGCTTATTATGTATAGAAACGAAAATCAGGACTTTGACCAAAGCCTTGATCAAAACCTTGATCAAAATTCAAATTTAGATGATACTCGTTGGCAGAACAAAGGGCATCACAAAGAACATCACCATGGACATCATCATGGACATCATCATGGACATCATCATTTTAAAATGTGTTGTCCTATGATGTGCTGCTGCCCTATGATGTGCTGCTTTCCTATGATGCATGGACAGCAAATGATGCCTACTCAAATGATGCCAACACAGGTTTCTCCTGCTCAAATGATGCCTACTCAGACAATGCCATATAGCATGGACCATAAAGGAAAATGTAAATGTGGAGATCATATGATGTATAGAGATGATGACATCAATAATGATAACATCAATGACGATGAATTCAGACAATATTATACAAGTCCTTACTATTATCCATACTATCCATATTATCTATAGATAAAATTAATAATAACTATATATCTAGATTAATTAAACATAACTGCGGCTTAGGCTGCAGTTTATTTTTATCCGATGACTACCCGCTCTAATACTCCCTCGCACTCTGTGAAAGCGACTATCACCAAATCACAGATTTGGGATATCTGCTTTTCTAAAAGAGGGAGTAAAGAGCGGCTACATCCCTGGATTCGTTCAGCTAAGAATCAGATGGGGTTAAAACCCCATCTGATTCAAGTTTCACTTTATCTAATTTCTTTAAAATAATAAGTACTGACATCTCTGCCAGTACTACAACATGGAGGTAATTAATGTATTTTATTCTAATCGATTTCATTATATGACTGATTTATTATAATGTTACATTTGAAAATAAATAAGCACCAGTATTTCTACCAATGCTTAAAATGAATAAATTATTTGTATTTAAAACTAACACTTTTTACTATTGCTATCCTTTGTTAATATTACTGCCGCTACTAAAACAATTATATCGACGCCTAATATAATAAGATTCATACAATAGACTCCCTTCTTTCAATACTTATTAATTATATTGTAGGAATATATTGTTACATCTATGTGTCATTCCTGTTACATAATCATGTAGTTATTTAACAATCTGCAAATTAATAAGCACCGGTATTTCTACCAGTGCTTTAGCAAATAGGAATTTGTAAAAAGGGATATATAACGTCTCCTAAAAGTGTGCATGACTTAGGATAACAATTATTATTATAATTACTAATTGTTACACCAATATGTCATTACTATTAAATAACCATATACTTTTTTAACAACTTGTAAAAATCACTTCCATTCATTGTAATTGCTGAAACTTTGAATAAACAATTTCTTAATATAAATCTAAGTATTTTTTAATCTGATTTTAATCTTATATAGATAACATAGAATATGACAAAGATAGATTAAATTGAAACTTACTAAGCTTTTTAGTGTTTAGTTATGTTTTAACGAAGGGAGAGAAATATGAGTATTATAGGAGCTTTCATTAATGTAATACTACATCTTGATAAATATTTAAATGTAATATTACAAAACTACGGAATGTGGACATATGCTATTATATTTTTAATTATATTTTGTGAAACTGGATTGGTTATTACTCCATTCTTACCTGGAGATTCAATTCTTTTCGCTACAGGAGCCATTGCCTCTATGGGTGCACTTGATATTTTTACTTTATTTATTATTTTTTATATCGCTGCAGTAGTTGGTGATACTTTAAATTATCGTATAGGAAAAAAGATTGGAAAGAAGATTTTAGAGAAGGAAGATATAAAGTATGTAAATAAAGAGTATCTAAATAAAGCTCATAGATTTTATGAAAGAAATGGGTCACTGACTATAGTATTAGGAAGATTTATCCCCATAATAAGAACCTTCGTACCATTTGTAGCTGGGGTTGGAGAAATGAACTACACTAATTTTATAGTTTACAACATGGCAGGAGGGTTTGTATGGGTATCAATATTTTTATGGGGAGGATTTTTCTTTGGAAATTTACCTTTTATAAAGAATAATTTTTCTTATGTATTGGTAGCTATAATAGTAATATCACTTATCCCAGCAGCAGTTACACTTATTCAAGAAAAGAGAAACGTGGGTAACAACGAAGATGATAGCATTAATACAGAAATTTGATAGCACTCTTAAGATTTTATTTAGAAGAGCCTGCATAATTAGATGCAGGCTCTTGTTATAATAAAATTCCTTTATTACTAAAATGAGATTTTCTACTAAAAAAGAGATGTTGTTTTCGTAAACTTATAAGTAATTCAAATTTATAACAGTATTTTTAGTCTGCTTTGCCTTGTAAAGCGCGCAGTCAGCTAAATCTACAAAAGTGTCTATACTTAACTCTTCTTTTATAGATGCGATCCCGATGCTAATTGTAATTTTAATTACAATGCTATTAAAACAAAACATATGCTCTTCTATAATTTGTCTAATTCTTTCTGCCGTATTGTACGCATATTCCTGACTGGTTTCTGGAAGAATTATAGCAAATTCATCTCCTCCCCATCTAATTATGCTATCTCCTTTTCTAATGTTGTGAGATAGAACATTTGCTAACTGAGTTACAAGCTTATCACCAATAACATGACCATAAGTGTCATTAATAACTTTGAAGTTGTCCATGTCTATCATAAGAAGGGAAACCACTGACTTTTTCTTCTTTAACTTTTCCAGTTCCTCATTCATTTTTAAATAAAAAAAACCTCTATTGTTTACTTTTGTTAGCGCATCTTCGTATACTCCTTTGTAAAGCCTTTGAATTAACTTACCACATCGAAATGCAAAAGCCATATCAATTAAAGCTACAGAAGACCATATGAAAAAATAGTGGTGTTTTTCTAAATTTATGGTTAATAAATAGCCTATAACGTGTACTACCAATACAGATATAGTTATAATGTATGGCACGAATTTTATAAAAAACCTATCCATGATAAAGCACTCCTAATTTGGAATTTTAGTTAAATATTAATATGAAAACCTTTTATACATTTATTATAACATATTTATTGTAACTTTTATCTGCTATTTTTATAAAAATATTCAATTTATTGGAATGTAAAAAAGCTGCTTTTAGCAGCCCTTATAATTACTAGCAACTAGAGATATTACACTCTCACATATCCTCTAAAAAAATTGGTTTTCCTAAATAATATCCTTGTCCAGAATCTATACCCATGCTAAGCAGCATACGCCATATAGTTTCATTTTCAACGAACTCCGCAATTGTTTGTTTTCCTAAGGCATGAGCAACTGCATTCATCGCTTGTACAAGTGCAATCTTTGTAGTATCTGAATCCAAATTACGTATAAAGGAACCATCAATTTTTAGATAATCTACAGGTAAAATGTTAAGGTATGTAAAGGATGAAAAGCCTACCCCAAAATCGTCTAGTGCAAATTTACAGCCTAAAGTTTTTAGTCTATTAACCCATCTATTAGCTTTTTCCAAATTTTTAATGGCCGCAGTTTCCGTAATTTCAAAGCCTATTCGACTTGGATCTAGATTATAATAATTTATTCTGGATTCAATCCATTCTAAAAGATACTCATTTCCTAGACTAGTACCAGATAAATTTATAAAAATACTTAAGTTTTTTTCTTTTGTTAATATTTTAAATGAATTATCAACTACCCACATATCAATTGACTGCATTAAACCGTACTTCTCTGCAACTGAAATAAATAATGAAGGTAAAATTTCACTTCCATCTTCATCTAACATTCTTAATAAAACTTCATAATGTAACAATACATTATTAGTTTTATAAATTGGCTGAAATCTTAATGTAAACTTGTTGTTTTTCAGAGCATTTTGAATAAAATTAAGAATCTTATTATTTTGAAGAATTTTGTTTCTATCTTCAGTACTTTTTAAAATTATTACACGATTTTTCCCCTCTTCTTTTGCTGCATATAGTGCAGCATCCGCAGATGAAAATAAACTTTCTAACTGTATGATCTCATCTACTTTAGTAATTCCTATACTCGCAGTTATCTTAACAGAGTAATCTGATTCTTCTATATAAAACTCTTCAGCATTTAGGCTTTTTAATAACTTATTTGCAAAATCTTCAGCTAGCTCTATTGGAGTATTAGGAAGAAAAATAGCAAATTCATCTCCTCCAATTCTTGCAAAAAAATCATTTTCATCTAACTTATTCTTAATAAAATTAGCCGTTTTAATTAGTATTGTATCCCCTGCAGCATGGCCATAAGAATCATTTATAACTTTAAAATTATCAATATCTATAATTAGGAGCGCATTTTTTTCATGCTTAATTTTACTATAAGTTTTGCTTAGGAACTCCTTTAGGTAATATCGATTAGGAATATTAGTGAGATAGTCATGTCTTGAAATATATTCAAGCTTTTCTTCCATACATTTACGGTCACTTATATCACGAATAATACTTAATAGAATCCTTTTTCCTTTTATTGTTACAACTTGAGAATTTACATGTACACTAAAAACAGTGCCATCCTTTTTCTTATGTAGAGTTTCAAATAGAACTCCATGCTTCTTAGCTTCAGCTAACTGTTCCATAATTAAGAATTTATTATTTATTTCTCGTAAATCATATATACACATATTAAACAGTTCATTGCGGCTATATCCATATGAGTTAATTGCAGCTTCATTAGCATCAATAATTTTACCATTAAGATCTAAAATAAATATTATATCTCTGGCTTTTTCAAACAAAATTTTATATTTTTCTAATGCTTCATAATCAAGCTTTTTTCTCCAAACCTTTAGATTCAAAATATCCTTTTTACATAATACTTGTTCTACAATACTTATATCAGAAATATTCCCTCTAGATATTTGGATTTCTTTAACTCTCTTACTTTCATCTGATACAAGTACATCATTAGACATGTATCGACATATAAAACCATATTGCAATTCTACATTTTTTTTATATTTGCTATCATCTTCAATTTGTAAACTTGTTGTATCAATCATGATAATCCTCCAAATATAAATTGTATCAAGTAATATAGAATATGAAAATAAATTAATATAAACAATAAAGTGGTAATATAATCTACATTTTTACATATTTTTGATTATATTTTAACTTAATTTTAACTTGGTTTCCATATTATTGTCCAGTGGTATTTTTTGGAGTACATTCATTTAATACAACTTTATTTATAATTTAACTAATACGAAACTCCTTCTTCTATAGTCGCTTAAGATAAAAGTCTTATTTAAGTATCACTAAAATAAGACTCTAACTATAACCTATATCCTTATATATTTATTTTTTGAATACATCCTATTCATAATCCACATCCAAAGAACTACATACAGTATTGAAAAATATAAAGAATCAAGCCATTCACCAGCCCAAGGTGTTATAAATTTAAAAGTAATCCAAGGGCAGAAACCTAGCGGTTCTTTAAATTGACTATCATATATAGGTACTCTCCAGAGAGTTTTTCGTATAAGTTCTGAAACTAAATAAACAAAAATAGGGCTACTTCCCAATGCAATAAAAGGCCTAAATAGATTTTCTTTTTTATAAACATCACAAATAAGATATAATAAAGCTATGCTTAAAGCTGCTGCTCCAGCTGTTATTAATATAAATGAACTAGACCATATTGCTTTATTAAAAGGAAATATTTTATTAAATAGAAAAGAACCAAATAAAGATGCTGCTCCGAGAATTCCTATATTTAAAACTCTGTTGTAATCACTTTTACTCTTACATACTAAAAAATAGCCAATTGTACATCCAAAGGTTCCAGAAGAAATTGATGCTACTGTACTTAAAATCCCCTCTGGATCCCAAGTTTTTAAGGCTAAATGTCCAGTTAAAAATCTAGAGTCAATTCTTTGTACTAAGTTTCCTTCCATTTCAAATCCATAGGGCTTTAATATTAGATAATACCCTAGAATTATTATCAATGAAACAGCAATTAATAAACTAACAACATGACTATCTTTCTTTGTATTACATTTTATTGATATGTATATTAGGGTAGAAAATAGATATACTATACCTATTCTTTGCAAAACTCCTGGAATTCTAATTAACGTAAAATCGAATAATGGAAATCCATTTAAAAATATACCTAACATTATTAAAATAAAGCTTCTTATAAAAACTTTTAAAATCACGTATTTTCTATTATTACTCGCAGACAACCTTCTATTCATGACAATAGGGATAGTCATACCTGTAATTAATATAAAAAAAGGAAATCCAAAATCAGCAAAAGTCAGGCCATTCCATGGAACATGCCTTAATTGAATATAGTTTCTGTCTCCATTGCCCGGATTATTGCATAAAACCATTATGGCTACTGCAAAGCCTCTCAGTACGTCTATAGCTTTAATTCTTGAAATCAAATCACCACCCCCTCATTCATTCAAATCTTCCTCAGTTTCTTTCTACAGCAAGTATATATTTTTTAACAATCTATATTAGAGTTTTGCACACATCCAAGTAGCTTCTACAGCAATTTTATCTTTACAATAGACAGTTCCTGATTGCTTTATAACTCTGTTTGATATCTTTATATTTTTAACTATCATTTCAATGGTGTTTCCAACTTCAACAGCGCTAAAAAATTTAGCATTCTCTATAGATGCAAGCCCGTACAACTCATCATCACCGTTATTCAGTTTTTTTACACCTGCACCACCACATTGTGCCATAGCTTCAATCAATATCATATTTGGGACTATCTTTTCTTTAGTATGATTTTCTTGAAAAAATACAAAGGATTCATCAAAAGTCTTTACACCTGTAATTTCATCTTTGGTAACATTGGTAATCTCATCAACAAACAAAAAAGGATATCTATGAGGGATCAAAGATTCGATTTCTTTCATAAAGTAAATTCTCCTTATCTATTTTATATATGACCATACATTATTATAACATATATTACTAATTTGTACATTTTTAGTAGCTCGACTAATAAATAAAAACCACTTAGCATGGGTAAGTGGTTTTTACTGAATTATGCTTCTTTTACTATTTCAACTACCATTTTAGCTGAGCTTATTAAATCTTCTATTGCGATGTATTCTTCTAAAGTATGAGCTTTTTTCATACCAATACCTAAGTTAACAGCTTTTATACCATTCGCATTTAATATATTTGTGTCGCTTCCACCACCAGTTGACGTAACTTTAGCTTCCATTCCCATATTGGAAAAGACTTTCTTTAGCATATTAACTATTTCATCATTTTCATCCACACTAAAAGCACCGTACATTCTTTCAGTTTCTATTTCTATTTCTGCACCAAAATCATCAGCAGCTTTTTTAAATGTATCTACCATGTGCTTTGTTTGAGCGTCTAATTTACTATTATCTAAACTTCTAGATTCTGCTAATATATCAAGTTCTGGCATAACTATATTAGTAGCAACTCCACCTTTAATAGTACCTATATTAGCAGTAGTCTCTTCATCAATTCTTAATAATTTCATATTTTCTATAGCTCTTGATGCAACCATAATTGCACTTATACCGTCTTCTGGCACTAAACCCGCATGAGCTGGCTTACCTTTAATTTTAACTGATATTTTATCTTGAGCTGGAGCTTTAACTATTATTTCTCCTGGAGCTCCGCCACTGTCTAGTACAAATGCAAAATCTGGGTTAATTTTAGAATAATCTAAATACTTAGCTCCAAATAGTCCCCCTTCTTCCCATATTGAGAATACTATTTGTATATCACCATGTTCAATGTTATTTTCTTTTATTATTTTTACAGCTTCTAATATAGCTGCGATTCCACCCTTGTCGTCAGAACCTAATACTGTAGTTCCATCACTTTTTATTATTCCATTAGCTTCATCTATAATAGGCTTTATACCTTCTCCTGGACTAACTGTATCCATATGTGAACTAAATAATACAGTTTTTCCTGGTTTATTTCCTTTTAATGTAGCTATAACGTTTCCAGTTTCACCGCCAGCTTTAACTCCTGCATCGTCTACATATACATCGAAGCCTAAGTTCTTTAGCTTGTCCACTAAAACTTTGGCTACAGCACCTTCCTTAGAACTTGGACTGTCTATTTGTATAAGTTCTAAGAATTCCTCAACTAATCTTTGCTTATTTACCATCATATGTACCTCCTAAAAGATTTTTTTCTTGCGTCCATTCTAATTATATCATTTATTTTCAAAATGTAAATTTTTTAGTTATATTTCTATATTTTTGATTACGTCACTTATAGGGCTATAAATGTAGAAATGTAAATAAAAAAATGAGTAACCTAAAAATATATTTAAGTTACTCATTTTTTTATTTATTCAAATCTTAATGCATCAATAGGCTTAAGGTTAGAAGCTTTATAAGCTGGGAATATACCAAAGATAACTCCTACCGCTAGAGAGAATGAAAATGCTACAATAACTATTGGTATTGAAAAAGTCATTGACATTCCGAGTGCTGATACAGCCCATCCTATACCTAGTCCAAATACTACACCTGATACTCCACCTAAAGAGCTTAACACTAATGCTTCAATAAGGAATTGTACTAATATATCCTTTCTTGTTCCACCTAAAGCCTTTCTAATTCCTATCTCCTTTGTACGCTCTGATACAGACACAAGCATAACATTCATTACTCCTATGCCGCCTACAATTAATGATATAGCAGCTATACCGCCTAACAAGTATGTCATAGTGCTTGATATTGAACTCATTGTGTCTAGTAATTGTTTCTGACTCATAACTCTATTGTTGTTATCAGTTGATTTAAAGAAGCTAGTAAGATAACTATTTACCTCGTTAGTTACGGAATCAACATTTTTTTCATCCGAGGATTTTATATAAATAGTTTGAACATTTCTTGTTCCAGCAAGACTTATTGCCGTAGTGGATGGTATAACTATCATATCATCTGTATTGCTTCCCATGGAACTTCCCTGTGATTTTAATACACCTACAACTTGATATGTGTTTCCTTTTATATCAATATCTTTTCCTACTGGATCTGTAAATCCATAAAGTTGCTCGGCTATATCTGATCCTAAAACAGCAACTTTATTTCTATAATCTACATCTAAATCCGCAATAAATCTACCTTCTGCAATGGTCATATTTCTTATATCAAGAAAATTGCTAGTAGTACCAGTTACTGATGTATCTTGAGAGGTTTTATCAACTTTAACAGTTGTGCTAGTAGAAATAACTGGAGCAACCTTATCTATTCCTTGTATTTGCTCAATTTCTTTTACATTATCAAGGGTAAACTGTTTACTACCATTACTTGATGTATTTGCTGCGATAAGATTTGTTCCAAGTGATTGAACTTGAGAAGTTATTTGCTTTGTCGATCCACTCCCCATACCTACTAATACAATTACTGAAGAAATCCCAATGATAATGCCTATCATAGTAAGGGCAGATCGTAATTTATTGCTTTTTATATTTTTTATAGCTAGTTTTATTGTTTGAAAAAATCTCATTTAATCCCCTCCCTATGCATAAAGCTTACCATCTTCTATAGTAACAACTCTTTCCGCCTGCTCTGCGACCTTATGGTCATGCGTTATTAATATTATAGTTTGTCCTTGTTTATGAAGCTCTTTTATAAGCTCCATAATCTCTTTACTGGTTTTACTATCTAATGCTCCGGTAGGTTCATCAGCCAAAAGAATTTTTGGATTTCCAACTAATGCCCTTGCAATAGCCACTCTCTGTTGCTGTCCTCCCGAGAGCTGATTTGGCCTATGATGTTCTCTTCCTTTAAGACCTACTTTTTCAATATACTCCATAGCAAGCTTTCTACATTCTTTTTCATTCATTCCCCTATATAAAAGAGGCACTTCTACATTTTCTACTGCATTCAATTTAGATAACAAATTAAAATTTTGAAATATGAAGCCTATTTGCTTATTTCTGATTCTAGCTAATTCTAATTCATTTGCTTTAACTATATTTACATTGTCAAAGACATAGCTTCCAGTATCAGCCACATCTAAGCATCCTAATATATTCATTAATGTAGATTTACCAGACCCAGATGGTCCTATAATAGAAACAAATTCATTTTCTTTTATATTTAAATTTATGTTATCTAAAGCTTTTACAACAGTATCACCCATGGTATAATCCTTAGATAAGTTATTAATTTCTATCATTAAAATTCTCCTTTCTCTGTTAATTGAAAGCACCCAAGTTCTATTTACCCTGACTATTGCCTTGTCCACCTGATGTTCTATTGCTTCTCGCTCCTCCACCTTGCATCATTTGGAAGCCGCCCATGCCTCTCATCTTTGAGGAATTATTGTTAGAACTTTGAACTTGTGGTAATTCAACTTCTTGGCCAGTCACTAGCCCGTTAGTTATCTCTACCATTCTTCCATTGCTAATACCAAGCTCAACCTTTTGTAATGTTGGTGTCGTATTATCTTTAAACACTAATACATATTTTCCGCCTTTAATATCTTTAACAGCTTCTACTGGTACGGCTAATACATTCTCTTTAGATGCAGTTACTATTGTAGCTTCTGTGGACATACCTACTTTTATATCATGTATATCATCAAAGGCTATTGTTACATCGAAGTTTGAGACTCCATTAGAATATGTGCCTTGTTGACTAATATCCTTAACAACTCCAGTAAACTTAATATCTGGATAAGCATTAACTTTTATATCTGCCTTTTGTCCAACTGTTAAACCTAACAAATCAGTCTCATCTACTGATATTTTTGTAAATAAGTTCTTATTGTCAAATATAGTCATAAGCTGCTGTGATGCATTTACACTATCACCTGAAGCAACACTTATATCGCTAATAACTCCATCGTAAGGTGCCACTATAGAATCACTTCCATTTACAAAAGTTATCAGCTGCTGTCCTTTTGTTACTACTTGATTTTTACTTACAAGTACTGATTGTATTGTATCTCTGCTGGATGCTTTAAGTGTATCAGTTGATGATGATTGAACACTTCCTGATCCTGAAACTGATTTCTGAATATTTTGTACGGAAACTTTTGCTTGAACAATCTGAGAAGTTTTATTTTGCGCTGCTGCCTTAGCATTGATGCTTTTATAAACTCCAAATCCTCCAAATCCTAATACAGCTATTAACATTATACTAATAGTTACTTTTTTCATAATTACCTACCCTTTCTATATAATCAATTTTAATGTCTCTCGTCATGGGTACTATTATGATACTGAATTCTTAACTTATCCTTAACTATAATATTGAATTTTTATCCATTATCAGACTGCAAGCAAATTATGAGCTTACTTTATATTTAAAATATAAAAAAGAGAACCTTCAAGTTCTCTTAATTAACTGGCAGTGTTACTTTAATTATTGTTCCTTTAGGATGGTTTGGAGAAGCTTTTATTAAGCCGCCATGATTATTTGCTATCCATTTGGCAATAGATAACCCCAACCCCGTTCCTCCTGTTTGTTTTGTTCTGCTCTTATCCCCACGATAGAATCTTTCAAATATCAATTTACTTTCTTCTTCTTTTATGCCTATACCAGTATCTGATACACTTATAATACATCTAAATTCCTCATTTTTAAGATTAACTTCAATAGTATCTCCACTATTTGTATATTTTAAGGCATTATCTAAAAGTATAACCATAAGCTGAGATATTCTTTCTTCATCGCAATTTACAATTAAAGCTTTGGCTAAATTTAATTTCATATGTTTATCTTCTAAATCTGCAATTTCTACATAGGGTTCAGTTATTTTATTTATTAAAATACTAATGTTTACAGGTTTCTTTTCGATTTCCAGTGTATTGGAATCAGATCGTGCAAGTGTAAGTAAATCAGATGTAAGTTTTGATAATCTTCTTGTTTCTGAGAGTGCTATACCTAAATGATTTGCATTACTAACTATAGTAGAGTTAGGATATTTAAGAATTAATTCTAATTGAGCTTGAATTACTGTTAAAGGAGTTCTAAGTTCATGGGAAGCATCTTCAACAAATTGCCGCTGCTTTTTCCAAGCATCAACTATAGGTATCATGGTTCTTTGTGCTAAGAATGTTCCTGCTCCTATGGCAACTAAGAATAGTATGATACCACCAATAATTATGATTTTTAAGAGGTTATCTAGAAGTTCCTTTTCTGAATTTGTGTTTCTTAATAGTTGAACCATGATAGTCTTATTATTTACTTGAACACTGAAGGCTATTGTTCTAAAATGAAAATCATTAAATTTAATATCATATAATTTATCTGTTATAGTTGGTTTGATATTTTCTAAATTTTTTTGATAAAACATTGATAATTGAGAATGAAAAAGAATATTTCCTTTTTCGTCTCTTAAAATAGGTATTATACGTGGATCAAGAGGTGGTATATTATGGGGACCTGGTTGTGTAGTTTGACTAGATTCTAAAGCTGGAATCATTGAAGATTCTAGCTTAGGAAGCTCCAAACTAACTTTAGCCAAATTATTTTCTATCATTTTCTTAGAAATTAACAGTGATCTATCTACACCTCTATATAAATTTGTTTTAGCATAAAAATATATAATCATATTAAATACAATAAAAAGTATAAAAAATATTGTTGTATTTAATAGTGTTAGTTTAAGTCTCTGTTTCTTAAACATTTTCATCCTCATAAGTTTTTAGCATATATCCAACTCCACGTATAGTTTTAATACATTTATCATAATTATAGTTAGATAGTATTTTCCTAAGTTTATGCATATATACCTCAACTATGTTTATGGTGGTATCTGATTCAAATCCCCATACTCTATCAAATATTTGCTCTTTTGTTAGAATAGTTTCTTTATTGTTAATTAGATATTCTAGAAGATCAAACAACTTAACTTGAAGGTTTATTTTTTCGCATTTTATAGACAACTCTCTATTCTTAATGTTAAGTTCAATTTCTTTATACTTTAAAATGTTTTCTGCTGCCATTGAGCCTGATCTCCTTAGTAGGGCTTCAATTCTTGCTTTTAATTCTTGTATATGAAAAGGTTTGACTATATAATCGTCAGCACCTATTTTTAAACCCTTTATTTTATCTTCTAAAGAGTCCTTAGCTGTAAGAAATAGAACTGGTGTATTAATATTCTCTTTTCTTAATATTTTTAACACCTCATAACCATCTAATAAAGGAATCATTATATCAAGTATTATTGCATCATATATGTTTTGTCTAGCCATATATAATCCCTCTTCTCCATTATAAGAGGCATCTACCTGATAGTTACTTTCTAGACTATTTTTAATTGATTGTAATATTAATTCATCATCTTCTATAATAAGTAATTTCATATGCAACTCCCTTATAATTTATTAAATTTGTTATCTTTATTATGTTGTGTTTAATTATTTATTTAAATACAAATTAATAAAAAATTAGAAATGAAGTTACTTAAAATTAATAGTAATTATATTTCTACATCCCTTATTTTTCTATTTAAAGTATATATTTATCTCAACTTACTTAAATATACACTATTTGACATAATAAGCCAGGCCATGTTATGATTTTAATAATGAATATTATTTTACTAAATATTAAATTAATTCTTATATAATTTGAGGGGACGTGATTATAGTGGGCTTCTTTTTAGATAAAAGGATTGATATAACTAACCTTACATGCTGGTATCAACCAATATATGAGATAAATACCATGAAGGCATTGGGATTTGAAGCATTAGTAAGAAGTAAGCTATATCGCAATTTTAGTGCTGTTGATCTTTTTCATCAAGCGGAAATACAAAGAACACTTACAATACTTGATTATCAATTAATTTTGAAGGCTCAACAACTATTTAGATATAAGAATACTCACTCACTATTCATAAATATATTTCCATCAACTTTACTGGATAAAAAGTTTATTTCATGGTGGAAGGAATTCTCATCACTTGCTCCACAAATAGTTTTAGAATTATCCTGAGGAAGAACCTATAACTGACTGGGAAAATTTAAAGTCTGTAATAAAAGTACTAAAAAAGGATAAAGTAAAAATAGCTGTAGATGATATGGGCGAAGGATATTCATTTTTAAAGCATTGGCTGCAACTTGAGCCTAATTATATAAAATTAGATAGATGTCATATGACAAATTTGATTGATAACAAAGCAAAACGGAAAAATTTAGAAGACTTAGTAAAACTAATTGGACCATCGATAGAAATAATTGCTGAGGGAATTGAACAAATTGGATGTCTCGAAATAATTAAAAATGCAGGTATTCGATATGCTCAGGGTTATGCTCTTGGCAGACCTACACCCTTTGATAATTTTTATTAATTATATAAGAAGGTGTGAGTTAAAAGCTCATACCTTCTTAATTTTTTATAATTATAATTTTGCTAATAATATTCATTAGACTTACAAATACTAATGCTGTAAATTTTATTATTTAAGTCTAAGGAGTGAATTTAATGAAAAAGAAAAGCATTATTTCTATTCTAGTTGTTATGTCAATTTTTACAGTCTCATGCACACAAAAGCAACAGTCAGCACAGCAACCTACTGCAGGTGTAGAATCCTCATATTCTAAAACAGGTGATGTTGAAAAAGTAAAAATTACCGCTGACCAAGCAAATATAAGATCTGGCTGTTCTGGTGATGCTCCAGTTGTTCAGGCATCAAGTAAAGATAACACCTTTAATGTAGTTAGTCAGGTTCAAGATTGGTTTGCAGTAAAACTCCCAGATAACAAAGTTGGCTTTGTTCCAAAAGACCAATGTAAGGCAATAGCGCCTGAAAACAAAGCAGTTCAAGCAACACCTGAGACTGCTGGAACAACTACTCAAGGAACAACAGCACAAACAGCACCAAAAACACCAACTGCACAGACAAACGCTACTACATTAACAGATGCAGAACAGCAGATGCTAAAGTTAGTAAACGATGCTCGAGTTCAAAATAATTTACAACCTTTAAAAGTTGATATGCAGTTATGTAATATTGCGAGAATTAAATCTCAAGATATGATAGACAATAATTATTTCAGTCACAACTCACCAAAATACGGTAGTCCTTTCGATATGATGAAATCCTTTGGAGTAGGTTTTGTTCAAGCAGGAGAGAATATCGCAGGTAATCAAAACGTTCAAAATGCAGAAAATGCATTAATGAATTCTCCGGGCCATAGAAAAAACATATTAAGTCCAGATTTCACTCATATAGGTTTAGGAATTAGAGCTGGTGGTCCTTATGGAAGCATGTTTACACAAGAGTTTATAAGCAAACCTCAATAATAAAAAAATAATAGCGGATATGTTTTCTGCTATTATTTTTTATATAATATAACTTATCAAAGAAACAGATGAACTAACTCATAAATTTCCACTTATTAAATCTAGTTAAGGTGTTAATCTACTTCTATCTCTAGGAAATGCTGATGTTTCTCTGATATTATTTATTCCTAAAAGTAAAGCTAAAAGCCTTTCGAGACCTATCGCCAATCCCCCATGAGGTGGCACTCCATATTTAAACACATTTACATAACTCGAAAAATTTTCATGGTTTAATCCTTTAATTTTAAAGCTTTCAACTAGCATATCATAATCATGTATTCTTTGGCCTCCAGAAGTTATTTCTGTTCCCTTGAATATAAGGTCAAAGGATCTAGTACCATTTATGCCTTTAGGCATTGTATACATAGGTCTCTTTTTTCTACTGTAGTTTGTAACAAAAATAAAATCCGAATTATATTTTTCCTTTGCATACTCACTTAAAAGCCTCTCTCCTTCTGGATCTAAGTCATTGTCAGTTACAATTTTGTTGTAGTTTTCTTTTAAAACCCTTGCCGCATCTTCAAATTCTACCCTTGGTATAGAAGCTAATATTTTAGGAATATCTAAATTTAACAGTTTAAAATATCTATTTCCTTCTAACTCTAGTTTATTTAGAATGTGCTTTAACATTTCTTCCTCTATATCCATAATATCCTGCTCATCTTCAATAAATGCCACTTCAAGATCCATGCTAGTAAATTGGTTTAAATGTCTGGCTGTATCATGTTCTTCAGCTCTGAAAAAATTCCCTATTTCGAAGACCCTCTCATAACCTGAAGCTACCATCATTTGTTTATAAAATTGGGGGCTTTGCGCAAGGTATGCATCTCTTCCAAAGTAATTTAACTTAAAGAGAGCAGTTCCTCCTTCAGCTCCTTCCGCTACAATTTTTGGGGTAAATATTTCTATAAAGCCTTCTCTTGATAAAAATTCTCTAAAACCTTCCACTATAATATGCTGTATTCTAAATATAGCATTCTTTTTTTCATGTCTAAGACTTAAAATTCTATTATTGAGCATTGTATCAAGAGAAATATTTAACTCCTCACCATTTATTTCAATAGGCAGATCTTCTTCTACTTTGCTTAACACCTTGAGAGATTCTACTGCTAATTCAAAATTATTTAGGGAGTTTTTCCCCTCTTTAACTGTACCGCTTACTTCCAGCACACTTTCACATTTTAATCCATGTATAATTGGCTCTTTATTGTCAACCACACATTGAACCATCCCACTTCTATCTCTTAAAATTATAAAAGTAATACCTTTAAGTCTTCTTACTCTATGAACCCATCCTTTAATTATTACATTCTTATTCAAGTTTTCTTCTAGACTCCTAATTAATGTTCTTTTCATAATAATCTCTCCTTTTATTTATTTAATAGCTTAATTTTATTGATTTTTTAGTAATAAAAAAATCTTCACTCCTTTTAGGAGCGAAGATTTAAATTCACGGTACCATCCTAATTTATCTCGTTTTAATCAATAAGCAGTTTAATAAAGGAATATTAAGTAGTTCAAGAAATTTAGTAAAATTTCTTTAAAACTAATAATACTTTTGTTGACACATAAAATACAAAAACCCCACTCCTAGTGTAGGAGTGAGGTTAAATTCACGGTGCCATCCTGCTTAATCTTAGCAAAATAAAGATATCTTTAGACCCTTTAACGGCGGCAACCGATTTATTCTACTTAATTTCAAATAAACTTCTCAGAGGTGTCTTTCACTAATACCGTTCCTTTGAGGCTCACACCAACCCTCACTCGCTTTGAGGACAAATATTAATTACTTTTCTCTTCATAGAATTTTTTTATAACATTTCGTCTAACATATCACATTTTTTATATTATGTCAATTTTTTTGTGTTTATTTTTATATTTTTTACTAGTCAATCTTCCTTTAAACACATAAATTCTACAGATATCCAACTTCGATAATTGACTTAATAAAGGTATTCATAGAGGTACGTCTGACAGTACATTTAATGATTTTATGTTAGCTCTTGGCGAAGCTGCTTTAAAATATCTACAATCTTAAATACTGTTTGAGCATAGCGAGTTTATTTAAGATTGTTGAGGTTCTTAGCAGCAAGCTCTAGAGATAACTAAAATTATTAACAGTACAGAAGAGGTACCCCTATGAATACCGCTAATAAGTCAAGCATCCAGGTTGGATATCTATATAGCAATTTATGAATCTCTGTATAATATAAAAAATAGATTTATCTAATTCGATAGTTTTGCTCGTAATAAATTTAATCCCAATCCAACAAATATAATTCCTGATATCTTATTTAATGAATTAGCTAATCCTATCTTTTTACTTATTTTCCCAGTTAAATATGATGAAAATATTGCCAAAATTATACACCATATAGTTCCAGTAATAATAAATGTACATCCAAGCAATAAAAAAGGTAAAGCTCCATAGGTGTTATTAGGATTAATAAATTGAGGTAAAAAGGCTAGAAAAAATAACGCTACTTTAGGATTCAATACATTAGTTATAATTCCTTGAAAATATATATTTTTAAAACTACTTTTTTCATTATCACCATTATGAATAAGTAATGATGATTTTGACATAAATGAACGAATACCAAGATAAACTAAATAGGCTGCTCCCAGATATTTAATAATGTTAAAAGCAATAACTGATTTTGCTAATATAACTGAGAGTCCTAAAGCCGCTAGTATGGTATGTACAATGCACCCGGTTGAAATTCCTAAAGCAGACATTATGCCTGCCTTCTTGCCATTGGACATGCTATTTCCCAATATATACATAGTATCTGCACCCGGAGTCAAATTTAGTATTATTCCCGTAATTATAAAAACACTAAAATTTACAATACCAAACATAATAAATCCCCCTTACTTTACTTTTTCCACACTAGCGAATATCTCCAAAATAAATGTCTTTTCAATTTTGCATTAGGCATTATTTCCCTGGTAATTTTTTCAATATTCCTTATTGTCATATATCTATCATGTTTTGCATGTTCATTCCAAGCTTTAATTTCTTCTTCTGATTTCTTCACTTTTCCTGTTTTTATTAGCATAGTGATTATATTTATCGGTATAGCTGCTATTGATATTAAGTAATCCGTTAGTTTTTCTTCTTTGTAAAGATCAAGTATCATAAATACTCCATTTGGTTTTAGAGCTTCTCTTATTTTTAATAGCATTTCATCAAATTGAAGATGATGAAAAGTAGCGATTGAAACTATACAATCGTATTTTTCTTGCCCTAAATCGAATTCTGATACATCTTTAACTTGATAATCAATATTATTATATTTTCGAGATTGCTGTTCTGCCACTCTAATCATTTCTGGCGATAAATCTATTCCTTCAACTATATAAAATTTTTTAGCTAATAATCTAGTAAATTCACCTGTTCCACAGCCAATGTCTAATGCTTTTTCACATTCTTTAGGTACGAATTTTAGTAAAAAATTATGATATTGTTTATTATGCTCCCAATTTGAGGGCTTTGTATTTGCAATCCTATTAAAGTCATCGATTATAGCATCTTTGCCATCCATAATACTATTCCCCTATCTCTACTAAATAAATATAAGCTTACTTGGTCGAAAGTTAGTTTATATATTTAAATTATAATATATATCTATTAACAAAAATACAATAGATTTTTTATTTAAAATAATATATTATCTCCAATCAACAATTCCATCTTACCTTTTGTTACAATGATATATTCCTCCACACCTACATATTGTATGTTATAACATACTGATGTACAATATATTATATCATGTTATTTATAGAGGAGGTATTCTTATGTCATCAGATCTTAGCAAAAGCGCTGAAAAGGTGCAAAATATACTAAACCAATTTGGATTTGAACTTAATGTTGTTGAATTATCAGAATCGACTCGTACTGCACAGGAGGCAGCTGATACAATCGGTTGCCAAGTGAGTCAAATAGCTAAATCATTAATATTTAAATGCAAAAACTCACAAAAACCACTTTTAATTATTGCAAGTGGCACAAATAGAGTTAATGAAAAAGTAATTAAACAATATATTGGAGAAAAACTTGAAAAAGCAGATGCTGATTTTGTTCTTGAACATACAGGGTTTGCAATAGGCGGCATACCTCCAATTGGTCATAAAAATTCTATTACAACATTAATTGATGAGGATTTAATGCAATATGAAGAAATATGGGCTGCTGCTGGAACTCCTCATGCAGTTTTTAAACTTAATCCAAAAATTTTAACTGAAATAACAAAAGGAAATACTGTCTCAATAAAATAACAATAAAGCAGCCCACAAGGTATGTCATATCTTGTGGACTGCTTTTTGGTATAAACTAGTCAATTAATAACCCCATTGCAAGTGAATCATAGAACTCACCATTAATTAAATAGTCTCTTTTCAAAACCCCTTCTTCTAAAAATCCTATTTTTTTATATAAATTAATACCTGCCTTATTATCAGTTCTAACCCTTAAATTTATTTTTCTAATTATCCCTGAATTCTTACTCCAATTGACTAAATATCTAATAAGTTCTTCACCAATACTATTTCCCCAATATTCTTTGAGAACACTTACTCCAAATTCACCAACATGAGCATTTCTTTGTCTTGGCCCACCTGAAAAGTTTAAATTCCCGATTACTTTTCCATTAACTTCTGCTATTATGAATAACGAATTATCTTTCTTCAAAGTGTTTTTTATAAATTCTTCTTCCTGCTCAACTGTTATTCCAAATTCGCCTAATCCAAAAGTTAAAAAGTCTGATTCTCCTCCTATTATGTTTAGGTACTTTATTAGCGCTTTAGAATCAGACTGATTGGCTTTTCTAATAATAACCTTCTCTTGGTTGACTATAATTTCTTTCATTAGTAATTCCCCCTAAATGATTTTTATATGTAGACTTTGCTCTCGTATACTCTTCGCTTGTCCATTTTAAATAGCATTTTTGGCGTCTATTTCTCTAGGAGCTATTATCAGGTCCACCCCATATATGTTTTTTCATATTGATGCATCCCCTTTTATTAAAAGTTATTCCCTCTGAACTTAGTATAGCTCTTTGAACTTCTGGTGAGCCAAATACGTATCCTGGTGACATTTCTCCAAGCCTATTAACTACTCTATGACATGGTAAATTAAGCTGTTTAGGTGCTGCTCTCATTGCCCAGCCAACTATTCTTGCACCTCTCGGTTCGCCCAATAATAAAGATATCTGTCCATATGTAGCAACCTTACCTTCCGGTATCTGGGAAACTAATTCATAAACTTTTGAAAAAAAGTTCTTCAATGATTTCCCTCCTCTCTATCAGCAATTCGTAAACATATATTTTATATTTTATTATATATGGTCTATTTATCCAACACCATATTCATCAAATTTTAAACCTAATTTATCATTAAGCATGTATCCAAAATCTTAGGTCGATATCCCAAATCTATGATTTGGTGATAGTCACTTACACAGTGTGCTGATTTTGAGATGATTACTTATACAGAGCGCTGATTTGGAGCTGATCGTTTATTCCTGCGAAGTAAAGAACAGAGATATGTTAATAAAAAAATAAGCTGGCAAAATATAGCCAGCTTTAGTATATGAACTGTATAAGAGAAATACCTTACTAGGTACATTCTACATTATAACCATATAACATAAAATTAAACATATTATTTAAAATATTTTTAACTATTCAAATTTCTTTTTTTATTAATTAGCTCTTTAAATCGATTATCTAATTGATTATAGGCTGAAGTACCTTGGGAAACTTTCGTCAACTCACCAAGTACATATGCAATTTCCTTTTCAATTAACATTTTCTGTTCTCTAATATTGTTTTGATTTTTTCAGCGCTATTCCAAATGAAGTTCACTTTCATATCTTCTTTTCATCTCTATAAAAGCTATTCTGTTTAAGATATCCAATTTCAATATCCTCCTTATACCAAAGAACACTTCCTTGCTCAGGTTTAAGGCTACCGTAAATTATATTTCCTAAGGTACTTTTGCCTGCTCCATTTAATTCTACCATACCTATTCTATCACCTAAAGCAATATTAAAATTTACATTATTTAAAATAGTTACTTCACCAAATTCTTTATTTATTTCTTGTAAACTTAGCATCATTGCCATAAATTAAGCTTTAGCCCTTATATGAACTCTTTAATGATACGATTTTATTAAATACTAATTTATTTTCATTAGACAATTTAAAATCCTTTATAAAATAACCATGTCTTATAAATTGAAATCTTCCTTCATATCCTAACTCCGTAACCGCTGATTCAACAAAGGCATTTGTCTTTATTTCAAGTGAGTTTGAATTTAATGTTTCAAAAAGGTTATCTCCTGAAGGCACTTCTCTAAAGAGATCAGAAAATATTCTAATATTGCAAGGAACAGCATAATCAGCATTTACCCAATGAATAGTACCTTTTACCTTTCTTTCCGTAAAACCGCTTCCACTTTTAGTTTTAGGATCATAGGTACATCTTAATTCTATTACAGTTCCCTTTTCATCTTTTATTACTTCATTGCATTTTATAAAATATGCATATTTAAGTCTAACTTCTCCACCTAATAACAATCGGTTATATTTTTTAGGAGGATTTTCATTAAAATCTTCTCTATCAATATAAATATTCTTAGTAAAGGGTATCCTTCTAATTCCTAATTCTTCCTTTTCACTATTATTCTCAGCATCTAAATATTCAACATAATTATCTGGTAAGTTTGTAATCACTACTTTAATGGGATCAAGTACTGCCATGATTGAAGGCACCTTAGATTTTAAATCTTGTCTTAAAGAATGTTCTAACATTGCTATATCTACAACGCTCTCACTTTTCGATACTCCTATTTCACCTAAAAAATTATGAATAGATTCTTTTGTATATCCTCTTCTTCTTAAGCCTTTTATCGTTGGCATCCTAGGATCATCCCATCCTTCTACTACTTTGCTTGCTACAAGCATCTTTAAATATCTTTTGCTTGTAACAACTCCACTTAAACTCATTCTTCCAAATTCTATTTGTCTTGGTATAAAACTCTCTAAATCTAATTCTCTTAGAACCCATTCATATAATGGTCTGTGATCTTTAAACTCTACGGAGCACAAAGAGTGTGAAATTCCTTCTATATAATCTTGAATTGGATGGGCATAATCATACATTGGATAAATACACCACTTCTCTCCTGTTCTATAATGTGGTGTATAACATATTCTATAAATAACCGGATCCCTCATATTCATATTTGGGCTTTCCATATCTATCTTTGCTCTTAGCACTTTTTCTCCTTCTTTAAAACATCCCTCTTTCATTTTCTTAAATAACTCTAAGTTTTCTTCAACACTTCTGTTTCTGAAAGGGCTATCCTTTCCTTTTTCAGTTAAGGTTCCTCTATATTCTCTTATTTCACCGCTACTTAAATCGCAAACATATGCCTTTCCCTTTTTAATAAGATATTTTGCATATTCATATATTTGATCATTATAATCTGATCCATAAAATGCTTTATCATCATAATTGAATCCTAACCATTTCATGTCTTCTATAATTGATTCTACAAATTCAATATTTTCCTTTTGCGGATTTGTATCATCAAATCTTAAATTAAACTTTCCTTTATATTTTTTAGCTAAAGAGTAACTTATATTTATTGCATAAGCACTTCCAATATGAAGGTATCCATTTGGTTCTGGCGGAAAACGAGTGTGAATTTCTTTATATATTCCCTCTTCTAAATCTATTTTAACCAGTCTATCTATAAAATTTAAATTTTCTTTATCATTGTACATATCGCAGCCTCCTAAAAATTAATTTTATATTTTATCTAGGCATATGATACGCTGATAAATTTGAAGAGGAATAAATTCTCTTAAACGAAATAGTTTACTTGCCCCATTTAATCACATCCTTTCAGTTTCTTTCAAAAATTACATATATAAAATAAAAAACTCTCATCCATAAAACTTAATAGTCTTAAGGACGAGAGTTAAACTTTCGTGGTGCCACCTTTATTCATTGATATGTTGCCATATCAATCTTTTCGAGTACGGTATCATCATTCATACTTATACTCTAGTTCTTTAACGTGAACATACGTCATGATATCACTTTTTATATAAAGATCCACATGAAGCTCCGAGGCTTGGTTCAACATATCCTTCTTTGCCCCTTTTCAGCTAACGGAGCTCTCTGCAAAAGAATATATATGCTTACTCTTCTCATCATAGCAATTGATTATATTATTAAACATTTTATACAATAATATTAATTTAGTCAACATTTTTAGAATTAAAAGCTTTTAAAACCAATGAAGCATTATGTCCACCAAATCCAAAAGAATTTGATAAAGCATAATTAAACTCAGCATTTTTACCCTCATTAGGTACATAGTACAGATCGCATTCTGGATCTGGAGTTTTATAGTTTATGGTTGGTGGTAAAAATTTATCCTCAAGTGCAAATGCTGTTATGATAGCTTCTATAGAACCTGATGCCCCTAACAAGTGCCCTGTCATTGATTTGGTTGAACTAATGGCAAGTTTATACGCATGTTCACCAAATACAGACTTCACAGCAGCAGTTTCGGTTTTATCATTTGGTTTTGTTGAAGTTCCGTGTGCATTTATATATCCAATATCAGAAGGTTTTATATCAGCATCTTTAATTGCAAGTTGCATACACCTTGCAGCACCTTCTCCACCTTCTGAAGGTGCAGTTATATGATATGCGTCATTTGTACAACCATAACCAACTATTTCAGCAATAATATTTGCTCCTCTGTTTAAAGCATGCCCAAGTTCTTCGAGTATAAGTACACCAGCACCTTCTCCTAGTACAAATCCATTTCTTTCTAAGTCAAAAGGCCTAGAAGCGGTATAAGGGTCTTCATTTGTTGTTATAGCTTTACTAGCATTAAATCCCGCTAAAGTTAATCTCGTAATAGATGCCTCTGATCCTCCAGCAATCATGATATCAGCATCATTACGTGCTATTACCTTAAAGGCATCACCTATTGAGTTAGTAGAAGAAGCACAAGCTGAAACAGAACATTCATTGAAACCTTTAGCCCCATATTTTATGGCTATAATTCCTGATGCCATATTAGGTATCATCATAGGAACAAAGAACGGACTAACCTTCCGATAACCTTTTTCAATAAGTTCACTATGTTGTTTTTCCATAGTTTCAATTCCACCTATCCCTGTTCCTATTATTACACCTACTCGCTCCTTATCTATTTTATCAAAATCCAACTTTGAGTCTTCAATAGCCATTTGAGCAGATGCTAGTGCAAATTGAGCAAACCTATCCATTCTTCTGATTTCTTTTTTATCAATAAATATAGATGGATCAAAATTCTTTATTTCCCCACCAACTTTAGTTGGTAGATCAGAAACATCAATTCGTTCAATTTTACTAATTCCACACTTTCCAGTTTTTATTGACTGCCAAAGTTTATCTGCTCCAATTCCAAGAGATGAAACTGCTCCCATCCCTGTGATAACTACACGTCTTTTCATATAAAAAATCCTCCTAATTTTACATTATAAAACTTCATGTACTATGGCATAAAATATAAGTAAAGGTCCTGCGTTGTAGACTAAATTACACCGCTGCACTTTACCACCACATTTGCATAGTATTTACTTTAGTAATTGTAATGGATATAATGAATTAAAATAAATAAATATTACCTTTAAAAATAATTTTAATAGATTTAGTAAATTAAAATGAACAAATATTGCTTTTAAAATATAAAACTATCGTTAGAAAAGGATTTAAGATATGATAAACTTAAAAGAAGCTATCGTTTCAAGTATAGATTACATTGAAGATAACCTATATAATAAGATTTCCTTAGATGATATATCTTTTCATGCAGGAGTATCTAAATATCATCTTCATAGAATTTTTAAATCTTTGACAGGTGAATCTATTATTGAATACGTTCAATCAAGAAAGCTGACATCAAGCATTAATGAACTTGTAAATACTAATATGAGAGTTATAGATATTGCTCTAAATTATGGTTTTGACTACGAACAATCTTACATTAGAGCTTTTAAAAAGAAATTCGGATATACACCATTAAAAGTGAGATCAGATCAAAATTCGTTAAGTGTAATAATTAAAGAAAAAATTAATACTAATGATATTTTATCTGTCGATAACTCAATTACTTACAATCCACATTTTATATTTAAACAAAAGTTTAATTTAGTTGGTATCAAACATAAAATATTAAGTAAGTCTGGTATTAAAACCGCAAATGCTTATGGAAGGGATTTCTTTTACAAGCATAAAGACAAAATTGTTAATGCTATAAATCCTCAGTTATACTTTGGATATACAGATTGGAGTGGAAATGATAATGGTTTTATTTACTATATTCCAGCTGTACAAGTACCCGACTCTACTAACCTACCAGAAGGAATGACGTACATTTCCATACCAGCTCATAAGTATGTAGTTTTCCGCTTTGTTGGATTTTTTCGACCAGATGATATTAATGGAAGACATGTAGGAAGGTTACTGGTTCAATTATATTCTAAATGGATTTTTAGGTCAGGTTATAAGTTTGCTGATACCTTTAGATTTGAGTATATTGACACATCTATTTCAAAGGATAACTATTGTGAGTTATATGTGTATCAGCCTATAGAAGATATACATAATGTTACAACCTCACATTAAAATGAGCATGTATAGATTTGATGTATATCTATACATGCCTTAATAATTTAAAAATAAAAAAGCTAGATAGCTTATCCAACTTTTCATATTACCATATAATATAAGTTTAAAATACAGCTACGCAGATTCATGTATGCTATCTGTATTAGCAACAATTAAATTTTCTTCATTGTTTTTAGCTTTTGTAGAAGCTAAGCTGGCCGCATTTATCATCTTATATACAAGTGAAATTATGTTATCGTTTATAAGTTTATTTTCTTTTGCCACAGATACTCCAACTGAAATAGTAACATCTATATTATCAATAAAGGGACTTGAAGAAACTATTTTTATCAAATATTTTGCTAGATTAATAGATTGATCTATGGAATAAGGAGTTAAAACAATAAATTCATCTCCTGCAAATCTTGAAAAAAAAGTATCTTTAGGGATATTGTCCTTTAAAATTTTGCTTAATTCCTTTAATACTATATCTCCCTTAATATGTCCATATTTTTTATTGATATATCCAAAGTTATTTAAATCAATAAAAATAATAACAGGAGCTATTCCTTCCTTTATTAGCTTTAGAGTCTTATAATATATGTAATCACTCTTGTATAAACCTGTTAAAAGGTCTATATGCTTGCCTAACTCCTTATAAAGTTGGTTTTTTATTAACATTCCTAACAACCTATTATCATCTCTAACTAATAAAACATCTTCTCCGCTTTTATCAAATATCTCTTTTGCCTTCCATATATATGTATTGCTGTTTATATATGTAATAGAGCTTGTCATAGCATCAGCCACAATTCTATTAGGATGTGCTTTAAATAAATTTTTATATGTTAACACGCCAACAGTTTTATCGTTTTCTACAACCAAAAAATAGTGGCAATCACTATCCAAAATCAAATCTTGAATTTTTTGAATACTGTCACATGCATTTATAGTTATATAATTTGAAGATATTATATCCGATATGGTTCTTATCATATATCTATAGACCTGCTAACCTGAAGTACGATATTCACTTGTACTTTTATTATCATAGAAGGTGTAGCAATTCTTCCTCCCTCTTCTAAAACTAATGGTATTAATTTTTCCTTAGGTAGAATATTGAGTAAAGATTTTCTAATTACAACAGCCTCAATTGCATCGTGATCAATTCTAATAATGTCATACTGATCTGGAGACAGAGCATCTGCCATTCTTCTTGCACCTTCTGGTCCTATTGGAGCTTTTTTACCAACAATCAAAACATCTTGCATCGGAGGCATTTCAAATTCTGATAACCTCATAGATATTTCTGCTTTTTTTGTGCTTTCAATATAACCACTCATAGCATACACTCCTCTTAATCACTAGATATTATTTAACTGCAACTTTTAATATTAATTATTTTACATTTATTCTAAATTTTTTATTCACATAATGGTATTATAGTATTTTATATGCTACATTACAAGGCAAAATATGGAATAAAAGTCATTATGGTGTAACTTCCCTTGTCAATAATGGAAGAGTTTATATTCTTTACCTTTCTATTAGATTATCAATAGATAAAGTATCCGTAAATATATCTACTAATTCAGGATTAAATTGCTTTCCCTTCTCGCCAATTAATATTTCTACAGCTGAATTTTGTGAAATAGATTTTCTATATATCCGGTCTGATGTTAAAGCATCAAAAGTATCTGCAATTGCAATAATTTGAGAAGCAAGTGGAATTTCATCATCTTCTAGGCCATCAGGATAACCATTTCCATCCCATCTTTCATGATGGCTTCTTATTATATTGCTTAAATCTTCAAAGTACTCAATGTTCATTGTAATTTTTTCTCCAATAATCGAATGTTTTTTAATTTCTTCATATTCTTCTACAGTTAGCTTATCTGGCTTATTTAATATTGAATCATCTATACCTATTTTCCCTACATCATGTAATATAGATGCTAAATGAATTTTCAACTTTTCTTCCTCTGATATATGAAGTTCCTCACAAATTATATTGGTGTAGAATGCCACATTTTTTGAGTGTTCCCACGTATAAAAATCTTTTTCATAAAGCAAACTTGCTAATATTTCTGCTTCCATAATATATACACCTATAATAGGACTTACATATTGCAATATATGTTCTTCTTTCCCAAAAGAAGATTCATCCTCTGCACCATAAATGCTACAGGCACCTTCTTTAAAGCTTATAAAATTATCTTTCATAACATTACCTCACCTATGAAATATTAAAGACACCTAACATAGTTGTAGGTGCCTCATAGATTATGTCATATATAAGTACAACATAAAATTATATTTCGGCAACCTGGCAATCATAGGATTAATATTCCCTTAGACCCATAGCTTTGCGACCTTACTTTTCAATAAGTGTGCTATTGTCGATATAAACTATATATTAAAAATTAGTATCAATAAATGTATTATTTCGCTATATTATAGTATATATTGGAGTTATTTGTATAATTTTGAAAACTACATTTTAATTATAATATATATATTATGCTATTACAATAGTTTACCTAACAACATCAAAGCCATATTCTCTATCTATTATTTTGCTATCATAATTATATCTGCATAAAACAAAAGCCATATATAGATCTCCTATGCTTCCTATTAAATTAAAAAAATAGACTAAACCACCAATCCAAGGTGAAAATAGCATAGAAGCAATAGATATTATTACTACTGGAGATAAAAGTACTATTAAAAACTTATTCCTATCAATAGGCATATTGGATACCTCTTGTGTATATGCATAAATTATTTTAAATCCATATTTTACTTTGCCACCAAAGAGCTTAAATGTTATACCATGAATTAATTCATGGATCATGCATATTGGTATCATTGTAAATGCGACTATAATATAAAAATTAAATAATAGATTATTTGTTGGATAGCTTATTATACCTCTTGATAAAAATTTATTTAATATTATATCTAGTACTCCTCCCATAGACTCAGTAATCATTATAGCTACAAGTAAACATATTAAATGAGTTTTCCATGTAATTTTAAATGACACGATATCACCTCATTATAATATTTTACACAAACTATATTTTTATACATTATTTTCTTAAAGATTCTAGTCATCTCAATGATTCTATTCAATTATTAAATTCTTATGTAGCTGTCAAAAACATACTATTCACAATTTTGTCATGAAAAATTTGGTTATATTTTCAAAAACTTGTCCATACTAATATAATAAAATAACATATAGAGAGGATGTTTTAATTGAGTACGAATGTTAAGAAAGTAATGCTAACAATTCTTATAATAATTGATATTATTGCTATAAGATATGCAAATGTATATAGCAAAGATAGCTTTGCTAATCAAATATATAATAATATTAAAAGCAATCAAGTTGCGTCCATAGATGCATTAAAAAATATTAATACTAAAAATATAGATCAATATAAACAAACAGAAATAAAGCGAGAACCTAAACAAGAAGTTAAAAATCAACCAGAGCAAATTTCTGTTAATAAGGATAGTAATTCTCAATCTGAACAAAATAAAATTACTGAAGATAATAATAGGCAGTCTGATTTAAATAAAGATGAAGAAAAAAATGATGAGAAAAATAAGGAGAATAATCCTTCAGATAAAAAACAGCTTTCACGCGGGAGTAGCCTAGGAGTAAATAGTTTAGGATATGAAACAGATATTACTTTAACTTTCTATACAAGCTTAGCAGAAGAAAACGGTGGCTATGCTGATATTACTTGTACAGGTGGAAAGCTTACTCCAGGAATGGTTGCAAATAACGTACTGCCTCTTGGAACAGAGATTTATACAAGTGAATTTGGTACCTTAACTGTATCCGACAGAGGTGGAAACAATTTTAATACTATACATAGACTTGATGTATTCATTTCCAGGAAATGAAGGAGAAAGTGACTGGGAATATAAGAAAAGGGTAAATGATATGGGTAAAGTAAAAATTAAGGGCTATATAGCAAAGCGCTAGGTCTACATATAAGCAGACATACAAAATCTTAAGTAGATATCCCAAATCTACGATTTGGTGATAGTCACTTACACAGCGTGCTGATTTTGATATGATCGGTTAAGCAGAGAACTCAAATCTCTGATTTGAAGTGAATCGCTTACACAGCGTGTGCTCATTCGACAATAGGAGAAGGAGTTTCATATAATTATAGAAATAAAAGGTATTCATAGTTGTCTCTTTACGAAAAAGATAGAACTATGAATACCTCTAAAGCTGGATATCTATATAATTTCGTCTATAATTCCTCCGCCAACTAAGCATTCTTTATCATAGAATACTACAGATTGGCCTTTTGTTATGGCACGTTGTTTATTTTCAAATTTAACCTTTACTCTGCCATCTTCAAGTGGAGTTATCCATGCTTTTCCTGGCTTAGCAGAGTATCTTATTTTAGCCTCAACCTCCATAGTGTCTTCTAATTTATCAAAAGGAATAAAGTTTATATCCTTAGCTATTAACTCTGTCTTAAATATATCCTCCTCACTACCAAGAACAACAGTATTGGTAAGTGGGTTTATATCAGTTACGAATACAGGTGTGCCAAGTGCTATACCAAGGCCTTTTCTTTGGCCTATTGTGTAGTACACTATACCCTTATGCTTTCCTAAAATATTTCCTTGTTTATCTACAAAATATCCTTCTCTGACTTTACCTGGAACCTGCTTTTTTATATAAGAACCATGGTCATTGTCAGGGATAAAGCATATTTCTTCACTGTCTTTTTTATTATGAACAAGCAATCCTATTTCTTTAGCAATCTCTCTTATTTTATCTTTCTTATATAATCCACATGGCATTAATGTATGAGCTAACTGGAACTGAGTTAGATTATATAGCGCATAAGTCTGGTCTTTTCTATCATCTTCAGATCTTCTAAGCAAATATCTGTCCTCTACTTTTTCTATAGTTGCATAATGTCCTGTAGCAACATACTCAGCACCTAAGTCCATAGCTTTTTAAGTAGTGCATCAAATTTAATATACTTATTACATGCAACACATGGATTTGGAGTTCTTCCTTCCATATATTCATCGATAAAATAATCTATAACATTCTTTTTAAATATATCCTTAAAGTTCATAACGTAAAAAGGAATATCTAATTTGTAAGCAACTCTTCTAGCGTCCTCTACTGCGCTTAATGAGCAGCAACCTCCTTCTGCAGCTTCATATTCCTCATCTTCCTGCCAAACCTGCATAGTTACACCTATGACGTCATATCCTTGCTCTTTTAAAAGATATGCTGTAACGGAGCTATCTACCCCTCCGCTCATTCCTACTACAACTTTTTTCTTCATGTTAATCACCTATTTTCTAAAATATTACATACGATTTTTTCTGATTCTTTCTATAATGCTTGGTATTACTTCAAGCAAATAATCTATTTCTTCCTCTGTTGTTCTTGAACCCATTGTTAATCTTAGTGCTCCTTTAGCCATTTCTTTTGACAATCCTATAGAAAGCAGTACTTGCGAAGGCTCTATAGCACCTGCTGAACAAGCACTTCCACTGGAAGCACACACACCTAAACTATCAAGAGACATAAGAAGCACATCACCTTCTATACCTTCAAAGCTTATATTTACGTTGCCTGGTAATCTTTTGTTTCCCACTGCTCCATTTAACTTTGTACCAGGTACTTTTAATAGTCCCTCTATAAGCTTATCTCTAAGACCTTCTAACCTCTTGCTTTCATTTTTCATATTTTCAACTGCCAATTCTACAGCTCTTCCCATACCTACGATACCTGCAACATTCTCTGTACCTGCTCTTCTGGCTCTTTCTTGAGCACCACCATGTATTAAGTTATGAATTTTTATGCCTTTTTTCACATAAAGGGCTCCCATTCCTTTAGGACCATAGAATTTGTGCGATGCCATTGATAATAGATCTATTTTCATATCTTTTACATCAATCGGAACATTTCCTACTGCCTGTACTGCATCACTGTGAAAAATAATTCCTTTTTCTCTGCATATCTCCCCTATTTCCTTGATAGGTTCAATAGTTCCTATTTCATTATTTGCAAACATTATTGACACAAGTATAGTCTTATCTGTTATAGCATTCTTTAAATCATCTATTTTAACTATCCCCTGCTCGTTAACAGGTAAATAAGTAACTTCAAAGCCCTGATCTTCTAAGTATTCGCAAGTATGCAACACGGCGTGATGTTCAATACAACTAGTAATTATATGATTTCCTTTGTCTCTATTTGCAAAAGCAATTCCTTTAATTGCCCAATTATCTGCTTCAGAACCTCCACTTGTGAAATAAATCTCATCACCTCTAGAGTTTATGGCACTAGCAATTCTATCTCTAGCTATATCGACTGCAGCTTTTGTCTTTCTTGATATATGATAAATTGAAGATGGATTACCAAAATATTGTGTAAGATATGGATTCATTTCTTCTAGAACCTCTGGCTTAATAAAGGTTGTAGCAGCGTAATCCATATAGATTTCTCTTTCCATTTTTATCGCTCCTCATAAATAATATAAGCTACTAAAATTCTGAGTAATTTACTATGATATAATTATTCTATTTTTAAATGCAACATTTGTCAATATTTTAGAGTTACAACTTATAGTAAAAATAATTTTTACATATCGCATATCATGAAAAGTTAATTGTTAATAGAAATATAAACAAAAGTTCAGTTAGATATCTATGTATAATTAGTATAGAATTGTTTACTGGCAGGAGTCATAGCAACTTTAGAATATAAAACACCTCTTATTTAAATGCGTGCCATTAGTGGAAGATACTATATAAGCATAAAAACTCTGATATCGGATAACCTAAATATTGATATCTTATATTAGTAAAATATATTTTTAATTAAATTTATTTTACCTTTCCGTGGATATTTTATACCTATTCTCAAAGATGAAACCTTAGGAGGTAGCACTATGAAAAAAGTAGTAAGCATTGTTACAGCGGCACTAATAACATGTTCTTTAAGTGCATGTGGTAATAGAAATACTTCCTTTAGAAATCCGGGAATCAATCAAGGTGGCGCAAATATAGGTTTAAATCAAGGCAGTAATCCAGGAACTACCACAAGCTATAGAGATGGTGTTTATATTGGTGAAGGTAACAAAACTGCAACGGGAAATCAAACAGCTGTAGTTACAATTACTGGAGGTAGAATTTCTAATGTTGTCCTTAAAACTCTTGATGCCAAAGGCAGAGAAATAAATACTAACAGACAAACTTCTACAGGAAATGCTGGAACTGCTATTGGTTCCAATATGGGTGGTACTACCAGCGGAACTCCTGGTGAAACCACTAGCGGTACCAAAGACATTGTTAATGGAGGAACCACTGGAGGAGCTAAAGGTGGAGCTACCAGTGGAGCAATAAATGGTACTGGAGGCGGACGTGCAAATGGAACTGCATCGGGAAATCTGGTGACTGGCGGCACAACTGGCGGAGCTACTGATGGAACTACTATTAACGGCACAACTGCAGGTGGAAACACTGTAAATAACTATGAAAGAGTTAGAAGGGATTTGGCATCTTCCATAGTTCAAAACCAAACAACTAATGTTACTATTGGTGATGTTGGAAGTGAAAAAAGTGCAGTCGACAACTGGAAATTAGCTGTTGTTAGAGCTCTTGATAGAGCAAAGAAATAAGATAAAAAATGACACCAGTACAATGCTGGTGCCATTTTTTATCTTATTCCTATCACCAGAATATATCTAGCAATAGCTATGTTATTTTAACAAACTTCTTTGTTTTCTATTGAATTATTTCTTTTTCTCATTATAAAGTATAGTGGTATTCCTATAACTAATGCTCCAAGTCCCCACATTATCTGATCTTTAGTTGCTTGAGTTAACAACCATAAGCTAACTACTACAGATAAAATAGGCAATACTGGGCCAAAAGGTATTCTAAATGTACTTTTTAAATCATTTCTTTTTCTAAATATAATTACAGAAAGACATGTTGGTATATACTGAGCAAATCTTGAAATTACACTTATTGCTGCAAGCTGAGTAAAGCTTCCTGATATTACGATTGGAATTGCAAGTATTACAGTCACTATTATAGCAATATAAGGTGTATCAAATTTACTTTTCTTTGCAATTACTTTAGGTAATAGTCCGTCATCAGCTAAAGCAACTCCTGACCTTGGAGTGATAAAAGATGCGGCAATATTTATACCCCCTATGGAAACTAGTGTTCCGGCAGTAACAAGCATTCCTCCAAAGCCCCCAAAGAAAGTATTAGCTGCATCTGCAACTGGAGTAGTACTTGAAGCAAGTTTTGGTCCTAAAGTACCTACTGATACTGTTTGAGTTAATATGTATATAATTGATACTAAAACCATAGTTATAATAATTGCTATTGGAACATTTTTCTCAGGATTATCCATATCTTCAGCAGCTACTGCTATAGATTCAAAGCCAGTGAAAGCATAGAATATTAATATTGCAGCAGACCCAAAGGTTGCTGAGGTAATATTACTAGGAAACATAGGTGTGAAATTTGAACCCTTTATACAAAATATACCTATAGCTACAAAGAAGATTAATGGTACTAATTTTCCTATAGTTATTATGTTATTCAAATACTTAGTTGCACTTACACCTAAAATATTTACACATCCTAAGCCTACAAGTATTAAGATAGCTATCATATTTTTAGTAGAAGTATTAGCCGCTGCTGGCCAAATTTTTGCTAAAGCTGTTGGGAATCCAACTGCCATTGTAGCCCATGCTATAATACCTACTGCCCACTTCATAATTCCAACTTCAAAGCCAATAAATTCTCCAAAGGCTTCTTTTGCATAAACATATGGACCTCCATTTTTATTAAACATACCTGCAACTTCTGCAAAACATAAGGCCATTGACAAAACTAATATCATATCAAACAGATATACCCATATACTTCCTGGTCCCATGAGCTTCATTGCCTTACCTGGAAGTAAGAATATGCCTGAACCTATTACTCCATTGATTCCGAGTAGAACTATACTCCAAAGTCCTAGCTTTTTATTGTTGTCCATTATTAATCCTCCTTAGTACATTGTTTTATTAACGTTTTAAATAAGTCAAGCATTTTTGAATCTTTTTTAGCCATCATTTCTGGGTGCCATTGCACAGCAATTACAAAACCCTCTTCTTTTTCTATTGCTTCTATAACTCCATCCTTTGCCCTTGCTGAAACCTTAAATCCGGTGGCAACTTCTTTAATTGCTTGGTGATGGAAGCTGTTTGTTAAAGCACTTTCACCTAATATATCATATAATTTTGTTTCTTTTATTACTTCAACAGTATGGCTAGCTACATCTGGTCTTGAATTCTGTTGATGTTTTATGTAGCTTCCTTCTATTTTGGATGTGTCTTGATATATTGTTCCTCCTAGTGCTGCATTTAGTATTTGAAGTCCTCTGCATATTCCAAGTATTGGTTTATTTAACTCTAATGCAGCTTTGATAACTTTAATATCATAGTCATCTCTTTCTGGACATAAGAATCCTTGCTCTGGTATTGGTTCTTCGCCATATATTAAAGGATTTACATCATATCCTCCTGAAATTATTAAAGCATCCATATTAGCTATCTGACCTTTAATAGTCTCATAATCCGATATTAGCGGAAGTATAAATGGTGTACCTCCAGCCATAGTAACAGTTTGTACATAATCGTTATTTACATATGCTCTTTCGTAGCCTGGAAACATTCCTCCCTGATCGATTAATAAATTTCCTATAATTCCTATTAGTGGCTTATTCATATCTGTCCCTCCAATGTAACTTCTTCGCAAATATATATAGCAATTTGCGTGCCAAATGAATTTTAATTATAAATATACTTTTAAGTGTCAGTTAATTCTCATATTTAATTTTCTCTTTGTTAATAATTAAATAAAAGTAGAGGAAATTTAAATAATTCCCTCTACTTTATTGGTTAAATAGGTTATTAGTTTATCCTATTTCTTATCCATTTTATAAAATTTCTTCCCTTAATAGTGAGTTCACTACCTCTTCTACCTAAGCTGGATGTAATTATTCCTAAGTCATTCAAAATTGTTAAAATTCTTCTTACTTCTGCTTCCGTTATGCTTCTACATCTATTTTTTAAGGCTTCCTCTATATTTTTTCTTCCTACACCCATGTTATTTGAATTTTTTTCTTCAATAATTTCTAATATCTCTAAGGCATTTTCCACATTGCATTTATCATTCAAATAGTCGTACTCCCGCTTATAATCTATATTGCAATTTAAAATATAAAAAGGAATATTTTCTATTTTGATTTCTTCATCACTCATAAGCTCAATATAATCTGCAGCATTTTTAAGTTCCCTTATATTTCCGGGCCAAGTGTAATTTAATAATAAATCTACTACATCTTTCGAAAGCTTTAGATTCTTTTTCCCATTTAAGGAACTCTCTAAAATTAATATTATATCTTCTTTTCGCTCTCTAAGTGGAGGAATATTTATTGGCAGCACATTTAATCTATAAAATAAATCCTCTCTAAATTTACCCTCGTTTATCATCTGCATTAAATTTCTATGGGTAGCAGCAATTATTCTTACATTAATGTCTATAACGCTTTGAGAACCTATTCTCATAACTTGTCTTTCTTGAATTACTCTAAGCATTCTAGTTTGGAGAGATAATGGCATATCTCCTATCTCATCTAAAAATATGGTACCGTTATGAGCCTGCTCAAATAATCCTGCCTTTCCTTCTTTTAATGCCCCAGTAAAGGACCCTCCTTCATACCCGAATAATTCACTTTCAAGTAAGCTCTCAGGTAAAGCGGCACAGTTTATTGCAACAAAAGGCTGTTTTGACCTATTTGATGCATTATGGATAGATTGAGCTAAAACCTCTTTGCCAGTACCGCTTTCCCCTGTAATTAATGCTGTAAGATCCGAAGAAGCAATTTTTTTTGCCAAGCTTATACACTCTTTCATTCTAACTGAATTAGTGAGTATATCATTAAAATCATACTTAGCTATAAGTCCCTTATTTCTAAGCTTCTTACTCAAATTTTGTTCCAACTGCTTAATATAAGTTACTTCTTGAATGTTGAAACAGTAGCCAATGTTTTGCCCTAAGGACTTTACAATTTGTTTATTAACATTAATATATCTTCCTTTTAGCTCTAATATTTCATCCTTAATAATCTCTTTTGTAAATGTATTTACAACTTCTTTATCTAAAACATCACCAATTTTTTTACCTTTTATATCTTCTCTTATATAAAAAATGTTCTTAAAAGCATTGTTATAGAAAGATATATTTTCTTCATTGTCTATAAGCAAAAATCCTTCCTTTGAAGAATTAATTATGATGTCCAACTCTTCATTTGCAACGTAAAGCTGCCTATAATTTTCTTTTATACCATTATTTAAGTTTATAATACTTTCAGAATAGTTTATAACTCTTTCGCTTAATCTTTTATCCTCTATATTGAGTTTATTTATTATTTTTATAAAAGTAGTAGTATCTATACACCTATTTCCAACATTTATTATAGTCTCTATATGCTTAGGCACATGCTCTCCTTCATCTGGAGTTATAGCTATATTAATATCTTCATAAATCTTATTAGGTTCGTAAGCTATAAGTTCCAAATTACTTATTCCTATCTGATAGAGTAGTGAAACTGTTTCTAAAGTAGTTTCTTTGCTATCGTTGATTACTAATGCTTTAGTATTTTTAGGAAGAGTAAATAATTTATATATTTCACTATCCCTTAAGGTTCTTTCTATTATTATGGTATTCTTTTTGTTTTGCACATATTTTTCACATTCTAGAGCCTTTTCTTTTATCATAAAAAGCACTATATCATCCTTAATTATGGAGTCATCTTTTAAATCATCTATATAATAATTATTTATTTTTACAAATCCTTTAAAAATACTTTGTAAATTATTTTTTAAAAATTTTGCTAGTCTAGAATTGCTATTTGTTACAACAGCTATTGTTTTCATTAGTTTGTTACCTCCAAATTATTATATATACAAAACTTTAACTAATAATTAATAATTTATCAATAAAAATTTATATTGTATTCTTAATTGTATTCTTATTGGTATGTTTTTTGCTGTATTATATTTGGCAGAAATACAACTAGGAGGTTATTTTTATGGACTGTATAGAAATTACAAAAGAGCTTATTAAAATTGATAGTTCAAATTTAGAAGGTGCAAACAAAGCTATAGATTTCTGTGAGGATATATTATTATCCCAGAGATTAAAAACAGAAATAATCGAAAATAATGGGTTTAAAACTTTAATATGTACTATTGGAAGTGGTGATAAAAAAATAATACTTAACGGTCATTTAGACATTGTACCTGGAAAGGCTGAACAATTCGTTCCCTATATAGAAGATAGAAACCTTTTTGGAAGAGGTAGTGCCGATATGAAAGCTGGAGCTGCCGCTATGCTTACTACAATGTTAAAGCTTAAGAACGAAGATTTGAATTGTAAGCTGCAGCTTCAATTGGTTACAGATGAAGAAACAGGTGGCTTTAACTGTTCAAAGCATTTAGTTGACAATGGTTTTAGAGGAGATTTTGTAATCTGTGGTGAGCCTACTCAATTAGGTATAGGAGTACAAGCAAAAGGTATACTGCAGGTATACTTGGAGTTTTTGGGAAAATCCGCTCATGGAAGTAGGCCTTGGCAGGGAACTAACGCTATAATAAAAGCTTATGAGGCCTTTAACGCTATTTTAGAATTGCCTTTTGCAAAAGAGAAATCAGAGCTCTATAACTGCCCTTCTATTAATCTATCAAAAATGGAAGGCGGAGATGTTTATAATAAAGTACCTGCTTACTGCAAAATGTGTCTTGATATAAGATTTCTTCCTGGACAAGATCCTCAGGAAATAATAAGACAAATTGAAGAAGTAGCTGGCGTTAAAGTAAATATTCACTCCATAGGTGATGCTGTAAAAACAAAAGTTGATGACTTATACGTAGTAAAATTAAGTGAATCAATAACTAAAATAACCAATAATAATGCTGAAATATTTGGTCAGCATGGCTCTGCAGACACTAGATTTTATTCAAAATATGATATACCAGCTGTAGAATTTGGACCTACAGGTCAAAACTGGCATGGTGATGATGAATTTATAAGAGTAGATTCGGTTTATACATATGAACAAATGCTTATAGATTTTATACTAAATATTAGCAGTGGCTTATAAACAGAATTGCAAACAGTAAGCTTTTAATTCAATAAAAAGGCTGTATACTTTATATTTTAAGAATACAGCCTTTAAAACTATTGTTCTAATTTTTTTGACATCATTAATTTAGAAACAAAACGAAATGTTGTTGCTGAAAGCATTATGCCAAATGCAATTGCTCCTGCTACAGCTACTGTTTGCATGCCCTTTGAATATGCTGCAGAATAATTTTGTTCTACTATGTAATTTATAGTATTAAATGCTGTTATACCAGGCACAAGTGGAAATATTCCCGGTATTGAAAACTGCACAGCGGGAGTTCTAAGCTTTCTTGCCATTAATTCACTGTATACACCTACAACAAAAGATCCTGCAAAGGATGCAGAAACCGGACTAACTGTATACTTATATACTGCAAGATAAGTTGCCCAACCAATAGCTCCACAAAAGCCAGTCCATATTATCTTTTTTCTGTCAATATTGAAAAGAATAACAGGAAATATACTACCAAAAAACGCTAATACTATTTGTTTTATCATAATTTCACACCTACTCCTATAGCTAATGCTGCACCAATCCCTACACCTATAGCAATTATAATAAGCATTGCCTCACCAAATTTAGCCATACCCGATTCAAAGTCACCATAAATTACATCTTTAACACCATTAGTAAGTGCTACACCAGGCAATAATATCATTATTGCACCAGTTATAACATTTCCTTTGCTTACAAAAGGTAATAGCTTTTGAGCAATTATGCTTGACCCTCCTATAATAAACCCAGAAAGAAAAAATTCGAAAAACTGAAAGAATCCAACTTTAGATATTTTCTCTAACATATAGTAAATCCCTATACTTACTACTGCGGAAACAATAGAATCATATATTGTTCCGTTAAAGAAGAATGAATAGACAAAAGATGTCATGCTTGCAGCAAAAAGTCTTACTGGAAAGCTGAAATAGGGTGCTTCTTCTATATCTTTTAATACCTGCTTAGCTTCTTCATAAGTCATAGGTTTATGCTGAAGATTTCTTGAAAAAGAATTAATAAGCTCTATTCTATATAAGTCCACTCGCCTTGTCCTAATTTTTTTCAGTGAAGTTATCTTTTCATCATTGCCGTCTAAAAGAGATATTAATACGCCTTTGGCTGTTACCATACATTCACATTCTAGATTGTAAGAACTACATATTCTTTCGATTGTTTCTTCAACTCTATAAGCTTCTGCACCATTACTTAAAAGTATTTGCCCCGTAGAAAGCGCAATCTCTAAAACTTGTTTAGCTTCCATATTATACTCCTTTATGATTCATTAAATTATTTATCCGATCGCTACCATTGCTAACACCCCCATCTTCTATCAAAGTGGGGGATAAGCACTGCTACGCGCCTGGATAAGCTCTTCTAAGGTTCAGATAGAGAAAGTCATCCTTATAAGCAAACTCCATCTGAACCTAAGAATCACTTGATAGCCATTAATATTATATCATTTTTTGTGGTAATTTCTATTAAGTTATAGTAAAATTTAATACCATAAAAAATACCATAAAAAACCTAAGAACTCTTAGAGTTTTCCATGGTATTTTTTTAAATTTAATCTGGGGGTTGGGTAATTATATTATCTGCTCCATTTTAATACTGGATACCTTGCCGCTTTAACTTCATCTAGCCTCTTAATCTCAGTACAATTTGGTGCGGATTTTACAAGCTCAGGATTTTCCTTTGATTCTTCAGCAATTTTAATCATTGCATTTATAAACTCATCAAGGGTCTCAAGCTTTTCTGTCTCTGTAGGTTCTATCATTATAGCTTCATGCACAATTAGTGGAAAGTAAATTGTTGGAGGATGATATCCATAATCAAGCAGTCTCTTTGCTATATCCAAGGTTGACACATTATCATTATCCTTTAATCCAGCTAAAACAAATTCATGTTTACATATATCGTCTATAGGTAGTTCATAATGGTCTTTTAATTTAGCTCTTATATAGTTTGCATTTAGAACTGCCAGTTCACTTACTTCTTTTAATCCTTCCGCACCCATAGTTAAGAGATATGAAAATGCTCTAACCATAATACCAAAGTTTCCATAGAAACTTTTTACCTTTCCTATTGAGTAAGGCCTATCATAATCTAAATGATATTTATCATCTTTTTTGATATTACTGGTTTTGGTAAGAATTCTACTAAGTCTTTTCTGACACCTATTGGACCACTTCCTGGTCCTCCTCCACCGTGAGGAGTTGAGAATGTTTTGTGTAAATTCAAATGACATACATCAAATCCCATATCTCCTGGTCTTGTTCGCCCCATAATAGCATTCATATTAGCGCCATCATAATACAATAAGCCACCTGCTTCATGAACAAGTTTAGCTATTTCTACAATGTTTTTTTCAAACAATCCTAAGGTGCTTGGATTAGTAAGCATCAATCCTGCTACCTCATCATTCAAAACATCCTTTAGCTTTTCAATGTCCACAGCTCCACTTGAATCAGATTGAACTTCTATTACGTTAAATCCTGCCACTGATGCCGAAGCTGGATTTGTACCATGAGCTGAATCCGGTACTATTATTTTTGTTCTTTTAAAATCTCCTCTTTTTTCATGATAAGCCTTGATAACCATAAGTCCTGACAGTTCTCCATGTGCCCCTGCAGCTGGTTGAAGGGATACACCTTCAAGACCAGTTACTTCTGCTAGCTTTTCACTAAGTTCGTACATTAGCTTTAAAGCTCCCTGCACAGTGTCTTCTGGTTGGTATGGATGGAGATTTAAAAACTTAGGAATCGAAGCCATATCTTCATTGATTTTAGGATTGTATTTCATAGTGCAGGAACCTAAAGGATAAAATCCTGAGTCAACGCCATAGTTTTTATTTGAAAGCAATGTAAAATGCCTAACTACATCTACCTCACTAACCTCTGGAAGCTCTGGCTCTTTGCTGCTTAGTAATTCTTCAGGAATTAATTTTTCAATATTTATTTCAGGTACATCGCAGCCAGGAAGAGAATATGCCTTTCTTCCTTCTTTGGATAGTTCAAAAATAATCTTATTATATTCTTTCATTATTTAATCCCCTCCAATACACATGCCAATTTGTCGATTTCGCTCTTTGTTCTTTTCTCAGTTACACAAAGAAGCATTGAATTTTTGTGGTGAGGGTATTCCTTTTCTAATTGATATCCACCAAGAATTTTGTTTTCTAATAAAATATTATTTATACCTTGTACAGAATTATTTGATGTTACTACAAACTCTTTAAAGAATGGTTTATTAAATACTGCAGTGTATTTTCCATTCTTTGTTATTTGTTCAAAAGCATAATGAGATTTTTGCATGCTTTGCATAGCTACTTCTCTTATACCCTTTTTGCCAAGAGTTGTTAAGTATATTAGAGCAGTTAAAGCATTAAGTGCTTGATTTGAACATATATTTGATGAAGCTTTGTCTCTTCTTATGTGTTGCTCTCTTGCCTGTAATGTTAAAACAAATCCTCTTTTACCTTCTTTGTCTGTTGTTTGACCTACTATTCTACCTGGCATCTTTCTTAAATACTTGTTTGTCGTCGCTAAGAAACCTAAATAAGGTCCTCCATAATTTAAACTATTCCCTAAGGATTGGCCCTCACCTACCACTATGTCTGCACCATATTCTCCTGGACCTTTTAAAACTCCGAGAGATATAGGGTCACAGCTTACAACAAGTAAGGATTTGTTTTGGTGAACAAGTTTTTCTACTTCTGTTAATTCTTCAATTATTCCAAAGAAATTTGGAGTTTGAATAATCACAGCTGCTATATCTTTATTTAGCTCAGCTTTAAGTCTTTCTACATCAGTAACACCATCAATTTCTTCTATTTCAATTAAATTTAAATTTTTAAATCTTAAATAAGTTTTTAATACTTTTCTTGTTTCTGGATGAACAGTCTTTGAAACAAGAACAGTCTTTCTTCTTGTCGAATCTGCAGCCATTTGAGCTGCTTCCGCACAAGCAGTTGCTCCATCATACATTGAAGCGTTAGCAGCTTCCATCCCTGTAAGATTTGCTATCATTGTTTGATATTCAAATATTGCTTGTAGAGTTCCTTGACTTATTTCTGCTTGATAAGGAGTGTATGCTGTATAAAACTCTGATCTTGATACTATGTGCTTGATAAGTGAAGGTATATAATGATCATAAGCCCCTGCACCTAAAAAGCATACTAAATCATTACAGCTTTTATTTAAATCAGCTAAACTATTAAAATAAGATTGAACTTCTAACTCTGACATACCCTTGTTCATATTTAAGCTTCTACCTAAACGAACATCCTTTGGAATATCTGCAAATAATTCATCTATAGAGTTTACCCCTATTGCTTTTAGCATTAGTTCTTTATCTTCCGCTGTTAGCGGTAAATATGGATGCATACTATTCCCCCTTATCGCATAACTTTTCGTATTGGTCAGCCTTTAATAGCCCATCAAGTTCTGATTTATCTGATAGTTCTACAACTATCATCCAGCTGCCGTAAGCATCTTCGTTAACTAGCTCTGGACTGTCAACTAGCTTTTCATTTATTTCAACTACCTTTCCTCCAACAGGAATATAAAGATCTGAAGCCGCTTTTACTGATTCAACAACTCCAAAAGCTTCATCCTTGGAAAACTCTGTGTCAACCTCTGGTAGTTCTACAAATACTATTTCTCCTAATGAGTTCTGAGCAAAATCTGATATTCCTATATAAGCCTTATTTCCCTCAACTTTCATCCATTCATGATCCTTACTGTACAATAATTCATTTAAAATTTTCATATAAATATCCCCCTCATATTAAATATTTTTAATATTGATTACTTATTGTAATTTTTTTTATAAAATCTTTTATCAATTACTACAGCTTCAATAAGCTTGTTTCTAACTTGAATAAAGATGGTACTTCCTAGTTCAGAATACTTTAAATCAATTAAGGCTAAACCTATATTTTTCTTAATAGATGGTGAAAGATATCCAGTTGTAACAATTCCTATCTTCTCCTCTCCTGCAAAAACATCGTATCCATGTCTTGGAATAGCCTTACCTTTCATTTCAAAACCTACTATTTTTCTTTTTAAACCTTCCTTTTTTTGCTTTGCAAGAGCATCCTTACCTATAAAATTTTCCTTGTTCAATTTAACAAAGAATCCTAATCCAGCTTCAAGTGGTGTGATATATTCTGACAATTCATTTCCATAGAGCGGTAAATTAACTTCAAATCTCAAAGTATCTCTAGCGCCAAGTCCTATTGGCTTCAATCCATCCTCTTTTCCAGCATCCAATATCCTATCCCACAAGTCTATTACACTTTCAACATCTGTGTAAATTTCAAAGCCATCTTCCCCAGTATAACCAGTTCTGGAAACTAGGCATTTTATTCCCCCGATTAAAATGCCTCTTTTACAGAAGAAAAATTTAATATCTCCTAAATCTGTATCTGTAAGCTTTTGAAGTATTGCTTGAGCCTTCGGTCCTTGAATTGCAAGTTGAACAATTGATGATGAGATATTTGTTATATCTACATCAAATCCATTTTTATTTTTTAACATCCACTCGAAATCCTTTTCAATATTTCCAGCATTTATTACTAAAAAGAAATGATTTTCATTAAATCTATAAACTATTAGATCGTCAACAACTCCTCCATCTTGGTAACACATAAGAGCATATAAAATTTGATTATCTTCTAATATAGATGTATCGTTTGTTATTAAATTTTGTACGAATTTAAGAGCGTCTTCCCCAACAATTTCTACTTCTCCCATATGAGAAACATCAAATAACCCAGCAGCTGAGCGCACTGCTTCATGCTCAGCTATTATTCCTTCGTATTGCACCGGCAAAGCCCAACCAGCAAAATCTATAATTTTACCCCCATATTTTTCGTAAGAATTAAATAATGGAGTTTTCTTTAAATTTTCCATACTATAATACCCCCCTATAATTTTTTGTACAACAAATAAAAAGGACATGAAGGCAAACTTTAAGTTAACCCACATGTCCTCTGTTTTTTTACCTGAGAGTTTCGATATGTATTCATATCTTACACCGTTGGTTCTGCTATTTAAAACAGTCTTTTCAGAGTTTCGTCCTACAACGTTATTTTTACCTGAGAGTTTCTAATATAGCCGTGGTACTATATCATTGCTCCTTCGGTTAACAAATGTTATCTCACACTGTAGTCATCCGAAAAATATTAAGTTTTATTTTCAAGTTAATTATATTGCTTACTGTAATTATTTTCAATAATAGTTAAAAAATTAACCGAACATAATTGCTAATATTCAAATTATTTCTATATATGCTTTTTATAGTGAGATTTTTTTAATAATATATCAATTGTTTTAGTAAATATTAGTATATTAATAAGTTACTCATTTAATAAATATCAAACTATCGTTAAAAAGCTAATAGTAAATTATTTTCATTTACGTTTAATATTATTTAATATTTTATAGAAATATTCCTTATATGCAGTAAATTATTCTGTACCGTTTTTTCTATTTTTAGCTCTTAAATAAATTTCATTTTCAAAGATAAACTCTATTATTTTTTCTCTTTCTTTTTCTGTTATAATATCGAAATAAATTCCATAGAGATAAATAGTTCCGTCAGGGTCTGAAATAACTTCTTTTCTTGTTATCTTACTGAGAAGAGATAACCTGTAATTTACATTCATAGCTACTATTATTTGACTTCCAATGTCTAAACTACTAGAACACTGCAGTTTTAATCCTCCACCGCTTATATCAGTTATAATGCCAGCTTTGAATTTATTTCTTGCAAGTATTTCAGTTGGTATATCTGATATTGAGTAATAATGAATACCTGCAGCTAAAGGTAGGTATGAAATTTTCAAGTTAATTGGAATTCTATGGTACATTCTTCTATCAATAAGCCTTATTATCTTGGGAGGACTTAGTACGAGATGTATATATTCTTCATTGCTTTTTATTCCCAAAACAGTTGATTTACAAAGAAACAGCTCGTTTTCTTGTAGTACTATAAGTTCTACCTGTTTATTTACTGGAAAAATAAAGTGCTCATAATAATCAACGCTTACAAGAATACATTCCCTGTAAAGGGTTTTTATAAGCCCTGTACAGCTTCTACTTTCGTGCATCAGCTGAAGCACTTTATTACAACAATTCAAGTCAACAAATTTATCCACGATCTAGCCACATCCCCTTAACAGTATAAATATGTAGTTTATATTATACAGCAAAAATGGAAATATTTCTATTTCATAAAGCATTGAAGACAAATATCTTCCTTCTTTCCAATAGATTTCAGTAAACCTTCGATACTCAGATATTGTAAACTGTCAGCACCAATGATATCTTTTATTTCATCTATACTGTATCTAGAACCGACTAACTCGTGACTATTGGAGGTATTGATTCCCCAAAAGCATGAATATTTTATAATAGGAGAAGCAGCTCTAAAATGTATCTCTTTTGCGCCTGCAATCCTTAATAATTGCACAATTCGTTTACTTGTAGTTCCTCGTACAATAGAGTCATCCACTACTATTACTCTTTTATTTTTAACGGAGTCTTTTATTACATTTAGTTTAAGTTCCAGGTTAGCTTGCCTTATTTTTTTAGATGGTTCAATAAAAGTTCTTCCTACATATTCATTTTTTTCAAATCCTACATCATAGGGAATACTAGATGACTTTGCAAATCCAATGGCAGATAAAATTCCAGAATGAGGGACTCCTATAACTATATCTGCTTCAGTAGGGCATTCATCCCAAAGAGCTCTTCCTGCATTAATTCTTGATTGATAGACACTCACACTATCTATTACGCTATCTGACCTAGCAAAATATATGTACTCGAAAGCACAAATTGAATGTTTAAACTTTTTACAATAATTTCTTGATTTCATTCCAGTAGAATCTATTGTAACAATTTCTCCAGGATGTACATCTCTTATTAAGTCAGCTTTAATAGAATCCAGGGCACAACTTTCAGAGGATAGGACAAAGGAGTTATTCAGTGTTCCTATGCAAAGTGGTCTGATTCCTTTTGTATCTCTGAATCCAAATAGCTTTTCTCCAGTATAAAGCAATACTGAATATCCCCCATCTATTTGTTTCATAACTTCTAATATTGCATCTTCTAGAGTTTCACATTTGCTGTTCTCTATTAATTTTAATATTATCTCTGAATCTGTTGTGGTATTAAATCTCGCACCTTTTGCCTCTAAATTAGCTCGCAGTTCTTTAGCATTAGTCAAATTCCCGTTGTGGGCAATTGCAATACTTCCATTTATTATGGGCTGTACGTTTATTATATTACTATCTCCACAAGTTGAATATCGTACATGTCCTATTGCTGAATTACCTGTAATCCCTCTAAAATTTTCTTTATTAAAGACATTAGAAACAAGTCCCATACCCTTATAACAACTTATATTGTCACTATTAGCGACAGCTATACCACAGCTTTCTTGCCCTCTATGCTGCAGAGCATTAAGTGCATTATATAGCAAAGAAGATATATCAAGGATTTCACCACCTAAAATTCCAAATACACCACACTCATCTTCAATTTTATCTATTAGTTTACTGTTATTCATACCTACACTTCCTATCTTTTAAATAATATGGTCATTTATCTAATTCCAAAAACATAGGTTTTCAATGTATTTTTTCAAATAAAAAAACACAAATCCATAGGATATGTGTTTTTAAGCTAACATCTTTTTAAATACATTACGAAAACAACTTCCTACGCTGGCATTATCCAGTTCAGGTATTTAGGGTCAAAGAATTAAAGTTCTTACTCTCAGTTGGCCACTCCAACTCCCCTGTGTTCTTTTATTCACTTTTATTATCTAATAGTACCATAGAAAATCTTTTTATTCAATTTATATTCTGTTTATCTATGCTGCATTTTCTAATTCTTTCTCCTGTTGAGGTTTTGCTCACTCTCTATCAAAAAGCTTCATTAACTCTTCTTTTGATAATTTATTTATAATATCACTATTTTTAAGTTCTCCTGTAATTATGTTATCAATCAATTCTTTCTTATGTTCTTGCAGCAAAATAATTTTTTCTTCTATTGTTCCTCTAGCAACTAACTTAACTACTTCTACTACATTCCTTTGACCTATTCTGTGGGCTCTGTCTGTAGCTTGATTTTCCACTGCCGGATTCCACCATGGATCAAAATGAATGACTAAGCTTGCTGAAGTTAAATTAAGTCCAGTTCCCCCTGCCTTTAATGAAATTAAAAATACTTTTATCTTATCACTATTATTAAACTCATTTACTAATCTAATTCTTTCTTTAGACTCAGTAGAGCCATCTAAATAGAAGTACTGAATACCTTTTTCATTTAAGGATTCGCTTATTTTTTTCAGAGCAGAAGTAAATTGAGAAAATAATAGCAGTTTTCCGCCAGAGACTATCTGTTCTTCTATTAATGACATTGCAACTTTGATTTTTCCACTTCCACCTTTATATTCGTCAAATATAAGAGATGGATCTAAACAAATTTGTCTTAGTTTTGTTAAATAAGAAAAAACTTCTATTTTACCGTCAAAATTATTTTTTATTTTCCCTCGGACCTCTTTTATATAGGAACTGTATATCGCCTTTTGAGCTGCCGGCATTTCAACCAATATCTTTTTTTCTATTTTATCTGGCAAATCCTTTATGACTTCTTTTTTAGTTCTTCTTAAAATAAAAGGCTTTATTAGCAACTTAAGGTTATCTAAATCACAGCCGCAGTCAGAAATAAACTTTTCATCAAAAGTTTCCTTAGAGTATAAATACCCTGGCATTATGAAATCAAATATTGACCAAAGTTCAGTTAAATTATTTTCAATGGGAGTTCCAGTAAGTGCAAATTTCACCTTTGCTTTAATTTCTTTAATTGCTCTTGTACTTTGAGTTGTTGGATTTTTTATATTTTGTGCCTCATCTATAATGCAATAGTCAAATTGAATATCACTGTATTTTTCAATACTATTTCTTAAAGTTCCATAGGTAGTTAAAATTACCTCATACTCTTCTAATTTATCTAGTACCTTTTCCTGTTCTTTAATACTTCCATGTGCAATTCCAACTTTTAACCTAGGAGCAAATCTATCTATCTCATCCTTCCAATTATAAATCAGTGATGTCGGAGTAATTATTAAAGATTTTTTATTTTCTTCTGATGTAAGAAAGGCTATCGTCTGAACTGTTTTACCCAGACCCATCTCGTCTGCTAAAATACCACCAAATTCTAATTCACTTAAACTTTTAAACCATTTAAATCCACTTACTTGATATTCTCTCAATATTGCTTTCAGATTCTTTGGTAAAGCTATTTCGCTAGCATTTATCTCAATTAGCTTCTTTTCTATATCTTTTATTAGATTAATACCTTTACCAAGTTTATAATTCTTATTATTTAGGCTTTCCCATATATATAAAGCCTTACTTTTTTCTATTTTTATTGAATCTTTTTCTATATTTTTATCATTATCCAAGGTCTCAATTAAATTAAAGAAGCCTATCATACCATCATCTTCAAAACCAATAAATCTATTATCTTTAGTTTTATAGAATCTATTATTAGACTTATAACTTTCATATATATTATTCAGCTCTGTTCTATCAATGTCTCCAATATTATAATTAAATTTTAAGTACCCATTTTCTTCATACAAATCTATTTCAATAAAAGATGAATTAAATATTTTTACATCTTCCATACCCTTTCCGAGCATAACAGTACCTAATGATTGTATACTATTTTCTCTTGTGCTCAAAAGGTTAAAAATATCATCATCCTCGCCAATAAATATAAGTTTGTCTTTTCTTTTAATAAACTTATAATATTCTAGTTTCATAAGAGCTTTTTCTTCCTTATTGTAATCCCTTATAAAATGTATTTTGTTACTGCTGCTCTTTAATATATTAACTTTTTCATTATAATAAATTGCATATACTTCACAATAGATATTGGATTCCTCTTTATAAATTAAAAATTCAAATCTTAGAGAATTAACTCCAAATCTCTTCACATCTTCTCCAATTATAATATTATTTGAAATGCTGCTTATCAGAGAGATAATTGCATTATAATTTTTCATGGTTTTATTATATAGAATTTCACCTTCTTTTGAAATTTATCATATAAAGGGCTATATAGTTCAATTTGATTTTTCGAAGGTAAATAAAGTTGCTCATTAAAAAAGTATACATCTTTATTTTTACTTAAAGAGACTGGAAGTTTTTTATGTGTTGTTAACGCAAAATGTTGATTTTTCTCTTTTAATATAAAACTAACAGGTAAATCTCTCTTAAGAACATCTACTTTATACTCTATTCCATTGTACTTAAATAAAATTTTATTTCCGCCAACACATTCTAAAAATGCTCGTAAATCCTCAGGTTGTATTGTTAAATTTCTTCTCGTATCTGATATTCCTTTATTTGAAGAAACATATTCTTTAATAAAATCTATTACTTTTATATCATTAGTACAAATAGTATGCTGTGAAGGATTATATGTAAACTGATTATTGAAAAAGATAGTTTCACCGTTATTTAAAGAAAAGATAAAATTCTTCAAATCTGTAATTAAATATTTATGTTCACGTCCTAATCTAAATTCTAATTCATAATTAGTTATACCTTTCCAAGACTTGCAAGTTATCTTTACATCAATGCCTGCTTCAACTTTTGTCTTCTTATCTTCAGGTAATTTTCTATATGAATTATCTTCTTTACCTTTTTTCTTATGAAGTAAACTTAGAAACTTATATCCTGTGGCAGTTAAATGCTCACACATAAATAGATTTTTATTTATAGAAATCTCCTTAAAATCATTACAAGTACAATTTACACTATCTAATTTTTTATTTGATAAATTTATTTTTATATATGTTTTATATTTATTGTAATTAAGATTATTTAGCACATCTCCATATATATGATATATATTATCTATTTTTTTACCCTTAATATTAGATACTAATCCATCTCTAAATACCTTTTCACCACTTTTTCTCATTAGATTAGAAGATGTTTTGAAAATTATTTGTTCTAATTCCTTTAAATTCATTTTCTCACCACTCTTTCATATATAAGTCTCTAATATCTTTAATCATATAATTTCTATAATAGATAATTATTATATCATAATCAGCAGAAATAAATACCAAAAACTGCACTAGATTTCTCCACTGCAGTATAGTTATTTATTACATTTAGCTCTGTGAGTGAACATAGAAACATACTTGAATTTTCACTTAAAAATCTCTAAAACTTAAATAATTGTGGAATTAGGATTCGAATATGACACAATAAAAGTTCTCTCCTAATGAAAATTTTTTTATAGTTTTTAGTTCATTGTTATTACAAAGTTCTTCAACGTAATTTTCTGACAGCCTATGATCGATTGGAGGTCCCATTGGTGTTTTTCTCTTATGAAACTCTATTATCATGAGCTTTCCTTTTCTTTTTAAAACTCGCTTTATCTCATTTAACATATATTCCTTATCTTCTATCTCATGTAATACAGTTACCATTATAGCCATATCACAGATGTTACTGCCTAGCGGAAGTTGGTTGGAGTTAACTTTCTTAATTATAAGATTTTTAGTATTTTGCTCATCCATTCTATTTTTTAGCAATTCAATCATACTATCTGATATTTCAAGAGCATAAATATCGTTACTGCTAATTTTCGCGGCTGTAAAAGAAAATATACCCGTACCAGCACCAATATCGCATAGTACCATATTCTCTTTAAATCCTGTTTTTATTAATGTATCCTTTGGATTAAGTTCTGCTATTCTTATTGGATTTTCAAATTTATTAATTTTACTATCATTCATCTAAACCATCTCCTTCTACCTAACACTCACCTTTTATTTAAAAATTATGGTATATACTAGTTAATCAACTCATACCCATTAGGGGTATGTTTTTATATTATATTAATTTATTCTGTTTGTCAAACAAAAGGAATCAAGAGAATAATAAAACTCATCATTAATTAAAAACTCTCTTTTTGCTATTCTTTATCCTGAAAACCAAGTTTCTTTTATAAACAGGATTCTTGGCTTCAGGCGGAGGTTAAATGCCTAAATGGCATTTAACGGGCAGACTTGCCCAGTGGTCGTAGACAAACTCCATCTGAAGCTTAGAAGCCGTTATCCAGGGTCGTAGCGCCACTTGTCCCCAACTTTAAGAAAAGCATAAAGCCCAATGATTTGGTGCGAATCGCTTTCACAGAGTGCGTTGGGGTGTTAGTGGCGGTAGACATCGGATAAATACCTCCTGTATTATCATTTCTGACTCTTAAATCAATTTTTCTAATTATTCTTCAACTTTCAATATTAATTAAATATTTTTATTAAACTGAATTTTTTACAGTTACACTTAAATTTTTGCTGTAAAACTATATGAAAAAACTTGAAATTAATATATAATAGAAATATACCCTAAATATTAAATATATTCTTAATTTTAAATTTTTCAACTAAGCACTCCAAAGAAAATGGAAGATGAAAAATTACAGAATAGTTATCAAAGCAATCATTGTTTACAATGACTAAAAATATTACATTATTATTTAATAACTTAATTAGGAGGAATAACTATGGATACAAAAAAACTAAACAGAATACTAAAATCAATGGAAGAGCATGAGATTCCACAAATGATTATCTCTGATCCAACAGCTATTTTTTATTTAACAGGAAAATGGATTCATCCAGGAGAAAGATTATTAGCATTATACTTAAATGTTAATGGAAATCACAAAATCCTTATTAATGAATTGTTCCCACAAGAAGAAGATCTTGGCGTAGAAATCGTATGGTATAACGATATTCAGGATGGAGTTGAAATCTTATCTAAATTTGTAGAAAAAGATAAGGTTATGGGTATCGATAAAGTATGGCCATCTAAATTCTTATTAAGATTACAAGAACTCGGTGGAGGAAGCAAATTTGTAAACGGTTCATTAATCGTTGATTATGTAAGAATGGTTAAAGGCGAAGAAGAAATAGCCATTCTAAGAGAATCTTCAAGATTAAATGACCTTGTAATTGATGAATTAATTCCATGGGTAGGAAAAGGTTTATCTGAAAAAGAATTAAATGCTAAGGTTCGCGAAATTTACAAAAAACATGGTATTAATGAAGTATCTTTCGATCCAATTACAGCATATGCTAAGGGAGCAGCAGATCCACACCATGTAACAGATGATACAAAAGGAAAATATGGAGACTGCGTTATCCTTGATATCGGAGGATTCTACAAGAACTACGCATCTGATATGACAAGAACTGTATTTATCGGTGAAATTTCCGAAAGACAGAAAGAAATCTATGATATCGTTGTAGAAGCAAACTTAAGAGGTATCGCTGCTGCAAAACCTGGAAACAGAATGTGTGACGTAGATTTAGCTGCAAGAAACTACATTGAAGAAAAAGGATACGGAAAATATTTCACACACAGAACTGGACATTCCTGTGGTTTAGAAGACCACGAATTCGGTGATGTTTCTTCCGTAAATGAAGATATCATCAAACCGGGACAATGCTTCTCTATTGAACCAGGAATTTATCTTCCAGAAGAAGGAATAGGCGTTCGTATTGAAGACCTTGTTATTACAACTGAAGACGGCTGTGAAGTATTAAATAAATATACAAAAGATGTAATTATTGTTCCTGAATCCAAATAGACAGAAGGAGATTAATTATGAAAATTACTGAAGGTTATATGCCATATCTAGAATATAAAACTTACTATCGTATAGTGGGTGAATGTACAGGAAATAAAAAGCCATTGCTTTTATTACACGGCGGACCAGGTTCTACACATAATTATTTCGAAGTACTTGATAAAGTGGCAGAAGATGGACGTGCGGTTATTATGTATGACCAATTGGGATGTGGATTATCCGCAACACCTTCCCGTCCTGACTTGTGGTGTGCGAAGACATGGATTGAAGAATTAATCCAGTTACGTAAACACTTAGGCTTAGACGAAATTCACTTATTAGGACAATCCTGGGGAGGAATGCAGGCAATTCAATATGCTTGCGAGTACAAACCAGAAGGAATCAAGAGCTATATCTTATCCAGCACTTTACCATCTGCTGCATTATGGGAAAAAGAACAACGTCGAAGAGTTGCATATCTTCCGCAGGAAATGCAGGATGCCATTGCTAAAGCAGAAAAAACTGGAGATTATTCATCAAAAGAATATAAGGAGGCAGAGGCAGAATTTATGCTTCGTCACTGTGCAGGCGAAGTTGGACCAGATTCACCAGAATGCCTAAGACGTCCAAAGATTGCTGGAACAGAAGCTTATGTAACTGCATGGGGTCAGAATGAATTCAGCCCATCTGGTACATTAAAAGACTTTGATTTTATGAAAGAGATTGAAGATATTCAAGAACCTTGTTTAATCACCAGCGGTTTACTTGATCTTTGCTCACCACTTATTGCCAAAACAATGTATGATAAGATTCCGAATTCAGAATGGGAATTATTTGAATTCAGTCGCCATTCGCCATTCGTAGAGGAAAATGAGAAATATATAGAAGTACTTAATAAATGGTTAAATAAAAACGACTAATCTATCACAGTGATATAACTCTTATTGTGATACAACCTCTTAGCAACAAAAACTAGAACAGTTTTTGTTGCTAATGTTTTATATTCCAAAATAGCTTATATTCTTCTTTGCTATCTTTATCACTGTCTCAACGGGTTCAATTTCTTTAAATTCATTTTCTCACCACTCTTTCATATATAAGTCTTTAATATCTTTAATCATATAATTTTTGTAATATATTAATTTAGAATTCAAATACAACATATTAAAATATGAAAAGTATGAATGAACTTTCAATATTAATTAAAAATTTTTAATAAATTAAAAATTTTATAGTTACACTTGAATTTTCACTGTAAAACTATACAAAAAAAACTTAAATTAATATATAATAGAAATATATTCCAAATTATAAATGTATTCTCGCTTTAAATTTTTCAACTAAATACTTCAAAAGAAAAGAATTAAATCACCAGTTACCAACCTATGGTATTTGAAACTATTGCACATCGTCTTAACAAAGATGAGAACACATAGTTTTTTAAATACACATCTAATATTTAAAATTTTTATAGGAGGGATGGAAAATGGAAAGTACAAACAGAAGACCATTTGGCTTTTATGTATGCTCACTAGCCTTCTCATTGGAAAGGTTTGCATTCTACTCAGCAAAATGGTTAATTGTAGCATTTGTAGCTGCTAAAGTAGTAGACGGAGGACTTGGTCTTACTGCCGGAGATGCAGCAAAAATGTCTGCAAACCTAGTTGCATTTACTTATCTTGCACCATTAATCGGGGCATATGTTTCTGACCGTATCATAGGTGCTAGATACCTTGTTCCTGTCGGAATGATTTTCATGGGAGCAGGTTACTTAGTAGGATGGCAGGCTTCAAGCGCTGCTATGATTAATTTAATGATTGCTTTGGTTTCTATAGGTACAGGTTTATTCAAGTGTCAGACAAATGCTATTACAGGTAGACTTTTTGATGACCCAAGACAATTAGATAGTGCATTCTCTACTCAATACTCTTTCGTTAACTTCGGTTCTTTCTTTGGTACAACAATTATCGGTGTACTTGCTGTAACTAAAGGATACGCCTTCTGTTTCTTAATTTGTGCAATTATGATGTTTATTGATGCTGCTTGGTTCATCTTTGGATGGAGATTCTTAGGAGAAACAGGTAAAAAACCATTCAAGATTGATGAACACAAAGAAGTAAAAGAAAAGAAACAAACAGAAGAAAAGAAACCTCTTACAACAATGGAAAAAAAGAGAGTTGCAGCCATTGTTTTAATATCTGTATTTTCCGTAATCTTCTGGGTGTTCTGGTACTTGGCATATATGCCTGTGTACTTATACTGGGATGGAGACAATGCAGCTGCTAACTGGATGATAGGTAGCTTTAAAGTTCCATCAGTTTGGTTTGACTCATTAAATGCATTTATGTGTATCACATTAGGACCGATTCTTGGCGGATTGTGGACAAAATTAGCTAAGAGGCCTCAAGGTGACTTAAGTATGTTTAAGAAAACTGCTTTAGGTATGCTATTATTAGGTTTATCTTATGTAATTTTTGCAATGGCAGATGTTACAAGAGGCAGCAATCTTGCACCTCTAGGTTGGATTATTGCATTTGGTATAGTTTTATCTCTTGGTGAAATGGTATTTTCACCACTTGGAAACTCTTTTATTAGTAAATTCGCTCCACCTAGATTATTATCACAAATGATGAGTGTTTGGGTACTTGCTGTCTTCTTTGCAGGAAAATCTTACGGATGGTTATATGAATTTACATTAAAATTTAAATTTTCAACTGTATACTTTGTAATTGCAGGTATTGCTATTGCAGCTGGTATTATTCTTTGGTCATTAGATAAAACTTTAAACGGTTTAGTTTTAAAAGATGAAGAATTACAAAATAAAGGTGGAGAATTGCAGGTATAGTTACTAAAGAAGCCTTTATTTACAATGAATAAGGATGCTTCATTAGTATTTAGTAGCTTAATTTAAGAGGAAATATAGAATAAAAGAGCTTAGATCACTCTAAACTCTTTTATTTTATATATTTTCCCTTATTGTTCTAACACTAAGAAGTTAATTAAGTTGAACTCTTAGTATTAGAATATGTTTGCCCATAACTTACGTTTTTTGTAGCAGAACTCAAAGCATCGACTGCTTGACTGCTAAGTTCAATTGTATCCGTTCCATTTGATTGAATATTTTTTGAACTAGTACTTGAATCTTTACTGTCTTTATGATGGTGGTGGTGATGATGGCTTCCTTTAACTTTCGTAGTATCATCATTTCCTTGTGTAGATTGAGTATTTGTCGTTGACGTCGTTGAATAGACACTTGGTGAATAAGAATTAATCTGATTAATACTCATATTTATCATACCTTTCGTCATAATTTATTTACAATTATAACTTTAAACCATAAATGTTACATTCACGTGACAAAAATATTAAAAATAATTAAGGATACCATTTAATGGTTAATCCCGAAATCACAATCTAACTTCTTCACTGTTAACTCTGATAATATTTCTAACTTACTAGGTAATGCTCCAATATTGTATTATATGTGAGTTTATTTCATGTATGTTGAAACATATGAAGCACTCAATTTAAAACCAGCTTATTTGCTTATCATAATATCCATTCTTATAAGTTGATACTATATCCTGCATCTTATAAAGCAGTCCTAATCTCTCACATTCACTTTTAAATATTGTCCAGAGCCTTTTGCATTAGGAGAAGAATATTCATACCTACTTCCAAATACTGTATTATACTTTTTAACCAAGTCATCATTTTGAAATATTTCTGACAACTTATCATAAAAATAATCTCTTTGATTTTGTCTAAGAGTTACTCCCATACCATAAGCTAAGATAAACCTTGCGCCGCATTCATAGGCCTTTCTTACTATATTTATGATATTCTCTTCATTATCGTTAATGAATGGTAAAATAGGCATAAGTAATACTCCTGTAAATATACCATTATCTGAAAGCTTTTTTATTGCTTTAAATCTTTCAGAGGATACACAGACATTTGGCTCGATTTTTTTACAAAACTCATCATCATAGGTAGTAATAGTTATCTTAATAAGCACTGGGGAATGCTCCTTAATTTTTTTCAAAATATCAACATCTCTTGTAATAAGATTACTTTTAGTAGCTATTGATATTCCAAAACTAAAAGCATTTATTTGTTCAAGTGCATTCCTTGTCAGCATTAAATCCTTTTCAAAAGGATTGTAGGGATCGCTCATTGCACCTGTTCCAACGACTCCAGTTCTTCTCTTGCCTTTCAATTCTTTTCTAATAAGTTCTATTGAATTTTCCTTTGCCCTTACCCTATCAAAATTCTCTATACCATAGCATTCGCTTCTGGAATCGCAATAAATACAGCCATGGCAGCATCCCTTATAAATATTCATATTGTAATTGATACCAAACCATGAGTTTTCCTTAGCATACTGTGAGATTATTGTTTTTGCAGGAATATAGTCCATTTTTTCCTCCTTTTTGTTATTTGTATCCATAATATCAAATAATATATGACATCTATATGTCATATATTATATTTTTTAAACATATTTTTAAGTCTTTTTTTAACTTCTTCTACTACATATTCAGGTTCAATAACTTCCACACTATCCCCATAAGATAATATGTGAGAGTATACCCACTCATCATAGGGAAATTCTGCTGTTACTAAATAAGAGCCCTCTGATTCTTGTAAAATTTGATTTTCGTTATAATAATCAATAATACGATAAAGCATATTGGAGCCGAATCTAAGTTTTAGTGTAACCGTATTGAACTTATGACCACTTTTAGTTTTCTTAAAATGCTTGCTAATTTCTTTTCTTTCAAAATTTTCATCTATAACCTTTACTTCGCTCATACGTGTAATCTTAAATACTCTGGAGCATTCTTTTGTACAGCAAAAACCTAATAGATACCAAGCCTGCCCTTTAAAGATAATTTTATAAGGCTTTACTACTCGGTCACTTTTAATATTTTTAGAATTTACATATTTAAACTCTAAAATTTTTTGTTTTAATATGGCAGTCTTAATTTCCTCAAATCTTCTATCAATGTCGCCATTGCTGCCCCAGTGTGTAAAATCAACATCTACCCAATCTATAGAGTTATTATTTCCAAATATACTTTTAAGTTTTTCTATAGTATTATCTATCTGCAGTTGCCCCGTTGCTCCTAGAGTCTTAAGTGCAAAAATTATATTTCCTCTTTCATCCTCAGATAAAATAGTTTTATTTAAAGTATAGTTCTCCAAAAGAGAAATTCCTCCACCTTTTCCTTTACTCATATATACTGGTATACCAGCACTAGATAGCTCATCTATATCTCTATAAATTGTGCGTTGCGATACGCCAAATCTTTCTGAAAGCTCCTTGGCTGTTACTGTTTCTCTGTTGAGAAGTATAATTATTATCTCCATTAATCTATTAATTTTCATGTTTATCACCATTTTTATTATATCAAAAATAATATGACATAAAATAGTCATATAAAAAATAACCCAATTCAAGCTTCTTGTTCTTGAATTGGATTATTTTAACTAATGAATAAATATTTTTAATAAGTTTCCAAGTAATATACCAACTACACCGAAGTCTGTGTCACTAAAGGTTGTATTTGCATATCCTAAATTTCCAAGTGTAGGCATAAGCAGAACCGGTAAAAAGGTTATTAATAATCCATGAGCAAAGGCTCCAATAATTGCTCCCTTCTTTCCTCCTGTAGCATTACCAAATACACCTGCTGTAGAACCACAAAAGAAATGTGGAACAACGCCTGGAAGTATTACCGGTGCTTTTAATGCTATCAATATGAACATACCAACGACGCCACCAAGAAAACTGGATAAGAAACCTATAAGTACTGCATTGGGAGCATATGGATAAACAACTGGACAGTCTAGTGCTGGTTTTGCATTAGGTACTACTGTCATTGCTATTCCTCTAAAAGCTGGCACTATTTCACCAAGTATCAATCTAACACCTGAAAGTATTACATATACTCCACCAGCAAAAGTTATTGCCTGTATAATTGAGAATACAATAAAGTTTTGTCCTCCACTAAGCTTTGTTTCTACAAAAGTACTCCCTGCCGCTAAAGCAACTATTATATATAAAACACCCATAGTTAAACTTATTGCTACTGATGTATCTCTTAAGAAGGTTAATCCTTTGAGGAAAATTCATCTCTTCTGTTGACTTCGAATTTTTACCTACAAGCTTACCAACATATGCTGAAAGCACATATCCTACTGTTCCAAAGTGTCCAAAAGCCACGTCATCTTGTCCAGTAATTTTTCTCATTGTTGGTTGAGCTATAGCTGGGAAAAGTGCCATTATAAACCCTAGTATAATTGAGCCTACTATAACAAGAGCTACTCCTTTCATTCCGCCAGCAACCAGTATTGCTGCTATCATACATGCCATATATAGAGTGTGATGTCCTGTTAAGAATATATATTTTAACTTTGTAAATCTAGCTATTAATATGTTAGCAACCATACCAAAAGCCATAATAAGCGCTGTCTGAGTACCATAAGTTTTTAAAGCAAGTGCAACTATAGCTTCATTGTTTGGTACTATACCCTTAAAGCCAAAGCCTTGTTGAAACATCGTACCAAAGCTGCTTAACGATCCTACAACTATTGTAGCTCCACCACCTAGAACCAAAAATCCCATAATAGTCTTGATTGTACCTTTTACAACTTCTGAAGCTGGTTTTTTCTGCGTCAATAGTCCGATCATTGCCACAACTCCTACTAGTATAGCAGGAACACTTAGTATATCAAGAATAACCTTTAACATATAAAATCCTCCTTTTAGTGGGAACACTGGGTAATCTTGCTCGTTTCCCTTCGGGTACTGGGTAACTTAAGATTTTCGCTTTCGCTCACAAGTTACCCGTAAAAGTTCATTTAGAACTTTTACCTAGCAAAATTACCCGTTAAAGTCCATTTAGGACTTTAACCTCCTTATATTAACTACTTGTACAATTTAACTGTAATGCTATGCTAAAAAAGACAATAGGATGCCCGGGAATGCTTTCCTTAGCATCCCTTTTACCTGATTTTTTTAATTTTCAAGCTCTTGAATTATTTAATAATATTAATTATTAATATTATTAAATCACATTCATTTTAGTTAAAGTTTCAATTAATTTAGTCTTAAGTTCATTCATATCTATCATGCTATTAAGTGAAATTACTTCGCCTTCAAGAGAAGTTAACTGAGCAGCTATATCTCTAGTTCCAACATATACATCTGCTTTTGTTCCCTTTGCAGATCCTAAATCTGAATGGTCTACCTCTACATTATTAACGTTTAATTCCTTTAAAACTTTTTTGATGTTCATCTCCATCATAAAACTACTTCCAAGTCCACTTCCACAACATACTAAAATTTTCATTTTCGTTTCCCCCTTATGATTTAAAAATTATTTATTATATGAATTATTACAGACAGTTTATTGTTTATTGGAATATTTGTTTACTATTTTAATTACCTCTTCTGATTTTTCTGCTTTCATCACATTCTTTAAGTCCTCACTATTCATAAGCAACTCCATGAGCTGTGCTAGTGCTTTAAGGTGAGTTTTGTTATCCATTGCTGCTAAGGTAATTATAAGTTTTACAGGGTCGTTTAAATTACTGCCAAAATTAACAGGATTTTTTAATGTTATAAGACTTAATGAAAGTTTCTTAACCCCATTTTCAGGTCTTGCGTGAGAAAGAACAATACCTGGCGCTATTACCATATAAGGTCCAAGCTCCTTAAAGCTATTTATTATGGCATCTTCATAGCTCTTGGCTACATATTCCTTATCAATGAGGAGAGCAGTTCCAGCTTTAATAGCATCTTTCCAATCATTACATTCTATATTAAGTTTTATAACATCCTCATTTAACAATTTGTTCAACATGATGCTTACCTTCTTTCAAGAGTATGTTTCTCTGATTTGTTTTATGATTTTATTATAAATAAGTTCAAGAATATTTTGAATAGGTTTTCATTCCATTCTTTTTCTAATCAATTCGGAAAAAATAAACTTTATTTTATTGTAGATTTGACCTTTTTCTTTTCTTGATATATGCTATACTTAATTTATCTATAACTTGAATAAAGTTTAAAATTTCGAACTCTCCTTTAACACATCTTCGAAAAAATGAACTATTTATTTTTCTTATTTATTGTCTCTCTTGCAGCAGAAGCTATATCCTCCCATGTCATATGATATTTTTTCATAAGGAAATCTATTTTTCCAACCTCTCCACAGTGATCCTGAGTTCCAATTCCTTTTAGAGATACTGGACATTCCTCAATTAAGACCTCAGATACTGCGCTTTTAAGACCTCCAATTACATTGTGATTTTCGCAGGTAACCACAGCTCTAGTTTTCTTTGCAGAATTTATTACCGCTTCCTTATCTATTGGTTTTATTGTATGAATATTAATTACTTCTGCCTCTATTTCTTCTTCTTTAAGCTTATCCGCTGCCTTTAAAGCTTCTTCTACCATTATTCCTGTAGCAAACAAAGTAACATCTTTTCCTTCTTTTAATATATCCGCCTTAAATAGATCAAACTCATAATCATCTTTAAATATAACTGGAGCTACTTTTCTAAATAATCTTATATATACTGGGCCATAATGCTCAACTATCTTAGGAAGGGCTTTTGCAAGCTGTACTCCATCTACAGGTTCAAATATTACCATATCAGGTATACTTCTAAGTATGCCAATATCATCTAAGCTCATATGTGTTCCACCATTTAGCTGTGCTGCAATTCCTGGATCTCCTCCAAGTATCTTAACGTTTCTTTTAGCATAAGCTATGGAAACACATATCTGATCACATATTCTTCTAGTAGCAAAGGCCGTAAAGGTACTTATAAAAGGTATAAAACCATAGGCTGACATTCCTGCTGCCATTGCTGCCATGTTTTGTTCAGCTATGCCCACATCGAAAGCTCTTTCTGGATACTTATCTCTAAGAGGCAAAGTTCCCATAGCATTTGCTAAATCTGCGTCCATTACAACTATTTTCTCATTTTTATCCATCAACTTTTCTAATTCATCACATAATATTTTTCTCATTTCTACATTTTCATACATTGAAATCCCTCCTACCTTAATTCCTCTAACGCTGCAATTCTCTGCTCTTCTGTAACATTCATACTGTGATTTTTGAATCCCATTGCCTCTATAAAGGAAACTCCTTTACCTTTAATAGTGTTTAGTATTATCATAGTAGGTTTGTCCTGAGACTTTTTTGCTTCCTCGATAGCTTCATAAATTTTAGCTACTTTGTGACCATCTACTGTTATGACATTCCATCCGAAAGCTTCCCATTTTCTATCTATTGGTGCTATATCCATAACCTCTTCAACAGCACCATCTATCTGAAGTTTGTTATAGTCAATAAAAGCTATCAGGTTGTTTAATTGAAAGTGAGCTGCACTCATCGCCGCTTCCCAAACCTCGCCCTCCTGACTTTCTCCATCTCCAACAATACAATATATATAAGCATTATCCTTCTTTATTTTTGATGCCTTAGCCATACCAACTGCACAGGATATCCCCTGCCCCAAGGAACCTACAGTCATGTCTATTCCCTTTGTTTTGTTCATGTCACAGTGGCTTGGAAGCTTTGTCTCAGCTTTATTTAAGGTATTAAGCTCGCTTATGTCAAAGTATCCTCTATCTGCTAATATTGCATATACTGCTGGACCAGCATGACCTTTAGACAACACAAATCGGTCTCTGCCCTCAAGATCAGGGTTTTTAGGGTCTATATTCATTACTTTGTTGTATAGTACAACAAGAGCTTCAACTACAGAAAGGCTTCCTCCAACATGTCCAACGCCTAGTTTTCCTATCTCATTAATTATAAGACTGCGTATGTAATGACTTTTTTCCTCCAAAAACTGTATCTCGTTTTTTTCCATACTTCTTCCTCCCTATATAATTTTTAAACTTGCTTATTTAGAATATTTATTTATAATTTTAATGACTTGCTTTTTATTCTCAGCTTCTAATATAGAATTTAAATCCTCAGTATTCATAAATAATTCCATAAGTTGTGCCAGTGCTTTGAGATGAGCTTCATTATCTTTAGCCGCTAATGTAATCACAAGCTTTACTGGATCATTTAACTCGCTACCGAAGCTAATGGGATCTTTTAATGTTATAAGACTTAACGAAAGTTTTTTAACTCCATTTTCAGGTCTTGCATGAGAAAGAACAATCCCTGGTGCTATTACCATATAAGGTCCAAGCTCTTTAAAGTTATTTATTATGGCATCTTCATAGCTCTTGGCTACATATTCCTTATCAATAAGGAGAGCAGTTCCAGCTTTAATAGCATCTTTCCAGTCATTACATTCTATATTAAGTTTTATAACATCCTCATTTAACAATTTGTTCAACATTTATATTACCTTCTTTCAAGAATGCATTTTAAGTTCAATTTCTGATTTCCTTTATGTTTTAATTATAAAAGAGTTAAAATCTATTTTGAATAGGTTTACTGTCCTTTCATTTTCTAATCAATAAGGAAAAAATAAACTTTATTTTCAAATCAGCGTTATCATTCTTGCACCCTGGTTTCTATGCATTTTGATTAATTTATATTTTTGATAAAGTTTAAAATTAATAAATCCAAAAGTTAAGGGATTATAAGTAGGTTTACAAATTTAAGTAAACTTACTTACAATCCCAATCAATATATTGTTTAAGCTTATTTATTAGAATATTTATTTATTATCTTAATAACCTGCTCTTTGTTGGTAGCTTTTAATATAGAATTCAAATCTTTACTGTTCATAAACAACTCCATAAGCTGGTTAAGTGCTTTAAGATGAGATTCATTATCTCTAGCAGCCAGCGTAATTACAAGCTTTACTGGATCATTTAACTCACTGCCAAATTTAACAGGATATTTTATCGTCATTAAACTCATTGACAGCTTATTTACACCATTTTCAGGTTTCGCGTGGGAGAGAACAATACCTGGAGCCACCACCATATAAGGTCCGAGCTCTTTTAAATTGTTTATTACAGCTTCTTCATAGCACTTATTTACATAGTTTTTATCAATAAGGGGAATCATCCCTGCTTTAATTGCCTCTTCCCAGTTTCTACACTCAGAATTTAAATTGATAACATCAAAGGTTATTAAGTCATTTAACATCAAAGTAAATTTTCCTTCTGAAAACTGCTTTCTATTCCTTTTTAATTCGTACATAAATTCATATTGTAATTGCTGCTTATCATTTATATCGCAATATTTTTCAACAATTCCTATGAGTCTATTAACAAGCTGCATCTCTATATCATAATTTTCTTCCTTCTTATATTTTATATGAAGGTACTTACCTAACTTCTCATAATCCTTTTTAAGCATCAACGGACTTATCTTTATATAAGAATCCTTGTCAATGTCAGGTATATCCACAGTACTTATAATAAAATCAAAATCTTTATCTTTTATATGATTAACCATTCTACTAGCTACAGTGTCAACTATTTCTACATCAAATTCATCTAAAATTTGAGAAGAAACCATTTTGGCAGTTCCAAGTCCTGTTCCACAAACTAAGATAATTTTTACTTTTCTCTTTTCATTTTCCTTTACGTTGCTTAAAGCAGCTCCAAAGTGAAGCGCTATATAGGAAATTTCATGTTCATCTACTTTACTTCCTATATAATTCTCTAAATATCTCGCTACAAGTCTAGTGTTTGAAAACAACTCGCTATAATTTAACCTTATTTCATCATAAAGAGGATTTATTAATTTTAGCTTAAACTTTATTCTATATATACTTGGCCTTAAATGTAGAACCAAACCTTCAATAATCTTATCCTTTTGAATTCCAAAACTTACGTTGTAAATTTTCTCAATTTCTTCAGTCATTGCTCTAGAAACATTATAAAGATCATCTGGTTCATATTCGCTTACATTATATAATTCACCAGTTTTAAGCACCTTCGCTCCAAGAAGATGAAGTGTAATATAGTTTGTCTCTTCTTCAGGTACTTTTATATTATAATGCTGCTCAATCTTGATTGTAATACTTTTAGCAACTTCATATTCTATACCAACCTTTAAATTTTCTAAGTTTATTTCAGGGATATAGATATTTTTTTTAAGCTCAATCCTTTTAATCATTATAGAAATATGTGTAATAAGATTCCCATAGGCATCATCACTAAATTCCTTGTTAAGTTCAACTTCGGCATTTCTTATCAGACTGTCTATGAAATCAATGTCTAAATCTGAAAATAAAGTATCAAATTGAAGATTATTTATCTTTGATTGAGCTGTTCTACGATTGATATAATTTACTATATCTTCTGTAGAAATTGTTTCTGAAGTAAGCTCTATAATAGCTTTTCTTTTATCAACTTCATTACCATCTACCAGAATTCCAACTTTAGGCTTTCTAATAAGTCGAAGATTTCTCTCATTAAGCCACTTTTCTATTAGATCCATTTCCTTTAGAACAGTATTTTTTGATATGCATAGCTTGCTTTGAAAATAGGAAAGATTAACAGGCTTACTTTCCTGCAGCATCTTCATTACAATAAATTCAAAGCGCTCATTCTTTGAATAAACATATTTATAAGGAGTGTATTCTCCAATAAAAGAATCAAGAAATTCATTAAGACCAGGCTGGCTTATAAGCCTTATTCCCTTAATATGCTGTTTATCCAAATACTTAAATCCGTTTTTAATCATAAATTGCTCAATTTTGTCTATTTTATATCTTATAGCTCTATCCGTTAACTTATATATTTCTGCAAGTTCTTGAATCCTAACAAAATCATCTTTTTTTCTTAAATATTGAAGAATTTCTATACAATTTTTATTAAGCTCCATAATACCATTCCTCTGCTTCTGTGATTGCTACTTATTTTTTAATCTCTTGATAAAACTTTGTTGTAAATACAATTTATTGTTATAATTATAAAGCACTTATTATTAGTTTAGAATAACTTTTCTGTCTTTTATTTTTCTAAGTATATAGGAAAAATTGAACTATATACTTAGAAAAATTAAACTATTCTACCTTGTCCACTTACTCTATTAATTTCTATAAAATCTACTAACATTCATCTCTGAGAATTAGAGGCCGTTATCTAGTAGCGGTAGATATCGGATAAATTCATTTAATCATTATAATTACATAAAAACCGCATTGGATTTATCCAATACGGTCGTATACATTCTTTATTTATATAGAAACTAGCTAGAAAGTTAACTTTTCGGCTAATACTCTATAATTATTCTACAAATTCGATTAAATCCTCACCTAATTTAGCAATACGTGCTAAGGAATAAACGTCATATCCTTTATCCTCTAAAACCTTACGTCCAGGTTGAAATGACTTTTCAATGACTATTCCTATTCCTGCAACTTGAGCTCCTGCTTCTTCAACTAAGCGTGAAGCACCTAATGCAGCTTCACCATTTGCTAAGAAATCGTCAATAATTAGTATTCGGTCCTCTCCAGTTATATATTTTTTAGATAAAGTTAGCTCATAATCCATTGCTTTTGTAAATGAATGTACAGTTGTTTGATAAACATCACCATTTAATATTTTTGATGATTGCTTTTTTAATGTCACCATTGGTAAGTTCATTTGCATTGCAGTCATAACTGCTGGAGCAATTCCTGAGCTTTCAATTGTAAATATTTTAGTAATTCCATGCTCTTTAAAATAATTTTTAAAATAAGTACCCATTTCATACATTAAATTTGGGTCTACCTGATGATTTAGAAAGGAATCAACCTTTAATACAGTTTCAGACAATGCATGTCCATCTCTTAAAATACGATTATGCAGTTCTTTCATTTATATCACCTACTTCATTAGACTTTTCATTTTTTTCTCTTAGTAATACATTTAATACTAATGCTGTAATTGTTCCTGTTGAAATTCCTGATGAAAAAATCATTTTTAAACCTTCTGGCAATTTAGCAATGACATCCGGACGGAATGTAACCCCTAATCCTAAGCCAATTGATGTAGCAATAATTAGTAAATTACGATTGTTGAGCTTTACACGACTTAAAGTCTCAATTCCAGCTGCAGCTACCGTTCCAAACATAACAATTCCTACTCCACCAAGCACTGGCTGTGGCATTATATTAATTAATGCTGCAAACTTAGGGAATAAACCTAAAATAATTAGTAATGCTCCCGCCATCATAGTCACATAACGACTAGCCACCTTTGTCAATGGTATAAGGCCGATATTTTGGCTAAATGACGTATTTGGCATAGCACCAAACACACCAGCTAACATACTTCCTATACCATCAGATAATACTCCAGTACCAATGCGTTTTTCATCAGACTCAATTCCTGAAACTCCATTTATAGCTTTCAAACATCCAACTGTTCCTATAACTGTAACAAAGTATGCAGGTATAAATGGTAACAAAACTTTTAAGTTAAAGTTTATTCCATATCCAAAGGCTTTAGGTAGTGATAGCCAGCTTGCTTGCCCTACAGATGAAAAGTCAATCATTCCAAGTGGAATGCAAAGAATATACCCAACAACCATTCCGATTAAAACTGATGCGCTACTGACTAATCCCTTACCATAGTGGTTTAATAACAATGTAACTATCATTATAGCTAAAGCAATGGCAATATTTTTTAGACTACCATAACTAGCACTTCCTACGCCACCAGCTGCCCAATCTATTGAAACTGGTAGTAAAGTTAATCCAATTAAGGATACCACTGTTCCCGTTACGATTGGTGGAAACAGCTTCATTAAAGGTTTAACAAAAAAGCTTAATAAAATTACTATAATTGCACCTAAAATTGTTGCTCCAAAAATACCTGGCAATCCAAACTTTGCTCCAACAGCAATAGCTGGTGCAACAAATGTAAAGTCAGTTCCCATAATACAGGCAACTCGTGCTCCAACTGGTCCAACTCCCTTTGATTGAATAAAGGTAGCAACCCCTGCCATTAAGATCGCGCTGCTGATTAGTGCTGTTGATGTTTTAGCATCAAAACCTAGTGCTGCAGAAATAACGATTGGAACAACAATAATTCCACCAAAAGCAGCAAAAATATGCTGAAATCCTAATAAAATTTGTGTTAATAATCTCGGTTTGTCCTCAACTCCATAGATTAACTCAATGTCATTTTGATTCTTTTTCATATTTTCCATCTTAATCTCCCTCTATGTTTTTAAAAATGCTTGCCTATCATACATAGAGCATCGTAGAACAAACTGCAGCACGGTTTAAAATAATAACATATTCATCCGAACCTATGCATTTTTAATTAAATGTGTAATAAAAAACACCTCAATATAACTTGAGGTGTTGAGTTTAAAACCAATAGATATAAAATATACCTATGTGTTAAAACACATTACCTCGTAGTCTGCTAATTTACGGCTAGCAGGTAGAAACTTTCGGACCATATTACCGACGATATACGAGCTTTTTGTATGATATATCAGCATTATAACACATTTTTCGATATAAAAATATTTTTTTAATATTATTAATTATTAGTAATTTTTAGTTTGAGTAAAAATTTAATGTATAGCTTTCTTTTTATACTTCTTACCTGATGCCTCAACACTTCCAATAGTAACTAAAGCATCATCATCAAATCCATTAACAATTGATTTCAGTTTGGCAATTTCAAGCCTTGATACAACAACATATATTACATTTGTCGAATACCCCTTATAGCCGCCTTTTCCTTGAAGTAAAGTGACTCCTCTACCAAGTCTATCCACAAGCGCTTCGGATATATCTTTGTGCTTTTCTGATATAATAGTAACTGCTTTTGATTCATCTAGACCTTCCACAGTAATATCAATTACTTTAAAGGCAATAAAATATGCTATTAAAGAGTACATCGCTCTGTCCCATCCGAAAATGAATCCAGAAGTACCTAATATAAATAGATTAAAGAACATAACAATTTCTCCAATTGAAAAGCTCGTTCTTCTATCTAATATTATCGCCACAATTTCAGTCCCGTCTAAGGACCCTCCACTTCTAATTATTATTCCAACACCTGCACCTAAAATAATGCCTCCGAAAACTGAGGCTAGAAGAATATCATGTGTGATACCTTGAATAGGGTGAAGAATACTTACCCCTATAGATAAACATAGAACAGCAAATAATGTTGATACGGTAAAAGTTTTTCCGATTTGCTTATACCCTATGATAAAGAATGGTATATTTAACAAGAAAATGAATATACCTAAAGGAATTTTTGTTATATGACTCGCCATTATAGATATTCCTGTTATTCCACCATCGATTAGATTATTGGGAATTAGAAATATTTCAAGACCGATGGATGCTAGGGTAGCCCCTAACATTATTAATAAAACCCGCAAAATGAATACAAATTTGTTACGATATTTTTTTATCATCTAACATCCCCCTTTGGATATAATTTAGTATGGTTATCTTATTTCTATATTTCTATAAATATAGAAATATCATATAAATATTTAGCTATAAATAGCTTTACAAATTTTAATGAAAAGATATTTATAGCTAAGTTTACTTACAACTAATATAATTATTATTTTAATAGTCAATAACTGCTGGTGCATAGTGCTTTAAAGCTTCTTTTTGTATTTGATATATGTGATATACTCCTACTTTTTTCAGTTTAAGCAGGCCGCATTCTGTAAGAAGCTTTAGATGATGCGAAAGTGTTGAGCCAGCAATTAAATTTAAACTTTTAGATATCTCAGTACAGCTAAGCTCATCTTGTTTTGCCATTAACCTTATTATTTTAATGCGCGTAGGCTCACCTAACGCTTTATAAACTTTTGCTATATGATCAATTTCATTATTATATGGTATCATGATACATTTTACCTCTTATAATTTTAATATTAATACATTTCGATAACCATCGAAATAATTATATCATTAATTAATAATATAGTCAAATATGCTAAAATTTATTTTAACTTATATGTTAGAATTATATCATCACTTTTTGATACATTCTCTCCAACCTTGCATTGCATATTTTTTATCACGTCTACATTAGTTATTACTATTGGAGTTATAAGTGAAACTCCCTTTTCTAATATCAATTCTCTATCTACTTTTATTATTGGAGTTCCTCTAACAACCTTAGTTCCTGGCTCGATTAATCTTTCAAGCCCTTCTCCATTCAATTTGACAGTGTCTATCCCTATGTGCACAAGGAGTTCCACACCATTACTTAAAACCATAGAAAAGGCATGGTTAGTCGGAAAAATAGAAACTATCTCTCCATCTTGAGGGGCATATACTGTATCTCCAATACTATCGATTGCAACACCATCCCCAACCATTTTTTCTGAGAATATTTGATCTGGAACTTCTTTTAAATCTATGACTCTTCCAGCAATTGGGCAATATAATGATAAATCTTTTTTAAATATATTAAACATATTTAGCATCTGAATCACTAGATTCAGATAATTCACTTCCTTCCATTATTAAAATTGATGATATAAAAGAAAGAATTTAAAACCATCTTTTATATCATCATTCTAAGTTGTACTATGAGCTGATGTTTTGCAATTTTCCTCTTACATAAACATCAAATATATTCCACTCTTCATCGATTATAATTAAATCTGCATCTTTACCTTTTTCTATACTTCCTTTGTATGTATACGCTCCTATATATTTCGCAGGATTCTCACAAGCCATCTTTACAATATCTGATATTGAGGCATTTACATTTTTAACAACATTCTTAATAGATTCAATATAGCTCAATTCTAGACATCTAATCCTGCTATAATCATTCTTGTATATGCATTCTTCTATACCATCATCATACTTTACTACAATTTTATCCTTATAAGGCATATATTTACACTCACGTATATAATGATAAAAGGGGGATCTAATATGAGCTAATCCTATACAATCTGTTGCTAAAATTATTCTATCTTTACTCTTAATCTTATATAAAATTTTAAAAGCCTCCGGTTTTACCGTTGTTCCAGTTTGTTTTGCAAATTCCACATACATGTCATCAAAATACATAGCGGCACCAACAGCACCCAACTTTCTATGATGAAAGCCGCTCATACCACTAAACATATGAGTAAAACCACTTACACCATAACTTTTAAGTTCTGCAATATCTTCAAACTCAGCTCCACTGTGCCCAATAGAGATTTGAATCCCATTTTCTTTAGCATACTTAATAAAGGCTTTAGATCCTGGCAACTCTGGAGCCATAGTTATTAATTTTATATTTTCTAATCCTCCTATTTTTATAAAGTCATTTAAAATCTCTATAGAAGGTTCTATACAAAATTCTTCTTTTTGCATCCCTCTGTATTCACTATTGATAAAAGGCCCCTCTAAATGAAAGCCTAAAACCTCAGCTCCGTTATTAGGATTCCAACTATCAATAAATTTTTTTCCTTCGCCTAATTGGCTGGATATTTTATTTATAGAATCCGTGCCTGTTGTTGCTAAATATGATGTAACCCCAACCTTCACTAATTCTTTGGACATATTTTTTAGTGAATCTTTAGTACCTTCAAATAGGAATGATCCTGTAGCCCATCCATGAAGATGTATGTCAATAAAGCCTGGTATTATAACCTTCTCATTATAATTAATTATCTCTTTGGAATCTGCATTGTCAAAAACACCTATAATTTTACCATTTTCAATTTTTAAATACCCATTCTGGAATCCATAAGGAGTATAAATGTTTTCAGAATATAAATACATACAATCACCCTTTATTTTAAATACCAATAGTCTTTATTTATTTCCATCAAATCATCTAATACAGCTTTTGCCTTTACCGGGTTAATAACAGTACGATTAAGAGTTAATGCCTGTAATGCTTTTTGATAATTTGATTCTAAGCAAGCTTCTACAGTTAACTTTTCGTATGCATATTGGCCTTCAATTAACCCCTTATAAAATGTATCAATTTCTCCAACCTTATATGAAACTACGCCATCCTTTGTTAACTCTCCAGCAATTTCAACCATAGCATCACTTGGCAAGTTAGATATTATATCTTCATTTCTCACCATAATAACGAAGACTTTTTTTAGATCATATGCTATAGATTCAGCTACCTCAACCATCATGTTTCCGTGCACTGCTCCAACCAATAGTGGAAGTCCCTCAACAGAGTTTTGTTCCCTTGCTTTACTGCAAAGCTCTAATACTTCTCTTTCTCTTCCACTTAATGCTTCATCAGCTCTTGTATAATTTGGATCACTATCTTTAGATATCTCATCAGGGAATAAATAGTACTGTAAATAAGTATTTGGTAAATACTCAGGGAAAAATGACATTATTCTATTAACATTTTTATAGGTTTTTAACCATGACGGCTCTCTTTGCTCCGCATTATATGGCTTAAACTCATTACCTTGTAGGTAACTCTTAAGCTTTGGCAACAAGTCCTCCCCTGTCTGTTTATAATAAAGCTTTGTAAACCACCCAAAATGATTTAGACCAAAGTATCTTGCTTCTATATCATACATATCTACATCTAGTATTTTTGCAAAGGATTTAATCATTGAATATGGTTGATCGCATATATTTAATATTCTTTTATCCTCTGGGAATACCTTGTCCAATGCCACAGCAACAATAGCTGCTGGATTAGTATAATTTAGTATCCAAGCATTTGGTGCATATTCTCTAACTTTTTTCACCATGTGAATCATAGCATTTATAGATCTCATTCCATATGCAAAGCCTCCTGGGCCACAGGTTTCTTGTCCAACTAAATCGTATTTTAGAGGAATCTTTTCATCGTGACTTCTCATTTCGAAGTTACCTGCACGCATATTACAAAATACATAATCGGCATCTATGTAAGCTTTATCTTCATCATCAGTAAATATTAGTTCAACACCATCATAGTATTTTTCCATAGTTAATCTGATATAATCTTCCATAGCATTTATACGTTTTTTATCTATATCAAACAATATTAATTTCTTTAGAGGAAATCTCTCTTTATAATTTATTAAGCTTCCTATTAACGCCGGAATTCTTGTACTTCCACATCCTACTATAGTTACAACTTGATTATTACGTTCCACAAATATTACTTCCTTCCATATGAATTTATATATGATATCAACAGCTGCACAGTTGTATGCAGACCTAATCTTGATATCAAATCTTCGTTTTTTGTTTCTACCTTATCAGAAAAACAGAATATCTTATAATTTGCGATTTTCTGCAGAGTATTATTATAAAAAGAAGTAATTGCAATAATATCGATATTTTTAGCTCTAGCAATTTTTGCAATACTTTTTATCTTTTCAGTCTCTCCAGATAAGGATATGAGAATTAAAATTTCATCCTGTACTAATCTTTCACCGATAACATCAATTAAATTTAAATCATCAATAAATATTGATTTAATTCTCATCATTGATAATCTTGAACTAAGCAAGTCGCCAATAGGTTTTGACGCTCCTCTAGCTATAACATACACAGACTTTGCATTTATAATTTTTTCTGCAATGCTTCTCATGCTGTCTTCATTTTGTAAGGATAAAGTTTTGGTAATTTCATCATATATATTATTTACAATATCACGATAAGACAAATTTTCATTTTTTCTATTTTTATTGACTACATATTCCTTTATGTAATATCTTAAGTGAGCAAACCCATCAAAGCCCAACTTTTTAGATAAGTTTATAATGGATGTTTTTGATATAAATAATCTTTCTGCTAATTCATTTGCAGTTAATCGTATTACTTGTTCTGGGTTGTTTGTAATATATTCAACTACCTTCTTTTCCAAACCAGTTAGTTCATCATAATTTTCTATTAGCTTGCTTAGTTCCATTTAATAATCACCCTATCTTTTTATTAGTACCCATTACTTCATCTTCCACAGCATTCTTAACAAATTCCACGTGCGGTCCAAAAACTACATGTATATGGTTTTTACCTGGAAAAGAGAATCCTGATGTTCCAGAAGATTTAAGAACCTCTTTAACTACTAATGCGCTGTCCTTTAAATCAACTCTAAGCCTTGTAACACAGTTATCAATATTTACAATGTTTTCTTTGCCACCTAATCCTTCAACGACAATTTTTGCTATCTCATTATACTTTTTCTCTTTCAATAAATTATTATCAGTCATTTCTTCACTTTCTCTTCCAGGGGTAGCAATATTGAATTTCTTTATTGCCCATGTAAAAACAAAATAGTATATAATAGCTAGTGGAATTCCGACTATAATAATATTATACCATCCTGTCTTCTCATACATTAAACCAAATATAGCAAAATCGAATATTGTAGCTCTAATATATCCTACTGCTGTTCCCATTATATATAAGAAAACACATCCAATACCTTGTATTACTACATGAAATATAAATAACAGTGGAGATACAAACATAAATGCAAATTCTATTGGCTCAGTAACGTTACCTAAAAATGCTGTTAGCACCATTGTTATAATTGCACCTTTTACATACTTTCTATTTTGTGGAAAAGCAGACTTATACATTGCAAGTCCAATAGCTGGCACTGCAAATAAAGTATTAATAGCCTGACTTTCTGCCATAAATCTAGTTAATTTAGGCATTAAACTCCACGCAGGATCTGAAGGACCTAAATTAAACAAAACTTCATTAAGAGCTGGTAATATTCCTATATAATCTTTACCATGAATTGTATAAACTCCTCCAGCTGGGGTAAAACGTATTAATGCATTCCAAACATGATGCAATCCTAGTGGTATTAACAACCTGTTCATAGCTCCTGAGAGGAATGTTCCAAAGTAATCTGATAACAGATACTTAGATAAATATATTAATCCAGCAGTTACTTGCTGCCAGAAAAATGGTATAATCAATCCCACAACAGTGGTTATGCCAATTGTGATGATTGGTACAGATTTTTTACCTGCGAAAAAAGCAAATGCAACAGGCAGCTCGAGATTATAAAAACGGTCTGTAACCTTAGCAGCAATTAATCCACAGATTATTCCACCTAAGGCTTCCAAACGTAAAGTTTGCATTCCCAATACCATACCTTGTCCATAATTAGCCATCACATCCGCTTTTACTAAATGTCCTGTTACAGTAAGCCAAACATTAATGCTGATGTTTAAAATTAAATACGATATTACTGAAGAAAAGACGGCAATTCCTTTTTCTTTTTTTGCTACACCGTAAGAAACGCCCATAGCAAACAATAATGGTATATTGCTAAAAATAACATTTGCTATGTCACGCAAACTTTTTAAAGCTATATTTATTTGTGGATTGCCAAGTATAGGTATTTTAGCTATCATATAGCTTTGAACTAATGCACCAGTTATTCCCAAAACCATACCAACTGGAGCCATAACAGCTATTGGCAGCAACAGCGACCTACCAAAGAGCTGAATTCCATCATTGATTTTTTTCATCCTAGACATCTTACTATTTCACCTCTTTTAAAATTTAATAGTTAGTTAAAAGGTTTACAATTACAATACTTATATTACACAGTTCTACAATGTCTTACAATAGAATCAAGGCTTTTACTACCATATAAGCATTTTTTTACTTCGGTAAATTTTTGTGACCAAAGTAAAAATACCTATTTAAGCTGAATTTATTTTATGGCAAAGTATTTTTGTTTCTAGTATAAAATTGCCTACAAATTAAAGAATATATACTGTATCTTCACATTAAAGAAAAGAGGTGAATAAGTATGCGTAAAAAGTCAAACTTAGTATTAATGAGCATTTTTTTACAATACTATTATGCTTATTTAATTTAAATTCTCGACCTACTTTTAATCCAATTACAAATACCGATAGTGTACGCCTTGTTAGTGATACGAAGAATACTGAAGAGATACCAAAACACTTTCGTAAAACTACAAACTCATTAAAATTTGAGGATGGCAAACCCTTAAATCTAAAAGGACTATCTAGCTTAAATGCATCCGGCAGTTCCTAATTCTCAACAAACAATATTAAACTTCTTAAAGAATCTATAGGAACGAATATGCCTATAGTTGTAGTCGATTTGAGGCAGGAGTCTCATGGCTTTATTGATGATACACCAGTAAGTTGGTTAGGCCCTAAAAACAAAGCAAACTTAGGATTATCAAAGGAGCAGGTTTTAAAAGATGAAAAAGCTAAGCTACAAGCTATACAATTAGGTAAATCAGTAACTATTGGAGATAAATCTATAATCCCTACAAAAGTTCAAGACGAGAGTGAATTAGTAAAGAGTGTAGGTATGTCCTATATGCGCATACCGATTACTGATACTATGAGACCTACTGATGAAATGGTAGATTATTTTATAGAATTTGTTAACTCACTGCCTGATAATACATGGCTTCATTTCCACTGTAAGGAAGGTATTGGGAGAACAACTACTTTTATGACAATGTATGATATAATGAGAGATGCTAAACAGGTTAGCCTTGAGAACATCATGAATAGACAGGTTCTATTAGGTGGTAAAAACCTGCTTTATGCTGAAAAAAATCTAACGGGTAACTCCGCACAAAGATCTGAATTTATTAAAAATTTTTATAATTATTCAGTACAAAATAATGATAATTTTAAAACTAGTTGGTCAAGATGGCTTAAATCTCAGTGAAACTAATATATATCTCATTTAGAGAAAAAAATTTGGGGTATATTTAATAACCCCAAATTTATATGTGCTTTATTACATCATAAAAGGTATTGAAATCATAGTAAGGTATATTTTGTTCTTCACAGTGCTGCTTTAAAAATGACTTAGCAAATATCTTATCAGCATATACACAGGCGCACCTATCAGAATGTCCATCACCAACATAGTAAACTTCATAGCCTTCATCTTTCAATTTATCAACTACCTTCTTTTTGCAGTTTCCACAAAGATCACATGCCTTATCTGCATTTAAGAAAGATAACCTCCAGCCTTTGTCATAAACCGCACTATTACAAGATAGCTCTAAGTCTTCTAAACCATTTCGTTTTAGTATTTCTTTTATATAAATATCATAACCATCTGATGTTATTACTACTTTATAAGAATTCTTCTTTGTTATATCGATAAATTCTTTAAAACCAGGATTTATTTCAAACTTACTGGCAAAGGATCTTATTTCTTCATCATTATAATTGATTAAATCCCACTGTTTTTGGCCGCATTCAGATGTTCCTATTTCTTTCTTAATCCAGCGATCACCTATTTCCCTCCAGCCATCTCCAGCAAATTTTTGTATTATAGAGAAACCTACATCCTTTACTGTTATTGTTCCATCAAAGTCAACCACAAATGCTTTTTTCAAGTTTCTTTACCCCCAAAAGTGTAATATTATACTTCTACTATTTTACCATTATAATATATAATTTATCCTATAACAATTATCTTCTATACTACCTGTAATTTGTAATATAAAAATTTTGCGACATAATATCCTATAGGAAAAGTAACTTTCAGCCTAGTACCCTGTATAGGGACTTATGTCGTATTATTTTCTATATACTACTTTTCCATCAATGATTGTATATAAAGTATCCGTATACACATCCATAGGATTTCCGTTATATATTGCTATATCTGCATCTTTTCCTTTTTCTATACTTCCCACTCTATCACTTATGCCAAGTATCTCTGCCGCATTTATAGTTATAGTTTTTAAAGCTTCTTCTATACTTAATCCTGACTTTACAGCTAATCCAGCACATATCGGCAAACACTCGATTGGAATAACTGGATGATCTGTCATTATTGCTGACTTGACTCCTGCATTATTTAATAATTTTGCAGTAGTATAATTTCTGTTTTTTGTTTCTACTTTACTTCTAAAGGTCATAATTGGCCCAAAGATTGTAGGAACACCAGAATCTTTAATTTGTTTTATAATAATATGACCTTCAGTGCAGTGATCGAGCGTAAGTAAAACATCAAACTCTTTAGCTATTCTAACGGCAGTAAGCATATCATCTGTTCTATGTGCATGGGCCTTTAGCGGTATTTTTCTATCTAATACTGGCATTAATGCTTCCATCTTTATATCTATATCAAAGTTATCACCTTTAGTTAATGCTGCATTTTTCTTATTTTTATAGTTTACTGCTTTTGTTAAGGTCTCCCTAAGAAGTGCAGCAGTTCCCATTCTGGTCATAGGCATTTTATTTTTTCCTTTATAAATTCTTTTTGGATTCTCACCAAAGGCTATTTTTACTGCTGCTGGTTCTAATACCACCATTTCATCAATAGAAACTCCTTTAGTTTTTATAATTGCAAATTGTCCTCCAATTACGTTAGCACTGCCTGGACCACTCATAACTGTTGTTATTCCAGCTTTCACAGCTTCATCAAAAGCTGGATCAAAAGGATTTATTCCGTCTATTGCCCTTAATTGTGGAGTTATAGGGTCTGTTGATTCATTTAAATCATTTCCCTCAAATCCTATATCCTCTTCAAGCATCCCCAAGTGACAATGTGCATCAATTAGCCCAGGTAAAACCCACTTGTTTTCTGCGTCTATTACCTCTGCACCCTGTGGCTCATTAATATTTTCGCTAATTTCAGCAATTTTTCCATCCTTAATAAGTATAGATCCCTTTTCATAGTTATCACCTGTCATCGTAACTATTTTACCATTCTTAATTAAAAGCATATTTTCCCTCCTATCTAACTACAATTTTAACTCCTATAAGTATAAGTATTATTCCAAATAGCCTAACAAAATCAATTGGCGATTTTGTAACACCAAATAGTCCAAAATGACTTAGTACAGCGCCAGTAATTACATGTAGAGAAACAAATATAGACAATGCTGATGCTGCTCCTAATATTGGCACGACCTTTATACTTAGGAACACAATTACTATACCAAAGGCTCCCCCTATCCAGTATAATGGAGATACATTTTTGATATTTGCGTACTCTTTAAAATTACCTGAAACTAAAATTATTGTAAGCATGATAACTGTACTTGTAAGAACGCTGTGAAAAGCTGCTATCTTCGGTGTAATAGCCTTTCCAAGCACAGCATTGATAGCAGGCTGCGTTCCAAGACAAATCCCCACTATTACAGCCATAATAATACCGTAAGTCTTTTCCATTTTATCCCCCTCTTAAGTATACATGATTCCAATGTTGAAAAGTCAATTTACTTTATTTAATTAAATTTTCAGTATTGAAATCACACACAAAATAATAAAAAATTATCTATATATACAAGATTATACATTATGTACTCTAAAATGTTAAATGTATGCTATAATGTTATAATAAATAAAGTATAGGAGGAATTTAAATGAACCGTCAAAGCACTGATGTTGCTAAAGCATCTGTAAAAATGGCAATATCCTCAAGATCTAATGAAGAAAAACTGACATTAGCCTTTAAAGAAAAAGGTATTCTTACTACTGCTGTAGATATAGGCGGTGACTTTACAAATTCAACAGTTAAAATTATTGAACGTGCATTAGTTGCTTCCCATAGGTGTAATATAATTAAAGACTGCCATGTTCACGATGGAGCTGTAGCCGGTGCTACAAAAGAAGCTCTTGAGCAAATATCACGGAAAGCCACAGGCCTTAACGTTGGAGGGAAAATAGGAATAGCACGAGCTGGAGAACATATTAGCGTATGTATTTTCATGAGCATAGGGCTTCTTCATTTAAACGAGGTCGTTATAGGACTTGGTCATCGTTCAATACCTGACATTTACTAATTGGCAAATTTAAATTGCCAATTAGTGAATGTCACTTTTCTTTCTTTTTATCTTTTCAGCTGCAAATATTATTCTTTTTTAAATATGTACTAGTAAATTGACCGTCAAAATATTGAATTTTGCCAATTCTGACTGATATGTTGACTTTATTTATAATCTATTATATGATTATTCTCAATAACTTAATTTGGAATTTTAAATAATTGACAAATTTAGAACATCAAAATTAACAGTTTTTCTATAATTTACTGTTGATATTTATAACTTTCACATTATTATTTGACATTTGAGAGTCGTCTAAGCGTAGTATGGTAGATATTAAAAGTAAAAAATTACTTTTAAATTTTATAACTTAATATTTTAGGAGGATGGTAGTATGGTAGGAAAAAAATTATTATCTTGTCTATTGGGAGGTCTTGTTTTAGGCACGTCTATTTTGACAGGCTGTTCTTCAGCTGCTTCAAGTAGCACTAGCAATTCCAAGAAGGTTTTAAATATTGGAATAAGCCAGCTAGTAGAGCATCCCGCTTTAGATTCAGCTCGTAAAGGGTTTGTAGATGCATTGGCATCTAAAGGATTTAAAGATGGTGAAAAAATCAAAATAGATTTTCAAAATGCTCAAGGTGACATCCCAACTGCACAAACAATAGCAAGTAATTTTGTTTCAAATAAAAAAGACTTAATACTTGCTATAGCAACTCCTGCAGCACAGGCTGCATACAACAGTACTAAAGAAATACCTATTTTAATGACAGCAGTAACTGACCCTGTTAAATCTGGGCTTGTAAAATCAATGAATAAGCCGGATACAAATGTCACAGGGACTAGTGATGCCCTTCCCTTAGATAAACAATTTGAGCTTATCAAAAAAATAGTTCCTAACTGTAAAAAGATGGGTATACTTTATAGCACTAGTGAAGCAAATTCAGAAATCCAAGTTAAAGCGGCTAAAGAAGAAGCTGCAAAAATGAATTTAGAAGTTATAGCTACAGGTGTTACTAGCTCCAATGATATGCCACAAGGATTAAATGACCTGCTTTCAAAGGTAGATGTTTTATACACACCTACAGATAATCTTATAGCTTCATCAATGTCTTTAATCAGCTCTAAGTGTTTAGAAAAGAAAATACCGGTTATAAGTGCTGAAAAGGCTCATGTTGATTCTGGTGCTTTGGCAACAGAAGGTATAGATTATTACAAACTTGGTTTTCAAACAGGTCTGATGGCAGCTGATATATTAGATGGCAAAAAACCACAAGATATGCCAGTTCAGACTTTAAAAGAAACAAAACTCATAATAAACGAAGATACTGCTAAGAAACTAAATATCGCCATACCTGATGATTTAAAAGCAAAGGCAGAAATAGTTAAGGGTGGTGCTAAGTAGTGACTGGCTTTTTAATAAATATACTTGAACAAGGTTTAATATTTGGTATAGTATCCATAGGAGTTTATATAACTTATAAAATATTAGATTTCCCAGACTTATCAGTTGATGGTACTTTTGCTCTTGGAGCTGCTGTAACTGCTGCTGCATTAGTAAAAGGAGTAAATCCATTTTTATCACTGATTATAGCTTTTATAGCTGGTCTTGCAGCTGGATCAATAACAGGCTTGCTGCATGTAAAGCTTAAAATAACTAATCTTCTTTCAGGTATTTTAGTTATGATAGGCCTTTACTCTATTAATCTTAGAATAATGGGAAAAGCAAATGTTCCACTATTCACACAGAAAACTATCTTTTCAAATAGTTTTTTACCAGTGATCATAATTGCTTTAATAGCATTTTTAATAAAAATACTGCTTGATATGTTTTTAAAAACAAAGTTAGGATTCATACTAAAAACTACTGGAGATAATCCACAAATGGTTACTTCTCTTGGAGTGGATATGGATAAGATGAAAATACTAGGCTTAATGCTATCTAATGCCATTGTAGCTTTGGCCGGTTCAATAATGGCTCAATACCAAAAATTTTCTGATGCAAATATGGGCACAGGAATTATTATCGTTGGTCTTGCAGCGGTTATAATAGGAACCTCTATTTTAAAAAAATCAGCCTTTATATCAGCAACCACTACAGTAATTTTAGGATCAATACTATACAAAGCAAGCGTATCAGCGGCATTGAAGCTGGGTTTCCCTCCTACAGATTTAAAACTTATTACCTGTCTCATAGTTATAATTGTATTAACTTTGAATGGGAAGAGATTTAATTTAAGTCTAAAAAGAACTAAAGGTTTTAGTTTAGGAGGTGTAAATATTGCTTCAAATAAAGAATCTGCAAAAGGTTTTTAATAAAGATACTGTTAATGAACAAGTTGTATTTAGAGATTTATCACTTAACATAAATAAAGGAGACTTTGTCACCATAATAGGCAGTAATGGTGCTGGAAAGTCAACGCTTTTAAATCTAATAAGTGGTTCTTTACCAATAGACAATGGTTCTATAATTTTAGAAGGCAAGGAAATATCTGCATTCCCAGAGTATAAGAGAACAAAATTTATAGGTAGAGTATTTCAAAACCCTACATTAGGGACATCACCTTCTATGACTATATTGGAGAACTTATCTATGGCTTACAACAAAGGAAAAGCTTTTAATCTTACGGCCTGTGTTAATAAGAAAAATATAGGTTTCTTTAAGGAAATGTTATCTGAACTTTCCTTGGGCCTTGAAAATATAATAGATACTAAGGTAGGATTACTATCTGGTGGGCAAAGACAGGCTTTATCCTTACTTATATCAACAATGTCTAATCCTAAGCTGCTTTTACTTGATGAGCATACTGCAGCATTAGACCCAAGAACATCTGAAAATATTATAGAAATGACTAAAAAAACTGTAATAGGAAAAAATATAACTACGCTTATGGTTACACACAATTTATCCCATGCAATAAACACGGGAAACAGACTAATAATGCTTCATCGAGGTGAGGTTATTGTAGATGTTTCAGATAAAGAAAAAGCAAATCTAACTATTCCTAAACTTTTAGATTTGTTTAAAAATAAAAATTGTGAAGATTTCATAAGTGATACATTAGCTCTTTCTTAAAACTTTTTATAAAATGTTTTCTCTATATTTTAAGATCTATACAAAAGAACCATAGGTTATGCTTACCTATGGTCCTTTTACTTTTATTATATTGCTCTACTCCAGTAATTCCTTTACATCCTTATATACCAAGCTATTAGATATACCACCATAATACCTTACAATATCGTCAATTACTGTAATAGGAGGTTCAAATCCTCTATTTATTATATCCTTTATCCTTTCAAATTCTCCTTCAAGTTTAATTTTATCTAGATCTATAAATTCAATTATAGTTTGATCCTTTACATCGCTTTCTTCAATAAACTTTTTTAGTTCATTATATAAATCTCCTACAGTTTTTGAAGCATTTGTTTTGCATCCACCACCGCATCCACTGTGAGAATTTTTACTACTGGAACAACCACTGCATGAACTTTTTTTACTAGAGCAGCCAGAACAGCCATTACCTTTATTACTGCATCCACATCCACTTGATATAGGTTGCTCCTTAACTCCAAATATTTGTACCTTTATTATATTATTCATTATGTTAAAATCCCTTTCTACATATATAACTACCTTATATTAAGGATTATATCACTTTTATTTGTTAAATCAACAATATACAAATAAAATTAAAGAGAGCTGATTTTAATATGTTTTATATATTAAAACAAAGTTTGCCTCCACACTTTTTACACTCTGCTTTGATTGTACTTCCGCATTCTTTTAATTTACATATCAGTGCTAAATTGTAATACACTTCATTATTATAAGGATTCAATTTTATAACTTTCATATAGTCTTTTATTGCCTTTTCATATTGGCATTGATAATAAAATGCAACTCCTCTGCCGTTATATGCATCTTCATATTCATCATTGACCTCTATAGCATCGCTATAGTCTTTGATTGCTCTATCATAATCCTTCATAATGTAATGTACAATTCCCCTATTATAAAAGGCTTCTTCATCAAGAGGATTTAAATCTATTGCTTTATTAAAATCCTTTATCGCCATAAAAAAATTATCCTGCATTTTATAGGATAAAGCTCTGTTAAAATATGCATTTTGATTTAAGGGGTCCAATTCTATGACTTTGCTATAGTCTTCTATCGCTTTTTCATAATCATTCATTTCATAATAAACAATGGCTCTATTATTATATGAATTCTTATCTTCTATATTTAGTTCTATAGCTTTTGTGAGATCCTTTATTGCCATATCATATTGTTTTAAATCCGCATAAACACCTGCTCTGTTAAAATAAGCATCCTGATATTGAGGATTTAGTTTTATAGCAATTGTATAAAATTTAATTTTATCAGATTGATTTATTTCATAATAGGCTCTATAGAAGAATTCTTCTGCTTTCTCTATTTTAATTTTACTATCAATATTTTTTCTTTTGATTTCATTTAATTTAATTATATTATTAATATTAATCCCCCCTTATAACAACCTATTTATTAATATATGATATAATCATAAAAATTGCTTTTAAAAATTTTGTATAATTTCCAAAAACTTAGGCGAAACTCTATTTTAATATGCAATAATGATTGTTGTAAATATAATATTTTAATATAGATGAGTCAGCTTTCAGCCTTTTCTATCTATATAGCTGTTTTAACATTATATATCTACTATAAAAGTAAGGGTTCCACCCTTTTAGTTGGAACCCTTACTTTTTAAATCTAATTCAATACATTTTTTATAATCTGAACATATGGTATTGCACATATTTTTCTGTTTACATACAAGAGCCATGTTATAATACACTTCCGGATTATTAGGATTTAGCTTAATAACCTTAATGTAATCATCAATAGCTTTTTCATATTTACCCATCTGGTAAAACACAACTCCCCTATTATTATAGGCACTTTCATATTCATCATTTATCTCTATTGCTTTGCTATAGTCTGCTATTGCTCTGTCAAAATCATTTAAAGCATAGTATATAATTCCTCTATTATAATACGCCTCTTCATCTTCTGGCTCCAAACTAATTACTTTAGTGAAATCCCTTATTGTATTTTCGTAATCATTCTGCATTTTATGTGCCAAGCCTCTGTTAAAATAAGCATTTTCATCAACAGGATCTAGCTCTATTATCTTATTATAATCTTGTATTGCCTTATCGTATTCTTTTATTTCATAATAAACAACAGCTCTGCCATTATGAGCATCTTTATTGTTCGGATTTAACTCAATTGCTTTCGTAAAATCCTTTATTGCCATATCATATTGTTTTAATCCCTTAAAAACTATGGCACGGTTATAGTAAGCATTTTCATGTTTAGGTTCATTACTTATAGCCATTGTATAGAACTTAATCTTTTCATCTGTATATATTGAATAAAATGCTCTATTATAGAATTCTTCAGCTAATTCTTTTGTGTTTCTTCTTTTATATCCCTTAAGTTCAATTACCTTGCTATTCATTATAATCATCCCCTCTAAATCGCTTACTAATTATTATATGAATATTGCAAAACTATGATTATTATTCATTTATTCCTAAAACATCTTTTACTGTGTATAGCCCTGGACCTTTATCCTGTAAATATAAAGCTGCATTACAAGCACCATTTGCAAAGCAGTCCCAATTATGTGCGTGGTGAGTGATTTCTAATCTTTCTCCCATAAGTCCAAACATAACCGTATGACTACTAGAGATATCACCTGCCCTAAGGGAATGATATCCTATAGTACCTTCTTTTCTAGATCCCTTGCCTTCTCTTCCATGTACTGCAACTTCCTTAAGTTTTTTTCCTAAAGCTTCTGCTATTACTTCACCCATTTCTTTTGATGTTCCACTTGGAGCGTCCATCTTATACCTGTCGTGCATTTCAATTATTTCTATATCAGACATACTGCCTATAGCTTCTGCAGCAGTACTCAAAAGCTTATACATAAGGTTCACCACCATGGAAGTATTTGCTGCAAATAAGACAGGTATAGACTTTGAGATTTCTATAATTCTATTATATTGATCTTCTGAAAAACCTGTAGTGCCGCATACTACTGCTTTATTATACTTTAATGCGATTTCTAAAACTTCCATTGAACACTCAGTAGTTGTAAAATCAATTATCGCATCACATTTATCAATTATATCCTCTAGGCTATCTACAACCAATGCCCCAATTTCTTCACCGACTCCTGCAGCTAGTCCTGCATCTTTTCCTATATAATCTCTTCCATGTGGAGCTACTGCACCAACAATAGTCATATTCTCCATCTCTTTAGCCAATTTAATTATTGTCTTTCCCATCTTACCTTTTGGTCCTATTACTATTATGTTCATATTCCCACTCTCCTACCCATCAATAAATTAAATATTTAGATAATTATACCACAAATTACGAGAATAGGAGTATTACTAATTTTCATCTATCCAATACTTTGAGCTATAGCTGCCCCTGGAGGTACAATAGGATATACTTTTTCATCTCTATTTATTTCACATTCAACTATAACAGGTTCATTTAAGCTAAGTGCATAACTCAATACCTCTTCAATCTCATTGTTATTTTCTATCTTCATAGTCTTAATCCCATAGGCATATCCTAATTTTATAAAATCAACATCTGGGCCTAATTGTGTATGACAAAACCTGCCTTGATAGAACATATCCTGCCATTGATGCACCATACCTAAGGCATGATTATTTAAAACTAGCTGTACTACAGGCAGTCTATACTTTGCTATGGTAGCTAGTTCTGTAGAATTCATCTTAAAACTACCATCTCCTGCTACATTAATTACTTTTTTATCGGGATTACCTACAGAGGCTCCTATGGCAGCCCCAAGGCCGAACCCCATAGTACCGAGTCCTCCTGAAGATATGAATGTCCTAGGTTTGGTAAATTTGAAATATTGAGCTGTCCAGATTTGATTTTGACCTACTTCTGTAGTTAAAATACAGTTCCCTTCTGTGAGATGAAATAATTTTTCCATGATGAGCTTTGGACTTACATGAAGACTTGTATTTGATTTTCCAACACTGAGTTTCTTCCAGCTATTAACTTGGTCAAGCCAATCTACATTGTCTTTTTGACAAGCTTTCTCTGTTAAAACCTTTAAAACCTCTTTTACATCTCCTTTTAAAGCCACATCAATGTTTACATTTTTCCCAAACTCTTTAGGGTCAATATCAATATGAATTATTTTAGCATCTGGCGCAAAAGCTTCTACTTTGCTAATTACACGATCACTAAAACGTGCGCCTACTGCAATGAGCAGATCACATTCAGTAACAGCATAATTTGAACACTTACTTCCATGCATACCTACCATCCCCATATAGTTTTCATGAACTCCAGAAAAAGCTCCCATTCCCATTAGTGAACAAGTTACTGGTGCATTTATTTTTTCTGCAAAGGACATAAGTTCATCCTGTGCACCAGATATAACTACTCCCCCACCAGCATAAATTACAGGTCTCATGCTACTGCTTATAAGTTCTTCTGCTCTTCTAAATTCTTCTTCATTATGCTTTAAGTTTATTCTTTTTCCTTTTGGCTTTTCAACTTCAGCATATTCATAGTCAATTTCTGCTATTTGTATATCCTTTGGAATATCTACAACAACAGGGCCTGGTCTTCCTTCTCTTGCTATATTAAAAGCTTCCCTTATAGTACTAACGAACTTATCTGCCTCTGTAACAATATAGCTTTTCTTTGTTATAGATGTTGTTATATCCACAATGTTTACTTCCTGAAAAGAGTCCTTTCCAAGTAAACTCTGAGGTACCTGCCCTGTAAATACCACTAGCGGAACTGAATCTCTATAAGCTGTTGCAATACCTGTAACTGTATTAGTAGCTCCTGGACCTGAAGTTGCAAGGACAACTCCTACTTTTCCTGTAGATCTTGAATATCCATCAGCAGCATGAGTAGCCCCCTGCTCATGTGCTGTTAGTATATGAGTTATTTCTTCAGTGTTATACAGGGCATCATAAATTGGTAATACTGCTCCACCTGGATAACCAAATATTGTGTCTATGCCCTGCTCTTTTAAACATTCTAATAGTACTTCTGCGCCCTTCAATTTCATAATGATACCCCCTTTTAAAGTTTGGAAAATCTATTTACTTTCAATCCATGACATCATAGCTCTAAGTTCTTTACCTACTTTTTCTATAGGATGATTTTGTTCTTTTCTCCTCTTTGCATAAAAGTATGGTCTATTAGCTTGGTTTTCTAATATCCAATTTCTCGCAAAGGTTCCATCTTGAATTTCGCTAAGGACTTTTTTCATTTCCTTTCTTGTATCTTCAGTTACTATTCTACTTCCAACACTATAGTCTCCATATTCTGCTGTATCGCTTATAGAATATCTCATGTAGCTTAAACCACCTTGGCTCATCAAATCTACAATAAGTTTCATTTCATGTAGACATTCAAAATATGCATTTTCTGGTGAGTAGCCAGCTTCTATTAATGTTTCAAATCCAGCTTTTATAAGCTCAGTCACACCTCCACAGAGAACTACTTGTTCACCAAATAAATCTGTTTCAGTTTCATCTTTAAAGGTTGTCTGTAGAACTCCAGCTCTAGTTCCTCCTATTCCCTTTGCGTATGCTAGTGCATAATCACAAGCTTTCCCACTATAATCCTGATATACTGCAAATAAGCAAGGAACTCCTTTCCCTCCAACATATTCACTTCTAACAGTATGACCTGGCCCTTTTGGTGCCACCATAAATACATCTACATCAGCAGGTGGAACTATTTGATTAAAATGAATATTAAATCCATGAGCAAACATCAGTGCTTTTCCTGCAGACAAGTTTTCTTCTACACTTTCTTTATATACTTTACTTTGTTTCTCATCAGGTATTAAAAGTATTACTAAATCTGATTCCTTAACGGCGTCAGCTACTTCTAAAACCTTAAATCCAGCTTCTTTTGCAAGTTCCCAAGACTTGCTTCCTTCATACAATCCTACTACTACATCTACACCACTTTCTTTTAAATTCAACGCATGAGCATGTCCCTGGCTGCCATATCCAACAACTGCAACTTTTTTCCCTTCTAATAAACCTAAATCTGCATCCTTATCATAATAAACTTTTAATCTTTCCATTTTTATTCCTCCTAAAATTTTAGTTATATTAATTAAATTTTCAAATGTTATTGAGCTCAATAATGTGCTATTTTATTTATATAAACTTGAATTTATGTGATATTTTAACTATTGAAAGTTAAAAAATTTTTTATTGGTAGCTTTTTAAAACCTCACCAAGTCTTTTTATTCCTTCTACAATCTGATCATCTTTCATGCTTGAGAAGTTCAACCTAAAATTATTTCTACAATTGCCATTTGGGTAGAAGGCTATTCCAGGAACAAAACCTACTCTCATTTCCATTGCCTTTTTCAAAACATCTGATGCATCTAAGTTTTCTGGAAGCGTTACCCATAGGAAAAGTCCTCCATTAGGGTGAGTGAATGAACAGTTTGATGGAAACTCTTCTTGAATAGCTTTTAACATTAAATCTCTTCTTTTCTTATAAACAGCAGTTATTTTATTTACATTTTCTTTTAAATCATACATCTTCATATACAATGCTGTTTCTTTTTGAGACATAGTATTTGTCTGCAAATCTACAGATTGTTTAACAAGTAAATATTGATCTAAAAATTCCTTACTTGTGCATACCCAACCAATTCTTAATCCTGGACAGAATACCTTTGAAAATGTTCCATGATATATCACTCTGTCATCTGTATCAAAACTCTTAATTGCTGGAAGCCTGTCTCCTTCAAAAATTAGATTCCCGTAAGGGTTATCTTCTAGAATAAGTACATCATACTTTTGTGCTAATTCAACCATCTTTTTTCTTCTTTCAACTGGCAGCGTTATACCTGTTGGATTTTGAAAATCTGGTACAGTATATATAAATTTAGCATTGGGATTATTCTTTAAGGCTTCTTCAAGCTCTTCCATTACCATACCTTCATTATCCATTTCCACTTCAACAAATTTTGGTCCATAGGCTTGGAAGGCAGTTATTGCACCTAAGTAACTAGGACTTTCACATATAACTACATCTCCCTCATCTAAAAATATTCTTCCTGAAAATTCTAATGCTTGCTGTGATCCACAGGTTATCATTATGTTGTCTGCTGTAGTATTTACACCAGCCTCTGCCATAATTTGTTCCGCAATAATTTCTCTAAGATCCTTAACACCATTCGTCGAGCTGTATTGAAGAGCATTATGCCCATCTTCATCAAGTAGCTTTTGAGTAACCTTTTTCATCTCTTCGATTGGAAAAAGCTCTCCATCAGGGAGCCCACCAGCAAAGGATATTACCTCTGGCATTTCTGTAAGTTTCATGATCATTGCAATTACTTTATCTGCTTCACTGCATCCACCACTACTAAGTCTCTTTGCAAATTTATTTTTCATAACAACACCCCTTAACATAGTATTTAGTATTATAAAATATAGTATTATTCACATCTAAAAAAGAATAAAAAAAATCAAACCTCTGCCTGGGGCGAGAAGTTTGACCGCGGTACCACCCAAATTTTTTACTTTATCAGATAACGACTTTTGCCGGCACAACTTACTTTTAATTCAGTCTGCAACTCTAGGGTGATTTTCAATAGTTTCCGATTTGTGAGCTTTCACCTACCCTCACTCTCTTTAAAATCTTTCACCACTTACTCGTCCCTATCATAGTTTTTGGTTTATATAATTATTAAAGTCTATTGAACAAAATGTTTATTCATTCACCATTTGTGAAAATCATAATATTAATTCTTTCACTTGTCAATATATTTTTTAATTTTTATTTTTTCATTTTTTCTCTTCTTTTCTTTTGCTACATTATAATGCATTTACGAATTTTATGTTTTAAAGCTTTGTATTATGCCATTTTAATAAAATTTAATGTAATTTATTGATTATTTGTAACAAAACGTTTTCATGCAACTTTTAAATCAGCTGAAACACAACCTTCACTCTATGCAATGTTCGACATCAAATAATTCATTTTTCTAAACAAGCTTTAATAAAAAATTTATATTTATTCATTGACACAAAATTCAAATTATAGTATATTAATTGACAATACTAAAAAAATTATGACAGGGAAGAGTAAACAAAACCATGCTTTAAAGAGAGTGGGATAAGGTGAAAGCCCATAAGCTAACGTTGTTGAAAATCACCCTTGAGTTGCTAAGCTGAATTTTATTAAGCTTAGCCGGCAGAAGCCGTTATTTAAATTAAGTTATAATTTGGGTGGTACCGCGACAGACCTCGCCCCATTGTGGGGAAGGTCTGTTTTTTATTTCATAAATTTTAGGGGGTTATATACATGACAAAGTTGAATTGGAGAAGTAAAGAGGTTACAGAAGGAGTTGCTCGTGCTCCCCATCGTTCATTATTTTACGCAATGGGATATTTACCAGAGGATTTAGAAAAACCTTTAGTTGGAATAGTAAATGCCCATAATGAGATAATACCAGGGCATTTTCATCTAAATGAAATAGTTCAAGCAGTTAAGCTTGGAGTAAGTGCTGGTGGTGGAACACCAATAGAATTCCCAGCAATAGGCATTTGTGACGGCATTTCCATGAATCACAGCGGTATGAAATATCCTTTAGCAAGTAGAGAACTAATAGCAGATTCTATAGAAGTTATGACTATGGCTCATAAATTTGATGCTTTAGTACTGGTTGGAAACTGTGATAAAGTAGTGCCTGGAATGCTTATGGCTGCAGCAAGGCTTAATGTACCTGCCATTTATATAAGCGGCGGTCCAATGCTTACAGGTAATCATAAGGGAAAGACGCTAGACTTAGTGAGTACATTCGAAGGTGTTGGTGCATATGCGGAAGGAAAAATAAACTCTGATGAACTTGCACAAATTGAAAATTCTTCTTGCCCAACCTGTGGAAGCTGTTCCGGTCTTTTCACTGCCAACACCATGAACTGCTTGGCAGAAGCTTTAGGTATGGCTCTTCCAGGCAATGGCACTATACCTGCACCTTACGGCAGTAGAAAGCAATTGGCTAAAAGAGCAGGTATGCAAATAGTTGAACTTATAAAAAGCAATATAAGACCAAGAGACATATTAACTTTGAAAGCTTTCAAAAATGCAATAGCTCTTGATATGGCTATTGGTGGGTCAAGCAATACTACTCTTCATCTTCTAGCCATTGCTGATGAAGCAAAAATAAATCTTAATTTAAAGGAATTTGACACTATCAGCAGAGAAGTTCCTAACATAACAAAGCTCAGTCCTTCTGGAAAGCATAGTATAGAAGACTTAAACAATGCTGGTGGGATTTCTGCAGTGCTTAAATTGCTTAAGGATGCAGAATTGATTGAGGCAGATACTATCACAGTTACAGGAAAGACTTTAGGTGAAAATATCGCTGATGCTGAAGTTTTAGATTCAACTGTAATAAAACCGCTAGGCAATCCTTACTATAAAGAAGGTGGAATAGCAATACTTAAAGGGAACTTAGCACCAGATGGAGCTGTTATAAAACAATCTGCTGTTGAGCCAGAAATGCTTTATCATCGTGGTCCTGCAAGGGTATTTAATTCTGAAGAAGATGCTTTTACCGCAATCATGAATAGACAGATAAAATCTGGAGATGTTGTTGTAATTAGATATGAAGGTCCTAAGGGATGTCCTGGAATGAGAGAAATGCTTAGCCCTACCTCTGCAATAATTGGAATGGGACTCGAAAAATCTGTAGCTTTACTTACAGATGGCCGATTCTCAGGAGGCACTAGAGGACCCTGTATAGGTCATATATCTCCAGAAGCCTATGAAGGAGGACCAATTGCAGTATTAGAAGATGGAGATATCATAGAAATAGATTTGCCTAATAGGTTTATAAAGGTTGAACTGTCTGATGAAGAACTTAAACAAAGATTCTATAATTGGACTGCACCCCCTATAAAAGCGGACAAAGGAACCTATTTATATCGCTACAGCAAGTTAGTCACTTCAGCAAGTACTGGTGCAGTTCTTAAAAAAGATTTTTAAAATAAATTAGCTTCCCCGTAGTTGTGTACCCCTCTCATTTATATAACAAGCTGTTACTCTTTGATAGGGATACATAACTACTTAATTTTGTATTAGAATTTAGTCATCTTTGGCTTGTTATTTTCTTTCAGATGCCTTACTTTATTTTTCTTCTGCGTATTTTGCATCTCTCCATGCAACTATTCCACCTGGATATCTATACACATTTTTATATCCTGATTCTTTTGCTATTTTAGCTCCAACATCACTTCTCTCACATGCAACAAAACCACAATATATTACAACTGGTTTATTTTTATCAGCTGGAAGTAATTTAACAAAAGCTTCTTTTTGTTCTGGTTTAACATCTTTTATTCCTGTCTTAGGTAATTCTGCATTAACAGCACCTGGAATATGTCCATCTTTAAAGTTACTCGCAGGCATTGTATCAACAATGACCATATCTTTTTTGCTGTCTATCCATGACTTTAATTCTTCTGAGCCTACAATTTGATACTTACCTTCTTCTGATGTTTTAACAAGCCTCATTGCAGCCTTTTCAATATTTATTTCATTTCCGTCTACTGCTGTTCCAGCTTTCTTAGTAGCAGTTGTTTGTTGTGCTGCTTGTTGTCCACTATTTGATGAACAACCAGCAAGTAGTGAAACCGCTAGTATACTACTTATAAGTATAATTAATCCCTTTTTTTTCATAATTAAACCTCCTATGTACAAATCAACTTAATTTTAGCAAAATTATACATTATTTTTAACAATTATTAAAATTTAAAATATTCTCATTTATATCTATAATTTATTTAAATTTGACTATCTTTTTTGCAATTTTATTATTAGTAAATCTCTTTTGCATTCTTACAACCAATAAAAATAAATTCAAAATTTACTACTTAATAATTAAAGGGTATGTATTCCGCTAAAGTAATACATACCCTTTAATTATTAAAACTTAAGGTTCCTTTGGCACTGCTTCAAAAGATTTTGTCAAATTGTCTTTCAATATTATATTATCCAAACTTGATAATATTGATTGCTTATCTTTCTCATCTAATTGAGCCTTCTGTTCAATCATATCTATTAATTCTTTTATCTGATTATTTTTTTGTTCTATTATATTTTCGTATTTTTCTTCCATCTCAGTCCAATTCTTATTCAATAGGTTTATTAGTGAAGCCATTTCATCGGAGCTACCTGCTATACGATTAAATAATAAAAGATTTAGCTCTAACACTTCTGGAATTTGGCTATGAGAATATCTAAGCTGGTGGTCTATTTCGCCATATCCCTCTTCAAATATTGTTCTCACTTGAATCTCTGCTATAACCTGCTGATTTGTTGGAAAAAACTCTATTAAATAGTGAACAGATCGATAGCCAGATTTTCTAGATTTGATTTGGATATCTAACTCCTCAAATCTTTTAGTATCGTCACCCTCTCTAACATTAGCAGTTATTTCAATAACCTTCCACGTTCTTAATATAAAATTATGAATATCTTCCCAATCATCTTTAAAAATGTGTATTGCCCTTATACCTATAAGGTCATTTATTTCATTTTTATAATTATCTACAGTAAATTGAAAATCTGAACCATATTTTTCTTTTCTATCTGGAGTCTTTCTAATAATTTTTTCAATTAATCGTTCTCCATCCTTTACTCTAGCTTTTACTGAGTGTATTTTCTCATGCGTTCTTAAAGTATTTGCAATAAAATTAGCTTGAGTTTCATAGCTGTCCTTAAATTTATTAAAGTCAACATATATTTTATCCAAAACATTCCAGTCAATTCCATTTTCTATAATAGTATTCTCTGAAATATGGTATCTCTTCGAAAATTTTTCCTTAATTAGTTCCATACTTTGTCCTCCTGATATAATGAAATCCTTATAATATAATATTACCACATATACTATAATAAGGTGAAAAGATTCTGAGATGTAAATTAACTATTTAATATGGAACTAATTATCGTAGGTTATTCTAGAGTTTTATTTCCGCTCAACATATATTCATCTACAGCCTTTTTGCTAAATCGTATTTCATCATTCATTTTTATACAGGGAAATTTTGAATCTGGATTATCAATAATAGATTTATAGATTAATTTAATATCTACTTTTAAATAATTCGCTAGCTCTGTAGGTGTCATTATATCCTTTTGCTGTTCTTTTAAAGCTAGCATATCATTTGAAATTTTGTTGCTTATTGTATTAGTATTACTCATAATTAAATCCGTTTTATGCTCTATTTCATTAAATCTGCTATATTGAGTATATAAAAAATATACTGTAATTAAATTCAATGCTAGTAAAACTGCCAATAAGACTCCCAAACCATATTTTAAATATTTACTCATTTATTATCCCCCTTTGCTGCAATTTCAGAACTATAAATACTTTAAATAGGTCTCCCTCTTTTTCTATATACATTTTACCGCCGTGCAGCTCTACAATGCTTTTTGAAATTGCAAGACCTAATCCAGAGCCTTCAACCTCTGAATTTCTTGATTCGTCGCCTCTCTTAAAACGTTCAAATATTTCTTCAACATCAAAATTCATTTCATAGGCTGCTATATTTTTAAAGGATATAATCACTTCATTAGCTTTATTTTCAATATTTATATATACTCTAGTATTTTCCATTGAATATTTTAAAGCATTATAAACAACATTTTCAATTACTCTTGATATTTGTTTTCCATCTAGATTTAATACAACTTCACTTGCAAAGCTTTTTAATTTAAAATCAATATGTTTTTCTTCATAACAATTGGAGCACTCTCCCAGTACTTGATAAATTAAATCTACAATATCTACTTTTTCTTTATCTAGCTCCAACTTTCCGCTGTTAATTTTAGAAACTTCAAATAAATCATCAATAAGAACTTTTAATTTTTTAGCCTTAGAATCTAGAATTTTAATATAGTCTTCTTTTTCCTCTTCTGTTGAATCCTCTCTTTTTAAAAGATCCACATAAGTTATTATTGATGTCAAAGGTGTTTTTAAATCATGGGATACATTTGATATTAATTCCGATTTTAGACGCTCATTTTTTACATGTTCCTCTAATGCCTTCTTATAACCTATTTTTATTGAATTAATATTTTCCGCCAAATTAGAGAGATCTATATTACCTTTCGTATCTAGATATAAATCAAAATTGCCTTTAGCAATTTCTTTTGTACCCTTTGAGATTACTCTAAAATATTTTACATCCTTAATCAGTGTTAACAAACAACCTAAAATATAAGCTATATAGAGTATTATAAATCCAATGCATTTATAATAGCTCATATAATCTATCAAAAATGCAAATATAACCATTAGCATAATAGCTATAGAAGATAAGGTAATAGTCTTTTCACAAACTCCCCAGTTGTAATACAATTCCTTGGTTTTTAGTATTATAAAATACAAACGTGATTTTTTAAGTTCTCTTTTTGCACTTTCTTTTCCAACAGTTTTTACCCATTCTACCTTTCTTATAATAAATACTGTAGTAACAATTAACCAAACAAAGACAAAGATAAGTTCTATTAGGGCTTTATAACTAGGTCCTAGCACAGTAGCCCATGTGTCTACTTTCGCATTAATTCCTGTTTTATCGTACCAGTAATATTCAGTAAAATTTTTTCCTGACTTCAGAAATTCTCTGCGATCTAAATCCTTCTCGATAATAGGCGCATAATTCACTTCATTATCTGCTTTATAGTAATAGTATGAATTTTGTTTTATATATTCATTAAAGGGATCTTTTAAGTCTGCAACCTTATGAAGGTTTGTATATACTTTTCCATTTTTATTGTTTATTAGTGCAAACTTTACTTTGAAATCTTTAAAGTCCCTTTCTATATCACTTTGTTTAATTTCTCCATTTTTTAATTTTTCTAAGTAATCTGTAGTACAGTATAGCTTTTGACTTAATGGAAAAGAATCTTCCATTAAATGCTGTTTTAATACAGTTTCATTATTTGTTAATCTCATTAGCCCATTATTTTCAATCAAATCTATACTAAATATTCCCGCCAAAATTGTTAAAATCACCATTATAATTATCTGTCTTAACAAACTTCCAATAAGAATACTTTTAAGATTTTTCAATTTATTTGTCAATTTTGTATCCAATACCCCACACCACCTTTATGTATTTTGGTTCTTTAGGATTTATTTCAAGCTTTTCTCTAATTCTCCTTATATGCACTGTCACAGTGTTTTCACTTTTATAAAAAGGTTCATTCCATGCGTTTTCATATATTTGTTTAATAGATAAAACTCTACCAGCATTTTCTGCAAATAGCAGTACTATCTTAAATTCTAAGGGAGTCAACTTGATTTCTTCTCCATCTACTTTTACAATATTAGAGGCTTTGTTTATGTTTAATCCTCTTATTTCTATTTCATCCTCATTTGGAGCTTGTAAGTCAACATTGGCATCCCCCAGTAGAAGAAATCTTCTAAGCTGTGATTTCACTCTAGCTACTAGCTCTAAGGGATTAAAAGGTTTAGTTATATAATCATCAGCGCCAATATTTAATCCTAATATTTTGTCTGCATCTTCACTTTTTGCTGACAGCATTATTACTGGTATGTTTTTGTTTTCTCTTATCTTTAAACAGGTTCTTATACCGTCGAGCTTAGGCATCATTATATCTAGTATTATTAGATGTATATTTTCCTTTTCCAATATATCCAATGCTTCCAACCCATCCCCTGCTTTAAGCACATCTATATCACTGCCTTTTAAATAAATTTCGATAGCATCTCTTATTTCTTTTTCATCATCTACTATTAATACCTTTTGCTTATCCATAATGTCCTCCATATTGAAAGTTTTTCTTTTTTCAGTATTCGTGTAAACATATACTTTTTCCTCCTTTTTTAACTTAAGGCATCTGAAATCCTTCGATAAGCTTATCTATAGGTATAATTTTACAAGGTAAAAATTACGAAATAGTTTACAAAATTATTAAGAATTTCTTACAAATTAAAAGCCGCACTGTATTATCAGTGCGGCATCTATCTATAGATCGCTTATACACTCTCACTATCTGAAGATGTAGAGTAACTATTTATTTTAAATTTTTTAAAAAAGTTCAACTTTGTTTCCTCTATAATAATACCTATAAAAATAACTACGCTACCTACTATCATTCGAAGAGTCATTGTTTCATTTAAGAGAAATACAGCAAAAATTCCTCCAAATGAAGATTCTAATGTAAATATAAGAGCAGTACTGGTAGAGGAAATATATTTCTGCGCAATGTTTTGCACTAAAAATGGTATAACAGTAGTTGCAATAATAAGATATGCTATGGACTTTGACATTTTTGGCGTCACATTTATTGTATAGGATTCAAATATTCCTGTTAGTATAACAAACAATAACGCTGTCACAGCAAACTGTATTATTGTTGAGATTATAGGATCAGAATCTTCCTTAAAATATTCTATAGCCATCATATGACATGCAAAAGATATTGAGCAAAAAATGGATATTACGTCCCCTTTGTTTATATTAAGTGATCCATCTAAGGTTAATAACCCAATACCTATTGTTGCTATAAAGGCACCAATAATCTCATAGTTGTCTGGAACTCTTTTATTTATAGCCCAAGCTAAAAAAGGAACTACTATTACATATGCGCCAACCAAAAAAGATTGTTTTGACGCAGTGGTATATATTATGCCTGTTATCAACGTAAAAAAGGCAATAAATAGAAACATTCCAATTATTAATCCTTGATATATATATTTTTTTCTTATATTTTTTAATCTTTTACAAAACATAAGAGCCAAAATAATCGTTGACCATACAAACCTCAAAGTCATTAATTGAAATGGCTTTATACTATTTAGGCTATCCTTTACAATTGCATAGCTCGTACCCCAAAACATTGTCACAAAGGCTAGTGACAACGTAGAAACAACAGCTTTTTTATCATATTTTGACATTCACTTCACCCGCTTTATAATTTATAGTAAAAATTGCATGATATAAACAGGATTCTTGGCTTCAGGTGGAGTTTTGTCTACGACCACTGGGCAATTTGCCCGTTAAATGCCATTTAGGCATTTAACCTCCATCTTAAGCTTAGAAGCCGTTATCCAGGGTCGTAGCGCCACTTATCCCCAACTTTAAGAAAAGCAGAGAACCCAAATCTTTGATTTGGTGTGAATCGCTTTCACAGAGTGCAAGCAGAGAACCCAAATGTTAAGCAGGCATCCAAAATCTATGGTTTTGAGATGATCGCTTTCACAGCGTGCTGATTTGGTGTGAATCGCTTTCACAGAGTGCGTTAGGGTATTAGTGGCGGTAGACATCGGATAAATCTCCTACTAAATTATAACTAATATTTTCTAATAGGGGAATACTTTTAGTAATAATTATCTAAGACTCAAAGGTCGAAACTGCTATAATTATGTTTCTAATTTTTTAAGTGTATAGTTAAAGCGAATATATAGTATTAATCCAATTGTTCGAATTATTTCTAAAACATCATTTTTGTCACAAAACTGTTACAATAATGTATTATAATTAAGAATAAATTCTATTAATATTTAAAAATAAGAATTAATTGGAGGGATATTATTTATGAAGCCTACAAAAATTATAGTATTAGCAGCACTTTCCGTTTTAATAGTTGGGACAGAGTTCTTAACTTCAGAATCTAAAATAGTAACCAGCAATATTAGTAGTACAAGTAACAAAGAAATAGTACAAGCATTACATAATAAAGCAACCCCTAATTCAATCTATTCTAAAAATTATAAAGTAATACTCCCTGGATATAATAGCAGGCAGCTACAAGACAAACAGACTAAAGGTAAAACCGTTAAGAGAATTCAATTACCTCAACCTGTAGGAATAGTTACTCCAATAGGTAAAACTCCTGTAAATAGAAATGCAACTGTTACCGACATAACCTTAAATACCGACACACCTGTAAATGATCCAGGCTATAAGTATGAGTGGGCAATTACAGCCACAGAAGCCAATAAGGCATGGACTTTAGTAAATCAGAAAAGACAAGTTAAGGTTGCTGTATTGGATACAGGAGTAGATTATACACATGTTGACCTAAAAAATAGAGTTCTAACAGATTTAGGATATAACTTTATTGATAATAGTAAAAATGTATTAGATGATAATGGCCATGGAACTCATATATCAGGAATTATTGCAGCAGAAGCTAATAATAAACAAGGCATAGTAGGTATAGCAGGAACACTAGACGTTAAAATTATACCAGTAAAGGTTTTAGATAAAAATGGAGAAGGTGACTCAGATAAAATTGCTAAAGGAATTATATATGCAGCAGATAAAGGAGCAGATATTATAAATTTAAGCTTTGGCACTAAAGGTACCTGTGAAGAAATTGATAGTGCTATAAAGTATGCTAAGGAAAAGGGAGCATTTGTTGTAGTTGCTGCTGGAAATGATAACTCGAATGCTGATTTATATACACCAGCTGGAGATGAGCAAGATGCTTATACAGTATCAGCAATAACTCGACAGTATAAAAAAGCTAATTTTTCTAACTATGGAAGTTCAATTGATATTGCTGCACCAGGAGTAAAAATTATAAGCACTGTACCAAATGGTTACGCAGCTTGGGATGGTACAAGTATGGCTGCTCCAGTAGTATCAGGGGTTGCTGCACTAGTTAAAGCAGAAAATCCAAACCTAACACCAGATCAAATAGCTGAAATTTTAGATGATACTGCAACTGATATATTATCTAAAGGTAAAGACTTGCAATCTGGATATGGAATAGTCAATGCTTATAAAGCAGTACTCAAAGCAAAATCTGCTTCTTAAAAAACCATAGACTATAATTCTGCTATTTAATTATTTTTAAGCCCCCACTTGCTTTAGCTAAGTAGGGGCTTAAAAGTATTCATTTTCTATTGGCTAAAAATATACTATTTTAATAGGATTTTAGATTCTATATCTTAATATCTAACTATTTAATAAAAATTAAATAGTTAGATATTTAATTTTATTTCCATTCTGATCTACTACTTTCTTCAAATCCTCAAAGGAAATCCAAACTGTTGCAGTATTATCATTAGGGTGAACACCTAACTTTGTTTTTCCTACTAAATCATTATCAAATACTACTTCTACAGAGCCTTCTTCATCATTTATTACTCCAAGTGGTGTTACTTCTCCTTTTTGAAGTTTCAAATATTTATCAAGTCTTTCTGCTGATGCAAAACTAAGTCTTGTGCTTCCAAGCTGCTTTTGAATATCTTTTAAATCAGCTTTCTTGTCTTTATCTAAAACTACAAGGAAATGTCTTTTACCCTTTTCATCTCTAAGAAATAAATTCTTGCATACATCTCCCTGTTCAGTAATGCTTAAAGCATCCATCTCCTCTATTGTAAAAACAGCAGGATGATTTACTACCTCATATTTAATATTTAACTCATTTAACTTTTCAAAAACTTTTTCTTGTGCGCTCATTAATATTTACCTCCTAATTTAAATTCACTCTTTAGTTTTTCCACTATTATCTAAAGATAACAAATCCTCTTCAACAATTCAATAATTTTATCTAAAAATCCTTATTAAATGATATAGTAGCAAAGCTTCTGTTTAACAAAGTCACAAAACATATCAATAAAAATATTCGACATTTCTGAAAAAAAACCTTCTTTATTATCCTTAATCATAAAAAAGACCGCCATTGCTTTGGCGATCTCTTTATAAACAGGATTCTTGGCTTCAGGTGGAGTTTTAAACTCCATCTAAAGCTTAGAAGCCGTTATCCAGAGTTGTAGCGCCACTTATCCCCAACTTTAAGAAAAGCAGAGAACCCAAATCTTTGATTTGGTGTGAATCGCTTTCACAGAGTGCGTTGGGGTGTTAGTGGCGTTAGACATCGGATAAATTTAACGAATAAAGTTTGTGAATACTTTACCTTCTTTTTCAGGTTCTTCAATTTTTCCTTTTCCATATTCAACCAATTTCATAAGCCAAGCCATATTTTTACCAAGGACTCTCATTATTTGTGTACCTTCTTCATCTTCTTTAGCTTCTCCTGGAGCTGTTCCATGTATTACATTCCAATAGTTTGAAGTTGGCATAAGCATTTCAGAATAATTAATGTAATTATTTAATTGTCCAAAAGTAGGAATACCTCCTGAACGTCTCACAGCAACAACTGCAGCTCCCACCTTATGTCTTAGCATAGATTGGTTTACAGTTGTAACATAAAAAGCTCTATCCAAGAATGATTTCATTGTTCCTCCTATAGCTGAATAATGAACTGGAGAGCCTAGTATTATACCATCTGCCTCTTTCATTTTTTGAATCCATTCATTCACTTCATCCTTAATCACGCATTTTTCGTCTTGATTTCTTACGCAGCCATTACAAGCAAGACAGCCTCTTATAGCCTTATTACCTACATGAATAATCTCAACTTCTATGCCTTCTTTTTCTAGTTCCTCAGCAACCATTTTTATTCCATGGAATGTATTCCCTTTCTCTTTAGGGCTTCCATTAAATGCAACTACTTTCATTTAGTTCATCTCTCCTTTATATATCTAGTGACAAGATTATAAAAATCCTTTCACTGACTTATTTTTACTTTAAATACCTTTATTGTTCCACACTAAATATAGTATATTTAACACAACTCTTTGCAACAAGTAGGCACTTTAAGGTTAGCTAACTTACTTTAAAGTAGGAATTGTGATTTATTCTATACCTTTAAAAATAAATCAATAAAATATTTTTCTGCACTGCTTATAAATTCTATTTTTAATTTTTCTTTTTTATATTATAATCATGTATGAAATATATGTTAAAGTAGGTGATCTTATTTTGATAGAACATAAAGGCAAGTCATACATATGTGCTCTAGATTTGGGATTTGAAATAATAAGAGGTAAATGGAAAGCTGTAATACTTTGTCACTTATCTGATGGTCCAAAGAGATTTCTGGAGTTACAAAGAATTACTTTTGGTGTAAGTCAAAAAGTATTAAGCGAATCTCTAAAACAACTTGAAGTTGATGGAATAATAATTAAACATGTATACGCAGAAATACCTCCAAGAGTTGAATACTCATTAACCGAAAAAGGCCAGGAATTAGTTCCTGCATTGAAAATAATTGAAGAGTGGTCCAAAAATCACTTTTCTGATATATTGAGTAAATAAGAAAATAGTTCTAGATAATTACATAATATTTCCTCAAAATGATTTAAGGAAGCACTATATAAATGCTTCCCTTAATTATAGACATCTAAAAAATAACGAGTCAACTTATGATTTTATGCTCTCTCGTACTTTGGTGGCAAGTTCCTCTTGTGCTTGTTATACTCATGCCTCAATCTAATTTTCTCATCTGTTTCTTTATCCCCACAGCTCCCATTTTCTATATATTCATTAATTTGTTTATATGAAAAGCCTAACTTCTCTTCATCAGATTTTCCACTCAACCCATCACTTGGAGTTTTATGAACCAATTCATAAGGTAAGCCTAAAAAGTCTCCCACTGCTACAACCTCTTCAGTAGTTAGGTCTCCTATAGGATTAAAGTCGAAAGCATTATCTCCCCATTTTGTTGTATATCCTACAAAGCCTTCTGACTTATTTCCGGTACCACATACCCTATAATTCATGCTAGTTCCAACTGCATACAAGGTAGTCATTCGGAGTCTCGGAGGAATATTGATTTTAGCGTCAATAGATAACTTTTCATCTGCAATCCCCTCTAATAATCCATTGTAGGCCTTTTCTATATTAACTATTTTATAATTAATTCCAAGAATATCTACAATCTTTAAGCTATCAGATATATCCTTCTGCTCTCCATTTGGCATCAGAACACCAAATACTCTTTCTTTTCCTAAAGCTTCAGCTAATAATTTGGCTGTTACAGAACTATCCTTTCCACCGCTAATTCCAATGATAGCTCCTTTAGCACTAGGTTGATTCTTAAAGTATTCTCTAATCCAATTTATGATATTTTCACATTCCTTTTCTGCATTAAAATCTTTTCTCATTTTTATACCTCCAATTAAAAGGAAAAATAATTTTCTATCTTATTCTAAAATGTTACTAGAAGCTCCCGTGAAGCCTATTTCTTATTTCAGATAATGAGTAATCTTTTGCCAGCTTACCATCCTTAAATACAACTTCTAATAGGTTATCCTTACATTTTTCTTGCTCTTTTAAAGTTAATTCATCTTTATATAAAATATCTTGCCCCTCTCTATATACATAACACATTCCCTTTTGTGACTTTTTAAAATTATCTTTATCTGTTTTTGGTGCCTTAAATATGAACTTTTCTTCACCATCTATTACTGCATGAGTAGCCTTTAAAGCAAATCCAAAAGTATCTCTAGTATTGTATTGATAGGTGTATGAACCTATCCCAAAGACACAGTTATTTACTGCAAAGCCCTTTTCCTCTAATCCTCTACAAATCTGTTCGCATCTTTCTACAGTTATACTGTCTCCATAAATTGCCCCTATTTTACTGTTTAGAACCTTATATCCTTTTGAATTGATTTCTCCACCAAATATATTCCATAGCAATTCAACAGTTCCCTTATATTCCTCGCTGTCTTTTGCTGCATCCTTATCACCACAAATTATTTTTACCGGATCTCCACTATCGCCTCTAATGACAATTTTGCCATCTCTATTTAATATATCTTCTTTCAATCTTGGAATTATATTCGTTATAACATTCCAATAGTCATAGGTGTCAGATACTATGCTCAAAACTCCCCTTGGAAATACCTCAGTAATCAATCTCTTATAAGCCGCAAATTCATCTTCGCCGTAACTGCACATTACACTGTGTTCTGTAGAAGGAGTTCCAAGTCCAACTAGTTCCTCTTCTATATTGCAGTTATAATATTCCTCTAAATAGCTAATGGCAGGTATTGTTGCAGTTCCTAGAAAGGAAAGTAAATGTGCTGCACCACTAAGTTCTGCACTTTCTATAGAACTAAAACCTCTCATACTAAAATCTCCACAAGCTTTTCTTATATCTCCACTTTCTACAGTAAGATCAAAATACTTTTCTATTACTTCTCTGTACCTATATGCAATAGTGGCACTTGTCATTGGCTGCCATATATTACAACTCATAAAGGTTTCTAAATAATTCACAAGCCAAGCAAAATCCTCATGGGTATTTGTAATTTCAATCATTGGAGTTTTAATATTTACCTTTAGTCCCTCTGACACAGCTTTAATTTGTATTGGTAAATATCCTAAGTCGTGCAAAGCTTCAATATGCTTTGTATCCGCTGCTATATTTCCCATAGTTTTAGAAATGATTCTTTTATATTCAGAAATCACTTCTTCTTTATCCTTATAGAAGAAGTTTTCATTAAAGTATTGAATCAAATACTTCTTTATAAAAGGCTGCAGTCCAAACATAACAATCTTATTCATATTTTCTTTTCTAGACATTCTAGGAGTCCAGTAACTCACTAATTTAGTCATTCCCTTTGCATAGCACATATGATGAATTGTTTTATAAAAATCCGTTAATAAAAATGGGCTTATCATTATTAGTTCCCCCTGTTGATTACTTTTACCTGAAGACCTTCCATTACATCTAATGCCTTTTCATGTAGTGAATCATCAAAGCTAGCACAAAGACTGGCATCCACTATAATATCAGCATTTCTGTATTGGGATTGGAATATTACCACATTGCTAATTACGCATATATTGGTGACAACTCCAACTAATTCAATTTCTTTAATATCTTCTCCTATTTCACTGGCTAGTCGAAGCATATCTTTGTTGGATATTCCAAAGCCTTCTTTTTCATAATGCAGTGTATTTTCTAAAGTTGAGAAATCCTTTATTTTCTCGTACAGCTTATGGCCATTAGTATCTTTGATACAATGGGAAACGGGCAAATTTTTACCTTCCCTAGTTTGTAAATAATCTTCGTAATGAGTATCATAGGTAAACAGTACCTTATCCCCATTTTGTAGATATCTCTTAACTTTATCATATATACCTTGTTCTAATGTTTTTGCTTTTTCAAATCCAAGTGTTCCATCTACAAAGTCCTTTTGGTAATCAATAACTACTAATAGTTTTTTCATAATGAATCCCCCTTAAATTTCGTAGACCTTAATTTTTTCATGCCTTCTATTTAAAATGCTATTGGTTGTATATATCCCTGTTATTAAATCATCCTTTAATAAATCCCCTTGAAAAACTGTATTTTCACAGTGAGTGACTGCTAGGTATATTTCTGTTGCCCCCATATCCTTTAGCTTAGAAGCTGTCAGCATAAAAGTGCCACCCTTTGAACATAAATCATCCACTATGATAGCTTTAAAGCTTTTTCTTTCCATATGCCCATTAATCTGTAACTTCTTTATACGTCCTGTTCTAAAATCACGCTCTTTGCTAGCAGTTAGAGTTTTTTCATAGCATATTTCTTTTCCATATCTCTTTGCTGCACCTGCATCTGGATAAACTAAATATACCTCTTCTTTTCCATCATTCAATTCTTTTAATAGCTTCTCTGCTAAAATTTTAGACATATCCACTACCTTAACTCTATCTAATAATGCAGTAGATACCTCTGAATGTGGCTCATAAATAGTTACACTCTCAAAATCTAAATTATTAATCACCTTACACAAATGCTTTAGTGTAAAAATCATTATACCCTCTGTTCTGTCCATTCTGCTGTAAGGCATATAAGGAAGAATTAAATTACATTTTACTTTTAGTTCATCTAAATGACTTTTCAAAAATATCAAGTGAGTTATATCCTCATCATTTTCAAAATTAACTCTAATCTCATTATTATCATCTCTTAACTGTAAGCTTTTACTATCAATTAAGGATTCACCATTAGGAAATTTCTTAAATTCTATTCTCTCATCATTAAAATAAATCATTTTATACCATCCTCTTCATTTTTAAAAATTATGCTCCCAGTTTTCATTAAACTTAAACACCTTAGCTGGTCTAAAGGGTTTACCCTCTATCTTTTCATCAGTTTCTATAATCATTTCTCCCATTTTTCTTCTGAAGTTTAAAATTTCTCTCCCCATTATTGCTTCATAGACATTCTGCAGCTCCTTTACAGTAAATACTCTTGGCAAAAGGTTAAAAGCAATTGGCGTATACTCCACTTTATTTCTTAATCTATCTATTCCATAATCTAATATCTTATAGTGGTCAAAAGCCAGTTTCTCTGTAGAGTTATCTAATAACCTATAAGCTGTTTCTTTCCTTCTAAAAATGTCCCTTCCAATTTTCTCTGTTACTTCATAATTCATTATTATTTTTTCATCAATGGATTTAAGAGATATAAGATGTTTGTTTTCTATATACTGTTCATGCTTTTCAGAACTAATAAGAGTTTTATCTATCCAAAACCATTCACTTTTCTTTTGTAAATCTGCTTCATTAAACCTTATACTGCTCTTTTCAACTAAAGCAATGTTTCCTACACTAATAATCCTTGTTCTTTTGTCCCTATCAACATCTCCAAAAGTGTATAGCTGTTCAGTATAAACATTGTCTATACCTGTCTTCTCCTTAAGCTTCCTTTTAGCCCCCTCATCTAGACTTTCTTCTATATCAACAAAACCACCTGGAAGCGCCCACTTTTCTTTATATGGATAGTCATCTCTTTTAATTAAAATAACCTGTAGTCCTTTTTTAGGAACCTTTCTAAGATTATCCTCTTCCCTATCAGCAGTTGTAAATATTATGATATCGTTTGTAATACTCAGCTTTTTATAATCATTTTCATTATAATTCTTCAAGAATTCCTCTTCATTGTCTATAAAATGTTTATTCAAAATACTTCGCCTCTACTTATTATAGTTTAGATATTATCAATTTGATATTATGTATTTATAATACCTCTTATTCCACTATATGTCAATACATATCTTAAATTTTCTTATTTTAATAATTAAGCCTTTCTTGAATATAATGTTTATGGTTTACTTTTTTATTAGTTAACATAATATTAGAATTGTCAACTTAAATTTGATACTATGTAATAAAACAATTCCATAATTAACCTTGTATTATATTACTATATATACATAAAATAACTCTAAATGTATTATGAGGTGATTAATTTGAATTTTTTTAATATTTTTAGTTCATATAATTTCCATCACCATTTAATATTGTTTATATTGGGTATTACATATTTAATTGTTAAATCAACATTTACCTTATGGGTATTCTTTAAAGTCTTTAAATCTAGACTTAAGCGTTAAATTTCAATTATATTTTACTAACTTGTGATTTTATATTTGCCCACCATCTCAGTTTTATTAGTTGGCTTACTTTTCCCTTTTGTACAAGTTTAAATTAGGACGTAAAAATATCGTAAGCTTCATTATTATTTTTAAAAAGTTGTACGAGATTAATTGATATATTTAGTACACTTCTCCTTCTATCTCATATAATGATATTGGATAAGTTTTATAAGAAGGAGATATTATGCAAATTCATGTTGTTCAACCAGGACAGTCAATATTTGGAATAGCTCAGGCATATAATTCCACAGTTTCAGCAATTGTTGCAGCTAATGAAATTCCAAACCCTAATCAATTAGTGGTAGGGCAGGCATTGGTAATTCCTATTGTAGGAAGCTTCTATTGGGTACAACCGGGAGATAGTTTGTACAGCATTGCGCGCAGTTTTGGAATAAACTATCAAACACTTGCACAGGTTAATGGAATTTCAGCTACTCAGCCACTGCAAATTGGATTAAGATTGTATATTCCTCCACGACCTAAAAGAGATGCAGAAATAAATGCATATGTTGAACCAATAGCTGGAAAGGTAGCCCCTGAATTAGAGCAGGCAGCTCGAAGTGCAGCACCATTTCTGACATACCTAGCACCATTTAGCTTCCAGATTCAGAGAGATGGAACATTGAAAGCTCCTCCATTAAATAATTTTCCAGCCATAGCCAAAGCGAATAATGCAGCCTTAATGCTGGTAGTTACTAACCTTGAAAACGGGCAATTCAGCACGGAGCTCGGGAGAATCATTTTGACAGATACAGAAGTACAAAATCGTCTGCTTAATAACATCGTCGCAACAGCAAAACAATATGGTTTTAGCGATATACATTTTGATCTGGAGTTTTTGCCTCCTGAATTAAGGGAAAACTATAATAACTTTTTGAGGAAGGCAAAAGCAAGGCTCTCTTCAGAAGGTTTGATGATGTCTACAGCTTTGGCACCAAAAACAAGCTCCACTCAGGCAGGCTTATTGTATCAAGCCCATGACTATAGAGCTCATGGTGAAATTGCAGATTTTGTTGTCTTAATGACTTATGAATGGGGCTACAGCGGCGGCCCTCCAATGCCTGTGTCTCCACTGCCTCAAGTTAGGCAAGTTATTGAATATGCTTTAACAGAAATGCCTTCTTCTAAAATTATGATGGGCCAAAACTTATATGGATATGATTGGACACTTCCTTTTGTACCTGGAACTACTGCAAAGGCTGTCAGCCCTCAGCGTGCCATTGAAATAGCGGCAGAAAATAATGTGCCAATTAGATATGACTATACAGCACAAGCTCCTTTTTTCAATTATACCGATAGCCAAGGAAAACAGCATATAGTATGGTTTGAAGATGCGCGATCAATTCAAGCGAAGTTTGATCTTGTAAAAGAGCTTAATTTACGAGGAGTTAGTTATTGGAAATTAGGTCTTCCTTTCCCACAAAACTGGCTTTTGATAGAAGATAATTTTAACGTAGTAAAACGATGAAGTGAAAACTTGAATCAGATGGGATTTCAAAACTCATCTGATTTTGTGTGAATCGCTTTCACAGAGGGCGATGGGGTATTAAAACGGGTAGTCATCGGATAAATTATAGAAATTATCTTGTGATATAAAACTTTTCAAATTACCCAAACATAATACTTTTGTTAATATCATGTTTGGGTAATTTAACCAACTTCTACAATTGATTCAATTGTTTAATTTCTTGTTGAATTAAGTTAGCAAAACTAGGGTTTTGTTTAGCAACATTAAAAATATATGTTAGTATGTTACCTGGATAATAAACCGTTTCTTTTAAAAATATACTTTCAAGAGATCTTCTAGCTAATGAAACAGCACAATTTTCATTATGCCTTTCATTACACTCTTTACATAACTTACATATAGATGCTATACATCTTGCCATCATTGCATTATCATAAGGTTTCATATCTTCTTTTGGAATAAGTTGCACTCCATCTCTAACCACTGTCAATCCGTTTTTTTTAATCGAATTTACTACACTTAGAGCAAATCCAATATTGCATTTAGCTTTAATACAATTTACTGTATCATAGTCTTTACAGTCAAAACATATTTGCTGTAAATTGCTAATTGTATTATTAATGTAATCCATACCTTTCCCCTTCCCTTATATTACTAATAATTTTACTTCCCTTAACTATTAATCAAGCACTCAATGCTGCTATGTAATGCACTTTTATTTATTTTTTGTAACAATTACTACTAAAAGAATGGATAGCTTAGATTTGACTATCCATTCTTTTAGTAATTAACTCTTAGGATAAGTGCTAAAAGTTTTTCACTTTTTCTTCAGCCTTTTCAATTGCATTTTTTACAATTGCTTCTACATCTTCACCAATAACATCTAACTTGTCTGCTGATATTGTAGTAAAGTCAGTTATTCCAAGGAAAGCAAAGATTGTTCTTAAATATCTATCTCCCATTTCATACGCTGCAGCTGGCCCCTCTGAATATCCGCCACCTCTTGCAACAATATGAACTGCTTTTTTCCCTTGACATAGACCAACTGGTCCCTCTGCAGTATACTTAAATGTAATTCCTGTAACACTTATATAATCAATATATGCTTTTAGTATTGCTGGAAAGCTTAAGTTCCACATTGGTGCTGCAATTATATATTTATCTGCTTCAGCAAATTGATACGCATATTTTAAAATTGGATGTTCTTTGCCTTCACCAGGTGCTGGTCTATGAAGGCTGATACCCTCTTCTGTTAGAAATCCTATGCCCTCTTTGTATAGATCTAAAGTTATAATTTTATCATTAGGATTAAGTTCCCTATACTGTTCAACAAAGTTATCTGAAATTTTAAAAGTTCTTGATGATCCTTCTGATTTTGTATTTGCTTTAATATATAATACTTTACTCACAGTAATTTACCTCACTTTAAATTTAATTTAATGTTTAATATCTTTCGTGATTATTATTTTTCTATACATACAAATAAATGCATTTATTTATGATAGCTATCTTTCATTAATTTTCTATGATATTATAATATTATTTAATTCATCTTTTATCAAGTATGCACTTTTTTGTCATACTGTGACAAAAAAGTCATCACTAATTAGTGGGGGTTTTAAAATGGAGCAGTTAACAAATAGGCATGAAGAATGCTATATGAAGGAGAAGTGCCTTCAATATGAACAGTGTCCAATGGTCCTAATTCAGGACATGATTTCTGGAAAATGGAAAATACTGATTTTATGGTATTTAAGTTATTCAAAACTTAGATTCAGCGATATTCAGAGAAAACTACCTAATGTTGCTCAAAAAGTACTTTCACGCCAGTTAAAAAGTTTAGAAGAAGATAATCTTATACACAGGAAGGTGTACCCTGTTGTACCACCTAAAGTCGAATACAGCCTAACAGATGTTGGTAGAAAATTAATTCCTATCTTAGAGATGATGCACAAATTTGGAGCTGAATGTTTAGAGGAAGATCTTGAAAAGCAAAATAGGGATATGACTAAATAGCCATATCCCTAATCAAAAATCTTTTCTACAATGACTTCCCCAGTTCTTCTACTTTCATAAGTGCATCCGTTGCTTCAATAGCACCTTTTTCATTAACCTTTTGAACTGCCAGCACTCCTTTGTCTTCCCACTTCATATAGTGAGCAATCTCTCTATATGTTGCTATTATCCCATCGAATACATTCATCCCCTCATCGGCCCCGCATACAAGCAGAAAACTTTCTTTTCCAACCTATTTCCCCCTCTAATACTGTTAAAGCTTTTTTTATTACATCATACATACCTGCTATAGAATTTATTTAATTTACAAAGCCTCCTTAACGAGAATAAATAATTAAAAAATTTAGGTAATTATTTGATTTTATTATCTACTATCCATATAATGTAATTATCTTCCTATAGAAAATAATTAATTACAAACAATATAAGGGGTCTAAAAATATGGAGAGAGAAAAGATATTAGAGAATATAAAAATACAAATCAAAAATGGAAATCATATTATTGGTGTAGCAACAGGTACAGGTATGACAGCAAAGTATGCTGAAAAAGGTGGAGCTGATTTTCTTTTAATGCTAAATTCCGGTAGGTTTCGACAAATGGGAAGAAGTTCATTAGCAGGTTTTCTGCCATTTTGCAATAGCAATGATATGGTAATGGATTTTTCTGCAAGAGAGATAATACCCTTAGTAAAAGATATACCTATTATTTTTGGATTTAATGCAACTGACCCTACAAAAGATATAGAAAGCTACATAGATAAAATAAAAGATATGGGCTTTTCAGGTATTAATAACTACCCCACAGTTGGACTTATAGATAGTCAATTTGGTGAGGCTCTCGAAGAAGCTGGATATCATTATTTGATTGAAGTGGAAGCTATAAGAGTTGCCCATGTAAAAAATATGTTCACAGTTGCCTTTGTATTTAACGAGGTGCAAGCAGAACAAATGATTGATGCTGGTGCTGACGCCATTTGCGTACATTTAGGCCTAACAGGTGGGGGGCTATTAGGGGCAAAAAAGTATTTTCACTTGAAGCTGCAAAGGTAAAAATGGAAAAGATATTTAATAGATGCAATGAGTTAAAACCAGATGTGATTAAATTAATATATGGTGGTCCTGTAAAGACACCAATTGATGTTCAGTACATGTATAGTAATACTGAAGATTTGATGGGATATATAGGTGGATCAGCCTTTGAGAGAATTCCATCTGAAAAATCTATTACAAATATAACAAAAGCTTTTAAAGTATCAGCACAACTTGATGAAGATGATTTATTGCTTAAGATGCTAGATGGAATTACAAAACACTATAACTATGTTGAATTTGTGAAGGAATATGTTGCTCAAAATTATATGAATGATATTTCATTCTTAGATTTAGCTAAGGTAGCCCATGTATCTAGAGGTTACTTAAGTAGCCTTTTTAAAAAAGAGGTAGGTTGTAGTTTTCCAGAGTATCTAGTTAAATTCCGTATAAATAAAGCAGCAGAAATCCTAAATAAAGAAAATATACAGTTATCAGAGTTAGCAGAATTAGTTGGTTATCAAGATTATGCGCAGTTTAGTAAGATGTTTAAAAAGTATAAAGGGTGTTCTCCAAAACAATATAAATCTAAAAATATAACATAAACACAAAAACATAGTACATAACAACGTTTACATTGAGAAGTGAAGAAAGTATGATTAACTTATGATTTTGTTATGAGAACGTTCTCCAATCCATTTATATAACTAGGTAAAACTAAATTTATTGAGGAGGTTATGAAATTGAAGACAATCGCTATTGCAGGAACATTCGATACGAAAGGTGCTGAATATTCATATGTAAAGGAATTGATTGAAAGTTTGGGTTTAGGTACTTTCACCATTCACACTGGTGTGTTTGAGCCAACCTTTAAACCAGACGTGTCAAACAGTGAAGTAGCTGAGGCAGCAGGCACAGATATAAGAACTCTAGTTTCTAAAAAAGATAGAGCATTAGCAACAGAAGTATTATCAAAGGGAATGGAAAAATTACTGCCTGAATTATATAAGCAAGGTAAATTTGATGGTATTATCTCCTTTGGTGGTAGTGGCGGAACTTCACTAGTAACACCAGCTATGAGGGCGCTGCCTATTGGTGTTCCAAAAGTTATGGTATCAACAGTAGCTTCTGGAAATACTTCTCAATACGTAGGCACAAGTGATATTATTATGATGCCTTCTGTAGTAGATGTTGCAGGGCTTAACTCAATTTCAACAAAGATTTTTTCAAATGCAGTATTTGCAATTGCAGGTATGGTTAAATTTGAAGACACAAAAGTAATGGATAAAAAACCATTGATTGCTACAACTATGTTTGGAGTAACAACGCCCTGTGTTACGGCAGCTAGAGAATATCTTGAAGCTAGAGGGTATGAAGTACTTGTGTTCCATGCAACAGGTATAGGTGGACAATCTATGGAGGCACTTATTGATGCTGGCTTTATTGAAGGTGTGCTAGATCTTACTACAACAGAATGGGCAGACGAAATTATTGGCGGGGTTTTGAATGCAGGACCACATCGTTTAGAGGCGGCAGCTAAAAACCATATTCCTCAGGTTGTATCAGTTGGTGCACTTGATATGTGTAACTTTGGCCCTTATGATACAGTGCCAATAAAATTTGAAGGCCGCAATTTATATAAGCATAACCCTACTGTAACACTCATGAGAACAAACATTGAGGAAAATGAAGCAATCGGTAAAAAGCTTGTTGAAAAATTAAATATGGCAAAAGAAAAAACTGCTTTATTTTTACCTCTAAAAGGCATATCGGCAATAGACATAGAAGGCCAACCATTCTATGGCGTAGAAGAAGATAAAGTGTTATTTGACATCTTAAGAAATGGTATAAACAAAAATGTTGTAGAAGTAGTTGAAATGGATTGTGCTATTAATGATGTAAAGTTTGCTGAAGCAGCAGCACAAAAATTAATAGATTTAATGAATAAATAAGACCATAGATATATTATAAATCAATAAAAAACTATGAACAAAAATATAAATTTATAGGAGGGTTTATAAATGAATACAATGACAAGAAAAGAAATCATAGAGAAATTTAAGGAAGAAGTTAAAAACGGAAAGATACTATTAGGCGTAGGTGCTGGTACAGGTATTACCGCTAAAAGTAGTGAAGCTGGTGGAGCTGATATGCTTATCATCTATAATTCCGGAAGATATAGAATGGCAGGCCGTGGTTCGTTAGCTGGATTATTATCTTATGGAGATGCAAATCAAATTGTAGTTGAAATGGGTTCTGAAGTACTGCCTGTTGTAAAACACACTCCAGTACTAGCTGGTGTATGTGGAACTGATCCTTTTAGAGTTATGGATGTATATTTAAAACAGTTAAAAGAACTAGGATTTAATGGAGTTCAAAACTTTCCGACAGTAGGTTTAATTGATGGTGTATTCAGACAAAATTTAGAAGAAACAGGCATGGGATATGACTTAGAAGTAGAAATGATTAGAAAAGCGCATGAATTGGACATGCTTACAACTCCTTATGTATTTGATCCAGAACAAGCAAAAGCAATGGCAGCCGCTGGAGCTGATATCCTAGTAGCACATATGGGCTTGACTACAAAAGGTACAATTGGAGCAAAAACAGCTCTTACCTTAGATGATTGTGTGAAGAAGATTGAAGCCATTATTAAAGCTGGTAAAGAAGTTAACCCAGATATTATGGTAATCTGCCACGGAGGACCTATTGCAGAACCAGAAGATGCTGCATATGTAATTGAAAGAACAAAAGGAATAGATGGATTCTTTGGTGCATCTAGTATTGAAAGATTTGCTGCTGAGAGAGGTATTAAAGAGCAGACTGCATCATTCAAATCAATAACAAAATAAGTATAATAACAATCAAATATTCTATTAGGTACAAGATACTTATAAAGCAAAGTATCTTGTGCCTAATTTTCATTCTAAAATATGAAACTCCTTCTCCATGCTGTCGAATGAGTAAGCGATCATATCAAAATCAGCACTCTGTGTAAGCGACTATCTCAAAATCATAGATTTTGGATATCTGCTTAAGATTTTGTATGCCTGCTTATGTTTTTTTATTTATTAGTAAGTTTTATTGTATCTAATTTTATCTTAATGCTGAAGCTACTTCCTCACTTGTTCGAATCTGACCTATCCTAGGAAAGATATATTTACAAACATAATCATGTTCTTCCTTCATTGATGCAGTCATTGCATCTTCCACAAAAATTTGATTATAGCCATGTTGATAAGCTTCTCTTGCTGTAGTATCTACACCAATTCCAGTAGAGATACCGCATAATACAATAGTATCGATTCCACGACGTCGTAACTGTAAATCAAGGTCAGTGCCATAGAATGCTCCCCATTGTCTTTTAGTGATGGTATGAGCAGTTTTAATATTTGCTAATTCAGGCACAAAGCTATCCCAACCTTTTGGGAATTGCATTGGATTAGTATTTGAATCTGTTTTTGGCTTTGGCATATCTTTTCCATCTGTAGAAGAAACTCTTACAAGAGCCACAAATCCACCCTTCTCTATGAATGCATTAATTAATTTACTTGTATTCTGAACAACCTGCGCACCTGTATGAGGAGAAAGTTCTCTGTTTACAATTCCATTCTGCAAGTCTATGACTACAAGTGCTGTTCTTTCTGCTTTAATAAATTCGGTTACATTTGTTAATTTTAAATCTTCCATTTTTTTACTCTCCTATTCATTTTGCTATATATATTATGATTATTAATTTAAGCTAGCTTTTTATATACTGAAGAATAAACCCATAATGCATTTATCAGTAACAATGTACTTGTAATAAAAAATACATATCTAATACCCAAATAGGCAGATATTTGTCCACCTAAAATTGAACCTCCAAATACACCTAGATACGATGCCGACATGTTAAAACCGAAAACTCTACCTGTAAGAGAATCTGGTGTAATTCTCTTAATTAAGGCATTAACAGAAGGAAGCAATCCTGCTGTTGCTAATCCTAATAAAAAACGAAGCGCCATCAACTGCCAAGGATTTCTTACAAAGGCTTGTGGTATAAAAATTACTCCTGCTACTAAAAGTGCAACTAACATAACCTTATGTGGTCCAATTTTATCAGAAATTTTCCCCAGTCTTGGGGCAGCAATTATACTTGCCATCCCTGAAGCTGAGAATACCATTCCAGCAAGCAGTGCGACATGGTTAGTATTGTTAGACAGTTGGGTAACATATATTGTTATGATTGGCTCTATAGAGTATAATGCCAAGGTTAATACAAAAGATGTAACAAACATTGTGATTATTAAACTTCTGTTTGGAATAAGGCTCCATATCTCTTTAGTACCAAGAACCTTTTTCTCTTGACGATTAAAAGTTTCCTTTACAAATAAAACAGTTGTAATGAATGCAATGAGCAGCAGCGCACCTGTTATAAAAAATACATTTTGTAATCCAAGGTTTTCTCCTATATAACCACCAATCATTGGTCCAAGCAGAGAGCCTGCAATAGACGCTGTAGAAAGTGTACCTAAAGCCCATCCTGCATGTTCCTTATCTGTCTGAGTTGCAATCAATGTAGTGCAAGCGGTGCTATAGCCTGTTATAACTCCCTGCAGCAATCTTAATCCTATCAGTTGATATACATTGCGTGCAAAACCCATGCTAAATACAACTAATGCCATACCAAGGCTTGCTCGCAGAAGCATTGGCTTTCGTCCAAACTTATCAGCAGCCCGCCCCCAAATTGGCGAAAAGACAGCTGAAATTATAAAGGTAACACCAAAAGCAATTCCTGAGAATTGTTCAATTAAAGCTGTACTATGAACTCCAAGGTGTTTTATATACAGCGGCAATACTGGAGCAATCTGACTCATGCCTACACTTGTTACAAACATTCCAAACCAGCAAACTATTAAATTTCTTTTCCATACTTTCATGAATATAAGCCTTCCTTCTGCTATGCTTTAATTGTTGTAAAAAAGTACTTAACAATACTATCCTCATTTTAACCTACAGATTGGCTTTATACCATGCACTATATTAAACCACATGGACATTTTTGCTATAGAATTCTGAGGGACTTATCCCTTCAATTCTTTTAAATATTCTGCTAAAATAAAATTCATCAGTAAATCCAAGTTCCTGTGCCACTTCTTTTATTTTTTTATCCCCTTCAATTATAAGCTCTTTAGCTTTATCAATCTTCATCTTATTAAAGAAACCAATTACAGAATATCCTGTAGTAGCCTTGAAAGTTCTTGATAGGTACGTAGGTGAGAGCTGTACCATCTCTGATAACTCAGTCAAAGTCAGCCTATTATTTATATTCTTATGCATGTATTTAATAATTTTTTCTATTTTTAAGGATATTGAGTAATTCTGATTTTGCTTTTTTATACTCTGGAAGATTTCAAAAATTAATTGCTGAAGTAAAGCCTTAGTAATAAGTTCATAACCAGGCAGCTTTATATTCCAGCTATTAACTAATTTTTCAAATACATTACTGACATGATAGTAGTCCTTTAATTCTTGTACAGAATAAAGCGGGAGCATTTCAGTTTCGTTTCTAATATTCCATTTGTTATCATTAAAGACCACATTTATATAGCTGAAATGCACTGACATAAAGCAAATGGGATCATCACTATCTGCCTCTATACAATGCAATACGTCAGGACAAATGTAGAACATCATCCCTTCCTTTATCTGATATCTTTTATTTTTAACTACAACATTCCCTTTTCCTCCGGTAACGAGTATTAGTTCATGATGTTGAAGTGTTCTAGTGATTTTTGATGAATATTTCCGAGAATCATTAAATTGCCTCATATTGCAATAATGAATGTGAAAAAAAAGATTACTTATATTCATTTTATCCTCCTTAGCTCAGGTTAAAGAACAATAAAAATTAATAGTGCAACAAGTTGTTGCACTATTAAAATAAATCCTATTTTATCATATTAGTTAAATATAAATCCAGCACTTTATTTCTAAGGAAGTCTATCTTTTTTAATTCTATCAAATTATAGACTACTCAGTATAACAAACAATAGGAGTTCCTGGTACAATATTATCATATATTGCATTTGCTAAACTATATGGTGAATTTATGCACCCATGAGAACCACTTTTCATATAAATATCTTTTCCAAACTCTGTTCTCCATGTTGCATCATGAATACCTATATTCCCATTAAAAGGCATCCAAAAATCAACTGGTGCACTATAATTTTCTCCCTTTAATGTAGCATTTCTTTCTTTATAATTTAATACATATGTACCTGAAGGGGTTCCAAAATTTTGGCTTATATCTCCAGTAACAACATCTCCTTCTGTAACAAGAGCACCATTCTTATAAAACCATAAATGTTGTTTTGTAAAATTGATTTCTACGTATGTATTTCCAATATCATTATTATCACGAGATACTGCCTTTTGTGAATATATTGGTTCTTTCGTTACATCTTTACCTTTTTTTATAGCTTCAATTAAACTCTTCACTTCTTCAGGCTTATTAATAATCCACCCATAGTTACCACCATATACTTGTACTACTTTTCCTGATGATGTAGTGAAAGTTCTTGTTTTTCCAAATGTATTATACTTAGCAGCTAATGAATATACATACTTTCCAATCTGCTCCTCGTTAAATGCAACCTTCATATTTTCATCTACATAAAGCCATTTATTTATAGTTGAACCATCTACCACTTCTTTATTATCACCAAATGTATGTGTAATCTTCAAACTTGTATACTTATTAAGAAGATCTATAGCTTCTTTAGCCTCTTTAGATTTTGAAGTATACTTTGGTTTTTCATAACAATTAGCCTCATTCAAATTTAATATGTTTTTTTGTTTTAAAATTGCATTTTCTACATTTTCGTATACAGCATCTTTCTTTATCTTGTTTCCATTAACTTCATCTATCATCTTATACCCATTGCTTGAATACTCAAAAGAAACATTTTTAGGCTCAGTTATCTTCTTACTGCTAAAGAAATTCTCCTTGTTTAATTTTTCTTTTAACAGTTCTTTGTCAAAAGTTATTAGGCCATCTATTTGCATCTGATTTTTACTAAAAAGTGAGGTAATCCACTTAAATGGATTTTGTTTGTTTTTAAGCTCTTTGATTCTATCCTTTTCATTACATGCTAAACCAATTTCTTTTCCATTAATTTTACTCTTAACTCCATCTCGTCCTTCAACTTCCAATGAATATGTAGAAATAACTGATGATATTTTTTCTTCTGCCCCATTTATAGTTTTAAATGAAATATCAATTCCATTAATTTGAGTGCTCGAATAAAAATGGTTCATAAAAAATACTGACATTCCTAAATAAATAAAAATTAAAGCGCTTACCCCTATTATAATGCCTTTTTTATTGTTCATAAGTTCATTCCTTTGTTTTCTTCTCTGTTTTCTCATAATAAATATCATTCCTTCGGTTATGGTTAATATACAAAATTTCATAAAAATCTTGATTTTATTTTAATTTTGCATTTCTTAATAAATTATCTTTACTTTCCCTATATGTATTTAGCACATCAAAAAGCTCTTCTAACACTTCCTTATATTTATTTTTGTAATCTTGAGTAAATGGAGTATCCCCTTCACCTATGTTTCTTTCATCCATTATCATATCATAATATTTATTCACTTTGCACCTTTACTTTTTTCTATTTTGAATCATACTATTCACTTACTAGCTTTACTCCTTGAAATGCTCTGTTTAAATTCTAAATTCTTTTTTTGCGACAAATATCTCTTTATTAATAACAAAAATCAAAGAATACCTACTTAGTTACATTCCTTGATTTTAAAAACGTTTCGAAATCTATAATTGAAATCAAGACTTATCTTTCTGAAACTCTTTTGAAGATATAAAGAAATTTCATTTAAAGCTTTCTCTCCTTCTCTTGAAATCTTATCCATTGTAAGAAAACCATGTATACAACCTTTATATCTAGTAACAACTACCTCATCACCGGCTTTTTTTAACTTTTCAGCATATGCTTCTCCTTCATCTCGTAAGGGATCAATTTCAGCTGTTATTATAAGTGCATGAGGTAATCCCCTAAAATCTTTAGCTAACAATGGAGATGCATAAGGGCTTTTTCTATCTTCTTTTTTCGGTATGTACAGTGATATATATTTCTCCATATCTTCTCTTGAAATATTAAAATCATTGGACAACTGAGACCAAGACTTACTATTCAATTCAGATATGTTTGTAGATGGATATATTAATACCTGACAAGTTACATGTGGTCCACCTTTATCCCGTATCATTTGAGAAACTGCAGCTGCAAGATTCCCTCCAGAGCTATCTCCTGCAACAGCTATATGTTTTGCATCACCATTAATACTCTCTGCATTTTTATAAGTCCACTGTATTAAATTATATACGTCATTTATTCCAGCGGGGAAAGGATTTTCTGGTGCAAGTCGGTAATCTACTGATACTACTATTGCTTTTGTATTTTTTGAAAGCTTTCTGCAAACATTATCACTCGCATCTAGATTTCCCGCAATCCAAAAACCACCGTGTAAATAAATAATTATAGGAAGCTTACTACCGCCTTCAGGCGTATATATACGTACAGGTATCTTAGTTGAGGATATATCTATGTTGACATTTTTTATATTAGAAAAAGGTATAGGTTTAGCACTCCACATAATGGAATCCTTATTTAAAGTTTCACGTATTTCATTTATTGGCTTTCCTTTAATTGTATTAGGATTAAAGTATTTATGAGCCTTCAAAATTACACCAACCTTCATATTAACTTTACCATAACTTGTTGTTGTTAAGTTTTTAATAAGTAAGAAAGCTCCTATAATAAAAGCTAGGACTATGACAGCAAATACCCAAATGCTTTTCTTCTTTTTCATTTAGCCAACCTCCTATATTATGCTGAATTTAATTACTAAAAACATAAATCCTAGTATGTATTTTATGCCACCGCCATTTTATTATACTAAGATCTGCCTTAATAGAAACAGCGAAATATAGCAAATACCTAATAATTATAGCTATTTGTAATTCAACGTAAAAACGCCGTAAAATTCATTCTGAATAATGCAGCGTTTGTATAAATTGTTCGTTTTTTCAATTGTAACTCTAAATAAGAAAATTGAAACTTAACATAGAATTCAACTATTTTTTATCCCATTTTGGTAACATCAATTCTATATGTCCACAATTAGGACATTTAGCCATGCGCTTACCCATTGAATGGAATGTAAAAACATACTTTAAAACACTTACTTTAAAACTCGCACCACATTTAGGGCATATAAAATGAGTTTTCAATGCTCTAAATACAGCAAATATCAAAACTACAACGACAATTATCGACCCGATTCGCATATGTTTTCACCTCTTTTACCATTGCATATTTTAAACTTGCCCACTACAGAATTTCTACATACCCTTCTTTTCCATTGATCCTTATTCTTTGTCCATCTTTAATCAATTTTGTAGCATTCTCAACACTTACCACTGCTGGCAGGCCGTATTCTCTTGCAACAACTGCTCCATGGGTCATCATCCCGCCTACTTCAGTAACTAAACCTTTAATTGATACAAAAAGAGGAGTCCAACTAGGATCAGTAAAGGTTGTAACCAAAATATCTCCTTCTTCAATATTTGCATCCTCCATTTTCAAAATAACTCTTGCACGGCCTTCTACTACACCTGAAGAAACAGGTACTCCCGCTAAGGCTCCTTGAGGTATCTTATCTGTATTATACTCACCTGCTATAATCTCTCCCTCGGAGGTTATGACACGAGGAGGTGTGAGCTTTTCGAAAATTTCGTATTCCTCTTTTCTCTTAGTTATCATGTTGTAATCTAATCGGTTTGTTCTAATAACATTCCTAAGCTCATCAATGGTTAGGTAATATATATCTTCCCTACTTTTTATTATGCTCTTCTGAACTAGAATATCTGCTTCTTCCAAAAGTGCCTGTTTTATAATCCAGTTAAACCATATGAGAATATACTTATTAAATTCACGGTAACCAGCATAATTGCGTAAAACGCTGATTGCTTTCTTTGTCTTCTTTGCCTTCCTTTTCCCACTAGGCAATTTCTCAAGACGACTTAAGATTTCCTTCTCCTTCTGCTTTGCCTCTTTCAGACCCTGTTCAAATTTTATACTGTGTGCACCAGGTCCAAAAGCTTTTATATTGCTTAAAATTGCTGAAACAAGTATAGTAGGATTTTCATTCCAGCGTGTTCTAGTTATATCAATTTCCGCTGAACAACGCATACCATATTTCTTAAGAAATGTTTTAATTGAATTACTAACAGCTAGACCACCTTCCAGCTTAGTTAAATCCTCAAAAAAGTCTCTTCCTTTGGTTTTTGAAAATATTCAATTACTGCTGGATACTGCCTTACCACATCAGCAACATCCAGAAGCTCAAGACCCATTTCAGATGTGACATTATTAGATACTGATTGAGCTAAAGTATCAGCTACATTCTTCTCACCTAGCCATTTTTCAATATTTTTGTTTATCCAATAAGAAGCATAGGCACCTGCAAAAACCACACCATAGCTGTTAAAAATAGTATTCTTTATTCGCTCCATGCTACTCAAAATAAAATTAAACAATTCATCTCCTGAGACTTTTGTAATATTCTGCCCTAGTTCTAGCAGTAGAGCCCTATTGCTGTTCATCAAGCTTTCAACTATAACCGGATCATTTTCCCTATAGTCTTTTATTGTAAGCCTTAACCATTTCAAGTACATTGATTTTGCACCCATAGCTGTCTTTCCCTTATACAAAGTTTTGATAAAATTCTTTCGTTTCGATAGGTTAATAAGTGCATTTTTCATTAGAACATCCACCGTATCGAAACCTTTTATAAAAGTCTTCCTGCTAAGAGGTGAAGAAATCTCATGGGACACATCAATATATAACCTCCCACCCATCTCACTCATACCAGAGTTAATCATCTGTTTAAATAGATCCTGGAAGAAGGATAATCCTAGTGGTCTCATGGCTTCAGTCATCATCTGCCTGTGTCCAAAGGAGATGTACACATGATTCTTTCCATCATTAGTTTCTGGTGGTATAGGATATAATGTTGTGATAGGTCGGCTCTGAACAATATAGAAAGTATCTCCATAAAGACACCATTCTATATCTTGTGGTCGTCCAAAGTAGGCTTCTATCTTTCTGCCCATACTCTCTAGCTTTAAAATACTATCATCTAAAAGGGTCTGCATGTCCTGCTTTGAAGCCTCTAGTTCTTTCTCCTCTGTGCCTCCCTTTTCAAGTGCATAGATTGCCAGCTTCTTCTTGGATATCTTTTTATCAATTATTCTGCCTTCCCGAACTTTATAGATATCTGGATTCACTAGACCTGATACAAGGGCTTCCCCAAGTCCAAAACTTGCATCGATGGATACAATCTTTCTGTTAGATGTTATAGGATCTGCAGTAAACATTATCCCTGAAGCCTTCGGGAAAACCATCTTCTGTATTACTACAGATAGATAGACCTTGCGGTGGTCAAAGTTATTTTGTATACGGTAAATCACTGCTCTATCTGTATACAGTGATGCCCAACACTTTTTGATATGCTTCAGTATGGCATCTTTCCCTACAATGTTTAGATAGGTATCCTGCTGTCCTGCAAAGGAAGCCAGAGGTAAATCCTCTGCTGTAGCACTTGAACGCACTGCGTAGGCATTTTTTTCACCAAGCTTTGAAACATATTGTGAAACCTCTTCTACAATATCCTTTGAAATAGCTATCCCTTCGATAATCTCGCGAATTTGTTTACTGAGTTCACCAATTTTTCCTCTGTCATCCACCTTTAAAAGGGATAATTGATCAAGCAACTTATTAAATTCCGAACTGTTCTCAACAATTTTTTTATATGCTTTAGTAGTTATGCAAAAGCCATCTGGGACACGTATCCCCTCAATTTTGGACAGTTCTCCCAGATTGGCACCTTTGCCGCCGACTACCAGTAGCTTTGATTTATCAATCTCTTGAAAACCTAGCATATATGAACTCATACATATTCCTCCTTATAAAAATTGTTTCTAAGTAAGTCCAAACACTCCTCAAACTCTTTGAGAAAGGCTTCATAATCAACTTCTGTTTTATCCGATACTTGATTTATATATCCATCAGTAAGCCAAATAAGCATTTTCATAACGAGCTTTGGATCAACGCTCTCCTTAAACCTTGAATAGTCTATACCATCAAAAGCAATTTTATTTCTAAAACCTTCACCCTTTGCTAAAATGGATTCTTTATCTTTTTTTACCTCCTCATCCGTTTCAAAATATGCACTTGTCAAAAAGGATGGTATTGCAGGGTGTCTTTTCATAACTGCAAGTTCGATATTAGATGAAAGTTTAATCCTTTCAAAGAAATCAGTGACTGTATAATCAAACTTTTCTTCAACTTCCTTCATAATAATATTGCCACATAACTCAATTAGATAAAAATATAAGGCTTTTTTTGTACCAAAGTAATGAAACACCATAGCTTTCGAAATTCCCGCCGCTGAAGCTATATCATTTACTGAGGTTTTCTTATAACCATTGGTGCCAAAACATTTAAGCGCAGCATCTATAATTGTCTTTTGTTTATCTTCAGGTAAGTTAAAAAATTTCTCCATAAGTTTCACCTCTCAAAGTTTATCAACCGAATCGGTTGATGATGATACAATTATATTACTATAAACCGATTCGGTCAATAGTGTTTTCAACAATATTTTAAACAAAAAATCAAGGGATAACTGCTTAGTACATCCCTTGATTTTAAAAACGTTTCAAGATCTATAATTAAAATCAAGACTTATCTTGCCTAAACTCTTTTTGAAGATATAGATTTCTAATCCGAAAGTTAACTTATACGCCGGGATATGTTAACTTTCTAGTTAGTTTCTCTATACTATGCTTTTTCTTATATATGTAAAGACTCATTACAAGCATAATTGTCAAATAGTAGTACCAATTGTCGTAAATATGTTATAATTTTCATATATATTTTTAGAGGTGGTTTTATGATTAATTCCCTATTTGTTAATGCTTCTATTCTTATATCTTTTTTATATTTAGGAAGTCAATTATTAAAAAATAAAAAGATTAATCCTAAATCAGATTTAAAAACTAAAATATTAGTAGGCATATTATCCGGTCTAAGTGGCTGTGTATTAATGTTTAATGGAATTGATTTGTCACATAATATGATTATGGATTTTAGAATAATTGCATTGATACTATCTTCAATTTGCTGTGGGCCTATATCATCATTAATAACAACACTAATTATTGCGACATTTAGAATCAGTTATTTTGGAATAAACAATGCTTCATTAGTAGCATCCTTTAATCTAACAATATTATTTATAATTTTTAGTATTATATCTAAATCTAAAATAAACTTTTCAAGGAAATATATATCTATGGGTGTTGTCAATATATTTTCCTCAATAATATGGACTTTGATATTAGTGAAAGATACAAATGTTATTTTAAGTATTTTAGATAACTATATCCTTTCTACGATTATAGTATCTATTATAATTTATTTTGTTTTAATCCATATATCCAAAACTAATGAATTATATTTTAGACTTAAACAAGAATCTACTAAAGATTTTCTTACAGGCCTTAATAACGTAAGAGAATTTGACAAATTATTAAATAAATTTTCAGCTATTGCTATTGAAAAAAATGAAGATTTATCATTACTCATGATTGATATAGATTTTTTTAAAAGTGTAAATGATACTTTTGGACATGCCTCTGGTGATATGGTTTTAAAACAACTTAGTCATATTCTTATAAATTCTTGCAGATCTTTTGATATTATTTCAAGAAAAGGTGGGGAAGAATTTACAGTAATTTTATTAGATTGTAACTATGAACGCGCAATTGAACTTGCAGAAAAAATTAGAAAAACCGTAGAAGATCATTATTTTATTATTGATAAAAATAAAATAATTAAAATAACAATTTCTATAGGTGCAAGCTCTTATCCAAATAGAACAAATAACCTTAATGACCTTTTATATGAAGCCGACAATGCATTATATTTCGCAAAGCGTAATGGAAGAAATCAAGTTCATTAATTTTTTATAAAAAATTATAATTTCTTATACTACAAAAAAGACACTCATCAAAAATGAATGTCTTTAATTTTTGTAATGTTGACTATTATTTTTATCTACTTTAATTAAAAAATATCACGGATTTTTTCATAATCCTTACCTAATTCTCTCTGCATTACTTCTTGGAAAATACCAGCGCTTTTATAAAAATACATATCATGTCTTACACATTCAGCAGCAAGTGCTATCATAGGTTTACTTTCTGTCCAAATAACTTCTGCCATGCTGTTACTTAGAATCTGCCCAAAAACAACCTCTTTCATATCTGAAACAAGTGTAATCCACCTGCCCCCCATTTCTTTGCGCTTTTCATCTACCAAGCCATGCCTACAGTATTTCTTTAATGGAACCTGTGAATCTTCATTGTTACTAAAATAAATAATGCCCATTCGAATATCTTGTTTTTCTAGCTCCTGTATATCCTTTAACACATTTGGTAAATCTTCTTCCCATATCTGCATCAATAGTTCACTCTTTGTCTTTTTAATAATCTCTCTACATTTTGCAAATACATTAGAATTTTGACGGATATGCCATATGTAATCTAAATCAGTTTTTGCAGGGTATTCTTTTAATCGCTCTGTGAGATTATCTAGCACATCTTCCGTTTCATGTTTTACTCTTTGTGCGATTTCATCTATTGGAACTGCTGCGTATCTATTATTGTTTTCTTGCTCTGTATAAAGAATAAATCCCTTTGAAACTAATGATTCTAATATATTATAAATTTTGGATCTAGCCACTGATGATAACTTACTTGCCTCATACCCCGACGTACTTCCGTGCCGAAGTAATGCTAGATATACTTTTGCTTCTGCATCAGTTAAACCAATTTTATTTAACAAAATAATTTCATTATCTACCATGTCTATAACCTTCCCTGACTTTATTCTATATTTATGATACCATAATATACTAACATAAAACTCCAACCATAGAAATACTCTTTTAATTAGCACAAGAAGGAACTACCATAAGACTAATTAGGCCCTATAGCAGTTCCTTTTAATATAATAATCCATTCTTTACCAAGGCTGCATAGCTCCACCTTCTTCTGCTGGTCTGCAGTTCTTTGCATATAATGCGAGACAGCCTTTTTGTTCTTTAAGAGGTGGGCACACCCAATTTTTTCTTCTCTCTGCTAATTCTTCTTCTGATACTTCTAATGTTACCTCACCTTTAATTGTATCTACTACAATAACATCACCATTTTCTACAAGTGCAATGTTACCACCATCGTATGCTTCCGGTGATACGTGTCCTACAATTGCTCCGTAGTTGAATCCTGAGAATCTGGCATCTGTTACAAGTCCTACACTCTTATGCAAGCCATAGCCTACCAAAGCGTCTGTAGTAAGCATCATCTCTTTCATACCTGGAGAACCTTTACATCCTTCATAACGGATAACAATTACATCACCTGGCACAATTTCACCTTTTTCGATTGCTGCTAAGGATTCAAAGTCATTGCTGAATACTTTTGCTTTTCCTTTGAAGTATTTCATTTCTTTAGGCACCCCTGTTGGTCTTACTATAGCACCATTGGGAGAAAGATTACCACGTAAAACTTTAAGTCCAGGTTCGTTGTATAATGGATTCTCAAGACTTCTGATAATATCTGTACTTTCTACTTTTACCTTTGCTAAAATATCTTTCCATGCTTTCCCTGTAATAGTTGGAACATCTGTATAAAGTTTGCTTTCAATCATCTTCATAACAGCTATAACTCCGCCTGCATAGTGGAAATCTACTACTGTATATGGACCACTTGGGATAACACCTGTAATACATGGAATTTCTTTAGCATATCTTTCGAAGTCTTCCATTGTAATTTTGATACCAAGCTCATATGCAATACTTAAGATGTGTAATACCGCATTTGTTGATCCTGCAACTGCCATATCAAACATAATTGCATTTAACAATGTTTCTTTTGTAATTAAATCAGAAGGTTTACGGCCAGATTTTATCAATTCTACCATGTAAGCTCCTGCTTCTCTTGCTTTACGAATCTTTAAGTTATCAGATGCAGGAATTGTACCTGTTCCTGGAAGAACCAAGTTCATAACTTCTCCAAGCATTTGCATTGTATTAGCTGTTCCCATCGATGGACAAGCACCATAAGATGGACATACGTGTTCTTCCATATCCGCTAATTTTTCTTCGCTTTCACCGCCAAGTACCGCAACGTCAAGCTCTGCTTCTACAACTTTTTTGCCACAATAGTTACCAGGCTGCATGGAACCACCAGTAATAACCATTGCCGGGATATCCAACCTAGCCGCTGCTAAATACGTACCTGCGATAATATTGTCGCAAGATGCAATCATTGCCAAGCCATCGAAATGATGTACTTTTGTAACAAACTCAATGGACATTGCTACGATATCACGGCCAACTTGTTCATATTTTAATTCTTCTGCCCCGTTTGCTACATTACCACATGTTGCAGGGATTCCGAATTCTACAGGAATACCACCTGCAGCCCAAATTCCTTGTTTTACTGCTTCGGCAATTTGGCGAAGATGAGCACTACCTGGCGAACCTTCCATGAATGAGTTTGGTACTCCAATATGAGGTTTATGTTTAATGTCGCTGTCTGTATATCCAGCTGCTTTTAACATAACACGGCGATGCGCAGCTTTTGGTCCATTCCAATATCCCCTATTACTTTCCATTTTTCTCCCCCCTTATATCCTCCTAAAAATTTGGCTCAATGATTAAATCTTCTGATTTTACTTGTTCCACTACTTGCTTTTGCCAATCTTCCTGTGCAATATCTTCAAAAGATACTGATACATGTCCTTCCTTGCACCCAAGTTCCTCCACAGTCAATTTTTGTAGTTTCTTTGCAAAAGCTTCTTTTACTTCTAGGCTTCTTCCTGGATACATTTTTACTGAAATATGCGGCATAATATTCTCCCCCTTTTATTTTATTAACTCCATTTGGTTCCAATACCTTGTTCTATTGCTTTATCATAAATATACTTTGCAGTTATCAGGTCTTGTGTTCCGATTCCTACAGTTTTAAACACAATGATTTCATCATCATTTTCTCTTCCCACTACATTTCCCAGTATAACCTCTCCTAAATCACCTGTGAAATCATCTTTTGTAATTGTTCCATTTTCAAGCGGAATCAAGATATCTCCTGCTTCTGATAATACAGCTTCTTCAGAATCAAAGTAAATCTTGCTTGCTCTTGTTAATATTACTGGATCCATTTCCTGCATGTGATGCTGATAAGATCCAACGCAACTGATTGTTGCACCTTTTTTTACTTTACTTCCATCAAATACAGGCTTTGAAGAAGGAGTCACTGTAATAATCAAGTCAGCGTCTTCAATTGCTTCGTCAGAACTTTCTGCTGCTACAATCTTTGTTCCATACTCCTTTAATTCTTCCTGCATATTTGCTGCAAAGGCTTTTGTTCTTTCAAAATTTAAATCATATACTTTCACTTCTTCAAGATCACGAGCAACAATCATAGCCTCTAACTGTGTAGCTGCCTGTCCACCTGTTCCTATCAATGCACCTTTTTTAGCATCTTTTCTTGCTAATATATCAAATGCTGCCCCTGATGCGGCTCCTGTTCGAAGCTGAGTAACATATGTTCCATCTAAAATTGCATTTACAAATCCATTTGTTCCATCCACTAGCAACACCTGTGCTGGTGCTGATATAATTCCTTTATCAATATTTTTCGGAAAAATATTGATAATTTTCAAGGATGCGCAATCTAAATCTGATACATATGCTGGCATGAACAAGAATGTACCATCATGCTTTGGTGCAGGAATTTGGGTACGAAGTGGCACAATACTTTTCCCTTCTGTAAAAATACGAAAAGCATCTTTATCAGCTTTAATCGCATCTTTCATTGAAAATACTTTTTTAATGTCCTCTCTTGATAACAACAACATAATTATTTCTCCTTTTTGTTATAAATTTTAGCTTCTTAATAATGTAAAGTGAAAAACTATATTAGACTATTTATTTTTTGCAATATCTCTAAAGAAAGTAAAGGATGTATAAATCATTACTGCTACTACAATCCATGTCAACGTTTTCAATTTGTAATATAATATATTTCTCTTAGTATTATACAATTATATGCGTTGAGTATTTTAAGGCGGATATTATATGTATATCCCATTAGTAACTTTGCAACGTATCCCCCTATAGTAACTATTATACATTTAAAATCTCCTTTGTCAATCTACATATCTATAATTTAACAATTAAATTTTAGATTTTTAAGAATTTTGCAATTTAAATATTGTATTTTTATGTATTTTTAATTTTGGGATTATATTTTTGTGTACATTGTATATATTTTTACATCTCAACAGTATTATTTTATACACCAATCATTTCTACTAATTTTCTATTTTTGATAAATCTATATCAATTTATAGATGACATAAATACTATATTGTATATTCTTAAAGGTTTAATTCTAAGTTAATACCTGAAGAAAGAATGAAGCTTGAAGCAAAAAAAATTAAGCGGCCTTAGCCCAATGGAATTTGGGGGTTTAGCCACTTAAATCAATTTTTATTATTTTCACTATCTATTTGCCAGGAGCAGTTCATTTGTTAAAAACCATAAAAATGATGAGTGTGTCAGTTACCATTTTAGTGTATTTATTTGAACGTTGAAATATTAGCCCGTACAGGAAGCCAAATAACACACTGAAGCTAAGCATCATAAACATAATAAGTGCCGCCATAGGAGATCTATACGATATAAAACTTGATAAACTGCAGAAGCTGCTAAAATTAATAACAATACAAAGGCGGGCATAAATAAAAAGAAGCTATTAAAATAAGTATATGCATCAAAGCTGTACTCCATTTTTATAACAACATAAGGAAAATACATTAATGCTGTAATAGTAACACTAATAATGGCTATAATACCTATGGCTAACATTCTTACCATATTAAGCATCAGGGGCGGCACAATACTATTTGTTAATACTCCAATTTGGTGTTTGTTCACACGATAAAATTCTATCAAGGTTAGTAGTGCAAATAAAACTCCACTGATTACTGCACCAACTATACAAGGTTTTACAATCAAATCATAAGCCGTGGTTTGGGCAAGCATATTTCCCTTTAGATTGTACCCCACTATTGGAGAAATCATGGTGAGTAAAATAATTATATAAACAACTTTTAAATGAAGTATACGATTTAATTCTACTCTAAGATAAGAAAATAAATTCATTGTTCTATCCCCTCTTTTCCCTTAATCAGATACATATAAGCCTCCTCAAGGGTAGGTTTTTCGGCATGATTATAAGCCGACGCAATCAATTGCTCCGGTGTGCCATTAAATAAAATTTGACCATACTTAATAACAATCAATTGATCACAGGCAAGTTGCACATCCTCAATTATGTTGGTGGATAGCAAAACAATCTTGTCCTGTGCAGTTTGAGAAAGCAAGTTACGAAAATTAATACATTCCTCTAAATCAAGGGTCGCAGTGGGTTCGTCGAAAATCAGTAGTTCTGGACTACCCATAAGGGCCTGAGCAATTCCTATACGCTGTCTTTCTCCACTGGATAAAGTAGAAATGGCAGCTTCCTGTTTATCCGTCAGATTTGTTTTTTTAATAACTTCCTTAATAATCTTCCTGCTATTTTCTATTCCTTTAAGTGCTGCTATGTAATCAAGAAACTGCCATAGTGTAAGTTCATCATAAAGCCCAAAGGACTGCGGCAAATATCCTAAGCTCTCTTTTAGCCTTTTTTTCATCTTAGGCAAAGGTACATCATCCACAAGAATTTGCCCACTAGTCGGCGAAAGCTCTCCTATCAGCAGCTTTATAAATGTTGTTTTTCCCGCTCCCGTAGGACCCAAGACTCCAATGATACCAGGACCTTCTATTTCTACGGAAACATCATGTAATACTTTTTTATTCTTTGCGTATGTAATATCTAAATTTTCAATAGAAATCTTCATAAATACTATTATCCTTTCTTACATTTATAGAGAATCATAGCCGTCACTTAATTTATACACAGGCATGTGTTCTTCAGTTTTATTAGCATATACCTATGTATAAACTAAGTGTCTTATGTGATTATCTATAGCAAGGGTTAAAGCGTTTTTTATATTTGTGTATTGATAGCTTTATAAAAGAATAAAAGCAATATATCATTATAAATATTTCTGGAAAGGCGTATCTTCCTTGTCCTTCTGTTACAAAATATACACCTGTAAACATATAAAACAATATTACATTATACAAAGTATATTTGCTTAAAAGCTGCGTTTTTCTTTTCCACATATGTCCTAAAGTTACCGCACTGTAAATTAATATGTATATTATGGCTAGCGCAAAAATTATGCTTCTAATATCATTAGTAACAGTAAATATAATAGCTTTGGCAGAATCACTTACTCGGCTTCCATAAGTGCTGTAAAGTACATCATCACCCCAAAAATATACATTAAACAACCTTTTAAAACCTAATTCTATAAACTGTATTGGATGAGATTTTATCCATGCTTTGGCTGCTTTACTTAACATCTTATTTTTTTGCGTCATATTAGCTTGCTTGTATTCTTCTGTTTTTACAATAGAATTTTCTACATTTTCTACTGGCATCCATCTTCCCATTTTATTTTGAGAATTATTATTTATATATAAAACAATTCCTCCATTGTTAGATACATAAGTAAACTGACCTACAAGCTTTGAGTTTCTATATATCCATGGTGATATAATAATAGTAGAAACTATCAAGACTATTAATGAATTTTTTATAGAGAGGATAACTTTTTTCTCTATTAATAATTCTACTAAAAATATAGCAAAGAAATATGCAATAAAAAAAGGTTTTATCAATGTATTCAGTCCTGTAAGTATCCCTATATATATGTACTTATATTTAATATCACTAAAATATATAAAAGTACTAAAAATAAGTATAGTAGTAAATAGCAGTTCTGTGGCTACCAAGCTGTTATAAAATATATTATTAGGCATAAAAACAAATACTGTAAATATTATTTTTCTATCCCTTTCTTTTAAATTTACTCTTTTTATAACAGCATAAAATAACACATAGCTTGCGAAGGTTAAAATCAAATTAAGAAGCTTTGCTTTAAATAAACTTGCTCCAAAAAGTTTAAAAACTCCTCCAAGCAGCATGCAATATCCTACTGATGTATAAGTATCTCCCCAAGGAAGGCCATTTGCTATCTCTACTGATAATCTGTAATAATAGTCAAAATCTGAAAAGGGTTTGGTATCTATAAGTAATACCCACAGTATGCATAAAACCATTCCTAAGGCCATTATAATTTTATAATAATTGTCATTCTTTAAAATACATTTTTTCATATTCAATCAGTCCTTCCTAAAATTGCTTAACTTCGTTATAAATGTTAGTTTGATCAAATTTAATATGCCTTCTTTTAAACTACTAAGAACTTTTTTATAACCAAAACACTTCCTGCAGCACATAGAATTACTCCGATAAGCATAAAGCTCCATAACATAGTTGTTATTATAAAAGACGGATCTACAACACTAATGAACATTGTTGCCAAATAAGGAGCTACTTGTCTATATATAAAACTATATAAGAAGTAAATTGCTATTACTGCGGACACTGCTCCTAAAATTCCAACTATCATTCCCTCAAAAATAAATGGCCATCTAATAAACCCATCTGTTGCACCAACATATTGCATTATACTAATTTCATTACGTCTTGGATATATAGCAAGTTTTATTGTATTTTTGATTAAAAAAAATGATACTACCACAAGTATAAGGAAAATTATCGCTCCGCCCCATTGAATTACTCTAGTAAGTACTAAAATTCTTCTTGGGATACTTTGTCCACCGTTAATTTCATTTATACCTTGTAATCCATTAATTTGGGAAATTATTTTAGGTATATCATCTGGTACATTCACTTTAATTGTATATGATGCTGATTGGGAAGTATCATTTTCAAAATCAGCTAATAAGTCTTTGTTTCTATTATCTAATTTCTTTTTCATATTTACTGAAGCTTGTTTTTTGCTTTCAAAATTAATATCAGTTACACCCTTTGTCGCTTTTATTTTATTATATATATTTTGCTGGTCTGCAATCTTTATATCATCCTTTAGAGTCACCCATACTTCAAATTGGGAGTAAATACTGATAATCCCCATTTTAACATTCAATATGAACAACAAAAACATACCTAAAACAAATAATGTTGATATTACTGTAGCAATAGAATCAAGACTAGCAGCAGCATTTCTTCTAAGACTTTTTAAAGCATCTTTTAAAATAGATTTTTTTATGATCAATTATTTCACCATCTTCCTAGCTCCAATATAAGTAATCCAGAAATATCCTCCATAGATTATGATGAAAATAAATGTGGTTATTAAAATCTGTACTGTAACGTTAACAGCTCCAAAATAATTTACTATTACTTTAGCTATCATTAATCCAACAATAGAATGAATTAGTGCTAGAAATAACGGCACTACAAAATAAATTGCTGTTTGCATAAATATTGTTTTATTCAGCATATCCTCATCTACACCCATCTTTTTAAGAAGCTTGTATCTTTCAATGTTATCTGCTGAATGAGATAACTGTTGAAGAGACAATATTACTGCTGATATTATTAAAAAAATTAATCCTATATAAAGAGCTAAATAAGAAACCATTCCTGCCATTCCAAAAACATTTGCTTCTATTTTCTTCCTGGTATTACATATGCAGGTTATTTCATCTTTTTTATTATCATCTAGTGCCTTTACAACTTTTAAAAATTCCTTCTCCGTCTTAGCTTTGTCTCCATTAAAATTAAGATTTAAGTAGCCCAAACCTGACGTTAACCCATAGGATAGCTCATCTCTTACTATAAAGGTGCAAAAATTTTTTTTATCAGGAAGATAATCTATAGTAAGATACATAAAAGGTTTCTTTGAAGGTATTAATTCTTGTCCACCCACTTTAATTTTTGTTTTTTTATCCATTGCCTTTTGAATAGAAGGTAATAGTTCCTTTATATCTCCAAAGGCTGCATATTCTCCCTTATTTAAAGTTATACCTTCCTTTTTATAGAATTTCATAAGACTATTAAAATCAGAAAGCTTCATTATTTTTATTACACTATCTCTTGCAACCTCCACATTTGAGTTGTTTTTCTCTCCTTCCTCCTTACCAAGATAAGTTTTAATACCTAAATTCTCTGCTTGATTTTTGTTATAATAATCATAATAAGTGACATAATCTTCTGTATAATAACTTAAATTTATGTTTTTATTTAAAAACTCATTTATTGGCAATTTACCAATATAAAATATAGCAGCATCATAGGGTGGCAAATCATCTATATTTTTATTTAAAGTTTTACTAATGCTAAACCCACCAGCAAGCATACATATTGATATAAATATCATTAAACATACAAAAGACATAGATACAAAGGTAGTGTTTATCCTGCTGTTTATCTGCCTTAATATAAACATATTTAATTCTTTTAAATATACTCTTTTACTATTTTGAACTAACCTTAACAAAAATCCAGATAAAGAGAAGAAAAATAAGAAGGTTCCAATTACGGCCAAAGTTATAGGTATAACAATGGTTTTATCTGCAAATATTATTCTTAAACTGCTGCTTAAGATTATAAAGTAAGCAGCTGCTATTAAAATAATGCTTATAATAAATATTATCATTGAAGTTTTTAAGCTCTTTACTTTTACCTTTTCATTTTTTCTTCCATCTGTTAACAAGTCAATAAGCTCCAGCCTTGTTATTGATATAGTATTAAATAAAAATACAATCAGATATATCACTACAAAGTAAACTATAGTTTTTACAAATGCTCTATTTGAAAATGTAAATCTAAAGCTTGTAAGCTCCACATGAAATAGCTTTGCTGTAAAAATGGACATCCCTTGAGATAAAAATACTCCTAGAAGTAACCCTAATCCTAAAGAAAATATTCCAATTAAAATAGTTTCAGTTAGTAATATATTTGATATTTCTTTATTTTCCATGCCTAAGGTTAAATATATACCAAATTCTTTTTTTCTCCGTTTTATAATATAGCTGTTAGCGTATATTATTAGAAATCCAAGTATGCATGATATAAATATAGATATTACAGCCATTAGCTCATCTATTTTCTGGAAGTTGCGAGCTTCATATTCACTAAGCTTCATCATAATCTTTTGGGAGCCAATAGAATTAAAGGCATAAAAAATACATACTCCAAATACTAAAGTTAAAAAGTATATGGTATAGTCTTTTAAACTTCTTTCCATATTTCTTTTGGCAAGCTTAATATACATTTCTTTGGTCACCTCCAAGAAGAGATACAACTTCTATAATTCTATTAAAAAATTCTCCTCTGGAATCCTCTCCTCTTATGATTTCATTAAATATCTTACCGTCCTTAATGAATAGTATTCTTTTTGCATAACTAGCTGTAAAAGGGTCATGTGTTACCATTATTATTGTAGAGTTCCTGCTTCTATTTAGACTTTCTAAACTTTCAAGAAGGATTTTAGCAGACTTAGAATCCAAAGCTCCTGTTGGCTCATCTGCTAGTATTAAAGAAGGATTTGTTATAATTGCTCTAGCTGCTGCTATCCTCTGCTTTTCTCCTCCAGATAGTTCATAGGGATACTTGTTTAAAATAGCTGTTATATTAAGTGTTTCAGCAACTTCCTTTACTCTCTTATCAATATTTTCACTATCTATTTTCATTATACTAAGTGCTAAAGCTATGTTTTCATATGCTGTTAAGGTATCTAAGATATTGAAATCTTGAAATATAAAACCTAGTTCTTCCCTTCTAAATTTAGCTACTTCCTTTTTATTTAGTTCAGTGACGTCCTTATCACCTATATAAATATGTCCACTAGTTACCTTATCTATTGTTGAAATGCAATTCAATAGTGTTGTTTTACCGCTGCCGGAAGCCCCCATGATTCCTATGAACTCTCTCTCATCAACCTGAAAGCTTATGTTATTAATTGCTTTCGTTACAACACCACTGCTGCCATAATATTTTTCTATGTTTTGAACTTTTAATACTGTCTTACTCACAATTGCCTCCTCAGAACCATATTTTCTAGAAACTTAGATACCTTACATGTATATATTAGTATTTTTTATGGATTTAAACCATAGGGTAACATAACAGAAAACTAACATTTTTGTCACTTAAGCAGCGAACCCAAATCTACGATTTGGTGTGAGTCGCTTACTCCTTCGACGGTAGGAGAAGGAGTTTCATATAAAATATATGGGTATTAGACTGATAGTCATCAGATGAAAAAAAACAAATTTAAATAGAAAACTTGGCTAATATTAAAACGAAACTATATAATAGATTGTCTAATGAGTGTAAAAGTTATTACCGGTGATAACAGAATACTTTGTTTGGAGGATTAATATTATAGACATTGATGAATTAGCTAACAAGGCAAGAAATGGAGATGCAAATGCTAAATTTTCACTTCCAGAAAATATGAGTATAACTAACATGTACTTGGAAGATGAAAAAGGCAATAAGTATAATCGGAGAGGTGGAACGAGTTACTCTACTGATAATTTCTATGTATCATGTCCAGATTTTGAAAGCCCTTACTTTGATAAAATAGAGAAGCTATATTTGGTATTTGATACTACGGAAAATGGCAAGAATAAAAGCTTTAAGATAGAACTAAAAAAGCAGTAACTCATAGATTAAAAGGGTAATTCTTAGATTCACATAGAATTACCCTTCTATTCGCATAAAATTATTATTTACAAATAATAAAAACCAATGTATAATAAAGGATTAACAAATTTTCAATTTCTTCCTTTTGATACAATAATTATATTTTACATTAAAAATCATTGATGTGCAAGAAAATGTGATTAAATATAGGTGTGTGTTCATGTATATATGATAACCCTATAGCTTTGAATTAGGATGAAGTTAATTGTATTATACGGAATTTAGTAGTATTGTTAAAAGGTGATATAATATTTTTCGTAAAGACGTCTTTATACTATTTTAAACAGTTATAGGAGTGAATTTTTATGAACATATTATTTAGAAAAGCAGATATTGAAGATGCACATAGATTATTAGAAGTACAAAAAATGAGTTTTTATGATGATTATATAGAGTATGGAGAGTGTCCTGGATATGAACATTCCATAGAGGAAATGGAAAATATAATAAAGACTGCAATAACATATAAAATAATTTATAATAATACGATAATAGGTGACATTGTTGTGAGAAAACGTGAAAACAACAATTATTATTTGGGTGGGATATGTGTTATTCCAGAATATCAAAATTGGGGTATCGGTAAAAAAGCAATAATATATATAGAACAAGATAACCCTGATGCTGAATCTTGGGAGTTGGTAACTCCTTTTGATAGATATAGAAATCATCATTTTTATCAAAAAATGGGCTATAAAAAGATTGGAGAATATAGACATTCTGATAAATTAGTACTCTTTAATTTTAAGAAAATAATGCAACATTAATTTTTTAAAATCTAAAAAGGCGCTGTTCATAGCGATTTAAAAAATCGCTAATGCAACAGCCCTATTAAAATTAATTTTTATTTTTCATTGCCGATCTAAACATTATGATGGATGTAAATATAATTACGAATACTACCACCCATTTTAACATGGTAAGCGGTAGTTCCTTAACAATATACGCAGCGATTAGAACGCCTATAATACCAAAAAGATTTGTAGCCAAAGATACCTTTCTGTGATAAGCACCTTCCTTAACAAACTTTATGGCCGCTACAGGCTCAAGGAATGCACAGGAACCCATCATTATAGGAAAAGCTACCTTAGGGGACATTCCCAATGCAAAAACCAAAGCCATGCATGGTGCATAATTTCCTATTCCTATGCACATTAAAGCTCCCAGGATAAAGTTACCTATCAGACCTATTACAAGCTTAACTCCTGTAAGTGCTGTTGACGTTCCTCCTATAGGCATTATATTTAGTAATCCTGACAACATTACAAATGCAACAACTAGAAGGGCTATTCCCATTCCAATCTGAACCTTTTTTTTCGGTAGCTTGGCCACTATTCCCGCCCCGAAGTAGGAGCCTGCAGTAGCTGCTATGATCATTGTAATCAATGTAGTTATATCAACTTTAATAACAGTCATGAATATAAGCGCTTCTGTTACCACAGGAATGCAGTTGGCAACATTCAAGGTGCCTGGAATTATTCTGTCATCCACAAGCTTTAAAAATTTATAAACTGCAGTGGTAGGGGCAAAGCTTCCTATTCCCAAAGTATCAAAGAAATTTGCTATCAGACCTACTATTCCATAAACTAACAAGTTACCGCCTTCCTCAAGTCTTCCTTCTTTTTTTGTTTTCATGTAATCCTGAAAAAAAATAAATGCAAAAACTAAAGTAAAAGCCATAAGTATTCCTGAAACAATTTTAATGATCATGTTAATATCTCCTTTTAATTTGAATATAATAATACTTTATATTGTTATAATTATACAATATTTTAGGCAGATATTAAACAATTATTGTCAGGTTAATTCAGAAAAATGAAACCAAAATCAAAAATTTATTCATTTTTTTATTTTTAATTTCGGCAATATGCACCTTAATAGATTTTCCTGTGACGACTTTCAACGATATGATTCCAAAAAAATGAAATTAGTTAGAAACTGAGTTTTCAAGTTTTTAAAAGAGATAATCATACATTGTTATTAAATATTAAGAATAGGTTTAGGACTTTCTAAACTAAATGCATATTGTTTTTAGGGAATAGTATAGAAACGGTAGTCCCTATCCCCTCTTTAGAAGTTATGCTAATACCTAATCCCAAACTGTCACAAAGCTTTTTACTTAAATAAAGGCCAAATCCTGTGGATTCTCTAAGCTTTCTACCATTCTCGCCAGTGAAACCTTTGTTAAATATGTTTACTAGTGATTTTTCACTTATACCAATACCTGTATCACTTATATTTAAAATTACCTCTCCATTATTATTTTTACATTCAAATAGAATCTCACCCTCGGGTTTTTCTATATATTTAATAGAGTTGCTTACTATTTGATGTAAAATAAATTCAATCCACTTTTTATCGCAAAAAACAAATTCCTCGCATTCTATAATCTTCACCTTTATATGTCTATCAATAAGAGTATTAGAATTTCTAATAACTACATTATTAATACTTTCCTTGAGGTTTAGTCTTTTAATTATATAATCCCTGTCCACCTGGCTGCTTTTACTATAAAAAAGGGACTGATCTATATAGTTTTCCACTTTCTCTATTTCATTTAGAATATTAGAAGTTATACTAGATTTATTGTTATCAATGATCAATTTAATGGCTGATATAGGTGTCTTTATTTCATGTATCCACATTTCTATGTATTCTTTATATTCTTGTTTATCATTGATAAACTTCCCTATCTCATCATTCATAGCCTTATCAGTTTGAGTTATAATATTATGCAAAATTTTACTTTCTAAAAAATCTCCTTCGCAGATAAGCTCAGAAATCAGATATTTTTTATCTAATGAATCTAAATTTTCATATACTTTTTTATAATATTTACTTTTAGCAAGGTAATCATAAAAGTAAAAACCTATAAATGCTGCAAAGTTTAAAATAACTATAAAAATAATAGCATGCAAATCAACACTTAGAGTTTTTAAAATCATGGATGTGAATATTAATACAAGAACCTCAATTGCAATAAAAATAGACTTTTCCTTAAGATACTCTCCTATTCTCATGCTAAAATATACCCTTGTCCTCGCTTAGTTTGAATGTAGCCCACTGCACCAAGATCCTCCAGTTTTTTTCTAAGTCTATTCACATTAACAGTAAGTGTGTTGTCATCAACAAACTCTGCTTCTTGCCATAAACATTTCATAATTTCATCCCTGGAAACAATTTTTCCATTATTACTTATGAGAATATGCAGAATTTTACTTTCATTTTTGGTAAGCTCTATTTTATTGTTATTAAACGCAACCTCACTAGCAGCAATATTATAAATAATTCCTTCATATCTTAGAGAATTAACTTGTTCATTTCCATAGGTCCTCTTTAATACAGCAGAAATTCTAGCTAATAAAATTTGTAGGTTATAAGGTTTAGTTATAAAGTCATCCGCACCTAAATTTATGCTCATAAGTTCATCTAATTCATCATCTCTACTAGTAACTACTATAATTGGTACCTCTGAAACCTTCCTAATTTCTCTACATACATAATGACCATCAAAGTATGGTAAATTAATATCTAATAAAATAATAGATGGATTTTCCTTTATAGCTTCTTCTACTATATTTTTAAAATTTGTTGAGAAACAACTATTGTAACCATATCTATTAAGAAAAGTACAAAGTTCATCTCTTATTCTAGAATCGTCTTCTATAATAAATACCTTTTCCATAATACACCTCATCTGCAAATTAATATTGTCTAAAGTCGATATACTCTTCCTACTTACCATTTTATTTAAAACCTTACAATATTCTCTTATAGTATATCACTCATAGCAAGCTTTTTTAAATATTGAACTACATTTTTATCCGCAATATTAATAATCGCTCTCAAAACCCACTTGCTTAAGTCTTTGGTAAATAAGTATGTTTCTTAATTATATTAATTTATAGAGAAAGCACGAGGTTACTTGTACTATCTTTTAGGAAGTAGTATATTAAATTTTATAGTATTCCCTTCACATTCAGCCCATAACTTTCCATTATGAAGTTCTACAAGCTTTTTAGCAATTGCAAGACCTAATCCGGACCCCTCCTTCTCTGAGCTTCTAGATTTATCAAGCCTATACATTTTTTCAAAAATCAAATCCAACTCTTCTTTTTTTATGTGTTCACCAATATTTTCAAAAGAGATTAATACATCCTTACTGTTTTCCCTTATATAAACTTTGAAGTTGGTATTTGGAAAGCTATATTTTTGGGCATTTTTAACAACATTTTCTATTACTCTAACCATTTTTTCAATATCAATCTCGCAATATATCTCATTTGATTCACTTTCAAATTCAATATTTATATCCTTTTCTTTAAAGAATAACGTCTCTTCTCCAAGAATTTGATTTACCAATATTGCTATATTAAACTTTACCTTTTCTAAGGAAACATAATCATTTGCAATTTTAGTATATTCAAAAAGCTCCTCAATTAACTTTTTTAAAGCTATAGATTTTCCATAGGCTACATCTACATACTCACTTCTTTTTTCATCACTTTGAACCTTTTCATTCTTTAACAGCTCTAAGTATCCTATTATGGAGGTTAATGGCGTCTTTAAATCATGTGAAACAGAAACTATAAGGTTATTTTTCTCCTTCTCAATTTTCTTCTCTCTCTCATAATTATCCTTCAGCCTTTTAGACATTATATTTATACTATTTGCAAGCTCTGCAAACTCATCATTACCATTAATATCAATTTCGTCTGCATACTGAATTTCTGATATTCTCCTTAGTTTTAAGATCATGTAATTTAAATACTCTACCCACTTATTCACAGAAGCTAATATAATTAGAATAAAAGCTACGATTACTACAACAATAAAACCTAGAGAAATAGTATTATATATTCTAACAAATTTTTTAGGATTAATATTACCATAATTCAATAGATAGCTCTCCATAAATTTGCTTACAGTATAAAGAAGTAACATGCTTGCAATAAAAGTTATCCCTATTATAAAAATAAGCTTTAAACCAACTTTACTTATAAATAGTGCTTTATTTTTTATGATCTTAATTAAGATATAAAATAAAATTACAGCAATTATTACAAATACTAATAACAAGATTATAGTATATTGGTTAATTTCTATTAAATTATAATTTATATAAGCCAATTCTCGATATGCATTGCCTAAAAATACAATAATCGCACTTAATAAAAAGGGGATTCCTAATAAATAAAATAACTTAATATCTATTACTTTCATTAGTATATCAATTCTTTTTATCCTACAGAAATAAGAGTATATATAAATTATTACTATTGAAATCATAATAGGTACCAATAGTGCTTTAAGGTTTAAAAATCTTGCAGGATCTATTTTGACACTTCCAAGCACGCTTTCATATATATCTATGATTACAACTATCAGATTACTTATAGAAAAAATAATCAATTCAAGTTTTAATAATTTTAACAAAACATCGAATATTTTATTCTTGTTCATATTTTATATCCAACTCCCCAAACAGTTTTTATATATTGAGGAGACTTTGGATCAATTTCTATTTTTTGTCTTAAGTTTGTTATATGCACCACTACAGAGGTATCTGATACTGCAAAATTTTCCTTCCATACGGTTTCATAAAGCTTTTGAACAGAAAAGACTATTCCCTTATTTCTAGCTAAACACTCCAAAATATCAAATTCTTTTGAAGTCAGCTTAACATTCTCTCCTCTTACATTGACCTCATGAGTATCCGTATTGATAACTAAATCCTCTATTTCAATTATATTTCTACTAGTTGCTGTACTATTAAACTTTTTATATCTTCTCAACTGAGCCTTCACCCTAGCTAAAAGCTCCATAGAACCAAAAGGCTTTGAAATATAGTCATCTGCGCCAACGGCCAATCCCTGTATTTTATCAAGTTCCTCACCTTTAGCAGATAAGAATATTATTGGCATTACAAATTTTTCTCTAATTTTTATGCAGGTAGATACACCATCTAGCTTTGGCATCATTATATCTAATATTACTAAATCATAATTATACTGTTCTATTAGTTTTAGTGCTTCTTCGCCATTAGAAGCACTATCTACCTCATAGCCTTCATTTTTTAAATAGACCTCAATTAAATTTTTTATTGTTATATCATCATCAATAACTAATATTTTCTCTGTCATAATTTTTCTTCTCCCTTGATCTATAAAATTTATTCAAAATCCTTTAGGCTTCCATATTATAATACAATTATCAGTAGGACCCTATAATAGTTTCTACTTGTCTACTGATGCAATCAGAAAAATCACCATCACTACAGTGATTGAGTTCTTTCTTTCCATTAATTAAATCCTCTATTTAATTAAAAAGATCTGTAGATTCAGTATAGAATGTAATTACTAAGATTTTACTAAGGAAATTATTAAGAATTATTAATTTTATGCAATTGAAACTTGTTAAAAGCAAAAACCGTACCATTTCTGATACGGTCATATATATTCGTGGATTTTAACTGTGGAGACGAATCCTGAATAATGCAGTGTTTTAATAGATTATTTGATTTATAATTTTACTACCAGATAACTAAAAGATTATTCCGTTTCAGATATCTTTTTATAATGTCCACTTATTTTGCTATAAGGAATTAACACAATAAGTTAATCTGCTGACATGGCTAATTCTCAGGTCTTCTATTTGTTCTGTTCCCTGTAGCCAGTTTCAAAATCAACTATATTTTTTAATGGTTCCTGTTTCTTAAAATGTTCGAGATTTTCAATACTTATGTTAACAATTCTTCTCAAAGTTTCTGGAAGGTGAAAAAATCCTGATATATGCGGAGTAATAACAACTCCTGGTGCATCCCATAGTCTATGTTCAGAAGGTAATGGTTCTGGTTCTGTTACATCAAGGCCTGCTCCACTAATAATTCTATTTTCAAGGGCATCACACAAATCCTCAGTACATATGCAATTTCCTCTTCCTACATTAATAATAATCGCATCTTTCTTCATCAAGTTAAATTTATCCCTATTAAATAAATGGTGAGTATCCTTTGTTCCTGGAAGAGATAAAGCCACTATATCTGCTTTAGGTAAAAGAGCATCTAAGTCTTCCATTGTATATAATTCATCAATATATTCTGGCTTTTCTCCTTTAGTCCTTTTTATACCTATTGTATAACTTCCAAGTGCCTTCATTTTTCTGGCAAAATCTCCTCCAATATCACCAAGTCCCACAACTAGTGTAGTGCTTCCTTCTATTGAAGTAACATTTCCTTCATCCTTCCATATATGTTCCATCTGATTTCTATAGTATAGATTTAGCTTTTTCTTAATTTCAAGTACTAGCCCTAACATGTGTTCAGATATTGCAAGGCCATAGGCACCGGTGGCATTTGTAAGATATGCCCCTTCAGGAATTACACCAGCTTCACAGTATCCATCTGTACCTGCACTATTTAATTGCAGCCATTTAAGCTTTTTACTTCCCTTTATATATTGTGATGGAACATTCCCAATGATTATATCAGCACTTTTTACAAGTTCATCAGTAATTTCCTCAGTAGTTATAAAAATATACTCTGCATCTGGCATTTTTGACTGAAGTTTTTCTTTTTCTTCTTCATTTAATGGAATCACAACTAAAATTCTCATCTATTACCACTTCCTTTACTATATATTATACTATATAATTAATAATTTAATAAACTTTACTAAATCTCCTTCATGAACTCAATTTCTATGCTTGTGTTCTCAAGTGAGCTTTTTATCTTAATCAATACTTTTTAAACTTATAAATAATGCATGCTTCTTTCTCTTTTCTCTATTTTTTAATAACAGCAATCCAGATCTCTTAATGATTTTCCTGCATATAGCACTCAATAACTGGAAGATCATCTAACTCATATCCTGAATTAGGAAGCCATTCTCCGTAAAACTGTTTATAAACCCTCTGTGTTGCCTCTGGTAATTCTCCATTAGCTTCAAAAATTGCCCATGTTGCAGCAGGATAAGAAAATTCCTTCATTCCTTCAAGTACTGGAACATGTTTGCAATCTGGTACATCAACATGATTTGTTACTGCTACAATATATTCCATTTCCTCTGCTTCGCCCCATTGTCCACCTTGAGCAATTCCTAAAACTCCTGAAGGTCTATAGTCAGGAAATTTTTCAAAGAACATTTTCATAGTTCCATCCTTCCATGAGTTTTCCCAAATCTGCGGAATTACTTCAAATGCTGTTGATGTTTTTACTTTGTGTGATACTCCCATTACTCTAAATGCAGGCCATTGTTCAATTTGATAATTCATATGATTTTCTCCTTTTATTGTAATTTGAAAGGAGAGCTTAGGACAGGATTTCAATTGAACTGTTCCGTTCCTAACACTTGAAGGCAGTACTCCATGAAAATTTTTAAATGCCCTAGTAAATGAATCTTGAGATTCATATCCATACTTTAAAGAAATATCAATTATTCTTTCTGTACTATTTAATAAATCAAAGGCTGCCATGGTTAAACGTCTGCTTCTTATATATTCAGATAATGGCTTGTCTGCTATATATGAAAACATCCTTTGAAAATTATAAACAGAACATCCAGCAATTTTTGAAATAGCTTCATAGGATATTTCACCGGCAAGATTTTTCTCTATGTAGTTTATTGATTCATTCAATCTTTCAACCCAATCCAATCTTCTCACTCCCAATTCAATAATATCTTTTTTACAATGACCCTACTCGATATTTGATGCCGCATTTTGTAGCTTCATTCTTATTAATTTATTTTAACTTGCTATTCTGCATTATATATATTTTATACCAATTAAATAAAACTTACCACATTAAACCTTACATGGTAAGTTAATCAATTTAATTTCCTCATCCAATTTTAGTAAACTTCGCATTTACCTATCGTATGTTCCACCATCCATAGATCTACCTTTTTTGTATTAATCCTTGTATTATTCTTCTACTAAATCACTATCTTTAAATTACTTTACAATGCTTTCAGTTATTCTATTTGCTTTTTCCTTATTATATTTTTGTTAGTATATAACAAAAATTATGCACTTGAATTATTACATCTATTACCATAATATTATAGTAGCTTCTAAAATAAAAATCAATTTTGAAAGGAAGTACGATTTACAAATGAAAATAAAAAAAGTTTTAAACTTGCCTTTTATATACTTATACTTCTAAAAACTTTTCAAATCTTTCCTTTACTTTGTCTTGACCTAATATATTCATAATAGTGTAAATATCAGGTGTATTGCTTCTATGTGATAAAGCTGCTCTTACTGCACCTGCAACATCTGAAATCATACCTTTATATTGGTCTGGATTTGCTTTATATTCTTTTCTATTTGCACAGTATCCTAACTCTAAACCAATTGCTTTTAAATTTTCAAACCATTCCTCTTGGCTAGTAGCATTAACATTGTATTTATTCATGTATACTTTTATTATTTCTTTTGCTGATTCTAATGTTAATGTCTTTGGTAATTCAACTTGTTCAGCAGTTTCTTTGTAGAATAATTCATCAAAGAAATAGAAGACTTTTTCTTTTACTTCATCCCACTTAGCATAGTCTTTTCTTGGTTTTGAACCCTCTTTATCTATATTAAATATTTCTTTAGACATTTTTTCATTAGCTGTAACTAATTCATACATTTCTGTATCGAACCCTTTTACCCAAGCTACATAGTTAACGTAAACTACATCTGCTTTCATTTTGCAAATAACATTTTTACTTACATCATTTAATTTTACTATATCAAATAAAGCTCCTGATTTGCTCATTTTGTCTAAGTCTACTTGGAACTCATGATAATCAGCTGTAGGATTTTCTTCTCTCCACTCTTCAAAATTTGAGTTTATGATATTTAATAAATATTCGATAACTGAAATCGTTGGATATCCAACTTCATTATAATAAGAAACAGCAGCTTCAGCATCTTTTCTCTTTGATAATTTTCTCTTTGAACCATTATCATTTTTCATTATTGTTGGGATATGAGCATATTGTGGTCTTTCAAAACCTAATATACCAAACAATTGAACGTGTATAGGTAATGATGATAACCACTCTTCTCCTCTTATAACATGAGTAGTTCTCATTAAAGCATCGTCTACAGCATGTGCAAAATGGTATGTTGGTAATCCATCACCCTTGATTATAACGATATCTTGATTATTTTCTGGGAATGATATATCTCCTTTTATTAAATCATGGAACTCAACCCTAGTTTCTATGTTTCCTGGTGATTTTAATCTTAATATGTACTCTTCGCCTGCTTCTATTTTAGCTATAGCTTCTTCTGGAGTTAAATTTCTACACTTAGCATATTCTCCATAATATCCTGGTGTTATTTTTTCAGCTATTTGCTTTTCTCTTAAAGCTGTTAATTCCTCAGGAGTACAGAAACATGGATAAACCAATTCCTTAGCAACCAAATCCTTAGCAAAAGTCTTATATATTTCTGCTCTTTCACTTTGTCTATATGGACCATATTCACCCCTAGAAGTTTCTTGTCCTGTCATACCTTCATTAAAATCCATTCCAAAGTTATGCATTGTTTTAATTGTATCTTCAATTGCACCTTCAACTTCTCTTTTTTGATCTGTATCCTCTATTCTTAAATAGAAAATACCTTCACTTTGATTTGCTAATCTTTCATTTACTAAAGCTGCAAATACTCCTCCGATATGTTGAAACCCTGTTGGTGATGGCGCATATCTAGTAACCTTTGCACCTTCTTTTAAATTTCTTTTTGGATATTTTTTAATATAATATTCTGGTTTCTTATCAACATTAAGAAATATTATATTATCTAATTTTCCCAAACCCATTCTTCTACCTCCTAAAAGCTGTATAAATATAAAAAACTTTCATCCTAAAATCATAGGACGAAAGTTAATTCCGCGTTACCACCTAAATTGATTAAGTAAACTTAATCCACTCATTATCTCTATATGGGGAGAATACCCTAAACCTACTACACAATAAAGTTTTCAGTTTACGCTCCAGAGCTTCTTTCTATAGAATCAAATTAGGCTTCCACCATCCCTAACTCGCTTTAAATCAATCTCTATATACTCTTCTCTTTCAACGCAATTATTAACATTAGTCTTTACAAAATATAGTACTATTATACATATACCACTGATTATTGTAAATAGTATACTTCCTTTATATTTATAAATGCTTATTTAAATAATGATTTCATTTACTTATTGTAGTCGAGTATGGAACGCCCTCTCGAAATTTCCCCTGCACCAGTTCACTGTATCTAACCTAATGACATCTTTTTAACACGCAATGATTTCCTTAATCATAAATTCTTTTCCACATAATAACTCCCAGTGTCTATTTCCGCAGTTTGGGCATGTGTTATTATTCGCAATGAGATTAAAAACTTTATTACACTTTCCGCAAATAGCATTGCCTGGTAATATCTCAATTTTTAATTTCGTATCCTTCAGCAATGTACCATCCACTGCAGCTGGATAACAGGCTTCAATATATCTTGGAATTATCGATGAAAGCTCACCAATTTGGAGAACCAATGTATCAATTTTTGTTAATGAATTTTTTCTTGAGAAATTTTCGACAGTTTCAATGACTTCAATCAAAACTCCCAATTCATGCAAATGAACTCACCTCTCTTGACAAAGTATAAAGAACGGGAGAACTGTCGCTCTCTCGTCTTTTACTTCGTATAATTATATTAATTATTCTGTCTTGCCTTTTTCTCCGAAGAAAACTGATTTCAAGGATTTTTTTACCTTTTTGACTACAATTCTTCCTTTCCGTTTGATGGCATATTTTATAATAGTGGATTTCATTTCTTTCAACTCTACTCCAGCACTATCATATTTCCTTACCAATGAAATCGCGTCAAATTTACACTTAGTAGTACAAACTCCACATCCTACACATTGATAATCATCCACAACCACAGCTCCACAACCAAGGCAGCGCCCTGTTTCCTTCTTTACTTGTTCTTCTGTAAATGTAGTACGCAAATCCTTAAAGCTTTGTTTTGATTTGTTGTTTCCATCTACATGAGGTGCTCTTTGTCTAGGTAGGCGGTCATAGCCGTCAAGGTTTAAGTTTTTCTTATCAAGAGGATGGTATTCTCTCTCACGACTTATTGTCAAATTATCTCCATGTACATAACGATGAATTGAAATCGCGCCTTGCTTACCTAAAGCAATGGCATCAATAGCAAACTTAGGACCTGTTACCACATCTCCGCCAGCAAATACATCTAACTCTTCTGTTTTGAAAGTAAGAGGATCAGCTTTTACTGTCTTATTTGGATTTAATTCTATTTTAGAGTCTTTTAATAATCCACCCATATCGATTCCCTGACCTACTGAAATCAGGACATTGTTTGCCTTAACGATCTTAGTTTCATTTTCATCGAATCCAGGATTAAACTTTCCATTTTCATCGAAGACAGAAAGGCATTTTTTAAATTCTACACCTACAACACGTCCATTTTCTTGAAGTATTCGCTTTGGCCCCCAGGAATTGTTGATGGTAATACCCTCTAGCAGTGCTTCATCAATTTCTTCCTCAAGGGCAGGCATTTCTTCCCGGTTTTCCAAACAATACATATCTATTTGTAAATCACCAATTCTCTCAGCAGTCCTGGCAACGTCAATAGCAACATTTCCTCCACCAATGACGATAACTTCTCCCTCTATTTTTAAATCCTCACCTAGGTTTACTTTACGTAAGAAGTCTACACCAGTCATTACGCCTTTGGCTTCTTCACTCTCTAATCCCAGTTTTTTGCCAGATTGAGCACCAATTGCTATATAAAATGCTTTGTAGCCAAGTCTTCTGAGTTCATGAAGGGTAACATCCTTGCCAATCTCAACACCTGTTTTAAATTCCACTCCTAATTCTTTTAAAACTTCAATTTCGGAATTTATTATTTCTTTTCCTAATCTAAAGGATGGAATTCCAAGTGTTAACATACCACCAAGCACCTTCTGCTTTTCAAACACTGTTACTTGGTATCCATCAACAGCTAGGAAATAAGCACAAGAAAGTCCCGCAGGTCCTGCACCCACTACAGCAATTTTTTCTGGCCTTTGCGCTTTCTTTTCAGGTACAAAGCGTTGATCAGAATTTAAATCCTGGTCTGCAATAAATTTTTTGATATCATCAACGGCAATCGGCTCATCCACACTTGATCTTGTGCAAGCAGATTCACAATTTCTTGGACAAATACGTCCGCAGATTGCTGGGAATGGATTTTCTTTCTTAATAAGCTCTAGTGCTTCACTATACCTTCCTTGAGCTGCCATCTTAATATACCCTTGAACAGCTATGTGAGCTGGGCATTCAGATTTACAGGGACTTGTTCCGCTTTCAGCAACAACTTTTCTATGTCGATAATCAGGATTCCATTTGTCTGGTCCCCACTCCGTATCATATGGCGTTTCTCTTTCTTTCAAAGTGACAGGGTTTTTGTTGGTACATAAATTTTCGCCTAATGTTAATGCATTGACCTGGCAATTTTCCACACATTCTCCGCAAGCAACGCATTTATCCCGATCCACTTGTGCTACATAGTTTGACCGAACAAAATCAGGGCTTCTAAAAAGATTTGCATTTCTTAAGGCTAAGCAAGAACAACCACAGCAATTACAAATGGCGAGGGTTTTTCCCGGTCCGTTTGCATTCGGTATCTGATGTACCATACCTTCTTTTTCTGCTTGTTTAACAATGGCAAAGGCCTCTTTCCTGGTAATGCGTCTGCCTCTTCCTGTACGAATATAAAAATCAGCAGCGGGACCAAGCTGAATACACATCTCTTCAATTGTATGTCCACATCCTTCGCCCATGGTTCTTCTGACTACACGACATGCACAATCTGTAGCAGAGAAAGTGTCATGTTTATTTAGAAGGTCTGCAATTTCCTCATAAGAAGCCCTTCTGGTATCGCCCTCGATGGCACTTTGTATGGGAATAACTCGCATTATCCCTAGCCCTGGAGGAACATTTCCTGCCAACATCCCACCTACTTTTCTTGTATATTCTTCAAAGCACTCAGCAATTACTGGATACTTATTAACATTTTCCTTATTCACAACCATGTATTCCATGACACCAGGAACAAAGAGTTCAAGAAAATATTTGTTAACACCATTTTCTGGTTCTAATTTAATAACACCATCAACCGCCAATTGGAATAGAATCCGCTCTACTTCCTCCACAGGTTTACCACAGAGAGCAGCAACTTCTTCTACGCTTTTAGGTTTGCGAAACTCCAGGCAAAGTGCCACTTCTGCCATTTCATTCGTAACAACCGGCTCCATAATTCTATATTCTGGGTCTTTTGGCGTTACTTTTACTAACCCACCAGTAATCCCACCAGCAATCTTATTCGCCAGTTCGAGTACTTTTTGTTTTACCATATTTACTCCCCTCCAAATAAAGTTTAATTATGGTACTATTCTTCATTCCAATTTTTAACCTCCGTACGTATCCACTTAACCCATGCATCAATTCCTTCGCCAGTTTTAGCAGAGATTGGAATAACCTTAATATTAGGGTTTAATTTTTTTACACGTTCTTTAACCGCCTCAAAATCAAAATCAAAAGTACCTATTGCATCGATCTTGTTAATTAATAAAACATCAACAATAGAAAACATTAAAGGATATTTCAGAGGTTTATCATCTCCCTCTGGTATACTTAAAATCATGGCATTTTTTGATGCACCAGTGTCAAATTCCGCTGGACAAACCAAGTTTCCTACATTTTCTAAGATGACAAAATCAACACCTTCTGTTCCCAGTCCCAGTAGACCTTGTTTTGTCATATCTGCATCAAGATGACACATCCCACCTGTGTGCAATTGGATTACCTTAGCCCCGGTCTGAGCAACAATATGAGCATCGACATCTGAGTCGATATCCGCTTCTAAAACGCCAATATTCAGTTCATCTTTCAAAGCTTCAATAGTTCTTAAAACAGTTGTTGTTTTACCGGAACCTGGTGATGACATCAGATTCAATAAAAAGGTCTTATCTTTTTTTAATTCTCCCCTAAGCAAATCTGCTCGTCGATCATTATTCTCAAAAACACTTTGCTTAATCTCAAGAACTTTAAATGTATCCATATAATTCCCCTCCATTTGATCCTAAGTTTTATTTTTACTTGTATTTATTCTAAGGATAATAAACAAAAGCCAATTTCCCTAATTATGGCTATAAATTCTGATTTAATGATAAAAAACATTATCCTGTTGTAATGATCTTTGTTCTGCAAGTGCTTTGACTTCCTTATATCCTTTCAAATCTGTGTAAAGCTCGCTAAGATAAGGATTTCTCTTCGTTTTAACTACTTTGTAAATCATATAAACAAGTACTGCTATATTTGCAGCTAATGCTGCGAAACTAAATGCAAATAATGGCACCGTATTGTAGGATGACGAAACCGCAAAGGCACCCTTATCAATGAATGATGGGAATGTCTGTGCAAACATACACCATATGGCCAGAGTTTGTGCACGATGCTGCAGCCACGCTCCTTTTCCCACAGTAAATGCACAAAGGGTTGGAGCTAATAGTAAAGCAAAACCGCAATACCAAGCATGACCTGGCAGGCAATTATATGTGTAAGCAAAATTCCATAAATCATAAGCTATTATCCAAAACCACAGCATATCAGGCCACAGCATATCTTTGCTGCCATCTTTAGCAGTACATTTTTTTATGCAAATTCCAAACCATCCGGTTATAGTTATGATGTTTAGGATACCTGCTATACCATTCATGAAATTCCAGGGACCACCAAGCACATACATAGCTTCGTCTACTAAATTCCCTCCCGTTGGATATTGGATACCAACCTGGAAATCGCGAAGTACTGCCTCGATAATGTTGATAGTAAGGATAAGTGGTGGGAAACATAAAGCCCATTTTTTATCAGATAATCTCCATTCTTTACCTGTGAATTTATTTTTCCATTTAACATGTCTGATGCACCAAAAACCTATGCATCCAGCTGTAGAAGAATACACCTTTGCCAAATGGAACCAGTCTGTATAAGTTGTGTCACTTAATACCGTAAACCATAATATTGATAGTATTATCGGTAAAATAACAAAACAGAAAAAACCAACATATTTCCATCTGCGCGCTATTTCATTAAAGCCAAAGAGTGCAGCAAAAACAATTACCCAAACACCCCATACACTTAGTGCTGATGCGCCATTGGTGTAATTAAAAATAAACATGTCGTAACCTCCTTAATATAAACAGTTAGTGTTCTATTAAATTCATTTTACAATTTCTGTAAAACAATCTTCAATAGACAAAAAAGAAAGTGTCTATTTTGAACACCTTCTTCTTTCTGCGAAAATTATTTTTTTATTTCTTCTTTTACAAAGGCAGCCACAGAGCGAGGAATACTTCCTGTTATCATGATCAAAAGCTTTTTAAGTATAATTTCTGGTTCCTCTTTCATTCCTTCACTTACCCAGTCTATCATCAACCCATTAAACACATGTCTATAAAAATTAACGATGAACTTTTGATCTTTCTCCTTTAATTTTACTCCCATTTTTTCAACACACTCTTCAACCACATCGTCCAGCAACCTGTTGGAAAGATTTGTAAAGTAGGTATTGGCTTCAGTCCAATAAGAAGATTTATATACATGTAAAATCATTTTCGAATTTTTCTTCAGATAATTCATTGTAGCCAGGAACCCACCACCCCAGTTTTCAAAGGTTCTATTTTGCGCAATTTCTATTGATAATTCCTCAAAAAATATGAATTTAAAAACGTCCATAATATCAGTAAAGTGATTATAAAAAGTCTGCCTGTTTAGATCACAATGTTCGCAAATTCCCTTCACTGTAATTTTATCTATATATTTCTTGTTTAATAATTGTTTAAATGAGTCAATTATTGCAGATTTAGCATTCTGTCTCATAATCTTCTCCTCTAATACAAAAATATTAATTTCTCTCTATCCGAACCTTATAACTTGTTAATTATACTAGCATTATATGCTGCACCAAATCCATTATCTATATTTACTACACTTACACCACTAGCACAACTATTTAACATGGACAATAAAGCTGCAACTCCTCCAAAGTTTGCTCCATAACCAACGCTTGTCGGAACTGCTATCACAGGTTTGTCCACAAGACCACCTATAACACTAGCTAGTGCCCCTTCCATTCCTGCAATCACTATAACTACTTTTGCACCTCTAATAACATCTAATCTTGAAAAAATCCTGTGTATACCTGCAACACCTACATCAATTATTTTTTCAACTCTATTACCTAGTATTTTAGCGGTTTCAAAAGCTTCTTCTACCACTGGTAAATCAGAAGTACCTGCTGAGACAATTGCAATATAGTTCTCTGTGGGAGTCTGTTCCTTCTTCATAATAGTTATTGTTCTTCCAAGCTTATTATATTCCGCTTCATCACATATTTCTTTTACTGCATTATACATTTCTTCTGTAGCTCTGGTTCCTAATATATTATTATTCTTCGTAAGCATAAATTTAATTATATCTCTAACTTGCTCTACTGTTTTTCCTTCACAATATATTACTTCTGGATATCCCACTCTAATCTCTCTGTGATTATCTATTCTAGCAAACCCTAAATCTTTAAAAGGTAAATCTTTTAATTTTTCAAGAGCTTCTTCTATATTTATTCTATCGTCTTTAACGAGCTCTAATAGATTTTTGATTTCTTCTTTATTCATTAGCTTTATAATCCTCCTAAGATTCTTTCACTAACTTTTCTATACTTCTGAATTTCCTTTTAATTATGTTAATATTAATTCTCTTAATTAGCATTTTGGGAAATAGTTTCATTGAAGCTACCTACTCTATATCCTTGTAAGTCTAATGTTACATATTTAAATCCACATTCTTTTATCTTTTCAGCAATAGTGTCTAAAAATTCTTCATCAAATAATTTACTTCTGTCAGACTTAGCTACTTCAACTCTTGCTAAATCTCCATGGCACCTTACCCTAACAGCTCTAAACCCTATGCTCATCATATATTTCTCTGCATTTTCAATCTTCTCGAAATCCTCTACCTTTAGTTCATTTCCATAAGGTATTCTAGTCAAAAGGCAAGCATATGGTGGTTTATCCCAAGTATTAAGTCCCAATTCTTTAGAAAAAGCTCTTATTTCTGCTTTAGTTAATTTGCATTCTAAAAGTGGACTTTTTACTTCCAATTCCTTTAAGGCTTTAAGACCTGGCCTATAATCACTTATATCATCAAAGTTAGTTCCATCAATTACATGATCATATCCTTGTTCTTTAGCAATAGATAATATCATACTAAACACTGCAGTTTTGCAAAGATAACATCTATCTTCTGGATTAAATTTAATTGAATCAATAATTGGTGCTTCTATAATTTCATGCTGTACACCTAACTCTTTTACCAGTTCTTTAGCTTCTGCTATTTCCCACTTTGGAATATATGGTGATAAGATTGTCACCGCCTTTACATTATCACCAAGAGCTTCTTTTGATACTCTAAGTAAAAAAGTACTGTCTACTCCTCCGGAAAATGCTAATACTACTTTTCCTAAACCTTTAAGGTATTTTACTAACTCATTATATTTATCATTATTAATCATTTATATTTCCTGCCTCTCCCAAATAAACTCTTAATACATTTGGAATTTCTAAATCTTTATGACCTATTCCGTAACCTATCTTCTTAATTGAAAAATCAAGCTTTTGAGTAAATTCCTGAGCATTTGTTGCCAGTATTGCAGCCCCAGTAGGAGTGGTTGTTTCAAACTGCACTATACCAGTTTTTATAGGAATATTCTTTAATATTTCTACCGTCGCTGGAGCTGGAACTGGCATTAGTCCATGAGCACATTTAACAAATCCACCTCCAACTTGAACAGGTGATGCAATAATTTTATCAACTTTTAAATAATCTAAACAAATAGCCGCTCCCACCATATCTATAATTGAATCGATAGCTCCTACCTCATGAAAATGTACTTCATATAAGTCTTTTCCATGAACCTTTGCTTCTGCTTCTGCTACTTTCATAAACATATCTAAGCTTAGCTTTTTAACTTTATCACTTAAATCACTTGAATTTATTATTTCCTCTATATCCTTCAAGTTTCTATGATGATGCTCTTGATTGTGAACATGCCATCCGTGACTATGTTCATGATTATGATTATTTTCACCATGATGGTGCTCTTCATCGCTATGATGATGAGAGTGTTCATGAGTATGTTCATGGCTATGCTCATGTGAAGCTTGCTCTGAACTATGTTCCTTATCATTTAATTTGTCTTTTAATATGACATCTACTCTAGTTCCTGTTATTCCAAGTTTGGCAGATCTTTCAATTTCTATTTCATACTCAGAATTTAAGTTCATTTTCGAAAGTTCCTGCATTAAATATTCCTTAGGAACCCCTAAATCTATTAGCGCTGCTATATTCATATCACCACTTATTCCACAGAAACAATCATAATATAAAATCTTCATGTCTATCTCTCCCTCTAACCATTTGAATTTTAGCTTATATCTTGTCAAAAACATCTAGAAACTTTAATGATAATCCAGACAATCTTGGAGAAATCGCCATTTGATTCTCTATTTATCAATTATTAGTTATCCGTTCTTTTTAATTGTCCTTCTTTTATCAATACTCTTTCTTCATATCCATCAATTTTCTTATCCAACCGTTCCAAGGTTTGCTGCATTTCTTTAATTTTTTCAGCAAGCTGACTACGTTGTTCTATCAAAAGTTCTTTTCTAGCCTTGATTGTAGAAGTTCCTTGCTGGAACATACTTACATACTCTACTAAGACTTCAATAGAAAGTCCTGCACTACGCATACATTTTATAAAATTAACCCAATTACAATCTTCTTCTGTATAGTCCCTGATTCCGCTTGCATTTCGATTCACTGATGGAATTAAACCAATTCGCTCATAATATCGCAGCGTATCTGCTGAAAGGTTAAATCTTTTACTTACTTCCGCAATCGTCATAGAAAAGCACCTCCTTTGTTTAATTACCAAACAGTTTAACTGCCTGTTTCATCTTATTAATAATATCTACACCAAATGGACAGTTTTTCATACATAGCCCACACTCTATGCACTCACTTCCGTGCTGTTCTAATAAGTCATAATGATTCTTTAATGTTTCAGGAATCTCTTCTTGAATTAACGCTAAATCTAAATATTTATTTACTGATGCAATATCTATCTTTTTTGAGCATGGGGCACAATGCCCACAATACATACAATGTCCGCTAAATGAACTTCTTGGAGCATTTGCAAGAACTTCACTATAATCTTTTTCTTTATTGCTTGCAGTGGCATAAGCAGTCGCTGCAAGTACTTGATCTGTATTAGATACTCCAACCATTACGGAAGCAACTGCCGGTCTAGTTAAACAGTAATGTAAACATTGCACTGGTGTCAGTGCTTTTTCAAAAGGCGATTGTTTGCTACTTAATAACACTCCAGCAGCATATCCTTTCATAACAGTTAAAGCAACGCCCTCATTTTCACAGGTTCTGTATAACCTATCACGTTTTGGATCAATACCTTCATAAGTCCTGTCTTTAAAAGTGCTTTCTTCAAATAGTTCGTATACATCCTCAGTAGCTGGTAACATATCATAAGCAGCATTGATGCTAAATAAAATTACATCAATTATTCCTGTTTCCACTGCTTTAAAGGCAATGTCTGTATTATGTGTTGATATTCCTAAGGATTTAATAATTCCTTTTTCTTTTAGTCCTTTTGCATATTTAATTATTTCTCCATTAAAAATGTTATCAAAATCTTTTTGATCATCAACATAATGAATCATCCCTACATCCACATAGTCTAGCTGCATTCTAGCTAAAAAATCTTCAAATGCATCAACAACTTCATTAAAATCCCTAGTACGTCTATATTGTCCCCTATCCCAAGTGGAACATAAATGTCCTTCAATAATAAAACTGCTTCTAGGATATTTACTTAACGCTTTACCAACATTACTTCTAACTTCAGGATTTGAATTATATATATCAATAAAATTAATACCTTCTTTAATTGCACAATCAATAATTGCTTCGCAATCTTCATAACTTTTATTTTCAAATCCTTCACCGCCAATACCAATGGCACTTACTTTAATTCCTGTTCTTCCTAAAATTCGATATTCCAAATTACACACCCCCTAACTAAGCATATCACTTTGAGTTAGCTCCAAGTCAAGATGTTTTTCTCTGAATTAAAAATAATTTCTATCTGCGGGGAGGAAGTTCTGTTTCAAAGGTATCAGCCACATCCTTTAAACCTTTTGTGATCTCAATATGCTGTGGACAACTTCTTTCACACTGCTTACATCCGATACATTCTGATGCCTTACCACGTGTTTTTGTATAGTTATCGTAATATAGTCTTTGTATAGAAAACGCGGTCTTCAAAGATTGTTTTTCTGTATTGTATAATGCAAAATACTTCGGAATATCTATGTTTTTCGGACATTTCTCTACACAGTACTGGCAAGCTGTACATGGAATAGCAATTGCCTCGTTAATAATCTCCACAGCCTTTTTTACAATATCATATTCTTCCTGTACAAAAGGCTTAAACTCTTGCATATATCCTATGTTATCCAGTAACTGCTCCATGCTAGACATCCCACTTAATACCATCATAATTCCCTCATGGCTTGCAACATAACGAATAGCCCAGGATGGTATAGACATATTAGGATGATATTCTTTAAATAATTGCTCTGCTTTTTCAGGCACTTTCGCAAGGGTACCGCCTTTAACAGGTTCCATAACAATAACCGGTTTATTATGTTTTCTTGCTACTTCGTAGCATTTCCTTGATTGAATGCTCTCATTATCCCAATCCAAATAGTTAATCTGTAATTGAACAAACTCTACTTCCGGATGTGCTGTCAAAATTTCATCTAATAAATCCGCATTATCATGAAAAGAAAATCCAACCTGTCTAATTTTCCCTTCTTTTTTCTTTTCCTGAACAAATGCAAAACTATCAAATTTTTTTGCTGTCTCATAATTTGTTACACCAAGATTGTGAAGAAGATAGTAATCAAAATAATCTACACCACATTTTTCTAACTGCTCGTTAAAAATTCTTTCTTGATCCTCTTTTGTTTTTAAAAACATTGTTGGTAATTTTGTCGCTAAGGTGAAACTATCTCTATTATGTCGTTTTACTAAAGCCTCTCTAATAGCTATCTCACTCTTACCCATATGATACATATAAGCTGTATCAAAATAAGTAAAGCCTCTTTCTAAAAAAGTATCTACCATTTTATTTAATGTATCCATATCAATGCTTTCTGGATCATCCTGACTCTTTACTGGTAAACGCATAAATCCAAATCCTAATTTTTTCTTTTCCATATCTATATTTCCCCCTTGATTTTTACTTATTTTCTGGAATAATTTTGTTAATGCAGACAAGTGCGTTCACTCCTGCTATATAAACTCTACCACTTGGAGTTAACTCCAAGTCAAGTACTTTTTCAGATACTACTAAATTGACCGATATCTTATTAGAAAAACATTTTATTCTCCTGCTACTCCGCTATCCTTAAACTGCTTTACAAATATAGTTGGTATGTATTTTGAAGATTTTGCATATAATTTTGAAGTACTAAAGACTTTGCATAAGTATTGTCTATGTCTTTCCATAATTCTAGAACCTTATTAATAATAACCTATATTAGAAAGGAGTTATTATGTCAAACATCATTGAAGAAGTTAAAGGCATGTATAAAATCATTAAGCTAAGAAATTTTCGTAATACACCAGGTGTAACTTTTGATTTATTTCCTATGGATATGGTTTCAAAGATTGATTCTATTGATAGAGTAATCCATAAAAAAGCAGCAGTTTCACCTGGTCCAGTAGGAGATGTGGATCACCCATGGTATATGCACCAACATCAAGATGACAATTTAATAGTTCTTCATGGTCGTAGAGAAGTTGACATTTATACTAAAGAACATGGTAAAGTAGAACACTTTACTGTAACTCCTGATAAAATATTAAAAAATGGAGAACTTATTTATGAAGGCGGCGCAATTTTAGTTTGGTCAAAAGGAGTTTTTCACCGAATAGTAAGTGGTGAAGAAGGCTCAGCCTCACTAAACATTGCTGTGCATTATGACGGATTTGATATAAAGACAAATTTTAGCGTTTATGATTTAAATGTGGAAACTGGTGAATATAAAGTTATCAGAAATGGATTTGAAGATCAAAAGTAATAAATTGTTACTCTATTGAATTTATAAAGCAAAGGAAGTGAGGGAAAATTAACTTTCACTTCCTTATTTGTTTTGAAGCATACTTAGTTGTTTAACTATTTCAAAGTATTCTTTGTCTAATTTTTCTTTTTCATCAGGTGTTGCTGATAATATTTTTTCTACTATTTGTATTCTTTTTAGCTCAAGTAATGTTTTTTCTGCTGGAACAACATTTTTTCTATTTAACTTATAGCTATTATAATCCTTTAAGCTACCATCAAAATATTTTATTTTCTGTTCGGATAGTTCGAAAATATTAGTAGCCAATGTATTTATAAATCTTTTGTCATGGGATACAAAAATTACTGTTCCCTCATAGTATTTCAATACACGTTCCAATACTTCTACTGATGGAACATCTAAATAGTTAGTAGGTTCATCAAGAATAAGGACATTAACCTCTGAAACTAATAGTTTTGCCAGAGATAATCTGATTTTTTCTCCACCACTCAAAACAGAAACAGTTTTATTTATATCATAATCGTTAAATAGCAAGTTTGCCAAAGTATTTCTAACAACACTTTCTGTTTGAATACTACTTTCCATAACAGTCTTTAAAATAGTCTTTTTTTCACTCAAATTTTCAAATTCTTGATAAACAAATCCAATCTTGACTTTAGGTACAATTTGAATAGAAGGAAATCTCTTTTCAATAAGTTTTAATAAAGTAGTTTTCCCACTTCCGTTTTCCCCAATTATAGCTATTTTTTCTCCATTTTTTATCATAAATGAGGTATCTTTAAAAATTGTCTTATTAGAATATGAAAATGACAAGTTATCTGATCTTATGATAATTCTATTTTTAGGTGGATTAGTTAAGCTAAAATTTAATTTTATTTGTGCTTGCTTAATTGGTTTCTCTTTTACTTCTAAATGTTCTAATCTTGATTGAATAGCTTTAGCTGATTTCTGCATACTTTTTTGCCTGCCATCATTTGACCTACTTGTGGCTACATAATTTCTTGTTTTATATTCTGAATTGCTAATCTTTTTTGGCTTTTTTGTTATTTTTGCTGCTTTTTCTTTCTTGTTTACATAAGCTTCTTCTAACCTTTTTTTCTCTATTATATAATTTAAATATTCACTTTTTTGAGTTTCAAGTTCTAATTCTTTTTGTGTTTTATAATCATCAAAATTCCCTTGGTAATCGTATAATGTGTTATTTCTAATTTCTATGATACGATTGCACACTTGATTGAGTAATTCCGTATCATGGGTAATCAACACAAAAGAATCTATATTAGATAACTTATTTTTTAATAATTCAATTCCATTTAAATCAAGATTAGAGGTAGGTTCATCTAATAAAATCAAATGTACCGATTTGCTAAGTGCTTCTGCAAGTCGTAAACGAGTTTTCTCGCCACCACTTACAAAGTTATCATCCTCTTTTTTTGAACCTCAAATTCTTTTAATAATTTTCTTTCTGCTGTGTTATTAAAGGTATCAAATTGTTTGAAATAAGAAATTTCTCCATATTTTTTTACTATGCCAGTATCTATATCAGTATCACCTGAAATTATTTTCAGCAGAGTAGTTTTTCCACTTCCATTTAGTCCTATAAGACCAATACGGTCGTTTTTATTGATTACTAATTTAGAGAAATGAACCAATATATTTTCCCCAAAGCTTTTCTGTATGTTTTCCATTTCAAGAATCACCATCTTGCACCTCCCATTATGTGAATATCTGTATCTAATTTTAACAAGTTGTTTTACTTGTTACTACAACATAAATGTTTATAAAAAAAGCGTGTTGTACGCACAACACACTTTTTACTAATAAGAATTTTCTTTATTTTTTTTTCTAAGTATTCGCCTTATACTTTCTTCAACTAAGAAATATTTTTCAGAAAGCTCAAGAACAGAAAATCCCTTTTTATAATCTTCATAAATTTGTTCGTTTCGTTTGTTCAATATTTCTTTTGTATTTGTATTTTCTCCCCAAGATTTTTTATTATATGTTTCCTTAGGAATATATATTATTTCACCTTGAACATAGTTCTGGATTTGCTTTAATATTTCTATTGGCAATACTTCGTCAGCTTTAACATAGCCCATTTGCATACCTCCTAAATAATAAATTGTTTAGGACTTGCAAAGGCTATATACAATATTTAATTATATAGTGCAATAGCCTTTGCTATGCACGAAATGTTCCTACTCCCATAACTCTTAACCTACCTTTCAACGATTTATGTGTATTATATCACAAATAAACCAATTTTTGAAAGAGAGAAACATAGTATGCAAACTCCTTATCGATTGCCTTTTGATGGAGCTTATTTTATCTCTATGTTACCTAACAACTCTGTTATATTCTTCATGGTTATATCTTCATTTTCTTCATCCATATCTATAATATTTATTTTTATATTTTTCTTAATCAGCATCTGTTCTATTTCTTCCATAAAGACACCTGACTTATTTATAGTCTTTAAATCGTTTATCTTTTTTTCAATATCTTCCTTACCCATAAATTCTCCTCCCCATACAGGTGAAGAGCATGTTAAATTATGTCCGCAACTGGGGCTGCCTTTTACAGCTATCAGTGTCTCTATTTTGTATCCATTACTAATATAATCTTCTATTTGTTCTAGTATTGGCTCAAATAACTTTCTACAATGTTTTCTATAATATGGATTTTCAAATTGTTCTTTAACATGTCCCCATCTTTTTATACCGTACATGGTAAGTTCGGGACATGGAAGTTGAATTATTCCATAATCATTGTCCATTAAATATTTTATTAATCTATTGGATATGTTGCCAAATTCACATAATCCTTCTACTTTTGAGTTAACATTTAATATACAGTGACTTAAAATTACAATATTTTTTGTTCTTTTCATAAGCTTCATCCCCTTTACCAAATATCATACAACATCTAGGATAGTTTAGTTTCAAAAATTAAAAACTTTTCTATCATTTTTCTAAATAGACTAATCTAGTATTATAAATAATATCTATTTTAATTTTCAAAATTATTATATTATACTTTACTAAATGCAATAATTATACACCGATGTAAAACGGAGGTAAAAACATGAAAAATAAAAAAACCTTTGCTCTTATACTTTGTGCATTTGCAGCTGCAATAAATATTGTATTAGGAACATTAGTTGGACAACTAAAAATCCCTCTAATTTTTCTTGACACAATAGGCACAATCTTTGCTGCAGTATATTTTGGTCCTTGGTATGGTGCTGCTGTTGGTGCAGCGTCTAATATTATTACAGGAATGATTTTTAGTCCTAAGGATATTCCGTTTTTCTTAGTAAACGTAGTTGTCGGATTATTAGTAGGCTACATAGCTAAAAAATATGGCTACGGCATAATCACAGCTGTGGTAACAGGACTTATTCTTTCAGTTGTCTGCCCACTAATAGGTTCTCCTATTGCTGTTTGGCTATATGGAGGGGTTACAGGTTCTGGAAATGACTTTTTAGTATTCTGGCTTAGAAAATCTGGTGCAGATATTTTCACTTCAGCCTTTATTCCAAGAATTACAGGAAATATTATAGACAAGGTTATATCATCAGTTTTGGTTTGGGCTTTGATAAAAAAACTTCCTGCTGAATACAGGCCAAAAATAGATAATAATTTGTCTGCTTAATTCTACTCCTATACCTTTAGGTAGAGTAAATTTGCTGCGCTCATAAAATTCCTGAAGGCCCTTGGCGTACCTTAGGTACGCCTTGCTAACCATTAAACTTTGAGACTTTATTTTGGAAATCTAAAATGACCTGTTATTTTTGGCATCCAGTACATAATTTCATCACCTTCTCTAGCATAAGGCGGTGCATTATGTATTATATACGGAACCCCATCTGCTCTCCTTTTATCAGAAACTATAGCTATGTGCTCACTGTGATCAAAGGTTATGATATCCCCCGGCTGCCATTCCTTTAAATTCTCTATATCATTAGGTTTTAATTCAATAGTAAGACTAGTTGCATATTTTTTAAAATATACATAAAGATTAGGCACTCTTCTAAAATCTATATTAGGATCTGGTTTTCCCTCAACTCTCTTATAATCACTAGTATGATTTCTTATATCCTCATCTACCATATCTTTTAGATTATACCCTGCATCTTTAAAGGCTCTCCATACTAAGTCAGTACATACTCCTTCATTCTCCGGAGGATATCCACCTACATAATAGTCCCCTTTATATTTTACTTTCTTATTTGCTTCTTTTCTTGCTCCAAGAACTATATCTTCCTGATCTTTTATACCATCTTTGTCTTTATCTGAATTTATTAATACTATTTTTTTCTTTAACTTTTCGTCAATTGTTTCACTCTTCTTTTCACTAGCTGTATTTTTAATTTGTATATTTGTTATATTTTTACTGTACAAGGCATTTTTCTGTGTAAAAAATTTAAAACCTATAGTAATTAAACATATCAAAGCTAAAAATATTACAAAAAACTTTTTTCTCATTTTTACCCCCTTGTCCCTTTTATTGACTTTTGAATGCAAGTTATTTTATCTCTGCAGAATATGATTTCCCTTCTCCAGTAATGAATATATAGTTAGTTGGGATGATTTTTTCATTATCTTTTACTGTAATCGTTGATTTTTTTGATGGAGCTATATACTTATATGTCTTGCCACCATCTGATGTCATCATTATTGTTTTTACATTATTATTACTTATATCCATAACATTACCATTGTATTTTAGTATATATTCATTTTTGTCTCCAGAACTCGCAACAAGCTCACCATCAAGCTTAACAGGAGCTCCATAACCAGCTCCATTCTCCTTTTCACGAATAATATAAGCCACATTTCCCGATCTTGCCCAAGCCTCTTTAAATTGATCAAGTTTATACTTTACTCTAACTCCCTCATTATTAGCGGCAGCTGAGTCATTGATTACTATATAGTCAGTTCCATTTTCTTTTGTAAAGCCGCATACAACAATCAGATGACCATTAGTTGATTCTATTGGTGCACCATCTACAACAGGCAAATTTCCCTTTACATCTGCACTATTTTTATACTGCACGCTAACTGCAACAGGATGTCCATAATAAATCTCTCTCTTTAAGCCTTCTATTGTTGAATAATCAACATAAGTCTTATACCCAAAGCTTGAGGCATAAGCAGTATTGAAGGGCCAATTTCCAAAGCCGTCATATTTATAGTCATATACACCCCAAGCAGATTGTTCAGGTAATATATTTGTTCCATAATAATTTAATATCATAGCAATACTGGTTGCACTACATATAGAATTAGCTATTGAAGGCTCTCTGACCATCTGAGAAAATTGTGGTACATCAAGGACTTTCAAGTTAGATAAATCTGGGTTATCAGAAAATACTTTATTAACCCCTTGACCAGGAAGAGTATTCCTTATTGTCCCTGATATTAAACGAACTGAAGGAGTTACTCCTGATTTATTAGTATTTAATGTTATTCTATATTGAATTTTACTAGCAGTTTCCCCACTACCACCCTTTATAGTCAAAGTATCCGTATCAACATAAGCTGCTGTTTCATCAGTAACACCTGTACCAGAGGCTCTTTTTATAAATGTCCCCCAGCTTCCCCAGGAAAGCCAGTTTGACCACTTTTCACTCCATACTCCATTAGCGTCCAAAGTTTTTACAAACACCCTTGCTTCAACTTGAATTGAAGTTCCCTCGGGAGTATCACTATCCCAGGAAGGTACAAAATAATTAAATTGACTTGTACCTATTATATTTGATGTGTAAACACCCTTTAGCTTATCCGATTTAAGTACTATTGCTCCATCACCTATATTGTTAGAAATTTCAACATCCTCTAAGCTAGCAGCATTATCGGCAAAATCACTTGATGTTGAATAAACAAAAAGATTTCCATCATTAATATTTGTTTCAGTACCATTTGTTGCATTCGTATTTCCTGTAACAATATTAACAGCATTATCACTTAATACTCCAATTCCACCTAATGCATTTATATTACTTACATTATTATTGTTAATAAAACTATTTACATCCATTTGATTACTGTCTCCTACCAATATTATTGGGTTTCCATTCTTACCTGCTAACGCTGAACCAGAAAGAGCATCTGCAAATCCTTTATCACTAGCTATGTAAACTTTATTTAATTCTAACTGTGCCTTATAGCTACTTATTAAAGCCAAATTTCTCTCATATTTGGTTAGTTGATTATAAGTTTTAGTAGGATTTAATGTACTTACTACACCGCTGGCTAATACATCCTGTCCACCTATAACATTTACTTCTCCATTATTAGTTTTTATTTGACTATTTACATAGTTTTTAACTGTATCAGGAACATTGTTTTGTTCTACTAATATTATAGGATATTGTAGCTTAGCTGCAATTGGAGCCGCTGAAAGTGCATCCTCATAATGTTCTCCATTTACAACAAACACTCCTTTAGAAGTACCTAATTCTTTTGCTACTTTAACAGAAGTTTCATATCTATCTTGTCCCCATATTCGTTTTACATTAATCCCCATGCTTTTAAGCTTATTTTCTACATTGGAATTTACAACTCCTAAACCACCGATAATAAACACATTTTTAACACCTAGGTCTTGTATTTTTTCTTTTGTAGAATCAGTTAAATTAGTGGCATCAGTTAAAAGAATAGGTGCATTATACTTTTTAGCTAAAGGTGAAGAAGTTATTGCATCAGGAAAGTTTTGACTATTTACTAAAATAGCATAATCCGATTGTATCCATCCTTGGGAAACTATAGCATTGCTTGTTCCATATCTATCTTGTCCTGCTAACCTGTCAATATTAATATTATTTTTTGCAAATACACTGCCAGAAGCAAACAAACTTGTCCCTAAAATACATGACATGATTAATAATTTACTTTTCATTTCTCGTCCTCCTTATAGCTTGCTAAGAGCGCAATCCCATGGTCAGGGAATGCGCTCTTATTCATTTATCCAGTGATACAAAAATTCATTAAAAATAATATACAATATATTAGAAGTATAAACAAATTTCAACAATTTTACAATCCTTTATAGACAATTCCACTTACTTGTAGTTACTGAAGTAAAAATGGCTGTTTCAAAACTAAATAATTAGTTTTGAAACAGCCCGTATCTTTTAACTTAATAATTATTATTAGTATTTTTATTTAATACAGTTGCATAGTAACCAAACAGCTTAACTAAGCAGTTTAGTAGCTTTCTTTTTATTTAATCCACTTCCATACCAAGCAGCAACTAGAACCACTATCCATGCAACTCCAACTATAGCTGGAATTCTTGTATCTTCACCCATGCACATAGAAACAAATACGCCAACTAGGAATATCATAGTGATGATGCCTGAAGCTGGATAAAGTACTGTTTTGAACCTCAATTTTTTAACCTGTTCAGGTGTAAGACTCTTTCTGAATTTAATCTGAGTGTAAACAATCATGAACCAAGCAAATATACCTGCAAATGTTCCTACACTTGTAACATAAGTGAATGCTTTACCAGGAGCAACATAGTTTAATATAACTCCAATTAACATAAATGCTACTGAAGCAAGTATTGCATTCTTAGGTACGTTAGTTTTGCTAAGCTTTGAGAAGAACTTAGGTGCTTGTCCTTGCAGTGAAAGGTTGTATAGCATACGACCAGTTGTGAATATACCTGAGTTACATGATGATGACGCTGCTGTAAGTACAACGAAGTTTATGATACCAGCGGCTGCAGCTATACCAAGTTTGGAGAATGTAAGAACAAACGGACTTCCTGTTGTTCCTATGCTGTCCCAAGCATAAAGTGACATTATAACAAACAATGCACCAATATAGAATATCATTATTCTCACGAAAACGCTGTTTATAGCTTTAGGGATTACTTTTTCAGGATTTTTTGCTTCTCCAGCTGTAACACCGATAAGCTCAACTCCTACGAAAGCAAAGGAAACCATAGTCAATGTTGATATAGGACCCATGATTCCTTTAGGGAAGAAACCACCGTGAGCAGTAAGGTTTGAAATACCAATTGGTACCCCTTTATTTCCCAATCCAAACGCTATCATAGCTATACCTATTGCAATCATAGCAATTATTGTAACAACTTTTATAAGTGCAAACCAGAATTCGATTTCTCCGAATGCTTTAGCTGCAGTTAAGTTTACAACAGTAAGTAAACAAACAGCAATAAGCGCTGACACCCACTGTGGTACGTTTGGAAACCAGAAGTTTATGTAAATACCTACTGCTGTAACTTCTGCCATACAAGTTACAACCCACATTATCCAGTATGTCCAACCTGTTAGATATCCTGCAAGAGGACTTACGTAGTCGTTTGCATATGCACTAAAAGAACCTGCAACTGGATGTTCAACTGCCATTTCCCCAAGGGCACGCATGATAAAAAATATGATTATTCCTGCAACGGCATATGTAAGTAATATAGCTGGACCTGCGGCCTTAATAGCTGTTGCTGATCCTAGGAACAAACCAACTCCGATAGCTCCACCGATTGCCATCATTTTAATGTGTCTTTCTTCAAGGCCACGTTCTAGGCTTTCGCCTGTTTGAGTTTGAACTTCGTTACTCATTTCACTACCCCTTCCCTTATAAAAAAATTAAATGCTTTTGAAACCCTAAACCTGTTAGGATTTGAGGCTTTTCAAGCTATATCAAAAAGGATTTCCAACACTCACTATTGAATATATATTGTGAAGTATCCTTTATGAACGAATTAAAACTTATATCAAAGAAAGCAATTCTACTTTTCACGATATTCAATTTTAAATTAATTGTCTGTTTTTTTATGCTTTGATTTTAAAATTATGCAATTTCAAAAATATTCTTTCTTCATTTTATATAATTATTTCAATATTGTCAATAATCACACGAATGATAAGGAGAAAATTAACTTTTATACAATTATGTCGAAAATCTATATGCTGTGATAAAAAATATGTAAAAAAATCAGGTACAAGAATCATTCAATTCTTGTACCTGATTTTTTAAACTGCATTAGATTTATTTATAACATCCATAGCATTCTTTACTTCTGCTTTTGTGATTTTCATTAAGACGTATATCGCTAAAGTTGCACTTTAGTTAAAGAATTCAGACGCTTATATAGAATTCAATAATAATTAATGTATCAAACAATTTTTACATAAAATTATTATTTTCATATTACTAAAGCTCGATTAATATTAATTAATTTAATAAAAATTTCCCAACAACATTAAATTTTATTAAAATAGTTTTAAAATTTAAACACTTATACTACAATCAGTGCATGAAAATAATATCTTTAAAATACTGAGTTATTTTAATTCTGTTTGCTTCATTCAACTTTAATGCTTCGCCATTAATATAAATGTTTACTCCATTAACTAAATAAATATTTACATCGTACTTCAAATTTCTTTTGCTATACTCTAAGGACATAAATGCATTTATAAACTCCTCAATTTCCTTCAGTGTCATAGTCTTCTGAAACATCTTTTCCTCTGAAATAGCATTCTTTAAAGTATGCTTAACTTCCTTCATTATCTTATAGAGGTTTATCTGTTTCCACCTTGCCACCCTCATCTTTAAATCTCTAAAGATTTCATCTCCATCTTTTCTTATAATAGGGACTCCATGAAGCTGATTTTCAAGCTTTTTTACTGTGGAGTTATTGCTTTCAAATTTACTCATAATAAATAAGGCACCATAATCATATTCGGTTCTTATAATTCTTCCATAAATCTGCTTCAAATCTATAGATACAATTGGAAAATTCACCTTTGCATAAGCCTGCCAATAGTTTTTTCCTCTTTCAACTTGATTTTCTATTAAAGACTTATAAAAGGGCTCCTTACTGTTGATATTAGGCACTTTATCTAAAATTACAGTGGTCATGGTGTCTCCAGGAATATCTATTCCTTCAAAATATCCCTTTGAACCTAGTAAAATATATCTTTCCTCCCTGGATCTCAATTTTTCTATATCTTTTTTGCCCTCTACAACGCTTATCCCTAAAGCCTTTAAATTTTCTGAAGCCTCTTCTTTAAAAGCCTCAAGTCTTTTCCTGCTGGTAAAGAGAATAATAATATTACCTTCAACATTAGATAAAAGCTCTATAATAAACTTTTTCATTTCTTCTGAAAAAGTATCTGTATTATTAGGATCAATATTCTCTATAGCATATATTGCACTCTTACCTTTATAGTCAAACACAGGTTTTATAGGAGGAACCTCTACTATTTCTTTATTTTGAGACTTTGCAATATTTATTCCCAGGGTGTTTTTTAAACTATTGTAGCCATTATCTGTACTTAGAGTTGCAGACACAAAAAGGCAGCTCTTAGCTCCGCTTAGAACTTTTTCATAAAAAGCACCAGATACATCTAAAGGTATACTGGATATCTTCCACCACTTAAAAAATTTATCTACTTCAAAGTAAAAACAATAGCCTTCTTCACTTTGAAGTATTACATCCTCTAAGAGCCTGCTATAGCTATTTATAACTTCTACTTTTTCTATTAGTATTTTAAGCCGTTTATCCTTTTCAAGGTTAGATATTTCCTTTAAAACAGAAGTCGCTTTCTCTAAGTTTATATTTAAGTTGCTTAAATTCTCCTTAAGATATTCTAAGTATTTTATTATGGTTGCTAGCTTAGGATTGCTTTTATCTAAATGCTCCTTGATATTGTAATCCTTGCTTATGCCACTTTCCGATACATAGTTTTCAAAGGCAGCTTTGATATTTGCAATTTGATTTATACACTGCTCTATCCATGATTCTATCTCGCTTAAAGGCAAAGTATCCTTTTTAGTTCTTCTTGATAAATAATATAGATACCCACTTTTTTCTGCGCTGTTATATATCTCTTTTATATATCTTTCAAACTCATGAGAAACCAAAGTACTTTCAAAAGCATCATAGGATTCCTGAGTGAGATTGTGAGCTTCGTCCACCACAATATTTTCAAGAGGAACGATACTTTTATAGGGCCACTTTAATAATAAGGAATGATTAACAACAATAAGCTGAGACTCCTTTAATGCCTCAACCTTTGATGCGTAATAGCACCGATCTTTATATTTACAGACTCCTACATCGCAAAGTTCTGAGTCACAATTGCACTGATTTATCAAGAAATCTAAATTAAACTTTTCTCTTATAATAGAGCTTATTTCTTCTAGATCTCCAATGCCCTTTTCTAGTATGAGCCTTTTTAAATAAACATAACCAATAAGAGTTTTCATATTATTGGGATATTCTATATCCCCAAACCTGTCAAAGCAGAGATAATTATTTTTTCCCTTTATTAAAGTATAGCTTACATCTCTTTTTATATTTAATGCTTCTAAAAGATTAGGTATGTCCTTTTCTACCAGCTGATTTTGTAATCCCTTTGTATTAGTAGATATAATAACTTTTTCTTCTTTAATATATGTATATATGGAAGATGGAAGCAAATAAGCCATGCTTTTTCCTAGTCCTGTTGGTGCTTCCATTATTGTAATCCTGCCTTTTTCCAGTCCTTCTTTTATAAATTTTGATGCATCCCTCTGCTGCGGCCTTAAGGTATAGCTCCTTCCATTTCTCCTCCAAATCTCTTCATGCTCAAAAAGCTTTTCATAATCTTTCAGTGCAAAAACAGGATATGGCTCAGCAACTTTCTTTTGGGGTTCAATAGGTTCATTTTCTATGAAGTATTTTACATTCTCCATATTTACCTTTGTAAGATGCTTATACCAGTTCCATGCTTCTAGTTCCGTAATGCTCATAGGCAGCGAGTAACCATTTTCATAGTAAAAGCTGCTTATTGCATAATTAAGCATCATTATTATATCTTCTGCATAACTAAGAGCTCTACAATTCTCCTCTTTGTAATTATGAATAAACTTCTTTAATAAATATTGAAGATTAAACTCTGTAAGCTCTGGAAAAAGGATGGCAAGAAGTTCTACTAAATCTAAAAATTCATTATCTATGTTAAGATAACTTCCTTCAAAGGCTTTATTATGACATACTAATGGAAGGTCTTCAATAAAGAGTAATAGTTTCTTAATTCCATCTTTTAACTGCAGTGCACTGTCTAGTTCTTTTTGTGTAATTCCTCTCAAAAGATCAGAAATGCTTAGTGCTATTAATCTATTTGGATTAACTAAAGTGCTGAAGTTTGTAACAACATTATCTTTTATTTTAACAGCACAGATTTTTATAATTTTGTCATCAGTACCAGTGGTCTCTATATCTAAAAATATTACGTTATTTAATATACTGTAGGGTTTCATATATTCTCCTTAGTAAGTAGTTAACTGTTTTATGCTTGTAACATTTGCATAAAGTCTAAGGGTATTATAACATATATGTTTCTTCAATATTAACTTTTAAGATTAATAAAAGCTCGCCAAAATACTCTTTTAACGCATCTTTTGAATATACTTCTTCTTTTAGCCTTCTACTAATTAAACCAAGAGTATTTGCCTCCGATATTATAGAAAATAAATTCATTTTGACATTTGAGAATGATATAAAATGATTGTAACCGTATGATTTGGCAAACATATATTATACCAACAGAAAGGTAATTCTTTTTGAACAAAAGAGTTATCAGATAAAGTTATATCTTCTTTTGCTGCAAAATATGAACAAGCCTAGTACAAATATAACAGAGCTATAGACGAATATCCTTTCATAATTTTATAGAAAAGGAGATTATAGATATGATAAAACCATTAGATCCAAGCTCTATTCCTAAATATGTAAATCAATTGTTTATTCCTCCAGTATATAAGCCTGTAATTGTAAAAGATCCGGTTACAGGTGAGGAGATAAGCTATAATTATACTATTAGTATGACTCAATTTAAGCAGCAGATACTTCCGCCTACATTCCCTAAAACAACTGTGTGGGGTTATGAAGGTAATGTTGAGGATCCAAATACAGGTAAAGCTTATTGCTGCCGTAGTTCACCAGGACCTACTTTTAAAGCAGTTCGAGGAATTCCAAGTAATGTACAGTGGGTAAATAATATCACTGAACCAAATCCCTTTGCAGTGGACCCAACCATACATTGGGCGAATCCAAATGATATGCCAACGCCAACACTGCCATTTTTACCTTTTCCACGAGGATATCTTTTAGCACAGAGTCCAGTTCCTCTTGTTACGCACTTACATGGCGGAGAGGTTCAATCTGATTCTGATGGTGGTCCGAATACTTGGTTTACGGCTGGGGAGGAAAAAACGGGGCCAGAATTTTCAAAGACTCGTTATACCTATCCCAACAAACAAGAACCAACTACACTTTGGTATCATGACCATGCACTGGGAACTACACGTCTCAATGTTTATGCTGGTCTTGCCGGATTTTATTTAATAGAAGATCCAAACAATAAAATATCTCCGCTTCTTCCAAGCGGCCCATATGAAATTCCAATTGTAATTCAAGATCGCTCATTCAATGAAGATGGTTCATTACTATTTCCAAGCAATGGTGTAGATCCTAATGTTCATCCTTATTGGAGACCAGCCTTTGTAGGTAATACTATTATGGTCAATGGAAGAGCATGGCCCAATTTAAATGTAGAGCGTAGACAGTACAGATTTAGAATTCTAAACGGATCGAATAACAGAACCTACAATTTAAAGCTTTCAAACAATCAGGAATTTATTCAAATTGGTTCTGATGGAGGCTTCCTTCCTTTCCCAGTAACGTTAACTGAACTATTACTCTCATCGGGAGAGCGTGCCGACATTTTGATAGATTTTTCTATGTTACAGCCTGAAACAACTATTATTCTCAATAATAATGCTAATGATCCTTATCCTAATGGTAAGGCGCCTGATAAAGATACTGTAGGACAAATTATGCAGTTTACTGTTCTTGGTACACCTGTGGTTCCGCCAACTAAGCTTCCGGCTGAATTGAATAAAATTCCTATCTTGGTCCCAGACGTACCAAAGAAAATCTTAACTCTAAATGTGGTTGGGGGAGCAACCGCTCCAACTGAATTACTATTAGATGGGCAGATGTGGGATGCTCCAGTTTCAGAATTGCCTATTGTTGGATCAACAGTAGAATGGGAAATTGTTAACCTTACAAATGGTGCTCATCCTATCCACGTACACTTAATACAATTTCAAATTGAAAATCGTCAAAACTTTGATAATACAAAATACAGCCAAGAATGGATTAAGCTTAATGGGGAGCCACCTCTGCAGCATCCAACAATTTCACTGTCTGTAGAACCTTTCCTAACAGGTAATCCAATTGACCCTGCTTTGAATGAACGTGGATGGAAAGATACTGTCATCGCACTCCCAGGAAAAGTTACTAGACTTAAACTTCGATTTGCACCTCAAGATGCAAATCCTAAAATAGTTAAACCAGGAGTTAATTTATTTCCATTTGATCCTACTTCAGGTCCTGGATATGTGTGGCATTGTCATATCTTAGATCATGAAGATAATGAAATGATGAGACCACTTAAAGTTACCTCTTCCCCTAACCCTGTAGCCAACCCTCAGACTTGTTCTCAGGTTATAGTGGAAGGAAGTACCCAATTGGTTCCTCCTGCACTGAAAGATGCTCCTATTATTCATAGTAATACTGTTTATGCAAATGTTGAAGATGTGTGCCCTGAGAATGTTGTTATCAGCGGCTTTATCCGTAGAACTATCAGCTATACAGCTGCTTTAGATAATGGATTTGAAGAGAAAAAAGAAATTATAGATGATATTCCTTTCCAATGTTTAATCTACCGTGAAGATGCTAATGAAGGCGATGAGTTTACTATTACTGGCGTAACCATATTATGTGAAGTTTTTGCTCATACCAGAAATTTTGGAACACAGCCTCTTACTGGTAATCCATTGGCTTATAATTTTGTAGAAAAGGATATTATAAAAGTTTGTATCAGAAAAAATTAAAATTATGAATAAATTCAATTTACTGGAGCTAGAGTCTGGAATAATCTATTCATGCAGTACTTCTGCCTGCTGCAATTCCCAGGCTCTTATCTCTCCGTGATATACAGTATTTATTACAAGAAACATAAGGTATTACATAATAAAAAGACCGATAGATAAACTACCGGCCCTTATATTTAGGGGAATCACAAAATATACTCACATATTAGATTATACCCACATTAAACTAAATTAAACACTTTATATGATAGAAAGTTATAATTTAATAAAACTACATATCGTGATTACTTTTCTAATACACTTGTATCTTCATATTTCATTAAATAATAAGGTTCGTTTTCTATAACTTCTTCCTCGATTGTCCACCCTTGAGATAAATAAAAATTTGAAGCATTTACATTTGCTCTTACGCACTTTAATGTTAATGGTAATCCAACTTCTTTTACAGACTGATCTATCAATGCTTTGCCTATTCCACGCCTTTTAAAATTTGATGAAACAAATAAATTGTGAATAAATTTATCTTCTTCCCAAATTGAAACAAACCCAGCAATGTCATTGCCTATTTTTGCTGTTAATATTAACTCCCCTTCCGTGCTACTATCAAAATCTTCTAGCTTTATACTGTCATATTCCATCCAATTAAAATTTTCCTGTCTTGTTTTTAAAAAAATCTTGCGCAGCTCATCATAGTCCTCTTTTTGAGCCTTTTGTATAGAGATATTATTTTTACTCATTATATCTCCTCCTCTCATGATATGAAGTGGAAACTTGAATCAGATGGGGTTTCAAAACCCCACCTGATTCTTAGTTGAACGAATCCAGGGACGTAGCCGCTATTTACTCCCTCTTTGAGAAAAGCAGATATCCCAAATCTGTGATTTGGTGATAGTCGCTTTCACAGAGTGCGAGGGAGTATTAGAGCGGGTAGTCATCGGATAAAACATTTTACAATACATAACGAACATGGCCTTATGTATTAATATAATTATACAAGCTATCGTAGCATAAATAAAGGATTTTATGTAAAATTATATACCTGCTCCTAAGCTCCTTGCCATTGTTGAGTATTGGCTATTTTCTACATCTTTTCTGGTATTTGCTCCTAAAGCGAGGACCATACCGCCTTCTTGCCAGTGAAGATAATTACATATAGCATGAAAATTTGCTTTCAAAGTATCCATTGCCCAATCATCCTTATCATTGCCAGCAGCAATTAAAAAAAGCTTTTTTGATGTCTCATGTAATATAGGATTAACAGAAAAAAATCGGTCAATAGCACCCTTGAGTTGTGCTGTTATACCAAAATAGTAGAGTGGTGTTACTAAAACAACTGCATCAGCTGTCAATAGATGTGGATAAATTTTTGACATATCATCATCATATACACATCTTCCTTCGTTCTTGCGACAGTGATAGCAACCTATACATGGATGAATATCTAATTTAGCTGTTTCAAAACGAACTACTTCATGACCTACTTCCTTTGCACCAATACAAAACTCATCAGCAAGGAATGCTGTAGTTCCCTGTGAATGTGGACTTCCTGTTAAAACCAATACCTTCATTTCAATACCTCCTAATGTGTATATAATTTTATTTAGCAATTTCTTAAAACTCTGACTTAACTCAATTATACGAAACAACAGACACCCCTATATATTAATCTCTATCTCAGTAACAGTTATAATACAGACTTTTTTAATCATTTAATGACAATTCAGATTTAAATATTATAACAGCATTTCCAGAGACTTTAACTTCTACAGGCTCTTCATTTTCTATCTTTACTTCAACTTCAATAACACCTGGTCGCTTTATAGCTTCACCCTGCTTAGCCTTGAATTTAAATAAAGAATTATTGTGCTTAATAAGATTATGATGAACAAGGTATGCACATAAAGGACCATTTGCATTGCCAGTTACAGGATCTTCATTAATGCCTATTGCAGGTGCAAACATTCTGCCATGTATTAAAATATCACTATCTTGTGAATTAACCGTAAAAACATAATATCCATTACATTTAATAACCTTACTCAGCTTAGAGAGTCTGCCAAAATCCGGCTGTATTGTGTTTAAAGTTTCATTGCTTTTTATACCAACCATAACTTTAGAATGACCTGTTGAAACAATCTGTATTTCATAGTCTTCCAATAAATCACTCTTTGTTATATTAAGTGCTGCTAGAAGTTCTTTTTTATTTACGCCATCAATAATAGTACCAAACTCAATTTTCCCCTGGGTCATAACAATTTTATAATCCCCATTTTCTTTTACTATATCAACTGGCAAAATTCCAGCACCTGTTTTATGATAAACTTTTGAAGTATCGAGTCCATTTTCAATAGCACGTGCATAATGGGCAGCAATAGTAGCATGTCCACAGATTGGTACTTCACTTGTTGGAGTGAAAAAACGTGTATGAACATCATATTCATGGCTATTTGAAGAGAAAATAAAGGCTGTCTCAGAATTATTAAGTTCCCTAGCTATTTTCTGCATTTCATAATCAGTTAATCCATCTGCATTTGTTATTACTCCTGCTGGATTTCCTGTGAATTTTTCCTTTGTAAATGAATCAATTTGGTATAAATTATATTTTCTTGTCATGATTTTCCCCCTCTAAAGATGTTATAAACTTATAGATTAGAATTCATTTTTTTAATTCGAGGAAATTAATATCCATTTATTATATAATTAATTATAGTCTTATTGGAATATACATACCAGTACGCACTTTTTACTTAGATACTTACTCTTTGGAAAGTGGAGTAAAAGTTGTATTTAGAAGTTCCATAAGCTTACACAGTTCTATTATAGTATTTTCAAGATCTTCTAAATAAGTAAAACATATTCTAAGATGATTGAATTCCACTTCATTAGGATAACATACAGTTCCAGGTAAAAAGAAAATATTCTTTGTTGTTATACAGTGATACAATAGTTTCTCTACATTGAAACTTTCAGGAAGAGTAATCCAAATATTTATTCCGCCTTCAGGTATAGTCCATTTTGTTCCTGAAGGTGCATAATTCTTTAATAAATTAATTACTCTATCACGTCTTTTTAACAATTCTTTATTTAGATTTTCTATATAATATGTGACTTTATTTGACTGAATAAAGTCTAAAATTGTCTTTTGACTTAGCATAGATGTTCCAAGATCATGATTAGCTTTAGCGGTTATAAGTCTTGAAAGTATTGATCCCTCTGATACAATAGCTGCTAATCTGTATGCAGGTCCAAGGATTTTACTAAGCCCTTTTATATAAATTACATGTCCATCAGTATCAATAGATTTTATTGACCTAACTTTTTCTTTTTTATATGAAATTTCACTCCAAGGATCATCCTCAACTATAATACTGTTGTTATATTTAGCTATATCAAGAAGTTCTCTCTTTCGTTTAAGACTCATACTATATCCAGTTGGGTTATGAAAATTTGGCATAGTATAAATAATTTTCGGTGAGTAATTATCACATAAGTTCATTAATATATCAGTTCTCATACCTTCATTGTCAACAGGTACAGTTAAAATTACTGCTCCTCTACTTTTAAATAGATCTATAGCACCGGGATAAGTAGGAGCTTCCATAACTACTATGTCCCCAGGTCCAATAAATGTACCTGATATAAGACTTATTCCTTGCTGAGAACCAGTAGTAATTAAAATGTTTTCAGCTGTAGTAATTATTTCTTTTGATTTTAAGTATTCACTTAATACACTTCTAAATTCATAATCACCCTGAACTGGAGGATATTGAGCAAGAAACTTAAGATTATTTTGGTTTAAATTTAATGAGTCTCTCAAAATTGCTGCTGTAGGTAATAGTTTATAATTTAGTGATGCAATTGACAGGTTACGGCAATCATTTGCATAGGTTAAATTAGAAGAATATTTAAATTGAGATCTAGATAAATAGTCAGGAATAGCCATTTGCCATTGAAAATCATTTTGCTTTGATAAATTACTAAGCTTCTCAATATTAGTTCTTTGATTAACATAGGTTCCTTTACCTTGTATTGTGGTTGTCAAGCCATTTTCCTCTAGCTCATTATAAACTTTAATTATAGTCATTGGACTAACATTTAATTCTTTTGACAAGCTTCTAATGGAAGGTAATTGCTCACCATCTTTTATAAGTCCAGATAAAATTCTATCTGAAAAAAAATTAAATAATTGCTTAGCTATAGTGATTACGCCATTTCTATCAATCTTAATGTTCATAGGAAATTCCTCCAAATATGTTATACACAGTTATACTATAGTTTTTATTGAAAGTGATAGAATATATTATATCTAAACTCAATTTCAAATACTAGAATAATTACAATTTACAATGAGCTTACAGAAAAAGAACTGTTACACTAACTATTTGACTGTTACACATATAACTGTTTTATAATTATGCTATAAGTTATTTTAAAATATTTGAAGGAGTGATTGTATGAAAAAATTTAGAAATCCTGAAAATGTACATGGACCTGTTGCAGCTTATACACATCAAATAGAGGTTTCTGGTCAGAATCGTTGGTTGGTTATGTCAGGACAGCTTGGAAAAGACGAGAATGGAGTTCTTCCAGATGATCCGATAGAGCAATTAGAAATTGCTATGGATAATATTATTCGAAACTTACATGCAGCTAATATGGATGTTACGGATTTGGTGAAAATAGTATTTTATATGGTCGGAAACCTTGACAATGCGAAGCGACGTGAAGCTATTTCAAAAATACTAAAAGATCATAACCCTTGCATGACAATGCTATATGTAGTCTCTTTAGCTGATCCATCATTTAAAGTGGAAATTGACGCATGGGCATGTTCTGATAATTAACTCGGATATAATAATAGGAAATACTTGTATATTAAAGGCGAACTGTTGATTGAGTATTTATATACTATGCGAAAGGGATGATAAAATGACAAAAGTAACAATGTGTCAAAGTTGTGGTTTACCGTTTAACGAAGAACATGCACATTTCATAGCAACAGAACCAGACGGAAGTAGAAGCATTTACTGCACAAATTGCTATAAAGACGGAAAATTTATTGACCCCAATATATCTATGGGAGAAATGATTGAGAAAATTGTACCTGTTTTGGGAAAAGCAATAGGCGAAGATGAAGCAAGAAAAGAACTGACAACTTTATTTCCAACTCTCAAGCGTTGGAAATAAGCATATAAATACCATTAAGAACATGATAAAACAGCATTAATATATGTGAATATTAATGCTGTTTTTGCGTTATTGCTTATGAGATTTTTTTGTTTTGCACCTCAAAACGGAAACCGTTTTTTAAAATTTGACCTCTTTTTGATGGATTTTATAGATTATTGAATTTAATCAAGAGGACTGCGATAACCATAGTCAACCCCAATAGTCAACGTGCCTTTGAGAAATCCCTCTCCCATTTTAGTAAACTTAGGCCACCCTCCTTGGACGCCGTGAGAATGTCTAAGAACGATATCATTTTCGTTTGTATATGAACTGAATCGTCTTAAATTGTATGGTGGCAAGGAATGAATTATGTTTGTTAACCCCTGAGGAAAAAATAGCTGAGTTGTAAGGAGTTATTTAGAATCATCAAGTATTTTCACATGAAATGGAAGGGACCTTCATCATCGGAACTGGTAAGTACACATTTATCTGTATGCTCGAAACTATAGCTTAAAGTACAAAATTTGTTGTACTGCTATGTCAGAATATTTTCATTAATCCACTGACAACAAGCATACCTTTCATCTTGAAACATTGATAAGATTCTCCTTCGGGTTTCATGATTATATACCATTATATGGATCTATCCTGAGGAAGGTGTAGGTTCAAGTGATGAGAGTTCAAAATTAACCTTATCAAATATAAATATTAGTCATGCAACAGACTTTATATTTTATCACAATATCTTTGAAATGCGACGTAAAAACTCCGTGAAATATATACACCGTTTTATTATATTAGTTTTGCTATTTTTTTTATTAGTACACTCTTATCCTTATTAACATAATATATATTGCAAATATTAAGCGTAACTAAAGAATAGAGGAGATGTTTGTATGAACTGTTGTAAGAAACCAGAGCTAACTGGACGTATAGTTTTACCAGGAGACCCGCAATACAACGCAGATCGCCAGGATTTTAATAGCTTCTTTAACAAGTTCCCTTTGGTAATTGTCTACGCTCAGGAAACGCAGGACGTAGTCAACGCCGTGCAATGGGCCCGTTATAGGGACGTACCAATCCGCATTCGTTCCGGTGGTCACAACTATGAAGCATTATCGGTCCTCGACGCAGGCATAGTAATTGACGTCAGTGAGATGAAAAAGGTTCTGAATGTGAACCATAAATGCAACACTGTCACGATACAGACTGGTCTACGGAACATGGAATTATACAATACACTTTGGTCAGAAGGTTTGGTAGTGCCAAGTGGTGTATGTCCAACTCCCGGCGTAGGCGGAGTTACTTTAGGTGGCGGCCACAGTATTTTATCACGACCTTGGGGGCTGACACTAGACAATCTATTGGAACTTGAGATGGTGGATGCTGACGGTCGTGTGATACACGCTAGTGCTAACCATAATCCTGATTTGTTTTGGGCCTATCGCGGAGGTGGAGGCGGAAACTTTGGTATCTGCACCTCTTTTCGTTTTCGGACACACCATATTGATACAGTAGGTTTTGCCGAAATCAGCTGGGATCTACAGGACCTAGAGCCGGTATTACGAATCTGGCAGAAATATACTACTCCTTGTGCTGACGAAAAGTTTACTCCTATTCTTTTAGTATCCTCGGGGCAGCAGTCTTCAATATTAATGCAGGGAGTCTTCCTCGGTTCTGCTAATGAGTTGAGTCAATTGTTACAGCCTTTGCTTCGAGCTGGTTCACCACAGAATATTACTATTGAAGATCTGCCTTGGATAGAGGCTGCTACTCGAATAGCTGCAACTCAACCAGCGACTCCACTGCCTTTCAAGAGTGTGGGTCCATATCTTTACAACTTGCTGCCAGATAAGGGGATTGCTACAATAAGGCATTTTATTAATGAACCACCAACTTCTCCAGTCACTTTATACTTCCACGGTCTTGGCGGGGCAGTTGCCAGAGTATCAAGCAAAGCTACAGCTTATTTTTGGCGTAGAGCTCTGTCAAATTTATCAATCTTTGCTACTTGGGACAAAGAGGAAGATGCTGCACTGGGTATTCGCTGGGTAGAGGATTTCCGCCGAGCTATGCTTCCATTTACCCGAGGTGTTTATGTTAATACCCAGGACCTATCAATCGAGAACTGGCCTGAGGAATACTACGGTAGCAACTTCCACCGATTGATTCAGGTGAAAGCCAAATACGACCCGCAGAATATCTTCAGATTCCCTCAGAGCATTCCGCCGTCCACTGAATGTTGCAAAAAATAATATAAAGAAAAATTATATATTAAGCATTAAGAATGACGTTAATTATTGGTAAATACTGGCTTATAGCAGTTTTGCTATGGGCCTTCTTGATATTTTAATTTTGAATGTATTGTTTTATATAATATAATCAAAAAACGATATATTCGTAATATTGTACAACTATGATCTAATTGATGTAGAATTATACCATTTACTCCATAAACTTTCATAGTTATATAGGAAAAATAAGAGTTTTTAGACACCGCATTATTCATTTATCAAAGAGCATCGTTTGCATTTCCATTTTTAATAGTTACGTCGTATTTTTTCACTATTCGTCACAAAACTAGGGAATATCATCTGTTCTAATCTGAAGTATAAATTACAATTTTGACGTAACTCAATTATATAAAATACTGAATATCTTCCTTTTTTAAAATTATGCTTTTAGTTCATCATAAAAACTAGCCCATAGACTTATTAAAGTCTTGCCTATATCCTCACTGTTTCCCCTAAAGCTGCTCTGCATCTCAACACCGCTGGAAGAGGTTATGAACATGTTTGCTATTTGTTCATAACTCATAGAGGAATTAATTTCGCCTTTTTCTCTTGCGGTGTGAATAATATTCTTCCAACTACTTAGTTGAACCTCTTTAGACTTTTGCAATCTTTCCTGAAAATCCGGAAAAAGCTTTATGGCATCAAAAATTAGAGAAATATAATTAAAACTTGGTACACTGCCTTCCTCATTTTGTTGCTTTAAATTTTCTGCATAATAATTAATATAATCAATGTAAAAATGATAAAGGGAGTCTTTACTAAATTGGTCATAGGGAACGTCTAAAACAGAAGAAAACGCATCATTGACCAATTCGAGAAAAAGTTGCTCTTTACTTGTAAAATAGTGATAAAAAGCACCTTTGGACAGCCCTGTCTTTTCTACAATCTCTTTAAGAGTAACTTCTTTAAAACTCTTTTGTAGAAAAAGTTTAAAGGTAACATCCAAAATATGTTCTCTTGTATTTTTCACACTGTTCCACCTTTCCTCTGAATTTTTTCGATTTGGTAAGAGGCATCATCTTAATCAACTAGCACTTTATGTTACTTTTCTGAAACGTGCAACAAGGAGCATCCCAGTTCGTTGTTTGTGCAAAACTTAGACTTTGAGCGAGCCACGGAATCCCCTGGCTCCATAGTAAGATTCCGTACGTGCCCAATTAAGGCATACGGCTCTTCATATTATTTACACAACCTTGCTCAGCCGCACCGGTTCTCCGTGTTAGTTATACCAGAGACTTTTCAAATTGTGCATATAATCGCCCAGGCTGGATTAACTAAAAGAAGAACCCCCATCATCTGAGGATTCTCCTTCTTTATTCTACGCTTGGATTAAGTATTTATAATAGTTTTCCAAGCTCCGTGTTCTTTAGCAATTCACCTAACGGTATATTTTTTAATGGAAGTTTATCAATGCCAAGGCAGGTCTTTGCTGCATTAATTAATACACGAATATCATACTGACTTGGATATACTGGATCAACTTCTTTTTCAAGATCTAGCAGTCCGTATACAGCCATCATCGCACTTCTTACAGAATATTCTACTGTGAATACACAGTCTTCAGGAATTTCTGCAAACTGTCCTAAGAAACCAAAATTCTTGCTTCCTGCTGGAATTACATTAGGTCTGTCCCCTGCAACACGAGGCATAAAATGTGAAGTAATGTAAGGCATCATGCTAGGGATTACATTGACTGTATGTGCTAGAATCTCAGGAATTCTGTCTTTTAAGCCCATATGATAAAGCAGCTCTTCAAACATTTCACGTCCTGTACATTCTGAGAAAGTCTTTTTAATATAGTCCCCTGGAACGTCCATATTCAATGCATATGCCCAAAGTACCTTTACATTATTCGGTTGACCTATAAAGTGTGGATGCTTTGGAACAACCCAACTCATAAACCAGCTTGAATCTTTTATTGTAACAAGTCCACCCATACCAGGCTTATCCCCTGTAAGCTTTAGGATATATGGGAATACAATATCATCATCCTTTAAGGTTATAGTAAAGGACATCCATTTTGTCTTATCAATATCACTGCAGAATTTTTCTGGATGACCAAAGTCTGGTGACTTCTTCGCCATTTTTTCCCATACGCTGAAACAGCCTTTATCCTCAGATCTATTTAAAATTGCAGCATGGTCAAGATCACCTTTTGTTGTATTCTCAGTCATGGAACCATTAGTAAATAATACTATATCATCGTTCTTTACATTAATGAGTTCATTCTTACCATCTTTAATATAGTGGATTGCTGTAGCTACTTTTTCATTATTTGAAAGATCAAAATCTATATCTGTAACCTTACATCCGGTTTCGAAGCATACATCATGCTCCTTAAGCCATGTAATAAGAGGAAGTATTAAAGAATCATATTGATTGTATTCAGTATGAAGAATACCTTGTAATTTATTCATACCACCAATTAAATGCATGAATCTTTCCATATAACGCTTAACTTCAACTACACTATGCCACTTTTCAAAAGCAAACATTGTTGCCCAGAAGTACCAGAAGTTTGTTTCGAAGAAGCTAGGTTCAAAATATTCTCCTATTGTAGTTGCTCCAAGTGCTTCTTCAGTCATCATATGAAGTTTTGCAAGTTCCATTGCATTCTTCTTTGATAATCCAAGGCTTGAGAAATCAGCCTTTTCTCCTTGGTTTTGTACTAATCTGCAATGAGATTCAATAGGCTCTTCTATATTAAGCTGACGGAATTCATCTAATACGCTTTTATTTTTATCATTCAAAGATGGGATGAAACTGTAAAGTTCCATAAAGCATTCAAAATGCTCTTCGATCTCTCTTCCGCCTCTTGCAGTATAACCTTTTTCCGCCATTCCTGCACCATCCATAGAGCCACCGAAAACTTCAAGTTGTTCAATTACGTGAATGTTTCTTCCTGGCATATGTCCGTCTCTTATTAAAAATGCTGCAGCAGCTAGTGAACCTATTCCCCCACCAATCAAATATGCTTTTCTTGTTTCAATATTCTTTGGTACAGCTGGATTGATTCTTTGATAATTATTCATATGAAATCCTTCCTTTCCTATAGTAAGGGATAGCCGAAGAATAACTTTTAAGCATCCCTAAATGATTTGACGTTGTCTGATATACTTATAATATTACTTATTTTAAGAACATTATTCAAATAACAAAAAAGCATCTGTGAAAAAATTTCACAGATGCAATAAAGTGTGTAAATTATAGAGGCACATCACGTATTATATATAGCTGAAGTTGTTTTTCTATCATTAACTTTCATAATTCTCAGTATGGTGCCACCCAGCATTCTTTCAACTCTGTCGGCAATATCTTCTTTCTTTTCTTTAAGACCAGTGCTCAGCCATTCCAAAAACTGTCCGGTTATTGCGTAAGAAAAAAATACTGCTGTTTCCTTCTTTATTTTTTCATCAACATCCATCTCTCTTGTTATATCCTTTATAACCCCTTCTAATACTTTAGTAAATGTCTTGCACAAAAACATCTCAAGATGTTCACGACCTAAAGATTTAGTTGTATTAATACAGATGGTTTTATTATCTATTGTATATTGGAGAACAAGAAAGAGCCCGGTCTTCCAGTTATTTAAGCTGCAGCATTGATCAAGCTCCTCAATAACTTCGTTCTCAAATATCCATCTGAGTAAATCATAAACATCATGAAAATGATTGTAAAAGGTATGTCTTGTAACTCCACATGTATCTGTGACCATCTTTACTGTTATTTTATTTATTGGAGTTTGTTTCATCAATTGCTTCAGAGAAAGAGCTAATGCATTTTTTGTAACATGTGATGTAGACATAGAATCAATCATTCCTTTCTTCGTGTTCAATGTACAAAGCTTGTAGAAGCTGTACTTTAAATGTGATAATCAAAAACCATACTACAATTACATAACGTTTAAACCTTAACCTTCAATAATTATTTCATTTGTAATGCCAATTCTATATATCCACACTCCCAACCCGCGGTACATTAAGCTTGCGAATCTGGCGTCTAGCATAGAGGAAAATGCCTACCTGTCCGATTCCCGCCAGCGCCCAAGTGACCGGGTAGCAGGCAAAAAGCATAACCTCTGTAGGATACCAGGTAAAAATTGTAGCCAGCCAAAGAATTCGCATAAGACAGGCACCTACTAGTGTGGAAATCATAGGCGATATAGAATAGCCCATGGCACGGGTCAGCCCTGGATATACGTTCATCATACCGCAGGTGAAGAATGCAACCATCATAATATTAATACGCAGCATGCCAAGCTTAATGACCTCTGAGTCGGAGGTGAAGATACCAAGCAGTTGCTTTTCAAAAATCACTGTCGCACCACCTAGGAGAATCCATGTGGCAAAGATTAATACTGTGCACACTTTTGCAATGGTGTCAATTCGATCATATTTCTTTGCCCCCATGTTCTGTCCAGTAAAAGAAATTGCTGCATTATAATAGGCATTCATTGTGGTGCCGATATAGTTTTCAACATTGCTTGCAGCTGCACTAGCGGCCACCATGGTGGATCCGAAGGAATTAACTGCTGACTGGATCAGCACATTGGAAATGGAGAACAATAATCCCTGCATTCCTGCTGGCAAACCAATCTTCACAATGTCCTTTAGCTTATGTTTATCAATACACATTTTACGTGGTATGAAACGTATAGCTCCCTCACATCTGTATAGACACATCATAATAAGCAGCACCGAGATATACTCAGAAATGACTGTGGCAGATGCCACGCCAGCTACTCCCATATGTAGTACAATTACAAAAAAAGATTAAATATAACGTGTAATGTACCGGCAATAATAAGATAGTACATTGGACGACGGCTATCACCTGTAGCACGCAAAATAGCTGCTGCAAAATTGTATACCATGTTAGCAGGCGTACTGATAAAGTAGATTTTCATATATACTACGGACAATCCGATAATATCCTCTGGGGTTCCCATCATCTTCAGCAAAGGCTTACAAAGTATGATGCCTATCACCATGACAATCAATCCACCAATAATGCTGATGGCAATAGATGTATGAACAGATCGACTTACAGCATCTGGCCGATCTGCACCACAATCCCGAGCCACAACGACGGTGGTACCTACGGATAAACCCATAAATAAGGTTATAATAAGATTAATGAGTGAAGCTGTGGCCCCCACTGCAGCCAATGCCTTGCTGCCTGAAAAATGCCCTACTACCACCATATCAGCAGTATTAAACAACAGTTGCAAGATATACATTGCCATAATGGGCAACGCAAAGATAAATATCTTTTTGAACAACGGGCCATTGCACATATCTATGTTACGATTTTGAGAACTCATGATGACATTCGCTTCCTTTACATTCATTGTTTTGAGCTAAATTTGTTTATCAAATGGATATACCTCGTATATAAAATGATCTCCTAATTTTCTCTTGTTTATTTTAATACAAGCTATTTGATAATACAATACCTGAACTAAATCATCCTATGTTTCTAATCTTTTGGTACATACTTCATTGTTTAATCAAATATCTTTATTTGTCATATAAAAATGCACCAGCATTTGCTGGTGCTAATAAAATAAAAATTTTAAAACATTTTTAAAAATGGTTAACCTACTCCTAATTCTGTATACGAGGTGTAAATCCAGTTATAATTAATGTTGACCATTCACTATCTTCATTATCAATCCACTGGCATTCCACATCTAAATATTTAAGCCATGCATTAAGTCCATAACTTTTCTTACTTACGTTAGGAGATTTTCTACCATGCTGTTCTTTTATAGCCTCTAGCAATTTAATTTGCTCATCCTTACCTAACTCTTTATTTACTAATTCTAGTACTACTTCTAGACATTCTGTATATGCTCTTCCATCCCCAAGATAAATTTCATCTGAATAAATTTGTCTTTCCTTATTTAAAACATCAATAATTTCATTAATTTCTTCTTTATTAGATAAGTAATACTTTGCTCTTCTTAAAGCTTCAATGTCTCCATCTAATTTGTTTATCTTCTTCTCTAAACTTTCTTTTATCATAAACATACTCTCTTTTCATATTTTAATTAGTCTTCATTAAATACCTTAATGAAGACTAATTAATTATACCAGCAATAATATATTATTGCTATTTATATTTGTATTTAAATTTCATTATTATTTAGATATAGATTTTTATACACAAAGTTATATAATAAAATTCATTCAAATGATACCAGCTTATTTTTTTACTATCTTCACCACTGTCTCAACGTGCGTTTTGATAGAAAGATGATACTGATACGCAGAAATAGTTAGTTTAGACCCCCTAATACCCCCTAATACCCCCTTTGATATAGGGGGTGTTTTTGTATGTAGCCCTAATGAATGCTTAAATAATATTATATTTAAACATAAATGCCCAAATCCAGCTTGTAAGTATAATTGTAAATTAACCAGAATGTGTTTACCGTAATATATTTTAAAATTATCTTAAAAATATAATTGTTAATAATATTAGTTGACAGGTTACCAAACATATTTAAATAAGGGAAAAATACCCGTACTAGACGTAACATAATACCTAATCCGGCTATCTTATTATACCAATCTATTAATAATTTATATCTTACAGTTATATTGCAACCTCTATTTCAGTCAAATTCAATGCTTTTCCACCAACCTTGACCTCAATAATTTCTTCTCCTTGAGTTGTTAATGCTACAACTATTTCCGAAGGTTTTTTCATAGAGTACCCCTGCTCGACTACGATATTGCCAGCATCATCAGATTTCATTTTACCATATTTATAAAGATAACATGAAAGTGCACCATTGGATGTACCAGTTGCAGACTCCTCTGGAATTCCATATAAAGGTGCCAAATTTCTGCAGTGAGCATTGGAACCCTTTAATGATTCAAGGGTGAAAATATGATAACCAATGGTATTATATTTACTGCTAATATTTGATACTTTTTCAAAATCCGGCTTTATGGAATTTAGTATATTCAAATTTTTAACTGGTACAAGAATATCCCTAAGACCTGTGGATACAATTTGCACTGGTAGATCCTCCAACATTTCATCTATCGTAATGTTCAAGGAATCTGTGATTTCTTCCTTGCTTATTATTTCATAATAGCTTGGAGTATTTTGGTCCATCATAATTGACAAGTCTTCCTTAACTTCTACTTTTAAAACTCCCGCCTTTGTTTCTTGAGAATATTTTCCTGGCTTAATAAAGCCTTGGCTTGAAAGTGTATAGAACGTTGCTATCGTTGCATGACCACAAAGATCAACCTCTTCATTAGGTGTAAAGAATCTAACCTTGAAGTCTGCAAGGTCTGACTTCATGACAAAGGCAGTCTCACTAAAACCAATGATACCTGCAATTTTTTTCATGTCCTCTTCTGCTAGATGATCAGCATTAAGCACCACTCCAGCAGGGTTCCCTCCCTCAATGGATTTTGCAAATGAATTTAATGTATAAACTTTTAACTTCATAATATGATCCCTCCAAATTTTATATAGATTTTATATTTGCACGATTGTCCCAACATTCATTTCTTCTGCTTTTGATACAATATATTTTGAAACTGCAAGATCCTGCAAGGCTATGCCAGTGCTATCAAAAATCGTAATTTCCTCATCACTTGTGCGACACTTCGCATTTCCCAGTATGAATTGTCCGATTTCAGTCAAATTGTTTTTGTCGATTATACCAGTCCTTACAGCACTTTGTGTTTCTCCCACTGTGGATGCTTGAGTGATATCATCTACATATACGGTAGCTCCCTCAAAGATTTTTTCATCTATTTCCTGTTTTCCCTCCATGTCTGCTCCCACACAGCTGAAATGTATGCCTGGTTTAATCCATTCCCTCAAAATCAGTGGTTTTCGCGAAGGCGTTATGGTAATTACTGCATCGGTTTCTTCCAAAGCTTTCACTGGATTTTCTACAGCCACGAACTGAACTAACTCAATTCTTTGTTTCCAGCTTGCATTATTCCCATCGTTGATGTCATTTATAATTTTTCCAAGTTCTGTCTTTATTGAATCCTGAAATATTCTTGCGCTTTCATATTTTACAGGGTCATATATATATACCTTGTTGATTGTCTGAACTTGAGATAGTGTGGCTGCTATTTGAAAAATCGCCTGAACTCCTGTACCTGCAAGCAGTAGTGTTTTTGAACCTTGTTTTGCCAGGTGTTTCACTCCTACTGAACCTGCAGCTCCAGTGCGCATTCCTGTCAAATAGCTTGCGTTGATCATTGCCTTAGGAAATCCATTCTTCAAATCAAATAACATGGTCAGCCCGGTTATAGCTGGAAGTCCTTGTTTTCTATTGTCGCCAAACCATGAAACAAGTTTTAAGCCAAACACATCTTCTTCATTAAGCATCCCCGATTTAATATCCATTTCTGCCCTACCCTCAAAAATCACTTCAGATACCATGGAGAATAGTCTGGCCTGATTGTTTGTTTTCAACGCATAAGCTTTTTCTACACATGCTACTGTATTCTTGATATCAAGAATGCTTCTAACATCATTATCACTCAGAATCCTTATTGGTACCATAGTTATCATTCTCCTTTAAAATATTTATATTTGTTACTATAATTATATTTGCAAAGCGATAAAAAGTCCCCAACCATTCTTGGTTGTTATTTAACCAACCAAATGATATAGTGAAAGTACTATGATGTTGGAGGAATATTATGTTGAATATCAATTGGAGACCTGATAGAAATAATCCTGCTCAATTGAGTATACAGATTATTAACTTCATAAAGGATAAAATAGCAAGTGGAGAATGGCCGGTAGGTTTCAAGCTGCCAAGCCAACGGTCACTTTCTGAAATTTTCAGTGTAAACAGGAGCACAGTAGTAGCTGCCCTTGAAGAACTGGCAGCTGAAGGGCTTATCAGCGGAAACTCTGGAGGTGGAACAAAAGTAATCAACAATACCTGGACGCTAATGTCCATTGAACATTCCCATAACTGGATTCCCTACATATCCTCAGGAGTGCATCAAACAAACCAAGAGATCATGCAGCAGATCAATCAGGCTGAATTCCAACCTGATATCATCCGAATGGGGTCTTGTGAACCTTCCCCTGAATTAATACCTAACAAAATGATTCAGGGAGTATTAAAAAAACTTTCTAAGTCTATGGGATCCTTGGGTTATGAAGAGCCAAAAGGAAATATCCATTTGAGAAAAGAGGTATGTACATACCTTAAAACAATAGGAATAGAGGCTGATCCTTCCTCAGTAATGATTACTTCCGGTGTTTTACAGGCACTACAGCTTATTTCCCTTGGACTTTTGCACGCAAGCTCAGTAGTATATGTAGAAAAGCCATCCTACCTATACTCTCTAAGAACCTTTCAATCCTTCGGAATGCAACTTTCGGGAATTAAGCTGGATGAAGAAGGTATCGATATAAAAGAATTGGTTCATCGACATACTCGAAGAAAAGGCGCAATGCTTTTTACAATACCTACTTTTCAAAATCCTACTGGGAGTGTCATGTCACTTGAAAGAAGAAAATGCTTGTTGATGCCTGTGATAGAAATCGCTTGCCCATTATTGAGGATGATGTATATAGGGAGCTTTGGTTTGATGAACCACCGCCACAGCCAATAAAGGCATTTGATAAAAATGGACTTGTATTATATATTGGTGGGCTATCGAAGAATCTAAGTCCTGGACTCAGGATTGGATGGATTGTTGGATCAGAAAAAGTGATTGAAAGACTAGCAGATATAAAAATGCAAACGGATTATGGAACCAGCTCACTCTCACAGAATGTAACCACAGAACTATTCTCAAGTGGTCTGTATTATCAGCATAACGATAGAATGAGGAAAAATGTAAAGCTCCGAAGAGATGTTGCTCTTGGAGCTTTAAAGAAGTATTTTACCGGCATCGGCACGTGGAATATTCCTGGGGGAGGGTATTTCATTTGGCTTAAGTTAAATGAAGGCATATCCATGCACCAGCTTTTTACAAAAGCCTTAAACCGAAAAATACTTGTTCATCCTGGAAATTTGTATGAGTTTCACTCTGATCAATATTTAAGAATATCTTATTCTTATGCATCCTTAAATGAAATTGATTATGGAATTAAAACGCTTTCAGAATTGGTAGCAGAACAAATTTTTTAAATTTTATTTGGAGATTAAAATATCGCAGATAATTATCATAATGTTATTTCAGATTCGTATACTTATAAGTCTCTCTACATCTACTTTCAATTTTATCTGTACCAAAAATGCAAACAATATAAATTACTGAGCAATCTTTTTTTATGCAATAATACCCAAATTTCTCTAGTTCTGCGTAATTATTAGACCCCCTAAAGCAAAATTCCCTCAAACTAATCAGTCTGAGGGAACATAAAACACACTTCAATATTTAGTTAAAATCCTTCAAAGCCTTTAATATCAGCCTATTTCTTCTCTATCCTTACCACGGTCTCAACATGCCTTGAGGAAATAAAAAAGATGCCGCTTGAAGCTGGTAGTCACTTGGCGATGATTACCCATTATGCCTCAAGCACTAAGTTCAGGAAATGCTCTTATTTTGTAATGCTGACGTCGATTTTACCAATTGATAGGTTGCCTGTGAGGGTAAGGTGTGCATTATCAAAAGTATGGTCAATGTTCAAACTGGTCGGATTGCTCTTATATTGACTAAGTAAATTAGCTGCAAGATAGGTCTCTATGCCAGTTTCATCGTTTGAGTCTATCAATGTTCCTATATAATCGTTCGCCAGCGCTTTAGCGGCCATTATAGCTGACGGACTGCCATGCAACAAAGCTTCCTTATCGATGCCTTGGAAATCCAATTTCTTCAGATCGACCTTTGCATCTATCATTTCCTTACCATTTTTTTGCTGTGTGACTGTCAATACTACTGCATTGTCCTTAGAGGTACTAGTTAGCACCTGGGTCTGATCAGCGCTGCTTGTTACCGTTGCGCTGTTAAATTTACCCGTATCTGAGAGAGATTTTTCAGCTTGTGAAATCGTATTGACCCTGATATCCCCTTTGCCTGTCGCTAACCATATCGTCTTATAGTTTGTTACTAAAAGAATTCCTGCCAAGATTACGAGGCAAAAAATAGTGAAAAAAAATATTTTGAAGGCCTTGCCATGCTTTTTCTTATTCTTTAGGCCATATGATAAATAAGAATTTTTGTAACTGCTCATTACCTATTATTCTCCTTTACCGGGCATTTTCTTCAGCCCATCAGATTTAAAATACTATTAATCACACTAGTATAAGTGATTGTGTTCATTATAACATAGATAAAAACAGATGTTATCTGAAATATATTGCCAAATGCTGTACATGATGAAATGATGAATGAAGAACAGAATGCCTCTTATTCCCACATCGATCTAAAATGTACCCTACAGAGTAGACAATATCAAATGTTCACCCTATAGGGGTTTTTATTTGTTATAATAAGCTTAGATATCAATGGAATTTAAGAAAGATGACTCCTGTAGAATACAGAAATCATCTAAATAAAGTAGCATAGAGTCTTTTTAGAAGTATCCTTGACAAAAGGTACATTTTAATCAGTCTGAGGAAACATAAAACACACTTCAATATTTACTTAAAAACCTTGAAACCCTTTGATATCAGCTTATTTCCTTTTAATAACCGGTATCCATACTTCACTTTTGAATTTTGGTGAAGTTATATCTTTATTCTCATTCCATAAAATTTCTGGTCCTTCTGCTATTTCATAATTTGAAGATGGAAACCATTCAGAATAAATACGTCCCCAGACATTTTGAAGTGTCTCTGGAAACGGCCCTACTGCTTCAAATACAGCCCATGTTGAAGCTGCAACTCTAAGTTCGGCTAGATCACTTGGGCATTCATTATTTGTTGCTACACCAATATAATGATCAAGCTCTCCCTTTTCTTCCATTCTACCTTCCGAAAAGTTTGTAGATGCACTAATCAATCCTATAGGTTCTACATTAGATAACTCCTTAAGTTTACTGATTTTTTCACCATCTAAGCTTTTCCACATTTCAGAAATCTCTAGATTTACCCCATTGAAAATAATATGCACCCTTTTCTTAATACCAACTATGCTAAATGCTTCTTTTTCTTCAATACGATAGTTCATTTCATCTCCTCCTTTTATTGATAATTGGAAGATCATTCTTGGATAAGCTTTTAGAGATTGACCATTGCTTCTGGCTTCAGAAGGAGTTATTCCATGTAACCCTTGAAAAGCCCTTGTAAAAGAGTCTGCTGAGCTATATCTATATTTTATGGCAACATCAATAACTCTCATATTACTATTATTTAGCTCAAATGCTGCAAGTGTAAGTCGTCTACGTCGAATGTACTCCGATAGCGTAACACCAGCAAGGAAAGAGAACATTCTTTGAAAATGATATTCTGAACACAAAGCTATCCTTGCAACTTCTTTCAAGTCAATATCATTCGTAAGATTTTCTTCAATATAACTAAGCGCTTCGTTCATTCTTTTAAGCGAATCCATTTTTATGACCTCCTCTCATCAATAGAATAGCAGAAATTGAAACTATCTATCCGACATTTCTTGCCCCGTTGTGTAGGGTTAATTCTTTTAAATATCAATCAGCATTTAAATATTATATTAGTTGATATAACCCATCCCCGGATGTTAGTTTTTCAAGATTATCAAATATCATTTTTTCGTCCAATTCCACCATTGAAGTTTTAACAAAAACTCTATTTTTCATCACTGAAACGCTTCTTAAAGCTAACACTTTTGCTTTCACTATTCCCACCGATTTTCTGACCGGATAATTCATAGATCAACCACAGAATTCCTGCCTTTTACATCCTCTTGAACTGGAAATATAAAGCAGCTTCCTTTAGAACAGAAAGTTTTATTAACGCAATCAATTGCATAGCTGTATCCGTATTATTTCTTATTATTTCATAAAACAAAATAGCCTCTGAATATACATTTAAAATTATGATTTTAGTTCATCATAAAAACTATTCCATAGACTTATTAAAGTCTTGCCTATATCTTCACTATTCCCCCTAAAGATGCTCTGCATCTCAACACCGCCGGAGGAGCTTATGAACATGTTCGCTATTTGTTCATCACTCATACTAGAATTAATTTCGCCTTTTTCTCTTGCAGTGTGAATAATATTCTTCCAACTACTTAGTTGAACCTCTTTAGACTTTTGCAATCTTTCCTGAAAATCCGGAAAAAGTTTTATGGCATCAAAAATTAGAGAAATATAATTAAAACTTGGTACACTGCCTTCCTCATTTTGTTGCTTTAAATTTTCTGCATAATAATTAATATAATCAATGTAAAAATGATAAAGAGAGTCTTTATTAAATTGGTTATAGGGAATGTCTAAAACAGAAGAAACCACATCATTGACCAATTCGAGAAAAAGTTGCTCTTTACTTGTAAAATAGTGATAAAAAGCACCTTTGGACAATCCTGTCTTTTCTACAATCTCTTTAAGAGTAACTTCTTTAAAACTCTTTTGTAGAAAAAGTTTTAAGGTAATATCCAAAATATGTTCTCTTGTATTTTTCACACTGTCCCACCTTTCCTCTTAATTTTTTCAATTTGGTAAGGGGCATTATCTTAATCAACTAGCACTTGATGAATTTGTATGAGGTTACCACAAGTATCATTAAATACAGCAATAATAGCTCCTACTGATTTTGTTGGCTTTATAGTAAACTCAACGCCCAGTTGCACCAACCTTTCATACTCCTTCTCGATATCTTCCACGGCAAAGGATGTTGCTGGTATGCCCTGATCAAAAATGCCTTTTTGATATGTCTCAGCAACAGGGTTATCATTGGGTTCAAGAAGCAGCTGTGTACCTTTCGGTTCGTCAGGTGATGTAACTGTTATCCAATTTACTTCAGGTATATGTACTTTCTTCACAAAACCCAATACCTCAGTGTAGAATTTAAGTGCTTTATTGGTGTCATCTACAAACACACTAGCTAATTCAATTTTCATATCATCTTCCTCCTTAATATATTGGTATTCTTTTCAAATCGTATTTAACAGAAATGTAATTATTATAAAGCTATTTCAAATACCGACCGTTCGGTATGTTTGAATAGTAACATTATGCTATACTGTTGTCAAGGATATTATTTCTTGTTTCAAATACATAATGACAGAGAAAAAGTGTGTCTACAGAAACATAAACACACTAATTATAACTATGTTACTTTTCTGAAACGTGCAACAAGGAGCCCTCCAGTTCGTTGTTTGTGCAAAATTTAGACTCTGAGCGAGCCACGGAATCCCCTGGCGCTATAGTAAGATTCCGCACCATTATGATATACGAAGACATTGCCGTAGCGGAAATCAGCAAAGATGGCACCGCCGAGTTTTCTAATCTCAGAAGGTGTTTTCAACCAGCTCGACGTCTTCATATCAAAATTCCCAAGTTTCTGCAGCTCGCGATATTGTTCTTCCGTTAGAAGTTCAATGCCAATGGCAGCTGCCATATCAATAGCACTATTTTCCGGTTTATGTGCTTTCCTTGACTCCAGAGCCTCACGGCCGTAACAAACACTTCTGCGGCCTTTAGGACTTTCCGCTGAACAATCATAAAAATCAGGTCATCCGTATCATAGGATTTCTACATACCCTTCTGTTCCATGAACGCGAATTTGCTGCCCATCTTTTATCAGTTTAGTAGCATTTTCTACTCCGACAACTGCTGGTAATCCATATTCACGTGCTATAACTGCTCCATGGGTCATCAGTCCACCAACTTCGGTGACTAGGCCTTTTATGGATACGAACAATGGTGTCCAGCTAGGGTCAGTAAAGGCGGTAACTAATATATCTCCTTCTTCTAGATCAGCATCTTCCATGTTTAAGATGACACGTGCTCTTCCCTCTACAACTCCAGACGAAACTGGGAGACCTGCAATAGCGCCCGCTGGGAGATTTTCTCGTTTGTACTCACCTGTAATAATTTCACCATCAGAGGTCATAACACGTGGTGGAGTTAGCTTTTCATTTAATTTGTGCTCATTTTTCCTTTTGCTTATAATCTCACAATCAAGTTTATTTGTGCGTATTACTTCGCGAAGTTCTTCAAAATTAAGGTAGTAAATATCTTCTTTTTCATGAATAACGCCCTCTTGCACGAGCCTTTCCGCTTCTTTCATTAAAGCTTGCTTATAAACAAAGTAGCGACTAACCATGCCGTATTTTGGATATTCGCGATAGCCAATAAAATTCCGAATTAAGTCAATTTTTCTTTTTGTTTCTTTGGCTTTTTGTTCACCATCCGGTAATTGTTTCAATCGTTCTAATAACTCTTGTTCTTTTTTCAAAGCCTCCTGTCGCCCTTGCTCAAATTTCCTTTTGCCAGCATTAGGCCCAAAGTTCTTGATGTTATTAAGAATCATGGGGACAAGTGTAATTGGCTTTTCGCTAAAGCGGGTTCTAGTTATATCGATTTCTCCACTGCATCGCATTCCATATTTGCTCAGATAAGACAAGATTTCATCTCGCGTTTCCTGTCCACCATGGAACTTAACTACTTCCTCCAAAAAGTTATCGTCTTTTACATGTTGTAAATACTCAACTACTTCTGGATAAGGACGAATCACATCTGCCACATCCATTAGTGCCAGACCCATTTCCGAAGTAATGTTGCTTGGTACAGATTGAGAAAGGGTATCTGCTGCGTTTTTTTCACCTAACCAATCGTTCATCTTTTCATTAATCCAAAGTGAAGCATTTATAGCAGCCATAAATACAGCTGTACTTTGTGGGTCAAATAAAATCCTCTTTAACTCATTTGTATCTTCTAGAATAAAATCAATTAAATCTGCTCCAGATTTCCTTTGAATTTTTTGTTTTAACTCTTCTATGGAGGCTTCACTCTTCTTAATCAAATCAGAAACGATTGTCGGGTTGCTTTCGATTTGCTCCTCTAAATTCGGGGTCGGCACACTTTTATTACTTTTACGATCACTCTTTTCCACTTTATCATTAGGTAAACATTTTATGAAATCTCGCTCTATTATGGTCTTAACTGCATCCTCTGTGAGCGGCTCGAGTTGTTTCATATTATTTAATAACATCTCTCTGCTATCTGGTGAAGCCAGCATTGGTGCCACATCAACAAACAACCTTCCACCAGCTTTAAACCAGCGGCCAAAAGATATTAATTCCTTTAAAGACATTCCGAGCGGCTTCAAGGGGTCGGTCATCATTTGTTGATGGCCGACAGATAAATAAACGTGCTTTTCATCATCATTAGCTTCAGGGATAGGGTATAAAGTAGTAATTGGTCGACTCTGGACAATATAAAATGTATCATGAGCCAAACACCATTCGATGTCTTGTGGGTAGCCAAAATGTTCTTCGATATTTCTTCCCATGTGCGCGAGGCTCAAAATCTGTTCATCCGCCAGCGCTTGCCCATTTTGTATTTCAGGCTCAATCTCCATTTCTTTCGTACCACCATCTTCCAAGGCATAGAAGCCTAGCTTCTTGGTGGATATCTTCTTATCCACAATCTTGCCGCTTTGTACTTTATAGTTATCAGCATTCACAAGTCCAGAGACCAGGGCCTCACCAAGTCCGAAGCTGGCATCAATGGATAACACCTTCCTATTAGAAGTTACAGGATCGGCAGTAAACAAAATTCCTGATACCTCTGGGAAGATCATCTTTTGGACAACCACAGACAGGTGGACCTTACGATGGTCGAAGCCATTTTGAAGGCGGTAAGTTACTGCCCTTTCAGTAAATAGCGATGCCCAGCACTTGCTTACATGCTTTAAGATTGCCTCCCTTCCGATAACGTTCAAATACGTATCTTGTTGGCCGGCAAAGGAAGCAGTCGGTAAATCCTCCGCCGTTGCGCTGGAACGCACAGCATAGGCATCCTTTTCACCAAACTTTGTGAGAAAAATTGCAATCTCTTCTTCTATATCCTTTGAAATAGCTATACTTTCGATGACCATGCGAATTTTCTTGCTAACTTCACTAACCTTTTCTCTGTCTTCCACTCTAAGCTGCGTTAATTCATCTAATAAACTGTTAAGTTCCTCATTATGTTCAGTTATCTTTTTATATGCTTCTGTAGTAACACAAAAACCATCCGGTACCAGTATTCCCTCTACTTTGGATAGTTCCCCCAGGTTGGCGCCTTTACCCCCAACTACGAAAAGCTTAGTTTTGTCAATTTCCTGAAAGCTAAGCACATATGAATTCATACACATTCTCCTTTCTCCTTTCAGTCGGAACCGATCGTAGTTTAACCTACTCTCTCCCACTCGCAAACTACTCGTTAAAGGTCATTCAGACCTTTAACCCCTTTTCTAGGTATAGGTGAATCAATTCTCTATGAAATGATATCTGTTCCTATAATACACACAATAAGCGCAAATTATAAGCCTGTTATTTAAAAATTTCATATGATATAATAAAAGTGGGAGAGTAGTTGATTTTTTAACAAAACAAATTGTTTACGTCCCTCGTGGGTTTTAGTAAGTACAGCGAATTTGCTACTTCTTTAGCTTTTTTATTTCTTCTTCTTTTCCTTTCTTCTCAGCAGTTTTTAATTCTGCTTTAAGATCATCTTCGTATATTTCTCTCTCTTCACTATCTAAATACATAATATCTAGCTTTTCTATTGCTTTTTATATTTTAAACCTTTAATAATGAGTTTTAGTCCGAATTCAAAAGTGTCTTGTACACCGTTTTCAACAATATTTATTACATCAGAAGTCAATGCATCAATATCTGTATCACCTTGAGATTCTTTAAACTTCTGAATAGATGCTGATTTTAATATTCCTCTCTTATTTCGTGTTTGTTCCTCAATTACACATCCTATAGTAAATTGGCTCATTGTCAGCATTGCCATCTGAGCTTCACTCTCAGAAAAACCTGCTCGCATGAGATATTCAATTTTAGGTGCTAATTTAATAAGATCATTATAAATAGGAATTGATCCAGCATGAAGCATTGCTCCATCTGGATAAGCTAATAGAGCATTTCTAAAGCTACATGCATTATCAATAAACCACTTTTCCCATTGTTTAGTATCTTGCGGTGTCTCAATTGTGTGATATCTAGTCATTATAGTAAATGCCATTTCACCAAGTAGTGTTGCCTTATCTTTTACATGCCAATAAAGTGACGCTGATTCAACTCCTAATCTCTGTGCTAAACGCCGAGTTGTAATAGCTTCTAATCCACCCTCTTTAAGAAGTTCAAGTGCCATCTCTATGACCTCTTCACGTTTTATCTTTGCCATATTTAAAAGTTCTCCTTATTCACGTTTTTAAAACCTATCAATGATATATTATATCTAACATCTTTCTTTTGCAATATATATATTGAGGAATCTGCTGCTATATTTACAATATTGTTTTTCAAAGCTCAAAACTGTATTTGAAATTTTAATTTAATAATATATTGACAAATCTATCACTGATAGAGTAGAATTAAGTCATTCGCAAAACCTATCACTGATAGATTTGTGATAATTTTATAGTTTACAATTAATATCTGAAAGGAGCTAAAACTATGAATTTTAATAAAAACAGTATACTGAAACAGTCTAGTCATATGCAGATGTACTGGGGTGTACCAATAGAAAAGGAATATCTATTGAAAAATTTGTCATCAACTCTCGAATTCGCAGAAAACCTGGACAAGTATTTTGCGGCTGATGTTACTGATGTTGTACCTAACAAATACATAGTTACTGAAATAAACGACTATCATGCCTTAGAAGTTACTGATCCTATCAAGCGGGTTTCACATGGTTGCACTTGTGTTTATGTGGATTCTGTGGGATCTAGAAGCTGCTCATGCAGAATGAATCTATTATGTTTTAGGGAGATATAGGAGGAGACTAGCAATGATTAACAATGATAAAAAATTCAATAAAAGTGAGCCCATACCGTTTATTCTATTTTGGCAGGCTATAATTATAGTTATTGGAGCATTTACTTCGATGTTATCTTCGACGATGCTTAATGTTGCTCTGCCATCAATTGCAGCAAGCTTACATACTTCAAGTTCAATTGTACAATGGATATCGACAGGATATTTTTTATCTCTGGCCGCAGGTGTTCCGCTAAGTGCATGGCTGTCCCGTAAATTAGGGCCAACCAAGCTTTGGCTAACCAGCTTAGTTTTGTTCTCGTTTTTTTCAATATTGTGCGCTGAGTCAAAGGTTATTTACATGCTTATAATTTGCAGAGTTCTGCAAGGCTTGTCAGGTGGCCTTCTTGTACCGGCTGGACAAATAGTTATGAGTATGGCAGCTGGTAAAAAACGACTTGGCAGAGTTGTGAGCATTGTAGGTATTGCAGTTGTTCTTGCGCCAACGATTGGTACAACTTTAAGTAATGCTATTCTAAGCAGATTAGATTGGACTTGGCTATTTTGGATCAACCTTCCTCTTTGTTTAGCTGCATTTTTCATGGGATTTAAATGGCTTCCCAAAATCAAGCTCGATGAGGCGGGCAAATTTGATTGGATTGGCTTTTCATTGATAACAATTGGCCTACCGGTACTTATTTATGGTATTACCTCTATTGGTAATACGACAAGCATTAGTTCAACCAATACATCAGTACTAATAATTATCGGAATTGTTTTTTTGGTTGGTTTTATTATAAGGTCGTTAAGTCTGGACAAACCAATATTGCAAATAAGGTTATTTGGTAATGGAATATTTTCAGTAGCTGCTATCGTCATGTTTTTAGGTGGTGCTATAAACTTTGGAGCACAAGTTCTTCTTCCTCATTACTTAACAGATGCTCGCGGTATGAACTTGCTTGCTACAAGTATATTGATATTATCTCAAGTAATAGGAACTGCTATTGGTTTCCCGCTTGCGGGTTGGTTCACAGACAGACATGGAGCTGGAAGAGTTATATTTGCAGGATGTACCATATTGGCTTTATCTACGCTATTGTTTGCTTCTTTTAGTATGAATACGGGAATGCCTTTAGTTGTCTTCGCTTTTTTCGTGTGGGGATTAGGCTCAGCAATGACTACTGTTCCCGCCATGACCGCTGGTCTAACCACTGTTACTCCTGATCAGACAGCAGATTCGGCACCTATACTGAATATGCTGCAGCGAACAGGAGCGTCCATAGGAACAGCTACAATCACTTTACTATATACTAGAAATTTAACTAGCAACTTAAACCAAGCCTACACTTTATCTGCTTTTAGAAATGTCACTTGGTTGTTATTTGGTAGTGTAATATTACTCCTAATATTATCCTTAATTCTAGTATTTGAAGAAATAAAAAAAGCACGCTAGTTAGTTTTATGTAAGCGTCAAAAAATCTCTGTATAGAAAAATAATGCCGCTTGGACCTGGTAAGGTCCAAGCGGCAAATTATTTTTTCTGGCTTTTTTAAGGAAAGACAAAATGACAAGTCACTCTAAAACTCTATCACTTCTGGTTTATATCCGTCAGGTAATTCTTCTTCACTTAAAAATTGGAAATTGTCATCATTCAGTATTGGGAAAAATATCTCGAATGGAATCCCAGAAAACTCACAGGCATAATTACTGGCTCCGAACCACTTGCCCTCTTTGCTACTCAAATTTAAATCTCTAGCAAATTTTGTATAGTTTGAGCAATCATGAACTGCTAAATCCCAGTTTTCTTCATCAGCTATCTTCATGAATTTCAGAGTTAATTCCCTACTCCAAATCGGAGATATATAGCCATGTCTGGAAATATACATGTTTTCCCCATAATAATTGTCTATGTTATTCTCATTTAAATGTAATTCAGCACAATTGATAAAATCGAGTTTTGTCTCGAAGATTGCTTGCTTTTTCTTAGAAAAAGCTTCAAAAAACTCAGGAGTCATTGGAGTTTCAATACCTACATTTTTAATATATTTTTTCGCTATTCCAATGTTTTCAATAACTTTGTCTGAACAGTTAGAAGCACCTAGGTTGAAACGTATCTCATTAAGACCGGCTTCACCTAATGCTTTCAATGTCTCTTCCGTAGCTAAAATGCCATTTGTATATAGATGTTGATAAATTTGAGCATCACTAAATTTCTTTATTACCGAATAGTATTTTTCAATTTCCATGAATGGCTCTAAATAAACGTAGGCAACACCAGTGGGTTTCTGGTGAATGGAAAGAAGTAAATCAATATCCTTCTCATAAAACTTTGTGCCTCCAATTTCCCACATGCCTTCGCCAACTGGTGGAATATTTTCTAGTTGTCCGTAATTATAACAGAACTTACACTCTATGTTACATTTGTTCGTTTTCCTAATTGCACCCAAGCCAGTGCCCAACAGACAAGAGCGACATCCTTTGGAAAATTTGCTTTCATTTCCCACAAAAAAAGTTCTATTCTCTAAAGTTTTTAAACCTCTAATTTTCGACATTAACGTATCATTTCTATGTTCGATCGCCGCCTCAATTTGTGCAAAGGTAGAGTAAATGATTTCTTCATGTTTTGGACTAATTTCCTCATCTTCAGGCATTTGCGAAAAAAAATCAAACCATATCAACGCATCTTTCTTTGAAATTTTCATAATGTATCCTCCTCTAATTAGTCTTCCTAAAGATTCAATTCAAATCTTCTTGCTATGATTTTTCACATATTCTTCTTCAAAAGACATACTTGCTCCACTATTATATCACTTTCATTGTTTCCTTACTATGTCTTTGAAAACATATAACTTTTTGCATAAAAAAACCCTGATTTCTCAAGGTTCTAACTGTGTTTCCTTTGCAGCTTTACCATTGTATTTCTTGAAAACCTGGATACTAATTACGTAATTACAATTTATTCTTCTAGTAAATGCACACTATCTGGAGTAATTTGACCATCTGGTGTATATAATATCCAGTCGGTTAAATCTTTTAAATTTAGTTCCATTTCAGTATTTACTGTTAATTCTCTTATATAATATGGTTCTTGAGTTAAAATTCTCTTTATCTTTTGACCATTTATTTCAAGAACTTCAAACCAAATATGTTTAATGGTATAATATACATAATGAAAAGCATACCTATTAAAACAAAGAAAATCACTTATGTCTCTATCATATAAAATACATCTAAACTAGTAATAACTTATTAAGAGGGGGAAAAATTAAAATGGTAATATGTAAAAATCTCTATGAAAATAAAAATATAGAAGTAGTAGAAGCTAAAGGCGATGTTAAAGTTCTTGAATATAAGAAAGATTTAAGTGTAGATGCTACAAATGCAATAGCTGCATACTTTGCTTCAGAAATGAACGTTAGAAAAAAACAGGTTTTGATTGAACTAAAAGGTAATGCTTATACAATTAGTGCTGGAGCAATGCAGTGGACTTCTGGAGCTGTTAATATGGCAGCAGATGTTAAAGGACTTGGTGATTTATTTGGTAAAGCTTTATCTTCTAAGGTAACAAAAGAATCTACAATAAAGCCAAAATATCAAGGAACTGGTTTATTAATGTTAGAACCTATATATAAACACATTTTACTTGAGGAGGTTTCAGAATGGGGTGGAATAGTACTAGATGATGGACTTTTTCTTGCCTGTGAATCAAAAGTTCAGCAAAAAGTAGTAGCTAGAACTAATCTTTCTTCAGCAGTACTTGGGAAAGAAGGTTTATTCAACTTATGCCTTAAAGGTGAAGGAATTGCTGTTCTAGAGAGCCCTGTTCCAAGAGATGAACTCATAGAATTTGTACTTGAAAATGATGAAGTTAGAATTGATGGAAACTATGCCATTGCATGGTCTGATTCACTAGATTTTAGAGTTGAAAAATCCAGCAAAAGCCTAATTGGTTCTGCGGTTTCAGGCGAAGGGTTAGTTAATGTGTATCGTGGAACAGGAAGAATACTTATGGCACCTATTGAATAAGTTATATCTGTAGTTTCTCTAGATGCAAAGATATTAGTTAACAAGGATACTAATTATCTTCCGCACCTAGGGATATGATATAAATGGGCATAAATTAAAATCCCGATTTTTTCAAATTCGGGATTTTAAATAAATCATTTAATTCTAAATGCCATTAAATAATTCCATATTCTTTCAATAATTGTTCAATATCTGTTCCTGCTAATTGTTTTACAATTTTACGTTTAGTAAGTGGTGGCAAATCAATTTGTGGTTTTTCGCCATCTAATAAACTTACACCTGCATTTAATAAGTAGCGGATATCATATCTGGACGCAAATACCTCAGGAACTCCTTTTTCAACTCCAGTCAAGACATATACTGCTTCCATAGCTGTACGTCCTGAATATTCAATAGTAAATACAGTATCACGTCCCGGATCATCCAATGTTTCAGCAAATTGTCCAAGGAAAGCAAAGTTTACTGCATTCTTTGGTACAACATAAGGACGATCTCCAAATGCACGTGGCATAAACATAGATGTGATAAATGGCATCATAACAGGAATTGCAGTGCAGCTTTCTGCTAATTCTTCTATTTCATCTGCAGGAACACCTATATGATATAGCCATTCTTTTGTGATTTCCTTACCAGTACAATCTCTCATAGATTTTTTAATATAGTCTCCAGGAACATCAGAAAATAAACCATATACCCAAACCACAACGTCTTTTTCAGGTTGTCCATAATACTGCTCTTGACGGTTTATGGTCCAGCTCATAAGCCATGAAGAGTCAACAGCTGTAACTATGCCGCCTGTTACAGTACGTCCGCCATATGGTGAACGTTTTGTGATCTTTTCAATGTACTTAGGAACACGTTCATCATGACAAGTTACTGTACAAGACTCCCAATTAGATTTTTCTGTATCTGTACAGAACTTATCTGGATTTCCAAATTCATCTGATTGAGCGGCTATATTCCTCCACAAATTCCAGCATCCTCCTAGTTCCTTGTTAAATGGAGCAGGGCTATTGTCATCACCATATCCAGAACCTTCAGTCATGGATCCATTAGTGATAAATACTAAGTCATTTTCTGTTAAATCAATAGAAATGTCCTTTCCATTCTTATCTTTTGCAACTATTTTCTTTGCAACCTTTTTATCATCTGAAATTGAAAACTCAACGTTATCCACAGTGATTCCGTATTCAAATTTAGCACCATGGCCTTTCAAATATTTAACCATAGGTTTTACAAAGGAAGTGTATTGATCATGTCTTGAAAATTGTAAAGCTGAAAGATTTGTCAAGCCGCCAACATGGTGGATGAAACGGTTCATATATAGTTTCATCTCTAGGGCACTATGCCAGTTCTCAAAAGCGAACATTGTTCTCCATAATGTCCAAAAATCAGAATTTAAAAGTTCTTCAGAAAAAATATCTTCTATAGATTTATTTTGAAGCTCTTCATCTCTCATGCTTGTAAAAGCAGCTAATTCTTTTGCCAAGTCTTGACCCAAATTAAATTTTCCATTGTCATAGCGCTCCCCTTGGTTTTTAGTAATACGACAATTGCTAAAGTTTGGATCATCATAGTTTGTATAATAAAAATGGTCTAACACAGTCATACTAGGATCTTCTGTGGATGGTAATGAACTAAATAGGCTCCATAAAACCTCAAAATGATGTCCCATTTCACGTCCACCACGTGCCACGTAACCCATATTTTCACGAATAGCACCATCCAAGGATCCACCAGGTATATCTAATTGCTCTAAAAAGGTAATCTTACTGCCATCCATGTGTGCATCACGAATCAAAAAGCATCCAGCAGCCAAAGCACCAATTCCTGTACCTATTAAGTAAGCTTTTTTATCATCAATTCCCTTAGGCTTTCTTGCATTTACTAAAGCATGATAACTTCCATTTGTAAGCTTAAGTCTATCATCATGTGTCTTTATTTTCATTTTTTCTCCCTCTTTCTTAATAGTATTCCAAATCCACTATTATGCTTAGAATTCTGCATATTCACTTTATTAGTATGTCCACGTGGTACAATACATAATAATTCCTACTTTAACTTTGTGAATACTTGCTGTCCGTAGGATTTGTTTATACTTATAATATAGCTTTTTAATATCTTTTACATTAGATAAAAAAACTGCAGTGTTCAAAATTCCAACACTGCAGTTTTTTGCCTAATTTTTAGGCATTTACATTATAATGTCTAGTAAAAAGAAACCTCTTACTACTTTTTTATCAGATATTAGTTAAACCAGCACTTCGCTTAAGGGACAGGACAATGTTTCCATCGAAAAGCTGCCCTATTCGTCTGCTGATAGCATCAGGATCTTCCTTCATTCCAGAAGCAATCCAGTGTAGCACCATTTGAGTGAGGGCACACTGATAAAAGGAAGCAATAAGTTTTTTATCCCCCGAAGAGGCTGAGATACCATCGCTTACTTTTTCAACATACCTAGTCATGACATTTCCTGATACATTGTATATATATTTCTCCAATTCTTCTCTTTGCATGGAATTATATACATGATAAATTGCTTTTCTGTTCCCTAAAGCAAACTTAGCAGCTGCAATAAAGCTCTCCTCCCAGGAGAGTGTATCATTATATTTGTCAATGACTGTCTGAAGTTCTGTTTGGAAGATCTCTGACAAAATTGCATATACATCTGAATAGTAATAATAAAATGTATTTCTATTGATCTCACATTCTGCAACAATAGCCTTAACCGTGATTGTGTTAAGTGGAACCTCATTCAGCATCTTTATGAATACCTCGCGAATCAAATTTTTGGTATATTTCTGTACCAAGACGCCACCTCCTTAATGCTTAATCTGTATTCAAAATTATAGCACATGGTAAGCTATTTTGCCTATTTGCGCCAAAATGACACTATTTCTTTACTCAAATGGATATTTTTGAACTAACATCATAATTCATTTTCATAACACAACTGTCCGCAAGCAGCACTAATTTCAGAACCAAATTGTGTTCTAACAGTTACACTAATACCAGCTTTCTTTAGTGTACTGCAAAATTGCTTGATAGCACTTGAAGATTGAAATTTAAAAGTTGTTTTGTCCGTAGAATTATAAGGTATCAAATCAATGTGATATAAATGCTCCCATGAACCACGATTTTTCAATAAACCTACAACTGCCTCTGCATGTTCTTTCGAATCATTAATTCCTTCAAGCATAATATAAGCAATAAACACTCGTCGTCCCGTATGAATGATATGTTCATCTAATGTCTTCATTACCTCATTCAATGGAAATCTTTTATTTATAGGCATTAAATCACTTCGTTGACTTTCAAATGGTGAATGAAGTGAAAAAGCCAGATTCACTTGTGGAAATTCTTTGGTCAATCTTTGAATTCCTGGTATAATGCCAATTGTTGAAATAGTAATTCTTCGTTGACTTAACCCAAATAAATTTTGATCAGTTAAAATTTTTACTGCATCAAATAACTCCGGATTTGCAAAAGCCTCACCCATTCCCATAAATGAAATACTATTCAATCTATGGTCATTAAAATAGAAATAAAGTAATTGGTCAGTTATCTCATCAGCAGTAAGATTGCGTTTAAATCCAGCACTTCCCGTTGCACAAAAACGACATCCAAAGCCACAACCACATTGGGAAGAAATACAAAACGATTCCCACCCCTGTTTATACTTTAGTCCAATAGCTTCTATTTTTTCTCCATCAGTCAATTCGAATAACAATTTTTGAGCTTGTTTAGAATCTTGTGAAAAAACAGGTATTACACTAGATACACTATTTCCAAACTCATTTACTAAAGCTATCCGTAACGCTTTTGGTAGTATATGCATATCATCAAAATTATCTATTCTTTGATGAAAAATAGCCTTTATAAGCTGCTCGTATCTATAATCAGGTAATTTTAGATTTGATATTATTTGTTTTATTTTCCCATATTTTGTTTTTGTCTGTTTCATGTAGGCTTCCTCCTCACTATTAATAGTTAAGAAGCAAAGCCAGTATAATTAGCGACTTATACTACTCCATGCAAGCGTCGCCCAAAACATCTGGCTTTGCATGGAGCCTATTGTGTGTTACTTTTATATTTCCATTAAACATATTAATTGCCATTTCTACCTTTACAATTTTATTATTTTTGTTGCAACATTTTCACAAAATGCACTATCATGCTCAACAAACAAAATTGTAGGTTTAAGTTCAATTAACAATTTCTCAATCTGCATACGAGAAATGACATCAATAAAATTCAATGTATTTGATTTTCCTCGTCCATTTCTTCCGGTAAAGCCCACTTTCCAATCGGTATCAATTTGAAAGCTTACATTTTCAAAAATATTATCATAACTGCCTTCATAAGCGAAGGTCAGGTTTTTTACATTTATTAAAGACATATTTTTGTCCTCCTCTGTATTTAATAATATAAATAACAAAGTCGGAACAATAGGCGACCTTGTTATTACTCCATATAAATGTCGTCTGCAGTATCCGACTCTATATGGAGATTATCATGTGTTAGCAAAGTGTCTTTATTTATCATAATATTATTTATCCTCCTTATTCGAATTATTTATAAAAAAGTAAGAGCCGCAAGAATTAATTATTCTTACAGCTCATAGATATACGTAGTTAAGCTAATCATTATAGCATAACACAAGTGTATATATTAAGAGAAAAAAGAATAACTTTCTTGCATAAGTACAACAAAACAAACAGAACACACCTGTTTATCTTTGTATTAAATGTACTTTAAAAATTAGCAAGAAAAATTAATCATTTTTTCACCTCAAATTTCAATTTTTTTATCATTATACTATTATACGTCGAAAAAGTCAATAAAGAGTGAATCAAGAAAATCTATTTCTTCTCTATCTTCACAACACACTCTACATGTGTCTAGGCAAAATAATGATACTGAAACGCATAATTACTACACTTATACCCCGGGGGACTTTTTAGAGAGCGGGGGTCGTGAGTTATACCCAATATACAAAAAGTTTTATAAACTATAATTTTTGAAATTGCCTATTTTTCTAGGTTTTGTTGTTTCACACAGAAACTCTATATCTCATAATTTAATTCGCAATACCCACTTCAACTTATCCTTATGGATTTCTAGATAACAGATACCCCCTTAAATTAATTTTCATTTCTTATATCTTTTAACAGTCCTTTAAACCATTGAACATTTACTAAATGATGAGAAAGTGAATTTTCCAACATTTTTCTAAAATAAGTAGGGATAGTTTCATTACGTTCAAGAGATTGTTCTATTAAAGAAATTTTCTGATTAGTTTGTTCGATTTGTATATCTATTAGCTTTTTTAGTTCCTCGCTTTTATATTCATTAGCAAATAGCATTGCTGCATAAAAAGATAAATTTATATACTCTGTCTTAGAGCCATACTTATACATCAATTTTTCAAATTCTTTATCCCCTAGTTCAGTGATGATATAATTATGCGTCTCTCTAGCATTGTCTAATTGGTCAACTTTTTTAATATATTGCTTTTCTTCTAATTGTTGAAGATTATAATAGAATGACCCTTTAGTGAAATTCACTATATATTTATAGTGTCTCTCTTCCATTAAGGCTAATAATTCGTATCCGTAAGAACCTGGGTTTTGTTTTAATAAACCTAAAATTAGTAATGGTATCAAAAAGACACCTCCTTTATGTTCTTCATCAAAATTATATTAATAGTCATTTTATAATTATAAAATTTAATCATTGTTGATTTGCATAACTTGAGATAGGAATTCATCATATGATATTTTTCCTAATGCAAAATCCATACTTTTTATATATATCTGTTCTGCTTTTGTATGTGTTCTAGCATCATTTAAATTTAGCACCTCATTTTCATTAATTAATGGCTTCAATACATGTTGCTTATTAGAAAAAGCTTCAAAATATCGTAAACCAAATTTTCTTTGAGAAATTGCATCGATATGAATACCATCAGGATTAGATGTTAAGCCTGAGGCTGTGACAAAGTAACAATTATCTTGTTCAAAAGCAAATTTTTGTAACTCTTCATTAATGAAATTATATTCAGTACAGCTTTTTCCGAATCCTTCTTTCCCTAAAAAATCTCCTAAGCCACCAAAAATAATTGGAATATCAGGAGCATTCAACTCCTTTCTAAGAGCCTCAATAATTAAAAGTAACTTTTTATAATATGCTTTGTAGTTACCATTAACACTATCACTTTCGCCTTGATGCCATAGAATTCCTGTTAACTCACTACTTTTCATCGCAAACTTAGCTTCAGTTATTGCATGTTTAAAAAGCACTTCGTCTACAGCCCACTCATCCAATGTACTTCCACCTTCTGCGCAAGGAATTAAGCTAATAATATCTTCTTCATTTTGACGACACCATGCATCTGCAAATGAACCCGCTAGACTTATTCCCGAAACTGGACGGTCATAATTGATTGGCTCAGTCATCATTTGCCATCTACCATTACGCAACATTTGTATTCTTTCATTATAAATCGGGGGTACTTCATGAATAAATCCCCTCCCAGCCATATTTGACTGTCCTAACATTAAAAATGATTTAACCATTTTTTTCATCCTTTCTTTTTATTTAATATTTATAAAGAAATGTTTCCAATTCTCAATAAATATTAAGTAGTTACTTATTAAATTCATTGCTTCTATAGATTTTACTAGATATCAAAAACTACCAAATTTATCATTAGTCTAATTAGACTAACGACACTTAAATATTATAGTCTAATTAGACTAATTGTCAACCATATATTTCTGCATAATTTTTAGTCCCCTATAATTTAACTTATTTCTTGGCATTTATACACTCACCTAATGCCCACTATTTTTGCGTATTTATGCACCCTAGGTTGCAAATTCCCCAAACTTTTAGTCTGAGGAATCATAAAAACACATATTAAAAAAAGGGTAAGATTTCTCTAACCCTTTACTATCGCCCTATTTCTTCTCTATCAATGCCACACTCTCTGCATGCGTGATAGCATAATATCTACACAATTACGTAAAAGGTTATTGATATAATAGCCTTTTAGCAAAATCTATCCCTATGAGTAAGTAATTACAAATGGATTAACATCTGATAATATTACGAGCTCTTTAAATTTCTAAATTAGATGTACTTATATAAAGATAGGTTATAATTTCTTATAAATCCTCATTGCAAATATATACGCAACAACTATTATTGCTATACACCAAGCCAAAGCAGCCCATATCTCATTTCCTACTGGCTGGTTTGCTAATAAATTACGAATAGCTTCTACGATAGGCGTTATAGGTTGATTTTCTGCAAAAACACGTACTGCTGAAGGCATAGTATCTGTTGGTACAAAGGCAGAACTGATAAATGGTAAGAAGATGATTGGATAAGAGAATGCCCCTGCACCATCTGGTGTTTTAGCGGCAAGTCCCGCAATTACAGCAATCCAAGTCAAAGCAAGTGTAAATATCCCAAGAATTCCAAATACCGTTAACCATTCTAAGATTCCTGCTGAAGAACGGAAGCCCATTAATAATGCAACAAGTATAATCACTACTACAGAAATTCCATTTGAAATTAATGAGGTTAATACATGTCCCCATAATACTGTAGAACGAGCGATAGGCATAGAGTGAAAACGTTCGAAGATACCACGCTCTTTATCTATAAACAAACGGTACGCTACGTATGCAATCCCACTACCAATAGCCATTAACATTATACCTGGTAATAGATAATTAACATAATTTTCCGTACCTGTTTTGATTGCACCACCAAATACATAAACGAATAATAACATCATCGCAATTGGCGTGATACAAACTGTAATAATTGTATCTATACTTCTAAAAATATGACGCATAGAACGTCCAAACATAACACTCATATCTTTAAAAAAATATTTATTTGCAGATTTCATTTATTTCTCCCCCTTTTTACCTATGATTGTTAGAAATATTTCTTCTAATGTAGGTTGTTTTTCAACATATTCAACTTTTGCAGGTGGGAATAATTTTTTCAATCCTTCTAGTGTATCTAAAGCAATGATCTTTCCTCCATGAAGAATAGCAATTTTATCTGCAAGTTGTTCTGCTTCATCTAAATATTGAGTCGTTAAGAATACTGTAGTTCCTGAAGCTGATAACTCTTTTACAATCTTCCAAACTTCTAAACGTGCTTCTGGATCAAGACCTGTCGTTGGCTCATCTAGGAAGATAATCTTCGGATTTCCCGCAAGACTCATTGCGATATCAATTCTTCTTTTCATACCTCCAGAGTAAGTACCCACTCTGCGGTCTGCCGCCTCTGACATACCAAAACGATTAATTAACTCATCTGCTACTTGATTTGGATTTTTAAGATGTCTGAGCTTTGCTATCATTTGAAGATTTTCACGTCCAGTCAAAATTTCATCAATAGCAGCAAACTGACCAGTAAGACTGATAGAACCTCTAATGTCCCCTGGATTTTTTTCAATATCAAAACCATTAATTACAACACTTCCAGCATCTGCTTTAAGTAAAGTAGCCATGATTCTAATCATCGTTGTTTTTCCTGCTCCATTGGAACCTAGTAATGCAAAGATACCTCCTTGCTCTACTTCAAAATCTACTTCTCTGAGTACTTCTACATCTTTGTAAGATTTCTTTACCCCTTTAACTTGTATGATATTTTTTTTCATTTTCTTTTCCTCCTCTACAATATAGTAACCTTACTCAAATCTGCGCCTAATCCTCTCAATGCAGCTTGAGCAGTTATCATAAAGAAAGAGCCGATAACTGTGATTTCATTCACGGTTATCGGCTCTGCGTCTTAGCGTCTGGCTCTTTGATAACTGATATATTCAGTTGTTTTACATTGATTATCGTTTCCTGTTTACACTTGGGACAAAATAGCGGGAAGTTTTCAAGCACCGTATCAACACCTATCTTGACCCGTGTTTTGTTGCCACAGACCGGGCATAATATCCACTCATATTTACACACTCTACCATCCCCTTACTTGATGTTTTTGTTGACCACTATTTACTTTGTTTTATCCGTAACCTTTTTCATGGCCTTGTTAACTTCTTGGTCAACAGATTCTTGATAGATGTCAGCGTAAGTTTTTGAATCTTTGATTAGATCGTCGCAGAAAGACGCTACGTCACTGCCCGTCACTTCGAGCACGCCTTTCCCCAAGGCCGCACCTTCTTCAAAAAGATCGATAATCCCCGAGAACAAACCAGTCCCGTCGGTTAGCTCAACAGGGCCGACCTTAAAGAGATATTTTTGAATCTCTTTATAAACAATCTGATAATCTTTCGGGAGCGCTTTGACACGCGCCACGTGCGCTCTCCACTCTTTTTGCCTTCGATGATATCTTGTATTCTCATTTTATCCTCCTATTTACCTAATTTTTTAGCGATATTATTGTTGAGTTGCTCGCGCCACTTGTCACGATAAGACTTTGCCCCTTCTTCGCCGACCAGCGCTGAACAGAAACCTTTGATATCGTCACCCAAAACCTCTTGGACACTCTGACCGTCCGCCGCCGTTTCTTCGAGCATGCCAAGCACACCGTCAAGAATTGGCATGAGGTTGCGACCAGTGAAATCTGAATGCGGCCAAAGATTGGCTTTAATTTTTTCCCATGCCTCTTGATAATCAGCTGGCAGCTTTTTGGCTCGCGATTCAAAAGTTTTCAATTCTTTAGTCATGTCGCTCCCTGTAATTCTTTCCCAAAAATTCATTATTTCTTCTCCTTTAACTCATTAATTTTTGATGATACGAACCCCCATTTTTCCCAAAACTTCCGTAGTTCCTCGCGTCCCGCGTCATTGAGTGTGAAAAACTTTCTTGGCGGTCCCATATCCGACGGCTTTTTCGTAGTTTCCACCAACTTGTTTTTCTCAAGCCGCACCAAGATGGTATAAACTGTCCCGTCTACAACATCCGAAAATCCAAGGGCATTCAGCCTCTTCGTAATCTCGTAACCGTATATTTCCTCATGGCTGATGATTTCAAGAACACAGCCCTCCAGCACACCTTTGAGCATTTCTGTAAGGTTCTCCAACGTAACCCCTCCTTGCTATTCTGTATGACTTGTATTCAGTATTACTTACTACCACTATATAGTATCACGCAGTAGTGGTTATGTCAATATGATATGTTTATATATATTTGGCATTTAACTCACTCCATCTCTATATTTAACGTTTGATTGTATTCAAATTCTATATAAGGGGGCGTTTTCTTCTATTTTTTTATTGTAGTTGTAGCTAAATCTATAGCCAAGCTAGTAGATATGTTATAGGCAAGTATTTCATTAGTCGAGCCATCTTTTATGGTCGACAAATAAGCCTTTTTACTATTACCATAAAATAAGTATGTTATGTCAGTAAGAAGCACTTTCCCAGGTATATTTTGTTTGAAATTTCTATTCAATAAATTAGGTAAAGTTGAGTGTTCCAATGTCGCTTTAATTATTTTCCTATAAGGATTAGCCTTTCTTATTGGGCAGATAATATCATATTTTTTCATAATACGTCTTATTCGTTTTAAATTGTAAATAATATCAAATTGTCCTGTTAATGTCATTTTAATCTGTCGGGCACCTTTTTTACGTCCTTTAAATTTATAAGCTTTTAGAATGTTATCCCTTAAAATCTCATCATTATGCCCCCTTTCTTTTCTTTTTTGTATAGAATAGTATAAATAACAAAGTCGGAACAATAGGCGACCTTGTTATTATTCCATATAAGTGTCGTCTGCAATATCCGACTCTATATGGAGATTATCATGTGTTAGCAAAGTGTCTTTATTTATCATAATATTATTTATAAAAAAGTAAGAGCCGCAAGAATTAATTATTCTTACAGCTCGTAAATATATCAAATCCACCCCTCTATTATTGGCACGAAGAGTACATATTTTCTGAGTGAAAAAACAATTAACTTTCTTGCGTAAGCACAACAAAAGAGCGACATTATACGAACCCACGATTTTGTTATGCTTTAAAAAATTAGCAAGAAAAATTAATCATCTTTTCAACTCCAACCATCGTATTTGTTTAAACTGTATCATACTTACTTTAAAATGTAACAAACAAATCAATTTTTCTGATTCAAAAATTTTTTGGAACAGCACATACAATACTACATTATTGCAGCAAACTCTATCTTTTGCATAAGATGTTTCACTTCATTTGATAAAAGCCATACAATGCCATTTGCAATTTCTTCTGGATTACCCTGGATCTATGTCAATATCTTGGACACCAAAAGTTGAACAAATTATGAAGATTTTCTAGCTAAATCTTCACATTTTTGTGGAGTCATATATCCAATGCTGCTATGCAATCTTCTTATGTTGTACCAGGATTCTATATATTCAAAAATAGCAAGCCTAGCAGAATTAAAATCTAAGTATGTAACAAGATTTACCTCCTCCTTCTTAAGGGATGCATGAAAAGATTCAATACAAGCATTGTCATAAGGACATCCCTTAGAGCTAAAAGAGTGAGTGATCAAATTAGTGCTTACTATATATTCTTTAAAGGCGGAGCTTATATACTGACAGCCTAAATCGCTGTGAAGTATAAGGTTATTAGTTGGCTTCTGAAGCCTTACGGCATTTTTTACTGCCTGTAGCGCTAATGTAGTATCAATTGATTTGGACATGGCGTAGCCTATTATTTTCTTACTATATAGATCCATAACCGAGGCTAAATAACACCATCCATCCTTGATAGTATGAATATAGGTTATGTCAGTTACCCATTTCTTATTGATGCTCTCAGCTTGAAAGTCTCTTTTGAGTATATTTTCTTTCTCTTCTACTTTATGCTTAGAAGTAGATGGTCTATATTTCTTTGTTATTACAGATTTTACTCCGATTTTCTTCATCAACCTTTGAGTTCTTTTTATGCTGATTGTTACACCAATTGCATTTAGAGATGCGTGTATCTTATGGGCTCCATAACGGCCTTTACTAGCTTTGTGTATATCTATAATTGCTTTCGCAATGTTATTATTCTCTAAATCTCTTTTGCTAGGCTTCTTTTTTAGGTATTGGTAATAAGAGCTCCTAGATACCTTAAGAACTTTGCACATTAGTTTAATATCATGATATTTCTTGTTGGCTTTTATAAATTCGAATACCGATGCTACTTCCTTGCGAATATGCCCATAGCTTTTTTTAGTATTTCATTTTCTTCTTCAAGCTTTGCCATTTTCTTAATCATTGCTTGATAATCTGCTGCTGTTATTGCTGTATCTTTACCTATAGCGACAGGTTTATTTTTTTTAATCCATCCAGTTATGGTTGATTTAGAAAGGGCATATTCACTACTTAACTCTGCTAAAGTCTTTCCAGAGTTGTACAATTCTATTATTGTATTTTTAAATTCTTCCGTATATTGTTTTTTGCCTCTTGCCATTGTAACACTTCCTTCTCTTTTCTTTATTGTAAAGTGTTCGGCTTTTCGTGTCTACAATATTATACTAACATCACCCATTCTTTATTCTTCATAAAAAACCTCCTTAATTTATAAACTAATCACTAAATTGAATGTTCATTCTAGTGACTTGATAATAAATTTCTTCTTACAAATTGCATATCTATAATAATGACTGATTTTCAATTTAATCTTTGTAGATCTCCTATATTTTATACTAACTTAAAATCCACTGCTCTCGCCTACAACTACTACAGTAATATCAGACATACCTGGCTTTTTTCTTATTACAGAATATGATCTGCAAATTCTAGTGTCAACCTGGCAATTAACACACACCCCTGTTTTGGTGCATGGATTTGTAGTGCTAAGTCTCTTATTATTCATAGGTGCTGCTACAGTTTTTAATCTTTCAAAGGCTGCAGCTTCATCTTTACAAATCTTATCAACACTCACTACTATTATCACTTTTTTTGGACCAAAGTTCATAGCTGCTATCCTATTTCCCCAAGCATCTACATTTACAAGCATACCATCCAAAGTAATAGCGTTGCTGCTACATAAGTATAAATCACTTAGCATTTCTTCTTTTGCTATAGCAGCTCTTTCCTCAATAGTTAGTCCTGATATAGAATGGTCTAAAACTTTACCGCCAGCAGCCCTAACTTTATCTTGCATCCCCATATTATATATAGTCATTGACCCTGGAAAACCTACTGTAGATTCTGAGGTAACATGCTTCATAATAAAATCAGAAGCTTCCTCAGTAGTCGCTACATACATTGCATCAAAATCATTTTTTATTAAAGCTTCCACTGCTTTTTTCCCAACTGTTTCATTGTGCCAATTTTTAATTTCCTTTGTTTCCATGTTTATTCCTCCTAATACTTTACATTGAAAAATAATTTATTATATTACTTTTATTAAGAATTGATCTTTTATTGCTTGTGTTCTTATTAAATGTATCTACGTCTACAAGCAAATTTTTAAACTGAACATTCATTCTAATGCGATCAATTTAAATTTCTTGACCCACTTATAAAGGAAATCAAGAAATTTATAATTTAATTCTTGCTAAATCTCCAATGTATATGCTTGCGAAACTTATAAGTTTTTCTCTTTTTGATTGCAGCATTCCAGCATGCATAAATCGCTGTTTGAATAATATCCTCTGTAAGATCCGTATTACCTTGAAAATATGACTTTAATAAGTAAACCATAGACCCATAATGCATTTGAACCATTAATTTAGGTTCTAATTCAATAAATAGCTTTTGTTCTATGGCTTCTGAATAAAGCATTGCAACTTTTCCGCACCAGACTCCATCATATATTTCCTTTTTTACCTCATCAGTAATATATGGTGAAAATGAATATTGCTCTATAAACTGAAAACCCTTAGGATAATTTATACCAAACTGAATAAAATTTTCCCAAATTCGTTGAAATCGTTCTTTAATTGTTTCATTGGAATAAAAACCTTTTAGTATTTGCTCAGAATGAAATTTAACAATTCCTTTATAAAGCTCATTTATGATAGCTTCTTTGCTATCAAAATAGTGATAAATACTTCCAGTTGATATTCCTGATTCTTTAGAAATCAGAGACATAGAGGTAGCTTGCAATTCTTTTTCACTTATTAGTCGAAGTGTAGTCTCTAGCACAGCTGCCTGAACTTTATTGTAATTCTCAAACATGATACTCCTCCGTATTAGAACTTTTGCGAAAATCATTAAATCGAATGTTCATTCTAATTGTATTTTAATTTCTATCAGTTGTCAATGTTATATTTAGTTCTCTTAAACTTATATAGTAGTACAAAAAGCAAACTAAGGTACAATAAAGTGTCATCATTTCCTACATTGATGACACTTTAAAACATTTAGAAGTATAGATGTTGAGAAAAATTAAGCTTAACTTATTTTCTTAACAACACCAGTACTGCCGTTAACAATTATAAAATCGCCTGTTTTAAGTTCCGTCGTTGCAATTCCACATCCTACAACTGCTGGAATACCCAGCTCACGTGCCACAATAGCGGCATGGGATAATGGTGCCCCAAGATCTGTAATAATCGCAGCTGCTTTAGGAAACAAAGGTGTCCAGCCAATGTTTGTCATAGTTGTTACAAGGATTTCTCCCTTTTGAAAATCTTCTGCTTCCTCAAAGCTGTGCAAAATACGAACGCTTCCTTCAACTGTGCCTGGGGCACCTGCAAAACCTTTAATTATATTTTCATCCTTTACTGGTGTCGCAGCATTAGGGTCATAATAGTCCTGTCTTCTATCCTTGGAATTGATCCATTCCTTTGGATTAAACCTGCCTCTAATTAACTGTGGAAAAACTGGCAGCTTTTGATATTCTTCAAAATTTTTTCGCCTCATTGGCAGCTTAACAAGCATTTCATTGTCTCCCTGCAGGAATTTTGGAACTTCAAAGCAGTACATCATAAATATATCCTCGCCAATTCCTGTTACTGATCCGATTTTCAAAAGCAAATGCCTCATGACTCTAAAGACCTTAACAAACTCATTTCTCAATGATTCACGAGTATGTGCATCCTTAGAGACCTTTTCAAGCTTTTTCTCAAGCCACTCCTGCTTACCAGGGAATTTTTGTAAAAAAATCTCCTTACCCTTCATAAACTCACTTTGCTGCTTTTTCATTAGCTCCGTGGCACTTAAGTTTGCATTCTTAAATTCTTTAACTTGCTTTTCAATAAAGGAAGGGTCATCTGCAGGATATTCATAATAAACCTCAAACTCATGAGGGCTTCTATGGCCGTAAAGCTCCAGATATTTTTCAGGAGTTAAGCTGCCACTCATAACTTGCTCTATTGCCAGCAGCGGCTTCATGCTTACAAGGCTTTGTTCACCGCTGAAATTAGAACATAACAGATTAGCCAATTCTTCTCCTGCCATCTTGGCAAGCTTTTTTCTGAGGGTTGCGAGTGTAGCACTTCCTGCTCCGCCAAACCATATATTCCATAATGCAGATAAAAAAGATCTTACATCAGATGTCCAGAGCCTTAATAACTCCTCCCTAGTGTTTGCAGCTTCTATCCTTTCAAGAGTTTCCACATACCACACAGGTGTATTCTCCAAGTAGTAAGCCTTTTGTTTTTTGAATCCCGCATCCTTTTTATACTCTTTTTGGATCTCTGAAACATCTCCTTGATTAAATAAGCCGTTCCAAAGGGATAAATAGGCACTTCAATGTTCTCAGGAATATTGCCAAACACGTCACTTATAAGCTCCTTAGCCTTTTCTACATTATATCCAAGTACTCTTAATGAAGAAATCATAACACTGATATTTGAATAAGTTCTGCCACAAATATTACCAAACATGAAATACCCAGGCACCTTTTGACACTCCAAATCCATCTCATGCAGCAAGCTCCAGGTAAAAGGACTCATTACATCGGGTACAGCCTCTCCTACATTATTACTGCTCCATAATGCATCTGTAGCAAGACTTTGATTTATCTCATAGGTATCATAACCAATGGTTTGAAGAGTTGTAATTGGACGTGCCTGCACTATATAAAGCTTTCCAACATCCTCATAAGTGGCGCCTTCTTCCATCTGTTTGCAAGTTCTTTAAACTTTGGTGCATATGGAATTGCTACTGCAAGTCTGTCACTTTCACTATACTCTTCTATAGTCATAAGTTGTCCAATTGCTTCTCTCATTAATGGATACTCCTTTGACCCAGCAGATCTCGACAATGGTCCTTTCTTGCTCTCAACGCGCAAATCTACTCCAGAAATTAGTTTTGCAACAACATCTCCTTTACCTGGATTAGAATGTACAATCATGTTGTAATCAAAATTGTCTATTTTGTATGTGCCTCGCCACTCAATTTGATTTGCAACTATTCTACACTTGTTTGCTAACAAGAACTCCTCGATTTGAAAATGTACTGTGCTACCGGTTTTTATCTGCGCACCGTCTATTGCAACTAATACGTCTGATGTAACAAGATTATTGCGAATCAGATATAACGCAAGGGTCAAACTCACTTCTGCTTCTGACATTTGGGTTTCATCAAAAATCATCGTATCTCTCCTTTGAAATTTTTCCACGAATAAAGACGCGGTCTTTTGCTTGTAGTGTCATATAACATATTGTTATACGGCGGCTTTATTGCTTACTTCGATTAGCAACTATCCACTTAAACTTTCTATCTGTAACTTTGCTTGTTGAATTATCTTTTCCTCAACATCACTTCTAGTAAAATACTCATTATAAAATGTGTTATAATTAATAGAATCTATCATTTCACTTATTTCATACCATTCCATTAATTCCTCCGGATAGTCCAATGAAGCAACAATATGGTAAATATCATATGCCAAATCAAAAATTTCTTCATTATTGTTTAAAATCTTCTCTGAAAGATGTTTTATATACGACCTTGAACATGAATCAAAACTTGGTTCTTCAACTTCTAAGTTTTTTAAAGCTTTATGAAAATATTCTTCAACTTCAAAGATATTATCTGATTTTGTGAAAGATGAAATGATACATATTTCTTCACTCTCAATATTATTCCCCAACATTGAGTAGGCCCAATTAATATAATCATCCACACATACTGATTGTTTGTATATTTTGTAGAAAAGTATATCTGTTACTATCATTTATATCTCACCTCCAAAAAAATTAAATCTATTTCAATAACTCTTTTGAGTAAAGTTGTCGTATAACGTTCCGCATTCAAGACGTTCCTGAACCGGACCCCAAAGGAATACCCCTTGGCGTGCTTGCACCGGTGAAGGAATGTGCTTTGGCTTCTTCGAAGGCTTGACCCCAAACAGCCAAAGCGAACTTGAATGCATTGTTATATGTAGTTTTAGCAACTAGACTTTAAGCTGAACCTACTTCATTATTTTCAAATTTAAACCACATTATTTTGAATTGTGACATAAGTTGATGTTACTTGTCACTAATTTCAACTAAATGTATATATTTTGACCCATATGCTTTTTCAATATCTTCAAGTCCAAGTTTAAGAGCTTTAATTAAAACAATTGTTTCATCTTTACCTTGCTTTGAATTAAATTTATTAAGCTGGCATTCTAAATATGGTTTTAAATTAATTTCTTTACTCGTGTAATTTATTTTTGTATCTGTTAATTTATTAATAGAATTAATAGTATTTATTGATAATGCCGACACTCCAGCAGCAACTATATCTTTTCCTTCTTCTGAATAATTTGTCACTCCATAAATTATGAATTTATATATTATCCCTTCTTTATTTGAAAAAAAGAATGCAGTTACCCCTTCATTAGATTTATAAGATTCCAAACTGAATTCTTTTGAATTTGTTTCAATATTACCGTCAAATGTTTTTTGTGAACAACCAACTGTCATAATTAAAATTATAAGTATCAATATAATGATATTATATTTTCTATTCATATTTAATCTCCCCCTTATTGTCCCATAATAATTTATAGTTTTGATTTATATCATAGAAGAATTGTACTAAAATTCAACATCCCAATTAACTAATTTCTCCAAGTTAAGAAACTCAAAATACCGTATTATTTATTTCAAATAACACTCTTCGTACTTTTAAATTCACTTATTAGTTTGTCTCATAATCAAATTGTGACTCATAAAAAAACAAAATTGAAACTTTAAGCTGTTGCTCTGTTTATCTAAAATTACATATAACGTTTCTAATTGCCGACACCAAGACGCTTAGCCAGACTTGGCTTAGTGTCGCAGGTGTGTCTTGGCCGTGTTTTTAGGACAAGACGAACGGCAATTTTTTGTTAGATGACGTTCTTTTACTCTCCCCAAAGTTTTTTATCATAATAATCAATTGAAAAATTTATTTCCTTCCACCTTCTTAAATATATATCAAGATGCTTATGGTCATGGTACCAGTTATATTTTTTAAAGAACTCATCAGGTTCCCCTTCTGCAAGCTCTTTACAGTCATTTGCTATACTTCCATACACCTTTGAACTTCCTACTAAGAATATTGTTTCAAATTTGTTCTTAACATCCAGAACATCTTTGTTTGATCTATAATTGAATTTTCTATAATCTTCATCAATATTTTTAAAAATATCGTCTTCTACTTCAATTGACACAATATCTTTTTTAGTTAACAATCCTCTAATTGTCTTCCAATCATTTATTTTAAGCTGAATTGTATGATGTAAAATTACCAAGTCCTTTGCAGAACGTTCTCCCTGGCTTGATTTTAAATACTCAGTTAATCCATGTCTCTTTAGTGGAAGGTACATAATTATATTTTTTTCATCATACATTACTGCAAAAATATATGCTAATCTTAAGAGACTGCTAATATCCCCTAATATGGTCAAATAGTCAAGATTCTGAGTACAAGTGAAAAGTTCATTATAGTCATTTAATGGTGTAAGGACAATAAACTCTTTATCTTTTAATCTTATCTCTGTTTTATAAAACTTTTCCTCCATGACTATCCTCCATATAAATTCTCTATCATCATTTAACCTGTAACTTTAATTAATGTCATCTAACTAAAGTATTCCTACACTCTATGTCGCTATATCCCTAAATATAATGGTATTCCCGACATTCATGTCGGGAAATATTACTGTATCTTACATCACTAAATCAGTTCAAAAAATTTTATTTTTCGACAATTTGTCTAATGGGCTCTGAATGTTAGAAAGATTTTTCTTAGTAACATGGGTATATATTTCTGTAGTTTTAGAACTTGAATGTCCTAACAATTCTTGTATAAACCTTAAATCAGTACCTCCCTCAAGAAGATGTGTTGCAAAAGAATGTCGTAGTGTATGCACTGATGCTTTTTTGTTTATGTTAGCAAGAAAACATGCTTTTTCAAATATTCTTTCCACTGTTCTTTCAGTAAGAAATTCTTCCTTATTCTGACCAGGGAAAAGCCATTTTTCAGGCTTAAATATTCTATAATATTTTCTTAATTGATTTAGAGCAATTTCAGATAGAAGTGTATATCTATCCTTTTTACCCTTTCCTTGAACAACATGAATTAGCATCCTTTTACTGTCTATATCTTCAGATCTGAGCCTTACAACTTCACCTACTCTTAATCCTGCAGAGTAAACTAAAAATAATATAGTCTTATGCTTTTCATTATTAAGAGCACCTAAAATTTTCTTTACTTCCTCAAAACTCAGTACTTTCGGTAGTTTATTTTCCTTCTTGGGCCTTGGAATGGATTCAATTATCTTCCCTTGTTTTAGCGTATCATTGCAGAGAAACTTAATAGAACTTATTGCTTGATTTGCATATGAATGTGATGAATTTTGTTCATCTAGTAGGAAAAGTATATATCTTCTTATGTCCTGTTCAGTTATTGAATCTAAATCTTTATCGATAAAGCTGGAGAAACGCTTTATATGCTTTATATAGGTCGTTCTTGTCTTAAAACTATATCCTTTCAATTTCAACTGTTCATCCATATATTTAATTATTCTTTCTGCCTTCTCATCGATAATAAAATCTATATATAATTGTTCATTTCTAAATATGTTTTTTAGTATATTAATATTTTCATCACAAAATGGTACTGACCATTCCTTTTCATTTGGATTCCATCTATATCCCTTAATGCTTTTTATCTTATTTATTCTCTCTGTTGAATAAGTGAATGTAATAATTAACTCATTTTCAAGTTTCGAAACTTTAACAGACATGGTAAAAACTCCTCTATCATTATTAGAACATATGTTTACAATTTAATTGTTACCATTATCTGTTTTGCTATTCAATATTTTATCAGTTACTATATAACTATTTAATATTCATTTCATTGTTAGATTACACTTTATAAAAGTTACCCTTATGATTGATGCCATCAAAAAAGTCCTTGATAACAACATACTTTAATTCTTTATAACCTTTCTTAAATTGTAACAAAAATGTATAACAACAAAAAATGAAAATGTCATGATTTTATAAATTAACAACATTTGAAAATACCCGACTTCCCATTATAAACATAATCTACATCTCATTATGACTTCACTTATTTTAATTATTAAACCTATATATTTCTTCTAACAATCCCTATTACATCTTCCCCATGCTTTTCACACTTAACATCTCCAAAGCCTTTAATAGCCTTTAACTCATCTATAGTCTTCTGCTTCTTATTGGCAATCTCCTCTAGCTGAACGTTAGTGTATATAAAATATGGCTTAATACCATCTGCTTTACTTCTTTCCAAACGATATCGTTTTAACTCTTTATACAAGTTATTTTCTTCAATATAAACACTATTAGTAGACTCATCAGCGCGCTTTTCCACATTACTAGATATTAAGCTTTCACATTCTTTAGTTTGCTTTCTTACTTTGTTATCTATATTTTCTATATGCTGCTTCTTTTGCTCTTCCGTAACCTGTGTAATAGTAATAACTTATTATAAATATCATCAATTTCTTGTTTTGTATAAATTATATTTCTTCCTTTGACATCTTTCTTTAACTGTTTTAACATATCAGGTCTTTTTAGAATAATACAGTTTGCACTACTATTAGGCACATCTTTTAGTTCCCAAAGTTGACTAAAGATAATATAAGATATAACCTGTGACATATCTATATTTAAAAATTGTGCCAATGCTTTAATGTGAGTTCTATTTTGCAATATAGGGTTGTAAAACCTACTCTTCTGTTTATTAGGTAGACACTGTGTCCTCTACGTATTTTCAGTCCTCCAAAAATCCAACCGCTATAATTTTTGCTTTCAAATACAAAAATTCCTTTTTCACGAATCATAAGAACATCTATTTCTGATGTTTTCCCATTATAAGGGACATATATGTTACGCAACACTTTTTGGTATCCTGGTATGTTCGCAAGCGCATACTTAATTAAATATTCTCCAAAAGAACCTTTATCATCATAATTTTAGCCTTTAACAGCCTTCAAATTTTACATCAACCCTGACACATTCCATATTCTTAAACTTGGAAATTTCATTCTCTATATCCTTAAACTTATTATTAAATATCGAAATATATTTTAATTCAACTATATTCCTAATACTCTCAGGCAACTCTTTGATTTTATTATTATGAATACCCATATACCATAAGTTAGTTAGCTTGCCAATCTCCTTAGGAATTTCCTCTATATTATTAAAGGCCACAAATAGCACCCAAAGATCACTTAAATTACATATTTCATCAGGTAAAGCAGTTATTTTATTGTTACTTAGTACTAGTACTGTTAGATTCTTAAGATTGCCTATATCTTTAGGTATAACTGATATCATTGTATCCTTTATCCTTAACTCCCTCAGACTAGGTAAATTAAAAATACTTGAGGGAATACTTGATATTTTTCTTCCAGATATACTTAATATTTTTAAATTAGTTAAATTACCTATGAATTCTGGAATTTCATTTATAGTATCATCTTCTACAAAAAGCATCTGTAAATTCTTAAAGTTAACAATTTCTTCTGGTAATTTATATAGATTCATATGATTAAAATTTAAAAATTTTGCTTCTTTATCCTTGAGCAACTGTTCTAAAGTTTTACTTTTATTTTCTTTCAGCTGTAAGTTAGGAATATAGTCTAAAATATTCTGCTTTTCCTCGTCACATATATCAAACCAAGACATTTCTTCATGAGTAGTACTAACAAACCATTCATGATTTTTTTCATCTATGAAGCTTAAATCCATTGGCAATTTTGGAGGAAGCCATGCATAAAGAGAATTAACTGTATTTTGCAATATGGAAACTGTATGTCTATTACATTGAAAATAGTATATGATTGAACAACATCCATAGCTCGTAGTTCCAGGCCAGCTATTATGCTTGATTTTTTTAATTAAATAAGGCTCTAGCTGAGCTAAAATTTTAGAACAACTTTCTTCAACCTCAAGATAATTTGAATCAACCACAAGTACAAACTGCGAGCTTCGTCTTGCTGCATATTCAATTAATTTTTTATAGGTTTCACCTACGGGTTCTTCTTGTATTGAAATCATTTTTTAATCATCCTTTCAGTGGGGTATGTTGTGCTTTTCTATGAGTTTAATCAAAAATTTATATTTCACAAACTTGACTCTTCACCTATCAACTTCTGCCCCATGATATACCTCACTATTTTGTCAGTTATAATCTCCCTTACTTTTCCATATCTAATCATAACATAATATTACATTTTAATCCATATAAGTACCTAAAATGATAAAATTCCAATGTTTACTTGCAACTAAGGAACACATTACTCCGCTACACTTCGTAATGCGGGCTTTCTCACTAAACTCAGATTTCGCTGCGCTCATCTTCACTAAGTGTTCGTTTAAGGTACACATTACTCCGCTTCTCTCCGTAATGTGGGCTTTCTCACTAAGTTCAGCCTTCGCTATGCTCGCCTTCACTAAGTGTTCAATGCCTGTATCTCCGGCATCCACCTAAACCTCACCGTTCCTAACTCTCCATTCCTGTTCTTCGCCACAATACATTCAATAATCCCCTTCTCCTCACAATCCTTGTCATAATAATCATCCCTATATAAAAGCATAACCACATCCGTGTCCTGCTCTATACTCCCCGACTCTCTTAAATCAGAAAGTATAGACCTGTGGTCGCCCCTAGCCTCTGGTGCTCTGGAAAGCTGAGAAAGCAAAAGTACAGTTACATCAAGTTTCTTTGCCATAAGCTTCAGTTCTCTTGTGATCTTGGAAACCTCAACATTTCTATTTTCCGCACCTTTTACACCTTCAATAACAAATAAAAAGAACCTGGACTTCCAAGTTCTTTCCTAAATTAATCTTAGTACTAATCTTTTTTATCTATCTTTTTCCTATGTTTAGCCCCAGCATTATTCGCCTTCTTTTCCTTTTCTTGTTGACTTGAAACGGAAGGATCTTTTTTCTCACTCATAGCAATTATTCCTCCAAAATAGAATTTATTTATTGTATCACTCTATTATTTTGTTTACTATATAAATTATGATACTAGGAAATTAATAACAAAAATCTATGTATAGTTCTTATATTTAAGTTGTCTAAGTTTTCTATTTATAAGGCTTCATAGATATCTATAAATTTTAATACAATTTGCTAAAAATCATTGTTTATATAAACTAAAGTACATCCAGAATCTTCAATTCATTAGCAAGTGAGCCTAGCTCACAAGAAACCCAGGGTGGAAAAGAGTTCTACCCTGGGTTCCTAGTGAGGACATGCTGGACTCACTTGCAGCAAAAACTAGGACAATTTTTGCTGCTGGTATGAAATGATTGAACTTAGTCAAAAAAAATGTTATGCTATCAATGTCGAATTCAGTAGAATGTAAAAATCAATTGTAAAATTGCAATTGACAAGATAATATGTTGAAGAGCTTATTTCTATAGGCTCTTTTTTAGTGATAAAGAGAGGTATTAATATGATAAAAGTTGATAACTTGTCCTACTCATTTCCGCAAAAGGATTTATACAATAACATTTCATTTACATTAGAAGATGGAGAGCATTGTGCTTTTATAGGAACAAATGGCAGCGGAAAAAGCACCTTGATAGATATAATTATGGATCCAGAAAAATATATGTTCGATGGTAATCTAGAGATAGACCCCAATTGTAGAATTGGGTATGTAAGTCAATTCTCCCAACTAGACAAAATAGAAGAAACTACAGTTTTCGAATATATAGGAGAAAAATTTATTAAACTACAAAATGAAATAACATCTATTTGTACTGAAATGGAAACATCGACCGATATTGATTCTTTACTAGAAAAGTACCAACAAGCTTTAGACGCATTTGATGCAATTAATGGAGAGGATTTCGAAAACAACATTAATAAAAAACTAAATCTTGCAAACTTAATTAAATATAAAGATTTAATGATATCTGACCTTAGTGGTGGAGAATTCAAGCTTATTCAAGTAATTAAGGAAATGCTAAATAGTCCCGAGTTAATGATTATGGATGAACCGGATGTGTTTTTAGACTTTGAAAATCTTAATTCTCTTAAAAATCTAATTAATTCACACAAAGGAATAATGTTAATTATTACGCATAACAGATATCTATTGAATAATTGTTTTAACAAAATTCTTCACCTTGAAAACATGGAGCTTCAAGAGTTTAATGGAGGTTATATTGATTATAACTTCTCACTACTTCAAACTAAAATTGAGTTACAAGAGCTGGCTATTGCTGATGATGAAGAAATTAAGAGAAACGAGATCTTAATAAATAAACTAAGAGTTATCGCAACTGAGAATTCTGAATCTGCTAAAGGTAAATCTCTAAATGCTAGAATTAAAATTCAAGAAAGATTAGAAAAGCGTAGAATTAAAGCGCCCTTTGTAGATATTAAACAACCGAATATCACTTTAGTTACAAATAATGAGATTGAAGAAACCATTGCTTTAAAAGTTAATGATTACAGTGTTAGCTTTGATGATATGCTTCTAGAGAATGTTAACTTTGAGATTAAATCTACTGATAAAGTAGCCCTTGTCGGTTCAAATGGTACTGGTAAAACCACTTTAATCCAAGAAATCTTTAAAAATAATCATGATGCTATTGAGATAAATGAACAGATTGAAGTAGCTTATTTATCACAACTTCAAGGAAACACAATAAATGAGTCTAATACCATATTGGAAGAGTTCCTAGCTGTTGGTTTTAAAACTTATGAAGAGATTAAAGCATATATTTCACGGTATGATTTTGAAGAAGAAGTCATTAATCAAAAGATAGGTTCCTTATCTGGTGGAGAAAAAAATATACTTCAACTGGCTAAAGTTTCTGCTAGTCAAGCAAACCTGCTGCTGCTTGATGAGCCTACCAGTCATTTAGACACCTATTCACAAATAGCACTGGAAAAAGCCATAAAAAGCTATAAAGGTGCGATTTTAATGATTTCTCATGATTTTTATTCTATAGTAAACTGTATGGATTATGTTTTAATCATTGAAGATAAGACCATTAGAAAAATGAGCATGCGAAAATTTAGAAAGATGATTTATGCTAGTCATTTTGATAAGGACTATTTAGAAATTGAAGAAAAGAAAAAATTAGTTGAAAAAAAAATAGAATTGGCTTTAAAAAATACTGATTTTACCCTTGCAAAAACTTTATCTGAAGAGTTAGAAGAGCTGATTAAGCTACTCCTCACATCTCAGAGATCCAGAGAATTTGCAAATTAGTAATTTCCAAAAACCCAGAGTGGAAAAGATTGCTACCCTGGGTTCCTAGTAAGGACATGCTGGACTCACTTGCTAATTTTACCCTTCTATTTTTGAAGCTCCGGCTCACTTCCTACAATTTTGTATATACGTTCTTCAATAACTGTTCCATCCGCTTTTAACTTTTTAAAAGTAATCAAATCATATCCATCATTACTTTTACTTTGAGATGTTTCATAAACTATTCTTACACCATTTTCTATCCTTTCTTTCGATCCTAGCCAATAAGGACAACTATTTAAAAATGAATCATCTTTTGTCAGTTCTGAAAACAGTTTATTCGATGCTGAAACATTAATATCTGGAAGTTTTCTTTCAACATAGTTTGGACTTACCAGGGCAGTTCTGCCAATTTTTTTTAGGTATTCTTCAGCTTGAGATTTCTGTGATTTGACAAGGTTAGAATAAGTTGAGTCGTTTCCAGATAAAACCTTATTCCATAACCTTTCAGGAAACATTTTTTTGTAGAATCTAAACAATCATCTCCATCTATAGGTTCAATGGAATATATGATCCATAGTTCTTTTTTAACCAATACAAATAAAGAGATAATGAAAAGAATGATTAATGCATTTCTCTTGCCAAAAAAAGGAATATTAAAATTTTATAAGAGAGGTAAAACTATTTACTATACTCCCCTTATGTCACAACAAGAGGATTCAATCAATTGTAACTTTATACTATGGTTTATATTATTAAAGGAGAAACTAATTATGATTAAAAGTAGGAAAAGCCATAAAAAAATAGCAAGCACATTGGTACTCACTATAGTAGTTGTGTTGATTATTACAGCAGAACTTGCAACTTGTGTCTTAGTGAAGGCAAAAGGTAATAAAGTCACTACTGATTTTGTAGTAATAGCAAAAGAGAATGGACTGTGGTTAGTAAATTTATCAAAAACAGATAAGGAAATGCTTATAGATAAGGGTGGCGTCTTTACAACCCCAAGTATTTCTCCAGATGGACAAAATGTTGCCTATACAAAAGATAAAGCTCTTTATGTAGCCTCAATTGACTTGAATCAAGGCAAAAAGAGATTATAAAGGTTTCAGAACAAGTGTTAAGTTATGGATGGGCAACTTCCAGTGATTTAGCATATTCAACAGAAAAAGGTGGACTAAATGGTTTTAATGCAGCCTCTAAAAAATTCTCTAATTATATAAAAAGTGAAGAGCATTATGAACAAATAGCAGGCGATGGAAAAGGAACAATATATGCAGGTGTATTTAGTTACTATACAAAAGATGGGAATCAATATTATAAAGACAAAGGGCTAATAAGCTATAATTTAGCACTAGGAAAAGAAAAAGTTGTGGTCCCTTCTAAACCTATTAGGAAGGATGCGAATGACATAAATGATTTGGGGTTTCTGCCTGAAGTTGCAGGTATTTCAAAGGATGGAGCTTATGTATATATATGGTGTAAAGTTCACTCAGCTTCCATGAATTCTGATGGAGTTGGATTTGGCGTATATGAAGTAAAAAATAATAAATTTACAGCTTTTAACAAAGAAAAAATCTTTGCTTTGGCTTATAGTGATAATTTAGCTATAAACCCTTTAGACGGGAGATTTCCAGTTTTAAATAACGGCGGCGCAAGAAATATGAATATTAATAAAACCTTAGACGTTGTAGATATAATAAATGGAACCTTTACACCTATTTTACCTAAAGACATGATAGCAAGTACTGAACCTTTTGGATTTACTGCTAAGGGGATGGTTACAATGACCCCAGCCTTCTCACCAGATGGAAAAAAAGTCATTTTTTCCGCAGCCAAAGCCAATGAGAATATGCAGCAGTGGCATAAGGAGCCACACAATATATATACTGTGGATTTACAGAATAAAAAAGTAGAAAAAATAACGGAAGATAACAACTTTAATTTCCACCCTACTTATATTTCAAAAGGAGAAGGAATTGTATTTGCTAGAGTAATGGAGGGTAATACTATTTCTTTATGGAAATTACAAGGAAATAAAAAAGAAAGTGTAGCTACAGGTATCAAATTGGATGAACGCAGCTGGTATTATGGGCATTTTGACTTGGCAAACAGCCTAGATATTTATGTTTCTGAAGAGTAGTACTCCATGTGAAAGGGTTTATTTTACTCAAGTTGATAAAAAATAATTAATTTTCAGAGAATATATTTGATCAAATAAATAATTAAAGGAGACTATATAAATGAAAAAGATTAGAGAAAGAACTTATAATGGCAAAATATTTTCATTTATTTTCGGGTTAATTATAGGATTTTTTATGGTTTTATGTATTTTTGCTATTATAAATAGTGATAAAGAAATATCAGATGTTCAAGGAATCATATCTTTTATACTTGCACTTATATCAATCATAGTTTACGAAATTTTAAGAGAATATTATTACTTAAAAAGATTAGAGCTAACCATTAGTTCAATATATAGTAATATCAATATATATAAGGAACGTGAAAGTAAACTGTTATTAAAAGTAAAAAATTCACACCCAAACTTTTCACATCACGAAAGCGATATTCAAAATACTGTGGCGTCTTATGGAAGTCAAAATGATTTAAATGAAATTTATAATAAAAACCAGATTTCTCTAAACGATTTAGAGGATATAATTGAAATTCTTCCTAACCTAAACTCAAACCCACATATTTCAAATATACTTAATAAGATTGAAGAATTACAAAATGCTATTTTAGGCTCAAAATTACTTTATAATGAATATGTTACATATTATAATTCTGCAATCATAAGTTTTCCTTCTATGCTATTTGTTGGATTATGGAAATTGAAAACATTGCAGTTTTATGGCGATAATGAATAATACCTCTATAACTAATAATTATAGAGGTAAAATCTTACTCAAGGGGTACTCCTAATTATACTCCTATAGCTTCTTTAAATCCTATAACATCCTTCTGATTAAACATACGCTCTATTCTAGGTAAAGAAATCCCCAAAGTTTCTTTAAGCACATCTTCTATAGTCTCTACAGGTATAATTGTAAGCTGCTTCTTCACTTCTTCAGGCACGTCCTTAAGGTCAATTACATTATCCTTTGGAATTAATACTTTTGTTACACCAGCTCTTTGAGCTCCTAATAATTTTTCTTTTAATCCACCTATTGGCAATACGGCACCTCTTAAAGTTATTTCTCCTGTCATTGCAATTTTAGAATCCACCTTAATGCCTGTGACTAAGGAAGCAAGTGCAGTAAATAATGTAATTCCCGCAGATGGACCATCTTTAGGAACCGACCCCGATGGAACATGAATGTGTAAATCTCTTTCCTTAAAATTAATTGAATTTATTGGCAACCTTGATTTTAACAAGCTTAAAGAAATTCTAGCTGATTCTTTCATAACATCGCCTAATTTACCTGTTAGGATAACTTGTCCACTTCCTGACATATCAGTTGCTTCAATAAAAAGTATTTCTCCTCCAACAGGAGTCCATGCCAGTCCTGTGACAACTCCCGGCGGATTATCTAATTGAGCTTTATCGTGTCTTGAAACTTGTTTTCCTAATAATTCCTCTAATTGATCTACATTAATTTTGTAAGGCAATTCTACTGTATTAGATACTATTTTTTCAGAGGTTACTCTCGCAATTGCAGCCAATTGTTTTTTTAGTCCCCTAACTCCAGCTTCTAAAGTATAATCACTGATTATTTTTTGCAACACATCATCTTCAATAACTAATTGTTCCTCTGTTAGTCCATGGTCTTCGAGAATTTCAGGAACTAAATGATTTTTTCCAATATGGAACTTTTCATTTATTGTATAGCTAGAAATTTGAATAACTTCCATTCTGTCCAATAATGGAGCTGGAATACTTTCAAGGGAATTCGCTGTAGCAATAAAGAAAACCTCTGACAAATCATAAGGTAGATCTAAATAATGATCTGTAAAGCTATTGTTTTGTTCTGGATCAAGTACCTCTAGTAGCGCACTGGCAGGGTCCCCACTATAACCACCAGTCATCAGCTTATCCACTTCATCTAGAATCATAACAGGATTACTTTCCCCTGCTTTTTTGATGCTTTGAATAATTCTTCCTGGCATAGCTCCAACGTAAGTTCTCCTATGTCCTCTAATTTCTGCTTCATCTCTAATTCCACCTAAACTCAAACGAATATACTTTCTGTCAAGAGCTTCTGCAATACTTTTACCTAGACTTGTCTTTCCTGTTCCAGGAGGTCCTACAAGTAATAGGATAGAACCCTTCTTGTCTTTTTTTAGCTGCATTACAGCTAAATGCTGTATTATTCTATCCTTAACTTTGGATAGGCCATAGTGTTCATCATCTAAAATTCGTCTTGCTTCCCCTAAGTTAATAGGTTTTGTTTCACTCTTTTTCCAAGGCAGTTGTACTAATAGGTCCAAGTAATTACGTATAATATTATAATCTGAACTATTAGGACTTTGAGCTTGCAATTTATCTAATTCATCAAGAGCAGTATTCTTTATATCAGGCGGCATCTGCGCTTCTTCAATTTTACTTAAATAATCTTTATCCTTTTTAGTACTTTCTCCCTTGCCTTCATTTAGTTCCTCTTGAATAACTTTTAATTGTTCTCTAAGCATTGATTCTCTATAATATTTATTTGTTTTTTTAGAAACTTTTTCTGCCATCTGAAGCTGTAATTCAAGGGTTTCTTTTTGCTTTAAAAGATAGTCCATAAACTTTAAACTTCTATTCTTCAAGGATTGTGTTTCAAGCAAATCATACTTTTCAGAATTTGATATAGGCATAAATTGAGATAGATGTACCATGAGTGAATTTAAGTCCTTTATCTCATCAATTACCTTCATGTACTGCTCTGACCCTTGGAACTTCTCACTTATTTCATAGGTAACTTTTTTCAAATACCCTTGCATTTCTTCCTGACTCTTTTCATTGAGATCAATATTATCAGGGGAAATATCATATTCAGCATGTATAAAATTATTTTGGATACTAAGGCTTTTTATTTCAACTCTATCTAAAACTTTAACCTTAAGCTGGTAGCCCTTTTCTGTTTTCTCCACTTCATCAACTTTAAAGGAAACACCCACTTTGTAAAAATCTTCTTCTTTTAATTCTTTTTTATTAAAGTTTTGCTTTAGGGACAAGGCAATATTTTCACCATCTTCCTTTAGTAAATTTCTAAGTTGCTCTTCACCAAGCCTGCTTACTTTAAGTATAGAAATTACGCCTGGTAATAAAACTATATCAGATATAGGAATAACCATTCCTTCTTTATTGTTTTCGTTAAAATTCATCATAATATTCATCCTTCCTTTACAAACATTCATAAGTGAACGTTCATTTAATTTTTTATTCAATTATGGCGAGAGAATTTTGTGATAATAGCTTCCACAAAATTGTCTCGCTTTTTAGTTTTTCTATTTTAGCAAAGCATACTGTATAATTTTAATCATTTCTTGGAGTAATTCGTCTCTTTCTGCTTCGCTTTTGTGGCTATTAACTGCAATTGCTTTTACTGGATAAAATATAATTGCTAATAAATTATCATTATTATAATTTTTAATAATATGATTTTTTTTCATCTCATCTATGAAATTATTAATATTGCAGATACCTTTTGCTTTTGAACAACTACTAGCTAATGATGGACAATTTGAAAACTGATCTACGAAGTGAAAAATTTCTTCATGTTCTTGAATATAGGTATAATAACTTCTCACAAGTATTTCTATAAGTTTTTGTCCTTCCATCTCTTTATGCACTCTATTTAAAAGATAATTGAAAATTTCTTCTGAGTACTCACGATAAATATCCTGCAGCATGCTTTCTTTGTTTTCATAATATATATATACCGTTGCTGGAGAAACTCCTGCCTTTTTAGCAATTTTTGAAATAGAAGTACCATGAAAACCTTCTTCAAGTATTAGTTTTATTACTGCTTCTTTTATACTTTTTTCTTTTTCATCATCTTTCTTTCTCATCTGACCACCTCTGTCTATGTCTTTATAATAAACGATCATTCATTTATTGTCAATAGTAACTTTACGCCCCTGGGGTACTTTTCTATAAACAGAGCTCCTTACCACATTAGCATATTCTTCATCAATAAACTTATCTGTAGAGGTTAAAACTCCTGCTATAATAAAATACTGATTTCTTTCATCATCTATTTCCTTAACTAACTCTATGGTATCCAATAAGTTCATGTTTATCTTTTTTAATATTCTTATCTTCTTCATAATACTTTCTGGAAATTCATTTGGAAGCATCTCAACTATTTTAGGATAGTTAAGTCCATACATAATATAAATAATAATAGCGCTCATCAAAGGTTTTATTTCATATAGCAAGTAAGGCTTGTCAAGAAACCCAGGGTGAAAATCTTTTCCACTCAGAGTTCCTAGTGAGTGTATGCTAGACTCACTTATAAATGCTTCTACGGCTGATTCCTTCCATATAGGAGAGTTGAGAAAAATTAAGCTTAACTTATTTTCTTAACAACACCAGTACTGCCGTTAACAATTATAAAATCGCCTGTTTTAAGTTCCGTCGTTGCAATTCCACATCCTACAACTGCTGGAATACCCAGCTCACGTGCCACAATAGCGGCATGGGATAATGGTGCCCCAAGATCTGTAATAATCGCAGCTGCTTTAGGAAACAAAGGTGTCCAGCCAATGTTTGTCATAGTTGTTACAAGGATTTCTCCCTTTTGAAAATCTTCTGCTTCCTCAAAGCTGTGCAAAATACGAACGCTTCCTTCAACTGTGCCTGGGGCACCTGCAAAACCTTTAATTATATTTTCATCCTTTACTGGTGTCGCAGCATTAGGATCATAATAGTCCTGTCTTCTATCCTTGGAATTGATCCATTCCTTTGGATTAAACCTGCCTCTAATTAACTGTGGAAAAACTGGCAGCTTTTGATATTCTTCGAAATTTTTGCGCCTTATTGGCAGCTTAACAAGCATTTCATTGTCTCCCTGCAGGAATTTTGGAACTTCAAAGCAGTACATCATAAATATATCCTCACCAATTCCTGTTGCTGATCCGATTCTCAAAAGCAAATGCCTCATGACTCTAAATACCTTAACAAACTCATTTCTCAATGATTCACGGGTATGTGCATCCTTAGAGACCTTTTCAAGCTTTTTCTCAAGCCACTCCTGCTTACCAGGGAATTTTTGTAGAAAAAGCTCCTTACCATTCATAAACTCACTTTGCTGCTTTTTCATTAGTTCTGTGGCACTTAAGTTTGCATTCTTAAATTCTTTAATTTGCTTTTCAATAAAGGAAGGGTCATCTGCAGGATATTCATAATAAACCTCAAACTCATGAGGGCTTCTATGTCCGTAAAACTCCAGATATTTTTCAGGAGTTAAGCTGCCACTCATAACTTGCTCTATTGCCAGCAGCGGCTTCATGCTTACAAGGCTTTGTTCACCGCTGAAATTAGAACATAACAGATTAGCCAATTCTTCTCCTGCCATCTTGGCAAGTTTTTTTCTGAGGGTTGCGAGTGTAGCACTTCCTGCTCCGCCAAACCATATACTCCATAATGCAGATAAAAAAGGTCTTACATCAGATGTCCAGAGCCTTAATAACTCCTCCCTAGTGTTTGCGGCTTCTATCCTTTCAAGAGTTTTCACATACCACACAGGTGTATTCTCCAAGTAGTAAGACTTTTGTTTTTTGAATCCCGCATCCTTTTTATACTCTTTTTGGATCTCTGAAACATCTCCTTGATTAAATAAGCCGTTCCAAAAGGATAAATAGGCACTTCAATGTTCTCAGGAATATTGCCAAACACGTCACTTATAAGCTCCTTAGCCTTTTCTACATTATATCCAAGTACTCTTAATGAAGAAATCATAACACTGATATTTGAATAGGTTCTGCCACAAATATTACCAAACATGAAATACCCAGGCACCTTCTGACACTCCAAATCCATCTCATGCAGCAAGCTCCAAGTAAAGGGACTCATTACATCGGGTACAGCCTCTCCTACATTATTACTGCTCCATAATGCATCTGTATCAAGACTTTGATTTATCTCATAGGTATCATAATCAATGGTTTGAAGAGTTGTAATTGGACGTGCCTGCACTATATAAAGCTCTCCAACATCCACAACCCATTCAATATCAAGCATGCAGCCAAAAATTTTCTCTGCTTTCAATGCTGCTTTATACAAAGCCTTTGCATAGGATGCCAAGTCCTTATCACCATTATACTTTCCACCAATTCTTGAAATGGTAAAAGGATAAGCGTTTTTCTCCCCTGAAACAAGCTGCTCCCCTGCACCAAAAACAAAGTTTCCTACCATATTTACATGGCTTCCGGTAATTGGGTCTGCAGAAAAAAACACCCCTGCCATCTTTGCATTTATCATGCTTTGAACTACAACTGCAATTTTGTGTTCATCATCAATACCATGAACCTTGCTATATTCACTCACACGTTCTGACTTTGCAGAAGCTGCAACCTTTTCTATTGCAGAAAACACATCAACTCTTGCCACATCCAGTACCGATTCAAACTCCCCTGCAAATGAGGTTTTTGCACTGTCCTCTGAAAGAGCAGAGGAACGAACTGCAAAAGTGCCCTCAGGCAGCATTTCAAGACACTTTTCAATGTCTAAGTGTGCCTCTTTCTTCAATTCATTATTTTCGAAAGCCTCAGACAAAATAACAAATCCATTCGGTACCGCAATTCCTGCATTGTACATTCTACAAAGGGAGCTTCCCTTTCCCCCTGCATAGCCAAGAGCTTCATTAGTAATGTCACTAAAATTATAAGCAAATTTCATACTATTATTCCTCCTTCATTACATTCGTCGGAACATGAGGCAACCCTAACATGTCAGTCCCGCTGGCTATGTTACCCGTTAAAGTCCCTTTAGATCTTTGACCTACTTATAAAATGCAGTACGCAGCACAGTTATATATTCATCTATTTCTCTTATATATCGTTCATGTTCCTTATTGTAATCTTCAATGAGTTTTCCCTGTGAAGCCTGAGCCTCACTGTAGCCCCTAAGGGTATATATAATAATGTCGATTACCTTTTGAATATCATTATTTTCTTTAAAAAGAGATAAATCAATGTCTTTAAGTATCTCCTTCTGTGCATCAAAAAACATTTGAGTTGAGTACTTATTAATTTTTTCAGACACAATAGGGTCTTTTTCAAAATAAGCTGATGACACAAAATCGAAAATAGCAGGATATTTATTGGTTAACTCTAATTTTAATAAAAACATTTTACGCAATCTCTTTAAAACATCCCTTTCCTTCATGTCAATCCGGGCATAGAAATCCTGCATTATAGTGGTGATCGCATATTCAAACAAGAAAGTATACAAATCCTTTTGTCCCGAAATAATGAAAAAGTAAGCCCTTTGATATCTCGGCTTCTGAAATTATCTCATCTGTAGCTGTTTTCTTGTAGCCATTCTTTGCAAACTTGCGCATAGCCACAGTAAGCAAGGTGTTCCGCTTCGTATCTTCCATTGTAAATATCTTGTGTTTTGTTAATTTTTCCACTTAAACCTCTCCCTACAATAGCATTGACTGATTTAGTCAATATTATAGACTCATTGACCAATCTAGTCAATAGATTCTGTGAAATATTTTAAGCACCTACTGCATTCACTAATCCAGCACATTTACCTAGTGCCTTCTAGTGTTTGAAATTCAAAAAGGAGTTCTTCATAGCACTCCTTTTAGATTGATTTATCATTTTTTCTTAAATTCCTTATTATCTAAAATAATTACCCCTGACTTATCTTCCTTCGCTGCCTTCTTTGTGTGATTTACAAGTTTTATAACGTCCTTGTATGATTGTTTTGCTCCCTTTACAAGCAAGGGCACTCCTATAAAATCTATTTTTAACCATCTAGAAAATAATCCACCAAAAGTCATTGGTAAGGGAACAGTTGGCGACGTATTAGAAAATATAATTTTCTCATTTAATATATTTTGTTTATGAAGCATAGAAGCTAAATTATATAATCCTGGAATTAAAACCTTAGAACGTCCCCTTCCTACAGCATAGACTTTGTTTCCATCTTCATCACTTCCATAATAAAAAAGTTCTCCACGATTTCCATATACTAACTTATTAAAGTTAGGTAATTCCAATATTTCATCCTTAGTCGGTTCTCGGGTTTCATCCAGCATTTTTAAGTGATAAGCAATTGCTAGAATAGATGAGTGGGTTCCTCCATAGCAATTATATATGTATATCATTTAAATCACCTAATTTCTTATTTTTTTGCTTTATTTTAATTATTGTATTATGTGCATTCTACATTGATATTAAACACTCTATAGTAATTCATATACCCCTACCAAAACTAATCTCTTAACAATTTCATTAATTTATGTGCACCTCCATCAGCATTAACAATATCATCATCTGTAAGGCCTGCCTCAACTGCAATATTATATGCATTACCAAAATCCCCTACATCCTCCGATTTGTGTGCATCACTTCCCAATGAAAATTTAACCCCCATATTCTTCAACTTTTTTATTGTTTCAATATCCATATTCCTATGACTTCTGTTAATTTCCAAAGCAGTATTTCTTAGAGCAGCAATCTTCCCAATTTCGATAATATCTGGATTTACATGCTCTAATGGATGATTTAATATTGCAATTTCATATTTTTTAATAGCATTAATTGCAGCTTCTGTATAATTCCTCAATAGAAGTGGATTTTGTAACGCTCCAGGATGATAACCCACACAAATTATGTCCAGGTAATCAATTATTTCATCTTTAATATCTATATCTCCTTTTTTAGTAACAATATTACACTCTACACCAAGAAGAATCTTAAAGTCATTCTCCTTCAATAATGAACTCTTATTAAAATCATCAATTACGTTACGTAATTTTTTATATTGATTTAGCTTCATTCCGAAGGTAATATGCTTATAACCATGATCTGTTATGGCAATTTCTTTTAATCCTTTTTTTATTCCAGCTTTAACATTTGATTCAATATTTCCTTTTGCATGCTCTCCCCAAATAATATTAAATAGAGGAATATGACCCTTAGCAATATTAGTATGAGTATGATAGTCTGCAATAATCTTAAAACCCATTTTATTCCCTCCATAGTTTAATATCTTGTGAACTACACCCCACTTACTTCGTTGAAGTGGAGGCTTCGTGGTCAATACTACTACTGTAGCAAGTTTACCCACGCTCCAAAGGTTGAACCAACCTCAATATAATACCAAAATTACATAGCTAATTTCAGCAAGTTTTTACTAGCATTTATGTCTCTGTCATGATGTATTCCACAGTTAGGACAAGTCCATTCTCTAAGTGCTAGGTTTTTTACTTCTTCATTTTTATAACCACATTTTGAACATAGTTGACTACTAGCATAGTTTGATGGAGCTATTATTATTTCCCTTCCATACCACTCTGCTTTATACTCTAACATTCTCCTAAACTCCGACCAACTAGCTTCACTTATAGCTTTCGCTAATTTGTGATTCTGTTGCATATTCTTAACTTTTAAGTCCTCAATTACTATAGATTGATTTTCTCTAATTAGTTTAATTGATAACTTGTTTAAGAAATCTGCCCTCTGATTTGCTATTTTTTCATGTAATTTTGCAACCTTTAATCTAGCTTTATTCCTATTATTACTGCCCTTTTGCTTGCGTGATAAATCTTTTTGCAGTTTAGAGAGCCTTTTTTCAAATTTTCTAAGATGTTTTGGATTAGGTTCTCTATATCCATCTGAACATATTGCAAATTCTTTCAATCCCATATCCACACCTATTTTTTTATCTACTTTAGGCAATACAAAATTTTCTATATCAACTAGAATTGATATATAATATCTATCACTAGGTGTTTTAGATATAGTACAACTTTTTATTAATCCCTTGAATTCTCTATGCTGCTTCATTTTAATCATTGATTTCAACTTAGGTATTTTTATATATCCCTTTTCTAGAAATACAGTCCCATTTTGATTATTAGTAGTATAACTATTAGTATTAGTTTTCTTTTTGAACTTAGGAAATCCAGTAGATTTATCTCTAAAAAAATTTTTATATGCTTTATCTAAATTTAATTGTGCATTAGCCAGTGCTAGACTATCAACTTCTTTTAACCATTGAAACTCTTTTTTATATTGTGTTGGTGTTGGATATTTTATATTTTTAATGTCTAATTCTTTATTTTCCTCATAGGCTTTAATCCTATCTGATAACATTTTATTGTATATAAATCTAGTACATCCAAAAGTTTTTCTTAAATATAATCTTTGTTCTTCATTAGGATAAATCCTAAATTTATAAGTCTTCAGCACAATATCACCTCATTTCATACCTTGATTTTCAATATACTTTCTAACTACATCTATGGGAGTACCGCCAGTTGTTATAAGACAGTAACTTCTTGACCAAAAATATTCCTTCCATAGCTGTTCTCTTATTTGAGAAAATTCCTTTTTTATAAGTCTACTACTAGCACTTTTGTAAGCATTAATAAATTTTGATATATCAGTATTTGGATAACCTCTAAAGAGTAAATGTACATGATCTAAATCATGATTCCATTCTTCTAAAGTTATATTTTGGACATATATACTCAAATATATCCTTTAATCTATTCGTCATTTTATCATCTATAACTTTTCGTCTATACTTAATAACTAATACCAAATGATAGTTTAGCAAGAATACTGAATAATTATTATTGTCTAATTTCATTGATAACACTACCTTTCAGTATATGTAATTGAATATCGATTATCATACTTGTTGCCTATCGGCAAGTGCTATCCATCTCCCGCCTATAGAGGATGGGAGAATTCCGCACATTAGGTTAAATAACTGCTTCATTATCAAATTGAAAAGCTTCTTGTATCCACCTATGAAATTCCCTATTGCGTGTTTATCATCCAGTTTTATTTTGCCCATATTACTGTATAATACTTCCTTCCAACGATTCGGAGAAAAGAACGTGACGATTTTGATTGCATTCAAAAGGGCTCTAGCACCAACTGCTAAAGCCCTTGTTTACGCATTTCTTCAACTGTTCCTTGAATATCATTATTTATTTTATTAACATCGATTGAGTTTATTGTAGCATCATTTAAGTTATATTTTTGTTTTAACTTAAGTATCCTGTATACGCTTTCGTTTATCCTTTCCATAGAAATTGTGCCATTTCTTGCTGCATTTATTAAAGCATTAATTACTTTTTCTTCATAATCATAACCATGGGCCACTAAAACTATATCGCTTCCTGCATTAACTGATCTAACGGCAGCATTGCTTATATCGTAGTATTTGACAATTGCACCCATAGTCATATCATCAGTAATAACTACACCCATGAAGCCTAATTGCCCTCTTAAAATATCTGTAATTATTGTCTTCGATAACGAAGCAGGATATGTCGGATCAATCTTATATAATAATATGTGGGCAACCATTACTGCATCTGCTCCATTATTGATTGCAGCTTCAAAAGGTATCAGTTCAAAGCTTTTAAGCCTGTTCAGATCACTGCTGACAGCGGGCAGTCCTACATGAGAGTCAACAGATGTATCACCATGTCCTGGAAAATGCTTGACAACTGGGATTACACCACCACCCTGGATACCTTTCATGGTCTGTACACCCAATTTGCTTACAATTTGGGCATTGGAGCCAAATGATCTGTCTCCTATTACAGGATTGTTGGGATTACTGTTTATATCCAAGACAGGTGCAAAATCCACGTTAAAGCCAAATGCTTTTATTTCTTCCGCTATGGTATATCCAGTCTTATAGGAAAGCTCGCCATTGTTCGCTTTCCCTATTACTTCATTAGAAGGAAACTTTCTAAACTCTGAAGGCATCCTGCTTACCCTTCCGCCTTCCTCATCAACCGACATAAATAAAGGTATTTTATTTATATGATTAGTAATCTTTATATAGTTTATTAAAGCTAAAAGCTGGCTCGCGTTCTTCACATTATATCCATATAAAATGAAGCCGCCAACATGGTAATTTCTAATCAAAGACCTGACCTGATCATTAACTTCATAGCCATCGAATCCTACTATAACCATTTGACCGATTTTTTCTTCCAGTGTCATTTCACTGATCAGCTTTGCTACAGGATCATATACCGGCACGCAAAGCTTTTGCCCAATAAATATTGCATTCGGATTTGTTATCTGAGGATTCGCAACCAATAATTCTTGAATGATTACAGAATATTTACCGGCTATTGAAAACAGGGTATCTCCACTTTTTACCGTATAAGTAGAATACCCTGAGGGACATCCAAGAGGTACGCATATATGTTGCCCAACCGAAAGATAATTGGGATTGATTCCCGGATTTGCTTCCAGGATACTTGCAAGGCTCACATAATGTGCTAGAGCAATTTTATATAACGTATCTCCTGGTTTAATAATATAGGAATATTGGTTTTGTGGACACTGCCTGTTGAGATGATACAGCATAAAATTTTCACCACTTTCATATGTGTTTCTATGCTATATTATGTTCTCTATGAAGGAACTGTTACGTATAGCAAATATTATTTTCCCAATATTTGTAGATTGTCAACTACTTTTGACCCACATTAACGAGCAAAACTGATCCACCAAATGATTATTTTATAACGTCAACATTATAACCATTTTCGCGTAAGCGAGCTAAGTTAATTTCAATATTTTTAGTACTTTGACTTATTTTAATATACTTTGATAACTCTATAAGCCTATCCTGAAGAATATCTATATTTAGTATATCAACAGGATCTTTATAGTAGATTTTTTCAGGGATAGATGCTACAACTTTTGTAGCATCGCCCTTATCTTTGTTAAATAAATCGTTCATACTAATAAATGTATGTTCATCATTAGAGGGAATCTCATATCTTTTAAAACTTCTATTGTATACATATCCTGTATATTTCTTTAATAGCCTAACAAAATAGTCATAATTGATATCTGCAATAGTAGATACAAATTCCTTTGCTGCCTTTTTACCCTCTGTATTAAAAATATGTATAAATTTATTAAAGTCCAAATCTTTATGTTCAGAGCTCATTGTTAAGATTCCCCCTTATTTTTTCCCTTTACTCTATAGCTATCGCCTGTTATACTTATTAAGTGACAGTGATGCATTAGTCTATCAAGTATGGCTGTTGCAGCCAATTTACTTGTAAATACATTATCCCAATTACCTAACGGTATATTGGTAGTAATTATTAGAGAGTGCTTTTCATATCGTTGGCGGATGATTTGAAAGAAGATACTCTCTTTTCTTTATCCATTTGAAAATGACCAAGTTCATCAATAATCAATAAGTTAATTTTATTAAAAGCTTTAAATTTGCTTTCCAGAGTTCCTTGTAGATAACTATTATATAGTTTGTCCATAAGTTCTTGAGCTGTGGTAAATAAAACTTTAAAACCACTTTGGCATGCCAATACGCCTAATGCGATAGCTATGTGACTTTTTCCAACCCCTGGCGGGCCTAGAAGAATTACATTTTCCTTATTATTTATAAAAGAGAGTGTTTCTAAATCTCGTATTTTATCCTTATTAATTTTATCTGGAAAAGTAAAGTCAAATCCATCTAAAGTCTTTATCCCTTCAAACCTTGCAGCTTTAATGTTACGTTCAGTATTTCTTTCTTTTTTACCCTTAGCTTCTATATCTAATAATCTTGCTAAAAATTCTCTATGTCCAAGGCTATTTTCTATAGCGTATGCTATTTCGGTTTCATAATTCAACTGAATATCTAATAATTTGAAGTGCTTTAAAAGAGATTTTATGTGGTCTGGTGATGTGTCAATATTATGTTTTATACTCAAAATTGACCCTCCTCATAATATGATAAATCACGACTAGTATCTTCCATAGTGAGGAGTTCTACTTGTGTATTAATTCCTTTTACAATTTCAAAATACTTTGTTTTTAAAACATCTCTAATTTCTTTAATTGTATAAACATTTCTATTTATGCAATAGCCTAAAATTAAGTCTAACGACTTTATATCATAAAGCTCCTTTAGCTTTATAAATTCTCTTAAATGGTAACTAGGCTGTTTCAAATGTGGAATGCACTTCTTATAAAAGGTTTTACCATTAGTAAATGTACTTTCAAACTGCCTTATTATTTCAGGAATAGATTTTGGAGCTATATTATTTAAGTCTTCATAATGTATATCTATAGTAACCATTCTTCCTTTTTCTTTAGTAATCTCATGTGTTGAAATCACGTCTAATGCTTTATTAAACACCTCTAATTTGTATCCTAATATGACCCTAAATAAAACCTTTTTCCCCACATATTCTACTGGAACGCTATATCTTATTCCATCAACAGAAATATACGAATCTAAACTAACTTTTCGTTCTTTAAGATCAGACATAATGAATGGTTCCATCTTTATCGGAGATAGATGTGGAATTTCTTCTGCAAAAAATCATTTGTTACTCTTAATGTTGTACTATGTAGCTTATTATTTGCTTCTTCTATAAATATATCTGCAGCTTCATTTAATTCTGTCATTGAATTAAATCTACTTCCTTTTACAAACTGTTCTTCAATATATTGAAATGGCCGTTCTACTTTACCTTTAGTCCTAGCCCGGTAGGGCTTACAGGCATTCAGGCTAACGCCTAAATAATGTGCTAATCTAAGGGCATTAGTATTAAAAATAACTTCTTCACCTGACTTATTTGATTCAACCAAAGCTTTCGGATTATCAATTAGTATCCCTTTTGTTACACCACCAACCTTTTTAAACAATAAATGTATTGCCTCATAAATGGCTTCGCCATCGCAAGACCTGGAAAACAAGATTACTTTTTTTCTTGACGCTGATAATATTAAAGCAAAACAGTAGACTGTTATCTTTTCTCCATTTATGTACATATTGTAATGAGCCCAATCAAATTGAGCCTGATCTCCTAACGGAGTTTCTATTCTCTTAGTAGCCTTTAATGAGATATTATTTTTTTCATCTTTCAATGTATTGATATACCTATAAATCGGAGAGATACTTCCTTCATAACCGAGCTTTTTTAATTCTCTATATATCCTTGTCCCAATAAAGTTGTACTCAAGGTTAAGATACCATGTTTGAATTTGATCAAGATATTCATCAATTTTAGTTGTATAGTCTCTTTTCTTATATTTTGGTTCCACCTCATATTTTATTAGTCTTTTAACTGTATTCCTTGATATTTTTAGATTTCTTGCTATTTGTCTAATTGGAATTCCCCTATTATGCATGGTCTTAATAGTAATCCAATCCTTCACATCTTTCACCCTTATTTTCCTCCTAGTCTTTAGTACAAGACTAGGATAATTTATCAATCTAGGTGGGTCAACTTTATTCGTTAAAGGTGGGTCAGTTCTAAGTATAAATCAACACTCCATCCCATATATCCTTCAGAAACATTGATATAATTTTTTATCTGACAATTAAATTTCACTGTTTACCTTAGGCCTTTTTCTTACCAGAGAAACATATATCTCACGTACAACACCTCTTAAATTTACACTTCTTATATTTTCATTATTTTTTATTAGCTTAAGAGTTGTTTCTACTACTTAATTCTTTGTTATTCCTTTCTTCATATAATTAGTCTCATTACATTACCATCAGTAATATATATTTTTCTACTTTTATTAATGAATTTAAAACATCTCAAGGTAATACATTAATTTTTATATTTGTATTCATTAATTATCTGCTTATTTTTATATTCACAGGATTTATAATCAACATTCTTTTCGAAATAAAAGACGAAGGAAAACATCCTCCATCTGGACTTTGTTCTCCTCCGTTACCTAAATACATTATCAAGTTATCATTTATTTTAAGTTCTATTGATTCAATCTCCCTAGCTTTATTTATAGTGAATTTTGAGATTAACAGATGCAGCAGTTTCTTTTGCTGTTCCCTTGTAAGTAAGTCTTACAAAATCTTATCAAAATTTGAAACACATTCTCTTGCAATCTCATATTGCACCTCTTGTACATTGTCATCTATAATGTTGTTTTTTATGTCGTTTGCTTCTTGTTAAAGTATTTTTTCCGTAACTTCTTGTCTGCTACCATTCTACCTGAAAGTCTTTTCAAAATCGTTTTTTGATTGGCTGGCATAGCTTTTCTACTTGAATCTGTGTTTGCTACTATATCCTTAATTGATTTAGTAATTCTTAAAATTTTTTTATTATAGATGACTTAAAAACTACTCCTCTCTATTTTTAATAATCTTTATCCATGAAATGATAGTATCAAGAACTAATTTAGGATTTCCAGTATTACAATGACTTGCTGCATTCTCTTTCTCCGTAAACATTCTGTATGTTAATGATTTTACATTTTTAAGACTATCAATAGCGTCTTTATATTTTTCTATACGTATTAAATGATCTTTTTCAGCACCTAGTAACATAAAATCCTGTGTGATCCTATCCGCAACATCCCTATATTCATATTTATTTGCTGCAAGCATATAATCGTAAGGGTTATTTACTCCCATATTATAAAAGCCATGATGCATTGACCAATCTATTAAAGGTTCCTTCTCCATCTGGTTATACATTATATTATTTATAGTATCTTTATCATTTTGTCTTAGCAATTTTGCTAAAGTCTCTTTTTCTTTTCTAGGAACAGCGTCAAGAAGTAATTCAAGCATATTAACACATACACTCCAGGCTACAACTCTTTTTATTCGGTTTTCAAACGCCGCCGCCCTTGGTGCCAGAATAGCCCCCATGGATATGCCTATTATTGTCACATCACTTAAATTGTAATAATCTAGTAAAGCTTTTACAGGCCTTTCCCATTTAATTGAAAATGTAATTCCTTGTTTCCTTAAGAGATTTCCCTGACCTGGACCTTCAAATAGATATACCTCAAATCCATTTTCCCTAAGATACAATAATGAAGGAAGGAATTCTTCCATATAGGAATCAAATCCGCCATGTATTAGAATTGTGTCTATACACTCCCCTTCAGGTACGGCATGTATTACTGGAAGATACCCTTGATCATATGGAACATGGTCAAACTTTAATATTCCAGATTGAAACAATTCATCATGATATCTATAAAACAATTCTATTGCCTTATCATATGTTTTTATTTTGTCTGGATTACCGTCATACATAAAAAATTCTGTCATTCTGAAATATGCAATAGCATCTTTTATTCTGTCTTCCTTTAAAGCTTTTTTAGCAAGAACCATCATTTCTTTTTCCCATGCTTTAATATCAGTTATTTTTTTAGCGAGTTCTAAAATTTCATCAAGATTCCCATTACTTACGTTGTAGGTCCGGTTTAATTGATAATTGAAATTAGGATTAGCATGTAATTGATATTCACCTAAATTGAAATCAACATCATTTTTCATATTAACCATCATTCCTTTCGCTGTACTCAAAATACAAAAAATATACTCTATATTAAAAATAGATATTATTTTTCACAGTATCCCTTAATATTTAATTTTATTCTATTTTGTCTCCATGCCATATATTCTTCAGAAACATTGATATAGTTTTTCTTCGTGGCAACGCAAGCTTCTACACGTCCTGTAATACTCATATTCGTACCCTAAATTATACATCATTTCAAGATACTCTTTTGCCACAACGTGAGAAGCGGAAAGCTAAATTCAAGTAGCACGAAAAACATGTACATATATGAAGGCAGGCCACACATTAATATGGATATCAAGCGACCAATTCCACCAAGAAAAAAGAAGATCGCAATAACACGAAGCGTGCTCTTATCCTTATCAACCCGCGGGATCATCCACAACATTATAATTCCGACACCTAACCATAATCCACTGTAAAAACGCATGTTGCTGTCTAGCATAAGAAGCCCTTTTGAATACCCCTGCTCAGCTGAAAATCCATAATACCAATTAACCGCACCATAAGCAAATCCTAGATAAGCTGTGTATATGGCTAAAATCGCTATTAGAGCAAATATCAACTGCATGATACGTTTCGACACAACCTTACTCTTGATGTTCTTATTTATCATATTTACTTTACTCAAGTTAATTCACACTTCCTCTCTTATAAATTACAAAATAAAATCTATTATAATCCAACTATTTATCTCTTTTCTCAATTTAAGATAAATAAATTTCCTCGTATCAGAATCAATACTTTTTACAAACGTTATTTTTGTATTATATCTTTTGTCAACTTATTAGCTACTTCCTTAGCTCTATCATTAAAATCAGGTGCTTCGCTTAATGGAATAGTATATTTTCCAATTAAATTGCATTTTAGCACATTTCTCATTGACCTATCGAAAATCTCCTCTGCAAGATCTGCATTTCCTTCTTCACTACCCATGCATGTAATTAAAAGAGCAACCTTCTTTCCCTCAATTGATGATGTGTGGTTGGGAGAACCAAAATTTATTGTAAGACAATAATGCCTGTCAATAAAAGTCTTTAACTGAGAGGTGAAATCATAACAGTAAATAGGAGAGGCATATACAACAGCATCTGCCGATATCATTCGTTTAAATATCAATACCGCATCATCTTTCAAAATACATCCAGGCCCATCGTTATTTGCCATGCAAGCATAACACCCGATACATCCTTTAATAATATGGTCACTAAGTTGCACCCTTTCTACCTCGTGTCCCTGTGAAATAAGATTTCCTTCGAGCATGTCAAGAGCTTTCGCAGTTTTGCCGTTTCTTTTCGGACTTCCTAAAATAGTTATTATCTTCATAAAATTTCTCCTTTCAATTCCTTTAACAAATTATTGCTCCATTCTATTACGTAATTGTAATAGCCGACTCCAAAAATCAATGTAGAAAATTCAAAAGTATCATATTTTCCCTTTACCTTGCTCTCAGCTTCATTAAATTTTTTATATACAGGCTCTACTTCATTAATAAAAGCTTTCAGCTTTTCTATTGCCCTTTCTTTCGGCAAAAACTTGAAGAAAAATATCTTTATAAGGTGATCTGGCTTTGTCCTTGAAAATTCCACTGGCAGTTCAAGCCAATTCAAAAACTCTGATTTTCCTAACTCAGTTATAGCATATAATTTTTTATACTTTCCTCCCTCAACAATTTCCCGTAAACTTATAGCACACTTAGCTTCCATTCTTTTCAAAGCAGGATATATGCTTCCATAACCTGCATCAAAAAAGTTTGATGTACTTTCAGTCATTTTTTGCTTTAAATCATATCCACTCATTTCACCGCTCATTAAAAAACCAAGAATAATATACTCTAACATTTTTCACCTCCATATATATTTATAATATATATCATTTCGATATATATATTATAGATACATATTAACTCGTTATAATAATATTGTCAACATTATTGATTTATTTAATTAAAAATTAATTAATAAAAACTAAATTTGCCTTGATAAATATTTGATTCATATAACTAAAAGAATGAAAAATGTGAATGTTAACATATTTAAAAATATAACGAAAAAACTTGCCACCATCTTAAAATAAATTGTAGCGAAATAGTGATAAATGCCTATTCGTAGAAAACTTTTCAATATTCCTTTCACCAGCATATTCTAGATTTCCGAATGTTTTTCCATGTTTGAAATTACATATTTTGTTCCACATGTTTTACCTCTTTTCTTTTTTTATATTTAAGATAGATAGCTTATTTCTGATATTTTTTTATTCTACTCTAGAAAGATACATAACTGACTGTGTTTTATCAATGGCAAGCCTTGTGCTTCGCACATTCATTTAGATAAATGGTAATTAAACAGACTAAGAAAATTTCTACTAGTTTTCAATGGTTGTGCACAATTCTCATTTTTCTGTTCTTTGCGTTATACGTGAATCACTCCCTTTCTAATTTTTTGACAAAAAATTAGACGCTCATCTATGAACGCCTAATTCTGAAAAATGAATACCATTTTTCACAGTATCACTTAATCTCTAATTTTATTCTGTTGTGTTCCCACACTCCATATCAATAACTACAGAAACATTAATATATTTTTTTAACTGTTTATTACGGATTTTATCACCCTCATTTGTAAAAACAAAATGGTTGAAGAAGTGCCTAAAATTAAGGATTTCTATATAGTTTTTCGTTGTAGCAACACACAAGTCTCCACATGTGTTGTCTTTGGAAACATGGCCTCCAAAGCCTCAGTTACTTATGATACGATTCTCCGTATCAGTTGTAAGTGAGGTTTTTCTATATTTTACCTAAACCTATTTTTCTATAAGAAAAAAATTCATTTCATGCTAAAAGTGATGTAGCCTTAACGTCTCAAAATATAATGCTTGCAGCCCATGCGGTTGGTCTTGATTATTGCTGGATAGGCTCTACAGGTTCATTGTTTAATAGCGCTAAAAGAGGCGAATATTTGGAGAAGTTACAAATACCACATGAATACTCTCCTTCCCATATAATTTTAATTGGAGAAAAAGACAGCAATCCGACAACAGCGCCAACAAGAAAAGAAAATGCCGTTAACTATATAGAATAGAAAATAAACGATTATTCGGATTCTATCGGGTGCATATAAAGCAATAAAAGGAGGGTTTGCTGTGGCTAAGAACATCATTTTTTAGATTTTTACCACTTTAGTGGAATAAGTATTCACAGTTGACTATTTTTACATATTACAATATAATTTGAATAATATGGAGACTATCAAAGTATAGTATTTTTTTGTGGAAACACCGTTGAAAAATAAATATGTCATACTACTGGTTTACCTTAATATATAAGTTGCAAAAATCTAAATACATTTCTTTAGCTTTAAAATCCTTAGGTTCGAACCTATTAAGCTGAAGGATTTTGCATCTAAAAAATGCAAAATTTTTATTACACCATATATATATGGTTCCATACCCAAAACTTATTTTATACATTAATCAAAATCTAGTAATTTCAACTGTTAACTATATGTATAAGTTAATTTTAGACTTAGGAACCCTATATATAAATACTAAGTGAAAGGATGATTGTTTTATGGATACAAGAATAGAAATTAGATTTCTTACAAATACATCTTGGGAAGAAATAGCTGAAACATTTAATAAAGCTTTTTCAGACTATTCTATGAATATGTCTTATATGTCAAGAGAAGTCCTTTTTGCAAGAAGTGTAAAAAATGGAGTAGATTTAAGCACAAGTCCCGGGTTATTCTATGACAATAGCTTAGTGGGATTCACTTTAATTGGTATTGGTGAATGGAAAAACCAAACAGGTGCTTTTGATGCTGCTACTGGCATAATTAAAGAGTTTAGAGGAAAAGGATATGCTAATGAATTATTTAGCTTTGCCTTGCCAGAGTTGCTTAAAAGACATGTTAGTGTTTTTGTATTAGAAGCACTTCAAAATAATTCTAGAGCTATTAAAGCTTACCAAAAGGCTGGTTTCAAAATACTTAGGGAATTTGATTGCTATAGTATGGATCTTGATAGACCTTTAGCTTTGAAAACGGAACCTTTAGATTATGACATAAAAAGTGCTGATAAAAGCATACTTAACAAATACGCCGAATTTGCAGAATGGGAGCCATCCTGGGAGTGTAACAGAAGCGCAATGATAAATTCAGATGAAAACATGGTATATTATGAAGCTTTTTTTCAAGATAAACCTATGGGATTCATAAGCTTTAACAGAAAGCTACATTGGATAATGAATTTGTTTGTTATGAAGGAATGTCGACAAAAAGGAGTCGCTACTTATTTGCTTCATAAGCTTATAGCCGAACATGAGAATTTTTCAGGTGGTAAAGTTAGATATTATAACATACCACCTCAAGACTACAACACTAAAAAAACCTTAGACAAGGTAGGATTTTCAAAAGTAGTTTCCCAGTTTGAAATGGAGCTTGATTTAATGCCATAATTGATTCTAAATATATAACCCTACTAAAATTTTAGTAGGGTTATATTACTTCTTAGATAAAAGAAATCTCTATAAATTATTATCCAGCTTACTATAATTGCTGCAGAATAGCCTGAATATCATTATTTATTTTATTAACATCGATTGAGTTTATTGTAGCATCATTTAAGTTATATTTTTGTTTTAACTTAAGTATCCTGTATACACTTTCGTTTATTCTTTCCATAGAAATTGTGCCATTTCTTGCTGCATTTATTAAAGCATTAATTACTTTTTCTTCATAATCATAACCATGGGCCACTAAAACTATATCGCTTCCTGCATTAACTGATCTAACGGCAGCATTGCTTATATCGTAGTATTTGACAATTGCACCCATAGTCATATCATCAGTAATTACTACACCCATGAAGCCTAATTGCCCTCTTAAAATATCTGTAATTATTGTCTTCGATAACGAAGCAGGATATGCCGGATCAATTTTATATAATAATATGTGGGCAACCATTACTGAATCTGCTCCATTATTGATTGCAGCTTCAAAAGGTATCAGTTCAAAGCTTTTAAGCCTGTTCAGATCATTGCTGACAGCGGGCAGTCCTACATGAGAGTCAACAGATGTATCACCATGTCCTGGAAAATGCTTGACAACTGGGATTACACCACCAGCCTGGATACCTTTCATGGTCTGTACACCCAATTTGCTTACAATTTGGGCATTGGAGCCAAATGATCTGTCTCCTATTACAGGATTGTTGGGATTTGGATCTATGTCAATATCTTGGACACTAAAAGTTGAACAAATTATGCAGATTTTCTAGCTAAGTCTTCACATTTTTGTGGAGTCATATATCCAATGCTGCTATGCAGCCTTCTTATGTTGTACCAGGATTCTATGTATTCAAAAATAGCAAGCCTAGCAGAATTAAAATCTAAGTATGTAACAAGATTTACCTCCTCCTTCTTAAGGGATACATGAAAAGATTCGATACAAGCATTGTCATAAGGACATCCCTTAGAGCTAAAAGAGTGAGTGATTAAATTAGTGTTTACTATATATTCTTTAAAAGCGGAGCTTGTATACTGACAGGCTAAATAACACCATCCATCCTTGATAGTATGAATATAGGTTATATAAGTTACCCATTTCTTGTTGATACTCTCAGCTTGAAAGTCTCTTTTGAGTATATTTTCTTTTTCTTCTATTTTATGCTTAGAAGTAGATGGTCTATATTTCTTTGTTATTACAGATTTTACTCCGATTTTCTTCATCAACCTTTGAGTTCTTTTTATGCTAATTGTTATGCCAATTGTATTTAGAGATGCGTGTATCTTATGGGCTCCATAACGGCCTTTACTAGCTTTGTGTATATCTATAATTGCTTTCGCAATGTTATTATTCTCTAAATCTCTTTTGCTAGGCTTCTTTCTTAGGTATTGGTAATAAGAGCTCCTAGATACCTTAAGAACTTTGCACATTAGTTTAATATCATGGTATTTCTTGTTGGTTATGATAAATTCAAATACCGATGTTACCTCCTTGCGAATATGTCCATAGCTTTTTTTAGTATTTCATTTTCTTCTTCAAGCTTTGCCATTTTCTTAAGAATTGCTTGATAATCTGCTGTTGTTATTGCTGTATCTTTACCTATAGTTACAGATTTGGTTTTTTTAATCCATCCAGTTATGGTTGATTTAGAAAGGGCATATTCACTACTTAACTCTGCTAAAGTCTTTCCAGAGTTGTAAAGTTCTATTATTGTATTTTTAAATTCTTCTGTATATTGTTTTTGACCTGTTGCCATTGTAACACTTCCTTCTCTTTTCTTTATTGTAAAGTGTTCGGCTTTTCGTGTATACAATATTATACTAACATCAAAATACAATTGAATCATATAAACAATTGGCTCAGGCAGATTTAGATTTTCACCAGCAAATATGTAAAATGTCTCATAATACGTTGTATGGAAATAGCTATACCCTTGCCAGAGAAGCGATATATCAATATTTACTGAATATTATAAAATTCCGTCATGATGACTGGAAAAGTAAATCCGTTCCTGCCAAACAGGTAATCGGGTATAATATACATAGAGATTTATGTGATGCGATCCGAAATAAACAGCGTGAAAAATGTAAACAAATTTATCTGACTATGATTGATCATGATATGGAACTTTGATCAAACAAACAAAACGATGCTTTGTGATTGATATCTTTCATATACGAAAAGTCGCCATTTTCCCGATTCGGAAACGGCGACTTTACTATTTTTAATGAATGCCTCCAAATTCTTGATATGTCTTTACTGCTTATATGAGGTATGCAACATCCATAGCACTTCTGGTTGCTGAACGCATGTTTCCAACTTTAACACTATCGCCAATTTGGTAAACTGGAATTCCTGCAGCATCTAAGCTGTCAATGATTTCTCTGCCATATGGCCGACTGCCGACTGCCGAGATGATTAAGTCTGCCCGAACCACCGCTTCCTTTCCATCAGCAGTTTCAAACATAACCTCACTGTCAGCAATTTCCGTTACCAAAACCCCTGTTTCAATCCGTATATTTTCTCGCAGGTATGCTTCTAAAAATTCCCGGTGCATTGGTTCTTCATCTGTACATATCACATTTGATTTTTCAAGAATTGTAATCTTATAACCTTTCTTGTGCAGAAAATGTGCCGTTTCACAGCCAACCATACCACCACCGATGATCACAGCTGTCTTTCCCTGTGAAAGCATTTCTTCATTACCACCTAAAATATCCCATGCTGTGGTAACCTTTTCTTTGCCCATAATCGGAGGTTTTACGGGTCTTGCTCCTGTTGCAATAACAATCGCATCAACAGCATTTGAATTTAGCATTTTGGCATCTGTCTCTGTATTTAACTTTACATTTATACAAAGCCGTTCAATCTCCTGCTGATACCAATGCAATGCCTTCTGAATTACTTCTTTATGGGGTGCCATACCCGCCAATATCATTTGCCCTCCCAGTTTGTCAGTTCTTTCTGTGATTGTCACATCATGACCTCTTTTAGCAGCAATAATTGCCGTCTGCATACCCGCAATACCACCACCGACAATCATTACCTTTTTACGAATACCGGCGGCTGGCACATTGTGTTCGCTGTATTGATGCTCATAACCAGTATATGGATTGATTGCACAACGCAGATTTCCATGACGAAATAATTGATTTAAGCATCCATCATTGCAATTCAGACAAGGCCGAATTTGCTCTTCTTGGCCACACTCAAGTTTTCTAACCCAGAATGGATCACATAGTAACTGGCGGCCAATGCAAATAAGATCGGTTTTCTCTTGTTCTATCACTTCATTACAGAAAGATGGGGTGCGAAATTTTCCGACTGCCGCCACTTTTGCTGTTGTCATGGCTTCTTTGACCGGAGTAGCCATATATAACCGACCACCTTCGTCTTGCCATTGGCTCTCTGTATCCATGCATTGACTTTTGAAAAAGCCCATGGTGGCGTTTATCATATCAGCACCTGCCGTTTCACATAGACGGGCCACCTCAACCCCTTCTTCGATACTTAGCCCATTAGAAATCTCTAAATCTTTGATAGCAAGACGAACACTGATCATAAAATTGCCAGGACACCTCTTTTTTATTCCAGAAATAATTTCTGTCAATATGCGTGCCCTATTTTCCAGTGCTCCACCATACTCGTCTGTTCGATGATTATATTCAGGCGTTAAGAATTCATTGATCAGGTATGTTGAGGAAGCATGTACTTCGACGCCATCTAAGCCAGCCTTATAGAGCATTTCTGCAGCGAAGATATGTTTTTCGATGATTTCGTTTACTTCATCATGTGACATTTCTCTGGCCTTAAACCAAAGGTCGCCATCATACCCCGAAGGCGACATACAAAGTTCTCCATTGTTATATTCCGGGTCTGAAAGAAAACCACCATGATGAATCTGTGCAATAATCTTTGTGTCATAGCTATGTACAGACTCCGCCAACCGACGCCAATCCGGCATAACGGAATTGCTGTTCACCTTTGGCTGACGCTCAACGATCAGACCATGGGGAAAATCTACTGCTGAACATTCTGTTATGATTAATCCAACACCCCCTCGTGCTCGTTCTGTGTAATAGGCAATGGAATTGGGGCTAAGTGTTCCGTCAGCATTCGCCAGGTTATTCGCCATAGGCGGCATGATAAAACGATTTTTTAATGTAATCGGGCCAACCTGAATTGGCTCAAATAATTTCTTATATTCAGTCATTTTTTTCTCCCTTCAAATCGATTAAGTTAAATATAGTACAATTCCGTTAACGTTTTGTGATTTCATTATAACTATCCACCAAACTACTTGCAAGAACGCACTTTTTTGATATATACTGACATAAATGATAGATAGGGGGAATAATTTTGAAACGTAAACCAGAACATTATCGTTGCGCTGTTGAAGCTACCATGGACTTAATCGGCGGAAAATATAAATCGCTTATATTATGGTATTTGAATGATAACAAAATTTTGAGATTTAATGAATTATCACGTTATATTCCTGATGCAACGTCAAAAATGCTGACCCGACAGTTGCGTAATCTTGAACAAGATGGCTTGATTGAGCGAAAAGTTTATCCCGAAGTGCCACCTAAAGTAGAATACAAACTTACGAGCTTTGGCAAAAGCCTTTATCCAATTTTGAATGCCATGGATAACTGGGGGCTTGAGTACCTGGATGATAACGGTATTATTATTGGCGAAAATTAATAATGGGTTTAATGCCTTGACGAAAAAAGCCGCCAGTCGTGATCTGAACCCATTTCATTGGACAGATTTTATGCTGCTTTGTGGAACTGTCAACAAAAAATAGACACAAAGTTAAGTAAATTTTATGAATTCAACTCCTCAAATTGGGCAGGAGAAAGATACCCAAGAGAGGAATGCATCCTCTTTGTGTTGTAGTATAATTCAATATATTTAAAGATTTCTTGTTGAGCTTGTTCGGGTGTTTCAAAATTAGCATCCTGAATAAGCTCTCTTTTTATTGTCCTGTAAAATGATTCCAATAATGCGTTATCATATGGATTGCCTTTCCTACTGACACTTGATATTGCTCCATGTGTACGTAGTAATGTCTGAAAGTTACCGCTGGTAAAATCGACTAAAGAAAAGGGATTACTCCCTTTTCTTTAGTCGATTACACTTCACAAGCATATTTTAACCTAACTCAAGAATATGGCATTATGGATCTATGTCAATATCTTTGTCTGCATTTTCTATGGTGCGAGATTTGGGTAAAATATGTTCAATAGAATTGCCGTTGTTTAAACGGCGCTTATTGAGCTTGACATTAAGTAAAATATAGTTGCATATTGAAATTTTATTATGTATAATAAAGAAAAGCAGACCAGACTGGTTCGGTCTGTTAGAAAGTATCAAATATCGAAAGGGGAATATGTATGAATTTAAATGCACAAGTAAATTTTGATCGTTTTGAAGCAGCTATTCAGGTGATTGATTCCCATACGGCTGGTGAATTTACACGTGTCGTAGTAGGTGGAATCCCTGAACCACAGGGGAACACGATGATTGAAAAGAAAAAATGGCTGGAAACTAACTGTGACCAGATTCGTACAGCTCTTATGCTAGAACCAAGAGGACATCATGATATGTTTGGAGCGATTCTTTGCGAACCTGTCAATCCGGAAGCAGATTTTGGTGTTATCTTTATGGACACAGGTGGATATCTGAATATGTGCGGACATGGTACTATTGGTTCTGCAACAGTAGCAGTAGAAACAGGAATCGTAGAAGTAACGGAGCCTTATACAGAAGTTGTTCTTGAAGCTCCTGCAGGTCTCATTCGTACAAAAGTTGAAGTAAAAGATGGGAAAGCAGTTTCTGTTTCACTTACCAATGTTCCAGCTTTCCTTTATAAAGAAGATTTAATTGCAGAAATTGACGGGCAGGAAATCCCATATGTAATTTCTTTTGGCGGGAGTTTCTTTGCATTGGTTGACTCAGAAAAAATAGGAATTGAAGAAATCAATGTCAAGAATGTTCCATACTTAACAAATTTGGGAATGAAGATGCTTGATAAGATTAATCGGGAAATAGAAATCCAACATCCTACTCTCGATATTACATCTGTGGATCTCGTTGAATTTTATGGCCCTACACCAAATTTAGATAAAGCTACGATGAGAAATGTCGTTGTTTTCGGTGATTCTCAGGCAGACCGCTCTCCGTGCGGAACTGGTACATCTGCGAAACTTGCTACATTGAATTCATGGGGAGAAATTGGTGTAGGTGAAGAATTTATATATGAAAGCTTTATAGGGACTTTGTTTAAAGGTGTTATCTTAAAAGAAACGGAAATAGGCGGATATAGTGCAGTAATACCACAGATTACTGGAAGTGCTTACATTACTGGTCAGTCAACATATTTAATTGATCCTACAGACCCGTTGAAATATGGATTCTATGCTGGTTAAAAGAAAAAGGAGAATAATTATGGATTTAAAACCTATTTTTAAGACACAAAGACAGACTTTTACTACAATAGATATGCATACAGTAGGAGAACCAGCAAGAGTTATTATTGGCGGAATACCTGAACTTCCAGCTGGTACGATGATGGTGAAAAAAGAATATTTCATAGAGCACTATGATTATATAAGGACCTCTCTCTGTTTTGAACCAAGAGGACATAAGGATATGCTCTGTGTTGCACTAGTTGAACCATCCAACGACAAATCAGATTTTGGTGTGCTCTTTCTGGAAAGTGGAGGAGTGGTTAATATGTGTGGACATGGTACGATCGCTGCAGTAACTGCAATTGTAGAATGTGGTTTTGTAGAAGCCACAGAACCTTATACCACCGTTACACTGGATACACCAGCAGGTATGATTATAACAAAAGTTAAAGTCGAAAATGACCATGTAATCAGCGTAGACTTAGAAAATGTACCAAGTTTTCTTTATAAGGAAAATTTAGTTACAGAAATTGAAGGATATGGAAAAATAATATATGATATTTCTTTCAGCGGAAGCTTCTGTGCAATCGTAGACGCAACACAGCTGAATATGAAACTTTTCGGGCAAAATGTAGACGCGTATACAAAACTTGGCATGAGGATGCTGGAACAAATGAATGAAGAAGTAGAAGTGAAGCATCCGTTACTTAATATTACTTCCATCGATGTCATTGATTTTTATGGGCCATCAGAAAGTGGTAATGCAGATTTGAAGAACATCGCAATATTTGGTGAATCCCAAGTAGACCGTTCTCCATGCGGAACCGGAATAAGTGCCAAAGTGGCAGAACTTCATGCAAGAAGGAAATTGGCAATTGGAGATAAATTTGTCTATGAAAGTATTGTTGAAAGCCTTTTCCATTGTGTGATAAAAAAAGAAGTCATGGTCGGAGATATTCCTGGCATTGTACCGATAATTACAGGAAGTGCGTATATGACAGGATACAATCAGTGGATGATTGATGAAAGTGATCCGTTTAAATACGGTTTTATTTTAGGAAAATAAGGCAAGAAGCGAAAGGAGCAATTATTATGCCATTTATTAAAGCAAATGTATCAACAAAAGTATCAACCGAAAAAGAAATTGAAGTAAAGGCAGCTATGGCAAAAGCAATCGGAATGATTGGGAAGAGTGAAGGCGGACTTATGGTTCAGGTTGTAGATGAATGCAAACTATATTTAGCTGGAAATCAGGATGGAGAAACTGCTTATGTGAAGGTTGAATATATGGGTACGCCGGTTGAGGAAGATGTAGAAAAGATGACAGAATGTATCTGTACGTCATTAGAGGATATCCTCGGAATTCCAGCTGCTCGCACCTATGTGACATATCAGAGTTATAATTTATGGGGATGCGATAAAAAGAACTTTTGATAAAAAGAGTTTTAATGCGGTTGAAAAGCAGTAATTGTACTATTTGAAAAATGAGCTTTCTGTGAAATAACCATAGAAAGCTTTTCAGCTATTGAAGTAATTGTTGTGATAAAAAACACAGTATCAGTGAACCTTAAAGAGAGGTGAAGAATTATGAATCAACGATATGAAGGATTCTTTAAAATTAAAAAAAGGGACAGACTTGTAAATGCTGCAATGGAGGAATTCTCTCAGAGCCAGTATGTAACATCTTCTTTGAATAATATTCTAGAAAAAGCTGGGATGTCAAAAGGCGGATATTATCATCATTTTAAAAGCAAGGATGATATGTTTCAATGTATGTGTATTTTCACACAATGCATATATCAAAAAAGGCTCTTTGAAACAATTGCTCAGGAAGGTACGGATTTGCTGAGTCGTGTGAGGCAGTACGCAATGGTACAAATACAGATTATGATAGAATACCCCTATTTCTTTAGATTTTTAAATTATATTTCTTCCTCGGAAGATATGAAAAATTTTCCAGACATTTTGGAAGAAATAAATGAACTGCATAAAAAAGTACTGAAATGTATTTTTGAGGATATAGACACTAACTTGCTAAAATATCCGGAAAAGTCAGAAGAAAGCAAGCAACTGGTTCAGTATACTCTGACTGGGTTTTCATCACTATTAAATGAGAGAGTATCCGCAGAAGAATGTATGGCGGATTTAGAAAAACTGTTGCAGTTTTTGAGGTTTTTATTGTATAAAAAGAGTTGTTAATAAAACATACTCGTAGCAAGTAGCGGAGTGTCCCCTCACTTTGTTTATATTGTTTAATGTTTAAGTTTCCTTTTTCAATCTTGTTTTAAGAAACATATTCACTCACTGCCACAAAAACTGTTACAATATGCTTGATTTTTATATCAACCGAATTCCGCTAAAAATGTATACCCCTAATTTAAAAATCCCTAGGGGTGTGCATTAATTCCAATTGAATCCAAAATTTTATGCCTTCTATTGCATATTTAGTCTTGTGTTTTCGCCAAAATCGAGTAGGAGCTGAATAATTATTTTATTCAGCGACCTCTCACACCACTGTGCGTACCGTTCGGTACACAGCGGTTCATTAAGAATTATGAATTAGTTGATATCTCTTGGAAATGCTTTTATAGTTAAGACTTTCAAGATATCTATTATTTAGAGTTGTATTAAGAATTGGGCTGTTGGATATTCTCCAGTAGCCTTTCCTTGTGTTAGCGTATTCCCAAGCTTTGTGCTCGTATACTCCAAGTTTCATGAGATTACGACCTCTGGTCTTAACCTTCTTCCATTGCTTCCAGATACATGCTCGCAACCTTCTTCTTAGTCATTCCTCCAGTTCCTTTATCCTGGCGGCAGCCTTCGCTACTCCATAATAGTTAATCCAACCTACGGTATACTCATTGAGTTTCTTTATTCTTAACTCCATACTTATACCCATATTTCGATTAGTTATCTCTCTAATCCTTAACTTAAATCTTTTATACAATTTCTCATGAATTCTTATATTCGCTCCACCTTTTCCAAAGTAGAACGAGAAACCTAGATACTTTCTTTTAGATACAAGGTCTACTGCACTTTTATTCTCGTTAACTTTAAGTTTTAGACGTCTTTCAAGTATATTTTTCATACTTTGCATTACTCTCAAACCTGCTCTTCTACTTTTCACGTACACATTTGCATCATCAGCAAATCTGCAAAATCTATGACCCCTCTTTTCAAGTTCCTTATCTACCTCATCAAGCATTATATTAGCTAGTAGTGGACTTAAAGGTCCTCCTTGTGGTGTACCTTCATCAGATTTTACTTTGATTCCATTTATCATAATTCCTGATTCAAGATAATCCCTTATTAATTTTAGAACTCTTTTATCCCTAATCTTCTTTGATAATCTATCCATTAATATATCATGATTAACTTTATCAAAGAACTTCTCCAAATCCATGTCGACTACCCATCTATATCCTTCATTGATATATTCTTTTGCTTTAAATATAGCTTGCTTAGCACTTTTATTAGGTCTAAATCCATAACTACTTTCTGAGAATGTATGGTCATAAATTTTATTAAGTTCTTGAGCTATCGCTTGCTGTATTAATCTATCAAGTACAGTAGGTATCCCAAGCAATCTTATTCCGCCGTCAGGCTTTGGTATTTCTACCCTCCTAACTGGAGATGGCTTATATCTATCTTCCAGTAACTTTTCTTTAATTTTTAGCCAGTTATCAATGATAAACGTTCGAAGTTCATCGACTCCCATACCATCAACACCATGACTTCCTTTGTTTTAAATTACTCGTTTCATAGCAATAAGCATATTTTCACGCTCTAATACTTTGTCGAGTAAGTTACTGGTATCATCTAACTCATCGTTTTCTCTTTCTCTCTTTGTAAACGCCAAATTTTCATTAAGCGCCCCTTGCTTATCTTGAAGTTCCACTTCTACCTCCACAAGGCGACCTCTATATTGAGTTGTCTGCTTTTTATTTTGATTCTCTGAGTTTATCAAAGCTGAAAACCTCCTAATGTTCAGTCCTTCCCACGCTAACGCGTTTTCACGTGGTACTATGACCTCTGCTGACTTCTTACAATTCAGCCATATATCACTACATGGGTTATTACCTAGAAATATATCTTTGGGTAATGTATTTGTAAGACCTCCCCAGGTAAGAACGCTTACTTTCACTCCATATATCTGCTACATTTACACCGCCTGTTTCGGATAGTTTAGGGTTTCGTTTTGGGTTGCAAACTCACCCACAAGCATATGCCTCATATGTAGTTTCTGTTCGTCAGACCAGAGCTTTGCCGCTGACTTCCTTCAGATTCCACCTCACGGTGGACACCCTTGTCTTAAGCTAACGGTTGGCACTATCAACCTCCGTATCGGACTTCCACCGACAAGTAAGCGCCCATGCTGGGCGCACAACTCTGAAGGCATCCTGCTCACCCTTCCGCCTTCCTCATCAACCGACATAAATAAAGGTATTTTATTTATATGATTAGTAATCTTTATATAGTTTATTAAAGCTAAAAGCTGACTCGCGTTCTTCACATTATTTCCATATAAAATGAAGCCGCCAACATGGTAATTTCTAATCAAAGACCTGACCTGATCATTAACTTCATAGCCATCGAATCCTACTATAACCATTTGACCGATTTTTTCTTCCAGTGTCATTTCACTGATCAGCTTTGCTACAGGATCATATACCGGCACGCAAAGCTTTTGCCCAATAAATATTGCATTGGGATTTGTTATCTGAGGATTCGCAGCCAATAATTCTTGAATGGTTACAGAATATTTACCGGCTATTGAAAACAGGGTATCTCCACTTTTTACCGTATAAGTAGAATACCCTGAGGGACATCCAAGAGGTACGCATATATGTTGCCCAACCGAAAGATAATTGGGATTGATTCCCGGATTTGCTTCCAGGATACTTGCAAGGCTCACATAATGTGCTAGAGCAATTTTATATAACGTGTCTCCTGATTTAATAATATAGGAATATTGGTTTTGTGAACACTGCCTGTTGAGATGATACAGCATAAAATTTTCACTACTTTCACATGTGTTTCTATGCTATATTATGTTCTCTATGAAGGAACTGTTACGTATAGCAAATATTATTTTCCCAATATTATTCAGAACTTATATGAACCTATTGAAATTATACCGAATTTTACACCCCTGGGGTACTTGCGAGGGAGAATTCCTGAGCTTGCTAATAATAAGTTATTCATTTATTCATTTATTGTAATTAGGTATTCTAATAAGAAAATTGTTCGTCAATTTTCTTTAACTAATCGACGAACAACTTCTAGCTGCCCATTATTAAATTTCGCTTATCTACCAAGTTCAATTATATTTGCAATAAGTACCTTACATCTTCCACAACCTTCTCCCGTACCTGCTCCTGTAATTTCACCAACTTTTTCTACAGTATTAGCACCGTTTTTAACAGCATCAACTACAGTTTTAAGTGAAACACCCTTGCATCCACAAACAGAAGAAAGAATTTGCTCAAGCTCACTTTTGCACCCTTCACAAATAGTACAAACACCTGTCTTTTCAACTAATTCTTCTACTGTTCTTACGCCTTGACACATTGCCTTTCTAATTGTTGAGTAGTCAACATTATTTGTAGTACAAATCATTTTGTTTCCTGCCATTTTTCATATGCTCCTTTATCTTAAATTTTTTATCACTTTATCCCAATCACTTTCAGCAAGTTCATCTGCTTTTCCAGGTATATATATTCCTGCATTATTAAATAATATATCTAATTTGCCAAAGGTTTTTATTGTCTTTTCAATGAATTTTTTAACATCTTCGTCTGAAACTATCTTTAGTTTACAATAGGTAAAGGAAACAAGCTTTCAATATTTAACCCTAGTCTTTTGAAATATCACCTTTTTTTAAAAGATTACGGTAATCTGTAGGAGATATTTTAAACTTATTATAAAAAGAGGAAGATAAGTATGCTGAACTACTAAAACCACATTCTAAAGCAATTTCTGTAATAGCTTTATCTCCTTCTAATAAGAGCCTTTTTACACGTTCCAAGCGAATTTGATTAAGATAACCTATGCTAGATTGTCCGGTTTCCTTTTTAAATGTTCTCACATAGTAGGAAGGTGACATATTTGCTATTTTAGCTAAGTCTTCCACTGTTATTTTTTTATGTAAATTAGAATGCATAGCTGTTACAGCATAATTACAGAAACCCGATACAGGCATAAACATAGCCACTTTATCACTGATAAAATTATCAGTATTATTTAGCTGATCTTTTCTAATAGGTCCTAAAAGCTTTTCGATTGTTTTTAAATTCGTTAAATTTTCGCTCATAATAAATCTCCTAATATTGCCTTGGAACATGGTTTAATAATATATTCATGCATTTTATTATAAAGTATTAATATATTATGAGATTATAATTTACATCTCATAATTTTACAACTATGAATTAAATGCTTAGCAAAATAATTGTATCATACAGTGATATTATAACTCTATTTCTTCTCTTTTCTGAATAAGTGTTTAGTTTTAAAATTGTTATTTACAACAAGATGTATTTGACAAGTGTAAAATGCTAAAAAAAGCAGTTAAAAATGTAGCACTTGCCACTCTTCCTTATTTTATATTAAATTTTTAACTTTATTTATTCTTTTGCCTTGATATAGATTGTTTTAACCTAAAGCTTTCACCTGTAAAAACTATAATATGAGCATGATATGTATACTCCTCATAATTAGTTGCGTCGTATTTAATTACTGTTGTTCATCCATCGTGAATTTATCCTTATCTTTAAAGAGTTTTAGTAAAATAATAGCGTTTTCCTGTAACAGGATAGTTTTCTAATGCAAACACTTCCTTGTATCCATGCTTTTTATAAAATTCAGGTGCTTGAAAACTAAAAGTATCTAAAAATGAATACTTGCAACCACGCTCTTTCGCTGTTTTTTCTGCCTGATTTAAAATATTACTTCCAATATTATGTCCCCTTAATTCTTCACTTACCCATAGAAATTTTATAAACAACCAATTACCATGTGTATTTCCAATTAGACCAGCAATTTTTTTGCCTGTTTCATCTTGTAAATAAACGCCTAAATCCTTTGGGTTTTTGTCTTCAATTCTCGCTAAATTATATTCTAATAAACCTTGAAAAATAATATCCTCATCTTGTTCTTTAATTTCATCAGTAATCTCAATTTTCATTTTAATTCTATCCCTCCTTTGTTGACATTCAAACACAGATAAATTGCTAATTTATAATCCTTACCTTAAAATAAGAATTTATCACTCTGAAATAAGAGCACTTTTTATCTGTTACCACACGAACTACCAATGTGAAATATAGAATTAAATCATCTCCCCAATCCACAAGTGAACCAGAAATAACAACTTTATCTGAATGTAAAATATCTTTCTTCATCATTTGAAGTCGCTCTGTTTTTTCTCTTGTTTTGTGTACTTTGGATTCGTTGGCAGTCAGAGATAATCATCTGTATCCATAAAAGTATATCCAAGTTGCTCTGATATAGATCTACCTAATGTAGACGTTCCTGAACCTGATGCTCCATATATATGAATTACACTTTTATATATATTTTCCTCCGTTACAAATTACTATTTACATTGCCCAACCTTAAATTGGAACTTTATATACTATATTTATATCGACGAATAGGTCGCTCAATGCCTTGATAATTGCCCAGTCCTGCATATTCCATAACAAAACCACACTTATCCAATACTCTTTGTGATGCAATATTTTCGGCAAGACAAATTCCATAAATATTTGATATTTTAAGTCGTTTCATTATCACCGGCAAAAAAGCAATTACTGCTTCTGTTGAATATCCATTGCCCGTATATGCTTTAGAAACATGATATCCAATTTCCCATTCATTCTCTATTGGCACTGCTTGCACATATCCAATGTTTTTTCTATCTTGTAACAAAATCGGATATACAAAAGGTCCTTTATTACCTTGATAACAAGAAATAAGCCATTCTACAGTTTCACGTGCCTCATCAATCGTTTCGAATACCTCATCTGGCACAAAACGTCTATTATCATCATCTAATGAATTCAAATGTACGCTTTCTATCATACTTTCGTCTAATTCAGTTATAAGTAATCTCTCTGTTTCTATCAGCATTTTATTATTCATTTATAATCTCCTATATAAATTTACTATTTACATTTATGCCAATTATAAAAATCTTTTAGCTCTGCTTTTCGTTCCTGTGGTAAGGCTGTTTTCTTAACACCTTGAATTGCACCTTCCAGTGCTAACAATCTATGAATACACGCAGAAGCATCAATTTCTTGTATTCTCAGCCACACCTGTTCTGCACCAATATCTTTTAATTCATCATAAGTAATTATGCCTACTTTATTCAACTGCCTTTCAACTTCTTTTCCGATATTAGGTAGTTTTGATAATTCACCCATAATAAAACTTCCCTTCAAATTACTATTTATTGAGTTGTTTTACATCTTTCATAAATCGCATTGATTTACTAATACCCAACTATCGTAGATTTACGATTGATAGATAAAAAAAGAATATTGTGTCTTAATCTATTGAATATTAATAATTTCCTTAACACTTTTTAAAAATGAAAGATATATAAATAGAATAAAAAACATTGCGTAGTCCACAAATATAATTTTATTCATTTGTATTCTTTCCCCCAATATACCCGCAAGTGTCATACCTATTGGCATTAAAGCAGAAGACAGGGTATTTCTAAATGCAAATACTTTTGACCTCATATCTGAAGGTACGCAATTTTGCATGCTTGTTTGCAATAATGAACCCATTACTGATAGGCATAAACCATCAATAAAAAATAATACAGCAATAAAATAAAAATTTAAAGTCATGGAGTAAATAATCATAGTACATGAAATAATAATCCCACTCAATATAAACGCATAAAACTTATTTTCTTTTTTAATTTCAAATACAGACAGAATAGTATAACCCGCAAAGATTCCAAATGTATTTATTGCCATTGCTAATCCATATAATCCAACTCCCAGTTGATTATTTATCTTGAACCAAGGTAATGTGAGTGTCATTGACATTGAAGCAAATAAATTCAAAAAAGAAATAGTAATATAAAGATACTTGAGACCTTCTAATTTACTTATAAACTGTATGCCTGTTTTCATATCTTCAATGAAATTCATATTTTTTTGAGATGATTTAATTTGAGGTATTTTAGTGAAACATTCTGAAGTGGCTGAAAATAAAAAACTAAAACCATTGAAAACAAATAAAATTGGAGCACCAACAGTTTGAACTAGAAAACCACCAAAAGCATATCCTACCATATCATTTCCTGAACTAATTGAAGAAAGGATAGAATTAGCCTTTAGTAATTTAGATTTAGGAACTACATCAGGCACACAAGAATTTATAGCTGGATTGAAAAAACAACTGCATACTCCTGTAATTATACCAGATAGAAACACCATCCATACTTGTAATAAGCCTAGTATTGCTGTTATTCCAATAAATAGAATAGTTATACCATTAATAATATCAGTAGTAATCAATACTTTTCTTCTATCATGCCTATCAATAAAAGTTCCAGCTAATGGAGAAATAAATACTTTAGGCAACGTAATAACTGCTAAAAGTATACCCATTAATGATACAGAACCTGTTTTTGTAAGAACCCAAAATTCAAGCGCAATATTAAAAACATTATTTCCCAAAATAGATACCAATTGTCCTTGAAATAATAAAGTAAAATTGCGATTCCATAATTTATCACATAATTTTGGGTTTGCTTTACTACAGTCAACTAAATTTAATTCCTCTATTGTATCTTTAACTAGTTTGTCCATAATTCCTCCTCAATATTGTAAATTAATAAAGCATTTTGGTGTGTATTATCTAACGAATATGACTTTAATCAATACCCTTATTATACAATTTTAACCAATACAAATAAAGTAATTTTATTACAACAAAAATGGCCTGCATTCTTTGTTTAGAATGTAGGCATTAGTTGTTTTACAATATAAATTTTACACCCCTGGGGTACTTGCGAGGGAGAATTCCTGAGCTTGCTACAAGGGATACGCCTCATAGTAATTTCCATTTCAAATAAATCTTGTTTATATAATTTTACACAAAACTATGCACATTCTCTAAAAAAATAGGAAGCTATACTATCATGGTTTCCTATTTTTTTAAGCTTATATTCAGTTAATTCCTTATATGTGAATAATGTCTCCTGCACTTGCTTTTTCCAATCGATTGATTATAGAATTTCCTAAACCACTGTTATTTGGAGCTTGTATATAAATATGACTTACATTCAACTTATCACATTCTCTAAGCAAATTAAATACCTTTTGTGCAGCTATATTTAACATTTTAAAACTTCCTAAACTATATACATGTTGATATTTTTTAAAATCGTTTAAAAATTCTTCAAAACAAATTATAACAGCATTCTCATTTGCATTTTCTTTAATCCATTTAGAAGTCTTTATATAATCTCCTTCAACCAATGTTACAGGTGCATCTGGTGCATAGTGCCTATATTTCATTCCTGGAGCCTTTGGAATTTCATTTTCTTTCACACTTAATAAATTCTTTTTATATATAAGATTTGGAACTATATTACATATGTCATCCAGGCTTACTGCTCCTGGCCTTAGAAGTATTGGAGTTGGGGTAGACATATCTATAATTGTTGACTCTAATCCAATTGAGCATGGACCTCCATCTAAAATACAAGAAATTTTTCCATTCAAATCATTATAACAATGCTCAGCACTGGTAGTTGATGGTTTTCCTGATAAATTTGCAGATGGAGCTACTAATAAAGTTCCGCTTTCTTTAATTATAGCCCTTGCTATTTCACTTTTTGGGAATCTAACTGCTACAGTTTTCATTCCGGCAGTAACTGTATCTGAAATACAATCTTTCTTATTAAAAATCAAAGTTACTGATCCCGGCCAAAAAGCATCAAATACTTTCTTTGCTTCCTTGGGAATGTCTTTACATATATCGTAAACTTGTTCTAATTTATATATATGTACCAATAATGGATTATCTTGTGGCCTCCCTTTAACTTCAAATACCTTTTTTATTGCATCTTCATTAAAAGCATCTGCAGCTAACCCATAAACAGTTTCTGTTGGAATTGCAACAACTTCACCTTTTTTTAGATACTCTGCACCTTTTACAATATTTTTATAATTAACATCTAAATCCTTAACGTTTAATATTTCTGTTTCTATAGCTTTTGCCATCATTTATAAATTACCTCCTATTTCTGTAACTTATGTGCCAAGTTACCATTTACCTAATTAATCATTATACCACACGAATACATCTTAGAAAACAGCTCTATGCAAGATAATTTAAGAAATCATTACTAATAATAGTGCTGGAGTTTTTCTCAGAAAGTAGCAATTTAATGGATTCTAGTGGTATAATTAATTTTTAATTGCTGCTGTTTATAGACAGGCTTTCCTTAGATTAAAATTATAGTTCATTATGAATGGTTGTATGTAAAGTATAACTGTTTCTCTTAAATTATGGCGGTGGAATTGTGATTAGTTTATTATTAGTGAAACAGATTGCTGGACTTTTTTTAGTTATGGCCATGAGATTCGTATTAGTAAAAACACATTTATTGAAAGCAGAAGAGAGCAAAAGTCTTTCAACCGTTGCTCTTTATCTGGTAATGCCTTGCGTGATTATCAATGCCTTTCAGGTTAAATATACAGAAAGCATACGGAATGGATTGATTCTTGCTTTCGTGGCAGCAGTATTGATTCATATTGCACTATTGATTTTAGTAAAAATACTTGAAAGAATATTCCACTTGGATGCAGTTGAAAAAGCATCCATGATATATTCGCCGAAAATCTGATCATTCCAATTGTATACCAAATTTTACACCCCTGGGGTACTTGCGAGGGAGAATTCCTGATCTTGCTATTTTTATAAAACACATCATTGGTTTCAACGTATTTAGTTATTCTTTCATCTTAGAATATTAAATTAATTCTTGTTGCTTTTTTCACTATTTATTTTTCTTATTAATTACATTTAAGAGTGTCTCCAATTCTGGAATCAATTCCGGCTCAAGTTCCCCTCTTTTAACTGTTCAATTAATTCATTCACACTTGTTTTTGCCTTTACTACTTTTTCCTTTTCTTCAACAGTACGCTCTCTATTCAATCTTCGGGTTCTTTCCATCTCCTCAGCAGTAGGTATTTTAAATTTTAACTCATAATTTCTTTCTATACATTGATTTATTTCATCCTCAAGAATGCCCATTAAATCACCAACCCCGCAAATACGAACCCAAGCTCTTGACCTTGTTATAGCAGTAAACAATATGTTTCTTAACTTTGTTAGTTCCATACCTGATGCACAAAAATCACAGTCCATTATATATACCATAGGTGATTCATTTCCCTTTGCTCTATAAATATGAGAACAAGTGATACTTCCATCTTCTCTAAAGATATCTCTATTAGTATCTACACCAGCTAAAACTGAGTTGATATTTTTTTGTTTTAAATATTTCTCAAAATTCTTATAGTGCCTCTTAGCATTATATACATCTGGAAATATAACCAAAATATCATCAGGATCTAGTTCATCATTATGAATATTCTTGTATATTTCTTCAGCAACCCATAAATATTGCTCCTCTTTTACATCAAACCTTTTAAACACTACGCTTTCTTCCTTTTTAATTAGGTTATCAAAGTATTCTGGCGTTGATGAGTTTTTTCTAGATAATGTTACTGTATAATTCGGCTTTAAACTTCCACTTTTAACGGTATAACCAATCTCCTTCCAAAGATCTAAAGAATCAAACATTTGTAAAATAGGCTTATGATATAACCCAAAACCAAGGGAATGTGCTAATGATAAAGTCCAAGGTGGATTTCTATAGCATATAGGCAAAATAATATCCCTTTTCGCTTCATCTTCTTCACTCTCTAGGCTAATATTTAAACTACCAGTAGAATCAGTTCCAAACATTTCTTCCAACGAAGGCATTTCAACTTCTGATAGATTTTGCAGCTCATCATATGCCCAAATTATCCTTTTAGGTTCCTTTACATCATTAAAAACCAACCTAAAAAATGCGCTTGGCATATCCTGTGCTTCATCAATTAAAATAGCATCATACGTTGGCTTATACCCATTCTTAATATAACCTAAAAGTTCCTCACACGCTCCACCAAATGCATTTTGCCTGCCAAACTTAGTCATAGCTGCTGTTAGGTTATATGGTTTTACATTAATCTTATCGGCTATGCTAGAATATACCCCCTTTTCAGAGCTACTGCCCCAGGCATGTATTATATCAAGATTTTCCCATTCAACTGCTTCTCCGGATAGTTCTTTTACGAAATCAGTAATTAAGCTTATATATTGCTGATACAGTGATCTTGTATAATACGTAACTGCGATTTTCATTTCAGGATATTGAGTATGCAGATATGCCGCTTTTAATGCTAAGACTATAGTCTTACCCGACCCAGCCAGTCCCCTTATTCTTTGTGGTCCATCAGGTATTTCAAAGGCAGCTTTTTTTGCCATTGGTCTAAGTTTGCAATTTCTTTTTCTATGCTTTTTATAACACCACCGTATGAATTTTCCAACTTGACATTATTACGTTTTTTTCTTGGTTTTATTTCTGATACTTTTTGAAGTATTTCACATAGCTTACGATACAAAGATTTGTTAAACCCATCTAAGCCATTAATGCTATTCACTATCTCATCATTAGTAACTATACAATATTCATCACTATCAATATCAATTGGCATTGGTAATATCGTAATAACCGTAGGCGTGAATGCCAAATTCCTTCCCTTTCTAAGACTACTGTAATTTCTAAGATAAAAATCCATATGAAAATATAATGCATCTTGTTGTTCATATAGCTCTATTTTAGAATCTGTACTGTTACCAAAAATAAATGCTATCATACCTTTATTTACAGTAACTAATAATGCATCAATTGTAACGGCTGTATCCCTATTTGCTGTTAACGGATATCCCAAATATAGTGTTCCATCATCATCTTGTTCACTCATATATTTTGTAATTTGATCTATTAACTGTTTCGTCTGTTCTGGCTTTGAGACCTTACCTCTAACAATATCAAAACTCAATCTATAACCCTCCTCAAACTATTCTATAACTTATAAAATAAATTCTAATAGACTCATTAATTCATGATTTAAAATAACAGAAACTCACATATTTTACAATACCCTCATATTTATTAATAATTACTTTATTCGTTATACAATCATTTTATCATTAAACTCTCCATTACAAAATATTATAATAAGATTATTACTTTCAATATTAATCTTCGATCTTTTATTTACAGGCTACATCAATTGGTTTTTCAACATGAATATTTAAACTAAGACTATATTTCAAAAGTTTTATAGATGTTTACGCTCCAAAATGCAATAAAAAAAGTAGTTAAAACTACTTTTTTTACTCATTTTTTATCTAGTTAAAAATAACAAAAGCTACTACAATTTTTCTACAAAATCCTTTAGCCTATTTATTTCATATAAACTTAAATCAATGCTACTTAAATCTAAATTTTTTAAAGTAAAAATCAAATCTTCATTATCAATTTTAAACCTCTTTACTAATTCTAATGCAAGTTCTCTCATTAATCCTAAGGAAATTAACTCTATAGCAGTGTCATCACATGCACCTAATTCTAAAAACATCGCTATATTAGATATTTTTTCTATTAGATGTTCTCTTTTCGTTCTTATTAAATATTCTTTTAGGACTTCCTGATACGCATATATACCTTTAATTAATTTATGCCTTATATGAGAATTTAAATAATTTATTTGCTCTTGTACTTGCTTCGTTACTTTATCTTCATCATTGAAATTGTCGAATTCATGAAATAATATCTTTTTTAAAGAATCTCCTCTCATCCAGGCGAGCGAACAAAATACCAAACTTCTATAACTCTTATTATCTTCAAATGATACATCTGGATTTAACTTATATAGTATTCCATCCATTAAATAGGTATTAATTATATCTAATGCTTCAATGTATCTAGAGAAAAAATTACGTTTGAACGGATGGGGAATTAAAAAAGACTCTATGTCATCATCATAACTAATGAAAAGCTGCCAAAGTCTTTGAATATTTTGTGGTCTAATCCCTATTAACTTAATTAACAATCCCTTTATCTCATCATACCTATCCACTATTTCCTTAACATGGTTTTGTATGACTTGTGAACTAAGAACAGTGATATTTTTTTGGTTAACAATCTCATCAAAGACCAATGCAGATTCAATACTATCTATAAACTCTTTCTTTTTGCTATCATAAATATCATATTTAAAAGCATTTTCTATATCTCTTACTTGAGATTCATTTAACTCTGTAGCATATTTTAATACAATATTTTTTTCATCATATGTATTTATATTATCCCATGATGAAGTATCAACTAAAATCACATTACCATTTAAGTCAAATCCTGTTCTACCTGCCCTACCAACTAAATTCCAAAAGTCTAACTTATCAAATCTATCTTTTTTGATTTTCTTGGATTACATATATAAATATTTTGAGCCGGAATATTTATTCCTTGTAATAAGGTTGAGGTACATACAATTGTATGTATCAATCCATCACTAGCCAAACTTTCTATTCCTAATCTTATAAAGCTAGGCAATGACCCATAGTGAAAAGCCATACCTTTTTTTAGATATTTAACTAACATGTAATTTTTATGAATATATCGTTCTACAAAGTTTGCAAATTCCGTCAAACTCTCACTATCATCTTTATCTTCTTTATCTTCTAATAAAGTTCTTTCATATAATTTTTTACAAACTGACTGAGTCATTTTAGGCGTATTACAATAAATAATACTTTTTTCTCCATTATTAAACTGAAAGTATGCATTCACTATATTTTCTGGTAATGTTGACCCCTTTGTTATATCAATCTTTTCCTTAATTGTTTCATTATTTAGTTTTAACTCATATCCTCTTCCTTCTAACCTAAGTAACTTTAAAATGTTTTGTCTAACGGTATACTCTTTCGTACAATATGACTCATTCTCTTCACTATTAAATTTCTTTAATAGTTTGTTGGGGTTATCAATCATAGGAGATAAAAATATAATTCTAATATCTTTCCATATATTACGAGCATACTTTATACTATATTCTAATAATACTCCTCTACTACCATACATTATATTTTGAGCTTCATCTACTATTAATGTACCTATTTCGACATTTCTATTATTGCATAATTGATATAACCTCTCTTGAGTTAATACAAATATTCCAACTTGTTCACTTTTTATATTTCGAAGGTCTGAAGATGAAGTTATAAAATATTTATTTTCTTTCATGTGATTTCTTAAATCTTCCATAACCTGATTTATTAGAGCTCTGGTAGGAACAAGATATACTATACTCTTTTTTGTACTATTTAATTTTTCTATAACAGCCCTCATTAATATATACGATTTTCCTGCAGATGTTGGTGCAGATATACTTATATTTTTATTTGATTCAATTAACTGATATAATGAATATTGTATATTATTTAATACTACTTCTTCGTCTAATATATTTACAGTATTGCTAATAACCTCATACTTTTGTTTTAATCGTTCTAGTATAGACAGAGAATTATTTGAATGTTCAGGAAACAACTCATCTAATCTTCTTTGTGTTAAAAAATTTCTTAATTTATTCAATATAATTTTACATCCAATTATTAACTTATAATCTTCTCTTATATTAGGAATTATTGTCGCTATTTTTAAAGCACGATCCCTATTTCTATATTTAGTCGATAAAGCTAATAAATTGGCACTTTCCACCATAAATACTAGTTCATCATCTATAATATCTTTTTCTATGTCTTCCTTTAAAAATTGCTTTTTTATTTCTAAAGTATTATATTTATGAATTAGTTCATCTATTCTCTTAACTTCTTCTAATTTAAATATTACCATATTCTCACCCCTATAAATACTTATTCTTAAAATTATTATTAAATTCACTAACGTCTTTGAAAGGGATAAAGAACCAGTTTACTTCAATTTTATTTATTAATTCGTTTCCTTGAATAACCTTCAAGAACTCTTCTTCATACTCATCAACACAACTTTTTAAATATTCCATTTTTTGTTCATTGCCCAATTCAGCTCTAAATATCGTCTTGTTATTAAACCCAATAAGTATCGCAATGCTTCCTGTCATTGTTGCTTGTCCAGAATTATGAAGCATATTCTTATTTAACTTATTTTGTATTGAATAGCTTAGCGACTCAATAGCTAATTTATCCTTAATAATTATATTTTTTTTAGTATTATTTTTCTGTATATGATCCTCAATTTCTTTAATACAATTCTTGAATAAATCAATTATAGAGTTATCTAAATAACCGTTACCTATAATAATACTTATATCCTCGCTGTTATTATTTATATATATATCCCTTGGTATATTATTCTCTATATCAACAATATAACTCCCTATTCGTGGACATCCTAATTCTCCCTCTATTAGTATCCATAGTAACATATGTACCAATTGCGATTCATTTTTAATAAGATTGATTATATGTAGCTTTTTGCTTTCAATTTTATCCTCTATTTCCCTTCTTTTCATTCTGTCTCTAGCTTTTCCATACTGCTCATCTAAAATCAGCTCTACACCATACTCGTGAATGTAGGATTTTAAAATAGTTGCTAAGTGCACTATAGAAATTTCATTATCAGAAAATACATGATATTTGAATGTATTTCTTTTTTTACCGCTGTAGCTATCTGAAAAAGTTCTTTACAATCGTTTGATAAGCATTTCAGTCGCTCCTTCAGCAATGGGTGGTATCCCACATCTATAGATTCCAATATTTCTGGTTTGCTTACTTGAAGTTTATCCGTTATAGATTCCATGCTTACAATTTCTAATCTAGTTTTTATATTTCCACCTTTTTCCTGCTCAAGTGCTATTCCCGCTATTTCCTCTTCAATTATAATAGGAGAACCTGATGCTCCAGTCCATTCACCACCTTCCTCTTGATTATTTATATACACTTCATGTCTATTATTATCTCTTTTTTCAGTAACATATCCATTAAAGCCCACCCCATCTATACTACTTGATGGATAACCAAAGGATTCCCATTCATCTTTTTTTTCAATAATATATTTTGATATTCTGTAATTATCACTTTCTATGCTATTCTCAAGTTCTAATATACCGAAATCATTTTCCTCGTCTTCATAAATCAATTTTCCAAATGATCTCTGATTTTTATAACTAAATACGCATTCTACTTTTTTCTCTATTTTTTTCGTCACCTTATCTTCTAGAATATGCCTAGCTGTAAAAACATATTTTTCACTTACTAAAAAACAAGTTCCAAGGGGTCTATCTTTACTATAAACTCTTCCAACTATATTTTTAACCATTATAATCTCCTATAAATCTATTTCCAGTATATCTTTATCATTAATTTTCTCATTTTTATATTCTATGTAACTCGACACGTTCTTCCCTAATACTTTTAAAGTGTCAATAACCTTCTCTGGCTTATAATTAAAATGTATTTTTTTATTACTGTTTCCCAAAAAAATTATTTTTGATATGGTTTCAACATCTGGGTGTTTAAACTTTTTTCCATTGGTTGAAACAAGATACTTTTCACAATTCATCATTTTTATCATTTCTTTTGATAAGTTATTTTTACTTCCGTGATGTGAAATTTTTACAAGTTTAAAATTGTTACAATTATTTTTTATATACCGTTCCATTTGTTCTTCCATATCTATAGGACTACTATCTCCTAAAAATAGCAATCTTTTACCTTTAAACTCAATAACTACAGCTATTGAAGACCTATTAACAATATCAGTATCATAATCGCAGTATTCAACCATATCACTAATACTGTCTAATGAACACTTGCTTTTTTCCACTTTTTTACAAACACTTCTTATTGCGACAAAATATTTTTCAAAAGCTTTAGCTACTTTAATATTTTTTACTTTAACTTCTCCATTAATATAATCCAGTAGGTAATCTTGCCACTCCTTGAATATATCGTCCAATATGCTCTTTCTAGGACCTAATACTGTAACTGCAACATCATTGATTTTAATCGTTCTAAGGTTATCTTCACCTACATATATACTCCCTCGATCGAATGTTTTATTCCATTTATTGTATAATTCATCTTTAGTCAAATACTCTGCAACACAAACAGCACTGTTGTGTCCAATTTTTTCCTTTACAGGGATTGTCGAATCATTTTTGTATTCAACTTGTGATAATGAACTAATAAACTCTTCCGCGTCTTTGGGAATATCTTCTTCTAAATAGTCACCTTCTAAAATTTTTAGATAGTCATTATACCATACTTCCCCAACATCAATTTTTTTTTCTAATAAATACTTTAATACATCTCTCGCACCATTTATATGGTCATTATCTATATGAGTTAAAATAATTAAATCTAGTTTCTGATTATTTTTTTTAATTTCCTTTAGTTCTTCTATAATGAACTCTGTTGTGGATACGTACCCACAATCTATTAAAATGTTGGTAGTAACATCCCCTTGTAATTTAATGAAAAAACTTTCTCCGTTTGAAGATGGAAATGATTTAACTTTTATATCCATAATTTTTGCCCCTATAATATTTAAACTTAATTTACTTATTAGTAACATTTTAATTATATAATACCATGTCGTCCAATATATTACAAAGTACTTCTTTACACATTTTTGGCGTTATTGGCAAAAACCACAAACTACTAATAGAAAAACCGCGACTATAAGTAAAATCTATTCTTTAAAACTGAAGATGATACTCTATTAGTTGATAATGCTTACTATATACTTCATTCGAAAAGAACAATATAAGCTTTTGAATAAGATATAAATTATTCTTACTTTAAGAATGGTTCAAAAAAGAAGAGAATAGCAAAATTAATTACTATACTCTAGCCGAAAAGTTGATATTTTTATTAATTATTTTCAAATATTCTTAAAGTGGTACCCAGAGATTAATCAGAGTTCTTAGGGTTTCTCAACTTTTAAAGTAAGAGTTATTTTCCATTTTAACACCCTTAGGAATATTCGAATCATAAAATTATCACATCTTTTTAATCAATTATAAGAAACGATTTTTTGCGACTGAATTATTTCTTTATAATTGTATTCAGTAAATTTTATTAATTCTTCTATATAATTTCGATAGTTTCTTATAATAATAGGATTTAATAAATATACAAGCTTAAAGAAAAAGGCTTGTTATAAAGCTAATTAGTATTTTAAATTTTTATAAAATTATAAATATATATTATATATGATACCTAGACGGTAGGTAATCCCTCGCGAGAGGCAAGAACATGTAAGCTACTTCATAAACTATACTAAAGTCCAACTAATTAAGAATATAATTATTTCGGATTAAAGAGTCAGTAACTTATTGTTACTGGCCCCTTTAGTCAATGTGCTTGCTTTCTTTTTAATCCTTAGACTTAAAAATCGGTTTGTCATCATCCTATATAAGAGTTAAATATTAAACAAAAAAATAATAAATAATTCAACAGACACTTCATATCTACTAATTGGAGGGTCTAAAGGATTTCGAGCCTCATCCCTTCACTAAGTGTTCAATGCCTGTATCTCCGGTAACCATCTAAACCTCACCGTTCCTACTTCTCCATTCCTATTCTTCGCCACAATGCATTCAATAATTCCCTTCTCCTCACAATCCTTGTCATAATAATCATCCCTATATAAAAGCATAGCAACGTCAGCATCTTGTTCTATACTCCCTGACTCCCTCAAATCTGAAAGCCTAGGCATATGGTCCTCACTCCTAGCCTCTGGTGCTCTGGAAAGCTGAGAGATCAAAAGCACAGTTATATCAAGTTCCTTTGCCATAAGCTTCAGTTCTCTTGTGATCTTGGAAACCTCAACATTTCTATTTTCCGCACCTTTTACACCTTCAATAAGCTGGAGATGGTCTATCACAACTATATCCAGTCCTTCTTTTATCTTAAGCTTTCTGCACTCACTTTTTATAAGGTTTATCTTATAAATTCTATTATAGATTTTCATATTAGAGCTCGCAAAAATCGCTGCAGACTTGGTTACTGCACACCACTGCTTATCCGTTAAATCTGCCTTTTTTATTTTATCCATAGGAATTGCCGTATGTATTGACAGCACTCTATCTATGATTTGTATTGGTCCCATCTCTAAATTAAAGAATGCTACTTTTGCTTTTTCTTTAAAAACAGAATTCAAAATTATATTAAGAGCCGTAGAGGTCTTTCCCATAGAAGGCCTTGCTGCAAGTATTACTAAGTCTTCCTTTTGAAGTCCTCCAAGCATTTTATCTAGAGATTTATATCCTGTTTTTACTCCCTGAACAGCTTCACCTTTTTCATATCTAGCCTGCAAAGTGTCCATATACTTATCCATAATAGGCAGCATTTCTCCAGTATCCTTTGCTTCCGAAGAGTCTAGTTTCATAAGGGAGTTTTGAGCGTAATCTATTACCTCATCCGTGGAATCTTCAGCTTTTTTAAGCTTTTCCATAGAGTTTTCAAAAATTTTCATAAGCTCTCTGTAGTTTGATTTTTCCTTTATGATCTGTCCGTATCTCTTTATATTTGTGGCTGTAACACTGCTATTTATAATCTCGGTTATGTAACTTACTCCACCTATTTCCTTTAAAGCTTCCCCCATCCTATCACAAAAAGTCACGATATCAATAGGTATCCTCTTGTCCTGCATTTCCACTAAATTTTTATATATTATTTTATTGTTTGAGCTATAAAAATCCTCTGCTTTTATCAGGTCTACCACTTCGCATATGCTGTCATTATTCATAAATATAGAAGACAGCACATTTTTCTCCGCGTCAAGGTTGTACATTTTTTCTATATTCAAAATGCCACCTCCTAATCCACATACCTATAGGCATCAAAGTTAACCCTAGGCTTGGTTCTATCAAGTTTTTTCATCAGCTCTTTCATTGTGGTAATGCCCTCTGCTGCCCAACTTTTAATAATGCTCTCAATGTATCCAATATGCTTTGCTTTATATTTAACCGCTTGTTCAATCGCCTTTATTATAACCTCTTCTTCAAAATCCTTTCTCCATTGAATAAATTTTTCTATTTCAGCTTTAGAGGCTTTCTTAATATTTTTACTAAACTCTAATAGAATTCTGCTTATACTTTTATTTATTACTTTTTGTTTATTATAAGATTTATTTATATATATTTCTTCTTCCCCTAGGGGCTTATAAGGGGCTTCAAAAGGGCTTGAAAGCCCCTCCTTAGCTGCTTTTGAAGAATCCATTTCTTCACTCCCATTTTCTAAAAAAGCACCCTCTATTTCTTTTTCACTATTTAAATCATCCACTTCAATGCCGTTAAAAATATCTTTTACAGGATGATTTCTTTCCAAACATATTCTGTACATTCTCTTTACAAACTCTTTATTTTTAACTTCTTTAAGTTCTTTGTTTATACATATTATTGTATTTTTGCTGATTATAAAATTATATTTAGCCCAATTTGTTATCATAATCTCATCTGTTTCTTCGCAGTAATCAATTTTTCCATAGTCCATAAAACTCTTTAAAAGCCTATCCAAAGTTTCTCCATCATATCCAAGTTCAAGCTGAGCAAGAGGCTTTACTAATTTAAATATGCCGCATTGTGTGGTTCTTGCGTTTGTCATAAGATACATGTAAAAATACTTTTCCTCTGGTTTAAGTTCTAATATGAAACCATCCTGCCAAAAACCTGTTCTTACCTGTCTAAATAATGCCATTAAAATCCATCCCCTCTAAACATTTTTTAAGCTTCATAAGTGCCTTTTTCTTTCTATCTCCAGCTGCCTTATAGCATATCCCCTTTAAATTTGCATAGTCCCTTAGACTTTTGCTTTCAAAGTAAAACCAGTAGATAATCTCTTTTTCCTGTTCATTAAGCTTCCTTAAAGCGCTAGCAAGCATAGCTTTTTCCTCTTTCTTAACCATATCTTCTTCAATATCATCTTCGCCCGGTAAAACTTCTATAAGCTCACAGCCTTCCTTGTTCAAGCTCTGTAGACTGCAGCATTTTGCTTCTTTTACACTGCTTCTTATAAGTAAATATAAAGTTCTTCTTACTGTATTGAACACATAGGTAGTAAATGCATTTTCTCTTTCAGTATCATACATGTTTACAGCCTTGATTATTGACACTTGTCCTATTTGTATTAAATCTTCAATATCGTAACCCTTTACATAGATGCTTCTGGCGGTTTTAATAGCAAAAGGCGTATACCTTTTTATTATCTCCTCCATAGCAGTCTTATCCCCTTCTTTTGCCTTTAGGATGAGCTCAATTATTTTGTTGCCATTAATCTCAAAAACCCCCTCATTATTAAATTAAGATAAATCATAAGCACTTTTAATATGTAAAGCTTCTATTACCTTCTTGATCTTTTCCTTAGCCCTCTTTAAAGCTTTCATAACACTTTCATACTTAACTCCTCTACACTCAGCAAAAGCTTTTAAATCTCCGCCATAAATAAATTCTTTCAATAGCTCTAGCTCATATTCAGATATTTTTCCGCATAAGTATCTATCACAGTTACTTTCTAGAGTCATTGTGCTCAATAGCTGCTCTTCAAAATCTATAAGGAAAGGATACTTTTCATAGGCTAAGTTATCTTCCAAATCTCCTAGAATATCCTTTCTACAAAACTTTTTATGTTTCTCACTCATTGTAAGTACTCTTTTACTTACTGTTTCTTCAATATAGCTAACCAACTGCCCAAAGGTGCTTCCTTTAAAATTTTCTGCACAATCTAGAATCATCAAGTGACATTCTGATCTAAAATCATCAAGTAATAACCTATATTTATGCCTTATATGTTTTCTGTACAGATTTCTTATAAATTCATTAAAAGCTATACACAAGTTATTTAAGTTAGAAAACTTTTTCCTTTTAATCCAATTCAGTATTTCATTCTTTTCTGTTTCAGTTAACACCTTAATCTTCATATTTTTACTCCTTTGCATTTAAATTTTGTCTATGTTTCCTTCTTTATATATTTTTTAAGAAGGAAATGTTTTATAATTATTGTTTTTTAAAAACCCCTCTACTTATACAGAGCACGTTTTTTAAAGAAATTCGGACACGATTTGAAAAACAAATTCTTTTACGATTATACATTTTGCGATATTAGTTTTTAATTTTATACCATTTCATTAAAAAGCACTTATTTAACTCTACAAATTAGCCTATAATTACAATTAAAACTATCTTTTTCTTTAATTTTTTCACAGGTATAATTTTTCTTTTGTCATACGATTTTTGCAGGAAATTTAAACAAAAAAGCAGATACAAGAATCTTTTAATTCTTGTATCTGCTTTTTTTATAGCAAAAAAATAAAAAGTTAACTTCTCCTTATAAGACTAAAATAGTCTATAGAAAAGTTAACTTACAATTTGTTTTTAAACAACTTCTATTACTACATCTACATTTCCTCTAATTGCTTTTGAATATGGACAGTTTTTGTGAGCTATATTGGCATATTTTATTGCTTTTTCTTTTTCAACTCCGTCAATTGATACTTGCAGTTTTACAGCTATTTTTAATCCCTTATCCTCTGGATCTTCTACTAAGGATACACTTGCTGTAACAGTAGTTTTTTCAAACTCTACCCTAGATTTTTGCAAAACAACTTCCAATGCACCATTAAAACAAGTACTATAAGTAGCTGCAAAAAGTTGCTCAGGATTTGTTAATGTTGTTTCCTCTCCCCCTAGTTCTTTTGGCATAGCTACATCTAAATTAAAAGACATATCTGGCGAATAAACTCGTCCTTTTCTAGCTCCTACATTAATCATAGTTGCCTCATATAAAGTTTTCATAATTTTACCTCCCTTTTATAAGTTTTTTAAATAAAATCAATCTCGCATTCAATATTATTTATTAATTAATAATATTTATTATACATCTAATATATCATAATTATTCCATTAAATCAACATGATTTAATTATTTTAAGATTATTCCAATTTGATTATATTAAGATTCCATAGTAGGCTTTTCTCTCATTGAGTCAAACCTCACATCGGTTTTGAGAATTGGTATTATTCCCATTTGAAAAATCTAAAAGCTACACCAGTACATATGACTCCAAGAGCAATCATTATAATGATAGGCATCATCACTCCATCTATAGTCAAACCAAGGGAAGTCGCCTTTAGAAGCTTTATTCCTTGTGTTAAGGGTAATACATCGGAATATTTTTGAAGCAATGTCGGCATAATCTCATATGGTAGGGTTGCTCCTGAAAAAATCAACATAGGAAAATATAATACGCTTGCGACAATACTTGCTGTCTTTAGATTTGGAGCAATACCTCCTACCATGATACCTATGCTAAACATGGATACCATTACCAGTAAGTAGGAACCCAAAAACTGAAACCATGAACCGCTGAATCGAAAACCAAAGAAAATTGCTGCTGTGGCATAAACAAGTATGAGCGAAATAATAGAATAGAATGCATAAATTACTAACTGTACCGCTAAAATTATAACAGGACTTATAGGTGTTACCTTAAACCTCTTTAGAATTTTTTTATGCCGATAGTCGGACACCACTAGTGGTAACCCCATCACGCCTCCTGCACATATTGCAATTGTAGTAATAGCTCCAAATGATTGTTCTAAAAATGTATATCCTGCACTATCAAAGGCTGATTTGTTTCCATAGATAATACCAAGAATGATTGTTACAACTATCGGCATACAAATTGCAAAAATGAACATATCCATCCCACGCAAGGACAATTTCATCTCTGTTTTTAAGATTGTTCTAAATGCTCTCATTATCAACTACCTCCTCGTCTGTATACCATAAATAAGCTTCTTCAAACTTTTCATATGGACTTCCTGCAATTGCTTCTTGCACAGTTCCATAGAAAATACTTTCTCCTTTTTTAAGAATGCAAATCCTATCACATAATGTTTCTACTTCATCCATAAAATGCGAGGTTAAAAAGATAGTAAGCCCTTTCTTCTTTAAATTCAAAAGTCCTTTCCATACCTCTTTCCTTGCTCTAGCATCAAGCCCTGTTGTCAGTTCATCTAAAAATACAACTTCTGGATTAGGAATTAAAGCAAGTATAGTAAATAAGCGCTGCTTTTGTCCTCCTGAAAGCTCACTCACTTGGCTTTTGCATTTATCCAAAAGACCAAATTGTTTTAACAACTCTGCATAATCTGATGGCTGTTTGTACAGGGATTGTGTAACTTCGCAAAGTTCTGCTACTGTTATTTTATCTTGATAATTTGATTCTTGAAATTGGACTCCAACTCGCTCAAATAATTTTCTTCTTTCTGTTTGTGGGTTCATTCCTAAAATCGAAATTGACCCACTATTAAATTTCTTTGTACCTAAAACACATTCAATAGTCGTGCTTTTCCCCGCTCCATTAGCACCAAGCAATCCGAAAACTTCGCCACGTTTAACTGATATACTAACATTATTTGCAGCTTGTGTATTTCCGTATGATTTGCATAAGCCATGAATTTTAATTGTTTCCATGTTTATAAACCTCCTATTTCTTAATACATAAAAGAGAATAACACCAAAACAAAGTCTGGTGTTAAACTGTAGGGTTCATATTAAAATTTTCTTGCATGGCTTTTAGCTGCCTTAAAATGCAATTTGCATTTAACTCTGCGCTACTTAGTGAAGTGAGTAGTTTATCACAGACTGCTACAATATTCTCATCAGATTTAGGTGTATTAATGACTTCTCGTATATTGATTTCTGAGTTATTTGATATTGCACTTATCATGCGTAAAATTGCCGAAAGGGAATAATTAGCACAACGTAAAGTACGTATTATCTTCAATAGTTGAATATCATTTTTAGTGTATACCCGATATCCATTCTGTTTTCTTTTTATAGAAAGTAATCCATTCATTTCCCAATTTCGCAACGTATCTATTGTAACTTCCAGATAATCTGCAGTTTGTTTTCTTGTTAAAGATACATTATTTTCTTTCTCCTGTATACCAGAAAGCAATTTTTTTGTAATTTCAATAGCTTCTTCTGCATTTTTTTGCTCTATTTTAACCTGATTTATATAGTTATTAGTACATACGATTGCCTTTTGAAATTCACCTTTGGCAGATAATTTAATAATATTAATCATATTTTTTCTAAGACCACTTTGCAGTACTTCAACTTTAAGTGCTGTCCTCGCCAGCTTAAATTGTGCAATATGAAAATTTGAAAAAACTCGATATCCATTGGATAATCTTTGAGGTTTAGATATCAATCCTAGTTTCTCATACAATCGTACTGTATTAGGATGTATCCCTATTAATTTTGCTACCTGTGCTGTCTTATATTTATTTTCCATTGCATTATCACCTCCATTTAATTCTATCATAACGCAGGTTTTAAGTCTGGTGTTACAGTGTATAGTTTATTATTCTTGTGTGCTTCATCAGGAAATTTTTCTAGTGTATGAATCTGTTATAAGATTTATTTAAATGCTTGTCCCTTTAATGATCTAGTCGCGTTAAGCAAATAAAATTCTCTGCCTTTATCTGTAGTATATTCATATACTACAAAATACTTAAATTCTTTAAATTCACTTTCACTTATTTGTAAGGATGGAAAAATGACTTCTATTTTTCCAGATGAGTCTTCAATTGTTGCTACAATGTATTCACCAGTTTTGGGTACTGAATATGAACGATGTAACTTTGAAAATATCTCCTTTTCATCTGGCAAACTTGCCATTTCGGCAAGTTTTTTGGCATCAACAATATCACTATTTACTATATAGCAAGATTTTATTGGAACTGCTTTGTTTTCTGTAATGTCACCAACCGTTGAAATATGTTCTTCTATTGAAACATCCTGGTTTCCCCAAAGCATAAATTTGACTGCACTTATACTTGAAAAATCAGCCCAGCTTTTTTTAGGATGCTAACAGAAGCAGAAGTAACCGTAGTAAAATTCATGGTGGGGTTTTTTCCAAGTTTAACATAAATAATGTTATCACCAACTACTTTTCTCCAGATAAGACCTTTTTTAGATTCGTAAAAATTCCAAAATCCTTCAAATTCTTTTGGATCAATACCATCGCCATATAGCTCGCATGCAACCGCGAACATGTCTGGCAATTTATCTTCAATAAACTTTCCAGGCTCTTCCCCGCCTATATAACGTTTGGGAGAGAAAGAAATATTTAAATACGTTGCTCCCTCTTTTTTATATGTGCTTAGTATATGATGCGTATGATTACCAGAATTATCGGCGGTCAATTTTACAAAATATCTTCTCTCTTCAATCCCACTTTCTCCCCTAATGCAGTATTTATGCTTACTCATATTATCATTGTATTCATCAATCTTGTTTATATCCTCAACAATAATCATAATATCGATTATTGGTTTTGTACTCATCCCTCTAATTGCAGTAGAACCAAAGTGAATTCCGCTCCATATTCGGTGTCTAGTATTTACAAATTCTATCATTTCAAAAAAGTCTACGTCATTTATGATACGGTTCACCGTACCTTAAACAAGTGCGATTTTTACTACCATATCCAAATACTCAAAATAAGCACATAAGTTATAATTTTTAAATTTAGCCAAAACTTATAACTTATGTGCCTGTCACCTATAATTTATACTAATATCAATTGTAAATGTACCAGATTACTGTCTGCTAGACTTATCTTTCATCCTAGGTTGCTATTTACATAATTCTCTTAATCACAATCATCTTCCACTGTCCTTTAATTTTTCACAATAAAGTAATACTTTTATTGAAATTGATCTTAAGAATTCCTATGGAATTCTTAAGTGTAAATTAATATTTATCCAGTACTATTAATGTATTAACGAATCGAATGTGATAGTTAATTTTTAATTATATTTTTTTGCATAAAGGAGTTAATTTTATTATGAAATCAATTTTTATTAACAAGGACGCTCAATTACGTAGCGGATTCAAGGTTTTGCTTGCACTAATAACAGTTATATTATCTATCATACTATTCTCCAGTCTTTACGGCACTCTATTGCACATACTCTTTAAAGATCAAGTACCTAAAAATGAATGGCTTACTATTCTAGAAAAAATAATTTTAGACGGTTCATTTACATTAATCCCGCTAGCTTTTTGGAAATGGATAGATAAAAAGCCTTTTCAAGAATTGGGTTTGATAAGTGTAAAAAAAGGATCTAGGAGTATAGTTAGTGGAATAATTTGGGGATCTATATCCATGACTTTTGTTTTTATTATTTTGATAGGTTGCGGAAGTTCCTATTTAGTTAATAGCCTTTCATCACCAGAAATATCTCAAAGTCTCATAATAGGTCTAATTATAAATATGTTTGTGGGCTTTAGCGAGGAATTATTTTTTAGGGGATACCTCTTAACGATACTTGCTGATAGAAAAAATAAACTTATGGCTTTGATAGTATCTTCTTTAATATTTTCTCTAATGCATATGGGGAATCCTAACATTAAGCCTCTAGCATTAATAAATATTTTTCTACTTGGACTTCTTTTAGGATTCTTATATTTGAAATCCTCTAACATATGGATGCCTGTTGGTTTTCATATTGCATGGAATTATGTTCAAGGATATATCTGGGGATTTCAGTTGAGCGGCGGTGAGACTCAGGGGTTATATCAAACTCAGTTTTTACATGAGAGTATATTAAATGGAGGTAAATTTGGACCTGAAGGTGGTTTAGTTGTTACTCTTATTTTGATATTAAGTTTTATTCTAGCTAAAATATATTTTAAAAACAAAAATAGTCAATAAAGTTAAAAAAACTCATGTTTAATTGAATGAACTGCACCCCGTCAAGTACACAGTAGAAATAACTATAAATTGGAAATGGTATAATAAAGTAGACACCAAGATAAGAGAAAAATGTAAAAAGGTGGTCTGCTTTATGAGAAGAAGTTATGATAAACAATTTAAAATTGCAGCTGTTAAGTTAGTACAAGAAGATGATATGTCTGTTGCTGATGCAGCAAAAGCATTATCTATTCATTATAATTCCTTATATCGGTGGATAAGTGAATATGAAGAATACGGAGAGAGTGCATTCCCAGGTCATGGAACTGCGCTCTATTCGTGTCAGTATGAAATAAAGAAGCTGAGACAAGAAAATAATGAGCTAAAGAAGGAATTAAAACTATTAAAAAAATACCAAGCCTTCTTGAAGCGAAAGAACAAGTAAGATTTCAGTACTTGAAAGAAAACCATGATAAGTACAATATCAAGAAGGCGTGTAAAGCATTAAATGTATCACGAGCTGGATATTATAAATATTTAAATCATAAACCTTCAAAAAGGGATATACAAAACGAAGTGTTAAGTAAGGAAATAAAACAAATTTTCGAGGAAAACAAAGGTAGATATGGTTCAATAAGAATTGCTAAAGCTCTAGAACAGAAAGGAATTCATGTTAATAGAAAAAGAGTGTCTCGTCTAATGAGAAATATGAAACTTTTCCCTAAAGGATGTCGTTATCGCTATAAACATTATAATCAAAAAGTAAATGCTGTTGAAAGACCAAATTTATTAAACCAAATCTTTCAATCCGATGGCAGAAATAAAATCTGGGTTGGTGATATTACTTATATTCCAACGAAAAAAGGCAACTTATATCTTGCAGTGTTTATAGATATATATTCAAGAAAAGTTGTTGGATGGTCTATGGATAATCGAATGAAAGAAACTCTTGTAATGGGTGCATTTATGCAGGCATATGGGAAGGAGCATCCTAAAAACGACCTAATTGTACATACAGATCAGGGTTCCCAATTCACAGGAGGAAGATTTCAAGCATTATTGAAGAAGTATGGAGCTGTTCATAGTCAAAGTAGAAAAGGAAATCCGTATGACAATGCAGTAATGGAATCTTTCTATAGAACTATAAAGAGAGAGCTTATTCAGGACGCTCATTACGAGTCACCTGAGCAAGCTCAAAAAGAAATCTTTAAGTATATTGAATTATATTATAATACTAAGAGAATGCATTCTTCATTAGGATATCTCTCTCCATCCCAATTCGAAGAATTGAATTCATAAAATTTACTTAACTTTGTGTCTACAAAAGCTGGACAAGTCCATTATATAATTTTACCAACCCATCTAATTTCATAACCCCAACCCCTTACTTAACTAATCATTTTTTCAAATTTATTTGATTAACATATTATAGTAATATATCATAAAATCTCATAGATTAAATAAAGTTTTTTATTAATTTCTCAATGATTATTTTTTTCTATATAATGAAAAGCACATATTATTCTACTTCTTTGAATTTTATCTTTACGTACCAAACAAGTACCTTTTGCACTTCCTTCGATTGGAATAAAATTCATACATGAACCACACCATCTTCTTTCCTTTTTCTTTCCATGTCCATCACATTTAATCATATTGTATCCAACAATATAATTTTCTAATTTATCCCATGGCATACATTCTTCAAGTAAATCTCCATCATTATTTCTCAATACAAAATGAATGTCATTTCCATTTATATCTGCTTTTAATCCAATATCATTATGTAGTAATGCTTCACAATTATAATCATCAATTTTCTCACAATCTAAACTCTTAATATATTGCAATATATCCTCCATTATATTAACTCCCAATCCATATCCGCCATAACTATATTCATAGTAAATATCCCCAAAATATTCTCCGTCCTGTAATACTATTGCTACTAAATAATCTCTTGATTTATAATCATCTGACAAATCATGATACATAAAAATTTCTCCTTTCAATATCAGCTATTGTTTATTATTTTATTTAAAAGTTGAAAAATACTATTAACTAATGTAGGTAGCCTGCTGATATAATTGTGATTTCACATCTTTCTTTTGTAATCAATAATTATATTCTTAATTTGTTTCTTTAATTGCTGAACTTAGTAAATCTATGTTTAATTATATCATAGAGATTTTAATTTTTTTCCAATATTGTAGAAGTATTTAATCTTATTTTTATTTAACTCTTCTATGTTGCCTTTGTTGTTATGTAATATATGAAAAAGTTAGTGCACATAAAAAAATAAAGACTTATATCACTACTAATTAATGATATAAGTCTTTTTAACATTGTTATAATTATAAATTAATTCAAGATGCAAAAACGTTTAACATTATCCTTGGTTTTCAATATTTAAGACACATTCTATCAAATTTCCATCCACAAAAGTCTACGTCACTTGTGGTACGGTTCACTATAGCTTAACGAAGGCGAATTATTAAAAATTATACATTTTATTCCTTAGTGTGGGTTTTGTCGGAAATGTTGACGAGACCCCAATAACATCTAAACATTAAGAAACCAGTGAGGAAAATATTAAGATTCTAAAAAGCAGGGTAAAAAAAGACATATTCGATTTCTCCAAAATGTCTAGTTACTCTTGTGTATATAGTTCAATATTAAACGTAATAATATGATTTTTGTATTCAACCCATATGTTTCCATCATGCAATTCCACAATTCTTTTTGCAATAGCAAGACCAAGCCCCGAACCATCATCATCTTTCCTGGAAGTATCTACCCTATAAAATTTTTCGAAAAGCATATCTAGGTTTCCTACTAGCATTTTATCTGTTTTATTTGAGATTGATACAAGGGCCTTTTTATTGCCATAACTGAGTTTTACATGAATATCAGAAGGCTTACAGCTATATTTTTTTGCATTTACTAAGATATTGTCAAAGACCCTAACTATTTTTTCTGTATCAACCTTTACATAAATATCTTTCTCAGGAATGTCTCCTTTAATTATTAAATCCTCTTTACTAAAGATAGGAATATATTCTCCAATTATTTGTTCTAATAATTGACTTAAATTAACGTTGCTATAATTGATTTTTATCCCGGGAGTTGTAAGTTTTGTATATTCAAATAATTCATTTATTAGTATATGAAGATTTTGGGACTTACTGTAGATAGTATCAATATATTCATCTAGTTGTTGCTCATTTTTATATTCTTTCTTTTTTAATAAATCAACATATCCCACAATAGAAGTAAGGGGGTTCTTAAATCATGAGAAACATTGGTTATAAGTTCATTTTTAGCCTCTTCTATTTCTTTTTCTTTTTCTTTTCTGTATTTTAACTCCTTTGACATGAAATTGATGCTTTCAGAAAGCTCTGCAAGTTCATCATTTCCACGAATTTCAATGATAGCACCTAATTCATCGTTAGATATTTTCTTCACCCTTTCTGCTATATATTTAATATATTTTACTTTTGTATTTATAATTAACAAAAAGCAGAGTATAAATGCCCCTAATGTTAGGAAAAAATCTAAAGGTTCAGGCATAACTGCAGAAAGATTTGTTAAATTTAATAACACGTTTACAAACATTGACATAATAAGACTTACTAAGATGGAGAGCAAAAGCTTAATGCCAATTTTGCTAGTAATTACACTTTTTTTCATATTTTATAACCTACCCCCCAAACTGTTTTTATATAAATGGGGCTCTTAGGGTTAGGCTCAATCTTTTCTCTTATTTTAGTTATATGAACGATTACATTATTATCAGATTTTAAAAAGTCCTCTTTCCATACCAATTCATAGATTTTTCTTACACTAAACACAATTCCCTTATTTCTTGCCAAAAGTTCCAATATATCAAATTCTTTAGGTGTAAGACGTATTTCAGAACCACTAATACAAACTATACGCGTATCTATATTGATAGTTAACTCGCCAATTTCAATTATAGTATTATCTACAACTGCATCCTTATTGTATTTTTTATATCTCCTTAGCTGCGATTTTACTCTTGCTATTAGTTCCATTGGATTAAAAGGCTTTGTTATATAATCATCAGCACCTGAACTAAGACCATAAATTTTGTCCATATCCTCTGACTTTGCAGAGATCATAATGATAGGCATATGCCTTTCTTCACGTATTCTTATACATGCTTCAATACCATTCATCTCAGGCATCATTATATCAAGCATAATCAAATCAACATTATCTTCTTCTAATATCTTTAAGGCTTCTATGGAACTACTTACCTTTATTGTTTTATAGCCTTCATTTTCTAAATAAATTGAGATTAAATTTCGAATTTTTTCGTCATCATCTACAATTAATATTTTTTCATCCATATTTTAAGTCCTCCTTTAGTATTGTCTCATTATATCATATTAGAAACTGCAATAAACCCATGTAGAAAATCTTAATAAATCTTAATAAATTTATTGATAGAATGTTAATGTATTCTCCTTAATATGAAACTAAGAAAATATTAATGTTTTGGGAGGAAGATAAATATGAGACCTTTAGAAATAACTTTAACCGTTCTTAATTTTACATTATTGTATTGGTATATTATTTGCGGTAAGCGGTATAGACAGAATATTGTCATCACTTTAGCGGTGGCATTTGGAGCTGTTGCTATGCAGCTCGTGGCGGAAGGTGGTCGTTGGGAAATGATTCCTGTGTATTTGATACCTATTATTTTAACAGGATATTATTTTCTGTACAGAAGAAATGATAACTCTATGAGTAAACGTACTATTATTATTCAAACCACAATATTGACTTTATTTTTATTAATATCAATAGCAATACCTACTCTTTTGCCAGTATTCACATTAGAAAAACCTACTGGGAAATATCTAGTTGGTACAAAAGTTTATCATTGGGTGGATAATACAAGAAAAGAGCCATATTCAAATAGCCCAAAGGATAAACGTGAGTTGATGGTTCAAATTTGGTATCCTACAAAAGATGGTAATAGAAAGGCACAAAGTCCTTATATTCAAAACGCTTCAAAAATGCTAAAGGCAGTACCAACAAGTGTGCTGGGTGTACCATCTTTTATTTTAAATAGTCTTGAGTTTGTTAAAACATACGCTGTTCCTGAAGCATCTTTGGCAAACTCAAAGACCAGCTATCCAATACTGATTTTTTCACATGGAATGTTAGGTTTTCGAAATCAAAACATGTTCCAGGTTGAGGAACTTGCAAGCCACGGCTATATTGTTGTAGGTATTGATTACACTTATGATGCCGCATCTGTAGTTTTTCCGGATGGTAGAGTCGCTGCCAATAAAACTGATGAAAAACTGAGTGGCTACAGCAAATTTGATGAGCACATTCCTCTTTGGAACGATGATTTTGACTTTGTTCTCAAGAAACTTGAGGATCTCAATAGTAAAGATGACAGTGGACGCTTTACAGGCAGAATGGCGATGGATAAAATTGGAGTATTTGGTCATTCATTTGGAGGTGCTATAAGCATACAGATGTTAATGAAGGACTCCCGTGTGAAGGCAGCTATTGGAATGGATGCAGGGCTTTATGGCTCGCCAGTACCAAAAAGTGGACTTGGAAAACCGGTTCTCATGATGCTTTCAGAAGAGACCACTGATAAAAATAATAGCACTTACGAAGATTTTATAAAAAGTGGTGGAAAAGCAGATCGTCAGTTATTTGAGGCTCCCAGAAAAGAATATAATCAAAGACTAAAAAATGCACTAGCCGGAGGTGGACTATCTATACTTATTCCAAAAACAACACATATTAGTTACTCTGACTTTACACTTTATTCTCCGTTACTACAGCGTCCTATTTTAGGGGGTAGAGGCGAAAATCCTCGGTTAGTCCACAAAATTATAAATGAATTCAGCATTGCTTTTTTTGATGGTTATTTAAAACAAGAGGGAAACACACAACTTAATAATTTAGTTACCAAATACCCGGAAGTCAATTTAACCGTGAATAAGTAAGCCCTGCAAATAGGCACAAATATGCTAACTAACTATAATAAACAAAGGAGGATAAATAGTAAATGATCATAATATTTAAATTGTCGCCATATCTTGCAGTTATGTTTTATATTATAAGTGGGTTTTATTATTTTCGATTCAAAAATATCAAAAATCAAATTAGGAACATAGATAAAAGCCATGTGAACGACTTGGCTAAGGATTATAAAAGAGCAGTGAGCCTGCATTGTATTTATGGGTATATTTCATTTTTTCTAACCCTAGTTCATGTAGTAAACAGATTTCAGAGCATAAGGCTATCATTAAGTTATATCCTTCTTTTGCTCTACATTGCAGTAATTTTTAGCGGTATATATGGTAAGTATTTAAAAAAACTTTCATTCTTTAATAGGCATTGGAAGAAGATACATGGATTTACTAGCATATTAGCATTATTACTGACTGTGGTACACATGCTAGCTGCAGAAATATAGGCTTTCATTAGTTACTCTGACTTCACCCTTTATTATCCAATACTATAGCTTCACATTTTGACTAGGTTTGGATTCAGAAGTTGAGTCGATAAAAGCTATCATCTTTAAGTATAAACCTAAATGATGATAGTCGCTAAAATTGCTCAATTTCTGAAACAAGCTATAGAACGATGCCACGTTGCAACTACTATGGGGATTCAATCTTTATTATAAATCAACATTTGGGGTAATAAATTTATATTTATCTCATCTATTTCCACTAATTTCATTACATCCTCAACTTCTAGCTTGCCTATATTAGGAATATTATTTTACAGTTTATAATTATTTACTATTACTAAATTTGAGCTTGTACTTCTTATAGAAATCATAATAATTCACAAATCTTACTCCATTTTCGTCTACTGTTATGAAATGAGATTTGTTTTTAGGTTCTTTTGCTAAATGAGAAATGTCAGTTGACAACGTCCCCCCATAAGAAATCTATTTTTGTTTACTTTTAAACTCTTACTTAATTCGTTGAAAATATAATAATGCATCATCAAGGAACTCATATTCCTCATCCTCTCTTATACGTAATAGTTTTCAATGACAAATTAAGTTCTAACTAAACTGTACCATACTTTTCCGTATTAGATATCAAAACTATAGGATTATTTTAACTTCACCGTGCTGCTGTATCGGTGGTTTTTCTCCTTATGAGTATAACTGGATAACTTAGTGCGTGGTACCTATCTTAATTGTCATGTTCAATGTACATACATTTTATAATTAGGCTTTGCTGTGATAATATTACAAATCTTAAGGGAAGCTTTTGCCTAACTTAATTTACATTTTAAAAATGTTGTGAAATTAATACTCATATTGAGGCTCATAAATTTAAAGCCATTGATGATACTACATCACCTATTTTTACAACCTATTTTTTTATGCAAATATCCTCCTATATACTGTGCTGCCATAACCCCTGGAATAAATCTTTTTACGCTTCTTATATCATTACATAATACTACTATTATTAAGTCACTCTTAGGATAGTAAGATAACTTAGATGCATAGCTCTTTGGAATGCTACCACTATGCCCAATTTCTTCTTCTCCAAATTTTTCTGTTATCATAAATCCATACCCATATTTTAACGTAATATTCTTTGAATGTATTTTTTGCATTTCTCGAACTAAGTCTTTATTTATAATCTTACCTTCGTTTATTCCCCATATAAATTTACTTAAATCTCCAGTTGTCGATATGATATCTCCACATCCAAAGAATGCACTGTGATGAAATAAATTTGATACTCTACCTCTCTTATAACCCCTTGCTATATCTTTATTATCTTTTGATATAAAAGAACTATCATTCATGCCTAATTGTAAAAATATATTATTTGATATATAATCTTCAAATTTTACCTTAGAAACTTTTTCTATAATTAATGCTAACATTACATAACCTGTGTTATTATAAGAAAGCCTTTTACCTGCTGTAAAACTTCTACTCATGCCACAAACTTTTTCAACTACTTCATCTGGTTTATTGTCTTCATATAAATTAAATTCTTTTCTACATAAAACAAAATTTTTTAATCCTGATGTATGATTTAAAAGATGGATTATTTTTATATCATCCTCTAATTTCTCTACGTCTAAATATTTGTTTACTGCTTCATTTATATCTAACATTTTTTCTTCATATAATTTCATTATTGCTACTGCTGTAAATATTTTAGAAATTGACCCTATTAAGAATTTTGTATTACTCTCATTCCTAATTCCTTTTTCTCTATCCGCAAATCCATAACTATCATTAATGAGAACCTTCTTACCTTTTGCTACAAAAATACTTCCACTAAATCTACTTACACTATCTCCCAATTTATTCATATTTCTCTTCTCCTTACTTAGAATTTAATAGACTATATTTCCACATGAGTGCAAATTGCTTCTTACTTTTCCCTGTGATACAATGCTTATTATAAACTCTCATGTAACATTAGAGTCAATAGGAGGTTTAGAAATTCGAAAAATTTATACAGTGTAGGTAAAACAGCGGAATTATCAGGAACAACCATAGCGACACTACATCATTATGATAAAATTGGTCTGCTAAAACCTTTTAAAGTAGACGAAAATACAGGTTATCGCTATTACTCGGATAATGAATTAGTTTATCTTAATGTTATCAATTTTTGTAAGCACAAAAATATGTCTCTTGAAAGCATTAAGAAAGTATTCGAAAATGATAGTTTTGGTTATATAATTGATTTTCTTGATAAAAAAGAAAAAGAAATAAACATTGAGATAAATAAGCTTGAGGAAACTAAAGTGCAAATCAATGCATTAAAAAATCAATTTATCCAACAACGTTCAAGCTGTAATGTGGAATTATCATGTACTAAATTTGCTACTAAGAAAATTGATGAAAGAGCTATTGTTAAAATCGAATCTTTACATGAAGCATCTATAGAAAATTTTAATAAAATGATGATTTCTCTCAATAATAACATGGATAAACATTTGAGGAATCAGTTTGAATTTGACAATAGTGTTAATATCATTACCAATAAATGTAATTCTTCTCTTTTTGCTAAGTGTACTAAATATCCTATTAATTCAGAATATGTTACTTTACTTCCTAAAGGAGAATACCTTTATGGATATTGTTCAATGGATGACCTTGATAAAACTTTAGAAAATATCATTAAATATGCTAATGAAAATTATCATATCACTCCAGAATTTATTATTAAGTCTGTTGTTTTTACAGGAATGTTCAATTGGTTTTATGAGGTTCAACTATTAATTAGTTCGACTAATAATTATTAAGAACTTATAATGGAATGAAAATACAAAAGGTCTACGTCATTTATGGTACGGTTCACCATATCATATTCTAAAGCTATCAGGAAATTTTAACAAAAAAGCGGATACAAGAATCATTTGATTCTTATACCCACCTTTTTTAAGTTGCATTAGATTTATTTATAACATTAGAAAGATTGTTTATGCTCTGTGTTAACACCTCAAGTCTGCTCTCTAGCCTTACAAGCAGATATACAGAAACTGCTATGGGAAAGCCAACATTACCTATCATGTTTAACAGATCATTACTCATAAGCTATCTTCCTTTAGACTTACTTCACTGCTAATTCAGTGCTGTTTTTATCATCAACCTGTGCAGAGTCCTTAGCTTTTAATTCCCCACCAGTAGTTGCAAATATGTTCTTAGCGAGTATTACATCCATAGCAGCCTTTACTTCTGCTTCAGTGATATCTTCCTTTACATTATTAACCCTTATAGCAGTCTTTTTACCTGACTCGTTTAAAAAGTTCATAACTAATGTTTTACTCATTTAACTTCCCTCCCTTAGGCATTCATTATTCCACTTTGATCTTCTCTTATAACTTCATCTAAAGTTTTTCCAAGAAGCTTACCAACCTCTACAGACACATCGTATATGTCCTGCTCTGTTGCTGTAGTTTTCACTTTTGAAAATCTCTGTGATTTTATTATTTCTTTTCCCTTGGCATCTACACCATCCTTATATTTAATTACTAGTGTAGTCTGCAGTTTTGTTGCTGTTGCAGCCATATTTATCAACCCCTTTCACTTAATATATATACAGCTTCAGGAGATGTAGGTAGTTGCAAGCTTAAATTATTTAATATGTTTTTAATTAGTTTACTTTATGCTTAGTTTACATAATTATATAATTGTTAACATACTGCCCGTTGCTCCCTGCAATAAGGGCTTTCTCGCTAGGCTCAGACTTCACTATACCTGTCTTCACTGAAAATTTCGCAAACTTACTTTAACCTTTTTAGTACGATCTCCTTGTTGCTTAAAATTTGAGAATTATCTGGTTCAAGATCTATTGCCTTTTCGAAACACTCTAGAGCTTCTTCATATCTTTCAAGTTTGCCTAATACAGTTCCTTTATTATTTAAATATTGAGAGCTATCTGGTTTAAGATCTATTGCCTTTTCGAAACATTCTAGAGCTTCTTCATATCTTTCAAGTTTGCCTAATGTAGTTCCTTTATTATTTAAGTATTGAGGGTTATCTGGTTTAAGATTTGTTGCCTTTTCGAAACACTCTAGAGCTTCTTCATATCTTTCAAGTTTATCTAATGCAGTTCCTTTATTATTTAAATATTGAGGATTTAGTGGAGCCAGTTTTATAGTCTTATCATAATAATATAAAGAGGTCTCTACATTACCTTTTCTCTCTTCTATACTTGCCCTTGCAGCAAAAGCTGGAGCATTTTTGTTATCTAATTCTATAACTTTAATTACTTTTTCTAAGGCTTTTTCATATTTTCTTTGGTTAAATAAGTTGCAAGCTTCACTAAGCAATTCATTTATCTGTCTTTTTCTCTTTATAACTATGTGCTCTTTATAATCCTTGCCATTCAAAACTATATTAACCATACCATCCTCTGATATAACAACTACAATACATTTGTTCTGTAAGTTTTCCTTCATTGAATATTTTATAGCTGAATTATATCTTGATCCCCTTGAAGAATCTCCAAAATCTTTTTTGCCAGCCCATCTAATATTACACCTATAGCATGACATGAAGCTTCTGTATCAATATAAATTGCCCCATCTATGTTGGTTATTTTAGATATAATACTCTCTAAATAACAATCTGCTGCACTGATGTCTATTTTTTTTATTTTTATAGACTGCTCTTCAAGGAGTGTAACTTCAGATTCTGCAATATCAGGTTTAGTTATAACTACAGCAGTACCATGCTTTTGATTTATGGCATAATTAATTACTTTTTTTATTGTATCTAGTTTTTTACTATTGTTTTCTTTTGAAAATTCCGGGAATATTTCTTCAAGAGCTTGTTCAAGCATTGTTTCACAATACTTACTTTCTCTTAAATCAGGTTTACCATATTTTATATTTACAATATTACATTCTTCTGAAGACCATTTTATAATTTCTTTATCTGCATTCTTATCTTCTTTTACAGTAGAATTTATAATAGATAAGGTATTAATTTTATATTCAAACTTCCCAATAAAATCAAATATAAAAATAAGGATATCGGAAGGAAAATTTTTAAAATTTGCAAACTTACCTAACCCATAAACTTTTTCACTATCTCCAATTAAATACGTATGCTTGTCGGACATTTCAAGTAACTTTCTTATTTTTCTGTAATCACCAAAATAAATAGGATTATCCAATTTCATGAAACATTTCGTGAACTTATTTATTAAAGTTTCATTACAGATGGCTAATTTAGCAGATACACTTATACCTTCATAGGTTAAAGTAGATATATAGTTAATTTCATCAAACAAATTGCTTATATTAGACTTAACTGGGTTAACCCTTTTATTCTTTCTTACAGATATAGTTCTCACTATGTACTCAATATATTCCCTAGTTTTTATAGTTAAGTAATCATCAATGTTATTATTAATAGTGCCCTCTTTTAAAAATCCATCCAATAAAAATTTTAGATAGGAATAAGCGTATGTATTTTTATAGTTACGTATAAATGTATCGCTAAAACCTTGAAAAGAATAGAAATATATTTTATCAGTTTTATTTTCTTTGAAGTTCATATAAAGTAATGAAGTTGTTGATATACTTTCATCCTCTCTGAACAATGCAGTATTTAATTCATCAATTGTTTCTATGTTTATTTCAATATTACTTTCGTTAATCAGCGAAACATATTCTTCAATTGATTTATTACTATTGATAAGTTTATTATCTTTCACGTTAATAATATATTCTTTGTATATTATCTCTGGATTAAGTTTTGTTATGATATCCCCTATAGTAATTTTGTCCATAAACATTTGGCCTCCTTCATAAAGTTATCTATATAAATGAAATTCAATAGTAGAATAATAATATAAATCCTCTGATGGATAATTCTTTATCAGAGGATTTTTGTGCAATACGTGCTTAAGCGCTGTATTTGGCACTATTTTATGCATGCCTAATATTTGTAAATTCAGATATTTCCTTGTTAATCGTACATAAATCATCCAAACAAATGTCATGAATATTTGAATGTCCAGTAATTCTTCCAAATGTTTTAAGCTCTTCTAATGAAACATTTAAAAAATTTGCTACCCTCTTAGCGGCAGCTTCTACATTTAGTCGTTTCCTAATTTCCGGATCTTGTGTTGCAATACCTACTGGGCACAATCCAGTTCCACAGATTCGATACTGCTGACAAGCTGCTGCTATCAAAGATGCTGAAGCTATTGCAACTGCATCTGCACCCATAGCCAGTGCCTTTGCAAAATCAGAAGATACCCGGAGTCCCCCAGTAATAACAAGTTGTATATTTGATTGAAGGTCATCTAAATATTTTCTTGCTCTATATAATGCATAAATGGTTGGAACACTTGTGGCATCTCTAATTATCTGAGGACTTGCTGCAGTAGCTCCGCCTCTTCCATCAATTGTAATGAAATCAGGTTCGGCAAACACACAATATTCCATATCGCTTTCAATCTTACATGCAGCAATTTTAATACCAATTGGTCTTCCGCCTGATTCGTTTCTTAGTTTACTTACTAACTCTTTTAAATCTTCTTTTGAGTTAATATTCTCAAAGTTAGATGGACTAATAACATCCTGTCCCATTGGTTTATTTCTTATTTCAGCTATTTCCTTAGTTACTTTGGGTCCTGGAAGAAGTCCGCCCATTCCAGGTTTGCTTCCCTGCCCAATTTTAATTTCAATAGCATCTGAATTTTGAAGATTTTCCTTAGTAACGCTGTAGAGATTTGGTACATATTCAAATATGTATTTATAAGAAGCATTCATTTCTTCTGTAAGAATTCCACCCTCACCGCTGCACATGGCAGTTTTAGCCATAGCACTTCCTTTTGCCAATGCAATTTTTGTTTCTTTAGATAAAGCTCCAAATGACATATGTGAAATATAAACAGGATTTTCAAGTATCATTGGCTTCTTTGCATTTTTACCGATTATTGTTGTGGTGTCAACTTTATCGAATTCATCCAAAGGAGGTGGATTTAGCTGATTTCCCAATATAAGAATATCATCCCAGTTTGGAATATACATTTTGGTTCCCATTGAACCAACGATTTGTTTTCCTGTAACTGCCATCTGATGTATTTCATCCATATAACGTTCGTTTTTATCATGTCTTTCATATTCCTTTAAATAGGATAAATCATTTTCATTTTGATATACATGAATATCTCCATCTTCTTTTTTGTTTATTTCTTTAATGTCTGTTATTTTTTCAAAAGCACTTGCAGGTTGCTTACACACAGGACATTCTTCAGGTGGGGCTTCTCCTTTGTACACATAACCGCATACTTTGCATTTATAAGTTGCCATACATTCATTCCTCCTATTGCTAAGATGAGCAGATACTATTCGTTTTATAAAAAATTTATATATATACTCTTTTTAATATGTATTAACCAATATTATTTGCGGCACATAAAAAGCTATATTCATTAATATAGCTTTTTACTTTTCGTATTATTTTATGCAACAGGGGGTTATAGTTTAATGGGGAAAAATTGCTATTCAGCTTGGTCTCCGGATTCAACTAAAATAGCTTATAGTTCAACCCAATTAATCTATTAAGTGGTTTCACCTTTTATAGCCTTGATTGGTCACCTACAAGATGGTGAATTAAAGCACATTTTCTAAACCTAAAATATATTATAATGTTGTAAGTCTATGAAAGGATGTATAGTATGTATAACTCAGATTTTTCGGAACAGCTTGACAATGAAAATTCTCCAATTTCGGAGGTTCCCCTAGGGTCACCTCCGAATAATTTATATATACTTTTGTCTACAAAAATAGTTTCTTCTTACTACTGAATTTCAAAAGTTTCTAAAAGTGTTTAGAAACAGAAGATATATACTGATCTTTCATCCATACTATAGTTATATTTGTATTCAAAGATGGTTCATTTACCCCTGTGTCCATGAGTAATTAGCCAAGCATTTTAAACAGGCAGCACAGTGGTACACATACACAGTGCACTTCCATATTCCTGTGTAATTAACAAATTATTTTTACCAATCCATCCTAATCCAGATAATATAGCAACTTTTTTATGTGGAAGTGGAGTGGTTTTCGTAGCTTGTTCAAAAAATCCATGTATTAGATTTCTATCCGATTGAGCAAAGGCTTTATACCCTTTTGCAATGATAAAATCAGCCGTCCATTCTGCAAGGTCACCTGCACGATGTTCCTTTTCTACAACTCACGACTTAATCTATCAGTATTTTATAATTTTGATTCATATAAAACTGTAAAGGAAGGGAATGGCTTGCAAACAATATAGGAGACAATGAGTATGAATAGCTTCCGGCCTTTGATACTATAACTAAATCACCAATGTGAGCTTTGGGAAGCATCGAATCTTTAACCATTATATCTGTTGATGTACAAAGGCTTCCTACGATGCTTACTTTTTCAAGAGAAGATTCATCTCCTTCAGGAATGAAAAATTCAAAAGCATCTTTTGTTGTGAACAACGGTTCTGAAGCTTTCATTTTATTGATTTCAGGTATATAGTCCATTAATAGTTCTGCAATAGACGTCCTTAAAAAACCATTAAGTCCTTTTTCTACGATTAAGTACTTTGTTCCCATAGATTCTTTTATATCTGCTATACGTGTAACGTATAGTCCTGCTTCACAAATTACAAACCTTCCTGTCTCAACAATAAGCCTTGCATTTATTTTATCCTTGAACCTTTGAACTAACTCTTTACATTCATAGCTAAGCTTATCAATATTAAGAGGAGCATCATTTACCAATGAATATACTATGCCAAGTCCTCCCCCAAAATTAATAAACTCAATATCCCATTCAAGCTTTTCTTTACAGTATACAGCAAGATCGAAGATTTTTTCATAGTATTTATAAAGTTTTCTGTGCTCAAGAACCTGGCTGCGTAAATGAACATGTATTCCAACAATTTTTATATTTGACAAACTATCAAAAAAATCTTTTTGATTAAACAGAGTATTCTCATCAACGCCAAATTTGCTGCTTGCCCCTTTTCCATCACCATCATCCATAGAGAAGTCAGCATTTATTCTTAGCCCTACTTTTATATGTATATTTTTCTGCTTTGCAACATCATTGATTAATAACAATTCATTGTAACTATCTGCTATTATTATTGCTTTATTTATGGTTTTCTCAATATCCTTGCGTGTTTTTCCAGGGGTTGAGTATAATATTTTTTCATAAGGAATGCCTGCCTTCTGTCCAATAATTACTTCTTCAGCTGAAGCTGCATCTGCCCCAAATCCTTTTGATGCTACAAAGTTTACTATTGGAGCGAACGGATTAGTCTTTACTGAATACAAAAACTCAAACTGAGGAAAATTTTCCGAAAGTGTTTTAACCTGCCTGGAGATAACACTTTCATCATATATATAAAATGATTCGCCATATTGTGTCATTAATTTTTTAATAACGTCTAAATTATTTTTCATTAATGAAATCCTCCTTATCTAATCATTTATTTGTCATAATTGGCTTATAGTTGCCAAAGCGAATTCTGATCTTGGAAGTCCATTACTAACTCAAAAGGCATTGTTACCTTTTGCTAAAATTTACTCCTTTGATTCTGAATAATATATTACATTTTGAATATAAATTCCCACTTGCCCTCTTCGGTTAAAAGATTTTTTCCCTCATTGCTTAGTAAGGCTAATAATATACCTAATACAAGGAGAATCATTACTGAAATGAGATTTTTCCCGTCCTGTGAAAACATTGCCGCTACTCCACCGAACATGGCAGGCACCACGTTGAAAATCGTTTTAATATTATTATCCCTCTTTTCTGTAAAATAACAAGGCCTGAGATCGCATTGATCGATTCAGGCCTTTGATCGTTAGTCAAATCAGATTGTGGTTTATGAATTATATGTTTACCTTATCATAATCATAGTAAGGAGTGCTACCATACCACTTGGTCATCATTTCGTAGGTTTCTACACGACGGTCACGCAGCATCGGCCAGAGCTGACGGATTTGACGACAAAGATTGTAGTCAATGTCATTAACCAGTACCTGATCGGATTTATTATTAGCTTGAGCAATAACCTGTCCCCAAGGATTGATAAAGCTACTAGTACCAAAATAGTAACGCCCTTCTTCATCTCCAACGCGATTGCACATCACAACCCAACATCCGTTATGGATGGCATTAGCTCTCAGCATCGTTGTGACGCACTCCACAATAGTTCCTCCTGGAAAATCAGTTTCAGGCAAACCATCACAGTACTTTTCAGCAGTCGGTACCATAATCATATCTGCGCCCCTTAGCGCAAGTGAACGACACACTTCAGGGAACCATGCATCGTAGCAAATAGCTATACCGATTCGGCCGACTGAGGTATTAAATACAGGATAAGCAGTATTACCATTTCCATAGTAGAACTTTTCGTTGAAATCACCAACTTCTTGTGTATGGACCATACGCTGAGTACCTAACAGAGCTCCATCCTTTTCAATTACGATGCAGCTGTCATAATATTCTCCTGTATATCCTTCTTCCATGTAACTAGCAACAACAACTATTTCATTTTTCTTAGCTTCTCTTCCTAAGAATTCACTAATTGGGCCTGGAATCGGCTCAGCAGAATCGAATGCCTTAACATCCCAAGGATGCTTTGGAAAGAATGGTTCAAATCCGATTTCTGGGAAAAGAATTGCCTCTGCGCCCTGCGCTTTCGCTTCTGCAATCATCTCGGCAGCCTTCTTAAGGTTTTCCTGAATTGTCGGTAAAACCTGAATCTGACCAACCGCAACTTTTGTGTTCATTTTTCTCATATAAATCACTCCTTCTTATTTTTATATGTACTTTGAGACGGCTGTGAAAAGCCGATCAAAGATTGACATATCTTATTATTCTATCCGACAACTATATTGCTCCATAATTTGTAGTGGTAATTCCATTCTACAGGTTATTAACGGATCAACGATCTGGCAAATACGCAAATCTGCGCTTGCGGATAAAAGCATTGCAGCTTCATGGGGTTCAATATTCATTTTGTCCACTAAAAATTTGTGCATCTGAATAGTCGCACCCTTTACTGCTTCATCAAGAGTCAATGCAGAAAAAATAGTAATTAAGTGTGTTTTATTAACCAGCATCGGCACAGGCATGTCTATATCCTTAAGTACTGTCACTCTCACGGTAATTTCGCCCGCAATCTCAATTCCACAACCAGAAACTTCGCCGTCCCCCATTGCTGCATGCATGTCCCCCATAGAAAGTAGTGCACCGTCAACATTTACTGGCAAGTAAATCGTACTACCTGATGAAATTAGCTTACAATCCATATTGCCACCATGATGGCCGGGAGTTCCTGTCGGTATCTCATCGCCGTTTGCGGGTGTAGTGCCTATTACACCGATCATTGGACTTGCTTCTAAAATAATCTTTTCATTGAAATAAACTTTACCATCATGAACAGGAACAATACGTGTCACTTCCCGATTCCACTGTTTCCCAAACACTCCCAAGCCTGGCGCAGTTGCAGTAACACCATATGAGGCAAGTTTGATATCCAAAATTTCCACCTTAAGAATATCACCACATTGAGCGCCATCTACGTAGAGTGGTCCAGTTGCAGGGTTGATATGTTCCCAACCAACACTGCTAAACATCTGATCTTCTCGCTTTATTTTGCAACTAAAACAATCCAAAGTTTCAAAGATAACGTTTTCTCCGGAAGATACATGGGCAACAGGAGAATGCTTGTCAGACATGGTTAGTACATGGTGGTCGCTTGTAATTTTTAACATATGAATTCTCCTCTTAATGTGTATTTTTTTACTGGTTCTTCTATAGTTATAGTTTACATAAATATTATTATAACTTCAATTTTTGCTTCTGTTGACTATTTTTACATATTTGATATTAATAGCAAAATCAGCAAACTTTACAACAAATATTACAATAAAAAGTGATTTTTATTATGCGTATATCTAAGGTTTTCTTTTTGTTGGTTCTTTTAGCTTAATTAATTATGCAATTTGTTCTGTATATTGCCTCTATTGGAATATGTTATCTTCATGTAAAAATATGCAACTTAATTAGCAAGAGCGTCCTCTATTAGCTTCAAAACACTTTACTTTCATATTTTAGTTATTATATTATTAGACTAAAGTGTATCTTGTTATTAGGAGGTGTTTTGTTATGTTGACTGTATTAATTGTGGATGATGAAAGGATTGAGCGCAGCTTTCTTCGAAAAATTCTTGAAAAGTATAATGATCAATATCTTATTGTTGGTGAAGCAGGTACCGGCAATGAAGCTGTTCAAATCGCAGAAAAAAACAAGCCGGATATCATAATTATGGATATAAATATGCCTTTTTATAATGGTTTACAGGCTGCCAAGCTTATTAAGGAGAAATCACCTAATCAAATTATCATTCTTAATAGCGCCTACGCAGAATTTGAATTTGCTCAGCAGGCTGTTAAATACAATCTAGACGCTTATCTGCTAAAGCCTGCGCAAGAAGAAGAATCTTTTCCACAATTGCTAACTGTGTGCGAAAAAAAAGCTAGAGCGCCTTGTAAATGGATCTATTTCACTGAGCTTTTCCCCTAAAAGGACATATCCTTTCGAAATTGTAGATCGTCTGCTGATTGCACTTACGCTAAAAGATATTTTAACCATAAAAAAAAATGTAGTCGATCTATTTAATTTCTTCAAAGCACAGCAGCAACAGTTAGATGATTACCGTTTATATATTATCAATATAATATTTTCAGTTGAACAAAAGCTAAATGAGATCAGCATTCCAGATAATCTGTTATTATTACTCGACAGCAATCGCTGTTTGTTGCAAATTAGTCAATCAACAACATGGTACGACATACTATCTTACGTCGAGGAATACTTCTCTCGTCTAATTATGTTGCTAGAAGGATATGATTCCAATAATCAAAGCTGTACAGAAATTGTCGCACAATATATTAAAAAGCATTTTCAGGAAAATATTACTTTGGAGAACTTAGCACAAATTGTTCATTTAAGCCCCACATACTTATCACGTGTGTTCCATCAAGAAAAAGGTGTAGCGATTCGTACATACATTAGTCAGCAGCGTATGGAACAATCAAAGTACCTTTTGTTACATTCTAATCTGCCAATCAAGAAAATAGCAGAGGATTGTGGCTTTATCAATATCTCTCATTTCTACCGTGTCTTTAAAAAATATATCGGCAAATCTCCTGCCGACATAAGAAAAGGAAGGTCTTAACCAATGAATATTAATTTACGTGATATTGTAACTGAGGAATTTCAACAGGAAGTACAGGACTCTTTTGCTTATGCTACCGGGTTTGGTGTGGTATTCACTGACCGCGAGGGAAAACATATCGGACTAGGCAGCAATTTTACCCGTTTTTGTTCTGCAATAAATCAAGATAAAGAAGGGTCTAAGTGTTGCCAGCTATCCAATCAGCAAGCGATTGCTATTGCTCTTAAAACAAATCAACCCTGCATTTATGTATGTCATGCAGGATTGATTAATATAGAAATACCACTGATTCATGATGACTATTATATTGGGGCTATTACAGCTGCACAAGTACTCTGTAGCGATATGGATTATTATCCTCGAGATACAATTTGCAGTTCAAAAAAGTGGCTTGATTATCCTGAATACGCTGAATATTTCAGTGAAATAAAGGTTCTTTCTAAGGCTCAAATAGAAGCTACCACTGTAGCCTTATCAAATTTATCAAATTACATTTTACAAAAGGCAGCCTACACAAAGATGCAGCAAGAACTTTTCGATAAAATGCAAAAACTCCTCATTTACGAGAAAAAGCAGATTGAACTAGAACATCAACTTATGCTTGCAAAATTCTCTGCTCTTCAAAAGCAGGTATCGCCTCATTTTATTTTCAATATGCTCAATTCCATCTCCAGATTAATCTATATGCAGGAATATGACACCGCTGAAAAAATGTTATCCTCTTTTACGAAAATGATGCGTTATAGCTTATACAACAACCAGTCATCTGTTACGCTTCTTCAGGAACTAAATTACATTAAAAGTTACTTATTGATTCAAAAAATTCGCTTTAATGAAAGAATTAGCTATGAAATCATATGTGACCCTGAAATAGAACATATACACATTCCGTTCTTTTCTCTTCAACCGCTGGTCGAAAATTCTATTGAACATGGCATTTTAAATGTACCATCAGGCGGACGAATATTAGTACACTGTCAAAACACCTCTGATAATTTTTACATTTATATATATGACAATGGCATCGGAATCAAAGACGATAAACTGCAGGATATTATTAATAATAGTCTAAGTACTAGTACTAAGCAGCAAATTAATCATGTCGGCCTTTATAATTGTTACAATCGTCTTAAACTTATGTATAATGAGGCCGTTACATTTAACATCGCCAGCAAACCGGATAAAGGCACTGAAATTACTATCTGTATTGCAAAAGGCAACTTATAGCAAAGAATTTCGATTGATTATGCTATGCTTTAATGCAGCTACTTAATCACTCCCCCTTGTACTATTACTTCAATCACATTAGTCCAGGTGGACCTTTGGCTTTGATAAGATCAATAATATCACCAATTTTATCATTTACTAAGGCTTCTCCGAAAGAAATATAGGTAGTTGCAAGCTTAAATTATTTAATATATTTTTAAATTAGTTTACTTTATACTTAGTTCACATAATTATATAATTGTTAATATACTACCCTTTGCTCCCCGTAATAAGGACTTTCTCACTAGGTTCAGACTTCACTATACCTGTCTTCACTGAACTGGTGGGTTGATTTTTTTATCCCAGCCACCTACTCCACTAAATGTACGATGAAACATGTTCTAAATAATACACCTACTTATGGTATGTTTCACTATTAATACTTTCATCACTATTTAAAGGAAAGCTAAAAAACCTCGACATTCCGTCGAGGTTTTCAATTATGGACGCTAAGCACAACCTTTGAAATCAATCATTTTTTTATTTTACTTCATATTGGGCATTAGAGACTTTTCAGAAATGAAATTATTGTCGTACTCACCTCTTCTGCTCTCTCTTGCTGGGCCCAATGTCCACAATCTTGAAGAAAGATAGTTTGACGAATGTTGGGAACTAGATTAGGCATTTCAGAAATTATCTGACCCATCCCTGGAATACTAAGACCAACATCACGATCTCCTACTATAAATAGAGCAGGAATTATTACTTTCACTCCATTGAAGCAGCTTAATAATTCTCTATTTCTATCTAAATTACGATAATAATTTAATCCACCACGAAAGCCTGTTTTAGCAAATGCTTCTGCATAAACATCTAAGTCCTTTTCTTTAAGCCAAGAGGTTGTTCTAGGCATTGGCAATGCTGAAAGCAAGCCGTGCTCTCTTGATACCATGTTAAATGGATTCGGAGTTCCATCGTTACCTTCACGTGGACCTGCATCTCCTGATGCTGAATATAATAAATTATGCATTGTAAAACGTACATCTTGCTCGAATTCTTTCTCTGCCACACCTGGGGTTTGGAAATAGAGGGTATAAAATAACTCATTCTCATTCTGTGGAAAAACTGTAGTTGGAGGAATTGGCGGTTGAGACATCATGGGTACTGTTAACGCAATAATTCCACGGAATCGATCTGGTCTTAATAATGCTGCATTCCATGCAAGTGTTGCTCCCCAATCATTTCCTACTATTACAGCGGTCTCTTCATGTAATGTATCTAGTAATCCCACTATATCACCAACTAAATGAAGCAGCGTATATTGATCAATATAATCTGGCTGTTCTGTATCTCCAAAACCTCTTAAGTCAGGTGCTACTACATGGAAACCTGCTTCAGCTAAAACAGGAATCTGATACCTCCATGAGTACCATATTTCAGGAAAACCATGAAGCAATAATACAAGTGGTCCTTTTCCTTGTTCAGCTATATGCATTTTAATACCATTTGTTTCAATAATTCTATGTTTTAATCCACTCATTTTACTTCCTCCTTTTCACACTAATTATAAATAACAGCATAATCGTTTGGTTATTAAACACGTGTTGTTAAAGCGATTTGTGCATGCTATGATTATAATGTACTAAAATTAATACTTCAACCAACAAAAATACTATAATGTTGGCTACTTAACAAAAACATAATTATAATATGAATTTGCTGAAATTATATACTATTTAAGTTAGAAAGGAAAAAATATGATATCAAAATCTCAGAAAAATGATAGACAAGTAATTAAAACTCGTAATTTAATTCAAGATGCATTTCTTTCATTAGCTAATGAAAAATCCTTTGAAGATATAACTGTTAAGGATATCTCAGAAAGGGCACCAGTAAATCGTTCAACCTTTTATGCTCATTTTGAAGATAAATATAATCTGTTAGATTCTTTTATATCTGATAAGTTTATGACAATTGTATCCAGTAGAATTCATTCTGACACAAAGTTAACTGAGGAAACTTTACGAAATTTAATACTTATTATGTGTGATTATCATCAATCCATAGGCAATAACTATACAAGATTGTATAAATCCGCAGCTGTACTAATTGATATCAAAGTTCAAATTAAATTACAAGATATCGTGCTAAATATGCTCATCAATAGCAAAACTTTTTCAAGGAATGAGCAAGATAAATTAGAATTGATTACTGTTATGATTAGCAGCGGCATATATTGTGCTACTAAACGTTGGCATAGTAAAGGTACTTTGAAAAACGCTTCTGCATTGATCAAAGAGGTTCTTCCTTTTATGAGTTCAGGATTAAAATCAGCAATTGGTAAAGTAACATAATTATTAAAAAATCCATGACAGAGATGCCGTGGATTTTTTGGTCTCCAGATCAGACTCAGATTGGATATATAGGAAACTCTGGCATTACCTCTATTATAAACTTTACAACAATGAGAGTTCCGAAAATTAATCAGATCACTGTTCCAGGGTTTATTGATTGGGCTCCAGACAGTAGAAAGATGGCTTACTTATCGGGATGCAGAAGTGAAAAAGCTAGTGTAATCCACTTAGCTTCCTTAAATCAGACATTGGTATAATTTAATCAATATCCTTATTTTCGAAATTATTAAGGATAAGGTTAAGTTTCTAAAAATTCTTTTATTCTAGTATCCCTCTTCAAATATTTCATCTGCAACGTACCCTATTTAAAGAAGTGCAACTAGTGCATCCTCAGACCAGTCCATAAGTCTTGTCGGTACACTATAATGCTGCATTAAAAACAGCTAGTCCCAATAGCTGGAAAGTTCTTCTGAAAAAGGATATGAGGGCAACTGCCCTAAATATGGTATTGCTTTTGATTTAAATTTTGATAAGAATATTGTCTCATAATCCACATTTAACCCCCTTCTAGAAATAGAAGGTAACATCACATAATCTTGAGCTTTAACACCTCTATACCAAATTTTAGGACTATATTTAAGTGTGTCAGCACTCTGAGTTTCTCCCCAAAATTTTTTATAAACACTGTCTATAGCCTTAAGATATTCTTCAACAGTTTTTATCTTGTCTTTACACTGACTCATTTTTTCTAATGGTTCAATTTTCACATTATCTGGTTTATTTGTACAATTGTTAGACATATCTATCCCCCCATGCTTTTTCACTCTATAATATGCATAATAAATCTGATGAGTCACAACAAAAAAGCAGAGATGCGTCTAACTTTCATAAGTTTAAATAATTCTAATAAACTTTTCACTGAGATACTAGTCTGTGCTCTTGAGGACATAATATCCATGTGAATTAAAGCACATTTTCCAAACATAAAACATATTATAATGTTGTAAGTCTATGAAAGGATGTATAGTATGTATAATATGTATCCATGCCCTTATTTCAGTAACACACCAATGTTTAACTTTGACAATATGTATAGAGCGTACCCTTGTCCTTACTATTTTAGTGAGTCAATGTATAACTCAGATTTTTCGGAACAGCTTGACAATGACTATATTCCTTTTAATGATGAAATAGAGTATGCGTCAAGATGTGATTCTTCATGTTCAGATATGAGAGATGATCCAGTTCAATTGAAGGATTATGGCCCAAAACCTTTTGTAGTTAATATTAATGAGGCTACCAAGCAAAACAATACTTATCGTACGGCTTTATGGACAGGAAAATATTTGCAGGTTACCTTGATGAGCATTAAGCCCGGAGAAAGTATAGGTTTAGAAATCCATCCAAACGTTGATCAATTCTTACGTGTTGAGGATGGCCAAGGAACTGTTAAAATGGGCGCTAGAAAAGATAGACTGAACTTTCAAAAGAAAGTCTCTGATGACTTTGCAATCATGATACCTGCTGGCACATGGCACGATGTAATCAATACAGGTAATAAACCACTTAAGATGTATTCTATTTATGCACCACCTCAGCATCCAAGTGGTACAGTTCATAAAACTAAAGCAGATGCAGAAGCTGCTGAAAAGGAGCACGGTCGCTAATATTAAAAGGATCTAGAAAGGGTCATCAGGTGGACCTCAAAGGTTCACCTGGCTAAGGAAACTTTTGCAAATTGTCCTTTTCATATATGAAACTTAGTTATTTAAAACTTAAATCCACTGTTCCCGTAAAATCATAATCCTCAATTCCGATGTACTTCCCATTAGTTTATATAAAAGTGGACATGCCTAGATTTGGTTCAATTTTTTCCGTAATCCTAATTTTGAAATCATGAGAAAAAATAAGTAATTGAATGCAATACAGAGACTATGTGTCCCTGAAAGGTAAAATCAATCAATAGAGATAAATACATGCATTTCATTAACTTGATATATAGTATAAAATACCTTATCATATATTTATCGCAATTACTTAATGCATTATGAATTTTGCAAAAGCATTTAAATTAATAATTTAAATTTAGGAGAGATAGATATGTGGACTAGAAAAGAATTAAAAGACAAAGCTAAAGCGGTTTTAAGAAAAACCTATTGGAGCGCATTTTGGGTTAGTATAGTTATTGCCTTGGCAGGCGGTAATAACGGTTGGGGGGGCGGAAGAGGCTCTCACTCTAAAGACTCAACAGACTATGTTTATTCAAATATCCATGATAATGGCTTTATAAATTTGAAATTTATATCAATTGCATTAACTGCACTTATAGTAATAATAGTTCTTCGTATTTTTATTGGATATTGCTTAGAAGTAGGCGGAAGAAGATATTTTGTTAAGTCTGCTCAATATAGAGATAATAAAAAGTGCTTTAGTTTTGGATTTGATGGACAAAACTATATGGGAATAGTGAAGACAATGTTATTAACAAATGTTTTTATTTTCCTTTGGACTCTACTATTAATCATCCCTGGTATCATTAAGTCCTATGCGTATAGAATGGTACCATATATCCTTGCAGACAATCCAAACATTGGAGCTCAAGAAGCCATTGCTCTAAGTAATGAGATGACTAAAGGACATAAATTTGATATGTTCGTATTAGACTTATCATTTATTGGTTGGTACTTATTAGGTGCAATAGCTCTAGGAGTAGGCGTACTGTTTGTAATGCCTTATGAGAATGCTACAAACGCTGAACTATATTTAGTATTGAGAAAAGATGCTTTAGAAAATAACTTGTGCAGCTATAAAGATTTATTGTTAACACAGCAAACCTCAGATGATGATAATGGTATGTACTAATGATAGTTAAATTCCAGTAACAACAAAACAAAATAAATGTTCTAAAAATAGGGATGTTTCAAAACTAAGCAATTAGTTGAGAAACACCCCTATTATATTGTTTTTTATTATCTATTGATTAGTTGATGTTTACTGTACTCATTATTATTTTGCTAATAATTGAGCAACTAATGCCTTATTACTCTCTACACATTTACCGCAGCCAGTACCTATTTTAGTAATAGCCTGCACTTCTTCAAATGACTTAGCACCATTTTTAATAGCGTTCATTAAATCTTGTACAGTAACTTTAAAACATCCACACACTATTGGATTTTCGTCAATTTTTTTGTTTAATAATAATTTATTAATTAATGCTTTATTGCTTTCAACACAATTACCGCAACCAGTACCTACCTTAGTAATATCTTGGACTTCTTGAAAGGAATTGGCACCATTTTTTATAGCATTTTTCAAGTCTTGTTCAGTGACATTAAAACATCCACATACTACTTTATTATTGCCTTCTTTATTTTCATCTTTACCTTTTATAAACTTTGAAAATATTGATTTTAACATTTACTTATCTCCTCTTTTAATTCCTATTTTTTAAATTACTTCATACAATTATTTGAAAACTTATATGCTAACTAGAATTAAAGCTTATTGAATACTATTTAAACTTTGAAGTAAGTCTTCTAAATTAATTCCGTGAACTGCAGCTGCTTGTTCTATGCTCTCGTTTTGAGATGCAGGACATCCAATACATCCCATACCAAAACTCATTAATATTTCTACTGCCTTAGGTCCAATTTTCACAATATCTTTTATTAATGTTTTTCCGTTAACTATCATTGTTCATACACTCCTCTATAAACAGAATTCTTTGCTTCAGGTGGAGTTTTAACTCCATCTGAAGCTTAGAAGTCGTTATCCAGGGACGTATCCGCTCTTTACTCCCACTTGAAGAAAAGCAGAGAACCAAAATCTCTGATTTTGTGTGAATCGCTTTCACAGAATGCGATGGGAGTATTAGAGCGGATAGTCACAGGATAAAATATAATTTTTATTCATATCAAATTAATTTTCTTAATATCCAATTAGTTTTACAAATTCTTTTATAATAATGCCCTCCAAGTACTAAGTTATCCTATTCTCATATATTCTTGCTTTATTAACTCTACAAGCTCTGGTTTTTGTTCAGCTACGTTAACTAAGTAGAATTATCTTTGATATTTTTGACAACATAATTAGCGAATCAAATATTACACTTTCTATAATTACATTTTTCTGATTCTTTATGATGACATTCATTACAAATTTCCTTAAAGTTGTTTTCTAAATTATGTGAACTACTCACCACCTACGCTAACGCTAATAGGTGGGGGCTTCGTGGTCAATACTACTACTGTAGCAAGTTTACCCACGCTCCAAAGGTTGAACCAACCTCAATATAATACCAAAATTACATAGCTAATTTCAGCAAGTTTTTACTAGCATTTATGTCTCTGTCATGATGTATTCCACAGTTAGGACAAGCCCATTCTCTAAGTGCTAGGTTTTTTACTTCTTCATTTTTATAACCACATTCTGAACATAGTTGACTACTAGCATAGTTTGATGGAGCTATTATTATTTCCCTTCCATACCACTCTGCTTTATACTCTAACATTCTCCTAAACTCCGACCAACTAGCTTCACTTATAGCTTTCGCTAATTTGTGATTCTGTTGCATATTCTTAACTTTTAAGTCCTCAATTACTATAGATTGATTTTCTCTAATTAGTTTAATTGATAACTTGTTTAAGAAATCTGCCCTCTGATTTGCTATTTTTTCATGTAATTTTGCAACCTTTAATCTAGCTTTATTCCTATTATTACTGCCCTTTTGCTTGCGTGATAAATCTTTTTGCAGTTTAGAGAGCCTTTTTTCAAATTTTCTAAGATGTTTTGGATTAGGTTCTCTATATCCATCTGAACATATTGCAAATTCTTTCAATCCCATATCCACACCTATTTTTTTATCTACTTTAGGCAATACAAAATTTTCTATATCAACTAGAATTGATATATAATATCTATCACTAGGTGTTTTAGATATAGTACAACTTTTTATTAATCTCTTGAATTCTCTATGCTGCTTCATTTTAATCATTGATTTCAACTTAGGTATTTTTATATATCCCTTTTCTAGAAATACAGTCCCATTTTGATTATTAGTAGTATAACTATTAGTATTAGTTTTCTTTTTGAACTTAGGAAATCCAATAGATTTATCTCTAAAAAAATTTTTATATGCTTTATCTAAATTTAATTGTGCATTAGCCAGTGCTAGACTATCAACTTCTTTTAACCATTGAAACTCTTTTTTATATTGTGCTGGTGTTGGATATTTTATATTTTTAATATCTAATTCTCTATTTTCCTCATAGGCTTTAATTCTATCTGATAACATTTTATTGTATATAAATCTAGTACATCCAAAAGTTTTTCTTAAATATAATCTTTGTTCTTCATTAGGATAAATCCTAAATTTATAAGTCTTCAGCACAATATCACCTCATTTCATACCTTGATTTTCAATATACTTTCTAACTACATCTATGGGAGTACCGCCAGTTGTTATAAGACAGTAACTTCTTGACCAAAAATATTCCTTCCATAGCTGTTCTCTTATTTGAGAAAATTCCTTTTTTATAAGTCTACTACTAGCACTTTTGTAAGCATTAATAAATTTTGATATATCAGTATTTGGATAACCTCTAAAGAGTAAATGTACATGATCTAAATCATGATTCCATTCTTCTAAAGTTATATTTTGGACATATATACTCAAATATATCCTTTAATCTATTCGTCATTTTATCATCTATAACTTTTCGTCTATACTTAATAACTAATACCAAATGATAGTTTAGCAAGAATACTGAATAATTATTATTGTCTAATTTCATTGATAACACTACCTTTCAGTATATGTAATTGAATATCGATTATCATACTTGTTGCCTATCGGCAAGTGCTATCCATCTCCCGCCTACAGAGGATGGGGTAATTCCTCACATTAGGTTAAAATAATCCATTCCACTCTCCCCTTTATATTATTAATCAGCTTATTAATATTTAGTAGTGCATAGCCATAATGTAAGGTTCATATATTTGTGAACATTGTAGGTTATTTAGAATTTTTTTCACTAACTTATAAATACTCACCTTATTCAATGAATTTACTTTATTAATTATTTATACTTTAATTAATTATTCAACTTAGTTACATTTAGTAAGTAACTTCAAATTGATTATTACACATTTACTTCAATCAGTCAAGAGTTTTTTCTAACTGCTAGTGTTCCTATATTTTACATTCATCAAGCCTTCCTATTTGAACAAAACCTGAAGATACCATCGCTGTTAAAATCCAACAAAAAAACAGCCCTGTTAGGCTGTTGAACCTTGCTCTTTAATTAAGTTTTACATAGTACTTTTATGAAGCTCATTAATTGCCCATTCCACAGCTTCTCTGCTACTGCCAAATTCCTCATTTGTACTGCTTACATAGGAATAACCCTCTTTGTCATCCACAGTTTGAATAAACAACTCTTTTGCTCCATTGTAGATACTTAGTTCACCATTTTCTTCAAGGACATCTACTAATTCCTCAGGCTTTATTAGGCTTCCTTCCATGTAGTAACCCACCTTTCTATTCTATTTATGAAATTATGATTCAACAAATTATATTATTTTATAACTTATTTTCAAAAATATCTTTCACAAATAGTATATATTGTAGCTATACTTTTTGGGGTGTCGCCAACATTTCCGACAAAACCCACTCTATTGAATATAGATATAAAAAATCAATCCTATAATTGATAGACAAAAAAAGTTTAATAAAATAAACTTCAATAGATATTCTTTCTTTTTATAAGGATATTCAAGGATCAACATCTTGTAAGAAATAATACTTGCCAGTGAAGCAATAGGAGTTCCCAGTCCACCAATAGTTACTCCATAAAATAATGCATGCCAATTGAATGCAAAAGGAGCAAGCAAAATACTGCTTGGTACATTACTTATAATTTGACTTAATAGCAATGCAGACAGATAAATACTTGCTGGTGTATGAGTTAAAAATGTTAGAAAATTACGTATTACAACAATGTTAGATATATTTCCTACCGAAATAAAAAAACAAACAAAAGTAATTAGCAATCCGTAGTCGAGTTTTTTAAATAGACTTTTATCTAAAGCAAGTGTCACCAATATTAAAATAGGCAAGGTTATAAAGTAAGGTATAGTACCAAGAATATTAAGTACCAGTAAAACAAATAATACTGAAAACACGATTATTTTCTTTTTTTTAAGTATTGAGATATCATTCACAATAAAGGAAATTTGTTTAGGATTAATAAAGAAGGTTATGCAAATTAGTAAAGACAAACTTACAATACAAATTGGCAATGAATAAGAAAAAAAGTTTTCAACATTTAATTTATAATGAGAAAAAATGTATAAATTTTGAGGATTCCCAATTGGTGTTGCACAGCTTCCAAGATTTGCAGAAATTGTTATAAGAATAGTAGGTAAAATAATATTATAACTACATTTCCTAGAAATATTAATTAAGATTGGAATAATTGCCATCAGTGCCACATCATTTGTTAAAAACATGGCTGATACAAAAGCAAACAAGCACAAAACTTGAAGTAAAATTCTTTCGTTTTTACACTGCTTCAAAATCAATAACGATATGTGGTTAATCAAGGAATATTCTTCAAAAGCTTTCACAATAATCATCAATTCAAACAAGCAAATAATCACTCTTAAATCCAAATATCTCCAACTTGGATTGTTAAAAAATGAAGTTATAATAGCAGCAGATAAGGAAATGGATAAAAAACAATCATTTTTTAAGGATGTTTTTATTTTTTCTAATATTTCAATCAAAAATTCGCAATTTTTATTTAATAAAAATATTTTAAATCCATTCAAAGCATTTACCACAGTTTTCATAATAGGGTCACCTTCTCTAATATTTAGTATAAAATAAGATCTATATCTTGTAGTACCAATTAAAATAAGCAAAAATATTCATTTGAATCACCGGAAGAATTTATTTGTGGTGGTGTAATGGAGGCTTTGGATGATGCCCATCTCTTTCATGAGGTGGAATGTGTTCTCTCAGATGAGGTGGTAATGGTTCGCTTAAATCATAATCTTCAAGAATCGCCTGTGCTTCAAAATGAGTACAAAGCTTTTTGATTGTATTATAAAATGAGTATTTTTCTTCACTGGATAGGCTTTCAAATACTTGTTCTGAAAAATCATTCTGATTTTCAAATTCTTTTAAAAACTCTAAACCATCAGGAGTTAAAAATACACGCATTTTACGTTTATCCACTTCATCTTTTGTCCTTCTAATAAGATTGGAACGTTCCAATTTATCTAGTAGCTCTGACAATGTTGCTGCTCTGACATCCAATATTTCAGCAAGCTCTTTTTGGTTTAATCCATCGTTTTGAGCTATAATATTTAAAAGTCGAACCTGACCACGATAAGGTGTATAATGAGCTCGTGTTCTATATAAACTTCTTTGGTACATATTTATAAATTTGTTTAGTGCAATTAATAATTCATCAGATGAAATAATTATTTTTTCATCCTTTTCATCAATAGTATTGTTGTCCATTTAAATCCTCCTTAAAATATAGCAAGGTACCTAACTATATTTATAATATAAACTGATTTTATGAGCAAGTCAAGCAATATTTTAAGGTACCTAATTAATTTTATTGTTATTATATCTCTAACATGAATCAAATAGTCTATAAATTTTGTACCAATTGCTTAAATATAAACTCGATAACATTTTAATATTGTTCATTTAATTTAAAAGCTTTATAAAATGATGCTTAGAATTAAGCTTCTTGATTTACTTTGATATATCAGATCTTAAGTTATATTGTATTGGAAAGGCTAGTGATTATCATAAAATAGAAAGATGTTTCTATAGTAGCTTCTATTTGACATTAATATTTATATATAATAAAAAAGCTGAAGAATATCTAACATTATATTCTTCAGCTTTTGAATTAATCTGTTGTAAATGGTAATAATGCTATGTTTCTTGCTCTCTTTATAGCATCTGTAAGTGATCTTTGATGCTTAGCGCAAGTACCGGAAATTCTTCTTGGAAGAATCTTTCCTTTTTCAGTAACATATTTTCTTAACTTATTTATATCTTTGTAATCTATGAATTCAGCTTTATCCATACAAAATGAACAAACTTTTCTTTTTGCTCTTCTCATCTTACCTGAATATCTTCTTCCGCCTTCTCTTTCTGCCATGCTTCTCCCTCCTTACCTTTCGGAATAGAATAACTCCATCATCTACCGGAGTTATATCTTTTCGTATGTTTCTTGATTAAAACTTTCAATTTTTTTCAAATGCTTCAGACATATTATTGTTAACTTTATTTTTCATTGTTAACTATTATGTGTCTTACAACACTGTCATTAATTCTGAATACTCTATCTAACTCTTTTGGTAATTCAGGATCAGCACTGAAGTTTATTAGAGTGTAGTGGCCTTCGCCAATTTTGTTTATCTCGTAAGCAAGCTTTCTCTTACCCCAAGCATCAACGTTATCTACTACTCCTCCACCATTTTCTATTACGCCCTTAAATTTTTCAACGTTAGCTTTAACAGCTTCTTCGTCTAATGATGGGTGTAATATAAATATAGTTTCATACTTTCTCATTAAATTTCACCTCCTCCCCCTGGACTAACGGCTGTGTTTTTCACAGCAGGGATTCCAATTATATATTCTATCACTAATTTGATAATAAAGCAACATATTTTTTTCTAAAATACATTGTTTTATTATTTTTCTACATCTTTTTCAAGTTTTATTTATCCAATGACTACCCGCTCTAATACTCTGATGGGTAAGTTTCAAGCCTTTGACTTTTTTTGAAGTTAACTTTTTGACCGGTAGTGTATATTCTCACTTTTTCAGCACCTGAAATAACCCTAAAGGCACGCTGATGATCTTTAATGATAAATCCTGATAGTGATTCAACTCCATAATCAAATAGCACAGGCGCCAGCGGAGTAGCAGGTCCTACCATGGTAACCCGTTTAGCGTTTTTTGACAATTCAAGCATTCTAGGCAAGGTTTTATCCATAATAGATGCACAAGTTATATAAACATAATCACACTCAGGCAACAAATATTCAGATGCAGATATAGGATAATCCCCGTCTTCTGGTTCCCATTCAATGATAGAAAGATCGCATATTGGCTCAAATAGATTTTCTAAATGTGGAAAATGTCCAACCACAGCAACTTTTTTACCTCTTACATCATTTTGAGACATAATAAAAGGATCAAATAACCTATCCTCAACCCGATTTGAATCTGAAAATTCCACCCCATTTTTTCTTGCCACTTCTGGATTATTATAATAAGCATTTATTGCAGCAACTCCAATAGAAGCTTCAACAAAGTTCCATGACTTTGCACAGGCTGCTACCTCACGCAGTGGTGCTCCAATCAAATTTTTTGTAAACATAGGCATTCTAGTTTCATAGGAGCGAAAACTAGCAATTCCTGATCCCTTTCCACTTCTAACATAGGAAGTTACACTTCCAGTTATAAGCTCATCAACTATAAAATCCTCTGGAATTCCATTTATCAAATCATCATATATTTCCCACATAACATACACTCCTTTTCACTACTTAAGTAAATCTTCTGTTATAATTTCACCTTCCCGCAGCCTGCTGCGAATCATCATCAATGTATTATCAAGCTTTTCAATAGCTGCAAGGCTTTGTTTTTCGGCATCAGAAATTTTTATAACTTTGTATATACCACCATTTTTAATAACAATACGTTTATCTGCACTAATAGCTAGCAGTGGATCATGAGTGGAAACCAAAATAATTTTTTCCTTTTTCGCCAAAAGCTCTATAGCCTGACGCCTGTCAATTCCGGCATTTTCAATTTCGTCAATTAATACAATAGGTGATTTACTTATATAAGCAGTGTCTGCGATCATTAAAGCTCTTGACTGTCCACCACTTAGCTGTGTCACTTTTGTATTTTTAAGAAATTTTTCACCAGCCAAATCATTTGCACACTTAAAACACTTTTCAACCACCTCATCAATGTTAGATGTCAATCTACTTTTTGCATGCATCTCTAAAAATTCACGGACAGTCAAATCCATGACAAAATTCATATTTTGTGAAAGTTGTGCCACCAGTTTGCCTTCCATATCAAAACGCTGAAGTTCATCAACGATCGCTCCATTTACCAGTACTTGCCTGCCTGTTGGAGTATCTCCTTGAGCAAGACACTCAATATCACTTAAAAGTCTACTTTTGCCAGACCCAGTCGGCCCTACAATGCTTATAACTTCTCCGGAACAAATAGTAAGTTTGATGTTTTCAGCTTCCTTTGACTTATTAAAGCCTCCTATAATCGTTATAGATGAAACATTGGTAGACAAAGCTTCTGTCTGTGTAAAAGTTTGAAGAAACTCACAAAAGCTCATCAAAATACTATGCCTGTCCAAGCCAAATTCATTTAAAATTTCTTCGTCTGCTTCTTCAAGTGCCTGAAATAGTGGACATTTCTTTGGAATGGCATCCAAACGAAAATTGGCAAGAAAATCTGCCGCAATAGGGTATGTCTCTATTACTTCCGCAAGATTTTTTTGGTTTATGTAATTCATTAATTCTTCCATTGTCATATCTTTTTAAACTCCATTTTTTTCATCATTCCCATTTGATAGGATTCTCCTATTTTCGTTTCCCCTGTACAATATGAACATATTGCTGCAGGCATTGTAAACTTAAGTTTCATATCTTTAAGGGTATTAATATCTCTGGTTTGCTTCAAATATTTTGACAACAAAAATGTCCCCTGCCCCGTAATACCGTTAACAAATACAATCTTTGCAGATGAGTTAGTCTGTTTTATATTAAAAGCAAATACCTCACGTTCCGCTTGGGAAACAATGTCCCCCTTTGTTACTACTATAATATCAGCAAATCTCACCATAGGACCTATCTTTCGTGGAGTGTTTATGCCTGACAAATTGTCTATTACACACACTGAAAGTATACCTTTAATGTAAGGTGAACAGCGATTACATAGACCAGCACTCTCTGTTATCAGCATATCAAAGCCGGATTGTACTCCCCACTGCACAGCATCTTCAATATTGCTAACAAAATAATGGTCGGGACATATCTTTCCAGAAAACCCAGTCTCTACAGGAATATCTGCTTCAATATATCGTAGATTATCAAAGGAAGTAAGACAATCGAATTTTACAACTCCAACACTTCCCTTTGGCATGTCCATACATTCAATCAGCTTTAAAATAACAGAGGTTTTTCCTGAAGATGGGGGTCCAGCAACAGTTATAAGTTTCATTTCAATCCTCCTCATATAAGTAATAAGAATAACAAATTATGACATCACATAATTTTGTTATTCTTGTTATTTTAGCTATTATTTTTTGAGCAAAGAATTTCCTACCAAAGCTTTATACTGATCTTCTGTCAGCTTGCAGTGATAAAATAATTCATAATATTTTGCTGCTTCCTTATAAACATCATACTGAGCTTTTTCTGGATATAATAACTGCGTAATCCAGATCATTCCCATATAACGATTTACTGATGGCGGATTACCCATCCAATTATATGGACCATTTGGCACTTCATAGTATTTTCCATTTTTAATTGCATCAAGCTTCTGCCATGCTGGATTATCTGCCACAGTGCTATAAATACTACCTGGAGCAAAGAGAATTACATCAGGATTCCATAAAGCAATCTGCTCCATATCCACTGGATCTCCACTTCCCTTGCTGGAGAACTTTTTAAGAACAGCAACATTGTTACTAACCTTATCCAAAATCTCAGCATGGAAAGAACCTTTTGCAAGTACACTAAGGCCGTCATTGCCGGAGCAGTATAAAACTTTAACCTTGCCATTCTCGCCTACAGCATTCATAATATCCTGGGTTTTTTTATAGGTTTGTTCACAATACTGTGCTAGAGCTTCTCCTTGTGCTTCTCTGCCCAGTAGTTTACCAAGTGTTCTATAAGTCTCAGGCATAGTAGCTGTGGTTGCATCAATATGTATAGTTGGAATATTGACCTTGCTTGAGATACTATTCATATCTTCCACAATGGTAGATTTAGCTTCTCCAACATCAATAACAACCTGTGGACTTAGCTTGGCAATTTCTTCAATATTCAAGTTTTTACCACCATAAAACTGTCCAATTACAGGAAGATTGTAATATTTTGAATCCAGATACTTTTTAGATTCTGTGGACCATTTGTCTGATACTCCTACAAGCATATCGGGAGCCAAAGCAAAAAGCACAATTTGAGCAAGAGAACCAGATGCTGCAATCTTGGTAATCTTTGCTGGAAGTTTTACCTGGCGTCCTGCAGAGTCTGTAAAAGTCACACTTTCACTCTTATTTGTTGACACAGTGCTTTTGCTGCAACCAGCTAGCGTAGATATCATAAGACAAAGCGCTAGCAGAGCCGCGAAGAGTTTTTTCTTTCTCATTTTAATTCCCCCTAAATAACTAAAGTATAATTAAGACCATATTAAGAATAGTCATAGCCTTCAAGAAATAACGCATTTTGGTATACAAACTTTTACCTTACCTCCGTATAAAGTCTGCATTTCAACGTCTATACCATATAGTGTTTGAATCAATGGTTCTGTAAAAATATCAGCAGGTGCACCACTTGCCAGTATCTTTCCGTTTTTAAGTGCTAGTACAGCATCTGAAAACTGAAAGGCTTGTTCTGGATTGTGTGTCGATTGAATAATAGTATACCCATCTCTAGTTAGAGATTTTATCTCACTCATAACACGAACCTGATTACCAAAATCCAAATTTGCTGTAGGTTCATCCATAATTAGAACTTTAGCCTCCTGTACCAATGCACGAGCAATTAAAACAAGCTGCCTTTCACCACCACTTATATGAGTGTAGCCCCTGTTTTTCAGATGCTCAATCCCCATTCTCTCTAAAGCCGCCAAAGCAAGCTTAATCTGTTTTTTTCCTGGGCTTGAAATGCTAGAGACCTGAGTAGTGGTACCCATAAGCACCATATCAAAAACACTGAAATTAAAGGATGGATAATGAGATTGAGGAATATAAGCAACTAGCTTGGCCATTTCCTTTGCACTAAGGTCTTTAATATCAATGCCATTAAAAAGAACTTTTCCTTTGTAGCCATTTAATAAGCCAAGTATGCAACGAAACATTGTACTTTTTCCTGCTCCATTTGATCCTATAATGGATAACAACTGATTATCATAAGCTGTAAAACTAATATCCTCAAAGATCAGATGGTCTCCATAGCTAAAAGAAAGCTTGGATACTTCAATACTCAATATGTTTCCTCCTTTCTTGTAATAAGATAGATGAAAAAAGGTGCTCCAATAAATGCAGTAAGGATGCCCAGCGGAATTTCTACAGCCAGCAAGTTCCTTGAAACATCATCTACTAGCAGAAGAAAAATCGCTCCGAGTAGCATAGAAGCAGGCATCAGATGTTTGTAATTGTTTCCTACAACTTTTCGTGCCAGATGAGGTATCACCAAACCTACCCATCCAATAATGCCGCTGACTGATACGCTGGCTGCTGTTACCATGGTGGCAAAAATAATAACAATCAGACGAATTCGCCTGGCATTTACACCCATAGTTCTTGCCTCATCATCGCCCATGGTGAGAACATTTAGCTGCCATTTTAAAAGAAACAGAACAATAAGGCCTACTGCCATAGGAATAATTACAAATTTAACCTGACTCATTTTAGCTCCCGCAAGACTACCTATTAACCAATATGTGATAAGAGGAAGCTGATCATTGATGTCTGCAACCAATTTGATATAAGAGGTTCCTGCTGAAAAAAGTGATCCGACCATAATTCCTGATAGGATTAATCCCAATATATTTTTGCCCTTAGCCCTCTTTCCGATGAAGTAAACCAGAGCAACAGAAAGCAACCCGAAACAAAAGGCACTGATTGTAATCATCTGGCTGTTTCCATAACATAAGATAGCTAATGCTGCACCAAAGGCAGCACCGGCTGAAGCTCCTAAAACATCCGGTGCCGCCATCGGATTTTGAAAAATCCCCTGATAGGCTGCTCCTGCAGCAGAAAGGCAACACCCTACCAGACAAGCCAAAATAATGCGTGGCAGACGGACATTTAAGAGAATAGCTTCAGTTTGATCCGTCCAAAAATGATTAATAGGATAGAATTTGGAGACCAGAATAGCAAGAAGATCTTTTGTTGAGATAGGATATCGTCCTAGTTTGAAAGAAGTTATAATAGTTACTATAAGAATAATTACAAGACCGAAAACCTTAAACGCATAGGCATTTGATGACTTTATTTTCAACATGCTTCCTTTTCCTCTTTCTTTCAAGTTTTTGCATTGTTATAGATTTTAATATTATGATGTAAACAAGCATGTACCAATATCATATGACATAAACAGAATTCTTGTCTCAACTTTTAAGCTAAAAAATTATCTTCCATTTTATACATATACATCTAAATATTCTAAAATACAACTATAGTTCTATATTGTGGTTTCAATAAAAATTCTATAACAATATCACATTTTATGTAAACATGTGGTTTGTAAATACTTTTGTACAATTAATGAGCACTGTTATAAAAACTAACATTATTATTTATATAACTCATTGTAATTTCTCTTCTTTAGGAATCATAACCACTTTAATTTCACTGAATCATTTGCTGGTATTAAGATTTCCGTTTCTATAGAAAAAATAAAAGCCACCTCAAAATAGAAATTAATTTCTATTTTGAGACAGCCCGTAATTATTTGCAAAGACATACAAAATTAATTATTCTTGTCCTCTAAAAATTTTATTCTTTCCTTAAATTGAGGTAAATATTCTTTGTGTGCAACTAACATTTCATCTAAAATTGTTTGTGCGATTTTCCCGCTTGGAACAAGTGGGTTAATTGTAAATGCTTGTAACGCAGTACTATAATCTCCTGTTACCGCAGCTTTAATAGTGGTTAACTCCATGTCTTTCATATGTTGTAACAATCCTCTGCTTGAAGAGTCAAAGGATCCCCATGAAAGTGGAACTGGCCCATTAGAAGTAATGATAGAACTTACTTCAACAACTACATCATCTGGTAGGTCAGAGATAGCACCGTTATTTTTCGTACTTACTACCATATGGCTACGCTTATCATTATATATGGAAGTAATTAATTCACATGCTGCATCAGAATAGTAAGCTCCTCCACGTTTTGCAAGTTGTGGTGGTTTTATACTTAAGTTAGGATCTTTGTAAAGTTCGAATAATTCTGCTTCTGTCCGTTTTACTACTTCTGCTCTAGTTTCACCTTTCTCAAAAGCTTCTAGCTCTTCTTTTAACATATCATCTGTAATATAGTAATACCTATGATACATACATGGTATAATTCCTAAATTGCGAACTTGTTCTGGTAAAAATCCAATATTAGGGATATTTTGAACTCCAGCTTTTTGCTCACCATTTTCATCAGGATTATTGTTTGGATTTATTGGACTCTTAACTCCTTCTAAAGCCTTCACCAATCCCTCAGGGGATGTATATGCAGCTTCAATTACATCTTTTGTTTTTTCTATTCCTGTTTTATCCCATACACGATGCCAATGGAAATGGTTTAATCCTCCAAAACGGAAGAATAAATCTTCCTCTTTTTCTTTTAAAGCTCCTGCTGCAATTTTACTACACATAATAGGTACATTACATAAGCCTACTACTTTATCCCAATGACCATAACGAATAACTGCTTCTGTCACCATTCCAGATGGATTGGTGAAATTAACTAACCATGCATTTGGACAAAGTTCCTTCATATCTTCCACAATATCTAATATTACAGGAATTGTGCGAAATGCCTTAAACATTCCTCCTGCACCATTGGTCTCTTGTCCAATTATTCCATGGGATAAAGGAATTCTCTCATCCTTAATACGAGCATCTAATAACCCTACTCGAAGTTGAGTAGAAACAAAATCTGCATCCTTTAGTGCTTTACGACGATCTAATGTTAAGTGAATCTCCCAATCTAGCCCTGCTGCTTTAACCATTCTCTTTGCTAAATTACCAACAATCTCTAGTTTTTCTCTTCCAGCTTCAATATCTACTAACCATAATTCTTTAATTGGTAATTCATCTTTTCTTTTTATAAAACCTTCTATTAATTCTGGTGTATAACTTGATCCTCCACCAATAGTTACTATTTTCAAATTCTTTTTCATATTCATCACTACCTTTCTATGACCATATTATAATTCAAACTATTAATCCTTAGAATATTTATAGCGCTTATAGTCACAAAGAGGACTGTTTAGTTACATGTTCCACCTAAAAAACAAAGTGTTTTTTGGACAGCAAAAACCCCCCTTAATTTTTTAAGGAGGGTTTTTAACACTCTGAAGGTGTTTTCATACTTTGCTTTTTTAATATAGTTAACTTAGCTAAAGCTTCAATTATGTACATTGCTGGAATTTGTGAAGTTATATCTACTTTCACCCATGAATTCTCATAGGCTAACTCCCTTTGTATATAATATGAAATATTATAATCTGACATTTTTGCTAGTGTGCTATTCTTACTATTGGTTATAGACACTACCGTGGCCTTACTTCTTTTCAATATTTCAGAATTTTGAACCAAAACCTCAACCTCACCCTCAACAGATAAGGTAATTATTATGGTTTCAACTGGTACTTCTAGATTTATTGGAAACATTGGATTGTTGATTCCTGTAGAAAAAATTCCAACATTACAAAAATATCGGCTAGCATAATCAGCAATTATTCCTGAATTACCTACACCTAAAAAAATAACATGTTTCTTTGACGCTATAATATTTGCGATTTTATCAAGCTGATTTTGAAAAGCTTCAGTATTTGCTCTTTGTAAGAAATCCATAACTATTGAAGAATCATACTTTTTGGGGCGATTACTACTCTTGTCTAATTCCAGCTTATATCTCACTTTGAATTCAGAAAATCCATCACAATTCAATTTCCTGCAAAATCTAGTGATAGTAGTAGTTGAAACATGAGCTTCATTAGCTACCTCTCTAATAGTCATATAGGCAATTTTTTCACTATTTTTTAATATAAAATTATAAACCTCATAATCTAAATCACTAAATTGACTTAAAACTTGGTTAGAAAATAAACTCACAATGTATCACCACCTTCCCAACATTATAAAATATAAAATGTTAAAAAACAAATTTCTATCAAAGTAGTTATTTATAGGTGGTTTCCATAGATAAATATTTCTTTATATAAATAATGGATAAAGCCAAGCCTTGAAGTATAATTTTCTTACCACAAAAAATTAATCATTATTATTAATACTATCATAAAAGTATTATCCTGAAAGGAAAAGACCATTTCTACTCTTAGTAATGTACAATATTCTACAGTTATTCAACAACGTAAGAAATATACGCATCAACTCAACCACACATTATGTTCATCTCGTTCAGTTAGACAAATTGGAATTTGTCTTTAAATTTATGCAAAAATTTCAGAATTTCTTTTTATTATTGCTTCAATTTTATTTTACCAGTAACATACTCCATCCCCAATACGTCTATCTATTCAGCATCAAAATCAATAAAGTACTTTCTCTCTGGTGTATGTATCGTGAGAGTTGCTAAATTAATATTGTCCTCTAAAATATCCACTCTGTATTCGAACATGATATCATCATTTTGCTTCTTCATGAATAAGTAACTTCCTTCTTCTTGATCCTCGGCCTCATCACTTATTTCAGCGTAGATTTCTTCGCCACTGACTTCTCCATGATATCCTGACTTTCTTATCTTTTCCTCTATTGCTTTAAAAAACTGCTCCATTTTTTCGCTCTCTTTCTTTTAAAATATCAATTTCTCTTCAAATCAAGTATATACTATGTTTCTAAATAACAGTAGCCCTAATCATTATTAATTAATGATCAGAGCAAAACCTCACTTATTAAGTTCACATGATTCTCAATGACCTCTAGGCTAATAATTACTTCATATTTTAATTATTGAATTAGATTATTATACCTTCAAAATGATCCATTTCATGTTGAATTATTTGTGCTATAAATCCAGTAAACACTTGCTTTTGCTTCTTGAAATTTCTATCAAGATACTCAACTTCTATCATTTCATATCTCTTTGTTTTTCTAAAGCCAATTAAAGATAAACAACTCTCTTCAGTTTCATAAATCTTTTCTTTATTTAATATAACTGGATTTATCATAGGCACAATAAGATTGCCTACCGTATATACCAATATACGCTTTTTTATTCCAATCATATTACCAGCCAATCCAACACAATTCTCTAGGTTTGCACTTAATGTATCTATTAAATCATCAATTACTACTATATCATTTATAGTTGCATCTTCTGATTTTTGTCCTAAAAACAATATATCTTTTACAATTGGTTTTATCATAATTCATACCTCTTTTTCAGTTATATTTTTTATAAATCATACTATCAAATTACTATTTATAATACTCAACCTTAAATTGGAATTTGACGGGCTGAGGTTATGCTCATAACCTCTATGGTAAATGAAAATTATAGTTCAACATCTACCTTGTATTCGTCATCAATCAGAATATAATCGCATCTATATTTTTTACACATTTCTAAATTAGAATCATTTTCTTTTATCAGCATTCCTGGACTTAAAAATGAATCATCAAGGCGACCCTCTATTATATTTTCATATCCTTTAATATCTGAAAAGTGATTATCAATGTATTTTTTTGTCATTACAAGACAATAATACTGAATGTGCTCAAGATATTCATCGCTAAAATCATCCTTCCAGTTGAAGGGAATATAGCACCCCTCTACAACCAAATTTTGATTGTTTTCTATTGCAGTTTTTACCATTTCCCTTACAATCGGCCATAAGTAATTTGTTAATAGGTCATCATCTTCCGGAGTAAGGATAGTCTGTCCACTGCGAATTAAACCCATCTTCAAATGGTCTATAGATAGATATGGATAACCATATTTTTTAAGTAACTTCTGGGCTAAAAGTGTTTTTCCTGTATGTGAACTACCAGCAATTAGAATTATCATTAAAAATTCACTCCCTAATGTAGGTTATATAAATAGTCCATACTTCAAATTACTATTTGTCTACAGATTTTAAAATAATTTTTACTCCGCTGTTTAAGAAGAATGCGAACTAAATTAATTTATAAAGGTGTTTTTTACCCTCTTAGATTTTATAAAATAAGTAATCCAAATAAGAGACGCTATTACAGATGATATTAGCTTAATATAATCCTCTCTAGTATATTCTTGAGTCAAATATGGCACCTGACTTCTAGCAATTACTACAGCAATAGGATATATGGCTAACAAAATATAGAAAATTATCATCATATTAATTGCCCTTTTTTTAGCATTAAAAAAGAATATAAGAGTAATGGCAATGTAAATTAATAACCCCATTTCAATTATAGTTTCAAATAAAATTACGGGTTTCCAGTTAGGGCTATAGTATAGATGACTTGGATTCGCTAAGGTATTTAATAATTTCGAATTATCTAAAATAGTTAAATTGTATTGTAATGACATAAACAAATTAAGAAAGTTACTAAAAACCTGTAACATTACAAGTATTAACCATCCACGTATTCCCTTAGGTCTATCTAGTGTTTTAACCTCAACAGAATTTAACTCATCATGGATTTCTTGATTATCCATAAACTTACTCCTCGCATTATTAATAATTAACACTATTCAATAACTTATGAACATAAATTAAATTCCTAAGTATTTACATATTAATTATACCATAAATTAACAATGAACACGAAATTTATTTATACTTCTAAAAGAAAGGAGAGCACTTCTGCTCCCATCATTATAAACAATTTTAGTTCGTCTAACAAAACTATTGTTTAGATATTATAAATCTATGATTAATGAATATAATAAGAATAATGTGCTACAACTCTTTAATTTTTTATCTTATTCTTTTCGTTTATAAATCAAAGATATTGGACCATCTTCGAAACTTAAACTTCTATAGAATTTCTCATTTTCAATATCTCCCCTTAGCATGTATGTAACTTGTTTGCTACTATCTAATATCGTATTTATTAAAACTTTACCAATACCTTTTCTTCTGTATTTTGAATCAACTACTACATTATTTATTTGTCCATTAAATACATAATCAGTTGTACATCTGGCAAATCCAATCATTGTTTCTTCATCCCATGCAGTAACTACTATTTGAGAATTTTCTACCATAGTTTTTAATCTATTAATATCATCGGTTTTATCAGTCCATCCTACCTCATTAAATAAAGTTTTTAACTTATCATAATCAACTTTTTTGTCTGTACGATACATAGTCATAGTATAACTCACTCCCTTTAATCAATTTTCTAAAAACTTGACGCATTAATTTACAAATATGACTTTATGTATTAATATAATTATATAAATTCTTTTAGTATAAATAGTCCTACATTCTTTTAATCAGAAGTGTAGAACTTATTAGTTTTACAATAATATCAAATATACGCATCGACTCAACCACACATTACGTTCATTTTGTTCAGTCAGACAAATTGGAATTTATCTTTATGTTTAAAGAATTTTAGTAAAATAATAGCGTTTTCCCGTGACAGGATAGTTTTCTAATGCAAACACTTCTTTGTACCCATGCTTTTTATAAAATTCAGGTGCTTGAAAACTAAAAGTATCTAAAAATGAATACTTGCAACCACGCTCTTTCGCTGTTTTTTCTGCCTGATTTAAAATATTACTTCCAATATTATGGCCCCTTAATTCTTCACTTACCCATAGGAATTTTATAAACAACCAATTACCATGTGTATTTCCAATTAGACCAGCAATCTTTTTCCCTCTTTCATCTTGTAAATAAACGCCTAAATCCTTTGGATTTTTATCTTCAATTCTCGCTAAATTATATTCTAATAAACCTTGAAAAATAATATCTTCATCTTGCCTCTTTATTTCATCAGTAATCTCAATTTTCATTTTGACTCTATCCCTTCTTTGTTAACATTTAAACATATATAAATTTGAATTTACTTACCATATTTTTATGTTTTCAGTAAAGACTTCTTCTCCATCTTTCTTTGCTATAACAGTTAAAGAACAAGGAATAAAACTATTGCCTCTATACTCTGGTTTACACTCATAGCCATTAACCTTTTCCTGCTCTAGCAAATTTTCAACCATATTATCATATCTGTCCTTTAATGTAACTACTACTGGAGGCACATATCATGAAAATTATACCATGATATCTATATATCTTCATTGCTTTGCAGAAAACATAGGTATTTTCAACACCACATTATTCGATTTTCAAAGACATTGTTTACATTTTCAAGTTCAATAGTTACGTTACACTATTTTTCATATTAAGCATTAATCTAATAAAAAATAAAATAAAAAGAGCATTTCTGCTCTTGACCTTACACATAGTCTTTGAAGTACGATATAAAAAACACCATAAAATTCACTTATAAATAATACGGCACTTTGTGTATTTTTACTATTTACCCAAAATTCACTATAATTTTTATGTATCTTAATCATATAATGTCTGCAATAAAGCGAGTTACCACTAATTTAGTATTATGTTACATTTTTTATATAAGGTAGCATCTTATTAAACATCTCTTTAGTTATTGTCCCTTTTTCTTCATCTGTTAGTTCTAAATAATCACCTATTTCTGGATAGAATTCTTGAACATTAAATATGAAGTTTGACAATGATACTAAAAATTTAATTATGTGGTTATTAGTGCTATTACTACAAATAAGCTGATCATCAAAGGAAATACTACCATACCTAGGAAAATATAAAAACTCTTTGTCAATATCAATATTATAAATCTTTTTTAATTTATAATTACTATCACTATAAATAAATAGTCCATCATTTATGCTCAAAATCGCATTATGTTTGAAACAACTCTCAATGCCATTTTTCTCATAAAAACTTTCAATTTCATCTATAATATTTGAATTAAAATTTTTTATACTTTCACATATTAGAAATGAAAATGGCAACTCATAAGGATTATTGTAATTTAGTTCCCCAGTGGTTTTACTTACTAACCTACATGGATTTTGAATTTTTCTAATAGCTTTATTTTTTGCTAATTTAATAAGGGCTTCAAATAAGGCATTTTTATCCAACGTTGATTTTATTTCACCAATACCAATAACAGTTTCTGTAGGGAAAAATTTCGTATTTTCATCAATCTCTATTAATGGTGTATTGTTAAAATCATATATTAAAATATCTATCTGAGTACTAACCTCATCCTGGGGATTTAATATGAATCCTGAAGAAATTTGATATTTTGAGGGAATAGCAAATTCTAGTAATTTTTTACATATATTCTCTCTATATGAACCATATTCACCAGCATGAATCAAATTATTTTTCTTATTTAAATCCTCAAATAAACTTGATGAATACTTAAAATCCCTAATAAATTGTTCTATCTTCTGTCTCATAATTTTTTTATAAATCAGCATCATTTCACTCCTAAATTTTATAAATTAACATCTAGCTTCTTTCTATGATGTTTCTTTAAACATATAATTTTTTAATTACCTAATATATAGTATTTTGATACTTTGAAACTAAACTATGAATTAATCTATATACAAATTATATCACATTATTGAAATTTTTGTATTAGTCACTTTAACTTTGTAACTTATCAAATACCATATTATCCACTTTTTAAAGAGCATTGTTCATATCTTCTTTCTATACAGTTACGTCACATAGTTTTTGAAATGCGACACAAAAACACCACAAAATTCAAACTGAATAATGCGGTGCTCTAATAAATTATTCGTTTTTTCAGTGGATCTATGTCAATATCTTGGACACCAAAAGTTGAACAAATTATGAAGATTTTCTAGCTAAATCTTCACATTTTTGTGGAGTCATATATCCAATGCTGCTATGCAATCTTCTTATGTTGTACCAGGATTCTATATATTCAAAAATAGCAAGCCTAGCAGAATTAAAATCTAAGTATGTAACAAGATTTACCTCCTCCTTCTTAAGGGATGCATGAAAAGATTCAATACAAGCATTGTCATAAGGACATCCCTTAGAGCTAAAAGAGTGAGTGATCAAATTAGTGCTTACTATATATTCTTTAAAGGCGGAGCTTATATACTGACAGCCTAAATCGCTGTGAAGTATAAGGTTATTAGTTGGCTTCTGAAGCCTTACGGCATTTTTTACTGCCTGTAGCGCTAATGTAGTATCAATTGATTTGGACATGGCGTAGCCTATTATTTTCTTACTATATAGATCCATAACCGAGGCTAAATAACACCATCCATCCTTGATAGTATGAATATAGGTTATGTCAGTTACCCATTTCTTATTGATGCTCTCAGCTTGAAAGTCTCTTTTGAGTATATTTTCTTTCTCTTCTACTTTATGCTTAGAAGTAGATGGTCTATATTTCTTTGTTATTACAGATTTTACTCCGATTTTCTTCATCAACCTTTGAGTTCTTTTTATGCTGATTGTTACACCAATTGCATTTAGAGATGCGTGTATCTTATGGGCTCCATAACGGCCTTTACTAGCTTTGTGTATATCTATAATTGCTTTCGCAATGTTATTATTCTCTAAATCTCTTTTGCTAGGCTTCTTTTTTAGGTATTGGTAATAAGAGCTCCTAGATACCTTAAGAACTTTGCACATTAGTTTAATATCATGATATTTCTTGTTGGCTTTTATAAATTCGAATACCGATGCTACTTCCTTGCGAATATGCCCATAGCTTTTTTTAGTATTTCATTTTCTTCTTCAAGCTTTGCCATTTTCTTAATCATTGCTTGATAATCTGCTGCTGTTATTGCTGTATCTTTACCTATAGCGACAGGTTTATTTTTTTTAATCCATCCAGTTATGGTTGATTTAGAAAGGGCATATTCACTACTTAACTCTGCTAAAGTCTTTCCAGAGTTGTACAATTCTATTATTGTATTTTTAAATTCTTCCGTATATTGTTTTTTGCCTCTTGCCATTGTAACACTTCCTTCTCTTTTCTTTATTGTAAAGTGTTCGGCTTTTCGTGTCTACAATATTATACTAACATCACAGTTGTTACGTTAAAGATGAAGATTATGCCATTAAATTATATTAAGGCTATTCATATTTCTTTTCAAAACCCTTCCATCCTGTATACCCCATTAGCATTCCGAACAGAGGTGATACAATGCTAAAAACAATTAGTTTAGTTGTAAATGTTTCTTTGTAAATAAAGTTAAACGTATAACTACTTTCTATAAAAGGGACTAAAAATACCCATATTAAGAAGAAAGATAATCCGTAGTAAATTATTCCTGTTTTAAGTATATATGACATTAATCCTTTACTTTTTATTTTTTCCCATTTTGCTAAACGCTTTTCTTGTTTGTCCATATTCCTCCACCTCCATTTTTATCTTTTAAGATTATTTTGCCATATATTACAACTTCGAACTAAACATATATAAATCATAACATATTTTCAATATTATTATATGGAAGTTTTCAACAAAGGAATAAGTACTTATTTTTTTACACCGCATTATTCGATTTTCAAAGAGCATTGTTTGTATTTTCATATTCAAAAGTTACGTCGCTTTATTTTCATATTACGAAATAAAAGCACCGTGGAATTCAGTCTTACTAAATAATACGGTGTTCTTGTAAATTGTTCGTTTTTCAGTTGTTACGTTGAATAAGAAAAACATGAATTAACTTAACCAGACATTATGCTTGTTTTGTTCAATCAGACAAATTGGAATTTATTTCTCAATCATTCTGAATTCTTTTTCCACCAAATGCATGAATTGTCCTAGTCCCTGCAATACATTTACCATGATGTGGTGTTCCCTTAGGCACTAAAAGTTCATCACCAGGATTTAAAACATGTTCTATGCCATCAAATATTTCTATATATTGTCCAGCAACACAAACAGTATATTCATCAAATTCATGTGTTTGTTCTTTTGATTCTCTATCAGAATAATACGTCCAGAATGCCATTTGACTACCATCTTTTCCTTCAAAATAATATCCATCAATATCTGGCGTATTTTGTTGTTTAGATGGAACTTTGTTCATCTCTTTTTTCATAAACTTAGGAAAATCTTTCATAATTATAATCACTCCCACAAATTACTATTTATATTACTCAACCTTAAATTGGAATTTAACCATACATCTTCTTCATCTCTATTTCTGATATAGTATCAGATAAAACATTAATTTTGCCCGTTTTTCGAAAGCCATACTTATAATATAGATTATATGCTCTTTCATTATTATCTAATATCCACAATATTGGTTGACTTTTACACTTACTAATTGCAAATAATAATAATTTGGTTCCATATCCTTTGTATTGTTCCTTTGGTAATACATATAGATTTTCAATAAGACTTTCATAAATCGATACAATTCCAACTGAATAGTTTTCAATCAACATATATACCTCTTTGCCAAATTCAATCTCCTGACGTAAGTATTCTATCTGATTTTCAACATTATGCTTTTCAATAAAATCTTTACTACAAAATGCTTTATGTGAATTTTTCCATGATAATGAATGAATCTCTGCTGCTTCTTGAATATTTTTTTCTGATACTCTTATCAACATTTCAGTTTCCTCCAAAACAATCTGTTGTTCAAATTACTATTTGTCTAAAGATTATATGAATAGTCTTTACTTCATTTACCACTTCGACAACACTTTTTAAATAAAATCTTTATATGCTTTAACTTCTTGTTATTAGCCTAATATATATCAATGATGGGAAGTTTTTAGTTAGTTTATTGCAATTTCAATGCTGTCAGATGATAGTGGCAGTATTCATAAAACTTACCTTAAGTATATCTATTGTCTTGTTCCTGAAGCATATTCACCAGGGCAGATATCCATCACTTCTCTAACCGGTTGAATCAGCGATTCCTCATATTGGCATCTCCATCTAACTGCTCTGCTCATCTTTCCACCTTCAAGTCCATCTATAGTTTCACCATTCTTTACTGGTGCATTTGCAGTAAATATATATGACGCTACATTATAAGCATGTCCCACTATATCATCTGGATTTAAATTATGAAAATGATACTGAACATCAGGCAATCCTATGGCATATAATCCTAAAGTGTCTACCAACATATCTTCTGTATTCTGAATATTAAAGAATCTCACATTTACACATAAATGTGTAAACTTGTCTTCATCCTTCACCTTGTTATTATTTACTTGCTCCGAAGTTAGTAATTTCCCAGCCGATGGAACCCAAATTGCTATACAACTTGGAAATAAGCTTAGCGCAACCTCTAACCACCCAACCAACAGTTCACATCTTTCTTTATATTCCATAGCAGCTGCCATCATATCAGAAATAATCAGCCTATATTTGCAACTATCTAGCAGTTCTTCATTATCTTTTACATCCCATAACTGTGTCCTATCGAATTCACTAATAGTTTCTTGTTTGAATGATTGAACTTCCATCATCAAAACCTGTGGAGGAATAGAGCCCTCTTTAAACTTTGCTGTATATTTTTTCACTGCAAAGGAAGTCAGACTTTTATCTCCTGATACAATATCTATATTGCCAAACTTTCTATTTAAGGCTTCCTTAATAATATTTGCCTCTGGTTTATTTGGTTTATCACAAAATAAAAGATGAATTTGAAATAGAGATTGAAAATCCGCATTTTTATCTAACTCCTGTTTCAATACTTTATCTTTTTTAAACCTATCAAATAATCCCATTTTATTTCTCGCCCTCCTAGCTAAGTTTATAAAATTTATTTTTTGTACTTCCCATTATAGACATAATAACTGTGTTATACCTTGCACTCTCTTATACCATTATTCTACAAATTGTAATAATTTCCTTTAAATTAGTATACTTTTTAGCTAAAAATAAAGAAATCTACAATCAAATTAGTTTGTAGATTTCAATCATTTTAAGTTAGTAAATTGCTAATTTTCTATCTAATACAAATATTATTTGTATACAGATTTTATAAATAATTTTTACTCCCAGTTTTAATAAATTTACGAAGTATAACTTAGTAATGTTTAATATCAATTCTTGTGTTCAACATACTCAACTATAGTGCCATCTAAATGTTGTACAGCCATATTCATTCCTGTTGGAACTTCTTCTAAATCTCTAATAATTGTAGCACCATTACTTAATAAAAAATCTTTAAATTCAATAATAGAATCTACTAAAAATGTTGCTTGTGTATCTTTAATTGGCTTTAATTCTTCATCAGAACCACTTATAATCAAAATGTTTCCAACTTGTGCTAATTCTAAATTTATTTGAGAATACTTAAATTTCAATTTGCATTTTCATTTAATACTTTTTCACTGAAGAAAGCTCCTCAAATTGAGGTTTAGGCTCAGTTATCTATAGAATTATTATAATCTGAGTCAACAGCCGAGTTTTTTTGTTCATATTTCGTAATAAGTATGGCTGATGCAATAGCTGTAATAGGTATAGCCAAAATTAAACCTATGCTCCCTGCTAATGCTTTTAGTATTTCTGCTGCAATAATATCTTGATTAATTGCAGTAGAAATTGATGTAGTATACGAAGCTATCATTATTATTATATACATGGCCCCTCCTACATAAGCAAGTATAAGTGTATTGGCCATAGTTCCCATAATATCTTTTCCTACATTCATTCCAGACTTAATAAGTTCTTTCTTAGTCATTTCTGGCTTTGCTTCTTTAATTTCTTTCATAGCAGAAGCTATGGACATACTTACATCCATTACTGCTCCTAGTGCACCCATAATTATCCCAGCAAAAAGTAACCCTTTAAAATTAAAATTAGGATTCTGTATTGTATAAATTACTGACTGAATTTCATCATCAGTAAGACCATTTACTCTTATAATTGAATTAGAGTAAATTGCGATAGTTCCTGCTATTAATACACCACCAGAAGTTCCAATGATTGCAGCTAAGGTTTTTTTATTTCTTCCACTTACTATAAAAAGATTTATAACAATTACAAAAATACATATAATCACAGAAACTATAATAGGGTTATACCCCTTCATAATTAATGGAATAAGAATTTTAGTTACTGCTAATCCAGTTATAGCTAGCGTTACTACAGATTTTATTCCCTTTACTCCACCAATTAGTATTAGCAAAATTATAAAAACAGCACTTAACTTATATAAATATTTATATCTAACAATATCATAGATATAGGCGCTAGTTATCTTACCTTTTGTATCTTGATCAATGTTAACTAACACTTCATCTCCAACTCTTGCAAAACTTTGGGTATTATTCTTGTCATCAGTAGCGTTTCCGTCTACAAAATTTTCGGCTGTAATAACCTGTCCTTTAAGTTTACCAGATGAAATTCTAATATCCGCATTACAGTATCTTTCTCCATTATTATCTGTTTGTATTCTATCAAAATAAATTTTAATAACAGTTCCATGTATTGCTGCAGCGTCACTATCGACCTTAGATATATTATTCTCTTTATTTGCTTTTGGCCCATCATAAGCCTTTGCAACAGTACCTGTTATAATTAGTATAAATAGCATTACAACAATTATAATATTTTTATTTATCTTGCGTATTTTTATCATCTTTTTCTTAAACTCCATTTTCTAAATAATAAATTTCTTTCCAAAATATTTTATTAAAGTGCACTTTATCAAATTTGGTTAGTTATATTTTATATTTTTCCTTTCCACGGTATCCTTCTAGGTACTATAATACATAAATGTGTGTGCTTGTAAAACTAATACTTGCATTTTAAAATAATAACATACCCAAATAGTATAAAGCTATAATAAATATAAAATTAAAGTGAGGTATAATAATGAAAGTATTACTCATTAATGGAAGTCCTAAAGCTAATGGCTGCACTTATACTGCCCTAACTGAAGTAGCAAAAGAGTTAGAAACTAAGGTCATTGAAACAGAAATTTTTCATGTTGGAAGCAAACCTATTCGTGGTTGCATGGCTTGTGGTGGCTGCTCCAATACTGACGGTCTATGTGTATTTGATGATGATTCTGTGAATGTTGCTTTAAAGAAAGCTAAAGATGCTGATGGTTTTGTTTTTGGTTCCCCTGTACATTATGCAAGTGCATCTGGACAAATAACATCCTTTCTAGACAGATTTTTCTATGCTGGAAATGTTTTTCAATATAAACCTGGTGCTGCAATTGTAAGTTGCCGACGCGGTGGTTCAACAGCAGCTTTTGAACAGTTAAATAAGTATTTTACCATTTCAAATATGCCTATTGTATCCTCCCAGTACTGGAATATGGTTCATGGAAACACTCCTGAAGAAGTAAGACAAGATCTCGAGGGAATGCAAACAATGAGAACACTAGGTAAAAACATGGCTTGGCTTCTAAACTGTATACATGCTGGTAAGGAAGCGGGAATTAAATTACCAGAAAAAGAAACTCGAGCTGTTACTAATTTTATACGTTAATACCCTAAGAGCCAATAAAAAACTATTGGCTCTCTTGTTATTAATACTATTTATCCGATGACTACCCGCTCTAATACTCCCTCGCACTCTGTGAAAGCGACTATCACCAAATCACAGATTTGGGATATCTGCTTTTCTAAAAGAGGGAGTAAAGAGCGGCTACATCCCTGGATTCGTTCAGCTAAGAATCAGATGGGGTTAAAACCCCATCTGATTCAAGTTTCACTTTATTAAACAGTTCTTCTCCTGCAATCTTTAAATTATAGTTTATCAACTATTGTATTCCATGTTAACTCTAGAACTCCTGTCATATTTGATGGTTCATTTGAAACGTAGGTAACCACTGCATTTTTATCTGGCAGCATTACTACATATTGTCCATACAATCCATCCATTCGATAGGAATTAGGGTATGAATTGATCCATATTTGATAACCGTAGCCTTGCTTGTGATCAACAGTTGCAAAATACTCATTAAATTCAGATGTATCAATTTGGGATTTTGTAGCCTGTGCAATATAATCTGCAGGTATAAGCTGTTTTTCCTTCCATACACCATTATTAAGCAGGAGCTGGCCAAATTTTGATAACTCTCGTGCTGTTAAATATAATCCTGAACATCCAAATGGTATACCATTTACATCAGAATCCCATTGTGGCTCAGGTATTTCTAATGGCTTAAAAATACGAGGCATTAAATATTCTTTCAAACTATATCCAGTTGTAATGCTAATAAGCTTTGAAAGCATATAAGTTGCAGCATTATTATATAAAAAATGTGTACCCGGTTCAAAAACAACAGGCTCCTCAAAGAAAAGCTTGCTAATATCATGAAGTGGCTTGTTTTCCTTCATTGCTTTTTCCACAGGACATCTTGCATGTCCTGTACCCATACAAAGCAAATCATGAATGGTCATTTTCTTCAAGTTATCATTTATCTGTATAACATCATCTGCAAAATAATCTACGACTTTGTCATTTAATCTAAAATATCCTTCCTTTTCTGCAATACCAATTGCCATAGATGTAAATGTCTTACTTACAGACCATAAAAGAATTGATTTTTCTTCTTCAAAATCATGTTCAGCAATTATATCCCCATCCTTTCTTACAACTACATTAAGAACGTGAAGATTTTGTATTTTAACTGATTTAATTAAATCATCCAATATATAATTTTTCATTTTCTATTCTCCTAATATTCATATAATATATTTAATTTTTACTAATAAAATTATAACTTTATTCTTCCTACTTTATCTAGTTCGTAAATAATTCTGTAATAAAATTGTCTACACATTACAATACAAAGCTTAAAATGAAAAATGGATAGATATAATAGGTTATTGTTACAAATTGTAATTTACACAAGAATGATATATAATAAAGCCAAAATATTATTACAACTATAATGAGTTACGAGAAAATAATTTGGAGGCATGAGCATGGGAAAAAGGGATTTTTCTGATTTAGAAGATCAAATTAAAGATACATTAAAAAATACATTCGACGCTATAGATTTTGCTAGAATAAAAGATGATATTAATAATAAAACTGAGAGCACTTTAAATGAAGTAAAAACAAATTTAAAGAATAAGTCACAGCATTTTAATGAAAAAATCAAAAATAAAGGGTATTATAAATTTAGAAATATTACAGATGTAACCTCAAAGGACAAAAATGAAGTACAAATGTATATTTCTAAAAGACCAGCCGGAAGCATATCGGGAATACTTTATATGATATTTGGATTTATAGGCTGCGCAGCATTTGGTTCTATGTTAACTATATACTCAATATTTACTTCTTTTCTTATAGCTTTTTCTGAGGCTAATTTTATTACTTTGGGAATTCTGTTTTCTTTTTGTATTCTGCATGGGCTTAGCTTTAAGAGGTGTGCATTTAAGAAAAAGAGTAAAGCGTTTTAAACAGTATGTAAGAACCCTAGGTAGTCAAAATTATTGTTCCATAGAAGAATTAGCTGCATCCATAAAAATGAAGAATAAATTTGTTGTAAAAGATTTAAGGAAAATGATTGACTTAGACATGTTTCCTCAAGCACATATTGACGATAAACAGACCTACTTCCTGTTAAATGACAAAGTTTATGAGAACTATTTGGATTCACAAGAAGCTCTTAAGCATCGTAATGAAGAGGAATTAAATGAAGAAATAAATGATCCAGAAAAAAAAGAGTTAAGATATGTAATTGAACTTGGAAAGAACTATATTGAGCAGATAAAAAGTGTAAGTGATGCTATACAAAAAGAAGAAATCTCAACAAAATTGCATAGACTTCAAAATATTGCGAGCCAAATATTTAATTATGTAGGGAATAATCCTAAAAAGCTGCCTGAGGTTAACAAATTTACTAATCATTATCTTCCTATAACTTTAAAGTTAGTCAATGCATATAAAGAGCTAAATGACCAGCCAGTTCAAGGTGATAATATAAAGAATGCAAAAAATGAAATTGAAAAAACCATAGATACTATAAATATTGCTTTCGAAAAGCTGTTAGATGATTTATTTGGAGAAGTAGCTTTAGATATTTCTACAGATATTTCTGTACTTGAAACACTGTTTACACAAGAAGGACTTACTAAAAATGATTTTGAAAAATAATATTAAAACAAAAAGGGGAAATTGAAAGTGAATAACGAATTCAAAGAAAATATTGATGTGGTACCAAGCTTAACCTTTGAACCTTTTCAAGAGGAAGCTCCTATTGTTAAGGTAAAAGAGGAAAATACACAGGGGGAAGTTCTTGATGATAGCTATTTAACAGAAGAAGAAAAAAAGATGGTGGATGAATTTGTTAATAAAATTGACATAACTAGCTCAAATTCAATTCTACAGTATGGAGTAGGTGCTCAAAAGAAAATTGCAGACTTTTCCGAGACTGCTTTAAATAATGTAAAGACTAAGGAATTAGGTGAAATAGGTGAAATGCTCTCTAATGTAGTAGGCGAGCTAAAAAACTTTGATGCTTCAGAAGAGAAAAAAGGCTTTTTAGGCTTTTTTAAGAAAACTACGGAAAAGTTTTCTCATATGAAAGCAAAGTATGATAAAGTTGAAGGAAATATAAACAAAATTTGCACCACTCTTGAAAAGCATCAGATACAACTTTTAAAGGATATTGCTATGCTTGATAAAATGTATGAAATAAATAAGGTATATTTTAAAGAGCTTTCTATGTATATCTTAGCTGGAAAAAAGAAACTTGCAAAATTGGAGAAAGAAGAGCTTCCTCTCCTAGTTGAAAGAGCAAAAGCCAGTGGACTTCCTGAGGATGCACAGGCAACAAATGATTTTGTAGCCCTTTGTAACCGCTTCGAGAAAAAAGTTCATGATTTGGAGCTAACTAGAATGATTTCTCTTCAAATGGCTCCTCAAATTCGCTTAGTTCAAAATAATGATTCTTTAATGTCTGAGAAAATACAGTCTACTATTGTAAATACTATTCCTCTTTGGAAAAGTCAAATTGTACTGGCTCTTGGAGTTGCCCATTCCAGCAATGCAGCTAAAGTTCAAAGCGAGGTAACAAATATGACAAATGAACTTTTACGTAAGAATGCAGAAACTCTTAAAATGTCAACTATAGAAACAGCTAAAGAATCTGAACGTGGAATTGTCGATATTGATACTCTTCGTCAAACAAATGAATCATTAATTTCCACTCTTGATGAAGTGCTTCGTATACAAACAGAAGGACGTCAAAAACGTAAAGAGGCTGAAGTAGAACTTCAAAACATTGAGGAACAATTAAAAAATAGACTTTTAAAGCTTAGGTAATAATAAAAAGTATTTCTAGGGTTACAAGACCGAAAATTGACTTACACCCCGGACTATGTTTCCAAGCTTCAGTCCGTTAAAAACTTTTAGTCAGTCTAAAGCTTGTGTTTTAGACGACCTAAGGACCTTCGAGAAACTCGCTGTGCTCAGACAACTCGAAGGTGCTAAGGTTGTCTTAAAACCCTTCACTAAGACTTACACAAAGTTTTTAAATCTACCTTCAGCTTTGGAAACATATCCCTTTGTGTAAGTCAATTTTCTAGTTTGGAACCCTATATATTTTTTTTAAAAATGTATAGGGTTAAAAATTGCTCTCTTTTTTTCTTATAGCTTCTTTCAATGTATGCCAAGCAAGCACCGCACATTTCACTCTAGCTGGCATTGTAGAAATATTTTTAAGAGCAATTGCGTCCTCTAATTTTTCTAGCTCTTCATCATCGGTAACTTCTTTTTTTATCATACCTATAAAGGTGTTTACATATTCTAATGCTTCTTCTTTTGACTTTCCTTTTATAAGGTCTATCATCATTGAGGTAGATGCCTGAGATATGGCACACCCACTGCCTTCAAAGGCTGCATCTTCAATGATATCTCCATCAAATTTTAGTGATAGAGTTATATCATCTCCGCAGCTTGGATTGTGCCCTCTCTCTGCACAATCTGCATGTTCTATATGTCTCTTATTGTGTTTACTTTGGTTATGCTCCATAATTATTTCAGAATATATTAAATTAAGATTCTCCATACCCTAACCACTTCCTTACACTTTTTATACTCTCAATAAATTTATCTACCTCTTCAAAGGTATTATAGAAGTAAAAACTTGCTCTTGAAGAAGCTTGAATTCCTAAATACTTCATAAGAGGTTGTGCACAGTGGTGACCAGCTCTAACTGCTACACCATAGCTGTCAACAATACTTGCAACATCATGTGGATGAACTCCTTCTATACTGAAAGACACAATTCCACCTCTATTACTCATGTCCTTAGGTCCATAAATAGTTACATAAGGTATTTCCTTCATTTTACTTAGGACGTACTCTGTAAGTTCTTTTTCATGTTCTGCAATGTTATCCATTCCCACAGCTTCTAGGTAATCTATAGCTGCACATAAAGCTACAGCTCCCTCAACATTTTGTGTACCTGCTTCAAACTTAAAGGGAAGTTCAGCAAAGGTTGAATCCTGCTCTGTTACATACTCTATCATGTCCCCTCCTCTCAAAAACGGAGGCATCTTTAAAAGAAGTTCTTCTTTTCCGTATAGCACTCCAATTCCCATTGGAGCAAGTGCTTTGTGTCCTGAAAATACAAAGAAATCTGCATCTAAGTCTGTTACATTTACTTTCATATGAGGTACACTTTGAGCTCCGTCAACAACAACAACAGCTCCTTTGCTGTGGGCATACTCTACTATATCTTTGACAGGATATATAGTTCCAAGTACATTAGACATTTGTGCTACAGCTACAAGCTTTGTCTTATCAGTAATCTTTTCCTTATACTCTTCTTCTGTAAGTCTTCCATCTTTATTAATGTACATATATTTTAAAGCTGCGTTTTTTGCTTTTGCTACCATTTGCCAAGGTAAAATATTGCTATGGTGTTCTGAAATAGCAACTACAATTTCATCTCCTGGCTGTATAAAAGCCATTCCGTAGGTATAGGCTATCAAGTTTAGTGATTCAGTAGCATTTTTTGTAAATATTATTTCACTAGCCTTCCCAGCTCCAATGAAATTTTTAACCTTCTCTCTAGCTCCTTCGTATGCATCTGTTGCTGCTACACTTAAATAATGGGCGCCTCTGTGAGGATTCCCGTTAATCTTTTCATTATAATCTGTTATTGCCTGTATAACGGATTTTGGCTTATGTGTTGTAGCTCCGTTATCTAAATAAACTAACTTTTTGCCATTTATATCTATAGAGAGGATTGGAAAATCCTCTCTTATTTTATTCACATCAATCTTACTCATCTTTACCCCTCCTATAGGAAATCCAGGATTCCAAGCTAAAAAATCAATTTCCTAGACTATTCTCCTTCTAAGTTCCTCTAATAAAAATTCTTTAAGTTCTTGTACCGGTACTCTATCAAAAATAGGGCTGAACTTAGCCTCCACTACAAGTTTCTTAGCTTCTTTCTCATTAAAGCCCCTACTCATTAAATAGAATAATTTATCCTCATCCATCTGCCCTACACTAGCTGCGTGCGCTCCTTCTACATCATCTTCCTCGCATAGAAGCATTGGCACTGAATCGGTTTTTACTGTAGGATCTAGCAAAAGTACATCTTCATCCTGTGCTCCTTTAGCCTTTGATGCACCCTTTTTAAAATCTATATTACCTTTAAACAATTTCTTTGCTTTATCCTTCAATACACCTTTGATTTCCATGTTACTTTCACTTCTTCTACCGCTGTGGTTTACAGTGTAATAAATGTCCTGCTTTCTAACTCCATCTACAAGGTATGCAGAATGTAGTTCTGAGGAGCTATTATCCCCTTTTAGATTAGTAACATAGTTAGTAACATTTATTTCACTTCCTATTTCAACAGTAACCCAGTTTACCTTTCCATCTCTTTCTACAAAGGCAACATTAGAGTCAAAATGAGTTGATTTATCATTCATTCTCTGTATTTTAACTATAGTTACTTCCGAATTTTCTTTTGCGAAAACTTTTGTTACACCGTTATGGAAGACCTTATTTTCTGCTAAAACATCACTCTTAATCTCCATGTCTGAGTCATTTATACTGTAGTCCATAACAACAGTAACTTTACTTCCTTTTTCTGCAATAATAATATTATGATCTATCACTGTAGGATTTTCTCTATCCATTACAAAGTTAAGCCTAATAGGTGAAGCAACAACATGATTTTCACAGGTTCTAAGGAACACGCCGGAATTAAAGTTATATTCACCTAAAGCTACAAATTTATCAGATACTCCAAAGCTTTCCTTCAAATTTATAAATTCATTTATGTCCTTTACTACTTCTAAAGCTTGTTTTGTTTCCAAAACCAATGCATTATCTAAAGTTCCATCTTCAAAGCTTAAATATTGTTTATTAAAAGCTTCCATTGTTGGAAGTGCAAACTTTTCTAGATTAAAGTTGTTTACCTTCAAATAACTCCAAGCAGGAACCACAGTTTGATTTAACTTATGCTCCTTTTCGCTGTTTACTGCATTTAAAATATCTACAATGTCATCATATTTATTCTTTGACAACTCTCTTATAGTACCATTCATTTTTTGCTCCCCTCCTTAACCTATAGTTCCTTCTAGTTCTAGTTTTATTAAGTTATTCATTTCAACTGCATATTCTAGAGGAAGTTCCTTTGCTATAGGTTCAACGAATCCTCTAACTATCATAGCTTTTGCATCTTCTTCACTTAACCCTCTACTCATTAAGTAGAATATAGCCTCATCACTTATTCTGCCTATTTTTGCTTCATGACCAATATCTATATTGTCATTGGCAGCACTTATAACTGGTACTGTATCTGATCTTGACTCATTATCAAGCATCAAGGATTCACAGGATACAGTAGACTTTGAATGATGTGCATTTGGAGTAGCACTTAAAAGTCCTCTATAAACAGCAACTCCTCCATTTTTAGATATAGACTTTGAGTTTATTGTTGAAGTTGTATAGGGTGCTGCGTGAACAACCTTAGAACCAGTGTCTAAATGCTGTCTTGCCCCTGCAAAGGTAACTCCAGTAAACTCTGACCTAGCCCCTTCTCCTCTTAAAATACTCATCGGGTAAAGCATAGATACTTTTGATCCAAAGGAACCAGATATCCATTCAATAGTTCCATTTTTATCTACTACAGATCTTTTTGTATTTAAGTTATACATATTTCTAGACCAATTTTCTATAGTACTATATCTGAGAGTTGCTCCCTCTTTTACAAATAACTCAACACAGCCTGCATGTAGGTTATTAACATAATACTTTGGCGCTGAACATCCTTCTATATAGTGAATCTTCGCTCCTTTTTCCACTACAATAAGAGTATGCTCAAACTGTCCTGCCCCTGGGGCATTTAGTCTAAAATAGGACTGTATTGGTATATCTACCTGAACACCTGCAGGTACATAAACAAAGGACCCACCTGACCATACTGCACCGTGCAGAGCTGCAAATTTATGGTCACTTGGTGGCACTAACTTCATGAAATATGGCTTCACTAAATCCTCATATTCCTTTACTGCAGTTTCCATGTCCATATAAAGTACACCTTGGCTTGTTAGCTCTTCGCTTACATTGTGATAAACAACCTCTGAATCATACTGAGCACCTACTCCCGCTAGTGACTCCTGCTCTGCCTTTGGTATTCCAAGAAGATCAAAGGTCTTTTTTATATCCTGCGGTACATCCTTCCAATTATGCTTCATGTCAGTGTTTGGTCTGATGTAAGTCACTATATTTTCTACATCTAAATCCGTTAAATCCGGCCCCCAGGCTGGCATAGGCATGCTGTTATATATCTCTAAAGACTTAAGTCTAAAATCTCTCATCCACTGAGGTTCATTCTTTTCCTCAGATATTTGCTCTATTATTTCTCTAGTTAACCCCTTTTCTGTCTTGTAGCTATATTTAAAATCATTTTTTATATCGTAAATACCTCTTTCTATGTCATCAATATAAGTTTTCTTCTTCTCCAATTTACTCCACCTCTTTTTCTGAATATGGTTTTGCTAAGTTTCAAGCTTACTTATCTAACTCAGCTCTTATCGCATCATATCCACTTTCCTCAATTTCTCTTGCCAATGACATGTCTCCTGTTTTAACAATTTTTCCATCCATTAAAACATGAACATAATCAGGCTTTAGATAGTCTAGTATACGATTATGGTGGGTTATTATTAGAATTGAATTTTCTTCATTTACAAGCTTGCTAACCCCTTCTGCAACAATTCTTACAGCGTCAACATCTAACCCTGAATCTGTCTCATCTAATATAGCAAGTTTAGGTTCTAGCACTGCCATTTGAAGTATTTCATTTTTCTTTTTCTCTCCACCAGAAAATCCTAAATTTAAATATCTTTGAGCATAACTCTCATCCATCTTTAGAAGTCTCATCTTTTCCTTAAGTACTTTTCTAAACTGTATAATGTTTTGAACTTTTCCTGCAACTGCACCTTTAGCTGAGCGCAAGAAATTCTCTACAGTTATCCCCGGTACTTCTTCTGGGTATTGGAAGGACAAGAAAATTCCCTTTCTTGCTCTTGCATCTACTTTTAAATCATTGATTATATCTCCTTCAAAGATCATTTCTCCATCTATAATTGAGTATTTTGGATGGCCCATTAATGTATTTGCAAGAGTAGATTTTCCAGCGCCATTAGGTCCCATTATTACATGAATTTCACCTTTTCCTATTTCTAAATTTAATCCTTTTAATATTTCCTTCCCTTCAACAGAAGTTTTTAAGTTATTTATTTTCAATAGTTCATTTTTCATTATTATCTCTCCTTATATATCCGAGTATTTCACTCTGATTTTAAATCAAAAAAATTTACACAATAATTTTTCCCAATGACTAACTGTTTTTCCTTTACAATAATCCTCTTTATATCCGAGAAGATTACTCTGATTTCTCTTTAGCTATATTTTACTACTTAAAACAAAAATAATCAACATCAAATTAAGGATAATTAATATCAAAAAATAATAATTGACAATTGATAATAATAATTGATATGATTTTAAAGGTAAATATTTTGACTATCAAACAAATAATCGCAAAAAAGTACATACTACTAGGAGGAATCAACATAATGAAAAATCTTTATAAAATTAGCTGGTATGCAGATCGCATATCGCCTTATTTACCTGAAAAAGCATTTAAGCCAGTACCTACTCGTCTCTTTGGAGGGATTGCTTATTTAATTGCTATTACTGCAGGGTTTCTTGCAATTGATTTATTCAATTTAAATCCATTGTTTAATTTTTTGATTTCAATTGTTTTGGGATTCAGTTTTGCATCTATAGGCTTGTTGGCCCATGAAATTCTACATGGTACTGTGGTAAAGAAACCTTGGCTCAGAAATCTACTAGGTGCAATTGGATTTTGGCCCTTACTCATTGGACCTAGACTTTGGATTAAATGGCATAATATGAATCACCATGCCTACACTCAGGACGATGATATGGACCCTGATGCATGGATGAGCATCGAGCAGTTTAATAATAGACCTTTTATAGGTTGGATATACCGTCTACCTATTGCATTTCGTTCTTTGTTTAGTTTTACCTTTTTAACTGTTTCATTTACGCTGCATTCTACTAGAATGTTCTTTCACTATATAAATGATTTTAAGCCAAATAAACGATTAGTTGTTTGGATACAATTCATTTTACCTTGGACAACCTCAATAGGATTGCTCTTTTACATAGGTCCTGAAAAATGGCTGTTCGCTTATTTGATTCCAGCACTTATTGGGAACTTTATAGTTATGGCTTATATTTCAACTAATCATCGATTAAATCCTCTTGTACCAGTTAATGATCCTTTAGTTAATAGTCTTACTGTTACAGTACCTGGATGGTTGGATGTCCTTAACTTTAATTTTTCTCACCATACAGAACATCATCTTTTCCCTAGAATGAATCCTAAGTACTATCCTTTAGTGAAGGAACAAATTAAAAAAATGTGGCCGGAGCGTTATCATGAGATGCCTCTAGGAAAGGTATTAATTTCACTTTGGAAGACACCTAGAGTTTATTATAATAATACGGAATTAATTGATCCACACAAAGGGAATATCTATGGCTCTTTAGGAAACGGATTCGATCCTAATAATGTTAAATATCGTAAAATATAAACTGAAAAAAGTAATTTTAGGATATCTAATCTTAAAATGATCCAAAAGAAATGAAGCAGGCCCTTTTAAAATTAACTGAACCCATGGCTTTAAGTGCCATGGGTTTAACTATCCTAAATCATCATTTTTTTATTTTAACAGTAAAACTCTTGTCCTTTAACATTTTCACATTTGAACCATCATAAGTTCCAACCATAATATTTCTTGATGTGCCAATTTTAAATATCCTTACATTATTCTTTAAATTATCATATTTACGATAAAGTTCATTTCTTTTATCATCATCAGCCTCCTTTACTTCAGTACCATCTATTGTTACATATATAGACATATCAAACATTTGTGTTAAACTATCTTTTCCAAAATATTTTTGATTATATCTTACAATCAGATAGTCACCATCTATAGAGTAATCCTTTATACTTACACTTCGATCTTTATCAATGGTTAATTCTATTGGCTTTACATTATTCACATCTAGCTTAACCGCTGGTAATTTTTCAGTATTTTCGCTTCCTTTTGTCCTGTAAGCTGGTATAATAGTTACACCTTTCATATCATTATTGGAAATAAAAGTTGAATTCCATTTATAGGTTCCACGTAAACCATTTGTTCCTCCAGAGCTACCATTCCAGCATAATCCATTACCTTTGTCATCCAAAACTATAAATTCAGAAACAGTATCATTGCTCATATCGTTAAATTTGCCTTCACCTTTTATAGTTACAGTAAGTGGAGAAATAGTTACCGTTGAAATCTCCCCTTTTTCACCATCTATCTCAAGCTTAGAATTAATTTTTTCTTCATAGGTTTTCTCTGTCTGCTTACTTTTATCAAGGAAGAAATGAACACCCCAGTCCCCTGTTTTGCCAAATAACTGTGATATATTGATATCTATATTCATCTTATTTGGCAACTTATCCGCTGACCAATCTATCTTCTTTAATACTCTAATTGTATTGTTGTCAATAAGCTCCCATGATGCTCCTGCACCTGTACTTACACTTTTTCCATTAACCTTCATCTCTGTTGGAATTAATAACGCGTCAGAATAGTTATCTTTAATTTCTTTATTATTATTTTTCACTACAAAATTTAAAAATAGCATATTATTATCCGCTACCGCACTTTCAAAGGTAACGTCAATACCTTCACAGGACTTGGTCTTACCAATTGCATCAAGGTAATTAGAGTATTTTTCATTTACACTAACTAAATCTCTTTTAAATAATTCTCCGATTATTGGAACACTAGTAGCTAATGCTGGGTTTACCACTATAGCAGAGGATATGAAAATCATAGTAATTGCAGCCGCTATAGAAATCTTTTTCTTACTGATAAATCTTTTCTTAGCTATTGGCTTTTCCTTACTTAAAGCTTCTTTTATATTCTTCTTAACCCTTTCTTTTTCTATTTCACTTACAGGCATTTCTTCAAATTCCTTTTCATCTACTTCTATATCATTAAACATTTCATAAATATCCTTCATATTAAATTACCTCCAAGTTTAATGCTTTTTCCTTTAATTTTCTCTTTCCTCTGTAGATTCTATTATCTACGGAGGCCTTGGTAATATTAAGCTTTTTAGCTATATCCTCTGATTTATAGCCAAGGAAAAATTTAAGAATAAAGATATCTCTATCTATCCTTTGTAAGCTGTTAATTAGTTCTATTACCTCACTTCTACTTTCCATAGTAATTAAATCATCTTCTACTGAACTTTTGTCAACAACTTCAATAGCCTCTAAAACTTCCTCAGCCTTTTTTACCCTTGACCTGTAATAATCAATAGCCTTAAACTTAGATATAATATAAAGCCATTTCTTAAATTCACTATCATCACCGTGAAATTTATTTGCGTTTCTCCAAACAGAAAGAAACACATCATTTATACATTCCTCTATAAGCCCTTCATCTTTAAGTGGACCAAGAACCCTATATATAGTTCCTTTAATTAAGGTCAGATAATTGTCAACTATATAATCTAAAGCATCTTCCTTCCCATTTTTTAGCCTTTGTATGTAATTTTTTTCGTCTGATTTCATAAACTCTCTCCTTACTAAAAGGTGTTGTTGTAAAAGCTTTTACACTTTATATAACGAATGAAAAATAAAATATTCTCAAATTTTTCTATTTTATTTTAATAATACATTAGTAAGATAGACTTGTAACTATTCAGCTATATATAATACTGTGAAATTTTAGGTACGCCAAAATGGGGCTGCTGTATTAAAGAATTTACATACAATACATTGTTCTTCAAATTTAAAATTAGAACAATATATTGTAGTATTTATTCTTAATGCAGCAGCCCCATTAATCCATTTTAACTAAACTATTTTAGCTACAACTATCTTTGTTACATAATAAACTAAAATATTATATGCTATAGCAATTGCCCATAATACTATTAAAACTTTTATTGCCTGTTCCGTTTTATTTTTTTCTGCATTTTTATATATATTTATAATTTTATATGAACCTCCAATACCAATACACCAGCTGAATAGGCCCTCTACAGATAATATTGGTATTAACAAATTCAGAAAAACAAGTATGAACATTATACTTTTATTGTATTTTACAGTTAATTCCTCTTGCAACCCATCTAAAGTGTTTTCTACATTCCTTTCTAAATTACTATTCATTCCTTTACTGCCTTTCTTTAAAATAGTTAGCTTTTATCATATCATTTGATTGCTGTAGTATATTAATATATTCCTTCTTCTCCTGACTGGAAATTTCTTTTCCTACATAAGATTTATTAGTTAGCACCGCATAATCTAGATTAGTATTTAAAAGATTTCTACCTAATGCAGTGCCAATATAATTGTTTTCTTTTATACCCATTAAATAGCTAATCGTTGGGAGAAAGTCTACTTGTCCACCATTAACCTTAAGTTCTTTGCCGTGAAAATTCTTAGAATATATTATTAAAGGTACTCTTCTATCGTTATTTCTCCATTTGTCTGATATTCCTTTAATATCTTTTACTTCTCCACAAAAAAACTTGTGAACACCTTCATGGTCGCCATATATAGCTACTATAGTATTTTCTAACATACCTTTTTTATCAAGGTCTTGTATAAACTTTCCTATCATTGCATCTGTATAATGTATGCTTTCTATAAACCCACCCATCTTAGTTCCTTTTAAATTATCTGATAAATCAATAGTTACCTGGTCTCTTGGAATAACAAAAGGGCTGTGGCTAGTTTCCGTTATCATGAAAGTATAAAAGGGCTCCTTTTGTTTTTCTATCTTTCCCGCCGCTTGTGATAAAAAGCTTCTATCACTTAAATTTATCCCTATTATTTCGTCTGCATTAAAATTTGTTATGTCTAAACAGTTATCAAAGCCCATGTGTTTTTCTGCTGCCATCCAATTCCAATAACTACCTTTTTCTCCATGCATCGAATAAGTGTTGTAGCCTTCCTTCTTTAATAGGTTTGGTAATGAATTATAATCATTATATGGATAATTAAAATTATTATTTCCTATTAATACAGGAAGCATAGAAGTATTAGAAACAAAAGTAGCATCAGAAGTTGTACCATTATAGGTTTGCTCATGATAATTGGAAAAATAAAGTGAATTACTGAGCAATTTGTTTAAGTTAGGTGTTATTTCTTGATTGTTTACTTTTTCGTTTATAATAAAGTTTTCCATTGATTCTACTTGAATAACAATCAAATTTTTTCCTTTAAAAATTCCACTATAACTATTTGATTTAAGATTTTTCTCTTTTGAACTAAAGTATCTTTTTATTTCGTCTTTCTCCTGCTGAGACATGATATAAGATGTGTTATCTTCGCAGTAATTATATAAATCATATAGATGATACCCTATTGGCGTCAAATAATACATGCTTTGGTTTTGTGACCATGATCTTTTAAATAAATATTGATAAGCATATCCTCTTTGAAATTTATCTACTTTGACATGATTATAGGCTAGATATAAATTTGGAATTAAAAATAATATGCCAAACTTATTTAGGCTTCTTCTAACATTCTTATAAGACTTTATATTTTTTATAAAAATTGCTATAAGAATTACAGCGTTTATTAAAAATATCAAATCTATTGTTCTAAACATTGCGAGTATACTTGGAGTTAATCTTTCTAAATTAGCTGTCATTTTAAACATATAGTAATTTAAAAATGAACTATTGCTTCTATAATACCATAAGTCCAGTATCAATAATAATGAAATAAATATATTCATTATTATCATAAACACATTTTGTGCTATACCCTTAAATAAAAATCCAAAAGAATAGGGTATTAACGCAAATACTATATATATTAATATTGGCAGTACCCCTAAAATAGCAGTTCTAAAATTTATACTTACTGAATTACCATCGGATAAAAGCAAGATAAATAGAATATATTGTATTAATGTGCCTACTACCGCTGTCATAAAAAATTTATCTTTTATAATTTCTTTTATGTTTTTTTCTATAAAACTAATGGTTCTCTCCACTTTTAGCCCCCTTTGCTCAAAAAATATGTAGATTTATTATATCACATTTTTGATAATAACAATATTTTTTTCATTCCTTAAATATAAAAAGCTAAACTGTGAATCCTTAGGTCACAGTTTAGCTTTTTATATTGTCGCATTGGAATTATACTTACAGCTGTTTATTTGAAATACTTTATAATAAAATCTTATTTTGCATAGTTATGAAATCCTTTTGAAGCCTTTCTTCCAAGCCATCCAGCTCTTACATATTTTCTTAATAACGAGTGAGCTCTATATTTTGAATCTCCAGTTTCCTTATATAATACATCCATTATTGCAAGGCAAACGTCTAAGCCTATAAGGTCACCTAGTGCTAGTGGTCCCATTGGATGATTTGCACCAAGCATCATAGCTTTGTCTATATCCTCAGCACTGGCTATTCCTTCAGCTAATATTCCGCAAGCTTCATTTATCATAGGAATAAGTATTCTATTAACAACAAAGCCAGGAGCCTCTGCTACCTCTACAGGGTCTTTTCCTATAGAAATTGACATCTCTTTAACTGCATCAAAAGTCTCTTGAGATGTAGCCATTCCTCTGATTATTTCTATAAGCTTCATCACTGGTGCTGGGTTGAAGAAGTGCATTCCTATAACTTTATCTGCTCTTTTAGTTGCTGCTGCAACTTCAGTTATTGAAAGCGAAGATGTGTTTGATGCCAATATAGTTTCTGGTTTACATATTTGATCTAATTCTGCAAATATTTTTTTCTTTATATCCATATTTTCAACTGCTGCTTCTACTACTAAATCACAGTTAGCTGCCAAATTTAAGTCAGTTGTTCCTGTTATTCTATTAGCTATAGCATCTGCATCTTCTTGTGCCATTTTTCCCTTAGCTACTAATTTTGAAAGACCTTTCTTTATTCCAGAAATGCCTCTTTCCACAAATTCATCTTTAATATCTCTTATTACAACTTCATATCCTTTAGCTGCAAATACTTGTGCAATACCTGCTCCCATAGTACCTGCACCTAATACGCATATCTTTTTCATTTCAATTACCCCCATTAATAAAAAATTATATGATATGGCATGTCCGCTTGACTAATTCAAGCCTTAGATACACTGTTTTTTCAAATCAACGTTCTACCCTAAAGACATGCCATTAAAAACAAAGTTACTATATGGCAGCTTCTTCTTTATGAGCTTTAATTTTAGCTGTTAGTTCAGGTAATACTTTATTTAAATCTCCAACTATTGCAAGATCCGCAACTTTCATTATAGGACAATCTGGATTTTTATTAATAGCTATTATAAATTCACTGTCCTGCATTCCAGCTAAGTGCTGAATTGCACCAGAAATTCCACAGGCAATATATAGTTTAGGTCTGACAGTTTTACCAGTCTGTCCAACTTGAATAGCTTTATCAGCCCAACTACTATCTACAGCCGCTCTTGAAGCAGCTACTGTACCACCTAAAACTTTAGCAAGTTCTTCAAGTTTTGAAAAATTTTCAGCATTTCCAATTCCTCTTCCACCAGATACAAGTACTGAAGCTTCTCCTATATCTATTATATTCTTTGAAAGTTTGATTATCTCTTCTGTTTTTGTTCTTATATCTTTTTCTGTTAATTTAACAGTTACATGATTAATTTTTTCCCCATTTATCCTTGAGTTATCTTTTTCTAGTCTTGAAAAAACTCCAGGCCTTACAGTTGACATTTGAGGTCTGTGATTTCCACAAACTATTGTAGCCATAAGATTTCCACCAAAGGCTGGTCTAGTCATCATGAGGTTATTAGTTTCAGGGTCTATGTCAAGTCCAGTACAGTCAGCAGTTAAACCTGTGCGTAATCTTGCAGAAACTCTTGGCCCTAAGTCTCTTCCTATAAATGTAGCTCCTATAAATATTATCTCCGGCTTCATCTCAAGAGCTAAATCACAAATAACTTTCGTATATGCGTCTGTTGAATAATGTGATAAAAATTTATTGTCACAAGCAAGGACTTTATCTGCTCCATAAGATAGCAAGTTATCTGCTATGTCTTGAATATTGTGTCCAAGCACAACTGCAGTAAGTTCAGTACCTAATTTATCTGCAATTTCTCTTCCCTTTCCAAGTAGTTCAAGGGATACTTTTTGAAGCTTCCCATCTCTCTGCTCTGCAAATACCCATACACCTTTATGTTCTGATATATTCATCTAAGATTCCTCCAAACTAAATATAGTGATTTTCAATTAATTTTGAAACTGTGTATTCTACTGCTTCTTTAACTGGTTTAGCCACCAATTCTCCGTTTCCCTTGGCTTCTTTAGTTGCTGATTTCATAACTCTTGTTGGTGAACCATTAAGTCCAAGAAGGCTTTTATCAACCTCTATATCATCTGCAGTCCAAACTTTTATTTCTTTATCAAAAGCACCAAATATTTTAGACATATGCATATATCTTGGAATATTTAATTCTTTTATTGCTGTTAAAAGTGCAGGAGTTTTAACTTTTATTATCTCATATCCATCTTCCCAAGCTCTTCTAACTTTTATATATCCCTCTCCTACTTCTTCAACCTTCTCAACATAGGCCACTTGAGGAATGTCAAGATGCTCAGCAATTTCTGGCCCAACCTGTGCAGTATCTCCATCAATGGCCTGCCTTCCAGCAAATACTATATCATAGCCAAGTTTCTTTAATGCACCTGATAAAGCATAGGAAGTAGCCAAAGTATCCGCACCTGCAAAAGCTCTATCTGTAATAAGTATAGCTTCGTCTGCTCCCATTGCTATTGCTTCAATTAAAGCATTTTTAGCTTGTGGAGGTCCCATTGTAATTACTGTTACATGTGCTCCATGATTATCTTTAATTGCTAAAGCCTCTTCTAGTGCATTCTTGTCATCTGGATTCATTATTGATGGAACCCCTTCTCTTATAAGAGTTCCTGTCTTTGGGTCAATTCTAACTTCATTTGTATCTGGAACTTGTTTTATACAAACAACTATATTCATTGTCTAATATCCTCCTCGTTATCTAAATATATTCCCGGAAATAACCATCCTTTGAACCTGTGATGTTCCTTCATATATTTCAGTTATTTTAGCATCTCTCATCATTCTTTCAACTGGATAGTCCTTAGTGTATCCATATCCACCAAATAACTGTAAAGCTTTAGTAGTAACATCCATAGCAACATTTGCAGCATGAAGTTTTGCTCTTGCCGCATCAACGCTATATGGAAGTTTGTTATCTTTCTTCCATGCAGCAAGATAAACAAGATGTCTTGCGGATTCAATAGCAACATCCATGTCTGCCATTATCCAGCTTAATCCCTGGAATTTATCAAGGGATTTACCAAATTGTTTTCTTTCCTTCATATAATTTTTTGCCTCTTCAAAAGCTCCTTCAGCTATTCCTAATGCTTGAGCTGCTATACCAATTCTTCCTCCGTCAAGACTCTTCATTGCTATTCCAAATCCTTTTCCTTCTTTTCCAACTAAATTCTCAGATGGAACTATACAGTCCTCGAATATAAGCTCAGTTGTTGATGATGCTCTTATACCCATCTTATCTTCTACTTTTCCTATTGAAAATCCAGGAAATCCTTTTTCAATTATAAATCCGGATATTCCCTTAACACCCTTACTCCTGTCCGTCATAGCAAATACTACAAATATATCAGCTTTTCCACCGTTAGTTATGAATATCTTTGATCCATTTAATACATAGTGATCACCTTGAAGAACTGCAACTGACTGCTGTCCTGCTGCATCAGTACCTGCATTTGGTTCTGTTAAGCCAAATGCACCGAGTTTTCGCCCTTTGCAAGCGGTACTAAGTATTTTCTTTTTTGTTCTTCTGTTCCATATTCATTTATTAATGAAGCACATAATGAAGTATGAGCTGAAAGTATAACACCTGTTGTAGCACATACCTTTGATAACTCTTCAACTGCCATAATATATGACTGAGTGTCTCCTCCTGCTCCACCGTATTCTTTTGGAAATGGGATGCCCATCATTCCATACTTAGCCATCTTTTTTACATTTTCCATAGGAAACTCTTCTGTTCTATCTATTTCAGATGCTATTGGTTTAACTTCTTTTTCAGCGAATTCTCTAACCATCTGTCTTACTAATTCTTGTTCCTTTGTTGGTGCGAAATTCATATGAAATTACCTCCTACTTATTTTTAAAGCTTTTTTCTCTTCTTTCTACAAAGGCTGTCATACCTTCTTTTTGGTCCTCAGTTGCAAAACACTCTCCAAATACTTCTGATTCATACATAAGTGCCGTTTCTATATCACACTGCATACCTCTATTTATAGCAGCTTTACAATACTTAACGGCTATGGGAGCTTGCGATGCTATTGTATTTGCAAAGCTTATAGCTTCTTCCATAACTTTATCTAGTTCAACAACCTTATTCACTAAGCCAACTCTAAGTGCTTCCTCAGCTTTAATAATTCTTCCTGTAAAAATTAGTTCTTTTGCTATTGCCATTCCTGCGATTCTTGCTAATCTTTGAGTTCCACCAAAACCTGGTGTTATCCCAAGACCAACTTCAGGCTGTCCAAATTTAGCATTAGTTGATGCAATTCTTATATCGCAAGCCATAGAAAGTTCGCAGCCTCCGCCAAGTGCAAATCCATTTACTGCAGCTATTACAGGTTTCTCTAACAAATCAATTTTTCTAAATACTTTATTTCCAAGAATACCAAATTTCCTTCCTTCAGCGACTGACATATCCTTCATTTCTGTGATATCAGCGCCAGCAACAAAAGCCTTTTCACCAGCGCCAGTTAAAATAACTGCATATATTTCATTATCCTCAGCTATCATGTCAATAACACAATCAAGTTCCTTTAAGGTTTCTGAATTTAAAGCGTTTAATGCTTTAGGTCTATTAATAGATATAATTGCAACTTTGTCATTTTTTTCAAAAATTATATTTTTAAATTCCATGTTAATCCCCCTCTGTATTTTAAAATTGCTATCTTTCAACTATAAGAGCTGTCCCCATTCCTCCACCTATACACAAAGTTGCAAGACCTCTTTTAGCATCTCTTCTTGCCATTTCATGTAATAGTGTTACAAGTATTCTTGTTCCTGAAGCTCCAATTGGATGTCCAAGGGCTATAGCTCCACCATTTACGTTTACTATATCCATATTGAACTTTAAGTCTTTAGCAACAGCTAAACTCTGAGATGCAAAGGCTTCATTAGCCTCAATTAAATCTATATCTTCTATTTTTAAGTTCGCCATTTCCAATGCTTTCTTAGTTGCATGGAATGGTCCGTATCCCATTATTGATGGTTCAAGACCTCTTTGACCATAAGAAACTATTCTAGCAAGAGGTTTAACTCCAAGTTCTTTAGCCTTTTCTGCGCTCATTACAACTATTGCTGCTGCACAATCATTTATACCTGATGCGTTACCAGCAGTAACTGTACCGTCTTTTTGAAAGCTGGTTTTAATTTTGCTAAAGCTTCAATTGTTGCACCGAATCTTGGAAATTCATCCTGTTCAAATATTATTTCTTGTTTTTTCTTTTTAACAACGATTGGGACTATTTCATCTTTGAATTTACCTTCTTTTATAGCTGTTTCAGCTTTTTTTGTGATGCTAAAGCAAATTTATCTTGCTCTTCCCTGGTTATTCCCCATTGCTGAGCTATGTTTTCTGCAGTTACTCCCATATGGTATTTGTTGAATACATCTGTTAATCCGTCAGTTATCATTTCATCAACAAATTCTCCATTGCCCATTCTTTGTCCCCATCTTGCATCATTTAAAAGATATGGAGCCTTTGACATACTTTCCATACCACCAGCTACAATTACATCTGCATCTCCAGCTTTTATTATTTGGCAAGCTAGAGAAACTGCTCTTAAACCTGAACCACAAACTTTATTAATAGTCATTGCTGGAACTTCAACTGGAAGACCTGCATTAACCATAGCTTGTCTGGCTGGATTTTGTCCGAGTCCTGCTTGTAAAACATTACCCATTATTACTTCATCTACAGCTCCGTCCTTAACACCTGCTCTATTTAAAGCTTCCTTTATTACTGCAGCGCCTAAATCTACTGCTGCTACATCCTTTAAAGTGCCCCCAAAGGACCCAATAGCCGTTCTTACTGCACTTGCTATGACTACTTCTCTCATTTTCAATCTCCTCCCCATCTATTGATTAAAACGTTATTTTATTAACTCATTATATTGATGTGAAAATGTTATCAATACTATAAGCTTGATATAAATATATATTCTTGGAAAATCTAAAATATAATTTTATATCCTCAAATAGATATAGCAAATACCTTGCCAAAGATATTCCATTTATTAAAACTAGTAATTTAGCCTTTCTACAAGTTCAATTAAATATAATATTTAACAAAATCAGTATTTCTTCAAAAATTTGTGTTAAATTCAAGACAATTTCAATTAAAAGTTGTATGCATTTCAGTACAATTGATAAATTTATAACAATTATTCTTTTTTAAAATGTCTTGTCTTCCGTACAACAACTATAAAAAATAAACAAATTGTTAAATATATAACTAAAAGCCCCAAAAAATATTTTTGGGGCTCTCTAATAGCAATTAACTTTATTCTCTTGCTTAACACATAATAAATTCAGTTTTAATATTATCACGCTAATCTATATGCAGCTTTGACATTTTTTCATATAAACTCGATCTGCTTATGCCTAAAAGATGCGCTGCCTTTGATTTATTTCCTTTAGCGACACTAATACTATTTAAAATTGCTTCTTTTTCTGCATCATTTAATATATCTTGAAGATTCCTAACAGGCTTACACTCTCTCATTGCTGTTATTTTAGAAGGAAGATGTTTTACATCTATCACTGTTTCATTTTCAATAATAGTTATCGCTCTCTCTAGTACATTTTCCAGTTCTCTTATATTTCCTGGCCAGCTATAATTTTTTATATATTCTAGTGCCTCATTTGAAATTCCCTCAATATATTTACTTACTTTGTTACTTATTTTATTAATAATATGATGAACTATAGTTTCGATATCTTCTCTTCTTTCTTTTAATGACGGCACATTGATTGTTAAAACGTTCAATCTATAAAATAAATCCTTTCTGAACTTACCTTCTTTTACTAATTGCTCTAAATTTTGATTAGTGGCTGCTATAACTCTTACATCTATTTTTTTTGGACCATCTGACCCTATTTTTTCAACTTCCTTTTCCTGAAGTACTCTTAAAAGTTTAACCTGCATATATATCGGCATATCCCCTATTTCATCTAAAAAAATAGTACCACCATCGGCTAATTCAAATTTACCTATCTTTCCTTCTTTTTTGCTCCTGTAAAAGAACCGCCTTCATATCCAAAGAGTTCAGATTCAAGAAGTTGTCCTGGAATAGCTCCGCAATTGACTTTGATAAAAGCACCATTCCTTCTTCTGCTTTCTTTATGAATAGCATGGGCAAAAAGCTCTTTACCTGTTCCACTTTCACCTAGTATCAAAACATTTGAAGAACTCCATGCAGCTTTTTCAGCAAACCTTTTTGCACTTTTTATTAATACTCCATCTCCAACTATATCATCAAAAGAATAAGTTGTTCTGTTTAGTGCTGATATATTATTGGTTAATCCTTTAAGTTGTTTTTTCATTGCATTCATATGTTCATGCATATCATTTAAATCTTTTATACTTTTAAATATAATCTTTGCAATGGCTCCAATTACTTCTCCATCTTTAACAATAGGTATACGACTTACAATTAAATACTGACTATTTATTTTAAGCAACTCTGCTATTTCAGCTTGTCCAGTCTTAATTACTCTAGGCAATCTTGTTTCTTCAACTATTTCTGTTATATGCTTCCCAATAATATCCTCTCTTTTCTTTTTAAAAATCATAGCATACCCTTTACTAATCATTGTAATAAAACCTTCTTTATTAATAGCTATAATTCCATCATAAAGTGTATCCATTATAATATTTAGAATGATACTATCGTTTTCTAAAATGTTTTTCTTGTACATATTTACAGCTCACCACCTTAGTAGATTATATTAAAAAAACATCTTCTTTTCCCATACATATAAATTTATCTTTATACTACCTATATAAGGTCCCTAACTAGAAAGTTAACATATCCGGTTGTATAAGTTAACTTTCGGTCTTTAAGCCTATAATAACATACCCTACGAATTATATTATAATCCTTATTTTCCAGCTTTTCCATAATCATATTTAATTTTATTTAATTTTAAATAAAAATTAAATAAAAGGAGCTGTCGCACTAAGAAAATTAGTGCAACGGCTTTCCACGCTCCCGTATTTTTTTGTTTTATGCCTCAGCTTGTATATTTCCGTCAAAAGAAATACAATGGAGCTATGGAGGTGTTATGCGTGGATTATGTAACGACAAAAGAAGCAGCGAAAAATTGGGGAATCACGGACAGAATGGTAGTGTACCATTGCTCTGCCGGACGGATTAAGGGGGCTAAAAAAATGGGAAATACATGGCTTGTTCCGGTTGACGCTGAAAAACCGGCTGACGGACGATACAGGAGCAGTAAAGTAAAGGATGGTGAAAATAAATGAAACGGATATTTTTGGTTGAGGACGATAAGGCAATCGCCAAAAACCTTGTGCTTTTGCTCCGCTCGGAGGGATTTACAGTCACTCACGCCCCTACGCGGAGTGAAGCACTTGCCGCCCTTGCTGGGAATAAATTTGACTTGGCGCTTATAGATATTTCTTTGCCTGACGGAAATGGCTTTACAGTTTGCACGGAAATCAAAGAAACGCAAGATGTTCCCGTTATCTTTCTGACAGCTTCTGGCGATGAGGCGAGTGTTGTTACTGGGCTGAACATGGGCGCAGACGACTATATCACCAAGCCTTTTCGTCCGCGGGAATTGATTGCACGAATTGGAACCGCCTTGCGAAAAAGCGGACGTTCTCCATCGGCTTTTGAAATCTGTGGGCTTCATGTCGATATGGCAAGCGGCGTCGTGAAAAAGGACGGCAGCGAGGTTTTCCTTTCACCCCTAGAATACCGCTTGCTGTTGGTGTTTATTAGCAACCCAAGAAGTATTATCACGAGGGGCAGGCTGCTTGACGAATTGTGGGACGCGGCAGGCGAGTTTGTCAATGACAATACATTGACCGTGTACATCAAGCGCCTGCGGGAGAAGATAGAGAACACCCCCGCAAGCCCGCAAATCATTCTGACCGTTCGCGGGACGGGATATAGATTGGGGGACGGGTATGCTTCGGAATAGAGAGTTTCGGCAGTTTGCCATTTTATTTTCCTTAATAGCTGCCACCACTGTAACACTGGGATTTGCAATCAATAGGTTGGCGGGAATCCTTGCCATTGCTTCTGCCGCCGCCTTTGGAATAGCGTTTTTTGCGTTTACACAAGCCCGATATAAGAGCATTGCACAGATTTCAAATCAAATCGATCTTGTGCTTCATAATGCTAACCATCTGTATATTGGTGAATCGGACGAGGGCGAACTTTCCATTTTGCAAAGTGAGATAACAAAAATGACGCTGCGTATTCGGGAGCAAAATGATGCACTGAAAAAAGAAAAAGAACATCTTGCCGATTCGCTGGCTGACATAGCCCACCAACTCCGTACCCCTCTCACATCCGTGAACCTTATTCTGTCATTGTTAGAGAATAACTCTGACGAAAATGAACGAAAAACATTGATACGGGAAACAAAGGAATTGTTTGTACAGATGGATTGGCTGCTTACTTCCCTATTGAAATTATCTCGCTTGGACGCGGGCATTGTGGTGTTCCAAAGCCAGCAGATAGATGTAAACAATTTGATATGCACCGCACTTCGTCCGTTCCAAATCTCGATGGAACTGCACCATATTGATTTGCAAATAGATGCACTGAAAGGGATGATTATTCAGGGAGATTCAGGTTGGCTTTCGGAAGCAATTCAAAATATCCTGAAAAATTGCATAGAAAGCGCAGGCGACAACGGGAAGATTGAGATTGTCTGCACAGATAACCCATTGTTTACTGAGATTGCCATCCACGACAGCGGCGCGGGCTTTGAAAAAGAAGATTTACCCTGCTTGTTTGACAGGTTCTATCGTGGCAAAAATGCAGGTGCGACAGGATATGGAATCGGATTGGCTCTTTGCAAGATGATTATAACACGGCAGGGAGGGACGATTACCGCAAAAAATCACCCGCAGGGCGGCGCGATATTTGCCATTCGTTTCCCAAAGTGACTAATCTCTCACCTAAAAGTCACAGAGATGTAAGTTGAAGGTTCTATTATATAGGTAAACCATGAGAAAGGAGACTCACATAATGGAATTTTTAAAAATTGAAAATCTATGCAAGGTCTACGGCAAGGGCGAAAACCAAGTTGCCGCCCTTGACCATGTTTCGCTTACAATCGAAAAAGGGGATTTTACTGCAATCATCGGTTCCTCCGGCTCCGGCAAATCCACATTGCTTCACATCATTGGCGGCGTGGACGTGCCGACAAGCGGAAAGGTGTATTTGGAGGGACAGGATGTATATGCCCAAAGCAATGAAAAACTCGCCATCTTCCGCAGGCGGCAGGTAGGACTAATTTACCAGTTTCACAACCTCATTCCCACTCTGAATGTGGTGGAAAACATCACCTTGCCTATACTGATGGATAAGCGGAAGGTCAACAAGGAGAGGCTTGATGACTTGCTGGAACTGCTTGGGCTAAAAGACCGCAAAACGCATTTACCCAATCAACTTTCGGGCGGCCAGCAACAGCGTGTTTCCATAGGACGTGCTTTAATGAATGCCCCGGCGGTCATGCTTGCCGACGAACCCACGGGCAGTTTGGACAGTCGAAATGGACATGAAATTATCAAGCTGCTGAAAGCAAGCAATAAAAAATACGGTCAGACCCTTATCATCGTTACGCATGACGAAAATATAGCTTTGCAAGCAGACCGCATTATCGGCATATCAGACGGCAAAGTAGTACGAGATGAGAGGGTGAGACCATGAATATTTTCAACAAAGTTACCCTGCAAGGCATGAAAAAAAGCCGTACCCGAACGATTGTCACGGTTATCGGAGTTATCCTGTCCGCCGCCATGATTACGGCAGTCGCTACCTTTGGCACTTCCCTATTGAATTTTCTGGTAAACGGTTCTATTGTGAAATACGGCGGTTGGCACGTTGAGTTTTTAGATGTTAATTCCTCTTTCGTGCAGGAGAGAACCCACGACAAGGGAGTTGTAAACACTGCAACCTTTGAAAATATCGGCTATGCAACGCTTAAGGGCGGGAAAAGCCCCGAAAAGCCCTATCTTTTTATAGCCGGATTCAGCGAAGAAGCCTTTGATACATTGCCCTTAACCCTGGTTTCAGGCAGATTGCCGAAAAACAGTGGGGAGGTTCTTGTCCCGGGTCACGTCGCTGCAAAGGGCGGCGTTAAATTCAGGGTGGGCGACACCCTTTCACTTGCTGTTGGAAGCCGCATGAATGGAAACAAGAGTCTCGGTCAACACGCCCCTTACATTTCTGGGAACGAAACTCTTGTGCCAAAAGCAGATAGAACCTACACAGTTGTCGGTATCTGCGAAAGACCCGGTTTTGAGGAACATTCCGCACCAGGATACACCTTGATAACGAAAGCAGATACTCAAGACAAAGCGGACAGCTTCAGCATATTTGTCACTCTTAAAAACCCGCGAGGAGTCCAGGCTTACGCAAGCAGTACAGCGGTCAGCCATAGCTATGTCTTTAACGATAATGTGCTGCGCTTCATGGGTCTTTCGGACAATAAACTGTTCAACACGCTTCTGTACACGGTTGGCGGCATTTTGGTTGCCATAATAATGGTAGGCTCGATTTTTCTGATTTATAACTCGTTTAACATCTCGCTGAACGAACGCACACGCCAGTTCGGGATTCTCTCGTCGGTGGGTGCCACGGCAAAGCAACTGCGAAATTCGGTACTGTTTGAGGGACTTTGCATTGGCGCAATCGGCATACCCATTGGCATTGTGGTCGGCATAGGCAGTATCGGGCTTGTAATTCCTATTGTTGCCAGTAATTTCGGGAACATTGCCTACAGCACCGTGCCTTTAACCTTGTCGGTGTCTGTCCCAGCCATTGTCGCAGCGGCGGCGGTCAGTTTGGTTACCATTTTGATTTCAGCCTATATCCCGGCCAGGAAAGCCGCAAACACTCCCGTGATGGAGAGTATTCGCCAGACGGGCGAGGTCAAAACCGAATCGAAAGCCGTGAAAACGTCAAAACTGGCGCAGCGTATTTACGGTTTGGAGGGAACTCTTGCGCTAAAGAATTTTAAGAGAAACAAAAAACGCTATCGCAGCATTGTGCTATCCCTTGTTTTAAGCGTCGTGCTGTTTGTATCGGGAAATGCTTTTGGAACAACTCTGAAACGGCTTGCAGAAAGGTCGATAATGGACTTTGACTATGACATCGCTTTTACCACTCAGGATATGAACGACAGCGAAATATTTCCCCTTTACGACAAACTAAAAACTGCAGATGGGGTTTACAAAAGCTCGTATCAAGCGATTTTGGCGTATTCATGCGCGGTTAAGGTAAGCGATTTTTCAGACCGTTACCGGAAATCCGCGGGTTATGCTGCGCCGGACCAAACGGTTCATCTTCCAATGGACATCCAGTTTATTGAGGACAGCGAATATCTGAGTTTTATCAAAAAATTGGGCTTGCCCGCAGAAGAATATACCGGGAAGGACGCGAAAATGATTGCCTGCGCCAAACAACGGGTTAACAATAAAGACGGATCAGAAGCGTTTGATATGTTTGCTAGTCGTTCCATGACTTTCAGTGTCGCTCCCGAAACAAATGACAAGCCGAAGATGGAACAGGGGCAAAGCATAAACATTACGTTTGTCGATACGTACCCGGTGGATCCTCTTAAATCCCTGAATCAATCTTCCGAGAAGAAGCCATACGTTTTTATGGTGGTAGCCCCCTATTCGCTCAAAGAGAAGTTTGAAACTTCGGATACCCATGCAGATATAGGCCTGACCTTTAGATCAAAGAATCCTTCGCAATCGGTGGCTAAAATGGAAGCGATGATTCAGGACGCAGGAATTACGTCTGCGTATACCCTGCTCAATATGTACACGATGGTTGAACAATACCGCAGTATGACATTTGTTATTGATGTTTTTACCTATGTTTTTGTCATCATGATTTCGCTGATTGCGGTTGCCAATGTGTTTAACACCATTTCCACGAATATCAGGTTGCGCAGGCGGGAACTTGCCATGCTCCGCTCGGTGGGGATGTCCGACCGCGATTTCCAAAAAATGATGAATTTTGAGTGTGTTTTTTATGGCATGAGGACGTTGCTATTCGGGCTTCCAATAGCGGGAACCATCTCGTGGCTGATTTACAAAGGGTTGGCGACCCAAGAAAGGATAGACAACTTCGATTTTGTATTCCCGTGGGGCAGTATGGCAATCAGCGTGTTCAGTGTGCTCTTTATCGTGTTCATTACAATGCTGTATGCCACTCGCAAGATAAAAAAAGAAAATATCATTGACGCGCTTCGGGATGACATGACTTGATTCAAAATCTATATTGACTTGATAGAAAATCAAAAAACATTTGCATGATTGGGTTCAAGTGATTCGCAATCGTTCCGAAAGGCGATTTAGACATTGAAAATACAGAATCCATCCTACACAAGTAATGTAAATTACAAATGAATGCTATCCTGCGGTAATAAAAAAAACCACAGTTGTGGCAGATGATGTTTTGCGGCCCAAATGTGGCCATGCGGCGGTTTTGAAATAACAATCAAAATCGCCGTTTTTGTGTAACAAAGTAAAGGTAAAGCTAATGCGACAGCCCCTTCGCTTTATGTTATATTAAATACTTCTCAAAGCACCTGGACAATTAGTAATTATGTCATCAACACCCATCTGAATAAGCCTTCTCCAATCATCTACATTATCTACTGTCCATACATGTACCTTTTTATTATTTTTATGGAGTTTTTCTACTATACTCTTATTAACTTTAGGATAGTAAATACTATAATAATCAACATATTCTAGATCTAACTTGTCTTTGTTATTCAAAACCGTAATATATCCTGTCCTAATTTTAGGATTTAGCTTTTTTACCTTTACCAGAGTGCGGTAATCAAAGGAACATACTAAACAATTATCTACGAACTTATTGTCTTCAATAAGTTGTACAACTTTTCTTGGTAAGTCCGTATCATTTTTATAGCTCTTAATTTCAATATCTAATTTAATTTTTCCTTTTGCTGCCTTTATAACTTGATCTAGTGTAGGTATCTTTTCCCCTTTATACTTTTCCGAATAAATACTACCTACATCTAGCTTCTCTACATCTTTATATGCTACCTCTGAGAGGTCTTCATCCACCTTTGCTACTCTTTTTAAGTTCTTATCATGCATTAATACAACTACTCCATCTTTTGTTTCCTGTACATCCAACTCAGCATAATCCGCCTTATCTTCTGCTGCACACAAAATAGAGCTTATGGTATTTTCAGGTGCACGTCTACTGCTTCCTCTATGTCCTATGATTTTTATATCCTTACTTTTAACGGTAAACCTGTTACCAGAGTAATTATCAGCAACCATAATAGAAACCATAATAACTATAAATATAACCAGCGCCCTTTTTATCATAACTAACTCTCCTTCTGCTATAAAATACACTTACTACAAAAATTATCCACAATCTAGATAAAAGTTACAGGTTGCTACAAAAAATTTAAGTTCTTATTATCCATTATATACTATTTATCGGTAGTTGTTAAATCACTTTTCAAAATAATTCTATGATAATTCTTTTTAAAACACAAAAACTGCCTACGTTTGTTTCAATAGGCAGTTAAAGATATAGATACTATATAAAATCTTCTTTGCGTTTGCATTTTTACTAACGAATAAAAGCTGCTTCTTGCTCGCAAAGAGCATCTTTCAACCATTGAGGATGCATTGGTAAAATATCAGTTGGAAGGTCATCTATTGCAAAATAACGCAATTCAAGGGTTTCAGGTGAAGAAGAAGTTATTTGTCCTCCCACTACTTCACCCTCAAAATACGTAGTTATAAAATGTGTTGTAATTCCATTAGGATATTTAAAAACTTGTGACTTTGGATCTGAGTAAACACCAATCAGCCTAGTAATACGAATATCTAATCCTGTCTCTTCCCATGCCTCTCTAACAGCAGCTTCCTTTACACTTTCGCCTAGCTCTACATGTCCCGAAAGTAATCCCCAGAGTCCTACATCTGCACGTTTTTGTAGTAGAACTTTTCTATTTTCATCAAAAATAATTATTGCAACTCCTGGGTGAATGTTATCAATTTTTTGCATCATAAGTATTCCCTCCTCTTAAATTACATTAGGTTATTCCTTTATCCAGTAAGTGCTACAATCATTAGAGCGTTCAATAAATCCATATTCTATTAAAGCCCTTCTAATAGTAGCGTAGTCATCATATACTCTTTTTAAAATTCTATTTATTTCTTTTTCAGAATATTTCTTTCCCTTTGAAAAATTCTTAACTATTTCAGATAAAACTATTATCTTATTTTTTTCTTTAGCTGGATAGGTCTTTATTGCCCCATTTTCATCCATATAATTTTTAATAGTGTTTTCTCGTTCTTTGTCAGTAATATTGTATCTATCATCTATGGTAGTTGCTGTTTTATGTGCGTCACACAAAACCTCTTTATCTAAGATATTTACCTTTTTTCTTATGTCACTAGATATAAGCTCCATCATCGCTAGAAACAATCTTGCTTGCTTTTCTTTTTCTCGTAATTTATAACGATGACTTCTTATAGTAGACTGTGCAACTCCTAACTTTAAAGCAATTTCTTTATCAGTTAACTCTGAAGCTATCAATACTAGCACATCTCGCTGAACCTCAGATATGCCAGTAAAAGCGGTGTTCATACCTAGTAAATATTCTAATGTTGAACCATGGCTTTTCTCTATATGAAGCTCAGCTGCCTTTCTTGAATCATAAAGAATAGAATCTATTTCATATATTCTTCCCTTTGTGAATTCCTCCTCACAAATTATACATTTATAATGCCCATCACTCTCAATAAAACCTTTCTTTACATCCTCAATAGTTGCATCCCAAAATACCTCTCTATTATTCATATTCTCCACCACCTCTTTTATATTTGTTTATACGTCAATTATATACACATTTTTAATTTTTGTCTATATATAAACAAACCTTTTTTGATTAAGTTTATTAAATGTTTTAACATATGCTTTTTAATGTACTATTTTACCCGATGTCTACCCTCTAATGCACTCTGCTTTTCTTAAAATTAGGACTAAGTGGCGCTATGTCCCTGGATAAGGAATTTTTATCTAACCTTTTGTTGACCGATCGATCGGTTAATGTTAATTTTATGCTTGCGTTGTTATAGTCAGTGCCCTAGATCTGCAATTCTTATTGGCGAAGGTACAAAAAATGAAGTAAAGTATCCACGCTATAAAGGTTCTGGAAAATATTTTGACATTATAGAAAAAACCTAAAAAATAGTAGCTCCAATCACAATTGGATGCTACTATTTATATTTAGATTCACTGAAAACCCTACACAAATTTACGTCCGTTCTCTAATTTATTCTTATACATCTCTTTATCCGCTAATTCAATAATCTGTTCTATATTAAGGTTCATTTCTGATTTATATAAGAATAAACCTATGCTTGCATTGATAAAATAAGGCTTACATTTATTCTTATTCAAATCTTTAAATCTATTCCTTATCCTGCCGCAGATCTTATTTATTTCATATTCACTTTTATTATCAAATAATATTATAAACTCATCTCCGCCATAACGAAAAATAACATCATTGGCTTGTATTTCTTCTTCAATGGCCTTACAGATCTCAGTTATTAAATAGTCACCTTCATTGTGTCCAAAGTTATCATTTACCATTTTAAGTTTGTCTATATCAACAAAACAAATAGCAAATTCATCATTTTCATTTTTTAGTCTTTCAAGCTTCCTCTTAGTTATATCCATTCCAATTCTTCTATTTAAAACACCTGTTAAAGCATCTATAGATGCATGTGTGGTCAATTCACTCTCCATCCTCTTTATTTCTGTTATATCTGCTATTCCGGTTAAAATAGACTTCTCTCCAAAATAATCAATAAGCTCGTAATTAACAATAACCCACTTGCTCTGTCCTGAAAAAGTTTTATGTTCAACCACATAATCACGAAATTGTCCACTTTTCTCCAGCATATCAAGCATTAATTCCAAATCAGATGTGTTTTTATATAAATCCTTATGATTTAAAGTATCAACTTGATCTTTTGTAATATTATAAAATACCATGGCTTTATTATTCGCATCTTGTATTTTGCCATCCTTAAGTCTAGATATAAATAAAGGAAAAGGATTCATCTCAAACAATTTTTGAAAAGTTAGCTTATCCTCTTTGATTCTTTCATCATTTAAAAAATTTTCAACATTATGTCTGTACAAAACAAAGAATAAAACAAATGAAGCTATAACTGTAGTAGTGGAGTTTAATTGATTTATTATTGCCTTCTCTTTATTTTCACAAAAAAATGAAAGGCCAATTATAAAAAAGGTATGGTTAAGACTGTATATCCAAAACATCGCTTTGGGATATATAGGAATTATCAATACCACTACAAGAATAGTTATGATATAGGCATCAATGTTCCCGGAAAATCTTTGACTATTTAGAGAAGTAACAGCTGCTAAAAAAATCGCTGAAAAAACATCTAAAATTACTGCTGCTTTAGCAATAAGAGAAGATCTATACCGCTCTCTACTCTCCAATAATTTAAAAATTATAATGTAAATCATAGAAAATATGAAAGCTATAATATGTATACCTATCAATGTTTTTCTGTAAAGTACATTTATATTATTATTTTTATAGAAAATAAAGTCAGCGTAGAAGCTATAAAAACTTGCTATAAGAATTATCCAATTAAATAACCTTCCACGTTGTAGACTTATTAAAATATACTTTCTTTCAAATTCTTTGCTATTTTTAAAGTCCATTTTAAAAAGTGATTTTATTGAAATTTCATCAATAAATTTTGAATAACTCCTCATATAGCATTCTTGCCCTTTCTAAGCAGATTTAATTAACATATTATAACATAACAAAATAATTTTGAATATATCTGCTAATTGGTCATTTTTTGATATGCTACACTAATTATAAAATTGTTATAAATATGCTTTAGAGCAAAACTCTACGTTACTTATGATATGTTTCACCATAACAGTAGTGTTGAAGGCTTCTAAGGAGTTTTTCTTTATTTATATGTTAATTCTTTGAGATATTCTAATTGGATTTTTGCCTTCACAAGGTACTCCAGTTTGACATAAACCACACCCAGAGCCTGGCTTTGGACTTTCGCCATAAGATTCAGCTAATTTACTTAATGCATCACCATAAGCATATTTATGACATTTTATCTTATCATGGCCTTCTTTAGATATAGCATTGACAGGACATCGCTTAATACAAGCTCCACAAATACCTTTGCTACATAACAAACAATTTTCCGTATGATTTTTAGCAACTCTAACATCTGGTGTGAGCTTTAATTCAGTTACAACTGAAATTAGCTTTACTGCTATTCCCTTCTCAGTAATAAAAGCATCATTTATAGAAAAAGTCCCTAACCCAGCTGCATAAGCTATATGACGTTCTGACCAATTTGATGTTAAGTCTGAACCATCTCCATGAATTTTAAACCATTCAGAAAGATGAGGAGCAATAGTTCTATATCCCATTTTATTTAAATAACTTTCTAAATATTTAGCAAAATCTCCAGAAGCACGAGTTAATGCCCATTCTTTTGATGCTAATTTTTTTTGTGCTCTATTACTTTTTCTAGTTTTTTCATTTATAGGCAGCACAACGCTTATAACTGTTCCACCCTTATAGGTACCTTCTCCAAAAGCTAATTCAAATGCTTCTTTGGGAGTAAAGTGATGCTCACCAATTATTTTTTTATACTCTTGAAATAAAGGATCTTCTGTATCTGCAAAGTTTATAATAGGCTCCTCATAATAAGTATCTTTAATTTCTTCAAACCAATTCTCTTTACTTTCCTTAAAATATCTTTCGATTTCATTTTTTATTAAATTCTCCATTTCAAAACCTCCATAAATAATTTAGTTCTAAACATTTAATAAATCCCCCGACTCCCCTAGTAAATACCAATTAGAGTGTATATACACGTTAACTAGTAAAAAATTAAGGCACTAAAGCCTCAATTTTGGAAAGCAATGTTGTAAAAATATCTATGTTGTCTTTGCCTAGATATTCTTCTAAAAAACTTTGTGCCTTTTCCCAAAGTTCTTCTGCATATTTATAGGTTTCAATTCCCTTATCCGTTAATTTAAGTTGTCTATTTCTAGCACCTTCTTCTGATATATCTTCTACAAATCCACTTTTTTCTAAAGGTTTAAGATTTCTCACAAGAGTAGTTCTATCTAGCCTTATGATTAGAGCTAAGTCACTGACACTTACTGGTTCTAATTGCTTTATATGTCTAAGTAATGCAAACTGACCTATCTTTAAGTTACTTGGTGCAAGAAATTCATCATAAACTTCGGTAACTGCTTGTGAAGCTCTTCTGATATTAAGACAATTACAAGGGGATGGTTTCTTATCATAAATGTTTCTATCCATAATTATCACCTTTTTTGATTTCGTGTATTTACACTATTAAATATACTTCTTCAATTCTTTTTTGTCAATATATAGTTTTATATATTTTAGTAAATATTCTTATATACTTCTATTAATTCTCTTGATACAGTAGTATGAAAATAATATGCATGTTAAGATTATCTTACTCTAAGTCCAATTTAATTAATACATAAAAGCATACTTTGTTTCCTTCACTTTCACCCCATATCTTTCCTTTATGCAAATCTACAATACTTTTAGCAATAGATAACCCTAAGCCCGAACCACCAGTTTGAGAATTTCTTGCTTCATCAGTTCTATAAAATCTATCAAAAATTTTAGTCAAATCTTCTTCTTTTATAGGTTTACCTTCATTTTCAATACTAACTATTGCTCCATGCTGAGCTTTAGAAACCTTTATTTTAATATCACCTGGTTTATCGCTGTGCCTTATGGCATTAATTATGATATTTTCAAAAACCCTTACCATTTTTACAGGGTCTATATTTGCATTTAGCTCTTCCTCAGGCTCTTCTAATAAAATGTTTAAATTGTTTTCGCTGCATATTGGCATCATTCCCTCTACAATCTGTCTCATGAATTCATTCAATGAAATCTCCATCTTTTGAAGTTTAATATCACAGGATGCAAGCTTCGTATATTCAAAAAGATCATTTATCAGCTCTTCAAGTCTATGAGATTTATTGTCAATTACATCTATATATTTACTTATTGCATCCTTTTCTTTATATTTTTCTTTTAACAGTTTTACATAACCTACAATTGATGTTAAAGGAGTTCTTAAATCATGTGAAACACTAACTATAAGCATATCCTTATTCTTTTCAGCCTGTTTTTCCTTCTCCTTCATATTCTTTAACTCTTGAGTCATATGATTTATATTTTCTCCAAGGGTGGATAGCTCATCTTTCCCTTTTATTTCAACCCTGTAATTCAGTTTTCCCTTTGATATTTCCTTTAATCCTTGTGAAAGATAATCTATATACTTTACTCTTCCATAGGTTAATACCAAAAATAACAGAATAAATATTACTATGCCTAAAATAAAAAACTTCAACTCATCTCCCATAACTAAAAACTTTGCAATTACAACATATCTATCATTATCTAATGGCTTTATGTTATAATATTTAATCTGTTTTTCATAAAAATTAGTTTGAGTTTTTCTATTTAAAAGACTATTTATATCTATCTGTTTTTCATAATTGTTTTTAGGCTTTAATATTATATATCCCTGCTTATTAACTATAAAAATATCTATATGCCCTGCTTTTTCATTAATAAAGTTTTGCAGTTCTTGAGTATTATTTCTATTTTTGTCCATTTCCTCAAGTAAAACTGAACATTCAGAGTTAAAAACAGATATTTCCTTTGTATAATCAGTTCTTTTTTCTCTTATGGTATCGTTCAGAAAAAACGCAATAAAAAGCCCCACTGTGAGTGATATAAAAAATATTGAAAAAAACTTAGCTCTTATTCCAAAAAAGTACTTACTTTTCAATTTTGTATCCAACTCCCCATACAGTTTTAATGTACTTAGGATTTTTAACGTTATCACCAAGTTTTTCTCTTATATTTTTTATGTGAGTCATGATGGTGGAATCTGATTGGTAAAACACATCATTCCACACGCTTTCATATATATTTCTACTACTGAAAACCACGCTCCTATTTTCAGCTAATAATTTCAATATCTCGAACTCCTTAACTGTAAGCTTTACTTCTTTTCCACATAAGGTAACTTCATGTGTCTCTGAATTTATAATTAAATCATCAATCACTATTTCATTGCTTTTTGCAATTATAGTAGTCTTAAGGTATCTTCTAAGCTGAGCTTTTACCCTAACTACAAGTTCTAAAGGATTAAAAGGCTTTGTTACATAATCATCAGCGCCAGTAATTATTCCTAGAATTTTATCATTATCTTCTCTCTTAGCTGACAGCATTATAATAGGTACATCTAATTCTTCTCTCACTCTTTTACATATTTGTATACCATCAATATTGGGCAGCATGATATCAAGAATAATAAGATGTATTTCATTTTTCTTTAAAACTTCCAATGCTTGCAGACCGTCTTCTACAGTAATTACATTATAACCTTCATTTTTTAAATAAATTTCTATAAGTTCTCTAATTTCTTTTTCATCGTCAACTACCAATATAGTAGCTTTATCCATAATTCTCCTCCTTAATACAGTGAGTACATGATTATTACCATCATCATTAAGGTTGATGTGAAGCTGTCTCTCACCTTAATACTGTCTTTTCTCAATGCTAGAAGTGTTATACCTTCACATATGAAAATCAATGCAGTAAAAACTATTATAGGATTTAAAGTTTTATTTCCTATAAAAATATTACCATTAACCACTGTTGCAATAATTCCTAATAGTACATAAAGTATAAACTTAAAAAATTTCTTAGCGGCAGTTTTAAATAAATTCTTTTTATCTTTATATCTATTCCTCATAACTAATACATAATAAATTATGAAAAATACAATAAACCATATTATAGATCTAGAAATCAAATGTTTTAAATTGGCAGAAAATATATTAGAAAAGCTTTTTTCAAACTTACCTTCGCCAAACTTCTTTTCAAGTTCCTTGCTGACTTCTTTAATTCTCTCTTCACTGCTGCTACTCTTTAATGTTTCAGCACTCCTCTTACTTATTCCTTCAATTTTTTCAAATTCTTTAACATCTTTAAAATATTTATTTTTATCTCTATATGCTATTATCTTTTCAGCGTCACTTTTACTAATATTTTTTAGTTTAAGTAAATCTTCCTTCTCGCAAGTATTTATATTAAATATATAAAAAGGAAACTCAAGCCCTCCGAATTGATCCATAATAATATTAATATGTTTGTCTTCACTGACAACCCAGATTTCTGGAGCACATTCTTCTGTAAAATCATGGCCTGTACTCTCTTTAAAAATATTTAATATCCTTTCCCTGTCTTGTGGATATTCTTTTATATATCCTTTAACAAACTGTATCAACTGAGGATTATTGTCCTTATTTACATATTTATTAAATACATTAAAAATTTTAGAGTATCTTTCATCCAGATTTCCTTTATCTGTAGTTATAAGTTTAATAAAAAAATGAGAAACAACTATTTCTGTAGATAAACTCTGCTCCAGACTTATCTTTTGAGACTTATTTTGGAAAAGCCCCATATTTCTATATAAAATTGTTTTCTCAGCATCTCTAAAGTCATAGCATAAATTTTTATACTTGCCATCCCCACTTAAACCAAGCTCATGCCTCTTTAAATTTTCGTATTTCTGCTGCCATAAAGGTGATGTTTCTCTGTAATAATCCAATCTTAAGGGAAGAATAAAATCTCTGGTACCTCTATTTAATACTGAAGCTATGTTACTTTTAGTTCTTTCTATATCATTATAGATTCCATTTTTAATTTGTTCATTTTCCTCATAGATTCTCGAAATAACTTCAAAGTGCTCTGCAAACCCTTCATTGAAAGCAGTACTGTACTCTGTAATAATATTGGAATAATGCATGTCCACACCATGCTGGTTCATATCTTTATCATAAGCAGCAGTAATTTGATATAAAATATGCCCCATTTCGTGTGGGAAAATCTGTGTTATAGACTCAAGTGCATCATAGTTACCCTTTAATTGATTAGTTGAAAGTTCAATATATGGTGACTTTTTTTTATCATAAAGCTTTCCATCTTTTTTTAGATAGAAACCAATCCTTCCATAACAACCAGAATTATTCTTAAAAGCTATATAGATATCTTCATTCTTTAATTTTGAATATTGCTGTGCTTGAGCATAAAGTTCAATAGAATTTTTAATAAAGGATTTATTATAGATGTCCATAAAGGATTTTTCATCTCCGCCTTCCTCATAGACTGGAAATCCATCCTTCAGTTCATCTGTGGCTTTAAGCACTACTATATTTGCGGCATCTTTTGCAAATACATTTTCCATTGTAAAAAACAGCATTATACATGTAATAAATACAAAAATAAATTTTTTCATAATTCCTCACTCCAATTTTATTTTCTCACTTTAATTTTAAAATAGATTTCTGATGGAAATCTAAAGCAAATCTGAAGAATTTCTGAAGAAATATAAAAAACCATACTGCTTTTGCAATATGGTTAATGTACAAAGAATGAAGGAAGGATTATAAAAGCTACATGAAAGTACCATTATTTTTACTAATTAATTTTTACTCTTTAATAATTGGTCTATAAGTGATGTTAAAACTTCAATCCCTTTAGGCATCAAATGCACACCGTCAGGTGTAAAATATTCCGGATGGGTAATTGCTGTAGAATGCCAATCAATCAATGTAATGTTCTTACTTTCTTTAGCTTTTTTGCTTAAAGTTTCATTCACTTCCTTTTCCCATTGGCGTGGTACACGTGTATTTACTAAATAAATATGTGCTTTCGAGAAAAAATTTAACAAACTATCTATCTGACGGTCTGTAAAATAACCATTTGTCCCCAACTCAATGATAACCGCATTATTTGTATCATTAAATGCTGCATAGGCAGGTGCTAACTCAACTGCTTGACTTAGCTGCCTTCCAACCTTACCATCAATTGTGATATTAGTATATTTTTTATTCAGGCTTGAAACAATATCCAGCATGATAGAATCTCCAATAGCCAGTACCTTGTTGTAAGAATTACCGGTAGATAGAGAGCTCGCTTCACTCTTTTCATTAGAGCTTGGTCCAGAATTTTTACTTGTAGAAGATTGCTTTTCATTATTTATTACTATTTCAGTTGAAGACGCTTTAGCCTTGTCCATTTGCTGTTTATCTTTATGTACACTTCTGATACAAGCAGTTAACAACACAATCACTAAAGGTATTATTATAATTGAAATCCCTCTAGCAAAAGTTAGTCTTCTCCAGTTAACAGCATTAATTAGTAAATTCCTCTTGAAAACTCCTCGGAACCCATTTTGGCGAATAGGCATTTCAATAAAGCGGTATGAAATTTCAGCAATAATAAGTGTAGCAGCCAGTTGCAAGCCCACACGCCAGTACGTTGGATTTCCAATTTCATAAGCTGGAGTACTTAAAACAATAATAGGATAATGCCAAAGGTAAATTCCATAGGATCTCTTGCCAAGCCAGCTTAAAGGCTTCCACGAAAGTAAATGTCCTAAATAGCTACTAGGATGACAAACACAAGCTATAAGTATGGCTGCGTTTAAGCTAAGAAGTAACATTCCACCTCTATATAAAAATGCTTGATATTCATTCATGAAAATAACACTAATAATAAAGATAATAAAAGCAATTATACTTGTAATATTTAACATATTTCTTTGCTTAATAGATTTTTTAGAAGACAGTCTTTTCATCGGGTAGATAATAGCCAGCCAACTGCCTATAAGCAGCTCAAAGGCACGAGTATCTGTCCCATAATAGACACGGCTAGGATCCTCTCCTGGTTTATAAAGTATAGCCAGTAATATTGCCGAGCATAACGCTGCAATAAAAACAATGTTCGAAAACTTTGCTCGCTTTTTAAAAACCTTTAGCCCTGTTATCAGTACAATAGGCCATACAATATAAAATTGTTCTTCTATTGCTAAGGACCAAAGATTCTTTAAAGGCGAAGGTAACCCGAAACTATTGAAATAAGAAAGTTTATGAAAAATAAACCACCAATTACTTACATACATAATGGAGGATGATGCATCACCTTTAAGTGTATTTACCATCTCGGATTTAAATATCATTGTCCACACAAAAACAGCTATTATCATAATATAGGCGGCCGGTAACAATCTTCGAATACGTCTAATCCAAAATTCACGAAAACTAAAATTGAGTTCACTTTCTTGTAATGCTAAAATATTAGATGTTATAAGATAACCAGATATTACAAAAAATATGTCAACCCCTAAAAAGCCTCCTCCAGCCCAACTGAAGTTAAAATGATAAGCTATTACAGCTAATACTGCAAAAGCTCGAAGTCCATCTAATCCTGCAATATATCGATGATTCTGCGTATTGTCTAACATAGAAATCTCCTCCCCGTAGTGCATTTTAATAAAAAAATATTTGCTATACCCATAGGCATTTATATATAATAGACGTTTAAGAGGTGCTAAAAGTTTTAAAAAGCTTTCATATTTATTCATAAAATGCATTTCATCAACCTTTTTCGACATAAAATCAAGTACCAATGACTCTTATAAACTACTAGAGTCATTGGTACTTGATCCTTGCAAAGGGAAAGAAATATTATTTAATATATTCATTACTTACTAAGATATCTGATACTACTTCTGTTGGAATAACAAATTCTACCACTCCCATGTATCCTGGAGCAACCTCGTATTTATTAAAGGAGATAACTAATTTATTTTCAGCATTTATATAAAAATTTTGATTGCTGGATATTTGTTGAAATAATTCCATAGTGGATTTCTGTTCTATTCCTGCAACCCAATAAAACTTATCTTTATCAGCTTTATACTGCTCATTCATTTGTTCTTTTATATTTTCACTAACGGCACCGATATACCTATCATCTTTAAATAAACTTGGCAGGGTTATCATAACCTCGTTTTTCTTATCGATTGTATCGTACTTTAATGTGGTCGAGGATGAACCTACAGTATTTACAACACAGCGGCCTATAGAGAGTATCCTATCAGTGTCAGTTTTTACAACATATCCGCTATCTACCCCTAAATGACCTCCACCTGATTGCTTTAAGTTTTTCATATCCACCATGAATTGATTATATAACTTCTTATTCTCATTAAGATATTTTTCATTTAAATATTTTTCTAAGCTTTTGTTTTGTAAACCAGTAATTTCAGGTGTTTTTATATTTGCTTTAAATTTATCTTCATTTATAGTATAGTTCTTAAAAGTTAGCACTTTTACTAAACTTTTGCCAATGGGCACTTCTGATAGTGTTTGTGCAAATGCCGGGCTTGCATTAATTCCTGCTGTAAGTATAATCACAGCTGCAGCTATTGAAGCAGCCACAGCACCTAGGCTTCTATACTTGTTTTTTCTTTTACTAGTATTTACTCCGATTGTATCTAATGTATTTTGAACCAAACTATCTAGTTCCTTTGGAATAGGTATATTCATATAATCCATTTTTAACTGGTTTAATTTTTCGTTTCTCATACTTAATCCTCCTCATATAAATATTCTAGGGGCTCATTTTTATGTGTAATTTTTTAAGGGCGGTATACAGTCTAGTTTTTATTGTGCTAATGTTCTCTTCAAGAATTTCAGCGATTTCCTCTATCTTCAAATCTTCAAAATATCTTAGTACTATCACATTACGATATTTATCAGGCAATTCATCTAGTGCTTCTTTTAAATCAATATCTTGATATTCGTCTATTACTCCAGAGTCATATTGGGATATAATCTCTTCGTCTAATACTATGCGCTTTTGTTTTCGAAGAAAATCTAATGAAGTGTTTACAATAATCCTATAAAACCAAGTTTTTATGTAATCAGAACTCTTTAATGAATCTATTGATGAAAATGCTTTTAATATAGATTCCTGCACAATATCCAAAGCATTATCAACATTTTTCACGTAGCTATAAGCAAGACGATAGTGATTTTCCTTATTTTCAATAATATAGTCTGCAATAAGCTTTTCCATCCTATCTTTGTTCATTCGTATGAATTTCTCCTTTTTCTCGTTTTGTTTCGTATCTTAGTTGCTTTATATTTTATAGACGTTTAAGCTGCGAATAAAGTTTTATATATGTAAATATTTTTTTATACTAAGCAAATTATTTATTTTCTATTATAGATGAAACAGATGCCACAAGTAATTATTGTATTTATGGAAATCTGAAAGTTTTCTACGGTCCTTTATTTCTTGTTAAATAATAAAAAAGTGGTATTTTATTAAAAAATAAGTACCACTTTATTTTTATCCAAAGTTCGATATAAGTAGACTACCCCCACCGCTTTCACAGCGGCTTAGTCCTATAAGAATATTACGAACTTAATATCTTTTTAATTTTCTCTTTTACTTCTGTCGGTAAATTACCCTTTAATGCTCTTTTTAATAAAAGGGGTTTCTTAATTCCATTCAATAGCAGGTAATCTTCTATTATCTTTGCTTTTGCTTCTCTATTAGGGATTAATTGATAAATTACATACCAATCCTCCAATGATGTGAAGGGGATATTTACTCCGTTAATTGTTTTAAGTTCTGAAATTGAGTTGAGGTCAAAAGTGTATTCAAATACTCCACTAATATGATTAACTGCAAATCCTGCCATTACATCAACATCAAACCCGTCTATTATATACTCATAAAAGTATTTTGTTGAGTAGGTAGCAGTCTTCTCCCATTTTTTCTTCTCACCAATACTTTTAAGAACTTCATCTGCTTTTTCGATATCCTTAATATCCACAAAAATATCTATATCATTTGGTTTTTCTATAAGTCCAAATTGATTTAATAATATAGAAGCACCGACTCCCCATACTATATTTGAACTATTAAGTTTTTCACCTATATAACTTAAGGTATTGAACATTTTATATATCACCTCTTATTCTCCATATTAATTATTGTATATTAAAATCCACATTCTTCATTAACTATGAACAGCTTAATTCTATCACTATCTGATTGTCCTTCAATTATTGAAAGGCTATTACAAACTCTTTCCTTCGATACACAGTTTACACACTTATTTAATGTTACACATGGTGGATTAAATCCTGCTCGTTTTGCATTTAAAGGACATGCAACATTTTTTACTCTTCTTATTGCTTCATCTACTGTATCTACAACCTTATTTTTTCCGACTACAACTATTACTTTATCTGGTCCAAAAGTAATTGCTGCTACTCTATTGCCGCTATGGTCTACATTAACGATTTGCCCATCAATCGATATAGCATTTGAACCCGTAATATACCAATCTGTAATAAGTGCCTTCTTCTTTAAGTCTTTACATTCCTCTCTATTTTTTGCAAGTTCTTTATCGTATACAATATTGCCTCTTTCTAATAAAGCCTTTGTAATATCTATCTTTTGGAGCGTAACTGAATGTCCGATTCCAACGGTACATTTAATGGGTATAATATTTAATATGCATGATTTAACATTTTCTAAAGTCTCAAAATACTGTACTTCTATATTTCTCAATTTAAAGTTTTCCTTTAATTTTATAAACTTTTCTTCATCCATTCCAATTCCTCCATAAAGTAAGCCATTTTAATCTTATTAAATAAACCTATTTTAATTTTTTAAATTCATCTGCTAAATATGTAATTACTTCATCCTTTGTTTGTGGTCTATCATGTCCCAAAACATATGTATTAAAATCTATTCCTTTTAATAATGAAATCAAAGCATCTAACTTCCCTTTATCATATTTACCATTATTATTATAATAATCTTCACAATCTGCATCTCCAATAAAAATAGTTTTTTCTTTAGGTATGTACATCATTACCGAATCATCTGAATGAGTTGCTTCAATTTCAGTTATTTCACAATAAATTCCACCTAAATCAATTTTTAAGCTTCCGCTGAACTCTATATCTGCAGGAGTTACTTTTATTTCTTGTCTATTTGGGTATTCTAGTTTAATACATCTATCACACATTTCAATATCTTTACCTGTTTCAAGTCTATTTTTCATATCTGCATCAGACCATTTCCATTTTGCAACTTCTTTCAACTTATTATTCGTCAATTTTCCTGCGATTGTTTTTCCTACTACTGAACACATTCCAAATGTATGATCCCAATGCCAATGAGTAATTACTGTATAATCTGGCAATTTTAGATTTTTATTATTTAATTCATTATAAAATTTCTCTACATGCTTGGATGAATTACCTGCATCTATTGCCAAGGAATAGTTATCCCCAATAATATATCCAAGAACGGGTCTGTCAGTTTCCTCTTCCGCAGGTAAGTAATAAATTCTATCAGATATTTTTTTTAATTCCATATCGCTATTCCTCCTTTTAGTCGAAACACTAGGTAATTTTGCTTGTTTCCACTAAAATTACCCGTTAAAGTCCATTTAGGACTTTAACCTCCTTCAAAACTGTATATTAGCATATATTATTGCTTCTTTTTTACTTCCACCTTTAAGAAAAGCAGAGAACCCAAATCTTAAGTAGATATCCCAAATCTTTAATTTGGTGATAGTCACTTACACAGCGTGCTGATTTGGTGTGAATCGCTTTCACAGAGTGCGCTGGGAGTATTAGAACGGAGAGTCATTTGAAATTATACCATATTCAACTACCATGTACTATAATTTCCCACACCATAACTACAGGCTTTACCGTTATATGCCTATTTTACCTAAAGCCCCTTTCATTCATAATTCTACAGAATTCCTCTTCTTAAACAAAAAGATAGCAAAACCTCATTATAAAGTTTTACTATCTTTTTTAATTTTCACCTGACATCAGTTAGCTATGCTAATATTTCTATATCATGTACCACAAAAGGTTCGGTAAGTGCGATCTGATTTTTCAGGCAGTGTGGAATAATCAGCCTGTTCAGGAGAGTGTGCGTAAGGGCACGAAAGAGCACCAATAAGTCTCTCCATCACACTGTAGTCTCCATGTTTCACCGCAGCTTCTAGTGCCTCTTCTACCCGGTGATTCCGAGGAATTACTGCTGGGTTGTTACTTTGCATCAACTGATAGGATGAGTCTTTTGATTCCTGCTGCCTATCTAGTCTCGCCTGCCATAGCTCATGCCACTGAGCAAATTCCTCAGTGTCAAACAGCATCATATCCGACCACTTATTAAAAGTTAATGCTCGGAAGGTATTTGTATAGTCCGCATCATACTGCTGCATCATGTTGAGGAGGTCTTGAATTAGAGACTCATCCTGCTGCTCTTCGTTAAAGATTCCCAGTTTTGCTCTCATTCCCTCCAGCCAATTAATATTATATAACTCAGTAAAATCTGAAATTGCATCCTGAGCTAGTTTTACAGCCTGATCCTGGTTGTCATGCAATAGCGGCAATAGAGTTTCAGCAAATCTCGCTAGATTCCACGCGGCAATACTAGGCTGATTGCCATAAGCATAGCGACCACGAATGTCAATGGAACTGAATACCGTTGCTGGGTCATAAGTATCCATGAAGGCACAAGGCCCATAATCAATGGTTTCTCCACTAATGGTCATATTGTCAGTGTTCATAACCCCGTGAATAAAGCCAACTAACTGCCATTTTGCAATCAGCACAGCTTGACGCTTGATTACTTCCTTAAGCAGTGAAAGATAGCGGTTCTCATCATCACCAACCTCTGGAAAATGCCTTTTCAATGTGTAATCAGCCAAGGCCCGAAGTTCCTCAATAGTGCCCCATTGTGCAGCATATTGAAAGGTGCCCACCCGCAGATGACTAGCCGCCACACGGGTAAGAATTGCGCCAGGCTGCTCGGTTTCGCGGATTATTGACTCACCGGTTGTGACTACTGCTAGACTGCGGGTGGTAGGAATACCAAGTCCATACATTGCTTCGCTAATAATGTATTCGCGCAGCATCGGTCCAAGTGCTGCTCGACCATCTCCTCCTCGGGAGTAGGTTGTTTCACCTGAACCCTTTAACTGAATATCAAATCGCTCACCTTTGGGAGTAATCTGTTCACCAAGCAGCACAGCCCGACCGTCTCCGAGCATTGTAAAATGTCCAAATTGATGTCCTGCATAAGCTTGAGCAAGAGGCAAGGCACCGTCTGGAATCTTGTTGCCAGCAAATATTGCTGTACCATCATCGCTTTTCAGTGCCAGGAAGTTCAGCCCCAAAGATGTTGTTAAGGAATCATTGAAAATAATCAACTTCGGTGAGGGCACAGGAGTTGGACTCTGTCTAGTAAAAAATGATTTTGGAAGACGAGCGTAACTATTGTCTAAATTCCATCCTGTTTCTATTATTGCTTCTGTCTCTATCATAGTCTCCTTTCCTCCTTTTATTTTTTATATCTTAGGTTTTTCAAAACAAAAATTATAGGTATTCATGATATTTTTAGTTATTTACTTTCTATATCAACATAACGCAACCCTTTTTAGTGTCTGCTTCTACCAATTTATTATACTCTTTACACAAAGATGCGTTCTATAAGTATTTTTGAGTTTAATTTTTATAAACCGACCATCTTTTAAAACACTATATTGAATTATTTTATTTTTATTTATATCTTATACTTAACTTTATTTCTAGTAAGAGACTTCAATATCTTCAAAAACAAGAAATCACCTTTTCTTCTATATCATCCCTTACTGAATATGTTATTTCAATAAAAAAATAACTCTTGATTTTATACCCCTGGGTGGTATAATTGTTTTATAGTTAGAAATTTTGATTATACTATTAATATAAAAACTAATACTATAGATGAGGAGTGCTTATAATGCAAAACTTTATGTTAATACTTGGTGTTGTTATCTTAGCATTTATACTATACCGTAGATTTGCCTTTACTACTAATAAGGATATACAGAATGTTAACGCTGATGAAGCTCATCAATTAATTAAAACTACCAAAAACCTCATAATTCTAGATGTAAGAACTAATCAAGAGTTTAAGTCTGGTCATATACCTGGTTCAAAATCTATTCCTGTAGGAGAACTTGCTTCAAGAATCAATGAACTTGAAAAATATAAGGATAATCCTATATTAGTTCACTGTGCTTCAGGAGGTAGAAGTCCGGCAGCAGTAAGAGTTCTTTTAAAACATAATTTTAGTAAAATATATCATTTGAATCGCGGTTTATCAGGTTGGAAATATGGCTTAAAATAATTTATCCGATGTCTATCGCCACTAACACCCCAACGCACTCTGTGAAAGCGATTCGCACCAAATTAGAGATTTGGGCTCTCTGCTTTTCTTAAAGTTGGGGATAAGTGGCGCTACGGCCTTGGATAACGACTTCTAAGCTTCAGTCCGGAATGTAATTCAATTTTCGGCCTTATAGCTCTATAATTATTTTTTGCTTAAAGATTTTTCCTCTAATTTTTTCAACTCATTCATTATACTTATGAATTCTTCACTTTCTCTAATTATATCAAATATAGGTTGTTCAAAAATCTTGAATATATTTTCATATAAATTCATTGTTATTGTGCGAGTTCCAACAGGAATTTCATTAAAGCACCAAATAGAGCTGAATTTAGCTGGTTCGTTTATATCATTCTTCCTTAAATCTTCTATCATATTGTGTAACATATCTATCGCTTTTTTTCTTCCATTAAATTGCAGATACGTTTCAGCAAAATTTAAATACTCCATTGACAACCCTAATGCCGGATATCCATCAGGAGAAAGAACTTTTTTCACATTGATAGATAGGTTATAGTATTTTTCTATTATGTTTAAATCCTTTTCTTCTTTCATAAATGAGTTGGCCAGTCCCATACATACCATACCTACATCATTGATACTTTTATATAAACTACCTTGCAGCAGTTCTCTTGCTTTTTTCAGTTCATTCTTATTAATATATATACTAGCAAGTAAAATATCAGGATCATGCTTGCTTTTATTTATTTTATTCAAAGCCTCAATAGCTTTATGTTCTTCTCCTAGTGAGGGATACAATGCACCAAGCTGATATAATGCCGCTTCAACCAACTCTGTTTTACTGCAGTTTTCAGATACATCTTCATATAATTTAATAGAATAATTCATCATATCCTTACGAATTTCTTCATCTGAACTCTTCCATGAATACATTGTAAATAAAAATCCTATTCTAAGTTTTAAATAATAACTAGATGGATACTTTAATATATAATTCTTGCACTTATCTATTGCCTCATCTAAAACACCACTGCTAAATAGTCTCTCACATTCACTAAATATTTTCATAACTTCCTCATCTGAAAGTTCGATTTTAAAATTTAGTAATCTATCAATTGTAATATTAAAAAATGTTGCAATCACTGGTAATAAAGTTATATCTGGATATGAGCTCCCACTTTCCCATTTCGAAACTGCTGCTGTTGATACTCCAATAAAGTTTCCTAATTGTTCCTGAGTAATTCCTTTTTCTTTTCTTAGTTTTAAAATAACTTCCCCTATTAGTAGTTTATCCATGCTTAATCACTCTCCTGATTTCATTTTGCTTTAAGAGCTCTTATACTTTTATTGTAATTTAATTTTCTTCATATACCAATAGATACATAGTTGAACGCTGTACGATAAATTTAACCGCTAGTTAAGTTACAGCTAAATTTAGATAAAACAATAGAACATCGGAGAAGTACCCCGATGTTCTATTGTTTTTATTTATTCATTCCTGTATAGATGAAAATAGCATCTCTTAGAAAGGCTGCTAAGCCTGGTTGATTCTTATCATAATATGCTGTAAATCTCTCATCATCTACATACATTTGAGCAAGTCCTGCATGTGCTTCTTTGCTGTAGTTAGGCCAAGAATAACTTAACCACTGACGATGCAAATCTGCAGCTTTCTGTGCAAGTTCACCAGATGGATCACCAGTTTCAAATGCTTTGCTTAGTGTATCAATTACATCACGTCCAAGCTTTTCTAACTCAGCATATTGCTCCTCTGTCATGTTTTTTAATTTAATATTTAATTCATCTACTGTTTCATTACCATATTTTTCTCTAATTTCTTTACCATACTTTTTCTCATTTTCATCAATCATCTTTTGTTTAAAGCCTTCAAATTTTTCTTTATTACTCATTTTAATTCTCCCTTCCGTTGCAGCTATTGTTTTATCAACATTTGTAATTAACATGTTTAATTGTTCGCGTTTCTCAAGAAGCTTTTCACGATGTTCTCTAAGTGCAGCTGTACCATCAAAGGAAGGCGAAGTTATTATTTCCTTAATACTTTCCAGGCCTACCCCTAGCTCTCTATAAAATAGTATTTGCTGTAATCTATCTACTTCTTTTTCTCCATAGATACGATATCCTGAGGAATTTATTCTTGCCGGCTTAAGAATTCCAATCTCATCATAATATCGCAGTGTCCTAGTGCTGACACCTGCCATTTTCCCTAGTTTTTGCACCGTGTATTCCATGTGTACCCTCTCCTGTATTCTCAATATGCATATTAAGGCTATCAGTCAGTATGCCTCCTGACAACATTAATATACACCTTTACGCAACGTGAATGTCAATAAATTTTTTGAAAATATAAGTAAAATGAAAAGGTAACTTCTTGTTTGCACTACTTAATTCGTGTTTCATGGTTTTAGTCTTGCGCGATATTTGTTACAATAACATTGGTTTAAGGAGACATGTTCGCTATAAATGCAAGGAACGAAAGAAAGGTATGCTAGAGAAGAACCATGAATACATACGTTATGTGATTCCAAAAGGGCAGAGCCTGGATTCCTATAATCAGAGAGATGCAACTGTTTTAATGAATCATGTCAATAGTGAAGCAAGAGACAGTCTAAACGGCTGTACCCCGTATAAGCTGTCTCTCATGCTCCTAAATAATAAACATTAATTTCTTTAATAAAAGTATATAATTAAAGATAATTTAAATAGGTTTTATCTTATAGTAAATTGTAAACCCACATCGGTAATTCTAAGCGAGCAGTTTTAAGCGGATCAACAATTTGAGATATTTGAACATTTCCACTTAAACTAAGCAGGGATATAGCCTCAGCTGCAATCATGCCCTTGGAAACTAATATATCTAACATATTTTTAGTTGCAATTACAGTTGCAACATCCAAGGATACATCAGAAGCAATTGTATAAATGGCATCCTTTGTGAAAACTACTGGAAGGTTATAGGACCGACCTTTAATAACCTCTACTGTAACAGTTATTTCACCAGGGACCTCGGCTCCGCAAACAGAAACCTCACCATCACCCATAATAGTGTGTATGTCACCCATAGCTAAAAGAGCTCCAGGCACTTCAACAGGTAGATAAATTGTTGCTCCAATTCCAATTATTTTGGAATCCATATTTCCTCCATGTATTCCTGGTGTACCACAGGATATGGAAACTGTTTTTGGAGCAGTACCGATTACTCCAATCATGGGTTTGATCGGAAAACTAATTTTATCTGAAAATACCACTTGCTCGTTTACTATTGGAAGAATTTTAATGAAGGTTTTCTTTAAACTATCACCTAAAATTCCCATGTCTGGACCAGTAACCATAACGGCCTGATGACCAACCTTAATATTTTGGATTTTAACAGCCAAGGTATCGCCTGGCATTGCTCCTTTAATATATACGGGCCCTGTAGCAGGATTGATTCTATTCCAATCAAGCTGGTGCATAACAGTGTCTTGTGATTGTATTTGATTTTCAAAGCAATCAAAGGTTTCAAATACAATCTGACTTCCTGATTCAACCTCAGCAACAGGGACATTGTCTTTGCTCATAGCATAAATTATATTTTTACTTGATACTCTGTATATTTCAAATTCCTCCTTTCTTTACTTTCTTAAAAGATACGAATTCAACCCAGCATTTCGGCTACCAATACATGATCAGTGCCATTTTCCTTATAAGTCTTGCAATGAACTATGTAATCTGTTTACATTCTTTATTTTATGCTCTAAAATGTATGTAATCAATAATAATATTGTATTGAATACATTTTTAAGGAGGTGAAGTGATGCCAGTTAATTCCTTTGAAGATTATCCTATGAACTGGAAACCAGACAAAGAGAGGCTGAAGTATCCTTACTACCTGTCTCTTGCAGAGCAATTGGAGCACGATATCAAGAATGGTAAACTTCAGGAAAATTCCAAGCTCCCACCTCAAAGAGAGCTTGCTGATTATTTGGACATAAATTTTAGTACCATTACACGTGCTTACAAACTGTGTGAAAAAAAGGGACTGATTTATGCAACTGTTGGTAAAGGAACTTTCGTTTCGCCCCATATTGGGGTACAAACAACCGTTGTAAGCCATAAAGATGAAATGGACATTGAAATGGGAATGGTACTTCCTTTTGACGAGGATAACCGCATTGTTCGCGAAGTTGCTTCTGAATTGCTTGCAAAACCTTCTGCCGAGCAGTATTTCGATTACAGCTTTCCCCTGGGAAGTCCGTTTCAGAGGAACATGATGAAGAAATGGTTGGAGGACTTTGGCTGCTCAGCAGATGCCGATCATATTTTGATTACCGCAGGAGCTCAGAACGCACTATCTATTGTGCTGACTTCACTCTTCAGTGCAGGCGATAAAATTGCTGCCGATTCCTACACCTATGCTAATTTTATCGGTCTGGCCAATATGCTGAATATCCAACTGATTCCCGTTAAAAACGATGGCTTGGGCATAAGTCCTTTGGAACTTGAAAAGGCATGCCGACTGACCAGCATCAAAGGGATATACCTCATGCCCTCTTGCAACAATCCAACCAATCAGTGCATGGGCGCTAAGCGAAGAAGTGAATTAGCCAAGGTGATAACGGAACAGGATATGATTGTGCTGGAGGATGACAGCTATGCCATTTTATCAGAAGAGAGAATCCCTCCCTTGGCGACGCTGGTTCCTGATCGGGCAATTTACATCAATGGTTTTTCAAAGCCTATCAGCACCGGGTTAAGGGTGGCCACCCTTTCCTTTCCGGAAAGATTTCGGGTGTTACTGGAGAGAGGGCTTCTTAACATAAATCTCAAAACGCCTTCACTCAACATAGAAATCGCCGCGGAACTGATCCGTAGCGGGGTGTATCGGGAAATTCTGCAAAAAAGCTAGAGCGTGCAGTCTGCCGAAATCAGCACTATCAGGAAATTATGAGCTCGTTTCCTCATATCATTTATCCGCGATCATTTTATCAGTGGTTTCCAATACCGAGGAACTGTACTGGCAGAGCGTTTGAAACTATGATGGCCGCCCAGGGAGTCAGTGTATATGGCTCAGAACGTTTTGCGCTGGGCGACACAGAAAATAATCACTTTATCCGCATTGCCACATCCTCGCCGCAAGATGTGAATAAATTACGCGAGGGGCTGCAAATAATCAAAGAGGGCTGCCTCGAACTTAGCCAAAAGGATACCATGTTCATTGTTTAACTTTCACCTACTTGTCAACGCCGGTGGACAAAACAGAAGAAATTACCCCCGCATCTCTTCACTTCGTTAAAAATGTATTCCATACAATATTGTCATTGATTACATACATTTTAAAGCATAAAATAAAGAATGTAGCCAGATATTGTATGGAGATAGATGTATAACGAAGGAGTGTTTAAGATGTCAATGATTTATTTACCTAGTTGCAAATTTACCGCTTATTCTATGGAGGCCAGCAAGAAAATAAAGGGTTATCTCTCAGAGAATTATGATATTCAAATTGGTGGATGTTGCAGACCAGGTCACAAGAAGCTTACGAATCATGATACAGTGGTTTATATATGTAATACATGTGCTGCATTTTGCAGGGAAAACTCTTCTGCCGAAAAAGTAATTTCTATTTGGGAGCTATTGGATAACGACAAACAATTCCCATATCCTGATTATGATCACAGAAAAATGGCCGTACAAGATTGCTGGCGTGTATATGACAATGATTCTCAACAAAAAGCAATCCGAAGAATCATACAAAGAATGAATATTGATATTGAAGAATTAGATGAAAACTATAATAAAACAAGATTTTGCGGAGTTTCGCTCTATGAGCCGCTGCCTAAGCAAAATGGAGATTTTGCACCAAAGCGTTTCATCGAGAACGCAGAAAGTTTTTTTCTTCCGCATACGGAAGAAGAACAGATAACATTAATGAAAAAGCACTGTGATACAATTAATGCTACTGAAGTTATTTGTTATTGTATTGGCTGTATAAAGGGCATCAACCTTGGAGGGAAAAAGGGCATACACTTATTAGACCTCATTTTTGGATTAGATCCTAAATAATGATAGTGTCATTCAAGACAACGTGCATGACAGCATGATTTTTGATATGACGTAACCAAGCAGAAAACGGAACGTGAGTAAAAAAGCGGGATGGTATCAATCAAAGTACCATCCCGCTTTTTTCGGAAGGTCGCCTACTATGGATCTATGTCAATATCTTGGACACCAAAAGTTGAACAAATTATGCAGATTTTCTAGCTAAGTCTTCACATTTTTGTGGAGTCATATATCCAATGCTGCTATGCAGCCTTCTTATGTTTTACCAGGATTCTATGTATTCAAAAATAGCAAGCCTAGCAGAATTAAAATCTAAGTATGTAACAAGATTTACCTCCTACTTCTTAAGGGATGCACGGAAAGACTCTATACAGGCATTGTCATAAGGACATCCCTTAGAGCTAAAAGAGTGAGTGATTAAATTAGTGTTTACTATATATTCTTTAAAAGCGGAGCTTGTATACTGACAGCCTAAATCGCTGTGAAGTATAAGATTATTAGTTGGCTTCTGAAGCCTTACGGCATTTTTTACTGCCTGTAGTGCTAATGTAGTATCAATTGATTTGGACATGGCGTAGCCTATTATTTTCTTGCTATATAGATCCATAACCGAGGCTAAATAACACCATCCATCCTTGATAGTATGAATATAGGTTATATCAGTTATCCATTTCTTGTTGATACTCTCAGCTTGAAAGTCTCTTTTGAGTATGTTTTCTTTTTCTTCTATTTTATGCTTAGAAGTATATGGTCTATATTTCTTTGTTATTACAGATTTTACTCCGATTTTCTTCATCAACCTTTGAGTTCTTTTTATGCTAATTGTTACACCAATTGCATTTAGAGATGCGTGTATCTTATGAGCTCCATAACGGCCCTTACTAGCTTTGTGTATATCTATAATTGCTTTCGCAATGTTATTATTCTCTAAATCTCTTTTGCTAGGCTTCTTTCTTAGGTATTGGTAATAAGAGCTCCTAGATACCTTAAGAACTTTGCACATTAGTTTAATATCATGATATTTCTTGTTGGCTGTGATAAATTCAATTACCGATGTTACTTCCTTGCGAATATGCCCATAGCTTTTTTTAGTATTTCATTTTCTTCTTCAAGCTTTGCCATTTTCTTAAGCATTGCTTGATAATCTGCCGCTGTTATTGCTGTATCTTTACCTATAGTTACAGGTTGGGTTTTTTTAATCCATACAGTTATGGTTGATTTAGAAGGGGCATATTCACTACTTAACTCTGCTAAAGTCTTTCCAGAGTTGTAAAGTTCTATTATTGTATTTTTAAATTCTTCTGTATATTGTTTTTGACCTCTTGCCATTGTAACACTTCCTTCTCTTTTCTTTATTGTAAAGTGTTCGGCTTTTCCTGTCTACAATATTATACTAACATCATAGTCTGTCTTAAATTAAAACGTCGCAAGCTTTTATTGTTTGTGACGTTTAATGCGTAATATTATCCTTTAGTACGTGGTTTTAAGGCATAATGGCAGTTTTAGTGGATAGATAAAAGTTATAGTTAGTGTTTCCGCTAGTTACTACAAGTATATCTCCTGTTACAATATTAGCATCGCTTCCTAAAGTATTGTGGTTCTTATCATGAAAAGTTAAGGTATATGAATCGGCATTAGTAAAGGCATCTATTAAACTTGATACAGATGTTCCTACCGGTATGTCTATAAAGTTACCAGCCATAAAACCAAATGAGCTAGGAATTCTAAGTGGTTTATAGTTTAATTGTTGATAAACAGGTAACTCTACCCCTCCTAAATTATAAATATTATCTGGTAGTACAATCGTGCCAGATATTTGCACATCTTCTGTTATACTTAAATCTTTTGGTATATTCCATTGAACAGGTAAGTTTACAGTTCCATTTGTAGTATCAATGCGCATAATTGAAGGTAAGTTCAAACTATTCGCCACGTCAGCAACAGGTACCGCTATTGGTTGAGGTGGAATTATACTTAATAACGAACTTGAGTTTGATGGTGCTTTACGTATGATACTAAAATAATAAGTATGTGTGTATAGTCCATCGGAGATTTGCAATGAATCTCCATCATTTACAATACCGTCATATACTCTTTCGTTATGTCTGTCTACGACGATTGCAGACATTTTGTCTGTGAGCTTTGCACCGTTGTAGCTTAAGTTACCTATAAGTTCCTTTATGGTAGTAGCCGGAGGTATGTTAACTATCTTGTTATCTCTCACTGTCCCTAGATTACTTTGAAGTCCCGTCCCTTCATATTTTACTGTCTGGGTTACATTTAACTTTATGCTTGTGGTATTTAAAATACTTGGGGGTAATACAATTTTACCGCTTAGTTGAGTAGTTGTATTTATACTTACGCCAGAATAATTAGACCACTGTAATGGTACTAACATAGTTCCTTCCGTAGTTGTAACTAATATATTAGATGGTAAGTTTAAATTACTTACTAAAGTAGGTTCATGTATTGTTATGTCATGAACTGATCCTACCGATACTATGTTTGAGGTTTCATTACATGTTTTTTTAGAATAAGTTTTATTATCCGTTAGTCTATTACCTTCATTATATAAATAAATATTTTTTGTACTTGTTATGCCTGGTAACGAATCTGCAAAAACTAATGTGTTCTGTAATAACATTGCTGAAGTAATTAATAATGGTGCTATTATTTTTATTTTCATATTTATCTCCTTTCCACCCTTTTTACAATATAATACTATTTTACCATTATACAATATAATAGTAAAAATTAAAATAACTTGAGCCTTATTTATATATATCTTACTGTTCTAATTTAACGATGCATAATATACCACATAGGTAAAGATCTAGGTTCTACCAATCCTTACCTATATATAGTTTCTTCTGTTTTCTTGGTGTCTATCATGCTTTTTAATTCTGTATATTGCTCTGTAGTTTTCTATAGCAAATTAAATTAAGCCTGCATTAGATAATAAAGCATTCCCCACAGCAGTTTTATATTCTGGAATTAAGATGTCGTCTATCTTAAAAGGTTCATTGGTCTTTGGATTTATCTCCTGTGTGCTTATTTTTTTAACTAAATTATCTACTAAATACTTCTTTATCAGTTAAAGGATGGTGAACCCTCTGTATCCATTGCCAGAAGCATTGATAAGCATCCAAGTACTGTTACAAAAGAAGTGAAAAAATACCGTTACTTTCCCCAAAGAGAGGATCAGAAAAAAATACTTCAGTGTGCCCATTTTAAGAGCTGCCAGATGCGCTTTATTCAGCCCAGAAGGCTGATGAATCTTCTCATGCCCTTTTGGTTTCCTGTAGAGATGGCATTAATCAATCTCTTGTTGATATTGCCTTACTTGATGAGCTTATTTCACCCTTGTTGAAGCAGGGCCAATCACTAGCTCATATTTATGCTAATCATGGTCATGAAATCCCTTGCAGTAGGAGGACTCTTTATAATTATATTGACAAGGGAGTTTTTACTGCCAAAAACATTGATTTAAGGAGACGTGTCCGCTATAAATGCAAGGAACGAAAGAAAGGTATGCTAGAGAAGAACCATGAATACATACGTTATGTGGTTCCAAAAGGACAGAGTCTGGATTCTTATAATCAGAAAGATGCAACTGTCTTAATGAATCATATCAATAGTGAGGCAAGATACAACCTAAACGGCTGTACCCCGTATAAGATGTCTCTCGTGCTCCTAAATAATAACCTGCATAAACTCCTTAAGCTGGTGGAAATACCGCCTGATAAAGTCACTCTGCGACCCGAACTTTTGAAGAAGTAAAATACGAATACATGGTGAAATCCACTGCCACGAACATAGAAAATCAAGTGTTTTAAGGTTCCTACAAAAAATAATAAACATTACTTCTTTAATAAAAATATATAGTTAAAGACTATTAGGAGAGTGTTAAAATGGTTAAGAGTTATTATTAAATATGGTCAGTCATTAGGATATATAAAACAATTTAGTTAACAGAGCATAAAATCATTTCTTATGGAATAGAAAAGAAAACTATAAAATATAAGAATGGTATCAAGTTCAATATCGTTAAAACAATAGTTATAATCAAACTTATTTTACCTAACTTACTAGGAAACATCCTTTTGGATATAAAAACTGCAATAACCCCTAGTATACACATAAGTAGTGTGAAACCAGGTGTAATGCCCATAATAGTTTTGGCATGAAAGAATCCAAACACCATAGTAATAAATGTAGCTAGAGGAACTATAATAGCACCAATACTAAGTATTCTAGCACGATTTTTAGTTAAATTTGCATTATCCATGTTTTATCTCCTTGTAATATATCATTTTGAAGTTTTTTATTTTGTACATCAATTATCTTATTTCCATAACCATATCCCACCACTTCCAGTCACTAAATAAAAATTGTTTCCCCTCACAAGCATATACATCCCGCTCTTGTAATTATGCATGGTGATATGAATACATATTACCACTCTTAGCAGGATCCACCTTATCAAATAGGTTCTGAACTGAGTGATATCCTACTCCGTACTTTCCGGTAGCCGGTGACCATAATTTGTAAGCACTTTGCGCATTTACTACTGTAGTTTGGTAAGCTGAGCTTCCTTCTTGATACGCTGTAACTCCACTAACCGTTATTGATGAAGGAATCCCGCTTGGGAAGTGCTCTGGGCTAATATAAAGTCTTAGATCTGCTATATGTCCGGTTGCTTTTAAGTATTGTACTACTTGGGCACAATCTTGGTGATCGGGGCTTGTATCTGTATAAGATGTAACCCTAACCATAGTTGCAGATGGTCCACCATAATCATATATCCAATCTTTTATTGCATTGAATATAGTTGTTTTATTAACATTACAAGTATCATCTTTTACACCAACTCTTATAATTGCATTTGTTACTCCTAGAGCATTAATTGCTCTCTGTTGCTCCTCATATCTAGCATTTGACATTTCAACTGCGTCCATATATGAACCTACTGTATACCCTTCTCCTACTGGATTATGATATCTTCCATGAATACCGCACCAGCATGGTTGTGGAGGTGAAACGTTCTCATCTAAGTTATTAATTATATATCTTGCTGAACTACCAGAACCATCTGTAACCAACATAACAAAAACATTATGTCCTACTGCTAAATGATTTTTGATAGCCATTCCCATAGATAAAGTTTCGTCATCTTGATGTGGTGATACAAATAATACGTTTGCCATAATATAATACCTCCGTCAAAATCGTAGTAGTTTACAGTTTCCATTGATTTTATATAAAATTTATATAAAGGCTCATCATTACTTACTAATTATACAATTTACTACAAAGAAAATAAAGGAACATTAGAAGGTTTATAGAATATATAGAAACTAAAGGAGGGTTTCATCATGGAACTTACATCAGATGAGAGATTTTTATTACTAATGCTTAGCAAAGAAGAAGACCATAAACTTGTTTTGGATGAAAATAGAATAATACCCAAAATAAAAGAAATAGGTGACTTATATTTAGATAAGGATTCTTATAATTCTATTGAAGATACAGATGATTTAGCAGACGAGTTAACAATTAGCCATGTTGCCAACACAGATTCTGAATTTTTAGGTGGAGTACAAGCCTTAGATTTTTGCCAAAGAGTAGATGGTCTTACCTTGTATCCACTAGTTAAGCTTTTTTATGATTTAAAAAATCCAATTGATAATGGCGATGAATATATGTTTAAGCCTTTAAGCGATGAACGTATATTTGAATTTATAGAGGAATGTAACACTTTCGGTATTTTAGACCAAGGGTTTTATGATGATGATATGGACGATATTCTTGATGAAGATATACCTGGCAAAAATATGACCTACTTAAATTAAATGTTGTTAATATTCACTATGAAATAAAAATCTAAGACATGTCAATTTCTTAAATGAAATGATTGACATGTCTTTGTTTTATCTGGGTTTATGAAGTTATTCCTTTATCCTTTTTCAGAATATGATCACTTGTCCATTCAACAATAAAATTAAGTACATCAAATAAATATTTATCTTGGTCCTCGTCCACTTTTCTTAGATCAACATTATTTACTTTTTTAATAAACTCATCATGTTCAAGCTTTTGGGAAAAAAACTTCTTATAATGAATACTTGCCATATATTCTTCTTCTGATCTAAAATGATAAACTGCATACTCTTTAAGCTCTTCTAAAATTGCAACGATTTTATCATATTTGTCCACACTAAAGTCATCCTTTAATACGGCATAGGCTTTTCCTGCTATATTAAATAATTCCTCATGTTGCTTATCAATTTCCGGCACACCAATTAAATATTCATCTTTCCATTTCAACATAAGTTCCCCTCCTAAAACCTTGTTATATAATTTTTATCCGATGTCTCTTTTACCTGTAAGTTCAATATGTTCTTCTTCTACTCCAGATAAAGCAGCAAATACTTCTACTATAGTTTTATCCCCTATTTCCTTGCTGTACTTTTCATAATATTCAACGGCATGTTTTTCTCTCTTACAAGCCATTTCCAGCAATATATCATCACTGTCATACTTTGAATAATCCATATCTCTTAAAGCAGGATCATCTTTAAAACCACCTATTTTTTTATGTATTCTTGCATGCATATACTCAATTCTTGATAAGGCCTCAAATATTTTTTTAACTTTTTCATCTTTAGCAATTTTTGATGCTTTCTTGTAAAAATCCCCATTAAATATTTCTAATTTAACAGCATGGTCAACTATTTTTAAGGCATTATCATCAAGTTTACTTTTACCATAATCAAACTCTTTGCCATCTATTTCCAAATATTGTTCTGGTGCACCACAAAATGGACAATATTTTACATCCTCTTTACTGTTTGAACTAAGAAAAGCTTCTTTATTGAAGTTATAATTCTTATCATTAATCTCCATACCACAAATTACGCATACTAATTTTTCCATAGCTCCATCCCTTTCTTCAATTAGCATAATAATCATAATAAGTATACCATAATTTTATGAAATATTACCCATAATCTTAATATTTTAATCCATAATTTGCGTGTTGATGTAAACCTTATTACTGTTTATAATTATGATTGCAGTTCGAAAAAATTCCTCACTAAGTGCATTCAATCCATTATAAAAGGAGGATTTATATAGTGAAAAGATATAAATCATTATTTCTTGCTTCCTTATTTGCAGTTGCTACAGTAGTTACACCTATGAGCATGGTAAGTGCTAGTATAGTACAAACGCCAATTACAAGAGTTCAAGCAGAGCAAAGAGTTTTGAGTATGATTAATCTAACTTGGACATACTCTAATACTCAAAACGGTACAGTTTCTTCTGACTATGCTTCAAGTATTACCCAGCCGAGTCAATTTGCTAACCTTACCGTTGCTCAAGTTACGGGAATCCCATATGACTGGGGTGGACAGGATAGCTTAGACTCAAATTCAATTGATGCTCCATGGGCAAACTTTTTAGACGCTATTAATAAAGGTGCTTATGCTGGCAATGTTAACACAACTGCTGGTCAACAATATGTGCCTACTACTGCCGGAATTGATTGTTCTGGATTTGTACAATCAGCCTTTAACATTCACGATTACAAGTTATCAACTTCAACTATGTTTGATAAGTATTTTGTTAAAATTAATCTAAGTGATATTAAGCATATGGACATATTGGACAGGCCAGGTGATCACGTAGTTATATTCGACAGATGGGGTTCATTAAATGGAATACAAGGTGCTTTCACATATGAATCTACTTATGAAGATGTCTTTGGTGGAATACAAGGTACAAAAAGATATTTCTTAACTATGGATGATATCAATAATGGATATATTCCAGGTAGGTATGTTAACATCGTTGAAGACAGCTCAGGTGATTCATCTACATCAAATTCAGTTAGTGCAGGGACATTTGGTCAGATAACAAATGTAAATAGTTATGCAAATTTTAGAGCTAACCCTTCAACTAGCGCTAATATTATAGGTACTGTTCCTAAGAATACTATTGCATATTTAATTGATTATTCTAACGGCTGGTATCAAATAAAATATAATGGACAAGTAGGTTGGATATATGGCAATTTAATTGCTCCAGTAAAAAGTGGTGAATATGTAACAGTAAACAATTCTACTTATCAGCTAAATATAAGAAGTAATCCTACAACGATATCTTCTAATATTATGGGAGTGCTAAACCAAGGCCAATATGCTCAAGTACTTGATTACTCTGTAGATGGCAGTTGGATGAAAATCAGCGTTAATGGAGTTCAAGGATGGTCATCTAGCAAATATCTAAGCTATATAAATTAAAGAAAAATTATAAGTATCTTTTCAAGTACAGCTTTTACGAGCTGTGCTTTTTTATGTTTATACACATCATTAAATGGAATATAATTATTTAATTTAACATAGTTATTAATACTAGGGAATACAAGCTTTATTTTACATCTGCTTTAGTTTTACTTTAATTACTAAAGTGATAACCTAAAAAACATTATTTAGTATAGGGGTTTGTGTATGAGAAGGGATAGATTTTTAAAGAATTCACTTATATTAATTAGCTCTAATTTAATTACAGGCGTATTCGGTTTTATATTTTCTATAATTTTATCTCGTGAATTAGGTGCTGAAGGAATGGGCCTTTATGGTCTTGTAATGCCTATCTATGATTTATTCATATGTCTTATATCTGGAGGAATGGTCGCAGCTATATCAAGGGTTGCAGCATTATATTTTTCTAAAGACGATTTCAGAAACTTAAACAGATCTATAGATATTTCATTATTATTTGATTGTGTATGGGCTTTAATTATAGTAAGTTTCGTATTTGTTTATGCTCAGTACATAAGTGTTTATATTATAAAAGATGTGAGAACTATACATGCTATACAAGTTATGTGTCCTGCTATGCTTTTCATTGCATTATCCGCAATTTTAAAGGGATATTTCTATGGTACTTCCAATATTAAAATACCTGCTTTTATCGATATTTTAGAAAAGTTTTTAAGAATAATTATTTTAGTAACTATAGTAACTCTCCTTTCACTTGATGATGTTAAAAACACCGTAACTGCTGCTTATGTAACATTGACAGTTGGTGAACTTGTAAGTTTTGTCCTTCTTTATATTGCTTACAAAATTAAAAAATCACATTATAAATCAAACTTTGCCTCAGCTGAAGACAAGCTTCAGCTTTTATTTAATATACTTGTTATATCTTTTCCTCTGTGCTTAAATGGTTTTTTATCAACAGCTATATCTGCTGCATCTGCTTTAATAGTACCAAGAAGACTTGTGAGCGCAGGAATAGAATATAGTACGGCATTGTCCATGATTGGTAGATTCAAAGGTATGTCTTTAAATATAATCTTTTTTCCAATGCTCATAGTTATGTCAATTTCAACTGTGCTTATACCAGATCTCTCTGAAAAAATAGAAAAGAAAAATTACTGGGATGCAGAGCATAGGATATCACAGGTTTTAAAAATAGCTTTATTACTAGGTATTACTACTATGGTAATATGCTTAAATATGCCTAATTCATTAGGAGAACTTTTCTATGGCAGAAAAGACCTAGGATCATATATTAAGTTTTGCTCCTTTGCCGCTCCTATTGTCTTTGCCGCTGCTACCACCTTTGGCATATTGAATGGATTAGGAAAGCAAAATATAATTTTACGTAATTCACTAATTGTAGCATTCGAGGAATTGTTTCTTTTGTATGTACTCACAGGAATATCATGGATAAACATTTATGGTTGTGGTATATCGCTCATAATAACCTCCATCACAACCTTAGCATTAAACTTATACGAAATAAAAAGAATATGTAGTTTAAACATTACCAAATATGATATATTCATAATGACACTTTTGGGAATACTTCTTTATTTTGTACTAGCTATATTAAACAATGTATTACCTTCACAAATGTTTGCACTTAAAAATCTATTCATGATAGCAATTGCTTTTCTCATATCACTTATTTTTACTTTATATATAATTAAAGACAGATATAGATAAGCATTTTACAGAGAATCCTAACATTATAAAAGCTGCAATTACCTAATCTGGATATAACTTGATCTTTTGGCTTGACAAAGGAAATTTGAAGTGTTATTTTAATAATAAAGTTATATAAAGTATCCTTCGGGGTTGGGTGAAATTCCCTATCGGCGGTATAGCCCGCAAGCCATAAGGCAGATTCGGTTAAATTCCGAAGCCGACAGTATAGTCTGGATGAAAGAAGGTGAATGTAAGTATACGTATTTTTAGTATGTATGTTCATTATGTTTTTAGGTCCCCTTAAGGTTGCTTAAGGGGACTTTTTATGTGTAATTTAAGTAAGAGTATTCAAAATAAAACAACTCATTAAATAAACAAGTAATTACATAAAATAATATACATACAATTTTAAAAATTGGAGGTACTTTATGTAAAATTTATTATAACTTGGAGGAATCTTAAATGAATCAATCATTATTAACTCAATTCGGTAATTCTTTAAACCGTGTAGAAAAAGCATTGGACAATCTTAAAAAGGCAAGGGAGTACTTCTTGTTGACGATGAAAATCGTGAAAATGAGGGAGATCTCATTTTTCCTGCTGAAACTATTACAACATCTCAAATGGCTATGTTAATTAGAGAATGTAGCGGCATTGTTTGTCTTTGTCTAACAGATGAAAGAGTTAAGGAATTGAATTTACCTCAAATGGTATCTAATAATACATGTAAGCATGAAACTGCATTCACTATCTCAATTGAGGCTAAAGAAGGGGTGACTACAGGAGTTTCTGCTGCTGATAGAGTTATTACAATTCTTACTGCTATAAAAGATGACTGCAAACCTGAAAACTTATGTCATCCTGGTCACGTTTTTCCACTTCGTGCGCGTACAGGTGGTGTTTTAGCTAGACGTGGTCATACAGAAGGCACTGTTGATCTCATGACTTTAGCAGGATATAAACCTGCAGGAATTTTATGTGAACTTACAAATCCTGATGGAACTATGGCTCGTCTACCACAGATAGTTAATTTTGCCAAAGAACATGATATGACTGTTGTTTCCATTGATGATATTGCAGAATATAGAAAGAGTATGCAAAAGGCTAAAATAAAAAACACCATAGCTTAAACCCTATAATTTCAGCCTGTTGATAAAATATTTTATCAACAGGCTTTTTAAGTTTTAACACTTCAGTATTTATTTTTTGAGGTTTAATCTTCCTGCAATTTATTTTTTAAATCTCGAATATATGTATCTTGTATCTTATTTAAATTCCAAAATAAATAAGAAATAATTCTCACTATAGGATTTTTAATAAAAATACTTTCCCTAATTACTAATTTTGTTCCACCTATTTCAGTAGGATAGAAATATCCTGTCCAATTGCCATAAAACATTTTATTTTCCATATTAAAATTATATTTTATATGCTCTGTCTTTTCACTGAGAGTAAATTTGGTATAATTTTTATTATCGTAATACTCCAACCATTGACTTCCATCCTCAATAACTTCTATCTTTTTTATATCAGAACGCCATTTGCAATCTTCGTTATTGGTTACAGCATTCCAAACAGCATTCACATTTGATTTAAAATATACCGTTTTTTCAGCTATCCTTGCTTTTGCCATACCTTGCCCTCCTTAATTTTGCAATATATTTCAATATCATTTCCTTCGCTATCTTTAAATTCCAATACCCAGTTGTTTTGAATAGCTTCCTTTCAAAAATCTTCATAAGTAAATTTTAACATATTAAGTATGACAACTGTATGTCATATCTAAATCTTTTATAGGCTACAATATGAGATTGAGTCATTATTTCTGAATCTAACTGAAACTCTTTTATTTAAAATTCACTTTAGAATAAAATAATTCACATATCAAAATTGTACATATTAATTATGAATCTTTATATGCATTTTAAATAGAAAACGTTTCAAAAATTTGAAAATCAAATAACTCTTGTAAAGAGATTAGAATCCCAGTAAAATATCATTGTCGCAATAATACAATTAATGACTAAGGAGGAATAATCATGCTCAAAATTTTATTAGCAGCAATCTTAGTTACAGGTGTAATATTTTTATTTGTACTTGTAAAGGACTACATGAATAAATCCAAGCAAGGTGAACTTGGAAATGAAAGTTTTTTAACATCAGGCCTTGTGGGAATGTTTGCAAACTTTTTCGACACTTTAGGTATAGGAAGCTTTGCTATCGAAACTTCATTATTTAAAAACCTAAAACTTGTAGGGGATAAAAAAATACCTGGTACATTAAACGTTGGTGCTACAATTCCAACAGTTTGTGAAGCCTTAATATTTTTAACAGTAGTACAAGTTGAACCAATAACTCTTATAAGTATGATTCTAGCAGCTGTAGCTGGTGCTCTTATAGGAGCTGGGATCATATCTAAACTAAATGAAAAAGCTGTTCAAGGTTCCATGGGACTTGCCCTTGTTTGTATAGCACTCATAATGATAGCAGGACAATTAAATCTTTTCCCAGTTGGAGGAACTGCAATCGGCTTATCTGGTGGAAAACTCATAATCGGAATTATAGGTAATTTTATATTTGGTGCTCTTAATACTCTAGGTATAGGATTATTTGCTCCATGTATGGCTCTAGTATTTGCTTTAGGTATGGATCCAAAGGTTGCTTTCCCAATAATGATGGGCTCTGGTGCAATACTACTTCCATTTGCATCCTTTAAATTTATAAAAGAAGGTGCTCACGCTCCTAAGACTTCTCTGGCTATTAATATTATGGGTCCAATAGGTGTCTTAGTAGCAGCTTATCTTGTTAAATCTCTACCACTTGCTACATTAAAATGGTTAGTTATCGGTGTAGTATTGTATACAGCATTTATAATGTATAAATCCTTTAAATCCAACAAAAATAAAACCTCAGAATTAGAAAAATCTGCTTAATAAAAAATAACACTGATTTTACATCAGTGTTATTTTTTATTTATTTACTTAATTCTTTTTAAAATGAACCTTGGTATAAGTCTAGTTATTTTTCTTGGCATACTTTGTAAATCCCTCTTAGTGATGCCTCCAGTTATTGTTAATCCCATCATATATACAAGCACACCTACTATAACACATACTATAGTTAGAGATGTATTAAGAAAGTATCCTCTCTTTGAAAAGCCAAGTGGATATTTGAATACATAGTTCACAACAAATACTGCTCCTCCCATTATTGCAGAGGCAAAGAAAGGTTTTAAAGCATGAACTACTATACTCAATCTTACTCCTAGAGATCTTCTGATTATTCTATGATTCAAAATTATAGGAACTAAAAATCCAACTACACTTCCGCCTATTGCTCCTAGAATATTTATGCTTGGTATAGCAATTAAGAAGTAATTTGTAACTATTTTAAAAACTATTCCTATAACAGAATATAGTGTTGCAGTATAAAGCTTTCCTATACTTTGTAATATTGTAGTTTGTATTTGCATTATCGACATCAATACTAAAACTATTGATCCATATGTCATTATATATGATCCTCCCCCAAATTTGAGCATTTGGAAAACTGGATCACTTAGTACTGCAAGTCCTACAGCACAAGGTACAGCAATTAAAAAGCAAAGCCTAAAGGAGTAATTAATTTTATCTTTTACTTGCATCTTATCTTTGATAGCAAAAGCTGCTGATATTGCTGGAAGTATTGCCATAGATAGAGAAGATATTATAGCTATGGGAACATTTAAAAGCTGTTGGTATTTTGTTAAAAATCCATACAGTATAGTTGCTTGTATTTCCGGTACTCCACCAGCCATTAATCTAACCTTGGTATTGTATAAATCCACCAAATTTCCTGCATATGTCATACCAACGCATACAGTAATAGGTACTCCATATTTTATAATCTTTCTTACTAGCTGTTTGGTAGTAAATCTTCTTATTTCTTCATTTATGTCGTCTTTATGTACTCTAAACTTTTTATTTTTTTCATAATAAAACATTAAAAATGCAGCAGATATTAGCGCACCTATAGATGTACCTATAGCTCCTCCTGCACATCCAGCTTCAACGCCATACTTTATAAGCATAGCCGCAAACAACAGTGAAAAAACAGTGTTGGCAACTTGCTCTATTACCTGTGAAACAGCTGTAGGGGTCATATTTCCTCTCCCCTGAAAATATCCTCTATAGGCGGAAGCTATTGATGTAAAGAGAATTGCCGGTGCTAATGTTAACAGCGAAAGATAAGCTTTTTTATAATGCACAGCATTGGCAAAGGGCCCTGCAAAAATAAGCAATATCACTGACATGACAACACCAGCTATAAGTAAAATAGATCTGGCTATTTTAAAACTTTTTACTGCATCTTTATAATTTTTAACTGCTATAAGCTCAGATACAAGTTTTGAAATAGCCACTGGTATACCTGAATTTGTCAGCACAAATATAAATACATATACCTGATATGAAGCCCCATATATTCCGTAGCCTTCATCACCTATAATTATTCTTAAAAATGGTATATACAGTAAGGACAGTATCTTTACCATCATACTTGCCACAGAAAGTATAGCAAAACCTTTAGTGGTTGATTGTTCCTTCATTTTAAAAACTCCCTATCCTAAGCATAATTAAGTAAAGTTAAAAGTTGAATATATTAGAATTTCTCAAATATATCATTCTTTATCTTTTTAAATACTGGCGGTAAGCTTTCTGCTATAGTCTTGTTTTCTAAGTAAGATAATTTTTCTGGACAATCCTTAAATATAAGCTTATATGCATATAAAAACTGATAGTTTAGCCCATATTTATTAACAAAAAAGTTGTTTAACTTTGATATTCCGTATTTAGCGTCACCTATTATTGGATTTCCAAGATGGTTCAAGTGAGCTCTTAACTGATGACTTCTTCCTGTCAATAGTTCTAATTCAACCAATGAATATGTTCCAACACTTTGAAGAGTCTTTACTCTAGTAGATATTTTTTTTGTATCTTTCTTTGGTGAATCAAAAATTTTGGATATATTTTCATCCTCATTTTTAGATATATATGCTTCATACAAGCCATCTTTTACTCTTCCCTTTACAACAGCCATATAGTACTTATCTATTTTTCTTTCTCTAATCATTTCATTTAATAATCTTAGTGCTTCAAAGTTTTTTCCGTATATAACGATACCAGATGTGTTTCTATCAAGTCTATTGCAAGGTGCTGGAGTAAAAGTTACTTCCTTTTCCGGATTATAATCTCCTTTATCATACAAGTATGAAAGCACATAATCTGTTAAAGTAGAATCTCCTTTTTGCTATCAGAATGCACCAATACACCTGGCCATTTTTCTACTATTAGCATATTTTCATCTTCATATGTAATCTTTAAAAAATTACTTTCTATTCTAGTAAATTTTTCTTTCTTTTCACTAGAAGATATGTCTCTTGTCTCTACTACATCACCTTCAACTAGAGAATACTTTTCCTTAACCTTTTTTCCATTTACTTTTACGTCACCTTTTCTTATAGTCTTATATATAGCACTTAAAGGAACATCCTTAAGCCATTTTCTCATAAACTTATCAATTCTTTGTCCTGCCTCATTTGGTCCAATTTCAATTCTCATGTAATCACTCCTAGTATTTTATAATAATGTTCTGCATTATTCTTCAATTTTATCTTCATATTGACATTTTAATATATTAAACAACATCTAATTATATACTACTATTGTTACCAAAATCAATACATATAAATACTAATATTTTATCCAGTAACTACCACACGCAGCACTCCCATTAGATATACTGAATAATGCATCTCTAAATAAGTTCTTCTAAGGCCTAATTGAAGAGAGATACTCTTCATAAGTAAGCTCCACTTGATCCTAAGAATCACTTGATATTAGCACTAAAAAAGTACCCTATATAAAATATATAAGGCACTCTTCTGATTAAATAACTATGTAAGGTTATAACTTAGAAAGTTAACTTGCACAAAGGGATATGTTTCTAAAGCTGAAGGTAGATTTAAAAACTTTGTGTCAGTCTTAGTGAAGTGTTTTAAGACAACCTTAGAATCTTAGATAGTGTCTGAGCGTAGCGAGTTTATCTAAGTTCTTAGGTCGTCTAAAACACAAGCTTTAGACTGACTAAAAGTTTTTAACGGACTGAAGCTTAGAAACATATCCCGACGTGTAAGTTAACTTTCGTTTTTGTACACCTACATATTATTTAAGAAATTCAACGGCTGCCTGACATTGTATTGCAACTCCAACTGCAATACAATCCTCATCAACATCAAATAAGCTTCCATGAGCTGGATGAATTATACCTTTGCTTTCGTTTCTAGAGCCTAAATAATAAAATGCCGAAGGTCTCTCTAGTGAAAAATATGCAAAACTCTCTACTCCCATACTTGGGCTTTGAAGCATCTTTATATTATCTTTTCCTATAACTTTTTCTGCAGAGTTTAGAAGTATATCCACAGCCTCATCGTTATTGTACAAGCAAGGATAGCTTTCTTCAATATCTATTTCGCACTGTCCTCTCATTGAATGTACTATACCCTCCACAACTTCCACAAGCCTCTGCTTTACATAAGCTCTGTGTTCTGTTGTCATTACTCTTATAATACCAGATATAGTCACTTCTTCAGGTATTATATTTGGAGCAGTACCGCCATGAATTGAACCTATAGTTAAAACTGCTGGATCTGTAGGTGGTAATTCTCTACTTATAATATTTTGAAGAGCTAAAACTACTGAGCTAGCTATAACTATAGGGTCAACACCTGTATGTGGACGTGCTCCATGTGCACCTTTTCCCTTAATTTTTATTGCAAAAGGATTAGATGCTGCATTTACCACACCAGTTTTTACACCTATTTTCCCTGTTTCCAAATTTTCTTCTACATGAAGTCCAAACACCATATCTACATGAGGATTCTCTAATACTCCCTCATCTATCATTACTTTTGCTCCCCCTGTTGTTTCCTCAGCTGGTTCAAAGAATAATTTTACATTTCCTTTTAATTCACTCTTTATACTATTTAAAACCTTTGCTGCTCCAAGAAGGATTGTAGTATGAGCATCGTGTCCGCATGCATGCATTCTCCCTTTAACTGTTGAAGCATAACCACAACTCTTTTTATCTTCAAGAGGAAGGGCATCTATATCTCCTCTAAGAGCAACAGTTTTTTGTCCATTACCTCTTATTATTCCACATATGCCAGTACCTGCAGTTTCTATATATTCTATGCCTTCCTTTGTTAAAAATTCCTTTATTTTATCAGAAGTTCTATGTTCTTCATAACCTAACTCTGGATGCATATGAAAATCTCTTCTTAAGTCCACTAACTCTTCTTTAATATTACTTGCTAATTTTAGAAAATCTAGTCCCATTGCCATCTCTCCAATCTGTATAATTTAATTCCAACCAAGCTCTATAACATCTCCGTCTAGCAGTTTATCATGATATCCAACATTTTTCCCATTTAATAATAGATATAAACTGCCTTTCGATATTGTTAAGTCAAATTCTATATAGTTGAATATATCTATAAATATATAGTCCTTTTTACCTTTTAAAATTACAGGTTCTTTATTAACTATCACCTGAATATAATCCTTAGCCGTATTTGTGCTATTTTCTTCTACCATACTAGCAGCAGCTTCTTGATGTATTTTTGTATCTTCACTGTTTTTCTGCATGTTCAAGCTATCTAAACTTTGCTTTTCTTCATCAATAACTTTTTGCTCTACTTTATCTTCATTTTCTTTTGTATTTTCACTTTCTGTAACTTCCTCATTTGCCTTGGCTTCTTCCACTATCAATTCTTCTTTACTGATTCTGTATATTCTGTCCCCTTCATTTATGGTACAATCATCAGAAAGTTCCTTACCATTTAAAAAGTAGTTGAAACTTAAATTGTTATCTGCAAAATACTTCTTGTAATCTCCTAGAGCTTCTGGATATATTATTTCAACGTCATCATTTTCTTTAATTTGCGCTTCTAAATCAGCTCTTTCACCATTAATATGTGTAACTGGTTCTAAATTTTCAAGAATATCATTAACAAAGAAGCTTATCGAGTGAATTTTTCTTACATAGTCCTTAATTTTCGGACATGCGTCATTTCCATTAATAGCATAATTTATTTCTATGCTATCTCCTTCTTTTACTTCTTCATCGATACTGCACTTTTCACCGTTTACCTTAATTTCTGCGTTACTTGCAAGTGTTCCAAAGGCTACTCTTTTTATACCATTCAGCATAAACCTTATATTCCTGCCATTCTTCCCAATCAACACCTTTGGATTTACTCCGGCTTGCATCATAACATCCATTATTGTGTGTTTATGAGAATTAAATAGACTAATGACATTATCATTTAAAAATATATCTATAAAATCATGTCCAAGCCTTTTGATTGAAACTAAAGCAATTCCCAAAACAGTAACACCAATACTGCCTAATGAATTATCCTCACATACACAATCTGTAACCGCATCTCTTCCCTTTATTCCTATTCTTTGAAGAGGTATATTTAGTTTTTCTGAAAGAAATTCTTTTAGCTTCGGCGTATGGGCTCCTCCACCAACTAAAAATACCGCATTAGGAGCTTTATCTCCATTTAATTCTATTATCTTGCTTCCTATTTCCTCAGCTATTTTTTTAACGGATGGACTTATTAATTTAATTATCTCTTCTGACGCAATTTCATTTTCAAGACCTAATACATCAGTATATGTAACTTTTTCTTTTTCGCTGCACTGTTTTTTTATAATTTCAGCAGTATTAAAGTCTACTAAATAGTTCTGTGCTATAATTTCAGTTATTTCATCTCCAGCCATAGGAACCATTCCATAGGCGCTAATAGTATCTTTACTACTTATAGCTATATCTGAAGTTCCAGCACCTACATCCACTAATGCCAAATTTAAAAGTCTTAAATTTTTAGGTATTGCTGCCTCCATAGCTGCTATTGGCTCTAATGTAAGACTTATAACTTGAAGTCCCACTTTATCCATTACGGAGTAAAGGCTATCTACAACGGATCTTGGAAGAAATGTAGCTATAACTTCTGCTGCTATATTTTCTCCCTTATGAGAAAGTAGATTACTAATAACATATCCATTTAAATAATAATTTTTTACACTATAGCCAACACAATACAGCTTGCCTTCTGTCTGATTATTAATTTTTTCTTCTGCTGCTTTAACAGCGGTTAACTCTAAGCTTCTAATTGCATCCTTGTCAATTTCTTTATCATAGTCAATTTTCAGTTCAGATTTACAAACTACTGTCCTCAGGAATCTTCCTGCCGCTGCAATTGCCACACATTCCATTTTTACATTTAGCTTGTTTTCAATCTGTTTTTTCACAGTACTTACTGCACTAGCAACTAACGATACATCGTGGATTTGCCCATCCACCATGGCTCTTTCTTCATGTTCCACGCAATACTCAGCTACTACATGAAACTTCTTGTCTTTTATAATACCTGCAGTACCTATAACTGAGCGTGTACCAATATCAAGTGCAAATATTAAATCTTTTGGGTTAACATTATTACCGTCCATAATAGTACCTCTTTTTTTATAATTTAAAAGCTCATATTCTAAGAATATGGTCTATTGTCTTAATAAAATTATAATTAATTATGAAATGTTTGTAAACTAGCCTATATGAATGAATTTATTAAGATTTAAATCATAAAAATATTTAATATCATATAAATTATTTTTGACGTATTTTTGACGACAAAAATAATTCTAATTAAAAAGCTCTGGACTACTCCAGGGCTTTATATAGTTCTATTCAAATTTATATTTTAAACAGTATCCATTTACATGTACTTAACTCGTATTTAATTTCAAATAGCTTTTGTGCTCCATTAATACAGCCTTGTCAGTTAAAAATAAGCATATGATTACCTGCTAGCTTCTCTTTATTCCTGGTAATAATCTTATCTATTTTTATAATAATAGTCTCATCTTTTTCCCCATCTAACCTAAATCTTACGGGATTAGGCACTCCGTTTTTATCGAACCATGCTACCATATCTATTGATCTTACAATAAAAATATCATACCATAGAACTTTGAGTATTACTATTTATTGAACAAGTTTGTTTGTGTCAATTCCAAGGAATGCAAAGAAATATAAAGGAATATATTAATAATGAAGATATTTATCTTACCTTCTTTTTTCTGTTGAACCCTAAAGTATTGAAGAGAACTCAGAGAAAAGAATGTGTTCAATAAATGATAAAGGAGAAAATATTATGACACAAGACGATTATATGTCTCAATCCGAGTTGCAATACAATGAGAGGAACTCACATTCTCAAGGAAATACCCTCTCAAGTCACATGAACCGCTATCCTATGGATACCCGTCATTCGCAAACAGTTGGAGAAAGAGGTCCCGTGGTATTACAGGACAACGTTTTGCACGAAAAACTGGAAACCTTTGTGCATTCTAAAATCCTCGAGCGACTAGTACATGTCAAAGGTTACGGCGCATTTGGATACTTTCAGACTATAAATTCGATGAGAAAATATACAAAGCTCTGCTTTTTGCAGACTCCCGGCCAGCAGGTGCCGGTGACGGTAAGGTTTTCATTTGCCGTAAGCGACAAGGGCACACCCGATACCACCCGCACTGCCCGCGGTTTTTCTACAAAGTTTTATACGAAAGAAGGTATATTTGATCTACTTTGCAATCATCTTCCTGTTCTTTTTGTGAGGGATGCCATGCGCTTTCCGGACGCAATCGCAGCTTTTTCGCCCTCGCCAGTAAATAACCTGACGTATCCGGAGCGGTTATGGAGCTTTATCGCTCGTGCCCCAGAAGCAACGCATTTCATCACCCGGGTGTTTTCTGACGCAGGCACGTTAAAAAGTTTCCGCCATATGCCAGGCTTTAGTGTGAATACGTATGTTTGGATAAATGCAGAAGGTGTGCGCCGCTATGTCAAATACCACTGGCTTCCTCTTGCCGGCGAACAGTATATCGACCGCCAAGAAGCAACTATGTTAGCCGCGAAAAATCCTAATATCGCCGGTCAAGATCTGTATGATACTATCGCGTCGGGAAAATCGGTTCAATATGAACTACGGGTACAGTTGATGGATCCGAGTGATGAATGCAAGCTGCCTTTTGACCCCCTCGACGACACCAAGGTGTGGGATGAACAACAATATCCTTTTATACCGGTTGGCCGGCTAGTACTCAATCAAAATCCAATGAACTTTATGGAACAAGTTGAGAAGCTCGCTTTTTCACCAGCCAACCTCCTGGAAGGCGTTGAGTTGTCTGACGACAAAATTTTGCAAGGTCGTGCGAATATCTACTGGGATGCGCAGCGTCGCCGACTTGGACCGGATTTCCGCAAGATACCTATCAACTATCAGATGAATTGGACACCGAATTCTCTGGTAACCAGCGGTAATGGCAGGTATGTAGAAGGATACCTGATGCGTTCGGGTCTGCCCGATCCAGATGATTTCACACAGGCTGGTCAGTACTACCGCTCGCTTTCCACTGTCCAGCAGAATCATCTAGTTGACAACCTCGCCTCCGACCTTGCAACCGTCTCCTTCGAAATACAAAGAATCGTGCTGGGGTACTTTCACAATGCCTCTGCTGAGCTAGGAGAACGGGTCGCACAGCAAATCTTGGTATATGCAAGGCGATAATATTTGCTACTTCTCAACAGATAACAAACCGCCCAGCTCAGCCCCTTGGTTTGGATGTTTTCTCATGCGTCACAGAGAATTTCAATCCATTTCCTATCATAGAGACGAAAAACTTATTACTAAGGAGAATTATAGGTGATGATACTTATGACATTTTTGAATTAAGAAAAGACCCCAGAATGAATTAATACACTGATACAATGCTGGATGAAAGCCAAGAAGAATAAAGTAAATAGAGTTGATGATGAAGGATACTACAACGACCGAATTTATCATATGTTTATATGTAGACTGGAAAAAATTAATCAATAGTACGCATTCTTCCTAAATACCGTAAAACTAACAAGTCCTACACTCTTGATTAAAAGAATGTAGGACTATTTATTGCTATAATAAAATTCCTTTATTTTATACAAACTATGAATGATACACACGAAACGATAGGAGATGTAACCATGTTAAACATTATATTATTCATTCTCATTGGATTAATTGCAGGAATTTTAAGTGGATTTCTTGGAGTAGGTGGTGGAGTAATTATAGTTCCATCACTTATCTATATTTGTGGATTTAGTCAATTAAAAGCACAGGGAACTTCTCTTGCTATTTTGTTGCCACCAGTAGGAATTCTAGCTTTCATCGAATATTACAAGAATGGCAATGTGGATATTAAGGCAGGTATAGTAATAGCTATTACCCTTATTTTAGGCTCCGCATTATCAAGTAGACTTGTTCAAAACATTTCTCCTATTTTATTAAGAAAAGGGTTTGCAGTCTTCATGATTGTAATATCTATCAAGATGTTTTTTAGCGAATAGATAATAAATTAGTTCGCAATGTTTTCTTAAATAAGGTGATATTATTGAAAAGTTATATAAGAATAGATGTACTTTTAACTATAGCTTGCGTTTTGTCGCTGGAGCGCAAGGAATATTCTTTATTTAATTATTCTTTATTTCCAAGAATAAGTTTTGCAAAAGCCTCATAGGAAGAATCCTTAATTACCTTTACATCCCTTAACTCTTCTGAAACAGCTCTAAAAAAACATGATGGAAGTTCACCAATATTTAGATTTTTTTTCATGCAAGGATTACAACCTTGATCGTGGTTAAGGGGGTGTAATTTACAACTGTAATTTTTACATGTACAAAACTCGGTATTCATCAAATAAACCTCCTTATGTATGCAGTACGAATTAGTTCAAGCTATCAAAGTAAATATAGCAGTTTATATACGGTTGTACAATAATAAGACAATAGATTGTCATGTTTTTTGTGGAAAAACTAACTAAAATACAATAACCAGATTAGAATCTCAAATTAAAATTTAAGATTAAGTGATAGACATTTATTCTTATTATGTATCTCTCTTGTTTTGTAAACTTAAATAAGCCTGTATCAACTTTCGAATACAGGCTCATATAGTATATCATATGTATTTTAGGATGATTTAAATGACTATTTTCCTTTTATCAAATCCACCATAGTTCGCTTTGGTTGACAAAATAATTCCTTAACACCTTCTCGAAATTGCTCGTGTGTGATGTGAGCCTCATGGGTCCCTATAATAATCTTAATGTCCGGAAAGCGCTCTTGTAACATTTTCTTATACTTTTCCTTATAAGGACATAAGGCTTCCATACAATATGAAAAGTGAATCGCATCAATCCTAAATTCCGCTAACGCACGTATTCGACCTAGCAACTTTTCAGGACCTGCTAAAGTTGGACATCCTGAGCAGTTAATAATTCCAATAAGGTCTAGCTTCTCATCATTTGAGTATTGACTAAATGCACCTTTTCTTTTTCTTAAATCGTTTAGGCAACTAACAGATGAACAACCTAAATCCTGAGTTGCGCTAGAACAAGTTAAAATTCCAATTCTCATCTTACCCCTCTCCCCTTACCTCGTTTTTATATCTTAAATATATATTTCTACATCTTAACCGAATTTCCTCTTAGGACTTTTAACTCTTATATTGTAAATAAATAGTCCTACACTCTTGTTTAAAAGAATGTAGGACTATTTATTTACAATTATTTTTCGATTTTTAGATTTTCATTGCCTGCCCATTCATAGAAGGATGCATCATAATTTTTAGCTTTATCGTAGCCCGCCATTCTTAGTACAAGAGCCATATGACCGGATCTAATACCTTTTGTGCAGTAAGTAACTATTTCGTCATTTTTATTAATTCCCTTTGAAGAGAATAGAGCCTCCAAATCTTTTTGACTCTTAAAAGTACCATCTGAATTAAATACTTCAGTCCAAGGAATATTTATCGCTCCTGGTAAATGTCCGCCTCTTTTTTCACCGTATTTTGTTGCTCCATTGTATTCGGAAACATCTCTTGTATCAATTATTTTGATTTTTCCAAGGTTAGCATTAATATAATCTGTAGTTGTATTTAAACTTTGATCCATTGATGCAATAGTAAAGTTTTTAGGTTCGGGAGTTGGTATATTAGCATCAGTTGGGTAGCCTTTTGCTTCCCAAGCATTCCATCCACCATTTAGTATTTTTACATTCTTAATTCCTGCCATTTTGAGTGTCCATGCGATTCTACCATCTTCACCCCAGGTTTTTTCTGGTGCACCGTTGTAAATAACAACTGGTTTTGAACCATCTATACCAAGTTTTCCAATAACTCCAGCAAGTTTAGTAGGTTCAAGTAATGTTCCCCATCCTTTGTCACCAGGTTTTTTAGCCTCCATATCCGTAAATGGCTGCCATGCAACATTTACGGCGCCTGTTACATGTTTAGCTTTATATGATTTTGCCTCTCTTGTATCAAGTACTACTACGTTGTTTAAATTGCTTTTTAGCCAGTCTGCATCGACTAGTAGATCAGGATGAGCATATGTAGGGCTAGAAGCCTGTTGTTCTTGCTTAGGCTGCTCCTGTGTCTTATCAGTTTGTTTTTGTGAGCACCCAGTTGCAAATAGAGAAATTGACATAACTAATGATGCAGCTAGCATTAATGTTTTCTTCATATTTATCCCCCTTTGTAACATTTTAAATTCCACTATAATAATAGCACAATTATATGCTCGTAATTATTTGAATGCTTAATAGTAAGATTAAGTAATATTAGAAAATGTAATGAAGGGTAATATTTGCTACGAAGCTTAATTTCATTTCCATAAGGCTTTATATTAATCTATAGCAATAGACTTGTAATTTATTATTTAAAGATTCCCTTAGATTTTGTATTTAATGATCCTGTAGAATACCAATGACACGATTTAAAATAAAGTATGATATAACAGGTAGTAGAGTTTTAAAACATACTATTTTATTAGGATTGTTTACAATATTGCTAGTATATGTGTTCAAAATATATTCCTATGTCTTAGCCGAATTTCCTCTTTATGGTGAGATTTATAGTATGAGATAATATTAATTGAAAAACTATATTAGAATAGCTGTACTTATAACTACAGCTTGTTTTTTTATCGCTGGAGCGCTTTGTGGAATATTATTTAAAGCAAAATAGAAGAGTCTGTATCTTAAGTAGATACAAGCTCTTTACTATAATAAAATTCCTTTATTTGTATTGGTAAAAACTATATAATTATATTAATGCATAAAGTCATATTTGTAAGAAAATACGAATTAACGGAATTTATTTTAGAGTTCCGTTAAAAAATGTTATATTATCAACACTATTCTTAAACTTAGCCTCTATTTTATATTATATGGGAAGGCGGAAAATGTTATGAAGAAATTATCTAAGAGAACTTATATTTTGATTGCAATTTGTATAACTATGCTTATATATTTTATAGGGATTTATAATTATGGAAAGCCAATTACCATACACAAAACATTTAGTAATGTAATTGTATTAAAATCAGGTACTGAAAAGATAGTAAAGGCTGAATTAAATGCTAAATTATATAGGGGAATATATCAGGGTTCAATAACTAGTATTAATCTTCATTTTACAAACCGAATAGAAGGAAACATTATAATAGATGGTAAGGAGTATAGATTTGATGGGTTTAATGGAGAATCTAAGCCTATCAATATAATAGGTTCTGTATATGAAAACAATCAAAATACTTCAGATGTTTTCTGGTTTAAAATGAATGATTTGGATTCCTTAGAATTACTAAGTGTTGATAAGTCTAGTTAAAAAATAGAAGAAAGCTTACATTTATGAGTGACGGAATGTTCTTTGACTGCGAAGTAAAAATTTTTTATAAAATCCGTATGCAAATAATAATTTGTATTAGATAGAAAAGTAGTAATTTGTAGGTGAGGTAAGAAACATGTACAAGATAATTAAAAAAGCTGATAATGGTTGGGAAGTGCATGAAGTTGTAGGAATTGATACGATTTCCCTTGTAAAGTACAGCGCAAATCATCATGACATAAATAAATTGATAGAAGCATTACGACTTTTATATAAAAGCAAAGTCGTAGAAGGTTCCATTGATATGAATCTGGCTATGCAAGATGAATATTTACAAGATTTATCAATCGGAGCGTATCAATTTATTATAAATTTAGATTTTTGGGAAACTTTTGTTTTTTATCCAAAGCAAAAAGAGGGAAATTTATATGTAATGAAAGTTTTTGATAAATTAGCGATAGATACTAATTGAAATTTCAATTTGCTGATGAGTGACAATAAAGATAAAAATCTTTATTGGAAAAATGATTAAAGGAATGGGCAAAATATACATGGATAAAGAAGAGATAAAAAATAAGCACCGGTTTTTACACCAGCGCTTGGTCGAATATATTATATAAGATTGGGTAACTTATATCATTATAACTTCCAATTATTACAAAAATATAACTAAATTGTTACATTTTTGTATATTTCAAACGAAATAAGCGCTAGTATTTCTACCAGCGCTTTAACAGTATGTTTTAAAGGGGACTGTTGATATATCCTATAAGTTTGGGTAACTTAGGATATTTATTATTATAAGCGCTAATTGTTACACAAATATGTAATTAATGTTAAAAAATTATATATTTTTAATTACTTGTAAAATAATAAGCACTAGTTTTTACACTAGTGCTTGGTCAAGTGTATTGTATCATAGGATTAGGGAATTTAGCCTACAAACTTATGATATCTTAGGACAATCATTATTATAACTTCTAATTATTACATAATTATAACCAAATTGTTACATTTTTATGTATTTTAAAGTAATAGAACTCAGATTTTTCCGAGTGATGAATATTAATATTTTTGTATAGTATATCAAATAATAAAATCATAGTTTCAAAATATTATTTAAGAGGAGCTGTTGTTATGAAGATTAGTGCAAGAAATCAGTTGCGTGGAAAAATTGTTGAGATTAAAGAAGGTGCTGTTAATGCCATAGTAATACTAGAAATTGGTGGTGGCGAAAAATTATCAGCTACTATTTCATTAGATGCTGTTAAAGAATTAAAGCTTTCTGTTGGAACAGAAGCTACAGCTGTTATTAAATCCACTTCTGTTATGGTAGCTACTGAGTAATTTAATATTTACATAAACATTTTTTTAAATATAAGCTAGATTGCTATTTCTAGCTTATCTAAATGACCTATTTTATAATGTTAAACGCCCTTAAGCTCATATTCTAAGAATATGAGCTTAATAAAACTATATAGCATTAAAATTAAACATTCAATAAACTACTCTGTAAGATTTAATGATCCTTCACTTTCTGTTATATAAGGTAATTTTTTAATGATCTTATATACATATTTAAAGGATGATTTTCCTTCTTGTGCAAAGCTCTCTTCATCTACCTTATTAAAAAATAACATGTTACACCAAAAATCAACGAAATCATCTTTATTTACAAAATAAGTGTTTTCGTTTTCTTTTACAACAAAACCACTATTATAATTTTCTATTATTTGTAGGTCTTTAACTTCATTATTTTCTAATATTGCACATACATCATCCCACATTTTTTTAAAGCGACCATCTTTATAACCTCCTAGGCTCAATGATTATAACATTCTCGTAATTAGTATATCATATATTACACAAAATTCATAGCACTTGTTAATAATGAAGCATAATAATGTATCACATTTTATTGAATTTTTATTAATAATTCGCCATTTTACAACAGAAAACGTTAACTTATCTTTTAATTTTATTACATAAGACTTTCTGCTGAAGATATTATTTCTTCTCCCTTTGCAGTAGTTTCTTGTATTGCATCAGAGATAGTTTCAATATCCGTAGCTATGTTTTTCATTTTTCCTGACAGCTTGTCTGATATCTCTAAAATTTTATCTATTAAATTTATCATTATCTCCTCATCTTGCTTGGTAGATATAGCAATACTTTTAGACTGTTCAGCTAGCTTTTTTACTTCTTCAGCAACTACTGCAAACCCCCTGCCTTCTTCACCTGCTCTAGCTGCTTCAATAGAAGCATTTAAGGAAAGTAAGCTTGTCTGTCCAGCTATATTTACAATTTCCTTAGAAGCATTAGAAAAATGTTCAACACTATTTTTTATTTCGTCTACGCCAGCTTTAAGGGAATTTGAAGTATTTACTATATCTTGTAGTTCTTCAGATATATTCTGAATTGCAGAAGCACTTTCTTCACTTCCTTTTGCTACTTCATCTATAGATAAGGCAATTTCTTTAACATATTTGCTTAGCTTTTCAGCATTTTCCTCTCTATTCTTGTTCATCAGTTCTATATTTTTTATAGCTTCTTGTACCTGTATATTTTTTTCTTCTAGCTCTTTATTTTCAATCTCAATAGCTTTTTTAATATAATACATACAGTTATCTTTTATGTTTATATTATTATAAATAGTTTTGGCCATATCCTTGCAATTATCATAACCACAGGCTGAGCAATTAAGTTCTCTATCACTGCTTGTATATTTTAGCATATCATTGAAAATAATATCATAGTCCGAGAAAGAAGGTTCTTTAATCTGATGAATATTCTCCTCGCTGTATTCTCTTATAAAATCATCAAGTTTTAAATTTTTATCAAAATAAATGTCTATAAATTGAACTCTTTTCTTAAACATGCTTTCCTTTTCTAAAAGCTTACTCTCTTTGAGTTTTAAAAACTTATGCTCTATGTCATAATCATCTAATCCTTCTACACAGGCAGTTCCTATATTGCATCCCTTAGAACAATTTAATATATCAACTACATTAGGGGTCTCTCTGCCTTTTTTAATATGTTCACTATATGTGTCTATATAATTTTTAAACTCATTATGACCTTCTACTTGCCTTATCCATAAATCCTTTCTTCTCGCTTCAATATTTGCTTTTAGTCCTCCTGGCATACTGTATATGCTTCCTAAACTGCTGGATACGTTTTCAAAATTTACCTCGCCGTAATTTCTTATATCTACATTGTTTTCTTTTATATATTCATTTAGCCTTTTATATGTAACATTATAATTTATAATGTTTTTTGTATTTTTATCATTAATTTCAACTAACTTCCCTATACATGGAGAAAGAAATGCTATAGAATCTGTTACATTTCTATACTTCCTTAAATAAATAGCAGTACACATAACAGGACTTTGTATAGGTGCTAAATATTCTATTAAATTCTGCTTATATTTCTCAATATATTTAACTACTACAGGACATGGCTGTGCAATTAATGACTTAACATTATTTTCTTTAATATATTTTAAGTATGCCCATGTAGTTATATCTGCGCCAAAGGACACGTCATATATGACCTTAGCTCCTAAATGCTTTAAATATCCAAATAGTCTTTTGTAATCAGAAAAGTTTGCACGTATTGCTGGGGCTGCTATTATACTTATAGATTTCCCACTGGCTAAATCTTTAAAAAATCTTTCAGTATCATCTTCAAAATATCTAGCATCATGCTGACATACTTCTATGCACTTACCACAACCTATACATCTTTCCTCATCAATAACTACTCTATTTTCTTTGTTTTCCCCCAAGAACAAATATTTGCACCAAGTATAGGACATGCTCTTATGCACTTATTGCAGCCTGTACACTTTTCCTTTACAGTCTTTATTGGACTTACACTATTCATAAAAATACTCCCCTTTTACTTTAAACATAATAACCTAAAACCCAATTATTTTATTTACACAAAATTATATCATCATTTGCTATATTACTCCATTAACTTATTTCTTTTTAATTACTAGTGTATTTTATGGTGGCAATCGAATAAAAAAAATAGGTACAAAATTAATTGTACCTTCGAAAGGGGGATATTTTAATGGCTCTAAATCTATATACGTAACAAAACCATTTTTTATTTTTTATCAAGTAATAAATGTTTTCTCTTGATATTTATTATTATACTCTTTTTTCATTATATTTCAAGTATTAAATTTCGACATTAATATGTTTAATATAAAGTTAAATATACATCATATAGCTTCAAAAATAAAAAAATAAGAGAAGATAACTTTATACCTCCTCTACTGCTTTACTTACAAATCATCCAACACTAAAATATCAAATTTTCTTTCTATAACCATTTTTAAAAGTTATACTTATTGTAAGTTGATATAAATAACATCTCCAATATATTTATATCCTTTGTCACTAGGATGACCAGTATTTGTTCCACTACCACCGGAATAATCGTTGGCTGCCATTCCAAATAACCCCTGTTTTTGTGCAGCAGTATAATCTTCAAAAAACGCTTTGTAAATATCGATAATACCGGTGTTATAAGTATCTGCTATTTCATACATCGATGTTACATAGGCAGGCCAATTTTTTGTCCATGAATCAGCAGGTTTTTGATTTGGTACTATACACACATTACTACCTCTTCCCTGCCAATAGGTTACTAATCCTATCATATTTGCTTTATAGTCTTCAACAGGAATGTGGTTTGCTGCTTCATTAAGACCAAAAGACAAAAGCACTAAATCTGGCGCTTGTAAGGTATCCCAACTTCTTTTCTGCAAAGGCGCATTAAAATAACTTGCCCCTTTACTAGAAATTGCTATTTTATCTACTTCAATTCCTGTTGTATTTGATGAAGCAATTGCACCTTCTATAAAAATATTTGAGGATGTGTTAGGAGTTATTGCTAATGTATGAGTAGTGTTACTTAAACCTGAATAAGAAGCTTTATGTGAGAAACTTGCTTCTTTATCTAAACAATTTATAGTACCTACTTCTTTATCATCTATTGTTACTGTTGCCGTACCTCCACCTATTGCCTTAGAGTGTAATAAATCTAAATCTGTTCCAGTAAAAACTAAAGTTGCAGATGAAGTATTTTTATTAGAAGTTGCAAAACAACCACCAAAACCACCGACATTAGAAGTCACAGTATTAAGAGCACCAGAAACACTCCACCCCTTTCCTAATGTCCATCTAGGCTTAGTACCAGGTGGTAAGGCACCTTCGTAGATACTAATAAAGCCTTCTCCTGCATTACCATATTGATTTTGTAAGGATGATTTCATTACACCAACCCAAGACTTATTCACCTCGTCACTGGAATATTCTCCCCTTGTATTAGACTCACCTATACAATATATTTTTACTTTCTGGATACTTGTATTTTTTAATGCATTTTTATATTTCAACAGACTTTTATCTATATTATATCCATATTTTTTATAAGGTGATTGCTCTTGAGTCGCTTTCGGTGGTGTTTTAATGTTCTTTGATAGATTATTTTTCTTTGATAAACTTACAAAAATCATCACACAAGATACAGCTACAGCAGAAATAATTATTACTGATCTTCCTCTCATGTTCATACTCCTTTATAGATTTTTTATGTTTTTCTTTCTCCTTTGCTTTAAGTTCATATACTTTAATATTTGTAAAACTCCTACATTACATACATCATGAAGTATAGTTTGTCTATTTAATTTCCTGATCTATAATGTTTAATAATTTCATCATTATCTTTTCATCATATATTTTTATTTATCTTTAGTTTTCTCTACAAATTCATTACAGGGCATTCCTATAGACTTGGAAACAATTATAGAGGGAACTTGTTTAGATTTAATTCCATACAATTTACATCCATAGGGGAACTGTATATCCCATGTAATATAATAATATTTACAATTGTGACACTGTACTTTTTTTCCTTCCATTACCTACTACCTTTCCCTATTACTCTAATATATCTCAGGTCTAATCCCATTAATATTCACAAATGTTTATAAAAAAAGTAGGATTTCTCCTACTTCAACCTTAATAAATCTTAAATTTTACATTTTATAACTTAAATTATTCATTTTGAATTGCATTTACTTTTTGTAAATAATCATTAGCAACTCTTTTACACTCTTCAACTTGAGCCACTAATTGCTGTTCAAATACTGTTTTCTTTTTTAATAAATCTGCTTTACTTGTACTATTTTCTGGCAGTGCATTAGCTTCTTGTGCTAACTGATCTGCTTTCTGTCGTAATTCATTTATTTTTTCACTATATGCAGCTAACTCTATTTGTTCTTGCTGATACAAAGCCTGAATTCTTGCTTCCTTATTTGCTCCACTATTTGAATTAGTATTTGGGTTAGTATTTGCATTACTATTTGAATCAGTACTTTGACTATTATTTGATTCAGCACTTGTATTATTGCTTGAACTAGTGCTTTGGCTACTTTTTAATTCAGTACTTGCATTATTACTTGAGCTATTAGAGCTTGTATTGATATTTCCAGCTGCACTAGATACATTACTTGTATTTACTTTAGTATTTTTTTGTACATTTTTTTGTGTTGTATAACTATAATTCTTTTTATTACTACTTATGTTATTGCTGGTCGTGCCATCATAGCCATTAACAACTGGATCATTTATATTAATATTAGAAACTTGTGCCAATATTTTTTTCTCTTCTTCAGTAAAACCATCAAAAGCATTACCCTCGGCATCTTTAAATGGTGTACTTTCTTCTTTATCTCCAGTAACACTTTTTTCATTAGTTTTAACACTCTTTGATAAAAATACTTTTAAACTTTTTGCAACTAATATTTGATTCTTAACCTCATTATCATCCTTTATCTGCAAAGCTTCACTATATGATGCTATAGCTGCATCATAATTACCTATTTTAAATTTATTGTTGCCAGAATTAACCAAATCATTAAATTTTTTAGCCTTTATTACCTTATAACCTCCAAATACAGAGCCTAAAAATAATATACTTACTACTCCAGCCATTATTTTTAACTTTTTACTTTTTTCCATATATGATCTTTACCTTTCTGTATTGTATTATATCAATCACTTATACACAAGTATACCAAAAAATGAAATAATCGTAAATAACCCTTTAGCATTCTATAGATAACTTGTTAATTCATCTAATTTGCCTTTACTAATAAATCACTGTTTTCTAACACAACAATATCAAATTTTCTTTCTATGCCATTTTTGAAAGTTATGTTTATACAGTTACCATCAATTGATACTATTTTCCCTTTTCCAAAGGCTTTATGTACAACATACTCTCCAGTTTTGTAGTCTCCACTAAAGCTTTTTTCCTCTTTTAAATCTTCCTTATATCCTATTCCACTCTCATTTATAAACCTTGATATTTCCTTGCTTTTACCCTTTAATACTCTAGTTGAAAACATATTTAAGTTTTTTATAGCTCTAGTTGCAGCAACATAAAAAAGCCTTCTTTCTTCTTCTATGTTCCCAGGTATGCTGTTTATATGAGGATTTACCCCTTCATTACAGTTAACAATAAATACATTGTCAAACTCCATACCTTTTACGCCGTGAATTGTACTTAAAATAACAGCATCTTCATTTTGAGATTTTTTATTTACCTGTTCCTTTATTTCATCTACATGAACTAAAAATGAGGTTATACTGTTAAAGTCTTCAGCAGCTTCTTTAAAGCCTTCTATTATATCTTTTAGTTCTTCAAAATCATTTTTCATTTTTTGACTATATTCATATATGTAATCCAAATACCCTAAATCATTAACTATAAAATTTATGGCGTCTCTTAAGAACATTCTTTTCAATCTAAGTACATTATTCTCTAATTTATCCATGGCCTTAATTTGAAATATAGGAATATCCTCTATATTTTTCAATGTTTCAAAGCAGCTTTCCTTTATTATGTTTCTCCTTACCTTTTCAATATTCACTTTGCTAATGTATCTAAAAGGCTTATTTATTATTCTTATAAAGCTTTCTTTATCAGTAATATCAATACTCAATTTTAAGTACGCTAATATATCTTTACATATGAAATTATCAAAAAAATCGTATTCTTTATCAAGAAGTTTAAATGGAATGTTCTTTTTTAAAAAAGTATCTATTAAACTTCTGCTTTCTAAATTAGTTCTGAACAAAACTGCATTGTTCCTGTATTCCTCATCATTTTTCTCTACTAATTCTTCAATAATTTCTCCAATTTTTATTGATTGACTTTTTTCATCTTCAAAATTAAAAAAGTTTATTTTTCCTTTTTCTTTTTTGTTTGCTTCTATCTCTTTAAAATTTCTAGTTTTATTATTCTCTATAAGCGTCTTGGATAAATGAACAATATTCTCTTTACTTCTATAGTTCATTCTTAAAAATATCTTCTTTCCATCATCAAAATACTTATCAAAATCCACCATACAATCTGGCCTTGAGCCTCTAAAACCATATATACATTGATCCTCATCACCTACTGCAAAAATAGAATTACCCCTGCCAAGCATTTGCAGCAATTCTATTTGAAGTGCATCGGAATCTTGAAATTCGTCTATAAGTATATATTTAAATAGTCTTTTGTAAGAAGAAAAAAGCTCCGGTTTATTTAAGAATAACTTTTTAGCATTGATTTGAAGATCATCAAAATCCATAAACTTATTTTCAGCTTTAAAATTCTCATAAGCATTAAAGCACTCTATAAAAATACTTTTATCTATCTTAGGCTTATAATATTCCATACATTCTCCACTATTCTTAAAAAGAGATATGTCATTTAAAACCTCTTTAACTTTTTCGTCACCTACAGAATCTAAATAAGATATTAAGATTCCATTGACTAGTCTAAAGGCATCACTGCTTTTTATTATATTTATATTACCTATATGTCTGCTCAATATTTTATAAAAAAGCGCATGAAAAGTTCCGAAAAAAGGAGCTTTGCTATTATTAGTTAATTTTAGATATCTATTCTTCATATTTAAGGCTGCTGCCCTTGTAAATGTTATTACTATCATATTATCTGGATTTACTTTTCTATCTCTTATAAGATGAGCAGCTCTATTTATAATTACCGTCGTTTTTCCTGCTGTATCATTATTTAAATATTCCCTCATATGTTCTAAGTCCTCTGTCTTCAATGAATTAGGAACATAATCAGTATTATATACAGGACCAAATGTACATAAGTAGTCTAGTCTATTTATTATAACAGTCGTTTTTCCTGACCCAGGACATGCAATAATTACACAATTATTAGAATTATTAAAAACTGCTTTTCTTTGCATTTCATCAAGATGTTGATATCGTTTTTCAATAATCTTATCTCTTAAGTAACAAAACTCTTTTTTTAATGTTTCTTCTAGCATTATTTGTCCACCTAAATTCTACTTTCTCTATATACTAACCACTTATAAAATAAATAGTCTTTCCTTTTGATTAACGTATATATTTTATATTTCTGCTCTTCAATAGTCAAACTTAAATACATAAAAAATTTAATATCACCTTAAAACTTAGCTTTCAATAATTATAAGTATAAAAAAATATAGGATTCTATTTTTATTGAATCCTATATCTAAATATATTAATATGGATAGTTGATATTTATGACCTCGTCAAATCCTTCTGAACAATCTATATTAAGATTAGATTTATTATAATTTTTTAATACCTCTTCTGACAATCTATTTTCATCATCTCTTTGCTTATTTCTTCTAAGGCATACATGTAAAGGTGTTAATATTACTATAGCAATTATCTTACTATTATATATTTTCCCCAGCTCTATAAGAGCTTTTCTATTTTTCTTATTAGTATTTGTAGCATCAAAAACTATATTAGTTCTCATTGTTAACCGTTCTTTTATTCTTAAGACAGCAATATCAAATATTTCATTATTTAATTCCTTATTGAACTTCATTGTTCCAGTATATTCTTTTCGGATTTCATCTGTTGAAACCACCACTACACCTTGAGGTTTTAAATATTTTTTTGCATAGAATGATTTTCCTGAACAAGGAATCCCTATAAGAATATAAAATATTGGTGTCTTATTACTTGCTTTATTAAAAAGAATAATATTATTTTTATGTAACATTACTTTTATTCCTCTTATTTTTTAAATTTTATCTTCCATATAGTAATTGTGTTTCGAGAGCTCTATTCTGTTTTCTCAATTGGGTAATTATTTTATTTTTGTATTCACGTCTTATTTTTATGTTAATATATTTTTCTCATGCTACGTAAACGTCAAAAATTTGACGTTTACGTAGGAATAATGATTAAAATGAAGGAGAAATCCTAAAGCCATTGATGATTTTTGTTTTGCAGAGTTTAAAGGTGTGCTTATGAGTATAGAGTGTGTTATTGAAAATAAGTGAATGTGAGAATATGTATTTAAATAAATAGAAATAAGTAAGTAAATAGAGAAGGCATGCTCTTAACTGAAGCTTTAGGTTGTTAAAATAGTTTCTGCTGAGACCATCTATGTATATGTTGCTATCCATAGTTGTACCTGTAGGCGAAGATAAGTATATAAATATATGGTTGAAAGATTAGTTTGTTTTTGCTGAATATTATAGTTATTTTGAATAAAGCGTGATTTGTTTTCATTGAACCATTGCTTACTATCGTAAATACGATTTTCAAAAATAAAATCAAAATATTGTTGAGTAATTGCCATTAATGTACATCACCTCCACATTAACTAAAATAAAGATATTTGTGCTGTCTTAAATGATTTTGCATCACGGTTTGTTACTTTATCTTCCCTGCTTGGCTCTCCAATTAAAATTGACGAATTTTTGTTGTGTTTTCGCATATTATTAATTACTGTATTTTGACTTGTAGTAGCATAACAATATATGCATCCGTGAGAGCAGCAATCATAACTTCCAATATCAACGCTCTCAATACACCCACAAGCAAGACGTTGATTAGCATCTTTCTTTGCATTTATAGGGAAGCCAATAATTTTTTCAACAATACCCTTATCAATGCAAGATGCATGGGTTATGCCATATGCACTAAGGTCAATTTCCTCCGAACAAGTTGACAATGTATATTGATGAGTTTTAGCAATTCTGGAAAAGCCCTCTGCAACACGCTTCATGTTCAGCTCATTTACCTCATAATCTACAATACCTTTTGTACTTTCTCTCACTTTAGCATACAAATCAATAAAGCTAAAAATGCATCTATCAGTATAATCACCCAATACATCTGCCATTTTTCCATATGTATCTAAATGGTATTGGACAGAAAATTCCTTACTTACAATAACAGGATCATAACGCCATACTGCTCGATGTGATCCGATTTTATCACTTAGTCGTTTAAATGTCTCCATAATTTCCTGTTTAGGTGGCAATCCTTTTTCAATCTTTTTGTCATATGGGGTTATTGTAAATTGAAAATAGTATTTATAATCCATAGCATCAATTGTGTTTAATTTACTTAGCATTGGCTTTGCATTCTTTGTCCAAAATACAATGCAATCAACCACATCGGAATTTATCATAACACGACTCGACCGGTTTGGATTTCTTGGATTCTTTATTAAAGCATATCCATCTTTCAGTCGATTAATAAACCAGTCAGAATAAAATGCCGGTATATCTGTACGCCTACTAGCACTGATTATCATTTATTATCATCCTTTCACTTTCTAGTTTTAATGTATCAAACACTAAGCTATCATTTACGTTTCATGCTTCTTATAATTGCTTTTGTCTCTTTATCCACTTGTAAAGACTCAGTAATTTTTTGTAGGGATTTATTAAATGTAAAATCATCTAAGCTATTGTTTTTTAAATATTTCATCGTTGGCTCTGGCAATTTCACATAACAAATAGAAACTGCCCAAGCAACTGCCATTTTCACATAATATCCATTATGTTTTACATTATCTAATAATTTAAGTACCCTGTCTATGTACTCCTTAGTAACGTAAAAATCAAGCAACATTACAACTCCAAAACGAACCCCATATTCTTCCTTGGAAAATAAAAAAGGTTGTATAAAATTCCAAACACGTTCCATGTTATTCTTAGTAAATTTTAAACCAATGCAAAAGCTGTCACAAACAGACCAATTATCAATTTTCGGCACAAAGGCAGCAACATATTGAAGAATTTCTTCAATGTCTGCTTTCGCATAACCTAGTACCATTCCTTGAATCATAACTTCTTCGAAATATTCGCTGTCAGCTGTTGCTATAAACCTGCGCCAATCCTCTTTTGCAATTTCTTTTGCCACTTTGCGAAGTGCAGGCAATCTAACGCCTAAGACATTATTTATATTAGGTAAAAGTGCCGAGGAAAACTTTTTATATTCCTCATCAGCTAATTCAAAGATCTGTTTTCTAATCGTTTTATCCAAAGCTTTACTCCTTTTTTTCTGAACTTGATTTTGGTGGTCTTGTAGAACTTCGCTTACAAGAAATATCTAATAATTCTATCTGCTTATAGACTTCATTCACGTTCTTATTAATTGCATCACAATCAATCCCATTAGCTTTTAGCTCATCCATAATCTCAGCAACAGCTTTTGCATATTTTGCTTTATACTTAGCGTTAATCTCTGTCCAGTTGATTCCTTTAAAGTATTCAGCAATAGAGCGATTCAATTTCAATTTACCTTGTAACATCATCACAGCTATCATCGGGTATCCAGCATAACCGCTCCAATAGGATCCATTATCATTTGAAGTATAGATATCATCCTTCCAAGTAACTATATATTCTTTAGCGTGATTTGAAGATGCTACTTTAGCAGAATTATTGCCTATTACTACACGGTTATCAGCAACAGCACTATAGGCCTCGTATATTTTTTCTATTGGTGGCATTTTATTCATTATTTACGACTCCAATCTATTTATATATTCTTTTACACATGTCTTGCAGAGGCTATACTTCATTCTGCTGCAACAGGTAATTCTTTTTTATTCTGTTTGGAAGTTTTGGTTGTTTTTTTTCTTCATAATTTTTTTCCTTCTCTTCTTTTTTGCTATTGGCTTCTTGCCCACTGCATCTTTGAGATCTAGTGCACCTCCTGCAATTTCCCATAAATAAAGAGATGCTACAGTACAGTAAGGAGAGTAACGCCGTCTATACTTTTCAAATTTCTTTTTATCCACTTTTCTATGATGATACAATATCCTAATCCCACGGTGGATAGCAAGATCATCCCAACTCATAACATTAGGACGCTGCATAGAGAAAGTCATAAGCATTTCAGCTGTCCACACACCGATTCCGTTTAATGCTGAGAGTTGTTTGCAAACTTCGTCATCCGGCAAAGTAGCAAGTTCTTCGATATTCAGTTCACCACTCATTACTTTCTCAGCAGCATCTTTGATATACTTTACTTTTCGCATAGACATACCACACTGTTGCACAGATTCATCGGTTTGAGCAACGATATTTTCAGGGGTTATTTCTCCGAAGCACTCCTTCATTCTATTCCAAATAGTATCCCAAGCTTTCATTGAAATCTGCTGACCAACAATGCTATTCACAAGGGCAGCAAATAAATTAGGAATAATCTGGCGCTCAATCATACCAATTCGATCAATGGCTTCCGCAAGAAATTTATCTTTTTCTTTCAAGTATTTAATTTCAGTTTCACCATATTGAAAAATCGGCATATTTTCCCTTCTTATCTCTTGTACAAACCTCTAAGCAAGCTAATTTCCTCGGCAAACCCTGAGAGTTCATTTGGTGTTTCAAGAAAGAGAGGAATACCCTGAAGCTTTGGATGATTCACAATTCTTGTAATTGCTTCTAAGCCTATAGAGCCCTTGCCAATTTTTTCGTGACGATCTTTATGACTGTTAAAAGGATTTTTACTGTCATTTAAATGAATAGCATAAAGCTTATCAAGTCCAATAATTTTATCAAATTTTTCAAGAATCCCATCTAAATTATTTACAATATCATATCCCCCGTCATAAACGTGACAGGTATCTAGACAAATCCCCATTTTTTCCGAATAAATTACTCTATTCAAGATTAGCTTTAGTTCTTCAAAACGGCATCCGATTTCAGTACCTTTTCCGGCCATTGTTTCAAGTAGAACAATGGTAGTCTGCTCTGGCTTTAATATAATGTTAAGCATATCTGCTATGTAGTCTATACCCATTTCTGTTCCCTGATTAACGTGACTACCAGTGTGAAAATTATAAAGGTTATTAGGAATATATTCCATCCTTACTAAATCATCTGCCATTACATCAAGTGCGAATTTTCTTGTTTTCTCGTCAGCAGAGCAGGCATTTAGGGTGTATGGTGCATGAGCCAAGACCTTTGCAAAATTATTCCCCTTAGCAAGCTCACGGAAAGCATCCACGTCCTTTTCATCTATATCCTTTGCCTTCCCGCCTCTTGGATTACGAGTAAAAAACTGAAAAGTATTTGCACCAATGCTAAGAGTTTCCTCCGCCATATGTCTAAATCCTTTTGATGCAGATAAATGACAACCAATATTAAACATTAATAAATCCTCCTCTATTTCAATTATCTTTATTAATAAATTTTAGAAAGTCTTTTTGGTTTATTTATGTTGAATTTTTGTTTTGCGGTACACCTCAAAAGTGTAACCCATTTTCTTTTTGAATAAGTTTGTAAATGAAGATATACTCCCAAATCCACAGTTTGATGCAATCATCATTAGCGTGTTTTTAGGATTGTCAAGAAGTTCTACAGCTTTTTCAATCCGCAGCTTCTCCACATATTCCTTCGGTGTTGAGCCAATCTGTTTTTGAAATAACTCTATCAATCGTCCCTGTGTCACACCTAGTTCTTTGATTTCAGCAGACATTTTCTTATCATTATTAAAATCAGTATCATATGTTTTTTTAGCTTTTTGAACAATTCTTTTTGCTAACTTTTCATCCGTAAGATCAGGACGACATCTCTTACAAGGGCGAAAACCACTTGCATAAGCTTCTCCAAGGTTATCAAAATATGTTACATTTTTTCTTACAGGAACCCTTGATCTACAGGATGGCCTGCAAAAAATACTAGTTGTTTTTACACCATAAAGAAACTGCTCATCGTAGATTTTATCGCAACTTACGACCGCCTCCCATTTTTCATCGTCTATAAGTGCCATAACATTACCTCCCTATACAAACATTTATCTTTAAATATAAACTATATTAAAAGCCTCCCATTTGAAATACACCAAATTCTTCCATTAGATAACACACCACGCATACCCTCAAAAGTGTCAGCACTAGAATATAGTAATAAACGAGCATCTGCAACAGATGCAAAACCAAAGGTTCTTTTAGGATTCCAATTGGTGTTATACTGTAACCGTCTGCTCATCTGCGCCCACCCTAACAGTGCACCTGTAACAACCCAAGCATCAGGATTACAGTATGTAAACTGTGTTGAAGTTTTAAACCAAGATGCAGATCCTTCTGCCCAGCTAATTTGCGTTGCTACGAAACCGCCCTTTGCTTTCCACATTTCAGAAAGTGCATTTGCAGCATTGATAGCCATACTATCTCGCCCGTGGCCTATTGCAATTGATTTGATTGATGGACGAACCAGTTGAAGCAAGTTGATGAGTGCTGTTAATTCTTGTTCAGTATGTGCTGATGGTATACTAATTTGACGAAGTAGTTCAATATTTTCTTGCCTCAATAAAGGAGAGCTATGTCTAAATTTAAACATTTTTATCTACCTTCCTTTTTTGCTTAGATTTCCATACAGCATATTCCTTTGGCATACAGACAGCACAAGGTCGATAACCAGCAGCGATTGCTGTTTCCTCGTCTGCAAAGAACACTCGATATTTTACATAATATCCTTTAGCAATCGCACGTAATGCAGATGGACAATCCAAACGACCATACAATTTATTCTTACGGTGTCCACCAAATTTTCCTTTTGTTCTACTTTCATATGGCTGTCTGTCAGCACCAATTAAGCTATATGTTTTTGGTCTCATCCACTCAATCACCTCCATTATTCAAATGATAGCTCCCATAGATAAATAGAAGCTACAGATCCATATGATGAATATCTCTCTTTATATTTTTTAAATTCCTCTTTAGTAATGCTCTCTAAACCATAAAGCTTACATATTCCTCTACGAATTGCAATATCACCAAAACTGATAACATCAGGTCGTTTCATTGAATTAATGAGCAGCATTTCGGCAGCCCACTTGCCAATCCCATTAAGAGAGGAAAGTCGTTTAATAACTTCTGCGTCTGATAAATTGTACAATTCACTTAAATTGAGCTTGCCTTGCTCTATTATTTCAGCAATATTTTTTATACACTCTGCCTTCTTCATTGTCATACCACATCTTTGAATTTCATCAGCAGCTAGCTTAGCTATGTTTCGAAGTGTGATTTCACTAAATCCGCTCCTGCATTCTATCCCAAATGGTATGGACTGCTTTAACAGAAATAAGCTGTCCAATGATGGCATAGACTAGAGCTGCGAATAGATCGGTGATAACTATACGTTCAACTTTTCCCAAACGATCCATCGCTGCTCCAAGCGTTTTGTCTCTACTTTTCAGATAATTCATCTCTTTTTCAGCATAGTCAAAATATTTAGTCTTAACATTTTCCATTTGTTTTTTCCACTGCCAGCAGATATTTCTTAACCTCCATTCCACCTGCATATCCAACTAAGCTGCCATTTGCACCAATTACACGATGACAAGGAATAAAGATAAGGATAGGATTCTTGTTATTTGCCATGCCAACTGCACGAGCAGCTTTAGGTTGATTAATGCTTTTTGCAATCTCACCATAACTACGAGTTTCTCCATATGGAATTTCCTGCAATGCCTTCCATACTGTTTGTTGAAAATCTGTGCCTACTGGTGAAAGAGGAAGTTCAAATTCTTTTCTCTTTCCTGAAAGATAGTCTAGCAGTTGTTGCCCTGCTTCTTTCAATAAGTCAGTTTCCACAACTTCAGCATCGCTCGGCAAAGTCTTTTCATTAAAATACAAATTGGTAATTGCAATTCCATTCTCAGCTATACCAATTTTACCGATTTCCGTTTGATAGAAATATACGTTTTTCATTTGTGTTACCTCCTGTTATATTTAGATTTTGTGTTGATATGACTATATAATACTTTATTTTTTAAGCTAAATCTTGTGGAATATCACATTCTAATTCTTAATAAAAATCATTAAATTTTTAAACTAAAAATCTACAGTTATTAATACAAAGTACTGTATTAATAAGAGCTAACTACAAACAAAGTATGGAATCATCCCTGGGAAAAGTGTTAAAGACTGAGAATCCTCAGCCTTTTTTCAGATTAAAAATCAATATTAATTTCAGATTTCTATTCCAAACCATGCTTTCCTTTATATAGATGGTTACATTTCCTTATGTGTTTTTCAAAATGCCCATCTTTCATATATAGACCTAATACTTTTTGCTCAATCCATGGAATAGGACAAAAATATAAACTGTATTTTTCCTCAAATCTCTTTCGGGTTACATTGGGGTATTGTGCCAATTATCTTGGCAAATCTTGCAACAGGTGGAGACCCACTTTATGCAATGGCAGGCGTCTGTGGCTTTGCTCAAGTTGGCGTAGCAGTAGCTATCTTCTTCAAAACAAAGGATAACAAATTAAAAGCACTTTCAGGTTCAGCAATTCTTCCAGGTGCCCTAAGCGGTGTAACAGAACCAATCATTTATGGTTTATTGATGCCATATCGCAAGACATTATTCTATGTAATCATCGGTGGTGCACTAGGTGGTGCAATTAATGGTTCCTTAAATGTAAAAATGATATCATTTGCATTTGCAAGTTTCTTAAGTATTCCTACCAATGCACCAATATTATCATACTGTATAGGTGCAGCTGCAGCCTTTATTACAGCAATTATGTTAACGTTTATTTTAGGTTATGAAACAAAAGAAAAATAAAATTAATTAATATAACTATCAGAGCATATATCGATGTATGCTCTGATCTTTTAGAATAAAAAATTAAGAAGTGAAATATCGTAAGAAAAACAAAACTATTTTTGATATAATTGTGTATAGAGTAAGGAGAGGAGGTAATACCTTATGGAATTGATAGATGAAGAAAAATGGAGAGCTGTTGTAGACTGTGATAGTAAATATGATGGCATATTTTATTATGGCGTTAAAACTACAGGTATTGTTTGTAGACCGTCCTGTAAGTCAAAAGAACCGAAGAGAAACAATGTCTTGTTCTTTGATAATATAGAAGATGCTTATGCTATCGGTTTGCGTCCTTGTAAAAGATGTAGACCTGAATTAATTGAATTTAATCCAATAGCTGATTTAGCAAAGAAGACAAAGCATATTTATGACACCTATTATGCTGATAGAGGAAACCTCCTGTTGCAAATAAGTAAATTGAGTATTAGTCAAAATCATCTAATTAATATATTTCGTGAACAATACAATATGACACCAGTTGAATATGTAAACAAAGTCCGAATAGAAAAAGCCAAGGAATTGCTTACTGGAAGTGAGTACAATATTTTAAACATTGCTTTTCAATGCGGATTTGGCAGTTTATCTACCTTTTATGAATTTTTTAAAAAGGAAGTAGGATTCCCACCAAAAGAATATCGTAAAATAAACGGCCTATTAAAAGAAAGTTCTTAATTATAAACAGCGCATGAAAACCATAGCTTGACCTTTATGCCCTGTTTATAATTATATCTGGAAGCAATGGACAAATGGGGAAAGTACTTTGTAGATACCTTTATGAGTTTAAATCATACATCTCAAAAATAAATAAGGTTATCGCTGATTATTAATCAACGATAACCTTGTTTATGAGCCATTGAATGGACTATTCCAAGTGTAGCATTAGAAACTGACATTCCAGCTAAGCATTGAGCTACATGCATATCTTTTCTATCTTGTTCTTCTCCATTAAATGATTTAGCTAAACTATCAACAATCATTTCTATTGATTTTATAGCTAGTGCATCAGTGAACGGGTTTCTAGCAGTTGAAACATAAGCCTCAAAAGAATGGGTTAAAGCATCCATTCCGCTATCATCAATTAATGTCTTAGGCATGTTTTTCACTAAGTTCGTGTCAACTATAGCAACATCTGGAGTTATATTATAGTCAGCGTTTTGTGCCCTTAAACACAAGTATTAGTATAAGCCTATTCATTTCTTAAAAAAAGGAGGCACTTTTTGGTAGTACGGTTTCAAAAAGGTAGGAAATATGTATTTATAATAAAAGAAAATTTTTTTACATTTTCTATACATCAGAACAAACTTATAATTTTGATCTAACCATAACATATAAGTATTACCTCATATGTTATAGTTATCTCTAATCCTTGCAATATCTATAATGTGCAACATATGAGTTTCATTAGTAATGATAAATTTCTAATCCTCTAACCCCTTTAAACATCTATGCTCTAAAATAACATATAAGTAACTTTCCCTCATATGTCACTTCTCTCTATCCATTTATATACAAATGTTCTAAAGCATTTATATTTTTGTACATTCAAATAATGATAACCAGACCCAGGAGGAGCTACCACCAAAACATTTTTTTCATCAGTATAAACTGCATTTCTCTGATAATCATCTAAATTTCCGTCTTTAAACATAGTTTTCTCCCTTTATATATTTTAAGCATACATTATATGATAAACCCTATTATATAATTATATCAAATAAATTTTAAATATATTGTATAATACATTCTTAGTTTTTTTACACTATTGTAATAATATTAGTAAAGTATTACAATATTTATATATATATGATTGTTAACATTTATTGATTTTACTAAAACAAATAAGGGAGATTTAACTATGGAATTCATAAAAAATTTTGACGTAAGAAATGGAAGAAATCTTACTATGTTAGTTGATTTCTACGAACTTACAATGGGGAATGGATATTTAGAAAGTGAAGTTGGAAATAAAACAGCTTATTTTGATATGTTTTTTAGAAGGGTTCCTGACGACGGAGGATATTGTATTATGGCAGGTGTTCAACAGATAATTGAATATCTTTCAAATCTAGAGTTCTCTGCTGAAGATATAGAATATTTAAAAAGTAAAAACATCTTCTCTGAAAAGTTTTTAAACTATTTGAGAAATTTTAAATTCTGCTGCGATGTGTGGGCTGTTCCTGAAGGAAATCCAGTATTTCCGAATGAGCCTTTAGTTGTTGTAAAAGGCCCTGCTATTCAAGCTCAGTTTGTTGAAACAATGATTCTTTTAACTGTAAATCATCAAACATTAATTGCTACAAAAGCTAATAGAATCTGTAGAGCTGCTGAGGGAAAAGCTGTAATGGAGTTTGGTTCTAGAAGAGCTCAAGGATATGATGGAGCAATTTATGGAGCAAGAGCTGCCGCTATTGGCGGATGTAATTCTACAGCATGTGCAATCGCTGAGCAAATGTTTGGTATACCAGCAGTTGGTACTATGGCTCATAGTTGGATACAACTTTTCCCAGATGAATATGAAGCCTTTAAAGCATGGGCCGAGGTTTATCCAGATAACTGTACTCTTCTTATAGATACATATAATGTATTAAAATCTGGTTTACCTAATGCTATAAAGGTTTTCAATGAAGTTTTATTACCTAAAGGTTATAGACCAAAAGGTATAAGATTAGACAGTGGAGATATTACCTACTTATCAAAAAGTGTAGAGAAATACTTGATGAGGCTGGATTTAGTGATGTAAACATTGTTGTGTCCAACTCTCTTGACGAATTTATTATAAGAGATGTATTAAGTCAGGGAGCGGTAATTGACTCTTTTGGAGTTGGTGAAAGACTTATAACTGCAAAATCAGAACCTGTATTTGGAGGAGTTTATAAGCTTGCTGCTGTAGAAGATAATGATGGCACTATAATTCCTAAAATAAAGATAAGCGAAAATGAAGAAAAAATAACTAATCCTGGCTTTAAGAAAATCTACAGAATATTCGATAAATCAAATAATAAAGCTATAGCAGATTTAATAACTCTTGCTGAAGAAAATATAGATGAAAGTAATCCTATAGAATTATTTAACCCTGTTTACACATGGAAAAAGAAAAAAATTAAGGATTACTATGTAAAAGAACTTTTAGTAAAAATCTTTGATAAAGGCAATCTAGTGTACGAAAGCCCTGATGTAATGGAAATTAGAAAAATTGTTCAAGAAGAAACAGAAAAATTATGGCCTGAAGTTTTAAGATTTGAAAATCCTCATAATTACTATGTAGATTTATCAAGAAAACTTTGGGATCTAAAAGAAGCGCTACTTCATAAGTACTCCAGCAAGTACGTTGAATAAAATTTAATTTATAATAAAAGGACAGAAAATAAATAGTCTGTCCTTTTATTATGCTAAAAAAATTGATTTCTTTCTTCGAAAAATGACTTTCCTATAAATGGAAAATCTTTTTCATATAATTCTACTAAATCATTTCTATTTCCTAATGCTTCACATGAATATTGAGAGACTTTTTTGAAAGGGCAAATTCCTCCAGTATCCTTATAGTTATATAGAGCACATCCTTTAAAGCACTCTACATCCTTATCATAAGTTGATAAAAATGGGCATTCATCCATAGTCAACACCTTCTCCCCAAAAGATATAATTCAAGCTAACCTTATTATACAATAACAAATTAGAAAATTGAATATAATTTACTAAATTTTTAAAATTTTCTTATGTCTACTTTAAAGTTTTCTAAATATAATAAATTGAATATAATATACTTAAATGATATAATTTTGTAGTGATATACGTTCATACCCTATACAACTATTAGGTATGAACGTATATAAAGTATACTACACATTTTTAAAAGGAGCATTGCTATGAACAAAGGATGTAATGTTATGAAAATACGTAACAAAGAGTACACTTGTTCAATGGAGTTAACATTGGACATTATAGGAGGAAAGTGGAAGACACTTATACTATGGCATTTAGGTGTTGGCGGAACCAAAAGATTCAGTGAAGTTAAAAAAGCCCTTCCTGGAATTACGCAGAAAATGTTAACTCAACAGTTAAGAGAACTAGAAGCAGACGGCATGATAAATAGGAAAATTTATGCTCAGGTACCTCCAAAAGTAGAATACTCCTTGACTGAGGAAGGACAAAGCCTTATGCCTATCTTAGGTACTATGTGTAAATGGGGCAAAGATTATTATGATAAATACGAAGCTAAATAAGTAGTACAACTATTTACTACTTATTTTTTATTTTTGGTTAAACTATTATCATCAAACCTATGAAAGGAGTTGTTATTATGTATTTGACAAGTATCTCCCTCTCCTATTTTATTTTAGGAGTTGCTATAGCAGCTATTGCAGCTTATTTGTATTTTAAATTGTTAGTTACTAAAACCTCTCCTGAAAGCCCTCAGAAAGATAAAATAATCCGCCAGATGAAAGATCCTGAAAGCTGGAGAATAAAAAACGGAAGAATGGCTAATGTATGTATGTTTTGGTTTATAATTTCTATAATAATTTATGCTTCTATAAAATTTTTATTTAAAGTGCAACTGATTTCAATAATATATTTATTAATATATGCAGTTCTCATAGTTCTATCCTTTATATTTGCTGCAAGAGTACAGAAGAAGGCATCTGCATAAGATTGCCTTCTTTAAATTTTTATATATTTCTTTTTATTATATCCACAAAAGATTTTATAATTAATGCTGTAAATCCCCATATTATATGATTATCATATTTATAAAAGTACTCTGGCATTTTACCACTTCTAAATTTATAATTTTTCCCATTTCTTATAAGATGATAAGGAAATTCGCTTCCTGGCTCTGGTATTATTGAAAGTTCATGCAACATAGGCGAATCTTCTAAAAAGAATTCTAGAGGCACCTTAAAAATATGATCAACTTCAGCTTTATTAGGCTCTATTTCAGACTTATTTGTTTTAGCTATAAAGGGATATATCATGAAATTATATGGTGTAACAATATAATCCATACTTCCTATAAATTCTATGTCTTCTCTTTTAAGATTTAATTCCTCCATTGTTTCTCTTATTGAGGCTTTTTCTGGAGATTCTCCTTTCTCTAGCTTACCTCCTGGAAGGCATATATCTCCTGGTTGATGTCTTAAATTCAAAGCCCTAACTTCAAAAATCACATTAGTTTTACCATTATCTTCGCAAAGCAAAATCATTACTGCACTTTTCTTGTATGGTCCTATTATTCCAGCTTCTCTATTAGCAAATATATTTTGTATTTTATCTAACATAAATGAATGTCCTCCTTAATATTAAGTAATTTTAAATTATAGCTCAATTGCTTTTACATAGTAACCTTATATATAAAATTTAACGGATTTAGCTCAATATAGTCGATTGTCAAATTTTATTGTAAGTGATATACTGAAAAATGTCATGCTTTAATTATAATATTTTCAGTAAAATATGTACACAAATTTACGGTAAATGGAGAGATGAACATTGAAACAAAGAAAACTATCTATTTTGCTAATTTTTATTTTTATACTTTCCTTAAATATTAATGTATTTGCCGCTGGCGACAGCCAAAAAACTGAACCACAAATTTATGGTAAAGCCGCTGTTACAATAGATATGCAAACTGGTGAAATCATATATTCTAAGGATATAGACAAGCAGATGTATCCTGCTAGTACTACTAAGCTTTTAACAGCTCTTCTTCTTGCAGAGAATAAGAATAAAACAGATATGCTTACATATACACAAGATGCAAAAGCTCAGCCTGAGTACTCTTTAAGTGTAAACCTTCACCCTATAGCTGTAGGTGAAAAAATGTCTGCAGATAATGCAATGGATGGACTTTTGTTGTATTCTGGTAATGATGTTGCCTATATGATTGCAGATAATATAGGTAAAGATGCCAAAGATTTTTCAGACAAAATGAATGAAAAAATTAAACAATTAAATTTGAGTAATACTCATTTTGTTACACCTAACGGATTACATGATCCAAATCACTATACAACTGCCTATGATTTAAGTGTTATAGCTCGTGCAGCTTTCCAAAACCCTTGGGTTAAGGAATCTATGGGAAAGCTTAAGAGCACTATCAAAACCTCTAGTGGAACTACTTATCTTATAGAAAATAGAAATAAGCTGCTTGGAACGGATGGCTGCATAGGTGGAAAGACTGGATATACTGTGCCTGCTGGAAGATGTTTAGTAGCAATTTATGATAGAGGTGGTAGAAAAATACTAGGTGTTGTAATGAATTCCGTATACGATCAAAACGATGCTTTTGTATTTGATGATATGAAGAAAGTGATAGACTGGAGCTATGCTGCGAAGCCTGTGAGCCTGCACACAAAAGATTCAGTTATAACTACTAAGACAGTTAAATATAAGCCATTAGTATTTATAGGACCTGAAAAGTCTATAGATGTTCCAATAACTATTAAAGAAGATATTAATTATTATGATAATGCAACAAATAAAAAAGACTTAAAAGAAGTTGTTAACTTAAATGATATAAAAGTTTCTAACCTAAAGGGAACTGACCCTATTGGTACATTAACAATTAAAGAGAGAAGTGCATCTAGAGATTATAAATTATATTCTGCTTTACCTAAAGGAGCTTTAATGAAAAATAACTTACCTATTTATGGAGTTGCCTTACTAGCAGTGCTAGCTTCCCTAGGAGTTATAGCCTTTGCAGTAAAGAAGATACTAGATATAAAGAGAAAGAGACGAAGAGGAAAATATACATGGTAAAAGGAGTGTTAATTCACTCCTTTTTACTTTTCTAATGAAATCATACTTTCAATTAGCTATAGTGTTACAAAGACGAAAATTGACTTACACCCCGGACTATGTTTCCAAGCTTCAGTCCGTTAAGCAGAGAGCCAAAATCTATGATTTTGTGCGAGTCGCTTACTCCTCTGACATAAGGAAGAGGAGTTTCATATAACATAAGTCGCTATGCTCAGTCAGACCAACTTATCAATTAGCATTGACAAGTCGCTCGTGAAAAGCCATTTAGGCTCTTCACCAACTCGAAGGTGCTAAGGTTGTCTTAAAACCCTTCACTAAGACTGACACAAAGTTTTTAAATCTACCTTCAGCTTTGGAAACATAGCCCTTTGTGTAAGTCAATTTTCTAATTTAAAGCCCTATATGTTACTTTAATACATCCTCTATAAACTTTCCATTTTCATAGAAAAGCTCGCCGTCAGCATAAATTTTGCCACCATTTCTCATATCACAAAGCATATCCCAATGTATATTTGATTTATTTTTACCACCGGCATCGGCCATGGAATCTCCTATAGCCATATGAACTGTTCCACCGATTTTCTCATCAAACAGCATATTCCTTGTGAATTTTTGTATGCCATAATTTGTTCCTATAGCTACTTCCCCAAATCTTGAGGCTCCTTCATCTATGGAAAGTAATTTTTGAAGCAATTCCTCTCCTTTTTTAGCTGTAGCCTTAATTACCTTTCCATCTTTCACTTCAAGTCTTATACCTTCAATTTCTTTTCCCATATAAATGCCTGGAAAGCTAAAAGTAATATAGCCATTTATTTTATCCTCTACTGGAGAAGTGAATATCTCTCCATCTGGAAAGTTAACTCTTCCATCACAATTGATCCATTTTCTATTTTCAATATTTACACTTATATCAGTCTCATCAGAAATTATATGCAGTTCCTTCTTTTTATCTAAGTATTTTACCCATCTCTCCTGTTCTTTACTTATTCTTTTCCATTCTGCAACGGGGTCTTCCACATCTAAAAGACCTGCACCATACACAAAGTCCTCATATTCTTCTAGGCTCATTAGGGCCTCTTGTGCATCTGCATAGGTAGGATATTGAGTACCACACCATCTAAGGGAACCCTCTCCTGTACGCTCAGAATAAACTTTTCTCCAGCTAGAAGCTCCTTTAGCAGCTAACTGTAACTTATCTGCTGGTACATTTGAGTTAACTCTGGTATTTCTTGTTGCCCAAGCTGTAAGCCATACATCCGCTTTTTCCAAAGCTGTTCTTTGTATGAAGTACTCTTCTTCAAGCTGTTTTTCACTACTGTACTTTAGTTTTATGTTTTTAACTTCATGAGATTCAAGCATGGTTTCTACGTGTGCCCCTGCTTTTATAGCTTCCTTAACTACTTCTCTCATCCAAGGCTCGGCTATATCTTCACAGCCAACTAACACAAAATCTCCTTCTTTTACTTCAGTAGAATAATTCACTAAAAGTTTTGCAAGTTTGTTAAGTCTCTTATCTCCCATTTCTATATCCTCCTATTGTTTTATTTAAATATTAACAGAGTTCTTGGCATCATATAGAATTTTAATTCAATACGATGCTTAGAAATCGTTATCCAGGGACGTAGCCGATCTTTACTCCCACTAAAAAACACAAATATTTCAAATCCCAAATATGCACCCAAATATATAATTTTGGGATGATCGCTTATACAGAGTACCTGTGGGAGTATTAGAGCGGGTAGTCATCGGATAAATTTTACCACAATATACAAAATAATTTAAGTCGTTTGCTATAATATTATTTTTATTATTTACTAAAATTATATTAGTCATATAAACACAAGCTTTATAGTAACTTAAAAATTTTAATGGACTAGGCTTTGAAAATATAGGCTAGTGAAGAAGTCAAATAGCAAAATTTAATATATATAACTCATTAATAATAATTTTCCTTTTTTTAATATTTTTAAAATTACAAATTTCATGTTATAATATATATAACGACAAGCTTAAGGGGGAATTTGTATGAAGATAGAATTTTATGGCGCCGCAGGTTGTGTCACCGGTTCATGCCATCTTCTAAAAGTAAAGGATAAAAACATTCTATTAGACTGTGGAATGTATCAAGGAAAAGATGAAAGAGAGAGAGGAAATGAAACCTTTAACTTTAACCCTAAGGATATAGATTATGTTATTTTGAGTCATGCACATACTGATCATAGTGCAAGGATTCCTCTTTTATATAAACAGGGCTTCAAAGGAGATGTTATATGCACTGAAGGTACTTTAGATCTTTGTAATGTTATGTTGGCTGATAGTGGACATATACTTGAGTCAGAAGCGGAATGGAAGAATAGAAAAAGATTGAGGCAAGGACTTCCTCCAATTGAACCTTTATATACTGCAAAAATAGCTCAAGTGACTATGTATCTTTTTAAAGGATATCCTTATGATCAGTGGATTGAGCTTTTTGATGGTTTTAAAGTTAGATTTAGAGATGCAGGACATCTTCTTGGTTCTGCTATCGTAGAAATTCTAATAGAAGAAGATAAAAAGCAAACAAAGTTGGTTTATACTGGTGATTTAGGAAATAAAGATATACCTATTTTAAAAGACCCTACTATTATTGATTATGCTGACTATGTTCTAATGGAAACTACTTATGGAGATAGACTTCACACTAATTTATCCTCAGAATTAGAAGATTTAGCTAAAATAATAAAGGATACCTTAAGACGAGGTGGAAATGTCATAATACCATCCTTTGCAGTAGGAAGAACTCAAGAAGTTCTGTATACTCTAAACAAATATGTTGAAGAAAATGTTCTAAAGGGAGTTTCTGTTTATGTAGATAGTCCTTTAGCTTCAGAATCTACTGCAATTTTTTCAAAATATCGAAAATACTATGATGAAGAAGCAACTAAACTTTTAGCTAGCGGTGATGATCCTTTAAATTTTAAAGGTTTAACATTCACAAAGTCTGCTGAAGAATCCGTAAATCTAAACAAACTTCAAGGTGGTGCAATTATAATTTCAGCTAGTGGTATGTGCGAAGCAGGAAGAATAAAACATCATTTAAAACACAATTTATGGAGAAAAGAATCTTCTATAGTATTTGTAGGATACCAAGCTGAAGGCACTCTAGGTAGAAGTATTTCAGAAGGTGCTAAAAAAGTTAAAATATTTGGCGAAGAAATTGCAGTTAATGCTAAAATATACACTCTACATGGACTATCTGGACACGCAGATAGAAATGGACTTTCAGGATGGTTAGAAGCATTTAAAGCAAAACCTGAAAAAGTTTTATTAGTTCATGGAGATACCTCAGCAATGTCTAGTTTTAATGAACTTTTAATATCTAAAGGATATTCAACCTTTGTGGCTAAATCTGGAGATACCTTTGATACAGAAGTTATACCACAAAAATTCAGTTTAACTAGAAATAAGATATTATCATTAATGAACTCCATTGAAGACTTAGATTCCATGGATAAAAATCTTTTACTTGAGCAAATAAATGACGCAATAAAAGACATTTAAAATATCCTTTATTGCACAAGTTATCTAAGAAAATATATTGGTGCCATTTATCCACCAAATAAACCTTGAATAATAAGATATCAGCTGGATACACTAACTAGCATAAGGAAGGTTTAAAGTGGCGGTATAAAGAATATTTTAGGTTTGTGAGAACCTTTATTTTATACCACTTAATCCACATTATTCTTTCCGGAAGCTATTAATACATTTAGTGTTAGTAGTAAGAGGTAGTTGTATTGATTACATCTACCTCTCAGACTGTAGACTTAAGTCTACAGTCTTGGGCAAGTGTCTTGGCACTTGCCCTGTTTGTTGTTTAGTGAATTTGTTTATTTAATCAATTATTATCAAATGATAACTAGCGTTTATTTATTCAGTACTTAGACGCTTTTGCCTCTCTTTTTTCACGTATAGCTCAATTCCTAAAATAATTATTTTAATATTGTTGAAATATAAACAAAGATTTAATATAATATTGTTAATACACCAACGGGTGGGAGGACAGGTCATGAACAAAGAAGAACAGGTCAAAATGCGTTTTAGGGACTTATACAACAAGATGACTTGGCTTAATAAGCTTAAGATGGAAGACAGTCTTAAGGGTTATAAGTCTTCTGAAGTACATTGCATTGAATACATTGAAAGAAATGTAGATTCCAACGTGACAAAACTTGCGGAATCCTTTTATATGACTACCGGTGCCATAACTAAATTAACTAAGAAGCTCATAAAAAAAGGCATTATCGAAAGCTACCAGAAGCCGGATAACAAGAAAGAAATCTATTTTCGCTTGACTTCGCAAGGGAAAGTAATTTATAAAATCCATGAGGAACTACACAAAGAGTTTCAAGAGCGGGATAAAGCCGTATTTGAGCAGGTAACCGAGGAACAATTTGACAGTATGCTTAGCTTCGTGGAAAGGTATAGTAGGCATTTGGATACAGAAATAAAGAAACTGGGTGTAGATATTAAGTCTGAATAAATTTGAATAATGAAAATGAAACCACAGGCAGCCAACTCTATTGAGAACAGGCTGCATTTTTATTGCTATTATTTTGTTGACAAGGAAGGAAAATAATGATACGATAATTTTGCTTCCAAGGAAGCTAAATCATAACTTTTGAGGGGAGAATTTAAATGTTCAAATTTAAATTACACAATGAACAGAACACAGAACAAACCATAGACAAAAAGGCTTTAATATTCGGTATTATATCTATGTTTCTTTGCGGATTAGGCTTCACTATCGTAGCACCTGTCGTCCCATTCTTAGTTCAGCCTTATACAAGAACTCCTGGAGAACAAGCTATAGTTGTTACGCTGCTTACCTCTATTTATGCAGTCTGCGTGTTTTTTGCGGCCCCAGTACTTGGAACTTTGAGCGACAAATATGGCCGTCGTCCAATACTATTAGTATGCCTTCTGGGTTCTGCAATCGGGTACTTAGTTTTGGGTGTAGGAGGAGCTATATGGATACTATTTGCTGGGCGCATAATAGATGGTATAACAGGCGGGGACATAAGCACTATCTTAGCATATTTTGCAGACATCATTCCTCCGAAGCAGAGAACCAAATACTTTGGGTGGGTGAGTGCGGTTGTAGGTGTAGGCACTGTCATTGGGCCAACTCTAGGCGGATTACTTGCCAAGTTTGGTTATTCTGTACCTATGTATTTTGGAGCAATAATAACTTTATTGAATGTTGTTTATGGATTCTTCTTTATGCCTGAGAGTCTTGACAAGAACAATAGACTGAAAGAAATTACTTTTGTAAGACTGAATCCATTTACACAGCTTGCAAACATACTTTCCATGAAAAGCTTAAAAAGGTTGCTTGTCTCAGCTTTCTTACTTTGGATACCCAACGGATCTTTACAGGCAGTTTTTCCACAATTTATAATGGATACTTTCAGTTGGAAGCCGGCACTAATCGGACTTATGTTTTCAATTATTGGCTTCCAAGACATCATTTCACAAGGGTTCATAATGCCAAAGCTTTTGATAAAACTTAGCGATAAACAGATAGCAATTCTTGGAATGTTTTCGGAGATTATAGGCTACAGTCTTATTGCAGCATCGGCTTTGTTCACATTCTATCCTCTTTTTATCGCTGGAATGTTTATATTTGGCTTTGGTGATTCGATCTTTGGGCCTTCATTTAATGGGATGCTCTCCAAGTCTGTGGATTCTAGTGAACAAGGAAGGATTCAAGGAGGTAGCCAGTCTATTCAGGCTTTAGCAAGAATGATTGGGCCTATCATTGGAGGTCAAATCTATGTATCACTTGGTCATGCCGCACCCGCTTTTATGGGTATGATCCTTATAGCAGCGGCAATACCAGTTTTGTATAAGTGTACGCATGTAAATATGTAACCAGATACCTCCTAAATTGTTGATGTGGTGGTCGGGAAACCTTCTACATCTTAACAGTTTCGGAGGTTTTTTAATACTCCACTGTAAGCTTTTAAGAATTATGTTTAATTATTATGCTAAATTTACTGTTATTATTAATAATGTCCTTAACCTCAATGAAATTAAACCTATCTTTTAAATAATCATTTATGTCTACAGTAAACTGTTTTGCATTAAACTCACATAGGTTTCTACTCATACTAAATCCCAATTTATCTAGCAGCGAAATTACTAAATCTGTTGAGCCTTTAGAAGAAATATTAAATACAATCTTCCCTTTGTAAAATTTATCGTATGTCAAAAATAAATTAAAATTAGGTGTCAATCTTCCTGGAGAAATTGTAACTTTTATTTTGTCACGTTCACAGCAAATTTGTTTTATCTGATTAGGCATTTTAACTCCTCTAGCGAAAATATCCACCAACTCACTTAATTCAAAATTAATTGAAGCCATAAGACATCTCCTTTATATCTAACTTAAAAGGCTAGAATATTTTCCCGTTTCACTAAATGTATATGCATGTTTTCCCATATTAATTTAAAAAGTCAAAAATTAATAATACTTTTTTCATGATTTATATATTTATTTTCCTTTATAAGGTTATACTAAGTTGAGAAATAAGAATAATTGTATTAAAGGAGATGTTAGTTATGGAAACAACTATTATGGCATTAACCATTGATCCAAGAAGTGCTCATGCACCACAAGTTCAGACAGTGTTGACAAAACATGGCTGCATTATCAAAACAAGAATAGGGCTTCATGAAACATCAACAGATTCTTGTTCAGAACGAGGTCTTATACTCTTACATATTAATTCTGATGAAAATAAAGTTAAAGAGTTAGAAAAAGAGCTTCTTGCCGTTGAAGGTGTAAATGTAAAATACATGTCTTTATAGGATAACTTCAATTAATAAAAACCTTGTAATGCAAAATTTTTATCTTGCGTCACAAGGTTTTTATTAATTATTATTATCTTATATAATTTATAGCTGCGTCATTACATTTTGTTAAGCAAAGACCGCATCCAAAACACTTATTCTGGTCTATATGGGCTTTATCCTCAATGGTTATTGCACTATAAGAGCAGCTTTTAGCACATATGCCGCAGGATGTGCACTTTTCTTTATTTACCTGCAGTAAACCAGGTTCTTTGTTAATCTTTCGTTCCTTCATTTTTATTGCAGTTAATCCTCTTATTTCATCCAAGCTTTTATAATTATGCTTATCAAGCCATTCATCTAATTCCTTAATTATTCTAGAATATACTTCTGGTCCTTCTAATATAGCTGCTGTACAAAGCTGAACTGCAGATGCTCCAGCCATTATCATTGCAACTACATCTTCTCCACTAGAAACTCCTCCTACTCCTATTACAGGAACTTTAACAGAATTTGATATAGAGTATACATATCTTAATGCTATTGGGTTTAACGCTTTACCAGATAGCCACCCATATCCCTTCTCATTTCCTAAATAAGGAAGTCCTGTTTCTACATCTATTTGGAGGCAAGGTCCTAAAGAATTTACTGCTACAAATCCATCTGCTCCTTCTTCTACCAATCTCTTTACATACCAGCCTATTTTAGTTATACCTGGATTTATTTTTATATAAACAGGCTTATCAAACTTTCTTGCTGCCTGCAATGATTTTATTACAGGTTCTATGTCTTGCTCCATATAGTGAGTTGATATTTCAATTATATCTGCATACGGAGCAACCAAAGGTGCTAATTTTTCTATATCTTCCGCTGTATATCCTAAGCTTATAATAAAAGGTACACCACAATCTTTACACAATTTATATTCTTTTTGTACCCACTGTTCAACAGGAATTTCTGACCATAATTCACTATATAAAAATGCTCCATGTTTCGTTTCTTGAAGAAAAGGTTTCGGAATCTTGGCAGGTATTTCAGATATAGTTTTTGTTACTACCGCTCCAACTCCCTGTCGTACGCACTCCATCATATGTCTAGCATCTCTAACCTGTGGCCCCGAAGCTGGCATAACTGGGTTTTTCAATTTAATGCTGCGTAGATTTACACTTAAATCCGCCATATAATTACCCCCTAAACTATTGTTTTCAATTATTGAACCTAATTAATAATTTCTACATTTTTGCTTCTTTTCCTTCTAAAAAATATGATTAAATTTAAAAAAGCTTATACAATAACTATTATATTCTTTTTTATAGTATATATGTATAATGATGGAATAAAAAAAAGTTGAGGTTTCCCCTTAGGAAACCAACAACTTTTATTGGTTAGCTGCCATCTTAACATCACATTCGCTTTGTTGTTTCATTAAGTTCGCTGTATAGTTCACTAAATCAACAGTTCTAGTGGAATATCCCCATTCGTTATCATACCATGATACAACCTTTATCATGTTTTCACTGATAACCATAGTTGAAAGCCCATCTACTATTGATGATCTATCATCACCTTTATAATCTATTGATACAAGTGGTTCTTCAGAATATCCTAATATTCCTTCCATGTGTCCTTCTGCTGCTTCCTTAAAGGCATTATTAACTTCCTCAACAGTAACTGGTTTTGAAAGCTCACATACTAAGTCTGTAAGAGATACTGTTGGTGTTGGTATTCTAACTGAAAATCCATTTAGCTTACCTTTAAGGTTTGGTAATACTTTTTCAACAGCCTTTGCAGCACCTGTAGTAGTCGGAATTATAGATTCTCCAGCTGATCTAGCTCTTCTCAAGTCCTTATGAGTTTTGTCCAAAATTCTCTGATCGTTCGTATATGAATGTATAGTAGTCATTAAACCTTTAACTATTCCAAACTTATCATCTAAAACCTTAGCAAAAGGAGCTAAACAGTTTGTAGTACAAGATGCATTTGATATAACAACATGCTTTTCAGCATCTAGATCCTTTTCATTAACTCCCATAACTACAGTTATATCTTCACCTTTTGCTGGCGCAGTTATGATTACCTTCTTAGCTCCAGCTCTAACGTGCTTCATTAACTTCTCTTTATCTTTAAATATTCCTGTTGACTCTATAACTATATCAACATTAAGTTTTTCCCAAGGTAAATTTTCAGGATCATTTACATTTAATATCTTTATTTCATTACCATTTATAATCATGGAATTATCTGTAGTTTCAACAGTTCCATTAAATTTTCCATAGCATGAATCATATTTAAATAAGTGTGCTAAAGTTTTACTATCCGCTCTAGCATTTATAGCAACTATTCTTACATCCTCATCCATTCTCTCTTGAGCAATTCTAAGTACCGCTCTTCCTATTCTTCCAAAACCGTTAATAGCAATATTTATAGACATAAACTCTCCTCCTAAAAAGTAATTTATTACTTATGTATCATAAATATATTATTCAATATTATTTTATGTAATAATATTATTGTTTAGTACATTATATATAACACATTAATGAAATGTGCTATATTATTTATACCAATAAACTATTTATATGTCAATTTTATTGAATACCGAGTTACACTTAATTAACTTTACTTTTCATTAATTTGCTCACATTTACATTATTATTTAAAGAAATTTTAGCTAAATTTGGAGTTCTATCAAAAATAGGTCAAAAAGTAACAATACTTTTTTGCATACAAATATGCCTGCTTAAAACAAAAAGATCATTAAAAAGTACTTCAATTACCTTTTAATGATCTTTTTATTTTATTCAACCTTAAATAAGTTTGTTTTCTCCCTAAGCTCTGCAGAATCTTTGTCTACTCTATCTGCCATATGTGATACTTCATTAGAAGAGGTTAATAATTCTTCTGAAGAAGAAGATATCTCTTCTGAAGCAGCTGAAATATCTTGTGCCGCTGAGGATATCATTTGAATTTTTTCTAGAACTATCTTGTTTCCATCTATTGTATCACTTAAAGTATTCGCTGTTTCTTCTATGGATTTCGGAACGTTTTTCATAGAAGAAATAATATCTTCAAAAGATATTATTGTATCATTTGCAGTTACTGCCTGATCCTCAAGTAATTCTCCAACTTTATTGGAATTTTCAATAACTTCTTGAGTTTCATCTGTTATAGATTTCACTAAATCTATTATTTTTTTTGATGAACTACTGGACTCTTCAGCTAATTTTCTTACTTCTTCTGCAACTACTGTAAAACCTTTTCCATGTTCTCCTGCTCTTGCAGCTTCAATTGAAGCATTTAGCGCCAAAAGATTTGTCTGCTCAGATATATTACTTATAACATCCGTTATTTTGCCTATTTCAAAAACCGTAGTAGATAACCCGTTAACTTTTTGAAGTACTACATCATAGGATTGTTTTATTGCTACGATAATATTAATTAACTCATAAATCTTGCTTTCGCCTTCTACAGCCTTAACTTCAGTGTCTTTTGCACCTTCTCCTACTTCAGCAAGCTTTTTACTAACTATATCAATTTCTTCTGTTAAAGCCATTAAAGAGCTTACAACATTTGATATTTCACCAGCTTGAGATGCTGCATTTTGCGACACCTCCTGTATAGAACAGGAGACCTCACTAGCTGATGCTACCATCTCCTCTGATATAGTAGAAAGAGTTGATGCTGATTCTCCAAGCTGCAAAGATGCATTTTTCACTAATCCTAAAGAGTCCCCAATAGTATTTAATGTATCATTTAACTTATTTGACATATTTGCTATTTCATCTTTACCTTTACTATTTATTCTAATAGTAAAATCCCCTTGAGCTATTTCATTCATTGATTGTGAGACTTTTTCTATTGGCTCTGATACATTTTTACCAATGAACATTGCCAATAACATTGACAAAATTCCTCCTATAATAGCTATTGATAATAATACTTCTACTATAGTTATATTAGACTTAGTAAGTTCACTTATCGGTACAGTAGCTACAAATATCCACCCTAAACTTTCATTGTAATCATAGGCTGATAACTTTTCTACTCCATTATAGTTATATTCAATTATGCCTTTTTTCGTTGAAATTATTTTTTTACCAAAATCCGTATCTACAACAGTCTTCTTAAGTATTTCATCTTCTTTGGGATGTGCTACAGTCATACCATCATTTTGAAGTATATACAAATATCCTGTTTCCCCAATCTTATTATTGGCAATATACTGCTTGGACAATAATTTTAAATCTACAGTTTGAGTTATTACCCCTATAAGTTCCCCACTATTGTCTAATACAGGTTCTGATATAACAAAAACAGGTTTTTTAGTTGTGATACTTTCCTTTACTTGGCTAACATAAGCTCTTTTTGTTTTTTAACCTCTGTAAAATAATTCATGCTACTTAAATCTTTTCCTGCTATTGTTCCAGTGGCGTCTAATATCCCTACACCATCTTTGCTAATTAATGCTACATTTTCATAAAATCCGTAATCGCTTTGGTATCTTTTAAATTCACTTATAATTGATGCTTCTAATGTTGGATTTAACTTACCTGCATTCAAATCATTTAAATAATCTATAGTGTTTTTAGAATAAGACATTTCATTTCCTATTTTCTCCATTATAGATTCCAAATTTTCTAATGACATTTTTACAGACTTTTCTTGATTGATAAGAGTATTCTTTGCATCTTCAATATTTATTTTACTATTTATAAAATATATTAGAATTCCACCTATAATTAAGGGTATTATTGCAAAACTAGCGAACAGTATTATAAATTTACTTTTTATTTTCATATAGCTCCTCCTCTTAAGTTATTAATTCATTGCAAATTTAAAATTTTTATTTTATGAAGCTTTCAGTTTTTTATAATTCAATTCATCGTGTATTATTTAACATAATTAGATAAATACAAAATTCATCAAATTATTATATTAATCAAAACATAACAACTCATATAAAAATTATACTAAATGTTAACAATTTTTTAAAGTGTCAAACATCATATTTTATTCATAATTTAAATGTATTTATATGTATATTTAAAACATATTTATTTAATGTGTTTGAAAATACGGAATTAAAATAATACTCTTACATTAATTGTTAAAAATACTACTATAAACTGACGGTAATATACAAGGATATTTCACTTTCCAAAATACAACTTGACAAAAAATGTACATTATTATATGATTTAGAAAGAATTATTTTTTGGTAGTGGACCTTTCGTCTATAATGATGAGAGGTTTTTATTTTAAGTAATGGGAGTGAAAAATATGGCAAAAATTAGAACGAGATTTGCACCAAGCCCAACTGGATATATGCATGTTGGTAACTTAAGAACAGCACTATATGCTTATTTAATAGCTAAACATGAAGGCGGAGACTTCATATTAAGAATAGAGGATACGGATCAAGAGAGATTTGTGGAGGGTGCTTTAGATATTATATATAACACTCTAAAAGCAACTGGATTAAAGCATGATGAAGGTCCAGATGTTGGAGGCCCTGTTGGACCATATGTTCAAAGTGAAAGAACAGAAATATATTTAGAATATGCTAAAAAATTAGTTGAAAAAGGTGAAGCTTATTACTGTTTCTGTACTAAGGAAAGACTTGATTCTTTAAGAGCAGAAGCTGAATCTGAAAAGAAAACTCCAAAATACGATAAACACTGTCTTCATCTTTCAAAAGAAGAAATTGAAAAGAATTTAGCTTCAGGTATTCCTTATATTATAAGACAAAACAACCCTCAAACTGGTACAACAACCTTTAACGATGATATTTATGGAGCTATATCAGTAGATAATTCTGAATTAGATGATATGATTTTAATAAAATCAGACGGATTCCCTACATATAATTTTGCCAATGTTGTTGATGATCATTTAATGGATATAACTCATGTTGTACGTGGAAGCGAATACTTATCTTCATCACCAAAATACAATAGATTATATGAAGCTTTTGGATGGGAAGTTCCAGTATATGTTCATTGTCCACCAATAATGAAAGATGCACAGCATAAGTTAAGCAAAAGAAACGGTGATGCTTCCTTTGAAGATTTAGTTGCCAAGGGATATCTAAAAGATGCTGTACTTAACTTTATTGCACTATGCGGCTGGAACCCTGGTACTGATAAAGAGATCTTTACACTTGAAGAACTAGTAGAAGTATTTAATTATAGAAACATAAATAAATCCCCTGCTATTTTTGATGATGTTAAATTGAGATGGATGAACAGTGAATACGTTAAAAAATTACCTCTAGATGAGTTTAACTCTTTAGCTCTTCCATACTATAAAAAAGTAATAAATAAAGATTTAGACTTTATGAAAATAAGCGAATTAATGCATACTAGAACAGAAATATTCAGTGACATCCCTGAAGTAGTTGATTTCTTTGAGGAATTACCTGAATACTCAATAGATATATATACACACAAAAAGATGAAAACTAATGTAGAAAACTCTTTAGAAAGCCTTGAAAAAATATTACCAAAATTTGAAGCTATTGTTGACTGGAATTTCGGAAATATTGAAAAAGCTTGTATGGAGTTAGTTCAAGAGCTAGGTGTTAAAAACGGAGTAGTTTTATGGCCTGTGAGAACTGCTGTATCAGGTAAGCAATCTTCACCAGGTGGAGCATACGAAATAGGTGAAATTCTTGGAAAAGATGAAACAATAAGAAGAATAAAAGTTGGTATTGAAAAACTTAAATCAGCAAAATAGCCAAAAGATGTGCATAAGCACATCTTTTTTTAATCTATAGCTTTCTATAGAAAGAAAAGGCTGAAAGCGCATTGATAAATTATATTTATAAGCGCATTTTAAACTATTAAAATAATTTATACTACAAAATAGAATGTTAAATTTATGTTAAAATAAACCTGTTATGTAATTTTAGACATAAAAATACTTTATTTTTTCCAGGGAGGGATAATATATGAAGAAAAAACTCGGATGCATTTTGAGCTTAATTGTAGCTGCAAGTATAACTTTTGCTGGATGTGGCAGTAAACAGGCTTCTAATGCTTCACAAAGTAATAAAGATTCAAAAGAGACAAAAATAATGTTTAGTGGTTCTTCCACTATGGCACCTATAATATCAAAAGTTGGCGACAACTTTACTCAAAAAAATAAGACATGGAATAAGGTTGATGCTAAGCTTTCGGACAAGCCTATACAAATAGCTGTTTCTTCTGGCGGTTCTGGTACTGGAGTTAAGGCAGCTTTAGAAAAAACAAGTAATTTTGGATTAGTATCAAAAGAAGTTTCAAAAGATGAAAAATCAAAAATGCCTGAGTATAAAGAATTTAAAATAGGTATGGATGCTCTTACTATATCTGTAAATCCTCAAAATCCTATTCTAACTAAGAAAAAAGGATTAACAAAAGAGGAAATACAAAAGATATTCTCTGGAGAAGCAAAATTATGGAGTGATCTTGATTCATCCTTACCAAAAAATAAAATAGTTGTAGTAGTAAGAGACGCCAGCGGCGGTGCAGGTGAAGTATTTGAAAAAAGCATAATGGGAGATAAAAAAGTAACTAAAGAGGCAATTCAATCCCCATCCATGGGAGCTTTAGGACAAAAAATAATAGAAAATAAAGATGCTATAGGTTATGCATCAGTAGGTATTGTAGATCAAAATAAGGGAAAATTGATTTCAATGGATGTAGATGGTGTAACGCCAACAGCTGAAAACATATTAGATGGCAAATACAAAATAGCTAGACCACTATTAATAATAAAAAATGGCGAATTAAGTGGAGAAGAAAAGGCCTTTATTAATTATTTAGCATCGGATGAAGGATTAGAGGTAGTTAAAGAATTAGGATTTGTACCTACGAAGCCTTCCAAATAATAGAGCTCGTCAGGAATAACACCTGGCGAGTTTATTTAATATTTTGAAAGGTGATTTTAATGCGTAATAAAATTGAAAAGATTTTTTCTATCTTGGTAAAGTTATTAGCTTTCATTTCTGTATCTCTTCTAACTTTGATTCTAGTATTTATTCTAAAAGAAAGCGTTGGATTGTTTAATAAAGTTTCTTTATCTAGTTTTATTTTAGGAAGTGAGTGGCAGCCTTTAAATGCTAATCCCCAAGTTTCCATAAAGCTTTTTTTAGCAGCAACCTTATTTGTTTCAATAATAGCTGTATGTATGGCAATTCCTATTGGAGTTGGATTTGCCATTTTTATTTCTATTTTACTACCTGATAGTATAAGCAAAGTGATAAAAGCCTTTGTAAATATGCTTTCCGGAATCCCCTCTGTAGTATACGGCTTTATAGGTCTTTCGGTTTTAGTTAAATTTTTTGAAGTCCATTTTTCTTTTTCAACTGGAGAGTCAGTATTATGCGCAGGAATACTTTTATCAATCATGATTCTTCCCTATGTAATTTCTAATTGCAGTGAAACTGTAAGTAAAGTTTACGGAAGATATAAAGTTCATTCTCAATCTCTAGGAATTTCTAAATGGTTTATGATGAATAATCTTATACTGCCAAGTTGCAAAGCAAGCATACTAGCTTCAGCAATTTTAGCTACAGGACGGGCAATGGGCGAAACAATGGCTGTTATGATGGTTATAGGCAACAGTCCAATTATGCCTACCCTGCTTGGAAAAAGCGAAACTATTCCAGCACTTATAGCTCTCGAAATGGGCTCTGCGCAAATAGGCAGCACGCATTATCATGCACTTTTTGCTTCTGGCTTTACTCTAATGGTGTTACTTTTAATAATAAATGCTGTGTTTTATAGTATAAGTAGAAAAATTACATTTTAAAGAAGGGTTTAGTATGAGTAGATTTTTTAAAAGCATACCTTTTGTATTGTGGTATTTTGTAAGTACTTTTGTAGTTGTGTCTATAGTTATATTTATATTTAGTTATGTTTTTATGAAGGGAGCTCCCTCTGTAAATCTTCAATTTATTTTTGACTCTCCTAAAGGCATGCCTCTTGGGATGGAAGGTGGAATACTACCTGCAATACTGGGAAGCTTAGCATTAATGCTTTTAGCATGTATAAGTGCTGCAATTCTTGGGATATCTACTGCTATCTATTTATGTTTTTATTGCAGCAGTAATGGTATCAAAAATTTAATTCATTTAATAGTAAGCTCTATTGCAGGAGTACCTTCTATAGTTCTTGGACTTTTTGGATATTCCTTTTTAGTATACTTTTGCGGTTTCGGAGTGAGTCTTATATCTGGAGGTATTACGCTGGGAATAATGGTATTCCCATATGTAGAGATTATGGCAGAAAAAGCTATTCTAGAAGTAGATAAAAATTTAATTTTTTCATCCTATGCTCTAGGAATAGATAAATGTTATACATTTTTTTATATAGTACTTCCTAGATGCAAGGATGAAATTCTATCTGGAATAATTATGTCTGGAGGCTTTGCTATGGGAGCAGCAGCACCGGTTATGCTAACTTCTGCAGTAGTTTCAGCGCCTAATCCCGACTCTTTATTTTCTCCAGTTATGGCTCTTCCCTATCATCTATACATATTAGTAAGTCAAGGCATCTCTTTTGAGAAAGCTTATGGAACTGCATTAGTGCTCATAGTAATTCTAATAATATTGAATACGACAGCTGCTCTTATCAGTGTAGGAAGGAGGCAGTAACTTATGAATGATATACTTAAAATACAAAATCTACAAGTTTATTTAGATAATAAATTGATACTAAAAAATATAAACCTTTCAATTGAAAAAGGGAAAATTACTGCAATAATAGGGCCTTCTGGCTGCGGAAAGTCAACTTTACTGAAAACAATAAATAGAATTATTGAAGAGGAAAGCAAATCTAAAATTCAAGGAAATATTTTTTTCAAAGGTGAAGATATAAAAAAAATCAGTAAAGAGACCTTAAGAAAAAATATAGGTTGTGTTTTTCAAATGCCAGCGCCTTTTCCCCTATCTATTTATAAAAATATGACTTATGCACTTAAATATTATGGTACAAGCAATAAAAAACAACTAAATGAAATTATCGAGGAAAAACTAGAAATGGTAGGTTTATATGAGGAAGTTAAAGAAATATTAAACATGTCTGCTCTAAAGCTTTCTGGTGGACAGCAGCAAAGATTATGTATAGCAAGGGCATTAACTGTTGAGCCTGATATTATTCTAATGGATGAACCTTGTTCCGCATTAGATTTAAATAATACTACTAAAATAGAAGATACCTTGAAAAAACTAAGCAAAGACTATACTATAGTGATCGTTACCCACAATCTAGCACAGGCAAAGAGAATATCAGACTACACCGCATTTCTACTTGATGGTCAAGTTGAAGAATATAGCGAAACAAAAAAATTGTTTTCAAACCCAACTAAAGAAACTACAAAAGAATATATTGGAGGATTATTTGGATAACATGAGTACAAAGATGATAAACTTAAATATACCAGGCAGATGCAATTTAGAACTAAAAAATGTTGTTTTTGATTATAATGGAACTATTGCCGTAGATGGTTCACTTTCCGATTATGTTAAAAATATGCTTACTGAACTAAGTACTTATTTAAATATATACATAATAACTGCAGACACCTATGGAAATGTAAGAAAACAATGCAAAGACCTTCCTGTTATTATTGAAACCTTCTGCAGAGGAAATGCAACTATATACAAGAAAGAGTTTATAGAAAAATTAGGCTATGGAAGTACCATAGCTGTAGGTAATGGACTCAATGACGTAGAAATGCTAAAAAAAGCAGCATTGTCAATAGCTGTTATAGGCGACGAAGGATGTGCCTCTCAAGCTATAGTTAACTCTCATATAACTTGTAAAAATATTAAGGACGTATTTGATATGATACTTAAGAAAAATAGAATCAAAGCAACGCTAAGAGATTAGCGTTGCTTTAATTTAGATGATAATATATTTTAAAATTCTATAATGTCTTTGCAAAATTTCCTCCGAAAGTCTTACATCTCTGTGCTTCCTCATCACCTGGATACCATAATTCTCTTATGCCTTCGTTTACTACTTCTAGACCAGCTTTATTGAGTTCTTCAGTAATCATCTTTACTGATTCTCCACCCCATCCGTAACTTCCAAAAGCTGCTGCTTTCTTATTTTTAAAACTAAGCCCCTTTATCATTTCTAAAATTCCAGCTGTTGAAGAAAGTATTCCTTTATTTATTGTTGAAGAACCTACCAATATAGCTTTAGATTTAAAAACTTCAGTGATAATATCATTTTTATCAGATTTTGAAGAATTAAATATCTTAATAGCTATGTCACTATTAGCGGATTTTATCCCCTCAGCTATCATCTCAGCCATTCTTCTTGTAGCATTCCACATACTGTCATATATAATAGTAACTTGATTTTCCTGATAATTCCTTGCATATTCTAGATATTTATTAACAATTTGAAGTGGATTGTCTCTCCAAATGATACCATGACTAGGACAAATCATGTTAACAGGCAAATTCAAACTAAGTACCTCATCTATTTTCTTTTCCACAAGTGTGCTGAATGGAGTTAAAATGTTCGCATAATATTTTATTACTTCCTGATATAATTCAGCGTTATCAACATAATCATTATACATAAGCTCTGAAGCATAATGTTGACCGAAGGCATCGTTACTGAATAATATGTTTTCACCGGTTAGATATGTAAACATACTGTCTGGCCAATGAAGCATTCTTGCTTCAACAAATATTAATTTATTTTCTCCAATTTCTAATGCGTCTCCAGTTTTAACCTCAACGAAGTTCCAATCTTCATGATAATATCCTTTAAGTAATTTAGCGCCACTTTTAGTACAGTAAATAGGCACATTAGGTATTTCTTTAAGCAATTCTGGAAGTGCTCCGCTGTGATCAGGCTCAGAATGATTTGCAATTATGTAGTCAATTTCTTTTAAATCAATTTCCTTTTTTAAGTTATCTACAAATTCTTTAGCAAATGGTTTCCATACTGTATCTATTAATACGGTTTTTTTATCCCTTATTAAATATGAATTGTAGGATGAACCTTTATGTGTTGAATACTCCTCACCATGGAATCTTCTAATCTCCCAGTCTATTTTCCCTACCCAGGTAACTTTGTCATTAATTTTAAAACTCATAGTAGCACCTCTTTTATTAATTAAATACTTTGCTATATTTTAATTTTTATATAAAACTTATTTAATCTGTGTTATCAATAGTTTGCCTATTTTTCTATTATATAAACAAAATTCTTGGTTTTAAGTGGAGATTAAGCGCTTAGATGGTCATATTTGATCAAATAGTCATGGAATAAAGCTAGCATAGTAAGATTTTGTTATTTTTAATAGACTAAGTAATATAAATTTTGTTATAATTATGTCATAAATAATTTGAATTTTCCGTAACAAGGGTTACTGACTAAACAAATACAACCTTGGTAAAATAATACTATGACAAATTATTAATTTTACGCATTATTTCACTTAAAAGTGAAACACTGTTAATATTATTAATTAAAGTAGGAGGTAATATTATGCAAAAGTATTTATGTGTTGTTTGTGGATATATCTATGACCCTGAACAAGGTGATCCAGATAACGGAGTTAACCCTGGGACATCTTTCGAAGACGTTCCAGATGACTGGCTATGTCCTTTATGTGGTGTAGGTAAAGATCAATTTGAACCTACTGAATAAAATAAAATGTATTTAAATTAAGAAAAACGGCATAACATTTTTATAATGTTATACCGCTTTTCCTTTTCTTACAACTGTAGCTTTGGATAATTCAAATTTAATAATTTATTTGCCTATCTGATTATATACATTAAAGGCATCTAAAATGTGAAATTGCTTTGTTTGGTGATTTCCGCTTGCTCCGGTAGTTACCAAGACATAGTCCTTGTCATTCACAACCGCTAAACTAGCAAGACATAAGCCTGCTTCTTCTGTATATCCCGTTTTTCCTCCTAATATTTTTCCTCCTACTATATCTGTATGATCCATATATTTAAACATTGTATTGCTAAAAGTTATTCCATTTGGATGCAAGTTCGTTGGTTTGGTACTATATCTACTACTAGTGTAGATTTCACGGAACACATCTTTTTGAAGTGCATACTGTAATAAAACAGCAAGGTCTTTTACAGTGGTATAATGCTGACTATCTTGTAGTCCTGTTGAATTAGAAAAGTGTGTATTTGTCATTCCTAATTTAACTGCCTTTTCATTCATCATTTTCACAAAGTTTTTTTCTGAACCTGCAATTTCATTAGCTAATCCAATACAGCACTCTGCGCCAGAGGGCAGCATGACTCCATACAGTAAATCAATAATCTTTACGTTCTCATTAGGCAAAAATCCAGCCATTGAAGCTTGTGCGTTATATAATTCCGGAAAAATATCAGATGAAAGTTTAATTGTTTTATTAAGATCTGATACAGTATCAATTACAACAACAGCAGTCATTATTTTAGTTAATGAAGCTGGATATATTTTATCTTCAGAATTCCTTTCCATTAACACCTGCTTGTCTGATAAATCTAATAAAATTGCATTTGAACTATATAACTTATTTGTTTTAATATCATTTCTTTGTTGTTTCTGATATTTTTTTAATTCTTGATTTTTCTCTGATATTTTAGCGGCATAGTTTTTTTGTTGAAGGGTAGCAAATTTTTTAAGTAATTTCGGTTCATTAAACAGCAATGATTTTCCTTGAACCAATAAAATAATTGAACAAGTAACTATCAAAATAAATATACTCATTTTTAAATAACTAGTTTTTTCCTTTATTTTTTCATTTTTTAACATATTCATTTCCTCCCTATCCTCCCTAATAACCTAACAATTTCTTATTAAAGCTCATAGCCTATTTCGCACTATTAAGAAACTGACCATAAATACGCTTCTCCCTGGAATTGTGAATGCATTAATCATTATCCTTTCCACAAAGAAAAAGCCTGCTCATATCGATAAAACCATTCTATCGAAAATGAACAGACTATACTTTAATATGAAATTATTTAATTATTAAGAAAAGATAAAGAAAAAATAAATATTTTACTAAAGCTAGAGGCTACAGTATATTTATGCTTCCTCCAACTCATTCTGTTTAACAGGTAAGGTGACTGTAAAAACAGTAACACCATTGCTACTTTCCGCAGAAATTGTTCCTCCATGTAATGTAACAATTTCTTTTGCTATGGCCAGTCCTAATCCGGATCCTCCAGTATTTGTTGTTCGTGCTTCATCCAATCTAAAAAACTTTTCAAATATGTAGTTTAATTTTTCTTTAGGAATTGTTTTTCCTGTGTTTCTAAAAGAGATTACAACATTGTTTTGTTGAACCTCTGCTGAAATATCAATGATGCTGTTATCGTTACTATAGACAACCGCATTTTTCAAAATATTATTGAATACCCTTGCTAATTTAGCTGGGTCACCATATATTGTCATGTTTTCATCAGCATGAATCACAGCTTGTTTTCCATGTGGCTCAAGTAACGGATAAAATTCATCTGTCATTTGAATAAGCATATAGTATAGATCAATGGTTTCTCTTTCTAATGTCATTGTTTGAAAATTATATCGTGTAATTTCAAAAAACTCATTAATTAAATTTTCTAGGCGATATGCTTTTTCTAAGGTAATTCGTACATATTTCGCCTTTTGTTCAGTAGGCATATCAGGAGCTTCATCAAGCAAACTTAAATATCCAATAACAGAGGTCAACGGAGTCTTTATATCATGAGCTAAATACATTACCAAATCATTTTTTCTTTGTTCTGCTTGTTGAGCATTTTGTTCCCTTATTTTTAAAGTTTGCTTTAATGCATTTAACTTGCTTTCCATGAAATCCATCTCTGGTGACATCTCAATTGCTTTATTTTCACCTCTTATTAAAGCATCAACACCATCATTCATTTCATTAAAATATTTTGTAAACCAAGAAAGAAAAAAACGAAAGAATATAAGAAAAAATATAATAATTGTTATCATCATAAAAATATCTAAATTATTACGGAAAGTGTATTGATAGATTGTAAATGCATCCTCATAGCGTAATAAAAAACTACGCTCTAGAAATCGAACAACCAGTTCTCCAATCTTCCCTCTACATAAAGAACGTAGAAACAAAGCGACAAGAACCGACGCTACTACAGTCAATAACATTTGAAAAAATATTTTACGCTTTAATTTTATATAGTCAGGCTTTTTTCTTTTATTTCTCAATTTTATACCCCACTCCCCATATGGTTTTAATATATTTGGGATTTTCTACGGAATCGTTCATCTTTTCTCTTAAATGCCGGATATGAACTGTGATAGTATTATTACTTTTGCTAAAATATTCATCGCCCCATATTTCATGGAACAATTCTTCTGCGCTAACAACATTACCTTTTCGCTGACACAGTATCCGCAATATTGAAAATTCAGTAGGAGTAAGTGTCAACGGCTGCTCATTCAACAGGCATTCATGAGTATCTATATTAAGAACTAATCCAGAATGAATAATGATATTTTCTTCTTGTTCTGAAGCCCTATTATATTTCCAATACCTACGTAATTGCGCCTTAACTCTTGCTACTAATTCCAATGGACGAAAAGGTTTTGTAATATAATCATCTGCGCCAAGTGTCAATCCTGTAATCTTGTCAATTTCTTCTTCCTTTGCTGTAAGCATAATCACAGGGTAAGTATATTTTTCTCTAATCTTCTGGCAAATTGTAAACCCGCTTGTGTCGGGAAGCATAACATCTAAAATCGCAAGGTCAATCGTATCCTTTGCAATACAATCCAAAGCATCCTTTGCGGAATAAAATTTATAAACGGTATAGTTTTCATTTTTCAAATACAATTCCACCAAATCAGCAATTTCCCGTTCATCATCCACCACAAGTATTCTTCCATTCATAGTCTTTCACCTCTCTTATGTAATATCTTATTTTACTAATATATCCGATATAAAATATTATTTTACTCTTAATAAATTATTAAGATTTTCCTAAGTTAGAGATCCTTCTCCTTTTAGTATCTATTTGTATAAATCAATCTTCGACTTTGTACCTCTATCTATAGGGAAACTAAATTTATGGTATTATAAATTTTACTCCTCCTGGTACTATCTCAAAAGTAACATTCTTTCTTTTTACTATTTCTCCATCTATATTTAAGGTAACCTCTTCTTCAGAATTTACTATTACCTTTTTTCCTTTATAAAAAGTAACCTCTTCTATTTGATGATGCTCACCTTTAATAAGCTTTGGGAATAGTATAAACATTTTTGCTCTACTTAACTTATCAATAGCACAAATATCAAGTAATCCATCTTGAAGATCTGCATCTGGAGCTACTTTCATCCCTCCACCGTAATACCTTCCATTCGCCAAAGCTAATAAAGTGTTTTTTATTTTTATTTCTTTATTATCAATTATCAACTGAATTTCTCTATACTTATACATAAGTATTGTAATAATAGCACTGAGTATATATGCTATTTTTCCTGATATAAAGGGACGCTTTTTTATATTCCTTGCATTATTTGCAACTTCAGCATCAATTCCTATAGATGAAATATTTATAAAATATCTATCATCAACCTTTGCCAAATCAATTGGTTTTATCTTTCCATTTACAGTGTCCTTTATTATATTTCTAGGCAGTTTTCCTTTATATACGCTTCTAATAAAATCATTTCCGCTGCCACTTGGAATAAAGCCGAGACAACTTTCGCTATTAATCATTCCATTTAACACTTCATTGAGTGTTCCATCTCCTCCAACAGCATAGACTCTATAATTTTCTTTACTGACATATTTTCTAACTATCTCTGTAGCATGTCCTACCTTTTCTGTTATTTCAATTAAAAATTCTTCATTAGTATTTTTAAATTCCTCCTCAATTTCAGGTATTAGCTTAAGTGCTTTTCCTTTACCTGCTTTGGGATTAATAATAAATAAGTGCTTCATAAATTTACCTCTTTCGTAAAGTGCAATCAAATATTGTCTACATACTATTATACACAAAAATGAAAACCCCTATAAAGTAATTCTACAGATTTTTATCTGCATATACTTTATAGGGATCCTAGACCGAAAGTTAGCTTTCTAGTTAATTTCTCTATATATTAGACACTGCTTTGAATTTTCATGTATACAAAGAATTTAACATGCTTATGAGAGTACCATTTTTACATTTATTTATATAAACATCATGAAATTCATTTTAAATCTTATGTGATATATATTCATACACATGATCTTTAAGAGACTTGTGTTCCATTATTCTCTTTCTCTAATTGTGATACCACATATATTACTGTGCTCTATAGGGAAGTTAAATTTTGTTACAGTATTAACTTCCCTGCTAAAGCACTAATTTAATTATGAGAAGATATTACTAAATTCTATTATAATACATTTTTCCAATTAATTCCAATGATTTGTGTTATATTTTTAGATATACTTATAAAAATAATAACTCTTATCCTTCAAAAGTTTTACCTTCAGAAATGAGCTGCATATTCTTTGTTCTTTTTCTGATTAGGAAGGATAGAATAAATCCAACTGCACCTAATCCGGTTAAGAATATAAAGATAAATGCACTAAATCTTAAATTCTTTTATAACTTCCTCTAATCTATCTACACTTTTTATATTCTCTACAGCATTTTCATTTACCTCCTGAAGCTTTTCAAATATATTGGCAGCTTTTTCAGTTATATTCTGCACTCCTTCAGCACTATCATTTACAGTAGAAGCTGTTTCATTTATAGCTTTCACTATTCCTTCAATTGAAGCATTTAACTCCTCTGCAACAGCACTGAAATCCATCATAAATTCATTTACATCATCTGCATCACTATTGTATTGATTAGCTACGTCTATGATATTTTTATACTCTTTTGTTACAGTATTTTCAACAAAATTTAGTATACTAACAGAACTGTCTATTAGTTTCTTCACAGAACCCTCTACTGTACCTACAACATTTTGTATATTACCAGCAGTAACTGCAGACTCCTCTGCAAGCTTTCTAACTTCATCTGCTACTACTGCAAATCCCTTTCCAGCTTCTCCAGCTCTAGCTGCTTCAATAGCCGCATTTAAAGCTAATAAGTTTGTTTGACTTGTAATACTAAGTATACCTTCTGTAAGTTCATTTATTTTATTTACCGCTTTAGTACCTTCTATAGCCATCTCAAGATCAGCTTTTACGTTAATATAGATATTCTCCGCTTCTTTTATAGATTTAACGGAAGTCTGTTTTAAATTTTCTGCTCTTTTTGAAATATCATTGGAGTTTTCTGATCCTCTTTCTGCCTTTCCAGCCATAGACGCTACAGCATTCACCATCTCTCCAGAGGCTGCAGAAATTTCTTCTGTTACAGCTGCAGTTTCTTCCATAGCATATGATAAATTCTCACTTTCTACTGAAGCTTCTTGAGCGTATCCCCTTAATTCCTCTGTAAGTCTTTGTACAAAAGCTGCATTACTGCTTACATTATTTGAAACCGAGGATAAATCTTCGATTATTCTTCTCAATATTTTTCTCATATTAGCAATAGCTCTAAATATGTCGCCTATTTCATCTTTATAATTAAAAAGATATTCATACTCTTTATAATATGTTAAATCAAGCTTACAAGTTTTGTCTACAATCTCAGTAACCTTTTCTATAGGATCTGTTATTTTCTTTGATACGATACTTGTTATAAAAACTGCTGCCAAAGCTATTCCAATCATGATGACTATTATCATAAAAGTTACTTTTCTAGCACCAGAAATTATATCAGATTTATCTGCTGATAAGACAAAGGTCCAATTCACACCTGGTATTATTTCATAATAAGAAATCTTTTCTTCTCCGCTAAATAAATATTCAATCATGCTGCCATTTACTTCTTCACCACTTTGTACTTTTTTTACAACTTCTTTTATCTTATCATTTTCTACTGGCTTACCTATTTTTTCTTTAGTAGGATGGAAGATCATATTTCCTTTTTCATCTGCTAAATAAGCATAACTACTATTTGTCTCTGCTATTTTTACATTTTTAAAATATTTAGAAAAACTTTCTGCTCTCACTGCAGAGGCAGAGTATCCGGAAATTGTTCCATTTATTATTATTGGGCTAGTTACCACTATAATTTGTGCACCGCTGGATTTTGAAGTTAGCGTCTCACTAATTGCTGTTTTACCTTTTAAGGCTTCTTTATTATAGTTTCTATCTGATATATTTTGATTAATAAGTTTTCTGTCACTGTCCGCTATTATAATTCCTTTGTTATCTACTATGAAAGTATGTTCTAAGTTACCTTGTTTTTTTACATATTCGTCCAACTCCTTACTTACATTTTCAATAGCAACTTTATAGGCTTCAGAATCATAAGAAGCATCATGAAGCTGAATAAGCTCAACAATTGATTTTTTGCTAGACAGTCCCCCTACCTCTGTACTTTCTTTTTCCAGCATTACAGCTATAGTTTCTGTAGAACTTTTAGCTATAGATTTCATTTCAGTTTGACTGGCATTATAAAGTTTAGTTGAAACTTGATAATATACTACTGAACAAGAAATTATCATTGTAATTAAAATAAGTGCTCCTATAAATATTGGAATTTTCCGTTTTATTCGCATTTTACCACTCCTTCGTCATTTAACTTAAAATAGATACTTTATTTCTATATTTATCGCGACTTTATTAAGTTTCTTTAAAAATATTATTGAATTTTGTCCATATTAAGCTAGCGGAGCGAGCTTATCTAAGCTCTAACTCTTTTCTTCAACCCTTCGCTGAAACTCAATTCTATTTTTATATACTTAAATGTTATTATAATTGCTTATTTACAAATACCCGAAAAAGTTTTATACTATGTTTAAGGTTAATTCAAACCATATAATACAATTAAATTGTTACTATATCATTAATTCTTATAAAGTGAAACTTATTCCACATCAATGATATAATAATGAATAATCTAAAACTATGATGGAGTAGATAATTATGGATCAAGATATTATAAATATATTTCATTTGTTTTTTATAGTTGTTTTCTTTGCAAGCATTTTTTCCTATGCTATTTATTCAATAAAACAACTTATCAGGAATTTTAGTTTCCAATTTATAAAAAAGATTTATTGTCAAGCTTTGAGCTTTAGGAAACTCATGTCGAGAAAAGACTATATGTCTTTTGAAAAATATGAGATATGGCGGTTTTGTGTTGAATTTTAAAAGAAATGATGTTACGGATAGTGGTAATCTGATAAATAAAAATATAAAATAAGGAGAGATACTATGAACATCATTTCTAGTATATTAAATACATCATTAAACTATTTCTTTAGCTTAACAGGTGATTGGGGCGTTGCAATAATTTTATTGACTATACTAGTTAGAACACTTCTTCTACCAATGTCAATGAAACAAAAATTAAGTATACAGCAGCAGCAAAGTTTATCTAAAAAGATGGAAGAGTTAAAGGAAAAATATAAAAATAATAAAGAAAAGCTAGAATCAGAGTTGCAAAAACACTATCAACAAAGTGCTAAAAGCATGTTTGGATGCTTAGTAAGTTTTCTGCAGCTTCCAATAATATTTACATTATATAGTGTAATTTTAAAAATGCCTGTCCATACAGGAACAATTATTATTCCTTGGATAGCAAATATTAAGCTGTCAGATAGCTATTATGTTCTTCCAATATTATATGCACTTACTACGTTAAGTCCGAATTTACTTTCGTATTTTTCATTTTTAAAAATAAGTTCATATAACAATATGCCAAAATCTACTCTTATACTGACAAGTATTTTCAGTATACTGATAACCATAAAAATCCCAATAGCTGTTGGAATTTATCTTATAACAACAAGTTTATTTTCTTTAATAGAAGAGATAGCCTTTAGATTATACTTAAAAAATAGAAGTTTAAGTTATTAATATCCTCTTATTTAAGGATCATAATAAATTTAAAAATATGTAGTGATAATCTTATCTTATAAATAAAGCCTATATCTTATTTTACACCGTAATTTAAGATATAGGCTTATATTTTCTTATTTTGAATAGCCTGTTGATAAACTAGAGTTTTTCTGTTTGTGAATAATACTAGTATACTCAACTAGCATAACGAGTAAAAATTAATATATTTATACGAAATATGGGTAATACTAAATACACATAATTATAAATTTATAAGTTTAATAGGTGATATCTATGTTAGATAAACTTTTAAGAAAGCTTAACTATTTTAAAATAATTAATGACCCCAAAAATTGTAAAGAGACCATTAGCAACAAACCACTTCCTACTCCTATTTCCAAAAATATTAAAGATAATTTCGAAAAAATTAAGAGTATTTTTGAAAATGATATAGATATAAATATTCGCCAGTTTTTAATAGGTCAAAATAATATAAAGGCATTAGTTGTTAGCCTGGAAGGTTTAAGCGAAACAAGCGCAGTAAGCAAAAATATACTCGACAATTTAATGTGGGAAATCCGAAAGATTCCTATTGATTATGACATTAACTTAGAAAATATTAAAAATTATGCAATAAGCAGTAATAAGATAAGAGAAGTGTCTACTATAGAACAGGCTGTAGATGGAATATTAAATGGTAATACAGTTCTTTTTCTAGATAAAGAAGATACTGCATTGGAATTAGGAACACAAGCCTGGGAGCATAGAGGTGTTGAAACACCACAAACTGAAAACACAGTAAGAGGACCTCGTGAAAGTTTTACGGAAACATTAAGTGTAAATACATCACTTGTTAGAAGAAAAATAAAAAATCCTGATTTAAAGATAGAAGAGATGGTTATTGGCAAAAGGACTAGAACTAAAATATGTATTGTATATTTAAAGGGTATTGCAAATGTTAAAATTCTAGAAGAAGTGCGGCATAGATTAAAATCTATAAATATCGACGCTATTCTTGAGTCTGGATACATTGAAGAGTTTATTAAAGATTCTCCATTTTCTATATTCCCTACAGTTGGTAACACAGAGGTACCAGACAAATTTGCAGCAAAAATACTGGAGGGCAGGATTGGTATTCTCACAGAGGGTACACCAATAGCGCTAACTGTCCCATTTCTTTTTGTGGAAAGTTTACAGGTCACTGAAGATTATTACTCCGCACCTTTTTTAGTAGCACAGATTAGACTGTTAAGATTAATAGCTTTTCATATGACTATTTTTGGCCCTGCAATTTTTGTTGCTATAACAACTTTTCATCCTTCTATTATACCAGAAAATCTTATGCTTACATTGGCGACAACAAGAGAGAAAATCCCTTTTCCTGCTGCTATAGAAGCATTTCTTATGGCAGGTGCATTTGAAGTAATTAGAGAAGCAGGAGTACGTATGCCCCGCGCCGTAGGTCAAGCAGTAAGTATAGTAGGAGCTTTGATTATGGGAGAAGTTGCAGTTAATGCTGGGTTGGTTAGCCCTTTTATGATTATAATAATATCATTAAGTGGTATGATGAGTTTTTTATTACCACCGCAAATCGACCCAATCACATTGCTAAAATTTCCATTATTGATAGCTGCGGCTACATTTGGATTAATTGGAGTACTGTGGAGTTACATATTAATGATAATTCATCTTGCCTCCTTACGGTCTTTTGGAGTTCCATATTTTTCACCAGTTATGCCTTTTAATTTTAAAGGTATGAAGGATTTTATCATAAGGGTTCCATGGTGGTTAATGAAAACAAGACCTAGTTCCATAGTATGGAGAAAATCTCAACGTGTTGGTGATAACAGTACACCTGATCCCAGTAATGGTAAGGTTGGTGATGAATAAAAGTGAAAAAGAAGTTTATTTTTATAATAGTGATAATTTTATCCATCATAAGTCTAACAGGATGTTGGGATTCCATTGAACTTAATCAAAGAGAAATAGTTACTGCAGTTGGTATTGATAAAGGAGATGAAAAGAGTAATATAATTGTTACATTTCAAAGTATAATACCTGAACGTGCATCTACACCCTTGAGACCTGCAAGTGAGAAAAGTAATATTCACGTAGTTTCGGTAACAGCAAAATCCATAACAGATTCATTGGTAAAATATCACAAAAGAACAAGTAAAACACCTGAATTTCAACACAATAGGATTTATGTCATTGGAGAAGATTTAGCAAGAGAAGGCGTTAACTCCTTTATTGATGGTATATTCAGAACCTACGAATTTCGTTCCAGAGGTTGGATTTTGCTATGCAAAGGAAAGGCATCTGATATTCTTCACAAAAGAGTTGAGGCTACAGCAATATCAGCTGATTATATAGGTAATCTTATAAACATTAGCAATCATGTAGCCACTGTGCCAACAGAAACTTTACATACCTTCTTGATGAAGCTTTCAAGCAAAACAACATCACCTGTAGTTACACAAATAGAAATAGAAGCTCCGAAGGAAGGAAATGCTGCTGACATAGGCTATAACGGATGCGGAGTTTTTAAGAAAGATAAGCTGGTTGGGTGGCTTACTATGAATGAGACTAGAGGACTTTTGTGGATAACTAATCAAATTGGTAAAGGAGTTCTTCTATCAGGGTATCCAGGTACAGCCAGTGAAAATATAAGCGAACAAATAGTAAGATCAAAAGTAAAAATAAACCCTAAAATAACAAATGGCAAAATAATGATATCTTTAGATATTTGGGAAGAAGGAGAAATACGTGAAAACGATAAAGGTGTGTATATAAATTCACCTGAAAGCATTAAAGCACTTGAAGATGGATTTGCAACTGAAATAAAAAGAGAAGTTAAAGAATCTCTTCAAAAAATTCAAAAAGAATATAAAACAGACATTGTTGGCTTTGGTAGTAAGATCCACAAGAAATTCCCTAGTCAATGGAAAAATATTGAGGCAAAATGGGATGAAGTTTTTCCTGAAATAGAAGTAGAGGTAAATGTTGAAGTGAAACTAAGAAGTACGGGCAAGATAATTAATTCTATCACCCCATAAAAGGAGTTGAAGTTTTTTGTTTCAGAGTGAAAAAATATCCGGCCATCAGGCTTTAATGCTTGTACTTGCAGGTGCCATAGGCGATATATTTGTAGTTATAACTTCACCTGCAGTTAAATATTCAGGAAGAGATGCTTGGATGTCAATTTTGTTAGCATACATTATTGCTGCAATAGATGGGCTACTGTTAATTAATTTAGGCCGTCGTTTTCCCAAAAAAACATTTGTTCAGTATCTGCCTGTAGTCCTAGGTAAGTTCGTAGGAAAGCTTGCTGGCCTTTATTATATTTTAGGTTTCTGGCTTATGGCTCCAATAATTATGAGAGATCTTATAGAAGCGCTGCGCCCTTTCCTTCCTTTCACTCCACCAATTGCAGTGAACATTCTAATGTCTCTATTAGCTATTTATGTGATGCGAAATGGATTTGAGGTATATGCGAGAACAACAGAATTATTTATGCCAATAATAATTATTTTAATAATTTCGCTCTTATGTCTTAATTTTACAAATGAAAATTTCTCAAATATATTACCTATTTTTGAAAATGGTTTTATGCCAATTTTGAGAAGTCAAGTGGTACTGTTTCCCTTTGCTGTAGAACCAGTACTTTTTATGGCATTATGGCTTCCATGCTTAAATATAATAAAGGAAAGTAAAAAAGTTCTACTTATAGGTATGTCCATATCAGGAATACTTTTAATGCTTTTATCAATTGTAGTAATAGGTTTTACTGGTACTGATATGACAACAAAAATTATAAGTCCTTTAAACTATATTTCGCATTATATTGATATTACTAATTTTCTTTCTGGCTTTGATGCATTTTTTATTATACTTTGGATGTTATCCAGTTATATTGAATTATTAGTTTTCTACTATCCTGAAATTGTGGGGCTAGCCCAATGGTTCAATCTAAAAGATTATAAACCATTAATTATCCCCATGGTAGCTATTAATGCAGGCTTGGCTATGATACCATCAAATATTGTTGAGCATATGAATTTAGACCTTTTAAAAAACCCTTTTATAATACTTCCATTAGGTATACTGATTCCAATTACTTGGCTTATAGCAGTAGTTAGAAAACTTGATGAATCAGGCAAAGATAACCTAAAAAAGAACTGTAAGCATATTAATTAAAAATCCACTTGCAGTTCTTCTATATTTGAAATTTATTTTATACTCTTAAACATCTATTTCAGGCATCTCTTTGATATTATCTTTGTTAAAGACTATTTTAAAGTCGATTTCCTGAAATCAATGTTCCTAACACTATTAATACAGCACCAAAGAATCCCATTAAACTTAAAATCTCTCCTGAAACAATATAAGCAAATATAGCTGCAAAAACTGGTTCTGCTGTATAAATCAAAGCTGTGTGTGTTGCAGTAGTGTATTTCTGAGCCACGTTTTGAATAATAAAAGCCCCTGATGTACAAACTACACTCAACATTATTATGCTTCCCCATATATTATAGCTTGTAGGTATTATAGGCTTTTCTATAAAAAATGATGTTAGCATACTTAGCAATCCAACTGTTCCTATTTGTATAATAGCAAAGGATATAGATTCTACCTTTACAGTATATTTGCCTACAAATATAATATAAAAAGCATATAGAACAGCGCTTATAAGCGTGTATATATCACCTATATTTATGTCCGCAATTCCCTGATTTAGCGTAAGCATTCCTAGCCCTACAAGAGCTAAAGCTACACTTATGCATATTTTACTATTTAATTTTGTCTTGGTCATGATTGAAGAAAAAACTGGTACCAGAACTACGCTAAACCCTGTAATAAATGCTGATTTAGAAACAGTAGTATAGCTCAACCCTACAGTCTGAAATGCAAAGGAAGAATATAAGAGAGCTCCAAGTATAGTTCCGTACTTTAACTCTTTCTTTCCTATTTTCATCATTTGCCTTATAAAAATAAGCGATGATATCATAAAGGCTATAATAAACCTAATTGCCAAAAAATTATAAGTTGGCATTTCAGATATGGAGTTCTTCGTTAACCAAAAGATGTTCCCCAACCTACTGTTACAAATAATAATGCTGCATCTGCTTTAACTTGTTTTGTCATTACTAAGATCCCCCTTAACATTAATAAAAGCAATATACTCTATTGCTTCAATCTACTTATATAATATACTAATTAAGGGGATTTTGGCTTTGTAAGATTTTAAATTCTACAATAGGTCCTTTTGTAATTTTTACAAACTGTTGTTTAGTAAATTATATATTCTTATGGCTACTGCGAGCTCTTCATAAAAATGTGTGTTATCATAATTTTCATTTAGTATCTTATTTATCCTTTCTATTCTGTATCTTATAGTATTACTATGTTGAAATAATTCTTTAGCAGTTGTTTTAATATCTCCGTTATTTTCAATATACTTTACAGCAGTTCTTAATAGTTCTGTATCATTATTTTCATCATAGACAATTAGTGGTTCTATAATTTCGTTATAGTATTTCAATACCCATGGATTATCTATAAGAGGAATTAGAATTCTGTTAACTCCAATCTCATCAAAAAATGAAATATCCTTTTTATAGGCTATTGAATATTTAAAAGAGTATATGCTTTCTTTTATAGAATTATTCAACTCACCTAGTTTTTTATACAAACTACTTACTCCTATGATATACTCTTTGGTAGTAATTCCACATTCCTCTAACTTTTTTACTATAAGTTTTTTAGATTCTTTAGAACTTATTTTTTCAAAGGTATTAATAAAAATATATCCATCTTTATATGGTATGATTTTATTTAAAGATTTATAATCCTCTTTACTAAAAAAAATCGACCTGTGTGTTAATTTTCCGTTACTTTTCTTTTTACAAAAGGCTACTATATTCTTCTCTTTAAAGTTTCTATTAATTTCATGCGCTATCTTTTTTATGATCAAACTATCTAAATTACTATATAAAATACTGTCTACCTTAAGTGATAATGTCTCATTTTCTTTTCTTTCCTGGATAGCTTTAGCAAACTCTGTAATTATGTGCTCAAAATATGTATCACTGAATATCATGATAGGAAAAAAGTTTTTATCCGCCAATTCTATAACTTCCTCAGGTATAGTATTAAAATACACACTTTTTATTGCTAATCCACTTATTTTTACTGAAATCATTTTTTCTACAATCTTGTATAACTCTTCAATATTATCTTTTATTACCATTAGTGTGCTTATTACAAACTCGCCTTCAATGAAGTTTTCTTCTATTAAACCACCCATTTCATAATCTAAAATTCCAACATTAGTGATTTTATTTGAAAGTCCCTTATTTCCAGCAATAATTTTAAATCCCTTAAAGCTCTCGAATTCTAAAGCCTCATGTATAGTTATAGACATATACAATCCTCCTTTCTCACATGATTATATCTTGCTATGTCTTGTAAATACAAATTCATTATCTGAAGACAGCTCCTCATTGTAAACGTAGCCTTCCTCTTCAAAGTTTTTCAATATTTCAATATTATTAACTTTATTTTCTGCAATATATCTGGACATCAATCCCCTTGCCCTTTTAGCATAAACAGCTACAATCTTATATGTACCACATCTGTATTCTTTAAAGCTTATATTAATAATTTTACCTGTGAAACTCTTTGTATCGATAGCAGAAAAATACTCATTGGATGCTAGATTAATTAAATTTTTATCATTATGTTTATTGATTTCCTCATTTAAATAATTAGTAATCTTATCTTTCCAAAAAGAATATAAATCTTTTCCTTTTGGATTTTTAAGTTTAATACCCATCTCTAGTCTATGTGGCTGAATTAGATCCAGCGGTCTAAGTATGCCATATAAACCAGAAAGAATTCTTATATGATTCTGAGCAAACTGCAGCTCATCTTCACTGAACTCATCAGCTCTCATTCCTTGATAAACTGTTCCTGAAAAAGTTAAAATTGCTTGTTTGCTATTTTCTAGAGTAGATTTTACTTGAAAACTTAGATTTCTTTTAAAGTTCAATTCCGCCAAATCATCACTTATTTTCATTAATGTACTTAATTCTGGAGGAGTATATTGTTGAAGTTCCCTCACTAGCTCAGTAGCTTCTTTCTGAAATATTGGCTCCGTATATAAATTAGCTAAAGTTTTTTTGTTATAATTCAAAGTTTTTGCTGGAGATAATACCACAATCATTATTCATTACTCCTTTCAGTATATTATCTTTTCAATAAATATATAGAAAACTATTTCTCTAAACTTATTTCTTATTTAGACAATTTATATTGTATTCTAATTTTACTATTTTCTCATAATTAAATACATAGATTTATCTTAAGGATTTTAAAATGCTAAGACAATTACAATATATTTACAACCATGAGCGAACTTTCATATTATATACCGCTGTAACCTTTTTAGTCAAATAACATATAAAATTCGCAATCACATATTGAATTATTTTCTATTAGTGTTATACTATATATGAAAATAAAATTAAATATGTGTGTTTTTTCGTTGATTACCGCATATTATATAGTATATATTACAATTGTGAGGTGTATGTTATGAACAATACTATAGTTAGAACTCCTGAAGAATTACTAAAAGATTTAGATGCTTGTCTAAAAAAATCTGGTATGTCTCCTGAAGAATTTTTAAACTGTTTCGCTAATTTTTATAATATAAAAGACATTGTTGAAAAGGATATCATTGACTCTGGCTCCTATTATGATAGCTTTATAGCTTAAATTATCAAAATCTAAGATATGTATCATCTCAATAATAATATATTTCAACTTTCATTTAAAAAAGCTAAGGACATGCTAAGTAAATTTAAACTTACTTTCATGTCCTTTTGCTTTTATAGGATTTCAAACTGGAAAATTGGCTTACACAAAGGGCTATGTTTCTAAAGCTGAAGGTAGATTTAAAAACTTTGTGTCAGTCTTAGTGAAGTGTTTTAAGACAACCTTAGAATCTTAGATACTGGTGAAAAGCCTAAATGGCTTTTCACGAGCGACTTATCGATGCTAATTGATAAGTTGGTCCGACTGAGTGGAGCAACTTATGTTATATGAAACTCCTCTTCCTTATGTCAGATGAGTAAGCGATTCACACAAAATCATAGATTTTTGTTCTCTGCTTAAAACATAAGCTTTAGACTGACTAAAAGTTTTTAACGGACTGAAGCTTGGAAACATAGTCCGGGGTGTAAGCCAATTTTCGGACTTGTAATCCTATATGCAAAAGAAAAATAGACCATACCACTAATTTAAAGCAGTATGGTCTATGATTAATAAATTTAGAAGCCTGCTGGTATTACAGCCTGCCCTCCTATCAATATTACAATACTATTTGAGTTAAGTTTATTCTTCATGTAATCTACTGAAGTTTTTGGAATAGATTTACTAGTTAAAACTATTGGTGAACTTCCCTCTGCTGCTAATGCTGCACCAGCTAAAGCATCTGCAAATTCATCTCCATTAGGACCATCTCCTAATGCAACATATACTTTATTAAAGTTAATGTCTTTTTCAAACTGTTTCAATATGTTTACATTAGTTTCAAATCTATCATTTCCACCTAATCTTATAGATGAAGCTGATACTGATCCATCTACTGATGCTTTAACATCTTTGTCTACGGAGCCTTCTAACCCAATTATATATGAATTCACTGGCTTGTTCTTAGCTAGGTATGCACCTACGCTTTCTGGAAGCTTGTTTCTATCTGTTAAAAGTACTGGCATTCCCTTCACAGCTGCTACAGCTGATATTGATAGGGCATCAGCATAATTATATCCATTTGCTATAACCGCACTGTCTTTTGTACCAAGCTCTTTTGCTATATTTACAGAAGTTTCAAATCTGTCTGTTCCTGATATTCTCTTTACATCAGGTTTTACTTTCAAAGAATTTTGGAGAGTATTTTCAATATTTTTTGATACTACTGACTCTCCACCTAAAACTATTACATGTTTTACTCCTAGTCTTTCTAATTCAGCCTTTGTAGCTTCTGGAAGCTCATTGGACTTAGTTAAAAGTATTGGTGCATTATATTTTTTGGCAAGTGGTGCTGCACAAAGAGCATCCGCGAATACTTCTCCATTTGCTATAAAAGCATACTCTGAACCTTTATCCCATCCATTCTTTGAAACATTTGCTGAAGTTTCATATCTGTCTGCACCTTTAATACTCTGCACTGTAAATGGAAGTATTGACATGGTGCTTATCTTCCAATTGTTTGCTACATCTGGAGTAATTGTCTTTTTATCTTGGATGTATTTAATCATCATATTTCTAACTTGTCCATCATCACCTAGTGTTTTTGCTGAATCATAGGTTGTTATGGAAGGATCTCCTGGCTTTAGTCCTGCGGCCTTCATAAAGCCTCCTCCGCCATTGTATCTGTAGTTGTTTATTGCAACTGTGAATACATCAGTATCCTTTACAGGCACACCATTGATTTTCAAGTTTTTAATTCTGTTGCCAGATGTAACTAATCCTGTTTTTGCATCAACAGTACATGCTGGTTGTATTAAGTCAATATCATAAGTTGCCCCATATAACTGGTCTAAATTATAATCCGGAATATTTAATTCTGAATCTTTAACTATTTGATCACCTGGATTTGATACCTGCTTATAGTATCTAACAGAATACTCCATCCAATTTTTAAGCTGAGCACCTGTCATTTTAACTCCATATAAGAAGTTCTCAAACACATATACTCCCATCATACTTTGAATTGTAACCTCTCCTTTTGGTATATATGCGCTTGCACTTAGAGGTGCTGCTATAGACAGCTGAGCTTTAGCTCCATCCATTTGCACTTTATTTATTAAATCCATAAGTGCTGTAGGCTCAGTTGTTTGATTTGTACCTGGAAATTCTCCTGTAGAACTTCCAATAACAGTTCCTACATATTTTACAGTTGCATCCTGATAAGGCTCAGCAATCTTTAATATATTCTGATCTGCCTCAACCTTTTCATCCATTTTTACAGTTTTTGTAGTAATCGTTCCTACAGTTCCATCTGCTTTTACACTTATATCAACCTGCGAAACAGCTTGAGCCCATTTGCCAGGCTCTGTAATTGGAACAACTTTTCCACTTGAATTTTTGACAGTAAGATCACTCGAGATATTAGAATGGGCGTGCCCACATATTATAGCATCGATTCCATTCACACTACTTGCCACAGCTTTAATTTGATTTTCAGGTATTGTATCATTAGCACTTTCTTCTCCACTGTGAATTGTAGCTACTAATATATCAACCTTTTCTTTATCTTTTAATATTGGTACCCACTTTTTAGCCTCATCTACCAAGTCATTAAATTTTAAGCCTTCATAATTTGAAGCATTCTCCCAGTTAGGTATGCATTTGGTTGTTAAACCTAATATACCAACTTTTATATCTTTTCCATTTACTTTAAATGTTTTAACAGTATATGGTTTTACAAAATTTGAATCATCTGAAGTTTTATAGGTGTTTGCTGATAAAACATTTATATTTTCATTTTGAGCATCTTTAATTACCCTATTTAAAACTGTTAAACCATAGTTGAATTCATGGTTTCCAAGAGTCCATGTATCATATTTCATTGCACCCATTATTTTCATCATTGGATATTCTGAGGTTGTATCTACTTTGTCGTAGTAATATGAAAGTGGAGTTCCCTGTATTGTGTCTCCTGAATCTACAAGCATTACATTAGGATTTGCATTTCTAATGCCTTTTACATAAGTTGAAACCTTTGCTAATCCTTGATTTGCAGGCTTCATATTACTATAATCAATTGGTAGTATGTTTCCATGAAGATCCGATGTACCCACTATAGTTATAGTTGCATTACCATTTCCTACAAGTCTGCCATTCATATTTGTAACTATACCTTTGTTAGCTCTTACATTTTCAATTAAAGCATCTCTAACAAGTATATGTGTATTATTTAAAGTTGTTTTAACAGAAGGCTCGTTAAATACTACAAATCCATCGCCGCCTTGTCCTAAAAAGTCATTAGTAGCAACCTTAATTACTTCACTGTCTGATATAGCTTTTCCATCTTCTCTAGTTAAGTTTATCACTCTACTGCCACTTGGTTTAGTCATATCATAAGAAACCTTAAGACCTGAAGATTGAATTCCCTTTCCGTTGTCTGCTACAGCCTGTTCAAATACTTTAATTAACTGAGCTTTATTCATATTAACTGTAACAACTTCATTGTCGAAAGGCATTAGGTAAAACATTGTTCCTACAGTTACATCTCCTGCTGGTACGTCAACTCTTATTCCTCCATTATTTTGGAATCCAACCTCAGCTTGACCCTTTGTTTTTATAATGTCAGAAGTCCAGTTCCCAAGATAAGATTCTCCAAAAGGATTAGCGTTCTGCATTCTTGTTAAATCAGTTTTTGTATTTCCTATAACTTCTTTAAATGTAGGTCCTACTTGATTCTTAGCATCATTTATTACCGCTAAAGCTTCACTGTCAGTAAGCGGCGGCTGAGCTTTATATCCATTAGGATTATTATTATCAAGTGCAATAAAGCTTGACTCTACATTTGTAAAAGATACTTTTCCTGATGGATCTACATTCATCTTTAAGTCTGTAAATCCTTTTCCTTGAGCCTTAGCTATTACAACCGGTATCCCTGTTTTGCTTATAGCTTGTACTGCAGTATGAGAATGTCCTCCTATAACTGCATCCACATTAGAAAGCTTATCAGCTATGTCAAATACAGGTCCTGTTTTGCTGTCTTGATTACTACCTTCATGCATAACAGCTAGTATTACATCGGCTTTCTTGCTATCTTTTATATCCTTTGCAATAGCATTTATTTCTGCTACCGGCTCTGTAAATTTGTAGTTAGCAACGTTAGCAGGTAAAACTACACTTGGAGTTTCTGTAGTTATTGCGCCAATAAGTGCTATTTTAACTCCATCCTTAGTAATAATTTTATATGGATCAAATACCCTTGTTCCTTTATTTTTGTCATAAAGGTTTGAACAAATTATTGAGTATTTTGCATCCTTCATTGTAGTGTTTATAATCTTGTCCAATCCCCAGTCAAATTCATGATTCCCTAGAGCAGTTACTTCCATTCCAATGCTGCTCATAAGTTTTTGAACTGGTACTCCAAATAATACATTGGACATCGGTGAACCTTGATATAGGTCTCCTCCACCTATAACTAGAGTCCTGCTTGGGTTTGCATTTTTTATGTCTTTTATGTTCTTTGCAAGAACTCCACCAACAGGTAGTGCTGGTGTACTAGAATCTTCTAAAGCCCCATGAAAGTCAGTAATTTCAATTAAGTCGAAGGCTTTAGCTGCTGCTTCTGCTTTAACATTCGTAAACGCACCAGGCGTTAGAAGTGAAAAAAGCATAAACAATGTCGTTATCCTTGCTGTCAGTTTTTTGTGCCTAAGCATTTTCAACACATTATTCACCCCTTCTAAAAAAAATAGAAATATAATGATGTATAACCATTATATAACATTGTGAATTTTTTGTAAACTGAACTTTTATCTAATCTCTCTTTATAGATATCTAACTAAGATACATGACTTAACTAAGTCTCCCCCATCAATACCGCTAATAAGCCAAGTACTCAGCTTGGATATCTATGGTATACTAATTCATATTTTCTTAATATGCCATAGATTGAAACTCTCAATATACAATGATATAATGAATTTAAGGAATTAAAATTAAATATAGCTCGGATGATTATAGCGTGAGATAACATTTTGTTAACCGAAGAAGCAATGATATAGCACCACAACTATATCAGAAACTTTCAGGTAAAAGTAGCGTTATATGACGAAACTCTGAAGATCTGTTTAAATACAGAACCCAAGGTGTAAAATATAGGTCTCTATATCTAAACTCTCAGGTAAAGAATACAGAGGACATGTGGGGTAAGCTTATACTTGCCTTCATGGCCTTTATTTTTTATGCAAAAATTAACTGGAGGCAAGGATTCCAATTAATAAAAATTGATACTTTAATTTATATTAAAGTAAAGGGAGGAAGATTTATGGATAGAGAATTATATGAAGTTGAAAAATTTTTAAATCAGTATGGTATGAAGTTAGGTCAAAATAAGAGAATGGCAGGAAATTTACTAAAACAGTTAAATAGAAAGAATATAATAGCACGATCTATGCGTTGCGTATATCGATTAGATAATTTTATAATTAAGGCTTCATCAGATGCCACAGGCTTTTCCTTACCTGTAGGAGCTGATCAATGCATTAATGAATTTAAAATATACACTTCAGAAGATGAACGTCTTGAAAAGTTTAAAGAAATATTATGTCCAGTATATGCAATATATGAAAGTAAATTTTTATATTTGACAGTTCATAAACTCTTAAATCCTATAGAAACTGGGACTGAATCTGATGAGACAATATATAGTTATATTAAAAAAGAGAAAAAATTTGCAAATGAAGAGAAGTTTTTTTCAGTACTAGAAAAGTTCAAAAAATTGTTAGTAACGGAAGTTCCTGAATTGCAAAATGAATATTGTAAAGTAAATTCCTTTGGTTACGATGAAAATAATAACTTATATGTTCTTGACTATGGTATGCTCTAAACTTTTTGACTTTAATCCTATATAAAAAATGGCTGTTTCGAATAAATTCGTAACAGCCATTTTATTTTCTAGCTATGTTTATTATACTTGATATCCCAAATCTCTGATTTGAAGTGAATCGCTTACTCAGCGAGTACTCATTCGACAATAGGAGAAGGAGTTTCATATACATATATTAAACTTTAAAAGTATTATTGCATATTTAGATACTGTATTAATCCTCTTTCAAAAATATCCATTGCATCTTCTAACTCATCAGAATTAATACAATATGAGAAACGAACTTCATCTTTTCCTAAACCTGGTGTAGCATAAAAACCTTCAGCTGGAGCAAACATGACGGTCTTATTATTGTAAGAGAAATCTGTAAGCATCCATTTAGCAAAGTCCTCTGCATCCTTAACTGGAAGTTTTGCAACTATATAAAATGCACCAGTTGGCTTATCACATATAATTCCTGGAATTTTGTATAGTGCATTATAAAGGATATTACGCCTGTTCTCATACTCAGCCTTTACTCCATAAAAATAACTTTCTGGAGTATTTATTAGATTTGCTGCTGCAATTTGCTCTAAAGTAGGTACACAGAGTCTAGATTGACATAATTTTAATATCTGGTTGATTAAATCCTTATTTTTGGACGCAACAAGTCCAATTCTTGCTCCACATGCACTATAACGTTTTGAAATACTATCAATTAAAATTACTCTATCTAAAACATCTGTCATAGTTAATGCAGATGTATATTTTAAACCATCATAAACAAATTCTCTATACACTTCATCAGCAATTATATAAATATTGTGCTCTTTTGCTATATCTGCTAACATTCGTATTTCTTCATATGTATATACAACACCTGTTGGATTTCCAGGATTAGAAATAATTATTCCTCTTGTTTTATTTGTTATTCTACTAACAATTTCATTCTTAGATGGCAAATGGAATCCATTTTCTGCTTTTGTCATAAAAGAAACCACTTTAACACCAGCTACATCTGAAAAACCACTATAATTTGTATAGAAAGGTTCAGGTATAATTACTTCATCACCAACATCGCAAATTGCCATCAAGGCAAACATAATTGCTTCACTGCCGCCATTTGTAATTAGTATATCGTTCTTTTCAAAATCAACGCCCCAAACTTTATAATATTTAATAAAGCTTTCAATTAATTTATCACTTCCTTGAGAACCTGAATACTTAAGTACCCTCTCCTCATACTCTTTGACAGCATTAAAGAAACAATCTGGAGTTACTATATCTGGTTGTCCAATATTTAAATGATATACCTCAACTCCCTTTTCTTTCGCAATTTCTGCATAAGGTGCGAGTTTGCGTATCGGAGAAAACTGCATATCTGATATTCTTTTAGAAAATTTCATTAATAATCTCACCTTCTCATTATAGTATTTATAAACTCTTACTAATATATAAAAACTTAGAATCCTTTATATAAAAACTTAGAATCCTTAAGCAAATATTCTTTTAATAGTCCTCTTCAGATGGCATTACGGAATAATTATTTTTAATTGTAGATAACGAAACTGTGGTCTTTGTCTTGCTAATTCCATTTAAGCCTTTTATTTTATTTAGAAGTTTTTCAAGAGTTTCGGTATTTTCTGTAATGATTTTTAACGCATAATCATAATCTCCTGCAAGATAATGACACTCTAAAATTTCCTCTTCTCTCTGAACTGCTTCTAAAAACTTGTTAGTGTATTTAGGTGATTCTAAACTAACAAACATAATTACTGTAAGATTTCTATTTAATTTTTTAGCATTAATAATTACAGTATACTTTTCTATTACACCAGATGCATCAAGCTTTTTTAATCTATCACTTACCGCTGGTATAGATAGATTAATTTTGCTGCTGATTTCTGAAGCTGTAACTCTTGCATTATTTTGTAGTAACTTTAATATTTTCACATCTAAACTATCCATGGACACACCTCTCTAGCTGAACAATTAATTATTCGTTCTGATTATAGTATATATATTTAAAGATTAAAATAATAACAGTTATAATACATAAATTTTAATGTATTTTATAATATTATCCTAAATTGATTAATATTATACAATCAAACACTACTAAAAGTCTACAAAATTTAAAGAGTTATAACGTTTTCATTTGTTATTTTTTTAACATTTTCCGCATTATCTATTTAAAAATTTAATCCATTTTTAAAGTTGCCTTAAATTTTTAAACAAAACTGTGTTTGTCCATTATTTGCAGTAATAAATTTAAGGTTAATTTTATTTATACATTAATTATTATTGAATTTAATTAAATAAGTTTAAAATTCCTAATAATTATAGTATTATGAATGTAAGCGATTAACCAATGTTATTTTTTATCAAAATTTAAATTAATTTGTCTGGGGGTATCATAAAATGACAAAAGAAAGAGTAACAGCTTATATCAATGGAGTAATTGAAAACGTTAAGAAAAGAAATGGCAGCGAACCAGAATTTCTACAAACAGTTGAAGAAGTTTTAGGTTCTTTAGGACCAGTACTTGAGAAACATCCTGAGTACATGGATGAAAACCTTTTAGAGAGATTCTGTGAACCAGAAAGACAAATCATGTTTAAAGTTCCATGGACAGACGACAACGGGAATGTACAAGTTAACCGTGGATTCAGAGTACAATTCAACGGAGCTATAGGACCTTACAAGGGAGGACTTAGATTCCATCCATCAGTTTACATAGGAATAATCAAATTCTTAGGATTTGAGCAAATATTAAAGAACTCATTAACTGGCCTTCCAATAGGTGGAGGTAAAGGTGGTTCAGACTTCGACCCAAGAGGAAAGTCAGATGCTGAAATAATGAGATTCTGTCAAAGCTTTATGACTGAGCTTTATAGACATATAGGACCAGACGTTGACGTTCCAGCTGGAGATATCGGAGTTGGTGGAAGAGAAATAGGTTACCTTTATGGACAATATAGAAGAATCAGAGGAGCTTTTGAAAATGGAGTTCTTACTGGTAAAGGCTTAACTTATGGCGGAAGCTTAATAAGACCAGAAGCTACTGGATTCGGCGTATCTTACTATTGCCAAGAAATGCTTAAGCATGAAGGAACAGACTTGAAAGGCAAAACAGTTGCTGTATCAGGCTTCGGTAATGTTGCATGGGGAGTATGTCAAAAAGTTAGCCAATTAGGCGGTAAAGTTGTAACTCTATCAGGACCAGACGGATATATCTATGATCCAGAAGGAGTAACAGGAGAAAAGATAGATTACATGGTAGAAATGTTAACAATAAACAAAGGTGCAAGAATTAAAGATTATGCTGATAAGTATGGTGTTCAATTCTTCCCAGGAGAAAAACCATTTGGAGTTAAAGTTGATATCGTAATACCATGTGCAATTCAAAATGACATTAAAATAGAAGAAGCTAAGAAAATAGTTGAAAACGGAGTTAAATTTGTTTGTGAAGCTGCTAATATGCCTTGTACAAACGAAGCTGTTGAATACTTCCAAAAGAACGGCGTAATAGTAGGACCTTCAAAGGCTGCTAACGCTGGTGGAGTTGCTACTTCAGCTCTTGAAATGTCACAAAACAGCATGAGATTAGCTTGGACTGCAGAAGAAGTAGATGCAAAATTACACCAAATAATGGTTAACATCTACAACAACTGTAAGAAAGCATCAGAAGACTATGGTTTTGGATATAACCTAGTTGCTGGAGCTAACATTGCAGGATTCGTAAAAGTTGCTGAAGCAATGCACCAACAAGGAAACTACTAGAAATTACAAGAGAGAATCTTTAAATAGATTCTCTCTTTTTATCCGATGACTTACCCGCTCTAATACTCCCATCGCACTCTGTGAAAGCGATTCGCACCAAATCGAAGATTTGGACTCTCTGCTTTTCTTCAAGTAGGAGTAAAGAGCGGCTATGTCCCTGGATAACGACTTCTAAGCTTCAGATGGAGTTAAAACTCCACCTGAAGCCAAGAATTCTGTTTATACTATACAGCTTATTATTAAGTATGAAAAATCTGAGTAAGAAAAAAACCACGCCATACTATAATCTCGTATGGCATGGTTTTTTTCTTCTATATTTTTATCTATTATCTTTGACTTACCATAGTCTTTTTTCATATCAATTCCTCCAATATTTCAGTATTTTGATCTAGTAATAAAATCAACTTTTTATCATTAATCACTCTAGGAATCTTCACTTGATTTACTGAAGCTCCCTTTTTTAAAAGCTCTTTTCTAACACTTTGAAAAGTTCCACATTTTACAACCTGTAATTTCAAAGGTGAAATCCTGTTAGCTTTTAGAGCTGCTAAATATCGTGGATTAGCTCCACCTAATGCTTTTTCTAGAATAGATCTATTTTGTTCAATATTATTTATCAATCCTTTAGGATTATTTACTTCCACATAAAATTTATAGAATCCAACAGTAGAACTTAAATCTTGAATAACAGTATAATCTACAAGTTCAGCTCCCCAATTCTTTGCTGCTGTCATTACAGCATGCTGTACTGCTGCTTCTTGTGTTTTTTCCGCAGCAATATTAAGCAGCTGACCTTTTCTATATAAAAATTCAATAACAGGACTTTCGTGATAATAATTTACAACTTTAATTACATCTCCAAGTCGATAACGATAAAAACCAGAATAGTTAGTTACCACTACCTCATAGCTTTCTCCTACTTTAAGCTCGTCTATATTTAAAGCTATTGGTTTTTCTGAATCTTGTTCACTTAAAGGTATAAATTCAAAATAAACACTTCCAGGAACAACTACATAAGTTGTATCATTTGGTTTAACTGCCATTCCAATAAGAGCCTCTGTTGCTCCATACACTGATGAAAAAACAGGTAATTCACCAATAAAGTATCTAAGCTTATTAATGTAGATACTAAAACTTCCCCCTGCCACGCAACTCACATAGTGCATATTGGGCCATATTCTTCTACTAATCCCATCCATGCCATTAGTAAACTCTTTCTTAAGCTCTTCTGCTCTTTTAGGATTAGGTTCCATTTTCTTCTCTAGTGTAATTTTAATTTTAGGATCAAGCTTCAACTGTCCACTAATAGTTCCTTCTGCTATATCTTTTATTAGTTCTCTCCAATTTTCTTCCATAGCCCCAAAGATTTGAACTATATTTGATGGAAAAGGAGATGCTATATATGATAGATTTTTTTCCTTTAACGCAAACAATAAGTGTAAATAATTTGCAACCTGCTGTTCAGGAATTTCAAGCACTTCAATTGGCGAAATCCAAATATAAGGCAATATACCTTTCATTGCCTTAATGCCTTCAGAGGTACCAGCTCCAGCTGGAATTCTTCCTTCCGTTATTAATGATGGCTTTGCCATATTCATCAGAAACATCCCCCTACCACCTTTTTTCGCAGCTGGAATAGAATTATACAATAGACCCTGATTTAAAAAGTTCATGTAACTATTATTTATTTTTCTAGCTCTTGTAGTGACTGGAATATATTTTTGTTGACCTGTTGTACCTGAACTCAATCCAAAGTATTCTACCTCTTCACAAGTTAGTATATTTGATTCACCCTTTGCAATTCTTTCAATAAAATTTTCATAGTCGCTATAACTTGTTATCGGTACATTTCTCTTATAATCCTTAACGTCTTTTATATCTTTAAAATTGTGTATCCGACCATATTCACTTTTTTTGTTCATTTCTAAAATTTCCATCAAGACGCTTTTGTTCACTTTTGCAGCTTTTTTGTATTCCTGTTAAAGTTTTTATAGTATCTATTAGAAATTAAGTCAAATGAAAAATTTAGCGCTGATTGAATAATATCCATTTTTGCATCAAAACCTCCATTTTATCTTATAATCTATTTACACAAAATGAACAACGTTCATTTCGTTTTAAAAAAAATTAATGCTTAATAAAATATACTTTTATTTTTAATGAACCACGTTCATATTATACTTCATAAAAAACTGCATGTCAACATTTATGAATTTTATTTGCAATTTTAAAACAAAAAAGCTTATCTCAAACTACTCCTATTGTATATGAGTTGTCTGAGATAAACTTTATATATCTAGCTATTTTAAACTAATAACATATCTTACCGAAAACACTAAGGATAAATTTCCTACTGCACTCTAGATTTCTTAGCTATACCTTCATACAAATAGTTAAGATATTCTATTTCTACACCTTCTTTTTTCAGCATTTCCATTCTGATGTTTGCCTTATTTAAAGCTTCCTTTGATTCATCAAAGTCCTTTTGTTTTACACAAGTACTTGCATATTCTAGCAAATAATCAACCCTTAATACTATTTCTGCCAAGTCTTCTTTACCCTCATTAACCAGATCCACTAATAAAGAATATATTTTAGGAGAAGTTTTTACCTTAGCATTGTTTAATAACTCATTATTTCTAGCACTTTTTTTTGCCACTTTATATCACCTCTTTATGTTGTCTTAATTAGACTATAATAATTACTTCTGTACCATCCTTATTTCTTATATCCACTAACTTTAACCCCTTATATTGTTTTAAAACATTAAAACTTTCTTCAAGCTTTTTAAAGTCAATACAATCAATATATTCAATACTATCTGACGGAATATTTTTTCTTACAATTGAACTATTGGCAAATCTACATCTTAATTTTACAATACCTAATCAACTAAAATAAACTCTTATCAGTTAGCATCTGAAATCAATTTATCCTTCTCATTAAGAATGGGTATATTGAATAGTTGAGCTGTTAAAAGCACACCTAGAAAGAATAATCCCCCAGCCAACATATACATTGCCACTAAGGAAAATTGAATCTTTAACCAACCTGCCAAACTCATCGTTATTACCATAGCCCCCATGAAAAGCGGATTTAACACTCCATTTACTCTTCCCACAAATTCTTCTTCTGTAAGTTGAAGAATTAATGTGTTTATACCAATTTGGATACAAGGCATAAACAATCCATTCAAGAATTGAAATGCAAGAGTAATTATCCAATTTGTAGATAACCCAATCCCTACAATTGAGATTGCGTTAGCAAGCATTCCAATGGCAAGCAGTTTTTGAGGGCTTATCTTTTTCGAAAGACCGAGAAGCACACCACCACCTATAAGCATAGCCGCACCATTTGCTGCAAGCAACCATTGTAGGTTTTCCTTTGGTAATCCCAATCTTTCCATAATAATAAAAATTCCAAGAGGTTGAATAATACCAACTGCTAAACCAGCTATAGCAAAAACGCCACCAAGTATAGTAAGTACTTTTCTTTCCCAAACATAACGGAAGCCATCACTTAGCTCCTGCCAAAAATTTGCCTGCAACTCCTTATTTTCTTCTTTTTCATCTGTTGGAAGAAATGTCAATACTGCAGCTGATAACAGAAATGCTACTCCCATTACCCCAATTGCAATATTAATACCAAATCTTTGATATACCAATGTGCCCATCATTGGTCCTATAATCATAAAAATTGCCATTAGTGTTTGAAACATAGCCATACCCATCTGGAGTTTTTCAATGGGAACATGAATTTTAAATAACTTCATTGCAGAAGGCTGAGAAAATTGTGAAAGTATAGATGAAATAAAAGTTACGAAAAATACAGCTTGCCAAGTACTAAAAATTATTGTAAATAATACTATTAATACAGAAATAGCACTTAATAAATCACACCATACCATTGTGCGTTTAGGACGCCAACGATCTGCATAGGTTCCACCTATAAAAGAAAAAATGAAAATTGGTGCAAATTCTGCAACAGAAATCATTGAAACAGCAAAAGGATTATTATGTGTTTTCTCCATTACAAACAAAAGTATTGCAAAATTACGAACCCATATTCCTATTTGCAGTAAAATACCTGAAATCATAATAACTTGAACAAAACGATTGCGAAAGATACCCGTCGTATCGGGTGTATTACTTTTCATCTTACCACTCCTTTAACTTAATACAATATATAGTTCTAAATATAAAAAATAAATTTTTACTCATTTTACGGTATATCAAATTATAATAGTAACCTCTGTACCATCACTACTGTGCACATCTACTAGTTTTAATCCCTTATATTCTTTTAAGATATCTAAACTTTCTATAAGCTTTTTAAAATCGATACAATCAATATATTGAATGGTATCTTGTGGAATATTCTTTCTTACAATTGAACTATTTACAAGCCTGCATCCTAATTTTGCAATCCCTATAGGTATAGGAAAGAATAGCCTAATACCTCCATTTATTCTTATATATAACCTCATCATACAATTTCTCCTACAAAAATATTAACCTTTTATAGCCTAGATAACTATTTATGATGTCTATTCTATAACAATTTCTACGATATCTCCCTGCGCACTTTTAACATCTACCAATCTACCTTCAATGTCTGAACTTACAGAATCAAGAATTATCTGTATGATATCTTGAATATCTATATCTAATCCTTCTATTTCTTTTATTGGTGGAAGCTTACTTATAGCCCCTCCTACTGCCTGAACTAATCTAACAGGAATAGTTACATTTACTGAATCATTGTCTTTTGAAAGTACTTTTATCTTAATCATTTTGTCATTTCTTTTAACCATTAGCTCTTCCTTGTTATTTCCCAATACTGCTATAAGTTCTGCTGCCTTTTCTGAGCTTATTTTGCCTTCTTCCACCATCTTTAATATTCTTACTACTTCTTCTTTCATTTTAAATTTCCTCCTATATATTTATATTATTCTTCTTTCATCATTTTAATCGCTTCTTCAGGAGTTATATCTCCTTTTTCAAGCATATCTATTATTGTCTTACTTCCTATTGATGTTTTTTTAATTACTGTATATCCTAAAGCTGATACTACATCATCTAACTTAGCTCTTACAGTAGGATAAGAAATACCCAGTTCTTTCTCTACATCCTTTATGTTGCCTCTGCATTTTACAAATACCTCAATAAAATTTATATGTTCATTATCTAAATACTCTAGTTTGGAAAGTTCAAATTCATTTTCAATTACTGTAGAACACTTTTGGCATTTCAATTTTATTATATTTAATTTAGAGTCGCATACAGGACACTTGCTTATTAATTTATATGCCATTTTCTCCACCTCTTTCATTTAATTTCATTATAACATTTTTATTGATTATTTCAATATAAAAATTAACAAAATTAATAAAGTAAATCTAAAAATTAATTTTATTAATTTATTATTCAATAAAAATCAAATCTTCCTTGATAAATTAATTTTATTGAATGTTTTTATTTATTTTATATGTAAGCCAAGTAGGAGCTGAATAAAATAATTATTCAGCTCCTACTTGATTTATTTTCATTTTAAACTAATTGTTTAATTCTTTAATTTGAGCTACAAGTTCAGGAATAATCTTCTTATAATCTCCAACTAATGCAAGATCAGCTACTTTCATTATAGAAGCATCTGCATTTTTATTTATAGCTATAATATAATCACTATCCTGCATTCCAGCTAAATGTTGTATTGCTCCCGATATACCACAGGCTATATAAAGATTTGGTCTAATTGTCTTACCAGTTTGTCCAACTTGATATGCTTTATCTAACCATCCATTGTCTATAGCCGCCCTTGATCCTGCTATTGTTCCACCTAAAACATTAGCAAGTTCCTTTAATAGTTCAAAGCCTTCTTTATTTCCTATTCCTCTTCCGCCAGAAACTATTATTTTAGCTTCTCCAATATCCGTTACTTGTTTGGTAAGTTCAACAACTTCTTTTGTCTTCGTTCTTATATCCGATTCTGTTAAATCTATGGATGCCTTTTGAATTTCTCCATTTCTTGATGTATCCTTAGCTAACTTTTCAAATACTCCAGGTCTTACTGTAGACATCTGTGGTCTGTGATCTCCACAAACTATTGTGGCCATTAAGTTTCCACCAAAGGCTGGTCTTGTCATAAGTAGGTTTTTGTTTTCTGGATCTATATCAAGAGATGTACAGTCTGCTGTTAGCCCTGCAGCAAGTCTTGCTGCCACTCTTGGAGCTAAATCTCTTCCCATAAAGGTAGCACCGACTAGTATTACTTCTGGTTTTATATCCTTTGCTAAGTCGCATATGACTTTTGCATATCCATCTGTTGTGAAGTGCTTTAATAGTGGACTATTAGCATATATTACCTTATCTGCTCCATAGGCTACTAACTCTTTTGCTATATCATCTATATCACTTCCAAGTAAAAGAGCTGTTAGCTCTACACCTAACTTGTCTGATAATTCTCTTCCTTTTCCTAACAATTCTAAGGATACCTTTTGAAGCTTTCCTTCTCTTTGCTCAGCCAATACCCATACGCCTTTATAATCTGCTATGTTCATTGTAACTACCTCCTAGATATAGTGTTTTTCTTTTAATTTTGAAACTGCATATGCTGCTGCTTCTTTTGCTGGTAGGTTTACTAATTCACCTTGTCCTTTTGCTTCCTTAGTCATTGACTTCCTAACCTTTGTTGGTGATCCAGCTAATCCAAGAAGAGATGTATCTACATCTATATCAGCTGCACTCCATACTTTTATTTCTTTCTTGTATGTTTCAAAGATATTTGACATATGCATGTATCTTGGTTCATTTAGTTCTTTTATAGCTGTTAGAAGAACTGGAGTCTTGACCTTTATTACTTCGTATCCATCTTCCCATGCTCTTTGTACTTTTAATGCATCTCTCTCAACCTCTACTTTTTCTACATAAGTGATTTGCGGGATGTTTAAATGCTCAGCTATTTCTGGTCCAACCTGTGCTGTATCTCCATCTATAGCCTGTCTTCCTGCAAATACTATGTCATAGTCTAGTTTTTTTAGTGCTCCTGCTAGTGCATTTGATGTTGCCAATGTATCTGCTCCAGCAAAAGCTCTGTCTGATATAAGTATTGCTTCATCTGCTCCCATAGCTATTGCTTCTCTTAAAGCTGCTTCTGCCTGTGGTGGCCCCATACTTATTATAGTAACTTTGGCTCCTACCTTTTCTTTTAATACAAGTGCTTCCTCTAAAGCATTTTTATCATCTGGATTTATTATTGATGGAACTCCTTCTCTTATAAGGGTTCCTGTCTTCGGATCTATTTTAACTTCTGTTGTATCTGGAACTTGTTTTAAACAAACTACTATATTCATTAATGTTGTCCTCCTTGTCTATTCTTATCTAAATATGCTTCCTGAAATAACCATCTTCTGAACCTGTGAAGTTCCTTCATAGATTTCAGTTATCTTAGCATCTCTCATCATTCTTTCAACTGGATATTCCTTTGTATATCCATATCCACCAAATAATTGAACAGCCTTAGTTGTTACTTCCATAGCAATATCTGCTGCAAATAATTTAGCTCTTGCTGCATCTACAGAATACGGAAGCCCAGCATCTTTCTTACATGCTGCTTTGTATACTAAGTGTTTTGCTGCTTCGATCTTTGTATCCAATTCAGCCACTATCCAAGATAGTCCTTGGAATTTATCTAAGGATCTGCCGAACTGTTTTCTTTCTTTCATATAAGCTACCGCTTCATTGAAGGCACCTTCTGCTATTCCTAACGCTTGAGCTGCTATACCAATTCTTCCTCCATCAAGAGTGCCCATAGCAACACCAAATCCTTTTCCTTCCTTGCTTAATAAGTTTTCCTTTGGTACTATACAATCTTCAAATATAAGCTCAGTAGTTGAAGATGCTCTAATTCCCATCTTCTCTTCTAACTTACCTATTGAGAAACCTTTAAAGCCTTTCTCAACTATAAATGCTGAAATTCCCTTTGTGCCCTTACTTCTGTCTGTCATAGCAAATACTATAAAAATATCAGCTGCTCCACCGTTTGTTATGAATATTTTTTGGCCATTGATTATATAGTTATCTCCATCAAGTACTGCTGTAGTTTGCTGCCCTGAAGCATCTGTTCCTGCGTTTGGCTCCGTTAAACCAAAGGCTCCTAACTTTTCACCCTTTGCAAGAGGTATTAAGTATTTTTGCTTATGCTCTTCAGTACCATATTTATCAATTACTGAAGCACATAGTGAAGTGTGAGCTGAAAGAATAACTCCAGTAGTACCACAAACCTTTGATAACTCCTCAACTGCTAATATATATGAAAGAGTATCTCCACCGGCTCCGCCATATTCTTTAGAAAATGGTATACCCATCATTCCGTATTTAGCCATCTTTTTCACTGTTTCCATAGGGAACCTTTCAGTTTCATCAATTTCTGCTGCTAACGGCTTAACTTCATTCTCAACAAACTCTCTTACCATTTGTTGCACTAATTGTTGTTCTTTTGACAATGTAAAATCCATAATTAGTCCTCCTATCTATTTCTAAAAGTTTTATCTCTTTTTTCTATAAATGCTGTCATGCCTTCTTTTTGATCCAACGTTGAAAAACATAGTCCAAACACTTCAGCTTCATATGAAATACCAGTATCTATATCACATTGCATTCCTTTAGCAATAGCTACCTTACAGAGTTTAACGGCTATTGGTGCTTGAGCCGTTATAGTCTTTGCCAGTGTCTTAACCTCTTCTATCAACTGTTCTGGTTCAACTACTTTATTGACTAATCCTATTCTTAATGCCTCTTGTGCATCTATTATTTTTCCTGAGAATATAAGCTCTTTTGCCATTCCTTCACCAACAAGTCTTGATAATCTTTGAGTTCCCCCAAAGCCTGGAATTATTCCAAGGCCAACCTCAGGTTGTCCAAATTTAGCTTTTGATGAAGCTATTCTAATATCACAAGCCATTGATAGTTCGCAGCCTCCACCTAATGCAAAACCATTAATAGCTGCAATTACTGGCTTTTCCATGTTTTCTAACTTTCTAAAGACCCTATTACCTAATAAACTAAAGTCTCTTCCCTCTATAGTATTAAGATCTTTCATTTCAGCTATATCCGCACCTGCCACAAAAGCCTTTCCCGTTCCAGTGACTATTAGTGCAAAAATTTCCTTGTCTTCTGATACGTCATTAATAGCAGCATCTAATTCTCTTAAAGTTTCTGAATTTAATGCGTTTAATGCCTTAGGTCTATTAATTGTAACTATCGCAACTTTGCCTTCTTTTTCAAGAATTATATTCTTAAATTCCATAATAACTCCTTTCATATAGCCCTACTTACTAACTTATATAGATATCTAACCTGGATATTAGCGGTATTCATGGGGTACCCCTATTAATACCTTGGTTAAGTCAATTATCGAAGTTAGATATCTATATAGGGAAACAAACTAGAAAGTTAACTTATACAAAGGGATATGTTTCCAAAGCCCAGGGTATAAGTTAACTTTCAGCCTAGTACCCCTATATCTCCTAGATTCGTTCAACTATAAGCGCTGTTCCCATTCCTCCACCTATACATAGAGTTGCCAGTCCAGTTTTTACATTTCTTCTTTTCATTTCGTATAATAGTGATACAAGTATTCTTGTCCCTGAAGCTCCAATTGGATGTCCAAGAGCTATAGCTCCACCATTTACGTTTACTTTATCCATATTAAACTTTAAATCTTTTGCAACAGCTAAGCTTTGAGCTGCAAATGCTTCATTTGCTTCAATAAGATCTATATCTTCTATTTTCAAACCAGATAATTCTAATGCCTTTTTAGTTGCATAAAATGGTCCGTATCCCATTATTGATGGTTCTAGCCCTCTCTGTCCATAAGAAACTATTTTAGCAAGAGGTTTAACTCCTAGTTCATCAGCTTTTTCTGCACTCATTACAATAACTGCAGCAGCGCAATCATTTATTCCTGATGCATTGCCAGCAGTCACTGTACCATCTTTCTTGAAAGCTGGTTTTAACTTTGTCAAAGATTCGATTGTTGTACCAAACCTTGGAAATTCGTCTTTTTCAAATATGACTTCACCTTTTTTGTCTTAATAGCTACTGGTGCTATTTCCTCTTCAAATTTTCCAGCTTTTATAGCCGCTTCTGTTTTATTCTGTGATGCTAGTGCAAACTGATCCTGTTCTTCTCTAGTGATTTCCCACTGCTTGGCTATATTTTCTGCAGTTATTCCCATATGATATTTGTTAAATACATCTGTTAATCCGTCATTTATCATCTCGTCAATTAATTCTCCATTGCCCATTCTCTGTCCCCATCTTGCATTGTTTAAAAGGTAGGGAGCTCTTGACATGTTTTCCATGCCACCAGCTATAATTACATCTGCATCTCCAGCTTTTATTATTTGACATGCTAATGAAACCGCCCTTAAACCTGAGCCGCAAACCTTGTTTATAGTCATGGCAGGAACTTCAACTGGAATACCAGCCTTAACCATCGCTTGTCTAGCTACATTTTGTCCGAGTCCCGCCTGCAAAACATTTCCCATTATTACCTCATCTACTATTTCGGGTTTAATACCAGCTCTACATATAGCTTCTTTTATTACAATGGCACCTAAATCCACTGCTGACACATCTTTTAATGTACCTCCAAAGGAACCAATAGCTGTTCTTGTTGCACTGACTATAACTACTTCTCTCATTCTTTATTACCCCCTTTTTGTATAAATTCTTATTTACATCTCAAAAATGCACTCTAATTTTCAATATTTATTTTTCCCTTCTTTTAACTATCTCAGTTATTGCAAAAGTAGCTACATCATCAGCATATTTCCCTGGACCAAACCCTGCATCATAACCCAGTTCTTTTGCAAGCTCATGGGTTATTCTTGGTCCTCCACAGATTAAGATCACCTTATCTCTTAAACCTTCTGCTTCTAGAAGTTCTACGAGCTCCGTTAAGTTTTGTATATGGATATTCTTTTGAGTAACTGTTTGAGACACTAAAAGTACATCTGCTTTAAATTCTATTGCCTTTTTAATAAACTCTTCATTTGGAACTTGGCTGCCCAAATTATGAGCTTCCATCATTTCATATCTCTCTAGCCCATAGTGTCCAGCAAAGCCCTTCATATTCATAATAGCGTCTATTCCGACAGTATGGGCATCGGTGCCTGTACTTGCTCCAACAACAACAACCTTACGCTTTATATTATCTTTAATATATTTATTCGCTTCACTCATATCCATAGTATGAACATCAACAGTTTGAACCTGAATTGAAGTATAATCAACAGTATGTGTTAAGCTACCATATACTACACAGAATGTGAATTCCTTGTCTAGAGCACAGTGATATGCTACCGAAGGATCTTCTAATCCCATCTTTTTTGCTAGTATCTTAGCTGCTTCCACTGCCTTGTCTCCGTCTTTTACCGGAAGGGTAAGACTAACTTGAACCTTACCATCATTCATTGTATCTCCATATGGTTTCAACCTTGTTAAATCTAAATTTTTATCAAATCCTTTTTTATCCGTTGAATATAATCCCCCACCCATTAACATCTACCTCCTTACATTACCTATACGGCACCTATGCACTGGTCATCTGTTTTATCTTTTAACATCATAGCTATAAATGGATTAAAATAATCCTTTCCTTTTTCAATTACTCCATCTAATCCCTTTCCTCCATCTATTGGCCTCTTAACTCCTGCAAACACTCCTCTTTCAAGAGTCTTGAATAATCCTATAGACTCTATCTCTTGTAAAAGCTCACAGGCTTTGTTTAGTACTTCAGACGCTCTTTCTTCCATTATGCCACCTTTTTTAAAACTTATTTCTTCACCTAAATCTTCCATGGTATTAAAAATATATCTGGCATTTTCTATAGATAATGCCCTATCAGACATAAATGGGGTATGAATAGCTTCCGTAAGCATTCCAAGTAGATGAAGCTTTTGAGAGGTTAATACGGTAATCATATTAAATAATGCATCTTGAACGTGACCCTTAAATATATTTCCTGTCATGAATTTTGTAGGAGGCATATATTTTAATGGCGCCTTTGGGAATATTTCTCTAACCATTTGAGCCTGAGCTAGCTCATATAGAAATCCATTCTTTAGTTCAGGATTAATTTCAAACGCATGTCCTAGTCCCATCTGTTCTTCAGGAAGCCCCGAAAGAAGAGCAAATTGTTCATTAATAAATTGGGAAGCAAGTACTGTATGAGCTTCCTCAACTGCATCTGAAGTAGTTAAGTAGTTATCCTCACCAGTATTTATGATTACTCCTGCAAATCCATTAATTATTCTAGAAAAATATTGATCCACAATAGTTCTCTTCATATTTATATCTCTAAATAATATTCCATAAAGAGCATCATTAAGCATAACATCTAATCTTTCTAAAGCTCCCATAGCTGCAATTTCAGGCATACAAAGTCCTGAACAATAGTTACAAAGTCTTATATATCTTCCTAATTCTTCTCCAACTTCATCTAAAGCTTTTCTCATAAGCTTAAAGTTTTCTTGAGTAGCAAAAGTTCCCCCAAAGCCTTCTGTTGTTGCACCATAAGGCACATAATCCAATAAGCTTTGGCCTGTTGTTCTTATTACTGCAATAATATCTGCTCCTTGCTTTGCAGCAGCTTCAGCTTGAACTATATCTTCATATATATTTCCTGTTGCAACAATTACATATAGATATGGCCCTTTTTTGTCTCCAAACTTCTGAAGATATTGTTCTCTTTTATCTCTATTTTTTCTTATTATTTCAACTGTTTCTTTTGCAATTCTATTAATGGCTATCTTTATTTCAAATAAATCTTTCATTGGAAGCTTAGTTAAATCTAGCTCTTTTTTCCCAACTTTTTCTGCTATCTCCTGCGGAGTTAGATTTGTATTGACTATTGCATTTCCTATAAATAAAGCTGCTCCCATTGAAAGCCCATTTCCCTTTTCTATGTTATCAACTACCACGTTAGGAAGAGGGACTCCATATTCATCTACTCCGTCAATTCCAAGAAGTCTACATATAGTTCTTTCTACAGATACAGTGGTATTTTTGTTAATGAATTCTTGAGTATATATCGCTATATTTTTAGCCGCTTGTCTGCTCTTATCCACTACAGTCCAGTCTAAATTTAATTTACTTTCCATAGTTTTTTCCCTTCTTTCCCTCTGATATATCACTTAATTTTGTAATCATCGTTATAATATTTTTTTGCTATATTTATAACCTCATCTTCCAATCCAAGCAGTACACATATATTTAAAGCATCCTTTGGAACTCCACTTTCTTTTGATACTATCTCCAAGCGGTATTCCATATGATCTTGTATTATTTCTACCGAATATCTTTTATTTAAATCAATCTTGTATTTTAAAGAATTAAAATCTATATTTTTAAGTCCTATTACTTGATAGTGCTCCATATCATCATCAGCTATTCCATCGTAGTGAGTTGAAATAAGGCTTACGGAACCGAAATTTTTCAAATACTTCGACACAGATTTAACTAAATAATAGCCTTCCTTAGGATTTGTTCCTCTAGCAAATTCATCTAAAGCAATAAAGCCTTTTTTCTTTTTTGCATCCTCAATAACTTCTTTAAGCTTAAGTATTTCAGCTCCAAAGGTGCTAAGTCCCTTAGATACTGACTGCATATCATCTGATATAAAATGTATAAAATCCAATGTTGGTACTACTGCATACTTTGCAAATACAAAAAATCCACACTGAGCAAGTAGAAGATTTAAAACTATAGTTTTTAAAGCGACACTTTTTCCGCCCATATTTGCTCCAGTTACAATAGTAGTACCTCTTTTAAGCTGTATATTTAAGGCTGTAAAGTTTTTGCCTTTATTCTCTAAAATCTCAGCAATCATAGGGTTAAATACATCTTCAAAAACAATCTCCATCTTGTCTGAAATCTCTGGCTTTACCCCTTTATATCTTAAAGTTAACTTTGCCTTTGCTAATAAAAAATCAAACTTACCAATATTTTCAATACTCTCTTTTAATATATAACAATACTCTTTTATTTTCTTAGTCAACTTTGTTCTTATAACTAATTCTTCTTCCTCTTCTTCTAATACTGTATTTAATCGTTCTTCTTTAAGAGCTTTAAGCCTCAAATCATCTTTTTCTATTATTATTTTTTCTTCAAGTCTTTCTTTATCCGCTCTAATTTTCTTCAATTTTTCAGAATAGCTATTATATATATAAAAGGTAGGAATTCTTTTGCCTTCTGGATCTAATATATTAACTAGATTTTCAAGAGAGTGAAATCTAAAATCTACAATATTTAAATTTAAACTTTCAAAAGCTAATAAAAACTCATTCATCAATAATCCGAAGCACTTTATCTCATATAACTCTATATCATCTAAGTTATCTAGGTTCTCACATCTTTTTATAGAACTTCTAATATCTTTAATTCTATAAAATATTCTTTCTATATCATTATAAATTGCTTTATTAATCCTTAAATTTTTACACATAATATCTAGAATGTTTAGTTCATTACACAACTTATGAATTTCATTTCTTTTAAAAGGCCTAATATTCTTTTTTTCCTGAACTCCATATGGCGTTATAACTTCTAGCTTATCTAATATAAATGAAAAACCTATTTGTTCTCTTTGCTCATCATCCAAAAACTTAATATTAATCACCTCCAACTACATCGAAAACTGGCAAGCTTATATTTTTTCTAAGTTCATCTAAAAACTTATGTCTATCAAATTCATATCCATAAGGTGATTTAGGATTACATGTAATACATATTAAACTTATCTTATTAAGTACCTTTAGTATTCCTCCCTGCTTTTGAAACTTATAAAAGGTCTCTCTTTCTGCAAAACATTTAGTTCCATCTTCTATTAAGAAAGTGACTCCTTTATATTTTTCTGTAGATTTCATAATATCTCTTAAAAGTTTATCTGATGCTATGCCTTTTATAACTACATGACTAACTTTTTCCTTTAAATTTTCACATATTTCTCTAGAAGCCTCTAATGAAGTCAATATATCTAAACACTTTATAGTCTTATCTTTATATATAAATCCAATTTTTGAACTTTTCCTTATCTCTCTACATAGTTCTAAAATTTTCTTGTCATTCTCTGTTTCTAATGATAATAATTGGGCTATATAACTAGTATTATCTACTACCTTATTAATACTCCTTCCAAGTGATGCTCCAGTGGATAATATTGCAGCTTCAGTTACTACTGGTGAAGCTAATGTCTTTCTGCTAAGAGCTCCATCTACTATAACTAATTCACTACCATATTCTAAAAGATTATGACATATATTTTTCATAGCAGAATTTATTGAAGGCCCACCTAATTCCACATATCCATCACTTAAAGCTCTAGTTATAATAACTTCTCCCATGGGAGTGTTAATTCCGGTGGTTTTTATAATTTCTTTAGTAATGTCGCTATTTAATAAACACTGTTTGGCAGTAGCTACATAGGTGCCCTTTTCTATATAAATTTTTGGCTTTTCTGTATAGGTAACTCTATCACTATCTTCTCCATCTCTACCTATGGAGGTAAGACCAAGGGAGATTCTTCCCCTGGCCTCATTTAAAATATAGTTCAACACTGTGGTTTTACCTACATTTTTATCCATACCTATTATGGATATTGTCTTATACCCTTTTATTCTTTCTAATATATTTATTTTTCTCATATTTACTGATACCTCATGAGCTAAACTAAAAGTGTATTATTACATCGAGTAATCATCTTATAAACAGAATTCTTACGCACTCATACTCTAAATTAAATCTCCTTCTTATGCTTTTCTCTTTGTTTTCTTTCTAAGCCTTCTGGCTCAAGAGCCATTTGTTGATGATTTAATAGTCCAGCAACTCCAACTCTCTTTTCTTTCTTTTCTCCGCGGCACTCCTCACAATGACAACCTGGAATATAGCCTGAAGGCTCTTCATAAGTGGTTATAACTCCTTCAAAGTTTCTAAGAATAACTTTGTTATATCCTTGAGAGATTACATAGTTTGGCATCACAGGAATCTTTCCTCCACCACCAGGGGCATCAACTACAAAGGTTGGAACACAGAAACCGGATGTGTGTCCTCTTAGCCCTTCTATAATTTCAATTCCTTTTGATACAGTCGTTCTAAAGTGTCCAAGTCCAACGGAGAGATCACATTGATATATATAATACGGCCTAACTCTTATTTTTACTAATTCATGTACAAGTTTCTTCATTACATGTACACAATCATTAACCCCTCTAAGAAGAACTGATTGGTTTCCAAGTGGTATACCGGCATTAGCTAAAAGTTCACAAGCTCTTTTTGATTCCTCAGTGATTTCATTCGGATGATTAAAATGCGTATTAAGCCATATTGGATGATATTTCTTAAGCATATTTACTAAATTCTCTGTAATTCTCTGAGGCATTACCACAGGAGTTCTTGAGCCTAATCTCACTATTTCAACATGCGGTATTTTTCTTAATCTTTGGATAATATATTCAAGCTTTTCATCAGAAAGAAGAAGAGGGTCTCCCCCTGATATAAGCACATCTCTAATAACAGGAGTCTTTGCTATATAATCTATTGCATTGTCAATTTGAGACACTGGCAAGGCAGTATCACTTTGACCAGCAAATCTCCTCCTAGTGCAGTGTCTACAGTACATTGAGCATTGGTCTGTCACTAAAAGTAATGCCCTATCTGGATATCTATGAGTTAACCCTGGTACTGGTGAATCTCCATCTTCATGAAGCGGGTCCGTTAAATCTACATCAGACTTAATTAATTCTGCTGCTGTTGTTATAGCTTGCTTTCTTATAACATCATTTGGATCATTGATATCAATTAGCGATAAATAATATGGAGTTATTGCCATTCTCAATGATTTAAGGCATTGCTTTACTCCTTCTTCCTCTTCTTCCGTCAACGGTATATATTTTTTCAACTCGTCTACAGTTTCTATTCTATTTCTTACTTGCCATTTCCAATCATTCCATTGCTCATCTGTAATATCTTTAAAGAGTTCATATCTTCTATTAATCTCCATTTGTAGCCCCCCTATGAATTTAGCATCATTATTAAATATACATTTCTTCAAATAATTTTCTTAATACTTCACTTTCTCTTAATTCAGCAAGCGTTATTTCAGCATGATCTTTAGTATATCCGTTACCTATTATCATAGTAACGTCTTTGCCTACACCTTCAGCACCTAGTGCTGCCTTTGTAAAGCTTGTTGCCATTGAGAAGAAGTAAACAGTACCATTATCTTTAACTGGAAGTATGCAAGCCATTTCAGTATTAGCTACATTTACACAGCTAATTGAAATATCAACTTCTTTTCCATCGTTAGCTTCTAATGCCTTATTTAATACATCTACAGGTTTTTGAGCATCACTAATTATAGCCTTATGACATAACCCAAGCTCTAATACTTTCTTAGCTTGAGCTTCCTTTCTTACCATTGCTATTACTCTTCCAGTTGGTCCCACTCTTTTCATAGCTTCATAACAACAAAGTAATCCCGACTTGCCATTGGCACCTAAAATTAAAACACTTTGCCCTGGTTTTACAAGCTTAGCAGTTTGAGCCGGAGCACCTGCTACATCCAATGCTGCTAATGCCAATGTTTCTGACATGTCCTTTGGAAGTTTTGCATATATAGCACTTTCAAACAATATTGCTTTTGCCTTAACTTCAACTCTATCTATTTCAGGTTTTATATCTGTTATTTCTTCAATTTTTAATGGAGTTAGAGAAAGTGATACAAGAGAAGCTATCTTATCCCCAACTTTTAAATCTATATTAGCTAAATCTTCACCTATTTTAGTTACAGTTCCTATTAGCATTCCACCAGATCCGGTTACTGGATTTTGCATTTTCCCTCTTTCATTGACTATTTCAAGAATTCTAGCCTTTATTTTTTCTATATCTCCCTTTGCTTCCTGTTCTATTTGAGTAAAACTAGCTGAATCTATATTTAATGCCTGAACATCAATTAATATTTCATTGCTGTAAATTTCCATATCATTATCAATTTTATATGCTGCTTGTGTTAAAACTCCCTTTGGTTCTATTACTCTATGTGTACCGTATTTACATCCTTTTTTCATAATGATTTCCCCCTATATACTCATAACTTTCAAGTTTTCATCTATAATTAAATCAGCTTCCGTCATGGATCTAATTTCTTCAACACTTGTATCTTTATGAATCTCTTTAAGTACAAGCCCTTCTTTTGCTACTTCTATAACGCAGAGTTCTGTAACTATGAGGTTTACAACCCCTTTCGCTGTTAAAGGTAAACTACATTTTTTAAGTATTTTAGGCTTACCTTTTCCGGTATGCAGCATAGCTACTATTACTTTTTTGCCCCTACAACAAGGTCCATGGCTCCTCCCATGCCTGGAACCATCTTACCCGGTATTATCCAGTTAGCCAAATTCCCTTCTTGATCTACCTCTAAAGCACCAAGCACAGTAATATCAACATGTCCTCCTCTTATTAGCGCAAAAGACATACTACTGTCAAAGAAAGCTCCATGAGGAAGTATTGATACATATTGCCCTCCTGCATTAGTTATATCTAAATCTTCTTCTCCTTCTTTTTTTAAAGGCCCCATTCCAACCATTCCATTTTCTGATTGAAATGTAACATTAATTCCTTCTGGCACATAGTTTGCAACTAAGGTCGGAAGCCCTATTCCTAGATTTACGAGCTGCCCATCCTGTAATTCTTGAGCAATTCTTTTGGCTATAATTTGTTTTGCAAGCTTGCCATCTGTAATCATACTACTCAATCCCCTCTATAATATAATCTACTAATACCCCTGGAGTTGTAACATAATCAGGGTTTAATTGTCCTATCTTAACAATTTTTTCTGCTTCAACTATTACTTTTTCTCCAGCCATAGCAATTATAGGGTTAAAGTTTCTAGTAGTTCCTCTATAAAATGTGTTCCCGGACTCATCCACTATAGTTCCTCTAATAATTGATAAATCCGCTTTTAATGGTAATTCTAAAAGATAATCTTTATCTTGAATTCTTATCTTTTGTTTACCCTCCTCAATGGTTGTGCCTACACCTGTAAGTGTTAAAACTCCTCCAAGTCCCGATCCACCAGCTCTAATTCTTTCAATTAGTGTGCCTTGTGGTACAAGTTCTACTTCCATTTCTCCTAAATTCATAAGCCTGCCAGTTTCAGAGTTTGTTCCTATATGAGATGCTATAACCTTCTTAACCTGCTTGTTCACAACAAGTCTTCCTATTCCTTTATCTACATAACTGGTATCATTTGCAATTATGGTCAAATCCTTTATATTGAGTTGTATTAGAAGATCTATAATTTTATGCGGAGTTCCACAGCCTAAAAAACCACCAATCATAATAGACATACCGTCCTTAAAGAGAGGCTTTAAATCTTCCGGCTTAACAATCTTATCCATTTTGTCCCTCCCTTAATCTTAAATTATTTGCTCAAACTATTTACTAATACCTAAAATTTCTCTTGCTTCCTTTGCACTAGCAATGTCTCTTCCAAGCTCCTTTGCCAGCCTTACTACCTTTTCAACTAATTCACCATTCGACTTGGCAAGTATGCCTTTTGATAAGTAAACATTATCTTCATAGCCAACTCTAACGTGTCCTCCTGAAACGATGCCCATAACAGCAACTGGAAACTCATTTCTACCTATTCCAGACACAGTAAAGGTGCTTCCTTGCGGTATACTTCCTCTTAGAAATTCAAAGTCTCTTATAGCAGCATCTATTCCTCCATTTACACCCATTACAAAGTTAAAATGCATTGGAGTTTTTATATATCCCTTTTTCTGAAGTCTTATTGCCATATCTATCATGCCTTTGTCAAAGACCTCAAGCTCTGGCTTTATACCTAAATCAATCATTTTTTTGCCAAACTCTTTTATTGTATTTTCAGTGTTGACAAATACTTCATCTCCACCAAAGTTACAAGTTCCGCAATCTAGCGTAGCCATTTCTGGCTGAAGATATACAGGTTGAAGTCTTTCCTCGTTAGTCATTCCGACTGCTCCTCCAGTAGATGGCTGAATAATTACATCTGGGCATCTTCTCTTAATTTCTTCCATGCATAATCTAAATCTTTCCTTATCTTGAGTAGAGATTCCATCATCATTTCTTACATGCAGGTGTATAATACTTGCACCTGCTTTATAAGCCCCTTCTGCCTCTCTTCCAATCTCCTCTACCGTATAAGGAACGCTAGGATTGTGCTTTTTTGTGACTTCAGCACCACAAATTGCTGCTGTAATAATCAGCTTCTCCATGAAATAATCTCTCCATTTCCTCTTAATATTTAACTCGTAAATTACTTTATAAAAAATATTCGGACTTTTACTGTGGTACTTATTTTTTTCTTTGTTTATCATTTGGCACAACGCAAGTTCCACTAGCTTTACATACTACAATAGGTTCTTCTAATACGTCACAAGCTGAATCATTGATATCTGGTCTTGGAATAATTACTTTTCTTGCTTCAAATACCATTTTTCTTGAAGAGTTTCCACAGCTTACAATTTCCCCTACTGCTTCAATGTAGTCTCCAGCATATACAGGTGCTAAAAACTCTACACTGTCATAAGCTCTAAATAATCCCTCGTCTCCATCATTTCTAATTAAGAGCTCCGTAGCTACATCTCCAAAAAGATTCAACATTTTTGCTCCATCTACTAAGTTCCCTCCATAGTGAGCATCATGCATACTCATTCTCATTCTAATCATTACTTTCATTGTTCTTCCTCCCTTAAACTATGATTTTTTTTGGACATAAATAAACTTAAAAAGAGCATTGAAAATTTCAATGCTCTAGAGTTATAAGTTATTTACACCACTCATGCAATGAAAATTTTCTTCTCATCACATAAATAGCGCTCCATGATTATTCACGGCAGTGATAGAACCACTATGCTCTATCCCCAAGGATATACCTAATATCAAATATACCCTTTCGGCAAATAAACCCTTTGCTCTTAATATCGGAGGATGTATTCTCCTTAGCACTTAAAAGCTACCTTTTTACTTGCACCTCTATTTATGTACTAGTCTATTTTTTTGTTAAATTGATTTAATTTACTTGTTGTGCCTTTATTTATTCCTATGTCTATTTTTAAGTATTACTTATGTGCCAAATCTGTTATTTTTTTATTTTGCTATACTTAATATTTATAATAGTTTATTGTAAAATATAACCAAATTTTAAATAAATACTTTTATTTTTTTAATTAGTTTTAATACTAATTAATGAAAATAACGAATCTAAAATGCACTCTCTTCATTCAAATATATTTAAATTTCTGTTTTGTAATCATATCATTTATATTTTGCTTCTTTTATTTAAAAAGCTATTATTTACAATAAAAAACACCAGGTAAGTTACCTAGTGTTTTTTATATCTATTTTTCTTATTTCATTTTTACAAGCCTTAGCAAATAGTTTTGCATATACATTTATAGCTATAAAAGTGCTTTATCTGGAGTTACAAGTATTTTAACATGCTTTTTCTTTTCTGGGCCAGTTAAAGAACCAAATCCTTCTTCAACTATATCATCAAGATCTATTTTCTTTGTTATATATCCTTCTGCTTTTATTCTTCCATCACTCATTTGTGCAATTGTTGCAGGAAACTCATGTCTATATGCTAATGTTCCAACAATTTTCTTTTCTGAGAATACTAAAAGATTAGGGTTAAAGCTTGTCTCATTTTCCCAAATACTTGTTATCACCATAGTTCCTTCAAATTTTAAACTGTTAAGTCCTGTCTCAAATCCTATCTTAGCACCAGTAGTTTCAAATGCAGCATCTACACCTACTCCATCTGTAAGTTTCTTAACTTCTTCCACTATATCAACTTCATTTGGGTCTAATACTACATCTGCACCAGCTCTCTTTGCATATTCCTGCCTTATGGATTTTCTTTGTAAAACTATTACAAGCTTTGCACCAGCCGCTTTTAAGCATTCTATAGTTGCAAGTCCAATTGGACCTGATCCTAATACTATTGCAGTATCTCCAGTTTTAAAATTAGCTATTCTTATTGAATGAAGTGCAACAGCCATTGGTTCTATTAATGCAGCTTGTTCGTAAGACATATTATCTGGAATTTTATGTACAAACTCTTCTGGAAATACAGTATATTCAGCGAGTCCGCCGCCACTTCCGCAAAGTCCATGGAAACCTAATGAAGAACAAAGATTGTACTTTCCTTCTTTACAGGCAGGGCATTTACCACATGCTACAATAGGCTCTACCGCTACTCTATCACCAACGTTAAACTTTGTTACACCTTCACCTATTTCTACTACTTCACCGGAAAATTCATGACCTAAAACCACTGGAGCTGTAGTACCACTTAATGGATGCGGCTGTCCAACTGGAATAAATATAGGTCCTCCTAAGTACTCATGTAAATCTGAGCCACAAATTCCACACCACTTAACCTTAATTTTTACTGAACCTTTTACTACCTTTGGCTCCTCAACTTTTTCAACTCTTACATCATTTTTTCCATACCATAATGCTGCTTTCATGATTATTCCTCCTAAAGTATATTTTAGCTTATGTATGTTAATCAATTCACAGATATATAGAGCAAATATTGTGCCAAAATAAAAAAGGCCTCTTTACAAGCCTTTTCATCAAAACAAGTGTCAATATGACACATTATTATATGTGTCATATTGACACTTATACTTTTTTATTCTCATTTTGACACATTTTTATTCTCTTTATTGTTAATATTATATCTTTTAATTTTCCTATATAAAGTTGATCTGCTCATATTTAACAATTTTGAAGCCTTAATTTTACTTCCACCACAGCCTTTTAAAGCATTTATAATGTTTTCCTTTTCTAATATTTGAATAGGAATAATATTATCTCTATTTTGGTGACATTCAATCACAGTATTATCATCCTCATAGCCTTGAACACTAGCTGCTGATACTAATTCAATATCACTTAAATAGTAGTCTCTTTCAACTACGTTTCTAAGTTCTCTTACGTTGCCAGTCCAATGATGATCTTTCAGTTTATCTATATAAGACTTATGTACTTTTTTACTTTGCCTGTTATTTTTAATATTTAATCTTTCTACAAAGTGACTGACAAGCACCTCTATGTCTTCTTTTCTTTCTCTTAGCGGTAAAATTTTAATATTCATTACACTTAGCCTATAATAAAGGTCTCCTCTAAAATTTTTCTTGCCTATTTCCTCCTGCAGTGTTCTATTTGTAGCACCAATAACTCTTACATTTAGTTGCTTTTCATAAGTTCCACCTACTCTAGTGATCTTATTGTTATCCAATACTCTCAATAGCTTAGATTGTATGTCTAGTGGAAGTTCTCCAATTTCATCTAAGAAAATTGTGCCACCATCAGCAAGTTCAAACTTGCCCGGATGACCTTCCTTAGAAGCTCCAGTAAAAGCCCCTCTTTCATAACCAAACAATTCGCTTTCTACTAGCTCTCTAGGTATAGAAGCACAGTTTACTGCAACAAAAGGGCCTCTTTCTCTATCACTAAAATTGTGTATAGATTGTGCAATAAGTTCCTTACCAGTTCCACTCTCTCCCTCAATGAGAATATTACAATCACTTTGAGCTGCCTTTTTAGCAAACTCTATTGTATCTTTCATTCTATTATTACAAGTAATAATATCTTCAAACCTATAGGTAGCTTTATATCCAACTACTTTATTTACTAAATTGTGCACATGTTGTACTTCTCTAAAAGTTATAACTACACCTACAGACTTGCTGTTAACTCTCATAGGTACAGCATTTATTGTGCATTTTATTCTTTTACAATTTATATAAAAATCGCACTCTACGTTATTATAGCATATATCTCCCTTACTTATTATTTCATTAAAGCTAACGCTTCTTAGCGAATCTTTCATATTTAATTTTACTGCTTCTTTATGATTAATTTCCAAAATTTCTAAAGCTCTATCATTAATTCTTTTTATTTCTAATTTTTCATCCAAAACAATCATACCTTCACAAATTGAATCAAAGGTTATATTCATGAGCTTATTTGAAATTGTTAAGGCTAATTGTTTTTGTATAGATTGAGCTGCAGCAGTTACAATTCCTAGTGTATGAGAGTGTGCACTATAATAATTGCCAGACATATTTATACATCCTATTATATCTCCTTCTTCATCATGAATTGGAGCCGCAGAGCATGTCCATGAATGCTGGTTTATTCCAAAGTGTTCTGCACCAATAGTTTGTATTGGCTTATCTAAATAAAGTGCTGTACCTATTGCATTAGTTCCCACCGCCTCTTCCGTCCACAGTTCGCCCTTTACAAAATTTAATTTATCTGCATTTTTCATGATATCACTATCACCAATTACGTCAATTACATAGCAATCCTTATCAACTAGCATTATAGCAAAACCTGAACCTGCTACAATACTATAGATACTTTCCATCGTAGGACGAGCTACTGCTATTAACTCTGAATTTTGTTCAATTTTAAGGTCTACAGAGATATTTCGAGTGTTATTTCCTTTTCCGTTCATCGGATCTACACCATATGCCTTACACCTTCTCCATGACTCTGCAATTTCTGGTCTTACCGCATGACTTATAAAACCCTTATCAATAAATTCTTTCCATGCATTAGATATAAATTTCATATAGTTCTCCAAAATCCTCACCTCATTTTACATATTAAAGCTTTTAGATTGCTAAAACAAGGAGTAAACTAAAAATTCTATTTCTTTATATCTATAGTAGTTTAGTGTATTCCCCCTGTATAGGATTCAAAACTAGAAAATTGACTTACACAAAGGGCTATGTTCCCAAAGCTGTTGGCTCTCTGCTTAACGGACTGAAGATTGGAAACATAGCCCGAGGTGTAAGTCAATTTTCAGCATTTGAGCCCTATACTTTCTTTGTCTTCTTCCATGATGAAACATATTCCTCTAATATTTTGTGGAGTACTCCTCCAATTTTCGAATAAGATTCATCATTTAGATTAGCAAGAGATATTCTAATTGACCATTCTGGACCGTGGAATCCACCGCCACTTAGCAATACTATAGAAGATTCCTCCGCTAAACGGAAAAGAACATCTACAGGTTTATGATTGCTTTGTAAGTAATCAGCAAATTCATTGCCATAATAATGATTTGCCCATTCTAGCAAGTCAAACTCTGTATAATAAGCTGCATCATAGGGATCTTTTCTTAAACTTATTCCTAGGCTGTTGAATAACAGCATCTGGCGGCGGCGACAAATATCCATTGTTAACTTTTTATAGTTATTTTCTTTATCAAGCAGTGCAAAAACTGAAAAAAAAGCCATCTGTACTTGCTGTGGTGTTGATAAGCCTGCTGTATGGTTAAGAGCTACCTGACGACTATCTGCAACAATTCTATCAATAAAAGGCATTTGTTCTGGATTTGTGGAAAGAGCTCCATAGCGTTGTTTCAATTCCTTCTTCTTGTCTTCTGGCAACTCTTTTAACAGTTTATCAAATACATTATGTTCATAGAGTGCAATAGTTCCCAAACGCCATCCTGTTACGCCAAAGTATTTTGAAAATGAATATACTCCAATTGAATTAAATGGCAAATCTGCTACTATAGATCGAAAATTATTAACAAAAGTTCCATATACGTCATCTGATATAATCATCAAGTTAGGATTATTCTTTTCCACTATATCTTTTAGCTGTTCTACTGATTCAGGCTTCATTGCTACTGAAGGTGGATTACTTGGATTTACTATAAAAAGAGCTTTGATACTTGTATCCTGAAGCTTCTCCAGCTCTGATTTAGGATATTGCCACGTGTGTGTGCCATCTTCGGTCATTTCTTTTGCAATAATTTCAACAACTTCTAAACTATAGCGTGGTAAATGAGGAACCTCTAAGTATGGTGTAAATATTGGTGCTGCCACTGCAATTTTATCACCTTTAGATAACAATTCATTAGCAATTAATGAATCAAATATATAACACATTGCTGCAGTAGCTCCTTCAACAGCAAAAAGGTTAAATTTACCTACTGGCGGCTTATTATAACACATTTCCTGAACAAGATAATCATGAACAACTTTTTCAATATGTATTAGCATTCTATCTGGCACTGGATAGTTATCGCCTATAATTGCATCTGACAATTCATATATCCAAGCATCTGGTTCAAAATCTTTGTTAATTATTCCATAGTCAACTATGCTTTTAAGAATTTCTATTCCAGGCTCCCCTTGATGCTTATTAATATAGATGTTGAATCGTTCTGATATTCCTTCCTTTTTAGGCATTCCTGCCAAGTCCTGATTATTCCATACTCTTCGAGTTTCTTCAACGGCAAATTGCCCAAAAGCAAAAAAGCTTCACGCGGTGTTGCTGCAGTCCAGTTAGGATTACCTCTTCCCGCGTCTAATAATGCATGAGCACTTTTCTCCTTCTGTCCTTCCGCTAAATTAATTAATCTATCTTTAAGTTCAAATGGACTAATTTTGCCATAAATAGCTTCTATCTCTTTACGCTGAACATTGTGAGTATTCATATTTACGCTATTCCTCCTTATAATAGTTATCTGCTATAAAAATAGCCATAATATTAGAAATAATAATTCGCCTGATATTTAAACTATCATACTGTTTTCTTTTTAATAATCAATATAGCTTCAAGCTATGAATTTATATTCTCCATTTTTTTGAATATGTATTCTTAATTATTAAGCCCTTAAATTATACTGCCTAATGATAAAAAAATTAGAGAAATGATGTATCATTAAGTCTACTAAGTTTAATTTCTATAACAAAAAAACTAAAGAGCACTAGGATATCTAATGCTCTAATGTAGACTTATAGTTGACTGTACCAAATTTACTGATAAGCCTTTATGATATTTACATTTTTAGAAAGCTTACATTTTAGATTGCACTTTTCATAATTCTACGCATTATATTTTCTGTATTATAGTCTTTTCTACATACTTTATAAGCATACATATTGTTGTCTGCTTTTTTAAAAAGCTCTGTCATTGATTTAAACTCTTTTCCTCTATATGCTGTTCCAGTAGAAATACTTAAATATAAATCTGAATTATCTAAGTTGAATTCATCTATAGCTTCTTGAAGAAGTTTATTTACTCTCTCCAACTCTTCCTTTAGGCAGTTATTTAAAATTATTGTAAACTCGTCGCCTCCAATTCTCGCTGCAATCCCATTGTTTCTTTCACAAATAGCATTAATTATTTTAGATGCTTGAACAATTAGCTTGTCACCAAAATCATGTCCTAAATTATCATTTACAAGCTTTAGCCCATCTACATCACAAACAATAATTCCTATTTTATCATGTTTTTCTTTATCATATTTATTAAGCAGATTTTCAAAATATATTCTGTTATATAAACCAGTAAGCCCATCATGAGTACTCATATAAGTCAGCTCTCTCTCTATTTTTTTCCTTTCAGTGATGTCCTTGTATATCCCAAATACACCTAATTGCTTATTTTCAAAGATAATTGGATAACCAAGTATACAAACCTCTATTAGACTTCTATCTTTTTTCAGCCTCACTGCCTCATATTCAATTACATTGCCATCCATAACTTCTTCAGAGATTTTAGTAGCCTCATTTACGGCTCCGCATTGGACAATACGATCATTTATATAATAATTTATAAGTTCATCTTTAGAATACCCAAAAAGCTTTTCAAAAGCATAGTTTACATCAATAAATCTATCTTCAGTATCTATTATACATATTGCTTCTGGAGAGCTTTCAAAAAGCTTTCTAAAGTAAGTTTTTTGCAATTCTAATGCCTGCTCTGATTTTTTCCTATCGCTAATATCCTTATATACTGCATATATTCCAATTTGATTTATGTCGAGTATGACTGGAAAAGCCAGCACACTTACATCTACTAATCCTCCATCTTTTCTTTTTCTTTTGGTTTCTGCAGTAACTGTTCCCCCTTGCATAACTATCTCAGATATCTCAAAAGCATCTTTTGTTTCACAACTTGCAATAATATCATCTACAAACAATCCTTTTACTTCATTATCTTTATACTGAAAGAGTTTTTCGAAGGATTTGTTGACACTTACTATTCTACTTTTATTGTCTAATATAATAATTGCATCCTCAGAATTTTCAAATAACTCTGTAAAATAAGTCCTTTGTAACTTTAATTCATCATTCAACTTTTTTAAGTTCTTATTCTCTTTTATGCTAAAATAATTTATCAACAAGGATATGAATATTATTGATATACCGTATAAAATAAAATGTATCATTTTAGCACCCCTTAAACTTACTGACAAAGGCATTAAGTTTTCAATAAAATTTAACTTTACATTTAAATTTTACCATAAAAATTTTAAATTTTATAGTGAAAAGTAAACTATTTAATCATGTTAGTTTAATAATTTTATTAAAAATATCAATTTAATAGTAAAAACTTTAAAAGCATATAGCAATTATAAAAATGCTATATGCTTTACTATACTTTTATTTTACTACAAACAAATCAATTCGTGATAAATCTATAGATATTTAACTTCGATAATTGACTTAACCAAGGTACCCCTATGAATACCGCTAATAAGTCAAGCATTTAGGTCGGTTTATTTATAATTCTAAATTAAAGTTTTAATTTAGAAAGTGCTTCTGCCAATGCTGAATTCATTGGTGCTTCACTTTCTTGCTTCATCTTCTTCATATAATTTGCTACATCTCTTTTACTGTTCTTGCCTTCCTTATTGTCAAATCTCTTATTAAAAGAGGCAGCTTTTTCTCTGAAGGTACAAGTTGTACATACATAGATTTGTCCTTCTCCCTGTCCTCTAAGCTCAAGTTTCTTATGACAATTCGGGCATCTCGCATTAGTCAACCTAGCTAGATTTTCTCTATGACCACAGGCTCTATCCTGGCATACAAGCATTCTACCCTGTTTACCTTTAACCTCAAGCATATATTTGCCACACTCAGGACATTTTTTACCGGTAAGGTTATCATGTTTAAACTTATCGCTGCTTCCCTTAACATCTTCAACTAGCTCTGCTGCATAATTTCTCATTCTATCTATGAATGCTCTAGGATCTTTCTTTCCTTTACTAATAAGCTCTAATTCTAATTCCCATTCTGCTGTTAACAATGGAGATTTAAGCTCATCAGGAACTAACTCTATAAGTTGTTTTCCCTTTGATGTTGGAATAATATCTTTTCCATTTTTCTCTACATAGAACATGTTAAATATCTTTTCTATGATATCAGCTCTTGTAGCTACTGTTCCGATTCCTCCAGTTTCCCCAAGGGTTTTAGCATGCTCTTTATCAATATTTACATACTTTTGTGGTTTTTCCATAGCAGATAATAAAGTACCTTCATTAAATCTTGCTGGCGGCTTAGTTTTTAGTTTTTTACTCTCTACTGATGATATATTTAATTTATCACCTTTTTTAATTATAGGTAACTCTTGGCTTTCTTTTTCATCCTCATCTTCAGTTAGATCACTGGCTCTGTCATATACCATTTTCCATCCCTTTGACTTTATAACATTACCTTTTGCTATAAATATTTCTCCATTAATATCTGCAGTTATAGTAGTTTGTAGGTATTCAAAAGGAGGTAACAGAACAGATAAAAATCTTTTAACTACAAGGTCATAAACATTTCTTTCTTCATTGCTTAAAAGTGCTATCCTTACAGTTTCTTCTGTTGGAATTATAGCATGGTGATCACTTACTTTTCTATTATCTACAAAGCCTTTGTGTCCATTTATCTTGTTCTTTAATATTTCATTTGTACAGGTTCTATAGTTACCTATCGATATTGCTTTTAAACGCTCTGGTAAAGTAGGTACTATATCCGTAGAAATATATCTTGAATCTGTTCTAGGATAAGTTAATATCTTATAATTCTCGTATAATCTTTGCATTATAGATAACGTCTGTTTAGCCGAATATCCAAAGATTCTATTAGCATCTCTTTGTAGTTCTGTTAAGTCATAAAGAGCCGGAGCATGTTGCTTCTTATAGCTCTCTGTGACAGCAACTACATTAGCCTCTTTGCCTTTAGTAGCATTCAGTATTTTATTTGCCTTATCTTCATCAAAAATATTACTATTATTATTTTTATCTCTCCACCCTAAAGTAAATCCTTTTGCCTTTGCACTTATTACAAAATAATCCTTAGGTTTAAAATTCCTTATTTCTTCTTCACGATTAACTATCATGGCCAAGGTTGCAGATTGTACACGTCCTGCAGTAAGCTGTGCATTATGCTTACAGGTAAGAGCTCTTGTAATGTTTAATCCTACAACCCAGTCCGCTTCTGCTCTACACTCAGCTGCCCTATATAAATTGTCATATTGTGCTGCAGGCTTTAAATTTCTGAACCCTTCTAAGATAGCCTTATCTGTTTGTGATGAAATCCAAAGCCTTTTTGTTGGCTTATTCACTCTTGCTTTTTCAATTATCCATCTTGCTACTAATTCTCCCTCACGACCAGCATCAGTAGCAATAACAATTTCAGTTACATCTTTTCTATTTAATTGTTCCTTAACTGCATTGAACTGCTTACCACTTTGCTTTATAATTACAAGCTTTAAGTGCTTAGGAAGCATCGGTAAATCTTCTAACTTCCAACTTTTATATTTATCATCATAAGCTTCTGGATCAGCTAATGTAACTAAATGTCCAAGTGCCCAAGTTACAATATACTTATCTCCTTCTATATATCCATTCCCTTTTTTACTGCATTTTAAAACTCTTGCGATTTCTCTTCCTACAGAAGGTTTTTCCGCGAGTACTAGTATTTTATTCATATTAACAATCCTTTCAATTAGCTGTAAATAACAGCTATTTAGTAACCTTATTAATATTAACATAAACTTTCCTATTATTAAAACATATTGTTTTTATAATAGGAAAATTTTAATTAATATATATAATTTTTATTTTAATGAGTGAAATTTTCGCAAATTTATGATATAATAGCGCGATGAGTGTCAAAATTTAAATAGAGGAAGGTATTAACGTGATTACAGTAACAAATATAAGTTTAAGATATGGCGAAAGAAAACTTTTTGAAGATGTAAACTTAAAATTTACTCCTGGTAACTGCTATGGTGTTATTGGAGCAAATGGTGCAGGAAAAAGTACATTTTTAAAGATTTTATCAGGAGAAATTGAACCTAATACAGGAGACGTAAGCATGGCTTCTGGTATAAGAATGTCTGTATTAAAGCAGGATCATTATCAATATGATGAATTTCAAGTGTTAGAAACAGTTATTATGGGTAATGCAAAGCTTTATCAAATAATAAAGGAAAAAGAAGCTCTTTATGCAAAACCAGAGTTTACCGATGAAGATGGAATTAAAGCTTCTGAACTTGAATGTGAATTTGCTGAATTAGACGGTTGGGAAGCAGAAGCTGAAGCTTCTTCAATACTTCAAGGTCTTGGTATTTCAACAGATCTTCATTATAAAAATATGGCTGACTTATCTGGTTCTGAAAAAGTAAAGGTATTGATTGCACAAGCTTTATTTGGTAAACCAGGCGTTCTAATTCTAGACGAGCCAACCAACAATTTGGATATAAAATCTATCAATTGGCTAGAAGAGTTTTTAATAAACTTTGAAGGTACGGTTATAGTAGTTTCCCATGACAGACACTTTTTAAATAAGGTTTGTACACATATGGCCGATGTAGATTTTGGGAAAATCAAGTTATATGTTGGAAACTATGACTTTTGGTATGAATCTAGCCAATTAGCTCTTCAACTTATGAAAGACCAAAATAAGAAAAAAGAAGAAAAAATTAAAGACTTACAGGAATTTATAGCTCGTTTTAGTGCTAATGCTTCAAAATCTAAACAAGCTACTTCTCGTAAAAAACTATTAGATAAAATCTCAGTAGATGATATTGAACCTTCTACAAGGAGATATCCTTTTGTAGGTTTTAAACCTGAAAGAGAAGTAGGAAATGACATATTAAGAGTAGATGGACTTACTAAAACTATAGATGGAGAAAAAGTTTTAGATAATGTCAGCTTCATAGTTTCTAAAGAAGATAAAATAGCTTTTGTTGGAGATAATGAAATTGCTAACACAACCTTATTTAAAATTCTAACTGGAGAGCTTGAACCAGACAGTGGAGAGTATAGATGGGGTGTTACAATTACAAAAGCATATTTCCCAAAAGATAACTCTGAATTCTTTAATGATGTTGACCTTAATCTAGTAGACTGGCTTCGTCAGTTCTCTGAAGAAAAATCTGAAAGCTATCTAAGAGGTTTCCTAGGAAGAATGCTATTCTCTGGTGAAGAAGCCCTAAAAGAAGCTAAGGTATTATCTGGTGGAGAAAAAGTAAGATGTATGCTGTCTAAAATGATGTTAAGTAGTGCAAATGTTCTAATTCTAGACCAACCTACTAACCATCTTGACCTTGAATCTATTACTGCTTTAAATAATGGTTTAAGAGATTACAGTAGCAATATTTTATTTACATCTCATGACCATCAATTTATACAAACTATTGCTAATAGAATTATTGAAATTACACCAACTGGATTGGTTGATAAAAAAGTTACTTATGATGAATATTTAGAAAGCATAAATTCATAAGACTATAAATTAGAATTTACCCCTTAAAGTAGACATTCAGAGAAAATCTCTGTAAAATCTACTCTAAGGGGTAATTTTATATTTAACTAAACATAACTAAATTTATGGAGGCTAACTTATGAGAATATTATTTTATTATATTTTACTTATTAATTTATACGGAGTAATAATTATGTATTATGACAAAAGCAGGTCAATAAAGCATCAATGGCGTGTACCTGAATCAAGACTTTTTTTAATATCACTTATATTAGGTAGTGCTGGAATATTATTGGGAATGTATTTATTTAGACATAAAACAAAACATAAAAAATTCACGATATGTATACCTCTAATTCTTATTCTTCAACTTTATGTATTAACAAAATTCGTTTTTCATTTGCTTTAGTTTCTTTATTATAGTTGATTATCTTTAAAATAAATTAGCCTTTAATATTATCAATAATTAATGTAACGCATATGATAATACTGTAGGAATTTATGAAGGAGTAAAATATATGGAATATAATCAAATGTATTATCCAACTGAGGACTACAATAATTATTCTCCATTGCCAACTCAACACTATCCTATAATGTATAATCAACAACCTATGAGACAGAGAGATGATAACTACTTACTCCCATTATTTTTATTAGGTCTATCATCTTATGCCTTAGGTAATGCTTATTATCCTCCACCTTACCCTTATTATATGCCTTATTACCCTACTTATTATCCACCATATCCTGTGCCTTATTACCCTACTTATTACCCACCATATCCTGTGCCTTATTATCCTTAACTCTATAATCCCCCTCAGTTAGCATAACTTTACAACAGATTGGGAGTTTATAAAATTATTAAATATCATATATAGGAACAGTTCATACCTTCTAAAATGATTTAGGGTGGCATGAGCTGTTTTATTTTAATAATATTGCTTCAATAAGCATAGAGATAAGTTGTAATTTTAGAACACTATTTCTTTATTTAGATAGGGTGTTCTTAATTCACTACTATTATTATAATAAATAATATATATCATAGGTAATTATTATATCATTTTATAATATTTTTTTAAAATGAATGTATAAATGCTTAATATATTGTATAATTTTAATTATGTATAAATAAATCAATAATAATTTAGGAGAATAAATATGGATAGAACAATGCAGGATTATTATTTTAACATATTCCTAAACCTAATAAGAACTACATACATGAACTTAGAAAAGAATTGGGAAAATGTAGCCAAAGAATCCGGTCTTACTCATGCCCAACAACACGCTTTGTGGATTTTAAATTTTTTAGATGGACTTACTTTAGATCAACTTGGTAATATAGCTCTTTGGAATAAATCAACTACTTCAGCATTAATAAGCCGTTTAGAAAAAAAAGGATATATAAGAAAGGATAAGTATTTAGATAATAGCAGGGTAATTAAAATTTATATTACAGAAGAAGGAAAGTCAGTGCTAGAAAATAGCGTTGCTACAAAAACTGCCTATGAATTCATGGGTCTTTTCGGACAGTTTGAAAATAACGAAATAGAATCATTCTTAAAAACATTGCATAAAATTACAGGTATGGTTGGAACATGGGATTTAACAGACTTTGAAAGTTTTTTGAAGATATCTTCTGAAAAAATACTTGATAAGGAAACAGAACAATAATCTTAGATTCTTCTCTGTTTTGCTTCTAATTATAATAATTTATCATAATTTTTAAATATATATTCATATACTTAATATGTATTCATTTATTGCATAGGAGGTACCATGAATATGAACAATGAGAAATTATTAGAAATACATAGTAAAACTTTGGAATTCGAAAATATAAAATATATCTATGTTGAGGATGACCGTTCTATTCTAGTTAAATTAAATAACTCTATATTGAAAATATCAAATGTAGATTATCAACATAAAAGCAGTGTATGCGAAATTATAGATCCTGATAATTGTGTATTTGTTGATAAGAGTTATTTAGACAATTTATTGGACAACATGTTTAAATAATTATACCAGATTTTATACTAAATACTGCAATATAATTTAAACCACAAAAAAGATACTGAAGTTTAACCAGTATCTTAATTTAGGAGGCTATTATAGACTAATTTATTTATATTATTAAATCTTATCATAATAAATAATCATTTAATTTTAGTAGCACTGCAAATTTACAGTGCTACTAAAGGGGACTTTATGAATATTATTTTGTATGTTTGGGTTTGTTATTTGGTGTACATCTTTATTATATGATTTAATTATGTAATAATTATTTCCTTTTGGAAACATTTTGTTAACAACAAAAAGTGCTGATTTGTACTCAGCACTTTGATTTTAAACTGTATAACTTAGTTTAAAATTTCATTAAACATATTACATAGTTCTTGTAAATATCCTTCTCTTACTTTGTCGTCAACATTTGGAACACCGCCTAAAAACTTATGTTGAATTACTTTCATACCACAGAAACTAAATATTCCTACATCACAAGTCTGTTGCATTGAATTAGTCATTCCGTAGTTATCGTAAGTTTCACATGAAGTTCCCATAGGGGTTACAATGATTACCTTTTTGTCTTTTAGCAAATCTGATGAACCTTTTTGTTCATTTGTTGAGCCATCTTTCTTTTGATTAGAATTTCCCGATTCCTCATTATTGCTATCTGATTTTTCACTAGAATTTTGTTTTGAACTATTTTGTTTCGAATCTCTACTTTGCTGCTTTTGATCATTACTTTCCTGCTGAGCAGCCAATTCGTAAGAAAATACTCTATCTATATATCCCTTAAGAATAGCCGGCATACCAGTCCACCATATCGGATATATAAATGTAATTAAATCAGCCCATTCTATATAATTTTGTTCTCTTTTGATATCTTCTGGAGTATTACCTCCACATAGCCCTTCAAAATCAACTGCCCTTAAAATTGGATCAAATCCTATAGAATAAAGGTCTCTTACTTCTGTTTTACATCCCTTTTTCATAGAACATTCTTTAACCTTTTCCAAAATGGCATTGGAAAAACTAGCTGAACTAGGGTGTGCATAAATAATTAAATGATTCATAAAGATGCCTCCGAATTATAATATTTCAATTTAAAACACCTCTATGTTTATTTTTACACTTATTGTTTTTACTTATCCAAATTAATTTAAATTTTCAGCATTAATTTTTTATTCCAAGATAAAAGACTATAATTTAATAAAAAGTTAAATTATAGTCTTAGTCAATTTTGCTGCTTTTGTGTATTTTACAAACAAAAGTATACATGATAAGAATATTAATTTTTAGGCCAATTGATAATTGACCTATTACTCTGTTTTTTATATGAATATTTGCTTTGTCCTTTCTTACAGAGGCTCTTTTCAATTAGTTTATTATTAAAATAATCCATATATTTGCCCATTAAAAATGAATCATCTACAAAATATCTATTCGGCTGTTTTTCATATGTCTTAGCATAGTTACTTTTAACATTAGGAGGGGTATTAAAGGTTTTAGTATCGCGTCGCAGAACTAGTTGTTTTTCACTTAAAGTTATGGAAATAGCTAACAACGCAAGTGTACTCAATACAAATATTAACATCATATTATTACATTCCTCCTTTTAGTTGGAACACTGGGCAATTTTGCTTGTTTCCCTTCGGGTACTTAGTAACTTAAAATTTTCGCTTCCGCTCACAAGTTACCCATAAAAGTTCATTTAGAACTTTTACCTAGCAAAATTACCCGTTAAAGTTCATTTAGAACTTTAACCTTCCATTATAAATATAATACTCAATAACATTCTGTTACTGTAAGTATATTATAAAACTTGAAAAAATTCACTACCTTTTTTATTCAAAATTTCAAATATTCAAATATTTTTTTATTTAATTATTAACTTGATTAAATTTCAGTAAACAAGTGTTTTCATAATACAAACATAATATTATCCAAATACTATATTTATATACCTTTATAATTAATATTTAAAAATATAAAAGTTCAGCGATGTAATCACTGAACTTAAATTACTATTTTTTCATTAATTCTTTTATTTGGATTATTAATAGGTACTGAAGATATTAATTGATTAGTGTATGGATGCTTTATTTTATAACTATTATCTTCATTGTTTATAGTCTCTACTATACTGCCCTTATACATTACCATTATTTTAGAGCATAAATATTTTACCGCACTTATATCATGGGATATAAACAACACGCCCATGTCATTAAAACTATTTAATTTTTTAATCATGTTTAAAATTGCCGCTTGAGTACAAACATCCAAACTAGATATGATTTCATCGCATATTAGAAATTTAGGCTCTAAAAGCAGTGCTCTACATATGTTTATTCTCTGTCTTTCTCCACCACTTATATCTAATGGATATTTATTTAATATATCTTCTTTGAGATCAGCAAAATAAATTATATCTTCAATTTTCTTTATTTTTTCTTTTCTCGGTATTCTATAATGATTATTTAGAGGTTCCATTAAAGAGTCTAATACTTTAATATTAGGATTAAGTGAAGTCATAGTATCTTGAAATATTACCTGACAGCTTTTTCTAAAGCCCTTTATTTCTTCTCTTTTTAACGCCCAAATATCTTTATCATTATACTTTATATATCCATTTGTAGGCTTTTCTAATCTCATCATTAAGCGAGAAAGAGTACTTTTACCGCAGCCACTCTCTCCTACCAGTCCTACTACATCTCCACTATCTATATTAAATGAAATGTTATCTACAGCTTTTATACTTTCGCTTTTGGATTTAATTAAAGATAATTTTGTTTTATAAATTTTAGATAGGTTATCTACTTCTATTAGCATACTTCTAATACCTCTCTATCAAAGGTTGCTTTAATTAATGAAATTGTATAACTGTGCTTTGGGCTATTAAAAATTTCAAATACATTTCTCTTTTCTACTACACAACCATCTTTCATAACAATTACCTCATCAGCCATCTCCGCAACTACTCCAAAATCATGAGTTATTATTAGTATAGTTGTATTGAACTTCTTTTGTATAGCTTTAAATTGTTTTAATATCTCCTTTTGCGTAGTAACATCTAAAGCTGTAGTAGGCTCATCGGCAATTATTATTTCAGGTTCCATAAATATCGCTGTAGCTATCATCATTCTTTGGAGCATGCCTCCGCTTAATTGAAAAGGATATTGCTTTAAAATTACTTGTGGATTTTCCAAATTCAAGCTTTCCATTATATCACAGAATTTAGCTTCAAATTCTTTTTGGGTTACTGTCATATTGCTAGATATCAAATCGTAGATTTGTGATCCCAAAGTTAAAGATGGATTAAAACAATTTATAGGATTTTGAAACACAGAAAATATCTTCTTTCCTCTTATATCTCTCATTTCTTTATCAGACATTTTAACTAGGTCTTGGCCCTGAAAAAATATGCTACCTTGAGAAATAGATGCATTCTTAGGAAGCATGTTTATAATAGACATAGCTGTCATACTTTTGCCGCTTCCACTCTGTCCCACTATGCATGTTATCTTGCCTCTCTTTACTTCAAAGCTTATTCCTTTAACTACTTCCTTAACTTCATTTTCAATTTTAAACTCTGTTTTTAAATTCTTTATTTCTAAAATGGTTTCCAATAGAACACCTCCATTTTTAGTTAAGAATTGAGAGTTAAAGCTTTAACTCTCAACTATCTATTTTTTTATTCCCGTTATACAAATTCTCTTATATGGGTTCATCAGCCCATACTAGTTTATATTCCACTCCTCTACATTCCATATAAAGCCTGCACCATGATGTCCAAGTACCTTTTCCTTTATACCAGAAACTCTTTTATTTACCCCATATAAGGCCTTTAGATAAACTGCAAAATTAAATGCAGGATCTTCTGATAATTCTTTTGAAATTCTGCATAGTATTTTTTTCTTTCATTCTCATCAGATGTAGTTCTTGCTTTTTGTAGTGCTTCATCTACTTTTGGATTTGAATACGCTCCATAGTTATCTCCGCCTTTAATTTCACTTGAGTGGAATAGCTTGAAGGTATGATCATCCGCGTCAAATGGACTTCCCCAGCCAAGTACAAAAGCTTCACATTGATCTATTTTTATTACACTCCAGTCAAGCGCATCTACTTTTACATCTGCACCTATCTTCTTAAACTGAGAAGCAAAATATTCTGCTATTTTAACTCTAACCTCATCTGTTTTTGGAGCAGTTACAGTAAAAGCTAACTTCTTGCCATCCTTAACTCTTATGCCGTCCTCTCCTTTTTTCCATCCAGCAGCATCTAAAAGAGAATTAGCTTTATCTAAGCTATAAGTATACTTTTCCACATCAGCATTGTTAAATTTATTTATTTGTAGAGGTGAATATGCTTCTGAACCATAGCCTAACAATATTCCATCCACCATTCCTTTTCTATCTAAGGCATAGTTAAAGGCTTTTCTTACATTAGCATCTTTCCATATATCTTTTCTCATATTGTACATCAAACATCTATAATCTGCTGTATCTGCTTTATATACCTTTATATTATCTAGCTTTTCAATTTTGCTTACTTGGCTTGGCTCAAGATATGCCAAATCTATTTCACCAGTTTGAAGCTGCATTGCTCTGACATTGTAGTCAGCTATAAACTTAATTACCAACTTTTCTATATTTCCTGTTTTTCCATAGTAGTCTTTAAATTTAGTTAATGTAAGATTATTATCTTTCTCTAATTTTTCAAATTTAAAAGGACCTGCTCCTATTGGCTTTTGATTAAACTCAGCATTATTTATGTCTTTTCCTTCTAATGCATGCTTTGGAACTATTCCTAAAGTAAGCTTGTCTAGCAGAGGTGGAAATGGTTTTTTCACAGTTATCTTAACTTCGTAATCATTTACAGCTTGTATATCTTTTATTTCATTAAATTCTGGCCTTATTTCTGAATTCACTTTTTCATCTAATACACTTTTTAAAGTGAAAACCACGTCTTCTGCTTTAACTTCTGTATCATCATGAAATTTGATTCCTTTTTTCATTTTAAAATCATATGTTAGTTTATCATCAGATATAGTATAAGACTCTGCTATTTCGGGCTTTGGCACATTATTCTCATCAAATCTCATTAAACCTCTAAAAATCAAATCATTTGTAAGTGCATGAGATGATAACAATATTGGGTTTAATTTTTCATCTTCAAACTCTGCACCATATACTAAGGTCTTACCGTTCTTTGAAGCTTGTTTTGTAGATGTAGCTTCTGACTTACCACACCCCGTAAATACTGCTGAGACTACTAGCATACAACTTAATACAATACTTGTTACTTTTTTCTTATTCATATGTATCCTCCTTATTGTAACCATTTAAAATTAAATTTGTTTTTTATTTTTAGACTATGCATAGGTAACTTTCTTTTTTAGATACTCACCAATAAAGTTAATAGAAAGCATAGAAATTACTATAGTAGCACCTGGAAATACAGCTACCCACCAGGCTCCCGATAAAATATCGTTTTGTGCATTATTAAGCATATTTCCCCAGGATGGTGTACCTTGCGGTACTCCTATTCCAAGAAAGCTCATAGATACCTCCATAAATATAGACTGAGCACAGTTTAATGTAGCTATTACCACAATAGCTGGCATGCTATTTTTAAGCAAATGATTGATTAATATTTTCCACGTAGGTGTTCCCATTACAATAGCTGCTTTAACAAAATTCTTGTCTCTTAGCTCTGAAAACTGTGATCTTACTATTCTGGCTGTAGAAAGCCATGATGTACAACCAATTACTAGTATAATGCTTGTAAGCCCTCCCCTAATGATAGCTTGAAGTGCAAGCATTATTATAAGTGTAGGTATAGCGAGAAATGTATCTAAGAGTCTCATCATATAGTTATCTACTCTTCCTCCAAAATATCCGCTTATACCACCATATATTATTCCTATAGCGGTCGATATCATTACTGAAAAAATTCCAACGCTAAGAGAAACTCTACCTCCATATAAAACTCTCGCAAATATATCTCTTCCCATTGAATCAGTCCCCATTACATTAAAACTGTTTGGTCTTTGAAGCACCTTTGATAACTCTACTTCATAAGGGGTGCTGTAAACTATGAATGGGGCGAAAATCGTTGCTAGAATTATAACTGAAAGTATAATTATCCATATAATATGTGTTTTCTTTTTCATTATGTCACCTGCTTTCTTAAGGAAGGATTTATAGAAAGCTCTAATATGTCTGTTATAATTATGCTTATAACCACCATAACTCCTGTTATAAAAATAGTTCCCATAAGCAAAGGATAGTCTTTAGAGTTTGCCGCTTTAACACTTATCATACCTAAACCTGGCCAGGAAAAAACTGTTTCAATCATGACAGATCCCCCAAAAAACTAGGTATAGTTATGCCTAAATAATTTATGAAAGGTACTAATGCATTTTTTATAATTCCCTTCATAAGCTTTTTCTCTTCCATCCCATTTGCTCTGGATGCTGTTACATAATGGCTATTACTCTCTTCTTTAACTTTTTCCTGAATAAATCTCGCATAAGCGCCTACATGAGCAATAACCATTACAGAAACAGGCATTATAAGATGCTTTATAATGTCAATCATACTTCCATCTCCACTTATGCTTTTGTTTCCCGATGAAGGCAGCAATCCAAGTTGCACTGAAAAAACTATTATAAATAAAAGAGCTAACCAAAAAGATGGGATAGAATAAAATATAACACTTAATCCACTTATAAATTTATCCCAAAAGGAACCTTCATTAAAACCTGCCTTCAAACCTAATATAAGTGAAAAAATAAGTATCAAAGTTATTGAATTTAAAAACAACATTAGAGTATTAGGTATTCTCTCTTTTAGTATGTCTGTAACCTTTCTTCCTTCCAAATAAGATACTCCAAGATCTCCTTTTAACATATTGCTTGTCCATTTCATATATCTTTCAGTTACAGGCCTATCAACTCCATAATTTCTATTTATTCTTGCTCGCTCTTCTGTAGTAAGTCTATCAGCTAATGGACCATATAATGCCGTGGCTGGATCACCAGGCGCAGCATTAATAATTGCAAAACTTAGTATGCTAAGAAAAAATATTACAAACAGTCCTTGAAATATTCTTTTTGCTATAAATCTTGAAATCATTGCACATTCCACTCCTCAGCATTCCATAGGAAACCTTCTCCATGATGACCTAAAACTCTTTTAGTACTATATCCTGAAATTTTCTTATTTACTCCATAAATTGCTGTCAAATATACATCCATACTAAATGAAGGGTTATCTGCCAACTCTTTTTGAAACTCTGCATAATATCTTTTTCTTTCATTTTCATCTGATGTAGTTCTTGCTTTTTCTAAAAGTTCATCAACTTTAGGGTTTGCATAATATCCAAAGTTATATCCACTTCCATGTTCTGCTTGACTGGAATGAAATATCTTGTAGGTATTGTCATCTGCATCAAAAGGGCTTCCCCATCCAACCACAAAAGCTTCTGTATCTTTGATTTTCATTGCTTTAGGGTCTCTTGCATCTACTTTTATATCGAAACCAACTTTTTTACCTTGAGCTGCTACATATTCTGCAATTTTAACTCTAACTTCATCATTATTTCTTGCAAATAGTGAAAATTGAAGCTTTTTACCACCTTTTTCTCTTATTCCATCTGCACCTTTCTTCCAGCCTGATTGCTCTAATAGTGCATTAGCTTTGTCAATATTATATTCATATTTTTCTACGTCCGGATTATTAAACTTATTAAACTGAATTGGAGAATAAGCTATTTCACCGTATCCAAGGAGTATTCCTTCTATAATACCTTTCTTATCTGTAGCATAACTCAAAGCTTTTCTAACATTCACATCTTTAAATAACTCTTTTGTTTTAAAGTTAAACATTATACCTCTATAATCAGCTGTAGGTATTTTATTTAAAACAACTTTGCTTTCTTTTTCCAAATTAGCAACCTGATTTGGCTCAATTAAAGTTGCGTCAATCTCTCCTGTTTTTAATTGCATAGCTCTAACATTGAAATCTGGTATAAATTTAAATATAAATTTATCTATATTACCTGTCTTTCCGTAATAATCCTTAAACTTTATTAATGTTAAACTGTTACCTTTATCCCATTTTTCAACTCTAAATGGACCTGCTCCTATAGGCTTTTGATTAAACTCGGCAGTGTTTATATCTTTTCCTTCAAGTGCATGCTTTGGAACTATTCCAATAGTAAGCTTATCTAGCAGCGGTGGAAAAGTTTTCTTCAAAGTGATCTTAACTTCGTAATCGTTAACAGCTTGTACATCTTTCACTTCCTCAAACTCTGGCTTAACTTCTGAGTTTATCTTGTCATCTAATACACTTTTTATAGTAAATACTACATCTTCTGCTTTAACTTTTGTGCCATCATGAAACTTTATACCTTTTTTAATTTTAAAATCATATGTAAGCTTATCCTCGGTTATTTTATAAGATTCAGCTATTTCAGGCTTTGGTATATTATTTTCATCAAACTTCATGAGTCCTCTAAAAACTAAATCGCTAGCAGAAGCATGAGATTGTATTAATATAGGATTTAATTTTTCATCTTCAAGCTCCGATCCATACACTAAAGTTTTTCCCTTATTTGCATCAGCGTTAGTTGCTGCATCTTGTTGTTTGCCGCATCCAGTAAATATTGCTGAAATTACAAACAAAAGACTTAGTAAAATGCTGGTGATCTTTTTCATTGTAGTACCTCCTTAGATTTTGCCATTTAATTTTGTTAATTATATACTTAATTATTCAGCAATTTTTATGCCAATCTTATAAACCTAATGGTACCAATATTTCATCAATTAATTTTATCTAAATGATACAATTTCGGTTTCAAAATGATAATAAATATTTATTTTTATCATTTTGAAACCAAAATTATGCAATTGAAATTTTCCATTTAAAACAAAAGTACTTAAGTGCAGGAGGGCTGCTCTTAAGTACTTTTGTTTTAGGGTTTTAGGCTTTTAGGGTTAAAAATTTATTTCAAACTACACTTAATTTATATAAGCAATTTTCATGCCAATAATAAATTCTCTAATTTTCATGACATATAGTTTATATTTTATCATTTTGAAAACATTTTTGTTTCAAAATGATAAAATTTCTAAAATAAATTTCATTTCGAAACAATGTTTGTAAGTCTAACCTATTGAATACTAACTTAGTTTTATCCGATGTCTACCGCCACTAACACCCCAACTTCTTAAAGTTGGGGATAAGTGGCGCTACGCCCCTGGATAACGGCTTCTAAGCTTCAGATGGAGTTTAAAACTCCACCTGAAACCAAGAATCCTGTTTATATATGAATTTTCTAAACTCAGCATAAAAGCTTCCCAATTCTATAGTTTGGAAAGCTTTTCATTTAACCTATTTTGCTATTGTTAATTTTTTATCTTCAGATCGTATTTCTACATTGTCTAATCCATTTTCCTCTAATTCTCTTTCATATTTTTCTTCTAATTTACAAACTAACTTTAGAAAATCATTAAAATTTTCCTCATTTATATCTTCTTTAAGCTTTTTGGCAGCATCTCTTCTAGCCATTTCAATTGGGAGCTTGGACCAGAATACATAATCATCATATTCATAAATTTTTTCTCTCATATGCTCATCAAACTTTTTAGTTGGAAAGTATTCCTTAAATTCCTCATCATACTCTACATAATCTTGCCATCCATATTCTTTTGCAAGAGAATATATATAGTACTCAAGTCCCTCATAATCTTTATTTATCTCTTCTTGATCCCTAAAGCCATTAATTAAGATGTTCCCAGCATAAACCAAATCCATTAAAAGCTTATACTGCTTTTTAGTAAATTCTACTTTCATAACACATATCCCCTTTATATTATATTATGTAAATATGCAGAATATTTATAAATTTAATTTATTTCTATAATACTATACTAACTTATTTCTATTAATTTTTCCATGAATTTCACAGTTTATTAACCTATTATTTAAAATTTTTATTAAATTAATTTACTTATAACCCTTATAATTTATTATAATTATGCTGTAAAACTTATTTTTCATTAAATAAAACGGTAAATAGAGTCATTTGGTTAAATTATGATTTATTTACATACTATAACCAAACAACTCAATGTTTTACTTAAATATTCTAAATTTAGCTCTTGTCCCATCTTTTTGACTGTTAAACATAGCCATTATATCTTCTTTATCTATAATACGTATATCGCCATTTATATTTCCAATTATCATATCTTTAGATGGATTGCTGCGTCTTCTTATCATTTTACAACACTCCTTTCTAAAAATATAATATCCTTCTAGAAAGCTTTTATCCTAGTATTTAATATCCTAATTAGCAATGCTTCTGCTATTTTTGGAAACAAAAATAAATTATTAAATTAATTTTATATAACTTAAAATTTATATATCTTATAAATTATTTTACCTTTTGTAGCATCTCTTAAAACTTTAATTATTTCTTTTATCAAGAAATTTAATGGTGCACAATCACTTCTTAAGTCTCCACAGACATCTGTGTTATTTCTTTAAATTATCCTGCTAATATTTTATACGAACTTATAATTTCTATAGGTTTTACGCCTTGAGAAATAAGCTTTATGATATCTGACTTTATGCTATCATATCTTTCGAAAGTATTTTTAGCTTTTTCAACATTGCTATTATGATAAACCTTCCAATAACCTACAAGTAAACATTCTCTAGTGGGACAGTTTGAAAATATAGCTACATCCTCTACAGGATACCCCAGGAAGATTCCTATTTCATGAGGACAAATTTTTTTAAAGCGTTGACTTAAAAGAGTTAAGTATTCCTCTAAATTCATATTTCCCTCATATCCAAATCTTTTTAAAAAATATATATTTCTTTTCTTCTTTAAAACCTCTAATAACATATTTTCATCGTAAAATAGTACAACTGAGCTTTCCTCACTAATGTTTAATTCAAAAAATTTTATTTTTAATTTACCTTTTAATTCATGTTTAACTTCTTCCCATACTTTCTTTTGATTTCGATTATATTTATTAAATATTAACAAAGAAGAAGGTTTTTCACCTGCTAATGTCGGTCCAATACTATGGGCTATTGTTGAAAATAAATAATCCTTTTCATTAAAGTTTTTTACAATATTTATATAATCAATTAATTTCTCTTTTACCATAATCCTATTCTCCTTTAAGTTACTTTAAAATATCTTGCTACTATTACGCTATTACTAATTTATTTCTTTCTAATTATAGTTTGTAAATGCATAATAAATTTTATATAGTTTATCTTTAGAAATATTTAATAACACTTTTATACAATTGATAACGATTCTCATTATCATATTAATTTTAATATCTTCTTTGATTTCTGTCAATAAACACTATACACTTTCAGCCAAAACTTTTAACTGATATATAAAATGATTTTCTTGAATTCTTCTTAATTTTAGGCATGTTTTTCCAAACAATACGGGATTAATCATTAAAGGCTCTGTGTACATTTTAGAATTTTTGATTGTGTTTTGTAGAATTTCATTATAAAATAAAGTAAAAGCAATAAATTTGTCAAAATATCAATATAATTAAGAGGTAAAAAATGAAAAAATTCAAAATAATTACTGATAGTTGTTGTGATTTACCCACGGCATATATTAAAGAACTGGATATTCCTTTTATTAGCTTAACCTATCATTATAATAGCATTGAAAGGCTTGATGATTTTGGCATAAGCTATTCATTAGAAAACTTTTATGAGGATATAAGAAATGGCGAAATGCCAAAAACCTCACAACCTAGTACCCAATCATTTTATAACGAATTTAAAAAAGTACTTGATGAAGGAAAAGATATATTATATATAGGTGCTTCCAGCGGTTTAAGTGGTACTGTAAATAGTGCAAACATAGCAAAAAACATGTTACAAGAAGATTATCCTAACTTAAGAATTTGTATAATTGATATTTTAACAGCATCTTTAGGACAAGGCTTAATGGTTTTAAAGTCGCTGGAGATGCAAAAGCAAGGAGCTTCTATTGATGATATAATAAATTACTTAGAAAAATTTAGACAAAATCTAAATACTTTTATGATAGTAAATGATATCAATTATTTAAGAAAAGGTGGAAGAATATCTGCAACTGCTGCATTTGCTGGCATGTTATTAAATATAAAACCTTTCTTAACAATAAGCAACATTGGCAAAGTGCTTCCTTTAAACAAGCTTAGAGGAAGAAAAAAGGCTTTGAATGCTCTTTTTGAAAAGGTTTTAGAAAAAATAGAGAACCCCGAAGATCAGACTATAGCTATATCTCATGGAGATTGCATAGAGGATGCCTTAACATTAAAAAATCTCATATTAAGCAAAATAAAAATTAAAAATGTAATAATGAGTTATATTGGACCTGTGGTAGGTTCTTATGGCGGACCGGGCGCACTTGCTGTATTCTTTTTAGGTAAAGAAAGAGATATTCATGTTGAAACTTAAAATTTAGAATATAATTATAAAAGTCCTAGCTTTTTCTAGGGCTTTTTATAATTATCTTTATAATATAACAGTTAAATCTTATAAAGATAATATATAATTCATTTAAATATAATATTGTCTATTTTATAAATAATATTATATTATATCGTAATTTTTATTACTTATCATTCTAAGTATTACATCTTATGGATAGTTTCCCTCTAATTTTATAGTGTAATAATTTTAAAACTGTGCAAACTGTGATTATAAGACATATAAAAATTTTATAAATTTAAGGAGGTTAAAGTCCTAAATGGACTTTAACGGGTAATTTTGCTAAATTACCCCGTGTTCCTACTAAAAGGAGGAAGTAACTTATGGCAAGTAGAGGTAATAGAGTTTTAGTTCCACAAGCAAAAGAAGGTCTAAACAGATTTAAAATGGAATCTGCTAGTGAAGTAGGCGTAAACTTAAAAGAAGGCTATAATGGAGATCTTACTTCCAGAGAAGCAGGTTCAATAGGCGGAAACATGGTTAAAAAAATGGTAGAAGCTTACGAACAAGGTTTAAAATAATATAGACAAAATAATAACTATATATGTTTATAAAAACATATATAGTTACCATGAATTTGAGTTAGGTAATTTTTAAATTACCTAACTTTATTTATATTTTAAATTGTTGTATTAAATCATTTAATCGCTCAGCAAGTTCCGCCTGGCTCTGCGATGCTTTTGCTACTTCTTCAATTGCAAAAGTATTTTCGTCCACACTTCCCATTATTTCCTGAGAACTTGCGGCAGATTCTTCTGCAATTGCTAATACATTTTCAATAGAACCACTTATATTACTTATAGATTCTGCTACTAAAACAACAGCAGTATTTATCTCTCCTGCTATACTATTAATGAATTCAGCATCTTTTTCATACTGTAATCCTGTATCAACTAACAATTGATAATCTGGCTTTACATTGTTTTCAACAAAATTTAAAATTTCTTCAGCATTCTGTGAAAGGTTATTAAATACTTCTCTTACTTCAGTAACCATACTTTGTATACTCATAACAGTTTGAGATGATTGTTCGGCAAGTTTCCTCACTTCCTCAGCAACTACAGCGAATCCTTTTCCATGTTCTCCAGATCTAGCAGCTTCTATTGCGGCATTTAATGCTAGTAAATTAGTTTGCTCTGCTATGCTTGCAATAGATTCAGCCATAATCTTTACATCATCAACTATTTTACCACTTTCAATAGCTTTGGCTATTTTTAAATGTTTTTCTTCATAAATTCCTATTGCTACCTTCATGGAATTTTGTCCTCTATCCTTTATTCGTGATGCACGACTTTGAATTTCCTGCGACGAATTATTTACTTCTGTCGATTTATTTGTAAGATTACTTACAATAGAACTTATATCATCAACTGAAGCATTAATCTCCTCTGTAGCTGAGCTCAGTTCCTCGGTCCCTTTTGATACATTCTTTGTAGCTTCATTGATAGAATCCATCTTTGATGATATTTCCTCCATGGTAGCTGATAATTCTTCACTGGAAGAACTGATTTCCCCAGAACTGTCATCTATTTGTGTTATTAACTTACTCATGCTTTCATTAGCTTTCGAAAGTTCCTTGGAAAGGCTTCCAAATTCGTCTTCTGAGTTGACTTCTATAGTTTTAGTTAAGTCTCCATTTCCAAGAGCTGTACCAAAATCAAGGATTCTTTTTATTGATGATGAAATATAATTACTAAACAATAATATTGCTAATATTATAACTGCTATTGTAACTAAAATTACAGGAATAAGCTTATATATAAGAACACTAAGTGGTGAATACAATTCTTTCTCTGGCATTGTAAGTACAAGGACCCATCCAGTTTCAGCTATAGGAGCCGAATAAATTATATTTTTCTCATTGTTATCAATAAAACTTCCTGTAGATTTTTTTCCTGACATTATATTTTTTGATAGATCAGCAAGACTTTTATTGTTATCTTCCTGTAGTTTCGTCTTCATAATTTTTGAAGAATCATTTCCTGCTATATAAATTCCATCCTTATCTACAAGAAATGCTTTACCAGTTTGTCCAACTTTTATTTCCTTAATCATCTTTTGAATTCTAGTTAAGTCTATATCTGCAGTTGTTACACCTAAAAATTTTTTATCCTTATCATAAAATGGTACTGCTACAGTTACCATTGATATCTTCGTTACATCATCTAAATATGGAGGTGTCCAAACTGCTTTTCCATCAGAATTTGCTCCTGCCTTATACCAACTCTGCTCTGGATAGTTGTAACTTTCGGCATTATAGTCATCCGTATAAACTAAATTTCCTTTATCTTTATATGCATATGGTCCAAAATATTTAGTATCGGCTCTATATTTATATGGCTCAAACCATACCCCTGCACCAAGAGTCTCATCGTTAGAATTTATATAAGATTTTAGCATTGATACATACTGCTCTTTATCCATAGTGTTCCCTACTACTTCTACTGTTCTTGCCAAAGTCACAGGAATTTTGCCGTGATTAGTAAGAGATTTTTCTATCGAAGAAACAGTACTATCTAACTTTTCATTCATTTGTTTATCAATTTCATTATTTATAAGGTTTTTTGAGGTTTGATAACTTATTGCAGATAAACTTAACATAGATAGTATAATTAATGGTAAGAGTAATGTTAATATTCTAGTTTTTATTTTTTTAAATTTAATTACTTTCATTAAAATCACCTCAAATAAAAATTTTGTCTTATCTTATTAGTATATTTTTATACTTTTACCCACTGCCAATAGCATTGCCAATGTTTATTTAACATCTCCCTTAATTAACGTTCGCTTACTAAATAATAATATGAAATTATTTCTAATGCAATAGTTACTTTATAGGTTTTAATAAAAATTTATAAGACACAGGCATATTAAAAGAACTACTTTCAATATGCCTGTGTCTTATTATTAAATTCATTCCTACCCTCTTATATTTATCTAAACCTTCGTATATTTCTCATGAAAGGTTAATATTTAATCATTTTACATAAGTTAAATTTAATACATAAAACTGTATTAAATTTAAAATCAATATAAAATTTTAAAAGGAGCATAGACCTTATGAAAAAAGATCAATTGTTTATGGTATCATCTACAGATATAGATATTACTCTAGATATAAACTCTGCGTGTTTACAACAGATAATTGCTAAAAGCAAATTAACTCAATTTATATATAACTACAGTGAAATTTCATCTAAACTTATTAACTTAAATAATAGAGAAGATATTATTGAATACATTGAAACTGTACTAGATAATAACCTAAACAGAAAAATTATTAACGCTACTCTTTCTAAAACAAGATTAGGAGAAAAAGCACCTAAAAAAAGTTTAAACTCCGAGCCTTCTAAAAACTTTTCTAGCTTTGATACAATGCTAGCAGTAAGAAATTTCCAAAATAAAAATCATATCTCTTCAGGCGGCAAAATGGATATGCAAATATTTAATAAACTAAATTCATCTAAATTGAATCATGTAGAAGAAACTAGATAGTTTTAGAATTAACTATAGGGGTACTAGACGGTCAGTTAGTGCCCCTATATATTGAATAATTACTCATTTAGTATGTGAATAGCCTCTTTGTTAACTGCAAGTACAGCTTCTTTCATCGCTTCACCTACAGTCGGGTGGGCATGTACTGTTGTAATTATTTCTTCTGTAGTAGCTTCTAATCTCAGCGCTAACGCAGCTTCAGCTATTAAATCTGTTGCTCTTGGTCCAAGTATATGAACTCCGAGTATTTCATCATACTTTTTATCCGAAATAACTTTTATTATTCCTGTAGTTTCATTCATTATAAGGGATTTTCCATTGGCTATTAGCGGAAACTTACCCACTTTGTAATCTATACCTTTCTCCTTTGCCTGCTCTTCAGTTAATCCAACGGTCGCTAATTCAGGTTTAGTGTATACGCAAGCGGGTACAGCTTTATAATCCATTTCTTTGTTTTCCCCCATTATATTTTCTACAGCTACTATTCCTTGATCTGAAGCCACATGTGCCAGCATATTTTTGCCTGTACAGTCACCAATTGCATATATGTTTTTAATATTTGTCTCCATTTTGTCATTAACTACAATGTAATTTTTTTCTGTCTTTATACCTACAGCTTCTAAATTTAAATCCTTAATATTTGCTGTTCTTCCTACAGCAATTAAAACTTTTTCTGCGTTAACGACTAAATCTTTTTCACCAGAAAAGCTAACTTGAAGGCCTTCAGAACTCTCTTCAATTTTTGTGACCTTGTGGTTGGTGTGTATTTCAATACCATCTTTTATTAATTTATTCTTAAGCATTTCCTGAAATTTCCCTATCTATTGGTGGCAAAATATGCCGCATCATTTCAATAACAGTTACCTTACAGTTCATGCTGTTAAAAATATTAGCCAATTCTATACCTATTACTCCTCCACCAATAACAACAAGACTACTAGGCACTTTCTCCAAATTTAATGCACCTGTGCTATCAATTACTCCTGTAAGCTCTTTTCCTTCTATAGGTGGTATAAATGTCCTGGAGCCAGATGCTATTACTAATTTATCATATTTAATTTCTTCTGTAGTCCCATCCTCTTTTACAGCTAGAACCACGTTATCTGCTTGAAGTTTTCCATTTCCGTTAATGACCTTTACTTTATTGGCTGTGAGTAAACCTGAAACTCCTGATACAAGTCTTTTTATTATATAATTTTTTCTGCTTTGAAGCTTACTCCAATTAACTTTTGCGCTGCCTTCAATATCTATTCCTATCTTTTTAGCTTCTTTAAGCTCTTCTAATAAATCAGATGTATGTGCTAATACCTTGGTCGGTATGCATCCAACATTCAAACAAGTTCCCCCAACCTTTTCTTTTTCAATTAATGTTACTTCAGCACCTAATTGCGCTGCTCGAATTGCAGCAACATATCCACCTGGTCCCCCACCTACAATAACTAACTTCATACTCATCATCTCCCTACAATATTAACATCTCTGGTTTCTCAATAAAGGCTTTAAGTTTTGCCAAGAATTGAGCTGCTACTGACCCATCTACTGCTCTATGATCAGCAGTAAGGGATAAGTTCATAAGAGGTTTTATAACTATTTCACCATTCTGGACTATTGGAGTTTCTGTTATTTTATTTACCCCTAATATAGCAACCTCTGGCTGATTTATAATTGGAGAGAAATACTCTATACCATACATTCCAAGATTTGTTATTGTGAATGTGCCACCTGTAATTTCATCAGGCTTAAGTGCATTCTTCTTTGCCTTATCAGCTAATTCTTTTATTGTTGTTGAAATTTCTTCTAATCCTTTTCCATTAGCATATTTAACTACTGGTACTACAAGCCCTTCATCTAAAGCTACCGCTACCCCCATATTTACAAAGTTTCTTAAGATTAATTCATTTCCATCAATAGAACAATTAAGTAAAGGATACTGCAATAATACCTTTGAAACTATTTTTACTAGCAAATCTGTATAAGTTACTTTACACACATCTTTAAGAGCATCCTTAAATCTCTTTAAGTTAGTCATATCAACCTTTATGTCATATGTTACTGTTGGAGAAGTAACCCAGCTTTCATGCATTCTCGAAGCAATTACCTTCCTCATTTGGGACATTGGAACTCTCTTTTCAACATAGGTATCCTCTGAAGTCTTATTACACTTACATAAGGATAGAATATCCTCTTTCATTATCCTTCCATCCTTTTCTATTTCTGATAAATCAACATTTAATTCCTTTGCTATTTTACTTGCCATTGGGGATGCTTTTACTTTGTTTTTACTACTTTCAATATACTTTTCTACATCTTCAATTGTTATTCTTCCCTGTGGGCCTGTACCTTCAACTAATGTGATATCTATATTATTTTCTGAAGCCATCTTCTTAGCAGCTGGAGAGGCTTTTATTCTTCCTTGTTTTCTCTCTTCACCATTCACTTCTTTTAATTCTTTTTCTGGTAATTTACTATCACTTTGCTCCACTGATTCACTATTTGATGAGGAATCATTTAATAAAGAAGATATATCTTCATCAGCACTACCAATAATTGCAACTGGCTTTAAACATTCAACTACATCTCCTTCTTCTACAAGTAATTTTCTCACTATTCCTTCATCACTTGATTCAAAATCATTGCTCAACTTATCTGTTGATATCTCGAACAAAACTTCTCCTACTTTGATTTCATCTCCCTCTTTTTTATTCCAAGTCACTAAGGTGCCTTCTTTCATCGTTAATCCGAGCTTTGGCATAACTACAACCTTTGCCATAAATATTCCCCCTTTTCCAATATCTTCAAAACTAATCTATTTTGAAAAAACCACTTTTTTGAGCTATTTCTAATGCGTTTATGATGTCAACCCTCAGCGGACCATTCCTCGTTATTTTAAAAGTAAATCTTTCTCCGGCCTTAAAGGTAATTTCCCGTTCTCCGTCTAAAGCAATAGTTCCGGCTTCTTTACTAGTAAATTCATACTGATTATTAAGATTGATTATATCAACATCTCCCATATAAATAGGTGTTACAATTCCAGCTGCAACTGGTGCAATAATTTTGTTTTTATTATTCATTAAATCAACACTTACTCCAAAATCATCATTTTTACTCACAATTATTTTACATCCGACAATAGCAGAAAAACCTATTGATGCCGGGTGTGCTTTTGAAACAATAATCCTTAATATATCATTAATATTCCATATAGCTTTGCTGCCAACATATAAATTCTTTGAAATTACTACATCTATTAAAGCAATGTCTATTAATCTTTCATCTTTATAAATCTCAATTCTTTTATCTTTAGAACATATTTTGTTAATGTCAAATTTCTTAGAAGCAATTACTCCTGCTGCCATCCCTGCTACTGTTCCTTCTATCATCTCAGGGTAAACATTATTTGTACCTGTGGACAGGGCTATTATTGGTGTATATTTTATAATCTTAGCTACAGCCCTACTTGTCCCATCTCCTCCTAGGACTACAATACAGTCTACTTCTAATTCTTCCATTTTTTTAGTTGCATTTATAGTGTCCTCTAAAGTACCAGTGATTTCTATATCTAAAATGTTTACTTTAGCTGTGAGCTCCCCCAAAGTTAATAAGTTATCTTCAACTTTATATCCGATTTGATAAACATCAGGCATAATATAAACATTACTCACACCACATGCTTGCGCAGCTAGAATTATTCTTTCAACTATATTTACCTTTTCATTATTATCAACTGTTGTAGCATGAGATACAAGCCGTCTAATATCTTTACCAGAGGATGGATTGGCTATAATTCCAATTTTATTCATATACAACCCTACCTAATTGTGGGGGGAAGTCCCCCCATTAAAATAATTTTTTAACCCCATCAACTATATCATTGGAATTAGGAAGCACAAAATTTTCAAGGACTGGTGAAAATGGTATTGGAGTGTTAAGTGCTCCAATTCTAACTACAGGTGCATCGAGATAATCAAAAATTTCTTCACTTATGATAGCAGAAATTTCTCCACCATATCCCCCTCTTTTATTTTCTTCTGTAACAACTAATGCTTTGTTAGTTTTCTTTACAGAATTAAATATAGCTTCTTTGTCCAGTGGGAATAACGTTCTTGGATCTACTACCTCCGCTTCAATACCTTCCTTTGAAAGCTGCTGTGCAGCTTTTAAGGCTTCATGAACCATTTTGCCTGTAGCTATAATAGTAACATCTTTTCCTTCTTTCTTTATATCAGCAACTCCAAATGGTATTGGTTTGATATCATCTGGTACTTCACCTTTTAAGCTATATATTCCTTTATGTTCTATAAATGCAACAGGATTGTCATCCTCTATGGCTGTAAGCAGTAATCCTGCTGCATCAGCTGGGGTTGACGGATAAACAACCTTAAGTCCTGGTACATGTGTAAGCCAAGCTTCTAAAGATTGTGAGTGTTGAGCTGCAGCTGATAGTCCACCACCACCTGGCAATCTAACAACCATTGGAAGACTTATTTTTCCTCCAAACATATATCTAAGCTTTGCAGCTTGATTAACTAACATATCCATTGCAACTGTAACAAAATCTGCCATCATTATTTCTGCAATTGGCTTTAATCCTGTAGCAGCTGCTCCTATAGCACATCCAACTATTGCTCCTTCAGATATTGGAGTATCTCTTACCCTTTTTTCACCAAACTCTGAATGAAGTGTTCCTGTTAACCCAAAGCAACCTCCAAATGCTCCAACATCTTCTCCAAGTATTAAAACATTTTCATCTTCTTTCATTTTAATTCTCATTGCTTCTCTTATAGCTTCCATATAAGTCATAGTTTTCATATTATCTTACCTCCTCTTTTATGTCACTATAGACATCTTCAAGTGCTACTTCTAATTCCGGCTGAGGACTGTTATCTGCAAATTCTACAGCTTCTTTAATTCGCCTATCAATATCAGCTTGTACTTCCTTGATTCCTTCTTCGTTTAAAATCCCATTCTCAAGTATATATTTTTCAAACCTTGGTATAGGATCTTTTTTTATCCATTCTTCCTGTTCTTCCTTTGGTTTATATGTGCAAGGATCTCCTTCAAAGTGCCCTCTTTGTCTATAAGTTTTGCATTCTACTATTGTTGGCCCCTTACCTTCTCTTGCTCTTTTTATGGCTTCAGCTGCTGCTTCATAAACTGCAAAAACATCATTTCCATCAACTACAACTCCAGGAACATTATATGATGCCCCTCTATCTGCTACATCCTTAATTGCCTGATGTCTCTTCTGGCTCATTGATATTCCATATCCATTATTTTCACATACAAATACAATTGGCAGCTTCCACACGCTTGCCATGTTCAATGCTTCATGGAAGGTGCCTTGATTTGTTGATGCATCTCCAAAGAAACATATACAAACTTCATCAGTTCCTCTGTATTGTGCACTTAAACCTGCTCCTAACGCTAGATCATGACCAGCACCTACTATACCATTTGCTCCTAGAATACCTTTTGTGGCATCTGCTATATGCATTGAGCCGCCTCTTCCTTTACAATACCCTGTTGCTTTTCCAAAAAGCTCTGCCATCATAAATTTTAAGTTTCCACCCTTTGCTACTATGTGACCATGCCCTCTATGAGTACTTGTTATATAATCGTTATCATTTAAACTAGCACAAACACCTGTTGCCACTGCTTCTTCTCCTATATAAAGATGAATAAATCCAGGAATGCTTCCTTCTGAGGAAGCATTCATAGCAACTTCCTCAAATTTTCTTATTTTTAACATAGTTTTGTACATATCAATTACTTTACTATTTGATATATTCAATGTTATTCCCCCCACTCAATTTTTTTCAATACCTACTTCAATACAAGCTATTGCAACTTCTATGCTGTCATCAACGTCTCCAAAGGCTGGATAATACAGCCCTGAGGTTTTTAGCCCCCCTTTAACCGCTACTACATTCTTTTTTCCTATTGGCAAACACCTTTTAATTTTTTCCACATCGATTTTTTCTGGATCTGAAACCGCTACGGTAACCTTTACAATAACTTCATTTTCCATATCCTTCAGCTCTAAAATTTCTTTTAGGCCGCAAAGGCAGCTTCTTGATACAGCATCTGTAACAGCTTTTTCTGCTGCTCTGTTGACACTCTGTCCGTGAAAATCAGCTCCTAATCCGAATTCTATTACAAACCTCCTAATAAAACACACCCCCTTTTCTTCTACTATTATTAATTAGCAAAAGATATGCCAACACTTAATTTACTGAAAATTCTTATGTTGATAAATAATGCTTTTACTTAAGGTTCATTTTGGGAAAAAGGAAAGTGCCAAAGTGGGAATTTTCAGTTATTTTTCCCACTTTGGCACTGTACTTAATTCATACTTTTTTATTTTTCTGTAAAGTGTAGACTTTCCTATACCGATTAGTTTACTTGCCTTAACAACATTTCCATCACAATATTCTAATGCTTTAACAATTAAACTTTTTTCTATTTCTTCTAGCTTGTCAGGTTTAAACTCATTATTATTAGAAAAATCTATGACTTCTTTGTTATTTTCATTAATATATTCAGGTATAAATAAATGAGATATAATATCGCTTTTCGATAGATAGTATGCCCTTTGAATAACATTTTCTAATTCTCTAACGTTTCCTGGCCAATTGTGCTTTTTAATGGAATTAATAAAATCTTTATCAAACACCTTCTTTGTCCCAGAATTTTTATCATTTAGTCTCTGCAAAAAGAATTCTGCACAAAGTTCAACATCTTCTGGTCTCTCTCTAAGTGGAATTAGCTTTATATTAAATACATTTATTCTATAATACAGATCCCCTCTAAAATTATTTGCCTGAATTTCATTATATAAATTTCTATTTGTTGCAGCTATAACTCTTACATCTAATTTTCTTTCGTACTTTCCACCAATCCTTGTTATAGTGTGATTATCTAAAACTCTAAGAAGTTTAGATTGAATTTCTAATGGCAGCTCTCCAATTTCATCCAAAAAAATTGTTCCTGTATTTGCTAGTTCGAACTTTCCAGGGCAGCCTTCCTTAGAAGCTCCAGTGAATGAGCCTTTTTCATATCCAAAAAGCTCACTTTCCACTAAATCCTTTGGTAATGCAGCACAATTTATTGCTACAAATGGTCCATTACGTCTATTACTTGCATTATGAATAGAGTGTGCAAACAATTCCTTACCAGTTCCGCTTTCTCCGTTAATTAATACAGTACAATCATTAGCTGCAATGCTTTTAGCTTCTTGAACAACAGATATCATTTTAGCATTATTGGTTATTATGTTATCAAAGGAATATTTTGAAGAAAAACCTGCTATCTTGTTAACCACATGCCGCAAACTATCAACTTTCTTAGCAAGAATTACAAAACCTATATGTTTTTCTTCCTTTTGTACTAATGTAACACTTATATTACATTCTACTCTACGATTATCTAAGTATAAACTGACTTCTCTATAATTGATTTTATTGCTTTGATTAAAGTTATTCATATCTTTAATTATATCTTTTAGTAACACTTTTATATCAATTTTATAGAATTCTTGCTGAGATATCTTTAATATTTCACACATTTTTAAATTAAAATCTCTTACTGTAAAATCATTATCTATAACTAAAATTCCATCATCAATAGAATTAAACGCTGTTTCTGCCCACTTCCTATGCTCGATTATTGAGAACTGCTTCTGTATAGCATTTGCAGCTTCAACAACTATTCCAAGAGTATGTGAATGAAAATCATAAAAGTGACCAGATAAATCAATAGTTCCTATAATCTTTCCTTTATCATCATGTATTGGTGCAGCAGAACATGTCCATCCATGTTGATTTTTACAATAGTGCTCTGCGCCTAAAGTTTGAATTGGTTTGTTTAGATAAAGACATGTACCAATGGCATTTGTACCTACATCTTCTTCTGTCCATTTACATCCTTTCAAGAAATGTAACTTTGTATTCTTGTTCATTATTTTTTCATTTCCAATTACTTCAAGAACTACTGCATTCTCATCGGTTAGAATAATGGAGTAATTTGACTCCTTCAAAAGATTAAATATATCAAGCATAACAGGTATTGCTATTTCAATAAGTTCCTTATGTTCATATAATATTTTATTAAATTCACTTTTAGATAACTCCTTGCCTTTTCCATCACTTGGATCAACTCTGTATTTTTTACACCTAATCCAAGAATTCAAAATATCTTGCCTTATATCCTTAGGTATCTCATTATGCTCTACAAATCTTCTCCACTGACTTTCAACTTTCAAGACATCAATCATAATTATCACCTTCTCCAGTTATAATTAAGTGCCAATAATTTTTATCATTGTTCGGTTATGGTAATTTATACTATAATCACTTTAATTATAGTACTTTATACAAACAGGAATCAATGCTTTATTGCATATGTATTGATGAAAGCTATATCTTCTTTGGCATTATAAGTAAAATAGCAGGAAAGACTTCTATCTTCCCTGCTCTTCTATTATTTTTCTAACAAATATTCGTGCGACTTATATTTGACTTATTACACAGTTCTAAAAAATATTTATGAAATTTAAGGTCCTTAGTTAATTCTGGATGAAATGATGTTACCAAAATGTTATCTTGTACTGCTGCCACAATATTTCCATTTAGCTTGTGTAAAGTCTTCACTTTATCACCTACATCTACTATATAAGGTGCTCGTATGAATACAAGTGGTATAGGCTCCTGTGTAATTCCCTCAATAGCAGCTTCTGTTTCAAAACTATCTATTTGGCGACCATAAGCATTTCTTCTAACTTTTATATCCATAACCGAAAGATGCGTAATATCTTCACTATCAATTTCTTTTGCTAATAATATCATTCCTGCACAAGTTCCCCAAACAGGTAACCCTGATATTATTTTTTCTCTAAGAGGATTAAGTAAATTTCTCTCTCTTAAAATCTTGCCTATTGCAGTACTTTCTCCTCCTGGAAGAATTAATCCGTCAATACCCTGTAAGTCTTCCAATTTTTTTATTTCAACAGCATCAACTCCCAGAGCCTTTACATGATTAACATGTTCTTTAACTCCGCCTTGGATGGATAGGACTCCTATCTTCATCCTACCAGCCCCTTTCAGCGTATCTGTTACTTAAATCCCTTAAGTCTAATCCACTCATTGGTTCTCCTAAATCCTCTGATACTTCTGCCAAAACTTTTGGATCATTATAATAAGTTGTTGCAAGCACTATAGCCTTTGCTCTTTTTTCTGGATCTGAGGATTTAAATATTCCTGACCCTACAAAAACACCTTCTGAACCAAGCTGCATCATAAGCGCTGCATCTGCTGGAGTTGCTACACCACCGGCAGCAAAATTAACTACAGGTAATTTCCCTTCTTTCCAAACATATTTTATAAGATCATAAGGCGCACACATTTCTTTAGCAATAGTCATTAGCTCTTGTTCTGATGCATTTCTTACTTTTTTAATATCATCCATCATAGTTCTCATATGACGAACAGCTTCAACAACATTACCAGTACCTGCTTCACCCTTAGTTCTTATCATTGAAGCACCTTCACCTATTCTTCTAAGAGCTTCTCCTAGATTTTTAGCTCCACAGACAAAAGGCACCTTAAAATCCCATTTGTTAATGTGGAAAGCTTCGTCAGCAGGTGTTAAAACTTCACTTTCATCAATATAATCTATTCCTAGACTCTCTAGTATTTGAGCTTCTACAAAATGTCCTATTCTAACCTTAGCCATAACCGGTATTGAAACCGCCGCTTGGATTTCCTTAATCATTTTTGGATCGGACATTCTTGCTACTCCACCTTGTTTTCTTATATCAGATGGAACTCTTTCCAAAGCCATAACAGCGCAAGCTCCAGCTTTTTGAGCTATTTCAGCCTCTCTTGGATTTACAACATCCATTATTACTCCACCTCTAAGCATCTGAGCAAGATTTTTGTTTAATTCATATTTTTCCATTTGAATACCCCCTAATAATGTTTTGGTAAATTTGTTTACTTCCTCTGAAACTATAATATATTAAATTTATATTTACTCAAAATGTATCGATACATTTTGAAAGGGTATGTCAAACTTTAGTTGCACAGTGCTCGATACGCACTTTTGCCTCTAGCGGTCCTCTTGTAATTCTATACGCTCCAGAAAAAATTGAAATATATTAGGAATTCACTTTAATTTATTATGAAAAACCCTTATCAAAAGAATTTACTTTGATAAGGGTTTACTCATTGAATAAAAAATATTAAATTTTTATGCGAGGGTCATATAACAGCCTCTAAGTCTAAGATGAAATTTTAAGATAAATAAAAAGTGTGACTTAAGCTATCTATTAGCATAAATCACACATAAATTCTATAAAAGATAACATTATTTATACATTTGATCCCTCAAAATTAAACAGAGTGTAAACAAACCTTCAAGATAGAATTACCTATCTTGTCGACTCCTTAGAAAGGAGGTGATCCAGCCGCAGGTTCTCCTACGGCTACCTTGTTACGACTTCACCCCAATCACTAACCCCACCTTCGGCCGCGTCTTCCTTACGGTTAGACTACGGACTTCGGGTGTTGCCAGCTCTCATGGTGTGACGGGCGGTGTGTACAAGGCCCGGGAACGTATTCACCGCGACATGCTGATTCGCGATTACTAGCAACTCCAGCTTCATGTAGGCGAGTTTCAGCCTACAATCCGAACTGAGGGTAATTTTATAGTTTTGCTCCACATCACTGTATTGCTTCTCTTTGTATTACCCATTGTAGCACGTGTGTAGCCCTAGACATAAGGGGCATGATGATTTGACGTCATCCCCACCTTCCTCCCGGTTAACCCGGGCAGTCTCACTAGAGTGCTCAACTTAATGGTAGCAACTAATGATAAGGGTTGCGCTCGTTGCAGGACTTAACCTAACATCTCACGACACGAGCTGACGACAACCATGCACCACCTGTCTTCCTGCCCCGAAGGGCTTCCTCCATTACGAGTAATTCAGGAGATGTCAAGTCTAGGTAAGGTTCTTCGCGTTGCTTCGAATTAAACCACATGCTCCGCTGCTTGTGCGGGCCCCCGTCAATTCCTTTGAGTTTTAATCTTGCGATCGTACTTCCCAGGCGGAGTACTTATTGTGTTAACTGCGGCACAGAAGGGGTCGATACCTCCTACACCTAGTACTCATCGTTTACGGCGTGGACTACCAGGGTATCTAATCCTGTTTGCTACCCACGCTTTCATGCCTCAGCGTCAGTTACGGTCCAGAGAGTCGCCTTCGCCACTGGTGTTCTTCCTAATCTCTACGCATTTCACCGCTACACTAGGAATTCCACTCTCCTCTCCCGCACTCTAGACTTCCAGTTTGAAATGCAGCACCCAAGTTAAGCCCGGGTATTTCACATCTCACTTAAAAATCCGCCTACGCATCCTTTACGCCCAGTAAATCCGGACAACGCTCGCCACCTACGTATTACCGCGGCTGCTGGCACGTAGTTAGCCGTGGCTTCCTCCTTTGGTACCGTCATTATCGTCCCAAAAGACAGAGCTTTACAACCCGAAGGCCTTCATCACTCACGCGGCGTTGCTGCATCAGGCTTTCGCCCATTGTGCAATATTCCCCACTGCTGCCTCCCGTAGGAGTCTGGACCGTGTCTCAGTTCCAATGTGGCCGATCACCCTCTCAGGTCGGCTACGCATCGTCGCCTTGGTGAGCCTTTACCTCACCAACTAGCTAATGCGCCGCGGGTCCATCTCAAAGCGGATTGCTCCTTTAATTAGTTCTCCATGCGAAAAACTAATGTTATGCGGTATTAATCTCCCTTTCGGGAGGCTATCCCCCTCTTTGAGGCAGGTTACCCACGTGTTACTCACCCGTCCGCCGCTAATCCACCCCGAAGGGTTTCATCGCTCGACTTGCATGTGTTAGGCACGCCGCCAGCGTTCGTCCTGAGCCAGGATCAAACTCTCAATTTAAAAGTTTGAATGCTCATTACTGTTGTTTTTGACTACTAACAAGTAGTTCAAAAGAATTGCTGGTTTAGTTTACTTAATAAAAATCATCTTGATTTTTAACCTCTGTTTAATTTTCAAGGATCATGTCACTCATTTGCGACTAGATTTATATTTTATCATGTTTACCTTAGCTCGTCAACTAGTAATTTGTTACCAGTTTAACTTAACTAAGTTATCGCTGATTTGCGATTGGATTTATATTCTGGTTGCGGGGGCAGGACTTGAACCTACGACCTTCGGGTTATGAGCCCGACGAGCTACCAGCTGCTCCACCCCGCGACATTTACTTTTCACTTTTGTCGCTCACTCTAGCAACGAATGTTATTGTATCATCTTTATAGTTATTAAATATTGCCGTCAGCTGCTTTAAACTAAGCATACACAGGTAATACTCTAATAACCTCTTAAATCCTTTCTATCTAATATATCGACACGCCTGGTCTTGTTGTTATATACTTTTCCTTTAGATTTCTATACTACATTTCTACATAAGAGTTCATGCTAAAAAAATTAAATTACTTTTAGGAATATGTCGCTAAAACTAAAAATACTTAAAGCATTCAAAGTTTAGCAACATATTCTAAAATATAATTTAACTTTTAATTCTCTAAACCTTACAACATAAAATAAATTATTTCTTTTAAACTGATATTACTTAAATTCCTGTACTAACTTCTCAAAAGCAGGAATTGATCTTTCAATCATATCAAACTTTACACAATAAGACATTCTAAAATGTCCTGGACATCCAAAACCACTTCCTGGAACAAGCAATATATTATATTTCATGGCTCTTCTAACAAACTCCACATCATCATCTATCAATGCTTTTGGGAAAAGATAGAAAGCCCCTTGTGGTTTTACACATTCAAAGCCTAATCTTGTTAAATTATCATATAAGAAATTTCTTCTTTTTTCATATCCAGTAATATCTACCTTAGCGTTTATTGCATCTCCAATAACCTTTTGAAATAGTCCTGGAGCATTAACAAAGCCGAGAGTACGATTGCAGTAGGCCAACGCATCTGAAAGAATATCTGCATTTTCTATTCTACTACTTACAGCTATGTACCCTATTCTTTCTCCTGCAAGACCTAAGGATTTACTAAATGAATTAACTATAATAGTGTTTTTAAAAATAGAAAGTAAACTTGGAACTTTAGCGTTATCATAAACTATCTCACAATAAGGCTGATCTGAAATAACATATATAGAAATTCCATATTCTTTTTCTTTTCTCGTCAAAATTTCTTCAATACTTCTTAAAATTTTCTCACTATATACAACTCCAGTTGGGTTATTCGGATTATTAATTATTATAGCTTTTGTCTTTGGTGTAATGCTTTTTTCGAAAATATCTAAATCTGGCTCAAAGGTTGATTTATTAGGAGCTACTACTACTGTTTGTCCACCACAATTGTCAACATAACAATTATACTCTACAAAATAAGGTGCAAAAACAATTACTTCTTCTAAAGGATTAAGAAGTGATTTTAATACAACATTTAGCCCTCCTGCTGCTCCAACTGTCATTACAATATTGTTTGCTGAAAGCTCAACTTTACTTTCCTTCTCTAAGCTTTCAGCGACTTTTCCTCTGACATCTGCATAGCCTGCATTACTCATATACCTATGTATTCCTTTTTCACCGCTTGTTATATGTTTTTTAAGTGAGTCTATGACTTCTACTGGTGGCTCTGCGTAAGGATTCCCTATGCTGTAATCATAAACATTTTCTGCTCCATACTTTTCTGCAAGTCTTGTACCTTCTTCAAACATTAATCTTATCCATGATGAATTTTTTAAATTATTTACTATCTTTTCTGAAAACATAAAACATCCCCCTTGTTTTCTTATATTATTGAAAAGCTGCAGTATACCTTTCAACTATTTTAATTATACCATTATTTTCTTCACTTTTGTGTCTTTATATTTTAAATTTACACTTAAATCTGAATATTTTTGCATTTTTCGTATCTTAATATAATTATAATTCCTTATATTTAAATATTAGTAAATTATTCATTCTACAATTGAAATTATGAAACTCCTCTTCTTTATGTAAGAGGAGTATTTACTGAGTGAGCGGCCATATTAAAATTGGCACGCTGTGTAAGTGACTATCACCAAATCATAGATTTGGGATATCTACTTAGGATTTTGCATCTCTGCTTAAAACAAAATCACTAGATATTTAGCTTCTAGTGACTTTGTTTTATATATTTCAGAATCTAATAGGATAAGACTTTTTGACCTTCTGAATCAAAATACTCTTTTACCGATTTAGCTAAAGAATCTGCTATCTTATTTTGATATTCTTCGCTCTTTAACTTTTCTTCTTCCTGTGGATTAGTCAAAAAACCACACTCCACAATCACTGAAGGTATATCACTATGACACCTTAGAACCTTATAAGCATTTTCAGCAGGTTTCTCCACACGATTATTTTTCTTATTTAAGTCAATTTTGAAATTTTCCTGTATAATATGTGCTAATTTTTCACTCTCCCACTTTTTGAGTACCACACTTGAGCGCCATGGTAATAACTTTGCTCAAAAAAATTCTGATGAATGCTTATAAAAACATCACAATTTGAATCTCTTTTCATTTTGCATCTATTATTTAAGTCTTCATTTTTTTTATTTCTTATGCTTCCTGTGAGCCCATAAAGTCCTTTATCACTGTCTCTTGTCATAACAACTACATACCCCATATTTTTAAGTCTATCTCTTAATTTTAAACCTATACTTAAATTTATATGTTTTTCCTGGCAACCTCTTTTTGATTTTGCTCCTCCATCAATTCCTCCATGTCCCGGATCTATCAATATTATTTTATCTATTTCTGCTTTAACAGGAGTGGTATAAGTTGCAACAGTACTGCTATATTTCACATATATTGCACATATCATACTTATGAATATTACACAAATTCTTAACGTTATTTTTTTATTTATACAATTCAATATCTTTCACCTCCACTTTATGTATTTCAGATTTTCATCAGTATTTTATGTAAATTTATAATTATTATTGCACTTATACTAAATTCAAATAAATAAAAACACCAGACATAAACATCTAGTGTTTTTAAAGCTTATAAATCTATTCTATTTAAAACATCTCTTAATTCTATAAGTTCTTCCTTAGTAAGTGTAACACCTTTACCCATCTTCTCATGTTCTGGTGCCCAGTCTCTAATATCATACTTAGGTTCTTTATCATTCCAACTTATAAGATTTAATTCTTTCTTCCATCCTTTTGAAGATTCTGAAAGAGTACCTATCGCTTTTGTTATTTCATATTTTATCTCTGGCATATTTATACCTCCCGTTTTATATTTTCCGTAAATTATTAATTTAAAAATTTAATGCTTATTTTATCTGAATACTCTATAGTTATTTTACCATGATGATGCTTAAAGTCCATAGCTTCAATAGTATTATAGTTTTATCCAAGTGATTATGTAATTTTAGATAAAATAAACTCCCCTATTGTATACATATCTACAATAAGGGAATTTATATAATACATATTTATGTAATTTTATGCTATTATTTTATTTCTTCCACTGTTCTTAGCCTCATATAATTTACTGTCTGCTTCTTTAATTAATTCTTCTTGATTTAACTGCTCCTCAAGCAGTGTTCTAACCCCAAAGCTAGCTGTAACTTTTATTGTTGTTCCTTCATATTTTATTTCAGCATCCTCTATAGATTTTCTCATTCTTTCTGCGACATTTATCGCAGAATTTTTATTTGTATTCTTTAAGTACACTACAAATTCCTCACCGCCATAGCGAGCTACCCAATCTATATCTTTTCTTATAGATCTACTAAGTATAGCTGCAACAGTCTTTATAACTTCATCACCAGCTACATGTCCATAAGTGTCATTTACTTTTTTAAAAAAGTCTATATCTACCATTATCAGAGATACTGGTTCTCCGTTTAAAGAGCTATTTATCATGTCAACAGGAAGTCTTTCATTTATAAATCGTTTATTGAATACATTAGTAAGAGGATCTGATATCACTAATTCATTCATATGATTTACTACACTATGAATTGTATCGCTGTCCTTACTTTCTATGTTTTCTATTACTCCACTGTTAGTTATATCTTTTAAAAGCTCAATGATTACTGAGGTATTCTCAAATTGGACAGGTATAGCAGTAAGCATGTACACTTTTTCTCCGTTATATTCTATCTTAACAAAAGTTTCATTTTCATTATAGGCCCTAGCCGAAACACAATTACTACAAACCTTTCCCTTTTTCCAAAAACTATAGCAGGATGCTTCTAGTTCAGTGACCTTATTTAACTTTAAGTCTAAAATTTGTTTTTTCATTGGGTTTACTATCCTAATTACATCATATATCTTTTCAAATACTGACATAGTATCTATTAATAACTTTACATTAATATCTTTATTATCCATGGCAGTTCCTCCCCAATATTAAAAATATTGTTTATTATCATATTATATCATTAAATACATTATACTAATAGATAATTATTGTTATATAACCTTATAACTTTTTTAGGGAGAATTTTATTTCTATATAAATAGAATACTGTAATTTAGGAAATACAAGTTAAGGCATCTTCAAAAAAATAACTAGTCAGTATACTAGTCTATTTTCTTTCAGATGCCTAAGATAAAAAATTAGTTTTATTTTTTATAAACTACTCCACCAGTTGCTTGATGGGTTGCTGTTACTGTTACTTCACATATTTGAACGTGATCTGGTACAGAAGCAGTATACAACACTATATCTGCAATATCTTCTGGAGTTAACGGCTTAATCCCTTCATAAACTTTAGCAGCCTTTTCCTTATCTCCATGAAATCTAATTACACTAAAATTAGTTTCTACAATACCAGGTTGTATATTAGTTACTCTTATAGGAGTATGTACTATGTCCATCCTCAATCCATCACTTATAAATTTAACTGCCGCTTTAGTAGCACAGTAAATAGTTCCTCCTGGGTATGCATGTATCCCTGCCACTGAACCCATATTTATAACATGACCTCTCTGATTTTCTATCATAGTAGGAACTATCTTCCTAGTCAAATATAAAAGTCCTTTTATATTAGTGTCTATCACAACATCAAATTCTTCTGGATCACCTTCTTGAACTTTTTCTAATCCTTGAGCAAGTCCTGCGTTATTTACTAATATATCTATATTTCTTAATTCTTTTGGTATATTCTCAAAAACTTCGTCTATAGCTTTTTTATCTCTTACATCTAATTCATACACATAAACCTTTGCTCCATATTCTTTTTCTAACTCACCTTTTAAGCTATGCAGTTTTTCCATGTTTCTTGCACAAAGTAAAAGTATAGCACCTTCCTTTGCAAATCTTCTAGCTGTAGCTTCACCTATTCCGCTACTAGCTCCACTTATAAAAACAATTTTATCTCTTATCATAAACTCACCTCATTTTAAATTTACGCTTATACAGGTATTATACCATATATTAGTATTGCGAGAATATTACCTCAAATAAATTTTATAAGCTTTATTTAATACCTCCCATGCAATTTCCATATCCTTTTCTTCCGTTCTCCAATTACTTATAGCTGCTCTTATTCCAGGTGTTCCTTTATATACAGTTTGAGTAAAGAATGCTCTGCCATCTTCATTAACTATTTTTAAGAACTGCTGTATTTGTTCTAATGTAGCACTATGATTACCTAAATTAATAGTAAAACAAACTACATTTAGTCTAGTATCAGACAATAACTTAAAGTTTTTAGATTCTTCAATCTTTTTAGTCAATACTTCTGCTAAACTACAATTTCTTTCAACTATCTCCTGGTATCCATTACTTCCATAAGCCTTCAAAGTAAACCATGCTGGAAGAGCTCTAAGCCTTCTGGAATTCTCTGGAGTTAAATGAACAAAATCAGGATTTTCTGAAAGTTCCCCTAAGTATATAGCATTATTTTGAAAAACTTGGATTTGAAGCTTAGTATGTTTAGTAAATTGCATTGCACTATCGTAAGGAACGTTAAGCCATTTGTGTGCATCTACCGTAATAGAATCAGCTGCATCTATTCCTTCCATAAGTTTTTTATACTTTGGAGAGCAGGCAGCAAAGCCTCCAAAAGCTGCATCTACATGAAGAAAGAAATTATATTTTTTCTTTAATTCCCTTATTTGCTTTAAATCATCAAAATCCACAGTATTTACTGTACCTGCACTTGCCACAACAATGCAAGGTGTTCCATTATTTTGTTTTAAGTAGTTTTCTAATGCTTCAATGTCTATTGCTTCTCTACCATTAATAGATGGAATATAGTGCATATTGTCTCTTCCCATGCCCAGCATAGATAAAGATTTTAAAATACTTGAATGGGGTGCAGCACTTATAATTTTTATTGGTGGAAGACTATACATACCATTTTTAGCTATATCAAAACCCAATTCATTAGCTACCCACTGTCTTCCAATTGCTAATCCCACAAAGTTAGCCATAGTTGCACCGGTAACAAAGGCTCCTGAATATGCCTGTGGTAAACCAAAAAGCTGTTTTAATAAATTAATAGTTTCTTCCTCAATTTTTGTACCACTGGAGTTATCTCTACCTGAGGCATTTTGATCAAAGGCACTTACCAGCCAATCTCCCATTAACGCCGCAGGAGTTGATCCTCCTGTTACAAAACCAAAGTATTTAGACCCTGCACTAGAAACTATTCCTTTATAAAACCTCTCTATGAATTCCTCTAAGGCTTTTTCTCCCCCTAAACCCTCTTGATTTAATTGAGAATTATTATAACCCTTTGAATCTTTCGAGAAAGTTGGTATCTCATCAATATCCTTTAGAAATGTACATGCATTATTTTTTACTTTCTCTAATAGATTATTTATATTTTCTAAATCACTTTTTAAATATTTGTCCATAATTATTCTCCCTTCAAATTATGTTATACTAGATTAATGACACTTTATAAGTAATTAATATGTTCTATATCTGTAATTCCATAATCTTTTCTATCTTTCCTTTATAGCATTTTTCCTCCTTTAATATTTTATTCGACTCTATTGTTATGATATGATATAGTATTTATATCATAATTATACCTTTATATTATGCATAACAGTCAATAACACACTATAACACTTAAGGAGAAAATAAAAATGCACATAGATTTAAATAGAAATTCTAATATACCTTTATCAGTACAGATTTACCAATCCATATCTGATCGCATATCCTCAGGTTTAATAGAAAAAGGTGCTAAATTACCTTCTGTTAGAAGTCTTTCAAAAACATTGAAAGTAAGCTTGGTTACTGCTGTTAAAGCTTACTCTTTACTGGAAAAAGACAACTTTATAGCAACTATACAAGGAAAAGGTACTTATGTTCAGTCAGAAGATGTAGTTAATAATAACAATCTTGAAAATGATTCAACTTCCCTTGATTGGCAGCTTTCAATCACTGACCATCTTCCAAGGGCCCAATTTTGGAGACAAAATATAAATTTAACTACAAAGCCACAAATTCAGATGTCTGCTGCTCACGTTCACAGTTCTCTACTTCCTGAGCAGCATATTTCTAAGCATTTATCCTCACTTGTTTTAAAAAATCCATCTTTGCTCTTTGAATACGGACCTATACAAGGAGATTTGGAATTACGAGCTTCCATCTCTAACTATTTAAAAACCAAAGATGTTTCCCTGTCTGCAGAAGAAATTGTAATAACTAATGGATCACAACAGGCAATCAATCTAGTTGCCAGAACCTTTATTGGAGCAGGAGATGTTGTAATTATGGAAGCTCCAACATATACTGCTGCTATTGATGTTTTTCGCTGGCAAGGAGCTACTATTTTATCTGTTCCTGTAGATAAGGAGGGAATGCGTATAGACTTACTTTTAAAAATTTGTGATTCTTATTCTCCAAAATTAATTTATACAATACCAAGCTATCATAATCCAACAGGAACCGTTATGAGTATGCAAAGAAGAAGAGAATTACTTCATATTGCAAGAGACTTTAATTGTTTAATAGTTGAAGATGACCCTTGGAGTGAGATAACTTTTGAAAAGAGTTTTTTACCATCTATTAAAAGTTTAGATACCAGTGGACGCGTAATATATATTAAAGGATTTAGTAAGTTTTTAGCACCGGGATGCAGAATTGGAACAGTATCCGCATCAGGCTCAATACTAAATAGACTTGTAGCCGCTAAAGCAAATTCTGATCTTGGAAGTCCATTGCTAACTCAAAAAGCACTGTTACCTTTCCTTCAATCTAACTTTATAGAAAAACACTTGAAGAATTTAAACTCTATTTTAATTAAAAGACGTAATTTAGCTTTGAAATTACTTACAGAGCATATACCAATTGATGTTAAATGGACTGTTCCACAAGGAGGACCAAATATTTGGATTACACTGCCTTCATGGATGAGTGCAGAAAGTCTTCTTTTTGAAGCCCAAAGCCGTAATATCGCCTTTCTTCCTGGCTCCACATGTTATCCAAGCGAACCCGAATTTAACCATATACGTATTGGTTTCTGCTTTTTAGATGAACATCAATTAAAAGAAGGCATTCTGGCTTTATGTAGTATTATATCTTCTTTTATAGATCAGAAATGTAGTCATAATGATATACCAATAATTTAGTAAATGTTAAAAATCATAAATAGAAACTTTTGTAGTGCTAAAAGTGTACTATTCGTTCCTATAAAATTAAAGGTTTATTTATAACTTTTTTACCATAGATGTGTTAATATATAGTTATAGAAAATTAATGAAAAGCATATTAACTTTTCCAAATAGGAGGAGATGACTTTAATGAAAAGCAAAAGAATAATCTCAATTGTACTTTCACTTTCAATAACTATTGGTTCTATATTAGGTGCCTCTTATGCAGCTAAAGCCGCCGATCCGCTGCATGGTGTTGTATCCTCTAAACAAGGTTTGAACGTACGAAGTGAATCTAACTCAAGTGCAAAAATTATAGGTAGTTTAAAATTAGATGATAGCGTAGAGATATTGGAAACTACAAGTGATTGGTATAAAATTAAATTTGGTTCCTCTTATGGATATGTATCTAAACAATATATAGTATTAGATAAAAATACACCTGGTAAAAATACATCAAATAACAATACTCCACCAAAAGAAAATCAAAATTCAAACACAGGTGATAAGACTCCATCTAAAGTACCAGAATATAAAAACTTTGATCAGAGAAAAAACATAGATACCCTTAAACAATGGAAAATCAAATTTAATAGAAAAATAAAAGATACTGAAAGTAATAAAAATGAATTCAAGGTTATAGATAGCAAAGGTAATTTTGTTTCTACTAAAGTTGTAATAGAGGATTACTCAGTAACTGTTATTCCATGGAGCACTAGCTATAACTATGAAGAAACCTATAAGCTAATTATAGGAGACAATATCGAAAGCGCTGATGGCATAAAAATAAAGTATACATCAACTTTACCTTTTAGTATTAAATCAAAGGTAAATTCACTTGGCCTCGGAGAAAAAGAAACAGAATCTGTAAATAATGATAGAGATTATGATTGGTATATTGGCCAGAATGATACTGGAAAATATTTAAATGTAAACTCCGGCCCTGCTGCTGTAGCTATGGCTATTAAATGGACAAACCCTTTGCTTGACAAGTCCACAGCAGATATAAGAGATGCATATGAAAACAGTGGATCAGCTTGGAGCATTAGCAATATTGTTTCCTATCTAAAGGATTCAAAGATAAATTATAGTTCTTGCGACACAATAAGCGAAGACTCATTAAAAAAGCAACTTAAAGATGGAAACATACTTATTGCTAATCTTAATCCTCAATATATAAATTATAATAACAGCTCAGAATCTAAGGTTGGACGTTTCCATGCAGTTGATGGAAATACATATACAGTTATTATAAAAGGTTATAGAGTAGTAGATGGTAAAACTTATTTTGAAATATACGATCCATTTAACATCAACTCAAATTACTCAGATGGTTCACCAAAAGGAAAGAACAATTATTACCCTGCAAATGAGATTTTAAATTCTCTTACTGCAGAAAATGTACATCCTATTGTAATAAGTAAAAGCAACTAAAATTAAAGCACTAGAGGTAAAATCTAGTGCTTCTTTTAAATTCTTTTTGTAGTTCTTTATATAATTAATTTTCAGCCTTGAAACCTAACTTATATTACTGCAATGTTACTACTTTTCTAAAGTAATTTATCAAGCTGTCTGGTTTTTCATCTCTATAAATGTAATATGCTAATTCATCATCTAACCATATAATCACTATACTTAAAATATACCAAGCTATACTATTTTGCAGGTTAATTTGTCCCATGAAGTTAAATTTATTACTTGAATAGTCCCATATGTGTAGACCTAAAATAATATTGAGAAATATTCCAGAAAGTAATTCTACCGCTATAATTAATGAACCTCCCATTATTGTTTGCTGCCACATTTTCAAATTATAATATCCTGGATAGTCATTCAAAGTTCCAATGATAACTGCACAAAAACCTCCTATGGGAAACATCCATAAAGAAGTCCATCCGCATAAACTCAACTCAGATATGCCATTGAAACCAACTAAAGAATTTCCAAGGGCTCTTGTTATAATTTCTATATTCAGATATATGCTTCCGAAAATAAGAAAGTGAATTAATTTATTTTTGAAGTGTCTCATATTTTCATCACTCTCCTAGGTTTGTTTACATATATTTTTATCTTTTAATATTCTTTTATGTTAGGAAAGAGGAGCCTTTTTGTATAAAGCTCCTCTCTTACTACTTGTATATTTAATTTTTATCACATTCGGAATACTAACTCATATAATTTCCGTAACTTTTTTATTTATTGTTTTAATCTTTTTGATTCCTTCCATTCTGCAGCATAGTCTTGTAATATTTTACGAAGAACTTGTCCAATTTTAGAATAAGATTCATCATTAAGATTTGCAAGTGATATTCTAATAGACCACTCTGGCCCATGGAAACCGCTGCCACTTAATAAAACTATAGAAGATTGCTCTGCTAATCTTAAAAGAATGTCAACGGGCTTATAAGTTTCTTGTAGATAATTGGCAAATTCATCATTATGATTACGGCTTGCCCACTCTAGTAAATCAAATTGAGTATAATAAGCAGCATCAAAAGGATCTTTCCTTAAATCCAATCCTAACCCATCAAACAACAGTCTTTGACGACGGCGGCAAATATCTTTTGTTAATTGTTTATATTTGTTCTCTCTATCAAGTACGGCAAATAGCGAAAAGAATGCCATTTGTACTTGCTGTGGTGTTGATAATCCTGCAGTATGATTAAGCGCTACTTGACGGCTATCTGCTACTATTCTATCAATAAAAGGAATCTTATCAGGATTAGTAGAAAGCCCTGAATAACGTCTTCTTGCTCTTTCTTTCTTATCTTCATCCTGTTCTCTTAACAATTTATCAAATACATTATCTTCATAAAGTGCAATAGTTCCAAGACGCCAACCTGTTACTCCAAAGTATTTTGAATAAGAGTATACTCCTATTGTGTTGTATGGCAAATCTGCCATTAATGAACAAAAGTTATTTACAAAAGTACCATATACATCATCTGAAATAATCATTAAATTAGGATTATGATTCTCTACAATATTTTTTAACTGATCTATTGTTTCTGGTCTCATTGCTACTGATGGTGGATTGCTTGGATTAACTATAAAAACTGCTTTTATAGTTGGATTACATAATTTATCCATTTCTGAAGCAGGATACTGCCATGTGCGGGCACCATCTTCAGACACCTCATCAGCTGTTACTTTAATAACTTCAAAATTATAACGTGGTAAATGAGGTATCTCAAGGTAAGGTGTAAAGATTGGTGCCATAAGTGCAATTTTATCTCCTTTTGATAATATATTATTTGCAATTAAGGAGTCAAAAATATAGCACATTCCCGCTGTAGCACCTTCAACAGCAAATATATTAAATTTTCCTTCTAGAGGCTCATTATAGCACAACTCTTGAATAAGGTAATCATTAACCACGCTTTCAATATGTCTTAACATTCTATCTGGTTGAGGATAATTATCACCAATAATTCCATCTGCTAATTCATAAATCCAATCGTCACCATTAAATCCCTTAACTGTTACACCATAATTAATTATTTTGCTAAGAAGTTCAATCCCTGGAGCATCTTGATGTGTTTTTGCAAAGTCTACAAAACGCTCTGCAATGCCTTCCTTTTTGGGCATACCAGCTAAATCATTATCATTCCATACCCTGCGGCTTTCCTCAACAGCAAACTGACCAAAGGTGAAGAATGCTTCTCTTGGTGTGGCTGCAATCCAGTTCGGATTTCCTCTACCTGCATCTAACAGCGAATGTGCACCGCTTTTCTTTGACTCCTCAGCAAGATTAATTAATTTATCTTTAAGTTCAAAAGGACTTATTTTTCCGTAAACTCTTTCAATTTCTTCACGTTGAAAACTAAAATTATTCATGTTTGTATCCTCCCAATCATGTTTCATTTATTATATTGTTGTATTGCTCTTATAATAATTATCTACTCTTGCCCTATGCAAATTGGATATATTAAACAGTCATTTGTTATTTTAGTACTGTAATTTAATTAAATGTTTTTATCATCGCTTATTATATGCTCTTTTTCTACCGAAGAAAGTATTATGAATGTCTCCGTATTGCCAAACATCTGTATCTTTCCAATAAGTTTTTCTAGACTTACAATATTCTCAAGTCTGGCTTTCAAAATCTTACAGTATGGCCCTGTAACATGATGGCATTCAATTATAGAATCCTCGTTTTTAATAAACTCCATAAATTTTTCATTTCTTTGAACATTCATACCTACGTTTATAAGCACATTAATTTTTTTCCCAAGTTTCTCATAATCTACTACTGCTTTGTAACCTGTTATAATTCCTTCTTCTTCAAGCCTCTTTACTCTCTCTGCTACTGCAGGAGCACTGAGTGCCACCTTTTGTGAAAGTTCCTTCATAGGTATTCTTCCATCTTCCAGAAGCAATTCGATAATTCTATAATCCGTAGAATCCATAAACATTCCTCCTAGGAAAATAAATTTTATTTTTAGAGTTTAAATTAATAATAGTTCTTCTCAAATATTTCTTTAATCTCAGACAAGTTCTTAGTCTGGCCTAATGCTACCATTAGCTTGATTCTAGCTTTTTGTCCCGGAAGATTATCTCCGAGAATTACTCCTCTTTCAGTAAGTTCTCTTCCAGCACCTTCGTAACCATAATCATCAAGAACCTTACCCATAAGGCATCTGGATACTAGAACAACTGGTATATTTTTTTCTAAAGCATATTCCACTCCAGAAACCATTTTTGGCGGAATGTTTCCTCTTCCCATACCTTCAATTACTATCCCATGCGTTCCAGAATCTACGCAGAACCTTAAGATACGATCATTCATACCACATCCACATTTTATAAGATCTACATTGCTGTCAATTTCTTTTGTGGATATGTACTGATTTTTAGTGTAACTATAATAAAAGTAAACTTTGTTGTTATCTACAAAACCGATAGGCCCAAAATCCTTGCTTTTAAAGGTATCTAATGTATGAGTATTAGTCTTAGTTACCTGAGATGCCGAATGGACTTCTCCACTCATTACTACCATAACCCCTCTATTTCTAGCCTCATCGGATACTGCAGTATGCACAGCATCTATTAAGTTTGGAGGTCCATCCCACCCTGGCTCAGAACTATTTCTCATCGAGCCTACAAATATTACAGGCTTTGAATCCTTATATGTCAAATCTACAAGATATGCTGTTTCCTCAAGTGAATCTGTACCATGAGTAACTATAACTCCATCATAGCCTTCGAATTCAATTTTATTACTTATTAATCTTGATAATTCTAGCATTTTTTCTGGAGTCATGTGAGGCCCCGGCATCATGCCAAAATCTAAGAAGTGAATATCTGCAATATCTTCAATTCCTGGTGTATGTTTTAATATATCTTCCCCACTCATAGCTGGTACAGCGGCATTGTTATTCTCATCCTTTTTCATTGATATTGTTCCACCAGTAAATATAATAATAATCTTCTTCATGACAGTGCTCCTTTTCCTATTATTATGCTAAAAAATAATTATATCTGGGATAGTTTAAATATATATTTGCTGAAACTCATGAGCTCACCATCTAAAGTAGTTTTATTTTAGCATAATGTATTTACAGCGTACATGCATGAAATAATGCTATATGATGCTTTTGCATAACTTAATTATTTATTTTTATAAAATTACTTAATTAAAAAAATCATTATTGAATTAATGATTAACTTAATAACAAAATACTTAAAATTTTACTGTATTTAACATAATATTGTAAACTTTAATATACTTAATATAGCTATAGATATCCGACTTCGATAATTGATTTAATCATAGTGTTAAAAATATTATTGGATATTATACAATGATTGCTACTTCACATCTTGTAAATGTAACTTTAACAGGTGGTATTGCATTACAAACAAAAGATACTTGGTCAACTTTTATTCACAAACAGGATAGTGGAATTATTTTTGGTAGTAATATTTTGAAGAAGATGATTTTGATGGTTTTATTAAAAAAATGAATGACACTGAAGGAATTACTGTTAGAATGGATGTATCAGTTGATTATGTGAAATCTTGCTTAGAGTAGATTATGTGCATAGTCTGTGTACAATCTTATTAAAGTAAGAGAAGACTTTCAGCTTGGTTTATAATGAATAAGCTGTAAAAAAAGTGCCAGCAAAAACTTTTCTATAGGTCTTATATAATATAGTCATATAAGACTTATAGAAAAATTTTTGCTGGCCATATAATATTATTTGTATATGTAGTTATAAATTACGATTGTGATTATCTATAATTTCCTACTTTATAACAAGTTCTACAGGACAATGATCTGATCCTAGAACCTCTGTGTGGATATTAGCGCTTATTAATCTGTCCTTTAAAGAATTTGAAACACAGAAGTAATCTATACGCCACCCTGCATTATTTTTTCTAGCGTTAAATCTATAAGACCACCAAGAATACATTCCTTCTTTATCTGGATTAAAGTACCTATAGGTATCAATAAATCCAGCATCCATAAGTTCAGCAAACTTTCCTCTTTCTTCATCTGTAAATCCTGCATTTTTTCTATTTGAACCAGGGTTTTTAAGATCTATTTCTTTATGCGCTACATTTAAATCTCCACAGACAATTATAGGTTTCTTTTCCTCTAAAGATTTTAAATAATCTCTAAAGTCATCTTCCCATTTCATTCTGTATTCTAATCTAGCTAACTCTTGCTGAGAATTAGGTGTATAAACTGTTATCATATAAAAATCGTCGAACTCTAAAGTGATAACTCTACCTTCTTTATCGTGATCTTCAATATTAATTCCGTATGCAACACTTAGAGGTTCCTTTTTGTAAATATAGCTGTACCTGAATATCCTTTCTTTTCAGCATAATTCCAGTATTGATGATATCCTTCTAGCTCTAAATCTATTTGACCTTCTTGTAATTTACTTTCCTGAATGCAAAATATATCCGCATCCACCTCTTTAAAATAGTCCAGAAACCCCTTAGTAACACATGCTCTAAGGCCGTTAACATTCCATGATATTAGTTTCACAGCTATCCCTCCAAATTTTACAATATGCTCACAAATTAACCTGCAATCTTCGCAAGTATTTCGTTACTTCTACTTATAAAGCGTGACATCGCCTCTGCATCAAGCTGTTTATGGCTTATCATAGCAAGATCATAAATATGCTGACAAATAAGATTTACATCCTCTTTTTTATCTTCCATCTTATCAAGCTCAATAAGCTTTTTAATGAGTATGTTATTTTTATTTATAACTAAGGTTTGCTCTGAAGGGAACATATCCTTCATATCCATACCACCAAACATAGAACTCATTTCAGACATTCTTCTTGACTGCTCAGAAAGTAATACCATAGCAGGTACCTCAAAAGTTTTTAGTGCCTCTATAGAAATTTTTAATTTATCATTGTTCAATACTCTTTTAAATATACTTTCTACATTTTCATTGAATTCTTTATTTTCATTATCATTATTAGCTTCTGCAGATTTTAGTGTTTCAGATAAATCTGAATCTATTCTATTGAATTTAACTTCACTTTCGTTAGATTCTAAGAAGCTTATAAAGTGACTATCTATTGTGGAATTCAATATAATTGCATCTAAATCATTTTCTTTAAAAAGCTTAATATACTGTGCTTGCTGCTTTTCATCATTTACATAGAAAACTTTGTTTTCATGCTTTTCTTTATTAGCTTCAAGATATTGTTTTAGTGTTATATATTCGCCTTTAATAGTCTTGAATACGATTATATCTTTTACCTTCTCATAAAACTTTTGATCTCTTAGACATCCATATTTAATAAATATATGGATGTTGCTCCAAAAATTATTGTAATTATCTCTTTCATTTTTATAAAGTGTAGTCAATTTGTCTGCTACTTTACTTACAATGTGTCTAGAAATCTTTTTAACATTGCCATCCTTTTGTAAAAAGCTTCTTGAAACATTTAGTGGAAGATCAGCACAATCAATAGCACCCTTTAAAAGCAGTAGAAATTCTGGTATAACTTCTTTTATGTTATCTGCAACAAATACTTGATTATTATATAATTTTATTTGGCCTTCTGTTGCTTCAAATTCGTGTTTTAGTTTAGGGAAATATAGTATTCCTTTTAAATTAAATGGATAATCTACATTTAAGTGAATCCAAAATAATGGTTCATTAAAATCAAAAAATACTTTTTTATAAAATTCTTTGTATTCTTCGTCAGTACAATCCTTTGGAGCTTTTAACCATAGAGGATTTGTATCATTTAAAGGTTGTCTCTCATTATCTTTTTCCTCACTTTTTGCATTTTCATTCTCAATAAATATTTCTACAGGCAAAAATGAGCAATGCTTGCTGATAACTTCTCTTACCTTGTATTCCTCTAAAAATTCCTTACTATCTTCGCTTATATATAACGTAATAGTAGTTCCTCTTTCATTTCTCTCAGATGAAGTTATTTCATATTCAGTACCACCATCACAAATCCATTTTACAGCTTCTGAACCTTCTACATAGGAAAGAGTATCGATTTCAACTTTATCAGATGCCATAAATGCAGAATAAAATCCCAATCCAAAATGTCCTATTATTTGGTTAGACTCATCCATTTTATCTTTATATTTCGCAATAAAGTCTTCTGCACCAGAAAAAGCTACCTGATTTATGTATTTATTAATTTCTTCTTCAGTCATTCCTATGCCGTTGTCAATGATTTTTAATGTTTTATTTTCTTTATTTACTGAAACAATTACCTCATATTTTGTTTCCTCAGGTATCTTTGCTTCGCCTATGGAAGATAGTCTTTTTACTTTACTTATTGCATCACAACCATTACTTATAAGCTCCCTTAAAAATATGTCTTTGTCAGAATACAACCACTTTTTTATAATTGGAAAAATATTTTCCGTATTGATTGATATATTGCCTTTTTCTTTTACCATGAAAACCCCTCCAATTACTTCATTTCAGCATAATTTTATATCTTTTAAAAATTTATGTCAAGAGTCCTCTATTATAGCTTTAAAGTGGAATATTGGATACTTCTAATTTATAGTATATATTATAATTAGTACTATTAAATAGCTTAAGAAGGTGATATACATGATAGTAACAAAAACTCTTGAAATGGGTGGAATTTATAGAGAAGATTTTGTAAAGTACTTTCTTAGTATTGGTGGTAAAACAGAAAATCAAGAAATCTTTAAGGGTCCTTATTGGAAGGTAGAAGTAGGTTATGAAGTTTGGTCTATGATGGGATCATTAAAACTTCATCATACTTTGATTGCCTTTCATGTTGAGGAGGATAAGTATGAAGAGTTTATTTCAAAATTTCGTTTAAGCTTTTTAAGATGTGGTGGTTAGTATTGTAATTTCAAAAGACCCTAAAATAGAAAATATTATTATAATAGTATAGAAGATATATTATTGTGGTGTTATAATTTAATTTGTGATATGTAATTGATAATGGTTTTCAACCTTTAACAATACTATACCTTACTATCAACATTAATAATATGAGGAGAATCAAGTATGAAGAAAATAAAAATATCCACTACAGAATTGACTAATTTGAAAATAAATAATAAAAATCCGAAGAAACACGTTCACGGAGGCAATTACGTAGGTGAACGTAAAGACGGCAAAATGCATGGTCAAGGAACTTATTTTTATAAGGATGGCAGCAAATATGTAGGACAATGGGAAAACAATGAAATGAATGGCGAAGGTACTTTTACTTGGGCATGTGGTGAAAAATACATAGGTCAGTGGAAAGATGATTTACAGCATGGATATGGCATATACACCTGGCCTGATGGCGATAGATATGAGGGTCAATGGGAAAAAGGTGAAAAATGCGGATATGGTATTTTTACTTGGGCTGACGAAGAAACTTATGTTGGCTATTGGAAAAAGGACTTACGCCATGGCAGAGGTATTCACACTTGGATAGACTGCGATAAATATATAGGTGATTGGGACAAGGATATAAGAGAAGGAAATGGTATGTATATACATGCCAACGGAAAAGTCTCCATAGGAAAATTTAAAGATAATGAACTTTTAATAGAGTAGACACTTTAATAAGAGCTTGTTGATATTTATCAGCAAGCTTTTTTATATTGCAGTCACATAGGATTAAAAATGCTTGTTTTCCATGTTAATTACAATGAAACTCCTTCTCCTTTCGTCGAATGAGTACTCGCTGAGTAAGCGAGTCACTTCAAATCAGCACTTCTGTGTAAGTGACTATCACCGAATCACAAATTTGGGATATCTACTTAAGATTTGAATTCTCTGCTTAAGCGATCATCACAAAATCAGCACTCTGTGTAAGTGATCATTTGAAAATCACAGACTTTGGATGCCTGCTTAAATGTAATATTTATACTTATTTGTATATTGACAACTTTGGATCACAGTTGTAAACTAAATATAGATTACAATTGTAGTTTTTAAAAAAGGAGTGACTCTTTATGAAACAAATACCTAAAATATCAGAGGCAGAATGGGAAGTGCTTAAAATTGTATGGGTAAGTTCACCTTGTACTTCAAATCAAATAATTAAGGCTTTAGAAGAAAGTACAAATTGGAGTCCTAAAACAATCAAAACACTAATAAACAGACTGGTAAACAAAAATGTATTAGGCTTCAAAGAAGATGGAAGAAGATATCTTTACTATTCATTAGTGGAAGAAAATGAATGTATAAAGGCAGAAAATCAATCCTTCTTAAGCAAGGTCTATAATGGTGCTTTAAAAAGCATGTTAGTAAACTTTATAAAAGAAAGCGATTTATCCAAGGAGGACATAGAAGATTTAAAGCGCATTTTAGATGAGAGGAAATAGTATTATGTATGAGTTGATTGGTTTCTTTAGTGATTTGTTCAAAATGATATTCCAAGTATCTATTATAGCTGGTACTCTTGTACTTTTAATACTTATGCTCAGAAAATTATTTAAAGGTAAGCTAGGTGTAAAGTTTCAATATGCTCTATGGTTCATTGTAGTATTGCGTTTGATAATGCCAACGTTACCCAGAAGCTCTTTTAGCATTTTTAATCTTATGACTAGAATAAGGGAGCTCCCTTACTTATTATTTGCTATGGGAAAAAACGAAGTTGGCAGCATTGTGGCATATAGTACAGATACTCTCAGCTATATATACAATCAAGGCGCTGTACTAGGTAATTTAACTTCACCGAATCTTAGCAGCAGTAATCCTGCATCTTTTAATTGGTCATTTGTAGCAACTCTAGCTTTTATATGGTTACTTGGTATATTTATAATTAGCCTATATATAGTTCTGGTAAATATAAAACTGAGATCTAGAATAAAAAAGCAGCCTAAATTTTGTAACAAAGAAGTTATATCAATGCTAGAACAATGTAAACAGCAAATGAAGATTGATAAACATATATCATTAATTGAGACGGGAGAGATTAGAACTCCTGCCTTATTTGGTTATATTGAACCTGTAATACTGCTTCCTGAAAACACTCTGGATGTATTATCAGTAGATAAACTAAGATACGTATTTCTCCATGAGTTATCTCATTTAAAACGTAAAGATATAATTACAAATTGGATTATAAGCATATTAAAAATAATTCATTGGTTCAATCCAATTGTTCAATATGGACTTAAAAAAATGTGTGAAGACATGGAGATCTGTTGTGATTCCCTTGCACTTTCCTATACAAAGGACGAAGAAGTAAAGGAATATGGATTTACAATCATAAGCCTTATAGAGCGACTTTCAAAACCTGCTCAGGTACCTGGGACTGCCCCTATGGTAAATAATAAATCTGAAGTGAAAAGGAGAATTGTTATGATTAAACTATTTAATAAAAAGGCCTATAAGTTCTCTGCATTTGCATTAGCAGCTTTGCTGATTTTAGGCTGCACTGCTCTTACAGATGCAAAAGCATCTGCCTTTAAAAAGAGTAAATCTGTGCATGTAGATAAAATTGATTATCCTTTTGTAAGTGATCCTCAACTAATCGGTAGATGGCAGAGTGTAGACTTTGTAGCTAATGTAGAGGATTTTAAAGTAGACACTAAAAGTTTTAAAGGCAATTTATATGTTAAAGAATTAAACTTTATAAGTGATGGTAAAGTTTCAAAAACAGCTTGCACCTGGACAAAAGATCACATTCTTAATCCTGTAGAAAAAACCGACAGTAAGTATCTAATCAAAGATATAAATGGCTCAACTTATATGTTCTTCGAGTGGAAAAGTGGCGATTACACTCTAAGAGGAATGAAGCCAGAATACTATGTGCTAAGAAAGATAAGTTCTACTCCTTCTCTTACAACTAATATGTTTGGAAAAGAAGTAAAAACTAGAACTGACAAAATAGACTATCCATTTGTAAATGATTCTCAGGTTATAGGTAAATGGGAAAGTGTAGACTTTGTTCAAAAAATTGAAAACTTTAAACCAGGCGTCCAAAAATGGAAATCAGACCTATGCATATCGAATTTGACCTTTAATGAAAAGGGAGACTTGCTTATGGAAGGTACAGCTGCCAATGAAAATGGTAAGACAGCTAGCATACACCTTTCCTGGACACAAGGATTAATAATTAATAAAGAGGTTAAAACAGCATCTAAATATATAATAAAAGACATACATGGAGAAAGATACATGTTCTTCGAATGGAAAAATGGAGATTATATAGAAAGAGGAGCAACTCCTTGCTACTATGTATTGAAGCAGGTAAAATAAATAAAAAGCCGTGCTGGATCCACTTCCAGTACGGTTTTTATATTGCCCATAGTTTCTGTTTATCCAAAAACTATTTATTGTCACATGTTCTTTTATATATTTCCATTAATCCAACTACTGCAAGTATAGTAACTATACAATAAATATTATCATACAAGTTAATATTATAATTCATAGTATTTAATCCAAGAAGCTTTTCAATTATAAACTTTATACAAAACATAATAATCATGAGAATAGCTATAGGTCCTATTATGCTTTTATCATTTATATTGATTCTGGAATTGATTCTTTTATGTCCTGGAATATATCCAGGAACATATGCAGGGGGAACCGATACAGTTCCCTGCTTTTTAAGTTTTAAAATAAATATTATAAGTATACACAATGCATTTGTTTCTATAAATTGATCCATAGTAATAGTAAAATTAACAGAATCACCATTAAGTATATTAGAAAAGCCCATTATAGCTACAATTAATATCATTAACATTAAATATTTTTGCGTATAACTAACTATTTTGTAGGCGCTGCTCTTGCTGTTATTATATTCATCAATAATTGATTTACAAAACATCTCATAGTCTTTTCCAATAAACAAATCTATAGATTTATCTTCAATTTGAGCCTGCAGCATCATATCCATAATTTGCTGCAAAACTTCTTCTTTTTCCCTAAGTGTTAAGTCGCTGCTTTGAATATACTCAGTTATATTCTTATATAAACGTAGATTTCCCTCACTCAATTTTTTCTGCTCTTTAAATCTAATTCTTTTTAATCGAATTGCAGATAACATAGTTTACTCCCCCAAGACATTATCAATATTTTTTTTTATTTCTTCCCATGATGATATAAACTCCTTTAATTCGGTAACACCTTCTTCTGTAAGGTAATAATATTTTCTCATAGGTCCTAAAGGAGATTTTTTCATAACAGAATATAATAATTTTTTCTTTTCAAGCCTTATAAGTATAGGATATACACTGCCTTCCGAAATATCTTTAAAACCAAATTCTATTAATTTCTCACATATTTCATAGCCATATGTTTCGTTATTATTTACTACCTTTAAAATGCATCCTTCAAGTAATCCTTTTAATATCTGTGTAGTATTAGCCACTAAATCACCTACTTTGTATTACATAATAGCTTATGTTTTAATAATACACCCACTACTTGGTAATGTCAAGTAGCCTTTTAGAAACTTCTGCTCTATACGCAATTGTATTGTTTCCCATTCTTTATAAAAGTTAGCTTAATAAAAAAACACTGCAAAAAATAAAAAGACTAAGAAATTTCTCTCCTAATCTTATTCTATGTTTTATTACCCTACAACTTCGTACTCTGGTCCCTTTATAACTAGTCCCAATTCACATCTAAGATCTCTATATAAGTCTTCACCTTTTTCATTTTTTCTATTTATAATTTTAACCTTAGGTCTTAGCGTAAAATTAGGATAAACTTCTTCTACTACTGCTATTTCTTCGTTACTTAATCTCACTATAGTGCCTTCTGGATATGGGACTATAGATCTGCTGAAAGCTTTGACTACCTCATAACTAAACTGAGTTTGTCCATTTGCCATAATGTATTCCACTGCATCATTAGGACTCATAGCTTTTCTATAAGGTCGGTCTGATGTCAGTGCATCATACACGTCTGCAACTGCCACTATTTTAGCTAATTGATTTATTTCATCATTGCTTCTCTTATCTGGGTATCCTTTTCCATCTTCTCTTTCATGATGCTGCAAGGCTATGATTCTGGAAACTGCTGATATATCTACACTACCTTTTAAAAAATCATATCCTCTCTTTGTGTGTTCTCTCACAATTTTAATTTCTTCTTCTGTAAGTTTATCATTTTTTTGCAATATACTATCTGGTATTAGCGCCTTACCTATATCATGAATAAGTGCTCCTAAGCATAAATCGTATAATTTTTTCTTATCTAATTGTAGTTGTATGCCTATTACCAAAGATAAAACAGCCACATTAACACTATGCTGATAAGTATAGCTATCTGTACTTTTTATATCTACAATATTAATTAAAACAGTTCTTCTACCAAGAAGTTCCCCCATAAGTTCATTAACAACATCGCCAATAGACTTAAAATAATTTTGCTTTTCCGCTATAAGTTTTTTATCCTGTGTACTGCTTTTTCCTGTATTTAAATTGAACTTGTCAAAGCTATAAAAAGTATCCTTTATAGTTTTAATAGCCTTTTGCCTTAATTCTGGTTTTATTAAATCCTCAACTTCCTTATCACTATATTCATCATTTATGTACATACTGAATATACCTAATTGTTTTACTCTTCTAATATAATTTTCAGTAAGCTTTACACCTTCTCTTAATAAAACCGCGCCTTTGTCATCATAAATAGTTTTCGCTAAAAAACTTCCCGCTTTAGCATATTGTATTGGCACAAGTCTCATTATATTCCCCCCTCTAAGTCAGCAATCATTACTCTGCTTATCTTCTATAAACAGGATTCTTGGCAAATTAGTTTAATATCAAAAGTTTATCTAATATATACACCAATATTTTATTACATATGAAAAAATTGCCAATTAAATTGTATTCCTCTTGAATTAAACATAACTGTCTAAGAACATTATACCAAAAACCTGCCAGTTTTTATACTGGCAGGTTTAAATTTATAAATTTAATCTTGTTTTAATAGAAATTTATCTTTAGTATTGAATGCTTTTTAAACATAAGCCCTTTGCCTGAGCTATTGGCCCTGCTTCTGACCTCTTCATTTCATTTAATATTCTTTCTACATCATCTCTATTAAGATTGCCTTTACCTACTTCTAAAAGAGTTCCTGTAATAATTCTTACCATATTTAACAAAAAGCTATTTCCATTTACCTCAATTTCTATCATTCCATCATCTTTTGTTATATGTATATAATTAATAGTTCTAACAGTGGATTTAGTGCTAGATTTTAAGCTGGTAAAACTCTTAAAGTCATGAGTCCCTATTAAACCCTCTGCTGCATTTTTCATTTCATTTAGATTTAATTCTTCATCAGTATGATAAGCATATTTTCTATTAAATACGTTTCTAAATCTATTATTATTTATTCTATATACATAAGTTTTTGATTTCACATTATATCTTGCATGAAATCTTTCTGTTGTATCTTTCATGGACTTTACTACTATATCTTCAGGCAAAAATTCATACAAATAATTTAACATATCATCTACAGTTAAAGTACAATTAGTATGGAAATTTGCTATATAATTTTCAGCATGTACTCCTGAATCAGTTCTTCCGCAACCTACTACTTGAATATCTTCTCCTGTCATTTTAGATAATACATTTTCTATTTTAGCTTGTATAGTTGGAATATCTCCTTTTTGTTTTTGCCATCCTTTATATCTAGTTCCGTCATACTCAATTGACATTTTTAAGTTTCTCATATAGTACCACCTTTAATTTATTTTCTTATCCTTTTCTTAATTTTTCCCAAGGACATTTTAATTATATACTTCATATTGAAATAAATCTAGCCAGCTGAAAATGTATGAAACTCTGATTTTAAAACACTCCCACTTCTGAGTTAAGTATTTTTAAATTGAAGATGCATACTTATAAATTACATTATAAACACCATCATCATTATTACTTTTAGCTACAAAGTTAGCATGTTTTTTTACATCTTCTGGAGCGTTCTCCATAGCATAGCTATAGTGTGCTGTTTTAAACATAGTTAGATCATTATAATAATCCCCAAAAACCATTGTATTTTTCTCTTCTATTTTAAACTTTTCCTGAAGTATTTTTATGGCATTTCCCTTACTTACTCCTTTGTTCATTATATCTATCCAACAATCCCCTGATACAACAAATTCAAGGTTATCATTAAGGTTATTTCTTAAGTATTGAAGCATAGGTGCTTTTACCCCATCTTTTGCATAATAGGTCATTTTATAAATAGGAACCTTTACTTCACTAAAAGATTCTAGTACTACTGCTTTAACTCCAAAAGTATTAAATTGATGTAATATTGTCTCCGATGGATTTACTATATATCCATCTTCTGCCCCAAATAAAAACAACTCTTCACCAAATTCACGCTCAAAATTTATTACTTCCTGTATATCCTCTTGGGAAATGCAATTTGAATACAATGTTTTACCGTTCCTATTATATTTTATGAGAGCGCCATTATGTGCAATAAATAACATATTTGTATCTACTTTTTCAAAGTTTTTATTAAGCTGATCATAAGATCGTCCACTTGCTGCTAAAAATTTTATACCTTTTTCATTTAGATTATTTATTAAATCAAATATCTTTTCATTTATTTTTCCTTGATCATTTACCAGAGTACCATCCATGTCAGTTGCAATAAGCTTTATCATGTTATTTGTCCTCCTTTAAAGCATGTTCTAAAAATTATAGTATCATAAATTATTCTATTGCTCTATAGAATTCTTCAATATATGCACGAAAAGAACATTAATTTTCACCCCATTAATGGAATGAAATACATTTATTTCCTAGGAAATATAACTCTCTAGTTTTAAAATATTTTCTCTTTATTGCCAATTAGCTTGAAGCGTTTAATTTTGAACTTATAGGTATTTAAAGAATGTTTTCTTTTAAACTCAAGTTTTTTGACACTCAAGAAATAGCAATTTGTTAAAATTATTGCTTAAATGATAAAAACATCAGATTAAATCTATATATTTATTTTCATTTCTCCAATAATTTTATTAAAAAAATGAAAAATTAATATTGACATATTTTAAAAATAGAATTATAATTTACTCAACAGTTAACAATAATAAATACAACGAACTTAAATACTATGAAGAGAAGAGTAGTTATAGGGATATTTATAGAGAGTCGGGAATGGTGGAAGCCTGATATGATACCTATATATGAAGAACGTCTCGGAGTTTCTAACCGAAATCTTTTGAAAGTAGGCTTAGACGGAGCCAACCCGTTAAATATTGGACAGTATCGAATTTTTATTCTGTACTGATTTAAAGTGAGCTATTTAGCTAATTTGGGTGGTACCGCGGAAGTTTGCCTTTCGTCCCTTTTATGGGATGAAAAGGCTTTTTTTATTGTAAAAAACATAGTAATTTAAATTATCAATTTGTGGGAGGAAAAAATTATGGAAATGTTGTACAGTTCATTAATCAAACCGGAAGGATATAAACCAGTTCATAATATAATAGAAACTGAAATTGGAATAAAGAAGCTTAAAGATTTTTTCGAAAAAAGAATTGCAGAAGAGCTTAGACTTACAAGAGTTTCAGCACCTATATTTGTAAAACGCAGTACAGGTGTAAACGACAATTTAAATGGTATTGAAAGACCTGTAGCTTTTGATGCAAAAGCAATAGATGATTCAGATATAGAAATCGTTCAGTCACTTGCAAAGTGGAAAAGAATAGCACTTAAAAGATATGGCTTTGAGGTCGGAGAAGGAATTTACACAGATATGAATGCTATAAGAAGAGATGAGGATCTCGATAACCTTCATTCAATATATGTTGATCAATGGGATTGGGAAAAAGTTATAAACAAAACAGATAGGACAATGGGAACATTAAAAAGCACAGTAGAATCTATTTATAAAGCATTTAAGGATACAGAAGAATTTATTCACCAGTTATATCCTGCGATAGAAGAAATACTACCTGAGAAAATCACATTTATAACTTCACAAGAACTTGAAGATAAATATCCGGAACTTACTCCAAAGGAAAGAGAAGATGCTATTGCAAAAGAATTTGGAGCGGTATTCATATCTCAGATAGGTAAGACTTTAGAATCAGGAGAAAAGCACGATGGTAGATCACCAGATTATGATGATTGGGAATTAAATGGAGATATACTTTTCTGGTATCCAATTCTTGATAGAGCTGTTGAACTATCATCAATGGGTATAAGAGTTGATGAAGAGGCTCTTATAAGACAATTAGAGCTTAGTGGATGTCAAGACAGAAGAGAACTTGAATATCACACAATGCTTATAAACAAAATGCTTCCATATACAATCGGTGGCGGTATAGGTCAATCAAGAATTTGTATGTTCTTCTTAAGAAAGGCTCATATAGGCGAAGTTCAAGCAGCTTTATGGCCACAAGAAATGATTGAAGAGTGTGAAAAAGAAAATATACTTCTATTATAAAATTATAGAGTTAAAAAAACGAAAATTGACTTACACTCCGTGATATGTTTCAAAGCTTCAGTACGTTAAAAACTTTTAGCTAGTCTAAAGTTTTTAAATCTACCTTCTGCTTTGGAAACATATCCCTTTGTGTAAGTCGATTTTCTAGTTTGAAACTCTATAATAATATATATAAAATCTTTTCTTTAAAACTTATTCGCTTGCACTTGAAATCTCTTTTGAAAATATCCAAGATTTTTTGCAAAATCTCTTCCTTTAATAGTAGTCTTGTTTCCCTTTACTTCCACATATAAGCCTTGGATCTCATCATAAAGTCTCTTTATTTTATAATCTTCTGGAAGTATAGCGTAACTTACCGCTCCTGTGTGAGCTGTAGTAAAAGGCTGATTTTGTTTTATATTATCTACACTTAACAAAACATGGGTATGGGATGTAAACAAGATAACTTCAGGATATGATGATAAAATTTTATTAAGTTCTCTCCTCTGCTCTACTCCTATCCATCCCTTTATGCTCGTGCTTAAATGCTGATGTAAAAATACAAAAATAGGTTTTCCCTTTTCGTGTTTTTCAGCTAATTTTTCCTTTAACCAATCTAATTGCTTTTGAGATAAAAAGGCATTTACTGCACCTAATTCCTTTGTATTTCCAGATTCAGACCCTAAAGATATAAAGTGATACCCCTTAATCCAGGTATCATGATATACTGACTTTTCACCAGCGAAATCCAAATACATGTTTTTAAATCTCTCAACATCCTCAGGTTTATTTGGTCCTCTTTGATAATCAAAATAATCATGATTGCCGATGTTTTTAATTATGGTTTTAGGTAATATTTCATGATCTTTATTTAAGGTGTTTTTTATTGCATCATACTGACTTTTTAGGCCTTGATCCACATTATCGCCATTTAATATCATTGCATCCATATTTTCTTTTACACTGTGCAAATCATTAATGGCATTATCTAACTTACCAGCATTCCCATGCACATCTCCTAAAACAGAAAATGTAAGACTATCGTCCTCAGGTACTTTTGTAGTTGCAGTGCTTTCATTTTTTTTAGAATTATCAGATTTTGATGCAGTTCTATTTATATATACTGCTGACGAAATAACTATAGCTATTAACATCACAATTAATGTTGTTATTTTTAATCTCTTCATATATTTTAAGTCCCCTGCCATTCTATAAAATTTCTATGTTACTATAATATTACATTATACCCCACAAAACTATTTTTTACTATTTTATATAAGCATAAATTAATATTTATTATGGGAATGACTTTCATGTACTGCCATTGTGCTGATATAATTAGTATAGTGAAAACAAATAAAGAACTTATATCTCGTATTTAAATTAATCCGAAACACTAGTATGTTTGCTTATAAATAAAATAACAAGGTGGGCATTTATGGAAAATAAAAATTCTTTACAAATTGACAATGAAAGATGTGTTGGATGCAGAAAATGTGAAAACTCTTGTTCTATGGGAGCTATCACTATAATTAATGAATGTGGATATATTAATACAAAATTATGTAATAATTGTGGTATGTGCATTTTAGTGTGCCATAAATATGCAATAAAATAACTTAATTATAAAAAGACTTATAGATAAGGAGCAAAATATGGCTGTTTGTGCTTTAATTGGTAATCCAAATGTTGGACAAGAAACTATTTTTAATAAAATTGCTCATGTGCAGCAAAAATCAGATGAAGAAGGAAACTCTAAAATAGATAAGCAACAAGGATTTATAGATAAGAATACTAAAATAGTTGCTTTTCCTGGAATTTATTCTATAGATACTAATTCTAAAACGGAAGCATTATTTGTTGATTTTATAAAAGAAAATAAAGTGGACTTGATAATTAACATTGTAAATGCTGCAAACTTAGAAAGAAACCTTTATTTAACTTTGCAGTTAACTAAGCTAAATATACCAATGATAATGATTTTAAATACCATTGATAAAGCTAAAAAAAATGGCATATATGTAGATCACGAGAATCTTTCACATATGTTAGGAATTAAAATTATACCTATAGATAAACTTAATAAACATCAGGCGAGGGTTATACATAAATATATAAAAGAAGCTAATTTTTCACTGCCTAATCCCCTACCTGAAAGCATAAAGACTGAAAAACATATATATTCCTATATAGAACAAATATTAGAGTCTTGTGTAAGTATTAAGGAGTATAATATAGTTAACATAACTGAAAAAATAGATAAGATTATTTTAAATAAATACTTAGCTTATCCTATCTTTGTTTGTATTGTTTTCTTTATTTTTAAGATAGTTTTTTCCTGGGTAGGCACTCCTCTTTCTGATATTTTAAGAAGTGCGCTTTTTGACTATACAATACCACTTGTTGATAAACTATTATCTCATCAAAGTCCTTGGTTTAAGTCACTTTTAATCGATGGGGTTATATCAGGTGTAAGTTCAGTATTAGTGTTTCTTCCAGTAATATTAACACTATTTTCTATATTATCCTTTTTAGAAGATTGCGGATATATGAATAGAGTTGTCTTCCTTATGGATAGAATTATGAATATGGGTGGAGTATCTGGTAAGTCATTTATGCCAATGATAATAGGCTTTGGGTGTTCTGTACCAGCTTTAATAGCTGCCAAAAACATTGAAGATGAAAGAGAGCGAAGTATTACGGCACTACTGATACCGCTTATGTCCTGTAATGCAAAGCTTCCCGTTTATATGCTTTTTGCTACTATATTTTTTCACGAAAAGGAAATTATAGTTCTCGCTTTTATGTATGCTACTGGTGTACTTGTAGCTTTTATTTACAGCTTAATTTTTAAACTTCTAGTAAAGGAAGCCAATTACGAACCATATATTGACGAATTACCAGCATACACAATGCCAGACTTAAATTTATTGCTTATGCATACATGGGAAAAGGGTAAAGGGTTTCTAAAGAAAATCGGAACTATTATATTTTCAATGTCTATTATAACTTGGACACTTTCTAATTTTAGTTTTAAAGGTATGGTAAATATAAATGAAAGTTTCTTAGCATTTATAGGAAAGTTAATCACACCTATTTTAAGTCCTCTAGGCTTTGGTAATTGGCAGAACTCAGTATCATTGCTTACTGGTTTAATGGGTAAAGAAGTTATTGCAGGTACCTTGGGAGTTTTATATGGAGGTAATCTCTCAACAACTATAGTACAGCATTTTAATACAATGTCATCCTTAAGCTTTTTACTTTTTATTCTTTTATATACTCCTTGCGCCTCAACTGTAATAACTTTAAAAAAGGAATTTGGTACTAAGATGGCTTTAACCTCTGTGTGTTACCAATTTGCTACCGCTTGGATAGTTTCATTTTTATTTTATAATATAGGAATGAGGTATTTTTATGGATTTTAAGAATTTTTGTGAGGTTTTTATCGCTGCTGCAATAATTGTTTCTGCTGTTTATATTATGTATAAAAAAATAAAAAATAACGGCAAACAATGCAGCAGCTGTGGAAGCTGTTCTAAGATGTGCCCCCATTACAAGGATAGAAAAAAATAAAATATTTATTGTATAATTTTAATTATCTCATATTTCTTTCTGTATAATACACAATAGCAATGGCGCCAGGCCCAACATGAGTTCCAATAACTGGTCCTATTGAACATATTCCAATTTTAATTTTTAGTTTTTCTTCTAATTCCCCTGCAAACTCTAGAGCTTCATCATAAGCATTAATATGATGTACAACAATTTCTCCTAATCCATACTTTTTAATATCCTCAAACATCTTATCAATCATTGTGACTACTGCTTTTTTCTTTGTTCTAACCTTTGTTAAGACTGTTGTTATCCCATTTTCTACAGTTAAAATAGGAATAATTTTCAAAAAATTACCGATTAAAGCACTTGCACGACCAATCCTTCCACCTTTTTGAAGATATTTAAGTGTATCTGGAATAAATAGAAATCTACTTCTCCTTATATTTTCTTGTGCTATTTCTTTAACTTGACCTAAGTTTTTACCTTCTGAATGCGGCCCTTGCAGCTACGATTACTGAAAAACCAAGCTGCATAGAATTTGAAGTGGAATCTATTATTTCTATCTCAGCATCTTTATATACCTCTAGAATCATTTCTCTTACCGTGTGTGCAGTGGAATAGGTACCACTCATATGTGATGATATAAAAATACAAAGAATAGAATCTCCATTTTGCACAATTTTCTCCATCTCATTATATAGTTCCTGTACAGAAGGTTGTGAAGAAGTTGGAATACCTTTTTCCTCCATCATTTTATAAAAAACTTCATTATCTATCTCTCTTTCTTTAAAACTTTCCTTTCCAAATATTACGTTTAAAGAAGCTACTTTTATATCTAATTGATTTTCAATAGTCCTATCTATATAGCTTGTACTATCTGTTAAAATTTTTACTGCCATTACATCATCACCTTTCCGATTATCCCATATACTGATATTACTTCATCTTATAATATTAAACTAAAACATCATAATTACTTACAATTCTTCCAAATTCAATTTGTATATTCTAATATTGAACAATGTAAAGTTTTATATTCTGACATTAATCCCCTCTTCCACAAGCTCTAAAAATTTTTCTCTTGAAACATTTACTGCCCCTAAGCTTTCAAGATGTTCAGTATAAACCTGACAATCTACCATAATATATTCTTTCTCCTCTAGTTTCTTACAAAGAGTAATAAAAGCAGCCTTTGATGCATTACTCATAGTTGAAAACATAGATTCTCCAAAAAAGCATTTTCCGATACTTATACCATATAATCCACCAACTAATTTATCTTCATACCAAGCTTCCACAGAATGTGCATAGCCAAGTTCATGAAGCTTACAATAAGCTTCTATCATATCATTAGTGATCCATGTACCACTTTCTTTTCTTAAATTCGAACAATTTGATATAACATCTCTAAAACAAGTATCAAAGGAAATTTTATATGTATTCTTTTTAAGCAGCTTTTTCATAGAGTGAGAAACCTTAATATTCTTTGGATAGAGAATAAACCTTGGATCAGGAGACCACCATAGTACTGGCTCATCCTCCGAAAACCATGGAAATATTCCATTACGATATGCAAGGATTAATCTCTCAGGGGACAAGTCACCATCTACTGCTAAAAGCCCATCTTCCTCTGCAAGAGAAGGATGGGGAAATATTAAATCGTCACTTAATCTAAAAATAGGCATATTTAGCTCCCTTCAAATGTATGCTTATTCTATCGCTGTTGAATCTTATCATCCATAAGCCGAAGATAGGATTCTCTAGATTCGGATAACAAATCTTAGGCTTGAAATAAAATAATACACCTCTAAAATAATACATCTCATATAAACAGGATTCTTGGCTTCAGGTGGAGTTTTGTCTACGACCACTGGGCAATTCTGCCCGTTAAATGCCATTTAGGCATTTAACCTCCATCTGAAGCTTAGAAGCCGTTATCCAGGGTCGTAGCGCCACTTATCCCCAACTTTAAGAAAAGCAGAGAGCCCAAATGTTAAGCAGACATCCAAAATCTATGATTTTGAGATGATCGCTTACACAGCGTGCTGATTTGGTGCGAATCGCTTTCACAGAGTGCGTTGCGGTGTTAGTGGCGATAGACATCGGATAAAACTTAAAATCCTATTTACATTTTAATATTCGCTTAGATATATGACAAGTACCTTGCATCTCAATATGATGCTATACATTATATTATTTTAAATTTAGTTATTACATATAATACATAATAATGTTAATATTAACTATATCAAATCTATTTCTAGGAGGTACTAAATATGAGTCTAAATTGGAGTCTAAAAGAACTCTATGAATCCTTTGAAAGCGAACACTTTAAACAAGATTTAAGTGAGTGCGTAAAATATATCGAAAGTTTCAGTGATTGGGTAGATCATATTACAGAGAACTACGACAATGTTGATTCAAAGCTAGAAGACTATATAAACAAAATAAGCTATCAAGAAAAGCTATTTAGCAAGCTATTTTCCTTTTGTGAACTTACTCTAAGCGTCGAAACTAATAATAAGGCAGCATTAAAAAACTTAGAAAGCTTAGAACAAAAGGCTTCCTCTTTAGCACAGGGAGAATCCAAGATAAAAAGCTGGATTGGAAAAATTGATAACCTAGATAGTATTGTAGAACAATCAGATTTATTAAAAGAACATTCCTTTTATTTAAGGGAAATAAAGCAAACCAATAAATATTTATTAAGTGATAAAGAAGAAGCAGTAATAGCTAAAATGAAAAACACAGGCTCTAGCTCATGGTCTAAGCTAAGAGACTTGTTAACTTCCTCATTAAAAGTAGATATAGAACTTAATGGAGAAAAAAAGCAGCTTCCTCTTACTGTTATAAGAAATATGGCCTATGATAAGGATGAATCACTTAGAAAAAAAGCTTATGAAGCAGAAATTAATTCTTACAAAAAAATAGAAGATGCTGTGGCTGCCTGTTTAAATGGAATCAAAGGTGAAGTTATAACTATATCTAAAATGAGAGGATATGAATCACCTTTGGAAGAGTCTTTATTAAACTCAAGAATGGATAAAGAAACCTTAGAGGCTATGCTTGCTGCCATGAAAGAGAGCTTTCCTAGCTTTAGAAGGTACTTTAAAAGAAAGGGAGAACTTCTAAAAAAAGAAAATGGGTTAGCATTTTATGATATATTTGCCCCAATAGGTACAGTTGATATGGAATTCCCCTATGAAAAAGGCAAAGCTTTTGTCTATGAAAACTTCAAAACCTTTAGTGACGAACTTGCAAACTATGCACAGAAAGCTTTTGATAATAATTGGATTGATGTAAAACCTAGGGAAGGAAAAGTGGGAGGCGCTTTCTGTAATAATATTCATGCTATAGGTGAGAGCAGATTTATGCTTAATTATGGTGACAGATTTACTGATGTAGTTACTCTTGCTCATGAGCTTGGTCATGGCTATCATGGTGAATGTTTAAATAATGAAAGTATATTAAATAGTGATTATCCAATGCCTATTGCAGAAACCGCTTCAACATTCTGCGAAACTATAGTAAAAAAAGCAGCAATAAGATCTGCAACAAAGGAAGAAGCCTTTTCAATACTAGAAAGTGAAATAAGTGATTGTGCTCAAGTAATAGTTGATATATACAGCAGATTTTTCTTTGAAAGTGAATTATTTAAACATAGAGAAAATAGTTCTTTATCCTCCGAAGAACTTAATTCTTTAATGATAACTGCCCAAAAAGAAGCTTATGGCGACGCTCTTGATGAGAAATATCTTCATCCTTATATGTGGATATGTAAACCTCATTATTATGATAGCGACTACAATTTTTATAACTTCCCATATGCCTTTGGTTTGTTATTCTCAAAGGGATTATATGCTCAATACTTAAAAACAGGTAAGGACTTTGTAAAAGACTATAATAAACTTCTAAGTGTGACAGGAAAAATGAAGCTATATGATGTGGCTAAGCTTATGAATATAGATATTCATAATATAGATTTTTGGAGAAGTTCATTAAAAACCATTGAAGAAGATATTGACAAATTTATTGAACTAAGCCAATATTAAGCTAGATTAATTTGCTCATTGATAGAAAGCAACTTAGCTCAGACATTCATACTGTCTGAGCTTACTAAATTTAGTATTAAGCAATTTCTACACAAAATTATTATTTTCTATATGTACTAAAGCTTTATTATATTAATTAATTTAGCACAAAATTGCAAATAACATTAAATTTTATGAATTTTTATAAAAACAGTTTTAAAGCTTAAGCACTTATACTATAATCAGTGTAAATAATTAATGTCCAATAGTAAAGTTATTATAATAAAATTATTTAAGTAATAAATACTATACACACATTATAAATTACATTTTGGGGAGGAATTTTACAAATGAATAAACCAGTATTATCAGATCATTTCAAAAAAGGATGCCATCAGACGTAAGACTTGGCCAGATGAGATTTGCAGAACGTAAAGAAAAACCAGCATTAATCAATGTCGCAATTGGAAACGTTTCACTTCCAACAAATCCTGCTATGCAGAAAAGAATGTTTGAATTAAATGCACCTGAAAGTCCATTTGCAAAGGGTGTCATAAGATATTCAGGTACTGCTGGTGTAGCTGAGGCTCAGGATGCTTTTAAAAACATTCTTAAGTGCGAAGGTTTTGATACTAGCAAATTATTTGTTCAGGTAACTGATGGCGGATCCAGTGGTATGGAGCTATTATTACTTGGCGTTTGTGGTGATGCAGGCACTGGGGACAGACCTCTTATGATGATTGACCCAGCCTATACAAATTATATTTCTTTTGCAGAAAGAATTGGACGTAAAACTGTTACAGTAAAACGTCATTTAAACGAAGATGGAAAGTTCAGTCTTCCAGAATTAGATAAAATTGAAGAAACTATTAAAGAGCACAATCCTGGAGCACTTCTTGTAATACCTTACGACAATCCTACAGGTCAGCTCTATGATTATCCAGCTCTTAAAGAGCTTGCTAAACTATGCGTAAAATATAATATGTGGATGGTAAGCGACGAAGCTTATCGTGAATTGTATTATGATGAAAACACTGATCTAGTAAGCATCTGGGGATTAACTGACGCAGATGTACCTGGTATAGAAGGCAGAAGAATAAGCATCGAAACTGCATCAAAGGTATGGAATGCCTGTGGTTTAAGAATCGGGGCTGTAATCACTGATAATTCAGAGTACCATACTCAATCAGTAGCTGAATACACTGCAAATCTATGTGCTAATGTAATCGGTCAGTATATATTCGGAGCACTAGCGCATGAAAGCAAGGAAAGCATTGCTGGATGGTGCAAAGGTCTTCGTGACTATTACAAAGGAATAATGTTTAAATTATATGATGGTATGAAGAAACTAGAACCTAGTCTTATAGTTTCTAGCCCTGATGCATCTATATACTCAGTAATTGATGTTAGAAATGTTGTAAAATCAGGATTTGATTCAATCGACTTTGTTTTATACTGCGCGCAAAAAGGTTCAGTAAATTACAATGGCATAGATACAACTCTTCTAGTAGCACCTTTAAAAGGTTTCTACGACATTAAGCCAGGTGAACCTAACCCAGGAAACACACAGTTCCGTATTGCTTTCATAGAATCTCCTGAAAATATGGAAAAAGTTCCTGAGTTATTTGTTAAGCTTTTAAGACAGTATGAAGCTCAACGCTAATATTTGCAATTAAATATCGAGTAGTAGAAAAATAATTGTTTTCTACTACTCGATTGATTTTATTTATTAGATTTCTCTAGTATATTCTTTTAACCATTCTTTTTCTTCTTCATTTAAGTATGGTGAAATTTTATCATATACTACCTTATGATATTCATTTAACCACGCTTTTTCTTGTGCACTCATCATTTCAGGGTTTACTGCATCTAAATCTATAGGTATATAAGTAATTGTCTCAAAGTACATAAATTGACCATATTCATTTTTCTCGCCTTTGCATGCAAGAAGTTCATTTTCAATTCTAACTCCGTGAGAACCTGCAATATATATTCCTGGTTCATCAGTAAGCACCATGCCTTCTTCAATTGGGTGAACTTCATGTGCACGGTACTGCCATCTAAATCCTGTTGGTGCTTCGTGAATATTCATTAAATATCCAACACCGTGACCTGTTCCATGGTTGAAGTTTAAGTTATTATCCCAGAATGGAGCACGTGCAAGTATGTCTAAATTCATACCATTACATCCATAAAGGAATCTTGCATGAGCAAGACGAAGATTACTTTGTACAGTCAAAGTAAAGTGATCCTTCATTGTTTGTGGTATTTCTCCAAATGCAATAGTTCTTGTTATGTCAGTAGAGCCTTCATAGAATCCAGCTCCTGTATCTGTTAAGAATAAAGATCCCTCTTTAAGTTCTACATCAGTTTCAGGAGAAGAAGTATAGTGTACGATAGCGCCGTGCTCACCAAATGCGCATATTGGTTCAAAACTTTGACGGATAAATCCTCCTTGCTCTGCACGTAATTCTTCTAATTTATTAGCTGCGCTCATTTCTGTAATTTTTTCTTTGCCTACGTTTTGCTTCAGCCAGTATATAAATTTTACGTGTGCTACTCCATCTTTAATTTGAGCTTTTTTAATATTTTCAATTTCAGTTGGGTTTTTCATAGCTTTAAATAAAACACATGGATTTTCTTTTTCTACTTTTTTAACATCTTTAGGGATGTTGTTATATAATGCATAATTCATTCTAACAGGGTCAACTAATAATGCATCTTTTGCAGTGAATTTTTTAGCTTCTTCATATACATCATTATATGGATGGAAAGCTGTTACACCATTTTTCATAAGATCTGCTTTTATTTCAACGCTTAGCTTATTTTCATTTATGAAAAGATGTACTTCATCCATCGTAACGATTACATAACTTAAAATCAGAGGGAAGAATTCAATATCGTCTCCACGGATGTTAAGAAGCCATGCTATATCATCTAAAGATGTAATTATATGCGCGTTTGCACCTGCAACTTCCATTGCTTCTCTAACACGTTTTAATTTTGAAGCTGTAGTTTCGCCAGTATATTTTACATCAAGGGCAAATGCTGGTTTTTCAGAAAGTGATGGGCGATCTTCCCATATATCATCAATTAAATCACAATCATATTTTATAGATCCATTTTTCTTTTGAACAATTTCTTCATAAACTTGTCCACTTCCCATAGCAACAACACGGCCATCAAATCCAAGTGTTCCTTTTTCAGGAAGAGTGCTTTCTATGTATTCTTCTATAGTTGGAACCTTTGGCTCACCCATTTTAAATAATTCAACAGTTGTTCCTTCTAGTTGTTTTCCAGCTTGAAGAAAATATCTTCCATCTGTCCAAAGCCCTGCACTATCCATTGTAATAACAGCAGTTCCTGCAGAACCTGTAAAACCTGTTATGTACTTTCTAGCTTTAAAATGTTCACCTACATATTCACTCTGATGAAAATCAGCAGTAGGTACAATATACATATTAATATTTTTTTCTACCATCAAGGCTCTTAATTTTTTAAGTCTTTCAGATACTTTCATTATATTAATCTCCTTTCAATACTTATATGTTCTCATGAAAAGTATAACACAAAAATATGGTTTTGATGACACTCTATGCACTTTTTAAGACTTAATATTTTTAATTATATTTCTATAGGCATTAATATATACCCTAGTATCCATGTCATAAGCTACACCATTAAAACCATCTTGAAAATATTTTTTTGCAGCTTCCTCACTTCCAGCATAAATTAGTGCAAATGTTCCAGACAACCTAATGGCTCACATTGCGGAATAATCATGGTACTTCTATTGCAAATTTCAAAATAATTATTTATATCTGCAGCAAACTCCTCAAAGCTAAATCCTCCTACACGAGTAGGTGTAAATCCGTACTTACTTACATATATAGTAGTTTAAAAGTTAGTCATTTTATTATTTATACACCTATTAATTTAAAAACTTTATTTAATGCATCTTCTGGATACTCTACCTCAATATCTGGTTGTAATGCCCTTTCACTATCCTTGCTTTTATCTGGTCTAGTCCATTTTTTGTATGAAATTTGAATTTCTAACTTAGAGTTATCCAGTTGAAAATTTAATACATCCCCAAATGAAGAAGGCATATTACTGCTTGGCTGTCCAACTATAGTACCTAAATTTCCATCCCTAACCAATGTAGCTAACCATTGAGCTGAACTAAAAGTTTCTTCATTTGTAATAACATATAAGTTTATATCTTTATTTTTCACAACCTCATTACTTCTATCATAAGCTATATACCCACTTTTTCTTAGATACCCATATCGTTCTTGTGCTAATGGAGAAAATCTTATTATAGATCCAAAATGTCCTGGCTTTATTTTAAGGGAGTCCAGTATCATATTGCAGGCCCGCGAGTCTCCTCCTGGATTATCCCTAACATCTATTATTACATTCTTTACATTATTATTAATACCCTCTTTTAAGTCTGTTACAACCCTGTTTAAGTCTTCATTAACTTCGCAAATACCTAATTTTACATATACTGTTTTATCATTAATTTTTTTACTTGAAATTTTGCTATTTATGCTTTCAGAACTATTCTCTTGGCCAAAGTCTACTTTGATATTTTCTTCTCCTGCTTCACTTCTCACAGTTACAAACATGTCCTTTGAACAATCGACACCGGAATTAGTAAGCACCATCTTTCCCTTTGAATAAGTAGAATTATTACTAATTTCAGCTGCGTAATTTTCTGCTGGAAACAAATCTTTAATTGCATCCATAACCTTATTTATTTCTACACCATTAATTTTTTTTACTATTTTATTTGTTGGTTTATTATTTTTATCAAGTAAAACTAAATTACCTTTTAAATATCTCCAATTAATATTTAAGTATTGATCCTCTTCAAACCAAACTCTAGTATGACCATCTTGTATTGCCGATAAATATCTACTAACAGAAAGTTGAAACTCAGCTGTAGTCATATCCTTATCTGTCTCTTTTGAAAATCTCTCCATCGCTTTTTTATACTTTTCTGTTTTTCCTTCCAAAAAAATTGGATGTGTACTTTCCGTTGTATTTATCAGCTTTTCTACATCTTCTTTTACCTCTAATTTGGTCAATTTTTTATCTAACACTACATTCCCACTAGATCTATAGGATTTACTTTTATATGCAGTTATAGGACTTTTAGCATATACATAAATACATGTCCCTAATAACAAAACAACTATAACCCCCAATATTATTCCAAAAATTTTAAGTTTTTTTCTATTCATACCTTTCTCCTTCTTTACCATTTCAATAGTAAACCGTATTACTCTACTGTAAATTATACTAAAATTTTGTGTTATACTCCTTATTTAGAATTATATTTATATAAATACAAATTCTATAAATTAGATTTAATTCCTCCATACACAATTAAATTTACTGCTATTTAAATAAAAAAATTGAAATATATAGAAACTTCATTATTTTGATAGTATACTAAAAGCATAAAATTCAATTGTTTTTGGGGGTATACTAATGAAAAGAGTTGACGAAAGAGATGTAATGTTTTCTAGAGTAAATTATCAAAAAGATACTGATGTTTATGAAGATTATTATAATAGAAATCCTGATAAAAAAGCTATTGATGACAGCATAAGAACTAGACCTCGTCTCTGCGATGAAGACACTATGACTTATAGTTCATTAAACTCTCCTATGGCAAGTTGTGCCTTTGATTTCTTAGGTGATATAAGACACCTGTGTGAAGGTGATGTTAATCCAATAAAAATTGAAGGTAATAAAAAAATCATAACTAAAAGAATAAAAGGCTTTGCTAAGCATTATGGAGCAAAATTAGTGGGAATCACAGAGCTTAAGGATTACCATTTTTACACTCATAGAGGTAGACACCCTGAGGTTTATGGGAAAGAAGTGAAATCGGATCATAAATATGGTATAGTTTTCGCAGTTGAAATGGATAAAGATATGATAAATAGAGGGCCTATGATTGCGGAGGTTATAGAAACCTCTAAGTGCTACGTAGATGCAGCTATAATAGGTATGGTTCTTAGCTATTACATAAGAAGTTTAGGCTTTGATGCCAGAAATCATATGGATGCAAACTATTTACTTATGCCTGTTTTAGTAGCTAAAGATGCAGGACTTGGGGAAATAGGAAGAAACAGCATGCTTACACATAAAGAGCTTGGTTCTAGACTTAGGCTAGGAGTTGTTACTACCAATTTAGAACTTGAAGTAGACGAACCTGTATCCTTTGGTCTTGAAGACTTTTGTGAACTATGTAAAAACTGTGCATTAATCTGCCCTTCTCACTCTATATCAACTGAAACTAAAAAAGAATGTAATAGTAATTTCAATTGGAAAACAGAACAAGAAACTTGTTACATTAAATGGACATACACCGGCACTGATTGTGGTATGTGTATATCAAGTTGTCCTTTTAGCCAAAACATAGAAGTTATAAAAGATATAGATACTTTTAAAGATAATCCTGAACTTATAGCAAATGTTATTGGTGAATTTAGAAAAAAGTATGGTAATAAGCCTTTTGTACCCGGTAATCCTGATTGGCTCCGTTAGATTTAACAAACCTGTGTAAAATAAAAATGCTAGGTACAACTCCTAGCATTTTTTACCTACCAGCCCTTGGCTACCTTAAGCACTTCGTCTGAAATGTCCCCTCTTAAATATTCCACTATTGAAGCCTCAATAACATCAAGTGCTTTATCAATTTGCTCTTTAGTTATTACGAGTGGCGGTTGAACACGTAATACATTGTTTGCAAAAAAGGTGAGCAATACTCCCTTTTCCCAGCATCTATAACAAATTTTTGCCGCAGCTTCTTGTGCTCTTTCTTTTGTGTCTCTATCTTTAACTAAGTCAACACCTATATTCAATCCGACACCTCTAACGTCTCCAATTAGTGAATATCTATCCTTCATCTTATTAAAACGTTCTTTTGTATATTCACCTAAATTTTTAGAATGTTCTAAGAGTTTTTCTTCTTTTATTACATTAATTGTGGCAAGAGCAGCTTTGCAGCATATAGGGTTTGCCATAGTTGTAAAAGCATGTGCAGGCGGTCCTACCGCTTCCATAATCTCCGCTCTTGCAACAATTGCACTCATCGGCATTCCAGAAGCTATTGATTTTCCCATAACTATTATATCCGGTTCAACTCCAAAGCTTTCTATTCCAAACCATTTTCCTGTTCTTCCAAAGCCCTGCTGTACCTCATCAACAGCAAATAAAATTCCATTTTTCTTGCACAAGTCATATAACTTTTTAATATACTTTTGTGGAGGCACAATAAGTCCTGCATCTCCTTGTATAGGCTCCATTATTACTGCAGCTACTTCTTCTGGCGGCAAATAACTTTTAAATTTATCTTCAAAATCTTGAAGACATTCTAAGTTGCAGCTTTCTTCTTTTTTACCAAACTTACAGCGATAACAATGAGGATAATTTATATGATAAATATCTGGAACTAGCGGTCCAATTTTTCTGCGCATATTTAGACTTATAGCAGAAAGTGAAATGGAGCCGTATGTGGAGCCATGATAAGCACCTATAAAGGAAATTATTTTACTTCTTCCTGTATAAGCTCTGGCTAATTTAATCATTCCATCATTGGAGTCAGATCCTGTAAGACCAAATACTACTTTCTTTTTAAAGTTTCCCGGTGTAATTTCTGTTAGCTCTTTTGCCAATTTAACTAAAGGCTCATGATATGTGTAAACTGGTGTGTAGTGAATAACTTCTTTTGCCTGCTCAACAATTGCATCTACAACTTTAGGATGTGAATGTCCCACATTGGTTGCTGCTGCACTAGATAGCATATCTATATATTCATTTCCATCGGCATCTTCAATTATCGCCCCTCGTCCACATTTTACAACCAGTGGGTAATAAGGTACTCTACAAGCAGCCCCAACTACTTCAGCATCTTGGGCAACAATATTTTCACAACGTTTTACATTTATAGCCATTATGCTCCCCTCCCCAAACAAATAATTATTTATTAACTTTTTAAGTATTTATTAATTTCTTTCTTATTAACTATTCTATTACACATTAAAAGCAATTTCAATCATTTTTTAATTATTTATTAAAAAATTAAGTTATACTTATTTAATTGTGTGTAAATGTAATAATTTATAAACCTGCAAATGCTTATTTTCCCCGAAGACAGGCCTAAACTAAATAAAAAATCTTATGACCAAATTGACTATGTACCAGATTTCATTTTAAGCCAATTGTCTAAGCATATAAATAATCTTCATAAAGAAATAATTCCTGTAGTATGGGTAATGTATAAAACGGGACTTCGTATATCTGATGCTTTAGGTTTGAAATAAAATTGCTTGGTCAAGCTTAATAATAAGTTTTGGATAGTGTCTGATATGGATGGCGAGTTACAAGATAAAACAATGGGGAGATACCCGAAGATATACTTGATCTGCTTTGTAATCATAAATCATAAATTCTACAAAGGCGCTTATGGAACAGGCTAATGAAGTTCGATAAAGAACTTGAATTAGATGAAGATGGAAATGTATATGAATATATTGAAAAAGATATTTTTGAACAGATAAGAAAAATGATTGAGAATAAATTCTTCATTTATGGGGGCAATGAGCATTGCCTCCATAAATGAAACCCACAAATATATAACGACCGTATTGGAGAAATTTATCTACTTCATCTTATATACATTTAATTTACATAAATTTATTTCATTTTATAAAAAAATACTATATTAATAAAATCATTAGGATATTGGTCGTATAATTGCTGTAATAAATCTAAATTAGCATTCCCACTACTTGCAATAGTCCACATGGTATCATAAGCTTCAGATTGTTTTTCCATTAAAATAGTTCCAAGGTAAGTGTTATTAAGATACGCTCTTTTAAGTTTTTTTGAACTTTAGTCATATAGAAAGATTTATCATGATTTTGATTAGCTTGTCCTTTAGCAAAATCAATTCTTTCATCTAGCCACTTTGTATGAGCAGCTTCAATCTCAGCTTTTCTTTCTTCTTCTTGTCTTTTTATTTCTGCACTTATTTTTTCAGCTTCGGCAGCTATTTGCTGTTGTGTAACTAATTTTTGCTGATCTTTTAAGAATTTTTCATATTCCTCCATAGAATTAAAGCCTTTATCTTCTAAAAATTGACGTTCTGCAGCCTTTGCTGCTTCTACATCTTGATCTACCTTGTATTGAAGAGTTGAATTCTTTTGTTCTAAATTTGTAAGTTCAGCTTTTAATTCATCTAATTTTGTTTTAAATGTACTAAATTTTTCTTTGAAAATTTTATCACTGCCTTTATCTCCAGTCGTAACATCAATGTTATATCTTTCTAATGCATTATAAGCTTCTTTAGCAGAATTAGCAGTGATCTCTATTTTACTTACAATGGCTTTATTAGAAGTAAAACCATCGAAATAACCAGGTTTGGAAATGTTTTTATTTGCTGATTCCAATAAATCATATTGAGCTTTGCCTTTTTGTAGAGCTTTATATGCTGAATCTAAATCATCATAGCACTTCACAAAATTTTCTGTATATTCTTTCGTAAATTTGTACAGATCTGAGTTAGCCATATTTACTTCTGTAGAATTAAATCCGTTATTTTGTACTATAAAAGAATAATTATAACAGTTTGAAAAATGTTCTGTAAAAGTTTTTATTGCATCATCCAATTGTGTAGTAGCTTTTTTAATTTCTCCTATTTCACCAGCTTTAACACATTTATAAAAGCTGTACCATCCTAATTTTTCTGCTACAGTACTTAATTCAGTACAACTTTTCTCTAAATATAATTTGCTATTACCAGATTTTTCTCCAAGTGGAATTGCAGATATTTCTCTATTCATTTCAGAAATCTGAGATTTTAATGCATCTACATCATCATCAATTGATTTGCTGTCATCTGCATCAACCATTGCTCTTAGAAGTGTAATTTTTTTGTTATACTCAGCAATTTTATCAACATATTTTTTATAGGTTCTATTATATTTTTGGTCAGCGCTATAAGAGTCCCAAAGCTTACGTTCTTTTTGTGCTTCTTTATCTCGAATGTTTAGGGTAGCTTGGTTTATAATCCAATCGGCATATTTAGGCGGCTCTGCTGCTAATACATTTATAGGAGTAGCTAATAAAGAGCCCCCTAAAATTGCTACAGATAAGTTTTTTATAAACTTATTCATTTTATTACCTCCAATGGAATTTTTTATTATAGTATACCATATAAAAATCATATTTTAAAGTGAAAGACTAATACTTTAATTGTAGATATGGAACCTACAGGACACTCTTAGTTTTGTTTAACAAAATTTATCAAACAAAATAGAATTAAGATAGATATTGTTAATCCTATGCATGTTAAGAAGAGTAAAGAGCTTGATGTTAACTCTTCATCTAAAATTGTTAGTTCAAATACAGATGAAGGAATTAGTGAAGCAGGAGTATGGGAATTTCTTGATGCTGCTGTCTTTGAATTTACAGCTTGAAAACTATGCTGAAGTGGATGTTCCGCTGAGGCGAAACATCATCAATCAAACTTCATTTATCGAAGGTAAAACTAAATTAAAGATTTTCCGTAGAGAATCGTAGAAAAATCCTCCGCAATTGTTAACTCTTAATTCTTAACTAATATATTGGTGGAGATATATTGCTTATGCCAATAACTTTTTCGGAAGTTGGATTATAAAACCTATGTGGAATATTTTCTTGTATATAAATACTATCACCTTTATTTAAGGTATGCTTTTCTTCTGATAGATATACTTCAACAGTACCTTCAATTATAAATATACATTCATCTGCCGGATGTATCATTAATTCATCATTGCTCCAGCTGTATGGATCTAACTGAAAATAAATAATTTCCATTTTAGAATTTACTTCTTTATCTGAAGCCATAGGAGTAACAAATTCATATACAATACTGGAATTAGGAAGTTCAAGTTTTTTTCGTTTATCTGCTTGAATAACTACATTTTGCTTCCTTTCATCAGTTAAAAATGTATAAATAGGTACTTCTAGCTCAACAGAAATTTTCCTTAACGATGAGATGGAAGGATCAATAAGATTACGCTCGATTTGTGAAAGGTAACTAGCTGTCAATCCTGTTTTATCAGCTAATTCATTCAATTTTAATCCTTTCTCCTGTCTTATCTCTCTAATTTTAGGTCCTAGCAAAAGTAACACATCCTTATCATCATATAAAATATTATAATGCCTAAGCTATCTTAATTATTATTTTACATTATTTATCTACAATGTCAATTATCAAACCTGGTTCTATTTCTACCTAATAATAAAATTAACATTTATGGTATAATTAAAAATACTGACACAAAAATTATATACATAATACTAATAACAAAAGAAAGCGGTGATTATTATAAATAATGAATATGAAGTAAAAGGAGATACTGCATATATAAAATTAAGAAAAAAAGATGGTAAAATCATTGATACTAAAATAGATACTGATGATTTAAAAATGGTGTTAGATAAAGGTCTTTGGTTTCCAGAGTGGAACAAAGATTTTAATAGCTACCTGGTACAAAGCCTAGTTTATTCCGCTGGTGGTAAAAAGTCTAAAGAGAAACAATCCTTACACTCATTTATTTTAGATGTACATACTAAGACTCCTATTAGACATATTAATGGGGACACTCTAGATAATAGAAGATGTAATATAGAAGTGTATGATCAAAATGCAGTAGTTAATGATTATGAGGATGTAGATTCAGAAACCATCGCTGTTATCCTTAGAGATAAACATGGAATAAAAAAAGATAAAACCTTAATTGATAAGGAAGATTTAGATAAAGTAATAAACAGCGGTTATTCTTGGGTTTATTATGTAAGCCGTGGAGAGCATCATGCTGTAGCCAATTCTCCAAATGGAAGAATTTTTTTAGAAAGCTTTTTAATGAATCCACCTGAAGATATGATTACAAAACATATAAATCATAACACTTTAGATAACAGAAAATCTAACTTAAATAATGTACTATTAGTTGAAGAACCAGAGGAATTACAGGATAGTAGCTTGGATATTAACAAATAAATCCATGTACAATAAATCGAAATAAAAGTGGCAAAGTAATAATTCCTTTGCCACTCTGATTTACTAAGGATTAAATTGTCTCATAACAATAGAATCAATAACAACCTTAAGTTAACTTTTCTTTTTTATTTCAACGAAAGTATCATAATAAGCTATTTGTTTGCCCATATCAGAAACTGCCCCTTCTGTTAAGAAATTTGGATTTGAGCATTTTTCCCACCAACCTATTTCCATATGAACTATGTTATCCATAAGTTTATTATTTATATTTATCTGCACATCTATTTCTCCATTAGAAGACTTTAATGCAACAATTTCTCTGTTAACTAAATTATGATTTTTAGCGGTATTCTGACTTATATTAGCTACAGCCATTGTATCTATATCTTTAAAGCTTTGAGACATTAAAGATCTTTTAGGGTGAGTAGTTATAAGTCTGAGTTTAGAGCTTTTCTCATTAATATAAACTGGTATTGGACTTACATTATTCTGTTTTGCACTTTCAGAATATATCTCTATTTTTTTTGACGGTGTTTTGAATATTAGATCCTTCCATGCAACATCATCTTCTTTTATAGTTACATACTCGTTTTTTATATTTTCAAGAGTTATTCTCCTATCTTCTAAAGGCTTTATAATTTGTGTTAAATATTCCTTCTTAGGTACATAAGGATATTCTTTCATTTCCATTTTTCTTGCAAGTTCTCTGAAGAAATAGTATTCGTCCATTAATTTGTGCTTTGGTTCTACACATTTTTCATTATATATTATATATGGATTACTCATTGAGGTGTATAATAAGTCCTCAGTTTCTAAGGTATTTGTGCATGGAATAACCAAATCGCAATGCTTTGCCGTATCAGTTAAAAACATGTCTATGCATACCTTAAATTCTATGCCTTTAAATGCCTTTGTAAATTCATTTAAATTAGGCCATTGATTAAGAGGATTTGCCTTGCTTATAAATATAGCCTTTAGGTTATCCTTTGCAAAATTTGGAAACTCATTTAAATCAAACTCTCTTTCCTTTGAAGCATATTTATAACTATTGTAAGGATCTAAATTTAACACGTCAGGATATACTTTGTTGCTGTAATTTACTCCCCCACCCTTTTTACCTATACTTCCAGTTATAGCTCCTAAAGCATCAATTGCTCTTATAGAGTTACCTCCATTTTTATATCTTTGAACTCCGTACCCTATATATAGAGAGCTGTATTTTTCTTTAGAATAAAGATAAGTAATCTCTTTTATTGTATTTATACCTACACCACATTCATCACATAGATAATTTATATCTAAAGTGTCTAAATAAGCTTTATATTCCTCAAAACCTATCACATTTTCTTTTATAAATTCTGTATCCTGCAGGTTCTCTTCTATTATTATTTTTGCCATTGCCATAGCAAGTGCAGCATCTGTGGATGGATTTATTTTTATATGAATATCAGCAATATTGGCGGTGTCTGTACAAAGAGGATCTACTACTATTATTTTTATCCCTTTTTCCTTTGCCTTTTTTATTCTATGAAACAACTGTATGTGAGAATTTGCCGGATTTTTACTCCAAAGTATTATATTCTTTGAATTTAGAACATCATCTATAAAATGCGATTTATTATATCCAAAATCATACTTTTGCGCTTTAGAACCGGCGCTCCAGCAAGTCCCTCCATCCGCTTTAGTTATACCGCCATAGAAGTTAAAAAATATGTCTTCTATTCCCTTTAGTATAGAGCCTGAACCTGATTCACTATAATGCATTACAGAATTCGAGGAATACTTTTCTTTATAATTTTTTAATTTATCCGCAATTATATCTATAGCTTCTTCAAAGCTTATGTTTACCCATTTTCCATCTTTCTTTTTCATAGGGGAATATAGCCTGTCTTTATCATTTAATCTTTTTAAATGATTTCTCCCCTTTTCGCACATTATTCCCTTTGTATAAGGATGATTTTTATCTGCTTCTATTTTTACTACCTTATTATCTTCAACATGAACATTTAATTTGCAGCATCCAAAACAATCAAGCGTACATCCATGACTTTTCATAATTTGCAATACCTCCTATAAGCTTCTATTGGTTTCAAATACACTACCTTTCTTGTATATTTTCAAAATTATAGCATATTTTTTTAAAATTGATAATAGAATAAAAACTCTTTCATTTAATCTTCTTATATAGAAAAAGGACTTAAGAAAGAATCCATAGTAGATCGAATTAGGTATAATTAGTAATGTGATATTTTTCATATGATTTTACAGATAACAAGAAAGGAATGTGTTATCTATAGGATATATCAACATTCCTTTTATTTTCTACTGATAACTATAAAAAGCCTTTGCTTTTATTAAGTTATAGATTTAATTTTCTTTTTAAGCTTTTTATAAGTCCTATAGCTTTTCCTTATGAAATTAAGTATAAATTCAGGAATAGGCATAGTAAACTTATATAAAAAAGGTAAATAGTATTTATAATAGGCCTTTTTAAAATCATCCCATAAACAACAATATTCCTTATGCTTAAAATCTGAAATATCAACTACAACTCCGCGATTGTCCATCATCATTATATTTTTTACATGAACATCATGAGGGTAAAGTCCCCTCTTTCTTGCGTACTTAAGAGCTTCGTCAATATCCTTTATTATTTTAGGTGGAACTTTTATTCCTGATCTAAAGCAATTATACAATGTAATACCTTTAATTCTTTTAAGTATTAGATAATTCTCTGTATAATATACTAAATTCGAATAAGCTGGATGATCTCCAATAGCTCTGTATACCTCTATTTCTTCTTTTAAACCCGGCCTTCCTTTAGCGTATATTTTTACTACATAATTCTCAAAGTCTTTATGAGTAAACACTGCTGCATAATTACCACACCCTAACAAACTCCAGGAATCCGGCACATTTTTTACTACTACTGGATCTTCTGAGTCTATACTTTCAATAATTATATTAACTCTGAGATTTTCATCTATTATAGATATAAATTTTTCAATTTCCTGCATATAAGATTCTCTTTCTCCTTTTAATAATGCCATGCTATAAAATAATACTTCCTTTGCAAACTCTTCCATTCATTAAACAACTTAAGTGGAAGCAGTACACTCTTAATGTAAATTTTAACATATACTTTATATTCATAAAAGCTCCTTAAAACTCATAATCTAATTTTTAACAGTATAAGTTTTTATTTTTAAAATTATCATAAAAAATCTGACACAATAAATATATGTATCAGATTTTTTTGTAATTAAAGTATATTTTTAAAAGTAATATTACTTTTCAGGTTTTACAAATATTAATTTATAGATCTGAACTACAACTAATGGAATAAAGGACAATCCATATATATATCCATGTTGACTAGCATTTAATGCTGTAACTTCAAATATTCCCATAAGTGGTCTGAATGTTAAAACTGCTGTTAGGAGCAAATAGCCAACTATAGTCGCAATCCATATATACTTATTTGAAAATATTCCTATCTTAAATATTGATTCTTTAGATCTTGAATTAAATCCATGTATCAACCTTGTTAAGCACAAAGTAGCAAAAGCCATTGTGCTTGCAACTGAAGCATCTCCTGTTGATAATCCTATATGAAAGGCTATAATTGTACTTAATGCTATTAATACCCCTTCTAAAATAACTTCTATTGCAAAGGACTTATTAAGAATTGGAACATTTACATCTCTTGGTTTTTCTTTCATAATGTTTTGATTATAGGGTTCAAGTCCTATAGCTATAGCTGGAAGACTATCTGTAACCAAATTGATAAATAAAAGTTGAACTGGAGCAAAAGGAACAGGTAATGCTCCTAAGGAAGCATAAAGTACTGATAGTATTCCTGCTGTATTTCCCGATAGTAAGAACTTTATGGAATTTTTGATGTTTTCATATATGCTCCTTCCGTTTGATATGGCTCTTACAATAGTTGAAAAGTTGTCGTCTGTCAGTACCATAGATGCAGCATCCTTTGCAACTTCTGTACCTGTTATTCCCATGGCAATTCCTATATCAGCCTGCTTTAAAGCTGGTGCATCATTTACACCATCTCCTGTCATTGCAACTATGTTGCCTCTCTCCTGCCAAGCTCTTACTATTCTTATTTTATGCTCCGGTGACACTCTAGCATAGACGGAAATGTCCTGAACCTTTTGCTTCAATTCCTCGTCACTTATATTTTCTAATTCAAAGCCCTCCATAGCTTCTTTTTCATCCTTTAGTATTCCTATTTGTTTTGCTATGGCGGATGCAGTTATCTTATGGTCACCTGTTATCATTACTGGTTTAATGCCAGCTCTGATGCAGTTTGCCACTGCTTCTGCCGACTCAATCCTTGGTGGATCCATCATAGCTATAAGTCCTACAAAGGTTAAGTCCTTTTCATCTTCTAGAGTAATATCTTTGTCTTCTTTTATATCTTTATATGCAAAGGCTAGTACTCTAAGCCCATTCTTTGAAAAATCCTTATTTATCTTTTCTATTTCCTTTTTATCTTCTTCAGTAAGTTCTTTTATTCCATTTGAGGTTTCTATCTTTACAGCTCTCAATAAAAGTACATCTAGTGCACCTTTAGTAATTGTAATTGGCCTATCTTTAAGCTTACTAACAGTACTCATCAATTTTCTATCAGAATCAAAGGGTATCTCACCTAATCTTGGATAGTCTTTTCTGATAGACAACTCGTCCATGTCATATATTTCACCCAAGTTAACTAGTGCAACTTCAGTTGGATCACCAATTTCCTTTTTTTCAGTAGTAATAGCATCATTACATAATAGCGCCATTAATATTAGCTTTTTCTCTAGAACCTTATTTTTATCCAAATCATCATGTTTCAGTACCTTGTTATCAACGTAAATCTTTTGAACTGTCATCTTATTCTGAGTCAAAGTTCCTGTTTTATCTGAACAGATTACAGAAATACTACCAAGGCTTTCAACTGCATGAAGCTTTCTCACTATGGCATTTTTCTTAGCCATCTTTTGAGTTCCAAGAGCAAGCACTATAGTTACTATAGAGCTTAATGCCTCTGGAATAGCTGCTACCGCAAGGGATACTGCAAACATAAAGGAATCAATTATTTCACGTCCTCTAAATATATCTATGGTAAAGATAAACGCTGATACAGCAAGTATAGCAATAGCAAGTTTTCTTCCAAAGCTATCTAAGCTTACTTGAAGAGGTGTTTTCTTTTCCTTTGCATTCTCAAGCAAATTAGCTATCTTACCAATTTCAGTATTCATACCTATACCAGTTACTAGTACAACTGCTCTGCCATAGGTTACAAAACTCCCAGAGAACACCATATTCTTTCTGTCTCCAATTGATATGTTGTCCTCATTTATTGGTTCACTCACCTTTAATACACTTTCAGATTCTCCTGTTAGAGAACTTTCATTTACCTGAAGGCTGTAAGTTTCTAGTATTCTACCATCTGCACTTACATAATCTCCAGCATCAAAATATAAAATATCTCCTACCACTAGCTCTCGCGAAGGAATTTCTATCTTTTGTCCATTTCTTAGAACTTTAGCCGTTGGTGACGAAAGAGCCTTAAGACTTTTTAAAGATTGCTCAGCCTTAATATGCTGTATGGTTCCAAGAACCGCATTGATTGTTATTACTACCATAATTACAAGCGTGCTTTCAAGTTTTCCAAGAAAAGCAGATATAAGTGCTGCAGCCAATAATATAATAACTAAAAAGTCTTTAAACTGATCAATAAAAACCTGTAAGTGACTTTTTCTTGCAGCTTCTTCTAATTCATTAAAGCCATATTGTTCTCTCTTCCTTTTTACCTCTTCATCATTTAGACCTTTATCCGTAACACCTAATATTTTCATAACTTCATTTGACGATTTCTTGTAGAATTCATTCATCATGTATCCCCCTTTCAAAACTTTAAAACCTTTTATCTAATTTTATTGTTACAAAGCTCACAAGCCTCTACCTTATTACTTAATTACTTACTGCATACCTTATATTTTTTTCTTTTATAAATTGCTATTATAATCACTATTCCAATAATAACCGAAGCAAATATACTGTATTGCTTCATTATCAATTCAATATAGCTCCAATTATGACCTATAAAATACCCTAATGTAATAAGTATTGAATTCCATATTATTATTCCTATCATTGAAAATAAAGTGAATGTTGTCATGCCTAATTTTGTTGTCCCTGCTATAATTGAAATGTATGTACGAGTGAGTGGCACTAATCTTGCAAAAAGCACTGCTAGCTTGCCATACTTTTCAAACCATTTATTTATCACTTCAATACTTCCTTTTATCTTTGGAAATTTTACCTTCATTTTTTCTATGAGAGGATTTCCACCATAATATCCTAAAAGATAGCATAAAAAAGAACCAATTAATCCTCCAATAATACTTGAAAGCAATGCTCCAAAGTATGTAATCTTGCCCTGTGCTGCAGTAACTCCAATGAAAGGCAATATGACCTCACTAGGCATTGCCGGGAAACAGGCATACTCTAAAGCAGTAATTGCTATTACTGCAACATAACCAACTTCATCAACTATATACGTAAGCTGATTTACCATAGTATTTAGTAACTCTATAATAATCACCTCCTAACTCTGCTTATTTTTACTTTACAGATTAAAAATTTAGCTAAAATAAAAAACTCTATAGCTAGAAAAATTACTAGCTATAGAGTCTCACTAAACATTTAATGTTATCAAAGCCGGGATTCTATCCGAAATGACGACTTTGAATCCTGTTAAATTACAGGCAGTTACTCCCTCTATAAACATGGTTTTTATTATTACATATCATATACTTATTAACTATATTATCATTGAATTAAAGGCATGTCAACTATTTCTATATTCCTTTTCCATCATAATTTTAAGATTCCTAAATAAACTTTCGGGATTGTAACTCTATATAAACCTAATTAATAAAATCTGTTATTGGAAGTTAGTGTTGAAAATATGTTTTTATGAAGCTATAATAAATAACTGTAGTAAAAAAGAAATAAATTTAGCACAGCACACTAAGGAGATTGTAATTTTATGAAAAAGATTTTTATAGATACAGAAACTACAGGCTTAGAACCTGGTGAAATTCTACAACTTACATATTGCGTATGTGATATAAATGATTCTGGAGAAGAGAAAGTTTCTTTTGCCAAAAATTTCTTTTTTGCCGTAGATTATATTGACCCTTCAGCAGAAGCAGTTCATGGTTTTAGTACAAAAACATTAAAAGTTCTATCTAATGGACGCAAATTCAAAGATGTAGCTAAAGAAGTAGCTGAAGATTTAAATGGAGGTATATTTATTGCCCACAATGTAAGATTTGATCAAAAGTTTATCACTGCAGAATTTAATAGATTAAACAGCATAAATTGGTCTCCAAAAGAATTTTTTTGTACTATGGAATTCTTTAAATCAATAGTACAGGCAACAACTAAAACCGGTAGATTAAAGAACCCTAGATTGGAAGAAACCATGGCCTTTCTTGAGGTGAATGAATCTACAGTTCTTAAAGGAGCACAGAGGCTCTTTAATTGTAAAGATGTAGGTTTTCATGATGCCAGATATGATGTAGCAGGCCTTGTATCCTGTTATTACAGAGCTAAAAAACTAGGATATGATTTAGATAGGGTTATATAGTAGAAAGGCAATAGGTTTAAAATTATCACCTATTGCCTTATATTTTAGTACTAAGAGGTAACCATGTATAATACTGTATTTCTTAGTTTAAACCTTGTCTATCATATCTAAACACTTACCTGCCCCAAGAACAACACATTCAAGAGGATTTTCTGCAATATGAGTAGGTATATGTATTTCACTATGTATAAGCTTGTCTAATCCTTTTAGAAGTGCACCACCACCTGAAAGCATTATTCCTTTATCCATTATATCCGCTGCAAGTTCTGGTGGAGTTTGTTCGAGAGTAGTTTTAATTGTTTCAATTACTAAAGCTACTGGTTCTTTCAAAGCTTCTCGTATTTGACTTTCTGTTATAGTAATAACCTTGGGAAGCCCTGTCATTAAATCTTGTCCTCTTATTTGCATATCTTTTTCTGTTTCATCATCATCTTCATAGGCGGAACCTAGTTCAATTTTAACATCTTCCGCTGTTCTTTCTCCTATCATTACATTAAATTCTCTTTTAACATAATTAATAATTGTTTCGTCTAATTCATCTCCTGCAACTTTTACGCTATTACTGGTAACAATTCCTCCTAGAGAGACAATTGCCACCTCAGTAGTACCTCCACCTATATCGATGATCATACTTCCAACTGGTTCATCTACAGGTAGACCTGCTCCTATAGCTGCAGCCACAGGCTCCTCAATTAGCATAATCTTACGTGCTCCCACCTGGCTTGCTGTCTCATTAATTGACCTCTTTTCGACCTCAGTAATTTCTGAAGGATGGCAAATTGCAATTCTAGAATTTTTGAAGGCACCTTTGCCACTAGCCTTTTCAATGAATTTTTTGAGCATTTGCTGAGCAATATCAAAGTTGGCAATTACTCCATCTCTCAATGGTCTAATAGTTACAATATTTTCTGGTGTCCTGCCTATCATATTCTTAGCATCTAAACCAACGGCTAGTACTTGTCTATTTGTAGTATTTATAGCTACAACGGAAGGCTCTCTTAATAAAATACCCTTTCCTTTTGCGTATATTAAAGTGTTTGACGTCCCTAAATCTATTCCTATATCCCTAGACGTTACAAAAAATCCCATCAAAATTTCTCCTTTCAAATTTACAATATATCTTTAAGATAATATTGAGGATAATGTATGGAAAAGTAGATTTGTATTTTTCATAAAGTCCCCTACATACTTTTTTTACAGTATATATTTAATCAAGTTGTTTTTCAATGCATAAACATTTCCTATGGTTCCACAATTTATTTAAACCATAAGATTTTTGGGATATATGATTACCAACTTTAATACCTATAGAAACCAAATAAAGCACTAATTTCTTATATTTTCAGATACTTCTCCTTCGCTAATATTAAGATAAAACTAAGCATGTATCTTTCTGCTTTTTTTATCGCTGTACATCTTTTTATCTGCAACTTTTATTAACTCTTCAAGAGCATCTCCATCATAAGGAAATAATGAGTATCCCAAACTTATTCCAGTGTTTTTTTCAGTAAAAATTTCATCTACCAACTGTTTTATTTTTAATAAGATCTGTTGCACTTGTTGTGTATCTTGATATTCTAAAATTATAACAAACTCATCTCCTCCAATTCTTCCAACATATCCTTTTTCTCCTATTGTATCAGTTATAATTTTAGCAGTACTTGTAATATACTTATCCCCCTGCAAATGACCATATTTATCGTTAATTTTCTTCATTCCATCAAGATCGCAAATAATGACGCAGAAAGGATTGTTTGATTCACAAATTGTTTTATATACTCTTTCTATTCCTGTTCTATTAAATAAACCTGTCATTGCATCTTTTAAAGTCATTTCCTCAAGCTTTTCAATTACTTTTTTTGTATAATGACTCCACAGTATTACACCTAATGTATAAATAATCGCTCCCAATGTAAAGAGTATTCTTATAAGTATGTGTACATGTTGAGTCTTAATTATAGGCGATGTCATATCAAGAAATGTAGCAATTGTAAATAACAATAGCCCTACAAATAAAATACTAAATGTGTATGTTCTAAATTGCCATTTTCGCCTTGTAAAAATTGATAATCTTATCATATAAAGGAGTAGGATTAAAACGAATAAAAACACAATTATTTTTTTAATATCAAACATAGAAATCTCCTAAAAATGCATATTTATTTATAATTTTTAATATTTTATTCTTATTTCAGTATATCAAATTATTTTTATTTATAGTATTAATATAATTTTTTTGATTACAACCATTATATGAAAATAGTGTTATAATTATAAAGATTACTTATATAGTAAATATTAGTGAATTATGATGAGATGATAAAATGACAAAAGCGTTTCCATTTATACTACCGCTATTTAGAAGCATTTTTAATAAAATATATAAATTTATTTAAGAAATAATATTTGTAGAGTATATTTTTTATCACAAGTTATATCAAGTTTTATAAACATAAAAATGATATTATTTTAGCAGGGAGTGATAGAAATTGTCAGTAAAAACTATAAAAAATATGGTTGATTGGATAGAAGAAAATATAACGGAAAATCCTACTTTAAGGCAAATGTCTGATTATGTTGGTTATTCTTCTTTTTATTGTTCTGAGAAATTTCATGAATATGTTGGTGTTACATTTAAAGAATATATATCAAAAAGAAAATTAAGTTTAGCAGCTTTGGAGATGAAAAATACAAATCGTAGAGTTTTAGATATTGCTATAGACTATGGTTTTTCTTCACAAGAAGCTTTTACTAGGGCCTTTTTTAATGCTTATGGTTATACGCCTTATAAGTATAGGAGACAATTACCTGAAATTTTATTGTTTAATAAAGTTAAGATTACTTAATAATTTCTATTACTCATAATATCAATTAAGGAGAAAAAATTATGAGTATAAAAATAGGACGAAATAATTTATGTTGGTGTGGTAGTAAAAGAAAATATAAAGTGTGTCATGCTGATTTTGATGAAAAAATAGAAAAATTTAAAAGAGAAGGGCATATAGCACCATCATTAAATATTATTAAGACAAAAGAACAAGTTGATGGAATCAGAGAAAGTGGTAAGGTTAATATTGCTATATTGGATTATATATCAAAAAAAGTACATCCGGGTATGTCAACAGATGAAATAGATAAACTTGTTTATAGTAAGACTATTGAATTAGGGGGAATACCAGCTACATTAGGTTACGAGGGATTTCCTAAAAGCTTATGTACATCTATTAATAATCAAGTGTGCCATGGAATACCATCAGAAAAAGATATTTTAAAAGATGGAGATATAATTAATGTAGATGTATCTACTATTTATAAAGGATATTATTCAGATTCTTCCAGAATGTTTTGTATTGGAAAAGTAAGTGAAGAGAAAAAGAAGCTTGTTGAGGTAACTAAAGAATGTATTTTAAAAGGTTTAGAACAAATTAAGCCTTGGAGTTTTTTAGGTGACATGGGGTATGCAGTGCATCAACATGCATTGAAAAACGGATATTCTGTTGTGGAAGAAATTGGAGGTCACGGGATTGGATTAGAGATTCATGAGGACCCATGGGTTAGCTATGTATCAAAACCTGGAACTGAAATGTTAATGGTGCCAGGTATGGTATTTACAATTGAGCCTATGTTAAACATGGGAACTAGTGATATATTTGTAGATAAAAATAATGATTGGACTGTCTACACTGTAGATGGAAAACCATCAGCACAGTGGGAAGTAACAGTATTGATAACAAATGAAGGATATGAAATACTAGCTTATTAAAAGAGCTGCTGCAAAATTTCATTTTGCAGCAGCCCTCTGGGAATGAGAGTTTTTTGAAGACTATGAAAAACTAAATTTTAGTTTTCAACAATTAAAGTGCCAGTTTTTCCTTAGATGCTAAAAATAATAGTTTAAATTTTCATAGAACAGATAAACTTATTAACTATAGGTGAAATTTTTTCATTTTTCCTTGTGCAAATAACAATTTCATTTTTAAGAGTAATATCATCTACATAAACTCTTGATAATTTTCCCATATCAACAAGCTCTTTAACAACCATTGAAGAGCAAAAATTGGCACCGTACCCTTCCACTACTGCCATAAGTACCTCATGCAATCCATTGAATTCAAGAGATACATTTGGTAATCTACTACCGTATGTGCGGCAGATAGATTCTAAACATATTCTAGTATAACTACCTTTTTCCCGCATTATAAATGGCTCTAACATCATGTTAGCCAAAGTCACTTTTTGATTAGCATATTTGTGGCTAGGAGCAACTATAAACCATAATTCATCTTCAGCAATTTTATTTATGTTAATTTCATCAATATGATTAATAGCTCCGCTACCAACAACTGCAACATCCACTTGGTAACTAATAAGTCTCTGTACTGCATCTTCAGTATTCATAGTGGTAACCTCAATATTTATATCTTCATTCTGTTGCTTCAAATATGAGGCCCATTTAGGTATTAAAAAATTAGATGCAAGATAGTTTCCAGCTATTTTTAAAGTACCTTTTTTCCCTTGTATATAATCACTTATAAGTATCTCCATTCTATCTTCCAATGTGAAAAGTATCCTTGCCTGATCTGCCAACTTTTCTCCTATTTCAGTTAAACGGACACCTCTTCCTTCAGGAGAAAATAGCGATATGCCTAGTTCTCTTTCAAACTTTTTAATCTGAGAAGTAATTGCTGGTTGACTAATTCTTAATTGCTCAGCCGCAAGAGTTACACTTCCAGTTTTTGCCACTACATAGAATAGTCTTAATCCATGTAAATTCATATTCTGACCTCATTCATATATTTTATTTATATATATATCAATAATATATATTATACTTATAAATTTATTTCTTTTATACTAAATTTATAAATCACTTAGGCAGCGCTGCACTAAATATACTTAGGAGGAAATTATGAAAGAAACTACTATCTATTTGGTTAGACATGGACAAACAGAATGGAATTTAGAGAAAAGAATGCAAGGGCATAAAGACTCACCTCTAACAAACCTTGGTATAATTCAAGCAAAAGGACTGCACAATAGACTTCTTAAAGAAAATATTGATATAATTTACTCCAGCGAAAGTAAGCGTGCTTATGATACAGCAAAAATTATCAAAGGTGACCGCAACATTCAAATAGCAATAAAACAACAATTAAGAGAAATTCATATGGGCCACTGGGAAGGCCTACAACAGCTAGATATTATCAATAAATATCCTGAATCTTGGAAGCATTTTTGGAACAAGCCTCATTTATATGTTCCTACTGAATCAGGTGAATCTTATCAAGAACTACAGAATAGAGTTATACCTGTTATTGAAGATATTATCAATATAAACCAAGGTAAAACTATTCTTATAGTAACCCATAGAATTACATTAAAGATGATTATGGCACATTTCAACAACCAAGAAATACATGAAATTTGGAATACACCAGACGTAGAACCAGCCAGTCTTTGTAAAGTATCGATTAAAGATGGAATAACTAAAATTCTGCTGCATGGTGATACTTCTCACTATAGATAACAATTAACCACCAGCTTAACTTTTTTCATATGTTAACTTAAAGCAGGCATCTATTTTAAAAGGCCTGCTTTGCTTCCTTTAAGTCAATATTCTTTGTCACTACAAAAGCATTAGATGGCCCAAATTTCACAAGTTCTTCTTGAAATTGATATAGTTCATTTATAGTTTCTGTCTTTAATTTAAGCAAATAATTATAATTTCCACTCACTCTTTTCATTTCTTTAACAAACTTAAAGTTTCGACAATAGTCTTCAAGTTGCAGACATTTTGATGTTTTTATCATGATATAAGTTTCAATAAAGTTTTCTTTTTCTTGAATTTTTATTGTATAACCTTTAATAATATTGGCTTCTTCTAATTTAGTCATTCTTTCTTTTACAGCAGGTGGTGACATATTTACTTGCGCTGCAATATCCACCAGTGGAATTCTTGAATTACTTTCTAAAATTTCTAAAATCATGTAATCCGTTCTATCTAACTGTAACGACTTCATTCTACTAACACCTCAATATTTTCTAAAAATAAAATTAAACACTTTTTATTTAAAAGTAATTTGGCTATATACCTTTGAAAAGATATTCTATTGAATTAACAAAAAAAGTACAATTTTATTATAAGGAGGAACTTAAATCAATACAATATAATTTTATTATAGGGAGTAGATTATATGAATACAAAAGGATTAGCTCATGTAGCAATAATGTCTTATGACTATAACAAAACAATTCAGTTTTACAGAGATGTATTTGACTTTAAAATAGGACATCATTGGGCCTTACCTTCATTTAAAATTAAGGACGCTACTATGCTTATTTCGCCAGATGGGGTGACATGCATAGAAATATTTGACCGTGACGCAGAGGTGCCCGCTCAAGGATTGAAGTCTAAGAATAAAGAAGATGTTAGATATGGTGCTTTACTTCACTTTGCACTATATGTTGATGATGTAGATGCAATATATGAAAAAGCTTTGGCACACGGTGCTAAACCTGTGGCACCACCTGATGGGTTGCATTTGGGTACACCTATATTAGATGTCTATAATGCTGTTTTTGAAGGGTTAAATGGCGAAATTATTGAAGTAATTAAAAATGTGAATTTTAAAGTAAAATAATATAGCAATTCGCCCTATGGAGTAGACAAATAAAAAAGTCTACTCTGTAGGGCATTTTTATGTACACTGGAGAACTAAGCTTCGTGCATTATAATGCCAATACTAGAAAATTATATTACATTGTAGTATTATTTATTATAATATGAATTTAGATACTTTATTAACATAATATAGATAGTTGTATATTATAGGAGGAAACATATGGCTTACAAAGACTTACAAGATTTCATCAAACATTTGGATGAAAAAGGCTTACTCAAAAGAATAAACACAGAAGTAGATTCCGAACTAGAGATTACTGAAATAGCAGATAGAATATCCAAGAAGTATGGTCCTGCTCTATTATTTGAAAATGTGAAAGGTTCGCCTTATCCACTTCTCATAAATGCCATGGGTACCTATGAAAGGATGAGCTTGGCTCTTGGTGTAGAAAAGCTTGATGATATTGGTAATGACATTGAAGAATTTATAGATATGTCAAATTATTTAGGAATTATGAAAAAATTCAAGTCTCTTCCACGGCTTGCTAGAATGACAGCTGTATTTCCAATAAAACTGCCTATTAAAGGTTCATGCCAAGAAGTTATTGAAAATGACCCTGATTTATCTACTCTGCCTATATTAAAGTGCTGGCCAGGTGACGCAGGTAGATTTATAACTCTCCCTCTTGTTATAACAAAGGATCCTGAAAGTGGGATTCAAAACATGGGAATGTATAGGCTTCAGGTATTTGACAAAAATTCTACTGGCATGCACTGGCACCTACACAAAGATGGTAGAGAAATTTATGAAAAATATAAAGCCTTAGGCGGTAAAATGCCTGTATCTGTCGCTCTTGGCTGTGATCCTGCTATAACTTATTCTGCTACAGCTCCCCTTCCAAAAATGATTGATGAAATGATGTTTGCAGGATTTTTAAGAAAGGCTCCGGTAAAACTTGTTAAATCAATAAAGAGTGATATATATGTACCTGCTGATGCAGAATTTATTATAGAAGGTTATGTGGATGTTAACGAGGCTTTAAGGCTTGAAGGACCCTTTGGAGATCATACAGGGTATTATTCTCTTGCGGATTTTTACCCCGTATTTCATGTAACTTGTATAACTCATAAGAAGAATCCTGTATATCCCGCAACTATAAGTAGGTAAGCCCCCTATGGAGGACTGCTATATGGGCAAAGCTACAGAAAGAATTTTCTTGCCTTTACTTAAAATGCAGCACCCAGAGATAGTAGATTTTAACTTTCCTCTTGAAGGAGTTTTTCACAACTGCGTTATTGTTTCTATAAAGAAGCGTTATCCTGGACACGCTAAGAAAATAATGAACTCACTATGGGGAATGGGGCAAATGATGTATACAAAAATGATAATTGTAGTTGATGAAAATATTGATCCTAAGGATATATCTACTGTAGCTTGGAAAGTTTTTAACAATATAGATGCTAAAAGAGATGTAGTTATATCAGAGGGGCCTTTAGACGCCTTGGATCATGCGTCAAATCTTCCACACTATGGATACAGAATGGGCATAGATGCTACTAAAAAGTGGACAAGTGAAGGCCATAATAGAGAATGGCCTGATGATATTGAAATGACAAAGGATATTAAGGAACTTGTTTCAAGGAGATGGGCTGAATATGGTATTGACTAAAGTTATAAAAAAGGCCCGTGACTATGGAATACTTGTTATGTTTTCACATACTATTTTTTCTTTATCCTTTGCACTTATTTCAATGCTCCTAGCAAGTAATGGATTGCCTTCTTCTCATACAATCTTTTGGATATTTATTGCCTTTATGGGCGCTAGAACCGGTGCAAATGCTATAAATAGAGTGATTGATGCAGAAATTGATGGTAAGAATCCACGTACTGCTATGAGGCAACTTCCTCAAGGCTTACTTCAGAAAAAGGAAGTTATAGTATTCTCTGTTGTATGTTTTTTAATTATGGTTATTGCAGCAGCCATGCTAAATCCATTATGCTTGCTGCTTTCACCTATAGCATTATTTCTAATGATTATATATTCCTATACAAAACGATTTACTTGGGCCTGTCACTTGGTTTTAGGTATCACCTCCGCCGCTGCGCCTGTGGGAGCTTGGCTTGCGGTTACCGGAAATTTTTCTTGGCTTCCTCTTTTTATGGGAGCCGCTAATACCCTTTGGGTTGCAGGCTTTGATATTATATATGGCTCACAGGATTATGACTTTGACACCACTAATGGAATTCACTCAATACCTGCAAGGTTCGGAGTAAAGAACGCTTTGCACATTGCTGCCCTTTTTCATGGGATAACATTGATTCTATTAATCGTAGTGGGAGTTTTAAGTAATCAACTTGGGTTTATTTATTACACTGGACTAGTATTGATATCCATTCTTTTTATAGCAGAGCATAGGATAGTTTCGCCAAATAACTTATCCAATGTAAAAATAGCCTCTTACAGTATAAACCAGCTAATAAGCATCATATTTTTAATCTGTGGAGTTATCGATGCACTAATATAATAAATATAAAGGAGATTTACTTATGAAAAAGATAGTTATTGGTATCACCGGTGCCAGTGGAAGTATATATGCAATAAAGTTAACTGAAGAGCTTTTGAAAAGAGGAATTTTTGTTCATATCATATGTACGGAAAATGGTAAAAAAGTTATGAATTTTGAGACCTCTATAGATATTAATGAGTGGGTGAAAGAATTAAAAGAGAATTATAACAATGTTAAGCTGGAGAATATAAATGATCTGTTTTCTGGAGTTGCCAGTGGTTCCTTTAAATTTGACGCTATGATTATACTTCCTTGCTCAATGGGAACTCTAGCTGAAATCAGCACTGGTTTAGCTAAAAATTTACTATGCAGAGCAGCCGATGTAGCCTTAAAGGAGAACAGAAGACTCATCATCGTTCCAAGAGAAACACCACTTAATGCAATACATCTTGAGAATATGCTGAAGCTGTCAAAGCTTGGTGTAACCATACTCCCTGCAATGCCGGGATTTTATCACAAACCTGAAAGCATGGAGGATTTAATTAACTTTGTAGTTGGAAAGATATTAGATTCTCTTTCTATAGAAAATATATTATTTAAAAAATGGGAGAGCTAAAAAATGATTAAACTAAAGAAAATATTATATATAATTACTGCTTCTGCTCTAGTATTATCCTTATCTGCTTGCTCATCTGCAAAGGAAGCTGCTTCTACTCCAAAGCAGACATTGAATTTTGGAGCAATATCTTCTGTAGATGCAGTACCAATTGTAATTGCTAATGAAAAAGGATTTTTTAAAAAAGAAGGTATAGAGGTTAACTTTCAATCATTTAAAAACTCAAAGGATAGAGATGCAGCTTTCCAAGCTGGAAATCTCGATGGAATAATTTGTGATGAAATAGCTATTTCTCTTTATCAAAATGCTGATTTTGATGTAAAGATAACAGGAGTAACCGATGGTGATTTTATGCTTATAGCAAATCCTAAATCAGGAATAAAATCTATAAGCGATATTAAAGGAAGAAGTGTAGCCATATCAGAAAAAACTTCTATTGAATATACTCTTGATAAAATATTAGAAAAAAATTCTTTTGAACCTAAAGATATAAAAAAATCTGTAGTTCCTGCTATACCTACCAGGCTTGAAATGTTAAGAACTAATAATGTTGATGCGGCACTGCTTCCAGAGCCATTCTCCACTCTAGCCATAAAAGAAGGCGGAATACTTCTTGGAAGTGCAAGTAATCTAACTTCATACCCTTCAGTAACAGCTTTTACACAGAAATCAATAGATTCTAAAAGCAGCGAAATTAAAGCTTTTTACAAGGCTTATAACGAAGCTGTAGATTACGTAAACAGTACACCGATTTCAGAATATGAAGCTACGATAATAAAAACTGTTGGTTATCCTAATGATATGAAAGGCAAAATCACCTTACCTAAGTTTAGAAAAAATGTGCTTCCATCAGATGCTGAAGTTAAATCTGCTATCGATTGGACTATAAAAAATGGATTAGTTAAGAAAACACTAGACCCTAAGGATTTAAAAAACGATATAGGGGTTAAATAGTATTATGGAGGTACCCTATGCTTGAGATAAATAATCTTTCCGTCAGCTATAGCTCTGAAAAAAAATTAGTGAATGCCTTAGGACCTATAAGTATGCAAATTACATCTGGAGATATATATGCGATTATAGGTCCTTCAGGTTGTGGCAAATCCACTTTACTGCATGTGCTTAGTGGTATTATAAATGGTTATCGCGGACAAGTCCAACTGAATAGCGAAGACTTAAGTCCAAAAAAGCATAACATTGGATTTATACCTCAAAACTTTGGGCTGCTCCCTTGGAAAAATGTTCAAAAAAACTGCCTTCTCTCTCTTAAGATAAAAGGGAAAACTATTGATAGTGCTACTAATGAAAGATTTGAATATATACAGAATAAGTTAAGTATCCATTCATTAAAGGACAGATATCCTAATGAGTTAAGCGGTGGACAAAAACAAAGAGTTGCTATAGCTAGAGCCTTTATAATGAATCCTGACTTACTTTTAATGGACGAGCCTTTTTCTGCTTTAGATGCACTTACAAGAGAAGAAGCTCAGGAGCTTTTCATAGATATATGGAATCAGTATAAAACTACTACAATATTTGTAACTCACAGCATTGAAGAGGCTATCTATATGGGAAAAAAGATTGTAATAATGTCACACTGTCCTGGTACCATAGTTGAAATAATTGATAATCCTCTATTTAATACAGAAAACTTAAGACAGAATGAAGAGTATCTAAGGTTATCTGCATATCTTAGAGCTATTATAAAAAAGGGATGGAAAATATGAAGGCAAGAAAAAAAATTAAGACTTTTGTACAAGGCTTTTTAATATTTAATATTTTGTGGTACATTTTTGCAGTAATAGTTCATATGAGAGTGCTTCCAAAGCCTACAGACATATATTTTAAAATAAATGATTTATATGGTGAAAAACTTTATATACATGTTTTAGCAAGTCTATACAGAGTAGCAAGTGGACTTAGCATATCTCTAATTATAGGAATTTCTATAGGACTGCTTATGGCTTATTCAAATGTATGGAATAAAATATTAAATCCATTAGTTTATTTTACATATCCTATACCCAAGACAGCATTGCTGCCAGTGGTAATGCTGTTATTTGGACTAGGAGATACCTCAAAGATTATTATTATTGTACTAATACTTCTATTTCAGATTATTGTGGCAGTTAGAGATGCAGTGCTTAACATTCCGTCAGAAACCTATAATCCCATAAGGAGTCTTGGCGCTTCAAAACTTCAAATATTTACACACATAACTGTGCCTGCTATTTTGCCAGAATTACTAACTAGCTTAAGGTTGTCAATAGGAACTGCTCTCTCTATATTATTTTTTACAGAAGGTTACGGAACTCAATATGGTATAGGTTATTATATCTTAGATGCCTGGACTAGAATTGATTATATAGGAATGTATGCAGGAATAATAGCAATAAGTCTTTTAGGTTTTACCCTGTTTATTTTAATAGATATCCTTGAAGAAACAGTATGTAAATGGAAGGCTTAAGCAAGCCTCTTGACATTCTTACACATTATTAAATTAAAAACTTTCTTAGTTTTCAATATGAAACTCCTTCTCCTATTGTCGAATGAGTACTCGCTGAGTAAGCGATTCACTTCAAATCAAAGATTTGAGTTCTCTGCTTAAGCGATCATATCAAAATCAGCACGCTGTGTAAGTGATCATCTCAAAATCATAGATTTTGGATGTCTACTTAAGATTTTGTATGCCTGCTTATATGTTCTAAAAAAATATTACTGAAATCTATAAATTTCAGTAATATTTTAATTTAAGTAATCTCTAATCTATGACATCGTTCTAAATTCATACCCTTGACTTTTTAAATACTCAATTATTTGAGGTAATGCTTTAGCAGTTTCTTCCTTACCATATGTATCATGCATTAATATTACTACTTTTTCTTTTGTTCCTACACTCTTTTTTACTTCATTCAATAGTTCTGATGCATTTTTCTTATTACCCTCTGAATCAAAATCGTAAGCATTCCAATCTATGCTGTACATATCCTTCTCTTTTAATTTACTATTAAATTCGGCCAAATTAGGATCTTTATAATGCTCTCTTGAAATATAGCCACCGGGCATTCTTAAAACTCTTGTATTAAAGTCCTGTCCAACTACATTTTTAATTGCAGTGTTAGTTTCCTCAATTTCCTCCATGAAATATTCTACATTAATTTTGTTTCCTGGGTATAGATTTTTTAATTTATGAGAATATGTATGATTTGCTAATGCATGTCCTTCTTCAAAAGTTCTTTTTACTATTTTTTTGCTGTTTTCATTAGAGTTTATGCTTTGCCCAACTAAACAGAATGTGGCTTTTATATTATAATTTTTTAATACATCTAATATTTTAGGCGTTACAGTTGTAGATGTCCCATCATCAAAAGTAAGAAAAGCTATTTTTTTACCATCCTTCTCTCCTTTATTGTCTAATATATCTTTAACTTTTTTTACATCATAAGTATATTTTTGTCCTTCACTACTTACATTAGATAATTTACCTTTTGAATTATCTTCTTTCATCGTTTCTTTTGTCTTCTTACTAACTGTTACGTCTTTAGTATTCTTTGTCGTTACAACTTTAGTAGCCGCTATTCCTTTATTGGCTTGTACCATTTTGCTACGATAATATTCATACCCCTTATATGATAAAATTGAAGCTCCAATTAGAAATACTACGATTAAACTCTTTCTTATAATTTTAGTGTCTTTATTTTTTCTTCTGTTTTTTCTTCTCATTATGTGAGACCCCCTTCTATCAACCAAAAGTTCTTCTTTAAATTTTAATTTATAATTAATAATGTCTAAAAGAATCATCTTTGATTTTCCTCAGTTAAGTAAGCATATAAAGGATACTTTTATTATAGAAAATAATTATTTCAAAACTTGTATCAGTTGTATCTAACTTGTATATAATCTGTAAAATTGTATTAAGTCTCATCAATATAAATCGAAATTAACTTATAAAGTCTTTTATAATTTCATTTTAAAGAAAATATCTCTACTTCTTATAAACTAAATATAAACAAAATATAAACTTTGTACTTAAAAATATATTTAATTTAACTTTAAAACGCGCTTAACACTATATCATGAGAAATATCTTTACTCAATTGGATTTTTAGTTTATGTATTAATTTTTCAAGTTTTTCTAATAATTGTTCTAGATTTGTTAATTACTTTTAAACAAAACCTAAACTACTTTTAATTTTGCAGCATTAATTGGAGATAGTATTTTTTCGATATTTATGCATTATTCGCATTGTGTAAATAGCAATAAAATTTCAACATAATTAATTACTATTAATAATTAAATAAAATAAAAAAACGTACCAGATCTCTCTGATACGGATACTATATTAAAAATCACATTCCAAATTTTTTCTTTAACCAATCTATTATCTCTGGAAACACTTCATCTAAATAATTCTGTGTACAATGTTCACCATCTTCATAATATTTAAGTGTCTTTTCACCTATTGCCCACTTCATCATCTTTTCAGCATGAATTTTAGGCGAAGGCATTACTTCATCCTTTCCTGCATGGTAGAATAATAATGGGACTTTTAAATTAGGCTCCTGTTCAATGTCCCAATCAAATTTGTCAACCGCTTCTTCTAATGTCTCACATCCAGTCATATATGTGACACCTCGTTGCCAAATTAGGTTAAGTCGTTTCATTCCTTCTAATCCACCTATATAGACAAGTCCACTATTACCAACTACATATTTTACCCGTTTATCATGTGCTGCACACACCGGTGCTAAATATCCTCCTAAACTAAAACCAACTAATCCAATTTTCTCTAAATCAATTTTATATATCTGTTGCTGACCAAACCAGTCAATAATAGCTGATACCACCTTATGATATTCTTTCGCATCAAATTTCATATCTTTCCATAGTTCTCCTTGCCCTGGCCCGTCAAAGGTAAAAAAGTTAAACCCATGTTGCTTATATATTGTGCCTTGTGAATGACCTTCAGCCTCCTTAATATTATCCATCCCGTTTACGAAAATTATAAGCGGTTTGTTTGAAGTATCTGAAAGTCTTAAATATCCTGGAATTTTTACTCCCTGGAATGGTATCTCAATTCGTATAGGTCTCTCTTTTTCATCATATAAATTAAGCGCTCTTTTATAACTTATTCTTGCTTGCTCTTGTATTCTTTGTTTTTGAATACTGTCAATAAAAAATATATGCTGTCCAATATGATAGCAAGCTACAGCTTCATGAAACAATGCTCTTGCTTTAAACTCGTACCCTTCATTTAAAGCTTGTTCTGCCTTCTTATATAACTCATCACCCTCTTTGCTCCATTCATTGCACCACTGCAGCCAATTAGGAATTCTTGTCACTACTCTTCTCAATCTCCCATAATCTATTCCGAAAGACAGAAATCTTCCATACCATCTTTGATATACTTTTTTCTCACTAAAAATGAGTTTGAATGCAAACTTTTCTTTTAAAGTTAACTCTACCATGATTTCCTCCTTTAAACTATTTTAAATCATAGATATAACCATAATAGTTATAACAACTATTTGGCAAAAATATTTATTCAGTGTTTCTATATATTTTTTCTAAAACATTTTTAAATATTTCTAATTCTTCATCTGATATGTCTTTTCTAAACTGTTCATTTATTGATTTAACAGAAGGTATAAGATCATTAAACATGTTTCTTCCTTCACCTGTAAGGTAAATACATGAACTTCTTCTATCTTCTTCATGTTTTTCTCTTACTACATATCCTTTTTTACAAAGCACATCTAGTATTCTAGTAACATTTGTTTTATCTTTGTACGTTCTCATTGCAATTTCACTTTGAATTAAACCGGGCTCTACATATAATACATTCAGTACTGTCCATTGTTCAAAGGTTATATCATATCCTTTTTCTAAAAATACGCTAAGAATCTTTCTCTTAACGCAAACTTCGCCTTTAACTATTAAATATCCAATTAGCTGTGTATAATCATATTTATTCTTCATACAATCGCCTACCTTAAACAAGTTGATATAACTATAGTAGTTTTATCAACTGTTTTTGTCAAGATACATTTTATCATATGAAAAAATAGTTACTTATGAGTTATTCATCTATATGATTGAAGTCAGAGGTTTCACTTAATCTATTTACTTTTTTCTTGTCTGCAAACATCTTTATAAACAGGAAAATATTTATTAAACCGCAGATTATCTCTAAGGACTGCAACAAATAAAAGGTTGTATCTATCCTATCATTCTGTGCAAGATAATTCAAAGTAATTGCTAGAGGAGCAAGAAAGATTGCCCCATTTAATCCAATACACTTTATTCGTTTAACTCTTCTAAGCTCATAGGAATTGTTCGGATATAGTATAGTCAGTTTTCTTTGTGAGACAGCTGTTAAAATCATACATATAATCAATAATAACAATGCATATAAGATAGTTTTTTTTACAGCAGCAATAAGAATATGATCACCAATAAACTCTGAGACTAAACTAGAAGTCATAAAACATGTAATCATTAAAAATGCAGTAATAGATGCTATTCGATTAAGCAACTTTAATCCCATAACAACATCCTCCTTAAATTTATTATATTATTAATTTTACTTTCAGCTTTTTAGGCACTATGGTGATCGAATAGTCAACTGAATCACCTAAATTAAATTCTATGCAAGAACATATCATATAAATTTGTTATAACAATATTAGTTTAAACAATTGTAGTTATAACAACTATGTTTAAGTTAATAATATAACGTATCAAATTCTAAGTCAATATAATATTACAAAAATTTAGATAAAATATATTAATTTTAATAATTATAAAAATAAAAAAACACTTTGGATCTCTCTGGAATAAAATATTTTTATAACCTAGAACTAACTATTAGTTAAATAATTATAATTTTACAAAGTATTTTTCGAGGAGTGATCTTTTTGGGTTTTATGAATATTCCTACTAAAACTTTGGGAGGTAAAGTATTTTGGTATACTTTAAAATCAAAAAATGGATGGAAGCTTCAACAAAATAAATTTACTTTTCACTATAGAATTCTAGATCCAGAAAATGTTAGGCGTGATTGGGGAACAGATTTAGCTGATATTAATAAAGCTTTTGATTTATTTACAGGTAGTTATTAAAGATTAATTTCCCCTAGTATTAAACTAGGGGGCGGAATTTTATTTTCATATAACTATTAATATTTTCTATCATAGATGTTAGTTCATTATAATCTTCTAGATTTATTTTACCACTTTATGCAACAAACAAACAATTGTTTTTATTTACAAATAATTATTATTAATATATACTACTATTATAAGATTAGTGATTATACAAAGAATAATAAGATATGAAAGAGGTGTTATAGATGCTTCCATCGTTATTTATAGGGCATGGTGCTCCAAATATCATATTTCAAAACAATGAGTATACAGAATTTTTAAGAAACTATGCTAAAACCATAAACAAACCTAACGCCATAGTAATATTTTCAGCTCACTGGGAGTCTGGTATCCAGTCCATAGGTGCTTCTGAAAACTATGACATGATATATGATTTCTATGGATTTGAAGAAGAACTATATACTATACAATATAAAACTGGATCTAATAAAAATTTAGCACTTAAAATTCAAGATCTACTTAAAACAAATGGAATTTCCAGCAATTTAGACTATAAAAGAGGAATTGATCATGGCGCATGGACGGTACTTAAACTTATTTACCCTAATATAGATATACCTGTTATAAATATATCAGTAAATATTAAGTTATCAAATGAGGAACAGTATAACATAGGAAAAGCTTTAGAACCTTTGAAAAAAGAAGATGTACTTATTATTTGCAGTGGTGGAATAGTTCATAATCTTTCTATGTTAAACTATACTTCTGAGAATAATATAAATCCATGGGCCTATGATTTTAATACTTGGATTAAAGACAAATTATATAAATGGGATTTGACTCAATTGTTCAATTATGAGAAAATGGCTCCTTATTCAAAGCTTGCAGTACCAAGAAGTGAGCATTTTATACCTTTATTAATTGCAATGGGTGCTGGTGATACTAATAAATCTCCAAACTTATTGAAGAGCATATATCAATATGGAAACTTAAGCCTTGATTTTTGGGAATTTAAATAACAGGATACAAATTCACTGCGCGTATGTAGCAAAATATATAATGTGCGCAGTGAATTTGTAATTAAACAGTTTTAAATTTATTAACCAAATTATTTAAGTCTTCAGCTAAATTGTTTAATTTTGAAGACATTTCACTAGACTCTGAAATAGTTCCGGTTTGAATATCTATATTATCTGCTATTTTATCTACGGCTAAAGATATCTGAGAATTACTATCGTTTATCAATTCCATATTTGTAGAAAGTTCTTCAATAGAAGCACTTTGCTCTTGAGAGGCTGATGCTATATTTTCAATTCTACTATTTGTATTCTGAATTCCATTTATTATATCTTGGAGTTGATTATATACATCCCCTACCATAATATCTCCCTGCTTTATATTTTCTACTACATCCATAGTAGAACTAATAGTATCACTAATTATTTCTTGAATACTACTTACAATCTCGGAAATCACTTTTGTAGAATTAATATTGTTATCAGCTAACTTTCTAATCTCTTCCGCAACCACACTAAAACCTCTGCCATGTTCTCCAGCTCTAGCAGCTTCTATAGAAGCATTTAAAGCTAATAAGTTTGTCTGATCTGTAATCTGTTTAATAGTATCAACTATTTTTTCTATTTCTTCAGCCTTAATTCCTAACTTCTTGTTTAATTCCACTGTGTTAGAAGATATTTTTTGTATTTTGTCCATTTCCATTTTAGCTTCTAATGCCACTTTACCACTTTGAAATGCAATATCATTTATTTGTTCCGACATACTAGATATCTCTTGTGTGTCTTCGGCCGTGTTATATGATGCTTGTGCTATGTTATCTACTGTTGCTGTAACCTCTTCTACAGAATTAGCTATATTTTCAATATCATTTTTCACCTTTGCAACACTATTATTTATTTCCATTGCTCTATCTTCTATTTTAATGCTACTTTTATTTAAGTTTTTAGAACTATTAGCAACGGTAACAGAATTATTTTTAATATTTTCTATCATTTGAGATAGTTTGTCCATAAAATTATTAAAGGATTGTGCCATAATACCTATTTCATCTCTCGATTTTATGCTTATTCTTTCTGTTAAATCTCCCTCTCCCATTTCCAGGTCTTTGAGAATTAATAACATACTATTAATTGGTTTTGTTATACCTTTAGTAAGTCTTAAAATTATGAAAATCGCTACTACTAATGAAACAGCACCTAATGCTAACGATATTATTAAACTATTATTCATTCTATTAGTTATATTTTTAAGCTCTATATCCATAGAGTTTTTACTATCATCACTTAACTGTTTTGTTTCAATTGATAATTTTGTGGCCATTGGATCAAACTGTTCCATCAATATATTGCCTTGTTCATAGCCTTTATCTATATAAGTATGAGTCATATTAACCCCAATCTCATAAAACTTATCAAAATCACTGTTTATATTTTCAATTCTATCTTTCATTTTTGGATTGACTTCTTCTAATTTCTTTATTGAATCTTTAAATTCTTTTTTGTATTTATCAGCTTCATTAAAGCCATCTTCATTTTTTGTCGCCGATGCATCAGAGAGAAACTGCTGCACTTGAATAATGGACTCATTAATCTGAGTTGAATACTCTACCTGTTTATAAGTAAGTTCTCTAATATTTGTAATACTGTCCTTGTTTTTTTGTATTATATTTATACTTATTATGATATTTGTAAAAAAAGTTATTAAAATGATCCCAAAGGCTATTCCCAGTTTATGCCCTATCTTAAAACGCATTAATATTCCTCCTTAGTATAAAATTACTCTTATTATACACTAATTACTAAAAGTATTAAATAATAGCTTTTATAAATCTATATTGATACTTAAAATTTTACTCGCTTGCTGAGAGAAAATAAAATGGCAAAGAAACAATCCTCTGCCATCTTAATTTTATCATCAATTCGATTCATTTTTAATTACAATATTATCACCATCAGCATCAATATTTATAGTACATCCATCATACACTTCACCAGCTATTATCTTCCTAGCTATGCTTGTTTCCAATGCATTTTCAATATATCTTTTTAGTGGTCTAGCCCCATAAACAGGATCATAACCTTCTCTAGCTAAAAACTCTTTGGCAGATTCTGTAATCTTCATAGTAATATTTCTGTCTTTAAGTCTTTTTCTAACATCCTGAAGGAATATATCTATTATCTTTTTAATTCCTTCATTATTTAATGGCCTAAATAATATTATGTCATCTAATCTATTTAAGAATTCAGGCTTGAATCTTACCTTCATCTCATTCATTACAGCAGCTCTAATATTTTCATCGATTGAGTTTTCGCTCTTGTTTTCTAAAAGATGGCTACCTCCTATATTAGATGTCATTATTATTATAGTATTCTTAAAGTCTATAGTTTTCCCTTTGTTATCTGTAAGTCTTCCATCATCTAAAATTTGAAGGAATACATTAAACACATCTTCATGAGCCTTCTCAATTTCGTCAAATAAAATTACTGAATAAGGCTTTCTTCTAACTGCTTCTGTTAGCTGACCTCCTTCTTCATAACCTACGTATCCTGGAGGCGCTCCTATAAGTCTTGATACTGAGTACTTTTCCATATACTCGGACATGTCTATTCTTATGATATTTTCTTCACTGTCAAATAAATTTCTAGCTAAGGTCTTTGCAAGCTCTGTTTTACCTACTCCAGTTGGTCCAAGGAATATAAAGGAACCAATTGGTCTTTTTTCATCCTTCATACCAGCTCTTGCTCTAATAACTGCATTTGATACACTTCTAACCGCCTCTTCTTGACCTATAACTCTCTTTTGCAAATCCTCTTCTAATCTTAATAGTTTTTCACGTTCTCCCTCTACTAATTTAGACACAGGAATTCCAGTCCATTTAGCTACTATATCAGATATTTCCTGTTCAGTAACTTCTTCTTTAAGCATTGATTTTTCGTTATTTTCTTTCATGGTTTCTTCCTTTTCTTTTATCTGCTGTTCAAGCTTTGGAATAATACCATATTTAATCTCTGCCACTAAATTCAGATTATATTCTCTTTCTGCTTTTTCAAGCTGACCTTTTGCATAGTCTAATTGCTGCTTAAAGTTTCTAACTCCCGTTATCTGAGCTTTTTCCTTTTCATACTTAGCGGTCATTTCATCGTTTTTCCCCTTAAGTTCTGCAAGCTCCTTACTTATAATTTCAAATCGTGCCTTTGACGCCTTATCATTTTCCTTTGATAGAGCCTCTCTTTCAGTTTCTAATTGGAAGATCTTTCTTCTAACCATATCTAATTCCGTTGGAAGAGAATCTATTTCGCTTCTTATCATAGCGCCAGCTTCATCTATTAAATCAATAGCCTTATCTGGCAAAAATCTTCCTTGAATATATCTATCTGAAAGTTTTGCTGCTGCTACAATAGCAGAATCATGAATTCTAATACCATGATGTATTTCAAATCTTTCCTTTAAACCTCTAAGTATAGAAATAGTGTCTTCTACAGTAGGCTCATCAACAGAAACCTTCTGGAATCTTCTTTCCAGCGCCTTATCCTTTTCAATATATTGTCTATATTCATCAAAAGTGGTTGCACCTATACAATGCAGTTCTCCTCTTGCAAGTAAAGGTTTAATAAGGTTACCTGCATCCATGGCTCCATCAGTTTTTCCAGCTCCTACTATGGTGTGGATTTCATCTATAAATAATATTATTCTCCCATTAGAACCTTGTACTTCCTTAAGTACAGCTTTTAATCTTTCTTCAAACTCTCCTCTGTATTTAGCACCAGCGATTAAAGCTCCCATATCTAATGAGAATATTATCTTATCCTTTAACCCTTCTGGTACATCGCCTCTTACAATTCTTTCAGCTAAACCCTCTACTATAGCAGTTTTACCTACCCCCGGCTCTCCAATTAGCACTGGATTGTTTTTAGTTCTTCTTGAAAGAATTCTAATAGTTCTTCTTATTTCTTCATCTCTTCCTATAACAGGATCTAACTTATGCTTTTTAGCTAATTCTACTAAATTTGTTCCATACTTAGCTAGTGCATCATAAGTTCCCTCAGGATCTTGAGTATCAACTCTTTGGCTTCCTCTAACTTGTGATAATACCTTCATAAAATCTGATTTTTGTATATTGAATTTAGAGAGTATATTTCCAACTACACCTTTACTGTCTATATCCATAATAGCTATCATAACATGTTCTACACTTATATAAGAGTCTTTAAAGTTTTCAGCTATAGACCCTGCTTTAACTAAAACTTCTTCTATTCTTCTAGTTGCATAAACTCCTGAGCTTTGTGCACCCTCTCCTAAAACCTTTGGCATTTTATCTAATTGAAGATGTGTATCTTTCTTTAGTTCTTTTAAATTTATCCCCATTTTTTCAAATATATTAGGTACTAACCCGTCCTCTTGATTTAGCAAAGCTGAAAATAGATGAATTACATCCATTTGTTGATGATTATACTTAACCGCCGTAAGTTGAGCCTCATTTAAACTTTGTTGTACCCTTATAGTCATTTTTTCTATATTCATGATTAATTTTCACCTCTTTGTGTTATTACCTTACTCTTTAATAAAATAATAATACAATAGTCAAAGAAAGTCAAAGTATATTTTTATAAAAACATTAAATTTTTATATGATGAAATATGGTAATACACCCCAGATCACAAGCTCGATTTATACTAAGTAGCCCATATAAGTACTATACTTTGTTCAAATTTATTTTAAGCTATCCATGAAATATTAACCAAACTGTCACTAAATTGTAACATAAGAATTATATGATATATTCATACCAAATAATAAACGAATGAATGTAAAAATAAAATTATATAAAAGGAGAGTATAAAGATGAACAGGAAAAAATTAATAAGTAAAATAATGACTGCAGTAATAGCTGGAGGAGTTCTGCTTTCAACAGGAAGTTATGTTTTTGCTAAAAGCAATGTAAATGGAACAACTGGAGCAAATAGAAAAACACAAGAAGCTAGAATAAATAAGAAAAATCCAACAGATAACATGAAGTCAGAACTTGATAAGTTAGTTACCGCTGGAACTATTACACAGGATCAGGAAGCTAAAGTTTTAGACTACTTCAAGCAAAAAGAGACTGACAGAAAAGCCGAAATGGATAAAGTTAAAAACATGACCGAATCTGAACGTAAAACTTATTTTGAAAGCAAAAAAACTACAGAAAAAACTGATTTCTTAAGTGAGCTAGTAACTGCTGGAACTTTAACTCAGGATCAAGCCAATGCAATTAACTCTGTGATTCATCAAGGACCTGGTCAAAAAAGACCTGGTACAAATGCAGAGCAAGCTAAAACTGAGCTTGATAAGCTAGTTACCGCTGGAACTATTACGCAGGATCAAGAAACTAACATAATAAATGCTATGAAACAAGAACAAACTGATAGGAAGGCTGAAATGGATAAAGTTAAGAACATGACTAAGGCTGAGCGCCAAACTTATTTTGAAAGCAAAAAAACTGCAGAAAAGACTGATTTCTTAAATAAACTTGTAACTGCTGGAACCATAACACAAGATCAAGCTACTGCTGTACGAAATGCAATTCATCAAGGCCCTGGCAGAAGAGAAGATGGAGCAAATCCGGAAAGATTTAAGACTCAACTTGATAGATTGGTTACAGCTGGAACTATCACACAAACCGAAGAAACTAACATTTTAAAGTATTTAACAGACAAACAAACTGATAGAAAAGCTGAAATGGATAAAGTTAAGAACATGACTGAAGCTAAACGTAAAACTTACTTTGAAAGCAAAAAAACTACAGAAAAAACTGATTTCTTAAGTGAACTTGTAACTGCAGGAATTATATCACAGAATAAAGCTGATGCTATTAAAGCCACTATGCCTACTCCAAAAGATCATAGTGTAAAAATTAACTAGGAATTTGTTTAAAAAGCTCAGAGATTAAATTCTGAGCTTTTTAGTGTTATAAAATTTTCGTTATAACTATAGTAATATTTTAACACTATTTTATATCGTACTTCTCCAATTTCCTATAGAAAGACATTCTAGGTATTTTTAATTTTTTAGCCGCTTTACTTTTATTATTATTGCATTCCACCAAAGCATTTAAGACCATTTCTTTCTCCATGCGCATCAAAAATTCATCTAATCCCAACTCATTTACATCATATTTGCTCTTAACTGCAGTTTTTAATATATATTCTGGAATATCTGCTTCTATTATATTAGCATCATCAGCATTAACGCAAATTCTATCAATTACGTTTTTCAATTCCCTTACGTTTCCAGGCCATTCATAGTTTACTAGCATGTCAATAGCAGGTTTAGAAATTTTTCTAAACATTCCAGAATGCTTATAAAAGGAATTTAAGAATTTATCTATGAGTACCTCAATATCACTTTTTCTTTCTCTTAAAGGAGGTATTTCTATAGTTAATACATTAAGCCTATAATATAAATCTTCTCTAAATTTTTCTTCTTTAATTAACTGCTTTAGATTTCTATTTGTAGCACAGCACACTCTTACATCTACAGGAATTGTAGTTTTGCCTCCTACCCTAACTATCTCTTTTTCTTGAAGAACCCTTAAAATTTTAACCTGCATGAAATAGGGCATATCCCCTATTTCATCTAAAAATATAGTTCCTCCATTGGCAACTTCAAACTTACCTATACTCCCACCTTTCTTAGCTCCAGTAAAGGCTCCTTCTTCATATCCAAATAGTTCAGACTCTAGAAGATTTCCAGGAATGGCGGAACAATTTATACTTATAAAAGGTTTATTCTTTCTTAAACTTTCATTATGTAAGGCATGGGCAAAAAGTTCTTTACCTACACCACTTTCACCTGTGATTAGCACATCTAAATCTACTTTCGCAAATTTTTCAACTTTCTTTTTACACTGTATCATATCCCTACTTTTTCCTATAATATCACCCAGCGTATACTTTGCTTTATTGAATTTTGCTATATGATTTTTATACAATTTTAATTCTTTATCAAGTGCGTCACATTTTTCTATAATTGACTTCATTTCAGTTATGCCTTCAAAAAGAACCATTCCAAATCCTCCAACTACTTGTCCTTCATCATCTAGGATTGGAATTCTATGGACAATAGCATCCTTACCATTAGGAAATTTGTGCTTTATCGCAATGTCAGCTTTTTTATTCTTTAAAGTATCCATGAATTTTGAAGTTGGATTTATATCCGTTACGAGCTTTCCTATCATTTCTTCTCTAGGAATCTTTAGAAAATCAGCAAAAACTTTGTTTATATAAATCATTTTTCCATCCTTGTCCAAAAAATCTACCGTAATTGGTATGTTTTCAAAAGCCTGATAGCAAAAATGTAAAAACTCTTTGGAATGTATAAAATTTGACATTCATATCCCCCTTAAAATTCTATCATTTATATGTATCTTTAGATGACATGCCTTTTATATGCAATTTTTCATTAAGTATAGCAAAAAAATTTTCACATAACAATAAACCTTATTAATTATGTGAAAATTTTATATTCTAATCTAATTTATACAGAAAGATTATTAGTTTTCTTAACATCTATTAAACGTCCTAATATTACTGTAAAAATTACTGCTAATATTAACCCTGCTATACCAGAGTACCAGATTATATTATAACTCTTAGTAACATCGTATATATATGCTCCAAGGTAAATTGCAACGGCTGCTCCAAGGGATCCAAAAGTTGCCATAACTCCGCTAACTGTTCCTAAGCCTTTACGTCCAAATAAATCCGCAGCTAAAGCACTAAAAAGTCCATAACATCCTGTATATGAAAGCCCTGCTACAAAAACAAAAGCATAAGTCATTCCCATAGAAGTAGCATTTATTAGCATAAACCCACCAACAACTTGAAGTGATAAAGCAATAATTATTGCTTTTTTACGTTCTATATAGTCTGAAATTGCAGGCCATGCTAACATAGATATAACATTTAAGAACATAGTAGCTGCCAGTGCATTAGTTGCATCGCCTTTACTTATGCCGTTATTAACTAGATGTGGAACTTGGTGCACAGCCTGTGCCCATCCGTTTCCTGCCATAAAAAAGTATGCCAAAAACAGTGCCCAAGCTTTTGGTGATTTTAAGACTTTTACTAAAGTCCACTCCTCTTCATAATTATCTATAGGCTTTGAGGTTGTATTTGCAGCAGCTTCTGCAATAACTTCTCCATCAGGACTTAATCCTAAATCTTCAGGCTTATTTCTCATTAATAACAATGCAGGTATTATTACAAGCACCCAAGACATAATGGCCATAATTCTAAAAGTACCTCTCCATCCAATTGTATTAAGCCAATCTTTGGATAAAACAGTGAACAAAGCACTACCTAGTGGAGATGCTGCTAATGCTATAGCAAGAGCACGGCCTCTTTTTTTAACAAACCAGCGACTTACTGCAGTTGGCCCTGGAACCATGCCCATACATGTGCCAGCTACTCCTAAAATAACACCATAGCATAAATAAAATTGAAATGGAGTTTTTATTACAGTCAAAAGATAATATGCTGTGCCTGTTAGAAAACCTCCAAAAGCTAGTGTAGCTTTTACACCTATTTTATCCATTATACGTCCAGTAAAAGGAACTACAATAGCATATATAAACATATTAGCTGATAAAGCACCAGCAACCTGTGCTCTTGTCCATCCTAGATCCTTAAGCATAGATAGCTGTATAACTCCAAAAGCTCCCTTTGTACCGTAAGTGATCCCTACAGAAAGGAAAGCTACAAGGACAATCCACCACCCATAGAAAATTCCTGATTTTTTATCCATAATCAAATCCTCCAATCCTTTAAAAATGTACTACCAAATCATATTCTTTTTTGCTTCAAATCTTAGCCAATCTCTGAAATCTGGATGGGCAATATTAATTAAAGCAGTTACCCTATCCTTTACAGATAGCCCTCTAAGCCATGCCACTCCATTTTCTGTAACAACATAATCTACATCATTTCTTGATAAACTTACAATTGAACCAAGCTTTAAAAAGGAACTATCTTTGAAATTGTTTCTTTTTTACCTTCAGCATTAGTTATTGTAGTAGTTGAATGCATAGCTATAATAGATTTTCCATCTTTAGATCTCTGCGATCCTAGTACAGTATCAGCTTGTCCTCCAGTTCCTGTATATTGTATGTTTCCTATGGATTCTGAACAGCACTGCCCAGTAAGATCAACTTCTAAAGTAGCATTTATAGAAACAAATTTGTTGTTCTTTCCAATTATATAAGGATCGTTAACCCAGGAACCTGATTTAAATAAAACCGTTGGATTGTCATCTAAATAGTCATAAAGTTTTTTATTACCAAAAGCAAAGGCGCATACTGACCTACCATTATAGAATCCTTTCTGTGAGTTATCTACAGCTCCACACTCTATAAGCTCTGCCATAGATTCCGTAAACATTTCTGTATGGATTCCAAGATGTTTTTTACGCCTTAATTCTGCTGCTACTGCATTTGGAATGTTTCCTATTCCAAGTTGAATAGTAGAACCATCTTCAACAAGCTCTGCAATATTTTCTCCTATTTTTCTGTCCACATCTGTATAAGGTACCAGCTGCACCTCTGGAATAGGACGATTTGTCTCAACAAGCGCTTCTACTTCGCTAATATGCACAATATTATCTCCAAAAGTTCTAGGGTAATTGGAATTAACCTCACATATTAGTACTGCACCATTTTCTATTAATTCTCTTTCATATATATTGCTTATGGAAAGTGATAAGTATCCATGCTTATCCATAGGAGAACAGGTTGTAAATAATACTTTTCTCCTATCTTGTATTCCATGTAACTTTTTCCATACCGCTATATGAGCATGTTGTGGAGTGCAAGTAGCATTCCCTCTTTTTGAGCATCTCTTAAGGCTTTAGTAAAATACCAGCCATGAACAAATATATTATCCTTATATTGAGAGTTGTTTATAAATTCATAATTTTTCATTGGTAGGCAATTTTGAAGTTCAACACCAGTTATACCATTAGCACTTATAGTATGCAGTTCATCTAGCAATGTTATAGGCTCTGCTCCTGCCTGAGCAACAAATATCACATCCTTAGACTGAATCAAGTTCAATGCTCCCGCTATATTCTTTACTTTACTGTTATAAATTTCCTGTACATTTTTCATTTTAAATACCTTCCTCTCTATAATCTATTATTACTTATAAATTATTAAACTATTTTAAACTCTTCATTGCAGCAGCTTAAAAATCCAAGAACCAATGAAGAAAATTCATAAGGTTTCTCGTACATAGATGCATGACCTGCACCTTTTATTACTACCATTTTTGCACCTTCGATTTTTTCGTATATTTCTTCTTGAAATCTTACAGGCAAAAGTGAATCATACTCTGCACCAATAACCAAGGTTGGTACCTTTATTTTATGCAAATTGTCTCTTACGTCATATTCTAATGAGCTGTTATTAAGCCTTCTAAATCCCTCATACCATTCAACAGTGAGAGCTTTTTGAAATAACTTTTCCCTATCCTTCAACCACTGTATATTGTCTTGGTAAAATTCTGAGGAATATATATGAGGCATAGTAGCATTAAAGAAAACAGAACCATCATGAGTAGCTGCTGCCATATCCCAACTTGCTCCTATATCTTTTAATCCATTAAAAGTATAGCTAGTGGTATTAGCAAGTATAAGACTACTTAATCTTTCTTCATACTTTATTGCAAACTGTATAGCGACTTCTCCTCCATAGGATACGCCTATCATGTTAACCTTTTCAAAGTTCAGCTCATCAAATACTTCTTTAAGAAATTCAACATGCATACTTTGAGTATATTTTTCTTCAGCCCTATCAGATTGACCCATATCAATAAAGTCTATTAGAAAAAGCTTATAATTTTTTGAAAAAGCCTTTATGAATGGACTCCAGCTTGCAGTACTCATCATTATGCCATTTAATAGTACAAGAGGTTCTCCTTCTCCATAGCTTTCATAATAAATATTCTTATTACGAATTGAAATTTTGGTCATATTACCTTTCCTCCCTTGTTATTTTTTATATATAATTAATAAGCAAAATGTGTGCCACTGCATATTCTAGATATATCAAGGCTTCTGAAGACTTTTTGCAACAAAATGGTACATGTAAAATTATAGTGCTCTTCAAAACTTTCTAAAATCACATGTACCCTTTACTTTATAGCCATACTATCTCAATAAACATGCCAATATAATTTTAAAATGTATCAACAAGATACATATTGCTCGCTACTGGTACATCTACATATAAAATTCATATGTATACTTGCAATCGTATCTGCTGCAATTTCAATACTTTCTTAAACACTGACCTCAATAATGGACATTGAGTTGAAAAACTCCTATGGTAGAATGAACTGAATTTTGAAAAGCGGACAAGGAAATAAAAAATCCCCTATGATAGAACTAAATTTAATCTATCATAGGGGTAAATTTATGTCTGAGAAAAAGAATTAGTTAATATATTTCATTATATTTTACAAACCAAAGAATTTATCCTTTAATCCTATTATACATATTTCTAAATTAGCAGTATAATAATTGTTGTTATTAACTTTAAGTATGCTTATAAAATTGCATTTTTATGGAAAGGAGTTATTCAGATTTTGCTTACTAATTATATTGGTACACTTTATAAAAATAAAACAAAAATATGTCTAAATAATGTTACCTCTGAATCTGTTCATCTCGGAATACTTCTTGCAATAGTTGGAGGTTTTTTGGATGCTTATACTTTTATTGGAAGAGGTGGCGTTTTTGCTAATGCCCAAACAGGAAATATAGTGCTATTGGGAGTAGAAGCCTCAAGAGGAAACTGGAGGCAAGCTCTTATGGCTCTTCCCCCTATTTTGGCATTTATATTAGGAGTAATAGTTTCCGAATGGGTAAAAAAAAGGTCTCCCATACCTTTTATAAAAGATTCGGCAAGGGCTATCTTGATCCTTGAGGTTGTAATTCTTTTTATTATAGGCTTTGTACCTAGTAGTATTCCAGATGAAGTGGTAACTGTTACAATTTCCTTTGTTTCTTCGCTACAAATATCTTCATTTAGGACGCTAGTTGATTCTCCATATAGTACAACCATGTCCACTGGTAACTTGCGCTCAGCATCCTATGCAGCTTATATTGCTTTCACAGAAAAAGATTGTAAAGCAGCTATTCGATCTCTTCGTTACTTTACGATCATATTATCATTTTTATTGGGAGCTTTTTTAGGTGGACTGCTCACATTATCTATTGGAGTTAAATCAATATGGGCAGCATCTTTGATATTAATTTTTTCGATTATTCTATTTAATATAGATGAACGTAGAGCCAAAAAAACCCTTACCTAATAAGTAAGGGTTCGGATTTTGTCCTTAATCTTCTACATTGTATCTATAAATTTTTTTCACCTTTTCCCGTAATTTATACTCTTCAATCTATTTTATCATAGATTATCTAAAGATTAGTAAGCTAATATTAAAGTTATTGTATTTAATAATTTACGATTTTGCTAAATGTATAAGTAGCTTATAAATGTAAATAGTAATAAACTTACAAAATTATACGCATTAAACTTACTCAAATATATTTTATTTTTTCCCTCATTTTCATTCACATATATTTCATATGATATAAGGCTTGCAAGTGAAGCTATAATAGTCCCCATTCCTCCTATATTAACTCCTAAAAGTACTTCTCTCCAGTTGTCTGTGAAATTCGATACCAGTATAGAACAAGGTACATTGCTTACAACCTGACTGAGAATTATAGAAGAAAAATAAGGCATACTCGGTTTTTTTAAAAACTCCTTTAGATATACCCGTATAAGCTCTATATTAGAAATATTACCAATAAATATAAAGAAACATATAAAAGTAGCTAATAAAAAATAATCTACTTTCTTTATAAGATACTTGTCCATACAGACTATACATAAAAAGAGGTAGAGACAGCTAGGAATAATGATATAACAAACACTTTTTCTTTCTTTAGTTTTTCAATAAATCTATATACTTTAATATCATTTGTAGTACAGTATTTCATATATGTCACTCCTTCAATCAAAATACCCTTTCATATTATACAAATATAAGTTGTTATTTACAATATTATAAATATATTAAGCATCATTTTTTCGTTTACTTTTAGTTTTAGTTAACATAATATAGTAATTGTTAACTTATAATTATTTTTGTCCAAATAATTTTGTAGACATATGTTACCTCACACCTTAGAATATAATAGTGAGTTTAAGTACAACAAGAACAGAGACGGAGGTTAAAGTCCTAAATGGACTTTAACGGGTAATTTGGGTAACTTTTGAGCGGAAGCGAAAATCTTAAGTTACTCAGTGCCCGAAGGGGAACGAGCAAAATTACCCAGTGTTCCGACTAAAAGGAGGAATATTTTATGCTACAATCACATTTAGGAGTATTAGCTGCACTTGCAACAGCTGTATGTTGGACAGTTACTGCAGTTGCCTTTGAATCTGCTGGGAAAAAAGTTGGTTCTTTATGTGTAAATTTGATAAGACTTATTATAGCCTTTATACTGCTTTCAGTATTTAATTTTTTCACTAGGGGAATGCTTTTACCTATAGATGCATCAAGCTATACATGGATATGGTTGCTCTTATCAGGCTTAATAGGCTTTGTTTTAGGAGATTTATTTTTGTTCCAGGCCTATGTAGAAATTGGTTCACGTATATCTCAATTAATAATGTCTATAGTACCACCAATAACTGCAGTAACAGGTTATATATTAATGGGAGAAAAAATAACACTATTAGGTTTTGTAGGAATGACTACAACAATTATAGGTATTGCCCTTGTAATATTAACTAAAGGTTCCGATGACAAGAAAATTACCTTTTCTCATCCTATAAAAGGATTGACATATGCTTTTTTAGGAGCATTAGGACAAGCTTTTGGGCTTGTTTTCAGCAAATTTGGAATGGGATCCTACAACCCTTTTGCTGCTACTCAAATTAGAATTATAGCAGCAATCTTTGGCTTTTGCATTGTTGTTACAGTAAAAAAACATTGGGAAAATGTTTTTACAGCGTTAAAGAATAAGAAAGCTATGAAAAACATAACTATTGGATCATTTTTCGGCCCATTCATTGGCGTATCTTTATCTTTGTTAGCTGTTCAGCATGCACCTACAGCTATTGTCTCAACAATAACCTCTATAACACCTATACTAATAATACCAGCATCAATCTTTGTGCTTAAGGAGAAAATAGTCCCAAAAGAAATATTCGGTTCTTTTATTGCTCTAATAGGTGTTGCATTGCTATTTCTATAAGAATAACTAGATATAAAAAGCACTATTTCTAAAACATAATTTTAGAAATAGTGCTTTTTCTTTATATAATTTATATTAATTTAAAAGTTATATGGATCTAGAGAATCAATCCCATTATGATTGTATTATAATAAACTCCATTTATATAATTTTCTTTCTTTAATATACCTTCTTCTTCAAACCCAACTTTCTTATATAAATCTATTGCGCGATGATTATCTTCTCTAGTTAAAAGGCTTATTTTTTTAGTTATGCCATTTGAACTTGCCCATTCTATAAGATAATCCATAATCTTTCTGCCTAAACCTAATCCACAGAATTGCTCTGCAATAGCTATTCCAAAAGTTCCTATATGTTTACATCTAGCTTTTTGATTAGAAGTAATAGATGCTATACTTATTATTTTATCATCAATTGTTGCTACCAATATTATTGAATTATTTTCTTCTGCTGTAGATTCTATAAACTTTTCATAATCTTTCAAAGGCATTTTAAACTCATTTTTCCCAAATGAAAGAAAATCAGTTTCTCCTCCTGCCAAATTGTGAAAATCTATCATAGATTGGGCGTCTTCCTTTTTAGCTTCTCTTAGGGTGACTTCTTGTTTATTTTTTAAACATAATTTTTTCATATCCCTTAATCTCCCTTAAAATAGTGTTAATATAATTTTACTATTACTTAATAAATTTCACAATATCTGTAATTTTTATTGAAAATAATTTTACCTAGTAAAGATTATTTATTGCACAGCACAAACAGGTGTTCCCTTTGTTTTTTTTATATGATATAATAATGTTCATATGAATTTAAACCATTTTTACTTTTGGAGGTTAAAGTCCTAAATGGACTTTAACGAGCAAAATTACCCGGTGTTCCGACTAAAAGGAGGAAAATACGGATGGAAAGAGTTATTCTACATGTAGATATGGATGCTTTTTTGCTTCTGTTGAAGTTATAGATAATCCAAAGTTAAAGGGAAAACCTGTTATAGTTGGAGGGATTTCAGAAAGAGGAGTAGTTGCAACCTGCTCCTATGAAGCTAGGAAATATGGTGTAAGAAGTGCCATGCCTGTGTATATAGCTAAGGCACTTTGTCCTAATGGAATTTATCTTCCTACAAGAATGTTTAGGTATAAAGAAGTATCTGAAAAAATATTTCAGATATTTTATGAAATAACTCCCTATGTGGAACCACTGAGCATCGATGAAGCTTACCTTGATATTACTGAATTAAAAAAAGATCCTGTTTCAGTAGCTATGTATATAAAAGAAAAAGTTAAAAACGCTACAGGACTTACTATCTCTGTAGGGGTTTCTTACAATAAGTTTCTTGCTAAACTTGCTTCCGATTGGAATAAACCAAATGGTTTAAAAATTATAACGGAAGATATGATACCAAAGATCCTCTTACCTTTACCTATAAATAAAATCTACGGATTAGGCAAGAAATCCGCTGGGAAACTTAATGCCATAGGTATATTTACTATTGAGGAATTATATCACCTTCCAGAAGAACTTTTAACTGAGTTTTTTGGTAAATATGGTGTTGAAATATATAAGCGAATTAGAGGGATTGACAATAGAAAAGTAGTAATCTCTAGGGAAAGAAAATCTATCGGCAGGGAGACTACTCTTAGAAGTGATACTAATGATAAAAAAGAATTAGAGGCTTATATAAAAAGCTTTTGCAGCTCTATATCTAAAACTCTAATAACTAAAGGTTTAGGCGGAAAAACTATAACTTTAAAAATAAAGACCTCAACCTTTGAAAATCATACTAAGAACAAGACTTTACCAATACATATATCAAAGGAAAACGATATTCTAAGAGAGGCTTTAGAAATATTATATTCTATAGACTTTCAAGAAAAAATTAGACTTATAGGGGTGTCTGTTTCTTCATTAGAAGAAACAAAACTTCAGCTGCTTACTTTATTTAATTCTGATTTTTAGTGACAAAGATCGTAAGAAGCATTTATGTCTACTCCAGTAGATCATGATTTAAAATTAGCTAGTATTTCTAAAAAGCTCAGAAATTAAATTCTGGGCTTTTAAATATTTTTATTAAACTACTATTTATCTAAATCTTCATTTTTCTTACATTCTACGCATAAGCTATAAATGTAAATTAAAATTTGGAGGTTATAGATGCTTATTCACGTAGTAAAGCCAGGTGATTCACTCTGGAAAATTTCAAATTACTATTATGTACCTATAGAAAAAGTAATAGCTGTTAACGAACTTCAGAATATAAATCAGTTAGTCATTGGTCAGGCTTTAGTAATTCCAACAGAAGACTTTTTGTATACTGTAAAATCAGGTGAATCTTTATGGAGAATTGCACAAACCTACGGGATCACTGTTCAGGAAATTATAAAAGCAAATCCAAATGTTAATCCTAATTCTATCTATCCTGGCATGAAACTATATATACCTGCACGCAGACATACAATTAGTCCAGGAGAGACTCTATGGGAAATTGCACAAGATTATGGAGTTTCTCTCGAAGCTTTGTTACAAGCAAACGAAATTAGTAATCCCGCTATGGTATCTCCAGGCACAACGATAGTTATTCCTCGCACCCAAAAGCCTAGTATATATGTAAATGGATATGTATATGATTTTAGTAATCAAAATATCTCAACTATAGAAAAAGAAGCTAGGCATTTAACATATCTAAGTCCTTTTGCATATAGAATACGAGAAGATGGAAGTCTTGAAACAATCGAAGATGACGCAGTTATAAGACTAGCTTATTCTGTAAATGCGGTACCAATGATGTCTATCACAAACTTTACCTCCACTGATCTTGGTCAAAATCTTGCTCATATTGTTCTATCTAGTGTAGATATTCAACAGAATTTATTTACAAACATAATTAATATAATGAAAACAAAAGGATATAGAGGTATAAATATTGATTTTGAAGGTGTACTACCTGCTGATCGTGAACTCTACAATCAGTTACTTCAACGTATGGTAACTCGCTTGCATAGAGAAGGTTTCTTTGTTTCAACTGCCTTAGCACCAAAAGTTAGTGCAGAGCAGCAAGGCACACTATATACAGCTCATGATTATGCTGCACACGGAAAAATTGCTGACTTTGTTATACTTATGACCTATGAATGGGGATATCGACTAGGGCCACCTCAACCAATTTCACCATTAAATGAAATAATACGTGTTCTAGATTATGCAGTTTCTGTTATTCCAAGAGAAAAAATTTATTTTGGTTTTCAATTATACGCTAGAGATTGGCTCCTTCCTCATGTACCTGGTCAGGAAGCTGAAACTTTCAGTATGCAAGAAGCTGTATCAAGAGCAATAAAATATAATGCTGCTATAAAGTATGATTCGCTATCACAAACACCATATTATAACTATACAGATTCTCAAGGAAGACAGCATGAGGTATGGTTTGAAGATGCTCGCAGTGCTCAAGCAAAATTCGATACAGTAAAAAGTTATAATTTGGGAGGTATAAGTTATTGGGCACTAGGTTTCCCATTCCCACAAAATTGGGCTTTACTTAGAGATAACTTTAAGATTAGGAAACTAATTTAGAATTTAACTTATAGGTTGTCATTCCAGACTGCGCTAATAGTAAGATTTTTTCTAAAATAAAAGCCTTTAAAAGGTTAAGAAATATAGGAATGACACCTATTTGCATAAATAAAAAAACACCAAGCATTTGCTTAGTGTTTCTACTATTACCTGGCGACGACCTACTCTTCCACAGGGTCTCCCCTGCAGTACCATCGGCACTATGAAGCTTAACCTTCGTGTTCGGAATGGGAACGGGTGTATCCTTCACGTCATTACCACCAGATTTAGGAAAATTGCTATAAGCTTCGCATCTCTTCGTCAAAGCATTCACTGCGGTGCTCATTTACTTATCAGTAAACTCCGCTCCTCACTCATACTTTTCCTCGATCTACTCGCTTCTATCAATTTTGTTGCTACTTTTTGCAACAACAAATTTTCAAATATTTGTTCTCTGAAAATTGCACAGTGAATGTATTTGGTCAAGCCCTCGACCTATTAGTATCAGTCAGCTGAACATGTTACCATGCTTACACCTCTGACCTATCAACCTTGTGTTCTTCAAGGGGTCTTACTAGCTTACGCTATGGGAAATCTAATCTTGAGGTGGGCTTCACGCTTAGATGCTTTCAGCGTTTATCCCGTCCCGACATAGCTACCCAGCTGTGCTCCTGGCGGAACAACTGGTGCACCAGAGGTCAGTCCATCCCGGTCCTCTCGTACTAAGGACAGCTCCTCTCAAATTTCCTACGCCCGCGACGGATAGGGACCGAACTGTCTCACGACGTTCTGAACCCAGCTCGCGTGCCGCTTTAATGGGCGAACAGCCCAACCCTTGGGACCTACTTCAGCCCCAGGATGCGACGAGCCGACATCGAGGTGCCAAACCTCCCCGTCGATGTGGACTCTTGGGGGAGATCAGCCTGTTATCCCCGAGGTAGCTTTTATCCGTTGAGCGATGGCCCTCCCACGAGGAACCACCGGATCACTAAGCCCGACTTTCGTCCCTGCTCCACTTGTATGTGTCGCAGTCAGGCTCCCTTCTGCCTTTGCACTCTACGAACGATTTCCAACCGTTCTGAGGGAACCTTTGGGCGCCTCCGTTACTTTTTAGGAGGCGACCGCCCCAGTCAAACTGCCCACCTAACAATGTCCCGTGACCAGATTCATGGCCGCCGGTTAGAATCCCAGTACTGTCAGGGTGGTATCCCAAGGATGACTCCATAAGAGCTGACGCCCTTATTTCTCAGTCTCCCACCTATCCTGTACAGACAATACCGAAACTCAATGCTAAGCTACAGTAAAGCTCTACGGGGTCTTTCCGTCCAATCGCGGGTAGCAAGCATCTTCACTTGCACTACAATTTCGCCGGATTTGTTGTCGAGACAGTGCCCAAGTCATTACGCCATTCGTGCGGGTCGGAACTTACCCGACAAGGAATTTCGCTACCTTAGGACCGTTATAGTTACGGCCGCCGTTTACTGGGGCTTAAGTTCACACCTTCGCTTGCGCTAAGTGTTCCCCTTAACCTTCCAGCACCGGGCAGGCGTCAGCCCCTATACATCAGCTTTCGCTTTAGCAGAGACCTGTGTTTTTGCTAAACAGTTGCTTGGGCCTATTCTCTGCGACCTACTTGCGTAGGCACCCCTTATCGCTAACTTACGGGGTCAATTTGCCGAGTTCCTTGACAACAATTCTTCCGCTGGTCTTAGGATTCTCTCCTCACCTACCTGTGTCGGTTTGCGGTACGGGCACCAACTTCCTCCATAGAGACTTTTCTTGGCAGCGTGGAATCAGATACTTCGCCCGAAAGGGCTCCCCATCACACCTCAACATTGACTAAACGGATTTGCCTGTCTAGTCTGTCTAAGTGCTTAGACACACATCCAATAGTGTGCACATCTTATCCTCCTGCGTCATCCCATTTGTAATAACGTCAGTTGGCGGTATCGGAATATCAACCGATTGTCCATCACCTACGCCTTTCGGCCTCGGCTTAGGTCCCGACTAACCCTGAGCGGACGAGCCTTCCTCAGGAAACCTTAGGTTTTCGACCAATAAGATTCTCACTTATTTCTCGCTACTTATGCCAGCATACTCACTCCTGTACAGTCCACCGCTCCTTTCGGTACGACTTCAATCCATACAGGAAGCTCCTCTACCGCTCTTTCGAGCCCATAGCTTCGGTGGTAAGTTTTAGCCCCGGACATCTTCGGCGCAGGATCTCTCGACTAGTGAGCTATTACGCACTCTTTGAATGAGTGGCTGCTTCTAAGCCAACATCCTAGTTGTCTTAGAAATCCCACATCCTTTTCCACTTAACTTACACTTTGGGACCTTAGCTGATGATCTGGGCTGTTTCCCTTTTGACCACGGATCTTATCATTCGTAGTCTGACTGCTGAGATTCAAGTATATGGCATTCGGAGTTTGATAGGGTTCAGTAACTGTTGTCAGCCCCTAGCCCATTCAGTGCTCTACCTCCATTACTCATTCTCAACGCTAGCCCTAAAGCTATTTCGAGGAGAACCAGCTATCTCCGAGTTCGATTGGAATTTCTCCGCTATCCACAGCTCATCCCATGGTTTTTCAACACCAACGTGGTTCGGTCCTCCACGGAATTTTACTTCCGCTTCAACCTGTCCATGGATAGGTCACCCGGTTTCGGGTCTACGACATGCAACTTATTGCCCTATTCAGACTCGGTTTCCCTTCGGCTGCGCACCTTAAGTGCTTAACCTTGCTACATATCGTAACTCGCTGGCTCGTTCTACAAAAAGCACGTCATCGCACGTAAAAGTGCTTTGACCGGTTGTGGACACACGGTTTCAGGTTCTATTTCACTCCCCTCCCGGGGTTCTTTTCACCTTTCCCTCACGGTACTGCTTCACTATCGGTCACCAGTTAGTATTTAGCCTTGGGAGGTGGTCCTCCCTGCTTCCCACAAGGTTTCACGTGTCTCGTGGTACTCTGGAGCAGATCTAGAGTCTTCTCTTTTCACTTACAGGGCTGTTACCTTCTACGGCGGAGCCTTCCAGCTCTCTTCAATTAAGATACCTCTCCGTTTATGATCTGTCCGCAACCCCAGGAACAAGTTCCTGGTTTGGGCTCTTTCCCTTTCGCTCGCCGCTACTTAGGAAATCGATTTTTCTTTCTCTTCCTCCGGGTACTTAGATGTTTCAGTTCCCCGGGTATATCTCTATAAACCTATGAATTCAGTTTACAGTACACTACGTTAGTAGTGTGGGTTGCCCCATTCGGAAATCTTCGGATCACAGGCTATTTGCGCCTACCCGAAGCTTATCGCAGCTTATCACGTCCTTCTTCGACTACTGGTGCCAAGGCATTCACCATGCGCCCTTTGTAGCTTGACCATCTAAATTAATATTACCTTCGCATTACTGCGTCAGCTTCCCTCACTGCGGTGCTCATTTACCTTAAAGTAAACTCCGCTCCTCATTCGGTTGCTTCCTTGTTCTGCTCGCTACTATTAATTTATATTAATTCTTAAATCTACAAAGGTTACTTACTTATATAATAAGTAGTTTTACCTTCAGCTTTACTTTTATTTAATATCACTGTGCAATTTTCAAAGAACAATTGAAGAATACTATGATCCTTCAAAATTAAACAGAGTGTAAACAAACCTTCAAGATAGAATTACCTATCTTGTCGACTCCTTAGAAAGGAGGTGATCCAGCCGCAGGTTCTCCTACGGCTACCTTGTTACGACTTCACCCCAATCACTAACCCCACCTTCGGCCGCGTCTTCCTTACGGTTAGACTACGGACTTCGGGTGTTGCCAGCTCTCATGGTGTGACGGGCGGTGTGTACAAGGCCCGGGAACGTATTCACCGCGACATGCTGATTCGCGATTACTAGCAACTCCAGCTTCATGTAGGCGAGTTTCAGCCTACAATCCGAACTGAGGGTAATTTTATAGTTTTGCTCCACATCACTGTATTGCTTCTCTTTGTATTACCCATTGTAGCACGTGTGTAGCCCTAGACATAAGGGGCATGATGATTTGACGTCATCCCCACCTTCCTCCCGGTTAACCCGGGCAGTCTCACTAGAGTGCTCAACTTAATGGTAGCAACTAATGATAAGGGTTGCGCTCGTTGCAGGACTTAACCTAACATCTCACGACACGAGCTGACGACAACCATGCACCACCTGTCTTCCTGCCCCGAAGGGCTTCCTCCATTACGAGTAATTCAGGAGATGTCAAGTCTAGGTAAGGTTCTTCGCGTTGCTTCGAATTAAACCACATGCTCCGCTGCTTGTGCGGGCCCCCGTCAATTCCTTTGAGTTTTAATCTTGCGATCGTACTTCCCAGGCGGAGTACTTATTGTGTTAACTGCGGCACAGAAGGGGTCGATACCTCCTACACCTAGTACTCATCGTTTACGGCGTGGACTACCAGGGTATCTAATCCTGTTTGCTACCCACGCTTTCATGCCTCAGCGTCAGTTACGGTCCAGAGAGTCGCCTTCGCCACTGGTGTTCTTCCTAATCTCTACGCATTTCACCGCTACACTAGGAATTCCACTCTCCTCTCCCGCACTCTAGACTTCCAGTTTGAAATGCAGCACCCAAGTTAAGCCCGGGTATTTCACATCTCACTTAAAAATCCGCCTACGCATCCTTTACGCCCAGTAAATCCGGACAACGCTCGCCACCTACGTATTACCGCGGCTGCTGGCACGTAGTTAGCCGTGGCTTCCTCCTTTGGTACCGTCATTATCGTCCCAAAAGACAGAGCTTTACAACCCGAAGGCCTTCATCACTCACGCGGCGTTGCTGCATCAGGCTTTCGCCCATTGTGCAATATTCCCCACTGCTGCCTCCCGTAGGAGTCTGGACCGTGTCTCAGTTCCAATGTGGCCGATCACCCTCTCAGGTCGGCTACGCATCGTCGCCTTGGTGAGCCTTTACCTCACCAACTAGCTAATGCGCCGCGGGTCCATCTCAAAGCGGATTACTCCTTTAATTAGTTCTCCATGCGAAAAACTAATGTTATGCGGTATTAATCTCCCTTTCGGGAGGCTATCCCCCTCTTTGAGGCAGGTTACCCACGTGTTACTCACCCGTCCGCCGCTAATCCACCCCGAAGGGTTTCATCGCTCGACTTGCATGTGTTAGGCACGCCGCCAGCGTTCGTCCTGAGCCAGGATCAAACTCTCAATTTAAAAGTTTGAATGCTCATTAGTTAAGCAGACATCCAAAATCTCTGATTTTGAGATGGTCGCTTAGTTAAACACGTCAGTGTTTAACTTCCTCTACTAATTATATTAGTAGTTCAAAAGAATTGCTGGTTTAGTTTACTTAATAAAAATCATCTTGATTTTTAACCTCTGTTTAATTTTCAAGGATCATGTCGCTCATTTGCGACTGGATTTACATCTTATCATGCTTGTGTCTATCTGTCAACTAGGAACTTATTCCCAAATCAACAATTACTGAGCTTAATTTTAAGCTATGCATTAGACAACCTAATTTGTTGTCAATACTTTTGGTTGCGGGGGCAGGACTTGAACCTACGACCTTCGGGTTATGAGCCCGACGAGCTACCAGCTGCTCCACCCCGCGTCATTATATATTGTATTGAACAAATTTTGTATCTAATCGCTAACTGCGACTGGATTTACATCTTATCATGTCTGTGTCTGTCTGTCAATCAGTGAATTATTGCCAATTTACAACTACTTAACTTGGCATTAAGCCATGCATTAGACAGCTTTCAGATAGTATCATACAACCTAATTTGTTGTCAATACTTTTTGGTTGCGGGGGCAGGACTTGAACCTACGACCTTCGGGTTATGAGCCCGACGAGCTACCAGCTGCTCCACCCCGCGTCATTATATATTGTATTGAACAAATTCTTGTTTTGTGTTTGCCGCTCCTTCAAGCGACAAGTGATATCTTATCATGTATGTAGATGTAAAAAACCGACTATGCACACCTTCAGTTCAAATTGTTATTATAATTCTCATGCATTCTTTAATATACTCATTATTTAATATAGTGATACGCCTGACTTAGTTTATGTGAAAACACTTAATTATATGCAACAAAATTCAAGCTAAGGTCAAAGTATCTCCCCCTGTACACATCTCTTTTCATATCTAAGATAAGATATAGAATAGCAAAATCATTAAAATTATATTTATATCTCACTCATGTGAATTAAAATAAGCATCAAATTATAAGTTAATTTGATATAGAAAAGTATAAATAGGATTATGAAATCAAATAATAAATTTAAAACCACATTTTTATTGATTAAATATACTAGATAAATTTAACTGAGAAGGTATTATCTTAGGCGAAGAATATATACTTCTAAATAAATATGTTAGGTGGTGATATATGGTATGGAAATTAGAGAAGGTCAAATGGTTCCACTTGGATACGGAAAATTTGCCCGTTCAGATAAAATTATCAGTTTAGAACGCATTGAAGACGAGCGCGGTCCTGGAAGAAGAACTCTTGTATACGTCGATAACGTAAAATCACCTTTGGTCGCATCCAGAACTGAAAACTCTATTCTTGCAAATATGGTAGAAATACCGAGTGAAGAATTGGAAGCAGCTGCAGCTTTAGAACTCTTATATGATATTCGAGATGATATACAACAAATTGGGCCCATGCTCCGAAAGAGTATTAAAAAAGAGGCTGAATTTGATTTAGACAAAATTGAAAAACGTATAAATGAAATTCTTCAACATGAAATTGAGTCTGGTGAATTTATGTAAAAATTAATCTAAATTCGGATAAAATATTAAATACAAGAAATAAACCACACTATATCCGCTTTTGATTTTTACAGATATAGTATGGTTTATATAATTATTTATTTTTGTTTTAATAATTAACCATAAATCTTCATTTTCAAAATCAACTCTCCATATGATTATATCCAATTTAATTGTTGTCGTTAACTATGGCACTTACACATCCGTTTTAGATTTTAATATCTTTTTCAATATTTCTTATAACATCTATTAAAGCATCTATCTCTTTAGGCACTCTTAATCTCACAAAATTTTTTCCAAGTCCTATAAAACATTCCCCAGATTCAGTAATGACGTTATTTTTCTTAAAAGCATTATACAAATCGAACTCATTATTCGGATGCATCATAAGCATAATAGGACATTCTAAACTAGTTTCCATAACCCTTAATTTCGAACATTCTTTTATAACCTTATTTTTTATTTCTTTTATTTTATCTACTGACTCTTTAATAAATCCAGTATCTCTTAATGCCATTCTAGCAATATTATAACTAATTGTATTTATACTAAAAGGAAGTTCTACTTTTTTAAAATATTCTAAAAGGAATTCACTGCATAAGATATACCCTACTCTTATTCCAGCAAGTCCGAATCCCTTAGAAAAAGTTCTCGCAACTAATAGATTTGGGTACTTATTTAGTAATGTAATTGCTGAGTTTTTTTTACTCATAAATTCTCCGTATGCCTCATCTATGACTACACATATATCCATGTCTTTTGCTACTTCTATAATTTCCTCTAATTCTGATAAAGGTATAATCTGACCTGTAGGATTATTAGGATTATCTATATAAATAATCTGATTTCTATTGTTCATTCGACTTATTAACTTTTTCTTATCAAACTTAAAATTTATATCATCTTTTAGTTCAACGTATTCATACATACCTCCCTGACTTTTTACATCTGTTATATATTCTGTAAATTGTGGACAATATCCTAAAACACTATATTCTTTATCTACAAACATCATATTAATAGTGTTCAAAATCCCCATAGATCCACACCCAAGTCTTATATTCTCGCTATTTATCTCAGCAACATCGGACCAGTATTTAGAAATTTCTTTTCTTATTTCTGTGTATGGGTATTGTGGATAGTTGTTTAAATTCTCTATGCTGAATAGATCCTTTTCTTCACTAATTAACTTTGAGCATCCAAAAGGATTAACTCCAAGTGAACAATCAATCAGCTTCTTTTCGCTATATATGTTTTCTCCACCTTCATCTACATAACTTACTCTATTGAAATCACATATATGCCTTCTCATCTTAATATTCATGCCTTTACCCTCCCTGTTACTATACTACTCTGTAATTAAGCAATCTTAACCATATCAAAATAAATAGCAAAATATATGCCAATAGACATTAAGAATCTAAACTCTCATTCTATGCATTCTAGAAGAGGTTTCCTTTAAAGTACAAAATAAAAAAGTGTAAAATGATTTACACTTTTTTATTTTGCTTATTATATACTTTTACGTATGATCTGCACTATTAAAGACTACGGCTATTTTTGTTGTGATTTTTCTTGATTGTGTAAATGTATTTACATGTAAACATATTTACACTTTTAATAAATTTTCACCTTCTAAAGTTCTCTTTATATTTTATACTCCTTTAACAATTTATATAAAGTCGGTCTTGAGATTCCTAATAATTCCGATGCTCTTTTCTTATTTCCACTAGTTAATTCTAATGCATCTGTTAAAGCTTTTCTATTTATTTTAATTATCTCTCTTTTTATAAATTTCTCATGCTTATATTCCTTTAATCCGGCCATTGCCAGATTTTCCTCTGTAATGTATTTCCCATCACAAATATACATACATCTTGACAATGTATTTTCAAGTTCTCTTATGTTTCCTGGCCAAGTATATTGCATTATCATTTCTTTTGCTCCACTGCTTAAACCATCAATATTTTTTTGTATCTTTTCACCAAACTTTTTAATAAAATAATCTGCAAGAATCAGCACGTCCTTTTCTCTTTCCTTTAGAGGGGGTACTTCTACATAAAGAACCTTTAATCTATAATATAAATCACTTCTAAATTCTCCTTGTTCAACAAGCTTCTCTAGTCTTCTGTTTGTAGCGGCAATAACCCTCACATCAACTTTAATGGGTCTAGTTCCCCCAATTCTATTAATGCACATGGTTTCAAGAACTCTTAATAGCTTAGCCTGAATGTGTATTGGCATTTCCCCTAATTCATCAAGAAATAATGTTCCTCCGTGAGCTAACTCAAACTTTCCAGGTTTCCCGCCCTTTTTCGCCCCTGTAAATGAGCCTTCCTCATATCCAAATAACTCACTATCTACTAGCTCATTGGGAAAGTTAGCACAATTTAATGCAATGAATGGCTTGTTTCTCCTACTACTGTAATTATGTATAGCCTGAGCAAATAACTCTTTTCCTGTTCCGCTTTCTCCAATAATTAAAATGTTTTCACTACTCTTAGCAAATACCTTTGCAAGCTTAATATTTTCTTTTATTTTTCTGCTTTCCCCTATAATATGATCAAATGTGAAAAAGGCTTCATATCCTGCCATTGTGCTTGTAAGTTTTCTAGACCTTTCAATACTCCTGAATATATCAATTGCTCCAATAACATCCATTTTTCTATCAAACACTGGATATCCTGAATTAGTTAATTGTACAGTTTTTTCCTTAAATCTTAAAAAATATTCTACATCAATAACACTCTTCTTGGTATCAATAATTTCTCTTAGCAGTGGCTTGTCCTTTGAAAGCTTATCCATTTTTTTGCCTATTAACTCTTCCTTACTGGTACCTAAAATGCTGCAGCAAGCTTTATTAACATAAATTAAATGTCCATCTTTGTCACAAAAGGATATCCCCTCATTTACTGAATCCAGAGCCCTTAATAATAGATCATTATGACTGGCATGCTTATCAATTAGGCTCATGTATTTTTCTATATTATCATTGATGCTATTAAACATATCCATACATTCTAAATCTTTTTCGCTTTCTGATATAAAATATAAATAATATTGTGATATATCAAGCATATTTATTTTATAAATATAATGATATAATTTATATTTTTTATCTAGGTCAATAAAGATTTTAGTCATTTTATCATCATTACTATCGGAATTAACATTAAAAGCAGCTCTTTTTCCAACCCATTCCTCTAGCTTTTCATTTTTTTCAAAGGACAATGCAGCAATAATATTTTTATTAATATCAGTAAAAAAGATATAGCCATCTTGCTGCTTGATACATTCAATGGCTAGAAAAAAACAATCCTTAATCTTTTCAAAGTAAGTTTTATCAAAATTTCCATCACTCTCTTCAAATGATGAGCTTATGTACTCTTTTACTAAATTATTGCTCATATCTTATACCTCTTATAAAAACTTATTTAAACTTCATAATTTTAATAGTGATGTTTACAACTATATACTGATTATTCCACACCCCTTTATTATTTCCTTTATTTTATAGATAAACCAACTGTATGATTGACTTATTCGAAAATATTGTTAGTGATTTCTGCACAAACTAAAATCAATTAGAATTTAGTTAGGAGATATTACTATGGGGAGAAAAGGTATTGAAGTTGAATCATTATACGGCTTCACAACAGAAAGCCTTAAGAAAATGAGAAATTCACACGAGAGTGAATTTGCACGCAATGTATTAACTGCTGTCGCTATGCGCTATGAAGGTTTTAGTACTATAAAAATTGCCAAGTTCTTATTAAAATCTAAGCAAACAATTATAGATTATATTAAGAAATGGAATTCAGTTGGGTTAAAAGCATTAGAGGATCATCGTGGAGGTTCTGAAGGAACTTTTACAGCTGAAATGCTTGATGACCTAATAAATACTGTACTGCATACACTTCCAAACGACTTTGGCTTTATAGGTAATGTATGGACATGTCCACTTCTTGTAGAGTATATCTATCAAAACTATGGTGAAAAGTACTCTAAAGAATATATAAGAATATTGCTAAAGCGAAACAATCTTAGCTACAAAAGAGCGCAGCGCAAGCCGACTAAGGCTGATAAGGTTGAACAAGAAGCCTTTAAAAAAAATGAAATACCTTCTACCTATTGTAGAAAACTCTTCTGATTGTGTATTTTATGCTATGGATGAAACTGGCCTTAGGACGGAGTCTGATATCCGTAGAACATGGAGCCCTGTAGGGATATCCCCTAATTTAGAAAGCAATAATTCTCATGAGGGACTTAATCTAATAGGCGCCACCGAAATTACCAAAAACTTTGATACTATCATAGATGCCTATTCGGCGAAACAAGTGATTACCTCTGAAGAAGTACAGACATTTCTTGAGAGGCTACTTGATATAAATGCAGGTAAAAAGGTGTATGTTTTATTAGACAATGCGAGATTTCATGTTTCTAGAGCTATGCAGGCTTTCGCCGAAGCTCATCGATATGAGATGTTTTTGATAAACACTCCTAGATATTCTCCTAAGTTAAACCCTCAGGAGAACATCTGGAATAAATTAAAGAACTGTGTCTTTAGTGTTAGTGCATATCCTTCTATTGATGAACTTTTTGAGTCAATCAAATTAGTTTATTATCATTTTAATGAACAAAAGGATATGATTAAGTCCTTAGCTTATGCTAGAAATTACTATATATGAGTCTAGTTTTGAGTTGGCTTATCTATAAAAGCAAGATAACTTTTTAATTTTCTAATCAAATTTTAATCTTTCACTAATTCTTCTCTAATTATCCTCCATTATTATATAAACATAAGCAATTGGTTCTCATATTAAACTAATTAAATTAAAAATATTGAATTGGAGGAATTAAAATGACAATTACAATTGAACAAATCGATTTATTAAGAAAAAGAGCAAATGTGGGATATAAGGAAGCCAAAGAAGCTCTTGAAAAATGTAACGGTGACATAGTTGATGCTCTATCATATCTTGAAGAGCAAAACAAGATCAGACCTGAACAGGAGGAGTGCATTAAAGGCTCGACTTTCATTAAAAAGGTTAAAAATTTAATTTCAAAGGCTAACAAAATAAAATTAGTAATATCTAAAAATGATAAAACAATATTAAATTTACCTTCTACATTGGTTGTTATATTTAGTATCTGCGCAATGCCAGTTGCAATAGCAGCTTTAATACTTGCTCTAGTTACAAATTGTAAGCTAAGATTTAACAAAGAAAACGGTGAGGAATACGACATTAATAATAAAATAGACAAAGTTGCTAATGTAGTAAATAATGTTACAAATAAGATAACAGAGGAAATTAAAAATGCTTAATACTAAGCCTGCTTATGATTTTTCATAAAGCGGGCTTAATTTTTCTCATATTTTCACAATAATATAAAAAGAGTATAATTAATTTAAAATGCTTTATTTTTGGAGGGTGTAAAATGATCAACGAAAAAATTCTTATTATAGAAGATGAATTAAAAATAGCTAGATTTGTACAGCTTGAACTTGAGCATGAAGGATATGTTGTTGATCAAGCTCGGGATGGAAGGATTGGCCTTGATAAAGCTTTAAACGGAAATTTTGATCTCATAATACTTGATGTAATGCTTCCATCTCTAAATGGAATGGAAGTGCTGAGGAGGCTAAGACAATCTTCTGAAGTTCCTGTTATTATGCTTACGGCCAAAGATGAAGTCATGGATAAGGTTATGGGACTTGACATCGGCGCTGATGACTATATGACAAAGCCCTTTGCTATAGAGGAACTTCTCGCACGTATTCGTGTGACCTTTAAGCGTAAAAGAGTCTCTATTTCTAAATCTAATCTTATTGAAATAGGAAATTTAAAATTGGATATGGATAAGTATACTGTAACCTACGATAACGAATCTATAGATCTGACGAAAAAAGAATTTGATTTACTAAAATACTTAATGATTAACAAGGATATAGTATTATCAAGAGAAAGTATACTTGAAAAAGTGTGGGAATATGATTATGCAGGCGACACAAATGTAGTAGATGTTTATATTCGCTATTTAAGAAGTAAAATTGATGATAAATATAATGAAAAGTTTATTCACACAGTTCGAGGAGTGGGGTATCAGTTAAAACATGAATAAAATAAAATCTATTTTCAAGGTTATATTTCAAGTTATAAGAATTATATTTCTAATAGTAAAGTCCACCTTAAGCTTTTTATCTAAGCTACTGGATAGAGTTATTGAAAATATCTCAAACAAACTTCGTTTTTCAATTACATTTAAAATAACAATAACGTATATCTTTACTTTTATAATAATTTTTTCTTTAATGAGCGCAGGAATATTGGCTAGCTTTAAATACTACATCGAGAGTGGTATAAATAGTGATTATCTATCCATTCTTGGTGCTATTTTAGCAGGCTGCAACATTATAGGATTGATAATAATTATAATAATTGGTTCAAGAGCAAGCAAAAAGTTCCTATCTCCTGTAGAAACTATGACTAAAACCGTAAAAGAAATATCCATAAATGCTCTTGATAAAAGACTTGATGTAAGAGGTTCTAAAAATGAACTTAAAGATTTAGCTAAAACCTTTAATGATATGCTTGATAGAATTCAAAAGTCTGTGGATCAGCAAAATCAATTTGTGTCCGACGCTTCACATGAGCTAAGAACGCCAATTTCCGTTATACAGGGTTATGTCAATCTTTTAAACCGATGGGGAAAAAATGACAAGGAAATATTAGAAGAATCTATTTTAGCTATTAAAAGTGAGTCTGAGAATATGAAAGATCTAGTTGAACAGCTCTTATTTCTAGCTCGCGGAGATAAAAATACTCAAAAAATTGAAAAACAAAATTTTATGCTCAATGAATTAATTCAGGAAATATTAAAAGAGACTAAGTTAATTGATTCAGCTCATCAAATAGAAAATGAATATAGTCAGGAATTTGAAATCAATGCTGATAGAAAACTTATTAAAGAAGCTATAAGAATATTTATAGATAATAGTATTAAATACACTCCAGAAGGCGGTACGATAAAGCTTGATTCTTACAAAAAGAATGATAAAGCTGTTATAACCATTGGTGATACCGGCACAGGAATTTCCAGTGAAGACCTTCCCTATATATTTGATAGATTTTATAGAGCTGATAAATCTAGGACAAAGACCAATGGCGGCACAGGACTAGGGCTAGCAATTGCAAAATGGATAATAGATAATCATGATGGTACAGTTGACGTTTGGAGTAAGCCTGACATAGGAACAGTTATAAAGGTAACTCTATCTATAAATTAATAATACTTCCCCAGCAAAAATCTTATTGCTGGGGTTTATTTAAATGATGTAGCTTATGGAATACTCCGCCGACACTTCCAGTACTCATATAAGCCCTGATAGCATCTAAAATTTAATATCAACAATCCACTCTTTTCTAAGTTCCCACAGACCTGCTTGCAAATCTCTTTCCTGCATAGCTCCAGACTTTATTAATTTGTGATATCTAAACAAGTTGTCCCAGCTCTTTTTTACTTTTGATTTTAAGTTTGGGTAAAAAGGCTTAGTAACTATATCTGATTCAATTGAAATATTCAGCTTTGCTAACATATCTTTATGCATTTTTTCATCTTTTTCATTATCTGCTAAATATTTTAGATTTAAAATCTTGTTCCAATCTTCAGCTTTAAAAAAAACGACTTCTTCAATAGGTACTTCCAAAGAAAGCAGATAATTGCCTGGATACCATCCAGCATACTCTATTTCCGTGTATGCCCAAAATGGATATTCAGCATTTTCAGGCTTTTTTACAATATTCTGTGCCTTACTTATGTACCAATTGTACGCCTCCAAAAACACCTTGGAAACCTCCTGATACTTTTTTACAATGAATTCTCTTTTCACATGGCATACCTTATGTTCCATCAATACTTTAACAACCTCTGGACTTTGAGAAGTATACAGCATTATCTTATTACTCTTTGCACCCATTCTTTTTTCACCTCCCAAATTGTTCCCTGCTTTAAATTTGACAATGAATAGGAATTGTCAAATAATCTATCCCAACTTTTAATTATTTCATTTTTAAGATGAGGGTAAAAGCCACTCATATATGCATTTGAACAATTTGATATTCCGTAATCCTTAAGTTTTTTATCGTATTCCTCTTCATCTTCCTTACTTAATGGAAGATACCAAAAATTAACCACCCTATCCCACTTTTCCGAATCTGTTACAATAACTAAATCCTTCTCTACTAAAAGCTCTAATATAACGGTACCAGGAGTCTGTTGAAGCATAAAATCAGGAGTTATTGAAACCCAGACAGGATATTTTACATCATGAGGCTTTAGAACTATTTCACTTGCTTTATTGGTATACCAAGAATACACTTCAAAATAATATTTAGCACAGCTTTCTAATTTATTTTCTATATATTCTTTCTTTACAATATATCTTTCTTCATTTTCTAAAACATCAAGAATATTCTCATCCTGTCTGGTCCATATTTTTACTTTTTCTTTCATAAAAATCACCTTACTATGAATATCTTAAATTAGTACTACTTAAATCCATTCTTTATAAGTAAATTGACAGCCTTTTCACTTTCATCTTCACTTACCAAAATGATTGGACCTGTGCAACCCATTCCGCTTTCAGAGTATATACCTTCCTTCCAGAGTACCCTGCAAGCATTCTCAAGCTCAAGAATATCGATTCCAGGTATTCCGTATGTTACTACCTTTTTAGGCGGTATCTCAACTTCTTCTACTGATGCTGCTGGCTTATCTTTCTCAAGTATTTTCCCTATTATCTCTCTTAATCCTGCAGCATTAGCACTTTTATACTCACACTCCGCAAGCTTTATTAAATTATTTTTTGCAGAAATAGCACAGTATTTTAAAGCCTCACAAATTAGCGGTGCCCCAGAAGCACGGGATACTATGTTTACTATTTTATCATAACCTTCTCCAACGCCTGAGCCATATCCATATCCGACAGTTTCATAGTTGCCTCCTGTTGTAAATGAAGCAAATATCTTTATTAGTAAATTTCCTGTCAATGAATCACAAACCATAACATCAGGTGTTCCCGCTAGTAAATCATTTCCTCTCATGACTGAACCGCCATCTGCTCTTAGTGATTCACCAAAAGTAAAATCATATCCTCTGCTTTGCAGTTCTTTAAGAGCTCTCTCAACTCCTCTAGCACCATCTACATTTAAAATGCCGACCTTTGGATCTTTAATACCACAGGCCTTTGCAACGGCTATACCATTTATTGTGTTTTTTATCATTCCTTCAACTCTATTCGTTGCGGTTGTCCCTGTAGTTGTTGCAATTATTAACTCTTTTCCAAGTCCTGGAGTTATTAATCTTCCCACTGTGGAAACTCCTATTGGAAAATCAAAATGCTGAGTTACACATCCATCTATTACCCTACTCTCTAATAGCTCTACCATTTTTTTATGACCTTCTTCAGCATCAGCGACTTCAACAACTTCAAAGTCACCTTCAACCTTAGGTCCAATTAAAACTATATCAAAATCACCATATTTACTCTTCGCAAGTGCTGCAGCTTTAGCCATCTCTAGGGCACCATGCTCTGAACCAAAAGTGGTTAATCCAATTTTGACTCTTTTTCCGAAGCTTCCAATTATAATTCCATCAGCTATTTCATTAAATACTTCTGCAATTACTTTTTTAGTTTGCTCCATGTTGCTCCCTCCTCTTTATTAGTATCTACTCGATAATTTCTAATAGCTGTTACCATACAAGGAAATTCTGCTACTTGGCTGAACTCCTCATTGTTTATTCTTCCACCATCTGAGATGCAAATTTCTTTAATTCTTCAGCTATCATACTCTTAATTTCTTCTTTTGAAACTGAAGCTTCATCACTTTCTACTACCCCAGTATTCTTCTCAACTAATATTGAAATTCCATCGAAAAGGTTAGTCATTCTCCCTAAAAATAGACTTCCTTTTCCTATTATCATAAAGTTATTTAACTTTCCTGACATTATATGTTCAATACCATGCCCAACTATAGGAACTCCTGATGGTATATGACCTTGTGTTGGTGCATATCCTGGATAGCCATGCTTTGATACAAAATTCGGTAGTTCCTTTCTATCTAATTGTCCACTCTTTACTGCAAGTGCCCCTATCATCTTGTAGTTTTGAGTTGGAACATCTCCTGCCCCTGCTGGCTCTGTTAAATCTGGAGTTTGCATTTCTGGAGCAAATTTATCAACGTCAGTGATTTTTAATCCATTCTTAGCTAATGGCTCTGAAACTAATGCCTCTAAAACCGCCTGTGGTGCAGCTCCATGTCCAATACTATGTCTTCCTACTACATCTGTTCTTAAAATTGGACTTACCCCATCATTTTCAGATATTAGTATTGCAAATCCTCCTAAGCAATCTTCTAAAACAGGTAATCCCTTTTTAACATGGTCCTTACCATTCATTCCAAGCTTAGCAGTAGCCCCACCAGCAAAGACTATTACATTCTTGTAAATTCCTGATTTAACTAATGCTGCTGCCGTAACTATTGAGTGTGAAGGACCAGCACAGAAACCTCTCATATCTATTCCTGTAGCACCTTTAATTCCTGCAATTTCCCCGCAGGCCTTAGCTATATTTCCGCCACCTCTCTGATTCATATCTCCTATAGCTTCTTCTGAACATTCAATTAAGTATTCCACTTGGTTAACATCAATTCCTGAATTTTTCACTAAATGCATCAAGGCAAGAACTCCTGAAGCCTTAACAGCTAAATTTTCAACAATAATATGTGAAGTCAAGTTCTTATCAAATTCGTGAGCTCTTTTTACACAGCCAATGAGCTTGCCCTTATCATATAGTCCTTCAGCTACATGATTTTCCACTAACTTCTCTATTTCAACTAATTCAATGCCTTCCTTTAAAGCATCAGCCTTTATATTTAAAACAGGGTGGGACTTGAACTTCTCTCTAACGGTTTCTGTAAAGTCCTTTTCTAATAGAACCAGGTCAAATACATCACTTACCTTCATCAAACCATAAAACTCATCTTGGGACATAATTTCGCCGAACTTACCAAATCTTGATAACCCCGTAATCTTTTCATTGTACCATGGTCTCTCTCTTTCACTTAGTTCCTCTGGAGTCATGTTTCCTATATAGGTTTGATTTGGTGCATAGTTAACTACCTCTTCATAAGATCTTAAGTGATTCGGTACAGCCTTTAAATACTCCGATTCTGAATTTGTCTCTCTTTCTAGTGTTTGAGTAGTACCATTGTGTAATATCATATCTGGTGTATTCACTAATACATATGCCGCATTTTTAATTACTGGAAAACTCATTTTTAAAAACCTCCATTCACTATTTTCAATTGCTTTTTATCCGATGACTACCCGCTCTAATACCCCATCGCATTCTGTGAAAGATGGAGTAAAGAGCGTCTACGTTCCTGGATTCGTTCAGCTAAGAATCAGGTGGGGTTAAAACCCCATCTGATTCAAGTTTCACTTTATACTAAAAGAGCATGCATTTCTGCATGCCATTTTAAAACTTCTAAAGCTTTTATAGGTTATTTATTGTATTTTGAATGCTCATCTCTAACAGTTTTTACTTCACTGATAATTGCATCTATATCAAGAACCATTTCCATCATTCCACACTGTTCATCATAAATAGCTGGATCAAATTCATTTTTAACTTCTGGTTCTACCACATGATACACACCAAGACCTAATGCAATTCCTGCAAGTGGTCCTGCAAAAGTAGGATCTCCCACAGCTACAGTTTCCGCTGATAGTCCTGATGCCTCAGCCTCAGCTCCCCCTATTATTACAACTACATTTTCAGCACCGTATTTTGAAGTTAAATCAATTACTCTTTGTTGGATCTCCAGATCCATAGCACCTGCGGCTGTTCAAACAAAGCATTCTGTTGAAGCAAATACGACTTCTCCTTTAGCACTTTTCACACATTCTTCAATAGCTGGACCTGGAATTCCATCTCTGTCCCCTATTGCAATTATTTTCTTTCCTTCTAATAAACTCATAGCTTTTTTCCTCCTATAATTTAAGCATTAATATGTTTTGTAATCATTGCATCAATACTTTCTTTTGTAGCATCTTCCTTTACTACTTCCTCAATCTTTTTCCCATCTTTATATAGTGATATTGTCGGAAGCCCAAGTACCTTTTGAGAAATTGCCAGTCTTCTAGCCTTTGTAGTATTTAGTTTACAAAATTTAACCTTACTTTCATACTTTTCAGCTAATGCTTCTACATCTGGTAATAAAGCTTGGCATGGTGCACAACCATCTCCAAAATAGTCTACAAGTACATATCCCTCCCCTTCTAAAACTTCAGAGTTAAAGCTGTCCTTATCTACAATTATCATATTAGCTACCACCTTTCCTTTAAAAATTATTTTCTATATATTTCTCTGCTTGTACAGCAGCAATAGCCCCATCTGCTGTTGCTGTAACAACCTGTCTTAAAGGCTTTTCTCTTATATCCCCAGCTGCAAATACCCCTTCTATATTTGTTTCCATCTTATCATTTGTTATTATATATCCACCTTCATTCAACTGGATTTTTTCCTTAAATAAATTGTTTATAGGTAGATATCCTGTGAATACAAATATACCAAAGGTACCATCCTCTTCATCAGCAAAGTATTCATGAGTTTCGGAAGTTTTAGTGTTTTTAAATACTGCTGATTCTAATATTCCCTCTCCTTTTATCTCATCAACAACAGTGTTCCACATAAAATGAATTTTTTCATTTTTAAAAGCCTTTTCTTGTATAGATTTAGCAGCTCTTAATTCATCTCTTCTGTGAACTATTGTTACCTTTCTTGCAAACTTTGTTAAATAAATAGCCTCCTCAACAGCAGAATCTCCTCCGCCAACTACGAAAACCTCTAAGTCTTGGAAAAAATCTGCATCACAAGTTGCACAGTAAGATACACCTTTTCCAATTAATTTATTCTCTCCAGGGCATCCAATATGTCTAGGTGATGCTCCTGTGGCAATAATCACAGCTTTAGCCTTATATTCTTCACTTTCTCCCCTAAGTAGCTTTATTTTCCCACTAAAATCTACTTCTTTTATATTGTCTTTTTTTCTTTCAGCCCCAAAACTTTCAACCTGTTTTTCCATTCTTGCTATTAAGCTTGAACCTGTGGCATCCTCCACTGATCCAGGATAATTAGCCACTTCATCTGTAGTTACAATTTGTCCCCCTACCTTCGTCCTTTCAAGTATTAAAGTTTTCATTCTAGCTCTCGCTGCGTATAAGGCAGCAGAAAGTCCTGCTGGTCCTGAACCGATAATTATAACATCGTATAAATTATTCATATTGCACCTTCTTTTTTAATATTTTAATAATATTTCCTTACCACTTAAGATAAATCTACTTCTAATTCCTCATTTTTAGATACTACTATTTCTTCTTTAGCCTGATCTTCTCTAAGAGCCTTGTATATGCTGTAGCACATAACAAGCATAATTAGCATGAATGGAAAGGCGGCAGCAATAGAGGCAGTTTGTAGTGTCTTTATAGCAGCAGTACCTCCTACTAAAACAATCATTATAGTAACTGTTCCTTGTGTAACTCCCCAAAATCCACAGAGTTTTTTACTTGGATTTAGGTCTCCTCCTGATGTCAACATACTTAGTACATATGTAGCTGAATTAGCAGCTCCTGCAAAGGATGCTATAATCAGAATAATAGCTAGAGGTGCAGTGATAACATATAATGGTAGATGCTGCAAGGTTGCAAATAAAGCAGTGGAAACATCAGTTTTAACAGCTGCTTGAATAGCACCATTTGACAATGCATCTAGATTAAAGGCAGCTCCCCCATAGATTCCAATCCATGCTAAGCAGAAACCAGAAGGCAGGAATACTGATGCCAGTATGAATTCACGAATAGTACGACCTCTGGAAACACGTGCTATGAACTGACCTACAAAGGCTGCCCAAGCTATATACCAAGCTCTGTAGAATACCGGCCAAGCCTTAGTCCATTCAATATTCCCCATCCACAAACTCTGTCCGATAAAGTTTTGAATATAATCACCAAGGGTATGAGTAAAACTATTTAGTATAAATACCATTCCACCAAAAAGGAAGATAAATACCATAAATCCAATTGAAAGCCATACCTTCACGTCAGCTACAGCCTGCATCGCCTTATGCAACCCGGATACGGTCGCCAGCGTAAATATCGCTGTCATGATTGCGATAATAATAGCAGTAATACCAGGCGTCGCTTGAATTCCCCAGATATATTGTATTCCTGTGGCAATCTGGCCAGCCCCTAGCCCCAAGCTAGTCGCTACGCCAAACATCGTCGCAAATACCGCTATTACATCGATGGCTTTACCGATAGGTCCGCGAATGCGATCACCAAGTATTGGATAAAAAGCGGAGCTGATTAAGCATGGAAGACCTTTTCGATACTGGAAATAGGCCAGGGCTAAACCGCAAACCGCGTAAATAATCCATACATGAATACCAAAATCATTAAATACAATCCGCATGGCATCATGCATAGCTTGCTCAGTCCCAGCTTGTCCTACAGGAGGTGACATATAATGAGTCATTGGTTCAGCAATGGACCAGAAAACCATTCCTATACCCATTCCTCCTCCGAACAGCATAGTGAACCACTGAAAATTTGTAAATTCTGGTTTTTCATCATCCTGCCCTAACTTGATTTTTCCAAACCTACTTAAAGCAATAATGAATATAAACACTGTAAACACAAATACTGATACAAGATATAGCCAACCAAAGTTTGTGGTTAAAAGTGATAATACACTATTGGCTCCTTTTGCCATTTGAGAAGGCAAGATTATACTAAATGCCACAAATATTAGAGCTATACCTGCTGAAACATACAAAACTGAGCGGTCTTTTAATTGTTGTTCATTTGACATAATTAAATTTCCCCCTTCATAAAGCCAATCCAAATAGGTCTCATCAATTAAGCAACCATGTAAAACCTGTGATTTTATGATGGTCGCTTACTCCTCTGACAGAAGGAAGAGGAGTTTCATTTTTAACAAGACCTATTTAGTTAACTGATTTAGATCTTTACTTTGAATACAGTTTGTTCCTTAATATCAGTTGCAAGAGAGTCTAAAGCTACACCGACTCTATGATATCTTAACTTCCACTGCTGCTCCTTAGAATCTCCAGGATTTCCAAGTGGATATGGTATAGATATTGTTGGAACTATTCTATTTGCACCTACTGTTGTTGCTACAGGGATTAAATTACACATTTGAACAACTGGGAATCCAGCTCTTTCAATTTCTTTTACCATTGTTGCACCGCAACGTGTACAAGTTCCTCAGGTGGAGGTCATTACAACGGCATCTACATTTGCTTCTTTTAGATGTACAATAATTTCTCTTGCCATTCTAGCAGCCTCACCTTGAGTAGTTCCAGTTCCAACTGTGGAGTAGAAATACTCATGAAGTTTACCTATTTTGCCCTCTTTTTCATAAGCTCTTAAAGCATCTAATGGAACTATTACATTAGGGTCTGAATCTGCTGCTGCTGGGTCAAAGCCTGCATGTATTGTCTTGAAGATTCCTCCTTCTAATTTATCTAACTTTGATATATCATATTTGCCCCATCTTGTTGCTGAAGCAGATTGAATTCTATCAGGGTTGTCCACAGGAACTATACCACCAGTTGTTACGCAAGCTATATTTGCCTTGCTTAAATCTTTAATAGCCTCCGCTATAGGCACTCTGTCCATTTTAGGAATAGGCAGTTCAGTTACAAATTCTTCCCCTTTTAATTTCTTTAACATCATTTCCACTACTCTATCCGCAGCTGGTTTTCCTGATTCAAGCCAAACCTGATGTCTCTTACCTCTTCCATAATATCCTTCTTCTTCTGCTGAAAGTAGTTTCTCACCACTTAATATTTTATTTCCAAAGTCAGCCATTGCCTTTATGTCTTTTCTCATTCTTCCAGCATTATTTCCACCCTTGAATATATAAACATCCTTTTTAAACATCTCAACACCTGGGTTTTCAATATGCATTGAGGATATAACTTGTACACCGAACTTCTCTTTTACAGCCTTACAAATAACTCCACAAGCATTTCCATATCTTCCGGCTTGGAAGGCAGGACCTGCAAAGAATATATCAAACTCTTTTCCTTCTAAAAAGCCTAGTATTTTCTCTACTGCTTCCTTCTCATTTGAGCCCATAAAGTTATCCCCACATATTATTGTGTGAGTAATTTCTGTATCTTTTAGTTGTTTGCTTAACTCTAAAGCAGGTCCAACTAGTCCATCTCTTATTTCTGGAGAAAAATCTGCTTTATCTTCTCCCCCTATTTGTCCAAAGAATTGATTTATATATAGAATTGCTTTCTTCATCTAATCTGCACCTCCTAAAACTCTTTCATTGTTTTTGGTGACCATCCAGAAGCTTGATCTCCACAGAACATTGCATTGTTTTCCATAATAATTGAACCATCTTCTCTTACTGAAGGTCCTAATATTTCATCATTTGCCCAGCCTCCTGAAAGACCATCTCTAGCTAGTGACTGTAGCTCTCCTATAACTGTTTCCATTGGTGGCAATTCAATTAGCTCTGAAACGTTTCCAGTAGATACAATAGCATCTGCCTTTACATCTAATGATACTAAAGGTTGAGATTCTCCATCTCTTCCAGTACATTCGTTTGTAATACCACAGGTTTTAACTCCAGCTTCTTCTAAAGCTACTATACAAGCTATAAAGTCAGCATCTGGATTACCATATCCTTCTTCTGCAACAATTGCTCCATCTGCTCCCAGAGATCTTGCCATTTGAGCTACAAATAGAGCTGAACGTTTCTTTTGCTCTAGTGCTACGTTAAGGTTAGACATTATAACACCTAAGAAGTTAAGGGTCTTTCCATGTTCAGCATAAAGCCTTTTAATAGTTGGATTGTTTTGAAAATCATATGTAGCCCATTTTGACGAACATGGCATGAAGCTTCCTGAAATCACAGCCCCATCTAAAACTTCATTTGGATGCATAAATGTAGGAACCATGTGATTTGCATCCCATCCATATACTAAATCGTTGTATCCCATTTCCTCCATCTGTGATTGAGGCTGCATTACAAATACAACTGATGGCAATTCTTGAACCTCTTTTGCTCTCTTAGTAACTGGTTCTAATTCAAAGGCTTCTATTTCTTCTGGTTCTAAATCTTTAACAGCATTTCCAATAAACTCAGCCAATTTATGCCCAGCCCATCTTAAAGCCCTATTTTTCTTTTGCTGTTCATGTTTTTCAAAATCTTCGTCTGTGTCTCCTACAAGGACTATGTTTTTTAACTGAGAATAGTAACTGTACTTTGCACCTTCTCCACTCATATCTATTAAACCGTCTTGGAATCCACCCCAGTGTTTTCCAACTACTAAAACACTACAGCCTTTAAGTGCATGAGTTCGTCCTTCTCCTACTGGAATAACCTCTCCTGTAACTCCTGGGAATAAAGTGTTACCGTTTACTTTTACTCTAGGCTCAATTGCCTCTTTTACAGGAACTAAACGAACCTTGTCTCCTGGTTTTACAATTAGTATATCAGCTTCTGTAATGTGTTCATCTTCTAAGACAAAATCCAATGCTTCCTTCTTATTTATTGTTAATATTCCATTTTTGTAGGAAGTCTTTTCTCCAAAAACAATATCTTTCACATGAAAATTTCCAAATTCTAATTTCACTTATACCACACCTCTTTCACATAAATGTCCATAGTATCACCATGATTTGTTTTTTGAAATATACTTCAATAGCGCTATTTGTTTAAATATTATCACAATTCATATCATTTTGTAAACATGATTATATTATAATCGCGATTATATTGTTATAAAAATAACAAATACCTTTTATTATAAATTAAAATAATATACTAACCTTCCTTATTCTCTAGCTTGAGAGGATGTACTCTAAATTTTAATTATAGAAATTATTAATATATTTTATTATGTTATGTAATAATACAAGTCCATGCTTTTAAAAAAGTGAAATTTAAGATATAATTGTTATGCTTACTAGTGTGTTAAAATTTTTTGCAAGATGGTGATTTTAATGGAAATGGATAAAAAAGCTATTCAAAAAAAACGAATGATGAAATATTTTATAGATGCAGTTCAAAAAATAATAAAAGAAGAAAGCATTGATTTTGTTACTATTAGAAAAGTTTCAGATATAGCTGGATTTAATAGTGCTACAATCTACAACTACTTTAATAATCTAAATGAGCTGATATTTTTTAGTTCAATTAAATATTTAGAAGACTATGCTCACGATCTTCCTAATTATGTTAAAAATCATGATAATGCTTTAGATACTTTTATGAACATATGGAAATGCTTCTGTTATCATTCTTACAATAACCCAAAGGTTTACTACAATCTTTTTTTGAGGAAGGTGTTAATCCTTCCAATAGTTCAATTAAGAACTATTTCCATATTTTTTCTGAGGAACTAAACAATCAATCTGAGGAACTACTTCCAATGCTGCTAGGGGAAAGGATTTATGATAGAAATCTAACTGTTTTAAAGCGATGCGCTGATGAAGGGTTTATACAGGAAAAGGATTTGGAACAAATTAATGAAATGATTTTGTTAATTTATCACAGCATGCTTTATAAGGTATTAAAACGTCAATGCGATTATACAGTTGAAGATGCAACAGAACGGACACTAAACTATATAAAACATACAATAGATTCATTTAGATAGTAAATCTCTACAATTGAATTTCAAAGTATTATTTAGGTTAAAATAGATATGAAACTTATTAATAAACTTGTAATTAAATCTTGGTGTTTTCTAAAAGGAGTAATTTTATGGGAAAAATAATTGAATTCAAAAAATTTAGTAATAGAATTAATAAAGACAACCTAAAAACACAGGGTTTTTCCACAGATATCTTTCCAGAGGAAGACTTTATATACATTAGAAGAGAAATAGAATTTAATCTAGATGAAATGGATGAACTTCTTAATTGTATTTATAAACAAATATCGATTAACGATACTCTCATAATTAGTACTGAAGATAACTATGAATTCGAAAAAATGACTTATTTAAAAGACTTTAATGACAAATTACATGATATTATGTATTTTTTGACAAACACTTTATATCGGGATCCAATTACAATTAATATGAATTTTTTAGAACTTCAGTATTTAGTTGGTACTTTACAATTAGAAACTGAAGTTCTCGAAGACTCCGATGCTTCTATAGATAATGATGCTTCATCAGATTACTTTAAAGTTATAAATAAAATATATCACAGACTTTACCCAGTATATAATTCTTGGAAAAAAGAATTATATGAAAACTAAGCTATTTCTGATATAATTATAATAAAATTCAAAAAATTTATCTAAATAGTGTTTAAAGAACAACTGGGAGGTAAAAATGTTTGATGCAAATTACAAAACTACGGACAACTCTATATGGCAAGGTCGAATTGACAGTGACAGTAATTATGATGCCTTTAGGTGGCATCAATGGATTAAAAGTATTGATCTAAGAGACGATAACTTAATTCCTTACACTGGAAAACTAGGCTTCGCTTTTATTGGCTTTTGCTGTGATGAAGGTGTTAAGCGTAATAGAGGTAGAGCTGGCGCTGCTAATGGCCCACAGAGTATTAGAAAGGAACTATCTATTTTACCATGCCTCTTCACAAAAGATGTTGAACTTTTTGATGCCGGAAACATATTCTGTGAAAACATATCTCTAGAGGAAGGTCAAAATCTACTTTCAATGGCTGTATCTAAAATTTTAGATTTAAATCTTTTTCCAATAGTATTAGGTGGTGGTCATGAAACTGCTTTTGGAAACTATAATGGTATACTAGACCACTTGTCTAAAAGCAATCCTAGTCCAAGCATTGGTATAATAAATTTTGATGCTCATTTTGACCTTAGACCATATCCTAATGGTAGCAGTTCTGGAACAATGTTTAGACAGATATCAGATATTTGTAAAGATCGGAACTTAGATTATTCTTATTTCTGTCTTGGGGTCCAAAAACATAGCAACACCGTTGATTTATTTAAGACAGCTGATAAACTAGGTGTTAAGTATACATTGGCAAAGGATGTAATGAATAGCAACAATTGGAGTGTTTTAGAAAAATTAGATGATTTTATAAAGCTTCAGGAACATATTTATATAACAATATGCTCTGATGTATTCTCCTCTTCTTTTGCTCCTGGGGTAAGTGCTGCTCAGCCTTTAGGCTTGGATCCTGAAAAGGTATTAAACTGCCTCAAGTACATTATAAAATCTAAGAAAGTAGTAGGCTTTGATATATGTGAAGTTTCACCAAGATTTGATCAAGATAACACTACTGCAAATTTAGCTTCAATTATAATTTTTTCAGTAGTTAATACTATAAGTCAAATTCACAATTTATGTGATGAATACTAAAATAAATCCAATATAATTGAGTAATAGGCGATCTGCTAGTTTTCTTATATAGATATTCAACTTCGATAATTGGCTTAGTCAAGGTATTCATATGGGTACATCTGACAGTACAAAAGAAGTCCCCTATGAATACAGCTAATAAGCCAAACACTCAAGTTGGAACTCTATATAAAATATTATTACATTGATCTTATCGCTATAAATATCGCATAAATTAGCATAGCAATAAAATATAGTGAAACTATCATTAGTATGTTACCAATTAGTCTTTGAGTTTTTCTTTTAGAAAGTGAAATAATTAAGAACGAACCAAATATAACTAGCCCTCCAACTAGCATCATTATGGTGTTAAGCTTAGATACAAAAATATATCCTTGCACATATAGAAGGATTCCTAAAAAAATAATGCTAGGTAGAATGCCTCTTTTCTTTATAGCATCTTTTCTATTTATGATTTTTTTCTTGTCCATAGTAATTATCTCCTTATCTTATGTTACTTTCAAGTTTATATTATAATCAAAAATACATAAATATTCTATATGTTTATCTATTACAGACAAATAAAAGGTTGTAATATAAGTAAAAACGAAATAGAATCATTTAAATGTTGATTCTGTTTTTCCTTTTTCAAATTATAACATAGTAGTAATTTCTAAATTACTTTTCTTTGAAAGATCAATATATTCAGAGTTGACACTAACAATTGGCTTAGAAATAGCATGTGGAGGAACGTATAAAATTTCTCCAGTACATCCGTTATTCAATAAAACCTTCGAGCCAACGTAACAAGCAGCCAAATTTCCCAGGAAAGTATTTATTATATGTATATCAAAATAGCCTATACTATCATTCTGAAGCATTTCGAAAGCTTTAAAGGGAGTTTCCCTTTTTCTATATACTCTTTCTGATATAATCGCATCATATACATCTGCAACAGCAATTATTTTAGAATATATACTTAATTCATCTCCATCTTTTCCCACAGGATATCCTGATTTATTCATTCTTTCATGATGAGTTAAAATAACTTCTTTTACATCATCTGAAATAACGCTTAGATCTTTTATCATGTTATATCCATAAATAGGATGCTTTTTTATCACTTCAAACTCTTGTAAATTTAACTTTCCTCTTTTATTTAAAATTTCAGTTGATACCTTTATCTGCCCAATATCGTGCAGTAATCCAGCTTGAACTACTTCATTTATCTCATTTTTAGTTAAGCATAACCATTTACCTAGCAGCATTCCATAAAAAGATACATTTACACTATGATTATATAAATACTGATCCGCTGTTCTTAATTCACTGAGGCATTTAACAATATAGTATTCATCATTTATAGAGTTATAAATGGAATCAGATATTTTATTTATCCTTTGTACATTTGCCTTTTCCCCTCTAGATAAATCATTTATTAATCCATTAATTTCTATGACATTCTGTTTATAATCTTTCTTTAACTTTAAAAAAGTAGCATCCATAACTTTAGGTGTTTCTTTCTCAGAATTTCCATATACCCATATACACTCTATTTCAAATGCTATAAGCTTATTTTTTATATAATTATTTATAATCGTATTTTCTACGGCAATAGTTGCACCATATTTACTTACTATTTTTTGTGCAATTATGTCTCCTAAATTGCACTCTGAAACTAATATGCATACTTTTCTCATACCTATCTCCTCAAAAACACAAAATTATTATTTTTCAACTTAATTTTATATAATTATAGCACTAAATAACATAATTTTCACATATTAGTATTTTAGTTTCTTTAAGGCATCTTCAAAAAATAAAAAACTATAAGAGACAACCACATGGGCCGACCTTATAGTTTTTTCTATAGTTTTATTTCTTTTACATAAGTCTTTTTCAATCCAAGAATCCTGTTTATACCTCTAATTCTACTTTCTTCTCTACTGCTTCAAGGATTTCGCCATTTATCATAAGTTCTTCACACTTATCTATCTCTTTATACATGATTTTATCTTCTTCAATAAAGCTTACTTTTTCTCTTATCACTTTGTATACTTCACTAGTACCTTTACCTAGCTTAATCCTATCTCTAAAATCTATAGCTTGACATGCAGCCATAAGCTCTGTTGCAAGCACTCTTCTTGCATTATTTAAAATATCTAGGCTCTTTCTAGCTGCAATAGTTCCCATACTTACATGGTCTTCTTGGTTTGCTGATGAAGGTATAGAATCCACTGATGCTGGATGCGCAAGAACTTTATTTTCTGATACTAAAGCAGCAGCTGCATATTGTGTAATCATAAAACCTGAATTAACTCCACCATTTTTTACAAGGAAAGGAGGCAAATCATTTAATTGAAAATTCACTAATCTCTCGAGTCTTCTTTCTGATATATTAGCAAGTTCAGCTACTGCAATACCAAGAAAATCGAAACTCAACGCCATAGGTTGTCCATGGAAGTTTCCTCCTGATATTACGTCTCCATTTTCAAACACAATTGGGTTATCTGTTGCGGAGTTTATTTCTATCTCAACTTTTTCTTTCACATAATTTATAGCATCCTTGCTTGCACCATGAACTTGCGGTACGCATCTTAGTGTATATGCATCCTGAGTTCTTATTTCTCCTTGATTAGTTATAGAAGAACTATCTTCTATTAAAGCAAGCATATTTTTAGCTGTTTGTATTTGCCCTTTGTGAGGTCTTACCTCATGAACTCTTGGATCAAAGGCATTTCTTATTCCTCTTAAGGCCTCTAATGTCATTGCTGCTGTAACATCACTAAGCTTTAATAGATTTATAGCATTATATACAGCTATGGCACCTACTGCAGTCATTACTTGAGTTCCATTTATTAGAGCTAGTCCTTCTTTTGCTACCAGCTCTACTAATGGTATACCTGCCTTTTCCATAGCTTCCTTACCTGACACAATATTACCCTTAAACTCAGCCTCACCCTCACCAATCATAGGTAATACCATATGCGAAAGTGGCGCTAAATCTCCAGATGCTCCTAATGATCCTTTTTCAGGTATAATAGGATGTACTTCTTTGTTAAGCATATCTATTAAAGTCTCTAAAGTACTTAATCTTATTCCTGAATAGCCTTTTGATAAAGCATTTGCTCTTAATAACATTATAGCTCTTACTATTTCTTTAGGAAATTTTTCACCTGTACCACAGGAATGAGATATTATCAAGTTTCTTTGAAGAGTTTTGCATTCTTCTCCTGATATAACTATGTCAGAAAATTTTCCAAATCCTGTAGTAATTCCATAAACTACTTTATTGTTATCAACTATGTTATCAACTATCTCTCTTGATTTTTTAACCTTTTCCTTAGCATCATCAGTAAGCGCTACCTTATAACCCTTATATGCAACATTTATTATATCTTCTAATGTAAGATTTGTTCCGTTTAATTCAATAATCCCCATGTTTTTTTCCTCCTTAACTTCTTTTAAACTCTATACCAATTTACTTTCTATGATTCCCATGATTTCCTCTTTTTTCTTCTTACTATTTTCCAATAGATATTTGCACTTATCTTTGAACTCTTGTTTACGCTCTTCATCTTTTAAACCCATGATATTTATTTTTACGTTTAATATTGCACCCTCTATAGCAGTTTCCACTAATGACGCTGCAACTCCAGCATCTGACACTGCATTTTTATTTCCATGCTGTACTGCTATATAAATATGATCATAAAGCTTATATGCTTTTTCAGCCACCTGCAGTGGTATTTCTAAAGCTTCTTTATTACCCTCTGCTATTTTTTCTTTTCTACTTCTGATTTCATCTTCTGTAGTTTTAGGCATTTTAAAAGCTTCCATTAATGACAAGAAAGCATTAGTATCTCTTTCCATAAGTTCTAAAAGCTCTACTTTATATAAGTTAACTTCTTTGAAGGAATCATCAACTTTTTCCTTTAATGATTCATCATACTCCATGTATTCTTTCTTTCCAATTGTAAGATTGAATACCATGCTAGCTAATGCACTAGCAAGAGAAGCAGAAAGCGCTGCTATACTTCCGCCCCCTGGTGCTGGTGATTTAGACCCTAACTCATCTATAAAATCTTTTAAGGCTAGATTTTGTAACATTTTACAATCCCCCATTTTAATATAAAATTATCCCTGCTTATACACAGTTTTTCCATCCTGAACTACAATTGACCCATTTTTAATTACCTTATCTACTGCATTTACTCCAAAATGGTAGAATAAATAATTTAAATTTTTAGCATTAAATATAGCTAAATCTGCCTTCTTGCCAATTTCAATACTACCGATTTCTTTTTCTCTACCAACTGCACAAGCAGCATTTATAGTCATTGCATTTATTATTTCCTCTGGCATCATTCTAAGACCAAAACAAGCAAAAGTCATAGTGCTTTGTAATGATTCAGTTGGGGAAGTTCCAGGGTTGCAATCAGTGGATAAAGCTACTGGAACACCTTCTTCTATCATTTTTCTTGCCCTTGCAAACTTATTTAGCATTAAGTAAAAGGATGTAGTTGGTAACAATACTGCAATAACATTGTTATCAGCCATAGCCTTTATACCTTCATCGGAAGCTGCTACTAAATGCTCTGCAGATACAGCTTTAATTTCTCCAGCAAGTTCTGCTCCTCCTATAGATTCTATTTCATCTGCGTGAAGCTTAGCTTTAAGCCCTAACTCTTGTCCTGCTTTTAAAATTTCTCTAGCCTCTTCTACAGTGAATACTCCTTCTTCACAGAAGCAGTCGACAAATTCAGCTAAACTATTTTCTTTAATATAAGGCATTACTTTATTAATCATAAGATTTATATATTCTTCCCTATTGCCTTTATACTCTTTAGGTATAGCATGCGCACCAAGATATGTTGAGACTATATCTATAGGATGGGTTTTGTTTAAGTTTTTGTTTACTTGTAGCATTTTTATCTCATTTTCAAAATCTAAGGCATACCCAGATTTACTTTCTACTGTTGTAGTACCATGTGAGAGCATTAAATCTAATCTTTTTCTAGTTTCAGTTTCCAGCATTTCTTGTGAAGCTTCTCTTGTTTTACTTACAGTACTCAATATACCGCCACCAGCATTAAGTATGTCTATGTACTTCATCTTTTGAAGCTTTAAAGGCAATTCAAACTCTCTTGAACCTGCATACACCACATGAGTATGACTGTCTATAAGTCCTGGAGTTACAGTTTTACCTTGAGCATCTACTACAACTCTATTATCATTTAAATATTTTTTATATCCATCGCCACTACCTACATCTACTATAAAGTTATCTTCTATTACTATATAACCATTTTCTATTATGCCAGCATCTTTTAATTTATCTTTAGTTTTAGGGAAGCTGCCAGCACAAGTTACTAGACAACTTATATTCTTAATTATCATTCAATTCCCTCCAATATTTATCCGGTGACTACCCGCTCTTTACTCACTCTTACCAAAAGACGGGTAATCACTGGATTCGTTCAACATTCTACTTCATTTAAAAATATTTAGAAACTGCTTTTATTACTAAATCATCATCTGCTAAATATGGAAGTGTTACATGATCTGTACCTGCATGAGTTTTATTAAACTCTATTACTGTTTCAATTGAATGTTCATTTCTTGCCCATGAACGTCTTGAAACTCCTCCCATAACATCCCAAGTCATTGCTGATTTAATTATTTCATCTATTCTATAGCTTCCGTCTAATACTAGTCCAAAGCCTCCATTTATGGATTTTCCTATACCAACACCACCACCATTATGAAGAGCTACAAGGCTCATACCTCTAGCAGCATTACCAGCATAACACTGAACAGCCATATCTGCCATTACATTACTTCCATCTTTAATGTTTGAAGTTTCTCTAAATGGAGAATCCGTACCACTTACATCATGGTGGTCTCTTCCTAGCATTATAGGCCCAACTTCACCTTTTCTTACCATTTCGTTGAATTTAAGAGCTATATTTACTCTTCCAGTTGTATCTTGATATAATATTCTTGCTTCTGTTCCTACTACCATGCTATTCTTTTCTGCATCTTTTATCCAGTTATAGTTATCTCTATCTTGATATCTTCTATTAGGGTCTATACATTCCATAGCAGCTTTATCTGTTTTAATTAAGTCTTCTCTCTTACCACTTAAGCAAACCCATCTAAATGGACCATAACCATAATCGAATAATTGAGGTCCCATTATATCTTCTACATATGAAGGGAATATAAATCCGTCTTTTTCATCTATTCCATTCTTAGATATTTCTTGAACACCAGCATCATATATCGCTTTCAGAAATGAATTACCATAATCGAAGAAATAAGTTCCTTTTTCTACTAAAGCTTTTATTAACTCAAAATGACGTCTAAGAGTCTTACCTACTAACTTAGCAAAAGTTTCTCTATCTTCTGCAAGTAGTCTTGTTCTTTCTTCAAAAGTAATTCCACTTGGACAGTATCCTCCTTCATATACATTGTGACATGAAGTTTGGTCTGATAGTAAATCTATTTTTATGTTGTTATTAACTGCATATTCAAGTAGATCTACTATATTTCCTTCATAAGCAATTGAAATAGGCTCTTTTTTATCTACATATTCTTTAGCAATCTTAAATACTTCTTCTAAGTTAGCTGAAGCTTTATTAACCCATCCTTGTTCAAGTCTTGTATTGATTCTTGATCTATCTACTTCTGCAATTATTCCTACACCATTTGCTATTTCCATAGCTTTTGGCTGAGCACCACTCATTCCGCCAAGTCCTGAACTTACAAAAATATATCCTCTTAAATCTCCATCACTCGGAATACCAAGTTTCATTCTTCCAGCATTTAGTAGAGTGTTAAATGTACCATGAACTATACCTTGTGGTCCTATATACATCCATCCTCCTGCTGTCATTTGTCCATAATTTGCTACACCCATTTCTTCTGCTATTTCCCAATCTTTTAGGTTATCAAACATACCAATCATTAGAGCATTAGTTATTATTACTCTTGGTGCATTTGGATTAGATCTAAATAATCCAAGAGGATGCCCTGATTCAATTACTAATGTTTGATCTTGAGTCATAACCTCTAAATATTTCATTATAAGTCTATACTGCATCCAATTTTGACACACACTTCCTGTTTCTCCATAAGTAACTAATTCATAAGGATATAAAGCTACTTCAAAGTCTAAGTTGTTATCTATCATAACTTGGAAAGCCTTGCCCTCTACACAATTTCCTTTATATTCATCGATTGGTTTTCCGTATAGCCTTCCTTCAGGACGGAATCTATATCCATAAATTCTTCCCTTTGTGGTAAGTTCTTCCAAGAATTCTGGAATTAATTGCTCATGATATTGAGATGGAATATATCTTAAAGCATTTTTTAGAGCAATTTCTGTTTGTGCTTTAGTCAAATTAAAACCTCTATTTGGTGCTCTTCTTATTCCTTTTTCAAATTTGGGCATTTCCGGTAATGCATCGTCTAATCTTACAGTCATAGCGCCTTTAATATCTATATTATTAATCATGGTATATCCTCCTTATTCTTTAATCTATTCTGCTAATCTTGACTCTAATACTTGGTTTATATCAAAGTTTTCAATTTGAAGATAATACTCTGCACAATCTATTAAAGCTTTCATTGGAACTAATCCAATAACCTCAGCTCCTACTACTGGAACACCATATCTTTTAGCTTCCATTTTAACCATTTCCTGCGCAGTGTAGATAGCTGTTTTTTCATACTGTACTAAGTTTATTGAAACTTGAGCTATGTTTCTTTCAGTTAACATTACCCCAACTGCTTTAGCGTATCTTAAACCTCCATTTATGTGTCTTATTTTTCTAGCTATTGCATTTGCTATTTCTATATTATCTGTGCCTAAATTTACATTGTATGCAATTAGTGGGAACCTAGCGCCTATAACTGTAGCTCCACTTTTTTCATTCATTTCATTTGGTCCAAAGTCTGGCTTCCACTCAGGTTGTTTTATTTTTTCAAAGAATCCCTCATATTGACCTTTTCTTATATTGGCTAAATTTTGTCTTTCTGGTGCTGTAGCTGCATCTTCATATAAATACACAGGAATATTTAATTCCTCTCCAACTCTTTTTCCGAGTTCCTTAGCTAGTTCAACACATTCCTCAGTAGTTAAGTCCTTTATTGGAATGAAAGGAACTACATCTGTCGCACCCATTCTTGGATGTGCTCCCTCATGCTTACTCATATCAATTAGTTCTGAAGCCTTTTTAATAAGTTTAAAAGCAGCTTCCTTCACTTCTTCTGGTCCACCTATCATTGTTACAACTGACCTGTTATGGTCTTTATCTGAACAATAATCAAGTAACTTTACTCCTTCTGTTTTTCTAACCTCATCCACAATTTTTTCAATTATTTCTTTATCTCTACCTTCACTAAAATTTGGTACACATTCTACTAATTTTGCCATATGTATTTCCCCCTTAGTTTGTTTTATTTGATTCCATTGTATCGTTTACACATCTACATACCGTCTATTTAATAAGGATTTATTAAGAATTTTCTATATAATTTAATTATTTTTTTATCGACGCTAAAACTTTCACTTATTTTTTATTCTAATAAACAGAATTCACAGATTATATTTCTTTTTTATTTCTTAAATTATTGTTAGTTAATATCAAGAAATGAAGGTTTCATAAAAACAATCAAAAAATTAAAAATGGAATTGTCCTAAATATGCATAAAATAAGTATTTAGGTACAATTCCTATATGGTTCGAAACTTAAATTATATATAAACCTCTCCTTCAGCAACTATACTCACATTACCCTTCATATAAATATCCTCAATCCGACCATTCTTCACGGTGGTAAGAATATCTATATTTCCACCAGGCTGCTTTACTTTTTTATCAATACTACTGTGGAGTTTTGAGGACAATACCACACCAAGGGCAGCAGCACCTGTACCGCAACCTCTTTCCCATATAATGCTTCCAGTGTTTTTAACATAGACAAGGGGCGTCATAAAATCTTCTTCTTCATTATAAAACATTATTCCGAGTGCACTGTAAGGTAATGGAGAAAGCTCTTTTACAAGCTTAAGAAGCAACTCTTCACCAGGAATATCATTACCTGTAGATATCACTACATGAGCGATTCCATCAAACTCTACAAGAAGTCCACTGTAATCAATTTCATTGTAATTAATTTCAATTGTATTGATTGACTTATGCAATGGAATTTTAACCTTTACTTCAAAGGCATTATTGGTGAGCTGTTTAACTTCACCGTAGAGAATCTGCTCAACTGCTGATGATTCAAAAGGCACAATATGCTTGCCCTCTTTCAATTCAAAGGGACTATAACCTTTCTGAACCATTACAGCAGCAAAAGCTCTTGAAGCGTTACCACAAAACTCTCCTCCCATCATATGAAGCCTTGAACAGCTTCCATGAAGGTTAGGCCTTTCAATAAACCCTACTTGCTCAGCATGAAGATTATTATAATTCATAAGCTTGTTTGCTACTTCGGGATATATTGATCTAGGAAGAGGATCAAGTATGAATATTGTCATATTTTCAGTTGGGTTTACCTTTACAAAATTTAATTTCATTAAGATCAACACCTCTTTTTATATGATATAATAACCAATATTCCGCTACTATTTATCTACATGTTCAAAGTCACATTCCATTATAGGAACTACCTTTGTTTTATGTACTACCTTATATCCAAGGTAAAAACATAAAAATAGAGGGATAATTCCATAGTTAGTTATAAAGTCAAACCAACTGAAAGTTTCAGCCTGAAATACCCATATATTAGCACCAAATAGAACAATGACACAGAGTATTGTTGCAAATATAGGTCCAAATGGATACCACAAGGCTTTATACTTTAGATCTTCAATCTTTCTACCTTGAGCAACATAAGCTTTTCTGAATCTGTAATGGCAAATTGCTATTCCAAACCATGCTAAGAAGATTGTAACTCCAGATAAATTATAAAGTATATAATATATCTTACCATCACCAATAAGCGATGCAAAGAATGCTGTTGACGCAATAGCTGCTGTAAGAATAAGTGCATTTATTGGAACGCCTCTTTTATTTACCTTAGCAAATAATTTTGGGGCTTTTCCCTCTTTAGCCATAGCATATACCATACGAGATCCTGCATAAAGTCCTGAGTTACCACAAGAAAGAACAGAAGTTAATATAACTGCATTCATTATTGACGCAGCGGCAGCAATACCAGATCTTTGGAATACAATAGTAAATGGGCTATATGCTATTTCTGATACACCATTTTTCAATAAATTGGGATCAGTAAAAGGAATAATAAAACCAATAACAATAATTGCGCCAATGTAAAAAATAAGTATTCTCCAAAAAACTGAATTTATGGCTTTTGGCACATCTTTTTCAGGATTTTCGGATTCACCAGCTGCGAGTCCAACCACTTCTGTACCAGCAAAAGAAAATCCAGCTGTTAAAAAGCTCATCAGTATTGCTACTCCTCCACCTACAAATGGTGCAGAATTACCTTTTCCATCCTTAAGCGTCCAATTGCTAAAGCCTGTTGAATGGCCTCCCATGATTCCAAATATCATAAGTATACCAACGATAAGAAATATGATAATTGTTACAACCTTTATACTTGAAAACCAATATTCACCTTCACCGTACGCTCTTGCGGACATTAAATTTAAACCAAACAAAATAATTAAAAATCCTACACTCCAAAAAGTAGTCTGTGTATTAGGCAACCAATACTTAATAACAAGCCCAGCTGCAACTAATTCTGCTGCAACAGTAATTGCCCAGTTAAACCAATAATTCCAGCCTAGTGCAAATCCAAGTGCTGGATCAACAAATCTTGATGCATAGGTTTCAAAAGAACCGGAGCTTGGTATCATTGTCGCCATTTCTCCTAGTGACGTCATTAAAAAATATACAAGAATCCCCATAAGTCCATATGCCAAAATTGCACCACCAGGACCTGAAGAACTAATGGTGTTCCCACTGGTAAAGAATAGACCTGTTCCAATTGCACCCCCTATAGCAATCATGTTCATGTGTCTTGTTTTTAAGCTTCTTTGTAATTCACCATGATTTTTTGTTTCCAAATTTTTGTTCATAAAATCCCCCCTTGTTCTCTTTAAGTTAATATCACTTTAATTAGCTGCAGCTAATTTAATTATATCGTTTACACATCTCTAAAACGTCTATACAGATAAAGATTTGTTAAAAATTTGTTAAGAATATTCTATAAATTTTAATTATTTTTATTGACGCAAAAAATAAGCTGATGTTTTTACACCAGCTACTCAATATTTATTTTATTTAAAGCATCAATTTGATGCTTATCTCTTGCTTCAGTTAAATATTTTTCCCCCTGTTCAACATATTCTTTCAAATCATCATTTAAGTATTTTTCAAAAGTTTGCTCAATATAAAAATTATCTTTCATATTTGCCTTTAATTCTGCTTTAACTTTAAAAACTGTCCCTATCTCTTTAGGGTTTTTTAACGCCTTTGAATTTATGTCAGCATTCTTTAAATATTTTAAAGCTCCTTCAAAATTTTCTTCTTCTACTAGAATCAGTGACATAAATGCCTCTGCTATGGCTCTTCCCCATATGAAATCAAACTGTCGGTAGATATTCATCGCATTTAAAAAATATCCCTTTGCCAAAATATAATCACCAATATAATAAGCTGTTTCTCCTGCATTTGTTTGAAATAAAGCAAGACAAGTAAGTACATTTTTTTCTTCACATATTTCAATAGCTTTATTATAATAGTGTAATGCCTCTAAAAAATTACCGTTCTTCTTTCTTATATCTCCAATATAGTTATAACAAGCAGCTATGTTTAAAACATACTGTTCAGAATTATTTTTAGTGGTACTTAGTGTATTTATTGATTTGTGCATTAAGGCCTCAGCTTCTTCATAGTCTCCAATCATCTTTTTATACAATGCCTTAAGCCTCAATAATATACCTATTTCTTTGTTACAATTATATTCCGCAGCTATATTAAGTCCAAGATTAATATAAGTTATCATTTCATCAGTGTTATTTGTTTGAATACAATAGTAAATCATCTGCTTGCATCCCTCAATAGCGTAGGCTGAGCTGCTAATTTCCTCGGCCTTTTCAATCATATTTTGAATATTTCTAATTCCTTCGCCATACTCACCTCTTCTTATTAAATATCTACCTTTTATATGAAGAACATAGACTTCAAATTCTAATGTTTCAGCTGAGTTTCCTTCTTCATCCTTTACCTTATTTAAAAGTTCTTCTATTTCAGAAATATTCTTTACAGTTTCACTCTCATTAAAATATAATTTATTGTAGGTCTCATTGCTATTGTAAATTATCGGAAAAAGTTCATGACTGAAATTAAAATATATATTCAAGATTTTGATTCTGTATTTTAAGGTAGCCATATAATTGCTAGCACTTTGAAAATGATAAATTAATTTATAATAAACATTGATATCACCTATATTGTTTTTAAGAGTTCTTTCAAAAATCTCTCCTATCCTGTTATGAAGTATTCTCTTTCTTCCTTGGGATAGCTGTGTGTATTGAAATTCTCTTAATTTTTGGTGAGTGAACTTAAAACATATATTATTCCCGTTAATCTCCTCCCTCAAAATGCACTTTTTCTCAAGTTGTTCTATTATGTCCATAATCTGCAGTTCATCCTTATGTGTCAATTCTTTTAAAATAAACATAGGCACTTCATCTGCAAATAGTGATGATATTTCAACTATCCTTCTTTCATCCTCGGACATGTCTATAAATCTACCCTTTAAAACATCTTGCATCTTAGATGTCATTATATTTACATTTTTCTTTGATTTAATCATATTTAGATATTCTGTAAGAAAAAGGTATTTCCTTCGGTCTCTATATATATTTTGTTTATCATTTCTTTCGACAAAGTTGCATCTGGAAGAGCTTTTTTAATAAAATGTTCTACTTCTTCGGCATTAAATCTAAAAAGTTCTATAACTTGAACCCTATTATATTTACAAATTGAAGCAAAGAATTTTTCTGTACAAGTATTAATCTCATTTCTACAAGTAATTAAAAATGTTATATTACTTCCTTGCGAATGAGAAATGATACTTGTAAGCAGTGATATGCTAGTCAGATCCATCCATTGAATATCTTCAAAAATTAATAAAACCTTCTTTTTTATAGATATTATTTTTAAAATATCATTTACTATATTTCCTATTACATCGTACTTTAATAAATCTATTGCATTTTCTATCTTAATACTTTCCGAAAATCTACCATTTCCTATTTCATTAGTAAAATTACCTATTATATTTTCTAAAATAGCAGGGATTTTAATATTATCAATACTTATTGTATATGCCAAATCTGAAATGATATTTCTCCATGGTTTTAAGGCATAATCGTTCTCAAATTGATAACAGTTTGTTTCAAATATGTATGTATCTTTTCTATTTATTGATTTAAGAAACTTTTCTTTAAGGCTCGTCTTTCCTATTCCCATTTCTCCCTTTATTAATATAGATTTTGCACTCTTATCATTAACAAAGTTTGTATAGTTTTTTTCCAGTAATCTTAATTCATTAAACCTTCCATAAAAATAACTTTTGCAGTTTTCAGTCTCTCCTCTTGCATTCATTAAATCAAGCACTTCTTCAAATACTTCTTTAGTTTTATCGCTAGGAGTTATAGATAGTTCTTTTTCTAGTATATCAGAAAGTTCATTATATACTTTTATGGCATTATTAAATTTATCTTGGTTTTTATAGCAATTAATTAGAGTTCTATATGCTTCCTCATTAAATTCATCTACTTTTATAAGCAGCTTACAATAATGCTCAACTTTGTTATAGTTTTTATTTTCTTTCTCTAATTCTATTTTATGGCTAAGTTTTTTTAAATATAGTTCTTCAAGATACCCTTGAGTTTCAAGCATCCACTTCTCAAAGTTCTCAGCATCCTTAGGTATATACCCCTTTAAAAGCTTGCCTGCATATATATCTATTTCATCTTTATTAGCAACAAATGTATCAACATCTGTTTCAATATTTATATTAGGATTTAACGTAATTATAGATTTATTTGAGAAGGATAAAATCTCCTCATCTCCAAAGGATTTTTTAAGCTTATATATTGCATTTCTTAAATTTTTCCTTGCAACATTTTCTTCCATATCTGGCCATAAAAGCCCTGACAGTTCTTCTCTTGTAGCTTGTTTCTTAACTACTAGATAGCAAAATAAAGCTTGTACCTTGCTATAGGGAAATTCTACATTTTTTCCATTTAAAGTTACAATAAAGCAGCCAAGCAATCTTACATGGATATAACTCATATCATCACCCCTCTGGACCCACATAATTATTAGTTGCCAATTCATAATTAATTATAAATTTTTCGAATTTTGTTGTCAATTTACTGCACTAATCTGTTAGCCTAGTATCTAGGTGCTGCTTTTTTCTTTAGTACATGAAAATTTATTTAAATGTGTCTTATATAAATAATTATTCAAAAATAAGGCAATGGAAAAGCTCCATTGCCTTATTTTAAATTTAAATCATTAGTATTTCTATAGTGCCATTCCTTTTTCAAGTGCAGACACATTTAAATCAATAAATTTTTCTTTTACATTTTCTTTTACAGCTTTAATCCAGTCAACATTTTCAACATTTAAAGCTTTTAATAGTCCACCTAGCATAACTATATTTTGTGCTTTTATATTCCCTAATTTTAAAGCTTCTTCAGCAGCATTTATAATAGTTACATTTTCAAATGCTCCTTTTACTTTATCAATAACATTTTCAGGATATTTTTCTTTTCCTGAAAGTACAGTAGCTGAAGGAATTGCGTAATCATTTATTACTATCTTTCCATTTGGTTTTAGGTAATCTATCCATCTTAATGCTTCTATTCTTTCAAAAGCCACTATTAAATCTGCCTGTCCTAAACCTATTATAGGAGAGTAGACTTTTTCACCATATCTAACCTGTGTTGTAACACTTCCTCCCCTTTGGGCCATTCCATGAACTTCTGACATTTTAACATCATAACCTGCATCTATTAATCCACTAGAAAGTATCTTTGAAGCTAGAATAATACCTTGTCCTCCAACTCCTACTAAAAGAACGTTTTTTACTTCACTCATTATTATTCACCAACCCTTTCTATTGCACCAAACGGACAAACTTGTGCGCATACAGAACATCCTACACACATAGTTGGATCTATGCTTGAGTATTCTTTCATAGCTATCGCTGGACACCCTGTTTTTGTACACATTTTGCACTTTTTACACTTTTCTTCATTTACACTATAAGTTTTTGAACTTAAATCAAATTGTTTTTTATCTTCTTCAGTAAACTTTTTAAGAACACATGGCCACTTTGTAATAATTACTGTAGGTTCTGTTGCTGTCAACGCAGCGCTTAAAGCCTCATCTGTTTCTTTTAAATTTAATGGGTTTACAACTTTTAAATTCTTTACGCCAATAGCCTTACAAAGATTTTCTATATCAATAGCTTCCGTCTTTTCTTCCGCCAATGTATAACCTGTTCCTGGGTTTTGTTGATGTCCTGTCATTCCAGTTATTCTATTATCTAATATAATAGTAACTGAGTTTCCCCTGTTATATACTACATCTATTAAGCTTAAAAGTCCTGAATGGAAGAAAGTTGAGTCTCCTATTACGCTTACTACTTTCTTGTCTACTCCATTTACGTCGAAAGCTTTCTGAGCTCCATGTCCTGAGCTTATAGATGCTCCCATGCAGATACAAGTATCCATTGCATTTAAAGGCTCTGATGAACCTAATGTATAACATCCTATGTCACCCGTAATCATTATGTTCTTTTTCTTAGATAATGTATAGAATAAGCCTCTGTGAGGACATCCTGCACATAATGTAGGTGGTCTTGCTATAACTTCATCTTTTAAAGCTTCTACTGAGCTTGCCGCTTCAGTTTTAGCTTCACATTCTGTACCTAATAGAGCATTTGCAATTATATCAGGATTTAACTCTCCTATATTTGAAATTTTTTCTTTTCCTATACAAGCTATTCCCCTCGCCTTTAATTGCTCTTCTATATATGGCTCTAACTCTTCAATTACATATAAAGTTTCAACTTCTTTTGCAAACTCTTCTATCTTTGCAAATGGAAGTGGATGTGTAAAACCTAACTTTAAGTATGAAGCCTTGTCACCAAATACTTCTCTAGCATATTGATAAGATATACCTGAAGTTACAATACCTATCTTTTTATCTCCATATTCCACTCTATTTAAAGGAGTGTTGTTACTGAATTCTTCTAACTTCTTTAATTTATCTTCAACAACTACATGAAGCTTTTTACCATTTGCAGGAGTTGCAACAAATTTAGTTATATTTTTTACATATGGTTTGATTTCAAATGCTTGTCTTTCTCCAAGCTCAACAAGAGTTTTTGAGTGGCACACTCTTGTTGTAACTCTATAAAGAATTGGTGTATCAAATTTTTCTGATATCTCTAATGCCTCTTTTATAAAATCCTTAGACTCTTGGCTGTCACTTGGCTCAATCATAGCAATTTTTGCAAATTTAGCATAATATCTGTTATCTTGTTCGTTTTGTGATGAATGCATACCTGGGTCATCTGCTGATACTAATATAAGTCCACCATTTACTCCAGTATATCCATATGTCATTATAGGATCTGCTGCTACGTTTACCCCTACATGTTTCATTGCCGCAAGTGATCTTGCTCCTGCTATGGAAGCTCCTACAGCTACTTCTAAAGCTACTTTCTCATTTGGAGCCCATTCTGAATAAACCTCTTTATACTCTGCCATATTTTCTAATATTTCTGTTGATGGTGTTCCTGGGTAAGCTGCAGCTATTGTTCCTCCAGCTTCATAAAAACCCCTAGCAATTGCCTCATTACCTGTCATAAGCTTTTTCATTTATATTCCTCCTCTTTCTAAAACCTATCTTATTAATTGGTTACTTCATTTAATTGAGTCTTTTGTGCTTTCTTTTTTGCAAAGGCTAATATTAATCCTAATGCCATTGATAACATTGCGGCAACCAAGACTCTATATTCAGGCGGTAATAAAAAAGTTATTGTATGCGCTGGTATCCAGAAAATTGGAACAGTCTTTAATATAACAAAAGACACAAATCCAGCCCAATCAATCCTTCTAACAACATCACCAATATTTGTACTGCTTCCTTCATACTTTGAATCTATGAAGGTATCAGTTATTCTGTGGAATGCCATCATTGTTGGAGCAAAGGTTACATTCATTATGGCACTAGTGAAGAATGCAAAAGCAAACTTAGAACCTTTTCCTGGAAGAAGACCTTTAGATAATGCTGCCATAACACCTGATGCAAACATATCGAATATCAATACGATGGCCATACCTAAAAATCCCCAGATAGCAGCTCTAAAAATTACTCCCTTAGGAATAATCCAACCTCCTGCTATAATTCTTATCGCTAAAAGTTCGCCCATTGTTGCAAGTATACTAAACTTTACAAACCCGCCTGCATAAGGATGCGCAGTTGTAAACTTAATAAATACATCATGTGTGGTAGGCACTACTAGTATTGCTATTAATGCTGCTAAAACTAAAGTCCATACTATATCTCCTTTTTTCAATCCATATCCTCCTTGTATTCTTCACATTATTTTTTAAACTCTAGCCTATGCTAGAATTGTTCATTACTTCTTATTTTCTAAATTTCCTTTAACACTTCATCTAATCTCTTTATAAACTTTTCTGTTTGTTCCATTGTTCCTGTACTTACTCTAAGCCAGCTGCCCCATCCCCATAGGTATCCTGGTCTTATAATTATTCCTTTTTTAAGTAGACCTTGGAACACTATTTTCGAGTCTTCATTTACATTAACAAAAACGAAATTTGCATTAGGTTTTATATACTCAAAATTCTTTTCTTGAAAATAATTTTCCATTAAATCCAGTGATTTGTAGTTTAATTCAACAGTTTTATCAAGATGTTCTTGATCTTCTAGTGCCGCAATAGCTGCTGCTTGCGCAAGCCTATTTACGCTAAAGGTTAATTTTATTTTATTCATTGCATCAGCGATCTCTTTTGTTGTCAATAAATACCCTACTCTAACTGCTGCAATTCCTGCCACTTTAGAGAAAGTCCTTAGAATGATAGTATTAGGTCTTTGTTTTAATATATCCAAGCTTTCTGGATATTCTGGGTTCTTTATTGCGTAGTCATAATAGGCTTCATCTAATACAATTACTACGTCTTCAGGTGTATTTTTCACTAAATAATCTAAATCTTCTTTAGACGTTATATTTCCTGTAGGATTATTAGGATTACATACAAATATTAATTTTGTTTTTTCATTTATTCTTTCTACAAAAGTTTCAAAATCATGCTTATAATTCTTTAGAGGAATTTTAACTGCGACTCCTCCCATAAAACATACTTCTGAAGAGTATTTATCAAAACTAGGATTAGCCATTATCGCTTCATCACCAGGATTTATAAAGGTTTCTGCTATCATCTTTAAAAGTTCTTCTCCGCCATTACCTATAACAATATTTTCAACAGGTAGCGCATATTTTTCTGATAGCTTAATTTTAAGTTCTGTTGAGTTTGCCTCAGGATAGATATGTATATTTGCCGCTTCTCTTCTTATAGCTTCTATAGCCTTAGGAGATGGTCCTAAGGGATTTTCATTTGATGCCAATTTCTCAATTTCCTCTATGCCCAATTCTCTCTTTAATTCTTCAATTGGCTTACCAGGAACATATGGCTTTACATAAGATACTTCATTTTTAAATAAACTTTTCCCCATGATCTTATCCCCCTATCCTAAATTATATTCATGCGCCTTTTCTTCACCCTTTAATACTCTAAGAGTTCCAAAAGCTAATGCCTCCAATTCATTTTCTCCAGGAACAATTTCCACTGGAGCAATAAATTGTACTCTTTTCTTTATCCAACCAGTCATCATCTTTGAGTATGCAATACCACCTGTAATTATTACTGCATCTACTTCCCCGTCTACCACAGTTGCAAGTTCCCCAATTCCTTTTGCTATTTGATATGCCATAGCTTCATAGACTAATTTAGCATTTTCATCGCCACTTTCAATTTTCTTTTCAACTTCTAAAGCACTATTTGTACCTAAATTAGAAACTAATCCGCCTTCCCCTCTCATTTTCTTTTTCATTACATTTTTGTCAGTACTATAACACATTTGCATTAAACGTTTGCAAGCTATTCTTCCAGCTCTCTCAGGTGAAAATGGTCCTTCATCATCAGAAACAATGTCAACCATCTTACCTTTATTGTGAACACTAATAGATATTCCTCCGCCTAAATGAGCAACAATTAAATTACAATCATCGTAAGCTTTATCTAATTTTTTTGCTACTTTTATTGCCACAGCTCTCATATTTAATGCATGAGAGAAGCTGTCTCTTTTTACATCAGCCATTCCTGTTATTCTTGCAATATCTTCTAGCTCATCTACGGCCACAGAATCATAAATAAATGCTGGTATATTTAATGGCTTAGCTATTTCATTTGATATTATTGCACCTAAATTTGAAGCATGCTCCACTAAAGGTCTATTAGCTAGTCTATCTACCATAGAATCATTTACTCTATATGCTCCTGATTTTACTGGAGGCAATAATCCACCTCTCCCAACAACAGCAGATAACTCCTTAACATCGAAATTCATTTCTTTTAGGAAGTTCATTATAGCTTCATATCTCATTTCATATTGTGCTGTTATGTTTTTGTATTTTGCAATCTCCTCATTAGAATGCTCTATATTTTTCTTAAATAGCTCTTTTGTTTCTTCATAAAGAGCTATTTTAGTAGAAGTAGACCCTGGATTAATAGCTAATATTTTGTACATTATTTCACTCCTCTATTATAGAATTTTTCTAAAATTACCCTCAATTCTGTATTTAGCAAATATTGTGCCAATAATTACAGCATTCATAAATCCTCTATTTTTCTACATTGTTATAAAAAAAGTATAAACAAAAGGGGTAAATGGTATGAAAATTCAATACCATTTACCCCTTTTACTGTGAAGCAATCTCTCCTATTGATAATGCACCTTAAAAATATATTAATTATTAAATTCCATTATTGGTAATCATTTAAATTACATTATTATTTTTCATACATTTTCTACATAAATTATTATTTTTTTATAAATATTTTAAGTTCGTTATCGAATATTTGTATTATTTTTTATATTAATTTTAAAAATTGCTATTTATTTATAAACTTTATATTTATTTTTGTATAAAAACTCGATTTATATATATAAAAAAATGTTATAAACTATATAATTTTCCTGCAATTAATTTTATAATCTTTATATGGATATGATTTTATTTTTTTATGAACTCTAATAAATTTAAAGGATGATACTATGAAAGATTTTTGGGGATATTTTTTCAACTTATTAATGAAATACAGAGAGACCACTATAGTGGTCTAATTATTTGCCATTATGTTATGCTGATAATATTTTTTATAATAACAACTTTATTAGTTATAAATATTTCAAAGCGTAAGAAAATTGAAGCTGAACTAAATGAAAATAAGAAAAGCTTACAAAACAATTTAAATTTTCTTCGGCTAGTTCTTGATACAATTCCTGATCCAGTATTTTGTAAAAATGCTGACGGTGTATATATAGAATTTAACAGCGAGTTCGAGAAATGCTTAGGTTTAGCTAGAGAAGAAATATTGAATCATACTGCTTATGATATTAACCAAGGTGAATATTCTAAAATCTATCATGAAGCAGATATATCTCTAATGAAAGCTAGAGGTGTTCAGACATACGAATCAAAAGTAAGATATTCGGATGGTAAATTACATGATATACACTTTAGAAAAGCAACGATAGTTTCAGAAAACAATGAAGTCGAAGGACTTGTAGGCATTATGATAGATTTTACAGATTTGAAGAAGAACGAAAATAAAATAAGCAGACTTCTAAAGATTAATGAAGCTATGCTTGAAATAAATCAATCTATATTAGAGTTAGATAACATTAATGAGCTGTTCGACTTAATGCTAGAAAAAGCGTTGTCAATTATCGATGGAGCAGAATATGGTAGTATATTAATATTAGAAGATGATAAAATGCTTAAAATTGGATCATCTAAAGGATACGATCCAGTTAAAGCTAAAAATTTTAATCTTCAATTGAATCATTCATTCCACTGGCTTAAAACTAATGGTAATATTAAGGGCACCATTATCATTAACGATGTTTCCAAACTTCCAGGAGCTGATATGACCGACATAACTGAAGAACTAAAACAATGGTTCATTAAGTCTTGTATCAGCACTCCTATCATTATTAATCAAAAGCTATATGGTATGCTAAATATAGATAGTAATCGTATAAATGCATTTACTGAGGAAGATGCTCAAATTTTACAATACATGAAAAGTCAAATTGAAATAGCAATTAATAAACATAATCTATACAAAGAAACTATTTATTTATCTAAATACGATAAATTAACTAATTTATATAATAGAAACTACTTTGAAGAAATGTTTAGCAAGAGTTTTCAAAATACTATTAGCAATAGTGAAGAATTTAATCTTGTGATTTTTGATTTAAATAAATTAAAGTATGTCAATGATAACTATGGCCATATAGCAGGCGATGAATATATTAAATTGTTTACTAAAAATTTAAGTAATCGATTTAGCTCTCCAGATATTTTAGCAAGATACGGCGGAGATGAGTTCATAGGAATATTTTTTAATACAAATGATGAAATTTTAACTGAAAAATTTGAAGAATTAATTGATTATCTTAAAAACAATCCCTTAAATTTTAATGGACAAAATGTAATATGTAGTTTTAGCTATGGTATTGCTAATTTTCCTGCAGATTCTATTATATATGATCATTTAGTAATAGCTGCTGATGTAAAGATGTATAACTACAAAAGACAGCGAAACATCAGACTTGCAAGTTGTGCAATCTCTAGAAAAGATTAAGGTATAAAATATCTATAGAACTCAAGGCCGAAAATTGACTTACCCAAAGGGCTATGTTTCCAAAGCTGAAGGTAGATTTAAAAACTTTGTGTCAGTCAATTTTCTAGTTTGAAACCCTATATTCTAACACTTTTCTTTTAAACATTTAATAACTTTTCTGCCAAAATCCGTTATTAAACTTCCACCTCTTCCTACAAAAACCTTTGCCATCGAGAACTTCTCAAGATTAATTAATATAGTTCTTATTTCCTGTTCACTTAAAAAAACGTTATGTTCCATTGCAATTTTATATAAGCTCCTTCTTCCAAGTCTGCTTTTATTAATATAGCTTTTTTCCAATTCTTCTAGAACAAATAAATACTTTTCTATCTTTTCTTCTGAACTTTCCCAAAACTCATCTAATATACTTTTTTCATTTGAAGTTAAAATATTATCATTTGCATCTTCCTCATTGTCGAAGGGAAGATCTATTACATCTATCTGTTTCAATCCAAGATTAGCAAAATACTCGACGTAGTTTTTAAGTTCTCTAATATTTCCTTTCCAATTATGATTTAGTAAAACTTCTTTTGCCTCCTGTGTTAGCTCAAACTCACTGTAAAATTGTTTTTTAATTTTGTCAATTAACGGCAGAATATCTTCTTTACGATCTCTAAGAGGAGGTAGTTTCAACGGAAGTACCCTTAATCTATAGTACAAATCTTCTCTAAACTCGCCCTCCTTAACCATTTCTTTTAAGTTCCTGTTTGTTGCTCCAATTACTCTAATGTTTACATTAATAAGTCTATCGCCTCCGATTCTCATAACTTCTCTCTCTTGAAGAACCCTCAGAAGCCTCATTTGAAGATTAAGAGGCATTTCTCCAATTTCGTCAAGAAACAATGTCCCATTATGGGCTAATTCAAAAAGTCCTGGTTTTCCTCCTTTTCTCGCTCCTGTAAATGCTCCTTCCTCATATCCAAAAAGCTCACTTTCTAAAAGGCTTTCTGGGAGTGCACCACAGTTTATTGCCACGAACTGATAATTTCTTCTTTTCGAATTATTGTGTACAGCTTGAGCAAAAAGCTCTTTTCCCGTTCCACTTTCACCGGTAATTAAAATAGACGATTCTGATTTGGCCATTCTCTTTGCGATATCTATACACCTTTTTATTGCTTCACTTTCTCCTTGTATATCCTCAAATCCATATTTTGCTCTATGCCCTTTACCTATAAGCTGTTCTCTTAATTTATGCTGTTTCTTTTCTATATCATTGAATTTTTTTACAATAGCAACAGCTCCATATAACTTGTTTGAATGTATTATAGGATCAACAGACACAACTACGTCGTATCCATTTATTCTTATAAGCTTTTCTTTGACAGGTTCCAAATTTTCTAAAACATATTTGAAAGGAATATCTGGCAGCACATGTAATCCAGGTTTTCCGATTATATCATTTTTTTTATATCCTATAATATTTTCAGCACCCTCATTATAATTAGTGATTATTCCTTTAGAAGTAATACCTATAATGCCATCATCTAATACCTGAAGTAATATATCTATTTCACTTTCAAAGCGATTTGTTTGTCCTATTATTGTTGACAATCCAGCATCAGTGGTTACAATTTCTTTGTAACTCTTCCTAATATTCTGTTTTTGTAAAATATGAATCAAGTTTAACTTTGCTCCAATATTCATTATTGTACTTATATCCAAAAGACTACCACCAATATCTATAACAATATTTGATATATTTGAAACATATTTTGTTTTCCCTAATACAATTACAGTCTTTCCTTCGACATCTATATTAATACTTGGACAAATAGGCGTCAATTCTATATGTCTAACTCCTAATTGATATATCACCGAAACCATTTGTGACGCCATATCCATATTTTCATCCATTAATAAGGCTTGTGTACCCTCTGGGATAGCCATAATTTTTTCCAAAGAAGATTTTAAAATTGTTCTGTTTGCAATAACAATCTCACTTCTCTTATTTATATAGGGCTTAATGAGCTTAAATATATTATAAGATTGAATTAATATTAAATCTGCTTGTATACCTTCTTTTATATGTTCGCTATTTATACAAAATCTATCTACAATGATATTATCTGAAAATAAGCTTATAATTTGCTCATTATAGGTATCAGCAGTTGATGTACTGTAACTTATTATAGCTAACCTTTTCTTCATATGTTTCCTCCTTTTAAGTTTAAGCAAATCACCGTATAAATTATACTTATACTAAAAATTATATCACAAATTGAAAAAGAAGTAGTATCATTGTATTTCCAAAACTTCACACAAGTGGTAACATGTAAATATAAAAATGTGCTATATTTAAGATATATTGCAGCATTTTATAAATAGCATACTAGACAAGTTGATTTTCATCAGCACTATAATATAAATTGTAATAGCTTAAATAGACAAAATTGGAGGGCGATATCTATGAGCAAAACTTTAATTAAAAAAGTTAGCATAATAATTAGTTTTGCACTATATGTTATTTTAAATATAAATACCTATGTAAAAGCAGAATCTCATAAAAAGGTTTTAATTCTTCACTCATACTCAGAAGATTTTAAATGGACAAGTAATATTTCTGCTGGAATCAGATCTGTATTAGGTGATGTAGATAAAATTGATCTACAATCTACTTATATGGATACAAAAAAAGTTAATAACAGTACCTATATTGAAAGCCTTAAGAATCTATGTGAAATAAAATATGCAGATACTAAGTTTGATGCCATAATTTGTTCAGATAACGATGCATTAAATTTTCTAGTTAAATATGGAGATAGCTTATTCCCCAATATACCTGTTGTGTTCTGTGGAGTAAATGATTTTAGCCAATCAATGTTAAATGGGCATAAAAATTATACTGGTATAGCTGAAACAATTGATATAGAGCCAACTATTAAGTCAATGATAAGACTTCAACCTAATATTAAGAATATAATAGTAGTCTGTGATTCTACGTCTACAGGAAAGTTAAATGAAGAAGATACTAAAGATATCATAAAACGTATGAGATTAGATGTTAGCTTTTATTTTTATCGTGATATAAATATTGAGACATTAGATAAAACTGTAAAAAAATTTGGTGATAACACTGCAGTTCTCCATATAGGTCAGCTTAAAAATAATGAGGGGGAATTTATTAACTACGAAAATATAGGCCCTTTAATTAGTAAACATATAAAGGTAGCCAACTACATATGCTGGGATTTTGCTCTAGGAAATGGCCTATTAGGTGGTAAAGTACTTAATTCTACAGAGCACGGTAGAGCTGCTGCTGGAATGGCACTTAAAATATTAAATGGTGAAAAAGTAGAAAATATACCTATATTATCAAAAAGCGTGAGTAGTTATACCTTTGATTATAATGAGTTAAAAAACTTAAAAATTGATACAAATAAGCTTCCAGATGGGAGTGCAATAATAAATAAAAATTTTTCTTTTTATGAAACCTATAAAAAGCTAGTTTGGACAGTAATCAGTATACTTATTATATTGTCTACATTTATAATTATACTTTTTATAAATGTTAAGAGAAGAAAAGAAAGCGAAAGAAAACTTCAAGAAAATTTCGAAGAATTAAGTGCTGTATATGAAGAGCTCGCAGCTACAGAAGAAGAGCTTAGGGCTCAATATGGTGAACTCCAGGAAAGTGAAGAATTTTTGAGATTAAGTGAAGAAAGATATAAGCATTTAGCTTATTATGATAACCTAACTTCTCTTCCTAATAAAATTTCCTTTGTAGGCGAATTAGACAAAGCAATCGATTATTCTAATAAAACTGGAGAAAAAGGAGCCGTTCTTTTTATAGATCTTGATAACTTTAAAAGAGTCAATGATACCTTAGGGCACCACTATGGTGATAGACTGCTTAAAGTTGTAGCAGACAGATTAGAAACTATTATCGATAAGAGTCACATCCTTTATAGATTGGGCGGAGATGAGTTTTTAGTTCTTATGAAAAATGTAGAGAATAAAAAGCCTATTATAAATACTTGTAAAAAAATAATAAATAATTTTAGAAATCATTTTGAAATAGATGGAAAACAAATTTTCACAACAGTTAGCATAGGAATTTCATTATATCCTAATGACGGACTTGATTCTAATTCGATTTTAAAAAATGCGGATACAGCAATGTATAGAGCAAAGGATTTAGGTCGAAATAGATATGAGTTTTATGACATAGAAATGTTTAACGAAGTTCTAAAGAAGTCTCAAATTGAAAAAGGACTAAGAGATGCTATAATTAAAAATGAATTTCAATTATACTACCAACCTCAAATTGACTGTAAAACAAAAAAAATCAAGGGAATGGAGGCTCTATTGAGATGGAAAAGCAATGATTTTGGTTTTGTTTCTCCAGCAGAATTCATTCCTATTGCAGAGGAAACTTCTTTAATAGTACCAATTGGCCAGTGGGTACTGAAAACCGCTTGTAAGCAAGCGAAACAATGGCTCGACTTTGGTTATAATTTAGGAGTCATAGCTGTAAATGTTTCTATCGTTCAACTTCAGCACCCAAGATTTATTCATATAGTAAAAAGCGCTTTAATTGATAGTAATCTTCCACCAAAACTTTTAGAAATTGAAATTACAGAAAGTGTGCTTATGCAGTGCTTGGATTATAATATAACAATCTTAAATGAATTAAAAAGATTAGGAATTAATATATCTTTAGATGATTTTGGGACAGGCTATTCTTCTTTAAATTATCTAAGAATACTTCCAATAAATAATCTTAAGATAGACAAGTCTTTTATTGATTCAATTCATTTAAATAGTGGAGATAAAGAAATAGCAGATGGTATAATTCAACTAGCCCATAAGATGAACTTAAATGTAATTGCTGAAGGTGTGGAATGGGAAGATCAGTTCCAGATACTTCAATCCCTAGATTGTGAAATGGTTCAGGGATATCTATTTAGCAGACCTATACCAGCTGATCATATTGAGAATTTGAGTGATTTAATGTAATTTAAAAGTGTAGATGGATTTAAAAACTAAAACCATCTACACTTTCATTGGGTCTGATTTATCTGCACTATTATCCTCAAACTCTTAAACTAATTGGCTGCAGTACAACAAAGGTATTTTCCATTTTTTCTACCTTCCAATTTAGAATCATACAAGAATCTAGTTTTGGTTTATACATATTAACTGCCTCATCCTTAAGAAACATTTTTAGATTATATGCTGCATATATGAATGCTGCCTTTCTCTTATTTGTATCTGTATATTTTCTTAGATTAATTAATCCTGAGGCAACTCCTGCTAAGTAAAACGAAGGATTATATAAACTATTTCTGCTATCTGAAACAACTAATTTAACATTTTCTCTAAGCTTAGGCATAAGCTGCCTAAGTAAACTCATTCCTCTTCCTTGTGGAATTTCTACTTCTGTAATTCCTTCACTTAGACTTTCGCAAACTTTGCTCCATAACTCCCTACTGCATTCTTTATCAATCTCTAGATAATCTCCTAAAGTAATAGATTCAAGGTATCTTAAATCATGAAAAACATTGCATTCCTCAATCAAATCACAGAAATCAATTATAATTGGCTTATTTTCAGTAATGATTATGTTGTCTCCTTGAAAATCTCCATGGGCACAAGCTGTAAGGCAAGTTACTTTTAAACCATTCCAAACATCTTCGTTATTAAAATAGTAATATGGGTTAGGCAGTAATATATCTGTTCCATCTAGAGATATCCACTTTGTATATTTATCTACTCCTATTGATTTGAAAGCCTGCTCGTACTTAGTATCCATATATCTATAGGAAAGTTCATTTTTAATTATATCTTTAGGAGACATGTACTTCTTTGCATGTTCTTTATTCCAGATAAACAAAAACTTAGTCATTTTTGAAATTATGCTATCTTTAAGATCGTCTTCATTAATAACCTTGTCCAAAAATGTTTCGCTTTTATATATATCATCACCGGCTAAATCATATAGATTAGCATGTATAGTAGGCTGCGTTTCACTTTTTATTTCGTAGTTTGCTATAAGCTTAGCAATATACTTATGCATATTATTTTGTACAGCTAAGTCATATGCTTTCTGAAAAACTTCTGCTTCATTGCTGCTTGTTATTTTTAATATTCCTACCCTGTTATCATCTCCGTATTCAACCATATATACTCCTGCTCCAGACCTTCCTCCATTAAATCTCTTCAATACTTCCACGGGAGCAATTTTATCCTTAACCTCATCACTTATTTTATTTATTTCATCTAATATTCCTGCAATATCCATCACTAAACCACCCTATAAATATAAAACTTATTCTATATGTTATATTATAACTGTTAATAATAAACAAGTCATCAAGAAAAAAGTGAATATATTATTAAATTGAATATACTATTAAGTTGTAGTAATTAATGCAAAAAGTTGTTTATTTTACTTTATATTTAAATGTTAAGTGAAGGATTAAAATAATTTTATAATTCATATGGATTTATAATTGGAATAACATTTATTATAGGTACTTCATAAGGATGAGCTTCTTTTATAGCATCCACTGTTTTTATCAATACTTCTTTGCTACAACAAAATTCAACCTTACACTCTTCTGCATAACAAATTTCTCCGATCTCACCTTTAAAAGGATCGGCTCCTTTCAGCGGTCTCCATGAGCCTGTCACTTTAGAAACAGCCATACAGTTATCATAGTTTCCACCTATAGTAAGCGCTCCAATATCATTTAGACTTTTTCTTAAATTTTTTAGATATTCCTCCGGTATAAAAGTTTCCACTTTAAAAAAATTAAATTCCATTTTGCATTCCTCCATTAAATATTCGAATCATATAGATAAGTTAACTATAATTAAATTGTGTAATCTGTTAAAAATTATTATAAGATCTAAAAATTATATTACAGAATTATAATGGACTTAAAAAGTATAGTAAAGGATTTTTAACTATTAAAAATATTGCTAATAATCTTATTTAATATTTGTCTTTCTATATATTCCATGTTAATATTAACTAATAAACTAAGTGAAGGGGGAACTGGTAGATGGATACAATGAAAGAATTTGTTTTTTACCCACGTTTTGCTCAATTTCAAGGTGTTAGAGGTGTAACTGTAGATGATAGTCATAAAATATTAAATGGAATAGTTCGAGATGAAGAACTTAGTTTAGGTAATAGACAGGTTGGTAATAGAAGCTATCACGTTTTCTATTTTAAAAACGATTGTTTTGCAGTTTATTATCATGGTGGCGGCACAGATGCATTATTCACTTCTAGATCATTGGATGAAGTTTTAGATTATATAAATGGTTTAAATCCTGAGGATTTTAAATAAGACATGCGATATTGAGGCTTTAGCAACTACTAAAGCCTCAGAATATTTTTAAACTTTTCTAGAATTTCAGAGTCAAATTGGCTTCCTGCTCCCCTATTTAACTCTAATATTGCTTCTTCCCTAGTAATTGCTTTTTTATAGGGGCTATCATTAGTCATAATATCATATGCATCTAAAACTGCAACTATTCTTGATAACAATGGAATCTCATTTTGCTTCAAACCTTGAGGGTATCCTTGTCCATCCCATCTTTCATGATGACTTAATATTAAATTTGCAATGCTTCTCAAATCTGGTATAGAATTTGCTATATTATATCCAATCTTACAGTGATCTACTATTACTTTCCATTCATCCTTAGTTAAATTTCCTGGCTTTTCAAGTATACTTTTAGGTATTGTAATTTTACCTATATCATGTAGCAGTGCTAATAGTGACAACTCATTTATTTTTTCATCAGTAAAACCTAAGCTTTTACCAAATATAATAGCCAATTCCTTCATCCTATTACAGTGTGCTGCAGACTCTGGAGTATTTTCATACATAGTTTCTTGCAATGATATGATCACAGAGCTTCTAAAACTTCTACTTTCCGTTAGCTTGTTTGTATACATCATATTTTCTGCTTCTTTTATGATGTCGTCTATATTTTTCGTCCTATTATCCATAATGCTATAACCTAATGAAATACTTGGTCTAATAGGCAGATTATAATCTTCTATATTACCTTTTTTAATTTTATATATAATATCTCTTGTTAAAGTTTTAGAAGACTTAGTTGATAAAACGATAAACTCATCTCCACCTAAACGTATAATATACGAATTATTATCCACGCTTTGTTTTAAAATGTCGCTAACAGCCTTTAATAATCTATCGCCTTCTTGATGCCCAAATGCATCATTAACAAGTTTTAGTCCATTTACATCAGCCATGATTATACTTAATGGAAAATTGTCCTCATCTATAAGTGTATGAATTTCATTTTCAAAGAAAGCACGATTATAAAGACCGGTTAATTTATCATGTAAACTTAAATATTTTATTTCTTCTTCTAACACCTTACGTTCTGTAATGTCTCTAGCAATAACTTGAACTTCTATTAGTTCACTGTTTTTGTATAGGACACTTTGACTTAATTCTAAAAATATAGCTTTGCTATCCGCTTGTTTAAATTTTATAATCAAATTACTGGTAATGCCATTCTCTTCACTATTTTCCTTGACTATATTATTTATATATTTATGATATTCTTCATCAACGATATCATAAATATTCATTTCAAGAAACTTGTCCTTACTATATCCTAATATTCTCTCACAGGCATTATTTGTCGTAATAATTTTTCCATCTAACTTCCTTGTATAAACAAGATCGTTAGCATTTTCAAACAATAATCTGTATCGCTCTTCACTTTGTTTTAAATCGGCTACAGCCTTTTCTCTCTCTGAAACGTCTCGTATTATGCTGCATAAAATACTTCTGTTTTTAATCTTAGTACCTACTGAACTTACCTCTACGGGAAATACGCTTCCATCTTTTCGTTTATGTATTGCATTAAAAACTATACTTTCTTTTTCTGCTTTCTTCATTTGATGATGCAATATATACATACTTTCTGTAACCCTGATATCTTTTATATTTTTTGAAAGCAGTTCCTTTTTATCATAACCATAGAACTTAATGGCCGAGTCATTTGCTTCTATAATATTACCATTACTCTCTATAAATAATATTATATCTTTTGTGTTTTCATACAGAATCATATAGTTATGCAGCTTTTCATCCAGTTCAATTGTTTCTTTAACATCATTAAATACGGAAGCAACTTCATTAGAAGAAATTTTAAATAGATAGTTTTCTTTCCACATACTAACTCTATCATCACTATAATAATAAAAAGGGGTTTTTTCACTTACTCCTGTTTTGTATACTCTAAAAAGTGAATCATAAAAATAACTATTTTTTAAATTAGGAAAAACTTCAATTATATTTTTGTTTATAACTTCTTGTTTCTTTAAACCTGTCAACTTTTCAGCAAAAGAATTAAAATCTTTAATGGTAACTTTAGTTTCGTCACTATTTACCTGATATATTGCAATAGAACTATTTATATTTTTAAATAAGCTTTCATAAGAGCCTTCCTTATAATTATTTTTCATTTTAATTTTATACTTTTTCTTAATACATTGAATAAATTTTATACCCACTTTTCCCACACCCTTATATTATACTCAGCTTACCATAATAGTATATATATGACGGAATATTATCTGTATTATATCAATTTTTGGATTTTCTTGAAATACTTCGTTATCTTTTTACAATAAATTACACATAATTCAATTCAAAGTAGATGGAAAATAAAAAAGTCTAAGCTCTAGACTTTTTATTTATTAATTAATAAATTATATTTAATTTTGATTCACAACTATCTTAATATTAATGCCTTTGGGAATCCTATATGTTTACACTAAAAATATCATAAATATCAGAGAACTCTATATTTAAATTTTCCAATATCTCATCAACATCTCTAGAGACAAATTTATAATTAATATTTTCTTTATTTTCCTTGGAAGCTATTAAAGGAATATTAAAGGTGAATTTACTTCCTTTACCTATAGAACTTTTAACGCTTATGTTTCCGCCATGCAACTCTACTAGAGATTTAGTCAAAAACAAACCCAAACCGCATCCCTCGCTGTTTCTTGTAAAATATTTATTTACTGATGAAAATCTATCAAATATTCTATCAAAATCGTCATCATCAATTCCTTGTCCATTATCATTAATCGATACAGTCACGTCACTATTACTACAATTTACAGTTACTTCTATTAATCCTCCTTGCTTAGTAAACTTAATCGCATTAGACAATAGATTAAATATAACTTTTTCAATTTTTTGTATATCACAAACAACTATTTTTTCTTCTTCATCAGTATCAAATGTGACTTCTATCCCTTTATTTTTTGCATAATCTGCTACAAATAACGTTAGATTCTCAATTTCTCTAACAATATCATAATGCCCCAAATTTAATTTGCACATGTTTCCCTCTATATTTGTTATGTCAATAATATTATTAATTAATTTTAAAAGCCTTCTGCTATTCTGCTTCATAATAGCTAGATTGTACTTAACCTTTTCCTCATATTTTTCTATCGAACAGTTATTGTTAGAATAAATACTCAGTAGTTGAATAGCTGAAAGTATTACATTCAATGGAGTTCTAAATTCATGAGATATATTAGCAATTGATTCAAATTTTTTCTTTTCATATTCTTGTAATTTATATAATTTTTCACTGCTTTTATCTAATTCTAATTCCAGCTTTTTTCTACTAGAAATATCTCTTATTATGCTACATAAAACCTTTTCTCCATTTATTTCAACTCCTATAGAACTAACTTCAACAGTAAACTCATGCCCATCTTTATGCTTATGTATTGTTTCAAAACAAACTCCACCATTTTTTGCAATTGTCATTTGCTCCTTAATCAACTTTATCGTATTTGTTGCTCTCAAATCTTGAATTTTCTTAGAAAATAATTCCTCCCTGTCATATCCATATGACTTTAATGCTGAATTATTTGCCTCAATAATTTTACCATGAGAATTTACGAAAAGTATTATGTCTTTAGTAACTTCAAATAAAGTGCTAAATTTTTTAAGCTTGTTATTTATGTTTGCTATATCTAATACATTAATAGAAAGATCAAATCTAGAATCTAATTTTTTATGAATTGAATTTTTTTGATATATATTTTGCTGCTTACCATCTTTTAGTTGAATATTATTGTTAGTATTTTCATAGAGGAAAGTTATAAGAAAGTTATCTTCTGAGATGTTTATATATTCAGTTTTTATTTTCACATTAAGCGCTTTTTTATTGGCTTTTTTACCTATATCTCTAGCCAAAGATTGAGGATAACTAATTGTAAAATCATTAAAATAATATTCTATCCCTATATTCATATTATTATAACTTATAAAATCAGAGAGATTTTCATTTACTATGTCATCCAATGCTGTAATTCTTAATAATCTTAATCCACTCTTATTTACAAAAATTATTCTATCGCTATTATGAATTATAACAGCTTCAAGTAATTGGTCCCATATCTTTATATATAGCCTATTTTTCTCTGCAAAAGAAGATATAATCCTATCTAGTTCACTAGATTCTTTTGAACTGATAACCTCAATACCAATTTCAGTATTCTCCATACATTAATCCTCCATTCAACATATTGTAATATGTAAAATAGTTAGATTATATATTCTACAAAATTGTTACTTATCCTTCATTCTTTCATATTTTTATTATTATTTTAAATTTATTACTAAATATGATATTTTTTCAATTACAATATTCTCATACTTTTTAAATTTTTTGACAATAAATATTCCTCTATTATACAAATAGAACTGAGACATTTTGGGAAAGAATTTGATAACCATGTCTTCATTTAATAAACAGAGTTCTAAGCATCAGATGGAGTTTTAACTCCATCTGATGCCAAGAAATCGTTATCCAGGGACGTATCCGCTCTTTACTCCCACTTTGAGAAGGGGGAGTATTAGAGCGGGTAGTCATCGGATAAAGTTGAGCGAGGTTTAAATAAAGCAGTTAACATATAAAAATAATGCTAGGAGTTAGATTATAGCTCCTAGCATTATTTTCAATTAAAATCTTTTTGCTACTTCCTTAGCTTTAGCTACAGCACTTGCTTTAATTTCCTCTGCCTTATCAGGCATTGCATTTACCCCTTCTACGATAATAGATTCTTTATCATTTATTCCGATAAAATTTAATATTGTATTTATATATTTGTCTCCCATCTCTAAATCGGCAGCAGGGCCACTAGAGTATACTCCCCCTCTCGCCTGAATGTGAACGGCTTTCTTATCAGTTAAAAGTCCTACTGGACCATTGTCAGTATACTTAAAAGTCTTGCCTGCAATACAAATATTATCTATATAAGCTTTCATCTTTGGTGGCACTGTAAAATTCCAGAATGGTGTTACAAAGACATATTTATCAGCAGATATAAATTGCTCTAGTATATAGTTCATAGCTGCTATCTTACTTTGTTCCTCTGGTGTTAAATTTTCAAAAGAAAGTCCTTTTCCAAACTTATCCCATGCACTAAAAACAACTTCATCAATTAGCGGAATCTCCATCTTATATAAATCTACAGGTATTATTTCATCATTAGGATTAGCATTCTTATAAGCATCTATAAAAGCACTTCCTACTGATAAGCTATATGAATATTCCTTAGACTTTGGATTTGCTGTAATATATAATACTTTTGACATTTTTACATTCTCCTTTTCATTTTTAAATATATTTTTTATAAATTTTAACATCTTTTCACTCTTCTTCTTAAATATAGAATAAACCAAATAATAATTTTTACACAAAGTGACAATAATATATATATATACTTTATAAAACTAAATAATTTATTAAAACTTAGTTACTTTATGCAACTATAGTACAATAAGTCACTTACTTTTGTCAAGTAAATATGATAAAATAATTATAGGAGTTGATATACATGGAAAAATTTCATTTATGTCCTAGGTTTGAATCTGCTTTTGAATTACTAGGGAAAAGATGGACTGGATTAATCATACGATCCTTATTAAATGGAGCTAAGAGATTTTCTGATATTCAAGAAATAATACCTAACCTTAGTGCTCGTATGCTTACAGAAAGGTTTAAAGAATTAGAAGAGCAGGGCATTATTACTCGTAATGTTTATCCAGAAATGCCAGTACGTATTGAATACGAACTAACTGAAAAAGGAAGAGACCTAGAAAAATCTATGGACGAAATTCAAAAATGGGCTGAAAAATGGGCATAAAATAGAAAGCTTCCTCTATTATTCTAGGGGAAGCTTTCTTAATTTTCACAAATTTATTCACTAAATAAAACTTCAATTTTTATATTGCTTCTGGAAATTTCTGCTCTAGTCCGATTATTCTTTATGACCTTCTTTTCTTGTTACCGGAATTCTATATTCACAAGGTACTGCTGTTTGGCATTTCCCACAGCCATAACGTGGTGCAAAACGCTTCTTAGTGACATTAGCAAGAAAATCATCGCAGGGCTCATGTTTTTTCCCTGATTTGTCAATTGCTTGTGCAGGACATCTATTAATACAAGCACCACATTGACTACAATAATCATAAACACCTTCATATTTTCTTTCAGTGGCTTCAAAAGGTATACTAACGATTATACTTCCTAATCTGCCTGCAGCTCCTTTTTCTGTTATTATTGACTTACTTAATCCAAAGGTACCTAGACCTGATATAAAGGCTACATGCCTTTCAGACCAATTGCTTTTATAGTTCCCAGACACAAAACGAGAATCTAATGCCGGAATAATCGCTTCTCCTCCTATGTCAGCTATTTTTTCTGCTAAAAACTTAGCAAGTTCTTTATTAACTATCTCCCCTTCAATTCTTCCATACAACCATTCTATTGCTGGTAAATCCTTATTTTCACGATTTGCCTTTCTCACAGCTTCAGTAAAAGGCAGGAAATATGATATAACTGCTTTTGCCTGTGGCATCCATTCTAGGGGCGTCATATGACCATCGCCTATAGCCTCTTTGTCTTTTAACTTTAAAAACAATGGATCGTCAGCAGCAGCAACTCCTATAATTGGCGCATCAAATAGTTCAATTCCATTTAGTTCTTTTATTTTATTGTAGCCAGTATTTGTTATAAATTCTCCTGCCTGATTAATTATCTCTTTAATATCATGCATTTCCATTCCCCCACATATTTTACTATATAATAATAGAATAGACTTTAAACCTTATCTTTTCAAGCACTCTTTTCTAGTTTTGTAATAATACTATTTACATCATTCTATTGCTATAGATAGTTATAAAAATTATATTGATGATTTCCATTGTAACTACAAATATAATGCCTATCATGTATATAGGCATATTTAATTTTATAACTTCTGCTGCTGTTAATATAGTAAAAATTATTATAGTAGATACAGTGATTTCAAAAGTAGTGTAGGCTGCTCTATATCTAATCAGTTTCAGCATCTCATCATCTTTATTTACTACTCCAATACTTTTTATAGGGTGTTTTTCAAATAGTTTAGTTAAAATCATACCGCTAATACCAATTATTATAAACATTAATGAGAGTGCTTTAGCAAGTTTCATTCCTTCTCCAGTTATTCCTTGATAACTTGAGTATAGATAAATTACTGAGCCTATTAAACCAATTATTGTTGCTCTAATAAATCCAATGAAATCAGCTCCTAATTTACTAGTTTTCATAATTATTCCTCCTCATAAATAAATATATTTTCTATAGGCATATTGAATATTTTTGAGAGTTTAAAGGCAAGCTGTATTGATGGATTATACTTTCCTTTTTCAAGAGATATTATTGTTTGTCTTGATACTCCTGCTGCTAAAGCAAGTTCATCCTGTGTATATCCATTTTTTTCTCGAAGTTCTCTTATTACGTTTTTCACTAAAAAATCACCTCACAAAATAATGTAAAGTCAACTTTACATTATCATTATATTCTAATGCTTTAAAAATGTAAAGCTTACTTTACTAAATATATATAAAAATATTTATATATAAAAAAATCCCTGTAAATTTACAGAGATTTTTTATAATAATTTTAGCTATTTTTGAGTAAAAATTATACTAATCTATTCTATTTTAGCAAGTTTAGTGAAAATAGTTGAATTGGTATACTGAATCTTTTTCTTGTTTTTTATTATTTTTTTCTTCATGTTTATTTATATGTTTATTTTCACTTGTTAGATAATCAATAACGTATTCTCTCATAGCGTTCATTGCATCTGCATTTCTAACCATATCTCCATGAGCATAGGAAGTTTGTATTGAGCAAAATCTCTTGTTAACACTATCGAATTTAGAAACTTTTGTTCTCAAAAAATTATATATATCTAGAACATTATCTTCTGTCATATCAGGAAGTAATTTAGCAGCTTCCGGATCAATTCCAAACTCTGATGGATTTTGCTTAATCATGGCTATAATACCTGCTAGTGATGGAGATCCTGTGGCAGGATCCGCTAAAAAGTTGTTAGCACTTCCACCAATCAGTAATACATTTCTATTTAAATTCCATGTTTTAGTGATATCATTATTCCAAAGCATATCCATGTATTGTAAGAACTCATCATGGGATAACCCAGATTGAGGATCATACTCGAGAGTACTTAAAACACTTTTTGTAAGATTAAATTTTTCATAATCTTTGTAATTATAATATGCTCTGTCTAATAATATAACATCCTTTACTCTCTCAGGATATTTTTTTGCAAACATCATAGCGGTATCAGCTCCAAAGGAATGTCCAACAACGTGAGCTTTCTTAATGCCATATGCATCTAACACAGCTTTTATTGACTCTAGCTGTTTATCCCATGACATTGTAGGAACATGTCCACTATTACCATGATCTAAATAATCCATTGTTATTGTCATGTATGGATTGCTTTGATCATATAAAAACTTACCGTGAGCATAACTTCCTCCTAAACCATGCAAAAATATAATAGCTTCTTTTTCTTTTGGAGAATAGTTATAAGATTCAGTGTATATTTTCACCCCCTTGTAATCAACATACTTTTGTTTAACTGCACTTTCAGCTTTACAAGGTATTATCATAAGACCGAAAGTCAACAGCATTGTAAAAATATAAGTAAAAACTTTTTTCATCAATGTTTCTCTCCCTTCTACGTTATATATTATTTACCTACAGTAATATTCCACATTTAAATAACATTTCCTTCAATATTTTATTTTTTTCTTTTACTAATGCCAAAATCAGTTATTATTTACATTTATATAATGCAATTATTTTACGACAATATTTAATCCCCCTAGCCTGCAAATACAATTTATTTATAGCAGGTTAGGGGGATTTTATTTCTCCTAAGTCTCACGATACATTCCAAATTTTAAAATGTCAATATATTCATTAAACTCTTTAATGATATTCTCTACATCATTAAAAACTTCATCTATAGGTCTATTTTTATATTTTTCAAGATACTTTTTAGAAATACCATCCATACACATCATCATCAGCTCTATAGCCTTTTTAGGATCAATTCCTTTTTGAATTTTGATGTATCTATATCTCCAAAAAATTCGGGCATATGCTTCACATAGTACTTATTATATCTTTCCGTAATCTCTTGTTTTAACGATTCCGGCATATTTGAAATTGCTGAAAAGACCAATCTATTTTTAAGAGGTTCTTCTTGGGTTATTTTTATCTTTATTATACTAATCCACATAATCCTTTCAAAAATATCCTTTGGCTCTTCTTTTTTCACAGCATAGTATCTATTTATTAAATGATCCATACAGTAGTCAAACACATAAAGAAACAGATTTTTCTTATTTCCAAAGTAATGAAATAATATACCTTTAGAAATATCTGCTTTTTTTACTATAGAATTTGTAGATGCTTTATCATATCCCTTCAAAGCGAATTCTTCAATACAAGCATCCAATATTCTGTTCTTTTTTTCCTCTGGTAAGCTTTCGAATCTATCAATCAATTATAATCTCTCCCACTTTATTCCTTAGCTAAATATCCTATATGAAATAGCTTTCACTTTATTTGTTTCTAATTTTCATTCCTTCTTTTATATTGTTATCAAGTTTAACTAATATCCTTTCTCCTGGTTTCAGTCCTTCTATTACTTCAATTGATTTTTCACTTTCTATCCCTTTTTTTATTTGTCTTATGACAGCTTTGCCGTTGTCCACAACAAATACACAGGAACTTCCTTTATAATCAAATACAGATGTATCCGGTACTACTAAGGCATCCTTTTTAACCTCTGTTATCACTTTTATATCTAAATCATAACCTGGTTTTAATAATCCTGCTTCATCCTTTATTTCAATAGTTACTGGTACCCTCTTTTGGTTTACCCCTAAAGATGAGGTTATATTCTTTGCTTCCGGTGCTATTTTTGTAATCTTACCTATAATAGTTGAATTTCCTATAGGTTTTCCACTTACTTGAACCTCATTACCTATTTTAACCTTATAGATGTCATCAGACAATATATTTGCTTCAAGTTCTAAACTTTTAGTGTCTGCTACTAAAAATGCCGCTGTACCTGCAGTTACCGATGCATTCTCATTTATAAGCTTTTCAAGAATGACTCCATCAACTGATGAAGCAACCTGCTGTTTTTCAATTTCTCTATTGATGGTATCCCTTAAAATAACCGCTTGTTTAACCTGAGATTCATATTGATTTTTCACATAATCAGGAGTACCACCTTTGATATCCTCCAATTGGAAATTTGCTGATTTTAAAGCGGCTTCAGCAGTTTTATATGCATCTTCAGCATTATTCAGTTCCTGTTTGCTTATACTTCCAGAACCATAAAGCGTCTTTGCATTATTTAAATTTCTAGATGCAGCATCATAAGTGACTTTAGCCTGGTCTACAGCTGCTTGTGCAACTTCTATTTTATTTACGCTATTTGCAATATCAGCGCCCTGCAGCTGAGCCTTGGCAGCCTCAATCTTTGCATTTGCATCTTGAAGCTTTAGCTCTAAGTCCCCTTTATCCATAATTAACAGTATATCACCTTTTTTTACGGCATCACCTACATTAACCTTAATGCTAGTTATCTTTCCTGAAGCATCAATATAAGCGGTTTGTTTTTTATTACTTTGAACTGTGGCAGTATCTTCAATGTACTGTTTAATTTCACCTTTTGATACAGCTGTAGTATCTACAGTCTGTCCATTTTGAAGCTTTACATACACTAATGCACTAACCGTACATACTATCATTGGGGTAACTATCCAAAATAGCTTTCTTCTTCTCATATAATTTACATCTCCTCTAAAAAATATAGAATTAAACTACAAACTTCAGATTGTTCTAGTTAGATAACTTATTTTGAGACATAGCTGATTTTAAAGTTTCCTTTCTATTTGCCTATTCTTTATTCTTTAAAACTTCTATCATATCAATGGATTTGATTTTTTTCATTAAAATAAAATTAGTTATAACAGTAAATATAAGTGTAAGCGCTGTTGTAATAATATAAGTCTTAAATTCAACTACATAAGGAAAACTATAGGAATCTGTACTACTTGCAGACATAATAACTGCTCCAAGCCATCTTCCTAATGGCAATCCTACAACTATTCCCAATACAGTAATAATATAATTTTCATTGAAGATTAACTTTTTAATTTCATTATCTTTAAATCCTAATACCTTTATAGTAGCCAATTCTCTCTGTCTTTCAAAAATATTTATAGTAGCAATGTTATATACAACAGCAATAAGAAGAACTGCTGCAAGCATAACCAATACTCCTATAGAGGATTTCATTGCTCCCATATTTTTCAACAGAGCATTAAGAGCATCTGTCTTTGATTCTACAGAATTTACTGCAGCCATATCTCTTAGCTTACTTTTAACTTCATTTTCAAAAGCACTGTTATCCAGCTTTATCACAGCTGAATTGGCCACCCTACCTTCCCCTAGCATACTGTTTATGCTATCCATGGAAACGTAAGTACTTAAGCCTAAATACTGAACCACAATGCCCTTAACAGCTACCTCTTTCTTCTCTTTCCCTGGGTAGAAAAATTTTATATTTACACTGTCATTTGGTTTTACACCTAATGTATTTGCGAGTTTTTCAGATATAAGTATGCCATTTATTGGAAGACTTATAGCTTCCCCACTTTTATCTTCAACTTTATACATTTCAGGATTTTTTACAAGCGCAGTAAATCCTACATCCTTGCTTCTCCAGCCATTTGATATTTCAACTCCGGTCTCAAGAACCGGTTCTATTGCTTTTACATGAGAAATATTCTTAATCTTATTTAATTCTTCTATACTTATTAATTTAGAGAAGTTAACTTTTATATCATAGTTCTGAATACTTCCATATTGCTGACTTATCATAAAATCAATAGAATCTTTCATGCTTAGAGCTATCAAAAGTATAGCTGAAGAAAATATAATTCCTAAGGATGTCAATAAAGCTCGTTTTTTATATCTAAATAAGTTTCTTAATATAATCTTCCATAGGTACCCAATATTTCTCCATATTACTTTCACTTTTTCAATAATTATTTTTTTACCAATTTCCGGTGATTTTTCTCTCATAGCTTCACTAGGCATAATTTTAAAGATAACTTTACAAGAATGGTACCCTGCAAATAAACAGAAAAATAGAGTTAGTATGGACGCTGGAAGTACAAGTTCCCCGTAAATTTTCGCACCTTCAAGAGGTAAGTTAAAATACTGATTAATAAGTTTAGTAAATCCCACTCCCATATAAGTTCCTAGTATATAGCCTATTAAACTTCCGATAACTGCAATAAGTGCAGAATAACACATATAATAGGTAAGTACTTGTATATTAGTAAATCCTAAAGCCTTCAATACTCCAATCTGCACTCTTTGATTTTCAACCATTCTTCCCATCATAATATAGATAATAACTGAAGCAACCATAAGAAATATGATAGGGAACGTACCTCCCATAGATTGCAACTTTTTTATTTCTTGAGTTAGCATCATAGTACTTGTCTGTTCGTCTCTATCAATAACACTTTTTACTCCATAATTTTTTAGAGTCTTCTTTATATCATCCTTTACATTTTTAACATCGCTACCACTAGAAAGTTGAATAGAAATATTATTTATAGATCCCTTAAAATCAAAAATTGCTTCACCGAAGGATTGTTTGATATATATTATCCCAAATTTTTTGTTATCAGGCATTAGTTCGCTTGCATCCTTCAAAGTATATACATATTCAGGACTTTTTACCGAAGCTACAACCTTTAACTTAACCTTATCTCCATTAATGATTGGATATATATAATCTCCTAATTTTAAATCATTTGCCTTGAAAAAATCCTGATCTACAAGGCATTGATTGCTATCTCCTTCTGAAAAATATCTACCAGATTTTATTACTATATCATTTACTATATCTTTTTTTACCTCCGGAAGAGTTATAAATCTCAAAGTTGCATTTTCGCCTGAAATATTTATGCTAGCATCTTTAACAATTCTTCCTGTAGCTGCTTTTACATAGGGTAGCTCTTCTACCTTTTCTTTTATACCTGTAGGTGCCTTATAAAGATCTACCCAAAGATCTGCTAATTTATAATCTTCGTAGTACTTTGCACTTGAATTAGAAAGATTTCTAAACATAGAATTTATTGATGTGTAAAAAGTAACTCCTAAAATAACAATAACTAATATAGAGACAAACTGTCCCTTTGATTTTCTTATATCTCTAAGTAAATTCCTGAATAAAATATTCATTACCACTCAATCCTTTCAGGTGGCTCAGGACTCTCATTAACAGTTACAGACTCAACAGCACCGCTTCTAACTCTAATGACCCTGTCAGCCATAGCTGCAATAGCAGCATTGTGTGTAATAACTATTATTGTCTTATTCATACTTTTATTAATGTCGCATAAAAGCTTTAAAACCAATTTTCCGGTATTATAATCTAAAGCTCCTGTAGGTTCATCACATAAAAGCAGTAATGGATTCTTTACAAGAGCTCTCGCAATAGCTACTCTCTGTTGTTCTCCTCCTGAGAGTTGTGCTGGGAAATTTGATGATCTTTCACTTAATCCTACCTCTTTAATAATATCCTCGGGGTCTAAAGGATCATCACTAAGTGATTTAACCAGTTCCACATTTTCAAGTGCTGTAAGGTTTGCCATAAGGTTATAAAATTGAAATACAAATCCTATATTTTTTCGCCTGTACATAGTAAGTTGATTATCAGAATATCTAGTTATATCTTTTCCATCCACATAGACCTCTCCTGAGGTAGGTCTGTCCATTCCACCAATTATATTTAGAACTGTACTTTTACCAGAACCACTTGGTCCAAGTACTACTACAAATTCCCCTCTGAGGATTTCAAAATTCATTCCATCGGAAGCCTTTACGATTATTTCTCCCATAGTATATTCTTTTACAACATCTTTTACTACAACAATAGGATCTTTCATTTTTAATCACCTCATATCCATTTTCCTTGACCATTTGGTCAACTTGATATTATTATGCTCCTTTTTGACCATGTAGTCAATAGAGAAATATAATAATTTTTCTTTAATTTAATGTTCTAAAGTTTTATAATTTAAGGATGTCTCAATTCATAACGAAACTAAATTAGAGGTGATAAAATGTTTAAAATTATGATAGTAGAAGATGATCATAAGATAAGAGAAATAATGATAGAAAACATAAAAAAGTGGAACTTTGATGCCATAGCAGTAGAAGACTTCAACGAAGTATTTCATACCTTTGTAAAATATGAGCCTGATCTAGTTCTAATGGATATAAATCTCCCCTGTTTTGATGGATTTTATTGGTGCAACAAGATAAGGGAAGTCTCCAGAGTACCTATAGTTTTTATATCTTCAAGAAATACTAATATGGACATAATAATGGCAATAAATATGGGCGCAGATGACTTTATTCAAAAACCTTTTTCACTAGATGTACTAATAGCCAAGATAACTGCTATTTTAAGAAGAACTTATTCTTATTCAAATATAGAATCAAATGTACTAGAGTATAAGAGCGCCATACTTAATCTCAAAGATTGCAACCTTATGTATAACGACGAAAAGATAGACCTCACCAAAAATGAATTTAAAATCTTATACACACTTATGAAAAACAATAATGAAGTAGTTAGTAGAGATAAGATAATGAAAGTTCTTTGGGAAGATGAAAGCTTTGTAGATGATAACACTCTAACTGTAAATATAAATAGACTTAGAAAAAAATTAAGTGATATGGGGCTAACAGATTTTATTCAGACTAAGAAAGGACAGGGATATATAATACAATGAGTTTAAAGGAATATTTAATAGATAAAATAAAATTTATTATTTTTTATGTATTACTGATGAGCTTTATATCTGCTGTGGTTTACTTAGATGGGTTGGTAAAAATACGGCTTGGAAATATACTATATATCAATGCTATAGGATTGACTTTGCTCTTATTATACTTTTTATTAGATTACTTTCCTATGAAAAAATATTATAGCACCATAAACTATATAGCAAAGAATAGAAAAGAAGATATTCTAACTAGCCTACCTAAAGCTAAAAACTATGAGCAGGCTTTATGGAGTGAAATTGTAATGAGTATTTACAGAGAACAGCAGCAAAAACTTGATAAATTATATCAAGAAAAAAGCGAGAGTTCAGAGTTTATAGATTCCTGGGTACATGAAGTAAAAACTCCTATTGCAGTGAGCAGACTTATAATCGAAAACAGCTGGAATAAATCTAAGGATGAGACTTTAAACAGCATAGAAGAAGAAATAGACAAAATAGAGAGCTGCATAGAACAGGCTCTCTACTATTCAAAAATAGATGATTTCTCAAAGGATTACTTTGTAAATGAAAACAATATTGAGAAGATAATAAAAGAACTGATTAAAAAGAATGCTAAAGCTTTTATAAATAAAAAAATAAGCATAGAATTGTTAAACTTAGATGTGAATGTGTGCACAGATAAAAAATGGATACTGTTCATAATAGACCAAATTTTATCTAACTCTTTAAAATACACTAATGAAAAAGGGAAAATAACAATAAATACTGAAACGAACAGTAAAGAAAAGGTATTGATTATAGAAGATAACGGTGTAGGTATAAAAGAAGAGGACCTTGATAGAGTGTTTAACAAGGGCTTTACAGGATACAATGGCAGAAAAGAATACAAGTCTACAGGCATGGGGCTATATTTATCCAAAAAGTTAGCTATAAAACTAGGACATGATATAACTATAGAATCAGTATATGGCAAGTATACTAAGGTTAAACTTCACTTTCCTAAACTTATAGATTATTTTAAGCTAAATTAAGACCTTGCTTCAATGTTACAAAAATGTAAGCTTTAATATTTACTTTGTAAGTTAAAAAAATGGATAATGCCACTGCCTTTATGTAAAATAAGGTTACAAACTTAGTTAAATGAGTTTTAACCTTATTTTTATATAGGTTTAAATAAGCAAATACTAGGAGGCAATAAAATGAATACTGTTGTAGATGTCAAAAATCTTAGAAAAATATATGGTTCAAAAGGTAATGTATATACTGCACTTGACAATATCGATTTGCAGATAAAAGAAGGAGAGTTTGTAGGTATAATGGGTCCTTCCGGAGCAGGGAAAACCACTCTTTTAAATGTAATATCAACCATAGATAAGCCTACTTCTGGAGCTATTAATATAGGCGGAGAAAATATAGTAGCTATGAATGAAGATAAGTTATCTTCCTTTAGAAGAAATAAGCTCGGATTCATATTCCAGGATTTTAACTTATTAGATACCCTAACTTTAAAGGAAAATATAATACTTCCTTTAACTCTTTCAAGAATAAAGACTACTTTAATAGATAAAAAAGTAATTAAAATAGCAGAAATCCTTGGAATATCTGAGATATTAAATAAATATCCTCACGAGGTATCTGGTGGACAAAAACAGAGAGCTGCTGCTGCTAGGGCTATAATAACTGAACCTACATTGATACTGGCAGATGAACCTACAGGAGCTTTAGATTCAAAATCTTCTCAGGAACTGCTTCAATGCCTTACTGATTTAAATAAAAACAATGAAGCTACCATAATGATGGTAACTCACGATGCCTTTGCAGCAAGCTACTGTCAAAGAATACTCTTTATAAAAGACGGTAAAATATTTGCTGAACTTGTAAAAGGAAATAACTCACGCAGAGAATTTTTCCAAAAATATTAGATATGTTGGCTGCTATTGGCGGTAAAAACAACGATATAATATAGGCATCTTTCACTTGTTATTTTATTTCAGATGTCATAAATAAGTTGATATGGAGGTGTATATAAATGAAGAAAGTAATTATTTCTACACTATTAGTAGTTATGAGTTTAAGTTTAGCAGCCTGTGGTTCAAAGGAGAACAAGACTTCAAAGGTCAACAGTTCAACTCAAGTTGAGCAATCTCAAAAAGGCACTTTTGCAGGTTTGAAGGTTATGCCTCAATTTAAGGTTAAGGATATAGACGACAAAGAAGTTACAAATGACATATTTAAAGACAAAAAGGTTACTATGATAAACATATGGGGAACCTTCTGCGGCCCATGTGTAGAAGAGATGCCAACACTTCAAGAATTATATACGGAGTACAAATCACAAGGTTTTAATTTAGTAGGTATTGTTGCTGATGGAGATACAAATGAGGTACAAGCATTACAAATATTAAAAAAGACAAAGACAGACTTTGTAAATTTAATACCAGATGAAAAGTTTAAAAATGATTTTGTTAGCAAAACTAAAGCTGTTCCGGTTTCAGTATTTGTAAACAGTAAGGGAGAGATCCTAGAAACTGTAGTAGGTTCAAAGAGCAAAGAGGAATACAAAAAAATAATTAAAAGAAATCTTCAGCAAATTAAGTAGGTGTGGAATATGAAGTACAGAATTAGAACTCTCTTATTTACAGTAAGTATACTGTTTATAGGCGCCGGGATATATAGAGGAGAAGTTCAGAAGGTATTAATAAAAGCTATAAATATTTGTTTGGAGTGCATAGGAATTGGATAAAATAAAGAGAAAATTAGTTCAAATAATAACGCTTATAAGTACTAATGGATACTTTAAGGGATTTTTAGAGGGCAGCATTTACAGTGGAAAATTAAAAAGCATATGTGTCCCTGGGCTTAATTGCTATTCCTGTCCTGGAGCCTTTGGTGCTTGTCCTATTGGTTCTCTTCAGGCAGTTATATCAGACATAAAGTATAAGTTTTCCTTTTACATAGTTGGATTTTTAACTCTAATGGGAGTAACTATGGGAAGATTTATATGTGGATGGCTGTGCCCCTTTGGATTAATACAGGAGTTGCTAAACAAAATACCTTCCCCTAAATTTAAGGTCAGTAAAAGATTTGAAAAACTAAAATACCTAAAGTATATAATACTTTTAGTATTTGTAATTTTACTTCCTATGTTCTGGGTAAATGATGTAGGCATGGGTAGTCCAACCTTCTGTAAGTATATATGCCCTGCTGGAACTCTTGAAGGAGGGATACCTCTTACTTTACTAGATACCTCTTTAAGATCCGCTGTAGGATTTTTGTTTGCTTGGAAATTAACCCTACTTATAATCACAATAATTCTATCTATAATCATCTTTAGGCCCTTCTGTAGATTTATATGTCCCCTTGGAGCCATATATTCTATTTTCAATCCTATAAGTATTTATAGATTAAAAATAGATAAAGATAAATGTACAAGTTGTGGTGCTTGTACTAAGAAGTGCAAAATGGATATAGAGGTTTATAAAAAACCAAACAGTTTGGAGTGTATAAGATGTGGTGAATGTAAATCTGCCTGTTCACAAGGCGCTATAAAGACATTAATAAGTATGAAAGATACAAAGTAATGAAAATTGCTTATTAATATAGAAATAAAAAACTGTAGGAGGAAAAAATGTTATTTACAATAGCTAAAAAAAACGTAAAGAATAACTTTGAAAATTATTTTATATATTTTGCTTCCATAGTATTTAATGTACTAATATATTTTACTTTTGAAAGCATAAGGTATAATAAACAAATTGAATCATTTTTAGAAGGTGACCCTAAAGTTCTTTTGGTTTTTAAAGGTGCTTCTGTGATAATTGCTATATTTTCAGTTGTATTCATGTTATACTCTAGCTCTTTCTTCATAAAGAAAAGAAAAAAGGAAGTAGGTCTTTATTCCTTATTAGGATTAAAAAAGAGACAGGTGGGAGCACTTCTATTTTATGAGAATATAATTACAGGAAGTCTTGCATTAATTGTAGGTGTATTGCTTGGAAGTTTACTTTCCAAACTGTTTATAATGATTTTAGTTAGATTTATTGGAATAAATATAGCAATAAATTTTTCTATAAGCATGAAGGCCCTTTTAAATACTATAATAGTTTTTGGAGCATTATTTTTATTAATTTCCATAAACGCCTATACCATAATTTACAGATTTAAGCTTATTGAGCTCTTTAAAGCTGAAAGTAAAAGAGAGAAAGAACAAAAGTCATCAGTAATTTTAGCAGTACTTTCTATCGCCTTATTCATAATAGAAATCTATGCAGCCATGACTGTTACTGACTCTCCTACATTTATGAGAAACATGCCTATTATTTTCATATGCTCAATAGCTGGAACTTTCCTTTTCTTTAGATCCTTTTTGATATTTATAATAAAAGCTTTAAAAAATAAAAAAAGCATATACTACAGAGGAAGTAACTTAATAAGTATATCCCATATCCTATTTAGAGTAAAATCTAACAGCAGAAGCCTATCAATAATAGCTTTGCTTAATGCAGTTACTATAACTTCTATAGGTTACGGTTATAGTTTCTATTATAGCTTTGAAAAAATGGATAAATTAGCAACACCTTTTTCATATTCTTATGTAAGTAATGATATATCTTTAGATAAGAAAATCGAGGAATTGATAGAGAAACATCCTGAAAATAAACTTGTGGCTTCAAAAGAAGTAGAACTTATTGAAATAAATGCTAATTTATCAGAGATTTCGAAAAACGAAAAAAATATTTATTTAATATCACAAAGTAAAGCTGAGGAACTTATTAAATTTAGAGGTATAAAGGATAAGCTCAAGCTTTCTTCTCCATCAGAAGGAATAATATTAAAATATGGTGGTTCATCAGAAGATAACTTTAAGGGTAAAACTATAGGAATATCAGATACAGGATTAAATAATCCTATTAAAATAATAGATAGAAAAAGCTATGATCCTATGAACGCTTTATATGGTAAAACAACAGTTTTAGTGGTGAAGGATACAGTATATAATAAATACTATAACAAGAATAACATTGTCAGAATTAAAGGTTATATAGTAGAAAATCAAAGAAACAGCAAAGCTTTGACAAAGGACATTGTAAGGATTATTCCTGATAATTTACAGTTTACTTATGAATCCGAAAATTTAGGTATATTAGTTTTTTCTTCTATGATATCTTTTATTGGCATTTTTGTAGGGTTAGTATTTTTATGCGCTACAGGAAGCATAATATACTTTAAGCAGCTTACAGAAGCTAATGATGACAAAAAAAGATATGACGTATCGAAAAAGATAGGTATAGGGAATGGTGAAATAAAAAGATCCATCCGCAAACAGGTGTTTACAGCCTTTGCTTCACCATTATTTATAGGAATGTTTCACTGCTTAGCAGCCTTTGCATTTCTTAGCAGCGTGCTAACTGCAATGGATGTATTTCTGCCGGCGGTAGTTACTATAGTGTTTTATGTTTTAATTTATACCATATATTACTTCCTGACAGTAAATTCATATATTAAAATAATAGAGTAAATCATTAATATCACTTAATCCTTTAAGGTGGCTATGGCTCTTGCTATAGCCACTTTCATTAGCAGAAATTTTACAATTATCACTGATCATTATAGTCCGAATCATAATTTGGTGCTAAGTTTTTTTCTAGACCTTCTGCTGTCATTATTATTTTTATATTATGTCTTTCTAGTGGTGAAAGTTGTTTACCTTCTCCTGTAAATTTAGGGTTAGGCTTATACCAAGATTTTTTATTAAAATAACTTTTATAGGGATCATCAGTAAATATATAACCATGCCTTGCAAAAATTTCATTTCTTGCTAACGCTAACTTTTCTTTGCTCATATTTTTAAGATTACGTAACTCTAAAGGTTTTACATTGCTATATGGAAATATATATTCATTTAATTTATTATCAACTCTTTCATTGATACCATTTGAGTCTAAATTATGGGAGTTTACAGTGGAATTATTACTAATTTCAGCATTAGAGTCACTTTTAGTATTATTGCTTATAAAAAATATATAACTTCCAATAAACCCTAAAATAAAAAGAACCACGAGTATAATAATAAAGCTCCTACTTTTCCCTTCACTTACTTCATCTCTGTACTGCTCTTTTATATTATCTGTTTTTAAAGTTTTATTTGCCTTATCATTTATAGATATGTTAGGCCTTGAATTTTGCTTTATTACTGTGTCTTTATTAGCTTGCATAATTTCTATCTTAGGTTCTGTTTGTTCATTATATTTAGGTTTAGCATTGGATTCATATGGTTTAGGCACTTGGAGATTTTCATCTAATTTATTTTCTATGCTGCTTATTACTTTTTCATTAATTATCTTTTCATCTTCGTATTCTCGTTTTGTGCCACAGTTAGCACAAAATTTATCATTTTCATCAAATTGTGTACCACATTTTTTGCAATTACTCATTTTATCAACCACCTTAACTTTCTATTACAAAGGTTAATAGGCCTAAACTATCATTTGATTAAATCTAGGAGTTAGCTATTTTTAAAAATATATTTTTATTATATAGAGTCGCCACTATTCTTATTAATGATATTTTTAATCTTCCTCCAAATAGCATAAATGCTTCCTGTGTTATTTCCCTTTTTTTCATATTTGGTGTTACTATTATCTTTTGTTTCAATTAAAGATATTTTATCCTCTGTAGATAAAGAATTTTTATAGTTCTTCTTCTCGTCAACAGGCTTAAGAATGTTGTCATATTCATAGATGTTAAGCTTATCACTAATAATACCTTTGTCCGCTTCATAAAAGAAATCCTTTAAAATTTCTTTATTTTCTATATTTTCCATAACATATTCAATAAATAGATGATTTTCTTCATCGATACCATCCAAATAGAAATTTCCCTCTGCTAGATCAAAAACATAACCTGCTTTTATTTCAGTAGTTAATCTTTTTATGCTCCCTTTGCATAAAAAGATTATGTTAATTAGATTTTTGTTTTTGGGCTCCTTCATATAGGTTATAAATCCAACCTTTTTTCTTACTTCAAATGGGATTGCTCTATATAAGTATTTTAATATTCCTTTAGCTAATGTTGTTATAATTTTGTTATCTGAATCTAATACTATGTATATGTTTTTTCCATGCTTGGCTCCATCAAAGGAAGCCTTAATAAGATTCAAAAACGTTTCTTGACTCATATTGGTAGCTAGAAGCATCTCTTCTATTGAACTAAAACAATCCTCTCTGTTATTATTTTCAATTTTTGAAACTTCTGGTAAAAAAGCTTCTTTATCTAAATTATAGTCTGACATAAACCCAGTTGAAAATATCACCTTTTCAGGATTTTCTATGTATTTATTTCTCTCTTCTTCTGGAATTATATAATTATGAGTAAAGTATCTATTTCTCTGTCCTGTGTAGTCTTTACCGACAAAGACTGACTGTCCAACTACCATTCTATTATCTTCCGCGTTTATACAAAATAAAGATGTAGGATATTTTAATATATCCTCCTCTCCTGCAAGAGATGATGGTGCTTCATAGAAGCATAAGTCATGAAGAATATTAATTATAAAATTATCCTCTAAATTTTTACTTTTAGCTACTGTATCATAGCCTGGAGTTTTGCTGAATATTCCTTTCCGATCCCTTGTGTAATAATGCTGTTGAATCATCTTTATTCTCTTCCTCCATCTAAATAATTCATCCTATAAAGCAGCCATAAGAATGGTTCATCTACTCTTAAAGGGTTTATATTGGTGCTGCTATCTATCTGAAGATTTTGAGGATTACAACCTAGTGATGATACTGCAAAATATCCTGTGACTCCGAAATAAGTATCCATAGCCCCTTTAAAAGGACTATCTACTTTTCCTAAAAATTTTCTAACCTCTCCATCTATATTTTCATACTCGTTTAAATTAAAGAATTTTTCATGTTCATAATTTCTAAATATATTGCTGTTTTTGCTTATATACTCTTCATCATTTAAACTCTTCAGCATATCACTCTTAGTAACTACTACTGCTGTAGGTATGCTAGTTTTTTCATGAGATTGTTTAGAGATAAAATTTTCAAATAAATATACAATTATATCTTTTGGCTCTTGGTATTTCTCAGTAAAATCACCTTTCAGTTCTCTATTAGTAAGATTTATCTTTTTCCTTAAAGCTCTCATCTGAAGTGGATCAACGAGAAATATTATTCCATCAGAATTTTTAATATGCTCTCCATGCTTATCTATGTATCCTTTATCAGTCATTCCTTCACCAGGAATATCATAAAAAATTAAAGTAATAGGTGGTATTTTATCATTCTTAAATTTTAAGTTTTCAATCAACGGCTCTATATGTTGTTTAGGTGTTGGATCTAGCATTATATTTTTATCAAAAATTCTTTCTTGATTTTCTCTTATTTCATCATTATAAGCAGAACTGCCTGCAATAAGGGATGCATCTATCCTTTCACCGGTATACTTTTCAAGCACATATAAAAGTGTTGTCATATATACTGATTTACCCACTTGTGATGCCCCTACAACTGAGATGATCTTTGATGGCCCTCTACCTGAGGTCACAGGAAGTTCATTATGACAATAAGGGCATAATCTCTCACTGGTATTAATATCATATTTATCTCTAATTTCTATAAGCACTCCATCTACCCTAGTTTTGCTACTTTCAGGTAGGCCTTCTGGTTTAACTACAGGATTTATTTCTCCAAGAATCCCCTTACCTATTTTTCTATTACAATGATTAAGCAGCTCGTCTATTGTCTTTTCATATTCAGGGTCTCCTTTTTCTGAGTGTGAGGCTCTGAATACCACCTGTTCTGTTTTAAACTTCTTGAAACAAAAAGGACATTTTATCATAAAGGGTCCTTTTTCATAAGTTGCTTTTTTATAATCGTTGTTTTGTTTTCTATTGTTGCCACGAAAAAAATCCAAAAGCCCCATATACTAATACCCCTTCCATATATAAGTACGTAACTAATCCTTTGTTTTTGTAGTTACTTTTGCTTTAATTTATATATATTACCATACTTTTTTATATCTTTTATAAAAATTTTCACATATTCATTTTTATCTACTATTATTTCTGGCATAATGCTTCGACCTGCATTAATGTTGTTAATAAAGTCAAAGCATATCCCATCATCTTTATTGATGGGATATGAATCATATTTTTTTACATAGCATAATGCATCTTTTGGTAAAGCTACTTCTGAATCTATTATAATTTCTAGAGACTTTTCTTTTGAAAAAAAGCTCTTAATGGATTTTATCTCTTTAATATCGTATAGAATTTCCGGCTTTCCTGTACTTATCATTAATTCATTTTTACCATTACCTTGCTTTATGAGCAAAATCTCTCCATCACTTTCAACTGCTGGAAACACCCAATAGTTATATTGATTAATTTCTTTAATGGCTTCACAGTATCCATTAAACTCCTTATATTCTTCTCTGGTATATAACTTCACATTATTTTCATTTATATTGTCCAATGAAAAATCATCCAAAAAATTTGTTTTTAGTATATATACTATATCTATATTTTTAGGCCATTTCCACCTTATATTAAACTTTTCCTTATCAAGTTCATAATCCATATCATATATTTCATAACTTGTATCGGGAACCTCAACTATTTTCATTGTAACACCATCCTTTAATATAGCAGAAATCATAAAGCACTATTTGAAACTATTAAAATTGTTGTTGTCGCTAAAATTAATATTTTTTTCTTTCCCCATATAAGTAGTTTTTGAATAATCTTTTACATCTATATTTATAGGAATAAGGGTAAAAACTAATGCCATAATTATATCCGCTAAAGCTCTATATAGTATTCTAATCCATGGAAGATATAAAAATCCTAGCTCTATAATCACCCCTGCGACAATTCCTGAGATGGCACCACCTAATAAAAAAACCTTTAATAGATTTTTATTATCAAATACAAGACTTACACTTGCAGCAATTAGACATCCTAGTAACGAAATTAATATTACTCTTAACATTATATAGAAAATTGAAGATTCATAAACTCCATTTCTTTTATCCATGAGTAATCGCTGCTGTCTATCTTTATATATTTTATTAAATATGCCTTTTAAGTCCTTTGCTTCTTTCACACCATAGTAGTTTCCATTACTTTCCCTTGATATTTTCTTAAGCATATAATAATTATTTCCATCAGCCATTCCAACAGTGTATATAGGTATTCCAGCATTTTTAAATGGCTTCATGATTTCATTAAAATTGTTGTCCAAATTGTATGTGTCACCGCCATCTGATAATAAAATTATCATTGCATTCCTATCAGGTTTTTCTGTTAACTTTACTTCATCATAGGCTTTTTGCAAGGCCTCTCCCATATTTGTATTTCCCTTTGGATTTTCATGTAATTTTAATTTTTCCTTTATATCCTTTTTCATCTTATCAGTAACTTCAGTCATAGGTAATATCTGCTCTGAAGTATCATCAAATCTATAAAAAGAAACTCTATTTTCTTCATTCATACTATTTAATAGATTCAAAGCCGCTGAAAACCTTTCGTTATTCGGATCTGTTTTACTCATACTTCCAGATGTATCTATAACAAATACAACATCATTGATTTTTTTTATTTTTCCGATGCCAGCTTCATATAAAAATTGAAAAAGTGCTCCAAATATAAAAATTAGAACTAAAGTACACGGAATTAGAAATTTGAACGAAGTTTTTAAATAATTGTTTTTCCAACTAAAACCATTAAGTCTTGGATTTATCATTTCTGCTATAAGACACATTGATCCCACACATAATGCTAAGATTCCAAAATACAATCCCATTAAAATACTGTTTGGCAGTCTGTATCTATATACATTTAGCAGAACTTCACCAATAATAAATCCCGCACAGCCTCCGATTAGGCTCATCACCATCATAGTTAAGTTTATCCTTTTCTCTTTCAAGCAGTCCCCCTCCAATACACCTCTAAATTTTATTTTAAATTATAGAGAAAATAACTAGAAAGTTAACTTATACAGAGGGATATGTTTCTAAAGCTGAAGTAGATTTAAAAACTTTGTGCCGGTCTTAGCGAAGGGTTTTAAGAGAACCTTAGAACTTTAGAGTTGTTTGAGCAGAGCGAGTTCTCGAAAGTTCTTAGGTTGTCTTGAAGCACAAGCTTTAGACTGGCTAAAAGTTTTTAACGTGCTGAAGCTTTGAAACATATCACGGCGTATAAGTTATCTTTCGGCCTTTGAGCCCTATAATCAAGTTATTTTAGGCAATTTTTCTATAGCTATTCCATGCATAATATACCCATTCTCTATGCAATAGTTATAGAAGTCAATTGCATTTCTTACGTATATGATGTCCTTTACTCCAAATCCACCCATTAGATTTAATTTTTCAATACCGCTGCTTCTTCTCTCATGTATATATCCTATTTTGTAATTTCTTGTTTTCCTATCAAATTCAAAAGCGTATTTTATAAAATCACTGCTATAATCCCCAAAAAGTATTTTTCCTGATATTTCTTTACATCATAATTCATTAAATAACATTTGAGTTCAGAATTACTATCAAGGATATTATAAAGCTTACGATAAAGCTCTTCCTTTGAAAGTACTTTACTCTCCAAGTTCTCTACATTAACATTTGCTCTTTCATTAAACTCTTCTTCAAAGGATTTATTAAATTCCTGTTCTGTTAAAATATATCTATTACAGAAATATATTATTTTATGTAACAATTCTTCTTGTCCTTTTTTTAAATTCTGAGATAGACTCCCAATATATTTATCGCTAAGGTAAAAAGCTTTTCCGTAATTTTTCTCAAGTTTATCTATAATATTATTTATTACATTCCTGTAATAAATCTTCACATTTTGCGCCATGTATTCCTCTTGATGTTTTATCATATCATCTTCATACTTTTTAATTCCTTCACTGATAAAGTTAAGTTGATTTATTTCTTCATATAGCTCATCATGAATTTTTAATAAGATCTCCTCATACTTTTCCATAATTTTTTCACAAATGCTTAGTTTTAAGAGCTCAAATCTTTTACCATATATATCTAAAAATATTTTTTTTCTTACTTCTTGTATATTTCCGCCTTTACTGAAAAGCTTCTTAAAACTAAATCCTTCAATAAACCTTGACTCATATATACTCTCAATTTCGTTCTTTATATTTTCAATATGTCTATTAACTAAATTTCTGCTATCTCTTATGTATTTTATACCTTCACCCTCATCAGAGGTCCATTCCCAAGCACAATATAGTCCTAATTTAGGATTATTGAGTATATTATCATTTAGTAAAGTTCTTATTTCTTTCTCTAAATTTATATTTTCAATATTTTTCTCTGCAACATTTTTAAAGTTTAGGCGAAAAAAGTTCTCACATCTATCTTCATATAGGCCTTCCTCCACCTGTCTTAAGGTCAGCTTTGAAAGCCTCTTTTCTATATTAGAAGAGTTTGACATCATAATTCCATTCATATCCATTACAGTTATATTATTTGGCATAATAGATTCTAGCTTTGATGCAATGCTATTCTCATCTATCTTTAAAGCTTTAGCTATAAATTCTCTATCTCTTTTTGACAACTCATCTAGTTGTTTTAGAATTCTTTCATAAAAAGCTCTCACTACTGTTACAGCAATAGCTCCATTTGGCCTTTTCACCTTTGAAAGCCCTGCTGTAATGTATCTATTTATAGACTTATCGATATTTATATTTGCCTTAAACCTACTGTTATCATAGTGCTGATTTTCCGTATCTGAATAAGTTTCTATACTAACATTCCTGTTCTTTAAAAGATTAATATAGGATATTATTTCATAATTATTTTTCATTGATGCAGCAGGTATTGTTCCTCTTTCACTTTTCTCCTCTAGTAAATATGTCATGTAAAATATAGGACCTTGCCAGGTTATTGGAAGTTCCCTTTCTTCTCCATAAACAGCTATTTTTCCATCAAATATAAAGTCATTTTTTTGTATATATTCTACCTCTCTAAAAAAGCTTACTGAAGCTGCCTTGGAAAAAAACTCATCTTCTATATTCTTTTCTTTTATTAAAACATAAAGATCAGCAGTACTAAGCTTAAAAACTTCTAGCATTCTTTTTCTAATAAGTAAAGTTACTTCTGGAAGTATTATATTTAAAGGATCATCTGCCATAGTAACTACAGAAATATTTATTCCATCAAAGGAATTGAATAAATTGCCATAAGATAGTATTCTATCTCTTACCATTGTTACTTTGCTATTCAAGTCTTGCAAAAATTTTTTGTCGTTATAAAACTTATCTCTTACACTCTTTCTCAAATTCTTTTTATCTGATAAGTTACAGCTAAACTGGAAATTAAAAGAGTTATCTTTATCTTCATTAATATCTGTAAGTATATTAATGAATGCTATTCCCCGTCCATTATCCCATTTTTCCTGTATAGTACTGCTAATATATTCAGAAGCCTCTCTAGTGCTGTTTCCTATAAACAGAAAAAGTATAGGATTATTTGCACTTCTTTGAGAGTCATCACTGTAAACTTTTCTGTCTATTTTCAAATCATACTCTTCTGCAAAACTCTTTAATATATTTTCCATAAAAATTCCTCCAAAATATACATTAAGGAACTGGAAGGCAAGGTTTAAACCTTACCTTCAAAGCTGTTATTCTAACTGTTTTCTTACCTCTTGCATCCTTGAAAGTATTTCACTATAGAAGGCAAAAAGTTCATCTCCATTTACCAATTGATATTTTCTAGTATCTAGTTCCTCTGCAATCTCTTTAATATTTTCTAGTAGTGTATTTACATTTAAAATAAGAGTTTCCGCTCCATCCTCCATTGAAAGTTGCTCAAGCTTTTTATCAGAAGTCTTGTCCACGATCATTCTTTCTCTTTCCTCAAGAGCAACATATTTTCGGAATATAGCCTCATGTTGGTATTCTTTTTGTTTTAAAGCATTTATAAAAGGTTCAATATTTACCTTGCTGTCTTCTCCGCCGTTATAAACATAAAACAATCCTTTTTTCACTATAGTGTCTGTATATAGTGCTCTTAAGAAGTTATCCAAGTCTAGTTCCGCTTTACTCATATCTTTTATTATATTTTCAAGTTCATCTTTTTTAGCAGTAATTTCTTTGTATTTTTCAACTTCTGCTCTTACTAACTTAATAAGTTCTGGTGTTCTTATTAAATTATTTTTTGCCTTTTCCTCATTGCTACTTTCAAAAATATAATATTTCTGCATGTCATGATTTTCTACAGGAGTAAGACCTGCTTTTAAAAGCTTCTTAATATCTGCTATAGCTCTTTTTATCTCTCCTACATTTGGAATATCACTTTCTAGATTAATTGAATAATCTTTCATAAATTCATCAATGTCAAAATACTCAGTAACATTGCATTTATATTTTTCATTACTACCTTTTTCGGTGTTTACAATACATCCAAATTCTATAGCTCTATCAAATAAACTTCTTACCTCAGCATTATAGCTCTTTAATCTCTTATTTGCATAAGTCGTACCCCATGACTGCTCCGGAATTGGAGAAGGAAGATTTACCCAGTTTTTATCCCCATTTTGGTATAAGTGTCTTCCGATACCATCATGTTCAAATAATGTATTTTCATATATTTCTTCATAATGCTTTATTGGAGTATAAGAATATAGAGGCACTCCATTTTTTGTATTTAACCAAAATATTCTATTAGTCACCATACTCTCTTTTATATTTAAAGAATTACCTGTATTGGAATTTTTCTTATATTCTGTAATTCCTTCAAGAATCTTTTTAGCATTTCTTGGAACAGAAACCATACTCCAAGATGGAAAATTTATTGCCTCCATATTGTTTAAATGGAAGATTGGAACTGCATCTTTATCAAGTCTAGGAGCAATTTGATTTTTAACTATGTTGATAATTGACTCATCTTTTCCATACTGTAGAGTCAAAAATTCTTCCATTGATTGAGTTATTACTCCTCCATATTCTTCAGATACAAAATCAGATATTGACCCTACAATATCAATACGAACCTCATCTAACCATTTTTGAGACTCCTCTAAAAGCTTATTAGAAAATCTTCTTACTAATTCATCAGCAGTCTCTTTATTTACTATATTTTCAATATAATCTTTTAAATCTGGTACACTTACTACTGTCCAAGAATAGCTTCTTCCTAGTGCTCCTTCTATTTCTTCTCCCTTGGCAAGTATATCCCCGTCTTCTTTAAATATTTTGTTTAACTCGTTAAGTATTTCAGTATAGACTCTATAAATTTTGTTATTTAGATCACTTAAATCACTAATTACTTTGCTATAGAACTCTATCATTCTCATGATTCTTTCTTCTTCAGACCTTAGTATATACTCTTCACTTTTCGCTTCAATATAGTCATTCTTCTTGCTTTCCTTAGTAAATAAAATTGCTTTTTTGGCTTCGATAAACTTATCCTCAGCTAACTCTCTCTCAAATTTTATTTCCCTAGAAATATTTGAAAGTCTTTCTTGTAGTGAAGTTATTTCTGCTTCTACCGTCTTTACAATACAAAAACTGCTTGAAAACAATAATCTTGATGCATAAAATGGTCCCTTCTTAGCGTCTTTAAAAATTCCATCTATTATTTCTTTTACACTTTTTTGAACTTCACCTGGATACTGAGTTTTTACTTTATTATACTCATTTGTGCAATCCCTTAAATATTCCTTCATGTCGTCATCAATGTCTATTGATTGCTTTTTTATTACATTATCATAGCTATATTTTTCTCTATTTTTATAACCAGTTAGAGGTTTTCTGCTCTGAAGTTGCTCCTCGAATCTTTCAATTACTGCATCTTCATCCAACTTGAGTTGTCTTATTACTGCATCTACCTCCTGCTCTGTTGGTATATTGTCAAACATATATTGCATTTTCTCAAAAAGTTTATAAGCAAGATATGTGGTTATTTCTTCAAGAGGCAGCACTGCAGAAGATGCGCCTATCATTGTATACTTATAATTTGACATATAAGGTTTTGCCATGTTGTCAGTATTTTGCTTTAAATTGCTAATATAGTCCTGTATTGCAAATTCTCCTCCTGACTCCCTTACTTCGTTAGACATAAAGTTTACTATATTCTCTGCCGTAACATTCATACAATAATCATAGGCGTTACTCATAGGTCTGCCATCAATATTGGTTGCAGAAATCAAGTGACATAAATTAAATGGAGGCATTGGAGAGTCAACTGTAAGTCTATTTCTATACTTTTGTTTAAACCTTTCATGTCTATCTCCTATTCCCATAAGATAGTCCAATTCTTTAAGAGCTGCAAATCCATTTTTTATAATATAAGATTGAGAAGATTGATTGTCAGCTGCCTTTGATAAATTAACATCTGGTGTAAATAAATATCCCATAATATTAACTCTGTCATTGCCCTTAGCACCATTTATGCTATTCATAATTCCTCTTACTATGTAGGCAATGTCAATAAAAGTTCCTCCACCAGTTCCTCCTGAAAGTCCTGAAAGAATAAATACATGAAGCGGTTGGTCAGTATCTTCTTGAAGAAGTCTTATCTTCTTTTCTATACAATCAACTATTTCATTAATTTTAGTAAATAAAAGCAATCTTCCTATTTGTCTGACTCCACCAGCACCATCAGCACCACTTTCTGAAGACAGTTCTGGTGCCAGCCATTCTTTAATACAATCATCTAGTATTGCTCTATCGTTTAGGATAGATCTTATCTCTGCATTTGATAACATTACAAGCTCACTTTGAGGGTCAAGACCTACTCCACCTGTAGCTGGATACCTTTTTGTTTTTTCCTTTTGATTTGTTTCAAAGCCTAAAAATTCTACTTTTCTAGGCTTATCCTTTCTTGTATTTGAAATAATGTCTTCTTCTAAAATAAATCTTTTGCTGATTTGATATTTTAATCTTAACATAGCATCTATACCAGTTCCTCCAAGTCCTATTATGAGTACTGGATTTTCTATTGTCTCAATACGTATTTTATCACTTATAATTCCTCCACCCTTGCTTACATCAAGGTCCTGGAGATGCTCTCTAACTCTAGTGTTCATATTAATTCCTCCATTTTATCATCCTATTTAGCATGAAATTCCATTATAATACTTTTAGGTACCTTATTTAAGATTACTGTTACCTTATTTTTATTATAAAGTGTCACCATAGAATCATTATCTAACTTTTTACCTGATTTTTGGATAACACATTCCGATTTATTAATTAATTCTATGCTATCATCATTTTTAAATACAAATTTTATGTTCTCTGTCTCTGAATATTCTTCTTTAAGTCCCAGTACATCAAAAAGTGTAAAGCTCCCAGTATAACCATCTAAATTCCTAAATTGAGGTGGTAAAACTTCAGCAGTATTTTCATCTCTAATTTGAAGCTCTACTCTTCCAAAGCCCTGTATGCGATTCCTTTTTACAAAAACATATATAGCATAAATTAAAGCAGCCGCCAAAATAGCTCCAATCACACCTAGAATTATAGGGTTTTGAAATATACCTTTTTTAGAAATTCCGCTTGCTTGAGATTTAGAACTCTCATCTCCTATAATTATAGCCGCACTTTCTCTATAAAAACTATTTCCGTCTACTCTTACTTTTAGTTCATACTTTCCTTCTCCTGGAAGCTGAAATTCTCCTTTAAATGAACTTTCTGTAACACTTAGCGGCACTTCTTTAAGAGAGTTGTCCTTTAAATTCTTAACAAGAAGCTTTGCTTTCATATTATTATACAGCTCTTTATCGGATATTTTCTGGCCATTGCTTGTAAAATAAGATTCTATATTTATTTTATCCCCTTTACTTGGATTCTTAGGAGTAATACTTGCTTGTATTTGAAGGTCATAATTAAATATGTAACTTACTTTTATATTGCTTCCACTAACACCTTTAACTCTTACAGTCCATTGGCCCTCCGTAGGCTTAACTAGCTTAAGCATTGAATATTTCTTTGATGAGGTAAAAACTGCATTTGATGATGGTATTGCTACTTCCTTACCAGATGGATCTAATAACTTTAACTCTATAGGTTTATCAGAAAGCATGGAGATATTTGCCTCTAATACATTTGAGTTTGGAATGTTAACTTTCAAATCTTGAAACTCTCCATTTCCAGTAATAGTGCCTCCATCTTGAACTTTCAACTTTGAATTATCTGCATAAATATCTGTAAGAATATTAGGAAGATCCGCTGCAGTATTAGTTATGTAATTTTTTCCTCTAGTTGAATTAGATATTTCGCTAAGTTGAGCCTTATCTACGGTACCATCATAATTTAAACCTATAGTATATACAGGATAACCTTTGCTCTTGCATATGGTAAGAGCATTATTTAAATCATTTAAAGATTCTTGTGCGCTTCTCTGAGGATCATTTTTACCATCCGATAAAAGGATTATCATAGGCTCATGTCCTTTTTCATGACCACTATCCAACAATTTTACCGCTTCCAGTAAACCATATCCTGTATCGGTTTTTTGTCCAAGAGGAATATTAGAAGCCATATTTTTTATTCTATCCTTATCTTCCGTTGAATTTATACTGTCAAGATTATATTCTCTTACTATATTATCTGAATAGGCTACGAGACCCACCTTATTTCCTTGCATTTGACCCATATCAAGGAACATTTTTATAGCCTCTGTTCTTATTTCTTCAGGATCGCTTTCTTTCATAGAACCACTGGAATCCAGTACAAAAATCACGTCCATATTAGATGAAGATTGGCTAGCATATACCTTTGAAAATGGCATAAAAACTATTTGAAATACATATATTAAAGCTACAGCCAAAATCCATTTATTTTTAGTTTTCACAATAATAACACTCCTTATTATATCTAGTTTATATCACAATACACTTCTTCAATTTATTTACTTCATATCTTGATTTGTCTGCCCTAAAATCCACTCTACAGGTTCAAATATTCCCTGTGCCTTATAGGTTTCTCCAACACTTGAATGCCCTAAAGCACTACAAGAAAAAAACTGATAGTTTGAAAAGTTGTGTTCAAATTTTCGTATTAATTTTTCTTCTCCTGAATCTTTAAGGAACTCTATAATATCTTCTTGGTCTTCTAACACATCCATCTTATTTACAATAACTGCAACAGGTATATCAATAAGCTTATTAAGTTTTATTTCTCTAACTTCTCTTAATCCTAATATAAAGCGATCTAATAAATCATTTACGTTTGTATTACTAGGACTACTCTTTATAAACTCTTGCTTTTCTGAAATACTCTCTACCACTCCTTCTATAGATAGGGGGTCTATTATAAAAATCAGCCCATCAATATGTTTATAATAGTTGTGCCTTCTAATAGAAGCTCTTATATCAAAATACTCTCCTGCAATATCATACATATGCAAGAGTTTTTCACTACGAAACTTATCTGAATTTATAAAAACACTATAAGGTGCTGTATCCTGCTTAATAGTTTTTTTAGGTAAGATCCCTCTGTTTAATGTATCTAGACATTCCCTAATCTTTGATTCTTCTTTTTCATTCAAGAATCTTATATTCCACTTTTTTGCTTTTGCAAGATCATTTATTAAAGTGTCTAATGCAGAGTACATAAAGGAGGTTTTTCCAGCAGATACTCCACCTATTATAGGTATACATATCGGCGATGTTTCCTTGCTTTCAATATTCTTAGAGCATCTAGGACATACAGCTCTAAGCTTAGATCTGCCTGCAAAATTAGTTGAAGAGATCACCTCACCACACTCACAAGTTCTTTTCATAATTCCATATGGTCCCGCTTCTAATCTTTTATGGACTTTTTCACAGCTTGGACATATATAATAAGGTATATTGAACTTTATATGACAATGAGGGCAAACGCCTGATATTCTTTCCCTTGTAAACTTTATTTTCTCCATGGCTATAACTATGAAGTAAAATATATAAATAGGGATGCTTATAATTGTAATTATCAAAAATGTATAAAAAAGCAAATTGCATTTAAAATATTCCCCATTATGTATATGATAAATTGCGCAGTTTTTATCCTACCAAAGGTAAAGTATGATCCATTTATCAACTGCTGCTTTAAAACTAGAATTTTACCCTTATTAACAGAAGTCGCACTTTTATATGTATTATTTAAATCTTCATACTGCTTGTAAAAAAAATATTTTTCCTTTGCTGGTTCGTAAAATTCTCTTTTGGTCTTCAGTGAATTTCCTTTATGAATGCTGTATCTTAAGCCTCTAAAATAGCTATCTACAGTTTTAAAAAATCCTTCACCTATTCCTATGACGGCTCCAGCTATAATAGCTATTATTGATCCTAATACTATAAAAATAGCTCCTATAGCTTCAAGTATTCCTCCCAAAAAATCACTCCTTCGATTTAAAACTATTCGCTACTTTCTAAAAAGGTTAAAAGGGTTTCTTTTTGTTTTTTCTCTCTTGCTTTATCCTTAATTATTGACCACTTCTCTATAATTTCCACCTTATTTTTATAAGCGTTAACTTTTCTTTTAAAATAATTATCATAAGCCTCCAACTTTTTTTCAGAGCTTTCTTTTAGTATATTTATAATTCTATTTTCTAAGTATTCTTCTGTTTCTTCCTTTACTTTCATGTCATTTTTAAATAGGAATATTAAGAAATCAATAAATACTTGATAGCCTTCTCTATTATTAGATTTTAATATATCTTTGTATTGTTTAGTAAGAACAATATTATCTAATACATTAAAGTATTTATTATAATAAATTTCTTCATATTCTGAGCAAAATAAAGCCTTCTTTACTTTGTCGTGCTCAGATGGACTCTGAAGGTATACACATAAGTTGTTAAAAAAACTTTCTAAGAGCTTTTCATAGCTCTTAGCATCTATATTTAAAAAGTCAACTTTAAGATTTTCTAAATGATTTATTTTAAATGCTGCATCACTATCTTCAATCTTCTGTATACTATAAATTAGCTCTATTATATTGCAAGGTGTTTTTATACTACATTCACTCTTTAGTTCAAACATTTTTCTAATAGTATAACTTTCTAAAGCTACCTTCTCTACATTAATTTTATCTTCTAACTCTATAAAAAATATTTTTAGTACATCTTCATCTATATATTGGCATAAGGACTTTTTATCTATATAACTTATAATTTCTTTATATTCCTCTAAAGAGAGCTCTCCATCTTCACATAAACTTAGATACAGCCTAAGTGCATCTGAGAACTTTTTCTCTCTATAATTTTCAAAATAATTAAAGACTTTATAACAATAAGATATAAAAAACTCTTTTTTATTACTCTCATCTCTTAATTCGATACTGTACATAGAAAATAAAAAGTCATTTGCATTAGTTAACTGACTTATACATGTGCATGTCTTCTTTTTCCACTCTTCATCTATTCTTCCTTCTTCTATAATAAACCTTACTAAGGTCTCCTCAATACTGCTGTCTTTATACAAATAATTATTAATAGAATATGCCTTAGTAATTATTTCCGGAAAATATTCATATTCACATTTTAAAGTATGAAGAGTGTCTAAAATGTCCTCCGGAGATTTTATAAGTATGCTTAAGCATTTGTTTAAAAGTATAGTTATGTTCTTAGCGTCTTCTGATTTTATATTGAAAAGATCTATTCCGTCACCATCACTATATTTATCATTAAACGCTATAATGTCACTAATCAAAGACCTAAAATAAAATTTAGCATGTCTTATTTTACCTCCTTCAAGGTAAGTTTGAAGCTCTTTTATCCTAGACTTATGAAGAGATAATTTTACCAACTGTCCAAGAGTAACTTCTTCTATTTTCCTTATTCTTTCATGTAAACTTAATATATCTTCTACATTGATATCTTCATTATCTATGACTAAATAATGTATAGAATTAAAATAGAACTCATAAGCTTTTCTTATATGTTCGCTATCATTAGTTTCTCTTCCTACCATAAATAAAAATTTTGTTATCATCTCTGCTAATTCAACATCTACTTGCGTGCTAATTTTTTCAAGATTAGGATCGAGCTGCTGAAAAAGCTGTCTATAAGCCTGAATAGATTTATAGTTAACTGCAAAACTTACCGCCCTTTTAACATCTTCTATAGTTGATTTTTCAACCCCTCTATTTACCATGTTATACAAGCACACGCAGTTATCTATATTTTCATCTAGAACATTATATTCAAATTGATCGAGAAAGGATATAAAAGGTAAAAATGTTTCCTTTGAAACTGTATATCCTACTTCTGCTCTCTTTATAAAACTACTATTATAGGTCAAATCCGAATTCTGCCCATTGATAAAGTCAAAAACATTATATTTATAAGACTTTTGAATATCTCTAAAATTAAATTTACTTCCTTCTCTGTCTACAGCACAAATCATATAAGAAGCATCATCGGGATTGTAACAATAGGTAGTAAAGCTAAATTGCTGTGCTAATTTCCTAGGTAAAGACATCTGCACTGCTCCAATCCAGTATGCAGTGTTGTCTTTATAATCACAAAATATTATTTTTTTCTCAGTTTTATTAAATTCTATAGCTGACTTCATTAATTCTATGAAATCTTTACTCCTTTTCCCAACATCTGTTCTCTTTAAGAAATTACCTATTGAATCGAAACAAATAGAGTTACCTAAATGTATTTCCTCCAGCTCAGGTAAATACTGTATTTCCGATATATTTTCTTCTTCAGGAGTCAATCCAGTTCTAAAGGTAATTGATTCATAAAGCTCTATAGGATAGAATGTCCATGGCTTGTCAGATACAAGTACATGACAAAAATAATTTCCATATCTCCCTGAGTAATCTTTGCCCACATATTTAGCAGAAGAAATGCAGTATTTTCCCGTCTTTAATCTAAAAGATGAAAATGCTATCGGAAATAACTCATCTATTTCTTTATCTGAAGGTTGTGTGGGAAGGTTGTCTGGAGGTATATAAACACAATAACCTTCTATCTCTTTTCTTTCCTCTTCAGTAATTCCCCTTGACATAGAATAGGTTTGAAATCCCATTCCGAAAGACAGTCCCTTCTTACATGAAGTGTAAAAAAGCTGTTGAACTGCCATAGCTGAATCACTTCCTTTTTTCCGTCTTTATTAATTTATGTTCATATAGTAACCATAAAAATGGATCTTCTATTCTATGAGGCCTCAATTTTGAAATCCTACTGCTTTCTGGATTACAGCCTAGTGCAGTTATTCCAAAATAAGCATGATTCTTAAAATTTGAACTTAATTGATTTGCAAAGTTTTCTCCACCCCAACTTCTAACTAAAGATTCCATAGTTCCGTTCATATCTTGAAAATCTGAAATATCAAAACTTCCTTTACTTATGTGTTTACTTGAGTAATTTATGCAACTTGATGGATCTACTAAAGATTCAACTGCATCTATTTTTGAAAAAGCTACAGCCACAGGTATATCAATAAGCTTATCTACCTTTACGTTGTTTGCTTTTCTAATAAGGTTCGCCGTTCTTGAAAGTAAGTCTTCTATTTCAGTGTTTTGTTCTGGCAGTGGTGTTCCTGCTGGAAGCATTTCTCTTACATTTTCTAATTGAAGCGGATCAAGCAAAAATATAATACCAGAGGAGTTATATATGTATCTGTTTACGGCCTTCATTGTATCTTCAGAGTCTAAGTCTTCACCTGCAGTATCAAAAAAGGCAATGGTAACAACATTGCTTATCCTTTTACCTTTAAACAGTCCGCCAAACATCCCCTGTTCCGTAAAAGTAAGATTGTAAATAAGAGGTTGCTTTACAGATGAGTCTGTCTTAGCTGAACGAGTTACTCTTATTAATTCATTTCTTTTAAAAACAGGGTCATAGAAATCAGTTCTATATCTTTTTATTGTTGCATCATTTACCGCTGAGAGGCTACAGTTGAAAGCCGAACCTATTTCATTCATTATTTTGTCAATCAAAACTGCGATGTAATGACTTTTGCCGGCCTCTTTTGCACCTATAACTGCAAAGACTAAATTATCATATTGTCCTATAGCGTAAGGCAGCTCCTCATGACATGTAGGGCATATTTTTACATTTGTTTTTTCACCGCACTCAGTGCAGAAAATAGAGTCTGGCATTTCTTTTTTGCTCTCTCCTCTTTTGGACCTGAGAAAAATACCATCTCTTGCATTTTCACATCCTTCTGGATCATTCTTGCATATAAAACTTACATCATTTAAATCATGTTTAGAAAAACAATATGGACATATATAATAATCTTTTTTCTTTAAATTAAGCTTCATTTCATTGTTCCTCCTTAACTACAATATCTATTAACTATTTAAAATATAATTTTTCTTTTGCCGGTGATATTATTCTGTACAACTTGCTATTACTGTCGTCTAAGAAAAATAACTTTACATACATGTTTCTACCTATATTTTCAATAGGCAAATTTAAAGTTATAGGTTTATCAATAGCAATAGTTTGATAGTCTATATTAAGTATACTTTTACCATCTGATTTCTGAAGAGGCATATTGCCAAACTTACCAACCAATTCAAGTTGTGGCAGATTTATTTCTTTATCTGTAGTAGATAAAACTATTTCCGCCCCTTTAAGTTTTCCAAGGAGACTCTTTTTATGCCTTATTTCATAGAATATTTCTGAAGGTATTTTATTCATCACAAGTCTTCTTTGTCCCTCAGAATATAGTGTTTTTCCGTTACAATCAACAGAAATATATATACAAAAATAGTAGTTTCCTTCTACTGCCTTATGAATTAAATACTCTCCTTTTTCATCACCGTACTCTCTTTTAATCGTAAACTGTGAAGCACAGCCATCTGTTGGCCCTATTGGAAATCTATCCATCCTGTAACATATAATAGCCTTGCTTATACCTTCTGGCCATCCCCATTCTAATGAAAGTTGTCCATATTTGATATCAGCTTTTATAAAAGAAACTTCTGGAATATTACCTTCACTAAATACACTGCTTCCTATATTTTCATCCTGTATTTTATCTTCTATCATATTACTTTCCACAACATCAGTATTAATCGTATCTTGATCTTCTAAAAAAACATTGGATGCTTCAAGTAAATCAATTTTCTCTGAAGTATCATTTTGTGTATCACCTTGATTACTATTTACAATTTCATTAGTTTTATCTATAAAGTTCTGTACGTATATAGAATCACCAGTAATTTCTTCAATCTTTTTTCTTACATCGTATTCTGATAATAAATTAAACTTATTTACAAGATTGTTTATTTCTTCATGGGAAATATTGTCTTTTACAGAAAGTATTATTTCCACTTCATCTGATAGCTCTTGAAGTTCCTGTTGTTTTTCATCAATCATTCTTTATATCCCCCATCTTTATCTGCCTATTTTATTAACATTTGTTAGTAAAAACTTTACAAAGAAAATAATTTCTTTAAATATAGTATAAATTAGTATACTATTACTACTATAAATATTTTATCACACATATATGTTTTTTAAAGTGACATTACAAAAAGTTCAGTAAAATATAAGAATTTAGTATTTATTAATAAATAATCATAAGAACATGAAGAACTAAACAAAAATCAAAATATTAGGGATAACTTTTAGGTATTATAGATATAAAACTTTATAATAGGTAAATCATTTTTCATGCACAAAGTTTATATTTTGTTTATAATTAGTTTATAGAAAATAGAGAGACTCCCTTTAAAATAGAATTATGAAAGGCTTTCATATTATGAACTAATTTAAAACTAAAAGGAGATGGTAAAAAATGAAATTTAAGAAGAAAACAGCAATGATTTTGAGTTTTGCTGTAGGTACTCTAATGTTTGCTACCACCGCTATGGCTGAAGTAGTGTCTAAAAGCGGCTATGATCAACTTAAAGATTCTCTAAAGTATACAGCAGAAAGTTGTACAACTAAACTTTCAAATTATACTGCAGATGTATCCTTTGTTGCAAAAGATAATGGTACTCTTATTTATTCCGAAAACTCACTTAATAAGTATGATACATCAAAAAAGGCTATGGAAAATGTATCAACAAGAGTAGAGGGTTCTACTAAGAAGGAAAACTATTACTATTCCGACAAAAATGGTTTTATAAGCAAAAATAGTGATCAAAATGTTTACTATGTAAGTGAGTATACAAGCCCTCGAGAAGAAGTTAGGTCCTTTGAGAATCCTTTTAAACAGAAAGAAGCAGGAGATGTTGAAAGAATAGCAGATGCTCTTGTAGGTAATTTAAAAGATTCTGTTGTAGTTACTCAAAATCCAGATGGAAGCAAAGAATTATCTGGTTCTTTAAGTGAAGCACAGATTCCAGCACTAGTTAATGCAGTAGTATCTCTTCAATCTAAGAATACATTTGGCAATAGACCTAATAATGAAAACAACATGCCTAAAATTACAAAAGATATATTTGTAAAAGAAGTTAAAGGAAAAATGATAACAGGTAAAGATGGATTAATACAAAGTGTTCTTGGTACTGGAGTTCTTTCTGGTAAAGATGAAAGCGGCAAAGAGCATAATATAACTTTTGAGTTATTAGTTAAAATTACAGGAGTTAACTCAACTACTGTAAAAAAACCTGATTTATCTGGCAAGAAGGTAGAAAAAAGTATAGAAAGAGATTATAGTAAATTATCTAACCCTTCAAAATATATTGGAAAATATAAAACTGATATTTTAATAGAAAAAGATGACAAATTCCAAAAAATAGGCGAGAGAATTGTAGATATTGAAAAAATAGATTCTAAGAGCGTTAGTGGAAGCTACCATGAAGAGTATGCTAAAGGTTATGAAGAATACGCAGTTAATAAAAAAGACTTGAAATTTAGTGCAACATTTGAAAAAGATCAATTTAATGCACCTTTCACTGCTACTAATTCCTCAGGCGCTAATGTTAAAGGAAATATATCTATTAATCCTCATTCAGCAAACGTATACTTTAATATAAACGAAAATATGAATGGAAACTTAATATCCGACGGTGAATATAGTAGAGTATTTAATTAATATTATAAAAGTTTTGCGACATAAAACTTTATATAGGGTACTAAACTGAAAGTTAGCTTATACAACCTGCTATGTTTCCAAGCTTCAGCACGTTAAAAACATATCTCTTTGTATAAGCTAGCTTTCTAGCTAATTTTTCTATAACAAATGTGTCATGTTATTTATAATTTAGGAGGTACATAAATGGAGAAGGTTATTGAAATTAAAGAACTTTCTAAGATATATAAAAATGGAAGAGGTATAACAGATATTAATCTTGATATACATAGAGGCGATATTTTTGGATTTTTAGGTCCTAATGGAGCTGGTAAAACTACTGCTATGAAAATTATGACTGGACTTATAAAGCCTGATAGTGGTGATGTTAAAATTTTAGGACATAGCATCTTAGATGAATTTGAACAAGCTATGAAAAAAGTTGGGTGTATTATAGAAACTGCTGAATCTTATTCTTATTTAACAGCCTTTGAAAATTTAAAACAATTTTCAAGATATTACGAAAACGTTGATAATAAAAGAATAGAAGAAGTTTTAGAACTTGTAGGTCTTTTAAAATATAGAAACGAAAAACCAAGGAAATTTTCCCTTGGAATGAAGCAAAGACTAGGGATTGCAGCTTCAATCCTATCTAAGCCTGAGATAGTTATTTTAGATGAACCTTTAAATGGACTTGATGTTGAAGGAATGATTGATGTAAGAAATATTATAAAAGATCTTGCAGAAAGAGAAAAAACTACATTTTTTATATCAAGCCATCTTATTCATGATGTTGAGCTCACTTGTACCCATATTGGCGTGCTATATAATGGCAAAATGCTTAATGTAGATACTACTAAAAATATATTAAATAACTATGCTTCTCTTGAAAATTACTTTATCAGCGAGGTAGAAAGAAATGGTAGAATTTAAAGCAACTTTAATTAATGAGATTGAAAAATTATATAAAAAGAAGAAGGTTTTAGTGGCAGCAGTAGTGTCACTTATTTTCATAGTAATAGGACAAGTATCTATTATTGGCTTAAGGAGCGGCTTTGGAGTACGTGGAGTTTCTAGTATGGAATTTCCTTTACTTGTACTTTCTGTAGTTATTAACACGATTCTTCCTCTATTTACTGCACTTGTTACTATAGATAGTTTTTCAGGAGAATTCTCTCAGAACACTATGAAAATTGCACTGACAAGGCCAATTACAAGACTGAAATTTTTTACAGCCAAGATAGTTTCTATAATATTATTTGTTTTTGTAAATCTTATGTTTGTAATGATTTTTTCAACTTTAGCAGGTTTTATTTTTAATTCAAGTTCCTTTACAGCACAGGGTATTATTAAAATATTAGTTTCATACTTTGTAACATTAATTCCTATGCTAGTTTTATCACTAGTTATTGTACTTCTTACAAATATATTGAGAAGCGGAATAGGCGTGTTTTTTGTATCTATTCTTATTTTTATTGTTTTCAAAGCACTTGGAATTGTTTTTTCTAGTTTTTCTGCTTTGTTTTTCACAAGCATGTTAGACTGGTACAAACTATGGATTATGAACAATGTTTCCTTATTAAAAATCTTACGTCAGTTTATGATGATGCTTAGTTATGCTATACTACTATTTACAGGAGGCTATTATTTATTCGATAAAAAAGAATTTTAGAAAACCTGTTACTGTATTGAATGTACCTATTTATAATGAAATTAAAAATTCTACAGATTATGTAAGGTGAAGAAATGGATATAAAAAAACGTCTAATTATTTTTAATACCATAACAGTTGTAGTTCCATTTATTATTGCATGCTTAACAATTTTCATCTTTATGTTTGTATCTTCAAAAGTTTTTAGTACAAATATAAGCTATGATAATTTCAAAAAACTTGCAGCTACAAAATTTGAGCTAATAAATGCAGTAAAAGATGTATCAAAGTTAAATCCTGAAAGCATTGAAACTGCTGGATTTCAAGAATACTTATATCAAAAACTTTCAATCATAAATGGAGAAGTTATAATAATTAAGAACAATAGCATTATATTTGCTTCAAAGGATATTACTAAAATTGATATAGAAAAGTGCTTAGACGAAGCAAAAACTAGCTCTATTAAAAAAGCTGTGAAAATTGATAATATCTCTTATATGGTTGAAACGGCTTCACTTAACTATAAAGACAACTCTACAGGAAATATTATATTATTAGCTCCATTAGAAAAACCAACTGATATTTTTGAGAAATTTATTATAACCATTGTCGTTATCTTTTTCATTTCTTTTGTAGCTATAAATGTATTTATGTCCTATCTTTTTTCAAAAGAATATTAAAACCTATATCACTTCTAAAAAAAGCTACTGCAGAAATTAGCAGAGGTGATTTAAGCTTTGAAATCGTAGAAAGTGGTGATAGAGAAATTAGAGAGTTGTGTGCAGACTTCGAGAGAATGAGAATACAACTTAAGGACTCTATTCGTATGAAAATGAAGTACGATGATAATAGGAAAATGTTAGTTTCCAGTATATCCCACGACTTAAAAACTCCTATAACTTCTATAAAGGGATATGTGGAGGGAATTTTAGACGGTGTTGCAAATACTCCTGAGAAAACAGAAAAATACTTAAAAACTATTTATTCAAAAGCTGAACAAATTGATATTATGATTGATGATTTACTTTTATATTCTAAACTAGATTTAAACCAAATGCCCTTTAATTATGAGAAAACAGATATTGCGAAGTACTTTGATTATTGTATTGAAGAAAGCGCACCTGACCTTCAAAAATCTGATATAAAAATATATTTAAAAAACGACTTGAAGCAATCAACGCATTTTATAATTGATAGAGAAAGAATGAGAAGAGTTATATTAAATATTATTGATAACTCTAGAAAATATATGAACAAAGAGAATGGACAAATTGCTATAATGTTAAGAGAAACAAACTCTAGCATTATTATTGAAATAAAAGATAATGGATCTGGTATTAATAAAAATGATATAAATAAAATATTTGATAGATTTTATAGAGCTGATTTAGCAAGAAGCGGTACAAAAGGCAGTGGTCTAGGTCTTGCCATAGCAAAACAAATTGTAGAAGGTCACAAAGGAAAAATATGGGCTGTTAGCTGCGAAAACTATGGTACAAGTATTATAATATCATTAGCAAAAATATCATAAAAATAGAGAGGTTACTATGAAAAGAATTTTAATAGTTGAGGATGACTTAAGTATTGCTGAGCTTCAAAAGGATTATCTAGAACTTTCAGGGTTTGAAGTTAGTGTATGTACTGATGGTGTACAAGGCCTAAATACTATAAAAGAAAAGGAATTTGATTTAATAATTCTTGATATTATGCTTCCTAAAATTGATGGCTTTAGTATTTTACGTATCATACAAGAAGATAAGGATATTCCTGTTTTATTGGTCTCTGCCAAAAAGAAGAAATCGATAAAATTAAAGGCTTAAGCCTTGGAGCTGATGACTATATTACAAAACCTTTTAGTCCTGGTGAATTAGTTGCTAGAGTTAAATCTCACATTCAAAACTACGAAAGAATAAAAAGCAAATTTACACCAAAGTCAAAAAATAATGTTATAACTATAAGAGGACTAGAAATAATTAAAGACTCAAGGCAAGTTCTTATAAACGGTACTGAGGTAACTTTAGCTCAAAAAGAATTTGACCTATTACTTTATTTAGCTGAAAACCCTAATAGGGTATTTAGTAGAGAAGAGTTATTTGAAAAAATCTGGGGATTTGACGCGCTTGGTGATACTGCTACTGTTACAGTACATATCGGAAGAGTAAGAGAAAAAATAGAGTCTTCTCCATCCGATCCACAGTATATTGAAACTGTATGGGGAGCTGGGTACAGGCTTAGGGTATAAGATTATATCCTAAGCCTATTTTGTTTATTATGTTTTTACCAAAATTTTACATCACCGGTCAGTAGTTTTTCGAAAGTCTCTGCATCTATAGGCTTACTAAAAAGGTACCCCTGTAGTTCGTCACATTTTTGATTTTTTAAATACTCTGCCTGAATAGAAGTTTCTACTCCTTCAGCAACAACTAAAATATTTAGCCCATGTGCCATTTGAATTAAGGCATCAATAATAACCTGCTTGTCCTCTAAATTTACAATGTTATCTACAAATGCTTTATCTATTTTTAGGACATCAATCTGTAACCTTTTTAAGTAATTCAATGAAGAATACCCTTTTCCAAAGTCATCAAGAGCTATATTAATTCCACATTCTCTTATTTCCTTCAATATTTTATTGCATTCGGATATATCCTCCATTAATAAGGATTCTGTAATCTCTAGCTCCAGTAGGTTAGGTTCTAATTTTGTTTCTTGTATTATATTTTTTATCACATCTGTAAGATTTTTTTGTTGAAATTGAACTACAGAAAGATTTACGCTAACCTTTAAGTTTGGCACTCCTCTTTCATGCCATTCCTTTAGCTGCATACAAGATTTTTTTAATACATAATTTCCAATATCAATAATCAATCCTGTTTCTTCAGCTAGTGGAATAAATTCATCAGGAAATATTTTTGCCCATCTTGTTTTTCCCACCTTACAAGAGCTTCTGCACTACCAATTTTACCTGTTCTTGTGTCAATCTTAGGCTGGTATACTACTTTAATTTCGTCTTTTATTAAAGCTTCCTTTAATTCCTTTTCCATAACTAATCGATTAATTAAGCTTTTTTCCATTTCCTTAGAATAATACATATATTCATTGAGTCCTTTGTTTTTGATATGATGAAGCACAAGTTCTCCATTTTTTAGTATTTCCTCACTTGTAGTTCCATGTTCTGGATATATCACAATCCCAGCATTAAAAATGACATTTAAGCTTTTACTTGGAATAAATTTTTCTTTCTGAAGATCATTCATTAAATCCTTTATTTTTTTATCCATATGATGAAAATTTAGAAAATCCTCTAATATGGCAAATTCATTATCACTTTTACAGGATATAAATGCAGTTTTCCATTTAACCTTTAAAAAGGTAGCTATACTTAACAATATCTCTTCTCCTGCAATATGTCCTACGATATCTGTAATCTGAGTGAAATTATGTATTTGTAAAATTATCATTGAACAAGTGCCTTTACATTCACGAATATATATTCTTTCATCTATTTCTTCCTTTAATAACTCTTTATTAGGCAGTCCAGTTACGCTATCATAATATGCCATTGTGCTAATTTTAGCCTCTCTATCTTTAATACGATTTTTCATGATGCTTATATTTGATGCAATTTGTGCAAATTCGTCTTTACCTGCAATTGTAAGCTCTTGTGAATAATCTCCTTTAGAAATCTCTAAAAGACCACTATTAATTTTTTGTACTTTTTGTATAAAGAATTTATTTAGAAATTTCCTAATTAAAAAATAAAAGATGGCTATTATAACTAAAGAACTTTTTATGGAATTTATTATTGTCTGTTTTTTTATTCTTTCAATTGCAGTAAAATCACATCTTATTTCTACATAAAACTTTTGTGAAGAACTAAAGCTTTTCCAGGGTGCATTTAATTCATAATACCCATATGTAAATCCATCTTTATTCTTAGTAAGTTCTTTATTATTTTTTAATTGCTTAAATTCTTCATTTGTCAAATCTAGCTGCTTTCCTTCATCTGATAAAGCCCAAGTACCTTTTCCATTATTATTATAAATCTCTATATTTATTTCGCCTTTTTCTAAAGAGTTTGGAAATTGAAACAAGTCCTTAAATAAAAAATTATAATAACTAGTATCATATTTCTTTCTCACATATTCCTTTACATCAACAGATATCTCTATAATGTAATCACTTTTTAAAGGACTGTAGTAAGTATATCTATTTAATTTTCCTTGTTTCATAGAAAATCCTATTCCTTGGTCATATACTTTTCCTGTGCCATATATTTTAGATAAGTAGCTTTTCATATAATTATTTTTACTAATCAAGTTCATTCCTTTATCTAGTTGAAAGCTAGTGTGTACAACTTTACCCTCCTTATTAATGATATAAATGTCTGAAATTGGCAAACTCTTGGCAAGTTTCTTTAATTCTTCATCCTCTACTTCTAAAGGATTTTGATTGTTTTGAACAAACCGTTGTTCAATATTATTTATGCTGTTCTTTTCTAATTGTAAAAACTCATCGTTCATTCCATATAAAATCATGTCAAACTCCATAATTTGCTCAGTTGCATGAGAAATAGCATCTTTTTTGTTTTGCAGTTATATTTCCAATTTCACTTTCTATATTAAAAATGGTTAAAATAGAAAGTGCTATTGTCGCAAATATAACAGATGAAATAAGAAATAATATAGTCTTATTTTTCACAATGCCCTCCATTTTATATATTTAAAAATTCAAAAATTTCCTTACCATATTTTAGTTTAAAATATTTATAAGCGCATGTCCATATTGTCTTAAAATTATTATGTATATTAAGTTTTTACAACCTAATCTAAACATTGTGCAAGAGTTTCTTCTTCATTTTTTACTACCATACATAATCTAATAGTAATCATTATATTTATCCGATCGCTACCATTGCTAACACCCCCATCTTTGTATGAAACTCCTTCTCCTATTGTCGAAGGAGTAAGCGATTCGCACTAAATCATAGATTTAGGCTCTCTGCTTAACTGTGGGATAAGCACTGCTACGTGCCTGGATAAGTTCTTCTAAGGTTCAGATGGAGAAAGTCATCCTTATAAGCAAACTCCATCTGAACCTAAGAATCACTTGATAGTACCTCCTTAATTTTAGTCTTGCATAAAAACTAGAAGGAAATGAATGCCATTTCCTTCTAGTTTTAAAGTCTATCTAATAAATATCTTCTATAGTATAAGTAGATACTAATGTAGAGTTTCCTAAAACAGCTATTCCATATGCAGTATGGGTTACACTATTTGATTCTAATAAATTTCCACCTGCTATTATATTTACTGCTGCTTTGCCTTGAATTAGTGATTCTAATGTGTTCCTTACCGCTGATTCACATTCAGCTGCACAGCTTATTGGCAGCGGTGCTGGCGGTGGAAGGAAAGCTATTTTCATTGATCCATCAAGATTAAACAAAGAATTATTACAAGTAAGAGTTATTGCTACTATCTTACGAATGGAAATTCTATGAGTTTTAACTTCTGCAGAATTAGATAACACTAGTATACCGCTATCTAAAAGTGAAATTGGTACTCCTATAGCTGAACCTTTATTTTCATAGTTAATAACTACAGTGGTTCCAGGGAATAGCTCTATTATCTGGCTTAACACATTTTTTATTTGAGCAGTGCATGCACATTCAACAGCATCTCCTGGTTGTCCCTGAGGACCTTGATCACCTTTAGGTCCCTGACAACCTGGGTCTCCTTTGCACCCTTTCGGTCCCGGGCATCCCTGGTCTCCTTTACACCCTTTTGGTCCTGGGCATCCCTGGTCTCCTTTGCACCCTTTTGGCCCTGGGTCTCCTTGCTCTCCCTTTGGTCCTGGGCATCCTGGGTCTCCTTTTTCTCCCTTTGGTCCTGGGCATCCTGAATCTCCTTTTTCTTCCTCTGGTTCTGGACATCCTGGATCTCCTTCTTCTCCCTCTGGTTCTGGGCATCCTGGATCTCCTTTGCACTCTTTTGGTCCTTGTGGACCAGTCTCTTCGCAAACTGTTATACAATTATGGACATAGTACGGATCAGAATGTCTTGATCTATCATGGCACTTATATTGTCTTTCATTGTGATCATCTTCATCAAATTCATCTACGTCATTCTTATAGCTTTCATAATATAGCATTTCGTTTGTATCAATATTTTCACTTTGATGTTCATTAATAAATGAATGGCTTTTTTTTGAGTGGCTTTTTTTTGAATGGCGTGACCTTCTATGACTTGCCATATTTATTTCCTCCCTATATAAAAATTCACACAACTAACACACTATTATGTTGGAAGTGACTAAAATAAAATTTAAGGAATTTATCCTTTAATTAATAGTATGATGATTTATTGAAATTGTTACAGAATGATAGAGCAATTCGACACCTTTTTTTTACAAGCTAGGAGATGAATCAAAAAATTAAAAACTCCTTGCTATAAACAGTTAGCAAGGAGTTTTATATTTCTATTTAATTTTAGATCCACTGATTAAATCTTGGAATTGAACAGAATTTTCGCTATTAGTCTCTGGGAATTTTATCTCAAGATTTTTATTTATATTGAAAGTACTTGTATTAAAATCAATTCCTAATTTGTATACACCTGTAAGTTTATTTGTTGTGCTTGTACCACTTAAGCTTTGAACTACTGGTATAAATTTAGCTGAGTCAAACACTAAATCTATATTTCCTTTTTCATTAACAATATATCCATTTGAGTCTACTGCATAATCAATTACAATTCCTTTATCCCCGATAAGAGTTACTCCATCAAAGGAATTTAGCACTTTGTTCATCTGTGATGTAAATTCAGGTAATCCTTTGTCAAAGTCTGAAAAAGCTTTATCTATTCCTGCTTGATTAGCTTTTGCTTCTTCTTCACTTGCAGCAGATGTTTTTGTAACTGTAGTTAAGTAGTCTTTTAATAATCCTTTAGCTTCCTTATTATTTATTAAATTATTCGAAGTATATTTTATTAAATCTTTAAACTTCTTATCATCTAGCTTAACTTCATAAGTATGCACTAATTTTCTTCCATCTGGTAAAGCCATATATGTATACCCTGTATCTGTAACAATCTTAAACCCAGGATCAAAACTTGCCATACTACCAAGAATCATTTGTGAGAATTTCTTCTGCATGTCCTCACTTGCTTTAGTTAAGTCCACATTTGTACCATTAGTCTTGCCCATCTTTGAACTATCTAATATAACATACTGCTTTCCACCCATCTTCTGTGCTTGTGCAGCTGGTACTTTAATAATCTCTTTAAATTCATTTTTACCATTTGCCATGTTTACATCTGCCCAAATTCCCATATCTAATGGCATTGTTCCTAATTGCATTGCCACATCTGCCTGCATCTTTGCAACTTTACCATCTTCATTCTGGTTTACTTTAGTATTAATAGCCATTTTTGAACTATTAATCATAGGGATAACTTTACTTACCTCATTTTGCTCTTCAGCGGAAAGATTTTCTGCAGTAAATCGTAATCCCATCTCTGTTTTAGTTTCTGCACTAGTAATTTTTTGTGTTTTGCTAAAAGCATCAGAAAGCGCTTTTCCCTCATTGCTACATCCTGTAAAAAGGGAAGTGGACATTGCTACTACAGCTCCAATTAAAACTAATTTTTTTAAACTTTTCATTATTACACCCCCATCAAAATCATGGGTTAATTATACCATAGTTGGCAATATCGCGCAATGAGGTTATCTATACCTTTTAATAAGTTTTCTTTTCCTATTGGCCTTCTATGTAGATTTATTTCAGTTTTGCTCCTGTTTTCTTCTATATATTTAATTTAGCTATTCTTATTTACTTTTGACTAATATTAGATTCCTTTAAAATGTTGTTATACTGAACTAGCCTTTTCATCATTTTTTCTTTTACATATTCTAGTACACCCTTTTTACCCATATTTTCATCGTCAAACATTATTTCAATACAATCACTAATATACTTAGCTGCATATATATGGAACTTTCCTTTATCTACCGCATCTATTACTTCTTCTTTTAATACAAGATCATCCATATTGGTGTTTGGAATTATAACTCCATGTGTTCCATCAAGTCCATACAATGAACATATATCAAAAAAACCCTCTATTTTATCGTTGACTCCTCCAATTGGCTGTATTTCACCCTTTTGATTGACCGATCCAGTTATAGCCATACTTTGTTTTATTGGAGTCTCTGACAAACTCGACAATAATGCTAGAAGCTCTGCTGCAGATGCACTGTCTCCCTCAATTCCTGAGTAAAGTTGTTCAAACACAACATTAGCATTAAAAGATATTGGAATATCCCTTCCTACAAGCTCACCAACAAAACCTGCCAAAATCATTACGCCTTTATTGTGAATACTGCCACTCATATCCGCCTCTCTTTCAATATTTATTATTCCACTTCTTCCCGCAAAGGTTGAAACGGTTATTCTATGCTGTTGTCCAATTGTACAGTCTCCATAATTTACAACAGAAAGGCCATTAATTTGCCCAACTTTTGTTCCTCTTAAATCAACTATATATTTTTTCTTTCTGTACATATCAAGGATTTTCTTTCTAACAAGTCCATGCATTGATTCTTGTTCCTTTAAAGCTTTCAAAATATGCTTAGCTCCAACAATATCACAACCGTCTTCTTTAGCATAATAATTTGCTATATCAACTATTTTAAACATATTGCTCATAGATGCAGAAAAGTAATTTTTATTTTCTGCAAGCCTAGAAGAAAATTGTAATAATTTAATTATTGCTTCTCTACTTATATGCTTAATATTATTTTTATTTGCATAACATTTTATCAAACCAATAATATTAGCAGTATTATCTCTATCTTTTTCTATTTCACTGTCAAATTCAGCTTTTACTTTAAATATCTTTTCAAACTCTAAATCTCTTTGCAAAAGTAGTGAGTATATATATTGACTTCCAACCATTATTATTTTAACTTTTAAAGGTATTTCTTCTGGATTTAACGTTGAGATTGGTAATGTATCAATATTATATTTTGAATTATTGATAGATATATTCTCTAATTTAATACACTTTTTTAAAAGTTCCCAAGAAGATGGCTGAGCTAGCAGTTGCTCTGCTTTTATTATAATGTAACCTCCGTTAGCCTTATGTAAATATCCTGGCCTTATTAATGCAAAATCAGTAATAAGGTTACCCATTTTATTTTCATATTCGATGTTACCAAATATATGACTCTGTAGTGATGAATCAGCAAAGACAACTGGTGCACCTGCATTTTCATTATTACTTACTAAAACATTAACCTCATATCTCCTTAAAAGAGCTAATTTTATATTTTTAGCTTTTTTATCATCGTCATCATCAAAAAAATATGATATTTTTTCAGTAATATCTTTTTTTAAAGAATGCAAATATTGAACGACCTTTTTGCTAAATCCATAATTGTTTATTAGCTCCTCTATTTTAGGTGAAATTATGGTTTCAGCAATTTTATAGTCTAAATTCTTCAATTCTAATTCTAATTTCTTTTCAAGCTCTCTAGTCTGTTTAAAAATATCTGAAGAAATATTTCTAAGCTCATTTATTGAAGTCTGTATGCTATTTTTTTCTTCTTCACTTAATTTTTCAAACTCATCATCTGTTATCTCTCTATCGTTTTTTTGAGCAATAAATATAAAATCTCCAGTGGAGTTTCTCTTTACATCAAAGCCTCTTTTTTTGATTCAATATTTAATTCTCTAGACAAATTCAAAAGTAATTTCTCATAATTATTGATTATATTATTTTTCTCATTATCATAATTTTCAGAATTAAAATAAATAGGTGCTTCCTTTTCAACATATTTGATAAACAAACTCATCTCTTCTTTAAATTTATTAGCTTTACTTGTATTAAGAGAAATTGCTATTGGATTATTGGGATTTTCAAAGTTATAAACATAGCACCAATCTTTTGGTGTAGGCATCTTTTTTGCATATTCTTCTATTTTTCTCACAATATATCCAGTTTTCCCCGTGCCCGTTTTGCCAGATATAAAAATGTTATATCCCTTACTATCTATGTTTAATCCAAGCTCTATAGATTCGACAGCTCTTTTCTGCCCTATTACCATATCATAGCCCTCTATTCTTTCCGTAGTGTCAAACTCTGGTATTTCATCTAACTTAAATTCTAAATCTTGTTTCGTTAATTTTATATAATTTTTCATAAACCTACCTCCACGAATCAATTTTAACAATTTATACTTTTATACCTACAATTATCGATTTTCTATATATACATATTTCAATAATTTATTTTTAAATTCCTGCAAGTTTTCTCTAACTATAGCAGTATTTAAATATTTTATTTTTTCTCTATTCTTATAATTAAACAACTTAGTTAATATTTTAACTTCAGTATCTATGACGTTTTATGACGTTTTGCCGAAATATTAAAAATTTTTTAATAAAAACTTTTATATTTTAGCATTTTTTGCTAAAATGTTTATATATCATATTAAATATTATTAAATATGCTATTTAATTTTAGATTAAGGGGGATAAAAATTTGAATATGTTAGATTCTATGTTAAATGTTATTACGGTTCTTGAAGATATGTTTCAAGATGAAGATGCAATGCTTGTAGTATCAGATTTAGAGAAAATAGTATATTATAAAGCGGGAAAAACCGTTGACGCGGGACATGTGGGCTTACCATTAGCTCCTGGAGATGGTTTATTGGAGGCTATTCAATCTAAAAAAACTTTAAGAGTCATTGTTCCAAAGGAATTATTAGGTACTCCATTTAAAGCCATTACTATACCTTTGTTTGATGAAAATAAGCAAATAATAGGTGCCGCAGGAGTAGGTTGGAGCTTAGATGCTAGAGTAAAAATATACGAGCAACTAAGCAATGTTGTTGATAGTTTGGCAAGCTCTATCGAGCAAATTTCAACGGGTATGAACGATATTACTGCAAATGCACAAAATATAGCTTCCTCACAGGAAGAAATGGTATCTTCAGCTCAAGTGACAAGAAAAAACGTAGATGAGACTTCTAAAATTACAGATTTCATAAGAAATATAGCTAACCAAACTAATCTCTTAGGACTTAATGCCTCAATAGAAGCTTCGAGAGCTGGACAAGAAGGAAGAGGTTTTCAAGTAGTAGCTGGAGAAATACGTAAGCTTGCAGTAAATAGCAAAAATGCTGTAAGTCAAATAGAGCAAGGGCTTAAAGGTATGCAGAGTTCTATAAATTTTATTATGAATATGATAGAAAAAAACGCCTCAACAACCCAATCACAAGCTGCTGCTTCTGAAGAAATAAGCGCTTCCATCCAGGAACTAAGAACGCTATCAGATGTATTATTACAAGTCACTAAACAGTTAGAAGTTAAATAGATAGATAGAAAGAAGCCCCTTTTAAAAGAGGCTTCTTTTTACATATCATTATTAACTTAATTCTTTAAACTAGCAATATGTCATTTGTTATATCTTATAACTCTACTAATTACCCTATAATGCATTTTACCCCTAAAGACTCGACTGATTCCTTTAACAATTCCATTTTCTCCTTATCTGGTAAATTTACATCTGAAATACCATATGTTAATCCTAATTGTTCATATTTTGCCACGCCTAGCTTATGATAAGGTAAAAGATTTATTCTATCTATATTATTTTCAGCACAGAACCTGCTTATACTTATAATATTTTCTTTATCATCATTTAAACCTGGTATTATAGGTACTCTAACTACTACAGGCTTGTACTTTGATATTATTGAAATATTATTTAAAATTGGCTTATTACTAACTCCTGTAAGCTTTTTATGTTTACCTTCATCCATATGCTTTATATCTGTCAGAAAAAGATCTGTAACAGGTATAAACTTATTAACAGTCTCAACGTTAGTAAACATTGCACTTTCAACAGCAGTATTTATATATTCTTCCTTGCAGGCTTTTAAAATATTAACTGCAAATTCTGGCTGATAAGTAGGATCTCCTCCTGAAAGTGTTACTCCACCATTTCTTTTGTAATAAGGACTATCCCTTTTTATAACTTTCATAACTTGCTCTACAGTCATGGCCTTTCCAGTAAGCTTTAATGCATCATTAAGACAGGCATCTATGCATTTTAATTCACTACATCTAATGCACTTCTCCTTATTTATGTTTATACTAGCTTTGGTGCCTTCATCATTTTTTAAAGTAATAGCATTGTTTGTACAAGCTTTTGAACATTCCATGCATCCTGTACAATTCATCTTATGATGTCGAATCTCTGGCAATATCTTTTGTCCTTCTGGATTAGCACACCATAGGCAGTTTAGTGGACATCCTTTTAAAAATATAAGAGTTCTTATACCAGGTCCATCATGAAAGGATAAGCTTTGTATATCAAATACTATACCTGAACTCCTTGAATCTCCCATAATTCATGCTCTCTTTCTTATTCTACATACTTGTAGCATTATACTCTGTTCTTGCTATTATTTCATCCTGTATTGGCTTTGAAAGCTCTACCCAGTAAGCACTAAAGCCTGCTACTCTAACAATTAAGTCACGATATTTTTCAGGATGTAATTGTGCATCACGAAGCATATCAGAGTCAACTATGTTAAACTGTATATGATACCCTCCTTGCTGAAAATAAGACTTAACTAAATCAACAAGATTCTGAGAACCTTCTCCTCCCTTAACTGCATTTGGATGTATCTTCATGTTAAGTTGAACACTTCTCATTCTTATAGGATCTAGTTTGATTCCTGATTGGAATAGAGCTATTGGGCCGTTGACATCTGTACCTGGTGTAGCTGATAGTACACCATCTGTTAAGCTAACACCGGCTACTCGTCCATCAGGGGTAGCACCACATACACGTCCAAATGGTCCATGTGCTGATATTGATAGTCCAGCTGGTATCCATTGAAGTCCTAAATATGTTGTCTCTGATAAACATACTTCATTATAATGCTTCCAGCATTCAACAAATATTGAATCTGCATAGTCATCATCATTTCCGTATTTAGGCGAATTTAGTAAATCCCTATGTATTCTTTCAAAACCACTACTAATACGTTTTTGCTCAAGCATTGAGAAATTTCCAACTTTGTCTGCTCTTTCAAAGCCAAAGTTTTCTTTTAATGCATGTCTTAATTCTTCAAGTGTATATTTCTTATCCTCAAAAACCAACTGTTTAATAGCTACTAGACTATTTGCTACATTTACCATACCTGAATTTAGCAATGTTACTGACTTATTATAACGAGCTCCATTAGAATCTAACGGTTTACCATTCTTAACACAATCTTTGACTAATACGGAACCCATAATAAGAGGATTCACTTCTCTGTGCACTGCCATAACATAGTTCCAGTAACGCATGTAAACTCTTAGGAATCTTTCTTCCACCTTACACCATGCATTCCACAAATCCTCATATGTATTGATATCTCCTAAAGGCTCAGCGCAGCGTATTCCTGTTCTTGGGTCTACTCCATCATTTAAAACTATTTCCAAGCACTTAACCTCATTAAAGAAGCCTGGATGGCATATACCATGACATGTTCCCTGCATTTGCATTTCAACACAACCACCCATTCCTACATCTCTAGCATCTTCAATAGTTATATTCTCATCTCTGTGGTTTTGCAGTAAATGCTGAATGCAAGCTTCATTATTAAACCAAGCAGGATATCCCGCACCAGTTTTTGTAGTTTGTGCAGCTTTCATTAATAGTTTATCAGTTGTTTTAGAATTTACCATTATACCTAAAGTAGGTTGAATAGTCTGCATACTGCAGCCTGCTTCAAGTATTATTTCTTCTAATTCGTTGTCTGCACATTTTCCATCTCTTGTGACTCCTCCAACTATCATGTGCTGGAATAGGTTTCCTGACGCTAATGCTTCCCAGCTTCTTGGAGATACATACTCTTCACTTGAAAATTTTACTCTCATTAGCTCCATAAGCTCTAGAGCTTCGTCTCTAGTTAGCCTTCCTTCTTCTATATCCTTTTTGTATAGTGGATATAAAAGTTGTCCCCAACGTCCAGGAGAAAGTCCTACAATTGGACCATCTAATGCAATAGCTATGTGTGCTGTCCAAGCTGCCTGTAATCCTTCATAGAATGTTCTTGCTGGCTTTGCTGGAACCCATCTTAAGGTTTCAACCATCTTCAATAATTCACTTTTTCTCTGTTCATCTTTTTCTTCAGCAGCCATTTTCTCTGCTTTGTCTGCATAATTCTTAGCCCAATTTATAACACCTTCACAGGATAATATAGTTGCTCTCCAAAATAGAACCTTTTCAGCAACTTCTCTAGTAGTAGGAACAGTACTTTTAATTTTTTCTTTACATTCCTTTATAATGCCATCTAGGCCTCTCTCAACAACCATATCATATGCTGGTATCCATCTTCCTTCCATAATAGATACAACACTTGGAGGAAATATTACAGTTTTGAAAGCGTTATCAAGGTCATCATATTCTGGCATAGTTTCTTTTAAGAACTTGTCTGACTCATCTTCAATACATTTACCTTCCCAAAACTTGGAGGATTCTATTAAAGGTACTGTATCTTCTTCTTTCATTGCAAAAGTACCCATTTCAATTATACCCTTGGCTTCTTTATGGCTGCGTCCTCCTCCTACTCCGACATCATAAACCTCGTCACCTGAGCTTTCTGCCTTTTCAATCATATGTGAATAGAATTTTTGGCTATATTGTAGATATACTGGTGCTCCTCTCATATATCTAGTCTTCTGCATAGTAATAAGTTCGTAAGGCTGAATTGCTGGTGTTATATTTTCAATAGCATACTTATATGCTCTTGCTCTACGAATGAGAAGTGGTTCTCCTTCTGCTCTCTTCCACTCCTCTGTATAAAGTATACTAAATTCTGGGTCAAGCATACACCTTGCTTCTAGCAATCTTTTTTTAACTATCCTGCCTCTTTCTGTTGTAGGTTCTTCTGATACTTCTCTCGAAACATATCCCTCTTGTTTCTGCTCTTCATTAGTTGGTGGCCATTTTAATGTTTTTAAATTTTCAAAATCGATCACCTTTAATTCCCCCTTCAATGTAATTAAATTTCTCGTACAATCTATTATACCATAGCAAAATGTAATATTTTACACTTAAATTATAATTATACAATTCTTTATAATTATTATATAAGTTAGCTTGTTTTACCTTAGAATAATTAAAATAAATAGGAGCTGAATTTATTATCAGCTCCTTACATTTCAAATAGTCTCAGTATTTCTTCCTCAGTTAAAGTAGCAAAGCTCTCACCGCTAGTCAATTCATCTCCTAAAATTCCTGATATAAGCTTTTTCTTTTCTTTCTGAAGTAATAATATTTTTTCCTCAATAGTATCTTTAGCTATAATTTTTATAACTTCTACCACATTCTTTTGACCTATTCTGTGAGCTCTATCTGTAGCTTGCTCTTCCACCGCTGGGTTCCACCAAGGATCAAAATGAATTACTAAATCTGCAGAGGTTAAATTCAATCCTGTTCCACCAGCCTTCAAACTTATCAAAAATACTGAGTTTTCTCCATCATTAAAAGCCTTTACCATGTTCATTCTTTTTTCTGAAGGCACAGACCCGTCTAAATAATTAAAAGATATTCCTTCAGCATTAATTCTTTTTCCAATATTCTTAAGAACTGATGTAAATTGAGAAAATATCAATGCTCTATGCCCTTCTCCTACACTCTTATGAATAAGCTCAACCAATGCTTCTATTTTTCCACTACCACCACTATAATCTTTCATTAATATCGTTGGATCTAAACACAGCTGTCTTAGTTTTGTTATATAAGAAAGTATTTCTATTTTACTATTTTGAAATTCATAATCCTTTACCTTCTTTTGAATAAGCTCAACTGCGTAGTTTGCATAAGTTTTATAGATTTTCTTTTGTTCATCCTCCAAATTCACCACTAATGTTTTTTCTATTTTATCAGGCAATTCCTTTATAACATCTCTTTTTTTTCTTCTAAGAATAAATGGTTTTATGAGTTTATTTAAATCCTCTAAGACTTCTGGACTTTCTCTAAGTTTTTTATGATACCTTACACTAAATCTCTTTTCATCATATAGGTATCCTGGCATTATGAAATCAAATATAGACCACAATTCCATAAGAGAGTTTTCTACTGGTGTCCCTGATAGTGCAAATCTTCTTTTTGCTTTTATTTTCTTAACAGCTATTGCATTTTGAGAGTTTGAATTTTTTATATTTTGAGCTTCATCTAATATACAATAATCAAATTCGATAGAATTATATCTTTCTAAATCTCTCTTTAATAAATTATAAGTTGTTATAAGAACATCATATTCATCTATTTTTTTAATTATTTCTTCTCTATCTTCCTTTGGTCCATTGACAGCTGCTACTCTTGCCTTCGGTGCAAACTTTTCAAATTCACTTATCCAATTATATATTAGTGATGTAGGAGCTACAATCAGTGATTTACTCCCCTTATTAGACAATAAAAAAGTAATAGTTTGAATAGTTTTACCAAGCCCCATCTCATCACCTAAGATTCCGCCAAAACCTAAATGATCTAAGGTTTTAAACCAATTATATCCTACTTTTTGATATACTCTTAAATTACCCTTTAAATCTTCTGGTTCCTTAAAACTTAACTTTTCTATATTTTTAAATTTATCTCTTATTTTATTTAATTCTTTTTTCCCCTTTATAAACTTAATTCCATTATCCTCTAAGTAATTATTAATAAAAATGCTCCTATTATTGGGTATTTGAATACAATTATCCTCTGTGTCCTTTAAAGAAACTACATCTAAAAGCTTTAAAAATCTATTAAGCTCTAATTCTTCTAGATCTATATACTCACCATTTTTAAGTTTATAGTATTTGAGATTATCTCTAAAAGCTCTTAGTATGTCAGTAGTCTCTTTGGGACTAATATCGCCTATTTTAAAATTCATTTCAAAATAATCGTATCTACCTGATTTGATACCTCCACTAATACCCTTTGATCCGATGGACTTTATGCCTTTAAAATTTTCAGAGTAATAAACTTCTCCTATCTCTTGAAGTTTATTTATTTCAGTTTTAAAAAACCTAAATATGTAGTCGTCTCCCATTAACAGATAAAACTTACCCTTTATTTCTTCAAAGCCTAAACCTCTGAGTATTTCAATTACCTGTGATTCTTTTCTAGAGTCTCTGTATATGATTTTTTCCTTATAATCCTCAAAAATATTAAATTCAAGAGTTCCATACATAACCTTTACTGTCAGTGTAATATCTTCCTCTTCCTTATCAAAATAGAAATTGAAGTGACAGTCATCTATTACCACTTTTTCCCTTATTGATTTAGACAGAGTAACATTAGGAGACAATCTATTAATATCTGGAATCAACCTTCTCAATATAGTTTCTTCTTCAAGAGCCCCTATGGTTACTACCTTAGCTTCATTAAATACTTGAAGATATGGACTTATCTTATAACAAAATTCATAGTCTGGAGTGTATATAGATGTACCATATAAGAAAATATTATTGTTACATCCTAAAGCCTGTGGCATTCCTCCTGGAGATTTAAGAACATATTCATCTTTTATTAATTTTAAATCAAAATCTATCGGTGGAATTTTATTTAAAATTTCAGTTTCTATAGGCCTATAAAAGAACCCTTCATTTAGATAAACTCTATGATTTTTTATAACCTCAAAAAATTCTCTAACTAAGTTTTTAGGTATATTTACATATTTTCCATCTACAATGCTATCTTCACTTTTGTAAATAGTTTTATTATTTCCTTTTATCTCTTTCAATGTTTCAATATAATCAATAAGCCTTTTATCCTTTGTACTTAACCTTTGATTTTTTATATTAAAACTAAAGTTTTTACCATAACTTATAGAAATATTATTATAAAGAGCTATCAAAAACTGATTAATATCTTTTAGAATGTAAAGATTGCTGGAACTCATAGACTTAAGTCCTATTTTAAACTCAACAGTAATATTATGACTCCATTCATTTTTATTTACATAAACCTCAATTTTTATTTCCTCTTTATGATCAGCATCTCCTAAAAGCATATGTAATAGGCTATTTTTGCTTTTAAATATACCTTCGTCACGAATACTCTCTTCCGCCAAAAGAGGATGCCTAACTAACTCTTCTAATGCTTTATAAAAAGTTGCAACTAAATGCTTACAACAATAATTTCTTTTTTTAAACTCATTTTTTTCATAATCTAGACAGCTGCAATATGTAGAAAAAATACTTCTTTTTTCTGCATCCATCTCTATTTTTGTATTATATTCATTAAAGAGATTTTCTGAAATTACATTACCATTTATACATATTAATTTATCTTCATCAGTTATATCTACAGAAGATACTAAATCATTATTAAAAACTCTTTGCCCATTAGCATAATTTTTGCCACTAGTCTCTTCATTAAATATTTGTAATAATATATCTTCTTTCAACGTTCTTTCTCCTTAATAATTTAAAATTTCCGATCCCTTAATTATATCATAAAATGAAATATAAATCAGAGTTTAAGCTTTACGTCAAACTTCTTTGTCTTATGGTAGCTCTATCTATACCCAAACTAGGAATAACTTACTATATGCCGAACGCTTGTGCTAGTAATCTAAATATGTTATTATATTCTCAGCGAAAGATAATAACTACTTTTAATGAATAACTATTCGTGCTAGATGGGGAGCTAGCGGTGCCCTGTAACCTGCAATCCGCTACAGCAGGATTTAATTCCTTCTTTAGGCTTTAAGCTGTTAGGACAGTCTTACTCAAGTGGTGTTGAGAATTGGGTCCCATGCAACAGAAATTCATAAACTCCGTCAGATCCGGAAGGAAGCAGCGGTAAGTGAACCCTTCTGTGTGCCGTGGAACAACCTGATTTGAGCTAACTAGGTGAGAAACGCTGGTAGATTACTGTCGATAGAAGGTGCACGATCTACATAGACCATAATTTCTGAGATATTCGTTAGCTCTTATTTTGAACCTACATTAGAACCTTGGGAGTCCAATATTTAGATGAGGATATGTACCTTCTTATGAGTCCTTTTTACGGCATTGAGGGCGATAGATACATCTGTGAGGACACCCCCCTATCGAGAGATAGGTGTCAAAATGGGAGTACCGGTATTTTGGATTTAATTTTGTAAATTTTAAGGGAGTGCTTCAACACTAAGTAATTAGTTTTGAAATACTCCCTTTTCTATTAATTATTGACTAACAATGCGCAATGATTTTAAACTGAATTTTTGCTTTAAACTTGTAAAAAAATTTCGTAAGTGTTCCTGTCTTCTAAAACTCATACCGTACATACTCGTGTTCGCAAGGATTGCCAGCGGCTATATATATAGCCCCTTCCTCAGGCACCATGATAAATGATGCAAGTGTCGCTGATGATATTGGAACCGTGGAATCAATGTGGCGGCATATGGAATATGGATTTTGGTCGTGATCGGCCAGGATTTTCTTAATGATTTCAATATTTATGCGCCCATAATGCTGATCCACTAAACTACGAATTCTATCTAAGCGATGGTAGCTGTCGGGCTGTAATTGTGGTGCAGTGTCCTCTCCCTTGAAGCGTTCTGTAATGTAATGATTTGAATGCAACATCATATCCCTTTCGGGGTATAGAAGTTCAAAATCGTTATGAATACTCTCAATACCGAACATGTGCCCATTTTTATCGGCTAAATGATAGTAGCCAAGACCACGGGCAACTTGTTTAAGATTATCCATGGCGTCGTGGATATTTTTCTCCCTCATCACTCTTGGAAGGTAACAGCCCACCGGAATATTAAATGAATAATTTTTACCTATAGTAGCATTTGCGCACATACCGATTCCGGCGGATGAGAATATGAATTCACTGGAGTTTGAAAAACTTAATATAAATTGATGAATGCCATTGGCATGATGAATTTTTAATAAATCTATCGGTGCTTCGGGAAGAAAATCTATGTTTTGCCCCAGGATGGTTTTCCCGTCTTGTGTTGCTTTTCCTGTTACCGCAAATGAGGTACATAGTCCTGAAAGTCCCGAAATATTATTATAGCTGAAAGTAAGCTCATTAAAGCACTTCTGAGTAAATATTTCTTCCAAAGTAAGCCCGGTAACGTCAGCCTGTCCCCGCATTATTTCAATCAAATAGGGATCAAACTTTTGAACTGCAGAGAAAAACTTCATAGCATTGGAGATGACCTCTTCCTTTGAGGCTTGGTAATAAGACATCATACTATTACAAATGTTTTCTGAAACTTTTAGGATACTCTCTTTGCAGCCTTCTCCCCACTGCTGGCCGATTTCATAAGGAGTTCCCCCGCACTCAATGAGTTTAAACTCTTTAGCATTCTTCATTATAATTTCTCCTTTCATTTTCGATCAAAAACCAGTCTGATCTTAATTACATTTCATGTAATTAAAGTTTCTTTTCCAAAAGTCAATCATCTTCGAAGAAAGACCTGTTATATCAAGTTGCTTCATGATTAGGTATCCTACTTAATGTCTTCATCTGAAAGAAATATTTTACCGTTATCGCCATCAACTACTATTGTCTGGCCCTCTTCTAGAATACCCATTACTCCTGGTATATTCACCACCGCTGGAATTCCATATTCCCTGGCCACAATGGCTCCGTGGGATAAGAAACCTCCTGTTTCCATAACAATAGCTCCGGCTTTTAAAAACAATGGCGTCCACCCTGGGTCAGTGGATGGGGCTACTATCACCTCTCCTGGCTGAAGTCGTCCTCCCTCATCCGGATGGCTAATCAACCTAACTGAGCCAGAGGCTTTCCCAGCGGCAGCCGGCACCCCTACTAGGCAATTTCTAGAAACTCGAGTAATTGGTTCCGTAAACTTTGGGGTCTTCCCAAAAATCACATCTGGTGGAGCCAGCGATTCCATTTCTCTCGTCCAGTCTTTTCTTACAGCGATCAGAGCCTGAAGTCCCCTGCCGTCCCATTCACCACTTAATACCGAAAAAAGCTCCGTCCAGGTACAGAAAAAGACGTCATCTGGTTCTTTAATGAGAGCTTTTTCGTAAAAGCGGCAACCTAATTCTCTGGCAATCATCCGGTACGCATCCATTACCAAGGCCAACACCGATTTGGTCTTCTCTCGCACTGCTGCCCCAGCCTGGCTCTCCCTGACCATGTTCCTTATGGAAGAGTGTTCAGAAGCCGGTACTTTGTCTTTGATCTCAAGCCAGGCTTGCTTCTGTTTCTCTTTCTGATCCTCTCTCAGCTTACCAAGACCAGCAGTGTTCATGGTGCTCTGAATAATACCCAGCAGATAAGTCTGGTCCTCATTCCATCTAGAATTTATAATATCGAGTTCATACACCGCACGGTGACCGTATTCTTTGATAAATTCACAAAAGGCCTGCTTGAAGGGAGAACATTCGGGTAATTCCTTCCATGCTGACGGATCAAAAGAGGTTCTGCTCAAGTATTTGGCAGCATCAGCGTCCTTTCTTGCGATTTCAGCCAGCTCCACCAGTTTATAGCCATGGTCGGCGCTAGTAATACCCTCCGTTCCACCTACCATCAGGGCATTCATTATCATCAGCTCCCGACCTTCGAAGTATTTACTAAGGGTTTGGAGTAAAAAAACCACCGGCATGCTGCCCACAGCTGCTAAAAGGTTGAATTCACTGGCAAACACCCTAGTTATCCGTCCTAGCTCGTCATAGTGAGTAATAAAATCCAGATCCGTCCAATGTTTTAGTCCCTTTTCAGTTATCTTTTGAACCGAAGTCGATACCCGCTCCCAGATTTGGGCGGCGTTTTGCTTGGTCTGGTTAATCAGCGCACCAAACTTCATTGCGCGTTCTTCAAATCCGGGCTGGGGTTTCAGATCGCCGATATCGATCGTCGGCTGGTGACCTCCCCAAAAAACATTAAATCCATCTGGTGGGCTACCCATGGAATCATACATACCCCACTGATAAGCTGGTAAGTTGCAATAAAGCCGACCGTTATAAAAACGAGAAAACTGTATTCCAACCGGAAGCTTATAACCTAATCCTTTAAAACTCATAAAGTGTATGATGTCAATGATGTTTTTCATCAATCTACGGTTTAGAGGCGATTGGACCATAGGTATGGCGTCTCGATAATTACCGTTAGACCATATATCAGGCTGGTTCTGCAGGGCCGGGAAGGTCTTACGTGGCAGGGTAGTTACCGGCCTAGCCTGAACCAAGACAAACTCCCGGCCATCATAAACCCATTCAACATCTTGGTGCTTCTCACTGTTTCCCAAGGCATCAAAGACCCGTAACAGAAGTCGGCCAAGCTTTTCAATTTCCTTGTCCTGAAGCACCTGCTGGGAGTGTATTTCCGCTGACTCAATAAATTGGGTTCCTTCGTTTTCCCTCTTGATAGTCAGTCCTTGCTTGCGCCCAATTTTTCTCGCCATTAACCGTGGCCCGGCGTTTATAGCTTCGGCTTCTAGATAATACGTATCCGGTTCCACTGTGCCGGACACCACCGACTCACCCAGCCCAAAATTGGCGTTAACCACCATAACATCTTGGCGGCCTGACAAAAGATCGCAGGTAAAACCTACTCCAGCAGCCTGGGCTTCCACCATCTCCATGACCACCACCGCCGTTTTTATATCAGTATCGTTTATATTCATCTTTTGGCGGTATGCTACAGCCCGCGGCGACCACAAGGAGGCATAACACCCTTTCACCGCTGACAGGATGTCGTCTAAACCGCAAACATTCAGAAACGAATCATGGATGCCGGCAAAGGACGCCTTTTCAGAATCTTCCGCAATTGCGGAGGATCTCACTGCCCATGCTTTTTTTAGCCTGCTCCAGCTATTAAGCCACTCCGATAATTCCTCGACAATGGATGGCGGTATTGATCCGCCCATAATTTTTTTCCTTAATTGGCCCAATCTATCCTTGACATCGGCTTCATACAAATTCTCTAGGGTAGTCGATGAGGCAAGATTACCAACTATCTCCTGCAATTGGTTGTGCTTGATATACTCGTCGTAAGCCTGTGCAGTCAGTACTCCTCCCTGAGGAATGCTGAATCCATATTGGGCCAGGCGCCCTAGATTCCAGCCTTTACCTCCGACCATTGATACGCCTGACTGAAAAGCCTCTTCCCAATTCAAAAGATACTTCATCTCTTTCACTCCCCTTTACTTATCTGATCTAGCGCAGATTTCTCAGGACCAGCTGACTGGCTAGCTGCGCCATACAGAAATAAATCTACTAGCTTGGCTATTTCCTCATGAAGTTCAAACCTTGAGGGATCATTCAACCATTCGAAAGTCATTGTGCCCCTAAGAACATCTATATGCGCCACCAACATTTTAACTGAAATATCTGGCCTGATTTCGCCCGCCTGCTGTCCTAGACTGATAATTTTGGCCAAAACACTCTGAGTGCCGGTTTCAACCTTTTGAGATTCTGAATCCTTAAACATATTTCTCATACGATAATTAATACATATTCCTGTAAGTTCTGAGTTGTTTTCAACCCAACCATAAGCATGATTAAGGGCAACCAGCAGGCGAGACTTGGTATCCGGCAGATTCTGGATAGTTTCAAAGGTCTCTCTCGCTAATTCCTGTGAAATACCTCTTACGTATTCATCAACTATGGCCTCTTTGACTGGAAAGTAGTTATACAGAGTCTTTCTTGCGATATCTGTTTCGTCTGCTATCTGCTCCATAGTTGTATTGTTGAACCCCTTGCTCTGAAATAGATCCATAGCAACCTTAACGATTTTCTGTCGGGTCTCCTTTTTTTTCCTCTCTATCCGACCTTCTGCCAACATTTGCCTGGCATCCATCTTTACACCCCCTAAATACATTTTGTGTTAATATATACATTCGGTATTTTTACACATTGTGTAATATTTATTTAATTCTATATCCTACCAGTTTGTTTGTCAAGAGCCAAAATAACTTAACCTTTGCCCCTATAGAATTTCAAACCTCTAAGATTTACTTATCCTGCTGCATGTAGATAAAAGGATTTTCATTAAATACATCGAATATTAAAATAATTAAGAAATATTTATATTTTATCTTAAAATTTTATTAATATATAGTAATTTATAAATAATTAAGAGGTAGGTGTTATAACATGAGTAATATAAACTTAAAGGAAGATTCTCTACCATCAATAAACTACATAATTAAGCAAACAGAACAGTTGATACCGGGAGATATTATTTTACACCCAATTTATAGAGAAGATGGATTAATGCTTATCAACCGATATACACATTTATCTATCCTTTCTATTAAACAAATACATATACATCTTAAAAATAACGTATCAGTCGTTGTTATATCTTCTAAAGATCACTTACAAGAGTTTTTAGATAACAAGCTATATGCGGATATTAGGTTTATAAGAGAGTTAGAAAATATTATTATAAATATTAAAGAAGTATTTAAGCTTCCATTATCTATTTATTCTTATGTAGATCCAAGGGTGAATCTTAAATCCTATTTGAAAAGAAAACATCTAAAAACTCAGGAAAATATTAAAGTTGAAGAGAAAGAAAATATTAAAATCGAAGAGGAAGAAAATAATACTTTAATTAAGGTAATTACTACTTCTCCTCTATGGAATTGCTTTGAGTTTAGACTAGAATCTACAGAATTACAAGATAGAGCAAAAACTATAAAAAATCAAATTATTGACGTAATCTACAATGACAAATCCTTACTTGATTTGATTAGTAAAATGAAAAATTATGACGATTTGTTAATTATACACGGAGTAAATACTTCTTGCATTTCTCTTCTATTTGGATTAACTCTTGAACTATCAGGATAATGATCTGATAGACCTAGCAATTTCTGCATTGTTTTGTAATATTGGTTTTACAAATCTAAAAAAAGATATTTTCTATAGTTTTTTAAAAAATCAAGAACATGAGGATTTGATAGATAGACATATTAAGGACTCTTTAGAAATGCTATTGAAAGCATCGAATTACTGCAAAAATAAAAAAATAATTTATGGAATACTTGATCATCATGAATATTATAGTGGAGGTGGATATCCAGGAGGCAAAAATTCGGAATCTATTAGCTTATTTGGAAGAATTATAGCAATAGCCATGACTTATGATGAGCTTGTCGGTGGATACCTAGAAAGTTCAGGTATTCTTTCCACTAGAGCAATTAATATAATGTGGGAGAATAAAGGTGAAAAATTAGACCCTAATATTTTAAAAATATACATGTGTCGTTCTACTCTATATAAAGTAGGAAAAAATTTTTACAATTCCGCCGGAAATAAAGGTATAATTATTGGATTTAGCAACTATCTAAAGGCTCCACATAAACCTATGGTAAAATTCGGAAATGATACTGTAATTGACTATTTTAATAAAAATAGCATGTAAAGTTATGACAACCTGTCAGGATTAATGAATATCTGTTAATCCTGACAAGTTTACTTTTAAAAAATTTTTATTAGAATTCTAAATTCTATAAAATAAACAGTGAATATTATTTTAAAGTTTTAATCACTTTCACTTGGAAGAGTTATTTTAAAACATGCTCCACCTTTAATACGATTTTCTGCAACAATACTTCCACTATGCTTTTCAATAATACTTTTTGTTATGGCTAAACCAAGTCCATAGTTTCCCTGTTTTCCTTTATAAAATCTATCAAATATATTTGTTATGTCCTTTTCGTCGAAACCTGGACCATCATCTTCTAATAATATAATTATTTTTGAGCCTTCCTTTTTTAACGTTACATCTATATATTTTTTAGAATATCTTAGCGAGTTTCCAAGAATATTAATTATTGCTCTTATAAGTTTTTCCTCATCACCTTGCAGCATTATATTATTTTCACTTGATGAAAAACTTATCACCTTTTCGTTTTTAACTGCAATTCCACTTACTCTTTCAATGCTACTTCTTATCATATCTTCTGTGTTTATTCTCTCAAAGTTCATTTCTTCTTGCAAAGCATCTATTTTGGATAAGTATAACAAGTCTTCTACTAATTGTGATAGTCTTTTACTCTCTTCTATTACAATATCAATAGCTTTATTCTGATCATCTACCACACCGTACTTTATACCTTCTGCATATCCTTGTATTGACATAAGAGGGGTACGTAGTTCATGCGAGGCATTTTGCATAAATGTTTTCATAGTGTTATCATATGCAGAAAGCTTTTGCGTCATAGAATACATGGTTTCTGCCAGCTGCCCTATCTCGTCATCATTGTATTTTATAGGTTCCATATCATATTTTCTTTCACCAATTTTACTTGCATATTTACTAAGCTGAGAAATAGGTCGTGATATCTTTTCAGATACATTATTTGATATTATCAGTGCAATAATTGCCGCAATAAGCATTATCGATAAGAGCATTATATTAACAATAGTTGTAAGCTTACTGCTTTTATCAAGATCAGAATAAATCAATAGATAACCTTTTTTCAAATTATTTGAGGATTCCAGTGGATATATTGTAGCTGCATATCTTTTTCCAGATACATTAAAATAAAACACATTATTTTTCTTTGTTTCAGACGTTATCAATTTTCTCTTATTTATCGCAGGAATTAAGTTATTTTGCAACAATAAGTACTCCTGGCTGCTTTCTTTTAAAGGGTAAATTATATTTTTATTTTTCCCTAATATGGCGTAGTTAATATCTAAAAAGATTGGGTCTTTCTCAAAGTTCTATTAATTTCTAACATACTTTTTATAAGTTCTTTGTTGTTTTCACCTTGTATTATAATATTTAAGTCCTGTAAATCTTCGGACATTGATTTTTTAACAATATCCCCTGCGGCTATAAGCTGTTTTTTAGTCTGTGTCCTAACAAAAATTCTAAGACATGCATCAAATACTGCTGCAGTTAAAATCAAAGAAATTAAAATTATTATTATATGCGAAAAGAAAATTCTTTTCTTTATTGTTGTTTTAGAAGGTTTCATGGATATATTCCTTTCCTGTTAACTTGGATAAGATATTTTGAACCCAAATCCCCATAAAGTCTCTATTTTTAATGAAGATCCTGTGCCTGCAATCTTTTTGCGAATTCTTTTTATCATATCATCTGTGGCTCTAGTATCCACCTCGCTATCGAATCCCCATACCTTATTTAAAAGTTCTTCACGGGATATTCCTCTATTCACATTTTTAGCAAGGTATAATAAGAGATTAAATTCCATTGGCGTAAGCTTTAAATCCTGTCCATTACAAACTGCATATCTACCTCCAATATGAATAGTTACGTCAGAAACAGTTACATCTGCCTGATTCACTTTTGGTACCTTCTCAAATTCCATCCGTCTAAATATACTTTTTACTCTCAGAACTAACTCTACGGGACTGAAAGGTTTTGTCATATAATCATCACTGCCAAGCATGAGTCCAGCTATTTTATCTGATTCACTATCCTTTGCCGATATTATAATAATTGGTACATTACTTTCTTTCCTAATTTCAGAGCATAAGGTGAGACCGTCAAGCTGAGGCATCATAATGTCTAAAATCAGCATATCTGAAGGTCTTTTCATAAAAGCTTTCAGAAGTGTTTCTCCATCTGAAAAAACCTGTACGTCATAGCCCTCTTTTTCAAGAAACATTTTTATTAATTCCTGTATTTTTAGTTCATCGTCTGCAATATATATAAGCTTTTTCTCCATGTCAGCACCACCTTTAACCTACTCAATAATTATTTTTATTATATCATTCATAAATTATTTATCCCATATTTGAAATATTCCTGCCACAATTCTGCCACAATCTATCGGAGATTTATCCTAAACTAAGATGTTAAACTAAGTTTATATTGAAAGTACCTAATATAAATTATAGAGAAATTTTGAGTAAAGGAGATTTTTAAATGACCAAAGGCATATTATCATTATTTATAGTAGTGATTATATCTTTTTCCATTACTGGATGTACAAAAGAGAAGCTGTCTCAGCAAATAGAAATCTAAATAATTCTAATGAGATTACAAATAAATCCACTTCGAGTCAGAGTAATTCTTCTACCAAACAAGGCTCTAATACAAAGAATGATACAATAGATAATTTGTCCAATTCAATGGACACATTAGATAAAACACTAAATGACATGGATAATACTAAGGATATTAATGACACTGAGTCTTTAATAAATAATTTAAAATAAGGAGATGTAAAAATGAAAAATTTAAAATTTAAAATTGTTTCAGCATTGATTTCTGCTTCCCTTTTTGTACCTGCAATATCTGTTAATGCTGCAGGAGTAACTAGCGGTGCAAATAACTTAGGAAATGGATTGACAAAACAACAGAAAATTGCTAACAAACAAGAATGGCAGCAATATAAAGCTACTATAACACCTAAAAAAGATGCAATAAAACAAAATCACCAAACAATTGCTTCTTTAAGAAAAGAAGTATCTGAAAAAAGAGCTACTATAAAAACTTTAACTAAAGAGATAAAGCAAAGCAATAAAAAATTAGCATCTGATGATTTATCTAAAATAAAAACTCAATTGCAAACCATAAAAGATGAAACCTCTGCATTAGCATCCACTAAGGGGGCTATAACAAAAGATTTTCAAACAATAAAGACCGATGTTAAAAATAAAAACTTTCAAGATGCTGAAGCACAACTAGACAATGTTATTTCTATCCAAAATACGAGAATAGATGGATTAAAAAAATTAAGTGCAGATATGGATACGCTAATAAACTCACTTCAGACAGTATCCGCTAATGTTAAAACATCATAAATAAAATAGAGAGCTCAAATTTTACATACACAAAATTTGAGCTCTTGTATTTTTAGTTTACCCAGTTACTTAATTCTTCAAATATAGATCTAACACCACTCCCCCACTTACTGTCCTCTGCATATTTCTTACCTATCCATAAAAATGGATCTGTATCTTCAGGTGTATTTTTAGACAAATTAATCAATGTTCTAGCAGCTATACTTGTGGAGTCTTTTATGTTAGTGTTATATTCCTTCCAACTATGAAACACATTATATGGATTATTCGCTATCTTAGAAGCATAAGGATTATCTTTAGGCACAAAACTTTGTTCCTGTCCTGCTACAGAAAAAAGTACAATAGGATTTAAATTAAATTCTTTTGATACAGAAAGTATAGTAGAAAAATAAGGCTCTTTAGTTAAAAGAGAATTACGTTTATCTAAAAAGTTTTTTAATTTTTCCTCGTTTACTTTTTTATATCTCATGTATACAGGCATGTGAATATTAGGATGAATATTAGAAGTTTCTATGATTTTATCAGTTTGAAAAATATAATTTTCACTTTTGTATTCAGCTTTTTTTACGTTTAAAAACAATCCTTTACTTAAAGTATATAACCCGATACTAAATACACAAATAGCTAGTACTACTGTCCCTCTACGAAAATTCAACTCTCTTAAGTAACTTAAAACATCTTGTAAAGTAGGTTTAAAATTACTGCTGCATGAGTTATCTAGTGGCATAACACTATTGAGTGGTATTTTTTCACTCTTAATTGTTATAGCATTGCTAGAAGGCATCTCTTTACTTTCAATATGCATGTCCTCTTTTAGCAATGTATTTGAGTTAACCTCTTTATCATACTTAAATTGTAAATAAAGCTGAGCCTCATCCATTTCAATTTTAGTGTTGCTATGTACATTAACCCAGCTTATTAGTTCTCTTGTAAAGTTAGTTCTTAGATTTTCATCAATTACACAAGAATCAAAAATGTCATAAAGAGTAATTAAATTTTTGCTGCTTCCAAGAGTATTTTTTAAAGTAATAATTTTAATAGATAACTTAAAGTCTTCAGGTATGCCATCTAATTTAGTATATATAATCTGATGAATTGTATCTGAAAGTATTTTTGCATTTTTTACTGCTGTGTTTTCAGGGTACTTTTTATATATATAATTTTTAAACTTTATAATGTCTTCCCTATCTATAACCTTTATCTTTTTTAACTCTTCTTCAATATGCTTCATAATCTTTACTACCTGTATTACTATTGTCTATATCAATACCTGCCATTCTCATTAAGTATATTGCATTTCTAGTTGTAGAAACTCCTGAACGTAATTTGTAGTCAAAATATATTTCATCATTTTCATAATGCTCTCTAAAGTGGTAATTTTTAACTTTATCGTTTTTATATTCTATATCAGCTAACTCAAGGTCATGAGTTGACACCATTCCCAAAGCATTTTCATTGCTTAATTTTTCTATTAAGACTTTTGCACCTGTATGTCTATCTTTAGAATTTGTTCCCCTAAAAATCTCATCCAGTAAGAAAAAGACTGGTTCTTTTTCTTTTGTAGCATCTACAAGCTTTCTTATTCTTAAAAGTTCTGCATAAAAAGATGATACATTTTCCTCCAGGTTATCACTTATTCTCATGCAGGTATAGATATTCATTATAGAACAACAAAAGGTATCAGCACAAACTGATGCACCTGCATAAGCTAAAACTAAGTTAATTCCTACAGTTCTAAGCAATGTACTCTTACCAGACATATTGGAACCAGTTATCAAGAAAATGCTTTGATTTCTATCTATTCTTAAATTGTTACATACGCGATTTTTAGTTATTAACGGGTGGCCTATATTTTTAGCTTCAACTATTAGAGAAGTTTCCTTTATTTCTGGCATTGCCCATTCTGGATAGTCATGCTTAATTACAGCTAGGCTTGATAACGCTTCAACCTCTGCAATAACATTTAGCCATTGCTCTATACATCCACCAGATTCTTTTTTCCAACGTTCCAATCTAATTAAGCAGTGATATTCCCACAAAGTTACAATATTTACTATATGATAAAAAAAATTAGCTCTATCAGAGATTAGATCTACCACTATAGATAATTTATTAATTTGCTTCGTTGCAGTTATTTCGTTTTCGCTAATAAGATTCTCCTTTAGTTTTACTAAATATCTAGATTTAAATCTTTTTTTCTCAATAAGATTTAACATTTTACTATATACTTCTATATCCTTTTTGTATTTATAAACTACATTTAATATTTTATTGCTTTTCTTAAAGTTAAACTTAATTATAATTGTCTGAATTCCTATACATATAAGTGGAAAATAATATGGTATACTATGTGATAAAAAATATAATAAACTAACTCCTATTGTAATAATGGGTAAAATATATGTCATAAGTATAAACTTTCCGCTACAAAACAAATTATTTTTCTCTTTTCCCCATTTAAATAATAGTTCTGGATTTTTCTTTTTTTCTGTAGCTATCTTTCCCTCGGCCATAAATCTCTGTCTCCACCCAAGATTATCCGAAAGCTCTTTTACCGCCTCCTGTCTATCATATATTTCTTCTATACTATAATTTGGAGCTGTTAACATGTACTTTATCTTTTCTCTTCCTAAATAAGTACTAGCAGTGTTAATGTACTGAAAAAGTGATCCTTTTCCAAAAATGTCTAAATCCTTTGAATAATTATGGTCATCATTTAAAAAATCTTCTCCAGCATCCTCAAAAGATTTCCATTCTCCTTTTAGACGTTTTAAAGAATTATCATTTATTTTACATATCAATGTTGAGCATTTTTTATTATATCTAATTTTACTGTGTTTACTAAGTAAAATTATAAACAATATACCAAACACAATTAGTACTGGAATACTAAAATAGTACTTTTTAATCATATAGGAAAAAATCGCTAAACCTGTAACGGCAATAAAAACTATAAGCCTTAAAGCAGATATAAAATTAATTGAATATACTTGCTTTTTTAGTAACTTTTCATAGATAGCTTTTCTCTTTAAATAACGGGATTCTATAGCATTCAAATTAACTATTCCTCCTCTTTTGCATAAATTATTCTTAATTATATATCCATAATGTAACATATTTGTAATCTATGTGTCTAGTTTATCATATATAATACATATATAATGAAAATTTTACCTCAATCGGGAGCGCTTTGCAATTTTGTATCGTCTAATAAAATACCAATAATCTCTACCTATAAAATATACAAAGGGGGATAACTATGACAAGTAAAAAAACATACGCTATTATTCTAACCGCTCTAATTTCTCTTAGCCTTGTATCACCGGTTTATGCACAGGAAACAAGTAAAGCATTGTCCAATACGACTGTATCTAATACTACAACAGTAAGTGCCATAAACGAAAGCAATTCTAAAATATCAAAGGATGAAGCAAAAGTTATTGCTAAAAAAATTCTAAAAGATTATTTTGATTTTAGTATTGATGACACAAAATATCAAACCAACGTGAATTTTACACCTGATTATCAGTATTCTCAATTTGGTGCTAATAATAAAAACTATATTTGGCAGATAAACTGGAATTCACATGATCAAGAAAAAGATGTGAGCGTTAATGTTTCGGTAGACGCTACGAACGGTAAAGTTACTAATGTAGATGTTATGACATCTTTGCGCGGACAAGCTTCTGGAATTGCAACTCTAACAGAAGATCAGGCAAAAGAAGTGGCAGTAAAATTTCTAAATAAAATAAACCCACAAGAATTTTCACAATGCAAATTGGTAAAAAATGATTCTATGACTTATGGATGGAAGGGAGATCCAACATCATATAATTTTAACTATTGCCGAGTAGTTAATAATATTCCTTTCTCAGGAAACTTTTTGAACGTAACTGTGGACAGTATTACAGGTAAAATACGTTCTTACGGTTTCAGATGGAATGACTATCAGCTTCCTTCACAAGATGGGATTATATCACAAGAAAAAGCAAATCAAATATTTAAAGATAACTTAAATTTAGATCTTAAATATGTGCCTTATAGAGATGAATATGGATATGATACAAAAACAAAAACTACTAAGATTGCCTATATGCCTGATATGTCAAGCGGAGTTAACATTGATGCAAAAGAAGGTAAAATGTTAGATTATAGTAATACCAGTCCATTGGATAAAAAAGTAACGGATTTAGATGAAAATCAGAAAAAATCTTTTATAGGAAGCTATAAATCAGTACAAAAGTTGGACAAGGAACTAACCAGCAATGCTGCTGAAACAATAATGAAATCATTAATTAAAGAAATATATGGAGATGGCTATGATATTGAGGCAACAAGCTATCAAGATAATAATGGTATATATGGATCAGGACTTACATGCTGGTCAAGTCATTTCATAAAAAAAGGTGCAAATAACGATTTTGCAGATCAAGGACAGATAACTATAGACTCTTTAACAGGACAACTAGTATCCATAAATAGATTTAATCCTGTTGATAAATTTGGCTCAAATGACGATAATTCCAAACCAAAAATTACTTGGGAACAAGCATATAGTAAGTCTATAGATATAGTAAAAAAATACTTCCCAGACAAAGTTAAAGATATTGATACTAAGCAAACATATATTCAGCGTACAGAGTATTATAATAATGTTCCTCAGTTTGATAGATTATATGGATTTAATTTTAATAGATTAGTAAATGGATTATCCTATCAGGATGATTCTATTAGTGTAAACTTTAACTCATCAACAGGTGAAATAGCTAATATTGACAGCAGATGGACTCAGAGTTTAAATGCACCTTCAGCTAATGGAGTTATAAGTAAATCAGATGCACAGAATATATTCTTTAATACCTATAGACCTCAACTTCAATACACACTTTTTAATACAAGCAAAGATCCAAAAAATTCAGAGCTTGGAGTTAAATTAGTATACAGTGTACTAGATGGATTACAATACAGACAACTTAATGGTATAGATGCTTTTAAAGGTAAATTTATAGATTATAATGGTCAAGAAATTGATAATAATTTTGAAGCATTTAAAGCAAAAATCAAGGGAAGTCCTGTAGAAAAAGAACTTAGCATTTTAGCTTCATTAGGAATAATTGACACTAAAGATTTTGATTTAAATAAGCAAATCACCAGAGCTGACCTGGTAAAAATTCTTGTCAATGCAAAAGGTTATAGACCTTATATGTTAGAGACTTCATCAGTCCTTAAAATAAATTATGGCGGATCAAAAGACGATGAAACATATAAGTATTTACAAATGGCAGTTTCATATGGAATGCTTGATAACTCAGGAGACTTCAATGCAAATGAAAAAGTTACAAGAGAGGAAGCTATCAAATCTTTAGTAAAACTTCTAGGGTATGATAAGCTTGCGCAAGCAAAAGGAATTTTTACTCTCTCATATAGTGATGCTAATGATATAACCCCTGCAAATACAGGATATGTAGCCATATCAAAAGGCCTTGGACTTACTAATGATACTGATAATAAATTTAGACCAAAAGATCAAATAACAATATCAGATCTAGCAGTTAATGTATATAGAGCTTTAAACAGCTTAAGAGGTAATGGATATTAATAAAATAATAAAAACTTAAATTTTAAAACACGTTGTATGACCTACAACGTGTTTTATTCGCTATTATTTTACGTTATAATTTATTTAATAAAAGATTGTTGTTCTTATAATCTTCGCTTCTTTATCTCCTTTGTTGTAAATACTCAGCTCACACTTACTTTCATTATTCTCTCTTGTAACAGATAGTAATTCTCCCTCATTAACCTCAAATACTTTATCCTGTTCAGCTATTTGAATACTACCCTGCACAATATAAAAAGCATCTGTAATCTGATTTGATTCTTTACTACTTTCATTTAACAAAATTTTAATAGTATCTTCAGTTTTAAAAGATAGGGCTTGTAATTTTCCAGTACATTCCTCATTCATCATTAAATTAAAATCCGTTACAATCCCCGAACTCTTGGTTTCCCAATCTCCCATAAAACTATCCTGTTCAAAGACGCCAAGTACTGCTTTGTGGTGCCCTTTATGTTCAAGTGTCAATTTCCCATCGATAATCATAATAATCCTTGAAATGCCAGGCAAATACGTAAACTCTGATTCATTTACTTCAACCTTTGCAGAACTAAGTCTCCATTTAAAGTTTCTCTCACTATACTTTGCTTCTTCCGGATATATTAAAAGTTCTGTTGTAGTTCCTCCGGACCATCTACTTATTTGAAATTCATTTTTTCTTATTAAGTTGATTTTAGTTTCCATATGGCATCCCCCTATTACTAATAAACTTTCTATTTGTTGTTTTTCTCTTTATAATCTTAAGTAATCTCCTGCACTTTATCTACTTCAAACCAGAAAGTTACTCCCCCCTCGCTATTTTCTACACCATAGGAGTTATTATGAAGATCTTGAATAGCTTTTACTATAGAAAGTCCAAGACCATATCCTCCATAAGCTCTTGTTCTAGCTTTATCCACTTTATAAAAACTGTTCCACAATTTTTCCAAAGATTCTTCTGGAATGTGTTTTCCAGTATTGAATACATATACTTTTATCTTATCATTTTTAATAATTTTGCTTATTTTTATGACCCTATCGCCGTCTATGTGGTTAATTGCATTATTAATATAATTCGTAAGTATTTGCTCAATTCTTACCATATCCCCACAAGCAATATTACTTTCACCAATATCAAATCTTATTTTTATATTCTTTTCATCAACTATAGCTTTGTATTTATTAAGCACATATTCTATTAAAGATGTTAGATTAAATTCTGTTTTTTCGATGTGAAAATATCCTGATTCAATTTGAGAAAGATTTAATAAATCCTTTACCAACTTATTCATTTTGTCCGTTTCATTCATTATAACATCGCAGTAAAACTTTCTGTCTTCTTCATTTTCAGCAACATTGCTAGTTAGCCCTTCCGCATACCCTTGTATTACTGCCAGAGGAGTTCTTAGCTCATGTGAAACACTGGATATGAACTCTTTTCTCATCTCATCTATTTTTCTTTCTTTTTCAATATCTTCCTCAAGCTTTTTGTTTTTTATATTTAACTCTGTAATTACCCTGTCCAGCTCACCAGATAAATAGTTAACACTTTGCCCCAGTTGACCAATTTCATCTTTACCTTTTATACTGCATTTTTGTGTAAAATTAAACTTAGCCATATTTCGAGCAATCTTATTTACCTCTAATATTGGCTTAGTAAATTTCCTTGAAAACATATAAGCCCATATACTGCCAAGAATTATAATTATAATTCCTGTAATAATAATAAATTTATTTGCAATATCCACGCTTTCTCTTATTGAAACTAATGGAACTCTTATAGTAAGAATCTCCCCACCGCTTAACTTTGTTACAAGAGTGAGAAAATCTATTTTTAACTGTATATCTCTTCTGATTTCAAAGGTATATTGTCCCTCAGTATATTCGTTCAGTTTATCACCAGGAAGCTGCTCCGGTGGTGGTTTCGGTCCTCCTTTGAGAGGATTATCACTTTGTATGTGTTTTTCATCTGGTAATCTACGTGCAGAATTATAAATTGGTTTTCCATCTTTATCACGAATATCAATATTACTTCCAGTTATATTAGCTGTTCTATCTAGCTCATTTTGTATGTCTCCTACATTCCCTTTGTATATGTTTGTTATATTTTTTACATTATCTTCAAGTATTTTTTTCTTTTTGCTTATATAATACTGATTAAGATATAAAGTATTTAACATCCATAGAAGAAAAATAAAAAATATTAGCAAAAATGTTATGGAGATAAAAAGTTTTGATCTTATAGATTTATTCATTTCTCAACCTCAAATCTATAACCATATCCACGTATCGTATGTACATAGTTACTTTTTGAGTCCAGTTTTATTCTTAATCTATTTATATGAGTGTCAACTGTTCTTAAATCTCCATAATAATCATACCCCCATACTTTATCTAATATCTGTTCTCTACTTAGTGCCTTTCCATAATTCTCAGTAAGATATATTAGTAAGTCATACTCCTTTGGACTTAAATCCACTGTATATCCCTCGATAGTTACTTGATGCGCATTATGATCTATCGTTAATCCGTTAAATTCCTTAGAGTCATTGTTTTCTATAGATGCAACTCTTCGCAGCACAGCATTTACTCTTGCTATTAATATATTAGGACTAAAGGGCTTTGCAATATATTCATCTGCCCCAATGTCTAAGCCAAAGATTTCATCAAATTCTTCTCCTCTTGCAGTTAACATCATGATTGGAATTCTTGATTTTTTCCTTATCTCTCTACACACAGTCCAACCATCATATTCTGGAAGCATCACATCAAGAATTACTAAATCTATATCTTCCTCATTAGAAAACACCTCTAATGCCTTTCGCCCATCTTCTGCTTCAATGGTACTATATCCTTCCTTTTTAAGAAAATCTGTTACGAGTTTTCTTATTAACGGCTCATCATCAACTACTAGTATCTTTTTGCCCTTCATAATATACCTCCGAAAAATGTTACTATCTATATTATAAAGTATTTTTGTTACAACTTTGTCACAATTATATCACTTAACCAATAACCCCGCAAAACTATAGTATAGTTCTTCATTTACTACGGTATTATTTTTTTCCTTAATACTTAAAAGATATTTTATGAGATTTTCTCTTAAATCTTCACGTTTTAAAGCATATTCTATATTAGCTTGTATAAATCCTAACTTATCTCCAACATCATATCTTTTTCCTTCAAAACAGTAGGCGTATACTGCCTCTTGCTTTGCTAACTTCTTTAGAGCATCCGTCAACTGTATTTCACCACCTTTGCCCGGTCGTTTCCTCCAACATTTCAAATATCTTAGGAGTTATTATATACCTTCCAAGAATGGCAATATTAGATGGTGCCTCTTCAATTCTAGGTTTTTCTATCATGTTGTTGACCTTGTAAATACTATTTTCAATCTCTATACCATTTACAATTCCATACTTAAATACATCTTCTTTTTGAACCGATTGTACTCCTAAAATAGAAGTTTTATATTTATCATAGCAATTCATTAGCTGCTTTAAACATGGTACTTTACTATCAACTACATCATCACCAAGCATAACAGCAAAGGGTTCATTTCCTACAAAGGTTTTAGCTCTACTTATAGCATGACCTAGACCTCTAGGTTCTTTTTGTCTCATATAGTAAATATCGGCCATATTAGATATACCCTGTATCATTTCAAGCAAATCCCCTTTGCTGCTGTTTTGCAACTCATCTTCAAGTTCAACGGATTTATCAAAATGATCTTCTATGGCCCTTTTATTTCTACCTGTGATAATTAGTATTTCTTCAATACCAGAAGCAACAGCTTCCTCAACTATATACTGAATAGTAGGCTTATCTACTATAGGCAGCATTTCTTTAGGTTGAGCTTTTGTTGCTGGCAAAAATCTTGTGCCGAGTCCGGCTGCTGGAATTATCGCTTTTTTTACCGTCATAACCATACAATCCTCTCTTTAAAAACTATTAAGTCTCTCTTAATATTGTTAAATCCTGTTAATAATTATAAAATTTAAACTTATATAATCGTAATATTTTTTAGTTTTTTACTGCGTTTTTCAAATCATATAATTGTCCTGAATTTCCTCCAGGTCCACCAAAATTCTGTCTTACTAAATTAGAATCTTTGTTAGTTCCTTCATTTGAATCCTTCCATTCACTTTCTGGAACGATAGTACCATTTTTTTGAACCCAACTCATAATGTCTTCATCAGAGCCTCTTCCGCCCATGCCTCCTGTGAGCACATATCTTACTTCACCTTTCTTAACTAGCTCTTTAAATTGATCTAAAGTAAGTATTTTGTCAGATCCTGAAAAACCTCCAAGGGCCATTACAGACTCACCAGTATTAACTATTATATCTTGTGCACTGCCAGCAGATGAAACCACAAGCAGATATTTTTCATTTGTTTTGTGGCTTTTTAAGAATTCAATTAATTTCGTATTGTTATTATTAGGACCACTACCTCCACCAAAGTTATTTCTCTGTCCGCTGGAAAGAAGCTCTAGTCCAGCTGAAGGAGTAACCGCGCTTAGCTTATGTGATATAGGGGTACTTGCACCAATAAGTGGAGTTACTAAAGTTCCTATTAGAGCAATGCTCACCAATGCCTTACTTAACTTCATTTCCTTACTTTTATTTAGATCAGTGTTGTTATCTTCAGTAATGTGTTTTTTCGCTTTTACTACATTTATTATATTCCATATAGCAAGTGCAGCTGAGGCTGTAAAGCACAGAATTAATGATGCTATGATTATAGTCCTTATAGTAGTAGATATACTATTATAGAAATAGGATAGCATTAATAATTGTGTCAATCCTTCTAATACAAAGGATACTGGTAAAATCCAAGACTTCCAACCACCTTCTTTATGCAATTCGCACATTGCTGTAACTCCTATTCCAGTTAAGGCAGCAATTGGTGGTGCCATCATAGTTAAATAATATGGGTGAAACAATCCTTTTGTAAAACTAAAGTATATAAATTCAGGTGCTAACCAAACACTCCACAATACTAATGCCAACTTTCTTTTATTATCAAAAGGAAATTTTAGTTTTTCCTTTATTGTTGCTGCTGCAAACCCCAATATAGCAAGTGGTAAGAACCAAACTATTTGATCCGATAAAACATTTTTAGAAAACAATCTTGTTATTCCTGATGGTGTTTCTCCTCCAAAAGATCCTGCCAGTCCACCTTGACCTCCTCTTGATCCGTCGCCAGTACCTCCTCCACCTGGTGGCTGCATATTTCCATTACCTTGTCCTGATCCTCTTTGACCTTGATCATCTTTATTTGAAAAATCTCCTGGCACACCTTGTCCCTGATTACCATCTTGAGGACCTGATGGCATTCCTTGACCTAAATTTTCTTGTGTGGCACTGGAAGTTGCATCAACACCCTCTTTAGATTGATTTTGCCCTTCTTTCATTTCTCCATCCATTTGTCCTCTGCCACCAGCGGTTTTATTTCCGCCAATAATTCTTTCTAGTCCGTTGTGTCCTAATATAAGTTCCTTAACTGTATTATTAGTACTACTTCCCACAAAAGGTCTATTTGCTGCAGGTACTGAATCCACAATTAAGGCCCAGGAGAAGGATACCGCTAATAGAACAACCGTTGCAGAAGCAAGATGTATTATTCTCTTTTTGATAGATACTGCTGAAGAAAGAAGATATGTTATATATAAAGCTGGTGCTACCATATAAGCCTGCAGCATTTTTATATTAAAGCCAACTCCCACGAGAGCTAAACTTATTATAATATACTTAACTTTTCCTTTTTCTGCTGCTATCGAAATGGCCCAGCAAGCAAATAATAGAGTTACCACAAGTAAGTTATCTATCGTATTACTTCTGCTTGCTGCTACAAACACTGGGGTCACAGCAAGGCATAATGCTGAAATCAAACCTGCTGCGATTCCAAAGGATCTTTTAACAAGATAATATATAAGCCAAACTGAAATCACTCCAGCAAGAGCCTGTGGTAAAAGTATACTCCACCCACTAAAGCCAAATATTTTAGCTGATATAGTTTGTATCCAAAATCCTAATGGTGGTTTGTCAATAGTTACAAACCCTGCTGGGTCAAAGGACACAAAAAAGAAATTTTTAAAACTCATAAGCATGCTCTTTACGCCAGCAGCATAATACTCATTTGCATATCCTTCTATACTTATATTTGCAAAATTTAATATTGCAGATAATATTAAAATCAGTGACAATCCTAAAGTTTCTTTTGTGAATTTTACTCTTTTCATTTTTATCGCCTCCCTTATAAAGTTACCTTTATTTATCCTATTTTAAATAACCTCTATAAAATTCAATACATACCTAGTTGAATACCCATAACTTATACCCAAGAAAATTTGTTATTTGAGCTATGAATGTTACAATTATTTTTGCTACATATACATTAAGCTCAAAATTTTTTATTAAAAGTTTCATAAATATTATTGTAATTGCCAGTGAAATTAAGTTAATTACAATAAATTGTAATAATTCATGAACTGTCTTTTTATTTGCGTTTCTATCCCCAAATGTCCAATTCTTATTAAATACAAAGCTATTTATAACCCCAAAGCTATATCCTGCTATCTGGCTTACTGCATAATTTACTTCAAAGAGACTATGAAATATTGTAAATACAGCAAAATCCATAAGAGTATTTAATACTCCAATAATAGAAAATCGACTTAAGTTCTTGAATTTTCCATTTAAAACATAGTTGGTTACTCTAATTACTAACTTCATATTTCTTATCAACTCTCTTATAATTTGTAGTACTGTCAATTATATAAATGGGCCTTCCTTTGCTTTCATCAAAAATTCTTCCAATATACTGCCCCATTATACCTATACTTCCAAGAGTCATGCCAAACATCATTACATTCATCGCTAAAATTAACCCAAAGTTGATTATCTCTGTTCTGTTTATCATATCTCTTATAATAACAACAATAGTTACAATTACTCCTATTAAAAAAGTTAACCCTCCAAAGTACCCCGCAACTACTAGTGGTTTGTAAGAAAATGATGTTATGCCATCAAAGGCTAGCTTCATCATTTTCTTTAAAGGGTATTTGGTTTCACCTGCAAATCTTTCTTGCCTAACAAATTCCACAGAGGTTTGCTTATACCCAACCCAACTTACAAGCCCCCTCACGTATCTATTTTTTTCAGGAAGTGCTATTAGAGCATCGCATACCTTTCGATCTATGAGTCTAAAATCTCCTGTGTCCACTGGAATATTGACTGTAGTCATACTTTTTAGTACTCTATAAAATAATTTAGCAATAATTTTTTTAAAAAGTGTCTCCCCTTCTCTTTTTATTCTTTTACCATAAACAACCTCATAGCCTTCCTTCCACTTTTCAATCATTTTAAGAATGACTTCTGGCGGATCTTGAAGATCAGCATCTATTACAATGACTGCATCTCCTAAAGCTAAATCCATTCCTGCTGTTATGGCAGCTTGGTGTCCAAAATTTCGAGAAAAATTTATAAGTTTTATTTTCTCATCATTTTTGCATATTTCTTCTACCTTATCTCTTGTTTTATCTTTACTTCCATCATTCACAAATATAATTTCATAATTATCTTCAGCACAATCCATAACCTTTTTTAATCTTTTATAGCTTTCACTAATAACAAGTTCCTCATTATACAAAGGTACTATTACAGAATAAACTGTGCTATTGCTCATTTACCTCACCTCAATTATTTATATTTGCACTCAATACTGCCTTTCAGTATTAAACTTATATTTGTATTTTAGTCTTGGATTGTTACAGTTTCTTTACAGGAAAATCACAACTTAACTACATTTTCATATTTTTACTGTTAGTTTTTTGCATATAAAAACTGCCGGTAAATAGTATTTACCAGCAGTTTAAAGCAATAATTTATAATTCTTAAAGTCTTTGATTTTAATGATGAAATAGTCTTAATCCAGAATAAACCATAGCAATATCATATTCATTACATGCATCTATTACTATATCGTCTCTCACTGATCCACCAGGTTGAACAATGTATTTTACTCCACTTTGAGCTGCCCTGTCAATGTTATCTCTAAATGGGAAAAATGCATCTGACCCCAATGAAACTTCAGTTAAATTGGATAACCATTCTGCCTTTTCTTCCTTCGTCAATCTGTTAGGTATTTCTTTAAACACATTGCCCCATTCTTTCATCTCCATTTGAGTAATATCATCTCTAAGATATTGGTCTATGGCATTGTCTCTCTCTGGCGTTGAAATACCTTCTTTAAAAGGTAAGTTAAGCACAACAGGAAGCTGTCTTAGGTACCAAATATCTGCCTTTGATCCAGCCAATCTTGTACAATGTATACGGGACTGCTGTCCTGCACCAACACCAATTACTTGTCCATCTAATACAAAACAAACAGAATTAGACTGAGTATATTTTAACGTAATCATTGAAATAAGCAAATCTCGTTTCGCTTCTTCTGTAATATTTTTATTATTAGTTACTATGTTATTAAGCATATCTTTATTTGCTAAAATGTCATTTCTCTTCTGCTCAAAGGTTATTCCATAAATTTCTCTTGTTTCTATCTCTTCTGGTTCATAATCCCAGTCCATTTCTATTATACAATAGTTACCTTTTTTCTTCTTCTTCAAAAGTTCTAGAGCTTCATCTGTATATCCTGCTGCAATTATTCCATCTGAAACAGATCTACTCAAAATTGTAGCAGTAGGCAAATCAACAACATCGCTTATTGCAGCCCAATCACCAAAAGAAGACATTCTATCTGCCCCTCTTGCTCTTGCATAAGCAGCGGCAACAGGAGTTAACTCTATATCTTCAACAAAATATGATTTTTTCAATGCGTCACTTAAAGGAATCCCTACTGCAGCACCTGCTGGACTTACATGTTTAAAGGACGCAGCCGCTGGAAGCTTCGTTGCTTGTTTTAACTCCTTAACCAACTGCCATGAATTAAAAGCATCCATAAAATTAATATAGCCTGGATTTCCATTTAGAATCTTAAAAGGTAATTTTCCGCCTTTTGTATAAACTCTAGCTGGCTTTTGATGAGGATTACATCCATACTTAAGTACAATTTCAAAATCTTTCATAAAAATAACCTCCAAAAATAAATTAAAACAAAAAACCACCTGGATAAATTTATATTTACCCAGGCGGTCGATATTCTTCTTCAATCATGCTCCCTATGGTAAACTCCATTTCCGCCAGTTACATGATCGTTTTTATTCTTTTTTATTTAAGTATATCTTATAGGTATAGTGTAGTCAATAATAAAAGATTCTCTGTCTTCCTTATCCTTCCAAACATTTTAAGTAAAACATAATTACATTACATAACTTAATATTGATTGTAAAATAATCCAGCCCCTTCTATGATTTCCTGTTCTGCAAATAAACTTAAGACAGCTGCATTATAATCACTTAACTTTTGTGACTTCTTTATTTTTTTAGCATATTTTTTATTATCTGAGAAAATGTAAATCATATATCCCCATAGTTCTTTCATTCTAAATATTGCATTTTTATCTTCATTATATACTTCTATGTATGTATTTAAAATTTCATCATGAAAGTCTTTTAAAACTTTTTTATCTAAATTAGTATTATCTTTTATAGAATCCATTAACCCTGGATTGGCTAGTATACCTCTTCCAATCATAACTGTTTTTAGTTCTGGAAAAGCTTTAATTAATTTATCACAATCATCAACAGTAAAAATATCACCATTATAACATACTGAGTTAGTACTTAAAGATAATGCATCTTTAAACGCCTCTAAATTAGGTTTATTTCCATAAAAATCTTTTTGTGTTCTAGGATGAATGATTAATTCTTCTATAGGATATTTATTGTAAATTTTTATTAACTCATAAAACTCTTCTGGATTATCTTTTCCTATTCTAGTTTTTATAGAAATTTTCATATCATCTATTTTAAATATTTCATCCAAAAACGTATCCAGTTCTTCTCTTTTGGCTAAAAATCCTGAGCCTCTATTTTTTGAAACAACCGTTCCAGAAGGACAGCCTAAATTTAAATTAACCTCGTTATAACTCAATTGTTGTAATTTTCTAGAAGTAGTAATAAAACCTTCTGAATCGTTAGTAAGTATTTGAGGCACTATATTCATTCCTTTATTATTTTCAGGCAAAATGTCTCTTAATTCTTTAGTTTTAAGGCTTGTACTATTATTTGGAACAATAAAAGGTGTAAAGTATTTATCAATATTATTAAAAAATTTTTCATAAGAATTTCTATATATGTATCCCGTAATTCCTTCCATTGGTGCTAAATAGTATTTCATTTAATAACTCCTTTATAAATATTCTAAAAACATTATATCAGCCTTCTTTTTTCTTATCTACCTAATATTAATTAATGTTTAATAATTATAAAGCCCTCCCCTCTCCCCTCGTAATAGTAAATATACTGGTAAATGATAAAGCTTAAAGAAAAATTTTATAGCGCACTCATGACAATAAAATAATAAAAACCCTCAACATCTCTGTCGAGAGTTTTACTGGTGGAGGCAAAGCACAATGGATGAAATCCACTAATCTTTTTTCTATTTAACTCTTCCTAAACAATCTAACAACATATCCTTATGTTTCCTCATAATTGAACCTTCTGTACCAGTTTTATATTCAAAAACAAGCTTAAAATTTAATGATGTATTCTTTAAAACTTTAAAAATACTTTCCCAATCTATACTACCTTGTCCAATAGGATTATGTTCATCAGCTTCCCCAAAATTATCATGTAAATGTAATGCAATTAATCTATCTTCAGTTTTTTCTATTAACTCAGGTATATTCCATTTGTTTATATGAGCATGGCCTGTATCAATAAGATAGCCTATGTTATCATCCACGTTTTCAATAAATTTTATATATTCCTCCTGAGTAAATAGAGAATCTCCGTTACATCCAACATTTTCAACAGCAAGCTTAATTCCTAATTGTTTTGCCATCTTATTTAACCTACTCACTAGCTCATAGGCCCTCTTTTTAGTATTTTCTTTACCAAAAGCAGATGAATAGTAGAATCCTGGATGGATAACTATATATTTAGCATTTATTGCTTTAGCAAATAATATAGCTTTTTTATGTTCATTAAAAGTTGTTTCACTTATAAGCTTATTTTCACTAGTTAAATTTGTATTCCAAGTTGGAGGGTGTATAGAAAATTCTACTTTATACTTATTAAGGATTTGGCTTAAATTACAAATAGTTGATTCCGTATCACACCAATACTGCCCATCCATCATTAACTCTATGCTATCTGCACCATAACTTATTAACTTTTGTATATTATCTTCTATATCACAATTGAGTAAACATAAATCAGAATAACTTATCATATTTAAATTTAATTCACCCTTTTTCACTAAAATTTTATACTTTTATCTTACTTATAATATGTTAAAGGAATGTTATTTATAGTATAAGTTTGTGTTAAGACTATACTTTCACTGCTGAAAACAAAACAATTAGTGCTATTCTTGCAAATCAAAAAAACATAACCACCTACAAGTAGCTATTTAAGCCATCTGCAGGCGGTTATGTATATATATGGTTTTGACGAAGATAAATTTAATAGCTAGCTTACTTCGAGCTTGCTAGAATATTAAATTTTCTGTTTCAATATCGAAACTATGAATATAGCTATTATCTATGGCAATTTTTATTTTATCTCCTACTTTAAACTTTATATCCATTGGCACCCTTGCTGTAACATTATATCCATGTAAATTCAAATATAGATATGCTTCTGAACCTAAAAGCTCAATTAGCTCTACCTCAGTTTCCATTATAATATAATCTTTTTCTTTTCCTTCCACCTTATTTGACAAATACATATGTTCTGGTCTTACACCCAGCTTTATAGTTTTATTTATATATCCACCTTTTTCTAGTTTCTCAACTTTATCCTTTGCAATTTGAAACTTATTTTCTTCTATTATTCCTAGAACCATGTTATTTTCCTTAATGATCTTTACATCAATAAAGTTCATTTGAGGACTTCCTATGAAACTTGCTACAAACATATTTGTTGGTTTTTCATAAATAGACATTGGCGAGCCTACCTGTTGAACTACGCCATCTTTCATTACCACAATTTTAGTTCCCATTGTCATAGCTTCCGTTTGATCATGGGTAACATATACAAAAGTAGTATTTAATTTTTTATGCAGCTTAGAAATCTCAGCTCTCATTGTTACTCTAAGTTTTGCATCTAAATTAGATAGGGGTTCGTCCATTAAAAATACCTTAGGTTCCCTAACTATTGCTCTTCCCAAAGCAACTCTTTGTCTTTGTCCCCCAGATAACTCCTTTGGTTTCCGAGTAAGAAGGTCATTAAGTCCTAATATCTGAGCTGCTTCCTTAACTCTTTTATCTATTTCATTTTTGTCCATTTTTTTCAGCTGTAGTGAAAATGCCATATTTTTGTAGACATTCATATGAGGGTATAAAGCATAATTTTGAAACACCATAGCAATGTCTCTATCTTTAGACTCTATATCATTTACAAGCGTATCTCCTATATAAAGTTCTCCTGAGGATATATCTTCTAATCCAGCTATCATTCTAAGAGTAGTGGATTTTCCACATCCTGAAGGTCCAACTAATACCACAAATTCTTTATCTTCAATTTCTAAATTTACATTCTTTACTGCATTGTATCCATTTTCATAGCACTTATTCATATTTTTTATAATTACTTTAGCCATATTACACCATCCTATATATTGGTTTATTTAGAAAAATCATAAACAATTTGTTCCTTGCAAAACCTTATTTAGCTTATCTGGATAATTCGTTATAATTCCATCTATCTTAAGTTCTATCAACCTCTTCATATGCTTCTCATCGTCTACTGTATATGCATTGATCATTATTCCATTTTTCTTAATATTATTAACTATTTTCTCATCCATCATTGCTGGAAAGGAAGGATGTAGTGCATCCGCTCCCACTGTTTTTATATATTCATGGGCATTGTAAAGAATCGCCTCATATAGCAAACCTGTTTTTATACTGTGGTTATATTGCTTTACTCTAATCATGGAATAATGATTAAAAGAGGATAATAATACGTTTTTTTCTAGTTTAAATTCACATACTTTATCTATTACCTTTTTCTCCAATCCACTGTATGCTATTATGTCATTTTTTAACTCTAGATTTAATAATAAATTCTTATCTTTTACATAATCTAAAAATTCATCAAGACTCGGAATCTTTTCTCCTCGAAATTCTTCACTGAATTTAATTCCTGCATCAAATCTACACAGTTCTTCATAAGTGTAATCATGAATAAAGCCTTCACCATTGGTGGTTCTATTTATAGTTTCATCGTGACAAATAACTATAATTCCATCCTTTGTCATGTGAAGATCTGTTTCAATACCATTACAACCAGCTTCTACAGCTTTTATAAAAGCAATCATAGTATTTTCAGGATACTTGCCACTAAAGCCCCTATGTGCAATATTCAAACTTCTTTTCATATCTAAAATCTCCTCTTTATATTTCCTATAGACTTATGGTTAAACCAGTACTTTAAGAGTAAAGTACTGGTTTTTTGAATAAAAATTAATTACTTATTAGATGTATTATATTTTTCAATTGCTGAATTTATGTTTTTTGCTGCATTTTCAATAGCCTGATCAGGAGTCTGTTTATTTTGAAGCATTTGTTCTATATTAGTTTCAACAGTTTGTCTTGCTTCTGGGAATACAGACATTAATGCACCCTTAGCTGTCTTTGGTGATGCATGTAATTGGTCTATAGCAGTTTGAAATTGAGGTGCTTTCTTTAAGTTATCTTTCATAACCTGAACGTCGTAAGCTTTTTGTGTTACAGGAAAATATCCTGTTTGTGTATTCCAATAAGCTTGTTCTTCGGGGGATACCATGAATTTTATAAACTCCCAAGTTGCTTTTTGTTTTGCTTCATCTTTGCTATCTAAAGCCCATAATGAAGCTCCACCTATTGAAACACCACCATCTTGTATTCCATCAAAGGCTGGTAAAAAAGCAGTTCCAACTTCAAACCTTCCTCCAACACCATTTAAAACTGATGATAAATCCGCTGTAGATTCAATATACATAGCTGTTTTTCCTGCAATAAATGCATTTTCAGTATCGTCTTCATTTCTTCCAAAGTTTCCTACATATCCGGAATCAACCATCTTCTTCCACTGATTTAAAACTTTTAATCCTGCCCCATTTTTGTCAAATTCAGTTGCTGTTGGAGCGGTTTCTCTACCATTGCCGTTATTTACGTAGTTTGCACCTTGTTTAACAAGGAATTGCTCAAAAAACCATCCATATATAGCCATGGAGTATCCATACTGAGTAACTTTTCCTGAAGCATCCTTTTTAGTCAAAGCAGCTGAATATTTCTCTACATCCGCAAAAGTCTTTGGAGGATTATTAGGATCTAAGCCAGCTTCTTTAAAAGCATTTTTATTATAGTACAATATCGGGGTTGATGTATTAAATGGCATTGAATAAAGTTTATTATTAACTGTATAGTATCCTAATATGTTAGGTTCTAATTGTGAAGTATCGTATTTTTCTGCATCTATGAATTTTTGCATTGGAACAGCCCAATTACTATCAATCATAAATCTAGTGCCTATGTCATACACTTGCATCACATCAGGTCCACCATTAGCTTTTTTAGCACTTTTCAACTTATTTATAGACTCATCATATTTCCCTTGATATTGGGCGTTAACTTTAATATCCTTATGTGAACTGTTGAAATCATTGACCATTTTTGTTATAGCCTGCCCATTCTTTCCTCCCATGGAATGCCAGAAAGTGATTTCCACAGGTTTTCCAGTTCCAGCAGCTGCCTGCTGACTGTTTCCACATCCTGCAAGCATACCAGTAACCATTAGGGATGCTGCTAATAAGCTTATTAATCTTTTTTTCATTATTTTTCTCCTCTCAAAATACATTTATTTTTTATTAATATATAAAATTATTGTATTAACCTTTTACTGCACCTGATGTCATACCTTCTATAAGCTGTTTTTGTCCAAATATGAAAATTATAATTGAAGGCAGTAATACCATTACAATACCTGCCATTATAATACCAAAGGACTGATTCTCTGAAAATTGCAGCATACTTATTCCTATTTGTACCGTTCTTGAAGTATCATTGCTGGTTACAAGCAGCGGCCAAAGGTATTGATTCCAAGTAGCTAAAAAAGTATACACTCCTAAGGAGCCTACTACTGGTCTTGACATAGGCAGTACTATATGCGTTAAAAACTTAAAGCTATTACAGCCATCAATTTTGGCTGCCTCATATAATTCTCTAGGCAGTGTTAAATAATATTGTCTCATCATAAATATTCCCATGGCAGAACTTAAATAAGGTATTATAAGCGCTTTATAACTATCTAACCACCCAAGAGAGCCAACGGTTAAATAATTAGATATCATAATAGACTCTGCAGGAATCATCATTGTAGCTAGCATTGCTGTAAACAATATGTTTTTCCCCTTAAAGTTGAAAAAAGAAAACGCAAATGCTGCCATACAAGAAGTTAAAACTTGACCAATAGTTACTAACAAAGACACAACAAAACTATTTATTATAAATCTTATTATTGGTGCTATACTTAACGCATCAATATAATTTTGAATATAAAATCTCTGTGGAATTAACTTAGGCGGAAAAGCAAATATCTGTTCTGGCGGCATTAAACTAATAGATAATGCATATAACAGTGGCGCTATGGCTATAAATGCAAATAAAATATTTACTATATAAAGAATTAATTTATTTACTTCTTTTTTCATTTTAGTATCATCTCCCTACTAGCTATAAAATACTTTATTTTTTTCATATCTAAATTGAAGTAGTGTTATAACGAACATTATCACAAAAAGAATTATAGACTCAGCACTAGCTGCCCCAAATCTATTATTAAAAAATGCATCTCTATAGATAGAATAAACCAATACATTTGTAGCCTCTCCCGGTCCTCCTAAGGTCATAATGTTTATTTGTCCAAAAGTTTGGAATCCGTTAATAATGTTTATTACTAAGACGAAAAATAGTGTTGGAGACAGACATGGCAAAATTACGTTTTTTAAACACTGAAAATAATTTGCTCCGTCTATTGAGGCACTTTCACTTAACTCCTTTGGAATATTTTTAAGTCCTGCAGTTATAAATATAAAATTCATACAGGTATTCATCCAAATAGCCACAATGGATACTGCAATTAGTCCCCAAAATGGACTTACAAGCCATCCTATATTTCTTTTTAATATATAGTTAACTAAACCTATGCTTGGATTAAAAAGAAGCAGCCAGATAATAGACGCAGATGCAGATGATACAGCCATTGGCATAGCATACATTGTATTAAATACCCGTTTAAATTTTAATTTATTATTACATAATAGTGCTGTAATAAGTCCTAATATAATAGATGGAATAGTAGTTAAAATTACAAATTTAAAAGTAACCATTATACTATTTATAAAAGAAGGTGATTTAAAAAGATCTGTGTAATTAGTTAATGCTGCAAAGGAACTTATTTCTCCTTGGGCATTAGTATTAAATAAGCTTAGATATATGGTTTTGAAAAAAGGGAAATAAGTAAAAGTTAAAAAAATAAATAAGCAAGGAATAAGATATAAATATGGTTCAATTCTTTTTATGCTTCCCTTTTTTGTTATAATTCTATTGGCGCTTGAATGTGATTTAACTATTGTTTGCTCCATGTATATACCTCCATAACATTTTATTTATGCATGTACAATAACATTTTGATATTAATTGCACTTTATGATTAAGTAAAAAAGATTTTACATTCCTCTTATAAAAACACCTTCCTTTTAAAAATTTATAACAAAAATTGGAGACTCAAAAAAACCATAAATCATCTTCTTTCGTTTATCTATATTCGCAATAAATACACTTTACAAACATAGTTTTTTAAAAAAGATGATTATGGTTTTCACAAATCTCCACCAGTAATCACTTATCCTATTAAATTAATTGTATGATAGCAAATAGTTAGATATCTAGAGCAAACTATACATATATTATAGTTCATTTTTGATATCTATGTTCCATAAATCACCTCTACTAAAAGATATACCATCTGCCCCCGCTTTTAATCCATCTATTATTTGTTCTTTCTTATTTATTAAACCACCTAATATTATAGGTTTATCTATTTCATTTTTTAATATTTCAACAATAGAATATGCTAAAGCCGGCATAACTTCTACTACATCAGGGTCATTTTCTCTAATGCTTTCTATAGCATTTTTTAATGATTTAGAATCAATTAGAAAAATTCTTTGTATTGTATTTAAACCTTTCTTTTTAGCAGCCTTCAACATAACACTTTTAGTCGATACAATTCCAGCAGGATTTATATACTTTTTCAAGAAGCTTATAGCTTCTTTGTCATTAGATAGCCCTTTTACTAAATCTGTATGCAAAAATATAGGTTTTTTCTCATTGCACATCTGAAAGTTCTTTTCCATTAACTCATTTAGTTTTCCATCCATTAATAATATGGCTGAAACTTTTGAATCTGCAGCAAGATGTAAATTTTCATATTGTGCTGCAGCAATTAAAGGATTATCTTTTAAAATTTCTTTCATATTCAAAATTAACTCATCCTCTTTAGACTCAAATTTTATATTTTAATTTTACTTCTAGCATGTTAACTGTATGTTACGTACAATATAAGTTTCGGTTAAAAGATACCGATATTTCCGGGAATTTTTTATAACTTACTAGATCAATTGCCGTTTTTTTTAATATCAAAATGTTTAGTGGAGATATCGTCACCCACCAAAAAATACAACCGCCTGCAAGAAGCTACCTAAGCCACTTACAGACGGTTATCAATATGTATGGTGGAGGCGAGCCTCATTGAACCCCTATCTGAAGAGTTTATGATAGTCGAGTAGGGAAAACCCTCTCGAACTTTAATTCGCTAAGCCATTCCATGCTGAAATTTTGAGCCCATTCCTTATAACCGCCCATGCTTATCCCCCTTTTTCTATATCGCAATAAAATAACCACTTTCATAATAGCACTGACTAGAAAAGGTTCCACCTTAAACATTTTTGATAAAAGAAAATGAACCAATATAGTCATAAAAACTATATCGGCTCATTTTAAGCTTGCTTCTTTCTACCTTGTAAAAAAATAATCCACCATTATACAAATTCTAAAAGATGTCCTGATTACAATTAACCCACATTGATTTCATCAAGAGTTTGGCCTTTGGTTTCAATACCCGCTAAAGCAACTACTGCTGCTACCAATGCAAACACTATAGTTAGCATAAGAAAGACATAAGTGAAACCACCCTGTTTACCTTTAGTCTGATATACCAGCCCAACGATGTAAGGGGCGGCAATTGCACCAATACGACCAACAGCAGCTGCCCAACCTGCTCCACTGCCCCTAACCCTTGTAGGATAGACTTCTGGCGTATAAGCATATACAGCACCCCAAGCTCCAAGGCTGAAAAAATAAAGTAGGCAACCAAAAATAAGAACATTAGTTACAGATGTCGCTTGACCATATGAATATGCTGATAAGGCGGTACCCGTTAAGTAAACTACTAAAACGAATTTACGACCAATCTTTTCTATTAGATAGGCTGCACTGTAATATCCAGGTAATTGAGCAATGCTCATAATTAATGTAAATTCAAAACCCTTTACTAAACTGAACCCTTTGCCTACAAGGAGAGTCGGGGTCCATAAAACAAATCCGTAATAGCCAAAATTAATACCTAACCATAGAATCCATAACACAAAGGTACGTCTAGCATAAGCTGGGGACCATAGATCAAAAATGGTAATACTACTGCTCTTCTTCTCTTCAGGCTCATTAGCTACGGTTTCTTTTTTATTGTTTACTCCGGCCTGTTGTTCCATCTTAGCTACAATCTCGTTTGCTTCTTGAAGACGCCCTTTTTGTTCCAAGTATCGAGGAGACTCTGGAATATTTCTTCTCAAATAAGCTGCATATAGTGCAGGTATTCCTCCTAAGAAAAATCCAATACGCCAACCGTAAACTGGAATTAGAAGATAAGCAATTAAAGCAGCAACTATCCATCCCCAAGCCCAGAAGCTCTCTAGCAGAACAACCATTCTGCCGCGTGCTTTAGCAGGTGAGAATTCACTAACCAAAGTAGATGCTGCTGGCAGCTCTCCACCCAAACCTAATCCCGTTAAAAATCGGAAAAACAATAATATGGTAAAGTTAGTGGCAAGCCCAGATAGGGCGCTAGCTACCCCGTATAGCACAAGAGTAAACGCAACAACTGTTCTTCTACCCCATTTGTCAGCCACCATCCCAGCAACAGCGGCACCAATAGCCATTCCCACCGCTGAAGCGCTGCCTAATAAGCCTAAATCAGCGGGAGTAAGCTTCCACGATTTGCCAATTGCAGCCATAACACCGGATACCATCCCTTGATCCATGGCGTCAAATAGCCAGCCAATACCTGTTAAAAACAACACTCTCCAAAGCATTGGTGTAACTGGCAATCTTTCAATCCTATGCGAAATACTACTCATTAATATTCACCTCTAATAATATAAATTTTATAGCTTGTATAATTATATCACAGTGTATATTCACCTGCAAATACATAAGTCTATTTATTTTTTGAAGAACAATCTTATTAATTTCTTGCCATTGTTACTCAAATTCTTCCGATTATGATGCTTTATTATTGTTTTCTGTACTAAGACAAAATATACTTTTGACTTTACTTAGCTTTAGCTGCTATAACTATATCTTTACCATATTTTGTCATCTTGTTTATTTTAAAATTGGTACCACGATAAATAGTGCTTTCGTACCCACTGTTTTAAACATAAATTATGCTGCTTTGTATTCTAATTTTAGTTATTAGATTTCTTTAGTATATCCTTTTATCTATTCTTTTTCTTCTTCATTTAAGTATGATGAAATTAAATATAGACTTTAAGCAAGAGTTTAGTTACTTCAAATATTTTTGTTTGAAGTAGCCTTAATGCATTACAACGACATTGAATATATTGTTTAATTGTATTATAATATATATTAAATGTAATTATGTAGAAAGAGGGTGTATTTATGGCAATTAGAATAATATCAATTTCAATATTTTTATCATTTGTAATACTATGTACTTTATACAAAGTTGGGAATAACCAAAACAAAGAGGATGAAGAAATAACATATCAAGATTTTGAAGATTCTAAAGCCTTTAGGTCATGTGGTAATGAGTGTTATAAATGTGAAATCTCTCAAAAGTGTTGGGAAGTACTCAATCATATGGAAGTTTAAAGTTTATGTTTAATAATAAAAAGCAAATAGCCCTGGATTAAACCAAGACTACTTACTTAAGACTTTGAATTTAAAGTTTGTACCTATTGTATTGGTTTTATTTACAGATCTAAATTTAATAATTTCCTTTGAGCAATGGTGTTATCTTCCCACAGTAGTATATGTGTAAAACATGAAGTGCTCTAGTGCAGGCAGTATAGAGCAGAAGTCTTTCTTCTTCACAATTGTAATTTTCATCTCCTGCATTATATATAAGCACTACATCAAATTCTAATCCCTTAGCAAGGTAAGCTGGGATTACCAATGTATTACTCACATATTCCTCATCATCCTTCATTATTGCTTTAACTGGAACCTTGTCTTCCAAGAAACTGTATACATTCTGCGCTTCCTTTACAGTCCTTGTTATGATACCAATAGATTTATAGCCTTTCTCCTTATATATTTTTATATCTTCAAGAAGTTTTTCTTTTATAGCTTCTTCATCTGAAAATCCAAGTAATAAAGGCTCCTCTCCACTTCTTTCTACACATTCAACCGCAATCTCCTTATTAATCAGCCTTCTTGAAATCTTAGTAATTTCCATTGTGGATCTGTAGCTTTTGGTTAAATTTATTATGCAGGTATTACCTTTAGGGAATATATGAGAAATATTATTATAATCCCCTATATTCATGAATGGATTTATGGATTGATGTAAATCGCCCAGTATGGTCATACTGGCATGGTTAAAAAGCTGATAAAAGATCTCATACTGCAGCGGTGTATAGTCCTGAGCCTCATCAATAATAACGTATTTGATTTCTGAGGTTTTTGGAAGATCTCCTAATGCACCTTTTAGATATAAAAGAGGTGGTTGATCCTCATAATTAAGCTTTAGAACCTTCAGGTTTTCTAAAGTATAGCTTTTTATTTCGTCAATTTTCTTCCCATCGTATTTAGTATTTGAATTACTCAAGAAAAGCTCCAGATTCTCAAATAGCTTTTTATAAATATCCACTAAATCAAACTCTGTCATTCTATTGATTTCACAGTAAATATCTTTCAGCTCGTCCTTTATCATAGCTGTACTGCATTCCATAATTTCTTCTTTATCTATATAAGAGCCTGAATCCCTAAGTTCATCAGCAACTTCTTCTATATGATATTTTTCATAAGGCTCTAAAAGGAACAAAATTCTTTCTCTTATCTTTTGAAGTCTCCTTTTCAGCGGAAGCTGCGCATAATCTTTAAAAAATAGTTTTTCTAACTCCTTTGAGGAAATTATTAAATTGCCTCTGAAAATTATATCTACAAAATTTCTATCGAATTTTTCAACGTAGACTACATATTGCTTTAATATATCTATAAACTCCATGGAAGACTTAAATTTTATATTGGTGATTCTCTTTTGATAGGAGCCTTCCTTCCTTGAGTCAAGGATATATTCCATCATCTCGCAGTAGTTTTCCTTCTTAAGCTCACTTCCTAAGGCTTTATGCATATATTCCTTAAACGTGGTCTGACACATATTGTCTTCTCCAAGCTGCGGTAATACGTTAGAAATATAATCATTAAAAATATCATTTGGAGAAAATATTATTATATTCTGAGGTGTTATCTTATCTCTATACTTATATAATAGATAAGCAATTCTATGAAGAGCAACAGAGGTTTTTCCGCTTCCAGCAGGACCTTGAACAATCAAATTTTTGTACTCCTCATTACGAATTACTTTATTCTGCTCTCTTTGAATAGTTGTTACTATAGCCTTCATTTTGCTATCAGTACTTTTACTCAAGATATCCTGCAGAACTTCATCGTCTATCTTAAGATTACTATCAAACATATATTTAATTTTGCCATTATTAATTTTATACTGTCTTTTCAGTGTAAGGTTCCCATATATCGTTCCTTCTGGACATTTATAATTTGCTTCTCCAATTTCGTAATCATAAAACATGCTGGAAATTGGCGCTCTCCAGTCATATACGAGGAAATCAAAATTATCATTAATAAGGTTGGAGATTCCTATATAACACTTTTCGGCCTTCTCCTCCCCCTTTTCAACAAAATCCATTCTTGCAAAATAGGGCGACAAAAGCATTCTCTCGTATTTTTCCTCAAGCTTTCTGGTAAACTCGTGCCTTCTCTTTTGTAATTTCATTGTACCGATAAATTCCATAAAGCCCACAATCTGTTCCAGGCCATTGGTTATGGAAACAGAGCCTATATCCTGCCAAAGTTGCTTTTGTGTTTCGAGGGCATCCTTTTTAAATTTTTCCTTAAAATCATGTTTTTCATCAAATTGTTTTCGAGCCTCTTTAAGCACCTCTAGCAACCATTCATTTTCAAGCTTCCATTCAAAATCGCTATTGTTCATAATATTTCCTCCTTTTAGTGGTCACACGGGGTAATTTTGCCTTGCTCCTTTCCCTTCGGGAACTGAGTAACTTAAGATGTTCGCTTCCGCTCACAAGTTACCCGTAAAAATTCATTTAGAACTTTTACCTAGCAAAATTACTCATTAAAGTCCATTTAGGACTTTAACCTCCTTATAATAAATAATTCAGTAAGATTATTTATTAAACCTGTTGACATTGCTTTTTTAAAGGTGTATAATATAATTAGGGATTTATAAAATAAATTCTAAATAAAATGACACCAGACTTATAATATCACTTTTATTTTGTTGTGTCAATATTAAAGCCATTTGTCATTGGACAAATGGCTTTTTGTGATATTGCTCCTCCAAGCTTTCTTCAGGCCCTACTGCTACCAGTAACTCCTTGCTCTCAGATTGTCTTCCCGTTGGTTAGGCGACATAGGCTTCTTTCAGTCTATCAGTTCAGCATACACGCTGGACGTACAAAAAACTAGGAACCTATAATCCCTAGTTTTTTAACTTATAATTTATTTCTCTAATTCTTTAATATGGAATCAAAATTATTTATACATATTTTTTTAATTCTTCTTCACTTAAAACATCTATGTTATCAATATAATAAGAATAATCTTTCAAAATTGTTTCAACAGTCATTTCTAATTTGCTCTTATCTTCTTTTGAATTAGCTACATAGATATATTCTTTTCCATCTTCTCTTAACAAGAATTTATCTTCTCCAATTCTTAATAAACCAGCATTCTTTGAATCCTTATATTCTTCTAAATTTTTATAAATAGTTGTTTTCTTAAGATATGGGAAGCCGCCCTTTGGACAGAACATATGGCAGTTACCACATTCGTTACACATGTTTTCAACGTGAGCTATTTGGTAATTAGATGTAAGTCCTTCAACAACAACTCTCATATTTGCTCTATTTGGACATACGTCAACACAGATTCCACAGCTCTTTAAGCAGTCAAAAGTTTCTAGCTTGTCTTCTAAAACTTTTCCATTACCTTTGTTTTTGTAGTTAGCATCGTTCTTTGCTTTATCAGCTAATGCATCTATAGCTTCAAGGTTTAATCCCTTAGGTGCTTGTCCTGCTTTTTTCATTTCATTTAATACAGTATTGTTGTTTGTATATCCTTTTGGTTGTAAGAACAATGTTGATATAGTAATAGGAGCAATTCCAGCATTAAATACATCTAATACATTGTTTTTATCTATTCCACCTGACATAGATATAGTTATATCATTAAACTCATTAGCAATTTTTTTAGCTACATTTATTGCTATTGGATATAATGGTTTTCCAGACATGTACATAGCTTCGCCTGGCATAACATTTCTAGTATTAACTACAGGTAGTGTATTTGTTAATTTAACTGCGAATTTTACGTTGTTTTCCTTAGCTGTTTCTAATAGCTTAGCTATTATTTCCTTAGCCATATCAAATTGTAAATCGTGATCGAAATCTTCTCTCTTTAATTCTATATCATTGTAACCTAAATTGTCCAAGATTTCTCTTACAGCATCATATCCTAATAATGTAGAATTACATTTTAGTAATGTGTTTATCTTTTTATTTGATATTAAATGACTTGCTATATTTAAAATTTCACTTGCCTTACATCCGTGCATTGTAGAAAGTGTAACTATATTTGTAATCTTTGAAGTAATCTTATCTATATCTTCTAGCTTAAATCTTTTGAATTTATTTATGTTTTTCTTTAATACTTCTATACACTCTTTAAATGCCTCAGTATTCTTTGCATCTTTAAGGTCATCAATAAAGTCGGAAATCTTCTTTGATTGAATTCCTTCAAGATCATATCCTACACTTATATTAAGTATAAAATCCTTTACATCTGATAGTCCAAGTTCAATACCCATAACTTGCATTAATACTGAAGCTTTTATATATTCTTCTTTTGCTTCTTCAACTGTTAACTCTGTAGACCATTCTACATTGTATCCTACATTTTTAACATCGATACATGGTCTTGCAATCATTTCTTGCATTTGCTTTCCATCTACTATTTGAACAGTCTTAGGTTCAAAATATCTACAACCTGTTAGATAAGCTGCTAAGAAGTTTTGAGTTAATTGTGTATGTGGACCAGCTGCAGGACCTACTGGGTATCTTAGATATTCTCCACAAAACTCCATTTCTATACTGTTATCGATATCCTTATGAAAATCCTTTTCCTCTACTTCAAATATTTTTCCTTTTGTATAATAATCTTGAAGAGCTAGCTCAAGAATTCTTTCAAAAGACATTGTTTTCATTACTTCACTCATGGTTGTTCCACCCTTCTTCAAATAAATTTTATATGAATTAATATTGATATAAATTTTTACTATATAAATATACAGCAATTTTTATGCCAGAAATAAAGGTCAAATACTGTTTCTTCCTGTAGTAAATTGTAAACACTGCTATTTCTTATAGCCATTTTATATATATTTCACAAAAAACTTATAAAAATATCGAAATAATAATCTTCATCAAAGCTTGTCCTACTATCACAAAATATAAAATTGATAATTTACTATCAATCCGACAATTAAAAATTATCATTTTGATAAAAAATTATCAATTTGACAGTGAAAATTATCAATTTGATAATAAAGGATATTGAACCTAAAGCTAAAATTCAGGTATTTTCACCTAATGGAGAACTAATTGAAACAGGTGATTATAATCTGATAACCTATTATCGACTTCATTAAAAATAAGTTGGCTAGATACAATTTCTGCAAACTAGCCAACTTATCATTTATATACCCTTATTTAAAATCTATCTTTGATCGTTTCTTCTTTTCAAATATCTCTTTCAATGTTTCTGTATATGGAGCTCGGGCTATTCCATACTCTGTTACAATCCCAGAAATTAAATCATTATCAGTAACATCAAAGGCTGGATTGAATACCTTAACACCTTTTGGAGCCATACGCTCTTTATACCACATTTCTGTAACCTCTTCAGCTGGTCTTTGCTCTATTTTAATATCTGCACCAGTCTTGGTATTCATATCAATAGTAGAGGTTGGAGCACAAACATAAAAAGGTATATTGTATCTTTTTGCAACAGTAGCAACTACAGAAGTCCCAATTTTATTAGCCGCATCGCCATTAGCAGCTACACGGTCACATCCTACAAATATAGCGTTAACCCAGCCATTCTTCATTACTGTAGCTGACATATTATCACAAATCAAAGTAACATCAAGTCCAGACTCAAATAATTCGTAGGCAGTAAGTCTTGCTCCTTGGAGAAGAGGTCTTGTCTCATCAGCAAAAATTTTGAAATTATAACCTCTCTCATGCCCCAAATACATAGGTGCAGTTGCTGTTCCATATTTGACTGTAGCCAATTGTCCTGCATTGCAGTGTGTTAAAATACCATCATCAGGTTTAACAAGAGTTAGTCCAAATTCTCCAATTTGTTTACACACCCAAATATCTTCTTCTCTTATGACAACTGCTTCATCATGAAGTAGTTGTTTAATTTCTGAAACAGATTTATTTTTATTTTCTTTAACAACGTTATCCATACGGTCTAATGCCCAGAATAAGTTAACTGCTGTTGGCCTTGAAGAAGCCAAATAACTTTTCACCTCATTAAATTGGCTGTAGAAATAATCAAAATCGTCTGTGTCGATTTCTTTAGCAGCAAGATATACTCCAATGGCTGCAGCAACACCAATTGCAGGTGCCCCTCTAACCTTAAGCAAATAAATAGCATCCCATATATCTTTTATATTTGTAAGTCTTAATATTTCTGTTTTACCCGGAAGCTTTGTCTGATCGATAATTACTAAAGCATTATTTTCATCATCTAAAGCTACCGTGTCGTACTCTGTAATTAATTTTTCCTTGTCCATATTCTTTTTTCCTTTCTTTCATATAAGTTTTAGCGATAAGTATTCTATTTTCCAACGACTACTATACCTAATAGTACCATCGCGCTCTGTGATTGGATTCCTTCAACTAAGAATCAGATATGGATTAAGAGAAATCTGATTTAAGCTTAACTTTATGAATACATTTCGATTACTTCATTAATTGCCCTTCTATAATCTGCTCCAGTCTTGAATTTATCTCTATTAATTATATAGTTCTTAGCCAATGTAATTACCATTTTCTCTGCTCTAGCTCTTTTATCTTGATCTGAGATCGTAGTAATATCTTTAACATTGGCCATGCCTACAGTTCTTCTTATAGATTCAAGCCCTGCAACTCCTGCAGTGTCAGATAAAATACTTCCTAAATACCAATCTAGAAAGCCCTCTCTTTTAGCCATTATTTCAGTTACACTCTCTTCAAATTTTGCTTTAAACTTAGCTATAAACTTATCAACAATTTCTTCTATAGTATCAAGAACCCAACTACAGAATTTTTCTTTTTCCTCTTTGTTATCAATAGTTGCATCTCCATTACACCAAGTAAAGAACATATTAGCGATAACATTACCCACATCATATCCAATAGGCCCAAAGAAAGCAAATTCAGGATCAAACATAAAGGTATGCTCCTTATTTATAAATATGGAGCCTGTGTGTAAATCTCCATGAATTAAGGCTTGAGCATTATTCATAAAATCAAATTTTAGTTTCGCTACTTCTAGGTGAAGCTTTTTATCTTCATATAATTCCTTCTTAACGAAACCTGCTACCGGTGGAAAGACGTTATTTCTATGATTGTAATCAATATATGGTTCACTATAAACTAAGTCTTCTGTAATTTCACAAAGGTCAGGATTAATAAATTCTTTAACCAGTTCTTTCTTTTCCTTATGGTTCATAACTACGTCAGTTGTAGGCAGCAAGGTATTTACCATGAATGTTGTTATATGTTCTGCAAACTTTGGATATATTTCATGATTCATTAATCCAGTACGCATCATAGTGTATCCAATCATATCTTCCATAATAATGGCACACATTACTTCATCGTAAATATATACTTTTGGAACAAGCCCAGGAGCATACTCCTCTTGCATTTGCAGTATCTTCGCCTCTATTCTGCCCCTATCAGTAGAAAGTTTCATTTCACTTGATATTCTCAAAGCTTCTGCTGCTTGTTTTACAACAATGGATTTTCCCAATTTAGTATCTTTTATTCTGAATACATAATTTATATTCCCATCACCTATCTCTTTGGATTCTAATTTCGCATCATCATCAAAATAACGAAGTTTTTCCTGAACATATTCTCCAACATCTTCAGTTTTCATTAAAAAGTAAGCGTCAAATCGAGACATTATCTTTCACCTTTCCTTTCTTAGGTATATTAGATTTTATATAAGTTTGTTATAAGTAATTAGAGAAAATTCTTTGCTAAGTCTCTTTTTTAGTAGCATAAGTAAGTGCTAAAGCTATTGCTAACACTGCACCCTTTATAATATCCATCGCATAATATGGGACAGACATCATAATTAATCCGTTTTCCAGCATGCCTACCAATACCGCTCCCGCCAAGGTGCCTAATGCGTTAGGTTTTCCTGCTCCAGCAACGGAGAATCCAATATATGCCGCTGCCACAGCAGGCATTAAATATGCAGCTCCAGCATTAACCTGAGCTGTGCCAACTCGTGCAGCAATCAATATACCTCCTAATGCTGCAAAACTTGCAGACAATAAATAAGCTAGTATTCTATATTTATTAACAGGAATACCTGATAGCCTTGCCGCTTCGGGATTGCCTCCAACTGCGTACATATATCTTCCATACTTAGTGTAGTTTAAAAAGAAATGTGCAAATAACACTACTATGAGCATGATTACAATAATCCAAGGCTCCTTACCTAGACCTCTAAATGCAGGTGGTGCTAAGCCTAAAGCAGCCTTACCACCTTTCATCATCATACGCTCAGTAATAGCCCCACCATTTGAATATGTCATTGCAACGCCTTGAAACATAAACATTGTAGATAGGGCTGCAACCATATCTGGTATCTTCATTTTTACTATTAGAAAACTGTTAATTAATCCGATGACTAGACAAATCACTATAGATAGAGCAATAGATGTGCATATACCCATACTGTGCCAAACAAACATTGACATAACTAAAAAGTCTGCAAAGTTCGCATTAGCACCAATTGACAAGTCCATTCCATTGACAGTTAACGAATAAGTCAATCCTATTGCTATAATTGCTGTAATTGATATGCTCCTAACAATGGTTATCATGTTATCATAAGTTAAGAAAACACTTGAATTTTTAGCGCTATTCCAGTTGGCAAACGTAAAGAATATGAATAGAATTACTATTGTTATAAAAGTACCCCATTTAGTAATAAACTTCATTAAAGACTTGCTTTTCTTCTTATCTTCAACTATTTCTTCTTTCATTTGATTCTCCCCCCATTGAATAATATAGCAGTTCCTTCTCATCAGTATCTGATACCTTGTTCAATTCTTTAATAATCTCCCCATCAAACATTACATACACTCTGTCTGCAATTGATAGTATTTCTTGAAATTCACAAGTTGCATATAATATACCTTTTCCTTGTGCTGCCAATCGTTCAATTAGTTCATACATTTCACGTTTTGCACCAACGTCAATACCTTTCGTTGGCTCATCAAAAATATAGATTTCTGATTCAGAATTCAACCATTTTCCTAGGACTACCTTCTGTTGATTACCACCTGACAATAATGCAACTATTTGATTCTCTGATGGTGTCTTAATTCCAAGGTTAGCAATCATTGTACGGGCATCCTTCTTTTCTTTATTTTTATCTACTATTGAAAGAGCTTTGGCATATTTTTTTATAGATGCAATACTAATATTACGATATATAGGATCAGTAATTAATACGCCTTCCTTTCGCCTTTCTTCCGGGACAAGAGCAAATCCGCATTTTACCGCTCCATTTGGATCTTTATATTTAACTTCTTTACCATTTAATTTTATAGTTCCGTTTTTTTGCTTTAAGGCACCAAATAGTGTTTTGCAAAGTTCAGTTTTTCCAGCACCAACTAAACCTGCTATTCCAACTATCTCTCCTTTATTGATTGTTAGGTTTATGTTTTTAACCAGATTATTTATCTCTGTAAGGTTTTTCACTTCTAATAATGTAGGACCAATAGCAGCTTGTTTTTTTATATATTGATCAGTAATCTTTTGACCGAGCATCAATTCAATCACTTTACTCTGCTCTAATTCTTCCGTAATAGGCATACTGGTAACAACTTGGCCATCACGCATTATAGTGATTGAATCACAGATTTCGAATAATTCACTAATTCTATGTGATATAAATACTACAGATACACCTTCTTTTGCTAATTGACGAACGATCCTAAATAATTCTTTAGTTTCTGAATCAGACAAAGGAGCAGTAGGCTCGTCCAAAATTAGCACTCTACATTTTTCAACTACACATCTGGCAATAAGCACCATCTGTTTTTCTGACAAGGTCAAGTCTGAAGTTAACCGTCTAACATCAAGTTCCAAATTTAATTTTTTTAGAATATCACTGGCTGCTGCCCGTATTTCATTCCAATTAACCAAATGTTTTTTTTCCATTTTGTTTACAATGTAACCAAACATAACATTCTCTGCAACAGTAAGATAAGGAATTAAAGCCGTATCTACCTCCTGGAATACAATCTCAATGCCAAGATTTTTTGCACCTTTAGGGGACCGGATTTCAACCGATCCCCCGTCTATAAAAATCTCTCCTGTATAATTTGAATTAGCACCTGCTAGGACTTTCATTAAAGTTGACTTGCCTGCACCATTCGCACCAATAAGCGCATGGATTGTTCCACCCTCAAGGTTGAAATTAACGTTAGATAAAGCTTTAACCCCTGGAAACTCAATAGAAACATTCTTCATTTCTAGTTTAATTTTATCCATTTGCTTCACCCTCACATATAATTAAATATTACTTATTATCTTTAGGATTATTGACCGTTAACCTTCTTAACTTCATCCATCCAAGGCTCTTTAAGTGCGCCCTCTTTTGAATTAGGATCACCCCAACCATTTATAACAGTTTTAAGATTTGTCATGTTAACATTTGAAGATAATTGTGATGTTTTAACTAAGTTTGCACTTAAGTTAAAATACTGTGGAGTCTCTAAATTCAAGAATTTCTTAGCTAATAGTCTAGTGTCAACAATACCGATTAATTTAGGGTCAACAGCAGCTGTAGATTTCCATACATCCTTATTTTTAAGCATTAATTGAATATCATCATTAGATATGTCAATCGTATACATAGGAATATCTGTTCTTTTAGCATCGTTTAATGCTTGTAATACACCTTTTGCAAGCTCATCATAGCAACCCCAAATAGCATCTACAGATCCTTTTGGATACTTAGGAAGAATAGCAGAAGTTTTATTAGTCATATCACCACGAACATTTGCTGTATCTGATGGAGCAATAACTTCAACTGTTTTAATCTTGCCTTCTTGTTCTAATTTTGTATAAACAACATTACGTCTATCTAGAGGTGGTATTCCAGGTCCCATAAATGTCTTTAAGACTTTCACAGGATACTTTCCACCATTTTTTTCAAAATCTTCCATCATGAATCCAAGTGATAGACTTGCTAAAGCATTGTCATCCTGTGCTGTCGAAGTTACACCTTCAAGTAATTGACCTTTTGCATCACCATCTTTAAATGGCATACTATCAAATGTAACTACTTTCATTCCCTTATCTATAGCAGGCTTTAACATATTATACGCATAAGATAACTGAGCATGGGAAACTATAAGTCCGTCATATCCTTTTTGGATGCATTGAGCTGTAACCTCCTGAGCTTTAGCATCATCACCATCTGTTACAAAAGTATCAACTGTAAAACCAAGCGCTTTACCCTCCGATACACAACCATCTAAAAATTGTTGAGTATGGTCACCAGCTGCAAGATTACGAACAACTGCAACTCTTTTACCCTTTAGAGCCTTAGCATAAGATGCTGTGTCTCCTGCTTTTGGTGCAGAATCCGTTGAAGTTTGAGTTGAAGTTTGTCCACTACCACATGCAGACAAAGATATACACATTAAAGCTGTTAACGTCAAAGCTAGTATCTTTTTCATAAAAACCTGTCCCCCTTTTTTTATTTTATGCCTTGTCTATACATAATAATTTTATTAATTCCAGTTGACAAATATACCATTATTTGCATATACTGATTGTATTATTATTCATGATGTAGTTATTAATCTTATTGGGGGAATGAAAATTGAGGAAAACTAACCAATAATTTTGATAGCACTCATTCAATTGAAAAACTTATACTCTTAAATCCAGTGGTTCAGGCATAGCAATAGAACATAAAGATGAAAGGATAAAAGTTAACATAAATTATTGATGGAAAAATACAAACAATTGAATTAAAAAACGTACAGCAATAAGACTGTACACAAATTTATGTACAGTCTTAAATTTCTAGGGTTTTTAATTAGTTAACAATGAGTCAATTCTTATTTTTGCAGCTTTCATTGCAACAGCTGACATATCTTCACTATTTCCTATACTTATCGCTGCATTAACATAAACTTTTACTGCTGGATCTGCCACTGCCAATACTTTTAACTCTCTATTACTCATAAAGCCCCTACTTTCCATTTGAATTGCTTCTGGCACCTGATAATTCTTCAACTTGACTAGGTGATAGTTCATTTTGTTTTCCGATTATATAGCCTGTATACAGAAGTATACTAGCATAATATTCTACTGATTCCATCCTATAATAAGCTTGGTAAATATCTTTTCCCCAGCTTAGGGCACCGTGGTTTGCCAAAAGTACAGCATTATGTGTTTTGCAGTAAGGCGCTATTGAATCAGGAACAGCTTGTGTTCCAGGAGTAGCATAGCGAGCTACTGGAACTGTTCCCAATTGAACAATTCCCTCTGGCAGAATTGGTTTATCCAAGCTAATTCCAGCAATTGAAAAAGAAGTAGCAATTGGAGGATGTGCATGAGTTACTGCCATAATATCAGGGTTTTCTTTATAAACACGCAAATGCATTTTCAATTCGGAGGTTGGTTTTAGTTTTCCTTCTATTATGTTACCATCCATATCCGTCTTTACCATCATGTCAGTGCTCATAAAACCTTTAGATACACCTGTAGGAGTTACCCATATGGTATTAGGGCCAACTTTGCAGCTAACATTCCCATCATTTGCTGCTACAAACCCTTTTTCATATATTCTTCGTCCAATATCCACTATTGACTCCCTAGCTTCGGAATCAGAAGAGTAATTGATACCTTGGATAATCATTTTATATCACCTCATTATATATTTGTTCTTATTCATTTTGTAATCCCTCTGTATAAAAGCAATTTTTCCCAACCCATAATAATGAGTTTATATTATAATTTATTCTTACCCTGTTGTTAAAATACACGTAAATTAAATAAAAAACTGGCTTAATCTTAAATATATCCTTTCAATTAGACAAAAGAAAAACAGCCACATAAAGTTTAAGATAAAAACATATATTTACATAAAGCATTATTAAAAAATTACAAAAGTAACTTCTATTTTCTTCAATCATATTTTTATTCATAATTGAAGTAGAAAGTACTTCTCCAGCTTTTATTAAAGCACTTTCAACTCTTTCTTTTATGTTCTGCATCTCAATAACTCCACGTTATTTCTGATAAACTTAATTCATAGAAACTTTTCCTATAATTAAAGAATATTTTATTAGTTTAATGTAAAAATTATGATTGTCTAAAAAATAATAAGTGGAGGTTATTACCATGGATAAAGTACGCGCAAAGGAAATTGCTTCATCAACAATTATGGCTGATGTAACACATAATGGAACACGAATTTACATCGAAAGTGTAGACGACAATAAAGAGACTGCTAAAATACATCCTCTAAACAACCCTAAAAGTGAACAAGAGGTCTCTTTAACTGATCTAATGGAACATTAAATAACAAGGCAACTATTTTCATAAAAAATAGTTGCCTGTATTATGTATAAATATATTATATGGTTCATCATTAGAAATGCAAATTAGAATATTGTTTATTAGCATTACTAAATATTTAGTAATGCATTTGAAATTTCCTCAAGTCTTTCATCAGTTATACCAAGTTTTTTCTTAAATCTTTCATCTTCCATTCTTGCAATAATTATCTTGTTAGGAGATATTTCCTTAATAATATTTTTTATCTTCTGAATTGATTCTTCATCATCGTTATAGCCCTTAATGATAGTAATTTCAAATATAAATTTCCCTTCGTATTGCTTATTAAAGGAAACCATGTTTGAAATATATTCTGCTAACGTATAACCTTCAATCGGTCTTTGGACTTTTTGAAAATCTTCTTCTGTTATTACTTTTATCTCTCCAACAACCTCATCACATTTATTAGCAATTTTTATATATTCATCTCTGCCTAGTAAATATCCATTAGAAAGCAGTCTTACAGGTAAACCTTTTACTTTGATAAAGTCAACAATATCACCAATTTTATCATTTACTAAGGCTTCTCCTTTTGAGTTAATAAAGATTAATTCTGCTTTTGTATTCTCCATCATGCTTTCTAGTTCTTTCAATGAACTATCTATTTCATCAAATGACTTTTGGGTATCTACCTTATTTTGCGACCTTCCAATAGGACAAAATATACAGTCAAAGTTACAATGCTTTTCTGGAAGTATGTTAACTTCCAGTACCCTTCTTCCATCTTCAATATAATTATCTTTATAACTGAAACCACCCATCACCTTTTTCTCCTTTCTTACGACACTGGGTAGTCTATCTCACTAGTTCTCACCAGTAGACTACCCGTTAAAGTCCATTTAGGACTTTATCTTGCGACCACGGGGCAACCTAATCTTGCTCGCTCCCGCTTGCAGGTTGCCCGTTAAAGTCCATTTAGACCTTTGGCTTCGCCCACGGGGCGACCTAATCTTGCTCGCTCCCGCTCGCAGGTTGCCCGTTAAAGGTCATTTAGACCTTTAACCTCCTCAAATTACATTATTAATACTTCTTTATTGTTAATATCAAGAATTGAAATGTTACATGTTCCACCTAAGTTATCCTGTACCATTTTTGCTAAATCTTTTAAAGCATTCTCAAACTCTTTTAATCTTCTTTCATCAATTAATTCAATGCACAAAAAAGCATTCTTTGTATTTTCAGTGAGCATTGTTCTTACTGATTCGCGCCAATTAAAGCACCTGCAAATTGCTCCTTCATTATCTTTATATACTATTTCACCTTCATATGGTGGTGCATTTTCATCCGTTCCTAATGTAACAAATTTTTCATTTCCAACTGCCTTAGTCAATCTTATATTCCCAACAAATGTATCGATATCTTCACCACCACAGGGCAATCCATATCTTAATGAAATAGAGTTGTAAATATCAACCAGAGGATTAATAGTTCCTAAATGGTTTCCATTATGCACACGCTTTAGTAATGCCTCAATCGATGACCTTGCACCTTTCTTTGTTTTAAATTTTTGAAACGCCTCTCTCCATACTTTTATAACTTCGTTACTACTGAATTCTGCATTATGTAGATGGTTTAAAGCTTCTTTTTCTGCTTTTGAAATCATTTCCTTATATTGTTCTTCATCTTTTATAGAGTTATCTATGCCATGGCAAGCAACAACACCAATCCTTGCATTGGGAAATAGGTTCCAAAAGTCATCTTCAGTAACAAATTTTTTCATTAGAATATACCTCCTCAACAATAAAAAATAAAAAAGCCATAGAAATATTATTAAATATCTCCCAGGCTTTTATCCTTCCGTGTACACAGTCAACTGTGAGTTTTCTCTCGGACCTGCCAGTTACAAACTGCGGAACCCTAGAAAACTTAAATATATAATTAAATTATGATTTACAAGTTTAAAATTATAAACTAATTTTAGCACAATATTAAGATTTAATCAACTATATGTCTTCCTTCGCAAAATTTTACTATTCTATTAACGATATCTTTCTTCTTTGCTAAATCCCAGCCTAATAATAAAACTATGTGAATAAAAAGTGTCATCATTTACCACATTGATGACACTTTCTAAATCGAAATATTGAAAATTATAATGTACATTTTATATACATAAACTCCCCATTATTAGCCTAATGAGAATTACTACATTTTGTCCAATTAATATGGATAATTGGAAGCTGATAAATTAAATTTATACTACCTTTTACTGAACATAGATTAGGAATCAGTTCCCCATATCAAGAGTACTAAGCCGCAATTCATAAAAATACTGTACAATTGGGTGCTTCAACTTCATTTTCTCGGCCATGTTTAAAAGTCGCTTTTTTCCCACTCGTCTGTCCACCAAGGCCAAAATATTCAATAAGATATCATTACTCTCTAGACTTTCCTCTATAGAAATAGTTAAAAATCTATTTGCTACAACATTAAAATTTGATTTGCTTAATGCTGCCTGTACGGATAACATTTCCTTTGCATATTCTGATATTTTTCTATTTCTTGCAATTACTTTTAACCGATCCTCTGGGACTGTCCCATTTGTATCTTTTCTGACCGTTTCAATTTCCTCACTATTTATAGAAATTTGAATATCCGAATCATCCTTTATTTCCTGCTCTGTCTGATACCATCTGATTAAGGTGCTTGTATCACTCATATTGAATATGTTCTTTTTATCTACTTTAATATAGCATTGCCCCGCTTTATCAGATAAATATCGGTAGCTAGTGGCACTATATTCTACCCTGCCATATAATGCAGGGCAAAGAAAACTCTCTAGACTTTGCTTCATTTTGCTCCAAGCCATGAATCCCTCCTATGAATTAACATCCTAAATTAATTTACAATTTGACCACTCTACCATTAAAGTATTAACTTCTGATTATTAGCCTAACTGGTAGATATATAGCATACCAATTTTTATAGATAATGTGAAGTTCAACTATACCTAGAAACCTCACATTACCTATGATACGGTTTTCAATTAAATTATGCAATTTTATTATTGTGTGATTTGCAGTACGCCTGAGACATTGTACCTGTCCCCTGTCCATATAAACATATAGAAATTCGGACTTTAAGGCACATTGGATTTTCTAATGTGCCTTATTAGCTAAAACATATATTATATTTACTTAAACTCTCCAAGTATACTTTTAAGTTTAGATAGCTTTTTCTCAAGCAAATCTTCGCTGTTTGCTTCAACCACCAGCCTAAGATATGGCTCAGTATTGGACATTCTCACGTTAAACCACCAGTCTTTGAATTCTATCCTGTAGCCATCAAAGTCGTAGAATGCTACTGCTATTTCCTTTTGTGTGAGTTCATTTTTTAATCTTTCCATGGCTTCATCTTTTTGCTCTATGCGAAAGTTGATCTCCCCTGAATTAGGGTATTTCCTTATGGAATCAATCAATTCGGAAAAAAGCCTTCCTTCTTTTTTTACTCTACTTATTACATTCAATGATATGAGGCTTGCAAAAATTCCAGAGTCACAGTTGAAGAAGTCCCGGAAGTAGTAATGGCCTGCAAGCTCGCCTCCAAAGATACCCTTTATCTCTCTGAGCTTTACCTTTGCAAAAGCATGCCCCACCTTCCACATATGAGGCTCGCCTCCCAATTTCGTTATGCATTCCGAAACTGCCTTTGATGTCCTGATATCATAAAGAACATTACCCTTTTCCCTTTCAAGGTAGTACATGCCAATTACAGCAATCATAATATCCGGCGGAATAAATCTCCCCTTCTCATCAACAAAAACAACTCTATCCCCATCACCATCGTATATAACCCCTGCATCACATTTGTTTTCAACAACTGCTCTTTGGAGATCTACTACATTTTTTTCGTCTAGAGGATTGGGTTCGTGGTTGGGAAATGTACCATCCAGTGTATCAAATATGTAATGGGGTGATGTTCCCAATATATCCCTTATAATCAAAGAAGTCATGCCATTGGAGCAGTCAACTGCTATGGAAAGACTCGAGAGGTCCAGCATATGTATTCTTTGAAAATTAATATATTCCTCTCTTATTTTAAAATCTACTACCTTTCCCTTTTTACCTGCTACTTCTATTTTATTATTTCTTACCATGCTCTCAAGCTCAGCAAGGCCTGAATCAATTCCAACGGGCAAGGCACCTGTTCTGGAAATCTTAAGCCCATTATATTCCTTAGGGTTATGAGATGCTGTTATCTGTATCGACGCATCAAACCCGTGCCTGGCTGTTGCAAAATAAACCATTGGAGTTGTGGACAATCCTATGTTATAAACATCTGCCCCACTGTCGGTTATACCCTTTGAAAGGTATTCGAATACCTTATCCGACGACACCCTGCAGTCGCGGCCTACAAGCACTTTATCAGCTTTCAGAAGTCTAGGGATAAAATATCCTATCCTGTACACATCGTCCCTACTAAACTCTTTGTTGTAGATACCCCTTATGTCGTATGCCTTAAATATACCACTCATAATTCCTTCCTCCTTGCTAATACATCATTGAAAATTCTTTACTACGGCAAGCATAGTGCCCTTAATCAAAACGCTGAAAATTAAGGTACAATAATACTATTATTTGTTGATAGCCTTTTGTTATGCTTTTTCTATACCAGTCTATTTCTTTTCTACAAACACAGCTCTTCATATATTGTATAATAACTATTTTTCTTAATTGTGCATTAAGATTATCTGAGTTAGCTAGTTTAAACATAGACCAAGTAAATAATGATATTTTATCTGTAGTCGGTAAAGGTAATAAAAAACGTAAAATTTTTCTAACACCTGCTGCTAAAAAAGCTATTAATAATTGGCTACATATTAGAAATTCCATTAAAATTTCTGACAATGCTCTATTTATATCCAGAAATAATAAACGTATTACTACAAAGGCTATCCAAAACATTGTAAAAAAATATGTTATTTCTTCTGGACTTGACACAAATTCTATATCAACGCATAAACTTCGTCACACAGCTGCTACTCTTATGTATAAATATGGCAGAGTAGATATTCGTTCTCTACAACAAATCCTTGGTCATGAAAGTGTTGCTACAACTGATATATACACATATCGATGATCATCAATTACAATCTGCGATAAACTCTAATCCATTAGCAATGATGTTTAATTAACCTTGTTTATTATCTGCTATACAATGTGATAGCGTATATTTTATGAATTAGCATACATCACATATGTCCAATTTTACGTACAATTATAAGTTACACCAAGCCTTCTTAATTTCACTACCTACAACAAGTTATATCTTAATTAATTGCCCTTGTAACAGAAAATAGGAAAAATACGAATTTTTGATTTTTTACTCAATTATAGCAATATCATTATCTGTAATTATTATGGCTTGATTGTCCGTTAATTTAATATTAGGACAATCACTTGTATTTAAATATCCACATTCTGTACCTTCTTCTGCGTGAACAATGTTTTTATTAGTAAATCCAGTAGGTGTTAATATCAAATTTTGCATATTTAACTCTCCTAATTTTTTATAGTAAAAATGTGTCACTATAAATTACAGTTTTCACGTTTTATCTTACTATTACGACACTTTTTGAATCATAATAAATAAGGTATTGAACTTCCTATTTTAAACATAATCTACTGTACTATATATTCTACAAATAATGCTATTTGCCTTTATTTTTATGGGCAAAACTACATAATTAGCATATAAAATCCATTAGGGAGCTGTTATTGCGCCTGCCTCATTTGACAGCTAAAAATTCTTTTCTGCCAGCCTACTTTACAAGTAATATCTTAAGCTGACCGCTCCCATTCTTTGCCGCAATAAACTCAATAATCCCATTGCTTTCACTATTCTTAGGCAGTGCTCGTCCTTATACAAAAATACCCTCACATCTGCATACTGCTCTATACTTCTTTATTCCTCTCAAGTCAAAAAGTATGGCCCTGTTCACCTCGGCACTCTATTACTCTTGAATTTAGTCTACATACACATATGCTGCTGTATTGCACCTATTAATAGACCTATCAGGCTTTTTCTTTTTTTGTTTCTTTTTCCCCTAGCCCCTTATAAGCCCCTTCATAGGGGCTTATAATTTTCTCATCTCCGTCTACTTCAAAAGTATTTTCTAAATCATAATCTATCTCCTCTTCAATACCTTCATCAACATAGCTTGTGTCAGCTTCAATATCTTTACAAGCATTTTTCCTGTTGTATTTTACTTCGTCCTCAATATTAACATAAATATCCTTCTCATCACATTCTGTTTTATTTTTAATATTTTCTCCATCACAATCTATGTCAACTTCAATATCCTTAAAAATCTCTTCCACAGGATAGTCTCTATCAACACATATTTTATATAGTATATTTCTAAACTCTTTATGTTTAATCTCTTTAAGTTCTTTGTTTATACAAGCTATTGTATTTTTGCTGCTGCTGAAGTTATATTTCATCCAGTTTAAAATCATAAGCTCTTTAGTTTCTTCACAGTATGCGATTTTACCATAACATACAAATCTTTTCAAAAGCTTTTCTATAGTTTCTCTGCTGTATCCTATTTCTGCCTCAACAATTTTTTTGGCTAACTTAAATATGCCACATTGAGTGGTTTTAAAATTTGTCATAAGAAAAAAGTGCATACAGAATTATTTCCTGCATACACTTTTTAAATTTATCAAATCTATTCTGCTATATATACAGCTTTCTAATATAGATTTTCATATATACCCATTATGTCTTCTCTTGAAAGCGGAACATAACTATTTACCAATAGTCTTTGCTGACCAGCTATTACACTGTCAGTAAAGATTTCTATTTCTTCTGTCTTCATTCCATATTCTTTTAATGGCTTTCTACATAATAATTTATCTAAAACAACTGTTAACTCCTCATATACTACATCAGTGTTACATCCAAGAATATTAGCTAATACTTTATTAATATCCTTAATTTTTCCCTCAGGATGTTTTCTATTATATGTTTTAAACACTTCCACAAACATTTGATAGTTTACTTCTCCATGGGTAACGTGATAAATGCCTCCTAATGGATAAGAAAGTGCATGTACTGGACCCGTACCTGTATTACTGAAAGCAATTCCAGCATAGTTGCTAGCTACAAGAAAATCCTCAATTATTTCTGTTCTATATTCTTTTCCCTTCTCTAATATCTTTACATATCCATTTAAAATTAATTCTATTGCTTTTACACTGAACAATTCAGTATATGTATTAGATTTTGGTGATACGAAGGATTCTATAGCATGTATCAATGCATCTATAGAACTTGTTACAAAAAATTTATAAGGAAGTCCTTTTACTAGCTCTGGAATAAGCACCGCATAATCTGGGAATAATTCATCTACTGCAAGTCCCATCTTTGTATTCTTTTCCTTTATTTCAGCTATTGATATATTGGAAACTTCAGAACCAGCTCCACAGGTTGTAGGTACTATAATCAATTCTTTATCTTTAACAAATGATATTCTTTTTTCAAACAAATCAAGGGTATTCTTTGCATCCTTGATTACAAGTAACTTAGCTATGTCTATAATTGATCCTCCACCAATAGCAATGATTCTCTTATACTTCTTGCCTTCCATATCTTTTATAATTAAATTAATCATTTCATCTGATGGTTCACCTTGTCCGTATTTTCCTTTAAACATCACATCTGCTTTTAAATTTAAAGAACTCATGAAAGATTTATATGTAGATTCACTAGTTAATATAAAATCTCCTTCACCAATGTTAAAGAATTCTACAAATTCCTTACAATCATTAAATTTACAAACTTGAGTTCTTACTTGAAATAATTTCATAATTCAACACTCTCCATGTAGTCTATTCTAAAACTCACTTTGTCAGTTTCTATTTTTTATGTTCTTTACAGCTTCATCTCAAAAACTCTCTCATCAATGGATCTTACTTTTTCTGCAATAACATTTAAAGTAGAAATTACCTTATCAGACAATTCTTTAGTTTCTTTAAATATATTATAGACGTCTTCACTTCTGTTTTCATCTATTGCATCTATTATTTTATGTGCTTTGCTGTGTAAAAGTAAATGATTTTCATTTATTCCATCCCATTCATCTTTTATCTTTGGATGCTCAACATTTATAGAATTATAGAAATGTCCAAACTTACATTTCATACCATTATGCTGAATTGGCATTGCTTCATTACTTTCAACTATTTTCTGAAGCTTATCCATCCACGTTTTATGAGCTTTTATAGCGTCCTCCAGTATATTTAAAAATTCTTCATTTGAAATTGGATTAGTACTGCTATTTAAAACTTCTACTAATTCTTTCATAATTTCAGAAATGTTCTCATCTATTTTACCAAGATTGTTAGCATAATAATGAGCCTTTTCAGAGTCATCCGACACTACTCTTGTCATATGACTAATTTTTTCTGACTCAACTGCAACAATATCCATAGCAGAAGATATTTCTTCAGAGGATGCCGTTATCTCTTCCATACTGCCTGCTAGGCTAGTAATCCCACTTACAGTGGTTTCGAGGCTATGAGCGCTTTCTTCAAAAGATATATTAACTTTTTCAATTTTTTTACTCATATCTATCATTGACGTTATAGTATTATTAACGCTATTCATACTTTCACTGGTTGCGTTTCTAATATCGTTAGTAAAAGCTTGCATATTATTAAGTTTAAGCTTTGTATCTTCAGCCAACTTACGAATTTCATCAGCAACTACAGAAAATCCACGTCCATGTTCTCCAGCACGAGCCGCTTCAATACTAGCATTTAATGCAAGAAGATTTGTCTGATCTGCAATCATACTTACACCAGCAACAATCTCATCAACCTGCAAAGATAGCTCTTCTAATGCCTTTATTTTCTCAGACATTATTTCCGCATCATTGACTACCGTTTCTTTTATTTGATTAATTTGCTGAAGCTGATTCTTATTGTCATCATTCGTTTCAATTAAATTATTGGATTTCTCCACCAAATCGTTTAATACTTCTGTATTATGGATGATCGCCTCACTTACTTGACTTACATTTGCAGTAGTTTGCTCAACTACTGCCATGTTTGATTCACTAGATTCAGCCAATTGCTGAGCAACTTTTTTTAATTCTTTTGAAATAAAGGACATATTTATGTCAAAATCGCTAAGTAATGACGCCTCATTGACTAATTCTAAAAGGAGCGAATTATTTAATGATCCAGATTCTAAAATTTTGTTAAACAATTCAAATATATATCGATGAACATCCTTTTCTAAAACTGGTTTTTCTGGTTTTCCTCCTTTTAGATAATCTTGCACATAATTTGTAATATACGCAACCTCATAACATTGTGACTTTTTACCAAACATATTGTTTCCCCCTACCCATACCTTATTTATCCTTTTATTTATCGTATTAATTTTAGAATTTCATTATGCTAATTGCTTATTTTATATAAAATTTATTTGATTAATATTTTATAAATTCAAATTTCGAAACATCAAACAATCCTTGATCTGTTATCCTAATTTCCGGTATTACTGGAAGAGCTAAAAATGATAATGTTATAAAGGGATCTATCTTATTATTAATTCCAAGCTTAAATGCTTCTTCAAGCATACTATTGAGAGTATTCTCAACATATTCGGCAGTACTATTGCTCATTATACCAGCAACTGGCAGTTCAAGTGTACCAACTACCTTTCCTCTGCTTACAATCGTATATCCTCCATTTACTCTTTTTAATTCTTCTATAGCAATAAGCATATCTTCATCATTATCACCTACAACAATGAGGTTATGCGAATCATGAGCAACGGTACTTGCAATCGCTCCATTTTTAATATTAAAATTACTTACTATACCAAGTCCGATATTTTTTGTTGACTTATGCCTTTCAATAACTGCAACCTTCGAAAACTGTTCATCCTGTACAAAGGCACCATTTATAACTCTAACTTCTGCTGTTTCTTTCTTTGTAATAAGTTCCTTAGAAGTTAGACCTATAACTGTAGCTGTATTATTTTCTAGGCTTATTCTCAAATCCTCTATACTTATGTTTGGAATTCTAACGGTATTAAAAACATTTCTATCCTCTATTTTTAAAGATATTTCTGTGCATAACTTATTATTCTCATATACAACATCTCCACGATACAAAACCTTATCAATATTAAACTCATCAAGACTATCTAATATTATTAAGTCTGCAGAATAACCGGGAGCAATAGCTCCAAGTCTTTTTAGCCTATAACATTGAGCAGTATTAATGGTAGCCATACATATCGCTTCAATTGGATCAACTCCACAAGCTATAGCTTTCTTTATGTTGTAACTTATATGTCCTTCTTTTTTTATGTCCTCAAGATGTTTATCATCAGTACAAAATATACATCTATTGAATCCCATATTTTTTCTTAACATTCCCTTTATTATGTTCTCTAGATTTCTAGCAGCAGAGCCTTCCCTTATTTGTAAATACATTCCGAGTCTTAAATGTTCTATTACTTCATCTATAGTTGTGCATTCATGATCCGTCATAATACCGGCAACACGATAAGCGTTAAGGGCCTCCCCAGTTAAATTTGGTGAATGCCCATCTATAATTTTATCGTCAAATAAATCAATCTTTTTTAACATTTCTTCTTTTCCGCTAACTACAGAGGGGTAATCCATTACTTCTCCAAGCCCCAAAATTCTTTCACTTGATAAGAGCGGTTCAATTAATTCGGCACTTAAAACTGCTCCATTATTTTCAAAAGGAGTACTTGGAACACATGAAGGCATCATAAAATAAACATTTAAAGGTAGTGATTTAGATTGATTTAACATAAAGTGAATTCCATTAATTCCACATACATTTGCAATTTCATGCGGATCAGCTATTATTGTTGTGGTCCCATGTGGTAGAACAGCTTTAGCAAATTCTGAGGGAGTAACCATAGTTGATTCTATATGTACATGACTATCAATTAATCCTGGACATACATATTTACCTTTAGCATCAATTTCATTAATACCACTATAATTACCTATCCCTACTATTTGGTCCATACAAATAGCAATGTCACCCTGAACTATTTCCTTTGTAAATACATTTATTATGTTTGCATTCTTTATTACTAAATCAGCCTTTTCTTTCTTCATGGCTACGTTTACTCTTTTTTGTTTTAATTCTACACTCATTTTATGCCTCTCCTTTTCAAGTTACTGTAGATCCGTTCTATTCTAGCTATATTTACATTTTTTTATAAAATATTACATGTTTTAAGTACTATGATACCAAATTTATATATAGTATAGCAATAGTTTAATTAATTCTTTAATATTTAATAAATAAAACTGTAACAATCCTATATACTTTCAAAATATAATTACTTTTTCATATATTATATTAAAATTTTGTAATACATAAATGATGAAGAGAATACATTAAATATAGATATATATACAAAAGTTTAGGAGGGGTTACATTGAAATTGAAAAACCTATCAATTATACTTTCAACAGTAGTTATTACTTTTTCTTTACCAAGCTCAGTTCCTGCAAAAAATAATTATAATATAGACAGATTATATGGTGAAAATCGATATGAAACATCCGTTGACATTTCAAATAAGTTTAGCCAGGATAAAATAGATAATATAATTATTGCAAGTGGAAATGATTTTCCTGATGCACTGGCAGGAAGTGTACTTTCTAAAAAGCTTAATGCACCAATTCTACTAGCAGATAAAACACCGGATAAAAATCTTAATTCAATAAACTATATAAAGAATCATTTAACAAATAACGGTACAATTTATGTACTTGGTGGAAACGCATCTGTGAATGAGGATTATATAAATTATTTTAAAGCAACAGGATATAATGTAAAAAGATTAGGAGGGGCTAATAGATTTGAAACCAATAAAGCTATAATAAACTTTTTAAATGTAAAAAAAGGTACTCCATTAGTTTTAGCTAATGGATATGGATTTGCAGATGCACTGAGTGTTTCAAGCATTGCAGCATCAAAAGGATATCCTATATTGATGAGTGACGCTAATAACCTACCTACTGAAATTGGACAAGTTATAAATAATATTCAGCCGTCCAAAATATTTATAGTAGGCGGCGAAGGCTCGTTATCTAGCAGCCTTGTAGATCAAATAAAAAATTTAGCACCTTCATTAGACATTAATATAGTAAGGATCGGGGGAATTAGCAGATACGAAACCTCCTTAAATGTATGTAAGTATTTTAATCTAGATACGGATACAGCACTTATAGCAAATGGTGGAAATTTCCCCGATGCTCTATCTGGTAGTGCACTTGCTGCTAAATTAAATGCACCAATTATACTTACAGATGGCAGCAATATAATAACTCAAAAAAGATATTTAGATAGTATGAACTATTCAAACTTAATATTATTAGGTGGAAAGAGTGCTGTAAGTGAGGCTGCAGAAAATATATTAAAAGGAAACGAAAAAGCCCTATTTATTGTAAAAAATGCATATCAAGAGCATAACAAAAAGTATATAGATGGTTATTTTATAAGATGGGTTACTGACCTAAATGAAGCAAGAGATTATGAAAAAAGAACGGGAAATACTGTAATTTGGAATAATCATGATAAAGTCGGAGAATATATACCGGATGATGGTTTTGATATGCCTATAAGCAGCACTGTTACTTTAGAAGTTGATGACAATGTAAAGATTAATAAAATAGATTTTGATACTTCTGGATCTATTCTACATGTTGACAAAAATTTTAATGATATAATAAGTGGTTATTACAAGGATAAGCCAGTTTTTAATATAGCCCTAAAAAATGGTACTGTGATAGAAATGTATCAAGAATACAGACCTTAGAAAAATGGGGCACAGTGCTATCTAGATAGCATTGTACCCTATTTTTTATAGTGAGCATATATTCTTTTTTGTAACATATACATGTCTTATCAAAACACTATATCAAATTTTTCTATGCTGCATTCATTTTGAGACAGTCTTTAAAAATATAATGTTAAGTACTTCCCTATCTATATTGAGGTAAATATTCTTTGTTTTCATTTATAATATCATCTAATAGCCCTTTAGCTATAGTTGATGATGGAACAAGAGGATGTATTGCAAGTGCTTGAAGCGCTGTATAGTAATTACCTGTTACAGCAGCCTCAACAGCTAGCTCTTCATATGCCTTAACTGCTTGCATGAGACCTCTTATTTTAGTCGGTACATGTCCGATGTTTATAGGGTGTGCTCCGTTCTTATCTATTACACAGTTTGTCTCAATAACTACATTATTTGGTAAATCTAAAATAGCACCATTATTTCTAACATTTACTGTGTGAATATCTTTCTTATCGTTATATATAGAACTTATTAAGGAACAAGCAGCATCAGAATAATGAGCTCCTCCTCTTTGTTCTAACTGATGTGGTTTTATATCAATATTAACATCTTTATAAAGCTCAAATAATTCATATTCTACCTTCTTTACAACCTCTCCTCTTGTGCCCTCAGCTTTGAAGGATTTTAGTTCATCCTCTAGCATATCTTTTTCATTATAGTAGTATCTGTGATAAGGGCATGGGACCATTCCTAATGATTTTATAAAGTCAGAATTCCATTGAAGATCTGGAATGTTTTTCATAGTTGTAGATTTTCCATTTGAAAGTTCATCTATAAACCTATCCGTTATATCCTGTCCATCCAGATAAACTTTTGTTCCCCACACAAGATGATTAAGCCCTGCAAAATCAATGTAAATTCTTTCAGCACTAACTCCAAGTATTTCTGCAACTCCATTTATCATACCAATAGGCACATTACATAGGCCTATTGTCTTTATATTCGTATGTTTTATCACTGCTTCAGTTATTATGCCTGAAGGATTTGTAAAGTTTATCAGCCATGCATTTGGAGCTAACTCTTCCATATCTTTGCATATATCAAGAATAACTGGAATTGTTCTTTGAGCCTTTGCAAAGCCTCCTGGCCCTGTAGTTTCCTGACCAATCACATTATATTTAAGTGGAATTTTTTCATCCCTAATTCTTGCATCTAACAATCCTACTCTAAATTGAGTGGTTACAAAATCAGCATCCTTAATTGCTTCACGTCTATCTAATGTTAGATGAATCTCTATATCCACTCCTGATTTTTCTACCATACGTTTAGAAAGGTTACCCACTATTTCAAGTTTCTCTCTTCCTTGTTCTACATCCACTAGATAGATTTCTTTTACAGGTAGTTCTTTATATCTCTTTATAAATCCTTCTATAAGTTCTGGAGTATAACTAGATCCCCCTCCAATAGTTGCAATCTTTAAGCCTTTCTTAGACATTATTAATCATCTCCTATTTGAATAGTTCAACTTATACATATCTATCAATTCTACAATCAAGTCTTTTGCAAGCATTGCATTCATAAGATGGTCTTCAGCATGCATGAGAAGTAATGTTACCTCTTGCTTCTGACCTAAAGCTTCCTTTTGAATCATAGTATTTTGTATGCCATGAGTTTCATAAAGCTCTTCTTTAGCTTTATTTATCAAATTTTCCGCTTCTTTGAATTCACCTTTTTTAGCTAAATTTAGTGCTTCAAAACATATAGATTTAGCACTTCCAGCATGGCTTATTATATTAAATACAATTTGTTCTAGTTCCATATTAGCCTCCATTATTGATTTAATATGCTTACTGCTAATTCAAAAGTCTTTTTTCCATCCACCATTCCATACACTTGCGGCGGAATACAAACATATCGTTTTCCTTTTGCTTCTACTATTTCCTTGACCCATTTTTCTCTATATTTAACCTGGGGACCAAGTAAAAATACATCGTAATTATCTACATTTCTATCTAAGTCTTCTACAGGCTCAGCTTTAATAACTACACCATTATAACCAGCTTGCTTAGCATAGGCCTCCATTTTAGTTACTAGTAAACTTGTTGACATACCCGCTGCACACATTAATAAAATTTTCATATTTTGTACCTCCCAGTATTTCTTATTAGATATAAATATTATAAATCTCTGTATTCTATAAACATTAAGCCTCTGCACCTTGTCCAGATACTTGTGTCATTGCTTCTTCATTTTTTTCATTCATTAGCTGTTGTTTTTCAGCCGACTTGAAGAATGGATAGTAAATTATTGCTGCTATTATCATAGATGTAGCAGACCAAACAGCTGCCCTCCAATCTCCACCGGTAGCAAGAAACGGTCCTATAATAGGTGGCATTGTCCATGGCATCATTGCCACTGGCCTTCCAATTATATTGAAATACATTAATAAATATGATCCAGTAGTGAGAATTAGTGGTACAAGGGTAAAAGGAATTAGTATTATTGGATTAAGAACGACTGGAAAACCGAATATAACCGGCTCATTTATCTCAAAGCAAGCCGACGGAAATGCAACCTTACCTAAAGACTTGTACATCTTGCTTTTAGATCTAAGCATTAATATAACCAAACATAGCGTAGCACCTGTACCGCCTACATTAACAAATAAGGAATAGAAACCTGATGCTGTAATATAAGGTATTGGCTTATGTGCAACAAAAGCAGCAGTATTAGCGGTTAAAAATTGAATGAATATAGGATCAGCTACACCTTCAAGTGTCATATCTCCATGAATGCCTGTAGACCAAAGTAGCGTTACCAGCGAACTATACACTAATATACCTGGTAAGGTGTTAAGAGCAAATACTATTGGTCTAAATATTGATGTTATAAATTCAGTTATATTAAAACCAAAAACGACTCTTATTGTCCAAACTATAACTACTACTGCTAATGTAGGAGTTAAAGCCACAAATGAATTACCAACTGCTGGCGGAACTCCTTTCGGTAGTTTAATAACTATATCTCTCTGAACAAAGAACCTTAAAATTTCTACTGCTAAAAGTGAAACTATAATTGCTGTGAAAAGTCCCTCTGCTCCAAACTTGCTTGTATCCAATTGAAGATCTCCTGTAACCTGTGTTAAAGCAAACGCTACAAAAGCTATTACTGAACCGGTTATAGGATCAAGGTTATAACTCTTTGCCAAGTAATATCCTATTCCTAAAACTGCCAAAACTCCTAAAACACCAAAGGAACAGTTTACAACGACATTGATCATGCCTGCAAATTTACCTATAAAATTTGGCCACCATTCAAAAGGTAAATTGCCAAAGATAAGAAATATACTTCCTACAATAATGAAAGGAATGGTTATTGCCAATCCATTACGAACTGCAACTAAATGCCTTTGGTTTCCGACTTTAACTAATGGCGGTATCATTTTTTCTTGAAAAAAATCCATAAATCTTTCCATGTACGTCCCCCCTATTTCTATGTTTATTCTACATAAGTATCTTTAGCAATTACCATGCCATTATTTTACATATAAAAAAGCCATTGAAATAAGAGACCTGTATATCGCTAAGAATATATCTGTATTGTTTAGTTTGTTTTAATACACATATGTGTATTATGCATTTTTTATATTTTTACATTTATAGCTAAAAATTAGTCTAAACAATATTGTTCAAAACTGTGATTTTACAAGGAATTATAATTCCTTGTAATTAGCATTCCATTGGAAAGCACAATATGTGTTTTATGTGTTTTATCATTTATCTATTACAATACACATATGTGTATCATAATAGATAAATAATCTTAAGAACGTTTAGATATTCACTTGTAGGCAACTTTATATTAAATATTTTTTCTATTGGCTTCAAAATATTTTTAATAAAATTATATTTTTCTATATATTTATTTATTAACCTCTCATCACTTTCTCTATATAATAGTTTTTCACCACTTAATGTACGTTCTATAGCACAAGCAAGATGTAATATTAAACCTGTTAAAACGTTACTATTAAGTTCCACTCCATTATTCAAAAGTGATAAGTAAAAATTTTTAAAGCCCTCAATATACTTATAGGAATCTATGTTAATATTCTCCTCAATGACTTCCGTCATATTGCATATAGTTTCCATTAAGTTTATTCTTGATTTTAATTTGCAGGTTTTTTCTCTATCAAATATATCCGAAGTTGAAATATATAATAAAGATTCATCCTCAGGTTTTACAGCGCTTACAACAGCTAATATATTTTTTTCAAGCTTGATTTTCTTGATTTTATTATTGAACTTATCTTTACTTGAGATGTCAATGTTTAAGATATCAATATCATTATTCATATCCCCTAGCTTTTCTTCTATAATTGATTTAAGTTTAATGGCTGTTCCTTCTCCAGTAATGCATGCTGTTATAATAACATTCTTTTTAAGCTCAGAATTTATATTTAAGCTGTCACTATAAATTCTTCCTATATGGGGACTTATATTGACACAACTATCATAAATTTCTTCTAAAGAAGCTTTTAAAATTGCTTTTCTTGTTGCCTCTAGCACAATAGGCGTAGATACCATTTCTACTGTTTTTACAGGTATTTTTGTTTGTTCATATATCATGTCACCAAATAATACAAGAGACCCCATATCAACAAGCAGCAATACTCCCTTACACTTATCTATTTTTTTTACAATTTCAATTAAGTTCTCTAATGCAGCTTCAGGCTTTTGATCTAAAGGCATATTATAGCCAATAGCATAATTTTCTCCCAGTAATCTGTTTGCTACTTCTGCTATTGAGGTAGCTGCTGACTCTCCATGCATAGCAACTATTATCCCAACAACACCACTACTTTTAGAACTCTCTTTATCTATGCATAAAAACATGGTTATAAATCCAACTTCATCTTCTGGAATAGAAATATTAAATTCCTCTTCAACCTTTGTTTTTAAATTATGTGCAATTTTAAATTCTTTATTATAGTTTTTTCTAATATCCTCTAACTGATGATTCTGAATTTCTTTTCCACTAGAAATTCTTTCAATTGAACTTGCAACATGCATGGATAATCCATATAATATCTTTCCATCAAATTGCATTGCTAGCTCCAATCCCGCTGAATTTAAAAACTCATTTACTAAATCTACAATCTTCTTATTAACAACCTTGTACAACTCTTCAAGATTTTCTTTATTTATATTTAATATGTACTTTTTAAAATAAGTGTCTATATCTAGGCTCATTATGAGTTTTATATCTTTTTCACTGGTTCCCTTAGATTCTAAAAGCTTTCTTTTTTCCTCTAAAGCTCCATAAAAATCAAATATGCTTATATTTTCATCATCCCTAGTATTGTTTTCATCTATGCAAAACTTAATTATATCCTTGTCTACAAACTTATCTATTTCATTTCTTATCTCTTTATATCTAAACAACCCTCTAAGTATATATTGAGGTAAATCTTGGCTATGAATACAAATATTCTTGTCTCTTTTCATCATATTTTCAAGAAATGCCTTAGAACAGCATAATTTTATATCACTTTTAAGCTGTCCTATGTTATTAGAACAGTTATACAATAGTAATGCCTTCAGTGCATTGGCAGTAATTCTAATACTTCGTTTTATACAGCTTGCTTCAATTTTAAAAAAGCTTTCTATAAGTTCATATCTTTCTTCTACACTTCTATCCTTCAAAGCAGGCAGACGTATTATCATTGGAATTCTTCTGGTAAAGGTTTTCAGCAATGCAGATTCTACATTTTCTGTCGTAGCACATATTATAAGAATCTTTGCTTTATGTTCTTCATCAACTTCTCCTAGACGCCTATATATGCCCTTGTCAATGAGATAAAAAAGCATTTCTTGTCCTTCAGCAGGAAGTCTATGGACTTCATCCAGAAATAATACACCTTCGTTGGCCTTTTCCACTAATCCTATTCTGTCCTTGTTTGCACCTGTGTAAGCTCCTTTTTGACACCAAAAATATGGCTCATTAAAAGTTGAACGTTGTTAGCATAATCTGCACAGTTGAAAGCTACGAAAGAAGCATTAGCCTTTATCTTTCTAATTTCTTTGGCATACTTGTACATAGTTTCTGCAAACATTGATTTTCCTGTTCCAGTTTCTCCCAAAAGCAATGTATGCAGTCCATTAGGTGGGTATATTATAGCCGCCCTTGCCTGTTGTGATGCGTTCTTTAAACTGAAAGTAGCTCCTATTATGTCATCAAATACATCTTTAGAAATCCTTACTTCATTTACATTACTTTCAATATCTTTATCTTTAATTTTATACAGCACTGGCTTGCCAGATACTTTTTCAATTAAATTATTCTTGTAAAGTTTGTTTAAATCACTGGATGCATTTGTTCTTTGTATATTTATTACCTCTGATATTTCCACAGCAGAAAAGCCATTTATTTTTCCATTTTTAGCATAATCTTTACTGCATAACTTTTTTAGGGTCTCATATACATTATCAATTCTCTTCATAAGCTTCCCTTTCATATAATCTTAGTTATAGTACTTAATTAATAAGTATTCAATTTAAATTTTATATATTCTCTACTATGCAACGAACTCCTTCTACCATTTATTTAATATTTTTTTGTTGATGTATTTTTATCAATTGACACCAGTATTGCGAGCACTTACAACAACTGTTTTTAAATTTTAATCTGAGGCCTTTCTTCTCTCCTCTAACCCAATTTCTGGTATAAAAATAGAGCTGAGTTTAAATTCTCAGCTCTGGTATTTTCTCTGATTTTTGGTTTGTGCATAATTCCACCCCCCTTCGGGGATTCCGTCATGGTTTAGTGAGAATCGCCAGGGATTCGTGGGAATCATCGAGGTTTGATGGTTGGATACATTTATAGTGAGTGTATTGTCTCAAGAGCAATTTCCATCATACTTGTGAAGGTTTTTTGTCTCTCTTCTGCTGTAGTAAGTTCACCAGTTATAAGATGGTCACTTACAGTAAGTATAGTAAGTGCATCAACACCATATTTAGCAGCTAATGTGTAAAGTCCAGCCGCTTCCATTTCAACTGCTAAGCATCCAAACTTAGCCCAATGCTTCCAAGCATCTGGATCATCATGATAAAAAGTATCTGAACTAAAGATATTACCTACCTTTGGCTCAATTCCTTTTTCAACTGCTATGTCATAAGCTTTCTTTAACAATTTAAAGCTCGCTGTTGGAGCAAAATCTCTTCCGTTAAATCTTATCTTATTTACATTAGAATCTGTTGACGCTGCCATACCTATGACCATATCTCTGACTTTAACTGACTCTTGAAAAGAACCACAAGTACCAACTCTTATAAGGTTTTTAACTCCGTAACTTTGAATTAATTCATTAGCATATATTGATATTGATGGAATGCCCATTCCTGTTCCTTGAACTGAAACTTTCTTTCCCTTATATGTTCCAGTGAAACCATACATTCCTCTAACTTCGTTATAGCATATAACATCTTGAAGAAAATTTTCTGCTATAAATTTAGCTCTTAATGGGTCTCCAGGTAACAATATACTTTCAGCTATTTGACCTTCTTTTGCATTTATATGAACACTCACTTTAAATACCTCCTACAAAAACATATTATAAATTATTATTTGTTTAAATCTTCCTTAGTGAAAGCTCCTGGCAATACTTCAGATAAATCTTTTACGATATAGTCATTCTCATTTTTTGCAAGTATTACTTTAATATCCATATTACCAAATTCAGCAATTACTTGACGGCATATCCCACAAGGATAGGTATATGTGTTTAAGTCTCCCACTACTGCCACTGCTTTTATTTCTTTTTCGCCTTCTGATATACCTTTAAATATAGCAGTTCTTTCTGCACAATTTGTTGCTCCAAAGGATGCATTTTCTATATTACATCCTCCATAGATATTACCACTATCAAATAAAACTGCTGCACCTACTTTAAAGTTAGAATAAGGAATATAAGCTTTTTCTCTATATTCTAATGCTATCTTTATAAGCTCTTTATAATCCATTATACATATCTCCTTATTAAATTTACTTATCTAAAATAATATTCTACATAAGTTTCACTCTATCTAACAACATCATAAACTAGTGGAATGTTTTCATCATATTTAGATGCAATTTTGTAATTAGCTAATATATCTTTAGCTGCTTTTTCTGTCTTTGATTCATCATTAGCATGAATGTGAGCTATTATATCTCCTTTTTCAATCTTGTCTCCTCTTTTTGTTAAGTACAATACCTACAGCTAAATCCACTACATCTTCCTTAGTAGCTCTTCCTGCGCCAAGTTCCATAGCTATTAACCCTATGTTTTCAGAATTAATCTTTGACACATATCCCTCTACATCACTTTTAACTTCATAAATATACTTAGCTTTTGGAAGTAACTCAGGATTGTCTATTTGTTCTACATTTCCACCTTGCGCTCCAATAAATTCTTTTAGCTTTGTTAATGCTGAACCATCTTTTATTGTTCCTAAAAGCATTTCTCTAGCTTCCTCAACAGTTTCAGCCTTTTTAGCTAAAACTACCATATTGCTTCCTAAAGCTAAACATAACTCTAATAAATCCTTTGGTCCCTTTCCTCTTAAAGTATCTAATGCTTCTCTTACTTCAAGAGCATTTCCCACTGCCAACCCTAAAGGTTGATCCATATCTGAAATTACTGCAACTGTGTTTCTTCCCACATTTTTTCCTATGCTAACCATTGCTTCGGCAAGCTTTTTAGCATCTTCGAAGGATTTCATAAATGCTCCATCTCCAACTTTAACGTCTAGAACTATACAGTCTGCTCCTGCAGCTATTTTCTTGCTCATTATACTTGCAGCTATCAACGATATGTTATCAACTGTTCCAGTAACGTCTCTAAGAGCATATAATTTCTTATCTGCTGGTGCTAAATCAGCAGTTTGACCCATTATAGCTATTTTCTTAGTATTAACATTGTTTATAAATTGTTCTTCTGTTATTTCAACAGAAAAACCTTCAAAAGATTCAAGCTTATCTATTGTTCCTCCGGTATGACCTAATCCTCTACCTGACATCTTGGCTACAGGTATTCCTAATGCTGCTACCATTGGTGTAAGCACTAAAGAAGTTGTATCTCCAACTCCACCTGTGCTGTGCTTATCAACCTTTATGCCTTCAATTTTTGATAAATCCAGAATATCTCCAGAATTAACCATTGCCATAGTTAAATCTGCTGTTTCTCTCATATTCATCTTTTGAAAGTATATTGCCATCAAAAGAGCTGAAACCTGATAATCTGGTATATTACCTTTAGTGTAGTTATCTACAAAGTAGTTAATTTCCTCTTTACTTAACTCGCTGCCGTTTCTCTTTTTAATTATTAAATCATACATTCTCATGGTTAAATTTCTCCTTTCATATATTTTTGTATTTATAGTATTCTAAAATTAAAGAATTTATTTATTCAGTTACACAATTAATTTCAAGTTATTTAAAATTCGCAACAATATGTAACCGCTTACCTATATGTTAAAAAAAATTATTTTTTTATTTTTTCTGATCCGTTTAAAACAATAGTTGGAGAAATTCTAATTCTCTTGACTTCATTTATCTCCTTACCATTAATTCTTTCATTAAGCATACACATAGCAGCTTTTCCTAGCTCTATTGGAGAATCCTCTACATAGGTAATATCTATTCCAACCATATCAAGAAATTCAAGCTTGTTAAAACCTACTATGGATAAATCCTCTGGAACCTTTTTATGCTCTTCTAACATTGCCTTAACACAACCTAATGTCATCATATTACTACATACAACAACTGCAGTTGGTTTATCTTCCATTGATAATATCTTCTTTGTTATTTCATAACTAGTATCTAATTTATAATCGCCTTTAAAGATGAATTCATCTCTTGTACGTATATTATTTAAAGTTAAAGCTTTTTTGTAACCTATTAATTCATGTATTGCTCTTTCAGAGCTTAAAAGTCCTGTAATTATTGCTATTTTCTCGTGTCCTTCTTTAATTAAAAGATTGGTAGCTTCAAAACCACCTTTTATATTATCTACAAAAACTCCATTAAAGGTTGAGTACTTTATATCTGCAGCAACTAATACAATAGGCATACTTAAACTTTCTATGGTATTAAAGTACTGACTGTTAAATTCGTCTCCTCCAAAAATAGGAGTCATTATAACACCTCTTAATCTTTGTTCCTTAATTACATTAAGAGCTCTTATTTCTTTTTCAAGTTTATCATCTGTATTAAATAATACTATGTTTAAGCCCTGTTCTTCTGCTGCGTCACTTATTCCTTTGATGATTTCACCAAAATAAGAGTTTGTTATATCTGGAACTATCACTCCTATTGTATTTACCTCATTTTTAGATAAGCCTCTTGCTATAGCACTGGGAGTATAATCCAAATCTTTTATTGCATCCAAAATTTTGGTGCGCGTTTCTTCTTTTACATATCCTGAATTATTTAGAACCCTAGAAACAGTTGCTAAGGATACTCCTGCCTTCTTAGCAATATCATTTATTGTAGCGCCCATTATTATGTGCCTCCCTTATATAAAACACTCTTTATCCTGCAGGTTATTATACCACAAAGTGGCAATTTTATATATAATTAAGGAGAATTTAGTTAAATTTATATGTAGTATTTTAGTTTTAAATCTAATGTAAAAAATATATTTATTTAATAATAATCAGATGGAGTACAATAAACCCCATCTGATTATGTCATTAATACTTATATTTGTGGAACTACAAATTTTGTTGCAGCATCCCTTGTTGAAGGAACTTCAATTTTTCCAGCTTTTATAGCATCAGTATACTTCTTAACTAAATCTAAAACATCTTTTGGAGTATTCTTATTTGAAGTTGGAGCTATACCAACTCCATCTTCTTTTAATCCATACTCTATATGTTTTCCACCTTGGAACTTTCCGTTAACTACCTCTTTTACTGCACTATATGTAGCTACGTCAACTTTTTTAATCATACTTGAAAGGATTACACTTTCATATTCTGGAACTGTAACTGCTTGGTCCATATCAACTCCTATAGCCCAAACTTCCTTTCCTGAGTCTTTAATTTCCTTAGTAGCTTTGAACATTCCTATACCAACACCACCAGCTGCATGATAAATAACATCGCAACCAGCACCGTATAATGATTTAGCTAATTCATAACCTTTATTTGTATCACCAAAGCTATCAGCATATTTAACCATTGTTCCTGGGCTCTTACCATCTGAACTTATTAATCCTTTAGCCGCTTCTGGGTTTACAGCCTTAACACCTGCAGCAAAACCTGCTTCAAATTTATTTATTGCTGCAAAATCTTTACCGCCTATAAAACCAATTTTGTTAGTTTTAGTCATTTTACCAGCTATAACTCCCATTAAGAAAGAACCTTCATGTTCCTTGAAAGTTATTGATTCAACGTTTGGTGCATCAACAACTGTATCTATTATAGCAAAATTCTTGTCTTTGTATTTTCCAGCTACATTTTTCATAGCTTGCTCCATTTGGAATCCAATTCCAAATGTTAAGTTTGATCCAGCATTAACTAATGCGTCCAAATTTGATTCATAATCTTCTTTTTTAGCTGATTCTACTGGCTTATAGTCAACTCCAAACTCTTTTACAGCATTCTTTATTCCAGTATCTGCTGCTTGGTTAAATGACTTGTCATTTAATCCACCTTCATCTGTTGAAAGACCTATCTTTACGCTTTTTCCAGCTTGTCCACTTTGTTGAGTTGTGTTTTGCTTGCTTCCACAACCTGCAAATAAACTAGTAGCAATAGCCATTGTAGCTAAAATAGTAATAATCTTCTTTTTCTTCAATTAGTACACCTCCAAATATGTTATCGCTTACATATTAATAATAATGGGAATTTTCCTATAAGTCAATTCTTTTTTATAAAGGCTTAGAAAAATATTTTTATTTTTTTACATGATATTTTCATATTATTTTCACAATTTTTCATATGTATAAAATCATAGGATTCAAAACAAAAATACTACCAGGCCTTATTAGCCTGATAGTATTTTTTAGATTACTTAGATTTATTTTTTTATAGTTCCAAGAGATATATATACCGCTTTAATTAATTCTGACATTGTTACATTATCTTTTGGTCTGATTTTACCTTCATTATTTGGGTCAATAAGTTTAAGTCCTCCTGCTAATGAAACATAACCTGTTTTATCAGCGCTTATTGTATTGCTATCAGAATAGGTCAGGTTTAATAAACCTTTAGTTTCAGCAATTCTATCATATCCTAATAACTTTATCAAACTTTTCGATAGTTCTTCTCTTGTAACAAGTTCATTGCCTTTAAACTCATCTTTTTTATCTTCTATAATCCCATACTTTACTCCAAGCTGCACATATTTATAATCCGTTGAGTCTTTTGCTCCTACTCCACTGGTAAAACTAACATCATCTATTCCTCTTAAATAAGGATTAAAACCTTTAGCATTAACAAGCACTTTAACTAGCTGTAACCTTGTAATTCCACTATCTAGTTTAAAATCTTTAGTGTCAATTATGCCTTGTGAAGCTAAAATTAAAGCTTCTTTTTCCACAGAACTTCCTTTAATTTTAGCTTTAAATACATCGGCATTATCATCTACATTTTCTCCGTAAAAATTTAAAGCCTTCCCGGTAAAAGCATCTATAGTATTTAGTGGCTTATTGTATCCAATAGAATATACTAATTTTATTTTTGAATTAGACTTGTCCACACTATTTCCATTATTAAAAAGCAAGTATGTAAGTTGTGGTTTATTTGTATTTAAAAATACTTTTTTAGCATCCTCATTACTTATTGTATTTACAGCCGATGGTAAGTCTAGTTTATCTTGCCACATACACCCAAAAGAGTTTATTTCTCCTGTTTTACAATCAAGAGTAACATTTATACCGTCATTTTTATAAGGTATATCATTAGTATTAAAGGTTACACCATTTACAACTCTTCCAAAATTAAATGAAATAAATCTTTTAGCATGAGGCCCCATGTATATATAGTTTTGATTAGTAGGGTTTTTTGCTCAGTATTTATATCTTTAATTTTTTCCGGACAATTTTTAGCTATAAACTGAATGGCCTTATCATAAGCTTGTTCCCAAGTTAATTTAGATTGAAAATTTTCATCTTCTTCATCATTAAAATTAAATCTGTCTGCTCTTACAAGTTCTTCTGTTAGTGCATTTATGGAAATACGTCCTTCAGGTGGTCCAAAATTAGTACTGTTACCTTTTTTAACAAAATCTGCTGACCAAACTTTAAGTTCCTTTCCCAAATAACCATATCCATTTTCTTCATAATTTACAGAGTTGAGTTCATATCCATCTCCGTATAAATCCTTAAGTTTATCTTTTATTAATTGCTCCGCTCTTGTACTACTAATTGGGCTATCAAGCTTTTTATTTGGTTTAGCATTTTTAAATATATCTTCTTTTTGATTATCTGATATATTTCTAGTCTTTACACTTTCTATAACTTCTCCATTCCAACTTAATGACTTTCCACTTACTGCATCAATTATAATTGGTGAGGAAGAGTCTAATCCATAACCAAGCTTTGTCTTACTTTCTTGTCTTCCACTATATTTATCTATGTAAGAATTATAATTTAGGTCCATTTTTGTATTATTATTAAATATATCTTCCGCCTGTTCTTGCTTTATGGATTTATCATTATTAGGAACCTTTACATCACTATCCCATGTAATTTCATAAGACGTTACTTTTCCAGTTGCTCCGTCTACACCTACTCTTATATTATTGCTTTCAAATGGTATAGAATTTATTGTCCTATTATACGCAAAACCATAATTAGATGAGCCAAAATAGTTAACTGAAGTATCCTCTTTAACAGGAGTAGTTTCTTTAAACTCTTGTGGATTTATCTTTTTTAGAAAGGTTTCTGCTACTTCTCTAGCCTGCTCTTGTGTAATCTTTGCAATGCTTGGCGTTGATCGTTTATTTCCAAATTCAAATCTATTTGCACGTATTACTTTTCCTGTATTTGCATCTATTGATACACCAATACCAATTTGTTCATCTTCATTCTGGTTGTCCCAGTGTATGTCCCAAAGGCTTACCTTTACACCATTTACATAATTTGAATTAAAATTCACATTACTTTGAAACTTTGTATCATCTATGTTTATTTCAAAGTAATCTCTCAATATATTTTTTGCTGTATCCTTTGCTTGATCCTGTGTTATTTTTGCTTTATCTTTCGTAGGTACTGCAGCAAGCTTGTCTGTATTAGCCTCTTTTGTAGATGTAGATATGTTAGTATTATTACTATTGGAATTGTTACATGTTTCTGCAGCAAAGACAGGTTTCGCTGATAATATGATTGCAGTAGTTAAAACAAGTAATAGGGTTCTCTTACTCTTCATATTAAAAATCCTCCTAATTAATTTAGGCATCTGAAAAAATAGATGCCTTAATATTATTAATAAATTATACACTAGTCTTTGGAAAATAATTGCATAATTATGGCGATTATAGGAAACTTTTTTAGACATATTACTCCATTTTTTGGTTAATATTGAAAGAAATATTACTATCTTTGCTCTAATAAGAAATTTATATTTATAAAGAATTTATTAAATACAAAAAAATGATAAAATGCCAATATATAATGTGAATTGTAAGGAGGTAGCTTAATGAAAGAAAAACTATTAATAGTTGAAGATGACGAAGCAATTGCTAATATTATAGAGGAAACTAAAAAAATAGCTGAAAATTTAGTCTTCACAAATTAATCATATATAGATATCTAACTTCGATACTCAAGTTGGATATCTATAAAACTTCTATTCAATTTTAAATCTAAATATTTCCTCAAATAATATTTGTATTCCAATTCTAATTTCATCTTTTGTAAGTTTTGATATACATATTCTGAAACTATTTTCATTTGAACTATTTTTAATAAAGAACTTTTCTCCTGATGCAATATAAACCTTTCTTTCCTCTAATCTTTTAATAAGTATAGTCATATCAACTTTCTTAGGTAGCTTTATCCAAATAAAAAAGCCTGTAGGAGGAACAAAAAATTCTATTCCATTTTTATTTAACCCCTTTAAACATTGCCTTAAGCAATCCATTTTCTTTCTATATTCTAATTGAGCCTTTTTAATATGGTTCTTATACATTCCACTATTAATGAAAATTTCTAATGCACCTTGAGCTAGTACTGATGTATTTAAATCATAGAGTTTCTTATGTTTTAAAAATTCCTTTTTCAATTTTTCATGAATCACTACTGCACCTATTCTTATCCCTGGCATGAATGCCTTAGAAAAACTCTTCACATAGATAACTCTTTCCGAGGTATCATAATAATAAGTTGGTAGGACCTTTTTGTTTGTATCAATATCAGCTAAGTAATCATCTTCAATAATATAAACATCGTATTTTTCAGCCAACTCAACAATTCTCTTTTTTTCTTTCTCAGAGTAATCTGTTCCCAGTGGATTATGCATTCTTGGAATTATATAAAAAAACTTTATATTTCCATGCTTAAAAATTTTATCTAACTCCTTTAAATTTATTCCGTTATAGTCTCTTTTTATACCAACTAGTCTATCTCCATTTATCTCTACTAATTCGTGCATTAGACTATAAGTGGGCTGCTCAACTAGTATATTTTTCTTTCCATTCGGAAAAGGCATCTTTGATAGTATGCTTAGCGCTTGCTGCGCACCAGATGTAATAAAAACATTTTCCTCTGAAGTAAATATCTGATATTCACTGAAATGGTCTACTAATACTTTCCTTAGAGACTTTAATCCTTGAGCATGGCTGTATGAAAATAAATTGTTTTTATATAACTCTACCGCTCGATTTATACAGTGATTAAATTCCTTATAGGGCAATAATTTATACTCAGGTAATACTTCTGAAAAATCAATAGCTTCAATTTCATCCTTATTTAATTCATTTTTTTCTACCAAATAATATCCACTCTTTGGAATAGCATATATCTTATGATTTAATTCAAGCTCTTTATAAGCTCTTATTACAGTAGACTTATTACACTTATATTTAATGGCTAGAGCTCTTATAGTAGGCAATCTCTGTCCTTGTTTTAATTGATTGGATGCAACAAGTTTTTCAATATATTTTATTATTAATTCATATTTCTTTTCCATGATTTTCTCCTATAGCTTATCCCGCTTATTTCAAGTATTAATCTAGTTTTGTACCAGTACAAAACCGCTTATTTGACGTTGTACCGTATAATTTCATTATATATAATCTAGTTATAACAGGAAAGTAAAAATTATTATGATAAAGGAGATTGTAACATGGTAAAGTCAAAATTAGATCATATATTACATTGTCATCCAATTATAAGGACAGATATAGTAAAAGGTGAAAATACAAATTTATATAGTAAAGATGGTAAAAAAATTATAGATTTTGAGGCTGGAATTTGGTGTACTGCCTTAGGTCATAGCAATCAAAGGATAAAGGCCATTATAATGGAGCAGCTAGACAAGATTATTCATGTTCATTATAAGTTAACTAATGATATTGCAGAAACCTCAGCTGTAAATTTGCTTGAGCAATTTCACTTTAAAGATGGAAAAGCTGTATTCTTGAGTTCTGGTAGTGAAGCCGTAGAATTAGGCATTACAATTTCAAAATTAATTTCAAAAGGGAGTAAGATATTAACCTTCTCTAATTCCTATCTATCTGCATACTCTAATACTGCTATTCCTCGTGATAGAAATTTGTGGGTTGAATTAGATTTTTTACAATGCAATAATTGTCCAAATGAGGAGTGTACAAGTAAATGCAGTGTGCTAGGACACCTTGTATTCAGCGACATATCGACTTTCGTTTTAGAACCAGGAAGTTCATCTGGCAGAGTTCTTTTTCCACCCTATAAATTAGTAAATTTTTTAGCAAAGACTGTAAAATATTACGGTGGTTCAATTGTTGTTGATGAAGTTACTACTGGCTTTGGAAGAACAGGAAAGTGGTTTGGATATAATCATTATGACCTTGAACCAGACATCATTGCACTTGGTAAATCTCTTGGCAATGGGTATCCAATCAGTGCAGTATTAATGAGCAAAGAAACAGCCAATGAAGTTGAAATGAAAAATTTTCATTATGCTCAATCTCATCAAAATGATCCACTAGGCTGTGTAATTGCAAATGAAGTGATAAACATTATTAAAGAAGATAATATGATTTCGTATTCAGCCAATATGGGAGAATTTTTTATCAACCAGTTAAAAGATATTCAAAATTCCAGTTCAATTATAAAAGAAGTTAGAGGAAGAGGACTTATGCTTGCAATAGAGCTAAATATTAAAAATATCACAGAAATTGTATGTGAAAAGATGTTAGAAAGAGGTTATTTTATTGGAACAACAGCAGCTTGTAATGTTCTAAGATTTTATCCAGCACTGACTATTTCTAAAAATGATATTTTAAGCATGTGTGAAGCTCTGAAAGATGTGTTAAAACAACTGGAGTATAACAAATAATCAACTTAATTGTATTAATCGTAGTGAGGAATTTAAATATGAATATAAATAGAAAAAAAGCAGTAGTATTTCTTGTAATTACAGCGCTTTTATGGAGCATTGGTGGGCTATTTATTAAGCTAGTAGACTGGAATCCTATAGCCATTGCTGGAGCGCGCAGCGGTATTGGAGCAGTAATTATGCTGCTTTATTTAAAAAAACCATTAAGAAGTATAAAACTAGGAAAGATTAAATTGTTAGGTGCATGTAGTTATGCATCATTGCTAATACTGTTTGTTACAGCTAATAAGCTTACAACTTCTGCTAACGCCATATTATTACAATTTACAGCTCCAATATGGGTAGCATTATTTTCTGGATGGTTTCTAAAAGAAAAGCCTACAAAATCTGATTGGATTACAATTATTATTGTTCTGTTTGGAATGACTTTATTTTTTATTGGTGATATAAAAAGTGGTAATATTGCTGGCAACTTTGTAGCTCTTTTAAGTGGAATAGCTATGGCAGGAGTTATTATTTTTTTAAAACTTCAAGATGAAGGCTCTCCAGTAGAGATGACGTTAATTGGTAACATTCTTACCTTTATTATTGCTTTACCCTTTTTCTTCTTATCTGTTCCAAGTTTGAAAAGTATTTCAGGACTTCTTATATTAGGTGTATTTCAGCTAGGAATTCCTTATATTTTATATGCAACAGCTATTAAACATGTATCAGCCATTGAAGCAATTCTAATACCGATTATTGAACCTTTGCTAAATCCGGTTTGGGTATTTTTATTCACAAAAGAATCACCGGGAATCTATACTTTTATAGGAGGTATGATTGTCATTATTGCCATAATAATAAGAGGATTATATCAACAAAGAAAAAATTGTTTATGTAAACAAAATTCAAATATAACCTAGGTTAATTTCTAAATTAATTCTTTGCAGAATTATATATTAGTATGTTCTACTAAACTTGACATTAAACTTATAGTTAAATACTATAAGTTTATCTTTTCCTGTAAAAGCAAGGATAAATAGATCTAAGCACTGGCTCTTTCTTGCTTTTACAGGAGAATTATCTATCTTTAAATATTTCTTTTCTCTACAAACTGAAATATTGAGTTATTACATTTGTAGCAGCCTTTTGCTTTCAATTCTTCTATAGTCTTAAATCTCTCTAAAACGCCAACTTTAATCATTTCACCACACTCTTTACACATATAAGAACGTGCTGTAATTTTTAGCTCCCCGGTGTAAATTGATTCTTTGTAATAAGTTTTTATTAAAGCTCTGCTCTTTCTAGTAGTTTTAAGAAGAATCATCTGTCCAACACTTCCAATTATACTTGCTCCATCGTAAACATTAAATTTAGTTAGTATTTCAGAAACAGTAAGTCCCATATCTACAAAGCACTTTTGCATTGTAAGCTCAAACTCTTGAGATTTATGCCCAAAAGATAAAAAAATCTTAAGTCCTCTTTCTTTTTTTAATGCCTCAATCCCTCTGGAAAGAAACAGTTTCATTCCTTGAAGTGTGTATGGTGGATCAGTAAAAAAACAATCGAACTGATTTCTAAATTTTTTTGATAATGGTAGTCTTAAATCTACATGTTCACACTTAATAGGCAACTTTTCTTCTTCAGCCACCTCCATTATGTAATCAAGGATTCTCTTATCAATATCTACTACGTAGATCATTGTTTTACAGTATTCCATATTAATAAATAGCTTCTTTAGCAAGAAACCTAAAGCTATACTTACTAAGTCATCATCCCCCACACATAGAATTTTCTTGCCTATTAACCAAGAATTTTTAAGGCAAAGAACTGCTCTTTTACAGCTGTATCAACAGTACATTTAGATTGATCTATAGTAACATCAGCCTGAGGGCGATTTATAAATATTTTGTTTAGCATTTCTTTTATTTCCTTAATTTCCGTATGTTCCTTCCACGGTTCAGACAACAACTTCATATATAAGTCTTTATTTAACCCATAAAAGCCTAGCTCCTCTTCTATAAAAAGTCTACCTTTCTCAGTAACTCTTACTCCTCTAGCTTGAGTAAGCAGCCCATATTTAATAAACTCTTTTTTTATAGCTGAAATAACAGGAATAGGCAAAAGATTAACTCTCGCTAATTCCTTAGTTGAAATTCCTTCTTTAAAATATATATTAATCAACATATTTTGTATTGCTTGTTTTCCTTCTTCTATGGTTACACTTTTATTTACTTTCTGTAGGTAATTATTCATTGACTATTATCTCCTTTTTTTAACGTTAAAAATTTCATTCATTTTACTAACTTTACCAACAGAATATAGTTGAGTTATAAACTCGGACAGGAAAATATAAAAGGCCATAGTAACACAAAGTCACTACAGCCTCTTATAATTTAAAATATATGTCAAAATTAGTATTACTCAAAAAATCATACAAAAATGTCTATAATCCTAAAAATAAAAGGTACTGTTTTTATTTTTATAATAAATTCAAATTAAACAGCTTAGATTTTAGAGTAATAAACATAAAAGCGTATGATAAAACATAAACCTTCTTTTGAACATAAAAATGCCGTGCAAATGCACGGCTTGCTAACATATATTATAAGGCTAAATGCTATCCGTGTTCTAAAACCTTCCTAAAAAACTTTTCAAGAAATAAACTTAAAACATCTCAAGTTTAAAAGTTTTTTAAGAAACAACTATTTAGTTGGTTAGTTAAGAACACCCACACTCATAAAGCACTCTCCTTAATTTTACTTTTTAATTACAACTATTTCATAGTATATCACAGGAAAATATAACTTACAATAGAAAAATTATCACCATAACATCTTAATTACTCTATTGTTAGTAATGTACACGTACTAGCCAAAACCTTATATCTTTATCGCTCCACCCAAGGTCCCATGGGACTTTGTCTCTATCCGTATTATGGCAACTAACTAAAGAATATCCTTTTGAGTCTGCTCCTGTTACTACAGAAATATGAATTATATCTCCTTTCTTTTCATATGCTACAAAATCCCCTGGCAAAAGATTATAGGAAGTTTTATATACATTATCATAATTTCCATAGGTAATAACTGATGCCCTTCCACTGTTAACCATATAGTTTTTAAATCCATCTGCATTAAGCCATGCTCGTGTTGCATCTCTACTATCATAATTCCATGCAGAATTCTTTCTAAATTTGCCTCCCTCAAAAAGAATTTGGGATGCAAAGTTTGCACAATCTCCACCTTCTTGATTATAATTTCTATATTTCTTATTATACTTATAATCGTGTGTTTCTTCTTTTGAAATGCCACAATACTTATCAGCATATTCTATAGCCTTCAGTCTTTTTTTATTGATTCTGGAGAAATCTCTTTCACTTTTTGATAAAATATATTGTCTTATAGAATCAGCTTTTGAGTTATCTAAATATAATGAATCTCCAAATGGATCCTTATACCATTCCTTTATTATTACCCAATCACTATCTTTTTTCACAAGTTGAAGAGTATGATATGTTCCAATTCTTGAACTATTTATTCTCTCTTGCTGGTTTTCATATATATATTTATACTCTGTTGAACATTCAAGGTTAATTGAGTATTTATCATCAACATTTTTAACCCCTTTAATCACTATAGTAGGATTAATCTCAGTAAATCTAACTCCCTGTTTTTCTTCCCAATTACGAATGTATTTTAACTTTTTTGCTTCATATTCATATGCCCACATCCCATACTTTGTTTTTGTGTCATAAATAGATTTAATCAACTCTAAATCTCCGTCTAGTATCGCTTTATTTCTGTTCACAAAAATATTTTGTATAATTCCTCTAATGTCCTCATTAGAATTAATAACTTTTGCTGACACTGAAGAGCATTGAAGTATAAAGACAAAAATTATAGTTTTTATTATTAGTCTTATTAGATCAAATTTAGAATTTTTCACTATAGAAACCTTCATTTATTCTACTCCTTTATCTGAGAAATAAAATCCAATTAACATCTTTTGAAATTTGCATCAATATCTAAAAAATCATTTAAAAACTTGATTAATTTTTTCAATATAATTTTTTACAGAAAGATCTTCATAAGGTGCACCAATATACCACTCTTTGTCATTAAGCTTATCTCCGAAATATCGAGCCTTTAATATTATCTCTGGCCGATATTCAAAATGAAGAATATCAAAATGTCCCCATTTTCCACCCCATATAAAGTTGTTTTTTTCAAATATTTCTACTAATTCCTTTGGATAAGAAGCTATTCTTTTCTCTCCTTCTTCTCTTGATCCCCATTTCCAATAATCTCTTTTATCTCGCGCTAAATCAATAGCAATTCCAAAGGAATGGGGACTTAATTGGTTTGTTCCTGCAATCAAACGATAGTTAAATGTTCCACTGCAAGGATATACGCATACTTTAATATCTTTTCTTTTTTCTGTAATAGGTATTATCTCCTTCATAGCATTCTGTAGTGATTCTGCTGCTTTGTTGTTATTATTAAACTGATAGTTTCCATATCCTAAACTAACATTTTTTAGATTAGATTCAACCTGCTGCTTAGACTCACCATAAACTTCTTTTAATAAAGCATATACTCTGCGGCGTCCAGGGTCAAAATCTTCTTCCATTAAGCTTTTGCTATAAGAAAGAGGATATTCTTGTTCCATCATATCTTGCAAATCTGGATCACTTAACTTTTTTTCAAAATTTTTGCTTTTCTTGTCATCATAAAGTATTTTTCTTCCCGATTTCATCACCAAATACACTTGTCCACTCTCTTCTTTTTCAATATTTGTAATATATTCAGGGTAAGCCATCATTAAACATAAAAGATCTCTTTTTATTGTGTAATAGTACTTAATAGTATTTGTATCACTAGAAGTATTGTTTGAACTTAGTACTTTTGCCCTAAAACTTATATTTCCAAATAAAAGAAGTATCATTATACAAGCAACTGCTAATTTCTTCATAATTACTTTCACCCTTTAATAAATTTATCCTAAAACTATATATCTTTTAAATTTAAATATTGTGATATGTTCTTATGTAAGAATCTTCATTTTATATACTTCCCAATGATCATATATAGTATGTACAAATAAAAATATTTATATAATTAAAATTTTCCTAATAAACCTAATCTATACATAAAAAAAAGACATGTTATCCTAAGATAACATATCTTTTTTATTATTTATCCGATGTCTAGCGCCACTAACACCCCAACGCACTCTGTGAAAGCGATTCACACCAAATCAAAGATTTGGGCTCTCTGCTTTTCTTGAAGTTGGGGATAAGTGGCGCTACGACCCTGGATTCGTTCAGCTAAGAATCAGTTGGGGTTAAAACCCCATCTGATTTAAGTTTCACTATATAAACAAGTCTTGAATTTACATAATATCAAAATCTTTCTGAATATCTATTATTCTCCACTTACCATTTTCTTTACTTGCTATCAATGTTGCATGCCATATATATGTATCAGAAGCTGATGTTACTGCTTTAAAAACTATATTATATTTCCATGTTGATTCATTAGATTTTTCCTTAGTAATACTGTAGCTTTCAACCCAGGGACTTGAGAATCCAGTTACCCAGCTACCTCTTTTTTCCGCTAATTCTTTAAATTTTTCTTTTAATGGTGTATTGAGTGTGGAATATTGTAATACGCCATTTCTTTCCTTAACTCCTTGAGCCCAGAGTTCGGCAATCTCATCTGGAGTTTTTGGATTATAATTATCTATAAACTTTTCAAATAATTTTATTCTACCTTCAAGAGCTATCTTGTCTGTGTCATAGAGTCTTACCTTATTTTCATTTTTATCATAAAACACATTAAAACCAAAGTCTCTTTTTAAGGCGTCTTGGGATATATATACTTTGCTATCTTTTAGTATATATTCTCCATTATTTTCAACCTCTTTATCTTCAACAAGCACATGAATTGGATCTTTGGCAGACACAAATCCCGCAGTAAATGACATTACAAAGCAAATAAGTAATACCATTATTCTTTTCATATTAGCACTCCTTAAAATAAAAATCACTTATGTATATTTTGCCTAGTTTTTTAAATTTTATCATTATTAAAATGAAATAAATAAAGAAGCAGTATAAAACTGCTCCTTTTAAACTAAAACTCTAATAACTATACTGACAACATAAAGTCCAAAAACTATAAATGATGACTTTTTTATATTCATTTTGTATGCAATAGAAGTGCCAATTGATATTAATATTGCACTCCATATAACAAACATATCAATACTTGCTAATAGCTTATAGATACGACTTGTCTCACTTACTGTTGAACTTAAAAATATAGCCAAGCTCGTTGTAACATTTTTGATATTTTGAGGTTCTGTAAACATTATAACTATTGCTCCCACTATCCCGCCTATAAGCATAGGTATATAGGCTAAAATATTTACAGCTAACAACTGTTTAAAGTTTGCATTTTCCTCAATAAACATAGTTACAAGCTTAATTAATGCTGTTATTATTACTGCTATTACTATTGGTGAAAATATTGATGTAATTATAACAGAAGCCGTAACTGTTTTTCTTAAAATCGGAATAACATTATCCGGTAAATTTTGAGTCTCATGTGCTTTTAATATTGTAAAATTTACAAGTTTTGGCAACTCAATTATTGAAATAATTAGCTGTACTAGTGTTATAGGTATTAAATACTTTAATATCTTAGGATTATCACTTACTCTTTGTAATACTGCTTTTGGTTCTACTATAACCCCAATAATATTTTTAAAAACTCCACCTATACCTTCTTTAGACATTTAAACTTCCCCCTAATATAAAATATTTATAATTTTAAGCATTTATGCTTTATCTTATACTGGCTAAATTATATATATGTTGATAAATTTAGCTTTATGACTTTAGAACCCTCCTGCATCGCCACCACCAGCACATCCTCTGCTATCTCTATACCAAAGAAGTTTGTCTACGACCACTAGACAATTCTATTCTTTAGATGCTTTAATTAGCGTATTCTTAAAATAAGCTAACAATACATTTAATACATCATATACTGTTACCATGAGGAGGATGATATTGCATGCAACCTTTAAATGCTTGGTCTTTAAATGTTTTATATAACAAATCAGATAAAATCCACAATTATGTAAAAAAACATCATAGGATTAGTTTTGTTGTTTTAGGAGATAGTCATCTAGTATGTGCTGAAATTAAAAATAATCAATATATTATAGATTCCAATGGTCATCAGTATGAAAAAATTTTAAAACATATTGTAAAAAATAAAAAAATTGATCCAATGTTTATTATTCATGGTGGTGATGCTGTTAATGCTGGAGATAATCTTAATAGCTTTGCCGCTTTTGTGCAAATTACCAAAGGTATATTAAGCAGTAGCAATATTCCTATCTTTGTTTCTTTAGGCAATCACGACTACAATAGATATGATGCTAGTAGCAAAAACTTTAAATCTTATATTGGCGCAATAAGAGATATTGTTCCTATCCCAGGAACATATATAAAATATATTTATCTAAACACGCATTTCTCCGATGCTCCAATGAATAATTATTTTGCAAAATTTAGCGAAAGTGATATAAAACTTATTCTTGACGAAACCGAAATAGGAAACAATAAATATCATTATATAATCGATTTTCATACACCCTTAGGAAATTCTTCATCTTTACTAACTCTTAATGACCATGAGTTATCCATCTTAGAAACAACTAGATTTTTAAATAGTATCAAGAAATTAAATGTTATCGGCATATTTTGTCACCATAAGCATATATCCTATAAAACTAAGATTAGGATAAATCATTCAGATGATCCTATAAGATATGTATTAAGCGGCTGTGGCGGAAACCATAATAATAACGAAAACTTTAGCTATTACTATGTAACTATAGATACCAATAGTTTTAAAATGACAGGCTGTAAAAAATATATAGTATCTTAGGCTACTATCTAAAAAAATATAGATATATCAGCTTTGATGCTTGACTTAACCAAGGTACCCCTATGAATACCGCTAATTGGTCAAGCACCTAGGTTGCATATCTATATTTTTATATTTCTACTCTTCTAAAACTACTGAACCTTCAATTAAATATTCATATATATCATCTACCTTAAAATTGCCAAATGAATAATTTGCAAGATGTGAGTTTAATGGAACATAATTCAGCCCTCTCCAGTAGTTTCTCCACAGAATTTCCTTACCTTTTTCATCAAGCATAGAGTTTAAATACATAGATCTAGCTTGTGATACAATTTCCATGTTTACTTTTATCACTCTTGTTAAGTTCCCTTTTACTAACCTAAACTTTCTGACGCTTTCTAATTCCCAGTTATGTTTTCTAGAAACTCTTATACAAGTATCATAATCACCAAATGCATATACAGCGGACATTCTAGAAGGATATAGTGGATAAAACTTTTCTCTAATTTTTTCTGCATCGTATTCAACACTAAACTCGTTAATTACAGAGGTATAAAATGGAGATGATATATTCATATCATTACTAGACCTTTTATATGGTAAATATTTAACTCTTCCCTTAACGTATTTTTCTAAAAAAGATTTATCATATTTACACATAGTATATGCTGAAGAAGAAAATGTTCTCGTAGATCTTAAAGCCTTTGCTGTTAAAGGATTTTCCATATCAACAAATATATAAAAGCTTTCTGGAATATCTAACTTAGTATTAAGCAACATAAAACATCCCTCTTTTCTTTCATTAAGAACTCTGTTTATGTATTACGTCCACATTAGTATCATATTTAAATATGTGGATTATTGTTCCACATATAATATGAATTTCTTTAAAAACGCATCAAAAAATTTAAAAGCCCAAGACAAAATCTTGGGCTAAATTATATTTAAAGTTCTATCCCCTATATAACTCATCGAACATTGCTCTGAAGAAATGTTTAGTTTTATCAGTTCTATGTTTACTACGAATGCCATCAGTAACTATTACTGTAGGAGTCGTATCACTTTTTATTTCTTCAACTTTAAATTCAACCATACACATTGCTGAGTTACCTTCCATAGGTTCCCTTACAACCTTTGCAGTTCCCTTTATACTAACTGCTATATCAGTACCCTCTAAAACTGTAATAAAAGCTTTTCCATTATCTTTAATGTTTTCTGTTGTTTTGTGCATACTCATTAATGCCATTCTTACAGTTTTATCATCTGGAGCAGCTATTAGATGAACAGACATAGCATGTGGAAATCCTTCATTAGTAACAGTTGAAAGTATAATCGTTGTCAGTTCCTTATTAAATAGTTCAACAACCTCTTTGGACATTGAAGTTCCTATAATTTTACTCAATTAAATCATCCTCTCGTATTACTGATCTATTTAATTTTAATTGCACGCAAATAATTTGTCAACAAATAAATTCATAAAAAAACAAGTGTTGACATATACCAACACCTTTTAAAAAATTTGACGATTTGCAATTTGCCCTAAAAATTTTTTTAATTGCTCTTGTTCTTCAAAAGTAAATATTTTTAAAATATGCTTATTTACTTCTTCTATAACTTCTTCTATACACTCACGCAATTCAAGTCCCTGATCAGTAATTACAACTTTTAGAGTTCTACGATCATCTGGATCAGGAGTTCTTCTAACTAAGTTTTTATTTTCCATCCTATCAAGGATTCCAGTAATAGTTGAGCCGTCTAAGCTTAAAGTTCTAGCAATCTGCTTAGGTGTTTGACCATCTTCATCCCACAGACACTTTAATATTCCATATTGAACTGGTGTTACATCAAATTGTGCAAGGTTAGCTTTTAAATATTGAAACACAGTATGTTGTGCTTTTGTTAGTAAAAAATTAATGCATTCATTTAATTCCATAATTAATGCCTCGCTTAATCTAATAATATATTTATTTTATTTTAAGTTAGCCTAATTTGTCAAATAAATCCTATTAATTTAGTAATTGATATACTTTTATATTAACAGCAAATTTATTTGTTTATAAACAGGATTCTTGGCTTCAGGTGGAGGTTAAATGCCTAAATGGCATTTAACGGGCAGACTTGCCCAGTGCTCCATCTGAAGCTTATTAACAGGCTTCTTAGTGTCTTTAGCACTTAGAAGGCGTTATCCTTTAGGGGAAACCGTTATGCAGGGCCGTAGCGCCACTTATAACTTTACTGCATTTACAGATGCAGACATAATATATTCACCTACTTTTAAATTATGTCCCCATTTTTCAGCATATTCTTTTGATACTTCACTAGTTTTAATACTAATTTCACCAAAACCTGCATTTTCTAAATATACCTTTAACTCTTCAACTGAAGATGCTCCAGTCACTCATCCACAATAGAGTTTTTCGTCTTGTTTCATTTCATCTGTTAACTCTCTCACAAGAACTATATCAGAAATAGCAACTCTTCCACCTTTTTTTAATACTCGATATGCTTCATTATACACTCTTTGCTTGTTAGGAGATAAATTTATAACACAATTAGATATAATTACATCTGCAGTATTATCTGCTACGGGAAGGTTTTCAATTTCTCCTAATCTAAAATCAACATTTTTATAATTATGTCTTCTAGCAATAACCCTTGACTTACTAATCATCTCTGGAGTCATATCAACACCAATAACATACCCATTATTTCCAACCTTTTTTGAGGCTAAAAAACAATCAAATCCGCCTCCACTTCCAAGATCTATAACGGTTTCTAATTCTTTTATATCGGCTATCAGTTGAGGGTTTCCACATCCAAGCCCCATATTAGCTCCATCTGGAGCCGTAGATAACTCTTCATTAGAGTATCCTATTTTACGTGATATCTCTACAGCAGAATTTTTTAATGTAATATCGCTATTACAACAGCCTCCTTTTTTTATATTGCCAACTGCAATCTTTTTATAGCTATTGCGTACAATATTTCTAATATCTTCTTTTTTTAAATCACCCATATTTTCACTCCTCATTTTAATTTTTCAGCTATATATAAAAGTTGTAAAATATTATCATCGGCTATGCTATAATAAGTCCACATCCCCTCTTTCCTTGAATTTAGAATACCTGCTTCTTTTAATATTTTAAGGTGCTGAGACAAATTGGATTGACTAAAATTAACATCCTCATTTAATTTACATACACAAAGCTCTCCATCAGATAGTTTTTTAATTATTTTTAATCTTATAGGATGAGCTAATGCTTTAAAAATTTTAACTTGCTTTTCCATATTGGATCTCCTATTTAAATATTAGCGTATAAGAATATACTAATATACTTATTGGTATATGTCAATTTAAAAAATAAAAAGAACCTGGGCAAACCAAGTTCTTAATTAATAATCAAAATCATCATCTTCAATGTATAGCATCAATTCCTCAACACTTGTTATTTTTCTTTTCTCAATTAATATTCTTAGCCTTTCATTTTCCATAAAGTATTTATTCCATACTTCATTTTCATTAAATATAAGGCTTCTACCTTTTTGTTTATAAGTGCAACTATTTTTCAATTTGTTAAGAATATTAACTCTTGAGTATTCTTCTCTATTGTGACCTACTAAATTTTTTACTATACTCTCAACATCTTTTACATAAATCATATTAACCTCTCTATTAAAATTACTAACTATAACATAATATACGGAAATTTTATAATATGTGCTATTTAAATTAGTCGAGAGTTTTTTAACAAATTATTAATTACATTCTTAATAGGACTGCTGATACTGCAATTAATATTATAGTCATTACTGATACTAACATTATTTGTCTTTTTTTCTTCTTTTTCTTTCTTATATTACGTCTTTGTCTCTTGTTTATTAACTCCATTCTTATCCCACCCTTTTATAACATAGCCTTACTATAATTATAAATGGATATATATGGAAATTCAATCTTTTAAACTAATTATTTTTAACGATATTCTTTCCCATTAGTACTCCCATTACAGATGCCATCATTAATCCCCTGGTCCATCCACTGGAATCCCCTAAGCAATAAACTCCCTTTATGTTAGTTGCAAAATTTGTATCTATATTTATCTTGTTACTATAGAATTTAATCTCTGGACCATATAATAATGTTTCCCTGCTTGCAAATCCAGGTACAACAGTATTCATCGCACTTATAAAGTTTAAGATATTCATCATAGGTCTATAGGGAATAGCCGCAGTTATATCTCCTGCCACAGCATCTGGCAGTGTAGGTTTTACATTTGATTGATATAGTTCTTTCTGCCAAGTTCTTTTTCCATCTAGTATATCACCATATCTCTGAACTAGAATTTTACCATTTCCAAGCATATTAACTAATTCTGCAACCTGTTTTCCATATTCTATAGGCTGATTAAATGGCTCTGCAAAATTGTGTGAGCTCAATATAGCCAAATTAGTATTATTTGATTTTTTCTCTTTATATGAATGTCCATTAACTATTGCTAAATTGTTATCATAATTCTCTTGACTTACAAATCCTCCTGGATTTTGACAAAAAGTTCTGACCTTGTCTCTAAAAGGTGCTGGATATCCTATAAGCTTTGATTCATAAAGAACATTGTTTACTCTTTCCATAACCTCATTTCTAATTTCAACACGAACACCAATATCCACAGTACCAGCTCTATGATTAATATTATGTTTTACACACATATCTTTGAGCCAATCTGCACCTTTTCTTCCAGCTGCTAGAACTACTTTATTGCTACTTACAACTTCTTCGTTGTTCTTAGTTCTGGAATCTGCTATTATTACACCTTTTATTTCTTCGTCTTCTATAATCAAATCTTTAACTATTGTATCAAACTTAATTTCTACACCTGATTCCAAAAGATAATTTTGTATTTTAAGATATATTTCCTGAGCCTTCTCTGTTCCTAAGTGCCTTATTGGACAATCTACCAACTTAAGCCCTGCCTCTATTGCTTTTCTTCTTATTTCCTTAACTTCTTCAGTGTTTTCTATTCCTTCTACTCTTGTATCCGCTCCAAATTCAAGATAAATTTTATCTGTATATTCAATAAATTCCTGTGCTTTATCACTTCCAATTAAATTTGGTAAATCTCCTCCAACTTCATAACTTAATGATAATTTACCATCAGAAAATGCACCTGCTCCTGAAAATCCTGTAGTTATATGACAATATGGTTTACATAAAATACATTCCTTTGTTTTTTCTTTTGGACAATATCTTTTATCTATACTTCTTCCTTTTTCAATTAGCAAAATCTTTTTATCTGATTTTTGTTTTACTAACTCCAATGCAGTGAAAATTCCTGATGGACCAGCACCTACTATTATTACATCATACTTCAAACTAATCATCTCCCCGATATTTTTTATTATTTCCCCCTATAATAAGGTTTTACTATTGACTTCTTCGAATTCAGCAACATTCGACCCATTACGAACTTTTTTCAGCAATTCAAATATGTTATATTTTGTTTTTTCATAAAATTAATCATTTGATTTTTATAGGGAAAATTCAAATAAGAAAGCTTAAAATTACATGATTGTAGCCCTTAAAGCACTTATAGCCTACAACTATTTAAGGTAGCTCGGTAGAGACATCCAGCCCATATTGCCAGATTTATATAAGTGAACATTTTAGATTATTTCATCATTAAAGTTCTTACTACAACGAAATTTTAACTTAATTTAAGATAAAAATCAATACTTTTTGTTTTTTTCTTATGACCACAATAGCTATCCTTAATATTTTATCTATTACATATTTTAAAAAAATAGATAAATTAACATTGCCAAAATATAATAAAATATATATTTAAAAATAAAAGAACCTAAAAGTCAGGTTCTTTAGTTTATAAGTTATTAATCATCTAACCATTGCTCATTCTCTTATTTTTTCTCATCATATAAGCTGCACCTAAGCTTAAAGCGGTTCCAACTACTCCAATCATGGTTGTAGACATTACTTTTCTATTTTTTCTTCCTCGAAATGCTGAAGCAACTGTTTTTGCACCAATAATTTCTCTTATCATAATGTTCCTCCTTAAATATACATTTACAAAAATTATTTTGTATTAAATATAATTAATTATCCATTTTAATATTTTATACTTTTACCTATTTTCTATACTTAATTAACAGATTAAAGTCTAGCGTAAAATAAAGACATTTTTTAATGCTCAACCCATATATGTATTCAATTTAATAGGTTAAATAAGTGATGTTGAAGTAAACTATTAATGTAAGTATAGTAGAAATAAAAAAGTTGATAAAAAACAAAATTTTAAAGAAGTTTTACTGTTTTATCCATATAATGCTATATTCGGAGGTAATGTTATGAAAAAAGTAGTAAGCATTATAGCAACAGCTTTAATAACTTGTTCCCTTTCTGCCTGTGGTAACAAAAATACTGCTAATAGAACTCCTGGAACTACTCAAGGTGGTACAAATATTAACCTAACCCAGCCTATAGGTGCTGCAGCTTTTAAAGACGGAGTTTATTTAGGTGAGGGTAATAAAACTTCACAGGAAAATCACGCAGCTATAGTTACAGTGTGGAATGGTAAGATAAATAATGTTGTTCTCAAAACACTTGATAATCAAGGAAAAGAAATCACTACTAGAAGCAGCTATAACTTTAGTACTGCTGGTACAAACACTACCACAACGGGAAGGAGTACGGTAACTGGGACAACGAATGTAACTACATCTGGAGTTAGTCCTTCTGGAGCACCAACAACTGGTTCGAAAAATGGTATTCCTAATAATGCAACGTTAACTCATTCTGAAAGAGTTAGACAGGATTTAGCTAACGCTATAGTTTCTCAGCAAACTTACAATGTTACTATCAACAACGTTGGTAATGATACCTTCGCTGTAGACAATTGGAAATTAGCTGTAAGTAGAGCCTTAGTTGGCGCTAAAAGATAAATAAAAAATTAGGTACGAGAATTTTGTGATTTTTGTACCTGATTTTTTATTTATTTTTAAATTTAATAAATATTTTATTATAAGCAAAAGTATTTTAAATAATAAATAGTATAATTTTGTTGTTATGAGTATAAAAAAATAGTATTTTGCTTCGATAATTTAAATATTGTGTTTATATATAGAGCTACTTCAAGGAGGATTAAGACAAAATGAAAAAACTTATAAAAAATCTAAAAATATCTCGGATAATTTCATTAATAATTGTTGTTGCATTGATATTTACGTCAGCTATCGGAATTTTAGGATATCTTAATATGAAAAAAATCAACAATAACATGACTAAAATGTATAATGATAGCTTATTACCAATTACATCTGTAACTTCAATAAGAGCAGATTTCTTAAACATTAGAGTATATGTTAATAAAGAAATTTCAGGTTATAACAAAGAAGATGATACAAAGATACAAGATTATAAAAATAGAATAGAAAAAAGATTAGCTGAGCTCACCTCAGTTCATACAGATACAAAGGAATCTGAATTAATTAACAAATTTAAGAATGACTACTCACAATATATAAATACATATGAAAAATCCAAAGACTTGTTAGAAAAAGGCCAGAAGCTACCTGAAGAAGATCTTAATACACTTAATAAAGTATCTGAGAATATTGAAAACTTACTAAAAGAATCAAAAGATTATGAATTGAATGTAGCAAATGAATTAATGAATCAGTCCAATACCATATATGATAAAAATTTAAAATTGTTTGTGTTATTATTTTTATTTTCTGTTATTTTCTTAGCTATAATCTCAATTCAAATTATAAAAGTACTAAAGAGCTCCACAAAAGAAATGCTTAATATACTAGATGAGGTTGCACAAGGTGACTTCTCTGTTAATATAGAAAGCAATGGTAAAAACGAGTTTGAAATAATGAAAAAGTCTTTAAGAAGGACATTAGGAATTATATCTCAAATGATTAATGATATAAAAGATAAATCTCGTGTAATAGATGAGGCTTCCGAAAATTTATCTTCTATATCAGAAGAAATGGCTTCTTCTGCTGAAAATGTATCTAGTACAGTACAAGCTATGGCTAATGGAACTAGTGAGCAAGCTGAAGATTTAGTATCTATAACAAGTATACTTAATGAATTTAGTACTGATTTAGAAAGCGTAGTTAAATTAATAGCTGAAATTGACTCAAATACTAAAGGTATTCACTCTATGGCTGAAAAAAGCAACGGAGATATGGGTAATGTAACAATTTCTGTGCAAACTGTATCAAATTCATTCGAAGATTTAATTTCTAAAATTTCAAGCGTAGGACAGAATGTAAACAGAATAACTGAAATAACAAACCTTATAAATAGTATTTCTGATCAAACTAACTTACTTGCATTAAATGCTGCTATCGAAGCTGCTAGAGCTGGAGAGGCAGGTAGAGGTTTCTCTATAGTAGCAGATGAAATAAGGTCACTTGCAGAGCAATCTAAAACCTCACTGGATAGTATAAATACTTTAATTAACACAATATCCAAAGATGCCAGCAATATGATAGAAACAACAAACACTGTAAAAAATGAACTATCTAATCAAAAGGTAAATATAGATACAGCAATACAATCATTTACTAATATAACTAAGGCAGTGGATGAAGTAACTCCAAAAATACATTTAGTTAATACAAGTGCTGAAAAAATAACTGATAAGAAAAACTCTATTTTATACAAAATAGAAGATGCAACATCAATAGCTGAAGAGGTTTCCTCATCTGCCGAAACGATAGCAGCTTCTTCTGAGGAAATGAATGCTTCTACAGAAGAGGTCTCACAAGCATCACAAAGCCTAAGTGATATGGTTAAAGAAACAATGAATAAGGTAGGAGAATTTAAAACGGCTTAATTTTAAAAAACATACCTGTTACTTTAAATAAACAGGTATGTTCAAAATATTTATTTGCTTATAAAATTTCAGGACATTTTTTATTTAAACTGAGTTTTCACAGCATCTACTAAAGTTTCTCTTCAATAATTTTTTCTTTTAAGCAGCATTTATATTTAATTTTAAATTATTGTTATCTCCTTTAATATTTTCTGGTAACTCTTTTGGAGTTTTTATTGTAGCCACTATAACAATTGAAGCTATACACAATATTCCAACAACCATAAATGTAGGCTTAAAACCTCCAACAAGTGCAGCTATAAATGATCCTGAAAGTGCACCAAATCCGAAACCTTGATATATAATTCCATAATTTTTACTATGATTTTTCAATCCGAAGAAGTCACCTACAATAGCCGGAAAAACTGTTATGTTTCCGCCAAAGCAAAATGCTATTCCAGCAACACAAGCAAAGAAAATTGCATAATTTAAATGCACAAAGCTCAATACGAACACTGCAACCGCAGTAACTGTAAGTGTGAACAATACTACTTTTAATCTACCTACTTTATCTGATAAAGCACCTAATATAATTCTTCCCGATGTATTAAATATCGCTACCATAGCTACCGCATTTGCCGCTACAGCAGGTTTTAGCCCAGCTAGTTGAACCCCTATGTCTTTAACTATCCCTATTAAATAAAGGCCACTCATACATGCAGTAAAGAACACTATAAATAAAAGATAAGCTTGTCTAGTTTTTAACATTTCTCTTACAGTAAAGTTGTTTTCTTTTGAGCTGTTATTAACAGCAACTGTTTCAGATGAAGCATCTTTTAATAATTGAGCACCAGTAAGTATTAAGATCATTGTCATAACACCCCAATATAAAAATGCTCCAGAAACCCCTTTAGAACTAATTAAACTTGCATTAATGTACTTAAATATTAAACTTCCAGTTCCATAGGCTCCTACTGAAATACCTGATATAAGCCCCTTTTTCTCTGGAAACCATTTTATACAATTTGAAAGAGTCGTAATATATGCAATACCGTCTGCTGCCCCTACAATCAAACCAGCTAACACATACAACATAGATATTGATGTTACCTTAGATGTTAATATTAAACCAATTCCCATTATTATGCCAGCAATTGATATAAGCTTTCTAATTCCTAGCTTGTCTTGAAGCTTACCTGCAAATAACGTGCTAAATGCTAAAGCAAAGCTTGTAATTGAAAATGTAAGAGCTACTTTGCTTAATTGCCAACCAAACTTATTTACAAGAGGCTGATTGAATAAACTCCAAGTATAGATTGTTCCTAATCCTAATTGCGCAATTACTGTGCCTAATACTATTAACCAAGGTCGTTCTGATGTGTTTTTCATTTGAAAATCTCCCTTCACCCACTCTTTAATTTTAGTTCTGCTACTTTAATAACTTAATAAAATTTTTTATATTGTTGTAAACCTTTGCCGTTTTGTGTCATTTATTGTTTTAAATTATATAGCAATACAATATAAAATTATTAATTATTGAATGAGATGCAAAGAAAACTACATGAAATACACTTACGAGATAACTAGCTACCGTTAATAATTCTTACTATATAAAAAATCAGATAGGAGCTAAATGTCTCTGACTGTAGACAATTAACTCCTATCTGTCTTTATTTAAATTCATATATTCATAAGATGCTTAAATTCCTTTAGATTACTTCTGCTTACTGGTATTTCGTAGTCTATATCTTGAAGTCTTAAATTATATGTGTTATTAAACCAAGGAATTATTTCTCTTATTTTAGTTATGTTAACAATATAAGATCTATGACATCTAAAAAATTTATCCTTTGGCAAGCTATTATAGAATTCAGTTATACTTACACTTACTGAGTATTCTTCATCCTTTGTAAAAACATAAGTTACTCTTTCTCTAGCTACACAATAATATATATTATCTAAATCTACTACTATTATCTTTTCATTTTTCCATAAGTTTATTTTATTAGTTACACTACTTTTATGTGAATTGTCTTTTTGCTGATTATAGCTCAATTCTAACTTTTTTAACATAGATATAATTCTAGATTCATGGTAGGGCTTTAATATATAATCAAAGGCCTCTATTTCAAAAGCTTCTACAGCATGTTCTTTATAGGCTGTTATAAATACTATATAAGGCTTCTTAGAAAATTTACTTATATTCTTAGCTAGTAGTACACCGTCAAGTGATGGTATATTTATATCTAAGAATATAACATCAACTTCATTTTGTTGAATAAATTTAAATACCTCTATTCCATCTTCAAATTCATCTACTATTTCTATACTGCTATAATTTTTTATAAAATATTTAAGCTTCTTCTCTTGCTAGAAATTCGTCTTCAACTATTATAGCTCTCATAATCTCACCTCTTTATATAAAACTCAATTTTAGTTCCTTTTTCAAGTCTTTTTATTGTAAGTCCTTCTCCATAAATAAGTTTAAGCCTTAGATGTACATTGTAAAGACCAATTTTATTTTCAGGTATATTATCATTGTAAACTCTCTCTATTATATCTTCACTTATACCAACCCCGCTATCAACTATAGATATTTTTACCTTTTCGTCCTGTTCCTTTACACTAATATTTACAGTTCCTGACCCCTTATCTTTTAAAATACCATGAACTATGGCATTCTCAACTAGAGGCTGTATTGAAAGACTTGGTATTTTAACATCTACATCGTCTATGTCATAAATTATATTTAATTTATTTCCAAATCTAGCTTTTTCTATTTCTATATAATCTTTAACTTGTTTTAGTTCCTTTTTTATATCTATAAATTCATTATTTAGTTCTAAATTATACCTTAAATAGCTAGATAAATTAATTATAAGTTCTCTTGCTTTATCTGGATTTATTCTTATAGAAGAAGTTATAGCATTTAATGCATTAAATAAAAAATGTGGATTTATTTGAGTTTGAAGCGCTTTAATTTCTGCTCTATTTGCCATTTCTTTTATTTGTTCAATCTTTGATACTTCCATTAAAGTAGAAATAATCTGTGAAAGTCCTACTGCAAGAGTTTGTAGTGAGTATGTGATTTTATGAGCTTTTCTATAATATATCTTTAATGCTCCTATGACTTCATTTTTTTCTTCAAGTGGAATTATAATAGCTGATTTTAACATTGCACTTTTATCTTCTACATTATCATTTTTTATAATTATTTTGCCACTTTTTATTGCTTCTTTAGTTATTTCAGTTATTATCTCATGTCCTATATTATAATACTCTTCCCCAACTCCAACATAAGCTAATATGTCTTTTTTATCAGTTATGGCTACTGCATCAGCTTGTATGTCTTCTTTTATAATAGAACATATTTTATTTAAAGAATCACTATTTATATTTCTAAAGTATGGAAGAGTTTTGTTTGCAATATCAAGCGCTAATTTTGCCTGCTTTGCAGCTATCTTTTCTTTATCATCTTCTACACTTTGGACTAGTAAAACAATAAATCCTACGGAAATTTGCCCAAGTATCATCGGAATGGCAATTTTAGATACAATATCAAACCCTAGGGAATGTGGCTTACTCAGTATAAGTATCAGTATCATTGTAATAGTTTCGCTTAGCATTCCTGCAGCTATGCCTGCTATCCATCTGTACTTCCTCTTTACCTTTTTATTGATATATCCAGAAACCATTCCTGCAGTTATGCTACTTATAAGACATGGTATTGAAGTTACACCATTTATATCTATTAAGTATCTGTGGAGTCCTGATACTACTCCTGTTACTATTCCTACAAACGGACCAAATATTATTCCACCGGATACTATAGTTATTGTTCTAACGTTTACCAATGATCCTTCTACATTTAACCCTGTATAAGTCGCTAATATAGCAAATAGGGAAAATACTGTACAAATAATTGCATAATCTTTTCTTTCGTAATTCTCTTTTAAAAATATTTCTCTAAAGCTTTGCATTCTAGTTATAATAAATAAACATATAAGGAGCAGCGTAGCTCTATCTACAAATTGGAATAGTATATTATATATATAATACAAGTTAACTCTTCTCCTTTCTTTAGATAACAAAAGTTAAAATATTAAGTTTTACCTATTATTACTGGTTTTTTTGCTTCTATTTGATCGAAGTTTCCCTTTATCTGATATATTATCTACCTTATTATAAACTCATGTCAACAGTATAAAAATACAATTTCTATGTTGTTAATAGTAGAAAACTGTTTTATGTGTTTATTTTTAAATACATTAAAAGGTTGATTTTCTTATGAGAGAAAATCAACCTTTTAATATATTTATGCTATGCTTGCACTCTGTGAAAGCGATTTGCGCCAAATCAGCACGCTGTGTAAGTGATCATCTCAAAATCATAGATTTTCGATGCCTACTTAAGATTTGGGCTCTCTGCTTGCACTCTGCGAAAGCGATTCGCACCAAATCAAAGATTTGGGCTCTCTGCTTTTAAACCATGCTCAATAATATCATGTAAGATTTCCGCTAAATTCTTTTTCTCGTCCGCTGATAAATCTTCTAGATATACTGGTTTATGAAATATAAGTTTAATGGAGTTTCCCCTTACCTTTTCACCAGCTTCTAGTACTCTATAAGTACCATCAATAGTAACAGGCACTATTGGCACATTTGCTTTAAGGGCTAACTTCATGCTTCCTTTTTTAAATTCACCCATTTCTGATTTTAAACTTCTTGTTCCTTCTGGAAAAATAATCATTGATTGTCCTTTTTTTAAGTTTTCTACACCTGAATTAATAGCTTTCATTCCTTCTCTGATATTATCTCTATCAATGTATACAGTGTCAATTTGGCTTAACCAGCTTCCCACTAAAGGGATTTTCTTTATTTCTTTTTTAGCAATAAAGGCTGTTAACTTGTTTATGTTTGCAAGTAATAGAAAAGCATCAAAAATTGCTTGATGATTACTTACAAAAAGACAAGGGCCTTCTGGAATATTCTCCTGTCCCTTTACTAAAGTGTTCGTTTTAGATTTCCTCAAAACATGGTTAGATATATCCTGTAATTGTTTATATGCATATTTATCAGCAAGTTCCTTTGATTTTTTTCTCAAAAAGAATAATTTAGTTCTACCTGTTACGGTTTTAATAAAAAGATAAATTGCAAAATAGACATACCAAAGTAACTTAATCATTAAAATACCTTCTCTCTCATGACGTATAGCTTTTTTATTCTATTCGATTACTATTATATATCATATACTAGGCATCTTCAAAAAATAATTAGTCAGTATGACTCGAAATATCCGTCACATACTTAACTTTTTATTTTCTTTCAGATGCCTTATCAATTTTTTATATAATTATTTTTCTAATTCAAATAATTCTTTCGCTCTTATATATATATATTCCTTATCAAAAGAGGAGCATATTCTTCTATTCTCGTTATCTATTATTCTATAATGACTTGATATTATATTTTGCTGAAGTTTGTAGTTATCCCGTACTTCTACATCTCTCCACCAAACCTTTCCTCCCATAGTCTTCATGTGGTTTCCTTCGCATTTTCCAAAGGCTAGAGAAATCATTATATCCTCTAGGTCTTCCCCTAAAGTCATTTGAAGCACTTCACTATCTTTAAATAATGAACATACTACTACTGCTCCACTCCATCCCAGAGTGCCTCTTTCTTTTTCTATCTGAACTAGTGTTTTCTTAGATATTCCAAGTATCTCTGCCATTCTATCTTGAGTATAGTTTTTCTCGTTTCTTATTAATTTTAGCTTTGAATCAACTTTTTCTACAAATTCTTCTCTTGTCATGTTATCACCCCTTGTACTTATCCTATGCTAAAAACTTTATTTATAGTGTAATTTTATACTATAGGTGATCAAAAGTAAATATTTAGACAAAATACATTTTAGATTACGAGATCTAAAAATTTATATTGGAATATTTACAAACAAAAGGGTTTGCAGAAAAAATTTATATTTTAAAGATTTTTACTCTACATTTATAGTCACAGGAATCTTTATATAATCCTTAATCTGCTCTCCATATACTAGAGATATTTTTTCGACACCTTTATTTTCACCAAAGAACTGGAAATACCTGTGCTGGAATCGTTCTCTTTCTATCTCTTTTAAAAATGATCTGTATGAATACACACTTCCATCATTAACTGGTTCTGCAAACTTTCCCTTAAGATTTAAATCAATAAAATTACTGTGCCAACTCCAATCAGCCTTGTTTAAGTTCTTTTCCCCAATAAGATTCAAACTTGCAAGGTCGCTGTTCTCATTCCAATGATCCCTATCTGAGTCTTTTTCCTCAATACATATAAACAAATTCTTATTTTTAGGTAAATTTATATTTATTTCTTTGCCATTTTCAATATCATATCTTTTATAATTTAACTTGTCTCCATCTAATATAAATGCATAAATATATTTTTTATCATCGTATGAAGGAAATACTAACCCACTGATATTATTCATTGGCTGGCTATCTATCATTTTTACACTGCCGCTATAGCCAAGAGGCTCAACTATGCTTTTACTTCCCATAGAATACAAGTGCAGCATCATAATTGCTACTATTACTGCTAAAATTGGAATCTTTATTCTATACATAAATCTTCCTCCCTGCTTATAATTCTCCAACCTATATATACAGATATAGCATAAATAATAATTTCGAACAAATAAGTTGTAGATTGGTTGGTAATAAAATTCGGTAGGTCATCTCCAAAGATTTTAATTAGGAACATATGCAATAGCATAAATCCCCAATAATAGCCGAAACTCATAGCAATCGCTTCCCCTAAATCAAGTCTTGTATTTAAAGTCCCTATTAAAGCTCCTACACAAGCTGCACACATAAACCCTATGAATTGATAAAGCCATAATCCTAAAGGAGTAAAACTAACTACTTCTAGTAAATTAAGCTCACCATAATTTCCATTAAATACTTGAATTTGTGACGCATAGTGAATAAATACTAAAGTTTGTACATAAGAAATTATTGCTGCAGTAAAAATATAGAGAATAAAGCTGCTCAAATAAAAATCCTTTCTTCTCCCGCTCATACTAATCCAATATATAAAAGAATTCTTATAGTTATAAGCTGCATAAATTATTAAAAATAAGCTTTCTAACTTATATACATTATCTATACTCATATAAATATTATTTCTTTTTATTTCTACACAAAGTATACACATTAAAACTGTGCCTATTAAAATAGGAATTTTTCTACATAAAAAATTAAGCTTTAAACAAACATTTAGCTCTCTCATAACCCTATACCCCCTTCTTTAATCTATGTCCATATGCATAAGTACTTTTTTAGCTAAAATATATAATATTATAGATAAAGCTATATAAAACATAAGAGCTAAAGTTAAATTATTATTTATATAGGAAATGAATTTAACAAATTTATTACTGAATTTTTCTTGGAAGATTACTAAAAAAAGCACTAAAAATATAACTAAGTTTATTATTATTCCTAAAAATTTACTTGAAAGAGCTATTACACTCATGAAATTTGCAAAGGCACAAATAAAGGTCATTACTATAACTGTTATAAAAACAATTTTTACATAGGAATAAACTGTAAATCCTTCAAAATGGAATCCCATATAAGTAATAATTCCATTTAATTTATATAATTTATCACTTAGTAAATTTATTATATAAACAAGCAATATTACTATTGATGTCATGACACTTATAATAAAACTGAATATAATATTGCCTTTATAATATTTTTTTCTTGTATAGCCTAGATTTAAAAAATAAGCAGCTGTCTCCTTGTAACCAATGGCTAAAGCTGTATTTACATTTGCGAATATTGCCAACAACCAAAATAAATCATAAGATGTTTTCCCATTATACCCGTATCTTAGTGGATATAAGTTTTGTATACTAAATAAGGCCAGACAAAAACCAACTACAGCTATAGTTATTAAATGCCATATATTTTGTCTTAAAACTGATACTAACTGAAACTTTAATTTGTTACCTTCTTGCATATTCATAAAAACTACCTTCCTTCACTTTCAATTGAAGTTAAATGAATAAATAGCTTTTGAAGAGGCATACTTTTCATTTCAAGTCCCATATTTTCAATTTTTATTTTTTCTTCTTTGGAAATGGTATGTAGTACAGCAGCATTAATGTTATTTCCCATAACTTCTTTATAGATAACATTTTTGTTTTTTGTAACATCACTTACCTTATTACTGTCACCATTTATATAAAAGGCTTTAGTTCTTAGGAGGTCTGTTTCTTCCTCCAATATAACTTTACCTTTATGGATTATTATCACATTCTCAAACAGTTTACTAACTTCATCTATTAAGTGAGTTGAAAATATTATAGTCCTAGGATTTTCACTGTAATCTTCTAACAAAATGCGGTAAAACTTCTCTCTAGCAACTGCATCTAACCCTGTATAAGCCTCATCGTATATAGTTATAGCTGCTCTGCTTGCTAGTCCTATTATTATTGATACTATAGACTGCATCCCCTTTGAGAGGTTTTTATATTGTTTGTTTAAATCCACATCAAATTCTTTTATAAGTACCTTTTCAAATTCCCTGTCCCAGTTTTTATTAAAGGCTCTTGCTATACTAAATATTTCTCTTACTGTAAAAGTTGGTATAAACTTTGGCTTGTCACTTACAAAGCAGATTTTGCTAAGAGCTTTTTCATTTTCAAAAGACTCTTCACCAAAAACCTTTACTGTACCTGAACTTTTTACATATTGGGCTGTGATTATTTTTAAAAGTGTGGTCTTTCCTGCACCATTTCTTCCTAGTAGTCCATATATTTTACCTTCTTCTATGTTTAAATTTAAGTTATCTAAGGCTTTTATATTTAAAAATTTTTTATTTAAGTCTTTTATTTCTATTGCTAAGCTCATTTTCATTCCCCCATATATTCATAGCTATAACTCTTTATAGATTACTTATTTTCAATACTATTAATCATTTCTATCAATTCTTCAGTTGTTATATCTAGTTTTTTAGCTTCAGAAATCATCTTACACAAATATTCATTAAAGAAATCCTTTTGCGTTTCTTCTTTATATATTCTTTTGCCCCCTCTTTTACAAACATTCCTATTCCCCTTTTCTTAAAAAGTACACCTTCATCTACCAACATATTTATGCCTTTACCTGCAGTTGCTGGATTTATTCCGTAAATAGCTGCAAATTGATTGGTAGATAAAACTTGATCTCCTTCATTTATAATTCCATTCAGAAGATCGTCTTCTATGCCCTCTGCCACCTGCAAATAAATCGGTTTACTATCATCAATTAAAATTTTCATATTATATCCCAACCTCATTAGTTAGTTACTTATGTAACTAACTATACAACACCTGGTTTTATTTGTCAAACAAAAATGTGAAATTTCATTGAGCTTAAAAACTGTTGCATTTTGTGTTGAGAATAAAAATATGAACGTAAAAAGAGCCGCACGAAAACCATGCGCCTCTTGAATTAATTCTGATTGACAATTTTAAAATAAGAATGAACGGTTAAAAAATAATAGCAAATATAAATGACACTATATACACCGATACTTATTAATAACGGAATCAAAATTTGGTATGCCATTAAAGTGGATAAAGCTTTTACCGCAAATAAACTGTGTAAAATACCAACAACTAATGGAATTACAAAGATAAATCTTACTTGTTTTGCTATCGCTTTTTTCATCTCTTTTTTCGTCACACCAACTTTACGGAGGATAACATAACTATCATGATCCGCATCAGCTTCTGCTAACTGCTTAAAGTAAATGATAGAACCTGTTGCAAGCAAGAATACAAAGCCTAAAAATATACCAATAAACATCATTAAACCTGTTGCTTCAATTCCACTTTGAAAATCAGTGTAAAAATCTCTAAAAGGTTGTACACTTGCAAATTCTCCTACTGGCATTACCTTTTTCAACTTTTCCGTTAATATCCTGCTGTTTTTTTCATTTTTTATATTAATATTTTTGACAACACGTATCCCAGCGATCCTTTTTGCACTTTCATATACCTCATTTGGTACAATAATAACTAATTCGTCTAAGCTCGTAAGACTACGACCTACTGCTTCTCGAATTATTAATGTTTTTGTTTCATTCCCAATAGGAAATGCCGCTTTATTTCCCTTATATACTGGACTAAACTCATAACCTTTGACATACGTATCATCATATACGAAAGCTTCTTCCGGGTTTAAATTTATAGTGTCTGTACCTATTTTTTTTGCAATCTTATTAAATGATGATTGAGATACAAGATGATAATATTCTGAAATAAGATAATTAGCATTTCTAATCTTATCAGACTGTTCACCTTCCAACTTCCCTTTAACAGGAACCATTTCTATTTCAAACTGATCTGTTACTGGATGGTTGTCTTTTTCTTGATTAAAAATATTATTTACTTTACTATCCAATTCCCCATCCTTCTTTTCATAGGAATAACTAAATGGTGCAAACCTCTTAGCTTGTACAAATGTGTTATAATACATTGTGACAGAGGCTCCAACCGATGTTAATGTAACAGCACTTAATACTGCAATTGTTGCAAGTGATTTCGCATTTCCTTTAATGCGATACAGTAACTGCGATGTTGTTACTATATTCATACCATGATAAAACGAAGTCTTCTTTTTCCGTGCTCTTTTCAGTATAAAAACAGTAAAGAAGATAAATAGTAAATAGGTACCAATCACTGTTGAGAGTAGGATGTAGAGAGCGATTGTCAGGGGATCTGCACCTTTAATAACTTCTGCAAATGTCAATGATAAAAAATAACCAGAACCTATTAAAAAAACCGAAATACATGCCATAATAACCGATCCTTTTGGCATTACTTCTCTCTCACGTTCAGCGTGAAAAAGCTCAATTAATTTAAAACGATAAATTAATCGATAACCTTGAAAGGATGTATATAGTATAATCACAAAAAAGATAATAGCTGTATCTATAACTGCATCCATAGGTACTTCAAAATGAACATTCAAATTTAATCTCATTATACTTATTAATAGTTCAATAGATAGCTTGGATAGCAAACCTCCGATTACAATTCCAATTACTAATGATAGTAGCCCCATTAACATATTTTCATAAAATAGCATTCTACCAATTTGTTTTTTACAAATTCCTAGTAATGAATATAATCCCACTTCTTTTTTACGTTTACGTATGAAAAACCCATTGGAATATATAATAAAGACTGCAACAAATATAATTAACATCACACTGGAAATCTTAAAAGCATCCCCAATCTTATTGGACTTACCAGCAGCTTTTACTATTTGGGAATTGTACTGTAATGCTTTGAATGTAAAATAAATTACAATGCTAAAAATCATGGAAGCAAAGTATAGAAAATAATCTTTAAAATTGCGATTTATATTACGGATGGCAATACTAGATAGCTTCATTTACTGAACCTCCAGAAATGGCAGACATAACATCCACTACTTGTTGAAAGAACTGCTTTCTTGTTAACCTAGAACGGTGCAATTCTTTGTATAATTCACCATCTTTAATGAAAATGACGCGCTTACAATAACTAGCGGCAAATGCATCATGGGTTACCATTAAGATCGTCACCTGATCATGCTCATTTAATGATTTCATGCTTTCTAATAAATCTGTCGCTGATTTCGAATCAAGAGCTCCTGTTGGCTCATCTCCAAAAATTATACTTGGATTTGTCACAATGGCACGTGATGCTGCACAGCGTTGCTTTTGTCCACCCGAAACTTGATATGGATATTGTTCTAAAATATGCTCAATTCCAAACTTTTTTGCAATTTCAAGTACCCGAAAATCTACTTCACTAGCTTTTACTTTTGATAGTGCAAGAGGCAATGCAATATTTTCTCTTACCGTTAACGTATCTAATAGATTATAGTCTTGGAAGATAAATCCTAAATAATCTCGACGAAATAACGCCAATTTATCATCATCCATCTTTACTATATCTTTTTCATCAATTAAAATTTCACCTTTGGAAATATTATCAATTGTAGATAGAACATTTAAAAGCGTGGTTTTACCTGACCCCGAAGGACCCATTATTCCAACAAACTCACCTTCTTTTACCTGTAAGTTAATTCCTTTTAACGCTTCAAATTTATTTCCACCTGTATCATATACTTTCGAAATATGTTTTGCTTCTAATATTGTTTTCATATTCGTAATCTCCTCTTCACCGTTATCACTATCCCTGTTTTCTCAGAATTTGTATAATACAGCTCTAAATATAAATTTAGTTAGTGACTTTAAAATCTATATCTTATAATAAATTTTTACTTTAATCCTAATTTTACTTTTGCTGCATTAGGTATTTCATTTGGTTGTACTTCTTCGTAGTTTTTTCCACTTTTTCCTGCTGATAGTATTGATAAGTAAGCTCCATGGCGTAAATTCTTCGGTGCATTAATTATAATCTTTTGCTCTTTTCCTTCGCTATTGTAACCTACAAATTCATACTGATAGCATTTATCTTCTTTTCTAACCTTATCTTGTCCTAAGTATTTACCATCTGTTTTTACAACTGTGTAATAAATTTCCCTTTTAAGAAATGGGTTCATTCTGTCAGCGAACTCACTTCCACTCGTAAAAAATACTCCTGCTCCAACTACTAAAAGCATAAATATAATTATAAACTTTTTCATATTTGTTCCGCCTTTCATTACAAAATAGAGTTTTTTATTGGTTATCCTCCAAAGCAAAGTGCTCCTTGCTTTGGTAATATAATTATACCGAAGCAAGGAGCACTCTTTGTTCGTTTTTCCATAACAGAAACCTACTTTATTATGATGAAATTCTTACGATTTTCCTACGAAATTATAGGAATGAAAACCTCAAATTCAATTACTTCATTTTTACTATATGCTGTAATAGTTCCTTTGTGCAATTCAACAATTTCTTTCGCAATTGCAAGCCCCAATCCTGCCCCACCCGTCTTAGAGCTTCGTGCAGCATCTAATCGATAAAACTGCTGAAAAATACGGTTCAACTTTTCTTCTGGAATAGTGTTACCCTGATTATGGAATCTTAGCTTTAAGCCAGTTCCATCTTGGATAACCGTAATTTTAATAATGCTGTTTTCAAAACTATAGTTGATAGCATTACAAATTAGATTATCAAATACTCGTTCCATCTTTTTAACATCACATTTAATTATTACATCCGGAGCTATATTTAGAATACATTGCAAGTTTTTTGTTGCCAACATTGGCCTAAATTCATAAGTAATTTGCTCTAACATCCTTGTTAGGTTAACCCGACTTAATTCCAAAATAAGATTTGACAGATTAAATCTTGTGATTTCAAAAACTCGTTAATTAAATCTTCCAAGCGTTCAGCTTTTTCTAAAGAAATATTAAGGTATTTTTCTCTTAATTCTTCTGAAATTTGTCTCTCATCACGCAGCAAAGTCAAGTAACCGATAACAGATGTAAGGGGCGTTTTTAAATCATGTGCTAAATAAACCACTAAGTCATTTTTTCTTTGTTCTGCTTCTTTTACAATTTGTTCTTTTCGAAGCATATCTACTTTTATACTATTCATCTGATCTTCCATCTGTTTTAGCACAGTTGGAAAATGAATAAGCTCCTCATTTGAATTAATAATGGAATTACTGGCTTCTGCTACTATTACAATATAGCTGATTGTTTTAATCCAATACCATGCAAGAATAATAATAATTCCAATAATCCATATAGCTGGGGCGATGAGGCTTTTATTATCATCAATAAATTTTAAAATTCCATAACTAGTGGTACCCTTAATAACATCATAAATAAGAGAGCCTATGACTACAAGCGTAACTGAGAATATTGTTACCGTTAAAATGAACTTTCCAAATATATTAAAAAATAAGTTTCTTGTGAAATTTTTCATGTTAATTTTATTCAATTTTATAGCCAACTCCCCATACTGTTTTTATAAATTTAGGATTTCTGGATGGCTCATTCATTTTTTCTCGTAATCGTCCAATATGAGCCATAACTGTGTTATTATTATCTAAGTATTTTTCTCCCCATACTGCTTCAAACAGCTCTTCTGAAGAAACCACCTTACCTTTATGTTCACACAGATACCAAAGAATAGAAAATTCTATTGGCGTTAACGATAACTGCTTTCCATATAAAGTACATTTATGAGTATCCTTATTGATAAGCAATCCTTTAAGATCATATTCACTGCACTTTTCAGAGCCGTTACTATTTGCTTGTTTATCTTGATTATAATTCATATATCGTCGAAGCTGTGTTCTTACTCTTGCAAATACTTCTAATGGATTAAAGGGTTTCGTGATATAATCATCTGCACCTATAGTTAAGCCCATAATTTTATCTATATCCTCACCTTTGGCTGTTAGCATAATAACAGGAAAAAAATGATTCTCTCTAATTTTCTTACAAATGGTGAAGCCATCTATATCAGTAAGCATTACATCTAAAATGGCTAAATCCAAATCCTGGGAATGAATGCAATCAAGTGCATCTCTACCATTATAGTATTTATAAACGATATATCCTTCATTTTTTAAATATACTTCTAATAAATCTGCAATTTCTTTTTCATCATCAACTACTAAAACTTTAGCATCCATAATTTAATTCTCCTTTCTTAAAATACGAATACCGTATTAATGAGTAATCTCAACTATACTGAAAATGTTAATACTTATTATATCATGATATTTTTGGTTTTACAAAAATCGATTCGATATATAAAAATAGTTTATTATAAGTTGCATTAATCTCAAACTACTTAAAATCTCATAAAAAAGACAGGAACTGATTTTTCTATTTAAATCAATTCCTGTCCTATTTTAAGAACTAAACATATCCTTCAATACATCATATCTTTCGTGAGTTAAAAGAGCATCTTTATCTGTATTTTTTAGCTTTACAATATAAGTCCATCGCCCATAGGGATATATTTTGTGAATCATAGAAAGATTAATAATATATGATTTATGGCTTCGAAAAAACTGAGTTTTATCTAATTTTCCTTCTAGTTCACTCATGCCTTCAGAGGTAGTGTAACTGTTATCTACAGTATAAATAACTGTAGTTCTATCCTCCCTTTGTATTATAATAATATCCTTTGTATCCACAAAACTTATACCTTCTTTGCTTCTAATCAATACTTTATCTAATCCTTTTTCATGGCGAATAATTTTATGAACCTCTTGTTCACTATGATATTGGTTTAAGGACTTTATGCGATTTAAGGTTTGATAAATTCTATCAAGCTTAAAAGGTTTTACTATATAATCAAAGGCATAAAGTTGGAAGGCATCAGACATATACATAGAATGTGCTGTTGCAAAAATAATTATAGTTCTAGGGTTTATATCCATTATTCTTTTTGCGCATTCTACACCATTAAGCTTTGGCATTTCTACATCTAAAAATATAACGTCTGGATGTATTTCCTCCACAGAAGAGACAACAGCTTCACCATCTTCTGCTTCTCCTACTAATTTAAAACCTTCTATTTTTTCAATGGCCTTTCTTAGAACCATTCTCATTCCAGCTTCGTCATCTCCAATGAAAACTTTAAGCTCCAATACTTATCACCGCCTTCTTGTCTTTGCCTTTGGTTTGCCAAGTATTTCTGAATATACAATGGCCTGCAAAACTTTCTCTTCTGTGAACTCAATATCTAATCCTGTTTTTTTATCTTCTGCTTCACTCTTTTCTATAGAAATTGGCTTTTGCCTATACTTTATCTCTTCCTTTTTTCGTGAATATGCATCTATTAATTCTGATCCTTTATCAGAATCTCTTTCTTCAGATTTACTTACTTCATTAATGCTAGAAAATGCACCATTAAGCTTTTCAACTCTAGAATTCAACTCTTCTTTTAAATCACTAAACATCTTTTTCATAGCATATCCAAATTCTTTAAAATCATAAGAAGAAATCATATTTTATTACTCCTTCATATCCTTAGAAGTTTTATATGAATTATTTTCATTTTTATTCTTGCTGACTTTAGATATAGATTCTCTCATTTTTGTATCTGAGATGATATTTTGCATATCATAATAATCCATTACCCCTAGCTTTCCCTCTCTAAATGCTACTGCCATAGCTCTTGGTATTTCTGCCTCAGCCTCTACTACTGCAGCTCTCATTTCTTGTTCTTTTGCAACAGCCATTGCTCTTCTTTCTTCAGCCTTTGCTTGAGCAATATTTTTATCTGCCTCTGCTTGAAGAGTTTGAAGCTGAGCACCTATATTTCTTCCAACATCAACATCTGCAATATCTATTGATAGTATTTCGAAAGCAGTACCTGCATCTAATCCCTTTGCTAGAACTGTCTTGGATATAGCATCTGGGTTTTCTAATACTTCTTTATGAGAAATCGATGTACCTACTGTTGTTACAATACCTTCTGCAACTCTCGCAAGCACTGTTGCTTCTCCAGCTCCACCTATTAATCTATCTAAATTTGCCCTTACTGTTACTCTTGCCTTTGCTAAAAGCTCAATACCATCCTTTGCAACTCCTGAAACATTTGGTGTTTCAATTACTCTTGGGTTAACACTCATTTTTACAGCTTCAAGTACATCTCTACCTGCAAGATCTATTGCTGCTGCTCTTTCAAAAGGTAGTTGAAAATCTGCTCTGTGAGCAGCTATAAGTGCATCTACCACTTGATCTACATTTCCCCCTGCTAAATAATGGGCTTCTAATTCATTTACACTTATATCCAATCCTGCCTTTGTTGCTTTAATTAGAGGTAAAAGAATTTTTTTTGGTGCAACTCTTCTCAGCCTCATTCCTATTAAATTAAAAATGCTAACTTTAACATTTGCTGCTATAGCTGAAATCCACAGTGTAATAGGTACAAAGCTTAGAAATAAAGCTAAAAAGCAGGCAATACCTCCTAAAATTATAACAACTAAAACTGTACTATTCATAATACTATTCCTCCTAATTTATAGTTAATTACGATTTTCTAATAAACACCCTTTATCTGATGACTATCCGCTCTAATACTAAGAATCCTGTTTATCTTATCTATACTTTTTCTCTAACAACAATCCTTCGTCCCTCTACTTTTATAATTTCTATTTTTCTATCCTTAGAAATAAACTCCCCCTCTGAAACCACATCAAGTTTTATACCATTGACATCTGCTATACCCGCTGGCCTTAAAATTGTTAAGGTAGTCCCCACTTGTCCAACAAAATAATTAAGATCTTCTGTACCTATATATCCTGCTTCTTTTTTTGAGTTTCATGCAAAATTAATATTTTTGAAAGCCGCCCTTTAGTTACAGATTTTAAAACAAATGTAAGTGCTACTCCAAGTACTGAAATAATAATAACAAGTAATATTAAAACTTGTATTGCACTTGTTGCTGTTAAGACTACTCCAGCAATGAGAAGTATTCCTCCAAAAATACCAGGAATTCCGAATCCAGGATGAAACATCTCAACAATTACCAGAAAAAATCCGAATCCAAAACACAGCAGTGCAGCCCAACTTATATTAGATAAAAAATTCACCATTTCCAAATAACTATACCTCCCTTTCTTATTTATACTATACATGATTGTCACCAAGCATATATAACCATAATGTCAGTGACACTAAATTCCTAGATTCAAGTCTCACTAGCTGAGTCTATAACAATATACTACCTCTGCTTCATTTATTAATGAATATGTAGTTGTTAAGATATACATTCAGCAGTTTAAAATGTCGTATTTTTAGCTTTTCTTTATTACCTTTGAACCCATCCCTCAAAAACCGTAGTATCTTTGTTACTAATTACATTAATATCTCCACCGTATTCGGTAAGTATGTCTTTTACAATAGATAGTCCCATACCTTCTCCCTTTTCTCCCTTTGTAGTAACTCCTGCCTTAAAAATCTTTTCAATAATTTCTTTTGGAATCATTGGCCCATTGTTTTTTATTCTGAATCCATATGACTTTAAATCTTCAAAGAGTTCAATTTGTATAGTTCTATTTTCTTTTACTTCCTGCAGTGCATAGATTGCATTATCTATAATGTTTCCAAGTACTCTACAAAACTCCCAAGATGGCACTTTTAAATCATTAAATGAAGTTGTAATAACTATTTTTGTTTTTATTCCTCTTTTTTCTCCATATAATGTTTTTGCTTGAAGCAATGCATTTACTGCCGGGTTTGAAGTCTTTAGGACTTTATTTACCTTTTGAATATCTTTAAATACTTTTTCAATATACTCTCTTGCATCAAAGTACTCCTCCATTTCCATAAGGCTATATACTACCTGCAAATGATTCATAAAATCGTGCCTTTGACCACGAAGAGTTTTATTTAGATTTTCTAATTCTTCTAAGGTGCTTTTTAATGTGGTATATTCATAACTCTTCCCATAAAGATATCTAATGTTCTTCACAGTAAAAAAACTATTAATAATTCCTATAAACATAATTGCATATATGAGCAAATCTCCATTATAAAGCTTTTCCTTGAAGTTAAAAGGATTTTGATGAAAATAATTATATAGCACTACTATTATTACTGTACTTATTTGCATTATACTTAAAGCAATTATCGTTATGATTGTCTTATTTATGTCTAATTTTTTTCTCATTGTTGGCTTGGACTCCCTTCTTATTCCATCAATACCTTTTATTTTAACATATTTAAAATAATATCCAAATACCCACTGTAGATCAGTGCAATAATTTAAGCAGATACAACCCACATTTATTCACACTTTGATGCAAAATATTGCAAAATTATATATTTTTCTATATATAATTTAATTACTTTATTCCACATTTTATACTTGATGGTATAATATACATAAAGAGGAGGGGATTTTATGATTAGAAGAGTTTTATCTATATTATTTTTCTTTATGCCTATATTATTACTTTCAGAAACTTCAGTTTACGCAAAGTCTACCGTAGATAAACCATGGTCTCATACATATGTAGCTGATTATGAAAATATACTTTCTAGCGATACCTCAAAGAAGTTAGAATCTGATTTAGGCAAACTAAAGGATGATACAAATGTTGCAGTATATGTGATAACAATAGATAAATTAGAGGATATGAGCATTGATAAATATTGCAAAGAATTGATATCTAATTGGAAAATTGAAGGTAAGTATGTGATACTTCTAACATCAACTAAAGAAAAACAATATATACTTTTTTCCAGTAAAGACTTGCAATCCTATATTTCTATGAGTACTATAAAAGACTTTCCAACATATTTTAATGAAAAAAAGTATGATGATGGAGCATTATATGCATCTAATAGTATTATTTCTGCTATAACATCACATTCTGATAAAATTCATCCTTCTAATAACTATAAATATATATGGTTAGTTGTTCTAGCTACAATAATAGTATACTATGTGAAAAAATCACGTTTAAAATTAAAAACTTCATCACAAGAGACACTTTGATGAAGTGGAAACTTGAATCAGATGGGGTTTCAAGCCCCACCTGATTCTTAGTTGAACGAATCCAGGGACGTAGCCGCTCTTTACTCCCTCTTTGAGAAGAGGGAGTATTAGAGCGAGTAGTCATCGGATAAAATACAAAATACAATTTTTCATTTATTAGCTTAGTTTAAGGGGGAGTTTATCATAAAGAAATATTTGTTATGCTTTTTAATGGCCTTTCTTCTCATATTTAATAGTTTTTCTACAGTTTATTCAAAGGGGGGATCATCTTCAAGCTCTTCATCTTCAAGTTCATCCTCTAAGCCTTCCAGTTCATCCTCAAGCTCGTCATCTTCAAAGTCCGCTGGAAGTAGTTACAAAAGTGGAAGCTTTAGTAATTCGAGCTCAACTAAGAGCGAATCTACAACTTCAACTAAAAATTCCCCTTCTGGTTCTAGTAACTTTAAAAGCGGAGACTTTAGTAATAAAAGCTCTACTAAAAACGAATCCAAATCTCCAAGTAAGAATTCATCTACTACCTCTAATACTTCTAAGACCTCTAGTACTTCTAAAAGTGGAGATTTCTCTAATACAAAAACCGTAAGTAAACCTTCAAGTGCTAGTACACCTATTAAAACTGAGAAAATTACTTCTGCACCAACTATTGATAGCACAACTAAAAAAGATTCCGTAATTACAAACGGTAAATTTAAAGGAGGTATTCTTAAAAGCAGCAACGTTGTACCTGCAAATGGTATGCCTGTAATTATATCTATGAATGGAAATGATATATATGTTGATTCTTCTGATGACGGAGAATATGTCTATTCATATTATGCATCGCCTCCATCTGAAAATCCATCTTCTTGGCAAGGAAGTGTAGGCTACTTAGAGTCTGCACCAGTTAAAGAATCTCATACTGGAACTTATATCATTGCAGGATTGATTATAATATTCTTTTTACGTAAAATAGTTAAACTAAATTGATTTCACTAAACTAATGTTAAAAGACTTTCTATAAACAGAATTCTTGGCTTCAGGTGGAGTTTGTCTACGACCACTGGGCAGCCCGCCATTTAGGCATTTAACCTCCATCTGAAGCTTAGAAGTCGTTATCCAGGGATATAGCCGCTCTTTGCTCCCATTTGAAGAAAAGCAGAGAGCCCAAATCTCTGATTTGGTGCGAATCGCTTTCACAGAGTGCGATGGGAGCATTAGAGCGGATAAGTCATCGGATAAATCTTTTATATTACATTTTTTAGTATAAGATGTTAATATAATCTCTAAAAAAACAGTTGCTGCTTTTACATTTTAATAGAAATTTACAGTTTATAAATTGTCTACATTTGTCATATTTTGTTGAATATATTTACAATAATGTAATAAGAATATATAATTTACATTGTGCTTCATTTGGTTACAAATACTTGAAATGGGATGAAGTGTACAAACTATACTCAATAACATTATTGTATTTTAAGGGGGATTAATTATGAAAGTCTTTAAAAAATTAACTCTAATATTAACTTTAGTTTTATTCACTTTAACATTGGTTGCATGTGGACCTAAACCAGATGAAACAGTAAAAAATTTCTTTGATGCAGCTAAAAAATCAGATTTTAATGCTATGGCAACTTATATGAAAAAAGAAGGTAACAAAGATGAATTTAAATTTGATGATGCAAATCAAGAAAAAATAGTTAAAGCTGTTTTCTCAAAAATAAGTTATGAGACTGTTTCTTCTACAGTAGATGGTAATAATGCTACTGTAAAAGCTAAAGTTACTTCACTAGACTTACCTAAAATATATGGTAAGACAGTTGGAGATTTAATGCCTACTCTTCTTGCATCAGCTTTTTCTGCCACTGAAAATGATGCTAAAAATAAGGCTGATGTTGAGAATCAGATAATGCAAGCATTTTTAAATGCAATGAATGATCCAAATGCAGCTAAAACCACAACAGAAGTTGACATTAAATTGGTTAAAGGTGATAAAGGTTGGGTAATAGAGCCTAATGATAATCTATTAAATGCCTTAACAGGTAATTTAAGCAAAGCCTTTAAAGATACAAATAAATAGTTAATAAAAAATGCCCTAGGACACTAAACCTAGGGCGTTTTTATTAAAGTTTTTCATTTATCCGATGACTACCCGCTCTAATACTCCCGCTTCTCCAAGCGGGAGTAAAGAGCGGCTACGTCCCTGGATAACGATTTCTAAGCATCAGGTGGAGTTAAAACTCCATCTGATGCCAAGAACTCTGTTTATCATAATAGTGAATTTACACTTATACAAATACCTCTATAGTATATTTCAATAGTTCTGGTAATAATAAATTAAGCTTCATATTGACATCCGCAGAATTATTATACCAAAAGTTAAACTAACTATTTTAAAATTACGGAGGAGAAAAAATGGCTGAGAATAGTGGAAATTCATCTGATTTAAAGCAAACTGTTGGGTACTATTTATATGATTGTTTAAGCAAGGAAGGTATTACAGAAATCCTTGGTGTTCCGGGAGATTATAATTTTTCACTTCTTGATATTCTAGAAAAGTATGAGGGCATAAATTTTGTTAACTGCCATAATGAATTAAATGCTGGCTATGCAGCTGATGCCTACGCAAGAGTTAAAGGAATAAGCGCCTTAATAACTACCTTTGGAGTAGGCGAATTAAGTGCTTGTAATGCTATTGCAGGCTCCTACTCAGAAAGTGTGCCCGTTATACATATAGTTGGAGGCCCTAAAACAAAGGATCAGCAAGCGCATAAACAAATGCACCACACCTTATTAGATGGAGACTTTGATGTTTTTAGAAAAGTTTATGAACACTTGACAGAATATACAGCAACAATAACTCCTGAAAATGCAGCCTTTGAGATTAAGGCAGCTATTCAAAAAGCAAAGGAAACAAAGAAGCCCGTATATCTGCTTATCGCAACCGATATTGCCAATCAGCCTATAGTGAATAGAGATGTTAACCTTACGATTAAGCAGACAAATCAAAATTCCTTACAGGCTGCAATACAACATATAGATAAGATAATAAATCAAGCACAAAGACCAGTTCTTATTTCTGGCGTTCATGTATCAAGATATAATCTTCAACATCAAGTTCAGCAGTTAGTAGATAAAATGAACCTTCCTGTAGCTACTATGATGATGGGTAAAGGCTCCTTTGATGAGAGCCATAAAAATTTTATTGGCCTATATGCTGGAGACCTTGGAAGCAAGGAAGTACAAAATATAGTTGAAACTTCTGACTGTATTTTAGCTATTGGTACTATGTGGTCAGACTACGATACCGGTTCCTTTACTGCAAAGTTAAATCCTTTAAATATTATAGAACTTCAGCCTGATAGTGTGAAAATTGGCATGTCAGTATACGAAAATATATTAATACAGGATATGTTAAATGAACTTTTGACAAGGATTAACAAAAGAGCAGATTATGTTCCAACTACTGCTTCTTCTTACAATGATGAGAATATATCATTGGAGGAAGATGTTTCTTCAAAATATTATTACCCAAGATTTCAAAAATGCTTAAGGAAAATGATATACTCATTGCAGATGCCGGTACTTTTGAATTTGGAATAGCACAATTGAAACTGCCAAAAGGCGCAACTTATATAACTCAGGGGGGCTGGGGCAGCATAGGTTATGGAACCCCTGCAGCCTTTGGTGCTTGCATAGCAGCAAAAAACAGGCGTGTAATATTGTTTGTGGGAGATGGCTCTAATCAAATGACAGTTCAAGAGTTCAGCTCTATGCTGCATAATAACTGTAAGCCTATTATATTCTTGGTTAACAACAAGGAATATACCATCGAAAAATATCTTAATGTAGCTCAAAAAAATACCCATTACAATGATTTGCCTTTGTGGGACTACTCAAAGCTCATAACATCCTTTGGAGGAGAATCTTATACAGCAAAGGTTTATACAAATAAAGAACTTGATGAAGCAATAAAGAAGGCAGAGGTTCAGTGCAATGAGAGATTATGCTTAATTGAAATATATGCTCCTAAAATGGATGCTCCACCTATAGTCCATAAAATGACAAAGGTGCTTGAGCAAATGCAAAAATAAAATAGGCACTGTTTGGTTTAAGAATAGTGTTGATTTTATAACAAAATTAAAGGAATCTTTATTTAAGAGATTCCTTTAATTTGCAGAGTTTTTAAATTATAAATTGCAGTTAGAACCCTATACTTTTAAACTTGTTTAGCTTCTACATTCCAAATTTCTTTTGCATACTCCATAATAGTTCTGTCGCTGCTGAACTTACCTGCATTGGCAATATTCATTAGACATTTTTTGCCCAACTTAATTTATCTCTGTAAGCTGCATCAACCTTATTTTGAGCATCTCTGTAATCTGCAAAATCTCTGAATATGAAATAATTGTCTGGACTATGCCAGCTTGCACCTTCAAGCAGAGAGTTATATAATTCTTCAAACATTCCAGTATCACCATCGTCAAAATTTCCATCAATTAGCGTATCTACAGCTCTTTTTAATCCGGTCACAGTTTCATAGTATTCTTTAGGACTATAAGTATCTTTAATTTCTTCTATTTCTTCAACTCTAGCTCCAAATATAAAGTTATTTTCTTCCCCTGCCTCCTGTACTATTTCTACATTAGCACCATCGTAAGTTCCAATTGTAGGAGTTCCATTTAACATGAACTTCATATTTCCAGTACCAGATGCTTCTTTACCTGCAGTGGATATTTGCTCAGATATATCCGCTGCTGGGAATAATTTTTCCGCATAAGAAACTCTATAGTTCTGTACAAATACCACTTTTATTTTATTATTTATTTCAGCATCATTATTAACCAAATTAGCTATTTCATTTATGAACTTTATTATACCCTTAGCTCTAAGATATCCTGGTGCTGCTTTAGCTCCAAAAATAAAGGTTCTTGGTACAATATCCATTTGTGGATTTTCTTTTAATCTATAATATAAATCCAAAATACTAAGGGCATTTAAAAGCTGTCTCTTGTATTCATGTAATCTCTTTATTTGAATATCAAATAAGGAATTAGGGTCAATTTCTATCTTTTCATTTTTATTAATATAAGCCGCCAATTGCTCTTTCTTCAATTGTTTTATTTCCAAAAGTTTATTTAAAACAACTTTATCATCTATATATTTTTCTAAGTCCTTTAAATCACTTAAGTCTGTAATCCAGTTATCACTGCCAAGAAGCTCTGTAATAAATGCTGATAACTCTTTATTGCATAATGCCAGCCATCTTCTTGGAGTTATACCATTAGTCTTATTTAAGAATCTATCTGGATAAAGCTCGTACCAATCTTTTAATTCTTGATTTTTTAATATGTCTGTATGAAGTTCTGCCACACCATTGGTAGCATGAGTACCATGAATTGCAAGCCATGCCATTCTAATTCTGCCCTTGTAAATTATCTTCATTGAATTAATTTTTTCATAGCTATATTTTTTTTGTCCAAGTATTCTTATAAATCTTTTATCTATTTCTTTTACTACTTTATAAACTGAAGGTATTAGTTTTTTATAAAGTTCAATATCCCATTCTTCAAGAGCTTCTCTTAGTATAGTATGATTCGTGTATGAGAATGTAGCTATAGTAATCTCCCATGCCTTGTCATAGCTAAGTTTTTCTTCATCAATAAGTATTCTCATAAGCTCTGGTATAGCTACCACCGGATGGGTATCATTAAGTTGAATTGCATGATAATCCTTAAATAACTCAAAGTTATTTCCATGCTGCTTTTTAAAACTTCTAACTAAATCCTTCAAAGCTGCTGAAACAAAGAAATATTGCTGCTTTAACCTTAGCATCTTACCTTCCACTGTAGAATCATTTGGATATAACACTCTTGAAATATCTTCAGCCTTATTTTTTTCCTTTACTGCTTCTGTATATTCCTGAGAATTAAACAATTCGAAATCAAAATCCTGTAAAGGTTCAGCTTTGAATAGTCTAAGTTTATTTATATTATTTGTTCCATATCCAATAATAGGAGTATCATATGGAGTAGCCTTCACTTTTTCATCGCCAAACTCAACGATAACAGCATCATCTTCATGTCTTATTGACCAGGGATCTCCATATTTTAACCAGTTATCTGCTTGTTCCATTTGGAAGCCACCTTTAAAGCTTTGTTTAAATAGTCCATGGCTGTATCTTATTCCATAACCTGTTAAAGGAATATTTGTAGCAGCAGATGAATCCATGAAACAGGCCGCTAACCTTCCTAATCCTCCATTACCAAGGCCTGCATCTTCCTCTATTTCTTCTATATCATTAATATTTATATTTAACTCTTTTAAAACTTCCTTTACTTCCTCATAAATTCCTAAGTTCATTAAGTTATTTCCTAAGGCTCTTCCCATTAAAAATTCAGCAGATAAATAATAAGCTTGTTTACCTTTTGCATATACTTCATCTGTCTTATCCCACTTGTCAATTATTATTTCCATGACTGCCTTAGAAAGTGCATTGTATTTCTCATAATCCTTTGACTTATCTATACTTTTGCCATAGTCTGTTTTTAAAATTCTTTCTATAGTTATCTTAAATTCCTTAGTATCTAGCATTTTACCTCTACCTTCCATATAGTTTTGTAATTTTATTAATTTTTTGTGCTAATTTATGATTTAAGTACTCTTTCTTTACTCTCCAGAGCCAGTTTCCACCTAAAGTCGAAGGAATATTCATTCTTGCTTCACTTCCAAGTCCTAAATAATCCTGCATTTGAGCTATTGCTAAGTTTCCAACAGAACTTAAGGCGCCTCTTATAAATCCCCAGTTATATCCTTCTTTTTTATTTAATTTTAAGTATCTCTTTGCAAAATCAGTATCACTCTTTTGAGTGTTTTCAAACCATCCCATTACAGTATCATTGTCATGGGTTCCAGTGTAGACTATACAATTCTTCTCATAGTTATGAGGTAAATAATCGCTCTCTTCTCTTGTATCAAAAGCAAACTCTAATACTTTCATTCCTGGGTAGCCTGTAGCATCTCTAAAATCTATAACTTCCTGTGTTAAATATCCCAAGTCCTCAGCAATAATATCCACTTCTCCTAATACTTCCTTTACTGCATTAAAAAGCTTTATTCCAGGGCCTTTCACCCATTTTCCATTTACCGCTGTTGGCTCTCCATAAGGTATTTGCCAGAAGGATTCAAAACCTCTAAAGTGGTCTATCCTTGTTACATCATATAAATTAATATTTCCTTTGATTCTTTCAATCCACCATTTATAATTAGTCTTCTCCAGATATACCCAGTTATATATTGGGTTCCCCCACAACTGCCCTGTAGCTGAAAATGCATCAGGAGGACATCCAGAAACAACAATAGGTCTTTTTTCTTCATCAAGCATGAACACTTCACTATTTGCCCAAGTATCTGCACTATCCTCAGCTACATAAATTGGAATATCACCAATAATTTTTATTTCATTAATATTTGCATAGTTTTTTAATGCTTTCCATTGTTTAAAGAATACATATTGTAAAAATACCCAATAATCTATTTGATTTTTCAATTCTTCCTTATAATGCTCTAAATCTGTTTTCTTTCTTAATTTAATATCCGTATCCCATTCCTGCCAGGACTTCAAATCGAATTCTGATTTTACAGCCATATATAATGCATAGTCCTCAAGCCATGCCTTATTTTCAAATCTAAATTTTTTTATTTCATCTTTATATTTTCCTTTGCTATTTTGAAAAGCAATTCTTAATATAGGCATTTTATTATTAAACATTTTTTCATAATCCACTTTTTCCGGATCATTACCAAAATCCACATTTTCATACTCTTCTTTTGTAAGTATTCCCTCTTCTTTAAGTAAATCCAAATCTATAAAATATGGATTACCAGCAAAGGTTGAAAAGGATTGATATGGTGAATCTCCTGCTCCTGTAGGCCCTATAGGGAGTATCTGCCAATAACTTTGTCCTGCTTCAACTAAAAAATCTACAAATTCATAAGCTTCCTTGCCAAAGGTTCCAATTCCATATGGGCTAGGCAAAGATGCAATATGCATTAAAATACCACTACTCCTTGTAATCATTGCCCTTCTCCTTTATCCATTTAAGTAAGTCTTTTTTCTATTTATGTTTCCATCAATATCAACTATTTCAAAATTCAATTCTTTAACAAATTCATTTCCTCTATTTTCAACGGTTATTACATAATCTTTTTCTGTCTTTTCAATTTGAATAAATATTTCTGTATATCTATTATTCTTATAATCACAGGTTTTTCCATCATCATCATAGTAAATATATTCTGCTTTATCTTCTACAAAAGCTATTATATTTAATTCTTTGTTATCTAGTTTTTCAACATTTTGTGCATGTTTGCCTAAAACTAACATTTTATTTTTTCTAATAAAAATTGATACTTCATCTAAATCTACATCTATGTAGTTGTGCCCCTGCTTAATTATGCTGTAATTCCTCTTCTCATATTCCTTGACCTTCCATAAAATCATATCCTCTGGAGCATAAACATATCTTCCTTTTGCATTTTCTTCATATATAGGAGCAAGCATTAGAGAATCTCCTAATAACAACTGATTTTCTATTCTTTTTGACATTTCATCTTCATATACAAAAGATAATGGTAAGAAATATATATCTCTATTCTTAACTGCTTTCATATACTCCGAATAAATATATGGTATTAGAGCATATCTGAGTTCTATTGCTTTTTTAAGTATACTATTTGCTTCTTCTTCAAAGGAAAAAGGTTCTTGGAATCTAGTTCCCATAGCAGAATGATTTCTAAATAATGGTGTGAATAAACTAAACTGCGTCCATCTTATAACTAATTCACTATTAGAATTACTGCTGAAACCTCCAGTATCTGCACCGATATACAAAAATCCACACATATTTAAAGATGGCATCATTTTTATATTTAGTAATATATGTTCCCACCAAGAACTATTATCTCCAGTCCATATACCAGAATATCTATGCATACCTATATACGAAGCTCTGGAAAATAATAAGAATCTTTTATTATTTTCTATTTCCTTTAATCCTTCTGATGCACTTCTGGTCATATTATAGCCATAAAGATTATGAACCTTATAATGATTTATAAGCTTTCCATCTATGTTATGATAAAAACTTTTATAATCTTCTATGTTATTTGACATATTAATAAATTTATCTTTTAAAGCAAAACAAGAATAAATATCTAAATTTTCCTTCTCAGAAGCCTTTGCCGCTTCAATTGCTTCTTTTAAACCTCTATTTGTATAAAATAGAGCTGGCTCATTCATATCATTCCAAAAACCTTCTATTCCTAATTCAGTAAGATTTTTATATTTAAGGCCAAACCATCTTCTTGCTTCACTATTTAAAAAGTCTGGGAAATGACATCTTCCTGGCCAAACTGCAGCAATAAAATTATTGCCATTTTCATCAGTACAAAAATAACCCTTTTGCACACCTTCCTCATAAATATTATAATCTTTTTCTATTTTAACGCCTGCATCAATTATAGGTATAAGCCTAAAGCCCTGATTCTTAATATCTTGTACAAAGTCCTTAAAGTTTGGAAAAGCCTTTTTATCTATAGTAAAATCTTTAAAGCTCTCCATGTAATCAATGTCAAGATAAATTGCATCGCAGGGAATTTTATTTTCTATAAACTTATCTGCAATTTCGTTAATAGCATTAGCATCTTCATAGCTCCATCTAGATTGCTGATATCCAAAGGCCCACTTTGGAGGAGCATAGGCTTCACCAATGATATTTAAAAATTCTTTTACAATCTGTTTTGCTGATTTTCCATTAATAATATAAATATTTACATCCTTTTCTTCTATTTTAATTTTCAATTCATCTTTGTGAGAAAAGCCTATATCAAAAATAACTTTTCCCGGGCAATCAACAAAAACTCCAAATTTGTCTTTTCCCTCTATAACTATAAAGTTATGAGCACCATATAATGACTTTTTGTCAGGAGTATGCATTGGATCATCACTGCAAAAGGCCTCATATATTCCGCCTCTCTTATTTATTCCTCTTTGATTTTCACCAAGTCCATATATAATATCAGTTTTGTGCATTATATAGCTAAAGCTTAAGTCCTCTTCAATCTTTATATTAAAGAAATCAATATTATCTTTATAAAGTTCCTCACCACTTAAAACCACAGCATCAGTATTTATAGAATTTCCAAAAGTATATTTAACTACATTATCATTTAATTTATAAACTTTCATTATTATCACCTCATGAGTAAAACATTCATCACTTAATAGATCCTTGAGTAATTCCTTTTACTATATGTTTTTGAGCAAATATATAGAATATTATTATTGGAATCATTGCCAAAACAAGTCCCGCTAATGCTAAGTTCCATTGTTTAGAATACTCTCCAAAGAAATAGAACATCTTAAGGGGAAGAGTTTGCCAACCTGGTTTATTTATAACAAGCTGAGGCAGCAAGAAGTCATTCCATATCCACATAGCATTTAAGATGCTTATAGTAACAGTTATTGGCTTCAATAGTGGAAAAACAATGAGCCAAAATATCTGCAATTTGTTACATCCATCAATAGTTGCTGCTTCTTCTAGTTCTATTGGTATATTTTTAATAAAACCATGGTACATAATTATTGATAAACTAGATCCAAATCCTAAATACATAAGTACTATTCCTACAGGGTTTAATAAATGTAATTTTCCCATTAGATTTATAAGAGGTAGCATTACAGCTTGGAATGGAATAAGCATAGCTATTGCAAATAGAAAGAATAAAAATTTACTTAATTTTGTCTTTGATCTAACTAACATCCAAGCAGCCATTGAAGCAAAAGTTACTATAAGTAAAGTACTAGATGTTGTAATTAAAAAAGAATTCATAAAAGAATGAAAAAATTCTAAATCTCTAAAGGCCTGAATATAATTTCCTAAGGTAAACATGTCCTTTGAAGGAATACTTATAACATTCATGTAAATACCTTTTGGAGTTTTAAAAGAATTTGTAAAGGCAATGTATAATGGTGCTAAGAATATAATTGCTACAAAACACGCAAATATGTTCCATAATATATTTTTTTGAAGGTTTTGTTTCATTACATCTCTACCTCCTTTTTCTTACTAAAGCTTAATTGAGTTAATGTTATTGCAGCTACTGCAATTAAAAATACTACAGCTTTAGCTTGAGCTAAACTAAATTTATTATAAACAAATGCTGAGCTATAAATATTCAATGCTAACATTTCAGTTGATCCATATGGGGTACCACCTGTAAGAGATAAGTTTTGATCAAACAACTTAAAAGAGTTAGATAGTGTTAAGAAAAGTCCTACTGTAAATGCAGGTGCTACAAGTGGAATTGTTATATTTACAAGCTTTTGAAAAGAATTTGCTCCATCTATTTCAGCAGCTTCCAATAGATTCTCTGGAATACCTTGAAGTGCAGCTATATAAACAACCATCATATACCCTGACATCTGCCAAGACATTAGTATTACTAATCCCCAAAAACCAGTTCCTGTAGTTGAGAGCCATCCTCGCAGGAAATCTAATCCTAGTTTAACACCTATTGCATCAAAGGCTTTTGTAAAAATAAACTGCCATATAAAACCAAGTATAAGTCCTCCAACCATGTTTGGCATAAAGAAAATGCTTCTTAAAATATTGCTTCCTTTCATTCCTCTAGTAACCAGCAGCGCTAGCCCAAAACCAATTAAATTTATCATAAAAACAGATACAATAGAGAATTTTGCAGTAAATATAAAGGCTCTCAAAAATCCGTTTTCTTTTTTAAATATCTCTAAATAGTTTGCAACTCCAATAAATGCTGCTTTGTTTTCTATACCATTCCAATCAGTAAAAGAATAATATATTCCTAATAAAGCAGGTATAATTACAACCAGTAGAAATGCAATTAGTATAGGTCCAACGAAGAAACTAAACCATAACTTTGACTTTTTCATAGTAACCTCCCTTATCTTGTTCTTATATAATTTGAGGAGAGAAAAAATCTCTCCCCATAGTTAATTATTATTTTCTCATTTCTGTCCACTTAGCTTGAGAATTCTTTATAACATCTTCCCATTTTTCTTCCCCAGATAAATACTTTTGAATTTCTAGTCCAAGAACTTTTTGACCCCATCCAGTTGGATATCCCATGAATACCCATGGTGATGTCTTTCCAGCTTGAACATATCTGTTAACTGCAGCACCAAGTGAATCCTTAGGTTGGAATTTTTCATATCCCTTTAATGCAGGTATAAAGGAGAATTTATTAACAACAAAATCTTTACCCTTATCAGAAGTATATAACCAGTTTAAGAAGTCTTTAGCAGCAGCTTGTTGTTCTTTTGAAACTTTGTTGTTAACTGCCCAATACATTGGAACTCCTACTGGAATTGTATCTTCTTTTCCACCTTTAATTGGCATTGGCAATATGTCTAAATTGTTTGCAACTTTTTCATCTACTTTTTTAACATTATTAAAAATCCAGTTTCCTTGTTGAATCATAGCAACACGCTCAACTGCTATACCTTGATCAACTTGAGTTGCATAATCAACTGCATTTAATTTTCCTTTTGAGTCTTTACTTGGTGTATAATTAGCTTGTAAATCTAATAATGCTTTTAATCCATCACCATATTTAAAATCGACTTTTTTAGCATTAAAAGCTTCTACACCACTCTTAAATTCCTGAGATAATGCCGCATTTGATGCATGTAATCCAGTTACCCAGTCTTCTTTAGCTGGAAGTTCAAATACTGCTTCTAATTTTGGATATTTGCTCTTTAATTCTCCTGATTTTATCTTAGCATCAAGAGTTTTCACTGCAGTTTCTAAGCTTGCATAATCTTTAATATTCTTAGCATCTATTCCTGCAGCTTCAAAAATACCTTTATTATATACAAAACCATAACCTTCAACTGCAAATGGCATTCCATAAACTTTATTGTCTACAGTTACTCCTGTTAAAGTTCCATCAATGGCTTGCTTTACCCATGACTCGCCTGTTAAATCTACAAGCCTTGATTGCCAATCTTTAACGTCTTGTGGTCCACCTATGTTAAATATTGATGGCTCTGCACCAGACTGAATTTTGGCTCTAAGTGCGGCACCATAATCATTTCCACCGCCAACAGTTTCAATATTGATTTTAACATTTGGATGATCTGCAGAGTATGTTTTCGCAGCTTGTTCAAGTTCTTTAGCCATTTCAACTTTGAACTGGAATATGTTTACGGTTACAGCATCCTTTCCGCCAGATGCACTTTCAGATTTTGATGAACATCCAGCTAATCCTAGTGACGATGTGAGCATTAGTGATGTAACAGCTAATGCCACAACTTTTTTGATATTCTTCATAGTAATTTTACCCCCTAAAACTTTATACTTTTTATTAATCTGCCTAATTAACTAAGCAGTATTGGTGACTTTAATTTATAAAGATATATTTTCTTCACTTTCAAAATCGAATATATGACAGTTTTCCATATCAATCATAAATTTTTCTCTTTTACCATCTTTTAATGTTCTTGAGTCCATCATACCTATTTTTGCATTGAATACGGTTCCAGCAAATTTAAAATATACATAGGATTCATTTCCCATATATTCAATAACATCAACTGTTCCCTCTACTGGTACTGCTGAGTTTTCTTCTTTTAAACTAATATGTTCTGGCCTAATACCAAGCCAAATCTTTTTCCCTAAATATTTCTTTACTTTATCACCTTTGCTTTGTGGCAGTGCTAATTCTATATCTCCTATTTTTACAGCTATCTGTGTATTTTTATCAATTAATTCTCCCTCTACAAAGTTCATAGAAGGAGATCCAATAAATCCGGCTACAAACTTATTTGCAGGATAACTGTATAAATTTATTGGTGTATCTACCTGCATAATTCTACCAAGTTTCATTACACATATTCTATCTCCCATAGTCATAGCTTCCACTTGATCATGAGTAACATATATCATAGTAGATTTAAGTCTTTTATGAAGTTTAGAAATCTCAACTCTCATATGAACTCTTAATTTTGCATCTAAATTAGATAATGGTTCATCAAATAGGAATACTTTAGGATCACGGACTATAGCTCGTCCAACTGCTACCCTTTGTCTTTGTCCTCCTGACAGTTCTTTAGGTTTTCTATCTAAAACAGCCTCCAAATCTAATATTTTTGCTGCTTCTTTAACCTTTTCATCAATAACATTCTTTGGTATTTTCTTTATTTTTAATGAAAAAGCCATATTTTCATAAACTGTCATATGTGGGTACAATGCATAGTTTTGAAAAACCATTGCAATACCTCTATCTTTAGGTGGAATATTATTTACTAACTTATCTCCTATATAGACTTCTCCTCCTGAAATTTCTTCAAGACCTGCTATCATTCTTAAAGTAGTAGATTTAGCACAGCCTGATGGCCCTACGAAAACCATAAATTCTCCATCATTTATTTCTAAATCAACTCCATGAACAGCTTTGAATCCATTTTCATAAACTTTTTCAACTTTCTTTAAAAGTACTTTAGCCATGACCTTCCTCCCTAATCGATTTTTTTACAAGATTCTCTTTCTAATAATTCTGTTTCTAGCACTATATGCTGATGTTTTTTCTTATTTTTGATTAAGTGAAATAAAATATCTACACTTTTTTCCCCATCTCTTCTACTGGCTGCCTAACAGTAGTCAGAGATGGATGGAAGAACTGAGAATAATCTATTCCATCAAAACCCATTACAGAAATATCTTCTGGAATTTTAAGTCCTTTGCTTAATATTGCCTTTGAAGCCCCTATAGCCATAACATCAGTAGTTACAAATAACGCTGTAATATTCAAGTTTTTATCCAACAATCTGTTCATTGCCTCAAATCCAGACTCAAAAGTATAGTGCCCTATTTCCATGAGGCTTGAATTATATTCAATATTATTTTTTAAAAGTGCCTTCTTATAACCCTCAAATCTCAGTTTTCCAATACTTCTATCCTGTTCTCCAGTAGTTATAATTCCAATTTTTTTGTGACCTAATTTGCATATATAGTCTACTGCATTATATGCTGCCTTTTCATTTTCTATTATTACACTTGAAAAAAAGCTTTTATCTAAATTTTCAATAATGCTTGTTGACGTGAGAACTAATGGCGTATCTAAATTTTCTATCTGTTCTTTATCTAAATTATCAAAGTCACCGCCAAGACATATTAATCCTTTTAGTTTTTTCTCTTTAATAAGTTCAACAGCTGCATCAAAATCATTAGGATTAGTTTCATTGTAGTGAAGAAACATAGAATATCCTTTATCATCTATTTTTTCTTCTATGGACTTTATCATACCGGAGAAGAATGGATTATGAATACCTTTAATTAAAACACCAATATTATTTGAAGTATTTCTCTTTAAATTTCTTGCACTATTGTTAGGTATGTAATTAAACTTCTCTATAACACTTAGTACTTTTTGCCTTGTTTCTGGCTTAACGTCCGGATGATTATTTATAACTCTTGATACAGTGCTTACTCCAACACCTGCAATTCGTGATATATCTTTTATAGTAAAATCGCTCATTAATAACTCTCCTCTAAAGATATTTTTACAACGTTTACTTAAATTCTGTAAAATAAAACCTGTAAAAGCTATCTTTAATAATATTTTCAATTGCTTGTACCTTTATATTTTATGATTACTATTTTCGGCAACGTTTTCGGTAACGTTTCTGGTAACGTTACCAATTTTAAATTTATTATACCATATTTAAAAATTTTTTAAATACCTTTTTAAGCTTTTTTAAAAATATTTTACATAATAATGAAGTTTCAGAAAATATACTTTGAAATAAAAAAGGTATCTCATAAGTAAATGAGGTACCCTTTGCTAGTTTTAACATTATTCAGCACTTAATCCTGCCAAGTTTAATAAATTCCAAGGTTTATTGTAATGCGGTTGGAAGAAGAAATCAACAAAAGCCAATTCATCTATGTTCATTTCATTTTGAATGCACACTGACATTGTGTTTATAGACTGAGTTAAATCTGCTTTTGAAATAATTTGCGCACCTAAAATTCTTTTAGATTCTTTTTCATAAACTACTTTCAATTGTGCAGAATCATAAGTAGGCATAAATTCTGGGCGATAATTGTCTTTAACCATTACAGTTTTGATGTCAATACCATATGCTTTAGCTGAATTTTCAGTTAACCCCGTGGAAGCTATATTGTAGTCATAGATCTTAATTCCAGAAGTCCCTTGAGTTCCCATGTATTTAGTAGTCGGTTTTATCAAGTTTCTAGCAACTAATGTTCCCATACGAACTGCATTTGTAGCTAGCGGAATATACTCTTGTTTTCCTGTAGGATTATATCTCACAGCACAACTATCCCCAGCTGCATATACATCTTTCTTACTCGTACGCATATATTCATCTACTACAATAGCACCATTATTCAGCATTTCTAGCTGACCTTTAAATAACTCTGTACTTGGTATAAATCCAATACAAAGTATTACTAGATCCGCTTCATATTCACCTTTATTTGTAACTACTTTTGAAACCTTTCCGTCTACTCCTTCAAATCTCATAACAGTTTCACCTAATGCTAGTTTTATAGAATGGTCTGAAAGAGCCTTTTCTGCTATATCTGTAAATTCTTTATCTAAGTATCTACTCAAAATACGATCTTGACTATCAATTAATGTTACTTCTTTACCATTTATCTGAAATGCTTCTACTAACTCAGCACCTATATATCCAGCTCCCACAACTACTATATTATTAGCCTTTTTGAATTTTTCAATAATAATGTTTGAATGGTAGTAATTTTTAGATATTAGTATATTTTCCAACTTACTTCCATCAACTTTAGGAACTATTGGCCATGAACCTGTTGTTATTATTAATTTATCAAAGGTATCTTCAAATTCTTCATTTGTTTTCAAATTACGAATTTTAAGCTTCTTTTCATCTACATTAACATCTAATACATCATGAGACATTTTAGTGCATACTCCTAATTCCGCCAACTTTTCAGGCGAACTGTAGAACAATCCTTTGGGATCTTTAATTATTCCTCCTACATATAGTGCAATTCCACAGGATAAAAATGAAATTGTATCATTTCTCTCATATACAACAATTTCTGCATTTGGATATAATCTAGCTGCATTTAATATTGCTGCAGTTCCAGCATGTGTACATCCTATAACAACTATTTTCATCTGTACTGCTCCCTTCAAATTGATAATAATATCATATTAAAACATAATTACTCAATTATATTTTATATATTTAAATAATTTATGTTTTTATAAACTAAATAAATTTAATTTCACTTTAGTTCTGCGGTGAAACTTTTCTATTTTTATTTTTTACTATTATATACTCTATGATAACCTTGTTTTTCATATCTTAGTCATAATACTCGTATCTACATAAAAGTGTAATTTTGTATAGTAAATAAAAACAGTGCACCCTTATTTTTATAAAGGTTGTGCACTGTCTTTGCTATTTTGAACTTTGAATTATCTTAAGCAATTTTAGCATTAGATATTCCCAAACCTAAGGCTTTAGGCTTTTCAGTATAGGATGTTGCTTATATACTTTAATATTTTTACTATAATCTAGGAAAAAAGCTTTGAGAAAAAGTTCTTAATTCCATCAAATAGATTACTAAAGAAACCCTTAGCTTGATCACTATTTAAGTTTTGTTTTAGTTGATTTGTTACATCATTTAGCTGATTTTTCATCTGTTTAAAATCCAAATTCAATCCATTTATCTTACCCATTAAGGAAGTTATATTCTTAATATCATCATTGCTTAAATTAATGTTATAATTGTTAGTTACATTCGACACTATTTTTTCTATTTCTTTTTCATTTTTAGGCTTTTCTTTGATAACTTCTTTTTTTACTTCATTTATTAAACTAGCTGCTTTGTCTTGTCCAATTTTCTCACCTAAATTACCAGTAGTAACTATTTCTTCATTAGCAACTTTCTTTTTGTTTTCATCAATCTTTTTACCACCAGTACTGTTTTCAAATCCTTTCAATATTCCTGTAAGTGCTGCAGTACCAGATACATTAAAAGGAGCTGATGCTTTAACATTGGCGTTCTCTATACCTGCAGTAATCAAAGCATTTTTTATCATATTTTCATTAACCCAATATATATTGTTTGTAGATATCTTCAATCCGCCTTTTGTAGTAGGTTCTACATAAGAACAGGATATGGACTTTGTTCCTATCTGTTTTTCAGAAGCAACACCACCAAGGTACTTAACTTCCTCATCTCTATTAACTTCTAATATATTAGCTTCTTCCTTAGTAACACCAAAATACTTTAGCATGTCTTCCTTTTGTTGTTTTGTTAAATCTGCTCCTAACGTTACAACCTTATAAGCATCAGCATGAGCCTTTCCCACAGGTACAGCTGTGATTATAGATGCAACAAAAAACATAAATAACAATTTACTTATAAATGTCTTACATCTCATCTTCTAAATCTCCTTTGTTTTTTTATGAATAAAATTCCCTAGTTTATTTAACCAACATAATATATTATATACATAATTAAACTCAAATCATATCCTAAAATTTTAGAATTAAATATCTTTAACTTTATTTTCCTACATTATAGACCTTAAAATCATTTAAAAACTTAGCATGATTATATAAACTTTGTACTTATATAATAAGATGGAAGTATTATAGCTGGTAATTATCGGATAAAAAATTTACAATATATAGATACAAATGGTGATTTGTTATATAATTATATTTGGAGCAAAACATAAAGTCTATAAGGCTTTTATAAATATTAAAGCCTATAGGACAGGAGGGATATTATGAAAAAAAGAATAGGAACATTGCTTATGGCATTCATGCTTGTAGCTTCAACATTGTTTGCAATAGGCTGCTCAAAGGACTCCGGCACTACTGGACAAGCTTCTAAGGAAACTAAAAAGGAAAAAGTTAAAATAGCCGCACTAAAAGGACCTACAGGTATGGGTATAGTTAAACTTATGGAGGAAAACAAGGATGCTTATGATATTACACTATTTGATTCACCAGACCAATTAGTATCTAAAATTGTAAACGGCGAGTTAGACGGTGCTGCAGTACCATCTAACCTTGCACCGGTTTTATATAATAAAACAAAAGGTGGAATTCAATTAGCAGGTATAAACACCTTAGGAATTCTATACATTGTTGAAAATGGTAACACAATAAAAGATATAAAAGATTTAAAGGGAAAAACCATTTATTCTAGCGGAAAAGGTTCAACTCCAGAGTTTGTACTTAATTACATATTAAAGAAAAACGGTCTGGAACCAGATAAAGATGTTAAAATTGAGTACAAAATGCAGCATAGTGATCTAGCTACAGCAGTAGCTTCAAAGGAAGTTAAAATAGCTGTTTTACCAGAACCTTTTGTAACTACGACAAAAATGAAGGACAAAGACTTGCAAGTAGCTATAGATTTAACTAAAGAATGGGAAAAAGTATCACAAGGCAATAGTAAGTTAGTAATGGGAACCTTAGTATTTAGAAAAGACTTCTTAGAAAAAAGAGGAAAAGACGCAGAAGAATTCTTAACTAAATATAAAGAATCTGTAGATTTTGTAAATAAAAATAAAGAAGATGCAGCAAAGCTTATAGAAAAGAATGGTATACTTCCAAATGCTAAAATTGCAGAAATGGCTATTCCAAAGTGCAATATAGTATTTATAAACGCAAAGGATGGCAAAGATTCCTTAGATAAATTCTATAAAGTTTTAGAACAAAATGATCCAAAATCCATTGGAGGAAAACTACCAGATGAAAATTTCTATTACAAAGGAAACTAGAAAAATAGGAATATTAATATTTTGGGTGTTAATTTGGGAGCTTTGCTCCCTTTTTATTAATAAACCAATCCTACTTCCCTCTCCCATTGAAGTTTTAAAGGTCTTAATAGTGCTTATTGGAAAAAGTTATTTCTGGGAAAGTGTTTTCAGCAGTGTATTTAGAGTTATATTAGGGCTTTTTTTATCAATAGGCGTAGGGGTGTTAACAGGGGTTATTGCAGGAGCTAATAAATTTATAGAAGAATTATTAGAGCCACTAATTGTATGTATAAAATCTACTCCTGTTATGTCCATAATAATTTTAGCTTTAGTTTGGTTTAAGTCTTCCCATGTACCTATATTTACTACTATACTAATGTGCTTTCCAATAATATATACTAATGTGCTTCATGGAATAAAATCTGTAGATGTACAATTGGTTCAAATGGCTAATGTATATAAAGTAAAGAATAAATACATAATAAAGGACATTTATTTGCCTTCAATAAGCCATTATATCATTTCTGGAATATTGATGTGTTTAGGTCTTGGATGGAAAGTTTCTGTGACTTCTGAAGTTTTAAGCACTCCAAAATATTCTATAGGTTTGAATCTACTAAATGCTAAGTCAACTTTAGAAACAGCAGAGCTCTTTGCATGGACTATTGTAGTCGTCTTGCTAAGCTTTATCTTTGAACATATATTTAAACTCTATATTAAGGCATCTTCAAAAAAATAACTTCAGTCGATAGAGGATGGTATTTATGGAACTATTAAATAATTACGAAGTGCAAATAAAAGACTTATGTAAATCCTATGAGAATCATAAAGTTCTATACAACTTCAGTATGAATTTTACAAAAAATAAAATTACTGTTATTACAGGTCCTTCTGGTTGCGGAAAAACTACACTCTTAAACATTATAGGTGGTATTGAAAAAGACTATAACGGACAAATAATTTCACCTAACAATAGTATATCATACATATTTCAGGAGGATAGACTTCTTCCTCATCTTACAGTTTATGAAAACATAGCCTTTGTATTGAAGTCTACAATGAGTAAAGAAGATATGAATACTATAATAAATAAATATTTAAACATGGTTAAGCTATCTGAATATAAACATAAACTTCCAAGCAAATTAAGCGGAGGTATGAAAAGAAGGGTTGCTATAGCTAGGGCTTTTGCTTATAAAAGTAGATTGCTCTTAATGGATGAACCTTTTAAAGGGCTAGATGATAAGTTAAAAATGGAAATAATAGATGAATTCTTAAAGCTTCATAGAGAGGATAGACGAACTGTTATTCTTGTAACTCATGATATGAAAGAGGCAGAGCTTTTAGGTGATATCATTTACTCTATGCCATCATTGAATAAATAGTAATTTTGAAACTTGTTGTGCTAGTTAAAGTAACTTTAACTAGCACAACAGATTAATTTATTTTCCTCCTAGTGATCCATCCCAGGAATCTACCTTAGTATTCTTCATCTCATCTTCATCAAACCATCTAGTAGTTACTGCCTTAGTTTCTGTATAAAATCTTATTCCATCTTTACCTAAACAATGCAAATCACCAATAAAGGAATTTTTATGACCTGTAAATGGAAACATTGTTACTGGAACTGGAATTCCTACATTTATTCCTACCATGCCGCCATGGGTTCTCCTAGCAAATTCACGACTATAGTATCCGCTTTGTGTAAACACTACTGACCCATTTGCAAATGGATTGTTATTCATAACTTTTAGTCCTTCTTCAAAATTCTTAACTCTCTTTATACATAATACTGGCCCAAATATCTCACTATCTCCTACTGTCATCTCTGGAGTTACATGATCAAGTATTGTAGGTCCAAGATAAAAGCCTTTTTCATATCCTTCTACAGAGGTATTGCGGCCATCTAATAAAAGTTTTGCTCCTTGCTCTAATCCTTTTTCTATCCATTTTAACACAAAATTTCTGTGTTCTTCTGTTACTACAGGACCAAGTTGGGATTTTTCATCATATGCAGGACCTACTTTAAGTTCCTTTGCATATTGTACAATAAGTTCTACTAGCTTATCTGCTATACTTTCATGAGCTACTACCACTGGAAGAGCCATACATCTTTCTCCCGCACATCCAAAAGAAGAGTTTATAATGCCGCGAGCTGTTCTTTCTAATGCTGCATCTTCTAACACAAGTCCATGATTTTTTGCTTCACATAACGCTTGCACTCTCTTACCATTAGCTGCTGCTGTTGCATATATATGCAAGCCAACAGAAGTTGATCCAACAAAGGTTATACCCTTTATATCAGGATGTTTTAAGAATATCTCAGCTTCTTTTCTGCTACAGGTAACTATATTTAAAACACCATCTGGAAGACCAGCTTCTTTCCAAAGTTCTGCACATCTTAAAGCAGTCATAGGTGTCATTGAAGATGCTTTTATAACAATAGTATTTCCTGCTGCTATACAAAGAGGAGCCATCCATCCCATTGGCACCATACCTGGAAAATTAAATGGAGCTATACCTGCAAAAACTCCTAAAGGTTCACGATATAGAACAGTATCGTATCCTGTAGAGGTATCCATAAGTGATTCTCCCATCATTAATGTAGGAGCACCACATGCAAATTCTACACACTCCTTAATTTTCATTATGTCTCCTTTTGATTCTTCCAACACTTTTCCGTGCTCTGTTGCTACCATCCTAGTGAGCTCTTCAGCATGCTCATCTATAAGCTCCCTAAATCTATATAATACTTGTACTCTTTTCATTACAGGTTGTTGAGACCAGGAAGGAAATGCATCGCTTGCTGCCTTTATTGCAAAGTTAACATCCTCTTCTGTACAGCAAGGTGCCTGTGCTAATACTTCCCCTGTACTTGGATTAAATACATTCATATATTTATCTGTTTTCGATTCATGAAATTTTCCATTAACAAAAAACCCTAATTTTTTTACTTCGCTCATAGTAACCCTCCTACATTTGCGTGCGCAATAATATAATTATTTTAATATTAAAAGTCATTCATCTGTTTTATCAGATATCCAAGATAAAATTCTACTCTTACCTTTACATCTGTTAGATCCTGTTTCAATATTTCTTGTATTTTATTGATTTTATATATCAATGTATTTCTATGCATGTAAAGCCTCTGTGCTGTTTGTACGTAATGTCCATTTTCTTGAAGGAATATATAAAATATCTTGGTGAAATCTGTACCATTTTGTGCATCATATTGTTCTAATTTTCCAATTGTGGCGTCGTAATACTCCTTTAAACTGCTTATATTTTCTATTTCAGTAAGCAGCTTATATGCTCCTATATTTGAATAGTACATGGTTTCACCCATATGTTCTTCTGACTTTATTGCTTTTAAAGCTTTCTCTGCTTCTATATAGCTCTTTTTTATTCCTGAAAACTCTGTATAAGCATTACCAATCCCTATACTTATACCGACATCGGGAAAACCATTTTTAATGCTTTCTCTAATAATCTGCGAAAGATCCTTTAAATTAGTAAACTTATTTTTTTCATTAATTATAAGCAATACAATAGAGTCATTTTGTAAAAAACTTATAGCTCTATACCTAGGATCCCAAACTGCATTATTTACCGTTCTTAGCAAGCAGTTCTTGACATGAACTATGTTTTGTTCATCTTCAATATTTTTAAAGGATAGATATTTTTCAAGCTTATTCATTTTTACAATAATTATTCTAAATGAATTTAGATAGCTATAACCATAGGCCGAAATCTTTTCTATAAAATCTTCATAAATAATCTTGTTATTAAATATGATATTCTTTAATAAGTCTTGACAGGCAATCTCCTCCAACTGTCTTTTTATTATATCCCCACATATAATTCTTGTTATTTCAGCTAAACTAATTTCCCAAGGAATTTCAAATACTGGAAAATCATTTTTATCTGCAAGTTTCTTTACTTCAGCAGGGATCTCTGTAAGATATCTGCCAGTGTTTACAATAAGTCCTGATGCCTTTTTTTCAATTAGTCCTTCTATCATTTCAATTAAACCTAATGTATTGTTTAGAATTCCTATACCTGTAAGCATTATTAAATCATCATTTTTTACGTATTTTATAAGATCTGGAGTTTCCAAAGCATGGACCCATGTTACTATTTTAGAAACTCCCTTATTTCCGCCTACTAGCTTTAAATCCTTTAATTCAGGTAAATTTATCAACTGATCAATTCTAACACCCATAATTCAACCTCACTGTATACAGTATTTTAAAATATAATCAATACACTATTATATTTAATTATACATTAAATTATTTGTAATTAAAATTCAGTTTTGTTTAATTATGGATGTATAGCGTAAATTATTACTCTACATAGCCATCAGCAATATCTAAAGCTTTATCTATTGCAGTAAATGCCTTTTTCATTTCTTCTTCGTTGATTATACAAGGTGGTACAATGAAGATATAGTTCCATCTAATATACATATAAATACCATCATCCATCAATGATTTTTTCACTCTATCCGTTACTTCTCCACTTCCATTCCATGGAACAATAGGTTCTTTAGTATTTCGATTCTTAACAAGTTCTATACAGCCAAATAAACCTATATTTCTCACATTACCTATACATTTATGCTTCTTTATCTGTTCTTCTAAAAGCTCTGTCATTAAAGCACCTTGTAATTTTGCATTTTCAATTATTTTCTCTTCTTTATAGGCTTTTATGGTTGCAACAGCTGCCGCACAGGCTACAGGATGACCACTATATGTGAGACCACAGAAAAGATTTTTATCATAGATAGCTTTTGTAACTTCATCAGATAAACCTACAGCACCTAATGGTATATAACCAGAATTTATACCTTTTGCCATTGTCATTATATCAGGAAGCACTTCAAAGTTATCAATACCAAACCATTCTCCAGTTCTGCCAAAGCCACTCATAACTTCGTCAACAATAAGGAGTATCTTATATTTATCACATAATGCTCTAAGTTCAGTAAAGTATTCTTTTGGAGGAATAAAAATTCCATTAGATCCAGTTACAGCTTCTATAATTATTGCTGCTACAGTATCAGGATTTTCATACATAATTGTTTCTTCAATATGCTTTACACATTCCATGTTGCATTTACCATGTTCTTTGCCAAAGGTACATCTATAACAGTATGGATCAAATACTCTAACAACACCAGGCATCCCAGGTTCAACTGGCGGCCTTCTAGGATCTCCTGTCATTGCTATTGCTCCATAAGTAGAGCCGTGATATGAACGATAGCGTGAAATAACCTTCCATTTTCCCGTTGCCATTCTTGCTATCTTAATAGCATTCTCATTTGCATCAGCTCCACCATTGGTAAAAAAGAAATGATTTATGCCTTTTGGTGTAATCTCACTTAATAACTTAGCGAGTGAACTACGAGATTCTGTAGCAAAACTTGGAACAATGTAACAAAGCTTTTCTGCTTGTTCCTTTATAGCTTGAACAACCTTTGGATGCTGATGACCAATATTTTGATTTACCAGCTGAGCGGCCATGTCCAAATATTCTTTTCCTTTGTCATCCTTGAAATAGCATCCTTTTGCTTCATTAACTACTAAAGGATTGAGCTTAGATTGTACCGACCAAGAATGAATTACATGATTTCTATCATTTTCATATACATCATTCGTATTCACCTTATCAGAAATATTAGTATTCATTATTCCTATACACCTCGCTTCTCTAGATTATAAATTAACTACTTATTTGAATTCCCTTGCTTTATGATATTATAATAGCATCCGTAAAAAGCAATGTATATGTACCAAATGTACAAGTATTTTCGTATTTTTTACGAATAATTTAATTTTATTTAATTAATCATAGCGGTTTATATTAAAAATGTTAAAATTATCACAATCCTTAGTCACATATTGTCAATATTTAATATATCTATAGTAAAATAAGAGCCCCATCCAGTATAGAACTGGACAAGGCTCTAATCAAGCACTGCTTTTTGCAGTACCGTTATTTCTTTATCTTTCAATGTATATGAGTATATGAAAACATTATGCGATTTTACTCTGCTGATTTTCTTGTTTTTTTTCTCTCTACTAATCTTCCCATATAGAAGGCTAGAACACCTACTCCAATACCTGTCTGTACACAGAAGAGTAAACTCTCAATTTCCCCTGGTAGTTCTCCACCAATCCAAGTTTCCATAACAGGCGTAAACCAAGGCTTATACTCAGTACCTGTAATCTGGGAAACAACTTGGCTTCCTGCATCATCGGAGCCACCAAATTCGGCACCCTTTAATGTAAATAATGGTATAATAGCAATTAATGCAGCAATTACTAATAAGATTATAACCTTCTTTTTTGTCTTTGCCATTAATTTTCACCTCTCTTTAAAAATCCAAGACCTGTTAACTCAGATTTTGCATATGCTTCAAGACCTATAATGATGACAACAGTCAAAATACCTTCGATAATTGCAAGTGGAAGCTGTGTCGGCGCAAATACTGCAAGGAACTTGGCTGCAGATGCTGCGACACCACCGTTCTGAGATGGATATGCAAGTGCAAGCTGAATACTGGTTACACAATAGGTGAATAAATCACCTATTGCTGCTGCTAAAAAAACACCTACATGTTTATTTACTTTCAACTTTTCGCATAATTTATAGATTCCATAAGAAACTAATGGACCTGCAATAGCCATGGAAAATGTATTAGCACCAAGAGATGTCAATCCTCCATGAGCAAGCAGGATTGCCTGGAAAATCAGTACAATGATACCTAGGATGCCGACTGCGGTTGGTCCGAATAAAATTGCGCCAAGTCCAGTACCAGTCATATGTGAACAACTTCCTGTTACTGATGGAATCTTTAAAGATGAAATTACGAAAATGAATGCGCCTGCCATAGCAAGAATAGTAATGGATTTACGGTTTTCGGACAATGTTTTCTTAATTGATAAGTAACCTGTTACTAAAAATGGAACGCAGATAGCACCCCATATAATACAGAACTTTGGTGGAAGATATCCTTCCATAATGTGCATTGCGTTTGCTACGGTATCTACTCCGAAAGTTAACGCAAAAACCGTCATAATAGCGACAATTCTCTTTTCTTTTTGATTCATTTTATTTCTCCCCCTTATGTTGTTTTAATTTATATTAATCTAAGCTAAAACACCTAGAAAAATTTCCTGTTTTTCAAGCATTTTCTTAAATTCTTGTGTACTTTTGGGATAAGCTTTTGTATTCTCCAGCAGATGTTTTTCTACAAGCAATTCATAGACCTCCAGCATGGTTGGCTGTTTTAGATTTGCCTGTTTTAAAATTGACCTGTTTTGGAAAATTTCTAACGGTGTTCCATCTGCGATAATTTTACCATGGCAGAATACAATGACTCTTTCAGCCCATCTGTATGCGAAATCTACATCATGGGTAGAAATCAGCATTGTCTTACCCTCAGAACCAAGCTTGTCCAGAACTTCTTCCAACATCAATGCATTTAAAGGATCCAGTGCTGCTGTTGGTTCATCAAAAATGATGATTTCTGGTTTCATGGCAATGATATCCGCAATGGTGACACGCTTTTTTTCACCTCCACTCAAATAATGTGGTGGACGATCCTTGAAATCCGAAATATTCATATATGCCAATGCTTTATCAACACGTTCCTGTACTTCCTCTTTTGGAAGCTTTAAATTCATTGGCCCAAATCCAACTTCTGCCCTAACTGTTGATGCGATAATTTGATTATCCGCATCCTGAAATACGATTCCGATATTTTTTCGAAGCTCCTTTAAATTCTTTTTATTAACAACTGTATCTCGGTAAGTGATTTTTCCCTGTTCCGGTGTAAATACACCGTTAATGTTCAAGAAAAATGTAGATTTTCCGGATCCATTTGAACCAATGACAGCGATTTTCTCACCTTCATAGATATCCACGCTTACGCCGTTCAGTGCAGCCTCTCCATTTCCGTAGACATAGTATAGATCTTCAACCTTTAATATTGGTTTTTTCATAATTACTCCTTTCTATCTTGTAAAGTCCCAGAGTAGAATTAAAAAAATTATGAATGCTACTGATGTAACAATCTGTATTGTCTCTATCCTTTTATCTTCCTCCAAAAATATAAGATCTCCGTCATAGCATCTGGCCTCCATAGCATCATAATAGGAGCCTGCCTTTTTTAACGAAATAACCAGCATATTGCTTGCAATGCTTCCAAATGTATAGCAGGAAGTTTTAAAATTATAGTATCCCTGACGAGATTCCGCAGAGTTTTTCATTTTAGTATAGACATCCATTAAAATGAAAATGTAACGGTAAATGATATTCATCAGTTCTATAATAAGCTTTGGCACATGTGCCTTTCGAAGCACATATATAATTTCTGAGGATGGAGTTGACAGTATCATCATCTGTAAGGCACTGATAGCTGCAAAAACCTTCAGAATCAAGAAGATCACATTCTTAAGCTTTGCCTGAGAAGTAAACATATAGCAGAAACCAAGATAAAAGTTATACTGCCCCATTGGCTGCTTTGAAAAATCAATAGCAATGGTAAAAGTACCAAGGAGGATAAAGCCGATTTGAACTGCCAATATTGACAAGTATTCACGTATTGGAAGCTCTCCTTTTACAATGGTAAGATAAGCCATTGCAATAATGACCATGGTAGATACATAGGGGTTGTCCAATACAATACAAAGAATCAGTGTCACAACAGAAAGAGATACTTTAAAAGTAGGATTCCAATGTCTGATTTTAGAAGTATAAGCATAAAAATCAATTGAAAACCCTTCACCGTGTCTATGTCCTATTCTATGGCGGTGATGATGTTTTCTATCCCCATGGGTGTGGCCATCCCGACGTTTCCATTTAAAGAAAAAGATAACCATCAAAAACATGGCACATAAAATAATAATTTTCCCCATGTCACACCTCCTTCGATTTAGTAAAATACATTAATTTATATTTTATTTTATTGCAGTAATTTTAAAATTTGCAATAAAAAAACCTGCAACAACATGCAGGTTAAGATAATACCATATTGAATTTACATAAGGCTAGCTAGTACTATTGACAAAAAAAATTAATATTAGTAAGCGCTATAACTTTTATGTAAACAAATATTACCACATACTTCCCACCGAAGTTGTTGTTAATTACTTTAAGGCAGGTTTCCTGACTCGTAGATCAATTTACTTTCTAAACTTCCCAGCAATATGCCAGTGTTTACTAGATTTCATCCCTACTTACAGTAGCGGGGGCTGTAAAGGCTTTGAACCTTTTTCCCTATTATCTTCATTTTGAAGCACCTTAAAATATTCATATTAAATTAATGTTTCATTACACACGTACATTATATCCACAAAATATATGTTTGTCAATATTTTCTATAAAATTACACCAATTGTAGCCTCTTTAATTTAGATTTCAGCTAAAACTAATACGGATTTTAAGGGTAAAAATCTGCAACAAATACCAACCGGTTATTACCAAAAATTATTCTATTTAAACTTTTGATTGTTCTTTACAAACTGTGCTAATTTCAGATATGAAGTTTTTTACATTCTCAATAGCATCTTCTCTGTTTACAGATTCCATTACTTTTTTTATAACGGCACTTCCAATAATAATACCATCACAGTATTCTTTAAATTCTTCAACCATCTTAGCATTGGATATTCCAAAACCCAAGGCTTTAGGCTTTTCAGTATAAGATTCTACTGTTTTCATATATTCTTCTATATTGGTGTTTATTTTATTTCTAACACCTGTGACTCCCATCGTTGATACACAATATATAAAACCTTTAGCACCATCAGTTATATTTTTTATTCGCTCTTTTGAAGTTGGTGCTACTAATGGTATTAAATATATATTATATTTATCTGCTATTTCCAAAACGTCTTTTCTTTCTTCTATTGGTAGATCTGGTATTATAATTCCATCAATTCCAACCTCTTTAGCTGCTCTAATAAACTTTTCCATTCCATATTTAAATATAGAATTATAATACACCATGTAAACAAGAGGAATACTGCTTTTTGCTCTAATAGATTTTACTGTATTCATTATTTTGCATATCTTAGCTCCATTTTTCAATGCCAGCGAAGAAGCTTCTTGTATAATAACTCCATCTGCTAATGGGTCCGAATAAGGTATTCCAAGTTCAATTATATCAGCACCTGCTTCTTCCATAGCAAGCACCAAATCAACAGTTGCATCTAAACTTGGATATCCCGCTGTTATAAAGGTTATTACAGCTTTCTGTCCCTCTTGTTTTATTAAATTTAATTTAGTATCTATTCTATTTTTCATTATAATTCTACCCCCATAATATCAGCTACAGTATTTATATCTTTATCCCCTCGTCCTGATAAGTTTACAATAATGATATTATCTTTATTAAGCCTTGGTGCTAGTTTCACTACATAAGCCAATGCATGAGAGCTTTCCAATGCTGGAATGATGCCTTCTGCACAAGAAACATAAGTAAATGCATCTAAAGCTTCCTTATCTGTTATAGGTACATATTCTGCTCTTTCCATTTCCTTTAACTGAGCATGTTCAGGTCCAATACCAGGATAATCTAATCCTGCAGATACTGAGTGTGCAGGAAGTATTTGTCCATCTTCGTCTTGAAGTACATATGTCATCATTCCATGAATTACACCGATAGATCCTTTATTCATAGTAGCCGCATGCTCATCTGTATCAACACCACGACCAGCCGCTTCTACTCCAACGAGCTTTACTGTTTTGTCATTAATGAATGGATAAAATATTCCCATTGCATTACTTCCGCCACCAACACAGGCTATCACATAATCAGCTAAACGTCCTTCCTTTTCTATGATCTGCTTTCTTGCCTCATCTCCAATTATTCTTTGGAAATCTCTAACCATAGTTGGATAAGGGTGAGGCCCCATAACTGATCCAATTACGTAAAAGGTATTTTCTGCATTTGATACCCAGTCTCTCATAGCTTCATTTACCGCATCCTTAAGAGTGCCAGTACCTGAGATTACTGAATTCACCTTAGCACCTAATATTTTCATCTTGAATACATTAAGAGCTTGTCTTCTTATATCCTCTTCTCCCATAAATATCTCACATTCCATGCCAAACATAGCTGCTGCTGTAGCTGTGGCAACTCCATGTTGTCCTGCTCCAGTTTCTGCTATAATTCTTCTTTTCCCCATTCTTTTGCAAGCAATACTTGGCCTAAAGCATTGTTTATTTTATGTGCACCAGTATGGTTTAGGTCTTCCCTCTTTAGATATATCTTTGCTCCCCCAAGTTTTCTAGTTAGGTTTTCGGCAAAATATAATGGACTCTCTCTTCCTACATAATCTTCGAGATAATATTTGTACTCATTTATGAACTTTTCATCTTCTATGGCTCTATTGTATTCCCTTTCTAGCTCTATTATAGGGTTCATTATCGTCTCAGGTACATATTGTCCTCCAAATTTTCCAAACCTTCCATTCATTAAAATTCCCTCGCTCTCTTAATAAATTCATTTATTTTATAAAAATTCTTCACACCATGTTCTTCTACTCCACTAGAAACATCTACTACATAAGGCTCTGCTATTTCTATGGCCTTTTGTATATTTTCTGCCTTTAAACCACCTGCAAGAATTAAAGGCTTACAAGCTTTAATTTTTTTAACTATACTCCAGTCGAAACTTACTCCGGTTCCTCCAGCTGCACTTATAGCACTGCTATCTAAGAGAATACCATCAATATCATATTTCCCTATGGTATTTAACTTTTGCTGGTAGCTATTTTGATCCTCCGGCAGTAGATTTTTTCTTTGAGCTTCTATGCTTAGAGATTTCCATATGCTAAAATCACCAAATTTTTTTATATAATGCTCATCTTCACTGCCATGAAACTGAAGTATATCAAGCTTTAAATATTCCGCAGCGCTTCTTACTTTCTTAACATCTCCATTTACAAATATCCCTACTGTTTTTATTCTCCTGTCTAATAAATCAGTAAGTCCTTTAGCTTTCTCTAAGTTCACTTGCCTTTTGCTTTTAGCAAATACAAAGCCAACATAATCTGGAAGAAGTTCATTCACATACGCTATGTCTTCCTTTCTAGTTAAACCACATATTTTTATCTTTGTCATAATCCACCTCCACTCTTACAATATCTATAGCCTAGTCATAGGATTTTGATTTCGATACAAAATTTTCAATATTGCGAATTTTATCTATATCTCTCATAAAGGTTTCACCTATAAGTACTGCATTTACACCTAGATTCCTTAAATATCGGATGTCCTCATAGGTTTTAATTCCACTTTCAGATACAACTATAGTATTTTTAGGTATATACTTTATAAGTCTTTCTGTGTTTTTTAGATCAACTGTAAAGTCTCTAAGATTCCTATTATTTATCCCCACAATATCGCAGCCTGCAGATAACGCTAAGTCTAGCTCCTGTTCATTATGAACTTCCGTAAGGCAGTATAATCCAAGTTCTCTAGCTAAGTTCAAAAATTCTTTACCTTGTTTCCTAAAATTGAAACTATTAATAAAACTGCATCAGCACCTATAGCTTTTGATTGAAACATCTGATACTCATCTATTATAAAGTCCTTTCTTAGTATAGGCTTTTTGTTTGCTTTTTTAACCTCTGCTATATATTCATCTTTTCCCTTAAAAAACTTTCTCTCAGTAAGTACAGATACCGCATCAATTTCAATTTCCTCATAAATTCTAGCTGTTTTTATATGATCAAAATCCTCTCTTATTATTCCTTTAGATGGTGATGCTCTTTTTATCTCTGCAATAATAGCTATATTTGGCTCAGTTAAGGCTTTTTCAAAATTCCTTATATTTTTATATTCACAACTTACTAATAACTCATCTAAGGGACAACGCTCCTTCTCAGTTATTACTTGTAGTTTTTTATGGGCAACTATATCCTCTAATATCATTTTGCTCCTCCCCTCTTGTAAAAACTAATTGAACCTTCTGCTATAATCTACAAGTTCTCTAAGCTTAGAATAGGCTGCTCCAGAGTCAATAATTTTTTCTGCGAGCTTTACTCCTTCCTCGATACTGCTGCATACTTTTCCTACGTATAGTGCAGCAGCACTATTTAGAAGAACTATGTCTCTCTTGGAATCCTTTTTACCTTTAAGTACATCAAATAGTATCTTCGCATTCTCCTCTGGCGTCCCCCCTTTATATCATCCGAAGTAGCTAATTTTATCTTAAAATCCTTAGGGCTTATGTTATAATCTACTATCTTTTCATCCTTTAATTCGCTTACATGAGTAATAGTAGTTGTAGTTATTTCATCTAGACCATCTTCTCCACAAACTACCATAGCTCTTTCACAGCCTAAATTCAAAAGTACCTGTGCTATAGGCTTGGTTAGTTCTTTATCATAAACTCCTAAAACCTGACCTTTTACAAAAGACGGATTGGTCAGAGGACCTAATAAGTTAAATACAGTTCTTATTCCAAGCTCTTTTCTTGTAAGTGCTGCATTTTTCATAGCGCTATGATATTTAGGTGCAAAAAGAAATGCCATGCCTTTTTCATCTATACATTGTCTAGCTTGCTCTGGTTGTAAGTTTATATTAAATCCTAGCTTTTCAAGTACATCAGCACTTCCACTTTTGCTTGAAACTGCTCTATTACCATGCTTTGCTATTTTAATGCCTGCTGAAGCTGCTATTATTGCTACCGCTGTAGATATATTAAAGGTTTTCCCCCCATCACCTCCTGTGCCACAAGTATCAATAACATAGCTTGATTTTGTTTTTAAAGGTGAAGCATTGTCTCTAATAGCTTTTGCAAAGCCGGTGATCTCATCTACTTCTTCTCCCTTCATCCTAAGGCCTATAAGAAATGCTCCTATCTGAGAATTTGTTCCATTACCTACCATAATTTCATTCATAGCATTATAGGCTTCTTCTTCCGTTAACTTTTCCTTAGCGACAACTTTTTTAATTGCTTCCTGAAGCATTGCATATCCCCTCCACAAAATTTTTAATTATGACTTTCCCTTGTTCAGTAAGTATGGATTCTGGATGAAATTGAAGTCCATATACTTCATGGTCTCTATGCTTAATACCCATAATTACATTATCATCTATGCTTTCTGCTATAATTTTGATATCTTCTGGCAGTGTATTTCTATCTATTATAAGTGAATGATACCTCATGACTCTTATTAACCTTTCTATCCCTTTAAACAACTTATTTTCTTTAGCTGTTATATGAGAAGTTTTCCCGTGCTTTATGTTTTCTGCTCTAACAACCTTTCCGCCATATGCACTTCCTATAGCCTGATGTCCAAGACATATTCCTAGTATAGGAATACTGCTACCGAGTTTTCGTATAACATCGATGCAAATTCCTGCATCTTCTGGAATTCCCGGACCTGGTGACAGTATAATCCCCTGAGGTTGTAAATTCTTCAGAGTTTCAATATCTATTTCATCATTTCTTATTACTTTTACATTGTCATATATCTCACCAATATATTGGTAAAGGTTAAATGTAAAGGAATCATAATTGTCTATTATGAATATCATTTATATCACCTCTCTCATTGCCATTGCTTTATTCAGTGTTTCCATATATTCATTTTCAGGAATAGAATCATATACAATTCCTGCTCCTGCCTGCACATATGCGTAGTTTTTCTTAAATAAAATAGTTCTTATTCCAATACAAGTGTCCATGTTTCCACTGAAGGAAAAGTATCCAATGGCTCCTGCATAAATTCCTCTTTTGCTCTCCTCAAGCTCATCAATTATCTCCATAGCTCTTATTTTGGGAGCACCAGATACAGTTCCTACAGGTGAACAAGCTTTTAAAGCATCAAGATAACCTATTCCCTCCTTTAGCTCTCCAGAGACTTTGGAGACTATATGCATAACATGAGAATAAAAATCCACTTCCATAAACCTATCAACATTTACAGTTCCAAACTTGCTTACTTTTCCTATGTCATTTCTGCCTAAATCTACGAGCATAACATGTTCAGCTCTCTCCTTTTCATCACAGAGTAGTTCTTCCTTTAACTTTAAATCCTCCTCCATACTTTTCCCTCTAACCCTTGTTCCTGCTATAGGGTTAGTAGTCACTTTTCTACCACTTACAGTAACTAAACTTTCTGGTGATGAACCTGCTACCTGCATATCATTAAAGTCTATATAGAAAAGATAAGGAGATGGGTTTTTTGTTCTTAATCTTCTATAGATATCAAAGGGCTGTGATAAGTTTTTAAACTGTAATCTTTGTGATAAAACAACTTGAAATATATCTCCAGCTTTTATATATTCTTTAGCTTTATCTACAAGGCTGCAAAATTCTTCTTTAGTGACATTAGACTCTAGCTCTTTATGTGATTGTACTTGCTGTAATTCATGTGTCTCAACATTGCTCATAATTAAATTTTTAAGTGTATTTATTTCATTTAATACATCTGAGTAATCTTTATAGTCATCAGTCATAACATTGTAGACTATATAAAGTTCATGTTTAAAATGGTCATAACAAATGAAGCTTTTGTAAAACATTAAGTATGCTTCTGGTACCTCTAAATCATCATCCTTTGTAAAAGGAAGTCGTTCATATTGCCTTACTATGTCATAACCAACATATCCTATAGCACCTCCTGTGAAAGGTACATCAAGTCCCGCAGAGTCATAGTCTATAGTTAAATATTGCTGTACATGTTCTAAAAATTTACCTTTTACTTCTCTTCTTTTCTTATCACTAGATAAAACTATATTTTCACCATAGCTTTTGATTGTCATATAAGGCTCTGCTCCAATAAATGAATATCTCCCTATTTCATTTTCTGAATATATGCTTTCAAGTAAAAATTTGCATTTACCTTTTAATCTATAGTAAATTGCTATAGGTGTAAGTTCATCTCCATTCATCTTTAGAAATATGGGAAAAGCTTTATTAGAACTTTTATATTTATTAAAGCTTCTTTCAGATATACTTAGCATTTATAACCCTCCTATTTTTGTTTAATATTTGTTATCAGTACTTTATTTAAATACAAAAAAGGCCATTCCATCCACATAATGGGACGAAATGACCGCGGTGCCACCCAAATTAGTTTATACTTATAGTGTATTTTTAGAAATAAAAAACACCTCATCCACAAAGGACGAAATGCCAAATTTCGTTATACCACCTAAGCATAAAACTATCTCTTACAGGTACAGATTTACTCGATACCTTGTCTTTTTAACGGTAGACTACCGGCTGCTGCTACTATCATTTCGCATCACACCTCCAAGACCCATTCAATACAGGCTACAGTGTTTGGCTCACACCATTCCAAACTCGCTTAAACTAAACTCCTCTATCTACTATTTCTTGTCATCGGTTTTAAATTGATAACTTATTTAGAATTCTATACAATTTTTTATATCTTGTCAACATTAATTTTATTCAATCTTAAGCATAAGGTTAATAGTAAACTTGTTTTTTTCTTCTACTATATCAACTATTCCATTGTATTTTCTCACCACAGCCTCTATATTAGAAATTCCCATGCCATGATTAAGCTTATCAGATTTTGTACTTATAATTTTATTTTTAACATAAGAAAGCCTGTTTGTAGTAGTATTTGAGACTTCAATTATCATGTACATATCTTTGATATAAGATTTTATCCATATTATCTTAAAGATATTGCTATCTGTAATTCTCATGCAAGCCTCTATTGCATTGTCTAAGGTATTACTTAAAATAGTACATAAATCCATAGGTTCCAACAAGGTTTCTTTAGGTATCATAAAATCACATACAAACTCTATTTCCTGTTTTTTTGCTATATTATATTTTTCGTTTATAACTGCATCAGATATAGGATTACCTGTTTTTATTTTAAGGTCAAGTTTATTTATGGTTTGACTAATGTTATCTAAATAATTCTTTATCTCTTCAATATTGTTAACACATGCCAAAGTTCTTAAACAAGCAAGATGGTTATTCATATCATGCATTATTCCTCTTATTCCATTATAAAGTATTTCAATGCTTTTACTATGTTTAAGCTGCTGTTCCATAAGCATATTTTTTTGTTTTTCCTGTTCTCCTTCAATCATTTTTTTAAATGTGTAAGCCGTAATTACTATTGATATTATTAAAGCGAAACTTAGAAGAGGCAAAACATAATAAATTTTAGGGAAAATAAAGGGTAAATAGTATTGCCTACCATCAATTTTAATACTTTGAATAATATAAAATACAAGTGCTAAACTATAACTTGAAAGACAAGGAATAAGTAAATATAAGCCCTGATATAAATTCACTGTCCTTTCTTTTAGATCTAGTAAGTTACAGATTTTTTTTAAGAATACAAATAATATTGTAAAACTTATAATATCTCTACTAATGTTATTTATAAAACTTATGATCATGTGTTCATTAAAAGACATATTTAATTTATGTGTAATGCGAAGAACTGAGAAATCAAAGGTTAAAAAAGTTATATTAATAAGCAATAATATTGCATTTTCCACAATAACAGCATAAAGCTTAATCAGAAAACTTCCTTTACATAAAATACATACAATTATTATCCAAATTGTACCATCCATAATTATTTTCAATATCTCAGATGCTGTTGTTAATATAAAAAGATTAGCAACTGTGAATAATACTGTACTTAAAACAAACTTCCAAGCTTTACTTCTAAAGCCTAAAAAGCTTTTATAAAAATAATATTTAACTGCATATAAAAAAGGTAATGTGAAATATGTTGATGAAAATTCAATAATTTCAGCTATTTGTTGTTTTTCCATACTTATTGTGCCTCATCTTTTAAATAATACATAAATGCCTTTGAGAAATTATTCAACCTGTATTTAGATATATATATCTTTTCTGAATTCTTTAAGGTTATAAAGGTATTATCAAAACTCTGAACATAACTTAAATTTACAATATAACTTTTATGGCATCTAAAAAAGTGGCATTCACGAAGCTCCTGCTCGATATCGGACAACTTATGGTAATATTCAATAATATCATATATAGTATGAACCTTTAGCTTTCTTTGTTCTGATTCTAAATACATTATATCCTTGAGAAAAATTTTAGTTGAATGACTAATTGTTTTAGCGACAATAAACTTGTCCTTTTTTTTCAATTGTAATAAAGCTCTATATAAAATGTTCTTAAGCTTTTCCTCATCAATAGGTTTTAAAATATAGTGAAATGCGCTTACATCAAATGCATCAAAAACATAGTCTTTATATCCTGTTATAAATATAATAATTGACTTTTCATTTACAAGTCTTATTTTTTTTGCAACCTCTATTCCTGTTAGTTTATCCATCTGTATATCCAAAAAATATATATCAAAATCTAAAGCTGAGAACATTAATTGTTCACCATTTGTAAATGGCACTATTTTATAATGTTCATTTGTTAACTCTAAAGCTTTGTTAACAATATGCACTATTGTTTCTCGTTGTTTATTTTCGTCATCACAAACAGCTACTTTTATCATAGAATCACCCCAAAAGTAATTATAACATGTTTTAAGCCTGTGGATAAACCTTCCACAGACTGTAATGAAACTTAAGCTGTTGCATTAATTTTTTCACCATTATTCTCAGCGTTATCAGCGGAATTATCATTATAATGTTTAAGCTTTTGTTCAGCTTTTTGTTGTTCTATTACTAATTTATCTTCACTTTCCAAATTACTCTTACTACTTAAATCCTTACTTTTTTTATTTTTAGCAGCAGCATTTTTTGAAGTATCACCTTGTACACTATCATTATTGGGATTATTTGCTTCCTTTAGTTTATCATTGATTTTTTCATTAACATTTTCAATATTTTCCTCTAATTGAGCAACACGTTTCTTTTTATTAATAGGATTAATTCCTCTTCCCTCGTCTATCTTTATTTCACAATTTAAAACCCTTGCTTCACCTGACATTGAAGTTCTTTGAGTTGATAGCATTTTAGCCTGAGATAGGCTTCCCGAAAGACTTAGCATACTGTCCATTTTATCTTTAGGAATACCTATTTTTTCATCTTCAGTAGAAGCTTCATTTGATATTTTGTTAGTTTCTTTGCCTTTCTTATCCTTATCTTCATTGCCAAGAGCCTTACGCTGCTCCTCCAGTTGAATTTTGCTCATCTGCTTATCGATTTCTTCAATTTGTTTATCAATTTCTTTAAGCTTTTCTTTTACAGATGATGGATCTCTGCCATCTTTCAAAGCTTTCTCCATAATGGCACCTTTACTATCCATTAAATTTTCTTTTTGTTTCATTAGGTTTTCTAGAATATTATTCTTCCTTAGGCTTCCTCCTAAAGATTTATCCATATTCTTTTTATTTATGCCCAAATGTTTTTCAGTCTTTTCATTGTTATCAAGAACATTTTTAGTCGAGCTATCATTAGAACGATAGCTTAAATTTACTAAACCTATGTGTTGTTGTGGTGAAAAAGATATACGCATATAAGCGCCTCCTTTCGCTGTATTTTCAAATTTTGTTATACTTGTTATATCGTCAGGATAATATATTAACTACACTAGATTGCAGTAACAGGTCATAAAAATGTAATGAATAGGTTAAAATCCACATAATATTTTTAAGTCTATATCCTGTAGTTTTTCTACATCAGATACTAAAGTTTACTTGCTGCTTCTTTGTCTACGATTATTATAACATTTTTATGCAATTGTAGAACTGACGCAGGAACCTCAGGAGATATTTTCCCAGTTATTGTTTTAGTAATAGCATCAGCTTTTGCTTCACCATTTGCTAATAAAATTATGTTTTTAGAATACATTATTGTTTTTATTCCCATACTTATAGCTCTTGTAGGTACTTGTTCTATAGACTTAAAAAATCTTGAGTTTGATTGAATAGTTTTTTCATCAAGATTTACAAGATGAGTTCCTGCTTCAAAGTTAACAGCTGGTTCATTAAATCCTATATGACCGTTTACACCAATTCCAAGTACTTGAATATCTATTCCACCAACTCTATTTATTTTTTCATCATAATTTTTACATTCTTCCTCTATATTTTCAGCCATTCCATTAGGTATATTTATTTTTTCTTTTTCAATATTAACATGACTAAAAAAATTCTTTACCATGTAATAATGATAACTTTGACTGTTATTCTTATCTATACGATAATATTCATCCAAGTTAAAACTTTCTATCTCTGAAAAATCTATTTCTTTTTTGTTATACATAGTAATTAACTCTTTATACATACCTAAAGGTGTATCTCCAGTAGCTAATCCCAATACACTATTAGGCTTAAGAATTATTTGACTTGCTACTACTGATGCTGCTTTTTTACTCATTTCTTCATAATTATCTACAACTATTATTCTCACGCTAATCACCTTCCTGAGACAATTTCAGCTAACACTGTTTTTCCCTAAATAAGGGAATATACATTATATTGTATATTCTGAATAAAGGACCACTTCATTTTAAAAATATTCAGCATTAGCAATAGTTTATTTTGCAAAACCAATTTATATTATATTTTATCAATAATAATTTTACTTTAAATCTATTAGAGCTTACTACTCTTAAACAATTATATCTAAGAATGAATGTCCATGTTCGATAGTGCTATAACCAAAATAATCAGCTACAGTAGCACCAACATCAGATAGAGAGCTTCTTATTCCCAATGATGCTTTCTTTACTTTTGGTCCAAATACAAGTACAGGAACCATTTCTCTAGTATGCCTGCTGTGTCCTATAGTTGGATCATTACCATGATCAGCCATAACTAGCAGTATATCATCCCCTTCAAGTCTCTCCATTATTTTACCTAAATACTCATCAGCTATAATAAGTTTCTTAATATATTCCTCAACATTTTCTCTATGGCCACAAAGATCCGTTTCTTGAACATTAGTGCAAATAAAGCCTTTGTCCATTAATTTAAGTTCTTCAATAGTTAACTTAAGTACTTCCTCAGTATCTACACAAGAAATACTTTTTCCATAGTCATTAGAAACTATATCTGCAACCTTTCCTAAAAGAGTCACCTTAATTCCTGCCCTAGCTAATATAGTAGGAACTTGAACCTCAGGATCTATGCCATAACCTAAATGTATACATTGATATCCTTTGTTATATACTCCAGACTTTGGTGCATTTATACCAATAAATCCATTGCCCTTTTCCTCTACAGCATTTAAAATATCTTGAAGGGTTATGCCTTTTCCTCCAAAAGTAATAACTCTTGATACTCTAGAGTGTTCTCTTACTATCTTTCCTATTTTTAATACATCCTCAAATGGCAGTATATCTAAAGTAGCTGTTATATTATAAGCTTGACCCAAATCTGCCTCAATGTTATCTGCAACAGTAAGAGCATTGTTAACTATTAGAAACTTACTTTCTTTACCTTCTTTTATTTCAACTTTATAATCTTTATATTTTAAAGCATCATATACCTTGTTTATTACAGTTGTAAATGATTCTTTAACAGGCATTTTAGGTAACGTTCCCATTATTTCCTGGTGTCCCATAAAGGTATCTGCGCCAAAATGAGTTAATTCAGCTTTTCCAAAAGTTGCATCTTCCACAGGTTTTAAAGCTCCAACCGCTTCACCTAGAGCATTCATTAGACCTAATTTTTCTATGTTAGGCAATTTCACTTCAGGCTTTTTCTCTAATATATGTTTACATGTATTCGCCCCTAAATCAGCAGGTCTTACTTCTTCCACATCTTTCATATATCCAACGCCAAAGCCATCTAAAATTATTACTATAAATCTATTCAAATTTCTCCCTTCTTTCACCATATAGAATTATTTTGTTTTTTTACCTAATGAATCATATATTCCTAATAACTCAGGTTTACCTTCTTTAATTCCTTTTACTACCGCTACGCTGCTGCGTGTTACAAAGACCTGTGTCCTATATGACATAACTACAGTTTCACCAACGTTGGCATTTCCTTTTAAGGCGATGTAATAATCAATACTTTCATTTGAAGGTTCCTCAGCTTTAAGCTCAATGTAGTTCTCAATGCTACTGCCAACTAGCGCCTTATTCATATGGGATCTTCTGTAATGTCCTCCACCATAACAGTAGCATTCTTCCTTCAAGTTATGAGATACTTCACTAACATATACTAAACAAGGTATTTCTTCTGCTTCATTCTCTGCATGATAAGGTGTAGTACCTGTTAATCCGTGTCCAGGTTCACCATGGGTTCCTCCGTATTCTGCTATACTCTTAATATTTGCAACACAGGTAGCTGATGGTAGATTTAATTCCTGAATTTTTATATTTAGTTTATCTTCTAAAAGTTTTTGTGCTTGCTTTAATGTCTCTATATTTTTAGTAGCTTTTATATCTCCTTCTTTCGGGTCAAATAAAAAGCAAGGGAAAGAAGTAATACCATAAATATTTATATTTGGGAGTTCTTTTATTTCCTTAGCTTTTTCAATTAGCTCATTCAAATAAAAGCCTCCGTACTGAGCTGGATAAAGTGTATCTCCTTCATCTAACACTCTGAGCATTATATTTTGAACTTGTCCTAGTTTTTGTGATATTTTAGATACTTCCCTAGCCTTATCTACTGAATAGACTGTCACAACCTCGGGTTTAGCTTCAATTATTTCTTCCATGCAATGTGTAGGTATCTGAACAAGATGACCTACATGTCCAAGCTTTATTCCATTTTCTTTTAAAGTAAGTGCTTCTTTAAAGTCCACTACGACAGCTCCGCTATATCCTAATTTCATTAATTCATGACACACAATAGGGTTTCTTCCGAATTGCTTTGTCATGAAATAAAGTTTTATTCCATACTTATCTGCCTCTTCTTTTATTTTTCTTCCATTCTCTATTATATTGTCTAAATCTATAATATAAGTGTCTGGTTGAATTAAGCCTTTTTGATGAAGTTCGAAGGCTACTTTAATTAAGCCGTGATTTCTTTTTTTAGTTATATCTAAAAACATTCCTTTAACCTCTTTTCTACAATGAATGCTAACTATATATGACTATTGTTAAAGCTACCGTTAACCCTTTTAACACTTTCTCTTAAAATTCTTATTACTGTATCTGCCCCACTTCTCATTGGATTAATTCTTATCATTCTCTTCTCTAAGCTCTTATCTGAAGCTCTAAAGGTTCCAGAAACTCTATAAAACATTGGAACTAGTTCATATTTTGATTCTGCACCTACTGGATTAGGCGCTGCACCTAATTTTTCTGCTTCTAATAATACCTCTTCTGCAATTTGTTTATTCAATTCTACTAACAATACCTTTGATTGTGCATTAGCAAGAAATGCACTTTTTACCCCTTCTATTTCACCAGAGTTTATTCTACTTACAATCTCTTCGTTAACCTCAGCCTGTAATGCTAAAGACACCGGAGCATATACTAATCCCCTTAAAACCTCCATAGCCTCAAATCCCTGAACTTGGCTTCCTCCTGAATAATTTAAACTTATTACTTTATCTATAAGCACTTTTTTACCTATTAATATACCAACCCCTTCAGGTCCTAAAAGCTTAAAAGATGAAAAACCAGCTAAATCAGCACCACATTGAGTCCCAATTTTCTTAACCTTCATCACAGCATAGTTATCATCAGTAATTATTTTTATATCATTATTTAATTCTTTTATAATATTTATTATCTCTTCCATATCATAGGCATCATCAATTTTTTGTCTTGTATATTGTACTAAAGCACCTTTGATTTCCTTATTTTCTTTAAGTACTTTTGTTATTTCTTCTTTATTATTAAAGTTAGCTTTAACTACTTTAATCCCCATGGTTTTAATGGTAACTTCAGTAGTTGGATAAATTGGTGCATCATGTACTAACATTGTGTCTCCACTTTCCATAAAACTAATAATGCCCCATCTTAATGCTCCTGTGCCAGCCCCTCTAACAAATGCTGCTGCTTCTGCATCAAAAAATTCGGCCACAACTTCTTCTGCTTTCTTTGTATATGTTGGTTTATTTAATCCTTTTATAACTCCTAAATCACCTAAAGATAATATTTGTGTACCTCTAAAATGTTTAGTTATAATATCGATCATCTTAAATTGAAATTTTTTTGCATCCTGCAATGATATAGATTCTAAAGGATATGTCTTCATATTTATTCATTCCTTTCTTCAGATCCAAAGTCCATATAAAGCTAATAATCTATTAATTTAACCTAGTTTTTATGATAAAATCCTGCAAATATTATTCTGCGTCATATTATCTATGTCTTTACTAGTTACTCCGTTTTCCTTTAATCTTGGAATAAAGTTATCTATTAAATAAGAATACCCAATTCCACCTCTCGTTTTTAAATTAGACTTTCTGGTTATATCCATAGACATCAATACTCTTTTGCTAAGTCCTCTATTACATATTTCTTTTAATAATTCTACTCTTAAATCATCTGGTTGATAATTTTCTTTACCAATGGTATCAAAGGCTACATTAACACCTTTGTCTATTAATCTCAAAATATAATTCAAATCACCGCTTAAATCAACGTGACTAATTATCACTCTATCTAAATTTACTCCATTACTCTTAAAAAACTCTATTTGTTCCAGACCAAAAGTACCTAAAGTTGTATGTGTTATTATTGGTCTTCCCGTATCAATATGAGCCATAGAGCTAGCAGCAAATATTTTTCTCTCTACTTCTGTCATAGTATCCTTACTAGTACCTATTTCACCAATAACTTCAGCCCTTATACCTGTATCCTCAATTCCTTTAGTAATTTCCTGTATCATTATTTGGGATAGCTCCTTTTCCGACAATTTATAAACTTCCTCCGGAAGAAAAGGCTCCTTGTAATACCCAGTTGAGCATACAATATTCATACCAGTTTCTGCTGCAACCTTTAAAATATACTCTACATTTCTTCCCATTCCTCTATTAGTAACATCAATGATATTATTTACATTCTTACTTCTTAATTTCCAAAACTCTATTACTGTTTCATCAAAACAATTTAAATTACAATCATCTGTTTTTTTTACGCCTGATAAATCTATAGTTACATGCTCGTGGGCAAAAGTTATTCCATTTTTTAGCTTCATAATTTATTCCCCCAAATTATTACTAAATTATAGTTTTAGGAGATGAATTCACCTCCTAATCAGCTATCTTTTCATTTATTTAACTGGTAGATATAATCCTATTTTATAAAGAACATTTATTAATATACCTACGAATATTGCACCTACTGGACCAACTGCCATATCAACAATTGGCTTTTTAGAAGTTTTATTTATAACATATATACCTACAACTACGAATAATCCTAAACCTGGCGCCATAGCATTAGCTGCTATCATACCACCTACAAGTAATGCTACTTCTAATACTCTGCTCATAGCAGTTCTTATATTGTCACCACATTTTCTAACCCCTGGAAATTTATCTAACATTCTAGCCAAAACATCAAGTAAAAGTATTTCTAATGCCATTACTACTGCGCCACCAATAAAGGCTATAAAAGGATTTTTAATTAATAGTCCAACTACAAATACAAAAGTCATTCCTGCCGGAGCATAGACACCTGTAGTTATACCAGTGGTTGCAACGAGCGGTATAAAACCAATCCCTCTTGCAAAAGCTGTCATAGCAGCTTCAACATTTTTACCTCCCTTAAGAAGGTTTAATGAAATAGGATCACCAGCCAGCAAACTTAAACTTGTAGCTGCTGCAATTAACCCACCCATAACAGCTAATATAGGCATATTTTTCTTAATCTTAGCAACTCTATCACTAAATATAGACGCCAAATCTACTTTTGATGTATTGGGATCTGATTTCTCTCTCATTGCAAATGCAAGCATTATTATCATACCTGCAAGTAACGCCATACCCTCTTGGTCAAGTTTTATTGTCGCTCCATCCCACTTAAATTTTCCATAATATAAAGTGAGCTGCCTTACTAAAAATGATACTACTAAAGTTATAGCTCCTTTTTTAACTCCATATTGATAAGCTACAACTAAAGCTGGGAATACAGCAAACGCTGCAATTACTGGACTACCAACTTGTCCAAGTTGAGGTAAAAAATTAACTGGAAGTTTTGCAAATACATCAACTATAAATTTAAGTCCTGATACAAGTCCTATGCCATATAAAGCTCCAATTACCCCTGAAGCTATTAATCCAACCTTTCCTTTTGGACACCATGTTCCTATGATGTCCGTCCCTAATAAAATACTGTGAACTAACATTATTGAAGCTGCTACGGACACAGGTATACCGAAACCAATAACTAGTCCAAAACTTAGTGCAAATGAAGTCGCTGCCAAAGCTTTTTTATCAAGTCTTCCTTCAAGATATTCTGGAACTATTGGCCTTAAGCCATCATTAAATACTGCAACACCCTTATTAGAGAGTATTGATGCTAATGCACCAAGCAAAGCAATAATTACATACTTTAATACGATCCCCATAGATAAGTTCCTCCTCTTATTTTTATAAGGCTGATTTTTAGCTCAAAATTTTATTTAAGATTACAGGTATTACTTGTTCAGCGTGTTGAGGTGTAAATCCAAAGGCTTTTTTCCCAGACTCTATTTCCTTTATTATTTCTTCATCACTTCTTATGTTACCCGGCATGGAAACTGTAGCACAAAGATTGTACCCTAGTAGTGCTATAGCCATTGCTAATGCTCCTCCACCACCAGTGTTACAAGCACCCAAATAATAATCTGCTTGGTTAGTTTTAACTGCCATTGCTGCCTCAATATCTGATTTTATCTCAATGGTTGCTTTGTCTCCTGCCACTTGTTTTGCAATATTAGCAACTTTTTCTTTATCTATTTGTCCTCCAATAACTATTCTTATCATTATATAATCCCTCCTAAATTTAATTAATAATCAATTATTTTAAAGCTAGTAACTAAGAGTTACTTATTTTATTTACTTAGAATAGTAACTATGTGCATTAATATAAAAGTTCTTTCTACTTCAGGTATATAAATTTTTATAATTTCTTCTAACAAATCTAAAATTTCATTAGCCTTTTTAAAATTATTATCTTTTTCAACTTCTGTAAATATTTCTTTTTCTATAGGCTTTACCAGTTCATTTTTCTTTATTCTATTTAATGCTGCTGAAAGATGAGTTACAAACATTGCTCCATTTTCTTCAGTAAGTTTAATTTCGAAATTTTTGTCAAAAATTTCGATTGTTTTAATTAAATTATTATAAATACCCTCATCGATTTGTCCTCCCTCCTTTAAAATGTTTAATCTTAAACCTAAATCCATATTCACCTCTCCTTTGTACAATATACTGAATTTTGTATATTCACTTTAAAAATTTTGCTTTATTATATTCTTTTGCTATAAACATATAATAAAAGTTAACTATATGTTTATAGGATAAAGAAAAGAGTAGCACCTTCTATATTACTTATCTAACTAAAGACTCTGGTAATTACAAAATATTATTTATAGATTGTTATAGGTTTGCACCCTTCCAATATCCTTACATAAAACGAAAATTAATAGTTTGGAACCATTTGTTCATTTACGACTTTACGCTGAATATCTAATATTTTACTTTCATCTAAAAATTTTTTTAATAATTTTGCTAGATATTCATTTGACTTCTTCACTATTACAACAGCCTCAGTATCAGAGTAATTAAACTTTTCATTATTAATAGTATAATAATTAAAACTTAAATTACTCTCTTTTATAGCATCTATATTCCATATTGCTGCATCAATTTCTCCACTTAAAATCTTATTTAAGAGCTGACTATATAATAGAGGTACATATTGTACATTTTTACCCTCACATTGATAGAAAGATAAAATTTGATGATCTAAAGAGGAATAATCTATACCTATTCTCATTCCATCTTTTATTTCACTATCCTCTACATTCTTAAAAATAATTACGTGCTCATTTACATAACTGTGTGGCCCAAAATTTAAAACTACCTCTATCTCTTCACCACTATTTATATAGTGCTGAGCAGCCAATTTTGATATAACAGCAAAATCATATCTTCCTTCTATTAAGGCTTGAAGTCTACTATTAGCTCCTCTCATGTATGCTAAAGATATGTTAAATGATGTAGAACCTAAAGTATTATATAGACCAGTAGCTAGCCCTTCATAAACTTTAGAATAAGGTAATGGCATAACCCCTACTATAGTTTTTATATCAGCAATTTCCAATAGCTTAGAATAAGATATTTTATTTATAAAGGTTCCTAAGTGACCTCTTGGTTCTAAGCTAATTGCACCATAATCTTGAAGAAATTTTAAGGCTGATTGTATAGTTCCTCTAGCAGTTTTATAGTTTTCTGCCATCTGGGCTACTGTAATAATTCTTTCTCCTTCTTCCATAGACAAAAATTCTTTTGCTAAATTCATAGCCATTAGACCGTTTTTTTGCATAAGCTTTAATTTTATATCCATAAACTCACTCTTTTATTATAAATTTTTACAATGTACACTTTTTTGTATTTTGAATTAATTAGATAGTAACATACATTGAAAACAATTTCAAGGAAAAATTTAAAATACAATAAAGTACTATAAATTTCACCATTAATTTATAGCACTCTCTCCATTTACATTGTACATACTTTTCAGTACATGACATGGATACTTGTATTGCCACTATATAATTAATACCCTTTCAAATGATTTCCTACAAACTAAAATCTACTTTAAACAATGCATATACCTTTCTGCTTCATCTCCACTTACTAGAAAGGACTGCCCTTTTGAACAAAAAATCGAAGTAGAAGTATAATCAATATCCGCATTTTTATCGTAACCTATTTTTTTAATTACTTCCTCTCCATTATGACAGCTATCATATCCATCAAAAATGAAATTGGCTTTTCCCTTACCTTTTGTTAATGCTGCGAATTCCATGCTATAGTTCATAAAAGTAGCCACAGGGCCTCTTCCAGTTATAATAACTTTATTATTAAAGGTTTGTGGTGCTTCAAAGGAACCATTTAGCTTCTGTATATCACTTAGAATTCTTCCAATATAATCAATATCTGCTTTCATTTTAAAACGATAATAGGGTTCTAATAAGAGATTTTCTGTATTTTCCAAACCCTGTCTTAAAGCTCTTAAGGTTGCTTCTCTAAAATCTCCTCCACTGGTATGTTTATTATGTGCTCTACCAGTCAACAAAGTAATTTTCAAATCAGTTATAGGAGAACCTGTTACTATACCATGGTGCTCCCTTTCATAGATATGTGTACGAACTAAATTTTGATTGCCAATAGTTAAATCATCGGCATGACATATGTTATAAAATATTATTCCGCTATTTCTTTCTCCTGATTCTATCTTAAGATGTACTTCTGCATAATGTCCTAAAGGTTCAAAATGCCCATAACCCTTTGTCTCTCTTAAAATAGTCTCCTTATAGAGAATTTCACAAGGTCCAAAATCTACACGTAAGCCAAATCTCTCTTCCATCAGCTGTTTTAAAACCTCCAGCTGAATAGCTCCCATGATATGAACCTGTATTTCCTTTAATCTTTCATCCCAAATTATATTTAAAGCAGGATCTTCTACTTCTAAAAGCTTAAAATAAACTAAAACATCTTTTACATTTAATGTTTTATCAAATATAACTTTTGATTTTAGTGTTGGAACCATTTCATAAGTTATCTTTTCATTTAATGCCCCAACTCCGTCTCCTATAGCTGCACTGTTTAAACCTGTAACCGCAAAAGTCCTCCCGCTAAGACTTTATCTACAGTCTTAAACTTTGTTCCATTATAAATTCTTATCTGACTGACTTTCTCATAAGTATTATCATCATTAATTCCTACAGATATTTCTTCTCTAACCTTTAAAGTACCACTTAAGGACTTTATATAAGTTAATCTTGTCCCCTGCTCGTCATGACGTATTTTGTATACCAAACCGCTAAATCCTTCTTTATCATCATATTCTGTAAAAGTCAGCATATCTAATTTTTCTAAAAAGCTTTCTATGCCGATATCCTGAAGGGCTGAACCACTTAAGCAGGGAAAAATTTTATTTTCCTTAATCATTTTCTTCATAGCATTAAGCCATAATTTCTCTTCATAGTTCTCTTCTAAATATTTTTCAAAAAGTATATCATCATGTTCTGCAATAAATTCTACAAGTTCTTCACTCATTTCTCCATTATTAAAGGAGTCTGTAATAAAACAAACATCTTTGGTTAAACTTAATCTAATTTCTTCAAGAACTCCTTGAATATTTGCACCTACTCTATCAGTTTTATTAATGAAGAAAAATGTAGGAATATTGTGTTTTCTAAGGAGCTGCCACACTATTTCTGTTTGTCCCTGTACTCCCTCAACTCCACTTATTATGACAATAGCATAATTCATTACTTGAATAGCCCTCTCCATTTCCGGCGAAAAGTCCACGTGTCCAGGGGTATCTATTAAATAGTATGTTGAAGAATTATATTCAAAAACACCCTGATCGGAAAATACCGTAATTCCTCTCTCCTTTTCTATATTATGGCTATCTAAAAAAGAATCTCTATGATCAACTCTTCCTCGATTTCTTATACTTTTCGTATGATATAGTATTTGTTCTGCAAAAGTAGTCTTACCAGCATCTACATGAGCTAATATTCCAATTGTTTTATTCATCTTTAGCACCTCAATAAAGTAATTATATAGATTATTATAAATTAAGTATGCCTTTAACTCAATTATAGAAGGACTGTTATAATTACAATAGCTGATAGGATCTGAACTGCAGCAACTCCTAATGCATAAATTGAAATTTTAATTCCTTGATGTATGAGCTCTCTAAAGTTTACTCTCATTCCTATACCTGCAAGAGCAATTATTTCAAAATTGTTACTTATCAATTTAAATGTTTTAGAAATCTGTGGTGAAAATATACCAATGGTAAATAAGAAGCACATAATAAAAAATCCTAGTACATACCAAGGGATCTTTATCTTTGTATTAGTTTTTTTGCAGTTTGATTGAGAATGATTTTTCTTCATTGTTCCAAAGCTTAGTACAACAAAAACTAAAAAAATTATACGAACTATTTTAAATATAGTTGACAAATCCTTTACATGTTCATTCACTAAGCTGCCACTAGCAACAACCTGTCCTATAGATTGAAGTATTCCCCCTATAAAAGCAGAGGTTTTTATTATTTCTGTTGAAAATATTATTTTAGAAATCAGAGGAAGTAAAAGCATTAAGACAGTACCAGTAACATTTACTGTTGTTATAGCAATTCCTTTTTCACTGTCATCTGCACCTATAACGGGAGCAGTAGCAGCAATAGCAGAGGAACCACATACCGCATTACCGCTTGCCATTAAAAAGCGAAAGTTTTCAGAAAAACCAAGTTTTTTTCCTATCAACATTGCGAAAGTAATTGTTATAAGCATTTGTAATACTATGAAGGTTACTCCTGAACCTCCTAACTTCAGTATAGTTTGGGCACTTAATGTTCCACCAAGCAGAACTATGGAGTAGGATAATAAGTCACTTTCAGCAAATTTTGATCCTTTAGCATATATTTTTTTATTTCCAAAAGTATTTCCAACTGCCATACCTATAAATATCGCTATAGATGCACCACCGATACTAGGAATATAATTCCCTATAAACTTACCCATAGAGGCAATAATTATGCATATAATAAGACCTGGTAAAATTTCGACAACTTTATTTAGCTTTTTTGCAATATTTTTATGAACTCTAAACGAAGTCAATAACATTTGATATCATCCTTTCAAAATAAGCTTTATATAAACAGGATTCTTGGCTTCAGGTGGAGTTTTAAACTCCATCTGAAGCTTAGAAACCGTTATCCAGGGCCGTAGCGCCACTTATCCCCAACTTTAAGAAAAGCAGAGAACCCAAATCTTTGATTTGGTGTGAATCGCTTTCACAGAGTGCGTTGGGGTGTTAGTGGCGGTAGACATCGGATAAAATGATTTTTTTTACATGTTTGAGTATAATAGATATATAATCATAAGTAAAATATATATATATCATGATAATCATTAAGAAAATTAATGATTATAGAGAAAGGATGATGCTTTGTGCTAGAGGAGATTAAAACATTTATAGCAGTTGTAGAATATAAAAACTTTACTAAAGCTGCTGAGTCTATTAATTTATCTCAGCCTAGTGTAAGTTTACATATCAAACATCTTGAAGAATACTTTAATACAATATTGATACAACGCTCAGTTAAGCAAAAAAAATATATATAACTCAAGCCGGAAATTTACTTTATGAGCGTTCAAAGCAAATCATTAAGTTATTAGAGGATACAAAAGATGAATTAGCAGATTATGAGAATACTGTACAAGGTCGATTACATATAGGCGCTAGTTTCACTATAGGCGAATATTTTTTACCAGCCTTCTTAGGACAATTTGCTAAAAAATATCCTAATTTAGAGTTGGAAGTTACAATTGAAAATACTTATAATATTGGTGAAAAAGTTAAAAATTTTCAAGTTGATTTAGCATTGATTGAAGGTACAGTTCCATCATCAAATTTTGTAATCAATCATTTCTATAAGGATAAAATGGTGTTAGCTGTTCCTTATAATCATTATTTAGTCAATAGGGAACTTTCTATTGAAGAATTGCAGAATCAAACATGGATTAGTAGAGAAGAGGGCTCCGGAACTAGGGAATATTTAAACCTTTTTCTGTCATCTAACAATATTAATGCTAAAAATATTATTGTATTTGGAAGTAATTATTCTGTAAAAGAAGCAGTTAAAAATAATTTAGGTATTACATTTATATCTTATCTTGTTACAGAAAACTCCTTAAGAAATAAAGAAATTTCTATTTTGAAAACTAGCCAAGAATATACTCGTCACTTTTCATACATTTTCCCAAAGGGTATACAACCCTCAAGGAGCACACTAGTATTTATAGATATGTTGAAAAGCTATATAAATCAATAATGCAATTATATTGCGGAGACTAATATTGAGAATTTAATTATAATTTAAATAGGACAAATTTTGCTATAAACACCTTCCTTTTTCAGAATTAACACATTATTCTTATTTTTTGTTGTATTTTTACATGAAGGTAGTGTAAAATGTTATTAAAACATTTTCATTTTTTAAGGAGGGTTAAATATGGCTGAACAAATGTTTTGTTATCAATGTGAACAAACTGCAGGTGGTAAAGGATGTACTAAAGTAGGTGTATGCACAAAAACCCCGGAAATTGCAGCAATGCAGGATTTACTAATTTATCAATTAAAAGGGACTAGCTGTTATGCTGTCAAGCTTCTAGAAAAAGGAGAAAAGATTGATAAATCAATAGTTTCTTTTGTTGAAGACGCATTGTTCATGACTTTAACTAATGTAAACTTTGACCCTGAAGCTCATATTAATATGCTTAAAAAATCTCAGAAAATTAAAGAAGAACTACGAGAAAAGGTTGGACAAGTATCTTTAAATACTCCTGAAGCACTATACAACTTAAGTGATTCAAAAGAACAAATTCTTGAAGACGCTAAAAAAGCAGGAATTATGTATAATCAAGATTTAAATGAAGATATTCGTTCTGTCAGAGAAACTATAAAATATGGATTAAAAGGAATTGCTGCTTATGCTCATCAAGCAAGATTTATAAATTATAATAGCGATGAAGTAGATGAATTTTACTTTAAAGCCCTATCATCGTTAACTGACGATAGTTTAACTCTTGAAGATTTAATCAAATGTTTGATGAAAACTGGCGATATGAGCGTTAAGATTATGGAAGTACTTGATAAAGCTAATAATGAAAAATATAACTCTCCTTCCCCTAAGAAAGTTAGTGTAAATATTAAAAAAGGACCATTTATCATAGTTTCTGGACATGACTTAAGAGATTTACAGATGCTGCTTGAGCAAACTGAAGGTAAAGGTATAAATATTTATACTCATGGTGAAATGTTACCTTCACATGGATATCCTGAATTAAATAAATATCCTCATTTAGTAGGTAACTTCGGAAGCGCATGGCAAAATCAACAGAAAGAATTCGATGGTATACCAGGCTGCATTTTAATGACAACAAATTGTTTGATGAAGCCGAAAGATTCTTACAAAGATAGAATTTTTTCAACAAGTGTTGTTGGCTTTGATGGTATAAAACATATAGCAAAAAATGAAAATGGTTATAAGGATTTCTCTGAAATAATAGATAAAGCATTAGAATTAGGTGGCTTTGAAAAAGATGAAGAGGTAAAAGAAATTTTAGTAGGCTTTGGACACAAAGCAACTTTAAGTCATGCTGATACAATAATAAATGCAGTTAAAGAGGGAAAAGTTAAACGTTTCTTCCTAATAGGCGGATGTGATGGGGCAAAACCTGGAAGAAATTATTATACAGAATTTGCTGAGAAGATTCCTAAAGATTGTATAATCCTTACTTTAGCTTGTGGAAAATATCGTTTCAACAAATTAGAGTTTGGTGAAGTAGCAGGGCTTCCAAGATTGCTAGATGTTGGCCAGTGTAACGATGCATACTCAGCAGTTAGAATAGCTTTAGCTTTAGCAGATGCATTTAACTGTGGAATTAATGATCTACCATTATCATTAATAATTTCTTGGTATGAGCAAAAAGCTGTAGCTGATTTATTAGCGTTGCTTTCCTTAGGGGTAAAAGGAATTTATCTTGGACCAAGCTTACCAGCTTTCTTAACTCCTAATGTATTACAATTCTTAGTTGATAATTTTGACATTAAACCAATTAGCACTCCGGATAATGACTTAAAGCAAATACTTGGATAAAATAATGTTCTTGTAGATTAGATGAGCTGTTTCAAAAGGGCTTAAATTACCTTTTGAAGCAGCTATTTTTGACCTATTGCAATAAATGTAATAAAATTCAATACCTTATTAAGATTTAACTGCATTTTCATAACTAATAATCTTTTCCTTATTAACCATCCATATACCTAAACATACTAGTATAAGAGCAATAATATTTTTATACTCAAGAATATTTTCTCCTAAAAATACTGCCGAAAGTATTGCACCGAAAATTGGAGTTAAAAAGTTGAAAATCGATACTGGACCTACCTTATTATATTTTAAAAGTAGATTCCATAATGAAAATGCCGCAGAGGATAATAAAGCCAGATAAATTAGTAATAATGAAGATGCCATTGTGAAGTGATGAACCCTTCCACCACAAAGAGCACCAACTAATATTAATAGTATACCTCCTATAGAAAGACTATATCCTGTTACTAACATTACATCCATACTTTTAGTAAGCTTTTTCCCATAAATAGCTCCTACTGAAAAAACGAATGCCGCAATTACTAAAAAGCCCTCTCCCCAAAAACTAAAAGAGAAACTCAATAAATCATTACTGAAATTTACTATCATAACTCCTATAAATCCTGCAATGCACCCAACTATTTTTTGCATATTTAACTTATCATTTATGTATATATAATGAGCTAAAATAACACTAAAAAATGTAACAGTAGAATTCATTATAGAGCTTTTAACACCGGTGGTATTAGCAATCCCAATATAAAAGAATATATATTGTAGTGTTGTTTGGACAGTACCTAAAAATAATAAATTTGATATATTTTTCTTTGAAAGTTTAAATACATTTTTCCCATACTTTTGTGCAATGATAAGTAAAATTATTCCTGATGCAGCAAACCTGTAACCTGCAAACACAATTTTTGATGGGATATCACCAGTAGAAATATTAAATAATATATATCCACTTTTTACTGCAGGATACGCACTTCCCCATAGCAAACAGCATAATGTCGCAATAATAGTAACAAATTTTTTGTCTGTAAAAATCTCTTTGTTTTTCAAAATAATCAAACTCCTCTCTTACTCATTACCTATATATTTTTCGCACAAAAGTTACATCAAAATATATTTGAAATACAGCATAAAAATTAATTATATTAAATTTATACTGAACTTAAAAGTTTCAACTCGTAACATCATTTAACAGTCTACATTTCTGATATACTTCTGCCTATTTCTCTAACAGTTTCTATATATGTTGGATACTCCATTATTTTCCCTTTTTCCATAACTCCATAAAAATAGTGTTCATCTAAAAGCGTAATTTCATAAGAATTGAATAACATATGATAAGTTTGACGAATAATATTAGTTTCTTGTTCATCTACTTGATTTAACGAAGAAATAGTGATGACCTTTTTACCTTTTAAACGCTCACGATTTTCCTTACTATAATATGCAAACAGCCTATCAATTAACTTCTTCATTGTACCTGGTACACTCCACCAATATATAGGAGATGCAAAGATAACTACATCTGAATTCTCTATACTACTGTATATTTCTCTCATATCATCATGTTGAATACAATGCCCATTCTTCATACACGCGTAACATCCAATGCAATCATTAATATCCATGTTTCTTAATTTGAAAACTTCTACAGTAAATTTATCATTATCAATATTAGATAATAGCTCATTGATAATAATATCAGTATTACCATTAGAACGGGGGCTTCCATTAATTATAGTAAGAGTTTTTTTCTGCTGACTCATATATTTATCTCTCCTTTTCTATTTCTGAAACTAAATATCCATTTGGTTTTATGAAAAATGAAATTTTTTCAATATGGTATTATTAAATTTCAATGGATATTGTTCCTACTTTCAATCTAGATAGTTACATTATTTTTTACATATTTTGAATAAACTTATTTGCAAAGTTAAATTATAGAATAATTATATTATAGGTATTTAAATTAGTAAAATTAATGTTTATAATATATAACATGAATATTTTTCATGAAAGAAGGTTTTTTAATGACACTGCAACAATTTGAAGTTTTTGTTAAGGTTGTTGAAACTGGAAGTTTTACAAAGGCTGGAGAGCTTCTAGCACTTACACAGTCAGCGATTAGCCATATTATATCCGCACTTGAAATTGAGCTAGGTTTTACACTTTTATATCGGAATCGTACTGGTGTTAGTATCACTAACGAAGGACAAAAATATTTCAACATGCTCTAGATATTCTAAATAAAGCTGAGTTGCTAAAGCAAGAAGCGGCAGCTATACTTGGAATTGAGTCAGGAATACTAAAAATAGGGTGTTTTCCAAGCATATCTGCCAAAATATTACCGGATATAATTTTGAGTTATCAAAAAAGTATCCTAAAATAGACCTACAAATCTTTGAAGGAAGTTATAATGAAATTGAGAACTGGGTTTCCACTGGAGTTATAGATTTAGGTTTTTCCGCTATTCCACCTGAAAGCTTAGATTTCATTCCCTTATTTCAGGATGACATGGTAGTTATTGTAAGCGAAGATCATCCATTCAGTTTAAAAGAAGAAATATCTATTAATGAAATGGAGTCTCAATCTTTTATAATGCCAAAGTCCGGCTGTGACATACAATTAAAACAACTCTTTAAAGAAAATAAGGTGAGTCCAAATACAAAATTTGAGCTTGAGGATAACAATACCATTTTAGCTATGGTCGGTAGAGGATTAGGAATATCAATAATGCCAGAAATACTTTTAGATTTTAAATCCTTGCCATTAAATGCAATTAGGCTATTACCTAGACTTTCTAGAACTGTGGGCATTTTGATAAAATCCTACAAAACTGCATCTCCAGCTTCTTTGTCTTTCATTAAAGAGACAAAAAGTTGTCTAAAAAGGTTATCTTGATTTTTACTATGTTTTAAAATAACAAGCCAATAGGAGAACTAGTATTAAGTCCTATTGGCTTACTTTAATCTATATTAATATTCTTATCATTAGCTATCTTTAATTAATTCCTACATTTTTTTAAACAATTCTTTCTAGTGATCCCTTAATATCTTTCGTGTATATTCCACCATGGTAGCATATGATTTTATCTATTTCATAGTCTAATAGTTTTTTTATAGAATTCTTTGCCTCATCAATATCTAGAGTATATTGTGGGTTTGCTATAGTTAATTTATCATCTTCTACTACTAATGCATCTCCGGAAATCAATGTTTTACTGTCTTTTATATAAATTGATATATGTCCTGGCATATGTCCCGGAGTAGCAACTATTTCTACTCCTCCACACCAAGAAAATGAATCTTTATCTCTTAGACATACATCCACTTGAACATTCTCTATTGATTCAATAAACTGCTGAAATTTCTTTGCATTTTCCTTTTGGTCTTCAGGGAGATTGTCGTATATAGATTCCGCTTGTTGTAACCTTAAAGACTTTTCATTGCCGCTAATATATTTCTCATCATCAATTGATGATAGAACCTTAATATGCGGATACTCTCTTTTAAATTCTGCCAAAGCTCCCATATGATCAAAATCATGGTGTGTTATAATTATTTTCGTTAATTTACTAATATCAATTCCCTTCGCCTCAGCATCAGCTTTTATTAAAGGTAAAAATTTAGGATATCCACAATCAATTAAAACAACTTCCTTCTCATCACTTAATACAACCGGATAAATAACATTTGAACTGCCATTAAAATCAAACTTTATTTCTAAAACTGTTAATCTATTCATTAGCTTATACCTCCATATTTAGTATATAAATATATTACCCTCATTCTATATATTTTTTCAAATTCATAAATAATTCTATATCAAACTTGTTCATATCCTGGTATAAAACTTTGAATATTCTTGAGTTAACTCTATAGAAAATAGGCTAGTCCTTGATATATCACAAACATTATTATACAATGAAAATTACAAGGATGTGATTTTTATGGAAAGTAAATTATTGAGTATTCCTCAAATGATTTTAATTGGTTCATCAGGCCGTAATAGTGGTAAAACTACCCTAGCTGTTGAAATGATTAATAGATGGAAAAATAAATCTTCTATTATTGCACTAAAAATAACTTCGCTTCAAGAAAAAAACGGAAAATGTCAAAGAGGTGGAGAAGGCTGTGGTGCTTGTTCTCATATAAGCGGAAACTTTGAACTCATAGAAGAAGCTAATAAAAATGCCAACAAAGATACTTCCCTACTGTTAGCCGCAGGTGCGGAAAAAGTATTTTGGCTTAAATCCTTACGTACTGATATTTATGATGCTATTAAGTTTTTTATGTCAATGGTTCCTCCAAACACTTTAATAATTTGTGAATCTAATAGTCTTCGCAAGGTCGTGTTGCCTGGAAGCTTTATAATGTTAAATAATACAAAGAATAGTACCATAAAAAAATCCGCCAGTGAAGTAATTGAAAAGGCTGACCTAATTATAGAAGATGATTTTAGAAATGATATAGATAGCATAATAAAAAAAATTGAATCAGATCTATTTTGTCTGCCATTAAATTTAGAAAAAGGAAAATAACAAAATACTCTCTTTTAAGAAAGTATTTAATATCGACTCTCTAATATAGGGCTAAAAGATCGAAAGTTAACTTATACCCCGGGCTATGTTTCCAAGCTTCAGTCCGTTAAAAACTTTTAGTCAGTCTAAAGCTTGTGTTTTAGACGACCTAAGAACCTTCGAGAAACTCGCTATGCTCAGACAGCTCGAAGGTGCTAAGGTTGTCTTAAAACCCTTTACTAAGACTGTCACAAAGTTTTTAAATCTACCTTCAGCTTTGGAAACATATCCCTTTGTATAAGTTAACTTTCTAGTTAGTTTTCCTATGCTTTTAGCTTCTTAGCCTCCTAAGTAGCTAAAGTGCATATAATCTTTCGAGTTTGGGAAATTGCCTCCCCAGTCCCAGCCATATTTCTGAAACACTTTAACAACCTCTGGTGTAATTGAATATGGATCTTTATAAGGATTATAATACTTCCCTACTTGTTGCTTTACTGTCCCATCTTTTCCTAATTGGATGAAATAATTTTCATCTGGATTTATATCAATAGCAGCACCAGCGGGATGATTAATACAGGAGTCCTTGTCCCTAAATCCACCGACATCCTTAATTGGAAATTGTTCTGGAAGATTATATATTTCATCAAAAATTTGTTTTACTTCCTCTGATATTTTTTTATTAACTGAAATGTTTTTAGTTACAGTACGCTTTCCTTTGCTTCTATCATTGTTATCTATGTAATCCCATACTTTAACAGTGACAACTTCTATATTTTTTTGTTTTACCTCTTTGCTGGTATATTGCCAGTTGCCGCCTATTTTTGCAAAGTCTCCATTTTTTTCGTCATCACCAATAAGAAACTCTCGTCTATCCGCTATAGGAATAGGCTTATTTTTATCACCATTAATTACTTGGGATTGCTGAAATAAACTATTAACTACTTTTATAGGTAGTACGCCTTCTCCACCTAATATTATATTATTATTAATAGATTTCCCAGTTAAAAGCTGTTTCATATCACTATTAGTAGAATTGCTGGCAAATATTATTGGATTACCACTTTTAACTGCCAATCCTATGCCGCTTAATGCATCTGCAAAACCTTCTCCAGATGTTATATAAACAGTGTTAAAATCCATACTTGATTTAAAATTATTTATAATGTTTTGATTTAAAGAATAACGCGTATTGCCAGATATTCTTTTATTATTAGGAAATTTGCTGGCAACTGCATCTGTTATTACTGTTTTATCTCCTAATACATATGTAGTTTTTATATTTTGTTTTTTAAGATAAGTTTGCACTACACTTGACACCTTATCTTTGGAAACTAATATTACAGGAATGCCATTTTTGCCAGATATCGGAGCCACCGATAATGAGCCTGCAAAGTCTTCACTATTTGATATGATAACCTCACTTACATTTCCCAGCTTTTCTGCTATTTTAATGGATGTCGCATATCTATCTTCTCCAGCTAACCTTTGCAAATTGTAACCACTTTTTTTTAATGAATCTTCAATGCTTTGTGAGACTACACCAGTTCCACCTAGTATTGTTATATTTTTAACTTTTAGCCTCTCTAACTCACTTACTAATATAGGATTATCTTTTAGAGAATTACCATGAACTAGCAATATAGGTGCATTATATTTACGGGACAAAGCCGCTGCTCCTAATGCATCCGGATAATTTTCACCATTTGCTATAATAACATTTTCTGAAGTGGTCCAACCACTCTTTGAAATTTCTTGACAAGTATCATAGCGAGTTTGTCCAGCTAATCTTTTCATTGTAGTTTCTGCATTTACGCTACTTCCCAATAGTCCTGTCATTAAAAGTGTTAACGCTATTGGCATTATTATTTTACTTTTGTTCATTTTCTCCTCCTTCATTTTCTAATTGCAGTTAATATTAACTGCAATCAAAAAATAGGCAAATATATAATATATGCTATATTCTGCAATTATGAAAAATATCCTTTATTTTTAGCTAAGGCATCTTCAAAAAAATAACTAGTCAGTATGCTAGTCTATTTTGCGTCATACTGCGTCTGCAGAACCCTTAGTTAGTGCTGACTATCTGCGGAACCTGCCTCCTTGTCTGACACAAAATATCCGTCGCATCTTTGAATTGTTATTTTCTTTCAGATGCCTAAAAGAAAATAATACTATATCTTGAGCAATTTAATTATCAAAATATATATCAGAAAATTCTACGCTTAATTGATCTATACTGTTGCTATCTGCTGCAACTTCAAGAGTATCATCCTCAGCAGTCAATATTCTTATAGGAAACTCCATCTTAAACTCACTGCCTTTCCCATATTCACTATTTACAGTAATTTTCCCACCGTGCATAGTAACAAGAGATTTTACAATAGAAAGACCTATACCACTTCCCTCATTGTTTCTTGTTAGTGACTTGTCTACTTGCCTAAGTCTATCAAATATAAATTTAAGCTTATGCTTAGGTATACCAATTCCTGTATCCTTAACTGATATAATGATGCTTTCTCCTCTATCTTCTACTGTCACTAATATTTCATCTCCTGGATTTGTAAACTTAACAGCATTTGAAAGAAGATTAAGCATAATTCTTTCTATTTTTTCTGCATCACAGGCCATCGTTTTTTCCTCTACATTTGTGTCAAATATCAACTTAACTCTTTTAGTTTCTATATATTGAGCAACAGACAAAGTTATTTCTTCAACAACATTTACAATGTTATGGTTATTAAGCCTTAATTTTAAAAATCCTGAGTCCATCTTTGTAATATCAAGCAAATTTCCAACTAATCTAATTAATCTATAACAATTTTGTTTTATGGCTTTAGTATTTTTTTCTAGTGTTTCCCTTGTTTTATCTGATGTATTTTTGACAACATATAGTTCCATAAATTGAAGTGTTGCATGTATAACATTTAAAGGAGTTCTAAATTCATGTGATATATTTGCAAAAAACTCACTTTTTAATTTATCATACTCTATTGCTTCATTTAACAATCTGCGTTCAGTTGTATCTCTTACAACGCTAACAACAACATTTTTTCCTCCTCTTAAAGAAGATGTACTTGTAATTTCAACATCTACATCTTGCCCATTAAATTTAACAAACTTTTCTTCAACTATTGGCACCATACTAGAATCCTCTTTTAGCTTGTCTAATCTATTATTGAGCAATTCATGATAGTCCTTGTGTACAAAGTCCGACATCATTTTGCCTATGATATCGTTAGAATCGAGTGCTCCCAAAAGCTTTTTTGCTTCATCATTTACAAGTACTATTTTTCCGTCTACATGAACAAATATGGCGTCAGGTAAGTTTTCTACAAGATTCTTATATCTTTTTTCACTTGCTATAAGTTTATTTTCTGTAATTTTACGTTCTCTTATTTCTGCTTTTAGTTTTTCATTAGAACTTTCTAATTCCTGAGCTTTTAGCTTTAATTCATTATTGGCTTGGGTTAATTCATAGAATAAAAGATTATATGGACGCTGAAGACTTGTCCCACTAATTGCCTTATACATAAGATAAAAAGATACTGCATGTAAAATATGTCCAACCATATTAAGTATTCCAAATACATTTAAATATAGTGTAAAACTTATTTCCTGAAATAATCATTGTTATTAAGGAAAATATCATATAAATATATACACTTTTATGAAACATCCTATTTTTTTTAACTAAAGCAAGAATTGAAAAGATTAAAATGGCTACTATGATATATTCACTTATTTTTTTAAATAGAGTTAATCCGCTGCCCTCTATATAGCATGCAGGAAATATGTTCCATAAAAATATTGACATTAACAAAAGTATTGATGCTATTAAATAAATTAATAATATAGTTTTTTCTTTTAATTTTTTTTCTAATAGATTAAATGACACTAATATAGATATACTTTCTATAAACTTTGTGACAATCCACAATTGTGTTGCTAAATTTGGTGTACCATCTTGAAATATCCCCATGCCTTTATACGCAAATGCATGTAATAAATTAAAGCTCCCAATAAATGCAAATGCCATTCCTAAAAAAGTGAAATAACTGTTATATGATATCTTATAGGTATTTATAGCAATTATAGATATGATAAAGGCAGAAGTAACACTGGCAATTTCGATAAGAGTATGAAATAGCAAATAATTCTTAAAGCTTATACATACTGCAGCTATTATTAGTACAATAGATACTGCTATATTCTTAAAGACTTCTAAATTGATTGATATTTTATTTCTCTCTATAATTTTAGTATTCATCACAATTAACCCCACCTTTTTTGTTAAATATTGGTAAAGTTCAATTTGAAATTATATCATAAGATTACTTAAGTGAGAAATGCCAAACATAATGAAATAATTAACTTTTATTTTGGATATTTTTATTAAAATTTTCTAATTTAAAGATATGCATTTTAAAAAGTCTTTGTATTACATAGTAACATTAGTTACACAGTAATTATTTTCCTTTGATTTCATATTATAACATATATTCTTGTTTTTTTCAAATTTATTATAAGTCAATATTTTCTATTAAACGACATATTATAATATTTGCAATTTCGCCAAATATTTTAGATAATGTCATGTTAATATTAATTAGTTTAGTATAATACACCTTAATCTATTGTTAGTTTAGTCGTATTATACTATAATAGTTAAATGAAAAATCTGAAAAGGATTAACTAATGGAGGTCATAATGAATTTAACATCCTTATTCAATGACAAAAAATTCTTAAAAACCTTATTTAAGCTTGCATTGCCAATTGCACTTCAAAATTTAATACTTTCTTCTCTTAATCTTGTAGATACAATTATAATAGGTGGTCTTGGAGAGTATGCTATAGCTGGAGTAGGTATTGCTAATCAATACTTCTTTTTATTAAATTTAGTTTTATTTGGAGTAGTTAGTGGTAGTTCTATATTTACTGCTCAATATTATGGTGATAATGATTTACCAAATATTAAAAGAATATTAGGCATTTCCATCATAACAAGTGGAACTGCTGCATTTATATTTTTCATAGTAGGCTTTTTCTTTAATAATCAAATTATAAGTATTTTTTCAACTGATAAGGTAGTTATATCAATAGGAAGTGAGTATTTAAGAATAATAGTCTTTAGCTATGTTATTACTGCTATTACTTTTTCCTACTCCTTTACTTTAAGAAGCATAGGACAAGTTAAAATTCCTATGATAATAAGTATTATTGCGCTGGCAATAAATACAATACTTAATTATTTGCTTGTTTATGGTTACTTTGGTATGCCTAAGCTTGGAACTAATGGGTCAGCCATAGCTACTCTTATTGCTAGAGCTATTGAAATGATGCTTATGATTACTGTTGTATACTCTCAGAAACTTATTATCGCTGCTAAAGTTAGAGAAATGTTAGACTTATCTCTTGATTTTATAAAGAACTTCTTTAAAATCACTGCTCCTGTAATTTTAAATGAATCTATGTGGTCACTAGGGGTTAGTATGTATGCCATTGCCTATGCGAGAATGGGTACTGAAGTAATAGCTTCAACCAATATTTCAGCTACCATTGAAAGAATCACTTGGGTAATATTTATGGGACTAGGAAATGCCTGTGCTGTTATGATAGGAAATAAAATAGGGGAAGGCAATGAAGATGAGGCTTATCTATTAGCTAAAAGATTTATAATACTATGCCCTATCCTTGCAATTTTAGCTGGTATCATAGTATTTTTTACTTCTGGATGGACTCTTTCGGTATATAAAGTGTCACCAACGGTATATAATTATTCTCATAACATTTTAATGGTATTTTCCATATTCTTAGTTGCAAAAGTTATTAATTATGTTAGTGTAATCGGCATTTTTAGAAGTGGTGGAGATACTAAATTTTGCTTAATTTTAGATACTGGTGGTGTTTGGCTTATAGGTGTACCCCTTGCCTTTCTTGGTGGGTTAGTTCTTAAGCTGCCAATTCATTTTGTTTATGTTTTGGTATACTTAGAAGAAGTAGTAAAGCTTATGTTTTGTATACCAAGAATTATATCGAAAAAATGGATTAATAATTTAACTGCTAAAGATTAAATTTGGAGGAGATATTGTGGATTTAAAAGCAAAAGTTAAAAAGCTTCCTTCTTTACCAGGTGTATATATGATGAAGGACTCTCTCGATAGTATTATTTATGTTGGAAAATCAAAGAACCTTAAAAGTAGAGTTGGATCCTATTTTCAAAACTCAAAGTCACATTCTCCAAAGGTTGTGAAATTAGTTAAAAATATAAAAGACTTTGAATATAAACTTACCGATACTGAGTTCGAAGCTTTTATGCTAGAATGCAAATTGATAAAAGAAATAAAACCTATATACAACAAGCTAATGAAAAGTCCAAAGTCTTATTCTTATATAAAAATTAAAATCAGTGAACAATGTCCTGATATTGAAATCTCCAACGAAGCTAATAAAGATGATGGAAATCTTTATTTTGGACCATACACCAGCAAAAATACAGTCTTAAGAGCTCTTAATGGTATGAGGGAATGTTGTAAAATACTCTGCAACAATAGTTCACGAAAAGCTTCTTCTTGTTTAAATTATTCTTTGGGCTTATGTATTGGTATGTGTTTGGAGGGTGCTGCCCAAAAGCAGTATCTTGATACAATGCATAAAATAATACTGCTGCTCAATGGAACTGACAAAAGCATTCTTCAAGAAATGGAGCATAAGATGACCGTTGCATCGGAGAAATTTGATTTTGAGAATGCCGCTAAATATAGGGATTATATAAGTGCAGTAAACTATTTGCTAGATAATGTAAAGGTTATAAAATTCACTGAGGATAATAAAAATATTGCTTTACTTGAGTACCTAAGTGATACTACCCTTAAGTTTTTTCTTATTAAAGGAAATAAAGTTCTTTTTAGTAAAAACTATGACCTAGAGAGCTTTAATTTAGAAAAATTAAAATCTGCTTTCAAATTCAATATCTTAACTTGCTTTAATGACAAATCTCTAAAAAACCGGATAAAGATTGAAAAAGAAGACATCGATGAAGCTCAAATAATTTACACTTACTTAAAAAGCAAAGCTAGCAGCTGCAGACATGTTGTAATTTCAAAAAAGTGGCTTAATACTTCAAATAACGTAAATATTGATAAGGCAATTAATAAATTACTGTTTGAACAGTAACTACAGGTATGATATTCTAAATATCATTATTAAACAATATGGTATTAATTTTAAAGGCAGAACTTAATGAAAAGGCCTAGTCTCTTTATAGGGCTCAAAAGCCGAAAATTGACTTACACCCCGGACTGAAGCTTGGAAACATAGTCCGGGGTGTAAGTCAATTTTCGGTCTTTTAACCCTACACAGAAAACTTATGTCGCATTTTTTTATAGTGTTCTATTACTTAGCTACATTTCCTTCTCTAAGGTAAGCTCTGTCCATTTCCTTATCCTTTTGCCTTTTCCATGCATGAAGCACCAGTGCCAAGGTAACAACACCATAAGATACGAACATTCTAAAATATTCACCTATCATAGCTTGCCCTGTTAGATTTTTACCTGCCATTGGCATAACCACGAACATTAGATGGAATAAACCTGTACCAATAATCGCATTTGGTATGGTGGCTTTACTTACGGTAGCGCCACCTACAAGTAGTGCAGCAGCGGCAAATAATGCTGCTTGATCTGCTCCATTATAGGTATTTAAGGTACCTATGTTCTGCAAATATATAATTTGACCATAACAAGCAAGTACAGTAGAAATTATGATTGATTGTATACGAGTTTTTTCTACCTTTATACCTGCTGTTCCTGATACTATCATATCTTGTCCTACAGCTCTCATATTCTGTCCAAGTTTAGTCTTTCTAAACCATAATGTAAATACACATATTGCACCAATTATTAAGAATGTTCCTATTGGTACAGCTACTCCTCCTATATTAACCAGAAGCAACTTATCAAATGCACTTGACGCATCCAAATTTATAGCATTTCTGATACCATAACCTCTTGAAAGAACCAGTGTACGACTTTTTATAGGTATTATAGATCCACATAGATATAATAGAAAAAATTGATATATTCCTGATATAAAAAAACCTAGCATCATGGAAGTAATCATTTCACGTCCCTTTGCCCTATTTAAAACAGCCCCACAGAAATATCCTAGAACTATTGCAATAGGAGTGCCTATTATCATCGCTAGTATAAGGCCTGCAGCTCCCTTAATACCCCAGTCTGTTATAAATATCAATCCTATCTGTCCTGCCATTGCACCTAAAATCATTCCAAAGTTGATTCCCATACCTGCCATTACAGGTAACAAAAGTGCCAGTACTAGAAATGAGTCTCTTGAAAGACGAGTAACAATCTCTCTAACAAGATATATTCCACTAAATTTTGAAATAGGTATTGCTATTATACTAATTAATAAAAACATAATTGGAACAGCGCTGCTAGTTAAAAGTTTTTTCATATCTTGATTACTAAGTTTCATATTTCTACCTCGCTTTCCTGGTAAGAGCATATACTATCATTCCGTTTGATACAATAATCCTTATAACTTCGGAAACATCTATGCTGATTGCACTATTAATTACGGAAGGTGTCATTGTAAGTATTCCTTGGAATAATATAGTTCCTATAACAACATTGACAATAGAGGCTTTATTTACAGAAGCTCCGCCAAGAAGTATTGCTGCAACTGTTGGAAATACAAATGCCTGTGGGGCACCATACAGTTGTACAAAACCAAAACTCTGTGCATAAACAATCATTCCTATAGCTGCAAGTACAGTTGAAAAAATAACGGATACAGTTCTCATGTTGTCTACATTGATGCCCGCAGCCCTTGCAAATTCTGGGTTAGATCCAACTGCAGTTATTGCAGTACCAATTTTAGTTCTAAAAAATCCCCATACTAACAAACTCATAAAAATGAAAAACAATATCATTCCAGTTGGAATTATAAAATTATTTGTTACTTTTATGCTTAAAAAATTACTAATCTTATGAAACCAATACTCTTGAATACTTATCGTTACACGAAGTCCTTCTCCTTTAAAACCCTGTACACTTGCTGGATTCTTAAAAGGAAGTATAATCCACATCATATTCATGAAGAATACAAAGGAATATCCTACATAAGTAGCGATAATCATTTCATCTCCCTTGACCTTATTTAAGAGCAGGGCATATGCATATCCAAAAACTACTGCTATAATCATAGCAATTATAAAAGCTACTAGTATTCCAATTATCCCTACAAGCTTAAATTCCAAGCTTATAACTGCACCTAAAAGTCCTGCAACCAATCCTACAGGAATACCGAAATTCAAGCCACATCCAGACTGTATCATAGGTACCATAGCCAAAACAAGAACGGCATTCATTCCGAAACGAACTATAACATCATTAAGTGACATATCTGTTTTGACACCAAAAAACGGTCCTATAATAAATAACGCTACCAAAAATAATCCTATAATAATACGAGGCCATCCAAAATTCTTTATAAACTCTTTAATCTGCATCATAGCTTTTCACCTTCTTCGCTCAAATCATATTGACCTGACATAAGCAATCCGAACTCTGCTGCTTCAGCACCTGGAGATAAAATTCCTGATACCTTACCTTCACTGACAATAGCAATTCTATTGCATATAGACCTTAGTTCTTCAAGCTCTGATGAGACCATTACAATTGTAGTATTATTTTCCGCATTATATCTCCTTAATGCATCGAGTACAAGTTTTTTGCCCCAACATCTATACCTCTGGTAGGTTCAGATACAAACAAAAGACTTGGTTCGAGCGCAAAAGCCTTAGCAATACAAACTTTCTGCTGGTTACCTCCAGAAAGTTGTCTAGTAAACTGCTTTTCGCTTGTACATTTTATTTCTAAAGACTTAATGTATTCTTGTGCACATTCTTTCATGGCTTTATCATCACGCCATTTTATTAACCCGCCTAATAGTTTTTTAATAAACTTTTCCTGAACCTGCATTGCATCAAAAGCGATATTCCAGTCAATAGGCTCATCTAATAAAAGGCCTACGCCTCTACGATCCTCTGATACAAAGGCTAAACCGCTTTTTAATGCATTAAAGGTTGAGTTTAATGGCAATGAATTCCCATTAAATACGATTTCCCCCTCTGCAGGAAACAAACCTAATATACCATTTGGTATCCCAAGCTTCCCTTGTCCTGCCAGACCACCTATCCCAAAAATTTCACCTCTTTTAACACTAAAGCATACATCTCTTACTGTTTCTCCTGGCATATCAACCCAAAGATTTTTTACTTCTAGGATAATATCCTTATTGCTATCAGTGACATCTACAATTTTTGCAGATGCCGCTTTTTTATTATCAACATCTCTTCCTACCATCCATTCAGCAATCTGTCTTATATTTACACCTTCAACGGGTTTTTCAACCACAACCACACCGTCTCTTAGTACTACTAGTGTATCACAAGCTGCTGTAATCTCATGTAATCTATGTGAAATAAAGATAATAGACACACCCATATCCGCAAGTCTTCTCATTGATTTCAAAAGTATTTCTGCCTCTGATTCAGTTAAAACAGCTGTTGGTTCATCTAATATAAGCAATTTAACCTTTTCTCTATCAATCTCACGTGCAATTTCAATAAACTGCTTATGCCCAACAGGCAGTTCTGAAACAAGGGTATCAGGACTAAGCTGTACTCCTAAGGTTTCTATTGCCTTTTTTGCACTCTTTTTCATCTCATTCATATCAATAGTTTCTAAATTTCTACCAAATATCTTTGATACTACACTAGATTTAGTTTTTTCCATATTCAATAATATATTTTCTGATGTTGTAAAACCAGGTATAAGAGAAAATTCCTGGTGTACCATTCCAATTCCTGCTTTTAAAGCATCACTGGTATTTTTGAAATTTACTTTTTCACCATCCAGGTAAATTTGACCTTCATATCCTCCAGTTTCTGCTATAACAGTCATTCCAAAAAGTATTTTCATAAGTGTTGATTTTCCTGCACCGTTTTCACCTACTAGCGCTAATATTTTGCCCTTCTCCAGTGAAAAATTAATATCTTTTAATACCCTATTACCTTCAAATTGTTTGCTAACACCTTCTACCTTTAACAATAAGCTCTTATTTGACAATTATTTCACCTCTTATCATGCGAATCAATATATCCATACTTTATAGACATAGGGTTCCTAAATGAAATTTTAAGCTAGGAACCCTAAATTTTAACCTCTTTTTATATTGTCATAGTTATTTTATTTTCTTATATTTATCAGGTATTACTTCCTTTGTCTGACCTAAATAACCTTTTCCAAAAACATAAGTATCTTGATATAACATAACATGGTTCTTCTTTTCTGTTCCAGTTGCTCTGTCAATATAGTATGAACCGTTCCATGCTGCTCCTGGAGTAGATTTTTCATAGCAAGCCATTAAATCTTTAAAGGAATCTTTCTGTGCCTTTCCTTCAATTATTCTCTTTGCATACTCAGCAAGTGCCTCTGTTGAAGCATAGTTATATGAATAAGCCCATGTTCCCATTCTTCCGCTGCCACCTTTATCAATTACAGTCTTTTCAACTTTTTTAAGTATTTCAGGCCAATTTCCAGCTTCAGCTTTAAGATCAATTCCAAATGCTCCTGGATATCCCATTATTGGAGATGGAAGATCTGGTTCTACAAATATTGCACCAAGCTCAGCAACTCTCTTTAAAAGAGGCTCTGTCTGCGCATCGTTTGTGCAGAAGAAAGCAGTATCTTTTCCATACTTTTGTACCCATGCTGGCATTTTTTCAAGTATGAATTGTTGTGCACCTGGAATTCCAACGTCACTCATTGGGTCTGGAGCTGTTTCAAAAGCAAAAGTCAATCCTAAATCCTTACAAGCTTGTTCCATTATAGTTTTTCTTGCAGATAAAAGCTCAATACTCATGTGTCTTGGGAATGAAATGTGGACAAATGTCTTTGCTCCCATTTTCTTTGCAGCAAGAATCATTAAGTAACCACGGTTTATATTGTCTGCATTTACTACTAAATCAGATGCAGCTTCAACCATGTTAGTATCTTCCTGTGGCTCCCCTGCGAATAAAAGTATGTCTGGTCTCTTTTCTTTTATTTTCTTAAAAGCTGCAACTGTACCAGGAACTGATTGGTTAACAACAATAGCTTTCATATCTGGATCATCAGCTAGTCCAGCAATTTGAGCTATAGTTGTTTCTTGTTCCTGCATAAAGTTATCAGGATAAGTAACATGTTTTACTATTCCACCTTTTTGTACATCACCATATTCTTTAATAAATGCTTCCGCACCACGCAGTTCATCTTCTGATTGTGATACTGTGCCTGTTACTATACCGATGTGAAATTTAGTTTTTTTAGCACTTGAATCAGTGCTTGAGCCTCCGCATCCAACTAAGCCTAATGCCATTGTTGCTGTGATAATTAATGCTAGTACTTTTTTCAAAATAGTCCCCTCCTAAAATACGTTTTTTATATTAGTTTGAAAAGCAAAGCTTCTCAATTACTAATCACCTATAACTCTCCCCCGATACCTATTCCAGCATATTTATATTTAATTATGATTAATATATTCCAAAATTATCAAAATATTCATATTTTCATCAGCACTTTTTATACAGCATTTTTAAGGCATCTGAAAGAAAGTAACAAGTCAAAGATGCGACGGATATTTTATGTCAGACAAGGAGTCAGGTTCCGCAGATAGTCAGCACTATCTAAGGGTTCTGCGGACGCAGTATGACGAAAGATAGACTAACATACTGACTAGTTATTTTTTTGAAGATGCCTAAAGTAATAAAATCTTTAATTTTATGAACATAATGAGAAAATATGCATATAATAAATCGATGTAGTGTTTATTAGGAGGACAATTGTGAATAAAAATTATCAAGTTACAGATTTTGTGCCTTTTCAGTATCCTGTAATGTGCCCAATGATGATGTATAGAATGGGGTATAGAATGGAGGATTCAGAAATGGAAAGAAAAATTAAACCTCCAACTCAGCCGATGCCTCAACCACAACCTAAACCAAAACCTCAACCTCAGCCAATGCCTCAACCACAACCTAAACCTATGCCACAGCCTATTCCTAAACCAATACCTCAACCTATACCACAACCTACACAAGAATTAAAAATACAACCTAAAATACAACCAGCAAGTATGGAATTAAATATCCAACCTAAAATGGAACCGCAAAGTATGGGATTAAATATTCAACCTAGTATGCAGCCTCAAAATATGGGATTGAATATACAGCCTAGCATGCAGCCTCAAAACATGGAATTAAATATTCAACCTAAGATGCAGCCTCAAAACATGGAATTGAATATTCAACCTAGTATGCAGCCTCAAAATATGGGATTGAATATACAACCTAGCATGCAGCCTCAAAATATAGAATTGAATATTCAACCTAAGATGCAGCCTCAAAATATGGAACTAAATATTCAGCCAATGATACCGCCTACTAAAATGGAGCTTGATGTACAACCTAAAGTAGAAGCACAAAGTATGGAATTAAATATAAAACCTAAGATGGGATCAGTAGAAACTGAACCAATAAAACTACATTTAAAGATAGAACCTATAATGGAACCAACAAAAATGCAATTAAATATTCAACCAATAGTTCAGCCAGTTCAGCAACCAATAATGATGCAGCAGCCTATGATGAAGCCTATGATGTCATGTTATATGATGCCATGTTATATGATGAAACATCCATGCCATATGATGAAGCATCCATGCCATATGATGAAGCATCCATGCCATATGATGAAATACCCATACCATATGATGATGAGTCCAATGGCAATGCAGCATTCATCGATGTATCCTGACGCAGTTTCTCCAATGTCAATGCAGCATATGCACAGTTGTAAGTAATTTTATCTTAGTAGGTCTTTTTGACTTTACAAACATAAATAAGAATAAATAATGGAATATTGAAAGTTTTTCTTGAGAGTGTAAAAATTATCAATATAAAAGAAAATCACCATGAAATTTACATGGTGATTTTTTGTTTATATTCTTTTATGATTCCTTAATAATATTCTTTTCTACCATCTTTCTCTACCACAAGAGGAATAGTTATATCACCCTTTAACTCTTTATTATCACTTATAGTTATATATTTGTCTGTGATAATATTGTACAGCCTCGCATTTTTTCCTATAATTGAATTCTGGAGAATTATGCAATTTCTAAGCTCTGCTCCTTTAGAAACCTTAACCCTTCTAAAAATTATGCTATTTTCTACTGTTCCTTCAATTAAACATCCACTAGCTATTATAGAGTTTTTAACGATACACTCGTTGTTATATCTTGCTGGAATTTCATCATTGGTCTTTGTATATATAGGTCTTTCCTGTGAAAAAAGCTCTTTATTTATTTTATGATCCAATAGGTCCATGCTCGCCTTATAGTAGGACTTTAAAGAATTCACACAAGCTAAATATTCCTTAAATTCATAGCTTCCTACTTTTAACTTATCTAAAGAATTATATATATATAATTTCACTTTTCTATAGAAACCTGTACTTATACATTCATTAATTATGTCTATCAAAAACTTCTTTTTCATTATATAAATTCCCATGCCAATATTAGCATTTTTCCTATTTCCTATGTTTTTCCCAACACTCAGCACGGTTCCTTCCTCATCTATGTTTAAAGCCTCACAACCACAGAAATTTTCGTCTGCATCTCCCACTTTCTTATACGCCATAGTTATATCACAGCCTGACTCTATATGATTCTTTAATATGGATTTAAAATCAATATTACATATCATATAAGAAGAGGCAAATATAACATATTCTTGTTTGGCTCTATATAAATATTCTATGTTATTTGCAAAATTAGTTATATCATCTATACAAGGATCTGTGGTGGTAAAATTAAAAAATCTAAGCCCATCTATTTTTCTGTTTAAATCCCAAGGACGACCGTTACTCAAATGATCCATCAATGACCTTGATTGCATTTTAGAAAATATTCCTATACTTTCAACTCCTGCATTAGTTAGATTTGATAATATAAAATCTATAATTCTATACCTTCCTGCTATTGGGATAGAGGCTAACGGTCTATTTCTTGTAAGCTCTCTTATTTTATCTTCATTTTCGTCTAAATTAATTATACCCAAACAATTTTTTAACATAATACCCCTCCTCTAAAAATCCCTTAAAATTTCACTTTATTCTCTTGCAACTATGGACCCTGCCCTTATATCTTCGCCTCCACCTATTACTGTAACTTTCTTTCCATCTCCAATAATACAATCTCTTCTTATAATTACACTGCTTCCTACAATTGCTTTATTTATGATTACGTTATCTCCAATTTTAGTGTCTGGCATCACTACAGAGTTTATTATTTTAGAATTTTTACCTATTATGACTCCTGAGAATAATACGGAATTACTTACCTCACCATAGATTTCACAACCATCTACAGAAAGACTATTTTTAATCAATGCATTAGGTCCTATATATTGCGCTGGTCTAACATGGTTCTCAGAATATATTCTCCAGCTCCTATCATCCATGTTTAGCTCATTATCTTCTCTAAGCAAGTCCATATTTGCTTCCCATAAACTTTCTATAGTTCCAACATCCTTCCAATATCCTTGAAAAGCATAGGCATACATTTTCATGCCCTCGTAAAGCATCTTAGGTATTATGTCTTTTCCAAAGTCGTTGCTAGATTCTTTGTTATGCTGGTCTTCTCTTAAAAATCTCTTTAAAAGTTTCCAGTTAAATATATAAATTCCCATAGATGCTTTTGTACTCTTAGGATTTTTAGGCTTTTCTTCAAATTCATATATTGAGCCATCTTCATTAGTATTCATAATACCAAATCTACTTGCCTCTTCTAATGGTACGTCTATAACTGCTATAGTAGCATCTGCATTTTTTTCTTTGTGATATCTCAGCATATTCTCATAATTCATTTTGTATATGTGGTCTCCAGATAAAATTAATACATATTCTGGATTGTAACTATCTATAAAAGAACTATTTTGATGTATTGCATTTGCAGTACCTTTATACCAATCTCCTCCGCTTTCTTCTTGGTAAGGTGGTAGAATATATACCCCTCCATCTCTTCTATCAAGATCCCAAGGACTACCTATACCTATATGAGAGTTAAGCACTAAAGGCTTATACTGTGTTAATACCCCTACAGTATCTATGCCTGAGTTAGAACAATTGCTCAAAGTAAAATCAATTATTCTATATCTTCCACCGAAAGGAACTGCAGGCTTTGCAAGTCTTTTTGTAAGTATACCCAATCTCGAGCCTTGACCGCCCGCCAATATCATTGCCACAATTTCTTTTTTTAACATATAGCACCCTCTCCTCATTAACCAATTTATTAGAAATATTAAATGTATATAAATTTGTATATTTGGGTCTCTAATGGGTTCATTTTTACATACTCTGAAGTTATATCTTTCTTCATTAATTTTTCATCTAATAAATTATTAACATTTATGCTCAAGTCTTCAGTATACTGATAATATTCAAGTCCTAGGGGCTTTAATCTGATATTATAAGATTTTTCCTCAGACTTATTTATTATTATTATTGCTTTTGTCTTATCATAGTTTCTTTCATAGCATAGTATGTCTTCATTTATATTGTGGAAGTTTAAGTCTCCCTTAACAAAAACCTCATGTTTTCTTCTTAATTTTATAATTGCTTCGTAAATGTTGTAAATATTTACATCTTCATGTTTCCAAGGGTAAGGTTTTCTATTTAAAGGGTCTTTACCACCTGTAAGCCCTGCTTCATCTCCATAGTATATAAGAGGAACTCCTGGCATGGTCATTTGAATGGATAGAGCTATGATAAGCTTGTACATATTTTTTCTATTATCTTTATCTATTGAAGTTAAAATTCTTTCCGTATCATGAGTACCTAGTATATTTAAATTACAGTAAAAACTTTCCCTAGGGTAATTTTCATAAAGGCTCATAATATTTCTTATAAAGCCTTCTGCAGTAATTCGTGAATTTATAAAGTTAATCACTAAATTTCTAAAGGGATAATTTGTTACTGAGTCCAACTCTTCACCGAATAAATATTTTCTTTTTCTGGAATAGCTTATTTTATTAGATGCATCTTCCCAAACTTCTCCTATTAATACTGAATCCTCTTTAATTTCTTTTATATGAGATTTAAACAATTTTATAAACTCATCTGGAAGCTCGTCTGCTACATCTAATCTCCATCCACTGATACCAAGCTTCATCCATTTATTAATTACAGAATCTTTATCTTTTATTATAAAATTTATGTAATCTTCATTCATCTCATCTATACTTGGATGGTTGTCTATCCCCCACCAGCATTCATATTTATCTGGATATTCACTAAATATATACCACTTATAGTAGGTTGAGTATTTTGATTGATATGCTCCTAAACTTGAATAGTTTCCAAATTTATTAAAATATATGCTATCTGACCCTGTATGATTAAAAACTCCATCTAATATTATTTTTATTCCTAATTGCTCTGCTTTATGGCAGAGTTCTTTAAATATATTTTCATCGCCAAACATAGGGTCTATAGACTTATAGTCAGCTGTGTCATATTTATGATTGCTGGAAGCTTCAAAGATTGGATTTAAATAAATTATATCCACACCTAAATTCTTTAAATATTCTAGTTTTTCAATAACTCCTTTAAGGTTCCCGCCATAAAAATCCCATCTAACTACTTTACCATTAGCATCTCTTATATACATTGGCTCATCTTGCCAGGTTCCATATATGAAGCTGTTCTTCTTAGGATTATCCACTTTTCCATCTTTATTACCATTTCTAAATCTATCTACAAATATCTGATATACTATACCTTCTTTAAACCATATAGGAACTTCAAAGTCTTTGTGCACCGTTATTTGATAGCTTTTGGGTGAATATTGATAAACTCTTCCTTCTCCTCCTAGGCCATCTGCATTATTGCCGTAATATATAATCTGATAATCTTTATAAAATTTAAAATAGTAGTTTATTAATCCTTTATAATCTTCTTTTATACTTATTTCAGTAAAATAATTATATAGATCTTCATTAATTTTTTTTGAAGAAAGTCCTATGCATTCTTCTGTTCCGTCAAAATATATAAGAACTATTTCGGCTTTACTAAAATTCTCTGCCTCCAAATTTATATAAACCTTTTCTCCCGATTTTACTGCTCCAAAGGGTTTTCTGAACCTCCCTTCCCATGAATTATGTTTTATATAGTAGTCCATAAAAGTCACCTCTCCTTTAAGTAATCGATCCTTTATGGTTTCTAACTAAGAAGGTTAGATTGTACAAAGGGATACATTTACATTATTGCGAATAGATTTAAAAGGGGTTATCCTGCCAAAAACTCTGTAAACATATCCCAAGGCGTGAGTTAAGTGCTAAAGATTTTTATATAAATATCCTGAACCCCATATACCTGTAGCATACTCTTGTATTGTTCTATCGCTAGAAAATATACCGGAATGTGCTATATTCACAGCGCACATAGATTGCCACTTTGAAGAATCCCTATATAAACTATCTACCCTCTTCTGTGCTTTTAAATAGGAGTCAAAATCTTTAAGCACAAAAAATTCATCATTATAGGTGATAAGGTGTTCATAAATGGACTTGAATTTTTCTTTGTTACTGCAATAGAATCCATTTACTATATCCTCCGTAACTTGCTTTATTCTATAGTCTCTATTAACTATATCCCAGGCTGAATAGCCTCCTTTATGATAATAATCTAGAACCTCTCTTTTCGTTAGACCAAAAATGACGATATTTTCATCTCCAACTTCATCTCTTATTTCTATATTTGCCCCATCTAATGTAGCTATGGTAATTGCTCCATTCATCATAAACTTCATGTTACTTGTACCTGAAGCTTCTTTAGTGGTAGTTGATATTTGTTCACTTAAATCTGCGGCTGGAATTATAGCTTCAGCTACAGAAACTCTATAATTTGGGATAAAAACCACCTTTATTTTTTCATTTACCCTTGAATCATTATTTATCTTATTAGCCACGGCATTTATAAGTTCAATAGTATTTTTAGCAAGATAGTATCCTGGTGCTGCCTTACCTGCAAATATGAAGGTTCTAGGAATTACATCTAAATTAGGATTTTCTATAAGTCTTCTGTATAGTTCCATTATTCTTAAGCAATTCAAAACCTGCCTTTTGTAAGCATGAATTCTCTTAACCTGGACATCAAATAAAGAATTTGGATTTATAGAAATTCCTTGATTAAATTTCAAGTATTCTGCAAGTTTCTTTTTATTAGAAAACTTTATATCCTGCAGCCTTTCTTGAACTGCCCTGCTACCTGCATAAGCTTCAAAGGCCTCCATATCTGTAGGATGCTTTATAAAACTATCTCCTATAGTTTCTTTAAGAAGACCTGTAAGCTGAGGATTTGCTCGCATAAGCCATCTTCTATGGGTTATTCCATTAGTTTTATTGTTGAATTTTTTAGGATAGAAATAATAAAAATCGGCCATTTCCTGTTTCTTAAGTATCTCTGTGTGAAGTTTAGCCACACCATTTACACTATGGCTTCCTACTATAGCTAGGTGTGCCATCTTTACATAGCCATCGGATATTATGGCCATTTTACTGATTTTATCCCATTGTCCAATATATTTATTCCAAAGTTCTTCACAAAATCTTCTGTTTATTTCCTCAACAATCATATAAATTCTTGGCAATAAACTTTTAAACATTTCCACAGGCCATTTTTCTAAAGCTTCTGCTAAAATCGTATGATTTGTATAAGATATTATATTAGTAGTCATTCTCCAAGCTTCATCCCAACTAAAATTCTCTTCATCCATAAAAATTCTCATAAGCTCTGGAATAGCCAAGGTAGGGTGAGTATCATTTATGTGTATAGCTATTCTTTCATCTAAATCCTTTAAAGATCCTACATGAGTTCTAAAATGTCTTATAATACTTTGAATTCCAGCAGATACAAAGAAGTATTGCTGCTTTAATCTAAGCATTTTTCCCTCATAAAAACTATCATCAGGATATAAAACTTGTGATATAGCCTCTATAGAATTTTTGTATTCTATAGCCTTTAAGTGGTCTCCCCTACTAAAAGAAGAAAAATCAAATTCGTCATATAAAGGCTCTGCACTCCAGAGTCTTAAAGTGTTAACCACCTCATTTTTATAACCTATGATAGGAATATCATAAGGAACTGCTAAGACAGGCTCATATTCTGTATGGTTAAATTTTAGCTTACCATTTTCACTGAACATATCTACTTTTCCAACAAATCTAACTATTTGAGCCTTATCTGACTTTTTTATTGACCATACATTACCATTTTTTAGCCACTCATCTGGCGCTTCTACCTGCGAGCCATCTATTATCTTTTGTTCAAAAAAACCATACTTGTATCTTATGCCACAGCCATGTCCAGGTATATTTAGTGAAGCCATAGAATCTAAAAAGCAAGCAGCTAATCTTCCTAAGCCACCATTGCCTAGCCCTTGATCTTCCTCTAAAATCTCTAAAGCATCAAGATTTATATTTAAATCATTTAATGCTTCTTTGCATATATCTCTTATCCCTAAATTGCTCAAAGCATTATCTAACAATCTTCCAAGTAGAAACTCCATAGAAAAGTAATATACCTGCTTTTCTCCAGTGGTGTCATACCTTTTATTTGTGTTAATCCAGGTTTTGACTACATAATCTCTAGTAAGGCTTGCTAAAGCTTCATATTTGTTATAGTCTGTTCCTTCCAATAAGTCCTTTCCATGAATTTCTATAAACTTTTCTTCATAGTCTTTTTTAAAAGTTTCCTTATCTATTTTTAACATCTAATTCCTCCTTTTAGTCGGAACACTGGGTAATTTTGCTTGCTTCCCTTCGGGTACTGGGTAACTTAAGATTTTCGCTTCCGCTTACAAGTTACCCGTAAAAGTTCATTTAGAACTTTTACCTCCTAATATAAAATATTAAGATAGACTAAAGCATACTTTCATAAAGCTCTTTATAGGCTTCCGCTGACTTGTTCCAGCTATTATCACTTTCTAAGGCTTGAATTACTATGCTTTTCCAAAGATCTTTATCTCTATAGAATTTCAGTGCTGTTTCTATAACATAAAGTAAGTCATGGGCATTGTAATTAGTAAAACTAAAACCATTACCTTCACCAGTAAACTTATTGTATGCTTCTACAGTATCCTTAAGTCCACCGGTTTCTCTTACTATAGGTAAAGCTCCGTATCTTAAAGCTATGAGCTGACCTAATCCACAAGGTTCAAATAAAGAGGGCATTAAAAATATATCTGAAGCTGCATATATTTTGTGAGCTAATACATCATCAAAATATATATTGGCAGAGACTTTATGTGGATATTTTTCATGAAGATATTTAAAATACTCCTCATAATCACTATCTCCGGTGCCAAGTACCACCAGCTGTATATCCCTATTTACAAGCTCCTCACCTATATGCTTTATTAAATCCATTCCCTTTTGGGCAGTAAGTCTTGATACTATACCAATCATTGGAACTTCTTTATTTATCTCAATACCTAATTGTTCTTGAAGTTTCTGCTTATTAACTGCCTTATCTTCTAAATTATTTTTGCCATAGTTTTTGTATATAACGACATCTTTTTCTGGATTATAAATATCATAGTCTATTCCATTTACTATGCCTGATAGATTACTAGCTCTGTTTTGCAGAAGTCCATCTAATTTTTCTCCATAATAAGGGCTTTGAATTTCTTGAGCATAACTTCTGCTTACGGTGGACACCTTATCACTGTAGTTTATACCACCCTTCATAAAGCTTACTGCTCCATACAATTCTACACTGCCGTCTTTATATATATCATCACTGAATCCAAAAAGTTCACCTAATATACTTACATCATAATTTCCTTGGAATAATATATTATGTATGCTATATAAGACTTTTATGTTCTTATAAAAATCCTCTTTACCATACTGAAGTTTGTATAGCACTGGTATCATACCTGTATGCCAATCATTGCAGTGTATAACATCTGGCTTCCAATCTATCTCCTTTAACATCATAAGTACTGCTCTATCAAAATATGCAAATCTCTCTCCATCATCATAATGTCCATAAAGATTATCTCTAAAAAAGTAGTATTCATTATCTAATAGATAATATTTAACTGAATCTACATCACATTCAAATACTCCAGCATATTGATTTCTCCAACCTACAGGGACTGTAAAAGATTTTTGAAAATTATACTGTATTTGTCCCTTAGCTTTATATTTTTATATTTTGGTATTACAACTCTTGCATCTATCCCTAAAGCTTTAAGATACTTAGGAAGAGCGTAGGCTACATCTGCCAGCCCTCCTGTTTTAATAAAAGGATCCGCTTCAGAGGCTATAAATAATATTTTCATTATTCCACTTTCCTTTCATTTTTGTCCTTTTTATTCACTACTTCCTTTATATCTTGCTTATTTCTTTTATCCTCATCATCAGTTATTATCTCTATTATTTCCTTATGTTTTTTATCATTTAATTTGTAAACTTTATTTACCTTAAGTATGACTGCAGCCATAGGAGGGACCTTAATTTTTATATGATATAGCTCTTTGTGCCAAGGTTTTTTCTCTGCATAAAGTGTACTCTCCATTGTTTGTCCCGACCCACCATACTTTTTGCTATCTGTATTTAAGAGCTCCTTATATTCCCCTAAGTATGGAACTCCAATTTTGTAATCGTAATATACCATAGGGGTAAAATTGCATATAATGATTAAAGTTTCCTGTGGTACATTGGTTTTTCTCATAAAAATTAATATACTTTGATTAGAGTTGTCTGCATCAATCCACTTGAAGCCTTCAAATTTATAATCATAAAGCCATAAAGCTTTTTCTTTTCTATATAAATTATTTAAATCTCTAAAAAATTCCTGGGTACTCTTATGTATTTCAAAACTTTCAATAAGCTTCCATTCTAATTCTTCATAATGTCTCCATTCTATAAATTGAGCAAATTCTGTTCCCATAAAGGTACTCTTTTTACCTGGATGAGTGAACATATAAGCCATAAACAATCTTAGTCCTGCAAACTTGTTCCAATAATCGCCCCACATCTTATCTATTAATGATTTTTTCCCATGTACCACCTCATCGTGAGATAGAGGTAATATGAAATTTTCTGAGTAATTATACATTATAGAGAAGGTTATGCGGTTATGATGATGTTTTCTATATACAGGGTCTAAACTTATATACTCTAAAATGTCATTCATCCATCCCATATTCCATTTAAAATTAAAGCCTATTCCCCCTATGTCTGTAGGTTTGGTTATCATAGGCCATGACGTGGATTCCTCTGCAATCATTAATAGATTAGGAACTTCTTTAAACAAGGATTTGCTTAACTCCTTAAAGAATTCTATAGCCTCAAGATTTTCACTGCCCCCATTTTTATTTGGAGTCCATTCTCCTTCTTTTCTGTCATAATTTAAGTAAAGCATATTTGTTACTGCGTCTACTCTCAATCCATCAATATGATATTCTCTAAGCCAAAATAATGCATTTGATATAAGAAAATTCCTTACTTCTGGTTTTCCCAGATCAAAATTGGCAGCTCCCCAGCCTCTATTTTCCGCCTTATTTACATCTTCATATTCATAGGTAGGCGTGCCATCAAATCTATAAAGTCCATGCTCATCTTTACAAAAATGTCCTGGAACCCAATCCAATATAACCCCTATACCTGTTTTATGCAGTGTGTTTATCAAATACTTAAAATCATCTATTGTACCATATCTGCTTGTAACAGAATAGTATCCAGTAAGCTGGTAGCCCCAAGAGTCATCTAGAGGATGTTCCATTACAGGCATTAGCTCTACATGTGTATAACCCATACTTTTCACATAGGTCGCTAGCTTATCTCCTATTTCCCTATAATTTAAAAACTCTCCCTTTTCATCTCTTCTCCAAGAGCCTAGATGTACCTCATAAATATTTATAGGATTTTCATATATATTTTGAGAATTTCTATACTCCAGCCACCTTTTATCTCCCCATCTGAAATTTTTCCTTTTCACAGCATAAGAGGCAGTATTAGGTCTCTTTTCACTATAAATTGCATATGGATCGGCTTTTAAAACCTTTTTGCCGCTCTTTTGAGTTATTTCATACTTATAAATAAAATTTTCCTTTAGCCCTGACACAAACAAGCTCCATAAACCTTCATCATTCAATCTTTTAAAAGAATATTCTTTTTTAGATTGCCAGTCATTAAATTCTCCAACTACCCTTACTTCTGTAGCCTTTGGAGCCCAGACAGTAAATCTTACTCCCCACCTTCTGTCCTCTTTTACATAATGCGCTCCCATAAATTTATAACAATTATAATGGGTTCCTTCATGAAAAAGGTGAATATCGTAATCTGCTATAATAGTTCTGCTCTTTTCATAGATTTTATTTTTCACTCTCATACTTCTCACCTCTTTTTAAGAAATTTATAAATATTTCTACTTGTTCATTAATTCTACAAAACCTTTTTTATACCTTCTAAAAATAGTACAAATATTCATAATTGAAGCTTTTCAGTGAAATCTTATGCTGAAAATGATTACTGCATGCTTTATATAGATATTTCAAGCTGTATTGGTTTTATTAATAAAAAAATAAAAACATGAAAAATATAGAAAAATAAACTAATTTCACGTATAATTTATACAAAGATAAAGCTTATTTTTAATAAATAATATTTTCTGTAATTTTTATATTAAATCTAGATGTAAATATAACTTAAGCTTAGAAAAGAGGTTGAAATCGTGGAAACAAATATTTTATTAGAAAGTGGAACTGGAGAGGTCGAAATACTTGAATTCGTAATTAATAACAAACACTATGGAATAAATGTAATAAAAGTAAAAGAAGTGTTGGAAACAGACAACTTAACTAAACTTCCTCAAACACCTCCTACTATTGCTGGACTTATTTTAAATAGGGATGAAATTATAACCCTTGTAAACTTAAAATATGTATTAGAAAAAAACTCTGAGGTATCTAAACAGAACACTATAATACTATGTGAATTTAATAAATCTAGAGTTGCTTTTAATATTGATAGAGTAGTAGGAACTCATAGAATAGGATGGAACAAAATAACTAAACCAGATAATCTATTCGCTGATTCTTTAGTTATAGGCAATATAATACTTAATGATAAGATACTTTTTTTATTGGATTTTGAAAAAATAGTTACCGATATAAATCCAAAAGTAGGTATAAGCGAAGAAAGAATTGAGAATGTTGAGTATAAGGATAGATCCAATATTAAACTTATGCTAGCAGACGATTCTTTCTTAATAAGAAGCTTATTAAAAGATACTTTAACAAAGGCGGGATTCAGTAATTTAAGTTTTTTTGATGATGGTGAACAAGCTTTAAATTATTTATATGATCTTGTAGAAGAAAAGAAGGAAAAGTTTATTGATGAAGTACAAATACTTATAACTGATATAGAAATGCCAAGAATGGATGGTCATACACTTACCAGAAAGATTAAAGAACATAAGATATTAAAAAATCTTCCAGTAATAATTTTCTCTTCTTTAATTACTGATGATTTATCTCATAAGGGAATATCTGTTGGAGCTGATGCTCAAATGAGCAAACCTGAAATAGATAATCTAGTAAAATTGGTAGATGAGCTTATGGTAAAAAACAAAGCTCATTAGTATGTCTATATAGGGTTTCAAACTAGAAAATTGACTTACGCAAAGGGCTATGTTTCCAAAGCTAAAAGTTTTTAACGGACTGAAGCTTGGAAACATAGTCCGAGGTGTAAGTCAATTTTCGGCCTTGTAACCCTATATATTATATTCTCTTACTTTCTAGTTCTTTTTCCTGAAGTAGCTGGTTTGTATATAATCTATAGTAGTATCCTTTTCTTCTTAACAATTCTTTATGATTTCCAGCTTCTATTATCTTTCCTTTTCTTATAACAAGAATTTTATCTGCTGATACTATAGTAGATAGTCTATGGGCTATTATAAAACTTGTTCTTCCTGATAGAGTTTTTTCTATAGCGTTTTCTATCATTTTTTCTGTTTCTGTATCGATAGATGAAGTAGCTTCATCCAGTACAAAAATAGCTGGATTTGCTATAATTGCTCTGGCAAAAGAGATAAGTTGTTTTTCTCCTGTGGACAGATTCCCTCCACCTTCCCCTACCTCAGTGTCATAGCCTTTTTCCATATCCATAATAAAGTTATGAGCATTTACAAGCTTTGCTGCTTCTTCGATTTCTTCTTGCGAAGCATCAAGTTTTCCATATCTTATATTGTTCTTGATAGTTCCGCTAAACAAATGAGGACTTTGAAGAACATAACCTAAGTTTGATTGAAGCCATAAAAGAGATCGTTCTCTATAATCTTTTCCATCAATTAATATCTCTCCACTATTTGGTTCATAGAATCTACAGAGTAAATTTACAATTGTACTCTTTCCAGAGCCAGTTTCTCCAACCAAGGCTATAGTTTCTCCTTTTTTAACCTTTAAATTAAAGTTTTGAAGTACTTTTTCCCCATTTTTATAAGAAAAGCTTACATTCTTAAATTCTATTTCTCCATAAATCTTTTCCCAATTTTCTTTGTTTGGGTTAAATAAGTCTCCATAAACTTTCACTACATCTTTTTTGTCCCATATGTCTGGTTCAGTTTCTACAAGAGTTATTATTCTCTCTGCTGAAGCCTGAGCATTCTGCAGTTCCGCTAAAGTTTCTGCCAATCTACTTAATGGATCAAAGAACTGTATAGTGTATGAAATAAACATTACAAAAGTACCATAAGTTAAAGCTCCTGTAATTACTTTACCTCCTCCAAACCAAAGAGCTAATCCTGTTCCTATGCTTCCCATGGATATAACTATAGGAAGAAATAATGATGAAAACATTACAGCTCTTACTGCTGAGTACCTCATACTGTCGGCATCTCTCTTAAACTCTTTTAAATTTTCATTTTCACGTACTAAAGTCTTAGTAGTTTTTGCCGCTGCTACCTCTTCACTAAAGTCCGCAGTTATCTGTGAGTTTAATTTTCTAACTTTTCTGTAGGACTTTAAAATTTTCCTTTGAAAGAACATTCCTATGACAAATAATATTGGAACTACACACATGCTTATAAGTGTCATTCCAACGTTGTAATATAACATAATAGCCAAGAATCCTATCATCATCGATACGGCCCACACCATATCAATCAATCCCCAAGACACTATTTCACTCAGCCTTGTTACATCAGATGTCATTCTCGACATAAGCCAACCAACTGAGGAATTGTCATAGTAAGAAAAAGATAGCTGCTGAAGTCTTTTAAACCCAAGTTTTCTTATATGATAAGCCAGTTCCGTCTCTATTTTACCAGCCTGCATTATAAAAAGCTTAACATTTAAAGCCTGAAAAGCAAAAATTCCAAAATAAGCTATGGTGAAAGCTTTGAGTCCATCTGTGCTTTTCTTTGCGATAAAGTTATCTATAGCATATTTAGTTAAAAGAGGAAGCACTGCATCTATTCCTGCTACTATAATCATTAGAAAAGCCATTATAATAAGACCTTTCTTAAATTCATATAAATATTTAAAGAATCTTTTCCAGATACCAAGATTAAACTTTTCCGTTATTTTATATTCATCGATTCTTTCCATAAAAATCACCTCCTAAATTACTCATTACAAGCCACATCTTCATCCTCAAGGTTATCTACAGAATTTTGTATTTCCCAAATTCTCTTATATACACCATCTTTGTTTATCAATTCTTTGTGGCTTCCAATAGCTTCAATTATTCCTCTGTTTAAAACAATAATCTTATCTGCATCCATAACTGTAGAAATTCTGTGAGATATTATAAAAGTAGTGACACCTTTACTTTTTTCCTTTAACTTTTGTCTTATGATTTTATCTGTCTCCGCATCTACTGCACTTAGTGAATCGTCAAAAATCAAGATAGGTAGATTTTTTATAAGAGTTCTTGCTATAGAAACTCTTTGTCTCTGACCACCAGATAAGGTAACGCCATTTTCCCCTACTATGGTGTCATAGCCTCTTTCAAATGAAGTTATTACACCATGAACTGCTGCCATAGAAGCTGCAGTTTTTACCTCCTTGTCATCTGCATCCAGCTTAGATATTTTTATATTATCTTTAATTGTTCTCGAATAAAGGAATGCTTCTTGAAGCACCATGCCTATTCTACTTCTTACCCACTTTCTTTCTATATCCATAAGCTCTACTCCGTCAATCTTTATAGATCCTTTGTTATAGTCATAAAGCCTTAATAAAAGGTGCACTAGCGATGATTTCCCTGAACCTGTAGGTCCTACTACTGCTACTGTTTCTCCTTTATTTACTTTAAAACTTACATCCTTAATTACAGGAGTATCTTCTTCATATCCAAAAGTTACATTTTCAAAGCATATTTCACCCTTTATTTCAGGTCTTAAAGCTTTGCGCGTTTCTTTTTCTTGAGGTACATGCAGTATCTCCCATATCCTTCCCATGGAAACTGTCATCTTTCCCATATCCGAAAGAATCCTTCCAAGCTGTCTTACAGGCCAGAGAAGCATAGTTTCATAGGTTATAAATACTACTAAAGTACCAAGACTTATGTCTCCATTTACTGTGAAGTAAATACCAGACATTAATACTAGACCTATCTGAATTGTACAAAGGAAGTCTGATATTCCCCAGTAATTTGACATTAAATAAATTATTTTATAAATAGAATCTTTATATTTCTTATTTTCTTTCTCATATTTTTCTATTTCAAAGTTTTGTCTTCCAAAGGCTTTTACTACTCTCACGCCTGTTAGATTTTCTCTTAACACAGATGTAAGGGCACCCTCTTGTTCATCAGCCTTTATAAAATTATGCTGAATTTTATTGAAAAATGTTAAAGAAAATATAAATATTATAGGCACCACACACATTGCAATTATTGTCATCTTCTTGTTTAACGAGCTCATCATAATAATGGCAAAGGTTACTATAAATACAGCTCTTCCTATCTCAACCATTTGAAGTGCAAAGAACTTTCTTACTGTATCTACATCCGAAGTACATCTTTGAATTAAATCTCCAGACTCTGATTTTATATGATATCCATAAGGAAGTTTTTGAATATGGTCATATAATCTAACCCTTATATTTCTTGCCATATTTTCAGCAGCTTGCGCAGAAAGCTTTCCTTTTAAATAAAGAAAAATACCTCTTACACAAGTTAAACTTACTAGAGTTAAAGAACATATCCATAAATTTCTTCCTAAAATTTCTCTTCCTCCTAAAACTTGTACTAAACTTTCAACAGGCTTAGGAACATTTAATGGTTTATTTCCTATTATAGAATCTATAGTAACTCTAATAACCATAGGTTCTACCATAGCTATAAAAGAAGCAATTCCGATAGATAGTATTGCTATTGTATATAAAAGCCTACTTCCTTTAGTCAACTCTATAATTTTTTTCATCCTATTCATCTCCTTTTAACTGCCAATATAGAGTTTTAGGTTCCAAATCTGTATTAGCCTGGTCAGGTATAAAATATAGAATTCCAGTCATTAGTTTTTCTTAAATTCTCTTTTTTGTTCATAATCACCACTCCTTTTTAAATGAAACTCCTTCTCCTTTAGTCGAATGAGTACACGCTGTGTAAGCGACTATCACCAAATCAAAGATTTGGGATATCTGCTTAACCCATTCACACAAAATCAAAGATTTTGGTTCTCTGCTTAAATATAAAAAGCCGCAGAATAATTTTTCTACGGCTTTTAGACAGAATTTATTATATATTGGGCATAACTTCCCCAACATATAAATAGGTAAGCAATATAAAAAGCCATAGGTATACAACCTATGGCAATTTTCCACTATAATTAATGCTAACTATTAAAAGTTAACTATACCAAGGTCGTATATATGTGTTTTATGTTGTTTTGCACTTGAACTGGCTGCTAATAACATTAATCTTCTAAACATATTGACGACCTCCTTATTTTTTAATATTGATTAATACTACATTATCCATTCTATACCTAAATTTGAAAAAATTCAATACATCATTTAAAATTTTTTCTTCAAATTTGAAATCTAAGTTCATTAAATCCCTTCAAATATTAAAATTCTTATTTATTTTTTGTTAGCTCTGCAATACACTTATTGGTATTATTATTGTACAGCTCACCATGATAACATATTACCGTTTCAATATCATATTCTGTAAGTTTTTTTAGAGATTTTATATTTAAATCCGCATCAAAATTAATAAAATCAGGAGCTTTCACAAGCATTCCATCTTCAACAGCTAAAATATCTCCTGCTATAAGGATTTTGAGCTGTTTGAGATACAGGCAAATATGTCCTAAAGTATGTCCAGGAGTGTGAATCACCTCAATTCCTCCGCAGTAAGGAAGCTCTTCTCCATCAATTAGTGTTTGATTTACATCTGCTTTGCAGCCTTCAAAGCCTGCTTTAAGCTTTTCATATATAATTTTCATATCATCTGACAAAGAGCTAAAATTAGCTTCAAGTTGAGCTAATTTAATTGGTGTTTTTATACCGTTAATATATGCTTCCTCTTCTTTATGCGCAAGTGCTTTCACACTGTTAGGTAGTTCCTTTACAATACTAGAAAGGCTTCCAATATGATCAATATCATGATGAGTAAGAATTACCCTATTTAGTTTATCAAATGATACACCAGCATCTTCAATTGCCTGACGAATTTGAGGTAACTGTCCCGGATACCCAGTATCCACCAAAATTACTATGCCTTTATCATAAATCAATGTTGGATTAATAATTCTCCTACTCCCCATAACATTGCTGGATACTTCAAGCATTTCAACCCCATCAGCTATTTTCATTATTTATTCTCCTTTCATAAATAATTTTTTTCACAATAACTATTGACTTTTGCATTGCAATATGTTATGATATTATTGTATAATTGTGTTTTATAATTATACAATACTTTCATGTATAAATCAATAAATAGATTAAAAATAATATAAAACGTATACCTATTATAAGTAGATATACGTTTTAATTTTTTTCAATCTTTTACGAATTAACTTTTCCTATTATAACCTAATATAGATTTTTTTTACTTCAAGTTTGAATTTCTATATACTTTAATGGTATAATAAAGAACATCAGCAAATATATTGATAAAAATAACTTGATAACTGGCTTAAGGAGGTAAACGAATTGAATAAAAAGACTTTATCTGTTATTTTCACGCTGGCATTGACTATAATTATAAATGCTAATATCTTAGCTGCTCCAAGCACATCAGATGCTCTAAAGCAAACTCAAGATAAAAAGAAAGAGTTGCAATCAAAAGTTCAAGAATTAGACAAGCAAATTGATGATGTAATAAAGAAAATTGACAGTAATAAAAATGATATGAATAAAATTTCTCAGGATATGAAAAAAACTCAAGTTAAATTAGAAGATGCAGAGAAAAACTCAAAAGCTCAAGAAGATTTATTTAAACAAAGAGCAAGAGCTATGTATATAAATGGTACTGGCAGCTACCTTCAAGTAGTTCTAGCAGCAGATAACTTAAGTGATTTTATGTCAAGAGTAGATTTAATTACAAAAGTAATAGGCTATGATAACAAAGTTGTTGCTAAACTGAAAGAACAAAGACAAGCTATAGCAAATCAAAAAGAAGCTTTAAATAATGAAAATAATAAATTACAAGCTTTAAAGACAAGCAATGAAGTTACTTTATCAAAGTTGAGTAAAGATATAAAAGAACAAAGATTGCTTCTAAGCAAAACCACAGAAAAAGAAAAACAGTTAGTTGCCATGGAAACTGCATCCAACCAAACATCTAAAAACGTTTCCTTATCCCGTGGTATGTCAAAATCTATGTCTTATTCGCAGGTACTTAGCATGCAGGCAACTGCCTATTCAGGTGATGGGGTCACTGCATCAGGTACCTCAACGCAGAGAGATATAGATGGATATAGTACTATAGCTGTGGATCCTAGAGTTATACCACTAGGTTCTAGAGTTTATGTAGAAGGATATGGATATGCTGTCGCAGAAGATATAGGTGGAGCTATTAAAGGAAACATAATAGATGTGTTTTTCCAATCGGAGTCTGAAGCACGAAGTTGGGGAAGAAGATCCGTTACAGTCTACATACTTAATTAAAGAAGAGGCTGTCTCAAAATAGGTTTTCACAAAATATTTGAGATCACTTGTAAAATAAAGGATTTAGCACTAAAAATAACTTATTTCTTAGTGCTAAATCCTATTTTTATCCGATGATTACTCAGCTTGTTTTACTAATCTCTTCATAACATCTCTTAATTTTGGTGTTCCGAGTTCTTCATGGGCTGTAGCCATAACTAGTTTTATATCATTATCTGATTGATCCCATTTATAAGCTTTAATATCGAAAATAGCTTCTTCAGGAATATACTCTTCAATATCAGCTGCAAGTTCTTCTGCTAAAGTAAGATATTCTTCAAATAACTCCTCTTCTGTTAGTTCAACTATATTATATTCCTCTTTCATGATTTCATTTAAAATATTTATATTAATACTTAAATTAAAGGCTAGTATATCCTCTCTTTTTGAACCTTTGCTCATATCTTTGACTACTTTAAATTTTGTATTTGCTTCGATTAGTTCTTTTATTTCTTTACTATCTACAATATTATTACCAAATACTATATACATTTTTTATCTCCTAAAGCTAATTATTTTTAATTATTATAGATTATATCATAAATTTACATTTCATACACCAATAAGCTATTTTACTTAAACAAACTTCCTAAGATTTTGTTACCCTCTTTACTTACTACTCCATAGTTATATATTCCCACCAACTGACCTTCATATTGTATTGATTTCCCTGTAGCTATTTCAGTTACAGTTTTTTTAGATGAATTATTTATGTATATTCGTCCATCTCTTAATATATATACATCTTTTTTATTTGCATATTCTTGTAATTGATATGTCTTCCAGTTCTTTTTATCTTCATTTAAATTAGCAACAAATATCTTATTTATATTCTCATCCTTCCCATTTCCTATACACATCTGATCATTATTGTCAGTACCTAACAAATAATGCTCAGCATTCTCCCCTGTAGCTATTGTCTGTTGGTTCTTGCCCATTCTTATTCTATTATTACTTCTATCTTCATATATAAGCTGATCTCCATCTTGATTATTTATAACCGCCATATTTCCAAGTATAGCTTTCGGAAGTTTTACCATATTCATTTCAGTCATACGATTTATTCTATATATTCGATTTATTTGCTCATTTGTCTTTGCAGCAATATAAGTTACATTACTTGCTCCAGAAAAGACTATGTTTTCAATTTCACAATTACTGTTTGGCAATAGAATTTCAAGTACTTCATTTTCGTCATTTTTACGCTCTGTTTTAGAATCTCTCTTAGCGTCATAAGCCTCGAGTTTTAAATACGTTGATTTTTTTCTTGAAAACTTCTCTGCTATAAGAATTACATCACTTTCTATATCCCACGTATAATAAGCTATTTTTGAACCATCTTCTACAGATACTTTTCTCTCCTTATTGCTGCTAGTGTCAATTACGTATATGCTATCATCTTTGTAATAGGATATATAATTTCCATTGCGAGAAACTTTTATATTTTCTGCATCATCAGGTATTTTAGTGTTGATTTTAGTATGAGAATTTTTTAAAGAAATATCGACTTTTTTCACATTGAAACTGGTTTTATTTCCAATGTAAAATTTATGTATAACAAATAAACCACTTAATTCTAAAATTATAGGAATTAAAGTCAAAATAATTATTTTCTTAAGTACTTTCATTAAGGTTACACTCTCCTCTAAGGCTTTATATATATTGCAGTAGCTACAGTTCTCTCCCCATTCCAATCACAGGGATTATTTATTACTTCCCCATTTAAATACATAGTAGAAGAAGATCCACCATCTAGATTAGTAGCATTTTCTACCCCCTGCTGTAAAAGTATATTTTGGACTTCTTTTAAAGTAGCTCCCGGTTTACTCACCCTTCTTCCATCAATAACCAACAATACAAGAGTTCCATCGACTTTTTGACCTATAGCGGTTCTCGGATTTAAACCTACTGCATCTACAGATACAGTTTTTCCATTTATTATAAGTGGAGGGTCAAAAGAAATTGCTTCTTTTACATTTTGTGATAATAATTCATCTAAACTATGCATTCCAACTATAAGCTTTCCAGTTGAAGTAAAAGCTGCTACACTCACTTTTTTACTTGGATTTACATTATTAATACTTTTTCCTTCAGATATTACAATTCCATCAGGATATGCTCCTGTACCTACCCAAAGTTTATCATTTGTCCCTTTGTCTACAAAGCCTCCTCCATTTATCGCTGCAATTGCTCCATTATCTTGTGCTATTTCACTTGTTTTTTGTCCAACTTGTCCTAGTTTTTTAGTATAACCCACTTTTAATCTGGTTGGGTCTTTAACTTCAAGTATGTAGCCATCAAACCTCTTATCTGGTATATCATATCTTTCTATTCCCTTGTCATTAAAGTGCTTTATAGTAACATTATCCTGATTTTCAGTCTCTTTTTCAGATATCTCACCACTTTTACTTTCTTTCATTATTTGATTTATCTTTTCATTAGATAAAAAAGTAGTAGCTATATACTGATGGGTGAAAGTTTTCATAGCTGTATTAACTACCATATTTGTAACATCTTTAAAAGGACCATAAAATACTAATATGGGTGCTGTTATTATAACAACTATAATTTCATAAATTATAAAAGGTAAGAAAAACTTGAAGGTTCTTTTATTCTTTTTATTCTTTCTACTCTTTCTATTCTTATTAACATTTACCATATTATTTTCACCATCTCCTACTTAATTCTTATTTTTACTTCGCCAATATCCTCTGCAAAGTTTTCTGTGCCATTATTATAATTAAGCTCATTTATTACTAAATAGAGTTCTTTTGAATTATTGAAATAACAACTTTGAAAATCTAAATCTATGCATTTATCGTCATCCATCTCTTTAAAATCATTATCAGAAAGCATATATTTCGTTCCCTTTTCATCAACTAAATAAGGTAATCTGTTGTCGCCAGACTTACGATTTTTGGTAAATGTGCGTCCTATTGAATAACATTGAGATGAATCTATTTTATTTTTACCTAATTGTATTTTTGTTTCTATACGTGTAGGATATATTTTAAAAGATTTTATGTTAAAATCCGTATGATTTGCAGAAAATTTAATGTTACTATATACTTGTGTTTCTTTACCTACTAGTTTCGGGTCAATCTCTAAATTAAAGCTCCAATCCCCTTTTATACTTATTGGCTCTCGATCAAATTTTGAAAGAAAATTATCATATTTTTCTTTTGAATAGCTCATTTTATAAATTTCAGTGAAGCTTATAAACTTTAAATTCAATTTCTCAGGTATTTTACTTCCGTCACGACTTGATATCTCTAAAGCTCCATAAGTTTCCTCATTTTGTCCATAGTTTTTAATATTATTACCTAGGGATGTAACTATACATCTATATTTTTTATTAAATGTCAACAGAAAATCTCCATCCCTATTGTATAGCATTGCTGGAAGCTCAGTATAATAGTTAAAGGTGCTATCTAAAAGATCATTTCCCTTATCATCTACTATTTTAAAGTTTTGAAGAAGAAGATTTTTAAGTCCTTCTTTATTTTCCCTACCATTCAAAGTGTAGAAAACAAACAAATTCTTATCATCTGCTGCTATGCTATTTATGGTAACCTTTATATTTTTATCTGTTTTAGATTCATTTATACTTTGCGCCAGCCCTTCTTTTACTATAGTTCCTACATTTTTATCATAGTGATACTGCAATTCTCGAGTTATGGATGGCCCCATAGTAACACTACTTAATACTTGAGCAAATACTGGCATAAATTTAATACTAGTAATAAATAAAATAAATATAGATGCCACAGCTATACTTATTTTATTGATCTTTGATTTTTTTATTAGTTTCTTTTTCTTGTCTTTTATCGCTCTATTGATTGCTTTTTCAACTACATCATCAAGTTTGTCCGAAACTTTTATCTGTTCAAATCCGTTTCCAGGTTTAAAATCCATTTATATAAACTCCTCCTTTAACTCAACTTTTAATTTCTTTAAAGCTCTATGTAAATATACTTTTGTGGTTCCCTCTGGAATCTTCAGAACTTCTGATATTTCTGAAATAGTCATATCTTGAAAATATCTTAAAATAATTATACTTTTTGACTTTACATTTAATTTATCAATGGCGTTATAAAGATCTATGCACCTAGGTATATCAAATTCTATGTCTGAAATATTTAGATTAAAGCTTTCAACTTTTTCATATTCATCTATTAGAACAATTCTTTTATTCTTTTTTAATCTATTTATTGCGCTATTTATAAGTATTCTTGTAATCCAAGTATTAAAATACTGTGGATTTTTCAATTTATTTATATCCATATAAGCTTTATATATAGTATCACTTACAATGTCTAAAGCCTCTTCTTCGTTTTTCAAATAAGCAAAGGCTATCTTATAAAGCTTTTCTTTACAAGAGTTTATCAATTTACTAAAGGCAACATCATCTCCTTTTTGAGCCTTAGCTACTATATCAATATCATTCATCTTTCCACCTCTTTACCCAATGAAAAATGCCAACATTTTTCTCTTGTTACACAAATTAGACAAACTTATTATACAAAAGGTTACACTAAAAAAAATAAATTTTACAATAAAATAGGTGCAGCGAGATCACTGCACCTATACCTTAAACATCATATTTTTCTATTTTAGTGTCTTAAACTCATATCCTTGACTTTTTAAATATTCTATAATTTGAGGTAATGCCTTAGCAGTTTCTTCTTTGCCATAGGTATCGTGCATTAATATAATAACCTTTTCTTTGCCTGTTGTAGTTGATTTTACCTCATCTAATAGCTGTGAAGCATTTTTCCATTTACCTTCTGCATCTGCATTAAAGGCATTCCAATCTACACTACACAAATTTTTTTCCTTTAGTTTAGCATCAAAAGCAGGTAGATTAGGATCTTTATAGTATTGTCTAGATATATATCCACCAGGCATTCTTATGATTCTTGTATTAAAATCTTGTCCAAGAATACCTTTTAATGCATTATTAGTCTTGTCCACTTCTTGCATAAAATAATTTACATTAACTCTATTGTGAGGGTACAACTTTGATAAACTATGAGTATAGCTGTGATTCCCTATTGCATTACCCTCTTTAAAAGTTCTCTTTATCATTTCTTTACTTCCTTCATTCCGTTCTACATTTGATCCAAGTACAAAGAAAGTTCCCTTAATATTATATTGTTTTAATACATCTAGTATTTGGGGAGTTACAGTAGTAGACGGGCCGTCATCAAAAGTTAAATAAGCAATTTTTTTGCCATCATTAACAAGTGCTTGTTCAGCGTTAACACTTTCATTGATACCTTCATTTTTTTCTTGTGTGACAGCTTGGCTACTGTTAGTATTGTTTGCTTCAGTATCTGGACTTATATTTTTCACCGAATTGCTTTCTTTTGTTGTATTTTCCCCACTTTTAACTGGTTCATCTATACTTTTATCACTACCTACGCTAACTTTACTCTGATTAACTTTGTTAACGGAAGTTACATTGTTATTTTTAGCATTATGCAAAGTCTTAAATTTAGATATTATGGCCATAGAAGATATTATTAAAATTATAATAAAAATACCTACTCTTATTCTTTTTTTTCTAATTCTGTTTTTTCTTAATTTAATATTTCTTCTTCTGATTATATCTTGCATTTTTACTCTCCAGTTCTAAATTAATCTTCTATTATATCAAACGCTTGTCTAAAATAAGTACTTATATTATATATAGAAGTTATTTATAATAATTTCCATATATATATTGTATCAAATTGTAGAATACAAGAAGTTACAAAAACACTAAAAATTATTACAAATTAGTTACAAAAATCTTAAATATCAGCTATTAAATCTTAATAAATAAAATATTTCTACATAATTATAACATTGAAATATTTTAATAACTTTCTTTTAAATTATAAAATCTAGCAGTATTTCTTTTCTGCTAGATTTTATTTAATAAAGCTTAAGTTGTTACAATTTTTGCTTTTGTTTTTATAGGCACATTCTCCATATCTTCTGCTCTATTACACTTAATATAAACTATTGAAACTACGAATGAAATAATATCTGCAGCAGGATAGGCTATCCATGCCCCTAATACTCCAAGCTTAAATCCATAGACCATAATATGAAGAAGAGGAATAAGAACTAGTATTTCTCTAAATATTGAAAGCAATAATGATGATTTTGCCATTCCCATTGCTTGATAGTAGTAGATTGCAACAAAATATGCCCCTACGCAAGGAAATACTGCAATTACTATTCTAAAAGCGCTAACAGTGTAATTAATAATATTCTGATCATTAACAAATAATCCAATAATCTGTTTTGTAAATATCATTGTTACTAACCATAGGAAAATTGATGTTATGGTTACTGATTTTATTGAAAGCTTTACTATTTTCTTCACTCTATCATAATTTTCTGCTCCATAATTATAGGCTGCTATTGGCTGCATAGCTGAGCTTATACCTATAACAGTAATAAACAGTATCATTGATACTCTGGTTACGAGACCTACTGCAACTATCGCCGTATCTCCTCCTATTTCAACAAGCATCTTATTTAACACTACAGCTAGTATTGCATCTGATATTTCTACTATAAATGTAGAAAAACCAACGAATATTATTCCTTTAGCTATACCTTTATCTAATTTACATTCAAAGTTTAAGCCCATTTGCTTTTTATTCTGTATAAATTTAATCAGAGCATATATAAAAGCAGCTATTTGTGAATTAACTGTAGCAATTGCAGCTCCTTCAACTCCATAATTAAATTTGACTACCAGAATGTAATTCATTATAACATTGCATATTGCACCTATAGAAATACTTGATAAAACAATCTTTGTATTTCCAAAGGCTGTTAGGATGTAGGACATTAAGAACATTAGACCTTGGAATAGTGTCCCTATTAAAATGATTAATATATATACTTTTGCATATGGAAATATATTTTCACTGCTTCCTAGTTTTATAATCAAACTATCACTAAATATAAATATTGCAATTACTAAAAATAGAATTATTGAAGTTAATACAATAAATGCATTTGGAATTATTCTTTTAACTTTTGAATAGTCGTTCTCACCACAACTTCTCGAAACTGCACTAGAAGTTCCTATTGCAACAAGCATTGATACAGCAAGAAATAATCTTTGCACTGGAAATGCAATTGTTAATGCACCTATTCCTACTGCTCCTATAGCCTGACCTAAGAACAATGAGTCAACCATATTGTACATTTCAGCTACTAATAATGAGAGTATAGCGGGAATGGAGAACTTTAGCAATAATTTGCCTATGTCTTCTGTCAGGAATTTGTTCTTTTCACTTCTCCTGCCTCCATCTATTAACATAACCTTTCACCTCAAAACTTTTTTATTTATACTTCTATTATAAAGTTTTCCTTGAATTCCAACATTCACTGAGTTGCTGAACAAAAAGTACAAAGTTGCACAAGTTAAAATATTTATGAATTATGAAATAACAAAAAAACACCCTAAAATAGGTGTTTTTGTACTTTTTGAAGAGTAATTAGCACAGCTCCGTACCCTTCTATCTTTGATATTAAGTTATATACAGGCTTCTTTTTGCAAAATTTAAAGACATTCTTGGCTCTGAGATATTATACAAAACATCCATTTCCTCATAAGTAAGCCTTTTTGGTCTCCCCATAAGAATCCAGTTATTAAAAGCAGATCCTATTTCTTCTCCAATTTCATATACAGTTACCTTATAATCATATTGAAGATTCTTAAGGGATAAAGATATTTCCCTTTCAGTAACTTGCTTCTTCCTTTTTTGTTTTATTGACTTTTCATTTTCTATAATCTCATTTAGATCTTCACTAAAGCTATAAATAAGAATTTGGTAATTATCTTCATAACTAGTTACAATATATCCATCCTCCTTTTTAATTAAAACATCCCCCAACTTTGATAAAAAATAATATGCATAATAAGATGCTTTTCTTATACCATTAAGGGTTGTTATGCCTGGCGAACCAAAAAATAATTCATTACTCATAACAGAATTTTCTTCAACAGTATCATAAGCTTTTAAGAATAACATATTATTTTTTTCATTTATGAAGTTATGAATTATGTAAGGAATCATGTAAGACGTATCAAAAATAGAGTTTACTGTGTTATTCTCTTCAAAAGCTTCCTCTATTATATCTTCTAATTCATACTTATCAAATATTTCTTGGGCAGCTTCAATGTAATCTTGCGGAAGATCCTTTGCTGTTCTAAACTTCCAGTTTTGGATTTCCTCTATACCATATAGATCTAGAAAATATAGAATAAAGCTTTCTAAAAGCCTTAAAAACAAGTCTATTTCATCAAATATTTTATCTAAAATTATCATAGGAATAAGTTTAATATCTACCATAAAATTCATAAGCTTTTCAACTTCGTTCCAATTAAGAAAATCTAAATTTTTATTAAAATAAATTCTCATATCCCTATGAAATAAATACTGAACTATACCATATTTAAAGCCTATATTTTTTTGAATATCCGCTGCAAAGCTTTGCTCTCTCTCTTTTAAAAGCTCTATTCCATCACCTAGATTTATTGTCTCTCTCCAATAATCGTTAACTTCACATCCTAAGTCAGAAACATCAACATTTATCTTAATTATCTCTTTTTCATAATTAAATCTATCATAATCTTCAAGATATGTAGAAATATACTCAATTGCATCCTCAATATTAAGCTCTTTGTAATTTTTAGTATTTGTGTATTTTTCTTCTGAGATATAGTTCTTTCTCCTATACTGAAGAGGCGTTATATTGTAATACATTTTAAAATATTTATTGTAATAGCGAGTGTGTGAAAATCCTACGTCCTCAGAAATATCTGATATAGTTTTTTCTGTATCCAATAAAAGCTTAACTGATTCATGAACTCTGGTAGAGTTTAAAAACTCTTTAAAATTAATACCTGCCATATTTTTTATTTCATGAGATAGATAATACGAACTTAAAAATTCACGTTCTGCTATGTCTTGAAGGCTTATCTTATTCATGTAATTGTTATATATAAATTTAGAAATTCTATGATACCGTTCAAATTGTATATCATTTTCCTTTAAGCCTTCTTCATCATATAGTAAATAGTGAAAGTTATTTAACAAGTGAAATAACAGCTTTACCATGTATTTTTCTATCTTTTCATCATAATCATCACTTTTTTGAATTACTTCACAAGCAAGTATAGACAAAACTCTTCTTAAAACTTGATACTTTTCTTCCTCCTGTGCCCATTCTACCGTTGAGTTAGTATAAAAATATATATTTTTTACATCGTTATAGTATTTTTCAAAGAATTCTAGATCCATTTTAAATACTAATATTTTGTTCCCCTCATCATTAGAATATATTCTATGGGGCTCATCTGCATTTACTATTTCAACTTCTCTTTCAAGCAGCTCATATGTCTCAGACTCTATCTGAACATATATGTTTCCTTTTAAAACAAATATTATTTCTACACAGTTATGCCAGTGAAGCGGATAATCCTTAACTGTGTTTAAACTGATATTGACAGGAAGATGCTCCATGAAAGTTACATATTCCCTTCTCATAAACCTTTCTCCATTTCTTTATTTAATAATGTTATTATTTCAATTTTACCATATATATCTGATATCATTTGTTAAAATATAGTTACACTTAATATGAAATTCAGAAATTTATTTTATGTTATTCAATTAAAATATATTGTTTTTTAAAAAAAATTTATTGAATAACAATAAAATTAATGTTATTATATATCTAAGAAAAATTTGTTAATGGGGGAATAAAAATGAACTTTATTGGAGAAAAATCTTTATCATCTTTTATCTATAAATTTTTAAAAATTTGTCTTATCGTCCTACTTGTATGTATCCCTTTAGTAATTATAGGAATAGCTGTTGATTATTCAAAAGGAGTAAAAGATTTTTATGATTTAACATCATCTGGCTTGATGCTATCATTTATACCACAAGCCAACAATGAATTTATTGCTAATTATAATATTAAATCTCTATTGTACAATATACCTGCAATAATTACATCTCTATATATACTATATTCTTTAATTAAATTATTTAAAGACTTTTCAAAAAATAAAATTTTTGAAATAGAAAATTTTAAAAGAACAAGAATTATTGGTATATCAATAGTTTTACTAGCAATATTTGAAAATGCAGCGAACTATATTTCTGCTCTAACAATAAACAATTTGTCAACTAATGGTGTAACTTTTCACACTGACCTTGTATCAGTTATAATAGATTCAAGATATATAGGTGGTTTAATAATTATAATTATTGGAGAAATATTTAAAAGAGCTATTGAACTAAAAAAAGATCAGGATCTCACAATATAAATTATAACTAATCGTTGGATGGAGATGATGCAATGTCAATAATCATAAGATTGGATAGAGTTATGGCTGATAGGAAGATATCTCTTGGAGACCTGGCTGATAAAGTTGGTATAACTTTATCAAATCTCTCGATTTTAAAAACTGGAAAAGCTAAAGCTATAAGATTTTCAACTCTTGAAGCAATATGTCGTGAGTTAAATTGTCAACCTGGAGATATATTAGAATACGATCCAAATGTTAAAGAAGATAACTTATAGAGTTCTAGGGTGAAATATCTTCACTTATAAAACGAAATGTTTTTTACTGATAGTTTATGTAGAAAAACCATTTCTACACTAAAAATATTTTATCAATTTAAGGGGATAGTTCTATGAATTTAAGTTTATTTAAGGAAATTAAAACAAGGCACTTGTTTTTAAAAATGTTTTATGCAACAATTTTATCTATAGTAATACTTATATTATATAAAAAAGTTTTTAACGGAACTTTAAGAGATGATAATATTGAATTTATTGCTGCTGTAATCACTTCATTATTCTTTGTGTTAATACTTCAGTTTATGAGACAAAACAAAATAACACTTATGCAGATTATAGGGAAACCATCTAGTAAAAAATTCATATTGGAAGTTCCTCTAACTTGGATTATAACGATAATAGGTGGCATAGGAGCAATGTTGGCAGTAATTTTTATAGTATATTCTGCAAATCCTAACTTATTAAATTCAGTAAATTCAAATTTTGTTTCAAAACCTTCCATTTATAGTACACCTTTTACTGTTGTCATAGGCTTCATATATGGAGTGATAATAGCGCCTATAACAGAAGAACTTACATTTAGAGGTATATTGTTAAATAGATTTCACAATAAATACGGGGTAACTAAAGCAATCATATATTCTTCATTAATATTTATGATAGTGCACACAAAAGTAAACCCATTATTGTTTTTTGTTGGAGTAAGTTGTTCTATTCTTGCTTATAAATACGATTCTTTAATTCCTTCTATTTTGCTACACGCTGTAAATAACTTAATTGTCCATTTACGCGATTTAATGACACCCTCAAATAGTTCTTCTACAGGTATTTTTAATCCCAATTTGGGTGTTTTCATATTAGGAGTTGTTTTATTGTCTATATATTTACTGTATATCTACAAAAATTATCCTAAACGAAATTTATTGAATGTAAATAACGATTATATTAAACATATATAGGGTTTCAAAATTGAAATGTTCGAATCAATATTTAAATTTAAACCTAAACCCCAAAATTGTTTATATCACTTCTTTTTAAGGTTTTTAGAAAAACAAACTTGGAATAAAATTGAACTAATTTGAAAAGTTTTTTTGACGGATTTTTGACGTCAAAATAATTTTAATTAAAAAGCTCTGGATTACTCCAGGGCTTTATATTGTTCTATCCAAATTTATATTTTAAACAGTATCCATTTACATGTACTTAACTCGTATTTAATTTCAAATAACTTTTGTGCTCCATTGACACATCCTTGGCAGTTAAAGATAAGCATATGATTTCCGTCCAGCTTCTCTTTATCCCTACTTATAACCTTATCTATTTTTATGGTAATAGATTCGCCTACTTCTCCATCTAACCGAAATCTGACTGGATTCAGCACGCCCTTTTTATCAAACCAAGCTACCATCTCTATTGACTTTGCTATTACCTTCATGTCTCAACCACTCCAAACAAATATTTTATAATCAGATTATATACGAACACTTGTTTGTAGTCAATATGGTGATAGTTTTTGTATGTCAACGTTACTTATATCGTGGCTGGTTTCTTGTAATGAATCAATGGCTGCTTCCATATAACGTGTATTCCATACAACTATAGCATTAACAATAAGACCTAATGCTCCCATTACCCCAATTCATAGAGCATTGCAGACCCAACAAGCAAACGAATGTCTCCCGCGGCAAAATCGTCTTGGATATGCCGCTCATCCAGAACGCCGCAATCCAGGATGATGAAGTTATAATCCTGATTCAACTCCCTTGTGAAATAAAAATCGCTACCCTCCATGACATAGGCATTGCCACTTTGTTCAGGCTGAAACAGATGGATAATGTGGGCTAGGTGACGGCTGGTGTTGACTTCTACGTAGCAGGCCGAAGTGCCGTGATTGTTCAACCAGCAGACCAAATTGAATGCGGTAGTGGTAACGTATATGAAATTATACAAAATTGTTAATTTCGTTTATTTTGTATCTTTTTTATGCTATATTGAGTATAGCAAATCGAGACAATAATAGTGAATCGATTGAAATTAAAATTGGGGAGGAACTAAAAATGTTTAAAGTGATGTCTTTTCTTACGAAAAAAGAAGGGTTGAATACAAAAGAATTTATTGATTATTACGAGAATAATCACGTACCTTTAATTGCAAGTATTGCTCCTGTTCCGGATGGATATAAAAGAAACTATATTATTGGGGGTACAGAAGAAGATTTTGATGTAATAACCGAAATGTCTTTTCAGGATCGAGAGGCTTATGAAGCTTGGGTAGCTAAAATGTATGCACCAGATACTGGGGTAATTGAAGATGAAACAAGATTTCTTGATAGGGCAAAAACAAAACCACATTTTATTGAAGAACATAAGACGGATAAGTAATTTGGGGGATATTGAAATAGAAAAGCACTCCTTTTATAGAGTGCCTTTTTATATTGCTTTATTAGTATAAAAATAAGTAGGATATTAGATAGATACAAATTAGACAAATAAACATATCTTCTGAACTTCTTGTTTTAAATAACTTGAAGCTATAATACTTACTTTTAATTGGATATAGCAAAGGTACACCTGTAACAGTTAAGCTATCCAATAGTAAATGCGTACCATAATTAAGTCCCCATAGCAACCCTAATTGTAGACTATATATGCTGAATAGGCTTGATGTTATTAACAATGCTAGTGCAGTATGAGTAATCCCTCTATGCTTTAAACCTATTTTATAATCCCAACCTGCTACAAATGATTCTGCTAAAACTATAGGAAAAAACAGAATGTTAGTTGCATTTATAAAAGGTAATGTTGCTGTAGCTCCAGCAAAAATATGAGTTCTTTTCATCATAAATTTTTATCACCTCTATCTAAAAACATATCAAAAAAGGTATCCAATTCACTGGATACCCTAATGTTTCTTAAGCTATTGATTTTACTTACTTTATATCATTGATTTAAATTGTGATACTATAGTACTATCTATTTATAACTTAATATCTTTTATATTTTTAATTTCTATATATTTTATTCCTCGCACCTGCTCACGCCTCTTGCACTTGCAGACAATCCAAAATTCTATTGCTGCTTTAGTTTCTGCCAGTGTCTCCATTACGTCTTTTATCTTAGTTTCTTTTGTGCGGTTATATATATCAACTTCTAATATTATTATTTTGCCCGTTTTTAAGATAAATATACAATCAACTTTATTATTTTTTATTTTATATTCTCTTCGCATGACTTTTAGATTATTCTTCACCCTAAGATAACCATCTCTATATACTATATTCTTTAAGTGTTTACAATTTCCTTCTCTTGTTAAGAATATAGGTAGTAGTTTTCTTCTTGGAGGTAAAATCATGAAATTAGAATTAATAGAACTAGTGTATTACGGTTTTGGAAGTGCAATTATATTACTGTTTATATACATAACAGCACTAGCATCATTTTTTTATTAGACATATAAGAAGTGTACGAGAAAAAGATTTTTAACAAAGAGCCCGTATCCTAAAAAGATACGGGCTCTTATGCTATAATAAAATTCCTTTATTTGTATTGGTAAAAACTATATAATTGTATTAATACGTAAAGTCATATTCGTAAATTATTATGTTCTAAAATCAAATTCATACAAGATGGAGGGGGAGGATAATCATGGTTTTAGAAAATCAAGCAGACATATTCTCTATCTTTCATGATGGTAGTTTTACAAAGTTTATAAAAAATCAAAGTGATGTTGAATTTATAATTGAAATAGAGTATTTAGCAGAATTAATAAACCCAATGTTTTCACTATTTAAAGGTAAATTGAAAAATTGTACCAAACTTGAATATCATGTGTGGGGTGAAGAACATAGGATTATAGATAATTTAAGTACTTTAGGAGCATTAGATTTAGAGGTTTTGTATGCAGAAGTTAAGGGCAATTACATAGAGGCAAAGTGTTTTGATGATGAAAATTGCGGGGGAGACTTAGTTATTGTCACAGATGATATAATTATTTTTGATGAAAATAATCAAGAAGTCCTGCTTAATAAGTTAGTTGAAATTTGTAAGTCGTACTGGAACAGTAAGCATAAACAATAATACGCATTCTTCTTATATGGAGAAGCAAAAGGATGGTGATTCAGTGAAAGAAATACCTGAGTTATGGGAACTTATAGCACTTTTTGAGATGGAGCCTTTATATGTTTATGGAGAAGAAAAAGATATACCATGGTTTTACAGTACAATTAATTTTAAACTCACAAGAAACAGAGAAACTTTGGATATAACATTTTCACCAGCCAATGGTATTACTGATATTTGGGTACTTACTGGAGATAGAAAAATAATGCAATTTAACCTTGAAAATGTAGAAGGAATGAGGATAGAAAAGTTGCATAATAAAGAAATTTTGCATATTCTTTTTCCTAACGATGATGTAATAGAAAAGTTTTATATCGAAACAAATCCTCAAATCTATGTTTATTGTAGCAAAGCAAGGTTCTAATAGTGCATGCTTTTCTTATATCGTAAAACTAACAAGTCCTACACTCTTGATTAAAAGAATGTAGGACTATTTATTGCTGTAATAAAATTAACAATCTAAAATAGAGGGTATTTATAGTTTATACAGTTATAGGATAATTATTATAAAATTTATATAACATTGCTTAACCTACATTAAAGTAGTTATAATTTAATATATGTTCTCATATCAAAATAACAGTTTCTATACAAAAACCATGTAGCTGGCTTAATACCGGCTTATTTTTCTCCTACCAAATGTCTACGATTATATCCCTTTGAAAACCGTCTTTTTCTCTGTCACTATTCTTTTCTATAGTAATAATATCATCTTTTATATTTAATATGTCTCCTTCTTTTGCTTCTATAGGAATATTAATTCTTTTTATGTCTACTATGCCAAAATCTTCTTTCCTGCAAATAGCATATATTTCTTCAAACCTTATTATTGTAGCTTTCATTAGTATTTCTCCTAAAACCTATTATTCAATATTTTATCATATTTATATCTTATAACATCTATCTTACAAAACTCTTACAAAATCAATACACATATTAATCTAGAGATAAGCTTTATTACTATGATTCTTATTTTGTAAGCTAACAAGTGACTGTTGTAAAATGAAAGTTTTGCTGTTTATTCTATTTTTTATCCATGCACTTATAAATCTTGTGACATAATCTAAGGCCATAAATATTACTAAAACTACTAAGCATGTGTCCCATCTACTAAATAGATAGGTTAAACTAATTTTAAACCCTTATAAATTATAATTTTTTGGTATAAGCACAGTTAGAAGTTTTTTTCTTTTCATTTAAGTCAAGTTGGTTGTAGGTGCTTATAATAAAAATAAACCCTTGATAAATCAAGAGTTTATAATCATAATAAACGTTTTAATATTGAAACTCTATAGTTTTACTCAACTAATCCACTTTCCTTAAATTGATGAACAAATTTTTTACCTATCTTATTTATCTTTTCTTTCAAGAAAATTCCAATCAATATCGATGCAATAAAATATAAGAATAAAATAGTCATATTGTGGATTAGTACATTTCTTAAAATACCTCCAACTGCCTCTCTCATTCCTCCTATAGCATAGGTAAAAGGTAATAGAGGATTTATATATCTGAAAAAGGATGGTGTCAATTCTATTGGAAATGTACCTCCTGAGGCTGAAACCTGCAGTACCAACCCTATCATCACTAAGGCCTTTCCTACATTTCCAAAAACAGATACTAAAGTGTATATAATCATACTAAATATAATACTTACATATATTCCGTACAGCACATATATAAAAGGAGCTGAAACATAAGTTTTTAAGAGAAATAAGTTACCCATTGTTACTACAAAAGCCTGCATAATTCCAATAGTTACAAAAGTAAGATATCTCCCAAAAAATTGATCTCCTGCCTTTATTTCCAATCCATCATCAAAGCTTTTAACTTCTACTGATAGCAATGAAAGTAGTATAAAAGCTCCTACCCAAAGAGCAAGTATAGTATAAAAAGGCGCCATAGCTGAACCATAGTTTGGTATTGGAAAAATTCTGTCCTGTTTTATCTCCACTGGATCTGATAGAAAATCGCTTTCTGCTTTTGCATCCCTTTTTAGTATCCTTACAATCTCATCAAATTTTTTATCACCACTTAAACTTCTTAACTTCTCAGCATTCGAGTGTATATCATTTTGAACTGTAGGGAATTTATCCTTAACTTCCTTTAATCCTTTTACTCCTATATCAGTTCCAGTTTTGACTCCTTGGAGTAAACTATCAACTAATGGAATGTTCTGCTGAGCATTTTGTAAAAGTTGTAATGTATCATTTGAAATTCCTGCAAAATTTTTCATTGTATTTTCAATTGCTGGAGCTGTTACTGAATCAAAATTGCTAATCATACTACCTGTTAAATCTGAAACTTTATTAGCTCCGTCTATTGCAGCATCTATATTTTCAGGTAAAACTTGTTTTCCATAATCTATACTACTAATCATAGAATCAACATAAGCTTTTTGGTTTGCCATCTGATTTTTAGTACTCTGAAGCTGACCAATAAAGTTTGCTATAATATTATTATTTAAAGTTTTATTAATGGATTGAAGCAAATTTATACCACGACTAAGTCTTTCTATTCCATCGCTATACCTACTGCTAACTGTAGCCAAAACCTCTCTAATCTTACCACTGTCAGATGCTTCAAAGGACTTAGCGCCATTTAAAAGAGTCTTAGCTGTATCCGTTGAGCTTTTTATAAGTGCTAAATCTGCTTTTATAACTGGTGATATAGTCTGCAATGAATTCGTTGCTTTTCCTATTACTTCATTACTTGTTTTAGCAATATCTGTTGTTTTGTTCAGTGTGTCAGATATAACAGGTACATTTTTTTGTACATTTTGTACATATTGCTGAAGTACTAAAGAGCCTGCATAGGCATTGTCTATATCTCTGCCAACATCAGGCATCTTATTATCTATATCAAGGATAACATCAATAATTCCCTGAAGCTGTGGTTTAATGTGTTCTAAGTCAACTCCAAATTGGTTAATATAAGAGAGAACTGTATCACTACAGGTTTGAATAAATGATTTTGTTATTTCCTCTTGAAGGCCAGTTATTCCTTTTTGAGTAATTTTAGGAGCTATAGCATTTATCTTTTCGTTAACAGCATAAATTAGTTCTGCTTTTTTGGTGTATCTTTCTTTGCAATAGAAAGAAGATTTTCCGAGAAATCCTTAGTGATTGTGATACTAGCATAATATTTGCCTGTCTTTACCCCATTTTGAGCCTCGCTTTGACTGACAAATTTCCAACCTATGTTTTGGTTATCCTTTAACTTTTTTACCACATCATTTCCTACATTAATTTTAACATTCCTAAATTCTGAACCTTCATCTAAGTTAACTACTGCTACTGAAAGATTTTTAGTATTTCCGTAGGGATCCCATGAAGCTTTGATGTTAAACCATGCGTAAAGTGATGGCAAAATAGTTAGGGCTAATATTATTATCAGCGCTACATAGTTTGTATATATGTTTCTTATATCTCTTTTATAAATTTTAAAAATACTTTTCATATCTTTTTTTAAATTCTGAAAGACATTTTTCATAAATCTCGCCCCCGTTTCGCTGAACGTTGTAAAATATTCACTAATGTTATTTACTATTTTATCATAATTATACTAAATCATCATAGCGGCGCAAGTTTATTTTAAAATCACCTATTAAATAATTATAGAATAAAAAAGCTTAGAATAGTAATATTCTACTATATCTAAGCTCTTTATAGCGTATGACAGTCTATAAATCCAGGTAGTGCATAATGTTCTTTAACATCAATAACTCTTAATTTATCTGATTCAAAGTTTATATTATCAGCTATCTGTTCTATTTTCCCATTCTTCAACAAAATATCTTTTTTCAATATACTGTAATTTTCGAAATTTATTAACGTACAATTTTTTAGCAATATAGGCTGCATACTTTCACCTCATAATTTGCTGTAATAATCTCCCTGAGCATATATAATTCCAAAACCTATTATTTACTTAAAATGTTTCATTATACATATAATATACTCGTAACTGAACTCTATTCTAAACATAGCAAATGAAAAATTACTTAAGAGATAAAGCCTATTTAAACTAAGATACTTTCACCTTCTTTTTCTCTAAATAATTCAAAAATATTTTGTCTATACAAATACCCATAGTTACCAAAACAACACCAAAAAGCTTAACATATGAAAAATTCCCACTAATTATTATATCTATTATAAAGCCAGTAGCTAATTGACCGATTAAAATTAAAATTGTTGAGTACGTCACCGGAATCTTTGGCAGCGAAATAATTGTCAACACTAATGCTGCCAATCCAAAAACTCCACCTAAATATACCCATGTCGGAACTGACTTTATAATACTTAAGCTAAAGATATTATTACTCCTTATTACAAGGACAACTAGTATTGAAATAACTGATGCCACAACATAATTTACTAAAGTTCCATTAAGTAATCCTATCCGTTCTGATAATTTAAAGTTAATCATCTTAGAAATTACTGCTATAAATCCACTTACAAGTGCTAACACTAATCCAACTACCATGTATCCACCTCTATTCTTATTAAAAGCTCATGTAATCTAATTTTTATTTTATTATTAAATATAAACCTATAAAGATAATCATAAAAACTGGCAATCTCTGTACTTTGAATTTAACTTTTTTTACTCCAAAGAATCCAAAGTGATCTACTAATGCTGAAATTACTATTTGTCCTAATAATGATAGTGCTATCGTTAACGTAGCTCCTACTAGTTTAAAACTAAGGCTATTTGCTGAAACTAAAATAACCCCTAATATACCAGCGGAATATAGTAGAAAAGATTCTTTTCCAAATTCTATAGACTGTTTTTTAACTAGTTTTATATATATAACTAACAAAATTACTCCAATAATATGAACAATAAAGCTAATCTCAAATACATTCAAATAATTACTCAATAATCCATTCAATGTTATCATTATAGATAAAAAAATTCCTGCTGTTATTGCTAAAATCACATTCATTGTAGTAACCTCACCTCCTGATTTTTTAGTTTTTCCAAATCAATAATTATAATTTTTCCATCTTGATATTCTAAAATATTTTCTCGCTTCAATTTATTAATTATCCTATTAATACTTCTGATTGATGCAGCCAAATCTTCTGATATTAATTCTTTTGATATAAGTATACTATCAGATTTATTTTTACTATATAGATTTAAGGCCAACCGTACAAATTTATACTCAAGATTATAAAACACATCATTAGATGACTTTTCTATTTTTGAATAAAGTTTACTGCTAAGTTTAGTTATAATAAACATTGAAAAGCTTGTGTCTATTTCTAGCCATTTTACATATGTTTTTCTAGGAACCATTAACACTTCACAATCTGATAGAGCCTCAACTGTACAGATATATGTCTTATTGTTTGATAATTCGAGCTCCCCGTAAATCTCTTCCGGTCCAATAATAAGTTGTAAATAATTTGTTCCTAATATAGAGGTTCTATATATTTTATTAGTTCCTTTTAGCAATATATGAAAATGTCTAGCTTCAAAGCCTTGTTTCACTATTTTTTCTCCTTTTTTAAAGTTTTTAACAATAAACTTTTTCTTTATTTCACTTGGACAATTTTCAATTATATCTAAAATGTTTTTTCTCATCTTATCCCTCCTGTAATAGATACTACATTATAAGTTAAAACAGTTAAAGGACATTTGTCCTAAGATAGTATTTTTGTATTTCAGCGAATTATGCTTTCATATTAATCACAACTCTATAAAATACTCATATTATAATTAATGAATTAACTCTATTTCAATATTTTCTCAAAACAAAAGTAAAGACTTAAAACTTAACTTCACCATAGTTAAGTATATAACCTTTACTTTTTTAATAGGAGGTATTTATGTTGTATTGTACCTTAATTTGTGATCTTAAATCTTCTAGAAAACTAAAAAACAGAGAAGAAGTACAATATAAAATCATTGATATGCTTAAAAAATCTAATATAGAATTTGAAAATATCATTGTATCTCCATTTTTAATAACTACAGGCGATGAATGGCAAGGACTTTTAAAATATCCTTGTGATTATAAGAAACTGATAGATTTTTTCAAAAGTTTTATCCCGGGTATACAATTTTATACTGGAATAGGTATTGGAGATATATGCATCCATAATTTTGAGTTAACTGTAAATCAGCTGGATGGACCTTCTTTCTACAGAGCAAGGGAGGCCTTAAAATATGCTAAAAGAAATAATTTACCCTTAGTTATTTTATTTGATAACTGGAATAACCTGTAGTGTTTTTATTATTATACCTCCTGAAATTGCTAAAATAAAACTTATAAAAGTACCTATAATAAAATATTCAGCAAAGTTGCTGTCATCCATTTTTTTAAATCTTGCAATTGATTTTGCAGTAAGTACAAAACCTACCATAGAGGGTTGTCCAATAGCCATTACTAAAAGTATAAAAATTCGCTCTAATATTCCTATCGTAAATCCACCATTTGGACTTCCTATATCTGTTTCTTTAACACTTTTAACTATTACAATTTTTTTATCTATAAGCTTTCTATATACTTTTAAATTTATAGCTTGGATATACTTACGTATGAATACCCCAGTCCCCCAAGTGCATGATAAAAAAATGATACCTACTATAAGCCATCTATCTATCATTCTAATATTGTAAGGATAATTGTTAATAATACTAATTAATAGATTTGAAATACTGCTGATATTTAAATTAGATGTAATCATAACTATTATTGAAATATGTATTAACTGATCTGTTATAAATATAAAAATACTATTTTCAAAAGAAGGTTTTAATTTAACTGTAAAAGTCTTTATTTCATCAATTATAGAGTGTAAAAAGGCTATACAAAACAAAATTTCAAAATAATATATATAATTAAGTGTTGAAGATTTATATAGACTAATATATATAATTAAAATAAGAAACATTGTACAAAAATGAGTAAGCCCATGTATTACATTTCCGATTAAGCTATCTTTAAAATTTTTACTAAATCTCATATTTAAGATATATTGACCTTGAAAAATGAAATCACAAATTAAATGACTTATAATAAGTAATAAAAGAATACTTAAATTCATTTTATATATCCTTTCTTATTTTGCAATAGGAATCTATTAGACATTCTATAATAAAATTATTATTATTAATTACAAAATAATTAGAAGCATTTAGCTTTTGACTAATATCCGCTTTAGAGATATCTGGTACTTGTTTAATTATATTATTATATGATCCTAATTCTTCATATAATTCTATTATTTCTAATTGTTTATTCGTTATTTTATGTTTTAGAATCTCATTATTTTCAATTAGAGTATTGATAATTTTATTTATAGACAAATCATATCCTTTTTCTTCACTAGTAGTAAGTGCTATCTCACTAAATATAAGGGCTTTCTTCATAAACTCATTTATAAAAGAAACTCCTTCAGCATTGAAATATATATTATTATTTTTGCTATTCATTTTTTTGTTATAATATCTATTTTTATTTTTTACTATATTTAATGCTTCTCTTGCTTTAATAAAGCATTCACCATCCATTGATGCTGTATCCTCATATATATTAGTACTAATCTCTCCTATACCAACTCCTGCATATATATTTATGTTTTTCTTTTTTAAAAATTTTTGAAATATATTTATAACATAATAACTTTTATTGGGATTCTTTAAAACAATTTGCCACTCATCTCCTAGAGTAATTGATATTGGAGCTGCCAATATGTCTTTGAATTCAATATTTAACTTTTGTATGTAAAACTTTAAATCCTCTTGTATAACTTGCCTATTTTTTAATTTTCTTGACCCAGCTATATCTATGTTTATAACACTAAATAAATCCATTTTATCATCACCTTAAAATATTTTCATCTAAATTGATTTTTATAATTAAAATTATATCATAAACCAATTAATTTATATATTTACCATTTTTTATGCTTATTAAACCTTTAAAGTAAAACCTTATTAGTAACTATCATAACCTCTATTATGTATTTTAACATTTTAGCTTGACAATAATCCATGTTATAACTATTATGATTACATTAAGAGGTGAGAATAAATGAAAAAATTAAGCAGTCGTTTTTCAATTGCTGTACATATTTTAATTTTATCAGCAATTACAGATAAAAATTGTACATCAGAATTTATTGCTTCAAGTGTAAATACTAACCCTGTTCTAATTCGCAGAATTATAGGATTTTTAAAAAAATCAGACCTTGTCAATGTTCAAGCAGGTACCGGCGGAACATTCCTTCAGAAAGCTCCTTCTGAAATAACACTACTTGATGTATACAATGCAGTTGAAGTTACTGAAGATAACAGGCTTTTTAATTTCCATAAAGGTAACATAAAATGTAAGGTTGGTGCTAATATTGAATCTATATTAGGTGCTTCCTTTAGAAATGCTCAAAATGCAATGGAAAATGAGCTAGAAAAGGTAACTATACAAAATATAATAGATGGAATAAATGAAATTCCGTAAGCTTTATAATGAGAAAACTGTGAAATTAAATAAATACAAAAGCATAACATAAAGGTAAGAATATCTAGTACATTTACCTTATATTATGCTTCTGTATTTGTATAATAATTTGCTGTTACTGACAACTTTTATATTAAAATCCACAAAATATTAGAATTTTATTATTTCAAAAGGTTCAAATCCCTTACTAATCTTAATTTCTCCGCTTTCTATATAAAAAATTTCAAAAACCGGATTAGATGCACTTTTATACATGCCCTGAACTACAGGTGAAAATTTAGCAAAAGCTTCTTCTTTTTGCTCATTATCAGTCACAAAAATCGCCTTACCTGAAATTCTAACGTTATATTCATTGCTGGCACACACAAATGCTACTTGCGGATTAGCCTGCATTTGCTTATAAACATCTTTTGTATTTGCTGTACCAAAATAAAATCTGTTTCCTTTTGCAAACTGAAACTGCCATCCTCTAACCTCAAGTTGTTCTCCATTCGTTGTTGCAAAATATCCTGCTGTGCCATCAGCTAAAATCTCTTTAACTTGTTCAATAGTCATATTCTGTACCTCCAAAACTTTATATTACCAAGAAAGTTTATTGTATATTATTTTCATAAAAAATTTTTTAATTCAATTTCTTTCTTGTTGTAACCATTATAGTTTCAACAAAAATATTTGTCAAGTGTTAGTTTCTCTATATATAAAGAGTATTACAAAGACTCTTGTACTATAACGAAGATTGACATTATTATTTAGCAATAGTAATATCTATATGTTATTTAATAATTAAAAACAACTTGGAGGATATATATGATTCATACATTAGCTATTACGAGGGATATGCAATTAAAAAAGGATTTGCCTCTCAATGAACTTGATGGAACAAATATAAAGTGGTACTGGGTAGATTTCGATTCTTCTGACGAAAGTGAGTCTGCTTTACTAGATACTCATTTTCACTTTCATCATTTAGCAATAGAGGATTGTCTCCATTTTCTCCAAAGACCAAAACTTGATTTTTATGATAATTATAATTTTTTTGTTCTTCACGCATTAAATAATAATGGACTAACTCCTAGTGAAGTAGATCTATTCGTAGGAAATAATTTTATAGTATCCTATCATAAAACTCATCTTGAAGAAATTGAAGAAGTAAAATTAAAAATTAATAATACGGAAAACTCCTGGGGTGATGGCAGCATATATGTTTTTTATCAAATACTTGATAAGCTAGTTGATCACTACTTTCCAGCTGTATATAGACTTGAAGATCAAATAGATGTGATTGATGATAACGTAAATGGGGCATCCTTAAGAAAACTTTTAGATAGAACTTTTGAAGTTCGTTCAGATCTTCTAAGGTTAAGAAGAATAATTACTCAAATGCGCGATCTAGCATATAGAGTTTTAAGTTCTGATCATTTAAAAGATATCAAAGAAAAACATATATATTTTTCCGATGTATATGATCACCTTTTAAGACTTACAGAAATGATTGAATCAAGTTTAGCCTTAACATCGGAACTTAGAGACAGTTATCTTTCAGTAAATTCTCATAAGATGAATAAAATAATGATGCTTCTAACTGTAGTTACTACAATATTTATTCCTCTTACATTTATAGTTGGTGTTTATGGAATGAACTTTAAATATATGCCTGAGTTAGATCTCAAATATGGCTATTTTATAGTGCTAGGGATTATGCTGCTTATTGGATTTTTCATGTTTACATGGTTTAAAAGAAAAGGCTGGTTTGATATTGATTAAATCAATATCAAACATTTTAAATTTATTTTACAATTCTTTATAGAATTTTTAAAATTACTTTAAATGATTTTTAATCTCTGTCTTTATAATGAACTCATAACAAATAAGAATACGTAATCAAACGTTTCTTATTAATATAAGGAGGTCATTCTAATGAACAAGATTAAACTTTTATATGATGTATTCAAAACTATGAAGGACAAAGAACTATTTAATGGAACAATTAGTGTAGACGCAGCTAAGGGTGAGTCAAAGGTGTTATCATTCTCTAACAAATTTAATATTAATGTTGCCACTGGAGAAACAAAGGCTGAAATAAGCAGTGAATTTGATTTAGAAGGCAAAAAAGCAAAACATCAAAGCAATACAGAGTTTAACATTAAGGACTGCAAACATCATAAATTTCATCAGCATATGCATATGAAGCACCAAGATATTGGTAATCATTGCTGTGAGCATGGCGGTATAAAAGCAAAACTTTCAAAAATCACTTTTATACTTAATATCCTAAATAATCTTAAAGCTGATGGAAAAGATGAAAAAACAGTATTATCTCTTGACTTAAAGGAAGTAATTAAGGAAATTAAAGAACAGCACAAGGATTTAAATAATGAACATCAAAATTCATGTAAGCACCATATAAATGATCATCATGAACATTGTGCGTGCATAAAAGAATTCCTGTGCTCTGACCATGATGAAGCTATATTAAATATATACATTAATAAAAATAATGAAGTGGAAAAAATAGAGGTTGATGCTAAGGGTGAAAATAGTCTCAATGTTTTAGTAAACTTAGCTTGGTAACCAAATAACGGATGTAAACTAAAAATATTTACATCCGTTATTTGTTTTAAGTAAAAAGGTATTGTGGTAATATTAATATAATTAAATTTAAAAGGTGATGGCTATGAGCGTTTGGAGAAACAATAAAAACAAATCTCACAAAGAGTGGCATGAATTTCATCGTAGAGCTCATGAATTACATGGCATGAAACACAAACATTACTATAATATTCATCAAAAACACCAAAAGCATAAAAATGAATTTTATCTGTGCCATAAATATTTAACATGGTTGCGCCCTGCTGCTTTGGTTATTAATATATTTATAATTTACCTAATCTTTAAGGTAGTAGGTCTCAAATTTATAACTATACTTTTCGCAACAATATTTACTGTTAAAGAAATTGCACATTTATACATATATGCAAGATTAGAAAAAAAAATAATGAAACCTATTGAAGAATTAAAAGCCGGGGTAGAAGAAATTGCTAAGGGAAACTACGAAGTAAGAATTGAAAAAAGTGTTTATAATGAAATTGGCATTTTAATAGATGAATTTAATGAAATGGCTAAGAAACTACAACAAGGTGAAAAGCTAAAAAAAGAATATGAAGAAAATAGGAAGACACTAATAGCAAACATATCTCATGATTTAAAAACCCCAATTACCTCGATAAACGGATATGTTGAAGCCATACTAGATGGAATAGCTGACTCTCCTAATACAACCAAAAGCTATCTTAGAACAATTCATAGTAATATTGACTATATAAACAGGCTAATCGATGATTTGTTTTTATTTTCAAAGCTAGATATGCAAAAGCTTAACTTTAAATTTGAAAAAGTAAGAATAAAGCCTTTCATGGAAGATATGATGGAAGAGTTTAGATTTGTTTTAGGAGAAAAAAATATCAATTTTAATTTTATTGATAAAATTGAAAAAGAATCCGAAGTTAATATAGATGGAAAAAGGATATATCAAGCTATCAGAAATATTATAGGTAATGCAATTAAATATGGTCAAAACGAAAATCTAACTCTCTCTGTAGAATTAAGTAAAGAAAGAGAATATATAAAAATTGACATCAGTGACAATGGCCCTGGCATATCAGAAGATAAACTTCCTTATGTATTTGATAGATTTTATCGTATAGATACAGAAAGAACAAAAGATTTTATGAGTACAGGACTTGGTCTAGCAATCTCCAAAGAATTGATAGAAGCTCATGGTGGAACGATTTATGTTTCAAGTATCTTAACAAAAGGCAGCACTTTTACAATAGAACTTCCCCTAGCAGCTTCATAAATTGTATGAGATATCATGAAACAAGAAGGGAACGGTTTTTATGAAACAGGTTTTGATAATTGAAGATGACAACAATATTGCTGAATTAGAAAGAGATTATCTTCAACTAAATGGATACAAAGTGGATATAGAACAAGATGGATTGTCAGGCTTAAAAAAAGCTCTACTAGGTATTTACGATGTTATAGTAGTAGACTTAATGCTGCCTAGTAAGGATGGCTATGAAATAGTGAAGGAAGTCAGAGATAAGTTTGAAATTCCTATTATAATTGTGTCTGCCAAAAATGATGATATAGATAAAATAAGAGGTTTGGGCTTTGGTGCAGATGACTACTTGACTAAACCCTTCAGCCCTGCTGAATTAGTTGCAAGAATAAGATCTCACATAATAAGGTATGAACGTCTTTCTGGGAAAAAACCCGCTACAGGGATTATCAGCCACAAGGCTATAGAAATTAGAACGCATTCTCATAAAGTATTTGTAAATGGTAAAGAGGTTATACTCACAACAAAAGAGTATGAGTTATTAGTCTTTCTAGCTTCAAATCCCAATATTGTTTTTAGTAAAGATCAACTTTTTAATACTATTTGGGCAGAGGATTATTGTGGAGATACAGCAACTGTAGCAGTCCATATACAAAAGATTAGAAAGAAGATAGAAAAAGACTCTGGAAGTCCTGAATACATTGAAACTATATGGGGTACAGGGTATAGATTTAATTCATAATTAAAGAGGATAATCTAAACGATTTATCCTCTGACACTCTAGATCTTTTCTATAATGATTTCTCCTCTAACTCATTTAAAATGTTTATGCTAACGCTTTTGTCATTTTTTAGTTTTTCAAAAAATTCACTGTCATTCATTTGCTTGTATAAATTCTTTATTATGTTTTTCATTTTAACTTTATCGCATTCACTTATACAAAGCATAAATACAAATTTCACATATTCCTTATGCCACTTTATTGGATGTTCTAATACTGTTAAAGCAATACAAGATTCCTTAACATTTTCTGCTTCTCCATGAGGAATAGCTATTTCCATTCCAACTTCTGTGGCCATCAAGTTTTCTCTTGATATTACATCATTAACAAAATCTTCATTTATATATTGTTTTTCTAGCAATACTCTGCACATATCATAAATAATTTCTTCCCTATTGTTAAATCTCTTACTTCTATAGAAAATCTCCTTCTTTATATACCTTCTTTTTTCCCCTTCTATCTCATTAAAGTTATGCTCAATATATTGTTCTATCTTCTTTATATCCTCCTTTGTCATAAGAGGGCTTACAACTATAATAGGCCTGTTAATATCTAAAGGTACTGTAGATATTAACATATCTGATTTATCCAGTAATTCTTTCTTAATATCTACAGAAGAAACAATGCCTATTGTTTCTATCTCTTTAAAGGCCCTTTCAAGTCTAGCAGAAATCAACTGTGAAGTACCTATTCCACTGTGACATATTACTAGTGTCTTTATAGTTTTTTTATTTCTTTCAACTGCGGCACCTATATGAAGAGCAATATATCCTATTTCAGACTCTGGAATTTTTAAATCTAAGTATTTTTCAAATATAGTACTGCACATCCAAGCTACTCCAAATATTTCTGGATAATTAGCTTTTATATCATCAATCATGGGATTTTTTAAATTCAATCCATATTTTAGTCTATTAATAGTTGGCCTTAAATGCAGTATCAATCCATTTAAAAAGGCTTTATCTTGAGTAAAATCTATATTTAAAGATTTGCTTGCCACACCTATAATATTTTTTGCTATTTCTTCCTCTAATTTTAACTCTTCTACCTGATTTAAAGGAAAGTATGCTAAATCCTTCTCCTGCATCTTACTTCCTAATATATGAAGAGTTATATATCCGACTTCAGATTCCGGAATTTTTATATTAAAGTGAGATTCTATTTCTTCACTAAGATCTTTTGCATATCTAAACTCTTTTGTGTTATATATATTATTTAAAACTTTTTCTGATAAACTAATATCACAGCCTTCTTTAATCCTTTTGATGCATATAGCAATATGCATCAATAAGCTTATATATGCTTCCTGCGAAAATGAAAAATCCATCTTTATCTCTACAATTTTCAACAATTCTTCTAATTTTCCATAGTCTATGTTAATCAACATTTTAAGTTGAGATATTGTTTTATAGTCTAATCGTCCTTTATAATCTGTAAAAAATGATTGCTGTGATTTTTCTATATTTTTAGTTTGAGAAAGCACTTCTGAAATAGCTCTTCTATAATCTTCTTCTTTCCCCTCAATTTCTATACCTTGATTTCTTTTCTTTATTAAAGTTAAACTAAAATTTTCAAGCCACTTTTGGACTTCTTCTAAATCCTTATGAATAGTAGTAACAGATACATATAACTCTTCCGCTATTTCGGTAGTGGTCACTCTTTTTTTACCGGTGAAAAGTCTTTTTAATATATAAAGTTTCCTGTTAACTGAAGAACATGGCTCCACATAGCTGTGCTTTTCCTTTATTTTTTGTAATAAATTAATTTTGTTTTCTGTAGAACCATCAACCCCTATTCCCACACCTGTTTTTCTAATTAGAGTTAGTCCATTTTTCTCTATTAGTTCCTGTACTTTTTTCAAATCATTCCTAATAGTTTTATTTGATACATTAATCTTTTCAGCTATTTTATCAATAGTTAAGTTTTCTTCACTTTTAAGTAGTATTTTAGTAATTTCTACAATTCTATCCTCCATGAAGTTTTCTCCTTTGCATATATTGATAAAAATGAAATTGGCTTCCCAATATTTTAGATACAACATTGGGAAGCTAAAGTATTTTTACTTATTTTTGTTTAAATGTTCTTCAATCTTATCAAGTAGCGCTGAAGTTTTCTTTATGAGATCTCCTATGCCAACGTTTACTGTAGGTATATTCTTAAATCTCTCTTTATTTTTTATTGCTATATCTTTTGTTAATATAACCACATCTGCACCACTTATATCTTTTTCTGTTATTTCATTTTCTATTCCTATTGACCCTTGCGTTTCCACTTTTACTTCATATCCTCTTGATTTTGCTTCTTTTTCTAAAGCTTCTGCTGCCATATAAGTATGTGCAATCCCTGTTGGACAAGCTGTTACACCTAATATCTTCATCTCTATTATCTCCTTTACTTTTGATTATAACAATACTGTTGAATTATAATTATACATTATTTTTGCATCTGTATTATATTTTTATTAAAACTCTATATTAAATTCCACATTATCTTCATCTTCTTTTGTTTCTTCCACAACCTCTTTCTTCAACAAGTTTACTAATGTTGCTGCTACAACAACGCCTACTAGAATTGCTATTATAAACATTATCTTGTTATCTACTACTGGCAGCACTATAGGGCCGCCATGTGGAGCATGGTCTGCTACTTTACCTATTGCTGCTATAGCTGCTCCAACTGCAGATCCTGCTACTATTGAAGGAATTACCTTTATTGGATCTGATGCCGCAAAAGGTATTGCACCTTCTGTTATACCGATGAGTCCCATAGCTAATGCACCTTTACCCGCTTCTTGTTCTTCTTTAGTATATTTCTTAGGTTTTAATAGTGTAGCTACCCCCATAGCAAGAGGTGGTATACATATTGCTACTGCCACTGGGCCCATTACTGTAGATACACCCTCTGCAATCATTGATGATCCAAACATAAATGCAACTTTATTTACTGGTCCTCCCATGTCAAAGGCTATCATTGATCCCATTATTACTGCAAGAAGTACCGAATTTGCTGAACCCATGTTCTTTAGGCCAGCTGTCATCGCCTTCATAAGATTGCTTATAGGAGCTCCTATTGTATACATAACTGCACCAACCACTAATGCACTCAAAAGGGGAATTACAAATATAGGCATTATTGCTCTTATCTGCGCTGGAACCTTCCATGACTTTATCCATTTTGCTGTATATCCTGCCACAAAACCAGCTACAATACCGCCTAAAAATCCTGCTCCAATTTCACTTGCTAATGCACCACCTACAAGGCCTGGTGCAAGTCCTGGTCTATCAGCTATACCAAAAGCAATATATCCTGCTAAAACAGGAACCATTAACCCAAAGGCCTTAGCTCCTATATTTAATACATCCTTCAGAATGGGATTTGTAACATTTGCACCGGTACCTGCCTTTACCCCACTAAGAGCGATAGATGCAGCTATTAACACCCCACCTATTACTATTATTGGTATCATGTGAGATACTCCTGTCATTAAATAACCCCTTAAATTTTTTAATTCATTTTTCATAATATCCCTCCTTAATATTTCATTACTTGTTATCTATAATTCCTTCAAGCAACTCTAGCAATTCTTCCTTATCCTCTATTTTGAAAATTTTATCTCTAAAATCTTCATTCATAAGTTTTCTTGATAAAGCTGCTAATATTCTTAGATGTTCATCCTGAGCTGCCTTTTCTGGTACTGCAATTAAAAATACCACTTCAACAGGCTTTCCGTCTAATGATTCCCATTCTAGTTTTTCTAAACACCTACCAAAACATAAACTTGGTACTTTTACAGCATCGGTTTTGCCATGTGGTATAGCTACTCCAAAGCCTATACCTGTAGTAGATAACCCCTCCCTTCTCATAACACATTTTACGTACTCTTCTTTATCATTAAGTCTATCCGCCCTATATAGATTTTCTGCTAAACTTAATATAGCTTCTTCTTTATTTTTTGCTTTAATATCTAGCTCTACTAAATCAATTTCAATTAGTTTTTTCATAATTTGAACTCCTTCTTTAACTATATTTTTGATGTCTGTTTTCCCGTAATGCTATATTATCATATTTCAATTAGGCTAATTTAAAATGTTAGTACCACAATAATGTGGTAAAAATTTTTATTCGATAGTTAACCGCTTCTAATACTTCCTTTACAAAAAAATGATTCAAAGCTATTTTAATAGCCTTGAATCATTTTTTGTTGGATACTATATACTTGAAACTATAAAAGATACGTCTCCATTGATTTCAAAATCATTGTAACCAAATGGTATTACGAAGTTATCACCTTTTTTAATTTCTTCTCCATCTAAAGTTCCTTTTCCCTCTATAATAGTAACTAGTGAAAATAATGCCTTATAATTAATATGAGCTTTATCTTTCACATCGAATTTTACAGTGTTAAAATACTCAGAGTTAACATAATGAGTCTTTACATACCCCTCTTTCTTTTCAATTATTGGTTTTACATTATTCTCGTCTCCAAAAGGTACTTTAATTACGTCTATAGCTTTTTCTACATGTAGTTCTCTTTTTTCGCCAGTATTTTCATCTACTCTATCATAATCATACACACGATATGTTAAATCTGAAGATTGCTGTATTTCATATATTAAGGTATTCTTACATATGGCATGCACTGTTCCTGAAGGTATATAAAAAAAGTCTCCTCTTTTTATAGGCTTAAATGTTAACAATTCCTTCCACTTTCCTTCTTGAATGTAATTAACTAATTCTTCTTTTATATTTGCATTATGGCCATATTCTAAAACTGTATCTTCATTGCAATCTATAATATACCAAGCCTCTGTTTTCCCCAACTGACCATTTTCCTTTGAATATGCATATTCATCATTTGGATGAACTTGTATTGATAAATCATTAGATGCATCTATCAACTTAACTAATAAAGGAAACTCTTTATTAGTTAAGTTTCCAAAATATTCTCTATGATTTTCATATAACCATGACAATGTTTTCCCTTTGAACTCTTCATTTTTTATTATACAATCTCCATTTTTATGAGCAGAAATTGCCCAACATTCCCCTGTTTTATCTGTTGGTATATCATACCCAAAATATTCTTTTAGTTTTCTTCCTCCCCATACTCTGTACTTAAAAACAGGTTCTAATCTAATAATTTCCTTCATACCTTTCTCCTCCTATAATCTAAAATATATTTAATAATATTGCTATTCTATTTTTCTATTCTTTATTAAACCATGTTTTTAAAGTGTTATCAAATTGTTAAGCAAGTATATAATTAGATTTTCCTGTAGCATAATCTGGTATTACTACACTAGTCAGCTTTCAAAGTTAAATATGAAATTGAATAAAATAAAGAAAAGCACCAAAATCTAGGAAGCTAAACTTTCCAGTCTTCTGACAGTGGTATTTAAATCACTCTTAATAATTTAAATATCATTTTAAATATAAGTTAAGCAAGAATTAAACAAAATTCTTTTTTTGTGACATTTCTATTTAGAAACTCAAAAAAATTACGATAATAAATACATAAATGTAATATACTACTAGCTTAGTTTGTTTTACAATATATTTAATCATGTACAAAATTACTGTAGATATAAAAAGCTTTTCTAAAAGAATTATTAGTTATATATGAGGTGAATTAATATGGTATATGAAAAAAAAACATTGCCAATCAGCGAATTACAACCAGGTATGATATCATCTATGGATATATATTCTGAAGGCAAAATATTGCTAGCTAAAGATGTTGCTATATCTGAATCAATTATAAATAAGCTTAAGAATAACTATATCATCGATAAGGTAGACATTTACTTAGATAGCGATTCTGATAAGGATTTAGAACTTAAAATAAAAACAGTGCAAGAACTTGAAAATACCTTTAATGAATTTTCTTCAAATTTAGAAAGTATATTTAATAGCATATCTACTCTAAAGATACCTAAAATGGACGAGATAAAAACTTTTTCACAAAAAATTCAAGCGGAATTTAATGCACCTGGAATAGTTATAAAAAATATAGTTTTTTATGGCAGTGGAAACGACTCAATTTATAGACACAGTGTAAATGTGGCGGCTATTAGTTTTATACTAGGCAAATTGTTAGGACTTGATGAAAACGAATTGTCTTTATTAACTTATGCAGCGGTATTGCACGATTTTGGCAAAATGGAAATAAGTAAGGACATATTAGATAAAACAACTAACTTTACTTCTGAGGAATATGAGATTTTCAAAACTCATCCTGTCATAAGTTATCACTTTGTTAAACAGATTCCAAATATAGACCCTTCTATAAGTCGTGCAATACTTATGCACCATGAAAGAATGGATGGGTCTGGTTATCCTCTACATGTTAAAGATGATAAAATCCCAAAGTTCTCCAAAATAATAGCTATTGCGGATTTATTTGACGAGGTTAGTTCTAACAGATATTCTGAAGAAATTAAGGGCCCTTTAGAATCTTTAAAAATTATTCAAGAGGAAAGCCTTACAAAACTTGATTGCCACTATTGTACTATGTTTTTAAACCACATAATAAATTACTATATGGGTGAAAATGTGATACTAAACGATAATCGCTCTTGTAAGATTATTCAAATCCACATAAATGACTTAACAAGGCCACTTTTACTTAGCGATAGTGGATTCCTTGACTTAAAAAAAGATAAAAATTTACATGTTCAAAAATTAGTTGTTTAATATTTAGTTAAAAATACAAAATAAACTCAAACATAGTTTTTTTAAATATGTTTGAGTTTATTTTCAATTATTTTTACTACTCTTTCTTTTTCAACTCAATTTTCATACCTTTAACATACTTTCTTTCCATAACATGTTTTTTCTTTCTATTTTCTTTGCTTTCAAATATGATATCAAAATCATAATCTTCAGGGTACAATTCCTTTTTATCAATATACAATGAAAGTCTTTTATGGTTTATTTTAAGTTTTTTCTTCATCACCATAACTCCCACTTCGCCTTTGCTGTTTTCAAGTTCACATACAATACCCTTACAATTCATAGTACTTATATAAACACAGTCTCCTATTTTAAATCTTGACTCTTTCCTACTTTTTTCTAGGTTTGCTTTCTTAGATACTGAATCTCTAACCTCCTTTATTCTGTTTTCATGAATTTCTTTTAACTCATCAGCTTTATTTTTAAATTCTAAGTCTATAATGTTCTTAGAATTTATATAGCTAGAATAATCCTTTTGTTCTTTGTAAGTAACCTTATGTGCTTTTTCTATAATTTCTTTTCTCATGCCAAGCCTTAAAGCTATTAAAAAAGCATTACTCTCTCCTGCTTTACCTATTTTTAATTTATATAAAGGTTTCAGAGTATTTATATCAAATTCCATACATCCATTTTTAAAGCCTTCTTGATTTTCTGCATAATACTTTATTTCGCTATAATGGGTTGTAGCTAATATAGTTGCTCCCTTATCATATATATCTTGAAGCACTGCTACTGCTATTCCCATACCTTCTCCTGGATCTGTTCCTGCTCCAACTTCATCTAATATAACAAGTGTACGTGGATTAGAACACTCTACTATAGATATAATATTTTTAATATGAGATGAGAAAGTGCTAAGAGATTGTTCAATGCTTTGGCCATCACCTATATCTACTAAAATATTATAAAATACTGCAAATTCACTTTCCTCCTCCACAGGTACATGAAGCCCTGTCTGAACCATCATAGTAAGAAGTCCTACTGTTTTAAGCGCTACTGTTTTTCCTCCAGTATTAGGACCTGTAATCACAAGGCTTCTATAATCGCTTCCAATAGTAAAATCTAAAGGCACAGCACCTCTTCCTATAAGAGGATGCTTTCCACACTTTATATTTATATAATTGCTTTCATTTATCTTTACTGCGCTCCCCTCTATGGCCTTACTATATTTAGCTTTAGCCATTATAAAGTCATAGTGAACCATAGTCTCAATATTTATTGATAGCTCTCTTTCGTAGCCTTCTACCATAACAGTTATTGTTGAAAGTATTCTATACACTTCATTTTCTTCTTGTATTTTTAATAAATTTAATTCATCTTGAGCCTTCTGAACCTCAACAGGCTCTATAAATACCGTAGACCCGCTTCCAGAGCTATCTAAAACATTTCCTTGTATTTCTCTTTTATATTCGCTTTTTATAGGTATAACATATCTGCCATTCCTCATACTTATAAGGTTATCTTGAAGAAATTTACGATAATTAGAGTTCTTCAGAACATTCTCAAGCTTAGTTTTAACTCTATCTTCAGCTATAGCAATCTTCTTTCTAATTCTTGCTAGTTCATTACTTGCTTTATCAATAACATTGTTTCTATATATACATCTTTCTATTTCTTCTTCTAACTCTTTAAGTTCATATATTGATTGTGCATAGCTGCTAACAATGGGTGCAACTATCTCCTTATCTTCCATAAATCTTTTAAGCCTCACTCCCTCTTTTTGAAGCTCATATATTGCTACAAGTTCTTCTGGTTTAAGCACTGCCCCTTTACCTAGTTTAGACATGATTTTTTCAATGTCAGTCAAACTGTGAATTGGTACACTGGAGCTTCTATTTACTATAGCTCTGGCCTCTGTTGTTTCTCTCATCCAGTTCTCTATTTCTCTAAGGTCTACAGAAGGCTCTAAATTCTTTATAATTTTCTTAGCAGGCTCTGAAATAGCATATTCACAAATTATCTCTTTTATTTTGTTATATTCTAATATTTCAATAGTATTATTATTCAACTTTTATTCCTCCTAATTTTATTAATTTTTTCTATGTCCAATTAATATTAATATCCTGGAATGCAGACAAATCTTATATTATTTACTCTTTATTTTATTAAAATAAGATTCCTACACTTGACATAAACATCACTCCTTACTAAAGTTAAACGCAAAAAGGCTGCAAATGAACATGGGTTCACCTGCAGCCTAAAAATGTATCATCAAAAAGGTAAAGATATCCTGTAAAGGGCATAAAAATACCGTGCTGAAAGCACGGTATACTACTCCCAAGTATATCCTATTGATTTTATCTGCTTCCCTGTTCTTAACTAATCATCCAAAAGAATTGCAATGCAAACAAACCTGATTAAATCAGATTATTTAACAACTTCTTCTAGACGAAACTATTCAATTAGTTAGTTAAGAACAACCTCTATCATAAAACATACTCCTTTTTTGATACATTTAAATATCTAATCACATTATAGAGCTAATATCTAAACTCCTAATGCTATTTTAGTTTAACAACCTTATTAGGTTATCTACATTATATTTTAAATTTATGGCCTTTGCAATAGCTTTTATCGAACTTTTGTAACATTTTTACTAAATTACAACATTCTCCATTAACCTTACTTTATTTCCATGATATTAATCCTTTTTACTCTATTATGAAGATCAGAAGATTTACCTCCCCTTTGCGGAACTTCCTCTTCTTTTATGCTTAAAGTTTTTGCAATTAAAGCTCTTACTCTTGGACCGCAGAAAGCTCCTTGACACATTCCCATTCCGGCTCTTGTACGTCTTTTAATAGCATCAATAGATTTTATTTTAATACCTCTTTCTAATGCATCTACAATCTCCGCTTCGGTAACTTTTTCACATCTGCATATTATATGCTTACCTGGTTCCTTTGAATTAACATCCCCATTAAAATCTTCATCTTTTTTAATTATAATAGGTTTTCTATAAGGCTTAAAATCTTTCTTTTCTTCTAAATTTAATCCTGAATTTTTAAGTATATCTAATACCTTTTTAGCAATAGCAGGTGAAGATGTCAATCCTGGAGAATCGCCTGTTACATTTAGGAATCCTTTTACTTTTGTTTCTTCCACTATAAAATCTTTTCTTGTATTAGTAGGCCTAACCCCTGCAAAGGAAGTTAATGCTTTTTTCATATCAAAATCACTTACAGATTTTTTAGCTGTTTCAACAATAGCCTTAATTGAGTCTTCATCTGTAGATACATCTTCTCTATGTGTCACCTGTTGGGCATCTGGACCTATCATAAGATTACCATGATAAGTAGCCGTTACCAGTATACCTTTACCTTTTTCTGTTGGAACTTGAAAAATCACTTTTTTTACTAAATAAGATTGGTCTTTATTAAATATAACATATTCTCCTTTTCTCGGAATAATGTTAAAATCATCTACTCCTATCATTCTTGAAATTCTATCACTGTGAACGCCTGATGCATTTATAATATATTTACTTTCAAATACTCCTTTATTAGTTGTAACCTTAAAGGTATTTTCTAGCTTTTCTATAGCTGTAACTTCATGATTTAATTTTAATTCCACACCATTTTCCAAAGCATTTTCAACTAAAGCTATGGTGAATTCATAGGGAGAACATATTCCTGAATCTTTACAATATAAAGCCCATTTTACTTCTTTGCTTAAATATGGTTCCATTTTTCTTACTTCAGCACCATCTATTATTTCCAATCCACCTACACCATTGTCAATACCATCTCTATAAAGATTCTTCAAATGCTCCTTTTCATCATCGGAAAAAGCAATTACTAAAGATCCGGTTTCTCTGTAGCCAAAGTTTAATTCTTTTTCAAGCTGTTCAAACATTCTGTTTCCTTTTACACAAAGTTCAGCTTTTAAAGTACCAGGCTCGTCTGAATATCCGCCATGTACTATACCACTATTGGCTTTAGATGAGCCGCAGCTCACATCTTCCTCCTTTTCAAGAACACAAATATCAAGATTGTACTTTGAAAGTTCTCTGGCAATGTTAGCACCTATTACTCCAGCACCAATTATTATTACATCATACATCGAAATCCCTCCATTCTTGTAATTAAGTTTTTACAAAATTATAGGGTTACACCTCTTAAGCTATAATACCATTAGATATTATGTATAAATAAGACAATATTGTTAGTTGATAACTTGTATTATTTAATAACTTTATACTTATTATAACATATAATCTAAATATTTTGTGAATTATAATTATTAAATAGCAGTAAATTAAAATATAAGTGGAATTAGAACTTTTATTTTAATATTTCTTCTCTTTCCCGTTTCTTAAGCCCTTTGAATACTAAATCGTAGGAAATATCAATAAGCATTTTTACAGTTTTATCTTCTATTGAACCATCTATTTCTACAGTATTCCAATGTATCTTATTCATATGATATCCAGGCTTTATTGCATTAAATTCTCTTCTTAGGTCCTGAGACATAATAGGGTCACATTTTAGATTTACCTTTAAATCTTTTTCATTAATATTGGTAAGTGCAAACATTTTGCTGCCAACTTTAAGTACTAATGTTTCATCATCAAAAGGAAAGTCTTCATAAACTCCTTTTTTACTTAAACAATAATCTTTTATCTCTTGTAGATTCATTATCTACACCACTCCTTTATTCTAATCCTTATTTAAAGAATATTTCACCGTATATTTAACTGATACTAATACTTCAACTTCTACAATTAAGCAGACATACAAAATCTGTGATTTTAATATGGTCGCTTACTCATTCGACGATAGGAGAAGGAATTTCATATATTAATAGTAAACCAGAATCTTATAATTATTTTGAACTATACTAATCTCATGAACTAATCTAACTAGAAGTAAAACTGACACCGTATAAAAAACGACGTCAGCTTTTACATCTTCTGCAATATTTACTACTTTTGTCTACCTTATTTGTAGATCTTTACTTCTTATTTTTTAATGTTAACATAAGTGTTACTTAGTTTAATTATAGTCATTTCTTCCTTTAAATTTAATAAATCCAGGAAACTCCTCAGAGGTTAATTCTTTAATTTTATCCTCATCTTCTAGTAATTCACTTAAACCATCTATATCATCAATATATTCTATGCTATCATTCCAAACATCTTCGTCCTGTTTCTCTTCACTAAGCTCGTAATCATCTACATATTCATCATATAACACTTCTTTTTGTTCAGAATCCTCTTCTGTTTCCTCTATATCATCTTCGGGCCTTGCAAAATCATCAACTTCTTTATTATTTTCTGAATGGATTTTGTAATCTTTTTGCTCTAACTCATCCTCTATAATTTCATCAATTTTTATAGCTTTCATATCGTACCCTTCCATCTCTAGGCACTTACCACAGTTATTACACTTTTTATTTGCATTTAAATCGCATTTTTCACATTCTCCGCAATCATTGCAACTCTTTTTATTACTAAATATACAAACTTCTCTTTTCATGGCTACTTCCTTTCTAAATGAACAATATGTAAAAATAGTCTACATACTATTATACATTATCTAATTGAAAATCCAAGCTTTAGATTTACAAATAATCTTGTATACATAGGTGTATAGGATTACAATTTCTAAGCTCAGCCTCTAAGTTAATTATTCCCAAAAACTACATTTATAATACAGAACATAAGTTTGATATTTGGAATCCTATATGATATAATTCAAGATAACTAAATTAAAGAGGTGCATTTTATGGCGGAACACAAAAACAACAAACAATTGGAGATTTATGAATATATAAAAAATCAAATCAAAGAAAAAGGATACCCTCCATCAGTCAGAGAAATTGGTGCCGCTGTTGGATTAAAGTCTACATCTACAGTTCACGGTCACCTTGAAAGACTTGAAAAAAAAGGCCTTATTAAAAGAGATGCTACTAAGCCAAGAACTATTGAAGTTATAGAAAACTCTACGAATAGAAAAGAAATAATAAACATTCCTATAATAGGAACTATAACTGCCGGCTCTCCCATTTTAGCCATTGAAAATATAGAAGACATATTCCCACTTCCTATAGATTATGTGAAAAGCAACAAAGAGCTTTTTATGTTAAAAGTAAGTGGTGAAAGTATGATTGAAGCTGGTATACTGGATGGTGACTTATCTATAATTGAAAAGGCAAACTCTGCACAAAATGGTGACATAGTTGTTGCTCTAATAGAAAACGAAGCAACACTAAAAAGATTCTTTAAAGAAAAAGATCATATAAGACTTCAGCCTGAAAACAAAAATATGGATCCAATTATTGTACCAGACTGTCAAGTTATTGGTAAGCTTGTTGGTATATACAGACAATACTAAAATATAGGGTTAATATGTTAAAAGTTCACTTGCATTTTAGAAGAATTCCCCAAAATGTAAATGAACTTTTAATAATTATCTTATAACCTTAGATAGAGCAATAAGTATACCTATTTTAGCATGGTCAAAAGTAAGTCCGCCTTGAAGGTATGCTATATAAGGTTCTCTTATAGGAGCATCAGCGGAAAGTTCTATAGAAGAACCTTGTATAAATGCACCTGCAGCCATTATTACTTGATCTGTATATCCTGGCATATCCCATGGTTCACATTGAACAAAGGAATCAATAGGAGATCCAAGTTGTATACCCTTACAGAAATTTATAAGCTTTTCCTTGTCATTAAATTTAATTGCTTGAATTATATCACTTCTCTTATCCGTATATTTAGGAAGAACCTCAAAACCAGCAAGTTCCATTATTCTAGCACAAAAAGAGCTCCTTTTACAGCTTCAATTGCAACCTGTGGTGCAAGAAATAAACCTTGATATAAAAGCCTCATAACTCCAAAAGTTGATCCACACTCTCCTCCAATGCCAGGAACAGTTAATCTATATGAAGCTTGAGTAACATACTCCTCTTTTCCTGCTATGTATCCTCCTGTTGGCGCTATCCCTCCACCTATATTTTTGATTAGAGATCCAGCTACTAAGTCTGCTCCTACATCTGTAGGTTCTTGAGTATCTAAAAATTCTCCATAACAGTTGTCTACAAAACATATTACCTCTGGTCTTATATTTTTAACAAAATCAATGATTTCTTTTATATCTGAGATTAATAAAGCCTTTCTCCAGCCATAACCAGTTGATCTCTGTATATGAACTAGCTTGATACTTTTATCACTTTCAAGCTCAACCTTAATTTTATCCAAATTAAAGCCGCCATCTGATGTTAAATCTACTTGCTTGTAATTTACACCGTACTCTCTTAGCGAACCAATATTTTTTTTATCACTAATACCTATTACATTATGTAGTGTATCATACGGAGTACCACAAATTGACATCATTGTATCTCCAGGCCTTAAGTTGCCAAATAACGCCGCACCTAATGCGTGTGTTCCATTTACGAAATGAGGTCTTACTAAAGCGCTTTCACAATTAAAAACTCTTGCATAAACTTTATCTAAGGAGTCCCTTCCTATATCACCATAACCGTAACCTGATGAATTGGTAAAATGTGAATCACTTATTCTTTCATCTTGAAGAGCGCTTAAAACCTTTAATTGGTTATACTCTCTTATTTCATCATAGATTGCAAACTGCTCTTTTATATCATCTATAGCTTGTTCATAAAGTTCAATTGTTCTATCACTTATACCATAAATTTTACTAAGTTGTTTTTTCGTTAGATCTATCATTTTAAATAAAAACCTCCTGAATTTTATCCTGACCCTCCATTGCTTACGATGTCTTAATTCTCATCATTTGCAAATAACACATTGTTTATATTAACATATAAAAAAAGAATAGGCAATTATAAGCCTATTCTTAAGTATCACTTTCTGAAACATTGTTATTAAATAAAACTGGCTTTGAAGGTGTAATAGTAGAAATGGCATGTTTATATACCATCATCTGTTTACCATCACAATCTAATATCACTGTAAAGCTATCAAAACCTTTTACATTGCCTTTAATTTGAAATCCATTTGTTAAATGTATTGTAACAAAGGTTCTATTCTTTCTTGCTCCATTTAAAAATATATCTTGTAGATTGTTCGCTGTTTTACTCATATTCTTCACCCTCCACAACTTTTAATTATATTAATTCTATAAATATTATAAAATTCCTTTTATATTTTACGAATTCTTTAATGAAAGAAATTTTCCTGTTATATATTCCACTATTTCATTCTCATCATTAAATTTATCTTTATCTATCCATATTACTCTGTCATCTTTCCTGAACCAAGTAAGCTGTCTTTTGGCATAGTTTCTACTTCCCTTTTTGATGAGATAAATGGCTTCATCAAGAGATATATTGCCATCTAAATAATGCAGTATTTCCTTATAGCCAATTCCCTTCATCGACTGCATATCTGCCGTGCAGCCCATGGCTTTTAATTTCTTAACCTCATCTATAAGTCCATTTTCAATCATAATATCCACTCTTCTATTTATTCTGTCGTATAATTTATCTCTATCCATATTTAGAACAAAGTAATAAACATTATATGGTATATCATAAATGTCATTTTCTAAATTAAACTGACTTATAGTCTTTCCTGTAAGTTTAAAGACCTCTAAAGCTCTTATAACCCTCTTTAAATCATTAGGAAATAATCTGTTATATGACTCCAAATCGATATCCTTTAGTAAATTGTGCACATATTCTTTTCCATTGATTTCAGCCATGCTTTGCAAGTACTCTCTATATTCTTCATCTACAGATGCTTCTGTAAAATCATAATTATAAATTAAAGAATTTATATATAGACCAGTTCCTCCAACTAGCATTGGAAGTTTTTGCCTTTCATCAATATTATCAATTGCTTTCTTTGCCATTTTTTTAAATTCAGAGACATTAAAACTTTCCTCAGGCTCTACGATATCTATGAGATAATGCGGTACTCCCTGCATTTCTTCTTTGGTAATTTTAGCTGAACCTATATCCATATGTTTATATATCTGCATAGAGTCAGCTGATACTACTTCTCCATTAAGCCTTTTAGCTAATTTTATAGAAATATCTGTTTTTCCAACAGCTGTAGGGCCTGCAAGTATAAATAAGTCTTTCATAAAATTCCCCCTTATCACTGTATTCTCTTAAATCTTTTCTCTAATTCATTTAATGTGAATTTCATTATGGTCGGTCTTCCGTGGGGGCAAGTAAAGGGATCATCAATAAACCTTAAATCCTCAACGAGCGTTTTCATTTCTATATTTGATAAGCTATTGTTAGCTTTTACTGCAGATTTACATGCAAGCTTAGCTATGGAGTTATATTTAATTTCCCAGGTTTGACCAGAACCCATATTTTTCAAATTATCTAGTATATCCATAAATAAATTTTTAATATCTGGTTTACCTAATATAAGAGGTACTTCCCTTATACTTATGGTATTTTCTCCAAAGACTTCGATATTAAAACCAGATTTCTTAAATATGTCATTATTTTCTAAATAGTAATCGTAATCTTCTGGTGTAAGCTCAATAACCGCTGGAGTTATGAGAACCTGTGACATAACTTTATTTTCTTGTATGCTTTTTTTATATTTTTCAAACAGTATTTTTTCATGTGCTGCATGCTGATCTATTAAATATAAGTTGTCTGAAGCTTCTGCAAGAATATACGTACTTCGAAACTGCCCTATTATAGCAAGAACTGGGAACTTTGCAACCTTTTCTTCCTTTGTTTCTTGATATGTTTCTATATTCTCTTTCACATTACTTTGCTCACTTAATACTTCAGTACTATTAATATTAAGTGGCGTATTTTGCTTTGATACTTCACTTTCCTTTATACTATCAGCTGAATTATAACTTAATTCTTTTAAATCATTTTTTTGATTACCTAAAAAGTTATTTTCTAGGTTGCACTCATAGTTTTTATTATTACCATAATTTTCAACTTTATAATTACTTTCATTAAAAGTATTTAAATCTATTGGCAATTGAATGGTGCTGATTTCTTCCTTTATATAATTTGATTCCTCATTCTTTGCCAAAACCTCATCATCAAAAGGTATATCAAAAGAGTTTCTTAAGCTATTTCTTAAAGCTTCATGAATCGCATCAAAGGTTAGCTTAAAAATTTCTCTATCATCCCTAAATTTTATCTCTGATTTTGTTGGATGAACGTTTACGTCAATAAACTCTGGGAATATATCTAAAAAAACAACGAAAAAGGGGTATTTGTTAACAGTTAAAAAGGATTTAAATGCATTTTCTACTGCTGCAGTAATAAGTTTACTCTTAATATATCTCTTGTTTACAAATATACTTTGATTATTTCTGCTTCCTCTGCTTATCTCTGAATTGCCAATGAATCCATGAATGGAGGATATATCTGAATGTTTTTCAAAAGCTATAATATTATCGCATATTGATTTACCATATACTGCCCTTATAGCGTCTGCTAGTTTTCCTGTTCCATATGTGTTTAAAACCTTTTTTCCATTATTAAAAAGCTTAAAAGAAATATTAGAATTAGCTAATGCAAGCCTATTAAGTATATCTGATATGTAAGCAGCTTCTCTACTGGATGATTTCAAAAACTTCTTTCTTGCAGGAACATTAAAGAATAAATCTTTTATTTCTATAGTTGTACCTACATTACAACCTGCATCTTTAATATAATCTAAAATACCGCCATTTATGGAAATTTCCTTACCATAATCATATTCTTCAGTTCTACTTTTTAAAACTGTATTTGAAACTGCAGCAATGCTGGCTAAAGCCTCTCCTCTAAAACCCATGGTGTTTATAGCGTATATATCGTTTATGGAATTTATTTTGCTTGTTGCATGGGGCATAAAAGCCTTTTCTATATCTTCTGGATGAATACCATGCCCATCATCTAAAACTTTAATACTTTTCTGCCCACCGTCTTCTATTTCTACAATTATATTTTTGGCTCCTGAATCTATACTATTTTCAATTAGTTCTTTTACAACAGAAGAAGGACGTTCCACTACTTCACCAGCAGCTATTTTATTAGAAGTTTCTATATCTAATATATTAATTCTCTTCAAATAATCACCTTCTAACTACAAGTTAAGCATATGAAAATAAATAACGAGTCAAAGATGCTAGTATATTTTGTGTCAGACGGAAAGCAGGTTCTGCTGACGCAGTATTCATAAAATATACTTTCATACCGACTTGTTATTTATTTCAATATGCCTTAATCTTCTATAATGTTTTTGTTCTTTTTATTATATCATAAAGTTTATTGAATCCTTCCATAGGAGTCATATTTAATATATCAATGGAGGCTATTTCCTTAAGCATATTTTCTCTTTCTATATAAGAAAAATCAATTTGCTCCAAAGTATTCTTATCTAAAGCTACTTCTTTTTGAGCTTCTATACTTGAACTTTCTTTTACTATTTCATTTCTATTCTCTGTTCTATCCGTTTCATCTATCTTATCTTTAATGACCTTCTTTGCTGCATCATTAATTTCTTCTATATTTACATCACTTGATTTATCACTTTCTATCTTACTCAATATCTCCTTAGCTCTATCTATAACATCGCTAGGGAGTCCTGCAAGCTTAGCTACTTCTATACCATAAGATTGATCTGCTCCACCTCTTATAATCTTATGTAAAAATACTATATCACTTCCAACCTCTTTAACAGATACCGAGTAGTTCTTAACACCCTCTAGCAGCCCTTCAAGTTTAGTAAGTTCATGGTAGTGTGTAGCAAAGAGGGTTTTACATCTAAGTTTTTTGTTTTTGCAGATATATTCTATTACAGCCCATGCAATACTTAAGCCATCATACGTACTGGTTCCTCTTCCAACCTCATCAAGCAATATAAGACTTTTATTAGTTGCGTTTCTTAGTATATTAGAAACCTCCCACATTTCTACCATAAAAGTACTTTTACCTGCCGCCAAATCATCTGATGCCCCTATTCTAGTAAATATTTTGTCACAAATAGATATAACAGCCTTTTTTGCAGGAACAAAACTTCCTATCTGAGCCATAATTACCGTTAAAGCAACTTGCCTCATGTAGGTTGATTTTCCAGCCATATTAGGTCCAGTTATTAATAAAAGCTGCTCATCCGTCGTATTAATATGAGTATCATTAGATATGAAACTTCCTGATGATATCATCTTTTCTACAACTGGGTGTCTTCCTTCCTCAATATATATATCTTCACTATTGTTTATTTCCGGTTTGCAAAAATTGTTTTCCAGCGCTATGATAGCTAAAGAGCTCAAACAATCAAGCTCAGATACTATTCTTGCTGTTTGCTGCATTCTATCAACCTGAGCCTCTATCTTTTCTCTAAGTTCAACAAATATATCATACTCCAAATTTATAAGTTTTTCTTCTGCACCTAGTATTTTATCTTCCATTTCTTTTAGCTCTGGAGTTATATACCTTTCAGCATTTGCTAATGTCTGTTTTCTTATGTATCTCCCCTCTGGAACTAAGTTGAAATTACTTTTCGTTATCTCAATATAATACCCAAATACTTTGTTGTATCCTACTTTAAGAGATTTAATTCCTGTTACTTCTCTCTCATTATTTTCTAGAGAGGCTATCCATTCTTTTCCGTGTACCTTAGCTATTCGTAATTCATCAACTTCTTTATTAAAGCCTTCCTTTATTAGATTTCCTTCTTTTATTGAAATAGATGGATTTTCTAATATTGCTTCATCTAATATTTTATAGACATCCTCTAGCTCATCTAAGTTTTTATACATGTCTAAATGTAGTTTGCTTGTAAAGCTTGAAAGTATGTTCTTTATGCCTGGTATTTTTTCAATAGATGCTTTTAAAGATGTTAATTCCTTTGCATTAACACTTTTAGAAGATATTTTGCCAACTAATCTTTCAATATCGTATATCTCTTTTAACGCATCTTTTAAATCTTCATGTAAGGACAGATTGTTTAAAAGTTCTTCTACTGCATCCAATCTGTTTTGTATAGCAGTTTTATCTACTAAGGGCTGTTCAACCCATCTTCTTAGTTGTCTTCCGCCCATTGCAGTATTAGTTTTATCCATTACCCAAAGCAAAGAACCTTTTTTGCTCTTTTCTCTTAAGTTTTCAGTTAGCTCAAGATTTCTTCTTGAATTTGAATCTATACTTAAATAATCTACAATACTATAATATTGAAAATTATTTATATGTGATAAGGAAGTTTTCTGTGTCTCTATTACATATTTTAAAAGGGAACCGCAGCATCTTACTAAATCACTGCTGTATTCTTTTTCATTAAAGTTAGGAAATTGCTCTTTTAATATATCCACTATATTAGATAGAAAAAATTCTTCTGGAAGCTTTGTAAAGGATGCAGTGCATCTTTCTTTAATTTCAGAACATATTTTTTCGTCTAATGCATCTTGTATTAATATTTCTTTAGGCATATACTTTGCCACTTCATCTAAAACAACAGATATATCTAGTGATGCATCTGTACAGTTAAAATCTCCGGTAGAAATATCTGCAAAACTTAAAGCGAAAGAGTTTTTTTCATTATTTATATATAAACTCATTATATAGTTATTTTTATTGTCCTCTAGGAATGAAGAATCGGTGTACGTACCTGGAGTAATTACTTTTATGATACCCCTTTTAACTATTCCTTTAGAAGCAGAAGGGTCTTCAAGTTGCTCGCAAATGGCTATTTTATATCCTTTGTTTACTAATCTGCTTATATATGTATTAGCAGCATGAAATGGTATTCCGCACATAGGGGCTCTTTTTTCCAATCCACAATCTCTACCTGTAAGCACAAGTTCTAATTCTTTTGATGCTGTTTCAGCATCCTCAAAAAACATTTCGTAAAAATCGCCTAATCTAAAAAATAATATACAATCTTTGCAGCTTTCTTTTACCTGTAAATACTGCTGCATCATTGGAGTTAAACCCACTTTGCTACCTCCCTCTATAATCTTTAATTTTCCTTAATATATTAGCTCCTTAGTTAGCTTATAAAATAAAAAGCCCTTTATATTTAAGAGCTTTTTATCCGGCGGCTATCGCCTCTGGATAACTTATTCTAAGCTTTAGGTGAAGCAAATCATTCTCCCTAAAGCTTTAGAATTCTGATTATCTTATAGTATAAGATGTTAAATCTGTTCTCCAACTAATGAAAATGAATTAGCTTTTATTATCTTAACATTAACTAATTTACCTATACTGTCTTTTTCACCAGCCAAATTTACTAGTTTGCCTGTTCTTGTTCTTCCCATTAATTTTTCCTCATCATTTTTACTTAAACCTTCAACAAGCACTTCAACTGTTCTACCTTGATATTCCTTGTTTTTATTAGCAGATGATTCATTTATTACTTCAATCAATCTATTAAATCTATCATGCTTAATATCATCAGATATTTGGTCTTCCATCTCGTCTGCTGGAGTTCCTTTTCTTTTTGAATATATAAATGTAAAGGCTGAATCATACTGCACTTTTCTTGCAAGGTCTAGAGTTTCTTCAAAATCTTCTTCTGTTTCACCAGGGAAACCTACAATAATATCAGTACTTATAGCCACATCTGGTATGGTCTTTTTTATTCTATCCATTAATTCTAAATATTGTTCCTTTGTATAACTTCTGTTCATCCTTTTTAGTATTCTACTAGAGCCTGATTGTACAGGAAGATGTATATATTCACATAATTTATCACATTCAGCTATAGCATCTATTACATCTTGAGTTAAATCTTTAGGGTGAGATGTCATAAACCTAACTCTTTCCAAACCTTCTATATTATTTATTCTTCTTAAAAGTTCAGCAAAAGTAAGTCTTGGCTCTAAATCTTTTCCATATGAATTTACATTTTGTCCTAGCAAAGTAATTTCTTTGTATCCCAATGCAACTAATTCACCAATTTCTTTTTCTATATCTTCTGGTTTTCTACTTCTCTCTCTGCCCCTTACATAAGGTACTATACAATAGGTACAGAAATTGTTACATCCATACATTATTGTAACAAAAGCTTTGACATCGCTTTCTCTGTCTACCGGAATACCTTCTACAATTCCTTCCTCTTTATCTTGTATCTCTATTACTGATTTGCCCTCTTGTTTTACTCTGTTTAGATATTCTGGAAATTTGTAAGCATTATGTGTTCCAAATATAATATCTACAAAAGGAAACTTCTTTAATATACTTTCCGCCATGTCCTTTTGCTGCATCATACAACCACATACTGCTATTACTAGTTCTGGGTTATTTTCCTTCAGTTTTTTTAATGCACCAAGATTTCCGTATACCTTAAGCTCTGCATTTTCTCTTACACAACAGGTGTTAAATATTATTAAATCTGCATTATGCTTATTATTTGTTCTTCCATAACCTATTTTTTTAAGCATACCGGAAAGCTTTTCTGAGTCTTCCTCATTCATCTGGCAGCCCCAAGTTTCAAGATAAAAATGTTTTTTACCTTCTGTGCTTTCATTTATTTTAAAATTAATTCTCTTGTAATTATTCATTATTTTTCACCTCATAGTAACCTTAAATTTATATGCAATATACTATTAATATTGTACTATTTACATTACAATTAATATATTATACTGTATTTTATATAAAATTAAAAGAGAAAGAATTGTTTCTACAATTTATTAATATATACTTATTCTTTGCAAGTATATATTAATAAATTTAAGAATTTACCCCATTCAAAATTTCAAATTATTATAAATTGCCATTGAAAACTTACAAAAAAAATTGTATCATTGATAGTGGAGAGAATGTTTTATATTAATTTAATGAAATTTGAAAAGGTTTACAAAATGTTCTTAATTTTGAGACAACCTTCTCTTTATGTTGCAATTTATGTATTTTTATACTGTTAAAGAAGGGTTTTTTCAATTTTTGTAGAATAATATACTAAGTAGACCTTAAAAAATTAATTTCGGAGGGATATTTTATGGAAGTACGTTTTTCAGAAAGAGCTATGGGATTAAAGGCATCAGAGATTAGAGAATTACTAAAGTTAGCTGAAATGCCAGAAATTATTTCTTTTGCTGGTGGATTACCTGCACCAGAGTTGTTCCCTGTAAAAGAAATGGAAGAAATTTCACAAAAGGTTTTAGAAAAAGATGGCAGATTGGCGTTACAGTATAGCTCAACTGAAGGTTTTGCACCTTTAAGAGAAATAATTGCAAAAGAAAGAATGGCTCCAGCAGGAGTAAACGTTTCAGCGAACGATATTGCTGTAACATCTGGTTCACAACAAGGACTTGAATTCTCAGCAAGAATATTCGTTAATGAGGGCGATACTATAATATGCGAAAGCCCAAGTTATCTAGGTGCAATCAATGCATTTAAAGCTTATAGACCAAATTTTGTTGAAATACCAATGGATGACAATGGTATGATAGTCGATGAATTAGAAAAAGCATTAAAAGCTAATCCAAATACTAAAATGATATATACTATACCAGATTTCCAAAATCCAACTGGAAGAACAATGTCAGATGATAGAAGAAAGCGTGTAGCAGAATTAGCTGCTGAATATAAAGTTCCAGTAATTGAAGACAACCCATATGGAGATCTTATTTTTGAAGGTAAAAGACATCCTTCAATAAAAAGTTTTGATAAAGAAGGTTGGGTTGTTTATCTTGGAACATACTCAAAAACTTTCTGTCCTGGATTAAGAATTGGTTGGATATGCGCAGCACCACAAATATTAGAAAAATATATAGTAGTAAAACAAGGCGCTGACTTACAGTGTAGCTCATTCGACCAGAGACTAACTGCTTTATTCATGGAAACTCATGATTTAAATGAACACATTGAAAAAATAAAAGTAGTTTATAAGAATCGTAGAGATCTTATGATTGATAGCATAAAGAAATATTTCCCAGAAGGAATAAAATACACATTCCCAACTGGTGGATTATTTACATGGGTAGAATTAAAAGAAGGTCTTAATGCTGCTGACGTATTAAAGGAAGCATTAAAAGAAAATGTTGCTTATGTTCCAGGCGGTTCATTCTTCCCTAACGGAGGACATCCTAACTTCTTTAGAATGAATTATTCATGTATGGATGAAGAGAAAATAGTTGAAGGAATGAAAAGATTAGGAAAAGTTCTTGCAAAATTTTACTAATATTGTATGTAATTTAGTTGTATAAAACTCCCCTTTTAGGTAAAACTACTCCTAATAAAAGGAGGGGTTTATATGTATGATGCTAAAGTTTTAAACAATATTGGTGAATTGAACAACATTCGAGAAACTAATGACTGTATAAGATGTGACTGTATTGGAGACAGAGCATATTTTAGGCAAATTCAATATGAATCTATGTTTGAATTTAAAACAGTTCATATTCCTATGGAAAATGTAATAAAATAATTATTGCCAGTATATAGAAAAATGGTAGTAGGACAATACAAAGAGACTCATAAATAGAAATTACAAACACCCCATAATTTAGCTATGGGGTGTTTTTTTATAAATTATCTCTTTAATTCCCACGTACACACTTCATTTTTAATCTTAAACCCTAACTTTTCATATAAATTTACTGCAGGAATATTAGTATTTTTTACTTTTATTTTTACATTTTTAAATCCAGTATCCTTTATTATTTTTAAAAGATAACTTAAAAAAGCTTTACTGTAACCATTACCTCTGTATTCCTTTAATATACCAAAATTAACTATAACTGGAATACTATCTTCAATTATTATTTGACCATATCCAATATATTCTCCATCTTTTTTTAAAAATACGGCACCTTTATCGAAATAATAACTTTGTACCTGATCAAAATAAATATCTTCTATGCTTAATGGCACTCTGTTATCATCTCTAAAGACCTCATTCTGAATTTCACATCTTTTTTGCTCATCTCTTTCTCTTTTTAAAATCTCAAATTCCAATTCCTCATTTGAATACAAAGGAATATTTTCTGAAACATTAGAATAGAGAACTAAGGTCCCCTCTTTTTCTAAACCCTACATCCTTTAAAATCTCATAATTATAATTGTTACTTTCACATAGATAGGTTATTGAATAATTTCTTTTTATAGTGTCTATCAGAGTTTTATATAGCATATTAGTCTTCATATTACCTATTGCCTTTAAAACGCTTATAGCGTTTATACAGCATGAATTTTTATCACCCATATCCGACCATATATAGCCTATATATTTTGAATCGTCTTTTAGTAATTTAACTCTTCTTCTTAAAAGAATTTGTTGAGCAAAATTGCATTTATTGTAGATTTCGAAAAAGTCCTCATTTAAGGTGTTAAATTCATATCTAGCTTTATTTAACTCTTCAAAACAAATAAGGTTTCTTTTATTTAATCCTACACATTCATACATAAAATTTATCCCCATGTCGTATTTTATTATTAATTCTAGTTCAATATTAGTATAAAACTTAATTATATCTATGTCAAAACCCTTACTGGTAATCTTTAAGGTAATTTAAATAATCTTCCAAAAAATTATTTTGGTTATCATTGTATCTTACTAATCTGTTTAGCTTATGCATATATTTAGATTCATTCCATTCTTTATGCTTTATATATCGTTTTTTACCAAGCTTCCAAAACTTATGAGGGAATATAATTAAAGCTAACATTACTTCTAACTCACTTTTATCAAGCTTGCTAATAGAATTATATTCTTCCATTAATATCTTAGCTTTTTCAAAATCCCATTTATAGCTTCTCTTAAACATCAGGCGCCTTATAAGCTTTCCTAGGTCATTTACATGAAGATCTACTATTATGCTATCTAAGTCTATTATATAGTACTCTCCATCCTTTTTAATGATGTTTTGATAGTAAAAGCTATCATGACATATAGTTTTATTCTGACTAGCTTGTCTTGACAACTTATAATACTCAGAAGTATTTAGAAAATTGAGAGCAACCATACCTCTATGATATATACTCTCTATATAATTACCAAAGGCAATGTCAAATCCGCTTTTAATCTTTTTTCTATTTATAATTCTCTCAAATTTTTCTAAGTCCTGAAGGTTATCTTTAAAAATCACAGGCCAATTTTTTAAATTATTTTTAATTTTAAGTCTTTTAATATCTATATTACTTGAAGCTATATGATAATGTGCTAATAATTTTACACAATTTTTTGCTTCTTCTATACTATCTAAATTACATTCTTCTCCATCAATCCATTCAGTGGCATAAAAAAATGAGTTTCTATATTTTACATATATTCTATCATTTTTTGTTTTGTAATATTTTGCTATATTATAAAATCCTTTGTCAACAAGCTCTTGAACCAATATACTTCCATTAAGAGGTTTGTGTTCACCATGTTTCATTCTTTTTAAGCATATATTTCCAAAAGAAGTTTCCAATTTATAGGCACTTCTTACTTTAACAAACTTAATAACATCAAAACTGTAATTTTCTAAAACTCTATTTACCATTCTTATTTCTTTTTCTGAAAGTTTATCAATGGAATTAATGCTTCTATCTTCCACTTTTCTACCTCCCATAAGCTCTCTAGTAAATTATATTATGGAAAGCAGAAATTATTACATTTATTTATTAAAAAATAAAAGACCATCGATGTCGATGGTCCTCTATATATTTGACGCCTTAACTGATACTGGCTGTTCAAAGATTCCTCTTTTTACTTCAGTAGCAGTCATGTTCTTTGCTTCAAATTTTTCTGTCATGTAATTACATGCGTCCCATGGATTTATCTTATCACCACAAGTAAATACGTCTACAGCGGCGTAACCAAGTTCTGGCCAAGTGTGAATAGTTAAATGAGATTCTGATATAATAACAACCCCACTTACACCTTGTGGACTAAACTTATGAAAGGCTACTTCTCTAACTTCGGCACCTGCTTTCAAAGCAGAGTCAACCATTATCTTTTCTATAAATTCTTTATTGTTTAAAATCTCAGAATTACATCCATAAATTTCTGCTAAAATATGACGTCCTAATTCATGCATTCTCCGTATTTACCCCCTTACATAAAAATATAACAATTAAATTTTATCAAAAATAACAAAAAAGTCAATATATATAGCTATTTTTTTAATAATACACCTATAAAACTCTGATTTTTTAAACTTTTCTCTTTTTTTCTATGTATCTTATTGAAAAATAATAAAAAATGCGTGCATATAAACACTTTATTACACGCATTTTTAAATAAGTTTTATAGATATTTCTATTCAGAAATATATGAGTTCATTATAAACAGAGTTCTTGGCATCAGATGAAGTTTTAACTCCACCTGATGCTTAGAAATCGTTATCCAGGGACGTAGCTGCTCTTTACTCCCGCTTGGAGAAGCGGGAGTATTAGAGCGGGTAGTCATCGGATAAAGATTTTTTAAATTTCATCTACTTCCTTAATGCTTAATCCTATTTTTTTATTTTCTTTATTAACTTCTAATATTTTTGCTTTAATTTCTTCACCAATAGTTAAAACATCTTCTGGTTTGTTTATTCTCTTATGACTGATTTGTGATATATGAACTAATGCATCAACTCCTGGCTCTAATTCTACAAAAGCTCCAAAATTTGCAAAACGAACAACTTTTCCTAAAACTATATTGCCTATAGGGTATTTAATATCTACATTAGTCCAAGGATCTTCCATGGCCTTCTTCATAGATAGAGATAATTTTTTATTTTCTTTATCCAAATCTAATATATAAACTTTTACTTTGTCTCCTATGCTAAGCACATCTCCAGGTTTTCCTACTCTACCCCAGGATACTTCAGATACATGAAGTAGTCCATCAACTCCTTGTACATCAACGAAAGCACCAAAGTCTGTAAGTCTTTTTACTTCACCATCTACAATAGTATCTTTTTCAAGTGAGCTCCATGTTTCCTTTTCTTTATTTTCTTTTTCTAATTTTAATGATTCTCTTCTTGAGCCTACTATTCTAGTTCCTTTTCTCTCCTCTTTAAATTCAATTAGGTTAACCTCTAATTCTTTATTTATGTATTGATTAAGGTTATCTACATGAAAAAGTTCTAAGTGTGATGCTGGTATAAATACTCTAATTCCTTTAAAACTTGCTACTAGTCCTCCATTTACCGCATCTTTAACCAATACTTTAATTAATCTATTTTGCTCACTAGCTTCTTTTAGTTCTTTATAAGCTTCTTCTCTCTCAAGTTCTATTCTTGATAGTACTACATATCCGTCCTCATTTTTTCTTCTTATAATTTTTACTTCTAACTCATCACCTTCATGAATAACATCATTAAGGTTTGTGGAATCATCTTTTACTACTTCATTTTTAGGAAGTATTCCATCAGCCTTATATCCTATATTTAGGAAAGCTTCCTTTTCACCTACAGAAATTATTTTCCCTTTAATAATTTTTCCTACTATTATTGGCTTGTCATTCTGCTCCATGTAAGCTAGCTGCTCATTCAGTTCTAAATTTTTATCATCACCCATTTTTGAAATTGCCTCCTTTATTATCCAATCTGGTGTTGAAGCCCCCGCCGTAACACCTATAGTTTTTATTTTATTAGAATTAATTATATCATCAGGTATTTCTCCTGAATTTTCAACATGAATAGTATTAGAACAATTATCTTTACAGATCTCATAGAGCTTAGTGGTATTGGAACTATTGCGTCCTCCCAAAATTATCATCATGTCTACCTTCTTAGAGATTTCCCCTGCTGCCTTTTGTCTTAATTCTGTAGCACTGCATATAGTATTAAAGGCAATAAATTCTTTACATCTCTTAACAACTATATTTAAAACCTTTTCCCAATTTGATTGTTTTTCCGTTGTTTGTGATACAACACATAACTTGCCAGGAAGTTTATCTAAATCTGAACCATCCTTTGTTATAGTCGCCTCATCATTACACCAACCATTGATACCAATTACCTCAGGATGACTATTATCACCAACAATAAGTACAGAATATCCTAAATCATAATATTTTTTTACTTTTTTGTGTATATTAGAAACATAAGGACAAGTTGCATCCGCTACATTGATTTCTTTACTTTCAAGAAGATCGTAAATTTTTTTAGGCACTCCATGTGAACGTATAATTACAACATCACCTTTTTCTAATTTATCTATATCTTCTATATTAATAGGATATATATCCCTTTCTTTTAGATAATTTACTACATCAGTATTATGAATTAATGGCCCTAAGGTATATATTTTCTTATTGTATTTATTCTGAATATTTACCGCTTCGTCTACAGCTCTTTTTACTCCAAAACAAAAACCTGCCTTGTCAGCTAATATAACTTGCATATAAATTCACCTTCAACTATTAATTGTTTTTTTCAATATATTCTTTTACATAATCAGAAATAACTTCTACAACTTCACTTATTGAAAGTTTTGAAGAGTCTATTTCAATAGCGTCTTGTGCTTTGCATAAGGGATTACTTTTCCTATTAGAGTCTATATAATCCCTTTTTAGTATATCATTAAGTACATTATTATATTCTGTGTCTATTCCCTTATCTTCAAACTCTTTGCACCTTCTTTTAGCTCTCTCCTCAGCACTTGCTGTAAGGAAAAACTTAAGTGGAGCATTCTTAAGAACGACAGTTCCTATATCCCTGCCGTCCATAATAACATTATATTTATGTGACATATTTTGTTGAAGTTTAACTAATATTTCTCTAATTCCCGGAATAGCCGCATAATTAGACACATTATTACTTACTTCTGGAAGTCTAATTTCCTCGGAAACATCTTCTCCATTAACTATAAGTTTATCATTTTCAAAATGCATATCTAGTGAATTTGTAAGTTTACATAGGCTTTCTATATCAGAGAAGTCAATATTATTTCTCATTGCCATAAGTGTAACTGCTCTGTACATTGAGCCAGTGTTTATATACATTAATTTAAATCTTTCAGCTATCATATTTGCAATAGTGCTTTTTCCTGCTCCAGCAGGTCCATCAATTGCTACAGATATATTCAAAGTTGCATTCCGCCTTTCCAAAGGTAACACATTTTAAACTATCTTTATATATTCTATAAAAGTGTTTAAAATCCTTTAATTTTTACTATTATTCGCTAAATAAATCTTTCCTTAAATTTCTGGCATTATTTAAATATACAAACTCTCTATTTTGTTGATTTGTGTCTGCAAGTATTAAAATTCTAATACATAAGGGTATAGATGCCTCTACATCGTCTTCAACGTACATCTCGTTAAAATGCATTATGGCTGCATGTTTAACATCGAAGTTCTCCCTTATAAACTTGCCTGGATAAGACTGTGTAATATCTCTAGTACAAGAGAATTCAATTGTAAGAATCTTATCGAGTTCTAAATTGTTTCTTTTAATTAGTTGATCAAACAATTCCACTGAACACTTTTTTATCTCTTCCTCACAATTGCATGAAATAGTAGTAGCACCTCTAAGAGCTATCATTGATTTTCACCAACCTTAATTCCCGCTAAAAATCCCGTAGATAAAGCAATTTGAATATTATATCCTCCAGTATAGGCATCTACATCTATTACTTCACCTGCAAAATATAAGTTATGTATAATCTTAGACTGCATTGTAGAAGGGTCTATTTCTTTAACACTAACTCCTCCTGCAGTAACTATAGCTTCCACTATAGGTCTTAATCCCTTTATTTCTAAAGTAAAGTTTTGCAAAAGGTGTACCAATTTCTTTCTTTCTTCTCTAGTTATCAAATTGACTTTTTTATCAGGGTCAATTTCAGAAAACCTAATAATTATATCAATTAATTTTTTAGGAAGTAAGTCATCTAGAGAGTTTTTAAAATCCTTGTTGATATATTTAGCAAAATCCTTTTGTATTCTTTTATCAAGCTCCTCTTGAGATAATGCTGGCTTTAAGTTTATAACAGCTTTTAAGTTTTTTCCTTCAGTTACTACTCTACTTCCACTTAATACTATAGGTCCTGAAATCCCAAAATGAGTAAAGAGCATTTCACCGAACTCCTTAAAAAGGGACTTATTTTTACTATCTAGTATTGTTAACTGTATATTTTTAAGAGAAAGTCCCTGAAGCTCTTTTATCCATGGCTCCTTTACTTCTACAGGAACTAGAGAGGGCGCAATTTTTGTTATACTGTGACCTAAATCTTTAGCATATTTATGCCCTTCTCCACTGGACCCAGTTTGAGGATAGGACATTCCACCTGTGCATAATATAAAATAATCACCTTTTATAACTGTATTATCTTCAAGTTGAACAGCCTCTATATTATTATCATTACTTATGATTTTTTTAACTTTACTACTTAATCTTACATCTACTTTTTTTCTATGTAGTTCTTTTTGAAAGGCTCCTATTATGTCAGAGGATTTATCAGATTCAGGAAATACTCTTTCTCCTCTTTCTATCTTTAATTTGACACCAACATTTTCAAAAAACTTCATAGTATCTTCATTGGTAAAGGTATAGAGTGAACTGTATAAAAAGTGCGGATTACCAGGTATATAATCAAAAAATTCACTTATATCTTTTGCATTAGTTATATTACATCTACCTTTACCTGTTATAAATAATTTTTTGCCTAATTTTTCATTTTTTTCTATTAATATTACAGTATGCTTATCTGCAGCAGCTAAAGCTGCCATCATACCTGCTGGACCTCCTCCGATTACTACGACCTTCGCCATTACATCACCATCCTTTTATTTTATGCATATTCAAGCCGCTGATTATATAATTTATCAATATGTATAATATTAATTATCTATATTATAGTAATATAATATAATTATTTATTCAACAACTATATTAATATGTGAAGCTATTGATATGCTTAGGTTTAAAGCTGTTAACAGTATTAGGAAAATTAATTTAAAGTGCTTTTGCAAACAATTTTGCAAACATACTAGTTAACTTTTACAATGATTTATTATAAAGCACTAATATCTATTGTGCAAAGCTTATTATTTTATTTAAATGAGTCTGCATCCTAAAGATACAGACTCAAAGGTAAAACATAAATAGAAAAAATTATGGTAAGTTAAAAATATTCTTAATTAAGTTATTGTTAAAAAAGCAAAAATAATGTATTAATGGCTTTGAATATTAATAAAAATAGACACTAAGAGTTATATAAACTTTTAGTGCCTATCCTTTATTATAAATTATTTCAATGGAACTTCAAAAGAATATGGATCAAGTTTAAGTTCGTAATTTTGTGAGGTACCTTCTAATATAATTTTTACATTTTCGCCATTTACATCCATAGGTTCAAAATTCAGTACTCCTTCTTCTTTCACTCCAGGAAGAATTTCAGTTTTTATATCAGGTAACTTCTGTTCATAGTTATCTTTTAACTTAAGTTGTTTACTACCTTGAACTGCATTAGAATTATACTTATAAAAGTTAAACCTTTCTTTTGAATTGTTAGTAATACTTAAATATACTCTAGTGTTCTCTTTTGAAAATTCAACTTTGCTAATTTTCATTACATACCCCTGTTGATCTATTTCCTTGTTTAAATCAACTGTTTTAATAGCTGGATCAAATGCTGTTGTATAATCAGTCTTTTCAATTTTAGAAGCCTTGATAACAGGAGCTGTTATTGTTGCTCCAAAAGCATTTTTTCCTTCATATTTTTTTTCAACGACACCTACAACATGTATAATATTATCTCTTTTAACATCTAATTTAGCATCATTAATTGCTATTATTATATTATTACTAGAATCTTTAGGATTTAGCCATGCTTGAAGATATGTACCTTCGCCATCTTTCTCAGGCTCTCCAAATACCCTTGCGTAAAAGTCAACTGTTTTGCCCTTAAACTTATCAGGATTTGAATACATCTGCTGAAATTCCTCTTTTGATAGAGGCTTACTTGATTCTGAGTTCTTATTATTGCTGGTACTCTGGGCAGTATTGCCACACGCAGTAAGACTTAATAATAATATTAACCCTAAAATAGTACTTATAAATTTTTTCATTTAAAATTCCCCCTATAATACTAATATTAATTATTATTCTACATTTTTGAAGAAATTCCTTTATTTTTATCATTTCATATCATTAATTACATCTACTGGTTTATAATTTTTGGTGCATCTGGGCGCCTGTCTAGCAATAGATTATCCAAAATAAAACGCTATCACTAGAGAAAACACTATTACTTTCTCAACAATGGCTAAGTAGCAAAATACTATAATAAATAATAGATATCCTTGAATCTATGCTTTTGCTTCTTTCGTCTTCTTTATAATATCATCTCTTTCTTCTCATGCAGCTCTTAGTCGTTCTACTGTTGTATCTATACTTAATTTTTATAAGACCTCATATTTATCTTTTATCTGTACACTATAAAGAATGGAGGTGATACTATGACTGATAAATTAAATAATAAAGACAAAGCTTCAATCGCTGACTTCGCTAGTGCATTTGTTTCTAACCCTAAAATTGTTGAAAACCCAGCTGACTATGTAAATTATGATGAAGTTCATTTAACACCACTTAACGATTTGCTTAATGATAATAATCAAATCAACCATAAAAAATAACACTTACTTTTTAGCTACTACATTGGGACATATAGCCTCTTATTTATATAAATTCTGCCATTCCTCGATGGCGGTTTGGACATAAGGGGAGGAGAGACCTCCTTTGTCTCTCCTCCTTTCTTAGACTTCTTGACTACTTTCTTTTTTACTTTCCAAAAGCTTGTGATAGGAATTAAGAACTTCGTCAAGGTTTTGACTGGCTTGTACTACTTTTTGATCCACTAAGCCTGTCCGCTCATCAATTAAGTCGCACATAGTTTTTCTCATTTCGTCAATTTTAATTATCAATTCTTCAACTTTATCCACAATATCCCTCCTTTCTACTTTAAGCGTAGCATTAGAAGGAACTTATGTAATAATATTACGTATTTTATAATTTATTGGTATATACATTTTTTACTTCTATTTAGTTTTAATAATAATTTTCTAAAAAAATAAGCACCAGTATTTCACCAGCGCCTCTGTCAAATATATATTTGATAAATTATTTAAGTCTACACTCTTAATCAAAAGAATGTAGACTTTCTATTTATTCATTATTTATTATTTTAAACCTTGTTCGTAAGCTTCTACCATTTTTTTAACCATATTTCCACCTACTGATCCAGCTTCTCTTGAAGTAAGATCTCCATTATAGCCTTCTTTTAAGTTTACTCCTACCTCTCTTGCTGACTCCATCTTAAATTGATCTAACCCTTGCTTAGCTTGTGGAACTAGTACTCTATTATTTCTATTTGCCATAATCTTGTTCCTCCTTTTTTAAAATTTGTACTATGCTTTGTATTTACAGTTTGTACAGTTTAAACTTAATTATTCTATAAAGTTTAAAGCAAAAACTCCATATAATGTAAAATATAGCTATATATAAATGTTATTCTATATAATTAAACACATATTGTATAAGCTTTTTGAAAACTTTCACATTATGTGTTTAACTTAGTTCTATGTGGTTATAATCTAATATATATCCCCATTATTATACTTCCTTTATAAAATTCTACAGCTGGTATTTATATTACCAGCTTAGATTGTTTATAAACCCCATACTTTTTTGAAATATGGGGTTTATCTTTATTTAAAATATCCGCAACGTTTCTTTATTCGAAATGATCTGTCCGCAATGTAATTACTTAAATCTTTTTTCCCTTTTTTCTTTTCTTGTTGATATTTAAGTGCAAGCAATTTAAACTGTTCTACATTTAAACGAACTTCCAATATTATCACCTCAAATTTAGTGTATCATTTCTATTTCTATTTTGTGTTATGAAATTGTAAATTTTTATTATATTCTAAATTTTTTCACCAATACACTTTCTATTCATACAAATAGCAATATTTATAGCATAAGACTATTGATTCTAAAATATATCTATATAAAACACATTTTTACACAATTAATAAAATTATAATGAAGGGTGGTATTATGAATTTAAAAGAGGTTTTAGAATCTATTAATGATGTTAACTTAAGAATAGAAAATGAGTACAATAAATGGAATGAAACGGATGACCTACACCTTATAGAGGAATGTATATGGTCTATAAAAAGTCTAGAAATTCGACGTAATAATTTATATATTAAAGCCAAAACATTAAATTTTTCAAACGAAGAAGTAATGTAAAATTTCTTTGAATTGCTACATAATACTAATACATTTAAAATAAGCATCGACTTTGTGTCAGTGCTTATTTTAAATGTATATCATCTTCGTAAGCTTATAGATATAAAACATTAGCCCTCCTTTAACTTAGAAGCGCTTACCATAAACTCTTCATTTGTTTTTATATTTTTAACCCTTACTTCGTTGCTCTCCTTACTGATACTCTCTATCCAAACTGGATTTCCATTATAAGTTACATCAATTACACCTCGTGATTCAAAAATTTCAACAATCTTTTCTATATCCATGATTAGTTCTCCTTTTCAAATAATTCTACTATTTATTTTGTCCATTAAGATTTAAATTAATGTGGCTCAAACTCTATACAATAATATGGAATTATTTTAGATACTTACACTCATATTAAATTAAACTTATACAAATAAAAAGAGAGAACCTATTTAAAGATTCTCTCCTGTAATTTCTAGTAGTTTCCTTGTTGGTGCATTGCTTCAGCAACTTTTACGAATCCTGCAATGTTAGCTCCAGCAACTAGGTTATATCCAAAACCATAGTCTTCTGATGCTTTCTTACAGTTGTTGTAGATGTTAACCATTATTTGGTGTAATTTTGCATCTACTTCTTCTGCAGTCCAAGCTAATCTCATGCTGTTTTGTGACATTTCAAGAGCTGAAGTAGCAACTCCACCAGCGTTAGCAGCCTTTGAAGGTCCTACTATTACGCCGTTCTTTTGGAAGTATTCAACAGCTTCGTTTGTACAAGGCATATTAGCAGCTTCACAAACAAATTTAACTCCGTTTTCAACTATTTTCTTAGCTTCTTCTATTTTAATGTCATTTTGAATTGCACATGGTATTACGATATCAACTTTAACTCCAAATGGTTTTTCTCCTGGGAAGAATTGAACACCATATTTATCAGCATAATCTTTAATTCTTGCACCTTTGTTTATTGTTAACATTTCTACCATGTAATCTATCTTTTCTCCTGTTACTCCTTCTGGATCATAGATATATCCGTCTGGTCCTGATAGAGTTACAACTTTACCGCCTAATTGGCTAACTTTTTGACATACTCCCCATGCAACATTACCGAAGCCTGATACAGCAACTGTTTTGCCTTTCAAGTCTGTTCCTTCATGCTTAAGCATTTCTTGGCAATAGTAAGATACGCCGAATCCAGTAGCTTCTGGTCTTATTAAGCTTCCGCCATAAGTTAAGCCTTTACCAGTAAGAACTCCATTTTCAAAAGCTCCTCTGATTCTTCTATATTGTCCATAAAGGTAACCTATTTCTCTTCCGCCAACTCCGATATCTCCAGCTGGAACGTCAACGTCTGGTCCTATATGTCTATAAAGTTCAGTCATAAAGCTTTGACAGAATCTCATTATTTCAGCATCTGACTTTCCTCTTGGGTCGAAGTCTGAACCACCTTTACCTCCACCTATTGGAAGGCCAGTTAATGAGTTCTTTAATATTTGCTCAAATCCTAAGAATTTGATTATTCCTATGTAAACTGATGGATGGAATCTAAGTCCTCCCTTGTAAGGTCCTATAGCTCCGTTGAATTGTACTCTGAATCCACGGTTAACTTGTACGTTTCCGTTGTCGTCTGTCCATGGAACTTTAAACATGATTTGTCTTTCTGGTTCACAGAATCTTTCTAAAAGGTTTTCATCCATGTACTCAGGATGTTTTTCAAGTACTGGTCCTAAAGAACCTAAAACTTCTTCAACTGTTTGTAGAAATTCTGGTTCGCTGCCGTTTCTTTTCTTAACGTTTTCAATAACTCCATTGATATAAGCTGATACTCTTTCTTTTGTCATTATAAAAACCCTCCCCATGATTATGTATATTATTCATCACTATTTATTGCGTGATGCATCTTACAATATTATATATTCTCCAATATTTCTTTTTTTCCTCCTTATTTTTTAAAAAAATTTGATTATTTTAAAAATTTTTTAAATAGAAAATGAAGGAGAAATTATAAAACTTCTCCTTTTAAAATTTAATCACTTTCTTTAAATGAATACACTTGGTATTCTTCCCAAATGCCTTCCAAATCTGTAAATGTAGAGGATATCTTTTCTTTTTCCCTTAAACCAACAGCTATTATTAATGCATTTATTACACTTAAAGGTGCAACTAATGAATCAACAAATGAAGCCATATTGCTTTGAGCTATTAATGTATAATCTGCTCTAGCTGCTAATGGTGACAGTAAACTGTCAGTGATAGCAACAACTTTTGCACCTCTACTTTGAGCAAACGCTAATGATTCAATAGTTCTTGCTGCATAACGTGGAAACCCTATACCAATAACCAAATCATCTCCAGTTACATTAATCATCTGTTCAAATATATCACTTATTCCATATCCAACTACTTTAACATTGTCTGAAATTAATCCCAAATAAAAACCTAAAAATTCAGAAAGTGCAGTTGAACTTCTAAGACCAATAATATATATCTTCTTAGCAGTAAATATGCTATTTACAACATCCTCAAAAGTTTTATGATTTATCTTTTCAAGAGTTGCTCTTATATTTTCCATATCGGATTTAAGAACACCTTTTAATGCACTTTCTTCACTGACAAAATCATTAGATAGTTCAATTCTCTGAACAGTGGTAAGTTTATTTTTTATTAACTCTTGTAGAGCCTTCTGCAATTTAGGATATCCTGTAAATCCTAGTTCATTTGCAAATCTAACTACAGTAGATTCACTTACACCAACACTTACACCAAGCTTCGCTGCTGTCATAAATGCTGCTTTATCATAATGCTTTAAAATGTATTCAGCAATTAGCTTTTGTCCCTTACTAAGTCTAGGAAATTTAATTTGTATCGTTCTCATTAGATCTTGTTTATTTCCATCATCCATGTCTTTCAGTCCTTTCTTTCCAATCCCCTTTTTTTGCAATAATTATGAAATATTTATTTCATTTTAACATTTATTGAACTATTTTTCAATATACCTTTCAATTGTTAATCACTTTTCTTTATAAATGTTTATTATATGTTTATCATCTCTTTCAGTTATCCCAAATACAAGGTCCTGTTCACTAAGATTTTTATTTAAAAAATCAACTACTTTATACATTTCATCATAATATGTGAATTCTTTTGCTGCTATTAATTCTAATTTATCTTTCATAATTTATTTTTATCAAATTTGTTAATTTGATAAAAATTTTCACCTCCAGTTACTTTTTTTCTATTATTATCAAAATTGGGGGATTATTATCTCTATTTGCAAAGGAATGAATCATAACTCCATATTTATTTTTCGGAAGTTTTTCAACATAGTTTATAACCACTTCTTCTTCTTTCTTTCCTTCCTCATGTCCTCTATAAAGGGCTATGCTTACAATCGCTCCTTTATCTATTATATTTAAAGCATCCTCTAGGCTTTTTAAGGTAGATTCCCACCTGGTTGTTACATTCTTATCGCCTCCAGGTAAAAAACCTAAATTATACATTATACAATCAACTTTTTCATTTATGTATTTAGAAAAATTCTCGTGTGAATCATTAATTAGATAAACATTATCTATGTTTTTTTCTGCATACTTATCAACTGCAGATTTCTGTATATCAAAAGCATAAATTTTAGCGAAGTTTTCACTTAAAAAATCACTGTCATATCCATTGCCTAATGTAGCATCTACTGCTATGCTAAAATTAATACAAAAGTTCTTTACTATATAATGTGATAGCTTACTTACGTCTGTAACGTATCTGTACATAAATTCCGCTCCTTACAGCTATTTCTATATTATTTTATTATGTTATTATTGTTAAATCAACAACTTTCCTTCATTGTTTACATATTATTGCTTATGTAAATCGTTTCCAAGACTCGTTTTATCCAATGAATGCCTGCTCTAATACTCCCATCTGATTCAAGTTTCACTTTATAGCTTCCTTAAATAGTTTAATTCGTCATCATTTAGGAATCTCCATTCGCCTTTAGGTAAATCCCCTAACTTAATATCTCCTATCTGTACTCTCTTTAGTTCTAATACAGGATGTTTTATTGCTTCACACATCTTTCTAATCTGTCTATTTTTGCCTTCATGTATCATTATTTTCACTTCTGAACAATCACTGTTACTTTTTAGAACTTTAAATGAAGCTTTTGCTGTAATGTATCCATCTATGTTTATTCCATTTTTGAATCTTTCTATCTCTTCTTTTGTTGGTAACCCCTTAATAATTGCTATATAAATCTTATTTTTTTCCTCTCTCGGATGTATTATTTTATTATAAATATCTCCATCATTTGTTAAAAGTATTAACCCAGATGTATCATAATCTAATCTTCCTATAGGGTACACTCTTTCTTTAATTTTTATTAAATCAATTACAGTCTTTCTCCCTTTTTCATCCTTAACTGTAGAAACATACCCTTCAGGCTTGTTTAATGCTACATAAACCTTTTTTTCTTCAGGCTTTATTAATTTATTATCAACAGTAACCTTGTCATTATCTGCATCAATTTTATATCCTAGTTCGTTAACAACCTTGTTATTCACCTTAACTTTTCCTAGTAAAATAATTTCTTCGCATTTTCTTCTTGATGCTACTCCGCATCTAGCCATATATTTCTGCAATCTTTCTTCCATGGTTATCACCTTTCCTAGCTGCATGTATAATTTTACTACTATATTAATTTATAATTAAATTAATATACATGCAAGTAAAAAATTTACAATTTATTTAATCTAAAACTAAGAAAGCATAAGCTGACTTATATATCATCAAGTTGCCTATGCTTTCTTACTATAAATATCTTGTTATTTTACAGCTTTACTATCAATTTGACTTTTTATTTCTTCTGCTGTTAAGCCATCTGCTATTATTTGAGGAGTCTTAGTCATAGTGTCTTCATATCCCATAACATTTACACTTCCACCAGTTATAACAACTGCATCAAATTGATCATAAAAACTTGAGTTTTCTGTACTGTTCATCTCAAATTCCTTTACACTGTATCCTTCATTTGATAAGTATTGCTCAAGATCCTTTAATCCTTTTTCAACTGCAACTTTTTTCACATTCAACACCTCCATCATTATTTTTCACAAAAATAATAAAACTAATTCATTATTTTCATTAAAAGATATTAACGAGGTATGTTATAGGTTTCTATTAATCTCATTAAAACCATTGATAAACCAATGCTGAATTGATTTGTAAATTGATTTATATTCCGCTTCATCTTTAGAATAGATCTTTAGTTTTTTATATCTAGTTATATTCATTGAAAGATGATTAATGGAATAGGAAACAATATTATCTATAGATATATTAGGCTTAACTATAATATCACCCTCCATGCAATCACTATTCTTTGAAAAGCTGATTAGCTTTCTGCAATTAAAAGGTCTTACATCATATATTGAACAACTATTGTCCTCTGATAAAAAAATACATGGTAAATGTTTAGCACCATATTTATTAATCAAATCAATTTTATTACTAGCTTCAAGTATCTCATTATATTCTGGTATTTGATTTATAGTTTCTTTTATTTTATCATTTAAGGACATAATTTGCTTTTCATTAAAGTTTTTTAATATATATTCTCTTATGAGTTCCGCCTCAATAGCAGTACAGTCCATATATATATGACAGCAGCCACTACACCCTTTTTTACATGATGCATATTTAGTAAAATAACTTGTACCATTTTCAGCATTTCTATACAAGTGTTTCAAATATTCCTTTCCTTTACTAACACTTAATTCTTTATCCAAAATATCTTTTAATAAAAAATTAGAAATCTCCTCATAAAGATCGTTGATTTCAGTGGAATTAAAAGTTATATTTCTTCCTTCATAATTTTTACCTAAAGTTTTGTAATCAAAATTTTTATCTAAGCAGCATTCTTTATATTTTAAGCCGCTGCCACAAATACACTGTTCATTAGGCTGAAGCTTTATTTTTTTCTCTATACTATATAAATTTTCTTTCATATGTCACCTCATATGTCAAATACTTTTATCAAATAGTATTAACACTTTTAAATTTTCATTATATATTATATCAATCATGTTGAACAATTTAAATATGTAACTTACTTACAGAACTAATAAAAAAATAATAGACAAATTTTCATATTTAGATGTATACTTATATGAAAACTTGTCTATTGAGTATAGTTTATTCTTCTTCATCTAATTTTTTTCTCGTTTCAGCAATTTTTTCTTCTGTTAAGTTAGTCTTTTTCATTACTTCTCCCATACACATATCTTTTGCAAAAAGTTCTTCAGCGTATTCTTTGGTATGTTCATATTTATGTTTTTTATCAATACTATTCATGCCATATACACTCCTCTCAAAATATATTTTCCCAAATATTAGGCTCAATATTCTTTTTCCTAAAATATATATTAAATTTTAACTTTAATACAGATTTTACTTTATCTCTCTTTAAATTTTTATTATTCGAGTGTATAATTACAGATTGTGTAATCATATAAAATGCGAGGTGATAAATTTGTCCTTATTAGAATTTGTTAATGTTTATTTTTCAAATGAAGATAACTTTATTATAAAAAATTTATCTTTTAAAATTGAAGCTGGAGATTTTATTTCCATAGTTGGTCCATCTGGAAGTGGAAAGAGCTCACTTTTAAAGTTGTGCAGTCATTTACATAAACCAAGCAGTGGCAAAATACTTTATAAAAGTATAGACATGCTAGACTATAATCCAATTGAAATTAGAAAAAATATATGCTATTGTTTTCAAACTCCATATCTATTTGGAGAAAACGTATTAGAAAACTTAGTTTTCCCTTATAAAATTAGAAATAAAACAGCAGATATGAATAGAGTAAAGTATCTTTTAAATATTTTTAATATGTCTACAGACTATTTAGAAAAGGATATAACAAACTTATCTGGTGGTGAAAAACAAAGGATATCTTTGATAAGATCTTTGATATTTAAACCTGAAGCTTTACTTTTAGACGAGGTAACTTCTGCTCTGGATGTAGATAATACAAAAATAGTAGAAAATATTATAAATAATTTAAATAAGGAGGGTGTAACTATTCTATGGATTACTCACAATCCTGAACAAAGTAGAAAGTATGCAAATAAGATTTTAACTATAGAAAATGGCTCTCTGAAGTCTCTGGAGGTGCTGAGATAATTATGAGTAACACAATGAATATATCCTCTCTCCTTATATCATCATCCTTAATTATTATATCACTTGTTTTTTCACGATATCAAAAACTAAATCTAGAGAAAGAAACTATTATAGGTGTGGTTAGAGCTATAGTTCAACTCTCTATTATAGGTTATATTCTAAACTTCATTTTTGGACTTAAAAATCCTATATTCACAAGCTTATTGCTGCTATTTATGATACTAAGCGCATCACATAATGCATCTAATAGAGCCAAAGGAATAAAACATGGAATTCTAGTATCCTTTTGTGCAATATCCAGCGGTACCATAACTACTATGTTGGTTCTAATAGTATCTAAAGCAATCAAATATGAGCCTTATGAAATAATACCTATAGGTGGAATGGTTATTAGCAATGCAATGGTAGCCATTGGCCTCTGTTACAGACAGTTAACTTCAAATTTCAAAAATAGAAGAGCTGAAATTGAGACAAAGCTAGCTTTGGGAGCAGATATATTACCTTCTTCTATTGATATAATACGGGATTCTATAAAAACAGGAATGCTTCCTACTATCGATTCAATGAAAACTTTAGGAATTGTTTCTTTACCTGGAACAATGACAGGTTTAATTTTAGCTGGTACCTCCCCACTACAAGCTATAAGATTTCAGATAATGGTTACCTTTATGCTGTTGTCAACTACCTCAATAGCAGCCTTTGTTGCCTGCTATTTATCTTATAGATGCTTTTTTAACGAAAGAAAACAATTAATATAAAATACAAGCCTGAAATAACTTAATTTGTTATTTCAGGCTTGTATATATGTTAAAGAGTTATATTTATTATTCGACTTCTTGGATACTTATCTGTCTAACGTGTTTAGTATGACTCCATTCTTTATTGTCTTTATCCATTATTCCCTGTATTGTTATTGGAATCCAGGTTAATGTATATATACCATATAAAAGGTATCTAAAGAACATTAAGAAATTATGTTTTCCGAGAATCATATAAGTAATCAACAAAAATGCTACAGTGTATGCTACATGCACAAATAATATAATTATAAAATCTTGAGTATCTAAAAAGTTTATCAAACGAGTATATACAAAAACATTTAATGAGTATACTGATAATATCGCAAATAATGATTTTGATAATTTTTTATCTTTAACCATTATGAACGGAGTAAGTAAAAATTGAAATACACAAAATACTTTCCAAACATTATCCAATCCGTAATTACTCATCATTTGATTTATAGTAAATATATTTAATCCAGATGTACTATTTTGCGCAAAAGTTAATATTGTAGCTGCAGCCAGTAATAATACTACAAATGGTTGAACAACATATAATGCACAATCAAAAGCTACAAAGTCTTTTTCTTTTACAGCCTTCTTTATTAATTTAAAGAAAAACCTTGATGCAACATCAGCAAACCCTTGCATCCATCTTTTTCTTTGATTCCATGATTGTTTTAATGTAAGTGGTTTTTCATCGTATATTATAGCATCATGTGCCCAGCCAACCTTATGTCCATTCAAAATCAACTTACAGCTAAACTCTAAATCCTCTGTAAGACAAGTAGCACCCCATCCTAATTCCTTTAGGGTTGCTGTATCCATACAAAATCCTGTTCCACCTATTTGATTTGATAATCCTACATTAGCTCTAGCTAATTGGAATAACCTGTTAGCACTCCAAAATGCTATAGAATATGACTCAGTAATCCATGAATCATGTGGATTCTTACTATCTATATAGCCTTGTACAACCTTATAGCCTTGAAGCAGCTTATAGTTCATTTCTCTTAAAAAGTTTTTTGAAACAAGGTTGTCAGCATCAAAAATAGCTATGGCATCATATTTTTTATCCATTTTAAATATTTTATCAAACGTCCACTCCAAAGCATATCCTTTACCTCTTTTATCAGTAACATTTCTTTCAAAAACATTAACATTATGTTTTCTAGCTATGCTAGCAGTGTTATCGTTACAGTTATCTGCTATAACAAAAATATCATACATTTCTTTAGGATAGTCAATCTCCAATAAGCTCTCTACAATCTTACCAATAACCATTTCTTCATTATGGGCCGCCACTAAAAGCGCAAATCTTTTTTGTGGTTCACAACTTTCTACACCTTTATCTTCTTTTTTATAGAGCCCAAATAACGAAAGTAGCAAATAATACATTGTAATTACAAAGGTAGCTATCTGAAAAATAACTATTGAATTATAAATAAAGTCTTTCATTACAAAAATCCTTTCTATATTTATTATGCCTTTTCATCAAGTCATAAACATAAAATACCGTATATCATAATACCACAAATTTCTCCTACAAACTTATATGTTTGAATTTTCTGATTATTAATTTTTACTTAATTTATTTTAAATTATATAATATTTCATTATAGTTAGCCTTATTACTATTATTAAAAACTATAGTTGTAAATATACCATTATGATATAATTTACCTAAGAATTATACAATTATTTTTAATTGATTTCTTATATATTAATTTAACCAAATATTCATAATATATAATTATGTTGTTATTTTTATTTCAGGAGGATGATGACAATATGAAAAATACAATTGATTGCAAAGGTTTAAAATGCCCACAACCAGTTATTAACACAAAAAAATACTTTGATGCTATAGAAGAAGGTGAGGCTACTGTAATAGTAGATAATGAAGTATCCAAAAATAACGTAGTTAAATTTGCTGAAAGCAATGGTTTTAATAGCAGTGTTGAAGAAAAAGATAACTTATATTATATTGTTGTTACAAAAGGAGCCTGCTCATGCAAACCTATGAGTTTTGATACTAAAAAGCTCACAATTGTTATTTCTACTGATAAGATGGGACTTGGAGATGACAAGCTTGGTGCAACCTTAATGAAAAGCTATTTATACGCTCTTTCCGAGAGTGATAATTTACCTTCAGACTTACTATTTTTAAATGCTGGTGTAAAGCTTACTGTTGAAGAATCAGATTCTTTAGACAGTATAAAGAAACTTGCTGAAAAAGGCGTTAACGTATTAAGCTGCGGAACCTGTCTAGATTTTTATGGTTTAAAAGAAAAACTAGCAGTTGGTGAAATCACTAATATGTATACAATAGTAGAGAAAATGAACTCATCTGATAATACTATAAAATTATAGTGTAATAATAAAATATACATAATTGTAAAAGCCTAAAAGTCTTATATCTAAAATAGGACTTTTGGGCTTCTGTAGGATTCAAGTTTCCGCTTCATAACCTTCTACTTATATTAAACTTTGAAAAATCCTTGCTATAATAGGTGCTATTATAACAGTTATAATTCCAGCGATACCTATAGATAAACTGCTCATGGCACCTTCTATCTCTCCCATTTCAATCGCTTTTGTAGTACCAACAGCATGAGAAGCTGTTCCTATTGCTACACCTATTGCCACTTTATCCTTTATTTTAAAGAACTTACATACATATGGTCCTATTATCGCTCCAATTATTCCTGTTAATATTATTACTGCTACAGTTATGGAAGTTATTCCGCCCAACTGTTTTGATACCTCAATTCCTATAGGTACTGTTATAGATTTCGGTATTAGGGACACATTTATAGTTTTTGGTAAACCAAATAATTTACATAATAATATTATAGTAATAATACTAACTATGCTACCTACTGTTATCCCAGAAATTATTGGCACTGCATGGGATTTTAATAGCTCTATCTTTTTATATAGAGGTACAGCTAATATTACTGTAGCAGGAGATAGAAAGAAAGTGATAAACTGTCCGCCTTTATCATAATCAGTAATATTTATATTAAAAATATTTAAAAAAGCTATTACTAATACTATACTTATAAATAATGGATTAAATATAGGAAGCCTTGTTTTTTTATTTATAATACATCCTATTTCAAAAGCTATTAAAGATAGCATTATACCAAATAATGGTGTAGAAATTAATTCTTTCAAGATACTCAACTCCTCTTAAATAATTGTACTGTTATTCCTGTTGTTACCATAACAACTATAGTTGATATAATGGTTATTAATACAATATACAGCCAGTAATCTTTTAAAACTCCTACTGAAGTTATTAACCCTACTCCTGCCGGTAGAAAGAAAAACGCTAAATGATCTAAGAAGAATTTACTTGCCTCCTCTATTGCCTCTATCTTTATAATTCCAGTGGATAGGCAGATAAATAAAATTACCATTCCAATTACATTACCGGGTAAAGCTAAATTAAAAACTTTTCTAAGCAGTTCACCTAAAAAGCAAATTATAAGGATAATCGCGAGTTGCCTAATCATCTTCATGTTAAAACCTCTTTCCTAATTTTAAATATATGAATTTACACACACTATAATAATATACACTCTTTTAGTGGTCATACCTCTTTTTTCGAAAAAGATAAAATATAAAAAATTTTCTATCACCTAAAATTGTATACAACAAATAATAAATCCTAAGTTCTTAAACTTAAGCATAAGAACCTAGGATTAAGCAATCCTGTTTATAATAAGCTCACTTTATACACGTCTTCTCTTCTGTGCTTTAAAAGAGGAAGCGATTCTCTAACTTCATTTATATAATCGAAATCTATATCTTCTATGAGCATTGCTTCTTTCTCATCTAATCTACCAACTACCTTCCCCCAAGGATTAGCTACTATTGAATTTCCATAAGCTACGTAGGAATAATTAATATCTCTAGCGGCAGAGATTCCTGCTACATATATTTGATTATCTAAAGCTCTGCTTTTAAATAATATTTCCCAGTGTGCTGGTCCTGTTGTCATATTAAATGCTGCTGGAATAAAAACTAATTTAGCTCCTTTTAAAGCCATAATTCTAATGAGTTCAGGAAATCTTATGTCATAACATATTGCCACTCCAATTTTTCCATACTCTGTATCAATAACAGTTACATCTTTTCCCCCTGTAAGAACTTCTGATTCTCTGAATCTGACATGGTCTTTTATATCAATATCAAACAAATGCATTTTTCTATGTTTTCCAATTAAGTTTCCTTTGTTATCAAAAACAAAAGAAGTATTGTACACTTTACCTTGGTCATCTAACTCAGGAATTGACCCACCAATCAAATAAATGTTTTTTTTCTTTGCAGCACCTGATAGCATTTTTACAGTTTCACCCTGCGAAAAAGTCTCTGCATATTCTCTAAAGCGTTTATTATCATATGGACAATTAAACATTTCTGGAAGAGAAACAATTTTAGCACCTTTATCCGCCGCATCGTATATCATTTTTTCAGCCTTATCTATGTTCTCTTTTTTATCTGCCACAACCATCATCTGACACAAAGCTATTCTCAACTTCTCCATCACAAATCCTCCTTATAAAACTAAGCATAAATATATATTCCTTCTTATTTAATATATTATATCGCTTTTAATAAAGTTAATATTAATTTTATTATAGTTCATATTGACATTTACGTATATTACTATATACTATATGACGTAAAACACTATCAATTTACTTTTCTATAAACAAAATATTAAGCATTAATCTATACTCTTATATGTATTATTAGTTTTGTATTTAAGGCATCTGAAAGAAAATAACAAGTCAAAGATGCGACGGATATTTTGTGTCATACAAGGAGGCAGATTCCGCAGATAGTCAGCACTATCTAAGGGTTCTGACGACGCAAAATAGGCTAGCATACTAACTAGTTATTTTTTTGAAGATGCCTAAGTATAGACTATATATTTTTATCAATATAAACAGAGGAGATAAATTATGAAACAGCATTCACTTTCAAGAACAGAACTTTTAGTAGGCAAAGAAGCCCTAGAAAAGCTTTCAAATAGCAAAGTTGTAGTTTTCGGTCTAGGTGGTGTAGGAAGCTTTACATTAGAGGCCTTAGTTAGAGCCGGAGTTGGACATCTAATACTAGTTGATGATGATACTGTTTGTCTAACTAATATAAATAGACAAATACATGCTAACTTTGATACAATCAGCAAGCCGAAGGTTGAGGTTTTAAAAGATAGAGTTCTAAGAATAAACCCTAAATGTACTGTTGAAATACATCAGACTTTTGTAAAGGAAGATAACATTGCTGAAATAATTCCTTTAGATACAGACTATGTTGTAGACGCAATTGATACAGTTTCGTCTAAGCTCTCTTTAATAGTTTGGTGCCAGAAACATAATATAGATATAATAAGCTGCATGGGTACTGGTAATAAACTAGATCCTACTAGATTTAAAATTGTAGATATATATGACACTAAGATATGCCCTCTAGCAAAGGTTATGCGCTATGAACTTAGGAAAAGAGGCATTAAGAATTTAAAGGTATTATTTTCTGATGAAACACCTATGAAGCCAAAATTAGAAGAAGTGATTACCTGCAAGGAGGGCTGCGTTTGTACTGGCGGAACAAAAAAATGTAGTGCTAAGAGACAGATACCTGGAAGTATATCCTTTGTTCCTCCTGTAGCCGGTATGATAATAGGTGGAGAGGTAGTTAAAGGTATTATTAAGGAATATATATAGGGTTCCAATCTGGAACCCTATACCCATAGCACTAATTAAATTCTACCAGTATATTTTTGAAACAATTCATTTATAGCTTCTTTTTCTGAAGCTAAAACCATCCAGTCTTTAGTTTGTATCTTTTCATTCTTTCTAATCTTAAATATAAGTAAATTATCCTTATCTTTAGACCAATTCCATTCAACAATATTGTTCCAATCAGTAAAATTATAATAAGAATTACTATAAAAGCTTTTTTGACCTATACCAGTACTTGTTATTATTTTCAGTTTGCTGAAATCATAAATGCTTAATAAAAAATAAACCACTATAAATATTCCAAGCACTGTAAAATACCCTGTAATTATTACATAAATAAAATAAGCTATTAAACCTATAAACAATAATGCCAAAAATCTTCTTTTTGCATATCCTGTGTTAAGTACAAATAATTTATCTCCATATTCTTTATTCATACTTCTTCCTTTTATGAAGGAAAGAAAAAACTGAATGACTGACGCAACAATTAATGCTATTCTTAACAATTCTTCAAATCCCAAATACTTTCACACCTAACTTCTTATATTTTAATATTATCTACAAATATAACTTATTACTTATACCTTTTTACTCACCTCCTAAAGGATAAAATATATATTTAGATTATAATATATTTAGTAAAATTTTTCACTAAATTATAAATCTACATAAAATAATAAATTTTTTGTTTAAAATATTTACTAAAAAAATTATAAATAGTCTTTTAAGAATTAATTATTTTTAAAACTAGTGAGAATAATAATTTACATTGAATAATAAAAATAATATCATTATTGTCAAACTATTTATGCAATTTATAATTCACCAACATTTCTCCTTAACCTAGTTACAATAGAAAATCTGTATAATACAACGTAAAAATTAACCTTTTTTCTTTTCTTTATTGCAATTTTCTCTCTTTTCTAAAAAATCACTTGTTAAAAATACCGAAAACTTTATCTGTTATTTCTCAATCAATCTTTGTCGAAATTTGTATTTTATTTAACAAAATAATATGCGCATTTTTTCTTTTTATAATGATTATTTCTTTTTTATTTATTATTTTATTAATTTTTTTCAAAAAACACTTATATTTTCAAAAAAAGTTTGATATAATTTAATTGCAGAGAAAAAAACATATCCATTCAAAGGGGGTATACCTTAGTGTGTTCAAATAATCTAAAAGATCAATATTTTAAAGAACTTGGTGAATTCATTGACAATCTTTCTGACAAAAAGGAGCCTTAATAGCTGTACTTCATAAGGCCCAACATATTTTTGGCTATTTACCTCAAGAGGTGCAGAAATTTGTAGCCAAAAAACTAGACCTACCTGTATCAAAGGTTAACGGTGTTGTTACTTTCTATTCTTACTTTACAGAAATACCAACAGGCAAATACGTTATAAACGTATGTATGGGAACTGCTTGCTTCGTTAAAGGTGCAGGAGACGTTCTTGAAGAATTCGAAAGAAAATTAGGTATAAAAGTTGGACAAACTACATCTGATGGAAAATTTACTGTTCAAGTTTTAAGATGCGTAGGCGCATGTGGACTTGCTCCTGTAGTTACTGTAAATGATAAGGTTTACGGTCACTTCACAAAACAAATGGTTGATAAAATTTTAGATGAGTATAATGAATAGGAGGTAGCAGCATTGAATAGAATCAATTCTTATGAAGAGCTCCAAAAAATGTCTCAAGATTTTTCAAAAAAATTAGATATGAGAGAACCTTCTCATGAAGAAGAACTTGCTGTTGAAAATAAAAGATGTGAACGCTATGTAACAGTTTGCGGTGGAACAGGATGTAAATCTGCTGAAAGTGATAAGATTATCGAAAATCTACAAGCTGAAATAGATAAAGCAGGATTATCTAAAGAAGTTACAGTAGCTGTTACTGGATGCTTTGGATTCTGCGAAAAAGGACCTATAGTTAAAATAAGTCCTGACAATGCATTCTATGTACATGTTACACCAGATGATGCAGCTGAAATAGTTACTGACCATTTATTAAAAGGTAAAATAGTTGATAGACTTCTATACGAAGAACCAACTATAAAAGAGAAAGTTAAAAGACAAGACGAAATGTCTTTCTATAAAAAGCAAGAAAGAATTGCTCTTAGAAATTGTGGTTTAATAAACCCTGAAGATATAACTGAATCAATTGGAGCAGAAGGCTATTTAGCGCTTGGAAAAGTTCTAACTCAAATGACTCCAGATGATGCTATTAAAGTAATGATCGATTCTGGCTTAAGAGGTAGAGGAGGCGGCGGTTTCCCTACAGGTAAAAAGTGGGCATTTGCTAAAGCATATGATGCAGATCAAAAATATATAATCTGTAATGCTGACGAAGGTGACCCAGGTGCATTCATGGATCGTTCAATACTTGAAGGAGATCCAAATAGTGTACTAGAAGCTATGGCAATAGCAGGATATGCAATTGGAGCTACTAAAGGTGTTATATACATTAGAGCTGAATATCCTCTTGCTGTTAATAGATTAATGATAGCATTAAAACAAGCTAAAGAACTTGGCCTTCTTGGCGAAAACATTTTAGGATCAAACTTTAGCTTTGATATAGAAATAAAATATGGTGCTGGTGCTTTTGTATGTGGTGAAGAAACTGCTTTAATTCATTCAGTAGAAGGCTGCCGTGGTGAACCTACAAATAAACCACCATTCCCAGCAGAAAGCGGACTTTGGAATAAGCCTACATGTGTAAACAATGTTGAAACTTATGCTAATATTCCAGCAATAATAAATAAAGGTGCTGACTGGTATAGTTCAATTGGTACTGCTGGTTCTAAAGGAACAAAAGTTTTTGCCCTTGCTGGAAAAATTAATAACGTTGGTCTTGTTGAAGTTCCTATGGGTACTACTTTAAGAGAAATAATCTATGATATAGGCGGTGGAATTAAAAACGGCCGTAAGTTTAAGGCAGTTCAAACTGGAGGACCTTCTGGTGGATGTATCCCTGCTGAAGACTTAGATATTGCAATAGATTATGAATCATTAACTTCTATCGGATCCATGATGGGTTCAGGCGGAATGATAGTTATGGATGAAGATAACTGTATGGTTGACATAGCTAAATTCTACCTAGAGTTCACTGTGGAAGAATCCTGTGGAAAGTGTACTCCATGTAGAGTTGGAAATAAACGTTTACTTGAAATACTAACAAAAATTACAAATGGACAAGGTACTGAACAGGATTTAGAAAACTTAAAAGAATTAGCACAGACTATAAAAGATACTTCTCTTTGCGGTCTTGGACAAACTGCTCCTAACCCAATATTAAGTACTATGAAATACTTCTGGGATGAGTATGTAGCCCACGTTAAAGAAAGAAGATGTCCTGCAGGTGTTTGTAAGAACCTAGTACGCTATGAAATTACAAACAAATGTATTGGATGTACTAAGTGTGCAAGAAACTGTCCTGTATCATGTATCAGTGGTAAAGTTAAAGAGCTTCATACTATCATACAAGATAAGTGTATTAAGTGTGGCGCATGCTTTACTGGCTGTCCAGTTGATGCAGTAGTCAAAAAGTAATGCATGAAAATTTTAAGAAAGAGGTGGACGTTTTGAGTTTAGTTACTCTTACTATAAATAATAAACAACTACAAGTAGAACAAGGAACTACTATTCTACAAGCAGCAAAACTACTTGAAATTAATATACCAACATTGTGTCATTTAAACCTACATGATGGAGTTGAAAATAAACCTGGCTCCTGCAGAGTATGTATGGTAGAAGTTGAAGGAAGAAGAAACTTAGCTCCGGCTTGTACTACTCCTGTATTTGAAGGCATGGTTGTAAAAACAAATTCTATAAAAGCTATAAAAGCTCGTAGAACAGTTGTGGAACTTCTTTTATCTGACCATCCACAGGATTGCTTACTTTGCGAAAAAAATACTAACTGCGAACTTCAAACATTAGCAGCAGATATGGGTATACGTGAAATTAAATATAAAGGCGAAATGTCTACTTATCCTAAAGATACTTCCAGTGCTTCAATTGAACGTAATTTAGATAAATGTATATTATGTAGAAGATGTGAAACTGTATGCAGCGAAATTCAAACAGTATCTGTTTTATCAGCTGTTAACAGAGGTTTTGAAACTGTTATCTCCCCTGCTTTTGGTATGCCAATGGTTGATACAAATTGTACTTTCTGTGGCCAATGTGTATCTGTTTGTCCAACTGGTGCTTTAACTGAAGTTAACAATACATCAAAAGTATGGGATGCATTAAATGATAAAGATAAATTTGTTGTAGTTCAGACAGCACCTGCTGTAAGAGCTGCTCTAGGTGAAGAATTCGGAATAGAAATTGGAAAAGCAGTTACAGGTAAAATGGTTGCATCACTTCGTTCCCTTGGATTTGACAAAATCTTTGATACTGATTTCGCTGCGGATTTAACTATAATGGAGGAAGCAACAGAATTAATGGGAAGAATTCAAAATGGCGGAAGACTTCCAATGCTTACAAGCTGTTGTCCTGGTTGGATAAACTTCTTTGAACATGAATTTACAGATTTATTAGATGTTCCATCTAGCTGTAAATCACCACAGCAAATGTTCGGCGCAATAGCTAAAAGTTATTATGCTGAAAAGATGAATATAGATCCGAAAAATTTAGTTGTAGTTTCAGTAATGCCTTGCTTGGCTAAAAAATACGAAGCAGCAAGAGAAGAAATGAACAACGATGTAGATGTAGTTATAAGTACTAGAGAGTTAGCTAAAATGATAAAAGAAGCTGGAATTGACTTTAATTCATTAGACAATGAAGAATTTGACAGTATTCTTGGAGAATCTACTGGTGCAGGAGTTATATTTGGTGTTACTGGTGGAGTTATGGAAGCAGCTCTACGTACAGCTTATGAATGGATAACTGGTGAGAAACTAGATAATGTAGAGTTTACAGTTATTCGTGGTTTAGATGGAATTAGAGAAGCTACAATAAAAATTAAAGATATGGAAGTAAAAGCTGCTATTGCTAGCGGACTTGGAAATGCTCGTACACTTCTTAACAAAATAAGAAATGGAGAAGCAAATTATCAAATAATCGAAATCATGGCTTGCCCTGGTGGATGTATAGACGGAGGCGGTCAACCATATATACATGGTAATTATGATATTTTATCTAAGAGAGCAAATGCATTGTACGAAGAAGATAGAAATAAGCCAATTAGAAAATCTCATGAAAATCCAGCTATAATCAAGCTTTATGAGGAATACTTAGGTAAACCAAATAGCGAAAAAGCTCATAAGTTACTTCATACTCATTATACTTGTCGCGAATGTTAATTGTTTGCCCTAATCCCTAAAACCCTAAAAAGTATTAGGATTATTTAAAAAAGATGGTGTCTCAATATCCCCGAGACACCATCTTTGTTTATTAAGTTTTAAACATAATTTACAGTTACCTTTTTTCCTAGCTTTTTCATTACCTCATATAATTGTTCTACAAGTTTTAATTTTATACTTAAATCAGAAGGAAAATCAGGGTTTTGATGAGCAGGATTTACAGCCTTTCCAACCCATAAATTCAAGTGAGTACATTCCTCAATTAGTAATTTCCCTAATCTTGAAACAGCATCCTCACCATTAAAATCGATAATTTCATTATCTTCCGAAAATGGATCAGCATATTTTTTTATCTTTTCCAAAACCTTGCTCAAGGTTAAAACTCCTTCTGTAATCAAATCTATTCCTTCCATTGTAGCTGTTGGAGGTATATTCTTATCTATAAAATTTAAGTTTACTTTAAGCTTTCGGTTAAGTTCTCTTTCCGCAATATTAGCAGCGGTCCCACCACAGATAACCTTCTTACCTTCACTACCGATAAAGTTTTTAATAACACGACTGTCATCATCCTTATTTTTAGGTGGTCCTGTAAATATATTGATACATGAAGGTCTCTTTATTTTTATTGCTACCACCGTTGTATCGTCTCCAGGCTTTCTATAGTATAAATCCCAACAAACCTCAAGCAAATCTTTAGCGAGGCTTTGTGCATTTAAATCTTCCACTGATCTCTTTTTTAAATAATTTTGAACATCCTTCCACTGCCACCCAAGGTTTAATATGTTTCCTAGACCAGCATGAATAACTCCGTCGCTTACCACCGTTAGTACATCTCCCTCTTTTAAGGTTATATTGCTTTCTGTAATTTGTCTTCCGTTTATATGAAGCTGCTTTTTAGAAATATTTATAGTGGCACCGTCTCTAATCATAAATATAGGAGGATTATCATACTCTGCAATATAAGCTTCTCCATTATGATATATTTTAATTAATGTAAAAGTTGAGTACGCTATGTTTCTGACTTTGCAAACAGGCAATGTATTAGCTATGGTATCAACAGTTTCATATATATCTGCTCCTTCTTTAAGCATGGTACCTGCGATCTTTGAGGTCAATGTAGCTAATATATTTGCTTTTACTCCACTTCCAAGCCCATCAGCTATAACAATTACAGTACAATTGTCCATTCTAATTACATTTACCATATCCCCTGCAAGTTCTTCCCCATGTTTAACTAAAGTTCCATAGGCAACATCTATGAAATAATCCATCAGATTATCAACCTCCTTTTAAAAGTAGATATGGTTACAATATACTGTCATTTTCTCCTTCAACAATCTTCTTAAGCTTTGTTAATGTTATTTTTGTTTCCGCAGTAGTTTCACCAAGTAGGCTTGCTATTTCCTGTGCCACTCTCATCTGTTTTTCAATTACCTGCTGAGCAGCATTTATAGTGTTTTCCTTAAGCTCAATAAGCTTTTTCTTATTTTTTTCTTCCTTGGTGATATCAACCATAGCTACCATAACTACATCTTGTTTTTCAATGTAAACTACCGTTTCAATAAAATCTAAATTATACTTAGGCAGCGAAACTTTTTTACTTATTATACTTTCACCAGTATCTTTTACATATTTAAAGTCTGTATCGTCCATTAGTATGGTTATAGGCTTACCTTTAACATTTTGAGACTTAACCATAAAAGCAGACTCGGCTGCTGGGTTAATATCCTTAATCCTCATTTCGCCATCTAATAATATATTACAATTAAGTGTATTTTCAAATATGACATTTCTTATGCTTTCCGCCCTGTTTCTCATATAATGTAGACACATATTACTTTCGGCCATACCTTCAAATATAGCTTGAGCCTTTTCCTTGCAGGTGTTATATCCACAAACACCGCAGTTTAATTCATCCTCTAGTCCATATTTACCCATCTCTTTCATTATTTTTGCTATCTGTTCTTCACTTGCAACCTCTTTTGTAATGCTTTTATCAATAAAAGTTCTTGAGAAATCTAGCTGTTTTTTTAGTTCTATGCTTGTACCGTTTTCGTCAGGTATACTTTTAATATAATTCTTAACCTTTTGAACCCTTTTGTAATATCCCTTTTCGTTATTAATCATACCAGGACCGCCTATACAACTACCTTTACATGCACTAACCTCTATAAAAGCATTGTTTACCTCGCCTTTTTCTATACTTTTAAATAATTCCATACATTCCTCTGTACCACTAACGGATATTACTTCTAAACCTCTTTCATCTATCACCGGACGAACACACTGTACGATTCCACTAAAAATAGGATAATTTCTGTCGCTGTTTAAATAGCTTCTATCAAATTCACAGTCTTCCAGTTCACTGACATTAATATCAAGGTTGTCCACCCAATCGTTTAGTTCATCAAAGGTTATTACCGCATCTACTATTTCTTTGGTTAAAAAACTTTCTGATTCTATTTTTTTCGCAATACATGGTCCCATAAATACAATAAGACTATCTTCTCCGTACAATTCTCTTAAAAGCTTACCATGAGCTATCATGGGGGATACTATTGGCATCATGTATTGAACTAGATTAGGGTAGTATTTTTCAATAATATAGTTAACCGACGGACATGCTGTGGAAATATAGTTATTTATTTCACAATTTTTAATATATTGCCTATACATATTAGAAACTATATTTGCTCCAACTGCTGTTTCCTCTACACATGAAAACCCTAATTTTTTAAGTACAGCTACAAATTTACCTGGGTTTGCATCAAATACTCCTGCAAAGGACGGTGCTATAGTTGCTACAACTTTTTTACCAGATGACAAAGCCTCTTTAACTCTCTCTAAATCACTTACTATGTGTCTTGCCTTTTGAGGACAGATAGCAAGACAGTGACTACATGCTATACATCTATCTTCCACAATCTCCGCTTGCTCATTTTTAAATTTAATTGCTTTTACAGGGCAAGAGCGAAGACATTTGTAGCAGTTTTTACAATTTGCCATAGAGAAGTTCATATATTTCATTAACTAATCCTCCTTTCAGTGGTCACACTGGGTAATTTTGCTCGTTTCCACCAGCAAAATTACCCGTTAAAGTCCATTTAGGACTTTAACCTCCCTAAAATCTCTTCTACAAAAAGTTATCTACATTTGCTCTATTGACAGAGTAAATTTTATCTTCTTCATTAACAGTTACCGATACACCTTCAGTACAGTGCCCCAAACAAAAAGCTCCCTTTAACTCAACCTTATCCAAGACTTTATACTCTTCAATTAACACCTGAATTCTATTAATTACATCATAAGAACCTTTAAGATGACAAGCACTTCCTACACATACACTTACAGTTACCATAAATACCACTCCTATAATTGTGAGTTTACAAGCTCTCTTAGTTTTTGAAACATTTATGCAGTAGATTTACTTTTGATTATAGACAAACCTCATTTTGTTTAGGTTTCATTTTATATAATTCTATTTAAGTGTTTGTTTATTTTTTGTCATATATATTTAATTATAATATATATATCAAACTTTTTCATTAAGATATATAGAATTTAAATTACCTATTTAAAAATGTCTTCTAATATTCCTAAATCTTTAACGTAATTTAAATTTACAAAAATATCTAAATCAGGGCTATACTTTTTAGTGATTTCCTCAGGTATATATTTTATTTTAGAATTTTTAATTATGTCATAAAGAACAAGCCTATTTTCTTCTATTCCCTTCTGAAAATCCTTAATTAAATCCTTTGAATAAAAGGCATGAAGCGGCTCAATCCAATCATCCTTCTTACATATTAGGCCGTCACATTCATCTTGTTCTACAATGCTCATCAAATATTTTATATAGTCTATATTAATTTTAGGCATGTCACAAGCTAAAAAGAACACATATTTAGAAGATGCGTATTTCAATCCTGTATAAATTCCACCAGCTGGACCATAATTTTTTTCCATATCTTCAACAACTTTATACTTTAAGTTTTCAAACTTATCTTCCTTCTCTGCTACCAATATTATTTCATCAAAAATCTTTTCTAACTTTTCACCAATTATCTCCAAAAGTAATTTACCGTCTATCTTTATCTTACTTTTGTCAAATCCCATTCTGCTGCTCTTTCCACCACATAGAATTACAGCTGTGCCAACTTTCTTCATATAATCACCCCATTCTAATTACCAACTTGCCAGTATTTAATTTAATAAATTTCTCTAGCTAATATCTTAATTTAAATATTACCATAACATTAAAATGATTCACAACTTTAAGCTTTTAATATAAGCCTAAAAAATACTTATTTATCACCATATCCTTTCATTAATTCTGTTCTAAAAGATATGAGCTTAAGAATATATTTTCTTAAAATAAAAAAGCAGCATAACATGCCGCTTTTTTATAGTAAAGTTGAATATACAAACTCTGAAAATCTCACCAAATCATCTTCCTTATCAAAAGTTCCCTGTGCCCTAGATGCATTTCCTCCGCCTTTTCCATTAAATTCTTTTATGTTTTCTTTGAATATCTTTCCACAGTTAACGTCTTTATCTGTTTTATTTAAAAATAGTATTTTATTGTCTCTTAAAGACGCAAGTATTATTATGTATCTTTTCATACTAAGTTCTGAAGCTATCAGTTGTATGTCATCAAAATCTTTATTATCGTACTTTCTAAAAACCACCTGAGTTTTTTCATTTTCAATTATATTTTCTGCTTCAACTTCTGCAAGATTTTTTTTCAACTTCCCTAATTCTTTTCTCAAATTATCAAGCTCTATACACTGACTTTCAATTCTTTCAATGATATCATCTTCTTTTGCAGAAAAACTCCTAATAAGCTTAGTCACAATATCATGTTTGTTTTCAAAATCCTTTAAAGCCCTTTTTCCGCATTTAAAATATATTCTTGTCATTCCCTTGTATTTTTCAGTTTTTATAATTTTAACAATACCAATCTCACCAGTTTTAAATACATGAGTTCCACAACAAGCACAGCAATCCATGTCCTTTGCTTCTACAACTCTTATGTCCTCATCAACATTTATTTGTTTTCTTAGAGGAAACTTTTCGCATTCATCTTTTGAAACCACATACGTGTTAAATGATTCATTTAAATATATGTACTGGTTAACTTCATCTTCTATTTTATTTACCATTTGCTCATCAATCTCATTCATATCAATGTCAATAGTTACATAATCAACACCTAAATGAAATCCTTTATTATTTCCACCATATAATTTTAAAATAGCCCCTGATAGCAGATGCTCTCCAGAATGCTGCTGCATATGGTCAAAACGTCTATCAAAATCAATTTTACATGATGCAATTTTTCCCTCTGGAACCTTTTCTACTTCATGGTAAATAGTTCCACTATTTTCAAATACATATGTAACTTTTACTCCATTAATTTCACCAGTATCAGAAGGCTGGCCACCTCCTTCAGGATAAAAAATTGTTTTATCTAAAATCACTAAAATTTTATTGTCCTCATTAATTATATCGACAATTTCCGCCTGACATTCCTTTAAATAAGGATCATTATAAAATAGTTTTTCTGTCAAATTAAACAACTCCCCTCTGCATTATAAACAAATTTAATGTTATTATAGTTTTAATTTTCAAGCAATATTTTATCACCATATTCTATTTTACCACATAATCACTTACGATTCCAAAATAAACAAGAGGCAAACATCCCTATAATAACTACACCAAATATTGTTTCAAACATTACAAGAACACGAACCATAGTAGAGTTAGGAAGAATGTCACCATAACCTAGTGTAGTAATAGTCACAGCACTGAAATACAAAAAATTCCACATTGGATATTTAAAGCTTCCATTAGCTACATTTTTTAATACTAATGGGCTATCATCTATAAATGAAATGGAATTTTCCATAAGGTTTACAAAATAAAAATTTAAAGGATAAAAGCAGTCCTCTGATTTAAATAATTCCTCATGAATAGTTGGATACCCTTTTACCCAAATTGTTATTGCAGCTAGTTTTTGTAAGCTTTTATTTTCTTCTTTATCATATATTATATAATTTTCATTATTATCTTTTTGAGATGTTCTATACAATGATATATTTAATTTATAGGTAGGAATTCTTCTATTTATAATTTGTTCTTCTGAACTTTCAATCTTCATATGCGTAATACCTTTTCCTTGAAGCAATAGATAATAATAGTTGGCCCAGTTTTCTCCTAAAGGCTCATCAAAAGCAAAAGAATACATATTTTTATCTTTATCAGTTCTAATCTTAACTATAGGTCTTTTATACTCTTCAGAAGCAATTAATTTACTTACAACATTATTAAAATCCTTATTGTAAATATTTATTTTCATTTTCTTCCTAAAGGCACTTATCTTTGTATTCATGTTAATGTCATTTTGAAATATAAAAAATTCTCCAGAAGACATATTGGCTATTTTCCAGTATGTTATTCCAAAAGCAATTAAAGTTAGTATGTACATTGCTCCTAATATCATTAAGAGGTTCTTTTTTCGCGTTTTATATATATATGTTACTAGTTTCATATACTTCCACCTTTTATTTTTACTTACTCTCTTTAATTAATTTTATTATAAGCTCAACTGTAGTATTCTTAACAAATTTATGCAATATAGATATTCAACACCTTACAAATAAAAAAACCTTATGCGTTAAAACATAAGGCTTTGAAATAAACTTTTGTACAATTACTTTAAATTGTATTATATTTACTATAAATCATTAATAATTTTTCCTGCTATATAATCTGCATCTACTTTTTCATCAACATCAATTTCTATTACCTGACTTAATCCAGCTGCCTCGCCAGTAATATATACTATTTCGCCTGAATTTTCACCTACCTTCCTTACAACCATAGCCTTATCACCCTTTACAATTCTAGCCTTTTTACCTTTTTCAAGCTCAACCGTAAAGTTATTTGTAAACTCAATTTTTTGACCTATCTTATACTTCATCTAATTTCATCTCCTTGTTATAATATTCAATTCATTATGATATAATGTACTCCTTGAGCCTATAGCATTAATAGTTAGCATACCAACCATTTAATTCAAATGTATTCTATCCGTTAATATTATTAACCATTTTCTTTAATACATTTTTAAATATCTCTATTTCCTCCTCTGATATACCTTTAGAGACATCCTCACTCATTCTTTCTCCAACAGGGAATAGCTTCTCCCTAAACTCTCTTCCCTTATCGGTAATCATTAAATTTACTGTCCTTCTATCATTAATATCTCTTTCTCTTTTTACAAATCCATCTCTTTCCATTCTATCAATTAGTCTTGCTGTAGTAGATGGCTTTATATCCATTTGATCTGCAAGTTCAATTTGATTAATACTTTTATGTTTTCCCAGGTAATATAGCGCTGTCCATTGAACTCTTGTAATTCCTAATTCGCTTAATCTATCGTTAAATTCATCTGATATTTTTTTTGCTGCATTGTTTGTTATAAATGCTATACATGTATCTAAGTCGAACATTTTTTCCTCCTGCTTATTTATCTACTTAATATTATTTTACTTATATGCAATACCATAAGCAACCTTTTTACAAAAACTCTTTTATTCTTATAAACAAAGTTCTTGGCATCAGATGGAGCTTTAACTCCAACTGATGCTTAGAAATCGTTATCCAGGGACGTAACCGCTCTTTACTCCCACTTTGAAAATGTAGAGTATTAGAGCGGGTAGTCATCGGGTAAATGTCTAAGCTCAATACTTGCTTTATGTAGATGTATATATTTACACTACTAAAGACATATTTAAATACTTTCTTAGTAAATCTTATCAAAGAATCTTATAAGAAATAAATTTAAGAGGTTAGCTCAGCGCTAACCTCTTAAATTTATTTCTTACTTTATTCCAAACTATCCTTTGTGTAATTCAACTAAATTGGTTAATATAAAGGCATTTTGGCTATTAAATTAATATAGGTGCTTTTCTTACAACAAATTTACCTGCACCTTCTTTACCAACGAATTGTCCATCTTTTGCAACAATGCTTCCTCTGCTTATTGTAACTACCGGAGCACCTTTCAATTTAAATCCTTCATATGGTGTATAGTCTACATTTTCATGAAGCATTGGTTTTGTAGCTGTAATTTCAACCCTTGGATCAAACACAACTATATCAGCATCACTTCCTACTGCTATTGTGCCTTTTTGTGGGTACATTCCATATACTTTTGCAGCATTAGTTGAAGTTACTTGTACAAACCTATTTAAGTCAAATTTTCCTTCTGCTACTCCATAAGTATACATTAATGACATTCTAAGCTCTACTCCTGGAGCTCCATTTGGAATTTGAGCAAAGAATTCCTTTCCCATTTCTTTTTGTTTCATGAAGAATGGGCAGTGGTCTGTAGCCACAAATTGTACTGTATTATCTTTTAATGCCTTCCACATAGTTGGCCAATTTTTCTTATCTCTTAATGGAGGTGACATTACATACTTAGCTCCATTAAAATCCGGCTCTCTATAGTTATCTTCTGATAATAATAGATATTGGGGACAAGTTTCTCCTATTATTGGATATCCTTCAGCTCTAGCACGTGCAATTTCAGAAACTGATGCTTCACAGCTATTGTGCACTATACAAAGAGGCGCATTAGCGATTTTAGCAAGCTTTATAGCTCTTCCAGCAGCCTCTCCTTCTGCTAAATCCGGGCGAGATAATGCATGATAGATAGGTTCTCCTTTTCCTTCTTCACGGAACTTTTTAGTAAGATAATCAATAACATAGTAGTTTTCCGCATGAACACAAGCAAGTCCACCACTTTCATTTACTTTTATTAAAGTTCTTATTATTGTTCCATCATCTACTCTTAAACCATCATATGTCATAAACATCTTAAAGCTTGAGTATCCTTGTTTTATTATTTCAGGCATTTCATTTAAAATGTCGTCATTTAAATCTGTAACACTTATATGAATACCATAATCAATAACCGCTTTACCATCTGCTTTTTCACGCCAAGTATCAGTAGCATCCTTTAATGTCTTACCATTTTGTTGTATAGCAAAATCAACTATAGTAGTTGTTCCCCCACAAGCTGCTGCTATTGTACCAGTTTTAAAGTCATCACTTGAGTAAGTTCCACCAAAGGGCATATCCATATGAGTATGTGGGTCTATTCCACCTGGGAAAACATATTTGCCAGAAGCATCAACTACTTCTGCTCCTTCAGTACATAAATCTATTCCAATTTCTATAATTTTCTCATTTTTAATACCTAAGTCTGCTTTAAAAGTATCGGAAGCTGTTATTACAGTCCCATCTTTTATCACTAAATCAAATTTACTCATTTATATTCCCTCCTAGAATATAGGATAAACATATTAACTTAAATATTTATTTATTAAAATTCCTTAACATAATTTACAAATTCATCCATACAGGATAACTCTTTACCCCATATGGATGAATTAAGTGAATTTAACTCTTATGCTACTTTCGTATCATCATCTTTAGTTTTTTCTTTTTTATTTCTAGTGGTTAGCTTTACTATTATTTCTCCACCAACATCTGAAAGTAATCCTACAACTGATCCCATCAAAAGTACTGATGCTGTGGTTAAATAAGAATTATTCAAAGCAAGCATACCAAAAGTTGTTGAACATCCAATATATACACCTGGTATGAATGATAAAGGTTTCCATTTAGCTTGTGCAACTATTCCAAAGGAAATAACCCCTGTCATAATAGCCACTATATTGGGAAGGTGAAGAACATTTGAAACTTCTACGCAAACTATAGCCCATAATACTCCAACCATGTTTGCCACTATCCCTTTTACCCATCCTTTGATAAAGCGCTCACCTGATGCATAATATGTTGTAGTTCCCATGAATCCTGCCCAAGTAGCAGCACCTATTGCTGCACTTACATTAGCCCATATCCATGCTAATATCCCCATGCTTATGGCGTTAGCTATTAAAGCATTCATGAAATCTCCCCTTTGTGTCTCAATAATAAAAATTTTATATTTTTACTAAAGAGCTATTTCTCTTTCTACTCCAAAATCTTTGAATTTTATTTCTCCTTTAATTATGCACTTTTCTATTGGACATACTAATGAACATAAATGACATCCTACACAGTTTTCTTGTTTAAGCGATGGTTTTCTAGTTTCTGAATCCCAAACTATAGCTTGGTGAGCTCCATCATAACATGAAACATAGCATCTTCCACATCCTACACATTTATCGTGATTGAAGTTTGGATATACTATATAATCTCTATCTAGGTTTTCAGCAGGTACAATATTATTAAGTGCACAACCTACTAAGTCTTGAAGTTTTTCAACTCCTTTTTCTTCCATATAGTATTGTATTCCACTTATCATATCTTCAACTATTCTGTATCCATATTGCATTATAGCTGTAGTAACTTGAACTGTTCCTGATCCAAGCATTATGAATTCAAGAGCATCTTCCCAAGTTTCTACTCCACCGATACCGCTTATAGGAATATTCTTAAGAGCTGGATCTTGTTTCATTTGAGTTATAAATCTTAAAGCTATTGGTTTAACAGCTTTTCCTGAGTATCCTGATATTGATGATTTACCATTTACTATTGGAAGACCTACTTTCTTGTCTAGGTCAACTCCAGTTATACATTTTATTGTGTTTATAGCGGCTATACCCGTAGCCCCACCTTCTATTGCAGCTCTTGCAGGCACTTCCATATTTCCTATGTTTGGAGTCATCTTTGCAAGTACTGGAAGATGAGTTCCTTTTCTTACTGCTTCTGAGTATTTTTTAACTAATTCTGGGTTTTGTCCAACGTCTGATCCCATTGCATGAGTTGTCATTTGCGGACATGAGAAATTACATTCTATTATGTCTGCTCCTATTTCAGTAACTTGCTTGGCAAGTCTTGTCCATTCTTCTTCACTAGCTCCCATTATTGAAGCTATTAGAACCTTATTTGGATAATTTTCTTTAAGTTTTTTCATATCTCTTAGGTTTTCTTCAAGTGAATGTTCTGAAACCTGCTCCATATTTTTAAATCCTACAAAAGGAGTTTCCTTCTTTTCTTGTAGCATCAAAACGTGGTGAAACTTCTATCATTTTTTCTGAGTTTACAGTTTTAAATACTACTCCAGCCCAACCAGCTTCTAAAGCCTTAGCACACATATCATAGTTGTTTCCAACTGGTGATGATGCTAAGAAAAATGGATTTTCACATTTTACTCCACAAAATTCTATCGAAAGATCTCTTTTTTTCATTATCTTACACCCTCCTTAGCTGATGCTGCTTCATCTAATCCTGGTTTTCCTTTTAAGAAAGCTTCTATTTTTTCTGCAGCTAATTTACCTGATGCAACAGCTTGTACAACTGTCTTATCATCTTCAACTATATCTCCTGATGTAAATACATCTGTTGATTTAAGATCTGTAATTCCCTCAACATTCTCTGCTTCTTGTCCAACTGCAAATATAATCATATCTGTGTCTAATTCCATTTTTGAAGCATCAAACATTCCTTCAGCTTTTAAAGCCGTAACTTTTCCGTCTTTTCCTATAATTTCTGCTGGTTTAAATCCTGTGAAGATTGGAATATTCAATGAGTTAACATATTCTTTTTCTTCAGAGCTAGCTGGCATTTTTTCAATTGTTCTTCTGTAAACAATCTTAACATCTTCAGCACCAAGGAGTTTTGCTGTTGATGCGCAATCCATAGCAACATCTCCGCCACCAATAACGATTACATGATTTTCAACTTTAACATCGCCTTTAGTAGTTTTAGCTTGTGCTAAAAAGTCTACTCCATTTACAACTCCTTCTAAGTCTGAACCCTTAACATCTACAAGTTTTCCTTTTGCATTCCACATGCAACTAAGAAAGCCTTATATCCTTCAGCTCTTAAGCTATCTATACTTAAATCTTTTCCTACTTTACAACCTGTTTTAAATTCAACACCTAATTCTTTTATATAATCGATTTCATTTTCAACAACTTCTTGTGGTAATCTTTGAGGTGGTATTCCATAACTTAACCATCCACCTAAAATATCTTTTTCTTCAAAAACAGTAACTTTATATCCTTTTAATGCTAAAGCTGCTGCTGCAGTAAGACCACTTGGTCCTGATCCAATTACTGCTACTTTTTCTTTATCCAATTCTACTTTGTCTAGAACTTTCATATTTATGGATTGTTCGTAGTCAGTTAAATATCTTTGAAGTTCTCCAATTCTAATAGGCTTGTCTATTCCACATCTGCTGCAAGCTCCTTCGCAATATTTGTCGTAAGGACAAACCCTTGAACATACTGCTCCAAGAGGATTGTTTGTTCTTATAGTTTCAACTGCACCTTTTAAATTTCTAAAGCGAAGTGAACGTATAAATTTAGCTGGATCTGTCTCTGCTGGACAAGCCTTACTACAAGGTGCATCATGACATAATAGACATCTTGCAGCTTCTTCAATCGCTAGCAGAGGTGTGAATGGTTTTTTTGTTTCTTCTAAGTACTTTCCGTTTTCCATTTCTATATTTTCCCCTTTCAAAATTATGTGTATTTTGAATTAAAGCGAATGACTTATATCATTTTCTGCTTTATGTGAATATAATAACACCAATTTTTTAAATACACCATACCCTTTCTATATACATATTTTTTCTTTAAACGACATTTATTGTTTTTTCATTACGACATTTTTTTCATTTTTGAATATTCTTTATCTTTTTATGTTTTTTAAATAAATTCAAAAACACTTTAGCAAATTCTCAATATACATATCTTTTTATTTTAAATTTAATGTTAATATTCTATTATTTTTCAAAAAATTCTTTACAAATATTTTGTAATTATTTCTGAATAATAATTAATTGAATTTAATTTTTTTAATTATTTTTTCATAAAATAATCGATATATTTTAATTTTTTTAAATTTTATTTTTATCTATAAATAATTTTTATAAAAAATTATAATTCAATTGCATAATCTTTCACAATATTATGTGTAGGTTTATTATAATTTAAAAATATAAAAAAAAAGAAAATGTCATGTTTTAGACATTTTCTTTTTAATAAATACATTATTTTTTTATTTTCCACTCACTTCCAAGTTTTGAATCGATTAGTTCGATGTTCATAGCTTGTAATTCATCTCTAATTTCATCTGCCCTAATCCAGTTTCTATTTTTTCTAGCTTCATTTCTTTCTTTTATAAGTTTGTTTATTAAGTCCTCATCAACTTTCATGTCATTTTCGCTATTTTTCTTTGTCAATTCAAGCGACAAAACTTTGTCGAAATCTGCAATTAACGTGTATTTCTCTCTATTAGTTAATTGATTATCTTTTATAACTTTCGACAATACAGTTAAGGCATTAGGCATATTTAAATCATCACTAATTTGTTCAGCAAATTCACCTTTGTATAAGTTGATTTTACTTTCATCTAATCTTTCCTCTTCTTGCAAAGCATCTATAATGGATAATACTTTACTCTTTAACTTCTTGTAAGAATTCTGTGCATCCCTTAATGCTTCAAAACTAAAAATCAACTGCTTTCTATATCTAGATTGCAAACAAAAATACCTATAATCTAAAGGACTAAATTCATTCTCTTCAATTTTTGAAAGCGTTAAAAAATCACCTTTCGATTTAGACATCTTTCCACCGTCAAGTACTAAAAATTCTCCGTGCATCCAATAATTTACCCACTTATGTCCAAGTGCTCCTTCTGACTGAGCAACCTCGTTGGTATGATGAACAGGTATATGATCAACTCCACCACAATGAATATCTATTGTTTCTCCTAAATATTTAATTGACATAGCTGAGCATTCAATATGCCACCCTGGAAAGCCTCTTCCCCAAGGAGAATCCCATTGCATTATCTGATTCTTAAACTTAGAATTTGTAAACCACAGAACAAAATCTAAAGGATTTTTCTTGCCTTCATCCACTTCTACTCTGCTTCCTGCTTCTAATTCTTCTATACTTAAATTTGCAAGCTTATTATAATCTTCGAATTTATCAATTTCAAAATATACGTTCCCGTTAGAGATATACGTGTAGCCTTTTTCTTCTAGCCTTTTTATTAAATCAATCATGTCTTGTATGTGTTCCGTTGCTCTACTTATGACTGTTGGTCTTTCTATATTTAACTTGTCACAGTCCTCAAGAAAAGCATTTTCATAAAACTTAGCAATTTCCCATACAGTTTTATTTTCACGCTTTGCTCCAAGCTCCATTTTATCCTCACCGGTGTCTGCATCTGACTGCAAATGTCCTACATCAGTGATATTCATAACATGCTTTACTTGATATCCTATATATTTTAAAGACTTTTTAAGAACATCTTCAAATATGTATGTTCTTAAGTTACCTATGTGGGCATAATTGTACACTGTAGGTCCACATGTATATATGCCCACTTTCCCTTCTTGTGCAGGTATAAGCTTTTCTTTATTTCCGGACATGGTGTTGTACACAAAAAAATCCATATATATTACATCCTCCATTCTTTATATCATATATTTTACTTCTTTAATTAAAATAAAAACCACAGGATAATATATACCTGCGGTTAAAAAAATCTATTTAACTTATATTAAATATAGAGATAGCGCGCAGGCTCTATGTGATTTAAAAGCTTTCATTAAGTAATTTCTACAACAACAGCAAAACATTTCACATACCTCCTCAAACACTAATCTTATATAAATATTACCACAAATTTAAAATAATGCAACATTTTTAGTTTTTATATTTTATAAAAAATACTCAAATTTACAGTATGTTAATTTTACTAAAGCTACATAATATACTATAGAAAATCATGATAGTTGAATTTTCTATTATTTTATATTATTATAACTAAGTAGAAGTATTTATACAATACTTTATTAATTAATATTTGTTACTTGTTAGTAGCAAATAAAGTAAAAATTTAATGTAAAGTGAGGTAATATACATGGCAGTTATTCATATGAGCGATATAGCTTATACAGAATTCAAAGAGCTTTTAGCAAATAATAACATCGATTCTAATGTTATTAGAATTTATTTAGCAGGCATGGGCTGAAGCGGTCCAGCATTTAATCTTGTTCTGGATGAACAAAAAGAGAACGACGCTACTGAACAAATAAAAGATTTAACTTTTATTGTGGATAAAGACCTTGTTAAACAATATGGAAGTTTCACGTTGAAATCCGGAAGTGAAAATGGTCGTGGAGGCTTCTCAATAGAAAGCGAAATACAGGTAGGTAGCGAATGTGGTGGAAGCTGCTCAACTTGCGGCTAACTAAATATAGTTTACTTGGAGGCCAGCTAACTTATACACTATAATGTGCTGGCAATATTTAAATTTAAAGTGAATACTTTTAGTTGAAAGTTGAGAGTTGTTTTACCTATATAGGGCTCAAAGCCGAAAATTGACTTAACTCCCGGGGTATGTTTCCAAGCTTCAGTTCGTTAAAAACTTTTAGCTTTGGAAACATACCTCTTTGTGTAAGTCAATTTTCTAACTTAAAATCCTATATCTAGCCTTACTTTATTGTATAACCATAGTATATGCAATTGAGTAATTCTTTCATTTCTTCCTCTGAACTTTTAACCGGGTTAACCCTTGTTGATCCTTTTAATGAATTTTCTACTAAAAGTCCAAAACTGATTCTAAAATCATCTTCTGATATTCCTGCATCTTTTAAACATTTAGGAATGTTTAATGTATTATTAATGCTTTTAACTGATTCAATAAAATCTAAACTATCTATAACCTTTGCAAGTATTTTTAGCTTTCTTTCTACTGCTTCGTTTCTTGAGTTATATTTAAGCACATAGGGCAACACAATAGCATTAGCGATACCATGACCTAGATTAAATTTTCCTCCTAATGCATGTGAAATACCGTGAGCCATGCCAAGCCCAACATTATCAAAAGCCAATCCAGCAATACACTGATAATGATGTACCTTTTCTCTAGCTTCTAAAGTTTTATCTTTATATGAAAGTGGCAAGTATTTAAACAATCCTTCTACTGCACCTTTAGCGATACACTCAGTAAAATCATCTAAATTGTCGTTTATATAGCATTCTACCGCATGGGTTATAGCATCCATACCTGTTTCTGCAACTATATTATCCGGCATAGTCATTGTTATATTAGGGTCTAAAATAGCTACATCGGGAATAAATGCATTTGTCTTAATGCCTATTTTTAGATTATCCTTTTTGAAAGTTATTACCGCTGCCTTTGTAACTTCACTTCCTGTTCCAGATGTGGATGGTATAGCAATAAGCTTAACCTTATTTCTCTCTTCTGGAAGTTCTATTGAAAGTATATTATCGAAGTTTATATGTTCATTTTCATATAATAATGTCATTACCTTTGCAGCATCCATTGATGAGCCTCCACCAACTGCTATCACAGTATCGGGATTAAATTTCTTCATTTTCTTTACACCTAATATTACTTCTTCTGTGTCAGGATTCTTCTTTATTCCAGATATAATACAGGTTTCACAATTATTTTGCTTTAATACTTTGTCTATACCTTCAATAGTTCCATTTTCAAGCATAGATTTACCACCAGTTACAATCACTACTTTTTCATCATTTATGTTATTAAGGTATTCTAAAGCTCCCTCACCTGTTATTATATTTTTTCCTCCAAAGGTTAACTTCTTCATGATATTTTATGCCTCCTATCTGATAACTAAAGTTGCGCATTACAATTCGCCTATTATTTTTATTAAGTCTTCTGATGGCGATAAATTTACTATTGGATTATTTAAATACTTTTTTCCATTTCCATAATACATTAAATATTGCCTATTCTTCTTATCATTTTTAGCCGATAGCGGAAAAAATAGTCTTGTATACTTAAACTGTTTCACCCCCTCTGCCACAACATTAAATTCCTGCTCTTGAGCATAAATAAATTCTATATCAATACCATCATCTTTTGCTTTTTGGATACACTTATCATCTACATCTATTGTATCTGTATATATATTATTAAACCGCTTGTTAGTGAGCATTATGATGTTTTTAAAGCTAGGATTAGATTGCTTCAATACTTGTTTTGTGCCATTTCTATAAATTATAATTTTCTCTGGATAAGATAATATGGTTGTTTCTTTTTTACATGCAGTAGCAAAAATACTTATCATAATAAACAAAAGTATTAATGATATTTTCCGCGCCATAATACCATCCCCTTCAGAATACATTAGAAATTATGCATTTTTAACATATTAAAATTTTTAAGGAGTAACTTTTTAAAACTTACCATTCCACTCTGAATAAAACTGTTTTAAAAATTCTTCCATAAATTCATGTCTCTTAACTGCTAATTCCTTTGCTCTAGCAGTGTTCATCAAATCTTTTAAAAGTAAAAGCTTTTCATAAAAGTGATTTATTGTAGTGCCTTGACTTTTTTTATATTGTTCAAAACTTTCATGATACACTGGCTTTATATCTGGATTGTATAGCTCTCTTCCTTTATGTCCTCCATACGCAAAAGCTCTCCCTATACCTATAGCCCCAATTGCATCCAGCCTGTCCGCATCCTGCACTATCATACCTTCAATAGTGCTCATTTCTCCCTTAACTCCTGCTCCTTTAAAAGATATATCCTTTATAATGCTTGCTATATGTTCAATTCTTTCATAATCTACCTTTTGTTTTATTAACCATTCCACAGCAATCTTAGGCCCAATTGTTTGATCTCCATTATAGAACTTCCAATCTGCTATATCATGAAGCAAGGCTGCTAACTCTACTGTTAGCAAATCAGCCTTCTCATATTTTGAGATATTCACAGCACTTTTCCAAACCCTATAAACATGCCACCAATCATGTCCTGAGCCTTCCCCCTCTAGTTTTTCCCTTACAAATTCCGCTGTTTCCAAAACTATTCTTTTAAATTCTTTTTCGTTAGCTTTATATAATCCCATATCCGTATCACCTCAGCTTAGTATATGTTATCCGAACTACTCTTTTACTAATTATACCAAAATAATTCAATAATTAAATAATAAAATAATAATTAATCCCTATATTTTTTTATATATTGTTGAAAATCCCATGAATTTAAAAATTTTTCTGCACTTTTGTAACCTGAATCAAACAGTTTAATTTTCATTTCCTTTGACAGATTAAACTGAGTAGTTTGCACACCTAAAGTTGGAATGAATATAGTTCTAACAGCATCTTTATCTCTAATATATATATCTTCATTTTTTTCTATCATTGTATCGAATATGTCAAATACAAATGCTGGAAAATCCGTTTTTCCCTCTGCAGTATTACTGATCTTCTTGCTAATTAATTTAAATCCAAATGTAGGCCATTTTGGTACGCCATATACATCAAAAATCCAAATTGGAAATTTGCTCAAAATTCCTCCATCAACTATATAGCTAACTTTGCCTTTATAATAAAGTTTTACTGGCTTAAAATATAGAGGAATGCTTATACTCATTCTTATGGCTTTTTCAATTTTAAGCTCCATAGGATCAATGCCATAACTTTTTATATCCTCCGGAAGTACTAGCATTTTTCTCTGCGTTATGTCAGAGGCTATAACTTTAAGCCTTGATTTTCCATTCTCGCTCACATCCTTAAACTTAATCTTTCCTTTTTCCGCTAACAATTTTCCAATAAACTCTTCCAAAGGGTCTCCAGAATGAATTCCTTTATTTTTAAAAAGATTTATGGACTTGTTTATTGGAGATATTATATTTATTTTATTTTTGTCAAGAAACTTTGTACAATCAATATTCATTAATATTTCTTTTAATTCACTAGCTTTATATCCTGCAGCCAAAAGTGCTGCTACAATTGATCCTGACGAAGTACCTGCAACATAATTCCACTCGTATCCTCTATCTTCTAAACAGCACGCAGCGCCCACCAAACCTATAAATTTCATTCCACCGCCCTCAAAAACAGCATCAATCTTCATATTTCTATCACCTCGTTATAAAATATGATTTAATATACATATAAATAACAAGACTATAGAAGTTTTTAATGCTATAACCTTACTATTTTTTATACATGCAGATTAATCCTGCTATATTTAAAATTATTCCAATAATATTTATCCGATATCTACCTTCACTAACACCCCAACGCGCTCTGTGTAAGCGATTCGTACCAAATCAGCATTCTGTATAAGTGATATATACTCTTTATATAATAATCCTATTAGAATAATATTTGTACCTAGCGGAAAACTATTGATAAATATATGTATCTAATACAAGGAGGATTTATTATGAAAGTAGAAGCTTATTTTAGAGGCATTAAAAATGCAAATGATGCAGCTGCAAAGCTTAAAAGTAAAGGGTTTAATAATGCAGTAGTAGATATAAACGATCACTATGAAGATTTTAATAGCGGTGTTAAACCAATATTGCCTGGAAATGAAAACGCGCCAAATCTTTCGAGAATGGTTCTAAACTCAGGTCCATACATTGAAGACCCTTCTAAAAACCCTTTAAACGCTGCAAGCCCTATGGTAAGCGGTATGAGTGGATTTGAAGAAATTGCAGATGTTAATTATAAACTTACTATGGAAGTAGATGAGAATAACGAAGAAAAGGTAAAAGGAATGTTAAAAGAAATGGGTGGTACTCTAAAAGATCCCAATTTAGATTTGCCTCATAGATTGGAAGACATTCATCTTAATACAGAAGATTTAGATCTTTAATATTATAGAGGTACTAGGCGGTCAGCTAACTTATACGCCGTGATATGCTTTCAAGCTTCATTACGTTAAGCAGAGAGCCAAAATCTGTGATTTTGTGCGAATCGCTTACTCATCTTACATAAGGAAGAGGAGTTTCATATAAACAGAGTTCTTGGCATCAGATGGAGTTTTAACTCCACCTGATGCTTAGAAATCGTTATCCAGGGACGTAGCCGCTCTTTACTCCCGCTTGGAGAAGCGGGAGTATTAGAGCGGGTAGTCATCGGATAAAACTTTTAGCCAATCTAAAGTTTTTAAATCTACCTTAAGCTTTGGAAACATACCTCTTTGTATAAGTTAGCTTTCTAGTTATTTCCCTATATAAATATCCGATCATAGGGGTACCTTGCTTAAGTCAATTATTAAATTGGGATATCTATATAAAACTATTTAATTATAGGGTATAATTCCCTATCTTCTTTAGAAATTCTCTTTTCTAATAAATTAATTATCTCAACAGATTGAATTTTAAAGTCATTTAAATTATTAATTATCTTAGTTTTAGTGTTAAACTGATTTTTGAAAACAGTAAAAGATTGGCATAAACTTCCCATCTCTTTTATATAATCATTTGCCATCTTTTTTATTTTAGCATCTTTACTATTCAGTAGCTCAGGATATAAAAACTTATCTTCTGTGTCTAAGTGTATTTTTAATTTTCCAGCAAGTAAACTTATATGTTTTGCTATTTCACTTGAATCCTCTTGAAAATTTGTTTTCTTAACTAAACTTTTAATTATTCCTATACTTTCAGAAATATCAATATGCTGTCTTTTTAAACTTTCTATGTTAGTCATATAAATCACCCTTCTTAACTAATCTTTATTATTTTTTCCTCTATATCCAAATGATAACATCTTTTAATAAAAGCTTCCGTAACATTAGTTACATAACAAAAATAAAAAAGTACCAAATAATATATTTCATACCTTTTTAGATAGTATATTTTTTATTTTAATTTACAAAAGTTTTCCCAAAAGTTTATATGCTTTTTCTTCAAGTTAACTATTTTAAATTCCTTATTTACAAATGCATGAGTTGTTTTTCCTTTTGCTAAAAGCTTGTTGTCTCTTTCTCTTATCACATTATAATTAAAAATAACCTTTACTGGAGAGAGTTCTTCTATAAAAGTTTGTATTATTATATCATCTTCGTATTTTGCACCTTCGTTATATTTACAATAGCTTTCTACTAAAGGAAGCAATACTCCTTCCTCTTCCATCTGGCTATATGAAATTCCTGTTTCTGTAATAAATTCACTTCTTCCAACTTCAAACCATGGATAATAATTTGAGTGATGAACTATCCCCATCTGGTCTGTCTCCACATATCTAACTTTTAATTTACTTTCACTTATGTACATCTAATATTCCACCTTCTTCTATATACTTGTGTATAATATATATTTTACTACTTTATAACACTTTGTCTATATAGTTGAATTATTAAAAACTGTTTCCATATACCAATGATGTGCATATTATACTAACAGTATATGCAAAATTTATAGTTTAGATGGGACTCATGGAGTAGTAATACCAAGTAAGAATATTAGTAACTTAGTATTAGACCACAAAGTATTAGATGCAGTAAATAAAGATCTCTTTCACATATATTCTGCACGTACAATTGAAGACTGTATTGAAATATTATTTGACTTCACTGGAATAGAAATGGGAGGTACTCCTATTATTGATTTTGTAAAATATCGTATTTTAATCAAAATTAGGAAATACAGGTGTTTATTATAAATGTCGCTGCGAACCTAGATAATGGCTTCCCCTAAGGATAACGCCTTCTAAGTGCTAAAGACACTAAGAAGCCTGTTAATAAGCTTCAGATGGAGTTTTAAAACTCCATCTGAAATTAAGAATCCTCTTTATAACACTCAACTTCTTCAACTAAAATAATTTTATAAAGAGATATTATAATACTATCTTCAATAACAACAAAACCCTCTCCTACTGCAGTTATTTTTTTACAATTAATATGTCTAAAGTCTGCATTTCCTTTTGTTTGTATAAAAACTCTTTTTCCTATTATAGTATAGAGATAGTTCTGTAATTCTCCTCCATCATAATGTTCTTTCTTATTAAAATAAACATTTTTAACAAAAGCAATATAGTCTTTTTCATCACATTGTATTGCCACTATTTCTTTTATGCATAATATTATTATAGTATTTACTTCTGTTTTTAATTTTACAATATCACTACTTACCTCTAATATAATAACGTTGTATATTATACTTCTTATAGGATCTGAAATAACTATGTTAATCCTTTTATTAATTAATAATTTTAATATTTCTTTAAATTGAGCTTTATCATTATATATATAGTTTTCTTTTATAAACTTATCGCCTGTTTCCTTATTTGGTGTTTTTTCATTATTACTTAAATTTAAGTCACTTCTTTTTTTATCTTCATCAAATTTGTTAAATTTATGATTACCATCTTCAGTATCTTCTTTAATAACATTTCTTTCAGTATTATTTTTACGCAGCTGATGATTATCTTGAATCTTTTTTACATTACAATTCTTACAATCCTTACACTCATTATTAAACTTGTTACATTTTTGATCACCATCTTCAGTATGTTTTTCTTCTATATTATTTCTGTCGATATTATTTTCACGCAGCTTATGATTATCTTGAACTTTTTTTACATTATTTTCCTTATGCTCACTCTTCACATTATGCTTATCATCATCAGCATTATTTTTACTTACCTGATGATTGCCTTGAACCTTTTTTGCATTACCTTCCTTATGCTCACTTTTCGCATTATGCTTATCATCATTAAAAGCAAGTGATTTAAATTTTTTAAAAATTTCTTCTTTTATCTCGTCTCTAAAACCTTCTATTCCCTCATCTCTAAGACCTTCTCTTTCGTCGTCTCTTAAACCTTCTCTTTTCCTGTGGTTCTGATTATTATATTCATCCATATACTGAGGAAGTACATAAAAAAGAAGGTCTACTAATTTATCTGTGTTATTTTTTGACCTTGACAAAATTATACCTCCTTAACTTGCTAATATATAGTATGAATACTATCCTAAGTTAGTTACGATATATAATTTTGCATTTTAGTGATTGAGTTATTAATTCTAAGGTTCATTGAACTTAAACTTTTTATATATTTCCCAGGTATTATTCCTCCATATATATAAAGATAAATTATCGAAGTATAAATCAAACTCACATTCATATTGATTTACATATTCCCAAATTTCATTAAATTTATCTTGTATCCTCCTTGAAAGTATAGTGCAATGAAATACTCTATCTTTTCCTTCATTCTTTTTAAACTCTACCCATGGAATTTGTGCAATTTCATCTATTAGCTCATCATGAACTTGCTTTGCTTCATTAGATACTTCTACATCCATATAAACTACATCCTGCCTAAACTTGCCGAATCCCTGTATTCTTATAGGAGTTTTAACCTTACTGTGAGAAAACTTTTCTAAAACATTTACCATATCATCTATCTTATCTGTTTCAAAAGGTGCTTTTATTGTAAAATGTGCAGGAAGCTTTTGACGCTTTTTATTGAATTTATGACATACCTCACTCGCAATCTTCTCATGAAACTTTAAAGCGTCACCTTCAATATTACATACTAACACATATCTCTTCATAAAATATCAGCTCCTTATTATCTTTTCTTCATCTTACAATAATTCCGCTATTTATCCAATAACTATCCGACATAAATAGTTTTACCAAAATCCCTTTGCTTATCCAATAACTAATTGACATTAACACCACTCATCTATAGGCATAGGGGTAAGTGTTTTTACCTATTTACTCAGGTAAGATCCTTATGTGCTTTTTAGCTTATGGTCTCGAAATAAAACAAAAGTAGTATGTACTTAACTTCAGCACATACTACTTTTGTTTAAATTATTTTATTGTTACAATATCTCTTTGTCCTCTTTTTACTTGTTCTCCAACCTTAACTGACACTGTCTCTCCTTCAGCTAAATTTGTAAATATAATTGGAGTAATAACTGATGGAACTTTTCCTCTTACTTGAGCTAAATCAACTTTAAGAAGTGGTTGTCCGGCCTTTATTGCATCTCCTTGTTTTACCAAAGCCTCAATTCCTTCTCCTTGAAGGTTTACAGTATCTATACCAAAATGAACTAGTATTTCACGACCATTGTCTGCAGTTATTCCTATAGCATGCTTTGTTGGGAAAAGAGTTGTTATTGTACCGTTAACTGGTGATACAACTTCTCCATTTGCTGGTTCTATTGCAAAACCATCACCCATCATTTTTTGTGAAAAAACTTCATCTGGAACTTCAGTTATAGACAATATTTTTCCGTCTATTGGTGCAACAAAAGTATTATCCGCTGATTTTGTCACAGCAGCTTCCTTTTCAACAGATGTGTTCTCTGCAATAACAGGAGTTTTTCCAGCCATAATATCTTTAATTTGTGACTTTAATTGATCTGATTTTCCTCCAAATATAGCTTGAACATTATTTCCTACTTCCATAACACCTGCTGCACCTAATTTCTTAAGTTCAGCCTTATCTACATTTTTAATATCATTTACACTTACTCTTAAACGAGTTATGCATGCATCTAAGTTTGTTATATTCTCTTTTCCACCTAATGCTTTTAGAATTGCTGCTGGAAGTTCCGCATTTCCAACATTAGCTGTTGATGTTTCTTCCACATCATCTTCACGTCCTGGAGTCTTAAGATCCCATTTTCTAATTGCAAATCTAAATCCGAAGTAGTAAATTACTGCGAATACTAAACCTACTGGTATTACTAACCACCAAGCTGTTCTGTTTGGTATAACTCCAAATAGGATATAGTCTATTAAACCACCTGAGAATGTCATACCTATCTTAACATTTAATAATTGCATTGTCATAAATGATAAACCTGCGAATATACAGTGAATTCCAAATAGTACTGGTGCAACGAATAAGAATGCAAATTCTATTGGTTCTGTTATACCAGTTAAGAATGAAGTTAAAGCTGCTGATGCAAGTATTCCTGCTGCTAATGCTTTCTTTCCTGGTTTTGCTTCATGATACATTGCTAATGCTGCTGCTGGTAATCCAAACATCATAAATGGGAATTTACCAGTTGTAAATGTACCAGCTGTAAAGTGTGTAGCACCGTTGCTAAGAACACCAAATTGAGTGAAATCTTTTAATTGAGCCATAAATATTGTTTGGTCTCCGTTTACAACCATACCAGTTGCTTTGCTTACATATTCCCCAAATTGATACCAGAATGGATTATAGAATATGTGGTGTAATCCAAATGGTATTAATGATCTTTCAATAACACCGAACACAAATGCTGCTAATGTTGGGTTTGCATCGATCATATTATGTGAGAATGCATTTAATCCGTATTGAATTGGCGGCCATACAAATACAAGCATAATTCCTATAGCGATAGCTGCTACTGCTGTTACAATTGGAACGAATCTCTTTCCTGCAAAGAATCCTAAATATGAAGGTAATTCTATGTTATAATATTTCTTATAAAGCTGTGCTGCTACAACACCCATTATGATACCGCCAAACACACCTGTTTGTAATGAAGGAATACCTAAAACTGATGTGTAAGCTGGATTATGAGTAGCTAATACTTCTGGAGTAACTCCTGCTACTATTCCTAAAGTTTTATTCATTATTAAGAAACCAACGATTGCTGCAAGTCCTGCAACTCCTTCGCCTTCAGCTAAACCTACTGCAACCCCTACTGCGAATAATAATGCAAGATTACCAAATACAATATCTCCTGATTGCTCCATAACTTTAGCGAAAGTTTGGAAAGCATGATTATTTAAAAATGATGCATGGCTTAAGAAAGCCGGATTTTGAAACATGTTACCAAAAGCAAGTAATATACCTGCTGCCGGTAATATTGCAACTGGAAGCATTAATGCTTTTCCGATTTGCTGTAGTTTACCAAAAATACTACTCTTCTTAGACATATGATTATCTCCCTTCAATATTTTTAATTTAGTTCATTACTTATAATTATTATTGTGCTCTAAAACACAAAAGGCATGAGCAAGGTAATAAGAAATTCTTAAACATCTATTTGACTAATACAAATAGATACAATACTATTTCTTATAACTACCTTTGCTCATGCCTGATCGAATCAGTAACACGCAAAACTTTTATTAAGTTTTATTTATTAGGCGTAAACTTTTACATTGCTTGTCTGCCTTAATATAAATTCATTATATCAAGATATTTTTCTTTTTTCAATATATATTTTAAAGTTTTTTATATTATTTTTGTGGTTGTAGACAAGCTCCATATGATACCAAGAACTCTGTTTATATAAACAGGATTCTAAGCTTCAGGTGGAGTTTTAAACTCCACCTGAAGCTTAGAATCCGTTATCCAGGGTCGTATCGCCACTTATCCCTCACTTTAAGAAAAGCAGAGATCCCAAATCTCTGCTTTGGTGTGAATCGCTTTCATAGAGTGCGTTGGGGTGTTAGTGTCGATAGACATCGGATAAAAACTTAACTTATACACATACACAGTTGTATAAGTTAAGTCTCCTTTTAAAATATCTATACGTTAATTTCCGCTTCTTCCCCAAGTAATTCTTTGTTTTCTTCAAGTATAGGTCTTATTTGCTTTTCAATAAAGTCTTCTACTTGCCCTGGCGCTCTACCTATAAATTTCTTTGAATCAATTAATGATAGTATCTCTTCTTTTGTCATATTAAAGAAATCATCATTTATGATTCTTTCAATTAAATCATTTTCTTTTCCTTCTATTTTAACCATTTTAGCTGCTTCCATGGAATGCTGTCTTATTCTCTCATGAAGTTCCTGTCTGTCTCCACCTCTTTTAACAGCTTCCATTATTATATTTTCAGTAGCCATAAATGGTAACTCACTCTTTACATGTGCTTCTATAACCTTTGGATAAACTACCATATTACTAGATACATTCATATATAGGTTAAGTACTCCGTCTAAAGCTAAAAATGCTTCTGAAACTGCAATTCTCTTATTAGCAGAATCATCTAAAGTTCTTTCAAACCATTGTGTCGATGCAGTTATTGCTGGGTTTAATGAATTTACAATTATATATCTTGCTAATGCTCCTATTCTTTCAGATCTCATAGGATTCCTTTTATAAGCCATAGCGGATGATCCAATTTGATTCTTCTCAAAGGGCTCCTCCATCTCTTTCATATTTTGAAGTATTCTCATGTCATTACTAAATTTGTAAGCACTTTGAGCAATTTCTGATAAAGTATTTAGTATAATTGAGTCAAGCTTTCTTGTGTAAGTCTGTCCTGTTACCATGAACTCTTCTTTAAAGCCCATTCTCTCTGTTACCATTTTATCTAATTTTTTCACTTTATCTTCATCACCATTAAATAGTTCCATAAAGCTTGCTTGTGTACCAGTTGTTCCTTTTACTCCTCTAAATCTCATATGATCTATTACAAACTGTAAATTTTCAAGATCTAAAAAAAGCTCTTGAATCCAAAGCGTTGCTCTCTTTCCCACAGTAGTTAATTGAGCTGGCTGAAGATGAGTAAAACCTAATGTAGGTGCATCTTTGTATTGAATTGCAAATTTAGACAAAGAATTAATTACATTTATAATTTTCTTTTTTATAAGTAGCAAAGCTTCTCTCATTGCTATTAAATCAGTATTATCACCTACATAACAACTGGTTGCCCCTAAGTGTATTATCCCTTTTGCCTTTGGGCACTGTACACCATATGCATAAACATGGCTCATAACATCGTGACGTACTTCTTTTTCTCTCTTTTCAGCTACTTCATAATTTATATTATCTATATTATTTCTAAGCTCTTGTATTTGTTCATCTGTAATATTAAGTCCTAATTCTTTTTCACATTCTGCTAATGCCACCCATAGTTTTCTCCAAGTTTTAAACTTCATCTCATCTGAAAACAAATAGCTCATTTCCTTTGAAGAATATCTTGTATTTAACGGTGTATTATACGTATTTCTCATAATCAAAGTACCTCCAGACGTATGTAATTCATTTTTTTTATTTTTTCATTCACATTATAGCATATATCAAGCTTATTTCATATATGTTTTGTTCGTATTTTTTCTTTTTTATCGCATATTTTATCTTTTCTTATTTATTAATTTTTATTAATAATTTTTATCTTAAGAATAATATTAATTAAATTGTGTACAAACTGTTCTATTTCATCGTTGAATTAATATAATTTATTAGAATAAAATTATAGGGGTTTGGAGGTACTTATGTATAAGTTTAACTTGTTAGATAAAATTTCTTTAATTCTAGTAATTATCGGTGCAATAAATTGGGGACTTATAGGGTTATTTAATTTTAATTTAATAGGAGCGCTCTTAGGAGAACCGGTAAATTTAATTGGAAGAATAATTTATATACTTGTTGGAGCAGCCGGTATGGACATGCTTATGCTTTTATTAAAAATGAAAAAATCCTTTAAATGATAAATAAAAGGCTCATATTAATGAGCCTTTTATTTATATAAAAAATTATTTTATTCTTCTAATGATTCTATTAACTTAGATACTTCTTCAGCTGCTAAAGCTTCATCATCTCCTGATGCAGTAACCTTTACTGTTGAATTTTTAGTTACTCCTAATGATAATACTCCAATTAAGCTTTTTACATTAGCTTTTTTTCCATCAAATTCAATGCTTATATCTGATTTGAAAGAAGAAGCTTTTTTCACTAATAGAGTTGCTGGTCTTGCATGTAAGCCAGTAGAACTTTTCACTGTAACTTCTTTAGATACCATCAAATTCACCTCAATCCTCTATAATATAATAATATATGACAAACTTTCCTTTTTATTATAACATTTTTTAAATAGGTTTCAACGGCTATTTTTTGATGTAAAAGATTACATCAAATAAATTTTATTAAAGATTTTTAGTTTGTTAAAAAATAATTTTTATATTAATAAATAATACTATTTTAGCTGACTAATAAATTTCTCCACTCTATCTAACCCTTTTTGAATATTATCCATAGAAGTTGCATAAGAGAATCTTACATAGTTATCTACGCCAAAGCCTATGCCTGGTATGACAGCTACCTTTGCTTTATCAAGTAATTGTTCAGAAAAACTCATAGAATCTATAATTTCAATGCCATCAATTTTTTTGCCAAAAATCTTTGATATGTTCATCATTACATAAAATGCACCTTCTGGGTTAATACAGGATACACCTTCTATTGAATTTATTTTATTTACCATATAGTCTCTTCTTGCTTTGAACTCTGAAACCATTTCTACCATTTGTGCATCATCACCTTTTAAAGCTTCTACAGATGCATACTGAGCAATTGAGTTAGGATTTGAAGTAGTATGGCTTTGAATATTTGACATAAGTTTAGTTATTTCCTCGCTAGATGCAGCATATCCTATTCTCCAACCAGTCATAGAATATGCTTTAGACACTCCATTAATAACGATTGTTCTATTATATGCGTCTTCGCTTAGACTAGCTATACTTATGTGTTTAGTATTCCCATATATCAATTTTTCATAAATTTCATCTGATAAAATTAATATATTTTTTTCTTTAGCAAGTTCTGCTATAGCCACAAGTTCTTCTTTAGTATACACTGTACCTGTTGGATTATTTGGACTATTTAATAATATCATTTTTGTTTTTTCTGTTATAGCACTTTTTAAGGCTTCTATATCATATTTAAAACCCTTTTCTTCACTTGTCTCAACAAATACAGGTACTCCATCTGCTAGCTTTATAAGCTCTGGATAGCTTACCCAGTAAGGTACTGGAACAATAACCTCATCTCCAGGATTTAATGTAGCTAAGAAAGCATTAGCTAAGCTTTGTTTAGCACCTGATGATACAATAATTTGAGTAGTTTTATAATTCAAATTGTTATCTTTACTAAACTTATCTACTATCGCCTCTTTTAGCTCCATTATTCCTGATGCAGGTGTATATTTAGTAAATCCTTGTCTAATGGCATTAATGGCTGCATTTTGAATATTTTCTGGAGTATTAAAATCTGGCTCACCTGCACCAAAGCCAATAACATCGATTCCATCTGCCTTCATTTTTTTAGCTTTAGCAGTTATTGCTAATGTTATAGATGGTTGTATTTGCTGCGCTTTTTTTGATAATATCATTTTGTTTCCTCCATATCACGAAAGTTTTTATATTTTGCTTTAAAAAATTTATAAGTTAAAGTTTCATTAATACCTATAGTCCCTAGCGTATAATTACCATTTACAATAGTGCCATGACAATCACTTCCACCAGTAATAATCAATGAATATTTTTTAGCTAAATTATAGCAATTATTTACTGTTCTAGAAGAGTGCGCTGGATGAAACACTTCTATGCCTTTTAATCCGTATGACTTCAGATCTTTTATTATGTTTTCTAGTTCTATATTCCTATATATCTCTCCAGGATGAGCTAAAACCGGTACTCCTTTTGCATTTAATATAAGTTTCATTGCTTCTTTATAATCTATTTTGCACCGTTCCACAAATGCAGGCCTATTTCTAATCAAATATTTATGAAATGCTTCTTTAGTACTTTCGGCAAACCCCTTATTAACTAGAATTTTTGCTATATGAAGTCTTCCAATAGATCTATCATAATCTACCTTGTCTATATCTTCTATATTTATGTCTATGTTCAATTCATTTAATTTATTTATTATCTTTTGAGCTCTTTCTTGTCTGCTTTGTTTAACATCCATAAGTCTATTTTTAAGAGCCTTGTCATCTAAATCAATAAAATAAGCTAAAATATGGACTTCTGTACCCTTGTATTGAGAACTAAGTTCTAACCCTGGAATGATGTTTATATTTGCTCTGTTTCTATTCTTAACTATATATTGAGAATCAATACTGTCGTGGTCTGTTATGGAAATACACTTTATATTTCTTAATTGTGACAAATCAACTATCTTTTCTGGAGAAAGCTTTCCATCTGAATAGTTTGAGTGAATATGTAAATCTGAATACAACATTATATCACCCGTTTTCTCAAAATATAAAAAAATTCATTTACTACAATATATCACCATTTAACTTAATTATCAATTATAGATATTTTTTTAACTTCTTGCTACCAATACAACTCCTATTATAATAAAAATTACTCCTGATATTCTTATTAGTGAAATGTTTTCTTTAAAAATAAAATAAGAGAAAAACATGATCAGTATATACCCTATACTAACCATAGGATATGCATAACTCAACTCAACCTTACTCAAAACTTTTATCCAAAGCAGAAAGCTAAGTCCATAAGATATAATTCCCAGCATCACAGGTGCATTTTTTAATATACTTAATATACTTGAAAAAATGTGACTTGCCGCAAAATTCAACTCAAGATTTACAGCTCCATATTTTACCAAAACTTGTCCTATAGCGCCTAAAAAAACCGATATTAGAATTAACCAAATCATAGAAATAACTCCTTTAACTTATATATTGCTGATTTAATAAATTGATAGAAACAATATATCATTATAAATATTTCAGGAAAAGCATATCTTCCTTGACCTTCTGTAATAAAATATACTGAAGTAAACATAAAAAATATTACTACAATATATAATGTGAATTTATTTAATAATTGAGTTTTTCCTAAGACAATTGCTCTTAAGATTACTATACTGTAAATTAAAATATATAGTACAGCAGGTGTAAATATTATGTTTCTTATATTATTTGCTGCAGAAAAAATTATCGTCTTAGTATTATCACTTAAATTACTTCCATAAGTGCTGTACGAGATATCATCACTTACAAAATAAGTATTATACAATCTTTTAAAACCAAGAGTTAAGAATTCTTTTGGATGGCTTTTAATCCACTTTTTTGCTGCATCTCCAAGCATTTTATTTTTTTCAGTCATATTTGCTTTTTCATATTCCGGTGTTTTTACAATTGAATTTTCAACATCACTAGCAGCCATCCATCTACCTAGGTCATTTTGAGAATTATTATTTATATATAAAACAATACCTCCATTATTTGATACATATGTAAATTGCCCTACAAGTTTTGTATTTCTATATATCCATGGTGAGATTACTATTATACAAACTATTAAAACTATAAAAGAATTCTTTAACGCTAATGCAAACCTTTTTTCTTTAAATATCTCTACGATAAATATTGCAAAGAAAATTGCTATAAAGAATGGCTTTATCATTGTATTAAGTCCCGCAAGTATACCTATTAATATATACTTAAATTTAATTTGTCCAAAATAAATATTAGTTATAACTAGTATTATTAAAGTAAAAATCATTTCCGTGGCAAGAATACTATTATACACAATATTATTTGGCATAAATACGAATAAGGTAAATATAATTCTTCTATCCAATTCATTTATATCTAACTTTCTAAGTATTGATAAAAGACAGAAATTAGATGCAAATGTAACAATTAAATTGAATACCTTAGCAATAAATAAACTTGAACCAAATAATTTAAAAATTCCACCAAGAATTATAGGATATCCTACAGATGTATAGGTATCTCCCCAAGGTAACCCATTTGCTATATTAACAGCAAGGTTATAATAATATTGAAAATCTGAAAATGGTTTTGTATCTACAAATACTACCCATAGTGTAGAAACTAATAACCCAATAATTAATACAATTTTATAATATGTACCTATTTTTGAGTTTTTACTTTTCATATTATCTAATGTCCTTTCTATAATTTTAAATATATTATGGTTAAAACTGATATTACCCATAATATTATATTTATCAAAAATGGTATATCTTTTCCAAACACGTCTTCCGGTTTTCCACCAACATTTTTCTTATCTACAAGATATTCATATCTAAAAATTCCATACAATACAAATGGAATAGTAAATATCATAGTCTTACTTTGAACAGAACTAAAGGTATATAGACAGTATGCCATTAATATAGATGGAGTTACTATAATAAGCATCTTATCTAACATTTCAACAGAATATTCCTCTAATATTTTTCTATGTGAGCCACTTCTATCCTTTAAAGTTATAATTTCGCTTCTTCTCTTATTAAGAGCTAAAAATAATGCCAATAATATAGTACATAAAAATAACCATGGAGAAACTTGAACTCCTGTTGCTAAACTTCCACTTTCAACTCTTAGTACAAATCCGAAGGTTATTATCATTACATCTATTATTACTACATTTTTTAGTTTAAAGGAATAAAATATATTTATTACCATATATATTGCTAATATACTTAATATTTTAATACTGAGCATTTTATAAGAAAAATATGTTACAAATAAAACAATTATTATATCTAAAATTACAGCAGCTTTTATAGAAACACGTCCACTGGGAAGGGGCCTTCTTTTCTTATCAGGATGACATCTATCTTTTTCAATATCTACAATATCATTTAGCACATATATTGAAGATGATGTAAGGCAAAACAAAATAAATGTTATAATATTTAAATACAATATATTTTCATTGAAAAATTTTCCTGAAAAAATTATTGCAGCAAATACAAAAAATTCTTAATCCATTGTTTAGGCCTCATTAATTGGAATATAGCTTTTACGTCCATAGGTTTCCTCCTCGATAATTTAAACTGAAAATTGTATATCATATTTGCCTACTTGTCTACTAGTAAGTACCTTTTTACATTTTATCATAGGTTATAATATAGTCAACATCATCTAATTTAACATATTTTCATCATAAATTAAAGGACTTGATTTAAATTCAAGCCCTTTTTAACAAATTTATTATATTTTGATTATTTTTTATCTTGGCTGCACTATTAACTTAATTGCAGTCCTTTCTTCACCATCTATCTCAATGTCAGTAAACGCTGGAATGCAAACTAAATCTATTCCACTTGGTGCAACAAACCCTCTTGCAATAGCAACTGCTTTAATTGCTTGATTTAATGCACCAGCACCTATCGCCTGAATCTCCGCTGCTCCTCTTTCTCTTAAAACTCCTGCTAGCGCTCCTGCCACTGAATTTGGACTTGATTTTGCTGAAACTTTTAATACTTCCATGATAAACCTCCTATATACTATAATTAACTTTATTTGTTATTGTCGCTACAATATACTATTCTACAAAAAATTAAAAATTCCTTCTAAATTTTGTAAAGTTTTCATGTTTTACAAAACTCAAAAGGAATATTATTGTCTTTTTAACTATTTTGCATATTCGATTGCTCGGGTTTCTCTTATAACATTTACTTTAATTTGACCAGGATACTCTAATTCGCTTTCAATTCTCTTAGCAATATTCCTTGCCATCTCAACAGCCCCTGCATCGTCAACATCTTCTGGTTTGATCATAATTCTAAGCTCTCTACCTGCTTGAATGGCATATGACTTCTCTACGCCTTCACATGTGTTTGCTATCTCTTCCAACTTCTCTAGACGCTTAATATAAGCTTCTAGTGTTTCTCTTCTAGCACCAGGTCTTGCAGCTGAAATTGCATCCGCGGCCTGAACGAGTACAGCTTCTAAAGATTGAAACTCTACATCGCCATGATGAGCCCCAATAGCATTAACTATTACAGAAGATTCACGATATTTCTTCGCAACTTCTGCCCCAATAATAGCATGTGGACCTTCAACTTCATGATCTACTGCTTTACCAATATCATGAAGTAATCCTGCTCTCTTTGCTAAAGTCGGATCAATACCAAGTTCTGAAGCCATGAGACCAGCTAAATATGAAACTTCTATAGAATGCTTTAGCACATTCTGACCATAACTGGTTCTATATTTTAATCTTCCCAATAACTTTATTAGCTCTGAATGAAGACCATGTACTCCAGTTTCAAAAGTTGCTTGTTCTCCTTCTTCTTTGATATCATTTTCAACTTCTTTTTTAGCTTTTTCAACCATTTCTTCAATTCTTGCAGGATGAATTCTTCCATCAATTATCAACTTTTCTAAAGCTATTCTCGCTACTTCTCTTCTTATTGGGTCAAATCCTGAAAGAATTACTGCTTCAGGTGTATCGTCTATTATTAAATCTACACCTGTTAGGGTTTCTAATGTTCTTATGTTTCTTCCTTCCCTACCAATTATTCTTCCCTTCATTTCATCATTAGGAAGAGCAACAACATGTACTGTAGTTTCAGCTACATGATCCGCTGCACATCTTTGTATTGCACAAGTTATAATCTCTCGTGCTCTTTTATCAGCTTCTTCTTTAGCTTTTGATTCTACCTCTTTAATCATAATTGCTGCTTCATGCTTAATCTCTTTGTTAATTTCCTCTAATAATATTTCCTTAGCTTCTTCGGATGTTAATCCTGATAATCTTTGAAGTTCTTCCCTTTGTTTTTCATATAATTCTTCTATACTTGCTTGCAATTCATCAATTTTTTGTTGTTTTTTGTTTAGGCCATCTTCTCTTTTCTCAAGTGAATCACTCTTCTTGTCAAGTAGCTCTTCTCTTTGAATTATTCTTCTTTCAAGCCTTTGTATTTCGTTTCTTCTTTCTCTTAATTCTCTCTCAGAGTCAGATCTCAATCTATGAACTTCTTCTTTAGCTTCAAGAATAGCTTCTTTCTTTTTAGATTCAGCTTCTCTCTCTGCTTCTTCTTTCAATCTATGAGACTCTTCAAGAGCCTGTGATTTTATAGCATCAGCCTTATTTTTTGTTGTATAAAATCCAATAAATAAGCCAACTGCTACGATTATACCAAAAATAACAATGTATATAATTCCACTCACATGAACACCTCCTTCGCTTATTTGTGTATCTATTATTTAGTCAAATATGCAAGCATAGAAAGGTGTCATATTTATTCAACTGGTAATTACTAAGCAAATGATAAACCAGAATTTGTCTTAATTTTATATTATATTTTTCATATTGTCAAGTTTATAGTGCTACATTAATTATTTTATAGTAATCTATTAAATATTCAGAATGTAACACTGCTTATACAATACTATATTTTGCCCAATAATTACTTCTCTAATCACCAACAGAGTATAAATATATAATAAAATCGCAAGTTTTGTATACTTGCGATTTTTTAGAAAACTACTCATTTTCAACAGTTTCTTTTGGTTGTTCACTATCTACTTTATTAGCATTTAAAGCCTTAGCTAAAGGCAATTCGTATTTTTCTCTAATTTTATTCTCAATTTCAAGTAAGATCTCAGGGTTTTCCTTCAAGAATTGCTTTGCATTTTCTCTTCCTTGTCCTAACCTAGTTTCTTTATAAGAGAACCAAGCACCACTTTTTTGTACTAGTTCCTCCCTTACCCCTACATCTAGAACATTACCTTCTCTTGATATACCTTGATTGTACATAATATCAAACTCAGCTTGTTTGAAAGGTGGCGCAACCTTATTCTTTGTTACCTTAACCTTTGTTCTATTACCTACAATATCATCGCCCTGTTTAATTGAATCTATTCTTCTAACATCCATTCTCACTGATGCATAGAACTTTAATGCCCTACCACCCGGAGTCGTTTCAGGATTTCCGAACATAACACCAACCTTTTCTCTTAACTGGTTGATAAATATAGTTACACATTTTGACTTGTTTATAGAACCTGTAAGTTTTCTTAAAGCTTGAGACATAAGTCTAGCTTGTAGTCCTACATGAGAGTCACCCATTTCTCCTTCTATTTCTGCCTTAGGAACTAAAGCAGCTACAGAGTCTACAACAATTACATCTACTGCCCCAGATCTTACTAAAGCTTCTGCTATTTCTAGAGCCTGTTCTCCAGTATCTGGTTGTGATACAATTAAGTTCTCTATATCTACTCCTAAATTTTTGGCATATGCAGGATCAAGTGCATGCTCTGCATCAATAAATGCTGCTGTTCCACCTGATTTTTGTGCTTCAGCCACTATATGAAGTGCTACAGTAGTTTTACCTGAAGACTCAGGCCCAAATATTTCAACAACTCTTCCTCTAGGTACTCCACCAATGCCTAAAGATATATCAAGATCAAGGCATCCTGTAGAAACAGCATCAACATTTAGTATACTGTGCTCTCCAAGCTTCATTATAGAACCTTTTCCAAATTGTTTTTCTATCTGCCCCATAGCTGCTTCTAAAGCTTTTAGTTTATCAGTATTAATATTCCCCATAGGGTTCACTTCCTTTCAAATCGAACATTTGTTCTATTAATATTATATACCATCTTCTGTATATGGTCAACTGAATGAGCAAATTTCATGATAGTTTTTCAATAGGCTTCATCTCTATAGAAAAATAAAAGTTCCTGAAAGTCAGGAACTTTCTATTTTTAATTATAGACATATCTCAAATATTTAACCAAATAATGTAAATAAATTAATTTATCATCTACAGCTTTTCTTTTATACAACATTATCTTTATCGGTCAGCCCTCATTACTTCTTTATTCTTAATAAAGTAATCTAACCCTGATATTATTGTAATAGCAATTGCAATTGCCATAGCAATATCCGTTGTCAGATTTAAAAATCTGTGAGGATAAGTTATGTATTTCTTAATTATTCCAAGAGATACATGATTATAGTTTAGATTTATCAATGCCAAAATAAGAGCAATTATTTGCGTTACTGTTTTAGCTTTACCCCAATTGCTTGCTGCAATAACTATGCCTTCTGATGCCGCAATTGACCTTAATCCAGTTACTGCAAACTCTCTTGCTATAATTATCATGGCAGCCCAGGCAGGTACAATATGATACTCTACAAGGGAAATCAATGCTGCTGTAACTAAAAGTTTATCCGCTAATGGATCCATAAATTTACCAAACCTAGTTATCTGGTTTCTACTTCTTGCTATATATCCATCTAATTTATCTGTAATAGACGCAATTACAAATATACCTATAGCAATAGCCTTTCCGTAAGGAATATCTTTAATTGTAATAAACATTAAAAAAAATGGAACTAAAAGTATTCTAAGTAATGTAAGTTTATTTGCTAGATTCATTCCATACAACTCCCATTAAATCATACTCGGAGCTATTGGTAACTTTAACCTTAACCATAGTTCCTATTTGTAAATTTTTATCACTTTCAAAATAGATTAAGCCATCTATTTCAGGAGCCATTTCACGACTTCTGCCATACCATGCTTCTTTGTCTTTTCCTTCAATGATAACTTCGTATGTTCTATCTATCTTACTATCATTAATTTCTTTTGATATTGTTTGTTGAAGCATCATTAATTCCTCTTCACGTTTTTGCTTTACATCTTCGTCAACTTGCTCTTTCATTTCTGCAGCTGGCGTTCCTTCTTCTTGAGAATACTTAAATACACCTAACTTATCAAATTTTATTTCTTTTATAAAATCCTTTAACTCATTAAAGTTTTCTTCACTTTCTCCTGGGAATCCTACAATTATAGATGTTCTTATTGCTATCCCATCTACTTTTGCCCTTAATTTATTTAGGTTATTTATTATTTCTTGCTTTCTTCCTCTTCTTCCCATAAGCTTCAATATGTCATCACTTATATGTTGAATAGGAATATCCAAATACTTGCACACCTTATCATTATCAGCTATTTCATTTATTAACTCATCTGTAATCTCTTCGGGATAACAATATAATATTCTTATCCACTGGATTCCCTCAACTTTAGATATCTCATTTATAAGTTTTGGAAGCATTTTTTGTCCATATATATCTATTCCGTACCTAGTAGTATCTTGTGCAACTAATATAATTTCCTTTACTCCCTGAGCTGCAAGGGTTTTAGCTTCTTCCAATATGCTTTCTATATTTCTGCTTCTATATTTTCCCCTAATTTTAGGAATTATACAATAAGTGCAAAAATTATCACATCCCTCAGCAATTCTTAGGTATGCTGTAAAAGATGCAGTAGTGAGTATTCTTTTACCCTCATTTATAGTAGAATCGCTATAATTACAGCTATAAAATTTGGAACTTTTATCTCCCATACATTTTATTATGCTTTCATTTAGCTTATCATAATCATTTACTCCAAGCATTATATCTATTTCAGGTAAAAGCTCCATGAGCTCCTTACCGTATCTTTGAGTTAAACATCCTGTAACTACAATTAACTTGCAATTAAATCTTTCCTTGTACTTTGACATTTCAAGAATGGTATCAATAGATTCTTGTTTTGCAGATTCAATAAACCCACAGGTATTTATAATTATTACATCTGCTTCCTTAGGATTATTTACAATAACATTATCCATGTTTATATGACTTAGAATAATTTCAGAATCAATCCTATTTTTATCACAGCCTAAGCTTATTAGCCCAAACTTTTAATTTATCCACTATTTTTCCTCCTATTAGATAAGTAATTAAATCCAAAACTCATATTTTATTTTAAATCTACTTTTTATATTTTACAAGAAAAAATTATAACAATAAAAGACTGAATTATCTTATCCTATGATTACCATACATAATAATTATAGACTTAAATAACTCCTTGTTAAGTAAATTTAACCTTACCTGTCATAGTTTTCCCTTTTTATAAGAACTTGCCTCGGCTTACTTCCATCTCGCCCTGATATTATGCCTCTTTCTTCCATCTGATCAATTATTCTAGCAGCCCTATTATAACCTATTCTAAGCCTTCTTTGCAGAAGTGATGTGGATGCTTGTCCTATTTCTACCACTATTCTAGTAGCTTCTTCTAATAATTCATCTGCATCTGAACTTTCTCCATTGGTATTCGTATCAATGTGATCTATTATATCATCTTCATATTGTGGTGCACCTTGTTTATCTTTAATAAAGTTAACTACCTTTTCAACTTCACCTTCAGATATAAATGCTCCTTGAATTCTTATTGGCTTTGCCTCACCTACTGGATAGAATAGCATGTCTCCTTTCCCAAGAAGCTTCTCAGCACCTGCTGTATCCAATATAGTTCTTGAGTCAATTTGAGAAGACACCGCAAAAGATATTCTTGAAGGTATGTTAGCCTTTATTACCCCGGTAATAACGTCTACAGAAGGCCTCTGGGTTGCAATAACTAAATGCATTCCTGCAGCTCTAGCCATCTGAGCCAAACGACCTATGTAGTCTTCAATATCATTTGGACACACCATCATTAAATCTGCTAATTCATCAATAATTATTACAACAAAAGGAAGCTCATTTTCTGTTATTCCTTTTTCATATAGTTCATTATAACTTTCAATATTTCTCACACCATTATCTGCAAAAAGTTTATATCTTCTTGTCATCTCCTGTACAGCCCAGTTTAATGCTCCTGCTGCTTTTTTAGGATCCGTAACTACTGGTATTAATAAATGAGGTATTCCATTATATACACTAAGTTCAACTACTTTCGGATCTATCATCAATAGCTTGACATTATCCGGAGAATATTTATAGAGTAAACTTATTATTAATGTGTTTATACATACACTTTTTCCTGAACCAGTAGCTCCTGCAATAAGCATATGTGGCATTTTTGTTAAGTCACAAACTACACAGTTTCCACCTATATCTTTTCCTAATGAGCAGGCTAAATTTTTACTTGAATTAATAAACTCTGGAGATTCTATAACTTCTCTCAAATAAACTGCTGTTAACTCTCTATTTGGTACTTCTATTCCTATAGCAGATTTTCCTGGTATAGGAGCTTCAATTCTCACTCCTGATGCAGCTAATCCTAAAGCTATATCGTCAGATAGATTTACAATTTTACTTACCTTAACTCCTGGACTAGGCTGAAGTTCAAATCTGGTTACAGAAGGTCCTTTACTTACCTGAATAACTTTAGCTTCTACTCCAAAACTGCTTAGAGTTTCTTCTAGTTTATTAGCATTGTTTATTAATTCTTTTTTATCTTCCTTGTTAAGCTTTGATTGAACATTTGTTTTTAGTAACTCTACAGATGGAAAATTATATTCTTGATTAAAGCTTATATGGCTAACTGTCATTTGTTTATCCAGTTCCTCATTTATTGAATCATCTATTGCCTTATCAGAAGCACATTCAATCTCAATATTACGCTGTACATTTTTATTTTCTTTAATATCTGCATCAGGCTTTTCTTCAACATTTTTGTCTGCTGATTTCATAAAGTCCAAGATCTTTATTCTATTATTAATATTTTTTATAAAGCTTTCTTTCTCTCCGCTGCTACTATGTTGAGTCTTTTCTGGTTCTTTGTCCTTTTCATTAATGATTGTATCTTCTTCTATATAATTGCTTTCTTTTAGTGCAGACTTTATTTTATGCAATATATCGTAAATTGTTATCCTACTCATTAATATAAAACATATTATATATATTGAAGAAAAAATCACATAACATCCTACACTACCGAATAACTTAAAAAGAGGTACATCTATTAAAAAACTTATAATTCCTCCATGTACTGGGTTATCCGTTTCATATAGCATTTTTATTCCCTTTATTATGTCATTATTTACATAATACTCTGACATTATTATCATTTGTATAAGCAGAAGAGTATTAATAATAAACATTAAAATTCCATAAAACTTTTTGCTGAAATTTATTTTATTTTTTTTACCCACAAAGCAAAATCCTGTAAATATTATTAAGACTGGAAAAACAAAGGCCCCTAATCCCATTACAGCTATTAATATTTTTTTAGTAATGTTTCCAATAATTCCAGATGATGCTGATGAGAAAACACTTATTATCATTAATACTCCTAATGTAATTAGAAGTATTCCTTTTATGTCTCTATCAAACTCATATTTTTCTGTTTTTCTAGCCATATTATATCACCTCAAGACAATTGTAATAACACTTATCTATGTAGTTATTCTACATAATTAATATATTTCCTTTTAATTTAGGCATCTGAAAAAATAACTAGTCAGTATGCTAGTCTATTTTGACTTGTTGTTTTTTCAGATGCCTTATAAATATAAATCACCATAGGAAATATCCTATGGCTGACTTTTAGTATCTTTTCTTTTCTCTTGTATAAGCTCATCTAGTTTTTTAATAGCATCACTTATACCTCCAACTTCATCAATTAACCCTTGGTCTACTGCCTGTTTTCCAATTAAAATAGTTCCCATATCATTTAGTAATTCATCTGTTTGAGCCATAAGTTTACGTAGCTTATCTCTATCTATCTTAGAGGTTCTTACTATAAACTCGATAATTCTCTCCTGCATTTTATTAAAATATTCAAAGGTTTGAGGCGCACCTATAACAAGACCATTCATCCTTATTGGATGAACTATCATTGTAGCTGAAGGTGAAATAAAGGAGTAATCTGCAGCAGTAGCAAGAGGTACTCCAATAGAATGTCCTCCGCCAATCACTAAAGATACCGTAGGTTTACTCAAACTTCTTATCATTTCTGATATTGCTAATCCTGCTTCTACGTCACCTCCCACAGTATTTAGTACCGCAAGTACTCCTTCAACATTTGGATCATTCTCAATGGCAATTAGTAGTGGTATAACATGTTCATACCTAGTGGTTTTAGTTTGTGGTGGTAACGCCACATGCCCTTCAATTTGTCCGATTATAGGTAATATTTGAATTCTATCTTTAGCCTTAGGAATATTTTGCATACCTAATTCTTTTATATTCTGCAGCTCTTTGTTGTCTTTATTTTCTTCCTGCTCTTTAGTTCCTTTGTTATCTTTTTCTTCTTGCATATCAATCCCTCCTTGCATAAATGTATTTTGTGCATTATAAGGGACTGATATTCATTTTAATTTTATTCGCAGCCTAATTTAAACTCATTATGCAGCGCATTTATTGCTTTTTCCGAATTTTTACTTTCTACAAGACACCAAATTGTAGTATGAGAGTCGGCAGTCTGAAGAACTTCTATACTTGCCTTAGTTAATATTCTTAATATTTTAGCCATTACACCTGGAAGACCTCTCATCCTACTTCCGATTATTGCAATCTTACTGCATTCTTCTACATATGAATAAATTATACCAAGCTCTTCCATAATAATATTAAAGCTATCTAAATCTTTTCCATCTATAGTAAATATTTTTTGCTTAGGAAACACATTTATTAAATCTATACTTATTAGATTTTGAGCTAATTCATCTAAAAGTATATCATAATTTTCATTCTCTTTATTTTCATCTAATTCTACTGTTACTTGTACTCTTTTGTCCATAGAAGTTATTCCAGTAATAATGTTTTGAGTATTTCTAATTGCATTACTGTTTATTAAAGTACCTTTGCAATCACTGAGAGTGTTTTTTATAACAAGTGTTACATTTGACTTCATAGCTATTTCTACAGCTCTAGGGTGAATCACCTTTGCACCTTGATCTGCAAATTGAAATACTTCGTTATAACTTATTTTTTCAATTAATGATGCATCTGAAACTATTCTAGGATCGGCAGTCATAATTCCATCTACATCAGTATAAATATGAACTTCTTCCGCCTTTAAGGCAGCACCAATCAAGGAAGCAGTTACATCGCTCCCTCCTCTTCCAAGAGTTGTTATAAATCCTTTCTCACTTATGCCTTGAAAACCAGCCACAACAGGTATTTTCCCTTCTTTTACTATATTTAACAACTTTTCCGAGTCTACTCTTGAAACAGATGCATTACTATAATTATCATCTGTAATAATACCAGCTTGACCTCCGGTTAATGGAATAGCCGGTAAACTATTTTGGGATAATACGTCGCTCATCACTACAGTGCTTATAATTTCACCACAACTCATAAGCAAATCCATTCCTAAAGTATTAACTCTTTTGTATTCATCACCTATTAAAGAAAGAAGGGTATCTGTTGCATAGGGCTGTCCTTTCCTGCCCATAGCAGATACTACTACTACTGGAGAAAAACCTTCTTCTTTTGCCTTTAATATTTTTTGAACTACTAACTCTCTTCTGTCATCAGTAGATACAGAGGTTCCTCCAAACTTTTGTATTAATATTTTCATTTTTACCCTCCATCACTTTTTCTAATAATAGTATATTAGAGAGATCTCCAATATGTTAACGAGATCTCTTTAGTACTTTTTCTTCTGCATCAATAATTATCGTTTTTGCACCTATTTTTTTCACATATTCCCATGGTACTTCTAAAAATTCATTTTTAGAAAATAAACCAAACTTAGATTTGTTGTCATTTAGAACTAATAATTTAAGATTACCCTCTTCATCAATTATTATATCATTATTACCCAAGCAGTTAAATCTATCTCCATCATTTACATTTATAATCTCGTATCTTTCCATTTCACTGTAAAATTTTATATTTTCACCCATATATATACCTCCTTAATAATTTAAAAATATTGCAAAGCAATATTTTTAATAGAGCACAATTGAAAATTGACAGAGAACAGTGAGCGATGTTTTGCTTTAGCAAAACGAGTCCGAAAAAATAAATTATTTTTCTGACGTAAGGAAGAAAACTAACCTTCACTGTCAATTGTCCACTGTCAACTGTCCTCTAAAAAATAATACAACCTATTATTTTTATATTATGAATTATACTAAGGAGTTATTACACTTATTTAAGTATATAAAAATAAATACTAAACAAAATTTAAATTGAATTTATTTTTGAATTTTTAAAAGGCACTACATCTTTACTAATAACATTCTTTAAAACTTCTACATCTATCTCTTCACCTACAAAGGCTGCATTGGTTATACCTTTTATAAAGGTCTTTTGCATAACCTCATTTAACTTATCTTTATTAATATTGTTTATCTTTTCTATTATATCTTTAGGTTTGTTTATTCTATTTAAGAATAGTACTGATTTCCCATTATTGAACATTCTACTGCTAGTACTTTCTAATCCTAGAATATAACTACCTTTTAACTGTTCTTTTGCTTTAAGAAGTTTTTCATCACTTATACCAGTCTTAATAAACTTATCCATTTCATCCTTTATCATGTGTAATGCATCTGGCGCATACTGTGGATTTAAACTGGTGTATATGCTTACAATGCCAGTATTTCTAAAAGATGATATATATGAATAAATAGAATAACATAATCCTTTTTCTTCTCTTATCTTTTGAAATAATATAGAAGATGCCCCTCCTCCAAATACATTGCTCAAAAGAAGTAATGAATATAATTCATCTTTACCAGATTCAATCCCTGGTATTCCTAAGCTTAAATGAAGCTGTTCTATAGTTTTCTTCTTATATAAATGACTTGTTAAAATATTTGGTTTCGAATAATTAGTTACTTCTTTATTGCTGCTGTTCCAGTTTCCAAAATATTTCTCCACAAGCTTCTCTACAACTTTGGCATCAAAATTTCCTGAAATAGATATAACAGAATTTTCAGGTATATAATAGGAAGAAATATAATTAACTATTTGCTCCCTATCAAAAGATTTTACCGTTTCTACTGTGCCTAGTATAGGAAGAGATAAAGGATCATTTCCCCAAATTGCTGAGCTATGAAGATCCATTAGCACATCTTCTGGAGAATCTTCACTCATTTTTATTTCTTCAATTACTACACCTTTTTCTTTTTCAATGTCTTCTGGTAAAAATTTGCTATTGAAAAGCATATCTGATATTACATCTAAAGCAAGTTCTAGATGAGAATCTAATGCCTTAATATAAAAGCAAGTAGCTTCTTTTCCTGTAAAAGCATTAATTTGTCCTCCAACATCCTCTATACACTCTGCAATTTGCAATGCTGTTCTATTTTTTGTCCCTTTGAAAAACATATGTTCAATAAAATGAGATATTCCGTTATTATTTTTATCTTCATTTCTTGATCCATTTTCTACCCATAAACCTACACTTACTGAATTAACATAATCAATATTTTCTAAAACTATTCTCAATCCGTTATCTAATTTAAATAAATTGTACATCAGTGCCACCTCAAAAATTAATATTTGACTTCTGGAACTATAAGTAAATTCATCAACATTATACCATAATTTAATAATTTTATAGTATATAAAAATAAAAAGGCACAATAATGCCCTTCTATTTTCACTATTCTTCTGAAGCTTTTTCTTCTGAATTTTTTTCTTCTGAAGCTTTTTCTTCTGAATTTTTTTCTTCTGAGTCTTTTATAGCATCCTTTCTTGAAAGATTAATTCTACCTTGATTGTCAATTTCAGTTACCTTAACTAGGATCTCATCTCCTAGAGAAACTATATCTTCCACTTTATTTACCCTTGCAAAATCAAGTTTTGATATATGAACTAAGCCTTCTTTTCCTGGAAGTATTTCAACAAATGCTCCAAAGTTAGCTATCTTAGTTACTTTACCAAGATATATTTCTCCAGCTTTAACTTCTCTAGTCAAATCATCTATTATTTTAAGAGCTCTCTTAGCACATACGCTATCATCGGACATTACAAATATTTTTCCGTCTTCTTTTATATCGATTTTAACGCCTGTTTCAGCAATTATCTTATTTATAACTTTACCGCCAGCTCCTATTACATCTCTTATCTTGTCTGGATCAATAGTCATAGTGTATGTTTTTGGAGCATACTTAGATAATTCTTCTCTTGGCTCTGAAATACACTCGTTCATCTTTCCTAATATGTGTAACCTAGCAACTCTTGCCTTATCTAAAGATTCTCTTATACATGTATTAGATAGACCATGAATTTTTGTATCAAATTGAATAGCAGTAATTCCAACTTCTGTTCCTGCCACTTTAAAATCCATGTCTCCAAAGAAGTCTTCTATTCCTTGTATATCAGTTATAACTTCTTCTTTAGATAAGTCTTCACTAGTTATAAGTCCCATAGCTATTCCTGCTGCAGGTCTTTTTATTGGAACACCAGCATCAAGAAGCGCTAATGTGCTTCCACATACGCTTGCTTGAGATGTTGACCCATTTGAACTCAACACTTCTGATACAAGTCTTATTGTGTATGGGAATTCATCTTCATTTGGAATAAGTGGTTCTAAAGCCTTTTCAGCTAATGCACCATGACCTATTTCTCTTCTTCCAGGTCCTCTTAGAGGTCTAACTTCTCCAACACTATATGATGGGAAGTTATAGTGATGCATATATCTTTTAAATTCTTCTGAACCAAGTCCATCAAGAATTTGAACATCTCCTAGTGCACCTAATGTTGCTACAGTCATTACTTGAGTCATTCCTCTTGTAAATAGTCCTGTACCATGAGTTCTTGGAAGCAATGCAACATCACAGCTTATAGGTCTTACTTCATTAAAATCTCTTCCATCAGGTCTTCTATGCTCATTTAATAACATATTTCTTACTATTTCTTTTTGCATTCCATAAATTGTATCCGCTATGTCTGAACCATTATCAGGATATTTTTCGCTAAATTGCTCATTAATCTTTACTTTTACAGCATCTATAGCTGCATTTCTTTCGTCTTTATCCATTATGTACATAGCTTCTTTTACCATATTAAAAGCAAAATCTCTAACATCTTGTTCTATTGCTTCATCAACTTTATATAATCCAGGAATAACCTTTGTTTTTCCCATTTTCGCCATTACTTCTTCTTGGAATGCAACTATTTTTTTACATTCTTCAAATCCAAACATAATAGCATTATACATGTCATCTTCCGGTATCTCCTGACCTCCAGCCTCAACCATCATTACTCTTTCTTTAGTAGCACATACAGTTAGATTTAGAGTGCTTTTTTCTCTTTGAGTTAAAGTAGGATTTATAATAAATTCACCATCTACTAAACCTACAGATACTGTTGCTACTGGAGTAGTGAACGGAATACTTGAAATACATAAGGCTATTGATGCACCATTGACAGCTAGTATTTCCGGCAAGTTATCTTGTTCTACAGAAACTACAGTACATACTACTTGAACATCGTTTCTGTATCCTTTAGGGAATAACGGTCTTAAAGGTCTATCTATAGCTCTACCATGTAATATTGCTTTTTCAGAAGGTTTACCTTCTCTCTTTATAAAACCTCCTGGAATTTTACCTACAGCATATAGTCTCTCTTCATATTCTATACTTAAAGGGAAAAAGTCTATTCCTTCCCTTGGTTTATCTGAAGCATTGGCATTAATTAATACTACTGTATCTCCGTAACTTACAAGCACAGCAGCATTTGATAGCATACCTACTTTACCGTATTCAACTTTTAACGTTCTTCCAGCAATAGTAGTCTCCATTATTTGACTCATAAATTAACCTCCCTTCACAGGTTTCAATATTATTATCATTATTTATCAACATTATTATACAACTTTAGTTATTAATTTTTAACATAAATAATTATTATAGTAAACCAATTTTACATTTTAATTCCATGTAAAATTTTTAAAATAATAGAGCGGTATTAGCCGCTCTAGAATTACTTTCTTAACTTTAATACTGCTATGATAGCACGGTATCTTTCAATATCTTGCTTCATTAAATAATTAAGAAGACCTCTTCTTTTACCAACCATCATTAAAAGACCTCTTCTTGAGTGGTGGTCTTTCTTGTGTGTCTTTAAGTGATCATTTAGGTGATTTATTCTCTCAGTAAGTAGCGCTATTTGCACTTCTGGAGAACCAGTATCTCCTTCATGTCTTGCATGTTTTTGCATTATTTCTTCTTTAACTGCCTTATTCATGTGTATGCACCTCCAAAAATTTAAAATCCCCTATAGTCCAAGAAAGCCGTCGGCAAGTCGAATTTCTTAGAATAAGGTTCACGAATGTTATTATAGCAAATAAAAATAATGTTGTAAATTAATTTTTAAAATTAATTTCTAATTTTTGCTTACTTGCAAAAACCTTGTCTTTTTTTAGTTGATCGATTAATTCCTGTAGGGAATTAAACTTTTTTTCATCTCTTATTCTATCGATATAGTATATTTTTATATTCTTATTATATATATCCTCATTAAAGTCCAATATATGGGTTTCAATGCTCAATTTATTATCATTTACTGTTGGGTTATAACCTATATTTGTAATTCCTCTAAATAAGTTTTCATTATACTCAACTATGGTATAATAGACTCCCCCTCTAGGGATTACAAATCTTTTATCATAATCTAGGTTACTAGTTGGAAAGCCCAGCTTTCTTCCTAATTGTTTTCCTTTTATAACATCACCTTGCATCATAAAAGGTCTTGTGAGCATTTTATTAGCCTTCTTTATATCTCCTTCGTCACATATAATGCTTCTTATAATTGAACTGCTTACTATTTGGCTTTTAAATTTAACAGGTTCAACTATATTCAATGAAAATCCAAGGGTTTTGCTCATCTTCTTTAATAACTCTACATCACCAAGATTTTTATATCCAAATCTATAATTAAAGCCAACAATTAAACCTTTAAGTCTATAGTGACTTACTAAGTTTATAATAAAATCCTCTGGATTTAACTTCATAAATTCTATGTTAAATCCTACCATGTTTATTATATCCAAACCTTTGCTTTCTAATACTTTTAATTTAGTATTATTATCCATAATAAGCTTTGGTGCTAATTCTGCATTAATAGTCGCTAATGGATGATCCTTAAAAGTAAAAACCATACTTTTAGCATTATTTTTTTTGCTAACTTAATGGTTTTATTAATTAAACTCATATGTCCTATATGAAGTCCATCAAAGCTTCCTAGTGCAATATAAGTATCCTGTTGTAAATACTCTTTAAAATTATCTTCCATTACAATCATACTTTATTACCTCTGAATAAGTAGTTTAACAATTTTAAATCCCGTACTATTTTTTATGCCTATTCCAATAAACTCATTATTTTTTAAATATACTCTATATAGCCTATCATTTTCTATATCATTTATCAGAGATTTGTCTTTTATAGTCACTCCATTAAATACAAGTTTTTCGTATTTTTCATCTAAATGTATCTCTGGATATTCGCTAAGAGCTTTGTCCATTGGAATTAAATGCTCCAATATATTATCACTATTTAAATGTTCAAGTTCTACGGAGTCTAAGATATTAAAAGATCCTGTTTGAACTCTTTGAAGATTCCACATGGCTCCACCGCATTTTAGCTTTTCACCAATATCATAGCAAAGACTTCTAATATAAGTGCCTTTAGAGCATTTTACATTAAATGTTACAGTAGGAACTTTTATATCCAGTATATCTATATTATATATATTGATTCTCCTTGCTTTTCTTTCAACTTCAATACCCTGTCTCGCAAGGGAATATAATCTCTGTCCATTTACCTTTAAAGCAGAGTACATAGGAGGAACCTGGTCTATTTCTCCTATGAAACTTTTTATTGCCTCTTCAACTTCTTCTTTAGATAAAGTAACATCTTCGTTCTTTAAAACTTTACCCTCTCTATCATAAGTATCTGTTACAACGCCAAGTCTTAACTCCACTTTATATATCTTATAGTCATTCATTATATAGTCAACAAGCTTTGTGGCACGACCTATACATATTGGTAGTACCCCTGAGGCCTCAGGATCTAATGTTCCTGTATGACCAACTTTCTTGGTCTTAGCTACTGCCTTTACCTTTCTTACTACATCAAAGGAGGTCATACCTGTAGGTTTATTTATATTTAATATTCCATTCATTTATATCAACTCTTTTTCTAGTTCCTTAATTATTATTGCCTTAGCTTCTTCTACCGTTTTATTTTCCATAGAAAGGCCTGCCGCTTTTATATGACCGCCTCCACCAAATTTTTCTGCAATTTTTCGCACATCAACAGTATCCTTCGATCTTAAGCTCATCTTAACACCGACCTCTGTTTCTTTTATCAATACAGTAACTTCAACGGAGTCTATCTTCATACCAAAGGTTATAATATCAGAAGTATCTGTGTTATTGTCAATACCTAGTTCTAGCAGCATATCCTTAGTTAATGACATAACACATATTTTACTTCCTATAAGCTCCATATTATCAATAGCTTTTCCGTATAATTTTATTCTTTCAAATTTTTTATTATCAAAAATAATTCTATGAATTTCACTAAAATTGATTCCGGTGTTAATAAGGTCTCCTGCTATTGTATGAGTTACAGATGTAGTGCCAGAATACCTAAAGGAACCTGTATCCGTAATTAATGACGTATAAAGGCACTTAGCCATATCTTTGTCTATGTTTATTCCCATAATACGAAGCATCTGATATATTATTTCAGACATAGCTGATGCATTAGTATCTACATAGTTCAAATCACCATAAAGTTCATTTGACATATGGTGATCTATGTTTATCAAAGTATAATTTCTATCTTCAAAATTTATATGGGCATTAATTCTTTTTACATCGCCGCAGTCTAAAACTATGACACATTCTGTGCCAGGAATTACTTCATAAATTTTTTCATCAACAGCCTCTGAACAAGGTAAAAAACTAAAATCTTTAGGTATATCTTCTTTAGAAAGTATATACACCTCTTTGCCTATTTTACGCAGCCCCTGCATCAAAGCTAATGATGTTCCTAAAGAATCACCATCAGGAGAGGTGTGGAAAGTAATAGCTATCCTACTACTTTCCTTTATCTTTTCCAGAATTTTATTCATTATCATTATGCTCTTTCTCCTTTATTTTCTCTAATAAAGCATCAATATGCATACCTTGTTCTATAGTGTTGTCTAATTCAATAATTATTTCTGGTGTATATCTTAAGTTTATTCTATGACCTATTTCTCTTCTAATAAAACCTGAGGAACTTTTCAATGCATCTAAAGTGCTTTTTTTAGAGTCATCGTTACCAAATAAGCTAACGTAAACTTTAGCATATCTTAAATCTTTTGTTACATCAACCTTTGTAACGCTTATCATAGCAGTAAGTCTTGGATCTTTTATATCATTTTGAATTATACTACTTATTTCTTTTCTCATTTCCTCATTTATTCTATTTCCTCTATATTTAGCCATACAATTCACCTCATTTTTGTGCGCTACTAACAGTCAAGTTATAGCTTAATTCTCAATTCCAAGTAAAATTATAGTTCTTTCTTTTTAATTTCTTCCATAGTATAAGCTTCTATTATATCTCCATCTTTTATATCATTGAATTTTTCAACAGAAAGACCACATTCATAACCTGCTGCAACTTCTTTTACATCATCTTTAAATCTTTTTAGAGATGCAAGTTCGGATTCAAATATAACTATACTATCTCTTATAACTCTTATACTGCTATTTCTTGTTAATTTTCCATCTAATACATAACATCCTGCTATAGTTCCAACATTGGATATTTTGTATGTCTGTCTTATCTCCGCTTTACCAAGAATTACTTCTTTATAATCTGGTTCAAGCATTCCCACCATAGCAGCCTTAATATCATCTATTGCATTATATATAACTCTATAAGTCTTCACATCAACAGATTCTTTTTCTGCTACTACAACAGCATTATCATTTGGTCTTACATTAAATCCTATAATTATAGCATTAGATGCAGATGCAAGAGTAACGTCTGCTTCTGTTATAGCTCCAACAGCTCCATGTATAACTCTAACCTTAACCTCATCAGTAGATAACTTTTGAAGTGATTGTCTTACAGCTTCTACAGAACCTTGAACATCCGCTTTAACAATTATATTTAACTCTTTTACTTTTCCCTCTTTAATTTGGCTATATAAGTCTTCAAGAGAAACTTTATGTGTTGATTGTAAGTACTCAGCTCTTACCTTTTCTTTTCTCTTTTCAGCCATATCCCTAGCAGTTTTTTCATCTTTTACTTCATAGAATCTATCACCTGCAGCAGGTACTTCTGATAGTCCAAGTATTTCAACTGGTATTGATGGTCCGGCAGACTTAATTTTCTTTCCTTTATCATCAAACATTGCCCTAATTCTTCCATATGTAGTTCCTACAATTATAGAATCACCTACATGTAAAGTACCATTTTGAACAAGTAATGTAGCAACTGGTCCTCTGCCCTTATCAAGCTTAGCTTCTACTACTGTTCCTCTAGCATTTCTATTAGCATTTGCTTTTAATTCTTGCATTTCAGCAGTTAATAGAACCATCTCAAGTAATGTATCTATTCCTTCTTTAGTATGAGCTGATACAGGTACAGTGATTATATCTCCACCCCAGTCTTCAGCTAACAATCCATGCTCAGTTAACTCTTGCTTAACTCTATCTGGATTAGCTCCTGGTCTATCCATTTTATTTATAGCTACTACCATTGGAACATTTGCTGCCTTACAGTGGTTTATAGCTTCTACAGTCTGAGGCATTATTCCATCATCTGCAGCTACAACTAAAATAACTATATCAGTAATTTGGGCTCCTCTAGCTCTCATAGCTGTAAAGGCTTCGTGACCTGGAGTATCAAGGAAAGTAAGCTTTTCATCATTTATAGTTACAGTATAAGCACCTATGTGCTGAGTAATTCCACCTGCTTCTGTTTCAGTAACTTTTGCTTTTCTTATGGCATCTAATAATGATGTTTTACCATGGTCAACATGACCCATAACAGTTATAACAGGAGGTCTTTTTTCTAAGTTAGTGTCTTCTTCTTCATCTTCATCTATCTGCTCTACAGCTTCTTTATCAATATCTCTTTCTTTTTTAACTACAATAGCATTAAATTTTTCTCCTAATTTTTCAGCAGTTTCAAAGTCAATTTCTTGATTTATAGCCGCCATTACTCCCATAAATATTAGCTGCTTTATAACTTCTATTGAAGATTCATTTAACTTCTCTGATAACTCTTTTACAGTAATTGTATCATCTATTTCAATTACTTTCTCATCACTATCTTCATTTTCTGTGTAATTACCTTGATCGTCCCTACCTTTGATTTTACCTTTATTTTTCTTGCGATTTTTTGTTTTATTATCTTCAACTAACTCTTCATATTTTTCTACTATATCTTCGCCAGAATTAGTTTCCTCTTTCCTTCTTTCTGCTAAAAGTTCTTTTATTAATTCCGCATCTTCTTCCTCTATCACACTCATGTGATTCTTTACTTCTATGCTAAATTCGTCTAGCAGAATACTAATTAAATCTTTGCTTGATATTTCTAATTCTTTGGATAATTCATAAATTCTTACTTTTGACATAGCATTCACCCCCGACACTAAATTTTTTCGATGTCTTTATATATACTAATTAACCGTTCGCTCATTTTTAAATCTGTAACGCCTAGGATTTTTATTTCTTCCTTTCCCAAAGCGCTTCCTAATTCGTCCTTATCGTATCCCTTTAAAACAGGTATTTTATATTTTTCACCATACTTTAGGAATTTATCTACTGTATTATCAGATGCATCAGAAGATAGTATTATTAAATAAACCTTATTTCTTTTTATTGCATCCTCACATTTATTATACCCTTCCAAAAGCTTTCCTGCACGCTTCGTTAAGCCTAAAAATTGGAGAAATTTATCTTTCATGCTGTATTTCATCTCTCAATCTTCCATAAATTTCTTCATCTATTTGAGCCTCTAAGTTCTTCTGCAATCTTTTTGCTTTGAAAGCTTTCTCCAAGCATTCGATATTTCTGCACACATAGGCTCCTCTGCCATTTTTCTTACCAGTCAAATCTACTGAAATGTTTCCTTCAGCATCTCTAACAACTCTTATAAGTTCTTTCTTAGGCTTCATTTCCATGCATCCAGTGCACATTCTTTGTGGTACTTTTTTTTGCTTCATACAAAAACCACCTCACCTAAAATTAAATATTGCTTTTATTTATTCTTCATCTACAAACTGGTCGTCATCTTCATTTATAGGTTCCTTGAAATCAACTCCAGCTTGTGATTTGCTTTTAATATCAATTTTCCAGCTAGTAAGTTTCGCTGCTAATCTAACATTCTGCCCTTCCTTACCAATAGCTAAGGATAACTGATTATCGTCTACTATTACCTGAGCAAATTTATTATCCTCATCTAGTGTTACATCTAATACTTTTGCCGGACTTAATGCATTTGCAATATATTCTTCTGGTAACTTACTCCATTTTATAATGTCAATTTTTTCATTTTTAAGCTCATTTACAATGCTTTGTACTCTTATGCCTTTAGGTCCTACACATGCTCCCATTGGATCTACATTTTCATCATTTGAAAACACTGATATTTTTGTTCTTGATCCTGCTTCTCTTGCAATAGCTCTAATTTCAACTGTACCATCAAATATTTCAGGTACTTCAAGCTCAAATAATCTTTTTATTAGACCTGGATGTGTTCTCGAAATAACAATTTGAGGTCCTTTTGTTGTACTTTTAACTTCAACAATATATAGTTTTAATTTATCATTGAAGTTATATTTCTCACCTGGCATTTGCTCATTTGGTCCTAGTACCGCTTCTGTCTTGCCTAAATCAACTAGTACGTTATTTTTATCTTTTCTTATAACAGCACCTGTTATAATGTCATCTTCTTTTTCTGCAAACTCACTATAGATAATTCTTCTTTCTTCTTCCTTTATTCTTTGAATAACAACTTGCTTCGCTGCTTGTGCTGCTACTCTTCCAAACTTTTTAGGAGTTACTTCAATACTTACTACATCCTCAATATTATAGTTAGGATCTATATCCTTTGCTTCTTCTAAACTTATTTCATCTACTTCGTCATAAACTTCATCCACAACTTTTTTCTGAGAATAAACATGAATTTCTCCATTTTCTCTATTCATTGTCACTTTTACATTTTGGTTATTTCCACCTAAATTAGCGTAATTTTTCTTATATGCGGCAACTAATGCATCTTCTATAGTTGTAAATAACAAATCTTCACTTATACCTTTTTCTTTAACTATTTCTTTTAAGGCTTCTATAAATTCCTGGTTCATTTCCTAAAAATACCCTCCCTTAAAGTTCGCATCTGAGACTTACACTTGAAATCTTATCTCTTGGAATAGAAAGATCTTCATCTTGGTATTTTATCTTTAGTTCCTGAGAGTTAAATCCTAAAAGCTCACCTTCAAATTTTTTCTTTCCATTTAATAATCCAGATATCTTTACTAAAACATTACTTCCAATATATCTTCCTAAATGTTTATCTGTATGTAAAACCCTTTCCATTCCTGGTGATGAAACTTCTAGATAATATGCCTCAGCTATAGGATCCTCTACATCTAGCATATCACTTACAGCTCTACTTACTTTTTCACAATCTTCTAGTGATATTCCACCATCTTCTTTTTCTATATATATTCTCAGATAATTTTCTTGACCTTCTTTTACATATTCTAAATGATAAAGTTCATAATTCAACTCTTCTACTATTGGTCTAATTAGTTCTATAAGTTTATCTATTAAAGCATTTTTATTCATTTCAATCCCTCCTTACCTATATATTCTGCAATTTACAATAAAAAATGACTTTTTATAAAAAAATTGCATAAAATATTACGCTAATTTAAAAACGCAACATAAGCTGCGTTTTTTAAAATAGAAAGAGCGGGTCGGTACCCACTCTTTACAACAGTTAACATAGTTCTTTAGATTTGCTAAGTTCATTTTAACATACTACATTAATTATTTCAAGGAAAAGTTAAAAAATGGCTTAAGGCATCTGAAAGAATATAATAATTACATATTCTTTATTTGTTCTATCAATTCGTCAACTAATTCTTCTTCCTTAACCTTTTTCACTATTTTACCTTTTTTAAAAATAAGTCCTTCACCATTTCCCCCAGCTATTCCTATATCAGCTTCTCTTGCTTCTCCTGGACCATTTACTACACATCCCATTACTGCAACCTTTAAGTTTTTATTATAATTTATAAGTTTTCTTTCCACTTCTTCTGCTATATTGATTAAATCTATTTGTGTTCTTCCGCAAGTAGGACATGATATAAACTCTATTCCTTCATTCAAATATCCAAGAGATTTTAAAATTTCTCTACCAACTTTTATCTCTTCCACGGGATCCCCTGTTAGAGATATTCTTATAGTATCTCCTATACCTTCACTCAGCAATGCACCTATTCCCACACTTGATTTAATTGTTCCCCTCCATATTGTACCAGCCTCTGTAACTCCTAAATGAAGAGGATAATCCACAACTTTTGAGATCATTCTGTAGCTATCTATCATTTGTATAACATTTGAAGATTTGATAGATATGACTATATCCTCATAATTTACGTCTTCTAATATTCTAACATGTTCTAACGCACTCTCCACTAAAGCTTCCGGGCACACTTTGCCATACTTATCTAATATCTCCTTTTTTAAAGAACCTGAATTCACGCCTATTCTTATTGGTACATTTTTATCCTTAGCTGCTTTAGCCACTTCTTTTACCTTATCTATGCTTCCAATATTACCTGGGTTAATTCTAAGTGCTGCTACACCATTTTCAATAGATTTTAGAGCCAATCTGTAATCAAAATGAATATCTGCAACTAGTGGTATATTTATATTATTTACTATTTCTTTTATTGCATTACTGGCTTCCATATCAGGAACAGCACACCTTATTATATCGCAGCCTGCTTCTTGAAGTCTATGTATCTGCGAAATAGTTTCCTTTACATTTCTTGTATCTGTATTAGTCATAGACTGTACTGTTATTTTTGAATCTCCGCCAACATATGTATTTCCAACCTTTATCTTCTTGGTTTTTGCTCTTTTCACTTATTTCATCTCCCTAAAAAAATTGGAAATTGGGAATTAAAAATTGAATAATACAATTTCTAATTCCCAATTATTGTCTTATATTTATTATGAATTAAAATTTAATAGGATACAATATATCTTTAATGGTTACCAGCACCATCAAAGTCATCAGAATAGCAAATCCTACATAATTTATCAAACCTACCTTATTCTCATCAACCTTTTTACCTGTAATTATTTCAAATAAAAATAATAGTATATATCCTCCATCTAAAGCTGGAAAAGGTATAATATTAAATATAGCTAATTGTATGCTTATATATGCTGCAAAAGCCATTAAACTTAATACTCCAGCCTTAGCTGCCGCCCCTGAAACTTTAATTATTGTCAGTGGTCCACCTACATCATTCATAGATGCATTACCTTTAAATAATGTTTTAAAGAAACTGAATGTTTGTTTTACTAGGGAGTTAGTTTCTATAAATCCATAGGTTACGGATTGTGTAACTGTAGGTTTTTCAACTGTAGTTGGATATATACCAACTATGTATCTATTTTCATTAGGATCTTTAACTGGAGCAACTTTTACAGTTTTTGTTTCACTACCGCGCATATATGTTATATCAATTGGTTTACCATTAGCTATATACACTCCGGTTACAAAATCCTCCCATGTTAAGACCTTAGATTCATTTACTTTTACTATTTTGTCTCCAGCTTTAATCCCCATCACATCTGCTGGCTGATTTGGCACCACTTTACTTACTTCTGGAGATAAATAACCTCTTAAGCCAGCTATAGATGCAAATAAAGCTATTCCAAGTATAAAGTTCATTATAGGACCTGCAATTACAATACTCAACTTTTGTAAGGGCCTTTTGTTATTAAAAGCTCTAGGGTCTGTGCTTTCCCCCTCATCTCCTAACATTTTTACGTATCCACCTATTGGTAATAGTTTTATTGAGTATGTTGTTTCCTTTCCTTTTACTCCAAAAAGCTTTGGTCCCATTCCTATAGCAAATTCCTCTACTTTTACTCCATTTAACTTTGCTAATGTAAAATGACCTAATTCATGGATTATAATTAATACCCCAAAGGCTATGATAGCCATTATAATATACAAAAGTTATTCCTCCCAACCAAACTAAAATTAATTCTTCTATTTACCAAAATTTTCGTTAACATAGCTTTTTACTTTACTATCTAGTTGTAATATATCCTCTAAAGTATAGTTTTGCTGTACAGTAAACTTATCCATACATATCTCTAATATATTGCCTATTTGTAAAAATTTAATTCTTTTATTCAAGAACAAATCTACTGCACATTCATTTGCTGCATTTAATATTGCTGGCATTGTTCCACCAGCCTTACCTGCTTCGTATGCAAGCTTTAATGGTTTAAATGTATTCATATCTGGCTTTTCAAAAGTTAAAGTTCCCATTTTGTAGAAATCTAATTTTTCCACTACAGCATTTTTTCTCTTAGGATAATTAAGGGCATATTGTATAGGGAGTTTCATATCTGTGCTACCCATCTGAGCTATTACGCTTCCATCAATATACTCTACCATAGAATGTATTACGCTTTCAGGGTGAACTACAACTTCAATCTGATCGTAATTTATATCAAATAGCCAGTGAGCTTCTATTACTTCAAGACCTTTGTTCATTAAAGTAGCAGAATCTATAGATATCTTTTTACCCATATTCCATCGTGGGTGCTTTAAAGCTTCATCTACTGTAACCTTAGATAGTTCATGCTCTTTTTTACCTCTAAAGGGTCCTCCTGAGGCTGTGAGCAGAATTTTGTTTACTGAAGACTTTTCATTTCCTTGAAGGCACTGGAATATAGCTCCATGTTCTGAATCTACAGGAAGTATTTTAACATCATACTTTTTAGCTTCTGACATAACAAGCTTTCCGCCTGTAACTAGTGTTTCTTTATTTGCTAAAGCTATATCTTTTCCTGACCTAATTGCAGTAATTGTAGGCACTAGCCCTACCATTCCAACTACTGAGGTTACCACTATGTCTACCTCAGACAAACTTGCTATTATATTTAATCCATCCATACCAAATAATACTTTTGTGTTTTTGCTTGTATTGATACAATAATCTTTAACTTCTATGTACGCTTTTTCTTCTGTTAATACAACATAAGGTGGATTAAACTCATTAATTATCTCTATGACTTTTTTACTGCTGCTGTTTGCAGAAATAGCAATAAGTTGAAATCTATCCTTTTCTTTTCTTATAACATCAAGTGTTTGGGTTCCTATAGAACCTGTAGCACCAAGTATTGAAATTTTTCTCATTTAAACATCTCCTAATTCTGATTAGGCACTTGAAAGAAAATAACAAGTCAAAGATGGGACGGGTATTTTGTACCAGACAAGGAGGCAGTTTTCTCAGACAATCGATTCTATCTAAAGATTCTACCGACATAGTATGACTCAAAATAGACTAGCATACTGACCAGTTATTTTTTCGAAGATGCCTTAAACTTTAGTGTCTTGAATTTTCCTTATATAACAATTATATATGATAGAGCTATAAATAAATTGGCAAACACAAAAACTTAATACTATATAAAGAGATAATATAATAAACAGTAGATGAACTTCAAGCCTATTATCCATAAATTTTGTGTTAACAATTTCTCTCTATTAATATCTCCTATTTTTTCTTATAACAGAAATCCTATACTTAAATATAAATTCTATAGCATGATTAACTATAACATATTTATCTTCCAAAATAAAGTAAACAGTTATATTACCTATAAAATATGCAAACAATCTATATGTGTCAGCTTATTTTCTAAAGCATATACTATTACAAATGCCATTAATTAAATTGTTAATCTTATTATTAAATAAATTATTATTGCATAATAATTTATAAATAGGAGAATATAGAAACATCATTACAACTATAAAGAAGAAAGTTTAAAATAATGCCTTTTTATTATAGTAAAAATTATACATATAATCAATAAAATTAAATTATAGCTAACTTTTTTGTAATTTAAATTTACAATACCTCTTAATATTATTGCTTTATAGTATTATATTCAGCTCTATACTTATATATTAATTGCAGTTTCATTATATAAAGAAAGGTAGGTGAATTCATTGACTTAAATAAACTATAAGTCAATGATTTTGAAATTGAATGATAACGCAGAGATAGTAAAAGCATTGCTAGACAAAGGTTATTCCGATGTACAAATTTGTGGCGAAGTTGGTTTAGACTGGGAAGAGTTTTGGAATATTATTGAGTATATAAATGATGCTGAATAGAATTATAAAAAGGAGCAATGAAAAAACTCCTTTTTATAATTCTATTGATTTTGTGAAATATTTTGAGCTTCAACTACGTCTTGCTGTATTTGCTGCACCGGATCTGCAAAAGCGTTATACCATTGTTTATTTACTGCCATATCCGATAGTCTAAAATGTTCATTAATACTATTAGTTAACTCACAGCTAAGAATCTGTCTCAATTGAGGATTTGTAGCTTCAACTGCTGCTTTAGTTAATATTCTTATTCTATTTTTTGATAAAGTGAGCATATCTATAGCTACATCCTTATCATTAGGATTAGGATTACTTCCATTACCAGAAGTATCATCTACTCCAAATAGGTCATCTAACCACGACATATCATTCCACCTCCAACACAAATTATTTTTCCCAGCAAATGCTTAAATATCCATGTGAATAAAGTGAAACCATAAAAAGACCCAAAAGCAATATTAATATAGCTTTCGAGCCTTTTTATGAGTCTAGATATTAAATTCCTATAATGAAAGTTATGTAATAGTATACAACAACAGAGGCAAATAGTATGCTATCAAATCTATCTAATATGCCTCCATGACCTGGAATTAGATTACTGTAGTCTTTAACGCCAATATACCTTTTTATAGATGACGCAGTAAGGTCACCAAATTGGCAGAACACCCCACAAATAGCTCCTATTAAAAAAAAGTGATAAAGAGGTATAGAAACTCCATTAGAATTAATCACATACCCAAATACTCCACAAGCTATAGTGCTTCCAAGCATTCCTCCTATAGATCCTTCTACAGTTTTTTTGGGGCTTACTTTAGGGCATAATTTTCTCTTTCCAAAGGCTTTTCCTGTATAATAAGCTGCAGTATCACAAAGCCATGATGATATAAATATTAACCAAACTAAATAATTCCCATAATTCTTATTATTAACCAAAACAATAAAACTAAAGAACACAGCCACATATAAAAACGCTAATATTGTAATAGATATATCAATAAAATTATATTCAGTATCTAATACAGGGATACACATAATTATAAAAATAGCAATTATTAAAAGAAAAAAAGTCATTCTATAATCAATAGCTTTATTTAACGTTATATAGTAAACTATACATAGTAAATATCCCGCCACAGTTATTGGCTGAATATTTTTAGATTTTACCACCTTGTAGAATTCATACATTCCTAATAGAGACAAAATCATAATACCATATTTTAGGTATATACCACCTAAAAATAGAAATATAATAAAAGGGGCAAGAATTAATGCTCCTATATATCTATTATCCATCTAATCATCTCCTAGCAATAATTTTACTTCACGCCTCCAAATCTTCTATCTCTATTTTGGAAATCATAAATCGCTTTATGCAAATGTTCTTTTTTGAAGTCAGGCCACTTTATATTAGAATACCAAAACTCAGAATAAGCACACTGCCAAAGTAAAAAGTTGCTAAGTCTTTGTTCTCCGCTTGGTCTTATTATTATGTCCGGATCTGGCATTCCTTCTGTATCCAAATGACTTGCTATAGCATTTTCATCTATATCTTCTTCTTTTATTTTTCCATCTTTAATGTCTTCATATATTTTTTTAACAGCACGAATAATTTCATCTCTTCCACCATAGTTTAGTGCTAAGTTCAAAGTTAATCCTGTATTATCTTTTGTATTCTCATTTGCATTTATTAATTCCTGCTGACAAACTTGTGGAAGCTTTGATATATCTCCTATATGATTTATGATAACATTATTTCCATTTAATTCCTTGAATTCATTTCTTAAGTATTGAACTAATAAATTCATAAGAGCATTTACTTCTTCATTGGACCTTTTCCAATTCTCCGTTGAAAATGCATATAATGTTAAGTATTTTATACCTAAACTGCTGCATTCTTTTACAATTTCTCTTATGGCTTCAACTCCTGCTTTATGTCCCATAGTTCTTGGAAGCATTCTTTCCTTCGCCCATCTTCCATTGCCATCCATTATTATAGCAATATGCTGTGGTATATTATCTAAGTCTATATGTATATCTTCACCGGCAGCTTTATTCTCTTTTTTTAAACCGAAAAAATTTAACATATGTACTCTCCATTCATAATTTATATTAAAACCTTCATTTGTTAATAAAAACCTGCGAATTCGCAGGTTTAAAACTCAAATTATATTGACATAATTTCTTTCTCTTTAACTTCAGTCATTTTATCTATTTCTTTGATGAAGTTATCTGTCTTCTTTTGAATATCATCTTCAGCTTTTTTCATTTCGTCTTCTGATACTTCGCTTTCTTTCTTTAAAGCCTTTATTTTCTCATTACAATCTCTTCTTATTCCTCTTATGGCAACCTTTGAATCTTCACCAAACTTCTTTACATTTTTAACTATATTTTTTCTTGTTTCTTCAGTAAGCTCTGGAATAATAAGTCTTATAACTTCACCATCATTTGAAGGATTAATTCCAAGATCTGACTTTAATATAGCTTTTTCAATAGCTTTTATTGAACTTCTATCCCATGGTTGAATTGCAAGTATTCTTGGCTCAGGAACAGATATGTTCGCTAATTGATTTAGTGCTGTCATTGCTCCATAGTATTCAGCCTCTATTCTATCTAGCATTGCTGGAGTGGCTCTTCCTGCCTTCATTGAAGCTAATTCATTCTTTAACACTGATATAGTCTTATTCATTCTTTCATCCGCTGACTTTAAAATGTCTTTAATCATTGAAAATATACCTCCTTATAAATTTATTTTTATTGCTTGGAAACTAAAGTTCCAATGGACTCACCTAATACCGCTTTTTTTATGTTTTCTGGATTATCTAAGCCAAACACTAAAATAGGTATGTTATTGTCCATACATAATGATGTTGCTGTGGAATCCATAACTTGAAGCCCTTTTTCTAGTACTTCAATATAATTTAACTTGTCAAATTTCTTAGCATCACTATATTTGTGAGGATCCCTATCATAAACTCCATCAACTTTCTTAGCAAGAAGTATAACTTCAGCTTCAATTTCAGCAGCTCTTAATGCTGCTGCTGTGTCTGTTGAAAAGTAAGGGTTTCCAGTGCCTGCTCCAAATATTACAACTCTGTTTTTCTCCAAGTGCCTCATTGCTCTTCTTCTAATAAAAGGTTCTGCTACTTCTTTCATTTCTATAGCAGTTTGGACTCTTGTATTAACTCCAATGTTTTCAAGAGAATCTTGAAGCGCTAAAGCATTTATACATGTAGCCATCATACCCATATAGTCCGCAGTAGTTCTATCCATCTCTTCTCCACTTCTGCCTCTCCATATGTTTCCACCTCCAACTACAGCACCTACTTCTACACCCATATCTACTAGTTCTTTTATCTGTACTGCTATCTCTTTAGTAACATCAAAGTCTATCCCATACCCCTTTTCTCCTGCTAGGGCCTCTCCCGATAGCTTTAACATAACTCTCTTGTATTTAGCATTATACATATATTATACCTCCAAATTGTCATAAATTACATATATTAAGCTTTATACCTTAAAAAAAGAGAACACGCAGTGTCCTCTTTTCAGTTACTATTTACCTTGCATCTGCTTTTGAACTTCTTCAGCAAAGTTTTCTTCTTTCTTTTCGATTCCTTCGCCTTTTTCAAATCTTACATAAGCAGCTACTGTTATTGGTGCTCCAACTTCTTTTGATTTTTCCTGAAGGTATTTCTCAATAGTTAGATCTGAATTCTTAACCCAAACCTGTTCAACTAAACAGTTTTCTTTATAGTATTTTTGAACTCTTCCTATAACCATTTTATCAACTATCTTTTCAGGCTTTCCTTCATTTAAAGCTTGAACTCTGTAGATTTCTTTTTCTTTGTCAAGTGATTCATTATCCACAGCATCTCTGTTTAAGAATAGAGGGTTAGTTGCAGCAACTTGCATAGCCACATCTTTAGCAACCTCTTTTAAAACTGAGCTTTCTTTTTCACACTCAACTTTAACAAGAACACCTATTCTTCCACCACCATGGATATAACTTTCGATTGCTCCATTTTCAACAGCTAATTTTTCAAATCTTCTAACTGCCATGTTTTCACCTAATTTTGCAATTAGTGCAGTTACAGCATCTTTAATTGTTATATTTTCATCTGCTATGTACTTTTCTTCAATTAATTCTTCTACAGTTGTAGCTTTTGAATTTGAAGCCTGCTTAGCAACATTGTCAGCTAATTCTACAAAAGCTTCATTAGCTGCAACGAAGTCTGTTTCACAGTTAACTTCTACTATTGAAGCAACTTTTCCATTTTCAGAAATGTATGTTTTTACCAATCCTTCTGCTGCTACTCTTCCAGCCTTTTTAGCCGCAGCTGCTAAACCTTTTTCTCTTAATATTTCTACAGCTTTTTCTGAATCTCCATTAGATTCATTTAAAGCTTTTTTGCAGTCCATCATGCCTGCTCCGGTTCTTTCTCTTAATTCTTTTACCATCTGTGCAGTAATCATAGTAACTTCCTCCTATTCAAACTTAATTTAAAAGGTAAATGAAGAAACATCTTCATCTACCCAATTAAATTATTCAGCTAATTGTTCGCCTTGTCTTCCTTCAATTATAGCATCAGCAATTTTAGCTGTTATTAATTTTACAGCTCTTATTGCATCATCATTTCCAGGTATAACGTAATCAACTTCATCTGGATCACAGTTAGTGTCAACTATAGCTACTACTGGAATTCCAAGAATTTTAGCTTCTGATATAGCATTTTTTTCTTTTCTTGGGTCAACAACAAATAATGCTCCAATGTTGTTTGCATCCATTTCTTTAATTCCGCCTAAGTTCTTTTCTAATTTTTCTTTTTCATTCTTAAGCTTTATAACTTCTTTCTTTGGAAGAACTTCAAAAGTTCCATCTGCTTCCATAGCTTCTAATTCTTCTAATTTTTTTATTCTTGCTTTAATTGTTGTAAAGTTTGTTAGCATTCCACCTAACCATCTATTGTTAACGAAGTGCATTCCTGATCTTACTGATTCTTCTCCAATAGCTTCTTGAGCTTGTTTCTTAGTTCCTACGAAAAGTACATCTTTTCCTTCTTCTGAAACTGATCTTACAAAATCATAAGCTTCTTCAACTTTTTTAACAGTTTTTTGTAAATCGATTATGTAGATTCCATTTCTTTCTGTGAAGATATAAGGAGCCATTTTAGGATTCCATCTTCTTGTTTGATGTCCGAAATGAACACCTGCTTCTAATAATTGTTTCATTGAAATAACTGACATAATATTTTCCCTCCTAGTTTTTCCCTCCACTACCGTCATATCTATAAAATACCTTATTAGGCACCATTTTATAAATTGGGCAGTGTGTGTATTTTTCTACCTTATGTAGTATATCATATGAATTAATGCTATTCAACAACATTTTTAAATTTATATGTATAAATTTAAAAAATATTTTATGCATAAATTTATAATATTAAAGCCTAATGATTATTATTATCTAAATTTTACAAATTTATACTATGAACAGAAAAAATTCACCTTTAATATTCTAAATTAAATCACAGCTTTAAAATAAAAATGGAGAATTATCTAATTCTCCATTTACACTACTTTATTTTCTTTAATTCATCAATTAACTTTTCATTAAGTATTCTTATATGAGTACCTTTCATACCTAATGATCTTGATTCGATAACTCCAGCACTTTCGAATTTTCTTAGTGCATTTACAATTACTGATCTTGTAATACCAACTTTATCCGCTATTTTAGAGGCTACAAGTAATCCTTCGCTTCCATCTAATTCATTAAATATATGTTCTACAGCTTCTAATTCTGAATAAGAAAGAGTACCTATTGCAAGTTGTACAACAGCTTTTTTTCTAGCATCTTCCTCTATTTCATCATGCTTAGCTCTTAATATCTCAAGTCCAATAATCGTAGCACTATATTCTGATAATACTAAATCCTCATCTGTAAACTGCTCATCGAATCTAGCAATTAATAAAGTTCCTAATCTTTCTCTATTACCAATAATCGGAACAATTGTAGTTAACTTATTTTCAATACCACATGATTTGTCTTCATCGAATACACAATCACCTTGATTTGTTAAATTTGAAAGAGTCTCATGAATATTTAATAGCTTATTATTATAATTCTCTGGGAATCTCATCTCATTTAGAACTTTATCTTTAACTGTGTCACATTCAAATCCTGAAGAAAGATTGAAACCTAATATCTTTCCTCTTCTGCTTATTATATAAACATTACAGTTTAGTACCTCGCTTAACAATTTACATATATCATCAAAAACTACTGGTTCAGTTCCTGTCTTCTGCAGTATCTTATTTAACATTCTTGTTTTATTTAATAACGATGACATTTGCACTCCTCCTTAACATTATCTTTTATATGAATAACCCAAATTCACAAATCAAATGGTATTATAAAGTTCACACATTCCTTTTTAATTATTATTGTCAAAAATAAGTAAGATTATTGCACTAACAATTTAGACTTTTTGAAATATTTAGAATTATTTCTTATTCTTTAATTATAATAACATAATAGCAAGTACATTTCAACAGTAATTTTGTAATATTCGACATATTTATTAGTATTTTTTGATATATTTCCTTTATACTTTATTATTGTTAACATTTTCAATGTCATTTACAGAATTATTTATATTTTCTCCCTCTACTTTGTATTCCACATTCTTGCACTCAGCATTCGTGCATTCCAAGTAATTTCCTTTAGACTTGCTATATTTTTTTACCATCATACTGCCGCAAACTGAACACTTTTCTGCTGCTGGTTCAAACCAACTTACAAAGTCACAATCTGGATAATTACTGCATCCATAGAATTTTCTTCCTTTTTTACTCTTTTTCACTAATATTTTCCCACTGCACTTTGGACATTTAACTTCTAACTCTTCTACTAATGGCTTTGTATTTTTACAATCAGGATAACCTGGGCATGCAAGAAAATCACCAAATCTTCCATGTTTAATAACCATATTTCTTCCACACTTCTCACATTGTATATCTGTAACCTTATCTTCTATTGTTATCTTGGCTACTTCTCTTTCCGCTATATCTATGGCATCTTTTAAAGGTGTAAAAAACTGCCCTACAACTTCATTCCAATTTGCATTTCCGTCTTCTACATTATCTAATTTTTCTTCCATTTCAGCTGTAAATTCCGAATCAACTATCTGTTTAAAATACTCACTAAGTATATTATTTACTATATCTCCAAGTTCTGTTGGTTTTAGAGTTTTCTTTTCTCTTTCAATATACTTTCTTTCCAATAATGTGGATATAATAGGAGCATAAGTACTTGGTCTTCCTATACCATTTTCCTCCAATGTCTTAACAAGACTTGCTTCCGAAAATCTAGCAGGTGGTTGAGTAAAATGTTGTTTTCCATCTATAGATTTTTTTATAAGCTTTTCATCTTCGCTTAGCTCAGGTAAATTGATATCCTCTTTTTCCTCATCAGTTGAGTATTCATACACCTTCATAAAACCATCAAATTTAACTATAGATCCACTAGCCTTAAGACCATAGTCTCCATTAGTTATGTTTATTGATGTAACATCCATTATGCATGAAGACATTTGGCTTGCAACAAATCTATTCCAAATTAAAGAATATAATTTATACTGTTCATCCTTTAAGCTTGCTTTGGCAATTTCGGGAGTAATCTCCACATGAGTTGGTCTTATAGCTTCATGAGCATCCTGAGCATTTTTTTTGCCTTTATAGTTTCTTGCTTCTTTAGGAGCATATCCTTCTCCATACTGATTTATTATAAAATTTTTGCAAGATTCTTGCGCTTCTGTGGCTATTCTTACAGAGTCCGTTCTCATATATGTGATAAGACCTACTGTTCCAAACCCTTTTATATCTATACCTTCATACAGTTGTTGTGCAATTGACATAGTTCGTTTTGTTGCAAAATTCATTTTCTTATAAGCATCTTGTTGTAGAGTACTTGTAGTAAAAGGTGGTAAAGGATTTTTATTTTTAGAAGTCCTTTTAATACTCTTTACTATAAATTCTCCATTTTCTAGTTCTTTTATTATTTTATCTACTTCTTCTTTATTGTTAATTTCAATTTTTTTCTTACCTAAGGTAGTAAGTCTGACGTTAAAAGCTTTTTTAGTATCTGCCTTATGAAGTGCACATTCAACTGTCCAATACTCTTTAGGTATAAAGTCTAATATTTCTTTTTCCCTATCACATATCATTCTTAATGCAACAGATTGAACTCTTCCTGCACTTAGCCCCCATTTTACTTTTCTCCAAAGTATAGGACTAATTTTGTAACCAACTAGTCTATCTAAAACTCTTCGAGCTTGTTGAGCATTTACTAAATTAACGTTTATTTCTCTTGGCTCTTTTATAGCACTTTTTATTGCATTTTTGGTAATTTCATGAAATTCTATTCTGCATTTTTCTTCTTCGTTTAGCTTAAGTATATGTGCTAAATGCCATGAAATTGCTTCTCCTTCTCTATCAGGGTCCGTTGCCAAATATACTTTTTCACTTTTCTTAGCTTCTTTTTTTAATTTATCTAATAATTCTCCCTTACCTCTTATAGTTATATATTTAGGATTGTATTCATTATCTATATCAACTCCCAATTGACTTTTAGGAAGATCTCTTACATGTCCCATAGATGCTTCTACTACGTAATTTTTACCTAAATATTTTCCTATGGTTTTTGCCTTTGCTGGTGATTCAACTATAACTAATTTTTGTCCCATTTTGTACTCCGATAAATAATAAATTTCACCGAAGTGTTTGCACCCCCTTATTTTGAAATAGTCGTACTATTATATATTTTCTTTACATTTACTAAATACTATTCTCTATTTAAGCAAATATACCTTATTTTATCCGATGTCTATCGCCACTAACACTCCAGCACACTCTGTGTAAGCGATCATCTCAAAATCAGCCTGAAATCAAAAATCCTGTTTATATCATGGCTCATAATATTAATATTTACGCCTTATCCACATATAATCTAATGTTCACTAAGTTTTTAGATACATTTACCGAGCAAAAGTAATATAGCTAAATTTAAATTTTACTCTACATGTTAAGTTAGTCAGATCTTACTTTCTACTTTTACATAATAGTTTCCTGGAAGACATAATATTTCATCTTCAAGCTGCAATTCAAATAATACCTCATATAATTGTTTTATGTCAATATTTGTTCTTTTAAATATATCATCTACATGTATAGGTTCATTAGTTAAAATATTATAAATTTGTCTTTGCAAGCCGCTTTTCTTCAAGGTATTCGTCTTATTATTTACTCTATACTGAATATTTAAAATTTGAAATAAATCTTCAAAATTTGTAAAAGGATATGCTCCATCTCTAATTAGTTTATTAGTTCCTTTGCTTATCTCTGAAAAAATGGAGCCCGGTACTGCTACTATATCTTTTCCTTGTTCCAGTGCCAATCCTGCTGTAATTAAAGAGCCACTCTTTTCCGCTGCTTCTACAACAATTATCAAATCACTTAAACCACTAATAATCCTATTTCTTATAGGGAAATTGCGGCTGAGTGGCATTGTTCCTGGTAAAAATTCCGAAATTACACATCCATTTTCCAATATATCCTCATATAACTTTTTATTTTCTCTAGGATATACTACATCAACACCTGAGCCTAATACTGCGCAAGTGTAGCCTTTATTTTCCACTGAAGCTCTATGTGCATAAGCATCAATTCCTTTTGCCATTCCACTTATAATATTTATATTATAAGCAGAAATCTCTTTACTTATAATGGTTGCTGCATTTCTGCCATAAATACTACAATTTCTAGCCCCTATAATTCCCACACTTAAATTTTTATTAAGTCTTTCTATGTTACCTTTATAAAACAATACTGCAGGTGCATCTATTTGATTTTTTAATTTATTTGGATATTTATTATTATAAAAATTTATACTATCAATGCCTTTATCTTTAATTACTTTTAGTAAATCTTCTAATGACCTTTTATTCCATGCTTTTTTTAAATAATATTTAATCTTTTCATGCTCCATGTTTATATCTATATTTTTCCCCTCATAATTGCTATAGTACCATATTTCTTCTAAACTATTAAAATTCTCAATTAAACTTAACTTAATTTTATTTGATAAATTTACTGAGCAAAACCATAAATCGTATATGTCCATTTTTTCTCCTTTCTTGAATATGTTATATCATACATATCCAGAAACAATAAGTCAGTATGTCAAATTTGCGACCTACTGCATCAATAAACCCACTGATAGTAAACTATCTCCAAACTCTATTTACTTATCAATCGCAAAGTATGCTATAACTTTTGATTTGTTATCTTTCAGATGCTTAAAATTCTTGTCAGAATTTCCTACTTTTATTCAATTTATTTTATAGATTAAATATACAAAAACAAATATTGTAGTTTTATATTTATTTCTATGTTATATTATTATTTGTTTATTAAAATCAACTTATAGATTTGTAATATTTACTACATGAAGGGAGATTGGATTGTGGAAAAAATAGTTATACTAGGTACTGGATCTGCTATGGTTACTAAATGTTACAATACATGTTTTACCCTGTCTAATGGAGATGAACACTTTCTTGTAGATACAGGTGGGGGAAACACTATACTTTCAAACTTAGAAAAGGCTGATATATCCGTGAGCAAAATTCATAATGTTTTTATATCTCACAGCCATAATGATCACATCACCGGAATAGTATGGATAATCAGAGCTGTTGCTCAACAGATATTAAATGGTAATTATGAAGGTAATTTATATGTTTATTGTCATAAAGAAGTGATCAGTATAATTAGAACAATAAGTAACTTACTACTTCAAAAAAAGTTTATTCAATATATTGATAACAGGATATTCTTCGAAGAAATTTCAGACAATTCTTTTAGAAAAATAATAGATTGGGACACAAGATTCTTTGATATTAAGAGTAATAAACAGCTTCAATTTGGCTTTACTACAAATTTAATTAGTGGAAAAACTCTTACTTTTTTAGGTGATGAACCTTATAATGATAAATTATATAACTACAGCTGTGGCGTAGATTATCTTATCCACGAAGCTTTTTGTTTATATTCACAGAAAGAACTATTTAAGCCTTATGAAAAGTTTCACTCTACAGTAAAGGATGCCTGTGAAAATGCATCAAAATTAAATGTAAAAAATATAATTTTAATTCACACTGAAGATAAAAATTTGCCAAAACGAAAAGAACTTTATTCTGAGGAAGGCAGGCAATTCTTTGATGGAAACATTATCGTACCAAATGATTTAGAAACATTATATTTTTAGTTTTGAAAGGAGGATTTATAATGGATAAGCTGTTATTTGGAATATCTGGTATTCCAATTGGAGATGGTTCACAAAAATTTAATTATATTTCTGCTATTAGTTATTTAAAATCTATAGGCCTTGACGCAATGGAGCTTCCATTTGTACGTTCAGTTAACGTTACTGAAAAAAATAAAGATTTGATATTAGCTGCAAAATTAGAAAATGACTTCTATCTTTCAGCTCATGGTTCTTATTATATCAATTTAAATGCTGACGAAGGAGATAAGCAATCACAATCTATGGAAAGAATACTAAAAGGCAGTGATGGTATTTCAAAGGTTGGTGGGAAAAGTCTAATTTTCCATGCTGGTTATTATTTAAAAGACTCTAAAGAAGAAACATACAATACTATAAAGGAAAATCTTCTTAAACTACCTTATAATGGAGTTGATTATAGATTGGAAACTACAGGAAAAGGGACTCAGTTTGGAAGTCTTGAAGAGCTAGTTTCTATTTGCAAAGAAGTTCCTAGCTGTAAATTATGTATAGACTTTTCTCATATACATGCAAGGTATAACGGAAGCTTAAAAAGCTATGATGATTTTGCTGAAATCCTAAATTACATACAGCAGGAGTTAGGCGAATCAGCATTAAAAGATTTACACATGCATATGTCTGGAATAAATTATAGTATAAAAGGAGAGCGAAATCATCTTCCCTTTCTTGAAAGTGATTTTAACTTTGTTGATTGCTTAAAGGCTTTAAAAGATTTTGATGTAAAAGGATGTATAATCTGCGAGAGTCCTATACTTGAAAATGATGCACTTTTATTAAAAGAAACCTATAAAAAGTTATAATAATTTCTTTTTATATTCAAAAAAAATTTTCAAAATATTCATAGAAATATAACATACTTTTATCCGATGACTACCCGCTCTAATACTCCCCCTTCTCAAAGTGGGAGTAAAGAGTGGCTACGTCCCTGGATAACGATTTCTAAGCATCAGATGGAGTTAAAACTCTATCTGATGCCAAGAACTCTGTTTATCTTATTAAAAGTTGTATTTCATATTAAGTAAAAAAATTATTTAGGCACAGTTCATTTGTGACTGTGCTTAAATAATCTTTTCATTTAAAAATCTTCTATATTGAAGTGCTTCTATAATATCGCTTTCTTGTATAGATTCTCTTCCATTTAAATCAGCTATAGTTCTAGATACTTTTAATATTCTACTGTATGCTCTAGTACTTAGGTTATATTTATCATAAATTTTTTCTATAATTTTATTAGTTTTGCTATTTATCTTGCAGTATTTTCTTATAAGTCTACTATCCATTTGTGAATTACAATATATTTTTTCATTTTTAAACCTACTTTTTTGTATCTTCCTGGCTTTCTCAACTCTTAATCGGATATTTTTTGATGATTCTGCCTTATACTTAGACTTATTTTGAAGTTCATCGTATGAAAAAGTGTTTACAAATGTAAATAAATCTATTCTATCGAGCAGTGGACCTGATAACTTACTTATATATCTTCTTCTTTCGTATTCACTGCAGGTGCACTGTTTCATAGAACCATAAAAGCCGCACTGGCAAGGATTAGTAGAAATAACCGCCATAAAATTACTCGGATAAGTCACCGTTCCAGTCATCCTGCTTATTTTAATATTTCTATCTTCCATAGGCTGTCTTAATACTTCTAAAACGCTTTTTTTAAATTCTAAAACCTCATCTAAAAATAGTACACCATTTTGTGCTAAAGATACCTCTCCTGGCATTAAATTTCTGCCACCACCTACTAAAGCAGTGGTTGTAGTAGTGTGATGAGGGCTTCTAAAAGGTCTTTCGCAAATAAGTCCTCTATCTTTTTCTAAATTCCCCGATACACTATAAATTTTAGTTACCTCTAAGGCCTCATCGTAGCTTAAAGGAGGTAAAATGGTTGGTATTCTTTGTGCTATCATGGTTTTTCCACTTCCTGGCGGACCAATCATAACTATATTATGGTTGCCTGCCGCTGCTACTTCTACAGCCCTTTTACAACTTTCTTGTCCTATTACATCCTCAAAATCTAATCTGTTCTTAATTTTATATTTTTTATTTTTACAATAGTAAGGCATTAAATCTCTATATTTGATATATGAAACTACTTCTTTTAAATTCTCAAACGGGTATATTTGGGCTCCATTAATAATTGAAGATTCTTCAGCATTTTCCATGGGAATAACAAAATTGTTTATATTATTATTTTTGCTTTCTATTCCAATAGGCAATACCCCTTTAACCCCTTTAAGATCGCCATAAAGAGATAATTCTCCAATTATTAAGAAATCATTTGCATCATCAAAACTTATTTGTTCTGTGGCTATTAATATTCCTATAGCAATCGGTAAGTCAAATAGTGATCCTACTTTTTTTACATCTGCTGGAGCAAGGTTTATTATTATTCTCTTTATAGGGAATTCAAATCCTGAGTTTACTATAGCCGCCCTTACCCTTTCTTTTGATTCTTTAACAGACATATCTGCAAGTCCTACAATGTTAAAGCAGGGCAACCCTCTTTCAATGTCAACCTCTACAGATACCATAACACCTTCTATTCCTGTAAAGGTAGCAGCTTTAATTTTTACTGCCATAATATCACCTCTGTTAAAGCTTTGACATTTAAAATAGTTTATATACATAAAATCCATTTTTCTTGTATTCATGAAATTCTGTAGATATCCTATTACTATAAAAATAATCTATAATATGATTTTCCCTTGAGACATATCATATTTACAAATTAAATTAATATTGCTAAAATTAAAACATATTAGTAGTTCATACGCCTATAATAGATTTCTTGACTTTACATAGGATTTTATCTCATTATGAAGCTTAAAATCTTTACCTATTGGCACAACAGCTGCACCTTCTATTCATCCTATATAAGATGAGGTATTAGATTCGGTAGCCATCAGAAAAAATTTAACTAAAATATAGCACTTATCATTAAGGAAATTATTTACATATTGTGTTTAATTCATTAAAATATACATATAAGATATTAATCTTGATGAAAGGAGAGAATTTATGCATTCTTTTAACAAGGATATAGGATCCCTGGGCGAAGAGATTGCTGAAACTTACCTAAGGCAAATTGGCTATACAGTGCTAGATAGAAACTTTAGGTGTAAAATCGGTGAAATAGATATAATAGGAAAGGATGGAGATTATATCTGTTTTATTGAGGTGAAAACTCGATATGGCTCTATATATGGAAGCCCTTGCGAAGCAGTAAATTATTCGAAACAGAGAAGAATTTATAGAACTGCTGAAGCTTATATAATGAAAAAAAAACTTTTTAAGTTTAATTTTAGATTTGATGTTATAGAAATTATATTAAATAATTCTAATAACACTCCGTCCATTAGGCTCATAAAAGATGCTTTCCAAATATAAGTATCTTCTATATTTGTATAAAGCTAAAACAAATAGACTTAGCTTTAACTATAGTTTAAATATTATCATTATATGGAATGTTTTAAAAACACCTTAATATCTATTTTATGCTAACGCAATGAATGACACTTTAAATTTAAAAGTGTCATTCCTAAATTATAAATTCTATACTATATTTCTTAAAAAGCTCATTCTATGTATTTTACATGTACCTAATTTTTTTATTGCCTGAATATGTTCTTCAGTTCCATATCCTGCATTATTCTCAAAGCCATAGTGAGGATACATACCAGAATACTCCCTCATTAAATTATCCCTGTAGACTTTAGCTACTATAGAGGCAGCTGCTATACTAGCACTTCTAGCATCTCCTTTTATTATAAACTCATTATGTATGTTTAAATTTTTAACGGCATATCCATCTGATAATACAATATCCGGAGAAACTTTCAATCCTAAAACCGCTCTCCTGAGAACTTCATTATTACACCATGCTATACCTTTATCATCTATTTCAGCACTATTTAAGACAGCTACATTATAACTTACAGCCTTTTCTTTTATTATATTTGATAATGCTTCCCTATTTTTTGATGAAAGCTTTTTCGAATCCTTTATTCCTAAAATCAAATCATTATCTTCTTTGTAATTTAATTTTAGAACCACGGCAGCTGCAGCTATTGGCCCTGCTAATGGCCCTCTTCCGACCTCATCTACACCAGCTACATATATATACTTTCCGAAGCTTTTGTCAAATTCATACATATCTTTAACTCTAGAAATTTCATTTTCATTTTTTTCAATGAATTTTCCTAGACTTTCAGCTAAACTTACTACATTTTTTCTTGTATCCTTATTAAGACATTCTATAATTTTATATAACTTTTCTTTTCCAACTTCGGAATAATTATTTTTAATGTATGCTGCATAAGTCTTTATATTGTTAAAGTTTAGCTTACCAGCATTCTCAAATAAATCTTCTTCCATTTTACTAATTTCAATTTCATTAGCCACATTTGTATTCATAATTAAGAACTCTCCATTTGCTAAATTAAATACTTGAAAAATAACAAGTAATAGACCCTTAAGGTCTCTCCAATGATATAGCTCCTAGCTTTCCGCCTCTAAACTCATCTAAAAGCATTACTGCTACTCTATTATAGTCTATTTCTCCACCAGATATAACAGCTCCTCTTTTTCTTCCTATATTATTCATATTTTCTACGGCATCTTCACTTAGTTCATTAAGTTTATATCTAGTCATTAATCTATCAGCATAGTCAACTTGAAGCCTTCTAATGAGATTTAGAGCTAATTCTTCTATATCCATAATTTCGTCCTTAATAGCCCCTGTAAATGCTAAATTTAGCTGAGTTTCTTCACTTTCTAATTTTGGCCATAAGATTCCTGGTGTGTCCATCAACTCAATTCCAATTTTTGTTTTGATCCACTGTCTACTTCTCGTAACTCCAGGTCTATCACCTGTTTTAGCTATATTATTCTTAGCCATCTTATTAATGAATGAAGACTTTCCTACATTGGGAATACCTACAACCATTACTCTATCAACTATATTTACAATTCCCTTTGCCTTCATTCTTTCATGTTTTTCCTTTAGAAGGTCATTTAAAAGTGGTTTAATACCTTTTAATCCCTCTCCTGTAATACAATTTACTCCTGAAACTCTTATGTTTTCATTTGAAAGACTTTTAATCCATTCTTTAGTAATAGAACCTTCACTTAGATCACTTTTATTTAATAGTATTATTCTCGGCTTGTTTCCACATATATCATCTACATCTGGATTCTTACTTGATTTAACTATCCTGGCATCCCTAATTTCTATTACTGCATCTACCAGTTTTAAGTTTTCTTTTATTTCCCTTCTAGTCTTCGCCATATGTCCCGGGAACCAATTTATAGCCATTTTATTCTTCCTTTCTAATATCTTAAAGTTTTATAACCCCAAAGTATAAAAGCTCATTTAAAGCCAATTTTCCAAATCTGCTAAATGGATATATTCTCAATGCAGCTCTGCCAACTACCATTTTATAATCAACAAAGCCTACATCTGGGTATCTACTATCTCTACTATTATTTCTATTGTCCCCTAACACAAATACCGTATTCTGAGGAACTGTAACTTCATTAAAATCACGCATATTTTGTTCAAGTATATATGGTTCATCTTTAGGTTTGTCATTTATGTACAACTTATTATTCTCTATTTTGACTCTATCTCCACCTACTGCTATTACTCTTTTAATAAATTTTTCTTTTGGATCAGCAGGATACTTTATTACAACTATATCTCCTGGCTTTGGGGCCTTAAAGTAATAAGTTACCTTTTCTACAATAAGTCTATCCTTATTATTTAGAGTAGGATCCATTGAATGGCCATCGACACTTACAGTTTCAAATACAAATGTTATAATCAAAAAAGCTGCTATTATAGCTATAACTATAGACTTTCCGAGTTCAATTAATTCCTTTACCATAACCATACACCACCTTAATATACAAAAAGGGACTTTATTAAGCCCCGTTTTTACTTTAATATTTCTTTTACTTTTGCTGCCTTACCAACTCTGCTTCTTAAGTAGAATAGTTTAGCTCTTCTTACTTTACCTCTTCTTACTACTTCTATTTTTTCAACTGAAGGAGCATTAACTGGGAAAGTTTTTTCAACTCCAACATTGTAAGCTACTCTTCTTACTGTGAAAGTTTCTCTTAATCCACCATTTTGTCTCTTAAGAACTATTCCTTCGAAGATCTGTACTCTTTCTTTGTTTCCTTCTTTGATTCTTATATGAACCTTTACAGTATCTCCTACGTTGAATGCTGGTAAATCATTTCTAATTTGTTCTGCTTCGATTTGTCTTATTATTTCTAACATTGTGCATTACCTCCTAAATAATATTCGACGTTCTTGCCCAGCTGTTAAGCAAGCAGAGGACCGCCTGTGTAGCACAAAATTCATTTTATCATATAGGAATTTATTTTTCAATATAAAATTTAATTTTTTCCCAATGAATTTTAAAAAAATACATTAATAGTAAAAACTTGTTTAATTATAATGCTTTATTTTGACATTTAGACAATAATTTTTTATCTTCCTCTGATAACTTTAACTTCTTAAATAAATCTGGTCTTTTTTCCTTAGTTATTAAAAGTGATTGAAGGCGTCTCCACTTTCTTATATTTTCATGATGTCCAGATAGTAAAATCTCTGGAACACTTTCCTCCTCAAAACACTCCGGTCTTGTATACTGTGGATATTCAAGTAATCCACTATAAAAAGATTCCTCTGTATAGCTTTCACTGCTGGATAGAACTCCTGGTATAATTCTGCAAATACTATCTACTATAGGTATACAGGCCATTTCTCCTCCAGTAAGTACAAAATCACCTAAGGATATTTCCATATCTATGTATTTATACGTTCTTTCATCAATTCCTTCATAATGTCCACAGATAAATATGAGTTCGCTTTCTTTAGCAAGTTCCTTGGCCATATTCTGGTTAAAAGTTACTCCCCTTGGACCTAAAAAAATAACCTTACCTTTATTACTGTTCTTTACAGTTTTTATGCAGTCTACTATAGGCTGAGAAGCCATAACCATACCAGCCCCTCCGCCATAAGGGTAATCATCAACTTTTTTATGTTTATTAGTTGTGTAATCTCTAATATTAACTGCATTTACCTCTACAATACCTTTTTCTTTAGCCTTACCTATTATACTGTGGTTAAACACTTGAAACATTTCAGGAAATAGCGTTAATATATCTATTTTTACTGCCATGTTTCCACCGGTTTTATTGTTATTTTTTTATTTTCTACATCTATGTTAACCACAATCTCTTTTAAAACAGGAATTAATAGTTCTTTCCCCTCTTTTATCCAGTATACATCATTATTTTTTGTATGTATTACGTCGTAAATTTTCCCATAATCCACGCCATTTTCATCTACTACTGTGCATCCAATTATATCTGTAACAAAATATCTTCCTTCAGGTAGCTTAACAGCATCTTCTCTTGATACTTCTATATATTTCTCTTTATATTTAACAGCATCCTCTATAGAATCTATGCCTTCAATTTTTAGTATAGCCCTATCTACTTGAAGCTTGCACCAAACTACCTGTCTCTCTATCCCATTTATGTATATTTTTTTTAACTTTCTGAATCTCTTTATATCATCAGTTAAAGGGTATACTTTTACTTCTCCATTCAATCCATGCGTATTTATTATTTGTCCAACAGTTATAAACTGTTTCATAAAATCCTTTCCTCCTTTTAGTGGTCACACTGGGTAGTTTTACTCGTTTCCCTTCGGGTACTGGGTAACTTAATATTTTCGCTTCCGCTCACAAGTTACTCGTAAAAATTTATTTAGAACTTTTACCTAGCAAAATTACCCGTTAAAGTCCATTTAGGACTTTAACCTCCTAATCTATTTATTTAAAACTATAATCATATATTGTTGATTTTTACTTATATTATACTTACTTTATATTTAAAACTGCTCATTATTCATTTAAGGCATCTGAAAGAAAATATCAAATCAAAGATGCGACGGATATTTTGTGCCAGACAAAGAAGCAGTTTCCGCAGATAGTGAAACCTATCTAAGGGTTCTGCTGACGCAGTATGGCTCAAAATAGACTAGTATACTTGCTAGTTATTTTTTTGAAGATGCCTAAATGTGCTTAAATATAATAAAAGAGTTAGGTGCACCTAACTCTTTATATTATCTCAACAACAACCCTTTTATTTTCTTTTATAGCTGCTGCTTTAACAACAGTTCTTATAGCTTTAGCTATTCTTCCCTGTTTTCCAATTACTTTTCCCATATCATCTGGTGCAACTTTAAGTTCAAGAATTATTGATTGCTCACCAGCAATTTCGTTAACCTGAACCATTTCTGGGTTATCAACTAATGATTTAGCTATAATTTCAACTAATTCTCTCATTTAATACCCCTCCAGTTACTACTTATTTAATCCAGCTCTTACGAAAAGCTTTTTAACGATCTCAGTTGGTTGTGCACCATTCTTTAACCATTGTGCAGCTTTTTCTTCATCTACTTTTATAGTAGCTGGTTCAGTTATTGGATTGTAATAACCTATTTCTTCTACAAATCTACCATCTCTTGGAGATCTTGAATCTGCTACAACTATTCTATAAAATGGAGCTTTTTTAGCACCCATTCTTCTTAATCTTATCTTTACTGCCATTAATTTCACCTCCTTTTAAGGATATATAAATCTATATTTTTTAAATTAACTTATTTATTTCAGCCTTTAAAAAGGCATTTTACCAAAGAGACCTTTTTTAAATCCTTTTGCATTCCCTTCATTTGCTTCATCATTTTCTTCATATTCTCAAAGTCTTTTAGAAGCTTGTTAACTTGTTGTATAGTAGTACCTGAGCCTACAGCTATTCTCTTTTTTCTTGAAGGAGAACTACTTATTAAAGAAGGATTTCTTCTTTCCTTTATAGTCATTGAATTAATTATAGCTTCTATTTTAGCTAATTCCTTTTCACTTCCACTAAGATCTACATTTTGAAGTTCCTTAGTGTTTGCCCCTGGCATCATCTCAATTAACTTATTCAAAGGTCCTAACTTTTTCATTTGCTGCATTGAAGATAGGAAATCTTCTAGATTAAATTCTTGACTCATCATACGATTTCCTAATTTTTTAGCTTCTTCCTCATCTATAGACTGTTGAGCTTTCTCTATAAGTGATAATACATCACCCATTCCTAATATTCTAGATGCCATTCTATCTGGATAGAACACCTCGAAATCGCTCATTTTTTCTCCAACACCTATAAACTTAATAGGTTTTCCAGTCATAGCTTTTATTGATAAGGCAGCTCCACCTCTTGTATCTCCATCTAGTTTTGTCAATATTACACCAGTTAGATCTAATTGATCATTAAAACTATTGGCAACATTTACTGCATCTTGCCCTGTCATGGAGTCAACAACTAATAATATTTCACTAGGATTTATGTTTTCTTTTATATCTTTTAATTCATTCATTAATTCTTCATCTATATGAAGTCTACCTGCTGTGTCTATTATAACAACATTCAAGCTATTGTTTTTCGCATATTCCAATGCACCCTTTGATATATCTACTGGTGTAACTTTATCTCCCATGGTAAATACTGGTACATCTATTTGTTTTCCTACTACTTGAAGCTGTTTTATGGCTGCAGGCCTATATATGTCACAAGCTACGAGAAGCGGCTTTTTATTTTTCTTTCTAAGTTGAAGAGCAAGTTTTCCTGCCATTGTAGTTTTACCTGCCCCCTGAAGGCCTACTAACATTATGATAGTGGTTCCACTTGAAGAAAATTGAATTCCACTTTCACTACTTCCCATTAAATCTTTAAGCTCTTCATTAACTATTTTTATAACATGCTGACCCGGAGTCAAACTTTGGAAAACTTCTTCTCCAAGGCACTTTTCACTTACACTCTTTACGAAGTCTTTAACAACCTTATAATTAACGTCTGCTTCTAGAAGCGCTAATTTTACTTCTCGCATAGCGTCTTTTATATCTTTTTCAGAAAGCTTACCTTTGCCTCTAAGTTTTTTTAAGGTTTCCTGAAGCTTAGAAGCCAATCCTTCAAAAGCCATGCTATTCCTCCTAAATATTGTCAATTATATATTTTTTCATTTCATCTAATAACCTAGAATTCTCATTATTTTTTGTGTTTAATAAATCTATTGAATTTAAAAGAAATACCTTAACCTCTTCCATTTTTAGCTTTTGTTTCATCAATTCCAGCTTTTCTTCATACTGTAATAAAAGCTTATGACATCTTTTAATGACGTCATGTACTGCCTGTCTGCTGGTATTTGTTAATTCTGATATTTCAGCTAAAGATAAGTCATCATTGTAATATAGTTCCATTATATTTTTTTGTTTTTCTGTTAAAAGCTCACCATACAAATCTAATAGTATAGAGAGTTGAATTCTTTCTTCCATGAAGCACTATGCAATCATATAAATTGCAATTTCACTCCTTTAAATTTATTAAAACATTTAAAAATGTTTTACTCAACGAAATATATAATATCAAAGATTATATGTGCTGTCAAGTATTTTTACTTAACAGAGTAAAAATATTATTTAAGCTTATGGTATCTTCAAAAATAGCTAGAACAAAGCCTCTGCAAATTCCTTTGGATTGAATTCTTGCAGGTCCTCTATACTTTCTCCTACACCTATTAATTTTACAGGTATATTTAAACTGTGCTTTATAGATATTACAATACCACCTTTTGCAGTTCCATCAAGTTTTGTAAGAACTATTCCATCAATAGGACAAACCTCCATAAACTGTCTTGCCTGTTGAACTGCATTTTGACCAGTTGTGGCATCTAGTACTAATAAAGTTTGTTTGTCTGCTTCACCAAACTCCCTGTCAATTATTCTATTTATTTTTCCAAGTTCATCCATAAGATTTTTCTTGTTATGTAATCTTCCTGCTGTATCGCAAATAAGTACATCAGTTTTTCTTGCTTTAGCTGCCTGTACTGCATCAAAAACCACTGCTGCAGGGTCTGAACCTTCTTGATGCTTTATAATATCCACTCCTGCTCTTTTACTCCAAACTTCAAGTTGGTCTATAGCCGCAGCTCTGAATGTATCTGCTGCTGCCATTAGTACTTTATATCCTCCATCTTTCAGTTTTGAAGATATTTTACCAATAGAAGTGGTTTTACCAACACCATTTACCCCAATAACAAGAACAACTGCTGGAGTCTTATCTGGTTTTATAGTTCCATTTTCTTCTCCCAATATATCTACAATGACTTCCTTTAGGTATCCTTTAACAAGAGCCGGGTCTTTAACTTTGTTTTCTCTTATTTTTTCTTTTAGTTTTTCTATGATATGAAGACTTGTATCAACACCTATATCTGCGGTGATAAGTATCTCCTCTAGTTCTTCATATAATTCCTCGTCTATGGTCATAGCCCCACTTAATATGTCAGTTATCTTTTCTGTGAGATTATTTTTTGTCTTTGAGAGACCATCTTTTAATTTTTCAAAAAATCCACCGAACATTTTATATGCCTCCTAATCTACTATTAAGTTTTCTTGTTTATAATTGATATAAAGTTTAGATTTAATTTTTTATATGTGAATGTTCTTTATTTAAGATGCTTCTTTACTTAGGTCTACAGAAACTATCTTGGATATACCTTTCTCCTCCATAGTAACTCCGTACAGCGCATCACTTGCTTCCATTGTTCCTTTTCTATGGGTAATTACAATAAACTGGATGTTTTCTGAGAATTTCTTTAAGAATTCTGCATATCTTGCTACGTTCGCATCATCTAATGCTGCCTCTATTTCATCTAATATACAGAATGGAGTTGGCTTCATCTTTAGTATAGCAAAAAGTAGAGCTATAGCTGAAAGTCCCTTTTCTCCACCGGACATCAAATTAATATTTTGAAGTTTCTTTCCTGGAGGTTGAACTGTTATATCAATATTACCTGTTAGTTCATCTCCATCTGTTAATATTAGATCTGCACTTCCTCCTTTAAAAAGTTCCTTAAATGTTTCATTAAAATTCTCTCTAAGCTTATTAAAGTTCTCATTGAATACCACTCTCATCTTATCAGTCATCTCATTTATTACTCCAGCAAGCTCTTCCTTAGCTCTTATTAAGTCTTCTCTTTGAGTAGTCATAAAACTTACTTTTTCAGTTAGCTCTCTATATTCATCAATAGCTCCAACGTTAACTGTACCTAAAGCTGATATACCACTTTTTAAAGCAGTGATTTCTTTTTTAAACTCTTCCACATTTTCTATGTCTTTTTTGTATTCTAGAGCTTCTGCATAAGTAATTTCAAGTTCATCATTTAGTTTTGAGTACAAAGATTCCTTTTCAGCTGTTAACTTTGTAAGGAAAAGCTGCGCCTTATGTAATTCATCTTCTTTCTTGTTAATCACTAAGTTCAAGCTCTCCATATTATCAGTATCCAATTTAATTTTTTCTTTGATTTTTATAATCTCTATATCTTGCTCTTTAATTTTTTCTTCTAACTCTAAGATGTAATTCTCAATATTTTTTACTTTTTCTTTATTGTGTTCAATTTGACTTTTACACTTATTTATATTCTCTTCCGACTTTTTATTTTCATCTTCTATAAGTTTCTTTTTTGATTTAGCTCAGTTATGTCTAATAATAGTTTATCTAATGTTATATCTTTATTCGAAACACTTTCATCTATCTGAGCTTTCTTTATTTTTAAGTGTGTAAGACTTTCCTTAGAGCTATCGATTTCTTTAACCTTATCCGTTAGCTCTTCTTCAATCTCGGCAATCAAGTTATCATTCTCAACTTGGTTATTAGTTGCAGTTTCTAATTCTTTCTCTCTTGTAGACAGTTCTTCTATGTTTTCCTTTAATTTTTCATTTAACAGTTCTATTTCCCTATTAGATACTACTAAGTTTTCTTTTAGTTTACTGCTTTCGTTGTCAACAGCATTAATTTTACCTTTTAATTTAGTAACTTCGATGTTTTGAAAATAAATCTGATCCTTTAAATTTAAATTTTCTTCATCTAAAGCCTTAATATTGTTTCTATCGTTTTGTATTCTGGAACTTAAAGCAATGATTTTTTCACTTGTATCCTTTACTTTTAACTTAATATCTTCAATTTCTCTTTTTCTTCCAATTATATTTGCATTTTTGCTATGTAAACTTCCTCCTGTCATCGAGCCTCCAGGATTAACAACTTCCCCGGATAGGGTAACTATCTTAAAACTATAATTACTTATTTTCGCTATATGAAGCGCACTATCCATATTGCTACATATTATAGTTCTACCAAGTATATACTCTATTGCATTTGTAAAGACTTTGTCATAACTTATTAGCTCGCTAGCAATTCCTATATATCCATCTACATTCTGTATAGTGCTTGTTATAGATGCCTTTTTACCTTTAACAATAGTAAGCGGTAAAAAGGTAGCCCTACCAATATTATTTTCCTTTAAATATTTTATAAGATTTTTGCTATCTCTTCATTTTGGGTTATTATATCAGATATTGCTCCACCTAATGCTATTTCTACAGCTATTTCAAGTTCTTTTTTTACATTTATTACTTCACCTAAAACAAAACAACTATCTTTTCCTACAGATACTTTACCTTTGTTTACGTCTCCCATCAATGTTTTTACTGATCTATTGTATCCTTCATATTGCTTATCTAAATTTATAAGCATATTATGATTTGCTTCCAATCTACTATGAATATTATTCAATTCTTTAAGTTCTTTTTCTTTGTCAAATAACGTAGAATTTAATTTAGATATCTGCTGAGAATTAATTTTTATGTTATCTTGCAGGGCATCTATTTTTTGTTTTATCTCTTCAATCTGTTCTAAAAGTACTTCTTTAGTTTTTGTATTAATCTTAATTGAATGCAAATAGCTCTCACAAGAATTTTTTATATCTACAGCTTTTTCTGTAAGCATATCAATATCATTTTTTAACATTAAAATATTGTTCTTTAGGTTTGATATATTTCTAAGGTATTCTATCTGATCATCTTTTAATCTCTTTACTAGGCTTGTTTTATCTGAAATAGATGCATCTGTTAAGGCTATATCTTCTTCGTATTTATATATCTGTTTATTTATATCTTCTTGATTGCTTCTCAAAATACTTAGTTCTTTATCTTGAATATTCTTATCAGATATTATATTAGCTAACTTATTTTCGATCTCGTTAATTTCCTTTGAGCTTTTTTGTATATAATTATATAGATTTTCTAACCTTTCACCTAGTAGATTAGTTTCTGACTCTACCTCTTGCTTTTTTGACTTGTTATCATAATATTGTTTTTTATCATTTGAACTCTTTAGGTCTATAGACTCAAGTTTTTCATTCCAGATGTTAATCATTTTTTTAAATTCAGTAAGTTTTAGGTTTAATTCTTCTGTACTTGTATTCATTCCATTAATGGAATCTTCAGCAGAATTTATCTTTTCTTGAACCTTTCCTATCGAGTGAACAATTACATTTATTTCCTTATCCTTGAGCTCTTCCGATAACTTTATAAATTTTTTAGCCTTTTCATTTTCTATACGTAAAGGTTCTAATCTTTCCTCATAAGTACCTAGGATATCATCTATTCTAACAAGATTACTTTCTGTATTTTCTAGTTTTTTTTCTGCTTCTTCCTTTCTCCACTTAAACTTAACTATTCCTGCAGCTTCCTCTAAAAGACTTCTTCTCTCCTCAGGTCTTCCACTTAATACAGCTTCAATTTTACCCTGACCTATTATCGAATATCCTTCCTTACCTATTCCAGTGTCCATAAAAAGTTCATTGATATCCTTTAATCTACATTGAGTATTATTAATGTAATACTCACTTTCTCCGGAACGATAAAGCCTTCTAGAGATAGTAACGTCCGTATAGTCAAGTGCTAGATTTCTATCTTCGTTATCTAACGTGAGAGAAACCTGACAAAGTCCTACAGACTTTCTAAATTGAGTTCCTGCAAAAATTACATCTTCCATCTTGCCGCCTCTAAGGCTTTTTACGCTTTGTTCTCCAAGAACCCACCTTACTGCATCAGAAATATTACTTTTACCACTACCATTTGGGCCTACAATAGCCGTAACTCCATCTTTAAACATTAGTTCAGTCTTATCTGCAAAGGATTTAAAACCCCTTATCTCTATAGATTTTAAATACATAAATAGTACACTCCTTATCTCCCAAATAGCATCGGAAGCAAGCCAACTAAAAACATAAGCGCTACTATATACACCAACGCTTTTCTCATATTTTCTCTTGTCTTCTTTTTCATACTATAACACTCCTTTTTAACTTATATTATACATGTATTATAGAATTTACTTTATATAGTTTATATTATATTAATTAAAATATCAATTATAAAGTTCGGATAAAATAAAAACCCTGCTCATCACAGGGTTTTTTTATTAAACAAAGCTATCTTGGTTCAACTATAAATTTTATTGCTGTTCTTTCTTCACCTTCAATTGTTATTTCTGAAAAAGCAGGAACAACAACTAGATCTATCCCATTCGGAGCAACAAACCCCCTTGTAATTGCTATTGCCTTTACCGCTTGGTTAACTGCTCCTGCGCCTACTGCTTGAACCTCTGCTGTTGAGTTATCCCTCAATACGGCGGCTAAAGCTCCTGCTACTGATTTTGGCTGTGATTGAGCTGATACTTTTAATACTTCCATGTATAATTCCTCCCTACAAATATTGTTCTATTCATAGGAATATTATTCTATAAACTACTGAGATTTCCTTCTTTGTACTTTCTTATCATATATTCATAAATCGACATTTCCATGATCTTTTCTTCTTGTTTTAAAATTAAATTCCCTCTCTGTATACTTTTATCCTGAACGACATCAACATTTGTTGTCTTTAATTGTTTCTTCATGTCATTAAAAAATTTCTTTTTATTTGCATAAAGTTTAGATAAATCCTTATCATTAACTATAATTATAAACTTACCATTAAAATCCTTAGAAGCTTTCTCTAGAATCATATCGTTATAAAGACTACCTTCTACCAACTCTCTAAAAGCTGGATGAAACGGTCCTGCAACTAATTCTCCACCTTCGTTTATTTCTTCTGTAGGTTGAAGCCCTACCCTAATAACCTTTATAGTATTAGCTACAACCATTGAATAAACTATTTTAGCAACATTCACAGCTTCATCAAGATTATAGGGCTTATATATTCCGTTGTTGAACATGCTCTCCATCGGTGTATTTTTTATAACTAGAGCTGGATAAATTCTATAAATATCTGGACTCATAGCAATAGACTTTTTTGCAGTTTCTACGTCTTTCTCCAAGTTATCCCCTGGAAGACCAAGCATTATCTGATGACCAAGTATAAAACCATATTGTTTTATAAGCCTAGAAGCTCTAATTACATCCTCTTCTGAATGGCCTCTACCAGACTTTAATAATACTTCTTTATCTAAAGATTGGATTCCTAACTCTATTATATCTACAGAATAATTTTTAAGATTAGTCAATATTTCATCGTCAATATAATCCGGTCTTGTAGATAAATGTATAAAATCTATATCTCCTCTATCTTTATATTCTTTAGCTATAGCCAAAAGTTCTTTCTGCTTCCCTATGCTTATCGCTGTGAAGGTCCCTCCGAAAAAGGATACCTCTATAACAGAATTTTTTCTATTCATAGTTTTAAGATACTGATCTATTGTATCTCTAGCAAACTTAGCATCTACCTTTTCAGTGATGCCTGTGATTGTACCTTGGTTGCAAAATACACAATTATGGGGACACCCCTCATGTGGTACAAATATAGGTATTATATAATGACGCTTACTCATTCTCTTCCTCCAAAGTCTTCAATGCTTCTTGTGCGGCATTTTGCTCTGACTCCTTTTTGCTGTAGCCAACACCGCTACCTAGAATTGTTCCATCTACAGACACCTCTGTATAGAACTTTCTTCTATGAGGTGGACCTTCATGCTTTATTAAAGAATACTCTATACATACATCCCCATTTTGCTGCATAACTTCCTGAAGTTTAGTCTTATAATCTAGTATTATTTTATTCTTTATAGCCTTTTCTATAATATCTTTAAAATTATCAATAATAAACTTTTTAGCTTTTTCAAACCCATTATCAACGTAAACCGCCGCTATTATTGCTTCCACACAGTCTGCAAGTATAGAAATTCTTTCTCTACCTCCTGTAAGCTCTTCTCCTTTACTCATTCTGATGTATTTTCCAACTCCCCATTTCTTTGCTATTTCATAAAGTGAGTTTTCACATACTATAAGAGCTCTTCGTTTTGTAAGCTCTCCTTCTGATTTATTTGAGTAATTAGTAAATAAAAATTCAGATATACATAGTTGAAGTACAGAATCACCTAAAAATTCTAATCTTTCATTAAACTTTACATTCTTTTTCCCATTCGCATAGGAACTGTGAGTCACAGCCTCTCTTAAAAGATCTTTATCTTGTATATTAATATCTAATTTTTTTTCTAATTCCTCTAAAAACATTTTCCCATTGCTTACCATAATACTACTCCCTCTGAAGTTTATTCTTCAGTCTGCTTTTAAAGATAAACAAATTCAAGAATAAACTGCATATATAATTTATTAGACAAATTTAAAGCCCCGTATAAAACGGGACTTTTTTGAAGTATTATTCTTCAGTGTGAGCCTTTATGTACTCAACTACATCGCTAACAGTAGTTATCTTCTCAGCATCTTCGTCTGGTATCTCTAAATCAAACTCTGTTTCCAAAGCCATTATTAATTCAACTATATCAAGTGAATCTGCACCTAAATCATCAATAAAAGATGATTCCATAGTTACCTCTTCAACGTCAATACCAAGTTGCTCTGATATTAGGTTTTTAATCTTATCAAACATATTTGTCTCACCTCCTAAAAGCTTTATACATAAATAATATTACATAACTTATGCACCGTCAATATAAATAGTGCTAAATTTATTATTCTAAATTATCAAATATTAATACGTTTGTTTTTTTATTCTTTAAATTCCAATTACAACTCTTTTTTAAATTATATACTACATTTCTTTTATATTATCAATTTGAGGTATATTCTCCAATTCGGTTTTTATTTTTTCAATTATATTATTATCATAACAATTTAAAGCCTGCCTTATGGCATTTTTAAATGCCTTACTATCTGAGCTTCCATGAGCTTTTATACAAATTCCCTTCGACCCTAAAAATGCTGATCCACCATGTTCAGAGTAGTCGAGTTTTTTCTTTAATCCTTTAAAAACAGGTTTTAACAATACAGCTCCTATTTTAGCAGTTAAGGATTCCATTATTTCTTGCTTTAACATACCCAGTATATTTAAAGCTACGCCTTCATACATTTTTAATATGGTATTACCTACAAATCCATCACAAACCAATATATTTACATCTCCACTTGATACTTCTCTAGGCTCAACATTGCCAACAAAGTTAAAATCTGTTTTCTTTAATATACCATGAACCGCTTTGGTTAGCTCATTGCCTTTTTCTTCTTCAGTTCCTATATTCACCAAACCTATAGTTGGATTTTTTATACCTAATACACTTTCAAAGTAGATTTTTCCCATCAATGCAAATTGAACCAAATACTGAGGCTTACAGTCCACATTGGCACCAGCATCTACCACCATGAAAGCAGCATTTTTCCCTGGCATTATTGGAGCTAATGCTACTCTATCAATCCCCTTTATTCTGCCAACAATTAAGGTCGCTCCTGTCATTAATGCCCCTGTGCTTCCTGCTGATATAACAGCGTCAGCCTTTCCTTCTTTCACTAATTCTAGTGCTTTAACCAAGCTTGAGTCCTTCTTTTTCCTTATAGCCATAACAGGCGCTTCATTTGTACTTATTACTTCACTGGTGTTTAATACACTAATCCTATCTTCAGGATATTGATATTTAGACAACTCTGCTTTAATTAGTTCTTCTTTACCTGTAATAATTATATTTACATTATACTCTTTTGTCGCTTGAATACATCCTTCTACCACAGCAGCGGGAGCAAAATCTCCACCCATACCATCAACCGCAACTATCATAGTTTCACATCCCTTTTTAATTTAGTTAAAATTCATCTTCTGCTTAATAATAACATAAATTTCTATTTTAAAAAAGATTATAGATATCTAACTTCTATAATTGACTTAACTAAGGTATCTCTATGAATACCTTTAATAAGTTAATCACTCAAGTCGGATATCTATACGTAAAAAAGAAAGTCTATACGACTTTCTTTCCTCTTATTGTTCAGTTGAAACAACTTCTTTGCCCTTATAATATCCACAACTCTTGCACACTCTATGCGCAAGTTTCATTTCATGACACTGAGGACATTCAACTATTCCTGGTAGGCTTAGTTTAACGTTTGCCGCTCTTCTTGAGTCTCTTCTAGCTTTTGAAAATCTTCTCGCTGGATTTCCCACAGTACTACACCTCCTTAATCAGTCAAAAACATATCTTTCAGTTTTGCCAATCTAGGATCAATGACATCTTTCGTACAATTGCATGTAGAAAAATTCAGATTTATACCGCATTGTTGGCATAAGCCCTTGCAGTCTTCTCTGCAAAGTCTTTTGATTGGCAGAGTTACTATAATATTATTTTCTATAATCTCTGTGATATCTATTGTATCACTATCTATAAAGATGACATCATCATCTTTATTTGCCCCATCGTTAGTTGTAAGCTTCTCTTCAATATCTAAGTCTACAGCATAACCAAATTTTTCAAGGCATCTTGAACATGATAATTCTAAAACAGTATTTGCTGTTCCAGTTAAGGTTATAATATCTTCTACCTTAACTAGTATACCATCAAATTTAATCGGCTGCAAAAAATTAATTTGTTCTCTTCCATCAAAAAAACTTGCTTCATCAAGCTCTAAATGGACTTTTTTATTGGCTGTTTGTTTTTTTAATAAATCAGATATATCCAATTTCATAATGCTCACCTCTATATATTAGCCACAATTTATTATATAGAGATGAGCATTAAAAGTCAAGATTTATTTATTTTTTGTCAGATAATGAAATATTTTATTATTTTGCGCTTTCAACTATTTCCTTTGTATCTCTAGCTATCATAAGCTCTTCATCTGTTGGTATAACAAATACTTTAACTTTTGAATCAGCAGTACTTATTTCTGTAGCTTTTCCTCTAACATTGTTTTTCTCAGCATCAATGTTAATTCCCAAATATTGTAATCCATCACAGATTTCTGCTCTACTTGTTATTGAGTTTTCTCCAAGACCTGCAGTAAATACTATACAATCTACTCCATTAAGTGCTGCTGCATATGCACCAATTGAAGTTCTTACTCTATAGTGGAATACATCTAAAGCAAGCTCTGCTCTCTTATTTCCATCTTTTGCAGCATTTTCTATATCTCTAAAGTCACTGCTTACGCCTGATACGCCAAGAACACCTGACTTCTTATTCATTAAGTTATCTACTTCTTCAATGCTCATACCAGTTTCTTTTACTAAGAAAGGTACTATAGCTGGATCTATATCTCCGCATCTAGTTCCCATAGCCACACCTGCAAGAGGAGTGAATCCCATTGTAGTATCAACTGATTTTCCACCTTTTACTGCTGATAAACTAGCTCCATTTCCTAAATGGCAAGTTATAATTTTTAAGTCTTCTATATTTTTACCCATCATTTGAGCAGCTGTCATTGAAACAAATCTGTGTGAAGTACCGTGGAAACCGTACTTTCTTATGCCATACTGTTTATATAATTCATATGGTAATGCATAAATAAACGCTTCTTCTGGTAAAGTTTGATGGAATGCTGTATCAAATACTCCTACCATTGGTGTACTTGGCATTAACTCTCTGCAAGCATTTATTCCTATTATGTTTGGTGGGTTATGTAGTGGAGCTAATTTTACACATTCTTGTAAAGCTTCCATAACATTTTCATCAATTAATACTGATCCCGCATATTTTTCTCCACCATGAACAACTCTGTGTCCTACTGCTGATATTTCTGACATATCACTTATTACACCATGCTCTTTGTCAACAAGAGCATCAAGTACTAGTTTTATAGCTACTTTATGGTCTTTCATTGGTTGTTCTATTACATACTTTTCATCATTAACTTTTTGAGTTAATATTGAACCTTCGATACCTATTCTTTCTACTAGACCTTTTGCTAATGCATTTTCATTTTCCATATTTATTAACTGATATTTTAAAGATGAGCTTCCACAGTTTATTACTAATACTTTCATTCTTACCTTCTCCCTTCGGCTAGTTAAACTTTAATCTATTTGTAAAAATTTAGCTATTAATTATTTTGCTTGATCTTGCGCTTGGATTGCAGTTATAGCTACAACATTCACTATGTCATCTGCACTACATCCTCTTGATAAATCATTTATAGGTTTAGCAAATCCTTGGCATACAGGTCCTATAGCATCAGCACCTGCAAATCTTTGTACTAACTTATATCCTATATTACCTGCTTGTAAGTCTGGGAATACTAAAACATTAGCTTTACCAGCAACTTTGCTGTTTGGAGCCTTTAAGTCAGCTACTTTCTTAACTATAGCAGCATCTAGTTGTAATTCTCCATCTATATCTAAATCAGGTCTCATTTCTTTAGCTAGTTCAGTAGCTCTTCTTACTTTATCTACTAATTCATGTTGCGCACTTCCCATAGTTGAGAACGATAACATTGCAACTCTTGGCTCCATTCCACAAAGAGTTTTAGCAGTTTCAGCTGTGCTTATTGCTATTGATGCTAGCTCTTCAGCAGTTGGACATGGGTTTACTGCACAATCTGCAAAAGAAGCATACCATTTTCACCATATTGACAGTTAGGTACTTCCATTATAAATGTACTTGATACTACAGATATTCCTGGTGCAGTTTTGATTATTTGAAGTCCTGGTCTTAATAAATCTCCAGTAGTATGTATAGCTCCTGAAACTAATCCATCAGCATGACCTAATTTAACCATCATTGTTCCGAAATATAATGGGTCTCTAACGATTTTGTCTGCTTTTTCTAGAGTCATTCCTTTATTCTTTCTTAGCTCATAAAATCCATTAGCATATTCTTGAGTTTTATCTGAAGTTTCAGGATCAAGTACCTCAACGCCATCTAAACTTACTCCTAAACTTGCAGCCTTATCTCTAATTACCGTTTCAGATCCAACTAGAATAACATTAGCAAGACCTTCTTGCATTATTTTACCGCACGCCTGAAGATTTCTTTCTTCTTCACCTTCAGGTAAGACAATTCTTTTCTTGTCAGCTTGAGCTTTTGCCCAAACTTGTTTCATTAAATTTGACATGTTCGTCTCTCCCTCCAAAATAAAAATAAAAATGAAAATAAGCTAAAATTGCATACACTTATAATATAATCCTTTTTTAATGTACTTTTCAATAAAAAAATATAAATTTTAAATTTTTTTATTGAAAAAGTTTTTTATTAATAATTTCATATCTAACAGAAATACTATTTTTGTATTAATTTGTTGTAAGGTTATTGCAATGTTTTATTAACGATATTGCAATTTTTAAAATTTAATTAAAATTGCAAATATCTTGCCTTATTTTTTGCTATATACATAAATTATGATTTAGAAGATATTTATTTTTTATATTTATATTTGGCCTAGCTTTTTTACTTGATAATCAATAAAATAAATCTTGCTGATTAAAACAAAAATAAATATAATTATTTATAATTTGGTAATTTAGGAGGTTAAAGTCCTAAATGGACTTTAACGGGTAATTTTGCTAGGTAAAAGTTCTAAATGAACTTTTACGGGTAACTTGTGAGCGGAAGCGAAAATATTAAGTTACCCAGTACCCGAAGGGAGACGAGCAAAATTACCCAGTGTTCCGACTAAAAGGAGGATTGAACATTGAGTGTAACCGGTATTGTAGTTGAATATAACCCTTTTCACAAAGGACACTTACATCATATAAATGCGACTAAGGAGCTGACAGGTTGCTCCTATATTATTGCTGTAATGAGTGGCAATTTTGTTCAAAGAGGTGTTCCCGCTATGATTGACAAGTGGAGCAGAGCAAAGACTGCATTAATGAACGGAGTTGATCTTGTAATAGAACTTCCTTTAATATATAGCCTATCCTCCGCTGAATTTTTTTCTTTCGGTGCAGTAAGTCTTTTAAATAGTTTAGGAGTAGTGGATAATATATGTTTCGGAAGTGAATGTGGAGATTCTAAAGTTCTATATGATATAGCTAATATACTGTCCCATGAACCAGATGAGTATAAAGAAATTTTAAAACAAAAGCTTCAACTTGGATTAGCTTATCCAAGTGCTAGAAGCAAGGCTTTATTAGATTATATTGGTAGTTATGATGTTAATTTTTTGTCGAATTTTAATATTGAAGAAATTTTATCTTCCTCAAACAATATACTTGGAATAGAATATTGTAAAAGCCTTATAAGATTACAAAGTTCTATAAAACCATTCTCTATTCAAAGACAGGGCAGTGATTATAATAGTACATACTTTGAAAGTGAATTCTCCAGCGCATCATCAATAAGAAAACATATTAAAGATACTAGAAATATTAATGGCATTGAAAATTATGTACCTAAAAATACATATGATCTGCTACTTTCATTATTTGAAAGCAATTATACTTTTTCTTCTGAAGATTTAATGCTTCCATATATTAAATATAAATATATGCTATATAAAGATACCATAGAGCAACTTCCAGACGTATCTGAAGGTATTCACAATAGAATATATAAATTTTTAGAAGATGCTGAAAGCTATGAAAAGCTTATTAATTCTATCAAGACTAAAAGATACGCCTACTCACGTATTAGTAGGATTTTATGTCAATTCTTTATAGGTTTTGAAAATTTCAATACTTATGAATTAAGAAAGAGAAAATGTCCCTATGCTAGAATTTTAGGATTTAATAGTAACGGTCTAAGACTGTTAAAAAATATAAAAAAAGAATCTTTAATCCCTATATATACAAAAATTCCAAAGGATTTAGATGATATTCTTTCTTTAGATATACAAGGAACAAGGCTTTATAGCTTACTAAATAAAAATATAAATCCTAACTCCGATTATTTGATAAGTCCTATTATGTTTAAATAAATAGATATATTTTAACCGCCTATTAAAATTTGTGTTAATAATTAAATACTAAAAGTTAGAATAAGAAGTAAAAACTTTAAATATAATTTTAGTAAATTATATTTATTAAAATACATTTAACTTATATTCTGAACACTTTTATATGAAACTCCTTCTCCTTTCGTCGAATGAGTAAGCGATCATATCAAAATCAGCACTCTGTGTAAGCGACTATCTCAAAATCATAGATTTTGGATATCTGCTTAAGATTTTGTATGTCTGCTTAAACTTAATACAAAAAGTAGGTGGTTATAATTTGAAAATTTTATTTTATATAATAATTATACTTATTCTTATATTGACAATATATTTATTAAAAAACAAAAACATTTTTGTAACTATACTCTGTTCTCTGCTGATATTACAAATCATAGCAGCACCTAAGGTATGCATAGATGGGGTTATATCAGGAGCATTGCTCTTTTTTTACAAGGTTTTCCCATCTCTTTTTTCTTTTTTGGTAGTATCAAATATAATGCTAGCTTATGATGGGGTTCATATATATTCCAAAGTATTAGGAAACATCATATGCAAGCCTCTCAGGCTTCCTAAAAGCTGTAATTTCGTACTAATTATTAGTTTATTATGTGGTTATCCTTTAGGAGCAAAATATGCCTGTGACTTATATGAGAAAAATATTATAGATTTAAAAACCTGTGAAAGACTTCTTAATATAGCCTCAAATGCGAGTCCATTATTTGTTCTTGGTTCAGTAGGTATATCTATGCTTAAAAACTCCTATATAGGATATATATTACTTTTGTCAAACTTACTTTCTTGTATAATAATGGGCGTGGTTCTTCCTAATAGAGTTAAAATTAATATAAAGAATATCTATGAAGATAAGTTTACTTATTCAGATTCAAACATAGGAAATATTCTTAAATCAAGTATAGAGGGGGCTATCAGAACATGTTTATCCATAGGTGGGTTTGTAACTCTTTTTTCAGTTGTAAATAATATACTTAAGACAAATTATCTGTTTAACATGTTTATATATAATATATCAATTTTGACTCATATATCGAAAAATATAGTCGAAGGATTTGCCTTAGGAATAATCGAAATGACTAATGGATGTAGTTTAATTGCTGCCTCCAATACATCTATTACTATTAAAATTGCACTTGTAAGCTTTCTTTTTACATTCAGTGGTTTATCCATTATATCTCAGGTTTATTCCTTTACATACAAATTTGATATATCAATAAAAAAATATGCCTTGAGAAAAATTCTTCAAGGCTGTATATGTTCCATACTAAGCATAGTAATGTACGAAAATGGACTATTAAATTTTTCAGAACAGGCCTTTATGTATAATCATTTTACTCAAGCTAAAATGTCAGTTATATTTATAGTAACAATGTTAGCTCTAATATCTCCATGGTTTACTATTAGAATTAAAAATTTATTTCATCTCCCTTAGTTCCTTTACGTTTTGTCTAATTTCATTAGTTTTTAAGTTTACATTGCGCTCTAAATGAATAACAAATTCCTCCAGATCACCTTTTAAAACTTCTAGGAGTTGACTCTTCTTTGCAGTTATCTCTCTGTCTAAGTCATTTAAAATTGCATTCGCATAATCTCTAGCACCCAGTCTTACAGCCTTTGCATTTCTCTGAGCAGAAGCGATAATTTCTTCTGCTCTCACATTTGCTTCTCTAGTAATATCATGATTTTCAATTTGCTTTCTAAGGAGATTTAAATTTTCTTTTTTTAAGTTTTCTGCTTCCTGTATTGCTTCACTTAATATTCTTTCCTTTTCTTCGATAACCCATTGCGCCTTTTTCAATTCATCTGGCATATGATGAATTATTTTTTCTATTATTTCTAATGTTTCTTTTTTATCCACCACAACTTTGCCCATCATAGGAACCTTTGATGATGTTTCTATTATCTCATGAAGATATTCCAGTAATTTTATTACATCCATACTTTTCCCCCCTAAAGGCGGTTAACCTTTTTCATAATATCAGGTATTATTTCATCTGGAACTAAATCTTTAATGCATCCCCCAAACATAGCCACTTGCTTTACAGATGAGGAGCTTAAAAATGAATTTTTTGCACTTGTCATCATAAATACCGTTTCTATGTTCGGGTCTAATTTACTATTCATAAGAGACATTTGAAATTCATACTCAAAATCTGATACGGCACGAAGACCTTTTATTATAACTTTAGCACCTTTATTTTTCATAAAGTGAATTAAAAGTCCACTAAAACTTTCTACTTTCACATTTGGAATGTCTTTAACTGCTCTTTGAATCAATTCAACTCTTTCTTCAATATCAAAAAGGCCTTTTTTCTGAGGATTTACAAGTACTCCTACTGTCACTTCATCAAATACTTTAGCAGATCTTCTTATTATATCTAAATGTCCATTAGTTACTGGATCAAAACTCCCTGGATAAACTGCTGTTTTCATTATTATTAGTCCTCCTTATATCTGTAAAAACATACAGTCGTATTCCCGTATCTCCTGTGATCTACAAGAATAATTTTCTCTGTACCCTGGTACAGCTCCTCCTTGGTATCAATCTTAGTTACAATAAGGCCTTCTTTGTCTAATAATCCTTCTTTCTCTATTATCTCTACTGCCGGTGGAATTAGATTTTTTAAATAAGGCGGATCTAGGAAAATTATATCAAAAGTTATTTTTCTTTTCGAAAATTCCTCCAAAGCTTTATATGAATCCATATTGAGACATTTACATATTTGTCCAAAGTTTAAATTTTCAACATTTTTATTCAAAAATGAAAATGTAACTTTGTCTCTATCAACTAAATAACATTCCTTAGCTCCTCTGCTTGCTGCTTCTAACCCTAAGCTTCCTGTGCCTGAAAATACATCTACTACAGTAGCGCCGTAAACTCTATTTTGTATTATATTAAATATAGATTCCTTAATTCTATCTAAAGTAGGTCTGGTAGTATCCATGCCAACCGGTGACAAAATTTTTCTACCCTTTGCAAGACCTGCAATAATTCTCATGATTTTTCCTCCTTTTAGTGGTCACACTGGGTAATTTTGCTTGTTTCCCTTCGGGCACTGGGTAACTTAATATTTTCGCTTCCGCTCACAAGTTACCCGTAAAAATTCATTTAGAACTTTTACCTAGCAAAATTGCCCGTTAAAGTCCATTTAGGACTTTAACCTCCTAATTTTTCCTTGTTGTTTCTAAATTATAGTCATTTTACTATAATATTTTAACATATAAAATTATATTATACAAAATTTTTTACTTACCATGTAAAAATGTATCATAATTTGTATTCACTTAATCTACTATATTTACTCATAAGCAGACATCCAAAATCTTAAGTAGGCATCCAAAATCTATGATTTTGAGATGATCACTTACACAGAGTGCTGATTTTGAGATGATCGCTTAAGCAGAGAACTCAAATCTCTAATTTGAAATGAGCAGCTTACTCAGCAAGTACTCATTCGACAATAGTAGAAGGAGTTTCATTATAAACATTAGTTAAAACAAATAAATTTTGAGGTTTGCTCTATTTTTTTAAAGATTTCATTTTTAATTTTGATATCTTTTTCGTTATTGCTTTCAATAAGCTTTTTAGCTTCTAAATTAGCCATTTTTAGTATATCTATGTCTTCTGCAATATCGGAAAGTATAAGTCCATCTTCTCCATGCTGCCTAAAGCCAAATATTTCTCCTGATCCTCTAATTTTCAAATCCTGTTCTGCAATAAAGAAGCCATCGTTACTGCTTTTCATTATCTCCATTCTTCTTCTTATAATATCATTCTTAATATTCGATATTAATATACAATAAGACTTATGTTTCCCTCTTCCAACTCTTCCTCTTAATTGATGTAATTGTGCGAGTCCAAATCTTTCTGCATTTTCTATTATCATAAGTGTAGCATTAGGTACATTTATACCTACCTCTATGACTGTAGTAGATATAACAACTTTAACTTCCCCACTTTTAAATCTATTCATAACTTCATCTTTAACCTTAGGTGTCATTTTTCCATGAAGTATTTTCATAGGTATTTCTCTAAAGTAATCCTCTTTCAATTCATTATATAAGTTCTCTACGGAACTTAAGTCTAAATCTTCATTTTCTTCTACCAGAGGACAGACTACATAAACCTGCCTGCCCTTTTTTATTTCCTCTAGTGCAAAATTATATGCTTTATATTTTAAGTCTTCTTTCATATAATGTGTTTCTATTTTCTGTCTTCCTGGCGGAAGCTCATCAATCACAGATACATCCAAATCTCCGTAAAGGTATAAACTTAAAGTCCTAGGAATTGGCGTAGCAGTCATAACTAAAGTATCTACATTTTTACCTTTATTGGTCAATCTACTTCTCTGCATTACACCAAATCTGTGTTGTTCATCAGTAACTACCATTCCAAGATTTTCAAACTCAACATTATCTTCAATAAGAGCATGAGTACCTATTATTAAGTCTATATTGCCATCCTTCAAATCTCTTTTTATTTCTTCTTTATTTTTCTGAGTAGTGCTGCCACACAATAATTTAACATTGATATTGAAATCCTCAAATAATTTCTCTGCTTCAAAATAATGTTGAGTAGCTAATATTTCTGTAGGCGCCATGATAACAGCTTGGTAACCATTCTTTATTATATTAAATGCAGATATAAGAGCTACAACGGTTTTACCGCTTCCTACGTCACCTTGAACTAACCTATTCATCGGGCTTTCCTTTTTTGATCAATCAATATTTCCCTGATAACCCTATTTTGCGCCTTTGTTAAAGCATAGGGTAGTTTTTCTTTTAAGAACTTTAATTCGTCACTTATTTTAAAAGCTATACCTTTTTTATTTTCATTAAAATAGTCTTTAAGCATTAGTATTTTTAGTGAATATGTGAATAGCTCCTGGAATTTAAGCCTTCTTCTAGCTTCTTGTAGTTCTTTCATACTAGAAGGGTCGTGTATTACTCTTATTGCCCTATCTAAACTACATAGCTTATATCTATTTATTATCCATTCTGGAAGGTTTTCATCTATAACTACATCTTTGAGAACATAATTTACTAGTTTTGCTATTAAACTATTTGTTATTCCAGATTTGAGAGGGTATTTAGGCATTATCTTTTCAGAACTTTCTATATTTGTTCTATTCTTAACTAATGTTGGATTTATAATAGAAGTTTCGCCTTTAAAATCTTGTAGTTTTCCCATTATGGTATAATCACAATTTATTTTAAAATAATTTTTCATGTAAGGCTGGTTAAACCATTTTCCTTTAAATATATTATTGCCATCGTTAAAAATAACAGTAGAAATTGTTTTCCCATTTTTTGTTCTTATATCTTTATCTATTTTTACAACTTTACAATTGATTATTAATTTACCAATATTCTTTTCTCCGGTTAAAGAGTTGCAAGATGAAATCATCTCATAATCCCTTGGAAAATATAATAGTAAATCTAAAATACTGAAGATGCAGCATTTTTTTAAACTTTCTGCAGTTTTAGGTCCTACCCCTTTCAAGCAAGTTATATCACTATATATATTCAATGAAATCACTCCATTTTTAGAAATTATAAAGCTTTATATAGTAGCTTTATATTATTTAAATCAACTATTATACTAATTATCCATATCAATATACATCAAAACCATACAATTTGGCAAATAAAAAAAGCCTTAAGGCTTTTTTTATTCAACAGAAACTATAAAGTAATATAGCGGCTGATGTCCATTATAGTATTGTACATCAGCATTTTCATATTTTTCTTGAATATTTTCTATGAATTCTTTTACTTTTTCCTCTTCGCAATCCTGACCATAGAAAACTGTAATTAACTCGCTATCATCATCGACCATTGAGGAAATTATATTTTCACATACTTCAAAGATATCTTCTCCTACATCTTGTATCTTTCCTTCAACTAAACCTAATATATTACCTTCTTTTATAGTTTTACCATCCATCTCAGTGTCTCTTACAGCGTAAGTTACTGAACCAGTCTTTACTATATCTACGCCTTGTTCCATAGCTTGTATGTTATCATCAACACTTAAATCAGGGTTAAATACCGTAACCGCTGTTATACCTTCAGGTATTGTTTTAGTGGCAATAACATTTACATTTTTATCACTTATCTCTGCTGCTTGATTTGCTGCCATAATTATATTTTTATTATTTGGAAGAACAAAAATATTTTCTGCATTTATTTTATTTATACACTCAAGTATATCTTGAGTACTTGGATTCATCGTCTGTCCTCCTTCAATTACGAAGTCAACACCTAAATCCTCAAAAATATTTTTTATTCCATCGCCCATAGCCACTGATATAAATGCATATTTTTTTAATTCTGTATTCTCTAATTCGTGAGCTTCTTCACTTTCACTTGAAGTTGCTTTTTCGTTATAAGATTTATTTTCCACATTTAGTACATTTCTATGCTGCTCCCTCATGTTATCAATCTTAATTTTTGAGAGCTCACCTAACTTAATAGCTTTAGAAAGAACCATTCCAGGATCATTGGTATGTATATGAACTTTTACAATATCTTCATCTTTCACAACTACCATGGAATCTCCCATAGTCTCTAATTCAGATTTAAAGCTATCTACGGCTGTGCTATTTGAAAGAATAAAAAATTCAGTACAATAACCAAACTTGATATCCTGCTCAACTATATTTTTACTAGCTGGTCCAGCCACAGATTCATTAGTATCTGTAATATCAACTTTCTTCATATCTTCCTTTAAAACTTCATACATACCTTCGAGTATTATTAATAATCCCATTCCTCCTGCATCTACAACCTTTGCTTTTTTAAGCACTGGGAGCATTTCAGGGGTTTTATCTAAAATATGCCTGCTATACTCGCATACCTCTTTTAAAAGCGTTTCTACATCTTCACTATTTGATTTGACAGCACTTTCTCCTGCTGCTCTTATGATAGTAAGAATTGTTCCTTCCGTTGGTCTCATAACAGCCTTATAAGCTGATTTTGAACCTTCCATCAAACTATTTGCAAATTCTACAGAAGTAACCTCACTTTTTCCTTCTAGACCTTTTGCAATTCCTCTAAATATTTGTGAAAGTATTACGCCTGAGTTACCTCGTGCTCCCATTAGAGCTCCTTTAGCTAGCTTTTTAGCTATTTCCTCTATAGACTTATCTCTCATATTCTTAATTTCAGACACTGCACTTCTAAATGTCATAGACATATTCGTCCCCGTATCTCCGTCTGGTACAGGAAAAACATTTAATGAATTTACATAATCCTTTTGCATTTCCAGCTTATTGCTTGCATGGACAACCATATTGTAAAAACACTGGCCATCTATATTTAAGTACTTCATATTTGAAAACTACCTCCTAGACTCTAACACCTTGAACATTCACTGTAATATTTGAAACTTTAAGACCTGTATAATTCTCCACATTATATTTTACTTTTTGAATTATATTATTAGCAATAACTGATATTTTAGTTGAATATTGAACCATAATAAATAGCTCTATAGATAATCCGTCTTCTTTAGAACGAACTTTTACACCTTTGCTTAAGTTTTCACTCTTTATTAATTCCCATAGTCCATCTTTAGCATTTCTAGATGCCATTCCAACTACACCATAACACTCCATAGTTGAAACACCTACAATATTGGCAACCACTTCTTCTGAATAGCTTATAATTCCGTTCTCACTGGTGATGTTACCTATCATAATAAAATCCTCCTCCTGTCATAGACCATATAACATATTTTATATTAAATAAGAGATTTATTCAAGGAAATATATTATTTATAATGTTATTTTTACTATTTAATTTTATAATATACTTGCAAAAATTCTATGTTTTGTGGTAAAATAATTAATGTTTGAATTGAGAAGATATATTTCTTCACAATTTGTTAAGGAGGTGTTTATAATGTCAAGAAAGTGCGAAATATGCAATAAAGGCGTTGTATTTGGTGTACAATACAGCCACTCACACCGTCAATCAAAAAGAACTTGGGCTCCAAACATAAGAAAAGTTAAAGCTATAGTTGAAGGAACACCAAAAACTATACATGTTTGTACAAGATGCCTTCGTTCAGGAAAGGTTCAACGTGCAATATAGGGAATAAAAAATGCAGTTGTTTAAACAATTGCATTTTTGTTTCTTGCATTAATATTGTAATTTATTACATTACTTTACAATATTTAGCTCCTTTGCAATCCTAAAGTTGAACCTTAATTTAATATAGTAATCGTAATAACATTTTTATTAAATTTGTTATGCTCTAAATTCTTTACTTATTGAATCTAAACTTATAATACTTAGGCAATTCAAAGGAGCACATATTTTTATCTAATTATTTTAAGATGAAAGTTACATTAATTAAGATACATATAGATACAATTATTAAGCCTGAAACTATGTTTTTAGGCTTTTTTTCTTTATAATTGCTTCCTATTCTCTTCTAATAGTCATTATATCCTTTAATTATATTTTTATCCGATGTCTACCGCCACTTATATCCCAACGCACTCTGTGAAAGCGATTCGCACCAAATCAGCACGCTGTGTAAGCGATCATCTCAAAATCATAGATTTTGGATGCCTGCTTAACATTTGGGCTCTCTGCTTGCACTCTGTGAAAGCGATTCACACCAAATCAAAGATTTGGGTTCTCTGCTTTTCTTAAAGTTGGGGATATAAGTGGCGCTACGGCCCTGGATAACGGATTCTAAGCTTCAGATGGAGGTTAAATGCCTAAATGACATTTAACGGGCAGAATTGCCCAGTGGTCGTAGACAAAACTCCACCTGAAGCCAAGAATCCTGTTTATAACAAGACAATCTTAACTTAAACACTCTTTCAAGTTCTTCATATAATATTATTGTAATTTATGTATGAATTGATGACTGACCTCAATAAACAATTGCTATAAGAAAGAGGCAGTCCCAATAATTTAGGTGGCTGCCTCTTTCTTGTATAATCTTAAACTAAATTAAACCTCTGGCAAGCCTCTCACAGGCTTCTTCATATTAGGATCAACATCCATTGTAATAGGGTTTGCTGTTTTTGAATTTTGGCCTTTATTATCATTTTTTCTCTTTTTTCTCCTTTGGTTGGCATATCGTTGTCACCCCTTTTCAATATTAACTTGCCCACACTAGAAGATTTTAATACTAAATTATTTGAATGTCTCTTTCCATCTACAGCAGACCCTACTCTCCATTGTACACATATAAGCGCATATCCTTTATTCCCTATTTTCTGTCTAAATCCATTTTAGTATTGATTACACTTGAATATTTTCCAATTATGCCCTTTACTATTGCAGTTGCCATAGACTCAGGATTAAATCTATTCATATCTTCTTGCGAATCAACAAAACACCCTTCTATAAGTAAAGAAGTCATGGCAGTATTGTTTAAAACGTACAGATGATGTCCGTCAATTCCCTGAACCTTTACCCCTCTGTTTACAAATCCTAAAGAAACAATTTCCTTAAGAACATTCTCTGCGATACTTCTTCCACCTTCACTTCCAATCCATATCTCAGTCCCATGTCCACCACCTGCATTTTCATGAAGGCTTACATATAGATCTGCACCTGAATTATTTGCCTTATTAACTCTTTGCCATAGACTATCAGATACACTTAAACAATCAGTAGGTGTAACAACAATCACTTGATATCCAAATGACTGTAGTTTGGATACAACTCTTTTTCCTACATCAACTACCATAGTATTTTCATCGCCTATATATGATGCACCTGTGTCAGGATAACAGTTATGACCTATGTCTAAAGCAATTTTCATCTAATCACTCTCCCTTACTTTCATAATCATAATATGAAAATAACGAAAAATAGTGAACTTTACACATAAAAAATAAAACTCCTCTTCTATTGACAAGAGGAGTAAATTAATAACTATTTCTTTCTTTTAAAAAATTTTATAATGGCCGATAAAAATCCTGGAAGTTTAATAGTAATTATTTTCATAAGATATACCTCCTACTTATTATTCTCCATCAAGTACCATCCACAATAAATTAATGCCCCACCTACAGCTATTATCCATCCCCATACTGGGATAATAAAAGTTATTACTATTCCAACCCCAATTGATGCTATCGCTAACCCTATTTTTTTTCTTTTCTTTTTATAACATTTTTTTGACATATTATTATCCCTTAAAATTGCTCTATAATATTATATGCATTGACTCTCTTTATTGTTACATAATTTTAGTGATTTTTTAATGTTAGGATCTATTAAATATTTTTAAAGCATCTGAAAGAAATTAATAAAAGCAGCTGATAGTTATTATCAGCTACTCTTATTATAATATTGGTATATATTTATTTTACTAATCTTTACTATAAAATATAAGAATAGTTCCTTTTTCAAAAGAAATTTCAACTTCATTATCTAGAAATTGATTAGAAATTGTACGAGAATCTCCTAGTCCTAGGTTATAATCTACAAGTTTATATTTTGCACCTCTTATATTTAGATTTTCTACACACTCACAATATGCCTGAAGAGAAAAATCAGATCCTCTTTCTCCTTTTATTTTTGTTGACTTATTTGATATAGCAATTGTATTATGTTCATCCTTTATATATGCTTTAACATTTTGCTCTAAACACTTCTTGAGTATTCCTATATTACCCATCATATGATCTATTCTTGTACCTGTACATCCTAGAAATACAATTTCCGTTACTCCTAATTTTATAGCTTTGCTAAAAATAAATTCTGTATCCGTAAAGTCTTTGTCTTTTGGAACTTCTTCTACCTTACAATCCTTATGTTTTAAAAAAAAGTTTAAGGCATCTTTATCTATAGAATCAAAATCTCCCATAAGATAATTAGGTACTATTTGATGTTTATATAAAAAGTTACCCCCACTATCAGCACAGATTAAGTAATCACTATCCTTTAGTTCTTTATTTATTAGCTCATAAGATGGAGGAGTACCTCCAGACATCAAGACTGCTTTCATTTTAAAATTCCCCTTTTAAATCCTGTATGTTCTCTTCTATTTTTCCATCTTTAAATACTGCTGAACCGGCAACAACTACATTTGCCCCACAGTCTACAACTTCTTTTATATTGTCTTTTCCTACTCCTCCATCTACTTGAATCATAAGATTCTTGTTATACTTATTGCTCAATTCTTTAACTTCCCTAATTTTTTCTGAGCAATAATTTATGTATTTCTGTCCACCAAACCCTGGATTTACAGACATTATTAACACCATATCCAAAATAGGGATTAAATGTTTTATGCTTTCTACGGGGGTAGCAGGATTTAAAGCCACCGCTGCCTTAATACCAAAGCTTTTTATATAATTTATAGTTCTATCTATATGTCTATCAGCTTCATAATGTACTGTAATAATATCTGCACCGGCTTTTACAAAATCCTCTATATATCTTGCTGGCTCTTCAATCATCAAATGTACATCAAAAGTGAGATTTGTGATTTTTCTTACACTTTTCATTATAGGTACTCCAAAGGATATATTGGGTACAAACATTCCATCCATTACATCTATATGAATGAAATCCGCACCGTACTTTTCTAGACTTTTAATATCTTCTCCTAATTTAGAAAAATCTGCTGATAATATTGAAGGGGCTATCTTTACCATTGCTTATTCCTCCTGCTCATTATTTCCTCTAGTGTTTTTATGTAAAATTCATATCTTTTGTTATTTACCATACCATTAGTAACAGCTTCTTTTACAGCACACCCTGGCTCCTTAAAATGAATACATCCTGTAAACTTACAACAACCTATATAATCGGTAAATTCCGGAAAACAATCTTGCACTTTTTCCTTCGATAAAAAATCTAAATCTAAAGAAGAAAATCCAGGAGTATCTACAATAAAGCCTTCACCTATATCTATAAGTTCACTATGTCTTGTTGTATGTTTACCTCTGCGAAGCTTTTCACTTATTTCTCCTGTTTCCATAAGCTCTCTTCCTGCTATTGTATTTAAAATAGTTGATTTACCTACACCAGAGGGTCCACATAATACCGTTACATTATCTTTTAGCTTTTCTTTCACTGTTTGAATACCATATCCCTCTTTTGCCTTTAAGAAAATGATTTCATAACCTGCGCTTTTTATCATATCTACGATTTCATTTCTCTCTTCTTCAGATATTAAATCTAACTTGTTAAAACATACTATTACTTTTAAATTATTATACTCACAGTTTATTAAAAACTTATTTAGTAAGTCTTCATTTATTTCAGGGTTTTTTAAAGCAAATACAACTAAAGCTTGGGTGACATTTGCTACTGCTGGTCTGATCAGTTCGTTATCTCTAGGATAAATTTTATCTATAACGCCTTTTCCGTCTTTAATAGTAATTTCTACCTTATCTCCAACCATAGGAGTAAGTTCATTATGTCTAAACTTACCTCTTGCTTTACATTCAACTACTCCTTCATTTACCTTTATATAATAAAATCCACCTATTCCTTTTACTATAGTTCCTTGCATAAATCCTCCTATTATTAATTTTAGTAAAGAGTGAAGAATTAATAATCTTTATTGATTTTCTTTCACTCTTTACTTTCAATTTAAATCCAATGTAAATAAACTTCTCCGTAGAACCATATTTTATTATGGATTTTGTTTCCCACTGCCGGATGTATTTGTACCTGTATTATTTTGGCCGCCTTGATTAGTTCCTCCACTAGTTGAGCCTCCACCTGGCTGACTTCCTCCAGGTGTTGAGCCTCCACCTGGCTGATTTCCTCCAGGCGTTGAGCCTCCACCTGGCTGATTTCCTCCAGGCGTTGAACCCCCACCCTGGTCAGTTCCAGCACCAGGCTGATTTGGTTCTGCTTCTTTATATTCATAATAAGTTATGTTGACAGTTGCACCTTCTTTAACTTGTTGTTCTGATGGTACGCTTTGGCTTATTACCTTACCATCTTGAGATTTATCATTAGTTTTTACTGGACTCTTTGAAACCTTAAGGCCGGAATTAGTTATCAAAGCTGCTGCATCATCTACTGTTTTTCCCACTACATTAGGCACGTTAACATATTTAATTTCAGGTCCGCTACTTACCACTAAATTTATGCTAGTATCAGAGCTTGCATTGGAATCTGCTTCTGGATCTTGACTTATAACTGAATTCTTAGAAACACTATTACTATGTTGAGAGCTTACTTTACCTAATTTTAATCCACTATTGATTATAATATCCTTAGCTGCCGCTAAATCCAGATTTACTACACTTGGCACTCCTAACTTATCCTGTCCGCCACTTACGCTAACTCTAACTTCGGAATTTGCTTTTACTTTTGTACCTTCCGTAGGATAAACCCTAAGTACAGTTCCTTCTGGTCTATCACTTTTTTCTTTAGCACTAATTATAAATTTTAGCTTGCTTTCTTCTACGAGTTTTTTAGCATCGTCTTGGCTCTTTCCAACTATATTAGGCACTGTAGTTTCTTGAGCAGATACACCTGTCATTTTACTAAATGCAAAGTATCCTGATACAGCTCCTATAACTATTACAAGTATCGCAACAGCAATTCCTATTAGTGTTCTTCTTTTTTTAGCTCCAATTACATTTCTACGTTGCACTGGCTCATCATCATATTCATCATTATTTTTATAAGTATCATTTACTACTATGGGATCCATCACTCTTGTCATATCGTTATCTAAGGCCTTGGTGGCAATATTAAGACTTTGATTATTTTCTATTTTCTTTAAATCGCCAAGCATATCTTTCATATTTTGATATCTTCTTATCGGTTCCTTTTCCACACACTTTAAAATAAGCTTATTTAAACTTTCTGGTATTTTTTCATTCAATTGCTTTGGCGGTACTACAGGTTCCTGTATATGCTTTAAAGCAACAGATACCGGACTTTCTGCATCATAAGGCACTCTTCCTGTAACCATTTCATAAATTACTATTCCAAGAGAATATATATCTGTTCTACAGTCTACATAACTTCCTCTTGCCTGCTCAGGTGAAAAATAATGAGCTGATCCCATTACTTTACTAGAATTAGTTATTGTAACTGAATTAGATGCTTTTGCAATACCAAAATCCGTTACCTTAACTACACCCTCCTCAGTAACGAGAATATTATGAGGCTTTATATCTCTATGTACTATATTATTTCTATGAGCACAATCAAGAGCCTTTGCTATCTGAGAGGCAATATTAATAGCTCTAGGTGTATTTAATTTACCCTCCTCACATATTATCTCCTTTAGAGTCTTGCCTTTAACATATTCCATTACTATATAATTGATATCTTCTTGAGTACCGACATCATAAATATTTACAATATTGTTATCTGAAAGGCTTGCAACAGCAGTAGCTTCTCTTTTAAATTTTTCAACAAAATCTTTATCGCTAGAATATTCATCTTTCAAAACTTTTACAGCAACGAAGCGGTTTAACAAGTGGCATTTTGCTTTGTAAACTATAGCCATTCCGCCTTCTCCGACTTTTTCCAACAACTCATATCTATTCCCTAGCATGGTTCCTATCATCTTCACACTCTCCTTCAAATACGATAACTGATATATTATCTCTTCCACCTTTCAGCTTACTAAGTTCAATTAACTGCATACAAGCATCTTGATTATTATTATTCAATATTATATCATACATTTCACTATTATTAACTCCATTAGATAAACCGTCGCTACACAAAATTACCTTCAACACATCTGTTAAATCTATATTAAAGGTATCTATTTCCACAGATATATTTGTACCTAATGCTCTTGTTATTATATTTTTATTAGGATGGCTTACGGCTTCCTCTTCAGTAATACTTCCTTCATCAACTAATTGCTGAACTAATGAATGGTCTTTTGTTACTTTAGTTATGCCATTATACTTCATTATATAACAACAGCTGTCTCCAACATTAGCTACAACCATTTCCTTACCTTTTACTAAACAAGCCGTTATAGTTGTCCCCATTCCAACTAAACCATCATTACTTTTTGACAGCTCAAAAATTTGTTTATTTGCCATCTTTATACTTTCTATTAGAATACTTTTCATATCATCTAGATTACTTAAAGATTTTATGTAAGATATAGTAGCATCCACAGCTATCTTGCTCGCAACCTCTCCTGCATTATGGCCGCCCATTCCATCAGCAACAATGTAAATACCAAAATTCTCATCTTTGTAATATCCTACTGAATCTTCATTTATCTTTCTAACGTTACCTATGTCGGATAGCATCCCCACCATTTTCTACACCCCTTTTAAATCATTTTTAGATTCAAGATAACTTCTTCTTAGTTGCCCACAGGCAGCATTAATATCAGATCCCATTTCTCTTCTAATAGTAGTTTCTATTCCATGGCCTGATAACATTTCATAAAAATCTTTTACGTTACTTGAAGAAGATTTTTTAAATTCTCTTTCTTTTACCTCATTGACAGGTATTAAGTTCACATGGCATAATATTCCTTTTAAAAGCTGAATCAGTTGAGCTCCGCATTCTCTAGTATCATTAACTCCGTTAACAAGAGCATATTCAAAAGTTATTCTTCTGTTAGTTTTACTAATGTAATATTTACAAGCTTTTACTACTTCATCAATAGAATACTTATGCGCTATAGGCATCATCGTCTTTCTCAATTCATCATTTGGTGCGTGAAGAGATATAGCCAGAGTAATTTGCATATTTTTATCTGCCAACTCTAAGATTTTAGGTACTATCCCACAGGTTGAGAGAGTTATATGCCTCTGTCCTATATTTAGCCCATATTCAGCATTTACAGAATCCAAGAATTCCATTACATTATCATAGTTATCTAATGGTTCTCCACTTCCCATAAGTACTATATTCGATATTCTCTCGCCTATTTGCTCCTGAGACTTTAACACTTGTGCTAAAATCTCACCACTGCTTAGATTTCTAACTATACCTTCTAATGTTGAAGCACAGAATTTACATCCCATTCTGCAGCCTATTTGAGTAGAAACACATATAGAATTACCATGTTTATACTTCATTACTACCGACTCAATTATATTCCCATCTTTATATTTATAAAGAAATTTAAAAGTATCATCAAGCTTTGATTTATACATATGAACTGCTTCAGGTATTTCTATATAAAAGGAATTCTTTAATTTTTCTCTAGTATTTTTAGGAATGTTTGTCATTTGGTCAAAATCCCATATATTTTTATATATCCAGTCAAATATCTGTTTAGCTCTAAATTCACTCTCTTTATTTTCTTTCATCCATTGTTTTAATTTTTCAAGATTAAAATCAAGAATACTATACATCTATTACACCTACCTACGTTTTATCATTTTGGCAATGAAAAATCCATCCATATGCTTATCAGGCAGGATAGTCATGTATCCTTCTTTATGATAAATAATATTATCCGACTCTCCATAGTAAAGAGGTTCCAAACTAAATTCACTATGTTTTTTAATAAACCATCTTATATTTTCTTCATTTTCTTCTTTATTTAAAGTACAAGTAGAATAAATAAGCTTTCCTCCTGGTTTGACATACTTACAAGCATTTGTCATAATCTGTCTTTGAATTTCAATAAGTTCTTTCATTGCGCTCGTATTCTTATTCCACTTAATTTCAGGTTTTTTCCTTATTATCCCAAGACCTGAGCAAGGAACATCTATAAGCACTCTATCTGCTTTCTCTTCATATGTTATATCATATTTTGTGGCATCTAGAACATTACATTTAATGTTCTTTATTCCAAGTCGCTTGGCATTTTCTTCAATCATCGGCAATTTACTCAAATGGATATCAAACGCAAATACATCTCCAGTATTATTCATAATCTCAGCAATATGACATGTTTTACCTCCCGGTGCACTACATAAATCTAAAACAGTCATACCCTCTTCTACATCCATAGAAGGTGCAACTAACATTGCACTCTCATCTTGAACAGTTATTAATCCATTTTTGAACAATGGATTATCCTCCACATTTCTTCCTTTAGTTATCATGATAGCTTCTGGGCATATCTTCCCTTCTTCAATATCATACCCATTATCTTCTAATAACTTCCATGCATCTTCATACTCTGTTTTTAAATTGTTAACCCTTACTGTGATTGCAGGAATCATATTCAAACCATTTAGTATTCTTTCTGCATCTTCTGTGCCATACTGACTTATAAATAAATTTACTATCCATTTTGGAAATGAATATTTAAAACTTAGTTGTTCTGTATTGTTTTTTTCATTACAATAGTTTATATCCTTATTCCTCAAGTAATTTCTTAACACACCGTTAACAAGCCTAGAACCTTTAATTGAGTTTCTTTTCGCTAGTTCTACCGCTTCATTAACTACAGCAAATTCAGGGATTTTGTCTAAATATACCATCTGGTAAATAGATATTCTGAGAATGTTTAGAATATCTCCATCCATCTTTTCTAAGCCACTTTTTATATAATAATTCAATATGACATCAATAGTATACTTATACTTTAATGTCCCATATACTATCTCCGTAGCTAATGCTCTATCTTTATCATTTAAGTTTGATTTATTTAATTCTCTGCCTAATACAATATTAGAAAATGCACCTTTTTGCAGCACTTCACCTAATACCTTTACTGCTGTTCTTCTAGCGTTATCCATTATTTTACCTCTACTTCAAATTAATCTATTTAATCATTTCTTCTACTAATAACTATTAATCTCAACAGATTTGCTATAGCTGTTAATGCAGCAGCCACATATGTCATTGCCGCAGCACTTAATACTGATTTAGCCATTGAAAGTTCCTCTGAGTACAATATTCCTTTCGCATCTAAAATCTTAAGTGCTCTACTTGATGCATTAAACTCCACTGGCAGCGTTATAATTTGGAAAATCACTACCGCGGAAAATAGAAGTATTCCTATATTCACCAATCCTTTTAATCCAAAAATCAAACCTGCAGCAAATAATATCCATGAAATACTAGAGCCAAAGTTTGCTACGGGCACTATAGAATTTCTTATTATTAAAGGTGCATAATTCTTACTGTGTTGAATTGCATGGCCTGTTTCGTGTGCAGCAACACCTATAGCTGCTACAGAATTGCCATAAAAAACTTCTTGTGATAATCTCATGACTCTTTTGTAGGGTCATAGTGATCTGTAAGCTTACCTGGAATCACTTCTACAGGAACATTATATAATTCATTGCTATCTAAAAGAATTCTTGCAACTTGAGCCCCGCTATATCCATTGCGACTTCCATGTCTTGAATACTTTTCGAAAGTAGACGAAACCTTAAATTGAGCATAGGCCGCTATAATTAATGCAGGGATTAATATAATAAAGCTGCTATCAAAATACATAATTACTCCTCCATCCTCTACCTAATTTTAACTACTTAAGTATAATGCCATTCTTTAATTCATGACCCTTTATATATTCTCCTACCTTCATACTCTTTCCACCTGGAAATTGTACTTCTTGAATTAACAATGTACCCTTTCCACAAGCTACCTTTATCCCATCTTTCGAAACATCAATAACGTATCCTGGCTCGTGTTTAAACTCTTCATTCAATATCATAGCTTTAAAAATTTTCATATTTTGCTTATCATACTGAGTATATGCAATAGGCCAAGGATTTAAACCTCTTATCAGGTTTTTTATCTCATGGCTACTTAAATTCCAATCAATTTTTGACATGTTTTTGTCCAGCATACTTGCATATTTTGTAGGTGTTTCTCCTTGTTTTTCTCTAGTTATACTTCCATCAATTAGCCCTTTTAGAGTTCTTACAAGTAGTTCGCCTCCGTCTTCCATCATAATGTCATGAAGTTCTCCCTCAGTCATATCATCAGTTATTTCAACTTTGCTTTTCAGAAGCATATCTCCAGTGTCTAATCCTACATCCATAAACATAGTTGTATTTCCGCTTTCTTTTTCTCCATTTATTATAGCCCAATGTATTGGTGCTGCCCCTCTGTATTTTGGTAGAAGTGACCCATGAAGATTAATACATCCATGCTTTGGTATATCTAACACTTCCTTTGTAAGTATCTGTCCATAAGCTACAACTACAATAAAATCTGGTTCCATATCCTTTAATTTTTGCAAAGCATCAGTATCATTCTTCAACTTTTCAGGTTGAAACACAGGTATATTATTCTCCAATGCCACCTCCTTAACAGGTGAGATAGCTAACTTATTTCCCCTTCCTTTTGGTCTATCTGGTTGAGTAAAAACTGCTTTTACACCAAACTCTTCTATAAGGCTTTTTAAAGAAGGTACTGCAAAATCTGGAGTACCCATAAAAACTATATTCATATACTATTCTCTCCCTTCACTATCTATGGTTTTATCAACGAATAATATACCGTCTAGATGATCGATTTCATGACATAACGCTCTAGCAAGTAGTCCTTCTCCCTCTACTATAATCTCTTGCCCCTTTTCATCTAAAGCTTTTACCACTACTTTATTAGGCCTCTCTACCTCTCCTTGCTCACCAGGAACACTCAAGCATCCCTCAACATCTAGCTGACTTCCTTCTTTAAATATAATTTCAGGATTTATAAGTTTTATTATTCCCTCACCTACATCCACCACTATAATTCTCTTTAATATTCCAACCTGAGGTGCTGCAAGTCCTACCCCTTGAGCTTCATACATTGTTTCTTCCATATCTTTAATTAAAGTTAAAATTCTATCATTTATAGCTTCTACTTTTCTGCTTTTCTTTCTAAGTATTTCATCACCATATTTTCTTATGTTTCTTAAACCCATCTATTTCCCTCCATAATCTATAATAAATTACTTGGATTTACGTCAATGCTTACCCTTATATCATTATAAACATCTTTTAATAAATCATAAACTATTTTCCTTACATTTTCTCCAAATCCTCTTGTTATTTTACCCTTAAATATAATTTGCCACCTATAAAGCTCTTTTATTTTTGAAATTTGACAGGGACATGGTCCTAGCATTTTAATTGTATCATTTTTTTCTAACATATTTTTTAAATAAATACCAACATTTTGTATACTTTTTATTAAGATATTTTCATTTTTGCTACTCATATTAATAAGCAGTAAATCTGAAAAAGGTGGATAATCCATAGTATATCTTATATCTATTTCTTCCTTATAGAAATTGTCATAATCACTGCTGCAGGCATATTTAACACTATAATTCTCAGGATTATAGGTCTGAACTATAACCTTACCAGCTTTTTCTCCTCTACCTGCTCTTCCTGATACTTGAGTTATAAGCTGAAAGGTTCTTTCAGTGGAACGAAAATCTGGAAGATTTAATGATAAGTCTGCAGCAATTACCCCAACCAAAGTTACATTCTTAAAATCAAGACCTTTTGCCACCATTTGTGTACCAATTAGTATATCTGCCTCACCATTTTTAAATGTTTCGTATATTTCTTCATAGGAATTCTTACCTCTCGTTGTATCAAAGTCCATTCTTAAAGTTTTAGCACTCGGAAATATCTTATTTATTTCCTGCTCTATTTTTTCAGTTCCTACACCGAAATATTTTACATACTTACTTCCACATTTTGGGCAGGTATTAGGTATATAGTGCTTACTTCCACAGTAATGACATACTAATTTTCTTCCTTCGCTATGATAGGTAAGAGATATGTCACAATTGTTGCATTTAAACACAAAACCGCATTTTCTACAGGAAACAAAAGTTGAATGCCCTCTTCTATTTAAAAATAGAATTATTTGCTCTTTTTTAGTTAATCTATCCTCAATAGCCTTATGCAAACTTATGCTAAAAATAGATTTATTATTGCTTAATAGCTCTTCTCTCATATCTATAATTTCAACTTCTGGCATAATAGCTCCATCAGCTCTATTTTTTATAGATATTAATTTAAATTTATCTTTCTCACATTTATAATAAGTTTCAATAGATGGCGTAGCAGAACCCAAAACTAATTTACAATTGTCTATACTGCATTTAAGCTCGCCTATTTCCCTAGCATTATACTTTGGATTACTATCGGATTTATAACTTCCTTCATGCTCTTCATCTATTACAATAAGACCTAAATTTTTAAATGGAAGAAAGATAGCAGATCTAGCTCCTATTGCTACCTTTACTTTCCCCATTTTTACGCGAAGCCACTCATCATATCTCTCGCCATCGGATAGCTTGCTGTGAAATACACTTATGTTTCCTCCAAATCGCCCTTTAAATCTTTCTACCATTTGAGGTGTCAGTGCAATTTCAGGCACCAAAATAATAGATTCTTTATCTTCTTTAATCATTTCACTTACTAAATGCATATAAATTTCTGTTTTTCCACTACCAGTTACCCCATGTATAAGATATGTTTTCCTGTCAGATTTTAGTATTTCATCTACAGCTTTTTGCTGCTCTTCATTTAACACTTTTTTGAATATACATCATATTTCCTTGTGTTATATCTATTAACTATTTGCTCCTGACTTGTAAGAAATCCGTATTTCAACATAGTGTTTATTGAGGATAGTGATAGATTATATTCTTTACTTAATGAAGTTTTTGTGTACACGCCGCTATTCTGTTCAACAATTTTATATATTCCTATGTATGGCTCTTTTTCATATTTTTCTTCTAATGCTTTGCCTAAGTATACTAATGTTTCACTCTTATTCTTCATTCCTTTAAAGATACCTGTTGGTATAAAAACCTTTATACATTCAAGGTAAGTACAAAGATATTTTTCTCTCATCTCATTTATAATGATTAAATCTTTCTCAGTAAACAGTGGGAACTCTTCACATAGATATTGAATTTCTTTCATATTTCCTTTGCTGCCACAATCCTCATACAATCCAACTATAAATCCATCTATTTTTTTATTTCCCATTCCAAAGGGCACCTTTACTCTGTGTCCTATACTTAATTTATCAATTAAATCTTCTGGTATTCTATATGTAAAAACCTTATCTACTTGTATAGAAGTATTGTTAACTATGATTCCTGCATACCTATACACTTAATCACCCTTTTTATTGTTAAGTTTCTTTTTTGATAATACACTAAATAAGAGAGGCATTTTCTTACGAAAAATCGCAAGCTTCAGCCCCTCTTTCAAAATTACTTTTCATTTATTAAATCAAATAATTTCCTTGCTACCTGTCTTTTAGACATTTTTTCTAAAGAAATAATTTTTCCATCACGGTTAAGTATTGTTACCTTATTGTCGTCTGAAGCAAACCCCGTGTCTGAGGCTGTGATATCATTTGCTACAATGTAATCAAGATTTTTATTTTTTAGCTTTTTTTCAGCATTTTGCAATAAATCATTACTTTCAGCTGCAAATCCTACAAGTACTTGATGCTTCTTTAATTCTCCTAACTTTTTAAGTATATCACTATCTTTCATTAGGGTCAGCTCAAATTCGTCTGCAGCTTTCTTTATCTTTTTATCAGAATACTGCTTAGGTTTATAATCAGCGACTGCAGCAGCTTTAACTATGATATCTTGATCATTAAAATTTTCCAATACATTATCAAGCATCTCTGCATTAGTTTTTATATTAATTAATTTAACTCCAAAAGGAGCTTTAAGAGATGTTGCCCCTGATATTAAAGTTACCTCTGCACCTCTGTCCCTAGCTTCTTCTGCTATAGCATATCCCATTTTTCCTGAAGATCTATTGGTTATGTATCTGACAGGATCAATACTTGCTATAGTTGGTCCTGCAGTTACTAATACTTTCTTGCCTACTAAATCCTTTTTATCGTAAAGCATGCTATCAATACATTCTGCTATTACCTCAGTATCAGCTAGCTTACCTTCACCTTCATCTCCACAAGCTAATCTTCCACTAGTAGGTTTAATAAACTTATAACCATAGCTTTGAAGTTTGCTTATGTTGTCCTGTACAATAGGGTTGCTATACATATTTGTATTCATTGCAGCAGCAAAAATTACAGGTGCTTTAGTTGCCATAATGGTAGTTGATAAAAGATCATCTGCTATGCCATTCGCAACCTTACCTATAATATTTGCTGTAGCAGGAATTACTGCAATCAAGTCAGCTTTCTTTGCAAGAGATATGTGCTGAATTTCCCATGCTCTTGGCTCGCAAAACATATCATAGTTTACGATGTTTTGACTTAAAGTCTGAAAACTTAATGGATTTACAAACTTTGCAGCTGAATTGGTCATTATTACATGTATTTCGTAATTTTTCTTTTTTAATTTACTTATTACATCTAATGCCTTATATACAGCAATGCCACCTGTTACCCCTATAACTACTGTTTTTTTATCTTGAGCCATTATTTTATGCCTTCTCTAATAGTCTCGTATGTTATTGCTTCTTGGTTTATTTCATTAATTGATATAGTAACAGGTTTTGTTGAATTAGTTCTTACTAAAGGTTCCTCACCTTGAATTAACTGTCTTGCTCTTTTAGCTGTCATAGTAACTAATGTATATCTATTGTCAACTTTTTTTAGTAAATCTACTATTGATGGATTAATCATAGAGTTGTTCATGAATAATTCCCTCCTTTGAATCTAATATTTTGTCTTTAACTCTATCAACTCTGCATCTTTCAGCAACAATTATGCTATGTATTTTTTTTACTGCCTCTTCAACAGTATCGTTAACAACGGCATAATTGTATTTAGAAACGTAATTTATTTCTTTATATGCAGATTTAAATCTAGTCATAAGAGATTCAGGTGTTTCAGATCCCCTATTTATTATTCTGTTCTTAAGTTCTTCCATTGAAGGCGGAAGTATAAATATAAATACCCCTTCCGGATAGTTTTCTTTTACTTTTAAAGCTCCTTGAATATCTATTTCTAATATTACGTCTCTACCATTTTCAATGGCTTCTAAAGCATTTGACTTTGGTGTTCCATAATAATTACCATAAACCTCAGCATATTCTAAAAAATCATCAAAATCTATTCTTTTCTTAAATTCCTCTTTAGTCAAAAAGTAATAATTGGCACCATCTACTTCTCCCGTTCTAGGCTGTCTTGTAGTAGCTGAAACTGAAATCCAAAAATCATTTTCTTTCAGTAAAGCCTTACAAATGGTGCCCTTACCAGCGCCAGAAGGGCCGGATATTACAATTAAAAGTCCTTTCATTATTCATCAACCTCATTAGCTTCTTCTTCTTCTTTAGAGGATAATCTGTGTGCCACTGTTTCTGGCTGTACTGCTGAAAGTATAACATGATCACTATCTGTAATTATTACAGCTCTTGTTCTTCTTCCATAAGTAGCATCTATAAGCATTCCTCTATCTCTAGCTTCTTGAATTATTCTTTTAATTGGAGCAGATTCTGGACTAACTATAGCAACTAGTCTATTTGCTGACACAATATTCCCAAAGCCTATGTTTATTAATTTTATACTCATACATTTCCTCCTAATTGTTATTCAATGTTTTGAATTTGTTCTCTAATTTTTTCTATCTCATTTTTTATATTTAAAACAGAGTTAGTTATTTCTAAATCATTTGCCTTTGAACCAATAGTGTTGGTTTCTCTGTTCATTTCTTGTAATATAAAATCAAGTTTTCTTCCTATAGGTTCATCTAAATTAAAAGTCTCTCTTAGTTGTACTAAATGACTATTTAGTCTAACAATTTCTTCATCAATACATGCCTTATCACCAAATATAGCAACTTCCATAGCTATTCTGTTTTCATCCACTTGATAATCTTGAAGCAATTCCTTTAGTCTCCCATTAAGTTTTTCCTTATATTCAGATACTACAAAGGGAGACCTTTTCTCTATTTTATCCAAAGATTGTTTAATATAGTCACACTTTGATAGTATATCTTTTTTAAGTTTCAACCCTTCTTTTTCTCTCATTTCTACTAATAAACCTATAGCTTCTTTAAGAGGATTAGAAAGAGTTTCCCATATACTTTCCATATCTTCTTCTTCCTGCTTTAATATTACTACATCTGGGAATTTAGCAATAAGAGATATAGATAGTCCTTCCTTTATATCATACTTATCTTTTATTTTTTTTAAGCACTCAACATAACTGTCAGCTAAATTTTCATCAAGAACTGCTTTTACACCAATCTTTTCCTGTTTGTTTTGAGTAATAAAAACATCAACTTTTCCTCTGCTTATTTTCTCTAAAACTGTTTTTCTAATTTTATCTTCAAAGGATAGAAAGCTTTTAGGCATTTTTATATTTAAATCACAATATCTATGATTTACGCTTTTTATTTCTACTATAAAGCTTCGCCCATCTTGTTCCACACTTCCCCTTCCAAAGCCGGTCATACTTTTTATCATTATATTTCATCCTTCCGTCTTTCCTTGCTAATTCATACTAATTATACATAAATATTTATAATAATTGCAAGACAAATTTACATTTCATCAAATTTCATATATATTATTATCAAATTTAGCAAAGTATGTAGTTTAACTCCCCTATTTATTAAAAAAGATTATATCACAAAATGTTTACCATATATACTTATATATTATACAATCCCTTTTCAAAAATTTCTTTAATCTCTTTCTTATTGCTTGTCATTCCTAAAGCAAGCATTAACTTAATTCTAGCCTTTTGGCCTGGAAGATTATCTCCAAATATTACTCCAAGATTTCTTAATTCTTTTCCTCCACCAGTATATCCATAAGTGTCTAAAACTCTTCCTTCAAAACATCTTGAAACTAATACCACCATTATTCCTTTATTCAAAGCCCTTTTAATTCCATCTACCATCTTAGGTGGTATATTACCTCTTCCCATTCCTTCAATTACAATACCTTTATCTTCCTGATCAATGCAAAAATCTATAAATCTTGAGTCCATTCCTGAAACACACTTTATAAGACTGACATTAGTTTCAGCTATATCAGTATCTATGTGATGTCTTGTTAAATTATCTCTATAAAAAATAACCTGATTGTTATCCACTATTCCTAAAGGTCCAAAACCTGGGCTTTTAAAAGCGCTCAAACTCATAGAATTAGCCTTTGTTACCTCTGAGGCTGAATTCAGCTCTCCATTCATACATACTAAGACTCCTTTTCCTCGAGCTTCTTCTGAAATCGCAGTACATATTGATGCTGATAGATTTGCTGGACCATCATATCCAAGCTCTGAACTACTTCTCATAGCACCTGTAACTACAACTGGTTTATCATTTTGTATTGTTAAATCTAGAAGATACGCAGTTTCCTCTAATGAATCTGTACCATGGGTTACTACTACACCATCTATATCTTCTCTATCTAATAAATCCTTTACATATTTTGATAATTTCATCATATCATTAGGAGTTACAAATGGACTTGGTACATTAGAAAAATTATATGACTCTATATATGCATATTTTTCAATACCTGTTACCATAGCAACTATCTCTTCCCCACTAAGGCTTGGTACTGCTGCTTGAACTCTCGGATCTACCTTCATTGATATCGTCCCACCATTAAAAACTATAGCAACTCTTTTCATGAAAAATTCCTCCTTTTAGTCGGAACACTGAGTAGTTTAATCTACTCGCTTCCGCTCGCAAACTACTCGTTAAAGTCCATTTAGGACTTTAACCTCCTTAAAATCTCTTACCTTTCTATTATAATCTAATGGTGATCATTTTTCATGATTTTTATTATAATTTATCAATTTTGTTTAGATTTACTCGATTAATTGATATAATATTAATTCTGCAATATTAATTTTCTTATAAATAGAAAATACATAAAAATTTTTTAATAAAATGGATATTATATAGTATGCATTTTGGTCATATTGTTACCTTATATAGGGTTTCAAACATAATGAACTAACATCTATAAAGCCTATGAACTTTAAAGTTCACAGGCTTTATAGATTATATCTAAATTATAATATAATACAGATTAATCCTCCATTACCTTCGTTGATTATCTTTTGAAGAGTTCTCTGTATTTTTACCTGTACATCCTCAGGCATCTTGTATAACTTATTTTGCAACCCTTCTTTAACAAGTATTTCCAAAGACTTACCAAACATGTTACTCTGCCATATCTTAGAAGGGTCGTTTTCAAACTGTTCTAATAGAGACTTAACCATCTCTTCACTTTCTCTTTCCGTTCCCATTATAGGTGAAACTTCTGTCTCTATATCTGCCCTTATAAAATGAAGAGAAGGAGCACTAGCTTTTAATTTTATACCTGTTCTATTTCCTTGCTTCACTATTTCAGGCTCTTCTAGCTTCATTTCAGTAAGCTGAGGTGCTACTAAACCGTATCCAGTTTCTCTTACATCCCTTAAAGCTTCTGCTACTTTATCGTATTCAACCTTTGCCCTATGCATTTGTTTAACTGCCTCAAGTAAATCGCTTTCTCCACCTAGTTCACTTCCACAAACTTCACTTAATATTCTATAGAACATATCTTCTTTTGGTCTTAAATTTATCCTTGCAGTCCCTTCTCCCATATTAATTTCCTTAATATTAGATATTCCTAAAAATTCAACATCAGCAAATCCTTCTAATGATTTACCTATATCTCTAACTTTAAATATGTTTTTACACATATCTTTTACTAAATCTATAAAGTCTATCTTTAGCCAGTGTGCCGCTTCTAATTTTTCTATCCACTCAGGCATATCAATATTTATTTCTTTTATAGGGAATTCTTTAAGTACTCTTTGGAACACATTAGTTATATCATCCTCTTTCATATTAAGTACGTCCATCGTTTGAACAGGAACATCATATTTTTCCTCAAGTTCTCTTTTTAGGTCCATAGTTTCTGGATTATGAGGCTGTCCAGAGTTTAACACTATTATAAAAGGCTTATTTATTGCTTTTAACTCATTTACAACTCTTTCTTCGGCCTCCACGTATTCATCTCTACCTATGTCAGTAATTGAACCATCTGTAGTTACTACTAAACCTATTGTTGAATGTTCATTTATAACCTTCTTTGTCCCAATTTCTGCCGCTTCTTCAAAAGGTATTTCATAGTCATACCAAGGTGTAGTTACCATTTTAGCATTTTCACCTTCCATATAACCTAATGCATCTTTAACAATGTAACCTACACAATCTACCATTCTTACCTTAAACTTAGTATTCTCATTCAGACTTATTTCTATAGCTTCATTAGGTACAAATTTAGGCTCTGTTGTATGAATAGTTTTCCCTGATGCACTTTGTGGTAGCTCATCTTTTGCTCTTTGTTTCTTATAGTTATTTTCAATATTAGGTATTACCATTAACTCCATAAATCTCTTTATAAAGGTAGATTTACCTGTCCTTACAGGACCTACCACGCCAACATAAATGTCACCTTGAGTTCTTTCTGCAATATCTTTGTATATATCAAAGTTCTCCAAAATATTCCCCCCAGTAATCTAATATTAACAGTATATATATATTTGATATTGACAGACAATATTACTAAAATGAAATAAAAAATTAAAAGAACCTTTGCTAGCACTCTTAGAGTGGCTAATCAAAGATTCTTTATCATTAGTATACTTCATATTTTTTATCTCTTGTCATAAGCTCATGTACTTCATATTTGGGGTCCTTACCTTCAAATAATACTTTATACAAAGCATCAGTAATAGGCATTGAAACTTTCAGCTTTTCTTTTAACTCATAAAAAGCTTTACAAGCTTTTATACCTTCTACCACCATTCCAATTTCTTCTGTAGCCTCCATAGCGGTGGCCCCTCTACCAATTAATATTCCTGCTCTCCTATTTCTACTATGCATACTAGTGCAAGTAACAATTAAGTCTCCCATACCAGTAAGTCCGGCAAAGGTCTCTTTCTTGCCACCGAGTTTTGTCCCTATTCTTATTATTTCACTCATTCCTCTTGTCATAAGAGCAGCCTTCGTGTTGTCTCCATATCCAATACCATCTGATACTCCAGCAGCAAGAGCAATAATATTTTTAACTGCCCCTCCTATTTCTACTCCTGTTATGTCTTCGTTAGCATAAATTCTGAATTTATTTGTCATAAATAAATCCTGAACTTTTTCCGCATATTCCATATTCTCTGAAGTTACTACAACAGTAGTTGGTATATCCTGCGCAACTTCTTCTGCATGACTTGGACCTGACAGTATAACTATAGGGTTTTTAGGCAATTCTTCCTTAATAACTTGCGAAAGTCTTTCTTCACTTTCTTCTTCTATTCCTTTGGCTATGTTTACTATTACCTGATTGTTTGTTATAAAATTCTTAGCCTGTCTGCACACCTGCCTTATGGCATGTGATGGAACAGACAGCACAATGTAATCGCTGTCTGCAATGGCATCACTCATATTTTCAAGAGCCTCTACTCCAAAAGGAATTACTGTACCGTGTAAATATTTTATATTTTCTCTTTTTACGTTAATATCGTTTATCACTTCTTTTTTTCTATCCCAAATTTTAACCTGAATTCCTTTCTTAGCGAGCATCACAGCCAATGCCGTTCCAAAGCTCCCCCCGCCTAAAAAAGTAACTCCTGAACCCATAACTATTCCTTCCTTTCTCTAAACTCCAACTTTATACCTGTTCCTGTAAACTCAAAATTTTGTCTTAATTGATTTTCTAAATATCTTTCATAAGAAAAATGAATACAAGATTGATCATTTACAAAGAACACAAAAGTAGGTGGTTTTACGCCAGTCTGAGTCAAATAATAAATTTTAAGTCTTTTAGTTCCCATAATCGGTGGTTCTTTCATCATTACCGCTTTGCTTATTACATCATTTAACACACCTGTTTTTATTCTTTTTGTGTAGCTTTCATAACATTCTTTAACAGTTTCAAGCACCTTATGTACTCTCTGACCTGTAAGTGCAGATATAAATAAATATGTTGCATAAGGCATAAAAGATAGATTTGTTTTAATCATATTTTTAAATTCGTTCATTGTATTAGTATCTTTTTCTACAAGATCCCATTTGTTCACAATTACCATTATAGCCTTACTCATCTCATGTGCATATCCGATAATTTTCTCATCCTGCTCAGTTATGCCTTGTGTAGCATCAAGCATTAAAATACATACATCTGCTCTTTCAATAGCTGTATAAGTTCTTATAACACTATATCTTTCTATTTCTTCTTTAACCTTGCTTTTTCTTCTAAGACCAGCTGTATCTACAAGTATAAACTTTCCTTCTTCTGTTTCTAGGTAACTATCAATAGCATCTCTAGTAGTACCAGGGATATCACTTACAATAACTCTTTCTTCTCCTAAAAGTTTATTTATAAGTGAGGATTTCCCAACATTAGGCTTTCCTACAAAAGCTATTCTTACATATTCATCTTCTTCCTCTTCTAGTGAAGCCTCATCAAAATTCTCAACTACTCTATCCAACATATCACCAAGCCCTAATCCTTGTGATGCAGATATGGTTATTGGTTCTCCTATTCCAAGATTATAAAATTCATATGCATTATCTTCTTCTTTTAGACTATCTACTTTATTTACAACAAGAACTATTGGCTTTTTACTTTTTCTCAGCATCTGTGCTACTTCTCTATCTGCCGCTGTAAGCCCTTCTTTACCATCTACTATAAAAACTATTACATCTGCAGTTTCTATAGCTATTTGTGCTTGCCTGCGCATTTGCGATATTATGATATCGCTACTTTCTGGCTCTATACCACCAGTATCGATAATTGTAAAGCTATGTCTAAGCCATTCTGCTTGAGCATATACTCTATCCCTTGTTACCCCCGGAGTATCTTCTACTATAGATATTCTATGACCTGCCAATTTATTAAATAATGTAGATTTTCCTACATTAGGCCTTCCTACTATTGCTACTATTGGTTTTCCCATTTTTTATACCTCCTCATGGTGTTTATTTATTATACTTATTAAATCTTCTCCAGTATAATCACATACTAGTATTTCTCTATTTAAAGCTTTTCCTAAACCTTCAACAGTAATGTCATCTAAAAATATTTTTTCTGTATCTGCGGCTAATTCATATCCTTTTCTCAGCATGCAATCTGGAATTATAATATGTTTTCCTATCTCTTTATTTTTCAACTGTTCAATTATATCACTACCTGTTATAAGTCCTGCCACAGTTATAGTTTCACCAAAAAAATTATTAATTATCTTTATAACATCTATTTTTATCTTAGAATTAGATTTCATTATAATGTCTGCAGCATTTACAATTTCATTGTAGGCAAGTTCTCCTGTTACCATTGTAAATGATCCTTTTATGTTTTCTTTTAAATCTGAAACAGAATCTTCAATATTGTTTCTAAAAAGTCTTATTACTCCTACACCATCTTCTAGCTGCTTAAAACCATTATAAAACTCCTTAGGTGGAATCTCTCTTTGCGCTACAACATAAAACTCATCAGACATTCTTACAAAAGGGCTTTCTATTTCTTTTATATATTTTTGCTGCAGTTTTGCTACTATATCTAATTGCCTTTCAGCGGTTTCTTTAGTATATAAATCTAACTTATGCAGTCCCTCTCTAAATTTGGTTACACCAACAGGTACTACAGCTAAATTTTCTACACTCGGATATAATTTATATAAATCTTCAATAGTTTTTTCTAATTCAATTCCGTCATTTATTCCTGGACATAAAACTATCTGGCAATTTATTTCTATACCTGCATTGGTCATTCTCTTTAGTCTGTCATATACATTGCCAGCAAATCTATTATTAAGCATCTTAATTCTAAGTTCTGGATTAGTAGTGTGAACCGAAACATTTATAGGGCTTATTCTATATTTTATTATCCTATCAATATCATCTTCACTCATATTAGTCAGAGTTACAAAATTTCCTTGAAGAAATGCAAGTCTTGAATCATCATCTTTAAAATAAAGTGTCTCCCTCATACCTTTAGGCAGCTGGTCAATAAAACAGAAAATACATTTATTATGACAGCTCTGTGGCTTATCTAATATAGCATCTTTAAATTGTACACCTAAATCTTCATCATATTCTTTTTCTATTTCAAGTTCCCAAATTTCTCCATTTTTCTTCTGTATTTCAACAGTAACATATTCATCACAAATTAAATATTTATAATCAATAATATCTTTAACTGGCTCACCATTGATACTTATCAAACAGTCTCCAATTTCTATTTCCATCTCTTCAGCAATACTCTCCGGCTTTATTACTGCAATTTCATTTTTCATATATTCAACCCCTTTAATAATAAGCAGTAACCAGTGGACAAATTTTAGCTGTTAATTGTCGACTGATGTTATATTACATTTAGTAATATTACCTTAATATGCTTATTTAGTCAATGCATAATAAAAAACCCTTCTAAGAAACAGAAGAGTTTTTGTTACAAATTATATTAAATTTAAAATAAGAAAAGTTCCACCTGCTACTAAGCCTGATATTGGTATAGTGAGAACCCATGCCGTTACAATTTCTTTAGCAACAGCCCATCTTACCGCTGAAAGTCTTTTCGATGCACCAACTCCCATTATTGAACCAGTAATTATGTGAGTTGTACTTACTGGCGCATTAAACATTGTTGCACTAAAAATTACTGCTGATGCTCCCATTTCCGCTGTAAATCCATTAACTGGAGCAATCTTAGCCATCCTTGATCCCATTGTTTTAATTATCTTCTTTCCGCCAAGGCTTGTCCCTAATGCCATAGCCAAAGCGCAAGAAAACTTAACCCAAGTCGGTACAGCAAATTCAGGTATCATTCCAGCACTAACAAGTGCCATTGTAATAATCCCCATGGACTTTTGAGCATCATTGCCTCCATGATTTAGAGCTATAGTCATAGCTGAAAGTATTTGAGCCTTTGAGAAAATTTTTGAAACCGTAGCCGGTCTTGTACCTCTTAGCATAAAATTTATAATGTTCATAAGTATAAAACCTATAAAGAAACCTATTAATGGTGATAATATAAGCCACAATATAACCTTTATAAATAAGCTACTCCAGTCAACAACAGCAATTGAATGATTTGCTACTATAGCTGCGCCAACTAATCCTCCAATAAGTGCATGTGAGGAGCTACTTGGAATCCCAAAATACCATGTTATTAAGTTCCATATTATTGCTCCGAGTAGAGCTGCTATTATAAGCTTCAAAGTTATATGATCAGCATGTACAATTCCACTTCCTATAGTTTTAGCAACCTTTGTCTGAAAAATAAATGCTCCAACAAAATTCATTGCTGCAGACATGATTACAGCTTGCTTTAATGTCAACACTCTAGTTGATACAGAACATGCTATAGCGTTAGCACTGTCGTGAAAACCATTAATAAAGTCAAAAGCCAATGCTACTACAACTATAACAGCAGTTACAATAATAGTACTACTAAGCATTTTTCATTACTACTCCTTCTACAACATTAGCCACATCTTCACATGCATCTAATGTATCTTCAAGATACTGGTAGATTTCTCTCCATTTAATTATTTCAATAACTTCAGTATTACTTCTAAATAAATCCATAATTGCTTTTCTTGATACTCTGTCGCCTTCTTCTTCTATTCTATTAATTTCTATGATGTTATTACGCAATTTCTTACTAGTTTTCATGTTTTTAAGTTCTTCCATTAAATTTATTAACTCTTCACAACTACTTACTATCATTCTACTTAACATCTCTGCTTCTTCTGTGCAGTTATTTACATTAAGCATTACGAATCTGCTAGCTGTAGCTTCTATGAGGTCAATAACGTCATCCATGTCTTTTGCTATAAGGTAGATATCTTCTCTATCAAAAGGCGTTATGAATGTCTTATTTAACTGTTCAAGTATTTCATGCTGTTTTTTGTCTCCTTCATGCTCAATTTCTTTGAGCTTCTTATGATTTTCTTCTGAATTATCTAGATCTTTTATAAATTCCACTAGCATATTAGAAGCTCTCTGCGCAATTTTTGCAATCTCGATAAAATAATCATAGAATTTGTCTTCTTTTGGAGTTAAGCTGAACATTTTATCCCTCCTAATGTTGAAACTATATATTCGACCTTATAAAGTATAACATAAAATTAACTAAAGTAAAATATGAAATTAACATTTATTAATAATGTAAACGTTATATATTACAAGATATAATAAAACATTTTATGTTATAACATTATTTTTCATATTATTACACAAAATATATACAATATTTACTTAATTATTACTTTTTTATGATAAATACATTATTGTTCTGCATAATTATTAAAAAATAAAAGAGCCAGTTAATTTAGACTGGCTCTTAATTACCTATTCGTTAAGATCTTTTTGTTCTCCTGTTACTAAATATATAGTCCATTCGCATATATTTGTTGCATGGTCTGCCACTCTTTCTAAGTACTTACATACAAATAAAAGTTGAGTTATCTGATTAACATTTTTTAAATCTTTTGACGCTATAGTTAAAAGCTCATTAAAAATATGCTTATATAGCCCATCTATTTCATCATCCATTTTACACGCTTCGTATGCAGCATTTACATCAGCTGCAACATATGAATCCAAAGATTTTCTTATCATAGAATTAACCATGACCGCCATTTTCGGTATATCTATTAACTCTTTAATGTACTTTTCATTTTTTAATCTTATAGTTATCTTTGCTATATCTACAGCATAGTCTGCCATTCTTTCAAGATCTGTAACTAATTTAGTAGTAGTAAATATAGTTCTTAAATCTCTTGCAAGAGGTTGTTCCTTAGCTGTCAATTTAATACACTTATCCTCAATTTCCCTGTTAAGTTTATCTACCAAATCATCATTTTTTATAATTTGCTCTGCTAGCAGTTCATCTTGCTTTACCAAAGCTTCCATACACTGATATATTTGTTTTTCTACTATACTTCCCATTCTAAGCAAATCGTTATGCAGCCCTTCTAGTGCAAAATCGAACCCTGTCCTTGTCATAAAATCACCCCTTTTATTCAATATTATATATATTATGCTATATTTTAGAACATTTAACTAGTACTTTTTATTCGATGTCTACTACCGCCATCTGAACTAAGAATCCTGTTTATCCAAATCTTCCTGTTATATAGTCTTCCGTTCTCTTATCCTTAGGTTTATAAAAAATATTTTCAGTTCTTCCATTTTCTACAATTTCACCATTTAAGAAAAATGCTGTATAGTCTGATATTCTACCTGCCTGCTGCATATTATGTGTAACAATTATTATAGTATACTTTTTCTTTAACTCATCCATTAATTCTTCTACTTTTAAAGTAGATATAGGATCCAGTGCAGAAGTTGGCTCATCCATAAGAAGTACTTCCGGTTCTACAGCAAGAGTTCTCGCTATGCATAATCTCTGCTGTTGCCCACCGGAAAGACCTAATGCACTCCTATTTAGTCTATCTTTCACTTCATCCCAAAGAGCAGAACCTTTTAAACTACCTTCTACTAATTCATCCAGCTTACTTTTATCCTTTACTCCGTGAATTCTAGGTCCATATGCTATGTTGTCGTATATTGACATTGGAAATGGGTTAGGCTTTTGAAATACCATTCCAACTCTTTTTCTTAATTCTATAACATCAGCGTCTTTATATATGTCTTTACCTTCAAATAAAACTTCCCCTTCTATTTTTACAGATTCAATTAGGTCGTTCATTCTATTTAATGTTCTTAAAAATGTGGATTTTCCACACCCTGATGGTCCTATTAAAGCTGTAACAGCATTTTTTTCTATATCCAAATTAATCTTTTTTAAAGCTTGAGTATTTCCATAATACAAGTCAAGATTATTAGTTTGCATTATACCCATATAATTTCCTCCTTATTTCTTACCTGCATAAGATTGATGTATTTTCTTACCAATTATTCTAGCAGATACGTTAAATAATAATACCATTATAATTAGAACTGCCGAGGCTCTGTTTGCTATTTGAGCAGCATCTGGTACCATACCTTCTGAATTCAATTTCCATATATAAACCGCTAAAGTTTCCGCTGGTCTCATAAGACTAAATGGAGATGTCTTTTCAATTAAACTAAAATTGCTAAAATGAAGTATTGGCGCACTCATTCCCGCTGTATAAAGCAATGCTGCTGCTTCACCAAATATTCTTCCAGCTGCAAGTATTATTCCTGTTAAAATCTGTGGTATAGCTGAAGGAAGAATAACTCTTGATATAGTCTGCCACTGTGTTGCACCAAGTCCCAAACTTGCTTCTTTAACTGGCTTTCCCGCTTCTCTTATTGCGTTTTCACTAACCCTTGTAAGTGCTGGTAGATTTAACACTGTTATAGCAAGTGCACCTGAAAGCAATGTAAATCCCCAGTGAGTTATATTAACAAACACCAAGAGACCAAATAGCCCAACTACTATAGAAGGAAGAGATGCCATAGTTTCAATACACAATCTTACAAAGTTAAGTATGAATCCCTCTTTGGCATACTCCGCTAAGTATATACCTGCTCCAACGCCCAAAGGCACTGTTATAACTAAAGATACAATTAACATATAAAAAGAGTTAAATAGCTGAGGACCAATACCTCCACCAGATTCTCCTATCTTTGGATTTCCAAATAGAAAGGATGGCTTGAGGCAATCCCCACCTTTAAATAATATATATCCAATTAAGGCTACTAAAAGCATTACAACTAATATTGATATGCCATATAAAACGGTTGTCCATAGCCTATCTTTTAATTTTGCATCCATTATCTACTTTCACCTCTTTTTCCAATGGCTCTTATTACTAATATAAATACAAAGGATATAATTAGAAGTAAAAATGCAAGAGACCATAATGCATCATTCCATGCAGTTCCTCCTACCGTATTTCCCATATCCATAGTAAGAATACTTGTTAAAGTAGCTGTAGGACTTAATAAGTTCTTTGCAAATTTTATAGAGTTACCTATAACCATTTGCACAGCCAAAGCCTCTCCAAATGCTCTTGCCAGTCCTAAAACTACACCTGTTAAGATTCCGTTTTTAGCTGCTGGCACTATTACCTTACTTATTGTTTGCCATCTTGTAGCTCCTAATCCGTAAGAAGCTTCTAAATAACTTTTAGGTATAGTTTTTACTGCATCAGAAGATATGCTAGCTATAGTTGGAAGAATCATAATACTTAAAACTAAAATACCTGCTATTAAGCTGAAACCTATTCCACCAAAGCCTTTTTTTATAAAAGGTAACAATACACTAAATCCAATCCAACCATATACAACTGATGGAATTCCAACGAATAATTCAAGTGCAGGCTGCAGTACCTTCTCTCCCACTCTTGGAGATATATAATTCATAAATACAGCTAATGCAATACCTATCGGAGCGCTTATAATTACAGCACCTATAGAAACAAAAGCAGATCCTGTAATAAATATAAGAGCACCAAGTTTAGGAGTATCCCCTTCCGGATTCCACTCTGAGCCAAGCAAAAAGTTTGTTAATGAATATCCATGCTTAGTAAAGGTGTTTAACCCTTTTGATGCTACAAAAATAATTATACTAATAGTTAAAGCTACTATTAGTAAACCACAAAATAAAGCAAACCCTCTTCCTATATATTCACTTTTTAATTTTTGCCATAATGTCCTTTCCTTCATATTACCAACCTCTACTATTAATATTTTTTAAAATAACAGCTTAATAGATTTATCTATATTAAAATCTTTCAGCTTTTATGCAAAGCTAAGCCATTTAAATATTTAGGCTAGCTTATCTCTTAACTTTGCATAAAAGTTGAATTTATATATACTATCTATATTTTCTCTTTGAGTTACAGTTTAAAAAGCTGGCCGCTTTAGCAGCCAGCTACTAAACTACTTTGTTTTAATATCACTTGCTGGAATGTATCCTAATTTCTCAATTAAAGGTTTATTTTCTTCACTTGTCATATATTCAATAAATGCTTTTGATAAATCTTTAGCTTCGCCTTTAGTATACATATGTTCATAAGACCAGAATGGATATTTTCCTGATGTTATGTTATCTTTGTTTGCTTCTATACCTTCTATCTTAACTAGCTTTATGTTTTTCTTAACTTCATCTGTTAAATATGATAGTGCTAAATAGCTTATAGATCCTTTTGTAGATTCGATTGACTTTTCAACACTACCATTTGAATCTTGAGTTATTCCTAAACTGTCTTTTTCATCTTTTCCGCCCATTACTGTACCCTTAAATGTTGCTCTAGTCCCTGATGAGCCAGGTCTGTGTATTAGGTTTATTGCCTCATCATCTCCACCAACCTGTTTCCAATTAGTAATTTCACCAGTAAATATTTTCTGTATTTGATCCTTTGTTAAGCTATCTACCTTTACATCATTATTAACAACTACTGCAAATCCTATTGCACACACTTTATGATCAACTAATTCCTTCGCTTTATCCTTATCTAGTTTTGTTTCTGCTGCTATATCAGAATTACCTATATCTGCTGTTCCTTCCGAAACTAATTTTAATCCAGTACCACTTCCGCCACCTTGAACATTAATTGTTGCGCCTGAGTTCTTCTCTGTGAATTTTTTTCCAGCTTGCTCAGCTAATGGTTGAAGTGCTGTTGAACCCGCAAGAGTTATAGAACCTGATGCTGTTTTGCTACTTTCTGGCTTAGCTGCTTCCTGCTTGGATCCACATCCAACAAAAGCTCCTGCTACAACTGTTATCGCCATAGCAGCTATAATGGCTTTTAAACTTCTTTTTTTCATTATAATAAACCCTCCTCGAAATTTTGTGCACTGTTTTGTACATGTACTATAATATACCCTTAAAGTTAACCTATTATTATGCACAGGTTAAGTAAAGTTAACAATTTATAATTTATATTTGTGTACATCTTAATATAAAAAGACCTTTGAAAACACTATTTCCAAAGGTCTTTTTACAAATATTCAATCAACATTTACGTTGTTAAACTTAACATTAACTTAACATAAGGTATATTCAATAAAATAATAGGCTAAGTATACTAATGTACTGGAGCAGTTATTTCTTAAAGATTCCTTAGACTTAGCATATTAAGTTTCCTTATGAACTTTACAAGGAATTTTAACAACAAACTTACTTCCTTTACCAACTTCACTTTCTACTTCGATTATACCATTAAAAGCCATTACTATATGTTTGACTATGGCCAATCCTAAGCCAGTTCCCCCTTGAGCTCTAGATCTAGCTTTATCTACTCTGTAGAATCTCTCAAACAATCTTTCAATATGTTTTTTAGGTATTCCTACTCCTGTATCCTCAACCCATATGACACATTCTTTATTCTCATACTTTGTTCCAACCTTCACTGTACCATTACAATCTGTATACTTTATTGCATTATCTACTAAGTTAATAATCATCTGCTTAAATCTATCACTATTGCCTAATAAACTAGGAACATCTTCCATTGCAGTTAGTACTCTAATATTCTTCTTATCTGCAGTATTCTTCATTAAGTAGTAAACATCTTTAACAATTTCATTTACCTTAATTTCTTCTACTTTTTCATCTATTTCGTTTTCTATGTTAGATAAAGTTAAAATATCATTAATTAGCCTTGTCAATCTATCTGCCTCATCATTTATTATATTCAAGAAATTTTCCTTATTTACTGGATCATCCACATATTTTAATGTTTCAGCGAAGCCTTTTATAGAAGTAAGCGGAGTTTTAAGCTCATGTGAAACATTTGTAACAAACTGAGATCGCATATTTTCAAGCCTCTTAATATCAGTAATATCATTAACTACCGCCACTGTACCTATTTTTTCTTTACCTCTTATAAGATCTGCTGTTCTAACCCTCAATTCCCTTTCTTTTGGCCATAATATTTTTAATTCTCTACAATCATCATTGATATTATTAAATATATCTTCAAACTCAAAATCTCTTATATTATCCATAAGCTTTTCGCCTATAATGTCCCTATTTATGCCAAATATTCTTTTAGCATAAGGATTTATCATAATAACATTGCTATTTTTATCTATAGCAATGACTCCACTATCCATACTTCGTAGTATAGCTTCCAGCTTGTTTTGCTTATCTAGAGAATCTTTTATTGTCTCTTGCAGCTTATCCGCCATATTATTAAAGGTTTTTCCTAACTGCCCAATTTCATTATTAGAATATATATTTACCCTTCTATATAGTTCTCCCTGGGCTATTCTAGAAGTTGTAAATTCCAAATTTCTTATAGGTTTTGCAATAGATTGAGATAATTTAGAGGCAAACATTATTGAAAGAATAATAGAAAGAATAATAACTGCCAAATAATACTTTGAATATTTACTTTCAATTCCTCTAATTGCCTGTATAGTTACAGAACTTCTTACTACATAACCATCTCCGAATACAGTTGCAAAATATACTGTATCCTGTCCTAGTGTGAAGCTATGTCTTACACTATACCCCTCTCCGTATTTCCTTGCATCTTGAACCTCTTTTCTGCTATTGTGATTATCCATATCTTCTGGATTTGCAATTGAATCACTTAACACTTTTCCGTTTTTATCTATAAAAGTTTCCCTAACAGCTTCATTCTTAAAATTTTCTTTAAAAAATGCCTGCTTGTTTGGTATATTTTCATTTTTTAAAACATTTATTATTATGTCATTATTAGCCTTCAAAATTTGCTTAATATTTTCCTTGTATTGGTAATTTTCAATAAATATAAATAGTGTAGTAATAATAAGCATACCAAAAACCAAAGTAGCCAGCATAGATAACATTAATTTCTTTTTCATTTATACCACCAATCAATCTCCTGTATTAAACCTATAACCAATTCCTCGAATAGTTTCAATATATTTAGGACTTTTATCATCTTCCTCTATTTTCTGTCTCAAATGTCTTATATGCACATCTACAGTTCTAGTTTCTCCAATGTACTCATATCCCCAAATTTTATCTAATAAAAAATCTCTTGTCATAACTCTTCCTTTATTCTTTATTAATATTTCAAGCAGCTCAAACTCCTTTAAAGTTAAATCTATTTTTTCTGCATCTTTTGTGACTTCATGCTTTTCAAAATCTATATTTACTTTTCCAAAATTATAAGAGTTATCTATAGGTTTTATATTTGTTCTTCTTAAAATGGCCTTCACTCTTGCTAAAAGCTCCCTTATGGAAAAGGGTTTTGTTATATAGTCATCAGCTCCAAGCTCTAATCCTAGAACTTTATCAAATTCCTCACCCTTAGCAGTTATCATTATTATTGGTGTAGTTGAAATATTAGTATCTTTTCTTATCTCCTTGCAAACATCGTACCCATCCATGCCTGGGAGCATTAAATCAAGAAGAATCAACTGTAAGTTTTCCTCCTTTGCTATTCTTAGCCCCTCTAAACCATTATCTGCACAAATAGTTTTATATCCATTATTCTCTAAGTTAAACTTAATCAATTCTCTTATATGTTCTTCATCATCAACAATGAGTATTTTTTCTTCCGCCATAACTTAACCTCCTACAAACTTACATAATTGTGTTTTAAAGTTTACTTTAATAACACAAAAGAAAACATTCTTCCACCATTTTTATTTTTTCTATATGAGTGCATTACAGGATCCTCACTACAAAAAGTACAAATATTTATATCATGAACGTTACTCTTTATTACCCCTTTTAATTCTAACTGATATTTTATACAATCTATCATACTTAAATTTCTTCCTCTAAACAAATCTATGTTTTTATATGTTTCACAGTTCTTAAATTTAGAAACAACTTCTTCTCCAACTTCATAGCAACATTGTCGGTTATGAGGACCAATAGCTGCTATAATATCCGCACCTTTAGTTCCAAACTTTTCTTCCATTTTCTCTATAGCTTTCAGTAAAATACATTCAAAGGTTCCCTTCCATCCACTATGAACTGCAGCTATTGCTTTATTTTTTTTATCATATAATAAAATTGGAACACAATCTGCTGTAAAAACACCTATTGCTATATGCTTTAAATCTGTAACTAGCGCATCTGCCTCATAAGTGTTTTCATCATAAACTATAACAGAATCTCCATGTACTTGATCTGCAAATCCAACCTTCTCTACATTAAACCAACTTTTAATATTTTCTAAGTTTTTTTTGCCTCTTTCCGTACCTTTATTGAAATCCAGATTATTTTCAGCTGTTGAAAATATCATTTCAGCTTCCTCTAAAGATATTTTTATAAATTTATAATTTTCAATCAAAAACTCCTCCATTATAATCCTCCCTAAAATCTCTTTAACAATTTTTAATTATATTTTAACATTCTTTATTATTATTGCCACAAAAACTATTAACTTTTAACTATATTAACTTATATTTAACAGAATAATTAATCAAGATTTTTTTAACCTAGTTTGCTTTTAAGGGTTCCTCCAACGTATTATGACGCAAAATAGGCTATCAAACTGGCTAATTGTTTTTTTGAAGATGCCTCAAATAAATAAATAAATAAATAAATAAATAAATAAATAAATGATATGCAATTATTGCATATCATTTATTTATTTTGAATTAAGTTCTTTATTTCTTCCATAAAAGTATTTATATCCTTGAACTGCCTATATACCGAAGCGAATCTTACATAAGCCACTTCATCTAGCTTTTTTAGATTTTCCATTATCAGTTCGCCAATATACTCCGAGCTTACCTCGGTAAACATTTTATTATTAATCTTTTTCTCTATTTCGTCTGCTATGTTCTCTATTTGTTGTCTTGATACTGGCCTTTTCTGGCAAGCCTTTATAAGGCCGTTAATTATTTTAGTCCTATCAAAATATTCTCTATTCATATTTTTCTTTATTACTAATATTGGAATGTTCTCAACCTTTTCATAAGTTGTATATCTCTTGCTGCAACTTAAACATTCTCTACGTCTTCTTGTAGACATATCATCTTCAGTAGACCTAGAATCAACAACTTTACTTTCTCCATAGCCACAGTAAGGGCACCTCAATTTTCTTCACGTCCTTCTAGTTTATTATAGTTATTATTATGCTTATGTAATATCTATATATAATCATTATACACTTTTTTATATAAAATTCTACTATGTTTTTCTATTCTCTTAGTATATACTCTCCTCCATCAACTAGCACAACATCTACTCCTATTTTTTTTACATTCTGCCATGGAATTTCGATATCATCATTTTTCCCAAACCAAGATGCTCTATGCGATGGTAATATAATAGATATTATCTTGCTCTCATCACAATCTATTTTTAAATCTTTTATAAAGCCTAACTTTGCACCAGTATTAATATCTATGATTTCCATGGATCTTAAATTTCCTAGAGAATGTAGTGACTTTTCATCCTGCATATTTATATCCTCCATTATTCTTTTATTATTAAATATATGAACATTCCCTATTATTCAGTACCAAAACAAAAAAATAAAGCCGAGAATATGACTAAACCATATTCTCAGCTCATAATCAATAATTATAAATAAGTAAAATAATTGCTCAATTTATACATATTTTCTCATATGTCTTAGTGCAGTTTTTTCTAGTCTAGAAACCTGCGCTTGTGATATTCCTATTTCATCAGCTACTTCCATTTGAGTTCTTCCATCGAAAAATCTTAGATTAAGTATAAGCTTTTCTCTATCATTTAATTTTTTCATTGCTTCCTTAATAGCTATGTTTTCTAACCAGCTATCGTCTAAGTTTTTATTGTCACTTATTTGATCCATTACATAAATTGCATCTCCTCCATCATGATATATCGGTTCAAAAAGTGACACTGGATCTTGAATAGCGTCTAGGGCAAAGACTACCTCCTCTCTTGGTACTTTCAACTCCTTAGCTATTTGTGATATGGTAGGCTCCTTATTATTTTCTCCTATTAATTTATCTCTTATTTGTAAAGCTCTATAAGCAATATCTCTCAAGGATCTGCTTACTCTTATCGAATTATTGTCTCTCAAATATCTTCTTATTTCACCAATGATCATAGGAACAGCATAAGTGGAAAATTTAACATTTTGATTTAAATCAAAATTATCTATTGCCTTAATTAAACCAATACATCCTACTTGAAATAAATCATCAACATTTTCCCCTCTGTTATTAAATCTTTGAATTACACTTAATACTAGTCTTAAATTCCCTTTAATAAACTTTTCTCTTGATTCGTTATCTCCGTCCTTCATTTTGTATAATAGCTTTCTCATCTCAACTTCTTTCAAAACTGGTAGTTTTGCTGTGTTTACACCGCAAATTTCAACTTTATTAATTATCATAAAGTTATCAGCCCCTTTAGAATATTCGCATTTTAATTATTTACTAAGAAGCTGAATTTTATACTAAAGACAACCTTATAACATTTTATTTATTTCTTTCTTTAATCTTTTTATTATTCTTTTTTCTAATCTAGAAATATAAGATTGAGAAATACCAAGCATATCTGCTACTTCCTTTTGAGTCTTCTCACCTTGTCCATTTAATCCAAATCTTAAATTTACTATTTCTTTTTCTCTATCGCTTAATTTTTTCATTGCTACCATCAAAAGTTGCTTGTCTACCTCATCTTCTATTAAGTTATATACAACATCATTATCAGTCCCTAAAATATCAGATAAAAGTAGCTCATTTCCATCCCAATCAATATTTAAAGGTTCATAGAAAGAAATTTCTGCCTTAACCTTGCTGTTTCTTCTCAAATACATAAGTATTTCATTTTCAATACATCTTGATGCATATGTAGCTAATTTTATTTTTTTATCTGGATCAAAAGTATTAACTGCTTTTATAAGTCCTATTGTTCCTACTGATACTAAATCTTCAACATTCACCCCTGTATTTTCGAACTTTCTTGCAATATAAACTACTAACCTTAAATTTCTCTCTATAAGTATAGAACGTACACTTTCATCCCCATTTACAAGTCTTGCAACTAAATCATCTTCTTCTTTCTTGCTAAGAGGTGGAGGAAGGACATCATTCCCCCCTATATAGTATACATTTTTTACAAACAGCTTAAATTTTGCAAGTATTCTATTTAATAATATTTTTAATTTTATCATAAATACCCTCCAAACTAATTAATTAACCTTACATAATAACCCCTCTAGATAAAAGTGCTTGATAATCATTAATATCACTTAGGTGCCCTTCACAAAAAGCAACTATAACTTCTTTATCTATGGAATTTTTCCCCTCACTTATCTTTACACATTCTGGCTTAAACCCTTGAAGACTTCCACCTTGTCCATTTACAACTTTATAAGGAATATAAAATCTATCGTAAGCACTTAAATTTACATCATAAAATATTGATTTTTCAACTATAATTACAGGCAGGTTAGTAGCTGGTTCTCTTAACTCATTACCAGTATCTAAAAAAGCTTTAACATTTTTCTTTGAATCCTTTAATATAATATCAACACTATAAATTAATATACTTAGATTTTTTCTATCTTTAATGTAAACTATTATCCTTTCAATTAGCATATATATTATCATTAGAGAAACCATAAGTTTTTTATAGGAAAAATTTATAATAGCTGAATACCAGATATTATATCCTTGATTAAATTGGATAAAAACACATATGCCCGCAAGAAGCATAGAGTATAAAATAAAAATAGCTAACGCTTTTAAGTTAAATAGAACATTTATTTTTCTAAAGGTAACAAGTATTATTATCATTGCAACGACAATTTTAAATGGAACCGTGGAGAATACCCTTAATTTAGGATAAAGCAAAGTCATTACATACATACTACCAATTGTTGCTGCAAATAGCATGTATCTAAATTTTACTTTTATTCTTACTGTGCGAGCTGTTACATGAAGTAAAAATAAATTTACTATTAAATTTTCAAAAAGCAAGACATCTAAATATACAACCAAAAACCCCTTTCACCTCCACCATTCCTTTGTAATTATTTATTTTTATTATATAACTATTTATTTCAAAATTTTGTCATTTTATAATAAAAAAACATTTTTTTATTTTCCATAATGCGTCAACTTATTTTCGTTTATGTCTTTATGAATCTTATAATTTATAAAATTTTTTTAATCAATAAGCAGAGATCTAAAATCTTAAGTAGATATCCCAAATCTTATGCAGGCATCCAAAATCTATGATTTTGAGATGATCGCTTACACAGAGTGCTGATTTTGAGATGATCCCTTACTAAGTGAGTACTTCTGCGAAATAAAGAGAATGAGTTTCCTTAATAATTAAAAAACCGCTTATAGCATCATAGCTATAAGCGGTTTTTTGCATCTTTAATATTATTTTCTTTGTCTTCTCAAAAATGCTGGTATTTCTAAATTATTTTCATCATAATTTTTATATTCTACTGTTGCAGCTGCTTCATCTTTATTATGTCCATATGTAACTGGTTGAGATTGAGGTTGTGGTTGAGCTACATGAGGCTTTGCAACCGGTTCATTTTTATGCTGAATTCTTTCAGTTTCAAAACCAGTAGCAATTACAGTGATTCTTAGTTCATCTTTAATATTTTCATCTATAACTGCACCGAATATGATATTTGCATCAGGGTCTGCAGCTTCTTGTACTATCTCTGCAGCTTCGTTTATCTCTAAAAGCCCTAAATCTGATCCACCAGTTATGTTTAAGAGAACTCCTGTTGCTCCTACTATTGAAGTCTCCAATAATGGACTGGATATAGCCTGTTTAGCAGCTTCCTGAGCTCTGTTATCTCCGGTACCTCTTCCTACACCCATATGTGCAAGACCTTTGTCGATCATTATAGTTCTAACATCGGCAAAGTCAAGATTAACAAGACCTGGTATTGTTATTAAGTCTGATATACCTTGAACACCCTGTCTTAAAACATCGTCAGCATATTTAAATGATTCCATTAATGTTGTTTTCTTATCAACTATGCTTAATAATCTTTCATTTGGAATAGTTACTAGTGTGTCCACTCTATCTTTTAAATTCTTTATTCCCATTTCCGCATGCAACATTCTTTTTCTGCCTTCGAAAGGAAAAGGCTTAGTTACTACACCAACTGTTAATATGCCCATTGATTTAGCTATTTCTGCGATTACAGGAGCTGCACCAGTACCAGTTCCTCCTCCCATTCCTGCAGTAATAAATACCATGTCTGCACCTTTTATTGCCTGAGAAATTTCGTCTTTACTTTCATCAGCAGCTTTTTGTCCAATTTCTGGATTAGCTCCTGCACCTAGTCCCTTAGTAAGCTTATCTCCAATCTGTATTTTTTGTGATGCTTGTGAAAGCATTAAAGCTTGCTTATCTGTGTTTACAGATATAAACTCCACATTCTTTAATCCTTCTTTTATCATTCTGTTAACAGCATTATTTCCGCCGCCACCGCAGCCTATAACCTTTATATTAGCAAACTGTTGAACATCAACATCAAAATCTAGCACAATACTACCTCCTTATTTAGAAAAAATCTGTAAAAAACTCTTTTATTTTTGATACAAATCCACTATTATTATCTTTTTTGTCTCTTTCTTCGGTCCATTCCCTGTTACTATTTTCACTTTCTTTTTTCACCTCAGTCATAAACCCTTTATCTTTTATAGAATCTGCAACATCTTTGACTATTCCAACTGCAGATGCATATAACGGGCTGGCTGCTCCAATGTATTCAGGTGTTCCTACCTTAATGGATTTTTCTAATATATGCTTACTAAAGCCTTCTATTCCCTTAATTAAGGCTAGTCCACCTCCAACTAATACTATTCCAGAAATTTTTTCGTAGAGATCGCTGCATTTAACCTTTTGATCTACAAGGTAAAGTATTTCCTCTATTCTAGCTTCTATTATTTGTTTTAGCATAAAATAATCTACATGTACTTTGCCATTATAATCAACATTAACCTCTATCGGTGAGTCACAACTAATTGATTCTTCTCCAACGCTTCCATATCTAATTTTTAATTTTTCAGCTTCTGAGAAAGGTAGTTTTAAGCATAAAGCGATATCATTAGTTATTGTGTTACCACCTAATGGTATTGTGTCTATGCTGGCTAAATTACTACCTTCATAGATATAAATATCAGTAGACTCTGCGCCTACATCAACAAGTGCAATTCCTCTTTGAATCTCCTCTTCTTTTAGTACAACTTGAGATATTGCTAAAGGTTGAAGTACTATGCCTAAAACCTTAATCTCAGCTTTACTTATACTTTTGAAAAGATTGTTAACCACAGTACTTTGGGCTAAAACAATTTGAGCATCTACCTCTAACCTTAATCCGCTCATTCCAACTGGATCTTTTATCTTATCATACCCATCTATTATATACTGCTCTGGTATTACACCTACGATTTCTTTATCGGACGGAATTGTAATTATTTTAGATGCTTTTAGAACTCTTTTTATATCGCTCTCTTTTATTTCTCTGTCCTCTGAAGCTACAGCTACCACGCCCTTATTCCACACTAATTCACAGATTCCTCCTGGGAGGCTTATATAAGCTCCTGTGATCTTAGTGTCAACCATTCTTTCCAGCGAGTCAATACACTGTTTTATTGATTCAGAAGTTTTATCTATATCAACAACAATTCCTTTTTTTACCCCATTACAATTTGCCGATGTTATTCCCATTATTTGCATTCTGCCATACTTATCTACTTTCCCGGCAGCGGCACATATTTTTGATGATCCGACGTCTATTCCAATTATATATTCATTCATTAAGCCTCTTTCCCCCCTTGTTAGAGAACCATCAAAGTATATATTCAACAGAAAATTTATTTTTCCTCTTATATTTTATCATATTTTAATAAAATCTCAAATATAGTTAAATATCTGCTTTTTTATTCTATAAAATCAAAAAGGAAGGATTTATTATCCTTCCTAAACTAATTTGCTTTTTCTAAATCATTTATCGGTATACTTCTCGTATGTAATGTATGACTCCATTCTTTATTGTTCTTATCTATAATTCCCTGTACAGAGATTGGGAACCATGTAATAGCATATATAGGATATATCAAATAATATAAAAATACTTTCAAATTAAGCTTTTTTTCTAGTATTAATATAAACGGTGTATACACAAATTGAAATATCGCAAATAATACAGCAACTATTTTAACCAAATTAAAATCAATATTATATATTGATAAATTAAAATTAGACATTATATTAAGGGCTTTCATACCAGATTTAACAACTCCAGTTACAGCTGATATGCCAAGTAAAATTGTTATTATAGGTTGTATACTATATAGCGCACAATCTAATGCAACAAAACTACCTTTAGATATTGACCTTTTAACCAACTTGAAAAAGTATCTACTTGATACATCTGCAAAACCCTGCATCCATCTTTTTCTCTGCCACCATGACTGTGCTAATGTCAAAGGTTTTTCGTCATATATTATTGCATTGTGTGCCCAACCTACTTTATGTCCATGTAGAACCAGCTTACAGGTAAACTCTAAATCCTCTGTTAAACAGGTAGCTCCCCAACCTAGCTCCTTAAGTATATCCGTATCAATACAGAACCCTGTGCCACCTAATTGACTGGACAATCCCATATTACTTCTTGACAATTGAAACATTCTATTGCAGGTCCAAAAGGCTATGGAATAACTTCCGGTAATCCATGTATCCTCTGGATTTTTACTATCAAGGTAACCTTGAACTACTTTATATCCTTCGCAGAGTTTTTTGTTCATCTCTTTCAGAAAATCTCTATGAGCTAAATTATCAGCATCAAATATTGCTACAGCATCATATTTTTTTTCCATATTAAATATTTTATCGAACATCCACTCTAATGCATAGCCCTTGCCTCTTTTTTCCTTATTTGTTCTTTCGTATACAATAGCGCCTTTTTCTCTAGCTTTTTGCGCTGTCTTATCTTTACAGTTGTCAGCAATCACAAATATATCATATAGCTCACTCGGATACTCAAGCCTTTGTAAACTTTCAACTATATCTCCAATAACAATTTCCTCATTGTGTGCTGCCACAATCAGTGCAAAGCTCTTCTTAGGTTCTACCTCTTCATGTTCATCTTTTTTATATATACCAAAGAAAGATACTAATAAGTAATATATTGTTACAGCGTATACCATATGTGTTAGGATCCAAGAGGTATCATTGATTATTTCTTTAAATATGCTCACTATCAATCCCCCCTAATTCAAAGTTATTTTAGCATAAATACATATTAATTACTATAGAATTTATAATAAATTTATTAAATTTATTTATTCTTCAACTTCAAATTTAAAATTTAGGCATCTGAAAGAAAATAGCAAGTCAAAGATGCGACGGATATTTTGTGCCAGACAAGGAGGCAGGTTCCGCAGGTAGTGAACCCTATCTAAGGGTTCTGCTGACGCAGTATGGCTCAAAATAGACTAGTATACTTATTAGTTATTTTTTTGAAGATGCCTTACAACCTTATTTAATAGTTTTCTAATATATAATCAAAAATATAATTAATTATGAGCTAAATATAGAAAAACATATTATAAATTAAGTTAATTTTTATTATTGCAATTTTTTTCAATTTTAATTTACTTTAAGACTGTATGGCTTATTTGTCATTAGCCAACCTATGTGGTATCATATAATTAATATAACTATAAACTATTATTATAGTACAGTACTAGAAAAGGGGGTAGAGCCTTATGAGGCGCTACGAACTGATCTTTTATATCGATTTGAGAAGGCTTCATAAAAAAGATGAATCATTTGGATAGATCCTCTAATATTGAATTTTTATAATTGAATATTGAGGAGGATTTATTATGAACGCCACTATTGAAAAAGTTGAAAATGTTAATATTCCAAATACTGAAATAGAAGTTTCAAAGGAAGTTGATAAAGATAGTCATAAAAAAGATCAATATTGCTTAAAAATGCTTGATTATTTCATATTTTAATAAAAATAGGACCTTAAGGGTCCTATTTTTATTAAAATAAATTATTATGCACTAAAGTGAAATAATTCTGGAAAGCATATCTCTATCTGATGCATAACTTAGTGCGGATTCATATGATACTAATCCCTTTTTATAGAGTTCGGATAAAGACATGTCCATAGTCTTCATTCCGTATTTTCCTCCAGTTTGTATTGATGACTCAAGTTGATGAGTTTTTCCTTCTCTAATCATATTCTGTATTGCAGCATTAGCAACCATTATTTCTACCGCTGCCACTCTTCCATCTCCATCAGCTTTAGGCAAAAGCTGCTGAGATATTATGCCTTGAATAACTGCTGCTAGCTGTATCTTAATCTGCTGTTGCTGATACGGAGGAAACACGTCTATTATTCTATCAATCGTTTTAGCTGCCCCTATTGTATGTAGTGTTGATAAGACTAAATGTCCTGTTTCCGCAGCAGTTAAAGCAATGGATATAGTTTCTAGATCTCTCATCTCTCCTACAAGTATAACGTCAGGATCTTCTCTTAAAACAGATTTAAGGGCATTAGCATAGCTTAAGCTATCCTTTCCTATTTCTCTTTGATTTATTATAGATTTATTATGCTTATGCAAATACTCAATTGGATCCTCAAGCGTAATTATATGAGCTGGTCTGCTAGAATTAATTTCATTTATCATTGCAGCCAAAGTTGTACTTTTACCGGAACCTGTTGGGCCAGTTACTAATACAAGTCCTCTTTGGTTGGATATAAGTTCCTTTATAACAGATGGAAATTGAAGTTCATTTAACGTAGGAATCTTTAATCCAACGACTCTTATTGCAATTGCCGAGCTTCCTCTTTGCTTGAATAAGTTAACTCTAAATCTTCCAATTCCTGACACGGAAAAAGATGTGTCTAATTCTCCTATTTTTATGTAATTATCATAGTATTCCCCTGAAATTTCTTTAGCATAAGCCTCTGTATCTGCTGGTTGTAGTTTTTCATTTCCTACATGCTTTAATTGTCCATTTACTCTTATAACCGGAGGTACCCCAACAGTTAAATGTAAATCTGAAGCATTCTGTTTTATTGTTATTGCTAATAATTCTTTTAATGTTATCACTTTTAGTTCCCCTTTCACAGTCTTTGCTGTATATAAAAATTGTATGATATCTGTAACAATACGATTATCCTCTTTAGTAACTCATTAAAATCTTATCATTAAAGTATTATTATGCTTAATTATCGTTTAATGTTGTTAAATTTAAATATCTTACTAATTAAATTTTAATAATATCTAACTTATGTTATTCTACAATTTTTATCAAATTCCTCTTATTTATGTGTAAAATTTTAATAAATTGCCTTTTTATTCATTATCTTAACTAATAATAAAAAATTTAGTTAACAAATTACAAATATTAAAAACTGAGAATCAGTAATAAAGAATTGATTCAATTCTTTCTACTAACTCTCAGTTGTTTAAGTTATTTTTTTCCATAATTCAACTCTTTATATAGCTTTTTAAGTGCTCTCTTTTCTATTCTAGATACATAAGACCTAGATATTCCAAGAATTTTAGCTATCTCCCTTTGAGTTTTTGGCTGCCCCTCTAATAATCCATATCTCATTTCTACTACTTTTCTTTCTCTTTCTGATAAACATGAGTTTATTTTCGAGTATAGTTTTTTAATTTGCATCTTATTTTCTACAATTTCTATTATGGAATCTTCTTCACTGCTAAGTACATCCATTAGGGATATTTCATTTCCTTCCTTATCGATACCAATTGGATCCTGTAAATATACTTCACTTTTAGTTTTCTTATTATTTCTAATAAGCATAAGTATTTCATTTTCAATGCACTTTGCTGCATAGGTCGCGAGTCTCGTACCTTTAGATGCATCAAAAGAATCTATGGCTTTTATTAAACCGACTGTTCCGATAGATATTAAATCATCTACTTCTTTTCCCGGATAGGAATATTTTTTTACTATATGGGCCACTAGCCTTAAATTTCTTTCTACAAGAATACTTTTGGCTAAAGTGTCTCCATCTTTAAGTTTTTTTAAATAATACTCCTCCTCCTTATCGTTTAAAGGTTGAGGAAAGGAACTTGTATTTGTTACGTAGGCAGTTAAGAAAAACATACTGCCCATAATATCTAATAAGCAATTTGCTAAATACACGGGATGCTCCTCCTAATAGTGCTTATTAATATATTATGAAGCAAAACTAAAAAAAGTGCATGAACTATATAAATTTATTTTCCCAAATATTGTGATGCTGCATTTACAATATCTTTAAAAATTGGTGCTGCAGTACTACCTCCGCTCTCTTTATCTTTATCAATATCTTGAACAAAGACAGTCATGGAGTAATATTTGTCTTTTATCTTAAAAAATCCTATAAACCATCCATCTGAGTGAGTTTCTGGTTGACCAGTCTGTTTTGATAGCTCTACTCTTGTAGTACTTCCTGTTTTTCCACCTATTTCCACATTATCTATATAAGCAGCTTGAGCAGTACCCTTTCTTACTACTTTTATCATTTGATTTTTCATAATATTTGCAGTAGACTTTTCAATAACAGGACGCTGCTCTGTTGATAAGCTTTCGATCTCAGTATTGTTATCATCTACATAACCATCTATGATATACGGCTTGACATATGCACCATTATTAGCAACAGTATTAGCAATACTTATAGCTTCAATAGGAGTTATTCTCAAATTTTGACCTATAGAGGCAAGCCCCACACTTCCATCACTAACCTTAGGGGCCTTAACTTCAAGAGCACCTTGTTTTTCACTATCAAATCCCAGAACTTTTTCAAATAGCCCTTGTGATTTTGCATTATCATAAAAATTATTAAAGCCTACCTTTGCTCCAATTTGTGCAAATATATCATTGCAAGAGACCACAAGTGCTTCCTCTGGTGTTAAGGTACCATGTTTACTATGGCTTTCTAATTCAATTAACCCTCTGCAAGTAAAGTTATCCGTTGTACTTATAGTCTTTCTATCTAATCCAGCTTCTTCAACAATAACTTTAAATATAGATCCTGGAAAAAATCCATGATTAGTAGCTACTCCTAAATTAACGTTAGGTTTACTATCATCCTTCTGAACTAAGGCTTTTATTTTACCAGTATCAGCTTCCATTAAAACTACACCTATTTGTTGAAAACTCTTATTTTTATCGTTATTTAGAATTTCCTTTATCTTATCTTCTATGTTTTTATCAACGGTTAACCTTACATTTATATTATTTTTGGGTAATTCAGTTTTTTCTTCAACTATAGCTCCATTTACATCTCTATCAAAAATAATTTGAGGCTTTTTATTTAATTTGGTTTTATTACTAATCTGCATTTCTAAAGAATCCTGTGGCTTTCGTTCATTATTATCTGTTCTCTTAGTATTAATTAAAAGATTTTCTATTTTCCATGCCTCACCTTTTTCTAATGCAGAATAAGTATACACATAAAAACCTTTTATCTCCTTGATATCTTTTAACTTATTATAAGTACTCTCATCTATTTCATAATAAATTTTTTTGCTGATGTTCAAAACCCCAGCTTTTGACAAATCATAATCATTATTGTAATTTCGCAGTATGTACATAAGTGTTAAAATTTTATCCTGCTCTGTATCCAGATTATTTTTCGCAAATATTTCTGGGGATATAACAACATAATATTTTTTATTATAATTAAGCAACTGTTTTCCATTACAATCGAATAATTGATAACTTGCATCTGTTATATCTTCCTTATAAGAATACTGTGAATCAGCCATTACGCTCAATTTATCAGATTTAAAGTACTGAAATTTAACTATTCTAAAATATAAGATACTAAGCAAAGTTATAAAGATTCCAAAGACTACATATTGCCTTTTTCTTATTATCAATCTACTGACTTTTATCATCATAATAAAAACACCTCATCTCAGACAAGATTTTGTCCAAAATAAGGTTTTTTATTCACCATTCTATTCTTCTTTTGCAATATATGCTTTATATTTGCTACCATTATGTCTATGGCCACTTTATTATGACCGCCTTCTGGTATTATTATATCCGCATATCTTTTAGTAGGTTCAATAAATTGCATGTGCATTGGTCTTACAACATTTAAATATTGATTTATAACAGAATCGACTGTTCTTCCTCTTTCGTTGATATCTCTTACTAGTCTTCTTATTATTCTAACATCCGCATCAGTATCTACGTATATTTTTATATCTAAAATATCTCTTAACTCTTTTTCTTGAAGAACTAATATTCCTTCAACAATTATTATTTCTCTAGATTCTACTCTTATAGTCTCCTGCTTTCTATTGTGAACCTCAAAATCATATATTGGCTTATTAATAGTTTTGCCATTTAACAATGACTTTAAATGTTCTACAAGCAATGGCGTATCAAATGCATTAGGATGATCATAATTTGTTTTTGTTCTATCTTCTATTGAAAGGTGACTTTGATCTTTATAATAAGAGTCCTGTTCAATCATAGCAATACATTCTTCATTAAATTTTGTATATATCTCTTTAGCAATTGTGCTCTTACCTGAACCAGTTCCTCCAGTAATTCCTATAAGAATTGGACGTTTCATTAGTTATCCCCCTCTTAATATATTTCTAACTATTAATCTTACTTTTTATTAGTATATCATCTTTTTCTAGCTCTATATCTGTCTTAACTGTAAATATCATCTGAGCTGAAGGAGCTGATTGTATCTTTTCACCTTTACTATTTCTCATATCATCTAGCTTTATCTCAAAGTTGTCTCCTATTGGTCTTAAAACCTCTACTGTATCTCCTTCAAGCACCTTGTTTCTTTGTTCTATTGTAGCTAGTCCTGTATTCTTATCGTGATCTCTTACTATACCTACTATATCATAATCTCTTATATATGATGAAGTTTCATATGTTTGCTTATTTGGATCTCCAAAATAAAATCCAGTGAAATATACTCTATGGCTTGCCTTTCCAAGATCATCTAACCATTTTTTCTGAAATACATATTCTTCTGGATTATCAAAATATGCATCTATAGCCTGCCTATATGATTTTACTATACTAGCCACATAATATGCACTTTTCATTCTTCCTTCTATTTTAAACGAATCTATACCGGACTGAATTAATTCTGGTATATGCTCAATCATACATAAATCCTTAGAGTTCAGTATATATGCACCTTTTTCGTCTTCAACAACAGGAAAATACTCACCAGGTCTTTTTTCCTCTACAAGATAGTATTTATATCTGCAAGGTTGAGCACACTGTCCCCTATTTGAATCTCTTCCTGTCATATAGTTTGATATTACACACCTTCCTGAGTATGCCATACACATAGATCCATGGACAAAGGCTTCTAGCTCGCAAGATTCTGGAATATTTCTTTTAATACCTTTTATTTCTTCTAATGACAATTCTCTTGCAAGAACTATTCTTTTAACTCCTTGCTTATGCCAAAATATTGCTGATTTCCAGTTCACATTATTAGCTTGTGTGCTCAAATGTATTTCTAACTCTGGAACCACTTCTCTTGCAGTCATTATTATTCCTGGATCAGATACTATTATAGCATCTACATTTAGATCATATAAATATTTCAAGTACTCTTCTAATCCAATCAAATCTTCATTGTGGGAAAAGACATTTATAGTAACAAATACTTTTTTCCCTCTTGAATGAGCATACTCTACTCCTTCTCTTAGTTCTTCATCTGTAAAGTTATCTGCAAAAGCTCTTAAATTAAGTTTGCTTCCTCCAAGATATACAGCATCTGCACCAAAATTTATAGCTGTTTTTAGCTTTTCTAGATTACCTGCTGGTGCCAATAGTTCTGGTTTTTTCATATTTATTAATTCCTCCTTAAGGTAACTGCAATACCATCTCCCATAGGAATAATAGAAGTAATGAATTTATCATCTTGGGATACAGTGTCTAGATATTCTCTCATTCTTTTAACTATAGTTACCTTTCTTCTCTCTACTAATTCATCGGAAGCAATCATTCCTCTAAATAAAACATTATCAGCAATTATTACTCCATTTTCACTTAAAAGTCTCATACAATGTGGTAAAAAATGATTATAATGTCCTTTCCCAGCATCCATAAATATTAAATCATATTTATCATCTAACTTTTCTAAAACCTCTAAGCAGTCTCCCTGTATAATATTTATTTTATCCTTTAGTCCTGATTTTTCAATATTATTTTGAGCTAACTCTATCATTTTTAAGTCTCTTTCAACTGTTGTAATGGAACTTTCTCCCTTCGAACTTACACTCATAAGTATTGCTGAATATCCAATAGCAGTACCTAGTTCTAGAATTTTTAGAGGTCTCTTTATTTTAATCATCACTTCTAAAAATTTAGCTACTTCTTTATGAATTATAGGGACAAAATTGCTATGCGCATAATCTTCTAGTTCTTTTAATATGCCACTGTGGTCCTTTATAAGCCCTCTTATATATTCTTCCATGTAATCATATGTAATTCCGCTCATTTAATCCTCCAACCTTACACTAAGTTAAATTTCTATGAGTTATTTTATATATTAATTCTTTATAATATGAGTAGTTGACAGCTATATTAAAATCAATCTGCCAACTACTCATATATTTTTATTAATTTATATTACTCACCTTGTGTTACCTTCTTTACCTCAAGAAACTTCTTCTCATTATCTGTAAAAAAGTGAGTTCCATCATTTTTTGAAACAAAGAATAAATAATTAGTATTATCAGGATTTATTGCTGCTTTAATACACTCTTTTCCCGGATTAGAAATAGGTCCTATAGGCAGCCCATTTACAATATACGTATTGTAAGGCGAATTCACCTTTAAATCGTTATAATATAACTTATCCTTGTGTACACCTAATGCATATAAAACCGTTGCACAAGATTGAAGCTTCATGCCTTTTTTTAATCTATTATAGAATACAGATGCCGCCTTACCTCTTTCATCCTGCCTATCAACTTCTTTTTCTATAATTGATGCCATAGTTATTATCTTATCTAAGTCTTGGTTATTAATATTTTTACCAGTTTCTATTTGAATATTATTAATTACTTTAGAAAATCTTTTTAACATAACATCAATTATCTCTTTTCCTTCTGTTCCTTTTAGAAATTCATAGGTATCAGGAAAAAGATAGCCTTCCAAAGCGTACTTTCTTTTCGGGTCATTTTTTATAAAGTCTGGAATATTATATTCCTTACAACTTTTAATAAAATCCACTTTATTTATTATACCTTTTTTCTCTAATAAAGCGGCAATATGCTCTAAATCATATCCTTCTGGTATAACAATTTTTACAGGCTGGTCATCTTTAATTCCTTTGTTTAAATATCGAATAAGTTGCTCTAAAGAAATATTTTCTGAAAAAGAATACTGTCCTGGCTTAACATCCTGTTTAATATTATTCTTTTTTATATAAGCCTTAACAAAATAAACATTTCGCACGCTATTTTGCTTCTTCAGGCTGTCTATAACATTATTTAAGTTTTCTCCACTATTTACTGTAAACTGAATCTTACTGTCCTGTGATTTTAAAGGATGTCTCGCTATACTAACCTTTAAATATAATGCTGAGCTAGCTAATATAATTAGAATAACAAGGCAGAATAAAAAGACCTTCAGAAAACTTTTTCTCTTCATCGTAACATAGCCCCTTTTTATTTTCTTCTCATGGACTTCCTTCTCATGTCAGAATTTAAAATTTTCTTTCTCATTCTTATATTCTTAGGAGTTATTTCTACAAGTTCATCTGATGCTATAAACTCAAGACTTTGCTCTAGGGACATTTGAGTTACAGGTACTAATTTTAAAGCTTCATCTGCTCCTGAAGATCTTGTATTTGATAACTGTTTTTTCTTACATACATTAACATCAATGTCTTCTGCTCTTGAAGATTCTCCAGCTATCATTCCTTGATAAACATCCATTCCTGCTGGTATAAATAATATTCCTCTTTCCTGTGCATTAAATAATCCATAAGTGATTGATGTTCCAGTTTCAAATACTACAATTGATCCCCTAGTTCTTTCTGGAATTTCACCTCTATACTCTTCATAATCATGAAGAACGTGATTCATTATACCGTTACCCTTAGTATCAGTCATAAATTCATTTCTAAAGCCTATAAGACCTCTTGCTGGAACTTTAAATTCAAGTCTTGTATATCCATTAACAGCTGATGTCATATTTACCATTTCTGCCTTTCTAGGTCCTAACTTTTCCATAACAGGTCCCATAAATTCTTCTGGAACGTCTATTGTAAGGTACTCTATTGGCTCTAACTTCTTTCCATCTTCTTCTTTGAATATAACAGAAGGCTTAGATACTTGGAATTCATATCCTTCTCTTCTCATAGTCTCAATTAAAACTGAAAGATGAAGTTCACCTCTTCCACTTACTTTGAAGCAATCAGCTGAATCTGTTTCTTCAACTCTTAAAGATACATTTGTTTCCAATTCCTTAATTAATCTATCTCTTAAATGTCTTGATGTAACATAATCTCCATCCTGTCCAGCAAATGGTGAATCATTAACCATGAAGTTCATACTTAATGTAGGTTCATCTATTTCTACAAAAGGAAGTGCTTCAGGGGCATTTATATCTGCTAATGTTTCTCCTATATTTATATCTGGAATACCTGCCACTGCTACTATATCACCAAGCTTTGCGACCTCTGTTTCTTCTTTCTTAAGTCCATTATAAACATATAGATTTGAAACTTTAACATTATCTACCTTTCCATCTTTTCTTATAAGCGCTACTTGCTGGTTCTTTTTAATGCTTCCTCTTTCTATTTTACCAATTCCTATTTTTCCTACATATTCGTTGTAATCAATTGTAGTAACTAGCATTTGAAATGGCTTATCTAAATGTCCTTCTGGTGATGGTACATTTTTTATAATAGCTTCAAATAGAGGTCCCATATTAGTTGAATCATCTTCTAATTCTTTTTTTGCAAATCCAGCTCTTGCAGAACAATATACTACTGGGAAATCTAATTGGTCGTCATTTGCTCCAAGTTCTACAAATAAATCAAACACTTCGTCTAGTACATCCGCTGCTCTTTCATCTGGTCTGTCTATTTTATTTATAACAACTATTGGATTTAAATTCAATTCTAAAGCTTTCTTTAAAACAAACTTAGTTTGAGGCATAGGTCCTTCATAGGCATCTACAACAAGTAAAACACTATCTACCATTTTAAGTACACGCTCAACCTCTCCACCAAAGTCTGCGTGGCCTGGAGTGTCTACTATATTTATTTTAACTCCATTGTGCATTACAGCAGTATTTTTAGAAAGTATAGTTATTCCTCTTTCTTTTTCAAGGTCATTTGAATCCATTACTCTTTCATTAACTTTCTCATTTTCTCTAAAAACGTGACTTTGTCTCAAAAGAGCATCAACTAATGTTGTCTTACCATGGTCAACGTGGGCAATTATAGCCACATTTCTTATATCGTTTCTTACAAATAAATTCATTATTATTCCTCCAAATTAAATAAATAATTTTTATATATCTGTTGATTTATAAATAAAACATGAGTAAATAGGTTATAATCATACGGTAAATTGTTGCAAGTTCTAGTTCCATTACGCAAACAGAACAATAAAGTGTTATTTTATTTATAAATCAACAGTAGATAATTCTTTTACCGTTAAACACTCAAAAAAATTGGATACTTTCTAGTACCCAATTTTTGCTCACTCTATCTATTTTATTATTATAGTCTGAAAAAGTCAACTTATGTAGAATTTTATTTATTCATTCCAAAAGTAAAATCTATGCCTATAGCATCATTTAATATCTTAAGTACATCATCCCACATAATGCTGAATCTTTGTTCTGCTTGAAGATATTCACTAACTGAAGCATTCATTGAAATAACGGTACCTATGTTTCTAAGCTTTTCTTGAATCTCTTCAGATACTGATCCATTTTGCATATGCTGAGTATATGCTTCAATTTGAAGCTTTCTAAAATCATCAAGTATTTTTCTGCTGGAATCATCACCTTCAATTTTCTTACTAGCTTCTTTAAGTTTTGCAACTTCGTTACATTTACCTAATTCTCTTGCAAATTCATGAGCTTTGTCATAGATATTCATAATATATTCTCCTTTAACATAATTGAAAATTGAGAATGATTAAATATATATTCATTCTCAATCTTATAAATCTTATATTTCCATAATTATAGGCAATATCATTGGTTTTCTCTTTGTCTTTTCATATAGGAACATTCTTAACACTTCTTTTATGTTAGATTTTATACTAGCCCATTCAGTTATATGTTTTTCCTCACATTCTCTTAAGGCATCTCTAACTAACTCTCTAGCCTCACCCATTAGGTCTTCAGATTCTCTAACATATACAAATCCTCTTGAAATGATATCTGGACCTGCAATTACACTACCAGATTCCTTTTCAATAGTAACTACTACAGTAAGTATTCCATCCTGTGAGAGATGTTTTCTATCTCTTAATACTATATTACCAACATCTCCAACTCCAAGCCCATCAACAAATACCTGACCAGATACTACTGTTCCATTCTTTCTTATAGCATCTCTGCTTACCTCTATAACTTCCCCATTGTCACCAATTATAATATTATTTGATGGCATGCCAAGTTTAATCGCAAGCTCTGCATGTTGCTTTAAATGTCTATACTCACCATGAACTGGTATAAAAAACTTAGGTTTTACAAGAGTATGCATAAGTTTTAATTCTTCCTGGCAAGCATGACCAGAAACATGTACATCTGCCAATGACTCATAAATAACTTCTGCACCCTTTTTAAATAATTGATTTATAACTCTTGATATAAGTTTTTCATTTCCTGGTATAGGGTTTGCAGATATCACTACCATATCCCCTGGAAGAATACTGATTTTTTTGTGTTCTGAAGCCGCCATTCTTGAAAGCGCCGACATAGGTTCTCCTTGGCTACCAGTAGTTATAATAACAATTTTGCTTTCTGGATATTTATTTATATTATCAACATTTATAAATATATCTTTGTCAGCATCAATGTATCCAAGTTCCATACCTACTTCCATTATATTTTCCATGCTTCTTCCGGAAACAGCAACTTTTCTATCATACTTTATTGCAGCTCTAATGATTTGCTGTATTCTATGAACATGGGAAGCAAATGTAGCTACTATTATTCTTCCTCTTGCACTAGAAAAAATATCCTCAAAAGTCTCTCCTACTATACTTTCAGACATGGTATATCCTGGTCTTTCAACATTAGTACTATCCGCAAGCATCGCGAGTACACCTTTTTTGCCGAGTTCAGCAAATCTTGTTAGATCAGCTACACACCCATCAATTGGAGTATAGTCTATTTTAAAATCTCCTGTATGTAATACAATCCCCACTGGAGTATGAATTGCAATTGCTACGGAATCTGCGATGCTATGGCTTGTTCTTATGAACTCCACTGATATACTTTCAAGCTTTACTATATCTCTTGGCTTTACACACTTTAAATCTACAACGCTAAGCAAGTTATGTTCTTTTAATTTAGTTTGAACAATTCCTAACGTCAATTTCGTGCCATATACAGGAACGTTCATCTCTTTCAGTACGTATGGTAACGCTCCTATATGATCTTCATGACCATGAGTTAGAAATATTCCTTTTACCTTATCTATATTTTTTTGAAGATAGCTTATATCCGGTATTACCACGTCTATACCAAGCATTTCTTCATCAGGAAATTTCAGCCCACAATCTATTACAATTATGTCATTTTTATACTCTATGGCGGTTAAATTTTTTCCTATTTCATTTAATCCACCTAATGGAATAATTTTTACTTTATCTTTTTCTTTGCGCAAAAATCCTCCCCTCCTTCTTCATATATTAATTTAAATTATTTTATTTATTTTTTAATGCAGTCATCACATATCCCATAAAACTTAACACTGTGGTTAGTAATTTTAAAGTTATACTTTTCAACTATTTCATTTTCTAAAACTTCTAGTAAATCTCCCTCTACCTCAATTACTTTTCCACAGTTAGTACATACAAGGTGATGATGCTGATGATTTTCTTCTTCATGTACTAGCTCATATCTATTACAACCATCGTTAAGGTCCAACTTACATATTACGCCCAATTCCTCTAATAGTTGTACTGTTCTGTAAACTGTAGCAAGACCTATTTCTGGACATTCTTTTTTCACAAGATCATATAACTCTTCAGTTGTTAAATGACTGCCTTCATTTCTTATTATTATATCTACTATAGCTCTTCTTTGTGGTGTAAGCTTATATCCTTTTTCCTTTAAATTACTTTTTAATTTTTCAATTTCTTCAGACGAAAGCTTTGCCATCATAATAACCCCGCTTTAAAATTTATTTTTAGTATTAGTTTCAAATTTTAGTTTAATACTAAAATTTTTCATTGTCAATTGAAAATCAATTAATACTAAAATTAAACTCCTCTTACTAACGCCAGAGGAGTAAATAGAGCCTAATTAAGTTCATCCTCGCTGAACAATGTTTCATATGCTTCAGAAACAATTGCAAATTCGTCATCATCTTCTACAGTAACCAATATTTCATTTCCCTCTTCATCTTTGTCAATTCTAAGTACAATTGCTTCATCAGTGCTTTCTTCATCACTGTCTTTTGGTACAACTACTACGTACTCTTTGTCCTCTATATCCATCTTTGTTATTACTTCAAATTCTATTTCATTTCCATCTTCATCATTTAAAACTATGCTTGTTACATCATTTTCCATGAATTTTCACCTCTCAAAATTTAATATTTTATTCTCAAATAATAATCCATCCATATAATTCCATTACATAATATGTAATTATAATATCTCTTTTACTTTTTTGCAATACTATCTAAGTATCCCTGAAGTATGTATATAGCTGCCATTTTATCTACAATTTTCTTTCGCTTTGCACGAGATAAATCCGCTTCCAGCATAGCTCTATGAGCAGCTACTGTAGTTAGTCTTTCATCCCACATATTAATCGGTAAATTAATATCTTCCTTTATTAGGTCGCAAAAACTTATTACCTTTTCACTCTGAGGTCCTAAAGTTCCATTCATATTTTTAGGAAGTCCAGCTACAATAGATTCTACACTATATTCCTCACAAATTTTTTTAATCTCTTCTAGGTCTTTTTCAGTGCTTTTTCTCCTAATGGTTGTAATTCCCTGGGCTGTAAGTCCAAGGGGATCACATACTGCAACACCTATAGTTCTATCTCCTATATCTAATCCTAGTATTCTCATGTTATTCTCCTAATTATTATGTTCAAATTTAAAATAAAAATGCCCATAAGGGCATTTTTATTTTACCCGACACTCAAACTTCATTAATCCACTACTAGCTTATCACTTAAACACGAAAACTGTAACCTCTGTATGAGTGACGTTAAATTTTCATATAAAGTAAAATGAAACTCCTCTTCCTTCAGTCAGAGGAGCAATGGACCATCATAAAGCCTTACTTTATCCCTAAATACGCTTTTAAAACCTCTTCTAATATTTCGTCTCTTTCAAGCTTTCTTACTAGTGATCTTGCACCATTATAATTTGTAATATATGTTGGATCACCAGAAATTAAGTAGCCTACAAGCTGATTCACGGGATTATAACCTTTTTTAATTAGTGAATCGTAAATTTCAGTTAATATCTCCTTAGTCAAATCCTTTTTATTTTTAGAAATATCAAACTGAATAGTATTATCGTTTCCCATTTTCTCACCCCGCTAACAATATCTATTAACTATATTATAGCCCATATTTATAAAAATGTATACTATTTAACCAGTTTTTCCACAATTGAAGCACAGCTTCCTATAGCTTCATCTAACTTTTCTGGAAGCTTTCCACCTGCCTGCGCCATATCTGGTCTTCCACCACCGCCTCCTCCAGCGATAGATGCAACTTCTTTTATAATTTTTCCGCAATGAACACCCTTTTCAATTGCAGCTTTAGATGCCATCGCTACAAATTGAGCTTTTCCCTCAGCTACACTTCCAAGAACTACAACGCACTCTCCTGCTTTACTTCTAATTTTATCTGCAAGTTCTCTAAGAGCATTGCCATCAATATCTCTAAGCGTTCCTGTAAGAAGCCTAACTCCATTTATTTCCTTAAAATTATTTAATATTTCATCTTCTGAACCGCTTGCAAGTTTAGCCTTTAACTCTTCGATTTCTCTTTCTTTTTCTTTTAGCTCAGCAAATTGTACATCTAATCTATGCAAAACTTCTTTTTCTCCACACTTTAATCTATTTGCAATTTCTTTCAAAAGATTATTTTTTTCTTCAACAAGTGCAAGAGCTGTAGGCCCTGTAACTGCCTCAATTCTTCTTATTCCAGCCGCAACACCAGCTTCTGATACTATTTTAAATAGACCGATTTCTCCCGAGTTTCCTACGTGAGTTCCTCCACACAATTCCTTGCTAAAATTCCCCACTACAACTACTCTTACTTCATCTTTATATTTTCCATCAAATAATGCAATTGCTCCACTTTCTCTAGCTTCTTCTAAAGTCATAACTTGAGTTTCAACATTTAGGACTTTCATAATATTTTCATTTACTAGATTTTCTATCTTTTTAAGTTCCTCAACACTTGCAGCCTCAAAGTGATTAAAATCAAATCTTAGTCTCTCATCATCAACATATGAACCTGATTGATGCACATGCTCTCCTAAGACTTTTCTTAATGCTTCATTTAGAATATGAGTAGCTGTATGGTTTCTTCTTATATTGTTTCTTCTTTCTTCATTTACACTTAGTGTAGTTTCTTCATCTAAACTGATGTTTCCTGAAACTACTTTAATAAAATGCAATACTTTTCCAGCGACATTCTTTTTACAGTCTAAAACTTCTGCTTTAAAGGATCCTGCAAACATTATTCCTTTATCACCTACTTGACCTCCCATTTCTGCATAAAAAGGAGTTTCTTCAGTGATTATAATGCCTTTTTCACCTTCACAAAGCTGATTTACAAATTCCTCTCCCTTTATTAAAATTTTTACCTTTGAATTTAATTCTAGAGTATTATAGCCATTAAATTCAGTTTCTATGTCTAAAGGAATTTTGTTTAATATTGTGTCTTTAGCACCCATATAGTTAGTTTCTTCTCTAGCCGCTCTTGCTCTTTCCCTCTGATTTTGCATTTCTTTATTAAAACCATCTAAATCTACTGTCATACCTTTTTCTTCAAGTATTTCTTGAGTAAGCTCTATTGGGAAACCATAAGTGTCATATAATTTAAAAGCTCTTTCTCCAGATAGTACAAATGCACTATTATTTTGAAGATCTTCTATATATTCATTTACTATGTGCATTCCACTATCTATAGTTTCATCGAATCTTTCTTCCTCTAATTTTATGACCTTCTTAATATAATCTCTTTTTTCTTTAAGTTCTGGATAGTTTCCACTTGAACTATCTATAACTACATCTGTTAGCTTATACAAAAATCCTTCATTTATTCCTAAGGATTTTCCGTGTTTTGCAGCTCTTCTTAAAAGCCTTCTAAGAACATACCCTCTTCCTTCATTAGATGGTAAAATTCCATCACTAGTCATAAAGGTTACACTTCTAATATGGTCAGTCATAACTCTCATTGAAATATCAGTTTTTTCATCTTTGCCGTATTCTACATCCGCCATTTTACTTATTTCATCAAGTATTGATCTCAAAGTATCAACTTCAAATATGTTATTTTTACCTTGCATTATTACAGCAATTCTCTCTAGTCCCATTCCTGTATCTATATTAGGATTTGCAAGTCTATTATAATTTCCCGCTTCATCCTTATCAAACTGTGTAAATACAAGATTCCAAAACTCAATTACCCTATCTTCATCTGAGGCTTTAACAAATTCCTCTGCACTATTTAATTTTCCTTCTCCTCTGTCAAAGTGTATTTCTGAACAAGGTCCACAAGGTCCAACACCTAACTCCCAAAAGTTATCATCTTTTCCTAACCTAAATATTCTTGAAGGATCAATATCTGTTTTATTAGTCCATATGTCAAAAGACTCATCATCATCTAAATAAATAGTTACGTACAATTTATCTTTAGGAAGCTTTAAAACTTCTGTTGTAAATTCCCACGCCCATGGAATAATCTCTTCCTTAAAATAATCTCCAAATGAGAAGTTTCCAAGCATCTCAAAGAAGGTTCCGTGTCTAGAAGTTTTTCCTACATTTTCTATGTCTCCAGTTCTTATACATTTTTGAGAAGTAGTAATTCTAGTTTTTGGTGGAGTCTGCATACCTGTAAAATATGGCTTTAAAGGTGCCATACCTGCATTTATTAAGAGTAAGCTCTTATCATTTTTAGGTATAAGTGAATAACTTGGCAGTCTCAAATGACCTTTACTTTCAAAAAACTTAAATACATCTCTCTGATTTGATTTAAGCCTAACTTTTCCATTGTCATCTCTCCTTTGTAATTTAAATTTATTTAATAAAAAAAACCCTCATCCCGTAAGGGACGAAAGTTCATTCCGTGGTACCACCCTAATTCTCAGCTTTCATAGTATTTATGATTTATTCTAATAAATACTTATTTCCCGTATAAGCTTGATCTCTTTAAGTAATATGACTCCTGGACTGCTTCAATATATGTTACAAGAAGTTTTCACCAAGCACTTCCTCTCTTTGTGTAACAGAGTATATTTACTCCTTCCAATCATTGTCTTAATATCTAATTATGATACAAATTATAAATAAAAATATAATCCGTGTCAATATTTGTTTTTATAGTTAAATTCAAAAAGAAAAACTAAAATATATTTAATACTTTTACAAAAATTCTAAAATAGATAGTAGTTTAGATCTTCGTATACTATTTTTATTATAACTCCAATTGGAATTGCCAGTATCATTCCTAAAAAACCCGCAGCCTTTCCCCCATTATCAGTAGTAATATTACTACTAAAGGATGCATACTAATACTATCACCAGTTATTTTCGGAGAAATTATATTTCCTTCAATCTGCTGCAGAAGATATAACCATATACATGTATATATCGCTTTTTCCGGAGAATCTACTAAGGCTATAAATATTGCAGGAATTGCTCCAAATATTGGTCCAAAATATGGAACTATATTAAAAAATGCGTTTAATATGGATAAAATCACTGGGAAATCTACTTTTAAAAAAATAAGAATTATGAAGGTTGCTATTCCAATAAGTAAACATAAAAGTAACTGACTTACAATATATCTTCCAAGTATTTTGTCTATATCACAGCCTATCTTTCTTACCATAGTCCTACTTTTAATCGGAAAAAAATTTAATATCTTATTTCCTATACTGTGACCATCTGATAAAAAATAGTATGATATTATAGGTACTACAGCTATAGTAACAATATTTTGACCGATGTTTAGTGCAGATTCAAATATGTTTGTAAAAAATCCTATTGTCTGATTGTTTATCCTATTATGTAACTTGTCAATTACAATATACATCGTTTTATTGTTACTTAAGGGTTTTAGTTTAGAATAGAATTTATCTACAAGTCTTTGAATATTATCAAAGGTTGTATTTATATTTAAACTTTCCTTAAATATTGATGGTATTAATAATGTAACTGCAGCTATAACTGTTAGTATTAGTACGCATATCAATGCCAATGCTGCTGTTCTCCTGCTCATTCCATATTGCTGCATCTTTTTTTGCAATGGCCTTACAGTATATGCAATTACAAAGGATATAAATAGTAAATATAGAACCTCCCTAATAATGGAGTTTTTAAGACATAGAAATATTATCAGCAGTATACCTACAAGGAGTATTATGTATTTAAAGAGTATCTTTCTTTCTATTTTTTTCATTTACATCATCTTCCATAAACAATTTATGCGGTAAACTTGTAAAATTGAGGTTTGCGTTTCTTTCGTTATAAAGCATATTTTTTTCTCCTAGCATTAAATTATTTATTAATATTATTTTTTTGCCTGATATAAAATTTGTAATAAAACCTGTAGATATTATCACTGCTCCTATGATAAAAGAATCTTCATCGAATAAAATATCTTCAATCATTCCTATTATATTGCCTCTTCTGTCTTTAACATCCATTCCTTTAATATCTTTAAATTCTAGAAATTTTCCTTTAAATGTTTCAGTAGTAACCATAACTGAATTAAAACCTACTATGCATTCAGTCATAACATTTAAATTTTTCCTTAACAAACTAGTAGATGATATATTAAATCCAACTACTTTTTTTTTATTAAAATCTATTAATATATCATTGATAAATCCGAGTTTCTTGCCATTTACACTTATCACATCCATAAGCATAAAATCTCTTGTTCTATACATACTATCACCTCATGATATATAAATAAAGCAAGTTTCACTTTATCTTTTAGTATGTTTTCCAATAATACTAAGAAATATAACTATTAAAAAATAAAGCCATTAGCAATAGCTAATGACTTTATTTTTATTCTCCGTGTACGTGGTCATGAATATGTTCTGAATGAGTTTTCATTTCCCAAGGCTCTAATCCTACTGACTCTCTATAATTGTTTATTGCTTTGTGGATAGCTTCCTCTGCTAACACTGAGCAGTGCATCTTAACAGGTGGAAGTCCGTCTAATGCTTCTGCAACAGCCTTGTTAGTTAAATTCCATGCATCTTCTACAGTTTTTCCCTTTATGAGTTCTGTAGCCATACTTGATGAAGCTATAGCTGATCCACATCCAAAAGTCTTAAATTTTACATCTTTTATTATATTATCTTCTACTTTTATATAAATTTTCATTATATCTCCACATTGTGGGTTTCCAACTTCCCCTACTCCGTTCGCATCTTCAATTTCACCAACGTTTCTAGGATTTCTAAAATGTTCCATAACCTTTTCACTATACATCATAATTATTTACCTCCGAATTATTACTTTTGATTTTTTATAAAATCTTCCCAGAATGGTGACATCTCTCTTCTTCTCTTAACTATTCTTGGAATTACTTCTAGTGCATATTCAACTTCTTCATCAGTGGTTCCTGCTCCAAGACTTAATCTTAATGAACCATGTGCTACGCCATGAGATAAACCTATAGATAAAAGTACATGTGAAGGATCTAGTGATCCTGATGCACAGGCGCTTCCTGTTGAAGCAAATATTCCTTCATCATTTAAATCTAGAAGTAAAGTTTCTCCTTCTATTCCTATAAAGCTTAAGTTAACGTTTCCAGGCATCCTGTTTTCGCCTATAGGTCCATTTATTTTAACATGAGGTACTCTTTCAACCAATCCATTTAGAAGTCTATCTCTAAGAGCTCTTAATCTATTAGATTCTGTTTCTAATTCTTCTACAGCAAGTTCAACAGCTTTTCCAAGCCCAACTATTCCTGGAACATTTTCTGTAGAAGCTCTCTTACCTTTTTCTTGTCCGCCGCCATGAATTAGGTTTTCAATTTTTATTCCTTTTCTTAAGTACATTGCACCTACACCTTTTGGTCCATAGAATTTATGTCCAGCCATTGAAAGTGCGTCTATATTCATTTCCTTTACATCTATTACAACGTGGCCTAAAGCTTGAACTGCATCTGTATGGAAGAAAACCTTCTTCTCTTTGCATAGCTTTCCTATCTCAGCTATTGGCTGAATAGAACCTATTTCGTTATTTGCAAACATTATTGATACAAGTATTGTTTTATCTGTAATAGCGTTTTTTAAATCCTCTAAACTTATTATTCCATATTCATCTACTGGAAGATATGTTACTTCAAATCCATTTTTTTCAAGAAACTTGCAAGCATGTAATATAGCATGATGCTCAATTTTAGTTGTTATGATGTGATTGCCTTTATTTTTATGAGCAAGTGCTATACCTTTTAATATCCAGTTATCACTTTCTGATCCACCTGCTGTAAAGAATATTTCATCCTTTTCTGCATTTATAGCTTTAGCTACTCTTTCTCTTGCAGTGTTAACTGCTTTTCTAGGAACATCTGACATTGAGTATAATGAGGATGGATTTCCGAAATGTTCTGTAAAATAAGGAATCATTTCCTCTAATACTTCTGGTTTTGTATAAGTAGTAGCTGAATAGTCCATGTAAACTTTTTTATTATTCATTGATTTTATCCCCTTTCACTCTATTTGATTTCATTTTATTATAATCGTCTACCATATCTTGGAGTGTTGTAGACTCCATAACGGTATCAATACTCTCTTTTATTCTTGACCATAAAAGTCTAGTAGCACAACATTCTATATTACTGCAGGAATTCTCACTATTCCCATCTATACAGTCTGATATTTCGATAGGGCCTTCTAGTACTCTCATGATATCGGATATTTTTGTATCCTTGGGAGCTCTGCTCAATATGTATCCGCCTTGAGCACCTCTTATACTTTTTATTAGATTTGCCTTTCTAAGTGGAGAGAACAGCTGCTCAAGATAATATTCCGAAATATTCTGTCTTTCCGATATACTTTTTATGGATGATGGTTCCTCACCGAAATGAATAGCCAAGTCAACCATAGCTTTTACACCATATCTACCTTTAGTTGATAGTTTCACTTAACCACTCCCTTCAATGTTGAGTGTTTTACTATGCTTTCATTTTTATAATAACAAAGCCGAGTAAAATTGTCAACAATAAATATAGAAAAACTTGTAATACTCAATGTTATTTTGCCCATTCCATCAAAAGTTCCTTCATAGTGTCTTTAGCATAGCTAGAATCTGCTTTTTCTACCTTAGCTCCTGAGAGCTTTTTAACCACACCATAACTTTTTTCTAGCGAAAGACTTCCTTCTTTTCCTGTAAGTACCCATAAAATTTTATAGTTTACTGGGATACAACTTAATTTTACTTCACCTAATCCATCGGTGAAATAAATTAGAAAATGATTTGCCATTCTGTGCTTGTTCATATATTCAATTACAGGCGAAAATGCAGTACCTCCTCTAGTGTCTAGCTTTTTCTTTACATCTTTTTTGCTTTTTACTTTATATACTCTTCTTATTTGATTATCACATTCTATTATAGTTATTTCAGAAGTATGAATTTTTATTATTCCAAAAATTTCTTTCATAATTTGATCTATTTCTTTATCTGTTATACTTCCACTTATATCAATAGCGACAACAATTTGAGCAGTATATTTTGAAAGCTTTCCACGTAAATCAAACCTTTCAGGTTGTCGTCTATCTTTTCTTGTTATAGTCTTTTTATAACCGGACGGATTAGTTCCTATAGCTCTTTTCAAATAATTCTGCCATGAAATTTCAGGCTTAATATTTAGTCCATCTATAATTTTTTCAAATGCAGAAGGAATCTTACCCTTTGCTGCATTGTCTGCAGTCTTTTTTATTAGATCTTTTATCTGCTCAAAATTAAAAGGCTCTTCTGAACTCTCCCATAAGTCATGAGCATGTGCAGAATCATGGGACTTTTTCATAAAATCTAGTTCTTTGCTGTCCTTATTCTCCAAAATTTCTAATCCTTTGGACGATTTAAGTTTATCAATACCCTCTTGAATGAGTCTTGCATATTCCTCAAAAGGTAAATCTCTTGGCAAATCTATATTATAGCTTAGAGCTACATTCTTTATGTTATCTGACCAAGCAGGCATATGGTTTATATATTGATTAATTGAAATATCCATTGCACTATTTATTGCAGTAGAGCAGTATTTTTCCTTTAAATTTTTTGCTCTTTTTAAATGATTATACATAATATGATAAACTTCATGTTTTAACAAAGCTTTCATCTCTTTTAAAGAACATTGAAGAAAAATGTAAGGATTAAAATATATTGTAAAATAAGACATAGATGCCGCATTACCTACCGCTGTCGGCAAATCCAATCTAATTTCCCTTTTCATCTGCATAGTAAATAGTGCAAAAAAGTTATCTTCTTCTTCCATCATAGAAAATGTACATATTTCTATTAACTTGAAAAAATTCGCCCTAAATTCATCTGTCATACTCTCAGGACCTTCCCACTGCATCACTTCATTAAATAAATCTATTCTTAATTTATCAAATTTATTGTTTTCGCTCATTTTCTCCTTCCTCTCTAAAATTAAATCTGATCATACATCGAAAAATAACCTTCCACAAAAGCTTCTTCATTTAAGAATTCAACATAAAGGCTATTTTCATAATTCCACTTTATTTCTTTCATAATTCCCATTTTTAAATCCATTGGATATAGCTGAAGAAATTTTGAAAATAATTTAATTTCCCTTTCTCTGACCTCTAAATTGCTTAAATATGCTAAAGCATTTTTAGCTGTTAAATATAGTCTAGAGTGACTTTCTTTGTTGGCCTTCTCCACTAATTCTTCTTTTATTTCTTCTTCTAAGAATATTTCTTCTGGTGTAATTAATGAATTAGTATAGTTCTCTAAATAATTGTAAAAATCTTGTGCAACGCTTGGACCTACATTGCCTTTAACCACGTTAAATAAAATTTTTGAAGGTACCTTTCCTTCACTTCTTAAATAAACCTTGTATGCATTTGATATTCTCTCCCAGCTTCTTGGAGTAGCTTTAATACTCTCTTGGGAATATGGAGTATGTAAATACTCCGGAAAGCTGGCAATAAACTCCACTATACGTTGATGAATATTTTCTTCTCCATTTAGGTTGTTTTTTTCCATTCCCCATCTTAACCATTCCTTAACATCTGCGTCCAATTCAATCCATACAAATCTATCTTCCTGAGCAGAGTCCATATCAACTACTTGATAATTACTTTCTGAAAAAGCATCATATTTACTAGAGGGATTCATAGCTGCTATAACTTTTACATTGTCAGGCATTAAATATCCATTTATTTCTCTATTTAAAATTATATTCATAAGTTCTTGCTGTACACTATGCTCACATCTATTAATTTCGTCAATAAATAATATTATATTTTTACTTGGCTCTTTTTTAAAAATTTCATCTATTTCTAGCAATTTTGTATGAATTGCATATACTGTTTTTCTTCTTGTAACTTCCCTTCCGTTAACTTCAACTGTGTACTCCTGAACCGTTGGTAATCCTCCAATTTCACCTTCTTTAAGTATATTTGCATCTATTGTAATATGATGATATCCTTCCTTTTGCGCCAATCTTTTTATAAGTGCAGTTTTTCCTATACCACTTTCTCCTATAATAAGTGGCACTGCTCCACTTTTTATTACTAAGTCTGTTGTTAACATAGCATCTGTAAAATTCATATACGTCATCTCCTTACATCAGTTTTATTATAAAGTTCTATATAGAAAGCTTATAATCTAATATAATCTTTTTAGTATTCATGCTGCCATATTTATATGCAAATTTAATTTTATCAATATTTAAAGCATCCTCTTTTATAAAATCTAAGACATATTCTTTATCTATATTTTCATCAGAAAGTTTTTCTTTTAAGACTTTCTTAATTTTCTCTGCATTCACACTACCATCTACATATTTTATTACCTTTACATTATGACTAATAAAACGAAGCCACATATCTTCTGTAATATTGTCAATATATCTTACTGCTTCTTCATTTTGAGTAATAGCTTCAATTTGAACCTCAATGGATGGGCTTTTAATATATTTTATAGCATTCCATTCCTTTTTTATTGCCAATAGATTAGCTTCTTCTGCTGGATCATCTATATACTTTATCGAGTCCCAATCCTTATCAACAGCTAAAAGTTGAAGTTCCTTAGAAGGATTCTTGTAAAATTGAATCGCCCATCCTTTTTGCTCTATAGCCTTTCTTATGAGCTTCTCATTCGGATTTTTAATATGCTTAAGTGAATTCCACGCCTGTTCTACAGTATATAAACACATATCCTCTGTTGGATTCTCAATATACTCGATTGCCCATTTATTAGACTTTAATGCCTCCCATTGTACCTTTTCTGTAGGATTTTTTATATATCCAAGAAGCATACCGTTTTCTTTCACTGCCATAAGCTGCATTTCCTCTGTAGGGTCTTGAATCGACTTAATATAATAGGGATTTTTAGAGAGAATATCTAATATATTTTTTTTATTGCTATCCATAATGCTCACCTCTATTTGTTTACGTCTCTTATAAAACTCATATATGCTTTAGCTGAGTTTTCCATCTTATTATCACCTGCTATGTAGTACACAGCATCTTTTATATCATTTGGCAAATATTGTTGTTTTACATAATGATTTTTATAATTGTGAGGATACTTATATTCTGTACCTCTATTTAACTTTTGTGCACCTTCATAGTGTGCATCTTTTAAGTGTTCTGGTACCTCTCCTACATTAACATTTTCTAAATCCTTTAAGGCTTTATCTATAGCATTTATTGCTGAATTAGATTTAGGAGATGTAGCAAGTAGTATTACAGCATCCGCCAGTGGAATTCTAGCTTCAGGAAATCCTAACTGCATAGCTGAATCAACACAGGATTTGACTATAGATATGGCATTTGGATATGCTAAACCTATATCTTCAGAAGCAATTACCATTAGCCTCCTGCATATTGATATTAAATCCCCTGCTTTCACAAGTCTTGCCAAATAATGAATTGCCCCATCAGGGTCGCTTCCTCTAATGGACTTCTGAAAAGCACTTAATACATCGTAATGATTATCACCTAATTTATCATAATTTAAGGCTTTTTTTCCTGAACACTCTTTTGCAATTTCTAATGTAATTTCAATGTCGCCATTACTATTTCTGGAAGCAGTGTAAAGTGTTAATTGTAAATTATTAATGGATTTTCTTAAATCCCCTCCGCTGTTTTCTGCAAAAAACTCCAATATGCTTCTATCACAAATAATTTTTGTATTTTTTAGTTCGGCTTCAACAGTTTTAACGGCTCTAAGTAAGGATTTAACAATATCCTCTGTGCTTAAAGGTTTAAATTCAAATACAGAGGATCTGCTGAGCAAAGCATTATATACGTAAAAATATGGATTTTCTGTAGTACTAGCTATAAGAGTTATCTGACCATTTTCTGTATACTCTAATAAAGATTGTTGTTGTTTTTTATTGAAATTCTGAATTTCATCTAAATATAGTAATACTCCATTTATTGACATTAAATTATCTAACTCATCAATGATTTTTTTTATATCGCTAACAGAAGCATTAGTCGCATTAAGCTTATAAAATCTTTTATTCGTTGCTCCTGCAATAATATTTGCAATGGTGGTTTTTCCAACTCCAGGTGGTCCATAAAAAATCATATTTGGTATCTGTTTCGTTTCAATAATTCTGTTAAGTATCTTCCCTTTTCCTATTAAATGCTGCTGACCAACTACTTCCTCAATACAACTAGGTCTTATTTTATCCGCTAACGGCTTCATATAACCGCTCCTTTTTAATAATTATTATTAATTAATATTTTACATCATTTTTTTAAAAAAGTAAAACCTCTCACATCGAGCGAGAGGCGCAATATTTATTCTTCATCTAAGTAACAATTCACTATTTCTCCATAGTATACAGTATGGTAATCTTTTGCTCCATAAGAAGCTTTATCAATACTCTCATCTAAAAGATTAGGACACATGTCTTGCTTAAATACCACTTTACATTCATAGTGAATACCACATCCTTTTATTACTGGAATAGAAATATTTTTCCCATCCTTTAATGCTAAGTTGCATTCTTTAATTTTATTTATTTCTCTTCCTGATTTTGATCCACAGATTGCTAATGCATTTTTCATTTTATCATCAAAAGGCACGCTAACAGTAAATTCTCCGCACTTTTCAATAAGCTCATGAGTATGTCTTGACTTTCTTACAAGCACTGTGAATATTGACTTATGCCAAATAAATCCAATACTTCCCCAGCTTATAGTCATGGTATTTACTTCATTATCTGCCTTGCATGTTAAAAATGCTCCTTTTTTATGTAGGTTCTCCATAGATTTTTCTAAATTTGATGTAAAATTCATTTGTGTAATCCTCCTATTTATATTAACTATATAATTTAGTATACACTTTAGTATTAACTTTATTATATATTTTCATATTCCATTCTTCTTTCTTTAAAATGTACTGCTTTTAAACCACATAGCTGAACTATTTCCCTGGCAATGCTAAAATTACTGCCAATAGCTGTAGGTGCATGTGAATCAGATCCTATTGTTACATTTTTGCCCCCTAGCTCTCTGAACCTGTTATATATTTCTATGAGGTTCTTTATTGCATTCTCATCATTAAGCCTTCTTGTATTTAGTTCAATACATTTATCCTGGTCAATTAAGGTCCTTAATATTTCATGGATAATATCTGAAAAATCATGATAGTATATTTCTTTATCTTCAAACTTAGAATATCTTGAAATATAATCAATATGCCCCATACTATCAATAAAATCATATTCTTTTATGCATTTTAACATGTAGCTAAGATACTCTTCATATGCTTCTTTTTGCTTTTACCATTATAAAAGTCACTATAATAAATATCATTATTACCTACTAGGTGAATTGAACCTATAACATAGTCAAAGGGATGATCTTTTACAAGTTCTCTACTTTCTTCTATGCAATCACTTTTCATGCCAATTTCAACACCCAATAAAAGATCGTCTCCTCTATACTTAGAATATTCATTAAAGTAATCCTCTACATTAAAGGAGAATAAACCTTCCTTTGGAAATTTCAAATCCATATGCTCTGTTATTATTAATGATATATTTTGATTTCTTGCAGATTTTATAGCATCTTCTATTTCCATTTTCGAATCTGTAGAAATTTTGGTATGTACATGAGTATCAAACATTGCTTTTCCCCCCATCTAATAATACATTAAAATATATTTACAATTCATTCTATTTATGCTTGCTTACAAAAACATGACTACAAAAGGTATAGTGATCATTGATATTATTGTAGATATAAATACACTTCTAGAAGCTAGAGCAGTATCTGCGCCATATTTTTCAGCTAGAACTGAGGCTAATACTGCCGCTGGCATAGCTTCAATTATTACAGCTATTTGCATTAATAATTTATCTGCATTTAATAATTTTAAAATACCTAAAGTAAGAAATGGCACTGCTATAAGTCTTAAAAAGGATGCATAATAGACTAAAGTACCTGAAAAAATATCCTTTAATCTAATTTCTGATAACATAGACCCTACAATAATCATCGATAAAGGTGTTGTCATAGAGCCTACAATACTCATAGCTGTAAATAATGGGTAAGGCAGCTTAATGGAAAAACTAAATATTATAATTCCTAAAATAGTAGCAATTATGCCTGGGTTTACAATTACTTCCTTTAGCGTTTTTAAATCCTTCTTTCCTGTATAAATCATAACTCCAACACTAAACATAAAAATGTTGAAAGGTATATTAAAAATTGCACCATAAAAAATTCCTATTTTCCCAAATAAGCTTTCTAAAACAGGGTACCCCATAAATCCACAGTTAGAAAATATAGTTGCAAATCTTAAGACCTTCTTTGAATTCTCGGGATATTTAAAAGTTAAAACCCTACTTGCAAAAATCAATATTATATGAATAATTACTGAATAAGCAAACATTATTCTCGCCTTTGCAATCATATCTTGAGAATAACTATAGTTAAAAGAGGAAATAAGTAAACAAGGTAGAGTTATATTAGTAAGAAAGTTGGAAAAACTCTTACTAGCTTCCTTAGATAAAATATCTTTTTTTCTTGCATATACTCCTACTACCATAATAAGTGACAAAATTATTACTTGATTAATTATATTATTTTTCAAATCTTATCCTCCAAAATTGTACTCCATTAAAATTTTACACTTTTATGCAGAAAAAATAAAGAACTTCTTTCTCAATTTTACATATTAAAACATCATTATGTAAATATATATAAATAGTGAAACTAGTTTATTTTGGAGGTATAATAAATGAAGAAAAACAACTTGAAAGATGTTAAAGATGCTGTATTCAATGATTTAAAAAATGCAAAAATAGAAAGCGGAAAAGAAAGTACTCAAAGAATTGCAGGAAGTATACTAAAAAAATATAATGTAGATTTTGATGAAATTTTACAAAATACCGATTATCTATCCATATATAAAAACTCTGATACTATTGCCAATATATCTATTTCTAATGAAACATCATTAATAACAAATGATTTCGGAGAAGATACAAAAATTAAATATGATACTTTTAATGAACTAGAAATACTATAATAAATATAGGAATTATTTGTTTATCCAATTTCCTTAAAAAATATTAAGCTTCAGTTAAAACTTTTATTTCAACTAAAGCTTAATATTTTTTACTCATTTTCTATAGCATTATACATACACATATCCGCATAATTAGAAGCTAAGTCTGCAATTCTCTGTGTGGTTTCTTTAGGACTATTTCTAAATAATCCTTCAGCAATATTTTTATTCTCTGAAAGAAATTGATATACATTTAACGTTATATAGTCTCTAATCTTAAGATATATGTAATCTTCATGCAAAGCACTTGCTCTTGCATTTAAATCTTGAATAATATTATATCTTTCAATAAATTCTAAATCAACTTTATCTAAATTTTTGCCATTTTTGAATACAATTTTTCCATCTTTAACTTCTGTTTCAGAGTCATTTTCTATTTGCAGAATAATTTCATTAATTTTATCTGATTCAGGTATCTTGCCGTTTTGCCCCCACTGAAATATTACATCTAATTCTTTATTCCACAATTTTTTAAGATAAATAATATCAGCCTTTAACAAAGCTATATAATCAATATCACTTTCTATATTTTCCTTTTTACTTCTTAAGATATTATAAATACTTTGGTACCAATAACTTTTGGCTTCCAGTATCGGTCTTGCTGATGCCTCAACCATTCCCGAAATAATTTCCTGTTTGTTATTCTCATTTATTTCCATACTCAATCCCCCTAGTCATTAGTTTGTTTAATTTATATCATTATATTTCAATTATAACATATTTTTTACATTAAAATCCTATGAATTTGTGAATTGAATATCTAGCATTTTGGAATCATAAATAAAGGCTAAAGCATTAGCTTTAACCTTTATAAATTTTAAGCTTCACGTCAAAGCTTATATTTTTGTCACTGTATTTAGCTTCAATGGTTCCACCTTGAAGTTCAACTATACTTCTAGCAATAGCCAATCCTAAACCACTTCCACCCGTTTCCGACGCTCTAGATTTTTCTAATCTATAAAATCTATCAAATATTTTTTCTAATTCTTCTTTATTCATTTCTTCACATTTATTTTGAATAGACACAATTACGTAATCATTATCTTTTGTCAATACAACTTTTATAATCCCGGGTTTTATTGAGTATCTTGCAGCATTTATAAATAAATTTTCAAATATTCTAGCGGTTTTCCCAGGGTCTACTTCTACTATAACCTTTTCCAATAAAAATGCTTTAGATACTACTACTTTATTTTCTTCAAATATAGGCACCAGTTCTTCTACTAGTTGATCAAGCAGTCCATCAAGCACTATAGCTTGCTTATCCAATTTCACGCCATTATTAGTTAGCTTGGTGTATTCAAATAAATCGTTAATTAATACTTCAAGCTTCTCTGACTTATTGTATGCTATATTTACATATTGTTCTAACTGTTCTTTCTCATTATATTTTTTTTCTTTAATAAGTCCTAAGTATCCCTTAATAGATGTTAGTGGAGTTCTTAAATCATGAGAAACATTGGTTATTAACTCACTTTTCATTCTTTCTGCTTTTCTTTCATCTTCTATTTTATTTTTTAGCTCTTCCGCCATAAAATTTATATTGTCTGCCAATAGTGCAATTTCATCTGAACCTAGTTTTTCTATTCTATAGTCTAGATTGCCTTTAGATATTTCAAAAAGACCAGAAGATACTAACTCTATATATTTCATTTTTTTCTTAGTTAAAAAATAAAACGTAAAAAAGAAGACTGCAAGAGAAACTATAACTGTTGGTAACGGGGTATTATCTCCATAATGATATACAATATCTCCTTTAGGTATACCGCTTACCATTAAATATCCTTTTCCATCAGAAAATTTAATTGGGTAGAAATTCACATATTCTCTCCCTGTATCTATTATTTCATCATTATTTCTAACTGATATTTCCCTATTACCCATTGTTTCCATCGTATTTTTTATAGTCGCATAAATATCTATTTGCGTCTCATTAGCATTGTCTGATTTGTACAAAACCTTTCCATCTAAATCAGAAATTAGTATTTTGTAATTTTCCCCATTCTTTGATTGTTGTAATATTTGATTTATATTTTCCTTATCATTAATACTTACATTTCTATTTTTAATAGTATCTGCAATATTCAATGCCTTATCTGATATTCTTTTAACACCTTTAGTATAATCTATCCTAGCAGTCATGCTGCCTTTTTTAAAAGTGTCATTTGAAATACTTCCTACAATAATTGATGCTACTAAGCATACTGCAAATATTACTATTAATTCTAATCTTATGCTTTTGCTTATTTTATCTAAAGCTAAATTATATAGTTTTATAAATGGGCTAAATAATTTTTTTATAAATTTAGGACACCTAACCTTCAATTTTATACCCTACCCCCCAAACTGTTTTTATAAACCTAGGTTTTCGGGGCTCTTCCTCTATTTTTTCTCTTATCTTTCTTATATGAACCATCACAGTGTTATCTGATTCAAAGAACTCTTCATTCCATACTGATTCATAAATTTTCTCTATACTAAAAACTATTCCTTTATTTTTAGCTAAAAGACAGAGTATGTCAAATTCTCTTGGAGTTAATTTTATTTCCTTATCTGATATCTTAACTTCATGAGTATTCATATTTATTAGTAAATCATCTACCTCAATTATACCTTCATTTTTTTCTTGTATAGCATTTAATTTTTTGTATCGACGAAGTTGGGATTTTACTCTGGCTATCAACTCTAACGGATTAAAAGGTTTTGTTATATAATCATCTGCTCCAGTAGTAAGACCTAAAATTTTGTCCATATCCTCACTTTTAGCAGAAAGCATTATTATTGGCATGTTTTTATTTTCTCTTATTTTTATACAGGCTTCAATTCCATCCATACTTGGCATCATAATATCTAGTATTATTAGATCTATCTCTTCTTTTTCTAGATGATTTAATGCCTCTAATCCATTAGCAACCTTTATTACTTTATAGCCCTCATTCGCTAAATATATTCCTATTAAATCTCTAATTTCTTTTTCATCATCCACAACTAATATAGTTTCTATTTCCATAATGAACTCCTTCCCAAGCTTATCCTACAGCAATACTTCTATAAATACTGCTAGATTTGAAGTTTTTATCTTCACTATATATTAAACACTCTTAATCATAACATAGTAATTAAAAAGATGTATACCTAGAAAATTCTTCTAAACGGCATACTTATAATTATAAAACCTATATCTTAATTATTTATTATGTCAATTCTTAACCTTTTCTTAAATTTGTACAGCTTAAGAACTCATTTATTTTTACAAATTGAAGAAATATTATTATTGATATAAGTTCTGCTATTAGCTAATAATATTTATAGTATATTAACTATTTATATTGCCTTTCACGGAGGGATTAATCTTGAAGAAAAAAAGCAACCTTACAAGTCGATATATTAAATCTAAAGCAAAGTATTTTGGCTTTTTAAATAAAGATTCACTAGAACTGCATTATTGGATTTATGAGTTATTTTATCAGATACAAAAAGGACTAACAATAGATGTATTTTAAAAGGTGGCGCTGCCGCACAGCTTCACTTACCGGTTGGCTGGCAGAGATGTACCAATGATATAGATTGTGCTACAGACTTATCGCCTAAAGAATTGCAAAAAGTTATGAAGTCAATCAAAGATGACTTTACTCGAAATGGTCTTAACAGCAGTTATAGGGAACATATACCTAGAAATATAAAATCTAAGCATAGAATAATACCTATGATGACCTTTATTTTTGATATATCTTTTGTTTTTAAAACAAAGAAAAGATTTAAATATCCAGGAATAAAAATAGATTTTCTATTTCTAAATATAAGTAAACTTCATAAAACTAAATTAACACATAACGAAATTTTGGGGCTAAAGCTTAATTATGTTCCTATTGTTATAGATAAGTATTCAACAATTAGTGACAAACTAATTACCCTAGCGTCTAATTCCCTTGGATTGGAGAACTTTAAATTAGAAGCCTTATATAAGAACATTTATGATCTTTATTGTTTAATAAATACCTACAATGATTTAGAGAGCTTTAAAATAATATCTGATAGAATAAAGGATAGTTTAAATATAGAGCTGGAAATGAAAAAAGGTGAATATATAACTGTTGATTTACTTTTAAAGGATATATTATTTACACTATACGATATTGCAACTTTTAGTTTAAGAATAAACCATTCAGAATTACCTTTACAAATTAAAAAATTTCAAGATAATACAATGCAAAAGGAAGTTAGAGAGAGGCTTAATGTAGATATGTGGAGTGTAATGTGCCTTTATCTTTATATATGGGTATCTTCAATAAGAACTTATATTAACGATAAAGATTATTCTAAATTACAGGGAATAAATTCTGTTATAGAGCAGTACGAATATTTTTCATCCTTAATGAAAAAAGAAAGACGTGCATTTAAGAAAGACCTAAAGGATCAGATAAAGATAAATGATCCCAACCTTATTTTAGAAGGTACTGGAAATCCCCTAAGACTCATTTATTTAAATTATATTTTAGATAACTTAAAACCAAATTGGATATAAAAACAAAAAATATAAATACTAATGAATAAAAATATATTAACGATAATGTAAATATAACCTATTAATAACATTTAATATATGTGAAAAATAATACTTTAAATTTAATAAGATAGACGCAAGGAGATGACAAAATGTCCTATAATGTAGTAGATTTGTTGGATAAAGCTATTGTTATAGCTGAAAAAAGAAAAAAGCTATACAATGAATTAGCAGCTAAAACAATACGAAACTCTTCTTTATATATTTTTGTAAATGTTTTTATAAAAAATACAGATAGGACTATTGAATACTACAAACAATTAAAATCAGAAGGAAATAATACTAATTGTGAAGAAATAGCTTTTGTTGTATATGATAAAATATCATTTTTAATAAATGAGTTTAATCAGAAAATATTTTTCCCTAATAATTTAAGTATTAACAGTCTTTTAAAATCTTCTTTAGATATTGAAAAAGATGTTTTGGCACTTTTTATAGATATCCAAGGAAGATTAGTAAAAAGTAAGGAAGATACTAATACTTGCGCTTATAAAATTCTTTCCAAAGTAATAATCCAAAAGAAAGAAACATAAAAGAACTCCAAAGCTTCATTAAAACTTATTCATTTCAATAACATAAAAGTATAGTTTACAATTATTTTTAATAAATAATTGTAAACTATACTTTTTTCATTTTTATTCTAATTTAAGCTTTGATAACTTTTGTATCAACTCTTCAGAAATACTATTTAAGTTTTTAGTCATATCAGTTAAAACATTAACTGAGCTAACTTGTTTTTCTATACCTGCTGCAATTTCTTCAGTAGAAGCACTATTCTCTTCGGATATGGCTGCGAGGTTTTCAATCTGATTAGTTATCATAGTAATATTTGATGCCATTTCCTCTGCTGCTGACGAAACCTCTTCTACCATATTAGAAACATTAGTAATGGATTTTACTATTTCATTAAACTTACCAGCAGCATCTTCTACAAAATTATTTTGCTCTAAAGTTTTTTGTGACACATGTTTCATAGATACTGCTGCATCATCTATACCTTTTCTAACTTCTTGAATCAATGCAAAAATTTCCTGTGAGGACTTAGAGGACTCTTCAGCCAACTTTCTAACTTCTTCTGCAACAACAACAAATCCTTTTCCTTGTTCACCAGCACGGGCTGCCTCTATAGAAGCATTAAGAGCTAATAGATTAGTTTGTGAAGCTATTGCTGCTATAGTATCCGCTATACCATTGATTTGCTCAGATTTACCTCCCAATCCCATAACTAAATTTGATGTTTCGTCCACTACTGTTGAAATATCTTTAGAATGATGTTCAAGTTGTATTATTACTTGATTTCCTTCTTTAGCATTTTGACTAGTGTTTATAGCCTGTTCCGTTACCAACTGTGAATTTTCTGCTACTTGCACTACTGCATCATTTATCTGACGTATAGCATTGGAAGTATCTGATAAATTATTAGTTTGATCTTTAATTCTCTGGGATATATTTTCTGTTGAATTGCTCATACTTTCAAAATGCTCAGTAGCGCTAATAAATTCCTGTGTAAATTCTTCATTAGTAGAATTCAAATGGTTAGATACCATTTTCACTTGTTTTAGCATATCCTGTATAGTATCCAGCATTTTATTAGTATAAGAAGCTAAATCCCCTATCTCATCATTACTTTCTATATCAATTCTTTTCGTTAAATCTCCCTCTAAATTTGCCATATCTTTCATTTTATTAACTAGAATAGTTATAGAACGTGTTTGTCTTTTTGTCATTCTTCCTACTATAAATCTAACAATTAGTAAAGCTAAGAGCATTAATACTATTATAAAACCACTCACAATTACTTTTGCTTCATTAATAGGCTTAGCATTAATATCTATACATATGACTGCATTAGTATTTTGTTCAGCTTTTACAGGCACATATATAGATAAATGATCTGTACTATCCTGTACCTCAGGGCGACTAGATTCTACTGCTTTTTTGATTTTATCTAATTTTACAGAATCTGAAAATTCATCGCCTAATGCTGCATTATGTTCTTTTGACTTATCAATGACATATGACCACTTCCCATTTAAGCTATCACTAACTATGTATACATTGTCAACCAATTCTTTGCCTTCATTTACAAATGCAGTTAATGAGTTATTTAATTTTATATAAATTTCACTCTTTTCCTTTTTGGTAGCAAGACTACTTAAATCTTTACCTTCTAATTCATAAGATATAATTGTTGATAATTCTGGACCTATGCTTGTGGCTGCTGCTTTTATAATGGTACTAATAAGTAAAAAATTACCTATTCCTATTACAATAAAGATAGATGCTACTAAAAGCATTATACTCTTAATCCATTGTCTTCTAATAGTTGTTTTCTTTTTCCTATTCTTCATACTTTGCAAGTCCTCCTCATATATAAATAATTCCTATTATTCCATAACTATTAATAATATAATAATATCACCAATTATGTATTCAGTCACTAAGTGTTACAAATTGTTATCATATTAAAAATAATATGTATATCTTATTGCTATTCTTTCATATGCTAAGCATATTTAATTGCTAAAATAAAAAAGAAGTTAATCGAGCTACTAATAATATCATAGCTTAGTTAACTTCTTATTATATTCAAAAAATAAAAATGGCTCCGTGGAGAGGATTCGAACCTCCAGCCCTTCGGTTAACAGCCGAATGCTCCACCATTGAGCTACCACGGAATATCCTTTCAGAATAAC